>NZ_JAANOV010000001.1 GCF_011758745.1 Amycolatopsis granulosa
GCCACACCGGATCGAGCCATTCGAGCGCGGCGACCCGCGGCCGGTCCCGGTGCTCGGTCCGCGCCCGCACGGCGTCCAGCCGCGCGCACAGTTCCCGGTGCCGGTCGCGCGCGGCCTCCGGCACGCCGAGGACCGCACCCACCTGGCGGAGGCAGTCGAGCACCCCGGGCAGCGTGCGGGGCTCCAGGCTCAGCACCCGCGGCCCGGCCTCCAGCAGGCGGACGGCGTCCGACACGCGCCGGTAGGAGACCGCGCAGACCTCGCAGAGATCCTGGGTGAGCACGACGTCCGGGGCCAGCTCGGCGAGTTTCGCGGAGTCGAGCGCGTAGAGCGCGGAGCCGGAGTGGGCGCCGCCGACCGCCGCGGTGATCTCCCGGCTGCTCATGGCGGCGTGCAGGCCGCTGCTCGTCACCACCGGCACGGTGTCGATGCCCGGTGGCCAGTCGCACTCGTGGGTGCGCCCCACCAGGTGATCGGCCAGGCCCAGCTCGGCCACGATGTCGGTGGCGGCGGGCAGCAGCGACACGATCCGCATGACCCGAGCCTAGAACGGCCGGCCGAGGGCGTCTCAGTCCTGGCCCTGGCGTTCCCGGATCAGGTCCTCGACAGCCTTCGGGACCGTGTTCTCGAAGTCCAGCAGCTTCGCCCAGTGCGGCTCGACCGTGATCACCACCATCCGTTCGTAGAGCGCTCGCACGCCCTGCTCCCATGCCTCGAACTCCGCTTCCGGGACCAGCTTGCGCGACGCCGCGACGTAGCCCTCCGGCACGCCCTCGACCTCCGTCAGGCGGGCCGTGCCGCGGATCAGCAGCACCCGCGGCGGCCACCGGTCCTGCGTGTCGATGGTGAGGGCCACCCGCGGAGCGCGCCGCAGCGCCGGGACCTTCGCCGAGTTCGGCACGGTCGCCATCAGCAGGTTGCCGTCCTCGCACCAGAACCCGATCGGGATGACGCGCGGCTCGCCGTCGAGCCCGGCGTAGGCCAGCCGCGCCGGGATCGACGATCCCAGCAGCTCCTGCGAGACCGGCTCGGCCAGCACCCCGGCCACGTCGTCGCGGTTCATGTCCGTCTCCTCCCGTGCACAGCGCCCGTCGTGGCGCAGTCTCGCCGGGGACGGAGCCCGCCGCACGATATCGACGTCCGCGGCGGGAGGCATGTCCGCCACCGGCATTTCCGCCTGGTGGGCCGGCGTGGCCGCTAGCCTGGACCGCGTGTGCCCGGACACCTGGGTCCTGCACGTGGACCTGGACCAGTTCATCGCGGCGGTCGAGGTCGCCCGGCACCCCGAGCTGCGCGGCAGGCCGGTGGTGGTGGGCGGGTCCGGCAACCCGGCGGAGCGGGGTGTGGTGGCCACCGCCTCCTACGAGGCCCGCGAGTTCGGCATCCAGTCGGGCATGCCGTTGCGGCTCGCGGCCAGGCGGTGCCCGGAAGCGGTGTTCCTGCCCGTCGACAAAGAGGCCTACGAGGAGGTCTCCGAGCGGGTGATGGCCACGTTGCGGTCGTTCCCGGTGGTGGTCGAGGTGATCGGCTGGGACGAGGCGTTCCTCGGTGCGCGTACCGGCGATCCGGAGGCGCTCGCGGCGGAGGTCCGGACGCGGGTGGTGGAGACGACCGGCATGTCGTGCTCCATCGGGATCGGCGACAACAAGGTGCGCGCCAAGATCGCCACCGGGTTCGCCAAACCGGCCGGCATCTTCCGCCTCACGCGCGCCAACTGGGTCGAGGTGATGGCCGACCGTCCGACCGACGCGCTGTGGGGGATCGGCCGGAAGACGGCCCGGAAGCTCGAGGCCGCCGGGCTGACCACGGTCCGGCGGCTCGGCCTGGCCGATCCGGACGAGCTGGCCGCGCGGTTCGGCCCGACGATGGGCCCGTGGTACCGGCTGCTCGCCCAGGGCGCGGGCGACACCGAGGTCACCGCGACCCCGTACGTGGCGCGCTCGCGCAGTCGCGAGATCACCTTCCAGACCGACCTGACCGCCCGCGCGGAGATCGACGCGCAGGTGTCGGCGCTGGCGGCCCGCGTCGCCGGGGACGTGGTGGCGGAGGGTCGCCCCGCGGTGCGGATCGGGGTGAAGGTGCGGTTCAAGCCGTTCCTCACCTACACCCGCAGCCTGACACTGCCCGACCCGACGAGCGACCGTGCGGAGATCGAACGCGCGGCGCTGTCGTTGCTGGACCGGTTCGACTGGGCGCGACCGGTGCGGTTGCTGGGGGTGCGGGCGGAGTTCGACCGGGTGGAGTGAAGCGCTCAGGTGTGCGTGCGGCGGTAGTGGCGGCGGGCGCGGTCGCGGTTGCCGCAGTCGCCGGAGCTGCACCAGCGGCGTGATCCGTTGCGGCTGCGGTCGAGGAAGAGCCAGCCGCACGCCTCGTCGGCGCACTCCCGCAGCCGGGTGAGGTCCTCGAACTGCAGGAGCCGCCAGACCTCCAGCGCGAGCGCCGCGGGGAGGTCGCTGGTGCCGTGCACCGCGATCCGCCAGTCCAGCGGTGCCACCGACGCGATCGCCGCCCGGCCGAGTGCGCCGACGATCAGCCGGCGCACCGGCTCGGGATCCCCGGGCGCCGTCCCGGTGGCCAGCGGCCGCAGCACCTGGTAGGCCGCTTCCCGGAGTGCGCGGACCTCCGCCACGCCACCGTCCACGGCGACGGGGGTGAAGCCGGCGGCCTCGGCCCAGCGCCGCAGCGCGTCGTCGTCCGGGAGCCGCTCCTCGGTGCGCGCCGGGTCGAGCCGCCACGCCACGGTGTTGACCAGCTCCAGTGCCCGATGTCCACCGATGACCATATAACGAGTCTAAGGGAGTTTGGTCGTTAGGTTCACGGGTAGCCCCACGACATGCGACCTGCCTGGGGAGTCGCGACGGGGGCGCTGGGCGTCTCCGCCTCGGCCGTGCTGATCGAACTGTCCGGGACGGCGCCCGGTACCGCGTCGTTCTTCCGGTGCCTGTTCGCGCTGCCGCCGCTGGCGCTGCTCGCCGGCGGCGAGCGGGCACGGGCCGGGCCGCTGGACCGCACGGCGGTCGTCCGCGCCGTGCCGGCCGGGGTGGGTGGTGCTGGCGGCGGGTGTGCTCGGCGGCGCGACCGGGCCCGCGCCGGTGGCCGGTGCGGTGCACGCGTCGCTGGCCGCGCTGTGCTACTCGGGTTTCCTGTTCCTGCTGCGCCGCGGCGGGCGGGACGGCCGGACGCGGCAGCCCTACCTCGTGGTCACCGCCGCGGCCATGATCGCGTCCCTGGTCGCGGGTGCCCTCGGCTACGGGCTGGACCTCGCGCCGGGGTGGGCCGCGGCCGGGTGGCTGCTGGTCGTGGCGGTGTGCGGGCAGGTCGTCGGATGGCTGCTGGTGGCGGAGGGCAGCCCGCGCCTGCCCAGCCACGCCGGTGCCGTGCTGCTCCTGCTCACGCCGGTGGGCGCGGTCGTGCTGGGCGCGCTGGTGCTGGGGGAGCGGCCGTCACCGGTGCAGATGCTCGGCTGCGGCCTGGTCCTGGCGGGAGCGGTCGTCACCGCACGGCGCTGACTTCACACCACCAGGGCTGACCTCACACCACCAGGAGTGTTTTGCCCGTGGCCGTCCGGTTCTCCAGCGCCCGGTGCGCGTCGGCGGCGCGGGACAGCGGGAAGGTCTGCCCGACCACCGGGCGCACCGCGCCGCGGGCGGCCAGCCGCAGTACGCGTTCGGCGCGGGCGCGCCGGCCCGGTTCGTACTCGCTCAGCTGCTCCAGCCCGTAGGCCGTCACGCCACGCCGCGCGACCTCGTCGGCGGGCACCGGCGCGCCACCCGCGAAGCCGTAGTTCGAGTACCGGCCGCCGGGCACCACCAGCCGCGCGGCGGCCCGGCCGAGCTCGCCGCCGACGCCGTCGAACGCCACGTCCACCGGCCCGGCCCGGTCGGCCCAGCCGGGCTCGCTGTAGTCGATCACGACGTCCGCGCCCAGCCCGCGCACCGCCTCCAGCTTCGCCGCGCCCCGCGCCGCGCCGATAACCCGTGCTCCCGCCGCGTGCGCCAGCTGCACGAGCAGAATGCCCAGCCCACCCCCAGCCGGCTGGACGAGCACGGTCTCACCGCGCTGGACCCGCACCCGCTCGAACACCGCCAGCGCCGTGGCACCGTCGTGCAGCAGCGCCATCGCCTCGCGCAGCCCGGCTCCCGGCGGGATGCGGATCAGCTGGTCCGGTGCCGCCAGCACCTGCTCGGCGTAGCCGCCGCCGTCGACATCGGCCAGCACCCACTGCCCGCACCACGACGGATCCACCCCCGCGCCGATCTCGGTGACCTGCCCGGCCGCGCCCGCGCCGGGCACGTAGGGCGGGGACACCGCGAACCGGTCCCCGCCCTCGCCCCGGCGGATCACCGTATCGAGCGACAGCACGCCCGCCACCTTCACCTCGACCACGACCTGCCCCGGCCCCGGATGCGGATCGGGCACGGTCTTGACCCGCAGCACCTCGGGACCGCCGAACCGGTCGACCACGATCACTCGCATGGGGCCAGGCTGCAACTTCGAGCGCGCTGGAGGTCAAGGCTCGGTAGCGTGGGCGCAATGGCGGACGAAATCGTGGTCGGCGTGGACGGCTCGGCGGCGGCGCTGGACGCGGTGCGGTGGGCGGCGGCGGAGGCGGTTTCGCGGAAACTGGCGTTGCGCCTGGTCCACGCGACCGACATCACCAGCGGCCTGGACGGCGGGCTGCCGATGCCGCAGAGCTTCTTCGACGAGCTGGAGCGCGCCGGTCAGGACTTCCTCGCCGACGCGGCGCGCGTCGCGGGGGAGGTCCCGGTGTCCACCGAAACGCCGTTCGCGCCGGCGGTGGCACTGCTGCTCGAACGGTCGCGCAGCGCGCGGATGCTCGCGCTCGGCGCGTCCGGGCGGAGCGGGTTCACCGGAATGCTCGCCGGCTCCACGGCCGTGTCGGTGGCCGCGCACGCGACCTGCCCGGTCGCGGTGGTCCGCGGGCGCCCAGCCACCGGCGGCCCGGTGGTCGTGGGCGTGGACGGCAGCCCGACCAGCGAGGAGGCGCTCTCGGTCGCGTTCGACGAGGCCGCGTGGCGCGCGGTGCCGCTGATCGCGGTGCATGCCTGGAGCGACGCCAAGGTACCGCTGCCCGCACCGGACCCCGGCTGGGCGGAGGTGGAGCGCGACCAGCTGCGGCTGCTGGCCGAGCGGCTGGCCGGCCGGCGCGAGCGCTACCCGGACGTGCGCGTCGAGCGGGTCGTGGTGCGGGACCGGCCGCGGGACGAGCTGCTGGCCCGCAGCCGGGAGGCGCAGCTGGTGGTCGTGGGCAGCCGCGGCCGCGGTGGCTTCCGCGGCCTGCTGCTGGGATCCACCAGCCAGGCGCTCATCCAGCAGGCCGAGTGCCCGGTGCTGGTGGTGCGTCCCCGGTAGGGCCAGCCCCACCACGCATCGGGTGGACGGCACCGCTGACAGCGGGCCCGCCCGCGCGGTGGGATTGCCGTCATGACAACGCCCGTGGAAACCGTGGCCGCCCCCGTGCGGGCTTCGGGCACACCAGCCGTCGAACTGCACGGCGTCACCCGGACCTACCGCGCCGGACAGCACGAGGTCCGGGCGCTGGACGGGGTGAGCGCAACCTTCCCCGCCGGGTCTTGGACGGCGGTCATGGGCCCGTCCGGTTCCGGCAAGTCCACCCTCCTGCACTGCGCCGCCGGACTGGAACGCGTCACCCGCGGGCAGGTCGTGGTCGCCGGCCAGGACATCACCACCGCCACCGATGCCGACCTGACCGCGTTGCGGCGCCGCGAGATCGGGTTCGTGTTCCAGAGCTTCAACCTCATCGGCTCGCTCACCGCCGAGCAGAACGTCGCCCTCCCGATGCGCCTGGCGGGCCGGCGGCCGTCGGCGAAGGACGTCACCGCGGTGCTCGCCGCGGTCGGGCTGGCCGATCGCCGCAAGCACCGCCCCCGTGAGCTCTCCGGCGGCCAGCAGCAACGCGTCGCGATCGCCCGTGCCATGGTCACCCGGCCGCGCGTGCTGTTCGCCGACGAGCCCACCGGGGCCCTCGACTCCGCCGCCGCCCGCCGCGTGCTCGCGCTGCTGCGCGAGCTGGTCGGCGCGGACCGCAGCGTCGTGATGGTGACGCACGACCCGGCCGCCGCGGCCCACGCCGACTCGGTGATGTTCCTCCGGGACGGCCGTGTCGTCGACCACGCCGTGGCCCCGGACGCCCGCGAGGTCGCCGCCCGTCTCGCCGCCCTGGAGGCGTGAGCGATGCTGCGCCTGTCCTGGACCACCTTCACCGACCGCTGGGCGCTGTTCCTCGGCGCGATCCTCACCGTGTGCCTCGGCGTCGCGCTCGTCCAGTCGTCCCTGCTGGTCCTGGTGTCCGCCGCGACCGCGGGCGGCGAGGTCACCGAGGCGATCACCCTGCTCGCGATGACCCTGGCTATCTCGGCGTTCCTCGCCGTCTTCATCGTCAGCTCGACGTTCGCCTTCACCGTCGCCCAGCGCCGCCGTGACCTCGCGCTGCTGCGGCTGACCGGCGCCGCGCGCGGCCAGGTGCGCCGGCTGCTGCTGTCGGAGGCGCTGCTGCTGGGCCTGCTCGGGACCGCCGCCGGCGTGCCGCTCGGCCTGCTGGTGATGCGGTTGCAGACCCGGCTGCTGCGCGACCTCGGGTTCGTCCCCGCGGCGTTCACCCCGCGCTGGCAGGACTGGATCCTCGCCGTGTCCGCGGGCACCGGGACCGGTGTCGCGCTGATCGGCGTGCTCGCCGCCTCCCGGCGGGCCGCGAAGGTCCGGCCCCTCGAGGCACTGCGCGAGACCCGCGCGGCGGCCCGGGTGATGACCGCGGTGCGCTGGTTCTTCGGGGTGCTGTTCCTCGCCGGTGCGATCGCCATGGCGACCGTCGCCGCGTTCGCCCCGCCGGAGGGCGCCATCCCGCTGGCGATCAACACCGCGCTCGCCGCCGCGGTCGCGCTCACCGCGTTGAGCCCGCTGGTCGTGCCCCTCGCCGGGCGGGTGGCCGGGCTGCTCCTGCGCGGCCCGCTCGGGCGGCTGGCTCAGGCGAACCTGCGCGACGGTGCCCGGCGCAGCGCCTCGACCGCGGCGCCGCTGATCGTGCTGGTCGCGTTGCTGGTCGCGCAGGCCGGGACACTCGCCACGATCGCCGGCGGGGCCGACCGGGAACGGCGCGCGGACATCCGCGGCGACCTCGTGGTGACCACGACCGGACCATCCGATTTGGACACTGCGGACACTGTGCACACTGGCGGCGTGGTGTCCCCGGAGAGCCGGGTGCCGATCACCGTCGTCACCCGTGACGAGGACGGCACCGAGGCCGACGAGGCGCTCGCGACGGTGGTCGATCCCGGCGCCTACGCCGCGATCCACACCCGCGGCCCGGCGAGCGGATCACTCGCGGCTCTGACCGGCGACACCATCGCCGTCGCGGACGGTTCCGGCGCGCTCGGTGACGTGGTGACCGCCCGCATCGGCGGCAGCGAACGGGACCTGCGGGTGGTGGCGGTGATGCCGGAAAGCCTCAGTGGTGGGCCGGACTTCCTGCTGCCCTCCGGGGTGGTGCCCGCCGGGCTGCTCGCCACCGCACCCACCGAGACGATCGTCCGGCTCGCGCCCGGCGCGGGTCCCGCGACGGTGACCACCCGCGGCACGGTGTCCACGGTGGACGACTGGATCGCCGCGACCGGAGCCGCCGAGCAGCGGACCGGTACCGGCATCATGACCGTGCTGATGGGCCTGTC
The DNA here is from genome assembly GCF_011758745.1 of Amycolatopsis granulosa. Lineage (NCBI taxonomy): Bacteria > Bacillati > Actinomycetota > Actinomycetes > Pseudonocardiales > Pseudonocardiaceae > Amycolatopsis > Amycolatopsis granulosa. The sequence continues at coordinate 7,707 of NZ_JAANOV010000001.1, forward strand.
CGGGCTGTACGCACTGCTCGCGGTGATCAACGCCGTGGTGATCGCCGCCGCCGACCGCCGCCGCGAGTTCGCGGTCGCACGGGTGACCGGCCTGACCCGCGGGCAGGTGGTGCGGGCCGCCGTGCTGGAGTCCGGCCTGGTCACCGCCATCGGTCTGGTGCTCGGCGGTCTCGCGGCGTCGGCGACCCTGGCCGGCATCTCCTCGGCCGCCGCCCGGATCTCCGGGCAGGCCGTCCTGGTGGTGCCGTGGACGTTGATCGCCGTCGTGGTGCTGGGCGCGTTCCTGGTGGTGGGTGTGACCAGCGCGGTCACCGCGCTGTCCGCGACCAGGCCGAACCCGGTGTCGCTCACCGGCGCGGCGTGAGTTCCGGCCGCGCCCGGCGGGCAGGCGCGGGCCGGCCCGGGCGCGCCGGCGTCACCGGAGTACCCGGCCCACCTCCGGCGGCGGGGCCTTGAACTCCAGCCACCGGCTGTCGGTGATCGCGCTGACCGTGTGGCGCACTCCGCGCGGGTGCAGCACCGTGTCACCGGGGCTCAGCCTGGCCGGCACGCCGTCGACCGTGCCGGTGAGTTCCCCGGACAGCACGTAGACGAAGCTGTCGTGGTCGTGCGCGTGTTCCGGCGACGACACGCCCGCCGGGTATTCGAGTTCGAGCAGCAGTCCCCGCGGGGTGTTCTGCAGGACGCGGAACCGGCCGGAGCCGCCGATCAGCGGAAGCCCTTCGACGGAGGTCAGGGTGCGGAAGTCGGTCACGTTCGCAGCCTGACCGGTGAATCCGGGTGCTGTCAACGTTTTCGGCAAGCGGGGAACGGAACTCCGGGCTGGTCAGCGGGAGCAGGTCCGCGATCCGGGACGCCGTTGACCCGTTCGCGGCCGGGAGGAAGCATTTCTTCCCGAACCTTCCGCGAAAACTTGGAGAATCCGTGTCGCTTTCCGCAACGGACGTTCTCGTGCGCCCGGACGGGGCAACCGGGCCGCGCGCACGTCCGGCCCGAAGACGCCTGCCCGATCTGCGCCGCTGGATCAGTCCGGTCGCGTTGCTCGCCCTGTGGCAGCTGGCCTCCTCGACCGGGGTGCTGCCGCCCGACAAGCTCAGTTCACCGTGGACGGTCCTGCAGGCCGGCGCCGAGACCGCCCGCTCGGGGGAACTGGGTGAGGCGTTCGCCGTCTCGATCGTGCGGGTGGGCCTCGGGTTCGCCGCCGGTGCCGCGGTCGCGCTCGTGCTGGGCGTGATCGCCGGGCTGTCCCGCTGGGGCGGGGTGCTCGTCGACCCGCCCGTGCAGATGCTGCGCACCCTGCCGTTCCTGGGCCTGATCCCGCTGTTCATCCTGTGGTTCGGCATCGGCGAGGAACCGAAGATCGTCCTGGTCGCGCTGGGCGTGGCGTTCCCGCTGTACCTCAACGTGCATTCCGGTATCCGGAGCGTCGACGAGCACCTCGTGGAGGCCGCCACCGCCCTCGGCTACACCCGCTGGGAACGGCTGGTCCACGTCGTGCTGCCGTCCGCGGTGCCGCAGGCCCTGGTGGGGTTGCGGCAGTCGCTGGGCGTGGCGTGGCTGGCGTTGATCGTCGGCGAGACCGTGAACGCCGACGCGGGCCTGGGCTACCTCATCACCAACGCCCGCGAGTTCCTGCGCACCGACGTGATCGTCGTCGGCCTGATCGTCTACGCCGTGCTCGGCCTGGCCACCGACGCGCTGGTCCGCCTGATCGAACGGAGGGCGCTGCGATGGCGCGCGAACTGATCGCCCGGGTGCGCGGCCTGACCAAACGCTTCGGCGCGCGTACCGTACTGTCCGATGTGGACTTAGGCATCGGGCGCGGCGAGTTCGTCGCCCTGCTCGGCCGCAGCGGCTCGGGCAAGTCGACGCTGTTGCGGATCCTCGCCGGTCTGGACGCCGGCATCGAGGGCGAGGTGCGGGTCGCCGGCACGGTGTCCGTGGCGTTCCAGCAGCCGCGGCTGCTGCCGTGGCGGCGGGTGTGGCGCAACGTCGTCCTCGGCCTGCCCGGCCGCGGCCGGGACCGGGACCTCGCCGGGCGCGCGCTCGCCGAGGTCCGCCTCGCCGGTCACGCCGCCGCGTGGCCGCGCACGCTGTCCGGCGGTGAGGCGCAGCGCGTCTCGCTCGCCCGGGCGCTGGTCCGGGAACCCGGCCTGCTGCTGCTCGACGAGCCGTTCGGCGCGCTGGACGCCCTGACCCGGCTGGCGATGCACCGCCTCGTCGAGGACCTGTGGACCGAGCACCGGCCCGGTGTCCTGCTCGTGACCCACGACGTGGACGAGGCGCTGCTGCTCGCCGACCGCGTGCTCGTGCTCGGGGAGGGGCGGATCGTCGCCGAGCACGTCCTGGACCGCCCGCGGCCGCGCGCCGTGTCCGACCACCTCGACCTCCGGACCAGGGTGCTGGCCGATCTGGGAGTGACCGATCATGCGATTGCCTAGAACCCTCGCCGCATTCGGCGCCACCGCGGCGCTCGTGCTGAGCCTCACCGCCTGCGGCGGTGCCACCGGATCCTCGGGCGGCCCTTCGGTGCCGCCGCCGGTGAGCCCGGCCGACCTGGCGAAGGTGACCCTCAAGGTGGGCGACCAGAAGGGCGGCTCACAGGCCCTGCTCAAGGCCGCCGGTCTGCTGGACGGTCTGCCGTACCACCTCGAGTGGTCGACCTTCACCTCCGGCCCGCCGCTGCTGGAAGCCGCCTCGGGCGGCGCGATCGACGTCGGTGCGGTCGGCAACACGCCGCCGATCTTCGCCGCCGCCGCGAACGCCAGGATCGCGGTCGTCAGCTCCGCGCAGGGCGACGTCCGCGGCGACGCGCTGCTGGTGCCACCCGACTCGCCACTGCGCACCATCGCCGATCTCAAGGGCAAGACCATCGGCGTCGCCAAGGGCAGCTCGGCCCACGGCCAGATCCTGCTGAACCTGCGCAAGGCCGGAATGTCCACAAAGGACGTTCAGTTGTCCTTCCTGCAACCGGCCGACGCCTACGGCGCGTTCACCCAGCATCGCATCGACGCGTGGGCGGTGTGGGACCCCTACACCTCGCAGGCGGTGCTGGAGGCCGGCGCTCGCGTGCTGGCCGACGGGACCGGCACCGCGAACGGATACTCCTTCGAGGTCGCCGGGCACGACGCGCTGGCCGACCCGGGCAAGAACGCGGCGATCCGCGACTTCGTGGTCCGCATCGCCAAGGCGCAGCGGTGGTCGGACACGCACCGCGACCAGTGGGGGCAGGCGTGGGCGGCCGACACCGGCCTGGCGCCCGGGGTGGCGCTGGCCGCGGCCCGCAACGGCCCGGACGTGCCGGTCGCGCTGGACGACCGGGTGATCGCCTCCGAACAGGAGCTCGCCGACGCCTTCACCGGCGAGAAGGTCCTGCCGGGCAAGGTCGAGTTCGCCCGGTTCGTCGACACCCGGTACGCCGCCGACCTGGCCGCCGCGAGGGGATGAGAAATGACCATCACACCGCACTGGTTCCTGCCCACCTCCGGGGATGGCCGGACGGTCGTGGAACGGTTCCACGCCAACCGGTCCCTCGGTCCGGCCGCGCAGCGGGAACCGAGCATCGACTACCTGGCGCAGATCGCGCGCGCCGCCGAGCAGCTCGGGTTCGAGGGCGTGCTGACGCCGACCGGCACCTGGTGCGAGGACGCGTGGCTGACCACCGCGGCGCTGATCCGCGAGACCAGCAGGCTGAAGTACCTCGTCGCGTTCCGGCCCGGAGTGCTCTCGCCGACCCTGGCCGCGCAGATGGCGGCCACCTACCAGCGCATCTCCGGTGGCCGGCTGCTGCTCAACATCGTCACCGGCGGTGACTCCGTCGAGCAGCGGCGGTTCGGCGACTTCCACGACCACGACCAGCGTTACGCCCGCACCGACGAGTTCCTCACCATCGCCCGTGGGGTGTGGCGCGGGCAGCCGTTCGACTTCACCGGCGAGCACCTGTCGGTGGCGGGCGCGACCGTGCTCGCCGCGCCGGACCCGGTGCCGCCGCTGTACTTCGGCGGCTCGTCCCCGGCCGCGCTGCCGGTCGCGGCCAGGCACGCCGACGTGTACCTGACGTGGGGCGAGCCGCCGGCACAGGTGGCGGACAAGATCCGCCGGGTGCGGGAGCTGGCGCAGGCGCGCGGCCGGACGATCCGGTTCGGTATCCGGCTGCACACGATCTCCCGGGACAGTTCGGCGGAGGCCTGGGCGGAGGCGGCCAAGCTGCTCGACGCGCTGAGCCCCGAGCAGGTCGCGAAGGCCCAGGCGCAGCTGGCCGCGAGCGAGTCGGAGGGGCAGCGCCGCATGGTCGCGCTGCACGGCGGCGGCCTGGACCGCGGGGTGCGCGGGCTGGAGATCCACCCGAACCTGTGGGCCGGCATCGGCCTGGTCCGCGGTGGTGCCGGCACCGCACTGGTGGGCAGCCACGGTGAGGTCGCGGACCTGATCGAGGAGTACCACGCGCTCGGTATCGAGGAGTTCGTGTTGTCCGGGTACCCGCACCTGGAGGAGGCGTACTGGTTCGCCGAGGGGGTGCTGCCGGAGCTCGCGCACCGCGGCCTGTGGCGCGGCACCCACGGCCGGCGGACGGGCCTGCCGGGGGAGCGGCACGCCGCCGCGCAGTAGCAGCGGCCCCGGCGGTCTCGTCCACCCGGGACACGGTCCCGGGTGGACGAGACACTCCGGCCTCAGCCGGTGAGCAGCGCCCGCAGGAAGAACGCCAGGTTCGCCGGCCGCTCGGCCAGCCGCCGCATGAAGTAGCCGTACCACTCGTCGCCGTAGGGCACGTACACCCGCATCCGGCCCCCGCCCGCGAGGCGGCGCTGCTCGGCGTCCCGGATGCCGTACAGCATCTGGTACTCCCAGCCCGGCCGGTCCTTGCCGAGCTCCGCGGCGATCGCGATCATCCGCGGGTCGTGGGTGGCCACCATCGGGTAGCCCTCGCCCGCCATGAGCACCCGCAGGCAGCGCACGTACGACCGGTCCACTTCGGACTTGTCCGGGTAGGCCACCGAGGGCGGCTCGGAGTAGGCGCCCTTGCACAACCGGACGCGTGAGCCCGGGTACGCGAGGTCCCGGCAGTCCTGCTCGGTGCGTTTCAGGTACGCCTGCAGGACCGCGCCCACCCACGGGAAGTCCGCGCGCAGCTCGCGCAGGACGCCGAGCGTGGCGTCCGTCGTGGTGTGGTCCTCCATGTCCAGGGTGACCGTGGTGCCGGCGGCGGCCGCGGCCTCGCAGATCCGCCGCGCGTTGTCCAGGGCCACCCGGTCACCGTCGGGCAGGCGCTGCCCGACCGCGGACAGCTTCACCGACACCTCGGCCCGGTCCGCCAGCCCCGAGTCGGCCAGCAGGGCCAGCAGTTCGACGTAGGCCTTGACGGTGGCCGCGGCCATCGCCGCGTCCGTGGTGTCCTCGCCGAGGTGGTCGAGCGTGACCAGCCGGCCGCTGCCGGCCAGCTCCCGGGTCACGGTGATCGCGTCGTCCACCCCGGCGCCCGCGACGAACCGGCGGACCACCGGGCGGGTCAGCGGGGACCGCTCGACGAGCGACCGGCAGGCCGGCGATCCGGCCGCGGTGAGCAATGCGGTGCGCAGCACGGTGGTCCTCCTCAGCCCTGGTGCGGGTAGCCGACGGTGGTGGGCGGCACGAACGTCTCCTTGATCGAGCGCGGGCTCACCCAGCGGAGCAGGTTGTGGATCGACCCGGCCTTGTCGTTGGTGCCCGACGCCCGGCCACCGCCGAACGGCTGCTGGCCCACGACCGCGCCGGTCGGCTTGTCGTTGACGTAGAAGTTGCCCGCCGCGAACCGCAGTTCCTCGCCGGCGTGCGCGATCGCCGCCCGGTCGGTCGCGATGATCGACCCGGTCAGCCCGTACGGCGCCACGCTCTCCAGCTGGCGCAGCACGCTGTCGTACCCGGCGTCGTCGAACACGTGCACCGCGAGCACTGGGCCGAAGTACTCGGTGGTGAACACCTCGTGCCCGGGGTTGTCCGACCGCAGCACCGTCGGCCGCACGAAGTAGCCCTCGCTGTCGTCGGCGGTGCCGCCGGCGAGGATCTCCAGCTGGTCGTCCCCGCGGGCGCGGTCCAGCACGCCGGCCAGCTTGTCGAACGCCCGCCGGTCGATCACCGCGCCCAGGAAGTTGCCCAGGTCGGTGACGTCACCCATGGGCAGCGACTCGACCTCGGCCAGGAAGTCGTCCTGGATCCGGGTCCAGACCGAGCGGGGGACGTAGGCACGCGAGGCGGCCGAGCACTTCTGCCCCTGGTACTCGAACGCGCCGCGGATCAGCGCGGTGCGCAGCACCGCGGGATCGGCCGACGGGTGGGCGAGCACGAAGTCCTTGCCGCCGGTCTCGCCGACGATCCGCGGGTAGGTGCGGTAGTTCGCGATGTTCGCGCCCACCTGCGACCACAGGTGCTGGAACGTGCGGGTGGAGCCGGTGAAGTGGATACCGGCCAGGTCCGGCGCGGCGAGCGCGACCTCGGAGACGGCCTGGCCGTCACCCGGCAGCAGGTTGATCACGCCGGGCGGCATCCCGGCCTCTTCCAGCAGCCGCATCGTCAGGTGCGCGGCGAAGCTCTGGGTGGGCGAGGGCTTCCACAGCACGACATTGCCCATCAGCGCGGGCGCGGTGGGCAGGTTGGCCGCGATCGCGGTGAAGTTGAACGGGGTGATCGCGTAGACGAAACCTTCCAGCGGCCGGTGGTCGGTGCGGTTCCACACCCCCGGCGAGCTGGCGGGCTGCTCGGCGAGCAGCCGGCGGGCGAAGGCGACGTTGAAGCGCCAGAAGTCGGCCAGCTCGCACGCGGCGTCGATCTCGGCCTGGTACACGGTCTTGGACTGTCCGAGCATCGTCGCGGCGTTGAGCTTCGCGCGCCACGGGCCGGTGAGCAGGTCGGCGGCACGCAGCAGGATCGCGGCCCGGTCGTCGAAGGACAGGGCGCGCCAGGAGGGGGCGGCCGCGCGGGCGGCGGCCAGCGCGTCCCGGGTGTCCTGCTGGGTCGCGTAGCCGAGGGTGCCGAGCACCGCGCGGTGGTTGTGCGGCTGGACGACGTCGACCCGCTGCCCGCCGCCCATCCGCTGCTCGCCGCCGATGGTCGCGGTCAGCTCGACCGGTTCCTTGGCCAGTTCCGCGAGCGCCGCCTGCACCTCGGCGCGCTCCGGGCTGCCCGGCGCGTACTGCAGAACCGGCTCGTTGGCCGGGGTGGGCACGGTGGTCACGGCGTCCACGGCTGCTCCTCGTCGATCGGTTTGCTGGTGCCTCAACGCTAAGCAGACGGTGATCGCCGGATGTTGTCCGTTCGGCTAGGCTTGCGGGGTACTGCTTGTCGGATGGGACAACAATGAGCCTGCGGCAGATCCTGATCGCCCTCGGCGATCCGCTGGTCGAGGTGGAGGTCGCGCCGGACGGGCTGGAGGGCGAGATCTCCGACGTCGTGGTGCTCGAACCCGACGACACCCCGGAGCTGCGCCCGGGCGACCTGGCGCTGGTGATCGGAGCACGCGGGCGTGCGGCGGTTCCGCTGATCCGCGCCGCGGGCCGCCGGGGCGCGGCCGCGGTCGCCGTCAAGGTGGAGGCCGACTCGGCTCTGCCGCTGCTGCGCAACGCGGCCACCGACGCCGGGGTCGCGCTGCTGGCCGTCGCCGCCGACGTGCGGTGGGAGCAGCTGGCCGCACTGGTGCGCGGCGTGCTGGAGACCGCCCGCGGCGCGGCGGACGAGGACGCGGGAGAGACGCTCGGCGACCTGTTCTCGCTGGCGCAGACGATCGCCGCGCTCACCGGGGGGATCGTCAGCATCGAGGACACCGCGAGCCGGGTGCTGGCCTACTCCCGGTCCGACGACGAGGTCGACGAACTACGGCGGTTGTCCATTCTCGGCAGGCAGGGACCCGCGCCGTACCTGAAGATGCTCCACGAGTGGGGCGTCTACCAGCGGTTGCGGGCGACCGAGGAGGTCGTGCGCATCGAAGAACGGCCCGACCTGGGCATCCGCACCCGGCTCGCGATCGGCGTGCACGCGGGTGCACGGCCGCTCGGGACGATCTGGGTGCAGGAGGGCGCGGCGCCGCTCGCCGCCCGCGCCGAGCAGGCCATGGTCGGCGCGGCCCGGGTGGCCGCGCTGCACCTGGTGCAGCGGCGCAGCGCGGCCGGCACGCGCTTCCGGGAGAACCTGCTGGCCGGGATGCTCGAGGGGCGCAGCGATCCGGTGTCGGTCGCCCGGCAGATCGGTGCCGACCCGGCCAAACCCGCCGCGGTGGTGGCGTTCGCGCCGCGCGAAGCCGAACCGGTGGACCGCACGGAGCTGGAACTGCGCCGGTCCGCGCTGGCGGCGGTGATCTCGGTGCACGCGGCCGCGTACCGGCGCAGCGCCCTGGTGACCCAGCTCGGCGACCGCACCTACGCCTTCCTGCCCGATCTGCCGCCGGGGGTGGAGGGCGTGCTGCTGGACCTGACCCGCGAGATGGCCGCGGGCGCGCAGACCCCGGTGCGGGCCGCGGTCGGGCGGGTCGTGTCCACTGTGGACGAGGTGGGCGTCTCCCGGCAGGAGGCCGACCGCGTGCTGGACGCGATGTCCCGCGGCCTCGACCTGGAGGTGGCCACGCTCGCCGACGTCCGGTCGCAGGTGCTGGTCAGCGAGACGCTGGCGGTGCTGGCCGAGCAGCCGCGCCTGCGGGACCCGCGGCTGTCGGCGTTGCGCGCGGAGCACGGCGAGCTGGCGACCTCGCTGCTGGCCTACCTGGACGCGTTCGGCGACGTCCGTTCCGCCGCGGCGAAGCTGCACATCCACCCGAACACCGTGCGCTACCGGGTCCGCCGGGCGGCGGAGGTGGCCGGCCTCGACCTGGCGGATCCGCTGGTCCGGTTGTTCGCCTCGCTCCAGCTCCGGCTGCCATAACCGAGCGTTATCGTCGCTAGACCAACCAGATCTTGGACTTCTGGGCCGTCCGGCGCGAGGCTGGAGGCATGATGCTCAAGCCTGGTGACAACGGTTTCGACGCCGAACTCGCGGGATTCCAGACTGCTTACCGGCACCGCCCGTCCGTGGTGTTCGCCGCCCGGGACGCCGGGGACGTGCGGCAGGCGGTGGAGTACGCGGCCGTCCGGGACCTGCCGGTCGCCGTGCAGGCGACGGGGCACGGGTTGTCGGTGCCCGTGGAGGAAGGGGTGCTGGTCAGCACCCGACGGATGACGGAGCTGGCGGTCGACCCGCGGCGCCGGGTCGCCCGGGTCGGTGCCGGGGTGCGTGCGGGAGCGCTGATCGAGGCCGCGGCGGTGCACGGACTGGCCCCGCTGAACGGGTCGTCCCCGTCGGTCGGGGTGGTCGGCTACACGCTCGGCGGCGGTGTCGGCCTGCTGGCGCGGCGGTTCGGGTTCGCCGCGGACCACGTGCGCGGCATCGAGATCGTCACCGCCGACGGCCGGCTGCGGAACCTGGACCCGGCGGACGAGCTGTTCGGCGCGGTTCTCGGCAGCGGCGGGAACTTCGGGATCGTGACCGCGCTGGAGGTGGACCTGGTCGCGGTGCCGGCGGTGTTCGGCGGCCAGCTCGTGTTCGACGCGGCCCTGGCGGGGCAGGCGCTGTCGGCGTGGCAGCGGTGGACGGCGACCGTGCCCGAGGAGGTCACGTCGTCGCTCACGCTCCTGCCGAACGGGATGGCGTCGGTGCGGGTGGCGTCGCTGGTGGCCGACGACGAGCTGCTGGCTCCGTTGCGGGCGGTGGGGGAGCGGGTGGCGGACACCGTGCGGCTCATGCCGTACCGCGAATCGCCGAGCATCCACCGCGACCCGGACGAGCCGCACCCCTACCGCGCGACGAACGTGCTGCTGCGGGAGCTGCCGGCGGAGGCGCTGGAGGAGGTCCGGTCGGCGCGCGGGGCCGTGGTGGACATCCGCCACCTGGGCGGGGCGATGTCCCGGCCGGGACCGGCGTGCGTGGGTCACCGCGCGGCGCGGTACGTCGTGCGGGTGATCACCGGGCCGGAGCAGGACCACGCGCACGACACGATCCGGCGGGCCCTGTCGCCGTGGGCGCTCGGCCACCTGCCGGTCTTCCTCTACGGCGACGTGCCGGACTGGCCGCTGCCCGGCTACGAGCCGGAACTGCACCAGCGCCTGCGGCGGCTCAAGGCCCGGTACGACCCGCGCAACATGTTCCGCTGCAACCGCAACATCGTCCCGGCCGCCGGATAGCGGGTCAGCGGTAGCGGCCGGCCGAGCGGATCGCGGCGAGGACGGCCGTCAGGCTGGGCAGCCAGCGCTGGTGCGGGTCCGGCGGCACGATCCAGCGGGCGAGGTTCGCGGCGCCGTGGGTGCCCGGCATCGGGATCGAGGTGCCCGCGGTGAGGACCCGGACGTCGGGCGGGAGGAACTCGGCGTCGCTGCCCAGAATGTCCGCCTCGACGAGGAAGATGACCACCGAACCGTGCTTGGTGGGCACGCTCAGCGCCGGGCCGCGGCAGCCCTGGCGCGTCAGGTTCTCCAGCACCTGCTCGGCGCGGGACCGCGGTACCGCCACGGCCCCGATGCCGGCCCCGATCACGAAGTTCAGGGTGCCGTTGTGCCAGTGGACCGGCCAGCCGAACGTGCGGCGGTAGTCCACGGGCGTGCTGCCCGGACGCTTGGTGCCCAGGTCGGAATCGACGCTCATGACAGGCCCCCTTCCTGGTGAGGTGGGGCACCAGAGGCGCAGTGCCCGGAACGGTGGTGGATGGCTGTGATGCTAATGGCACTGCGTGCCCTTAGCAAGCCCGGGGTGTTAGGTTCGGCCCATGTCCGACGAGTCCCGGTCCGCCCCGCGGCCGCGCGTGGGCAGGACCACCGCGGGGCGCCGACGGCTGCGTCACGCCCTGACCGTGGCGGCCATCGAGAAGTTCTCCGAGCAGGGCTACGACGCCACCACGGTCGACGAGATCGCCTCCGCCGCGGGCGTCGGGCGGCGCACCTTCTTCCGGTACTTCCGGTCCAAGGAGGACGCGATCTTCCCCAACCACGAGGAGGTCCTCGGCCGCATCGAGCAGCTCTTCGCGGACGCCGACGACCGGCAGAACCCCCTCGAGGTGGCGTGCGCCGGGGTCGGGCTGGTCCTGGACTCCTACCTCGACGACCCGGAGGTGTCGGTCAAGCGGTTCGCGCTCACCCGCACCGTGCCCTCGTTGCGGGACAAGGAGGTCGCGAGCGTCGACCGCTACCAGCGCGTGCTCGCGACCTACCTGCGGGCCCGGTTCCAGGCCACCGGCGACCCGCTGTGGGACCTGCGCGGCTCGGTCGCCGCGGCGGCCGTCGCGGCGGCGCACAACCACGTGCTGCGCCGGTGGCTGCGCAGCGGCGGCTCCGAGGACGCGCACGCGCACGCCAAGGAGGCGTTCGCCCTCGTCATCGACGCGTTCGGCGACACCCCGGACACGGACGGCACCGGCACCACCGGTACGACGGGGCCGCGCGGTGACCAGGACGACGAGTCCGTGGTCGCGGTGCTGCGGGCCTCGGCTCCGCTGTCCGAAGTGGTCCGCCAGATCAGCCGGGCGCTGCGGAGCGACAGCTGACGTGGCACGGGGTGCCACTCCCGCGGGAGTGGCACCCCGTGCCATTAGAACCTCACTCGTCGGGTGTCAGCCAGAGCACCCCGCTCGGCGGCAGTTGCAGCACCGCGGAGGCCGGCTGGCCGTGCCACGGCTCGGGCTCGGCCTCGATGGTGCCGTAGTTGCCCACTCCGGACCCGCCGTAGATCCCGGCGTCGGTGTTGACCACCTCGCGCCACCGGCCCGCCACCGGCAGCCCGACGCGGTAGTCGTGGTGCGGCATCCCGGCGAAGTTCGCCACGCACGCCAGCTGGGACCCGTCCTCCCCGATGCGCAGGAAGCTCAGCACGTTGCCGCCGGAGTCGTTCGCGTCGATCCAGGCGAACCCCTCCGCCGTGGTGTCCGCGCTGAACAAGGCCGGAGTGGACGCATACACCCGGTTCAGGTCGCGCATCAGCTTCTGGATCCCGCCGTGCAGCGGCTGCTCGAGCAGGTGCCAGTCCAGCGACCGCTCCTCCGACCACTCCCGCTCCTGCCCGAACTCGCCGCCCATGAACAGCAGCTGCTTGCCGGGGTGCGCCCACATGAACGCCAGCAGCGACCGCACACCGGCCGCCTTGTTCCAGTCGTCGCCGGGCATGCGGCCCCACAGCGAGCCCTTGCCGTGCACGACCTCGTCGTGCGACAGCGGCAGCACGAAGTTCTCGCTCCACGCGTACACCAGCGAGAACGTCATCTCGTTGTGGTGGTAGGACCGGTACACCGGGTCGTGGGACAGGTAGTGCAGCGTGTCGTGCATCCAGCCCATGTTCCACTTGAACCCGAACCCGAGACCGCCCAGGTGCGTCGGCCGCGTCACCCCCGGCCACGCGGTGGACTCCTCGGCGACCATCACCACACCGGGATGTCGCTTGTAGACGGTCGCGTTCAGCTCCTGCAGGAACCGCACCGCGTCCAGGTTCTCCCGGCCGCCGTACTGGTTGGGCACCCACTGCCCCTCGGGCCGGGAGTAGTCCAGGTACAGCATCGACGCCACCGCGTCCACCCGCAGACCGTCCAGGTGGTACTCCTCCAGCCAGAACAGCGCGTTCGCGACCAGGAAGTTGCGCACCTCGTTGCGCCCGAAGTCGAACACGTAGGTGCCCCAGTCGGGCTGCTCACCGCGACGCGGGTCGGCGTGCTCGTACAACGGCGTGCCGTCGAACCGGGCCAGCGCCCAGTTGTCCTTCGGGAAGTGCGCCGGCACCCAGTCCACGAGCACGCCGATGCCGCGCTGGTGCAGCCGGTCCACGAAGTACCGGAAATCGTCCGGGTGCCCGAACCGCGCGGTCGGCGCGTAGTAGGAGGTGACCTGGTAGCCCCACGACCCGCCGAACGGGTGCTCGGCGACCGGCAGCAGCTCGACGTGCGTGAAGCCCATGTCCTGCACGTAGCCGGCGAGTTCGTCGGCCAGCTCGCGGTAGCCCAGGCCGGGCCGCCACGACCCGAGGTGCACCTCGTACACGCTCATCGGCGCGCCGGCCCAGTTCGTGGCGTCGCGCCTGGCCAGCCACTCCGCGTCGGACCACTCGTACGCCGAGGCGGTGACCACGGACGCCGTGGCGGGCGGCTTCTCCGTCGCGAACGCGAGCGGGTCGGCCTTCTCGTGCCAGTGGCCGTCGGCGCCCAGGATGCGGAACTTGTAGTGGGAGCCGATCTCCACACCCGGGATGAACAGCTCCCACACCCCGGACGAGCCGAGCGAGCGCATCGGGTGCGACCGGCCGTCCCACCCGTTGAAGTCGCCGATCACCCGCACCCCGCGGGCGGTCGGCGCCCACACCGCGAACGAGGTGCCGGTCACCACCCCGCCCGGGGTGTCGTAGGAGCGGGGGTGGGCGCCGAGCACGTCCCACAGCCGCTCGTGCCTGCCCTCGCCGATGAGGTGCTGGTCCAGTTCGCCCACCGTGGGCAGCCACCGGTACGGGTCGTCGAGCACGCTCACCTGACCGTCGTAGTCGACCTCGAGCCGGTAGTCGCCGGGATGTTCGGGCACCGACCCGGCCCACAGCCCGTCCACGACGCGTTCGAGGTCGAACTTGTGGTCGGCGGCGACGACGCTGACCCGGCGGGCGCCGGGGCGCAGCGCGCGCACCACCACCGCCTCGCCCACGGTGTGCACCCCGAGGACCGAGTGCGGGTCGTGGTGCGAGCCGGCGAGCAGCCGGTCGATGTCGGCGGGCGGCGGGGCCGCGCCGGGCAGTTCGGCTGGGACCGCGTTCACGGGTTATTCGCCTCCTGCGGTGATCCGGGCGATGGACGCCAGCGGCACGCTCAGCCATTCCGGCCGGTTGGCGTGTTCGTAGGCCACCTCGTAGACGGCCTTGTCGAGCTCGAAGGCACGCAGCAGATCCGCGTGCGTGCGCGGGTCGCCGATCGTCTCCGGCGCGGCCTTGGCGTAGCCGTCGCAGAACGCCGACCGGTTGCGCCGGGCCCATTCCAGTGCCCGTTCGGTGAGGCGCGGGTCGTCCTCGTCCTGGCCGATCAGCATCTGGTGCGCCGCGTAGTCGAACGAGCGGAGCATCCCGGCGACGTCCCGCAGCGGCGAGCGCAGCGCCACCCGTTCGGCTGCCGGCGCGGCCGGTTCGCCCTCGAAGTCGATCAGCAGCCATCCGGTGACGGTGCGCAGCACCTGCCCCAGGTGCAGATCGCCGTGGATGAACTGCATGGTCACCGGGCCCTGGGCCGCCCGCACCTTCTCGAAGGCGGCCCGCAGCGCCGTGGTGTGCTCGGCCAGCTGGGGCACCGCCCTGGCGACGGTGTCCAGACGATCCCGCATCGCCTTGACCGTGCGGTCGAACTCGCCCTCGTCGGCGATCTCGTCGCCGAGGGCCTGCCGCAGGTCGCTGTGCACGGAGGCGACAGCCTGGCCGAGCCGCTGCGCCTCCCCGGCGAAATCGCCGCCCACCTCGTCGGGGGGCAGCTCGGGATCGGCCATCAGGTCACGGACGCTGGTGGTGGCCATGGCCCAGCCGTCCACCGCGTCGGTCACGAACTTCTGCAGCATCCCGATGGTGACCTGCTCCCCGGCGAGTTCGCCGGTGATGGAGCCGAGCAGCTCGGCGATGTGCTTGCAGCCCACCCCGTGCAGAGCCCGGTGCAGCCGCAGGTCCGGGTTCTCGCCGGGGGTGAGCTTGCGGAACAGCTTGAGGATGTAGTGGTGCCCGAACACGAGCGAGGTGTTGCTCTGCTCCGCGCCCACCGGCCGGGCCCGCAGCCCGCCGCGCACCTGCGCGCCCGGCTCGAGCTCGAACCGCAGCGAACCGACGTGCGCGCCCGCGGCGAGCAGGTCGAGCAGCCTGCTGGTGAGGTCGGCGTCCCCGGTGGCCTCGTAGCAGGGCAGGCCCCGCTCGGTGCCGATCCAGCTCGAACCGAGGTACTCCGGCAGGTGCGCCCTGCTGCCGATGAGCAGCTGGTACGGCTCGCGCCGCTCGTCCTGCTCCACCTCGACCACGAGGTGGACCAGCAGCGGGTCGCCCTCCATCAGGACGGTCGAGCTCAGCGGGCGGACCGCCGTGATCGGGCGGTCCTTCCCGGCGAACCACCGCTGCGCCGGCAGCCACCCCGGCAGTTCGGTCACCAGCGCGCCGACCAGGTCACGGGGATCGGTCACGTCACTCACCTCGCCTCGCCTTCGCGTCCGCGTCCAGCAGCTGGAACCAGTAGAAGCCGTGCCCCGGCAACGTCAGCAGGTACGGCAGTTCCCCGACGTCGGGGAACTGAACACCACCGGTGAGCTCCAGGGGCGTGCAACCGTGATGTTCCGACAGGTCCAGCTCGACCGGCTGCGGGAATCGCGACAGATTGTTCACACACAGGACGATGTCCAGCCGCCCGTCGGGACGGATCCAGGTGCGCTTGTACGCCAGCACGCTCGGGTTGGACCCGCCGAGCTCGACGAAGTCGCCTTCGGCGAACGCGTGGTGCTGCTTGCGGACCTCGATCATCCGCCGGGTCCAGTTGAGCAGCGACGAGCCGCTGTCCCGCTGGGCCTCGACGTTGATCGCCTGGTAGCCGTAGACCGGGTCCATGATGACGGGCAGGTAGATCCGGCCCGGGTCGCAACCCGAGAAGCCGGCGTTGCGGTCGGGCGACCACTGCATGGGTGTGCGCACCGCGTCGCGGTCACCCAGCCAGATGTTGTCGCCCATGCCGATCTCGTCACCGTAGTACAGAACGGGTGACCCGGGCAGCGAGAGCAGCAAAGCCGTGAACAATTCGAGCTGGTTGCGGTCGTTCTCCAGCAGCGGCGCCAGCCGGCGGCGGATGCCGATGTTCGCCTTCATCCGCGGGTCCTTGGCGTACTCCGCGTACATGTAGTCGCGTTCCTCGTCGCTGACCATCTCCAGGGTCAGCTCGTCGTGGTTGCGCAGGAAGATGCCCCACTGCGCGCCGTCGGGGATCTTCGGCGTCTGGGCGAGGATCTCCGAGATCGGGAACCGCGACTCGCGCCGCACCGCCATGAAGATGCGCGGCATCAGCGGGAAGTGGAACGCCATGTGGCACTCGTCGCCGCCGGTGGCCGGGTCGCCGAAGTACTCGACCACGTCGGAGGGCCACTGGTTGGCCTCGGCCAGCAGTACCCGGCCCGGGTACTCGTCGTCGACGACCTTGCGGCAGCGCTTGAGGAACTCGTGGGTGCGCGGCAGGTTCTCGCAGTTGGTGCCCTCCTGCTCGAACAGGTAGGGCACCGCGTCCAGGCGGAACCCGTCGATGCCGAGGTCCAGCCAGAACCGCAGGACGTCGAGCATGGCCTCGGCCACGTCCGGGTTCTCGTAGTTGAGGTCGGGCTGGTGGGAGAAGAACCGGTGCCAGTAGAACTGCCCGCGCACCGGGTCGTAGGTCCAGTTGGACGTCTCGGTGTCGACGAAGATGATCCGCGCGTCGGCGTAGCGCGAGTCGTCGTCGCTCCAGACGTAGTAGTCGCCGTAGGGCCCGTCGGGGTCGGACCGGGACTGCTGGAACCACGGATGCATGTCGGAGGTGTGGTTCAGGACGAGGTCGGTGATCACCCGGATGCCGCGCTTGTGCGCCTCGTCGAGCAGGTAGACGAAGTCCTCGACGGTGCCGAACTCCGGCAGCACCGCCCGGAAGTCGCTGATGTCGTAGCCGCCGTCCCGCAGCGGCGAGGCGTAGAACGGCGGCAGCCAGAGGCAGTCGACGCCGAGCCACTCCAGGTAGTCCAGGCGGCCGGCCAGGCCGCGCAGGTCGCCGGTGCCGTCGCCGTTGGAGTCGGCGAACGCGCGCACCAGCACCTCGTAGAAGACCGCCGACTTGTACCAGTGCGGGTTGTCCGGCGCCTGCTTCGCGGATTTGAAATCGTCGGCCTGCGGCTCGACCAGCATCCCGTCGGGGGTCATCGCCTCACCGGTGTGCGGGATGCCCTCCAGACCGAGCGCCGCGTCGGGCCGGGCGTCTTCGTCCATGAACTCCACCTCTCCCCACCTCATCCGGGTGCGTTCCAGTACCCCGGCGCCGGTCGGTGCGCCGGGGGCTCGCGGTTGCGGGAAACTCTGTTGTCGGAACCGCTGTGCCGGTCCCGGCCGTGTCCCGGTCCCGGCCGTGGCTCAGTCCTGCCCGGCCAGGCGCCGTTGCACGGCGACGACGTGTGCCACCGCTCGCCACGGTTCCAGGCGCACGTAGTTGGCCTGGCCCCAGTCCCAGGTCTCACCGGTGACCTCGTCGTGCGCGATCAGCCGCTCGTGCCAGTCGAACCCGAGAGCGGGCAGATCGAGCCAGACCGTCCCCTCCTGCGCCTGGTGCGGATCCAGCGTGACCACGACGACCACGGTGTCGCCCGTGGCCGGATCCTGCTTGGAATAGGCCAGCAGCGCACCGTTGTCCACGTGGTGGAAGCGCAGGGTGCGCATCTGCTGCAGGGCGGGGTGGGCCCGGCGGATCGCGTTGAGCTTCGTCAGCCACGGCTCCAGCGAGCGCCCTTCGGCGAGCGCCCGCTCGAAGTCACGCGGGCGCAGCTCGTACTTCTCGGAGTCGAGGTACTCCTCGCTGCCCTCACGCACCGGCTGGTTCTCGTACAGCTCGTAGCCGGAGTAGACGCCCCACGACGGGGACAGGGTCGCGGCCAGGGCGGCGCGCAGCGCGAACATGCCCGGCCCACCCTTCTGCAGCGACTCGTGCAGGATGTCCGGGGTGTTGACGAACAGGTTCGGGCGGCCCTCGTCCCAGTGCTCGACCAGGTCCACGCCGAACTCGATCAGCTCCTCCTTCGTGGTGCGCCACGTGAAATAGCTGTAGGACTGGGTGAAGCCGAGCCTGGCCAGGCCCCACAGCCGCGCCGGGCGGGTGAACGCCTCGGACAGGAACAGCACGTCCGGGTGCGCGTCCTTGACCGTCTTGATCAGCCACGCCCAGAAGTCCGGCGGCTTGGTGTGCGGGTTGTCCACCCGGAAGATCCGCACCCCGTGCGAGACCCAGTGCAGCACCACGCGCAGCACCTCCGCGTAGATGCCCTCCGGGTCGTTGTCGAAGTTGATCGGGTAGATGTCCTGGTACTTCTTCGGCGGGTTCTCCGCGTAGGCGATGGTGCCGTCCGGGCGGGTGGTGAAGAATTCCGGGTTCTTCAGCACCCACGGGTGGTCGGGGGCGGCCTGCAACGCCAGGTCGAGCGCGACCTCGAGGCCGAGCTCGTGGGCGCGGGCGACGAAGTCGTCGAAGTCGTCGAGCGTGCCCAGCTGCGGGTGGACCGCGTCGTGCCCGCCCTCGTCCGAGCCGATGGCCCACGGCGAACCGACGTCGTGCTCGTCCGGGTTGAGGGTGTTGTTGCGGCCCTTGCGGTTGACGCGGCCGATCGGGTGGATCGGCGGGAGGTAGACGACGTCGAAACCCATGCGCGCGACGCGGTCGAGGGCCCCGGCGGCGGTGGCGAAGGTGCCGTGCACCGGGCGGCCCTGCTCGTCCCACCCGCCGGTGGAGCGGGGGAAGAACTCGTACCAGGACCCGAATGCGGCACGCTCCCGGTCCACCCAGATGCGCATCGGTTTGCCCTTGGTCACCAGTTCCCGCACCGGGTACTCGTGCATGATCCGGTCGACGTCCACGGACAACGCCGGCCCGACGCGTTCGGCGAGGTAGCGCTCGCTGTCGCGCAGGGCGTGCGCGGCGCTGCCGAGCAGTGCGCGTTCCCGGCGGCGGTCCGGGCGGCGCGAGACCCGGTCCAGCAGGCGGGCGCCGGTCTCCAGGTCGTTGGCCAGCTCGTGGGCGTCCTGCCCCGCGGCGACCTTGACCTTGACGGCGTGCTTCCAGGTCGACCACGGATCGCTCCAGGCGTCGACCCGGAAGGTCCACAGGCCCTCCGCGTCCGGGACGATGACCGCGCCGAAGCGGTCCAGACCAGTGCCCTGCTCGGTCATCCGGGTGCGGCGGGAGATCCGGTCGTTCGGGCCACGCCAGGAGACGGTCGCGGCGACCGCGTCATGACCCTCCCGCCAGACCGTCGCCGAGACCGGAACGTGTTCTCCCACCACCGCTTTCGCCGGATAGGTGCCACAGCTGACCGCTGGGGTCACGTCGTCGATGCCGAGCCGGCCGGTCATCGGCAGCGCCCCTCTCACCAGAAGTTGTCGGAATGTGCAGACCCCACCCGACGGCCCGGTGGGGAGAAACAGGTCTTCGAAAGGAAGTACCCAGCTGCGACTGTGCGCAAACTACCTCTTCGGGGTTCACTCTCCGTCAGGGGGCCACGTGTGTCCAGTGTGGTCACCGGCTGGTAACCCGGAGCTTCACGGCATGGTCCGTTCCGGCGCTGTCCTCGCGCACTGTCGACCCTTCAACGGTGTTCAGGCAAGCCGGGCAACCCCAACGGGCGTCAGCTCGAAAGGGCTTGCTGCGCCGGCACCGGGATGCCCCGGCCTACCCGTCGGTAATCGTGTGTGCCGCTGCTTTCGCCCGGGTGCCTGTCCCGGTCCGCCGGGATCGCGCAGCGTGACCGGAGGGCCCGGCGCATCGCGGCAGCTCCCGCCTAACTCGCCTGGATGTCGCGCGGGGCGCGCAGCAGCAGCAGCGACCGGGCGGGCAGGGTCAGCCGGCTGCCGGCCGTCAGGGCGCCGGGCGTGGCGGGGCTGCCGTCGGGCGTGGTGGTGTCCAGGGTGGGTTTCAGGGTGGCGCCGAACTCCGGCCCGGGCAGCGTCACCTTCACCGGTTCGCCCCCGGCGTGCAGGATCAGCAGCCAGGAGTGGTCGGCGATCAGTTCGCCTTCGCGGGTGCGGGACTGGCTGTTGGAGCCGTCGATCCACATCATCAGCGTGCGGCGGCTGCCGTCGAACCAGTCCTCCTCCGTCATCTCCTCGCCGTCCGGGCGGAACCAGATCAGATCCGGCCGTCCGGTCGGTGTCGTGCGGCCCTCGAAGAACTCCGGCTGCCGCAGCGCGGGGCTGGCGGCACGCAGGTGGACCAGCCGCCGGGTGAACGCCAGCATCGCCGTCGCGTCCGGGTCGCCGGACCAGTCCAGCCACGAGGTCTCGTCGTCCAGGCAGTAAGCGTTGTTGTTACCGCCCTGGGTGCGCCACAGCTCGTCGCCCGCGACGAGCATCGGGGTGCCCGTCGACAGCAGCAGCGTGGCGAGCAGGTTGCGCGCCTGCCGGCCCCGCAGCTGCCGGACCTCCGGGTCGCCGGTCTCGCCCTCGGCGCCGTGGTTCCAGGACCGGTTGTCGTTGGTGCCGTCCCGGTTGTCCTCGCCGTTGTCCCCGTTGTGCTTCTCGTTGTAGGACACCAGATCCCGCAGCGTGAACCCGTCGTGGGCGGTCACGAAGTTGATCGACTGCCACGGCCGGCGCAGGTTGTGGTCGTAGAGGTCGGACGAGCCGGACAGGCGGAACGCCAGGTCGTCCACCCCGGCGGCACCGCGCCAGAAGTCGCGGACCGTGTCGCGGTAGCGGCCGTTCCACTCCGCCCACTGCGCCCCGAAGTCCCCGACGCGGTAGCCGTGACCGGTCACGTCCCACGGCTCGGCGATCAGCTTGCAGCGGGACAGCACCGGGTCGGTGGTGATGGCGGTCAGCAGCGCCGAGTCCCGGTCGAACGCGCCGCCACCGGGCCGGCCCAGGGTGCTGGCCAGGTCGAAGCGGAACCCGTCGACACCCATCTCGGTGGCCCAGTACCGCAGCGAGTCGGTGACCAGCCGGATCACCGTCGGCGACCGCGCCTCCAGGGTGTTGCCGCACCCGGTCAGGTCGATCACGTTGCCGCGCCCGGCGTGCACGTAGTAGGCCGGGGCGTCCAGCCCGCGGAAGGACAGCGTCGGGCCGTCCAGGCCGCCCTCGCAGGTGTGGTTGAACACCACGTCGAGGATGACCTCGATGTTGGCCGCGTGCAGGGCGGCCACCATGGTGCGGAACTCGGCCACCTCGCGGCCCGGCTCGCTCGCGTACCCGGTGTGCGGCGCGAAGTAACCCAGTGGCGAGTAGCCCCAGTAGTTCTTCCGCCCGGTGCGCACCAGGTACGGCTCCTCGGTGAACCAGTGCACCGGCAGCAGCTCCACCGCGGTGACCCCGAGCCGCACCAGGTGCTCGATGGCCGCCGGGTGCGCCAGGCCGAGGTAGGTGCCGCGCAGGTTCGCCGGGATCTCCGGATTGCGCTGCGTGAAGCCCTTGACGTGCATTTCGTAGACGACCGACTCCTCGAACGGCACCTCCGGCTTCACCCCGGTGTCCGGGCCGCCGTGCGAGCTGACCACCGACAGCGGCACGCTGCCCAGCGAGTCCACCTTCGACCGCCGGTGCTGCATCGGATCGCCCGCGTAGCCCAGCGCCGCGGTCAGGTCCCTCAGCGCGCCGGTGATCCGGGTGGCGTACGGGTCGACGAGGATCTTCGCCGGGTTGCAGCGCAGGCCGCGGGACGGGTCGTACGGGCCGTGCACACGGTAGCCGTACTTCTGACCGGAGGTCACCCCGGGCACCAGGCCGTGCCAGACGCCGAAGGTGCGCTCGGTCAGCTCGACGCGGCGCTCGGTGCCGTCGTCGCCGATCAGGCACACCTCCACGGCGTCGGCGACGGTCGAGGTCACGGCGAACCGGACGCCCCCGCCCTCCGGGTGCGCGCCCAGCGGGAACGGGCGCCCGGCGAGCAGGTTGTCGGTGGCAGGTCGGATGGCCATGTCCCGATTGTCCCAGCCACCCCCGACAGTTCCGTCACCGCCGATCGGTGCGGATCCGGATCACCGTCCCGGCGGGAAGTGACCAGGCGTGATCAACCGGCGGTGTCGATCAGGACGAACGTGTCCGGCGGGAGGTGACCGGCCGTCGCGCCGCCCCAGGAGAGCACCACCGATCCGGCCGGTTCGCCGAGGTCCACGCCGTCCGGGCCGAAGTTGCACACCAGCCGGAGCGGGCCGCGGTCCAGCACCAGGCACGAGCCCTCCGCCCGGACGGCGAACCGGTCCAGCCACGGGTCCGCCAGCTCCGGCCGGGACCGGCGCAGCGCGATCAGCGCCCGGTACAGCTCGAGCATCTCGCGGTGCCCCGCCCGGCCCGGTTCCGACCAGTCCAGCCGGGAGCGCTCGACCGTCGCCGGGTCCATCGGGTCCGGCACCTCGGCCTCGCCCCAGCCGTGCCGCGCGAACTCACGCCGGCGGCCCGTCCGCACCGCCTCGGCCAGCTCCGGGTCCGGGAAGGACGCGAAGAACTGCCACGGCGTGCTCGCCGCCCACTCCTCGCCCATGAAGATCATCGGCGTGTACGGCGAGCAGAACACGATGGCCGCGCCACAGGCGAGGCGGCCGGGGGAGACCGACGCGGACAACCGGTCCCCGGTGGCGCGGTTGCCGATCTGGTCGTGGTTCTGCAGGTAGATCAGGAACCGGTGCCCGGGCACCCGGGACCGGTCCACCGGGCGGCCGTGCGTGCGCTCCCGGAACGACGACCACGTGCCGGCGTGGAAGAACGCCTGCCGCAGCGTCGTCTCCAGCGCGCCGGGCGCCCCGAAATCCGCGTAGTACCCGCTGGTCTCGCCGGACAACGCGACGTGCAGCGCGTGGTGCAGGTCGTCGCACCACTGGGCCTGCAGGCCGTACCCGCCGCCCTCGCGCGCGGTCACCAGGCGCGGGTCGTTGAGGTCCGACTCGGCGATCAGCGTCAGCGGCCGCCGCACCGCCGCCGACAGCGACTCGGTCTCCACCGCGAGCTCCTCCAGCAGGTGTGTGGCGCGCCGGTCGCTCAGCGCGTGCACGGCGTCCAGCCGCAACGCGTCGACGTGGAAGTCCCGCAGCCAGCCCAGCGCGTTGTCGAGCACGTACCGGCGGACCTCGTCGGAGCCCTCGCCGTCGAGGTTGAGCCCGGGGCCCCAGTCGTTCCGCCCGGCGAAGTACGGGCCGAACCGGTCCAGGTACGCCCCGGACGGGCCGAGGTGGTTGTAGACCACGTCGAGCACGACGGCCAGCCCGCGGGCGTGGCAGGCGTCGACGAACCGCTTGAACCCGTCCGGCCCGCCGTAGGGCTCGTGCACCGCCCCCCACAGCACGCCGTCGTAGCCCCAGCCGCCGGTGCCGTCGAAGGAGTTCACCGGGAGCACCTCGACGAACGTGACACCCAGGTCGGCGAGGTGGTCCAGCCGGTCGATCGCCGAGTCGAAGGTGCCGCCGGGGGTGAACGTGCCGATGTGCAGCTCGTAGATCACCGCGCCGGGCAGGGCGCGCCCGGTCCAGCTCTGATCGGTCCAGGCGAACGCGGCGTGGTCGTAGACGCGGGACGGCCCGTGCACGCCCTGCGGCTGCCAGGACGAGCGCGGGTCGGGAAGCGCTTTCCCGTCCTCGCCGAGCAGGAACGCGTAGTCGGTCCCGGGTGGCGCCGGGACGTCGGAGAACCACCACCCCCCGTCCCCGGCGGTCATCTCGTGCTCGGCTCCCCGGCTGCGCACGCGGACACGCGGGGCCGCCGGGGCCCAGACGCGGAACGTCATGACTCTCCTCGCACCAGCAGCGCCACCGGGTAGCGGGCCAGCATCGCCGACAGCTGACCGGTGACCACGGTCCCGGTGAGCGTGTCCGTCCACTCGCCATCGGGCAGCGGCAGCACGGTGTCCCGCCAGCCGCCGCCCGCGGCCAGGCCCACCGGCAGCCGGGTGCCCACCGTGATCAGCCCGCGCCGCTCGAAGGCGACCGCGTGCGCGGCTGCGGGACCTTCGGCGTGCAGGCGGCGGTAACCGGTGAACAGCTCCGGCCGGTCCCGGCGCAGGGTCAGCGCCCGGTGCACGACGAGCAGTTTCGCCGCGCCGGAGGAGTCGACCTCCGGCAGCCACCCGCCGGCGATCTCCGCCAGCAGCGCGGCGCGCGCCGGGTAGTCCACCGGCCGCCGGTTGTCCGGGTCGACCAGGGAGAAGTCCCACAGCTCGGTGCCCTGGTAGACGTCCGGCACGCCGGGCGCGGTGAGCTGGACCAGCTTCTGCGTCAGCGAATTCGACCACCCAGGGCCGCGCACCCGCCCGGCGAACGCCTCGACCTCCGCGCGCAGCTCCGCGTCGCCGAGCACCTCGTCCGGCCACGCCGCGACCGCCCGCTCGAACTCCTCGTCGTGGTCGGTCCAGGTGGTGCGGAGCTTGCTCTCCTTGGCCGCCTTGTCCAGGTAGCCGCGCAGCCGGTCCGCCTCGATCGGCCAGGCGCCGACCAGGGTCTGCCAGGCCAGCAGGTTCAGCGACGGCTCGTCGATGCCGCGCCGCGCGGTCCACCGCGTCACCGCGTCGGCGAACTCCCCGGGCATCTCCGACAGCACGGCCAGCCGTGCCCGCACGTCCTCCGAGCGCTTGGTGTCGTGCGTGGTCAGGGTGGTCATCGCGGCCGGCCACCCGGCGGCGCGCGCGGTGGCGGAGGTGTGGAACGCGGCCACGTCCGCGCCGAAGTCGTTCGGCGACCCGCCCACCTCGTTGAGCGCGGCGAAGCGGGTGTACCGGTAGAACGTGGTGTCCTCGGTGCCCTTGGCCACCACCATCCCCGACGTCTGCTGGAACCGGGTGGCCAGCTCGCCGTGCGGGTCCTCCCGCACCTGGAAGTCGAGCGCGTCGATCGCCTCGGCCAGGTCCGGTCGCGCGGCGCGGGCGGCGGCGATCGCGGCCGCCCAGTGCGCCGCACCCTCGGGCAGGTAGGACCGGTAGACCGGGAACGCGATCATCGTCTCCGCGACCGCACCCGCCGCGGCCTCCTGCTCGACACCGCGCACCAGCGCGGCGATCCGGTGCACCTCGGCGACCAGGATCCGGTCGGTGACCAGCCGCCGGGCCCGGTCCTCCACCTCGTGGTAGTCCACCGGCTGGCCCAGCCGCCGCGCCAGTTCGGTGAGCGGCGCCTCGCCGGCCGGGTCCACCAGGAGCCCGGTGATCTCACGCAGGGCGTCGTAGCCGGTGGTGCCGTCGACCGGCCAGCTCTGCGGCAGGTCCTCGCCCGGATGCAGGATCTTCTCCACCACCAGCCATGCCTCCGGCGCGCCGGCGCGCAACATCCGCATGTAGCCGCCGGGGTCGGCGAGACCGTCCGGGTGGTCCACGCGCAGACCGGTGACCTCGCCCTCGGCCACCCAGCGCAGCACCTCGTCGTGCGTGGCGTGGAAGACGTCCGGCAGCTCGACCCGCACCGCCGCGAGGGTGGTGATGTCGAAGAAGCGGCGGTAGTTCAGCTCCGCGTTGCCGCGCCGCCAGCCCACCAGCTCGTAGTGCTGGCGCGCGTGCACCTCCTGCGGGCTGCCCTCGCCGGTGCCCGGCGCGATGGGGAACCGGTGGTCGTAGTAGACCAGCTCGTCGCCGTCGATGCGCAGCTCCGCCACGTCCGCGTCGTCGCCGAGCACGGGCAGCAGCACCTTGCCGCGCCGCCAGTCGATGTCGAAGAAGTCGGCGTGCGCCGACCCGGGACCGCGCCGCAGCACGTCCCACCACCACCGGTTCGCCTTCGCGACCTCGACCGCCATGTGGTTGGGCACGATGTCCACGACGAACCCCAGCCCGGCTTCCCGCAGTCGTTTCGCCAGCAGCCGCCGGGCCTCCTCACCGCCCAGCTCCGGCCGGGCCCGCGCCGGGTCGACCACGTCGTAGCCGTGGGTCGACCCGGGCGTGGCGTCCAGCACCGGCGAGGCGTAGAGCGCGCCGACGCCGAGCCGGCGCAGGTAAGGGATCTGACCGGTGGCGTCGCTGAAGGTGAACTCCGGGCGCAGCTGGACCCGGTAGGTCGACGAAGGTGGCGTCATGCCCCCACCCGCTGCAGCACCACGAGCGAGCGGGCGGGCAGGTTCAGGGAGCCGCCCGCCGGTACCGGTTCACCCGGTTCCTCGGCGACCGTGCCGGCCTCGGTGTCCACCACGACCGCCCAGCCCGCGCCGTAGTCGGCGTTCGGCAGGGTCAGCTCGATGTCCTCGTAGTGCGCGTTGAACGCCAGCAGGAACGAGTCGTCGGTGACCTTCATGCCGCGGGCGTCGAGGTCGTTGATGCCCTCGCCGTTGAGGAACGCGACGATGGCCTTGCCGAAGCCGTCGTCCCAGTTCTGCTCCTTCATCTCCTCGCCCGACGGCGTGAACCAGGCGATGTCCCGCAGCTCCTCACCCTTGCCGATGGGCTTCCCGGCGAAGAACCGGCGGCGCCGGAACACCGGGTGCTTCTTGCGGAACGCCGCGAGCGCGGCGGTGAACTCGACCTGGTCGGCGTTGGTGTCCGCGAGCGACCAGTCCATCCAGGACAGCTCGTTGTCCTGGCAGTAAACGTTGTTGTTGCCCTGCTGGGTGCGGCCCATCTCGTCGCCGTGCAGCAGCATCGGCACGCCCTGCGACAGCAGCAACGTGGCGAGCAGGTTGCGGCGCTGCTTGGCGCGCAGCGCGAGCACCTCCGCGTCGTCGGTGGGCCCTTCCACCCCGCAGTTCCACGAGCGGTTGTCGTCGGCGCCGTCGCGGCCGTCCTCGCCGTTGGCCTCGTTGTGCTTGCTGTTGTAGGACACCAGGTCCTGGAGTGTGAAGCCGTCGTGCGCGGTGACGAAGTTGACCGAGGCGTACGGGCGGCGGCCGTCGTCCTGGTACAGGTCCGACGACCCGGTGAGGCGGGACGCGAACTCGCCGAGCGTGGCCGGCTCGCCACGCCAGAAGTCGCGCACCGTGTCCCGGAACTTGCCGTTCCACTCTGTCCACAGTGGAGGGAAATTGCCCACCTGGTAGCCCCCCGGGCCGACGTCCCACGGCTCGGCGATCAGCTTCACCCGGCTCACGGTCGGGTCCTGCTGCACCAGGTCGAAGAACGTGGACAGCCGGTCCACGTCGTAGAACTCGCGGGCCAGGGTGGCGGCGAGATCGAACCGGAACCCGTCCACGTGCATCTCGGTGACCCAGTACCGCAGCGAGTCCATGATCAGCTGCAGGGTGTGCGGGTGGCGCACGTTCAGCGAGTTGCCGGTGCCGGTGTAGTCCATGTAGTACTGCGGCTCGTCCTCGACCAGCCGGTAGTACGCATGGTTGTCGATACCGCGCATGGACAGCGTGGGGCCGAGGTGGTTGCCCTCCGCGGTGTGGTTGTAGACGACGTCGAGGATCACCTCGATGCCGGCCTCGTGCAGGGCCTTGACCATGCCCTTGAACTCCTGCACCTGGCCGGCCTGCTCGGGCAGCGCCGCGTACCCCTCGTGCGGGGCGAAGAAGCCGACGGTGTTGTAGCCCCAGTAGTTGCGCAGGCCCTTCTCGCTCAGCCCGTGGTCGGTGATGAACTGGTGCACCGGCATCAGCTCGATCGCGGTGACGCCCAGCTTCGTCAGGTGGTCGATCACCGCCGGGTGCGCGAGCCCCGCGTAGGTGCCGCGCAGCCGCGGCGGGACCTCGGGGTGGTTCATCGTCAGGCCGCGCACGTGCGCCTCGTAGACGACCGTCTCGTTGTACGGCGTGCGCGGCGGGCGGTCGTCACCCCAGTCGAAGAACGGGTTGACCACCACCGCGTGCGGCACGTGCGCGGCGGAGTCGGCGTCGTTGCGCTCGCCGGGCGCGCCGAACGGGTACCCGAACAGCGCCTCGTCCCAGTCGACGTCACCGGCGATCGCCTTGGCGTAGGGGTCGATCAGCAGCTTGTTCGGGTTGCAGCGCAGCCCGCGCGACGGGTCGTAGGGACCGTGCACGCGGTAGCCGTAGCGCTGTCCGGGACCGACGCCGAGCAGGTACCCGTGGTGGACGAACCCGTCCACCTCGGTCAGGCGATGACGTTCCTCGGTGCCGTCCGCGTCGATCAGGCACAGCTCGACGTACTCCGCGACCTCCGAGAAGAGGGCGAAGTTGGTGCCCACACCGTCGTAGGTGGCGCCGAGCGGGTAGGGCATTCCGGGCCAGGGCGGCACAGGTTCTCCTTCTAGCGTTCGCGAGCGGTGGCTTCGGACGTGTGCCCAATGTAGCCGTTCTCAAGCACTCCGCCCGGGTAACGGACGCGCCGCGCGCAATGCGCTCACGACATGGCGCACTCGTGCATCCGCGAAGAACGCTTCCAGCGTGACCGGCAGGGGAATGCGCCAGTTCGGGTACTCCTCGGTCGTCCCCGGCAGGTTCGGCTGGCGGCGTTCGCCCAGCACGTCCGCCGGCGCGGTCAGCAACAGCCGCGAGGCGGCCGACGCGAGCAGCGTGTGCAGCGCCGTCACCGGGTCGCCGGCCGGGATCCCCTGAGCCGAAACGAATCCGAGCAGGTCCGACCGCTCGGCCTCGGCGGCGGCCTGCTCCTTCTCCGGCGGCCCGTCGAGCAGCCCCAGCTCGGCCCGCACCCGCACGTGCTCGCCGGCGAGCCAGCCGGCCACGGTGGGCAGGTCGTGCGTGGTGATGCTCGCCATCGCGTCGCGGTCCCACTCGCCGGGCGGCACGAACGGATGGCCGGGCGTGTCGTAGTCCCGTTGGAACCACAGCACCGCCGAGCTGAGCACGCCGCGCTCGTGCAGGGTCTTGGTCACCGTGGCCTCGACCGTGCCCAGGTCCTCGCCGACCACGACCGCGCCCGCGCGGTGCGCCTCCAGCGCCAGGATCCCGAGCATGGCGTCCGCGTCGTAGTGCACGTACGTGCCGCGCGAGGGCGGCTCACCTGGCGGGATCCACCACAGCCGCCACAACCCGGCGACGTGGTCGATCCGGATGCCGTCGGCGTGCCGCAGCACGCCGCGGATGACGTCGCGGAACGGCGCGTAGCCGAGTTCGGCGAGCCGGTCCGGACGGAACGGCGGCAGGTTCCAGTCCTGGCCCTGCTGGCTGAACGCATCCGGCGGGGCGCCCACGGTCACCCGCGCCGCGAACGCCTCGCCCAGCGCCCAGGTGTCCGCACCACCGGGGTGCACGCCCACCGGCAGATCGTGCACGATGCCCACCGGCATCGCCCGGGCCGCCTCGCGCGCGGCGCCGAGCTGGTCCTCGCACAGCTGCTGGAGCCAGCCGTGGAAGGCGATCCGGTCCGCGAGTTCGGTGCGGGCCGCCGCGACCGCCGGGTGATGCGGATCACGCAGTTGCTCCGGCCACTCCCGCCAGTCCGGGCCGTGCCGTTCGGCCAGCGCGCAGAAGGTCGCGAAGTCGTGCACCGCCTCGTCCAGCGGTGCCGGGTCGTGCTCCGGCCACAGCAGCTCCAGCGCGGCGAGCTTGGCGCGCCACACGGCGTCGTAGTCGATCAGCTCCGGTTGCGGCACCGTGTCCGGCCGCAGGGCGAGCACCCGCGCCCGCAGGTCCTCGCCGGCCCGGGCGAACTCCGGGGTCGCGGTGACCCGCAGGTAGAACGGGTTGGCGTAGCGGCGGCTGGCCGGCGAGTACGGCGACCGCTCGACCGGGTGCACCGGGCTGATCGCCTGCACCGGGTTGACCAGCACCACACCGGCGCCGAGTTCGGCGGCCGAGCGCCGGGCGAACTCGGCCAGGTCGGCGAAGTCCCCGGCGCCCCACGAGGCGTCCGAGCGCAGCGCGTACAGCTGCAGCATCCAGCCCCACGCCGGGGGCACCTCGGGCAGCCGGTGCGGCACCACGGCCAGCACCACGTCCTGGTCGGCGGTCTCGATCCGGTGCCAGCCCAGCGGCAGGTCACCGGGGATCATCCGGTCGGTCTCCCGGCGCGTGCCGTCCTCGAGGTGCAGGACGGCGCGCCCGCCCGCGTCGTGTTCGGTACCTTCACGCAGCACGAGGGTCGGGGGCAGCAGGGTGGCCGCCCGCCGCTCGCGGACCGCGGCCAGCTCGCGGCGGACCGCGTCCGGCCCGGACGCGTCCACGCCGAACTGCGCGAGCACGGCCACGACGACGTCCGGCTCGACCTCCACCTCGCGTTGCTCGGCGTTTTCGTACCGGGTGGCCACACCATGGGCGTGCGCGAGGGCGGTCAGGTCGGCATCCACCCGTTCAGGATCCCGGTCCGCGGCGGGTGCCGCCACACGAGGAGACGAGGAGAACGCATGGCGCACCCGGCCGACCACGCGACCTGGGCCGACCACGTGATCTGGTGGCACGTGTACCCGCTCGGCTTCACCGGCGCGCCACCGCGTGCGCTGCCGGCGGGCAGTCCGCCCGAGCACCGCCTGGGCCGGCTGGCCGGCTGGCTCGACTACGCCGTCGAACTGGGTTGTTCCGGTCTGCTGCTCGGTCCGGTGTTCGCGTCGGAGACGCACGGCTACGACACGACCGACCACTTCCGCATCGATCCGCGGCTCGGCGACGACGCCGACTTCGACCGGCTGGTCGCCGCCGCCCGCGACCGCGGGATGCGGATCGTGCTGGACGGGGTGTTCAACCACGTGGCCCGCGGGTTCGGGCATCCGCAGTGGTGGCGCCGCGACGGGGACGACTACGCGGTGTTCGAGGGGCACCGGCACCTCGTCGCGCTGGACCACACCCAGCCCGCGGTGGCCGATCACGTGGGGCGGGTGATGAGCCACTGGCTCGGCCGCGGCGTGGACGGCTGGCGGCTGGACGCCGCCTACGCGGTGCCTGCCGGGTTTTGGGCACGGGTCCTGCCCGGCGTGCGCCGGCAGTACCCCGGCGCGTGGTTCCTCGGCGAGGTGCTGCACGGCGACTACGCCGGCTACGTCACGCGCAGCGGCCTGGACTCGGTCACCCAGTACGAGCTGTGGAAGGCGATCTGGAGCTCCCTGCACGACGGGAACTTCTTCGAACTGGCCTGGGCGCTGAACCGGCACGACGAACTGCTCGGCTCGTTCGTGCCGCAGACCTTCGCCGGCAACCACGACGTGACCCGGCTCGCCAGCACGCTGCCCGACGAGCGGCACCTGGCGCACGCGCTGGCCGTGCTGTTCACCGTCGGCGGCGTGCCGAGCGTGTACTACGGCGACGAGCAGGCGTTCCGCGGGATCAAGGAGGACCGGGCCGGGGGTGACGACGAGATCCGCCCGGAGTTCCCGGCGGATCCCGCGCAGCTGGCGCCCTACGGGTGGCCGGTGTACCGGCTGCACCAGCGGCTGATCGGCCTGCGCCGGCGCAACGCGTGGCTGGTGCGGGCGCGCACGTCGGTGGAGCACCTGACGAACCGGGAGCTCGCCCTGCGCTCGCGCAGCGGCGATGACGAGATCCTCACGCTGCTCAACACCGGCGACGAACCGCGCCGGTTCCCGGTGCGCATCGACGGCCTGCGCGTGCTGGACTCCTCCTCCCCGGGCGGGCGGGAGCCGTGGCCGACCGTGCCGGCCCACGGGTGGGCGATCTTCGGCCGGTAGGGGATCGCGGCCGGGGAGTCAGGCGGTGTCCTCCGGGCGGCGGCGCTCGATCATCGTGTCGGGCGCCGACTCCGGGACCTCCGTGCGCAGGTCCGAGTCGCGCAGGACCTCGCGGGCCTGCGCCTCGGGGTCGGCGCTGCCGGCGTGCTCCTCCTCGGGCAGCAACGTCGACCGCGTCTCCGCGCGGTCGTCCACCGCGTTGCGCTCGTCGAACACCCGTGGCCGGTCGAGATCGTGCTCGGCGCGGATGCGATGCTCCTCGGCGGCGGACAGCTCCGTCGCACCCAGGTCCAGTGGTTCGTCGTCGCGGGCTGTCACGTCGCGGGAGGTACCCGATCACGGCGCCGTTCACACCCGGCCACCGGTAACCGCGGGCGCCCGGTCCGCGACTGAACTGGCGTCGAGGGGAGAGGTGGCATGACCAAGCGCCTGGTGATCTGCTGCGACGGGACCTGGAACACGCCGGACCAGCCGGCGCCCACCAACGTGTCCCGGTTCGCGCTGGGTGTCGCGCCGGTGGACGGTGCCGGGCACGAGCAACGCGTCTACTACCACCCCGGTGTCGGGACCCGGCCCGGCGAACGGCTGTGGGGCGGGGCGTTCGGGTTCGGGCTGTCCCGCGCGGTGCGCGATGCCTACCGGTTCCTGGTGCGGACCTACCGCCCGGGGGACGAGCTGTTCCTGGTCGGGTTCAGCCGGGGCGCCTACACCGCGCGCAGCCTCGCCGGTCTGCTGCGCAACTGCGGCATCCTGCGCCCCGAGCACGAGGACCGGATCGGCGAGGCGTACGCGCTGTACCGCGCGCGCGGATCGGCGACGCACCCGCGGTCCGCCGCGGCGGAACTGTTCCGCCGGTCCCGCTCCCGGGAGACCCGGATCCGCTTCCTCGGCGTGTGGGACACGGTCGGTGCCCTGGGCATCCCGCTGTCCGGGCTGCGGCTGGTCAACCTCGTGAACCGGCGCTGGCAGTTCCACGACACCGAGCTGAGCTCGAGCGTGGACGCCGCCTTCCAGGCGCTGGCCATCGACGAGCGGCGGCCGCCGTTCCGGCCGGCGCTGTGGCACCCCCGCCCCGGCACGGCCGGCCAGCGGGTCGAACAGGTGTGGTTCTCCGGTGTGCACTCCGATGTCGGCGGTGGCTATCCGGACCGGGCGCTCGCCGACATCAGTCTGAACTGGATGGTGGAGCGGGCGCGGGCGCACGGGCTGGCGTTCTCACCGGGCGCGTTTTCCGGCGCGGACCCGGACCCGCTCGGGCCGGCCCACGAGTCGCGCACCGGGTTCTACCGCCTGATGCGCGCCTACGTGCGGCCGCTGGGCACGACCGCGTTCGAGTACGCGGCGTCCAGCGCGGTGCAGCGGCGGGCGATGGTGACCGGCTACGCGGCGAACCTCGGCGCGTACCTGGCCGAGGGCGGCGCGGTGCTGCCGGTCGGTACCGGCTCGGGCGAAGCGCGCCCGGCGCCGCACCGGGAGGCCGAGCCGGCGTGACCGGGCATCCGGGGGAGTCGGCGGCGGTCAGCCGCGGGTGAGGCCCTGTGCCGCCGCGCCGCGGCTGAGGACCACCTCATCGGTCCGGGCGAGCGCCTGCGCGGCGCGGGCGGGGTTCAGCGCCGGGTCGCCGGTGGTGCGCAGCCGGATCGGCGGCCCGAGGTCGAGCACGGTCGGCACGTACTCGGCCCGGTCGACCGTCCACCCCGGACCGCTGCGGGTGAAGTGGAACCTGCCGATCAGGCCCTCCTCGGTGTCCCCGTGCGGTTCGGAGTGCCGGGCGATCGAGTTGCCCAGCCCGTAGGCGACCCACTTGCCCGCGATCTTCTCGATCGGCTGCACCACGTGCGCGTGGTGGCCGATGATCAGGTCGACGGCCGGGTCGGCCAGCACCCGCTGTGCGATGCGCTGCTGGTCGGCCGTCGGCGCGTGCTGGTATTCGGTGCCCCAGTGCAGGCTGGCGATGACGACCTGCGCCCCCGCCGCGCGGGCGGCCCGCGCCCCGGCCAGCACGGCGTCCGCGTCGAGCGTGTTCGACACCCACTCGGTGGGCGGTTTCCTGCCGTTGAACCCGAACGTGTAGGACACGTGCCCCACCTTCACCCCGTGCACGTCGAGCACCAGCGGGGTGCGGGCCTCCTGCTGGGTGCGGGCCGACCCGGTGTGCCGGATGCCGGCCTGGTCCAGGTCGTCCAGCGTCCGGTTCACGCCGTCGCCGCCCTGGTCGAGGGTGTGGTTCGACGCGGTCGAGCAGTCGTCGTAGCCGGTGGCGGCGAGCGCTCCCGCGATCTCCGGTGGGGCGCTGAACTCGGGGTAGCCCCGGAACGGGCCCGCCGCGGGCGCGAGCGGGGTCTCCAGGTGACAGATCGCCAGGTCGGCGGCGCTGACGGTGTCCCGGATCCCGGCCAGCAATTGCCGGTAGTCCCGCCGGCCGCCACCGTCGGCGGTGGCCTGGTCGGTCAGCGCCGGGTGGATCAGCACGTCCCCGGTCGCCACGACGCTGAACCCGGGACCGGCGGGCGGACCGGCCGGGCGGGCACCGGCCGTCGCGCCGGGCTGTGCCGGGTCGTCGGCGGGGGCGAAGCAGGCGGCGAGCAGTGCGCCGGCCGCGACGCCCGCGAGGACCAAGCGGATCCGCATGGATGCTGATCCTGCCAGAGGGCCACTCCCGGCGCCCATGCCCCGGGAGTGGCCCTCGTGTGCGGCGGATCAGGACGTCAGCGACCCCGACAGGGCGGTGGCGTCCCGGCGCAGTGTCCCCGCGGCGAGCGCGTCCCGGACCTTCGTGCCGTCCCCGGTGACCGCTGCGAAGTTCTGCAGCGCGTCCCGGGCGGCGTTGATCCGTCCGGCGTCGGCGTGCTTCTGGGCCTGGTCGAGCGCGTTGTGCAGCTGCATCGCGCCCACCCTGGTCACCCACCCGGCATCGGCGAAGCGGTCGACGAGCGTCCGCAGGTCACCGAACGACGTGCCGGTCGTGAAGCTCACGACCTTGGTCGTGGTGAGCCCGGCCTGGTCGGTGACCGTCACCGACAGCTGGTGCGTGCCCAGCGGCAACCGCCACAGCTCCACCGGCGTGCCCGGGGTGACCGGCTGACCGTCCACTGTGGCCACGGTGGTGGCCACTCCGGACGCCCGGTCGGTCGCGGTGATCACCGGGGCCGGTGCGGCGGAGTCGCCGAGGTGCTGGCCCTCGGTCACCCCGCCGACCGTCACCGCCGGTGCCGTCTTGTCGATCTTGACGGTCAGGCTGCCCGGTGCGGACACGTTGCCGGCGCTGTCGGTCGCCCGGTACAGCACGGTGGTCGTGCCCTCGGCCGACAACGTCACCGGATTGGCCGCGCTGGCCCACGTCGCGCCGTTGTTCAGCGAGTACTGCCGGCTCGACACCGTGCCGTTGTCCGTGGCGGACACGGTCAGGGTGACGTTGCCGGTGTACCAGCCGTTCGCACCGGACGGGGTGGACGGCGTCAGCGCGGCCGTCACCGTGGGCGGTGTCTTGTCCGCGACGCCGGCCCCCTGGAAGGTGAAGGCGTCCACGTCGACCCCGCCGCCGGAGGTGACGAACAGCTTCCCGGCACCGGTGGGCAGCCCGGACAGTGGTGTGGTCACCGTCTGCCAGCCGTCCCCGGCGGGCACGTCGATCGTCGCGAACGGCGCCGCGTCGGCAGCGTTCCACCGCAGCTGCAGTCGCCCGGCGCCGTGCGCCTTGGTCTGCACGCCGGTGATGCCGGCGAAGTTGACCGGGTCGTAGGCCAGCCAGTCGCCGGGATCGAAGCCGGTGACCGAGCGCAGCCCGGACGCGGTCGCGTCGTCGGTGATCGTCACGCCGCTGCTGGCGTCGGCGTGCTCGCCCTGCATGAGCTTCGGGTTGAGGATCGCCTGCGCCTCACCGGTCGCGCCCGGAACCCCGTTCGCACCGTTGTCGGTGTAGGTCACGTTGAGCACACCGAAGACGTTCTCGGTCGCCCCGTGCCCGGCGTCGGTCGGGGTGGCCACCGCACCGGCACAACCGGTGCCGCTGTTGACAGGGTGCCCGTGCTGGTTGTGCCCGAGGCCGAACGCCCACGCCACCCGGCTGCACACCGGGGTGCCGCCGTCCTCGGGGTCGGTCACCGTCACCGCGTAGGGGATCGCGTCACCCCAGTCGAAGAACCCGCCGTTGACCGGCGCGGCCAGCGTGACCGTCGGCGCGGTGTTGCCGATGGTCACCTGCTGCGAGGTCAGGCCGTGCTTGCCGGCCGGGTCGGTGACCCGCAGCCGGGCCTCGACCTGGCCGTTGCCGGTGTAGGTGTGGCTCGCCCGCGGCCCGGTGGCGTCGAACGTGCCGTCCCCGTCGAAGTCCCACTCGTAGGTCAGCGCGCCGCCTTCGGGGTCGCTCGATGCGGTGGCGTCGAAGGACACCGTCAGCGGGGCCTGCCCGGAGGACGGGGTCGCCGTCATCCGCGCGGTCGGGCTCTTGTCGCCGGGGGCGAAGTCGATCCGGTACAGCCCGGCGTCGGGGTTCTGCCGGAAGAAGCCGTCGCCGTACTCCAGCACGTAGAGCGAACCGTCCGGACCGAACTCCAGGTCCATCGGGTTGTCCCAGATCGGCTGGCCCAGAGTGGACAGATCCTTGTTGGGCAGGAAGTTCTCCAGCTTCGTCACCGGGCCGTCCGGGCCGGACAGCGTGAACGCGGCGACGTAGTCCTGGGAGAATTCGCCGAAGAACGCCTTGCCGTCCCAGTACGGCGGGAACTTCGTCGGCGACGGGTTGTTCGCGTCGTAGTGGTAGACCGGGCCGGCCATCGGGGCCTGGCCGCTGCTGGAGCGGAACGCGGTGAGCTCGGGCCACGGCTGGTCGCTGTCGCGGTCGCCGTACCAGAGCGTGGCGGGGGTGGCCGGCGGCAGGGTGCGCAGACCGGTGTTCCACCGCGAGTCGTTGACCGGTGCGGCGCAGTCGAACGCCGGGCCGGGGGTGAGCGTGGCGAAGTCGAAGTCCCGGTAGGGCTGGGAGTTGTCGGCCGTGCAGTACGGCCAGCCCGAGTTCATCGGCTTCGTCGTGCTCTGCCACTCGACATAGCCCATCGGGCCGCGGTTGGGGTCGGCGGTGCCGGCGTCGGGTCCGTAGTCGCCCCACATCACCGCGCCGGTCACCTTGTCCACGGTCATCCGGAACGGGTTGCGCAGGCCCATCACGAAGATCTCCGGGCGCGTCAGCGGCGTACCGGGGGCGAACAGGTTGCCGTCGGGGATCGTGTAGCTGCCGTCGTCGTTGACGTGGATGCGCAGGATCTTGCCGCGCAGGTCGTTGGTGTTGCCGGAGCCGCGGCGCTCGTCGAGGCCGGGGTTGTAGCCGGGCGCGTCGTTGATCGGCGTGTAGCCGTTGACGTTCGGGCCGGAGGCGGGGGTGTTGCCGCCGGTCGCCAGGTACAGGTTGCCCTGCGCGTCGAAGTCGACGTCACCGGCCTCGTGGCAGCACTGGCCGCGGTTGGTCGTGACGCGGATGATCTCCTGTTCGGTGCTCAGGTCCAGTGCGTCGCCGGTCCACTTGAACCGGGACAGGACGTCGTAGCCCTCCCACTGCTTCCAGTACGAGTCGTCCGCACCGGCGGGCAGCGTGTTCGGCGCGGAGCCGGCCGGGGTGTTCAGCTTGGGGGAGTAGTACAGGTAGACCCAGTGGTTCTCGGCGAAGCCGGGGTCCAGGGTCACCGTCTGCAGGCCCATTTCCGAGTTCTGGTAGACGGGGATGGTGTTGACGACCTTGGTGACGCCGGTCTTCGGGTCGGTCAGCCGCAGCTCGCCGCTGCGGGCGGTGTGCAGGACCCGGCCCTCCGGCAGCACGGCCAGGTCGATGGGCTCGCCCACGTTCTTGGTGAGCGTGACCTTTTCGTAGTTGTCCCAATGCAGGGCGGGGTCTTCGTCGTGGGCCGAGGCGGGCGCGGCGAGGCCGAGCACCGCCAGGGCCGTCACCGCCGCGGCGGTGATCAACCGTCTCAGGGCAGGGTGCATCGCGAGATCACTCCGATGGGGATTTCGACGGGGAGGACGGGGAGGGAGATCAGCCGCGGAGCTCGGTGAGCGCCTGGTAGCTGCGCAGTGCCGCGCCGAACGAGCCGGGCGGGCTGGGCTGGGTGCTGGGGGCGGTGTCCTGCTCCCAGATGCCGTGGTAGCGGCCGCGGCCGTGGACCCGGCGCAGGAACTGGCTGTAGGGCAGGTCGCCCGCGCCGAACTCGACGATGTCGTAGCCGTTGGGGTTGGCCGGGTTCTCGTCGCCGTCCTTGAGGTGCAGCAACGGGTAGCGGTGCGGGGCGCGGGTGATGTAGTCGGCCGGGTCGAAGCCGGGGAAGCGGTACCGGCCGACGTAGGCCCAGTACACGTCCATCTCCAGGTAGACCAGGTCCGGGTCGGTGTGGTCGAAGAACACGTCGTAGAGGCGCACGTCCGGGCGGTCGGTGGCGAAGGCGAACTCGCCGGCGTGGTTGTGCTGGTAGAACTTCAGGCCACGAGCGGCGGCGGCGGCGCCGATCCGGTTGAACTCCTCGGCCGCCGCCCGGTAACCGTCCACAGTGTTCACATTGCTGGGGGCGTTGGCGGTGCCGATGTGCTCGAGCCCGAGGATCTCGGCGTTGTCCAGTTCGCCCTGGAGGTTGGTGCGGAAGTTGCCGAGCCCGACGTGGCTGCCGACCGCCTTGAGGCCGAAGTCCTTCAGCAGCTGGGCGATCTCGGGCACCGTGATCTGCCTGCCGAGGATCGAGGTGCTCTGGGTGTAGCCGGCGAACTCGATCTCCCGGTAGCCGATGCGGGACAGCTCCTCGAACACGGCGCGGAAACCGAGCTGGGAGACCTTGTCGCGGACGCTGTAGAGCTGGATGCCGATCTGGTTCTGCGGGACGAGACGACCCTGGCCGGCGGCGGCGGGCAGCGACCCGGCGAGCGCCACGGCGCTGACCGCGACGGTCGCCCCGGCCGCGGTGCGCAGGAAACCGCGGCGGTTGAACGACGAGTGGGACACGGGTTTCTCCTTCGAGCGAGTGGGAACCGACCCCCTTGCCACGTGCGCCGGTCAACGTAGGCAGCTTCCGTCGAAAGTGTCCAGAGTTTCGCATTTCGCGGAACAAAGTTCGTGCGCCGCTGCTCACCAGCGCGGTGGGCGCGCTCCTGTCCGGTGCGCCACGCGCCGGCCGGGATCACCCGGACGGCCGGCGGATGTGGTTCCGGCACGGTCTGCCGGGGAGCACATGGTCAGCGGGCCGGCCTGAGCGTCCGGAAGAACTCCCGGATGTCGGTGACCAGGAGGTCCGGGGCCTGCAACGAGGCGAAGTGCCCGCCCCGGGGATGGTTCGTCCACCGCGTGACCGTGTTGGACAGTTCCGCGAGACCGCGGATCGCCCGGTCGCCCGGGAAGTTCGCCACGGCGGTCGGCACGGGTGAGCGCGCGGGGCGGCGGCCCCACGCCTCCGGGACCGCCTCGTAGTAGAGCCGGGCGGCCGAGCCCGCGGTGCCGGTCAGCCAGAAGATCGTCACGTCGGTGAGGATGGCGTCCCGCTCGACCGGGGTCTGCTCGCTGTGGCCGGGGTCCCAGTCGGCGAACCACTCCAGGTTCCAGGCGAGTTGCCCGGCCGGGGAGTCGTTCAGCGCGTAGGCGAGCGTCTGCGGCCGCGTCGACATCTGGGTGGCGTAGCCGGAGTGGCCGTACCACCACCGCTGGTTGTCGCGGGCCCGTTCCCGCTCCGCCGCGTTCAGGGCGTCCAGCTCCGCGGGATCGATCGGGGTCGCGGCGTTCGCCAGCGCGTTGACGTGCACGCCGAGCACGTCCTCGGGCGCGATCCGGGCGAGTTCCGGGGACACGATGCTGCCGAAGTCGCCGCCCTGGGCGCCGTAGCGCCGGTAGCCCAGCCGTCGCATCAGCTCCGCCCAGGCGCTGGCGGTGCGGCGCACGCCCCAGCCGGGCTCGCGGGTCGGGCCGGAGAACGCGAACCCCGGCACCGACGGCGCCACCACGTGGAAGGCGTCCGCCGGGTCCCCGCCGTGCGCGCGCGGATCGGTCAGCGGGCCCAGGATGTCCAGCAGGTCGTACACGGTGCTGGGCCAGCCGTGCGTGATGATCAGCGGCGTCGCGTCCGGCTCGGGGGAGCGCGCGTGCAGGAAGTGCACCGTCTGGCCGTCGATCGTCGTGGTGAACTGCGGGATCCGGTTCAGCCGGGCCTCGTGGCAGCGCCAGTCGTACCCGGTCCGCCAGTAGCCGGCGAGGTCCCTCAGGTAGTCCTTGGGCACGCCGTAGGCCCAGCCTGCGCCGGGCAGCTCGTCGGGCCAGCGGGTGCGCGCCAGCCGCGCGTTGAGCTCGTCGAGGTCGGCCTGCGGCACGGCGACGCGGAACGGTCGTGGTGTGGTCATGCCCGCAGGGTGGCACGAACTGCGGACGGATTCGGGCCTGAAGCTCGTCCGGCGTCGAGCACACTTTCGGCAATCTGGTTCATAAGTAACGATCTGACTGTTACTCCTTTTGCCGGATTGTGGCAGAAGTACTCAGCCGGTCAGAGTAGGCCGGTAGTCACGAGCACTGAGATCCGGTCAGTTTCCCGACGAAGTGGAGCTCCGCGGTGCCCCCTCTCCTCGACCGGCCGCCCGACCGCGCCGGTGTCCGCCGGGCGAACCTCGCCCTGCTCGTCCGGCTCCTGCGCCGCCACGGTGCGCAGTCCCGGGCGCAGCTGTCGACCCGGAGCGGGCTGAGCAAGGCGACGGTCTCCAACCTCGTCGCCGAACTGGAGGCCCGCGCACTGGTCCAGTCCGGCGGGCGCCACGAGGGCGGGCAGGGCCGGCCCGGTCAGCTGGTGGAGCTGCGCCCGCGCGGCACCTGGGGCCTCGGCCTGGAACTGGACGCCGGCCACGTCGGCAGCACCCTCCTAGACCTCTCCGGCACCGCCACCACCCGGCGCCGCACCGCCGCCGACGTGCGTGCCCTCGGCCCCGAGCGCACCCTCGACGAACTCGCCGCCCTCGTCACCGCCGCGATGTCCGAAGTGGACGGCGGGAGCGGTGCGGGCACGGTGGCCGGGATCGCCGTCGCGGTGCCCGGCCTCGTCGGTGCCGGCACGGTCCGCGTGGCGCCCGGGCTCGGCTGGCGCGACGTCGCCCTCGCCGACGGCCTCGCCGCCCGCACCGGCCTGCCGCCGGAGCGCATCGTCGTTGGCAACGACGCCGGCCTCGCCGCCGTCGCCGAAACCGACCGGGGTAGCGCCCGCGGCTGCCCCGACGTCGTGTTCCTGCTCGGCGGCCCCGGCGTCGGCGCCGGCCTGATCGCCGGCGGCAACCTGATCCGGGCCGGCGAGGCCGGGCACCTGCCGCTCGGACCGGCCGGACGGCCGTGCGCCTGCGGTCGTCGCGGCTGCTGGCAGACCGCCGTCGGCGTCGGTGCGCTGCTGCGTGCCTTCGCCGCGCCCGGCGACCTGGTGCGTGACCCCGCCCTGGACCTGGCGCAGCGCACCTCCATCGTGCGCCGGCGCGCCCAGCAGGGCGACCGCGGCGTCCTGGACGCGCTCGCCGGGCTGGGCACCGCGCTCGGCCTGGGTATCGCGGTGCTGGCCGATCTGCTCGACCCGCGGATGGTCGTGCTCGGCGGTTACTTCGCGCCGCTGAGCGATTGGCTCGCCGAGCCGATCCGCGCCGAACTCACCGCCCGCTCGGTGACCGCCGAGGCGGGCGGGCTCCGGATCGTGCCGTCCCGGCTCGGGTTCACCGCGGTCGGCACCGGCGCGGCGCAGGCCGCGATCCGGCCCCTGCTGGACGACCCGGCGCAGGCCCCGGCCGGCGCCCCGGTGAGCGTGGAGGCGTGATGACCGAAGACCTGCTGACCATGCGCGGCATCGTCAAGACGTTCCCGGGTGTCCGGGCGCTGGACGGGGTCGAGCTGTCGGTGCGGGCGGGGGAGGTGCACTGCCTGCTCGGCCAGAACGGTGCCGGCAAGTCCACGCTCATCAAGGTGCTCGCCGGGGCGCATCAGCCGGACGCGGGCGAGATCCGCTGGCGCCGCGAGCCCGTCACGCTGTCCTCGCCGGTCACCGCGCTGCGCTGCGGCATCGCGACCATGTACCAGGAGCTCGACCTCATTCCCGCGCTGTCCGTGGCGGACAACATCTTCCTCGGCCACGAGCCCGCCCAGGCCGGTTTCACCCGTGACCGGCACGCGCGTGCCGCGGCGAGCGAGCTGCTGGCCCGGCTGGGACACCCGGAGATCCACCCCGACCGCGAGGTCGCCGACCTGTCCGCGGCCGGGCAGCAACTGGTGTCGATGGCCCGCGCGCTGGCCCACGACGCCCGGCTGATCGTGATGGACGAGCCGACCGCGGCGCTCGCCGCCGACGAGGTGGACAACCTGTTCCGCATCGTCGCCGAGCTCACCGCCACCGGGGTCGCCGTCGTCTACATCTCGCACCGGCTGGAGGAAATCCGCCGGATCGGCCACCGGGTCACCGTCCTCAAGGACGGCGCGACCGTCGCCGCCGGGCTCGAGGTCGCCGGCGTGACCACCGGCCACCTGGTGTCGCTGATGTCCGGCCGCCGCGTGGAAACCGTCTACCCGGAACGACTCGTATCCACGGTGGACAGTTCCGCGGAGCTGCTGCGGGTGGCGAACCTGACCCGGCACGGCGAGTTCGAAGACGTCGGCTTCACCCTCCGGCGCGGCGAGATCCTCGGCGTGGCCGGGCTTGTCGGCGCCGGTCGCAGCGAGCTGCTGGAGACCGTCTTCGGTGCCCGCAAACCCGACGCGGGCACCGTGCACGTGGACGGCAAACGCCTCAAGCCGGGTGACGTGCCCGCGGCCGTGGCCGCCGGGATCGGCCTGGCGCCGGAGGAACGCAAGAGCCAGGCGCTGCTGCTGGAGATGTCGGTGGCGCACAACGTGACGCTGGCCAGTCTGCCCGCCTACAGCCGGTTCGGCTTCACCGACCGCGCCCGTGAGCTCGGCGACTCGGCTGAGCGGCTGCGGCAGCTGGACCTGCGCCCGGCCGACCCGCGCCGTCCGGTGGGCACGCTCTCCGGCGGCAACCAGCAGAAGGCGGTGGTGGCGCGCTGGCTCGTGCGGGGCTGCTCGATCCTGCTGCTGGACGAGCCGACCCGCGGCGTCGACGTGGGCGCGCGGGCCGAGCTGTACCGGCTGATCCGCGAGCTCGCCGCGTCCGGGGTCGGGATCGTGCTGGTCTCCAGCGAGATGCCCGAGGTGCTCGGGCTCGCCGACCGCGTGCTCGTGCTGCGGGAGGGCCGGGTGGTCCGCGAGGCGCCCGCCGACGAGCTGACCGAAGCAGACGTGCTGAATCTGGTGATGGAGGGAAGTGCGGCATGACGAAGGACTCCTCGTCGGTGTTGCCCGAGGCCACGCAGGCCCCGCCACCCCGGGCGGCGCCGGCGGCCAGGCCCGTGCGCGGGCGGTTTCCGCTGGACGCCCGGCTGGCCGGCCTGTTCGGCGTGTTCGTCCTGCTGTGCGTGGTCGGCTGGCTGACCCGGCCGGACGCGTTCTTCACCGAGGGCAACCTGTCCACCGTGCTGCGGCTGGCCGCCGCGATCGGCGTGGTGAGCGTCGGCATGACGTTCGTGATCATCAGCGGCGGGATCGACCTGTCCGTCGGGTCGATCGTCGCGCTGTCCGGCGTGTGGGCCACGACGCTGGCGACGCAGTCGTTCGGCCCGGTGGTGATGGTGATCTGCGCGCTGGCGGTCGGGCTGGGCTGCGGCCTGGTCAACGGGGTGCTCGTCGCCTACGGCCGCGTGGTGCCGTTCATCGCCACACTCGCGATGTACGCCTCCGCCCGCGGCCTCGCCGAGCGGATCAGCGGCCGCAACACGCAGGTGGTGCGCCAGAGCGGTTTCCTCGCGTTCTTCCGCGGTGACCTGCTCGGCATCCCGGTGCTGATCTGGATGTTCGCCGCGGTGTTCGTGGTGGGCTGGGTCCTGCT
Organism: Amycolatopsis granulosa; assembly: GCF_011758745.1. Lineage (NCBI taxonomy): Bacteria > Bacillati > Actinomycetota > Actinomycetes > Pseudonocardiales > Pseudonocardiaceae > Amycolatopsis > Amycolatopsis granulosa. The sequence goes on from NZ_JAANOV010000001.1 coordinate 50,809, forward strand.
CAACCGCACCACGTTCGGGCGACGCACGTTCGCCGTCGGCGGCAACACCGAGGCGGCGCGGCTGGCCGGCATCAACGTCAAGCGGCACACCGCGCTCGTCTACGGCGTGGCCGGGCTGTGCTGCGGCATCGCGGCGCTGATGGTCGTCGCGCGCACCACATCGGGTGCCTCCACCAACGGGCTGTACTACGAACTGGACGCGATCGCGGCGGTGGTCATCGGCGGCACCCTGCTCTCCGGCGGGCGCGGCACCCTGATCGGCACGCTCATCGGTGTCCTGATCTTCACCGTGCTCGGCAACATCTTCACGCTCAACAACCTCGACACCGACATCCAGAACATCGCCAAGGGCGCCATCATCGTCCTCGCCGTGCTCCTGCAGTTCCGCACCAGGCGGCGCGCCCGGCGATCCACTTAGGACCAGGTTTCCCGACCACGTCCCGACCGCTTCCCCGACGACCCCCTGGAGCTCCCATGCCCGGACCATCCTCCCTCGCCCGCCGCCGTTTCCTCACCGGTGGCGCGGCCGTCGGCGCCGGTGCCCTGCTGGCCGCCTGCACCTCCAACGAGTCCCCGCAGTCCGCGCCGCAGGCCGTCGCCGGCACCGCGGGCCAGAACGCCCAGCCCGGCAAGCACGTCACCATCGGCTTCTCCGCGCCGGCCGCCGACCACGGCTGGATGGCGGCGATGACGAAGAACGCCCGCGCCCAGGCCGGCCGCTTCTCCGACGTCACCTTCACCGCCACCGAGGGCACCAACGACGTCAACCAGCAGATCGCCCAGGTCGAGACCCTGATCAACCAGAAGGTCGACGTCCTGGTGATCCTGCCCTTCGACGGCAAGGCCCTCACCCAGGCCGGTCAGCAGGCGATGGACGCCGGCATCCCGGTGGTCAACGTGGACCGGGTGTTCGACACGCCACTGGCCTACCGCACCTGGATCGGCGGCGACAACTACCGGATGGGCGTCAACGCCGGCAACTACATCGCCGCGGAGCTGAAGCGCAAGGGCGTGGGCAACCCGGTGATCGGCGAGGTCGCCGGCATCGACTCGCTGCCGCTGACCCAGGAACGCAGCCAGGGGTTCAAGGACGCGCTGGCCAAGAACGGGTTCCGCGTCGGACCGCGCGTCTCGGCGCAGTTCACCCCGGAGAGCGGCGAGCAGATGACGGCGAACCTGCTGCAGTCGGCGAGCAGGCTGGACGCGTTGTGGAACCACGACGACGACCAGGGCATCGGCGTCCTCGCAGCGGTCGACAGCGCCCGCCGGTCGGAGTTCTTCCTGGTCGGCGGCGCCGGGTCGCGCAACATGATGGACCTGGTCAAGGCCGACAGCAGCGTCATCAAGGCCACCGTGCTCTACAGCCCGTCGATGGCGTCCTCGGCGATCGCCCTGGCCCGGCTGCTCGGCCAGGGCAAGGGCATCGGCGACCTCGCCGAGCACGAGATCCCCGCGACCGTCACGACCTACTCGGCCGTGGTGACCAAGGAGAACGTCGATTCCTATGCCGATGTCGCCTTCGACTCCTGACCCGGCGGCCACCCCGGGCGCCGTGATCGGCGTCGGCATGGTGGGGCACGCCTTCATGGGCGCCGTGCACGCCCACGCGTGGCGCTCGGTGCACCGGTTCTTCGACGTGCCGCTGGTGCCGCGGCTGGCCGTGCTCGGCGGCCGCGACCCGGAACGCACGAAGGCCGCCGCCGCCCGGCAGGGCTGGCCGGACGTGGAGACCGACTGGGCGGCCCTGATCACCCGCGACGACGTGGGCATCGTCGACATCTGCACGCCCGGGGACTCGCACTGCGAGATCGCCATCGCCGCGCTCGCGGCCGGCAAGCACGTGCTGTGCGAGAAGCCGCTGGCCAATTCGGTGGCCGAGGCCGAGGAGATGGCGGCGGCCGCGGAACGGGCGGCGCTGCGCGGGCAGCGGGCCATGGTCGGCTTCAACTACCGGCGTGTGCCGGCCATCGCGCTGGCGCGCAAGCTGGTCGCCGAGGGCAGGCTGGGCACGATCCGCCAGGTCCGGGCCGCCTACCTGCAGGACTGGCTGGCCGACCCGGCCACACCGATGACGTGGCGGCTGCGCCGGGACCGGGCCGGGTCCGGGGCGCTGGGGGACATCGCCGCGCACGCGGTGGACACCGCCCAGTTCATCCTGGGTGACCGCATCACCGGGGTGTCGGCGATGACCGAGACGTTCGTGCGGCAGCGGCCGGTGAGTGCGGCGCCGGGCAGCGCGCTGGGTGAGGTCGACGTCGACGACGTCACGGTGTTCCTCGCCCGGTTCACCGGCGGGGCGGTCGCCACCTTCGAGGCCACCCGGTTCGCGCTGGGCCGCAAGAACGCGCTGCGGGTGGAGGTCAACGGGTCGCGCGGCAGCCTGGCGTTCGACTTCGAGTCGATGAACGAGCTGTCCTTCTACGACGGTGACGCCGATCCGGCCGAGGCCGGGTTCCGCCGCATCCTGGTGACCGAGCCGGCGCACCCGTACGTGGGTGCGTGGTGGCCGCCCGGGCACCTGCTCGGGTACGAGCACACCTTCACCCACGAGATCGCCGATTTCCTGACCGCGATCGGGGAGCGGCGCGACCCGGAGCCGTCGTTCGCCGACGGGCTGCAGGTGCAGCGGGTGCTGGAGGCGGTGCAGGACAGCGCCGGCAACGGAACGTCCTGGGTCGGCGTACCAAGGTCGACCGAAAGGGTGATCGATGCCTGACCGTACTGGATTGTGGCTCATCGGCGCGCGGGGCTCCGTGGCCACGACGGCGATCAGCGGACTGCTCGCGATCCGCTCCCGCCTCGCCGCGCCGGACGGCTGCGTGACCGAACGGCTGGACGTCGCACCGGGCGTGCTGCCGGGCTGGGACGAGCTCGTCGTCGGCGGGCACGACGTGGTGGACACGCCGCTGGAGAAGAAGGCCGAGCAGCTCACCGCCGCCGGACTGCTGCCGGCCGGCCTGCTGCCGGCGATCCGGGACGGCCTGCGCGCGGTCGAGGCGGACCTGCGCCCGGTCGTTCCCGCGGGCACGCAGGCCGGGACCGCCGCGCGGCTGGCCGGCGATCTGCGGGAGTTCCGCGCCCGGCACGGGTTGTCGGCTGTCGTGGTGGTCAATGTCGCCTCCACCGAACCGCCGGCCGCGGACGTTCCGGAGCACCACGACCTCGACGCGCTCGTGGCGGCGCTGGACGAGCCGGGCCGCGAGGTCCTGCCGTCCAGCTCGCTGGCGGCCTACGCGGCGGTCTCGGCGGGTTGCCCGTTCGTGGACTTCACGCCGTCCCCCGGCATCCGGCTGCCCGCGCTCGTCGAGTTCGCCCGGCGGCAGGGACTGGCGTATGCCGGGTCGGACGGCAAGACCGGGGAGACGCTGCTGCGCTCGGTGCTCGCGCCGATGTTCGCGGCACGGGCCCTGACGGTGCGCTCGTGGGCGGGGACCAACCTGCTCGGCGGTGGGGACGGCGCGACGCTGGCCGACCCGGCGACGGCGGCCGGGAAGCTCGAGTCCAAGGCCCGCGGCCTGGCCGCCCTGCTCGGCGACGACGTGACCGCGCCGCTGCACATCGATCACGTGCCCGACCTCGGCGAGCAGAAGACCGCGTGGGACCACGTGTCCTTCGAAGGGTTCCTCGGCGCCCGGATGACCCTGCAGTTCACCTGGACCGGCTACGACTCGGCGCTGGCCGCGCCGCTGGTGCTGGATCTGGCCCGGCTCACCGCGGCCGCGCACCGGGCGGGCGAGACCGGGCCGCTGGCGCCACTGGCGTTCTTCTTCAAGGACCCGGTGGGCACCGGCGAGCACCGGTTCGCCGAACAGGCCCGGATCCTGGCCGCGTGGGCGGCGTCGCTGGGGCGGCCGGCGTGAACCCGTACGTGCAGCTGGTGCGGGCCCCGGCGGCGCTGAGCGTCCTGGGCGACACCGTGGCGGGCGCGGCGGCGGCCGGGCGTCCGCTGCGTGGGCGGCGGCTCGCGCTGCCGCTGGCGTCGGTCGCGTTCTACTGGTCCGGCATGGCGCTCAACGACTGGGCGGACCGGCGGCTGGACGCGGTGGAGCGGCCGGAGCGCCCGATCCCGTCCGGGCGGATCGGCGCGTCCCGGGCGTTCGGCGTGGCGGCCGGGCTGACCGGGGCGGGCCTGGTGTTGTCCGCGCTCGCCGGCGGCCGCGATGCCCTGACGGTCGCCGCGCCCCTCGCGGCGGCGGTGTGGGCCTACGACACCGTGCTGAAGAAGACCCCGCTCGCGCCGGTGGCGATGGCCGCGTGCCGGTCGCTGGACGTCCTGCTCGGCGCGGGCGGGCGCGCCGCGTCCCGTGCGCTGGTGCCGGCGGCCGTGCTCGGCGGGCACACGCTGGGGGTGACCGCGTTGTCGGCGGGCGAGGTGCACGGCGCGTCCCCGGCGCGGGCGGCCGGTGCCCTCGCGCTGACCTCCGTGTCGGCCGCCACGGCGGCCTCCGGCCGGGGCGGCCGCCCTGGGCAGCGCGCCGCCGCGCTGGCCGCGGCCGCCGGGTACGGGGTGAGCGTGGGAACCAGGCAGTACGCGGCCGTGCGGACGCCGACCGCGGCGGTGGTGCGGACGGCGACGGCTGCCGGCATCCACGGCATGGTGCCGTTGCAGGCGGCGCTCGCGGCCCGGCGCGGAGGTGTCCGCGGAGCCGCCCTCGTCGCGCTGGCGCTCCCGCTGGCCCGGCGGCTCGGCCGGAAAGTGAGCCCGACATGAGCGGATACCACCTCGGCTACGGCACCAACGGTTTCGCCAACCACCGGCTGGACGACGCGCTGGCGATCATCGCCGACCTCGGCTACACCGCGGTCGCGCTGACCCTGGACCACCAGCACCTCGACCCGTACGCACACGACCTGGCCGCGTGCGTGGACCGGCTCGCGGCCCGGCTGGACACGCTCGGCCTGCGATGCGTGGTGGAGACCGGCGCGCGGTTCCTGCTCGACCCGTGGCACAAGCACGAACCGACGCTGGTCAGCGAGGACGCGGACAAGCGGCTGGACTTCCTGGCCCGGGCCATCCGGGTCGCCGGGGGGCTGGGCGCGGACTGCGTGTCGTTCTGGTCCGGCGTGTCCACTGTGGACCACGACACGGCCTGGCGGCGGCTGCGCGAACGGATGCCCGCGGTGCTGGCCGAGGCGGACCGGCGCGGCGTGCGGCTCGGCCTGGAGCCCGAACCGGGCATGCTGGTCGAAACGCTGTCGGACGCGCTGCGGCTGCGCACCGAGCTCGGCGAGCCCGAGCCGCTCGGGATCACCCTGGACGTCGGGCACTGCGTCGCGGTCGAGGAGGTCGATGCGGCCACCTGCCTCCGGCGGGCCGGCGGGCTGCTGGTCAACGTGCAACTCGACGACATGCGGCCGGGCGTGCACGAGCACCTCGAGTTCGGCGACGGGGAGCTGGACCTGCCGGCCACCCTCGCCGCGCTGGACGAGATCGGCTACCGCGGCGTCGCCGCCGTCGAGCTGCCGCGGCATGGCCACGCCGCGCCGCAGGTCGCCCGCACCGCCCTGACCGCGCTGCGTGCCGCGCGGCTGGACCAGTCCTGGCTCGGGCCCGCGCAACGCCGGGTGGCGGCCGACCCGGGCGCGATCCGCACGCTGTTCCCGGCGGCCGGCCGGCACGCCGGGCGGGCACCGCTGCACCCGCACTCCGATCCGGACGGCCTGGTCCACGGCACGGCCGACGACCTCGCCCGCACCCGGCTGCTGGAAACGCTCGCCACGGTACTGCCCGCGGCGGAGTTCGCCACCGAGCTGGCCGACCTCTACCGCTACGGCGACGGCGCCGAACGGCGCGGCGTGCTGCGTGCGCTGTCCGCGGTGGGTGACCGGGCGCCGGCCACCGGCCTCGCCCTCGTCCGGGACGCCCTGCGCAGCAACGACACCGGCCTGATCGCGGCCGCGCTCGGCCCGTTCGCCGCCCGGCACCTGGACCAGCACGGCTGGCGCCACGGGGTGCTCAAGTGCCTGTTCACCGGGATCCCGGTGGCCGCGGTCGCCGAGCTGGACCGGCGGGCCGACGACGAGCTGCGCCGCATGATCACCGACTACGCCGGGGAGCGCCGGGCCGCCGGGCGCGCGGTCCCCGCCGACGCCCTCCGCCTCCTGGAAGGGGCCCGCTGATGCGCCTGTTCGATCCGCACATCCACATGACCTCCCGCACCACCGACGACTACGAGGCCATGTACGCCGCCGGCGTGCGGGCGCTGGTCGAACCCGCGTTCTGGCTCGGCCAGCCCCGCACCGGGGTGTCCTCGTTCACCGACTACTTCGACGGGCTGATCGGCTGGGAACGGTTCCGCGCCGCCCAGTTCGGCATCCGCCACCACTGCACGATCGCGCTCAACCCGAAGGAGGCCAACGACCCGCGCTGCACCCCGGTGCTCGACGTGCTGCCGCGCTACCTCGCCAAGGACGGTGTGGTCGCGGTCGGCGAGGTCGGCTACGACTCGATGACCCCGGCCGAGGACGCCGCCTTCGCCCGGCAGCTGGAACTGGCGAAGGAGCACGACCTGCCGGTCCTGGTGCACACCCCGCACCGGGACAAGCTGGCGGGCACCAGGCGCACGCTGGCCGTGGTGGCCGAGTCCGGCGTCCCGCCGGAGCGGGTTGTGGTCGACCACCTCAACGAGGTCACCGTCGGACTGGTCGAGGAGTCCGGGTGCTGGATGGGCTTTTCCATCTACCCGGACACCAAGATGGACGAGCAGCGCATGGTGGCGATCCTGCGCGAGTACGGCACCGAGCGGATGCTGGTCAACTCCGCCGCCGACTGGGGCCGCTCCGACCCGCTGAAGGTGCGCAAGACCGGCTTGGCGATGCTGGACGGCGGGTTCACCGAGTCCGATGTGGACCGGGTGCTGTGGGCCAACCCGGTGGCCTTCTACGGGCAGAGCGGGCGGCTGGTGCTCGACGAGCTGCCCTCCTTCGCCGCGGCGAAGGAGACGTTCGCGGGCAACTCGGTGCTGCGCGGCGGCCGGGACGAGGCGGTCGCGTGACACCGCTGTCCTACTGCACCAACGTCCACCCGGCCGAGGACCTGCCCGGGGTCCTCGCCCAGCTCGACGCCTTCGCCCTGCCGGTGCGGGAACGGCTCGGCGCGGACCGGCTCGGGCTCGGACTGTGGCTGGCCGCGGGCGTGGCGTCGGCGCTGGCCGCCGACCCGGCCGAGCGCAAGCGGTTGCGGGCCGAACTCGACGCGCGCGGCCTGGAGGTGGTGACACTCAACGCCTTCCCGTACGGCGGCTTCCACGACCGGGTGGTCAAGCACCAGGTCTACGATCCACGATGGACGGACCGGGCGCGGGCGGCGTACACACTGGACTGCGCGACCGTGCTGTCCGCGCTGCTGCCCGCCGAGGTGGCGTACGGCAGCATCTCGACGCTGCCGCTGGGCTGGCGCGAGCCGTGGACACCCGGGGACGACGCGGCCGCCGCCCGGCTGCTCGACGAGGTCACCGCCGGGCTGCGGGCCCAGGACCGGACCATCCGGCTCGCCGTCGAACCGGAGCCGGGCTGCGTCCTGGACACCGTGCACGACGCGGTGACCTGGCTCGCCGGACGCGTCGATCCGCAGCACGTCGGAGTGTGCCTGGACACCTGCCACCTCGCGGTGTCCTTCGCCGACCCGGCCGGGGCGGTCGCCGAGATCACCGCGGCCGGGCTGGACGTGGTCAAGGTCCAGCTGTCGGCCGCGCTGCACGTGCCCGATCCGCGGGACCCGGCCGCGCGGGAGGCGCTCGCCGCGTTCGACGAGCCGCGTTACCTGCACCAGACGCGCGAGCTGGCCGGCGGCAGCGTGCGCGCCGCCGACGACCTGGGTGAGGCGTTCACGCACCTGCCGGGGGAGGGTCCGTGGCGCGTGCACTTCCACGTGCCGCTGCACGCCCGGCCCGCGGCGCCGCTGTCCTCGACCACCGGGGTGCTCGCGGCCGCGCTCGCCGTGCTCCCGGACCGGGCGGTGCACCGGGAAGTGGAGACCTACACCTGGACGGTGCTGCCCGAAGCGCACCGGCACGACCTCGTCGGCGGGATCGCGGCGGAGCTGGCGTTCGCCGCGGGATTGGTGGAGCAGGCATGAAACCACTCCTGGTGCTCGACATCGTCGGCATGACCCCCCGGCTGCTCGACCACATGCCGAACGTGGCGCGGCTGGGGCGGCAGGGCTGGCAGGCGCAGCTGGACACCGTGCTGCCCGCGGTGACCTGCAGCGTCCAGTCCACGTTCCTGACCGGGCGGATGCCCGCGGGGCACGGCATCGTCGGCAACGGCTGGTACTTCCGCGAACTCGGCGAGGTCTTCCTGTGGCGCCAGCACAACCGGCTCGTCGAGGGCGAGAAGCTGTGGGAGAGCGCGCGCGCCGCGCACCCCGGGTACCGCGCGGCCAACGTGTGCTGGTGGTACGCGATGGGCGCCACCACGGACCTCACCGTCACCCCCCGGCCGATCTACTACGCGGACGGGAAGAAGGCGCCGGACTGCTACACCCGGCCGCCGCAGCTGCACGACCGGCTCACCGCACGGCTGGGTGAGTTCCCGCTGTTCCAGTACTGGGGCCCGACCGCGTCGATCGCCTCGACCGACTGGATCGTCGGCGCCACGTCGGCCATCCTGCGCGCCGACCGGCCCGATCTGACCCTGGCCTACCTGCCGCACCTGGACTACGACCTGCAGCGGTTCGGCCCGGACTCGCCGCAGGCACTGGCGGCGGCACGCGCGGTCGACGCGTCCGTCGCTCCACTGCTGGAACAGGCCTGCGCCGACGGGGTGGCCGTGGTGGCGCTGAGCGAGTACGGCATCACCAGCGCGCACCGGCCGGTCGACGTCAACCGGCTGTTGCGCCGCGCGGGGCTGCTCGAGGTCCACACCCAGGACGGCATGGAGTACCTGGACACGTGGACATCGCGGGCCTTCGCCGTCGCCGACCACCAGGTTGCCCACGTCTACGTCGCCGACCCCGCCGATCTCCCGCGGGTGCGCGGCCTGCTGGCCGGACTGTCCGGTGTGGACGAGGTGCTGGACAGGACCGCCCAGGCGCGGTACGGGATAGACCACGCGCGGGCGGGCGAGTTCGTGGTGACCGCGGAGCCGGACGCGTGGTTCACCTACTACTACTGGCTCGACGACGACCGCGCCCCGGACTTCGCGCGGGGCGTGGAGATCCACCGCAAACCCGGCTACGACCCGGCGGAGCTGTTCTTCGACCCGGCCGATCGGCTGGTCAAACTGAAGGCCGGGCTGAACCTGGTGCGCAAGCGGGCCGGGCTGCGGTACGCGATGAACGTGGTGCCGCTCGATCCGGCGCCGGTGCGCGGCTCGCACGGCCGCCTGCCGGACTCGCCGGCGGACGGGCCGGTGCTGCTGTGCGGTGAGGCAGGGGTGCCGGAGCGGGAGCGGCTGGCCGCGACCGAGGTGCGGGACCTGCTGCTGAGCGTGCAAGGACTCAAGGCGAGGGAAGGGAGCCGGCGATGAGCCGTCCGGTCACGTTGTTCACCGGCCAGTGGGCCGACCTGCCGTTCGAGGAGGTGTGCCGGCTCGCGGCGCAGTGGGGTTACGACGGGCTGGAGATCGCGTGCAGCGGCGACCACTTCGAGGTCGGCCGCGCGCTCGCCGACGACGACTACGTCGCGGGGCGGCACAAGATCCTGTCCTCCTACGGCTTGAAGGTGTGGGCCATTTCGAACCACCTGGTCGGGCAGGCGGTGTGCGACGACCCGATCGACGAGCGGCACCGCAACATCCTGCCCGCCCACGTCTGGGGCGACGGGGAGCCGGAGGGTGTGCGGCGGCGGGCGGCCGCGGAGATGGCGGACACCGCGCGCGCCGCGGCGAAGCTCGGGGTGAACACCGTGGTCGGCTTCACCGGGTCGAAGATCTGGAAGTACGTGGCGATGTTCCCGCCGGTGCCGCAGGAGGTCATCGACGACGGCTACGCCGACTTCGCGGCGCGGTGGAACCCGATCCTGGATGTGTTCGACGAGGCGGGTGTCCGGTTCGCGCACGAGGTGCACCCGTCGGAGATCGCCTACGACTTCTGGACGACGAAACGCGCCCTGGAGGCCGTGGGGCACCGGCCGGCGTTCGGGCTGAACTGGGACCCGTCGCACTTCGTCTGGCAGGACCTGGACCCGGTCGGGTTCATCCTCGACTTCGCCGACCGCATCTACCACGTGGACTGCAAGGACACCAAGAAGCGGTTCGACGGCCGCAACGGGCGGCTCGGGTCGCACCTGCCGTGGGCCGATCCGCGGCGCGGCTGGGATTTCGTGTCCACCGGCCACGGCGACGTGCCGTGGGAGGAAAGTTTCCGCGCGCTGAACGCGATCGGCTACGCCGGACCGGTCTCGGTGGAGTGGGAGGACGCCGGCATGGACCGGCTGCGCGGCGCGGAGGAGGCGGTGCGCTTCGTCCGCGGCCTGCTGTGGGACAAGCCCGCGTCCGCCTTCGACGCCGCCTTCCGCACCGAGCACTGACCCACCCCCACCCGCCACCAGCGGTAAACAATCCGCCGCTCCCGGCGAACACACCGCCACGAGCGGCGAACACGCCGGGTTTGGCGTGTTTGCCGCTGCGGGCATCGTGTTGGCCGCCGTGGGCGGTGGGTTGGCCGGTCCGGGTCAGCTGAACAGCGCGCTGTAGCCGTTGAGCGCGGGCTGGCCGCCGAGGTGCGCGTAGAGCACCGTCGCCTCCGCCGGGATCTCCCGGCGGGACACCAGGTCGATGAGCCCGGCCATCGACTTGCCCTCGTACACCGGGTCGGTGATCATGCCCTCGGTGCGCGCGGCGACACGCATCGCGTCCACGGTCCGCTCGTCCGGGATGCCGTAGGTGCCCGCGTGGTAGCGCTCGTCCAGCTCGACCGCCAACTCCTGCTCGACGCCGAGCAGTGACGCGGTGTGCCGTGCGATGCGGGCGATCTGGTCGCGGGTCGCCGCCGGCTCGGCGGAGCCGTCGATGCCCAGGACGCGCCGCGGGCGGTCCTCGCCCAGCGCGGCGAATCCGGCGATCATCCCGGCCTGCGTGGAACCGGTCACCGAGCAGACGATGATCGTGTCGAAGTGCACGCCCAGCTCGCGCTCCTGCTCGGCCACCTCGGCGGCCCACCGCGCGAAGCCGAGCCCGCCGAGCGGGTGGTCGGACGCGCCGGCCGGGATGGCGTACGGCTTGCCGCCGCGCTCGCGGATCTCCGCCAGCGCCTGCTCCCAGCTCTCCTTCACCCCGATGCCGAACCCGGCCCGCACCAACCGCACCTCGGCGCCCGCCAGCCGGCTGATCAGGATGTTGCCGACCTTGTCGTAGACGGCGTCCGGCCAGTCGACCCAGCTCTCCTGCACCAGCACGCACTTGAGTCCGGTCCGCGCCGCGACCGCGGCGACCTGGCGGGTGTGGTTGGACTGCACACCGCCGATCGACACCAGCGTGTCGCAGCCCTGCGCGAGTGCGTCCGCGACGAGGTACTCCAGCTTGCGGGTCTTGTTGCCGCCGAAGGCGATGCCGGAGTTGCAGTCCTCGCGCTTGGCCCAGATCCCGGCGCCGCCGAGGTGCGCGGTCAGCCGGTCCAGCCGGTGCACCGGCGAGGGGCCGAACAGCAGGGGATGGCGCGCGAACGATTCGAGGGACATGGCGGCTCCATTCCGGTGCGGGAGTCCGGGCTCGTGAGCGCGGAACTCGCGGGGTCAGTCGGCGAGGTCTTCCAGCTCCCGCCAGATCTCGGTGGTGACGGCGGTGGCCGCGGCCGCGTCGCGTGCCCGGCAGGCGGCGATCAGGCGGTCGTGCAGCTCGACCGACTGCTGCCCGGCTGCGGCGCTGAACCGCAGTCGCTCCAGCCGCCGGATCAGCGGGGTGTAGCGGTCGATGGTCGCGGCCACCGCGCGGTTGCCGCAGGCCCGGACGAGGACGTCGTGCAGTTCGTCGTCCGCGCGCAGGGCGGTGTCGACGTCCCCGGCACGGGCGGCGGTGGCGAAGCGGTCGTTGGCCGCCGCCATCGCCGCGCAGTCGGCGCCGGTCAGCAGGGGGACCGCGGTGCGCGCGGCCAGTTCGTGCATCGCCCGGACCACCGCGGCCGCGTCGCGTACGTCGCGGGAGAGCAGGGGAGTGACGCGAGTGTGGCTCTGCGGCTTGGTCTCGATCAGGCCCTCGTCGGCCAGCCGGGCCAGCGCGTCACGCACCGGTGCCCGGGACAGGCCCAGCTCCTCGGCCAGGTCGGCGTCGCGCACCACGCTGCCGGGGGCGAGATCGCCGCGCACGATCGCATCCCGGATCACCTGGTGCGCGGTCTCGCGCAGGAGGGTCCGCCGCACTCGTTCCACATTGACATGTTAGATGTCAATCACCGGTGGCGCCAGCCCGGTTTCACCACGCGCTTCCCGGGCTATTCGCCCGGCGTGGCGGCCTCAGCAGCGGGTGCGGGCGGATCGGACGAGCTCGTCGGGCAGCGCCGGGACGCGGTCCCGGGCCCGGTCGCCGACGCCGAGGCACTCGCCGAGCGGATCAGCAGCGCGGATCACCCGCTGGGCCCGCACGGCAGGCCGGTGAACAGGCGCTCGCCGTTCTTCGTCGGCATGGCCGCCGCCGCCGGAGCCGCCGTCACCGCCGGCGGCGTGTGGTTTCTCCTCATCGCGAGCAGCACCCTGCTGCTGATCGGCGTCGCGTTGTTCGTCGCGATCGGACTGGAGCCCGTGGCGGCCTGGCTCGTGCGCCGCGGCCTGCCGCGGCCGCTGGCCGTCGCGATCATCGTGCTCGGCGGTCTCGGCCTGGCCGCCGGCTTCTTCGCCGCGCTGATCCCGCCGCTGGTCGACCAGGCCGGCCGGTTCATCCACCAGGCCCCGCAGTACCTGGCGCGGCTGAGCGATCGCAGCTCGTGGCTCGGCCAGGTCAGCGACCGGTTCCAGCTCCAGCAACGGCTCCAGAGCACGTTCCGCAACCCCGACCCGTCCCTGATCAACGGGCTCCTCGGCAGCGGCCGCGCGGTGCTGGGCACCTTGACCGACACGCTGATCGTGTTCGTGCTGACGATCTACTTCCTCGCCGACTTCCCGCGGCTGCGCGCCACGCTCTACCGCTTCGTGCCGCACACCCGGCGCCCGCGGGCGATCCTCCTCGGCGACGAGATCTTCACGAAGGTCGGCGCGTACGTGCTCGGCAACGTGGTCATCTCGGTCGTCGCCGGGGTGCTCGGCTTCATCTGGTTCACGATCTTCGGCATCCCGTACCCGGTGCTGCTGGCGCTGCTGCTCGCCGTGCTCGACCTGATCCCGGTGATCGGTTCGATCATCGCGGGCGTCGTGATCAGCCTGGCCGCGCTGAGCGTGTCGTGGCCGGTGTGCTGGGCCACGGTCGGGTTCTTCGTCGCCTACCGGTTCGCCGAGGACTACCTCCTGACGCCGAAGATCATCGGGCGGTTCGTGCGGGTGCCGGCGCTGGTCACCGTCGTCGCGGTGGTGCTCGGCGGGGTGCTGCTGGGGATCGTCGGCGCGCTGGTCGCGATCCCGGTGGCCGCCGCGGTGCTGTTGCTCGTGCGGGAGATCGTGTTCCACAGGATGGATCACAGCTGAATGTGACCTGCGTCTTTCCCGCCGCCGCGCGGCGGGGGTTACCGTTCCCGCGTGCCAGCACCACGCGCCACTCTCCCCGCCGGTGACCTCGCCCGCACGGTCGTGTTCGCCGCCTTCATCGCCGTGCTCGGGCTCTTCCCGGGCCTGTACGTCGGCGGCTCCGCCGTGCCGATCGTGCTGCAGAACGCCGGACCGCTGCTCGCCGGGTGCGTGCTCGGCGCACGCCGCGGCACCGCGTCGGTCGTGTTGTTCCTGGCGCTGACCGCGATCGGGCTGCCGCTGCTGTCCGGCGGTCGCGGCGGGATCGCGCCGTTCGTCGGGCCCAGCGGCGGTTTCCTGGTCGGCTGGATCCCGTCCGCGCTGCTCGCGGGCCTGATCGTGGCGCGGTTCAAGCGCGCGAACCTGCCCGTCCTGTTGCTCGCCGCCGCGGCCGGCCTGCTCGTCGACTACGTGTTCGGCATCGCCTACCTCGGTGTCTACCTGGGCAACCTGGGCACCGCCGCGGTGCAGTCGCTGGTGTTCGTGCCCGGCGACGTGGCGAAGGTCGTCGCGGTCGCCCTGATCGCCGCCGTGGTGCACCGCGCCCTGCCCGGCAAGCTGGTGGGATCGGCGTCCCGGAGCGAATGATGTCCCCGGTGACCGGCGGCGTGGTGCCGGACGCGCGCGCCCACGGCGCGGCCCGGTGGCTGGCCGAGCGGGGCGTCGGCGAGCACTCCCGGGTCGCGCTGGACGTGCCGGACGTGCTCCCGTGGTTCCTCGGTGCCGACCTGCTGGGCGCCGCGGCACTGGTGGTCGAACCGTCCTGGACGCCGCGGGAGCGGGCCGCGGTGCTCGCCGCCGCCGGCCCCGACCTGGTGGTCACCGGCGTGGCCGCGCCACCCGGCGAGCCGGTGGCGCCGGCCGGCTCGGGCGGGACGTTCTTCTACCTCGCGACGACGTCGGGCAGCAGCGGCAGTCCCAAGGTCCTCGTCCGCACCCGCGACTCTTGGCTGCGCAGCTTCGCCGCGCTCGGGCCGCTGCCCGGGCCGGTCCTCGCGCCCGGGCCGCTCAGCTCGTCGTTGTTCCTGTTCGCCGCGCTGCACGGGCTGTGGTGCGGGCAGCAGGTGACGACGTTGCCGCGCTGGGACGCCGAAGCCGCCGCTCGCGCCGGGGCCGCGACCGTGCACCTCGTGCCGGCCATGCTGTCGGCGCTGCTGTCGGCATTGGAACGGCGCGGCGGACCCGGCACGCTGCGGACGGTGGTGTGTGGTGGCGCGCACCTCGGTGACGAGGTCCGCGCCCGGTTCGCACGCGTGCTGCCGGACGCCGAGCTGATCGAGTACTACGGCTCGGCGGAGCATTCCCTGATCGCGATCCGCCGCGGCGACGGCGGTCTGCGCCCAGTTCCGGGCGTTGACCTCCAGGTGCGCGACGGGGTGCTGTGGGTGCGCTCGCCGCTGGCCTGCTCCGGGCAGCTCATCGACGGGGACCTGCGCCCGTCGGGCGGTTGGTCCACGGTGGGTGATCTCGTCGAGTTCGACGCCTCAGGTGCGCTGGTGGTGCGCGGCCGGGCCGGATCCGTGGTGTCCAGCGGCGGGCGCCTGGTCCCCGCCGAGGAGGTCGAGGCCGTGCTGCGGAGCGCGCCGGGCGTCGACGACGTGCTCGTCACCGGCACCCCGCACCCGCGGTTCGGTGAGCTGGTCACCGCGATCGTGGAAGGCCGGCCGCGGCTGCGTGACCTGCGGGCGGTCGCGCGCGCGGGGCTGGCTCCGGCGTACCGGCCGCATCGCTGGCTCGTCGTCGCGGAGCTGCCGCGGACCCCCTCCGGCAAACCGGCTCGCGCGCTCGTCGCGGACCAGCTCGCCGGCGGCACGTTCCCCGCGGAGCCGCTGACATGACCACGCCGGTGGTGGTCGCCGCCCGGCGCACCGCGATCGGCACCGCGTTCGGTGCGCTGCGCGGCGTCGGCGCCGACGAGCTGGCCGCGCCCGTGCTGCGCGCCGCACTCGACGACGCCGGCCTGGACACCGTCGACGACGTGGTGCTGGGCAACGTGTTCGGCCCCGGGGGCAACGTCGCGCGGGTCGCCGCGCTGCGCGCGGGTCTGGGTGCCGGGGTGCCCGGGGTGACGATCGACCGGCAGTGCGCCAGCGGCCTCGCCGCGATCACCCTGGCCGCCGCGATGATCCGCGCGGGGGAGGGCGAGGTCTACCTCGCCGGCGGCGTGGAAAGCGCCTCGACCGCGCCGTTCCGCGCCTGGCGCGTGGACGGCAGCACCGAGCCGGGGGAGTTCTACACGCGGGCACCGTTCGCCCCCGCCGAGATCGGCGACCCGGACATGGGCCCGGCCGCGGACCTGGTGGCGGCGCAGGCGGGCATCTCCCGGCAGCGGCAGGACGCCTTCGCCGCGCGCAGCCACGCCAGGGCCGTCGCGGCGCAGCGCGCCGGCCGGTTCGACGCGGAAATCGTGCCGGTGCGCGGGGTGGTGCGCGACGAGCGCCCGCGCGCGAACTTCACCGCGGACCGGCTGGCCCGGTTCCGGCCCGCGTTCACGCCGGACGGCACGGCGACGGCGGCCAACTCGTGCGGCATCAACGACGGCGCGGCGGCCGTGCTGATCGTCAGCGAGCGGGTGTGGCGGCGGCTCGGGGTGCCCGGGTTGCGGCTGACCGGGTCCGCGACCTCGGCGGTGGACCCGAACCGGCTCGGGCTGGGTGCGGTGCCGGCGATGAGGCGCGTGCTGGACCGGACGCCGGACGTGGTGGAATTCAACGAGGCGTTCGCCGGGCAGGCACTGGCCTGCCTGGACGCGGCCGGTGTCGACGAGCGGATCGTGAGCCCGGACGGCGGCGCGATCGCGCTCGGGCACCCGTGGGGGGCCTCCGGCGCCGTGCTGGTCGTGCGGCTGTTCGGCACACTGGTGCGGCGGCGCGCGGGCGGATGCGGCCTGGCCGCGTTGTCCGCGGGCGGCGGCGTGGGCGTGGCGACGATGTGGGAGACCGGATGATCGAGTTCGACGGCGTCGGGCACCGCTACGGCGAGCGGGTGGTACTGTCCGATGTGGATCTGCGGATCCCGCAGCGGCGGGTGGCGTTCGTGGGCGCCAACGGGTCCGGCAAGTCGACCCTCGCGCGCATGATCAACGGCCTGGTCACCCCGGTGTCCGGCCGGGTGCTGGTCGACGGCCTGGATCCGGCGCACGAGGGCCGGGCGGTGCGGCGGCGGGTCGGGTTCCTGTTCACCAACCCGGACAGCCAGATCGTGATGCCCACCGCCGGGGAGGACGTGGCCTTCTCGTTGCGCCGGAGTGGACTGTCTACAACGGAGCGTTCCCGGCGGGCCGCGGAGGTGCTGGAGCGGCACGGCCTCGGCGGGTACGCCGACCACCCGGCGCACCAGCTCTCCGGCGGGCAGAAGCAGCTGCTGGCGTTGTGCGCGATGCTGGTGCTGGAGCCGGACATCCTGGTCTGCGACGAACCCACCACACTGCTGGACCTGCGCAACAAGCGGCGCTTCGCCGAGACGCTCGCCGGGCTGGATCAGCAGGTGGTGCTGGTGACGCACGACCTGGACCTGCTGGCGGGTTTCGACCGGGTGGTGGTGCTGGACGCGGGCCGGGTGGTGGCCGACGACGAGCCGGAACCGGCGATCGCGCACTACCGGAAGCTGATCGCGTGAACACCTGGTACGAACCGGGTACGAGCCCGGTGCACCGTGCCCCGGCGGGCGTGAAGTTCGGGCTGCTGCTGGTGCTCGCGGCGGTGGTCTTCGTGCTGCGGTCCCCGTTGTGGCTCGGGGTGCTCTGCGGTGCGGCGCTGGCCGGGTACGTGCTGGCGCGGGTGTCGTGGCGGCGGTGCCGGGGGCTGCTGCGGTCGGCCGGGCTGCTCGTGGTGGTGGTGTTCGCGTTGCAGTGGTGGCTGCTCGGCCTCGAACCGGCGGTGGTGGTGTGCCTGCGGATCGTCGCCGCGCTGGCCGCCGCGAACCTGGTGACCATCACCACACGGGTGGCGGACCTGATCGCCGCGATCGAGCGCGGGCTCGGCCCGCTGCGGCGGTTCGGGGTGCGGCCGGAGCGGCTCGGTCTGCTGGCCGGCCTGACGCTCCAGGCGGTCGCGGCGCTGACCGCCATCGCGGGTGAGGTCCGCGAAGCGGCCAAGGCGCGCGGGGCGGACCGGTCGGTGGTCGCGTTCACCGTTCCGTTCCTGGTACGCACCCTGCGGCACGCCGACGAGCTGGGGGAGGCGCTGGCCGCACGCGGTGAGGGCGACCGCTGAACCCGGCCCGCCGCGCGGATTCCGCCTGCGGCGGCTGATCGCCCGGCCACTATCCTGGGCCGGTGACCGACGAGGCCCCCGGCGACCGCCGCAGCAGGCTCGGCCAGGCGCTGCGCGAGGTCGACCGGCACGAGAGCCTGCTGCGCACCGCGCGGTTCGTGCGGCGGCTCGCTCCCGGCGACAGCGAGATGGGCGATCCGCTGTCGACCGCGGGCCGGCTGCCGTCGCACCGGCTGGCCCGCGCTCTGGCCGGCACCGCGGAGCCGAGCGTGCTCCGTGAGCTCGGCCTGACCGCGGTGCAGGTGTGGCAGGCGTTCACCGCGTCGCGGCGCGCCACCGAGACCGCCGGGATCACCATCCTGTTCACCGACCTGGTCGGTTTTTCCACGTGGGCGCTGGACGCCGGGGACGACGCGGCGCTGCGGCTGCTGCGTGAGGTCGGCCGCGTCTGCGAGCCGGAGATCACCCGCCGCGGCGGCCGGATCGTCAAACGCCTCGGCGACGGGCTGATGGCGGTGTTCGCGGATCCCGCCGCGGGTGTCGAGGCCGCGGTGGCGGCGTGTGCGCGGGTGGCGGAGCTGGAGATCTCCGGGCACCGGCCGAGCCTGCGGGCCGGTCTGCACGCCGGCACCCCGCGCAAACTGGGCCACGACTACCTCGGTGTGGACGTCAATGTGGCGGCGCGGGTGGCCGACGCCGCGGCGGGCGGCCAGGTGCTGATCTCCGCTCCGGTGCGCGAGGCCCTGGACCCGCAGCGGTTCCCGGTGCGCCGCAAGCGCCGGTTCCGCGCCAAGGGCACGCCGCGCGACTTGGAGATCTTCGCCGTCGAGCCGGGGTAGCACGCAGCCACTGTCCAACATGGACTTGCCTCTGGTGCGGCCTCGTGGACCGGCCATTCCGTCGTGCGGCTGTGCACACCCGCTCCATCGCCGGTGCGGTGCCCGGCACGTGGGCCATTGGTTGCCCGGCATGCCGGGCGACGTGGCGACCGGTTCGTGCGCCGTGCCGGGCACGGCGCACGAGTGCGTGGATTCCCCGTCCCGGGGGCGCCGCACTCCTCTGTGGACGTCGCCGGTCCCCGCGCCCGGTATCCCCCGTTCTTGGGATTTCGCGTGGCGGCTGCCGGTGGACGCGTGCTAATTTCCGACCTCGCGTGGGCGTACACGACGCTGGAGGGGAACGTATGTGTGCCGAGCCGGACCCGTGGGGCGCCCGATGAGCGACCGCACCCCCATCTTCGACGACGTCGTCGCCGCGATCGGGCTGGACTGGGCCGACGTGCAGGGTGGTGACGAGGCCCGGCCGGCCGCTGAGGACGCCGCGGAGGAGGTCGTCTCGTGACCCGGCAGGGGTCCGATCGCGTGGAATCGGCCGTTGCGGTGGCGCTCTGCGGCGCGAGCGGCCATCCTGCGAGCATGGCTGACGGGACCGAAGCCGGGCCGGACGAGCTCTTCTGGCAGATCGTCGAGGTGCTCCACGTACCGCGTTCGCTCGCCGAGCAGGAGCTCGCCCGCTCCCGTTCCGACGTCGCGAACGGCGCGGTGCGGCCGGGTGATCCGGCCGAACCCTACGCGCTGGCCTGGCGGCGCATCCGCACCCGGTGGGCGGGCCGCGAACTGGCCTGAGCCGGCCTCCCGGAGGCACGGGCCCGCCGCTGCGCGCGGGCGCGGGACGGCCGCGGGCACGCCGGTGGCCCGGCAGTCCGGGGTCCGCACGGGGACGACCTCCCGCACCGCGCGCTCGGCCGGGGGCCGGCGCGGGCCGCCGGGCGCATCGCACGTACCGGCCGGTGCGGCACCCGCGGCGCCCCTCGCGCGGAACGTGGCTGGCGTGCCGGATCCGGGTGGTGGCGATCTCACCGGGTGAGGCGATCGCGCCGGGTGCCGCACCGGTCGGGGCCGGGCGCCCCGCGAGCACCCGGGCCGGCCGCACGCTCACGGCGACCGGCGCCGCCGGACCCGACCGCTCCGGCGGCGTACTGCTCGATCGTCCCCCGGCTGCGCGGGGGCGAGCCGGACAGCCCGCCGACCGCGGTGACGTCCGTCCGCGGGCCGCCGCGTGTCCAGCGGACTCGCCCACCCGGACATCCGGAGGGACCCGACCGGCCACCGGTCGCACCGCGTTCCCACCCGCCACGGCTTCCGCGCCGGCGGCCGCAGGCCCTGCCGGTGCGGCGGTCACCGGCGCCGCCGCCCGGCGGGATGCCGGTTTCCGTCCGGTCCGCGCCCGGACACTGCCGTCCGGGCCGGCAGCCGAGCATCGACGGGGACCGGCGGTCCGCCCGGCCGGGTCCGCGCCGCATCGGTTCCCCACGGGTAGCCCGCGTGCCCGTCGGGTACCGCGAACGCCGTCGGCCCAGCCGGGGAGGAAGATCCACTGTGGACGGCAATGGCACAAAGTCCTCACTTTGGGGACTTCGGCCTTGCCCGACCGGGCCGGTTCAGGCGCATACTGGTGGAGCACGTGCGGGTGCTCGGGGCACCGCACGGCGGGGAAAGCGGGTTCCGTCGGGGGATGGTGCCCGCGGGAGGTCGATGCCCGGCCGGTCGGGGCCGTGAAGGGCAGGCGGTCTCCGACGGCGGGCCGGCTTGGGGAAGCCGGCCCGCCGTGCTGTGTGCGGGGGCGCCCACATCGCGGAACGGCCTTGGTGCGCCCGGCCGGCGTCTAGTACCGTGGCCGCAGGCCGAGAGGCGCTGCAACGGACCCGTGGTCCGCCACGCTCGGCCCTTCCATTCCTACCAAGGGCGCCTCCCGATCGATGGGAGGGCGCGGGTGGACACGATCGCGGCACTGCGGGAAATCCTGGACCGGCGGGTGGCCGTGCTGGACGGCGCCTGGGGCACGATGCTGCAGGGGGCGGGCCTGACCCCGGCCGATTACCGCGGCGATCTGATCACCGGCCACCCGCGCGACGTCACCGGCGACCCGGACCTGCTCAACCTCACGCGGCCCGACCTGATCCTCGACGTGCACCGGCGCTACCTCGCCGCGGGCGCGGACATCACCACCACCAACACGTTCACGGCCACGAGCATCGGCCAGGCCGACTACGGGCTGGGCCACCTGGTCCGCGAGATGAACGTGCGCGGCGCCCGCCTGGCGCGCCAGGCCGCCGACGAGGCCGGCGGGAAGTTCGTCGCCGGATCGATCGGCCCGCTCAACGTCACCCTGTCCCTGTCGCCGGAGGTCGACGAGCCCGCCTACCGGGCGGTCACCTTCGACGAGGTGCGCGACGCCTACGCCGAGCAGATCGCCGCGCTCGCCGAGGGCGGCGTCGACCTGCTGCTGATCGAGACGATCTTCGACACGCTCAACGCCAAGGCCGCCATCGCCGCGGCCCGGGAGGTCGCCCCGCACCTGCCGCTGTGGATCTCGGTGACGATCGTCGACCTGTCCGGCCGCACGCTGTCCGGGCAGACCGTCGAGGCGTTCTGGAGCGCCGTCGAGCACGCCGGCCCGCTGGTGGTGGGGGTCAACTGCTCGCTGGGCGCCGAGGAGATGCGCCCGCACGTCGGGCAGCTGGCGAAGCTGGCCGGCACCTACGTCGCCTGCCACCCGAACGCCGGGCTGCCCAACGCCTTCGGCGGCTACGACGAGACCCCCGCCGAGACCGCGCGCATGCTCGGCGAGTTCGCGGGCAGCGGTCTGGTCAACATCGTCGGCGGCTGCTGCGGCACCGGCCCGGAGCACATCGCCGCGATCGCCGGGGCGGTCGCCGGTGCGGCCCCGCGCGTGGTCCCGCCGCCCCGCACGCACACCCGGTTCAGCGGGCTCGAGCCGTTCGACCTCGGCGCGGACACCGGGTTCGTGATGATCGGCGAGCGGACCAACGTCACCGGCTCGGCGAAGTTCCGGCGACTCGTGGAATCCGGTGACTACCAGGCGGCGGTGGACGTCGCGCTGGACCAGGTCCGCGGCGGTGCCAACCTGCTCGACGTGAACATGGACGCCGACCTGCTCGACTCGGAGCGGGCGATGACCACGTTCCTCAACCTCATCGCCACCGAACCGGAGGTCGCCCGCATCCCGGTCATGATCGACAGCTCGCGGTGGAGCGTGCTGGAGGCCGGGCTCAAGTGCGTGCAGGGCAAGGGTGTGGTCAACTCGATCAGCCTCAAGGAGGGCGAGGAGCAGTTCCTGCAGCAGGCCCGCCGGATCCACGACTACGGCGCCGGTGTCGTCGTGATGGCGTTCGACGAGCAGGGCCAGGCCGACACCTGCGCACGCAAGGTGGAGATCTGCGGCCGCGCCTACGACCTGCTCACGCGCGTGGCCGGTTTCCCGCCCGAGGACATCATCTTCGACCCCAACGTGCTGGCCGTGGCCACCGGCATCGCCGAGCACAACGGCTACGCCAAGGCGTTCATCGACGCGCTGCCGCTGATCAAGCAGCGCTGCCCGGGGGCGCGCACCAGCGGCGGCATCTCGAACCTGTCGTTCTCCTTCCGCGGCAACGACGTGGTGCGCGAGGCGATGCACTCGGCGTTCCTGTTCCACGCCGTGCGGGCGGGACTGGACATGGGCATCGTCAACGCCGGCCAGCTCACCGTCTACGAGGACATCCCGGCCGAGTTGCTGGAGCTGGTCGAGGACGTGCTGTTCGACCGCCGCCCGGACGCCACCGACCGGCTGGTCTCCTACGCCGGGACCGTCCGCGGCCAGGGCCGCAAACGCGTGGTGGACCTCACCTGGCGGGAGGCGCCGGTGGCCGAGCGGCTGCGGCACGCGCTGGTGCACGGCATCGTCGACCACATCGAGGACGACACCGAAGAAGCACGGCAGAGCTTCGCCCGCCCGCTCGAGGTCATCGAAGGCCCGCTGATGGACGGCATGAAGACGGTCGGCGACCTGTTCGGTGCCGGCAAGATGTTCCTGCCGCAGGTGGTCAAGAGCGCGCGGGTGATGAAGCGGTCCGTCGCCTACCTGGAGCCGTTCATGGCGGCGGAGAAGGAGCAGCTGCGGGCCGCGGGGCAGGTCCAGGCCGAGCGCGGCCAGGGCAAGATCGTGCTCGCCACCGTGAAGGGCGACGTGCACGACATCGGCAAGAACATCGTCGGTGTCGTGCTGGGCTGCAACAACTACGAGGTGATCGACCTCGGCGTGATGGTGCCCGCGGCGAAGATCCTGGACACCGCGGTCGCCGAGAACGCCGACGCGATCGGACTGTCCGGTTTGATCACGCCGTCGCTGGACGAGATGGTCACGGTCGCCACGGAGATGCAGCGGCGTGGTCTGAAGGTCCCGCTGCTGATCGGCGGTGCGACCACCTCGCGCCAGCACACCGCGGTGCGGATCGCCCCGGCCTACGACCACACCACGGTGCACGTGCTGGACGCCTCCCGGGTCGTCGGGGTGGTGTCGGACCTGCTCGACCCGGACCGCGCGAGCGCGCTGGACCACGCCAACCGCGCGGAGCAGGAGCGGCTGCGTGAGCAGCACGCCGGCAAGCAGCGCCGCCCGATGCTGACGCTGCAGCAGGCCCGCGCGAACCCGGAGCGGGTGTCCTTCGACGAGCTGCCGGTGCCGTCGTTCACCGGCGTGCGGACCGTCGAGCCCGGCCTGCCGGCGCTGCGGGACATGATCGACTGGCAGTTCCTGTTCCTGGCCTGGGAGCTCAAGGGGAAGTACCCGGCGATCCTGGAGCAACCGGTCGCGCGTGAGCTCTTCGACGACGCGAACGCGTTGCTGGACCAGATCATCGCGGACGGCAGCCTGACCGCCCGCGGCGCCTACGGGTTCTGGCCCGCGCACCGCGAGGGCGACGACATCGTGCTCGAGGGCGGGGTGCGCTTCCCGATGCTGCGCCAGCAGACGTCCAAACCCCAGGGGCGCGCGAACCGGTGCCTGGCCGACTACATCGCGCCGGCCGGGGACCACCTGGGCGGGTTCGCGGTGACCGTGCACGGCGCGGAGGAGCTGGCCCGCCACTACGAGTCCCGCCACGACGACTACCGCGCGATCATGGTCAAGGCGCTGGCCGACCGGCTGGCCGAGTCCTTCGCCGAGTACCTCCACCTGCAGGCCCGGCGGGAGTGGTTCGAGCCGGACGCGCAGCCGTCGCTGGCGGACCTGCACGCCGAGCGGTTCCGCGGGATCCGCCCGGCGCTCGGGTACCCGGCGAGCCCCGACCACAGCCAGAAGCGGGAGCTGTTCGACCTGCTCGGGGCGGCGCGGCTGGGGCTCGGCCTGACCGAGTCGTTCGCGATGACGCCCGCGGCGAGCGTGAGCGGTCTGATCTTCGCGCACCCGGCGTCGCGGTACTTCACGGTCGGCCGGCTGGGCCGCGACCAGGTGCGCGACTACGCCGGGCGGCGTGGCGTGCCGCAGGCGGAGATCGAGAAGTGGCTGCGCCCCAACCTGGACTACGACCCCGCGGACTGACCCGGTCCTCATCGGGACGAAGCGTGTCCAGCTGAAATGGTTTGCTCACCCGGTCAGGTGGTAGTCCGCCCGGACGGCAGACTACTCACTCAACGGGGTGTGAGATGCACCTGGAATACGAGCACGCGGCGGCCTCCGGGCTCCGCCGTTACGTCAACACGGTCGCCCAGGAGCTGGGTTGCAGCGGCGAGGCCTATTACGCGCACGTGGACCCGGCGCCGGCCTACGCCTACATCGCCCTGGACGACCGGCTGCCCGAGCACCCCGGCGAGGACACGGCGCTGGTGTGGAACGAGAACGACGGCTGGGCGGTCGCGATCGAGGTGACCGCGGGACACGAGCTGACTGTGGTGCGCTACTTCGGTCGCGAGCTGCTACCCCCGCCGCCCGAGGTGGCCCGGTTCGTCGGTGACGTGTTCGCGGGCCGTGCCCCGGAGGCGGGGCCGGCGGGCGCGGCCGACGCCGCCGCGGTGCGTCAGCACCTGGCCACCTACGCGATCCCGTACCAGGAACGGGTGACCGCCCGTCCCGGCCGCCCGGCCGAACAGGCCCGCCGGCGCCCGACGAGCTGATTCCCCGGGCGGTTGCGCCGCTGCCCGCGGCGCCCGGGCGTGGTGCCCGGGAGGCGGCGGTCGGCCGGGTTTCGCTGATCGCTTCCCGCCGGTTGTCTCCGCGTGGGAGGCTGTCCGGTGACGAAACGCGGGACTGCGGAGTCTCCTCGGGTGAGGGCCCGGGGGACGAGGAGGACCATGGCGGGGGACACGGACGCCGACGCCGAACTGATCGGGGCGGTCCGCGGCGGCGATCTGGCCGCGTACGACACGCTCTTCCGGCGGCACCTGCCGGCGGCGCGCCGGGTGGCGGCGATGTTGTGGCGGGACCGGGCCGAGGTCGACGACCTGGTGGCTGAATCGTTCCTGCGGGTGTTCGCGGCGATCCGGGACGGGGCCGGTCCGGCCGACCGGTTCCGCCCGTACCTGCTGGTGACGTTGCGGAACCTGGCCATGGACTGGGGCCGCCGTCGTGAGCGGTGCGACCCGTGGGCCGCGACCTGCGACGAGGGCGCCCCGGGGGTCGAGGAGATCGTCATCGACCGGCTGACCGGTGAGGTGGCGCGGTCGGCGTTCGAGACGCTGCCCCCGCGCTGGCGGTACGTGTTGTGGCACACCGAGATGCTCGGCACCGGGCCGGGGAAGCTCGCCGGTGAGCTCGGGATGACGGCCAACGGGGTCGCGGCGCTCGCACTGCGGGCGCGCGAGGGGTTGCGGCAGGCGTTCCTGCAGGCCCACGTGCCCGCCGCGGGCACCGAGAAGTGCCGCACCGTTCGGCGGCGGCTGCCGGCGTGGACCCGGGGCAAGGTCACCGCGCGGCAGCGGCAGGCGGTGTCGGCGCACCTCGCGCGGTGCCCCAAGTGCCACCGGATCGCCGCCGTCCTGGAGCGGGTCAACGGCGGGCTGCCCGCGCTGGTCCCGCTGCTGGGACGGTTGCTCGGCGGCGGGCCGGCCGCGCCCGCCGGGGAAGCCGCCTCGGTCGCCGCCGGTGGCGCTCCCGCCGCGTCGGCGGTGTGGGGCGGGGCGTCCGCGGCGCTGTCGAAGGTCGCGGCGGCGGCGACGCTCGCCGCCGTGGCGGCGGTGACCGGGCCGGTGGTGACCGCGGAGCCGCCGCCCGGAATCGCGGCAGCAGCGCCGGTCGTGGCCGGGACGTCGGCGGTGCCCGCCCCGGCCGCCCCGGTGCGGCGCGGACCCGCCGCTCAACGGCCCACCGGAGCGCAGCCGGAAACCGGCGGTATCGCGCCGGTCGAGGGCACCGCCGGACGTGGCATGGCGACGAACCCCGGCACGGCCACGGCCGACGGCTCGCCCGGCGGCACGGCGCCCGGCGCGGGCCCGGCGAACGGCTATGGCCGCGGGCGCGGAAACGGGGCCGGGAAGGGTGACTTCACCACCGAGGCCGATCGCGGTGGCGCCGCCGATGCGCCGGGCCGGTACCACCGCCCGACCCCGGGGACAGCCCCGGACGGCCACGGCAACGCCGGTGGCCACGGTGCCGGAAAGCCCGCGGGCGCGGGGAAGGGCGACTTCACCACCAAGGCCGATCGCGATGGCGCCGCCGATGGGCCGGGCCGGCCCCACCGCCCCGCGCCGACGACGGCCGCGGATGGCACCGGCACCGGCCCTGGCGCGGCGAATGCCGGTGCAGCTGCGCACGGCAGGGGAGGCGGCGCCACGAAGCCCGGCACGCTCGGGCGCGGTGCGGGCCGCCCCGCCGCGGACGCCCCGGCGACGCGTAGCCCTGACCCGGGCACCGGTAGTGCCGCCGCCGGAGCGGCTGCGCCGGGGCGGTAGCGGGGTGACGCACACGGCCAGGCCCGGCGCCGCGGCCAGAGCCGGCCGGGCCACGCCCGGCCCTCCCGACGGCGCTGCGGACACCGGCGGCACCACGCGCGGCGGGCCGGTCACCGGTTACTGGGGCCGGTCACCTGCAACCCGGTCCACTCGCCAGCGGGGATACGGGCGCGGAACCGCGACCGCCGGTTCCGCGTCCAACCCCGGACCGAGAAGGAGGAATCCGGTGGGGGTGTACGACGTCATCTTCGGACTCGTGTTGGTGCCGCAGGGGCTCTGGATGCTCATCAACCCGGTGTCCGCGCGCGAGTCGTCCGAGCGGCGGGAGGGCGGCGGATTCCGCGAGTTCAGCGACCGGGAACTGCTGCGCACCCGCGCCACGGGCGTCGCGGGCATCCTGATCTACGTGGTCGCCGAGATCTACTCCTGAGCGCTCGCATGCAGCCGGCGGCCCGGAGCAGCGTCCACATGGCGGCGCCGACGCGGTGTCCGGCGCCGGGCAGCTGGACGCGGTCGTCCGGGAAGATGCCCGCGCCCCCGGGGCTGCCGCCGGTAGGCAGGTAGGTGCGCAAGTCGATGAGGTCGTTTCCGTGCCGAGAGGCGATGCGCCCGATGGCGTCGGCGTGCTCGGCGTCAAGGTGACCAGCGGTGTCAGCACGGCGGCCGCGAACACCGCGGCGAATCGTCGGGTTCAGCGGCCGGCCGCCAGGTGCCCGGCCAGCCCGGTGCGCGCCCGTTCCAGCAGCACTGCGGCGCGCGGGAAGTCCCGCAGCTCGCCGGTGAGCAGGTCCAGCGCCGGGACCAGCGAACCGGCCGGCACCGCGCGCGCCGTGAGGATGTCCGCCGTCCAGGTGAGGAACGACGTGAACAGCGAGGCGTCGCCGGTGTAGAGGGCGGCGGCCAGGAAATCGACGATGTGCGCCAGGTCCTCGGTCGTGTGCTGCCGTTGCAGCTCGGTGTACCCGCGCATCCCCGGCACCCGCTGCTCGAGCCCGGCGTACACCGCCCGCACCAGCTGCGGGGAGCTGCGGCGGACCAGGGTGTACTCCTGGTCGGTCAGGTGCGGCAGGTCGTCGATGGGCTGGTGCGCGGCGCGCGGCCGGGGCAGCGGATCCCCGGCGAGCCGGTCCGCGGCGGTGCGGGCGTCCGGCGCCCACGCCTCCGCGCCGAGCAACCGCGCCCACCGGCCGTCCGGCCCGAACGCCGCACCACCGGCGATCACCGGGACACCCGCCGCCTGGCAGGCCGTGATCGTGGCGTGCGCGGCCGGGAGCCGGGTCGGCAGTGAGCTGGACAGCGCCACCGCGTCCGGGCTGGTCCGGTGCAGGTGCGTGATCAGGTGCTGGGCGGGTACCTGCGCGCCCAGGTAGTTCACGCGGAACCCGCGCAGCTCGAGCACCTCGGCCAGCAGGCGTGCCGGCAGGGCGTGCCACTCACCGTCCACACAGGACACCGTCACCCGGCCGAGCCGCGCCGCCGGCCGCGGCGCCTCGCGGGCCAGACCGGCGATGGCCCGTTCGTTGATCGCCGTCGCGGTGTGCTCCTGGGCGACGCTGATGCGGTTGGCCGCCCATTCCTGCCCGACGCGGCGCTGCACCGCGCCGATCACGTCCAGCAGCACGGACTCCGGATCGAGGCCACCGGCGAGCGCGGCGAGGACGGTCCCGGTGGCGCCGCGCTGGTCACCGTCGAGGACGGCGTGCCAGAGCCGCTCGGCGTAACCCGTGGTTCCGCCGGTGCCGGCCGGCTGGACCGCGGCACCGGGCATGCGCTCACCCACCGGTGACCCGCGGGGCGGTGATGGCGAGCAGCGCCATGTCGTCGTGCGCGCCGCCGCCCACCCACTCGGTGGCGAGCATCTGCACGCGCTCCACGACCGCCTCGGCGGGCATTCCGGCGCATTCGGCGAGGACGCGGCGCAGCCGGTCCTCCCCGAACATCTCCCCGCCGAGCGGTCCGCCGCGGGCCTCGGTGATGCCGTCGGTGTAGAGCAGGCAGGTCTCGCCCGGCGCGAGGACGACCTCCTCGGTGGAGCTGTCGATCTCCGGCAGCACCCCGATCAGGCTGCCCCGGCAGGTCACCTCCTCGACCCGCCCGTCGGCGCGCACCACCAGCGGCGGCAGGTGCCCGGCGCTGGTGACGCGCAACCGGACCTCGGTGCCGCGGCGGGAGGCCGATGCCAGCGCCAGCGTCGCGAACCGGGTGTGCCGCGAGCTCAGCAGCGAGGAGTTGAGCAGGCGGAGCATCCGGGCGTGATCGTCCGCCATCGGCAGCAGCGCCTGCATGGTGTTGCGGATCTTGCCGGTGAGCACGGCGGCCTGCAGGCCCTTGCCGCACACGTCGCCGAGCAGCGCCAGGGATTCGCCGCCCGCGGTCCGGTGCACGTCGTAGAAGTCGCCGCCGAGCCGGTCGCCGTCCTGGGCGGGACGGTAGCCCCCGGCGAACCCCACACCGTCGATCTGCCGCAGCACCGGCGGCAGGAGCTCCTCGGTGAGCGTGTCGGTGACCGCGCTCTGCTGCTCGAACAGGCGCGCCGCGGACATCGCCGCACCCGACCGGGCCGCGAACAGCCGGGCGAACACCTCTTCGTCCGCGCTGAAGGCCTGCTGTTCGGTGTGGCGCAGGAGGATCAGCGCGCCCGCGGGCACGCCGTGCCCGGGCAGCGGGGTGACCACGACGGAGCCGGCGTCACCGAACCCGTCCGGCACGATCCACGACGGGGCCTGCGCCGGGTCGATCCAGCGGGAGGGCACCGGCGGGAACCCTTGCAGCGCCTCGGCGAGGCCGGGCAGCTCGTCCGGGTCGATCTCGAGCAGGACCGGGCGCGGGTGCTCGCCGCGCACGCACCCGACGGCCGGGTACCGGCGGCGCGTGCCCGGCGCGACGATCCACGCGGCGTCGGCCAGATGACCGGCGGCCAGGTCCGCGGCGACCTCCATGATGCGCTGCACGTTGAGGGAGCCGAGCAGCGCGTTCGAGGCGTTGCTGAGGAACGTGGTGCGCTTGCGCTCCAGCCGCAGGGCCTCCCGCGCCCGGCGGAGGTCGCCGGTCTCCGCCAGCCACCACGTCACCGCGCCGCCGGGGCGCGGGACGGGGCGCGCGTCGAAGGTCTGGTCGCCGATCCAGCCGCTCGCGGCCGTGGGCTCGGCGGCCGCGTGGGCGGCGCACAGCCACTCGCACGCGGACTCGGCCAGGAGGGCGCCGGGGCGCAGTGCGGGGAAGAGGATGCGCGCGGCCCGGTTGACCGCGTGCACGGTACCGTCCGGCCCGGCGAGCACGGCGGGGTACGGGGCATCGTCCCAGCCCGCGTCCAGCCCGGTGGGCAACGCGGAAGCGAGACGGTCGGATTCACTCACCATGGGGGCGCCGGCGTGCCCTCTCCCTTCCCAGCGACGGGTACTGGACCTTGCACCCAGCTTCCCCCAGCGCGCCGGCCACCGGCGAACCGGGGTGCGTGATGATCGCCATGCCCGCCGGTGGGCGGCCTGTTCCGCTGCGTGACGCGGGGCCGCCGCGCAGCCCTTCCCGCCGGGCTGGACGACCTGCCCACGGCGCTCAGCCGAGCCACCGGACCGGGTCGGTCAGGACCGCGGCCAGCTCGCGGTAGGCGGCGCCGGTCGCGCCCGCAGCGGGGTGGTCCGGCGCCGCGTGGATCGCCGGCGGGGTCCACCTGGCGGACAGCACCCGCGCGCGCAGCCGGCCCGCCAGTTCCGGCCGCAGCAGGTCGGCGACCTGCGCCAGGTGCCCGCCGAGCACCACCGTCGGGATGTCCAGCACGTTGATCACCCCGGCCAGCGCCACTCCCAGCGCCTGGGCCGCCGCCGTCACCGCCGCCCGTGCCCGGGCGTCGCCCGCCGCGGCCAGCTCGGCGAGGTGCGCCGGGGTGGAGGCGGCCGGCAACCCGGCGGCGGCGAGCAGCGCGTCCCGGCCCGCGTAGGTTTCCAGGCAGCCGGTCGACCCGCACCGGCACGCCGGGCCCGCCGGGTCGGCGCACACGTGCCCGATCTCCCCGGCCCACCCGTGCCGCCCCGTCATCACCGCACCGCCCACCACCGCCGCGCCGCCGATACCGATCTCGCCGGAGAGGTACACGAAGTCGGCGAACGGCCCGGGGCGGCCGGGCGCGACCTCGGCGACCGTGCGAGCGGCCAGGTTCGCCTCGTTGCCCACCCGCAGCGGCAGTCCCGCCACCGCGGCCGGGTCCAGCAGATCCGCCGGGCGCACGCCGGACCAGCCGAGGTTCGGGGCGCGCAACAGGGTGTCGTCCCCCACGGCGACGATGCCGGGCAGCGCGAGACCCGCGCCGACCAGCCGCAGCTCGCCGGGCAGCCCGCCGAGCACCCGCGCCGCCAGCGTGCCCAGCCGGGCCAGTGCGCCCGCCGGGTCGCTGTCCACCAGGTCCGCGTGCTCCAGCGCCTCGGCGACCACGCGGCCCCGCAGGTCGATCACCCGCACCGCCAGGAACCCGGCGTTGACCTGCAATCCCAGCGCGGCGAGCCGGGACCCGGGGACCAGGGGAGTGGCCGGCCGCCCGCGCCGGCCGCCGCCGGCCGGCTCGATCTCGCCGAGCACCCCGGCCGCCACCAGCTCGTCGGCCAGCCGCGTCGCCGTGGTGCGGGTCATCGAGGTCGCCGCCGCCACGTCCGCCCGCGACAGCGGCCGGGCCGACGCGCACACGGTCCGCGCCACCAGCGCGAGGTTGTTCGCCCGCAGGCTGGACTGACGTGCGCTGGTCTGCGGGCCGGGGACGGTCACGGCCCCGATCCTAACCGGGCCAGAGATTTCGTTCAGCGGATGGACTAAATCAGCCGAGCAGATGTTCGAGCGCCAGCTGCTGCAACTGGACGAACCCGAAGTCGCGCCGGGCGGCCTTCCCGGGGTCGAAACCGTCGTCGGCGGCCAGGAAGTCCGCCACCGACTCGCCCGCGGCGAGTGTCGGCTCGGCCAGCTCGAGCACGCCGGCCCGCTCCCACGCCCGCCGCACGCGGGGGTCGGCGCGGAACGCCTTCGTCTTCTCCGCCAGCATCAGGTACGTCGCCATGCAGGCCCGCGCCGAGTCCCAGATCCCGTCGAGGTACTCGGTGCGGGACGGCCTGTAGTCGAAGTGCCGCGGCCCGGTGTAGCGGGGCGCGTCCGGGGAGCCCGGAAACCCGTTCTCCAGCAGGTCGACGGTGAAGAACGCGGAGATCAGGTCGCCGTGGCCGAACACCAGGTCCTGGTCGTACTTGAGCCCGCGCTGCCCGTTCAGGTCGAGGTGGAACAGTTTCCCGCTCCACAGCGCCTGTCCCAGCGCGTGGGTGTAGTTGAGGCCCGCCATCTGCTCGTGCCCGGTTTCCGGGTTGAGGCCGACGATGTCGCCGTGCTCCAGCTGCGCGATGAGCGCCAGGGCGTGGCCGACAGTGGGCAGGAAGATGTCGCCGCGCGGCTCGTTCGGCTTCGGCTCCAGGCCGATGCGCAGGTCGTAGCCCTGCGACTTGATGTAGCCGGCGACGGTGTCCAGGCCCTCCTTGTACCGCTCGAACACGGCGTGCAGGTCCTTGGCGCCGTCGTATTCGGCGCCCTCGCGCCCGCCCCACATCACGAACGTGGTCGCGCCCATCTCGGCCGCCAGGTCGGCCGCCTGCAGTACCTTGCGCAGCGCGAAGCGGCGCACACCCCGGTCGTTGGAGGTCAGGCCGCCGTCCTTGAACACCGGGTGGCTGAAGGTGTTGGTGGTGACCATCTCGATGACGAGGCCGGCCTGGTCCGCCGCGTCCTTGAGCCGTCCGGTGAGCCTGCGCCTGGTGGCCGGGTCGGCGTCGAAGGGGAAGACGTCGTTGTCGTGGAAGGTGATGCCCCACGCGCCCAGTTCGGCGAGCTTGCCGGCGTACTCCCACGGATCCAACGCCGGCCGGCTCGGCCCGCCGAAGGGGTCGGTGCCGGTCCAGCCGACGGTCCACAGGCCGAAGGAGAACTTGTCCTCGGGGATCGGTCGGCGCACCATGGCAAGCTCCTCCGGTTTTGTTTTCCGGAATAACTTATTCTGGGGTGTGCCCACCGTCAAGAGGCCGGGCAGCCGGCGCCACCCGGCCCCCGGTGCCGTGTTCGTGCTCAGCCCGCCGTCGGCAGCCGCTCGCCCGTTTCCGGGTGGAAGGCGTGCACCTCGTCCGGGGCGCCGACCGCGATCTCGACGGTCTCACCCAGCTGCGGCGGGCGCCGTCCGCCGGTGCGGACCACGAACCGTTCGACGCGGCCGCCGATCTTCACCCCGCCGTGGATGTAGGCGTCGGCGCCCAGCTCCTCGACCAGGTCGACGACCAGCTTCGCCGCCGGCTCACCGGCACCGGCCAGGCGCAGCGACTCCGGCCGCAGGCCCAGCGTCACCGACTCCACCCCGGCCGAGCGGGCGGCGGCCATCGTCGCGCGGGGGAGCGGCACGGTCAGCCCGTCGAGCCGCGCGCCCTCGGGGCTGAGGGTGACGGTCTTCAGGTTCATCGCCGGCGAGCCGATGAAACCGGCCACGAACGCGTTGCGCGGCCGCTCGTAGAGGTTGCGCGGCGTGTCGCACTGCTGGAGCTTGCCGTCCTTGAGCACCGCGACCCGGTGGCCCATCGTCATGGCCTCGACCTGGTCGTGCGTGACGTAGATGGTGGTGGTGCCCAGGCGCTTCTGCAACGCCGCGATGTTGGCACGGGTCTCCACCCGCAGCTTGGCGTCCAAGTTGGACAGTGGCTCGTCCATCAGGAACACGGCCGGCTCGCGCACGATGGCGCGGCCCATCGCGACCCGCTGCCGCTGCCCGCCGGACAGCGCCTTCGGTTTGCGGTCCAGGTACGGGGTCAGGTCGAGCAGGGCCGCCGCCTCGCGCACCCGCTCGGCGATCTTGGCCTTGGACACGCGCTTGAGCTTGAGCGCGAAGCCCATGTTCTCGGCGACCGTCATGTGCGGGTAGAGCGCGTAGGACTGGAACACCATCGCGATGTCGCGGTCCTTCGGTGGGATCGCGGTGACGTCCTTGCCGTCGATGTGGATCGCGCCCTCGTCGACGTCCTCCAGCCCGGCGAGCATCCGCAGCGCCGTCGACTTGCCCGACCCCGAGGGGCCGACCAGGACCAGGAACTCGCCGTCGGCGATGTCGAGATCGAGGCTGTCCACGGCCCGGACCGGCGGCGAGCCGGGGTAGAGCCGCGACGCCTGCCGGTAGCTGACCTCAGCCATGGGGACCGCCTTTCACGCCACGTCGTCGTGCCGCCTGTCTATCCGGTCCGCGCACCGCTGACCAGAATTCGTCAATTCACTAAACTGACGAATGTGGAGGCGATGGGTGCGCAGGCGATGCGGCGGCACAACGTCGCCCTGGTCATGGAGTCGATCGCCCGGGATGCCCCGGTGTCGCGGGTCGAGCTCGCGCGGCGGACCGGGCTGACGAAGGCGACCGTGTCGAGCCTGGTCGCGGAGTTGACCGGGGCGGAGCTGGTGCGCGACCTCGGACCGGAGCCGGGGCACGCACCGGGCCGGCCGGCCGGGCGCCTCGTGCTCGACCCGTACGGGCCGGTCGCGCTCGGCCTGGAGTTCGGCTCAGGGCACATCGCGGGCGTGCTCCTGGACCTGTCCGGGCGCCCGCTCGCCCGGCAGCTGCGGCGGTTCGACGTGGCCGGGGCGGGCGCGCCGGACGGGGTGCGCGCGGCCCGTCCGGTGCTGCGGCAGCTGTTCGACGAGGCCACCACCGCCGGACGGCTGGTCGCGGGCGTGGGGGTCGCGGTCGGCGGGACGGTGTCGCGGGGCCTGGTCTCGGCGTTGCCGCTGGGCTGGCACGGGGTGGACGTGCGGGGGCTGGTCGTGGCCGAGCTGCGGGCGCTCGACCTGCACGGGCTGGACGTGCTGGTGGCCGGTGAGGTGGCGTGCGCGGCGCTGGCGGAGTACCAGGCCGGGGCGGCACGGGACTGGCTGTACCTGGGTGGGGAGGAGGTGATCGGGCTCGCGCCGCTCGACCCGGCCGCGAGGCTCGCCGGCGATCTCGGGCACGTGCCGGTGCGCCGCCGCGGCGAGCCGTGCCCGTGCGGCGGACGCGG
Source organism: Amycolatopsis granulosa (assembly GCF_011758745.1). Classification (NCBI taxonomy): domain Bacteria; kingdom Bacillati; phylum Actinomycetota; class Actinomycetes; order Pseudonocardiales; family Pseudonocardiaceae; genus Amycolatopsis; species Amycolatopsis granulosa. The sequence continues at coordinate 85,389 of NZ_JAANOV010000001.1, forward strand.
GTGCCTGGACCGCTACGCCGGCCGCGCGGCGATGGCGGAGGCCGCCGGGCTGGCGGACGCCGGGGTGGCGCGGCTGCTGGGCGGCGAGGAACCGCTGGCGGGCCGGGTCCGGCAGCAGGACCCGGCGGCGCTGCGGGCGCTGCACCGTGCGAGTGAGGCCCTGGCCGATGCCCTGATCGGGGTGCGCGCCCTGCTCGCGCCGGAGACGATCGTGCTCGGTGGCCGGCTGGCGGGTCTGGGCGAGGCGTTCCGGCGCGCGGTGGTGGGCCGGCTCGGGCCCGGGCTGACGGTGCGGTTGTCGCGGCTGGGCCCGGATGCGGCGCTGCGTGGCGCGGCGGGACGGGTGATCGCGCGGGTGGTCGCGGACCCGCTCGCCTGGATCGAGGGCTGATCGAACGCGGTGTGCCCAGCGGTGGTGCCGCGTGCGGTGGCCGTCAACCGGCACCACCGGAACACACCCTAGGCGATCTTGGTCTCCGGGACGTGCCGGACCGGGAACGACACCGAGTTCGCGATGAAGCACAACTGGTGCGCGCGGTGGTGCAGCTCGGTGGCCCGCTCGGCGTCCTCCGCCGTCGCCACGGTGACGACCGGGTGCAGGGTCACCTCGGTGAAGTGCCCGCCGCCGTCCGGCGTTTCGGCCATCCGGCCGGTCGCGGTGTCGCGGTAGCCGGTGACGGTGATGCGGTGCCGCGCGCACAACGCCAGGTAGGTCAGCATGTGGCACTGCGACAGCGAGGCCACCAGCAGCTCCTCCGGGTTCCAGCGGGAGGGGTCGCCGAGGAACGCCGGGTCGGCGGTGGCGGCGATCACGGGTTTGCCGTCGGCGGTGATGTCGTGGCCGCGGTCGTAGGCCCGGTAGCCCTCGCCGGTGGTGCCGCTCCAGGTGACGGTGACCTGGTAGCCGTGTTCTCTGCTCATCGCGGTGCTCCTTGGGGCGGTTCGGTCACCGGAATCTACAAAGGCGCACGCCGCACCGTCCACCGAGATCGGCTGCCGTGCCCGCGGACGGACCACGACCCTCGCCATTTCCCGCCGCCCGGCGAACCCGGGGCCGCCCTGTCACCGGACCCGGTGACAGGGCCGTCCGGCTCTACCACCCGGCCGCCGGTGGCGGCAGCATCGCCGGTGACCGGAACGCGGGGAGGCCGACATGGGCGTTTACCACCAGCAGGTGCTGCCACGGCTGGTCCACCTCGTGGGCGGGGTGCAGGCGGTGGCACCGCACCGTGCCCGGGCCTGCGCGGGGCTGCACGGCCGGGTGCTGGAGATCGGGTTCGGCTCGGGACTCAACATCCCGTTCTACCCGCCCGCGGTGACCGCCGTGTGCGCGGTCGAGCCGTCCGACGTCGCGTGGAAGCTGGCGCGGCAGCGGGTGGCCGGGTCGCGGGTGCCGATCGAGCGGGTGGGCCTGGACGGGCAGTCGGTGCCGTTGCCGGACGACAGCTGCGACACCGCGCTGTCCACGTACACGTTGTGCACGATCCCGGACGTGGGTGCCGCGCTGCGGGAGCTGCGGCGGGTGCTGAAACCGGGTGGCGCACTGCACTTCTTCGACCACGGCCTGGCTCCGGACGAGGAGGTGCGGCGGTGGCAGCACCGCCTGGACCCGCTACAGGTCCGGCTCTTCGGCGGCTGCCACCTGACGCGCCCGATCACCGGTCTGCTCGGCGAGGCGGGCTTCGAACTGCACGAGGTCGAGCAGTTCTACGAAAAGGGCGCACCGAAACCGTGGGCGGCCGCCTCGCTCGGCGTGGCGGTGTCGCGTTAGGACTGTCCACTGAGGCGCGCGGGCAGGTGCTCGAACCCGCGCAGGATGCGCGTTGTCCGGCGCCGCGCACCCGGCGTCAGCCGCAGCTGCGGGTAACGGTCGAACAGCGCGCGCAGCCCGACCTCGCCCTCCATACGGGCCAGCGCGGCGCCGAGGCAGTAGTGGCGGCCGGCCGAGAACGAGATGTGCTCGCGCGCGTTCTCCCGTCGCACGTCGAACCGGCCGGGGTCGGCGAAGACCGCCGGATCGCGGTTCGCGCCGGCCAGGATCGTCGTCACCACCGAGCCCGCGCGCACCGGCACCCCGCAGACCTCGGTGTCGCGCAGGCACGTGCGGCCGGTGAGCAGCACGGGCGGGTCGACGCGCAGGATCTCCTCGACCGCGTTCGGCCACCGCGACGGTTCCGCCCGCAGCGCCGCGAGCTGCCCGGGATGGTCGTGCAAGAGGGCGATGCCGTTGCCGAGCAGGTTCACGGTCGTCTCGAACCCGGCCGCGAGCACCAGCCCGGCCGTCGAGCGCAGCTCCAGATCGGTCAGCCCCACACCGTCCTCGCGCGCGGCCACCAGCTGGCTGAGCAGGTTGTCGCCCGGACGGGCCCGCAGGCGGTCCAGGTGATCGCCGAGCCACGCGTCGAACTCGGCCAGTGCCGACTCCACCGCCCGGAACTCCCGCCAGGACAGGCCCATGTCGAGGCTCGGCGCGGCCGCCGTCCCCAGCTCGAGCACCCGCCGCCGGTCCTCCGGCGGCACGCCGAGGATCTCGGCGATCACGGTCACCGGCAGCAGCGCGCAGTAGGACTCGATCAGGTCGACCGGCCCGTCCGGATCCAGCGCGTCGAGCAGGCCGCGGGCGATCTCCTCGGTGCGCACCCGCAGCTTCTCCACGGCGCGGACGGTGAAGACGCGGGTCACCAGCTTGCGGTAGCGCGTGTGCTCCGGCGGCTCGGTCGCCAGCAGCGACGGCGGCGTGATCGGGTTCAGGGCCTCGCTCGCCGACCACTCGCCCAGCCGCGCCAGCACCCCGTCGGTGGCCATGCCGACCCCGGTGCGGAAGTCGTTGCTGGTCAGCACCTCGCGAACCGCGGCGTGGCTGGTCGTGACGCAGGCGAACGACCCCTGGTACAGCGGGCCGTGCGCGCGGATCTCGTCGAACAGCCCGGTGAGCGCGGAGGTGGGCGACACGGCGGCCTCGGCGACCAGCCGGGCCTGCAGATCCCCGCGCCGGGCGGCCGCGCGCAGCACGGTGCGGGGAAGTGCATGGGCGACGCCCCACCGCACCGCCGGTTTCGCGCCGTCCCGCAGACGCGCCAGTGCCGTCACGACCGCCACCTCCACGTGGTACCGCCGGGTACCAGGCACCGTAGATGCGGAGACGTGCCCCGGTCAAGCAGCTGGGTTAGGTTGACGGCGTGACCGACGGCGACGTGGCAGCCACCGGGTTCCGCGACCGGCTCCTGCAGGGCATGGCGGCCGCGCTGCGGGAGCGGGACTACCACGAGGTCACCATCGCCGACGTCGTCAACCACGCCCGCACCTCGAAGCGCACGTTCTACGAGCAGTTCGGGAGCAAACAGGAGTGCTTCGTCGAGCTGCTCCGGGAGACGAACGCCCGGATGGTGCGCGACATCGCGGCCGCGGTCGAGCGGGACGCCCCCTGGCAGTCGCAGGCGCGGCAGGCGGTGGAGGCGCTGATCGGCTCGATGAAGCGCGAACCGGAGCTGTGCCTGACTTGGATGCGGGCCGCACCCTCGCTCGGCGAGGCGGGGCGTGCGCTGTCGCGGGAAACCATGGACTCGTTCGTGACGCTGATGCGGACGCTCGCCGACACGCCGGAACTCCGCGCGGCGGGCGTGATCCCGCCGTCGCGCCAGCTGGGGATCACGCTGTTCGGCGGGTTGCGCGAGCTGATCGCGACCACCCTGGAGGAGGGTGGCGACCTCGCCGGCACGGTGGAGGTCGCGACCGAGGTCGTCACGCTGATCATGGGACCGCGGTCGCGCTGAGCCCGGCCGGCGCAGCCGACCGGGTGGGGTCCGGCCCTGGCGAGGGCGGTGACGGCTAGCCCGCGAACGCCTCCCCGAGCACGTCCATGGCGTCGTGCAGGAGGTCGTCGCCGATCGTCAGCGGGGGCAGGAAACGCAGGACGTTGCCATGGGTCCCGCAGGTCAGCACGATCACGCCGCGCTCGTGGGCGGCCGTCGCGACCGCCTTCGCCAGTGCCGGGTCCGGTTCGCCGGTGCCCGGGTGCACCAGCTCGGCGGCGATCATCGCTCCCCGGCCGCGCACGTCGCCGATCCGCGGATCGGCCAGCCCGCGCAGCCGCGTGGTCAGCAGCTCGCCGATCTCCTGGGCCCGCGTCACGAGCCCGTCGGTCTCGATGGTCTCGATGGCGGCCAGCGCGGCAGCGCAGGCCAGCGGATTCCCGCCGTAGGTGCCGCCCAGCCCGCCGGTGTGCACGGCGTCCATGATCTCCGCGCGGCCGGTCACCGCCGACAGCGGCAGGCCACCCGCGATGCCCTTGGCGGTCACGATCAGATCGGGCACCACCGCCTCGTGCTCGCAGGCGAACCAGTCACCGGTGCGGGCGAAGCCCGTCTGCACCTCGTCGGCGACGAACACGACCCCGTGCGCGCGGCACCACGCGGCCAGCGCGGGCAGGAATCCGGGCGCGGGCTCGATGAACCCGCCCTCGCCCTGGATCGGCTCGATCACCAGCGCCGCCAGGTTCGCGGCGCCGACCTGCTTGTCGACCACGTCCAGTGCCCGGCTCGCCGCGGTCGCGCCGTCCAGGCCGCCGTCGCGCAGCGGGTAGGACAGCGGCGCCCGGTAGACCTCCGGCGCGAACGGCCCGAACCCGTGCTTGTAGGGCATGTTCTTGGCGGTCATCGCCATCGTCAGGTTGGTGCGGCCGTGGTAGGCGTGGTCGAACACCACCACGGCGTTGCGGCCGGTGTGCGCGCGGGCGATCTTCACGGCGTTTTCCACCGCCTCGGCGCCGGAATTGAACAACGCGGTGCGCTTGGCGTGCTCGCCCGGGGTGAGCCGGGCGAGCGCCTCGGCGACGGCGACGTAGCCCTCGTAGGGGGTGACCATGAAGCAGGTGTGCGTGAACGCGGCGGCCTGAGCGCGCACCGCGTCGACGACCCGCGGCGCGCTGGCGCCCACGGTGGTGACCGCGATGCCCGAGCCGAGGTCGATCAGGTGGTTGCCGTCGATGTCGACCACGATGCCGCCGCCGGCCGCGGCCGCGAAGACCGGCATCGTCGTGCCGACCCCCGCGGCGACCGCCGCGGTCTTGCGCGCCATCAGTTCCCGGGACTTCGGTCCCGGGATCGCCGTCTCCAGCCGCCGCTGCTGCCGGATACCTGTCTGGGTGCTGGTGGTCATGCCCCAGTGTCGGAATGACCCGGTCATGCTGTCCAATACTTGATTGGCAGGATTTCAATGCCTGGGAGGCATCAGCAATGGAGTTGCGTCACCTGCGGTACTTCGTGGTGACCTGTGAGGCCGGCACGGTGAGCCGCGCGGCGGAGCTGCTGCACATCACCCAGCCGAGCCTGTCCCGGCAGCTGCGGCAGCTGGAGGACGAGCTGGGTGCCGGGCTGTTCGACCGGGCCGGGCGGCGGATGACGCCGTCGCGGGTCGGCCGGGCGCTTCTCGGCAGCGCGCGCGACGTGCTGGCGCGCGCGGACGCGCTGAAGACGGCGGCGACGTTCCACGCGCACGGGCGCATCGACCGCCTCACCGTCGGCGCGCCGACGGTGACGCTCACCGACGTGGTGGCCCCGTTCCTCGCGACGCTGGCACCCGAGGACCCGACCACCGACGTGCTGGGCGCGGACGGCCTGTCCGCAGTGGACACGCTGGCGCGCGGGGCCGACCTCGCGATCGCCACCGCCGCACCGCGCGCGCCGTACCGGTCGCGGCGGCTGGCCGTGCTGCCGGTGTGGGCGTACGTGCCGGCTCGGCACCCGTGGTGCGACCGGGAGGCCGTGGCGCTGGAGGAGGTGCTGGCGGAGACGGTGATCATCCTGCCGCCGGCGTTCACGGCACGGCAGGCCCTGGACGCGGCACTGCTCGCAGCGGGTACGACCTACGCGCGGGTGATCGAGGCCGCGAACGGCACGGTGGCGCAGGCGCACGCGGCCGCGGGCCGGGGAGTGGCGCTGGTGTCGGACGATCCGCGGTTCGGGCTGGTGCCGCTGCGGGTCCACGCCGGGCACCGGCAGCTGGAGATCACCCTGTTCGCGGCATGGGATTCGCGGCACGAGGCGGCCGCGACGCTGGAGGCGTTCGCGCGCCGCCTGGGCGGCTTCGTCACCGCCCGGTACGGGTGAACCGGGCAACTGTCCACAGTGAACGGCTGCTCGGCCGGGTCCGGCGGCCCGGGCTCCGTGTGGTCAGGCCGCCTGCGCGGTCCCGCTGCCCAGGCGGGTCAGCAGATCCGCCCGGTGCAGGTCCGCCACGGGGGAGAGCAGGTCGGGGTGCCGCAGCAGCACGGCCGCCTGCCGGTCGCGCCGGTCGGGGTCGGTGAGGCGGCGGAAGTCCGGCGCGAGACCGGCGGTGTGCACCGAACCGGTGACCGTCGCGATCGCCGCCACCGCGAGGCCGCGGTCGGCGAGCAGGCACGCCGCCCAGCTGGCCACCACCTCGTCCACCCAGGTCCGCCACCCGGCGTCCTCGCCCGGCACCGCGTGCACGCCGGTGACCCAGTCCAGGCGGCCGGACCCGCCGGGACCGGTGACGTCCAGCAGCCCCGCGTCGAGCGCCGTCGGGTACCGCAGCCACGCGGCGACCGTCGCGGCCTGGCGGCACTGCGCCTCGGCGAGGGCGCCGCTGAGGGCACCGCGCTCCGGTGGGTACGCGCGCAGCAGCCACTGCGCGGTGGCCGCGATGACGGACGACAGGTCGGCGGGCACGGGAACACCTTCCGGGACAACACGGGGATCTGGGGCACGCTAACAGCCGGCCGCGGCCGTTCCGATGCGCTTTTGCCCCACGTCACAGCGGCTATGAGAGGTGTCACGCCGAAACGACCAGTGCCCCGCCGGTGACGGATCACCGGCGGGGCACTGGTCGGAGAGTGCGCGATACTGGGATTGAACCAGTGACCTCTACCGTGTCAAGGTAGCGCTCTCCCGCTGAGCTAATCGCGCGAGGTGGAGACGGGATTCGAACCCGTGTACACGGCTTTGCAGGCCGTTGCCTCGCCTCTCGGCCACTCCACCGTGCGGGCCCGAGTGGGCACCTCCGAGCGGACGACGGGATTCGAACCCGCGACCCTCACCTTGGCAAGGTGATGCGCTACCAGCTGCGCTACGTCCGCCTACCTGACTCCGGGATCCGGTGTGGTCCCCGTCGCCGTGGTGTGAGAGAACAATATCCGACCCCGGAACCCGCGAAAACAGGGGGGTGGGTGTTCCCGCCCGCCCGCACGGGTGCTATCCAAGATCGTTGGGGATCAGGTGGGTGAGGGCCTCGTCCATGTCGACCCACAGGTGCTCGTTGCCGGGGAGCACCACGTCGTAGGTGCGGTCCAGGAAGTCGGCGAGTTCCTGGGCGGAGGCCTCGAACACCGCGTGCCCCGACGGGGAGTTCAGTTCGATCATCACCGACTCGGGGTCCTCGACCGACGGGCGGATCCGGACGTCGCCGTCGCCCGCCTCGGCCAGCAGGCCGTCGGCCAGCAGGTCCCGGGCGAACACCCATTCCACCCAGCCGGCGCGGCCGGTGCGGAACGCCGCCACGACCGCGTACGGGTCGCGGGTGTCGTACCGCAGCTCCACCTTCACCGGCACGGCCGGAGCGCGCGGGGCCAGGAGGTCGAACACCGCCGTGGAGCGGAGCGTCACGTGGTCGTTGCGCATCGTCTTACCTTTCGTCTCCCTTCACGGCCCACTCGGCCGAGCTTCGAGTGTGAGACGCGCGAACCCACCGTCTCGCATCGCGAGTCGCCCGTGCTTCACCCGGACGGGTCCGCGGCACCTCTGTCCCACTCGCGCTCGCGCGATACCAGCCCGGGGGACGGTACCGCTGATCGTCTACCCACACATACTGCTCGGTTCAACGCATGCTGGACAGCGTCGCATTGCAGCGTGACATGTGACCTGGCTCGCCCCGGCGGCGGGGGCACCCGCGGTCACCTCGGGTTTCTCCGCTGCGTGTCGGGTCCTATCCGCAGCGTGGAGCGCAAAGACCACCCGTTTGCGGTGCCCCGGCCGCGATCCGCTAGAGTCCTTCGCAACGAACAGGGGCGATTAGCTCAGCGGGAGAGCGCTTCGTTCACACCGAAGAGGTCACTGGTTCGATCCCAGTATCGCCCACCGCATGTTTTCGCTGTTCAGGCGGCCTGTCGACGACCATCGTCGGCGGGCCGTCGGCGTTTGCGGGGAGCAGATGGGGAGCACGGCGTGCTGACCACCTTCGCGAATCCGACGAGGTCAACGCGGCATCCCGCACACGACCTGGGTCTTCGTCCCAGCTCCATCCCCCGTCCCGCTCCGCGTACCAGCAAGAGGATGCGCGGCACGCCGTCTTCGACCCGCCGGCCACCGCTGCGCCAGGGGCCGGCGGCATGACCACTCGCCGGGGAACTTCGCGACCCGAGCCGCGGCTGGGCACCACTCAACCAGGAGATGTCTTTCCGTGGTTTACGTCACACCCACGAGGCGTGGCGGGGCGGACGAAGGCAGGTCACCTGCGCCGCCAGCTTCCAGCCGGGGGAGACCAAGGTTGACGTCCCGTTGCAGCGGGCTGTCGCCATCGTCAGGTTGACCGTCCGGAGCACCCATCGCGACGCGTCGGCCTGACCAGAACTCCCGAGCAGGCCGGAGCGATCTACCTCGCGACCGTGCGCTCTCCGGCGCCTGGCAGCGCACCGGACCGCAGCCACCCCCGGTGTGTTTGACGATTTTTTTCGCATGAGAGGTATTGCTCCGTAGTCGGTGATGGCGTTGGTTGGCGGTGTGCCGATGGTCCGGGCAACGGAGTACCGGCCCGTGGCTTTCGAAACGTTCGCAGATATTTCTTACCGGGTCGTCTACCGCGTCCGTGAAAACCTCTGGTGATGACCAGCCTCTATACGGATGGCAACGGCGCCTGGTCGTCGCCCACGTACTCCACCTTGGTTGGCCGTGCGGTTGCCGCATCGATTTTCTCCGGGAGCGGGTGGAGGCTGGCGAGACGCAGTTGAGTGATTCGCGCCGCCGCGATCTGACGAAATTCTTCAATAAGGTTGCCACGGCGTTCGGATTTGTTCCCATGATTGAGTTCAGCGGAGAGTCCTGTTGGCTGACTCCAGCTGTGGTTGCTCCACTGCGCACTGTTTTGTCGCCGACCTACCGTCCTGGAGAGTGATGAAGGTTGCTCGTACCGTTACCCGCGCTGCCAGTGCTGGCTGCTGGTGAGCCCGCGTTTGACCTAGCGGTTCACCGGGGGCCTCACGCGCGGCACGGTCGGCGTCGGGGCGAGCCCGACAGGTCATGCGGATGCCGGCCCAGCACGATAAGACCAGCGCCGTCCCGGGGGAGCTGCCCCGGACTAGGGTTGCCGCGGTGACCGACTCCTCCGTCCTGCACGACACCCGCGCCGCCTACGACGCCGTGGCGCCCACCTACGCCGAGCTCTTCAGCAACGTGCTCGAGACCCTGCCGATGGAACGCTCGCTGCTGGCCGCGTTCGCCGAACTCGTCCAGGCCGACGGCGCGCGACCGGTCGCGGACCTGGGTTGCGGCCCCGGCCACGTGACCGCGCACCTGCACGCGCTCGGGCTGGAGGCCTTCGGCGTCGACCTGTCCGCCGAGATGGTCGCGCTGGCCCGCCGGGCGCACCCGCACCTGCGGTTCGACGAGGGGTCGATGACCGCGCTCGACCTCGCCGACGGAGTCCTCGGCGGCATCCTCGCGTTCTACTCCATCATCCACACCCCACCGCAGCACCTGCCCGTCGTGTTCGCCGAGTTCGCGCGCGTGCTGGCACCCGGCGGCCACCTGCTGCTCGGCTTCTTCGCCGGCGACGACCCCCGACCGCAGGAATTCGACCACAAGGTGACGCTCGCCTATCGATGGTCGCCGGACAGTCTCCTGGACCTGGCGCGGCAGGCCGGTTTCACCGAAGTGGGCCGGATGCTGCGCGAGCCGTACGCGCACGAGCGGCAGTTCCAGCACTGCCAGCTGCTGGTCCGCAAGCCGGGCAACCCCTGACGGCCGGCGCGCCGAACCGGCCACAGTAGACACTGGTTCGTTGTTCAGTGGCTTGCGCCGGCGCGGTTCGCTGGGATTCAGACGGTGAGCAGCGCCGGGGCCAAGCCCGCCAGTTCCTCCAGCACCGCGGCGATCGCGGGGTTCGCGTGACCGCCGCGCCGGGTGACGGTGAGGATCTTGCGCCGTGGCTCGTCCACGCAGGGGATCCGGACCACGGCGTCGTTCGCCGGCACCCGGGCCAGCCGGGGCACCAGTGCCACGCCGAGCCCGTGCGCGACCAGTGCGATGGTGGCGTCCCAGTTCAGCGCGTCGTGTGCGGCATCCGGGGTGAAGCCGGCCGCGCCGCACGCGGCCAGGACGTGCGTGCGGCAGGTGCAGGGCGCGCTCGGCACGATCCACGGCTCCTCGGCGGCCTCGGTGAGGTCCACGCGCTCCCGGCCGGCGAGCCGGTGGCCGGGAGCGACCACCAGGTCGAACGGGTCGTCCACGAGCGGCCGCTGGTCGAACCGGGCGCGGTCGCGCGGCGGTTCGTCCGGGGTGGCCTCCACCACGGCCAGGTCGACCTCCCCGTCGAACAACAGGTCGAAGCTGTGCGCGGCCTCGGCCTCCCGGAGCCGCGGGACGAGGCGGGGATAGCGGTTGGTCAGCGCCGCCGCGGCCGGGGCGAGCAGCGCGCTGAGCGCCCCCGGGAACCCGGCCATCCGGACCAGCCCGGCGGGCTGGTCACCGTCGGCCCGCAGGTCCTGTTCGGCCAGTTCCCAGCGGGCCTGGATGTCGTCGGCATGGGCCAGGAGCCGTTGTGCCGCGGAGGTCAGCCGGACCCGGCGGCCCTGCGGCTCGAGCAGCGCCACGCCGAGCTCGCGGCTGAGCTGGCGGATCTGCTGGGATGCTGCGGACGGGGTGAAGTGCAGGGCCTGCGCCGCCGCGGTCACCGTCCCGTAGTGGTCCACGGCGCGCAGCACATGGAGGCGGCGCAGGTCAATCATGTAGTCGATTCTTCACGGTCATGGGCGGAAACGCAACCTGGACCTGTCTGGATCGTCGCGCAACCCTGGAGTTGAGGCCGTCCGCGGGGCGGCGATGACAACCCCGGGAGGTGTCCCGATGAGCACGGTGTGGATGTCCCTGTTCGCCGAGGCCGTGGTGGCGACGGGTGCCGCCGCCGCGCTGACCCGCTGGTCGGCCCGCCGGTGCCGCCCGAGCGCGAACTCCCGCCGGACGTGCCGGTAGCCGCAGGACGAAGGTGACATGACTTCCGCTTCCCCTACCAGAAGGTCCACGCTGATCTGGACCCTGCTCGCCCTGGTGCTGCTGTCGCTCAACCTGCGGGCGGCCATCACCGGGGTGCCCCCGGTGCTGAGCCGGCTCCAGGAGGGTTTCGGCCTCAGCGGCGTCGGGGCCAGCGTCCTCACCACCCTGCCGGAGCTGTGCGTGGGCGTCTTCTCCGCGCTCGCCCCGGTGCTCGCCCGCCGGATCGGCACCGAGACGGCGATCGCCGCGGCACTCCTGGTGATCACCGTCGGGCTGCTGCTGCGCGTGGTGTCCGCCCAGATGGCGCTGTTCGCCGGGACCGTGCTCGCCGGAGCCGGGATGGCCACCGGCAACGTGCTGATTCCCGCGGTCATCAAACGGGTGTTCCCCCACCGGGTGGGCTCACTCACCGGCTTGGCGATGATGCTGCTGTCGGTCGGCGGCGCGGCCGGCGCGGGGCTGGCCGTCCCGCTGGAACACGTGGGCGGCTGGCGGCTGGCCCTGGCCGCGTGGGCGGTCCCGGCCCTGGTCGCGGCCCTGGTCTGGGGCCCGCTCGCGCTTCGCGGGCGCAGGGAGCTGCCGGACCGCGCGCCCGAGCCGGCCGCGGAGGGCACACTCCTGCGGTCGCCGCTGGCATGGTGCGTGATGATCTTCATGGGCATGACGTCGCTGATGTTCTACACGCTGACGTCCTGGCTCCCGGAGATCATGCAAGGCCAGGGGTTCACGCCCGCCACCGCCGGGATGATGAACTCGGTCATCATCATCATCGGCATTCCGCTCGGCTTCGTGGTCCCCGTGCTCGCCGCGCGGCTGCGCGACCAGCGGCCGCTCGTGCTCGGGGTGGTCGTGCTGATGGGGGCCGGGCTGGCCGGCCTGCTCCTGGCGCCGCGCGCCGGATGGGTCTGGGTCACCGTCTTCGGGGTCGCCACGGGCTCCGCGTTCCCGATCGCGCTCACGCTCCTCAACCTGCGGTCGGACACGCACGCGGTCACGGCACGGCTGTCGGGGATGGCCCAGTCCGGCGGGTATCTCCTCGCCGCGTGCGGGCCGGTCACCTTCGGGGTGCTGCACACCCTCAGCGGTGGCTGGAAGATGTCGATCTGGCTGCTGGTCCTGCTGCTGGTACCCGAGCTCGGGTGCGGCCTGGTGGCGGCGCGGCCCGGCTTCGTGCGGCTGCGCACCCGGCGGCCCGCCGACCGGACCGGAGTCGGTGCGGGCGTGGGATGAACCCGCCCCGCTCGGCTCCCGTTCAGCGGTGCGTCTTCTCCGCGGCCGGTTCCGGCCGGCGCGGCCGCTCGACCTCGTCGGGGAACACCCACTTCTTGAGCGCCCACCACCGGAAGACCATGGCCACCAGGGTGCCCAGGATGATGCTGCTGATGAAGTCGGCCACCTCCTGTGTCAGCAAGCTGACGGCGGGCGCCTGCAGGCCGAGCAGGTAGCGGGACACGTAGAGGGGTACCGCGTTCAGCCCCGCGGCCAGCCCGCTGACCGCGAAGAACAACGCGGCCTCGTGACGGCGTTCCCGGCCGCCCCGGGACCGGAACGACCACTCGCGGTTCAGGACGTAGGAGAGGATGGTCGCGACCAGAGTGGCGATGATCAGCGCGGTCAGCGGCTTCGTGCTCAGGATGGTCAGCTTGAGGCTGTAGTTGACCACCACGGTGGCGATGAAGCAGACACCACCGACCATCAGGAACTTCAACAAGGCGCGGTGCCGGATCAGCACGCTGCGAATCGGTCCCGGAAGGATCTTGAGCAGCTTCCCCACCAGCGCCATCCGGGTAGTCTAGACCACCTGGCCGCCCCCCACGTGCCGGGTCGCTGGCTCTCCGGCTGCGGATTCAGCGGTGCACTTTGGACCGCAGGCCGTCGAGCAGCAGTCCGATACCCGCCTCGAAGTCGCCGTGTCCGCCGGGCTCCCGGTCGATGGCGCCCGCACTGGCGGCCTGCAGCGCCGCCTGCTCCTCGGCCGTGTGGCCGAAGACGAGGTGCAGCAGGGCGCGGGTGCCCACCTCGACGAGGTCGCCGGGCAGGCCGGCCTCCCGCAGGGTCGCGCGCAGCTCGGTGGCCGGTTCGCTGGCGCCGAGGCCGAAGGTGTGGGCGGTGGCGACGACGTCCGCGCCGTCGCGGTAGGCCAGCATCGCGTCACGCAGTTCGCAGCAGATCTCGGCCACCCGCCGGTCCCACGCCACGGCACGGCGCTCGCGCTTGCCCCGGGCCAGGATCTCGTCGGCGAGCGCGGCCAGCAGGCTCTGCTTGTTGGGCACGTGGTGGTAGAGGGCGCTGGGTTGCAGACCGAGTTCGGCGGCCAGACGGCGCATGGTGAGCGATTCCAGCCCGTACTCGTCGAGGACCGCGAGAGCGCGTTCCACGACATCGCGCCGGTGGTAGCGCACGCCGACTCCTCCCGTTGACCCGCCGGACGGGCTCAGTGTAGCGTCGGCGCCGCTAATCGAACACCGTTCAGGTTGTAGTTGAACCATCACACTGGGTCAGGAGTAGGGATGAGCTCCAGGTTCGAGCAGCTCGCCGACGCGGTCCTCGCCGGGACCGACGCCACACCCGGGGACGCCCTCGCCGTGCTGCGGGCACCGGACACCGACGTGCTCTCCGTCGTCGCCGCGGCGGGCAGGCTGCGCCGCACGTATTTCGGTAACACGGTGAAGGTGAACTACCTGGTGAACCTGAAATCCGGGCTGTGCCCGGAGAACTGCAACTACTGCTCGCAGGCGCTGGGCTCGGCGGCGCCGATCCTCAAGTACTCCTGGCTGTCCACGGAGGAGGCGATGAAGCAGGCCGGCGCCGGGATCAGCGGCGGCGCCGCCCGGGTGTGCCTGGTCGCCTCGGGCCGCGGACCGTCCAATCGCGACATCGACCGGGTCGCCTCGATGGTCGGCGCGCTCAAGGAGGAGCACCCGGGCGTGGAGGTGTGCGCCTGCCTCGGCCTGCTCTCCGACGGGCAGGCCGAGCGGCTGAGGACCGCCGGGGTGGACGCCTACAACCACAACATCAACACGGCCGAGAGCAACCACCACACCATCGTCCAGACCCACACCTACGCCGATCGGGTGGACACCGTCGAGAAGGCGAAACACGGCGGGCTCTCCCCGTGCTCGGGCCTCATCGCCGGGCTCGGCGAATCCGACGAGCAGCTCGTCGAGGGGTTGTTCGCGCTGAAGGAACTGGACGCGGACTCGATCCCGGTCAACTTCCTGATGCCCTTCGACGGCACGCCGCTCGAACGCACCTGGGAGCTCACCCCGCTGCGCTGCCTGAAGATCCTCGCGATGGCGCGGTTCGTGTGCCCGGACAAGGAGATCCGGATGGCCGGCGGCCGCGAGATGCACCTGCGGTCGCTGCAGCCGATGGCGCTGCACGTGGCCAATTCGCTCTTCCTCGGCGACTACCTCACCTCCGAGGGCCAGGCCGCCGAGGCCGACCTGGAGATGATCCGGGACAACGGTTTCGTCGTGCTGGGCTCGGACACCGGCCGTGCCCGGACCGGACGCGTCGATCCGCCGATCCGGCGCCGCGGAGCCGGCACCGGCCTGGTTCCCAATGCCTGAGCCGAGGTCGCCCGAGCAGCTCCTCGCGTTCGACCGCGAGCACCTGTGGCACCCGTACACGTCGATGACCGACCCGGCGCCGGCCCGGCTGGTGACCGGCGCCGCCGGGAGCCGGATCACCCTCGACGGTGCCGGCGACGTGGTCGACGGGATGGCGTCGTGGTGGTCGGCCATCCACGGCTACCGGCACCCGGCGCTCGACGAGGCGGTGCGCCGCCAGCTCGGGCAGATGGCGCACGTGATGTTCGGCGGTCTCACCCACGAGCCCGCGGTCGAGCTGGCGTCCCGGCTGGTCGGCCTGACCCCCGCCGGGCTGGAGCACGTGTTCCTCGCCGACTCCGGATCGGTCGGCGTCGAGGTCGCGATGAAGATGGCGCTGCAATACCAGCGCGGTACCGGCCACCCGGAGCGGACCCGGTTCCTCACCGTCCGCGGCGGCTACCACGGCGACACCTTCGACTGCATGAGCGTCTGCGATCCCGACGGCGGAATGCACACGATGTGGTCGGACATCCTGCCGCAGCAGGTGTTCGGTGAGCGCCCGCCCCGGCACGACGAGGACGTCGACGCGTGGGCGGCGGGTTTCCGCGCCCTCGCGGCGGAGCACGCCGGCGGTCTCGCCGGGCTCATCGTGGAACCGCTCCTGCAGGGCGCCGGCGGCATGCACCCCTACCCCGCGCGGTGCCTGCCGGTGTTCCGCGAGGTCGCCGACGAGCACGGCCTGGTGCTGATCTTCGACGAGATCGCCACCGGCTTCGGCCGCACCGGCACCCTCTTCGCCGCCGAGGCCGGGAACGTGGTTCCGGACGTGCTGTGCGTCGGCAAGGCGCTCACCGGCGGTTACCTGTCGCTGGCCGCGACGGTGTGCACCAGTGAGGTCGCTCGTGGACTGTCCGCCAGCGACTCCGGTGTTCTCATGCACGGCCCCACGTTCATGGGTAACCCGCTGGCCTGCGCGGTCGCCTCGGCGAGTCTGGACCTGTTGTCCACACAGGACTGGGTGGGCGATGTGCGCCGGATCAACGCGGGTTTGCAGGCGCTGTCCGCGATCGACGCCGCCGACGTGCGCGTGCTCGGCGCGGTCGGGGTGGTCCAGCTCGACCACCAGGTCGACGTCGTCAAGGCGACCGAGGCGGCGCTGGCCGAAGGCGTGTGGATCCGGCCGTTCCGCGACCTGATCTACACCATGCCGCCCTACGTGTGCACCGACGACGACATCGCCCGGATCTGCGCCGGGATCGCGGCCGCGGCGGCGGTCGCATGAGCACCTGGGCGGACTGGCTCGCGGCGCAGCGCACGGCGCGGGAGGCCGCGGGCCTGCAGCGCGTGCTCCGGCCGCGGGCGGCCGGCGACGACCTCGTCGACCTGGCGAACAACGACTACCTGGGGTTGAGCGGCCATCCCGGTGTCCGGCGGGCGGCGGCCGACGCCGCACTCCGGTGGGGTGCCGGTGCCGGTGCCTCCCGTCTGGTGACCGGCACGACCACCCTGCACGCGGAGCTGGAGCGCGAGCTGGCCGGGTTCACCGGCCGCGACGCGGCGCTGGTGTTCTCGACCGGCTACCACGCCAACCTGTCCGCGGTGACCGCGCTCGCCGACCGGGACACGTTGATCGTCTCGGACGCCCACGTCCACGCGTCCCTGATCGACGCCGCCCGGCTGTCCCGCGCGGCGATCCGCGTGGTGGCCCACAACGACGTCGCCGCCGTCCGGGCGGCACTCGCCGCGGCCGGGGACCGGCGAGCGCTCGTGCTGACCGAGTCGGTCTTCTCGGTTCTCGGCGACACCGCGCCACTGGCGGAGCTCGCCGAGGTGTGCGCCGCCCACGACGCCCTGCTCGTCGTCGACGAGGCGCACGGGCTCGGCGTGCTCGGCGACGGCGGCCGGGGCGTGCTGCACCGCCTGGGCCTTCACGACCATCCGCACGTCGTCATGACCGCCACACTGTCCAAATCGCTCGGTGCCATGGGCGGTGCGGTCCTCGGTTCCGCCGCGCTGGTCGACCACCTCGTCAACCGGGCACGCCCGTTCATCTTCGACACCGCACTGGCGCCGGCCGCCGCGGCGGGAGCGCTGGCGGCGCTGCGCATCCTGCGCGCCGCGCCCGAACTGCCGGCCCGCATCCACGAGCGCGGCGCCGAGCTGGCCGGCCGTCTCGGGGTGCCCCGCTCGGCGGGCGCGGTGTTGTCGGTGCCGATGCCGTCCCCGCGGCGGGCGGTGGCCGCCCAGGCGGAGGCTCTCGCGGCGGGTGTGCGGGTCGGCTGTTTCCGGCCGCCGTCGGTGCCGGACGGCATCTCCCGGCTGCGGATCACCACCCACGTCGGACTCGACGACGCGCGCTGGGCGCGCGCCGTCGACGTCCTGGCCCGCGTGGTCGCGGATAGTGCGGCATTCGTGTGACGCCTGATCGGTCCGGGGTCAGCGTGCGGACTCCCGGTTGAACCACCGCTTCGCGTTCAGGTCGGGACCGTCGAGCACGACGTGGTCGCCGAACGCCTTGCGCAGCCCGCTCGTGGTGATCGCGGGCGGAGTCCGGGTGTGTGGCGTGGGACTCCTTCCGGATGGGGAGTCAGGACCGGTGAACGGTGACTTCGCCGAACGAGGTGTGGCCCCGGACCTCGACGGTTTCGGCGGCCTCGGCCGGTCCGGGTGCCTCGTCGAGCAGGTTGCGCACGTGCCCGGAGCCGGTGTGCACGTCGAGCCAGGCGGCGGTGCCGTCGGCGATGCCGATCTTCAGATCGCCCGTGCCGGTTTCCAGCGTGACCGCGCCGCGGGCCACCTCGCCGAGGCGGATGCCGCCGTTGACGGTCTTCGCCTCCACCCCGGCGCCGGCGCGGTCGAGGACGAGGTCGCCGTTCGCCGTGCGCATCCGCACGTCGCCGGCGACCGTGTCGAAGGTGATGTGACCGTTGGAGTTCTGGGCGACGGCGGTGCCCTCGACGTCGCCCACCCGGACCGTGCCGCTGCCGGTGCGGATTTCCGCGTCGCCCGCGACATGGCCGACCGTGACGTGTCCGGCGGCGGTGACCAGGTGCAGCGGCCCGGTGTGGTCGAGACGGCAGTTCCCGCCGGAGGTCTTGAACCGGACCTCCCCGAGCCGGCCCGTCGCGTGCAGTCCGCCCACCTGCACCTCGCCGGAGATTTGGGAACCGGTGGGCAGCTCGACGGTCACGTCGACCCTCCTGGTCTTGCGGGAGAAGCCGAGCGCGCCGATCTTCGGCCCGCTGATCTGCAGCCGCCCTGCCGCGTACTCGACGCGGATCTGCTGCGCGACCTTCGCGTCGGAGCCGGCGCTCGGGCGCACCTCGGTGACGGTGTCGGCGCGGTCGCTCGCGACGATCCGCAGGTCGCGGACGAAGGCGAGATCGATCGTGACGTCGATCGGGCCGGGGGTGTCGAAAACAGGCATGGGTGTCCCCTCGGGTTGGGTTGGTACGGCGTCCCTGCAGGTGGGGGACGTGTGGTGGGGCTGGGTGCGGTCAGCGCACCCAGCCGGTGAAGCGCTGACGCGCGGGTGTGGAGCTGCGTGGCCCGGAGCTCTGGTCGTGACCGGACCGGCGCAGCGCGGCGGCGGCCGCGCGCACCAACCAGGCGTTGACCGAGCGCCCTTCCCGCGCCGCCGCGTCCTCGACGGCGGCCTTGAGCTGCTCCGGCAGCCGCACGTTGATCCGTGCGGTCGGACCGTCCTCGCTGATCGGCGGCCCGCCCGGCGACGCGGCCTCCGCCGGGTCCTGGCCGGCCGTGCCTCCCGGTGGCTCGGCCACCGGTGTGCTCACGACGAACTCGGGATCGCGTCCGCGCAGGCGCACCTCGACCGCGCCCGGTGCCAGCTCCCGGGTGATCTCGCCCGCGGCGGCCGACAACGCGTCCAGCAGCGTCATCCGGATCGCCGACTCGAGCGATCCGGACAGGCGCTCGACCAGGGCGCGCGTCTCGTCGCCACCCGTTTCGGCGAGGGTGGCGAACTCCCCGCCGAGGCCGTGCACATACGGTGTCAGGTCCATGGCATCACTATGGCACACAAGTGGCATCACCGCAAGGATGCTTGGCATCAACCTGGTGCCATGTGGTGCCAGTACAGCCCTGTGCGGGAAAGAGTGGTCAAATAACCGGCTACCCGCAGTAGTTGTGTGCGCCTGAGCAACGGTCGCCGTCCGGCACCTCGGCGGGCCCGGACCGGGGCCCGGACGGTCGCGAATGCCATGGAGTGGCGTGTAACGCCGCTCCGAATACCACCGACTCCAGGGCAGACGTAGCCCCAGACGGGGTGCGCCGAGCAAAAGGCACGGTTACTCAAGGTAATCGTCGGCGCGGTCGGGGCGCGCCGGCACCAGCCGGACGTCGCGGGAGGTCGGATGG
Source organism: Amycolatopsis granulosa (assembly GCF_011758745.1). NCBI lineage: Bacteria > Bacillati > Actinomycetota > Actinomycetes > Pseudonocardiales > Pseudonocardiaceae > Amycolatopsis > Amycolatopsis granulosa. The sequence goes on from NZ_JAANOV010000001.1 coordinate 104,542, forward strand.
AAGAGCCGGTGCGGAAGCCCACGCCGCTGGGGGAAGCGCTCGTGGGCGCCGAGACCTCAGCGCCCACCCGGCTGCACGCCGTCGGCCCGGCGGACAACGGCACCCCGCGCGCCGCGGCCCAGCCCTGGGAGATCCGGTACCGCGCCGCCGTCATCGCCGGCGACGTGGTCGTCACCCTGCTGGTCGTCGCCGCCGGTGCGCTGCTCATCCTGGACCTCACCGGGCGCCCCTACTTCCTGCATGCCACCGGAACCGCGTGCGCGGTCCTGTGCGCGCTGCCGCTCAACCGCGCGTGGAGCCGGCACGTGCTCGGCGAGGGCACCGAGGAGTTCCGCCGCCTGGGCCGCAGTCTGCTGGTCGCCGGGGTGGTCGTCGCGCTGGCCGGCCTGCTGTTCGGCGCCCTGGACGTGCAGCCGTGGGTCTTCTACGCGGTGCCGGCCGTCGCCGTGCTCGCGTTCCCGTTGCGGTACGGGCTCCGGCAGGTGCTGCACCGGGCCCGCCGCGCGGGGGAGTGCATGCACCCGGTGGTGGCGGCCGGTTCCCCGGAGACGCTGCGGGACCTCATCGACCGGACGCGCAGCGAAACCCACGTCGGCTGGCAGGTGTCGGCCGTGTGCACCGCGACCGGGCAGGGCGAGCACGGCACCGGGGAGATCGGCGGCATCGCCGTGGCGGGCCGGCTCGACGACCTCGCCGACCAGGTGCGCCGCGGCGGGTACCGCGTCGTGGCGGTCACCTCCGATCCGCAGTGGACACCGCAGCGCCTCCAGCAACTGGCCTGGGACCTCGAGGGCACCGGCGCGGAACTGGTCGTGGCGCCGGTGCTGATGGAGATCGCCGGCCCGCGGCTCAACGTCTCGGGGGTGCTGGGCATGCCGCTGCTGCGGGTGTCCGCGCCGACCTTCACCGGTGGGCGGCGGGTGGTGAAGGACGTGGCCGACCGCCTGGGTGCCGCGGCGCTGATCGTCCTCGCCGCGCCGCTGCTGCTCGGCATCGCCGCGCTGATCAAGCTCAACGACCGCGGCCCGGTGTTCTACCGGCAGCTGCGCGTGGGCCGCGACGGCCGCACCTTCACGATGATCAAGTTCCGCACCATGGTCCTGGACGCCGACCGGCTGCGCAGCGGGCTGCTGGCCGACAACGAGGGTTCCGGGCCGCTGTTCAAGCTGCGCCGCGACCCGCGGATCACCCGGGTCGGTGCGGTGCTGCGCCGGTACTCGCTCGACGAGCTGCCGCAGCTGTTCAACGTCCTGGGCGGCACCATGTCGCTCGTCGGGCCGCGCCCCCCGCTGCCGGCCGAGACCGCGAACTACGAGCGCGCCGCACGCCGCAAACTGCTCGTCAAACCCGGCATGACGGGCCTGTGGCAGGTCAGCGGCCGCAGCGACCTGTCCTGGGAGGAAAGTGTCCGGCTCGACCTGCGGTACGTGGAGGACTGGTCGCTGGCCCTGGACCTGGCGATCCTGTGGAAGACCCTGCGAGCGGTGACCGGAGGCCGTGGCGCCTACTGAACGCGGTTCTGGCACGCTTCGGGGAGTGCAGCCAGTCTCCTTCCCCGATCTCCGTGCGGTCGCGTTGCTCGGTGCCCACTGCGACGACGTCGCCATCGGCGCCGGCGGATCCTTGCTCACCCTGTGCGCGCGCCGTCCCGGCCTCGAGGTGCACGCCCTGGTCCTGTCCGGCGGTGGCACCGCACGCGCCGCCGAGGAACACGCGGCGCTGACCGAGTTCTGCGCCCCGGCGCGCGTCACGCTGACCGTCCTGGACCTGCCGGACGGCCGGATGCCCGCGCACTGGGACGCGGTCAAGGACGCGGTCACCGCGCTGCGCGGCCGCGTCACCCCGGACCTGGTGTTCGCGCCGCAGCCCGGCGACCGCCACCAGGACCACCGGCTGCTCGCCGAGGTCGTGCCGACCGTGTTCCGCGACCAGCCGGTGCTCGGCTACGAGATCCTCAAGTGGGACGGCGACCTCGGCCGGCCGTCGGTCTACCAGCCGCTGACCGACGAGGTCGCCGAGGCGAAGGCCGACCTGCTGGCCAAGCACTACCCGTCGCAGCACGGCCGGGACTGGTACACCCGCGACGCGTTCCTCGGCCTGGCCCGGCTGCGCGGGGTGCAGCAGCACACCCGCTACGCCGAGGCGTTCTACGTGGACAAGCTGGCGCTGGCGCTCGGGACGGGGGAGCGGTGACGACCTGCCGTGCATGCGGTGCGACCGACGGGGCGATCGTGCTCGACCTGGGCGAGCAGCCCCCGTGCGACCTGTTCCCGCCGGCCGCCGACCCGGGCCCGGACCCGGTGTGGCCGCTGCGGATGTGGATGTGCGCGCGGTGCGCGCTGGCCCAGCTCGTGGAGGATCCCGGCACCGCGGAGGAACCGTCCGGTGTGGAACCGAAAGCGCTGACCGACCAGGCCGCGGACGCGGTCGGACGGCTGGTGCGCGCCGGGATCGCGCGTCCCGGGGCGACCGTCGCCGAGTTCGGCAGCCCGCACGGCGGCTCGTGGCTGCCGTTGCTGCGGGATGCGGGGATGCGCGAGACGGCCGGGGACGAGCCCGCCGATGTCGTCGTGGACTGCTTCGGGCTGATGCACGAACCGGACCAGCGGGCGGCGATGGCGCGCCGGGCGGCCCGGCTCGCGCCCGGCGGTGCCCTGCTGATGCAGTTCCACTCGCTGGCCGCGATCGTGGCGGGGGGACAGTGGAACGCCCTGCGGCACGGGCACTTCGCCTACTACTCGGTACCCGCCGCGGTCACGCTCGCCGCCTCGGCCGGACTGCGCCCCGGCCGCAGCTGGACCTTCGACCTCTACGGCGGCACGGTCCTGCTGGAACTGCGCCGTGACGCGGAGCCGGACGAGGCGACCACGGCGCTGGCCGCGGCCGAGCGCGCCGCGGGGGTCACGCAGATCCCGGTCGTCGCCGGGCTGGGCCGGGCGGTGGACGCGGGCTGCGACCGGGTGGTGACGCGGCTGCGGGAGCTCGCGGGGCGCCGGGTCGTCGGTTACGGTGCCGCGTCCCGCGCGGTGGTGCTTCTGCGGCGTGCCCGGATCGATGTCGATCTGCTGCCGGAGATCGCGGACATCTCCCCGGCGAAACGCGGCCGGCGCATGCCCGGTACCCGGATTCCGGTGGTCCCGACCGACGCCCTCACCCACCCGATCCCGCATGCCGTCCTGCTGTTCGTCCCCGATCTCGAGCCCGAGGTGCGCGCGGCCTTCCCGCAGCTCGACGGCGACCACTGCGAGTGGATTCTCGGCTGAGGCGGGCCGGGTGAAATGATCGAATAGAGTAATTGATCTAGTGTTGGTAAATCACCGTCCGAAGAGGAATCACGGAGAGTGTGCTGATTCACTCGATCGGAGGCAACCGACCACCCGGTTTCTCGTAACGCCTGCCCCCGTCATCCCTATAGTCACGTTGGTGAAGCCCCGCTCCAGGACGGGGTGACGTGACCACAGGGGAGTAGCCCACACATGCCAGCCGAGCCGCTGTCCTGCCGCCTGTGCGGTGCGCCTGGCCTGCGCAGTGTCGTCGATCTCGGCGCGAGCCCGCCGTGTGAATCGTTCCTCGCCCCGCAGGATCTCGACGCGCCCGAACCTTTCTATCCCCTGCACCTGCGGATTTGCCCGGACTGCCTGCTGGTCCAGCTGCCGCCCCTGATCGATCCAGCGAAAACATTCACCGAATACGCCTATTTTTCGTCTTTTTCCCACTCCTGGCTGGCGCACGCGGCCGAATTCGTCGGCACCGTGGCCGACCGGCTCGGCCTGGGCCCGGACTCGTTCGTCGTCGAGGTCGCCAGCAACGACGGCTACCTGCTGCGCAACGTCGTCGCCCGCGGCGTGCGCTGCCTGGGGATCGAACCGTCGGTGAACGTGGGCGAGGCGGCGCGCGCGGCCGGGGTGCCGACGCTGACCGCCTTCCTGTCCGCGGAGACCGGCGCGGCGGTCCGCGCCGAGCACGGGCCCGCGGACCTGGTCGTGGCGAACAACGTCTACGCGCACATCCCGGACATCCTCGGGTTCACCCAGGGCCTGCGCGCCCTGGTGGCCGACGACGGCTGGGTCTCCATCGAGGTGCAGCACCTGCTCCGCCTCGTCGAGCTGACGCAGTACGACACCATCTACCACGAGCACTTCCAGTACTACACGCTCGCCACGGCGCAGCGGGCCCTGGCGACGGCCGGGCTGGCCGTGACCGATGTCGAGCTGCTGGACACCCACGGCGGTTCGCTGCGCGTGTGGGCACGCCCGGTGGAGGCCGCGGGCGAACCGGGTCCCCGGGTGGCCGGGGTGCTGGCGCGGGAGCGCGCCGCCGGGCTGCACGACCTGTCCGGCTACCACGGTTTCGCGCACCGCGTCGGCGAGATCCGCCTGGCCCTGCTGGAATTCCTGATCGGCGCGAAGCGCCGCGGCGAACGGGTGGTCGGCTACGGTGCGCCCGGCAAGGGCAACACCCTGCTCAACCACTGCGGGATCCGGCCGGACCTGCTCGAGTACACGGTGGACCGCAACCCGTACAAGCACGGCCGGTTCACCCCGGGCACCCGCATCCCCGTCCTCGAGCCGGAGCGGATCGCCGCCGACCGCCCCGACTACGTGCTCGTGCTGCCCTGGAACCTGCGGGCCGAGCTGACCGAGCAGCTGCGTTACGTGGCCGAGTGGGGCGGCCGCCTGGTCTTCGCGATCCCCGAGCTGGAGATCGTCTCCCCGGAACTGCCCGTGCCGCTGGCTGTCGAGGTGAACTGAATGAAGGTGGTGCTGTTCTGCGGCGGCTACGGGATGCGCATGCGCAACGGGCCCGCGGACGACGTCCCGAAGCCGATGCAGCTGGTCGGCCCGCGGCCGCTGCTGTGGCACGTGATGCGGTACTACGCGCACTTCGGGCACACCGAGTTCATCCTGTGCCTGGGCTACGGCGCCCGGCACATCAAGGACTTCTTCCTGACCTACACCGAGACGGCGTCCAACGACTTCGTGCTGCGGGACGGGCGGGTGGAGCTGCTGTCCACCGACATCAGCGACTGGTCGATCACCTTCGTGCACACCGGCATCGAGTCGCCGATCGGGGAGCGGCTGCGCCGGGTCCGGGAGCACGTCGCGGGCGAGGAGATGTTCCTCGCGAACTACGCCGACGTGCTCACCGACGCCCCGCTCGACGTGATGATCGGCAACCTGGCCGAGTCCGACGCCGGTGCGTCGATGATGGTGGTGCCGCCGCAGTCGTCCTTCCACTGCGTGGAGTTCCGCGACGGCTCCAACCGGGTCGCCGGGATCAGCTCGGCGAGCCGGCTGCCGCTGTGGGAGAACGCCGGCTACTTCGTGCTGCGGCAGGAGATCTTCGACCACATCCCGGAAAACGGTGACCTGGTCGAGGACGGCTGCGCGGCACTGGCCGAAAAGGACCGGCTCATCGCCTACCCCTACCGCGGGTTCTGGCAGCCGGCCGACACGTTCAAGGAACGAGCCGCGCTCGACGCGGCCTACGAAAGCGGCGCGCGGCCCTGGATGCTGTGGGACCAGCCGTCCACGATCCCGGCGGGGGTGCGGTGATGCGGGTCCTGCTGACCGGGCACCAGGGATACCTGGGATCGGTGATGGCGCCGGTGCTGCGCGCGGCCGGCCACGAGGTGCTCGGCCTCGACTCCGGCCTGTTCGCCGCGTGCGTGCTCGGTCCGCCGCCCGACGACCCGCCGGGCGAGCCGGTCGACCTGCGGGACGTCCCCGCCGGCCGCCTGTCCGGGGTGGACGCGGTGATCCACCTGGCCGCGCTGTCCAACGACCCGCTCGGCGCGCTCGCGCCGGAACTGACCTACGAGATCAACCACACGGCGTCGGTGCAGCTGGCCAAGCTCGCCAAGGACGCCGGTGTGCGCCGGTTCCTCTACGCCTCGACCTGCTCGGTCTACGGCGCGGCGGGGGACGACCTGGTGACCGAGGACGCGCCGCTGCGCCCGGTCACCCCGTACGCGGAGTCGAAGGTGCGGGTCGAGGACGACCTGCACGACCTGGCCGACTCCGGGTTCAGCCCGGTGTACCTGCGCAACGCGACGGCCTTCGGGTTCTCGCCGCGGCTGCGCGCCGACATCGTGCTGAACAACCTGGTGGGCCACGCCGTGCTCACCGGGCAGGTGCGGGTGCTCTCCGACGGCACGCCCTGGCGGCCGCTGGTGCACGCGCACGACATCGCCACCGCCTTCGCCGCGGCGCTGACCGCCCCCACCGAGGCGGTGCACGACCGGGCGTTCAACGTCGGCACCGAGGTCAACAACCTGACGGTGCGCCAGATCGCCGAGTCCGTGGCCACCGCGGTGCCTGGCTCGCAGCTGCTGATCACCGGCGAGGCCGGTCCCGACCCGCGCTCCTACCGGGTGGACTTCTCCCGGATCCGGCAGGCGCTTCCCGGATACCGGGCGGTCTGGACGGTGGACGCCGGCGCGCGTGAACTGGCCGGGCACTACACCCGCCACGGCCTCACCCGGGACGCCTTCGCGCAGCGCTACACCCGGCTGGCGTGGCTGAAGGCCGAGCAGGCCCGTGGCGCACTGGCCGCCGACCTGCGAAGACAACCGACCTGACCGCAGGGCCCCGCACGGCACCCGTTTCGAGCAAGCCCCGCCCTCCCCGACCCGCACACCCCCGCAACCGGTGTGCCCGCCAGCAAGGACAGCACGGCGTTGACGATCATGGATTCGCACAGTCCCGTCGCCGATTACGAGAACCTCGGCGACGCGTTCGCCTTCGCCGCCGCGCGCCCGCCCCGCCGCGGTCCCGACCCGCGCGTCACGATCGTGGTGCCGGCGAAGAACGAGGCGGCGAACCTGCGCGAGGTCCTGCCCGAGCTGCCGCCCGTGCACGAGGTGCTGGTCGTCGACGCCGACACCGGGGACGGCACCCCGCAGGTGGCGCGGGAGGCGTGCCCGGGTGTCCGGGTGATCAAGCAGACCCGGCGCGGCAAGGGCAACGCGCTGGCCTGTGGTTTCCTCGCCGCGTCCGGCGACGTGATCGTGATGTTCGACGCCGACGGATCGGCCGACCCGGCGGAGATCCCGCGGTTCGTGGAAGCGCTCACCGGCGGTGCCGACTTCGCCAAGGGCACCCGCTTCGCCCCCGGTGGCGGCAGCCACGACATCACCCACCTCCGTGCCGCGGGGAACTCCGGGCTCAACCGCCTGTCCAACACGCTGTTCAGCGCCGGGTTCACCGATCTCTGTTATGGCTACAACGCGTTCTGGCGCGATCTGGTTGCCTCGCTGAACCTGCCGCCGGTGTTCGCGCCCGCAGGCGAGGAGATGCTGTGGGGCGACGGCTTCGAGATCGAGACCGTCATCAACTGCCGGATGGCCGCGCTGGGCCTGTGGATCACCGAGGTGCCCAGCGTCGAGCGGCGCCGCCTGCACGGCGAGACCAACCTGCGCACCTTCGCCGACGGCGGCCGCGTGCTGCGCACGCTGATGGCCGAGTGGCAGCGGGTCGGCCGGCAGCGCCGCAGCCGCCGGTTCGGCCTGTTCAGTCCCGAGCCGGTCGTGGGCATCGCGGCCCCGCTCGCACTGGAAACGGGGGCGCCGGAAGCATGACCTCGTTCGACACCAGCGTGGTGATCTGCGCCTACACCGAGGACCGCTGGGCGGACCTGGCGGCGGCGGTCGCCTCGGTCCGCGACCAGTCGGTGCCGCCGCGCGAGATCATCGTGGTCATCGACCACAACCCGGAACTGGAGCGGCGGGCCGCCGCCGAGTTCGTCGGGGTCACGGTGGTGCCCAGCGCTGGGCGGCGGGGCCTGTCCGGCGCGCGCAACACCGCCGTGGGGCTCGCCAAGGGCGAGATCATCGCGTTCCTCGACGACGACGCCGAGGCCGCGCCGGACTGGCTGGAGCAGCTCCTGGCCGGTTACCGCGACCGGGAGGTGCTGGGCGTCGGCGGGACGGCCCGGCCACGCTGGCCCGGTGGGCGGCGGCCGGCGAAACTGCCCGCCGGGCGCGGGTCGGTGACCGGTGAGCTGGACTGGGTGGTCGGCTGCACCTACACGGGTCAGCCCACCGCGGAGGAGCCGGTCCGGAACCTGATGGGCTGCAACATGTCCTTCCGCCGCGAGGTGTTCACGCTGGCCGGCCCGTTCGCCGAGGACCTGGGCCGCATCGGGCGCACCCCGCTGGGCTGCGAGGAGACCGAGCTGTGCATCCGGCTGCGGCAAGCGTGGCCCGGGGCGCGGATCGTGTTCCGGCCGCAGGCCGTGGTGCGCCACCGCGTCACCCCGGACCGCACCACCTGGGCCTACCTGCGCCACCGGGGCTGGGGTGAGGGACTGTCCAAGGCGTACGTCTCGCGGCTGGTCGGCAGCGAGGCCGCGCTGGCCACCGAGCGGGACTACCTGAGCCGGACCGTTCCCGCCGCCGTGGTCCGCGAGCTGGGCCGGCTCGCCCTCGGCCGGACGGCCGGCGCCTCCGGCGTGCTCGGGCTGGTGACCGTGGTGTCCGCGACCGCGGCCGGCTACCTGCGCGGCAAGGCCCAGGTCCGCCCGCCCCGGCCGCGCCCGGTGCCGTCGCTGGTGCACGGCCCGATCCACATCGCCACGGTCGACGCGCGCACCGCACCCGCGGAGCTGCCCGTGCCGGAGCGGCCGGTGGGCCGGTACCGCGCCGCGCAGGTGCTCGTCCGCGACGGCGACCGCACCGTGGACGTGCTGCTGCTCCCGGTCGACCGGGGCGTCGTGCGGCTGCCGGAACCGGCCACCGCACCCGCCCCGCGGCGGCGCCCGGAGGTCACCCGGCCGCCGGTCAGCGTGGTCATCCCGACGGCCTACCGCAAGCAGCAGGCCGTCGCCAGCGCCCGCGCGGCGCTGCAGGCCGGCTATCCCGGCCTCGAGGTGATCGTCGTGGACAACCTGCCGCGGCTGCCCGGCGGCGACGACGGGCTGCGTGGCGAGGTGGAGGCGCTGGGCGCCCGCTACGTGGTCGAGCCGCTCCAGGGCGTCAGCGTCGCGCGCAACACCGGCGCCCGCCTCGCCCGCCACGACCTGATCGCGTTCATCGACGAGAACATCACGGTCGAGCCCGGCTGGTTCGACGCGGTCACCGAGGAGTTCGCCGCGGACCCGTCGGTGGGCTGCGTGACCTCGCTGGTGCTGCCGGCCAGCCTGGAGACCGACGCGGAGGTCCTGTTCGAACGGCTCAAGGGCTACAGCAACGCGGTGCGCTGGCAGCGCATCGACCGCGACACCGCCCGTGAGGACCCGCTCTACCCGCTGTCCATGGCGCGGTACGGCCCGGGCAGCTGCGCGACCTGGCGGCGCGAGGTGTTCGAGGAGCTCGGCGGGTTCGACCCGCTGCTCGGCGCGGGCACGCCGACGATGGCGGGGGAGGACCTGGACCTGTTCGTGCGGCTGGCCCAGGCCGGCGGCGCGGTGGTGCACACCCCGCACGCCGTGGCCCGGCACATCCACCGCGCCGACTGGCTGGAGCTGCGCGAGCGGATGCGCGGCTACGGCGTCGGCCTGTCCGCGATGCTGATGCTGTCCGTGCGGCGCCGCCCGGTCACCGCGTTCTCGATCCTGCGCCGGGTACCGCGCGGCGTGGCGCGGCTCGCGGCCCGCACCCCCGAACTCCCGCTGTCCGACCGGGCCGCCCGGTCCCGGCTGCGCCAGCTGCGCCGCGACGAACGCCTCGGTCTGCTCGGCGGCGCCGGGGCGCTGATGCGGGCCCGGCGCGTGGTCGGAACCGGCCGCCCCTGATGATGGCGGGCGACGGGCAGGAAGGGCACGTGTGGTCGAGCAGCAGTTGAGGATCCGGCGGTACACCGCCTACGGGCTGCTTGCCGTCTGCCTCGTCACGATCGTCCTGGTCTGGTCCGGTTCCGGTTTCCCGCTGCGGCCGCCGGCGGTGCTGGTGTTCGTCCTCACCGCGCCCGGCTGGGCGTTGATCTCCTACGTCAACGTGCGGCACCTGTCGGTCACCTGGATCAGCGCGGTGGGTATCTCGCTGGCGATCGCGCTGATCGTGGCGCAGGTCCTGGTGCTCACGCACACCTGGCACCCGGAGGCGGCGATCGTGGTGCTCGCGTCCGTCACCACGATCCCGCTGGTGCACCACGTCCTGCGCAGCCGCCCGGGCGGCGCCCGATGACCGTCGGCAGGGAGACGGCCCCGGGCAAGGGCATGGTGGCCGACGGCCTGGCGCTGTCGGCGTCGGCCGCGATCACCGCCCTCGCCGGGATGATCGGCTGGGTGCTGGCCGCGCGGCTGCTGCCCGCCGCGGCGGTGGGCGACACCTCCGCGTTCGTGTCCGGGTTCCTGCTGGTGGCCGGCATCGCCGAACTCGGGCTCGGGCCGGCGATCCTGCGCTGGCTGCCGCGCGCCGGGGCGCACCGGCCGCGGCTGCTGCTGCGCACCTACCTGGCCGTGCTGGCCGGTGGTGTGGTGGGCTCGCTCGTGTTCGTCCTCGTGCCGGCCGGGGCGGAGGTCGTGCACCGGGTGCCCGCCGGCGCCGCCTGGTTCCTGGTCGCCGGGATCGGCTGGACCCTGTTCCAGTTCCAGGACGAGGTGCTCACCGCGCTCGGCCTGGCCCGCTGGGTGCCGGCGGAGAACAGCGCGTTCAGCGTGGCGCGGCTGGGCCTGCTGGCCGGGCTGGGGCCGCTCGCCGGCGCGCTCGGGCTGGTGCTGTCGTGGGCCGTGCCGACGCTCATCGGCGTCGTGGTCGTGACGGTCCTCGTCGCCCGCTCGGTGCGCCGCACCTCCCCGGGCCTCGCGCCGGGTGTGCTGCCGGACCGGCGCGAGGTGCTGCGGCTGCTCGCCCCGTCCTACCCGGCCATGGTGTGCGTGGTGGTGCTCTACAACCTGGTGCCGCTGATCGTGCTGCACCGCTTCGGCGCCGAGGCCAACGCCGTCTTCTTCGTGGTCTGGACCGCCATCAACGCGCTCGACGTGGCCGCGACCGCGTTCGTCAACCCGCTCGTGGTGCGGCTGTCCGCCGAACCCGGGCACGCCCGCTCGCTGGTCACCGGCGCCGGCAAGCGCCTCGCGCTCGTCTTCGTGCCCCTGCTCGCCGTCGGCGCGCTGCTGGCCTGGGTGATGCTCGCGATCTTCGGCCCGGAGTACACCGCCGGCACCGGCCTGCTGCGCGTGCTGCTCGCCGCCCAGGTGCCGCGCCTGGTCGTCGTGCTGGGGGTGGCGGTGCACCTGGCAGCCGGCCGCGGCGCGGGGGTCGCGCTGCTGCAGGCCGCCACCGCCGCTTCCGCCGTGCTGCTCGCGCTGCTGGTGCCGGCCGAATCCGGGTTCGGCGTCGGCATGCTCGTCGCCCAGGCGGTGATCGCCGCGGCGGTGCTGGTGGACCTGCGGCGCAGGCTGTCCGGGGTGCGCCCGTGACCGAACCGCCCACCCGGTCCCTGCGCCCGGACCGGCCGCTGCGCCCATCGCCCTGGCCACGTGAACCGCTGCGCTTCCCGCAGCCGCCGCCGGGCACCCCGACGCGCTACATCCCCGCCTCCGGCCGCCTCGCGCCACCGGCGAAGCCACCGGAGTCATCGGAGTCGCGGGAGTCGCCCGAGTCGTCGGAGTCGTCGGAGTCGTCGGAGACACCGTCCCGTGCGGACGGCGCGCGTCCCCGGCGGGGTCCGGCCGCCGGGCGGCCCGGGTTCCTCGCCGACCCGTTCTTCGGTCCCGGCCTCGCCGCGGTCGCGGTGGTGCTGTGGATCGTCGGGCTGCACCCGGTCCCGCCCGAGGCGATCGGCGGGCTCGGGCTCGTCGCCGAGCTGTCGGTGCCGACGCTGCTGTCCTATCCGCTGCTGGTCGCCGCGGTGGTGCTGGAACTGCTGCGCTACCGGCCGCGCACCTGGCTGCTCTCGCTCTACACGCTCGTCGGCGTGCTCGGTGTCTACGGGCTGCAACCCGCGGTCGAGGAGGTCGCGCGGCTGCCGGTGGCCTGGCTGCACGCGGGGTTCGCCGACTACATCGCGACCCACGGCGACATCCTGCACGACTACGACGCCCGGTTCTCGTGGGCCGGGTTCTTCTCCCTGGTCGCGATGATCACGCGCGCGGCCGGGATGCCGGACGCGGTCCCGTTCCTGAACTGGGCCCCGGTCGTGCTGTCCGGCCTGGCGGTGCTCGGGGTGCGCGCGCTGGCCGTGTCCGCGCTGGGCAACCGGCGCGCGGCGTGGCTCGCGCCGTGGCTCTACCTGGTCGCGAACTGGACCGAACAGGACTACTTCTCCCCGCAGGGCACCGCGATGGTGCTGCTGCTCGCCGCGCTGGCGCTGACCTTCCGGCACCTGGTTCGGCCGCGGCTGACCGAACCGGTCAAGGCGCGGCTGCGCGCCCGGCTCGCGCCGCGCTCGAGCCCGAAGGCGCGTCTGGTCGCGCAGGGCGCGGTGGTCCTGATCGGGCTGGCGCTGGCGCCCACGCACCAGCTCACGCCGTTCGTGCTCGGCGTCCTGCTGCTGCTCCTGCTGGTGTTCGGGCGGCTGTGGCCGGCGTGGGTGCCGTTCGTCATCCTCGGTGGTGCCGTGGTGTGGTTCTCGCTGGGCGCCTCGGAGTTCTGGAGCGGGCAGCTGGTCCGGATGATCCTCAGCCCGCTCGGTGACGTCGGGTCCTCGGTGGACCAGGGGATCGTGGCCCGGTTCGCCGGCAGCCCGGGGCGGCTCGTGGTGCTGACGGTGCGCATCGGCATCACCCTGTTCATCGCCGGGCTGTCCGCGTACGGGATCTGGCTCATGCGCCGCGACAACCTCAAGTCCTGGCTGCTGCCGGCGCTGAGCATCGCGCCGTTCGGCCTCGCCGTCGCCCAGCCCTACGGGGGCGAGGTCTTCATGCGCTGTTTCCTGTTCGCGCTGCCGATCATGGCGCTGCCCGCCTCGCTCGCGCTGGAGAAGGCCGTCACCTCGGCGCGGCGGCTGCGCTGGCGCAACCGGCCCGTCCGCACCGTGCTGACCGCGGCGGTGCCGTGGGTCGTGCTCACCGGGCTGCTCGCCGCGACCATCACCGCGCGGGGCGGCAACGACGCCTACGTCAGTTTTCACGACAGCGACATCGCCGCGGCGAGCTGGGCGGTGCGGCAGGCGCAGCCCGGGCAGCGGGTCGATTCGCTGGTCAACTCGGTGCCGTTGCAGTTCGCCCGGGTGGGCGAGGTGTCGCAGTACGAGGTCGACGACTACTGCGAGGACGTGATGGCCGACGTGCCCGCGCTGGTCGCGTGCCTGCGCGGCAAGGGCCCGGACTATCTTGTGCTCACCGAGCCGCAGTGGGCCTACCTGAAGATCTTCGACCAGGTCCCGGATACCTTCGGTGCCGACCTCGTTCGCGAGCTCGAGGCGACCGGGGTGTACCACCTGGTGTTCGACGATCGCGGATCGCTGGTGCTCGGCCGGACGACGCCCGCCGACAGGTTCGTGCAGGGCAGTGGCGGAGGGAACACGTGAGCGAGACCCGGTCCCTGGGACGCCGGTTGCGCGATCAGGTCCACATCGAACTGTGGGCGACGACGGTCGGCGCGTTCGTCAACGGGGTGCTCGGCAGCGCGCTGATGCCGCGGCCGCTGCGGCTGCTCGGCTACCGCGCGCTCGGCGCCCGCGTGCGCTCCGGCAACATCTTCCCCGGGCTGCGCATCTACGGCGCGCTGCGCAACGTGGAGATCGGCCGCCGCACGTTCCTCAACGCCGAGTGCTACCTGGAGGCCCTCGGCCCGATCACCATCGGCGAGGCGTGCCAGTTCGGCCCGCAGGTCATGATCGTCACCTCGCACCACCGGACACTGCCCGACGGCCGCGTGTCCCGTGTCGCGGAGGCCCGGCCGGTCGTGATCGGCGACCGGGTGTGGGTCGGTGCGCGTGCCCAGATCCTGCCCGGGGTGCGCATCGCCGACGACGCGGTGATCGCCGCCGGTGCGGTCGTGGCACGCGACTGCCCGGTGCCCGGGGTCTACGCCGGAGTGCCGGCCCGGCTGGTCCGCCGGACGGCCGTCGTCCCGGAGCCCGCGTGAGCCCGGCCGACTGGCTCACCCTGTGCACCGCGGTCGCCGGGGTGGCCCTGCTGGTGGTGCTCGTGGTGCGGACCGTGCTCAAGGAGATCGCCGTCGGGCGCCGCTCGACGGATTCGGCGTCCGCGCGGGACCGCCGGATCCGCACCCTCGACCTGGTCGCGGTGGCGTTGACGGTGCTGACCGCGGCCGGCGCCGTCTGGCGGATCGTGGTGGGTCTTGCGTTGTGATCCGGTCAGTGCGGCAGCAGGATCGCCAGCGGTGGCAGCCGCAGGCTGCCCCCGCCGGTCCGCAGCAGCTGGGGCGTGCTCCGCGGATTGACCGTGACCTTCCCGTGCGGCGTGCTGAACTGCAGCGCGTTCGCCGGCCGGGCCACGTCGACCAGCCGGGCCCGCAGCCGCGGCGCGAGCCAGGTCCAGGCCGCGGTCAGGCTCATCGGCCGCAGCCGGTCCACGCCCGGCAGCGCTTCCGACCACAACGCCGCGTAGGGCAGGTCGTCGCTCGCCTCCGGCTGCCACAGCAGCATCGCGGCGGCACCGGCCTCCTCGGCCCAGGCCACCGCGTCCAAAGTGGCCACCGCGCGTGCCTGGTCCACCGGTGGCGCGGCCTGCGTGGTGCCGGCGCTGCGGGTGACGGCACTGCGGGTGACGGCGCTTCGGGTGACGGCGCTGCCGGCCGGGAGCGTGGTGTCCGGGGCCTTGCCGCCGGGGGGTTTGCTGTCGGGTGCTTTGGTGTCCGGTGCCTTGGCATCGGGGTAGAACTCCGACCACCACACCGGCAGCCCGGTGACCCCGCGGGCCCAGCGGGTCGCGTCGGCGTAGATCTGGGACGCCTTGTCCGGCGTGGTGATCAGGCCCTTGTCGCGGGTGCCGGTGGAGGCGTCCAGCGCGACGAAGTCACCGCCGTGCTTGTGCTCGTTCCAGTACGTCACGACGTCCAGCGACCGCTGGTCGATCACGCCGTACGGGCCGCGCAACTGCGACGGGTGATCGGTCGCCGCCGGCGAGGACCAGCTGTTGAGCACCACGTACGGGCCGCCGATGCGGGCGTCCGGCCGCACCCGTTTCACCGCGTCGTAGACCTGGTTGTACAGGTCGGTGTAGGCCGCCACGTCCCAGTTGCCGCGGGCGGCGTTCCAGAAGCCCTTGAGCTCGTTCCACACCTGGAAGTACTGGACCCGGGGATAGCGCTGGGCGACCTGCGCGGCCAGGCGGGCGAAGTCGGCGAAGTGCGCCCGCAGCGGTGCGGCCGCCAGATTGTCCCAGTCGGTCGTGCCGATCGCACCGCCCTTCATCCAATCCGGAGCGCAGCACAAGGTGATCACCGGTGTGCCGCCGGTTCGCTCGATCAGGTCCATTCGTTCGTCCAATCGGGACCAGTCGTAGCGGCCGGGTGCGGGCTCGGGATTTCCCACGCCGAAGCCCATGATGTGCTGGTTCTGCAGCATCGGTGTGGCGCCCAGGATCTGCTCGCCGCTCTGCCGCTGCCCGGGTGTGAGCCACGAGTCCAAGCTGTACTGTGCGTGCGTCACGCCGAGTACCAGCCCACCCTCGCCGGGATGCAGCACCACGTGCGCCGGCTCCGGGGGCTGGTCGGACTTCCCCGGAGGCCAGCTGAAGAGCCCCGCCACCAGCAGGGCGACCATCGCCACGATCCCCACGCGAGCCAGCATGCGCGACCGACCACTGTCTTGCCTGTTCAGAGCTACACCCGGAAGGGGGAAATGCCCGTGAGTGCGGCCGCGGTCTCCGTGTGCATCCCGGCATACCAGGCCGGGCGATACATCGCCGGCACCGTCAGCAGCGTCCTGTCACAGACCTTCGAGGACTTCGAACTCGTCGTGCTGGACAACGCCTCGACCGACGCGACCCCGGAGATCCTGCGGGGTTTCACCGACCCGCGGGTGCGGGTGCTCCGCAACGAACGGGTGCTGCCGCTGGCCGAGAACTGGAACCGCGTCGTGGCCGAGTCCAGGGGACGCTACGTGAAGCTGCTGTGCGCCGACGACCTGTTGCACCCGGACTGCCTGCGCCGCCAGTACGAGGTGCTCGCCGCCGATCGGGGAATCGCGCTGGTCTGCGCACGCCGCGACATGATCAGCGAAACCGGCGCCGTGCTCGCCGCGAACAAGGGGCTGCGCGGGCTGGTGGGCCGGCACGAACCGGACGCGGTGATCCGCAAGGTCGTGCGGCACGGCGGCAACCCGCTGGGCGAGCCGGGGGGCGCGCTGTTCCGCCGGGAGCAGTTCGATGCCGTCGGTGGCTGGGACCGGGGCTGGAAGTTCCCGATGGACCTCGCGCTGTGGATCCGCCTGCTGGGTCACGGGGACTTCTACGGCCAGCCGGAGTCCCTGGCCGCGTTCCGCATCGCGCCCGGCTCGTTGTCGGCGGTGGCGCGGCGCGCCGAGTACGACGAGCAGCGGGCGCTGTCGGAGGACCTGGCGAGCGACCCGGTGTGGGGGGTGCGGCCGGTGGACCGGCTGGTGGGCGCGGCGATGGCGCCGTGGGCACGGCTGCGGCGGGTGGCCCTGTTCCTGGTGGCCCGCAGCCAGGGGGCGCGGAGCTAGTCGCTCGATGGGGGGAAGGTAGTTTGGCGCGCGTGGCGCGTCGCGTAGTCATCCTGGTGGCCTGCGTAATCCTGGCGGGCGTGGCCGTCGTCGCCGTCCGGGTGACCGCGGGGCGCTTCGGCGGTGGTGACTGGCCGGCGGTGGGCACCCAGGCCCCGGGCACGGCGGTGGTCACCCCGGACCGGTCCGGCGAGGCCGCCGCCGACTACGGCTGGCGGCTGGTCGCGCAGGACGACTTCGACGGCCGGCGGGTGAACACCGCCGACTGGGAGGTCTACGCCGGGCGCAACCCGGTGTCCGGGGAGGTCCTGAGCGCGGACCAGTGCGTGGTCCGCGACGGCATCCTCACCCTGGTCGGCAACGGTGACGACACCGCAGCGACCTGTGGCATCGCCTGGCGCGCGGACCGCACCTACGGCCGGTGGGAGGTCCGCGCGCGCTTCCCGGCCCCGGCGGACCCCGACTTCAACCCGGTCCTGCTGCTGTGGCCGGAGAGCGACAGCAACACCGACGGCGAGATCGACTTCGCCGAGATCTACGATCCGGCCCGGCAGTACGTGGAGAGCTTCCTGCACGGCCCGGGCAACACGGCCGCCGGGCAGACCAGGAAGGCCCCCTTCGACATCACGGCGTGGCACAACTACGCCCTGGAATGGCAGCCCGACCACGTCACCTGCTACCTCGACGGCGTGGCGTGGGCGACCTACGGCAGGCCCGGAACCATCCCGCACCAGCCGATGCACCTGGTCATCCAGCAGAACCACAACCGCCACAAGGCCGCGGCCCCGGTCCGCAGCACCGCGGAGATCGACTGGGTGCGTCTCTACGAGTGACGATCCGCACACGGGAAATAGTCAAGCGCTCAACTATGTTGCCTGCTGAGCATGCCCACGAACCGTCCAGGGGAGCACCCATGACCTCCACCACCGGCCTCGCCGACCTCCTGCACCTGCCGCCGGACGTGCAGAACCTGCTGTTCCGGGAGGCACGCACCGCGAACTCGTTCGCCGACGAGCCCGTCGGCGAGGAGCAGATCCAGGCGATCTACGACCTGGTGAAGTGGGCGCCGACGTCGATGAACATCCAGCCGCTGCGTGCGCTGGTCGTCCGCACCGAGGAAGGCAAGCGACGGCTGCTGCCGCACATGTCCGAGGGCAACCGCGCCAAGACCGCGAGCGCCCCGGTGACCGTGGTGCTGGCCGCCGACACCGACTTCCACGAGAAGCTGCCCAGGACCTTCCCGCACAAGCCGGGCGTGAAGGACCTCTTCTCCGGTGACGAGAGCGCCCGCGAGCGCGTCGCACGGCTCAACGCCCTGCTGCAGGTCGGATACTTCATCGTCGGCGTCCGCGCCGCCGGGCTGGCGGCCGGTCCGATGACCGGCTTCGACGCCGCCGGGATCGACCGGGAGTTCTTCGCCGACCGCGCCTGGAAGTCCCTGGTCGTGGTCAACATCGGCAAGCCGGGCGAGAACCCGTGGTTCGACCGGCTGCCCCGGCTGGACTACGACGAGGTCACCGAAACCGTCTGAAGTCCCTCGCGCGAAGCGGCAGGCGGGCGGCGGATAGCATCGGTGGGACATCACTTCGTTCGAAGGAGCCCATCGTGAACCAGCCGTCGTCCGCCGCAGCCGCACCCGCCGCCAGCGTGGTGGTGCCGGCCGGGACCACGGCCGGGGCCGCGATCCGCGAGGCGGGGCTGCCGACGAAGGGGCCGGAGGCGATCGTCGTCGTCCGCGACGCCGACGGGCGTCTGCGCGACCTGGCGTGGGCGCCGGAGTCGGACGCCACGGTCGAGCCCGTCGCGGCCGGCACCGAGGACGGCCGCAGCGTCATCCGGCACTCCGCGGCCCACGTGCTCGCCCAGGCCGTGCAGCAGCAGTTCCCGGAGGCCAAGCTCGGCATCGGCCCGCCGATCAAGGACGGCTTCTACTACGACTTCCTGGTCGACAGGCCGTTCACCCCGGAGGACCTGCAGGCGCTGGAGAAGCGCATGAAGCAGATCATCAAGGGGGCGCAGCAGTTCTCGCGCCGCCGGTTCGACTCGGTCGAGCAGGCGCGGGAGGAACTCGCGGACGAGCCGTTCAAGCTCGAGCTCGTCGACCTCAAGTCCGATCTGGACACAGTGGACACCGCCGAGGTGATGGAGGTCGGCGGTGGTGAGCTGACCATCTACGACAACCTCGACCCGCGCACCAAGGAGCGCGTGTGGAGCGACCTGTGCCGCGGCCCGCACGTGCCCACCACGAAGTTCATCCCGGCCTTCACGCTGACCCGGGTCGCCGCCGCCTACTGGCGCGGCAACGAGAAGAACCCGCAGTTGCAGCGCATCTACGGCACCGCGTGGGAGTCGGCCGAGGCGCAGGAGGCCTACCTGGAGCGGCTGGCCGAGGCCGAGCGGCGCGACCACCGCCGGCTCGGCGCGGAGCTGGACCTGTTCTCCTTCCCCGAGGAGATCGGCTCGGGCCTGCCGGTCTTCCACCCCAAGGGCGGCATCATCCGGCGGGAGCTGGAGAACTACTCGCGCCGGCGGCACGAGGAGTCCGGTTACGAGTTCGTGAACACCCCGCACATCACCAAGAGCGGGCTGTTCTACACCTCGGGCCACCTGCCCTACTACGCGGACACGATGTTCCCGCCGCTGCCCCTGGAGGGCGAGGAGTACTACCTCAAGGCGATGAACTGCCCGATGCACCACCTGATCTTCCGCTCGCGCGGGCGGTCCTACCGGGAGCTGCCGCTGCGGCTGTTCGAGTTCGGCACGGTGTACCGGTACGAGAAGTCGGGCGTGGTGCACGGCCTGACCCGGGTGCGCGGGCTGACCATGGACGACTCGCACATCTACTGCACGCAGGAGCAGATGCCCGGCGAGCTGCGGTCGCTGCTGCGGTTCGTGCTGGACCTGCTGGCCGACTACGGCCTGTCCGACTTCTACCTCGAGCTGTCCACCCGTGGCGACTCGGACAAGTTCATCGGCTCGGACGAGGAGTGGGAAGCGGCCACCGAGACGCTGCGGCAGGCCGCGATCGACTCCGGGCTCGAGCTGGTGCCGGACCCGGGCGGGGCGGCCTACTACGGCCCGAAGATCTCGGTCCAGGCCAAGGACGCGATCGGCCGGTCCTGGCAGATGTCGACCATCCAGCTGGACTTCAACCACCCCAAGCGGTTCGAGCTGACCTACACCGCCGCGGACGGCAGCCGCCAGCAGCCGGTGGTCATCCACCGCGCGTTGTTCGGGTCGATCGAGCGGTTCTTCGGCGTGCTCACCGAGCACTACGCCGGCGCGTTCCCGGCGTGGCTGGCGCCGGTGCAGGTGGTCGGCATCCCGATCGCCGACGAGCACGTGGAGCACCTGCGGGGCGTGGCGAAGGCGTTGCGCGCCAAGGGGATCCGCGTCGAGGTGGACACCAGCGACGACCGGATGCAGAAGAAGATCCGCACGCACACCACGCAGAAGGTGCCGTTCATGGTGCTGGCGGGTGGCAAGGACGTCGAGGCGGGCGCGGTGTCGTTCCGGTTCCGTGACGGCAGCCAGATCAACGGTGTGCCGGTGGCCGACGCGGTGGAGGCCGTCGCCGGCTGGGTCGCGCGGAGGGAGAACAGCTCGCCGACCGCGGAGGCGCTGAAGGCGGTTCTTCCTTGACCGAGCCGGAGCTGGTGGAGCAGGACGGGGCCGGGGTGCCGGACGCGCTGCAGCGGCTGTGGACCCCGCACCGGCTGGCCTACGTGCAGGGCCAGGACAAGCCGGCGGGTGACGAGCCCGCGGGGTGCCCGTTCTGCCGCCTGCTCGGCCTGGACGACGCCGACGCGCTGATCCTGGCGCGCGGCGAGCACGTCTGGGCGGTGCTGAACCTCTACCCGTACAACCCGGGGCACCTGATGGTCCTGCCGTACCGGCACGTGGCCGACTACCCGGACCTGACCGCGGACGAGACGCGCGAGCTGGCGGAGTTCACCCAGCACGCGATGAAGGTGGTGCGGTCGGTGTCCGGGGCGCACGGGTTCAACATCGGCATGAACCAGGGCGTCATCGCGGGCGCGGGGATCGCCGCGCACCTGCACCAGCACCTGGTCCCGCGCTGGGGTGGCGACGCGAACTTCATGCCGGTGATCGGACAGACGAAGGTGCTGCCGCAGCTGCTGGGTGAGACCCGTGAGCTGCTGTCCGCGGCGTGGCGCCGGGTCTAGCGAAGCGGGACGGGCCCGGGCGCCGCGGCGTCCGGGCCCGTATCCGGTGGGCGGTCCTCAGCTCTGCAGGAGGGCCTCGATGTTCAGCTCGATCCGGACCTTGTCGCTCACCACGGCACTCGGCACGTTCGCGCCGACGCCGAAGTCGGTGCGCTTGATCTCGGTGGCGGCGGAGATGCCGAACACCTTGCTGCCCTCGGCCAGGCCGTCGGCGAAGCCGCCGACCTCGGCGCTCAGCGTCACCGGCTTGGTGACGCCGTGCAGGGTCAGCTCGCCGTCGATGAAGTACTCGCCGTCCTCGGCCCGGACCCCGGTGGAGACGAAGGTCAGCGTGGGGAACTGCTCGACATCGAGGAACTCGGCGTTCTTGACGTGCGCGTCGCGGTCGGCGTTGTTGGTGTCGATGCTGTCGGCCTTGATGGTGGCGGTCACCTTCGATCCGGCCAGGTCGGCTCCGGTCACGATCTCGCCCTCGACGTTGTCGAACCGGCCGCGGACCTTGGACACGCCCAGGTGGCGCACGATGAAGTCGACGTCGGAGTGCACCGAGTCGATGGTCCAGGTGCCGGCGATGTAGCCGGGGATCTCGATGGTCGAAGCGGTCATGGTTGTCTCTCCTCGGGGAAGCGGGGATCTGTGGTTGAGCCCTCAACCAGACCGTAGCGGAAAATGATTGAGCGCTCAACTAGGGGTAGGATGTGTGACATGTCCGAACCGCGATGGCTCAGCGCGGAGGAGCAGCGCGTGTGGCGCGACTTCTCGATCGCCGTCTCGATGCTGCGTGGCCACGTGGAGTCCCAGCTCCAGCGGGACGCCGGAATGCCGCACACCTACTACGAGGTGCTCGTCGTGCTGTCCGAGGCGCCCGGCCGCACCCTGCGGATGAGCGAGCTGGCCGAGAAGTGCCGTTCATCACGCAGCCGCCTCTCGCACGCGGTCGCGCGCCTGGAGGCCAGCGGCTGGGTCGTCCGCGACAGCTGCGGCACGGACAAGCGCGGCTCCTTCGCCCGGCTCACCGACCGCGGGTTCGCCGCGCTGCGAGCCGCCGCCCCCGGACACGTGGAGGCGGTGCGTGAGGCGCTGTTCGACGCGCTCACGCCCGACCAGGTCCGCGCGCTGGGCGAGATCGCCCAGGCGATCCAGCACAAGCTCACGCCGCAGTGCGCGGCGGCCATGGCCGCCCTCGAGGACCCGCTGGACGAGCCGGTCTGAGCGCCCGCGGCGGCGGGTTGGGCGCGCCGCGTCACCGGATCGTCGTAGCGGGTGGATAGGCTGCGTCCAGCACACCCGACCCCGCAGCCCCAGGTGAACGCCGAGAACGATGGACATGCCCGCCGAAACCGCCATCCCGACGATCCGATGCTGAACATCTTCGCGCGAGCGTCCGTCTCGCGAGCCCTGGACCCGCTCGGTCACGCGCTGGTGCGGGCCGGCCTGACCCCGAACGCCATGACCGCCATCGGCACGGCCGGGGCGATCGTCTCCGCCCTGGTGTTCTTCCCGAACGGGATGCTGCTGGCCGGCACGTTCACCGTGTGGGGTTTCGCGATGCTCGACCTGCTCGACGGCGCGATGGCCCGCGCCCGCGGGTACGGCACCCCGTTCGGTGCGACCCTGGACGCGACCTGCGACCGGCTGGCCGACGGCGCGTTGTTCAGCGGCATCGCCTGGTGGTGCTTCGCGGTCGAGCACAACCTGCGCGCGGCCGCCGCCTGCCTCGTCTGCCTGGTGCTGGCCCAGGTCATCTCCTACATCAAGGCCCGCGCCGAGGCGGAGGGCCTCGCCGCCGACGGCGGGCTGGTCGAGCGCGCCGAGCGGCTGATCATCGCGCTCGTCGGCACCGGGCTGGAAGGGTTCGGGGTGCCGTTCGCGGTCGAGGGCACGCTGTGGCTGCTCGCGGCCGGCTCGATCATCACCACGATCCAGCGGATGCTGGCCGTGGCCGCCTCCGCCCGGGAGGCGGGCTGATGGGCCGGTTCGGCGAGCGGATGGCGGACCTGGGGTACGCCGCGGGCTGGACCGTGGTGAGCCGGTTGCCGGTCCCGGTGGCCAGGGCGGGGTTCGCGCTGGCCGCCGATTTCGCCGCGCGGCGCAAGGGCCCCGGTGTGCGGCAGCTGCGCCGCAACCTGGCCCGCGTGGTGCCGCAGGCCGGCGAGACCGAGCTCGACGAGCTGACCCGCCAGGCCGTGCGCTCCTACGCGCGCTACTGGCACGAAGCGTTCCGGTTGCCCAGCCTGGATCCCGCGCGGATCCGGTCGCGGGTCGAGGCGACCATCAGCGGCGTGGAGAACCTCGACGCGGCGCTGGCCGAAGGCAACGGCGCGGTGGTCGCGTTGCCGCACAGCGGGAACTGGGACGTGCCGGGTATCTGGGCGGTCGGCCGGTACGGCCCGTTCACGACCGTGGTCGAGCGCCTCAAACCGGAGTCGCTGTTCCAGCGGTTCGTGGCCTACCGCGAGTCCCTGGGCTTCGAGATCCTCTCCGCCGACGGCGGCACCGGCTCGTTCCGGCTGCTGCTGCAGCGGTTGCGGGAGAACCGGGTGGTCTGCCTGATCGCCGACCGGGACCTCTCCGGCGGCGGCGTGCCCGTGTCGTTCTTCGGCGAGAAGACGAGCATGCCGGCCGGCCCGGCGCGGCTGGCCGCGAGCACCGGTGCCGCGCTGTTGCCGGTGGGCAGCTGGTTCACCGAGGACGGCTGGGGCATCCGGATCCACCCGCGGATCCGCGTCACGCACCGCAGCGAGGTGCCCGCCGCGACCCAGGCGCTGGCCGACATCTTCGCCGGCGACATCGCGGCGCACCCGGCGGACTGGCACATGATGCAAAAGCTGTGGACCGCCGATGCCGGGGAGGACGGCGTTCCGGCGCGGGAGGAAGCGGCGTGAAGGTCGGGATCGTCTGCCCGTACTCCTTCGACGTCCCCGGTGGCGTCCAGGGGCACGTCACGGACCTGGCGCGCGCCCTGCTCGCGCGCGGGCACCAGGTGTCGGTGCTGGCGCCCGCTGACGAGGACGCCGACCTGCCGGACTTCGTGCAGCCCGCGGGCAAGGCCCTCGGCATCCCCTACAACGGCTCGGTGGCGCGGCTGCAGTTCGGGCCGGTCTCCTACGCGCGGGTGCGGCGCTGGCTGCGGGAGGGCGCCTTCGACGTGCTGCACCTGCACGAGCCCGCCGCGCCCAGCCTGTCGCTGCTGGCGCTGACGGTCGCCGACGGGCCGATCGTCGCCACGTTCCACACCTCCACGCCGCGCTCGCGGACGCTGTCGGCGTTCCAGCCGGTGCTGCGCCCGCTGCTGGAGAAGATCACCGCGCGGATCGCGGTGTCGGCGCTGGCGCGGCGGGTGCAGGTCGAGCACGCGGGCGGGGACGCGGTGGAGATCCCCAACGGGGTGGACGTCGAGTTCTTCTCGCGCGCGCGACCGCTGGCGGGCTATCCGCGGGCGGGCGGCACGATCGGGTTCGTCGGCCGGTTCACCGAGCCGCGCAAGGGCATGGACGTCCTGCTCGACGCCGCCCGCCGCCTGCTGCCGGAGTTCGGGGACCTGCGGCTGCTCGTCGTCGGGCGTGGCGAGCCCGAGGCGCTGCACCGGATGGCCGGGCCGGAACTCGTCCCGCACCTGGAGCTGCTCGGCCAGGTCGACGACGACACCAAGGCACGGGCGCTGCGCAGCGTGGACGTCTACTGCGCGCCGAACACCGGCGGCGAGAGCTTCGGGATGATCCTCACCGAGGCGATGGCCGCCGGAACCGCCGTGGCGGCCAGCAACCTCGACTCGTTCCGCCGGGTGCTCGACGACGGCCGGGCCGGCGCGTTGTTCGCGACCGGCGACGGCGCGGCGCTCGCGACGTGCCTGCGCGAGCTGCTCGGCGATCCGGCGCGGCGGACGTCGCTCGCGGCGGCGGCGGGGGAGCGGGTGGCGATCTTCGACTGGCCGGTGGTGGTGACGCAGGTGCTGCGGGTGTACGAGACCGCGATCGCCGCCGATCCGCGCCGGGTCAGTGCGCGGGAGGCGCCGCTGTGAGCGTCTTCGTGCTGGTCGTCACGATCGTCGCGGCGGTGGTCGTGCTCGGCGGCCTGTTCCTGGTCGCCACCGCGAACCGGCTGGACCGCCTGCACGTCCGGCTCGACGCGGGGTGGGCGGCGCTGGACGCGGCGCTGGCCCGGCGGGCGGTGGTGGCGCGGGCCGTGGCCGCGGTCGACGGCGCCGCGCCGGGCCTGCGGGAGGCGGCCGACCTCGCGGAGAAGGCCCCGCGTGCCGAGCGGGAGGTCGCGGAGAACGAGCTGACGCGCCTGCTCGCGACCATCGACCGCACCCGGCTGCCCGCCCAGCTGGCCGGGGAGCTCACCGACGCCGAGCACCGGGTGGTGATCGCGCGCCGGGTGCACAACGACGCGGTGCGGGACACGCTGGCGCTGCGCCGGCGGCGGAAGGTGCGGTACTTCAAGCTCGCCGGCACCGCACCGCGGCCGGAGTACTTCGAGATCGCCGAACCGCCGCTGCCCGGCGCCTAGGATCGGGGCATGGCTTCCGAAACCGACCCGGCGTGCGCGGTGGCGCACGGCGCCGGCGACCCGTCGGCGGAGACCCGCACGCTGGTGGCGGTGTTCTCCTCGCCGGTCGCGCAGTTCCTGCTCCGCTACGGCCAGGACCTCGGCTACCGCGCGGTGCTGTTCGATCCGGATGCGACCCGTACCGCCGAGGTCCCGGGTGCCAAGGTGACGGCCGTGCTGCCGGACCTGGACGCGGACACGGACGTCGTGGTGACCGACCACCACCGGGCCGAGCTGGGCCCGGCGCTGCGCGATGTCCTCGCGCAGCCGGTCCGGTGGGCCGGGGTGATGGGCAATCCGCGGCACGAGGGCCCGCACGTCGCGGCGCTGCGCGCGCTGGGCGTGGCCGAGGCGGACATCGCGCGGGTGCACCGGCCGATCGGCCTCGACATCGGCTCCCGCCGCCCGGCCGAGATCGCGATCGCCACCCTGGCCGGGCTGATCGCCGACCGCAACGGCCGCCCCGGGGGCTTCTTTCCCCGCTGAGCGCGGGCCGGGGCGCGTGGTGCACCCGGCGTCCCGCTAGCCGCGCGAGGCACGCACCGCGGCGCCGGCCGCGTCCAGGGCCAGGTCGACGGTCACGACGGAACCGTCACCGTCGGTGCGCCCGTGTTCGTCGATCGCGAGGCCGATCAGGGCGAGGTCGGCGGCACGATCGCGCAGCGACCACTGCTCCGGGGTCTCCGCACCCGGCGGTTCCGTCTCGTCCCGGTGCCGTGCGGCCACCGCTGCCGCCGCGAGCTCCCGCGGCAGGCGCACCGTGATGCGCTGCTCCCCGATCGCCGCGCCGATGGCGGCGAGCACCTCGGCGTCCTGCCCGTAGCGCTCGTACTCGCTGGTCATGATCACGAGCTTACGGGCGGCAAAGGCGTCTCCTCAGGCGTGCGCCGCGGCCAGGTTCTCCGGCAGCGGGTCGTACCGCGCGTGCCGGCGGGTGAACAGCGCCGTGCCGGAGCTCAGCGAGCGCAGCTCCGTGGTGTACCGCAGCAGCTCGGTCGCGGGCACCTCGGCGCGGATCACGCTGCGGCCCTGGCCCACCGACTCGGTACCGAGCACCCGGCCGCGCCGCGACGACAGGTCGCCCAGCACCGCGCCCAGGTACTCGTCGGGCACGCGGACGTCCACCTCGTCGAGCGGTTCGAGCAGCACCACCCGCCCGTTCGCGGCCGCGTCCTTGAGCGCCAGCGCCCCGGCGGTCTGGAACGCCGCGTCCGAGGAATCCACGCTGTGCGCCTTGCCGTCGACCAGCGTGACGCGTACGTCGACCACCGGGTGGCCGGCCACCAGCCCGCGCTGCAGCTGCGCCCGCACTCCCTTCTCCACGCTGGGGATGAACTGGTTCGGGATGGCGCCGCCGACGATCCGGTCGACGAACTCGAACCCCGCGCCGCGCGGCAGTGGCTCGACCTCGATGTCACACACCGCGTACTGGCCGTGCCCGCCGGACTGCTTCACGTGCCGCCCGTGCCCCTTGGCCGGGGCGGCGAACGTCTCGCGCAGGCTGACCTTGACCGGTTCGGTGTCCACCTCGGCACCGCCGGCGCGCAGCCGCGACAGCACCACGTCGGCGTGCGCCTCGCCCATGCACCACAGGACCAGCTGAGCGGTCTCGGCGTTGCGTTCCAGCCGCAGCGTCGGGTCGCCGGCGACCAGCCGGGACAGGTTGCGCGCCAGCGCGTCCTCGTCGCTGCGGTTGCGGGCCACCACGGCGACCGGCAGCAGCGGTTCGGGCATCGGCCACGGGCGCATCAGCAGCGGGTGGTCGGGGGCGGAGACGGTGTCGCCGGTCTCGGCCGAGCCGACCTTGGTCAGCGCGCACAGATCACCGGCCACGCAGTAGGGCACTTCGCGCAGGTTCGCACCCAGCGGGGAGTACAGGTGGGCCACCCGCTCGTCGGTGTCGTGGTCCTCATGGCCGCGTTCGGCCATGCCGTGCCCGGACACGTGCACCGGCCGTTCCGGCCGCAACGTCCCGGAGAACACCCGCACCAGCGACACCCGCCCGACATAGGAGTCCACGGCGGTGCGCACCACTTCGGCGGCCAGTGGCCCGTCCGGATCGGTGCTCAGCGCCGGGTGCGGCGCGCCGTCCGGCCCGGTGACCGGCGGCAGCGCGTGCTCCAGCGGTGACGGGAACGCCCGGACGATGCCGTCGAGCACCTCGGCCAGCCCCACCCCGGTGGTGGCGCACACCGGGATGACCGGGTGGAACGAGCCGCGCGCCACCGCGGTCTCCAGGTCGGAGATCAGCGTCTCCTCGCTGATCTCCTCGCCCGCGAGGTAGCGGTCCATGAGGGTCTCGTCCTCGCTCTCGGCGATGATGCCCTCGATCAGCTCGTTGCGTGCCTCGGTCAGCCGCTCCAGGTCGGCCGGCGCGGGGTCGCCCAGGCGCGGCGGATAACCCTGCGAGTAGTCGTAGAGGCGGCGGGTGATCAGCCCGACCAGGCCCGGCTCCGGGCCGGTGGCCGGCAGGTACAGCGGAAGCACGCCGGCGCCGAACGCGTCCTGGCACGCGGCGATCTCGTCCTCGGGGTCGGCGCGGTGGTGGTCCAGGCGGGAGATCACGACCGCGCGCGGCATGCCCACCGCGGCGCACTCCTCCCAGACGGCCACCGTGGCGGGGTCCACGCCCTCGAACGCGCTGACCACGAACAGCGCGGCATCGGCGGCGCGCAACCCGGCCCGCAGCTCGCCCACGAAGTCGGCGTACCCCGGGGTGTCGATCAGGTTGATCTTGTGGTCCTGGTGCATCAGCGGTGCCACCGACAGCCCGACCGAGCGCTGCTGGCGCACCGCCGCCGGGTCGTGGTCGCACACGGTGGTGCCCTCCACGACGGAACCGGCCCTGGCCACGGTGCCGGACACCGCGAGCAGGGCCTCGGTGAGGGTGGTCTTGCCGGAGCCCGAGGGACCCACCAGGACCACGTTGCGGACCTTGACCGGGTCGTCCACAGCGACCGCGGCTCCGGCGTCGACGGTGCGGGCTTGTTTGTCGGCCATGGCGCGCTCCCCGGGACGACAGCAGCAGGTGTGTCCTCGATCACACACCCGGCGGGCATGGTCCGGCAACCCCGGCCGGTCAGGTTGCGCCTGCGGGGCGAAAGTGGACTGCTGGAATCGCGGCGAACTGGCCTGGGGGAGCGGTCCACCAGAACCTAGACTCGACCGTGCACCCCTTCGTGTTTCGTGAAAGGCGTCCCGTCGTGTCCGAAGTTGAACCCAGCAGTTCCGCCACGCCCGAGCGGGGCACCGCGCGCGTCAAGCGCGGCATGGCCGAGATGCTCAAGGGCGGCGTGATCATGGACGTCGTCACCCCCGAGCAGGCGAAGATCGCCGAGGACGCCGGTGCGGTGGCCGTGATGGCGCTGGAGCGCGTGCCCGCCGACATCCGCGCCCAGGGCGGGGTGGCGCGGATGAGCGACCCGGACCTCATCGAGGGCATCATCTCCACGGTGTCCATCCCGGTGATGGCCAAGGCCCGGATCGGGCACTTCGTCGAGGCGCAGGTGCTCCAGTCGCTCGGGGTGGACTACATCGACGAGTCCGAGGTGCTCACCCCGGCCGACTACGCCAACCACATCGACAAGTGGGCGTTCACCGTGCCGTTCGTGTGCGGGGCGACCAACCTGGGCGAGGCGCTGCGCCGCATCACCGAGGGCGCGGCGATGATCCGCTCCAAGGGCGAGGCCGGCACCGGCGACGTGTCGAACGCGACCACCCACATGCGCAAGATCCGCGCGGAGATCCGGCGGCTGACGGCGCTGCCCGAGGACGAGCTGTACGTGGCGGCCAAGGAGATGCAGGCGCCCTACGAGCTGGTGCGCGAGGTGGCCGAGCGCGGGAAGCTGCCGGTCGTGCTGTTCACCGCCGGCGGGATCGCCACCCCCGCCGACGCGGCGATGATGATGCAGCTGGGCGCCGAGGGCGTGTTCGTCGGGTCCGGGATCTTCAAGTCCGGCGACCCGGCCAAGCGCGCGGCGGCCATCGTCAAGGCGACCACGTTCCACGACGACCCGGACGTCATCGCGAAGGTCTCCCGCGGCCTCGGCGAGGCGATGGTCGGCATCAACGTCGACGACGTGCCCGAGCCGCACCGCCTCGCCGAACGCGGCTGGTAGCTCCACCCGCCCGGCCCGCTCCCGCGCCGCCGCCGAGCGGCCCGCCCCGCGGCAGCCGGGCCGAATACCGTAAGCACGACGTGTTCCAGGAGGTCAGGGTGTCCGCGGTACCGGTGATCGGCGTGCTCGCGCTGCAGGGGGACGTGCGGGAGCACGTCGCCATGGTGGGGCGCGCCGGCGGGCACGCCGTCACCGTCCGCCGGGCGTCGGAGCTGGCCGCCGTCGACGGGCTCGTCCTGCCCGGCGGCGAGTCCACCACCATGTCCCGCCTGCTCTACACCTTCGACCTGCTCGAACCGCTGCGCCGGCGGCTCGACGGGGGCATGCCGGCGTTCGGGTCGTGCGCGGGCATGATCCTCCTCGCGAAACAGGCCCTGGACGGGCGGCCGGACCAGCACCAGCTCGGCGCGCTGGATGTGATCGTCCGGCGCAACGCCTTCGGCCGCCAGGTCGACTCCTTCGAGGAGGATCTGGACTTCACCGGCGTCACCGGCGGCCCGCTGCACGCGGTGTTCATCCGCGCCCCGTGGGTGGAAAAAGCCGGTGCCGACGTCGAGGTGCTGGCCACGGTGCCCGCGACGGAGACCACCGGCGCTAGGATCGTCGCGGTCCGGCAGGGGCCGGTGCTCGCCACG
This sequence comes from Amycolatopsis granulosa, assembly GCF_011758745.1. Classification (NCBI taxonomy): domain Bacteria; kingdom Bacillati; phylum Actinomycetota; class Actinomycetes; order Pseudonocardiales; family Pseudonocardiaceae; genus Amycolatopsis; species Amycolatopsis granulosa. The sequence goes on from NZ_JAANOV010000001.1 coordinate 134,568, forward strand.
GCCTTCCACCCGGAGCTGACCGGGGACGATCGGGTCCATCGCCTGTTCGTGGAGATGGTGCGGGACGCGGCGACGACGAGCGAGACGGAGGAGAGATGAGCGGCCACTCCAAGTGGGCCACCACGAAGCACAAGAAGGCCGCCCTCGACGCCAAGCGTGGCAAGCTGTTCGCGAGACTGATCAAGAACATCGAGGTCGCCGCGCGGACCGGCGGGGGTGATCCCGAGGGCAACCCGACCCTCTACGACGCCATCCAGAAGGCGAAGAAGAACTCGGTCCCGCAGGACAACATCGAGCGCGCCCGCAAGCGCGGCGCCGGCGAGGAGGCGGGCGGCGCGGACTGGCAGACGATCAACTACGAGGGCTACGGCCCCAACGGCGTCGCCGTGCTGATCGAGTGCCTGACCGACAACCGCAACCGCGCCGCCGGCGAGGTGCGCACCGCGCTGACCCGCAACGGCGGCTCGCTCGCCGACCCGGGCTCGGTGTCGTACCTGTTCAACCGCAAGGGCGTGGTGATCATGCCCAAGAACGACCTGTCCGAGGACGACGTGCTGATGGCCGTCCTGGACGCGGGTGCGGAGGAGGTCAACGACCTCGGCGACAACTTCGAGATCGTCTCCGAGGCCACCGACCTGATCAGCGTCCGCAAGGCGCTGCAGGACGCCGGCTACGACTATGAGTCGGCCGACCCGACGTTCCTGCCGTCGGTGAGCGTCCCGCTCGACGCCGAGGGCGCCAAGAAGGTGTTCCGGTTGATCGACGCGCTCGAGGACTGCGACGACGTGCAGAACGTCTACGCCAACTTTGACGTCTCCGACGAGGTGCTGGAAGAGGTCGGCGCGTAACACCGCTCTCCCCGAGGCCCTCCGGTGCACCCGGCGCCGGAGGGCCTTGCCGTGCAACGGGAACTTCCCACCGACGGGGTCTGTCCGGCGCCGGTGCGGGTACGGCAGAATGCCGCCCGTGACCGAGACCCTCGCGCCCGAAGAATCCGACCTCCTCGAGTGGATCGTCAACCAGGCCGAGACCCGTGGCAACGCGGTGATCTCGGTGGCGGGGGACGAGTCCGGGCCGGGGTTCGCGTTCACGGCGTGCGTGTGGGCGCTGCACGAGGTTCCCGAGGCGGTCGTCGTCGGGCTGCCGGAGCGGATGGCGCCGGTCCTGCTCGACGCCTACGTCGACCGCGCGGCCAACGGCGAGCAGTTCGAGCCCGGCAAGGTCTACCACGACTTCTTCGAGGGAGTCCCGGTCACCTTCGAGCGCGTCGCGAAGGGGCACTACCTCGAATACTTCGGCAGCGCGTTCCTCGTCTACCCGGACGGCGACTTCCCGGCGCTGCAGATCATCGTCGCCACCCCGGACGGGCACTGGCCGTGGAGCGACGAGGCGCCCGAGGGGTTCGCCGACTGGCAGCCGGTCCTCACCGAGAGCGGGCGGCCGGAGAGCTGGACCCCGGGCGCCGACGGTCCATAGTGGACGATCATCGGTCCCGGCGCGTCGTGCCGGGACCGGGCCGTCCGGCACGGTAGCCTCACCTCGAACGCGTGTTCGGCGCTAGGAGGGTGGAGCGGTGCGAGTGCTCGGCGTGGACCCCGGGCTGACCCGGTGCGGGCTCGGCGTGGTGGACGGGGGCACGGGCCGCACGGTCACCTGTGTCGCGGTGGGCGTGGTGCGCACCCCGGTGGAGGACACGCTCGGGCGGCGGCTGCTCGCGGTCTCCGACGCGGTCGAGCAGTGGCTGGACACCTACCGGCCGGCGGCGGTCGCCGTCGAACGCGTCTTCAGCCAGCACAACGTGCGCACCGCCATGGGCACCGCGCAGGCGGGGGGAGTGGTCGCCCTGGCAGCGGCCCGCCGTGGGCTGCCGGTCGTGTTCCACACCCCGAGCGAGGTCAAGGCCGCCGTCACCGGCAGCGGCCGCGCGGACAAGGCGCAGGTGACCGGCATGGTGACCCGGCTGCTCGGGCTCGCGCAGGCGCCCCGCCCGGCCGACGCCGCCGACGCGCTCGCGCTAGCCATCTGCCACCTGTGGCGTCAGCCGATGCGCGACCGCCTCGCCGAGGCCGAGGCCCGCGCGGCCGAACTGGCCCGCACGCACCGGGCCCGCCTCGCCGCGGCGGCGAAGTCGGCCAATACGGTGTCCCGGACGGCGGTGACGCGGCGGAACACGCGGACACCAGGGAAGGGAGTGCGCGGATGATCTCCTCGGTCCGGGGCGAGGTGCTCTCGGTCGGGCTCGACCACGTGGTGGTGGAGGTCGGCGGGGTCGGCCTCGCGGTGCAGGCCACCCCGGCGACGCTGGCCACCCTGCGCCGCGGTGAGCAGGCCCGGTTGCACACGTCCCTGGTGGTGCGCGAGGACTCGCTGACCCTGTTCGGGTTCGCCGACGCGGAGGCCCGCGAGCTGTTCGGGCTGCTGCAGACCGTCTCCGGGATCGGCCCGCGCCTGGCGCTCGCCGCGCTGGCGGTGCTCGACCCGGACAAGCTGCGCACCGCACTGGCCGAAGGCAACATCACCGTCCTCACCCAGGTGCCCGGCATCGGCCGCAAGGGCGCCGAACGGCTCACCCTCGAGCTGCGCGACAAGGTCACCGCGGCCGGCGCGGAGGCCGCCGCGGTCCCCGCGGGCGGCGCGGTGCGCGCCGAGGTCGTCGACGCCCTCACCGGTCTCGGGTTCCCGGCCAAGCAGGCCGAACAGGTCGTGGAGAAGGTGCTCGCCGCGGGCGAGGCCGGCACGACACCGGCCGTGCTGCGCGCGGCCCTGAGCGCCCTCGGGCGCAAGTGAGGCAGCTGACGCGTGCACGATGACGAGGTGACGGAGTACCCGGCGGACGAGACCCTCTCCGCGCTGCCCCAGCTGGGCGAGCGCGAGATGGAGACGACGCTGCGCCCGAGCAGGCTGAGCGAGTTCATCGGCCAGCCGCGGGTCCGCGAGCAGCTGGAACTGGTGCTGGAGAGCGCCCGCCGCCGCGGTGTGCCGCCGGACCACGTGCTGCTGTCCGGCCCGCCCGGCCTGGGCAAGACCAGCCTGGCGATGATCGTCGCGGCCGAGCTGGACGCCTCGATCCGCATCACCTCCGGTCCGGCCCTGGAACGCGCCGGCGACCTCGCCGCGATGCTGTCCAACCTCGCCGAGGGCGACGTGCTGTTCATCGACGAGATCCACCGCATCGCCCGGCCCGCCGAGGAGATGCTCTACCTGGCGATGGAGGACTTCCGCGTCGACGTGGTGGTCGGCAAGGGGCCGGGTGCGACCAGCATCCCGCTGGAGATCGCGCCGTTCACCCTGGTCGGCGCCACCACCCGCTCCGGTGCGCTGACCGGGCCGCTGCGCGACCGGTTCGGCTTCACCGGTCAGATGGAGTTCTACGCCGATCACGAGCTGGACCAGGTGGTCCGGCGTTCGGCGACGATCCTGGGGATCGACATCGACCCCGAGGGCAGCGCGGAGATCGCCCGCCGCTCGCGCGGCACGCCGCGCATCGCCAACCGGCTGCTGCGCCGCGTCCGGGACTACGCCGAGGTCCGCGAGGACGGCCGGGTGACCCTCGCCGTGGCCCGCGCCGCGCTGGAGGTCTACGACGTCGACGAACTGGGCCTGGACCGGCTCGACCGGGCGGTGCTGTCGGCGCTGGTGCACTCCTTCGGCGGCGGCCCGGTCGGGGTTTCCACGCTCGCGGTCGCCGTCGGCGAGGAGCCGGCGACCGTCGAGGAGGTGTGCGAGCCCTACCTGGTGCGTGCGGGCATGCTCGCGCGCACGCCGCGTGGGCGGGTGGCGACGGCGAGTGCGTGGGAGCACCTCGGGTTGCGCCCGCCGCCACGCCCGGACCAGGCAGGGCCTACCCTGTTCGACTAACCGGGTGCCGGCCGGCCAGTGGTGCCTGGCACACTCGAAAGAGCACATCCGGACAAAAGAGGTGCGCGGCCGCTGCGTCGCACACCGAATGGAGAATCATGGAACAGCTTTTCCTGCCGTTGCTGCTCATGCTCGTCGTGGCGATCCCGCTGGTGATGGGCACCCGGAAGCAGAAGCGTGCCGCGCAGGAGCAGCAGAAGCTGCAGGGCAGCCTGTCCGAGGGCGACCGGGTGATGACGACGTCCGGCCTGTACGGGACGGTGGCCGACACCAGCAGCGACACCACGATCGACATCGAGATCGCGCCCGGTGTCGTGACGACGTGGCTGCGCCAGGCGGTGCGCGAGAAGGTCGCGCCCGAGGTGGCCGACGAGACCGGGGCCGACGACGTCAGCGACGCCGCCGTGGTGGAGCCGGTGGAGACCACCGAGCCCGCCCAGGCCGAGGAGAAGCCCGGCCCGCAGATCGCGCCGCCGCTGGAGCACGAGAAGAAGTAGGCCCGACCGCAGGGCAACCCCGGCGTCCGACGGTGACGCCGGGGTCAACGCCGCGTTCACAACGCGGCGAGTAGTGTCTGCGTACCGCCCCGTAGGCGGACGATCCATCGCTGACCGTCGAGGAGAACGACCACCGTGGCACCACCGGCCGGGCGGATCCGCCCGGGACGCTATCTCGGCTTCTTCGTCCTGATCGTGGTCGTGCTCTACGCGCTGGTGTTCTTCACCGGCGGGGGCAAGCCCACGCCGAAGCTGGGCATCGACCTGCAGGGCGGCACCCGGGTGACGCTGAGCGCGCGCACCCCGGACGGCTCGGCGCCCTCGCGTGACTCGCTCAACCAGGCGCGCCAGATCATCGAGACCCGTGTGAACGGGATCGGCGTCAGCGGCACCGAGGTGGTGCTCGACGGCAACAACATCGTGATCACCGTGCCCGGTGAGCAGGGCGACCAGGCCAAGAAGCTCGGCCAGACGGCCCAGCTCGGGTTCCGCAAGGTGCTCGACGCGCAGCCGGTCACCACGCCGCCGGTCGCGGCGCCGCCGGGCCAGGCCGACGACCCGGCCGCGATCCAGCAGGCCAAGGCGACCCGCCAGGCCGCCACCCTGGTCACCGGCACCGGCGACACCCTCGCCGCCGGTCCCGCCGCCTCCCAGGCGCTGGCCGCGTACGCCTGCTCCACGCAGGATCCGCTGCGCGGCAACGATGACCCGAACCTGCCGCTGCTGACCTGCGACCAGAACGGCACCGAGAAGTACCTGCTCGGCCCGGTGTTCCTGAAGGGCACCGAGATCGCCAACGCGGCCGCGGCGCCGCCCGCGCAGAACAAACCGGGCTGGACGGTCGAGCTGTCGTTCAAGTCCGACGGTCGCCAGACCTGGGCCGACTTCACCACGAAGAACATCGGCCAGCGCGCGGCGTTCGTGCTCGACACCGAGGTCGTCTCCGCACCGACGATCCAGAACGCGATCCTCGACGGCAACACGCAGATCAGCGGCAATTTCACGCAGCAGCAGACCAAGGACCTGGCGGACATCCTCAAGTACGGGTCGCTGCCGTTGTCGTTCGCCGCGTCCGACGCCACCACCGTCTCGGCGACGCTCGGGCTGGCCTCGCTCGAGGCGGGCCTGATCGCCGGGGGCATCGGCCTCGCGCTGGTGTTCGTCTACTGCCTGGTCTACTACCGCCTGCTCGGGTTCCTGACGATCGTCTCGCTCGGCCTGTCCGGCCTGATCGTGTACGCGGTGCTGGTGCTGCTCGGGCGGTGGATCAACTTCACGCTCGACCTCGCCGGGGTCGCCGGGTTCATCATCGCCATCGGCGTGACCGCGGACTCGTTCGTGGTGTTCTTCGAACGGCTCAAGGACGAGATCCGCGAGGGCGGGCGCAGCTTCCGCTCCGCGGTCCCGCGTGGCTGGGTGCGCGCCCGGCGCACCATCCTCGCCTCGGACGCGGTCATGTTCCTCGCGTCCGCGGTGCTCTACGCCATCGCGGTCGGCGACGTCCAGGGCTTCGCCTTCACCCTGGGCATGTCGACCGTGCTCGACCTGATCGTGGTGTTCCTGGTGACGCACCCGCTGGTCGCGCTGGCGTCGAAGTCGAAGTTCCTGTCCCAGCCGAAGCTCACCGGGCTCGGCGGCGTGCAGACGCTGGCCGCCCAGCGGCGGCCCGCGCGCAAGGTGCCCGCCGGCGCGGGCGCGAAGGAGTCCTGACGTGGCAGACGAGCTGAACACCGAGAAGGTGACGTCCACCGGCGCCACCCCGGCCGCGAAGAAGGCCGGCAAGGAGAGCGTGTTCCACCGCCTCTACGTCGGCACCGGCGCCTTCGACATCGTCGGCAAGCGCAAGCGCTGGTACACCTTCTTCGTTGTGCTGGTGCTGGTGTGCCTCGCCTCGATCGGCGTCCGCGGCTTCAACCTGGGCATCGAGTTCGAGGGCGGCACCCAGATCCAGATGCCGGCCCGCGGCGCGAACGGCCCGATCACGACCGACGCGGCCAAGCGGGCGTTCGCCGACGCGATCGGCGAGCAGTCCGAATCGGCCCAGACCGTCGGCGTCGGCGACGCGGCCACGGTGCAGCTGCGGTCCAGCACGCTGGACGCCGACCAGGTCGCCAAGGTCAAGCAGTCGCTGTTCGACGAGCTCAAGCCGATCGGCAGCAACGGCCAGCCGAGCGCGCAGGCGATCAGCGACAGCGCGGTGAGCGCCTCCTGGGGACAGGAGATCTCCAGGCAGGCGCTGATCGCGCTCGCGGTGTTCATGGTCCTGGTGACCGTGTTCCTGGCGATCTACTTCGAGAAGTGGATGGCGATCACCGCGCTCATCGCGCTGGTGCACGACATCCTGGTCACCGCGGGCATCTACTCGCTGGTCGGGTTCGAGGTCACCCCGGCGACGGTGATCGGCCTGCTGACGATCCTCGGGTTCTCCCTCTACGACACCGTGGTGGTGTTCGACAAGGTCAAGGAGAACACCCGCGGCATCCTCGGGCTGACCCGCCGCACCTACGCCGAGACGGCGAACCTGGCGCTGAACCAGACCCTGATGCGGTCGATCAACACCTCGGTCATCGCGCTGCTGCCGGTGCTGGGCCTGCTGGTCGTCGGTTACATCCTGCTCGGCTCCGGCACACTGCAGGACCTCGCGCTCGTGCAGCTGACCGGCATGCTCGCCGGCGTGATGTCGTCGCTGTTCCTGGCGACGCCCCTGCTGGTGGACTTCAAGATGCGCGACCCGAAGTACAAACAGCAGGCCGACCGGGTGCGGGCGCGCCGCGCCAGCCAGGCGCGCAAGGCGGCCGAGCGCGAGGAGGACCTCGACGCGAGCGACGACGAGGCCCTCGGCGCGGAGCTGCGCAAGGAGAAGGCGTACGCGGCCGCGGCGAGTGTCCCGGCGCGCACGCCGAAGGCGCAGCCGCGGCGCGGGCGGCCCTCGGGCAAGCGGAAGCGCTGAGCGCGTGGAGCTGGAGCGCGCGCTCGGCCTGATCGCCGAGGTGCCGGACTTCCCCGAGCCCGGTGTGCTGTTCCGCGATCTGTCGCCGCTGTTCGCAGACGCGGGCGGGTTCCGTGCGGTCGTCGACGCCCTGGCGGCGACGGTCGACCCGGAGACCGACGTGCTGGCGGCGGTCGAGGCGCGCGGGTTCCTGCTCGCCGCGGCTGTCGGCTACGCCCGCGGGCTCGGTGTCGTGCTGGTGCGCAAGCCCGGCAAGCTGCCCAGCGTCGCGGCACGGGTCGACTACTCCCTGGAGTACGGGACGGCCACCGTGGAGCTGCCTGCCGGTGTCGTCGCCCCCGGGCAGCGGGCGGTGGTGATCGACGACGTGCTCGCCACCGGTGGCACCGTCGCCGCCGCATGCGAGTTGCTGGAGAAGGCCGGTGCGGCCGTGTCCGGCGTGTCGGTCGTGATGGAGCTGGCCGCCCTTGACGGGCGGTCGGCGCTGACCGGGCGGAAGGTCAGCTCGCTGCTGGTCGCCTGACCGTTCGCCGCGCCGGGGTGGCGGTCGGCGCGGCTGGGAACAACTCGGCGGCCCGCCGGGGTTACGCTTGTTGGTCTACAGGCCGCGCGATGAGCAGGAGGTGGGCTTGAGCCAGGAGCTCGAAAGCCCGGCGCCCGCCCGGGACACCGCCGACAACCGCGGCGCGCAGCCGCAGGGTGTCACCCGGGCCCCATCCGCCACGCGCCGCGTGCGAGCGCGTCTCGCCCGGCGCATCACCGCGCAGCGGGCCGCACCGGTCAAGCAGGTCCTGGAACCGCTCGCCGCGATCCACCGCGACCTGCACCCGAACGCGGACCTGAGCCTGCTCCAGCGCGCCTACGACGTGGCCGAGGAGCTGCACCGGCACCAGCGGCGCAAGTCCGGCGACCCGTACATCACGCACCCGCTGGCAGTGGCCACCATCCTCGCCGAGCTGGGCATGGACACCACCACCCTGGTGGCGGCCCTGCTGCACGACACGGTCGAGGACACCGGCTACTCGGTGGAGCAGCTGACCGCCGACTTCGGCGAGAAGGTCGCCCAGCTCGTCGACGGCGTCACCAAGCTGGACAAGGTCAAGCTGGGCACCGCGGCCGAGGCGGAGACCATCCGCAAGATGGTCATCGCGATGGCCCGCGACCCGCGCGTGCTGGTCATCAAGCTCGCCGACCGGCTGCACAACATGCGCACCATGCGGTTCCTGCCGCCGGAGAAGCAGGTCCGCAAGGCCAAGGAGACCCTCGAGGTCCTGGCGCCGCTCGCGCACCGCCTGGGCATGGCGACCGTCAAGTGGGAGCTGGAGGACCTGGCGTTCGCCATCCTGCAGCCCAAGAAGTACGACGAGATCGTGCGCCTGGTCGCCGACCGCGCGCCGTCGCGCGACATCTACCTGCGCAAGGTGATCGACGAGCTGACCGGTGCCCTGGGGGGCTCGCGCATCACGGCCAAGGTCGAGGGACGGCCCAAGCACTACTACTCGATCCACCAGAAGATGATCGTGCGCGGCCGCGACCTCGACGACATCCACGACCTGGTGGGCGTGCGGATCCTGGTCGAGGACGTGCGCGACTGCTACGCCGCGATGGGCGTCGTGCACGCGCTGTGGCAGCCGATGCCGGGCCGGTTCAAGGACTACATCGCCCAGCCGCGGTTCGGCGTGTACCAGTCGCTGCACACCACCGTGATCGGGCCGGACGGCAAGCCGCTGGAAGTGCAGATCCGCACCTACGAGATGCACCACACCGCCGAGTACGGCATCGCCGCGCACTGGCGGTACAAGGAAACCCGGGGCACCCACAGCAGTTCGCACGGCACCGCGGTCGACATCGACGAGATGGCGTGGATGCGGCAGCTGCTCGACTGGCAGCGTGAGGCGGCGGACCCGGGCGAGTTCCTCGATTCGCTGCGCTACGAGCTCGCCGCCCGCGAGATCTTCGTGTTCACGCCCAAGGGCGACGTGGTGACGCTGCCGGTCGGTGGCACGCCGGTGGACTTCGCCTACGCCGTGCACACCGAGGTGGGGCACCGGTGCATCGGCGCGCGCGTCAACGGCCGGCTGGTCGCGCTGGAACGCAAGCTGGAGAACGGCGACGTCGTCGAGATCTTCACCTCCAAGGCGGAGAACTCCGGGCCCAGCCGGGACTGGCTGACCTTCGCCAAGTCGCCCAAGGCACGCGCGAAGATCCGCCAGTGGTTCGCCAAGGAACGCCGCGACGAGGCGATCGACGGCGGCAAGGACGCCATCACCAAGGAGGTCCGCAAGGTCGGGCTCCCGTTGCAGCGCCTGGTGTCGGCGGAGGCGATGGGCGCGCTGGCGGCCGAGCTGCACCACCCGGACATCAGCTCGCTCTACGCCGCGGTCGGCGAGGGACACGTCAGCGCGAAACACGTGGTGCAACGCCTCGTCGCGCTGATCGGGGGCGTCGAGGAGGCCGAGGACGAGCTCGCGGCCCGGTCCACGCCGTCCACGGTCACCCGGCGCCGCGCCTCCAACGACGTCGGCGTGGTGGTCAAGGACGCCACCGACGTGTGGACCAAGCTGGCGCGCTGCTGCACCCCGGTGCCCGGCGACGAGATCCTCGGGTTCGTCACCCGCGGCGGCGGGGTCAGCGTGCACCGCACCGACTGCACCAACGCCGAGGACCTGCGGGCCCAGCCGGAACGGCTCGTCGAGGTGGAATGGGCGCCGTCCGCGAACTCGGTGTTCCTGGTGTCCATCCAGGTCGAGGCGCTCGACCGGCATCGCCTGCTCTCCGATGTCACCAAGGTGCTCGCCGACGAGAAGGTCAACATCCTGTCCGCGTCGGTGCAGACCTCGCGCGACCGGGTCGCGGTCAGCCGCTTCACGTTCGAGATGGGCGACCCGAAGCACCTCGGGCACGTGCTGAAGGTGGTCCGGGGGGTGGAGGGCGTCTACGACGTGTACCGCGTCACGTCGGCCTCCTGATCCCGGTCGCTAGGGTGCCGGTATGGCACCTGGGCTGGAGTTCGCGCGCGACGGGGAAGTGGCCACGCTGACGTTCGCGCGGCCGGAGAAGAAGAACGCGATCTCCCACGACATGTGGGCGGCGATCCCGGACGTCGTGGGCGAGGTCGAAGCCGACCCCGGGCTCAAGGTGCTGGTGCTGACGGGTGCCGGTGCGGATTTCTCCGCCGGCGCCGACATCAGCGAGTTCGGGGCGCTGCGCGCGACCGCGGACGGTGCGGCCGCCTACGACAAGGTCGTGGAGGGCGCGGTGACCGCACTGGCGGGCATGACCAAGCCGACCGTGGCGAAGATCCGCGGCAACTGCATCGGCGGTGGCTGCCAGATCTCCGTCGCCTGCGACTTCCGCTTCGCCGAGCCGGGGGCGCGCTTCGGGATCACCCCGGCCAAGCTGGGCATCGTCTACGACTTCCGTTCCACGCACCAGCTCGTCTCGCTGATCGGGCCGGCGCACGCGCGGTACTTCCTGCTGTCCGGCCGGCTGATCGACGCTATCCGCGCCCGCGACATCGGTCTGGTCAACGACACGTTCGACGACCTCGACGCCGGGGTGGCGGACTTCGCCGCGACGCTGTGCTCCCGCTCGCAGACCTCGGTGCGCGGTATGAACCGGATCGTCGGCAAGATCCTCGACGGACAGTCCGAAAGCGACGCCGAGGTCGAGGAGATCCGGCTCGCCGCGATCCACGGTGCCGACTACGCGGAGGGCGTGGCCGCGTTCCTGAGCCGCCGCCCGCCGCGCTTCACCGCCCGTTAGCGGCGTCAGCCGACCGACACCGCGGTGAACTTGACCTCCATGTTCGGCTTGCCGCCGCCCGGGCTCGGGTCGAAGCTGCCGTCGTGACCGGCGCGCGCCACCTTGTCCAGCACCTGGAGACCGGCGTCGGAGATCGAGCCGAACACCGTGTAGGCCGGGCTCAGCTCGGCCGGGCCGTAAACCATGAAGAACTGGCTGCCGTTGGTGTTCGGGCCCGCGTTGGCCATCGCCAGCAGACCGCGGCCGTACTTCAGCTCCGGGAACGTCTCGTCCGCGAAGGAGTACCCCGGGCCGCCGCTTCCGGTGCCGGTCGGGTCGCCGCACTGCAACATCATCAGGCTCGCGTCGGTGCCCAGGCGGGCACACGAGGTGTCGGTGTAGTAGCCCTGCTGGGCCAGGCTGAGGAAGCTGTTCACGGTGCACGGCGCGAGGGCGCGGTCCAGCGTCAGCGGGATGTCGCCGGCGGTCGTCTTCAGCGTGACGTTCACCGTGCCGGTGGACGGGATGTTCTTGGTCTGCGGCGGCTTGTTCGGCTTGGCCGCCGGTTCGTTCGCCGTCGCCGGGTAGGAGCACTGCACCGGGTTCGGCAGCGGCGTGGGCCGCTGCGGCAGGGCGGCGCGCTGCGCCGGGATGTTCAGCGCCGAGGACGAGGGCGCGGACGGCGCCGTGGTCGGCGCGGCCGTGGCCGAGCCGTTGTCGGTGCCCCGGGTCGCGAAGAACACCACCAGCCCGGCGACGACGACCACCGCGCCGACCGTCGCACCCACACCGACGATCTTCCGCCGTCGCGCACGCTCGGCCCGGCGGGCCATCTGCCGCTCGAGCTTGCGCTTCGCGGCCTCACGGCGCTGCTGGTTGGTCGCCACCTGCCCTCCAGAATCCACTCGACGTCACCGACCGGGTGGCGGCAGTCTATGGGCACAGCCTGTGAGGACCCTGTACAGCCCCGGTTAGGGTGGGTGCCGGACATCCCGGGCACGGGTGGACGCGCGGACGCGGAGGTGGACTTTCGTGCTCGTCGTCGGGTTTCCGGCAGGCGCGCTGCAGGCAAACTGCTATCTGCTCGCGGCCGGCGCCGGTGCGGCCTGCGTGATCGTCGACGCGGGGGAGGACTGCGCCGGCCGGGTCGCCGAGGCGCTCGCCGAGCACGACCTGACCCCGGCGGCCGTGCTGGCCACCCACGGCCATCCCGACCACGTGGCCGGTGCCGCGGCCGTCACGGCGGCCCACGGCGTCCCGCTGTGGATCCACCCGGCCGACCGAGGGCTGCACGACGGCGGCCTGCCCGGTGACGTCCGGGCGCTCACCGGCGCGCCGCTGGAGCTCGCGGACCTGGTGATCGACGTCGGACTGGTGCCCGGGCACACCGCGGGATCGGTGGTGTTCCGGCTCACCACGCCCGAGGGTGGCCGCCTCGCGCTGACCGGCGACACGCTGTTCGCGGGCTCGGTCGGGCGCACCGGCTCGGCCGGTGACCGGCGGCGGCTGGGGGAGTCCCTGCGCGACCAGCTGCTGCCGTTGCCCGACGACACGGTGGTGCTGCCCGGGCACGGTCCGGCCACCACGATCGGCCGCGAGCGGGCCGGCAATCCGTTCCTGAGCGGGGCGCGCAGCGTCGTCCCGGTGCCGTGACGGGGGAGGACGTGACCGAGCCGAGGAAACCGGCGGAACCGGGGCCGCTGCCGCTGCACCAGGAGGGCCCGGGGCTGACCCGGCGGCGCCTGGTGTCCGGGCTGGCCGGCGTGGTGATCGTGGCCGCGGCGTGCGGCGGTCTCGCCGGGCTGATCGGCGGCCAGATCGCGGGCCTGGCCGTGGCCGCCGTGGTGGGCCTGCCACTGCTGTGCGTCGTGGTGTGGAACGTGCGGCGCCGATTGTGGCTCGCGGGCACCACCGTGGTGGTCCGCGCCTTCCGCACGCGCCGCGTCGATCTGGTGTCGGCGCGGCGGATCGACCTCCTGGTGACCGACGTGCGCGGCGCCCGCACGGTGAGCCTGCTGGCCGGCTCCGGGCAGCGCGGCCGGGGTGTCCGGATCGACCTCGCCGTCTACGCCGGGACCGGCGGACGCGAACTGCCCGTCCTCACCCTCCGGCGGCTGGCCGACGCGCTGGCGGACAACATCGAATCGAACGGCCTGGTGTTCGCAGAGCTGCTGGTCGCGCAGCTGCGGGCGGAGGCGCGGGGCGCGGGGCTGTCCGAGCGGCCGCTGCACCAGCTGGCGTCCGCGGCACCGGCCGGCCGGATCGCGCAACGGTTCACGATGGACGCGGTGAGCCGGTTCGTGGCACGGCTGGGCTGACCAGGGGTTGCGCGCCGAGGCGCGCCTCCACCTGACGACCGAGCCCTTCCGGCAGGACGGGAACCGGGTGCCGGTCTTCGTACCCCATCGGGACAGCCGCGAGCGGTGCCGGTGCCCGCCTGGGGCTACTGATCGCTGCCGCGGCCGAGGTGGCTGCTGGGCTCGCGCGCGGCGATGATCGCGGCCAGCACGGTGGTGACCGGCACGGCCGCGACGATGCCGACACTGCCGGCCAGCGTGCGCACGATCTCCTGGGCCACGTCCTGCGAACCGAGGATCGCGCCCAGCCCGACGCCGGAGATCGACGAGTACAGCATCACCGGCAGCGCCGCACCGGCGTACGCCATGACCAGGGTGTTCACCGCCGAGCCGACGTGGTCGCGGCCGATCCGCAGCCCGGCCGAATACAGCTCCCGCCAGTTCAGCGACGGATTGGCGCGGCGCAGCTCCCACACCGCGCTGGTCTGGGTGACGGTGACGTCGTCGAGCACGCCGAGTGCGCCGATGACGACCCCGGCCAGCAGCAGGCCGCGGGCGTCCACGCCGTGCCCGAGCGACGCGATGAGCGTCGAGGTGCTGTCGTCCAGGCCGGTCAGCGAGGCGGCCGCGGAGAAGACCGCCGACAGCGCGCCGATCAGCGCCAGGCTGGCGAGCGTGCCCAGCACGGCCACCGAGGTGCGTGCCGACAGGCCGTGCGTGAGGTACAGGGCGATGAACATGATCAGCCCGGCGCCCACGATCGCGACGAGCAGCGGGTTCTGCCCGGCCAGGATCGCCGGCAGCACGAACGCCACCAGCACCACGAAACTCAGCGCCAGCGCGCCGAGCGCGGCCAGGCCCTGCCAGCGCCCGAGCACGACCACCGCCACCGCGAACAGCGCGGCGAGCACGGTGAGCGGGAGGCCGCGCTGGAAGTCGACCAGCTGATAGGACGCCGGGTCGGCGGCGTCCCCGCCGTTGTAGGCCAGCACGACGTGGTCGCCCGCGCCGAACCGGGGGGTGCTGGGTTCGATCGGGACCGTCAGCTCGACGGTGCGCCCGGTCGCCGGCCCGTCGGTGAGCGTGACCCGCGCCGTCAGGCACGGCTTGGCGTCCGGGCCGGGCTGGTCACCGACCTGCACCTGCCCGGCGGCCAGGCAGGGCCCCGAGGCGGCGGTGCGGACCGTGCCGTGCACCGGGGTGCCCTGGGAGATCGCCGAGGTGGGTTTCGCCTGGCCCCACGGGTAGAGCAGCAGCATCCCGGCGACCGTGCAGACCGCTACCGGCGCCAGCAGCCAGGTCAGCAGCAGCTTGACCCGGCGGGACGCCGGCGGGGCGGGGGAGTGCCCGTGACCGTGCCCGTGCCCATGACCGTGCCCATGATCGTGCCCGGTGGGGGGTGGCGTGGCGGGCCGGTCGTGCCGCGGGCGGGAGCCCGCGGTGGTGGACCGGCGGGCGCGGGCCGGTGCCGTCCCGGGGCCGGTGGCGCGAGCCGGGGGGCTGCCGGTGGTGCGCCCGGCGGTCCGTGGCTCGGCGGTCCTTGGTTCGGCGGTCCGTGGTTCGGCGGGGCGGCGGGGACGCTCCGGCGACCCGGCTCGACGCCCGGTGGGGTCGCCGCCGGTGTCACCAGGGGCCGGTCGCGCCTGCCGCGCCGCGGGATCGGCAGCAGGCGGCCCGGGCACGCGGCGGATCGGGCCGGTCACCGCCGCGGGGTCGTCGTGCTGCACCGCAACATGGTGCCGTCCGCGGCTCTCACTCCTCCGGGTGGGTCGGCGAACTCGTCCGGGAAATGGCGTAACGGGAGCCGCCCTGGCCCGTCCTCCCAGTGACGAGCCCGCAGCGGGACAGGAGGCCCATCGTGCACGCCGAAACGGTCGAGGAGCACCAGTTCGTCAGCCTGGACGGCTACGACGTCCCGGTCTTCTCGCGGTGGAGCTACACCACCGCCGATCCCTACGCGGTCACCCTGTCCTTCCGCGCCGACCGTGGCCGCTGGGTCGAGTGGTGCTTCGCCCGCGAACTCCTCGCCACCGGGCTGGGGCGGCCCGCGGGCGAGGGCGACGTGCGGATCCGGCCGGACCTGGCCGGCGGGGCCGGCCAGCTGCTGATCGAGCTGGAGTCGCCGGACGGGTACGCCGTCGTCGAACTCGGCCGCGAGGGCGTGGCCCGGTTCATCGCCTCCACGCACGCGCTCGTCCCGCTCGGCGCCGAGGGCGCCTTCGTCGACGTGGACGCGTTCATCGCGGAGATCACCAAGGTGTGAGCCCGCGCGCACCTCACTGTCCACACGGGACGGACAACCACTCCTGCGGGCTGACGCCGAGCCGGATCCGGTCCAGCTGCTCCAGCAGCGTGTCCAGCCGGCCCGGGTCGGCCAGGAACTCCAGCGCCGCGCGGTAGAACGCGCTGGTCATCGCCGCCGGCATCAGGTCCGAGGCGTCGAAGCAGAGCGTCCCGCCGGACCGCAGC
Source organism: Amycolatopsis granulosa (assembly GCF_011758745.1). Taxonomy (NCBI): domain Bacteria; kingdom Bacillati; phylum Actinomycetota; class Actinomycetes; order Pseudonocardiales; family Pseudonocardiaceae; genus Amycolatopsis; species Amycolatopsis granulosa. The sequence continues at coordinate 150,383 of NZ_JAANOV010000001.1, forward strand.
GTGCCGGCGATCTTGCGCCCGGCCGGGTTGCCGTCGTAGACACCCAGGTCCACGCCCCGCGTCGCGGAGAACGCGCTGCCTCCGGTCACCCGCGGCCAGATCTCCTGCGCCGCCGGTGTCGCGAGGTACCGGATCAGCGCGCGCGAGGCCGGGGTGTCGGTGAACATCCCCGCCAGGTCGGCCGACACCTCATACGTTCCCGGCGCCACGTCCGGGCCGGCCGGCGGGACGGCGACGAAGTCCAGCGCCCGGCCCCCGTCCGGGTAGCGGGCCAGCATGAACGACCCGTTGTGCTCGAAGGCGCACGTCTGCGGGTCGGTGAGCATGCCCTTGCCCGCGTCGCCGAAGTAGGTCAGCAGCACCCGCCCCGGGTTGTCCCCGACGGTGGCGGCCATCATCGTGCCCCAGGTCCGCCACGCGCGCCGCACCTCCGGCGCGGTCCACGGCAGCTGCCCGGCCGCCCACCGGCGGTAGACCTCCGGGCCGGCCTGGTGCAGCAGCACGTCCTCGACCCAGTCCGTGCCCGGCCACCCGGACACCGGCGGTGCGCTCAGCCCGAGGCACCACGGGGCCGTGCCGGTCGCGGCCGTGAACTCGTCCCAGGTGCCCGGCCGGGGCAGGCCGTGCCGCGCCGGGTCGAACCAGACGATGCTCTTGAGGTCCACCTTCACCGCGATGCCGTAGAGGTGCGCCTGCCCGGCGGTCTGCAACTGGAGCCACTGTGGACCGTAGGCCTCCGCCGCTGCCGCGCCGAGCACGTCGTCGAGCGGGTACACGTTGTGCGCGCGCACGTAGGTGACCAGCTCGCCCGGGTTCGGCACGACCGCGACGTCCGGCGGGTTGCCGTTCTGCACGTCCGAGGCGAGCACCTGCGACACCGCGCGCGTGCCCTGGTACCGCACCCGGATGCCGGTCTGGGCGGTGAACCCGGCCAGCACCTGCTCGAACGCCGCACCCTCGCCCCCGGTCCACGACGCGAGGACGGTGATCGTGCGCGTGCCGTCCCCGGTGCCGCAGCCGGTGAGACACGCGGCGACCAGGAGCAGCACCCCGGCCAGCGTCCTCATGGGCGGAACCGGTATTCGTCGAGCCGGGCGTGCAGGCCCCACCCGGCCAGCACGGCGATCGCGAGCGTCACCGCGGGCACGACCAGCGGCAGCCGCCCGGACGTGGCCGCGGCGTCCAGCCGCTCGTTGACCTCGCGGGTGCCGGCCGCGGTCGTCGCCTCGTCCGGCACGGCGCCCGCGGCGGCCGGCGGCGCCGCACCGGCCGCGCCCACCGTCGCCCCGCAGTCGCCGCCGCGGCAGTGGGCGGCGACCAGCTGGACGAGCTGGTCCCGGCCGTCGGCGTCGGTGCGGGTCATCCGCCGGTCCCAGCCCGCGAGCACCTCGGTGAGCCGGTCCCGCGCGGTGTCCAGCCGGTGCACGGCGACGAGCGTGAACATCATGCTCGCGCACAACCCGAGCAGCAGCAGGGTCGCGGTCAGCAGCTGCGGGTTCACCAGTCGCTGGAAGCGCTTTCCTAGGTAGAGCTGTGTGAGGCACAACAACGCGAGCAGCACCGCGATCGGCGCCGCCCAGAGCGCGGGCCTGACCGGGTGCAGCCAGCCGGTGGCCAGCTGCCGCGCCAGTGCCTGCTCCTGCACCGCCCGCAGGTCGTCCAGCTGCGCGAGCACCCCGTCGGCGGAGTGCAGCAGCTGCGCGGAGGCGTCCCACAGGTCGGCGGTGCCGACGACCTCACCGCCGCCCTGGCGGTAGTGCGCGTCGGCCTGCGCGACCGCGGCCCGGTAGGCCCCCAGCAGGCCCTCCACCAGGCGCAGGATGCGGCTGCCCGCGTCGCCGGCCTCGTTCAGCTCCGCCACCCGGGTGAGGCTCTGGCTCGCCAGCGCCGTCTGCGCCGCGTACTCCGTGCCCGCGCCGGCCAGCCGCACCTCGCCGGAGGCGAAGCTGCGCACCACCGCCCGGTCCGCCCGGATCAGCGCCGACCTGGCCGCCGTCACCTCGATCACCGCCTGTGCCGTGCGGTCCCGGACCGTCTCCGCCGCGGCCTGCACACCCCGCACCGTGGCGAACGCGGTGACCAGCACGGCCACCGTGGTGACCAGCAGGGCCAGCCGCAGCCGGAGCAGGGTGCGCCGCGTCGTGGAGCTCACCACAGCGACCTGGCCCGCACCCCGTTGGCCCGGTCGATCAGCACCCCGTGCTCGTCCGCGGTCCGGGCCTGGCGGGCCAGCTCGCGGTAGGCGCGGTCCAGGCGATCCCGCAATCCCTTATCCGACACCGGGTCGCCGAGCACCGGGCCCGGCGGCACCGATCCGTCGCCGTGCGCCCGGACGAAGAGGAAAGCGCTTTCCAGAACCGCCGTCGCCAGCCGCTGCCACGACTCGTCGCCGTCCAAGGTCAGCGTGTGCAGCCGGTCGGCGGCGGAGGCCAGCTCCGCCGCCGACGGGTCCGGCCCGGCGGCGAGGATCCGGATCGCGGCGACGGCCGCGGCGTGCCGGTGCAGGGAGATCTCCGGGACCTCGTCGAGGACCGCGACGGCCGCGGCGCGCTCGCCCGCGCGCCACCGGATCCGCGCCAGCCCGAACGCGGCGCCCGCCTGCAAGCGGTCGCACGCCCACACCGCCTGGTAGAAGCGGGCGGCGGCCTCCGGCCGGTTCCGGTGCTCGGCGCAGAACCCCAGCGCGAGCTTGGGCGCGAGCTCGCCCGGCAGGTCCTGGTAGACCGTCCCGAACAGGTCCTCGGCCTGGCGCACCCGCCGCCCGGCCAGCGCGAGCAGACCCCGGTGCCAGCTGGTCCGCCAGTCGTGGTGCGCCAGCCAGCCCAGCTGCCGTTCGGCCGAGCTCAGGCAGTGCCCGGCCGCGGCCAGCCGGTCCCCGGCCGCCGTGCGGTGGTGGGCCTCCAGGTGCGCTCGCGCCCGGCGGAAGTCCACCTCCACCGACGCCGGGATGCTCGCCAGCTTGGCGAGCAGCCGTTCCGGGTCCGGCGCGCGGACGGTGCTCAGCAACGCCGTCTGCGGATCGTGCGGATCCGGGTGCGGCACCGGCAGTGCAGCGGCCGCGTCCGCCGGGGACGGGCGCCCGTCCCCGGCGGACGCCGCCGGGGCGCCGCCGCGGGTCCACGCGCTCAGCGGCGGGGCCTGGCCGAGCCCGTCGTCGAGCAACGCGGCGGATTCGGCGAACACCGCGGAGCGCGCGGGCCGCGGCTTCCCGTCGCCGAGGCAGCGCACCTCACGCAGCACCCCGCGCACCTGGTTCAGCATCTCGGGCACGTCGGCGAACCGCCGGTCGTAGTGGGCCTTCGCGCGGTCGACGAGGTGCCGGAAGGACTCCGCGCCCGGATCGTCCGGGCCGCAGCGGGCCAGCTCGTCCAGCATCACCCCAACCGCGTGGATGTCCGCGCGCTCGGTCAGCCCGTGCTCCCGGATCTCGGCGCGGCCGACCAGGTAGGGCGGGGTGCCGAGGACCGGGCTCGCCAGGTCGCCGGTCCGCCGGATCGCGCCGAAGTCGATCAGCTTCACCGTCTCGCCGGTGCGGATCACGTTGTCCGGCTTCATGTCGCAGTACAGCAGCCCCTGCCGGTGCAGGTAGTCCAGCGCGTCCAGCACCGGCACGGCGCAGGCGAGGGTCTCGGCGAGGGACAGCCCGCCGCCGTCGCACACCGCCCGCAGCGACGGCCCGTCCACGTGGTCCATCACCAGGTACCGCAGGCCGCGGTGGGTCACCACGTTGAAGATCCGCACGATGCCCGGGTGCTCCAGCGCGGTGAGCACCCGGCTCTCCTGCGCGGCGAGCCGGATCGCCGCCGTGTCGTGCGGGCGCGTCAGTCCCTTGAGCACAACCTGTTTGCCCTGCAGGTTGCGATCCCGGGCCAGGTAGATCAATCCGAAGGCGCCGCGGGCGAAGCAGCTCAGCACCTCGTACTGCCCGGCCACCAGCTCACCCGGCGTGAGCCCGCCGGGGTCCGGGGGCTCCGCCTCGACGCCCACTCACCGGAGGTTACGACACGACGGCGCTGCGTGGCTAGGACCGGGCGCGCAGGTAGGTGGGATCGGCCGCGGGAATGGCGGTGTCCGGCCGGCCGCCCAGGATCTGGCTCATCGCGTGGAAGTACGGCGGCGCCGCGACCGTGCCACCGAACGCGCCGTGCCCGCAGGAGCCCAGGTGCACCGGCGTGCCGGGGCAGATCTCATCGGGGTGCGGGCCGTCGGCGAACACCATGGACGACACGGCGTAGTCGTCGACGCCGCCGATGAACGCCACCGACTCGCTCTGCTGCGTGGTGCCGGTCTTGCCGAAGTCTGCGTGGTGCCACCCGGCCGCGGCCGCGGCCGCGGCGGACGTGCCCGTGATCGTGTCCTGGCTCAGCCCGTTCAGCAGCGTGTTCGCCAGCCCCGGTGCCACCACCTGTTCGCACGGCGGCTGTTTCACGGCGACGTCGTGTCCGTTGCGGTCGGTGACGGACAGGATCGGGTCCGGCTGGCACCACGTGCCACCGCTCATCAGCGTCGCCGACACGTTGGCCATCTCCAGCGGGCTCACCGGGCTGTTGCCCAGGGTGAACGACAGCTTGTTCTGGAAGTACTGCGACTGCGGCTCGCTGTACTGCGGGTTCGGCGACGACGGGTCCGGTTTCGCGCCGGCGTCGTTGGTGTTCAGGCTGGTGCGCAGACCCAGCCGGCGCGCCATGTCCAGTACCGCCGGCATGCCGACCTGCTGTTCCAGGTTGACGAAGGCGACGTTCGGTGAGGTGGCGAGGCCGTCGCGCAGCGAGATCGGGTTCGGGTAGTTCACGCCGTCGTTCTGCACGCAGTACTGCGGCGTGTAACGGTTGGCGCCCGGCTGGGTGAAGCACCCGCCGGCCTGGTTGGGCAACGGCGTTTCCAGGCCCGCCTTGCCGGTCTCCAGCGCCGCCGCCGAGGTGAAGATCTTGAACGACGACCCGGCGCCGAACACGTTGCTGGGAGCCGCGACGATGTTCGTCGACGTCTCGCCCTTGGCCGGATCGGTGCCGTAGTTGCGGTTGGCGACCATGGCCAGCACCTCGTGGGTGTTCTGCCCGGGCCGGATGACCGCGAAGGTGTTCGCCACGCCGTCCTGCGTGGTCGGCACGTTCGCCTCCACGGCCTGCTTGACGGTCCGGCTCACCAGCGGGTCCATCGTCGTGCGGATGAGGTAGCCGCCGGTCTCCAGCTGATCGGCGGTGAAGCCGGACTGGAGGAGGTAGCTCTCGGCGTACTGGCAGAGGAACCCCGCATCCGGCGTGGAACCCAGGCAGGTGCTCGAGGGCAGGTCCGGGCCGTCGGGCAGCACACCGAGCGGCGCGGTCTTCGCGGCGGCGCCGTCCGCCGGGGTCAGGGTCCTCGTGCCGACCATCGCGTCGATGACGACGTTGCGGCGCTGCGTGGCCTGGTCCGGATGCGTGTAGGGGTTGTACAGGCTGGGGTTGTTCACCATGCCGGCGAGCAGCGCGGCCTGCGGCACGGTGAGCTTGTCCGGCGTGGTGCCGAAGTAGGCGTGCGCGGCGGCGCCGACGCCGTAGACGTTGCCGGTGAACTCCACCACGTTCAGGTAGCCGCTGAGGATGTCGTCCTTGGACACCGTCTGTCCGAGCTGGACGGCGATCTTCGCCTCACGCAGCTTGCGCGCGATCGTGTCGGCCTGGTCGGCCAGCTGGTCGGCCCGGTTGTTCCGGTCCACGACGTTGATGAGGTAGTTCTTGACGTACTGCTGGGTGATCGTCGACCCGCCCTGGGTGCTGCCGCCGGAGGAGTCGTGCAGCGCGGCGCGGACCATGCCCTTCACGTCCACGCCGCCCTCGTCGTAGAACCGGCGGTCCTCGATCGAGACGATCGCCGCCTTCATCGCGGGGGAGATCTGGTTCGCGGTCACCGGGAGGCGGTACTGGTCGTACAGCGTCGCGATCGGGTTGCCGTCACGGTCGGTCACCGTCGTCACCAAGGGCTGCTCGCTGTTCGCCAGCGCTGCCGAGATCCCGTTCACGGAGTCGGCGACCTGGTTGGACAGCACCCCGGCGCCGAGCGCGACGGGAGCCACCACCCCGGCGACGAGGAGCCCGGCGACCGCGCAGTAGGCGAGGAGCCGGGGCACACCACGAGACAGACGCACGCCGTCCAGGATAACTCCGCCGCGGTGAATTGCCGGTTGCCGAAATTGTCTTTACCCGGTGTGGAAACAATCTTTGCTCACTGTGCCGGCACCCGGTCCGGGACCAGGCAGTCCCGCACCCCCGCCGGTCCGCGTGTGGCGAACGCCCACAGCGCGCTCGCGGTGCGCATCCCGCGGTCGCGGGTGAGCGGAGGCGGCGACGGGTAGCGCACCCGCAGCCCCCGTTCGGCGAACGGGCGCTCCGACAGGTACTTCGCCCCGCCCGGACCGCACAGGTAGATTCCGGCCCCGGCCGCCGCGGTGAGATCGGCCAGCCGCTCGGACCGGCCCTCGCGTGCGGTCAGCTCGCTGCTGCGCACCACCGCGCCCCGCCAGCCCATCCGGTCGAGCATGGCACGCACCGACACCTCGGCCACCACCGCGAGCCGCTCGTGCAGCGCCAGCGCGGCGAGCACCTCGTCGACGATGCCCGCGGTCTCGGGCCAGTGCGCGCAGCGACCGTAGTACTGCCGGACCAACCGCGACATCGTGCGGTGTGCCGCGGCCGGATCGGCCGGCCGCAGCTCGCGGATCCGGGTGGCCCGGCCGCGCGGCCGGTGCACCGGTACGGTCAGCCAGCGCTGGTCCTCGGGGTCGGCGGCCGCGGCCAGCCGCGCGCGGTGCTGGTAGTCGCGGCCGTTGAACTGCACGTCGTCGAGCACGACCCACACGTCCGCGCAGAACAGCTTGCCCAGTGTGGACAGTCTCGGGAAGAGATTCGGCTGGTGGACCGCGCAGGAGAGCGTCTGGGGCACGGCCGGTATGGAATCACAGCATCCGGCTGCGGAATCCGGCTTCCACCAGTCGGCGATATGCGGAATACACGATCGGGGGAATTTTCTGGGGAATGGCGAATCCTTTTCGTGGATATTCGAGGAGGCGCTGGAAATCGCCCACGATCATGTCGATCAGCTCGGTACCGTGCCGGGTCCGCAGCGCGTACTCGGTGAGCGACACCGGCGCCGAGGCGCACACCGGCTCCACCTCCGGCCACACCTTGCGCGTCGTGGCGAACGCGCGGCGCTCCATGTAGGGCATCGAGACCAGCATCAGCGAGGTCACCTCGACCCCCGCCGCGGCGAGGACCGCCCGGGACAGCACGATGTTCTCGCCCGTGTTGGCCGCGTGCGGCTCGACGAGGATCGCGTCACCGGGCACGCCCAGTTCGAGCGCGCGCTCCCGGTAGTGCACGCCCTCGCCGCGCGGGAAGTCGCGCGCCGTTTCCCGGCTGTTGCCGCCGGTGAACACCACCACCGGGAACAGGCCCTGGTGGTAGAGCTCGGCCGCGTACGCGGCGACGCCGAGGTCGTGGCAGCCCAGCCCGACCGCCGCCGAGCACGGTTTCGGGTGGTGCCGCAGCCGGTGGAACTCCCACACCAGCTCGGCGTCGGCCCACACCCGGTCGAGCAGCATCTTCCGCATGATCGGGCTACCGGCACTCGAAACCGCGGCGGATGCCCTCGATGCTGCGCACCTGGTGCATGAGCCCGTAGCGGGCGGACAGGCGGGCGGTCCGGTCCAGCGTGGCGAGCCCGGAACCGGCGGTCGCGCCGTCGGACAGCAGGATGTGGGCGTGCGCGGTGTCCAGCCGCACCTGCTGCAGCGGGGTGTCGTCGACGCGGTGCGACAGCGCCACCTCGATCGCCCGCCCCGCCGCCGTCAGATCGCCCGCGCCGCGGTGGGCCAGCGCCAGTTTCTGGTGCGCGATCGACCAGTCCGCGGGCTCCTCGAGCCGCTCGAACGCGCGGATGGCGGGCACGATGTGGCGGGTCGCGGTCTCGTGCAGGCCGCGCTTGCTCAGCGCGGTGCCCACCCACAACTGCGCGCGGGTGCGGTCGTGCGCGCTGAGCCGGTCGTCGGTGGTCAGGCTCGTGTAGCGGGCCGCCGCCGACTCCAGCTGCCCGGACATCTCGGCGATGACCACGAGTTGCAGTTCCAGCTGGGCCACCCGGCGCGGGGACTTCAGTTCGGTGAACACCCGCAGTGCCTGGCGGTAGACGGGTTCGGCGGACAACGGCCCGCGCAGCGCACCCTGGTCCTGCCGCACCTCGCCGAGCAGCCGCAGCGACCGGCCGTAGAGGTACAGACCCTGTGCGTCGGAGCTGTCCGGCTCAAACCGGTCCAGCCAGCGGCCCAGCAGGGTGCTCGCGAGGCGGAACTCCTGCCGCCCCAGGCAGGCGACGGTGCGGTCCAGGTCGTCGGTCCAGGCCTCGTAGTCGTGGCGGGGCGACGGTCCGGGTGCGGGGCCGGACTCGCGCGCACCGGTCACCAGCACCTCGAACCGGGTCCGCGCGCCGTCGTCCGCTCTGGCCAGCGCGGTGTCCAGGATCGCCTGCGTGTCCGGGCGCGGGACCGTCGAGGTTCCGCCGCTTTCCCATTTCGCGACGGTGCGCGCCGCGACGCCGAGGTAGGCGGCGAAGCCGCGCACCGACAGGCGCAGGGCGTGCCGCAGCAACCGCGCCTCCCGTCCCGTCCACTGGTGGGCGGTAGCGGCTGCCGCAGATCTCGTCCCGGCGCTCACACGATCAGGGTAACCACATCGGGGCCACACCAGGACGCCGAAAGGGCAACGGTCGTTCGTTTCCGTCACGAGTTCGCTCGTTCAGGCTAGAGCGAGGCACCCGGCGCCGGGGCTGACTCCTTGTCCCGGGCCGCCCCTCGGCGCCGGGTGCCGTGGCACACCGCCGGCACCGGCATTCCCGTGGCCCCGCAGGGGAAAGCGCGCGCGCCGCACGGACGGCACACTACGATGGGGTGATGACCGGCATCTCCACGCCTGCCCGGAACACGTTCCGCGAGCAGCAGTGGCGGGAAGCGCACGACCGTTACCTCGAGTGCGCGCGGGAGGTGTTCGCCCGTCTCGGGTACCACGCCGCCACGGTCGCCGACATCGTCGCCACGGCCAACGGCAGCCGGGCCACCTTCTACGCGCACTTCCGCGACAAGGCCGACATCGCGGCCGCGCTGTTCGAGCGGATCCTGCCGGACACCGCGGCGCTGTACCGGATGCCGGCGCACTTCCCGGAGCTGACCCCGGAGCGGGTGCGCACCTGGCTGGACGAGCACGTGCTGGCGTTCTGGTCGCGGTACGCCGTGGAGATCGACGTCCTGACCCAGGCCGTCGCCGACGATCCGCGGGTCGCTGCCCGGCACTACCAGTGGGGTGTGGACGCCGCCCGCGAGTTGGCGCCGTACCTGGCACAGTGGACCGGCGAGCACGAGCAGGCCGGGCTGACCCGTGCGCTGTTGCTGGTGCTGCAACTGGAACAGGCGTGCTACCACTGGCTGATCCGGGGCGTCGGGCACGACCGGTCGCTGGTGCTGGACGTGCTCGCCGACGTGTGGTGGCGCGAGCTGACCTACCTGCGCACCGGCCCGTGACCGTCGTCCTCGACGGCGGCCTGGCCACCGAGCTGGAGGCGCGCGGGCACGACCTCTCCGACGCGTTGTGGTCGGCGCGGCTGCTGGCCGACGACCCGGACGCGATCGTCGCCGCGCACCGCGCGTTCTTCCGCGCCGGCGCGCGGGTCGCGACCACGGCCAGCTACCAGGCCAGTGTCGCCGGGTTCGCCGAGGCCGGCATCGCCCGCGACGAGGCGGTCCGGTTGCTCGGGCTGAGCGTCGAACTCGCCCGGGAGGCGCGGGTGCGCGGTGACGAGCTGGTCGCCGCGTCGATCGGGCCGTACGGCGCGACGCTCGCCGACGGCTCGGAATACCGTGGCCGCTACGGGCTTTCGGTCGGCGAGCTGGCCGCGTTCCACCGGCCGCGTGCGGAGATCCTGGCCGCGGCCGGACCGGATCTGCTGGCCTGCGAGACGGTGCCCGATGTGGACGAAGCCGAGGCGATGCTGCTCGCCATCGAGGGGCTCGGGGTCCCGGCGTGGCTGTCCTACACGATCATCGGGGAGAGCACCCGCGCCGGCCAGCCGCTGACCGAGGCGTTCGCCGTGGCGCGGGGCAACGACCAGATCGTGGCGGTCGGCGTGAACTGCTGCGATCCCCGGGACGTCGCGGTGGCCGCCGAGATCGCCGGTGCGGCGAGCGGGAAACCGGTGATCGTCTACCCGAACAGCGGTGAGAGCTGGGACAGCCGGGGCCGGCGCTGGACCGGCGGATCCCGCTTCGCACCGGAGCTGGTGCGCGACTGGCTCGCCGCCGGGGCCGGCTACGTGGGCGGGTGCTGCCGGGTGGGACCGGCGGAGATCGCGGCGCTCACCGCGGTGGTCAGCGGGCCGGGAACGAGCAGATAGCTCACGGCAGCGGAAGCGCAGGCGGTGCCCGGGCGGCGCCCGCTCAGTCGCGGCACGCCACCACTTGCAGCCGCAGCCGTGACGACGGTGCGATCGCGTGCCCCCGCAGCTCCGGTACCCCGGCATCGAGGTCGACGCACCGCAGCACCCGGCGCCGCAGCAGGGCTGCGATGATCATCCGGATCTCCAGCTGCCCGAGCCGGCTGCCGAGGCAGAACCGGGTGCCCCCGCCGAACGGCAGATATCCCTCCGGGGTGGCGCGGCGGCCGAGGAACCGCGACGGGTCGAAGGTGTGCGGGTCGGGGAAGTACTCGGCCCGGTGGTGGGCCAGGTAGACGCCGGGCGTGATCACCGTCCCGGCCGGCAGCGTCCGGCCCAGCAGCTCCATCGGTTCGGGCAGCGCCCGGTTCCCGGCCACCTCGACCGGCGGGTGCAGCCGCAGCGCCTCGGAGATCACCGCGTGCAGCACCGGCACGTCCGCCGGATCGGATCCGTCGCTGGTGGTGGAGGAGATTTCGGAGGACACGGCGTCGTGCAGATCCGGCCTGCGGAGGAGCCAGTACAGCGTCCACGCGGTGGCCGACGCGGTGGTCTCGTGCCCGGCGAACAGCAGCGACACCACCTGGTCACGCAACTCGTCGTCCGGCACCGGCCCGAGCGGCCCGTCCGCGGACAGCAGCGGCGCCAGCAGGCCGTCCGGGGCGGACCGCGCGGCGGCCACCAGGCGCGCGTCCAGGTCCGGGCCCGAGCGCGGCAGGCCGCCGCGCAGGAACCGGTAGGTCAGCGTGCGGTGACGCTTGCCGAGTGCCCGGTCCAGCCAGACCGTGACCTCCCGCAGCAGCACCGGATCCGCGACCCCCAGGATCATCCGCGCGATGATGGCCAGGGCCACCCGGCGCGTCCACGCCGGGAGCCCGAACACGGTGCCCGCCACCAGCGTGTCGATCTCCGCGTCGATGGCGGCGGCGATCAGCCCGCGGCTGGCGGCGAGACGGCTTCCCCGCAGCGGCGGCCCGAGCACCTTCCGGTACGCCGCGTGGCGCGGGCCGTCGGCCCACAGCAGCGACTTCGGCCCCAGCAGCGGCGTCAGGGACCGGCTGGCGGGGTGCCGCAGCCCCGCGTCCTGCCGGAACAGCCCGGTGAGCGCTTCGTGGTGCCACACCAGCACCTTCGGGGCCGGACCGCCGCGCACCTCCAGCATCCCGGCGGGGTCGTCGGCGTGTCTGTCCAGGAAGGACAGTGGGGCCAGGGCGAGCGCGAGTTCCACCCGGCTCATTCACGCGGTCCGTTCGGCATGTGCCGGTTCGAGCCGCGTCAGCAGCGCCGCCACGCGGGGGTGGGTGCGGGCCAGGTGCAGGGCCGCGATCCCCTCGGCGCGCACGATGCGCCCGGGGGTGTAGAGGTCCTTGTCCTGCCACAACGGGGGATGCGCCGCGTCGTCCGGCCAGGACAGCAGGAACGCGCACCCGCGGGCGGCCGCCTCGTCCGCCCAGGGCTCACCGGCCCGGGTGAGGACCTGGACGGCGTAGGCGGTCTCCTCGAACGTGCCGGACCACCGGCCCCACGAGCCGTCCGGCCGCTGGGTCCGCGCGATCCACTGCAGCGCCCGGGCGCGGACCGCCGGGGCGTGCCCGCTCGCGTTCAGCGCGAGGAAGCACTGCGCGGTCGCGTAGTACGGGGACGCGTGCCACTTGTCGGTCCAGCTGCCGTCGGCGTGCTGCCGGCCGGCGATCCACCCGGCGAGGCGTCCGGTCACTTCGGACGGTCCGGCGGTGTGCAGCGCCTGCAGCACATGGGCGTTGGTGGTGACGGAGGGGGTGCGTTCGTCCGGGTAGGTGCAGAAGTGATGGTCCACCCGGTAGCCGTCGAGGCAGTCCAGCGGGACCGGCCTGCCGTGCGCCGCCAGCGCGCGCAGCGTTGTGGCGGTGTCGTCGGCGTCCGGCGGCAGGCCGGCCCCGCCCGCGGCGCCGTCCGTCCCGACCGCGGCGGACAGCCCGTCGAGCACCTCCCCGGGCACGGCGATCCGCAGGCCCGCCCCGGCGAACGCGGACAGCACCCAGGATCGTTCGAACACCGCCAGCGGGGCAGCCACCGGCACGGCACCACCGTGCCGGGCCTGGACGTCCTCCAGGTACCGCGCCCCGGAGCCGGTGACGGCGCCCCCGAGCCAGGCGGCCGTGGCGGCGGGGGAACAGCCCAGCCCGTGCGGACCCGGACGGAGCGGACCGGAGCCGTGCGCCGCCGCACCCAGTGCCTCCAGCGAATGCACGATCTTCTCCGGCAGCGGCCGCCCGGCCGCGACCAGGCTGCGCAGCCCGTCCAGGACGTCGGGCCGGGTACCGGGCGCGTGCGGCACCCGGCGGCCGCCGGCCAGGACGACGCCGTCGGCCGCGAGCGCGTCCAGATGCGCGTTGAGCGCGGACACCAGCGACGGCACCAGGATCTCCACCGCGACGGTGTCCGGCAGCTCGACGCGCAGCTGCGGGCCCCATCGCGTGGCGAGGAACCGCAGCCCGCGCTCGGCCGCCGCCAGGACCGGGGACGCGCCGCCGCGGCGGAACTCCGTCAGCAGCGCCTCCGTCGCGCTCAGCGTGGGCAGCAGGCCGTAGCCGTCCGGGCCGCCCCAGCTGCCCTCCGGTGCCTGCCTCGCCAGCAGGAACGCGACCCGGTTCGCGTGCCCGGCGAGGTCCGGGATCAGGGTGACCAGGCGGGCGGTCTCGTAGACCGACGGGGAGAAGTCCCCGTCCGGATCCGTGGCCACGGCGTGCACCAGGTGCTGCGCCAGCTCGGCGAGGTCGGCGGTCATGGGCGGTCCCCCGTGGTTCAGCGGTGGCGATGATCACGCTCCGCATACCGGCCGTGACAATGCGGAGAACGAATCTAACAGCTTTGAACAGCGTTTTGCAGTGGGTTCGCCCGAGTGGCCCAGTAGCCCGGTGGAAGTAAGCCTGTCGGCGGGATGGATCGCGGCCCTCGCTACGTTGAGTGTCGAGGAGAGGTGGCCAGACAGGCAGGAGGCTGTGGTGTTCGATCCGACGGATCTCTACGAGGTGGACTCGGAGCTCCCGGAGTTGAGCGGGGCGGTGCTGCTGCACCAGCTCGACGGCTTCATGGACGCCGGTCAGGCCGGGGCGCTGGTCAGCGAGCACCTCAAGTCGAACTGGGACAACCGGGTGGTGGCGCGGTTCGACGTGGACCGGCTGCTCGACTACCGGGCGCGGCGGCCGGTGATGACCTTCGACACCGACCACTGGGAGAGCTACGACACCCCGGAGCTGGCGGTGCGGCTCTTCCACGACGAGGCCGGCACCCCGTTCCTGCTGCTGAGCGGGCCCGAGCCGGACGCGCTGTGGGAGCGCTACGCCGCGGCCGTGCGATCGCTCGTGGAGCGGTGGGACGTGCGGATGACCGTGTCGTTCCACGGGATCCCGATGGGCGCACCGCACACGCGCCCGCTCGGGGTGACCGCGCACGCCACCCGGCGCGACCTGATCGGCGACTACGAGCCGGTGCTCAACCGGCTGGAGGTGCCGGGCAGCGCGCTCAACCTGACCGAATACCGCCTCGGGCAGGCCGGGCACGACGCCGCCGGGTTCGCCGCGCACGTGCCGCACTACCTCGCGCAGTCGCGGTACCCGGCGGCCGCGCTGACCGTGCTGGGCTCGATCACGCGGCTGGCGGGCCTGTCGCTGCCGGACGAGGCGCTGCGCGCGGCGTCCCGGCGCACCGACGCCGAGATCGCCCGGCAGGTGGCCGAGTCGGACGAGGTGGCCGAGGTCGTGCACGCGCTCGAGCGGCAGTACGACCTGTTCGTCGAGGCGATGGACGGCAAGCAGACCCTGCTCGCCGACGTGGGCTCGATGCCCACGGCCGAGGAGCTGGGCGCGGAGTTCGAACGCTTCCTGGCCGAGCAGGATCGCCGCGAGTAACCCGCGCGGGCTCGCCGGGGTGCTACGGCAGGCGGTGGGGCGCGCGTTTCGGTGCGTGCCGCGGCCAGCCGGGCTCCGGTGTGCCGGTCCGGGCGAAGGACAGCCAGGCCGCCCGCAGCGTCCGGCCCGTCCGGGTCACGGTGCTCCACTCGGCGCCCGCCAGCATCGGCGCGTCCCGCCAGGCGGCTTCGTCGCCGAGCAGGAACGGCAGCTCGATGCAGTGCCCGGCGCCGAACGCCGACTCCGGCGCGGCCCAGTCGAACACGTAGCTGTACACCCGCCCGCCGCGCGCGGCGAGCTGGTCGGCGAACGCGCGGGAGGGCCCGGCGAACATCCAGCGCGTGACGCCGGCCTTGACCGCCGCCGTCGCGCGCGCGGTGAGCGGGAACCGGTCCAGCTGCGCGATCCCGGGCTTGCCGGTGAGGAACGAGTTCATCTCCGCCGCCGTGGTGCCGATCAGCACGTCCACCTCCGGCGCGAACCGGGCGCGCTGCGACAGCCACTGCGACACGCTCGGCAGCGGAGGCGCGTCGGCCACCGGGCAGAACGGCGGCACCGAGTACAACCCGCCCGGGCCGGCCGCCCGCACGACGGTCGCCACCTGCGCGCGGAGGATCTCCGCGGTCGGCGCGGTGCGCGGATCCGTCCCCAGCGCCGCGGTGAACAACCGCGCGGTGCGGGCGGCCGTGCGGGCACCCGCCAGGCGCAGGCCCAGCGGCGCGCTCTGCAGGATCGCCCGCCGGAACAGGCCGCGCGCCTGCGGCAGCGCCATCAGGCACGCGATGGAGTGCGCGCCGGCGGACTGCCCGAACACCGTCACGTCGTCCGGATCGCCGCCGAACGCCGCCGCGTTGTCCCGCACCCAGCGCAGCGCGGCGAGCTGGTCGAGCAGCCCGAGGTTGCCCGGGGACACCCCGGGCAGGTGCAGGTACCCGAGCGCGCCGAGCCGGTAGTTGGGCGCCACGAACACCACGTCGCCCTCGGCGGCCAGCCGGTGTCCACCGTAGAACCCGAACGAGTTCGCCCCGGTGACGTACGCGCCGCCGTGCAGCCACACCATGACCGGCCGCTTGCGGTCGTCGGCCGCGGGCGTGACGACCGTGAGGTTCAGGCACTCCTCGTCCTGCTCCGGCAGGTCCGCGGGCACCCCCAGGACACCGTCCGGGCGCACCGGCGGTTGCGGGCTCACCGGGCCGTGCCGGGTGGCGTCGCGGACCCCGGTCCACGGCTCGGCCGGCTCGGGCGGGGCGAACCGGGGCGCGCGGGCGAAGGGCACGCCCCGGAACTCGGCGAGGCCGTCGCCGGTGACGAATCCGCGAAGCTTGCCGCCCCCGGCGACCACCACGGTATCCACTCCACCACTGTAACGGCGCGCGGTGTCGCATGATCGTGTCCCGGCGCCCGCCGGAGTTGCCCCGCGCCGGGAGCGGCACCACGCTGGAGTGACCTCAGCAGCCGACGAGGGCAGGTGGGCACGATGACGAGCACGGTCGAGCCGGACGTCCGGACGGGCACCGAACTGGCGTACCTGGCGGGGTTCGGCAACGAGCACCACAGCGAGGCCGTTCCCGGTGCGCTGCCGGTCGGGCGCAACTCCCCGCAGCGGGCACCGCTCGGGCTCTACGCGGAGCAGCACAGCGGCACGGCCTTCACCGAACCGCGGGCGCACAACCGGCGCAGCTGGGTCTACCGCATCCGGCCCTCGGCCGCCCACCCGCCGTTCCACCCGGTCGAGCACCCGGCCCTGCGCAGCGCGCCGGTGACCGGTGGCCTGCCGGACCCGAACCGGATGCGGTGGGACCCGGTGCCCTTCCCCGGCGAGCCGGCCGACTTCGTCGACGGTCTCTACACCGTCGGCGCCACCGGCGACGTCCTGCAGCGCGCGGGCATCGGCATCCACGTCTACCGCGCCACCCGCAGCATGACCGACCGTTGTTTCGTCGACGCCGACGGGGAACTGCTGCTGGTGCCCGAGCTCGGCGCGCTGCTGCTGCACACCGAGTACGGCAGGCTCCGCGTGGAACCGGGGGAGATCGCGGTGATCGGCCGTGGCGTGCGGTTCCGGGTCGACCTGCTCGACGAGAAGGCGCGCGGTTACGTGTGCGAGAACTACGGGCAGCCGTTCACCCTGCCCGAACTCGGGCCGATCGGCGCCAACGGCCTGGCCAACGCGCGCGACTTCCTCTACCCGGTCGCGGCGTTCGAGGACCGGGAGACCACCATCGAGGTGGTGCAGAAGTTCGGCGGGCGGCTGTGGGCGGCCGAATACGACCACTCACCGCTGGACGTGGTGGCCTGGCACGGCAACCACGCCGCGTACAAGTACGACACCGCGCGGTTCGCCGTGATGGGCACGGTCAGCTTCGACCATCCCGACCCGTCCATCTACACGGTGCTCACGTCGCCGTCGGAGCTGCCCGGACAGGCCAATGCGGACTTCGTGATCTTCGCGCCGCGCTGGCTCGTCGGCGAGGACACCTTCCGCCCGCCCTGGTACCACCGGAATGTGATGAGCGAGTTCATGGGCCTGGTCAAGGGGGTGTACGACGCCAAGGCCGAGGGGTTCGAGCCGGGCGGGGCGAGCCTGCACAACATGTGGTCGGCCCACGGCCCGGATGCGGCGACCTACGAGAAGGCGAGCACGCAGGAGCTGGTGCCGCAGAAGATCGGCGACACGCTCGCGTTCATGTTCGAGACCCGGTGGCCGGTGGTGACCACGGACTTCGCGGCGTCGGCCGCGCACCGGCAACCCGGTTACGACGAGGTGTGGCGCGGCATCCGGCGTGAGTTCACCCGGTGATCCCGGCCCGGTGGGGTGGCCGTCGCACGCCGTCGGGCCACTGAGGCCCTCCGACCCTCGCCGCGGGACCGGCGGCGCCGCTACGGTCGCCGGAGAACTTCGCGGAGGAGGTGCTCCGATGCCGTTCGCCGACCGCAGGGACGCCGGCCGGCGCCTCGCGGCGCGACTGGACCGGTGGCGGAGCCGGGACGTGGTGGTCCTGGCGATTCCGCGCGGCGGCGTGCCGGTCGCGTTCGAGGTGGCCGGGGCGCTCGGCGCGCCGCTCGACGTCGTCCTGGTGCGGAAACTGGGGTTGCCGTTCCAGCCGGAGCTCGCGCTGGGCGCGATCGGCGAGGGCGGGCTGCGGGTGGCCGATCCGGATCTGGTGCGGCGGCTCGGCGTCAGCGCCGCCGACCTGGCCGCGGTCGAGGCGGCGGAAAGGTCCGAATTGGAGCGTCGCGCCGCGAGGTTCCGGGCCGGCCGGGAGCGGGTGTCGGCGGCCGGGCGTACCGCCATCGTGGTCGACGACGGGCTGGCGACCGGATCCACCGCGCGGGTGGCGGTGACCGCGGCGCGCGCGGCCGGTGCGGCACGGGTGGTGGTGGCGGTGCCGGTCGGGGCGGCCCAGGCGGTGGCGGCGCTGCACGCGAACGCCGGCGGTGCCGGCCGTGCCGATGACGGTGCCGGCCGTGCCGACTGTGCCGGCTGTGCCGATGAGGTGGTGTGCCTGGAGTGCCCGCCGGAGTTCACGGCGGTGGGGCAGTGGTACGCGGACTTCAGCCAGACCCCGGACGAGGAGGTGACGCGGCTGCTGGCCGGTGAGGACTGCGTCCCCGGTCGAGCACCCGGCGACGAGGATGTCACCGTGTTCGCCGGGGCGGTGCCGCTCGCCGGGCGGTTGACCGTGCCGGACCGGGCGGCCGGAGTCGTCGTGTTCGCGCACGGCAGCGGCAGCGAGCGGTACAGCCCGCGCGCGCGGTCGGCCGCGGACACGCTGCACCGCGCCGGGATCGCGACGCTGCTGGTGGATCTGCTCACCCCGAGCGAGGAGGCGGACCGGGCCCGCTTGTTCGCCGTGGAGCTGCTGGCGAACCGGCTGGTGGAGGTGACGCGCTGGGTGCGGGCCCGGACCGGGCTGCCGGTCGGCTACTACGGTACCGGCACGGGAGCCGCGGCGGCCCTGTGCGCGGCGACGGACTACCGGGTGGAGGTGGCGGCCGTGGTGGCGCGCGGCGGGCGGCCCGACCTGGCGGGCAAGCGCCTGGGCTGGGTGCGGACACCGACCCTGCTCATCGCGGGAGCGCACGACACCGCGCTGCGGGAGCTGCACCGGGACACGTGTGCGCGGCTGCCCGGCGAGTCGCGGCTGGCGATCGTTCCCGGCGCCACCCAGCTGTTCGAGGAGCCCGGCGCCCTGGACGCCGCGGCCTGTCTCGCGCGCGACTGGTACCGGGAGCATCTGACCCGGGCCCGGATCGGGGGTGCCGCCGGGCGGCATTCGCGGTGATGATCCCCACGCGTCAGCCGGGCGGTCCCGGAACCGCCGTCGGCCTGCCGTTTTCCCGGCCGCGCCTTCGGTCCATTGCGGACAGTCAAACGCGCCCGCGTGCCGCACGGCGTGTCGGCTTGGCTGCTGTCGAACAGGTGTTCTACCGTCCGACGCGACCGGTCGGGGAGTGACGGGTCACCACGCACGACAGCAGCAGGGGAGAACCGATGGCCTACAAGATCACGCATGTGTCCCGGGCGCAGGAGATCCGGTTCCCGACACAGGCGGCGGCCGAGCACTACGCCGACCGGCTCGGTGGCGGCCTGGACAAGTGGCGGGTCCGGGAAGCCGGCGCCGGAGCGGCGAACCCGGGCGGGGTGCCCCAGCCCGGGAGCCGCGGCTGATCACGGCCGCCCACGCCCGCGTGTGCGGGGGAGGCGTCACCGCCAGGCGAACACCGGTTGCTCGAGGTGCGCCACCCGGGTCGTGCGGCCGTACAGCGCGGCCTCCCGGAACTGGTAGAGGACCGCGGCGGTCGGGGCGTGCACGAGGTGGCCGGCCAACGGCAACTGGATCACCGGCCGGTCCGACTCGGGGATGGTCACGAACCGCGGTTCGACCGCGAGGTCCCGCACCGCGATGACGTGCACCTGCGCGACCTCCGCGGGATTGGGGCGCGGCTCGGTCTCGCGGTCGAGCCGCAGGACGACCGGGGTGATGACGTAGCCGGAGCGGGTCGGGTAGTCGTCGAGCACGCCCAGGCAGTCCGCACGCGCGGCGGTCACGCCGAGCTCCTCCGCCAGCTCCCGCAGCGCGGCGGCCACCGCGTCCTCGCCGGGATCGAGCCGGCCGCCGGGCAGCGCGAACTGCCCCGGGTGGGCCCGCATCCCGCTCGCCCGGCGGGTCAGCCAGATCGCCGGATCGCCGCCGGTGACCACGACGGCGACCGCGGCCGCGCGCCGTCCGTCAAGCGGCACCGCCACCCTGGGGAACTGTTCGATCACGTCGGTCCGCACCCCCCGACCCTAGCCCGGCCCGCGGCCGGCGCTGGGTAATCTCGGCCTGACCCGGGAACGCCGACCAGGAAGGTGCCGATGACCTCGCCCCACCCGCGTACCCGGTTCCGCCCCGAGATCGAGGGCCTGCGTGCGCTGGCCTGCGTCCTGGTGGTCGTCTACCACGTGTGGCTGGGCCGGATCTCCGGCGGCGTCGACGTGTTCTTCTTCCTCACCGGGTTCCTGATCACCGGGCAGCTGTTCCGGGCCGGGCTGCGCGGGCGCATCGAGATCCGCGCGCTGTGGCGCCGCGCGATCACCCGGCTGTTCCCGGCCGCGCTCGCCGTGCTGCTCGTGGTGATCGTGGCCGCGGCCCTGGTGCTGCCGCAGTCCCGCTGGTTCCCCACGATCCGGGAGGTCTTCGCCGCCGCGCTCTACCTGGAGAACTGGCAGCTGGCGGCGAACGCCACCGACTACTTCGCCCAGCACAGCGACGCCAGCGTGGTGCAGCACTTCTGGTCGCTGTCCATCCAGGGGCAGTTCTACCTGGTCTGGCCGCTGCTGGTGGCTGCCGTCGCGTACGCGGCGCGGGGGCGCCTGCGCCGCGCACTGACCGGCGTGCTGCTCGCCGTCACCGCCGGGTCGCTGGCGTACTCGGTGTGGCTGACCGCGGCCGACCAGCCGGTGGCCTACTTCTCCGCGCTGACCCGGATCTGGGAGTTCGCGCTCGGCGGCCTGCTCGCGCTGGCCATCGACGCCGTCGCCCTGCCCCGGCCACTGCGGATCGCGGCCGGCTGGCTCGGGGTCGCCGGGCTCGTCGCCTGCGGGCTGGTGCTGCAGGTCGGGACGGTGTTCCCGGGTGCCGCCGCGTTGTGGCCGATCGCCGCCGCCGCGCTGGTGCTGCTGGCCGGCACGACCGGCAGCCCGGCCGCCGCGGACCGGCTGCTGACCGCCCGGCCGCTGACCTGGCTCGGCCGGATGAGCTTCCCGTTGTACCTGTGGCACTGGCCGGTGCTGGTGCTCTACCTGGTGTACCGGGGCCGGAGCGGGGTCGGCCCGCTCGGCGGCGCGTTCGTCGTCGGCCTGTCGCTGGCCCTGGCGGTGGCGACGCACCACCTGGTCGAGGCGCCGGTGCGCCGCTCGCCGCTCGCCGACCGGGGCGCCTACCGCTTCGCGGTGCTCGCGATGGTCCCGGTGCTCGCCGCCGCCGGCGCCTGGCAGATCACCGGCCTCGCCCGCTCCGGTGCGCCCGCCGCCGGTGGTCTGGACCACCCCGGTGCGCTGGCCCGCACGCCCGGGTTCGTCTACCGGGGCGCCACCGGTGTGGCGCCGGTGCCCTCGCCGCTCGAGCTGCCCCAGGACTGGGCCTGGATCGACCACTGCGCGAGCTCCCCGCGCGGCGGCGAACTCCAGGTGTGCACCAGCACCCCGGACGGCCCGCCGGAGAAGACCCTGGTGGTCGTCGGCGACTCGCACCCCACCCAGTTCGTCGCGGCGCTGGAACCGGTGGCGCAGCGGCGGAACTGGCAGCTCGTGGTGATGTCGCGCGGCGGCTGCCCGTTCTCCACCGAGTCCGAGATCGACCCCGACGACCAGGTGTGCCGCGACTGGAACGCCGCGGCCGCCGACGAGATCCTCGACCTGCGGCCGGATGCGGTGTTCACCACCGCGACCCGCAACGTGCGGGCCGGGCTGACCGAGTGGACGCCACCCGGGTTCGTCGCGCAGTGGCGGAAGATCTCCGCCGCCGGGATCCCGGTGCTCGCGGTCCGGGACAACCCGCGCTACGACTACGCGCCGTCGGAGTGCGCGGAGCTGCGCGGTGCGGACGCGCCGGAGTGCAACCCGCCGCGTGCCGCGTTCTACGCCGACGAGCCGCCATGGCTCTTCCTCGACGACGTCCCCCCGGACGTGTCGTTCCTGGATTTCAGCGACTACTACTGCGACCGGGCAGTCTGCCCGCCGGTGATCGGCAACGTGCTGGTCTACCTCGACGACAACCACGTCGGGGCGACCTACCTGAGGACCATGGACTCCATCGTCGAGCAGGCGATCGACGCCGCGCTCGGGCCGGCCGACCCGGAGCCGCCGGCGCCCGCCTGATCCGCCGTCCGGGGTCGGCTGCGCCCGTCCGGATGCGGCGCCCGTCCGGCCGGCCCGCCGCCGGGCGCCGGTCAGCAGGCGCTGAGGGCTTCGTCGCGGCTGGCGTAGACCGGCAGGAGCTGATCGAGACCGGTGATCGACAACGGTCGCGCCGTCCGCCGCGTGGGCGCGACCACCCGGACGTCGGCCCGTGCGCCGGCCCGCGCCAGCGCGGCCAGGCCGGTGGAGCCGAGGAACTCCACCCCGGACAGGTCGACCACGGCGACGCGCGGCCGGTGCGCGGTCAGCTCCTCCAGCGCGCGGTTCAGCGGCGCGGCCGTGGCGGCGTCGATGTCACCCGCGACCTTCAGCACCGCGATCCCGGGTACCGGCCAGAACACCTGCAGGCGCAGGGCTCCCGGCGCGGCACGTGGCGCGGGCACCCGGGGCCCGTGCTGGGCCGGCGTGCTCGCGGCACCGGTGGAGTTGCGCGCCGGGTGAGTCATGACTCTCCTCCCGTCGGCCGGTCTGGCCAGGTCACCTCTCGTAGGGTAATCACCCTCGCACGGAATGCACCAGGTCGCAGGTGGTCACGCGGGTGGGCGAAATGTGTCAGCCGGCACCCGCACCGAGACGAAATCCACGTCCCGGCGGAGCCGGAAACCCAGCGCCCGGTAGAGCCGGACGGCGCCGGTGTTCGCCGCGGCCGCGTGCAGGAACGGGGTCTCCCCGCGCGCGGCGATGCCGTGTGCCACCGCCAGCACCAGCCGGGTGCCCAGCCCCTGCCCGCGGAACCCGGCGTCGGTGCAGACGGCGCTGATCTCGGTGTACCCGGGCGGGTGCAGGCGCTCGCCGGCCATCGCCACCAGCCGTCCCGCCCGCCGGAACCCGAGGTAGGTGCCCAGCTCCACGGTGCGCGGCAGGAACGGCCCGGGCCGGGTGCGCCCGGCGAGCGCCAGCATCTCGGGCACGTCCGCGCCGGTCAGCCGCACCGCCTCCGGATCCGGCGCGGTCTCCACCGTCTCCGCCACCATCTGCACACCGGGCACGGACATCTCCACGGTCCAGTCCACGGGCGGCGGCAGCGGCGGCGCGGGCAACGACAGCACCCCGCCCGGTCCGGCCAGCTCGGCGAGTTCCTTCCACGCGGTGTCGTCCGCGGTGCCGGGCATCCCTGCCCACGGTGAGACCGCCGGCTGGTACCGCACCGCGCCGCCGTGGGTCTCGGCGAACCGGGCGTGCGGACCGGTCAGCGACGCGTACGCCGGGTTGTCCAGAGGCAGATCCACGCTCCCGACGGTACCGGTCACCGCCCCGCTCCCGGCCGTCCACGTGAGCCACGTCCCGTCACCGCGCGGTCACCCCGGCCCGGATCCCCTGGGCGGTAAGCGATTTCCGGACGGCGGCACGCCGGTGCGCGGCCGCGGCGCGCACCGCCTAGCGTGGGCGCCATGGCTCGCACCCGCGTCTACCGCCACGGCGTTCTCGAGGCCGAGAACTTCCCCGCGGCCGAACTGTCCGACTACCTGCAGGATCCGGCGACGGTGGTGTGGCTCGACCTCGCCAAGCCGACCGCGGCCGACCTCACCACCATCAGCGACGAGCTCGGCCTGCACCGCCTCGCCGTCGAGGACGCCGTGTCCGAGCACCAGCGGCCCAAGCTGGACCGCTACTCCAGCCACTCCTTCCTCACCGCCTACGCCGTGCGGCTGGACACCGGAACCGGGGCTCTCTCCGAAAGTGAGCTCGCCGCGTTCATCACCGACCGTGCTCTGGTGACCGTGCGCAAGGACGACCGCTTCGACATCGAGGAGGTGGTGCGGCGCTGGGACGGCTCGGACGACCTCGCCAAGAGCGGCGCCGGCTTCCTGGTGCACGGACTGCTGGACTACATCGTGGACACCCACTTCGACGCGGTGCAGGCGATGGACGACCAGATCGAGGAGCTCGAGGACGGCGTGTTCGCCGACCACGTGGACCACACCGGCATGCAGCGCCGGTCCCTGCGGCTGCGCAAGAGCCTGGTGTCCCTGCGGCGGTTCGTGCTGCCGATGCGCGAGGTGGTGAACTCGCTGATGCGCCGTGACCACCACCTCGTCGACGAGGCGCTGATGCCCTACTTCCAGGACGTCTACGACCACGTGCTGCGCGCGTCGGAGTGGACGGAATCGTTGCGGGACCTGGTGACCACGATTCGCGAGACGCAGCTGAGCCTGCAGGGCAACCGGTTGAACATGATCATGAAGAAGGTGACCAGCTGGGCCGCGATCATCGCGGTGCCGACGGCGATCACCGGCTTCTACGGCCAGAACGTGCCCTATCCCGGGTTCGGCCAGCCCTGGGGCTTCTGGCTGTCCACCGCGGTGATCGTGGTGCTCTCCGGTGCGCTCTACGTCATGTTCCGGCGGCGGGACTGGCTCTGAGACCGCATTCCGCGGAAGGTCAGAACACCGCCACCTGGGCGCCGACCGGGAGTGCGTCGTAGAAGAGGACCGCGTCCCGCGCGGACAGGTGGACGCAACCGTGGGACGGGACCTCCAGGCTGCCTTCGTGGAAAGCGATCCCGCCCGGGGCGAAGAACACCGCGTGGTTCATCGGGTCGCCGTACTCGGCGCTGATGTGGTCGGCGTCCTTCCATGAGACGCGGAAGACGCCGCGCGGGGTGGCCACCGAATCCGCCGCGTCGGCGGTGCCCGGCATGATGGGCACCGGGCCGTGCGTGACCTCGCCGTCGCGCTGCAGCCAGGCGACCCGCCGGTCCAGGTCGACGCAGGCCCGCGCGGTGTCGGGGCACAGCTCGGTGCGCGGGCCGGCGGAGAAGGCGCTGACCGCCGGCAGTGGTCGCGGAACCGGCCGCGGCGCGGGCGACAGGACGGTCTCCGCGGGCGCGGCCGCCAGCACCGCCCAGCCGGACATGACCACGAGGGCGGCGACCGCCGCCCAGCACGCGGGGTGCCGCAGGCCGCCGGTGATGCGAAGCGAAGCCACGGGCGCACTGTATCGGCCGCGGCCCGTTTCGTGCAAGATTCACCCGATATACACGACTTCGGGTGAATCTTGCACGATCGCGGTGTAGGCCGGGTCAGCGCACTTCGGTGGTCTCCAGGTCGGCGTCGGCGCGGGCGATGAGCACGCGCTCGGCCGCGATGTCGAGACTGCGGCACGCGAGCAGGTAGACCCCGCCGGAGACGATCAGCCCGGGCAGCATCGCGATGTCGGTGCCGCCGAGCAGCCGCGCCACCGGTCCGGTGTAGATCGCGGAGTTCACGAACGGCAGCATCGCCACGAACCCGATCGCGTAGGCCAGCAGACCCCGCCAGCCCCACCGGCCGTACATGCCGCGCGGGTTGAAGATCTCCCGGATCGAGTAGTGCGTGTGCCGCACCCAGAAGAAGTCCACCAGGTTGATCGCGGTCCACGGCGTGAACAGCAGCAGCAGGATGCCCAGGAAGTGCTCGAACTCGTGCAGGAAGTTCGCCGACGCCGACAGCGCCACCGACGTGGACAGCACCGCGCACACCAGCAAGGTGACCACCCGCTTGGCACGGCTCGAGCGCACCGGCCGTACCGAGTCCGCAATGGACAGCAGGGTCAGCGAAGCGCCGTAGAAGTTCAGCCCGGTGATGGTGATCAGCCCGAGCAGCGCGAGTACCACCAGCACCGTCCCGAAACCCGGGAAGATCGCGTTGCCGGCGCCCTGGATGGCCTCCGAGGTGTTCAGTCCGGTGTTGATCGAGGCGGCCACCGCGCCGACCAGCATCATCCACGCCCCGCCGATCAGCGCGCCGAGGTAGGTCCACCAGAACGTCGCGCGCACTCCCACCGTGCGCGGCAGGTAACGCGAGTAGTCCGACACGTAGATCGCCCAGCTCAGCTGATAGGCGGCGGCCACGAAGAACTGGATCGCGAACGCCTCGGCGTGGAACCCCGACGCCGAGAACTGACCGGACGGGACGTGGCCGGTGAACCCGATGCCCACGCTGAACACGGCGAGCACCACCAGCAGCCCGTACGCCAGCCACCGCTGTGCCTTGTGGATCCAGTCGTAGCCGAACACGGCCAGCAGCACGGCGAGCGCGGTGAACGCCAGGTAGGCGACGGTCGGGTCGACACCGAACAACAGGTGCGCCGCCTCACCGGCGAGCAGCTGGTTGAAGGCGTTGTAGCCGAGGTAGGTGACCAGGGCGACCACCCACACCAGCAGCGCGCCGAGGTAGCCGAACTGCGGGCGGGACTGGATCATCTGCGGCAGGCCGAGCTGGGGGCCCTGTGAGGAGTGGAACGCCATGAAGAACGTGCCGAACGCGCAGCCGGCCACGATGGCGATGCCGGTCCACAGCAGGTTCGACCCCATTGAGATGCCCAGCACGCCGGTGGCGACGGTGGCGAGGTGGGCGTCGCCGGTGAACCACACCGGCCACAGGTGCCAGGCCTTGCCGTGCCGTTCGCGCAACGGCACGTAGTCGATCGAGCGGGACTCGATGCCCCGCAGGCCGCCGCCGCGGGGCGGGGTGTTCCGGGAGTTGACGACGGTGTCCATGACTCCTCCGGTGGGGATGAACGGTCAGGTGCGGTTGAGCGCGGCGTACGCCAGCTGTTCCAGCAGCAGCGCGGTGCGGTGCGAGGACTCGGCCGCGGCGTCGATGACCTGCTTGGTCCAGGCCACCGCTTGTGGTGGCGCGGCCGCGAGCTCGGCGGCGAGCGCACGGGCCCGGTCGAGGTGCGCTCCGGTGGGAGCGATCTCGGTGAGCAGGCCCCAGCTCGCGGCCTCCGCGGGCCCGAAGCGGCGGCCGCGCAGCACCAGATCGCGGGTGCGGGCCGGGCCGAGCTCGCGCACCACCCGGGCGATGCCACCGGAGCTGGGCAGGATGCCCAGGCCGATCTCGGGGAAACCGAACTCGGCCCGCTCGTCGGCCACCCGCAGGTCGCAGGCCAGCGCGAGTTCCAGGCCGCCGCCGAGGCAGTACCCGCTGATCGCGGCGACGGTCGGCTGCGGCAGGTCCGCCACCGCCTCGTAGACGGCGCCGGAGGCCCGGTAGTAGGCCGCGATCGCGGCCGGCGTCATCTCCCGCAGCTCGGTGACGTCGGCGCCGGCGGAGAACACCGCAGGGCCGCCGGTGATCACGACGGCCCGCGAGTCCACAACGGACGGTGTGCGGAGCGCTTCGGCCAGCCGCGACTCCAGATGGGTGGACAGGGCGTTGCGTTTGGCAGCCCGGTCCAGGGTGACGACGGCGATGCCGTCGGCCGTCGTCACCCCGACCGAGCCGGCGTCCGGGCCGGTCACCGCGCCTCCGGGAAGGTGACCAGCGAGCTCAGGCCGCGCTTGGCGACGTGGTTGGCGATCACCAGGCGCTGGATCTCCGACGTGCCCTCCCAGATCCGGTCCACCCGCAGCTCACGCCACAGCCGCTCGACCGGGTACTCGCGCATGTAGCCACGCCCGCCGAAGATCTGCTGGCACCGGTCCGCCACGCGGTTGGCCGCCTCGGACGCGGCCAGCTTGACCGTCGCCGCCTTGGCGTGCAGCGTCTTGCGCACCGCGGGGTCGCTCAGGTCGGCCTGGTCGAATTCCCACGCCACCTGGTGCGTCAGCGCCCGGTTGGTGGCGATGTCCACCACCGAGTCGGCGATCATGCCCTGGATCAGCTGCCGCTCGATCAGCGGCACCCCGCCCTGCACGCGTTCGCGCGCCCAGTCCGTGGCCAGGGTGAGCGCGCGCTCGGCCGCGCCGATCGTGCGGGCGCCGATCATCAGCCGTTCCTCGGTGAACCAGTCGCGGGTCAGCTCGTACCCCTGACCGACGCCGCCGAGTACCGCGTCCGCGCCCAGCCGCACGTCACTGAAGGTGAACTCGGGGTGCTCGTAGACGAAGGTGTGCGTGTAGCGCGGCACCCGCTTGATCCGCACCCCGGGCAGGTCGGTGTCCACCAGGAACATCGTCGGCCCGCCGTCCGGCACGTTCGCCAGCACCAGCAGGAAGTCGGCGGCGTCGCCGACCGTGACGAACCACTTCTCGCCGTTGAGGACGAATCCGTCGCCGTCGCGTACCGCGGTGGTGGCGATGCCGGACGGGTCCGATCCCGCGTCGGCCTCGGTGATCGCCACCGCGTCCCGGCGCTCGCCGCGCGCGTCCGGCACCAGGTAGCGCTCCCGCTGCTCGGGTGTGGCGTGCACCAGCGGGTTCGCCGGGCGCCAGACCGTGTCCCACAACGCGTTCGTCAGCTTGCCCAGTTCGTCCTGCACCACGACCTGCTCCAGCACGGACAGGCCGGACCCGCCCCACTCGACCGGGGTGTTGATCGCCTGCAGGCCGCTGGCCAGAACCTCCTGCCGGATCGCGGCGTGCGCCTCGGGCGGCAGGCCGTTCTCCCGCTCGCACTGGTCCTCGTAGGGCATGATCTTGGCGGTGAGGTCGGCGGCGCGCTGTTTGAGCTCGGCGAGGCGGGGGGAGTAGGCGAAATCCATCGTGATCCTTTCGTTTTCTGCGGAAACGGGGTCAGTCCTCGATGCGGACGATGCGGGCGTCGAGCGCGGTGACCCGGCCCGGCGCGGCCAGCAGGGGGTTGATCTCCAGCTCGGCGATCTCGGGGTGGGCGGCGGCGAGCGAGCTGATCGTGGCCACCACGTCCGCGGCCCCGCGCAGGTCGACGGCCGGGCGGCCGCGGACCCCGGTCAGCAGCGCCGAGGCGCGCAGGCCACGCAGGAGCCGTTCGGCGCCGGCCCGGTCCACCGGGGCGAGGGCGAACGCGACGTCGGCGAGCACCTCGGTGAACACTCCGCCGAGGCCGACCATGACGACCGGCCCGAACCGCGGGTCCCGGCGGACGCCGGCGATCAGCTCGACGGCGTCGCCGAGGTCGGCCATCGCCTCGACGGAGTAGCCGGGCGGCCGCAGGCGGTTGTGCATGTCCGCCAGTGCCGCGCTCAGCTCGTCCGGGGTGGACAGTCCCAGTGCGACACCGCCGGAGTCGGACTTGTGCAGCAGTCCTTCGGCCTTGAGCACGACCGGGTAGCCGATCCGGCGGGCCGCGGCAAGAGCTTCCTCGCCGGTGGTGACCCGTTCCCCGGCCGGGAAGGGCACCCCGGCGGCGGCGAACAGCGCCCGCGACGGCCAGTAGCCGTCGTCGGTGACCGGTTCGGCCGGTGCGGGCAGCGCGGCCGGCGCGGCGGGTGCGGGGGCGGACGCCAGCAACGCCAGGGCGCGGGCGGCCTGTTCGACGGCCCCGAACACGGGCACCCCGCGCTCGGCGAGCACCCGGGCGGCCGGGCTGTCCGGGCGCATCGTGTGCACCACCACCGGCTTGCCCTGCCCGCGCACCAGCGCCGCCATGCGCCGGGCAGTGGCCAGCTCGCCGGCGGCCAGCCGTTCCCCGTATTCGCGGTAGCCGCCGAAGTAGCCGGTCAGGAGGACGGCGTCGGTGTCCGGTTCGGCGAGGGTCACCTCGAGCACCCGGGCGAACGAGGTGATGTCCTGCTCGCCCGCACCGGCCAGGTCGATCGGGTTGCGCACACCCGCCGACGGCGGCAGCTCACGGCGCAACGCCTCAGACAGCCGCGCGGAAAACTCGGGTACCGCGAGGCCGGCCGCTTCGGTCACGTCCGCGGCGACGGACGCGTGCCCGCCACCGTCGGCCAGGACGGCCACCCGGTGCACCTCCACCGGGCCCTGCTGGCGCAGGGTGGCGGCGAGGTCGGCGAGCTCCCGCGGCGTCGCCACCCGGTAGATCCCGGCGGCGCGGCAGGCGGCGTCGATGACGTCGCTGTCGGAGGTCAGCGAGCCGGTGTGGGACGCCGCGCCGCGCACGGACGCGGCGCTGCCGCCGACGGTGAGCAGCACGACGGGTTTGCCGGCGGTCCGGGCGTGTACGGCGGCGTCGACGAAGTCGCGGCCGTCGCCGAAGTCCTCGCAGTAGACGGCGATCAGCTCGGTGCCCTCGTGCCGGGTGCACGAGCGGATCAGGTCCGCCACGCCCACGTCGGCCTGGTTGCCGAGCGAGGCGAAGCGCGCGAACCCGAGTCCGTGCCCGGTCAGGAACCCGCTCAGTTCCAGTGCCATGTTGCCGCTCTGGGACAGCAGGCTGACCGTGCCGGCCGGCAGCGGGTTGGAGGCCAGCGTGAGCGCGGTGGTCGAATCCGCCACGCCCAGGCAGTTCGGCCCGAGCAGGACGGCTCCCGCGGCCCGCACCCGCTCGGCGACCCGCTGCTGCACCGCGCGGCCCTCCGCCCCGAGCTCGGCGAAGCCCGCGGTGATGCCCACGACGGCGCGGGCGCCGGCGGCGAGCGCGTCGTCCACCGCCGCTTCGAACCCGGCCGCCGGGACGGCCACCACCACCAGGTCCACCGGTTCGGCGAGCTCGGCCAGTGACCGGGCCGCGGGGCGGCCGACGACCGTGCCGCCGCGGCGGTTGACCAGATGCACCGGGCGGCGGCCGAGCATGCGCAGCGCCTGCACCGCGATCCAGTTGCCGTACTTCGACTCGTCGTCGCTGGCGCCCACGACCGCCACGGACACCGGGTCGAACAACACGTCCACGTCCCGCCCGGCGCGGGGGAGCACGGCGGTCATCGCACCGGCTCCGGAGCCGGGTGGCCGGCGCCCCAGGCGTCGGCGCCGCCGTCGATCACAATGGTGGTCCCGGTGACGTAGCGGCCTCCGGGGGAGGCCAGGAACGCCACCACCTCGGCGACTTCCTCCGGCGTGCCCAGCCGCCCGAGCGGCACCGCCTGCGCCCACCGCGCCCGGTCCTCGGCGGAGTAGTTCTCGCGCAGGCCCTCGGTCTCGATCGTGCCGGGCGCCACGCACAGCGACCGGATGCCGTACCGGCTCCACTCCAGGGCCAGCCCCGCGGCGAGGTTCTCCAGCGCGGCACGGGCGGCGGTGGCGTGCACCATGCCCGGGATCCCGCGGCGTGGCGAGAAGGCGAGGAAGAACACCACGCCGGCGCGCGCGGGGATCATCGCGCGCAGCGCGACCTCACGCGTCACGGCCCAGCTGCCGTCGACCGCGAGCCGGTGCACGGCCCGCCAGCCCCTGGCGGTGATCTCCTCGGCGGGTGCGGCGAACTGGCCGCCGGCGTTGTTGACCAGCACGTCGATCCGGCCGAACTCCGCCAGCGCCCGGTCCACCAGCCGCGTCACCTGCTCCTCGTCGCGGATGTCCGCCGGCACGGTCAGCGCCTGGGCGCCGAGCTCGGCGATCTCCCCGCGCACCTTGTCCAGGTGCTCGGCGCGCCGCCCGGCCAGCACCACACCGGCCCCGCACCGGGCCAGCGCGAGCGCGGTGGCCCGGCCGATGCCGGTGCCGCCGCCCGTGACCAGGGCGACCCGCCCCGTCAGCGCATCCGGCCGGAGCACGCCGTCGTGCCCCTGCCCGTCGAGTGTCATCGAGCCCACCCTTCTCCTACTGGTCTGACTGATGCGTCAGTTAGCGCCATGGGAAGGGGTGTTGTCAAGAGGTGGTGCGAGGTCTGGTGCTCGAACAACGCTGGTAAGACGCTCGATTTGTCCTGGTCGTGATGGCTTGACCGATCCGGTGCTTCCCCCGACTGACGCGTCAGTTGAAGAAGTGTGGTTAGATCGGTGCCGGACCGGATCACGGCAGAGGGAGGACCCGGAGTGCCCACGGCGGCCCAGCGCGACACCAGTACCCCGCACGGCGAGCCGGAACGGGACGCCCGCCGCGCGGCGATCCTGGACGCGGCCGCGCGGCTGATCGCCGAGCGCGGCTACCACGCCGTGCGGGTCGCCGACATCGCCCGCGAGGTGGGGACCAGCACGGGCGCGGTCCACTACTACTTCCCGGGCAAGAACGACGTGCTCACCGCGGCGCTGCGCAGCGCGGTGGATCGGGCCTTCGAACGCCAGAGCGCCGAGCTGCGCCGGCTCGACGACGCGCACGGCCGCCTGCTCCGGCTGATCGAGATGCAGCTGCCGAAGGTCGGCGTGGTCCGCGACGAGTGGTCGGTGTGGATGCAGTTCTGGGCGGAGGCCACGATCAACCCGGAGCTGCGCCCGGTGCACAACGCCTTCTACGCCCGCTGGCACGACACGATCGCCCGGATCGTCCGGCGCGGTCAGCGGCAGGGCACCTTCTCCACCGGTGTCGACCCGGACGAGGTCGCCGTCCGGCTCAGCGCCCTCACCGATGGCCTGGCGATCCAGGTGCTGACCGGGACGCCGGGCATCACGGTGACCGTGATGCGTGAGGTCCTGGTGGACTTCGTGCGGCGCGAACTGCTGGGGTGACGCCCAGCGCAGTTCGCCGATGAGGTCGCCGAGGTCCCGGTTGCGCGGGTCCCGGCCGGCTTCCGTGCGCGGGATCGCGACCGGAGCCCGGCTGACCGGCCTTCGCGCCGGTGAGAGGATTGGTCCCGTGACGGCGAGTACCAGTGACATCGAGAAGGCGGCCGGGCTGCTGCGTGCCGGGCGCCTGGTGGCCATCCCCACCGAGACGGTCTACGGCCTGGCGGCCAACGCCGAGGACCCCGCCGCCGTCGCGCGCGTCTTCCAGGCCAAGGGCCGCCCGCCCTCGCACCCGCTGATCGTCCACCTCGGCGGCGCGGAACAGCTGGACGACTGGGTCAAGGACGTGCCCGCCACGGCACGTCTGCTGGCCGAGCGCTTCTGGCCGGGGCCGCTGACGATGGTCCTGCAGCGCGCTCCCCGGGTGCCGCTGGAGGCGACGGGCGGCCTGGAGACCGTGGCCGTGCGCGTACCGGGCCATCCCGTCGCGCTCGCGCTGCTGTCGGCCTTCGGCGGGGGTGTCGTCGCCCCCTCCGCCAACCGCTTCGGCTCCGTCAGCCCGACCACCGCCGAGCACGTCCGGGCCGAGCTCGGCGACGCCGTCGACTTCGTGCTGGACGGCGGTCCCTGCCAGGTCGGCGTCGAGTCGACCATCGTCGACGTCACCGGCGTCACCGGTGGCACCCCGAGCGTGCTGCGGCCCGGCGGGGTGACGCGCGAGGATCTCGAACAGGTGCTGGGGCGCCCGCTCGCCGTCCCGTCGGCGAGCCACATCCGGGTGCCGGGCCAGCACCCCTCGCACTACGCGCCGCGGGCACGGGTCGTGCTCGTCGAACCCGGCGAGGTCGTCGCGGAAGCGGAGCTCGCGCAGGAACAGGGGCACCGGGTCGGTGTGCTGCTGCCCGCCGCCGGCGGCCCGGTGCGGGCGCACGCGGTGGTGGCGGTGCCCGGATCGATGGCCGCCTACGCGCGCATGCTCTACGGATTCCTGCGCGAACTCGACCAGCGGGGGTGCGACGTCATCGTCGCGTCCGTGCCGCCGGAGCAGGGTCTCGGGCTCGCCATCGCCAACCGGCTCCGTCGCGCCGCCGGGCCCCGCTCCGCGCAATGACCGGCACGCTCCGGCCGTCCTGAAGCAGCCGTGGCGCGTCCGGGCCGCCGCACGGAGCTGTTCGTGTCCGCGGCATCGGCCTGGGAAATCGCGACGAAACAGCGGCTGGGCGCGCTGCCCAGGCCGAGGTGCAGGTAGGTGCCTATCGGCAGCACCTCGAGCAGTTGGGGGTGGAAAGCCTCTCCGTGACGGACGAGCACGCTCTCCTCGCCGGGTCCATCGAACCGGGGCACCGGGATCCGTTCGACCGGATGATCGCCGCGCAGTGCATGGAGCCGGCCAGCGTGCTGCGAGCGACGCTTGTGCCCGTTGTGAACAGGTTGTATACATCTTGTATGACGAGCTTACGAGAAGGTGGGCGGCGGCGCTCGGCCCAGGACGCCACGTACCGCTTCCTGAAGCAGCGCATCGCGGAGCTCCCGAGGGACGGGGGCACGTTCCTGACCGAGTCCGAGGTCGCGCAGGAGGCGGGCACCTCGCGGACACCGGTGCGGGAAGCGTTGCTCCGCCTGGAGGCGGAGGGTTTCCTGGAGATCGTGCCGAAGAAGGGCGCGTTCGTGCCGCCCATCTCCGACGCGGAGGTCCGCGCCGTGATGGAGGCACGCGAGCTCGTCGAACACTGGTGCCTGTGCCGCGTCGTGCCGGCGGGCGAGGACTTCCTCGGTGAGCTGGACCGGCTGGTCGGGCGGCAGCGCGAGCTGATCGACGACCCGGTCGGCTTCATCGACTGCGACCGGGCCTTCCACCGCGCCATCGTGCGCAGGGCCGGCAACCCGGTGCTCGCGGAGTTCTACGAGGGCCTGCGCGACCGGCAGGTGCGGATGGGCCTGCGTGCCGTGCGCACCGGGAATGACCGGGCGGCGCGGGTGCTCGCCGAGCACACCGCGATCGTCGACACCCTACGGTCCGGTGACCCGGCGAAGGCCGGCGAGGCGCTGTCGGCGCACCTGGCGAGCACGATGGCCGCGCTGCGGCTGGAGGAGCAGTCATGAGAATCGCGATGGTCCAGCTGGCCAGCCCGCCCGAGGAGTCGCCGGAGGACCGGCGCGTGCGCGCGGGTTCGCTGGTCGCCCAGGCGCGTGGTGCCGACCTGGTGGTGCTGCCCGAGCTCTGGGCGGCCGGCTACTTCGCCTTCGACCGTTATCCCGAGCGCGCCGAGCCGCTGGAGGGCCCCACCGTGGCGGTGGCCCGCGAGTGGGCGCGTGCGCTGGGCGCCTTCGTGCACCTCGGCAGCATCATCGAACGCGACCAGCACGGCCGCCTCGCCAACACGGCCGTCCTGCTCGCCCCGGACGGCACCATCGCGCACACCTACCGCAAGATCCACGTCTTCGGCTACGCCTCCCGGGAGGCCGAGCTGCTCACCCCCGGGGACCGGCTCGAGATCGCCGAGACACCGTTCGGCAGGTTCGGTGCCACCACCTGCTATGACCTGCGCTTCCCCGAACTGTGGCGCGGACTCGTCGACCGGGGTGCGCAGACCGTGGTCGTGCCCGCCGCGTGGCCGGCCGCCCGGCGGGAGCACTGGCGCCTGTTCACCACGTGCCGCGCGGTGGAGGAACAGGTGCTGGTGGTGGCCGTCAACGCCGCGGGCCGCCAGGACGGCGGGGTGGAACTCGGCGGCCACAGCCGCGTGGTGGACCCGTGGGGCAAGGTGCTGGCCGAGGCGGGCGCGGACGAAGAGGTGCTGTGCTGCGACGTCGACCCCGCGGTGGTGGACAGGGTGCGCGCGGAATTCCCGGTGCTCGCCGACCGCCGCTGGCCGCTGGCCGGGGTGCGGTGACCGGGCCGTCGTGACCGGTACGCCCGGGGCCGGTACCGCCCCGGGCGTACCGGTGCCGCCTCACCGCGGCCGGGGGTGGGCCAGGACGGTGAGGCGGTCCAGGTCCAGGCCGGTCCGCTCGGTGACCTCCGCGGCGCTCACCCCGCCGCAGTCCACGCCGCGCAGGACGAAGCGTGCCAGTGCGGCGGCGGTGGCGGGTTCGTCCAGGTAGGCCGAGTCACCGCCGCCGGTGTAGGCGTGCAGGCGGGTCAGCGCGTCCGGCAGTCCCTGCCGGTAGAACGCGTACGTGGCGAGGTAGCGCGTCGGCAGTTGCGCGGGGTGCAGGTCCCAGCCCTGGTAGAAGCCGCGCTCCAGGGAACGGCGGACGAGCCGGGTGTGCAGCCGCCAGGCCGCCTGCACCTGGGACGGGCCGCCGGCGGGCAGCACGTTCGTGGAACCGTCGGACAGGTGGACGCCGGTGCCGGCGGCGGCCACCTGCATGACCGCCTTCGCGTGGTCCGCGGCGGGGTGTTCCATGCTCTGGTAGGCGGCCGCGATCCCGCAGGACGCGGAGTAGTCGTAGGTGCCGTAGTGCAGGCCCGTGCACCGGCCGTCCGCCGCGTGCAGCATCCGCGCGATCGGCACCGAGCCGTCCGCGCCGACGATGCACTGCGGGGTCTCGACCTGGATCTCGAACCGAAGGCTCCGCGCCGCCAGGCCGAGCGCGGCTTCCAGCCGCTCGCACACCAGCACCATCGCCTCGACCTGCTCGGCCGACGTCACCTTCGGCAGCGTGACGACGAATCCTTCACCGAGGCCGCCGGCCTCGTGCAGCGCCTCGACGAACCGGACCAGTGTCCGCAGCCCGCGCCGGCGGGTGGGTGCCTCGAAGCTTTTGAACCGGATGCCGTGGAACGGGGGCGCGGTTCCGGCACGGACCGACTCCGCCAGCACCTGCGCCGCCGCGACCACGGCGGCGTCTTCCGCGTCCTC
This sequence comes from Amycolatopsis granulosa, assembly GCF_011758745.1. Lineage (NCBI taxonomy): Bacteria > Bacillati > Actinomycetota > Actinomycetes > Pseudonocardiales > Pseudonocardiaceae > Amycolatopsis > Amycolatopsis granulosa. The sequence goes on from NZ_JAANOV010000001.1 coordinate 186,184, forward strand.
GCCCGCGGTGAACCCGTCCTCGAAGTCGATCCGCAGGTCCTCGACCGGCTCCCGGGACAGTTTCTCCCGCACCCACGGGTACACCTCGCTCACCGCGTCCGCGGCGACACCGGTGATCCCGGCGAACTCCTCCGCGGTGGGGGCGTGCCGGTCGAGGGCCGCCAGCGCCTGCTCGCCCCAGTCGCGCACGGTGCCGGCGGTGTACCGGTCGCCCGGCACGTAGACGGTGTGCACCGGCTGCCGCACGTCCCGGTCGCCCGGGTACCGGCGGGCGAGCGCGGAGTCCGCACCGGAAAGCCGCGCGTCGAGTTCGGCGGCGAACGCGTTCAGTTCGTGGTCCCTCATGCCCGGTCCGCCTCCCGGTTCGCGGCCCGCCCGACCGCGGCGGCGACCTCGGGCGCGACCTGCCGGTCGAACACCGACGGGACGATGTAGCTGGCGTTGAGCTCGTCCGGTCCGACCCGGTCGGCGATCGCGGTGGCGGCGGCGAGCATCACCGATTCGGTGATCTCGTGCGCTCCCGCGTCCAGCATCCCGCGGAAGAAGCCGGGGAACGCGAGGACGTTGTTGATCTGGTTGGGAAAGTCCGACCGGCCGGTCGCGACGACCGCCGCGTGGGCGCGGGCCGCGAGCGGGTCGACCTCCGGGTCCGGGTTGGCCAGTGCGAACACGATCGCGTCGTCGGCCATCGTCGCGATGTCGTCGCCGGTGAGCAGGTTCGGCGCGGACACGCCGATGAACACGTCGGCGTCCCGCAACGATTCGGTGAGCGTGCCGGTGAGCCCCCGCGGGTTGGTGTGGTCGGCGATCCACTGCCGCGCCGGGTCCATCTCCCCGCGGCCCCGGTGCACCACGCCGCGCCGGTCGCACGCCACGATGTCGCGCACCCCCTGGGCGAGCAGCAGCTTCACGATGGCGTGCCCGGCGGCACCGACACCGCTGACGACCACCCGGATCTCCGGCCGCTGCTTGCCCACCACCCGCAGGGCGTTGGTCAGCGCGGCGAGCACGACGATCGCGGTGCCGTGCTGGTCGTCGTGGAACACGGGGATGTCGAGCTGTTCCCGCAGCTGCCGTTCGATCTCGAAACAGCGTGGCGCCGCGATGTCCTCCAGGTTGATCCCACCGTAGACAGTGGACAGTGCGAGGACGATCTCGACGATCTTGCCGGTGTCCTGCGTGCCGAGGCACACCGGCCACGCGTCCACCCCGGCGAACTGTTTGAACAGCGCTGCCTTGCCCTCCATGACCGGCAGTGCGGCGGCCGGGCCGATGTTGCCCAGCCCGAGCACGGCCGAACCGTCGGTCACGACCGCGACGGTGTTGCGTTTGATGGTGAGCCGCCGGACGTCGGCGGGGTTCTCGGCGATCGCCCGGCACACCCGGGCGACCCCGGGGGTGTAGGCGCGGGAGAGGTCGTCGCGGTGCTTGAGCGGGACCTTCGGGTTGACCTCGAGCTTGCCGCCGAGGTGCATCAGGAAGGTGCGGTCGCTGACCTTGCGCACGCGAACCCGCGGGATCCCGGTGAGTGTCTTGGTGATGGTCTCGGCGTGGGCGGCGTCCACCGCGTCGCAGGTGACGTCCACGACGAGGCGGTCGGCGTGCGACTCCACGACGTCGAGCGCCGTCAGTTCGCCGCCGGAGCGGCTCACCGCGGCCACCAGATCACTGGTGGCGCCTGAGTGGGAGGGCGTCTCGACCCGGACGGTGACGGCGTACCCGGGGCTGGTGTTCGGCATCGAACCTCGCTTGACGCGACAAGGAAAAGGGGAGAGGCGGAGAAGTTCCGCAACGCGAACACTAATGTCTGCATAGCGGAACAGCAAGTCCTCGCCAGCAGGTGCTCATCCTCGAGCCGGCTGTCCGCTGGGCGGAATCCGGTCCGCTCCCCGGGCAGGTTATCACCGATTTTCAACAAACTGTTGACGTGACCCGGGTCGCGGGCCCACCATCTCTCATGTCACGAAATGCGAATTCCGCACTGCGGAAGGAGTGCAGGATGACGTTGGAGGAGTTCAACTCCGCAGCCCCCGGCCCCCTCACCACCGCGCTACGCGCCTGCTGCGACGTGCCCGCGTGGGCGGACAAGGTCCGCGCCGGCCGCCCGTACGCGAATGCCGGCGCGCTGGTCGCCGTCGCGGACCAGGCCGCGCGCGAACTCACCGCGGCGGAGGTCGACCGGGCGCTGGCCGCGCACCCCCGCATCGGGGAACGCGCCCAGGGCAAGGACGTCGAGTCGGCCTGGTCGAGACAGGAGCAGTCGGCCGTCGGCGGCGACCCCGGCACCGCAGCCGCCCTGATCGAGGGTAACCGCGCCTACGAGGCGAAGTTCGGGCGCGTCTTCCTGATCTGCGCCACCGGCCTGTCCGGTGAGCAGATCCTCGCGAACCTGCGGGAGCGCCTCGGCCACACGCCGGAGGAGGAGGCCCCGGTCGTGGCCGGGGAACTGCGCAAGATCGCCGTCCTGCGCGTGCGGAAGCTGGTGGACGGATGAGCGCGATCACCACCCACGTGCTCGACACCGCGCTCGGCCGCCCCGCCGCCGGCGTCCGTGTGCGGCTGGAGCGGGCCGGGAAGCCGGGGGTGCTGGCCACCGGCGCGACCGACGACGACGGCCGCATCGCCGACCTCGGCCCCGACCGCCTCGACGCCGGTGCCTACCGGCTCGTGTTCGACACCGCCGCCTACTTCGCCGCCACCGGCCAGACCTGCTTCTTCCCCGAAATCACCCTCACCTTCGCACTCGCCGATCCCGGGCAGCACTACCACGTCCCGGTGCTGCTGAGCCCGTTCGCCTACTCCACCTACCGAGGGAGCTGACCCCCCATGGCCATCGTCCTGGGCCCCAACCAGTACGGCAAAGCGCAGAACCACCTCGTCCGCGTCTACCGCGACACCCCGCGCCACGAGATCCGCGACCTGACCGTCTCCAGCGCGCTGCGCGGCGACTTCGCCGGCGCGCACATCGAGGGCGACCAGGGCGACGTCCTGCCCACCGACACACAGAAGAACACGATCTTCAGCTTCGCGAAGGAGAAGGGCATCGGCGCGATCGAGGACTTCGCCCGCACCCTCGCCGGCCACTTCCTCGACCGCACCCCCGCCGCCGACGGGGCGCGCATCGAGATCGACGAGACGCCGTGGCAGCGGATCCCGGTGGGCGGCAAGGGTCACGACCATTCGTTCGTGCAGACCGGCGTGGGCACCCGCACCACCGTGGTCAACGTCGATCGCCGCGGCGACGACCGGCGCACCCATGTCGTCTCCGGCATCAAGGACCTCACGGTCCTGAAGTCGACCGGCTCGGAGTTCCACGGTTTCCTCAAGGACTCCTACACGACACTGCCGGAGACCGACGACCGGATCCTGGCGACCTCACTGGTGGCCAGGTGGCGCTACGACCACACCGACGTGGCGTGGGACGAGTCCTACGAGTCGATCCGCGACCTGATGCTCGAGCAGTTCGCCGAGATCCACAGCTACGCGTTGCAGCAGACGCTGTACGGCATGGGCCAGGCGGTGCTGGAGAAGCACCCGGAGGTCGCCGAGATCCGCCTGTCCGCACCGAACAAGCACCACTTCCTGGTGGACCTCTCGCCGTTCGGGGTGGACAACCCCCACGAGGTGTTCTACGCGGCGGACCGCCCCTTCGGGCTGATCGAAGCCACTGTCCTGCGTGACGACGCATCGGAGCCGGGCTCGGCCTGGCACGCCGTGCCCGGCTGGGTGTGAGCCGACCTGACGAGGAGACAGCAATGAGGCTGTTCAACCGATCTTCCAAGTACCGCGGCCGGCCCGAGGACGAGACCCATTCCTTCCCGCGATTGCTCGCCTACGGCACGCAGCACATCCTCACCATGTACGGCGGGGTCATCGCGCCGCCGCTGATCGTGGGCGGTGCCGCCGGCCTGTCGGCCGGGGACAAGGCGCTGCTCGTCACCGCCGGGCTGTTCGTCAGCGGCCTGGCGACCCTGCTCCAGACGCTGGGCCTCGGCCCGTTCGGCAGCCGCCTGCCGCTGGTCCAGGGTGTGTCCTTCGCGAGTGTGTCCACCATGGTCGCGATCGCCTCCGACGGGGGCGTGCGGCCGGTGTTCGGCGCCATCATCGTGGCCGGCCTGATCGGGCTGATCGCGTCGTCGTTCTTCGCGCAGCTCGTGCGGCTGTTCCCGGCGGTGGTCACCGGCACGGTCATCACGGTGATCGGCCTGTCGCTGATGCCGACCGCGTTCACCTGGGCGCAGGGCGGCGACGGCGCGAAGGACCTCGGCTCGGTGTCCAACATCGGCCTCGCGGCGCTGACGCTGGTCGTCATCCTGGTGATCAGCAGGCTGTTCCAGGGCGCCCTCTCGCGGCTGTCGATCCTGATCGGCATCGTGATCGGCACGGTCGTCGCGGTGTGCACCGGCAAGGCGGACTTCTCCCGGGTGGGCGAGGCGAAGATCTTCGCCCTCCCGCCGGTCCTGCACTTCGGGTCGCCCACGTTCGGGGTCGCCGCGATCGTGTCGATGACGATCGTCGTCTTCGTCATCATGACCGAGACGACGGCGGACATCCTCGCCGTCGGCGAGATCGTGGGGACCACAGTGGACGCCAAGCGGGTCGCGGGCGGCCTGCGCGCCGACATGGCCGCGTCCACGGTCGCCCCGCTGTTCGGGTCGTTCCCGGCGAGCGCGTTCGCGCAGAACGTCGGCCTGGTCGCGTTGACCGGGATCAAGAGCCGGTTCGCGGTGGCCGTCGGCGGTGGCGTGCTGCTGCTGTTCGGTCTGCTGCCGGTCGTGGGCGCGGTGGTCGCGGCGATCCCGTACCCCGTGCTCGGCGGCGCCGGCATCGTGCTGTTCGGCACGGTGATGAGCAGCGGGATCCGCACCCTCGCGCGGGTGCGGTACCAGAACAACCTCAACATGCTGATCGTGGCGGTCGCCCTGGGCATCGGGATCATCCCGGTCGCCGCGCCGAAGTTCTGGCAGGCGTTCCCGTCGTGGTTCGGCGTCATCATGCACTCCGGCATCAGCGCGACGGCGATCGTCGCGGTCGTGCTGAACCTGCTGTTCAACGAACTCCGGGCCGGCAACAAGCCGGGCGCGTCGGTCTTCGAGGCGGGGGAGAGCTCGCTCGACCGGTTCGGCGACACGCTCGAGGACGACCTGGACACCCGGGAACGCCGTGCCAGGGCCGGGCATCGCCCCGCCGGGACCTGACCGCGGGGACCTGACCGCGGGGACCTGACCGCGGGGACTCAAAGGAGCGAGGAACGAACGTGACACACGCACTGCCCTACGAAGTCAACTGCTCCATCCTGTTCACCGAGCTGCCGCTGCTGCAACGACCCGCGGCGGCGAAGGAGGCCGGGTTCGACGGCGTCGAGTTCTGGTGGCCCTTCGCCGAGGCGGTGCCGGGCGACGCGGAGGTCGACCGGTTCGTCTCGGCCGTCCGCGACGCCGGTGTCCAGCTGGCCGGGCTGAACTTCTTCGCCGGTGACATGGCAGGCGGCGACCGCGGCCTGGTGTCGTGGCCGGCCCGGTCGGCCGAGTTCCGCGACAACATCGACGTCACGATCGGCATCGGCGAACAGCTGGGCGCCAGGAGCTTCAACGCGCTCTACGGCAACCGGGTCGGCGGTGCGCCGGAGGAACAGGACGAGCTGGCCGTGCAGAACCTGGTGCTGGCGGCGCGGGCGGCGAACCGCATCGGCGGGACCGTGCTGGTCGAGCCGGTCAGCGGTGCGCCGCGGTACCCGCTGCTGACCGCGGCCGACGCGCTCGCCGTCCTGGACCGGGTCCGGCAGGCGGGGGCGGACAACGTCGCCCTGCTCGCCGACCTCTACCACCTGGCGGTCAACGGGGACGACGTGGACGACGTCATCGCCGCGCACGCCGGCCGCATCGGGCACGTGCAGATCGCCGACGCACCGGGGCGGCACGAGCCCGGCACCGGCCGGCTCCCGCTCCAGCGCCAGCTGGCGGACCTGCAGGAGCGCGGCTATTCCGGGTGGGTGGGCCTGGAGTATGTGCCCTCGGGTGCCTCGGCGGACAGCTTCGGCTGGCTGCCGCGGGACCGCCGCGGCGCGGGCGCCCGCGCCTGATGACCAGCAACCCCCAGGGAAGGACGGCAGGAACATGAGCAGCATCGCGTTCATCGGTCTCGGCATCATGGGCAGCCCGATGGCGGTGCACCTGGCCGGGGCCGGGCACGACGTGACCGGGTACAACCGGACACCGGAGAAGACCAAACCCCTCGTGGACGCCGGCGGCCGCGCCGCGCGGTCGATCGCCGAGGCGGTCGAGGGCGCCGACGTGATTTGCGTGATGGTCCCCGACTCGCCGGACGTGCGGGAGGTCCTCGCGGGGGAGGGCGGTGTCTTCGACCACGCGCGGCGGGGCGCGCTGGTGATCGACTTCTCCAGCATCCGCCCGGACGTGACCGCCGAGCTCGCCGAACAGGCCCGGGAGCGCGGTCTCCGGTTGCTGGACGCGCCGGTGTCCGGCGGCGAGGCCGGCGCCCGCAACGCCGCACTGTCCATCATGGTCGGTGGCGAGAGGGCCGACTTCGCCGCCGCGAAACCGATCTTCGACGTGGTCGGCAAGACCGTCGTGCACGTCGGCCCGACCGGTTCCGGGCAGACCGTGAAAGCCGCCAACCAGCTGATCGTCGCGGCGAACATCCAGGCGCTCGCGGAGGCTGTCGTCTTCCTCGAGGCCTACGGCGTGGACACCGAGGCCGCACTGGAGGTCCTCGGCGGCGGGCTGGCCGGGTCGACGGTGCTCGAGCAGAAGAAGCAGAACATGCTCACCCACTCGTTCCCGCCCGGCTTCCGCATCGAACTGCACCACAAGGACCTGGGCATCGTCACCGCCGCCGCCCGCGAAGCCGGCGTCGTCATCCCCCTCGGCGCGCTGGTCGCCCAGCTCATGGCCGCAGCGAAGGCCGCCGGGGACGGCGGGCTCGACCACTCGGGCCTGCTGCGCGGCGTCGAGCGGCTCAGCGGCCGCGCCGACACCTGACCTCCGTCCGGGGCGGCACGTCCCGGACCTCGCGCATCGGAAGGAAACCAACCATGGCACGCATGAGAGTCGTCGACGCCGCGGTGCTCATCCTGGAGAAGGAGGGCGCCACCCAGGCGTTCGGCCTGCCGGGTGCGGCGATCAACCCGTTCTACAGCGCCATGAAGGCCCACGGCGGCATCCGGCACGTGCTGGCCCGCCACGTCGAGGCGGCCTCGCACATGGCCGAGGGCTACAGCCGCGCCGAGCCGGGCAACATCGGCATCTGCGTCGGGACCTCCGGTCCGGCCGGCACCGACATGATCACCGGCCTGTACTCGGCGTCGGCGGACTCCGTCCCGATCCTGTGCATCACCGGGCAGGCGCCGGTCGCCAAGCTGCACAAGGAGGACTTCCAGGCCGTCGACATCTCCGCCATCGCCGCACCGGTCGCGAAGATGGCGGTCACCGTCCTGGAGCCCGCGCAGGTGCCGGGCACGTTCGCCAAGGCGTTCCGGCTGATGCGGGAGGGCAGGCCCGGCCCGGTGCTGATCGACCTGCCGCTCGACGTCCAGCTCGCCGAGATCGAGTTCGACATCGCCACCTACGAGCCGTTGCCGGTGGCCAGGCCCGCCGCGACCCGGGCGCAGGCCGAGCGGGCCCTGTCGATGCTGGCCGGGGCCGAGCGGCCGCTGATCGTCTCCGGCGGCGGCGTGGTCAACGCCGACGCCGCCGAGCTGCTGGTCGAATTCGCCGAGCTGACCGGCGTCCCGGTGGTGCCGACGCTGATGGGCTGGGGCACGATCCCCGACGACCATCCCCTGATGGCCGGGATGGTGGGCCTGCAAACCTCGCACCGCTACGGCAACGCGACGCTGCTGGCCAGCGATTTCGTGCTCGGCATCGGCAACCGCTGGGCCAACCGGCACACCGGCGGCCTGGACGTCTACACCGCCGGCCGCACGTTCGTGCACGTCGACATCGAGCCGACGCAGATCGGCCGGGTGTTCGCGCCGGACTACGGCATCGTGTCCGACGCCAGGGCCGCGCTCGAGGTCTTCGTCGAGGTGGCGCGCCAGTGGCGGGCCGCGGGCCGGCTGCCGGACCGCTCGCGGTGGGCGGCGGAGTGCCGGCAGCGCCGCCGGACCCTGCTGCGCAAGACGCACTTCGACACCGTGCCGATCAAGCCGCAGCGCGTCTACCAGGAGATGAACCGCGCCTTCGGCCCCGGCACCCGCTACGTCAGCACGATCGGGCTGTCGCAGATCCAGGCCGCGCAGATGCTGCACGTCTACCAGCCGCGGCACTGGATCAACGCCGGGCAGGCCGGCCCGCTCGGCTGGACCGTTCCCGCCGCGCTGGGGGTGGCCACCGCCGACCCGGACGCCACGGTCGTGGCACTGTCCGGTGACTACGACTTCCAGTTCCTCATCGAGGAGCTGGCGGTCGGCGCGCAGTTCGGCATCCCGTACGTGCACGTGCTGGTGAACAACGCCTACCTCGGACTGATCCGGCAGGCACAGCGCGGGTTCGACATGGACTACTGCGTCCAGCTGTCGTTCGACAACATCAACGCACCGGAGCTCGGCGGCTACGGTGTCGACCACGTCAAGGTCGCCGAAGGGCTGGGCTGCAAGGCGATCCGGGTGTTCGAGCCCGACGACATCCTGCCGTCGCTGGAAAAGGCCAAGACGCTCGCGGCGGAGCTGCGCGTGCCGGTGGTCGTCGAGATCATCCTGGAGCGGGTCACGAACGTGTCGATGGGCGCCGCGGCCATCGACGACGTGGCCGAGTTCGAGGAGCTCGCCGAGCGGCCCGGGGACGCGCCGACCGCGATCGTCCCGGCCTGAGGGGCCTCCGGTGCCAACGGTGTTGACGGTGCTCGTCGCTTCCGACAAGTTCAAGGGCTCGCTGACCGCGGCGCAGGTCGCCGACGCCGTGGGTGCCGGCGTGCGCCGGGCCAGGCCGGACGCGCGGGTGCGCGCGGTGCCCGTCGCCGACGGGGGCGACGGCACGCTGGCGGCGGTGCTGGCCGCGGGGTTCACCGCGGTCCCGGTCACCGCGTCCGGGCCGACGGGCGAGCCGGTGGACACCTGGTACGCCAGGCGGGGTGACGTCGCGGTGGTGGAGCTGGCCGCCGTGTCCGGGCTGGTGCGCCTGCCCGGTGGCCGGCTCCGGCCACTGCGGGCCACCAGCCGCGGCACGGGCGAGGTGATGGCCGCGGCGATCGCGGCCGGCTGCCGCGAGATCGTGCTGGGCGTCGGCGGCAGCGCCGGCACCGACGGTGGTGCCGGCCTGGTCGCCGCGCTCGGCGCGCGCCTGCTCGACGCCTCGGGCGGCGAGATCGGTGACGGCGGGGTGGCGCTGCCCGGGGTCGCCTCGATCGACCTCACCGGCCTGCGGGCGGCGACGCGGGACGTCGCGGTGACGATCGCGTCCGATGTGGACAATCCGCTGACCGGTCCGCGGGGCGCGGCGGCGGTGTACGGTCCGCAGAAGGGAGCCGGACCGGCGGAGGTCGCCCGGCTGGACGTGGCCCTGGCGCACTGGGCCGACGTGGTCGCCCGCACCACCGGCCGCGACCTGCGGGACACGCCCGGTGCGGGCGCGGCGGGAGGCGTCGGCTTCGCCGGGCTGGCCCTGCTCGGCGCGGCGCTGCGGCCGGGCATCGAGCTGGTGCTCGACCTGGCCGGGTTCTCCGGGGCCCTCCGCGGCGCCGACCTCGTCGTGACCGGGGAGGGCATGCTGGACGAGCAGACGTTGCACGGCAAGGCACCGGCCGGGGTCGCGCGGGCGGCCGGGCGTGCCGGCGTGCCGGTGGTCGCGGTGTGCGGCAGCACGACGCTGCCGCCCGCGCGGCTGCACGACACCGGCATCCGGGCGGCCTACGCGCTGACCGACCTCGAACCGGACATCGACGTCTGCCTGCGCGACGGGGCGCGGCTGCTGGAAACACTCGGCGAGCGGATCGCCGCCGAACACCTCGAGGGAGGCGAAACCGAATGAGCGAGCGAACGCTGGTCATCCGGGCCCGCCGGACGGTCACCCCGTCCGGGGAACGGCCGGCCGCTGTCGTGGTCCGCGGGAGTGTGATCGCCGCCGTCGAGGCGTTCGACGCGGTCGTGCCGGGCGCCGAGGAGGTGCACCTGGCCGGCGACGAGGTCCTGCTGCCCGGGCTGGTGGACTCCCACGTGCACGTCAACGATCCCGGCCGCACCGAGTGGGAAGGCTTCCGCAGCGCGACCAGGGCAGCCGCGGCCGGCGGCGTGACGACCCTGGTCGACATGCCGCTCAACAGCATCCCGCCCACGGTCGACGTCGCCGCCCTGGAGACCAAGCGCAAGACCGCGCGGGACCAGATCTGGACGGACGCCGGGTTCTGGGGCGGGGCCGTGCCCGGCAACGTGCCGGACCTGCGGCCGCTGCACGAGGCCGGGGTGTTCGGGTTCAAGTGCTTCCTGTCGCCGTCGGGTGTCGAGGAGTTCGGTCACCTCGACCGGGCCCAGCTGGACGCGGCGATGCGGGAGATCGCCTCGTTCGGCGGGCTGCTGATCGTGCACGCCGAGGCCCACGACGCGGTCGGCGCCGCCCACGGCCGCGACTACCGCGACTTCCTGGCGTCCCGGCCGCGGGAGGCGGAGAACCGCGCGGTCCGGGAGGTTGTCGAGCTGTCCGGCGCGACCGGGTGCCGGGTGCACATCCTGCACGTGTCGAGCGCGGAGGTTGTGCCGATCATCGCGCAGGCCCGCGCCGGCGGGGTGGCGGTCACCGCCGAGACCTGCCCGCACTACCTGACCCTCACCGCCGAGGACATCCCGCCCGGCGCGACCCAGTTCAAGTGCTGCCCGCCGATCCGGGAACGGGACAACCGCGAACAGCTGTGGGCGGCACTGCGCGACGGTGTGATCGATCTGGTGGTCAGCGACCACTCACCGTCCACAGTGGCCCTGAAACGACTGGACTCGGGGGACTTCGGCGAGGCGTGGGGCGGTATTTCGTCGCTCCAGCTCGGTCTGCCGCTGGTGTGGACGCACGGGCGGGCGCGCGGCTTCGGGCTGTCCGATGTGGTCAGGTGGATGGCGCAGGCGCCGGCCGCGCAGACCGGGATGCGCCGCAAGGGCCGCATCGAGCCCGGCTGCGACGCGGACTTCTGCGTGCTCGCGCCGGACGAGGAGTTCGTCGTCGTGGCGCGGTCGCTGCACCACCGCAACCCGATCACCCCGTACGAGGGGCAGCGGTTGAGCGGTGTGGTGCGCAGCACGTGGCTGCGGGGCGAGCGGATCGACCTCGGCGCGCCGCCGCGGGGCCGGATGCTGGTGCGGGACGAGACGTGAGCGCCGACGGGTTTTCCGACGAGAACGGGAGAGATGGCATGAACGGCCGGTACTACGCACCCACGGGCGGCCTGCCCCCGCAGACCCAGCTCACCACCGACCGGGCGGTGTTCACCGAGGCCTACGCCGTCCTGCCGCGCGGCACGATGACCGACATCGTGACCAGCAACCTGCCGTTCTGGGACGGCACGCGGGTGTGGATCCTCGCCCGGCCGCTGTCCGGGTTCGCCGAGACGTTCTCCCAGTACATCGTGGAGGTCTCACCCGGTGGCGGCTCTCAGCGGCCCGAACCGGACCCGCGCGCGGAGGGCGTGCTGTTCGTGGTCGGCGGCGAGCTGGTCGTGACGATCGGCGGCACCGCGCACACCCTCGGCGAGGGTGGTTACGCCTACCTGCCGCCCGGGACCGGCTGGAACGCGCGCAACGAGGGCGGCGAGCCGGCCCGGTTCCACTGGGTGCGCAAGGCCTACGAGGCCGTCGAGGGCATCGCCGTGCCGGAGGCGTTCGTCACCAACGAGCGCGACATCGAGCCGGCGCCGATGCCCGGCACCGGCGGCGCCTGGACGACCACCCGGTTCGTGGACCCCGCCGACCTGCGGCACGACATGCACGTCAACATCGTCAACTTCCAGCCCGGCGCGGCGATCCCGTTCCCGGAGACGCACGTGATGGAGCACGGGCTCTACGTGCTCGAGGGCAAGGCCGTGTACCTGCTGAACAAGGACTGGGTGGAGGTGCAGGAGGGCGACTTCATGTGGCTGCGGGCGTTCTGCCCGCAGGCCTGTTACGCCGGGGGACCGGGCCGGTTCCGCTACCTGCTGTACAAGGACGTCAACCGGCACCCGAAGCTGTGAACTCACCGACGAGGAGGTCCGAGATGGTCGTGCACCTGGACACGGGCGATGCCGCCCCCGATTTCACGCTGCCCGGTGCCGACGGCGCGACGGTGACGCTCGGGTCGCTGCTGGGCCGGCGGAGCATCCTGTACTTCTACCCGGCCGCCGGCACTCCCGGCTGTACCACCGAGGCGTGCGACTTCCGGGACAACCTGGCTTCGCTGCACGCGGCCGGGGTGACGGTCGTCGGCATCTCCCCGGACCCGCCGCACCGGCTCGCGGAGTGGGCCAGGACGGAGCAGCTGACGTACCCGCTGCTGTCCGATGTGGACGGATCGGTGCACCGCAGCTACGGCGCGTGGGGCGAGAAGACCGTCAACGGCACGACCGGTGCCGGCCCGCTGCGCTCGACGTTCGTCCTGGACGCGACCGGCCGGATCGAACACGCCCGGTACGCGGTGCAGGCGCAGGGGCACGTCCGGCAGCTGCGCGCGCTGCTGGGGATCTGAGCCGCCCGTCGTCAGGGGGTGCCCAGCGCGGCGGTCAGGCCGAGTTGTGTGCGCACCGCGTGTTCGTCCCACAGGGTCCAGCGGTGGGTGAACCGGCCATCCGGGTCGAAGCGGTACACGTCGACCATCGGCACGCACAACCGGGCTCCGGTGGCCGGGGGCAGCCCGGCGAAGGCATCACCCTGGTGCGTGCCGGTGAGGATGAGCCGCTGCACGAGGGTGTCGCCCTCGACGATCTGCTCCTCGGTGTGGACCCGCAGGTCCGGGAACGCCCGGCGGGTCCCGGCGACGAACGCGGCGAGCTCCGCCGCGTTCGTGGTGCGGTCCTCCGCGGCGAGGTACTGGGTGTACCCGGGGGCGAGGAGGTCGTCGAGGACCGCGACGTCGCCCTGGTTGAACACCTCTTCGCTGATGCGGCGTGCGCGGATCTTGATCTCGGCGGTCATGGTCGTTTCCTTCCGTCGGTGACTGCCCGTCCAGCATGGGCGCGGGAGGCGGACGAGCCCACGACGAACGCTCACCGCACACCTGACACATCCGCGCACCCCGCGGCGATGTCCCTGGTGTGCGCACCTCGGGTTTCGGCGCCCTGCTCAAACGGCTGCGGCTGGCCGCGGGGCTGACCCAGGAGGCCCTGGCCGAGCGGGCCGGGGTGAGCCCGCGCGCGGTCAGCGACCTGGAACGGGACCCGCGCCGCAGCCCGCGGCTGGACACCGTGCGGTTGCTGGCCGACGCCCTGGAACTGGACGCGGACCAGCGTGCGAACGTGCTGGCCGCCGCACGCCCGGGGGCCGTCGAGCCGGTGACGTCCGGGCCGCTGCTGCTGCCGCCGTTGATCGGCCGCGCCGGGGTCGCGGCGGCGCTCGTCGAGCTGCTCGAGCGCGGCGAGACCCGGTTGCTGACGCTGACCGGGCCCGGTGGCGTGGGCAAGACGCGCCTCGCGCTGGACGTGCTCGGCGCACTGGGCGAGCAGTACCCCGGCGGCGCCGTGTTCGTCGACCTGTCGCCGGTGCGCGACCCAGGTCTGGTCACCGCGGCGATCGCCCGGCAGGTGGGGCTGGACGAACGCGGGCCGCTGCCGGTGTCCACCCGCCTGACCGCGGTGTTGCGCGACAAGCGGGTGCTCCTGCTGCTGGACAACTTCGAGCACGTGGTCGCCGCCGGGACCGAGGTGCTGGGCCTGCTGACCGCCTGTCCCGGGCTCACCGTCCTGACCACGAGCCGGGTGCCGCTGCGCCTGCGCGCCGAGCGCGAGTACCGCATCGCGCCGCTGGAGTCGCGTGACCCGGACTCGCCGGCGGCCCGGTTGTTCACCGAACGCGCCGCAGCAGCCGGGGTGCCACCGGAGCCCGGTGATGTCGAAGCCGTGGCGGAGATCTGCCGTCGGCTGGACGGGCTGCCGCTGGCGATCGAGCTGGCCGCGGCGCGCGTGCGGTCGCTGCCGCCGCGTGTCCTGCTCCACCGGCTGGAACAGCGGCTGCCGGTGCTGGTCGGCGGCCCTCGCGACCTGCCCGACCGGCAGCGGACGATGCGGGACGCGATCGGCTGGAGCTACCAGCTGCTCTCCGGTGATGCGCGGGCGGCGTTCCGGAAGCTGTCGGTGTTCGCGGGCGGCTGTTCCCGGCACGCCGCGGAATCCGTCGCGAGTGGACAGTCGCTGGACGAGCTGGCTGAGGCGAGCATCGTCGACGTCCGGCCGGACGGGCGCATCCGCATGCTCGAAACGATCCGCGAGTACGGACTCGAGCGCCTGACGGCGGCGGGGGAGGCGGAGGCGGCCGTCCGGGCGCACATCCGCTACTACGCCGGGCTGGCGGAGCGGGGGACGCCGGAGGAGCTGGCGCCCGAGCTCGACAACCTCCGCGCCGCGCTGGAGCGGGCGCTGGCCGCCAGGGACGCGGCACACGCGCTGCGGCTGTGCGCGGCGCTGCCCGCGTTCTGGCTGGAACACGGCCTGCTCGGGGAAGGTGTCCGCGTCGTCCGCGCGGCCCTGGGGCTGGGCGGCGTGGAGCGGGTGCCGGTGCCGACCCGGGTGGCGGCACTGGCCGGAGCCGCCCGGATGGCGATCGAGGTGTCGGCGCTGGCGGACGCCGGGGCCTGGTGCGAGCAGCTGGTCGGTCTGGCCCGCCGGGAGGGGACCGCCGCCGACCTGGTCACCGCACTCAACACCCGCGGCGTGTTCCGGCGCGTCACCGACCGGTACGCGGAGTCGGCCGCCGACCACGACGAAGCCCGCGCGCTCGCGGACCGGATCGGTGACCGGGCCGGGCACGCCGCGGCGCTGCTCGGGTTGTCCTACGACCTGATGTTCACCGGCGACACCGCGCGGGCCGGTGAGCTGGCCGACCGGGGACTGGCCGAGACCCGCGCGACCGGTTCGGCGCGGGATCTCGGGGAGGCGCTCCTGTTGCTCGCCTGGCAGGCCACGCAGGCCGGCCGGCCCGGACGGTCGCGCCGGCTGGCCGGGGAAGCGCTCGAGCTCGCCCGGGCCCGGCGCGACGGCAGCCGCATCGCCGACGCGCTGCGCATCCTGGGCACGAACGCGCAGCTCGACGGCCGGTACGAGGACGCGGCGCGGTGGCTGGGGGAATGCGAACGGCTCCACCGCGCACGCGGCGACGAGCGGAGTGCCGACCAGCTCCTGGCACACCTCGCCCACGTGGCGCAGCTGACCGGCGACCTGCGGCGGGCGCGCGAGCTCGGCGAGGTCGCGCTCGCCTCCGCCCGGCGGTACGGGGACCTGTGGGCCACGGCGATGTCCACCACCCAGCTCGGTCACACCGAGCTCGCCGCCGGCCGGGTCGGCGCGGCGCGGGGGCTGTTCGAGGAGAGCCGGGAGTTGTTCGAGCACATCGGCAACCCGATGTACCTGTCGTGGTGCCTGGAGGGTCTGGCGGCGGTAGCGGTCGCCGGGGGCCGCCTGGCGGACGCGGCCCGGCTCTGCGCGCAGCGGGACGACGTGGCGGCCGGGCTCCCGCCGATGAACCCGGAGGGGCACCGCGCCACCGTCGCCGCGGTCGGGCGGTTGGCGCGGCCGGAACGGTGACTGCTCGGTGAGTGCGCGTCGTGGCCGCCGCCGTCGTCCGCCGCGCAGGCTGGAGGCCCGTTCCGACCCTTCCGAGGAGATCGTCATGAACCGTCACGTCACCTTCACCACCGGCCTGGTCCTGTGCGCGCTGCTCGGCCTCGCCGACCTCGCCGGCGCCGCCGGTCTCGGCCGGGACGGCGCCCCGCCCGTCGCGGTCGTCGTCATCGGGGCCGTGCTCGGCCTCGTCACACTCGTCGCCGTGACTCCGGCGTGGCGGCGCGTCCGGGGCGGGGTGATCACCGTCGTCGTGTCGCGGGCGGTGGCCGGCCTGCTGGCGATCCCGGCGTTCTTCGTCGACGCGCCCGGCTGGGCCCGCCTGCTGGCCGCGATCACGCTGGTGCTCACCGTCGCCGGGGTGGGCCTGCTCGCCGGTGCCGGCCGCGGCCGGGTGCCCGCCGGGATGCCGCGATGACCACCGGCAACGCCGCCCCGCCGGTGCCGCGGACCCGCTCCGCCGGTCCGCTGATCGCCACCGGCGGGCTCGCCGGCCTGACGTGGGCGGCCGCCCTGCGCGGCGTGATGGCCGAAGTGTCCGGGCCGGACTCCACCGTCACCTGGTACGGCACCTTCGGCCAGATCCTGCTGCCCGGGGCCGTCACCGGTGCCCTGCTGGCGTGGGCCGAGCACCTGCGCCGCACCGGCGGACGGCGCCGGTGGCGGCTGCTGGCGCTGGCGCCGCTGACGTTCCCCGCTGCCGTACTCCTCTCCCCGGAGACGGTGGCCGCTCTCGGCGGCGGTCAGCCGCTGTTCAGCGGCGGGATCGGTGGCGGCGCGCTGGCCCTGCCACTGTTCGGCATGGCCGGCGGGTACGCGATCGCCGGCCGCGGGCGGTGGTGGGTGCGCCTGGCGGCCGGTGCGTTCGCGGTGACGCCGATCCCGGTGTGGGTGCTGGTTTCCGGTGCCTTCGGCCCCGAGTTGGTCGTCACCACCCCGCGCGGGGCCTGGGTCGCCGTGTTGTTCTCCGCCTGCGTGGCGACGCTGGCGCTGGCGTGCGCTGTTCCGCATCGGCGGGTGTGACGTGGGGCGGCGTGGATCGTGTGCGACGCTTCCCCCGGCCCTGCCGCTGCAGCGAACGGATTCGAGTGTGACCGAGCACGCCACCACCACCTTTGCCGAAGCCACCCGCGTCGAGGAGGTGTCCCCGGGACGTTTCACGGCGGAGGCACACCCGGCCTGGACCGTGCTCGGCAAGCCCAACGGCGGCTACCTGCTGGCGATGCTGGGGCGTGCCGCGGCGCGGTCCGGCGCGCACCCGGACGTCGTCGCGGCGAGCGCGCTGTACCTGCGGTCCCCGGAGCCGGGGCCGGTCGCCCTGGACGTGGAGGTGCTGCGCGCCGGCCGGTCGGCCAGCCAGGTGCGGACGCGGATGACGCAGGACGGCACGCCCTGCGTGGAGGCGCTGTGCACGCTCGGCGCACTCGATCCGGAGGCGAAGCCGTACTGGAGCGACGGCCTGCCCGAGCCGGTGCGCGGCGAGCCGGCGGACTGCGTGCGGGTGACCGGTCCCGCCGGGGGTGGCCCGGGGCCGGCGATCATGGACCAGGTCGAGCTGCGCATCCAGCCCGGGGACCTCGGGTTCAGCCGCGGCGCGCCGAGCGGCGCGGGCGTGCTGCGGGGCTGGCTGAGCCTGCCCGGCGGCGCGGACCTCGACCCGTTCGCCCTGCTCTACGCCGTCGACGCGTTCCCGCCGGCGTCGCTGGACGTCGCCGTCACCGGGTGGGTGCCCACCCTGGAGCTCACCGCGTACGTGCGGGCGCTGCCGGCGCCCGGCCCGGTGCGGGTGCTGCAGAAGGCGCAGCTGATCGAGGGGAACCGGGTCGATCAAGCCTGCTTCGTCTGGGACAGCCGGGGCCGGCTGGTGGCCCAGGCGACCCAGCTGGCCGGGATCCGCCTCGACCCGCCCGCCTGAGCGGCTCGCGCGCCGCGTCCGCAACGGTCAGCGCTGGAGCGGCCGCCGGCCCGCCCCGGTGGCCGGGCGGCAGGCCGCGCACCGCGGATCCCGCCGCCACCGCCGGGCCGCCGCGCGCAGGTCGCGGCGGCACCGGCGCCCGGGCCGGCCGTCCCGCCGCGTGCCGAACACCCGGAGTTCGGTGCGCCGGCCCCCGCACCTGGGGCAGCGCACCCGGCGGAACGCGCGGAGTACGGTGACCGCGGACATGACGCTCCTCGAGGGCAGGGCGACCGCTGCTAACTGTCGATCGCGACGGCGGCGGGCTCGGTGTTGCGGCGGGTCTTCGTCCACCCGTTGCGTCCCCGGACGAGCCGGACGAGCGCGCGCCAGGACGTGACGTAGAACGTGTAGATGTACACCGCGTAGGCCAGGCCCATCCCGATGCCGCGCAGGAAATTCTTGCTGCGCAAGCACTTCCACTGGTAGATCGGTCCCCACACGACGAACGGGGCGAGCCCGAACGTGCCGTAGACGGCGAAGAGGATCCAGCCGCCGCCGGTGAACCAGCCACCCATCCGGGACGGGTCGGTCACGGTGGCACCCAGGAACACCAGGAACGGCACCGGGTAGATGAGCGAGCCGAGCAACTGCATCCACGGCTGCGCCAGGTAGTACATCATCTCTGCCGCGCCGAAGGTGCTGACATGCACCGAATCCCAGATGCGGCGCAGATAACGGCCGCACTGCATGGTTCCCTGCCCCCACCGCGTCCGCTGCGTCAGGAAGCGCCGCAAGCTGTACAGCGCCTCCTGCGACACGTGGGTGTCCGGGGTGAACTCGGTGCGCCAGCCCGCGATGAGCAGGTGGACGCCCAGCTCGAAGTCCTCCAGCAGGGAGCCGCGCCACGGCTTGAGCTCCGCGCCGCCGATGGACGCCAGCGCGGACATCCGGGTGAACTGCCCGTTGCCGCCCAGCGAGATCGTGCCGGTGTACCGGCGCGAGGTCTGGATCGCGGCGATGGCGGTGCGGAACTCGAGATCCTGCAGCTGGGCCAGTTTCAGCCCGAACACCCGGCCCGGACGGGATCGCGACGGCGGCGGGGCGTCCCGGTTGCTCATCCAGACGTCGACCTGGACGGCGCCTACCGTGCGGTCCCCGAAGAGGTGGCCGGCCGCGCACACGTCGAGGCAGCCGGGGGCGGGCCGGCCGTCCGCGTCGACCACCACCACGATCACCCGGTCGTAGTCCTCGCGCAGTCCCTGGAAGGCGACCAGCTGCGCGTAGGCCGCGTTGAGCGCGTCACCTTTGCCGGTGCGGGCCTGCGGCCGCCTGCGGCGCACGAGGTGCAGGCGCGGGTCGGGGGAGCCGCCGCGGTACTGCAAACCGGTGACGATCTGCGCGGTCCGGTCGTCGGAGTCGTCGTCCACGATCCACACGTGCGCCTGCGGGAACGTCGAGCGCAGGTAGTGGATGGTGTCGCCGATCACCGCCTCCTCGTCGCGGCAGGGCACGAAGAAGTGCCAGCTGAACGCGCTGCTGTCGCCGGCGGGTCGCGGCTTGTGCCGCACGAACGGCACGACGATGACGGTGACGTAGACCAGGAACGCCACGCTCATCATCAACGCGAACGCCTGGGTGATACCCAGGACGACCTGGAAGGACTCGTCGCTCATGCGGTCCGCTCGCGGCGCAGGCCGATCCGGACGAACAACACGAGGGCGAGGGCCCCGCCGATCACGCTGACGAGTGACCCCATCAGGGTGTGCCCCCAGTAGTAGCCCGTGGAGATCCCGAGCCAGTTCACCAGGCCGACGATGAGCAGCATGCGCAGCTGGTTGACCGCGGCGACGACGGCAGCGAAGACCAGCAGGGACAGCAGCAGCCGGCGCGTGTTCGCGGGCCGCAGGTACCCCAGCACGGCCGTCACCAGGACCAGCGGCACGACCAGGAACAGGGACGAGCACTCCGGTGTCATCTGCAGTCCCAGCGGCCGGTTGCCGCCCAGGCCGAAGTAGACGGTGTGCCTTGCGCCGGCCACGTACACCCCGTGCTCGCTGATCAAGCGCAGGACGGCGCCGGTCACCTGCACCTCGGCGGTGCGGTACGCCCCCTGGCACACCACGAGCAAGCCGACCACGGCGAGCATCGCGATGACGAGCCACCGGACCGGTAACCGGCTGGACAACGGCGCAGCGTTCGCCGACATCGACCCTCCACAACAGACTCTCCCCAGAGCCCGGCTGACATTACCCAGCGTTTTCGCGGAACTCCTAGGAGTGCTACCCGCCAGGGGGATATTTGGGCCGAACGCGTGACGCTGCGCGAACCGCGCCGATAGCAAGATCACGAGCCGGCGCGGCGCCGATGGGGCGCCCGCGGCCGTGGAAGAAATCGGAGTGTCTCAATGCGAAGAGCAAGGCTCGGGCTCGCCGCCGCGATGGCGGCGGGCGTGGTTCTGCTGGGTGCGGTACCCGCGTCGGCGGCCCCCGGGGACGGGTCGGCCTACGGTGCGGACGTCGACGTGACCCTGCTCGGCAAGCCGGCCGTGCACGTGGGACCGCTCGCGCAGGCGTCCACGGAAGGACCCACCAGCGGCACGCTCGTGGGCATCGACGTGCCCGGCATCGCCCACAGCGGCACGGTCCAGACAACGGCCGTGCGGGACGAGACCACGGGTGCCGTCGACAGCAAGGCGACGGTGGAGAACCTGTCGGTCGGCGTCCTGGGTGCGCTCGGCACCATCAAGGCCGACGCCGTGACCGCGGAGTGCCACGCCACCCAGGACGGCAACGCGGGTGCCGCCACGCTGGCCGGGCTGAACCTCGGCCCGCTCGGCAACGTCAGTGCCACGCCGGCGGCGAACACCGTCGTGAACGTGGGCGCGCTCGGGGCCAACGTCGCGAAGATCACGTTCAACGAGCAGATCGCCAACCCGGACGGCAGCCTGACGGTCAACGCCATCCACGTGCGCCTGCTCGGCGGTGTGCTCGGTTCCCTCGGCTCGGGCGACGTGATCGTGTCGTCGGCGACCTGCGGCCCGGCCGGGCTGCCGGTGCCGCTGGCGTCCGGTGCGGGCATGTGGATCGGGCTCTGTCTGCTGGCCGCGCTCGGCCTGCCGGCCGGAGTCTGGTTCAACCGCCGCCGCGCCACCGCGCAGGCCGTCTGACGGGCGAGGGCGGATGTACCGGATGCCCGGCGCCGGGATCACCACCGCGGGCGGCACCGCGGGCACGCTCGCCTATACCGGTGCCGATGTCGGTTGGTGGATCGCGCTCGGCGTGATCCTCGTGCTCGCCGGGATCGCGGCACTCGTCGCCGCGACCCGTCGCAGCAGGAGACTCGCCGGTTCCCGGAAATGAGGTTCGCGGCCGCCGCCGAGGGCGGCGGCCGCGGACTCCCCACTCGTCAGGAGACTCACGTGGACATCATGCTGCTGGCCGGAACTCGCCCGGAGGCGGTGAAGCTGGCGCCGCTGGCGCTCGCGCTGCCCGGGCACCCCGTCCTGCGTCCCGTCATAGTCCACAGTGGACAACATGACGGGATGGTCGAGCAGGCGCTCGCGCCGTTCGGCCTGCTCGTGGACGACCGGCTGCCCACTCCGGTGCGGCGCAACGGGGGACAGGCCGAGCTGGTCGCGGGTCTGCTGCCGTCGCTCGACGGGTTCCTGCGCCGCAGGAGCCCGGCCGCGGTGGTCGTCCAGGGCGACACGACGACGGTGCTGGCCGGCGCGCTCGCCGCGTTCTGGCGCGGCATCCCCGTGGTGCACCTGGAGGCGGGCCTGCGCACCCACGACCTCGCCGCGCCGTTCCCCGAGGAGGGCACCCGGCAGATGGTGTCGCGCCTGGCGGCACTGCACCTCGCGCCGACCGGTGCCGCCGTCGCCGCGCTGCTGGGCGAAGGGGTGCCGGCCGAGCGGATCGTCCTGACCGGCAACACCGTCGTGGACGCCGTGGAGCACATCGCCGCTCGCGGCCGGCCTGCTCAGGACCGGGCACTCGCGGCGGCCGAACTGCGGCTGCTGGAGCAGGGGCGGCGGCTGGTGCTGGTGACCTCCCACCGGCGCGAGTCGTGGGGAAAGCCCTTGCAGCGCGTCCTGTCCGCCGTGCGGGACCTGGTGCGCCGGCGGCCCGATGTCGAGGTGCTGTTCCCGGTCCACCCCAACCCGGCCCTGCGCGACCAGGTCACCACGGCACTGTCGGGAGTACCGCGGATCACGGTCACCGGGCCGCTGGAGTACCCCGACCTCGTGCGCGCGCTCCGCCTGGCCACGGTGGTGCTCACCGATTCCGGGGGGATCCAGGAGGAGGCACCGAGTTTCGGCACGCCGGTGGTCGTGCTGCGGGACACCACCGAGCGACGGGAGGCGATCGACAGCGGGCACGCCCGTCTCGTGGGCACGGACCCCGCCGCGATCGGCCGGGCCACCGAGGACGTGTTGTCGGGGCGGTGGCGCCCGGCGAGCCCGGCCAACCCGTACGGCGACGGCAAGGCCGCGCAGCGGGCGGTGGCGGCCATCGGCGAGCTGCTCGCCGTGCCGTCGCGCAGCCGGGTGCTCGCCCCGCCCGAACCGGTGCCCTGAGCGGCCGCCGTGACCGAACCGGCGAGCACCGATGACAGACAGCTCGTCCCGTACCTGGCGGCGTGGTGCGCCGACATCGACAGCGTGCGGTTCCCGGCACCCGGCGACGGTGTGCTCACGGAGATCACCGCGATCATCGCGGGTCGGCTGCCGCCGGCCCCGGGGCATGGGGCCGGCGGCAGCCTGGCTCCTACTCGATGCGGGCGATCACCTCGCCCTGCTTGACCACCTCGCCCTCCTGCACCAGCAGCCGCAGCACGCCCGCCGCCGGGGCGGGCACCTCCACGTCCACCTTGTCGACCGCGACCTCCGCGATCAGGTCGCCCTCGCCGACCCGGTCGCCGTCGCCGGCGAACCAGGTGGCGAGGACGCCCTCGGCGTCGGGCTCGTTCTCCGAGACGCGCGGGAAGGCGATGTCGGTCATGCGCCCACCAGGCCGAGGACGGCCCGGCGGATCCGGTCCGGCGTCGGCAGCACGGCGTACTCGAGCGGGCGGGCGTAGGGGATCGGGACGTCGGGCACCGCCACCCGGGCGGCGGGCGCGCGGAGCAGGCCGGGGTCGCGCTCGGCGACCCGGGCGATGATCTCGCCGGACACCCCGAACGACAGGTAGTCCTCGTCGACGACGAGCAGCCGCCCGGTGCGCCCCACCGATTCCAGGATCGTCTCGGTGTCCAGCGGGACCACGCTGCGCAGATCCACGACCTCGCAGTCGACGCCCTGCTGCGCGAGTTCCTCGGCCACGTCCAGCGCGTGGTGCACCGACAGCGACAACGTCACCACCGTGACGTCGCTGCCCGGCCGCACGACGTTCGCCTTGCCGATCGGCACCAGATGCTCGCCTTCGGGAACCGGGCCGACGGACCGGCGGTTCTTGGCCATCCAGGGCAGGCCCATCACTCCCTTGTGGAACAGGTACACCACCGGGTTGTCGTCGCGGATCGCGGCGGTCATCAGGCCCTTGGCGTCGGCGGGGTTGCTGGGCGCGACCACCTTCATCCCGGGCAGGTGCGCGAACGTGCCCCACAGGCACTGCGAGTGCTGCGCGCCGTCGGAGTAGCCGCCGCCCACCGCGGCGGTGAGCACCATCGGGACGGTGACGTTGCCGCCGGACTCGAAGTGGATCTTCGCCATGTGGTTGTAGATCTGGTCCATGCACACACCGAAGAAGTCGACGAACATCAGCTCGACCACCGGCCGCATGCCTTCGACCGCGGCGCCGATGGCCGCGCCGATGAACGCGGTCTCCGAAATGGGCGTGTCCAGGACACGCCGGGGCCCGAACTTCTCGAGCAGCCCGGTGGTGGAGCTGAAGATGCCGCCGTAGGCACCGACGTCCTCGCCGAGCACGAAGACGTCCTCGTCGCGCTCCATTTCCTGCGCGATGGCCTCGACCATGGCCTTGGCGGTGCTGAGCTTGCGCTGGGCGGGTGCGGAGGAGGATGCCGAAGCGTCCGTGAGCGTCATTGCTGCTTCTCCTTGCTTGCTGGCGTGCCGGTGGTGGGTTCAGGCCCGCGCGAACACGTGGTCGAGCGCGGTGGCCGGGTCGGGTTCCGGGCTGCGCTTGGCGAACTCGATCGCCGCCTCGACGCGGTCGCGGGCCTGCGCGGCGATCGACGCCACCGTGATGTCGCCGCTGTCGTGGAGGACACCGGCCGCCCGCAGCTGCTTTTCGTAGGTGGGCAGCGGGTCCCGGCCCGGCACACCCTCCAGGTCGGACCGGTAGCCCTGCGCGTCGCCCTCGAAATGCCCCCACAGGCGCAGCGTGTGCACCTCGATCAGGCTCGGCCCCTCGCCCGCGCGGGCCCGCTTGATCGCCGTACCGGCCGCCGCGTGCACCGCCTCCACCGAGTTGTCCTCGACGCGCTCGCCGGGAATGCCGTACCCGCCGGCCCGCAGCGCGTTCGAGGTGACGCAGGTCGAGGCGCTGCGCGGCACCGAGATGCCCCAGTCGTTGTCCTCCACCACGAACACCACCGGCAGCTTCCACAGCGCCGCCAGGTTGAGCGCCTCGTGGAAGGCACCCTGGTTGGCCGCGCCCTCACCGGTGACGGCGACCGCGACCCGGTCGGTGCCCCGCCGCTGGAACGCCAGCGCCTGGCCGACCGCGGGCGGGTAGCCCTCGGCGATGATGCCCGAGCAGGAGAAGTGCGTGGCGGGGTCGAACAGGTGCATGTGCCCGCCGCGGCCCCGGCCGAGCCCGTCCACCCGGCCGAAGATCTCGGCGGTCATCCGCTCCAGGTCCACCCCGTGCGCGATGGCGAAGTGGTGGGGCCGGTGGGTGGCGGTGACGGCGTCGTCGGCGGTCAGGTGCGCGCACACCCCGGCGGCCACGGGTTCCTGCCCGGCGGCCAGGTGCATCTCGCCGGGGATGAGCCCGGCGCCGATGTCGAAGGCGGGCTTCTTGTCCGCGTGGTACTCGCGCAGGATCGACTCCTCGTAGGTGCGGATCAGGACCATCGTGCGGTACAGGGCCAGCCGGTCGTCCGGTTCCATGTGACCTCCCAATCGGTGTGGGAGTCACTGTCGCGGGGCCCCGCGGCACCGGCAACGGTGCGGATTTCAGATGGTGATACCGGGCCGTTTCCGCTGGTCAGGACAGCAGTGCGAAGGCGCGGGAAACGCGCCGCGAAGCGCGCTGCAACGAGACCGGCTCGACCGAGGGCAGCCGGCGCGCGGGCAGCGAGATCGCCACCGCGCCGACCACCCCGGGCGCCCGCACCGGCGTGGCCAGGCAGGCCGTGCCGAGCAGGTACTCCTCGCGGTCGTTGAAGACGCCGCCGCCCTCGGCCAGGCGCTGCTCGAGCAGCCGGGTGTCGGTGATGGTGTGCGGGGTGAGGTCGGCCAGCCGGTACCGGGCGAGGTGGTCGCGCCGGGCCCCCGGATCCAGGCACGCCAGGATGCACTTGCCGAACGCGGTGGCGTGCGCTGCCTCCTGCACGCCCACCCACAGATCCACCGGCGGGGTGTCCGGGGCGTCGGCGATGTCGACCAGCTCGATCTCGCCGCCGGAGTACAGCGACAGGTACGCGGCGCCGCGGACCTCGTCCCGCAGCGCGCGCAGCACCGGACGGATCTTCGGCAGCAGCGCGTGCCGGGTGTCGTGCCGCCGCAGCGCGCCGAGCTGCTCGCCCAGCACGTAGCCGTCGTCGAGCTTGCGGAGGTAGCCCTCGTGCAGCAGGGTGCGCAGGAGGTGGTAGGTGGTGGGCAGCGGGAGCCCGACCCCGCGGGCGAGTGCCTTGGCCGTGACCGGCCGGTCGCTCGCGCCGACCGCGTCGAGCAGGTGCAGTGCGCGCTGTACGGATCCGATCAGTGTCGGTCCAGCAGCCATCGGTCACCTCCGCCGCCCGTTGCCGCGCACCCCAGAATGCCGGGTGACGCGCATCACGGGCAAGGTCCGCGGCCCGAACCGGTGACGCCGGTGCTCCACCGGTGCCGCCGGTGCCGCCGCGGGCCGGGAGAACCGGCTCGCGCGGTGCGGTGGTTCCTCAGGCGTGCTGGGCCTGGTGCCGGGCCCGCGCGTCCTGTGTGTGGCCGGATTCGGCGCCGTGGGAGAAGGTGCTCGATTCGGTGCCGTGCTGGGGCTTGTCCTGGCCGCGCAGGCGGGGGAGGGCACGGCTGAGGTCGCCGAGCAGCAGGTCGGCCATGTCGTGGGTGAAGCCGTTGCGCACCACGATCCGCAGTACCGCGAGGTCCTCCCGGTGCGCCGGGAAGGTGTAGGCGGGCACCAGCCAGCCGTGTTCGCGCAGGGCGGCGGACACGTCGAACACCGAGTAGCCCTCCTCGCCGTCGGCGAGGGTGAACGCGAACACCGGCAGCTGCGTGCCGTCGGTGAGCAGCCGGAACGCGCCCAGGTCGGCGATGCGGCCGGCGAGGCCGCTGGCCACCTCCCGGCAGTACTGCTGCACCCGCCGGTAGCCCTCGAAGCCGAAGCGGATGAAGTTGAGGTATTGGGCGGCGACCTGCGCGCCGGGGCGGGAGAAGTTCAGGGCGAAGGTGGGCATTTCGCCGCCGAGGTAGTTGACGTGGAACACCAGGTCCTCCGGCAGGGCCCGCGCATCGCGCCACACGACCCAGCCCACGCCGGGGTAGACGAGCCCGTACTTGTGCCCGGAGGTGTTGATCGACGCCACCCGCGGCAACCGGAAGTCCCACTCCAGCTCCGGATCGCAGAACGGGGCGATCATGCCGCCGGAGGCGCCGTCGACGTGCACCGGGATGTCCCAGCCGCGCTCCTGCTGGAGCTGGTCGAGTGCGGCGCAGATCTCGGCGACGGGTTCGTAGCTGCCGTCGAACGTGGACCCGAGCACCGCGACGACCCCGATGGTGTTCTCGTCGCAGTAGCGCACCGCCTCCTCGGCCGTGAGGTGGAACCGGTCGCCGGACATCGGCACCAGCCGGGCCTCGACGTCCCAGTAGTTGGCGAACTTCTCCCAGCACACCTGCACGTTGATGCCCATCACCAGGTTCGGGCGGGCCCCGGTGCGGCCGTCCCGCGCGACCCGGTGCTGCCAGCGCCGTTTGAGCGCCAGGCCGGCCAGCATGCACGCCTCGCTCGACCCGGTGGTGGAGCAGCCGGTCGGATGATCCGGGTCGGGGGCGTGCCACAGATCGGCGAGCATCCGCACGCACCGCTGTTCGAGTTCGGCGGTGCGCGGGTACTCGTCCTTGTCGATCATGTTCTTGTCGAAGCACTCGCTCATCAGCGTGCGCGCCTCGTCCGACATCCAGGTGGTGACGAAGGTGGCGAGGTTGAGCCGCGCGTTCCCGTCGAGCATCAGCTCGTCGTGCACGATCTGGTACGCCGTCTGCGGATCCAGTTCGCCCTCGGGCAGCCGGTCCCGGGGGATGCGCAGCGGTTCGCGGGTGAAGACCGGGTTGACGCCGATCTCCTCGCGGCCGGTGCGGTCCGGGTCGGCGGAGTGGGCCAGCGGCATGGTGGGGCTCCTCGTTCTCGTGCGGTCACTGCCCGGTCTGCGACGCCTTGGCGTGCGCGCCGAGGTCGTCGAGGGTGAGCTGGTGGCGGGGCGGGTCGTGGAGGATCACCCGGCGGGTGACGGTCAGGCCGGGTCCGACGTGCAGCAGCTCGCCGGACCGCAGGTTCTGCCATCCGGGGTCCTCGTCCATGCGCTCGCTGGCGACGATCACGGCCGGGTGCTCGGCCAGCGCGCCGGAGCGGGCGCGGATGCGCCCGGCGGTGCTGGCGTGGTCGAGGTGCCGGTCGCCGTGCGGGCCGCCGGCCGCGCGCTGGAGCACGAACAGGTCGTGCGTGCCGGGGT
Source organism: Amycolatopsis granulosa (assembly GCF_011758745.1). NCBI lineage: Bacteria > Bacillati > Actinomycetota > Actinomycetes > Pseudonocardiales > Pseudonocardiaceae > Amycolatopsis > Amycolatopsis granulosa. Next base: position 213,680 of record NZ_JAANOV010000001.1, read on the forward strand.
AGCGCAGCGCCCACAGTTCGTCCGGGGTGGTCAGGATCAGGTTGATCGCGTAGACGGGCAGGTGCTCGGCGGCCCAGTACGCGGCTCCCGTGATGCCGGCGGTGACGTCGCCGCCGTGCCGGTCGGTCTGCTGGGTGACGAGCGCGAAGAACCGCTCGGAGTCGGTGTCGCCCTGCACCAGGTCCCGGTAGTCACCCAGCTCGCGGTCCAGCACGTCCAGCCCGCCCAGCACCCCGTTGTGCGCGAAGATCCGGCCGCGCTGCACGAACGGGTGGGTGTTGCGCTGGTCCAGACCACCGGTGGAGGCGTACCGCACGTGCGCGACGAACGTCGTGGACTCGCACTCCTTGGCCTCCTCGGCGAACCGCCGGTCCTGGTAGGCCGCGAGCGGCTGCTTGTCGACCATCGGTGTGCCACCCGGGCCGAAGGTGCCGAGCCCCGTGCCGTCCGGTTCGCGACGGCTCTGCTCGGCGAGGCTGTCCGGCGCTTCGAGCAGCCAGAACGTGGCCCGCACGCGTTCCGGGCTCGCCGACAATCCGAACAACCGGCACATCCCGACCCCTCCTCGCCGTGGCTCCTGGTGTGGCTACCACCGCTGAACCGCGGGAAACGGCCGCATCCGCATTGTCCACTGTGCCCGGTTGGGCCAGCGCGGCCGTTTACCGGGAGGGCCATCGGGTAGGCGCTGTCGCATGGTGCGAGGCGATGCCGTGGCGCAACGCCCGGACACCGGCGGCCCGGGCCGGGCCCGGTTCTCCCGGGCCGACTACCTGCTCCTCGGCGGGTCGGTGGCCGCCGTGGTGGTCACCTTCGCCCTCCGGACGGCCGGCCTGGCCGAGACGGCCGTGTTCGTGCTGAGCGCGGTCGCGCTGGCGCTGCTGGCCCGCGTCGTGGGCCGTGGGGTGGGCGCGCTGGGGGACCGGCTCGGTCCCTCGCTCACCGGGATCGTGCAGAGCGCGCTGGGCAACCTGCCCGAGCTGTTCGTCTCCCTCTTCGCCCTCCGGGCCGGGCTGGTGGGGGTGGTGCAGTCGGCCATCGTCGGGTCCATCCTGGCGAACGTGCTCCTGGTGCTGGGGCTGGCGTTCCTGGTCGGCGGTCTGCGGCACGGACGGCTGACGTTCGCCGCCGGCACGGCGCGGATCATCGGGCTGATGCTGCTGCTGTCGGTGGCGGCCCTGCTGGTGCCCGCCCTGACGGCCGAGCTGCACAGCCCCGCCGCCGGGCACGAGAACCTGTTGTCGCGGATCGTGTCCGGGGTGCTGCTCGTGTTGTTCGCGCTGTCGCTGTTCGCCCCGGCCCTGCGGGAGCCACCGGCGGGCGGCGAGGCCGAGCGGCCCGCGGAGTGGCCGGTGGCGGCGGCCCTCGCCGTGCTCACCGCGGGTGGGGTGGCGGCGGCGTTCGTGTCGGACTGGTTCGTCGAGGGCTTGCAGCCCGCGATGACGGCGCTGCACATCTCGCAGGCGTTCGCCGGGCTGGTCATCGTCGCCATCGCGGGCAACGCGGTGGAGAACGTGGTCGGCATCCAGCTCGCGGCGCAGGGCCGGACGGACTACGCGCTGTCGGTGATCCTGCAGAGCCCGCTGCAGATCGCGCTGGTGCTGGCCCCGGTGATCGTGCTCGCCGCGCCGCTGATGGGCGCGTCCTTCACGCTGGTGCTGCCGCCGCTGCTGATCGCCGTGCTGGTGATCGCCGTGGTGATCGTGGTCCTGGTGGTGCTCGACGGGGAGGGGACCTGGTTCGAGGGCGCGGCGCTGATCGCCTTGTACGCCATCATCGCGGCCGCTTTCTGGTGGGGCTGACGCGCGTCAGCGCTTGCGGCTGAGCGCGGCCAGGCCCACCGCCGCCGCGGCGGCCGCCACGGCGCCGAGCACCCCGTGGTGCTGCGAAGCCCACAGCTGCGGGCTGCGGGTCTTGGCCTCGCGGTCGAACCGGCCGTGCGCGCCGAAGTCCGTGCCCGTGGTGTCGTCGGCCGGTGCCCACAGGTTCACCGGCTGGTCCGGATCGCGGGGCTGCTCGGCCTGCTGGGACTCGAACCCGGTGCGCGCCAGGTAGCGGTCGAGCAGGCCGGCGGCGAACGCGTTGGCGACGAGCGTGCCGACGGTGGAGCCGCCGACCCAGTACTCCCGCCGGCCGGGGTGCGCGGCCGCGTGGACGATGGCCTTCGCCGGGATCTCCGGCTGGTAGATGGGCGGCACCGGCTGGGCGCGGCGGGGCAGGCGGGACAGCACCCAGTCGAACTGCGGGGTGTTCACCCCGGGCATCTGCACCATGGTGATGCGCACGTTCGACTTGTCGTGCAGCAGCTCGCACCGCACCGATTCGGTGAAGCCCTGGATCGCGTGCTTCGCGCCGCAGTAGGCGCTCTGCAGCGGGATGCCCCGGTACGCCAGCGCGGACCCGACCTGGACGATCGCGCCGCGATCGCGCGGCAGCATCCGCTTCAGCGCCGTGCGGGTGCCGTTGACGTACCCCAGGTAGGTCACCGCGGTGACCCGGCGGAACTCCTCCGGCTCGATGTCGGTGAACCGGGCGAACACGCTGGTGAACGCGTCGTTGACCCACACGTCGATGGGGCCGAACGTGTTCTCGACCTGATCGGCGGCCGCGTCGAGGGCCTGGTGGTCGGCGACGTCGACGGGCAGCGGGAGCGCCTGGCCACCCGCTCGTTCGACCTCCGCCGCGGCCGCCTTCAGGCCCTCGTCCCCGCGGGCGATCAGGGCCACGCGGTCCCCGCGCTCGCCGAACGCCCGCGCCGCCGCGCGGCCGATGCCGCCACTGGCCCCGGTCACGACCACCACTCGTCCCTGATCCACTGCCGGCTCCCTCCGGGGTCTCGTGCGCACCGGTCCTGGTGGTACCCGCGGACGGCTGCCGGCATGCCTGATCCGCAAGTCCGGCGGCGAGCGCCGGGCTCGTCCACAGTGGAGCGGTGCTCCGGGCTGCGACAATCGCGCCATGCAGCTCACTGATGTCGTGCTTCCCCGCAGTTCCGCGTGTTCGGCCGCCCTGGAGGTGGCGACCACCTACGCCTCGCCGGCTCTGGTGAACCACTCGTTGCGCTCCTACGTCTGGGCCGCGGCCTACGGCGACGCGCACGGGCTCGACCACGACCCCGAATTGCTGTTCGTCGCCGCGGTGCTGCACGACATCGGGCTGGTGGCGGAGTTCGACAGCCACACCGTGCCGTTCGAGGTGGCCGGGGGGAGCGTCGCGTGGGTGTTCGCCGCGGGAGCGGGCTGGGCGCGGGACCGGCGGCAGCGGGTGGCCGAGGTGATCATCCGGCACATGTGGGACGAGGTGGATCCCGGCGCGGACCCCGAGGGCTTCCTCCTGTGCCGCGCCACGGGCGTGGACATCTCCGGCCGCAACGCCGGGGACTTCCCGGACGAGTTCCGGGCCGAGGTGCTGCGGCGGTATCCGCGGCTGGGCCTGGCCGAGGAGTTCGTGCGGTGCTTCGAGGACCAGGCGAAACGCAAGCCGGACAGCACCGCCGCGGCCGTGGCCCGCAGCGGCCTCGCCGCCCGCATGGCCCGCAACCCGCTGGAACCGCGGGCCCCCGAGCAGTAGACACCGGAGCAGCAACGCCCCCGCGAGGCCGCCCGGGGGCCGGCCCGGGCGGTGCGGACCAACCATGACCCCGGTTTGGTCCGCCCGCCCACGGGAACGCTGCCGGGGCCGGGAGCGGGAGGAGACACGATGGCTGGGTCCGGAACGGCTGCCGGGCGCCCACGGCGCCTCTGGCTGCGCATGTTCGGCACCGGCCTGGGGTTGTGGCTGCTGACCGTGGTGGTCATCTTCCTCACCGGCAACCCGAACCTGATCCCGACCCTGGTGCTGCTGGGCAGCTTCCTGGTTCCGGTGACGTTCGTGGCGTGGGCCTTCTCGCGCCGGCACAGCGGGGAGCTGACGGCCGAGCTGGTGCTGTCCACCTTCGTCACCGGCGGGGTGCTCGGCGTCCTGGCGGCCTCGGTGCTGGAGACCTACCTGCTGCACCCGTCACCGTGGTTGTTCCTGGGTGTCGGGCTGATCGAGGAGGCCGTGAAACTCGCCGCGCTGGCGGTGCTCACCCGGCGGCTGGCGCACAAGTACGTCCGCGACGGGCTCATCCTCGGTGCCGCGGTCGGGTTCGGGTTCGCCGCGTTCGAGTCCGCCGGGTACGCGTTCACGGCGCTGTTCACCGAGCGCGGGCTGTCCGTGGCCGACCTGGTGGAAACCGAGCTCCTCCGCGGGCTGCTCGCGCCGGTCGGGCACGGCCTGTGGACCGCGATCCTCGGTGGCGTGCTGTTCTCCTCCAGCGCGCGCGAGCACTTCGCGCTGACCGGGCGGCTCGTGGTCTCCTACCTCGGGGTCTCGGTGCTGCACGCGTTGTGGGACTCCATGCACGGCATCGCGTTGCTGCTGACCCTGGTGCTGACCGGAACGCCGGCGCAGGACCAGCTCCTGGCGCAGGGCTACCAGCCGCGGCCCACACCCCTGCAGGCCCACCTCTTCACGCTCCTGAGCTGGGGCGGGCTGGCCGTGGTGGCGTTGCTGGGGCTGGTGTGGCTGCGTGCGGTCCGGCGGCACGCGGACCGGGCGGACACCTCCCGCGTGTGGTGGCGCATCGCCACGCCCGGGTCGCGATGACACGTCGCGATGACACCCGGTACGGCCGCCGCCGGCCGGGTATGCCCGGGGGAGGCGAGTCGACGGACTCCCGGGAAGGAGCAGGGGCGATGGCGACGAACGGCGCGATCGAGGTCCGCATCGGGGAACCGGGCAAGGTTCTGGTCATCGAGGTGGGCCGGGTGACCATCGACGTCCCGCGCTCGGTCGGGTTCTTCGGCGGCCTCGCCGCGGCCGTCGGTCTGGGGCTGATCGAGCCGCCGCTGGCCGTGTTCGTCGCGGCGGTCCCGGCGTTCAAGGCGCTGACCGACACCGCGCTGCCGATGGCGATCCGGGCGGTCGGTGAGGTGCTGGAAGGCGCGGCCAAACCGGTCGGCAGCGACGCCGACGGCGTGATCGCCCTGGCGGACCAGCACCGCCGCGCCGACGTCGTCGGCCTCGGGCACCGGCGGTGACGGCGCGCCGGGGAACTATCGGGGCCGGTCCGTGACGGCCATCGCGATGAGCATGCCCAGGCGCTGACCGGGGTCGGTGAGGTCCAGGCCCGGCGCCGCGGCGGTGATGCGGCGCAGGCGGTTGCGCACCGTGTTCTGGTGCACCGCCAGCGCCGCGGCGGCCCGGGCCAGGTCGCCCTGCGATTCCAGCCAGGCGCGCAACGTGGGGACGAATTCGGTGCCGTGCGTGGCGTCGTGCTGGGCCAGGCGGGCCACCGGGCCGCGGGCGGGGACGCGGCCCGCCGCCGCCGCGGAACGCAGGCGCTGGAGAAGCACCTCGGGCCAGGCGTCGTCGTAGCACACGGCGCCGTCGCGCCCGAGGGCCAGGCATTCGTCGGACTCGCGCCGGCCGGTGGGCAGGTCGGCGACCGAGCACTCACCCGACACGCCCGCCACGATCCGCAGATGCCGCGGCAGACCCTGGACGAGGCCGCCGACCCAGCGCACCGCCGGCGCCGGATCCGCCGCGGGCAGCACGGTGTAAACGGTGTTGCCGAACAGGGTGCTCCGCCCCACCCGGGACCAGCCGAACCCGGTGGTGGCGCGCTCGAAGGCGAGCAGCAGGCCGGCGTTGCGCTCGGCCTCGGCGTGGGCCTGCACCGCGACGACCCGCAAGCCCGAGCCCGGCAGGCCCAGCTTCCCGGCGGTGGTGTCGGCGTCCGCGTCGCCCTCCAGGAGCTGGATCACCAGCTCGGACTCCACCTGCCGTTCCAGGTCGGCGCTGACCCGCCAGCGCAGCAGGTGCAGAGCCACCGTGCGCGCCCCGTCGGTGAGGATGCGGGCCCGGGCAGCGTCCAGCGGGGCGCGGCGGGACACCCACAGCGACCCGAGCAGCTCCCGGCCGGCGCGCACCGCCACCACCGAGCGGCCCTGCAATCCGTGCTCGGCCGACGCGGGAACGTACACCGGCTCGTCGGAGCGGGCCAGGTGGGTGAACACGCCCCGCTGCTCGAGCAGGGCCCGCACCCGGTCCGGCACCCGCCGGCCGAGGATGGTGTCCTGCCGTGCCCGGTCGGCTTCGTGCTGCTGGCTCGAATACGCCATCACCCGGGACAGCTGGTCCTCGATGGTGACCGGCCCGCCGACCGCCGCCGCGATCGTGTCGGCGAGCGCGGACAGGTCCGCCGGGCCGCGGCCGGACTCGGTTTCCCGGCCCTCCAGCACCAGGCCGTACACCACCCCGGCCACCTGGCTCCACGACACGCTCGGCTCGACCACCAGCAGCGCGACCCCCGCGGCGGCGCGCAGCAGCTCGGCCGACGGGGTTTCCGTGGTCCGCGCGACCAGCACCCGGGCGCCGGCCTCGCGGGCCAGGCGGACGGCGTCGGCCAGGGTGGGGACCCCGACCGCGAGGAAGACCTCGCCGGCCCCGGACCCGGGCCGGACCGGATCGTGCAGCGCGACGCTGTGCAGCTCGGCGTCGCGATCGGCGGCGGGACCGGTCAGCCGGGCGCCGTAGGTGCCCAGGATGGTGATCAGCCGGTCGAGCTTGACCATGTGCGCCCCGCTTCCCGGTCGTCCGGTTGTGCTGATCCTACAAGCCCAGTAGGCCAGATTGTCCGGTTCCCACACGCCCGGCCTGGCGGAACTCGGCGATGCTCGGTTCCGACAGGGGCTGCCGAGGAGGATAAGCATGAGCGAGGCCGGTCAGGACGCGGGTCCGCGCACCGCGGTGGTGGTCGGTGCGGGGATCGTGGGCTTGTCGACGGCGTGGTTCCTGCAGGAACACGGCGTGCGGGTCACGGTGCTGGACCGCGACGCGGTCGCGGCCGGGGCGTCGTGGGGCAACGCCGGGTGGTTGTCGCCCGGGCTGGCGATCCCGCTGAACGAACCATCGGTGCTGCGCACCGCGCCGGCCGCGCTCGTCCGGCCGGACGCGCCGCTGCACGTGCCGCTGACCGCCGACCGGGCGCTGTGGTCGTTCCTGCTGCGCTTCGCCGCCCACTGCACCTGGCCCGCGTGGCGCCGGGTCGTGCGCGGCAACCTGGCGCTCAACCGCGAATGCCTCGACACCTTCGACACCCTCACCCGGGGCGGTGTCGCGGTGGGCACCGTCGAAGCGCCGGTCACGGCCGTGTTCGGATCGGCGGCGGAGGCCGGGCACCTGCTGGCCGAGCTCCGGCGGTTCACCGCGGCGGGCGCGGAGGCCGCGCACACGGTCCTGACCGGGGCCGAGGTCCGCGACCGTCTGCCGCAGCTGTCCGCCGCGGCCGGCGCCGGGGTGGAGCTGGCCGGGCAGCGGTACGTGGATCCGGGCCGGTTCGTCAAGGCGCTGGCCGACTCGGTGCGCCGCCGTGGTGGCACGATCCGCACCGGCTTCGACGTCCGCTCGATCCGTCCGCGGCGGTACGCGGTGACCGTCGTCTCGCGGGAGAACGTCAGCTTCTCCGCCAACGTCGCCGTTCTCGCGACCGGAGCCTGGCTGGGTTCGCTCGCCCGCGGGCTGGGGGTGCGGGTCCCGGTGCGGGCCGGGCGCGGGTACTCGTTCACGGTCCCGGTCGCCGAGCCGCCGCGGCAGCCGGTGTACCTGCCGGGCGTCCGCGTGGCCTGCACGCCGTACCAGGACGGGATGCGCGTCGCCGGGACGATGGAGTTCCGCGGGCCGGACGACCCGGCCGATCAGCGGCGGGTGCGGGCGATCGTGCGGTCGGCGGCCCCGTACTTCGAGGGGGTGGACTGGGCGGCGCGCACCGATGTGTGGGTGGGGCCGCGGCCGGTGAGCAGCGACGGGCTGCCGATCATCGGCGCGACCGCGGAACCGGGCGTGTTCGTCGCGGGCGGTCACGGCATGTGGGGTCTCACCCAGGGACCGGTCACCGGGAAGCTGCTCGCCGAACACATCGTCACCGGCAAACAGCCGGATGCCCTGCGCCCCTTCGACCCGTTGAGGTGAGCCGTGGACTCCACAATGGACTCGGAGCTGGCGTTCCTGCGAGCCGAGAACGCGCTGCTGCGCACCGAACGGGATGTCCTGCTGCGGGTCGCGGCCGGGTTCGCCGAGGACGCGAACGCGACCCTGCTCCGGCGGCGGCGTCCCACCCCACCCGACGAACGAGGATCCACCATGGACACCAGGGACAGTATCGACCGTAGCGGCACGGTGTGGCTGACCGAGGAAGCCCACGCGCGGCTGCGCGGCGAGCTCGGCGAGCTGCGGGTCGCGGACGAGGCGAGCGGTGACGATCAGGACCGGATCCTGCAGCTGCGCCGGCGGCAGGCGCGGACCCGGGAGCTGGAGGACCTGCTGCGCCGTGCGGTGGTCGGGCGGATCCCGCCCGACGACGGGGTCGCCGAGCCCGGCATGGTCCTCACCGTGCGGTTCGACGGCGAGGAGGTGACCGAGACGTTCCTGCTCGGTGTGCGCGACGGGGCGGGAAGCGACGACCTGGAGGTGTTCTCGCCCGATTCGCCGCTGGGCCGCGCGGTGACCGGTGCCCGCCAGGGTGAGTCGCGGACCTACACCGTGCCCAGCGGCGCGACCGTGCGGGTGACGCTCGTCGCCGCGGTGCCCTACGGCCGGCACCTGTCGCAACAGGGGTAGCGCGTCCCGCGCCCGCGATGGTCAAGCGGACAGGGCCGTCAGCCGCGTGTGGACCGCCGCCCAGGCCGCGCTGTCCGGGTCGATCAGCTCGAAGTGCCCGGTCCCCGGCAGCGTGACCAGCTCCGCCACGGGGTGAGCCGCGGCGTAGGACCGGCTCAGTGCGGCGGGCACCACGGTGTCGGCCTCGCCGTGGAGCAGGACGACGGGGGTGCCCGGGGACGGGAGCAGCCGCGGGTCCAGGTCGCGGTGGTCCGTGGGCGGGCCGCCGAGGAAGTCCGCGACCGCGTCGTCGTCCAGGCGTGCCTCGTGCGCCATCGCCAGGTCCGCCACCGGGGCGAGGGCGAGGGTGCCCAGCAGCCCGGGTGGCGGACAGGTGGCGGCGGCCCAGAGGGCGAGGTGACCACCGGCCGAATGTCCGATGAGGATGGTCGTGGTGGCGGACAGGCGCGCCGGCAGGACCGACACCGCGGCCCGGACGTCGGCGACGGTGTGCCCGGGCCGCCCGGGTGTCCGCCGGTACTCGGGGGCGACGACCGGCCAGCCCGCGTCCCGCAGCGCGCGGCAGAGGATGCGGGTGTGCCTCCGGTCGTACCCGGGCCGCCAGAAGCCGCCGTGGAGGAGCACCAGCAACGGTTTCCCGGCCGTCGCCGGTCGCCACACGTCCGCGACCTGGTGTCCGTCGTGCAGCTCCGCGTCCGGTTCGGGCGCGGGGCGGGTGAGGATGGATCGGTCCACGGTTCCCTCCACACCGGCGTTTCACGGCAGTTCGACTCCGGACGCCGTAGCCTCACCGTATCGGTGACGCCGAGCGGAACGGGGACGACGATGACGACGACTCGGGATTTCGCGGCACGGCAGACCTCCGGCGCGGTCCGGTGCTCGGACGCCGAACGCGACCGCGTGGGAGCGCGATTGCAGGAGGCGGTGGGCGAAGGGCGGTTGTCGCTGAGCGAGGTCGAGGACCGGATGGCGAAGGTGTACGCCGCGCGGTACCGGCACGAACTGGACGATCTGGTCGCCGACCTGCCACCGGTGGCCGGCGCCGCCACCGGCTGGTCCGGCGTGCTGGCCGCCGCGCGCGATCAGCTCGCCGCCGACTGGGCGGCGATGCGCCAGGGCGGTCTGGCCACGCGCCGCACCCTGGCGTACGCGGCGGTGGTCCTGACCCTGCTGGTGCTGGCGATGATCGCGTTCGCGCTGGTCCTGCACGGCATCAGCGGAGGTTATGAACCGCACCACCACTTCGGGCGGCGCTGACCGCCCCGGAGCCGGCCCTCGCGCGCGGACGGTCGTCGCGGACGCCGAGCAGAGCGGCGGCACCGAGCAGCGGGCCGGCGGCGAGCAGGGCGAAGGCCGAGTAGAACGAGCCGGTGGCGTGGAAGACGGGCCCGACCGCGGCGGGCACCAGGACGCTGCCGAGCTGCCACACCGCGTTGACGCCACCGGCCGCGGATCCGGCGAGCCGCCCGCCGGCCAGCACGGGGATCATCGCCGCGGTGAGGGGGCTGTAGGCGTAGGCGGCGATGCCGAGCACCGGCGCGACCGCGAGGAACGCGCCGTAGCTGCGCATCGCGCCGAACAACAGCAGGGAAGCGGTGAACAGCAGCAGGATCACCATGATCGGCAGGCGCATGCCGAGCCCGAGCCGGTCGGTGACCCAGCCGACCAGCGGCTTCACCGCGACGGCGACCCCGGAGAAGATCACCACGACGACGCCGGCATCCACGGGCGAGATGTGGCTGCCCTTGACCATCAGGGTGTTGGACCAGGTGACGAAACCGTAGGTGCCCCACAGACCGCCGAACCCGGCGAGCCCGAGCAGCAGCAGGTCCCTGTTCCGCAGCAGCGGACGCACGTCGGGCAGCGCCCGCCGGGTCCCGGTGGTGCGGACGGTGCCGTTGCGCAGGAACACCACGCACAGCACGGCGAGCACGACGGTGACGCCGCCGAACAGGTGGTAGGAGGCGCCCCAGCCGGCGTGCTGGACGAACGTCGGCACCACGGCGTTGGCGATGACGGTGCCGAGCGAGGTGGCGGTCATGAAGATGCCGCTGCCCAGGCCGATCTCGCGCGGCGGCAGCCAGGTGGTGATCAGCTTCATCCCGGCGGAGAACTCGACACCGGCGAAGAGACCCACGAGGCCCTGCACGGCGAGGCCGAGCGGGACGGAGGTGGTCGAGCCGAACACGATCATCAGCGTGCCGGCGGCGAGCAGGCTGATGCCGAGCACGAGGCGGCTGCCCAGCCAGTCGGTGAGGAACCCGCCGGCCGCGTTGGAGATCACGTAACCGATGTAGTAGCAGGTGGCGAAGATCCCGAGGGCCGCCAGCGGGACGTGCCAGGAGTCGCTGACCGCGGCCGAGGCGGGGCCCCAGGTCGAGCGGTCGACCGAGGTCATGGTGAAGCTGGCCCAGCACAGCAGCAGCACGACCCACCGGTAGCGGGAGAGCACGGGGGAACTCATCGTCGAGACTCCGATCGGGAAACGGGGGTCACAGGATCGCATCCTGGCGCAGCAGCTGCGCCCGGATGGCGGAAACGTCGTGGCGGGTGCCCGCGGCGTACTGGGCGGCGGCCACCCCGGCCGCGTGGCCGGTGGCGAAGGCGGTGCCCATGACGCGCACCGACGCGTAGGCCTCGGCGTCGGCGCTGGTCAGCCGGCCGACGCCCCACAGGTTGTGCGTGTCCGCCGAGCGGATCGCGTCGTAGGGCACGTCGTACCAGCCGCGGCCGGCGATGGGGACGTAGCGGGTCACGCCCGGGCCGGCGTGGTCTTCGACCGGCCAGCCGCAGCGGGCGATCGAGGTGTCCGGCCGCTTGCGGGCGCCGAGCACGTCGGCACCGGTGACGGTGTCCCGCCCGGCGAGGTGCCTGCCCTCCCGGATGCCCAGCTGCGGGCCGGTCTCGATCAGGTACGCCCCGGCCCAGCCGGGCAGGTGCTTGCGCAGTGCGTCGAGATAGCGCCACGCCTGGCGGCGTGCGCTCGCCTCGTGCCGGCTGAACGCGGCCGCGTCGAGCACGTCGGCCTGTTCGTCGACCAGCAGCGCGATGACCTCCCTGGTCAGCGGGAGGTGGACGGCGATGCCGTAATCGCGGGGGAGGTCGGCGCCGGTGGCGCGGTGGTAGGCGGCGACGGCGGCCCGCAGGCCCTCCCGGGACAGGTCGGCGTCCTCGGTGACCCCGCCGAAGCGGCACACCAGTGTGCTGGTCTGGCGCCGCTCGACCGGCTCGACCCGCACCGCCGCGCCCGCCCCGGCCAGGAGGGCGCCGTCGCCGCTGGCGTCGACGAACGCCGCCGCGGTGACGTGCTCGCGGCCGCCGCGGTGGTGCAGTTCGACCTCGGTGACCTCGTCGTCGTGCCGGCGCGCCCCGATGAGGGTGGTGTGCAGCCGGACGTCCACCCCGGCTTCGGCGGTGACGGTGTCGCAGGCGAGCTTGGTGGCCTCGGTGTCGAGCAGGACGATCCGGTTGCCGGTCCAGCCCATCACCTTCTCCTCGTACGCACCGAGGTCGCGCAGCTGCCGCAGCACCCGCTCGCCGACCCCGGCCACGACGCGCTCGCCGCGCTGGTCGAAGAAGCCGCAGTAGGTCAGGACCGAACTGATCGTCGCGGCGCCGCCGAGGAACGGGTACTGCTCCACCAGCAGCACCCGCGCCCCGGACCACGCGGCGCCCACCGCGGCGCCGATGCCCCCGGCGCCGCCGCCGACGACCACGACGTCGTAGGACTTGCTCATCGCCTGCCTCTCTCTCGGGTGCAGCCAGTACACGATGAGCGGCGGCGGCAGGGCCAATATCATTCGGGCACCCGGGGCATGACGAAAAGGTATGGGGCAATGGAGCTGCGGCAGCTGCGGTACTTCGTCGCGATCTTCGAGCGGCGGTCGATCTCGCGCGCGGCCGAGCACCTGCGGATCTCGCAGCCCGCGCTCACCCGGCAGCTGCACCAGCTCGAGCGGTACGTCGGCACACCGCTGTTCGACCGCGTCCCCGGCGGGGTCAGCCCCTCGCCGGCGGCGATGGCGTTGCACGAGCACGCGCGGCTGGTGTTGCGCCTGGCCGACGCCAGCCGGGAGGTGGCCCGCTCGGCGGGCCCCGTCCGCGAGGCGGTGCGCGTCGGCCTGCCGCCCGGGGTGCCCGGGACGTGGATCGAGCGCGTGATCGGTGCGGTGGCAGGGGAGGTGCCCGGCGCGGCGCTGACGGTCACCGATGCCAGCAGCGTGGACCAGGTGCGGTTGCTCCGGGAAGGCCACCTGGACCTCGGCCTGATCCACCAGCGGCCGCCGGCGCCGTTCGCCGCCCGGCTGGTGCTCGAACAGCAGCTCGGGCTGGCCGTGCGGCCCGGGCACGAGCTGTCCCGGCGGCGCCGCTGTCACCTGTCCGACCTCGACGGGCTGCGGATCCTGGCGCACAGCCGGGACCAGGTGACCGCCGAGCACGACCGGGTGCTCGCCGAGGCGGAGGCCCAGGACGTCCACCCGGAGTGGGTGTTCGCCTGGTTCACCGAAAACGCCTACGCCTGCGTCCTGGCCGGCGACGCGGCCGCCGCGCTGCTGACCCGCCCGAGCGCGGAACGCCTGCTGCCCGGGTGGTGCTGGATCCCGTTCGACCCCGCGGGTTTCGCGCTCCCGCTGTGGCTGGCCCAGCACCCCCAGACCCGGACGGTGGTGACGGCGGTGGCCGACGTCGTCGCCGCGACCCCCGCCGGCGACGCGGGCTGACCGTCCACCCGGGACAGTCGCGTTCGTGGTCCCGGTGGTGTCAGGGGCGCGGGTTTCCGGCTTGCCAGCCCGGGTCGCGGCCGATGAAGGCGATCAGCTTGTCCTGCGCGGAGGCGTCCTCGGCGACCGGCACGGCCGGCCCGAACTGCCCGCTGCCCCGCAGGATCTCCTCCATCGGCCGCATCGCGGCGAGCGCGGCGGTGCAGCGCTCCTGGCCCAGGTCCGGTTCGCGGCCGAGCGCCTTGGCCAGGTCCCAGGTGTGCAACCACACGTCGCCGGTGTAGAACTGGTCGATCGCCTGGTCCACGGGTTTGTCGCCGGTGTGCGGGTTGCTGAGCACGCGACCGGCGGGGTCGTCGAGGATGGCCTGGATGTCGGCGACGTGCTGCTTCCACGCGGCGCGCGGGTCGGCCTCGACGTCGAGCGCGGGCAGTTCGATCCCGGCCCCGCCCAGGAATGCGCGGGACCACTCGATCAGGTGCTTCACGACGTCGAGCGCTGTCCACCCCGCAACCGGGGCGGGCCGCGCCCAGTCGGCGGCCGAGGCGGATTCGACCAGCGCGGTGAACCGGGCCGCGTCGTGTGCGTGCTGTTCGGCGGGACTGTTCGGCGTCATCGTCACGCATCCTTCGCGAGCAGCTCGTCGAGCTTCTCGTAGCCTTCGGTGATCCCGGTCTCCATGCCGCTGGCCAGCATGCCGTCGCGCGTTTCGAAGTCCTTCACGACGCTGAGCACCCGCAGCCGGGTACGGCCGTCCTGGAGCGCCTCGAACGTCACCGTCTCCAGCGCGACCCCGTCGGGCTCACCGAGGTAGGTGAACGTCCACACGATCCGCTCGTGCGGGCGCACTTCGTGGAAGCTGCCGAAGAACGCGGCGATCTCCTCGCCGTCGCGGTCGTTGGCGAACGCCCACGCGCCGCCGGTGCGCGCATCCCACCGGGTGATCCGCGTGGTGAGGGAGCGCGGACCGACCCACTGCGCGTAGAGCTCGGGGTCGATGTGGGCGCGGAACACCTGCTCGCGTGGTGCGTCGAACTCGCGGATGATCTCGATGGTGGGGACCTTCTCGGCCGCCACGATCTGGGTCTCGGTCTGTCGGGTGATCATGATGCGTCTTCCCGGGTGTGTCGATGGTCGTCGGTCATGTGGTCCAGCAAGGCGTCCAGGCGCCGGTAGCGTTCCTCGGCCGTGCGCCGGTAACGCTCGATCCACTTCGTCATCAGGTGGAGCACCTCCGCATCCAGGTGAACGGGCCGCCGCTGCGCGACCTTGCTGCGGGTCACCAGCCCGGCTTCCTCCAGCACCTTCACGTGTTTGGAGATCGCCTGGAGGCTCATCGCGTACGGCTCGGCGAGCTCGCCCACGGTCGCGTCCGCGGCGGCCAGCCGGGCGACCAGGTCCCGCCGGGTCGGATCGGCCAGTGCCGCGAACACCCGGTTCAGCTGCTCGATGTTCTCGTCCACCCTGTTTCCTCAACTGCTTGGTTGAGAACGACGATAGGGGGCGCCACGGGCGTTGTCAACCTGTCGGTTGAGAAACGGGGTGCCACCGGCGCGGTGCCCCCTGTGCGGGTGAGTCCACGCCGCGCCCTGCCCAGCCAGACCCCGGGTGACCTGCGAAAACCTCTTGTGTAACACCTGCCACAGCAAAACCGTCCGTTTACACGCGTCCCGCATGTCACGCACACTGCGGTCGTAGCGGAAGGGGGTGGCTGCCGTGGGCCGGATCGCGACGCGGGTGTTCGTGGCGCTGGTCGTGCTGGTTCTGTGCGCCGCGCCGCAGGCGTCCGCCGAGCCCGCGCCGGTGCCGGGAATGGACGTGTCCGGTCACCAGGGCGAGGTGAACTGGCCGGCGGCCTGGGCCGCGGGTGCCCGCTTCGCCTACGTCAAGGCCACCGAGGGCACCGGGTACCGCAACCCCTACTTCGCCCAGCAGTACGACGGGTCCTACCAGGTGGGGATGATCCGCGGCGCCTACCACTTCGCGCGGCCGGACATCTCCGGCGGTCCCGCCCAGGCGGACTTCTTCGTGGCGCACGGCGGCGCCTGGTCCGCGGACGGCAGGACCCTGCCGCCGATGCTGGACATCGAGTACAACCCGTACGGCCCGGTCTGCTACGGGCTCGCCCGGGACGCGATGGTCGAGTGGATCCGGTCGTTCTCCGCGCAGGTGCACGCCCGCACCAGCCGGTGGCCGATGCTCTACACCACCACGGACTGGTGGCGGACCTGCACCGGTGACTCCGCGGCGTTCGGGGACACGCATCCGCTGTTCATCGCCCGCTACGCCAGCAGCCCCGGCGCGCTGCCCAGCGGCTGGCGGTACTACTCCATGTGGCAGTACTCGGATTCCGGTGCGCTGCCCGGCGACCAGGACACGTTCAACGGCTCGATGGACCAGCTGATCAAGCTGGCCGGCGGCGACCCGGCCCGCGGCACCGTGGACCCGGCACCCGCGCCGCCCACCACGACCACTCGGCCCACGACGACCGTGCCGCCCACCACGACCATGCCGACCACCACGACCATGCCGACCACGCCGAGCACTCTGCCCACCACCACCACCGTGCCGGCCACGACCACGGTGCCGCCCACCACGACGACCACCGCCGCGCCGCCGCACTCCGCCGCGGCGAGCAGCAGCGCGCGGGCCGACGCCACGACGCGGACGGAAACCACCGCCGCCACCACGTCGGTGTCCCCGGCCCCGCCGGGCAGCGCTTCGGACGTCCCACCGCCCGCCGGCGCGCAGCACCCGGCGGAACCGATCAGCGGGCTGGTCTGGGCGGGCGGGCACGCAGGGACCCCGCCGGTGTCCCTGCGGGACGACCACCACGCCGAGGAGCTCGTCGCCCGTGTCGACCCCGGTGCTTCGCCGGACAGCAGCCTGGCACCCGCGGAGTCCCGTGCGCTGGCGAGCACCGGCACGAGCCCCGCGCGGGGGATCGTCTTCGGCGGCGCGCTCGTCCTGCTCGGTGTGATCCTCACGGTCCTGGCCCGCGCCGTCGCGCCCCGCTGACCCACCCCATCGCCCGCCGCGGCCACCCCACCGCCGGGAGCGGCGAACACGCGGCCGGGAGCGGCGCATACGGCGTGTTTGCCCTCGGGGCGCGCCGTGTTTGCTGTTCCGTTCCCGGTTATGTCCAGCGATCCATGATTTCGCGTCCCTGCGGGATGACGAGGTCGAGCAGGCCGGGGAACCGGGCGTCGAGATCGTCGCGGCGGAGCCGGTTGAGCCGCCTGGTCCCTTCGTCTCGCTGGTGGATCACGCCTGCCTCGCGCAGGGTCCGGAAGTGGCCGCTCTGCGTGGACTTGCTGACCGGGAGCGCGAAGGTCGTGCAGGCCAGTTCGCCCTCGGGCTCGACGGTGGCCAGCCGGGCGACGATCGCCAGCCGGACGGGATCGCTCAGCGCGGTCATCACGGTGGGGAACTCCAGCTCGTCCCGCGCCGGGTGCACGAGCTGGGTTGCGGTGCGACTCGCCATGAGGTCCATCCTAACGAACATGTTCGGCTTCTACGAACATCTGCTATGTTCGAGAAACGCGAACATGATGCCGGAGGTAGGACATGCCGAACGACACACCCCTGCTCGGAGCGCCGGCCGGGTCACGGGCTCAGCCAAACTCATCCGGGCGCGGCCCGCGAACCGGCCGCCCGGGCGGGTGGCGATTCTGGGCCACGGCCTACACGCTGCTGATCCTGCTCACCGGAACGAACCTGCCGACACCGCTGTACCGCGGCTACGAGGCGAGGTTCGGCTTCTCGCCGTTCGTCGTCACGCTGATCTTCGCCGTGTACGTGGCCGTGCTCATCCCGTCCCTGCTGGTGGCCGGCCCGCTCTCGGACGCACTCGGCAGACGCCGGGTTCTGCTGCCGGCGGTGCTGCTGGCGGCTGCGGGGTCGCTCGGGTTCGTGTTCGCCACCAGCACGGGGTGGCTGTTCGCGGCGCGGGTCCTGCAGGGTCTGGCCGTCGGCGCGGCTTCCGGGGCGCTGACTGCTGCGCTGAGTGAACTCGAACCCTCCGGCAACCCACGGAAAGCGGCGCTGGTCTCGACGGTGGCGTCGGTCGGCGGACTGGGTCTCGGCCCGGTGCTGGCCGGATTGCTCGCCCAGTACGCACCGGCGCCCACCGTGGTGCCGTTCGTCGTCGAGATCGTGCTGCTGATCCCGGCCGCCGTCACCGTCATCCGGATGCCATCCACGCAACCGAGGACGCGGTGGCGGCCTCGCCGGCCGGAAATCCCGCCCATGATGCGCGCGGTGTTCGCGACCAGTGGGACCGCGAATTTCCTGGCCTTCGCCGTGATCGGGCTGTTCCTCACCCTCATCCCGGCCTACGTGGCCGCACTGACGAACAGCACGAACCTCCTGCTCGGCGGGGGAACCGCCGCTTCGACGCTGGCCTTCTCGGCGGTCGTCCAGGTCCTCGCCCACGGACGGCCGTCGCGCCGGCTGCAGCTCGCTGGCCTGCCGATCCTGGCCCTGGGCCTGGGTCTCCTGGTGCTCGTCGGGCGCGTACCGTCGCTGGTCCTCCTGCTGGCCGCCACCGCGCTCGCCGGTACCGGTCACGGGCTGGTGTTCCTCGGCGGGCTCACCGCGGTCAACAAGGCGGCGCCGGACGGCAGCCGCGGCGAAGTGCTCTCCAGCTTCTACGTCATCCTCTACACCGGCGTCGGGTTTCCCGTCCTCGGCGTCGGCATCCTGGCGACCGCGGTCGGTCTCGCCACCGCCGTGAGCTGGTTCGCCGCCATCGTCGCCGTGCTGTGCCTGCTCGTGCTGCTGGCGCTCGGCCGTGGTCACCGCCACGCACCCGCCGATGCCGGCAGCTGACTCCGCTCGCCCGGACCCGGGGAGACCCATGGACACCGCTGAATTCGACGCCGCCCATCGCGGGCAGCTCACCGTCGCCGCGTCGATCGCGGGCCCGGCCGGTCACCAGCGGGGTGCCCGCATCCTGGGAGCGCTTTCCGCGCCCCGGTGCCGTCCCGCACCATCGGGGCAGGCATTCCGGCACTGGGCGGTGGTTCATGGTGACACGACTGTTCCGCACGATCGGCCGTGCGCTCGGCGGGCTCGGCCACGCGATGGTGCCGGTCAGCGCGCCCTACGATCTCGGGTTCGCACTGCCCCGGCCCGACGACCCGCCGGCCGGGTACCCGGGTGACCGGCTGAGCGTCCCGCTCTCGCCGCGGGAGCGGGCGGCGTTCCACGTCCTCACCGCGGACCTGGCGCTGTGACCGGTCACCGTCGCCGGGCCGGGGTCACAGCGCGGGCAGGCGCTGCGGCAGGCCGATGAGCGGCGCGAGCGGGTCGCCGGTGTGGTGGACGCGGTCGAGGACGGTGCGCAGGGTCCACCGGTCCGGCCGCAGGTCCGGGTCGTCGAGTTCGTCCCAGGCGACCGGCACCGAGACCGGTGCTCCGGGGGCCGGGCGCGGGCTGAACGGGGCGACCAGGGTCTTGTTGATGGCGTTCTGGGTGTAGTCGAGGCGGGCGCGGCCTTCGCGCTCCTTCTTGTACCACCGCCAGCTGACCAGGTCGGGCAGGACGCGGCCGACGACGCGGGACAGCTTCTCCACCCAGGCGCGGGTGTCGGCGAAGCTGTGGCCGGGTGCGACCGGCACCCAGATCTGGATGCCGCGCTGCCCGGTGACCTTGGGCATGCCGGCCAGGCCGAGGTGGTCCAGCGCGGTGCGGTAGAGCCGGGCCAGCGTGAGCACGTCGTCGAATCCGGTGGTGGGCCCCGGGTCGATGTCGATCAGCGCCCAGGTGGGCTGGTGGACGTCGGGCAGCCGCGAGGTCCACGGGTGCAGTTCCACGGCGCCGAAATTGGCCATCCAGACCAGGGCGGGCACACTGTCCAGCACCGGGTAGCACTGGGTCTCGTCCTCGTCGGCCTCGGTGTTGTGCCAGCGGGTGAGCCAGCCCGGGGCGTGGCCGGGCACCTCCTTGTGCCAGAAACCGGGCCGGTCCACGCCGTCGGGGTAGCGGTGCGCGTTGACCGGCCGTCCGGCGAGATAGGGCAGCATGACGGGAGCGATCTGCGCGAAATAGCGGACGAGGTCGCGTTTGGTCACCGGGGGCTCGTCACCGGTGCCGGGGAAGAGCACCTTGTCGAGGTTGGTGAGCTTGAGCCGGCGGCCGGCCAGCGACCACGTGCCGGCGGCGCCGATCCTGTCGAGCGCGGCGAGCTCTGCGGCGGTGGGCGGGTCCCAGCGGGGGAGCGGGGGAGTCAGCGGCACCTCGGCCTCGGCCGCCGGTGCGTCGCTGCGCCACATCGCCGCGGGCGCGGCGGCCACCTCGTCGTTGGTCCGGCCGGACTTCACCGACCGCGGCAGGTCCTCGGGATCCCAGCCCGGCCGGGCGGCCTCGTCGTGCTTGTGGATCAGCAGCCACTGTTCCTTGCCGCGCCGCTCGCTGCGGACGAGCGCGAACCGGCCGGCCAGCTTCTCGCCGTGCAGGTCGAAGTGCAGCTCGCCGTCCTCGATCGCCCGGACCGGGTCGAGGCCGTCGGCGGGCTGCCAGGTGCCCCGGTCCCACACGATCACGTCACCGCCGCCGTACTGGCCCTTCGGGATCACGCCTTCGAAGTCGGCGTACTCCAGCGGGTGGTCCTCGACGTGGACGGCCAGCTGCCGCACGTCCGGGTCCAGCGTGGGGCCTTTGGGCACCGCCCAGCTGGCGAGCACGCCGTCCACCTCGAGCCGGAAGTCGTAGTGCAGGCGGCGGGCGCGGTGCCGCTGCACGACGAACCGGCCGCCGGCCGCCCCCGCCGTCGCCGACCCGGCCGGCTCCGCGGTCACCGAGAAGTCCCGTTTGGACCGGTAGGACTCGAGCCGGTCCGGATTCCGCCGTCGTGCGCTCACCGCCCGGGACTACCCCTGAGCCGCAGCGCCCATACCGCCGTGGGCCCGCCCGTCCGGCGCGGGATACTCGGCGTTCACGGTTTCGCGGACGATAACGCAGGGTAGCCGCGAAGTCAGTCGTCTTGAGCACACAGGACGGGTCGGGA
This sequence comes from Amycolatopsis granulosa, assembly GCF_011758745.1. Lineage (NCBI taxonomy): Bacteria > Bacillati > Actinomycetota > Actinomycetes > Pseudonocardiales > Pseudonocardiaceae > Amycolatopsis > Amycolatopsis granulosa. Next base: position 234,050 of record NZ_JAANOV010000001.1, read on the forward strand.
GTGGGCATGCGTCACGACGAGGAGATCGCCACCGGCGGCGACGGGGTGAGCCTGTGGCTGCCGCCGGACGAGCGGCCGCCACCGCTGGTGCGCCTCCGCCGGTGGGCGGCGGAGGCGCTGGCCGACCTGGGCGAGGACCACCTGGTGGCCACGCAGCTGGTCGCGACCGAGCTGGTGACCAACGCCTACGAGCACGGCGGGGGCCCGGCCCGGGTGCGGGTGCGGCGAGAACGCGAGCCGTGCCGGATCCGGATCGAGGTCTCCGACCGCTCGAGCACGCCGCCGGTGGCCAAGGACCCCGATGACACGGTAGTGGGTGGCCGGGGGTTGCGGATGGTCGACAAGGTGTCACTCGACTGGGGCAGCCACCCCTCGGACGGAGGAAAGACGGTGTGGGCGCTGGTCGACTGCGCAGCCTACGGGTGGCAGCCGTGCTCGGCGCTTGAGCAGCCCGGGCGCGGCCGTTAGGCGCGGAGCCGGCGCAGCCCCACCTGCCGCGGCGAACCCGGTGCCGCCGCGGCAGGTGCTGCCGTGCGGTGCGTTCAGCCCAGTGCCGTCCGGGCGGCGTGCACGATCCCGTCGGTGTCGAGGCCGTAGTGCCGGTACAGGTGGGTCGGCGGCCCGACGAGGGCGTACTCGTCGCGCAGCCCGTGCCGCACCACCCGCGCACCGTGGCCGTGGCCGGCGACGACTTCCGCGACCGCGCCGCCGAGCCCGCCGAGAACGCTGTGCTCCTCGACGGTGAGGATCACCCCGGAGCGGGCGGCGGCCCGGGACACCGCGTCCGCGTCGAGCGGTTTGACGGTGTGCATGTCGAGCACTCCGGTGGAGATGCCCTCCGCCTCGAGCACCGCTGCCGCGGACAGCGCGGGGTGCACCATCGAGCCGGTGGCGATGATGGTCAGGTCGCTGCCCGTCGAGTGCTCGATGGCGCGGCCGATCGTGAAGCCGCGGTCGTCGTGGTCGTAGACGTCGGGATCCTGGCCGCGCCCGATCCGGAAGTAGATCGGCCCGGGCCAGTCGGTGGCCGCCCGCAGCGCGGACCGCAACTGCGCCGCGTCGGCCGGGGCGATCACCGTCAGGCCCGCGATGCTCCGTGTGATGGCGAGGTCTTCGGTGGCGTGGTGGGACGTGCCGTAGTAGCCCAGGGTGATGCCGGCGTGGTGACCGATCAACCGGACCGGGAGCCGGGTGTAGGCCACGTCCGTGCGGATCTGCTCACACGCCAGCAGCGCCAGGAACGAGGCGAAGGTGGCCACGTGCGGCTGCCAGCCGGTGGTGGCCAGTCCCGCGGCGGTGGACACCATGTGCTGTTCGGAGATGCCGAACTGGACGTAGTGGTCCGGGTGCCGCTCCTGGAAGCGGACCAGGCCGTTGGAGTACTTCAGGTCCGCGGTGCCGGCGAGGATCGGATGCCCCTCGTCCACCAGGTCGGCCAGGGTGTCGGCCAGGGCGTGCAGGCCCGGCGCGCGGTCGAGGAGTGTCAGCAGGTGCCAGGATTCGGGCTGCAGCCCGGGTGCGATGCTCACCGGCCCCTCCGGAGTTCCTCGATCGCGTTGCGTTCGTCCTGCTCGGCGAGCCAGCCCAGGTGCCAGCCGAACTCGGCTTCCATGTACGAGATCCCCTTGCCCTTCACCGTGTCGGCGATGATCACCACGGGAGACGTGCGGGCGGTGTCGGCCACGACGCTGCGCAGGAGCGCGAGCAGGGCGGCCACGTCGTGCCCGTCGACCCGGTGCGCCTGCCAGCCGAAGGCGCGCCACTTGTCCTCGAGCGGTTCGATTCCGGTGACGGTGTCGATCCGGCCGTCCAGCGAGTGGTCGTTGCGGTCCACGATCGCGATCAGGTTCGACACCTGGTGGTGGGCCGCCCCGAGCGCCGCTTCCCAGATCTGGCCCTCGTGCAGCTCGCCGTCGCCGAGGAGGACGAAGACGTTCGAGTCGTAGCCCCGCATCCGGGTGCCCAGGGCGATCCCGGTGCCGGTGGACAGCGCGTGGCCGAGCGAGCCGCTGCTGAAGTCGATGCCGGGGATCCGGGTCATGTCCGGGTGGTCGCCGAAGGCGTTGCCCAGCCGCGTGTACTCGTCCAGCTCGCGGGGGTCGAAGAACCCCCAGTCGGCCAGGAGCGGGTACAGCGTCGCCGCGGCGTGCCCCTTGCCGAACAGGAATCGGTCCCGCTCGGGCCAGTCCGGCTCGCCGCGGCGCAGCCGCATCACGCCGTAGTAGAGCGTCGCGAGGATCTCCGCGCACGAGAAACCGGAGGCGTAGTGACCGGTCTTGGCGATGGAGATCAGCCGGACCGTTTCCAGGCGGGCGAACAGCGCGCGCTCGCTGATCGTGTCGATGAGGTCCGCGAGGTCGCGCTGCGGATCGCGTTTGACGACTGTCATGAGAGCGCAAAGTACCGCCTGACGGTCAGACTGTCCATACAACGAGAATCTTTTCTATTGGTCGTCTTGTCCGCACAGCGGTAACATCCCGAGGTGGCGAATGACGGAAGCGTGATGCTGGTGCGCAAGGTGGCTCAGGTGCTCGACCACCTCGCGCAGGGAGAGGCGACGGCGGCGGAGCTCGCCGAGGCGCTGGGAGAGCCGCGCAGCTCGGTCTACCGGCTGCTGTCCAGCCTGCAGGCCGAGCGCCTGGTGGAGCAGGGAGCGCGGCGGGGGCAGTTCCGGCTGGGGGTCAAGCTGCTCACCCTGGGCACGGCGGTGGTCGCGAGGTTCGACGAGCGCGAGTTCGCGCAACCGGTGCTGGAGCGGTTGCACGATCTGACCGGCGAGACGGTCTTCCTCTGCGTCCGGCGCGGCGATGCCGCCGTGTGCATCGAACGGCTCGCGGGCAAACGGGTGCAGTCGCTGGCGCTGCAGCTGGGCGGGTCCCTGCCGTTGCACGCGGGCGCCGCCTCCCGTGCCCTGCTGGCCTTCGCGCCGGAGACCGAATGGGAGGCCTACCTGGAACGGAACGTGCCGTTGTCGCGGTTCACCGCGTCCACTCCGTCCGAGCCTGCCGCGCTCCGCAAGGTGCTGCGGCAGGCTCGTGCGGACGGCTTCGCCGTCAGCGACCAGGACGTCACGGTCGGCGTGGCCGCGATCGGAGTGCCGGTCGTCGACTACCGCGGCGAGGTCCGCGCCGCGGTGTCGATCAGCGGCGTGCGCGAGTCGATCCTCGGCGAGGACTTCCCCCGCTGGCGTGACCTGTTGCTCGGCGCGGGGCAGGAGGTGTCCCGCGCTCTGGGCTCCGAGCTCGCCGGCAAGAACATCGCCCGGTTCGACTGACTCGGCGCCCCGAACGCGCCCAGGCCGAAATTCTCACCCACTAGACGAGACGTCCTTTGTATGAGAATGTGTCTCCCAACGTGGGGCGTGCAGCCCCGGTCCCTGACGGTTGAGGGAGGCCATTCATGGTCAACGGTGACCTGTCCGGTCGGGTCGTGGTCATCACCGGTGCGGGCGGCGGCATCGGGCTCGCCTGCGCCCGGCACGCGCTGGACGCGGGCGCCCGCGTCGTGGGCGCCGACCTGCAGACCGGGCAGCTCGGGGAACTCGCCGGCCCGGACCGGTTGCGCGTCGTTCCCGCCGACCTGCGCACGTCCGCCGGTGCCGAGGCGATGATCGCGGCCGCGCTCGACGGATTCGGCCGCGTCGACGTGCTGGTGAACAACGCCGGGGTCGCCCCGGTGCGGGACGGGTTCCTCGGCATCACCGACGCCGACTGGGCGTCGACGCTCGAGCTCAACCTCATGGGCTACGTCCGGGCGGCCCGCGCCGCCCTGGCGGTGATGCGCGACGCCGGGTCGGGCGTGCTCATCCACATCGCCTCGGAGGCGGCGCGCATGCCCAACCCCCGGCTGCCCGACTACAGCGTGTCCAAGGCCGCCGTGCTGATGCTGTCGAAGGTGCTCGCCGCCGAGTTCGCGCCCTACGGCATCCGGTCCACTGTGGTCTCGCCCGCGTTCGTGCGCTCACCCATCTACGACCGTCCCGGTGGTATCGCGGACAGTCTCGCCGAGGAGTTCGGTGTGGACCGGGAGACGGCCTTGCAGCGGTACGTCGAGCTGAACGGGATCCCGCTCGGCCGGCTCGGCACCGTGGACGAGGTCGCCGCGATGGTGACCTTCCTGGCTTCCGACCGCGCCGCCTTCGTGACCGGCGCCAACTTCTGCATCGACGGCGGCGTGACGCCGGTCGTGTGACCCCACCGCGGGTCGGCTGGCCGGCCCGTTCCCCGAACAGACAAGGACAATCAACGATGATTCCTCGCACGCTGCCCGCGCGCCGGCCGCTGCGCCGCGCCGGCGCCCTGGTCGCGGCCGGCCTCACGGTCCTCGCCACGCTCGCCGGGTGCGCCTCCGGTGCCGGTTCCGCCGGCGGTGACCGCACCGTCGGCGTCACGCTCAACGCCGCGTCCAACCCGTTCTTCCTGGCCGAGGGCAAGGCGATCGAGGCGGCGGCCGGACCCGGGGTGCGGGTCGCCGTCCAGTACGCCAACGCCGACGTGGCCACCCAGAGCAACCAGATCGACACCTTCATCCGCCAGCGCGTGAGCTCGATCGTGGTCGACGCGGTCGACTCCGACGGGATCGGTCCCGCGGTACTGCGGGCCAAGCAGGCGGGCATCCCCGTGGTGGCCATCGATGTCGCCGCCGCGGGCGCGGACGCCACCGTCGCCAGCGACAACGTCCAGGCGGGCCGCGATGCGTGCGCCTACCTCGCCGAGCAGCTCGGCGGGCGGGCGAAGATCGCGATCGTGGACGGGTCGGCGGTGTCGGCCATCGCCGACCGCATGACCGGGTGCCGGCAGGCCCTCGCCCAGGCTCCCGGGATCGACGTCGTCGCCACCCAGCGCGCCGACCTGACCCGGGACAAGAGCATGACCGTGGCGAGCAACATCCTCACGGCCCATCCCGACGTCGCCGGGTTCTTCGGGGTCAACGACCCGACCGCGATCGGCATCGCGCTCGCCGCCCAGCAGAAGGGCGCCCGCGTGAAGGTCGCCGGTGTGGACGGTGCCCGCCAGCTCACCGACCTGTTCGGCGACGGCCTGATCATCGGGACCTCGGGGCAGGACCCGGCGAAGCTCGGCCGCACCGGGCTGGACCTGGCGACGCGCCTGGCGCGCAAGGAGCAGGTTCCGTCGGCTCCGGTGCTGATCCCCACCGTGCTGGTCACGCCGCAGACCCTCGGCTCCTACCCGAGCTGGGGCTGACATGGCACGCCACGCAGACGTAGCCGGTACCGCCGACACAGCGGGTACCGCCGACGCAACCGGTACCACCGACACAGCCGGCACAGCCGTGGTGCGGCTGGACGGCGTCACCAAGTCCTTCGCGGGCAACCCGGTACTGCGCGGTGTCTCGCTCGGCCTCGTCCCGGGCGAGGTGCACGTGCTGGCCGGGGAGAACGGGGCGGGCAAGTCGACGCTGATCAAGGTGCTGACCGGGATTCACGCCCCCGACGGCGGCCGGGTTCTGGTCGACGGCGTGCCGGTGACCTTCTCCGGCCCGGGGGACGCCCGCGAGCGCGGGCTCACCGTCGTCCACCAGGAACTGAGCCTGGTGCCGGACCGCACGATCGCGGAGAACATCGTCCTGGGCCGCGAGCCGCGCCGCCGCGGCGGGCGGTTCGACCGGCGCCAGGCCCGGGCGCGCGCGGCCGCCGCGCTGGCGCGGGTCGGCGCGGCGCTCGACCCGGACACGCGGGTGGCCGACCTCAACACCGGGCAGCAGCAGCTGGTCGAGATCGCACGTGCCCTGGCCGACCGTCCGCGGGTGCTGGTGCTCGACGAGCCCACGGCCGCCCTGTCCGACGAGGAGGCCAGGGCGCTGCTGGGGATCGTCGCGGAACTGCGCGACGCGGGCCTCGGACTGCTCTACATCAGCCACCGGATGGCCGAGATCGACCGGATCGCCGACCGCGTCACCGTCCTGCGTGACGGCCGCGTCGCCGACACCATGTCCCGCGCCGGGATGACCGAGGACCGGATCGTGACCTCCATGGTCGGCCGGCCCGTCGAGAACCTGTACCAGCACGGTGAGCGCCGCCCCTCCGCGCAGGTGCGCCTGCGGGTGGAGCGGATCAGCTCGCGCACCGTGCGGGAGTCCTCGTTCGAGGTGCGGGCAGGGGAGGTCGTCGGGCTGGCGGGCATCGTCGGTGCCGGCCGCAGCGAGCTGTGCCGGCTGATCGCCGGTTTCGACCGCAGCGACGGGGGCGCTGTCACGGTGGACGGCCGGCCGGTCGACCTCCGGCACCCGGCCTCGGCCGCGGCGTCGGGGATCGTGATGCTGCCGGAGAGCCGCAAGACCCAGGGCCTGTTCCCGGCGATGTCGGTGGCGGACAACGTCTGCACCGGCACCCCGCTCGGCCGGCGCCCGCTGGGGCGGACGTCGGCGGGGGCGCGCCGGGCCGCCGCCCGCTCCTACGCCGACCGGATGCGGATCAAGGCAGCCGGCCTGGACCAGCGCGTCGCCGAACTGTCCGGCGGCAACCAGCAGAAGGTCCTGCTCGCCCGCTGCCTCGCCCGCCGTCCCGCGGTGCTCATCCTCGACGAGCCCACGCGTGGCGTCGACATCGGCGCGAAGGCCGACATCTACGCCCTGGTCAACGAAGTCGCCGCCCGCGGCGTCGCCGTCGTGCTGATCTCCTCCGAACTGCCCGAGGTTCTCGGGCTCGCCGACCGCGTGCTGGTGATGAGCGGGCGGGCCATCGTCGCCGAACTGACCGGCGAGGCGATGACGGAGGAAGAGGTCATCCGGCACGCCACCGGCTCGGTGAGCGTGCCCGCCGAACTCACACAGAGGTGATCAGATGGAAACGACGTCAGTGATCGAAGCAGCCCCGCCGGACCGGCGGGACCCGCGGCGGAGGCTGCGGCGGCGGGGGAGCGTGGCCGACTGGCTCGGCGTGCTGTCCGCGTTGCTCGTGCTCGTCATCGTGTTCGCGATCGCGGCGCCCTACTTCTTCACCGTACCCAACCTGCTCGACATCGCCCGGCAGATCGCCGTCACCGCGGTCCTCGGGGCCGGCCTGACCTTCGTCATCATCACCGCGGGCATCGACCTGTCGGTCGGCTCGGCCGTGGGGGTCACCGCGTTCGTGGCGGTTTCGCTGTCGTTGCACGGGGTCACCGCGCTGGTCGCGCTCCCGGCGGCCCTCGCCGCCGGCGTGGTCGTGGGCCTCGTCAACGGTGTGCTCGTGGCCGGTCTCGGTCTGGCGCCGTTCATCGTGACGCTGGCCGCGCTCACCTACCTGCGTGGCGTGACCTACGTGGGCACCGGCGGAACCACGCTGTTCTCCACCGACCTCGGTTACGCGGCGGTGGGCAGCGGGGTGGTGCTGGGCGTCCCGACGCCGGTGCTGGTCATGGTCGCGGTGTTCGCGATCGGTGGTTACCTGCTCAACCGGACGGTGTTCGGGCGGTGGGTCTTCGCGGTGGGCGGCAACCCCGAGGCCGCGCGGCTGGCCGGCATCCCGGTCCGGCGCGTGCTCGTGTGGGTCTACGTCCTGTCCGGGCTGTGCGCGGCGATCGGCGGGGTGATCGCTTCGGCCCGCCTGCAGAGCTCGGTGCCCGACCTGGGCACCGGCTACGAGCTGTCCGCCATCGCGGCCGTGGTGCTCGGCGGCACGTCACTGATGGGCGGGCGTGGATCGCTGACCGGCACGTTCCTCGGCGCCGCCATCATGGGTGTGCTGGTCAACGGGATGACGCTGCTCGACGTGTCCTCGTTCTACCAGCAAATCATCCAGGGCGCGGTCATCGTCGTCGCTGTCGCGCTGGACCGCCTGCGGTCCCGCCGGGCCGGAGCGGGCCCGGCATGAGCTCCATCCACGCAACCAACCGGAGAGAACAACAGTGACAACTCCAACCACACTCGTCGTCGGGGCGCACGGTGTCATCGGCGGGGCGGTGGCGCAGCGGCTGCGCGACCACGACCGGCGGGTGGTGACGCTGGCCCGCCGCGGCCCGGTCACCCTCCCCGACGGGACCGTGATCGACGACCACGTGCAGGTCGACCTGCTGGACCGCGACGCGACGATCGCCGCGCTGGCAGGCCGGGCGGACATCACCGACGTCGTGTTCGCCGCGTACGTGGAGCGCGAGACCATGGCGGCGACGGTCGGCCCGAACGTCGCCATGCTGCGGCATCTGCTCGACGCGCTGCACGCGAGCGCGTCGACGGTGCGCCACGTCGTGCTCATCGGCGGGGGCAAGTCCTACGGCGAGCACCTCGGCCACTACAAGACGCCGGCGAAGGAGAGCGATCCGCGTTTTCTCGGGCCGATCTTCTACAACGACCAGGAAGATCTGCTGTGGACGGACGCCGGACGGGCGGGTTACACCTGGACGGTGCTGCGGCCGGACGGCGTGCTGGGGGTCAGCCTCGGCTCACCGATGAACATGGTCACCGGGCTGGGGGTGTTCGCGGCGGTCAGCAAGTACCAGGGCGTGCCCCTGCGGTTCCCGGGCACGCCGGGGGCGTGGACGGCACTGCACCAGGCCACCGACGCGCGGATCATCGCCGGCGCGGTCGAGTGGGCGCTGGACAGCGCGGCCGCGCGCGGCGAGGTCTTCAACGTCACCAACGGCGACCACTTCCGCTGGCAGCACCTGTGGCCGGACATCGCGGCGTTCTTCGCGATGCCCGCGGCGCCGCCGCAGCCGATGTCCCTCGCCGAGCAGATGGCGGACAAGGACAGCACCTGGGATGCCCTGACGGCCGAGCACGGTCTGCGGTCGCTGCCGCTGTCCGCCGTGGCCGCGTGGCCGTTCATCGACGGCTGGCTCGCCAACGAGGCCGACATGGTGCAGAGCACGATCAAGATCCGCCGTGCCGGGTTCACCGAGTGCATCGACACCCACGACAGCTTCCTGGACAACCTCGACCGGATGCGCGCCCTGCGCCTCATCCCGTGACCGCTCGCTACCCTCAGGAGACGATGATGACGACGACCGACCCGGCGGCGATCGCGCAACGGTGGCTCGACGAGTTCGGCAACGTGCTGACGCGCGGAGCCGATCTGTCCGGGCTGTTCGCGAACGAGTGCTACTGGCGCGACCTGGTGGCGTTCACCGACGACATCCGCACGGTGGCGGGGGACCGGGTGCCGGTGGAGCTGGCCGCCCGCCAGCCGGTCGCCAAGGCCTCCGGGTTCCGGGTCGCGGCCGGCCGCACCCCGCCGCGGTTCGTCGAGCGCAACGGCATCCGCGCGGTGGAGGCGATCTTCGAGTTCGAGGTCACCGCGGGCAGCGGCGCGGGTGTCGTGCGGCTGGTCGAGGAGCCCGGGCGCGGCCACGTGGCGCGGAACCTGCTGACCACAGTGGACCAGCTGGCCGGCTATCCGGAACGCACCGGCGAGAACCGGCCGGTGGGCCAGCGCGACTCGGCGAAGTTCGGCGGCCCGAACTGGCTCGACCGCCGGGAGGCGGCGCGGGCCTATGCCGATCACGATCCGGACGTTCTCATCGTGGGCGGCGGGCAGAGCGGACTGGCGCTCGCCGCGCGCCTGGGACAGCTCGACGTGGACGCGCTCGTGGTCGACACGCACGAGCGTCCCGGCGACAACTGGCGCAAGCGCTACCACGCGCTGACGTTGCACAACGCGGTGTGGCTCAACGACCTGCCGTACCTGCCGTTCCCGCAGACCTGGCCGGTGTTCCTGCCCAAGGACAAGCTGGCCGGCTGGTTCGAGTCCTACGTGGACGCGATGGAGATCAACTTCTGGGGCGGCACCACCCTCGAGGGGGCCGCGTACTCCGCCGCGAGCGGCACCTGGGAGGCCCGGCTGCGCCGTGCCGACGGCAGCACGCGGGTGCTGCGCCCCAGGCACGTCGTGATCGCGACGGGCGTGAGCGGCCTGCCCTTCGTCCCGGACCTGCCCGGCCTCGGCGAGTTCGCGGGGGAGGTGGTGCACTCCAGCGCCTACCAGGACGGCGCCGCCCACGCCGGCCGGCGGGTCATCGTGGTGGGCACCGGCAACAGCGGGCACGACGTGGCGCAGGACCTGCACGCCAACGGCGCCTCGGTCACCATGGTCCAGCGCAGCCCCACGACGGTGATCAGCATCGACCCGAGTGCCGCGCTGGCCGACGCCTCCTACCTGACCGCACCGACGCTGGAGGACAGCGACCTGATCGGGCTGTCGGTGCCGTACCCGGACCTCGTCGTGGGCGCGAAGCAGCTCACGGCGCGGATGAAGGAACTCGACCGCGACCTCGTCGAGGGGCTCAACCGGGTCGGTTTCCGCACCGACTACGGCCACGACGAGACCGGGCAGCAGATGAAGTACATGCGCCGCGGCGGCGGGTACTACCTCAACGTCGGGTGCTCGGACCTGCTCATCTCCGGCGAGATCGGCCTGGTGCAGTGGTCGGACGCGGACCGGTTCGTGCGTGCGGGGCTGCGGATGTCCGACGGCTCCGTGGTCGAGGCGGATCTCGTCGTGCTCGCCACCGGGTACCGGAGCCAGCAGGAGGGCTTGCGGCACCTGATGGGGGACGAGGTGGCCGAGACCGTGGGACCCATCTGGGGTTACGACGACGAGGGCGAGATCCGCAACATGTGGCGGCGCACCCCGCACCCCGGACTGTGGTTCACCGCGGGCAACTTCCAGATGTGCCGCACCTACTCGAAGGTGCTCGCCTTCCACCTGCGGCGCGCGCTGGACCAGGCGCGGTGACCGGGCGGTGGCTCCGCGGGCTCGCCCGCGGAGCCACTGCCGGATCCGGTCAGGATTCCAGGGCGGCGACGAGGGGGGCCAGCTCGGGCATGCCGGCCGCGCGCTCGAGCGACTTCTCGAGCACTTCGTCGTGGGTCGGCCGCGCGCGGGCGAGCGCGCGCTGCCCCTCGGAGGTGAGCTCGGTGTAGATGCCGCGGCGGTCGTCGGCGCACAGGACCCGTGTCAGCAGCCCGCGGTCCTCCAGGCGGGTCACCAGCCGGGTGGTCGCGCTGCTGGACAGTGCGGCCGCCCGGGACAGCTGCTGCATCCGCATGTGCCACCCGTCCTGGCGGCTGAGCGCGTCCAGGACCGTGAACTCCACCACCGACAGCTGGTGCTCCCGCTGCAGCGACCGTTCGAGTTCGGTTTCGATCAGATTGTGCAGGGCGGCGAGGGTGCGCCAGCCCCGGGCGCGGATCTCCACGGCGTCGTCGGCGATGCCCATTGCGGTCTCCTTCGTGTCGCTCACTCCAGCCTACCGTGCCCAGCGCTCGTAGAGCGCGCGTGCAAATACCAGGCCACGCGCTCTTCCGGCTCCACCGGCGCCGGGCTGACGGAGCTCGCGGGCACCGGCCCGGGCCGATCCGTACGGCGGCGTGTTCTTCAGAGCAGAATTTCCGATCCCTGCTGACAGAACAAGCTTACGTTTCCGGCATGCCCGCCGCGTGGCGCGAGGTCGCGCCCGTTGCCGTCAAGGAAGGAGTGGTCACCCGATGACCCCCAGCCAGCCGGATCCCTCCCCGGAGCTCGACGAGCTCTACCGCGGCTTCGCGAAGGAACTGCTCGTTCCACTGTGGACCGAGATCGGCGACCTGATGCCGGCGAGCCCGGCGCCGGCGATGCGCCCGCACGCCTGGCGCTGGCAGACCCTGCTGCCGCTCGCGGAGAAGGCCGGTGAGCTGGTCCCGGTCGGCCGCGGCGGCGAGCGGCGCGCCATCGCGCTCGCCAACCCGGGCCTCGGCGGCGCGCCGTACGCGACACCCACGCTGTGGGCCGCGATCCAGTACCTCGGTCCCGGCGAGAACGCCCCCGAGCACCGGCACACGCAGAACGCGTTCCGGTTCGTGGTCGAGGGCGAGGGTGTGTGGACCGTGGTCGACGGTGACCCGGTCGCCATGCGCCGCGGCGACTTCCTGCTCACGCCGGGCTGGCACTTCCACGGCCACCACAACATCTCGTCCGAGCCGATGGCGTGGATCGACGGGCTGGACATCCCGTTCGTGCACTACACCGGCTCGGCGTTCTTCGAGTTCGGGCCGGAGCGGGTGTCCAGCACCGAGACCCCGGCCCGCTCGCGGGCGGAGCGGCTGTGGGCCCACCCCGGCCTGCGCCCGCTGTCGCAGACCGCGCCCGCCGTGCACTCGCCGATCGCCGCCTACCGGTGGGAGCACACCGACGCCGCGCTGACCGACCAGCTCGCGCTGGAGGACGAGGGCCACCCGGGTGTGGTGGAGCCGGGTCACGCCGCGATCCGCTTCACCAACCCGACCACCGGCGGCGACGTGATGCCGACCATCCGCGCGGAGTTCCACCGGTTGCGCGCCGGGACCCGGACCGCGCCGCGCCGGGAGGTCGGTTCGGCCGTGTGGCAGGTGTTCGAGGGCTCCGGCACGGTCCGGGTCGCCGATCAGGAGTGGCGCGTCGACCACGGCGACCTGTTCGTCGTGCCGTCCTGGGCCGAGGTCACCCTGGCCGCCGGCACGCAGCTGGACCTGTTCCGGTTCAGCGACACCCCGATCTTCGAACGACTGCACGCCGATCGCGTGCAGGTGGGAGGACAGCAGTGAAACTGGCGACCCTGCGCACCGCAGAGGGCACCCGCGCGGTCCGCGTCGAGGGCGAGCGCTACGCCGAGCTCGGCGCGCCCGATGTCGGCGCGTTCCTGGCCCAGGAGGACTGGCGCGCCCAGGCCGCGGCCCTCACCCCGGAGCGGCCGCTGGCCGGTGCCGACCTCGCCCCCGTCGTGCCGCGGCCCGGCAAGATCCTGTGCGTCGGGCTGAACTACCGCAACCACATCCTGGAGATGGGCCGCGAAATCCCGCGGTACCCGACGCTGTTCGCCAAGTACCCGGAGGCGCTGATCGGCCCGGGCGACCCGGTCGCGCTGCCGCCGGAGTCGGCCGCGGTGGACTGGGAAGCCGAACTGGCGCTGATCATCGGCGCGACCGTGCGGCGCGCGGGTGACGCCGAGGCGGCCGCGGCGATCGCCGGATTCAGCGTCCTCAACGACGTCACCGCGCGGGACTGGCAGTACCACTCGCCGATGTGGTTGCCGGGCAAGACGTTCGAGGGCACCACCCCGTTCGGCCCGTACCTCGTGACGCCCGACGAGCTGCCGGGCGGCACCGCGCCCGCGCTCGAGCTGAGCTGCGCGGTGGACGGTGAGCAGGTGCAGAAGGCCAACACCGGCGACCTGGTGTTCGACCCGGTCCAGCTCGTCCGGTACGCCTCGACGATCCTGACGCTGCGGCCCGGTGACGTGATCGCCACCGGCACGCCCGGCGGCGTCGGCCACGCCCGCAAGCCGCCGCGCTACCTGTCCCACGGCGCCCGGCTGGTCACCGAGATCAGCGGCCTCGGCCGGCTGGACAACGTGGCGTGTGATGAGCAGGCGTGACTGGATGGACGAGGGCACCCGGCTGGTCCTGCGGGTGATCGGCGAGCTGCCCGACGACGCGTTCGACGCGCCGACGCTGCTGCCCGGCTGGACCCGCCGCCACCTCGTCGCGCACCTGCACTACAACGCCGAAGCGTTGCGGCGCCTGGTGAACTGGGCACGCACCGGTGTGGAGTCACGCATGTACGCCGACGCCGGGCAGCGCACTGCCGAAATCGAGGCGGGTGCGCGCCTGCCCGTGCCGGAACTGCGGCGGCTGGTCCGCGGATCGGCGGACGCACTGGCCGCGGACCTGGACGCGCTGCCGGGCGAAGCCTGGTCGAACGAGGTGGTCACCGCGCAGGGCCGCACCGTCCCGGCCACCGAGATCGTCTGGATGCGGACCCGCGAGGTCGCCGTGCACGCGGTCGATCTCGGCGCCGGGGTGGACTTCGCGGACCTGCCGGCGGACCTGGTCCGGGCGCTGATCGACGACACGCTGACCCGCCGGATCGCGCAGGGGCACGGTCCGGCTCTGGCGAGCTGGTTCACCGGACGCACCGCCCAGGCCCCTGATCTGGGCCCCTGGTTGTAGGAGGAGATGGAGATGAGCGGCACCGAGGTGGTGGTCGTCGGTGGTGGCATCGGCGGACTGGCCAACGCCTACGCCCTGGCCGCGGCCGGGCACCGGGTCCGGGTGCTCGAGCGGGCGCCGGAGTTCGCCGAGGTGGGTGCGGGCTTGCAGCTGGCGCCGAACGCCACCCGGATCCTGCGCGAGTGGGGCCTGCTCGACGAGGTGGTCGCCCGTGGTGTGCTGCCGCGGCGGCTCGTGCTCAAGGACGCGCTCGACGGCGCCGAGCTGACCTCGCTGGACCTCGGGCGCGGGTTCACCGGCCGCTACGGCGCGCCGTACGTGGTGATCCACCGCAGCGACCTGCTGACGATCCTGCACGACGCCTGCCGGGATGCCGGGGTCGAGCTGCTGGCCGATCACAAGGTCGACGACGTCGAGGTGGACGCCGAGGGTGTGCGCGTGCGGGTGGGGGAGCGGGAGTTCGCCGGGGACGCCGTGCTGGCGGCGGACGGGTTGTGGTCGTCGCTGCGGCCGCGGCTGTCCGCCGACCAGCCGGTGTGTTCCGGGTACGTGGCCTACCGCGGTACCCGCCCGGTGGCGGAGGTGACCGGCCTGGACGCCGACGTGCTGACCGATGTGGTCGTCCACTTCGGACCGCGGTGCCACCTCGTGCAGTACCCGTTGCGCGGTGGCGAGCTGCTCAACACGGTGGCCGTGTTCGCCTCGCCGGCCTTCGACCGGGGCGCCGCGGAGTGGGGCGGGCCGGACGAGCTGGACGCGGCGTTCGAGGGCACGTGTGACGCGGTGCGGCGCGGCTTGGCGTGGCTGTGGCGGGACCGGCGGTGGCCGATGTACGACCGGCTGCCCGTGCGGAACTGGGTGGACGGCCGCCTGGCGCTCACCGGGGACGCCGCGCATCCGATGTTGCAGTACCTGGCGCAGGGTGCGTGCCAGGCGCTGGAGGACGCGCACAGCCTGGCCGGTGAGGTCGCCAAGCAGCAGGCCGCGTCGGCGCTGGACTGGCCGTCCGCGCTCACCGCTTACGAGCAGGCCCGCCTCGACCGGACCGCGCGGGTGCAGTCCAGCGCCCGCGTGTGGGGCGAGCTGTGGCACTGCGACGGGCTGGCCCGCCTGCTGCGCAACCAGTACCTGGGTGAACGCCGGCTGGACGACTACCGCTGGACCGACTGGCTCTACCGGCCCTGACCGGTGGACCACTGACCGGTGGACCCCGACCGGCGCCGGGCGCGGGCAGGATTGCTCCGTTCGGAGCAGTCGCGGGACCGAAACGGTTTCCGGAAACGGCTTTACCGGGCGAAAAACGCGGGGATGACCGGCTGACTGACGGCCGGGCCGGGTGGTCGGGAAGTTTCCGACCACCGCCGATGTCCTTTTCCCAGCGGTAATGGGGTGTCCGGTTTCCACTGTGGATCCGGCACCGTTTACAGTTCCGTTCGCCGCGTTCGGTCGAACCGGATTCCGTTGCCTTGTACTGGGGAGGTCCCGTGCGCTCGACGCGTGCGCTCGTGCTGCTCGCTGTCCTGGTGGCCGGGCTGACGCCGCTGGGGCTCCCCGCCGTCGCGGCCACCGCGTCCGGCCCCGCCCATCCGGACACCGATTTTGCCGGGTCGACGGTGCACTCCCCGCCCGCGGCGCGCTCCTTCGCCGCCACCGCGCAGCCGGCCGCCGCACCGGCCGGCACCCCCGGGATGGACGTCTCCCACTACCAGGGCACCGTGGACTGGCCGTCCGCGGCGGCGAAGGGAGCGAAGTTCGCGTACCTGAAGGCGACCGAGGGCACCGGTTACACCGATCCGCAGTTCGGCGTGAACTACACCGGTTCGGCGAACGCGGGACTCGCCCGCGGCGCCTACCACTTCGCCCTCCCGGGCGACTCCAGCGGCGCCGCCCAGGCCATGTTCTTCCTCGCGCACGGCGGCGGATGGGTTGCCGACGGCCGCACGCTGCCGCCGGTGCTCGACATCGAGTACAACCCGTACGGCACCGCGGACTGGGCCGGCTGGTGCTACAACCTCACCCCGGCCCAGTTGACGGCGTGGATCAGCGAGTTCGCCACGACGATCCACGACCGCACCGGTCGCTGGCCGGTCATCTACACCACCAACGGCTGGTGGTCCACCTGCACCGCCAACTCCGCGGCGTTCGCCAACGATCCACTGTGGATCGCGCCGAGCAACTCCGACGCCGGTGGCGCGCCGACGATCCCCGCGTCGTGGAGCGCGTACACGTTCTTCCAGTACGCGACGTCCGGCACGTTCCCGGGGGACCAGGACGTCTTCGCCGGCTCGGCGGCCGATCTGGCCGCCTTCACCACCGGCGACGGCCCGGACCAGATCCAGGCCCGCTACACCGCGCTCGGCGGGAGCGGCTCCGGGCTGGGACAACCGGTCGGTGGTGAGTACGTCGTCGCCTCGGGCTGGGGCCAGGACTACGAGCACGGCACGATCTACTACTCGCCCGCCACCGGTGCGCACGCCGTGACCGGGCCGATCCTCGACCGTTACCGGCAACTCGGCGGCCCCGCGGCCATCGGGTTCCCCACGACCGATACCGCCACCGCCGCCGATGGTGCCGGCCAGTTCAGCACGTTCGGCGGTTCCTCGCTCTACTACTCCGGCGGCACCGGCGTGCACCTGATCGGCGGTGACATCCGGGCCAGGTGGCTGGCCCTGGGCGCGGAGAAGACACTGGGTTACCCGACGACGGATGAGTTGGCCACCCCGGACGGGGTCGGCCGGTACAACCACTTCAGTTCGGGTGCTGGTGCGTCGGTCTACTGGACGCCGGGTACCGGTGCGCATGCGATTCAGGGTGCGATCCGGTCGAAGTGGGCGGAGCTGGGCTGGGAGACCGGCCTCGGGTATCCGACCACGGACGAGTTGGCCACCCCGGACGGGGTCGGCCGGTACAACCACTTCAATTCGGGCGGCGGTGCGTCGGTCTACTGGACGCCGGGTACCGGTGCGCATGCGATTCAGGGTGCGATCCGGTCGAGGTGGCTGGCCCTGGGCGCGGAGAAGACACTGGGTTACCCGACGACGGATGAGTCGGCCACCCCGGACGGGGTCGGCCGGTACAACCACTTCAATTCGGGCGGCGGTGCGTCGGTCTACTGGACGCCGGGTACCGGTGCGCATGCGATTCAGGGTGCGATCCGGTCGAAGTGGGCGGCGCTGGGCTGGGAGACCGGCCTCGGCTACCCGACGACGGACGAGTCGACCACCCCGGACGGAATCGGCCGGTACAACCACTTCACCAACCGCGCCTCGATCTACTGGACCGCATCCACCGGCGCGTGGTCTCTGTACGGCGCGATCCGGGACAAATGGGCCGCCCTGGGCTGGGAAACCAGCCCGCTGCGGTACCCGACCAGCGACGAGTACGGTGTCCCGGGCGGGCGGCGCAACAACTTCCAGAACGGCACCATCACCTGGTACAGCGCGAACGGCAGCGTGCAGGCCGCTTACTGACCGCAGCGCGGGCGCCCGCCGGTGGCGCCCGCGTGCAGCCGACGCGGCGTGCGCGTCACGAGCACACCCGGCAAGGTCGCGCGTCCCCCGGCCGGTCGCGGTGGCCGCCGCGCGCTGAAACCCCGGTCAGGGTTTTCCCGCCGGGTCCCGCGCGCCGGCCGCGGCCCGTGGCCGCAGGAACGGGCGGCGGCAGGTCTCGCCGGTGCGCGCCAGCAGCACCACGCCGACAACGGCGACCAGCGCGGCCGGTCCCCACGCCGCGGCATGGCCGGGTTCGAGCCGTTCCCCGAGGAGCAGCCGGGCCGCCGGAATCGCCGCCAGCGGGTCGAGGACCGTCAGCGCGGGCAACGACCACGCCAGGGCACCCCGCGAGTACGCCTGCTGGCTGCCGACCTGTGCCACCACGGCGACCACGATCGCCGCCGCCACCAGGAACCAGAAAGCGCCGTCGGTGAGGGCGTGCCCGCTGTGGCCGGCCTCCTTGAACGCGGACGAGATCAGCACGGCGGCACAGCCGGCCGCGATCCCGGCGCACACCCCGCACACCACGGCGGCCGGAGCGGCGCCGCGGCGGGTGCGCGCGGCGAGCCCGACCAGCACCAGCACCCCGGCGACCACGCCCAGCACCACGACCGGATTGGGCAGGTGGTCCGGACGCCCCTGGGCCGGGCGCGCGGTCAGCAGGAACGCCGTCAGCCCGCCCACGGTGCACACCGCGCCGAGCACTTCGCCACGCCCGGGCAGGCAGCGGTCCCACACCGCCCGCACGCCCAGCGCGATCACCATCGCGCCCGCCAGCAGGGGCTGCACGATCGACACCGGCGCGAACGCGAGCGCGGCGACCTGCACGAGACTGCCGGAGGCGGTCGCGGCCTGGCCGCCGAGCCACATCGGGCGGCGCACCAGGGTCCGCAGGTCGACGTCCCGGCCGGAGAGAGCCTCGTGCTGCAGGACCGACCCCACGGCGAACAACACGGCCGCGATCACCGCGAGCACGGTGCCGGTGGTGTAGGCGCCGACCCCGCCCAGATGAGGAGCGTGCACGCCGCTGGCTTTCCCGCCGCGCCGCGCGGCGAAACGCGCCGGTCAGTGCTCGGTGGCCGGGAACATCTCCCGGAGCGTGACCGGGGTCAGGTGGCGCTCCCGGATGAGGTCGGCGATCTGGTCGAGCAGCCCGAGCACCGTGGGGTGGTTGGCGTGGCCGAGCAGGATCGTCCCGGGTTGCAGGTACCGGCGGGCCTGCGACATCAGGTAGTCGGGGGTGACCAGCTTCGAGTCGCCGTAGGAGCCGTTCCACATCACCGTGTTGCGGTAGCCGAGCTCGGCGGCGACGCCGTCGACGTGCGCGTTGTGGAAGCCGAACGGCGGCCGGTAGTACGGCGTGGTGCGGGTGCCGAAGGTGGTGCTGACCCACTCGTCGTTGCGCTCGAGCTCGGCGCGGATCTGCGCGTCGGTCATCGGCCGGAGGTCGTGGTGGTTGAAGGTGTGGTTGATGATCTGCACCTGGCCCGCCTCGATCAGCGGTGCGAGCGTGGCGGCGTGCGGCGCCCACGCGTGGGCGTAGAGACCGTTGGGGCTGAACGTGAGGTGGATGCCGGTGCGCTGGGCGAACGCGACGTAACCGGCGACCACCTCGTTGCTGTAGCCGTCGTCCACGGTCAGCGCGATCTGGTTGCTCCCGGCCGGCCCCTTGCTCAGCAACCCGGTCGGGCCACCGGCGCCGGTCTCGGCCGGCACGTCCGGATCGTTGCCGCTCGGCGGCCCGGGTGAGGTGGTGGTGGTCGCGGAAGGTGCGGTGCCGGGTGGGTCGCTGGAACACCCGGTGACGGCGACGGCCGCGCCCAGCGCCAGCAGTCCGAAGAATGCCCGCCGTTCCAGTGGGCTCCGGGGTGCACGCATACCGCCGACTCTACCGATCACCCCGCCCCTGGACCGGGAACCCGGCGGGCCGCGTTCTCAGCGTCCGCTCAGCGTCCCCGGCCACGTGGACCATTGTGGACGATGGCCGCACCGCGTGCCGGGTGCTCATCCCTGGCCGGCGGACTCCGGCAGCAGCCGGTGCCGCGCGTGCCGCACCAGCAGTCCGTCGGCACCGGTGCCGACCTCGCCGGTGACGCGGAGCAGCCGGCCGACCTCCAGGCCGCGGGCGGGTGGCGCGAACTCGACGGTGACCTCGCCGGTGGCGTCGACGAGGCGCCCGAGCATCCGCGGCTCGTGGTCGGAGTGGACGAGCCGCAGTTCGTGCAGGCGCCCGGCGATGGTGGCGTGCTGGCCGGCGCGCAGCGCGTCGATGGGCACCGCGCTGGCCGGTGGCGGCGGCTTCTCCGCCTCCTCGTCGGCGGCCGGGGCACCGGCGATGTGGTCGGCGAGCCGCTCCACCGCCGTGGTGAGCCGTTCCCCGGGCAGGTCCGGGAAGAAGCGCCGGATCCGGCCCTGCACGTCGAAGGGCACGATGGTGGCCGCCGCGTGCTCGAGCCGGCTGACCCCCTTGGCGATCCGGTCCGCGGTGCGGTCGTGCAGCAGCCGGCCCAGCATCGGCGAGTAGGTGCGCCGCGGGAGGAGCACGGTGACACCGGTGCCGGGCACGCGGGTGGCCTCGGCGACCAGCTTCTGCGCGGCCCGGCCGAGCCGCCGGTCGGGGCAGTCCACAATGCGCAGTGGCAGGTCCAGACCGAGCCGCTCCCACCGCTGCCGCAGACGTTCGGCGTGCACCCGGTCCAGCATGAAGTGCACCGCGGTCTGATCCGACCCGCGCAGGGCGCGCGCGTAGCGCACGGTTTCCATCACGGCGAGGTCGGCGGTGTTGACGAGGATGAAGACCTCGTGGCGGGCGTAGTTCACCACGCGCGCCGGGTTCTCCCTGACCCGGTCGAGCACCGCTTCCTCCAGGCGGTACTCCCGGTTGAGCCGGATGAGCACGAACACCAGCACCGGGAACACCACGACGATCAGCCACGCGCCCTCGGCGAACTTCGCCACCGCGAAGATGCCGACCACCACCGTGGCGAGCGCGCCCGCCGCGAAGTTGATCACGAGCCGGTGCCGCCAGCCGGGCTCCCGCAGCCGCAGGTGGTGGCGGGTCATGCCGAACCCGGCGACCGCGAACCCGGTGAACACCCCGATCGCGTAGAACGGCACCAGGCCGTTCACCGACCCACCGGTGACCAGCAGCAACGCGACGGACAGCGCGGCCAGCACGAGGATGCCGTTGGAGAACACCAGCCGGTGGCCCCGGCGGGTGAGCTGCCGCGGCAGGAACCGGTCCTCGGCGACGAAACTGGCCAGGAACGGGAAGCCGTTGAAGCTGGTGTTCGCGCCGGTGTAGAGGATCAGCGCGGAGGCCGTCTGGAGCGCGGCGTACAGGACGGTGCCCAGTGGTCCCTGCCCGAACACGAGCCGGGCCTCCTGCGACAGGACCGACGGGTACCCGGCGGTGAAGGGCGTCGCGTGGGTGACGAAGGCCAGGAACGACACCCCGGCCACGAGGAACCCCAGGATCGACGCCATGACGGTCAGCACGAGCCGGGCGTTGCGGCCCTGGGGCTTGCCGAACGCGCTCACGGTGTTGGAGATCGCCTCCACGCCGGTCAGCGACGAGCCGCCGTTGGCGAACGCCCGCAGCACCACCAGGACCGTCGCGCCCATCACCAGGCCGTTGCCCTGGTGCACGGCGACCGCACCGGGCAGCTGCGCCGGGTCGTAGCGGGACAGGCTGCCCAGGGCCGCCCGCACCACGCCCACCACGATCATCAGCCCGACCATGCCGACGAAGAAGTAGGTCGGTGCCGCGAAGGGACGGCCGGCCTCCCGCAGCCCGCGGAGGTTGCCGTAGCACAGCAGCAGGACGACGGCGATGGTGATTTCCAGGTGGTACCGGCCGAGCACCGGGACGGCCGACACCACCGCGACCGTGCCGGCGGCCGCCTGCACGGCCACCGTGACCACGTAGTCGATCAGCAGCGCCGCGGCCGCGACCTGCGCGAACCGCGGGCCGAAGTTCTCCCTGGCGACGATGTAGGACCCGCCCGCGCGGGTGTAGGCCATCACGACCTGGCGGTAGGAGAGGGTCACCAGCAGCAGGATGAACAGGATGATCCCGGTGATCGGAACAACCAGTGCGAACGCCGCCAATCCGGCGTAGGGCAGCAATTCGATGAGGATCTCCTCGGTGCCGTAGGCGGAGGAGGAGATCGCGTCCGGGGACAGCACGCCGAGCGCGACGGGATTGGACAGCCGTTCGGCGTGCAGGCGGCTGGTGATCAGCGGCCGCCCGAGAAGGATCCGTTTCAGCACGTAGCCGAGCGATTCCTCGGGCAGGGCCGGCGCCGCGTGCCGCTCCGGTGCGATGGCCATAAGGCCATTGTGGGCGTGCACCGGTACCGGGGTGGTGGTCCGGGACCGCTCAAGATTTCGTCAAAATTCCGCACGAGCGCGGCGATGTCCCTCCACGGGGTATGGACCGCGGCCCACCGGGCTGGGCCGGGCGGTCCTAAGACGACGGTGCGGCGCGGAACGGGAACCGGTCCACCAGACGCCATCCGGCGCCCGGCACCGCCAGCCACGCCTCCGTCAGCCGCGCGCGCAGCGGAAGGCCGGCGTCCACCGCCCGCGCGAGCGCCGTGCCGTCCGGGGCGTCCATCGCGATGGTCACGTGCGCGTCGACGGTGTCGCCGAACCGGCCGTCGTAGGGCCGCAGCCCCGGCCACCGGCGCCGCAGGCGGGCGATCAGCTCGTGCAGCGGTTCGGCGGGTTCCGGCCGCAGGAACACGAACCCGTCCCGGACGTGGCAGCGCGTGAACCGCACCTCGAGTTCGCATTGCTGCCCGAGGAGGTCCGCCAGGGCCGCGGTGGTGGCGGCGCCCAGGTCGGCGGCGGGCAGGAACGGGTACAGCAGCGTCAGGTGCGCGGGCAGCCCGCGCCGCGCGGCGGCCGACTGCCCGGCCGCCCGCGCGAGCAGCGGGTCGGCGGCCGGCACCGGGATCGCGAGCGCGCTGCGTCCGTCGGCGGTCATGTCCCGTTCCTACCGGTTCCCGCCGCCGGACGCGAACGGCGGCCCGCGAGCCGCGGAATCAGGCGCCGGCTTCGTCGGTGCGGGCGCCGGCGAGGATGGTGTCCAGCAAACCGGGGTAGCGGACGTCGAGGTCCTCCCGGCGCAGCGTCAGCAGGTTCTCCCGGCCGGACGGCTCCTGGGTGATCACCCCGGCATCGCGCAGGACCCGCCAGTGGTGGGTCATCGTCGACTTGGCGGGGATGCCCAGCACGGTCAGCACGCTGCCGCAGTTGTGCTCACCGCCGGCGTCGAGCACGCGCACGGCCGCCAGGCGCACGGGATGCCCCAGCGCCGACAGCACCCCGTCGATGCGGATCTGGTCACGGGCCGGATGACGGTACCTCAC
Source organism: Amycolatopsis granulosa (assembly GCF_011758745.1). Classification (NCBI taxonomy): domain Bacteria; kingdom Bacillati; phylum Actinomycetota; class Actinomycetes; order Pseudonocardiales; family Pseudonocardiaceae; genus Amycolatopsis; species Amycolatopsis granulosa. Next base: position 256,818 of record NZ_JAANOV010000001.1, read on the forward strand.
GGTACTACCATACCGCGATACGCGAACAATCGTAGGTATCCCCTTGCCAAGCGGTACGACTGTACGCAAGTATTCGTACAGTCGTACTTCGGTTGGCCGGTGCCGCCCAGCCGTGTCCCCTCGAGATCCCGGAAGGTGTCCTGTCGCATGTCCGCTGTTCCGAGCCGGCCCGCCGGGCGGAGGCTGGGGTGGATCCTGGCCCTGCTGGCGCTGGCGCAACTCATCTACGCGCTCGACCTGAACATCGTGTTCGTCGCCCTCCCCGAGATCGGTGCGGAGCTGGGCTTCCCCGGGCAGACCCAGCAGCTGGTGGTGAGTGCCTACGTGGTGTTCGCCGGCGGATTCCTGCTCTTCGGCGGGCGGGCCGCGGACCTGCTCGGCCGCCGCCGGGTCTTCGTGTTCGCCCTGGCCCTGTATGCGGTGTCGTCGCTGGCCGGTGGCCTCGCGCCGACGCCGGCCATGATCATCATCGCGCGGGCGGTGCAGGGGATCGGGGGCGCGCTGCTGCTGCCGTCCACCCTCTCGCTGATCAACACGCTGTTCCCGGAGGGCCCGCAGCGCAACCGGGCGCTCGCGGTCTGGGGCGGCGCGGGCGCGAGCGGTCTGACCATCGGCGCGCTGCTGGGCGGCGTGCTCACCGAGAACTTCGGCTGGCCCGCGGTGTTCTACGTCAACGTGCCGCTGGCCGGCATCGTGGCGCTGGCCGCGCTGGCCGTCATCCCGCGCGACCCGGCCCGCGGGGAGAAGCGCCGCTTCGACCTGCCCGGTTCGCTGACCGTCACCGCGGGTGCGACGCTGCTCGTCTTCGCCCTGGTCCAGGGGCCGGAGCAGGGCTGGGGCAGCCCCCTGGTGGTCGGCGCGTTCGTGCTGGCCGCGCTGTTGCTGGTGGCGTTCGCGGTGATCGAACAGCGCAGCGCCGATCCGCTGATGCCGTTCCGGCTGTTCCGCAACCGCAGCCTGACCATGGGCATGACCGTCACCTTCATCTACATGGCCACCTTCGGTGTGCTGCCGTACTTCCTGACGGTGCTGATGCAGAGCGTGCACGGCTTCAGCGCCCTGCAGACCGGCCTGGCCTTCCTGGTTCCGTCGCTGGCCATCGCGACCGGCACCCAGCTGGGCGAACGGATGACCACGCGGATGGGCCTGCGCCGCACCCTGCTGATCGGGTTCGGGGTCGGCGTGGTCGGCACCGCGGTGATGGCGATCGGGTTCGACGCCGGTGCCGGTTACGGCATGCTCGTGCCCGGGCTGATCGTCTCCGGTGTCGGGCAGGGCGTGGTGTGGACGGCGATGTGGATCGCCGCCGCCACCGGAACCGCGCCGCACGAACAGGGTGTGGCCAACGGCATCGCGTCCACGGCCCTGAACATCGGCAACGCCATCGGCCTCGCCGTGTTCACCGCGCTCGCCGAGATCGGCACCGGTGGCAAGACCGGCGAGAACCTGCGCGCGGCCACGGCGCACGGCGAGTTCGTCGTGGTGCTGCTGACCGCGGCCGGCATGGTCGTCGGGTTTCTGGTGAGCCTCGCCCTGCCGCGGGCGAACGCGAAGGCACCGGTGCTGCCCGAGGCGCCGAGCCCGGATCCCATCGCCTCCTGACCGCGACGGCGGTCCGCCCAGCCAGGCCCTGGCTGGGCGGACCGCCGCTCGCGGTTCAGGCGGTGGTGCGCCGGTAGTGCTCGGCGATCTCGTCGCTGGTGGTGAGCCAGACACCCTCGTGGCCGGCGATGTAGGCCAGCGCCTCGTCGAGGTAGCGCGCCCGGAACGGCTGGCCGATGACGAACGGGTGCAGCGCGAGCGCCATCACCCGCCCGCTGGCCGCCGAGTCCGCGTAGAGCTGGTCGAACTGGTCCTTGATGATCTGCAGCACCTGCGGACCGGTGAATCCCTTGGTGACGAACATGAGCAGGTCGTTCACCTCGAGCGTGTAGGGGACGCTCAGCAGACCGGGCACGTTCAGCCGGTAGGGCTGGTCGTCGTTGGTCCAGTCCAGCACGTAGCTCAGGCCGAGTTCGGCCAGCAGCCGCGGCGTGTTCATGGTCTCGGTCAGACCGGGACCCATCCAGCCCTTCGGCCGCTGCCCGCTCGCCTTCTCGATGGTGGTGACGATGTCGGCGAGGATCTCCCGCTCGTCGTCGATCTCCAGGTTCGCGTGCAGCCGCGAGTTGGTCTGCCCGTGCGCGAGCCAGGCCCAGTTCCGCGCGCGCCCGGCCTCGATGACCTGCGGGTAGTGCTCCGCGACCTCCGAATTGAGCAGCGTCGACGCCCGGATCCCGTACCGGTCCAGGGTCTCGATCACGCGCCAGATGCCGACGCGCATCCCGTAGTCGCGCCAGCCGTAGTTGAGCGGGTCGGGCACCAGGGTGTTGGTCGAGGCCCAGATGCTGGTCGAGGGCTTGTCCACGTGGAAGTGCTCGATGTTGAGGCCGACGTAGAAGGCGACGCGCGCACCGTTGGGCCAGGTGATCGGCTCGCGATCAACGATCGGCTGGTAGTCGAAGAGTTCTACGTTCATGCCTCCAGCGTGCAACCTTCACATCAGTGTCAAGGTCAAGCAGCTGCAATTCGTTAAATGTCAGACGTTGAGCAACCTGCTTACTTACTGCTAGTCTGCGTGCTCTCTGCTGGTGCAAGTGTCAGCCCGAACCGACGGGAGGGGAAGCCGATGCCGGTCGCACTCGGACCGCTCGAGGGTGTCCGTGTGGTGGACATGACCACGTCCTACGCGGGGCCCACGGCCGCGATGTACCTCGGTGACCTCGGCGCCACCGTCATCAAGGTCGAGCGCCCGGGGACGGGGGACGACGCGCGAGGCTGGGGGCCGCCCTTCGTGGCCGGGGAATCGGCCTGGTTCGCCTCCGCCAACCGCAACAAGCAGTCCGTCGTGCTCGACATCCGCGCGCCGGAGGGGCGCGAGGTGCTGTTGCGGCTGGTCGACACCGCCGACGTGTTCCTGCACAACGTGAACCCGGCCAAGGCCGCCGCCCTGGGCATCGACGGTGAGCAGCTGCGCTCCCGCAACCCTCGCCTGGTCTACTGCGCGCTGTCGGGTTTCGGGCTGGACGGCCCGGACCGCGGCCTGCCGGGCTACGACCTGGTCGCCCAGGCCCGTTCCGGCCTGATGTCGGTCACCGGGGAACAGGGCCGCAGCCCGCAGCGCGTGTCGACCGCGCTGTCCGATGTGGTCACCGGGATGTGCGCGGCCATCGCGGTCAACGCCGCCCTGGTCCGCCAGCGGGTCAGCGGCGCGGGCGAGATCATCGACGTCTCCCTGCTCGACGCCGACCTCGCGCTCATGGCGCCGCGGATCGCCGCTTTCCACGCCGGTGAGCCCGAACCGGCACCCAGTGGCGGCACCGATTCGGTGCTCGCCGTCTACCAGCCTTTCGAGACCGCGGACCGCACGATGGTGGTCGCCGTCGGCAACGACCTGATGTGGCAGCGCCTCTGCCGCGCGCTCGAGCTGGAGGACCTGGCCGCCGATCCCGCGCTGGCCGGCAACGCCGGCCGGCGTGAGCAGCGGGCTCGCGTCACCGAGGCGATCGCCGCCCGCCTCGCCACCCGGCCCGCGGCCGACTGGCTGCGGATCCTCGGCACCGCCCAGGTGCCCGCCGCGATCGTGCACACGCTGTCCGAAGTGGTCAAGGACCCGCAGGTGGTGGCCCGCGGCGCGGTGCTCCCGGTCCCCGGCTCGGGCGACGAGCTGGTCACCGTCCGCAGCCCGTTCCGGCTGTCGTCGGTGGCGCCGCGCAACGAACGGTTCCCGGCGCTCGGCGAGCACACCCGCCAGGTCCTGCGCGGCCTGGGCTACCACGAGGAGGACATCACGCGGATGAAACGCAAGGGTGTGGTTTCCGACGGCCCCGGCGCAGACGCCGGGACCGTCGAGGTTGGCGTGGCTGGTGAGGCGGCGGCGTCATGAGCGACCTGCTCGCGCAGCGCAGCGGCGCGGTGGTGACGCTCACCATCCACCGCCCGGCGGCGCTGAACGCCCTCACCGGCGCGTTGCTGGCGGATCTGCGCCGGGCGGTGGAGGAGGCCGCGGACGACCGGACGGTCCGGGCGGTGGTGATCACCGGCAGCGGGGAGAAGGCGTTCAGCGCCGGGGCCGACCTGAACGAGATCTCGGTGCTCGGATCGGATCTGGACAAGGCACGGGAGGTGATGGCGGCGGGGCAGGCCGCGTTGCGCGCGATCGAGCGCGCCCCGGTTCCGGTCATCGCCGCCGTCAACGGGCTCGCGCTCGGCGGTGGGTTCGAGCTGGTCCTGGCCTCGACCTTCGCGGTGCTGTCCACCCGGGCGTCGTTGGGGCTGCCCGAGGCGGCCCTGGGCCTGATCCCCGGCTACGGCGGTACCCAGCGGCTGCCGCGCGCGGTCGGGCACCGGGTCGCCGCGCACCTGATGCTGACCGGGGCGCGGCTGTCCGCCGACCGCGCCTACGAGCTGGGCGTCACACCGGTACCCCCCGTGGCGCCGGAGGAGCTCCTGCCCACCGCGACGTCGATCGCCGAGACGATCGCCGCGCGCGGCCCGCTCGCCGTGCGCGCCATCCTGCACGCCGCCGAGGCGGCTCGGGACGCGCCGCTGGAGGAGGGGCTGACCACCGAGACCGAGCTCGCGGCGCGGGCGATCGCGAGCCCGGAATCCACCGAGGGGGTGGCCGCGTTCACCGAGCGCAGGCCCCCCGTGTTCCCGAACCCGGAGGACTGAGGATGCCGGCCGAGCCACTCGACTTGGACATCGACCCCGACGCGTACCACCGCCTGCACGCGGTGCTCGACGAACCGGCGGCCGACGCGGCGCTGACCCCGCGCGAGCGGGAGATCCGCGACCGCACCCGGGAGGTGGTGGCGTCGGAGGTCGCGCCGCGCGCGGCGATCCTGGACGCCACGCACGCCTTCGCCCACGAGGGCGTGCAGGCGCTGGCCCGGGCCGGCCTGTGCGGGCTGCTGTTCCCGGAACACCTCGGCGGCAGCGGCGACAGCACCGTCGCCTACGCGGTGGCGATGGAGGAGGTCACCGCCGGTTGCGCGGCGACCAGCCTGGTGTTCATGACCCAGACCCACGCCGCCTACCCCATCCTGCTCGCCGGCACGGACGACCTGCGGCAGCGGTACATCCCCGGGCTGCTCGACGCCTCGCGCTACGGCTCGCTCGCCATCACCGAACCGGACGCGGGCTCCGATGTCGCCTCGCTGAAGACGACCGCCACCGAAACCCCGGACGGCTGGTCGATCACCGGGCAGAAGACGTTCATCACCACCGGCGACAAGGCCGGCGTGATCGTCTGTTTCGCCACCGTCGACCGCGCACTGGGCCGCCGGGGCGTGACCGCCTTCGTCGTCGACGGTGACCGCCCGGGCCTGACCCGGGGTGCGCCGTTCACGAAGATGGGCATGCACGGTTCGAGCACCGCCGAGCTGTTCTTCGACCGCGTCCCGGTTCCGCGGGACAACGTGCTCGGCGAGGTGGGCGGCGGCTGGTCGGTGGTGATGAGCTCGGTCGTGAAGTCGCGCATCAGCGCGGCCGCGCAGGGCGTCGGCCTGGCCCGCGCCGCCTACGCGCGCACGCTCGCGGCCCTGACCCGGCTGCACGGTTCGCGGCTGCCGGACGAGTGCTCGTTCGCGCTCGCCGGGCTGCGGGGCCGCATCCTGCAGGGCCGGCTCCTGCTGCACGCTGTCGCCCGGCAGGTCGACGCGGACCCGCGGGTGTCCCCGGGCCAGATCGCGATCATGAAGCAGTCGTGCACGGACCTGGGGTTCCGCGCGGCGGTGGACGCCGCCCGCATCCTCGGCCCGTACGGTGACCTCGCCGCGGTGGGTGTCGAGCGCTGCCTGCGGGACGCCAAGGTCACCCAGATCTACGACGGCACCAACGAGATCCAGCGGCTGCTCATCGGCCGTGAAACCACCCGGGCGATGGAGGGTGTGGCGTGACGACAGCAAGTTTGCAGGGCAAGGTCGCCATCGTGACCGGCGCGGGCCGCGGGTTGGGCCGGGCGATGGCGCAGGCACTGGCCGAAGCGGGGGCGGCGGTCACCGTCGCCGCGCGCACCCGGTCCGAACTGGACCGGTTCGCCGACGAGGTGAAGGCCTCCGGTGGTTCGGCGCTGGCCTGTCCCACCGACATCACCGACGAGTCCGCGGTGGAGCAGATGGTCACCGCGACGGTCGAGACGTTCGGACGGGTGGACATCCTCGTCAACAACTCCGGCATCGTGGCGACCTCCGCCCTGGTCGACCAGCCGGCGGCGGAGTGGGACCGGGTGATCGCTACCAACCTGCGCGGCACCTTCCTGGCGACCCGCGCGGTCGGCAGGCACCTGATCGCCCAGGGCTCGGGCAAGGTCGTCAACATCGCGTCCAACTTCGCCCTCCAGGGCATCGCGCGGCACGCGGCGTACTCGGCGTCCAAGGGCGCGATCATCGCCTTCACCCGCTCGATGGCCGTGGAATGGGCCCCGCACGGGATCCAGGTGAACGCGATCGCGCCCGGCTACTTCGCCACCGCGCTCAACGCCGACGTGCACGGGAACCCGGACATGCTGGCGCGCGTGGTGCGGGCGATCCCGGCGCGCCGGATGGGGGATCCGGATGAACTCAAGCCGTGGCTGCTGCTGCTGGCCGGCCCCGCTTCGGACTTCATGACCGGCGAGGTCGTCGTCATCGACGGCGGCCAGAGCATCCGCTGACACCCCGGGAGAACGAGTGAGCAACGAGAGCAAGACCGTCGCCGTCCTCGGCGCCGGCACCATGGGCTCGGGCATCGCGACCGTCATGGCGCGCGCCGGGCACCGCACGATCCTGTTCGACATCGACGAGGCCAACCTCCAGCGCGGCCTGGGCACCGTCCGCGGGTTCCTGGACAAGAGCGTCCAGCTCGGCAAGCTCGACGCCGGCGCCGCGCAGGCCGCCAAGGACGGCCTGTCCGGCACCACCGAGCTGACCGATCTGGCGCCGTGCGACGTCGTGGTCGAGGCCGTGTTCGAGGACCTGGCGCTGAAGAAGGACACCTTCGGCCGGCTCGACGACATCGTGTCCGACTCGACCCTGTTCCACACGAACACCTCGACGTTGTCGGTGACCGGCATCGCCAGCGGCTCCCGCCGGCCCGAGCGCGTGGTGGGCACCCACTACTGCAACCCGGCGCCGCTGATGAAGCTCGTCGAGGTGGCCGACGGCCGGCACACCGCCACCTGGGCGCACCGGGCGACCGTGGAGTTCCTCGCCTCGCTGGGCAAGACCAGCGTCGTGACCCAGGACCGGCCCGGGTTCATCGTCAACCGGTTCCTCATCCCGTGGGAGAACTCCTGCATCCGGGCGCTGGAAGCGGGCTGGGCCACCAAGGAGGCCATCGACGCCGCCGTGCCGGGCGCGCTGGGGCACCCGATGGGCCCGTTCCGGCTGCTCGACATCGTCGGGCTGGACATCCACCAGCAGGTGTCCACCCGGCTCTACGAGCAGTTGCGCGACGACCGGTTCTTCCCACCGCCGATGGTGGAGCGGATGGTCGCCGCGGGCGATCTGGGCCGCAAGACCGGCCGCGGGTTCTACGACTACGACGACACCCGGTTGTTCGGGTCCTGAGGAGTAGGGCATGAGTGAGTCCACAGCAGACTTCAAACGGGTCGGCCTGCTCGGCTCCGGGCCGGTGGCCACCGCGATCGCCGAGCTGGTGACCGCCTCCGGGCGCGAGGTGATCGGCACCGTCACCGATCTCGCCGACGCCGATCTCGTCCTGGAGTTCAGCGCCGGGGACGCCGCGGGGACGAAGCAGCTGCTCGCCGAGATCGCGGCCGTCGTCGGCGCGCACATCCCGATCGTGACCGGCACGGCGACGCTGTCGGTCACCGAGCTCGCGGCCGGCGTACCGGAACCGGAACGCGTCGCCGGGCTGCACTTCCTCGACGCGGTGTCCGGCATCGGCGTGGCCGAGGTCGTCCGCGCCCTGCGCACCGCCGACGCGCTGGTGCAGGCCCTGGTCGCCTTCGCCGGCTCGCTGGAGGGCGTGCAGCCCGTCGTGGTGGACGACCGGCCCGGGTTCCTGCTCAACGCGCTGTTCGTGCCCTACCTCAACGACGTCGTCCAGGAGTTCGACGACGGACTGGCGAGCGCGGAGGACATCGACGTCGCCCTGAAGCTCGGCCTGGGCTACCGCCGCGGTCCACTCGAGACACTCGACCGGATCGGGCTCGACGAGCACCTGCGCACCACCGAGGCCCTGTACGCGGCCACCCGGGACGGCCGGTACGCGCCACCACCGCTGCTGCGCCGGATGGTGGCCGCCGGGTACCTCGGCGACAAGACCGGACAAGGCTTCCGCACCGCGGCAGCGGCAACCGAGGAGGAGTGAGTTGACGATGAGCTATGACGACATCCTGGTCAGCACCGACGGCCCGGTGCTCACCATCACGATCAACCGGCCCGGCAACGGCAACAAGTTCCGCCACCAGACCTGTCTGGAACTCTTCGACGCCCTCCAGCGGTTCCGCCTCGATCCGGCGCTGCGCGCCGCGGTCCTCACCGGTGCCGGCGACAAGTTCTTCTGCATCGGCGGCGAGCACGACCCGGTGACCTCGCTCGACCAGTCGCAGGTGCTGCCCATCGTGGACGTCTACCAGGCGATCGACACCATTCCCAAGCCGGTCCTCGCCGCCGTCAACGGGTTCGCGGTCGGCGGCGGCAACGTCCTGCACAACGTGTGCGATCTGACGATCGCGGCCGAGAACGCGGTGTTCCGGCAGGTCGGCCCGCTGGTCGGCAGCTTCGACGCCGGCTACGGCTCGTGGTACCTGGAGGACACCATCGGCCGCAAGCGGGCCAAGGAGATGTGGTACCTCAACCGCAAGTACACCGCCGCGCAGGCGCTGGCGATGGGACTGGTCAACGAGGTCGTCCCGCTGGCGGACCTGCCGGCCAGGGCCGCCGAGGTCGCCCACGAGATCGCCAGCCGCAGCCCGCTCGCGATCGGCGGTCTCAAGGCCGCGTTCTCCGCGCGGCACAACGGGGTCTCCGGTCAGGCGCGGATGGCGCACGACCAGCAGCTGACGCTCTACCTGCAGACGCGGGAGGCGCACGAGGTCAGTGCCGCCTTCGCCGAGCGGCGCAGCCCCAAGTCCGAGAGCTTCTGGTCATGACCTGGCGCGGCCCCCTGCTCGACGAGGAGCAGCGAGATCTGGTGTCCCTGCTGGACGCGGTCGCCGCCGACCGGGCGGTCGCGCCGGCCGACGACGCCCCCGAGACGGTCGCCGCCCTGGTTCGCGAGCTCGCCGGCCTCGGCGTGTGGACCTTGGGCACGGCCGAGTCCGCGGGTGGCGGCGGTGCCGGGTGGATGACCACCGCGGTCGCGTTCGAGCGGCTCGGCCGGTCCTGGCCCGCCCTCGGCTGGGCCGCCGTGCAGGCGCACGCCGCGGTGGACGTGCTCGGCGCGGATCCCCGCTTCGCGGATCTGGTGGGTGCGATCCACGCCGGTGAGGCGGGCATCGCCGTCGTCGACGGCGACGCCGCCCACGTCCGGCTCGCCTGGCAGGGCGAGAGCCTCTCCGGAGCCGTGGACCGGGTGGACGCTGCCGCGCGATCGCCGCACCTGCTGGTCCTGACCGGCGCGGACGAGGCGTTCCTGGTCCCGCCCGCCGTGACCAAGGCGACCCCGCTGCGCCGCACCGGTCTCGGTGGCGCGCTCACCGTGGCGCTGGACGTGGCGGCCGGTGCGGGCGAGGTGCACCAGCTCACCGGCGTCGCCGCCGCGGCCGCTCGCCGCCGGCTCCTCCTCGGCGCGGCGGCGGTCGCCACCGGCATCGCGGGTGCCGCCGCCGACGACGCGGCCGGCTACACCGCCCTGCGCCACCAGTTCGGCCGGGCGCTGCACGACATCCCGGTCGTGCGGATGTCGCTGTTCGAGCAGGCCGCCCGCACGGCGGCCGCGCTGGCCGCCGTCACGTCCGCCGTCCCGGACGAGCTGGCGGCGCTCGCGGTGGCCCGGGAGTGCTGCGACGCCGCCATCGAGGTGGCGGCCGCGGCCGTGCAGGCGCACGGCGGGTACGGCTACCTCGCGGAGTACCCGGTGGAACGGCGGCTCCGCGACGCGGTCTCCCTGCGGGCCGCCGCCGGTACCCACGGCACGCCGGCCCGCACCGCCACCGCTTCGAGAAGGGACGCGCGATGACGACACTCCCGGTCCGCCGGCCGCTGGCGGCGGCACTGGACGGGCAGTACTCACCGATCGACGACGACACCGCGGCACGGTGGCGCGCCGAGGGCTGGTGGGAGGACCGCTCCGTGCGGTCCCTGCTGACCGAGGCCGCGCAGGCCCATCCGGACCGGATCGCGCTGGTCGGCCGCCGCTCCGACGGCAGCCGGGTCACCCGGACCTACCGGGAGTTCGACGAGGGTGCCCATCACGTCGCCAGCGTGCTCGCCCACCTGGGTGTCGGTGTGGGCGACGCCGTGGTCGTGATGCTGCCGAACTGGGTGGAGTACCCGGAACTGGTCTTCGGCATCAACGAGGTCGGCGCGATCTACGCGGGAATCCCGGTGGCCTACGGCCCCCGGCAGGCGGCGGCGATCCTGCGCCGCAGCAAGGCCAAGGTGCTGGTGATCCCGCGCCGCTGGCGCAGCACCCACCACCTGGAGATGGCCCGCGCCCTGCGGGCCGAGCTGCCCGCGTTGCAGCACATCCTCGTCCTGGACGAGGACGGCTCGGACCTGGGCCCGGGGGAGTCGCGGTGGGCCGACCACGCCGGTGTGCCCACCCGGACGTTCCCGGACCCGGACCCGGACCGGATCTGCTACCTCGGCTTCACCTCCGGCACCACGGGCGAGCCCAAGGGTGCGATGCACAGCCACAACACGCTGATCTACTCCGCCCGGCAGCAGGCGAACCACATCGGGGCGAAGGTCTTCGGCGAGCCGATGGTGCAGCTGGTCGCCTCGCCGGCCGGCCACCACACCGGGTTCGAGTGGGGCATCCTGTTCACCACGCTGCTCGCCGGCACCGGTGTGCACGTCGACCGCTGGGACCCGGAGTGGGGCACGCGGATCATCCGCGAGGAGGGCGTGACCACCTTCTTCGGCGCGCCGACCTTCCTGCAGGACATGCTGCGCACGGACCTCGCCGGCGACCCGGCGTGCCCGCTGACCTGCCTGGTGATCGCCGGAGCCCCGGTTCCCCGCAACCTGCCGGCGCAGGCCGCTGCCGCGCTCGGCGCCTACGTCGCCCCCGCGTGGGGCATGACCGAGTGCAGCATCCTCACCTCCTGCACCCCGGCGGAGGGCGAGGCGATCCTGCGCACCGACGGGTCGGTGTTCGCCGGATCCGCGGTCCGGATCGTCGACGCGACCGGTACGGAGGTCGGCGCGGGGGAGGTCGGGGACCTGGTCATGCGCGGCCCGGGGGTCGTGCACGGCTACTACGACCGGCCCGACGCCACCGATGAGGCGTACCTGCCGGGTCTGTGGTTCCGCACCGGGGACCGGGCGAGCGTGGACGAGCACGGGTGGCTCTCCTTGCGGGGCCGCAGCAAGGACGTCATCATCCGCGGCGGTGAGAACATCCCGGTGACCGATGTGGAGTCCCTCATCTTCGATCACCCGGACGTGCTCAACGCCGCCGTGGTCGGCCTGCCCGACCCGCGGCTGGGGGAGCGGGTCTGCGCGGTCCTGGTGCTCCGGCCGGGGCGCCCGGAACTCACGGTGGGCACGCTGGGGGAGTACCTGCTCGCGCGGGGGCTGTCGAAGCACTACCTGCCGGAGCGGGTGGAGGTGCTCGGCGAGCTGCCGATGACGCCCAGCGGGAAGATCCAGAAGTTCAAGCTCCGCGAACTCCTGGGCTGAACCGCGACACGGCTGTGGCGGGACCGGCCGGCCGGTCCCGCCACAGCCGTTCGTCATTCCGTGCGGGGTTCGAGCTCGGGTGCGCCGACGACCTCGGCCCACGCCTGCACACCGCCCTGGAAGGCCACGATGCCCGCTTCGGGCAGTGCGATCTCGATCGCCTCGAGGATTTCCTCCGGCGTGGCCCCCGCGGCGAGGGCCAGCTTGATGTGCGTGACGATCTGCGTGTGCGGGGCGCGCATGACCGTCAGGCTCAGGATGAACAGCAGCTCCTTGGTGCGCTTGTCCAGCCGCCGCTCGGTGAGGTAGGCCTGCGCGACCATGCCGTCCATCGCCTTGAGCAGGTCGAGGTCGGCGCCGGCCAGGATCTTGTGCAGCCGGAACGCGTACCCCCGCCGCCGCGCCAGCTCGTCGATGTAGTCCTGCGCCTCGCTCACCGCGCGACCTCGCGTCCGGCCGCGAGGGCGCGGCTCACGCCACGGCTGAGGTCCAGCAGCTCCTGGGTCATCAGCGAGCGCGGGCCGCCGGCGACGTGCGGGGTCAGGATGACCCGTTCGGAGTCCAGGAGCGGGTTGTCCGCGGGGACGGGTTCGCTTCCGTGGACGTCGAGGGCGGCGAAGCGGAGTTCGCCGCGGCGCAGGGCTTGCGCCAGGGCGTGCTCGTCGATGAGCAGTCCCCGGGAGACGTTGACGAGCACCGCGTCGGCCCGCATCTTGCCGAGGAAGGCGGCGTCGACGACGTGACGGTTGTCCGCCGTGCTCGGGATGTGCAGGCTCACCGCGTCGCTTTCGGCGAGCAGGTCGTCCAGCGGCAGGTACTCCAGGCCGTCGACCGTCCGTTGTGGACGGCCGCGGAGCGAGGTCCACACCACCCGGGCGCCGGCGGCGCGCAGGCGCCGGGCGACGAGCAGCCCGACCTCGCCGAGTCCGATGATGCCGACGGTGCTCGCGGACAACGTCCGTCCGAACGCGACACCGGGCCAGTTGTAGGCGGTGGATCCGGGTTCGGCGGAACCGGCCGCGACGGTCGACTCCCGGGTGGTCCGGTCCAGCCGGGGCAGCTCCCGCAGCGCCGCCATCACGAGCAGCACGGCGTGGTCGGCCGTCGCTTCCAGCGCCGGGCGGGGCACGAAGTCGAGCGTGATGCCGCGCTCGCCCGCCGCGGCGACGTCAATGGTGTCCCGCCGCTCGCCGAGCTTCTGGACGTGCCGCAGCTGCGGCAGCCGGTCCAGCAGCTGCCGGTCCACCCGGGTCCGGCGGACGACGAGCACGCGGGTGCCGGGGTCGGGCGCGTAGCCGGTGTCCCCCTTGGCCGGCATGTCGATGGCGGCGTCCGGGATGTGGCCCGCGGCGAAGAGCGCGTCCAGATCGACCACCTCGGGGGCGAAGAACGCCTCCAGGCGCCGGCGGGTCGCCTCGTCCGGTCCGCGCATCACGTCGGCTGCGGCAGCGAGCATGTGGTCCCACTCGGGGAAGCTCACGACGGTGGGGTTGACCATCCCATCTCCTGTCTGACCGATTTGACAATGCGTCAATTGTCAGACATTAGCAGGACGGGGTCAAGCACTCGTGATGCCGTTGGGTGCGGGGGAGTCCGGGTTCAGACCCCCGCCGGGGCCGGCCGGCCGTTTCCGCCGGCCGGCTGGTCCGCGAGCGCGGCCCTGATGTGCTCCCGCAGGTAGGCGAGGTGTTCGCTGATCGCCGCTTCCGCGGCCTGCCGGTCCTGCGCCTCGATCGCCTGCACGATCCGCTGGTGCTGGGCCACCGTGTGGCGTCCGACCTCCGGCGAGAGGTCGAGGTAGCGCACCGGCTCCGACTCGTGGTGCAGCGCGTGGACCAGTGACGCGAGCACCCGGTTGCCCGACATCCGGGCGATGATGGTGTGGAAGCGCATGTCCAGCTCGGCGATCAGCGGGTCGTCCACCGAGCGCGTCTTCTGCTCGCGCACCACCTGGCGCAGCTCCTCCAGGTCCTCGGCGGACCGGTTCTCGGCGGCCAGCCCCGCGCACGGGACCTCGAGGTGCTGGCGCGCCAGGGACACCTCCTCGAAGCTGACGCTGCCGAGCCGCACGAGGTTCTGCATCGAGGCGCGCACCACCTCGCCGAGGGACTGGTGGTCCACGGGCTGGACGAAGCTGCCGCCGCCCGCGCCGGGCACGCGGCGGATCAGTCCCTGCATCTGCAGCGACGACAACGCCTCGCGGATGGTCGGGCGGCTGACGCCGAACTGCCGCGCGAGCTCGGCCTCCGACGGCAGGCGTTCGCCGGTGCCCAGCTTGCTGCTCAGGATCGCCTTCTTCAGTGCCTGCTCGACCTGTTCACGCGGGCGGAGAATCTTCTCCCCGAGCTCCATGTGTCCGATCCCCTTCCCGAGGTGCACGCGTCCCATCTGCAAATGTACGGCACTTGGCAAATGGGTGAGAGTTTGCCCTGCGGTCTGCGACTTACCTAATCGGCAAATGTCAGGCAGATCCCGGCGTGCACCCCGGGGACGGGCCGGTGCCGAGGGAGGTCAGGCGGCGGTCAGGGTACCGGCACCGGCTGGGCCGCGTGGCGGACCGACTCCAGGTACTCGATGGTCTCGCTCGTGCTGACCACCTCGGCGTACTTCATGTGCATGTCGAACAGGTTGACCTGGTGGGAGATCTGGCTGCGGTCGGCGCAGCATTCGAACGGCACGACGACGTGGAAGTTGTACTGGAACGCGTCCAGGACGGTGGCGCGCACGCAGCCGCTGGTCGTCATCCCGGTGACGATGACGGTGTCGCATCCCGCGTGGATCAGGTAGGACGCCAGCGGCGTGCCGAAGAACGCGCTCGGCTTGCCGCCCTTGTTGATGACGATCTCGTCGTTGAGCGGGGTGAGCTCCGGGGGCAGCGCATCGCCGGGCGGGGTGCCGTCGGGGAGCGGGACGGGCCGCGGGTTGAGCTTCCACCGGCCGCGCTCGGCCGGCCGGGGGCGGTGATCGGGTTCGGCGTAGGCCTTGGTGAAGAACACCGGGATGCCGGCTCGCCGCGACGCGGCGAGCAGTTCCGCGTTCGCCGCCAGGGCCGGCCGGCCGGTGGGCGAGAAACCGGTCGGGTAGGTGGAGTCGACGAACGCCTTCGTCATGTCCACCACCACGAGCGCGGGCGACGTGCCCGCCGTGAGCGGCCGGTCTTCGGGCGCGAACTCGCGGCCGAAGGTCTCCAGATCCGCCGCCGGGATCACGCCGGACCACGGTTTGGGGTTCCCAGGTGTCGGCACAGGCCCTCCCTCAAGCTAATTGTCTGACATTCGAAGACTAGGAACCGGACTGCCGGTTAGTCAACGGTGGATTCCGCGCCGAGGTCCCCCGCGACGTACTGGACCACCCGGGTGCAGTCGAGGTCCGCGTACCCGTCCTCGGCGGCCTGCTGCCACGCGGCGTGCGCGTGGGTGGCCACGGCGGGGTCCAGGCCGGCGTCCCGCGCCGCTTCCAGGAACAGGCTCAGGTCCTTGACCACCGAGGCGAAGCTGAACCCGAAGTCGAACCGGCCGGTCAGCACCTCCCGCGGGAACTTCTCCAGCGTGGCGGAGTTGCGGCCGCTGCTGGCGTTGAAGACGTCGATCGCCTGCGCGAGGTCGACGCCCAGCCGGGTCAGCACGACCGCCGCTTCCGCGGTGGCCAGCAGGGCGGACAGGCCGAGCATGTTGTTCGCGCTCTTGACGGCCTGGGCCAGCCCGGGCTCGCGGCCGACGTCGAACAGGTGCTCGCCCAGGAGCTCGAGCACCGGACGTGCGGTGCGCACCGCCTCCGCCGGGCCGGACACGATGAAGGTCAGGGCGCCGCGTTCGGCGGCCACCATCCCGCCGCTGACCGGGGCGTCGACGAGCTGCACACCGGTGCCGGCCAGTCGCTCGGCGCACTTCTTGCTGGTCACGATCCCCGAGGTGGAGGTGTTCACGATCGTGAGCCGCTCCGGGGTGCGCCCGGCGAGCAGCTCGGACACCGTGCCCTCGACCGCGGCCGGCCCGGGCAGGCTGAGGATCGCGAGCTCGCTGGCCTCGAACAGCGAGCCCGGATCGCGGTGCACGGTCACCGACGGCAGTCCGGTCAGCCGCTCGGTGGCGGCGGGATCGCGGTCGTAGACCCCGATCTCGTGCTTGCCGTGCGCGGCCAGCCGCCGGATCATCGGCTGCGCCATCCGGCCGGCGCCCACGAAACCGACCCGCTCCGGGTAAATGTCGGACATTAAGTTCTCCTGTCGAAGTCAGGCGTTGTGAGCCAGGTTATATTGTTCTACACTCGCCGCCAACCTTGGCAGACAGAGAGGCGGCAGGATGACTACCGACACCGCGCACGGTCAAGCCACCGTGCCGATCCGGAGGATCGCGCTCGCGAGCTTCATCGGAACCTGCATCGAGTACTTCGACTTCTTCATCTTCAGCACGGCATCGGCCCTCGTCATCAACAAGCTGTTCTTCCCGGCACTGGATCCGCTGGCCGGAACCCTCGCCGCGTTCGCCGCGTTCGGTGTCGCGTTCTTCATGCGCCCCTTCGGCGGCATGCTGTTCGGGCACTTCGGTGACCGGATCGGCCGCAAGCGGATGCTGGTGCTCAGCCTCCTGATCATGGGCGTCGGCACCGCGTCCGTGGGGCTGCTGCCGACCTACGCGCAGATCGGCGTCTGGGCGCCGATCCTGCTCGTCGTCACCCGCATGCTGCAGGGTCTCGCCGTCGGCGGGGAGTGGAGCGGCGCGGTCCTCCTCGCGGCCGAGCACGCGCCCCCGTCCCGGCGTGCGTTCTTCAGCAGCTGGCCGCAGGTCGGGATCCCGGCCGGACTGGTGATGTCCTCGGCGGTCTTCTACTTCGTGGGCCTGATGCCGCACGACGCGATGATGAGCTGGGGATGGCGGCTGCCGTTCATCGCGAGCGCGATCCTGGTCGTGATCGGCCTCTACGTGCGCCTGCGCATCGACGAATCGCCGGCCTTCAAGGCGGTGCGCGAGCGCGGTGAGGTGGCCAAGTTCCCCGCACTCGAGCTCGTGCGCACGGCGAAGAAGTCGGTCGTCATCGCGCTGCTGGCGCACGCCGGGAACAGCGTGGTGTTCTACATGGCTTCGGTGTTCGGCCTGAAGTACGCCGCGGACCGGGGGACCGGCAGCGGTGGCATGCTGCTCGCCCTGATCGTGGCGGCCGCGCTGCAGGTCGTGACGATCCCGTTGTCGGCGGTCCTGGCCGACCGCTACGGCCGTCGCCCGGTGATGGCGGTGGGTGCCGTCCTGACGGTCATCCTGGCCTTCCCGGTCTTCTGGCTGCTCGGCGCCGGGCACTTCCTGCCCAGTCTGGTGGCGCTGGTGCTGGCGATCTCCGTACTGCACGCGCTGCTGTACGGCCCGGAGGCGAGCTTCCTGCTCGAACTGTTCGAAACGCGGCTCCGTTACACCGGTTCCGCGGTCGGTTACCAGATCGGCAGTATGCTCTTCAGCGGTCCCACGCCATTCATCGCGGCGGCCCTGTTCGCCTGGGCGCAGTCGATCTGGCCGCTGGCGGCTTACATGATCCTTTCCGGGCTGCTCACCGTGATCGGAGTGGCGATGGCGAAGGAGACCCGGGCGATGGAATTCGTATCGGGCCGCTCCCGTGGAGCTCTCGACAAGGTCGAGTAGCAGCTCCGTCACCGAGGGCAAAAACCGTGCCCGAGCTGCGCGAACACGGTTCAAATAGATTGCCCTTGGCACCCCTAAACTGTGGGTTCAGTCACCGTTTGGTGATATCTCCGTTGCTCGTTCGTAATCTGGCTGAGGCCTCGTGGTGACCCCGAGAAATCCCCCGTTCTCCTCACCCGTGGCCCCCGCCGGCCTGGCCCCCGACAGGGTCGGCGCGGACGAACGTCCGAGCAAGGAGACCTCCCGTTCATGGGATGCCATAATTCGAAAACCCGTTTTCCCCGCCCACTGGTCCTGTTTCCCCCGGACAGGCACCGTCCCCGACACGCAGCAAAACTGAAGAACTCCGGTCGCCTCGCCGCGCGCACGTCCGTTTCCGCGGGCCTGCTCGTGATGTCGGTGGCCGGGTCCGCGAGCCCGCTCGCGATGGCGAGCACCGGCGGCGATCCCGCGCCGCCGGTGCCCGCCGCCGAGACCGCCCCGGTCGCCGACGCCGCACATGTCGCTCCGGTCCTCGGGCCGCCGTCGACCTGGGTCGTGAGCACCCCGGCGTCCGTCCTGGACATCCCGGCCCGCCCCGCCCACCCGGAGCCGGCCGCCGCGGAAACCCCCGCCGCGGCACCGGTTCCACCGCCCCCACCACCGCCCCCGCCGGAGGTGTTCGACACCAGCGGCGACCAGCTCGCCGGCTGGGTCAACGAGGCGCTGCGCGTGATGAAATCGCAGGGCATGCCGGTGGGTGCCGGTGATGTGCGGGCCATCCGCACGATCATCGACAAGGAGTCGGGCGGCGACCCGCAGGCGGTGAACCGGTGGGACAGCAACTGGATCGCCGGTCACCCGTCCAAGGGCCTGATGCAGTGCATCGACTCGACCTTCGAGGCGAACAAGCTGCCCGGGCACGACGACATCTTCGACCCGGTGGACAACATCATCGCCGGGGTGCGCTACACCTTCGACCGCTACGGCAGTTTCGCCGGTCACCCCGGGCTGAAGAGCATGTCCCAGGGCAGCGGTTACCGCGGTTACTGAGGCACCCACGGGCGTCCGTCCGATCCGGACGGACGCCCGTGGCCGCTGTGGACGGTCGCGCGGCACCGCCGACCGGATCCCTGCGCACCTCAGTCCTGCAGTGCCTTCCTCAGCACCGACACCGCCTGGCTGATCGCGGCCTCGGCGGCCGGGGTCTCGCGCAGCGCGTTGAGCATCACGAAGTCGTGGATGACACCCTGGTAGCGCACCGCGGTGACCGGGACGCCGGCCTGGCGCAGCTTGTTCGCGTATGCCTCACCCTCGTCGCGGAGCACGTCGGCCTCCGCGGTGATCACCAGCGCCGGGGGCAGCCCGGCCAGCTCGTCCAGGCTCGCGCGCAGCGGCGAGGCGGTGATCTCCGCGCGCTGCGCCGCATCGGTGGTGTACTGGTCCCAGAACCACTTCATGCCCTCCAGCGCCAGGAAGTAGCCGGTGGCGAACTCCCGGTACGAGGCGGTGTCGAAGCTCGCGTCGGTGACCGGGTAGAACAGGACCTGCTGGCGGAAGGTGACGTCGCCGCGCTGCCTGGCCAGGATCGTCACGGCCGCGGTCATGTTCCCGCCGACCGAGTCGCCGGCGATCGCCAGGCGGTTCGCATCGAGTCCGTGCTCCGCGCCCTCGGCGACGATCCACTGCGCGGCGGCGTAGTTCTGCTCGAGCGCGACCGGATAACGCGCCTCGGGGGAGCGGTCGTATTCGGGGAAGACGACCGCCGCGCCGGTACCGGCCGCGATCTCGCGGATCAGCCGGTCGTGGGTGTGGCTGTTGCCGAACACCCAGCCCGCGCCGTGGATGTAGAGCACGACCGGCAGGGTGCCGGTGGCGCCGGCGGGACGCACGATGCGCAGCCGCACCTGGCCGGTCGGCCCGCCGTCGATGGTGCGGTCCTCGATGTCGGCGTCCGGCTTGGCGATCTCCCCGGACTGAACCTCGTCGACGGCCCTGCGGCCTTCCTCGGGCGGAAGCTGGAACAGGTACGGCGGGTTGTCGGTCGCCTCGGCGAACGCCTGTGCGGCGGGTTCGAGGGCGAGGTTGTGCGGGTTGGCGGTCATGGCGCTCTCCTGACTGTGTGCGGGGCCGGCGGTCCGGCCATTCGGTTGCATCAAACCAGATTGTGCACAACTTAATTGCCTGATATGGTATGTGTCACCCCGGAATGGCAGGCGACCTGGTGTGGGGGAAGATCGAGTGTCGTACTCCGGCGGGAAGGTGGAGGCATGGCCGAGGACGCACCACGACTCGACGATCAGGTCTGCTTCGCGTTGTACGCCGCCTCGCGTGCGGTGACTTCGCTGTACCGTCCCCTGCTCGACGAGCTGGGGCTCACCTATCCGCAGTATCTGGTGATGCTGGCGCTGTGGGAGCACGGCGAACTCTCGGTCAAGGAGCTCGGCCGGGCGCTGTCGCTGGACTCCGGCACGCTGTCGCCGCTGCTCAAGCGTCTGGAGAAGCTCGAGCTGGTGCGCCGTGAACGGCGCGCCGACGACGAGCGGTCGGTGTGCATCCGGCTCACCGGCAAGGGGGACGAGCTGCGGGCGATGGCGGCCCCGCTGCCCGGGGTGGTCGGCACGGCGATGGGCCTGCCGGCAGCCGGTCTGGAGGAGCTGCGCGCGACGTTACGTGGGCTGACCGATTCGGTGAACGCCTACCGCGAGTCCCGGACTGACGTATAACGACATATACGCCACGGCCGGGACGGGTGCGGTCCGGCGGCCGGGACCCCTACCCTGCAGGGAACGGCCCCGACCGGAAGGATCCGCTGTGCTCGATCTCCTGGTGCGCGACGTACGTGCGCTGACCGTGTCCGACGACCGTCCCCGGGCGCACGCCGTGGGCGTGCTGCACGGGCGGATCGTCGGCCTCGACGAGGAGGTTGAGGGGCTGGCCGCCCGGACCGTGATCGACGGCGGTGGCGCGGTGCTCACGCCCGGGTTCGCCGACGCGCACAACCACATGGTCTGGTACGGCCTGTCACTGGCCGAGATCGACCTGTCGGTCTGCCGCACCCTGGACGAGCTCTACGACACCGTCGCCGCGCGCGCCGCGCAACTGCCCGCCGACGCCTGGGTGATCGGCTCGAAGTACGACGACTTCGTCCTCGGCGGCCACCCCGACCGCGCCGCGCTGGACCGCGCCGGCGGCGGCCGTCCGGTGTGGCTCAAGCACCGGTCGGCGCACATGTGCACGGTCAGCTCCGCGATCCTGCAGCAGGCCGGGGTGCTCGATGCCGCGGTGCGCGTGCCCGAGGGCGGGGTGGTCGCCCGTGACGACGACGGCGTCCCGACCGGGCTGCTCGCCGAGCAGGCACAGCAGCTGGTGGATGCGCTGGTCAAGCCCTACCCGGTGGAGGAGCTGGCGGCCGCGATCGAGCGGGCCGCGAAGGTGTACGTCACGGAGGGCCTGACCTCGGTGACCGAGGCCGGGATCGGCGGCGGCTGGATCGGCCACAGCCCGGCCGAGGCGTCGGCCTACCAGCTCGCGCGTGCCCGCGGCGCCCTGCCGGTGCGGGTCGAGCTGATGCCGGCCAGCGAGGTGCTGCACCCCCTCGGTGGCAACCCCGCCGACACCGGGTCGATCGGGGTGGATCTGGGCCTGCGCAGCGGGTTCGGTGACGAGTTCCTCCGGCTCGGCCCGATGAAGATCTTCACCGACGGCGCGCTGAGCAGCCGGACCGCCGCCCTGACCGAGCCGTTCTGCTCGCACGGCGGCCTCGGTGTGCTGCAGGACGACCCGAAGGTGCTGCGCGACACCATCGTCGCCGCCCACCGCAGCGGCTGGCGGGTCGCCGCGCACGCGATCGGCGACCGGGCCATCGATCTGACGCTGGACGCGTTCGAGGAGGCCCAGCGGGTGCTCCCGCGCCCGGACGTGCGGCACCGCATCGAGCACGCCGCCATGGTGCGGCCCGACCAGCTGCCGCGGCTGGTCGCGCTGGGGGTGGTGCCGGTACCGCAGGCGCGGTTCCTGTACGAGATCGGCGACACCATGGCCGAGGCGCTCGGCGCGTCCCGGGTGCCGTGGTTGTACCGCCAGAAGTCGCTGGTGGCGGCCGGGCTGCGGGTGCCGGGCAGTTCCGACCGGCCGTGTGTCGGGGTCGGCGCCCCGCTGGCGGGGCTGCGCTCGATGGTGGAGCGCACGACCAGCGCGGGCGTGGTCCTCAGCCCGGACGAGCGGGTCGACGGGACGGAGGCGCTGCGCGCCTACACCGCGCACCCGGCGTGGGCGTCGCACCAGGAGCACGAGCGGGGCCGGCTCGCGCCCGGGCTGTGGGCGGACATGGTGCTGCTCGACGACGACCCGACCACCGTGCCGAGCGCGCGGATCAGCGAGATCGGCGTCCTGGCCACCTTCGTCGGCGGCCGGTGCGTGCACGGCGCCGGGAACGTGCGGGCCGACGGCCCGGTGCCGGCCTGACTCATCCCCCCAGCGCGGCGAGCAGCAGCCCGCTGCGTGGCTTCGGGGTGAAGTAGGTGCTCTTGCGCGGCATGCGGCGGCCCTGCGCGTGCGCGGTGAGCACTTCGGACAGTGGCACGGGCGCCAGCCGCAGCACGGCGTCCGTGCCCGGCCCCGGCGGGTGGCCTGCGGGCAGAGGGTGCACGTGCGGGCCTTCCGGGTCGAGCCCGAGTGTCTTGGCGAGCAACAGGTTCTCCACCACGGCGTGGTCGGGTTCGCCCGGCGGCAGCTCGACCAGCAGGGTGCCGCCGCGGCCCGTCACGACCGTGCTGCCCGGCACCGGGGTGTCCACATCGGACGCTTCCCGGACGGTCAGGCCGGCCCGCCGCCAGACCCGCGCCAGCGCGGCCACGGTCAGCCCGGTACCGCTGATCGTCCGGTGGATCGCGCCGATCCGCAGGTCCGGGCCGGCGGTCACCAGCGCCAGCAGGGGACTGCCCGCCTCGGCCGCCGCCGCGACGCGGTGGTTGCCGTCGGCGACGAGCAGGGGAGCGGCGCGCACGGCGGCGAGCAGCCGGTCCTGCTCCACGCCGGGACCGGTCAGCCACAGCCGGTGCGTGCGGCCGCCGCCGGTCACCTCCACGGCGGGCGCGCCCCGCGCCGCGCCCAGGGCCGCCGCGGTGAGCTCGTCGCCGGACACCGGCACCAGCATCGCCGCGCTCGTCGCGCAGCCGAGCGCCCGCAGCGCGGCCGCCCGCTCGGCGACGACACCGGTGTAGACCTCTTCACCGTGCCGGATCCGGGCGCCGACCGCGGACGGGTCGACCAGGCACAGCACTCCCGCCGCGGTCCCGTCCGGCCCGCTGATCCGGTACGGCGCGACGACGTCCCGCACCGGCCGGTAGTCCCGGGCCCGCAACCGGTCCAGCATCGCCCGCGCGGCCGGCAGGGACTCCTCCAGCGACCGGCCGCCCGGCAGCCGGTGCGGGTGCTGCACCGCCAGCAGCGAGTCGCCGGGGTCCGCCGCCAGCGCCGCCGCGATCTCCACCGGGTCGGCGAACTCGTCCACGTCCGGCCCGGCGGGCGGCGCGTCGAGGACCCATCCGGTGCCGATCGGGCGTGCCCAGTCCGTCATGCCCCGATCCTGCCGGACGGGGCTCAGCACGCCGCCGGCAGTTCCTCGGTGCCGGCGCCGGCGCGCGCCCAGCGGGCCAGCCGCGGCGCCGCGGCCACGTAGAAGTCCGGGTCCAGTCCCATTCCGGTGTGCGAGCTGCGCACCTCCACGCATTCGGCGTACGGGTCCAGGCACAGCTGCCACGGCGCGATCGCGTCGGCGCGCGAGTACACCGCCAGCGCGGGAACCTCCCGCGGCAGGGGCGCGGCGAGGGCCTTGATGTTCGCGTCGTAGCAGGGGCCGGTGAAGCAGTCGGTGTCCATCAGCCCGGGAATGCCCAAAGTGGACAGCCGGGCGAGGAGGCGGGCCACGCGCACCACCTTCGGGTGCGCGCCCAGCGGGTCGAGCACCGGGCTGCCGAGCATCACCAGGCCGCGCACCAGATCCGGGCGGCGGATCGCGGCCAGCCGCGCCAGCCAGCCGCCGCGGCTCTGCCCGAGGAGGACGACGCGACGACCGGTGTCGGTGGCGTGCTGTTCGAGCCGGGCGACGAGCCGGTCGACCAGTGCGGTGGTGCAGCCGACGTTGAACCCGATCCGGGCCCCGGCCGGGCGGTAGCCGCGCGCTTTCAGCCAGGCCCCGGCCAGCGTCATGCTGCGGTCGCCGAAGCCGAAACCCGGCACCAGCAGCACACCGAGCCCGGCGCCCTCCCGCGGATCGTGCGGCCGCCAGATCGGATGCCGCACCAGCCGCGGGATGTCCAGCATCGCCAGCAGCAGGTGTTCGCGTGTCGCCATGCGGATGGTGTCGCCCGCCGCGCGCGCGGGCTGGAGCAGCGTGATCATGTGCGGCCTCCTCGCGAGCTGAAGAGGCCCTTGATCTACCCGGAATTCCGCTGTTGACACCTCGAACCGCGCCGATGGGCCGGCGTCGGACGCGAAGTCAGTGGCGCGTCCCGCTCCGCAGGTACCGCGCGGGGGTGGTCCCGGTCCAGCGGCGGAACGCGTAGATGAAGCTGGACGCCTCCGCGTATCCCAGCCGCAGGGCCACGTCTTCCACCGTCAGTGCGCCGGTCGCGAGCATTTCCTCGGCCAGGGTCTGGCGGACCTCGTCGAGCAGCCCGCGGAAACTGGTGCCGGCGTCCTCCAGGCGCCGCCGCAGGGTCCGTGTGCTGATGTTGAACTCGAGCGCCACCTCGTCCATGGTCACCGTGCCGCCGACGCGGATCAGCTTGTCCCGCACCTGATGCGCGATGCCGGAACGGGCGCGTCGGCGGCTGACCAGGTCACGGCACTGCGCCTCGCACAGGGCGACCGTGTGCTCGCTGGCCTGCGGCAGTGGCTGCCCGAGGGCGGCGGGATCGAGGGTGACCAGGTGCGCCGGCGCGTCGAAGCCCGGGTGGATACCGAACACCTCCGCGTACCCCGCGGGATCCGGCGGCCCGGGGAAGGGAAAGTCCACACTGCGCAGGTGCAGACCACTCGGCAGCAGGTCGTGCAGCACGGTGTGGATCGCACTGGCGTCGCGCTCCAGCAGGAACCGGCGCACGTCGTGCGGAAGGCCGTCGTCGCGCAGCCGGAACCGCAGCTCGTCCTCGGCCAGTTCGACGACCGGCAGGCAGAAGATGAAGCTGAGGTCGAGGTAGCGCAACGCGAAGCCGATCGCGTCGCGCAGGGTCGGGCTGCTGATGCAGGCGAACCCGAACACGCCGAAGGTCGTGACCCGGTAGCGCACCCCGGCGTCCAGCCCCAGGCCCGGCGGGTTTCCGAGCTCCCGCACGAGGTTGCGCGCCACGGCCAGCTCCTGGTGCGCGTCCACCTGCGCCGCCGGGTCGTCCAGCCGGGCCGGGGACAGCCCGGTCCCGCGCAGCAGGGCCTCCCGGGACACTCCGCGTTCGGCGCCGAACCGCACGAGCAACGCCGCGCTCGCGATACCCCGGGGGAAGTTCCAGTCGCGCACGGCGACGGGCAGCAGCTCAGCCATGGCCGGAAGTATGCACCCGGGGTGTCCGGAACTCTCGATTTCCTGGCCGCTGGTCTCTGGGGTTCCGCGCACCGAGCACCCTACTGTGGAGTAGCACCACCGGCACCGAGGAGCAGCATGGTATCGACCACCACCGGCCGACGGCCGTCCGTCCTGATCATCGGTGCCGGTTTCGGCGGCCTCGCCGTCGCGACCGAACTGGTCCGCGCCGGGTTCGCGGACTTCACCATCCTGGAGCGGGCGGAGGAGATCGGCGGCGTGTGGCGGGCCAACACCTATCCCGGTGCGGGCTGCGACATCCCGTCGCCGCTGTACTCGTTCTCGCACCGGCCGAACCCGGACTGGCCGAGGCGGTTCTCCCTCCAGCCCGCCATCAAGCGTTACCTGGAGGACGTGGCCCGCGAGTACGGCGTGACCGACCGGATCCGCTTCGGCACCGGCGTCGCCTCCGCCGAGTTCGACGAGAGCTCCCGGCGGTGGCGCGTGCACACCGAGGCGGGTGAGGTGATCGAGGCCGACGTGCTGGTCCCGGCCGTGGGCCAGCTGTCCCGCCCGGCGATCCCCGAGATCGCCGGCCGCGACTCCTTCCGCGGCCCGGCCTTCCACTCGGCGAACTGGGACCACGACTGCGACCCGGCGGGCAAGCGCATCGCGGTGATCGGCACCGGTGCCAGCGCGGTCCAGTTCGTGCCGCACCTGCAGCGGGTCGCGAAGCAGGTGACGGTGTTCCAGCGGTCCGCGCCGTGGGTGGTGCCGAAGAACGACGTGGCCTATTCGCGGTGGCAGCGCCGGCTGTTCCGGCGCCTGCCGGTGACCCAGAAGATCGAGCGGCTGCGCATCTGGCTGGTGTGCGAGCTGCTGTCGCTCGGGCTCGTCGACGTGCCGCTCGTGCGGTGGTTCCTCGGCCGGCTCGGCACCCGGCACCTGGCCCGGCAGGTACCGGACCCGCAGCTGCGGGACAAACTCACGCCGGACTACCCGCCCGGCTGCAAGCGGGCGCTGTTCTCCAACGACTACTACCCGGCCCTGACCCGGCCGAACGTGACCGTGGCGACCGAGAAGATCGTGGAGATCCTCCCCGCGGGTGTGCGCACCGCCGACGGCGTGGTGCACGAGGCGGACGTGCTGGTCTACGGCACCGGGTTCCACGCGACCGACTTCCTGGTCCCGATGACGGTCCGCGGGCGCGGCGGCATCGATCTGGCGCAGCGGTGGCGGGACGGCGCCTGGGCCTACCTCGGCATGACGGTTCCGGGTTTTCCCAACCTGTTCCTCGCCTACGGCCCGAACACCAACCTCGGCGGGAACTCGATCGTGTTCATGCTCGAGTCGCAGGCGCGCTACATCGTCCAGGCGGTCCGGGCGCTGGCGAGCCGGCCGGGGGCCGCGCTCGACGTCAAGCCGGAGGTGGCCGCCCGGTTCGACAGCGTGCTGCAGCGGCGGCTGGCCCGCTCGGTGTGGACCCGCTGCGCCAGCTGGTACCGGACCGAGACGGGCCGGATCGTCAACAACTGGCCGGGCACGGTCACCCGGTACCGGCGGCGGACGCGGAGACTGGACCTGCGCGACTACCGGGCGCTCACCGGCGAGGAGGCGGCATGACCGGCGAGCCGGACTACGACGTGGTGGTGATCGGCTCGGGGTTCGGGGGCAGCGTCAGCGCGCTGCGCCTGACCGAGAAGGGCTACCGGGTGGGGGTGCTGGAGGCGGGACGGCGGTTCGCCGACCACGAGTTCGCCAGGACGTCCTGGCGGCTGCGCCGGTACCTGTGGGCTCCGGCGCTGGGCTGCTTCGGCATCCAGCGGCTGACGTTGCTGCGCGACACCTTCGTGCTGAGCGGGGCCGGGGTCGGCGGTGGCTCACTGGTCTACGCCAACACCCTCTACGAGCCGCCGCCCGCGTTCTACGCGGACCGCCAGTGGGCGCACATCACCGACTGGCGCGCCGAGCTGGCGCCGTACTACGACCAGGCCAAGCGGATGCTCGGTGTCACCGCCTACCCCGGCACCTCCCGCGCCGACCGGGTGCTGCGCGAGGTGGCCGAGGACATGGGCATCGCGCACACGGTGCGGCCCGCCCCGGTCGGGGTGCTGTTCGCCACCGGCGGCCTGCGGCCCGGCCAGGAGGTGCCGGACCCGTTCTTCGGCGGCGCCGGCCCGCCGCGCCGGACGTGCACGCACTGCGGCGAATGCATGACGGGCTGCCGGCACGGCGCGAAGAACACCCTGGTCAAGAACTACCTGCACCTCGCCGAGCTGGCCGGGGCGCGGGTGCACCCGCTGACCACGGTGGTGGACGTCCGCCCGCGGCCCGGCGGCGGGTACGAGGTCGGCACCGTTCGCACCGGCTCGCGCCGGCACCGCCGGACGTTCACCTGCGAGCAGGTGGTGTTCGCCGCATCCGCGCTGGGCACGCAGCGGCTGCTGCACCGGCTGCGTGACTGCGGCTCGCTGCCGGAGCTGTCGCACCGGCTGGGGCACCTGTCGCGCACCAACTCGGAGGCGATCCTCGCGGTGCGGTCGCGGGACCGGCGCGCCGCCTACACCGACGGCGTGGCGATCACCTCCTCGATGCACCCCGACGACGTCACCCACATCGAACCCGTGCGGTACGGCAAGGGCAGCAACCTGATGAGCCTGCTCGCCACCGTGCTCGTCGACGGCACTGACGGACCCGACGGCACCGATGGCCGCGGGCGGCAGCGACGGTGGGTGCGGGGCCTGCGGGAACTCGCCCGGCACTGGCGTGAGCTGCCGCGCCTGCACAACCCGCGCCGGTGGTCGGAGCAGATGGTCGGCCTGCTGGTGATGCAGAGCGTGGACAACTCCGTCACCACCTACACGCGCCGCGGGTTGTTCGGTCGCCGGATGACCACCCGGCAGGGCGATGGTGCGCCGAACCCGGCGTGGATCCCGCACGGCCACGAGGTGGCCCGCCGCGTGGCGGAGAAGATCGACGGCGTGCCCCAGGGCGCCTGGACCGACTTCGCGAACATCCCGCTCACCGGGCACTTCATCGGTGGCTGCCCGATCGGGGACGCACCGGAGACCGGCGTGGTGGACCCTTACCAGCGCCTCTACGGCCATCCCGGGCTGCACGTGGTGGACGGCTCGGCGATCTCGGCGAACCTCGGCGTCAACCCGTCGCTGACGATCACCGCCCAGGCCGAGCGCGCGCTCGCGCTGTGGCCCAACAAGGGCGAGGCCGACCGGCGTCCCCCGCTGGGCGAGCCCTACGTCCGGCTGGACCCGGTCGCCCCGCGCACCCCTGTCGTCCCGGCGGCCGCGCCCGGTGCGTTGCGCCTGCCCGTCACCCCGATCTGAGGTCCCGATGGTTGATCCGGCCGGATACCCGCCCGAACCCTGGCACCTGCGTGGCCGGATGCACGCCTCCGTCTGGTGCGTCCCCGCCGCCGAACTGCCCGCGCTGCCGCCCGGGGTGCGCCCGCTGACCGTCGCGGGGCGCGCGTTCGTGATCGCCGCGTGGGCCGGCTACCAGCCACCCGGTGTGCTGTCCTACCGGGAGCTGATGGTCACCGTGGTGGTGCGGGGCCTGCCGTCGGTGACGATTCCGCACATCTGGGTGGACAGTCCGGTGTCCCTGGCCGGCGGCCGGGCCCTGTGGCACATCCCGAAGGAACTCGCCGAGTTCACGCTGGCCGACGAGCCGCACTTCACCGCAACGGCCCACGCGGACGGGAACCTGCTGGCGGGCGCGGAGTTCACCCGCCGCCGCACGGTGCCCGTCCGGCTTCCCGTGGCGTTCTCCGTGCGGCAACGCGGTCCCCGGCGCAGCCGGGTGCGGGTGACCGCCCGGCTGGGGGTGGCGCGTGCGGCCTGGCGGGTCGGCGCGAGCGGTCCACTGGCGTTCCTGGCCGGCCGCCGGCCGGTGATCAGCCTGGTCGCCCGCGACTTCCGGATGCGCTTCGGCGGCGCCTGACACCCAGGTGATCCGCGGGTACTTCACACCGGCGGGTTAAATTCATGATCGAATGCGCTGACGGTGCGTGGTCGCGGTGGTACCGCATCAGGCGCGTTTCGCCGCGGCACATCGCGCTGTCACGCACAGTGATAACGCTCTGTGAAGTAGGCGCGCACGGAAACTACCGGATCATCGCAGCGCACGACACGTGTGGGTTGGAAAAGGCCGATCCGCACGGAATGAAACGTCGTTCGTCCGGGTGATCGCGCGGTGGGCTCGAAATCGTCGCCGGGCGGCGCCGGCGGGCTGCTAGCGTCTGCCGTGCTCGTGACGGGACTCCCGTCGGGGCAGAACTGCAAGCGAGTCGATGGGAATCACAAGGTGCTCAAGAAGTCTGCAATTGTGGCGGCTGTCGCGGCCGGTTTCGTGATGATCGGTTCCCCGGCCTTCGCGGCCCAGGGTGCGTGGGACGAGGGCGGCGACACCGGTCAGGTCGGCCTGGTCAACGTCGACGACGTCCTCAACGACAACAACGTCGGCGCCTGCCACAACAACGTCAACGTCCTCGGCGTCCAGGTGGCCGACGCGCTGAACGGCGCCGGCCTGTCCGTTCCGGTGCTGTCCGGTGTCTCGCACGCCCACCAGGGCGAGGCCCCGGACACCTGCATCGCCGACGCCGAGAACTGATCCGGCCGCACGCCGGACCGGCCCGGTCCGGCTGATCAGGGGCGCGGGTGGGAATCACTGGTACTGATTCCCACCCGCGCCCGCTGTTGTCCGAGTGACAACGACGCACACCCGCATCCGAATCGGAGGCGGGTGTTTTGTCGTGCGCGCCTTTTCCGCACGTTGGGGCCGGCCGGGTGTGCCGATTGCCGGGAGACCGCCGGGATTTCGTGAAACGGACGGGAATGACTCGCCGGTACGTCACACGGCCGGGCTAATTGCCGGCTCACCTTCCTTCACCCGCCGTATCTGCTTCTCTACCTGATCGGAGGGTTTAGTGGCGGCCGGCCCGACCCGTTCGGGGCGGGATAACCGTCGGTGAAAACTCCGGGACAGGTGTGGAGTGGATAACCGCAGCACACCGCGTATGCGGGTGCGGAACACCCGGTGAGGTGCTGGTGAAACGTCGATCGACCGGGTGATGCCGGAACACGCGCCGATTTGCTTTCGACGTGCCCGTGCTGCTGATAATGTCTGCCGTGCTCGCGACGGAAGTCACGTCACGGCGAAACTGTAGTCGAGTCGATGGGGAATATAAGGTGCTCAAGAAGTCCGTAATTGTCGCCGCTGCTGCGGCCGGTTTCATGATGATCGGTTCCCCGGCCTTCGCCGCCCAGGGCGGCGGATGGGGTCACCACCACGGCGGCGGCGACACCGGTCAGATCGGTCTGATCAACGTCGACGACGTCCTCAACGACAACAACGTCGGCGTCTGCCACAACAACGTCAACGTCCTGGGTGTCCAGGTGGCCGACGCCCTCAACGGCGTGGGCCTGAATATCCCGATCCTGACCGGTGCGGCCCAGCAGGAAGCCGGCTCCGCCCCGGACACCTGCATCGCCGAGGTCGAGAACTGAGGCCGGATCCCGGACGGGGTTCCGCGCCGGAACGACTCTGATCCGGCCGAGAGTCCCGGCGGTCCGACTGCACTCCGGATGGCCCGGGACGGTTTTCTGGGTGAGAGCCGGCCGGATCGGAAAATGCGGGAACGGACGGGAACTACTGGTACTAGTTCCCGTCCGTGCCCGGTGTTCTTCGGGTAGTACGACGACAGGCACCCGTATTCGCATCGCGAATGCGGGTGTTTGCCGTGTCCGCGATTCTAGCGGCGTACCGGTGGTGGTGCGACCGCGTGACGGGCTGCGGTCAGCCGCTGCCACTCACGGTCGTTGAAACTCCACCACGACGTCGTAGAGGGCCGGGTTCGGGGAAACGGCGCCCGGCACTCCGCGCATCGCCGCCCGGAAGCCGGGTTCGGCGGTGGCGGCTTCCCACGCCTCGGCACTGTCCCAGTGCGCGACGTTGACGAGCTGGAAGCGGGTGTCCGGGAGCTGGGCCCGGTGCAACCGCGAGTCCCGGAATCCCGGCGCGTCCCGCATGAGCTTCGCGCGTTCCCGCCACTGCTCGACGAACGCGTCCACCTCGTCGGCGGGCAGCTCGATGACGTTGATGAAGGTGACACCTTTTTCAACCATGAATGAATTCTGGGACCTCGACCGCGGTGGAGGTCAAGAGGGCGGCCGGGATGTCCGCAACATCACCTCCCGGCGGCACCGCGGGCAGGTGATTCGTGTCTCCGCCGGATGGCGGGACGGGTTAGCGCTCCGCCGCCCGGGGTAGCCGGTTGACGAAGGGCTTCCGGCGGTGTGCGCGGCACCGCACCCGACGAACGCAAAGCAGGGGTAGGCACCATGTTGTGGCTGATGTTGTTAGTTCCGGTCGTGATCCTGATCAGCACGGTGAGCATGCAGAAGTTCGAGGCCGTGATGCTGGAGACCGACCCGCTGCGCGACCGCGACCGGTATCGATGAGCCATGGTCCGGGTGTTCCTCGTCGACGACCACGAGGTGGTCCGGCGCGGCGTCGCTGACGTCGTCGGGGCGGAGGCGGACCTGGAGGTGGCGGGCGAGGCGTCGACGGCGGGGGAGGCGCTGGCCCGCATTCCGGCGGTGCGGCCCGACGTCGCGGTGCTCGACCTGCGGCTGCCGGACGGCAACGGCATCGAGCTGTGCCGGGAGCTGTGTTCCCGCATGCCGGAGCTCCGTTGCCTGATGCTGACCTCCTACACCGACGAGCAGGCCATGCTCGACGCCATCCTCGCCGGCGCGCGCGGGTACGTCGTCAAGGACGTGCGCGGCATGGAGCTGGTGTCCGCGGTGCGCCAGGTCGGCGCCGGGAAGTCCTTGCTGGACAACCGGGCCGCTGCGGCGCTGATGGCCCGGCTGCGGAACGAGCCCGCCGTGCCGCGGGCCGTGGCCGGGTTGTCGGACCGGGAACGGGCGCTGCTCGACCTGATCGGGGAAGGCCTGACCAACCGGCAGATCGCCGAGCGGATGTTCCTGGCCGAGAAGACCGTGAAGAACTACGTCTCCCGGTTGCTGCACAAGCTGGGCATGCAGCGGCGTACGCAGGCTGCGGTGCTGGCCACGAGCCTGCGCCGGGAAGTGCCGGGCCGCCGCTGAGGCAGCCCGGCACGGCCGTCAGCGCATGTTGAAGGTGTCCGGGTCGGGACCGGTGCGCAGGCCCTTCTCCAGCTTCGCCAGCTCGGCGAGGTCGCCGCCGTCCAGCTCGAAGCCGAACAGGTCGAGGTTTTCCCGCACGCGGGAGGGCGTCACCGACTTCGGGATGACCACGTTGCCCAGCTGCAGGTGCCAGCGCAGCACGATCTGCGCCGGTGTGCGGCCGTGCTTGCCCGCGATCGCGGTCACGGCCGGCTCGGCGAGCAGCTCGCCGCCTTTCGCCAGGGGGCTCCACGCCTCGGTGACGATGCCGTGCGCGGCGTGGTAGGCCCGCAGCTCCGCCTGCTGCAGGTAGGGGTGCAGCTCGATCTGGTTGACCGCGGGCACGATGTCGCTCTCCTGCGCCAGCCGGTCCAGGTGGTGCGGCTGGAAGTTGGACACGCCGATCGCGCGGACACGCCCCTCGGCGTGCACCTTCTCCAGCGCGCGCCAGGTGCCGACGTAGCGGTCGGCGTCCGGGACCGGCCAGTGGATCAGGTAGAGGTCCAGGTGGTCCAGGCCGAGGTCGGCCAGGCTCCGGTCGAACGCACGCAGGGTCTCGTCGTAGCCCTGGTCGGAGTTCCACAGCTTGGTGGTGACGAACAGCTCCGCGCGCGGGAGGCCGGACCGGTGCAGCGCCCGCCCGACCGCGGCCTCGTTGCCGTAGGCGGTGGCGGTGTCGATGCTGCGGTAGCCGGCCTCCAGCGCGGTGGCGACCGCCTGGGTGGTCTCCTCGGCGGGGACCTGGAAGACCCCGAAGCCCACCCGCGGCATGGCCACGCCGTTGTTCAGATCGACCGTGGGAATGGTGGTCATGTGTGTCCTTTCGTTGTCGTCGGTCAGTGGAGGGCCGGGATCTCCGGCTCCGTCCGGTGCGCCGGGCGCCGGTCGAGCGCGCCGGAGAGCAGCGCGGCACCGAGCCCGGCGGCGGCCAGCACCGCGCCGATCCAGTTCGGCGCCGTGTAGCCGAGGCCGTGGGCGATCGCGAGGCCGCCGAGCCACGAGCCGCCCGCGTTGCCGAGGTTGAACGCCGCGATGTTCGCGGCCGAGGCCAGGGCCGGGGCGTCGCCGGCCTTGGCCATCACCCGGGCCTGCAGGGGCGGCACGGCCGCGAACCCGGCGACGCCGAACACCGCGATCGTGACGGCGGCCGGCAGCTGTGCGTGGGCGGTGAACACGAACACGACGAGCACGACGGCCAGCACCGCCAGGCTGACGTACAGGCTCGGCATGAGCGCGCGGTCCGCGCTCCGGCCCCCGATCACGTTGCCCACGACCAGGCCCCCGCCGAACAGGACGAGCAGCCACGCCACCGCACCGGAGGAGAACCCGGCGACCTCGGTCATCATCGGCGCGATGTAGCTGAACGCCGCGAACATGCCGCCGAAGCCGAGCGCGGTCATCGCCAGCGCGAGCCACACCTGGGGGCGGCGGAACACGGCCAGCTCGGAGCGCAGGCTGTGGCCCTCGGCGACCGGGCGGCTGGGGACCAGCGCGACGACGCCGATCAGCGCGATCACGCCGAGGACGGACACGGCCCAGAACGTCGAACGCCAGCCGAACTGCTGGCCCAGGGCGGTGCCGGCGGGCACGCCCAGGACGTTGGCCACGGTCAGGCCGGCGAACATGATCGCGATCGCGCTCGCCCGGCGCGACGGGGGCACCAGCGACGCGGCGACGACCGACCCGACGCCGAAGAACGCGCCGTGGGAGAGGGCGGCGACCACCCGGCCGGTCATGAGCAGACCGTAGCCGGGCGCCAGGGCGGAGACGAGGTTGCCGGCGATGAACAGCACCATCAGGCCGGTCAGCACCGTCTTGCGCGGGACCTTCGAGCCCAGCGCGGTGAGCAGGGGAGCGCCGACCACGACGCCGAGGGCGTACCCGGAGATCAGGAGCCCGGCCGTGGGCACGGAGACCCCGAGGTCGGTGGCGACGTCGGGCAGCAGGCCCATGATCACGAACTCCGTGGTGCCGATGCCGAAGGCGGCGATGGCCAGCGCGAGCAGGGCGACAGGCATGTCTTTCCTCGAGGTTGTGCTGCGTTGGTCGAACTACCGAGGTAGTTGCACACGCGGGTTATTTCGAACGACGACTACGTTAGCAGTCAAGGACATGAGGGGCAGGCTGCGCGGCCCCGTCGGGCGGTGAAACGGGTCACGAGGACGGGTGTATAACGCCCTATACGCGACGGCGATCAGCAGCCGAGCGTGGCGGCCAGCTCCGGGAAGCTCGAGACGACCACATCGGCCGGGACGTCGCCGGGCCGGTCCGCGGCCTGGTGTGGGCCCTTCTCCTCGGGCCGTTCCAGGAACGCGGTGCGCAGCCCGGCGGCGCGCGCACCGGTGAGATCCCACCCGTGCGCGGCGACCATCAGCATCTCGTGCGGCGCGACGTCCAGCAGGGCGGCCGCCGTGCGGTAGACCTCCGGGGCGGGCTTGTAGGTACGCGCCAGCTCCGCCGACAGGACGCAGTCGAACGGCAGCGCCGCATCCTTGATCAGGTGGGTCATCAGGGCGAAGCCGCCGTTGGACAGGGCCGCCACCACGAACCGCGACCGCAGCCGCGCCAGGCCCGCGGCGGAGTCGGGCCAGGCCGGCAACCGGTGCCAGGCCCGCACGAGCCGGTCGCGCTCCTCCTCGCCCAGCGTCACGCCGTGCTCCTCGAGCAGCGCGTCGAGGGACTCGCGGTGCAAGGTGTCCAGCACGGCCCAGCCGCGCGAGCCGTCCTGCACGCGCCGCATCGAGGGCAGGTACTCCGCGCGCCAGGCCGAGGCGAACTCACCCGCGTCCAGGTCCACCCCGGCGGCGCCGAACACCCCGGCCACCTGGTCCCGCACCCCGCGGTACCAGTCCACGGTGGTGCCGAAGATGTCGCAGGCGATGACACGGATGCCGCCGAGGTCGCTCATCCCGCCATCGTGCCGCAACACCACCCGCTCCCGCCGGGGACCGGCCCCGTAACGGTGGTCCCTGCCGCGGCTCGGCGGCTACCTCGCCGCCCGCGGGCTCCGGCCCGTCGAACCCCGCACCGCGAGCGCCGGCGTCGGCGAGATCACGCACCCGGGTGCCGGGCACGGGCAGAGCCTGGATCTAGGCTCGAAGGTGGACGGTACGCACGCGGAAACGGGGACAGTGTGACATCAGCGCAGGCCCACGACTTCACCTCGCTCTACCGGCACGGGTTCGTGCGGGTGGCCGCCGCGGTGCCCGAGGTCCGGGTGGCCGATCCCGAGTTCAACTGCGACGCAACGCTGGCACTGGCCCGCCGCGCAGCCGCGGACGGCGTCGCCATCACCGTCTTCCCCGAACTCGGTTTCTCCTCCTACACCGCCGACGACCTGTTCCACCAGAACGCGTTGCAGGCCGCGGTGGACGACGCGGTGGCGCGGTTCGTGCACGAGTCCGCGGAGCTGCCGGGCGTGTTCGCGATCGGGGCGCCGCAGCGGATCGACGGTCGCCTGTTCAACTGCGGCATCCTGGTGCACCGGGGCCGGGTGCTCGGCGCGGTGCCCAAGAGCTACGTGCCGGGTTACCGCGAGTTCTACGAGAAGCGGCAGTTCGTGGCCGGCCGGGACGCGGTGTCGGAGCGGGTCCGCATCGCCGGCCAGGACGTGCCCTTCGGCAGCGACCTGCTGTTCGACCCGCCGAACGTGCCGGGTCTGGTGTTCCACGCCGAGATCTGCGAGGACGGCTGGGTGCCGGTGACGCCGAGCGGGTTCGGTGCGCTCGCCGGGGCGACGGTGCTGCTGAACCTGTCCGCGAGCAACATCGTGATCGGCAAGGCCGGCTACCGCCGCACCCTGTGCACCGGCCACTCCGCGCGGTTCCTCGCCGCATACATCTACTCGGCGGCCGGACCGGGGGAGTCCACCACGGACCTCGCCTGGGACGGGCAGGCGGTGATCGCCGAGAACGGCTCCCTGCTGGCCGAGGGGGAACGGTTCGCCTCCGACCAGCTGGTGACCGCCGACGTCGACCTGGAGCGGCTGGCCGCCGACCGGCTGCGGCTGACCAGCTTCAGCGACAACGCGCACGACCACCGGGAGCGGCTCAAGCGGTTCCGCCGCGTGGACTTCGAGCTGGACCTGCCGCCCGGGCCGGTGCGGCTGCGCCGCGCGATCCAGCGCTTCCCCTACGTCCCGGCGAACACCGCCGACCGCAATGAGCGGTGCCGCGAGGTCCACCACATCCAGGTGCAGGGGCTGACGCAGCGGCTCGCCGCGACCGGGATCGAGAAGGTCGTCATCGGCGTCTCCGGCGGCCTGGACTCGACGCAGGCGCTGATCATCGCCGCGCAGAGCATGGACAAGCTGGGGCTGCCGCGGGAGAACGTGCTGGCCTACACGATGCCCGGTTTCGCGACCAGCAACCACACGCTGACCAACGCGCACAAGCTGATGAAGGCGCTGGGCACGTCGGCGCACGAGATCGACATCCGGCCCTCGGCCCGGCAGATGCTGGCCGACCTGGGACACCCGGCCGCGGACGGGTCGCCGGTGTACGACGTGACGTTCGAGAACGTGCAGGCGGGGGAGCGGACCTCGCACCTGTTCCGGCTGGCCAACCACCACGGCGCGCTCGTCGTCGGCACCGGCGACCTGAGCGAGCAGGCGCTGGGCTGGGCCACCTACGGCGTGGGCGACCAGATGTCGCACTACAACGTCAACGCGTCGGTGCCCAAGACGCTGATCCGGTACCTGATCGCGTGGGAGGTGGAGACCGAGCGGCTGGGGGCGGGCGCCGACGAGGTGCTGCGCTCGATCCTGGCCACGGAGATCTCGCCGGAGCTGGTGCCGGGCGAGGGGCCGGACGCGGGCCCGGCGCAGAGCTCCGAGGCCAAGGTCGGCCCCTACGAGCTGCAGGACTTCCACCTGTACTACCTGCTCCGGTTCGGGTACCGGCCCAGCCGCATCGCCTACCTGGCGCAGCACGCGTGGGGCGACGCCGGCACCGGCGCCTGGCCGGACCTGGTGCCGGAGTCCGACCGCACCAGCTACGACCTGCCCACGATCAAGAAGTGGCTGCGGGAGTTCCTGTGGCGGTTCATCCAGACCAGCCAGTTCAAGCGCTCGGCCATGCCGAACGGGCCGAAGGTCGGTTCGGGCGGTTCGCTGTCGCCGCGCGGTGACTGGCGCGCCCCGAGCGACGCGAGTGCGCGGGCCTGGCTGGACGAGCTGGAGGCCAATGTCCCCGGCTAGCCGCCGCGCCCGGCGAACCAGGCGAGCACGAGCCCGCCGGAGTTGAGCGCGACGTGCACCAGCGCGGGGGCCAGCACTCCGCGTCCGGCGTAGCGCAGTGCGCACAGCGCCACCCCGGCCACGGCGGCACCCGCCATCGCCAGGACCGACAGCACGGGGAGGGGAAGGGCACCCACCGCCGCGTCCACGCCGGCGTTGCGCCGCAGCGCCAGTGACGGCAGCAAGTGCCACAACCCGAACAACGCCGAGGCGCCGAGGACGGGCCGCCACCGCCAGCGTTCGCCGCCGCCGAGCAGGGCGGGCAGCACGCCCCGGAAGGCGACCTCCTCGACGACGACGGTGCCGAGCGGGATGCGGACCAGTGCCAGCCACACCAGGTCACCCGGCGACGGTTGCCCGACGCGTCCGTCGTGGAACAGCGGCCGCAGCGCCGGCACGGCCAGTGCGACGGCGAAACCGGCCGCGACGACGAGGCAGGTGAGACCGCCCGTCCGGGCCGCGTGCCGCCAGTCGCGCGGCGACAGACCCAGCTCGCCGGACCGGTACCCGGCCAGGCGGGCGAGTCCGATCAGGACACCCGCGGTCACCACTCCGCAGACGGGGTAGGCCCACCCGGGCAGAACCCGGTTGGCCAGCGTGGTGGCGGCGGCCAGGACCACGACGGCGCCGAGGGCGGCGGTCCGGCCGGACAGGCGGGGCGTGGCGGCGTTCTGGCGCATCCTCCCCAGTGTGCCTCGCCCGGCGATCAACGAATGTATAACGCCCTATACGACACGGCGTCGTGCGCACTAATTCTGTTCCGGCCCCTTCTTGCCCTCCCGCAGTTTCGTCGCAAGGACGGCGGCCTGAGTCCGCCGTTCCAGGCCGAGTTTGGTGAGCAGGCGGGAGACGTAGTTCTTGACCGTCTTCTCGGCGAGGAACATCCGTTCCGCGATCTGCCGGTTGGTCAGCCCTTCACCGATGAGGTCGAGGAGAGTGCGCTCCCGGTCGGTCAGCGCGGCGAGCGGACCGCGCTCCGCGGTGTCCGAGCGCAGCTTCGCCATCAGCGTCGCGGCCGCGCGCGTGTCCAGCTGGGAACGGCCCGAGCCGACCTCGCGCACCGCGGACAGCAGCTGGAGGCCCTGGACGTCCTTGATCACGTAGCCGCCGGCACCGGCGAGGATCGCGTTGAGCATCGCCTCCTCGTCGGTGTAGGAGGTCAGGATCAGCACGTTCAGCCCGGGCAGCCGGGAGCGCAGTTCCCGGCACAGCTCGATGCCGTTGCCGTCGGGCAGCTGCACGTCGAGCACCGCCACGTCCGGACGCAGCGCGAGCATCCGGGTCAGTGCCTGCCCCGCCGTGGACGCCTCGCCGACGACGGACAGCCCGGGGTCGGACTCCAGCAGGTCGGCGACGCCACGGCGGACGACCTCGTGGTCGTCGACCAGGAACACCTCGATCATCCCGCCACCTTTCGCCCTGCGCGGAATCTCCCAGGCTACGGACGCCCACGCCGCCCGGACACGGACGAAGGTCACCAGCGCTCAGGGCACGAGGACCGCAGCTGCGGTAACCCCGCGGGGCGGCAGGTCCCGAACCGCTACGAGACGGGCGCGGACCAGGTCAGGCGGGTGCCACCGCCCTCGGCGAGGGTCACCGAGCAGGTGCCGCCGGCCTGCGCGGCGCGTTCGCGCAGGTTGTGCAACCCGCTGTGGGCGACCCGGTCCGGGATCCCGGTGCCGTTGTCGACGACGTCGATCACGAGATCGTCGTCCACCGACACGGTGATCGTCAGCGTGGTGGCGCGGGCGTGGCGGACCGCGTTGGTCAGCGCCTCCCGCAGCACGGCTTCGGCGTGCTCGGCGAGTTCGCTGCCGATGACACCGATCGGTCCGGACATGCGCACGGTCGTGCGCAGGCCGGTGTCGCCGGTGACCTCGGCGATGATCTCGTTGAGGCGCTTGCGCAGCTGGGTGGTGCCGTGCAGGCCACCGTGCAGGTCGAAGATCGCGGTGCGGATCTCGGCGACGATGTTCTGCACGTCGTCGATCATGTCCGCCAGGCGCCGCTGGATCTCCGGGTTGCGGGTGCGCATGTGCGTGCTCTGCAGCGCGAGCCCGTGGGCGAACAGCCGCTGGATGACGTGGTCGTGCAGGTCCCGTGCGATGCGGTCGCGGTCGGAGACCACCTTGAGCTCGCTCAGCGAGCGCTGGTCCTCGGCCAGCTGGAGCGCGAGCGCCGCCTGGTCGGCGAACGCCGCGGCGAGCGGGAGCTGGGTGTGGTCGAACGGGTCCTGCCCGGTTTTGCGGAGCGTGACGAGC
Source organism: Amycolatopsis granulosa (assembly GCF_011758745.1). NCBI lineage: Bacteria > Bacillati > Actinomycetota > Actinomycetes > Pseudonocardiales > Pseudonocardiaceae > Amycolatopsis > Amycolatopsis granulosa. Next base: position 296,449 of record NZ_JAANOV010000001.1, read on the forward strand.
ACGCCGGAGACGTGGTCGCCGGACGGGCGCAGCGGCAGCACCAGCGCGGGGCCGAACTCCGGAGACAGGTCGTAGGTGAGGTTGTCCACGCGGCGCGGCTGGGCGTCGGTGTAGGCGGCGCCGCAGCTGGAGCCCTCGACGGGGATGTCGCGGCCGGTCAGCGGGTTGTCGTCGAGACCGGTGGACACCGTGACGGTCAGGTGGGTGACATCGGTGGGTGGCAGGTCGGGGTCGTCGGGCTGGGCGATGAACGCGTAGTCGGCCCCGGCGAGGGCGAGCGCGCGGTTGGCGATGAGGGACAGGACGTCGGTGGGGTCGGCGGCGGCGAGGAGTTCGGCGCGGATCTCGCTGGTCGCTTCCTGCCAGCGTTGCCGCAACCGGGCTTCCTCGTAGAGGCGCGCGTTCTCCACGGCGATACCGGCCGCGGCGGCGAGCGCACGGACCACGACCTCGTCGTCCTCGGTGAACGGCTGGCCGTTGTTCTTCTCGGTGAGGTAGAGGTTGCCGAACACCTCGTCGCGGACCCGCACCGGTACCCCGAGGAAGGTGCGCATCGGCGGGTGGTGGGCCGGGAACCCGGCGGCGGCGGCGTGCTGGGACAGATCGTCCAGGCGCAGCGGTTCGGGTCGCTGGATGAGCAGCCCGAGCAGGCCGCGCCCGGTGGGCAGGTCGCCGATGCGGTGGCGGGTCTCCTCGTCGATGCCCTCGTAGACGAACTCGGCGAGTCCTTCGCGGTCCTGGTCGACCACCCCCAGCGCGCCGTAGCGGCAGTCGACGAGGTCGATCGCCGCGTGCACGACGCGGCGCAGGGTGGCGTCCAGTTCGAGGCCGCCGGCGACCGCGAGCATCGCCTCCAGCAACCCGTCCATCTGGTCACGCGACTGCACGAGTTGCTCGATGCGGTCCTGCACCTCCCGCAGCAGTTCGCGCAGGCGCAACTGAGACAGCGTCTCGCGCAACCCGGCGACGGGTGGAGCCGCGCCGGAATCGTCGGTCCCGGGCATCTCGCCAGAGTCGCATGTCACCTGGGCCGACACCAGTCAAAGGAGGCGTCTCGTGCGGCGATTTTCCGCCCCTCGGTGCGCCGCCGCGGTTAGCGACCGCCATGGCTGGGCATGTGTGGGGCATGGCCGTCGAAGAGTCCCTGCCCACGCTGCACCGGCTGGCCGATCTGGCCGAGCTCCTCATCCCCGGGTCGGTCGTCTACGTCCGCTACTCGCCCGGTCCGGAGGCGGACGCCGAGCACCCGAGCACCGATCACGAAAGCGGGCTCGAGATGCCCGGCGTATCGGTGAACCCGTTGAACGCGCCGGGTTGGTGGACGCTGCCGGTGGAGGACTGGCTGGCGCGCCGGATCTGCCAGTACCTGCACCAGCAGCAGGAGGGGGCGCGGCCGTGGGTGCTCACCGGCAAGGAGATCGACTTCGGACCGGACAACGAGCCGTTGCTGGTGGACGTGGAGCCCCTCGCGTGGATTTCCGGTGATCTGGTGCGGGAGGCGCGCGAGCGGTACCACTCCCGGTTGGACGCGGGGCGCGCGACGCACGAAGATTGACCGCACGGGGTTTGCTGTGTCCGGCGGCCGGGAAAGCGGGCCGGGAGGAGGTGCGCGATGGGCGTGGGTGACTGGCTGCGCTCGTGGCCGGTGTACCGGCAGCTGACCGGCGCCGACCCGCTGGGCCGGGGTAGCGCGGCGCAGTCGGCGCGGTCGCGGTCGCTGGTGCCGCGCACCGCCTCGGCGGACCGGGTGGTCCATTCGGTGTGCCCGTACTGCGCGGTGGGGTGCGCGCAGAACGTCTACGTCAAGGACGAGCAGGTCGTCCAGATCGAGGGCAATCCGGACTCGCCGATCTCGCGTGGCCGGCTGTGCCCGAAGGGGTCGGCCAGCAAGCAGCTGGTGACCGGTCCGCAGCGGGTGGAGAAGGTGCTCTACCGCGCGCCCTATGGCACGCAGTGGCAGGAGCTGGACCTGCCGACGGCGATGGACATGGTGGCCGAGCGGGTGCTGGACGCGCGGCGCAAGGGCTGGCAGGACCGCGACGAGCAGGGCAATACGTTGCGGCGCACGATGGGCCTGGCGAGCCTGGGTGGCGCGACGCTGGACAACGAAGAGAACTTCCTGATCAAGAAGTTGTTCACGGCGCTGGGTGCGATCCAGATCGAGAACCAGGCCCGTATTTGACACTCCGCCACGGTTCCCGGTCTGGGAGCCTCCTTCGGTCGCGGTGGTGCGACGGATTACCAGCAGGACCTGATCAACTCCGACTGTGTGATCATCATGGGCTCGAACATGGCCGAGGCCCATCCGGTCGGGTTCCAGTGGGTGGTGGAGGCCAAGGCGCGGGGCGCGAAGGTCTTCCACATCGACCCGCGGTTCACCCGGACCAGTGCGCTGGCGGACCGGCACGTGCCGTTGCGCGCCGGGTCGGACATCGCGTTCCTCGGCGGCGTGATCAACTACATCCTGAGCAACGGGCTGGAGTTCAGGGAGTACGTGCGGTCGTACACGAACGCGTCGTTCCTGGTGAGCGAGGAGTTCGCCGACACCGAGGACCTGGACGGGTTGTTCAGCGGCTACGACCCGGAGACGGCGTCCTATGACCCGGCGAGCTGGCACTACGAGAGCTCACGGCCGGGGCCGGGCGACGGCGCGCGGGCGAAGGAGCAGTCGGCGCCGGACCAGCACGGGTCGGGCGGGCCGCCGATCCAGGGCGGGGCCGACGACATCGCCGCGGATCCGTCGCTGGAGCACCCGCGGTGCGTGTTCCAGATCCTCAAGCGGCACTTCTCGCGGTACACGCCGGAGATGGTGGAACGTGCGTGCGGTGTGCCCGCCGAGCTGTTCCTCGAGGTCTGCCGGGCGTGGACGGAGAACTCGGGCCGGGAGCGGACCGCCGCGCTGGTGTACAGCGTGGGCTGGACGCAGCATTCGATGGGTGCCCAGTACATCCGGGCGGGTTCGATCATCCAGCTGCTGCTGGGCAACATCGGGCGTCCGGGGGGCGGGGTGTTCGCGCTGCGCGGGCACGCCTCGATCCAGGGCTCCACCGACATTCCGACGTTGTTCAACCTGCTGCCCGGGTACCTGCCGATGCCGGACACCTCGCACGAGGACATCGCCGCCTACCTGCGCGGCATCCCCGGTGAGCGGCAGAAGGGGTTCTGGCACAACGCCGACGCCTACCTGGTGTCGCTGCTGAAGGAGTACTGGGGCGAGCACGCCACGGCGGACAACGACTGGTGCTTCGACTACCTGCCGCGGATCAACGGTGATCACGGCACCTACCGGACCGTGATGGACATGATCGACGGGAAGGTGTTCGGGTACTTCCTGCTGGGGCAGAACCCGGCGGTGGGGTCGGCGCACGGCCGGTTGCAGCGGCTGGGCATGGCGAACCTGGACTGGCTGGTGGTGCGGGACCTGGCGATGATCGAGAGCGCCACGTTCTGGAAGGACTCGCCGGAGATCGAGACCGGGGAGATCGTGCCGGAGCGGTGCCGCACGGAGGTGTTCTTCTTCCCGGCGGCGTCGCACGTGGAGAAGTCGGGCACGTTCACGCAAACGCAGCGGATGCTGCAATGGCGGGACAAGGCGGTGGAACCCAAGGGTGATCAGCGCAGCGAGCTGTGGTTCTTCTACCACCTGGGCCGGATCCTGAAGGAGAAGCTCGCGGGGTCGGCGGACGAGCGGGACCGGCCGCTGCTGGACCTGTGGTGGGACTACCGGATGGAGGGGGAGGAACCCTCCGGTGAGGACGTGCTGCGGCGCATCAACGGGGTGAACCTGGAGACCGGGCGGGCGCTGAACGGCTACCTCGAGCTGAAGGCGGACGGCAGCACGGCGTGCGGTTGCTGGATCTACAGCGGGGTGTTCGCCGACGAGGTGAACCAGGCGGCGCGCCGCAAGCCGCACGACGAGCAGGGGCCGTACGAGTCGGAGTGGGGCTGGACCTGGCCGCTGAACCGGCGGGTGCTGTACAACCGGGCGTCGGCCGATCTGCAGGGCCATCCGTGGAGCGAGCGCAAGAAGCTGGTGTGGTGGGACGCGCAGAAGGGCGAGTGGACCGGGTACGACGTGCCGGACTTCGAGAAGACGAAGCCACCGGACTACCGGCCGGAGCCGGGTGCGTCGGGCCCGGCCGCGTTGCACGGTGATGATCCGTTCGTGATGCAGGCCGACGGCAAGGGCTGGCTGTTCGCGCCGAACGGCGTGCTGGACGGGCCGTTGCCGACGCACTACGAGCCGCACGAGTCGCCGGTGCGCAACCCGCTGTACGGGCAGCAGGGCAATCCGGCGCGCAAGGTGTACGCGCGGGCGGACAACCCGTCGAACCCGTCGCCGCCGGAGCAGCACGGCGAGGTGTTCCCGTTCGTGTTCACCGCGGCGCGGCTGACGGAGCACCACACGGCGGGCGGGATGAGCCGTCAGCTGCCGTACCTGGCGGAGTTGCAGCCGGCGTTGTTCGTGGAGGTCTCGCCGGAGCTGGCGGCCGAGCGCGGGCTGGTGCACCTGGACTGGGCGCACGTGGTGACGAGCCGCGCGGCGGTGGACGCGCGGGTGTTCGTCACCGAGCGGATGCGGCCGCTGCGCATCGAGGACCGGGTGGTGCACCAGATCTGGATGCCCTACCACTGGGGTTACACGGGTCTGGTCGACGGCGACGTGGTGAACGACCTGCTGGGTGTGGTGGCCGATCCGAACGTGTTCATCCAGGAGAGCAAGGTGGCCACGTGCGACGTCCAGCCGGGCCGCCGCCCGCGGGGCCCGGCCCTGCTGGCCTACCTGGAGGAGTACCGGAAGCGGGCGGGTGTCACCGTGGAGACGGGGACGCACATCGACACGGCCGCCGGAGCGGAGGGACGGTCATGACGAACGGTTTCTCCGGTCCGTTGCCGGACCCGGCGGGCAACGCCGGTTACCTGGAGCACCCGCCGCGGGTGGGGTTCTTCACCGACACCTCGGTGTGCATCGGCTGCAAGGCGTGCGAGGTGGCGTGCAAGGAGTGGAACGGGGTGCCCGACGACGGGTTCGACCTGCTGGGCATGTCGTTCGACAACACCGGGTCGCTCGGGGCGAACTCGTGGCGGCACGTGGCGTTCGTGGAGCAGGACCGGCCGGGTGCGGTGTCGCCGGAGCCGGTGGATCTGGGGCTGCCCTCGTTCGAGCTGCCGGGTGCCGGTGACGGCGCGGGGAGCCGGACGGATTTCCGGTGGCTGATGAGTTCGGACGTGTGCAAGCACTGCACGCACGCGGGCTGCCTGGATGTGTGCCCGACCGGTGCGTTGTTCCGCACCGAGTTCGGGTCGGTGGTGGTGCAGCCCGACATCTGCAACGGCTGTGGCTACTGCGTGTCCGGCTGCCCGTACGGGGTGATCGAGCGGCGTGAGGACGACGGGCGCGCGTGGAAGTGCACGTTGTGCTACGACCGCTTGCGGGACGGGCTGGAACCGGCGTGCGCGAAGGCGTGCCCGACCGATTCGATCCAGTTCGGGCCGCTGGACGAGCTGCGGGAGCGGGCCGCGCGCCGGGTGGACGCGCTGCACGAGGCCGGGGTGGCCGAGGCACGGCTGTACGGCGAGAGCCCGGACGACGGTGTGGGCGGGGACGGTGCGTTCTTCCTGCTGCTGGACGAGCCCGAGGTGTACGGCCTGCCGCCGGATCCGGTGGTGCCCACCAAGGACGCCGGGTCGATGTGGCGGTACGCGGGCATGGCCGCCTCCGCGCTGGTGGCCGCCGCGGTGTCGGTCTTCTTCGGACGGGGCAGGGGATGAGGGAACAGGTCGCGGTGCCGAAGGCGGAGTTCCGGTCGTACTACGGGCGGCCGGTGCTCAAGCCGCCGGTGTGGGAGTGGAAGATCCCGGCCTACCTGTTCACCGGCGGGTTGTCGGCCGGGTCGGCGCTGCTCGGTGCGGGCGCGGACCTGACGGACCGGCCGGTGCTGCGGCGGGCGGGCCGCCTGGGCGCGCTGGGTGCGCTCGCGGCGAGCATGTACCTGCTGGTCGCCGATCTGGGCCGGCCGGAGCGCTTCCTGCACATGCTGCGGGTGGCCAAGCCGAGTTCGCCGATGAGCATGGGCACCTGGATCCTGGTGGCCTACGGGCCGGGCGCCGGGGTGGCGGCGGTGGCCGAGCTGGTGCCGGCGAGGCTGGCGAGGACGTGGCCGGGGCGGTTGCTGCGGTGGGCGGCGCGACCGGCCGGGCTCTCCGCGGCGGCGATCGCGCCCGCGGTGGCGTCCTACACGTCGGTGCTGCTGTCGCAGACGGCGGTGCCGGGGTGGCACGCGGCGTACCGGCAGCTGCCGTTCGTGTTCACCGGGTCGGCCGCGGCCAGTGGCGCGGGGCTGGGGCTGGTGTGCGCGCCGGTCGCCGAGGCGGGCCCGGCGCGGCGGCTGGCGGTGGTTGGCGCGGCGGCCGAGGTGGTGGCGTCGAAGCTGGTCGACCAGCGGCTCGGCCTGATCTCGCAGGCGTACACGACGGGCAGGGCGCACCGGCTGCGGAGGTGGGCGGAGTACCTGACCGTCGGGGGCGCGGTGGGTGCGCTGGCGGGTCGTCGCAGCCGTGCGGTGTCCGTGGTGTCGGGACTGGCGTTGCTGGCGGGTAGCGCGTTGCAGCGGTTCGGGGTGTTCGAGGCCGGGGTGGAGTCCACGAAGGACCCGAAGTACGTGGTGGTGCCACAGCGGGAGCGGGTCAGCCGGGCGCGCGGGCGCTGATCAGGTTCGCCAGCGGGAAGCTCTCGCCGCGCGCGAGCAGGCGCACGTCGGTGGCCGGATGCCGCCGGGCGGCCTCGGCGAGGAAGTTCGACACGGGTGAGGTGAACTTGCCGTAGTCGTCGAAGTGGACCGGTACCACATGGGTGGGGTTCATCAGCTCCAGCATGTGGCCGCCCTGGCGGTCGTCCATGCTGACCAGCACGCCGAGCACGCGGGTGCCGCCCAGGTGCAGCACGGCGACGTCGATGTCGGGGTAGCGCCGGCGGATCTGGCTGAGTTCGTCGTGGATGATCGTGTCGCCGCTGACGTAGAGGCGCAGTGCGGCGGCGCCGGGGTGCGGGGTGTACTCCCAGATGCTGCCCATCACCGGTGGCAGGATCCGGTCGAGCGGGCCGCGGGAGTGCCGGGCGGGGACGGCGGTGACGGTGAGGGTCGCGTCGCCGTCGGCGAGGGTTTCGCTGTGCCAGGTCGGCAGGGCGATGGTGGCACCGAAGCCCTTCTTGGACAGCCGGGTCGCGGCGTGCTCGGTGGTCAGGATGGGCACGTCGGCGGGCAGGTCGCGGCGGGCGATGCGGTCGAAGTGGTCGCCGTGCAGGTGGGACAGCACCACCCCGTCCAGGGGCGGCAGGTCGGCCACCTGGGCGGCGGGTTCGGTGCGGCGCCGGGAGACCAGCCCCTGGCCGAAGTGGGACCACTGGCCGCGGTGCAGGAAGTTCGGGTCGGTGAGCACGGTGAACGGCCCTAGCCGGATGAGGGTGGTGGCGGTGCCGATGAAGGTGAGCGAGTCGGCGGGGAACATCGGCGCCCTTTCGGCCGGAGGTGGTGACGGGGCGGGGCTACCCCGGGCGGGCCGGATGATTCACCGGCGGACGGGCGGGAACCCGGCCGTCATGGCACCTGCCCTCGTCCGACCCGTGTTCGGCGCGCTGGCCCGACTGCGCAAGGCGCGCGTGTTCCACCCCCGTGGGCTGCTGCTGCGGGGCACGCTGGAGACGCTGGATCCGGACGCGTTGCCGCTGCCGGCGGGCGGCGGTCCGGTGGTGGCGCGGCTGTCGAAGGGCGCCGGGCTGCGTGGCGGCGCGCCGGACATCCTCGGGCTGGCGCTGCGCATCCCGACCGACGACGGGCCGTGGGACCTCACCCTCGCCAGCGCGCGCGCCCGGTTGCTGCTGTGGCCGTCGGCCGGGTGGCGGCGGGCGCGGTTCAGCAGTCTGGTGCCCTACCGCACGGCGGCCGGGCTGCGGTGGGTACTGGCCGGTGTGGACGGTCCGGAGGGGGCGTCGCTCGACGCGCTGGCCGGGGAGGTGGCGTCCCGGCCGGTGACCGTCCGGTGCGCCACGGCGAAGCTCACCGGCCCGCCGGTGCCGGTGGCGCGGATCGTGCTGGACGCCCTGCTCGGTGATGGTGAGCGGCCCAGTTTCGACCCGATGCTGCACAGCCCGCCCGGGGCGCGGCTGTACCCGGAGTGGCTGTCACGCCTGCGGGAGCCGGCCTACCAGGGCAGCCGCGCCGGGCGCCGCTGACCCGGCGCCGGGCGGGACGACGGTGATTGACATGTCAGATCGGGAGCACCCCACGGCGGTGGTGATCCCGCTGTGTGCGGGGGATGGCCAGCACCGCGGTGCCGTGGACGTGCGTATGGGGGCCGAGGTCGGTCAGGTCGACCGACAAATGCTCCGCTGCCGCCCAGGCCCCGAAGAGTAGGTTTTGCTCCCACGTCGCTGCTGTTGGTCTGCCGTCCTCGTCGAACTCTTCGGCGGCGTCGTGTTCGTCCGGGAGGCGATCGTCGCCGTGACGTTCGCCCAGGACGTCTTCGTATGCTTCGGCTCTTTCTTCGTCATCCCGTCGGTTCGCGCGACCGATGTCGTGGGCTTCGATCCAGGCCTTCAGTTCGCCGAGGGAGTCCACCGGGTTCGATTCCTCGCACCGGTAGACCCAGACGTCGTCGGAGGACACGCAGTGCATGCGGACCTCGCCGTCCCGGGCGATGCACCATTGTGACCACGTCAGGTCGGTGTAGTCGTCGACGACGAAATGCTCGTACCAGTGTGCCGATCCGAATCGTCGGCTCAGTTCTTCCAGCCGCTGGTACAGGTCGTGCCGGTGTTCGGTCGAGACCGCTCTCGGGGCCAGTCCACCCAGTACCTCGTTCTTGCAGTATGCGACGGTCCACCCGTCCAGTGCCGGCGTGACGAAGACCTCGGGGTTGGGTTGGTCGGGGTAATAGCTTGATCGCTCCATGACAGCGCTCCCCATGCGCAGTGTCGCGGGAACCGGGTCGGTGAGGTCGAGCGCGTCCAGGACCGCGGCCTGATCGGTGGTCGGGAAGGCGTACCATCCCCCGTGGGCGTCCAGCACCGGCAGTGGTTCGGGTGTTTCACTCACTTGCTTGATGCGGATCAACCGCTGTAGCGCCCTCCTGTCCTCGGCGGGGATGTGATCCCACCCGAATCCGGCCAGCAGGAGCAGTGCATTTCGTCGAGCGGCGGGAAGCGACCGTCGCGCGGACCGCAACAGATCGGTCGCGCCGGGACCGAAACCCTCGACGAGGTTCATCGCCTCGTCCCTGACCGCGTGCAGCGAACTGCCCAGCAACGCGATGGAAAGAGGCAAATGCGGGCACTCATGTGCGGCGACAACACCGCTGCACCAGGTGAACGGCCAGCAGTGGACCTGTGTGGAACATCCCTCGGGCGACACTTCGAGTAATGGGGTCGCGGCGGGCAGGCCGAGCGCGACCGACAGCCTTTTCCGCAAATCCGGCGGCGCCTCGATGTACTCGCTCACCAAAGTTTTGACCGGAGGGTCGCGGCGCAACACCTCGATGCATTCCGGCCAGGCGTACTCGAAACGATCGTCGGCCAGCAGCTCCAGCGCTGTTGTGTGGCGCGACGGATATCCGACGACGACGATGTTCACCCAGCCCGCTCGGTTCCGCACCACCGGGTCAGGATCGGCCAGCAGTCTTCGGAACTGCTCGGGCTCGAGGTCGCGCAGCACGAGTGCGAAGAGGTCGGCTCGCGTGGAGTTGTCGACGACCAGATCGAGCGCGTCCCAAGCTTGCCGGCGGACAGTCGGATCCGGGTCCATGACCAGCTCACGGGCCTCCTCCAGCAACTCTGCTGGTTCGCGCTCGTAGCGCGCCCGCTGGGCGAGCTCGTGCACCGTGCCCTCCGCCAGCAGGGTCTTGAGCCGGTCCGAGTTGATCTTCCCCATCGCGGCAATGTAGCAACGACTGCGTTGCCACTGTGTTTGCGGCCTCCGGCGCGGATCGTGTGGTAACTCCGGAGCCACGGCTCATCAGGGATCCGGGCAAATGACCTGGCTACCCACTCATCTCAATGCCATTGCGGTACCAGAACCGGTGGGTGTTCTCACCGCAGGCCGGCAAAGGAGCGGCAGTCGATGAATATGTCACGCACGTACCAGTCGTGCACAACACCCGCGCACACGACGGCCAACCCCTCCGCGGCGCCGCCTGATGCGAATACCTTTTGCCTTTAATGCGAATATTTTTTTCTGGCGTATTCGGCGCCGCCCCTGACTCGGCTGGGTGCTCCGGGTTGTCTGGACGGGCTATCTGGGGGCGAGGCTGCACCCGAGAACGACGGGGACGCCGACACGTCCCGGGAGCCCGTGTGACCGGCTCAACTGAGCCGCAGGCCAGATGGGGACGGCGGACGAGGCGGAAGCCGACGCTCCGCTCGCTCTTCGGGGCCGCTTCGGGAGAAGGACTCGCCTCGCCAGGTCGGTGACAGCTCGTCTTGGGGCTACGGCAGATATTGGATCAGCTGAACTAAAAGTCTGGTACCGTGCACCCGCAACGCACATCCCGGCCACCCGGCCGGCTCGGAAAGGACGTCAGCTCATGGCAGCAACACCCGGCCGGAAGGCGGCCCGCTGATGCCCCTCGCGGTCTTCGTCCTCGGCTTCGCGATCTTCTGCCTCAACACGACAGAGGTCATGGTGGCCGGACTGCTCCCGTCGCTCTCCGGCGGCCTCGGCGTCTCGATCACCGCCGCGGGCAATCTGGTCACCGTCTTCGCGCTGGGCATGGTCTTCGGCGGCCCGGTGCTGACGCTCACGCTCCGCAAGGCGCCGCCCAAGCAGGCGATGGTCATGATGTTCGTGCTGTTCCTGGCGGGGCAGACCATCGGCGCCCTCGCCACCGCCTACTGGGCGATGGTGCTCGCCCGCGTCGTCACGGCCCTGGCGACCGCGGCCTTCTTCGGGCTCGCCGCCTCCGTGTGCGCCAACCTCGTCCCGGCGGACAAGATCGGCCGTGCCCTGGCCATCGTGTTCGGCGGCTTCATGGTGGCCAACGTCTTCGGCCTGCCCCTGGCCACCTTCATCGACCAGCTCATGGGGTGGCGGGCCGCGTTCTGGGCCGTGGACATCCTCGTCGCCCTGTGCCTCGTCCTGGTCGTCTGCACCGTCAAGGCCGTCCCGGCACCGCAGGCGCCGGACGTGCGTTCCGAGCTGTCGGTGTTCCGCAGCGGGCGGCTCTGGGGCGCGTTCGCCACCAACGCCCTGCTGATCGGCGCGGTGTTCGCCACCTTCGCCTACCTCGCTCCGGTGCTGACCGAGGTGGCGGGCTTCTCCGCCGCCGTCGTCCCGCTGCTGTTCGTGCTCTACGGCGTGGGCACCGTCGTGGGCAACATCGTGCTGGGGCGCCTGGCGGACGCGCACACGATGCGCGTCCTGTGGCTCGGCGGCGTGGTCCTGGCGGTGCTGCTGGGCCTGTACGCGCTGGTCGCGAGCAGCCAAGCGCTGTCCGTCGTGGCGTTGTTCCTGCTGGGATTCACCGGGATGCCGCTCAATCCGGCCATGGCGTCACGGGTCATGCGCCTGTCCAACAGCGGCGCCCTGATCAACACCATGAACACCGCGACGATCTGCGCGGGCATCACCGTGGGCAGCTGGCTCGCCGGGCTCGGCGTCGACGCCTTCGGTTACCGGGCCCCGATGTGGACGGGTGCGCTGCTCGCGGTCGGCGCTCTGGTGAGCCTGCTGCTCGCGCGGGCCGCCGGAGGACGCCGCACCACCAGCGCCGGTCCCGTCCCCCAGGTCTCCAGCCCGCACTGAGCACCGGGTTTTTTGACAACCGATCCAAAAGGGTTAGGTTGGCGGCATGGGCAGGCCCAGGAAGTTCGACGAGACCAGCGCGCTCACCGCGGTCATGAACACGTTCTGGCAGCGCGGGTACGAGGCGACGACGACCCGCGACCTGGCCGAATCGACGGGCATGGGGCTGTCCAGCCTGTCCAACGCCTTCGGGGACAAGCGGCAGCTCTACTTGCGCGCGCTGCGCCGCTACTACGAGACGAACACCGCGGTGCAGGTCGAGCTCCTCGGCCGGCCGGGGCCGGTCAAGGACCGGCTGCGGAACCTGATGACCCAGGCCATCGACCTCGACCTGGCCGATCCGCCCTCCCTGGGCTGCCTCGTCATCAACGCCTCGATCGAGATGGCGAACACCGATGCGGAGGTGGCGCAGGAGGTGCGCCGCCACTTCACCACGGTCGAGCGCGCGGTGCACGCCGCGGTGGCCCACGGGCAGCGCACCGGGGAGATCACCCGCGACCGGACCGCGACGGCGCTGACCCATCACGTGCTGACCAGCTACTACGGTCTGCGGGTGCTCGCCCGCGTCCAGCCCGACCGGACGGCGCTGATGGACGTGGTGGACACGATGGTGGCCAAGCTGTGACCGCCGGACCGGGCATCGGGAGCGCGACGAACGACCCGGGCCGCCACCACGCCGAGCTGCTCGCTCGCCCGGCGGCCCGTCGGTAGGTTGGCCGGTATGGCAAGGCCGAACAGCACCGTCGTCGTGCTCACCGGTCCCGCTGCCGGGGAGGTGCTGGCCGGGCTGGACGGGCTGGCGAACGTGCGCGTGGCCCGGTCGGGCAGCGCCGCGGCACTGGTGGGGCAGACGCACGCGGCCTACGTGGTGCACGACCAGGACCCGCTGGGTGGGGTGGCGCATGCGTGGGCCGCGTTCTTCGACCAGCAGGCGCCGGCCGGCACCCTCGAGGTCGCCATCGAAAGCGCGGTCGCCGACCTGCGGCGGGGCGCCGCACTGCTGCCGGACTACTACGTCGTCCTCGACCCGGAGTCGCTGCCGGCTACGGGCAAGCACTGGTGGCTGGGTGTGCTCGCCGGCGCCGCGCCCAGCCGGGTCGTGCCCGCCGCGCCGACGGTGTCCGCCGTGCGGCACGTTCTCTCGCGGTTGCCGTCGGGGCGGTGGTGGCCCGATGACGTGGAGACCTGGCTGCGCGACCTGGTCCGCGCGGTGCCCGATCAGGTGGGGCTGCCGGTACCTCTCGCGACGGTTCCACGGGATAGCCGCTGACCAGGCCGGACGCGGCTGCCTCGGACGTGTACCGGCTCGACGATGCCGGCGTCAGCCCGGCACGCCCCAGTCCCGGATCACGTCCTCGGTGTCCGCACCCGGGGTGGCCGGCGGCTTCGGGTCCGTGGCGGGGGTGCGGGAGAACCGTGGCGCGGGCGCGGCCTGGGTGACACCGTTGAGCTCCCGCACCGAGCCGCGGGCCACCAGGTGCTCGTTGCGGGCCGCCTCGGCGAAGGACAGCACCGGCGTCACGCAGGCGTCGGTGCCGACGAACACCGCCGCCCACTCGTCGCGGGTGCGGGTGGCGATCACCTCGGTGAACCGCTGCCGCAGCTTCGGCCAGCCGTCGCGGTCGCCCTGGGCGGGCAGGTCCTCGCCGTCCAGCTCCAGCCCCCGCAGCAGCTCGGCGTAGAACTGGGGCTCCAGCGCCCCCACCGCGATGTACTCGCCGTCGGCGCAGCGGTAGGTGTCGTAGAAGGGACACCCGGTGTCCAGCAGGTTCGTGCCGGGTTCGTCGGACCAGGCCCCCTGCGCGCGCATCGCCCACATCATCTGCAGGAGCACGCTCGCCCCGTCGACCATCGCCGCGTCCACCACCTGGCCACGCCCCGAGCGCTCCCGCTCCAGCAGTGCCGCGAGCACCCCGGCGACCAGGAACATCGACCCGCCGCCGAAATCGCCGACCAGGTTCAGCGGCGGGATCGGCTTGCCCGCCGGGTCACGCACCGCGTACAGCGCGCCGGTGAGGGAGATGTAGTTGATGTCGTGCCCGGCGCGCTCCGCCATCGGGCCGTCCTGTCCCCAGCCGGTCATGCGGCCGTAGACCAGGCGCGGGTTGCGGGCGAAGCAGTCCTGCGGGCCGACCCCGAGCCGTTCGGCCACTCCGGGCCGCAGTCCCTCCAGCAGCACATCGGCCTTCGTCACCAGCTGCCCGACCAGCCGCCCGCCCTCGGGGGTCTTGAGGTCCGCGGCGATCGACCGGCGGCCGCGCAGCAGGTGGTCCCGCGCCTCGGGCGGCATCATGCGCAACCCGCCCGAGGGTCGCTCGACCCGGACGACGTCGGCACCGAGATCGGCGAGGATCATCGCCGCATGCGGTCCCGGGCCGATGCCCGCCAGTTCCAGCACCTTGATCCCGGCCAGCGGCCCCATCGGCACCCGCTCCCCACTCCTCGACGTGCTCCTGCCCCGGATTCTGCCAGCCGCGGTCGGCGGGTAGTGAGGCGCTTTCCACCACCCCGGGGCGCGGTCCGGCGGCACCGGACCGCACTCCGCAACCAGGCGCATCATGGAGTCAGGAGCACCCGCGCCGGGTGCCCGCCGTGGTGAGGGAGCTGCCGATGCCCTACCAAGACCTGGGAGCGTTCGTCTGGCCCGTCATGGTGCTGATCTGGGTGCTGGCCGCGTCCTACTCCCGCGCGGCGATGCACCACCGCTGGCAGGCCCGTGCGCACCCGCCGCCGAAGCCACCCGCCCGTCCGGTGGACGCGCCCGACGCGGGCGAGTCGCTGCGCGCGCTGTGGGAAACCGCCCGGGTCCGCTACGCACGGATCGCGGGGGAGTACGGCGCCTACGAGGCCGACCCGAAGCAGGTTCTGCGGCGGCCCGCGCTGGCCGACCCCGCGGTGCCCTCGACCGGCCGGTTCATCGACGCCTTCCACGAGGCGATGGCCCTGCACACCGAGTCCTACCCGCCGGTGGACCTGGCGAAGAAGTACGTGGAGGCGACCGAGAACGCGGAGAAGGCGTGGACAGCCGCGTGCGCCGCGGCGGACAAGCTGCGGGCGTCCCGGTTCACCACCGACGAGCGCGCCCTGATCAACCAGGGCATCAAGCTGCTCGAACTCGCCGAGGGTGCCGCCACCCCGGCCGAGCAGGAAGCGGCCTACGCGGCCGCCCGGCAGGTGCTGGCCAAACTCGAACGCAGTGCCGGCACCCGGCTGGACTGGCGGGTGCCGCGGCCCGCCCGGCAGGCCATCGACCGGCTCGGCAAACCCACGCTGCCCCCGTCGTGACGCGGAAGGGGCCCGGCTCACCGAGCCGGGCCCCTTCCCACCAGTACCTGCCTACCGGCGAGCCTGGGCGGTCTTGCGGTCGTTGGCCTTCTGGATGGCCTTGACCAGCTCGTCCTTGCTCATCGACGAGCGGCCCTTGATGTCCAGCTTCTTGGCCACGTCGTACAGGTGCTGCTTGCTGGCCGAGGCGTCCACGCCGCCGGCGGTCTTCGTCGGCTTGCGGCCGGCGCCGCGCGCGGCCTGCTTGTCGGAGGGGCCCTTGCGACCCTTCTCCTCCCAGTGGTCCCCGACCTTTTCGAACGAGTGCTTCAGCGACGCGTACGCCGTCTGGTGCGCCCGCCGGCCCTCGCCGTAGGTCTCGACCGCCGAGTCGTGGGTTTTCACCCACGTGTCCTGCGCCTTCCTCGACGACCGCTTCAGCGTGCTGGGCAGGGCTTCACGTCCGGGCATCGGAGCACCTCCAGTCTCCTCTCGTGCCTGATCACGGATTTCCCGGGACACCGGCCGTCAAACGTCACCGTCCTCGACCCGCATCGCCTGCTGCTCGGCACCGCCCGCCGGCCGCTGGCGGCCTTCCGCCGCGCCGATCTCGGTGCCCTCGGCGTCGACGAGCTCGTTCGAGCGGTCCGGCGCCGCGAACTGCTCGCCCGGCGCCTCGGAATCCGGCTCGACGGCCCGGTCCGGATCGGTCACCCGCCAGGACACCGGGTCCTCCAGCGGTGCCGGCTCGGCGTCGAGTTCCAGGTTCTCCTGCTGCTCGGATCGCATCCGGTCCTCGCTCATCTTTTCCTCCTCAGCCCGGCAGCGTCTCGCCGCCGAGCGCGGCGAGCACCTCGCCGGTGTAGTAGGACGACAGCCGCCCGGCTGCGAAGAACACGTAGGACGGTGCCAGCTCGTCCGGCTGCGCCGCCCGGCCCATCGGCACCTGCTGCCCGAACTTCTCCACGTGCTCGGCCGACATCGTCGCCGGGATCAGCGGTGTCCACACCGGACCCGGCGCGACCGCGTTGATCCGGATCCCCCGGTCGGCCAGTGCCTGCGCCATCGCGTAGGTCCAGGCGATCACCGCGCCCTTGGTGGCCGAGTAGTCGATCAGCGACTTGTTGCCGCGCAACCCGTTCACCGAGGCCGTGTTGATGATCGCCGAACCCTCGCCCAGGTGCGGCAGCGCCGCGTGCGTCACCCGGAAGTAGCTGTGGATGTTGACGTCGAAGGTGCGCATCCACTGCTCGTCGGTCAGGTCCTCGGGTGCGTCCAGCTCCTGCTGCGTGGCCACGTTGTTGACCAGCACGTCCAGTCCGCCGAGCTCGCGCACCGTCTCGTCCACGATCTTGCGGCACTGCTCGCGCGACCCCAGGTCCCCGGGCAGGAGCAGGCAGCGGCGGCCCTCCTTGCGGACCAGCTCGGCGGTCTCCTCGGCGTCGGAGTGCTCGTCCAGGTAGGCGATCGCCACGTCCGCGCCTTCCTTGGCGAAGGCGATCGCCACGGCGCGGCCGATACCGGAGTCCCCGCCGGTGACCAGCGCCCGCTGGTCGCGCAGCAACCCGCGCCCGGTGTAGCCCGCCATCCGGTCCTGCGGCCCGGGCTCCATCTCGTCCGTCACACCCGGCGGTTCCTGCTGCTGCCGTGGCTGTCCCATGCACGCCCCTTTCCTCGTGTGCCCGGTGGTGTCCCCGCTCGGGCGACAGCCAAACCCGGCGGTTGACCGTCCGGTGCGGCGGGTAACCGGATCCCCATGAACTCGCCAGCGAGCAGCGGTCTGCGCGTCGTCGTCACCGGGGCCAGCGGCAACCTGGGCACCAGCACCGTCGAGGCGCTCAGCCGCGACCCCGCGGTCGCGTCGATCCTCGGCGTGGTGCGGCGGGAGCCGCAGTGGACCGCCCCGAAGCTGGAGTGGCGCGCCGCGGACCTGGCCGAGGACCAGATCGGCCACCTGGTGCGCGGTGCCGACGTGGTGATCCACCTGGCGTGGTTGTTCCAGCCCACCCACGATCCGGCGACCACGTGGCGCGTCAACGTCCTCGGCGCTATCCGCGTGTTCGAGGCGGTCGCCCGGGAGGAGGTGCCCGCCCTGGTGTACTCGTCGTCGGTCGGCGCCTACTCGCCGGGCCCGAAGGACCAGCCGGTTCCGGAGAGCTGGCCCACCCACGGCTGGCCCGGCGCGGCCTACCCGCGGGAGAAGTCCTACCTGGAGCGCTACCTGGACGGGTTCGAAAACAACCATCCCGGGGTGCGGGTGGTGCGGCTGCGGCCGGGGTTCGTGTTCAAGCGCGAGGCGGCCTCGGCGCAGCGCCGCCTGTTCGCCGGGCCGTTCGTCCCCGGCAGCCTGGCGCGGCCCTCGCTCATCCCGCTCGTCCCGGACGTGCCGGGGCTGCGCGTGCAGGCCGTGCATTCCGCCGACATCGGCGAAGCGTTCCGGCTGGCCGCGCTGACCGAGGTGCGCGGCGCGTTCAACGTGGCCGCCGACCCGGTGATCGACGCCAAGGCACTGGCCGGGCTGCTCGGTGCCCGTACCGTTCCGGTGCCGGCCTG
Organism: Amycolatopsis granulosa; assembly: GCF_011758745.1. Classification (NCBI taxonomy): domain Bacteria; kingdom Bacillati; phylum Actinomycetota; class Actinomycetes; order Pseudonocardiales; family Pseudonocardiaceae; genus Amycolatopsis; species Amycolatopsis granulosa. Next base: position 314,061 of record NZ_JAANOV010000001.1, read on the forward strand.
GGCGTTGCGTGCCGCCGTCTCCGCCGGCTGGTACGCGCACCTGCTGCCCGCCTCCCCGGGCCTGCTGGACACGGTCCTGCGACTGCCGATCATGGACACCACCCGTGCCCGCGACGAGCTCGGCTGGATCCCCCGGCACACCGCCCTCGACGCGATCAGCGAGTTCCTGGCCGGTCTGCGCTCCGGTGCGGGCATGGCCACGCCGCCGCTCACCGCGGACAGCGCGTCCGGCCGCATCCACGAGGCGAGTACCGGGATCGGCTCGCGGCCCTGAGCCCTCCGCCGCGCCGGAGTGGTAGGAATGGCGGCGTGAGCATCGAGATCGCGGCCGACGAAGCCGTCACGCTGACCAGCGAACTGATCCGCATCGACACCACCAACACCGGTGATCCGGACACGCTGGTGGGGGAGAAGGCCGCGGCGGAGTTCGTGGCGGAGAAGCTCACCGAGGTCGGCTACGACATCGAGTACGTGGAGTCCGGCGGCCGCAACCGGCACAACGTGATCGCCCGCCTCGCCGGTGCCGACCCCGGCCGCGGCGCCCTGCTGGTGCACGGCCACCTCGACGTGGTACCCGCCGACGCCTCCGAATGGTCGGTGCACCCGTTCTCCGGGGCGGTCCAGGACGGCTACGTGTGGGGCCGCGGCGCCGTGGACATGAAGGACATGCTCGGCATCATGCTGGCGCTGGCCCGGCACTACAAGCGCGAGAACATCGTCCCGCCCCGCGACATCATCTTCGCGTTCCTCGCCGACGAGGAGGCCGGCGGCAAGTTCGGCGCCCAGTGGCTGGTGGAGAACCGCCGCGACCTGTTCGAGGGCGCCACCGAGGCGATCAGCGAGGTCGGCGGCTTCTCCATCAACTTGACCGACGATGTGCGCACCTACGTGGTGGAGACCGCCGAGAAGGGCATCCGGTGGATGAAGCTGCGCGTGCGCGGCACCGCCGGGCACGGCTCGATGATCCACCGCGACAACGCGGTCACCAAGCTCGCCGCCGCGGTCGCCCGGCTCGGCGAGCACCGGTTCCCGCTCGTGCTGACCGACTCGGTGCGCGAGTTCCTCGCCGGCGTCACCGAGATCACCGGCTGGGACTTCCCCGAGGACGACATCGACGGCGCCGTGGCCAAGCTCGGCGCCGTCTCCCGCATGATCGGCGCGACCCTGCGCGACACCGCGAACCCGACGATGCTCACCGCCGGGTACAAGTCCAATGTGATCCCCTCGGTGGCCGAGGCCGCGGTGGACTGCCGGATCCTGCCCGGCCGGGAGGAGGCGTTCGACCGCGAGCTCGACGCGATCCTCGGCCCGGACATCGAGAAGGAGTGGATGGAGCTGCCCCCGGTCGAGACGACCTTCGACGGCGCGCTCGTGGACGCGATGACCGCCTCGATCGCGGCCGAGGACCCGGGCGCGAAGGTGCTGCCCTACATGCTTTCCGGCGGCACCGACGCGAAGTCGTTCCAGACCCTGGGCATCCGCAACTTCGGGTTCGTGCCGCTGCGGCTGCCCGCCGATCTGGACTTCTCCGGCCTGTTCCACGGCGTGGACGAACGCGTGCCGGTGGACGCGCTCAAGTTCGGCACCCGTGTGCTGGACCGGTTCTTCCGCGCCTCGTGACCACCGTCGCGCAGCTGCGCAAGGCCGCGGCCTACCTCCCCGAGGCGGTCGAGGACGGCGGGGTGTTCACCGTGGCCGGCAAGCCGTTCGCCGCGCTGGCGGAGGACAGGCGCGCCCACCTGCACCTGTCCGCTGCCGACGCGGCGGAGGTCGTCGCGGCCTGCCCGTCGGCCGAACGCGTGACCGGCGGCGTGCGGATCCCGCTCGCGGACATCACCGGCCAGCAGCTCAACCACTGGGTGCGCCGCGCCTGGCTGGCGCAGGCACCGGAGCGGCTCGCTCGGCAGGCCGGGGCCGCCGAGACCGCGACGGCCGGGGCGGTCGGCGACCTGCCGGCGGGCATCGGGCGGCCGGCGACCCGGGCGCTGACCGCCGCCGGGATCACCGCGCTCGACCAGGTCGCCGGGCTGACCGAGGACGAGCTGCTGGCCCTCCACGGCGTCGGCCCGAGGGCTGTCCGCATCCTCCGCGAGACCCTCGCGAACACGGGCCGCTCGCTGGCGGGGTGAGTCAGACCAGGACTTCGGGCAGGCCGGTCGCGGGCTGGCGCTTGCGGCGCAGCCAGACGCGCCGGGTTCCGTCGGAGTAGAGCCGGACCGTCGACAGCTCCCACCCGCCGTACTCGGCGTTGATGGACAGCTGGGTCGCCGCGGCCCGCCGGGACACGCCGGGTGGCAGTTGCAACGGGCGGTACTCCCAGTCCTCGTCGACCACCGCCTCCTGGTGCTTCATGGCTGGATCACCTGCACCCCTTCTCCCGCCGCGGAGCCGACGAACACCCGCCCGCTCCGCTCCTCGACGGTAACCGAATTCGGCTGCCGGACCGTCGGGAAACGGTACTTCTCGACCGGTTCGCCGCCGCGCACGTCGAACCCGACGACCTCGTTGCGCCCGGTGAGCGTGACCCACGCCAGCGCGCGCTGCGCGTCGTAGGCGAGGCCGTACGCCCCGCCGGGCACCGGGTACCGCTGCCGCAGCAACAACGGCCCGGTGGAGAACGCCAGGAGAGCCCCGGTGCGGGTGTCGACCACCAGCACCCGGCCGAACGAGTCGGCGACCGCGTGGGTCGCGCCGTCGCCGGCTCGCAGCCCTTCGGCCATCACGCCGCCGTCCACGTCCACCGAGAACACCGCGGTGCGCAGCTCGTCCAGCACCACGGTGTTCCCGCTGGCCTGCAGCACGTCGTCGGCGCTGTAGAGCTGGCCCTGGATGCTGCGGGTGAGCCGGTCACCGGTGAACACGTCCACGGCCTTGCGGTCGCGAACCGCGACCAGCGTCCGGTCGCCTTCCACGACCGCACCGGCCGGCTGACCCGCGACGGTGAGCGTGCTGACCTGGCCGGTGGGCAGCGCGATGCGGGCGACCTGACCCGCGGCCGGCAAGGTGGCCAGCAGGACACCCCCGCTGACCCGCAGCTGCTCGGCCCGGCCCGCCACCGGCACGCGCAGCGGCGCCGCCGAGAGGTCGCCGGTGCGGTACAGCAGGACGGCGTCCGGAACCGCGACGGCGAGCACACCGGTGGCCGGGTCGGCCGCGACCGCGCTCACCTCGCCCGGCGCGCCGATCACCGTGCCCGCGGGGGCGGCCGCGGGCGGGGGCGAGGCGGGCGCGGTGGCGGCCACCGGGTTCGCCACGACCTGCAGCGTGTCACCGCTGTCACCCTGCTTGCCCGAGCAGCCGGACAGCGCGAGGGCGCAGGTCACCAGCACAGCGGTGCCGACGGTGGCCGACGAGCGCACGAGACCTCCGGGTCGCATCCTTGTCCTGCCTCCAGCATTCCCTGAAAATCCCGCCGCGTCACCCGTTGTCCACCGGGCGATCACCGGGTGCCCCGCTCCGGGTAACCGAACTCGACCGCGCTGACGTCGTCCAGCGCCGAGGAGATCGCGACCGGCAGCGTGATCTCCTCCGCCGCGAGCGAGCCGGTGAGCTGCCCGGTGTCCCGCGCCCCCACCACCGGCGCCACCACGCCCGGCCGGTCCCGCACCCAGGCCAGCGCCACCACCAGCGGCGACACCCCCAGCCCGTCGGCCGCGGTGGTGACCGCTTCCACGATGCGCGCCGCCCGCTCGGTGCGGTGCTGCTCGACGTACCCGGCGTACTCGGCGGAGGCGCCGCGCGAGTCCGCGGGCGTGCCCTTGCGGTACTTGCCGGTCAGCACCCCGCGTCCCAGCGGCGCCCAGGGCAGCACCCCGAGCCCGTGGTAGCGGGCCGCCGGCACCAGCTCGCGCTCCACGCCCCGCTCCACGAGCGAGTACTCCGCCTGGGTGGCGATCAGGCCGGTCGTGCCGAGCGCGGCGGCCGAGGCCAGCTGCCAGCCGGAGTAGTTGCACACGCCGGTGTAGCGGACCTTGCCGGAGGTCACCGCATGGTCCAGCGCCGAGAGGGTCTCCTCCAGCGGCACCGACTCGTCCCACGCGTGCAGCTGCCACAGGTCCAGGTGGTCCACGCCGAGCCGCCGCAGCGAACCCTCCAGCGCCGACAGCAGCGCGCCCCGGGAGGCGCCGCCGCCGAACGGGCCGTCGGTGCGGCGCGCGACCGCCTTGGTCGCCACGACGATCTCGTCGCGTGGCACCAGGTCGCCGAGCAGGCCACCCAGGATGCGTTCGCTCTCCCCGTCGGCGTAGATGTCCGCGGTGTCGACGAGGGTGCCGCCGGCCTCCACGAACGCGACGAGCTGGCTGGCTGCCTCGTCCGCATCGGTCCCGGCGCCCCAGGACATCGTGCCGAGCGCCATCCGGGAGACCCGCAATCCCGACCTGCCCAGCTGTCGCTTCTGCATGCACGAAGAGTAACCAAGGTCGGGTAAAGAACTTGACGAAGGCGGCTCATCCGGTGATCCGTGCCGCAGATAGCCTCTCCCACCGTGCGAACGCGACTGACTTTCCCGAAGGCCCGGTGAGCATGGGCTGGTTCGAAGCACTCGTTCTCGGCCTGGTCCAGGGCCTGACCGAGTTCCTGCCGATCTCCTCCAGCGCCCACCTGCGCATCACCGCCGCGCTCGCCGGCTGGGACGACCCCGGTGCGGCGTTCACCGCGGTCACCCAGATCGGCACGGAGCTGGCGGTCATCCTGTACTTCGCCAAGAAGATCGGCCGTGTCCTGGCCGCCTGGTGGCGCTCCCTGTACCGGCCGGAGTGGCGCCGGCACCCGGACGCGCGACTGGGCTGGCTGATCATCGTCGGCTCGCTGCCGATCGTCGTGCTCGGCCTGCTGCTCCAGGACGCCATCGACAGCGCCTTCCGCGACCTGCGGATCACCGCTACCACGCTGATCGTGTTCGGTGTCCTGCTGCTGATCGCCGACCGGGCCGGCCGCCAGTACCGGACGCTGGACCACCTGACCGTCCCGCACGGGCTCGGGTACGGCTTCGCGCAGGCGATGGCGCTCATCCCCGGCGTGTCCCGCTCCGGCGGCACCGTCACCGCCGGCCTGCTGCTCGGCTACACCCGCTCCGACGCCACCGAGTACGCGTTCCTGCTGGCCGTGCCGGCGGTGTTCGGCTCCGGGCTGTACAAGCTCACCGACATCGGCGGCGACCACAGCCCGCAGTGGGGGCCGACGATCCTCGCCACCCTGGTCGCCTTCGGTGTCGGGTACGCGGTGATCGCGTGGCTGATGAACTTCATCAAGACCAAGAGCTACGTCCCGTTCGTGATCTACCGCATCGCCCTCGGTGTGCTGCTGATCGTGCTGGTCACCACCGGTGTCCTTGATCCGGACGCGGGACCGGCCCTGTAGGTTGGCGGCGTGGCTACCGTGATCCTGCTGCGGCACGGCCGCTCGACCGCCAACGGGTCGGGCGTGCTGGCCGGGCGGACCCCCAAGGTCGGGCTCGACGACACCGGCCGCGCGCAGGCCAAGGCGCTCGTCGAGCGGCTGGCCGGCGTGCCGCTGGCCGAGGTTGTGGTGTCCCCGCTGCTGCGCTGCAAGAACACCGTGGCCCCGCTCGTCGCCGACCGGGGCCTGACCCGCACCGTCGACCCGCGGCTGTCCGAAGTGGACTATGGCGAGTGGACCGGCCGCGAGCTGAGGGCACTGGTGAAGGAACCGCTGTGGCGGGTGGTGCAGGCCCACCCGTCGGCGGCGGTGTTCCCCGGCGGTGAGGGCCTGGCCGGCATGCAGGCGCGGGCGGTGGCGGCGGTGCGTGAGCACGACGCGCGGATCAGCGCCGAGCACGGCGACCACGCCGTGTGGCTGCTGTGCAGCCACGGCGACGTGCTCAAGTCGATCCTGGCCGACGCGCTGGGCCAGCACCTGGACTCGTTCCAGCGGATCGTGGTGGACCCGGCGTCGATCTCGGTGGTGCGCTACACCGAGGTGCGGCCGTTCGTGGTGCGCGTCAACGACCACAGCGCCGACCTGGCCGGGGTGGTGCCGCCGCCGCCGAAGCGCGGTAGGAAGAAGAAGACGTCCTCCGACGCGGAGATCGGGGGATCGACAGGACAGAAGGGTCGCGCTGGATGACACCCGACAACCCGTTCGCGCAGGCGAGCGACCTGCCCTACGGTCTGCCGCCGTTCGACCGGATCGACGACGAGCACTTCGGGCCGGCGTTCGAGGCGGGTCTGGCCGAGCACGCCGCCGAGATCGCGGCCATCGCCGGCAATCCGGAGCCGCCGACCTTCGAGAACACGATCGTGGCGCTGGACACCTCCGGCCGCCTGCTGCGGCGCGTGTCGTCGGTGTTTTTCAACCTCACCTCCTCCGACACCAATCCGGCGCGGCAGGAGCTGCAGGCCGCGATCGCGCCGAAGCTCACCGCGCACTCCGACGCGATCCACCTGAACCCGGCGCTGTTCGCGCGGGTGCGTGACCTCTACGAGCGGCGGGACCAGCTGGGCCTGGACCCGGAGTCGGCGTGGCTGCTGGACCGCACCTACACCGGATTCCAGCGCGCCGGCGCCGGGCTCGACGAGGACCAGCAGGCCACCCTGCGGGTGCTCAACGAGGAACTGTCCACGCTGTCCAACCGGTTCCAGGAGAACCTGCTGCGCGACACCAACGACCTCGCCGTGCTGGTCGACGACGTCGCGGAGCTCGCCGGGCTGTCCGAGGGCACCATCGCCGCCGCGGGTGCGGCCGCCGCGTCCCGGGGCGAGACTGGCAAGTACCTGCTCACCCTGAACCTGCCCACCTCACAGCCGCTGCTGAGCTCGCTGGCCAACCGGGCGCTGCGCGAGCGGCTGTACACCGCGTCGATCTCGCGCGGCAACCGTGGCAACGCGGCCGACAACACCGCCGTGCTGGCGCGGATCGCGCAGCTGCGCGCGCAGCGGGCCGCGCTCCTCGGCTACTCCAACCACGCCGCCTACGTGATCTCGGACGAGACCGCCCGCACCGCCGAGGCCGCGGCCGGGCTGCTGGAGCGGCTCGCCCCGGTGGCGGTCGCCAACGCGCGCCGCGACGCCGAGGAATTGCAGAGCTACCTCGACCAGGACCACCCGGGCGCGACGCTCGAGCCGTGGGACTGGGCCTTCTACGCCGAACGCGTCCGCAAGGCGCGCTTCGACCTCGACGACGCCACGCTGCGGCCCTACTTCGAACTGGACCGGGTAGTGCGCGACGGGGTGCTGTTCGCGGCGGGCGAGCTGTACGGGCTGAGCTTCACCGAGCGGCACGACCTGCCCGTGTACCACCCGGACGTGCGCGTGTTCGAGGTGTTCGACGCCGACGGCAGCCCGCTGGGCCTGTTCCTCGGTGACTACTACGCGCGCGAGTCCAAGCGCGGCGGCGCCTGGATGAACACCTTCACCGACCAGTCGCGGCTGCTCGGGGAGCGGCCGGTGGTGGTGAACAACCTCAACATCGCCAAGCCGCCGGCGGGCGAGCCGACGCTGCTCAGCTTCGACGAGGTCACCACGCTGTTCCACGAGTTCGGCCACGCCCTGCACGCGTTGTTCTCGGACGTGCGGTACCCGAGTTTCTCCGGCACCAACGTGCCGCGGGACTTCGTGGAGTACCCCTCGCAGGTCAACGAGATGTGGATGCTGTGGCCGGAGGTGCTGGCCAACTACGCCAAGCACCACGAGACCGGTGAGCCGCTGCCGCGGCACCTGGTGCGGCGGCTGGAGGAGTCGGCCCAGTACGGGCAACCGTTCGCCACCACCGAGTACCTCGCGGCGGCCTTGCTGGACCAGGCGTGGCACGGGCTGGGCACCGACGACGCGATCGGCGACGTCGCCTCGTTCGAGGCGGCGGCGCTGGAGAAGGCCGGGGTGGCGGTGCCGGCGATCCCGCCGCGCTACCGCAGCACCTACTTCGCCCATGTGTTCAGCGGCGGCTACTCGGCCGGGTACTACTCCTACATCTGGAGCGAGGTGCTCGACGCCGACACGGTGGAGTGGTTCAGGGAGAACGGCGGCCTGAAGCGCGCCAACGGTGACCACTTCCGCCGCACGCTGCTGTCCCGCGGCGGCAGCGGTGATCCGATGGAGTTCTTCCGCACCTTCCGCGGCCGCGACCCGGAGATCGGGCCCCTGCTCGCGCGGCGCGGGCTGGCCGGGGCGTGAACGAGGCCGTCGGGTCGTCGGCGTAGTAGCCGAGGCGGGCCGGGCTGCCGTGGCCCGCTGGTGCGCTGTTCATGCTCGCCGGTGCCGCGGTGTGGGCGGTGCGGGCCGTTGATCCGCGGTGAGCGGGGCTTGACCCTGACGCAGGGTCAAGCCCGCACCATGGCCGGCATGACCACGACCCAGAACTTCACGATCCACCACGACGGCGTCACCATCGCCGCGACCCGCGGCGGCCGGGGACGCCTGGTGGTCCTGTGCCCCGGGCTCAACTCGACGCAGGCCGACCTGCAGGAGCTGGCCGGGCTGCTGCGGCGTGACCACGACGTGGTGACCTTCGACCTGCGCGGTCACGGTCTCAGCTCGGCCGCCGGCCAGTACTCGTTCAGCGCGTTCCTCGGCGATCTGGTGGCGGTCATGGCGGAGCTGGGACACCGTGACCCCGACGCCGCGCCGCTGCTGGTGGGCTACTCGCTGGGCGCCGACCTCGCCGTGCACTACGCGGCCGGGCACCCGGGCACCGTGTCCGGTCTCCTGCTCATCGACGGCGCCAACCCGGTGCCCGAACCGTTCCTCACCGAGGCCGTCCTGCCGGAGTTCCGCGCGATGTGGGAGGACCTCGCGGCGCGCCAGCAGGCCCGGCGGGGCACCGCCCGCCAGGTGCTGCTGACCGGGCAGGAGATCCTCGACCTGAACGTGGAGATCGACCAGGTGCGGGCCGGGATCCTCGCCCGGTACGCCGTGATCGGCCGGCCCATCACCATGATCATGTCCAGGTCCATGGCCGGGGAGGGTGACGGCGAATTCGTGCGGTCGCTGAACCGGAACTGGCGGGCCGGGGCCGAGCGGCTCCAGCGCGAGCACCCGCGCATCGCCACCCACTGGCTGGACGCCGACCACCAGCTGGTGTTCACCCACGCCATGGACATCGCGGCGATCACGCGCACACTGGTCCCATGTTGACCATCGGGGAGCTGGCGGCCTCCGCGGGAGTGACGGTGCGCGCGGTGCGGCACTACCACGCCAAGGGGCTGCTGCCCGAACCGGAACGGGACCACTCCGGCTACCGGCGGTACGACGCCGGCGCCGTGATCCAGCTCATCAAGATCCGGACCCTCGCCGAGGCCGGCGTCCCGCTGGCCCGGGTGCGGGAGCTGCTCCGGGCCGGTGCCGAGGAGTTCGCCGCGGCTGTCCGGGACATCGACCGGCAGCTGCAGGCCGAGATCCGGCAGCGGCAGCGGCACCGCGAGCAGATCGCCCGGCTCACCACCGGGGACCACCTGGCGCTGCCCCCGGAGGTCGTCTCGTACCTCGACCGGTTGCGGGCGCTCGGCGTCCACGAGCGGATCCTCCAGGCCGAACGGGACGGCTGGATCGTGCTGGCCGCGCGCTCACCGGGGCGGGTGGCGGAGTGGGCGGCCCGCAAGCGCGACCAGACGGCGGACGGCCGGCTGCTCGGCTTCTACCGCATCCTCGGGGAGGCCCTCGACCACGACGGGGACGACCCCCGGCTGGTCGAGCTCGCCGACGAACTGGCCGCCTACTTCTCGCGGCTGGCCGACGAACAGGGCGAGGACTACGTCGACGACATCGATCTGGAGCCCACGCTGGTCCAGCTGATGGACACCCTGGCCTTCGACACCGTGCCGCCGGCGCGCCGGCTGATCCAGCTGCTCACGGAACGAGGCTGGACCGGCTGGACCAAGCTCGTGCGCGTCCCGCCGCGAGCGGATGCGGCGTCCCGGTGACGAACGTGCGGAGGGCCGGCCCGTGCGGGCCGGCCCTCCGATGACGCGACGGCCTCAGATCAGGCCGAGCTTCTTCACGGCCTCGCGCTCCTCGGTGAGCTCCGCGACGGACGCGTCGATGCGGCCGCGGGAGAACTCGTTGATCTCCAGGCCCTGCACGATCTCGTACTTGCCGCCCTTGCAGACGACCGGGAACGACGAGATCAGGCCCTCCGGCACCCCGTAGGAGCCGTCGGACGGGACGGCCATCGAGGTCCAGTCACCCTCGGCGGTGCCGTTGACCCAGGTGTGGATGTGGTCGATGGCGGCGTTGGCGGCCGACGCGGCCGAGGACGCGCCCCGGGCCTCGATGATCTCGGCGCCGCGCTTGGCCACGCGCGGGATGAACTCCTCCGCCAGCCACTTCTCGTCGTTCACGGCCTCGGCGGCGTTCCGGCCGCCGACCTCGGCGTGGAAGACGTCCGGGTACTGGCTGGCGGAGTGGTTGCCCCAGATCGTGAGCTTGCGGATTTCGCTCACCGGCGCGTTGAGCTTCTTCGCCAGCTGGGCCACGGCGCGGTTGTGGTCCAGGCGGGTCATCGCGGTGAACCGCTCGGCCGGGACGTCGGGCGCGTGCGACTGCGCGATCAGGGCGTTGGTGTTGGCCGGGTTGCCGACCACCAGCACGCGGACGTCGTCGGCGGCCCCGGCGTTGATCGCCTCGCCCTGCGGCTTGAAGATGCCGCCGTTGGCCTCCAGCAGGTCGGCGCGCTCCATGCCCTTGGTGCGCGGGCGGGCGCCCACCAGCAGCGCGATGTTGGTGCCCTCGAAGGCCCGCTTCGCGTCGTCGAAGATGTCGGTGCCGGCCAGCAGCGGGAACGCGCAGTCCTCCAGCTCGAGCGCCGTGCCCTCGGCCGCCTTGACCGCCTGCGGGATCTCCAGCAACCGCAGCTTCACCGGGGTGTCCGGGCCGAGCAGCTGACCGGACGCGATGCGGAACAGCAGCGCGTAGCCGATCTGGCCGGCGGCGCCGGTTACGGTGACGTTGACGGGGGCTTGGGTCATTGCGTACTCCTGCGGACGGAATTCTGGCTTGTGCTCGTGACCTTATCGCCCTCTGCCTGCACTGACGTGGTGCGTCGGCTCACGTTCTGCTGAACCGATCGAGTCGAGTCGGTCACCGGAACCTCGAACGCCCTGCCCAGTGCGACGGTCCCGGCCTCCATCCGGCCCAGACTGGTGAGCACGGAGCGTGCCTGCGCGTTGTCCGCCTCGTGGACGTCGGGTGCGCTGGTGTTGCGGGTCAGCGTGCGGCGCTCGTCCCCGTCCAGGGCGTCGCGGATCACGTCGATGTTGCGGCTGATCCGCTCGATCAGCGCGGTCAGCCGGTCGTCGGCGGGCAGCAGGCCCGGTTCGGCGCGGGCGGCGACCTGCCGCGCCCGGAACGCGAGCCGGTCCAGGGTGCTCAGCACGTACCAGCCGTAGTCGCGGCGGCTGGCGAGGCTGATCGGGTGGGTCAGCGGCTCGATCGTGGCGCGCACCTTCTCCACCGAGCGGTCCAGCTCCCGGGACAGTTCGATCACGTTCACGTTCTCCCGCCCGGACAGCAGCGCTTCCGCGCCGGCCAGGAACTCGCACAGGTTCACCAGTGCGGTGTCGATGTCGGACACCATCACGGTGCGGGTGCGCACCGGCACCACCAGGACCGCCGCGACGAGCCCGGCCGCCGCGCCGACCGCCGTCTCGGCGACCCGAAGCCACAGCACCTCGACGCTGAACGTGCCGAGCAGGCTGTAGAGCACGCCCAGCATGCAGGTGATGAAGAACGCCATCATCAGCTGCGACACCCGCGCCACGTAGACCAGGCAGAACACGCACACCAGCAGCAGCGCCACGGTGGCGGCCGTGTTGCCGCTGACCAGCAGCGCGAGCAGCATGCCGCCGAAGATCCCGGCCAGCGTGCCGGTGACCCGGCGGAACCCCTTCACGAACGTGGCCCCGGCGGTCGAGGTGTTGAGGAACACCACGAACACCGTCAGGACCGCCCAGTACCAGCGTGCGTGGGACAGCAGCTCCCCGCCCAGCACCGCCAGCCCGCCACCCACCATGGCCTGGATCGCGCTGCGGGTGCGGTTGTCGTAGGCGAAGACCGTGCTGGACCCGGAAGCCTCCGCAGACCCGGTCGGCTCGCCCGGCTCGCCGGTCCCGGCGCGCTCGTCCTCACCCTGCCCGGGCAGCTCGGTCTCGGCCGAGTAGTCCCGCTCGGCCACGCGCTGGGCGTTGACGTCGGCCAGCGCCAGCTCCGCGATCGCGCGGCGCACCTCGTCACCCGGCGCGGTGCGGTCGGCGAGGCGGCTGCCCGCGACCAGCATCTTGCTGAACTCCGCGGTCTCGCTGATCACCGGCAGCTCCCGCGGATCGCGCTCGATCAGCGAGTCCAGCCGCAGCAGGCCCGCCACCAGGTCGGCCCGGACGTCATCGGGCAGGTCCGCCGCCTCGCTGGCGCGGCGCACCGTGATCGCGAGCCACTGGCAGGCCAGTTCCACGGCGAGCAGCCGGCGGCGCAGCAGCTGGGTGCCGGTCTCGTCGAACAGGTCGCCGATGGTGTCCTCGATCATGAGCACCGCCTCGTGCAGGCGGGTGTCGGCCTTGCGCAGCTGGGTGATCCGCCACTCGCTGCCGCCGCTGGCCAGTGACGCGGCCGCGGCCCGCACGACCGCGCTGATCCGGGCGCGGAACGCGCGCCGGGCGCGCAGCAGCTCGGCCTCCGGCCGCCGCCGCAGCACCCCGAACCGCATCACGGCGTTCGCGGCCAGGCCGACCGCCAGCGCCGGGAGGTACTGGGGTAGCTGGCTGGGGTGGATCGCGAGGAACATCGCGAAGAAGAACATGAAGAACGACAACGCGCCCATCGCCGTGCCGCGGGGCGCGAACCGCTGCGCGTAGACCGCGAGGAAGATCAGCAGCACGAACAGGACCGGATCCAGCAGCGGCACGGCGGCGCCGAACGCGGCGACCGTGAGCGAGGCCGACCCGCACAACAGGACCAGCACCAGCGTGATCGCCTGGTCCTTCTCGGTCTTGTCGTTGACGCTGAACGCCGAGTTCATCGCCGCGATCGAGGCCACCATGATCGCCGGGAGCGGACGGCCGAGCAGCACCAGCACGATGATCGACAGCACGATGCCGCCGACCGCGATGCCGGCCAGCCGTAGCCGCACCAGGCCCGGGTCGGTGGCGACCAGCCGGTCCAGGGCCACCTTCGCGAACCTCATACCCGGCTCCCGAGCAGTTCCCATTCGGTCAGCGCGGTGCGCCGCCCCGTCGCCGCGGTGATCCGCAGGCGGTAGGCCCGGTAGGGCCCCGGCTCGGCGACGGAGAACGGCCGGGTCTGGCGCCGCCACCGGAACACCTCCCCGCGCCGCTCGTCCAGCCGCACCCAGGACCTCCCGTCGATCGTGCCCTCCAGCACCCAGTCGCTCGGGTCGCCACCGCGTGCGGCGGAGGTCAGGGTGTACAGCTCGACCGGCGCGGGTTCGCGCACCGCGCACTCGATCACCGGGGTGCGGGAGCGGAACGTGACCTGGCCGGCGGTGGTGTCGGCGAACAACGCGGTGACGTCGGTGCCGTCGTCGCAGGTGCCCGTGCCGGTGACGTCGGTCAGTGGTGCCGGTGGCGCGTCGCCCCCGGTCAGCGACGGTGGTGGCGTGCCCCAGCCGGTGGGCGTGCCGGTGACGTCGAACTCCAGGTGCTCGGCGCCGGCCAGTTCCTCGTGCGACAGCCAGGTGGAGGTGTGCGGCCGGCCGTCGATGGTCAGGCCCCGCACGTACGGCTGGGCGCCGGGTGCGCTGATCGTCACCGTCCGGCCGTTCTCCAGGCGCAGCCGGGCCCGCTCGAACAGCGGTGCGGTGACCACGTAGCCCGGGCTGCCCACCGCCAGCGGGTACAGCCCGAGCGCGGCGAGGACGTACCAGGCCGACATCTCGCCGTTGTCCTCGTCACCGGGATAACCCTGCCCGATCTCGCTGCCCAGGTAGCAGCGCGTGAGCACCTCCCGCACGAGAGCCTGCGACTTGGCCGCGGCTCCGGCGTGGCAGTACATCCACGGGATGTGGTGGCTGGGCTGGTTGGAATGCCCGTACTGGCCGAGCCGGACGTCGCGCGCCTCGGTCATCTCGTGGATGATCCCGCCGTAGGAGCCGGGCGCGCGACCGGTTTCCGGGGTGGCGAAGAACGTGTCCAGTGCGGACTCCAGCGCGGCGCGGCCGCCGAGCAGGTTCGCCAGCCCGGCGCCGTCGTGCGGCACCGAGAACCGCGTGTTCCAGCCGTTGGTTTCGGTGTAGTCGAACCCCCACAGCGCCGGGTCGTAGTGTCCGGGTTCCCAGCGCCACCGGCCGTCGCGGTGCCGGCCCTGGAAGAACCCGGTGCGCGGGTCGAAGTGGCGCACGTACGCCAGCGCCCGCTGCCGGAAGTAGCGCGCGTTGTCCCGGTGTTCCGCCCGGCCGGTCCGCGCGTGCAGCGCCTCGGACAGGTTCGCCAGGCCGAAGTCGTTGAGGCAGCCCTCCAGCGCCCAGGACAGGCCTTCGTGGGTGGTCAGCGGGGTGAAGCCGAGGAAGATCGACTCGTGCAGGCCCTTCCGCCCGACGCCGCGGTCCGGTGGGGTGACGGTGGCGTTGCGGATCGCCGCGTCGTAGGCGGCCTGCACGTCGAAGGTGCGCACCCCGCGCAACCAGGCGTCGGCGAAGGCGACGTCGGAGCTGGTGCCGGTCATCAGGTCGGCGTAGCCGGGGGAGGACCAGCGGGCGATCCACCCGCCCTCCCGGAACTGCTGCACGAACCCCTCGATCAGCTCACCGCAGCGGCGCGGCGACAGCAGCGCGAGTGCCGGCCACACCGTGCGGTAGGTGTCCCAGAAGCCGTGGTTGACCGACATCGGCCCGTCCACGACGTGCGCTCCGGTCCGGGTGCGGGTGCTGGGCCGCCACCGGCGCCGCACCGGGCTGGCGTGGCGCATCCCGCTCGGGGTCTGCTCGTGCGCCGAGTTCGGGTAGAGGAACAGCCGGTACAGGTTGGAGTAGAAGGTGGTGAGCTGGTCCGGGGTGGCGCCGTCGAGTTCGACGCGGCCTAGCACGTCCTGCCACGCCGCGCGGGCGCGTTCGCGGACCTGCTCGAACGTGGTGCCGGCCGGGATCTCCTGCTCGAGGTTGCGGCGGGCCTGGTCCAGGCTGATCAGCGAGGTGGCGATCCGCAGCTCGACCCGCGGTTCGCCGAACGCCAGGTACCCGGTGTTCGGCCACCGCAGCCGGCGGCCACCGGTGGCGGGCCGGTCGAACGTGCCGTGGACGAACATCCGCCGCGCCCCCGCGGACAGCCGGCTCCGGGCCCAGGTGTGCCCGGTGACCACCCCGCGTGCGGGGTCGACGCGCAGCCCGCCACGCCGGTCGACGTTGTCGAACAGCACCCACCCGCCCTCGCCGGGGAAGGTGAACCGGACCAGCGCGGCGTGGTCGGTGGGGGTGAGGTCGACGGTGATGCCGTTGTCGAAGCGCACGCCGTAGTGGTGCGGCCGGTCGGTCTCGTCGTCGTGCGTGAACGGCAGGGCCCGGGCGGCCCGGTCCACGGTCACCGGACCGATTCCCGGCAGGAATTGGAAGGAGTGGCGGTCGCCCATCCACGGGCTCGGCTGGTGGCTGACCGCGAACGCCTGCAGCGCCGGCCGGTTGTCGGCGTTGTTGCGCCGGTGGTACTCGTACAGCCAGGTGGTGGACCCGGCATCGGTCACCGGGGTCCAGAAGTTGAACCCGTGCGGCACGGCGGTGGCCGGGAAGGTGCTGCCGCGCGAGATCTCGTTGCTCGACTGCGTGCCGCGGGTGGTGCGCACCCAGTCGACCGGGTCACGCGGGCCGGGTGGCGGTACGTCGGCCAGCCGGACGTCGTCGATCCAGCCCGACACCGGCTCGCCCGGTGGTGGCTCGACGAGCAGCACGATCGCCCGCGCCACGCGGCCCGCGGCCCCGGCCAGCGCGTGGTGCACCGCATTCCACTGGTCCAGGTAGAGCGTCTTGGACTCCCCGGCGCTCCGGGCCGATCCGCCCACCAGGGTGCCGTCGTCCAGCTCCACCGCCAGCGCCACGAACGTGCTGCGCCAGCTGGGCCCGGCGTCGGCCTCCGGAAAGACCACATAGGACAGCTCGGTGTCCGGGCCGATCTCGGCGTCCATTTCGAACAGCACGTGACGTGCGGCTTCGCCGGCCGTGTAGCGGGCGGCCCGCGCCCCGGTGAACCCGGCACCGGACTTGGCCGCCGGTGCGCGCTCCGGGCCCGAGCCGACGGTGACGACGGCACCGGCGCGGGGCAGCGGATCCCCGGCCTCGAACGACGAGAAGAAGTGGGTCCGGCTCACGTCGCCTACCGTAACGGGCGGCGCCGCTCACTTCCCGCCGAGCAGCTCCACCTCGGCCAGCCCGGGCGCGCCGCCGCTGCTGCCGGTGATCCGCAGCCGGTAGTGGGCGTAGGCGCCGGGCGCGGCGACGGTGAAGGCGCGGGTCTGCCGGCGCCAGGGGAACGTCTGCCCGGACCGGGTGTCCAGCGGCGTCCAGGTCCGCCCGTCGGCCGAGCCCTCGAGCACCCAGCCGCTCGGGTCGCCCGCCTCCGCGCCGGAGGTGAGGGTGTAGGAGGTGGCCGTCACCGGCCCGGGCACCGGGCAGTCGACCGTCGTGAGCGGCCGGGCCTGGGTGGCCGAGGTGTTGTCGAACAGCGGTGACCCGCCCGGCACGGTCAGGTCCGCCGGTGGCCGCGGCGGCTGGTCGCCCCGGGTGAGCGAGGGTGGCGCGTCCGCCGCCCCGGTACCCCAGCGCGACGGGGCCGGCCCCATCGCGAAGTCCAGCGTGCCGCCCGCGGCGAGCACGTCGTGCGGCAGCGCGGTGGAGGTCCAGGCCTGTCCGTTGACCCGCAGGCCCTGCACGTAGACGTTGCGGGCGTTGTTCTCCGGCGCGTTGATCACCAGGTCACGGCCGTTCTCCAGGTGCACGGTGGCCTTGGTGAACAGCGGTGAGCCGACGGCGTACTCCGGGCTGCCCATCCGCAGCGGGTAGATCCCGAGCGCGCTGAGTACGTACCACGCCGACATCTCGCCGTTGTCCTCGTCGCCGGGATAGCCCTGCCCGATCTCGCTGCCCAGGTAGAGCCGGGACAACGCCTCCCGCACCCCGGCCTGCGTTTTCCACGGCTGCCCGGCGTAGTCGTACATGTAGAGGATGTGGTGGCTGGGCTGGTTGTTGTGGGCGTACTGGCCCATCCGCACGTCGCGGGCCTCGCGCATCTCGTGGATCAGCCCGCCGTAGGCGCCGGGGAACCCGGCGGTCTCCGGGGTGGCGAAGAACTGGTCCAGCTTGCGGGCCAGCGCCTCCCGGCCGCCGTAGAGGTTCGCCAGACCCTGCCCGTCCTGCGGCACCGTGAAGGCCATGTTCCAGCCGTCGGTCTCGGTGTAGTCGTAGCCCCACACCCGCGGGTCGTACCGGTCCGCCGGGACGCGGAACGTGCCGTCGGCGTTGCGGCCCTGGAAGAACCCGGCGGCCGGGTCGAACACGTGCACGTAGTTGAGCGCCCGGTCCCGGAAGTAGGCCGCGTTGTCGGCGTACTCGCGGCGCCGCGGGTCGTCCGGCGCCGCCTCGTCGGCGAGCTTGCGGGACAGGTTCGCGATGCCGAAGTCGTTGAGGTAGCCCTCGATCGCCCACGACATGCCCTCGGCGGTCGACGTCGGGGTGTAGCCGAGGAAGATCGACTGCTCCAGCCCCTTGCGGCCGACGTTGTCGTTCGGCGGCGCCACGGTGGCGTTGCGGATCGCCGCGTCGTAGGCGGCGTGCACGTCGAATCCGCGCACGCCCTTGAGGTAGGCGTCGGCGAAGGCGACGTCGGAGCTGGTGCCGGTCATCAGGTTGGCGTAGCCGGGCGAGGACCAGCGGGCGATCCACCCGCCGTCGCGGTACTGCTGGACGAACCCGTCGATCATCTTCCCGGCCATGCCGGGCGACAGCAGCGAATAGGCCGGCCAGGCGGTGCGGTAGGTGTCCCAGAACCCGTTGTTGACGTAGATCTCGCCGTCCACCACCTTCGCCCCGGTCTGCACCGGGGTGTCCGGACCGGTCCTGGGTGAGACGGGGCTGGCGTAGGCGTGCCGCGTGGGGGCGACGTTCTCGAAACCGGAGTTGGGGTAGAGGAACAGCCGGTACAGGTTCGAGTAGAGGGTGGTCAGCTGGTCGGCGCTCGCGCCCTGCACCTCGATCACCCCCAGCGCGCGGTCCCATGCGGCCTGGGCGGCCGCGCGGACGGTGTCGAACGCGGTGCCGGCCGGAATTTCCTGTTCCAGGTTCCGCCGCGCCTGCTCCAGGCTGATCAGGGAGGTCGCGATCCGCATGGTCACCGTGCCGGCGCGGGCCGGGTCGAACCGCAGGTACCCGCGGACGTGGTCCCGGCCCTGCCCGGGCAGCATCGAGCCGGCGGTGGCGGGCCGGTCGAAGGTGGCGTAGACGAACATCCGCCCGGCGCCGGCCGAGTTGCCGCTGCGCACGTCGGTGAACCCGGACAGCGTGCCGCCCGCCGGGTCGAGGGCCAGTCCGCCCGCGTCGGTGACGTTGTCGAAGATCAGGCTCGCGTCGGGGCCCGGGAAGGTGAACCGGAACATCGCGGCGTGGTCGGCCGGCGCGATCTCGGCGTGGATGCCGTTGTCGAACTCCACGCCGTAGTAGTGCGGTTTCGCGGTCTCGCGGGCGTGGTCGAACGACAGCGCCCGTGCGGCCCGGTCGCCGTCCGGCACGCCGGTCGCGGCCGAGGGCATCACCTGGAAGGTCTGCCGGTCGCCCATCCACGGGCTCGGCTCGTGGGACAGCGCCAGCGCCTGCAACGCCGGCCGGTTCCGCGCGTCGTTGCCCTCCTGGTAGCGGTAGAGCCAGTCCGTCGCCCCGGCGTCGGTGACCGGGGTCCAGAAGTTGAAGCCGTGCGGGACCGCGGTGGCCGGGAAGTTGTTGCCGCGGCTGAACGTGCTGTTGGCGTTGGTGCCGCGGGTGGTGAGCACGTGGTCGGACAGGTGGGTGACGCGGGCCTGCGGCGCGGCGGGGCCGAGCCGGATGTCGTCGACCCAGCCGCCGAACGCACCGCCCCCGTCCGGGTTGTCGTAGGCGAGGAGGATGCGTGCCACGGTCTTGCCGCGTGCGACCGTGCCGAGGGCGGAGCGGATGCGGTTCCACTGCTCGACGTACAACGACTTCGCCGCGCCCTGGCCGCGCGGGGACACCGGGAAGCCGTACTGGTCGGCCGCGCCCAGGTCGGACAGGTGGGTGCCGTCGGTGAAGGCCAGGTCCACCGCGACGTGCGTGCTCCGGTACGCCGGGTCGTCGCCGATGAGTTCGGGGAACACCGTGTAGGACAGCTCGGTGTCCGCGCGGACCGGGATGTCCACGTCGAACACCGTGTTCCAGGAGTAGCCGTGCGGCGCGGTCTGGGTGCCGCCGTAGTGGTAGGCGTGCAGCCCGGTGAACCCGGTGTGCGGCTTGCTGGTGTACCCGGCGGGTGGGCCACTGTCCGGATAGGACCGCATGCCGGGCGGCAGCGGGGCGGGCTGGTCCCCGGCGAGCAGCAGCTCGGCCAGCTGCACGCTGCCGGCGCCGTGGTTGGCGGTGATGTCCAGCCGGTAGAAGCGGTGGGTGGCGGCCGCGGCGAGCCGGAATTCCCTGGCCTCGAACCGGGCGCCGAACGTCTGGCCGGTCCGGGTGTCCAGCGTGGTCCACGTGGTGCCGTCGTCGGAACCGAGCAGCGCCCAGTCCCGCGGGTCACGCTCCGGGGCGTCGTCGGCCGAGGTGAGCCCGTACCGGGTGATGGTGACCGGTTCGGCGAACGCGGCCTGCACCCACCCGGTGGGGGAGAACGCGAGCCACTTCGACTCCGGTCTGCCGTCCAGGACGTTGGCCGCGACCTCCCCGGTGCCGGTGTTCTCCGCGCTCGCGGTCGCGCCCGTGGCCAGGCCGCGCACGTCACCGGGGATGGCCGAACCGGCGGCGCCGGTGACCCCGGAGGTCCGCGGCCGGCCGTCCGGTCCGGTCTCGACGGTGTCCACCGCGGGCGCCGGATCACCCGGTTCGAACGACGACGCGAACGTCCCGCCCGCCTGTGCCCCGGCGGGCGGGGCGGGTGCCAGGCATGTGATCAGCAGGACGACGGCCAGCGCGCGAATGGTTCGGACCATCCACGCAGCGAAACGCGCGCCGGGCCGGTCGTCAAGCGGGCGCGCCACGGCGGCCCCGAACCGGACAGAGTCGGGTGAACGCCGCGGTCGCGGATTCGGCAACCGGGCGTGCCCGGCTCACCCGGCCTGGCTGACCACGGGACAGGTCATGGCGAGTTGGAGCGTGGGCCCGAAGATCTGTCGCAGCCGAGCGCGACCACACGCGGGGACCTGCGGCGGGACCATGTTGTCCGGGCTGATTCCGCGTTCTGCGAACACTTCGACCGTGAGTCCTTCGATCGCTTCACGGGTCGTGTCTTCCGGGCCTCGGGGTGCCCCTGTCACGAGTTCTTTCCGGGAGTTCCGGGGTGGGGAGTTAGTTCGCCGCGGCGGCGGCGCGGTCGGGGGCGTTGAGGATCGCTTCGAGGAGGCCCGGGAACCGCCTTTCGAGGTCTTCCCGGCGGACGCGGACCACTCGTTTGCGCCCCTCGACGACCGTGCGGGTGAGCCCGGCCTCGCGCAGTATCCGGTAGTGGTGCGAGATCGTCGGGTTGCTCAGGCCCAGGCCGGTCTGTTCCACCAGTACCGCGCAGTCGACGGGTTCGGGGGCCCGGTACATCGCGGTCAGCAATGCCCGCCTGCTCGGATCGGCCAGCGCGCTGAGGATGACGGTCAGGTCCAGCGAGTCGATCGACGGCTCAGGAAGCGTCCGGGACACGGGGGACTCCTTTCGACGCTTTGACCACTATCAAATCATAGTCTACGCTTCTCGGTGTGACGATTCGACAAGCATCGAATGATAAGTGGGCCTGGCGTCTGGTGATCCTCGCTGTGGGCACGTTCGTGCTCGGGGTGGACGGTTTCGTAATGCCGGGGCTGCTTCCCGAGATCTCGTCGGACCTGGCGGTGAGCGTGGCGACCGCCGGACAGCTGACGACCGTGTTCGCCGTCTCCTACGCGGTGGGATCGCCGGTCATCGCGACCCTCACCGGGCGGCTGGACCGCCGGATCGTCATCGGCGCGGGCATGGTCTCGTTCCTGCTCGGGATGGTGCTGCAGGCTGCCGGGCCCACGTATGGGGTCGTGCTGGCCGGGCGGGTCGTCGCCGCGCTCGGAGCGGCCGCGTTCCAGGCCAACGCGTTCGCCGTGGCCGGTGTGCTCGCGCCGCCTGATCGGCGGGCCCGGGCGTTCGCGGTGATCGGCGCGGGTTCCAGCCTCGCGGCCGTTCTCGGGGTGCCGTTCGGGCTGCTGATCGGTCGGGTCTGGGGCTGGCGCGGTACCTTGTGGACGATCGTCGCGCTGGCGGTGGTCGCCGCGGTGCTGGCCGGGCTGTTCGTTCCGTCGATCACCCTGCCGGCCACCACGATGCGGGACCGGCTCACGGTGCTGGTGAATCCGCGGATCCTGGTGCTGCTTGCGGTCAGTGCTCTGGTGCTGGCGCCGTTGTTCCTGCTGGCCGCCTACGCCTCGGCGGTGGTCGGCATCAGCTCCCCGGGCAGCGACAACGCCATCCTCGTCGCTCTGCTGGTCTACGGTGCGGGCTCTTTCCTGGGCAACCGGCTCGTCGGGCTGTTCGCCGACCGGTTCGCCTCGCTGTCGGTGATCGTGGCCGGGCTCGGCATCGTCGCGCTGGCCTCCGGGTTGCTCGCCGTCGTCCAGCACTGGTTCGTGCCCACGCTGGCCGTCCTGTTCGTTCTGGGCGTGCTGGGGTCCTCGCTGTTCATCCCCCAGCAGAACCGGGTTTTCGACGCCGGTGGTGATCTCGCCGCGGTCGCGCTGAGTCTCAACGGCTCGATGAACTACATCGGTACCGCCATCGGCGCCGGCCTGGGTGGGATTGTGCTCGCGACCGCAGGGCCGCTGTGGCTCGGGCCCGCCGCGGCGGTACTGGCGGCCGCGGTGATCGCGATCGCCGTGACCACCGCCCCGGAACGCCGCACCAGGACGACCACACTCGCCACCTCGCAGTGACCCGCCTCGACGCGGGCGGTGACGTCGAGAGCATTCAGGGCGGTCGTGTTGCTCCCAGCGGCCGGTCAGCAGTGTGTCAGGAAATGCTCCAGCACCTGCTTGCCGAAGTGCAAACCCTTTACCGGAACCCGCTCGTCGACACCGTGCGCCATCGCCCGGTAGGGGAAGCCCTCGGGCAGCCACAGCGGTGCGAAGCCGTAGCAGGCGATGCCCAGCGGGCTGAACGCCTTCGCGTCGGTGCCGCCACCCATGCAATAGGGCACCACCACCGCGTCCGGGTCCTGTGCGCGCAACGCGTCGGCCATCGCGGAGAACCACGGCGAGTCCACCGGTGCCTGCACCGCCGGCTGGTTGGCCACGAACTCGCGTGTGATGTCCGGCCCCAGCAGCTCGTCGAGCCCGGCCAGCAGCTGCTCCTCGGTGCCCGGCAGCGTCCGGGTGTCGATCTGCGCCTGGGCCAGGCTCGGAATCACGTTCACCTTGTACCCGGCGTCCAGCATCGTCGGGGTGGTGCTGTTGCGGATGGTCGGCTCCACCAGCTTCGCCGCCGGTCCGAGCCGCGCCACCGTGCCTTCCACATCGGACAGATCGACCTCGACGCCCAGCGCCTCGCCGGTGCGGACCAGGAACGCCTCCACCGTCGGGGTCAGCGTGACGGGCCAGGCGTGCGCCGCGATCCGGTGCAGCGCGTCGATCAGGCGCACCACGGCGTTTTCGTGGTTGGGGCGGGATGCGTGCCCCGCCCGGCCCCGCGCGGTCAGCCGCATGTGCGCGGTGCCGCGTTCGGCGGTGCCCACCGGGTAGAGCCGTTTGACCGACCCGTCCGCGGCCGGTACGTGGTAGGTGTAGCCGCCGGACTCGCTGATCGCCGCCACGCACCCGTCGAACAGGTCGCGGTGCTCAGCCGTCAGCCAGTGCGCCCCGTACTCGCCGCGGTCCTCCTCGTCGGCGACGAACGCCAGCACCAGGTCGCGCCGTGGCGTCAGCCCGTCCGCCAGCGCGCACAGCACCATCGCGATGAAGTCCTTCATGTCCACCGCGCCCCGGCCCCACAGGTAGCCGTCCCGGATCTCCCCGGCGAACGGTGGCACCGTCCAGTCCGCGGCGTCGGCCGGCACCACGTCCAGGTGCCCCTGCACCAGCAGCGCGGGCAGGGTCGGGTCGGTACCCGGGACGCGGGCGACCACGTTGGTCCGCCGCGGAGCGGACTCCAGGATCAGCGGCTCGATCCCGGCACCGGCGAGCACGCCCGCGACGAACTCCGCCGCGTCCCGCTCGCCCTCGGCGTCGCCGTGGCCGCGGTTGGTGGTGTCGAACCGCAGCAGCTGCGCGCACAAACTCTCGACGTTAGCCATACTTCCCCTGCACCGCGCCCGCGGCGATCGCCGTGACCACCTTGAACGCCTTCATCGCTTCGGTCATCGTGGCGGCCTCGAAGCCGACCCGGCGGACGCCGGTCTGCTCGACGGTCGGCACCACCGCGGCGGCCTGCGCCAGGTGGGTCGCGTCGAACTCGACCTCGATGCGGTGCGCGGCGGCCGTGGCCGGTGTCCGCACCGCTCGGTCCATGCTCGCCCGCGCGGCCGCGGTCAGCATCTCGGCGGTGCGCGCCGGGGGCAGGCAGATGGCCGCGTACCGGCTCACGCACTCCTTCACCGCGACCAGTTCGGCGCCCGGCGCGTAGCTCGCCGCGTCCGCGCACGTCCGGTCGTCCCCGGACACCAGCAGCACCGGCACGCCGTGTTCGGCGGCCAGCGCGGCGTTGAGCCGGCCCTCACCGGCCGGTTCGCCGTCCAGCCACACCCCGGTGATCTGGTTCTCCAGGTAGGTGTGCGACAGCACGCCGTCCACCCCGGCGCCGGCGTGGTAGCCGAGGAACACCACGCCGTCCACGCCGCTGTCGATGCCCTGCATCATCGACAGCGGCTTGTGCCGCCCGGTCAGCAGCCGCGCCCGCTCGTCGAGCTCCTCCAGCAGCAGGTTGCGCTGCGACGAGTGCGCCTCGTTGACCAGCACGTCGCTCGCGCCTCCGTCGTACAGGCCGCGGACCACCGCGTTCACGTCGCCGGTGAACAGGCGCCGGAACCGCTGCCACTGCTCGGTGCCCGGCACCACGTCGTCGGTCCAGGTGACACCGGTGGCGCCCTCCATGTCCGCCGAGATCATGATCCGCATGGTCCAGACCTTACGTCACGGCTCGGCAACGGCGTGCGTGAGTCGTTGACTCCGCAGGCCGGTAAGTGGTTACTTTCCGGTCTCGGAATCAGCCAGAGAGGTGGGAACCAGTGGGGATGCGCTTCCGGAGACGAACGCGGTGGGTCAAGAGCATCACGGTGGCCGGAGCCGCGTTGCTCGTGGCGGGCCCGTTCGTGCCGGCGGCCCAGGCCCAGCAGCAGGGCGGCAAGGTGCTGCGCGTGGCGCTGGTGCAGGAGATCGACCACCTGAACCCGTTCCTCGCCTCGTTCGCCTCCAGCACCATGGTCGGCCGGATGACCTGGGAGTTCCTCACCCTGCCCTCGGCGGAGGACAGCACCCCGGCGCCGGGTCTCGCCGAGTCGTGGTCCACCTCGCCGGACAAGCTGACCTGGACGTACAAGATCCGCGACGGCGTGAAGTGGTCCGACGGGCAGCCGGTGACCGCGAAAGACGCCGCCTACACCTTCACGCGGATCATGACCGACGAGAACGCGCAGGAGGCCAACGGCACCTACGTGGAGAACTTCGACTCGGTCACCGCGCCCGACGACCACACCCTGGTCATCCGGACGAAGGCGCCGCAGGCCAGCATGACCGCGCTGGACGTGCCGATCGTGCCCGAGCACATCTGGTCCCACCAGGCGGCCATGAGCGACCCGGTCACCGACTCGGTGCCCGTGGTCGGCGTCGGCGACGGCCCGTTCCTGATCAGCGAGTACCGCCCGAACGAACTGGTCCGGCTCAAGGCCAACCCGGACTACTGGCGCGGCCGGGCCAAGATCGACGAGCTGCAGTTCATCAGCTACAAGAACTCCGAGGCCGCGGTCAACGCGCTCAAGAACAACGAGGTCGACTTCGTCAACCGGCTCACCTCGACCCAATTCGACACGCTGAAGAACGCCCCGGGGATCGCCACCAACCAGGCCGGCGGCCGCCGCTACCGCGAGCTGATGATCAACCACGGTGCCCAGCTGCTGTCCCGGCAGCCGATCGGTGACGGCAACCCGGTGCTCAAGGACGTCCGCGTGCGGCAGGCGATCGCGCGCGCCCTGGACCCGCAGACCCTGGTGGACAAGGTGCTCGGCGGCTACGGCCAGCCCGGCGGCGGCATCGTGCCCGCCTCCTTCCCGGCCTACCACTGGGATCCGCCGGCGAACCAGCGCTACGCCTTCGACCCCGCCGCCGCCAACGCCCAGCTCGACCAGGCCGGCTACCCGCGGGGCAACGACGGCACCCGCGTCGGCCCGGACGGCAAGCCGATCGAGCTGCGGCTGCTCGGCCGCGCCAGCGAGGACTTCGCCCAGCGCGCCTCCGACTACGTGGTGAGCTGGCTCGGGGCCGTCGGCATCCGCGTCACCAAGCAGCTGGTCTCGGACAACGAGGTCGACCAGCGCACCAACGAGGGCAACTACGACCTCGCGTTCTCCGGCTGGGGCACCAGCCCCGACCCGGACTACATCCTGTCCAAGCAGACCTGCGCCGCGCTGCCCGCCGTGCCCGGCAGCAGCAGTAGCACCGCCTTCTTCTGCGACGCCGACTTCGACCGCCTCTACGCCGCCGAGAGCACCGAGTTCGACCCGGGCCGGCGCGCGAACCTGGTCAAGCAGGCGCAGGCCCGCTACTACGACCAGGTGCCCAGCGTGGTCCTCGACTACGACAACGTGCTGGAGGCCTACCGCTCGGACAACTTCGCGAGCTTCACGAAGCAGCCCGCGAACACCGGGCAGATCATGGAGCAGAGCGGCTACTGGGGCTTCTACGGCGCCACGCCCGCCGGCGGCGGCTCCAACGGCAGCGGTGGGCTGTCCCCCGGGGCGTGGATCGGCATCGCCGCCGGTGTCGTGGTCGTGCTCGCCATCGGCGGCACCGCCGCCGGGCGGCGCCGCAAGTCCGCCGACGACCAGGAGTAGGCGTGACGAACGCGGTTTCGACCGCCGCGGCGGAGCTCGACGAGCCCCGCCGCGGCACCGGCACGGCCCGGTTCCTGCTCGGCAAGCTCGGTGGCGCGGCAGGCAGCCTGCTGCTGGTGGTGGCCCTGGGCTTCCTGTTGTTCCGGATGATCCCCGGTGACCCGGTCACCACCTTGACCCGGGACCGGCCGACCAGCCCCGACCAGCTGGCGCAGCTGCGTGCCCGGCTCGGCGTGGACAAGCCGCTCTACCAGCAGTTCCTGGACTACCTGAGCGGGCTGCTGCGCGGTGACCTGGGCACGTCCTACGGCTACAACCGGCCGGTGTCCGCGCTCATCGGCGAGCGGCTGGGCCCGACGCTGCTGCTGGTCGGCACCGCCACGGTGCTGGCGGTCGCCCTCGGGTTGTGGCTCGGGGTGCGGGCGGCGTGGCGGCGCGGCAGCCTGTTCGACCGGACCCAGACCGGGATCGCGCTGACGCTGTGGTCGATGCCCCAGTTCTGGCTGGGCCTGCTGCTGCTCATCGCCACCCAGGGCGCGTTCCCCAGCGGCGGCATGCGGTCGCCGGCCACCCCGCCGGAGTTCCTCCCGCAGCTGCTCGACGTCGCCCACCACCTGGTGCTGCCGTGCGTCACGCTCCTCGCGGTGATCTACGCCCAGTACATGCTGGTGATGCGCTCGTCGCTGCTGGGCGAGATGAACGCCGACTACCTCACCACCGCCCGCGCCAAGGGCCTGCGGGAGGACCTGGTGCGCCGCCGCCACGCGGTGCCCAACGCGCTGCTGCCCACGGTGACGCTGGTGTTCCTCCAGTTCGGCCTGGTGGTGTCCGGCACCGTCACGGTCGAGACCGTGTTCTCCTGGCCCGGGCTGGGGCTGCTCACCTACGAGGCGCTGCGGGTGCCGGACCTGCCGCTGCTGCAAGGAGTGTTCGTGGTCATGGCCGGCTCGGTCATCGTGATGAACCTGATCGCCGAGGTGCTCTACCGCGTGCTCGACCCCCGGGTGCGTGCCCAGTGACCGCGCCCTCCACGCCCTCCACACCCACCGCGCCGGCGGCGATCGCCTGGCGGCGCCGCCGCGCCGCGGTCGCCGCGGTGTGGCGCGAGTTCGCCGCGGACCGCGGCGGCCTGGCCGGTCTCGGGGTCCTGGTCCTGGTGGTGCTGCTGGCCGTGCTGGCGCCGGTGATCACCGACCCGGCCGGGCTGGACGTGGTCAACGCGCCCGGAAAGCCCTTGCAGCCACCCGGCGGGCGGTTCCCGCTGGGCACCGACATCGACGGCCGTTCGGTGCTGCTGCTGACGTTGTGGGGCGCGCGGGTGTCCCTGCTGGTCGGGTTCGCCGCCACGATCCTGTCGGTGCTCATCGGCACCGTGGTCGGGGTCGCCGCCGCGCACTTCGGCGGCTGGGTGTCCGGCCTGCTCATGCGGTTCACCGATTTCTTCCTGGTGCTGCCGTCGCTGGTGCTGGCGATCGCACTGTCCACGGTGCTGCCGCACGGGGTGCCGACGATCATCGTGGCGGTCGGCGTGACCTCGTGGCCCACCACGGCCCGGCTGGTGCGGGCCCAGACCCTGACCATCGAGTCCCGGCCCTACATCGAGCGCGCCCGGGCGCTGGGCGGCGGGCACCTGCACGTCGTCGGCAAGCACGTGCTGCCCGGGGTGCTGCCGCTGGTGCTGGCCAACACCACGCTCGTGGTGGGCAACTCGATCATCGCCGAGTCCACGCTGTCCTTCCTCGGCCTCGGCGACCCGTCCGCACCCTCGTGGGGCCAGATGCTGCAGCGCGCCCTGTCCTCGGGCGCCGTCACCGGAGGAGCGTGGTGGTACCTGATCCCGCCCGGCCTGGCGATCGTGGTGATCGTGCTGTCGTTCACCCTCGCCGGACGCGCGCTGGAGACCGTGCTCAACCCGCGGCTGAAGGGGGAGCACGCGTGAGCCCGCTGCTGGAACTGAAGAACCTCGCCGTCTCCTACGGCGACCTCGAGGCCGTGCGCGGCGTCGGCCTGACCCTGCAACCGGGGGAGACGCTCGGCATCGCCGGCGAATCCGGCTCGGGCAAGTCCACGGTCGCCATGAGCGTGCTGCGGCTGCTGCCCAGGTCCGCGACGGTGACCGGGGAGATCCTGCTCGACGGCGAGGACGTCACCACGATGCGCTGGGGACGGCTGCGCGCGGTGCGGTGGGCGCAGGCGTCGGTGGTGTTCCAGGGCGCCATGCACGCGCTCAACCCGGTCCGCACCATCGGGGACCAGATCGCCGAGCCGATCCGGCTGCACGACCCGTCCGTGCGCGACGCCGGCCGGCGGGTGGCGGAACTGCTCGAATCGGTCGACCTGCCGCCCTCGCGTGCCGGGGCGTACCCGCACGAGCTCTCCGGCGGTCAGAAACAACGCGTCATGATCGCGATGGCCCTGGCCTGCCGACCGCGGCTGATCATCGCCGACGAACCGACCACCGCGCTCGACGTGATCGTGCAGGCCCAGGTGCTCGACCTGCTCGGCCGCCTGGTCGCCGAGCACGGCCTGGGCCTGGTCATGATCAGTCACGACCTGTCCGTGCTCGCCGCGACCTGCGCCCGCATCGCCGTGATGTACCGCGGCCAGATCGTCGAGGAAGGCCCGTCGGCGGAGGTGATGCGGTCGCCCGCGCACGAGCACACCCGGGCGCTGGCCGCCGCGTTCCCCACCGTCGGCGACCCCGCCGCCCGGTTCGCCCCGGCGACCACCGCGCCGCTGCCCCCGGAACCGGAGGACCCGCCCCCGCCGGACGTGCTGCTGGCCGCGGAGAACCTGCGCGTCAGCTTCCGCGACCGCCGTGGCGCCCGCATCGACGCGGTCGCCGGGGTGGACCTGCGGGTGCGGCGCAACGAGATCGTCGCGCTCGTCGGCCAGTCCGGTTCGGGCAAGACCACCCTGGCCCGCACGCTCCTCGGCCTGCAGAAGCCGACCTCCGGGGTGGTGCGCTACGACGGCGCCCCGGTGCCGTCCTCCGGCGCCGCGCTCAAGGCGTACCGGCGGCAGGTCCAGCTGGTGCTGCAGGACCCGGCCAGCGCGCTCAACCCGCGGCACACCGTCTACGAGGCGGTCGCCGAGGGGCCGCGCATCCACCGGCTGCCCGGTGACGAACGGCAGATCGTCACCGAGGCGCTCGAGGCGGCCGAACTGCGGCCCGCCGGGCGTTTCCTGCACCGGCTGCCGCACGAGTTGTCCGGCGGGCAGCGGCAGCGGGTGGTGATCGCGGGTGCGCTCGCGCTGCGGCCCGGTGTGCTGGTCGCCGACGAACCGGTCGCGTCCCTGGACGCCTCCGTGCGTGGCGAGATCCTCGGGCTGCTGTTGCGGCTGCGCCGCGAACTCGGCCTGGCCGGGCTCGTCATCACCCACGATCTCGGGCTGGCCTGGAACATCGCCGACCGGGTCGCCGTGATGTACCGGGGCGAGCTGGTCGAGGAGGGGGCCGTGGAGGAGGTGCTGCTCGACCCGCGGCACGCCTACACCAAGTCCCTGCTCGCGGCACTGCCCGGCGGCACCGCGCGCGAGTCGTTACCGTCCTGAGTGTCCTCCAGCCAGCGAAACATCGTTCCCGACGGGAACCCGACCCGGAACGGTGTGTAATCTCCGTGGACGAAATGGCCACCACCACTGACCCCGCGCCCGGGGCGCCCGCGGAGGCGCACCCGCGCACGCGCGTGCGCGTGCCCTCGCAGTTCCCGTACCGCACGATCGCGATGGGTACGCTCGGCAGCACCCTGCTGCTGCTGGGTGCGCTCGGGGCGGGCGGCATCCTCATCCGGGACCCGGTCCTCGGGCACGGTCCGCTGTCGTGGGTCCGCTTCGGTCACGGGCAGATGCTGGCCACCGCGGTGGTCTACGGCGGGTTCGCGCTGGTGGTGTGGGCGTGGGTGCGGCTGGGCCGCTACATGCTCGCCGGTCGCATCGGCAGCAGGCCGATCCTGATCGCGGCCATGTGCTGGATGGCGCCGCTGCTGATCTCGCCGCCGCTGTTCACCCGCGACGTGTTCTCCTACCTCGGCCAGGGCGCGCAGCTGCTGCACGGGCTGGACCCGTACGCGCACGGCCCGGCCGAGCTGAAGGTGCTGCCGAACGTGGTGCAGAACGTGCACCCGGTCTGGCAGACCACCCCCGCCCCGTACGGTCCGCTGTTCCTGCTCATCGCCAAGGGCGTCGTCTCGGTGACCGGCGACAACATGATCGCCGGCGTCATCGTGACCCGGCTGTTGCTGTTGATCGGCCTGGCGATGATGCTGTGGGCGCTGCCGCGCCTCGTGCGGCACCTCGGCGGGAAGCTGCCGGTCACGATGTGGCTCGCGGTCGCCAGCCCGATGACGGTCATCCACCTCGTCGGCGGCCCGCACAACGACCTGCTGATGCTCGGCTTCCTCACCATCGGGGTGCTGGCCGCACTGGAGCGCAAGCACGCGCTG
The DNA here is from genome assembly GCF_011758745.1 of Amycolatopsis granulosa. Classification (NCBI taxonomy): domain Bacteria; kingdom Bacillati; phylum Actinomycetota; class Actinomycetes; order Pseudonocardiales; family Pseudonocardiaceae; genus Amycolatopsis; species Amycolatopsis granulosa. Next base: position 344,658 of record NZ_JAANOV010000001.1, read on the forward strand.
GCGATCGTGCTGGTCACGATCGGCATGCTGATCAAGCCGACCGCGGCGGTCGCACTGCCGTTCCTGGTGTGGGTGTGGGCCAACCACCTGCCGCACCCCAGCCGCGTCCGCAACTTCCTGCAGGCGCTCGGGATCTCGGTGGTCCTGTTCGGTGTGGTGTTCGTGGCCGGCACCTCGGTGTCGCTCGGCTCGTTCAACCTGGGCTGGGTGACCGGCCTGCAGGCGCCGACGCTGGTCACGAACTGGCTGAACTTCCCGACCGGGCTCGGGCAGCTGGTCCACACCCTGGTGAACCTGGTGATCACCGTGCCGGAGTCGCCGTTCGTAACGGTGGCCCGCGCGCTGGCGATGGCGACGCTGGCGTTGTTCGGTGCGCGGCAGTGGTGGAAGGCGCGCCACGGCGGCAACGAGGCGATCTTCCGGATGGCGCTGACCCTGCTGGCCACCGCGATCCTCGCCCCGCCGACCCTGCCGTGGTACCTGACCTGGGGTTTCGTGATCGCCTCGGCGTTCCCGTGGCGGCGCAGGCACCTGGCGATCGTGGTCGCCGTGGCGTCGTTCCTGGTGCTGGCCTACTACCCGACGGGCCAGCAGGCCCTCTACGACTGGTGGTTCGTCGTGGCGGTCATCGCGCTGTCGGTGTACGCGGCCGCGTCGCTGCTGCGTCCCGACCCGCTCGGGCTGCTCGCCGCGTGGCGGCGGGAGCCCGCCGTGCCGGACTTCGTCGCCGAGGACGGCGCCGTCAGCTCCCAGCCCAGCCGCTCCACCGCGTGACCCGCGTGATCACCACCGGTCCCGCCGGCGGCTTCCGCGCGTACTGCTCGTACTTCGCGCGCAGCAGCCCGACCGCGTCCGGTGCGGACTCCACCACGGTGGCCGTGCCGTCCGCCCGGGACCACCACAGGCGGGTCCAGTCCTCGTCGTAGGCGTCGGCGAGGAAGCTGACCGCGGGGTGGGCCGCGATGTTGGCCAGCCGCCGCAGGGCGGTCGTGGTCTTCGGCTTGTGGTCGACGGCGAAGACGATCTCGTCGCCGGACACCGCGAACGTCACCGGCACCAGGTGCGGCCGGCCTGCCGCCGACACCGTCGCCAGCCGGGCCACCCGTGCCGTGGCGAACCGGTCCCGCGCATCCCGCGGATCAAGCCGCATGGGTGGTCACCCTCAGCTCCGCCGTGTCCAGCACCGCGTCGACCCCGAGCGGCACGGTCAGTGACCCCTCGACGTGCCCGAAGCGCACCCCGGCGAGCACCGGCACCCCGAGGCCGGAGAGCCGGTCCGCCAGCACCGCCCGCACGGCCGTGGGCTCGCCGCAGCCGGTCCACGTGCCCAGGACGACGCCGGCCACCCCGGCGAACCAGCCGGACCGCAGCAGCTGGGTGAGCATGCGGTCCAGCCGGTAGACCGGCTCCGCGACGTCCTCCAGCACCACGATCGCGTTCCGCGCGCCACCGTGCTCGCGGGTGCCCACACCGGCGGCGAGCAGGCTCAGGTTGCCGCCGGTGAGCCGGCCGCGTGCGGCGCCGGGCACCACTGCCTCGGTGCCCGGCAGGGTCACCGGGCCCGGGGTGAACAGGGCCCGCCGCAGGTGCTCGCCGCCGGCTTCGTCCCAGTGGTCACCGGCGGGCATGGGGGAGAACAGGGTCGGCAGCCCCAGGTGCGTGTGGATCGCCGCGTGCAGGGCCGTCACGTCGCTGGACCCGGCGAACACCTTGGGACCGGCGTCGCGCAGGGCGGCCCAGTCGAGCAGGTCGAGCATGCGCTGCGTGCCGTAGCCGCCGCGGGCGGCGAGCACGACGTCCACCTCGGGATCCAGCCACGCCTCGGTGAACGCCTCCGCCCGTGCCGCGTCCGGCCCGGCCAGGTACGGGGTGTGCCCCGGGCCGGGCGTGACCAGGTTCCGCACCCGCACACCCCACGCGTCGAGCGCTGCCAGCGCCCGGTCCAGCCGGTCGGGCAGCACCGGCCCGGCCGGGGCGACGAGGGCGACGGTGGTCACGAGCGCAGCTCCAGCACCGGCACCCCGGGTGTGGCGAAGCCGAACACCTGCCCGTAGAACGACAGCTCGGCCTCCAGCGCGGCGATCATCGTCTCCGCCCGCCGGAACCCGTGCTGTTCGCCCTCGAACGTCAGGTAGGCGTGCGGGATGCCGCTGCCGGCCAGCGCCCGCACGAACCGGTCGGCCTGCTCGGGCGGGCAGATCTGGTCGTCGAGCCCCTGCAGCAGCAGCACCGGCCCGGCCAGCCGGTCCGCGTGCCGCAGCGGTGACCGCTCCACGTAGCGGTCGCGGGTCCGCGGCAGCGGGCCGACCAGCCCGAGCACGTAGCGGGATTCGAAGTCGTGGGTTTCGCCGCCGTCGCCGGTCCACCCGGCCAGGTCGAGGATCGGGTACTTGATCGTCGCCGCGCGGTAGGTGGTCACGCTCGTCATCGACGCCGCCGACGTGTAGCCGCCCGCGCTGCCGCCCCGGATGGCCAGCCGCGCCGGGTCGGCGGTGCCCTCGGCGGCCAGTGCTTCGGCGACCGCGGCGCAGTCGCGCACGTCGACCGCACCCCACTGCTCGCGCAGCCGCTCCCGGTAGGCGCGGCCGTAGCCGACCGACCCGCCGTAGTTGACCGCGACGACGCCGATGCCGCGGCTGGTGAAGTAGGCGAAGTCGAGGTCGAGATCGCCGGAGACCCGGCCGGTGGGACCGCCGTGCACGTGCACCAGGTAGGGCGGGCGCTCGCCCTCGGGGCCGGTGAAGCCCGGGTTGGCGGGCGGGTAGACGTAGGCCGGGATCGGCACGCCGTCCGGGCCGGGGAAGGTCCGTTCCTGCGGCACCGGCAGGTACTCCGCCGGCGGCGCGGGGTGCACCGGTTCGGTCAGCTCGGTCACCGCTGCGGTGTCCAGGTCGACGTGCACGACCGCGCTCTCGTGGCGCGGCCCGGCGGCGATCCCGGCGACGCCGTCGCCGTGCCGGGCCAGCGTCGCGGCCCAGCTCGTGAGGTGATCGGCCACGACCGTCAGGTCGCCGGTGGTCTCGTCCAGGACGGCCAGGCGCCCCGAGTCGAGCACCGCGTGCCGTCCGCCGCCCAGCGGGACGAACCAGTTCGACCCGATCTTCCACAGCGGCCCGCCCAGCTCACGTGCCATCGGCGCGATGTTCGTGACCACGCCGTCGAGGGTGATCCGGTGCAGGTTCCACCAGCCGTCCGGGTCCAGCAGCGCCAGCAACGTGCCGGGGTCCTCCCACTCGAGCTGGCAGACCGACACCCCGGGCCCGCCGGCGAGCACCCGGTGCGGCCCGAGGCCGCCGTCCGGCCGCACCTCGGCCACGCACAGCTCGGTCGAGTCCCACGGCATGTCCGGGTGCTCCCAGCCCAGCCACGCGGCGTGCCGGCCATCGGGGGACAGCTGGGGCGCGGTGAGGAAGTGGTGGCTCGCCGCGAGCGGCACGACCGCGCCGCCGCTCAGCGCGACCAGGTCACGGCGGATGTCGGTGCGCGCCGGGCCGGTGCTGGTCTCGCGCACCGCCCACACCGCGCCGTCCGGACCCGGACGCAGGTCGCCGTACCGGACGCCCTGCGGCACCGGGGGCTCGGGTGTGACCGGAACCACCTCGCCGCCGTCCAGGTCACGCGCGTGGACGCGCTGGTCGTCCCAGTGCGTGAAGAACAGCGTCCCGCCGATCACCACCCACGGCCGGCCACCGTACTCGTGCACCCGGTTCCGGGCGTTCCACGGCGCGGGCAGCATCTCCTCCACGCCGTCCTGACCAGCGCGGACCAGCGCGAGCCTGCCACCTTCGGCGGGGCGCGCCTCGGCCCACCAGACGGTGCCGCCGACGACGTCGAGCCACTGCGCGCCGCCGCCCCCGGCGGCGACGTCGGCGGCGGAGATGGGAGAGGTCCAGGTGCCGTACGGCGCGGTTTCAGCCACCGCCGCACTCTAACTAAGATGCAAGCGGGGGCGGCGGATGCCGATCATGAAACGGTGACATAGGGTCGGGGGTGCCATGGCTCGTGTAATCCACGTCTTCCGCCAGCCCGACCGGTTCGTCGCAGGGACCGTCGGGGAACCGGGCGACCGCACTTTCTACCTGCAGGCCACCGAGGACGTCCGCACGGTGAGCGTGACGATCGAGAAGCAGCAGGTCCAGGTGCTCGCCGAGCGCCTGGCCTCGCTGCTGGAGGAGATCGTCGCGCGGTTCGGCGCCGAGGTACCCGAGACGGTGCCCGACGACCTCGTCGACGTCGACCCGCTCGAGGTGCCCGTCGAGGAGGAGTTCCGCGTCGGCACGATGGGTCTCGGCTGGGACGCCGAGACCAGCGCGGTCGTCATCGAACTGCTCGCGATGACCGAGGGCGAGGTCGACGAGACCGTCGTGCTCGACGACACCGAGGAGGGCCCGGACGCGGTGCGCGTGTTCCTCAGCCCGGCCGCGGCGCGGGCGTTCGCCGAGCGCGCCGACCGGGTGGTGCGCGCCGGCCGGAAGCCGTGCCCGCTGTGCGGTGAGCCGCTGGACCCGGAGGGCCACATCTGCCCCCGGCAGAACGGCTACCGGCGCAGCACCGACGTGGCGGACGAGAGCTAGATCGTGGCCCCACCGGTCGGCCCGGCCGATCCCGCTGCCGCCGAGCTGCTCGCCCGCGGTCGCCTGACCGTCGAAGGGCGGCTGGTGGACGCCTCCAACGTCACGCTGTTCTGCTCCGTGGAGCTGGACGGCCTGTCGGCGCAGGCGGTCTACAAGCCGGTGTCCGGGGAACGGCCGTTGTGGGACTTCCCGGACGGCACGCTGGCCGGCCGGGAGGTGGCCACCGCCCTGCTGTCGGAGGCGTCCGGGCTGGGCCGGGTGCCGCCGACCGTCCTGCGTGACGGCCCGTTCGGCGAGGGCATGGTCCAGTTGTGGGTGGAGACCGGCGACGAGGAGCTGATCGACGTCCGCTCGCCTCAGGATGTGCCCGACGGCTGGCGGATCGTGCTGCACGCCCACGACCGGCTCGGCGAGCCCGCGGTGCTGGCGCACGCCGACCACCCGGGCATGCGGGACCTGGCGGTGCTGGACATCGTCGCGAACAACACCGACCGCAAGGGCGGGCACATCCTGGCCGGCACCGACGGGGCGGTGTACGGCGTGGACCACGGCATCTGCCTGCACGCCGAGCCGAAGCTGCGCACCGTGCTGTGGGGCTGGGTCGGTGACCCGCTGCCCGCCGACACCCTGGAGAAGCTGCGCGCGCTTCCCGGCATGATCAAGGGCGAGCTGGGCGAGCGGCTCGCGCCGCACCTGACCAGCCTGGAGATCAGCGCGATCGCCGAGCGCGCCGAGATGCTGGTGGCGACCGGCGTGTTCCCCGAGCCCGGGGATGACTGGCGCGCCATTCCCTGGCCCCTGTTCTGACCCCACCGCGGCTTCCCGCTGCACCGATCCGGTGGTCGCCGTCACCCGAACCCGTGACGAACGGGGGCGTGAGCTTTCGCCGTGCCCGGTGTCTGGCCTAGAGAGGCGAGTGGGAAGTCGGGGAGGCTCTGTATGGGCGGGACGTGGTGACGGCCGGGACCGGTGTCGGCGCGGCCCTGGACGATCAGACCCTGGTCGCCCGGGCCCGCGACGGCGACGTGCGTGCCTACGAGCAGCTGGTACGGCGCTACCAGGGCCCGATCTACCGGCTGGCGTTGCGGATGCTGGGCAGCGCGGGGGACGCTGAGGACGTGGTGCAGGAAGTGTTCCTGACCGCGTGGCGCCGGTTGGAGCAGCTTCACGCCGACACCGCGTTCGTGGGCTGGCTCTACCGGTCGACCGCGAACCGCTGCCTCAACGTCATCCGCGCCCGGCGGCCGGTCACCGACGTCGATCCGGACGACACCGAGACGCCGCGCGGCGACGCGCGGCCGGAACACGCCGCGGAGGTCAGCGCCCAGATGGCCGCCCTGACCACGGCCCTGACCGGGCTGACGCCGGAGCAGCGGGCGTGCTGGTTGCTGCGTGAGGTGCACGGCCGCTCGTACGACGAGATCGCGGAGGCGGTCTCGACCTCGCCCAACGCGGTCCGCGGGCGCATCGCGCGGGCCCGCGCGCAACTGGCGGAGGTGATGCAGCCATGGCGCTAGACCAGACCACCCACGACCTGCCCTGCGGCCGCTCGCTGGAGGAGGTGTGGGACACGCTCGGCGCGGTCGAAGCCGGGTTCGCCACCGACCACGACCTGACCTGCCCGCACTGCTCCACCGCGCGCGGCAGCCTGCTGGCGCTGCGCGACGCGACGCGCGAGCTCGCGGCGGAGGAGGCCGAGCCGTCGCGGGACCTGACCGAGAAGATCATGGCCGCGGTCCGCAACGACGTCCGCCGGTACGGCCGCATGGTGCCGTTGCCCGCGGCCGAGGCCGGGCGGCTCGAGGTGAGTTCGGCCGCGGTCGCGGCGGTGCTGCGGTTCGCCGCCGACGGGATGGACGGGATCCGCGGCCGGCGCTGCCGGGTCACCCCGACCGGGGTGGACGCCGACGGGCAGACGCTGATCGAGGCCGAGCTGACGGTCGCCGCCGCCTACCGCGTCGAACTGGATGAAGTGCTGGACCGGTTGCGCGAGCGGGTGAGCGCCGCGTGCGCGTCCGGTATCGGGGTCCGGCTGGTGCGGCTGGATCTGACCGTCGAAGACGTCTACCACCGGTGAGGGGGGACCTGGTGCACGTCGAATGGATCGTCGAGGACGCCGTGGTGGCGGCGGTGGCCGCGCACGCAGCGCGGTCGGTGCCGGGGGTGGCCCGGCTGGAACCGGGGGTCGCCGGACTGGTGCGCGGCTGGGGGCGGGCCCGGTGGCAGCAGGTCAAGGGACTCACCCCGGCCCCCGCGGACGGGGTGACCGTGCGGCGCGCCGGGGACGAGTTCGAGGTCTGCGTGGGCATCGCGACCCGCGCCGGCACGCAGGTCGCGGCCGTCGCCCTGGCTGTGCAGCACGAGGTGCGCGCCGCGCTGATCCGGGACACCGGGGTGGTGCCCGGTCAGGTGTCGGTGACCGTTCTCGACGTCGAGCCGGAGGCGCGATGACCACCCGGACCGAACACATCGCCGCGATCCTCACCGCGTTGTCCAAAGTGGAGGGTCTGCGCCCGGCCGCGCCCGTGGTGCGGCCGGTGACGTCGCGCAACCCCGCCACGCTGGCGGTCGACCTGACCGCCGAGGTGGTCCGGGTCCGGCTGGTCGCCACCGCGCTGCCGTTGCCGCCGCGGCTGCGGCTGGCCGGCGACGCCGTCGCGAAAGCGCTCGTGGGAAGCCCTTACTCGGACGCCGGAATCCGGCTCGTGGTGACCGATGTGGACGGATCCGCGTTCGGTCCGTGACGTTTCCGGCGCGGCCGTGTCGGAACGAGTGAAGACCCGAGAGGAAAGAACCAGGAAGGGGACAACGAGATGAGCACCGGTACCGAAGGACAGGCCACCGCGGTGAGCAAACCGTCGGACAGCAGGCTGGTGACCGAGCAGGGGACGACCACGATCGCGAGCACCGTGGTGCAGAAGATCGCCGGGTTGTCCGCGCGCGAGATCCCGGGCGTGTACGACCTGGGCGGCGGCGCGGCCCGCGCGTTCAACGCGTTGCGCGAACGCATCCCGGGCGCCAGCGGCAGCGTCGGGCAGGGCGTGTCGGTCGAGGTCGGGGAGAAGCAGTCCGCGGTGGACCTGCAGATCGTGGTCGAGTACGGCGTGTCCATCGCCGACCTGGCGCAGGCGGTGCGCGCCAACGTGATCAACTCGATCGAGCAGATGACGGGGCTGGAGGTCGTCGAGGTCAACATCACCGTCAACGACGTCCACCTGCCCAGCGACGACGACGAGCAGGGCGAGGGCGCACCGGCCCGGGTCCAGTGACACGGGAGGCGCGATGAATGCCACGATCGCCGGTCTGCTGACCGGTCTCGTCCTGGGCCTGGCCGCCGCCTTCGGGGGGTTCGGCGCGTTCCTGCTCGTCGCCGTGCTCGGCGCCCTGGGCCTGCTGGTGGGCCGGGTGCTGGACGGCAAGCTCGACCTGTCCCACTTCACCGACCGGGAGCGGAGGTGAGCCGGTGACCGTCGAGGCGCCCGAGCGGCGCGGCACCACGATCGTGGCCGACCGGGCGGTGCAGCGCATCGCGGAGCAGGTGATCAGCGGGCTGGGCGGTGTGGGTGGCGCGGCCCGCCGGATCCTCGGGGTCCCGCTGGGTGCGGACAATCCGGAGCAGCCGGCCAACGTCACCGCGCGGGTGCGCGACGGCCGGATCCGGCTGGCCGTGGAGCTGTCGGTCGACTACCCGGATCCGGTCTCCCGCACGACGCAGACCGCCCGGGAACGGCTGGTGCGGGAGGTCGGCGAGATGACCGGTCTGGTCGTGGACCGCGTGGACATCACGGTGACCGCGTTGCACAGCGACCGGTCGCGGGAGAGGAGCCTGGCATGATCCGCCGGTCCCGGCGCAGCCTCGCCGCCACGCTGGTCGCCCTGGTCGGCCTGGCCCTGTGCGTGCTGGTGGCGATCAGCGCGGTGCAGCTCCTGCTGCATGCGCGGCCGGTACTCGACTACGACGCCGCCGCGGCCAGGGCGCACGCGACCCGCTGGGACGCGCTGCCGGTGGCGATCACCGGCGGGGTGCTGGCCGCGGTAGGCCTGGTGGTGCTGCTGGCCGCGATCCTGCCGGGCCGCGCGCTCGTACTGCCCCTGACGGGGGGAGGCAGTCCGGACGCGGCACCGGTGAAGGCCGGGGCCAGCCGCCGCAGCATGACCGGCAGCCTGCGGTCGGCGGCCGAGCAGGCCGACGGGGTGGAGTCGGTGAAGCTCCGGTTGCGCCGCCGCAGCGTCATCGCGCGGGTGCGTGGCGGGCGGCTGGCCACCGGCGAGGTGGCCGGGGAGGTGCGGCGGGCGATCGAGGATCAGCTGGACCGCATCGCCCCCGCCCACCGCCCGCGGGTGAAGGTGCACGTGCGGAGCGCGGCATGACCAGCCTGAACCGTCCCGCCCGGCTCAACCGGACGCTGCTCGCGCTGATCGGTCTCGTCCTGCTGGCCGCCGGTGCGTTCACCCTGGCGACTTCGCTGGGCTGGCTGCGGGTGCTCGACCGGGCGGCGCCGCTGGTGCCCGGCGACCAGCGGCCGCCGACCTGGGTGCTGTACGTGGTCGTCGCCGCCGCCGTGGTGCTGGGGCTGCTGTTCCTGCGCTGGCTCGCGGCACAGGCGCTGCGCCGCCCGAAGAGCGGGACCTGGCACGTGGAGGAGGATCGGGCGCAGGGCGTGACGAAACTGTCCCCGGACGCGGCGGTCGCGCCGTTCGAATCCGAGGTCTCGGACTACCCGGGGATCCGGTCGGTGACCGCGACCCTGTCCGGACCGCAGTCCCGGCCGACGCTGCTGGTGACGGCGACGGCCGAGCCGGGCACGGACCTGCCGGCCCTGCGCGAGCGGATCGTGACCGACGGGGTGGCCCGGCTGGCGCAGGCGCTGGACCTGCGGGAACTGCCCACGGTCATCGAGTTCCGCATCGCCGGCGAGGCCGCTGCCCGGGTGATCTGAGCGTTCTACACCGCCGCCGCGGCCTGCTGCGCGTCATACGCGTGGCGGGCCGTGGCGATGGCGCCCCGGTACTTCTCCGCCCACGACGTCAGCCCGACGAGCGTCTGCTGCAGCTCGCGGGCCATGTCGGTCAGGGTGTACTCCACGCGCGGCGGCACCGTCGGGTACACGGTGCGCACGAGCAGCCCGTCGCGTTCCAGTTTGCGCAGCGTCAGCGTCAGCATGCGGCGGCTGATGCCCTCCACCTCGCGCTCCAGTTCGGTGAACCGGACCGGGCCGTGGGCGGCGGCGACCAGGATCCCGATCGCCCACTTGCCGGCGACGTGGTCGAGGACCTCCACGATCGGGCACGCCTCGGTGATCGGGGAAACGGTGTCGGCAACCATCCCCCAATGGTTCCACGAGCGCCCCCCGGTCACCAATCGTCTCCCATGGCGATCGTGAGGTGACTCACACAGGCACCCGCCGGACCAGGAGTGGTACACGGATGTGCCTCTGGCACAGGGAACTGCCTTCTTCCGGGCACGGTCTCGGGCTCACACGATGGACCCAGTTACAAATCGTGCTCCTTTGGAGGTCAACACCATGTCCACCGATCAGCCGGCCGGACGATCCCGGTGGCTCGCGCTCGCCGTGCTGTCCGCGCAGACGCTGATGATCGTGCTCGACCAGACCATCGTCAACGTCGCCCTGCCCGCGATCCGCGACGATCTCGGCTTCACCCAGTCGAACCTGTCGTGGGTCGTCAACGCCTACCTGATCCCGTTCGGCGGGCTGCTGCTGCTCGCCGGGCGCCTCGGTGACCTGGCCGGCCGCCGCCGGGTCTTCCTCACCGGCATGGCCGTGTTCACCCTGGCTTCCCTGCTCGCCGGGCTGGCGTGGAACCCGGAGACGCTGATGGCGGCCCGGTTCCTGCAGGGCGCCGGCGGGGCCGCCTCGACCGCGGTCGCGCTGGGCATGGTCGTCCGGCTGTTCCCGGAACCGGCGGCCCGCGCCAAGGCCCTGGGCACCTTCAGCTTCGTCCAGGCAGCCGGCGGCTCGATCGGCAGCATGACCGGGGGTCTGCTCACCCAGGCGCTGAGCTGGCACTGGATCTTCCTGATCAACCTGCCCATCGGCGTGGCCGCCGGGCTGCTGGCGCCGCGGGTGCTGGAGGCCGATCGCGGCCTCGGCCTGGGTGCCGGTGCCGACTGGCTGGGCGCGGTGCTGGTCACCGCGGCGCTGATGCTCGGCGTGTACACGATCGTCGGGGTCGACTCCCACGGCTGGACCTCCGCGCACACACTCGTCCTCGGCGCGGTGTCGCTGGTGCTGCTGGTGGCGTTCCTCCTGCGGCAGGGCCGGGCCCGCGACCCGCTGCTGCCGCTGCGGATCTTCACCTCCCGCGGCCTGTCCGGGGCCAACCTGACGATGGCGCTGCTGGTGTCGTCGATGTTCGGGTTCCAGTTCCTCGTGGTGCTCTACCTGCGGCAGGTGCTGGGCCTGAGCGCGCAGGCGACCGGCCTGGCGATGGTGCCGATCGCCGTGATGATCGCGGTGGTGTCGCTGGCCGTGTCGCCGCGGGTCGCCACCCGGTTCGGCGACTTCCGGGTCCTGCTGACCGGTCTGGTGCTCATCGGCGGCGGCCTGGCGTGGCTGGCGCGCGTGCCGGCGGACGGCGGGTTCGCGGCGGACGTGCTCGGCCCGACGCTGGCGATGGGTGCCGGGTTCGGCCTGGCCATGCCCGCGCTGATGGGCCTGGGCATGCGCGACGCGCGGCCCGAGGACACCGGCCTGGCGTCCGGGCTGTTCAACACCACGCAGCAGGTTGCCGGGGCGCTCGGCCTGTCGGTGCTGGCGGTGCTCGCCGCCACCCGGACCCAGTCGGTGACCGGGGTGCGGCCCGAGCAAGCGCTCACCGCGGGCTACCACCTCGCGTTCTGGGTGGGCACCGGGCTGGTCGCGGCCGCGTTCGTGGTCGCCGCGCTGGTGCTGCGCCCCGGCGTGGCGGCACGACGAACGGGTGAACCCGGCGCTAACGTCCCGGATCGTGCGCTCCCACAGCTATGACGACATCCTCGCCGGCCCGCGCCGACGCCAGATCCCCGAGGTCGTGGCGGAGCGCGGGCTGGTGGTCGAGGAACCGGGAAGTGGTTTCTGCGGTGCGGTGGTCCGGATCGAACAGGGAACCGTCGTGCTGGAGGACCGCCACGGCAGGCACCGCGTGTTCCCGCTGGAACCCGCCGGGTTCCTGCTCGAGGGCAAGCCGGTGACGCTGGTGCGGCCGAAGGCCGCTCCGCCGTCACCGGCTTCGGTGCGCTCGGCGTCCGGTTCGGTCAAGGTGGCCGGACTGCGGGCGCGGACCGCGCGCGACTCGCGCATCTGGGTCGAGGGCAAGCACGACGCCGAGCTGGTCGAACGCGTGTGGGGGCACGACCTGCGGGTCGAGGGTGTGGTCGTGGAGCCCCTGGACGGGGTGGACGTGCTGGCCGACCGGATCAACGAGTTCGGCACCGGCCCCGGCAGGCGGCTGGGTGTCCTGGTCGACCACCTGGTGCCGGGCAGCAAGGAGTCGCGGCTGGTGGACGCCATTTCCGACGAGCACGTGCTGATCACCGGCCACCCCTACGTGGACGTGTGGCAGGCGGTGAAACCGGCCGCGGTCGGCATCCGCGAGTGGCCCCCGGTGCCGCGGGGCAGGCCGTGGAAGGACGGCGTGTGCGCGGCGCTGGGCTGGGGCGAGACCTACGAGGGGTGGCAGCGGGTGCTGGCCGCGGTGCGTACCTTCCGTGACGTGGAGACGCCGCTGATCGGCGCGGTCGAGCGGCTGATCGACTTCGTCACCGACCCGGAAGGCTGAATCCGCCAGGTCACACCCAGGTCTCTTCGGGCCGTCCGCTGGTCGCGACCGGTCACTTTCTGCCACGATGGGTGCATGACTCCGGCGCTCGTCTGGCTGATCGTCGCCATCGCCCTGATGGCCGCCGAGGTGCTGTCCGGGGATTTCTTCCTGTTGATGCTCGGCTTCGGCGCTCTGGTCGGGGCCGGCGCGGCGTTGATCACCGGCAACGTCGTGGTCGACGCGGTCGTCTTCGCCGTCGCGTCCAGCGCGTTGATCTTCCTGGCCCGCCCGGCGCTCAAGCGCCGGTTCCTGTCCGGGACGGGTCATCGCACCAACACCGAGGCTCTGATCGGCGCCAGGGCCGTGGTCGTGTCCGTTGTGGACGGCCAGTCCGGGCGGGTCAAGCTGGCCGGGGACGTGTGGTCCGCACGGGCCATCGCCGACGGTCAGCGGATTGAACCCGGCACGACCGTGACCGTGGTAGAGATAGCGGGCGCCACGGCCGTGGTGGCGCCCGAGCCGTAACCACAACCCTCATATCGGGAGAGCGATCTTGGGAACCGCAGCGATCATTGTTGTCGCGGTCATCGCGTTGTTCGTGATCGTGACGATCGCGAAGGCGATCATGGTGGTCCCGCAGGCTCAGGCCGCGGTGATCGAGCGGCTGGGCAGGTTCAAGTCGGTCGCCTCGCCCGGCCTGAACTTCCTGGTGCCGTTCCTGGACCGGGTGCGGGCCCGGATCGATCTGCGCGAGCAGGTCGTGTCCTTCCCGCCGCAGCCGGTGATCACCGAGGACAACCTGACCGTGTCCATCGACACCGTCGTCTACTTCCAGGTCACCGACGCGCGTGCCGCGGTGTACGAAATCTCCAACTACATCGTCGGTGTCGAGCAGCTGACCACCACCACGCTGCGCAACGTGGTCGGTGGCATGACCCTGGAGCAGGCGCTGACCTCCCGCGACCAGATCAACAACCAGCTGCGCGGCGTGCTCGACGACGCCACCGGCCGGTGGGGCATCCGGGTGGCGCGGGTGGAGCTGAAGGCGATCGACCCGCCGCCGTCGATCCAGGACTCGATGGAAAAGCAGATGCGCGCCGACCGGGAGAAGCGCGCGATGATCCTCAACGCCGAGGGTCAGCGGGAGGCGCAGATCAAGACGGCCGAGGGGCAGAAGCAGTCGCAGATCCTCGCGGCGGAGGGCGCCAAGCAGGCCACCATCATGGCGGCCGAGGCGGAGCGGCAGTCCCGGATCCTGCGGGCACAGGGTGAGCGCGCGGCCCGGTACCTGCAGGCGCAGGGCCAGGCCAAGGCGATCGAGAAGGTGTTCGCCGCGGTCAAGGCCGGCAAGCCGACCCCGGAGGTGCTGGCCTACCAGTACCTGCAGACGCTGCCGCAGATGGCGCAGGGCGACGCGAACAAGGTGTGGCTGGTGCCCAGCGACTACGGCAACGCGCTGCAGCAGTTCGCCCGCGCCTTCGCCAAGCAGGACGACGACGGCGTGTTCCGGTACGAACCGGCCCAGACCGACGGCGCCGAGCCGCCCACCCTGGACGACGACGAGGTCGCCAGCTGGTTCGACACCTCCACCGACCCGCGCATCGCCGAAGCGGTGCGCGAGGCCGAGGCGGTGGCTCGCCAGGAGGTGCCGGGGCCGCTGGCGCACCAGCCGCAACCGCCGGCGCCGCAGGCGTCCAGCGCGCTGCGCGGCACCCCGGTGACCGAGGAGGCACAGGAAGCACCCGCGGCCGAACCGCCCGTGCAACCCGAACCGCCGGCGCTGTCGCCGCCGACCGCACCGCATCCGCAGTTCCCGACGGCCGGCGGGCAACAGGGCCAGCTGCCGACCCGCAACCCGGGCCAGCACTACGGCACCCCGCCGCGGCCCCCGTACCCGCCGCAGCAGCCGCCCGCCCCGCCCCAGCAGTAGGCGCTTTCCGGGCGGGGGGACTCGAACCGCTCCCCGGGCGCCGGGCCGGATTGCGGTCCGGCGCCCGGTCGCCGCGGCCCGGTCGCCGCGGCCCGGTCGCCGCGGCCCGGTCGCCGCGGCCCAGGCACCGCGGCCGGTGGCCGTCCGGGCGCGCGCTGCCTACGCCGGTTGCCCGGAAGCGATCGCGGACGGCGTCCGGAACGCCTCCCGGTAGGCACTGGGCGTGGTGCCGATCGTGCGGGTGAAGTGGCGGCGCAGGGTGGCGGCCGTGCCCATGCCGACGCGCGCCGCGATGTGCTCGAGCGGGGTGTCGGTGTCCTCGAGCAGGCGCTGGGCCTGGCGGATGCGCTCGAGGTGCAGCCACCGCAGCGGCGTCATCCCTGTGGTCGCGTGGAACAGCCGGGTCAGGTGCCGGGGGCTGACGTGGAAGCGTGCGGCGAGGGTGGCGACGGTGATCGGCTGGTCGAGGTTCGCCCGCACCCAGTCGAGCAGCACGCCCAGGCCGTGCCCGTCCGCGGCGGGGACGGGTGTCTCGATGTACTGGGCTTGCCCGCCCTGCCGGTGCGGGGGTGCCACGAGGCGCCGGGCGACCGCGTTGGCGACGGTGGAGCCGAGGTCACGGCGCAGCAGGTGCAGGCAGAGGTCCAGGCCCGCGGCCTTGCCCGCCGAGGTGAGGGTCTGTCCGTTGTCCACGTAGAGCACGTCGGCCACGACCTCCACGGCGGGGTACTCGCGCGCCAGGCGCTGCGCGTGCAACCAGTGCGTGGTTGCGCGTAGCCCGTCGAGCACGCCGGCCTCGGCGAGGGCGAACGCCCCGGTGCAGATGGACGCGATCCGCGCCCCGCGGCGGTGCGCTTCGCGCAGGAGCGAGACCAGCGCCGGGGGCGGCGGGGCGTACGAGTCGTGCAGTGGCGGGACGATGACGGTGTCGAGCTCCACCAGGGCTTCCAGCGGGACGGTGCCGGAGCCGCCGACCCGGAGCCACCCGTCGCCGACGTGGGCTCCGGAGTCGGCGCACACGACGAACTCGTACCACGGGTCGTGCACCTCCGGCCGTGGTGTACCGAAGATCGAACACGGCGCGCCGAGCTCGAACAGCGAGGTTCCGTCGACGACCGCGACACCCACCCGGATCATGTCCGAAAGTGTAGGACACATGTCGTTTCGGACGCTCGTGTGTGGGCGAGGGCTGGGAAACGATCGAGCCCATGACGAACGACACCGCGATCACCTCACGCTCGGCGGCCGATCCACGCGCCACCCCGCTAGGTGGCCGGGCGTGGCTGGTGGCCGCGTTCGCGATGACGACCGTGGGCTGGGGCGCCAACCAGTTCGCGCCACTGCTGTCGCTCTACGAGACGCAGCGCGGCGTCAGCACCGCCCAGGCGCAGGGCATGTTCGTGCTCTACGCCGTGGGGCTGGTGCCGGGACTGCTGGCCGGCGGGCCGCTGTCGGACCGGCGGGGCCGGCGCCAGCTGATGCTCGCGGCGCTGGCTCTGTCGATGGTCGCCGGCATCGTGCTCGCGGCCGGTGCCTGGACCACCACGGTGCTGTACGCGGGCCGGCTGATCGCCGGCGTGGCCAGCGGCGCGGCGTTCAGCTGCGGCACCGCTTGGATCGGCGAGCTCAGTGCGCGCCGGCCCGGCGCCGCCGGACGGGTGCCCCGCCGCGCCACGGTGGCGATGACCGCCGGCTTCGGCCTCGGGCCGCTGGCCGCCGGGATGCTGGCGCAGTACGCCCCGGCACCGCTGGTGCTCGTGTACGTCCCGCACGTCCTTCTCGCGGCGACCGCGCTGGTCCTGGCGTGGCGCGCACCCTCGGGACCGGCCACGGGTCCCGTGGCGGCGACGCCGCGGCCGGTGGCACCGGCCTGGCGGCACCGCCGGTTCGTGCTGCTCGTCCTGCCGGTGGCGCCCTGGGTGTTCCTCACGGCCGCGGTCGCGCTGGCCACGCTGCCCGGCAGCGTCGCTGACCTCCTGGGTGACCACGTCATGCTGTTCAGCGGGCTGGTGACGCCGCTACCCGCGCTGACCGGCGTCCTCGTCCAGCCGGTCGCCCGCCGGCTGCACAACCGGTCCCGGCTGCTCAACCCCGGGTCCCTCGCGCTGGCGGTGATCGGGCTGCTGATCGGGGCGGCCGCGGTCGCCACCTCGTCCATCGCCCTGGTCGTCGTCGGCGCGCTGGTGCTCGGTGCCGCCTACGGCGCGCTGATGGTCAGCGGGCTGACCGAGGTCCAGCGGCTCGCCGAACCCGCGCACCTCGGCCGCGCGATCGCGATCTTCCAGGCGGCCACCTACGCCGGGTACCTCAGTCCGTTCTTCATCGCCCTCCTCGCCCGCGTCGCCGACCTGGCGCACATCCTCGTCGCGCTGGCGGTGCTCGCCGCGGCCACCGCGGTCTGGGCGGCCGCGGCCGACCGCCGGCTCGCCCGCGGGGCGGCGCGATGACCGCGCACCTGCCCGCGCACCTGGGGATCGAGCTGATCGACGCCGCTCATGGCGCGGCCCGGGCCCGCCTGCCCCTCGGTGCCCGGCACCTCGCGCCGACCGGCCGCATCCACGCCGGCACGCTGGTCACACTCGCCGACACGGCCTGCGGGTACGGCTGCCTGGCGTCCCTGCCCGCAGGCCGGGACACCTTCGCCACCATCGACCTCGTCACGCACCTCGTCGGGGCCGCCCGGCCCGGCGAGGACCTCGAAGCCGTCGCGGACCTGCGCCATGACGGCCGCACCACCCAGGTGTGGGACGCGACCGTCACGGCGGGCCCGCAGCGGCGGGTGATCGCCCACTTCCGGTGCACGCAGCTGCTGATGACCTCCCGCCTACCGCGCGACTGAGCGGGCGCGGAGGTACACGGTGTCGTCGCTGATGTCGGCGCGGGAGCGGTCCTTGAGCAGTGCCACGCAGACGATCGTGACCGCCGCCGAGAACACCACGTACGCCGAGATCGAGTACGGCGTGCCCGTTACGTGCAGCAGCCAGGTGGCCAGCAACGGCGCCGGCCCGCCGGCGAACACCGACGCCAGCTGGTAGCCCAGTCCGGCGCCGCCGTAGCGCAGGTGCGTCGGGAAGCTCTCGCCGATCAGCGCCGCCTGCGGCCCGTACTGCATCGCGTGCGGGATCATCGCCACCACGATCGCGATGAAGATGATGGCCATGCCGCCGTTCTTGAGGATCGCGAAGTACGGGAATGCCAGCACCCCGGTCAGCACGGCGCCGGTGAGGTAGACCCGTTTGCGCCCCAACCGGTCCGACAACTGGGAGAACCACAGGATCAGCGCCAGCTCCAGTGCCGCGCCGAGCAGCACGGCGTTGAGCACGAACGTCTTCGAGTAGTGGTGCTGGGCCACCACGTACACCAGGACGTAGCTGGTGTAGAGGTAGAACGGCATCTGCTCGCTGAACCGCAGCCCGGCCGAGAGCAGGATCTCCCGCCAGTGGTGCTTGATCGCGTCGCTCACCGGGCTCTGCGAGGTCCGCTGCTGCGCCACGATCTTGGCGAACATCGGGGTCTCCAGGATGCGCAGCCGGATCACCAGGCCGACGGCGACGAGCACCAGGCTGGCCAGGAACGGGATCCGCCACCCCCACGAGCTGAACGACGCGTCGGAGAGCACCGCGGACAGCAGCGTCATGCCGCCGGTGCCGAGGACGAGCCCGACGGGCACGCCGATCTGCGCGAAACTGCCCAGCAGGCCGCGTTTGCGCTGGTTGCCCCATTCCATGGCGAGCAGCACCGATCCGCTCCACTCGCCACCGATCGCGATGCCCTGGATCAGCCGCAGCGCCACCAGGAGCAGCGGGGCCGCGATGCCGATGGTCGCCGCGCCCGGCAGCACGCCGACCAGGCCGGAGGCGATCCCCATCATCAGCAGGGTGACGATGAGCGTGGCCTTGCGGCCGATCCGGTCGCCCCAGTGACCGAAGATCGCTGCGCCGACCGGGCGGGCGGCGAACCCGACCGCGTAGGTGGCGAACGACTGCATCGCCCCCGCGTAGCTGGAGGAGGCGGGGAAGAACAGGTGCGGGAAGATCAGTGCCGCTGCCGTGTTGTAGAGGAAGAAGTCGTACCACTCGATGGTGGTGCCGATGGCGCTGGCGACGGCGGCGCGCCGCACCTGCTTGCGCTGCTGCCTGCCCTGTTCCTGGAGAACGTTGTCCGCTTCGTTTCGCCCGAGAACCATGTCCGTCGTGCCTCCTGTGACTGGCCTCACACTTTCTGGAACGATCCCTCACACGGGTGACGATGTCCAGTTGAGAACCAAGATTCACGGTGCGTGACCGGAATGCCGCATACGGCGAGCGGGCTCAGTTCACCGGCAGCAGCTGCGGCCGTTTCGCGGCGAGCGTGTCGCCGGAGGATTCCCCACGCAGACGGCGGCCGATCCAGGGCAGCACGTGCTCGCGGCCCCACTGCAGGTTCTCCGCGCGCTGCCGCCGCCGGTCGGCCGGCTCACGTGACCCGAGTGCGGCGGGGGAGAGCAGGTGCGGCCGGCCGAGTGCCTCCAGGGCGGCGATGGCGACCTCGGTGTGGCCCAGGGAGTTGAGGTGCAGCCGGTCGGCCGACCACAGGCGCCGGTCCCGCAGCTGCCGCATCCCCCACATGTCCACCAGGAGCGCGCCGTGCCGCGCCGCGATCACGCGAGTGTGCTCGTTGTAGATCGCCGTGCGGCCGCGCAGCTTGCGGAACACCGGGTCCTCCACGCCGTCGACGCCGGTGAACAGCAGCACCGTCGCCCCGGTCTTGGCGAGCTGTCCGACGGCGTCCTCCAGGCGGGCGGCCAGCGCGTCGATATCCGCCTTCGGGCGCAGCAGATCGTTACCGCCGGCGTAGAGCGACACCAGGTCGGGCTGCAGTGCCAGCGCGGGCTCGAGCTGCTCGGCGATCACCTGCTCGAGCAGCCGTCCCCGGATCGCGAGGTTGGCGTAACGGAACTGGGGGTCGGCGGCCGCCAGTTGCTCGGCCACGCGGTCGGCCCAGCCCCGCACGCCGTTCGGGCGTGTCGCGTCGGGGTCGCCGACGCCTTCCGTGAAGGAGTCGCCCAGGGCGACGAAACGCTGGCTCATGCCCACATCCTAAGCGAGCGCTTACTGCGTTCCAGCACCGTGCACCCTGCCCGCGGCCGCGGCGCGTAACTTGTCCGGATTGGCGACGTTTGGGTGGTCAGCGTCGTCTCCTCCGACTCCGTTGTGGACGACCACCAGATGGAGGTCGCGCGCCGATTCCTGCCGTGGCCGCGGTGTGACGGTGGGCATACCCGTCGATCAGGGCCGTCGATCAGCGGCGGCCGGACGGCCGGCCGCCGCGCAGGAACAGGGCGCTGGTGAGGACGCCGAGGAGCACGAGGGCGGCGTTCACCGCGATCGCGACCTTCAGCCCGCCGAGCATGGCCGCGGCTCCGGTGCCGGCCATGGCGGCGGTAACGACGGCGCTCATGACCGGCGTGCCCATCGTGATGCCGACCTGCTGGGTCATGGTGGCCAGTCCGGTGGCCAGGCCCTGTTCGTGGTCGGCGAGCCCCGAGGTGGCGGTGACCATGAAGGCCACGATGACGAGCATGTTGCCGACACCGCCGGCGAAACCGGCGACCAGCATCAGCCACATCCAGGCGGGATCGGCACCGAGGCCGAGCAGGGCCGCGGTGAACACGGCCTGCAGGAGGCCGCCCGCGATCAACGTCCGTTTGCTGCCGATCCTCCCGATGACCTTCGACGCCGTGCTGCCGCCCACGACCGTTCCCGCGCCGAGCACGCCGAAGGACAGGCCGGCGGCGAGCGGGGAGAGGCCGAGGACGTTCTGGAGGTACAGGGTCAGCGGGAAGACCAGGGAGGTCTCGGTGAGGAACGCGATCAGGCCGGCCACATTGCCCCACGCCACCGAGCGCTTGCCGAGCACACCGACGGGCACCAGCGGCGCGGGCACCTTGCGCTCGACCGCGTAGAACACCAGCAGCAGCACCACGCCGACCGCCAGGGACGACACCGCGGCTGCCGAGCCCCAGCCCTGTTCACCGGCCTGGGTGAGCCCGAAGACGATGGCCAGCAGGCCGAGCGTGACGCTCACCGCGCCGGGCACGTCCAGCCGGGGACGCTCGCCGGGCCGGGACTCCTTGATGACCGCCGGGGCGATGAGCAGCACGACCAGGGCGACGGGCACGTTGAGGAAGAACGCCCAGCGCCAGGACAGCAGGTCGGTCAGCAGGCCACCGAGGACCGCGCCGGCGGTGAAGCCGGTGGACATCAGCGCCCCGTTGAGACCGAGCGCCTTCGCGCGCAGCGGACCCTCCGGGAACGCGGTCGTCAGCAGCGACAACCCGGCCGGGGTCACGGCCGCGGTCGCCAGCCCCTGGAACACGCGGGCCGCGATGAGCATCTCCGGGTTCCGCGCCAGCCCGCCCACGAGCGAGGCCGCGCCCAGGACGGCGAGCCCGCCGAGGAACAACCTGCGGCGGCCGAACAGGTCCGCGACCCGCCCGAAGAACAGGGTGAAGCCGGCCGCGCACAACGCGAACGAGGTGGCGATCCACTGCAGGTGCCCCAGCGAAAAGCCCAGGCCCCGGCCGATCACCGGCAGTGCCACGTTCAGGATCGCGAAGTCCACGGCCAGCGTGAACTGCGTGGTGAGCAGCAGCACCAGCACCAGCCGGAGCCGAGGGGTGAGCACGGCCGGTGCCGTGCCGGCGGCGGGCGCCTCCACACCAGTGACAGACATGACGTCGATTCCCTTTCCCGGGTTCCGCACGCGGCGCATCCGCGTCCCGCGTGATCGTGGATAAGGCTCGCCCCTGCGTGGTTTCGCAGCCAGAACCCCGTGGTGCGCAGCCGGCGGGAGGGTAGTCACGAGATGACCACCCTCCCGGCTTCCCGCGGTCCGGGCCCGCGGGCATCATGGGGACGTCAGTCCACCTGCCTGGAGGGATGTATGCGCGTGTTGTCCGAGCTGGGCGACTTTCTCAAGTCCCGCCGTGCCGCGCTGCGCCCCGAGGACGTCGGCCTCACCCCGCACCCGGCCCGCCGCCGGGTTTCCGGGCTGCGCCGCGAGGAGCTGGCGCTGCTCGCCAACGTCAGCATCACCCACTACACGCGTCTGGAGCAGGGGCGCGCCGCGAGCGTGTCGGACGGCTTGCTGGAGGCGATCGCGCGCGCCCTGCGCCTCACCGAGGACGAGACCGCCCACCTGAAGGACCTGGCTCGCCCGGCTGCCGCCTCGTCCCGGCCGGCCCCGCCCCGGGTGGAGCACGCCAGCGCCTCGGCCCGGCAGCTGCTCACGGCCATGACCGACGTGCCGGCGTTGATCCTGGACCGGCGCAACGACGTCCTGGCCTGGAATCGGCTGGGCCACGCGCTGCTCGCCGCGCACCTCGCGCCGGGCTCCCCGGACACGCCCGGCACCCGGCCCAACATGACCCGGATGTTGTTCCTGGACGAGCAATACCGGCGGTTGTACGCGAACTGGCACGACCAGGCCGTACTCGCCGTGGCCAGTCTGCGCCTGATCGCCGGCCGCCATCCCGACGACCGCGCACTGGCCGAGCTCGTCGGTCAGCTCAGCATGAACAGCGACGAGTTCGCCTCGCTGTGGGCGCGGCACCCGGTCCGCACCTGTACCTCCGGGGTGAAGCACCTGAACCACCCGCTGGTGGGTGCGATGGCACTCAACTTCGAAAACCTCGTCATCCCCGGCGCCGCGGACCAGCACTTGATCGCGTACACGGCCGAGCCCGGCTCGCCGTCGGAGGCGGCACTGCGGCTCCTGGGCAGTGTGACGTCTCCGGTGACCCTGGACCCGACCGCGGACCGCACTGGCCTCAGGGCGAACAGCTTCCCCTCCATCCCACGTTGAGGCCTACCGCGGCTGCTCAGCGGAGGACGGCCGCGAGCAGGTCCGTGCCCAGTGTCGTCATCTCGGGCAGGTTGAGGGTGTAGTGGACGTAGCGCCCCCGGCGCCGGGAAGTGAGCAGACCCGCGCGACGCAGGACGGCGAGGTGGCGGGAGACCTCCGGGGGCGAGAGTTTCCAGGCATGGGCCAGCTCGCCCGTGGTGTGCGGGCCGCGCGCCAGGGTGCGCAGCAGCCGCAGCCGGACCGGATGGGCGAGTGCTTCCAGCCGGCGGGTGACCGTGTCCATCGGCACCGGTTCCAGCGGGCCCGGCTCGGCGACGGGGTACTGCACCACCGGCTGCCAGCCGGCCGCGTGGATCACCACCAGGTGCGGGTGGCCGAAGCTGGTGGGGATGAAGGTGATCCCGTTGCCGTGCGCGGCGGTCGCGTTGTCCTGCAGCTTGTCCACCACGATGCAGTCGCCCTCCGGCGCCAGGGTGAGCGCGCCGGAGACCGAGGCGAGTGCGGCCCGGATGCCCTGCCGTTGCCGCAGATCGTTCTTCTGGCGCAGGTCGGTGGTCAGTAGCCCGGCGACGCCCGACCAGGCGTCGTCGAAGAACGCCTCGGCACACTGTTCCAGGGTCTGCCGCACCCGCGCCCGCACCGCGGCCGGGTCCGTGAGCAGCCGCTCCGCGAACGCCTCCTGGAGCGCGCCACGGGCCTGGGCCAGTTCCAGGGCCCGCTCGCGGGCGGTGGCGTCGGCGAGCGGCGACGGCGCGCCGAAGCGGACCCGGTTGCTGCCGCACGTGGTGGTGAGCGCGGAGGACACGTAGGTCTCGTCGTCGAGGCGGTCCACGTCGTCCAGCTCCTCGGCGAGGGTCTGCCGGGGCCGCGCGGGGACCAGGAAATCGGCTCGTGAGGAACGCCAGAGGAACTCCGCCTCGCGCAGCCGCTCGGCCAGCTCCGGCGGTAGCCCCGCCCAGACGTCCCCGGCCCAGGGGGCCAGCCGCGGGTGATGCCCGGGTTCGGCCAGGACGTGCAACATCGCGGTCAGCTCGGCCAGCGGCGAGGCGGCGAACCGCAGCCGCTCGGCCGGCAGCCCGGTGATGTCGATGCGCAGCGTCACGCCCGCCATCATCCCTGGTTGGACGGCCGAGGCCGCGGTCGGTTGACGAGATCCGTCAACCGGTTTGCCGCAACCAGCCGCCCGGCAGAACCGTGGGCGTCGTGCCGATCGCCACCAGAAGTCATCCCCGTGCGCTCCTTCGGGCCTCCGGCGGCCCCCGCTACGCCGTCGCCCTGGCCGTGGACGCGCTCGGCACCGGTTTGCTGCGGCCCTTTCTGCTGCTCTACGGGGTGACGGTGCTGGGGCTGTCCGCGCCGGTCACCGGCACCACCATGACCGCAGGCATCGTCGCGGGCCTGGTGTGCATGCCCGTGGTGGGCGGGTGGCTGGACCGGGGCGCCCGCAGCACGGTCGTGGCGGCGTCGATGCTGGTGCGGGTGCTGGGCGTGGCGCTGCTGCTGGCCGCCCCGGCGGGGAACGTCTGGCTGTTCGCGGGCGCGGCGCTCTTCCTGGGTATCGGCAACCAGGCGTGGCCGGCCGCCCACGTGGCCCTGGTGGCCACGATCGCCCACGGCAGGGAACGCGACGCCGCCCTCGCCGGGGGCCGCGCCCTGCGCAACGCGGGCCTGGGTGCGGGCGCACTCCTCGCGACCGCGTGCCTGGCGGGCGGCACCACCGCGTTGCGGGTGCTGGCGGTCGTCACCGGGCTCGCCTACCTCACCGCGGCGGCCTTCGCGTGGTCGGTCCACGTGCACGCCCATCCGGCCACTGCCACCGGCACTGCCGAGGACGGGGACGGCGAGCCCGCACCCCGGATGCACGCGCTGCTGGCCGCCAACGTGATCTACGTCTTCTGCCTCAACGTCCCCGAGATCGCGCTCCCGCTGGTCCTGGTGACGCAGATGCACGCCTCCCCGGTGTGGTCGGCGGCCATCTTCGTGGCCAACACGGTGCTGGTCGTCACCCTGCAGGTTCCGGTCACCGTGCTGCTGTCCCGCTTTTCCCGCCGGTCCGTGCTCGCTTTCGCCGGCGTGGTGCTCACCGCGTCCTACCTCGGTTTCCTCGCGGCCACCTCCCTGGGGCACGGCTCAAGCGTCCCGGCCATCGCCGCGGTGTCCGTGGTCTGCACCGCCGGTGAGATCATCTACGCGGGCAGCGCCACCGCGCTCGTCACCGCGCTCGCCCCGGCGCGTGTCCTGGGGCGCGCGCTCTCCCGCTTCCAGCTCTCCACGGGCTTCGGCCTCGCCGTCTCCCCGGCGGTCATCACCGGCCTCGCGTCCCGTGGCCAGTTCGCCCTCTGGGGCAGCCTCGCCGCCGCGACCCTCCTTTCCGCCTCCGCCGTGCGCCGCGCCGAACGCGGCGGCCACCGGCTTTCCGGATGGCGGCACCGCGCCGTGCGGCGCTAGGAGGCGCGGGCGCGGTGCTCGGCCACGTGCACCCGCGTCGCGCAGCGCGTGGAACAGAACCGGCGGCGGCCGTTGCGCGAGGTGTCCACGAAGACGATCTCGCAGCCGTCGCGGGCGCACGCGCCGAGGCGGTCCGGGTCCTCGCACATCAGGTGCGCCAGGCCGCCCGCGGTGAAGGCCCGGATGCGGCGGGGCAGTGGATCGTCCTCTGCGGCGTAGTGCAGGTGCGCGGGCAGCCCGTCGTGGCGGGAGACGAACGGACGGCAGGCGGTCTCCGCCAGCAGCCCGTTGACCAGGTCGACCCGCCGGTCCGGGCCGGGTTCGGTGAACACCGGCCGCAGGCGGCGGCCCCACGCCCGTGCCTCGCGGGCGTCGGCGTCGGTGAGCCGGGTCAGCGACATGCCCGCGTCACGCATCATGCGCAGCAGCTCGGCGGCGTCGGCGTCCGGCATGTTGACCAGGCCCGCCGCCACCTGGGCCGCCGGCCCGCCGTAAGGGTTGAAGTGCACTGACCCATTACAACACGCTGAGGGCATGAGCGTCGAACACTGCCCCCGCTGTCACTGGCCGCTGACCGAACTCCACGGCGACGGATCGCGCCACCCGGTGTCCACCGGCCGCGTGGACTACCGACGCTGCATCTGCGGGGCCTGGCTGCTGATCGTCAACGGCACACTCGCCGGTGCCACCCGTGCCGCTAGGATTCGACGATGACACGCGCACTTGTGCTGGGTGGTGGCGGAGTTGCCGGAATCGCCTGGGAAACCGGCCTGCTGCACGGCTTGTCCGAGTCCGGAGTGGACGTACTGGACGCCGACCGCTTCGTCGGCACCTCCGCGGGCTCGACCGTGGCCGCCCAGATCACCAGCGGCACCCCGCTGGCCGAGCTGTTCCAGCGCCAGGTCGACCCCGCACTGCAGGCGCCGGAAATCCCCGCGGACATCGACGCCGAGACCGTCGGTGCGCTGTTCGCCTCGGCGCACGCCGCCGCGCGGGATGCGCGCGATGCCCGGTGGCGGATCGGTGAGCTGGCGCTGGCGGCCGAGACCGTGCCGGAGGCCGAACGGCTGAAGGTGATCGAGGCCCGCCTGCCCTCGCAGGAGTGGCCCGCGGCGCCGCTGCGGATCGTCGCGGTGGACGCCGCGACCGGGGACGAGCGTGTGTTCACCGCAGGGTCCGGAGTCTCGCTCGTGGACGCGGTCGCGGCCAGCTCCGCGGTGCCCGGCACCTGGCCGCCGGTGACCATCGACGGCCGCCGTTACATCGACGGCGGGGTGCGCAGCATGGTGAACGCCGACCTCGCCGCCGGCTGTGACCGGGTGCTGGTGTTGCAGGCCATGCGGATTCCCGGCAACCACGACCTGGACGCGGAGATCGCCGCGCTGCGCGAGGACGGCGCGCGGGTGCTCGTGGTCGAGGCGGATGAAGCCACGAGCGAGGCGATGGGCCCCAACCCGCTCGACCCTTCCGTCCGGGACGCGGTCGCACGCGCCGGGTACGAGCAGGGCCTGCGCGAGGCCGCCGAGGTCGCGGCGCTGTGGGGGCAGCCGGGTTCGTAGCCGAAGCGGTGCGTGTCCCTCAGGGGCGTCCCGCGCGCGGAATGTCGACGCGGAAGGCGAGCAAGCTGGCTTCCCGGACGTCCTTGCGGGCGTGCTCGTAGAAGTCCGGCGCCGCGCAGGCGAACAGGGTGCGCCCGTCGGCGCCGCCGAGCATGCACGCGAACACCCCGGTGCCCGGCCTGATCTCGTCGGTGATCTCACCGCCCTGCCGGACGCGGACCAGCCGTCCGCCGAGCCCGTCGGCGATCCACAGCGCGCCCTCGGCGTCCAGGCAGCAGCCGTCCGGGGCGAGCACAAGCTGGGGAAGCGCTTTCTCCAGGTCGCGTTCGGTCGGCGGCTCGCCGAACTTCGCCCAGGCGCGGCGATTGGTCAGGGAACCGTCCGCGGCGATGTCGAAGGCGGTCACGCGGTTGCCGAAGGTCTCGTCGACCAGCAGCACCCCGTCGCCGGTGATGACGCTGCCGTTGGGGAACAACATGTCCTCGGCGACCACGGTGACGGTGCCGTCGGGGTCGGCGCGCAACAGGCCGGCCGGCGCGACCGGCGCGCCGTTCATCAGGTCGAAGCCGAAGTTGCCGACGTAGGCGCGACCCTGCTCGTCCACCACCATGTCGTTGAGGTGGCCGGTGACGTGCGCGGACAGGTCGGCGTGGGTGACGAGCGTGCCGTCCGGTTCGCGGCGCAGCAGCCGGGCGTCGCGCATCGAGACGATCAGCAGCCGGCCGTCGGGCAACCAGCCCAGCCCGGACGGCTGCTGCGGCACTTCCGCCTCCACGCGCAGGTCGCCGCCGTCCTCGGTGGCGGAGAACACCCGCTGCGTGTAGAAGTCGGCGAACCAGATCCGTCCCTCGTGCCAGCGCGGGCATTCGAGGTAGGAGAACCCGTCCAGAACTGCGTTGCTCACCGTGCGCTCCGCTCGCCGTGGGTACGGTGTGGACAGTGAGCCACGGTGGGCGGGCGGTGTCAAGGCCGGGCGCTCAGGCGTCGCGCACCAGCCGGAGATGGCGCTGTTCCTCCGGTTGCGGCGCGGTGTTGCCCGGGCCGGTGGTGCCGCTGGTCAGGTCGGCGAGCATCTGGGTGGTCTGGCGGCGCCGGCTGCGGCGGACGTAGATCAGCGTGGTGGCCACGCTTTCGTGGCCGGCGAGGTCGGCCAGGTCCTCGACGGAGACGCCCTGTTCGTAGCCGAGGGTCAGCACGGTGTGCCGCAAGGAGTGCGGCACCACGTCGTCGGGGTGGTCGAGTCCCGCGCCGCGGGCGGTCTCCCGCAGCAGGTTCCCGAGATCCCGGGAGGTCAGCGGGGTGCCGGTGCGGGTGGCGAACAGCCAGCCGGACAGTCCGGCGACCGGGGTGCCTTCCCGGCGGGCGCGGGCGGTGAGGTAGTCGGTGAGCGCGAGGTCGGCGCGGCCCAGGATGTCGGCCGTCTTGCGGTGGCCGCCCTTGTTGACGTAGCGCAGGACCCGGTGGCCGCGGTCGACGCCGAGGTCGCCGTCCGGGCCGCAGCGGGCGTGCAGGATCGCCCCGGACCGCACGGCGGTGGTCGCCATGATCTCCAGGATGGCGAGGTTGCGCAGCGCGGCCTCGGTGCCGGCGCCGGCGGCGCGGCTCCGGGCGTGGCCGAGCAGGGCGAGGAGTTCGTCGTGGGTCAGGGCCCGGGTCTGCGACTCCTGGTCCCGCTTGTGCCGGGGGACCAGCCGGGCGGGGTTGTCGTCGTGGGCCCGGTTGTTGATCAGCTCGGTGTACCAGGAGCTGACCGCCGCCAGACGCGCGTTGAAGGTGACGGGGCTGCCGGGGTCGAGCAGGGCGATCCAGTCCTTGACGTCGGCGAGCCGGGCAGCCAGCGGGTCCACGCGGTGCCAGTCGCAGTAGGACAGCCACAACCCCAGTCCGCGCCAATAGGAACGGCGGGTCTGGTGGCTCTTCATCTCCAGCAGCCACGACCGCGTCACCCCGCGCGGGCCGAGCTCGTCCGCCGGATCGTCGCGCAGCCCCGGCAGTTCGGCGACCAGCTCGGTCACCAGGCGCCGCAGGACCGGTTTGTCCGGGGCGCGTGCGGGCATCGGCCGCGGCTCGTACGGCGCCAGCTCGACGGCGGGCCCAGCGTTCATGGCAGCACCATCCCGGTTCACGGCGATGCGGGTCAGGCTATCGCAGCTGCGGCCGCGTGCACCGGCGGCTCGCGCGCGGGCGGGGGTGGATGCGGTTGTCCTCCTGTCCGGTTGTCGTCACCGCTGATCGGGCGCCGCCGCGGGTCTTGACTCGACCATCTCCGACCCCCGGGCATCCAGGTCGTTTCGTCACGGTGACGACCACCCAGTTTTCCGCGCTCAGGACGAGCTTGGAGAGGCCCGCGATAACCGTGATTATCGCGAGAGGCTGCTTGATCAAGATAGAGAACTCGAACCCGGGGTTTAGGTAATAAAACTCGAACTGGTAACCTGCGGCTATGCCGGAAACACCACCCCCACCGCGCCGTGATGCAGCCGGGAACCGTGAGCCGATCAGTGACCCCGGGTTGTGCCGGTACTGCCGGCGCCACCCGCGCAAACAGCCCGGGCCACGCGGTGGCCGGCCCGGGGAGTACTGCACGACGGTGTGGGCGGTGGACGACCGCGGCCGGGAGGTGACGTGCGCGCGGCTGGACGAGGCGGAGCAGGTCTCGTTCGCCGCCTACGGGCCGGCGCTGCCCGGTCTGGACGTGGCGGCGGTGGGCCGGGACGTGAGCCGGGCGCTGGCGGAGATCACCCCGCTGCAGCGGACCCTCGCCACGCTCGACGAGCGGCTCGACGCGGAGGTGGCGGACGCGCGGGCGCGGGCCGCGCAGGCCGACACCGCACGAGCCGACGCGGAGGCCAGGGCCGAGGCCGCCGAGCAGCGCGCCGCCGATGCGGACGCGGCCGCGGCGGAGGCGGCGGAGCGGGCATCGGCCGCACAGGCCCGGGCGGACGAGGCCGAGCAGCGGGCAGCGGCCGACCGGGCTCAGGCCCAGCGGGCCATCGCCGACCGGTTGACCGCCGAGGGCGAGATCCGGCAGCTGCGGGAACGACTCGACGAGCAGGCCGCCGAGCAGCAGCGCGCGACCGAAACCGCGGCGGCGCGCATCGAGGAGCTCACCGCGGCGGCCGCGGCCCGCGGCAGCGAAGCCGAGGCCGCGCACGCCCGGGCGCGGCAGCTGGAGACGGACCTGCGGGACCTCGCCACCCAGCACCACGCCGACCTCGAAGAGCTGCGTGCCCGGCACGAGCAGGCACTCGCCGCGGAGCGCGAGCGTCACAGCCAGGCGCACGACCAGTGGCAGTCCGAACGCGACGAGCAGATCGCCGGGCTCCGCGCCCAGCACGAGGCCGCACTGAGCGAGGCCCGGCACCGCGCCGCCGAACTGGCCACGGCAGCGGCCCGGGCGGACACCGCCGCCACGGAGGCTCGCGCCGCCGCCGCGGCCGCCGGTCGCACCGCCGAAGCGACCGCCGCGCGGCTGGCGGCGGTGCGGGAGGGTGTGCTGACAGCCCTGGCCGAGCCGCAGACCGACCTGCCGGCCCGGTTGCGCGCCCTGCTCGCGGAGACGGCACCCCCGTCCTGACCTCTGCCCCCGCTGGTGTCCGCCCGGCGCGGGTGGTGCGGCTGGTCGTGCACCTGCCGCCGGCGGGCTGGAGTCCGACCGCGCAGCGCTGGGCGGGCCACCGTCCCGGTGGAGACTCGCTCGCCCGAACAAGATCCTCGCGTGGGGTCGAATCGGCGTCGGGCTCCTCGAGCGCTCCACGATCCCCAGCGCCTGGTGAGGAGGGGCCGCACACCTCCGACGTTGTCGGCCGGGGGCACCCGGGTGGGTCTCGTGGTCAGGCCAGGAGTGCGTCAGCGACGGTGTCGGCGATGGCCTGGGCTCCGGCGTCGTTGGGGTGGATGTGGTCGCCGCTGTCGTAGCCGGGGTGCAGGGCGGCGGGTGCGGCGGGGTCGCGGAGTGCCCGGTCGAGGTCGGCGACCGCGTCGTAGGCCTCGTTGGTGCGGATCCACTGGTTGAGCCGCCGGCGCATGCTCTGGGCTTCGGGGGTGTCGAACCCGGGTCCCGCTCCGGCGGCGCCGGCGAACGGGGTGACGGTCGCGATGATGGGCCTGATCCCGTGCCGGCGGGCGCGGGTGGCGAGCGCCGAGAGTGCGCCGATGAGGTCGGTGACCGGGAGCGCGGGCTCGTTCAGCATCCCGGGCAGGCCGATGTCGTTGAGGCCGAGCTGGACGACGACGTGGGTCACCCCGGGGGCCGCGAGCACGTCGCGGTCGAACCGGCCGGTGCCGCGTTCGCCGAAGACGTCGCTGAGCAGCCGGTTGCCGGCGATGCCGAGGTTGAGCACGGTGGCTCCGGCGGGGTGGAGGCGGCGGGCGAGCAGATCGGGGTAGCGGCGGTGGGTGCCCGGCGTGGTGCCCACCCCGTCGGTGAGGGAGTCGCCGAAGGCCGCCACCACCGGCTCCCCGGCCGGGCCGAGAACGTCGATGCCGGTGAGGAAGAACCGCGACTCCACCGGTTCGGGCTCGGGCAGGTCGGGGTGGGCGACGGCGTCACCAGGGCCGACGTAACCGGTCCGCAGGGCGAACGGGTGGTAGTCGCCCGGCCCGGTGGCAGCGGCGTGGTAGCTGCTGAGGACCAGGTCGGCGCCGGCTGCCGTGGGGAGGTCGACCGGGTCGCTGATCGCTTCCCGCCCGGGCGGGATCGTCACCTGGTGCGCGCCGCCGAAGGTGACCGCGGTGTCGGTGCCGGGCACGATCGCGGCTGCGGTGCGGTGTGCTGCCACCCGGAGGCGGGCGATGATCAGCGGGTCCTTGCCGTAGTGGTTGCCGAGCCGGACCCGTAGCCGGGTCCCCGCGCCGCCGACCCGCACGACCTGGCGGAGGGTCTGGTCGTGGAACCCGCGCGGCGGGTGGATGAGGGTCAGCGGTTCGTGGGGACTGACGGGCGCGGAGCGGAACACCGCCCTCCAGCGGGAGGTCATGGATCAGTTCTCCGATCGGTGCAGCAGGTGGCCGGTGAGGTCGTGGAGGCGGTGGGCGGCGCCGGGGTCGAAGGAAGGGTGGTCGAGGCTGATCGGGTCGAAGCGCAGGAACGCGCTGAGCGGCGCCGCCGGCGGGGCGTCGATGCGGGCCGCGATCGGCTTGATGCCGTCCTGCACGGGCCGGCCGTGCCGTTTCAGGGCGGCGACGTGGGCAGCGGTGGCCGCGTCGTACTGGCCGGCGAACCCGGTCGCGACCGGGCCGGGGTTGACGAGCACGTACCGGGTGCGTGAGGTGGCGTGGCGGGCGGCGTAGGCGACGCCGAGCAGGTCGTTGGCCCGGCCGGCCTGCATCTGCGCGGCGACCCCGTCGTAGCCGTGTTCGAGCATGAGGTCGTCCCAGTGGACACGGCCCATCGGGACGCCGGGCCCGGACACGTTGACGATGACGCCGGGCTCGTCGAGGCCGTGGCTGAGCAGGAACCGGCTCAGGTACTCCAGCGCGAAGGTCCCCTCGAACCCCTCGGCGGTGACGAACCGGTCCGAGCGGAAGTACCGGGCGCACAGCACCAGGGCGTCCACGACCGGGTGCCGGGTGTTGATCCGCTCGAGGACCCGCAGGTTCTCGCTGACCAGGCTCAGGTCCGCCGCGATGAACTCGGCGCCGGGGAGGGCGGCGGCCTTGGCGGCGTCGCGGCCGACGACGATGACGGTGTCGCCCCGGTCCAGATGGGTGCGGGCGAGGGCGTGGCCCATCCCGTCGGTGCCGCCGGTGATCACGATCGTCTTGGCGCGGCTCTCGGGGTGGATCACCGGGTGATCCTTCCGGACATGGCGGGTTGCGCGGCAGGCGCGGCCGGGCGGCCGGGCAGCAGTGGAACGGCGGCCAGGATCACCGCGAGCACGCCGGCGGTGAGCCAGAAGACACCCTGCACGCCGGTGAGCGGGTCGTCGGAGGTCTGCAAGATCAGGGTGACCACGGCGACACCGAGGGCCGCGCCGAGCTGGTTGAGCATGTAGAGCACCGAACTGCCCTGGGCGACCATCGGACCGGGCAGGCTGCGGTACAGCGACCCCATCGTGGGGGCGCTGAACAACCCCATCCCCAGGCCGAGCGTGAGCGCGACCACCACCGGCCACGTCTCGGCCGTGCTGGTGCCGACGCGGGTGAAGGCC
The DNA here is from genome assembly GCF_011758745.1 of Amycolatopsis granulosa. Classification (NCBI taxonomy): domain Bacteria; kingdom Bacillati; phylum Actinomycetota; class Actinomycetes; order Pseudonocardiales; family Pseudonocardiaceae; genus Amycolatopsis; species Amycolatopsis granulosa. The sequence continues at coordinate 376,927 of NZ_JAANOV010000001.1, forward strand.
AGCGCTGCGGCCAGTGCCAGCGCCGCGCCGCCGGTGGCCAGGCCGCGGGGGCCGACCCGGTCCGACAGCCGTCCGGCCAGCGGCATCGAGATCGCGCCACCGAGCCCCACCGGTGCCATCAGCAGCGCGGCGGCGAACACGCCGTGCCCGTGCGCCCGCTGGTAGTACAGCGGCAGGACGAACAGCGCGGCGAAGTTGGCCAGCCCGCCCAGCCCCATGATCGCCACGCTCGCGCTGAATCCGCGGCTGCCGAACAGCCGCAGGTCGATCAGCGGCGGGACACTTCGGCGGCGCCGGGCGTGCGCGGTGTAGCAGGCCAGAAGCACCGCGCCGGCCACCAGCGGGAGCAGCGCCTGCCAGGTGGTGAACGCCGACCGTTCGGCTGCCTGCGACAGCGCCAGGACCACGGCGGCGAACCCGGGGGCGAGCAGGGCCAGGCCGAGCACGTCCAGCCCGGGGCGCGCGCCTTCGGCCGCGGGGTCGGCGGGCAGGACGCGCACCGCGAGCACCAGGGCGGCCAGCCCGACGGGCACGCTGAGCAGGAACATCCACCGCCAGTCCAAGCTGTCGAGGACGGCGCCGCCGGCGATCGGGCCGAGCACCGGGCCGAGCGAAAGCACCACGCCCATCAGGCCCATCACGCGCCCGGCCCGTGCGGGACCGGCAGCGCGGGCGAGCAGGATCAGCACCAGCGGGTCGAGGAGCCCGGCGCCGATGCCCTGCACCGTGCGGAAGGCGATCAGGCTGCCGACGTCCCACGCCAGGCCCGCGGCCAGCGCGCCGACCGCGAACACCGCCAGGCCCGCCAGCCACAGCCGCCGGCCACCGAACCGGTCGACCGCCCACGTGGTGAAGGGGATCGTGGCGGTGACCGCGAGCAGGAATCCGGTCGAGGCCCAGCCGACCGTGCTGAGCGAGGCGCCGAGCTCGCCGGCCAGGGTCCCGGTCGCCACCGCCGCCATCGAGCTGTTCAGGATGCCCAGCAATCCGCCGAGCAGGACCACGCCGATCGTGGCCAGCAGCCGGGCGTCCAGGCGGTCATCCGCACTAGTTGAACTCATGGGTTCAACATAGTGGCCTAGTCGGTTCACCCACAACCATTGGGTTCGCAAAGTTGAACCCAGAAGTACAATCAGTGCATGGTGACGAGGCGTGGCGGCAGCGACCGGCGGCAGGCGATACTCCAGGGCGCGTTCACCGTGTTCGCGCGCCGCGGCTACGCCCAGGCGTGCGTCAAGGAGGTGGCCGCCGAGGCGGGCGTGGCCAAGCCCACCGTCTACAACCACCTCACCGACAAGGCGACCCTGTTCCGGCACGCGATGCAGGCCACGGCGCAGAGCGTCCTGGACGAGCGGCTCGCCGCCCTCGACCCGCTCAAGGACGCGAGCGGCGATCTGCGCGCCGCCCTGCAGGACGTCGGGCACACGCTGCTGCGGCTGCACACCGAGGACCGCGCTTGTGCGCTGCGCCGCCTGCTCTACTCGGAGATCACCCGGTTTCCCGACGTGCTGGAGATCGTCACGGAGAGCGGGCCGCACCGCCTCGTCCAGGCACTGGCCGACCGGTTCGCCCGCCTCGCGCTCGCCGGACGGCTCCGCATCACCGATCCCGACCTGGCCGCCGAGCAGTTCCTCGCCCTGCTCACCGGCCCGCTGGAGGCCCGCACCCGGATGGGCACCCGCCCGATCGACGACACCGCACTACTGGAGCTGGCCCGCGCCGCCGTCGACGCCTTCCTGCGGATCTTCGGCCCGCCGGACACCACCGACGCGGGGACCGGCATGTCCGCAGTGGCCGGTTCGGACGACCGGGCCCGCCCCGCCGGGAGTTAGGCCATCCGGGTGCGCTCGTCCGGCCCGGGCGACGATCCGCGGGCCGGACGAGCGTGGGCCCGCGGCCGTCGAAGGTCAGCGGGAGCCCGGCGTCCATCCGCTGGTGCCGAGCCAGGACCGGAGGCTGGCGAGCGTCGGGTGGTGGCGACGCAGCGCCGGCACATCGGCGCGGTAGCCCTCGCGGTCGAACCAGCCGAACATCGCGGCCATCTCCGTGCTGATCGCCTGCAACTGTTCGATCGGCTGCTGCTCGTACCGCGCGGGGATACCGGTCACCTGGGCGAAGACCTCGGCCATCTGCGGCCCGGTGAGTTCGTCCCCGGCGAGCTCGATCTGCCGCCCGATCCACTGCGCGGGGTCGTCGAACGCGTCCGCGGCGAACACCCCGATGTCGGCGGTGGCGATCAACTGCAGCGGAACCTCGGGCCGCAGCCACAGGCCCAGTACGAGCTCGCCGTCCACGAGCCGGGGGCCGACGTCGTGGAAGCCGTCGTAGAACATGGCCGGCCGCAACACGGTCGCCGGCAGGCCGAGTGCCTCGATGTGCTGCTCGACCTGCCACTTGCTGTCGAAATGCGGCACGCCGCTGTCCCGCTCCGCCCCGCCCACCGAGCTGTACACCAGGTGCGCCACCCGCGCTCGCGCCGCGGCGTCGGCCACCGCCTTGCCCTGCCGTTCCTCCGCCGCGACCCCACCGGGTCCCTGGAACGTCTGCACGCTGAACACGCCCCGCACCCCGCGCATGGCCGCTGCCAGCGACTCCGGATCGTCCAGGTCGCCGTGCACCAGCTGTGCGCCCGCGGCGGCCAGTTCCCGCGCCGCGGGAGCCTCCGCATCGCGCACCAGTGCGTGCACGGTGCGACCCCGCCGCAGCAGCTCCCGCGCCACCGCGCCGCCTTGCCGACCCGTGCCGCCGATCACCAGGATCGGCTCGTTGTTCTCCGCCATCACACGCCTCCTCGAGCTGCTTGGTACCGCAAGCATATTACTTGTTGTGCCAAGTTTATGGATGGGTGTGACGAAGCCCGGGCTGCTACCGGTATGGTTGTCGTGCCAAGTAATGGGGGAGACGGGGAGTTGCGCGTGGTCGAACAGGGCGAAATCAGCCGCGGTATCGCGGCCGTTGCCCGGGCACATCTGGCGGTGGCCGGGCGGCTCCTGCGGGAGTGTGGCCTCTACCCGGGGCAGGAGCTGCTGCTGATGCGGCTGTGGGAGAACGACCACCGATCGCAGACCGAGCTCGCCCGGGCGCTCGACCTCGACCTGTCCACCGTGAGCCGGACCGTGCAGGCACTGGAGCGCAACGGGTTCGTCGTCCGCGGCTCGTCGCAGACCGATCGCCGGTCGGTGATCGTCTCGCTCACTCCGGCCGGTCGCGGGCTACGCCCGGCCGTCGAGCGGATGTGGGCCGCGCTGGACGCCGCCACGACCGCCGGACTGTCCGACCGTCAGCAGGCGGACCTGCTGCGCTTGCTGCGGCGCGTGGAACGCAACCTGCTCAACGCCGACAGCGCGTCCGCCGGCACCTGACCGCCGGCCTCCTGCCTACCTCAGGCCGTCTTGCACGACACGTTCGAGCGCTGCCCGGCCAGCTGGGCCCCATGCCGGTTTGCCGCCGGGCAGGCCGCGGTCTCCGTTCTGGCCCATGAGCATGAGGAACAGGCATTTCAGAGCAGCCAGGCCGCGAGCGCGCCGGATCGTCGCCGCGTCCACCCGTGGGTACACGTCGAAGAACCGTGAGGCAGCGCCCGCGGGAAGGACCACCCAGGCGGCCGCGAGGTCCCACGCCGGGTCTCCGGCGAACATGTCACCGAAGTCGATCACGCCCGACAGTGTCCCGTCCGAGACGATCACATTGGCCGGATGGAGGTCACCGTGCACCCAGACCGGCGGCCCGTCCCACTCGGGCGCGGCGATCGCGTCCTCCCAGACGGCCCGGACCCGGTCGGCAATGGCGCCCGGGGAAACGGCTTGGAAGAAGTGATCGAAGCCGTCGGTGCACGCCCTGGGGTGAGCGCCGCGGTCCGGACTGACCGGCGCCTCAACCGGCGCCTCCACGTGCAGCGCCCGGAGGAAGCGGGCCAGGGTGTCAGCCGCGTGATCGGCGCGGGTGAGGGGAGTGGAGTCGAGTGGCTCGCCGGGAACCCACGTCATGATGGTCCAGGGTTTCGGGAAGCGCGTGGACGGTACGCCGGTGCGCACCGGGTTCGGGACCGGGAGCGGCAGGCGCGGGGCCAGGACAGGCAGCCACCGGCGCTCTTTGCGCTGGAGCTCCGGAGCACGTTCGGTACGCGGCAGGCGCACGGCCAAGTGGTCCCCGAGGCGCCACTGCTGGTTGTCCCATCCGCCCGCTACTTCGCGGACGGTCAGCCCGGCGAGGTCCGGATGCTGCTCCTGAAGCAGGTCATGAACCAGGTCTGCGGTGGTCTCAATCCCGGCGGAAGCGATGCGAAGTGACAGTACAAGCTCCGGTGTGGACGGCGGGCCCGGCGTCCGGCGGCCAGGCGTCTCCAGCGCCACAGCAAGCCATCGGATTGGGTGGTCGTGACCCGATGATCGGTCAGGTCACGCCGTCCTCGGCGAACAACCACGCCGACCTGGCCCGCGCCGATCTGGTCGCAGCGGCCGGCCGGCGCGCCGGACGCGCAAGGACTTCAACATCTGAAAGTCCCGCACTGTGACCGAGTTCGCGATGGATCGCCGGTGCCCCGGCACCATCGCTAGCTTCGTGGACATGACAACGATGGTGGCGGTGGTGCACGAAGGTGAGACGGGGCTGACGGGTGTCCGGGCGGCCAAGGTCCCGGCACCGGAGCCGGGAGCGGGGGAGGTGGTGGTCGCGTTGCGCGCCGCCGGGCTCAACCACCGCGACCTGTTCCTCGTCGGCGCCCGCGGGCCGGGCGACGCGCGCGTGGTGCTGGGTTCCGACGGAGCCGGGGTGGTCGTCGCCGCGGGCGCGGGGGTGGCGCCCGCCCCCGGCACCGAGGTCGTCATCAACCCGTCGCTGGACTGGGAGGAGCCCGACGACGTCCCGGACGTGCCGGCGATCCTCGGTGTGCCGACCGACGGCACGTTCGCCGAGTACGTCGTCGTGCCGGCGCACAACGTGGCACCGAAACCCGCGCACCTGGACTGGGCCGAAGCGGCGGCTCTCCCGCTGGCCGCGCTGACGGCCTACCGGGCGCTGTTCACGCGCGGCGGGTTGCGTCCGGGCGCCCACGTGCTGTTGCCCGGCATCGGCAGCGGGGTGGCCACCTTCGCCCTGGCGATGGCCAAGGCGGTGGGCGCCACGGTCACCGTCACCTCCCGCAGCGCCGAGAAGTGCCGGCAGGCCCGGGAGCTGGGGGCCGACCACGCGATCGGCAGCGCGGAGGACTGGACCAGTGCCGTCTCGCAGCCGGTGGACCTCGTGGTCGACAGCGTCGGTTCGGCCACGTTCGGCAAATGCGTGTCGGTGCTGCGCCCGGGTGGGCGGCTGGTGTCGCTCGGCGCGACGACGGGACCGGACGTGCAGCTGTCGTTGCGGGACATGTTCTTCCGGCAGATCAGCCTGCTGGGCACCTCGATGGGCAGTGCCCGCGAGTTCGAACGGATGCTCGCCCTGGTGGCCGAGCACCGGATCCGGCCGGTGGTCCACCGCACCTTCCCGCTGCCGGACGGTCCGCGTGCGCTTGCCGAACTGGCCAGGGGAGACCAGTTCGGCAAGCTGGTGCTGACCGTGGACTAGGACGAGCCGTGTCCGGTCGCGGCCGCGAGTGCGCGGACCGCGGCCGCGACGTCGGACTCGTCGTTGAAGTAGTGGAAGCCGAACCGGACCCGGTCGCCGAGCGCGGTGGCGCGCACCCCGTGATCGGCCAGCGACCGCGCGATCCGGTCGGCGTTCGCGGTGGCCAGGACCACGATGTGCGAGGCGGGTCCGTCGTGCACCCGGCGCAGGCCGAGCGCCGCCGCCTCGCCGGTGAGAAGCCCGGCCAGGCCGACCACGTGCCGCTCCACCCGGGCCGGGTCGACGGCGTGGAACAGGCGCAGCGCCGCGCCCGCGCCGAGCCACGAGAACCAGGCCGGGGACGCGTCGCACCGGGCGGCGTCCGGCGCCAGGTCGAGGGCCCCGCCGAAGTAGCCGTGCGGGGCGGCCGTCGACTTCCACCCGGGCGCCAGGGGCCGCAGGCCGGGCACCCGGTCCGGTCGCGTCACCAGCCACGCGGCGCCGCGTGGGCATAGCAGCCACTTGTAACCGTGCACCGCGAGGTAGTCCGGGCGCACGGCGGCGAGGTCGAACCGCAGAGCCCCGAGCGACTGGGTCAGGTTGACGAACAGGCGGGCGCCGACCCGGTCGGTCGCGGCGCGCAGCGCAACGAGGTCGAGCCGTTGCCCTTCCCGGCTGGTCACCTCGCTCACCGCGAGCAGCACCACGTCGTCGTCCAGGGCCGCGATCAGGTCCTCGACCCGGGTGGCGCCGTCCCGGGCCGGCACGCTCACCACGTCGTGCCGGGCCAGCCACGGAAAGCGGTTGCTGCGGAAGTCCTGCTCGGCCACCACGACCCGGCCCCGGGGCAGCGACGCGGCCACCGTCGCGGCAGCTTCGGCCAGCGACGACATCGTGGTGACCGTGCCCGCGGGCACGCCGACGAGGTCCGCGAACAGCTGCCGCGCCCGCGCCGCGGCCCCGTCCCAGTCGAGCCAGTCGAACGCGCCGGACGACCAGCCCTCCAGCGCCTCCCGCATCACGGTCACCACGGGCTCGGCTCCCGGCGGCGCTCCCGGGGTGTCCAGCCACACCTGCTCGCGCAGCGCCGGGAACAGCCCCCGGAACTCCTCCGGTGTCATCGGGGCACCGCGGCCATCGCCTCGACCTCCACCAGGATGTCCGGCGTGGCCAGCGCGGCCGCCACGATCAGCGACTGGGCCGGCCAGTCACCACCGGGGAACCAGCGGGTGAAGGTCTGTTTCACCACCGAGCGGAAACCGGGCAGGTGCTCGGTGCCGGCGACCATGCTGAACACCTTCACCAGGTGCTGTGGTCCTGCACCGGCCTGCGCGAGCAGCCGCTCCAGGTTGGCGAACACGGCCTCGGTCTGGGCCGCGGCGTCCTCGCCCGCCAGCGTGCCGTCCGGCCGCGCGCCGACCTGCCCGGAGATCACCACGAGCTCGTGGCCGGCCGGCACCTGCGCCAGGTGGCTGTACATGCCGATGGGTGCGGCGACGGTGCCCGGGTTCCAGCGCCGGATCATGCGTTCTCCTCGGTGCGTTCGGCAGCGGTGGTCAGGGCGGTCACGGTGGCCAGGACATCGCGCAGCACCGCGAGGGCTTCGTCCGCCTCGGCGACGGTGACGGTCATCGGCGGCGTGACGCGCAGGACGTTGCCGTGCAGCCCGCCGCGGCCGATGAGCAGGCCGCGGTCCCGCGCGGCGTCGAGCACCCGCAGGGTCGCGGCGACGGCGGGCTCGCGGGTGCCGGGCACGACGAGTTCCACCCCGATCATCAGCCCCATCCCGCGGACTTCGCCGATCAGCGGGCAGTCGTCCGCGATCCGGCGCAGGCCCGCCATCAGGTGGTCGCCGACCTTGTCCGCGTTGGCCTGCAGGTCGTGCGAGAGCAGGTAGTCCAGCGTCGCGAGCCCGGCTGTCGTGGCCAGCGGGTTGCCGCCGGCGGTGGAGATCGAGTTCGCGCCAAGGCAGTCCATCAGCCCGGCAGGGGCGACGACTCCGCCGATCGCGATGCCGTTGCCGAGGCCCTTGGCGAAGGTGATGGCGTCGGGAGTCGCGCCGAACCCGGGCATGGCGAAGAACGACCGGCCGGTGCGTCCCCATCCGGACTGGACCTCATCGGAGATCAGCAGGATGCCGTAGTCGTCGAGCACCTCCTTCATCGCGGGGAAGAAGCCGTCGGGCGGGGTGGCGAACCCGCCCGCGCCCTGCACCGGTTCGGCGAGCAGGCAGGCCACGTCCCCGGCGGTCGAGGTCTCGATGATCGTGCGCAGCTCCTCCGCGCAGGCCGCGACGAACCCGGCGTCGTCGAGGTGGCCGAAGGGGCTGCGGTAGCGGTAGCCGCTGTGCACGTAGGTGACGGCGAGCGGGCTGAGCGCGGTGGCCGACCAGCCGCGGATACCGGTGGCGGCGACCGTGCCGAACGACCGGCCGTGGTAGCTGCCGCGGAGGGCGAGCACCTGGTTGGACCGGCGGTGCTGGGTGGCCAGCAGCAGCGCCGTCTCGACGGCCTCGGTGCCGGAGTTGACGAAGAAGACCTTGGGATCGTCCAGGCCGGACAGCTTCGCGATCCGCTCGGCGAGTTCGACCTGGCTGCGGATCAGGTAGAGCGTGGACGAATGCAGCAGACGTCCCGCCTGCGCCTGGATCGCCTCGGTGATCTCCGGGATGTCGTGGCCGACCATGGTCGCCAGCAGGCCGCCGAAGAAATCCAGGTACTCGCGGCCTTCGCCGTCGGTCACGCGCCGCCCCTCGCCGCGGACCAGTTCGATCGGCTCGTCGTAGTAGAGCTGCATCCAGGCGGGCATGACCCGCTGATGTCGTTGCCACAGCTCGGCGTGGGACACAGTTCCTCCTCGGGAGACGGGGACGCTGCGCACGCTAGGTCGGGGCGCGGACCGATCCCACCGGCCCCACGGCCGAATTTCAGATAGTCCAAAAACGGGTTCAGTCTGATGCAATGGTCGCGGCCGAAGCCGCAGAGTGTCGGACCAGCCGACGAACAGGAGGTGACCAATGCCGCGACCGACCGACGCGCAGGTACTGGCCCGGGTCGACGCCGTGGCCGAGGACATGCTGTCGTTCCTCGCCGCCACCGTCCGCGAGCCCAGCGAGAGCGGGTGGGAGGACCGGGTGACCGGCCGGTACGCCGACTGGTTCGCCGCCCGTGGCTGGCCGCTGGTGCGGCAGCCGCTCGAGCCCACCGGGATGGCCGCCGGCGAACCGCGGTCGGCGGACCGGGAGAACCTGATCGCCTGGTACCCGCGGCGCCGCGGGCTGCCGTACCTGGTCCTCAACGGGCACGTGGACGTGGTGCCGGCCGGTGACGAGCAGGCGTGGTCGCGGCCGCCGCACTCCGGGGCCCGGGCCGGCGGCAAGGTGCACGGACGCGGTTCGGTCGACATGAAGGGCGGCATCGCGGCCGGGCTGTACGCGCTGGCCGCGCTCGAAGACCTCCGCGTGGACCTGCCGTTCGACGTCGCGGTGCAGCTCGTCGTGGCCGAGGAAACCACCGGGGTGGGCACACGGGCCGCCGCGCTCGAGGTGCCGGACCCGGCGGCCGCGCTGGTGCTGGAGCCGACCGGCGGCGCGATCGTGCCGGTCAGCACCGGCCTGTTGTTCTTCACCGTCGACGTCACCGGCGTCGCGGCGCACACCTCCGCCCCGTGGCGCGGGGTGGACGCGTTCGACAAACTGATCCGCGTGCGCGAGGCGCTGGCCGAGCTGGCCCGAAAACGCGGCGCGGCCTACCGGCACCCGCTGTTCGCCGACGTGCCCACCGCGATTCCCTTCGCGATCGGTACCGCCCGGGCGGGCAGCTGGCGCGCCGCGGTACCCGATCACGCGACCATGTCCGGCCGGATCGGGCTCGTCCCGGGGGAGGCCCCGGCCGAGCTGCGGCAGGAGGTCGAGCGGGTGCTCGCCGAGGTCGCCGCCACCGACGACTGGCTGCGGGACCACCCGCCCGCCGTGCGCTGGGACCACGAGGGCCTGCCCGGCTGGGAGACGCCCGCCGACCACGAGCTGGTCGCCGCGCTGCGGTCGGCGCAGCGGGCCGCGACGGGGGAGGAAACCCTGACCGGCTTCACGGCCGGCTCCGACGCCGCCTTCTTCGGAGCGCGGGGGGTGCCGACCGCGATCTTCGGTCCGGGTGACGTCACGCTGGCGCACGCGCCGGACGAGTGCGTCGCCGAGGCCGACGTCGTGCGGGCGGCGAAGGTGCTCGCGCTGGCGCTGACCAGGATGGTGGTGCGCGGTGGGTGAGCAGCGCACCACGGTCCTGCACACACTGGAGCGCGGGCTCCAGGTGCTGGAGGCGGTCGCCGCGGCCGACGGCGGCGCCACGGCGAAGGTGCTCGGGCGGCAGCTCGGCATCAAGATCGGCACCTGCTACCACCTGCTGCGGACGCTGGTCGCGAGCGGCCACGTGATCCGGCTGCCCGGCGGCTACTACGACGTGGGCCCCAAGGCCGCCTCGCTGAGCAGGCACCTGCAGCGACGCTCCGGTCCCTCGCCCGAGCTCGCGGTCATCCTGACCCGGTTGCACAACAAGACACGGGAAACGTCCTACATCTCGGGCTGGAACCATGGGACGCTGATCCTGCAGCACTACCTCGCGGGCCTGCACACCTTGTCCGTCGGCAACCTCGACGTCGGCTACACCGGCCACCTGCACGCGCGCGCGTCGTGCAAGGCGGTGCTGGCGTTCCTGCCGGACGAGCAGGTTGCGGCGATGTTCGACGGCGTTCCACTGGAGGCCGTCACGCCCTCCACGATCACCGACTTCGACGCGCTGACCGTGGACCTGGCCACGACCCGCAGACGTGGCTACGCCCTGGACCTGGAGGAGTTCAGCGACGGTGTCTGTTGCGTGTCGGCGCCGTTCTTCGCCGAGCAGGGCACGCCGGCCGGGGCGTTCACGGTGTCCGTGCCGCAGCCGCGCTTCACCGAGCGCCGGTCGTGGCTGATCGCGGAGGTGCGGGAGGCCGCGGCGATGGCGACCGGGTTGCTGCGCACCGGCCGGCTCACCGTGCCCTCGCCGGACCCGCGGACGAACCGGGAGGTGTCGTGAGGACCCTGGAGCGGGCGCGGGCAGTGGTGACCGGAGCGGGCCGCGGGATCGGGCGTGCGATCGCGGTGCGGCTCGCCGCCGCGGGCGCGTCGGTCGCCGTCGTGGACACCAACCCCGGCACGGATAACAGCGACACCACCCGCGGGGCGGTCGCGGAACCGGTGGGTCCGGAGATCGCCGCCCACGGCGTGGACGCGATGGCCCTGCAGTGCGACGTCACCGACCCGGGGGCGGTCGAGGCCGCGGTGGGTGCGGTGATCGCCGCCTGGGGCGGGGTGGACGTGCTGGTCTGCAACGCCGGTGGCGGCACCGGTCCCATCCACGGCAACCGGGCGTCCGAAGTGGAGCTCGCCGAGCTGGAGAAGGTGCTGCGGCTGAACCTGTTCGGCACGGTCCACTGCTGCCGCGCGGTCGCCGGGCCGATGCGGCGGCAGCGGCACGGCAGCATCGTGACGATGAGCTCGGTCAACGGCCTGGCGGCCACCGCGGACGGCGGTTACGCGCACTACGGCGTCGCCAAGGCCGCGGTCGTGCAGTACACCCGCTACCTGGCGCGCGACCTCGGGCCGCACGGCATCCGCGTCAACGCGGTCGCCCCGGGACGGATCCGCACGGCCCGCCTGCAGGCCCGGTACGCCGAGGCGGGCGAAGACCTCGCCGGCGCCGGTGAACCCGATGACGTCGCCGCCGTCGTGGCATTCCTGGCCGGGCCCGGCGCCCGGCACGTCAGCGGACAGGTCGTCACCGTCGACGGCGGCCTGCCCCACTACGCCTGAACCTCGATTTTCCCCTGTGCGAAAAGGAGAGTGGGTACCCCCATGCCCGAAACAGCGGCACTGCTCGCCCATCTGGAGTCGATGCGGCGGATCCGGTCCTTCGAGGAGGAGGTGACCCGGCTGCGTGCGACCGGCGAGGTCGTCGGATCGGTCCACCTGTGCAACGGCCAGGAAGCGATCTACGTCGGCGCCTGCGCCGCGCTCGATCTCAGCCGCGACGCCGTGTTCCCCACCTACCGCGGTCACGGCTGGACGCTCGCCTGCGGAGCGCCGCCGCACGCGCTGTTCGCCGAGCTGCTCGGCCGCGCCACCGGGATCAACGGTGGCCGCGGCGGATCGGCCTACCTCTCCGCGCCCGAGTACGGGATGTACGGCGAGAACTCGATCGTGGGTGCCGGCGCCCCGATCGCGGCCGGTGCCGCGCTGGCCGCCACCTTCGACGGGTCGGGCCGCGTCGCGCTCGCCGCGTTCGGGGACGGCGCGATGAACCAGGGCGCGGTGCACGAGGCGATGAACTTCGCCGCGGTCCGTGCGCTGCCCGTGATCTTCCTCGTCGAGAACAACCACTACTCCGAACTCACCCCGATCGCCGACATGGTGCGCGTCGACCGGTTGTTCAAGCGGGCCTCCGCCTACGGGATGCCGGGCGCGCGCATCGACGGCAACGACCCGGAGGCGGTGCGCCAGGCCGTCGCGGAGGCCGTCCGCCGGGCCCGTTCCGGCGCGGGCCCGGTGCTGCTGGAGGCGATGACCCAGCGGATCGTCGGGCACTACATCGGCGACGCACAGCACTACCGGCCCTCCGGCGACCTGGACGCGGCGCTCGCCGCGGAACCGATCGGACGGCTCGGCCGGGACCTGCTCGGCCTCGGCGTCGCACAGTCCGAACTGGACGAACTCGAAGCACGGGTGGCCCGCGAGATCGCCGACGCCTCCGCCCGAGCGCTGGCCGATCCCGTCGCCGACCCCACCACCGTTCTGGAGCACCTCTATGCCTGAGACGAAGAACCTGTCCTACGCCGAGTCGGTCAACGCGGCGCTGCGCCGCGCTCTCGCCGAACGCCCGGAGGCGCTGCTGTTCGGGGAGGACGTCGCCGCACCCGGCGGGGTGTTCGGCGTGACGAAGGGCCTGCGCAAGGAATTCGGCGACCGCGTGTTCGACACCCCGATCTCGGAATCGGCCATCCTCGGCGGCGCGGTGGGGGCCGCGATGTTCGGCCGCCGGCCGATCGCCGAGATCATGTGGGCCGACTTCTCGCTGGTCGCCCTGGACCAGCTCGTCAACCAGGCCGCCAACGTCCGCTACGTGTCCCGCGGGTCGCTGTCGGCGCCGCTGACCGTGCGCACCCAGCAGGGCAACGCGCCCGGGGCGTGCGCCCAGCACTCGCAGTCGCTGGAGGCGTTCTTCGCCCACGTGCCCGGGCTGCGGGTGTGCCTGCCCGCCACGCACCAGGACGCCTACGACCTGCTGCTGTCGGCGATCTGGTGCGACGACCCGGTGATCGTGATCGAGAACCGCACCCTGTACCACGCGGGCAAGCAGCAGGTCCGGCTCGGCGGTGACGTGCAGCCGGTGGGGGGTGCGGCGGTGCGGCGGCCGGGGCGCGACGTCACCGTGCTCACCTGGGGCGCGCTGCAGCACCGGGTGCTGGAGGCGGCCGACCGGCTCGCCGGGGACGGGATCGAGGCCGAGGTGCTGGACGCCCGCTGGGTGCGCCCGCTCGACCTGGCGGCCGTGCTGGCAAGCGTGCGCCGCACCGGGCGGCTGGTGGTCGCCCACGAAGCGCACACGGTCGGCGGGGTCGGCGGCGAGGTGCTCGCCGCCGTCGCCGAAGCCGGGCTGCCGCTGCGCTGCCCGCCGGTGCGGATCGGTGCGCCGGACACCCGCATCCCGGCCGCGCCGGGGCTCGCCGCGGCCGTCATCCCCTCCACCGAGGTGATCGCCGAGGCGATCACCAAGTCCGTCCGAGCCTAGGAGGATCCGTGACCGAACCCGTCGTCGCGATGCCCCCGTTCGCGCCGCTGTACGGCGTGGGCACCGAGACCGTGCAGCTGCGCTGGCTCACCGTCGAGTACCGCACCGACCCGGAGGTGCTGGCACGGCTGCTGCCCGCTCCGCTGGCGCCGGCGCCGGATCCGCTCGTCGGCATCTGGGTGGCCGAGTTCCTCGGGGCCGGGTTCCACCTGCCCGACGGCACCGTCGAACAGCGGCCGCCGTACCTGCAGGCCGGGATCAGCGTGCAGTGCCGCCGCCACGACGAGGTGGGCGCCTATCCGCTCACCTTCTTCATCGAGGGCCTCAACCACGGCACCCTCGGGCGGGAGATCTTCGGGCTGCCCAAGAAACAGGCCCGCGCGGTCACCCTCACCGAGGACGGTGACGAGGTGACCGGCCGCATCGTCACCGCCAACGACATCGAGATCGTCACCGTGCGGGCCCGGGCCGCGACGCCCGGCGCCGCGCTCGACCCGATCCCGGAGTGGTTCGGCCACCACTTCGCGCTGAAGCTGATCCCGAGCGCGGAGGGCACCGGCTACGACATCAGCAGGCTGGTGCGCATCCCGTTCCGCACCTCCCAGCCGACCGGTGGGTGGGACGGCACAGCGGAGGTGACCCTGCGGCCGTCCGCCGCCGATCCCGTCCACCTGCTGCCGTGTCACGAGGTCACCTCCGCCCGCTATGGCGGGATCCGCCTCGACATCGGTTTCGGCACCTATCTCGACCACGTCGACCACGTCCCCGTCGCGGGGACACCGGACTGGGGCAGCGTCGCCCCGTCAGGAAGGTGAACACCATGACCGTCCAGACCCAGCCGGCCACCGGTGCGCTGCACCGCATCACCGCGGTGCAGCGCAAGTCGATCGTGGCCGCCTGCATCGGCAACTTCATCGAGTGGTACGAGTTCGTCCTCTACGGGTACTTCGCGTCGACGATCGCGAAGCTGTTCTTCCCGGCCGGGGACCCGACCGCCGCGCTGCTGCTGACGTTCGCGCTCTTCGGGGTGAGTTTCGTGGTGCGCCCGCTCGGCGGGGTGGTGTTCGGCTACATCGGCGACCGGCACGGCAGGCGCGCCGCGCTGTCGGCGATCATCCTGCTGATCTCGCTGGGCACCGCGCTGATGGCGCTCGTGCCGTCGTACGCCTCCATCGGTGTCGCCGCGCCGGTGCTCATCCTGGTGCTGCGGCTGGCGCAGGGCGTGTCGGCGGGCGGTGAGTGGACCGGTGCCGTGGCGTACGTGATCGAGACGGCACCCGCCGGCAGGCGGGCGTACTACGGCAGCTGGCAAACGATCACGATCGTGCTCGGCATGATGGTGGCGAGTTTGTCCGCGCTGCTGTTCAGCGAGGTGCTCCCACCGGCCGCGCTGGAGTCGTGGGGCTGGCGGATCCCGTTCCTGGTCGCGCTGCCGCTGGGCCTGATCGGGCTGTACATGCGGTTGCGGCTGGACGAGACGCCCGAGTTCGCCCGGGTGGCCGCCACGGAGGGGCACGAACGGGCGCCGCTGCGCGCGACGCTGCGACACGACTGGCGGTCGATCCTGCGCGTGGCCGGGCTGGTGTGCTCGCCGACCATGTGCACCTACGTGCTGCTGGTGTACGGCCCCACCTTCCTGGTGACCGAGCTGTCGGTGCCGCCGGCGCGGGCGAAGCTCGCCGGGTTCGGCGCGATGGTGGTCATGATGGTGCTGACCGTGGTGTTCGCCCGGGTGTGCGACCGGGTGGGGCGCAAGCCGTTCCTGATCGCCGGGGCCATCTGGGTGCTGGTGACCGCGCCGCTCGGGTTCCTGTTGCTGCACCGGTTGTCCTTCGGGTTCCTGGTCGCCGGTCTCGCCCTGGTGGTGATCGGCGAGGCGATGATGCTGGCGCCGCAGCCGGCGATCTTCGCCGAGCTGTTCCCGACCGCCCGCCGGTACAGCGGGGTCGGCATCGGCTACAACATCGGCGTGGTGCTCTTCGGCGGCGCCGGGCCGCTGGTGGCCACCGCCGTGGTGGAGGCCACGCGAAGCACCTACGCACCCGCGGGTTACCTGATGTGCGGCGCGCTGATCAGCCTGGTCGCCGCGTTCGTCACCCCGGAGACCCTGCGCGCCCGCGACTGACCGCACAACGCCGGGCACCGGCCGGCCGCGCGCCGGTGCCCGGCATCCGTCGTACCCTGCGGGTAACGTCCGGGCAGGACCGTGGACGGGGGTGACGGGTGCGGGCGAAGGATCAGCTCAGCCTCTTCGAGGCGCTGCCGTGGTTCGTGCCCGACGTGCCGGCTCCCTTCGCCGACGAGCGGCGGGCGCACCTGTTCGCCGATGAGCAGCCGTACCTGGGTTACCGGATCGCGCGCTGCGGCGAGCGTCGCCGCATCTGGACGGCGATCGAGCACGTGCCCGGTGGGGCCGCGGTTCCGCGCTGCGCCGACTGTCTCGCGGTGTCCTGATCGTCCGTCCACTGCGGAGTCCCCGCGGCGGTTTAGGGTGCCCGGTATGGCGAGTGGGACAGCGGTCGAAACGATCAACCAGATCACGCGCTACCTCGACCTGGCGGGTGTGTTCGCCTGCGCGATCCTCGGTGGCGCGGTGGCCCGCAGCGAGCGGCTGGACCTGTTCGGGTTCCTCGTCGTGGGCAGCGTGTCCGGCCTGGGCGGCGGGGTCATCCGGGACACGCTGCTGCAGCACGGCACGCCGGTCGCGCTGACCGACTACGCCTACCTGCCCACGGCGCTGGCCGGGGCGCTGCTGTCGTTCGTGATCTCGATCAGCGAAAGCGCGTGGGACAAGTTGTTCACCGCGCTGGACGCGGCGGTCATCGGGTTCTGGGCGGTGACCGGGGCGCAGAAGACGCTGGCCACCGGCCTGGGCTGGTTGCCGGCGATCCTGCTGGGCACCACGACCGCGGTCGGCGGCGGTGCCCTGCGTGACGTCCTGCTGCGCCGGGTGCCGGCCGTGTTCGGCGGCAATGCCCTGTACGGGACGGTGGCCGCGGCGGTGGCGGCGACGATGGTGGTCTGCAACTACCTGGGCGCGCCGCTGGTGGGGCTGGTGTCCGGGGTCGTCGGGGCGCTGCTCTTCCGGGTCGCGGCGGTCAAGTTCGGGTGGAACCTGCCCAACGGCCTGGAGTGGCAGCCGCACTCACGGCTCGCCAGCGCGTGGCGCAGCCGCCGCCGGCGCCGCAACCCGCGCCCGGGCCGGTAACGCGGGCTGCCACCTTCGTCAGGGCAGGCGGGCACGCGCGTGGTCGAGGAAGACCCGCGCCGCCGGGCTGATCGGGCCGTCGGCACGCCACAGCAGCGCCAGGCTGCCCCGCAGCGGCGGATCGGTGATCGCGAGGGCGTGCAGGTCGGACCGCGCGGCGGGCACGGATTCCGGCAGGATCGCCACACCCAGCCCGCGGGCGGCGAGGTCGCCGAGCACCGTGGGGTGGCCGGCCTCGAACCCGATCCGCGGCGCGAAGCCACGCGCGGCGCACGCTTCGTCCAGCCGGGTCCGCAGCCCGGTGCCGGCCGGCAGGCTGACCAGCCGGCGGTCGCGCAGCGCCTCGAGCGGAACGCTGTCGCGCCCGGCCCACTCGTCGTCCTGGCCGACCGCCGCGACGATCGCCTCGTCGGTGAGGACCAGCGCGTTCAGGCCGGGTGGCTGCTCGCCGGTGGCGAGGCTGGCGATGGCGGCGTCGAGCCGGCCGCCGCGGACGTCGCCGGTCAGCTGCTCGGAGCGGGCCTCGACGAGCGTGATCTCCACGCCCGGGTAGTCGTCGTGGAACGCCGCGAGCAGCCCGGGCACGTCGAAGCTGTGCGAGGTGACCATGCCGAACGCGATGCGCCCCCGGACCAGCCCGCGGAACTCGTCGGCCACGAGCCGGGCCCCGGCGACCGCGGCCAGCGCGGCGCGGGCGTAGGGCAGGACGGCCGCGCCGACCTCGGTGAGCCGCACGGTGCGGCCGGACCGGTCCAGCAGTTCGTGGCCGAGCTCCCGTTCCAGCCGGCGGACCTGCGCCGACACCCCCGGCTGGGCCACGTGCACGCGTTCCGCCGCGCGGGTGAAGTTGCCCTCCTCGGCGACCGTCACGAAGTACTCGAGCTGCCGCAGTTCCATAACCGCTGATTCTAGCGACGAGACCGGGCAGCTCTTGGACTTCTCGTTCCAGCTGGGCGAACCTGGACGTGCCGGAAAGGAGAACAACCATGATCGAGAAGGCCACCACGCCGGAAGACCTCGCCGTGATGTTCGTCGAGCGCGCCAACGCCCGCGACGCCGAGGCGCTGTCGGAGCTCTACGCCGAGGACGCCGTGCTGGCGTTCCCGCCCGGTTCGCAGACGGTGGGCCGGGACGCGATCCGGGAGGTGCTCGAGCGGATGCTGGAGCAGGCGGGCGAGTTCGCCGCCGAGGAACCGATGCCCACCGTCTACCACGGCGACCTCGCCCTGACCTCCACCCGCCCCGCGGACGGCACGGGCGGCCGGGTGCAGGTGGCGCGACGGCAACCGGACGGCACCTGGCTGCGGATCATCGACCGCCCGGAGATACGCGGCCCCCGGTGACGCTCGCGGCCGGTGCACTAGGGTCTCGATGTCCGGCACGCCGAGGAGAGGAGGTGAGTCCCGTTTCCGCCGTCGTCATCCGGGTGCTCGCCTCCAACGGCCAGTGAGGTCCGAGCGCCCGTTCTTCCCCGGAAAGGCGCTCCATGTCCACTGACACCGAAACCGTCCTCGCCGGCCGCCTGCGGGCCGCCGGCTGCGTCTTCGCCGAAGACGAGGCCCGCCTCCTGCTGGCCGCCGCGCGCACGCCCGCCGAGCTGGACGCCCTCACCGCCCGGCGGATCGACGGCGAACCCCTGGAACAGGTCCTGGGCTGGGCCGCGTTCCGCGGGCTGCGCGTGCACGTCGAGCCCGGCGTGTTCGTGCCCCGGCGGCGCACCGAACTGCTCGTCGAGCAGGCGGCCCGGCTCGCCCCCGCCCGGGCGGTCGCGGTCGATCTGTGCTGCGGCTCCGGCGCGGTCGGCGCGGCGCTGGCCGTGGAAGCCGACCTCGCCGAACTGCACGCCGCCGACTTCGACCCGGCGGCCGTGCGCTGCGCCCGCCACAACATTCCCGGCGAGGTCCACGAAGGCGATCTCTTCGACGCGTTGCCCGCGCGGTTACGCGGCCGGGTGGACATCCTGGTCGCCAACGCCCCGTACGTGCCCAGCGACGCGGTCGGGCTGATGCCGCCGGAAGCCCGGCTGCACGAACCCCGGCCGGCACTGGACGGCGGGGCCGACGGGCTGGACATCGCGCGGCGGGTGATGGCCGGTGCGCCGGGCTGGCTCGCCCCGGGCGGTTGGGTGCTGGTCGAGACCAGCGAGCGCCAGGCGCCGGCGCTGCTGCGCGCCGCCACCGGCGCGGGGCTCGCCGCGCAGGTCGTGACCTCGGCGGAGCTGGACGCGACGGCCGTCGTGGGCCGCGCCGGTCACCCGGGCTGATCGAGCGGGGTGCGGGTGGCGGCGGTGCGGACGCCGCACCGGACGGGGTCGAGGTTGGCGACGGTCGCGGCGACAGCCGCGTCGGGATCCTGCCGTTCCAGCGCGTCCAGGAGGTCTGCGTGGGCGGGGGAGGAGTCCGGCAGGTGGGTTTCGTGACGCACCAGGTCGGTGAGGATCTCCCGCAGTACCGGCTCCGCGGCGGTGAACAGGCTGAGCAGGAGGGCATTGCCGGACAGCTCGACGACCGCGCGGTGGAAGGCGAGGTCGGCGTCGACGAACACCGCCGGGTCGCTGTCCCGCTCGTCCTGACGTTTCCGCAGACCCTCCCGCAGGCGCGCGACGTCCTCGGGCCGCACCCGCTGGGCGGCGAGCCGCGCGGCCTCGACCTCCAGCGCGCGGCGCACCTCGTAGACCTCGAGCAGCCGGGCGCGGCGCACCAGCTGCCGCACGTCACGGGTGGCGGGCGGCTCCCCGGTGGCGACGAAGGTGCCGGAGCCGTGTCGGACGTCCAGCAGGCCGTCCTGGACCAGCAACCGGACCGCCTCGCGCACCGACGACCGTCCCACGCCGAACTCGGCCGCCAGCCGCACCTCGTTGGGCAGTCGTTCGCCGGGCCGCCAGTCACCGCGGCGCAGGCGCTGCCGCAGCAGGCTCGCCACCTGGGGCACCACCGGTCCACGCCGCAGCTCCGTCACGGCCGCACCGTAACACCGCAGATGTCCGAGGACCGGCCGGTCACAGGGCCCGGAGGTAGCGGTTCGTCATCACGCCCTCGGCGAGGTGCGCCACCGGTCCGGCCAGCCGGGTGAGCAGCGATGCCGGCCGGGAGAAGGCGGTGATCCGGAAGGTGACGGTCCCGGCGAGCCCGAGCTCCACCACGAAGGCTTCCTCGCCCGATTCGGGATGTCCCGGCAGCGTCCCGTAGCCGAATCCGCGCCGCCGGTCCTCGTCCAGCACGTACACGACGCGGACCGGTGCGGTCATGCGCAGCGGGCGGGGTCCCAGCCGCAGGTGCGCGACCGCGCCCTCGGTGACGGTGCCGGCCGCGGTGTCCACCCGCAGCCCGGCGCGCTTCTGCACCTCCCAGTGCAGCAGCGCGTCCGCCGCCTCCTCGAACCGGTCCCGCCCCTGGCCGAGCACGCGGTGCCGCCGCAGGTGGCGGTAGCCCGCCGGCAGTGCGCCGCGGGTACCGCCCACCTCGGCGTAGGTGAACTCCGGAGGCATCACCCGACGATAACCCCTACCCCTCCGGGTAGAAGAGGAACAGCGTGCAGCCGCTGCTCGTCGCGGGCACGTGCCAGGTACCGGCGGGGGCGTGCAGGAACGTGCCGGCGGGGTAGTCGCGGGCTCCGTCGTTGAACACGCCCGACACCACGTAGACCTCCTCCGGGCCGGGTTCGTGGACATCGCGGCGGGGCCAGGACGAGCCCGCGTCCATCTCCAGGATGTTGGCGTGCGCGCCGTTCGTGCCCTTCCACAGTGGACGCAGCCGGATCCCGGGGAACACGTCGACGACGGGTGCTTCACTGACGGAGACGGAGGTGTAGCCCTCCTGGTCGAGGATTTCGGGATGCATAACCACACTGTGGCGCGGCCGGTCCGGCCGTCCCAGCGCCAGGAACGACACGATGGGGTACTTTCTTGCCATGCATCGCGTGGTGGCCCTGGTGCGCCCCGTCCAGTCGACGTTCGAGCTCGGCTGTGCCTCCGAGGTCTTCGGGCTGGTGCGGCGCGGCATCCCGCAGCACTACCGGTTCGACGTCTGCACCGAGAACCCCGGCCCGGTGGCCACCACCGCCGGCTACGCGATGCACGTGTCCCGCGGGCTGTCCGCGCTCGGGGACGCCGATACCGTCATCATCCCCGGCTGGTCCCCGGTGGAGGCACCGCTGTCCGGGCGAGTGCGCCGCGCGCTGCTGCGCGCACACGCCCGCGGGGCGCGGCTCGTCACGATCTGCGCCGGCGTGTTCGCCCTCGCGCGCACCGGGCTGCTCGACGGCCGCTCGGCGACCACCCACTGGGAGCGCGCCGACCAGCTGCAGCGTGAGTTCCCGCAGATCAAGGTCGAGCTGGACGTGCTCTACGTCGACCACGGCGACGTCGCCACCAGTGCCGGTGCCGGGGCGGGCGTCGACCTGTGCCTGCACCTCGTCCGCAAGGACCACGGCGCCGAGTACGCGGCCCTGATCGCGCGCCACATGGTGATGCCGCCGCACCGCGACGGCGGCCAGGCGCAGTTCGTGCCGCCCGCGCCGCCGGAGGACGACCTCGACGGGCTGCTGGAGTGGGCCGGCGAACGCCTCGGCACGCCGTTGTCGGTTGCGGATCTGGCCGCGCACCTCAACGTCTCGCCGCGCACGCTGGCCCGGCGCTTCGCCGAACAACTCGGCACCAGCCCCGGCGCCTGGCTGCTGGCGCGCCGGGTGGCCGAAGCCCGCCGCTTGCTGGAGGAGACCGAGCTGCCGGTGGAGGCCATCGCCGCCCGCGTCGGCCTCGTCTCCGCGGTCAACCTGCGCCGCCGCTTCCGTGACCACGTCGGCACCACCCCGGGCGCCTACCGGCAGGCGTTCCGGGTCGCGTTCCGCGCGGCGTCCTGACGCTCTACATCCGCTCGTCGCGGGGGAGGTGCGTGCTGTGCGCGTCGAACGCGCGCTGCCGTTCCCAGTCGCTCAGCAGGAACAGGAACGGACGGCCCGCGCACCGCGGGCACACCGTCGCGCACGCCACGTCGTAGCCGTCCGTCCGGGAGAACACCGACGTGACCACGCGCAGATCATCGGCGGCACCGCAGCCCTCGCACTGCGTGCCGAGCGGGCAGTCCCGGTGCCCGGCCAGGCTCTCCCGCGGCGGGTCGAAGGCGAGGTTGTCCAGGTCGTCGGCGTCCTGCCACACCGGACGGTGCTCGCGGAGGCGCCGCAGGCGGCTGCGGAGCTTGGTCACCATCGCGCTCGTCCCCTTCCCGCCGTCGTCACGTCCGGTCCCATGGTCGACCGGCCGGCGACCGGCGGCGGGCACAACACCCGGCCGTGCCGGCGAAACGACCTGACCGGGTGACCGCGGGACCAAATGCTCTGGCCCGGCTCAGGGCCCGTGGCTAGCGTCGGTTGTTCCCTCATCGGCCAACCGCAGGAGGCGGGAATGAGTGGCAAGATCGTGCACTTCGAGATCCCGTTCGACGACGGCGAGCGCGCTCGTGGCTTCTACCGCGAGGCGTTCGGGTGGAACGTGATGGTGATGCCCGAGATGGACTACACCATCGTCACCACGGGCCCCACCTCCGAGCAGGGCATGCCCACCGAGCCGGGGTTCATCAACGGCGGCATGTTCACCCGCGCCGAGTCCGCCCCGAAGAACCCGGTGCTCACGATCGACGTACCCGGCATCGACGCCGCGCTGGAGAAGATCGAACGGCTCGGTGGCTCGAAACTGGTCGGGCGCACCGAAATCCCGGGCATGGGCTACTACGCGTACTTCACCGACAGCGAGGGCAACGTCCTGGGCCTGTGGGAGAACAAGCCGCAGAGCTAGCCGCGCGCGTTGAGCCGGGCCGCCTGCCGCACGAGGTGGTCGCGCTCGGCCAGCGTGGGCGCCTGCCGCGCGGCCTCGGCGTAGAGCACGGCCGCCCGGCTCAGGTCGCCGTCCCGCTCGTGCAGGTACGCGGCCACCGCCGGGTATCGCGGCAGGCCCGGGTCGAGCTGGGCGAGCTCGGCGAGCCCGGCCCGGGCGCCGTCGGCCTCGCCGACCGCCACCGCCCGGTTGAGCCGGACGACCGGGCTGCCGGTCAGCCGCACCAGCTCGTCGTACCACTCGACGATCTGCACCCAGTCGGTCTCCGCCGCGGTCGGAGCGTCGGCGTGCAGGGCCGCGATCGCGGCCTGTGCCTGGAACTCACCCAGCTGATCCCGGGCGAGCGCCGCCTGCAGGATCTCGACACCCTCGGCGATCAGGCGTGTGTCCCAGCGGCCGCGGTCCTGCTCGGCCAGCGGCACCAGGCTCCCGTCGGGCGCGGTCCGGCTCGCCCGCCGCGCGTGGTGGAGCAGCATGAGAGCGAGCAACCCCGCCACCTCCGGATGGTCGATCACGGCCGCCAGCTGCCGGGTCAGCCGGATCGCCTCGGCCGCGAGGTCGACGTCGCCGGAATAGCCCTCATTGAACACCAGGTACAGCACCCGCAGCACGGTCGCGACGTCACCCGGCTGGTCGAACCGCACCCGGGACACGGTCCGCTTGGCGCGGCTGATCCGCTGCGCCATCGTCGCCTCGGGCACCAGGTACGCCTGCGCGATCTGACGGGTGGTGAGCCCGCCGACGGCCCGCAGCGTGAGGGCGACCGCGGACGAGGGCGTCAGTGACGGGTGCGCGCACAGGAAGTACAGGTGCAGGGTGTCGTCCACCGCGACGTGATCGGGCACCGGCTCGTCGGCGACGGCCTCCTCCCGCCGCCGTCGCGCGGCCTCCGCCCGGGTGGCGTCCAGGAACTTCCGCCACGCGACGGTGACCAGCCACCCTTTGGGGTCACGTGGCGGGTCGGCCGGCCACACCCGCAGCGCCTCGACCAGCGCGTCCTGCACGGCGTCCTCGGCGGCCGCGAACTCGGCTCCCCGGCGGACGAGGATCCCGAGCACACCGGGCGTGAGGCTGCGGAGCAGCGTCTCGTCCCTCGGCGTGGTCATTCGCCGAGGGTGGGCGGCTCGGTCAGGAGGGGACGCAGTTCGAGCCATTCGTGGATCGGCTTGCCGCCCGCGCCCGGTGCCGCGGACAGCTCACCGGCCAGTTCGACGGCGCGGTCGTAGCCGTCGACGTCGATCACCATCCAGCCCGCGATGAGGTCCTTGGTCTCGGCGAACGGGCCGTCGGTGACCGGCGGGCGGCCCTCGCCGTCGTAGCGGACCCAGGTGCCCTCCGGCGCCAGCGCCAGCTCGCCGGCGAACTCGCCGGTCGCCTCCAGGCGGTCGGCGAAGTCACGCATGTACTGCATGTGCGCGGAGAACTCGTCCCGCGTCCACCGGTCCATCGGCACGTTGTTGACCGGAGCCGGCGCGCCGCGGTAGTGCTTGAGCAACAGGTACTTGGCCATCGTGATCTCCGTGTTCTCCTCGATGCGGCCCGGCCCGGTGGTGGGCCGGTGTCACCGCGGGGACGGAGCCGGCGGCACGTTCTCGACATCCGCCGGGAGTGGTCCGGATGTTACCCGGGACGGCGACGCGGCACGGGTGTCCGGATCTGACAGAACCCGGTCATTGCCGCCATCGGCTCCGGCGGTCACGATGGATGCATGAGCCTCACCCGCCGCATCGTGATCGCGGTCTTCCCCGACGTCGACCTCCTCGACGTCACCGGCCCGGCCGAGGTGTTCGCGCTGGCCAACCGGGAGACCGGGGGCGCCGCGGGCTACCGCGTCCAGCTCGCCGGCCCGGTGGCCGGACCGGTCACCACCTCGGCCGGGGTGCGGCTGGTCACCGACCTCGCCTTCGCCGAGGTCGACGGCGCGGTCGACACGCTCATCGTGCCCGGCGCGGTGGACCCGCACCCGGACGGGCCGGTCGCCCGGATCGACCAGGACGTGGTGACCTGGGTGAAGGCCGCCGCCCCACTGGCCCGCCGGGTCGCCTCGGTGTGCGTGGGCGCGCACCTGCTGGCCGCGGCCGGGCTGCTGGACGGCCGCACCGCGACCACCCACTGGTCCACGGCGGCGCAACTGGCCGCCGACCACCCGTCCGTGCGCGTCGACCCCGATCCGATCTTCGTCCGGTCCGGCAACGTGTGGACCGGCGCCGGGATCAGCGCCTGCATGGATCTCGCGCTGGCGCTGGTGACCGAGGACCTGGGGGAGGAGGTCGCCCTGGCCGTGGCCCGCCAGCTGGTCGTCTACCTCAAACGGCAGGGCGGGCAGAGCCAGTTCTCGGTCCCGCTCAGCCGCCCGCCCTCGGCCCGGCGGGACATCGACGAGCTGCGGATGTTCATCGCCGACCACCTGGACGACGACCTGTCCAGCGCGGCGCTCGCTGCCCGCATGTGCCTGAGCGAGCGGCACTTCGCCCGCGTGTTCCGGCGCGAGACCGGCACCACCCCGGCCGCCTACGTCGAAGCGGCACGGGTGGAGGCGGCTCGCCGCCTGCTGGAGAGCACCGACGAGCCGCTGGACCGGATCGCCGCGGCCTGCGGGCTGGGCTCGGTGGAAACCCTGCACCGGGCGCTGCGCAAGCAGATCGGCACCACCCCGGCGGCCTACCGCCGCCGCTTCCGCACCACAGCCTGAACACCCCTGGTGTTCACCCCCGGGCGCGGCCCCCGCCGCGTCCGTGCTGTCCCGTTTTCCCGCAACCGAACAGGAGTTCCGTCATGCCCGTTTCCGCCACCCTGCGCGAGGTTTCCGGCCTCGGCACCGAGCTGCCGCGCCTCGCCGACGCCACGCTCATCATGATCGACTACCAGAACACCTACCGCACCGGTGTGATGACCCTGGAGGGAGCCGAACCCGCCGTCGCCGCCGGTGCCCGGCTGCTCGCCGCCGCCCGCGCCGCCGGCACGCCGGTCGTCCACGTCGTCAACGACGGCGGCCCCGGCACCCCGTACGACATCCGGGCCGAGATCGGTGCGATCAGCCCCGAGGTCGCCCCGCTCGACGGGGAACCGGTGGTGGTCAAGCAGGTCCCCAACGCCTTCCACGACACCACCCTGGAGAAGGTGCTGCGCGACCTGGGCGCCGGCCCGGACCTGGTGCTGGCCGGGTTCATGACCAACATGTGCGTTCTGTTCACCGCCCAGGGCGCCTTCAACCTCGGCTACCGGCCGACCGTCGTCGCCGAGGCCAGCGCCACGCGGTCCCTGCCGGCACCCGACGGAACGCCGGTGGCCGCCGACGCGCTGCACACCGCGGCGCTGACGACCATCGGCGACCTGTTCGGCACAGTCGCTCCCACGGTGGCCGACCTGACCGCCTGACCGGGCGCCGTGGTGGTGCGGCACCGGGCCGATGCCGCACCACCGCCTGCCGGGCTGCCCCAGTCCCAAGTGGACCCGGTCCCAGGTGCACCCCGCTGGGGGAATCAGCTGTGCGGTGCCGTTCCGGCCGGATCCTGCCGAGCAGTCGTGTGCTGCTGGTGCGGCGGGAACAGGAAGCACAGCAGGGCGGCGGTCACCAGAGCCATGGCGCACACCAGGAACGTGAACTGCATGGCGTGGACGAACCCGGTGGCGAACGTGTCGGCGGCGATGCGTTCGTACAGACCGGCCGTGGCCGGGTCGAGGCCGCCGGGCGACACGGGCGGACCGAAGTGGTGCGCGGCAGCGGCGCTGTCGCCGATGAACTGCCCGCGCAGATCTTCCGGTAGTTGCGCGGCGCGCTTCCCGGCCTCGCTGTGCAGGGCCGAGGAGAGGCGGGCCGACAGCAACACGCCCACCACGGCGGTGCCGAGGACGCCACCGATCTGCCGCGTGGTGCTGGAGACTCCGGACGCCGCCCCGGCGAGCCCGGGGCTGACACCGTCCATAGTGGCCTGCTGCAGCGGGGCGAACGTCGCACCGCTGGCCATCCCGATGATGACCAAGCCGGGCAGCAGGCTCCACGCGCTGCTGGTCGGCCTGGTAAGGGGCACCACCAGACCGGTCTAGCGCCGAGGCGATGGTGAAGGTGACGACGCCGATCACGTACAGCCGCCGGTATCCGAAGACGTCTCCCAGCCACCCGGTCGTGACCAGCAGCACCGAGAAGACGAGCAGGTACCCGTCGATCACCCACAACACCTCGTCGGAGGAGGCACCGATACTGCCCATCAGGGTGGGGATGGCGGTGGCGTGGCGGATCGTTCGGCGGATTTGCGTTCCGGCATTCCGGAGACCTCCCTGCGGGAGCCGTCTGCGGGGTGGTGACCGCGATCAGGCCGCCGGCGCAGCACACGGTCCGGGGCAGAGCCGCCGGAGCGCGGAGAGAACCACACGAGTGCATGCGCGTCACCACCCAGCTCCCTTGGCGGTCATCGATCACCGCCAGCGCCTGTGGCCCCGATCTTCAACACGGCACGTTCCTCTCCTCGGATGGGCAGCGGGTTCCCATCCGAGGAGAGTTGGCCACCCCTGAGGGCGGTGAGCCGCTACTGCGCCCTGACCCTGGGGCCCTGATGGTTCCGCGCGCACAGCAAGGGGCTTCGGGTGGGACGCGGCGGCGGTCCGAGGGTTTCAGTCCAGCAGGGCGCGCAGCGCCAGGTCGGCGATCTGCCGCAGCTCGTCGTGGCTGCGGCCAGCTGCCGCCTGGACGGCGATGCCGTCGGAGATCGTCTGGACGAGGGCCGCCAGGGCGGCCGGTTCATAGCGGGAGGGCAGATCCGTGGCCCGCTCCAGCCGCCTGCGCAGCGCTGCCTCACCCGCCTTCCGCACCGCGATGGCGTCTTGGCGCACGGTGTGCGCTTCGGGGCCGCGGGCGTGCACGCTGCTGACGCACAGGCAGCCCTGGGGCGTGTTCTGGCCCGCGGTCAGGCCCACGGCTCCGTGGATCAGCTGCTTGACGACCTCACGGCCGGTCGGCGCGTCCAGGGCGTCGGCAGTGTAGGCGCCGGGGCCGTCGAGGTAGCGGGCCAGGACCTTGGCGAACAGCTCCTCCTTGTTGCCGAAGGCGGCGTAGAGGCTGGGCTTGTTGATGCCCATCGCGGCGGTCAGGTCGGTGAGCGAAGTGCCCTCGTAGCCGTGCTGCCAGAACACCTCCAGCGCGCGGTCGAGCGCGGCGTCGGCGTCGAACGAGCGTGGACGTCCGCCGGGCATGCCGTCCTCCCTGATCATGGAACGAGTTTTATACCTATCGGTAGATTACCTCTTGCGCCCGCATCCCGCGCTGCTTTAGTTTCATACCGAAGGGTACATAATTAAGGGGTGTCACATGATCCGAGTCGGAGTTGTCGGGGCCAGCGGTTGGGCGGACGGCTCGCACCTGCCCGCACTCGCTGCGCTTGAAGCCTTCGAGGTGACCGCGGTCGCGACCACCAATCAGGCCAGCGCGGACCGGGCGGCCGCAGCGCATGGCGTCCGGCACGCCTTCGCCGACGCGGGTGAGCTCGTGGCGCACCCCGAGGTCGACCTGGTCGTCGTCTCGGTGAAGGCATCCGGACATGCCGCTGTGATCAAGGCCGCGCTCAAGGCCGGCAAGCACGTCGTGTCCGAGTGGCCGTTGGGTGTCGACGCCGACCAAGCGAGCGAGCTGGCCGAGGCCGCCGCGACCGCTGGCGTCGTCCACGCGGTCGTCCTCCAGGGGCACCACTCGCCGAGCGCCCGCTTCGCCGCCGACCTCCTGGCCGCTGGCCGGATCGGCACGCTCGAATCGGTCGCGCTGGTGGCGGAGGGCGCACCCTGGGGCGGCAGTCAAATCTCGCCGGAACTGGTGTTCGGCCTCGACCCCTCGGAGGGAACCAACATCCTGACCATCATGGCCGGTCACTTCCTGGCCACGCTCGAACGGGTCGCGGGCCCCTTGGCCGAGGTCTCGGCACGGCTGCCCCGGACGCACGACCACGTGCTGGTCTCCGGCACGGAGCGCACCGTACCCAATGCCACATCCAGCCACGTGCTGGTACACGGGTTGCTGGCCGGCGGCGCGACCGCATCCATCGCCGTGCACGGCGGCAACGGTCCCATCCAGGATGCGTTCCTGCTCAAGCTCGTCGGCAGTGACGCAACGCTGACCGCCACCCCGGCCCGGCCCGGGACGTACATTCACTGGGGCGACTGGGACATCAGAATCGGAGATGACGTCCTAGCCCTGCCCGGCACCTACCGCACCGTCCCCGCCGGCGTCCGGTCCGGCCCACCGGCCAACATCGCGGCCCTCTACCAGGAGGTCGCCCGGGCCATCGCCGAAGACCGGCAGCCACACCCCAGTTTCGAGACTGCGCTGCGCCACCACCGGCTCCTTGCCGCCATCGAACGCTCCGCGGCGGAGGGAATCGCCTCGAAAATCTCCTAACTCGCCCGGCACCGGCGAGGGCGGCTGTGCCCGGTCCGGGGCATTCACGTTCGTGGGTGGCGAGGCGGAATGCCCGAGGGTCACAAGCCGGGCACAGCCCGACACTCCGGCCGGACTCCGTCGTCGCGGTCAGCGTTCCGCGGGCCGTGGTGACCGCTCGTGGAGCCCGGTGCGGGGGAGACCCAGCTGAGCGGTGACCCCACGGGCGGGCGTCCAACGGCCGTGGTCTGCTCCTGCTGGCCTCCGGCGCCGCCCCTACCCGGGCACGATGCTCAACCGTGCCGCCGGGCGTGGGCGGCGACGCGGGCGCGGTTGCCGCAGATCCGGCTGTCGCACCAGCGGCGGTGCGCGCGGGCGGAGACGAAGACCTTGTGGCAGCCCTCGCCCTGGCAGCGTCGCAGCTGCTCGGCCTGCTGACCGAGGAGGAAATCGACGAGCGCCCGGCCGAGCAGGTGCTGCACGGCCTCCGGGCCGGTTCCGTCCAGTGCGACGCCGCCGGGCGCGGGCCGTATCAGGAAGCCGGCAGGGGAGAGGCCGGGACCGGTGGCGAGGTCGAGTTCCGCCGCCGGTGGCGGCTCGCCGGCCGCGATGCGGTGCAGGACGAGCTGGGTGGCGTCCCGGCGTGCGAGGACGTCCGGCAGATGGTCCGACCGCAGCTCGGCCGCGCAAGCGGCCAGGACGGGCCACGGCCGGGCCCAGGCGCGGAACCGCTCGAGGGTCGCGATGCGGTCCCGCTCCCGGGAGGACCGGGTGTTGGCGAACGCCAGGGCCAGGGGCTCGGCCATGGTCCGGACTCTAGCAAACTAATGGGTTGACTCATTAGTTCTCCTCGTGCCAGGCTGCCACTCATGGTGTCGATCTCCCGGGAAGCGGGCGCCCAGACCGAAGCCCGGCTGCGCGGGGTGTTCCGCACGTCCGCCATCGAGTGGCTGGACGGAGCGTGGACCTTCGTCGAAGGCGCCGACGCGGCCCGTCGCGCGGACGCGATCGCGCTCATCCGCGACGAGGGGCGGCCGAGCGCCCTCTGTCCGGCCACCGGCGTCGGGGAGCGGTTCGCCGTGTTCCGCGTGGTGCTCCCACGCGGTGCCGACGACAGCGGGTTCGTCGGCTGGCTGGCGTCCCGGGTCAAGGCGTCGACCGGGAGCGGGTTGTTCGTGATCTGCGGGCAGGACAGCGACCGTGGCGGGATCTTCGACTACTACGGGGTTCCCGAACCCGCGGCTGGGGAGGTCCGGCAGGTGCTCGATCGCCTGTCGCGCACCGAGGGCCTCGACGGCGTCGTGTTGCGCACCGTGGCGACGGCGGACAACTCCGCCCTGGGCCCGGAGACCGTGTTCTGCTTCGAGCAGCGCGATGACGCGATCACCGCGCGCTACGGCGGCGGCGGTATCACCGACGGCTGGCTGGCCGGCACCGTCGACGGCGCACAGGTCCGGTTCCACTACCTGCAGGTGCAGGCCGACGGAACCGTCGACAGCGGCCGGTCGGCGGGCGAGGTGACCCGGCTGCCCGACGGGCGGTGGAGCCTCACCGAACACTTCACGTGGGCGAGCCGGAAGGGCAGCGGCACCAACCGCTTCGAGGAGTAGGCCGCCGCCCTACTTGACATAATGTGCATTATCGGCGCATCGGTCAGACGACCTGGCGGCGGCCTTGGACCCCGGAAAGCCGCTGGTAGCCGGCGGATCGGTAGGTAGCGACCGCGCCCACATTCGCAGCGCGGCCTGCCGGCGCGGATGACCGTTCCGGCGGGCTTGACGGCGAGCACCCGTCCAGCCCGGCTCCTGGCCCGCACGACGTGCCGCACGGCCGGAATCAGCCTCGCCCGCCGCAGCGAGGTCGCCCGATCGTCGGTTTTCCGGGTGGCCCAGGCCACCCGGAAAACGTCACGTGACGTTTCAGCTGACGTAGGCGGCGAGGTGCTCACCGGTCAGCGTGGCGCGCGCGGAGACCAGGTCGGCCGGTGTTCCTTCGAACACGATCCGGCCGCCGTCGTGGCCGGCGCCGGGTCCGAGGTCGATGATCCAGTCCGCGTGGGCCATCACCGCCTGGTGGTGCTCGATCACGATGACCGATTTGCCCGAGTCCACCAGCCGGTCCAGCAACGCCAGCAGCTGCTCGACGTCGGCCAGGTGCAGACCCGTCGTCGGCTCGTCGAGGACGTACACCCCGCCCTTCTCCCCCATGTGGGTGGCCAGCTTCAGCCGCTGCCGCTCACCACCGGACAGCGTCGTCAGCGGCTGGCCCAGCGTCAGGTACCCGAGCCCGACGTCCGCCAGATGGGTGAGGATCTTGTGGGCCGCCGGCACCTTCGCCTCGCCGTCACCGAAGAACGCCTGTGCCTCGGCGACCGGCATGGCGAGCACCTCGCTGATGTCCCGGCCGCCGAGCTTGTACTCCAGCACCTCGGCCTGGAACCGCTTGCCCTCGCACTCTTCGCAGGTGGTGGCCACGCCCGCCATCATCGCCAGGTCGGTGTAGATGACGCCGGCGCCGTTGCAGGCCGGGCAGGCCCCCTCGGAGTTCGCGCTGAACAACGCCGGCTTGACGCCGTTGGCCTTGGCGAACGCCTTGCGGATCGGCTCGAGCAGCCCGGTGTAGGTCGCCGGGTTGCTGCGCCGCGACCCCTTGATCGTGCCCTGGTCGACCGTCACCACGCCGTCCCGGCCGGACACCGACCCGTGGATCAGCGAGCTCTTGCCCGAACCGGCGACGCCGGTGACGACGACCAGCACGCCGAGCGGGATGTCCACGTCGACGTCGCGCAGGTTGTGGGTGTTCGCGCCCCGGATCTCCAGCTTCCCGGTCGGCGTGCGCACCGAAGGCTTGAGCGTGGCGCGGTCGTCGAGGTGCCGTCCGGTGAGGGTGCCGCTGGCGCGCAGCCCCTCGACCGTGCCCTCGTACACCACCTGACCGCCCCCGCTGCCCGCGCCCGGGCCGAGGTCGACGACGTGATCGGCGATCCCGATGGTTTCCGGCTTGTGCTCGACGACCAGGACGGTGTTGCCCTTGTCGCGCAGTTGCAGCAGCAGGTTGTTCATCCGCTGGATGTCGTGCGGGTGCAGCCCGATGCTCGGTTCGTCGAACACGTAGGTCACGTCGGTGAGCGACGATCCGAGGTGGCGGATCATCTTGGTGCGCTGCGCCTCACCGCCGGAGAGTGTCCCGGATGGACGGTCCAGGCTGAGGTAGCCGAGCCCGATCTCGACGAACGAGTCGAGGGTGTGCTGCAGCGACGCCAGCAGCGGGGCGACCGACGGTTCGTCCAGGCCCTTGACCCATTCGGCGAGGTCGCTGATCTGCATGGCGCAGGCGTCGGCGATGCTGATGCCGTCGATCTTGGAGGAGCGGGCCTCGGCGGTGAGGCGGGTGCCCTCGCACTCGGGGCAGGTGGCGAAGGTGACCGCGCGCTCGACGAAGGCGCGGATGTGCGGCTGCAGCGCGTCGGCGTCCTTGGACAGCATCGACTTCTGGATCTTCGGAACCAAGCCCTCGTAGGTGAGGTTGATGCCGTCCACCTTGATCTTGGTGGGTTCCTTGTAGAGCAGGTCGGTCAGTTCGCGCTTGGTGAACTTGCGGATCGGCTTGTCCGGGTCGAAGAAGCCACAGCCGGTGAAGATGCGGCCGTACCAGCCGTCCATGCTGTAGCCGGGGATCTTGAGCGCGCCGTCGTTGAGCGATTTGCTGTCGTCGTAGAGCTGGGTCAGGTCGATGTCGGAGACCCGGCCCATGCCCTCGCAACGCAGGCACATGCCGCCGGTGATGGTGAAGCTGCGGCGCTCCTTCACGGTCCGGCCGCCGCGTTCGGTGGTGACCGCGCCCGCGCCGCTGATCGAGGCGACGTTGAAGGAGAACGCCTGGGGTGAGCCGATGTGCGGCTCGCCGAGGCGGCTGAACAGGATGCGCAGCATCGCGTTGGCGTCGGTGGCGGTGCCGACGGTGGACCGCGGGTTGGCGCCCATCCGTTCCTGGTCGACGATGATCGCGGTGGTCAGCCCGTCGAGGACGTCGACGTCGGGCCTGCCGAGGGTCGGCATGAAGCCCTGCACGAAGGCGCTGTAGGTCTCGTTGATCAGCCGCTGCGACTCCGCCGCGATCGTGCCGAACACCAGCGAGCTCTTGCCCGAACCCGACACGCCGGTGAACACCGTCAGCCGCCGCTTGGGCAGCTCGACGCTGACGTCCTTGAGGTTGTTCTCACGGGCGCCGTGCACGCGGATCAGGTCGTGGCTGTCGGCGGCGTGGGACGCGGGCCGGGTGCCGGCCTTCGCGGCCTTGGTCATCGGGACTCCCTGTCAGGTCGGGCGCTGGTGGCGGCGGGCGGGCCACCACCAGCGTCGCGGGTCAGCGCAGTTCCTGGATGCGGATCATGTTGCCCGCCGGGTCGCGGAAGGCGCAGTCGCGCACCCCGTAGGGCTGCTCGGTCGGCTCCTGGACGACCTCGGCGTCGGTGGCCTGCAGCCGCTCGAAGGTGCCGTCGAGGTCCTTGGAGGCGAGCAGCAGCGAGCCGAAGGTGCCCTTGGCCATCATCTCGGTGATGGCCTTGCGTTCGTCGTCGGTCAGGCCGGGTGTGGCTTCCGGCGGGTACAGCACGATGGAGGTGTTCTGGCCGGGCGGGCCGACGGTGATCCAGTGCATGCCGTTGAAGCCGACGTCGTTGCGCACCTCGAAGCCGAGGACGTCGCGGTAGAAGGCGATGGCGGTGTCGTGGTCGTTGTGCGGCAGGAAGCTCGAGTGAATGGTGATGTCCATACCGGTCACACTATTTCCGGGCGGGCGGCCACGCTTCTCGATTCCTGATCGGTCTGGTGACCTGCTTCGCGACGCACGGGGGCATGCCGGCGGTGGCGTTCGCGGCCTGGGCGCGGTAGGCGCTGGGTGGCATGCCGACCAGCTCGGTGAAGCGGGTGCTGAAGGTGCCCAGGGACGAGGAGCCGACGGCGAAGCAGACCTCGGTGACACTCAGGTCGCCGCGGCGCAGCAGTGCCATGGCCCGTTCGATGCGGCGGGTCATCAGGTAGGAGTAGGGCGACTCGCCGAAGGCCCGTTTGAACTCCCGGCTGAGGTGCCCGGCGGACATGTTCACGCCGCGGGCGAGCGCTTCGACGTCCAGCGGCTGCGCGTACTCCCGGTCGATGCGGTCGCGCACGCGGCGCAGCAGGGCGAGGTCGCGCAGCCGCGCTGCTCCGGCGGAACTAGCGGTCACCCGCGGAATCGTGCCACACCGGTCGCCGCGGCGGCACGGGTTCGCGGCAACCACCACCCCGCGCTACCCGCCGTGACGGCCGGCGCCGGGGTCAGCGCAGCCGTTCCAGCTCGCGGGCGGCCTCGGCCAGTTCGAGGGCCATCCGGCGGAGCTCGCCGCCGTCGGCTCCGTCGTCGGCGGCGGTGACCACGTCCTCGGCGGCGCAGCGCAGCTGGAACAGGCGGTCCTGCAGTGCGGTCAGCTCGGCGTCGGACAGCACGACGGCGTTCTCGGGCAGCCCACCGCGCTGGACGGCGAGGCGCCGTTCATAGGCTCGCTGCCGGCAGGACTGGCCGCAGTAGCGCCGCCGCCGGCCGGTGCTCCCCTGCTCGATCCGCCGGCCACACCACCCGCAGTGCAGGACGGCGGCCTGCCGCCGGTGCGGCGGCACGTCACGGGACGTCGCGACCTGGTCCACCTGTGCGCTCACGCAGCAGACCCTAACCGGCCACCCCGAACTCATGCCGCGGCCACGCCGATACCGCAGACTGGTGGGGTGCAGATCAACCACCCGTACCTGAGCGGCACCCGGCCTCGCGCGTTCGCCCACCGCGGGTGGCACCTGGACGACCTCGACGGGCTGGAGAACTCACTGCCGTCCTTCCAGCGCGCGGCCGCCGAGGGCTACGCCTACGTGGAGACCGACGTGCACACCACCGCCGACGGCGTGGTCGTGGTGCACCACGACGCCCTGCTCGACCGCACCACCGACCGGCACGGTCCGATCGCCAAGCAGACGTGGTCGGCGGTGCGGCAGGCCAAGATCGGTGGCCGCACCCCGGTGCCCCGGCTGGAGGACGTGCTGGAAGAACTCCCCGAGATCCGGTTCAACATCGACGTCAAGACCAGCCGGGCGATCGTGCCGTTCGTGCGCGCCATCGAGCGGATGGGCGCCTTCGACCGGGTCGCGGCGGCGGCGTTCTCCGATGCGCGGCTGGCGGCGATCCGCAAGCTGGCCGGCCCGAAGCTGATCACGTCGATGGGCCCGCGGTCGGCCGCGGTGCTGTGGGCCCGCGGCTGGCTGCCGTGGGTGCGACGGGACTTCCGGCAGCGGGGTGAGATGGCCCAGGTGCCGTCCCGGCAGGGCGCGATGACGGTCATCGACACCAGGTTCGTGCGCAGCGCCGAGCGCGCCGGTGCCGAGGTGCACGCGTGGACGATCAACAACCGGGCTCACATGGAACGGCTGCTCGACCTGGGCGTGCACGGCATCGTGACCGACCGGCCGGACGTGCTGCGCGAGGTGCTGGCCGCGCGGGGCGCGTGGCCGCCCGCCAAGTAGCGGCGGCCGTCACCGCGGCCGGGTGCCCGACCAGGCGGCTTTCCACGTCTTGGGGCCCAGGCGCCCGGAGTCGTTGATGCCGTTGGCGCGTTGCAGGTCGAGCACGGCCTGGCGGGTCTTGTCGTAGTAGCAGCCGGTGCCGGTGAAGCCGTAGCCGAAGGCGTTCATGCGCAGCTGGAAGACCTTCAGTGCCTCGGCGCAGTCGCCGTAGGCGTAGACGACGCCGGGCCAGGCGGGCACCGCGACGGGCACTGCGACGGGCGCCGGGGCCGGGGCGTGGCCGCCGCCGATGTAGGCGCTCTCGGCGTAGGTGGGCACCCGCTTGCTGCGGGCGTCCTTGTCCTCGCGCAGGCCGAGCATGCCGGCGCACTCCCAGGGCTGCCAGCCGCGCATCCGGTAGAGGTACAGCGCGCGGTAGTCCTGCTCGACGGGGGCGGCGAGGTCGGGGCGGCCCTGGCCGCCGACGCTGCGCCAGGTGGGCAGGTCGAACTGGTAGGCGCCGTAGTAGCCGTTGCCGGTGTTTGTCGTGTAGCGGTTGCTGGATTCGCACATGCGCAGCTTCAGCCAGGTCGCGGCGCTCGGGTCGGCGCCCGCGGGTGTGGCGGCGACCAGCTCGGCACCCAGTGCCAGGAGCACCGCGAGCACGAGTCCGGCTCCCCCGCGGGCCGAGGGTCTCCATCGGTGCCTGCTCATGCCCGCACAGTAAGTTCGCACCTCATTGATCACAACTTTCACAGCAAACCCAGCAGAATCACATGTACCACCCACCGGCGGCTGCCGCGACACGCTGGCGGACCTGCGGGAGATGCGGGAGAACCGGACAGATCGCACTACTCCCCCGTGATCGGTAGCCGTGGCTGGACCTGCGCTGTTTTCACCCGATCAAGGGAGCTCCGGACGTGGCTGGATAGGGTCGTCCGTCGTGACCACCCTTGGTGATTCCGACCCGGACCCGACCGACGCCCTGTCCCCACTGCCCTCGCGCAACGCGACGGGCACGCCGGTGCGGGGCAGGCTGCGGTTCTGCTACGGCCCGATGGACTGCGGGAAGTCCACGCTGGCGCTGCAGATCGACCACAACCACGCGCGGCAGGGACGGCGCGGGTTGCTGCTGGTGCGCCACGACCGCTCGGGTGAGCCGCGGATCAGCAGCCGGATCGGGATCACGCGCCGGGCGACCGAGGTGGGCGAGGACACCGACCTGCGTCAGCTGATCCGCCATCAGTGGGTCGCCGGGCGGCACCTGGACTACCTGATCGTGGACGAGGCGCAGTTCCTGTCCGCGGCGCAGGTCGAGCAGCTGGCCGAGCTGGCGGACGAGGTGGCGCTGGACGTGTACTGCTTCGGCATCGCCACCGATTTCCGCAGCCGGCTGTTCCCCGGGGCGCGGCGGTTGTTCGAACTGGCCGACGAGCTGCAGCCGGTGCAGGTGGAGGTGCTGTGCTGGTGTGGCGCGCCGGGCCGGTTCAACGCCCGGGTGGCCGGCGGTGAGGTCCTCCGCGAGGGGGACACGGTGGCCGTCGCCGATACCTTTTCGGGGGTAGTTGAAAAGACAAATTCGCCACCCTCGGATACGGAACCGGCTACTATCCGTTATCAAGTACTATGTCGCCGCCATTTCCGGCTGGGCGATCTGGGGCCGGCAGCAGCCCGGCACGGGCAGCTGCGGCTGACCTGAACGGCTCAGCCGCTCCCCCGCATGGGGGAATATGCCCAGAAGAACGCGCCATCCGCGTCACGTCGCGCCGCGAATCCCCTCCCAACAGAGGAAGCTGTTGCCGAGGGGTGAGCCAGCTCATCGTGAGCGACGACATGGTGCGATGGGAATTCCCAGTTGCCAGAATCCGTTGCATAGGGTGAGCATCACCCTGGCTCTAGACCCGGAGCCGACTGAAAGGACGTCATCATGGCCGACCGTGTTCTCCGTGGAAGCCGGCTGGGAGCGGTCAGCTACGAGACCGACCGCAATCACGATCTGGCCCCGCGCCGTACGGTGCGGTACGCGTGTCCGAAGAACCACGAGTTCGAGGTGCCCTTCTCCGACGACGCCGAGATCCCCTCGGTGTGGGAGTGCCGCCTGCACGGCAGCGAGTCCGAGATCGTCGATGGCGCGCAGCCCGAGCAGAAGAAGGTCAAGCCGCCGCGTACGCACTGGGACATGCTGCTCGAGCGGCGGAGCATTCCCGAGCTCGAGGAACTGCTGAACGAGCGTCTCGCTGAGCTGAAGGGACGGCGTACGTCGAAGTCGGCGTAACGCTTCGACCCTCCCACGACCGAAGGCCCCCGTGTCCTCCCGCCACGGGGGCCTTCCGCTGTCCGCGGGCGGCCTCCCGGCGCCTACGGTCGCGTGCTCAGCCGCTGCCGGGTCGTGGCGGTGGCGATCCCGGGGGTTGACGAGCATCGGAACGAAATCGGCGCTGGCGGACCGATGGGGCTGACGTGGCCGATGCGTGGGGTCTGATCAATCTTCAGTTCGGTGCGGTAGTGCGCGGTCCAACCCGAACGAGCTCACAGCCATTCAGCGTTCGCCCCTCAGAAGCCTGGTCAGCGCCGCGACATCCTGGATTGCCGACGCCCGTATGCCTGTTTCGACCACGAGCGTGGGTACGCCACGGATGCCGCGTTCGTCAGCTCGGCGTTCGTCAGCGCGGACGGCGTCGGCGAACGCGTCGCTGTGCAGGAGTTTGCCGGTCTGCGTGGGATCCAGTCCGGCTTCGGTGGCAAGGGTCTGCAGCACATCGGGGTCGGCGATGTTGCGTCCTTCGGTGTGATAGCCGTGCATGAGTCGTTCGAGGACTTGATCGGCCAGGCCGCACGAGGCAGCCAGCTGGACCAGCCGATGGGCGTCGAAGGAGTTGACCGGCCTGGCCTTGTCCAGATTCAGCGTCAGGCCCTCGGCGGCGCCCAGGACCTGGATCCGGGCGACGCGGGCGGCGGCCTGCGCGCGGTCGGGCTGGTGGGCGCTGATGACTTCGGCCGCTGTTGGCCCGGGAACCGACGAGCCCTCCGGGTCGAGCTCGCGGCTGCGCCAGAGGAGCTCGGCTCCGGGAGCGCCGCGCAGTGCAGCGGTGAGCCGTCGCTTTCCGATGTAGCACCAGGGACACAAGACATCGAAGTAGACCTCGGCTCGCATTGACGGTGCTCCCTTCATTCGGTGTGGGCGGAAGGGGTCCCGTCCCGCTGCGCGGGTTCGCGGCAGAACGTGATGGTCAGGATGGCGAGGACCGCCAGGAGCGGGATGAGGATGATCGCGTGAATGTGCAGGCTGTGCGCGAAGGCGTCCCGAGCGGCCTCGGTCAACGTGACGCCTAGCTCATGGGGAAGACGGCTCGCCACCTCCAGTGCGGCCGGCAGCGTTTCGCGGGCGGTCGTCACGATGTCGGTGGGGACGTCCGCGGGCAGGTGCTCGGTCAGGTGACGCCCGTAGACGGCGGTGGCCACACTGCCCAGCACGGCGATGCCGAGAGCACCGCCGAGTTCCGCGCCGGTCTCGGAGATCGCCGACGCGGCTCCGGCGCGTTCGGGCGGCGCGGAGTTCAAGATCAGGCCGCTTCCCAGGGACATGAACGGCGTCAGCCCGGCGAACAGCACGACCGAGCCGCCCACCAGGACCAGCGGGCCCCGGTTCACCTGGGTGAGCAGGACCGGGCCGAGGATCGCCAGGGCCGCTCCGGCGCTCATCAGCACGGCGGGCCGGAAACGTACGGCGAGGCCGGAGACCACCAGAGCAGTCACGGTGCTGAACACCGCCGAGGGCAGTTGCCACAATCCGGCCTGCAGGGGGCTGAAGCCGAGGACCAGTTGCAGGT
This sequence comes from Amycolatopsis granulosa, assembly GCF_011758745.1. Taxonomy (NCBI): domain Bacteria; kingdom Bacillati; phylum Actinomycetota; class Actinomycetes; order Pseudonocardiales; family Pseudonocardiaceae; genus Amycolatopsis; species Amycolatopsis granulosa. Next base: position 416,047 of record NZ_JAANOV010000001.1, read on the forward strand.
ACTGCGAGGTGAGCAGGCTCGTCCCGAACAGCAGGAACCCCACCAGCGTCATGCCACCGGCCGCCACGGCGAAGGCGGGCACGTGGAAGAGACCGAGATCCAGGAACGGGACGGACAGCTGCCGCTGGCGGCGTGCGAAGAACACTCCCGCCAGCACCCCCACCGCCAGCGTGCCGAGACCCGGCAGGCTCAAGCCCTGCACGGCGAGCTCCTTGATCGCGTACACGGCCACCAGCGGCGTCACCAGTGACAGCGCGACGCTGGCGGCGTCCGGCCGTGCCGCGCCGGAGCGGGGTGTCTCGGGCAGCAGGAACGGTGCGCAGACCAGCAGTACCACCATGGTCGGGACGGCGGTCAGGAACATCGAGCCCCACCAGAAGTACTCCAGGAGCACTCCGCCGATCAGCGGGCCGAGCGCCCCGCCGCCCATGAAGCTCAGCATCCAGATCGTGATGGCGAGGGTGCGCTGCCGCTCATCGCGGAACATCGTGCGAATCAGCGACAGCGAGGAGGGTGCCAGGCATGCGGCGGCGATCCCCTGAACGGCGCGCGCCGCGACGAGCCATGCGGCTCCGGGCGCGAAGGCGGCCAGGACCGAGGCGATGGTGAAGGCCACCGCGCCGGCCACCAGGACACGGCGGTGTCCGAGCCGGTCGCCGAGTGTTCCCAGGGTGACGAGGAAACCGGCGACCATGAAGCCGTAGACATCGATGATCCACAGCAGTTGCGGGCCCGTCGGGTCCAGGTCCGCGCTGAGGCCGGGCAGTGCCAGGTAAAGCATCGACATGTTCATCATGACCAGCACGGCCGGAACGCCCAGTACGGCTAGTGCGATCCATTCACGGCGCCCGGCGGTGGCCGTCGGCTGAGGAGCGGGCACGTCACCCCTCCCGCGGGTTGTCGACGGTCAGCAGTGTCTTGCCCAGTGTGGTGCGGGCCTCGATCGCGCGTTGTGCCGCGGCGGCCTGGTCCAGGCGGAAGGTCTGCCCGATGAGCGGCCGCAACGTTCCGGCGGCGTTCATGTCCAGCGCATCGGCGATGAGGGCGCGGGCCTCGGCGGGGCTCGGCGCGGAGGTGAGGCCGATGACCTCGATCGAGCGGGCGCGCAGTTCGGCCGGATCGTGCTCGGCGTCCGTCCCGCTCGCCATCCCGTACACGCTGACACGTCCGCCGTCGCGCAGCGCCCGAACGGCCTGGGTGCCGACGGCCCCGCCGACGCCGTCGAAGACCAGGTCGAGACCTCTGCCCCCGGTGACGGCGCGGACCCGGTCCAGCCAGCCCGGCCGGGAGTAGTCGACAACGGCGGCGGCTCCCAGGCCCATGACCGGTTCCGCCTTCCACGCGCCCCGGGCCGCGCCGATGACGCGGGCCCCGTCGGCTGAGGCGAGCTGCACCAGCAGGCTGCCCACACCGCCGGCCGCTGCTTCCACCAGCACGTGCTCGTCGCGGTGCACGTTCGCCTGCCGATACAGCCACAACGCGGTGCGTCCGTCGGCGAGCAGCGCGACAGCGTCCCCGAGCGCCACCCCCTCCGGAACCGGAACGAGGTCTTGAGCCCGAGCCGTCGCCAGCTCGGCGTAACCGCCCTCACCGCCGGTCGTGGTGACCACGATCGTCCCCACCAGCACCGGATCCACGCCGGAACCGACCGCGACGACGCGCCCGCCCACGCCGTTGCCCGGCACACGCGGCAGACCGGGCCTGCTGAACGGCCCGCGGCCCGACCGCACCTGCGTCTCGACGAAGGTGATGCTGGCGTAGGCCACCGCGACCACCACCTGTCCGGGTTGGGGCTCAGGGTCGGGGACCTCGCGTATCCGCAGCACCTCCGGCCCGCCGAACTCCTCCATCACCACGGCACGCATGAGTCCTCCAAACGGATAGAAACCCTCTCGTTTGATCTGCACTATAACGGATAGAACCACTTCGTTTGAGCGCTAGACTGGCGCCATGGCACGCAAAGCCGCGCGGCACGCCGAGGCCGAACGCAATGATCGGGCCCTGTTGGAAGCCGCGAAGAAGGTCCTATCCAGGGACGGCGCACATGCGTCGATGGCGAAGGTCGCGGCCGAAGCCGGAGTGGGGATCGCCACTGTCTACCGTCGCTACCGCACCAAGGACGAGCTGTTCCAGCACATGTGCGCGCTGTCCCTCGACCAGTGGATCGACGCCGCCGAACAAGGGCTCCGGCACGACGATCCCTGGGAGGGGCTCGTCCACTACGCGACGACCGCCGTCGAGTTCAGCGGAGGTTCGCTCGGATCGCTGGCGGGCACGATCGCCATCAGCGACGAGATGGCCCGCAAGTTCACGCGTGCGGAGGAGCTGATGGCCGAACTGGTCGCTCGAGCGCACGCCGCCGGAGTCCTCAGGAGCGACGCCACACCCCTGGACATCGCACTGCTGATCGAGCAACTCGGCAAGTCACCCCTGGTCGACCAGCTCGAACGGCAGGGCCGCACCGACCTCACCGACGCGGCGGTCAACGCCCGTGGCCGCGTGATCGCCATCGCCCTCGACGGCCTGCGCGCCGGGAACCCGTCCTTGCCGGGGACCGCTCCGACGCCTGACCTCTTCTCCGGTCGCTGGGAACACGACCCAACGACCCAGTCCCCGTCGGCCACCACGAGGCGAAACCTTGCTCACTCCGGGTGACCACCACGCGTCTCGTGCTGACGGCTGAAGAGCTCTGCGGGCGTGCGCTTCAGTCGGACTCCGCACCACAGTGGATCAGCGGGGCATCGGCGGCCGCCGTGCCTGCTCATCGAGGCTCAGCCCGCCTCGCGGTGCCCCGGCCAGCAGCCCGGCGCGTGGGTCGCGCCGCCGCGCCCGACGCCTGGGCGTGTCGGCCTCGGTCCGCCGCCGTCTGCTGCCGCTCGGTGTAAGCCTTGACCACCGACACATCAGCGATTCCGAGCTGGCCCGCCAGGTAGTCCGCCACCTCGACCGGGACGTCCAGCGGATCGGATTCTCGTTCCGAGTCTGGTCGGCACCCGATCCCCCGCCGGTGATCAGTCAGCGGCGCAGCAGCGCCCGCACCTGACCGGCCCGGTAGCGGGCACCCCACACGCCGACGCGCAGCAGCGCCTCGCGGATGATGGTGCCGCTCATCTTGGACTGGCCGATCTCGCGTTCGGTGAAGGTGATCGGCACCTCGGCGACGGTGAAGCCGGCGCGGGCGGTGCGCCAGGCGAGGTCGATCTGGAAGCAGTAACCGCGGGAGGCGATCTCCTCCAGTGGCAGCTTCTCCAGCACCTCGCGACGATAGGCGCGGAACCCGGCGGTGACGTCCTTGATCCGCACCCCGAGTGCGAGCCGCGCGTAGAGGTTGGCGCCGCGGGAGAGCAGTTCCCGGTGGCGGGGCCAGTTCACCAGGCTGCCGCCCGGCACGTACCGCGAGCCGAGCACCAGGTCGGTGTCGCCGAGCGCCTCGAGCATGCGGGGCAGGTCCTCGGGGGCGTGCGAGCCGTCGGCGTCCATCTCGACGATCGTGCGGTAGTCGCGCGCCAGGCCCCAGCGGAAACCGGCGACGTAGGCGGCGCCGAGTCCGGCCTTCGCACTGCGGTGGAGCACGTGGACGCGGTCGTCGCCGGCGGCGATCTTGTCCCCCAGCTCGCCGGTTCCGTCCGGGCTGTTGTCGTCGACCACGAGGGCGTGCACCGCGGGTAAGACCCGCTGCAGCCGGTCGAGGATGAGCGGCAGGTTGTCCCGTTCGTTGTACGTCGGGACCACCACCAGCACCGGATCGATCGGCCGGGCCACCCGTGGCGCGTGCGCCATCCCCTTGTTCCTCCCCCGCGGAGTGATCACCCCGCCCTGGTCGCCGTTGTGCTCGTCGCCCGGGTGCGCGAACGGAGCAGGAGCCCGGTCAGGATCGCGGCGACCGCCGCAACGACGAGCCCGTACTCCGTCCACGCCCCCAGTCGATCCGACAGCGTAGCCTGCGTGCGCAGCGGCACGGTGCCGACCAGGGATGCGGGGGTGAACTGCCCGGTCGACTGCGTCACGGTGCCGTCCGGCTCGACCAGCGCGCTGACCCCGGTGGTCGAGGACACCACCACGGCGCGGCCGTGCTCGACGGCGCGCAGCCGGGCCATGGCCAGCTGCTGGTAGGACATCTCGCTGCGCCCGAACCAGCCGTTGTTGGTGGGCAGCACGATCAGCTGGGCACCGTCGCGCACCGCGTCGCGGGGGACGTAGTCGTAGGCGATCTCGTAGCAGATCGGCACGGCCACGCGGGTGCCGGCGACGTCGAGCACCGCGGGTGCGGTGCCGGCCCGCATGTCGCCGGTGTCGTCGACGAACGGGGTGAACCAGCGGGCGATCGCGCGGGCCGGGACGAACTCGGCGAAGGGCACCAGTTCTTGTTTGCTGTAGCTCGCGCCGCGGCCGGTTACCGGGGTCCACACGAACTCGGTGTTCTGCGTGGGCTGTCCGGGTTCCCGGTACCGGGCACCGATGAGGGTGGGCACGCCGAGGTCGCGCACCGCCTGGTCCACGGCGGGATCGGCTCCGGTGAGGTCGGTGGCGGTTTCCGGCCAGACGACCAGGTCCGGGGCGGGCACGGCGCCGGTGCGGATCTGCCCGGCCAGCACTTCGCTCTGCGTCAAGTGGTTCGCGCGCAGGGTGGGGGCTTCGTTCATCAGGTCGAGGCCGACGTCGGGCGCGTTGCCCTGCACGATCGCGACCGTGCGGGTGCCGGCCTGTGCGCCGGTGCCGATCGTGGGCCACAGCGCCAGTCCGGCGACGACCGGCACGACGGTGGCGACAACGGGCAGCCGCAGCCCCCGCCGGTCGCGGCGGGCGGCGCTGGCGAGCAGCGCGGCCAGGCCGAACCCGGTGACGACCACGGCGAACCCGACCAAGGGCGCACCGCCGATCGAGGCGAGCGGGGTGAACGCTCCCCCGGGCTGGCTGAACGCGACCCGCCCCCAGGGGAACCCGCCGAGGGGCCACCAGGTGCGCGGCGTTTCGCTGGCGATCACGACCATCGCCATCCACACCGGGCCGCCGGGCAGCCGCGCGACGACGGTGCAGCAGGCAGCGGCCAGCCCGAGGTAGGCGGCCAGTGCGCCGGACAGCGCGCCCCACGGCGCGGGGCCGAACCCGCGGCCGAGGAAGTCCTGCAGCCACAGCAGCAGCGGCAGGTACAGGCCGAGCCCGAACACGAAGCCGTAGCCCAGGCCACCCCAGAACCGGCGCCCGCGCAGCGCGACGCCGAGCCCGGCGAACCCGAGCGGCGCCAGCCACCACAGGTCGCGGGGCGCGAAGCTGAGGTAGAACACGAACCCCGACGCCGCCGCGAGCGCGAGCCGCAGCAGCCAGGACCGCCAGTTCCGCTTCGTCCGGGCGGGGGGCGCCGCGGGGGCGGCGGACTGGGCCACTGGTGCTGCCATGCGAGCAACCTTAGGCCGCGGAGGTGAACGCGTCGTAGAGCACCTGACCCGCGCGGACGGTCCGCAGGCAGGTCGGCAGTGGCGCGCCGGGGTCGAGCGGCGGCAGCGCCGGCACCCGGGAGCGCGGGTCGGTGGACCAGCGCTGGACCCGCGAGTCGGGGGCGGCCACGACGAGGTCGGCGGCATCCCAGATGGCGTAGTGGGCGGGGGCGCCGGGGACCAGGCTGCCGGTGCGGCCGTCGTGGACACCGGCGGCGCGGTGCCCGCCGCGGGTGTGGGCGGTGAACGCGGCGCGCGCGGACAGGCCGGAGCCGGGAGTGCGGTGGTGGATGGCGGCGCGCACGGCTTCCCACGGCTGCAACGGGGTGACCGGGCAGTCGGAGCCGAAGGCGAGCAGGACCCCTTCGGCGGCCAGCATCGCGAACGGGTTCATCCGCGCGGCCCGTTCGGCGCCCAGCCGCTGGGCGTACATGCCCTCGGGCCCGCCCCACAGGGCGTCGAACCGGGGCTGCACCGATGCGGTGACGCCCCAGCCGGCCAGTGCCCTGGCCTGGTCGGCGTCGATCATCTCGAGGTGTTCGAGGCGGTGGTGGCCACCGGCGAGGGCGCGTTGCCCCACGCTCTTCTCGGCGAGCTGGAAGCCGTGGACGACCTCGGCGACGCCGGCGTCGCCGATGACGTGGAAGCCGGCCTGGAGCCCGGCTTCGGTGCAGGCGACCAGGTGCGCGGCGATGGCGTCCGCGTCGAGGTAGCGGGCGCCGGCCGAGCCGGGCTCGTCGAGGTAGGGCTCCTCCAGCGCGGCGGTGCGGGAGCCGAGGGCGCCGTCGACGAACAGGTCACCGGCCAGGCCGCGCAGGCCGAGGCGGCGGGCGACGTCGACGGCTCCGGGCTCGCCCCAGTAGCCGACGACCTCGGGGTGACCGGGTTCGGCGGCCAGGGCGAGCAGGTCGGCGAGGTCCTCCTCGCCGGAGATGTCGGGGCCGGCGCACTCGTGGACGCTGACGATGCCGCGTGCGGCGGCCAGCCGGAGGAACGCCTGCTGAGCGCGGCGGCGCTGCTCGCGGGTGAGCGCCGCCCGGACGGCGGCGCGGACGTGGTGGTGGGCGTCGCGGGTCAGCGGGCCGTCCGCCGACCACCCGGCGGCGTCGCGCGCGGTCGGCGCGAGGTCCACCAGGGCGGTGGACACCAGTGCGGAGTGGACGTCGACGCGGCTGAGGTAGACGGGCACACCGCCGGCGGCCTCGTCGATCTCGGCGCGGCTGGGCAGCCGGGGCGCGGACCAGGCGGTCTCGTCCCAGCCGTGGGCGACGAGAACCTCACCGGGGCGGGCGGCGCCCCGGACCGCGGCCAGCAGCCCGGCGGCGTCGGTGACCCCGCCGAGGTCGACCCCGGCCAGGTGCAGGCCGGTGGCGGTGGCGTGCACGTGGGCGTCGACGAAACCGGGGGCGACGAACGCGCCGTCGAGGTCGTGGATCTCCGCATCCGGGTGCAGCGCGCGGCCTGGGCCGTCCTGGCCGACCCAGACGATCGTGCCGCCGGTGACGGCCATCGCGGTGGCATCGGGGTTGCTGGGCGAGTGGATACGCCCGCCGAGCAGGAGCGTGGTGCTGTCGTCGGTCACGGTGTCGAGTGTGCACGATCGGGTCGCGACGAAAGCTTTTCCGTCGTATTCTCACTTTCACCGCAGATTTTGACGTCTGATGGCCGACGAGGAGAAGAGATGACTGCGATCCAGGAAGTCTCCCCCGCCGAGAGCTCCGAGAGCACCACCGGTGCCGCCGGACAGCCCTACGCCTACCGCCGTACGGAGCTGGTCGAACCGGACTGGCGCCGCTTCCCCGGCTGGCGGGAGGTGACCGAGGCGCAGTGGCGGGACGCGCAGTGGCAGCGGGTGCACTGCGTGCGCAACATCAAGCAGCTGCGCGCGGTGCTCGGCGACCTCATCGGCGAGCGGTTCTACGACGACCTGGCCGCCGACCAGCGCGAGCTGGCGACGATGTCGATGCTGGTGCCGCCGCAGATGCTCAACACCATGTCGGTGGACTCGACCGACGCCTTCTACGCCGACCCGGTCCGCCGCTACATGCTGCCGGTGCGCAGCGACCGCGACCCGGACTGGCCCAGTCACCCGCACTCCGCGCGCGACTCACTGCACGAGGCGGAGATGTGGGTGGTGGAGGGCCTGACCCACCGCTACCCCACGAAGGTGCTGGCGGAGCTGCTGTCCACCTGCCCCCAGTACTGCGGGCACTGCACGCGGATGGACCTGGTGGGCAACTCGACCGACCAGGTCGTCAAGCACAAGCTGGACCTCAAGCCGGTGGACCGCCAGGACGCGATGATCGACTACCTGCGCCGTACGCCCGGGGTGCGGGACGTCGTGGTGTCCGGCGGTGACGTGGCGAACGTGCCGTGGCACCAGCTGGAGTCGTTCCTGATGCGGCTGCTGGACATCGAGACCGTGCGGGACATCAGGCTGGCCACCAAGGCGCTGGCCGGGCTGCCGCAGCACTGGTTGCAGCCCCGGATCGTCGAGGGGCTGGAGCGGGTGGCCGGCACGGCGCGGCGCCGCGGCGTGAACCTGGCGATCCACACGCACGTCAACCACGTCCAGTCGGTGACCCCGCTGGTCGCCGAGGCGGCGCGGACGGCGCTGGAGGTCGGCGTGCGGGACGTGCGCAACCAGGGGGTGCTGATGCGTGGGGTGAACGCCACCCCGGCGGCACTGCTGGACCTCTGCTTCGCCTTGCAGGGCGAGGCGAACATCCTGCCGTACTACTTCTACCTGTGCGACATGATCCCCAACGCCGAGCACTGGCGCCTGGCGGTGTGGGAGGCGCAGGAGCTGCAGCACGCCATCATGGGGTACCTGCCGGGCTACGCCACCCCGCGCATCGTCTGCGACGTGCCCTACGTCGGCAAGCGCTGGGTGCACCAGCTCGCCGAGTACGACCGGGAGCGCGGCATCTCCTACTGGACGAAGAACTACCGCACCGGGATCGAGCACTCCGACCCGGAGGCGTTGCGCCGCCACTACCCCTACTACGACCCCATCCGCACGCTTCCTGCGGACGGGCGAGCGTGGTGGGCGCAGCAGGCGAGCTGACCGCTCGCCCCACGCACGGCGAATCCGGCCCCGGCGCGATCTTCCGACAGCGCGCCGGGGCCGGATCGTGTCCAGCGGGACACATCGAGATGTATGCGCTTGCATCGACTCGCCCGACGTGTATAGTTGGTTTTGTCAAACCAACCTTTTCGGATGGGGTGTGCGGATGGACCAGGTAGCGGCCGGCAACGGCCTGTCCCGTCCCCAGCGTGAGGCCGTTGACGGAGTGGCGGCCGCCCTGGCCACGGTGGGCAACTGGATGTTCGCTCCGGCCACCCGCCGCAAGATCATGGCCGCGTCCGGGCTGGACCTGTCGCTGGGCGACTACACCCTGCTGGCCCAGGTGTCGCTGCACGCGCCGGTGCGACTGTCGGTCCTGGCGGAGCTGATGGAGGTGGACAAGTCCACCCTCTCCCCGCCGGCCAAACGCCTGGAATCACGCGGATTGATCGAGCGCCGACCCGATCCGGCCGACGCCCGCGCCCAGCTGGTGAGCGTCACCCGGGCCGGGAAACTCGCCATCGGCAAGCTCTGGAAGGCGCGCGCCGCCGCGGTTGCCGCCCTGCTCGCGGACTGGGACGCGGCCGATGTCGAGCAACTGGCCGCGAGCCTCGGCGCGCTCAGCGAAGCGATCAAGAGAGGGCGCTGAGCCCCTTTCCGTCCGCCACACACCCCGCACGACTTTCGCACATCAAGGAAGTGAGTCGCATGCGTGCCGTTCTGCTGCACGAATTCGGGCCGCCCGCCCAGCTGCGCGTCGCGGACGTGCCCACGCCGGAACCGGCCGCGGGCGAGGTCGCGGTGCAGGTCGCCGCGGCCGGCATCCAGTTCCTGGAGACGCAGGTCCGCGCCGGGACCATGCGCGGCGTTCTCGGTGGCGCGCCGCTGCCGGTGATCCTCGGCAAGGAGATCGCCGGAGTGGTCACCGAGGTCGGTCCCGGTGGCGACACCGGCCTGATCGGCGCCCGCGTCCTGGCCAGCACCACCGGCCTGGGCGGGTACGCCGAGACCGCCGTCGTCCCGGCCGACAGCCTCGTCCCGGTGCGCGACGGGGTCGAGCTGCCCGAGGCCGTCGCCCTCTACCGGTACGGCGTCACCGCGCAGGGCCTGGTCAGGGCGGCCCGCGTGACCGCCGGTGACCGGGTCCTGGTACTGGCGGCCGCGGGCGCCGTCGGCACGATCCTGGTGCAGCTGCTCAAGCGGGCCGGGGCCACCGTCGTCGCGGCCGCTCGCGGGGAGCGCAAGCTCGCGCTGCTCGGCGAGCTGCGGGCCGACCACGTGGTGGACTACTCGCTCCCCCACTGGACGGCCCGCGTCCGGGACGCCGTGGGCGGTCCCGTGGACGTCGTGTACGACCACGTCGGCGGAGCGCTCGGACGTGCCGCGTTCGAGCTGCTCACCCCGGGCGCGGGGCGCCAGATCACGTTCGGCTTCTCCAGCGGCACCCCGCTGGAGGTGCGGCCCATGGAACTGCTCGGCCGGAGCCTGACCCTGACCGGGTTCAGCGCCGGTTCCCTCTGGAGCCGGCCCGAACTGGCCCGCGACCTGGCGACCGAAGTCCTGGAACTGGCCGCGGCCGGCCAGATCCGTCCGGTCATCGGCCAGCGTTTCCCACTGGAGCGGGCAGCCGACGCGCACGCCGCGATCGAAGCCCGCGACACCGTCGGCAAAACGCTCCTCATCCCCTGACCGGGTCGAAACCCCCGCGGACCCGCGGGGCCACGTCAACATTCAGCACGAAGGAGTTCACACCTCATGTCCGCTTCCCCCAAGATCTTCGTGGCCGGTGCCACCGGGCTGCTCGGCGGCCAGATCGTCCGGGCCCTGCTCGACCAGGGCGCGTCCGTCCGGGCGCTGGTCCGGCCCGGGACCAGTGACGAGAAGAAGCGTTCCCTGACCGCCGGGGCCGGCGACGTGGAGCTGGTCGAGGGTGACATCACCGCTCCGGCCGAGCGCCTGGCCGAGGCGATCGGCGACGCCACCACCGTGGTCTCGGCGGTGCAGGGCGGCCCCGACGTCATCGTGGACGGGCAGGCCAACCTCCTGCGCGCCGCGGAGAAGGCCGGTGCCCGGCGGTTCATCCCGTCCGACTTCGCCATCGACATCAACAAGCTCGACGACGGCGACAACTTCATGATCGACTGGCGCCGGAAGGCCGCCGCTGAGCGCACCGGCACCGGCATCGAGGTGGTTTCCGTGCTCAACGGGGCCTTCTACGAGGTGATGGTCGGCTTCATGGGGATCGTCGACTGGGAGCAGGGCACCCTGTCCCACTGGGGCGACCCCGACCAGCCGCTCGACCTGACCTCGGTGGCCGACACCGCGGCCTACACCGCCGCCGTCGCCCTCGACCCGTCGGCCACCGGCACCCTGCGCTTCGCCGGTGACGTCGTCTCGATGCGCGAGTTCCACGAGGCGGTCCAGCGCGGCTCCGGCCGCACCCTGCAACTGCGTCACCTCGGCAGCGCCGACGACCTGCGGGCGGAGATCACCCGGCAGGCGGCGGTCGCCGAGAACCCGTTCGACTACGTGGCGCTGCAGTACCAGTGGTGCATGGTCAGTGGCAAGGGCAAGTTCGACCAGCTGGACAACGACCGGTACCCACACGTCAAGCCCCAGTCGGTGGCCGACTTCGTCGCCGCCAACCCGTCGGCGAACTGAGGGACTGGTTCCGGTGGGCCGGTGCGCGGCTCACCGGAACCAGTCCGGCCGCGCGACCTCGTGGCCGGGGCCCCTCAGACGTGCCGCAACACCTCGTTGAGCAGGTTGCCGCCACGATCGAGGCAGTCGTCGCAGATGACGGCACCGGTCTGGCGGCAGCTCATCCGCCGCAACGACCGGGTGAAACCGAAGAAACCGCGGCGGTCGCTGCGGTCGCAGAACTCGCACGGCTGCCCGCCGCCGCGGACGCGTTCCAGTTCGGTGCCGCCGCGGCTGACGCGGGGATGCCCGTCGCGGACCAGGCCGAGCCCGGCCTCCACACAGCGAGCACAGATGGGACCGGCCGGGCCGGGAACCCGCCGCTCGCCGGCCGTGGGCGGGGTGTCGCAGAACCTGCACCGCATCACCCGGTTTTCCCCACCCGGTCGCGCCGGAAACCCGCGCGACCGCGGTGGGCCGCGCGTAGCGTGGAACCGGGAGCCCGCTCACCAACGGAGGTGAACAGATGCGCAGGAAGCGCCGCGCCCGGTGGGTGCGGATCGAACCGTGGCACATCCCGGTCCGGCTGGTCACCGGCGCCTTCATCCTGAACTCGGGCCTGACGAAGCAGACCGCGGACGAGACCGGCGCCACCCAGTTGCACGGCTTCGCCGCCGGTGCCTACCCGCCGGTTAAACAGATCCAGCCGCAGCGGTTCGTGCAGATGCTCTCCGCCGGGGAGATCACACTGGGCGCCGCGCTGCTGATCCCCGCCGTGCCGCCGCTGGTGGCCGGCGCGGGGCTCGCCGCGTTCTCCGCCGGACTGCTCGGCCTCTACGCCCGCACGCCTGGCATGCGCAGGGAGCGGTCGGTGCGGCCCACCGAGCAGGGCACCGGGCTGGCCAAGGACGTGTGGATGTTCGGCATCGGCACGGCCCTGGTGCTCGACCACTTCCTGGGTGCGCACCGCCACTAGACGGGCTGCCCGGCGAGGGCCCGCAAGGCGTCGTCGAGGTCGCCGGCCGACTCCAGGTGCCGGGCGGCGGCCTCGGTCATCGTCTTGCCCAGCCCCGGGGTGTCGATCAGCTGCCGGACGGCCGCGGTGAGCTCGCCGTCGGCCTCGCACACCATCGCCAGCCCGGCTTCGGCCATCAGCCGGGCGTTGGCTCGGCCGTGCGCGGCGATCGGGCGGTGCATCAGCACCGGGCGGGCACATGCGAGAGCCTCCAGCCCGGTGGCGCCCCCCGCGTTGGTGACCACCACGTCCGCGGCGACGGTGAACCCGGCCATGTCGTCGGTCCAGCCCAGCACCCGCAGACGCGGATCGGTCAGCCGCCGCAACGCACGCGCCAGGCGCTCGTTGCGACCGCACACCACCACCGGCACCACCGACGGGTGGGCGGCCAGCAGTTCCCGCGCCGCGGCCTCCACCTGTCCGAACCCGAGCGACCCGCACGACACCAGCGCCACGAACGCCTCCGGCGGGAGGCCGAGCCTGCGGCGGGCGGCCTCCCGGTCGCCGGGGCGGAACACGGCCCGCACCGGCGGCGCGGACACCGCGACCGGCGCGTCCGGCACGCACCGCACCGCAGGCGGGATCGCCACCGGATGCATCACCAGGTTGCGGTCGATGCGCCCGTACACCCAGAACGGGTGCGGTGCGAAATCCGAGATCCAGGCGCCCACCGGGGACGGCAGCCGGCCGCGCCGGCGCAACCACTCCAGCCCCGCCGTGCCCAGCGGGTAGGTGGACAGCACCAGGTCCGGCTGCCCGAGGACCCGCGCGAGCCGCCGGCCGCACCACGCGCCGGTGAAGCGTTTGCAGGCGGCGGCGAACCAGCGCCACCGCCACAGCGCCCAGTAGAAGAACTCGTACAGCCACGGGGTGCGGCGCACGTTGGTGACGTAGATCTGCCGGAACAGCGGTCCCACGCCCGGGCCCATCACGTCCAGCGCGTCGAGCCAGCGGATCTCCGCGTCCGGCCACAACCGGTGCACGGCCTCGGCGAGGGCACGGCCGGTGGCGTTGTGGCCTTCGCCCATCGTCGCGGACAGCACCAGGACCTGTTTCACCGGGACTCCTCGTGGGTCAGGCGCGCCGCGCGGGCGGACAGCACCACGATGCCGGCGACGACGACCAGCCCGGCCAGGCCGGCGCCGGCGAGCGCGCCCGGGTCGTGGTTGACGGTCTCCCCCAGCCACCACACGCCGATCGCCACACCGACGAGCGGGTCGAGGGCGGTGATCACCGCCAGCGCCGGCGTGAGGAACTCGCCGCGCTGGAAGGTGTTCTGGCTCAGCAGGAATCCGAGCGGGCCGACGATGCAGACGACGTAGAGCACGGGATGGGTGAACGGCTCGGCAAGGCTTTCGCGTGCCTGCCCGGCGACGACCTTCATCAAACCCGCCGTCACGCCGTAGAGCACGCCGGTGGCGACGGCGAGCCCGAGGACACGCGACGCGCCGTGCCGCAGCACGGACACGGCGAGCCCGACCACGGTGAGCCCGGCCAGGGTCAGCGCCAGCACCACCGGGGCCGGCCCGGACACGGCGGGCGTGCCGTCCTCGCCGGGCCGCGTCAGCACCAGCACCGCGGCCAGCCCGGCCACGCACATCAGCGAGCCGGCGCCGAGCACCGCGTCCGGGCGGCGGCGGTCCAGCCGGTCGGCGAACAACCCGGCGAAGATCAGCGAGGTGACCAGCAGCGGCTGCACCACCAGCAGCGGCGCGAACGCCAGCGCCACCAGCTGCAGCGCCAGCCCGGCGACCGTGGCGACGATCCCGGCGAGCCACAGCGGGCGGTGCGCCAGGTGGGTCAGCAGCGACGGGTCGAGCGTGCGGGCGACCTCCACCTGTTTCGTGGCGCGCGCCTGCGCGGCGCTGGCCAAGCCCATCAGGGCCGCACCGACCACGGCGGCCGGCACGGCCACCTCCAGCGCGCTCGGTCCTGTCGGCACCTCACCCCCTCGGTTCTCCTCCGACGGTAGCCCGCAGCGACGATCACCGCAGCGGGTTTCACCAGGGCTTTGACCGCGCTTCTCTAGACTGCCACCGGTGCGGCGGTTTCGGTGGTGGATCGGTGGGGGCGTTTCGCTCCTCGTCCTGGTGCTGGTGGCGATCTTCGTGTTCGCCGGGCCCGGCACGCCACCCGGCCCGTTGCACCGGCCCGGGCCGCCCGGCATCGGTCCGCTGACGATCGTGTCGATGGGCGACAGCACCCTGTCCGGTGAGGGCGCCGGGGACTACACGGCGGACACCAACGGCACCGGCGGCGATTGGTGCCACCGCTCCCCGCACGCCACGGTGGCCGAGGTCGACGTGCCGGGAATCGTGGAGAAGGTCAACCTCGCCTGCTCGGGCGCACCGTCGGCGCAGGTCGGGCTGGGTGAGGTGCGGCAGTGGACCGAGCCGTCGCAGGCCGCGCGGCTGGCGGAGCTGGTGAAGACCCACCGGGTCGCCGCGGTCGTGGTGGCCGTGGGCGCCAACGACGACCCGCACTTCTCGCAGCTGATCTCGCAGTGCTTCCAGGCGTGGTTCGTCGCCGGCAGCCCACCCTGCCGCACCGCGATCGGCCCGGGCTGGCAGCAGCGCATCGACGCGATGGTGCCGAAGGTGGTCTCGGCCCTGGGCGACATCAAGGCGGTGCTCGCCCGCGCCGGGTACCAGCCGGAGGACTACCAGCTGGTGCTCCAGTCCTACGCGGCGCCGATCGGGCCGGGGATCCCGGCGAACCTGCAGAACCTCAACGGCTGCCCGTTCCGCACCGAGGACCTGCACTGGGTGGTCGAGGAGGGGGTGCCGGTACTCTCGCGCGGGCTCGCGGCGGCCGCCGCGCAGGCCGGCGCGCGGTTCCTGGACCTGGCCCGGGCGGGACTGGGGCACGAGGCGTGCAGCGGCGGCCCCGATGCCTCGAAGGAATGGTTCAGCCGGCTGACGCTGCAGCTCAACGACCTGGCCGACGCCGACCGCGCCAGCCATGCCATTCAGGAATCGTTCCACCCGAACGCGAACGGGCACGGCGAGTTCGGCCGCTGCCTGAGCGAATTCCTGGTGACCGACGGTCCCCGGGCCGCCTGCCTTGCCGGGCAGGACGGGCACCTCCACCCGGCGGCGCCGGTCACCGCGGGGTGACGCCGGGCCCGGGTCGGTCCGCGGCGCGCCGGTCGACCACGTCGGCGAGGGCCGCGGCGACCAGGGCGACCGACCGGTCGTCGTCGTGGGCCAACCGGCGCAGCAGCCCCTGCGCACTGGTCCCCGGCATCTCCGCCAGTGCCTGGGCCAGGCGTATCCGCACGGCGGCGTCCGTGGGGTGCGCGTCGACCTCGCCGGCCAGGGCGGTCATGATCCGCTCCGCGCACGCCGGGTCCCGCGCCAGCGTGCCCAGGACCTCGGCCGCCTCGATGTCGTTCGGGCCCTCGACCACCATGCCGACCAGCGTCGGCACGGCCGTGGTCGCGCCCCGCGCGCCCAGGGCGAGCGCGGCGTGCTTGCGCACCGTCGCGTCCGGGTCCGCGAGTGCGTCCGCGAGCACCGCGGCCGCCTCCGCGCCGGGCATCGCGGCGATCGCCAGGACCGCGCGGCGGCGGACGTCAACATCCGCCGAACGCATCCCCGCGGCCAGGGTCGGGACGACGTCGCCGTCCGCGCGTGCGAGGGCCCAGCGCAGCGCGCCGGCGACATTCGGATCGGATTCGGCGAGGACCGCTTCGGCCAGCACCTCAACGGGAACCGGCACGTCCTCGGCGGGGGCCAGGACGGTCTGCTGCCGGCGGGCGGCACTGGCCGAGGTGAGACCGTGCAGCAGCTCGACGAGGCGCAGGACGTCCGGCCAGCGGGCGGGTGCCGAGGCATCGACCGCACGCAGCCGCTCGAGCAGCTCCTGCTCCCGCTTCAGCCGCTCTTCGGTCCGCCGGATCAGGTCGGCGACCAGTGCGGACGGTGCGAAGGCGGGGTCGTCGAGCACCCGCCCGATCTCCCGCAGGGACAACCCCAGCGACCGGAGGCTCTCCACGTGGAAGATCCGGCGGATGTCCTCGGCGGAGTACTCGCGGTAACCGCCCACCGTCCGGCCGGTGGGGCGCGCCAGCCCGAGGGTGTCGTAGTGCCGCAGCATCCGCGTGCTCACCCCCGAGCGGCGCGCCACCTCGCCGATCAGCACGTTGTTTCCCCGGCCCGTTCCGGTCCGAGCGCGACGACCCGTTTCGCCTCGTCAAGAGCCGGCCCGAAACCGGCGTCCGGGTCGCGCAGGAGCCGCTCCGTCGCGTGCGCGTGGGCGCGCACCGTCACATCGGCGCTCCCGAGCGCCCGGCGCAGCACCGGCTCGATCACGTCCCCGAGCGCGACGAGCGCGCGGCTGAGGCTCAGCTGCACGGTCCGGTCGCCGCGCCCCAGTTGCGCCGCCAGCTCCCCGGCGAGTGCGGCCTCCTGCCCGGCCGGCACGAGGATCACGGCGGCGCGCCAGGCGCTGCGCGCGACCTCGTCGTCGGCGTCACGCAGGAACGAGCTGGTCAGCGCCGGCCACGCGCTCTTGTCCCCGATCTTGGACAGGGTGTGCAACGCCTGACTGCGCGCCTGCGCACGCTGCGAGCCGAGCTCCGCCAGCAGCCTGGGCACCGTGATCTCCCGCGGGTGCCGGGTGAGTGCCCAGGTGAGCATGTCGCGGACGAAGAAGTCCGGCTCGACCGCGCAGCGCGCCACGAGCGGATCGACGAGACCGGGGACGGGGTGCGTGCCCGCGGCCAGTGCGGCCTGCAGCCGCGTCGAGGAGTCCGCGGCGGCCAGCGCGTCGAGCGGGCCCGGGTGCGATGGGTTCCTGGGTGTCGGGTCGATGACGATCACCTCCAGCGCCCAGTGCACTCCTTGTCACAGTGTCAAGGTCAAGGGCTGCGGCGCGGGGCCGGTCACAGATCGAGCGCGGCGCGGAGCGCGATGTCCACCTGTTCCTGCGTCTGCTGGTCGATCTCGGCGATGCGGTCGACGAGCCAGCCGCGGTAGAGGCGGGTCAGGAACAGCGTGGAGATCCAGAACCGGCTGTCCAGGGCGACGCCGAGGATGTCCTGCGGGTCGTCCTCGAGCAGTTCGGTGCCGATGAGCCAGGGGCGTTCCGATTCGTTCACCCCGTCGGACGACAGCAGCAGCACGGTGCGCTCCCGCGCGGGTTGGGTGGGCGGCTTGTACGCCCAGATCTCGCCCTTACGCACCCAGGTCCTGTTCCGCCGCGATCAGTTCCGCCTCGTCCGCCGTCGCGAGTGCCTCCGCGTCGTGCGGCCGCGCCCGGTAGCCGGTGCGGACGGCCTCCCGCCGCGCGGCGCGGGACAACCACGCCGACAGCGAGATGCCGTGCGCCTTGGCGGCGCGCTCGGCGTACTCGATGGCCGCCGTGTCGAGCGAGAGCGTGACCTTACGTGTTGCCATACCTTTTATCGTACTCCTCGCCCGGCGATTGTCACACCGTCGGTGGACGGCCTTCGAACGGGGTCGACAGCACCACCGTCGTGCGTGTCGACACCTTCGCCGCCTCCCGGATCCGGCGCAGCAGGTCCTCCAGGTCCCGCGGTGAGGCGACCCGCACCAGCAGGATGTAGGACTCGTCACCGGCCACCGAGTAGCACGACTCGATCTCCCGGATGTGCTCGATCCGCTGCGGGTAGTCGTCCGGCGCCGCCGGGTCGTTGGGCGTCAGCGAGATCAGCGCGGTCAGCGGCAGGCCGATCTGCTCGCTGTCCAGCCGCGCCACATACCCCTGGATCACGCCGCGCTGCTCCAGCCGCCGCACACGCTGGTGCACCGCCGACACCGACAACCCCACCCGCTCGGCCAGGTCGGTGAAGGAACAGCGGCCGTCGACCGCCAGCTCCCGCGCGATCGCCTGGTCCAGCTGCTCCAGCGGGCCGCTCACGAGTCGAGCACGACGAGCTCGTGCGGGCGCTGGTTGAGTGCTTCGACCCCGTCCGCGGTCACCACCACGATGTCCTCGATCCGGGCGCCCCACCGTCCCGGCTGGTAGATGCCCGGTTCGACGCTGAACGCCATGCCCGGCTCCAGCACCAGGTCGTTGCCCTCGACGATGTAGGGCTCCTCGTGCACGTCCAGGCCGATGCCGTGCCCGGTGCGGTGGATGAAGAACTCCCCGTACCCGGCGTCGGAGATGATCTCCCGCGCCACCCCGTCGATCGACTGCGCGGTGAGCCCGGGCCGCACGGCCTCGACCGCGGCCCGCTGTGCGCGCTCGAGCACCGCGTAGGTCCGCGCCACGTCGGCGTCCCGCGGCTCGCCGATCGCGTAGGTGCGCGTGGAGTCGGAGTTGTAGCCCTCCGGGAGCGGCCCGCCGATGTCGACCACGACCACATCGCCCCGCTCGATGACCCGGTCGGACACGTCGTGGTGCGGGCTGGCGCCGTTCGGGCCGGAACCGACGATGACGAAGTCGGCGTGCAGGTGCCCCTCCGCCACGATGGCGTCGGCGATGTCGGCCCCCACCTCCGCTTCGGTGCGGCCCGCGCGAAGCCACTCCCCGACCCGCGCGTGCACCCGGTCGATCGCGGCACCGGCGCGGCGCAGCGCGTCGATCTCGGCGGCGTCCTTGCGCATCCGCAGCTCGCGGAGCACCGGTCCGGCCAGGGTCTGCTCGGCGGAGCCGAGCGCGGCGCGGAAGGCCAGCACGTGCAGCGCGATCAGCCCGTCGCTGACCGCCACCCGGCCCGGCTTGCCCAGCCGGCCGGCCACCATCCGGTACGGGTCCTCCCCGTCGACCCAGGTGACCACCTCGACACCGAGCGCGTCGGTGGGCACCGCCGCGTAGCCGGGCGCCTCCAGTTTCGGCACCACGAGGGCCGGGGTGCCCTCGGCCGGCACCACGAGGGTCGTCAGCCGCTCGAAGGAACCACCGGCCGCACCGATCAGGTACCTCAGGTCCGAGCCCGGCGCGATGAGCAGCGCGTCGGTGCCGGCGGCCGCGGCGGCGGCGCGGGCGCGGTCCAGCCGTGCGCGCAGGGTGTCCGGGGCGAGGGCGGGGCTCTCGGGTGAACGGGAGGACATGGCACGCAGCGTAGCTGGCCCGCGCGCGGAACGCGTCTGGCAGGCTGTGCTCCGTGACACTTGCCCTGCTGGACTCCGCGAGCCTGTACTTCCGCTCGTTCTACGCGCTGCCCGAGTCGATGACGGCGCCGGACGGCACGCCGGTCAACGCGGTGCGCGGGTTCACCGACACGCTGGCCCGCATCGTCACCGACCGGCGCCCCGGCCGGCTCGTCGCGTGCCTGGACGCGGACTGGCGCCCGAAGTTCCGCACCGATCTGCTGCCCAGCTACAAGGCGCACCGGGTGGCCGACGCCGCGGCGAACGCCGAGGAGGTCCCGGACACCCTCACCCCGCAGGTGCCGATCATCCTGGAGCTGCTGGAGGCGTTCGGGTTCGCCACCGCGGAGGCGCCCGGGTACGAGGCCGACGACGTGATCGGCGCGCTGACCGCGCGGGAGGAGGACGACCCGGTCGAGGTGATCACCGGGGACCGGGACCTGTTCCAGCTGGTGCGCACCGAGCCGACGCCCGCATCGGTGGTCTACGTGGGCAAGGGCTGGGCGAAGGCCGAGGTCCTGGGACCGGCCGAGATCGCCGGGCGCTACGACGTGCCGGTCGCCAACGCCGGGGCGGCCTACGCCGAGATGGCGGTGCTCCGCGGCGACCCGTCGGACGGGCTGCCCGGGGTGGCCGGGATCGGCGAGAAAACCGCGGCGAAGCTGATCACCCGGTTCGGGTCGCTGGACGGCCTGCTCGCCGCCGCCGCGCAGGGCGACAAGGACGTGCCGCCGAAGACCCGGGCCAAGCTCGCCGAGGCGCGGGAGTACCTGCGGGTCGCGCCGGCCGTCGTGAAGGTGGCCGTCGACGCGCCGGTGTCGGTGTCGGGGCCGGACGAGGTGCCCGCCGCCCCGGCCGATCCCGACCGCGTCCTGCAGCTGGCCGAGCGGTGGAACCTGGGCAGTTCGGCCACCCGCCTGGTCAAGGCGCTCACCGCCGCGGCCCGCTGATCAGCCGCCCGAGGCGACGGCCGCGCGCTGCGCCTGGATGGCCTTGCGCAGCGCCGTCACCACCGGCTCCACCGGCCGGCTCAGGTCGGCCAGCCGCGCGCGGTACTGGCGCCGTTCGCTCCGGCTGAGCACCGTGCGCAGCTCGGCGGTGCCCGCCAGCGCGCACAAGGCGCCCAGCCGCGCGTCAACCCGGGACGCGGGTCCCGCGCCCCGGATGATCCGCCGGACGTCCGCCGCCAGCCGGTTGACCTCCTGCGGCCGGCGCAGCGTGATCCGGTGCGCCGGGAACAGCCCGAGCACGCGGTGCGGCTCCACCTTGATGACCTCGTCGCCGGCCAGCTGGTCGCGGACCACGGGCACCATGTGGCCGGCGTGGCGGGACACCCAGCGCCGCCACGACCGCGGCGACGTGCCGGTGATCTCCGCCAGGACGAGGTCGAGGACCGGGTCCAGCCGGGGCGCGGCCCCGGCCGGGGCCGCCTTGCCGCCGTCGTCGACGAGGTGACCGGCGAGCACCAGGTCGGCCAGTGCCGCGGCCCGCAGGGCGTAGCCCAGCTCGGACCGCGAGACCAGGCGGTTCTTGTCCGTGTCGTAGGCCAACAGGAAGAGCTGCGCGGCCAGGGAGTCAGGTCGGTGCATCGTCGTCCTCTTTCCGGGGGCGTCCCCGCGGCCGCATCCGGCCCACCTCGCGGGGTAGCCTGCCGGCGTCCGCGAGTGCCTTGCGCAGCAGGAACTCGATTTGCGCGTTCGTACTGCGCAGCTCGTCCCCGGCCCAGCGCGCCAGCGCGTCGTGCACGGCCGGGTCGAGCCGCAGCAGGATCTTCTTCCGGTCGGCCGGCATCTACTGGTACAGCGTCCCGGTGTTGACCACCGGCTGCGCGTCCCGGTCACCGACGAGGACGACGAGGAGGTTGCTCACCATCGTCGCCTTGCGTTCCTCGTCCAGATCGACGACGTCGTGCTCGGCCAGCCGGTCCAGCGCCATCTCCACCATCCCGACCGCGCCTTCGACGATGCGCTGCCGGGCGGCCACCACGGCTCCCGCCTGCTGGCGCCGCAGCATCGCCTGCGCGATCTCCGGGGCGTAGGCCAGGTGCGTGATCCGCGATTCGACGATCTTCACCCCGGCGGAGGCGACGCGGGCGGAGATCTCCGCGGACAGTTTCTCGGTGATCTCGTCGGCGTTGTCCCGCAACGACATCCGGTTGTCGTCCGGGGTGTCGTAGGGGTAGGCGTTGGCGATGTGACGGACCGCCGTCTCGCTCTGGATGCCGACGAACTCCACGAAGTCGTCCACTTCGAACACCGCCTGGGCGGTGTCGGCGACCTGCCACACGACCACGGCGGCGATCTCGATCGGGTTGCCGTCGGCCTCGTTGACCTTGGCGACACCCGTCTCGTGGTTGCGGATGCGGGTGGAGATCTTGCGCCGCTGGGTGAACGGGTTGACCCACTGCAGCCCGGCGGTGCGCAGGGTGCCGACGTAGCGGCCCAGCAACTGCACGACGCGCGCCTCCCCCGGCGCCACCGCGGTCAGCCCGCGGAGCACGAGCACTCCGGCGACCAGGGCGACGACGCCCCCGATCGTCATCCCCGCCGAGTCGCCACTGGCGACGAGCAGGATCACGCCCGCGGCCAGCAGGACCATCGCCAGCCCCAGCATCGCGAATCCGTTGACCGCGTTCGCCGGGCGTTCGCGCGTGCTCGGCGCCGGCATGTCCACGACAGTTTCCACGTCGTTCCCCTCGATTCCCTTGTTCCGATGGCCCTAGTGTAGCATTGTGATATCACATTTTCTACGAGTGGAGGGGGGACGAGGTGGCGGACAGGCAATTGGAGATCGACGGCCTGACCAAGCGGTACGGCGCGAGAACGGCGTTGTCGGACATGACGTTCGAGGTCCGCGCGGGCGAGCTGTTCGGGTTCGTGGGCAGCAACGGCGCGGGCAAGACCACGACGATGCGGATCGTGCTGGGGGTCCTGGCGGCCGACGCGGGACAGGTGCGCTGGGACGGGGCGCCGGTGACGTTGCAGACGCGCAACCACATCGGGTACATGCCCGAGGAGCGCGGCCTCTACCCGAAGATGAAGGTCGGCGAGCAGCTGGTCTACCTGGCCCGGCTGCACGGCATGCCGGCCACGGTGGCACGCCGGTCGGTCGAGACCTGGACCGAACGGCTCGGCGTGGCCGCCCGCCGCGACGACGAGGTGCAGAAGCTGAGCCTGGGCAACCAGCAGCGCGTGCAGCTGGCCGCCGCGCTGGTGCACGACCCGGCGATCCTGGTGCTCGACGAACCGTTCTCCGGGCTCGACCCGGTCGCGGTGGACGTGATGAGCCAGGTACTGCGGGAGAAGGCCGCCGAGGGCGTGCCGGTGGTGTTCTCCAGTCACCAGCTGGACCTGGTCGAGCGGTTGTGCGACCGGATCGGCATCGTGCGCGACGGGCACATGGTCGCCTGCGGCGCGGTCGAGGAGCTGCAGGCGGGGTCGGCGGTGCGGCTGCTGGTCGATGCGCCGGCGGCGCCGGCGGGCTGGGCGGACGGGCTCGCCGGGGTGACCGTCGTGCGGCAAGCGGGGGGCCGCACCGAACTGGAACTCGGCGAAGGCGCCGACGACCAGGCCGTGCTGCGCGCGGCGCTGACGACCGGCCCGGTGCACGAATTCGCGCGGCACCGCCCGTCACTGACCGAGTTGTTCCGGCACGTCGTGACCGAGGAGGTGGCGGCATGACCGCACCACGCAGGGACCACAGCGGCTGGGCCGGTGTTTCGCTGATCGCCTCGCGCGAGATCGGCATCCGGTTGCGGTCCAAGGCCTACCGGCTGAGCACGCTCGCGCTGCTGATCGTGATCATCGGGTTCACGGTCGTGATGAAGCTGATCGGCGGGAACGCCGCCGACGGCACGGTCGGTGTCACCGGGGCGACCTCGGCGCTGGCGGCGCCGATGCAGGCCGCTGCCGCCGCGGTCGGCGAGACCGTCGAGGTGAAGACCGTGCCCGACGAGGCCAGCGGCGAGGCGCAGCTGCGGGACGGCGACCTGGATGTGCTGCTGGTCGGCGACGGCACCCGCGTGCAGGCCGTGGTGAAGAAGGACCTGGACGACAAGGGCCGCACGGCGCTGGAGCTGCTCGCGAGCCGTCTCGCGCTCGACCAGCAGATCGCCGGCCTGGGCGGTGACCCGGTGCAGGTCAACGCCGCGGTCGCGCACGCGGGCGTGCAGGTGCGGCCGCTGGAGCAGCCCTACCCCTACAACTCACAGCAGCTGGTGCTGGGGATCGTCGCCGGCGTGCTCATCTACCTGTCGCTGATGCTCAACGGGCAGTCGGTGGCGCAGGGCGTGGTCGAGGAGAAGACCAGCCGGGTGGTCGAGCTGCTGCTGGCCACGGTGCGGCCGTGGCAGCTGATGACCGGCAAGGTGCTGGGCATCGGCGCGGTCGGGCTGATCCAGATGCTGGTGATCGGTGTTGTCGGCATCGTCGCGGGGCTCGCGACCGGGGTGCTGACGATCTCGGTGTCGGCCGCCGCGGGCACGGTGGTGTGGCTGATCGTGTGGTACCTGCTCGGGTTCCTGATGTACTCTATCGTGTTCGCCGGGCTCGGTGCCCTGGTGTCGCGGCAGGAGGACGTCGGTGGGGCGATCACCCCGGCGCTGTTCTTCGTCATCGCCGGGTACGTCGTGGGGATCTCGGTGCTGCCGACCGACCCGGGCAGCGGGCTGGTGGCGATCCTGTCGGTGATCCCGGTGTTCGCGCCGACGCTGATGCCGATGCGGCTGGCGATGGGCGGCGTGGCGCCGTGGGAGGCGATCCTGTCCGTCGGGCTGGTCGTGGCGCTGATCCCGGCGCTGGTGTGGTTGTCGGCGCGGATCTACCGCAACGCCGTGCTGCGCACCGGGGCGAAGGTGCGGATCCGGGAAGCGCTGCGCGCGGCCTGAGTGCGCAAGAACGGAGAAGACCGGCGTGGCCGGGACCGTTAGCGTGTGAGGTCGGCCGGCCCCGCCTGGGGGCGGGGCCGGTCTTCCGGCGCGAAACCGGCCAGGGTGCTTCGGAGCGCAGCGGCGAACGCTCCGGCCTGGAACATGAAGCCTAGGTGGTTCCCGGGAAACTCGACGCAGGGGCACCCGAGGCGTTCGGCCTGGATCCCGGCGGTGCGGGCGTAGTAGGCGTCGGCGCTGTCGCGCCCGGCGGCGGTGACCACGGGGACCCGGTGCCGGCGGCGGGTGTCGAGGTCGGGGTTGTACCTGCTGATCGGGACGTATTCGCGGGCCAGGAAGAACTCGGCGTTCGGCGGCATCTCCCCCGCGGCAACCCGGGCTTGCTGCGCTGTCGTGTCGAAGCCGACGAGTTCGGCGGCGAAGAGGCGGAACGCCGCGGCGGTGCCCTGGGGTGGTCGACCCTGATGACCGAGACCCTGGGCTACCCGAAGTACGCCGCCGGGGGATGCGACATCGGCGCGATCGTCACCAGCCAGCTCGGGCACAAGTACGCCGACGCGCTGTACGGCATCCACATCGGCTCCGGGCTACCGCTCGACTTCTTCACCGGCCCGCGCGCCTGGGACTTCGCCCGCAACCGTCCCCTCACCGACGACCAGCCCGCCGACGTCCGCGCCCGCATCATCGAGCTGGCCCCCCTGCCCACGACCGCACCCCGGTCGTGCAGGCCCCTGTCGGGCTCACGTTCGTCACGTACGGGAACCCGCCTGGCATCCGCACCGCCGACGAGCGCGTCCAGGCGTTCAAGACCGGGCCGCAGGCCCAGTGGTTCAACCACGTCAACGTCAACGCCCACGACCGCGGCGGCCACTTCATCCCGTGGGAGAACCCGGACGCCTGGGTGAACGACCTGCGCCGCACCTTCCACGGCCGCCGCCCCTGACCGGCCGTGCGCGGAGATCACGGCGGCGTTCGGGACCGCCGGGGAGGCTGAGGAGTCAGAATCCCGTGCCGCACCAGGGCGGAACCGCCGTGGCGAACAGGGCGTCGGCATGAGGCAGCGCCGCCGGGTCGGCCACGTCGATCCGCCCGATCGCGGCGAGCGTGCTGGGCCGGGCGTCGCCGAGGTAGAGCATCGCCAGTGTCTCCGGGGTGACCCGCAGGCCGGCCGCGGCCGTGGTGGTGCGCGTCCCGGGGGGTGAGAGCCGGTAGCGGCCGGTGTTGGCGGGCAGTTGCGGGTCGGTCACCTCGATCACGACCGGCTCCCCCGGTCCCCAGCTCCGGGCGGCCAGCGCCGCGGGCACGTTGACCAACCGGAGCCAGGTGTCATCGTCCACACCGTTCACCGCGCAGGCGCGGGGGTCGGCGAGCATCGCACCCACCGGCTCGTCGAGCGGCCGCCCCGGCGCACGGACTTCGGAGACGAGGTCCACCCGCAGCAGGAACCGCCAGAGACCGGCGGCCGCGGTGGTGCTCGTGGCGTGCAGGTCCTGCACGACGAGCGCGGCGCCGCGGTTGGGGTGGTCGAACGTGCGCCGGTCCTCGGTGCGGTAGAGCACGAAACCGTCGTCGCCGCGCGGTCCGGTGTGGACGGCGACATGGTGTTCGCCGATCAGGCGCTCGCGCGCATACGACCACCACACGTCAGGCCGCTCGATCATGCCGGGCCGGTTCAGGCCCATCTCCGCATACAGCCCGGGCAGCAGTTCGCGTGCCTCCGCCGTGGTGAGCAACCGGACGGTGCCGCCCGCGGGCGCATCGCCGCGGAAGGCGGCCGGCGTGATGCGCACCGTCTTGCCGCGGGTTGCGGCGCCGTAACCGAAGCGGCCGTAGATGGTCGCCTCGCTGGCGTGCAGGGTGGCCAGCACGTCACCACGACGGGCGCAGTCCGCCAGCTGGGCGGCCATCAACGCGGTCAGGACACCGCGTCGCGTGTGATCGGCCCGCACCGCCACCCCGTCCACGGCCGCGGCGGGAAGCGCTTTCCCGCCGGGCACGGCGAGACGGGTGGCGAAGGAGCCCGCGACACCCACCACCTGCTCACCGGTGAACGCGCCGAACCGGCGCTCGGCCGGGAAGGACGCTGCCCGGCGCCGCCACAACTCGTCGGTGACGGTGGCGTGCAGGGCACGGCCGAGCACCTCGAACGCCGCCCGCTCCTCCCCGGCCGCCAGCGCCCGGATCTCGTAGCCGTTCACGGCTTCGGCTGGGAGACCTCGTAGCCGCCGGCCGCGTCACGCACCGTGATCGTCACCTTCTCCTCCTTCCCGGCGATGTCCACGGTGCACTCGAAGGTGCGGCCGGCGACGACGTCCTGGTCCGCCGGGCAGGACACGTCGCCGACCTCGGTGACGAGGTAGGACTCGGTGAGCACGCGCCGCACCCCGTCCTGCACGCGGGCCGGGTCGAACACCCGCCGAACCGGGGTCAGCGGCGGCGGGGACGACGTCACGACCGCGGGGGCCGGAGTCGACGGTGCGGGGGCAGGCGGCGCGCTGTGGCATCCGGTCAGCGCCAGGGCGGCGCTGACGAGCATCAGCGTGATCCGCACCGACCACCCCCCGGGACAGGCTTCTCAGAAGTGTGTACCACACCACGCCGGGACCGGCGTGGTGAACAACCGGTCGGCCCGCTCCAGCCCGGACGCGCTCGTCGCCCGGATCCGCCCCGCCCCCGCCAGCAGGGACGGCCGCCACGTGCCGAGGTAGATCATGGCCAGCGCGTCCACACCCAGCCGCAGATCGGCCGTCTCGTCGGTGCGGTGCACACCGTCGGGTGAAACCCGGTAGCGCCCGGAGTTGGCCGCCAGCACCGGGTCGGCCACCTCCAGCACGACCGGCTCACCCGTGTACTCGCGCGCACCCAGCGCCGCGGGCACGTCGACCAGCCGCAGCCACAGCTCGTCCCCGCCGCCGGTGTCGCGCACCGCGCGGATATCGGTGAACAGCAGCTCGACCGGCTCGTCCACCGGGCGCTCGCCGGCCCGGATGGTGTCCACGAGGTCCACACCGAGCAGGTAGCGCCACAACCCGGTGAACGCCTCGTCCGTGGCGGTCTGCAGGCTGATGACCTCCAGCGTGGCCGGCTCGGTCCAGTGCTTGCGTTCCACCGAGTAGATGAGATACCCGTCGAGGCCCTCGCTGCCGTGGTGCACGACCGTCACGACCGGGCTCGTCGCCTCGCGGGCGTGCCGTTCCCAGCCCGGCCACCAGTACGGTGGCCGGGTCATCATGGCAGGGCGGGGGTGCGGCAGCGCGTCGTACAGCGCGGGCAGCCGCTTCAGGGCGGTGTCCAGCGACCACAGTTCCACCTGGCCGCCGGCAGGCACCTCGGGGCGGAGCACCGCGCGGCGCCGGTCGATCTCGTAGCTGCGGCTGCGCGTGGCCACGCCATAGCCGAAGCGGTGGTAGATGACCCCTTCGGTCGCCCGCAGCGCGGCCAACGGCAGGCCGCGGGCCGCGATGTCGGTGAGCTGGGTGCGCATGAGTTCGGTGAGGACACCCCGCCGGGTCCGGTCCGGCCGGACCCCGACCCCGGTCACTGCCGCGAGGCCCGCGCGGGCACCACCGGGCAGGGTCATCTCCGCGTCGAAGGAGCGGGCGGTGCCGATGAGTTCGGTGTCGAACGCGCCGAGCGTGCGGCCGGGCTGGAGCATCCGTTCCGTGATCCGCCAGGAGTCGTCCGTGGTGGGGACGCCGTGGAGGGTGGCCCGGAACAGGTCGGCAGCGGCGCGGTGCTCGTCGGGTCGCAACGTCCGCACGGTGTAGTCGCTCACCCCGCGATCGTCGCGGACCCGGCGGCGGCGCGCCAGCCAATTACCGGGGGTAGGCGACCTCGTAGTCGGCGGCGGTGTTCTTGATGGTGATCTGCACGGTCTTGCCCTGGCCGTTGATCACCGCCGCGCAGGTGAACGTGGCGCCCGTGGTCACCTTCTGGCCGGCCGGGCACTGCACGTCGCTGACACCGGTGAGCTGGTAGTTGCCGGTCAGGACCTGCTTGACGCCGTCCTGCACGGCCGTCTGGCTGAGCTCGGTGGTCTTGAGGAAACCGGGCGCGACGAACGCGGTGACGCAGAACGCGGCGACCACGACGACCAGCGCGCCGAGCCCGACGGCCAGGCCCTTACCGCGCTTCTTCGGCGGCTGCTGCGGCCGACCGTAGGCGCCCGGGTGCTGCGGCTGCCCCGGGTACTGCTGGCCGTACTGCGGCTGACCGTATCCGGGCTGCCCGCCGTACTGCGGCTGCTGCGCGTACTGGGGTGGGTGACCGGGTTGCTGCCCGTACCCGGGCTGCTGGTTCCACTGCTGGGGGTCGGTGCCGCCGTAGGGCGTGCTCATGCTCCTGGGCCTCCGCTGTTCGTCCTCGCTCAGCGCGATCCAACCACAACGCTGCGTGCGGCGCGCTACTCGGCACCGGCCGCCACGACCCCGCGGCGCAGCGCCTTGACCGCCTGGGCGGCGGCGTCCCCGACCGGGT
This sequence comes from Amycolatopsis granulosa, assembly GCF_011758745.1. Classification (NCBI taxonomy): domain Bacteria; kingdom Bacillati; phylum Actinomycetota; class Actinomycetes; order Pseudonocardiales; family Pseudonocardiaceae; genus Amycolatopsis; species Amycolatopsis granulosa. The sequence goes on from NZ_JAANOV010000001.1 coordinate 444,626, forward strand.
CGGCCCGCCCGAGCACGGTCTTGATCTGGTCGAGCAGGTCGACCACCTGCCGCGACCAGCGCACGAAGTCCCCGGCGGACAGTTCCTGGCTGTTGGCCTCGGCCGCGGTGAGCACCTTCTCCAGTGATTCGCCGCGCGCCCACCGGTACACCGGCCAGGCGAACCCGGCGTCGGGCTCCCGGGTCCGGTCCAGGCGGTGGCGGCGCTCGTCCTCGGCGAGGTCGGTCCAGATCTTGGCGGTCTCCTGCCACGCCCGGGGCACGCCGCCGGCGGGCAGGCGCGGCTCCCCGGGCGAGTCCCGCCGCGCCTCGAACACCAGCGTCGACACGACCGCCGCCAGTTCGGGCGGTGTCAGCCCCTCCCACACACCGTGCCGGATGCACTCGGCCGCGAGCAGGTCCGACTCGCTGTAGAGGCGGGCCAGCCGCTCGCCGTGCTCGGTGACGCGGTCCTCGTGCTCGGCGAGGTACCCGCGTTCCGCCAGCAGCGCCCGGATCCGGTCGAAGGCGCGCGCCAGCGAGTGGGTGGTCGCGGCGACACGGCGTTCCAGCTGCTCGGTCTCCGCCGCGAGCCGGTGGTAGCGCTCGACCCAGCGGATGTTGGCCTCCCGCTCGGCCAGCCCGTGGCACGGGTGCGCACGCAGGGCACGGCGCAACGCGGCCAGCTCACCGTCCTCCCCGGCACCGGACCGGCGCTTCTGCCGACCGGGCAACGCGATCCCGGAATCGCGCAGGTGGGAGGCGATGTCGCGGCGCGTCTTCGGCGACCGCAGCTCGACGTGCTTGGGCAGCCTGATCCGGCCGAGCGGTTCCACCGGCGCGGAGAAGTCCGACAGCGACAGCGGGCCGGACCAGCGGTCCTCGGTCACCACCACCGGACGCGGCTCACGCACCGGGTCCAGACCCGGGTCGATCACCACCGCGAGCCCGGCGCGCCGGCCGGCGGGCACGGCGATGACGTCACCGCGGCGCAGCTTCTCCAGGGAGGCGGCGGTGTCGGCGCGGCGCGCGGCGGTGTTCTGCCGGGCCAGGGCCTTCTCCCGGTCGGAGATCTTCTTCCGCAGCTGGACGTAGTCGAGCATCGCGTCGAAGTCGCCGGTCACCGCCTCGGCGTAACCCTTGAGCGCCTCGCGGTTCTTCTCGATGCGCCGCGACAGGCCGACCACCGAGCGGTCGGCCTGGAACTGGGCGAAGGACTGCTCCAGCAGCTCGCGGGCCTGCTCGTGGCCGAGCTGGGCGACCAGGTTGATCGCCATGTTGTAGCCGGGCCGGAACGACGACCGCAGCGGGTAGGTCCGGGTCGAGGCCAGGCCGGCGACGGCCTTGGGATCCATGCCCGGCTGCCACACCACCACCGCGTGGCCCTCGACGTCGATTCCGCGGCGCCCCGCCCGGCCGGTCAGCTGCGTGTACTCGCCCGGGGTGAGGTCGACGTGCGCCTCGCCGTTGTACTTGACCAGCCGTTCCAGGACGACGGTGCGCGCGGGCATGTTGATGCCCAGGGCGAGGGTCTCGGTGGCGAACACGACCTTGACCAGCCCGCGCACGAACAGTTCCTCGACGGTCTCCTTGAACGCGGGCAGCAGCCCGGCGTGGTGCCCGGCGACGCCGTTCTCCAGCGCCTCGCGCCACTCCCAGTAACCGAGCACACCCAGGTCGCCCTCGGGCAGGTCCTTGGTGCGCGTGTCCACGATGCGGCGCACCTCCGCGGCCTCTTCCGGGGTGTTCAGCCGCAGCCCCGAGCGGGTCACCTGGCTCACGGCGGCGTCACAACCGGCGCGGGAGAAGATGAACACGATCGCCGGGAGCAGGCCCGCCGCATCCAGGCGGGTGATCAGGTCCACCCGCGACGGCGGGCGGAACCGCGGGCCGCGCGAGTACTGGCGGCCGCCCCGCCCGCGGCGCAGCGCGGCCGGCGCGTGCATGCGCCCGACCTCCTCGACGCGCCGGAGCAGCCCGGGGTTGATGCGCAGTTCACCGTGCGAGCCGTCGTCGGCGAACAGGTCGAGCAGCCGGTTGCCGACCACCATGTGCTGCCACAGCGGCACCGGCCGGTGCTCGTCGACCACCACCGTGGTGTCCCCGCGCACCGTGACCAGCCATTCGCCGAACTCCTCGGCGTTGCTGACCGTCGCGGACAGGCCGACCACGCGCACGTACTCCGGCAGGTGCAGGATGACCTCCTCCCACACCGCGCCACGGAACCGGTCGGCGAGGTAGTGGATCTCGTCCATCACCACGTAGCCGAGGTCGGTGATGGCCGAGGAGCCCGCGTAGAGCATGTTGCGCAGGACCTCGGTGGTCATCACGACGATCTGCGCGTTGCCGTTGATCGCGGTGTCACCGGTGAGCAGCCCGACCGCGTCGTTGCCGTACCGGGCGACCAGGTCGCCGTACTTCTGGTTGGACAGCGCCTTGATCGGCGTCGTGTAGAAGCACTTGCGCCCCTCGGCGAGGGCGAGGTGGACCGCGAACTCGCCGACCACGGTCTTGCCCGCACCGGTGGGCGCGCACACGAGTACGCCGTGGCCGTCCTCCAGCGCGCGGCAGCCGCGGATCTGGAAGTCGTCGAACCCGAAGTCCGCCTCGTCGGCGAAGCGGGTCAGCTGGGGGTACTGGGCGCGGCGCTTGGCGGCCTGGTAGGCCTCGGCCGGCGACACGGAAGGGCGAGCAGCCACCCTGCCAGGGTGTCACATGCGGTGTCCGGGCCGCAGGCGGCGGGTATCAGCCCAGCACCGCCAGCGCGTCGCGCTCGCAGCGCACCGTGACCGGACCGGCGGCGAGCATCCCGCGGCCGGCGCACAACGGCCAGCCGCCGGCCTCGATCCGGGCCTCCCGCGCAAGCAGCGTCCGCACCGCCGGGTGGCGCAGGGGCTTGCCCTGCCGCAGGCCGGTGCGGGCGTTGACGGCGGCGTCGAAGCCGGTGCACCGCACAGTCGCGCACCAGGTGCCGCCCACGCGGCCCAGGTCCACGGTGCGATGCCACTGCTCCCGCACGGCGGCCGACCATCGCGTCGGCCGCCCTGACCGGACTGAGCGGACTGAGCGGAACCCCGAGACCGCGGGCCAGCTCGTTGCCGGTGCCGGCCGGAACCAGCCCCAGCGGCGTACCGGTGGCGGCGCAGAACTACACGGTGTGGTGCACCGCCCCGTCCCCGCGAGCACGACGAGCGCGTCGAGGTCCCCGGTCAGCGCCGGCCGGGGTGGACGGCCGGGGCCGCACGGACCCATCGAGCGCCGGCCGGCTAGGTCACATCCTCGGTCCTGGGCTTGGCCGGCGTGTCGTCATCGATGGTGGCCGGGGTGTAGTCGAACGGGGCGGGCTGGTCGTCGGGCAGGTGCGCCCACTCCGAGCTCTCCCTCTCGCGGTACTTGCGCGCGTCGTGGACGCGTGCGATCTGGATCGCGAGTTCGGCGAGCACGGTCAGCGCGCCGGCCAGGGCGATCATCGAGAACGGGTCGGAGCCGGGGGTGGCGAACGCCGCGAACACGAACACCAGGAAGATCAGCCCGCGACGCCACTTCTTCAGCTGGGCGTACTTGACCACGCCGACGAAGTTCAGCATCACCAGCACCAGCGGCAGCTCGAAGCTGACCCCGAAGATGATCAGCAGCGACAGGACGAACGAGATGTACTTGTCGCCGGTCAGGCCGGTGATGAAGAAGTCACTGCCGAAGCCCATCAGCAGCTGCAGTGCGTGCGGGATGATCAGGTAGGCCACCACCGCGCCACCGGCGAACAGCACGCTCGCGCAGCCGACGAACGTCAGCGCGTACTTGCGTTCCTTGCTGTACAGGCCCGGCGCGATGAACGCCCAGAACTGGTACAGCCACAGCGGGGAGGTCAGCACGGCGCCCGCGGCCAGGCCGACCTTCAGCTGGATCATGAACGCTTCGAACGGCACGGTCTGCAGCAGTCGGCAGCCTTCGCCGCTGCCCAGCCGCCGGTCGGGCGGGATGGCGCAGTACGGGTCGTTGACGATGTCGCCCAGCGACGGCACCGGCCCCATCCGGGTGTTGAACCAGATGAAACCGAAGATCCCCCCGGCGACCACGGCGAGCAGTGCCCAGCCGAGCCGGCGCCGGAACTCGTAGATGTGCTCGATGAGCGTCATCGTGCCGTCGGGGTTGAGCCGGCGGCTGCGCTTGCGCCGCCGGTCCCTCCGGCTCGGGGAGGCGGAGTCCGCCACGACAGGCTCCGTCCTCGTCAGCTGGCGTGCTTGTGCGCCTGGTCGGCCTTCTCCGCCGCCTGCTGCCGCTTCAGTTCGTCGAGCTGCCGCTGCAGCTGCGCGACCTGGTCGTCGGCCGGGCCCGCCGTGGACCCAGTGGACGCCGTGGCGGTCGTCCCCTCGGAGGTCGTGATCTGCTTCGTGTCGGGCTCGGTGGCCGTGCCGTCCTCACGGAGGTCCTTGGTCTCGGCCTTGAAGATCTTCATGGACTTGCCGATGGACCGCGCGGCGTCCGGCAGGCGCTTCGCGCCGAACAGCAGGACCACGAGGAGCACCAGAATGATCAAGTGCCACGGCTGCAACCCGTTCAGCATCAGTGGCCTCCTTCCTTGCTTGTGACCAATGCTACTTGCTCGGGGGTGGGACGCCGCCGCTGCTCGATCGCGACGCGCAGACCGGCCGACCGGGCCTTCAGCAGCCCGGTGCGGTCGGTGATGTTCACCGTCACCATGCTCGATGCCCGCCGGAACCGGCGCAAGACCCGGACTGTCCGGATCAGGACAACAATGAGCGCGAGCACACCCGCGGCGGCGAGCAGAACACTCGGCAGGTACGACACGGCGTCACCCTACTGGCCCAAGGTGACCGGCAGGTGACGTGCCCTTTCCAGCGCGGCGGCGGCCCGGCTGCGCACCGCCGCCGCGAGCCCGGGCGGGCTCTCCACCCGCGCATCGCCGCCCAGACCCAGCACCAGTCGCACCATCCAGGACTCGTCGCCGTAGCGCATCCGCACCCGCAGCCGCCCTCCGTCGAGCTCGCCCAGCTCCTCGCACGGGTAGTACTCGGCCACCCACCGGGCGTCCGGTTCGAGCACCAGCTGCGCCTCCGCCTGACCGGGCCGCGCCCGGAACACCCCGTCGGAGATGTCCGTGGGCCGCGCGGCCGACGGCGGCGCGGCCCGCTCGTCGAGCACGTCGACCTCGTCGATGCGGTCCAGCCGGAACAGCCGCACCCCCTCGGCGCGCCGGCACCAGGCCTCCAGGTACCCGACCGCCTGCACGATCAACAGCCGCATCGGGTCGACCGTGCGCTCGGTGATCTGGTCCCGCGACGCCGTGTAGTAGCGGATCCGCAGCGCCCGGCCGGCCCGCAGGGCGTGCTGCACCACCCCCCGGGTGGCCGCCGTCTTCTCACCCTCCCGCAGCGCCCGGCCGACCACGACCCCGGACGGCTGCGCCTGACCCGCCGCTGCCTCGATCTTCGCGATGGCGCGGTGCACCGCGTCGGTGTCGACCACGCCGGGGGTCTCGGCCACCGCGCGCAACGCGACCAGCAGCGCGGTCGCCTCACCGCCGGTGAGCCGCAGCGGCCGGTTCATGCCCGCATCGAAGGTGACGGTGACCGTGTCACCCTCGAAGGACAGGTCGATCAGATCACCCGGACCGTACCCGGGCAGACCGCACATCCACAGCAGCTCCAGGTCGCGGCGCAACTGCCGCGCGCTCACCCCGAAGTCGCGGGCCGCGTCCTCGATGCGGATACCCGGCCGGGCCAGCAGGTACGGCACGAGCGCGAGCAGCCGGGGCATCCGGTCGGTCGACCCGCTCATCGCCGCACCTCGTGGTGCAGGATCGACTCCAGCCGCCCGCGGACCGCCTTGGCCAGCACGTCCGGCTCCAGCACCAGCACGTCGGGCCCGTGCCCGGCGATCCAGTCCGCCGCGCTCTCCGGGAAGTACAGGTCGATCTCGGCCAGATCGCCCGGCACCCCGTCCACCGTCATCCGGCCGGTGAGGCGCGCCCGGCGCCGCACCCCCGCCGCGCGCTGGTCGGCGATCCACAACTTCGCGGTGGTCACCGGCGACGGTTCCGGCTCGCCGGTGCCGGCGATCAGCTCCAGCAGGTTCACGTTCTCCGGTCGCTGCACCTCACCCGGCCTGCCCACCGTGCGCACGTCACCGACGATTCGCGACAGCCGGAAACACCGCGGCGCCGCACGATCCCGGTCGTGCCCCACCACATACCACCGCGCCCGCCAGGACACCACACCCCACGGCTCCAGGGTGCGGATCAGCCGCTCCGCCGACCCCGACCGCCGGTAGGAGAACTGCACCGCCTGATGCGCCTGCACCGCGGCGACCAGCGGGGTGAAGGCCGGCTCGGCCCGCACCCGCGACTCCACCACCGGCGGTTCGCTGTGGTCCACCTCGACCCCGGCCGCACGCAGCTTCACCAGCGCACCCTGGGCCTGCCCGGTCATCTCCGGCGAGTCCCACAGCCGCACCGCGAGCCCCACGGCCGCGGCCTCGTCGGGCGCCAGCTCGATCTCCCCCAGCTCGTAGTCGCGGCGCGCGATGCGATAACCCTCCGCCGGGTCGAACGCCGAGTTGCGGCCGGTCTCCAGCGGAATGCCCAGTTCGCGCAGCTCGGTCTTGTCCCGCTCGAACATGCGGGAGAACGCCTCGTCACTGGCCGCGTCGGCGTACCCGGGCACGATCCCGCGGATCCGGTCAGCGGTCAGGTACTGCCGGGTCGACAGCAGAGCGAGCACCAGGTTGACCAGGCGCTCGGCGCGGGCGGTGGACACCCGACAACAGTAACTCGCACTGATGATCGAGTCCGCGCGGTCCGCCCCCGGCGCGCCAGGATCTTCACGAGATACCCACCCGTGCCGCGCCGAGCCGCGAAATCATCCGCTCAGCGGCGTTCCCACGGGATCTGCTCGCCCGCCTCCACGGCGAACGGCAACCGGTTCTCCGCCGGCGGCAGCGGGCAGGTCGCCAGGTCGATGAACGCGCACGGCAGGTTCACCGCCCGGTTGAAGTCCAGCTCCACCCGGCCCCCCGCGTCCGGCGCCGCGACCGACAGGCTGCGGTTCGCCGCATACGTCGTCACCCCGGACGTCGCGTCGGTGAACAGCACCGAGAAAGCCGCCGCCCCCTTGCCGTTGAACGCGGTCAGCGCGAACTCCTCGCCCGCACGGGTGAACCGCAGCACCCCCGGTGACGAATACACGTGCGACAGTCCCTCCACCACCGCCCCGACCGTCACCGCACGCGGCTCGTCGAACGGCTCGAACCGCCCGGGCAGCACCCACGCCGGATCCGGTTCGTAGGCCGGCACCCCGCGGAACGCCGCCCGCACCGGGGCCGCCGGATCCCGCAATCGCACCAGGTACCCGCCGCGTCGCGCCACCTCCACGACCCGGTCACCGGCCTTGACCATCTCACCGGGACCGCTCTCGGCCAGCTCGAACCGCGCCGTGCCGGCCACCTCGAGCTCGTCGTCCGGGCCGGCCGACACCACCGCGGCGGCGCCCTCCTCGTGCCAGGTGCCGGGGATGCCCTCGAACCGCTGCGGCTCCGGCGTCAGCCAATGCCGCGCCGTGATGCTCAACCAGCCGTGCGGCTCTGCGAGCACCCGCTCCCGTTCGGCGTGCCACTCCCGCCACGCCGCCGCGAACCCGCCACTCACAGCGAGCTGATCAGCCGGTCGACGCGCTCGTCCACCGCGCGGAACGGGTCCTTGCACAACACGGTCCGCTGCGCCTGGTCGTTCAGCTTCAGGTGCACCCAGTCGACCGTGAAGTCACGCCCCGCGGCCTGCGCCGCCGCGATGAAATCGCCCCGCAGCTTCGCGCGCGTGGTCTGGGGCGGAGTGTCCTTGGCCAGCTCGATCTCCCCGTCGTCGGTGATCCGCCGCACCAGCCCCTTGCGCTGCAGCAGGTCGAACAGGCCGCGCCCCCGCCGGATGTCGTGGTAGGCCAGGTCCAGCTGCGCCACCCGCGGGCTGGACAGGTCCAGGTTGTGCTTGGCCCGGTACCGCTCCACCAGCCGGTGCTTGATCGCCCAGTCGATCTCGGTGTCGATCTTGCCGAAGTCCTGCTGCTCCACCGCGTCCAGCGCGCGGCCCCACAACTCGACGACCCGCCGCGCGGTCGGGCCGGAATCGTTGGCCTGCACGTGCTGGACGGCACGGCCGTAGTACTCGCGCTGGATGTCCAGAGCCGAGGCCTCCCGCCCGCCGGCCAGCCGCACCGGGCGCCGCCCGGTCAGGTCGTGGCTGATCTCCCGGATCGCCCGGATCGGGTTGTCCAGCGTGAAGTCCCGGAACTGGACACCCTGCTCGATCATCTCGAGAACCAGGTTCGCCGTCCCGATCTTCAGCAGGGTCGTCGGCTCGGCCATGTTCGAGTCACCCACGATGACGTGCAGCCGGCGGTACCGCTCGGCATCGGCGTGCGGCTCGTCCCGGGTGTTGATGATCGGCCGCGACCGCGTGGTGGCGCTGGACACGCCCTCCCAGATGTGCTCGGCCCGCTGCGACAGGCAGTACACCGCGCCCCGCGGCGTCTGCAGCACCTTGCCCGCGCCGCAGATCAGCTGGCGGGTCACCAGGAACGGCAGCAGCACGTCCGCGATCCGGGAGAACTCGCCCGCACGCGTCACCAGGTAGTTCTCGTGGCACCCGTAGGAGTTGCCCGCCGAGTCGGTGTTGTTCTTGAACAGGAAGATGTCGCCGCCGATACCCTCGTCGGCCAGCCGCCGTTCCGCATCGACCAGCAGGTCCTCGAGGATCCGCTCACCGGCCTTGTCGTGCGTGACGAGCTGCACCAGGTCGTCACACTCAGCGGTCGCGTACTCGGGGTGCGACCCCACGTCGAGGTAGAGCCGGGAGCCGTTGGACAGGAAGACGTTGGACGAGCGCCCCCACGACACGACCCGCCGGAACAGGTAGCGCGCCACCTCATCGGGCGAGAGCCGGCGCTGCCCGTGGAACGTGCAGGTGACGCCGAACTCGGTCTCGATGCCAAAAATCCGCCGCTGCATCTCTCAATGCTAGGCGCTTTTGGCCCGCCAGCGGTGCGCCGTTCGGGCGGCGACACGCCGCGTGATCGTCGCATCCCGTGCCCGATCGCCGCGGGCAACGCCGTCACCTGGGGTTTCCCACCACCTCGCCGGAACCACCCGATAGAGTCGGATGGGACTGCGACAGGGGTGATCCGAAACCGTGACCGGCGACGAGCTGCGAGCCGACTGCTCCCGCTGCGTCGGCCTGTGCTGCGTCGCGCTGCCGTTCGCCGCCTCCGCCGACTTCGCCGTCGACAAGCCCGCGGGCACCCCCTGCACCAACCTGCTCGCCGACTTCCGCTGCGGCATCCACTCCCGCCTGCGCGCGGAGGGGTTCGCCGGCTGCACTGTCTTCGACTGCTTCGGCGCCGGTCAGCGCCTCTCCCAGGACACCTTCGGCGGCCGCGACTGGCGCCAGTCGCCCGAGCTGCGGCAGCCGATGTTCGACGCCTTCCCGGTGATGCGGCAGCTGCACGAACTGCTGTACTACCTCACCGAGGCACTCCGGCTGCCCGCCGCGCGCCCCATCCACGACGCGCTGCGCGCCGCACTGGACGAGACCGACCAGCTGGCCCGCGGCGGACCGGCGGACCTGGCCGCGCTCGACGTGACCGCGCACCGCGACCGGGTGAACAGCCTGTTGCTGCAGGCGAGCGAGCTGACCAGGGGCACGCGCGGGAAGAACCACCGCGGAGCCGACCTCATCGGTGCGAAACTGCGCGGAGCCGACCTCCGGGACGCCAACCTGCGCGGCGCGTACCTGATCGGGGCCGACCTGCGCCGCGCCGACCTGCGCCAGGCCGACCTGATCGGCGCCGACCTCCGCGGCGCGAACCTGGCAGGCGCCGACCTGACGGCCGGCCTGTTCCTCACCCAGGCCCAGGTCAACGCCGCCCGCGGCGACGTCACAACCCGCCTGCCCGAGGCGCTCACGCACCCCGCGCACTGGAGCTGATCGGGAGCCGGACGCGACAAGGCCCCCGGAACCGCAGTCCCGAGGGCCTTCCCGAGCAGTGTCAGCTCGCCGGCGGCGTCTCGTCGTTCTCCGGCGTCTCCGGCTTCGCATCACCGGCATCCGCGGGCTGCTCGGGCAGCAGCGCGTCCAACGCCGCGCCCTGGATCCGGCGGAACTTCCGGCCCGGCCGATCCCGGTCCAGCACCGCCACCTCCAACTTCAGCGGCGCGCTGTCCCCGTTGTTGCTCACCGCCCGCAGCGCGTCCAGCGCGACCTTCAGCGCGTCCCGCAGCTCCAGGCCGTCGGAGTAGATCTCCTTGAGCTTGTTCGCCACCGGCTCGGTCTGCCCACCGGTCACGACGTACCTCGGCTCGTCGAAGATCGACCCGTCGTAGGTCAGCCGGAACAGCTGGTCCTCCTCCGGCGTCGACCCCACCTCGGCCACGCACAGCTCCACCTCGTACGGCTTGAGCTGCTCGGTGAAGATACTGCCCAGCGTCGCCGCGTAGGCGTTCGCCAGGGCACGCGCCGTCACGTCACGGCGGTCGTACTGGTAGCCCTTCAGATCCGCGTGCCGGATACCCGCCACCCGCAGGTTCTCGTACTCGCTGTAGCGGCCGACCGCCGCGAACCCAATCCGGTCGTAGATCTCGGAGATCTTGTGCAGCGTGGTCGACGGGTTCTCCGCCACGAAAAGCACACCGCTGCGGTACTTCAGCACGACCACACTCCGGCCGCGCGCGATGCCCTTGCGCGCGAGCTCCGAGCGCTCGCGCATCAACTGCTCGGGAGAGGCGTACAGCGGCAGCGTCACGGTCAGGCTCCAAAGGTGTTCGAAGGAAGGGGGACTTCGGCGTCAGGCGCCCGCGGTCAGGTCCGGCCGCGCGTGGCCTGCTCGGCCCGGCCCTCGACGACCGCCTCCGCCACCGCGGCGGACTGCTCGTCCGGCAGCCGCACCGAGCCGCGCTCGGCGGTGATCGTCACCAGCGTCGGGAAGATCCGGCGCACCAGGTCCGGCCCGCCCGTCGCGCTGTCGTCGTCGGCCGCGTCGTACAGCGCCTCGATCGCGGTGCGCACCGCGGTCTCCTCGTCGGCGTCCGGGTCGTACAGCTTCTTCAGCGACGACTTCGCGAACAACGACCCCGACCCGATCGCGTGGTAACCCGCACGCTCCTCGTACCGGCCGCCGGTCACGTCGTAGGACACGATCCGCCCGGCCCGCTTCGGGTCGTCGGCCTCGATGTCGTAACCGACGAACAACGGCAGCGCCGCCAGGCCCGCCATCGCCACGTCCAGGTTGCCCTTCACCATCGTGGCGAGCTTGTTCGTCTTGCCGTCCAGCGACAGCGGAACGCCCTCGATCTTCTCGTAGTGCGCCAGCTCCACCGCGTAGAGCCGCACCAGCTCCAGCGCGATACCGGCGCTGCCCGCGATGCCCACCGCGGAGTAGGCATCGGTGACGTGCACCTTGTCCATGTCGCGGGAGGCGATCAGGTTGCCCGAGGTGGCCCGGCGGTCACCGGCGATCAGCACACCACCGGCGAACGACACGGCCACGATCGTGGTGCCGTGCGGGGCATCCAGCTCGCCCGCCCCGGAGTTCGGCAGCTGCCGGCGACCCGGCAGCAGGTCAGGCGCCTGCATGCGGAGGAACTCGGCGAACGACGACGTCGTGCTCGAGAAGAAGGCAGCGGGCAGCGCGGAGCCCGTGGGGCCCGAGGTGTGTTCCATACGTGCTCGTGGTTCCCATCGACGAAGTGTGGTGCTCCCGCGGGCCGGAAACCAGCGGGAACACGACAACCGGCACTACAAGCTACTCAGTGCGACCACCCTAATGGCCGCCGGTGAGCGGCTACTCGCCGCCCTTTTGCACGTAGGCGCGCACGAAGTCCTCGGCGTTCTCCTCGAGCACGTCGTCGATCTCGTCCAGGATCGTGTCGACGTCCTCACCCAGCTTCTCGCGGCGTTCCTGGCCGGCCGGGGCACCACCCTCGACCTCGTCGTCGGAGCCGCCGCCACCGTGCTTCTCGATCTTCTCCTGAGCCATCTCGCCTCCCGGTGAGTCCTGCCCCTAGCCTACCCAGAGACAACGACAATCGGTGGTTTTCCCGCTGCGGTCAGTCGGAACCGGTGAGCGCCTCGACCAGCTCCTCCGCCGTCGCCGACTCGTCCAGAAGGCGCCCGACGTGCGCCTTCGTGCCCCGCAGCGGCTCCAGCGTCGGGATGCGGACCAGGGACTCCTTGCCCACGTCGAAGATCACCGAATCCCAGGACGCGGCCGCGATCGAGGTGGCGTACTTCTCCAGCGCCCGCCCCCGGAAGTAGGCGCGGGTGTCCTCCGGCGGGTTCGTGATCGCCGCCTGCACCTCCTCCTCGGTGACCAGCCGCTTCATCGAGCCGCGGGCCACCAGCCGGTTGTACAGGCCCTTCTGCAGCCGCACGTCCGAGTACTGCAGGTCCACCAGGTGCAGCCGCGGCGCCGCCCAGCCCAGGTTGTCACGCTGCCGGTAACCCTCCAGCAGCCGCAGCTTCGCCGGCCAGTCCAGCCGGTCGGCGCACTCCGCCGGGTCCCGGGCGAGCGCGTCCAGGATCTCACCCCAGACCCGCAGCACCTCCTTCGACACCGCGTCCCCGCCCGTGCGCTCCAGGTGCGCCGCGGCCAGCTCGTGATAGGCGAACTGCAGGTCCAGCCCGGTGAACTTGCGCCCGTTGGCCAGCGACACCTTTGTCTTCAGCGTCGGATCGTGGCTGATCTGGTGCACCGCGCGCACCGGCTCGTCCAGCTTCAGGTCGTCGAACCGCTGCCCGGCCTCGATCATGTCCAGCACCAGCGCGGTGGTGCCCAGCTTGAGGTACGTCGAGTACTCGGCCATGTTCGCGTCCCCGATGATGACGTGCAGCCGCCGGTACTTGTCGGCGTCGGCGTGCGGCTCGTCGCGGGTGTTGATGATCCCCCGTTTCAGCGTCGTCTCCAGGCCGACCTCGACCTCGATGTAGTCCGAGCGCTGCGACAGCTGGAAACCGGCCTCCTCGCCCTGCGGCCCGAGGCCCACGCGACCCGAACCGGTGACCACCTGCCGCGACACGAAGAACGGGGTCAGCCCGCCGATCACCGAGGTGAACGGGGTGGACCGGGACATCAGGTAGTTCTCGTGGGTGCCGTAGCTGGCGCCCTTGCCGTCGACGTTGTTCTTGTACAGCTGCAACGGCGGCTGCCCGGGCACGGTGGCCGCCCGCATCGCGGCCTCCTCCATCACCCGCTCCCCCGCCTTGTCCCAGATGACCCCGTCCCGCGGGTTGGTCACCTCGGGCGCGGAGTACTCCGGGTGCGCGTGGTCGACGTAGAGCCGGGCGCCGTTGGTCAGGATGACGTTGGCCGCTCCGAGGTCCTCCACGTCCGGGTCGTGGCCCGGACCGCCCGGTCCGGCCAGGTCGAAGCCCCGGGCGTCGCGCAGCGGCGACTCGACCTCGTAGTCCCACCGCGCACGACGTGCCCTCGGGATGTCCGCGGCCGCCGCGTAGGCCAGCACGACCTGCGTCGATGTCAGTACCGGATTGGCCGTCGCGTCGCCCGGCACGGCGATGCCGTACTCGACTTCGGTTCCCATGATCCGCCGCATGTCCCAAGCCTACGGGTCCCGGGCCGCAACGGTGAGGTGGCTACCGGTTGCGACCAGGTGAAGCACAGTGCAGCACGGCCTCTGGGATGCTGGCCGTGATGGCGCGCGACGCGGACGAACTGGTGGCCCACTACGACGCGGCGGGGACGGTGGTGGGCCGGGTGCGCCGCGCCGAGATGCGCGCGCACGGTCTCTGGCACGCCGCGACGCTGGTGCTGGTGCGCTCCGGCGACGGTTCCCGGGTCTACGTCCACCGCCGCGCACCGGACAAGGACGTGTTCCCGGGTCTGCACGACTGCTGGGCGGGCGGGGTCTTCGCCGCCGGCGAAACGCCTGAGCAGGGGGCCGAACGGGAGCTCGCGGAGGAGCTCGGGGTGCGCGGCGTTCCGCTGGCACCGCTGTTCACGTTCGAGCAGCCGCCGGTGCGGTGCCACTACTTCGCCTACGAGGTGCGCTGGGACGGCCTCATCGCGCACCAGCCGGAGGAGATCGTCTCCGGCCGCTGGATGTCCCTGGCCGGACTGCGGGCCTGGGCCGAAGACCCGGAAAGCCCTTTCGTGCCCGACGGCAGGTACGCGATCCGGGAGTGGTTCCGCCGGCGCGGACAAGGCTTTCCGGGGCAGGACCTCAGCTCTGGGGCAGCTTCCCCGCCGCACGGGGGGCCAGGGTCTTGAGGGCCTCCGCGGCGCGGTTCTGCGTGCTCGCGGTGATCTGCAGGCCCGACAGCACGTGCCCGCCCGCCAGCAGGAGCGTGCAGGTGGTGCCGTCGCACCAGGCACGCACGGCTTGCGCACCCGCGGGGCGCGGCACTGTCAGGGCCTGCCCGCCGCAGGCCACGTGTGCCAGCACGTCCCCCGCGCTCCGGTCCAGATAGCCGGTGACCTGCTGGGTGAGCGTGGAACCGCTGCTGTAGAGCCAGGTCGAGCCACGGGGGTCGCCAGCGGGCACCGCGTCGAAGCAGGAACCGTCGGCGGCGCGGGCGGCCGCCTCCCGGACGCCCTCGCTCGCCAGGTCCGTCTTGGTCAGCACCGCCGCCGCCACGTCCTGGGCGATGTGGTTCACCGGGCCGTTCGCGGACGCCTGCTCGACCGGGACGCTGGACGAGGTCGCCGGGGGCACCGGGGACGAGCTGCCCGCACCCGCCGGCTTGTCGTAGTAGGTCTCGAGGTCGTTCGGGCGATCCGCGCACCCGGTAAGCCCGGTCAGCACGACCGCGGCCAGGACCACCATCCCTCCATGACGCACGGTGACGTTCCCTTCAGTATGCGTTGTGGGCGCTGAGATTAATGCAAGCGCTCACTGCCACTGCAGCGAGGACCGCCGATCCCAGTAGCGTTGCGCGGGTTCGGCCAGCCCGCGCAGCGCCGCGAGCTCACCCGGCGGCAGCACGACGGTGGATGCGGCGAGGTTCGCGGCCAGTTGCTGCGGGCTGGACGGGCCGATCAGGACGATGTCCGCCCATGGCTGCGCGAGCACGGCCGCGACCGCCACGGCGTCGGGCCCGACGCCGAACCGTTGTGCCAGGCGGCTGATCGCGGGCGGCGGCTCCACCACGAGACGCCCATTGGCGAGGGTTTCCTTCACCAGCACCAGGTTCCCGGCGGCGTGTGCCTCCGCCAGGGCCGGTCCGGCGGACGGCTCGAGGAGGTTCCAGGTGGACTGCACGGCCGAGAATACCGGCCGCCCGGCCACCTCCAGCTCGAACGCCCGCCGGATCGTCGCCGCCTGAGCCGGGCCGGAGGTGGAGAACCCGACCCGCACCCCGTCGTCGCTGAGGGCCGCCAGCGCCCGCTGCAGCGCCTCGTCGGTGAACAGCGGGCTGTCCACGGTGAGCGAGTGCACCTGGTAGAGGCTGATCGCGGATCCCAGCAGCGCGCGACTTTCGGTCCACTGGCGGGAAAACACGCCGGCGGAATGCTCCTTGACCTCGTGCATCGTGGCGTCCATGCGCCAGCCGCCGACGTAGGTGTAGCCCCACTTGCTGGACACCGTGAGGCCACCACGACCAGCACGTTCGCTGACGGCGCCGAGGTCTCCGACGTCCCGGTGCCCGCGCTCGGCCAGCCAGTCGGCGAGGAACTCCTCGGCGCGGCCGTAGGAGCGGGCCACGTCGATCCAGCGGACGCCGGCCGCGTAGGCCGCGTCGAGCACCGCGAAGGTTGCCTCCCGCATGCTCCGCACGTCCCGGCGGACCGGGAGCTCAGTGCTTCTGCCGAGGTTGATGTAGGCGGGCCGGCCGAGGGCCGCCAGGCCGAGTCCGATGCGCAGCAGACTGTCCTTTCCGTGCGGGTTTTTCGCGGCGGCGCGTTCGTCGCGCTAGCAGGCCGCGACGTATAGAACGTTATACACCTGACGATCGCTGGCGAAGGATCTCCAGCCACTGGTCCGAGTTCAACGCCTGCCGGTGCAGTTTCTCCAGTCGCGCCGCCGGCGCCCGCACATAACCCTTGCCGAAGACCGGCGCGATCTGCCGCAGGCTCGCCCCCTCCTCGCGCGCGGCCAGCAGCACCCAGTCCGAGGCGTCCGCACAGGCCGCCGACGCGCGCCGCAACTCCCCCAGCAGCCGGATGAGCTCCGCCGCGGGGATCTCGTGGGCCCGGACCGCTTCTGCGGTCTCCTCCAGCCAGGTCAGGACATCGGCTTCGGTGATCGGGGCGCGAGGCTCGGCCGTGGGCTCGGTCATGGGCAGCAGTATAGGCCGTTATACGGCCGCCGGGCCCATCGAACACGCCGGCGCCGTCGGGCCGCAACCGATGCCGAAAACAAGGAGAGGCCGCCGACCGTGTGGTCGGCGGCCTCCCGGACCTGCCTGGTTACAGGTACTGGCCGGTGTTGGTGGCCGTGTCGATGACGCGGCCGGACTCCTGGTTCTTGCCGGTGACGAGCGTGCGGATGTAGACGATCCGCTCGCCCTTCTTGCCGGAGATCCGGGCCCAGTCGTCCGGGTTGGTGGTGTTGGGCAGGTCCTCGTTCTCCGCGAACTCGTCGACGATCGCGTCGAGCAGGTGCTGCACCCGCAGCCCGGGCTGCTTGGTCTCCAGGACCGACTTGATCGCCGCCTTCTTCGCCCGGTCCACGATGTTCTGGATCATCGCGCCCGAGTTGAAGTCCCGGAAGTACAGGACCTCCTTGTCACCGTTGGCGTAGGTGACCTCGAGGAACCGGTTCTCGTCGGTCTCCTCGTACATGCGCTCGACGGTGTTCTGGATCATCGCGTCGACCGTGGCCTGCTCGTCCCCGCCGAATTCGGCGAGGTCGTCGGCATGGATCGGCAGTCCCGGCCGCAGGTACTTGGAGAAGATGTCCTTCGCGCCCTCGGCGTCCGGCCGCTCGATCTTGATCTTCACGTCCAGCCGGCCGGGCCGCAGGATCGCCGGGTCGATCATGTCCTCCCGGTTGGAGGCGCCGATGACGATGACGTTCTCCAGCCCCTCGACACCGTCGATCTCGGCCAGCAGCTGCGGCACGATCGTGGTCTCCACGTCCGAGGAGACACCACTGCCGCGCGTGCGGAAGATCGACTCCATCTCGTCGAAGAACACGATGACGGGCGTGCCGTCGGACGCCTTCTCGCGAGCCCGCTGGAAGATCAGGCGGATACTCCGCTCGGTCTCGCCGACGAACTTGTTGAGCAGCTCCGGGCCCTTGATGTTGAGGAAGTACGACTTCGCCTCGCTGGAGTTGCCGTCGCCGCGCGCCTCGGCCACCTTCTTGGCCAGGGAGTTGGCGACCGCCTTCGCGATCAACGTCTTACCGCAGCCGGGCGGGCCGTAGAGCAGAACACCCTTGGGCGGCCGCAGCTCGTACTCCCGGTAGAGGTCGGCGTGCAGGAACGGCAGCTCGACCGCGTCGCGGATCTGCTCGATCTGCCGCCCGAGGCCACCGATGTCCTCGTACCGGACGTCCGGGACCTCCTCCAGCACCAGGTCCTCGACCTCGGCCTTGGGCACCCGCTCGTAGGCGTAACCCGCCTTCGAATCCACCAGCAGCGAGTCGCCCGGCTTGAGCGTCTGCGCGGCGAGCGGATCGGACAGCCAGACCACCCGCTCCTCGTCGGCGTGCCCGACGACCAGGGCGCGGGCACTGCCGCTGTCCGTGGCCGGCGACAGGACCTCACGCAGCGAGCAGACCTCGCCGGTGAGCTCGAAATCGCCCGCCTCGACCACGGTCAGGGCCTCGTTGAGCCGGAGGGCCTGACCGCGCTGGAGGGACTCCACCTCCACCGCCGGGGACACGGACACCCGCATCTTGCGGCCGGCCGTGAACACGTCGACGGTGTTGTCCTCGTACGCGGTGACGAACACGCCGTACCCGCTCGGGGGCTGGGCGAGCCGGTCGACCTCCTCACGCAGCGCGAGGAGCTGTCCCCGTGCCTCGCGGAGGGTCTCCACCAGCTTGTTGTTCCGCTCCGTGAGCTGGGCGACCCGCTCCGACGCCTCGGCGAGACGCTGCTCCAGCACCCGGTTCTGACGGGGTGATTCGGTTAGTTTGCGCCGCAGCAGCGCCACTTCCTCTTCCAGGAAGCGGACCTGCCGCGCCTGCTCGTCCGCCGTCGTTCCAGCTCCACTGATCTCAGAAGGGTCGGCGTCCTCGTGCCGACCTCCGGGAAGGTCGTGTTGCATGTCGGCACCTCCTCGGAGTGCTTTTAACCCACGGTACCGGCGATCACCGACATGAAAAGCCCTATCCGCATCACAGGATCGGCGCGTCGCATCACGAATGCGGACAGAACCGTTACACCGGCGTCCCGCCCGGCGGTCGGCGAACCGCTCGAAAAACCACGGAAAGTGACCACCCGGCGGCCACCAGCGGCCATCCGGGCGGTGAGCGATTCACTCATGTGACGACCACCCAACCAAGGCTTTACCGGACGTTCACAGAGCGTCTTCCCCCTCGCCTCATGCTTCAAACCCCAGCGCTTTCCGCGCCACCACACCGGATCCGCGCCGCCAGGTCGCACCGCCGAGATCGGGTCCTCCCCCGCCCGGGCCACCACCGGCCCCGCTCCCGATCGGGACGAAACCGGAAGCCGTCCCGGCGCGTCCAAGGCGGGCGGACACCCACCGTGCACGAGGAGACGTCCGTGACCCGTCCGCCGCACGGCCCAGGCGGCCGGCCCGTGGACCCCGGGGATGCGCCGGCCGTCGCCCCGCGCCGATCTGGGGATCGGTCCACTCCCGGGGGCCACTCCGGGCGAAGTACCCAGCCTGCGGCCGGAGTGGGCGCCGGCCGAGCTGCGCGGCACCGGTGACCGCCGAGATGCGAAGATTCCGGTGAAACGGCAGGGTTCGCACTGGTGCGTCGACGGATCCTGAGCCAACCCATCCACGAAGGGCGACCCGATCATGACCTACCCGCCGCAACCGCCCGGGCCCCACGGCTCGCCCGGCCCCTACGGCCCGCAGGGCCGCCCGGGTCCCTGGGGGCAGCAGCCGGGCGGCGGCCACCCCCAGGGCGGGCCGCAGCAGCCGGGATACCCCCAGGGCGGGCAACCCGGTTATCCGCAGGGCGGGCAGCCGGGCTACCCGCAGACCCCGGCGCCCGCGTTCCCCGGCGCCACGCAGCCCTTCGGCCAGGACCCGTACGCCACCCCGCAGTTCGCGGGCGGCCCGGGCGGTGAGCCGCCGAAGAAGAAGACCGGGCTGATCGTGGGCATCGCGATCGCCGCGGTGGTCGTCGTCGCCGGCGCGGTCACCGCGATCCTGCTGCTCAGCAACGGCGGCGACACCGGCAGCACCGCCGCTCCGGCCACCGGCGCCGCCCCTGCCCCGGCGTCCAGCTCCGGTCCGGCCAGCAGCTCGCGCACCTCGGCCTCCACGCCGAAGGGCACCGCGGTGCCCGGTGCGAAGCCGAGCCCGGAGGAGGCCGCGCAGGCGATCGCCACCGCCTACAACACCGGGGACAAGGCGACGCTGCAGGACATGGTGTGCGCGAGCAAACCGCAGCAGGTGCCGCCGATCCCGTCCGGCATCACCGTGACGGTCACCGGCAGCCCCGACGTGGCGGGCGACACCGCCTACGTGCCGGTCCACGCGGTCGGCCCCGGCGGCACCAACGACTTCGACCTCGGCCTCGCCAACGAGGGCGGCGTCTGGTGCTACCTCGGCGACCGGCTCGGCAGCTGACGCTCGACCTCAGCCGCGGCTCGGCCGGCGCTGCGGCCGCGGCGGGGTCACCCCGTCCGCCAGCCGGCGGGTGGTGAGCAGGAAGGCGGTGTGCCCGACCATCCGGTGTTCCGGGCGCACCGCCAGCCCCACCACGTGCCAGGGCCGCACCAGGCTCTCCCACGACTCCGGCTCGGTCCAGCACTGCTGTTCCCGCAGCGCCTCCGTGACCCGCGACAGCTGCGTCACCGTCGCGACGTAGACGACCAGTACCCCGCCCGGGACGAGGCTGCGGTGGACGGTGTCGAGCACCTCCCACGGCGTCAGCATGTCCAGGACCACCCGGTCGACCTCGCCGGTGTGGTTGCGCAGGTCGTCCACTGTGAGCGTCCAGTTGGCCGGCCGCTCGTGGAAGAACCGCTCCACGTTCTTGACCGCGTGTTCGGCGTGGTCCTCGCGCACCTCGTAGGACAGCACGCTGCCCTCCGGGCCGACCGCGCGCAGCAAGGAGCAGGTCAGCGCGCCCGAGCCGGCGCCCGCCTCGAGCACCCGCGCACCCGGGAAGATGTCACCCCACATCACGATCTGCGCCGCGTCCTTGGGGTAGATCACCTGCGCACCGCGCGGCATGGACAGCACGTAGTCGGCCAGCCGCGGCCGCAGCGCGAGGTACGCGGTGCCGCCCACGGACGTGATCACCGACCCCTCGGGCTTGCCGATCAGGTCGTCGTGCCGCAGCGCGCCGCGGTGGGTGTGGTACTCCTCTCCCTCGGCGAGCACCAGCGTGTAGTTCCGCCCCTTCGGATCGGTCAGACGCACCCTGTCGCCCGGACGGAACGGCCCGCTCACCTGCACTTCCACACTCCTCGCATCACAACGAACGCAGCGCTGAATCTTCGCAGACGGGCCGTTCAGCGCCCGCGCCGGGCCGACAGCGCCGACCGCAGGTCCGCCCGGCGCAGCACCCCGGACGGACGGCCCTCGTCGTCGACCACGAGGAACTGCCAGGCCGCGGTCTCCCGGACCCGCTCGGCGATCTCCTCCCCCGGCTCCGAGGCCAGCAGGACGGTCTCGGCGCGGATCGGTTCCGCGGCCAGTTCCGCCGGCGCGTGCGGCGAGGTCTCGGCGAGCCGCTGCGCGGCCGCCTCGTCGAGCAGGCCGGCCGCGACCCCGTCCGCGCGCACGAGCACCACACCACGGCCGGCGGCAGCCTCCAGCGCGTCGGAGACCGGGCTCTCCGCGGGCAGCTGCAGCACCGGGCGGGTCAGCTCGGTCACCGCGAGCCCCTCCGGCCACCCGCGGCCGGCCTCCGCGGCGAGTTCGGACGCCGCGCCCACCGCGACGAACCACGCGGTCACCACGCACACGCCCAGCCGCAGCCACCGGTCCTCGGTGCCGGACACCATGCCGGCCATCGCCCACACGAGCAGCCCGGCGGCGACGATCCCGCCGCCGGCGACGGCCGCCCGCGTGCCGCCGGCCCGCCGCCCGGTCAGCGCCCAGACCCCGGCGCGCAGCATGCGCCCCCCGTCCAGCGGCAGGCCGGGCAGCAGGTTGAACAGGCCGACCGCGAGGTTGGCCACCGCACACTCGGCCACGACCAGCCACACCGCGCCCTCCGCCGGCACGGCGAACAGCAACAGCCCGCAGAACGCCGCGAGCAGGATCGACACGATCGGGCCCGCGGCCGCGATCAGCCCTTCCTGCCCCGGTTTGCGGGGTGTGCGGGCCACTTCGGACAGCCCGCCGAGCAGGAACAGCCGGAGCCGCCGCACCGGGATCCCCATCCGCAGCGCCACCACGCAATGGCCCAGCTCGTGGGCCAGCACCGACAGGCCGAGCAGCACGGCGAACGCCGCGGCCAGCGCCCAGGACACCGCGGCGGTCGCCCCGGGCAGCAGCCGGTCGACGAGCGGCTGGTAGAGCACGACGACCACCAGCGAGCCGATCCACCAGGACGGGGCGAGCAGCACCGGCACGTCCTGGACCCGGAACAGCAGCAGGCCGCCGTCGGCGGTGGTCAGCACCCGCCTCGGCTGGTTTCGCCCGTGCTCGCCGGTCGCGGTCATGCCGGACAGGGTAGAGCGTGTGGTGTCAGGCAACGGTGACCCGCGGGTGCGCGCGGCATCACGATCTTGTCGTACCCCTGCTCTAGGGTGCGGGGTATGGCTCAGACGGCGACCACGGAACCCCAGCTCGGCGTGCGCCGCCCCGCGCTGTCCCCCTCCCGGGCCAGCGACTTCAAGCAGTGCCCCCTGCTGTACCGCTTCCGCGCGGTGGACCGCCTGCCGGAGGTGCCGACCAGGGCGCAGCTGCGCGGCACGCTGGTGCACTCGGTCCTGGAGCGGCTGTTCGCGCTGCCCAGGTCCGAGCGTGACCCCGACCGCGCCCGCGGGCTGCTCTCGCCCACCTGGAGCGAGCTGGCGGCGGACAACCCCGGGTGGGCCGAGCTGTTCGGCGGTGCCGACGGTGCGGAGATCGACGGCTGGCTCGAGTCCGCCACCCAGCTGCTGGACAGCTACTTCCAGCTGGAGGACCCGCGCCGGTTCGATCCCGAGGCGTGCGAGCTGCACGTCGAGCTCGAACTGGAGTCGGGGGTCCGGCTGCGCGGGTACGTCGACCGGCTGGACGTCGCGCCGACCGGCGAGATCCGCGTGGTGGACTACAAGACCGGGGCCGCGCCGCGGGAGATCGGCGAGGCCAAGGCGATGTTCCAGATGAAGTTCTACGCCGTGGTGCTGTGGCGGCTGCGTGGCGTGGTGCCGCGTCAGCTCAAGCTGATGTACCTGACCGACGGCCAGTCCCTGGCCTACACACCGGACGAGGCGGAGCTGCGCCGGTTCGAGCGCACGCTGGAGGCGATCTGGCAGGCGATCCTCAAGGCCGGCCGCACCGGCGACTTCCGGCCCAGTCCGAGCCGGCTGTGCGACTGGTGCGCGCACCAGTCGTTGTGCCCGTCGTTCGGCGGTACCCCGCCGGAGTACCCGGGCTGGCCGGAGCCGGACCCTGGCGTGGAGACGGCACTGGACCGGGCGGACTGAGATGACGGACGCGAGGGACGGAACAGGGATGACCGGGGAAGGGATGACCGGGACAGGGATGACGGAGAGCGCTTTCTACCTGCCGCTGGGCGGCGACCGGTACCAGCCGACCGAGCACACCGCCGGCCCCTGGACACCGGACGCACAGCACTTCGGGCCGCCCTCGGCCCTGCTCGCCCGCGCGCTGGAAGGACTGGTGACCGACCGGCCTGGGCTGCTGGCGCGGGTCACCGTCGAGATCCTCGGTCCCGCACCGCTGACCGAGCTGTCCGTGCGGGCGGGGATCGAGCGGCCGGGGCGGTCGGTCCAGCTGCTCGGCGCCGAACTGCACGACGGCACGCGGGCCGTGGCGCGTGCTTCGGCGTGGTGGATCACCGAATCCGACAGCACGGCGGTGGCGACCGAGGAGCAGGCCCCACCGTCTCCTGAGGACTGCGCACCGGCGTCGTGGCCGGACAGCTGGCGCCCGGGCGGTTACCTCGGCGCGATGGAGTGGCGGGGCATCGCCGGGTCGCCGGCCGAGCCCGGGCCGGCGTGGGTGTGGGGCCGGCAGCGGGTCGAGCTGGTGGCCGGTGAGAAGCCGACGCCGCTGCAGCGGCTGTTCGCGGTCGCCGACACCGGCAACGGCGCGTCGAACTTCCTCGACCCGGCGCGCTGGTGGTTCATCAACAGCGAGCTGACCGTGCACCTGCGCCGCGCGCCGGTCGGCGAGTGGATGGCCCTGGACGCCCGCACCGCGATCGGCCCGGCCGGGGTCGGCACGGCCACCAGCACGCTGTCCGACGTGCGCGGACCGGTGGGTCAGGGCGCGCAGGCACTCATGGTGCGGACACGCTGACGGCCATGACCGTCCCCCGCGGGTCACGGGAGATCGATTACGCTGCGGCGAGGATCGATCGACCTGGGAGCGCTCGAGTGCAGATCACCTCGGTGGTCAACCAGAAGGGCGGCGTGGGCAAGACGGCGCTGAGCGTCGGGGCGGCCGCGGCGCTGGCCGAACGCGGCCGGCGGGTGCTGCTGATCGACCTCGACCCGCAGGGTCACGCGACCACGGAGATGCTCGGCCTGGATGAGGTGCCGGCGCACGCGCCGAGCCTGGCCAAGGCGCTGACCAAAACCTGGAAGGGCCCGGTCGAGGAGCTGATCGTGCCGCACCGGCGCAGCAACATCGGTCCGGGCGGCGCATTCGACGTGATCCCCACCTCGCCCGGCATGTTCGACCTCGTGCGCAGGCTCGACCAGTTCCGGGTGCCGGGCTGGCAGCTGGCACGCGTCGTGCAGTTCGCCAACTACGACCACGTCATCATCGACTGCCCGCCGGCGCTGGACGTGCTGACGAACAACGCGCTGGCGGCGACGCACGGCATCCTGGTGCCGGTGCAGCCGGACCGGACGAGCATCCGGGCGCTGCGGCTGCTCAACGACCAGCTCCACTTCGTGCAGCAGGCGCTCAACCGGCCACCCATTCCCTACTTCGGCGTGGTGCCGGGCCTGTACCGGCGGCCGATGTCGGGGTACGCAGTGGCGGCCTTGGAGCAGCTGCGGCAGTTCGGCTATCCGCTGCTGGCCCATGTACCGCTGGGCGTGGTGATGAACGAGGCCGCCGCGCACGGCATGCCGGTCACCACCTTCGCTCCGGAGACCACGCAGGCGGTGGCGTTCCGGGAGATCGCCGCGGTGCTGGACGGGCATCTGGCCCGGCAGGGCCCGTCAGCCCCGGTTCCCGAGGACGATTTCGTGTTCGAGGACTTCATCACCCAGGTCGCGCACGCCCGCAACCAGAACGACAACGGGGCGCGCAAGAAGTTGTACGACCTGATGCCCAAGCGCCCGCGCGGCTAGCCCGGCGCGGAAAACGCCTTCACCTCTGATCCTGCGCGGGGTCCCGCGTGCTCTCGTGCGGACCAGACCACGCTGGTTCGTACCAGGCAATGCCGTATAGGGCGTTATACATCGCGCGGGCCGCAGGCCCGGGCCCGTTCCTCCAGGTACCGCCGCTCCGGCACACTCGACGTCCGCCGCGCCGCGGCCCGGTACGCCGCCTGGGCCGCCGGCCGGTTCCCGGCCCGCTCCAGCAGGTGCCCGCGGACCGCGTCGACCCGGTGATGCCCCGCCAGCGCCGGATCCGCCTCCGCCACGGCCAGTTCCCGCAATCCGGCGTCCGGACCGTCCACCTCGGACACCGCGACGACCCGGTTCAGCGTCACCATCGGGCCGGGCGCCACCACGGCGAGCAGTTCGTAGAGCCCGGCGATCTCCCGCCAGTCCGTGTCCGCCGCCCGCTCCGCCTGGGCGTGCACCCCGGCGATCGCGGCCTGCAGCTGGTAGGGCCCGATGGGCGCGGTGCGCAACGCCCGCCCGAGGAGTTCGAGGCCCTCGGCGATCATCGCCCGGTCCCAGCGCGCCCGATCCTGCTCGGCGAGCGGGACCAGGGCGCCGCCCGCATCCGTGCGCGCGGGTCGCCGCGCGTCGGTCAGCAGCATCAGCGCGAGCAGGCCGGACACCTCGCCCTCGTCCGGCAGACGCGCGTGCAGGTGCCGCGTCAGCCGGAGCGCCTCACCGGTCAGGTCCGCGCGGTGCAGCTCCTCCCCCGCGCTCGCGGTGTGCCCCTCGGTGAAGATCAGGTACAGCACGTTGAGCACCGCCGCCAGCCGCGCCGGGTACTCCTCCGGCGTGGGCGGCCGGAACCGCGCCCCACCCGCCCTGATGCGGTGCTTGGCGCGGCTGATGCGCTGCGCCACCGTGGCTTCCGGCACCAGGAAGGCCCGCGCGATCTCCGCCGTGGTCAGCCCACCCACCGCGCGCAGTGCCAGGGCCACCTGCGACGCCGGCGTCAGCGACGGATGACAGCACAGCATCAGCAGGGTGAGCGTGTCGTCCACCGCCGCCACCGGCTCCGGATCCGGCGGCGTCAGCAGCGCGGCGTTCTCCTCGCGGCGCCGGCGGGCGGTGTCGGCGCGCCACAGCTCGATCCGCCGCCGGGACGCGGTGGTGATCAGCCATCCCTTCGGGTTGGCCGGCATCCCCTGGGCCGGCCACTGCGTCGCGGCGGCGAGCAGCGCCTCCTGCACCGCGTCCTCGCAGGTGCCGAAGTCGCCGTAGCGGCGGACCAGCGCGGCGAGGACCTGCGGCGCCAGCTCCCGCAGCAGGTCGCTCACGGCAGGAACACGCTCAGGTCCTGCGTCGGCCGCACCTCGACCAGCCCCAGCGCCGCCTCCGGGATCCGCGCCGCGCACCCCACCGCCCGGTCGAGGCTGTCGCAGTCCAGCACGTAGAACCCGGCCAGCTGCTCCTTGACCTCGGCGAAGGGACCGTCACCCGCGACGATCTGCCCGTCGCGCACCAGCACCCGCTTGCCGGTCTCCGGCGGCGCCAGCGACGACGACGCCACCAGCTCCCCGGAGGAGGCGAGGTCGCGGCCGAGCGCCTCGTACGCCTTCAGGCCTTCGCGCTTCTCCTCGTCGGTCAGGCGTTCCCACACCTCCTGGGACGCCGCGTTGTGGTAGATCAGCACCAGGAACCTCATGGGCCCTCCCCCGGTCCGCCGGGACACTCCGCACGGGACACCGTGCACCCGGGATGTCGAGACCGCCGCGGCGGCTTCGACGTCCCCGGTGAACTCACCACCCTAGCGACAGGAGCAGCCATGACGAGCACCATCGACGAGCAGGACGAGATCCGCGCCGTCATCGAGGAGCAGGCCGCCGCGATGCGGGCCGGGGACGCCGACGCGGTGGTCGCGCGGTACGCCCCGGACATCGTCGCCTTCACGCTCGCGCCCCCGCTGGCCCACGGCCCGGACGAACTGCGCGACCCGGCCACGCTGCGGGGCTGGTTCGCCGGGTTCGCCGGCCCGGTCGACTACGAGGTACGGGACCCGCGGATCACCGTGCGCGGCGACCTCGCCTTCTGCGCGAGCCTGAACCGGATGTCCGCGGTTCCGGCGGGCGCGGCCGGGCCGTTCACGCTGTGGTTCCGGTCGACCGTGTGCCTGCGCCGGGAGCGCGGCCGCTGGCTGATCGCGCACCAGCACCAGTCCACGCCCTTCCACATGGACGGCTCGTTCGCCGCGGCGCTGGACCTGGAGCCCTAGCCGATCCCCGCGACCAGCCAGGCGAGCAGGGACAACGAGCCCATCGCCAGCAGGGTCGACACCAGCACGCAGTCCCGCACGAACCTGCTGTCCAGCGCGTACTGGCTGGTCGCGATGAACACGTTCTGCGCGGTGGGCAGGCCGGCGCACACCACCGCGACCGCCAGCGCCGGGTGCGGCACCCCGAGCAGCAGCCCGGCACCAAGGGTGATCGCGGGCTGGGCGACGAGCTTGAGCGCGACCACGGTCGCGAGCTCGGTCCGCCGGGTCCCGCCGCCGAGGGGGGCGCGGCCGCCGGAGGTGAGCGACATCCCCAGGACCACCAGCGCGGTGCCGACGCCGGCGCCGGCGATCAGGTGCAGCGGCTGGGCCGCCAGGGCCGGCAGGTGCAGCCCGCTCGCCCGGAACAGCACGCCGAGCAGCGACGCGGCGATCACCGGGGTGCGCACCGGCAACGCCACCAGTGCCCGCCACCGCGACCGGCCGGGCGTGTGCGCGTCGCTTTCCAGCAGCGCGAGCAGCGACGGCATCAGCACCAGCGTCTGCAACAGGATCAGCACCACGGTGAACGCGGAGCTGCCGAACAGCTGCATCGTCACCGGGATGCCCAGGTTCGCCGCGTTGGTGTAGCAGGAAGCCATGCCGGTGACCGCCCACTCCGCCGGCTTGCGCCGGAACACCCACCGCCCGAGCGTGAACCCGATGCCACCCACCACGACGGTGCCGGCGAGGAACGCGATCGCACCCGGGTTGGCCAGTGCGGTCAGCGGCGTGTCCAGCATCGTGCTGAACAGCACCGCCGGCATGGCTACCGCGAAGACGTACCTGGTCAGCACCTCCTCGGCCCGCTCGCCGAGCACCCGGAAGCGGCCGAGGAGGTACCCCAGTCCGGTCAGTGCCCAGATCGGCGCGAACGCCGGCAGGACACCGCCGGTCAAAGCCGGCAGGACCGGATGTCGGAGGCGAGCACCGCCTTCGCGCCGACCTCGGCGAGCTCGTCCATGATCTGGTTGACCTTCTTGCGCGGGACCATCGCCCGCACGGCGACCCAGTCCGCGTCGGCCAGCGGCGCGACCGTCGGCGACTCGAGACCCGGGGTGATCGCGACGGCCCGCTCCAGCAGGGAACGCGGGCAGTCGTAGTCGAGCATCATGTACTGCTGGGCGAACACGACACCCTGCAGCCGTGCGGTCAGCTGCGACTTGGCCTTGACTGCGTCGCTCCCGGCCCGCTGCACGAGCACCGCCTCGGACACGCAGATCGGGTCACCGAACGCGACCAGGTTGTGCTGGCGCAGCGTGCGGCCCGAGCCGACCACGTCGGCGATCGCGTCGGCGACCCCGAGCTGGATCGAGATCTCCACCGCGCCGTCGAGCCGGATCACCTCGGCCTCGACGCCGTGCCTCGCCAGGTCGTCACGCACCAGCTTCGGGTACGACGTCGCCAGCCGCTTGCCGTGCAGGTCGGCCGGTTTCCAGTCCTGCCCGGCCGGTGCCGCGTAGCGGAACGTGGAGCCGCCGAAGCCGAGGGCGAGCACCTCCTCGACCGGCGCGCCGGAGTCCAGCGCCAGATCACGGCCGGTGATCCCCAGGTCCAGTTCACCCGAGCCGACGTAGATCGGGATGTCCTTGGGGCGCAGGAAGAAGAACTCGACCTCGTTGGTCGGGTCGAGGACGGTCAGGTCACGCTGCTCATGCCGCTGGCGGTATCCGGCCTCGCCGAGCATCTCCGACGCCGGCCCGGCCAGCGCTCCCTTGTTCGGCACCGCAACCCGCAGCATGCCCTCACTCCTCGTTCGTTCCTCGCGCCCGCTACAGGTAGCGGTACACGTCCTCGGTGGTCAGCCCGCGACCGAGCATCAGCACCTGCACCCGGTACAGCAGCTGGGAGATCTCCTCGGCCAGCCGCTCGTCGGACTCGTGCTCGGCGGCGATCCAGACCTCACCGGCCTCTTCGAGCACCTTCTTGCCCTGGGCGTGCACGCCGGCGTCCAGCGCCACCACGGTGCCGGACCCGGCGGGCCGGGTGCGGGCCCGCTCGGTGAGCTCGGCGAACAGCTCGTCGAAGGTCTTCACGGTCTGTAGATCCTTCCATCCGTGTCCCGGCCGCAACGACCCGGCCCGCCGCTGCCGGCGGACAGGTCACACCCCGGCGTGGATCGCGGCGAGGGTGTCCGCGTCCACCCCGGCCAGCGAGGTGCGGAACACCCGCCGCGGCCCGGGTGCCACGGAGACGTCGTTGGGCACCACGAGGACGACGCAGCCCGCTGCCGCCGCCGACGCGGCGCCCGGCGGGGAATCCTCGACGGCCACGCAACGCGCCGGATCCACGCCGAGCAGCCGCGCCGCGCGCAGGTAGGGCTCCGGGTCCGGCTTGTTGCGGCCGCCGACCTCGTCACCGCAGACGGTGGCGTCGAAGAAGTCCCGGCCGATCGTGTTCAGCGCCAGCTCGGTCAGCGCCCGTTCGGTGGAGGTGACCAGCGCCGACGCCAGCCCCGCCCGCCGCACCGACGCCAGCGCCTCGCGCGCGCCGGGCCGCCAGGGCAGCTCGTCGGCGAACAGGTTCGCGGTGCGGTCGCGGATCCATGCGCCGGTGCGGGCGACCGCGGCGGGCGCCGGTTCGTGCCCGGTCACGGTCAGCAGGTAGGACGCGGTGGCGTCCATGTTGGACCCCACGAGGGTCAGCCGCTGCTCGGTGCTCAGCGTGCCGCCCAGCCACTCCGCGCACTCGTACAGCGCCACATCCCACAGCTTCTCCGAGTCCACGAGCGTGCCGTCCATGTCCCAGAGCACGGCAGCCAGGCCGTCCGTCAAGTGGTTCTCCCTCTGCTCAGGTGTTGAAGTACTTGGCCTCGGGGTGGTGGGCCACGATTGCGTCGGTGGACTGCTCGGGATGCAGCTGGAACTCCTCGGACAGCTTGACGCCGATGCGCTCGGCGCCGAGCAGCTCCACAATGGTGGCGCGGTCCTCCAGGTTCGGGCAGGCGCCGTAGCCGAGGGAGAACCGGGCGCCGCGGTAACCCAGCTTGAAGAACTCCTCGACCTCGCGCGGGTCCTCGTCGGCGACCGCGCGGCCGCTGGCGAAGTGCAGCTCCTGCCGGACACGGCGGTGCCAGTACTCGGCCAGCGCCTCGGTCAGCTGCACGCCAAGGCCGTGCACCTCCAGGTAGTCGCGGTAGGCGTCGGCGGCGAACAGCTCGTTGGCGTAGTCGGCGATCGGCTGGCCCATGGTCACCAGGGTCAGCGGCAGCACGTCCACCTCGCCGGTCTCGCGCGGCCGGTAGAAGTCGGCCAGGCACAGGTACCGGTCGCGCGTCTGCCGCGGGAAGGTGAACCGGGCCCGCTCGGGGGCATCGGCGTGCGCCTCGGACAGCACCACCAGGTCGTTGCCCTCGGCAACGGCCGGGAAGTACCCGTAGACGACGGCCGCGTGCTGCAGGACCCCGTCGGTGGCCAGCCGGTCCAGCCAGTACCGCAGCCGTGGGCGGCCTTCGGTCTCCACCAGCTGCTCGTAGCTGGGGCCGTGTCCACCGCGGGCGCCGCGCAGGCCCCACTGGCCGAGGAAGGTGGCCCGCTCGTCGAGCAGGGTGGCGTATTCGGCGACCGGGATGCCCTTCACCACGCGGGTGCCCCAGAAGGGCGGCACGGGCACGGGCACGTCGGTCGCGACATCGGATCGGGCGGGAATCGGGGCCTCCGGCTCTCGGGCGGACTTGCGGGCTTCGGCAATGCGCAGGGACCGCTCGCGGCGGGCCTTGCGCTCCGCTCTCTTCGCGGCCTCCTCGGCGCTGATCTCCGGTGCCCGGCCCTGCTTGGCGGCCATGATGGTGTCCATCAGCCGCAGGCCCTCGAACGCGTCCCGCGCGTAGCGGACGTCGCCGTGGTAGAGCTCGGCGAGATCGTTCTCGACGTAGGTGCGGGTCAGGGCCGCACCGCCGAGCAGGACCGGCCAGCGGCCCGCGACCTCCCGCGAGTTCATCTCCTCCAGGTTCTCCTTCATGATCACCGTGGATTTCACCAGCAGCCCGGACATGCCGATCGCGTCCGCCGCGTGCTCCTGCGCGGCATCCAGGATCGCGCTGATCGGCTGCTTGATACCCAAGTTGATCACGTCGTACCCGTTGTTGGACAGGATGATGTCGACCAGGTTCTTGCCGATGTCGTGCACGTCGCCCTTGACCGTGGCCAGCACGATCTTGCCCTTGGTCTGCACGTCGCCGTGACTCTGCTCCTGGATGTGCGGCTCGAGGTGGGCCACGGCGGCCTTCATCACCTCGGCCGACTGCAGCACGAACGGCAGCTGCATCTGACCGGACCCGAACAGCTCACCGACCGTCTTCATGCCGGACAGCAGGGTCTCGTTGACGATGTCCAGTGCCGGCTTCTCGGCCAGCGCCGCGTCCAGATCGGCCTCCAGGCCGGTGCGCTCACCGTCTACGATCCGCCGCTCCAGCCGCTCGAACAACGGCAGCGCGGCCAGCTCCTCGGCGCGGGAGGCGCGGCTGGAGGCCGCCGAAACGCCCTCGAACAGCGACATCAGCTCCTGCAGCGGGTCGTAGCCCTCCCGCCGCCGGTCGTAGACCAGGTCGAGCGCCACCTGGCGCTGCTCGTCGGGGATGCGGGCCATCGGCAGGATCTTCGACGCGTGCACGATCGCCGTGGTCAGCCCGGCCTGCACGCATTCGTGCAGGAACACCGAGTTCAGCACCTGGCGCGCGGCGGCGTTGAGCCCGAACGAGACGTTGGAGATGCCCAGCGTCGTCTGCACCGCCGGGTAGCGGCGCTTGAGCTCCCGGATCGCCTCGATCGTCTCCAGGGCGTCCCGGCGGGTCTCCTCCTGGCCGGTGGTGATCGGGAACGTCAGGCAGTCGACGATGATGTCCTCGGCGCGCATTCCCCAGTTGGCCACCAGGTCCTCGATCGTGCGACTCGCGACCCGCACCTTCCACTCGGCGGTGCGGGCCTGGCCCTCCTCGTCGATGCACATCACCACGACCGCGGCGCCGTGCTCGGACACCAGCCGCATGATCCGCTGGAACCGGGAGTCCGGGCCGTCACCGTCCTCGTAGTTGACGCTGTTGACCACGCAGCGGCCGCCGAGCCGCTCCAGCCCCGCCTGCAGCACCGCCGGTTCGGTGGAGTCCAGCATGATCGGCAGCGTGGACGCGGTGGCCAGCCGCCCCGCCAGCTCGGCCATGTCCGCCGCGCCGTCGCGGCCCACGTAGTCCACACACAGGTCGAGCAGGTGGGCACCGTCGCGGGTCTGCTCGCGCGCGATCTCCACGCAGTCCTCGTAGCGGCCCTCGAGCATCGCCTCGCGGAACTTCTTGGAACCGTTGGCGTTGGTGCGCTCGCCCACCATCAGCACCGAGGCGTCCTGCTCGAACGGCACCGCCTGGTACAGCGACGACACCCCCGGCTCGGACCGCGGGCGGCGCTCCGCCCGCTCCACCTCGCGCACCGCCTCCGCCAGCCGCCGGATGTGCTCGCCGGTGGTGCCGCAGCAGCCGCCCACCAGGCCCACGCCGAACTCGCGCACGAACCCGGACAGCGCCTCGGCGAGCCCGTCCGGCGACAGCGGGTACACCGCGCCGTCCGGGCCCAGCTCGGGCAGGCCCGCGTTCGGCATCACCGACAGCGGAACCCGGGCGGATCTGGACAGCGTGCGCAGGTGCTCGCTCATCTCGGCCGGGCCGGTGGCGCAGTTCAGGCCGATCAGGTCGATGCCGAGGGGTTCCAGCGCGGCCAGCGCGGCCCCCACCTCGGTGCCGAGCAGCATCGTGCCGGTCGTCTCCACCGTGATCGAGGCGATCACCGGCACCTCCTGCCCGGCCGCGTGCATCGCCCGCCGCGCCCCCAGGATCGCCGCCTTGGTCTGCAACAGGTCCTGGGAGGTCTCGACCAGCACCGCGTCGACGCCACCGTGCAGCAGGCCGGTGACCTGCTCGGCGTAGGCGTCGCGCAGCTGCGCGTACGGCGCGTGCCCCAGGGTGGGCAGCTTGGTGCCCGGCCCCACCGAACCCAGCACGAACCGGGGCCGCCGCGGCGTCGCGTACTCGTCGGCGGTCTCCCGCGCCAGCCGCGCGCCGGCCTCGGCCAGCTCGGCGATCCGGTCGGCGATCCCGTACTCGCCCAGGTTCGCCAGGTTCGCGCCGAAGGTGTTGGTCTCCACCGCGTCCGCGCCGGCCTCGAGGTAGCCGCGGTGGATGCCGCGCACCACGTCCGGCCGGGTCACGTTCAGGATCTCGTTGCAGCCCTCGAGCCCCGCGAAGTCGTCCAGCGAGAGGTCGTGCGCCTGCAGCGCCGTGCCCATCGCGCCGTCCGCCACGACCACACGGGCGGCGAGGGCGTCCAGCAGCGGTGACGAAGAGCGATCCGACATGACCTCCAGGCTACGGTCTCGTCCGTGCCCGGGGGGTCGTAGGCTGGGTGGGTGAGTGACCCAGCCGACGCGACCCCGCAGCCCGAGCAGTCCGTCCCCGGGGACGACGCGTCCCGGGAACGCGTCATGATTCTGGCCTTCGAAGGCTGGAACGACGCAGGTGACGCGGCCAGCACCGCCGTGGAGCACCTCCAGCTCAGCTGGGACGCCAAACCGCTCGCCGAGCTGGAACCGGACGACTACTACGACTTCCAGGTCAGCCGCCCCACCGTCCGCCTGGTGGACGGTGTCACCCGGAGAGTGGAATGGCCGACCACCCGCCTGGCGATCTGCCACCCGCCCGGCTACGACCAGGACATCGTGCTGGTGACCGGCCCCGAGCCGAACATGCGGTGGCGCGCGTTCTGCCGTGAGCTGCTCGACCACATCGAGGACCTGGGGGTGACCACGGTCGTCACGCTCGGCGCCCTGCTCGCCGACACCGCCCACACCCGGCCGGTCCCGGTCACCGGCACCGCCTACGACCCGGAGGCGGCGGCCCGGTTCGGGCTGGAACGCAGCCGCTACCAGGGCCCGACCGGCATCGTCGGCATCCTCCAGGACGCGTGCGTGCAGGCCGGCATCCCGGCCATCTCCATCTGGGCCGCGGTGCCGCACTACGTGTCCCACCCGCCGTCCCCCAAGGCGACGCTGGCGCTGCTGCACAAGCTCGAGGACGTCCTCGACGTCGAGGTCCCGCTGGGTGCGCTGCCCGAGCAGGCCGAGGAGTGGCAGCAGACGGTCACCGAGATGGCCGAGGAGGACGAGGAGATCGCCGAGTACGTGCGCACGCTGGAAGAGCGCGGCGACGCCGAGACGGCGATCACCCTGGAGGAGTCGAGCGGCGAGAAGATCGCCGCCGAGTTCGAGCGCTACCTGCGGCGGCGCCGTCCGGGCGCGGAGGGGCCGGGCCCGGCCGGCCGGTGAGCGGGCGGCCCGCCCGCGCCGCGCTGTACGTCGGAGGGCTGCTCGGCCCGTTCGGGGGCGGGGTGGTGTCGTCGATGCTGCCCGAGCTGTCGGGCAGTTTCGGCGTGTCGCAAGCCGCCGCGGCGTCCGCGCTGACCGCCTACCTGCTGCCGTTCGCGCTGGTCATGCTCGTGTCCGGGACGTTCGGCGCGCGCTGGGGACCGGGGCGGACGATCCGGATCGCGTATGCCGGTTACGTCGTGGCAGCGGCGCTGTCGGCCCTCGCGCCGTGGTTCTGGCTGTTCCAGATCAGCCGTGGCCTGCAGGGCGTGGCGAACGCGTTCACCACACCCCTGTTGCTGACCAAGCTCGCCGCCAGCACCCCGCCCAGCCGGCTCGGCCGGGCGCTCGGCGCGTACGGTGCCGCGCAGGCGCTGGGGCAGACGTCGGCTCCGCTGGTGGGCGGGCTGGCCGCGGAGACCGACTGGCGGTGGGCGTTCGCCGGCATCGCGCTGGTCGCGCTGGTCCTCACGGCCAGTCCGCTGCCGCCGGACGAGCCGGCCGGGGCGGCGGGGACGCAGCTGCGCGACGCGTGGCGGCCGATCGTGCTGTGGGCCGGCGCGGTGGTGTTCCTGGCCTGGGCGTGCCTGGCCGGGCTGCCGTTCCTGGTCGCCTTCCGGGTGGACGACCTGTTCGGACTGGCACCGGACGTGCGTGGTCTGGTGCTGACCGCCTACGGCATCGCCGGCTTCGTGGCCGCCCGGCTGGCCGGGACGGCGTCGGACCGGTTCGGGCCGCGGGCCGCGCTGGCTGCCGGGCTGCTGATGGGCGCGGCGGCGATCGCCTCGATCGGGCTGTTCCCGTCGCTGCCCGCGGTGACGATCGCGTGGGCCGTGGGCGGGGTGTGCGGGCAGTTGATCCTGGTCGCGGTCAACGCGACCGTGCTCGGGGGCGCCGGTCCGGGGCGCAGTGGTGCGATCTCGGTGGTGACCTCGCTGCGGTTCCTCGGCATGTCCGCCTCGCCCGCCGTGTTCACCGGCCTGTACCGGCAAAGCCCGGTGCTGGGTTTCCTCGTGGCAGCCGGGGTGCTCGCGGCGGCGGTTCCGCTGGTGGCGCTGCGGCCGCGGTCAGAGGATGCGGCGTAGCGGGACCGGCCCCCGTGCCCGCTTGCGCCACTCGCGCGGGTAGCCCAGGGACACCTCCTCGAAGCGGACGCCGTCGGCCCACGTCGTGCGCGGAATGTGCAGGTGCCCGAACACCGCGGCCTCGGCCCGGTAGCGCAGGTGCCAGTCCTCGGTGCGGGTGGTGCCGCACCACAGCGCGAACTCGGGATGACGCAGCGGCGCCGTCGGGTGGCGATGGAGCGGCCAGTGCGACAGGAGGATGGTGCCGTGGTCGGCGGGGATGGCGTCCAGCCGCTGTTCGCTGATCTTGAGCCGGTGGTCGCACCAGTCCGGCCGGCTGGGGAACGGGTCCGGGTCGAGGTAGAACTCGTCGGTGCACACCACGTTCGCCGCGCGGGCCTGCGCGAGCGCCTCGGCCGTCGACGCGTTCTCGGCCTGGGGTGTGCGCCAGCTGTAGTCGTAGAGCAGGAACAGCGCCGCGATGGTGAGCGGGCGGCCGGCGTGCGGCCAGACCAGGTAGTCGTCCTCGGGGGTCCGGACGCCCAGGTCGCGGCAGCGCTGCACGAGGTGCCGGTAGCGGGTCTCGCCGCGCAGTTCGCCGCCGTCGCGCGGGACGGTCCACAGTTCGTGGTTGCCGGGCACCCACACCACCTCGGCGAAGCGGGACTTGAGCGTGGCGAGGGTGCCGATGACGGCGTCGGCCCGCTCGGCGACGTCCCCCGCGACGAGCAGCCAGTCCTGCGGGGAGTCCGGCTGGATTTCGTCGATCAGCGGCGCGTTGCCGGTGTGGGTGACGTGGAGGTCGCTGGTGGCGTAGAGGCAGGGCACGGCTCCACCGTAGAGCGGCCCGCCCACGACCAGCACGTCGGTGGCGCGGCGGTCCGTGCGCTCAGCGGCGGAAAGAGGCCGGCGCGGCCCTGAGGCTCGCTCAGGGCGAGGCCTGCCCAGGGCCGCGCCGTATAGGTCGTTATACGCCGGTCAGAGCTCGACGCCGAGCAGCGCGTCGACGGCGACCCGGATGAGCCCGGGCGCACCGGTGTCGCGCCCGCCCTGGCGGATCGCCTCGTCCGCCCACGCGTCGATCGCCCGCAGGGCGTTGACCGTGTCCAGGTCGTCGGCCAGGTGGTCGCGCAGGCGGGCAATGGTGTCGTCGGCCTCCGGCCCGGACGGCAGCGCCACCGCCTCGCGCCAGCGCGCGAGCCGCTCCTGCGCGGTGGTGAGCAGGTCGTCGGTCCACGAGCGGTCGCTGCGGTAGTGGCCGGCGAACAGCGCGAGCCGGATCGCGTTCGGATCGACCCCGTCGGCCCGCAACCGCGACACGAACACCAGGTTGCCCCGGGACTTCGACATCTTCTCGCCGTTGAGGCCGATCATGCCGCCGTGCACGTAGTGCCGGGCGAACGGGTGCTCACCCGAGAGCGCCTCGGCGTGCGCGGCGCTGTACTCGTGGTGCGGGAAGATCAGGTCCGAACCGCCGCCCTGCACGTCGAAGCCCATGCCGAGCCGGTTCACCGCGATGGCGCTGCACTCGATGTGCCAGCCGGGCCGGCCGGGACCGAGCTCCGACTCCCAGGACGGCTCGCCGGGGCGGGCGCAGCGCCACAGCAACGCGTCCAGCGGGTCCCGCTTGCCCCGGCGGTCCGGGTCGCCCCCACGCTCGGCGAAGAACCTCGCCATGGTCTGCGTGTCGTAGTGGGACTCGTAGCCGAACCGGCCGGTGGCGGACCGGTCGAAGTAGATGTCCGGGTACTCCGGGTCGTCGGCCCGGTAGGCGGCGCCGTCGGCCAGGAGCTTCGAGATGGCCTCGACGATCTCCGGGATGCTCTCCACCGCGCCGACGAACTGCTTCGGCGGCAGCACCCGCAGCGCCTCCATGTCCTCGCGGAACAACGCGGTCTCGCGCAGGCCGAGGACCACCCAGT
This sequence comes from Amycolatopsis granulosa, assembly GCF_011758745.1. NCBI lineage: Bacteria > Bacillati > Actinomycetota > Actinomycetes > Pseudonocardiales > Pseudonocardiaceae > Amycolatopsis > Amycolatopsis granulosa. The sequence goes on from NZ_JAANOV010000001.1 coordinate 481,828, forward strand.
CGTCGGAGTCCCGTTCGGCGCGCTCCAGCAGCGGGTCGTCGACGTCGGTCACGTTCTGCACGTAGTGGACCGTGTGGCCGCTGTCCCGCCATACCCGGTTGACCAGGTCGAACGCGAGATAGGTCGCCGCGTGCCCGAGGTGGGTGGCGTCGTACGGGGTGATGCCGCAGACGTACATCCGCGCCGTCTTGCCGGGCGTGGTGGGACGCACCTGCCCGGTGGCCGTGTCGTACAACCGGAGAGCGCGCGGAGTGCCCGGCACGTACGGCAGGGGCACCGAGGACCAAGTCTTCATACCCCAACCCTAGGTGGCGCCTGGGTTCCGCGTCCCGCCCGGTGGGAACGGCGCCGTCCCGGCCGGCTAGTCCTCGACGACCAGGCCGGTCTGGGTCGCCAGGCTGACCGCGATGGCGACGGCCTGCTCGGTGCTGATCTTCGCACCGGTCAGGGTGCGCAGTCCGCGCACCGCCCGGAGGTTCGAGGAGCGCAGGTCGCAGTCCGCGGCACGGCGAACGGCGAACTCGGCGCCCTCCAGGTCGCACTCCACGAACGCGACCGTGGACAGGTCGCCCAGGAACATCGCTTCCCGGAACGAGCAGCCCTGGAAGACCACCGCCTGCTTCACCCGCTCCAGCTCGATCGTGGCGTAGTCGAAGCGGCATCCCTCGGCGAGGAAATCGCTCGCCTGCCGGAACACCAGGTGCACCCCGATGCCCCGGCTCGCCTCGACGTGGACGCGGCGCGCCGTCGTCGCCGGCAGGGTGGCGTTGGACAGCTCGGTGTCGACCAGGTGCACGTTGGACAGTTCCAGGGGCGCGAGCCGGCTCCGCGACAGGTCGACGTTGGACAGGACCGACTCCGCGATCGACCCCTCGCCGGTCACCTCGGCACAGTTACCGCCGGTGATGGCCACCCGCGTCAGGTCGAACTCGCCGCGCAGTCCCGGGGCGCCCGCCGCCAGTTCGTCACGGTCGAGGGACGGAAGCCGGATCTTGCGGCCGGCCACCTCGCGGAACTCCATCCGGCGACGATACCGCCGCCACCCGGACGACCGTCCGCTGTGGACAGGAGGGGGACCGCACTCAGGAGGCGGTGAGCGATCGCAGTTCCGCGAGGGTGCCGAAGAACGTGTCCTGGTTGCCGGGCAGCGGGCCGGTGACCGCGGACTGCCAGAACTTCGCCGTCCAGCCGCCGGGCGCCGCGCCCATCGAGGTGTTGTACCGGGCCAGCCAGAGGACGTGGTCGGCGGCGAAGGCATGGCTGTCGCCGGTGCACGCCTGCCACCAGCTCGTCGTGGTGTAGATGATCGGCGTGTGCCCGGTGCGCCGCGTCAGTTCGGTGCTGAAGTCGCGGATCCAGGCGACCATGTCGGCGGGCGCCATCGCGTAGCACGGCGGCGTGTTCGGGGTGTCCTCCAGGTCCAGCGCGGGCGGCAGGGTCATCCCGTCGGCGAACCACTTGCCGTCGTGCGTGTGCAGGTACGCGGCCTGCTGGGCGCCGCTGCTCTTGTCCGGCCGCGCGTAGTGGTACGCCGAACGGTACAGCCCCGCGGCCTTGGCGCCGCGGAACTGCGCGAGGTAGTTCGGGTTGGCGTACCCGACGCCGGCGGTGTCCTTGACGAACACGAACCCCGCCCCGGCGGCTTTGGCCGCGCCGAAGTCCGGCACACCCTGTGAGGCGCTGATGTCGAACCCGGCGACCGTCCCCGCGGGTTGCGCGGACGCGGCCGCGGGCACGAGCACGCCCGCGAGCGCGGCCAGTACCGCCACCATCCGGAAGATCACTTTCGTTGCCACGACCGGACCGTAAGTCGGCTTTCCGATCATCGCGCGCGGAGCGACCGCATCGGGTGAACCCGTCCGGAAGGGGGCGGTGACCCGGTTCGCAGCTGGAGCGCGGTCAGCCCGCGGCGGCCAGCAACAGCCCCGCCAGCGTGAGCAGGGCCAGCACCTTGACGACCTCCAGCACGATGTAGGCCACGTGCGCGCGGGAACGGGGAACGTCCTCGCCCGCCAGCACCCGCTCGGAGCGCCGGTTCAGCGGCGGCCGCACCACGGCCAGCTGCACGATCAGCACGAGCGCGGTGATCCCGCCGCACAGGTAGACCGGCCAACGCACGTCCGCCACCGCGATCGCCGCCGCCACGAGGACGGCGAGCACCACCTCCGCGCCGTTGAGCGCGCGGAAAACCAGCCGCCCGATGCCCAGTCCGATCGGCACGGTCACCCCGGGGGCGCGGAACTTCAGCGGCGCCTCCAGGAACGAGATCGCGAGCACCATGCCCAGCCACAGACAGGTCAGTCCACCGGCGAAGTCACTCACGCGTTTCCTCCAGCTCCACGACGCAGGCGTCCGGTTCGGCGAACGGCAGCAGCTGCCTCGCCCGCAGCGGGCCACCCTCCAGTGCGCCGCTGAGCATGCCGAGGTGCACCGCGCACACCGCGTCGCGGTGGCGGCCGGCGAGCTCGTGGAACGGGCAGTGCCGCAGCCGCACGCGGTGCGGGTCGCCGCCGGGCTCGGGCGCAAAACCCAGGCCGTCGAGCAGCCGCACCACCTGTGCGGGCGTGCCGGGGCGCTCCGGGAGGCGGCGCCCCCACGCCGCGCCCGCCGCCTCCGGGCCGTCCGGGCCGCCGGTGAGCAGGATCTCCGCCAGCACCTCGTAGCGGCGGTCCCGGCCCCGGGCGGTCACCGGGGGCACGCGGTACTCCGCCGCCGGGCGGCCCGGGCCCCGGGCCGCTCCGGGGACCCGTTCGACCAGTTCGTCGGCGACCAGCTGGTCCAGGTGGAACCGGACGCTGTTGGGGTGCAGCGCGAGCCGCCGGGCCAGCTCCGCGACGCCCACCGGCCCCGCCTCGCGGATCGCGTGCAGCACCTGCGCACGCCGTCCGGACACCTGGTGCGTCATCTGGGGCCTCCCGTGCGGGTTATGCTGACCCCGAATTTATCCAACTATTTCTCGTACTAACAAGGCGGGTCCCGTTGCGCGAACACACCCCGAGCGAAGCCGTCCCCGCGAACCTGCGGGAGATCGCCGCCACCGGCGCGGCCGGCATCCTGTGGCGGCTGCGCGAGGAGGGCCGCCAGCTCGACGCGAACCTCGTGCGCCTGGCCGCCGGCGAGCGGATCGACCAGCACGCCGAGCCGGATCTGGACGTGCTGCTCGTCGTCGTGTCCGGCGCCGGGACCCTGACCACCGGCGACGGCGCGGTGAGCCTCACCCCCGGTGCCCTGGCCTGGCTGGCGCACGGCCAGGCCAGGGCCGTCGAGGCCGGCCCGGAGGGCCTGTCCTACCTGACCGTGCACCGGCGCCGGCCGGGCCTGCGGATCGGCTTCCGCAGCTAGCGGATCAGCGGCGCCGCGTGCGCAGGTAGTCGCTGATCACCGCGGCGCCCAGACCGTCCACATCGGGCGCCACCACCCGCCCGCCGGAGCGCCGCGCGATGAGGTCCACGAACGCCGCCAGCCGCGGCTCGTCACCCAGCCGGAACACCGACACCGACGCGCCCATCTTCGCCAGCCGGTCCACTTCGGACAGAGTCTTGACCAGCGTGCGCGGCTGCGGCGGGTAGTCGAATTCCGCCGTGCCGTCCGGTTCCAGGTGCGCGGTGGGCTCGCCGTCGGTGACCATCAGCACCACCGGCTGTGCGTCCGGGTGCCGCCGCAGGTGCCGCCCGGCCAGCAGCAGCGCGTGATGGGCGTTGGTGCCCTGCTCCCACGCGCCCTCCAGACCGACCAGCTCCGGCAGCTCCACCGAGGCGGCGTACCGGCCGAAGGTGATCAGCTGCAGCGCGTCGTTGCGGAACCGGGTGGAGATCAGCTGGTGCAGCGCCAGGGCGGTGCGCTTCATCGGCAGCCAGCGTCCTTCGGACACCATCGACCACGACGTGTCCACGCACAGCGCGACCGCGGCGCGGGACCGCAGCTCGGTCTCCACCACCTCCACATCGGACACGTCCAGGCGCACCCGGCCACCGCCGGTGGTGGCCGTCCGGAGCACCGCGTTGCGGACCGTGCGCGAGACCTCCCACGGCTCCCGGTCGCCGAACTGCCACCGCCGGCTCGCCCCGGTCGGCTCGCCCGCCGCACCGGCGGACTCGGTCTGCCGCTCGCCGGTCCTGCCGCGCAGCGAGTGCACGATGTCCGACAGCGCCGTCTCCCCCAGCCGCCGCAACGCCTTCGGGGTGAGCCGGAGCGAACCGTCCGGCGCGCGTTCGAACAGGCCCTGCGACCGCAGTTCCCGCTCCAGTTCGGACAGTCGCCGCGCGTCCACGCCCGCGTCCGGCCCGAGCTGGCGTTCCAGTGCCTCCAGGTCGATGTCCTCCAGCCGGGCGCCGGGGTAGGACTGGGCCAGCTGCTCGGCGAGCGCGTCCAGCTCGGCCAGGTCCGCCATCGCCTGGGCACCCTCGCCCAGCCCCAGCGGGTCCTGTCCGCGGAAGCGGGCCGAGGACGTCCAGTCCTCCCCCGGCCGCAGCGCCTGCAGCCGGGCGTCCAGGCCGGCCAGCTGCTGCCCGATGCGCGGGTCACCGAACGCCTGCTGGGCCAGCTCGGCCAGCTCCGCGCGCTGCTCGGCCGACATCGAGTTGAGCATCCGCTGGGCCGCGGCCGCCCGGGCGGCCAGCGCGTCGATCAGCTCGTCCACGTTGCGCGGGTTCTCCGGGAAGAACTCGCCGTGCCGGCGCATGAACTCGGCGAACCGCTCGTCGAGATCGTCCACGTCACGGGCGTGCGCGTCGAGCAGGGCGTTGAGGTCGGCCAGCATCTGGTGGACGCGTTCGACGTCCTCCGGGCTGGTGCTCTGCAGCGCCTCCTTCATGCCTTCGAAGCGGGCGTCGAGCATCTCGCGGCCGAGCAGGTCGCGGATCTGGTCGTACTTCTCGCGGGCGTCGGCCGACCGCCACGGGTATTCGGACAGCTCGCGCACCGCGGCTGCGGTGCCCGGCGGCAAGGCGTCCAGCTGGGCCTCGGCGAAGCGAGCGTCGTCCGAGGGGTCGGGGAACAGCGCCCGCCGCTCGGCGTCGAGCGCCTCGTCGAGCAGGCGCCGCACCTCCTGCAGGGTGCCGTCGAGCCGGTGCCGCCGCTGGATCTCGGCGCGGCGCTGCCACAGGCGCCGCGTCATCTCGTCCAGCCCGCGGGTGTTCGGTGTGCCGCGGCGCAGCAGCTCCTCCAGCGCCGAGCGCGGCGAGGCGCCGTCCATGACTTCGCGGCCGATCTCGTCCAGCGCCTCACGCAGGTCGACCGGGGGCGCCAGGGGGTCCGGCCCCTCGTGCCACGGCCCGTAGGACCAGCTGCCGGGTGCGGTGGTCACGGCCCGTACACCGTGGTCGCGTCGTCGGAGTCCTTGGCCAGCTGCCTGGCCAGGTACAGCGACTCCAGGGCCAGCTCGACGGCCGCCGCGATCCGTCCGGGCTCGTCGGTGGCCGACACCCCGACCCGCGCGGCGACCTCGTGCAGCACCGGCAACTCGGGCAGCGCGGCGAGCACATCGGCGCCCGGCACGCGTTCGCCGGTGGCCACCAGGTGCCCGTCCGCCACCGCCTCGACCAGCGGGCGCAGGTTGAGGCCGCCGAACCGCTCGCGGGCGGTCTCGGCGACCGCGCGGCGCAGCAGGTGCACCAGGTGCTCGGTCTCGCGGCCCTCCTCGCCCGGCTCGAACTCGATCTTGCCGCGCAGCACCGCGGGCACGGCCTCCAGGTCGACCGGGCGGGCAACCGCGGGGTGCTCGCCGGTGAGGGCGGCGCGGCGCAACGCGGCCGCCGCCACGGTCTCCGCCGCGGCCACGGCGAACCGGGCCGACACGCCGGAGCGCTGGTCCACGACGGTGGACTCACGCAGGTTGCGCACGAACCGGGCCAGCACCTCCAGCAACGGTTCGCCGACCTCGGCGACCAGGTCCGCCTCCTGGCGCACCACGTCCACCTCGGCGGCCACGGTCAGCGGGTAGTGCGTGCGGATCTCGGCGCCGAAGCGGTCCTTGAGCGGGGTGATGATCCGGCCGCGGTTCGTGTAGTCCTCGGGGTTCGCGGTGGCCACGAGCAGCACGTCCAGCGGCAACCGCAGCGTGTAACCGCGGATCTGGATGTCGCGCTCCTCCATCACGTTGAGCAGCGCCACCTGGATGCGCTCGGCGAGATCGGGCAGCTCGTTGATGGCCACGATGCCGCGGTGCGCGCGCGGCACGAGTCCGAAATGGATGGTCTCCGGGTCGCCCAGGCTGCGGCCTTCCGCGACCTTCACCGGGTCGACGTCGCCGATCAGGTCACCCACCGAGGTGTCCGGCGTGGCCAGCTTTTCGGTGTAGCGGTCGTCGCGGTGCAGCCAGGCCACGGGCAGGTCGTCGCCGAGCTCGGCGGCGCGGCGCCGGGAGACCGGCGTGATCGGCTCCAGCGGGTGCTCGGCCAGCTCGGAGCCCTCGATCACCGGCGTCCACTCGTCGAGCAGCCCGGCCAGCGTGCGCAGCAACCGGGTCTTGCCCTGCCCGCGCTCGCCGAGCAGCACCACGTCGTGGCCGGCCAGCAGGGCGCGTTCGAACTGGGGCAGCACGGTCCGGTCGAACCCGACGATGCCCGGCCACGGATTCCGGCCCGCGCGCAGGGCGGCGAGCAGGTTGTCGTGGATCTCGGTCTTGATGCCGCGCGGCTGGTACCCGGCGGCGCGCAGCTCCCCCGCGGTACGCGGAAGGTTCTCGGGTGCGGGTGTCACCTCTACGACGCTACGCACCTCCGGCGGTGCCGTCGACGTGGAGCAACTCCAGCGTCCGGGTGCCGTATTCTGGGTCGCCGTGTGCTGTCCCAGTGCGACCCTCACCGTGTGGGCCTCGGCGTGGCTGTCCGGTGCCGCCGCGTCCGACGACGTGCTCGACGCCCTGCTCGCCTGGGGCGAGGCGCACGAGGTGGTCGCGGCCGACGCCGAAACGGCGGTGACCCTCGACCTCCCGCTCACCGGCGACTTCCCCGGCACGGCCGTCCAGCTGCTCGCCGCGCTGCGCGCGCACGGCGCCTCCTCGGCCCGGCTGGTGCTGCCCGCCCCGGGCGACGCGCGGGGACTCGGCGGCGGTGGCCCGTTCACCGAGGCGGCGATGCGGGCGGGTGAGGCGGTGCTGCTGCCGGATCTGGGGTTCGGTCTGGTGCCGGTGCCCATCGCCGAGGGTCTCCTGCGGTGGTCCGTGCACAAGGTCGCGGTGCCGCCGGCGCCGGACTACGTCGGGCTGGCCGAGGCCGAGCACGGCCTGACCGACGCGATCCGCGACTCGGCCGGCGCGCTGCAGGCGCTGGACGTGGCGCGGGAGCGACCCGGGGTGCGGGCCGAGCTGGCCGCGAAGCTGCGCGCGCGGCCCCACCTCGACTGGCCGGCCGGGACGCCGGGCCGGGCGCTGCGGGTGCTGCAACGCGCCGACGAGGTGGGCGCGATCCTGGCCATCGCCGAGATCGACGAGCCGGGCGGCGCGCTGTCCTCCTCGGCCGCGGTGCGCCGTGCCGATGCGCTGCGGCCGCTGAACACCGCCGTCCGCACGGCCCGCCTCGCGGCGATCGGCGAGGCGGTGCGGCAACTCACCGGTCAGGCCGACCGGCAGCCCTGACCGGTCGTGTCTCCGGGTTCAGGTGCGGTCCGGGCGGCGCACCGGCTCGCAGCACCCCATCGCGCACGGCGCGCCGTTCACCGTGCAGCCGGCGAGCGGGAAGTCCGACAGCTTCCGCACCGGCGCGCCGGTCAGGTGCTCGCGCACCAGCTCCACCACCAGCTCCGCGAATCGCGGGTCACCGTTGGGCGTGGCGGCGCGGGCGAATCCCATGCCGTGCTCCGCGGCGCGCTGGGCGGCCTCGTTGTCCAGGTCCCAGACCACTTCGAGGTGGTCGGACACGAACCCGACCGGGCACACCACGACCCCGGTGACGCCCCGGGAATGCAGGGTGTCGAGGTGGTCGACGATGTCCGGCTCCAGCCACGGCACCTGCGGTGGCCCGGACCGGGACTGCCACACCACGTCGTACTCGGCCACCCCGGCCTGCGCGGCCACCAGGCGCGCGGCCTCGTGGATCTGCCGCGAGTAGCGCCGGCCGCCCTCCGACGGCGGCCCGGCGGCCCGGTCCGCGCTGTCGGGCACCGAGTGCGCGGTGAACACGACCCGGGCGCCGGGCACCCGCGCCAGCCCGGCCCGCACGGCGTCGGCGAAGGCGCCGACGAACAGCGGGTGGTCGAAGAACTGCCGCAGCTTCACCAGCTCCGGCGCGCCCTCGCCGACGGCGGCGCGGGCTCGTTCGATGTCCTCGTCGTACTGCCGGCACGCCGAGTAGCCGCCGTAGGCGCTGGTGGGGAACACCAGCGCGCGGCGCACCCCGTCGGCCCGCATCCGCGCGAGGGTGTCCTCGACCATCGGTGCCCAGTTGCGGTTGCCGAAGTACACCGGCAGGTCGACGCCCTGCGCCGCGAGTTCCTTCTCCACCGCGGCGATCGCCTCGCGGTTGAGCCGGTTGATCGGCGACACGCCACCGAAGTGCTGGTAGTGCTCGGCGACCTCGAGGAGCCGTTCCCGCGGCACCCCCCGCCCCCGGGTCACGTTCTCCAGGAACGGCATGACGTCGTCCGGTCCTTCCGGACCGCCGAAGGACAGCCACAGCAGCGCGTCATAACCCACGGCAGGAGATTCTGCCGCTGTGGCCGCCCCCACGCCCCCTCAGGGGTCACTGTCCCAGCGCGTGCACCCCGCCGTCGACCATGATCATCGAACCGGTGGTGGCGGGCAGCCAGTCCGACAGGACGGCGCAGATCGTCTTCGCCACCGGTGTCGGGTCCTCGGCGTCCCAGCCCAGCGGGGCGCGGTCGCCCCAGCCGCTCTCCAGCTCGCCGAAGCCCGGGATGGACTTCGCGGCCATGGTCTTGACCGGGCCGGCCGCGACCAGGTTCACCCGGATGCCCCGCGGCCCCAGGTCGCGCGCCAGGTAGCGGTTGACCGACTCCAGCGCCGCCTTCGCCACGCCCATCCAGTTGTAGGCCGGCCACGCCACCCGCGCGTCGAAGTCCATGCCCACCACCGAGGAGCCGCGCGACAGCAGCGGCAGCAGCGCCCTGGTCAGCGACATGAACGAATACGCCGAGACCTCGACGGCAACCGAGACGTCCTGCCTCGGGGCGTCCAGGAACGGCGCGCCCAGGCACGACTGCGGCGCGAAGCCGATCGAGTGCAGCACCCCGTCCAGCCCGTCGGTGTGCTCGCGCACGCGCTCGGCCAGCGTGTCCAGGTGCTCGGTGTTCTGCACGTCCAGCTCGATCACCGGCGCCTCCTGCGGCAGGCGCTTGGCGATGCGCTCCACCAGCGAGAGCCGGCCGAAACCGGTGAGCACGACCTGCGCGCCCTGCTCCTGCGCGGCTTTCGCCGCGTGGAACGCGATCGAGCCGTCGGTGATCACGCCGGTGATCAGCAGCCGCTTGCCTTCGAGAAGTCCGGCCACGCCAGTCCTTTCGTGTGTGTTCGCAGAAGGTGTCAGTGCCCCATGCCGAGGCCGCCGTCGACCGGCAGCACGGCACCGTTGATGTAGCCCGCTTCGTCGGAGGCCAGGAACCGCACCGCGGCGGCGATGTCCGCGGTTTCGCCGTAGCGCCCGGCGGGGATCTGGGCCAGCGCCGCGCTGCGCTGGTCCTCGGTGAGCGCGCTCGTCATGTCGGTGACGACGAACCCGGGCGCGACGACGTTCGCGGTGATGTTGCGCGAGCCCAGCTCGCGGGTCAGCGACCGCGCCATGCCGACCAGGCCGGCCTTGCTCGCCGCGTAGTTCACCTGCCCGGCGCCACCGGACAGGCCGACCACCGAGGAGATGAAGATGAACCGGCCCCACTTGCCGCGCAGCATGCCGCGGGAGGCCCGCTTGGCGACCCGGTAGGCACCGGTCAGGTTGGCGTCGACGACCCGGGTGAACTGGTCCTCGCTCATGCGCATGAGCAGCGTGTCGTCGGTGATGCCGGCGTTGGACACGACGACCTCGACCGGCCCCTGGTGCTCCTCGACCTGCTTGAAGGCCGCGTCGAGCTGCTCGCCGTCGGTGACGTCGGCCTGCACGCCGAACAGGCCCTCCGGCGCACCGGACCCCCGGTGCGTCACCGCCACCTGGTGCCCGTGCTCGGCGAGGTCCCGGGCGATGGCCAGGCCGATGCCCCGGTTGCCGCCGGTGACCAGTACGGACCGTCCCACGTACCACTCCTCGTTCGATTTCCCGCAGTTGCCCGGAGAGGTTATCCGGCGGCGGCGTGGCCGGGCAGCACCCCCGCCCGGCTACGCCGGAGTAACCCGGTGAGCCCGGTCACGAGCGCCGCGGCTTAAGGGACTGTTAGGTGTGCGGGCACGCCCTTGTCGCCGACCGCTCCCGGCACCGAACGTGGTCGGCGGTCATGAGACAAGGGAGTTTTCGATGACGACACGGATCTCCACCGGCGGGGACGAGCGCGCCGGGCGCCGCGTGGTGAGCAACATCCTCCGCGGCTCGGTGGGCAACCTGATCGAGTGGTACGACTGGTACGCCTACACGGCGTTCAGCGTGTACTTCGCCGGCACGTTCTTCCCGAAGGGCGACTCGACCGCGCAGCTGCTCAACACCGCGGGCGTGTTCGCGGTGGGCTTCCTCATGCGGCCGCTCGGCGGGTGGCTGCTCGGGCGCTACGCCGACCGCTTCGGGCGGCGCGCCGCACTGACCCTCTCGGTGAGCATGATGGCGGCCGGTTCGCTGCTCATCGCGCTCACCCCGGGTTACACCACGATCGGTCTCGCCGCGCCGTTGCTGCTGGTGCTGGCCCGGCTGCTGCAGGGCATCTCCGTGGGCGGCGAGTACTCGACCTCGGCGACGTACATGTCGGAGGTCGCCACCCGCGGCCGGCGCGGCTACTACTCCAGCTACCAGTACGTCACGCTGATCGCCGGCCAGCTGGTCGCGCTCGCGGTGCAGATCCTGCTGCAGCAGGTGCTCACCACCGGGCAGCTGCACAGCTGGGGCTGGCGCGTCGCGTTCGGGATCGGCGCGATCGGCGCGCTGATCGTGTTCTGGCTGCGCCGCGGCATGGACGAGTCGGCCGACTTCGAGGAGTCGAAGGCCGAGCGCGGTCCCGCCGGGCACGGCACGCTCAAGGCGCTGGCGAAGCACCCGCGGGAAGTCGCACTGGTGGTCGGCCTCACCATGGGCGGCACGCTGTTCTTCTACACCTACACGACGTACCTGCAGAAGTTCATGGTCAACACCAGCGGTATCAGCAAGCCGACCGCGGCGTGGATCAACTTCCTCGCGCTGGTGGTGTTCGTGGTGCTGCAGCCGCTCTACGGGGCGGTGTCGGACCGGGTGGGGCGCCGCCCGCTGCTGATCGGGTTCGGCGTGCTGGGCACGCTGGTGACGGTGCCGTCGCTGACGCTGCTCGCGCACACCCGCAACCCGGTGTTCGCGTTCGTGCTGATGACCGTGCCGCTGGCGATCAGCGCGATGTACACCTCGATCAGCGCGGTGGTGAAGGCGGAGCTGTTCCCGACCAACATCCGCGCGCTCGGGGTCGGGCTGCCGTACTCGGTGGCGGTCGCGGTGTTCGGCGGCACCGCCGAGTACATCGCCCTGTGGTGCAAGCAGGCCGGGCACGAATCGCTGTTCTTCTGGTACGTCACGGTGGTCGTGTTCCTGTCGCTGATCATCTACGTGCGGATGCGCGACACCGGCAAGAACTCGGCGATCGACGCCTCCTAGGGTGAGGGCCGTGCGCGTGCTGCTGGTGGAGGACGACGACGGGGTGGCCGGCGCCCTCACCGACTCCCTCGGCGCGCACGGCCACCGGCTCACGCGGGTGCGGCGCGGTGCGGACGCCCTGCTCGCCCACCGCGACGCCGACCTGGCGCTGCTCGACCTGGGCCTGCCCGATCTGGACGGCCTCGAAGTGCTCCGCAAGCTGCGGGCGGTGAGCGCGCTGCCGGTCATCGTGCTCACCGCACGGGGCGACGAACGCTCCGTGGTGCGCGGCCTGCGGCTCGGCGCGGACGACTACCTGGTCAAACCGGTGCGGCTGAGCGAGCTGCTCGCCCGGATCGAGGCCGTCACCCGGCGGGCGGCCGCCGCCCGGCCGCAACCGCGCGTGGTGGCCGTCGGCGACATCGAGGTGGACCTGGACGCGCGGCGGGTCCAGGTGGGCGGCGCGGAGATCGACCTGACCGCGAAGGAGTTCGCCGTGCTGGCGGCGCTGGCGCGCCGCGCGGGCACGGCGGTGAGCCGGCAGCAGCTGATGGACGAGGTGTGGGGCGACGCCTTCGTGGCGGTGTCCCGGTCGCTGGACGTGCACCTCACCCAGCTGCGGGCGAAGCTGCGGCGGCCGGAGCTGCTCACCACGATCCGCGGCTTCGGCTACCGGCTGGGCGGGTAGGTGCGCACCCGGGTCCTGGCCGTGCTGCTGGCGTTCGTCGTGCTCGCGACCGCGGGGTTCGCGTTGCCGCTGCTGAGTGTGACCGCCACCGAGCGCACCCAGCAGCTGCTGCTCGCGCGCACCGCGGACCTGGACCGGTTCGCCGTGCTCGCCGACGCGGGTGACCGCGCCACACTCCGGGCGGAGGTGACCCGCTACACGGAGCTGTACGGGGAGGGGATCGTCGTCGTCACGGCGCAGCGCGTACCGCTGGCCGAGACGGGCGGGCTGAGCGCGGCGGACCCTGCGGTGGCCCGGCTGATCGACGCGGCGCTGCGCAACCAGCCGGCCCAGCCGGCGGGGACGGTGCGGCCGTGGTCGCGCACGCCGGTGCTGCTGGCGCGCCCCGCCGGAACCGGGACGAAGGTGTCCGGGGCGGTGGTGCTGCGCGCGTCGGTGGCCGCTGCCGCCGACGACGTGCGGCGCAGCTGGTTCGCCGTGCTGGCCGGTGCGGTGCTGGTGACCCTGGCCGGGGCGGGACTCGCGCTGGGCGCGGCGCGCTGGGTGCTGGGCCCGCTGCGGCGCCTGGACCGCGCCGTCGGGACCCTGACCGCCGGGCTGCGGCCGGTGCACGCCGACCTGGCCGGACCACCCGAACTGCGGCAGCTCGCGGCGGGGTTCAACCGGATGTCGGACACCGTGACGGCGGCGCTGGACCAGCAGCGGCGGCTGGTCGCGGACACCTCGCACCAGATGCGCAACCCGATGACGGCGCTGCGGTTGCGGGTGGACGCGCTGGAACCGTCGCTGCCCGAGTCGGCTTCGGCCACCTACGCGGGGGCGGTCGGGGAACTGGACCGGCTGGAGGCCCTGCTGGACGACCTGCTGACCCTCGCGGCCGCCGAGCACCGGGCGGGTGAGCTGGCCGTGTCCGGGGAGGCCGCCTGCTGTGACGCGGCCGCGGTGGCGCGGGCGCAGACGCACCTGTGGCAGCCGCTCGCGGAGCGGGCCGGGGTGACCTTGCGCTTCGGCCCGGCGCCGGCCGGGCCGGTGCGGGCGGCCGCGACGGAGGCGGAGCTCGCGCAGGTGCTGGACGTGCTGGTGGACAACGCCCTGAAGTACGCGCCGGGCGCGGAGGTCACGGTCTCCTGCGTCCTCGAGGGACCGTGGGCGGTGGTGTCGGTGCGCGACTCCGGGCCCGGGCTGGCCCCGGACGAGCTGGCGCGGGCGCAGTCCCGGTTCTGGCGCGCCGACCGGCACCGTGGCCTGCCCGGGACCGGCCTCGGGCTGGCCATCGCCGAACGGCTGGCCGCCGGCCGCGGCGGGCGCGTCGAACTGCGGGCCGCGCACCCGCGCGGGCTCGTGGTGCGTGTCCTGCTGCCCACTGCACGGGAGGCGCGATGACCGCCACCCCGCACCGGCTGTTCCCCGGCGCGGACCGTCCCGGCGCCAGCCGCCGGAGTGTGCTGCGGGCCGGGGTGGCGCTCGCCGTCACCGGCGGTGTCCTCACCGCCGCGCAACCGCCCCGCAGCGAGGGACCGGCCGGGCCGCTGCGCATCGCGACCGGGGAGGAGTCCGGGTTCTACCGCGCGTTCGGCCAGCTGCTCGCCGCCGAGCTGCGGGCCGCCTACCCGCGCCTGGACGCCGTCGCCCTGGTCACCGAGGCCAGCGTCGCCAACCTGGAGATGATCGAGGCCGGCACCGCCGATCTCGCCCTGGTCCTCGCCGACATCGCCGGCACCGCGCTGGGCGGCACCGCCCCGTTCGGCCACCGCATCGAGCTGCGCGCGCTGGGCCGGGTCTACGAGAACTACCTGCAGCTCGCCGTGCGCGCCGACTCCCCCGTCACCACCGTCGCGGACCTGGCCGGGCGCACCGTCTCGCTCGGCGCGGCCCGCTCCGGCGGGGCGGTGCTCGGTGACCGGGTCCTGGCCGCCGCCGGGGTGACCGCGACGATCCGCCACCTGTCCATGGCCGCGGCCCGCGACGCGCTGAAGGCGGGGGCGATCGACGCCATGCTCGTCTCCGGCGGCGTGCCGCTGCCCGTGCTGTCCACACTGGACAGTGAGGTGGGCATCCGGCTGGTGCCACTCGCGCCCTACCTGCCCGCCCTGCACGGCTTCGGCTACGAGGCCGTCCGGGTGCCCGCCGGCGCCTACCGCTCCCCCGAGGTCGACACGATCGGCGTGGCGAGCCTGCTCGTCTGCCGCCCGGACCTGCCCGCCCCGACCGCCGCGGCCGTCACCCGCGTGCTCGTGCAGCAGGCGAGCCGGCTGGTTCCGGCGCAGACGGTGGCGATCCAGTTTCTCGATGTCCGGTCGCTCATCGGAACCGGTAGCGTGCCCCTGCACCCCGGAGCCGTGGCGACCTACCGCGCGCTGCACGGCTGAACGAGGAAGGAACACCCGTGACCCAGTCCCGTCCGCCGGTCGTGGCGATGCCGCTGCGCGTCCGCTTCCACGAGTGCGACCCGCAGGGGATCGTGTTCAACGCCCACTACCTGGCCTACTTCGACATGGCGTCGTTCGAGTTCTTCAAGGCGGTCTTCGGCTCCTACGACGCCCTGCGCGAGTACGGCGTGGACGTCGTGGTGGCCGAGTCGAACCTGCGCTACCACGCGCCGAGCCGCTTCGACGACGAGCTGGTCGTCGAGGTCGTGATCGACCACCTCGGCACCACCTCGATGATCCTCGGGTTCACCGTGCGCCGCGGCGACGACCTGATCGCCACCGGCACCAACCGGTACGTGTTCGTGGACGCCACGGCGCTCACCAAGGCCGCGCCACCGGAGGACGTGCGCGCGAAGCTCGCGGCGCACACGTGACCGATCTCGTGCGCGAGACCTGCGGGACCTGCGGGGTTCGGGGTGGACGCGTCGGGCATCGCCGTCGCGGTGACACGGTTCGGGCCCGCGCCCGCCCTGTGATGGGATGGGCCCACCAGCACGGGCGAACCACGGGTGACAGGACACGATCAATTCCGATGTTTCGGATTCTCTTCTACCAGCCGGAGATCCCGCCCAACACGGGCAACGCCATCCGGCTCGCCGCCAACACCGGCTGCCAGCTGCACCTCGTCGAACCGCTGGGGTTCGCGTTCGAGGACAAGCACCTGCGCCGGGCCGGACTGGACTACCACGACCTGGCCGACGTGCACGTGCACCCGGACCTGGACAGCGCGTGGCGGGCGCTGCTGCCGGCGAAGGTCTACGCGTTCAGCGCGGGCGCCACCCGGTGGTACACCGACGTGGCCTACCAGCCGGGTGACGTGCTGCTGTTCGGACCGGAATCCACCGGCCTGCCGCCCGCCGTGCAGGACGCGCCACAGATCACCGACCGCGTCCGCGTGCCGATGCGGCCGGGGGTGCGTTCGCTCAACCTCGCGAACACCGCGGCCATCGCCGTCTTCGAGGCGTGGCGCCAGCACGGGTTCACCGGCGGCCGCTAACGGTGCTGGTCCACCGGGGCGGTGGAGAGCAGGTCCTGCCGGTAGTCGGCGGGCAGCTGCCGTTCGAGGTGGTCGAACTCGCCCTGGCTCACGCCGGCCTTGAGCGCGGCGATCACCGCCCGGGCGTGCTCGCGGGCGCCGTCCTGCGTGCAGCCGTGACCTTCGGCGTCCATGACGCGCCGGTAGAACTCCTCCACGCCGAACGAGGCGCCTTCGCCGGTCTCCGGCAGCGCTTCCCTGATCCCGGCGGGCAGCTGCCCGGCCAGGTCACCGGGCTCACCGCCGGCGAGCCGCTGCCCCAGCACGGTCAGCGTGGCCCGGGTGGCCGCCTCGGCGTGCCCGGCGTCGGCCAGCCCCGCGGTGCGGCGCACCGCCGCGATGATCTCGTGTTCCTTCATCACGCCTCCCTGTTCGGATCTCCCGGCAGGCGCATACCCGGCGAGGCCGGGCACCACACCCGTCAGGGCAGCCGTTGACCCACGAACAGCGCCGTGCCGGCCGCGGTGACGAGGGCGAGCGTGCCGAGCAGCACCCACGGCCGGCTCGCGTCGGCCTCCTTCATCTCGTAGCCGATCTGCTCGCCGAGGTCGGCGTAGACCTGCTTGAGCTGCTCGGCCGAGCCGGCCTGGTAGAACTGCCCGTCGGACAGCCGCGCGACCTCCTGCAGCGAGCCGTCGTCGACGTCCACCGGCACCTCGCGGCCGTCGATCTCGACCGTGCCGTGGCTGGTGCCGAACGAGATCGTGGCGATCGGCACCTGCTCCTTGCGCGCCTCCTGCGCGGCGGTGAACGCCCCGCGCGGTGCGTACAGGTCGTCCGGCACGGTCTGCTTGCCGTCGCTCATCAGCACGATCCGCGCCGGCGGCGGCCCGTCCGCCCCGCCGACCACCGCGGAGAACCCCTGGATCGACTGCAACGCCGCGTAGATTCCCTCGCCGGTCGCGGTCGACTGGGCCAGCTTGAGGTTGTCGATCGCGGTGACCACGCTCTGCCGCTGCGTGGTCGGCGCGACCAGCACGGTCGCGGTGCCGGCGAAGGACACCAGCCCCAGGTTGATGCCCGGTGTGAGGCCCTGGGCGAACTGGGTCGCCGCGTCCTGCGCCGCCTTGATCCGGGACGGCTTGACGTCGGTGGCCTCCATCGACAGCGACACGTCCACCACCAGCATCACGGTGGCCCGGTTGCGCGGCACCTTCTGCTCGGCGGTCGGGCCGGCCAGCCCCACGGTCAGCAGCAGCAGCGACAGCACGATCAACGCGGCCGGCACGTGCCGCGGCCACCCCTGGGAGCGGGGCGCGATCCGGTCCAGCAGCTCCAGGTTGGCGAACCGCAGGGTGCGGCGCCGCCGGGCGCGCTGCGCCAGCACGTAGCCCACCGCCACCGCGGCGACCACGAACAGCAGCAGGAACCACCAGGGGGCGGCGAATCCGGAGACGCTCATGCCGCGCCCCCGCTCCACCGCCGCTTGCGGGCCACCACGAAGCGCACCGTGTCGGCGATCCAGTCGGAATCCGTGCGCAGCACCAGGTGCGCGGCTCCTGCCTGCCGCAGCGCCCGCGCCACCTGCTCCCGGTGGGCCTGCGCGGCGGCCGCGAACTCGCGGCGCAGCAACGCCGAGGCCCGCACCTCACGCTGCTTGCCCGTCTCCGGGTCGGCCAGCACGATCGTGCCCACCTCGGGCAGGTCGACGTCACGCGGGTCGAGCACCTCGATGCCGATGAGATCGTGCCGCGCGGACAGCGCCCGCAGCGGCCGCTGCCATTCGGTGCCGCCGAGGAAGTCCGACACCACCACGACCAGCCCGCGGCGGCGCGGCGGGCGGCGCAGCTGCTCGATCATGGCGGCGAGATCACCGCGGGTGCCCTCGGGCGCGCGGGGCGTCTCGGCGATCCGGCGCAGGAGGTTGCGCGCGTGGGCACGGCCGCCGCGGGCCGGGATCCGCTCGGTCCGCTCGCCGTTGGCGAACACCGCGCCCAGCCGGTTGCCCCCGCCGCCGGTCAGGTGCGCGATCGCGGCGACCGCGCACACCACGAGGTCCCGCTTCTCCGACAGGGCGGTGCCGAAGTCCAGGCTCGCCGACAGGTCCGCGGCCACCCAGGTTTCCAGCTCGCGGTCGGCGACCGTCTCCCGGATGTGCGGCTCGGTGGTGCGGGCGGTGACCGCCCAGTCCATCCGGCGCACGTCGTCGCCCGGCTGGTAGGGACGCGCCTCCCCCGGCTCCGACCCGGGGCCGGGCACCAGGCCGAGGTGGTTGCCCTGCAGCAGGCCGTCCAGGCGGCGGCGCACCTCGAGTTCGAGCATGCGCAGGCCGGCGTCCAGCCGTTCCCCGCGGAGCACGGGCGGCGCCCACGCGGGCCGGCCGTCGCCGGTGTTCACAGACCTGGCCACTACCGCCCCGGGGTTCCGCTCGGCACCGGCTGACCCTGCGGGCGGGCGGAGACCTGCGGCAGCGGCACGGTCTGCAGCACGCGGGTGATGATGTGGTCCAGCGGCACCGCGTCGGCGAGCGCGTCGTAGGACAGCACGAGCCGGTGCCGCAGCACGTCCGGCACGACGTCCACCACGTCCTGCGGCAGCACGTAGTCGCGGCCCCGGACCAGCGCGAGCGCGCGGGCGGCGGCGATGATGCCCAGGCTGGCGCGCGGGGAGGCACCGTAGGACACCCAGCCGGCGACGTCGGTGAGGCCGTGCTCGGCCGGGGTGCGGGTGGCCAGCACCAGGCGCACGACGTAGTCGACGAGCGAGTGGTGCACGAACACCGTCGACGCGACGTCCTGCAGCCGCACCAGCTCGGCCGGGCTGAGCACCTCGTGCGGCTCCGGGGGCGTCACGCCCATCCGGTAGATGATCTCGCGCTCCTCCTCCGCGGAGGGGTAGTCGACGATGATCTTGAACAGGAACCGGTCGCGCTGCGCCTCGGGCAGCGGGTAGACGCCCTCGTTTTCGATCGGGTTCTGCGTGGCCAGCACGAGGAACGGGTCCGGCATCGGGAAGGTCTTGCCGCCGATGGACACGTGCCGCTCGGCCATCACCTCCAGCATCGCCGACTGCACCTTGGCCGGGGCGCGGTTGATCTCGTCGGCCAGCACGAAGTTCGCCACCACCGGCCCGAGCTCGACGTCGAACTTCTCGCTGCCCTGCCGGTAGATGCGGGTACCGAGGATGTCGGCGGGCACCAGGTCGGGGGTGAACTGCACGCGCGAGAACGAGCCGCCCACCACGCGGGCGAGGGTCTCCACCGCCAGTGTCTTGGCCACCCCGGGAACGCCTTCCAGCAGCAGGTGGCCCTTCGCGAGCAGGCCCACCAGGAGCCGCTCGACGAGCCGGTCCTGCCCGACAATCACCCGCTTCACCTCGAACACGGTGCGCTCCAGCAGCTGCGCGTCCCGCGCGGGGGTCGCCTGCTGCTGTTGCCCGTTCGCGCCCTCCGGGTAGCGGGGCTCGGTCACGGTTCCCTCCTCGCTCACGTTCACCTCTCGCGCTGCGACCGTACTAGCCGGCCGGGCACGGAGAGTCGCCACGGTAGTCAACGCGCCCACCGGTGTGACGGCTGTGAGCTGCGTCGCGCGGCCGGTCGTCAGGTCAGGCGGTCCAGGTCCGCGGGCGTGTCGACGTCCGCGCTCTCCCCCGGGACCGCCGGCACGTCGACGATCTCCAGCCCGGCGAGCACCCGGCGCAGCGAGGCCCCGTGCGGTTCGGCGGGCAGTGCGGCGCGCAGGCTCGCGCTGCGCCACACCCCGATGAGCCACTGGCGGTGACCGGACTCGGTGAGCACCGCGCCGTCGGCCTGCCCGACGGCTGCCGCGAGCCGGTCCACGGTGGACGCGGTGATCCCGGCCAGGTCACCGGCCAGCACGGCGACCCGCGGCGCTCCCACGTGCCGCAGGCCCGCCGCGAGCGCCGCGACCGGACCGCCGCCGGGCGGTTCCTCGCGCGTCCAGAGCACCCCGGCCGTCCCGGCCCGCCGCGGCCCCACGACGACGACCGGATCGGCACCGGCCACGGCCGCGAGCACGCGGTGCAGCAACGGTGTCCCGCCCACGACCAGCATGGGCTTGTCCACACCGGACATCCGGCGGGCGGCGCCACCCGCGAGCACCACGGCGGCCAGTTCACGCACCCCGCCAGGCTATCCCCGGCTCGCCGGGAGCACCGCGGCCAGGGAGCCGAGCGCGGCCAGCCGGTCCGGCGCGACCGGGATCAGCACCACGGACGTGGCTCCGGCCGCGGCGAGGGCGGTGATCCGCCGCCGCACCGCGGGCGCGGGCCCGGCCAGTGCGAGGGCGTCGACCCACTCCGGCCGCAGTGCGCCGGCCACGGTCCCGGGTGCGCCTGCGGCCAGCGCGCGCAGTTCGGCGGCGAAGGGCAGCGACTCGACGTGCGCCGACAACGCCGGGTCCGCGATCCCGTCCAGCCGCGGCCGGACCAGCGCCCGCGCGGTGTCGGCGTCGTCGTGCACCGCGGCGTGCTCGAAGGCCACCACGCGGGCGTGCGCGGGCAGGAACCGCCGCGCCCCGGCGAGGTACGCCTCCGGGGCCGGTTCGGCGAGGACCACCCCGTCGAGTTCCGCGCCCGCGATCGCCAGCGATTTCGGGCCGCGCACCCCGGCCAGCACCGGCGGCACGATGTCCGGCGGTGACTCCAGGGCGACCCCGTCGAGGCGGACGTAGCGGCCCGCCACCCGCACGCGTTTCCCGCGCAGCAGAGCGGTCAGCGCCTGGGCGTACTCCGTGAACAGGGTCAGCGGGCTGGCCGGCCACGCCCCGGCCTGCCGCATCCAGTCCGGCATCCCGTGCCCGATCCCGGCCACGACCCGGCCGGGGTGGAGGCGGGCCAGTGTCGCGAACTCCATCGCCGTGAACGCGACGGAACGGGCGCCCGCGGGGAGGATCCCGATCCCGACCCGGATCCGCCCGGTCACCGCGAGCACGGTTGCCGCCTGCGCGATCCCGCCGTGGAACCCGAGGTCCTCCACCACCCAGAGCTCGCCGAACCCGAGTTCCTCGGCTCGCCGCGCGAACGGCACGATCTCCGCCGCGGGCAGATCGCGCGGCAGCATCACGCCGATGTCCACGGGCGTCATCCGAGGACGGCCGGCAGCCGGCCGGTCAGCGCGTCGAGCCGATCCTCCCCGATGGGCGGGGTGGCGCCGACCTCCCGGCAGGTCACTTCGTCGCGGGCCGGTCCCTCCCCGGCAACCTGCAGCGCCGACCACGAGCGCGGGAAGTCATCCACGGCGGCACGCTACCGCACCGGCGCCCGATCGGAACCGGGAAGCACGGGGCCGGGATGCGGGCAGGGCGCGGCTGCGTCAGCCGGCCGGCGCCGCACCCGGCCCGCCGGGCGCGCCGTCGAAGAACCCGATCGCGGCCTCCTTGAACGCGCGGCTGGACACGGCGTTGAGGTGGGTGCGCCGCCCCAGGGACACGAACGGCGCGCCGAGCCGGGCGGCGAACTCGGGCGCGTCCGCGGCGACCTCGTCCTGCTCACCGGCGGCGAACAGCACCGGAACGGGTGCCGGGCCGTCCAGCCGGTGGCCGGCGATCCCGTCGATGCACGCCTGGAGGTCGCCGCCGGAGAGGGCCTCGGCGACCCGCCGCATCGACGACGCCTCGACGGGCCGCCCGCCGGCACCGCCGAGGACGAGCCGGCCGATCCGGCCGGGCGCGAGCCGCGCCGCCGTCCACCCCACCAGCGCGCCCATCGAGTAGCCGACCGCATCCACTGTGGACAGGCCCGTCTCGTCGAGCACCGCGAGGACGTCCCGCGCCAGGTTCTCCGGCGAGTACCCGGACGGCGGCCGGTCGCTGTGCCCGTGACCACGCAGGTCGACCAGGACGTGACCGCGGCCGGCCAGGGCGCGCACCCAGCCGGTGCGCACCCAGGTGCTCTCGCTGTCCGAGGCGAAGCCGTGGATCAGCAGCACCGGCCGTGGTCCCGCGGCGGCGTCGTAGGAGATCTTCACACCGTCGTCGGCGGTGGCGAACACGGTCTAGTCCTCCGGCAGGCTCAGGCGGACCCGCCGCTGCGGTTTCCGCTCCTGGGGCACGGTGCCGACGATCCCCGCCCGGTCGTCGTCGACGGTGAAGGTGACCAGCGGCTCGCCCACCGCCAGCTCCTCGTCCGCGCCGACGTGCAGGCGGGTGACCCGGCCGGACTGCGGCGAGGGGATCTCCACGGCCGACTTGGTGGTCTCCAGCTCGACCAGCGGTGCGTTGCGCTCCACCCAGTCGCCCTCGGCGACCAGCCATTCCAGGACACGGGCGCTGATCAGGCCCTCGCCGAGATCGGGCAGCGGGAAGGTCACTTCAGCCACGGCGGTACTCCAAAGTGGTCTGGACGGCGGCCAGGATCCGGTCCGGGGTGGGCAGGTACTCGTCCTCGAGGGCACCGGCCGGGTAGGGCACGTCGAACCCGGTGACGCGTTGCACCGGGGCGCGCAGGTCGGCGAAGCAGCGCTCGGTGACGAGCGCGGCGACCTCGGCGCCGAGCCCGGCGGTCAGCGGTGCCTCGTGCACCACCACCGCGCGGCGGGTGCGCGCTACCGAGGCGGCCAGGCCGTCGGCGTCGATCGGCTTGAGCCAGCGCAGGTCGAGCACCTCGAGTTCGACGCCGTCCTCCGCGGCGAGCTCGGCGACCTGCAGGCAGCGGGCGACCATCGCACCCCACGCGATGAGCGTGGCATGCCGGCCGGGGCGCGCGATCCGGCTGGTGCCGGCCGGCGGCATGGCCACCTCGGCGGTGGGGTCGAAGGACTCGCGGTGCCAGTACCGGGACTTCGGTTCGAGGAAGATCACCGGGTCCGGATCGGCGATCGCCTGCCGGAGCAGGTGGTACCCCTCGCTCGCGCCGGCGGGCGACACGACCTTCAGCCCGGGCACGTGCGCGAACAGCGCCTCCAGGCTCTCGCCGTGGTGCTCCGGGGCACGGATGCCGCCGAAGCTGGGCAGGCGCAGCGTGATCGGCATGTTCAGCACACCGCGGCTGCGGTAGTGCATGCGCGCGACCTGGTTCACGATCTGGTCGATCGCGGGATAGCTGAAGCCGTCGAACTGGATTTCCGGCACCGGCCGCCAGCCGTGCATCGCGAGCCCGACCGCCATGCCCATGATCGCCGACTCGGCCAGCGGGGTGTCGAACACCCGGTGCTCGCCGAACTTGTCCTGCAGCCCGTCGGTCACCCGGAACACCCCGCCGAGCGTGCCCACGTCCTGGCCGAACACCAGGACCCGGTCGTCGTCCTCGCAGGCGTGGCGCAGGGCGAGGTTGAGGGCCTGCTGCAGGGACAGCTCGGGCGGCGCAGACACTTCCGGCGGCACAGACACTGCGGGCAGCTCAGACATCGAGGGTCTCCTTCCACGCCCGCTGCTGCTCCAGCAGGGCCTTGGTGGGCTCGCGGTAGACGAACGAGAAGAGCTCGTCGGCCGGGGGCGCGCCGAGCGTGCGCAGGCCCTCCGCGACCTCGCGCACGACCGCGGCGGCGTGCTCCTCGGCGGCCGCGACCGCGTCGGCGGGAAGCTGCGCGGCGGCGCGGGTCAGCGGGTCGCGGGCGGCCCAGGCCCGCTCGTCGGCGAGCGCGCGGTAGCGGCCCGGGTCGTCCGAAGTGGAGTGCGGCCCCATCCGGTAGGTCATCGCCTCGATCACCGTCGGGCCGCCGCCGTCGCGGGCGCGGTCCAGCGCCGCGCGGGTCGCCTCGAACACGGCGACCACGTCGTTGCCGTCCACGCGGTGTCCCTCGATCCCGTACCCGGCCGCGCGGGCGGCCACCGAGCCGCCGGCGACCTGGCGCCCGGTGGGCACCGAGATCGCCCAGCCGTTGTTCTGGCAGAAGAAGATCACCGGCAGCCGGTAGACCCCGGCGAAGTTCATCGCCTCGTGCACGTCGCCCTGGGAGCTGGCGCCGTCGCCGAAGTAGGTGATCGCGGCGCCGCCGGTGCCGTCCAGCTTGGCACCCATGGCCCAGCCCACCGCGTGCGTCACCGGGCCGCCGACGACCGCGTTGAACGGCGCCAGCCGGGACGCCAGCGGGTCGTAGAGGCCGCCGTGCCAGATACCGAGGTGGGTCGCCAGGTAGGCGACGAGGTCGACGCCCAGCGCGACCGCGGCGCCGAGGTCGCGGTAGCCGGGGAAGGCGAAGTCGCGGGCCGGGTCCAGTGCCGCCGCGCTGCCCACCTGGGCGGCCTCCTGCCCCTGGGCGGGTGCGTAGCCGGGCAGCACGCCCTGGCGCTGCAGCGCGATGGCCTCTTCGTCGAGGCGGCGCGCCACCAGCATCAGCCGGTGGAGCTCCCGGAGACTGCGGGGATCACGTTCCTGCATGCTGGGAAGAGTGCGGTGCGCGGTCCGGGCTGTGCAAGTGTCGGTATCACAGCTGATCACTCTGCACGATCTGACGGGTCCAGTCGCACTTGTACTGTGCAGATTGTCCAGCCACCGAGGCGCGCTGCCGCCGGACGGGGACGGTCCCGCGCAATTCCGGCGCGACCTCGGGGGCCTGGTTGACCGGCCCGGATTGAATTCCGGCCATGACCACTGCATCGCGTTTCCGGCGGGCGCTCGCCGTGCTCGCTCTCACCGTCACCGGGGCGGCCGTCGTGCCCGCGGCGGGCCAGGCGGACGAGGACGGCCGGGCGACGCAACTGCTCTTCTACAACCACGCCTACGACGTGCTCGACAGACCGACCGCGGACGCGATCGAGCACTCCGCCTACCTGCGTGAGTTCGCCAACTTCGAGGTCCGCACCACCAGCGGCGGCGGCTCGACCTGGACCGGCCGGTACCTCAAGGGGCGCGAGACCTACCTCGAGTTGTTCGGTGCCGGCGACCTGCCGGGTTCCGACGGCCAGTTCGGCGCGGCGGGCATGGGGTTGTCCAGCGAGCGCGTGGGCGGTCTGGCCACCGTGCGGAAGCGGCTGCAGGACCAGGGCATCACCCCGGTGGACTACCGGCAGACCCGCGACTTCGGCGACGGTGTGAAGGTGCCGTGGTTCGACACGGTGCGGAGCGCGCCCCAGTACGAGGCGTTCGACGGCTGGGCCATGGAGTACCTGCCGGAGTACTTCGCCGACCCGCGCAGCGGCACCGAACCCGGCAGCTCCCCGGATGACGTCAGCCGGGAGCGCTACCTCCCCGACGCCTACCGCGACCACCTGATGCGCGACATCTCCGCGATCCGCATCGGCGTCACCCCGCAAGACCTGGCCATCGTGGTGCCGGTGCTCAAGGCCGGTGGTTTCCAGGTGCGCACCCTGTCCGACGGCAGCGTCATCGCCACCGGCGGCGGCACCACCATCCGCTACGACGCGGTGCCGCGCGCCCAGGCCGGGCTGAAGGAGGTCGTGTTCACGCTCAACCGGACCACGCCGCGGCACGTCGAGCAGATCGGCCGGTCGACCCTCGTGGCCGGGCCGGGCGCCACCGCGGTCTGGACCTTCACCGGCACCGCCTGATCACCGCGCCGGCGGCTGGAGCGTCTCCTCGAGCCGGGCGAGCAGTGCCGTGAGCGCGGCCCGCTCGCCCGGCTCGAGGCCGCCGATGAGGTCGGCCTCGTGTGCCAGCAGCCGGCGCACCGTGGTCTCGACGAGCCGGTGACCGGCGTCGGTGAGCCGGACCGCGACGGCGCGACGGGACGCCGCCGACGGCGCCCGCGCCACCAGCCCGGCCTCCTCGGCCCGGGCCACCCGCTGGGAGACCGCGCCGGGCGTGACCAGGGTGCGCCGGGTGATCTCGCGGGTGGTGAGCTCATACGGTGGCCCCGCCCGGCGGATCACGCTCAGCAAGTCCAATGTGGACGCATCGATCCCCAGTTCGGCCAGGGTGCGCCGCCGGTCGTCGGCGAGCAGCTTCGCGATCCGCCACACCGGGGTGATGACCTCGATCGACTCCGTGCGCACCCCGGGCAGTTCGCGCCGCCACGCCGCGGCGATGTCCCCGGCGGGCCACCGCAGGATGTCCGCCATCGGGTAGCCCTCGGCACCGGCGTCCTCCGGCACGCCTCCACCTCCCTGTTATGTTTAGTACTAAACCTAACACGGGGAGGAACGCTTCATGAGTCGGATCGTGCTGGTTACCGGCGGCGGGAACGGCATCGGCAAGGCCGTCGCAGCCCGGTTCCGCGCGGCCGGGGACACCGTGGTCATCACCGGGCGCAACAGTGCTCGGCTGGACCGCGCCGCGACCGAGATCGGCGCCCGGCCGATCCTCTGCGATGCCACCGTGCCCGAACAGGTGGCGCGGATGGCCGACGAGCTCGGCCCGGAACTGGACGTGCTGGTCAACATGGCGGGCGGCAACACCGACCTCCTCGACCCGGGCACCGGAGGCGGCGCGCTGGACCGGACGGCGGCCGCGTGGCGGGCGAACCTGGACGCGAACCTGCTCAGCGCCGTGCTCACCACCACGGCCGTGCGGGAGAAGCTGCGGCCCGGCGGCTCGATCGTCAACATCGGGTCCATCGGCGCCGAGTACGCCGCATCGTCCTACGGCGCGGCGAAGGCGGCGCTGGCGGCGTGGACCGCGGGCCTGTCGTCGGAGACCGGACCGAACGGCGTGACGGCCAACCTGGTCGCGCCCGGCTACATCGCCGGCACCGGCTTCTTCCACGGCAAACTCGGCGAGGACCGGCGGGCGGCCCTGATCGCGGCGACGCACAACGGGCGGGCCGGGGACCCCGCCGACATCGCCGAGACGGTGTACTTCCTGGCCTCGCCCGGCGCGCGGCACATCACCGGGCAGACGCTGCACGTCAACGGGGGTGCCCACACCACCCGGTGAGCCCGCGTCAGCGCGGAACCCCGGCCGGACGCCGCTCCGGGGCGGGTTCCGCGCCGGCCGCCGGGCGGCGCAGCAGCACCATCGCCTGCACCGCGGTGTAGGTGAGCAGGACGGCCCCGGCCACCGCGCTGACCTGGAGCCCGTGCACGAACGCCGTCTTGGCGGCAGACAGCAGGGTGTCCGCCTGCGCGGGCGGCAGCGCGGCGGCCGTGGCGACCGCGCCGCCGAGAGTCTCCCGGGCCGCCTCCCCCGCCCCGGCCGGCAGACCGGACCGGTAGACGGCCGCGGCGATGCTGCCCAGCACCGCGGTGCCGAGCGCGCCACCGAGTTCGAACCCGGTCTCCGAGATCGCGGAGGCGGCACCGGCGCGCTCGACCGGGGCCGCGGTGACGATCAGGTCGTTGGTGAGCGTCTCGGACACCGACACGCCGAACCCGACCAGCGTGAGCGCGGCGACGAGCACCCCCGGCCCGGTGTCCAGGCCGGTCGCCACGAGCACCCCGAACCCGGCGGCCGCGGCGAGCAGCCCGCCACCGACCAGCCATCGCACCGGCACGTGCCGGGCCAGCCGGGCGGCGGCGAACGCGCCCAGGATCCCGGCCGCCGTGGTGGGCAGCAGCCACAGTGCCGCGACCACCGGCGACCTGCCGAGCACCAGCTGGAGGTGCTGTGGCAGCAGGACCAGCAGCCCGACCAGCGAGAACACGCCGAGCATGTTCGTCAGCAGCGACGCGCTGAACCGGCGGTCGCGGAACAGCCGCAGATCCAGCATCGGATCCTCCAGCGCGCGTTGCCGGCGCACGAACACCACGCCGAGCAGCACGCCGGCCACCACACCCAGCGCGCCGAGCGCGTCGGGACCCTGCTGGGCGAACCGCTTGATGCCGTAGACAACCGGCAGGATCGCGGCCAGCGACAGCAGCGCGGACACCGGGTCGAAGCGGCCCGGCCGCGGATCCCGGGCCTCCGGCAGCAGGATCGGCCCCACGACCAGCAGCACCAGCATCACCGGCACGTTGATCAGGAACACCGAGCCCCACCAGAAGTGCTCCAGCAGCCAGCCGCCGAGCACCGGGCCCAGCGCCATCCCCCCGGAGAACCCGGCGCCCCACACGGCGATCGCGGTCCGCCGCCGGCCGGGGTCGGTGAAGATCGTGCGGATCAGGCCGAGCGTCGAGGGCATCAGCGTGGCGCCGCCCACGCCGAGCAGTGCCCGCGCCGCGATGAGCAGGCCCGGGCCGGCCGCGAAGGCCGCGAGCGCCGAGGCCGCGCCGAACGCGACCGCACCGGAGAGCAGCAGCCGCCGCCGGCCGATCCGGTCGCCCAGCGTGCCCATCAGCACCAGCAGCCCGCCGAGCACGAACGAGTAGATGTCCACGATCCACAGCTGCTCGGCGGCGGTCGGGCCGAGGTCCTCGCTCAGGTACGGCAGCGCGAACCCGAGTACCGTCATGTCCACGCTCAGCAGCAGCACCGGCAGCACCAGCACCGCGAGCGCGAGCCAGTCCCGGCGTCCCCCGGCCATGCCGATCACGATCCCTTTCTGCACAGTCCAGACGGTAAAGTTTACCTCCTCATCGAAAGTAGACCGTCCGGACGGTATAGTCAAGCGCCATGGGACGGTCCTCATCACGGGAACAGATCCTGGACGCCTACCAGGAGATCCTCATCGACAGCGGCTCGGCCGCGGTGACGCTCGACGCCGTCGCCGCGCGCGCCGGCGTCTCCAAGGGCGGCCTGCTCTACCACTTCGGGTCCAAGGACGCGCTCCTGGACGGGCTCCTGGACCGGCTGCTGCGGCTCGCCGCCGCCGACGTCGAGTACGCGCGCACGGCACCCGAGGGCGTCGTGCGCTACTTCCTGCTCACCTCGGTGACCGACGCGGACATGTCCAAACCGGCCCACCGTGCCTCGGTCGCCGCGCTGCGGCTCGTGGGCAGCGAGCCGAAGGTCACCGAGGCGATGGTGGAAGTCTGCCGGCTGTGGTCGGAACTACTGGCCGAGCACATCGACGACCCGCTCACCGCCGAGATCGTCAGCCTGCTCGGCGACGGCCTCTACCTGCGCGCCACGCTCGGCGGGCCGGCCCCGCAACCGGTGCTCGACCGGCTCCCGGAGACGCTGCGGCGGCTCGGCCTGGAGTGAACCGTCGGCTCACCGCCGTTCGGACAGCAACGGCCCGAGCGGTCCGAGATCGATGTTCAGCTCCTCCGGGGACAGTCCGAAATGCTCGCACAGTTCGTCCATGCGCTCCTCCAGCCGCATGAGCGTCAGACCGATCGCCTCGACCTGGTCCTCGCTCAGGTCGCCGCGGTCCACCCGGCGCAGCGCCTGCTTCTCCATGAGCTGGCGCAGCAGCTCCACCACCGTCAGCACGAGGCTGACCAGGCCCCGTTCCACGGACTCCGGGTCGCTGTCCACGCGGCGCTTCACGGGCTCAGTCATGGGCGGGCACCAGCGCGCTCACCGAGGACAGCAGGGTCCGCAGCGAGATGTGCACCAGGTCGACGTCGGCGATGGACAGGGTGATCTCGCCCGACACCACCACCCCGCCGGCGAGCACCCGGTCGAGCAGGTCGACCAGCGACACCGGACGGTCGGCGACGGTCGCGGGAACCGGTTCGGTCATCGATCCTCCCAATCGGCGAAGGAGTACGGCGGCCACGGGCCGGTCAGCTGCACGCGGACCGCGGGACTGTCCTGGTCGCACGCGGCGACCGCCTCGGCGAACGAGCGCGACCGGTCGTCGTCGACGAGGTAGGCGGCGTTGAGCACCATCTGCCCGCCGTGCCCGGACAGTTCCTTGCTCTGCGGCGGATGGGTGCGCGCGGCGGTGGCCAGACCGGTCAGTCTGAAGTGGACCTTCCCGGCCTGTTCGACGGCGAGCCGCTCGGCCTCGGCCTGGGTGTCCCGTTCGGCGCGGCGGCGCGCGAGGTACGCCGCCCCGGCCCCTCGCCGGGACGGCGCCTCCTCGGTCCGCGGAACGGGCGGCGGCACGTCCACGAACGCCTTCACCCCCCACTCCGTGCGCCCGGCGACGCGGTCCAGCGTGCGCCCGAACTCCTCCGCGCGCTCCTCGAGCACACCGCGCACCCCGTCGTCGTCGTGGTACACGGTCGCGAGCCGGATCGGCACCACCGGCCCGGTCCGCGCCACCGCCCCGATCACCGCGTCGTGCGCACGCGCGACGGCGCCGAGCCAGTCCAGGTCCTCGAGGTTGCGGTGCAGGGCCTGTTCGCCGAACGTGTCCAGCGGCACGTCGCCGACGACGGCCACCAGCCCGCTCGCCTCGACCGTGCGCACGGGTTCGCCGGCGACGCCGCGCTGCCCGCCGCCGCCCGCTTCCCGGGTCACGGCGTAGAGCCAGACACCCCGTTGCTCACTCATCCGGCTCATCCGAGTCATCCACCGCATCCTCGATCTCGGCCCGGCTCCCGCCGGATTCCAGTTCCTCGACCCGGGCACGCAGCTCGCGGTTCTCGTTCTGCAGCCGGGTGGTGTCGCCGGAGAGCCAGGGGTCGCTCTCCCACCAGTTGATCCCGACTTCCCTGGCGGTCTCCAGGGAGGCGATCACCAGGCGCAGCTTGATGGTCAGCAGCTCGATGTCGAGCAGGTTGACGCGGATGTCGCCGGCGATCACCAGCCCCTTGTCGAGCACGCGCTCCAGGATGTCGCCGAGGTTGCTGGACTGGTGGTTGCCGGTGGTGAGCGGGCCGCTCTGTCCCGGCGTGACGGCGGGCTGTCCCGCGACCATGTCAGGACACCCCGCTTCCGCTGCCGGCCCGGCCCCGGGAATAGCGTTTCGTGCGCCGGTAGGCGAGCAGTTCACCGTCGGCGCCGAGTTCCAGCTCGTAGAGCGCGAGCATGTCGGCCGACGACGGGATGCGCCGGTCCTCCAGCACCTCGACCTCGACGAGCCAGCCGTCCTCGGTGGGCTCGACCGAGGTGACTACCGCCGGATTACTCGTGATCAACTCGCCGGCGTGGGCCATCGCCCGGGACGCCGCCTCCCCCGCCGACAGGACGCCGTCACCGGCTTCGTCGCGTGGAGCCATCGACGGTCACCTCTCTTCGCTCGCCTCCGACACGTCCAGCCGCCGCAGCACCTGTTGCTGGATCGCGGCTTCCTCCTCCGCCGAGATCTCCCCGGCGGCGCGTTTCTCCTCGGCCTCCTCCAGTTCCCGGCGGATCGAAGCCGGTGCCGCGATCTCCTCGTCGACCCGGCGGCGGATCAGCTCGCCGAGCGAGATCACGCCGCGCACCGGCAGCAACGGCAGGCCGAGGATCCCGGACAGCAGACCCATCGGCTACGCCCCCGGCCGCTGCGTGACGACGAAGTCGTACGCCGCGAGCGGCCCGAGCAGGCGCATGTCGACGCGGCCCGACCACTCCTCGGCGATGCGGTCGACCACGTCCTCCAGGTCGGACTGCTTCGCGGTCTCGGCGAGACACGCGACGTGCACGGCGTCCTCCTCGTGGGTGGGCTCCCGGACGGCGATCTGGGCGCCGAGTTCGGACAGTGCGTCGACCACCTTGGCGGTGTCGGCCTCGCGCCTGGCCGCGATGGCGTTGCCGATCCCCTCGCCCAGCGCCATCCGCTCGTTGCGGGTGGCCTCCGCCGGCTTGCCCCGGATCGCCTCCCGCAGCTGGGACAACCGTTCGTCGGACTCGAGGATCTCTCGGAGGATGGCCTGCTCCACGTAGCGGGCCTTGATGACGTACTCGGCCTTGCCCTCGAGCTGGTCGAGCGCCGCGGCGAAATCGTCGTGGTTTTCCTCCAGCAGTTCCGTGCGCACCGCGTCCTCGTCGGCGACGACCGCACCGAACCGCAACGGCAGCACCGGCACCTCCGCGGCCGCCGCGTCGAGCAGCGCGGCGTGCGCGGTGAGGTCCTCCGGCCGCCCGAGCGGCTTGTCGCGCGGGATCTCACTGATCAGGGCGGCGACGCGGTCGTGCTTGACCGCCCTGATCTCGGCCGGCGGGTCGCCCACACCGCGGGCCTCGGGATCGGTCTCCACGTCCGCGGGCACCATGCCGTACACGTAGACGACCGTCTCCCGGTCCTGCTGCTGCTCCTGGGTCTCCGGCTCGTCGGCCATCGTTACGCACCGCCCTTCCGGCGCCCGGCGCGCTCCTGCTGCTGGTCCTCACCGAGGATGTCCCGCAGCTTGTCGCCGGCGGCTTCGAGCGCTCCCCGGGTCTTCGCCTTCGCGCCACCGGAGGTCACGTCCTCCAGCAGGTCGGGCAGTCCCTTCTGCTCGGTGTCGGAGATCTCGAGCCGGTTGACCGCCTCGGCGAACCGCAGGTAGGTGTCCACACTGGCCACCACCACGCGCGCGTCGACGGTCAGCAGCTCGATCCCGACCAGCGACACCCGCACGTAGGCGTCGATGACCAGGCCCTTGTCCAGGATCGTGTCGATCACGTCGGCGAGGCTGCTGGAGCTGGGCCCGCCCAGACCTCCGCCGCCACCGCCGGACGGCTGAATCGCTGTCGTCATCGCCTGCTGCCCCTCCCCCGGCCGGCCGCCGCGCGCACACGGGGCCGCCGTTCGGGTTGTTCCTCGTCCTCGCCGGCTTCCTCGGGTTCCTCGTCCTCGGGTTCCTCGTCGCCGGCCTCGTCCTCGTCGCGTCCGCGTTCGTCCTCTTCGGACTCCGGTTCCTCCTCGTCGGTGCCGGGTTCCTCCTCGGTGTCCTGCACCTGGCCGTCGCGGATCTCGCCGTGCCAGCCCTCGATGTCGTCGGGGTGCAGCACCGCCTCGGTCATCACGTACCGCTGGAAGTGCTTGAGCTCCAGCCGCGCACGCCGGCCCTGGGCGCGCCAGATGTTCCCGGTGCGCTCGAACAGGCCCTGCGGGTGGTATTCCAGGACGACCACGACCCGGGTCAGGTCCGGGGTCAGCTCGTGGAAGGTGACCGCGCCATCGACGTGTCCCTTCGCGCCCTTGGAGCGCCACACGATGCGCTCGTTGGGCACCTGCTCGAGGATCGTGGCCTCCCAGGTGCGGTGCGACCAGAAGACCTGGGCCTTCCACTCCAGCTTCTCGTCGCTGACCTGCTCGATGTTTTCGACCTTCTTCATGAAGTTCGGGAAGTCGGTGAAGCGGGTCCACTGGTCGTAGACCAGGTCGATCGGGGCGCCGACGTCGATCTGCTCGACGATGTTGGTGACCTTGATCTTGCCGCGCTTGGCCCCACCGCCGGTGAGCGCGTCCTTGACCTTGTCCATGACGCCGCTGAGCCCGCCCTTGACGGCGCCCATCATCGCCTGGCCCTTGATACTGGGCTTGCCACCGGTGACGGCTTCCAGCAGTCCGCCGCCGCCGCCGTCCCCGCCGCCGGAGGCGTAGTCCTGCAGGCGGCCGGAGGTCGACATGATCTTGTTCGCCAGCGCGGTGGACGCGCGGGTGGTCGCGGCTCCGGCCAGCTTGCGCACCGCGTCGCCGAGCTCACCGGACGGTTTGGTCGCGGAGCCGGCCACGTCGGACACCGTGTCGGTGGCCTTGCCGAGGGTCTTCTTGATCTGGTCGGTGGCCACGGGACTCACCTCCGGGCCCGGCGGACCGGGGTGCGGCCGGTGGCCGCCCGGGTGCTGCGGCGTGCCCGCGCGGGCGCGGGCTGGGAGCCCTCGTCCTCATCGCCGCCCGCGCGCCGGCGGGTGGCGGTGCGGCGTGCCCGGGCCGGCCGTTGCGGCTCCTCCTCGTCCTCCTCCGGTTCTTCCGCGGACTCTTCTTCGGGCTCTTCGGACTCTCCGGTGTCGACGTCGGCGGACCGGTCCTCGGCCTCGCCGGTCTCGTCCGGTTCCTCATCCGATTCCGCGTCGCTGCGCTCCGAGCGGGACGAGGACTTACCGCCCTCCTGGAGCCGCTCGGTGAGGGACTCGATCCGCTGGGACGCCGCCGCCACCGCGGCCGCCTTCGCCGCGTTCATCAGCTGGTCGCGGGCGACGCCGGTCAGTTGTGAAAGCTCCGGCGTGTCGCCGAGCTTGCTGAGGCCCTGTTGCAGCAGTTTCCCAGGCGTGACACCGGTCTTGCCGGTCGCGCCCGCGGCCGCGATCATCAGCGCCAGGCGCATCTTCTTGCTGCGTCCCAGCAGATAACCGAGCCCGACACCGGCGGCGACACGTGCTCCTGCCTTCATTCGTTGTCCTCCTGACTCAGGCGATTGGCGATGCCGACAACCCACGCGCCACCCCCCGAACATCTCGGGGCGAGCAGGATGTACCGCCCGAGGACCTACCCCATCGGGTGACACGGAAAACCGTGCGGTCGCGAGAAAAATCAATTTCCGCGGTGCGGCGGCAGATCGAAACGCACTAACCGGGACAACGCAATTTTCGGTGACCGGGTAATTACTACTATCGCGTCAAAACAATGTTCAGCCAATTGAATACAACGCTGTCCGTTATTCCGCGCCGCTCATCTCCCAGGGCGCCTGCGGCAGTACGTCACCGGTTTCCAGCAGGGACTTCAGGTTCGCCAGCACCGCGGGCCAGCCCTGCGCGATCCCGTCGCGCATCGCCGCGTCCGGCAGCTTCTCGTGGGTCACGGTGAGCCGGACGATGTCCCGGTGCGGCTCGACGAGGAAGGTCACCACCGACGGCTCCCGCGACCGGTCCGGCGTGTCGTCGAAGGTGACCACGAGCCGCGTCGGCGGCTCGGACTCCAGCACGGTGCCGGCCACGTCGACGGCGCCCGACCCGTCCACCCGCCGGTGCTCCCAGCTCGAGCCCGGCCGCCAGTCCGAGACGTTGGCGTGCCCCCAGTACCGGGCGGTCACATCGGCGTCGGTCAGCGCGGCCCAGACCTGCTCCGCGCTGGCGCGGATGTAGGTGACGTACACGTAGTCGGGGACTGTCATGGCGTACTCCTCTGCCTGGTTCTTGATGGCCGTGAGCGTGCGCAACCGGGGCCGGTCGAACCCGGCGATCCAGCGCTGCTCGATCTCGTGGATCGGAGCCGGGTTGAGGTAGTGCAGCCGTTCCCGCCCGCGGCGCACGACGGTCACGAGCCCGGCCCGCACCAGCACGTCGAGGTGCTGGGTGGCCGACTGCCGGGCCATGTCCAGGCGGTCGCACACCTGGCGCAGCGTCTGGCCGTTCTGCTCGCGCAGCCGGTCGAGCAGCAGCCGCCGGGTCGGATCGGCCAGCGCCTTGAACACCGCGTCCATCGCTTCCCCGCTCACCCGGCAATTATGCAGTCATTTACCTGCCTATCGTCAAGGGCTTCCCGCGACGGCAGCAGGAGCGGCGTCGCGAGCAGCAGCACGCCGGCCAGGGCGAGCGCGGCGCGCACGCCGGTGACCTGCGCCAGCAGGCCCCACAGCAGCGTGGTCAGCGCGATGCCGATGCTCGTGCCGACCGACCACGCCGTGAGCAGCCGCGCGTGCCGCGCGGGATCGGCGACGGTGAGCCGGTACGCCGCGAGGACCGGGTTGAACAGGCTCATGCACACGATCAGCGCGAACTGGGTGCTCATCACGAGCACCAGCCCGGCAGGCCCCGGCTGGACGAACGCGAGCCCGAGCGGCCAGCAGACCCGGAGCGCGCCGAACACCCGCAGCACCCTGCCGTCGCCGCAGCGGATGGCGACCCGGCGCGCCAGCCGCGACCCGATCAGTCCACCCAGGCACGGCACCGCGAACGCGAGCCCGTACTGCCAGGCGGGGAACCCCAGCCGGCCGAGCATGAGCACCGACGCGAGCGGTTCCCCGGCCATGATCAGCGCGTGGACCGCCACGACGTTGACGAACAGCCGGCGCAGTGCGCGGTGCCCGAAGAGGTAGTGCCAGCCCTCGGCGAAGTCGCGCCACCGCCGCGGGCCGGCCCGATCCGGCCGCCGCCGTTCCGGCTGCCGGATCGAGGCGATGCCGAGCGCCGACAGCAGGTAGCTCAGCGCGTCCGCGAGCACCGTGGTCACCGGGCCGAACAGGCCGATCGCGGCGCCGCCCAGGGGCGGGCCGACGACGGTGGCCGACCACGTGGTGGACTCGAACCGGCTGCTCGCGACCAGCAGCGCGTCCGCGGGCACCAGGCTCCTCAGGTGAGCGCCACCGGCCGCGGTGAACGCGATCTTCGCCGCCCCGGACACCACGGCCACCACCAGCATCTGCGGGAAGGACAACACCCCCAGCCCGTAGGCCAGCGGGACCGACCCGAGCGCGGCGAACCGGACCACGTCCATGGCGATCATGACGGGGCGCTTGGCGCGGAACTCCATCCACGGCCCGAGCGGGACGGCCAGCAGCGCACCGATCGCCAGACCGGACGCCGACAGTGCCGCCACCCCGGCCGGACCGGCGTGCAGTACCTGGATGGCGATCACCGAGAACGCCCCGAACCCCAAGCCCGTCCCGTAGGCACTGACCGCGTACGCCGCCCACAACCATCCGAAGGACCGCCCCAGCCTCACCCTGTTCCGCATGGCGACAGGACAGCCGGTCGGGTGGTGGCGCCACCAACAACGGATCGGGCGGCGTGTCACAACTTCCGGTTGTGCCAGTAGGTTTCCTCCCGTGGATCTCGATGCGATGCGCACCTTCGTCGCCGTCGCCGAGGCGGGCCAGTTCCAGGCCGCCGCCGACGAGCTGGAGGTCACCCAGCAGGCCGCCTCGAAACGGGTGGCGGCGCTGGAGCGGGATCTCGGGGTGCGGTTGTTCGCGCGCCTGGCGCGGGGGGTGCGGCTCACGGTGGACGGGCAGGCGCTGCTGCCGCACGCCCGCGAACTGCTGCGCGCAGCCGAACGGGTGCGGGCAGCGGTCACCCCGGGCCGCCGGGCCCTGCGCGTCGACGTGGTCGGCAAGCGCATCGCCCCCGCGAGCGCGCTGCACGACTTCTACCGGCAGCGCCCCGGCATCGAACTCGACGTGGTCACCCTCGCCCACGCCGACGCCGCGGCCGCGCTGGCCGAGGTCGCCGCCGGTGCCGTGGACGCCACGTTCCGGTCGTTGCGCGAGATCGACCCGCCGCGCGGGCTCCGGGCGTCCCGGGTGATCGACGACCGGCACGAGTTGCTGGTCGGGCCCCGGCATCCGCTGGCCGGCGCCGGGTCGGTACGGCCGGCGGACCTGGCCCCGCACCCGATCTGGATGCCGGGCGTGACCGACCCGGAGCCGCTGGGTTACTACGCCGAGCTGGCCGCCGCGTTCGGGCTCCGCATCGACACGTCCGGGCCGAGTTTCGGGGTGGAGGCGATGCTCGCCGAGATCGCCGGCTCGGCGCGGCTGGCCACCTTCGTCGGCGCGGGCACGCGGTACCTGTGGCCGGAAAGCTACGACCTCCGCCGGATCCCCATCGCCGGCCCGGCGCCGGTGTACCCGCTCAAGGTGATCTGGCGGGCGGACAACCGGCACCCCGTGCTCGCCGATTTCCTGGACTTCCTGCACACCCGCCACCGCAGCGCCCCGCCCGGTGAGGTGTGGACCCCCGCCTGGGCCGGCTGAGCCCCCGCTCCGCTACCCGGGCAGCGACTGCTCCGCGGCCAGCTCCTCCGGCGCGGACAGCCGCCACGCCTCGTAGACCAGCTCGGCGAGCTCGTCGGCGTCGATGCCGGCCAGGTGGACCACGACCCAGCCGAACCCGCCCGCGGTGAACTGCTCCTCGAACACCTCCGGCCGCTCCGCGACGAGCGCCTGCTGCTCGAGCAGGGTCTGTTTGAGCCCGGCCGTGTGCGTCCGCGGCCAGTAGTAGCCGAACCGCTTGCCGCGCACGCTGAACGACGTGTACTCGCCGCCCTGCGCGCGCTGCACCTCCGCCAGTGCCGCCACCATCCGGTGGAACTCCTCGCTGTCCACGCTCATCCGCACCCCCGCTGTCCGGCCTCAGCCTAGCCACCGGGTACGACACTCCCGGTGCGCCGGCGGCTTCAGGACAGGTGAACCGGCGTGCCCGGCTCACGGCGGAGGCCACCGGCGCGGGCCTGGTCCATCCGGCGGGCGCGTTCGGCGGCGAACGCCCGGCCCAGGCCGAGCCGCTCCGCCGCGGTCGCGGTGCGGCGCAGCTGGTTGAGCAACCCGCGTTCCTCACCACGGATGTGCTCGTCCACCACGCGTTCCAGGCGCAGCAACGCCTTCTCCGCGTCCACGTCCGGGCCGGTGCCGGCGAGCGCGAGCAGGTCGGCGGACACGTCCACCCCGGCGACGGCGGAACGCAGCACCCGCGATGTGGCGATGGCATGCGCGGCGAGCAGCGCGGTCAGCTCGGCCAGCAGCGCGGCCCGGTCGGCCTCGTCGTTGCGCAGTTCGCGGAACAGCTCCTCGAGGCGGCGGTGATCGGCCTGCACGAGTTCGGTCACGTCGGTGCCGGGAGCGGCGGCCGGGTCCGGCCGGGTCCAGCCGAAGGTCAGCCCCACCGCCTGTCGCCACTGCGCGTACTCGCGTTCGCGGCGGGCCGGGTCCATCCCGGGCAGCCACTGGCCGGCGCGGTGCCAGTTGCGCCGCAACCCTTCCAGGTCCGGCCAGTACCCCACCGACAACCCCGCCGCATAGGCGGCGCCGAGGGACACCGTCTCGGCGACCATCGGCCGCACCACCGGCACGTCCAGCACGTCGGCGACGAACTGCATGAGCAGGTTGTCCGCGGTCATCCCGCCGTCGACGCGCAGGGTGCTCAGCGCGAGACCGGAGTCGGCGTTCATCGCATCCACCACCTCGCGGGTCTGCCACCCGGTCGCCTCCAGCACGGCCCTGGCGAGGTGCCCCTTGGTGATGTAGGAGGTCAGCCCGGCGATGATCCCCCGCGCCTCGCTGTGCCAGTGCGGGGCGAACAACCCGGAGAACGCCGGCACGATGTAGCAGCCGCCGTTGTCGGAGACGGTGCGCGCCAGCGTTTCGATCTCCGGTGCGCTGCCGATCAGGCCCAGCCCGTCGCGGAACCACTGCACGAGCGAGCCGGTGACGGCCATCGAGCCCTCCAGCGCGTACACCGCGGGCTCGTCGCCGATGCGGAACCCGACCGTGGTGAGCATGCCGTGGGTGGAGGGCACCGGGCTGGTGCCGGTGTTGAGCAGCAGGAAACTGCCGGTGCCGTAGGTGCACTTGGCCTCGCCGGGCGCGAAGCACGTCTGGCCGAACAACGCGGCCTGCTGGTCGCCCAGCGCCGCGGCGATCCGGATGCCCGGCGCCACGCGGGAGGTTGTGCCGTACACCTCGGTCGAGGGGCGGATCCGCGGCAGCATCGCGCGCGGCACGCCGAAGAACGCCAGCAGCTCGTCGTCCCAGGACAGCGTGCGCAGGTTCATCAGCATGGTGCGGGAGGCGTTGGTGACGTCGGTGACGTGCACCCCGCCCGCCGGGCCGCCGGTGAGGTTCCAGATCAGCCAGCTCTCCAGCGTCCCGAACAGCACGTCGCCTCGCTCGGCGCGGTCCCGCAGCCCCGGGATGTGCTCGAGCAGCCAGCGGATGCGCGGCGCCGAGAAGTAGGTGGCCAGCGGCAGCCCGCACAGCTCGCGGACGCGCGCGGCGCCGGGTTGCCGGGCGAGCTGCTCGATCACCGCGTCGGTGCGGGTGTCCTGCCAGACGATCGCCCGGCCCACCGGGACACCCGTGTGCCGGTCCCACAGCACCGTCGTCTCGCGCTGGTTGGCGATGCCCAGCGCGGCGACCTGCCCGGGTTCGGCACCCGCGTCGGCCAGTGCCCGCGGCACGATCCGGGTGAGGTTGCGCCAGATCTCGGTGGCGTCGTGCTCGACCCAGCCGGGCTGCGGGAAGTGCTGCCGGTGCTCGCGCTGCGCCAGCGACACGAGCCGGCCGCGGGCGTCGAACAGGATGCACCGGGTGGACGTCGTGCCCTGGTCGATCGCCATCACATAGCGCTGCACCATGACGGGCGGCCTCCTCTCACCGGGACGCGCCCAGGTCGCGGGACACGGCCCGGGCGGCGTCGCGGACGTGGTCCACCAGCCGCGGTTTCGGCGTTCCGCTGGGCGCGCAGATCCGGTCCTCGGGTCCGGAGACGCCGATCGCCCCGACCACGATGCCGCCGTGCCCGCGCACCGGGGCGGCGATCCCGGCCTCGCCGGGCACCATCTCGCCGAGCTCGCCCGCCCAGCCGGCCCGGCGGACCTCGGCCAGGGCTCGCGCGAGCGCGGCCGGCGTGAGGGTGCGGCGGGTGTAGGGCTCCGGTTCGCGCGCCCGCCAGGCAGCGGTCAGGGTGGCGTCGTAGGCCAGCAGAACCTTGCCCAGCGCGGTGGCGTGCAGCGGCAGCTGGGCGCCGACGTCGAGGACCTGCGGGCTGTCGTCCGGGCGGAACACGTGGTGCACGACCAGGACACGACCGTCCCGCGGCACACCGATCCGCACGGCCGCACCGCTGCGCGCCGCGAGCGCGTCGGCCCAGTTGATCGCGCGTGAGCGCAGCTCGTTGACGTCGAGGGGACTGGAGCCGAGCCGCAGCAGGGCAGCACCGAGCCGGTATTTGCCGGTGTCGCGGTCCTGTTCGACGAACCCGACGCCGGTCAGCGTGCGCAGGATGCCGTGCACGGTCCCCTTGGCCAGTTCCAGCGACTCGGCGATCTCGACGACGCCCAGCCGCCCGGAGCCGCGCGCCAGCAGCCGCAGGACCGCGGCGGCGCGCTCGATGGACTGGATGGAACCGGGCACAGCCGGACCCTACCTCGCCGAATCTCATTCGACAATGTCGAAATGGCCGCCAGAGTGTTCGACAATGTCGACCGCAGGGCGTTGCCCCGGTCACACCACCGGCCCTAGCTTCGCCTCACCACTGGGGGGAACGGTCCATTCTGGAGGAAGCAATGACGCGAAGCCTCAAGGCTCACGGGCTCGCCGGTGAGCTCGCCGCCGAGTTCGTGGGGACGATGATCCTCATCCTGTTCGGGGTCGGGGTGGTGGCCCAGGTGGTGGCCGCCGGGATCGGCGACCACGACAGCATCGCCTGGGCCTGGGGGCTCGGCGTCACGCTGGGTGTCTACGTGGCCTCCCGGATCAGCGGTGCGCACCTCAACCCGGCGATCACCGTCGCGCTCGCCGTGTTCCAGGGCTTCTCCTGGCGCAAGGTCGCCCCCTACGCACTGGCCCAGACCGCCGGCGCGTTCGTCGCCGCGCTCCTGGTCCGCTGGAACTACACCGAGGTCCTGCACGCGGCCGACCCCGGCCTGACCATCAAGACGCAGGGCGTGTTCTCCACGCTGCCGGGCAACGGCTCGCTGCCGGTGGGCGAGTGGGGCGCGT
This sequence comes from Amycolatopsis granulosa, assembly GCF_011758745.1. Taxonomy (NCBI): domain Bacteria; kingdom Bacillati; phylum Actinomycetota; class Actinomycetes; order Pseudonocardiales; family Pseudonocardiaceae; genus Amycolatopsis; species Amycolatopsis granulosa. The sequence goes on from NZ_JAANOV010000001.1 coordinate 522,585, forward strand.
TCCGGGACCAGATCATCGGCACCGCGATCCTGGCACTGATCATCTTCGCCATCACCGACCTGCGCAACACCGCGCCCGCCGCCAACCTCGGCCCGGTGGTCGTCGGGTTCGGCGTGGTCGCCATCGGCATGGCCTGGGGCACCAACGCCGGGTACGCGATCAACCCGGCCCGCGACTTCGGCCCGCGCCTGATGTCCTGGCTCACCGGTTACGACACCGCCTGGAACGACCAGTACGGCAACTCCTACTGGTGGGTGCCGGTCCTCGCGCCGGTGATCGGCGCCGTGCTCGGCGGCGCGCTCTACAAGTACCTGATCAGCCGCAACCTGCCGCGCACCGAGGACATCGGCCCCGCCAAGGCCCTCGAGCCGACGGCCTGACCGGGCCGGGAGCCACCATGCCGGACTTCGTCGGTGCCCTCGACCAGGGCACCACCAGCACCCGCTTCATGATCTTCGACCACGGCGGCAACGAGATCGCCCGGCACCAGCTCGAGCACGAACAGATCCTGCCCCGGCCGGGCTGGGTCGAGCACAACCCGGCCGAGATCTGGGAGCGCACCCGGACGGTGATCGCGAGCGCCCTCACCGGGGCCGGCCTGACCGCGGCCGACCTGGCCGCGCTGGGCATCACCAACCAGCGCGAGACCACCGTTGTGTGGAACCGCCGCACCGGCCGCCCCTACGGCAACGCGATCGTGTGGCAGGACACCCGCACCGACCGGATCGCCTCCGCGCTGGAGCGCGGCGGCCAGGGCGAGGTCATCCGGCGCAAGGCGGGGCTGCCGCCCGCCACCTACTTCTCCGCCGGGAAGCTGCAATGGATCCTGGACAACGTCGAGGGGGTCCGCGCCGACGCGGAGAACGGCGACGCACTGTTCGGCACCACCGATTCCTGGCTGATCTGGAACCTCACCGGCGGCACCGGCGGCGGCGTGCACGTCACCGACGTCACCAACGCCTCGCGCACCATGCTGATGGACCTGGAGACGCTGGACTGGGACGACGAGCTGCTGTCCTTCTTCGGCATCCCCCGGCGGATGCTGCCGGAGATCCGGCCGTCGTCGCACCGGTTCGGCACCACCCGCGCGGACGGGCCGCTGGGCGGCGAGGTCGCCATCACCGGCGTGCTGGGCGACCAGCAGGCCGCCACGGTCGGGCAGGTGTGCTTCCGGCCGGGTTCGGCCAAGAACACCTACGGCACCGGCAACTTCCTGCTGCTCAACACCGGCCCCGAGCTGGTCCGGTCGAAGCACGGGCTGCTCACCACCGTGTGCTACCAGTTCGGCGACGCCAAGCCGGTGTACGCGCTCGAGGGCTCGATCGCGGTCACCGGGTCGGCCGTGCAGTGGCTGCGCGACCAGCTCGGCATCATCAGCGGCGCGTCGCAGAGCGAGAGCCTGGCCCGGCAGGTCGCCGACAACGGCGGGATCTACTTCGTCCCGGCGTTCTCCGGCCTGTTCGCGCCCTACTGGCGCTCGGACGCGCGCGGCGCGATCGTCGGCCTGACCCGCGCCACCACGAACGCCCACCTGGCGCGCGCGACCCTGGAGTCGATCTGCTACCAGACGCGTGACGTCGTGGAGGCCATGCAGAACGACTCCGGCGTGCCGCTGGACGTGCTGCGCGTGGACGGCGGGGTCACCGCGAACGAGCTGTGCATGCAGCTGCAGGCGGACATCCTCGGCGTGCCGGTGTCCCGGCCGGTGGTGGCGGAAACCACGGCGCTGGGCGCCGCCTACGCGGCCGGGCTCGCGACCGGGTTCTGGCGGTCCACCGACGAGCTGGAACGGAACTGGAACGAGGACCGGCGCTGGGAGCCGTCGTGGAGCGACGGGCAGCGTGCCGAGGGATACGCCGGCTGGCAGAAGGCGGTCGGCCGCACCCTCGACTGGGTCGACGTCGGGTAGTACCGCCCGACGCGGTGCACACGAGTGGAGGAGCCGTTCACCTCGGCGTCACGTCGGACGAGACCGGCGGACCCGGGTGGTCGCTGAAGCAGCCGGGCGGAGCGGCGTCCGAACGCGACACCGCCCGCTCGGCGCCTGACGCGGTCCGGCCGGCGGACCGCGTCAGGCGATCCGCTCGAAGACCGCCGCGAGGCCCTGCCCGCCCCCGATGCACATCGTCTCCAGGCCGTAGCGCGCCTGGCGCCGGGTCATCTCCCGGGCGAGCGTGGCGAGGATCCGCGCACCGGTCGCACCGACCGGGTGCCCCAGCGACACCCCGGAACCGTTGACGTTGAGCCGTTCGTGGTCGGCCGCGGTCAGGCCGAGCGCCCGCGTGCACGCCAGCACCTGCGCGGCGAACGCCTCGTTCAGCTCGATGAGGTCGATCTCGGCCAGCGTCAGGCCCGCCTTGGCCAGGGCGGCCGTGGTCGCGGGCACCGGGCCGATGCCCATCGTCTCGGCAGGCACCCCGGCGCGGGCGAAGGACACCAGGCGCACCAGCGGCCGCAGGCCCAGCTTCTCGGCCGTCGCGGCGCTGGTGACCAGGCACGCGGCGGCCGCGTCGTTCTGGCCGCTGGCGTTGCCCGCGGTCACCGTCGCATCGGGATCGGTGCGGATCATCACCGGCGTCAGCTTCGCCAGGCCCTCCGCGGTGGTGTCCGGTCGCGGGTGCTCGTCGGTCTCGACGACCGTCCGGCCCTTGCGGGTCTGCACCGTGACCGGGACGATCTCCTCGGCGAACAGCCCGTTCTCGATCGCGCGGGCGGCCCGCTGCTGCGAGGCCAGGGCGAGTGCGTCCTGGTCCTCACGGGAGATGCCGTACTCCCGGCGCAGGTTCTCGGCGGTCTCGATCATCCCGCCCGGGATCGGGTGGTGCACGCCGCCCGCGGTGGCGCGGCCCCGCGCCAGCGAGTCGTGCAGCTGCAGGCCCGGGCCCTTGATCCCCCACCGGCCCTCGTGCGTGTAGTAAGGCGCGGCGCTCATCACCTCGGCGCCACCGGCGAGCACCACCTCGCTGAACCCGGCGCGGATCTGCATCGCGGCGTCGAGCACGGCCTGCAGGCCCGACCCGCACCGCCGGTCGATCTGGATACCGGTCACCGTGTCCGGCAGGCCCGCGTCGAGCGCCGCGACGCGGCCGATCGCCGGCGCCTCCGACGTCGGGTAGGCGTGGCCGAGGATCACCTCGTCGACCCGGCCGGGGTCGATACCGGTGCGTGCCACGACGGCGGACAGCACGTGCGCGGCGAGCGCGGCGGGCGTCTGGCCGGCCAGCGCACCCCCGAACCGGCCGATCGGTGTGCGCAGCGGCTCGCAGATCACGACATCGACGGGCTGACCGGGCATCCGTGGTCCTTTCCGGGCGGGCAGGGCTGACGGTTCGACCATCGCACCCCGGCACCATGATGTCCAATATCCGATTCGCCACCGACTGAGACGACCGAAGTCTCAGTCCGGGCATGCCCGGACAACAATGGACGGTCGCGGGACCGCGCGCGGCGCCGGTGCGGTGGAGGATGATCCCCCCATGACAACCGATGACACGAAGCTGCCCGCGTGGCGGCGCCCCACCGAGGGGGCGCACCGCTGGCCGGCGGCGCTGACGGTGGCCGTGGCGATCGGACTGCAACTCCTCCTCCCCGACCGCCTGGTGATCCACCCGCACTGGGTTCTCCCCGCGTTGTCGGCACTGCTGCTGGTGACGCTCGTGGGCCTGGGCCCGCGCCGGGCGGCCGGGGACCACCGGCACGCGCGCAAGGTCGCGCTGAGCCTGCTGCTCGTGGTGAGCGCGGGCAACGCCGGCTCCGCCGTCCTGCTCGTCGGGCACATCCTGAACGGCTCGATCGGCGACCAGGCCGGGCCCCTGCTCGCCGCCGGCGCCAGCATCTACCTGACCAACATCGTGGTGTTCTCGTTGTGGTACTGGGAGTTCGACCGCGGCGGGCCGGCCGCCAGGGCCGCGGGCTCGCGCGAGTTCCCGGACCTGCTGTTCCCCCAGATGGCCGACCCGAAGCTGGCCCCGCCGGACTGGGAACCGGGGTACCTGGACTACCTCTACCTGGCCTTCACCAACGCCACGGCGTTCAGCCCGACCGATGTCATGCCGCTCAAACCGTGGGCGAAGCTCACCATGCTGGCCCAGTCCGCGGTGTCGCTCGTCCTCGTGGTGCTCGTCGTCGCGCGGGCGGTCAACATCCTGCACTGAACCGACCCGGAGCTGACCCGGAAAGATCCGATGTATCCTGCCGCTACATATCGGACAGGGAGCGGGTATGCCGGAGATCGCGCTGCACACGGAGCTGAAGCCGGGCTCGGAGCTGGACTACGAGACCGTCCACCGGTCCATCCCCTCCGATGTGGCGGCGGCGCTGGTGCAGAGTGGCGTGCGGAACTGGCGAATCTGGCGCGACGGCACCCACCTGTTCCACCTCGTCGAGGTCGACGACTACCACCGCATGCGGGACGCACTGCGCGACCACCCGGCGAACGTGCGCTGGCAGGCGACCGTCGGCCCGCTGCACGCGAAGCCGGACGACTACTCCGGTGCCGACGACGGTCTCCCGCTGCTGTGGAGCCTCACCGGGCAGCTGGCCGGGAAGGAACGCTGAGCCGCATGTCCGTCACCGACGACGCCATCGAGGCGATCAAGCAGATGATCGTCGACGGCGAACTGCGCCCCGGCGACCGCCTGCCCCGCGAGGCCGACCTCGCGGACCGGCTCGGCCTGTCCCGCAACTCGCTGCGCGAGGCCGTGCGGGCACTGTCGCTCATCCACGTCCTGGACGTCCGCCGCGGCGACGGCACCTACGTGACGAGCCTGGAACCATCGCTGCTGATGGACGCGATGGGGTTCGTCGTGGACTTCCACCGCGACGACACCGTCCTGCAGTTCCTGGAGGCCCGCCGCCTCATCGAGCCCGCCGTCACCGAGATGGCCGCGCGGCAGATGCCCGACGAGGAGATCGCGGCGCTGGCGAAGCTGCTCGACTCGCTCGGCGACGAGCCGACGGTGGACGAGCTGGTGGAGAACGACCTCGAGTTCCACCGGCGGATCGCGACCGCGTGCGGCAACCCGGTGCTCGCGTCGTTGCTGGAGAGCCTGTCCGGGCGCACCCAGCGCGCCCGGACGTGGCGCGGCATCACGCAGGAAGGTGTGAGCGAGCGGACGCTCGCCGAACACCGCGCGATCCAGCAGGCACTGGCCGCCCGCCAGCCCGATGTGGCCCGCGCCGCGGCCACGGTGCACATCGCGGGCGTGGAGCAGTGGCTGCGCCAGGCCCTGCTGGGCTGACCGCCCGGATGGGGCTCCGGGCGCGCGGTCAGCGCGGCCGCAGCCGCAGCTCCTGCATGCCGCCGTCCACCGCGATCCCGGCCCCGGCCGTGGACGTCGCCAGCGGGCTGGCCAGGTACAGCACGGCGTGCGCGATCTCCTGCGGCGACACCAGCCGGCCGTGCGGCTGCCGCGCCTCCAGCGCCGCGCGTTCCGCGTCCGGGTCCGCGGCCCGCTCCAGCAGGCGGCCGATCCACGGGGTGTCCGCGGTGCCCGGGTGGACGGAGTTGACGCGGATTCCCTCGGCCAGGTGGTCGGCGGCCATCGCCCGGGTCAAGGCCGCGACCGCACCCTTCGAGGCACTGTAGAGCGCCCGCTGCGGCAGCCCGGCGGTCGCGGCGATCGACCCGATGTTCACGATCGCCGCCGCCCGCGACCGGCGCAGGTGCGGCAGCGCCGCGCGGCTGACCCGCACCATGCCCAGCAGGTTGACGTCGAGCACCCGCTGCCACTCGGCGTCGTCGTTGTCCGCGACGGTGCCCTGAGCGCCGATGCCGGCGTTGTTGACCACGATGTCCAGGCCGTCGAAGCGGTCCACGACCGCGGCGATCGCCTGCCGTACCGAGGCGTCGTCGGTGACGTCGGCCCGCACGCCGAGCAACCCGTCCGCGCCGTCCACCTCCTGCAGATCGAGGGCGGCCACCCGCGCACCCCGCTCGCGCAGGGCCGCCACGACCGCGGCGCCGATACCGGACGCCCCGCCGGTCACCACCGCGACCAGCCCGTCGAACTCGCCCATCACGCCACCTCCGCCGCCACGAACTCCTGCCGCTGCCTGCCCAGGCCCTCGATCTCGAGCTCCACCACGTCCCCCGGCCGCAGGTACGGGTACTTCCCGGACAGCGCCACGCCCTGCGGGGTGCCGGTGAGGATCACGTCACCCGGCTCCAGCGCGAGGTAACGGCTCAGGTGCCACACCAGGTGCTCGACGCCGAAGATCATGTCCGCCGTGGTGGAGTCCTGGCGCGGCTCGCCGTTGACCCAGCTGCGCAGCCGCAGGTTCGTGTGGTCCACCTCCCCGGCGGGCACCAGCCACGGCCCGAGCGGGCTGAAGCCCGGTGCGCACTTGCCCTTGCTCCACTGCCCGCCGGACTCGACGAGCTGGTACTGCCGCTCGGAGACGTCGTTGCCGACCACGAACCCGGCGACGTGCTCCAGGCTCCGCGACGGCGAGTCGAGGTAGAGGGCGCGCTTGCCGATGACGACGCCCAGCTCGACCTCCCAGTCGGTGCGCTCGCTGCCCGGTGGGATCGTCACCGGATCGTGCGGCCCCGCGACGGTGCCGGGGGTCTTGAGGAACAGGATCGGCACCTCCGGCGGCGCCGAGCCCGACTCGGCCGCGTGCTCGGCGTAGTTCATGCCGATGCAGAGGATCGCGCCCGGCCGCGCGATGGGCGCGCCGAGGCGCATCGTGCCGGCGTCCCGCAGTTCCGGCAGTTCACCCGCCTCGACGGCGGCCCGCGCCGCCGCGACACCGCCCGAGGCGAGGAACGCGCCGTCGACGTCGGCCGTCAGCCCGGTCAGGTCGTAGGTCGTGCCCCCGGCGACGACAGCGGGACGTTCCTGGCCCACAGGACCGAGGCGGACAAGGTGCACGGTTCACATCCTCACGGTATTGGTCGGGTCTCTTCTCCCAGCTCGTCGAGATCGTAGAGCAACTTTGGCGGAAGGCGCGAGCCTTGACGGCGCAGACATCGGATCTCTATCGTCTGCCTCACCCAGACGTACAAGGGAGTGGGTCCGTGGCACGCATCGTCGCCCTGCACACGCACGACGTCCGGTTCCCGACGTCCCGGACGCTCGACGGGTCGGACGCGATGAACCCGGACCCCGATTACTCGGCGGCGTACCTGCGGCTGATCACCGACGCCGGCGACGGCCTGGAGGGCCACGGGTTCGTGTTCACCATCGGCCGCGGCAACGACGTGCAGGTCGCCGCGCTCCGCGCGCTGGAGGGCCACCTCCTCGGCCGGGACGTCGACGTCCTGCTCGCCGACCTGGGCGGGGTGTGGCGTGAACTGGTGCACGACTCGCAGCTGCGGTGGCTCGGTCCCGAGAAGGGGATCATGCACATGGCCATCGGCGCGGCCATCACCGCGCTGTGGGACCTGCGCGCCAAGCGCGAGGGCAAACCGTTGTGGCAGTTGCTGTCCTCGCTCAGCCCGGAGGAGATCGTCGACCTGGTCGACTTCCGGTACCTCAGCGACGCGCTGACCCGGGAGGAGGCACTGGACATCCTGCGCGCCGCGCAGCCCGGGCGCGCCGAACGGGAGGCCCGGCTGCTCAGCGAGGGCTACCCCGCCTACACCACCACGCCCGGCTGGCTCGGCTACGACGACGCCAAGCTGGCCCGGCTGTGCCGCGAGGCGGTGGCCGACGGGTTCGGCCAGATCAAGCTCAAGGTGGGCGCCGACCTCGACGAGGACGTGCGGCGCCTGCGGATCGCCCGCGAGGTGTGCGGCCCGGACGTGCGCATCGCGGTGGACGCCAACCAGCGCTGGGACGTCGGCGACGCGATCCGGTGGCTGGAGCGGCTGCGTCCGTTCGACATCGCCTGGATCGAGGAGCCCACCAGCCCGGACGACATCCTCGGCCACGCCGCGATCGCCCGGGCGGTCGCGCCGATCCCGGTCGCCACCGGCGAGCACGGCGCCAACCGCGTGCTGTTCAAACAGATGCTGCAGGCGAACGCGTTGTCGGTGCTGCAGCTCGACGCCACCCGGGTCGGCGGCGTCAACGAGAACATCGCGATCCTGTTGCTGGCCGCCAAGTTCGGCGTCCGGGTGTGCCCGCACGCCGGCGGGGTGGGCCTGTGCGAGGCGGTGCAGCACCTGGCGATGTTCGACTACGTGGCGGTGTCGGGCACGGCCGAGGACCGGATGATCGAGTTCGTGGACCACCTGCACGAGCACTTCGTCACCCCGGTGGAGGTCCACGATGGACGGTACTTCGCGCCGAAGGCGCCGGGCGCGGGGACCGAGATGCTCGCCTCGGCGCTCGCGGAGTACGCCCATGGCTAGCCTCCCCGGCCCCTTCGGGTTCGGCGCGGCGAACCTGGGCAACCTCTACGCGCCGATGAGCGACCAGCAGGCGCACGCGATCCTGGCCGCGGCGTGGGACTGCGGCATCCGCTATTTCGACACCGCGCCGCACTACGGCCTCGGCCTGTCCGAGCGCCGGCTGGGTGCTTTCCTGGCCGGCCGCCCGCGCGCGGAGTTCGTGGTGTCGACCAAGGTCGGCCGGCTGCTGGTGCCCGATCCGGCCGGCGCGGGCCGGCTGGACGAGGCGAACCAGTTCGCGGTGCCCGCCGACCACCGTCGCGTGTGGGACTTCACCGCCGCCGGGGTGCGGCGCAGCCTCGAGGAGTCGCTGACCCGGATGGGCCTGGACTCGGTCGACGTGGCCTACCTGCACGACCCGGAGGAGTACGACCTGCAGCCGGCTCTGGCCACCGGGCTGCCCGCGCTCGCCGCACTGCGCGAGGAGGGCCTGGTGCGGGCGATCGGCGTGGGGTCGAAGTCGGTGGCCGCGCTGGCCGCCGCGGCCCGGTCCGGCGTGGCCGACGTGCTGATGGTCGCCGGCCGGTTCACCCTGCTCGACCAGTCGGCAGGAGACGACGTGCTGCCCGAGTGCCACGCCCGCGCCACCGGGGTCGCGGTCGCCAGCGTGTTCAACTCCGGTCTGCTGGCCACCCCGGAGCCGTCCGGGTCGAGCCGCTTCGAATACGCCGCCGCTCCCGCGGACGTCGTGGTCACCGCGCGCGAGATCGCCGCCGTCTGCGCCGAGTTCGGTGTGGACCTGCCCACCGCCGCGCTGCACTTCCCGCTGCGGGATCCCGCGGTGCAGGCGGTCGTCGCCGGCGCCGCCACCCCCGGGGAGATCCGGCAGAACGACCGGCGGCTGCGGGCGCACGTGCCCGCCGAACTGTGGACGACGCTGCGGGACAAGGGGCTGATCCGGGCATGAGCACCGATTTCGTCGTGGACACCCACCTGCACCTGTGGGACCTCAGCGTCGGCGAGTACGCGTGGCTGCCGCCGGAGGGACCGCTGCACGCCACCTTCACCGCGGAGCAGGCCCGGTGCGAGCTCGACGCCGCCGGCATCGCCACCGCGGTGCTGGTGCAGGCCGAGGACTCCGAGACCGACACCGAGTTCATGCTCGCGCAGGCCGGCCGCCACGACTGGATCGCCGGCGTGGTCGGCTGGGTCCGCCTCGACGAGCCGGACACCGCGCGGCGGCAACTCGACCGCTGGCAACGGCATCCGGCGTTCCGCGGCGTGCGGCACCTCGTGCACGACGATCCACGCGCGGACTTCCTGGAACTGCCCGCGGTGCGCCGGTCACTCACCGCGCTCGCCGGGCGCGGCCTGCCCTTCGACGTGCCGGACGCCTGGCCCCGGCACCTCGCCCGGGTCGCCGATCTCGCCGCCGCGCTGCCGGACCTGACGATCGTGATCGACCACCTCGGCAAGCCCCCGGCGGATCCGGCGGAGTTCCGGGACTGGCGGGCGGCGCTGCGGGCGGTCGCCGCGCGCCCGAACACGGTCGCCAAGGTCTCCGGGCTGCAACGGCCCGGGGAACCACTGACCGTCGCCGCGGCGCGACCGGCCGTCGAGGTCGCGTTCGACGCCTTCGGCCCGCGGCGGCTGATGTACGGCGGCGACTGGCCCATGACCGTCCCCAGTGGAGGGTACGGGCAAACCTGGGAAACCGTTTCGACACTGTTCGGTGAGCTGTCCGAGACCGAACGGTCCGATGTGTTGTCCGGTACCGCGAGCGCGGTCTACGGTGTGGCGGAGCGGGTGCGATGAGCGGGGTCGCGACGATGACTGAGCCACTGCTCGAAGTCGAGGGCGTGAACAAGACCTTCCCCGGTGTCCGTGCGCTGCACGACATGCGGCTGGAGCTGCGTTCCGGCGAAGTGCTCGCACTGGTCGGTGAGAACGGCGCCGGCAAGTCCACCCTGATGAAGCTGCTGTCGGGCATCCACCGGGCCGACTCCGGGCAGTTCCGGCTGGGCGGTGAGCCCTACCAGCCGGCCGGTCCGCGGCACGCGCTGGAACTGGGCATCAGCATCATCCACCAGGAGTTCAACCTGGTGCCGCACCTGACGGTCGCCCAGAACATCTTCATCGGGCGGGAACCCCGGCGCGGCCGGCTGCTGCTGGACGAGCGCAAGCTCAACGCCGGCGCAGCCGAGCTGCTGGACCGGCTGCACCTGCGACTGGACCCCCGCGCCGTGGTCGGCAGGCTGACGGTGGCCAACCAGCAGATGGTGGAGATCGCGAAGGCGCTGTCCTACGACCCGCGCGTGCTGATCATGGACGAGCCGACCGCGGCGCTCAACGACGCCGAGGTGGAAACGCTGCACGAACTGATCCGGCATTTCGTGCGGCCCGGCACCGGCGTCATCTACATCTCGCACCGGATGGAGGAGATCAAGCGCATCGCCGACCGGGTCACGGTCATCCGCGACGGCGAGTACATCGACACCCTCGACATGGCCACGGCGGCCACCCCGGACATCATCGCGCTGATGGTGGGCAGGCCCATCGACACCGAGGCCCGGCCGGAGGGGGTGCAGCAGGACCGGGAGGTCGTGCTGCGGGTGACCGGCCTGCGCACCCGCGACCTGCTCAAGGACGTGTCGTTCGACCTGCGGCACGGGGAGATCCTCGGGTTCGCCGGGCTGATGGGCGCGGGCCGCACCGAGGTCGCCCGCGCCCTCGTCGGCGCCGACAAGGCGGAGGCCGGCACGGTGACCCTGCACGGCGAACCGGTCCGCATCGCCGGCCCCGCCGACGCCGCCCGCCTGGGGATCGGCTACCTGTCCGAGGACCGGAAACGGTACGGGCTGCTGCTGGACCAGGACGTCAAGGACAACATCGCGTTGTCCGCGCTGCGTGACCAGTTCACCCGCGGCGGGTTCGTGCGCGACGGCGCCCTGCGGGCCAAGGCCGAAAGCTACCTCGGCGCGCTGCGCATCAAGACACCGTCACTGGATCAGACCACCAAGAACCTCTCCGGCGGCAACCAGCAGAAGGTCGTCATCGCCAAGTGGCTGGCCAAGGACTGCGACATCCTCATCTTCGACGAACCGACCCGCGGGATCGACGTCGGCGCGAAGGAGGAGATCTACCAGCTGCTCAACGAGCTAACCGCGCAAGGGAAGTCGATCATCATGATCTCCTCCGAGCTCCCGGAGATCCTGCGCATGTCCCACCGTGTCGTGGTGATGAGCGAGGGCCGCGTCACCCGCGTGCTCGGCGCCGCCGAGGCGACCCAGGAGAACATCATGCACTTCGCGACCCTGCGGCCGGACGAGAACCCCGCGGACGCGGCGGAGCTCGGACTCGCCGCCGAAGAGAAGGCAGGACAGGCATGACCACGGTCAAGGCTCCGGTGGCGGAGCGGCGGCAGGCCGGCGGTGTGGCCGGCGCGATCAAGAGCAGGCTCCAGCAACTGCTGGCGTTCGCGAGCCTCATCGTGATCTACGCGTTCTTCTCGATCGTCAGCCCGTTCTTCTTCTCCTACGGCAACTTCATCGCCATCCTGTTCTCCACGGTGGTGATCGGGACGCTCGCGGTCGGCACCACGTTCGTCATCATCACCGGCGGCATCGACCTGTCCATCGGCACCGGGATGGCGCTGTGCGCGGTCATGTCCGGGGTGTTCATCGTGAACATGGGCCTGCCGCTGGCCGTCGGGGTGCCGCTGGCGATCCTGTTCGGCGGGCTGATAGGGCTGGTCAACGGGATCAACGTGGCCCTGCTGAAGATCCCGCCGTTCATCGCGACGCTCGCGATGATGCTCGTCGCCGAGGGGCTGGCGCTCGTGCTGTCGCACAGCACCCCCATCTACTTCAGCAACTCGCCCGGCTACATCGAGATCTCGGCCGGCAACCTGATCCCGAACGTGCCCAACGCGGTGCTGATCCTGCTGGTGATCGCGATCATCGCGGGTGTGCTGCTGACCAAGAGCGTGCTCGGCCGCTACACCTACTCCATCGGCAGCAACGAGGAAGCCACCGCGCTGTCCGGCATCGACGTCCGCCGGTGGAAGCTCGGCATCTACACGTTCGCGGGGCTGTTCATCGGTCTGGCCGGCGTGATGATCTCGGCCCGGCTGGGATCGGCGCAACCGGCGACCGGCATGGGGTACGAGCTGCAGGCGATCGCCGCCGTCGTCATCGGCGGGACGTCGCTGTCCGGCGGCAAGGGATCGATCCTCGGCACCCTGATCGGTGCGCTGATCATCTCGGTGCTCAACAACGGACTGCAGATCATGTCGATCCCGCAGGAGTGGCAGAACGTCATCCTCGGGTGCGTGATCCTGGTGGCCGTCTACACGGACCGGATCCGGAAACGGGAAGCCTGAAAAAGAACAAAGGAGTTCTTGATGAGGACGAAAAGGTTCGCCGCAGCGGCCGCCGCCGCCCTGCTGGCGCTGACGCTGGCCGCGTGCGGCCAGAGCGGAAACTCCGCCGGCAGCGGCGGGGGCGGCCCGCTCATCTCGATCGTGTCGAAGGGCTTCCAGCACCAATTCTGGCAGGCCGTGAAGAAGGGCGCCGAGGACGAGGCGGCCGCCAAGGGCGCGCGGACCACCTTCGTCGGGCCGGCCACCGAGAAGGACGTCGAGCAGCAGGTCAACATGCTCACCAACGAGCTGGCCAAGTCGCCGCAGGCGCTCGGGTTCGCGGCGCTGGACTCGCGGGCCGCGGCGCCGCTGCTGCAGCAGGCGAAGTCGCAGAACATCCCGGTGATCGCGTTCGACTCCGGTGTGGACAGCGACATCCCGGTCACCACCGTCGCCACGGACAACAAGGCCGCGGCGGCCGAGGCGGCCAAGCACATGGCGCAGCAGCTCGGCGGGCAGGGCAAGGTCGCGATGGTGGTGCACGACCAGACGAGCCTGTCCGGCAAGGACCGGCGGGACGGGTTCCTGGACTGGATGGCGAAGAACGCGCCCGGCATCACGGTGCTGCCGCCCCAGTACGGTGGTGGTGACCAGCTGGAGTCGGCCAACATCACCAAGTCGATCATCTCGGCCAACCCGGACCTGAAGGGCATCTACGGCTCCAACGAGGGTTCGGCGATCGGTGTGCTCAAGGGTGTGCAGGAGAGCGGGAAGCAGGGCCTGACGGTGGTCGGGTTCGACTCCGGCAAGGCCCAGATCGACGCGATCAACAGCGGCCTCGAGTTCGGCGCGATCACCCAGGATCCGATGGACATCGGCCGGCAACTGGTGGACGCCGCGCTGCAGGCGATCAACCACCAGCAGCTGCCCAAGCGGATCGACACCGCGTTCTACTGGTACGACAAGAGCAACATCAACGACCCGAAGATCCAGGCGGCGCTCTACCAGTGACCGTCCGGGGCCGGGCCGGGGGACGCGTCCCGCGGCCCGGCCCGGCGGGTGTCTGCTCCGGTGCGGGTTTCGGCGTGGTGGCGCGGCATCAGCCCGCGCCGCCGCCTGCTGGTGACGCTCGTCGCCGCGGTGGCGGTGGCGGGTCTTCTCGCGGGCGCCCTCGCCGCCGGCCGGGGTGGTGCGCCGGCCGGTAGCGGGCGGCCGGCGCAGGACGACCCGGGTCCCGTTCTGCTGGTCCCCGGCTACGGTGGCGCGCAGGACGCGCTCGCCCGGCTCGCCGACCGGATCCGCCAGGCAACCGGGCGGGAGACCGAGGTGCTGACGCTGCCGGACGGCGGCACCGGCGATCTGCTCGCCCAGGTCGCCGTCCTGGACGCCGCGGCCGCACGGGCCCGCGCCCGCGGGGCGCCGTCGGTCGACGTGATCGGCTATTCGGCCGGCGGGGTGGTCGCCGCCTGGTGGGCGGGCCAGGGCGGCGGCGAGCACCAGGCGCGCCGCCTCGTGACGCTGGGCGCGCCCCTGCACGGCACCCAGCTCGCGGCGGCCGCCGCCGTGCTCGACCCCGCGGCGTGCCCGGCCGCGTGCCGGCAGCTCGCCCCGGGCAGCGCGCTGCTGCGGCAGCTGCAGGCGTACCCGGTGCCGGCCGGCCTGCCGTGGCTGTCGGTGTGGACCGAGCGGGACGAGGTGGTGGTGCCACCCGACTCGGCCCGGATCGACGGCGCGGTGAACGTGCCGCTGCAAGCCGTGTGCCCGGCGGATCCCGCCGCCCACGGTGACCTGCCCACCGACCCGCAGGTCACCGCGTTCGTCCTGCGCGCGCTGGGCACCGCACCGCTGACCGCGCCGGCGGGCTGCGGCTAGCTGGTGATGTCCCGGGTGGCGAAGTTGGCCCAGGCCGCGCCGAAGAACACGACGAGGTAACCGGCTTGCAGCAGCAGTCCCTGGTCGATGTTGCGCCACAGCACCGGATCGCGGAAGAAGTCGATCCAGGACAGCCAGTAGTGCGTGGGCAGGTACGGCTTGGCCGGGGCGGCCGCGTCCAGGGTCTCCAGCACCGAGCTGGTGATCAGCACCGCGAGACCGCCCAGGGCGGCCCCGAGCGCCGAGTCCGTCACCGTGGACAGGAACAGCGTGATCGCGGCGAACCCGAGCATCGACACCACGATGTAGGCGACCGCGCCGAGCAGCCGCCACCCGAGCGCCGACGAGCTCAGCGCCGTGCCCGACATCGAGATCACCCCGGGTGGCGGCGCACCGCCGCCGGCCACGCCGGGCTGCCCGCCGGTGCCGAACAGCAGCACCCCCACGACCAGCGAGGTCACGACGACGAGCGCGATCGCGGCCGTCACGTAGACGGCGACCGCGACCAGTTTCGCCACCAGCAGCCGGGTCCGGCCGACCGGCCGGGCGAGCAGGTACCGCAGCGTGCCGCCGGCGGCCTCGCCGGCGACCGCGTCCCCGGCGACGACCGCGACGGCGATCGGCAGGAACAGCGGAAGCACCAGCGCGAGCGCGGCGGCCGGGTACAGCGAGCCGTCGGAAACCACCGCGGACAGGAACGCCGCGCCCTGCCCGGGCGGCGGGGCGAAGTCCGCGGTCGCCAGGAACACCGCGACGATCGCGGGCAGCAGGCACAACAGCCCCACGCTCACCCACATCCGCGGCCGCAGCACGAGTTTGCGCAGCTCCACCGCGATCACGGCGGCACCCCGAAGCGGTCGGAGCCGGTCCCGGTGACCTCCAGCACGACCTGCTCCAGCGTCCGCCGTTCGGCGCGGATCGCGTGCACCCGCACACCGGCCGCGACCAGCCGCGCGTTGAGCGCGGCCGGGTCGTCGTGCCGGACCACCAGCGCCTCGCCGGCCCGCGACTCCAGGCGGCCGTCGAGGACGGCGGCGGCCTGCGCCACGTCCGGCGTGGCGACCAGCACCCGGCCGGTCGGCTCGCGCAGCACGGCGAGGTCGTCCTCCAGCACGAGACGGCCGCGGTCGACGATGCCGACCCGGGTGCACAGCTGCTCGACCTCGGCGAGCAGGTGGCTGGACAGGAACACCGTGGTGCCGTGGGCGTTCAGCTCGACGAGCAGGTCGCGGATCTCCTTGATCCCCTGCGGGTCCAGCCCGTTCGTGGGCTCGTCGAGCACGAGCAGCCGCGGATGCCCGAGCAGGGCGGCGGCCAGTCCCAGACGCTGCCGCATCCCCAGGGAGTACGCCTTGACCGGGCGCTGATCGACCGCCGCCAGCCCGACCCGCTCCAGGGCCTCCTCGATCCGGGCGCGCCGGGACCGCCGGGCACCGCCGCCCGCGGCGTCGAGCAGGACGAGGTTGCGGCGCCCGGACAGGTGGGCGTACGCGCCCGGGCCCTCGACCAGGGCGCCGACCTGCGGCAGTACCTCCGCGGCCCGGCGCGGCATCGGACGGCCCAGCACCTCGATCTCGCCGCTGGAGGCGTAGACCAGGCCGAGCAGCATCCGGACCAGGGTCGTCTTGCCCGAGCCGTTCGGCCCGAGGAAGCCGTACCGGTCGCCCTCGCGCACCCGCAGGTCCACGGCGTCGACGGCCACGGTGCGGCCGAACCGCTTGGTCAGCGCGTGCGTGGTGATCATCGGCCGCTCCGCTGGGCGAGTTCCCCGGCGGCCGCGCGCAGCACCTCCGGGGTGACCAGGCCGGCGAGCAGGTAACCGCGGCCCCCTTCGTGGGGCTGCACCACGGCGAGCGACAGCGGCGGGATGGACAGGACCACCGCGTTGCCCGCGGTCAGGGCCGGTTTCGCCCCGCCCGCCGTGGTCGCGGCATCGGCAACCGCGCCGGCGACCTCCGGCGGCACCCGGACGACCGCGAACGCCGCGAGGCCGGGCCCGTAGAGGGCGACGCCGTCCAGTCCCGAGGCGCGGGCGGGACGGCCGTGCAGCACCGGCGGCAACCGGGCGCTGCCGAGCGCGCGCAACGCGTGGCTGAGGTCGGGTGCGGTGGTCAGGGTGAAGCTCGCGCCCGGCGCCAGATCGGGCGTGGTGACCACGGGCGCGGTCTCCTCGACGGCGTCGAACGTGCTCACCAGGCCCGGGGCGTGCTGGCCGCGCGCGGTCACCTCGACGCGCACCGGCAGCCCGGTGGCCGGGTCGGCCCACACGTCGGCCTGCCCGATCGCGGTGTCCGGATCGGCGGGCACCACCCGGAGGCCGGACGCGGCCACCCCCGCGACGTTCCGGCCGGGCAGCGCGTCCAGCCGGTCCCCCGGCGTGGCGTTCAGGATCCACCGCGCCAGGTCGGGCGGGAGCAGGTCGCTCGCGCGCGGCAGCCGCAGCGCCGGTGCCCCGGTGAGCTCGGTGAGCGTCCGGGTGCCGTAGTCCCAGGTGTAGTCGGCCTCGGGCAGCCGGTAGAGGTCCTGTTCGCCGGTGGCGGTGAGGACGGCGACACGGGAGCGGACGGGCCCGGCGTACCAGGCGTGCATGGTGGTCGTGGTGGCGAACAGCTTCGCGACGTCGCCGAGGTCCGGCAGATCGGGCAGCGCGAGCGCGCCGGTGCTGTGCGCGTATCCCTGGTACACGGCGCTGCCGGAGCGCAGGACCAGGTCGCGCAGCGCGGCCGGGTCCCGCGCCGGCCCGGCCGGGCGCAGCGCGGCGACGACCAGGGGCGCCGTCAGCAGCACCGCGGTCACCACGGCCACCACCGTCCAGCGGCGCCGTCTCGCGTCCCGCACGACCGGCAACGGCACCACCACCTCTGGGTTCCTTTGTACGCCCCGCGATCGTGCGGTTCGATGCGGAATTCCCGGCCCCCGGGACGGCAACCACCGGCCGCGACCCGGGCGGGTCCGCCATGGACACCCACACGGCCCTTCGCGGGTGGGACTACCCGCCGACCGGGGTCACCACGCCGAATCCGGTGGACGCGCCCCCGCCCGCCCCGTATACAGGAGCAGGGCCGCTTCCGCCTGCTCTCCGCCGGGGCCGCGGTGCGGTCGCTCCGACGGCGCCGCTGCCGTGTCTCCTGACGTGTCCTGACGTCCGGTCCCTGTCACCGCTGTCCTGTGAGGTGTTGTCCATGGCCGCCCCCGCGCCCACTCCGCCCGGTGCGCCGGCCGCGGCCCCGCCCCGGTCCGCGCTGCTGATCGGCGTGCTCGTGGTGTCCGCGTTCGTGATGATCCTCAACGAGACGATCCTCAGCGTGGCGCTGCGCGACCTCACCGCCGACCTCGCCGTGTCGACCACCACCGTGCAGTGGCTGACGAGCGGGTTCCTGCTCACGATGGCGGTGGTCATCCCGGCCACGGGGTTCCTGCTGGAACGGTTCACCCCGCGCCGGGTGTTCCTCGCGTCGCTGGGCCTGTTCAGCCTCGGCACCCTGGTGAGCGGGCTGGCGCCGGGCTTCGGTGTCCTGCTGGCCGGGCGCGTGGTGCAGGCGTGCGGTACCGCGGTGATGCTGCCGCTGCTGATGACCTCGGTGATGCGCCTGGTGCCCGCGCACAAACGGGGTGCGACGATGGGCACGATCACCATCGTCATCGCGGTGGCGCCGGCGATCGGCCCGACCATCGGCGGCGCGGTGCTGTCGTCGCTGAGCTGGCGCTGGATGTTCTGGATCGTGCTGCCGCTGGCGCTGGCCGCGCTGTGCCTCGGCGCGGTCTGGTTCCGGCTGGACGGCGCGACCCGGAAGGTGCCGCTGGACGTGCCGTCGGTGCTGCTGTCGGCGTCCGGGTTCGGCGGGGTGCTCTACGGCCTGGCCGGGATCGGCGAGGGTGGCGGCCACTCCCCCGTCGCACCGTGGGTCCCGGTCGTCGCCGGGCTCGCCCTGCTCGCGATCTTCACCTGGCGCCAGACCCGGCTGCAGCGCGCGGACCGGGCGCTGCTGGACCTGCGGCCGTTCACGCACCGCAGCTTCGTGATCGCGCTCGTGCTGGCCGCGCTGCTGTTCGTGTGCCTGCTGGGGGTCGCGTCGATCATGCTGCCGCTGTACCTGCAGACCGTGCTGCACACGACCACGTTCGTCAGTGGCCTCGCGGTGCTGCCCGGCGGCCTGGCCCTCGGCCTGCTCGGCCGCCCGGTGGGCGCGTTGTTCGACCGGTTCGGCGCGCGGCCGCTGGTGATCCCCGGCGCGGTGGCCCTGGCGGTGTCGATGTGGCTGTTCGCCCTGCTCGGTCCCGGCTCACCACTGGCCGCGGTGATCGCGATCCACGTGCTGCTGATGGCCGGGCTCGGGTTCATGATGACGCCGCTGATGACCGAGGCGCTCGGGGTGCTGCCGGATCACCTGTACTCGCACGGCAGCGCGATCCTGGCCACGCTCCAGCAGGTGGCGGGCGCGTTCGGCACCGCGGTGTTCGTCAGCGTCGCCACGCTCGGCAGCGCCGACCCGGCCGGGCCACCGGACGCGGCCGGTCTGCGCCTCGCGTTCGTGGTGGCCGGCGTCGTCGGGGTGCTCGCCCTGGTGACGGCGCTGTTCGTGCGCCGCGCACCGGCGCCGGCACCCGCGGCCGCCCGGTAGCCGCCGGGCCGTGCGGCCTTCCGGCGGGTGTTGCGTTCCGCCATCCGGCGGCGCAAGGTGTAGGGCTACCGGCGGCGCCGCCGGGACGCCGCCTCGATCGGAGAGGGGGTGGACGGCGTGTTCGCGCGTTCCACCACGATTCAGGCTCAGCAGGACACCCTCGACGCCGGCCTCGCCCACGTGCGTGACGAGACCATGCCGGAGCTGATGGACATGCCCGGTTTCGTCGGGCTCTCGCTGCTCATCGACCGCGGCTCCGGGCGGTGCATCGTCACCACCTCCTGGGAATCGGAGGAGGCGTTGCGCGACACCGCGGACCGGGTGCGCCCGCTGCGCGACCGCGCGATGGAGGTGCTGGGCGGCGGCCGGCCGCAGGTCGACGAGTGGGAGATCGCGGTGCTGCACCGCGACCACCCGGCCCCGGAGGGCGCCTGCTGCCGCGTCACCTGGGTCCGCTTCGACCAGCTGGACCGCGCCCTGGACAGCTTCCGGATGGGCCTGCTGCCCGAGCTGGCGCAGTTCGGCGGCTTCTGCAGCGCGAGCCTGATGATCGACCGGGATGCCGGGCGGGCGGTCTCGTCGGTGACCTTCACCGACCGGCAGGCCATGGACGCCAGCCGCTCCCGGGCCGAGGAGCTGCGCTCGCGCATCACCGGCGAGGCCGGGGTCGAGATCCTCGAGGTGGGCGAGTTCGAGCTGGCCCTGGCGCACCTGCGCGCGCCCGAGATGGCCTGACCCGGGTACCGGCCGGGGCGCCCGGCGCCCCGGCCGGCCCGCGGTGGCCTCCGCTGCCGCGGGATACGCTGGCTCGTGTGGGATCGCGGTGGACGGTGGCGCGCGTGCTGGCGCTGGCGCCCGACGCCGGGTCCGCGAAGGCCGCCCGTGCCCTGGCGAACCCGCGCACCTGGTCCGACCTGGGCAGCACCAGCACACTCGTGTGGGGTAAGTGCCAGGGCAGTGCCCGCTCCCCCTACCAGGTGACCGTCGATCTCACGGAACCGTCCTTCCGGTGCACCTGCCCGAGCCGCAAGGTCCCCTGCAAGCACGGCCTGGCGCTGCTGCTGATGTGGGCGGCGGGCGACGGGTCGGTGACCGCCGGCGCCGGGCCTGCCGAGTGGGCCACCCCGGCCGCTACCCGGAAGGAACCCGCCCGGCCCGACCCGGAGGCACAGGCCCGCCGCCTGGCCGAGCGGGAGTCCCTGATGTCGGCCGGGCTCGATGATTTCGAGTTGTGGCTGCACGACCTCGTCCGGCAGGGGCTGGCCACCGCCCGCAAGCAGCCGGCGGGTTTCTGGGACACCGCCGCGGCCCGTCTGGTCGACGCGCAGCTGCCCGGGCTGGCCGACCGGGTCCGCGCGGTGGCCGCGGACCTGCACGCCCGTGCCGACTGGGCCCCGCACCTGCTCGGTGAGCTGGGCCGCTGGTACCTCGCGATCCGCGCCTGGCGGCGCCGCGCCGAACTGGACGAGGCGGCCTCGGGTGACCTGCGTGCCGTGCTCGGCTGGCCGCGCCGCCGGGACGAGATCGGCGACCGGGTCGCCGACCGCTGGTGGGTGGTGGGCCTGAGTCAGGAGGAGGACGACCGCCTGCTGTCCCAGCGGACCTGGCTGCACGGCGAGCACACCGGCGAGACCGTGGTGCTGCTGGACTTCGCCGCCGCCGGGCAGGCGCTGAAGGTGGCGCACGTGCTCGGATCCGTTGTGGACGGTGAAGTGGCCAGATACCCCGGCGCCGGGCCACGGCGGGCGTTGCTCACCGGGGACGAGCACAAGGTGGTGGCCGGCTCGGGCCTGCCGCACGCCACCGGCGTGCCCGACGCGCTCGCCCAGGCAGCCCGGTGGCTGGCCGGCAACCCGTGGTTGCGCCGCATCCCGCTGGCCCTGGCGGGCATGACGGTGGTGCCCGGTGAGCCGCCGCTGCTCGTCGATCCCGGCGGCGCGGCCCTGACCCTGGCACCGGGCACCGACGTGTGGCAACTGCTCGCCCTGTCCGGCGGTCACCCGGTGCCGGTGTTCGGCGAGTGGATCGACGAGCGCCTGCACCCGTTGAGCGTGCAGGCCGGCGACCGGCTGGTGGCACTGTGACCGCCTGGGACGACCTGCTCGGCACCGCACTGGTCGGCACCGGCCGCCGCCCGTTCACGCTCGCCGGGTCCGGTATCGCGGGCGCCGGCCGCGTCACCGCCGACTCCCCCGAAGCCGCCGTCCTGGCGGCCGCCGCGCTCGCCGCCGGCTACCGGCGGGCCGGCTGGACCCCGCCCGCCTGGCGCGGCACCCTCCGGGAACCGGCGGAACCCGATGAGCGTCCCGAGTGCACCCCGGTCGCGGCCCAGATCCTGGAACTCCTCCTCGGCCGCGGCATCCGTCTCGAGGCCGGCACCGACCTGCTCACCACCGACTGGCTCACCGCGGCCCGTGCCTGCGGGCGGCGCCCGCCGTACCGGCTGCTGCCCGAGCTGCTCCGGTTCGGCACCACCGCCACCGGCGCGCGCCGCCTGGTCAGGCAGGTCATCGGCCCGCGCGGCGCCTGGCTTGCCGGGCACCACCCGGCGTGGAGCTGGGCCGCCACCGTCCCGCGCGGCGAGGTGGCCGGACGGTTCGCGACGGGCACCCGCGCCGAACGGCTGGCGCTGCTGACCGACCTGCGGGAGACCGAACCGGACCGGGCTCGCGAACTCGTCGAGGACACCTGGCCCGCCGAACCGGCTGCCACCCGTGCCGCGTTCCTCGACGTCCTGCGCACCGGACTGTCCGATGCGGACGAGCCGCTGCTGGAACGCGCGCTGGACGACCGGGCCGGGACGGTCCGCGCGGCCGCCGCCGCGCTGCTGGACCACCTGCCCGGTTCGGCCCGAGCGCACCGCATGGCCGGACGCGCGCGGCGGCTGCACACGGCGGCCGGCACCTTCGAGCTGCCGGGCGAACCCGACGAGGCGGCGCGCCGCGACGGGATCGGCGACCACCGCGAACCGGGCCGGGGCCGGGCCGCGTCCCGGCTGATCCAGATCCTCGCCGCTACGCCACTGTCCACCTGGGACATCGGCGAGATCGGCCGCGCGGACTCCGACGTCGTCCTCGGCTGGACGAAGGCCGCGGTGCGCCAGGGCGATCAGGAGTGGCTCGCCGCGCTGGTCCGCCACCAGCCCACCCCGGACCTGATCGCCGCGCTCACCCCGGGCACCGCCACGGACCTCCTGAGCGGTGCGCGCAAGCTCGACGCCCGCTTCGGCGCCCTGCTCGCCGCCGCCCCGGGACCGTGGCCGGCCGGGTTCTCCACGGAGATCGTCGGCCGCCTGCGCGACGCCAAGGCCCAAGCTGTGCTAAGGGTCGCCGCGCGAGCACTGGCCGAGCACCTGCACCCGGCCGCGCTCGCCGCCGTGGAGGACTGGCTCCTGGCACTGGGCACCGGCTCCGCACCAGAGGCCCGCACCCTGCGTGGCATCGCCCACGCACTGACCATCCGAGCGACCATCCTGCAGGAGTTCCGATGACGGATGTGCTGCGCGCACACGCCGAGCAGCAGTACGCCGGCGAGCTGGCCGCGCTGGCCGCCACCGACGACCGGCCGAAACCGCCCAACTGGCACCTCTCCCCGTGGGCGGTCGCCACGTACGTGCTGGGCGGCGAGACCGGCGACGGCACCCCGGTCTCCCCGAAGTACCTCGGCTCGCGCCGGCTGGTGGAGGTGGCGATCGCCACCCTGGCCACCGACCGCGCGTTGCTGCTGCTCGGTGTGCCCGGCACGGCGAAGACGTGGTTGTCCGAGCACCTGGCCGCGGCGATCTCGGGTGATTCCACGCAGCTGGTCCAGGGCACGTCCGGTACCCCCGAGGAAGCCATCCGCTACGGCTGGAACTACGCCCGCCTGCTCGCCGAGGGGCCGTCACCGAAGGCCCTCGTCGCCAGCCCGGTGCTGCGCGCCATGGAGACCGGCGGCATCGCCCGGATCGAGGAGCTGACGCGGATCCCCTCCGACGTGCAGGACGCGCTGATCACCGTCCTGAGCGAGAAGACCCTGCCGATCCCCGAGCTCGACAGCGAGGTGCAGGCCCGCGCCGGGTTCAACGTGATCGCGACCGCCAACGACCGCGACCGGGGCGTGAACGACCTGTCCGCCGCGCTCAAACGCCGCTTCAACGTCGTGGTGCTGCCGTTGCCGGACGACGCCGAGGCCGAGGTGGAGATCGTCCGGCTGCGCGTCGAACAGCTGGGCCGGTCGCTGCGGCTGCCGGCCGGGGCCGGGCACGTCGACGAGATCCGGCGGGTGGTCACCGTGTTCCGGGAGCTGCGGGACGGGGTGACCACCGACGGCCGCACCAGGATCAAGTCACCGTCCGGGACCCTGTCCACGGCGGAGGCGATCTCGGTGGTGACCAACGGGATCGCGCTGGCCACCCATTTCGGCGACGGTGTGGTGCGCGCCGACGACGTGGCGGCTGGCCTGCACGGCGCGGTGGTCAAGGACCCCGTGCAGGACCGGATCGTGTGGCAGGAGTATCTGGAGACCGTGGTCCGGGAACGCCGGCCCTGGGCCGACCTGTACCGCGCGTGCCGGGAACTGGCGTGAGCCTGCACGTCCTGGGCGTCCGGCACCACGGGCCCGGGTCGGCGCGGGCGGTGGCCGGCGCACTGGCCCGCCTGGACCCGCAGGTCGTGGTCATCGAGGGGCCGCCGGAACTGGACGCGGTCGCCCCGCTCGCCGCGGCGGCCGGGATGCGGCCCCCGGTCGCCGGCCTGGTGTATTCGACCGCCACACCCGCGCGGGCCGCGTTCTACCCGATGGCCCTGTTCTCCCCGGAGTGGGTGGCGTTGCGGTGGGCGCTCGAGCACGGGCGGGAGGTGCGGTTCGCCGACCTGCCGGCGAACGTCGCGCTCACGCTCGAGGACGAGGACGATCCCGCTGCCGGGCCGCCGATCGACCCGATCGCGACGCTGGCCGGCGCTGCCGGGTACGACGATCCGGAGCGCTGGTGGGAGGACGCGGTCGAGCTGCGCCACCACGGGCTGGAGGTGTTCGGCGCGCTCCTGGACGCGATGCGCGCCCTGCGCGAAGGGCACGTGCCCGACCTGCGCACGCAGCGGCGCGAGGCGGCGATGCGGCGGGTGCTGCGCGCCACGCTGCGTGGCGGCGCAGGGTCCGTCGCAGTCGTCTGCGGCGCCTGGCACGCGCCGGCTCTCGTGCCGTCGGAGTTCCCGTCCCAGGCGGCCGACGCCCGGCTGCTCAAGGGCCTGCGCACGACGAAGGTCGCGGCGACGTGGGTGCCGTGGACCTCGTCGCGGCTGGCGCTGGCGAGCGGCTACGGCGCCGGGATCTCCTCCCCCGGCTGGTACCACCACCTGTTCACCACCGGCCGGGACGAGGCCGTGGGCCGCTGGCTGGTGCGGGTGGCGCACCTGCTGCGCCGCGAGCAGCACGACGTGTCCCCGGCCGCGGTCATCGAGGCGGTGCGCCTGGCCGACGCGCTGGCCGCCCTGCGCGAGCGCCCGCACCCGGGGCTGCCGGAAGTGCTGGAAGCCTGCCGCGCGGTCCTGTGCGGCGGGTCGGACGTCCCGATGCGGCTGGTCGCCCGCACGCTGCTGGTGGGCGACATCCTCGGCCGGGTTCCGGACGAGACACCCATGGTGCCGCTGGCCGCGGACCTCGCCGCGACGCGGAAACGGTTGCGGCTCAAGCAGAGCGCGGCCGAGCAGCAGCTGGACCTCGACCTGCGGACACCGTCCCACCTGGAGCGCAGCAAGCTGCTGCACCGGCTGCTGCTGCTCGGCGTGCCGTGGGGCGAGCCGGTGGGGACCAGCCGCACCAAGGGTACGTTCCGCGAGTCGTGGGTGCTGCAATGGCGGCCGGAGCTGGAGGTCGCGCTCATCGAGGCGAGCGGCCACGGCACGACCATCGCCTCCGCGGCCACCGCGGTGGTCGCGCAGCGGACCGCCGAGGCCGGCATCGCGGAGCTGAGCACGCTGGTCGAGCAGACCCTGACGGCCGACCTGCCCGCGGCACTGGCCGGGGTGCTCGCCGCCCTCGACGAGCGGGCGGCGCGCCAGCACGACATCACCCGGCTGATGGCCGCGGTCGAGCCGATGGCGCGGGTGCGCCGGTACGGCAACGTGCGGCGGGCGGACACCGAACTGGTGCAGCGGGTGGTGAGCGGCGTGGTCACCCGCATCGCGGTCGGCCTGCCGGCCGCCTGCGCCGGGCTGGACGAGGAGTCCGGCCGCGAGGTGCGGCAGCTGGTGGACGGGGTGCAGCGCGGCATCGGGCTGCTCGACCAGCCGGAGCTGCGGGACGTCTGGTACGGGGCGCTGCGGACCGTCGCCGACCGGCGCGGCGTGCCGGGGCCGATCGCGGGGCGCGCGGTGCGGCTGTTGCTCGACGCCGGGCTGCTCGACATCACCGACGCCGGTGGGCGCCTGTCCCGGCAGCTGTCCCCGGC
This sequence comes from Amycolatopsis granulosa, assembly GCF_011758745.1. Classification (NCBI taxonomy): domain Bacteria; kingdom Bacillati; phylum Actinomycetota; class Actinomycetes; order Pseudonocardiales; family Pseudonocardiaceae; genus Amycolatopsis; species Amycolatopsis granulosa. The sequence goes on from NZ_JAANOV010000001.1 coordinate 548,147, forward strand.
CGCGGACGCCACGCAGGCGGCGGGGTGGCTGGAGGGTTTCCTGTCCGGCGAGGCGGCGTTGCTGGTGCACGAGCCGGAGCTGCTGGAGATCGTCGACACCTGGGCCGCCGGCGTCGGCGATGAGGTGTTCGACCACCTGCTTCCGTTGCTCCGCCGGACGTTCGCCGGGTTCTCCGCCGCCGAGCGGCGGGAGATCGGGTTGCGGGTGCGCCGCCTCGACCGCGGCGCGGCCGCGTCCGGGGTGCGCGCGCAGGACGAGGCGCTGGACCACGAGCGGGCGGCACTGGTGGTGCCGCGGATCCTGGAGCTGCTGGGATGAGCGAACGGCTGCGGCGCTGGCGGATGATCCTCGGCGGCCAGGACGCCGACGGCACCGGCACGGCACTGTCCGGTGTGGACGCCCGCCGGGACGCGGCGCTGGAGGCGTTGTACGGCAAGGAGTCCGACCGCCGCGGCGGCCTGGGTGCTTCGTCACCGCGGGTGGCGCGGTGGCTGGGCGACATCCGCGGCTACTTCCCCAGTTCGGTCGTGCAGGTCATGCAGCGTGACGCGATCGACCGGCTGGGCCTGCGTGAGCTGCTGCTGGAGCCGGAGCTGCTGGAGTCCGTGCAGCCGGACGTGCACCTGGTGGGCACGCTGCTGTCGCTGAACCGGGCCATCCCGGAGCGGTCGCGGGAGACCGCGCGGGCGGTGGTCCGGAAGGTGGTGGACGAGCTGGAGAAACGCCTGGCGCAGCCGACGCGGCAGGCGGTGAGCGGCGCGCTGCACCGGGCCGGCCGCACGAACCGGCCGCGGCACGGCGACATCGACTGGAACCGCACGATCCTGGCGAACCTCAGGCACTACCAGCCCGAGCAGCGCACGGTCGTCCCGGAGCGGCTGGTGGGGTTCGGGCGGCGGCTGCCGAGCGTGAGCAGGCGGATCGTGCTGTGCCTGGACCAGAGCGGCTCCATGGCGGCGTCGGTCGTGTACGCGAGCGTGTTCGGCGCGGTGCTGGCGTCGATCCGGTCGCTGCGGACGCAGATCATCGCGTTCGACACCGCGGTGGCGGACCTGACCGAGGCGATGCCGGACCCGGTGGAGCTGCTGTTCGGGGTCCAGCTGGGTGGCGGCACCGACATCAACGCGGCGCTGGCGTACTGCCAGAGCCGGATCGACGCGCCGCGGGAGACGGTGCTGGTGCTGATCAGCGACCTGTTCGAGGGCGGCGACGAGGCGGCGATGCGGCAGCGCGCGCAGGCGCTGCGGGCGGACGGCGTGCAGGTGGTCTGCCTGCTCGCGCTGAGCGACGACGGCGCCCCCGCCTACGACCACGACAACGCCGCCGCGCTCGCCGCGCTCGGCATCCCGGCCTTCGCCTGCACGCCGGACCAGTTCCCGGACCTCCTCGCCGCGGCGATCCAGCAGCAGGACCTGGTGTCCTGGACGGCGGCGAACGACATTCCCACCGCGGCGCCGGCCGAGGGCGGGCAGTAGCGTCGGCGAGACCACAGGCACCCCGTTTGCATGATCATGCATTGCCATGCATATACTGGTCTCGTGTCCAAGGTGCTCACCTCTCTGCCTGTCGGTGAACGTGTCGGGATCGCCTTCTCCGGTGGCCTCGATACGTCCGTAGCTGTCGCGTGGATGCGCGAGAAGGGCGCGGTGCCCTGCGCCTACACCGCGGACATCGGGCAGTACGACGAGCCCGACATCGCGTCCGTGCCCGGCCGGGCCAAGACCTACGGCGCCGAGATCGCGCGGCTCGTCGACTGCCGGGAGGCGCTGGTCGAGGAGGGGCTGGCCGCGCTGGCCTGCGGCGCGTTCCACATCCGCTCCGGCGGCCGCGCCTACTTCAACACCACCCCGCTCGGCCGCGCCGTCACCGGCACGCTCCTGGTCCGCGCGATGCTCGAGGACGACGTCCAGATCTGGGGCGACGGATCCACCTTCAAGGGCAACGACATCGAGCGGTTCTACCGCTACGGCCTGCTCGCCAACCCGGCGCTGCGGATCTACAAGCCCTGGCTGGACGCCGACTTCGTGACCGAGCTGGGCGGCCGCACCGAGATGTCGGAGTGGCTGACCGCCCGCGGCCTGCCCTACCGGGCCAGCACCGAGAAGGCGTACTCGACCGACGCGAACATCTGGGGCGCCACCCACGAGGCCAAGGCGCTCGAGCACCTCGACGCCGGCATCGAACTGGTCGAGCCGATCATGGGCGTCCGCTTCTGGGACCCGCAGGTCGAGATCCCGGCCGAGGACGTGACGATCGGTTTCGAGCAGGGCCGGCCGGTGCGCATCAACGGCAAGGAGTTCGCCTCCGCCGTCGACCTGGTCCTGGAGGCCAACGCCATCGGCGGCCGGCACGGGCTGGGCATGTCCGACCAGATCGAGAACCGGATCATCGAGGCCAAGAGCCGCGGCATCTACGAGGCGCCGGGCATGGCGCTGCTGCACGCGGCCTACGAGCGGCTGGTCAACGCGATCCACAACGAGGACACCATCGCCAGCTACCACACCGAGGGCCGCCGCCTGGGCCGCCTCATGTACGAGGGCCGCTGGCTCGACCCCCAGTCGCTCATGCTGCGCGAGTCGCTGCAGCGGTGGGTCGGCACCGCCGTCACCGGCGAGGTGACCCTGCGGCTGCGGCGCGGCGAGGACTACTCCATCCTCGACACCACCGGCCCGGCGTTCAGCTACCACCCGGACAAGCTGTCGATGGAGCGCACCGAGGACTCGGCGTTCGGCCCGGTCGACCGGATCGGCCAGCTGACCATGCGCAACCTGGACATCGCCGACTCCAGGGCCCGCCTGGAGCAGTACGCGAACCTGGGCATGGTCGGCAGCGGCGGCACCACGCAGCCGCAGCTGGTCGGCGCCGCGCAGGCCGCCTCGACGGGCCTGATCGGGGCGATGACCGAGGGTGGCGCCGAGACGATCGCCTCCCGTGGCACCACCACCGAGGAGGCCGAGCTGCTCGACCGCGCGGCCATCGAGTCCGGTACCGACTGACGGACGTCGCCGGGGGCGGCGGGGCGACCTGCCCCGCCGCCCCGCCGGTCAGTTCCCCGGGCCGAGGTTGACCGGGATCGACAGCGGGCCGATCGTGAAGAACGACGGCGAGTAGGGGATGTCGTCCGGGTCGGCGGCCAGGCTCAGCTCCGGGAACCGCCGGTAGAGCGCGGCCAGCGCCAGCCGGCTCTCCAGGCGCGCGAGCGGCGCACCGATGCAGTACCGCGGCCCGTGGCCGAACCCGAGGTTCGCGCCCTGCGGGCGCGTGATGTCGAACTCCCCCGCGGTGTCGCCGTAGACCTCCGGGTCGAGGCCGGCGGCCTGGTAGACCACGCCGACCGCGTTGCCCTTGGGGATCTCCACGCCGGCGATGGTCACGTCCGTCAGGGTGAAGCGGAAGCTGGTCATCATCACCGAGTGCCGGTACCGGATCGTCTCCTCGACGACATCGGCCCAGCGGTCCTCGTTCTTGGCGAGGGCCAGCTGGCCGGGGTTCTGCGCGAGCGCGATGACGGCGTTGCCGAGGAGGTGGACGGTGGTCTCGTGGCCGGCGACCAGCATCAGCCACAGCACCCCGACCAGTTCGTCGGTGGTGAGCTTGTCGCCGGAGTCGCGGGCCTGCACCAGGCTGCTCGTCAGGTCGTCGGCGGGCTCGGCCTGCTTGCGCTCCACCAGCTCGCGCAGGTAGCCGGTGAGCGCGTTGTGGGTCGCGAATGCCTCCTCCGCCGGCGTGGTGTGCGCCAGTAGCGTCGCGGTCCAGTTCCGCAGCCGCTTGCGCTCCGGCCCGGGCACGCCGAACAGCTCGCAGATCACGGCCATCGGCAGCACCTCGGTGAACTCCGAAACCAGATCCACGCCGTCCCCGGCGGCGGCGACCCCGTCCAGCAGCTCGTCGACCAGCTGCTGGATCCGCGGTTCCAGCGCGAGCACCCGGGCAGGCGTGAACGCCTTGCCGACCAGGCCCCGCAGCCGCCGGTGATCCGCGCCGTCCTTGGTGGACAGGTGATCACCCTGCACGATGCTGCGCAGCGGCCAGTCCTCCGGGATGGAGCCGTCGTGGAGGGCGGGCCAGTGCTTCGGCTCGCGCGCGAAGGTCTTGTTGTCCCCGGCCAGGACCTCCCGCACCGCCCGGGTGGTCAGCGCCAGGTAGGCGGGCACGCCGCCGGGGAACTCCACCTCCACCACCGGCGCGATCTTCCGGAGACGGATGCACGTGTCGAGCGGCCTCTCGGCGGCGGCGGGAAAAGCGGGAAGACTGACGGTCATGCGGTTGCGCCCCTTCGGCCCCGTGCGCCCGTCGTTGGGCGCGTAGTACGAGTAGTACCGCAGCCGGTGAGGCGCAACAAGATCATGGCCCGACCGGGCATTCCCCGTACCGGACCCGTACTTACCGGCGGCACAGCGGTCCTGCCTGCGGTTTCACCCGGTGCCCCGGCATTGGCAAGCACCGGGAACGGACGGTGCGGACTCCTACGATGCCCACCACCATTCGCGCGGAATTCCCGGCGCCGGGCACCCGTTCGGCGGTTGACGGTTTCCGGAACCCCGCACGCCAAGCCCGGTCGCAGATCAATTCTCGTGATTCGACTGTGATTCGTTCGTGACCTTCCCTGCCGGTCCGAGCCGGTCGACTGGAGGGCCGTCGCGAACCACGGAAGACGCCCATGACACGCACGATGCCGGCACTGCTGCTCGCCGCGGCCCTCGTCCTGTCCGGCACCACCGCCTGCCGGCAGGACGGCTCGTCGTCCGCGCCGCCGTCCCCGGCCGCCACGGCCTCGCCGGCGCCGGGCACCGCGGCCGCGCCCGGGCGGAGCTGCACCGACCCGGTGTTCACCACGAGCGATCCCGATGCGGGCTGGTCCGAGGGCGGCTACTACGTGCACAACAACATGTGGAACCAGGCCGAGGCCGGCCCGCAGACCCTGTCGGCGTGCTCGCACGGCAGCTGGTACGTCGACTCCACCCAGCCGGCCACGACATCGGTGAAGACCTACCCGAACGTCCACCAGGACATCAACGACCAGGACGGCGCCCCGCTGTCCACCTTCCCCGCCATCCGCTCCACCTTCGCCGGCCGCGGCCCCGGCACCGGCATCTACGACGTGGCCTACGACCTGTGGCTGAACGGCGTCGGCGACGGGCCGGGCGTGACCGAGCTGATGGTCTGGACGGAGAACCACGGCCAGGTCCCGGACGGCAGCAAGGTCGCGGCCTACACCGCGGACGGCGTGACCTACGACGTCTGGCGGGACGAGGGCTACCTGGCCTTCGTCGCGCAGGACACGCACTACTCCGGCACGGTCGACCTCAAGGCGATGATCGACTGGGCGATCGGCGCGGGCCACGTCCCGCCGAACCCGACGGTGAACCAGATCGGGTACGGCATCGAGTTCTGCTCGACCGACGGCAAGGCCGCGCGCTTCACCGTCACGGACTTCTCGGTCGCGCTGAGCTGATCCGGCACCCCCATTGCCACGGCACCCCCATTGCCACGGCACCGCCATCACCAGGACGCGTGGACTGATCACGGACGGGCATTTCCCGCCGGCCGGTACCGGAGACGATGATGTCGGTGATGACGTCGCGCAGGAAGGACTTCCGATGGACGGCCTGACCGAGGACGAGGCCGCCATCGCCGCGGTGGTCGCCGACTGGGTCGCCCGCGAGGTGCGGCCGGTGGTGCGCGATCTGGAGCACGCGAACGCCTATCCGGAACAGCTCGTCGAAGCGATGAAACAGATGGGCATCTTCGGTCTGGCGATCCCGGAGCCGTGGGGCGGGGCGGCGGTCTCGGCCCAGTGCTACGCGGTGGTGACCGAGGAGCTGGCGCGGGGATGGATGAGCCTGGCCGGCGCGATGGGCGGCCACACCGTGGTGGCGAAGCTGCTGCTCGCCCACGGCACCCGGGAGCAGCAGGACCGCTACCTGCCGCGGATGGCCACCGGCGAGTTGCGGGCCACCATGGCGCTGACCGAACCCGGTGGCGGGTCCGACCTGCAGGCGTTGCGCACGACCGCCCGGCGCGACGGCGACGAGTACGTGGTCACCGGGTCCAAGACCTGGATCACCAACGCCCGGCGCTCGGATCTGGTCGCCCTGCTGTGCAAGACCGACCCGCGAGCCGATCCGCCGCACCGCGGCATCAGCGTGCTCCTGGCCGAGAAGGGCCCGGGGTTCCACGTCTCGCGCGACCTGCCCAAGCTCGGCTACAAGGGTGTGGAGAGCTGCGAGCTGACCTTCGACGACCTGCGCGTGCCCGCTTCGGCGGTGCTGGGCGGTGTGGAGGGGCACGGATTCGCGCAGATGATGCGCGGGCTGGAGATCGGCCGCATCCAGGTCGCCGCCCGCGCGCTGGGTGTGGGCCGGGCCGCGCTGGAGGACTCGCTGCGCTACGCCCAGGAGCGCGAAACGTTCGGCAAGCCGATCTGGCAGCACCAGTCCATCGGCAACTACCTGGCCGACATGGCCACCAAGCTCGAAGCCGCCCGCCAGCTCGTGCACCACGCCGCCCGCCGCTACGACTCCGGTGAGCGGGCCGACCTGGAGTGCGGGATGGCGAAGCTGTTCGCCTCCGAGACCGCGATGGAGATCGCGCTGAACGCCGTGCGGATCCACGGCGGCTACGGCTACTCCACCGAATTCGACGTGGAACGCTACTTCCGCGACGCGCCGCTGATGATCGTCGGTGAGGGCACCAACGAAATCCAGCGCACCGTCATCGCCCGCCAGCTCGTCCGCCGCCACCCGATCCGATAGGGACCCCGATGCTCGCTCCCGACACCGTCGAACGCACCGAAGTCCTGGTACCCGGTCCGGCGCAGGCCCTCGGCGCGCTGCTGGACGTCCCGGTGCCCGACCTCGGCCGCGAGGGGCTGCCGCTGCTGTGGCACTGGCTCTACCTGCTGGACCGGCCCGCGCAGGCGGATCTGGGCCCGGACGGCCACCCGGTCCGCCACTGCGTGCCGGCGCCGCCCGGTCCGGGACGGCGGCGCATGTGGGCGGGCGGGCGCGTCCGGACCGAGGGGGCGCTGCGGTGCGGTGCACCGGCGACGCGGCGCACCCGGGTGCTGTCCGTCCACGACAAGCAGGGCCGCTCGGGGCCGCTGACGTTCGTGGTGGTCGGGCAGCGGATCGAACAGGACGGCCGGCTCGTGGTCGAGGAGCAGCAGGACATCGTGTACCGCCCGGTCACCGCGGCGGCGTTGCCCGCCGGGGCGGGCTCGGAGGTGCTGCCGCCCGGACCGGGCGAGTGGGCGATCGAGGTGACCCCGACGCTGCTGTTCCGCTTCTCCGCACTGACCTACAACGCGCACCGGATCCACTACGACCGCGACTACGCGCGCCAGGTCGAGGGCTACCCCGGGCTGCTCACCCACGGGCCGCTGCAGGCGATCGCGATGGCCGAGGCGGCGCGCGCCACCGGGTGCGGCGGCGATCAGGTCTTCGAGTACCGGCTCGTCGCACCGCTGTTCGACCACCAGGGCCTGGTGGCCGGTGCGGTCGCGGGGCCGGCGGGGACCACCACGGCGGTGCGGGACGTGCACGGCCGCCGCACCGCGACCGGAACCGTGCGGAGCGCGCGATGACCGAGCCGGTGGCGGATGCCCGGAGCCTGCTGTTCGTGCCGGGTCACCGCCCGGACCGGTTCGCCAAGGCCGCGGCCACCGGGTGCGACCTGGTCGTGCTCGACCTGGAGGACGCGGTGGGCCCGGACCGCAAAGCCGGCGCGCGCGAGCACGTCCGGTCCTGGCTGGACGCGGGTCACGCCGCCGTGGTGCGGATCAACGCGCCCGGCACGCCCTGGTTCGACGCCGACCTGGCGGCGGTCGCCGGGCGCGCCGCGGCGGTGATGGTGCCCAAGGCCGAGGACCGCGCGGTGCTGGACGCGCTCGCCGACCGCGGGGCGGGTCCGGTGATCCCGCTGATCGAGACCGCGCTGGGCGTCACCCGGGCGGTGGAGGTGTGCGGCGCGGATCCGGTGGTGCGGCCCGCGTTCGGCAGCGTCGACCTGGCGGCGCAGCTCGGCGTCGACCACCGCTCGCACGCGGCGCTGCGGCACGCGCGGTCCGCGGTCGTGCTCGCCGCGGCCGCGGCCGGGTGCGCCGCCCCGGTCGACGGCGTCACCACCGCCCTGGACGACCCGGCGGTGCTGCGCGCCGACGTCGCGCACGCGATCGAGCTCGGGTTGACCGGCAAGTTGTGCATCCACCCACGCCAGGTGACCGCGGTGAACGACGCGTTCCGCCCCGGCGAAGCCGAGACCCGCTGGGCGCGGGAGGTGCTGGCGTCGGTGACCGACGGCTCCGTCGGGGTCCACAATGGTCAGATGGTGGACCGCCCGGTGATCCGCCGCGCGGAGGCGATCCTGGCCCGCGCGCGCCGGACCGGGTAGTCGTCGTGCCGGTGCCACCACCGGTACGGCGGCGGCACGGTCCGGCCCGGACGTGCGGTCAGCGCTGGTTCTTCTCCTTCTGGCGCGCGGCCTCCTTTCGCACGTCCGCCTGCAGGGCGCGCTCGCGCTGGAGCCACTCGGGGTTCTCGGTCCTGAGGGCGTCGATCTGCTCGCTGGTCAGCGGGTCGGTGATCCCGCCGCGGGCCAGGCCGCCGATCGACACGCCCAGCTTCGCCGCGACCACCTGGCGCGGGTGCGGCCCGTTGCGGCGCAGGTCCCGCAGCCACTCCGGCGGGTCGCTCTGCAGGGCGTTCAGCTCGTCGCGCGAGACGACACCCTCCCGGAACTGCGCCGGGGTGGCTTCGAGGTACACGCCCAGCTTCTTCGCCGCCGTCGCCGGCTTCATCGTCTGGGGGGTCTTCTGCGACGTCATGCCGTCCAGCGTATCCGCCGCGGTCACGGCCGGTAGCCTGGCGTGGTGACCGAGCCGGACGCCGCCCCCTCCTTCACGCTCGGCTACGTACCGGGGGTGACGCCCGGCAAGTGGGTGCGGATCTGGCAGGAACGCACCCCCGGCGTCCCGCTCGAGCTGGTGCAGGTCGGTGCCGCCGAGGCGGCCGGCCGGGTGCGCGAGCGCGAGCTCGACGCGGTGCTGCTGCGCCTGCCGACGGACCGCACCGGGCTGCACGCCATCCCGCTCTACACGGAGACGACCGTGGTGGTGGTCCCCAAGGACCACGTGGTGACCGCGGCGGACGAGGTGCACACCGGCGACCTGGCCGACGAACTGGTGCTGCACCCGCTGGACGACACGCTCGGCTGGGCGCGCCCGCCGGGCCGGCCGGCCCTCGACCGGCCCGCCACCACGGCCGACGCGATCCAGCTGGTCGCGGCCGGGGTGGGCGTGCTCGTCGTGCCCCAGTCGCTCGCCCGGCTGCACCACCGGCGCGACCTCACCTACCGGCCGGTGGCCGACGCCCCGCAGTCGCAGGTGGCGCTGTCCTGGCTCGAGGACGAGACGACCGACCTGGTGGAGCAGTTCATCGGGATCGTGCGCGGCCGGACGGTCAACAGCACCCGCGGCCGCCCGCCCGCGCCGAAGCAGTCGAAGGCGAAACGCCCCGCGGCCGACGAGCGCAAGCCCGCGCCGCGCCGGAACCAGCCCCGCGGCGCGTCCCGTGGGGGCCGCCGCGGCAAACCCCGCCGCCGCTGACCGGCCGTTCGCCGCACCGGGTGCGCCCGCTTGCCGCCAACCGGTTTCTCCGTCACCGATTCCCTGCCAACATCGTGGGAATGAACCAGCCTCTGCGTCCGGGCCTGCGGCAGCGACACGTCCGGATGATCGCCCTCGGCGGGATCATCGGTGCCAGCCTGTTCGTCGGCAGCGGCGCCGTGGTGCACACGGTCGGCCCGGCGGCGATCCTGTCCTACGCCCTCGGCGGGCTGCTCGTCGTGCTGGTGATGCGGATGCTCGGTGAGATGGCGACCGCCTCCCCGGCGCTCGGCTCGTTCATGGAGTACGCCCGGGAAGCGCTCGGCGGCTGGGCCGGCTTCGCGATCGGCTGGCTGTACTGGTACTTCTGGGTCGGGGTGGTGGCGTTCGAGGCGGTGGCCGGGGCGAAGATCCTCGTCGGCTGGCTGCCGGCGGTGCCCCAGTGGGTGTTCTCGCTCGCCCTGATGCTGCTGCTGACCGCGACCAACCTGGCCTCGACGCGGTCGTTCGGCGAGACCGAGTTCTGGCTGGCGTCGGTCAAGGTCACCACGATCGTGGTGTTCCTGGTGATCGGGGTGCTGTTCGTGCTGGGGCTGTGGCCGCACGCCACGTTCTCGGTCGGCAACGTCGCGCTCGACGGGTTCTTCGCCACCGGCGGGTTCGCCGTCGTGCACGGCGTGGTGATCGTGATCTTCTCCTACTTCGGCACCGAGATCGTCACCATCGCGGCCGCCGAGTCGGCCGAACCGGCGAAGGCGGTGGCGAAGGCGACCGCCGCGACGGTGTGGCGCGTCATCCTGTTCTACGTCGGGTCGATCACGCTCATCGTGATGATCACACCGTGGCGCGAGGTGCCCAGCGACACCAGCCCGTTCGCGGCGGCGTTCGGGCGGTTCGGCATCCCGGCGGCGGAGACGATCGTCAGCGCCGTGGTCCTGACCGCCGCGCTGTCCGTGCTCAACTCGGGCCTGTACACCGCCTCCCGCATGCTGTTCGCGCTGCGCCGCCACCGCTGGGCGCCCCGCTGGGTCGCCGACGTCAACCGGCGCGGCGTGCCGTGGAAGGCGATCCTGCTGTCCACTGTGGTCGGTTACGTGGCGGTGGTGATGAGCTACGTCGCGCCGGCCACCATCTTCTGGTTCATCATCAACTCCGCCGGCGCGGTGGCGCTGTTCGTCTACGCGTTCATCGCCGGCTCACAGCTGCGCATGCGCCGCGAGCTGGAACGGATCAGCCCCGAGCGGCTGACGCTGCGCATGTGGGGTTACCCGTGGCTGAGCCGGCTCACCCTGGTGGCCACCCTCGCCGTGGTGGTCTCGATGCTGTTCGTCGGCGCCGCCCGGTCCCAGCTCTACCTCAGCGTGCTCAGCCTCGCGGTGATCCTGCTGGTGTACCCGCTGGTCCGGCGCCACGTCGCGGACCAGCCCGCCGGCCGGCGGTGACGCGCACTTCCGCGGCGGCCGGGTGGTGGCGGATACTCGGGCATGGCCTACGACCCCGAGCTCGCCGACCGCATCCGGGAACTGCTGTCCGGCGCCGAGGGCATCACCGAGAAACGGATGTTCGGCGGACTGGCGTTCCTGGTGCACGGCAACATGGCAGTCGCCGCACGGTCGCAGGGCGGACTGCTGGTGCGCGTCGACCCCGCGGAGGGTGAAAAGCTGCTGGGCGAGGATGTCCGGCCGATGGTGATGCGCGGGCGCGAGATGCCCGGGTGGCTCGAAGTGGACCCCGGCGCGGTGCGTGATCGCCGCGGCCTCGAACGCTGGGTCACCTCGGGGCTGTCCTACGCGCGCGGACTGCCGGCGAAGGCGTAACGCGGCGGAATCGCCGGCGCCGCATGCCGTCCTGACTCCACGGCACGTTCCCCGGTGGCGGCGACGTCACCGCAGGCGGGCGAGGACGAGGTAGCGTTCGGCACCGTCGTCGATGGCGTCGAGGTGCCATCCGGCCGCGGTGAGCGCGGCGCGGATGTTCGGTTCGGCGCGCAGGTCCCCGGCGGTCAGCTCGCGGCCCTGCCGCCGGGTGAGTGCCGCCCGGCCGACGGGGTGGAACAGGGCGAGGCGGCCGCCCGGACGGCACACCCGGGCCAGCTCACGCAGCCCGGCGACCGGGTCGGCGAGGTGCGTGACCAGGCCCGCGGCGAACACCGCGTCCAGTGCCCCGGTGGCGAGGGGCAGGTGCAGGGCGTCGCCGAGCACGAGAGCCGCGAGGTTTTGCCGTCCCCGGGCGGCGGCCTCGTGGAGCATTTCGGGCGTCACGTCGAGCCCGATGACGGTGCCGTCCGGGCCGACGGCGTCCCGCAGTTCCGGCAGGGCACGCCCGGTGCCGCACGCGATGTCCGCGACCGCGCCCCCGCGCGGTGGCGCCAGCTCGGTGACCGCGGCCCGGTAGCGCGGGCCGTCGTCGGGGAAGCGGGTCTCCCAGGTCGCCGCCCGCGGCCCGAAGAACGCCCGGGTCGCGGCCAGGCCGGTCGGTGGCACGCGCATACGGCAGCCTAACCACCACCCGGGTGGCGGGGTCCATCAGCGCCACCCGCCCGGCCGCGGCGCGCTCACCCCCGCCGGACGGTGCCCTCGACCACCGCCGCGGACACGGATTCGGCCACCCGCGCCACGGCCTCCCCCGGCACGCCGGGCATCCGGGCCAGCATCAGCCGTCGTTGTTCGGCCGGCCCGCCGTGCACCGGCAGGACCCGCACGCCCGGTGGCACGACCGCCGCGAGCGACGCGGGCACCGTCGTGATGCCACAGCCGGCGGCGACCAGCTGCAGCTTCGCCAGCCAGTCGCGCGCCGTGTGCGTGACCTCCGCCCGCTCGTCCAGCCCCGGCCACACCCCCATCAGCCCGTCCCGCCCGGTGCCCGCGATCCACCGTTGCCCGCGCAGGTCCGCGAGGTCGGCGAACTCACCACGAGCGAGCGGGTGCGCGGCCGGCACGGCCACGCACAGGCCGCGTTCGGCCAGCGTGGACAGCACCAGCGCCGGCGTTTCGTCGTCCGGCGGGCGGAACGGCGGCGTGGCGGCGAGCAGCGCCAGGTCGAGCGTGCCGGCCCGCAGCGCCCGCACCAGCGCGGGGGTGCTGCCCTCACGGGTGACCACGGTGATCCCGGGGTGAGCCGCGCGTACCGCGGCGAGCGCGCGTGGCACCAGCGTCGCTCCGGCGGTGGGGAACCACCCGAGCCGCACGGTGGCCCGCTCGTCGGGCAGCCCGGCCAGCTCGCGGGCGGTGGCGTCGATCTGGTCGACGACGGTCGCGGCGCGGCGGACCACGACACGCCCCGCGGCGGTCAGCCGCACCCCGTCGTGCCGCCGCTCCAGCAGGGGCACCCCCGCCGCCCGTTCCAGCGCCGCGATCTGCCGGGAGACGGCGGACTGGGTGTAACCGAGCGCGGCCGCCGCCGCGGTGAGCGTCCCCCGCTCGGCCACCTCCCGGAACACGCGCAGCGCGGTCAGCGACGCATCGGTGAAGGCCATGCCGAACAGGAATACCCCCGTTGACGGACTTTCGCTACCCGAATGGCTCGCGCGTTCCTAGCGTGGTGACCATGAACGACACACCGAAGGTCGCCGTCGTCACCGGAGCCACCCAGGGCCTGGGTCTCGCCCTCGTGGAAGGGCTCGCGCAGCGACTGTCCCCCGCCGACACCGTCTACCTCACCGGCCGGGACGCCGGCCGCGTGCAGGAGGCGGTGGAGGCCGCGCCCGCGGGCGGCGCCCAGATCCGCGGGGAAGTCTTCGACGTCGCCGACCCGGACGCCGCCGGCCGGTTCGCCGGTCTGCTGCGCGAGCGGCACGGCGGGGTCGACATCGTGTTCGGCAACGCCGTGATGCGGGTGGGCCCGGACGACGATCCGCGCGACGTCATCGAGCCCTACACCCAGGTGAACAACTTCGGCACCACCCGCCTGTTGCGCGCGTTCGCACCGCTCGTCCGGGACGGGGGCAGCCTGATCGTCGTGGCGAGCCGCCTGGGGACGCTGTACCAGCTCGCGCCCGTGCTGCATCACCACTTCGACGGCCTGACCACGCTCGACGAGGTGGACGAGCAGGTCGCGGCGTGGCGGGACGCGGTCGCCGACGGCAGCGCCCGCGCCGGCGCGTGGCCCGGGTTCGTGAACATCCCGTCCAAGATCGGCCAGGTCGCCGCGGTGCGCGCGCTGGCCGCCCAGCGGCGCGCCGACGACCTCGCGCGCGGAATCCTCGTCGCGGCGGTGTGCCCCGGCATGATCAACACTCCGACCTCCTCGCTGTGGTGGGACGTCAGCGACGCACCCACGCCAGCCCAGGCCGCGGTCCCGCTGCTGGACCTCGCGCTGGAGCCGGTGAAGCCGGAGCACTACGGCGAGCTCGTGCGCCACGGGCAGGTGGTCCCGTGGTCACCGGGATATCATCAATCCTGATGCTGTAACAGCGGCCATGCCGGTGCGTGATGCCGCGCCTGATGCCACAGTGGGACGGGGATGGACTTCAAGCAGCCCAGGGCCCTCGTGACCGTGGCCGAGGTGGGCAGCGTGACGCGCGCGGCCGAGCTGCTGCACCTGGTCCAGCCCGCGGTCACCCGGCAGATCAAGGCACTGGAAGCGGAACTCGGGGTGCCGCTGTTCGACCGGACCTGGCAGGGCATGCGCCCCACCGAGGCGGGTGTGACGATGGCCGAACGCGCGCGGCGGGCCCTGACCGAGCTCGACCGCGCCCGCGCCGAGGTCGCGCCCGCCCGCGGCGCCGTCACCGGCATCGTCACGCTCGGTCTGCTGGAGAGCGCGGCCGGGCTGATCGCCGAGCCGCTCACCTCCGCGGTCCTGCGCGCCCACCCGGGCATCGAACTGCGCCTGCAGACCGGCTACTCCGGGCACCTGCGGCGCTGGCTGGACGAGGGCGACCTCGACGTGAGCCTGCTGTACGACATCACCGACTCGCCGTCGCTGACCGTGACCCCAGTGGTGCGGGAACGGCTGTGGGTGCTCGCTCCCCCGGCCGCGGGGCTCGATCCGCAGCGGCCGGTGTCGTTCGCGCGGATCGCGCGGGACCCGCTCGTGCTGCCCTCGCCGGGGCACGGGCTGCGCAGCCTGATCGACACCGCGGCCCGCCAGGCCGGGGCCGAGCTGATCCCGAGCGTGCAGACCAATTCGATGCCGCTGCAGAAGAGGCTGGTGCTCGCCGGGCACGGCTGGACGATCCTGCCCGGTGTCGGGATCGCCGGGGACATCGCGGCCGGCCGGCTCACCGGCGCCCCGGTGCGCGAACCGGAGGTGTGGCGCTCGATCGCCGTGGCCCGGCCGCGGTCCGGACGGGTGCCGCCCGCGGTCGACGTGGTCGCCCGCGAACTGCTGTGCCAGGTCCGCGCGGCCGTCGCGGACGGCCGGTGGCCGTCGGCGGAGCCGCTCATCGGGGACGGCGGACGATGATCGTCGCGCACGCGGCGGACGGCACGCCGCTGGCGGCCCAGTCCGAGGGCACCGGACGGCCGCTGGTACTGCTGGCCGGCCAGGCCAACGACCACACGTGGTGGGACGCCGTCCGGGGTGATTTCCCGTACACCGTCACGGTCGACTACCGCGGCACCGGCGCGAGCGGCAAGCCGGACGCGCCGTACTCGACTCCGCTGTTGGCCGACGACGTGATCGCCGTGCTGGACGAGCTGGGCATCGAGCGGGCCGACGTGTACGGGACCTCGATGGGCGGCCGGGTCGCGCAGTGGATCGCGATCCGCTACCCGGAGCGGGTGCGGCGGCTGGTCCTGGGCTGCACCTCGCCCGGCGGGCCGCATGCGGTGGAGCGGTCGGCGGAGGTGCGCCGGGCACTGATGCGGCCGGACGCCCGGGAGACGCTGGCCGACCTGATGTACACGCCGGCGTGGCGCGCGACGCATCCCGGCCCGTACCGCACCCTCGGCGATCCGGCGATGCCTCCGCACGCCCGCCGCCACCACCTGCGGGCCAGCGACCAGCACGACGCGTGGGACGCGCTCCCCCGCATCAGCGCGCCGACGCTGATCCTGCACGGTGACGACGACGGACTGGCCCCGGTTGCGAACGCCACGCTGCTGGCCGAGCGCATCCCGGACGCGCGGGTGCACGTCCTGCCCGGCGCGCGGCACGGGTACTTCGAGGAGTGCCGCCCGCACGCATCCGAGCTGGTCCGGGGCTTCCTCGCCTGACCCGTCACCCGAAGGGGCGACAATCAGCCGCCACCGCAGTGCCCCAGCGGTGCCCCAGGCCTCGTGCATTTCCGGCGCCGCCGGAGAAGAATCCGGGCACGGGCTGTCGAGTTCCGGGCATCCCGTTCGTCATCCTCTGCGGAGCCAGAACCGGGAGGGACCGATGCGCTACCTGCTGATGATCTACGACTGCGACCGGCCGGAACCGGACGATCCCGGCTTCGCCGGCGCGCTGGCCCGGGTGGCCGCGTTCGCCGACGAGCTGCGGCGGCGCAACGCGCTGGTGTCCGGCGATCCGGTGGCGGACGAGCGCAGCGCGACGACCGTGGCCGTGCGGGACGGGCGGACGCTGATCACCGACGGGCCGTTCGCCGAGACCCACGAGCACCTGGGCGGCTACTACGTCCTGGACTGCCGGGACCTCGACGAGGCGCTGGAGCTCGCAGCGCTGTGTCCGATGGCCGAGACCGGGACGATCGAGGTGCGGCCGCTGGTGCGGGTACCGGGCGTCGACCACCGCCCGGCCGGACATGCGACGTCCCCGGCCGGCTGATCCGGTGCTCGCGGTCGAGCAGGTCTACCGCGAGCACCGGACCCGGATGCTGGCCGCGCTGGTGCGGGTGCTCGGCGACTTCGAGCCGGCCGAGGACGCGCTGCAGGACGCGTGCGCGCTCGCCTTGCGCGCCTGGCGGGACGCGGTGCCCGCCGATCCCGTCGCGTGGCTGCTCACCGCCGCCCGCAACCGCGTCGTGGACCGGTGGCGCCGCGACCGCGTGGGCCGGGAGAAGGAGGAGCGGGCCGGGGACCCGCGACCGGTGATGACCGATTTCGACGAGGAGCGCCTGCTCGCCGTCGGCGACGAACGGCTGAGCCTGATCTTCACCTGCTGCCACCCCGCCCTGGCGCCGGAGGCCCGGGTGGCGCTCACCCTGCAGGCCGTGGCCGGGCTGACCGCCGCCGAGATCGCGCGGATGTTCCTGGTGCCCGAGGCGACACTCGCGCAGCGGCTGGTGCGGGCCAAGCGCAAGATCCGGGACGCCGGGATCTCCTTCGCGGTGCCGCCCGACCACCTGCTCCCGGAACGGCTGTCCGGCGTCCTCTCGGTGATCTACCTGATCTACACCCACGGCTACACGGCGCCACCCGGGGGCGGGGACGCACCGCGGGCGGAGGCGATCCGGCTCGCCAAGCTCGTCGCGGCCCTGATGCCCGACGAGCCCGAGGCGCTCGGCCTGCTCGCGCTGCTGCTGTTGCACGACTCGCGCGCCGGTGCCCGGCAGTCCCCCGACGGCGGTCTGGTCCTGCTGGCCGACCAGGACCGCCGGGAGTGGCACGCGGGCGGGATCGCGGAGGCGGTCCGCGTGCTGGACCGGGCGTTGCGGCTCGGGGCTCCCGGCCCGTACCAGATGCAGGCCGCCATCGCCGCGCTGCACGCCCAGGCCCCCTGCGCCGAGGAGACGGACTGGCCGCGCATCGCCGCGCTCTACGGCGAATTGCTGCGGGTGGCGCCGTCGCCGGTGGTGGCGCTCAACCACGCGGTCGCCGTCGCGATGAGCGACGGGCCCGCGGCCGGGCTGGCGCTGCTCGACCGGATCGACGGTCTCGACCGGTACCACCTGCACCACGCCGCGCGGGCCGACCTGTTGCGCCGGCTGGGCCGCACCGCCGAAGCCGTCACGGCCTACCGGCGGGCACACGAACTGGCCGCCAACCCGGCCGACCGACGGTTCCTGGCCGCGCGGCTGGCCGCCCTCGACCCAGGGGAGTCCCGATGAGACTGTCCATTCTCGACCACGGTCACCGGTTGCGGGCCCGGCTGTTCTTCGCCGCGACCGGACGGGACGCCCCGGACATCGTGCGAACCCTGCTGTACCGGCCGGACTTCTTCGCCCGGCCGCTGCTGGAGATCACCGCACCCGCGATGCGCGGCCCGTCGTTCTGGAGCGCGGCCGAACGCGAGTACCTGGCGATGACCACCGCGCGCCGGTACCGTTGCCCGTTCTGCATCGACTCGCACACCGAGCTGGTCCGCATCGCCGGCAACGGCGAGCTCGACCCGGCCGCGGTGCGCCCCGAGCTGGTCGCGGTCCGCGCGTTCCTGGACGGCACGCACACCGGTGAGGCGGAGCGCCCCGCGCTGCCCGAGCACGCGGTGCGTGAAGCCCTGCACGTCGACCTGGTGTGGAACGTGGTGAACCGGCTGGCCAACGCGTTCGGGTTCACCCTGCGCGGCGACCAGCTGCACCGCGGCACGCGGGCGCTGCACCGGTTCGGCTACCGCTTCCCGGGCTTCCTCCTCGCCGGCGGCGACCACACCGACCAGGGCGACCCGGTGGCGAACCTGCGGCACGCCGTGTTCGAGGCGCCCGCGGTCACCCCGCCGTCGCTGCGGCTGGCCGCCGGGACCGGCGCCGCGGTGCCGGAACCGTGGCGGGCCTACACGACACTGGTGCGGGAGGCCTCCGACCGGATCACCGGCGCCGACATCGCGCGGCTGCCCGGCAGCGAGGACGAGATCTTCGAGGTGACGGTCGCGGCGGCGGTCGGCGCCGCGCTGGCGGCCTTCGACACCGGCCTGCGCGTCCTGCACAGCGGGCCCGCGCCGTCCGCCGGCGGTGGCAGGATGGGGGCATGAGCAACGTCGAGGCCGACCCCGCCGAGCTGGTGTGCGGGGACCGGCCCGCGCCCGCGAGCACCCTGACCGTGCTGGCCCCGCGGGACGTCCCCCTCGGCGGGCCCCGCGCGATGCGGGTACGGCGCACCCTGCCGCAGCGGCAGCGGTCGCTGATCGGAGCGTGGTGCTTCGCCGACCACTACGGCCCCGAGGACGTCGCGGTGACCGGTGGGATGGATGTCGCCCCGCACCCGCACACCGGGTTGCAGACCGTGAGCTGGTTGTTCAGCGGCACGATCGAGCACCGGGACAGCCTCGGCACCCACGCCGTGGTCCGGCCCGGCGAGCTGAACCTGATGACCGGCGGTCACGGCATCGCGCACTCCGAGGTGTCCACACCGGACACCACGACGCTGCACGGCGTCCAGTTGTGGATCGCCCTGCCCGGCGAGCACCGGCACGCCGCGCGGGACTTCCGGCACTACGTCCCGCCGGTCGTCACGGTGCCGGGCGCCACGGTCCGCGTCTTCCTCGGCAGCCTCGCCGGGAGCACCTCCCCGGTCCCGGCGTGCACGCCGCTGCTCGGCGCGGAACTCACCCTCGATCCCGGTGCGCGCCTGGTGCTCGATGTCGATCCGGGGTTCGAACACGGTGTCCTGCAGGACACCGGCAGCGTCACGATCGACGGCACCGCGCTCGCCACCGGCGACCTCGCCTACCTCGCACCCGGTCTGAGCCGGCTGGAGCTGACCGGCCACGACGCGGGACCGGCCCGGGTCCTGCTGATCGGTGGCGTGCCGTTCACCGAGGAGATCGTGATGTGGTGGAACTTCGTCGGACGATCACACGACGAGATCGTGCAGGCCCGCGAGGACTGGATGAAGGGAACTCGTTTCGGCGAGGTGCACGGCTACGACGGCGCTCCGCTACCCGCGCCAGAGCTGCCGAACGCACCCTTGAAACCCCGAGGAAGCAAGCGCTGACCTGCGAGAACAGGGGCCGTACGCCAAGAAGCCGTGATTGCTTCCGCGCCTGCCGGGCAACCTGGGAATCCCACGGCGTCCGCGTTCGGCACCAGCCGCACGCATCCCCTTTCCAACGTACGGGCATCTGCGGGCAGCTTCGGCCGTACCAATGCTGACCCTTTGCTGACTTTCTTGACCGTGCATCAGGTGTGCGGGGGCTCGGTGTCTTCCGCGCTCGAGTCCCTTCGAGAACGCGGGCGCTGGACGTGACGGCCGCGCTGAACGCCTCGGTCCTCCCGGCGAACGCGAGGTCCGTGTCACCGCGGTAATCGCGGTGGTTGGCCGCGGTGTCGGACCTGTGTGCGAGTGTGTGAAGGGACAAGCACTGTGGGAGGGGGATCGGTGACAGTAGAGGGTGACGGCTGGGCCGGTATGGGCTGGGACTGGACGGATGTCGGCGACATTCGTCGGCGCCTTGACGAAGGCGCCGATCCGGAGAAGTGGAGCGGGGGGCGGCCGCTGCATCGTGCGGCGGTGTTCGGCTCCCCGGAGGTCGTCGCGGAGCTGGCCGGTCGAGTGGCGGACGTGGACGCGCTGGAGGACGGGGTGACGGCACTGTGGGAGGCCGTCGTGTCGAGGAGGCCGGACAACGCACGGGCCCTTGCCGCTGCCGGCGCCGATCCCTGGCTGCCGTCGCTCGGCGGCTGGTCACCGGGACGGCTCAGCCTTGCGGGACCGACGCCGGCCCTGTTCCCCGCACCGGAAGGGGTGCGCCTGACCGACACGGAACGTGCGGCAGCACAGGAAGCCGGTCGGCTCATCGCGGCGTTGGGCGAGTTCTACTACGACGGCACGGGGCTCGCCTGCGTGTCCGGAATCGACGCGGCCGAGGCGGTGCGCCGTCTGGAGGCAGCGCCGGTGGAGGGGGAAGTCATCGATGAGCTGCTGGAAGACCCGTACGCGTACGACACGGACGAGAGCTTGCAGTTCATCGGCGTGACGTCCGTGCCGGGCGGCTGCGTCGTGACACAGCCCTGGGGGTACGCACCGAAGATGCCGGGCGTGCTGACCCGGTTGTCCGCCGGCACCGTCTGCTACGGCCTCTACGCCAATCCCAAGAGCGGCAACCAGGGCAGCATCGCCCGTCATGGAGCCGTCGAGGGCTGGGACCTGCACCCGGGCGGCGGACCGTACGAGGACGACAGCCCCGAGGAAGTGCTGAACGCCTACCTCTACCAGCACCACGCCGTGGCCTGTGCATGCGCTTTCGCCGGTCTGCGCCTGACCGACGCGCGCGCCGTGGCAGGACCTCCCGATGTGTGGGTCCGACTGCCGGACCGCGACTACTGGAGCCACTGACGCGAACACCGCCGCCGACGCGGTAGCGGCGTGAGCGCCGGAGGCAAGCGGTGCCGACCGGCGCCGGGTGCCGACCCGCCTGGCGCGGTGCTGAAGAACCGTCACTGCGGCTGCGGCGCGGCCAGCCGCTCGAATCCGTACAGTGCCGCGTTGCTGTCCGTCATCATCTGAACGTGGTCGCGCGGCGGCACCGGCATCGCGTGTGCGGCGGCCCGGTTGGCCGCACCGGGTGTGTGCGCGGGCGGCCACGGCCTCCCGTACGACGTCGTCACTGTGCATGGGGTGAATCCGCCGAGGCCAGCGAGGTCATCAGCACGATTGCGCCGCGGCCCCGGTCGATCATCAGGCGGCCGAAGTGATGGGCCAGTGTGACCACGCTGCGACAGTCCACATCGAGCAGGTGCAGCGCGTCGCTCACCGGGCGGTCCGCGAACAGGCCGCTGCCGACCGACACGCCGGGGTTGTGGACCAGTAGCCCGATGTCGAGGCCGTCGGTGGCCTACGGCACGTTCGTCGAGCAGCGTCGGGGAGGCGAGATCAGCCTGGACCGTACGCACCCGGACGGCGGACGTCGACTCGATCTCCTTCGCCAGTCCGCGCAGCGGATCGGGACGGCGCGCCGGCAGCCCGAGGTCGAGGTCCTGGGCGGCGAGGTGCCGGGCGAAGGCAGTGCGCCACGTGGGATACGTCCTGCTGCGCCCACACCCCCTGCGGCCGCTCCTCCTTCCCGGTCAGCGGGAAGAGGTCATGTCGTTGCGAGCCGTGGCGGATACGGTCCTCGCACCTGCGATCCCCGCACACGGAAGGTCACCTGCATGTCCGCAAGCCTCGACGCACGCGCTGTCACCGGCCTGTTCCACGCCTACGCCGACGCCTTGGACCGCCGCGACTGGTCCGCGCTGGACGGGGTCTTCCTGGAGGACGTGCGCGCCGACTACAACGGGACCGAGGTCGTCGAGGGGCGGGCGGCCCTGGTCGGGATGATCCGCGGATACCTCGACGGGTGCGGCCCCACGCAGCCTCTCGTGGGCAATGAGCGGGTCGTGGTGGAGGGCGACCGGGCCACGGCGTCGGTCAAGATGCGGGTCCACCACCTCGGCGCGGCCGAACGCGCCGAGCTCACCTACGAGTGCTTCGGCTGGTACCACGCCGAACTGGTCCGAACCGGACAGGGCTGGCGGGTCGCCTCCTGGCGCCAGGAGGTCACGCACCAACTCGGCACGTACGAGGTGTTCGCTCGCGCCTGACCCGCCCCGCACCCACCGGCCGGGCATCCGAACCTCTTCGACCGGGAGAACCGCATGCCCGACTCCAAGCAGACCCTCACCCAGCGGTACCGGCCATGGGCACTGGTCACCGGCGCCGCCGAGTAGATGTCGAACATTCACCAGCAGTGCGATCCGGTACACCCCAAGGAGGGACCCTTGTCGCAGACCGCACCCACCGAACTCACCCCTGCGTCCGCTGCCGAACGCCTCGCGGCGATCGAGGACATCAAACAGCTGAAGGCGCGCTACTTCCGCCTGATGGACACCAAGGACTGGGCCGCGCTGCGCGAGGTGTTCACCGACGACGCGCACATGGACATCGACGGCTTCGCGAGCGACGGCGGTGACGCGATCACCGCGTTCCTGTCCAAGGTCCTGACCCCACTGCGCACGGTCCACCACGGACACATGCCGGAGATCACCCTGACCTCCACGGACCAGGCGAGCGGGGTGTGGGCGATGTTCGACTACGTCGAGTTCCCCTCGGACGGCCTGCCGCGAGGCTTTCACGGCTACGGGCACTACCACGACCAGTACCGCGTCGAACGCGGCGCCTGGCGCATCGCGTCCAGCCGCGTGGCACGCCTGCGCATCGACCCGCTCGCCGGCGGCCTACCCGACGGAGCCCCCGCGTGACCGCCGAACCCGTCACGCGCGCCTCGTGAGTCTGACCGCCTCCACCCGCCACCATCCGATCCAGGAGCAAACCGTGACCAACCTCGACGGCAAAGTCGCCCTCATCACCGGTGCCGCGCGCGGCATGGGTGAGTCCCATGCCCGCCACTTCGTCGCGTCCGGCGCCAAGGTCGTCCTCGGGGACGTCCTGGACGAACCGGGCAGGGCCGTCGCCGACTCGCTCGGCGAACACGCCTACTACGTACACCTGGACGTCACCTCCGAAGCCGCCTGGGACGCCGCGGTCGCCGTCGCGATATCCCGGTTCGGCCGGTTCGACGTACTGGTCAACAACGCCGGCGTGCAGCCGATCAGCCCGATGGCGGACACCTCCGCCGACGACTTCCGCCGCTGCCTCGACATCAACACCGTCGGCCAGTTCATCGGCATCAAGGCGGTCACCGCGGCGATGACCGAGGCGGGCGGCGGCTCGATCGTCAACATCTCCTCCACCAACGGCTTCGTCGGGGCGCCCGGGATGTCCGCGTACACCGCAAGCAAGTTCGCTATCCGCGGCCTGACCCGCTGTGCGGCGCTGGAGCTGGGCCACGCCGGGATCCGGGTCAACTCCGTGCACCCCGGCGGCGTGGACACCGCGATGACCCGCGATCCCGAGTGGGAGGGCCAGGACCAGAGCGCGTTCTTCGCCACGCTGCCGGTGCCGCGCATCGGGCAGCCCGCCGACATCTCCCGCATGGTCGCATGGCTGGCCTCCGACGAGTCCGCCTACGCATCCGGCGCCGAATTCCTCGTGGACGGGGGCCTGCTGGCCGGCCGCTACTGACTGCCGGCTGCCGCGGACCGGGAGCCGTCACGACCGCCCTCGTCATCCTCGACTGCCGGCGTCCCGACCTCGGCCTGCCCGGCAACCTGGCGGACTGGCAGTTGAAGGCGCCTCGGCTCGGTCAGGCGGTCAGCGCCGCGAGCTCCCCGTTGGCGCGCTCGGTGACCAGGGCGAGGACGCGACCGGCGGCGGCCAGGTCCCCGAAGGGCATTCCGCCCCAGATGCAGGCGGTGATGGGGCCGGTTTCCGCGCCAACGACAGCGATCAGCTCGCGCCCTGCGTCCGTGGGGCGAAGGTGCGCGCTGTCCGCGATCTGGGTGGTGAGATCGTCCGGCGTCTGCTGGCGTCGGCGGTGACGGCGGTGCGCAGGGCGACCTGCCGCTGGAACGTGATGCCGTGCCGGGCCAGGACGCGCTCCAGGACGCCGCGGGCGGCGGCGAGCGGCCTGGGCTCGCCAGCAAGCCCTGGCTGGCGACAGAGGACGACGGCATGGCCTGGCGGAAACGCTGATGGAGTTCGCTCTGTGGTGGAACTTCGTGGGCCGCGGCCACGAGGAGATCGCCGCGCACCGCGCGGCGTGGGAGGCCGGGTCGGACCAGTTCGGCCGCGTCGAGGGCTACCGCGGTGCCGTGTCCCGGTTGCCGGCGCCCGAGCTGCCGCACGTGCGCATCACCCCGCGCCGCCACCGGCCCCAGTAATGTGGACGCATGACGGAAGCGGCGGTCACCCCGGATCCCGGCGTCGTCCGCGCGCTGCGGGCGCTGTCGAACCCGGTGCGCTTGCAGCTGCTGTCCTGGTTGCGTGAGCCCGAGCGGCATTTCCCGATGGACGAGGCGATCGCCGATCCGGTCGAGGTCGGGGTGTGCGTGAGTCACCTCCAGGCGAAGGCCGGGCTGGCCCAGTCGACCGTGTCGGCGTACCTGGCCGAGCTGCACCGCGCCGGGCTGGTGCGCGCCACCCGCGTCGGCAAGTGGACGCACTACCGGCGCGACGAGCAGCGCATCGCCGAGCTGGTGGCGGTGCTCGGGCAAACCCTGTAGCGATCTCGCGTTCGCGGGCGGCGGCCTGCTCGCGAAATCATATCGTTAATCTCCGATACTTCGATCCTCGAACTGGGCGCGCTTTGCGGAATCCCATGGACCCGGTCGGGCGGATAGTGTAGCTTTCCGTATTGGATAGTTACGCTATCTGACTGGAGGAGTGAGACCATGACAACCCTGCTCGGCCGGGCCTCCGCCTGGCACCGCCCGATGATGTGGACCGCCGCGGTCATGGCCGTCATGACCGCGGTGTCGGCCGGCGGCCTCGTGGTCGACGACCGCATCCTGCTCGGCGCGCCGATCTGGCTCAAACCGCTCAAGTTCGCCGTGTCCATCGCGGTGTACTGCGTGACGTGGGCGTGGATGCTCACCCTCCTCGACCGCGGCCGCCGCCTCGCCGCGCGCGTGTCCAGCGCGCTCGCCGCGATCCTGCTGACCGAGTACACGATCATCGTGACGCAGGTGATCCGCGGCCGGGCGAGCCACTTCGACGTCGCGACCCCGTTCGACAAGGCACTGTTCTCGATCATGGGGATCTCGATCGCCGCCCTGTGGACGGGAACCCTCGTGCTCACCGTCCTGGTGCTGCGGACGAAGATCGCCGACCCGGCGGCGCGGTGGGCGGTACGGCTCGGCGCGGTCGTGTCGCTGGCCGGGCTCGCGCTCGCCGGGCTGATGCTCGGGCCCACCCCGGAGCAAGCGCGATCGCTGCACGAGGGCACCTTCGGCGGCATGATCGGCGCGCACAGCGTGGGCGTGCCCGACGGCGGGCCGGTCATGCCCGTCACCGGCTGGAGCACGACCGGCGGCGACCTCCGCATCCCGCACTTCGTGGGCATGCACGCGCTGCAGGCCCTGCCGCTGTTCGCGCTGCTGCTGAGCGCGCTGGCCCGGCGGGTCCCGCGCCTGCGGCCGGAGACGGTGCGCGCGCGGCTGGTGCTGGTGGCCGCCGCCGGGTACGCCGGCCTGGTCGCGCTGGTGACGTGGCAGGCGCTGCGCGGCCGGCCGCTGATCCACCCCGACGGGCCGACGCTGCTCGCGCTCGCCGGGCTCGCCGTCGCCGTGGCCGCCGGGGCTTCGTGGTCCCTCCTCGACTCCCGCCGGCCGGAAGTGAGCGTGGCATGAGCACGGCGGCCCTGTTCCAGATCACCTTCAACCTGGCCGCCCCGTTCTGGGCGCTGATGATCTTCGCCCCCGGCTGGGCGGTGACCCGGCGGGTGATCGGCTCGCCGTGGATCGTGCTGCCACCACTGGTGGTCTACCTGGTGTTCGCGGTGGGCGAGTTCGGCACGCTGTGGCCGGTGGTGAGCCGGCCGGACCTCGAGACACTGCGCGCGTTCCTCGGGACCCCGCACGGCGCCGCGGCGATCTGGGCGCACCTGATCGCGTTCGACCTGTTCATCGGCCGCTGGATGTACCACGACGCGCGGGCGCGGGGCGTGACCCACGCGATCCTGGCGCCGATCCTGGTGCTCACGATCCTGTTGTCGCCGTTCGGCTTGCTGGCCCACCTGGTCGTGCGGTCGGTCGCGGCCCGCCGGCCCGCACGGCAGGCACCGGTGACCCCGGCGGACGGGTGACCGGCTTCCGGCCGTCAGCCGCGGCGGGTGCGCGGGCGGCGCCGCCCCCGCTCGCCGCCGGTGCGCTCGTCGTGGATCTCCGCCAGCGAGCGCAGCATCTCGCGCTCCCGGATGACCTGCGGATCCGACCGCAGGTCGCGGTACAACGCCACGCACAACGCCACCATCACCACCACGAACGGCACCGCCACCAGGATGGTCAGGTTCTGCAGACCGGTCAGGCCGTCCTCGCCGCCGACCAGCAGCATCACCGCCGCGACCGCCCCGGTCAGCACGCCCCAGAAGATCACCGGGTTGCGGTGCGGGTTGACCGCACCCCGCTGCGACAGCGTGCCCATCACCACCGATGCCGCATCGGCCCCGGAGACGAAGAAGATCGACACCAGGATCATCACCAGGATCGCCATCGGCACGAACCACGGCAGGTGCTCCAGGAGGGTGAACGTGGCCGACTCGGAACTGCCCGCGCCCGCGATGTCGACCCCGGCGCGCTGCTTCTGGATCGCCGCGCCGCCGAAGATCGCGAACCACACCAGGCTGACCACGCTCGGCACCGCGATCACGCCGATCACGAACTGCCGGATGGTGCGCCCGCGCGAGATGCGGGCGATGAACATGCCGACGAACGGCGTCCAGGAGATCCACCACGCCCAGTAGAAGACGGTCCAGCCGGACAGCCACGTCTGCATCGGCTGCCCGCCGGTCACCCCGGAGCGGCCGGACATCTCGGCCAGTTCCCGGAAGTAGTCGCCGATCGCGCTGGGCACCAGGTTGAGGATCAGCACCGTTGGGCCGACGACCAGCACGAACACCGCGAGCAGCGCGGCGAGCACCATGTTGATGTTGGACAGCCACTGGATGCCCTTGGCGATGCCGGACACCGCCGAGGCGACGAACGCGACGGTGAGGATCGCGATGATCCCGACCAGCAGCCCGGTGCCGGGGCTGTCGATCCAGCCGACCGAGGCCATGCCGCCGCCGACCTGCAGCGCACCGAGGCCCAACGAAGCGGCCGAGCCGAACAGGGTCGCGAAGATCGCCATCACGTCGATGGCCTTGCCCAGCGGCCCCTCGGTGCGGCGCCGGCCCAGCAGCGGTGCGAACACGGCGCTGATCAGCTGGCTGCGCCCGCGGCGGAAGGTGCTGTAGGCGATGGCGAGCCCGGCCACCGCGTAGATGGCCCACGGGTGCACGGTCCAGTGGAACAGGGTGGTGGCCATCGCGGTGTGCACGGCGTCGTCCGAGTTGGGCGCCGCGGTGCCCGGCGGCGGGCTGGCCAGGTGCGACACCGGCTCGTACACGCCGAAGAACATCAGGCCGATGCCCATGCCGGCGCTGAACATCATGGCGATCCACGAGGCCGTGCGGAACTCCGGCTGCTCGTCGTCCCGGCCGAGGCGGATGCGCCCGTACCGGCTCACCGCCAGTGCGACGGCGAAGACCACGAAACCGCTCGCGGCCAGCACGAACGCCCAGCCGCCGTAGGGGATCACCGCGTGGTTGAGCACGGTGTCCGCGACGCTCGCCAGGCTGCCCGGCGAGGCGACGCCCCAGCCGATGATGGCCAGCGCCAGTGCCGCGGCCACCCCGAACACGGTGCGGTCGGTCCGCGGCCGGGTGGGGTCGCCGACGGGGGGAACGTGCTCGTCCGGCAGGTGACCGGCCGTGCCGGTCTCCTCGGGCACTCTTGCGCGGGCCTCGGTTTCAGCGTCAGCAGACATACGCACGCGCCGTCGCGAACGGGGCGCGCCTCCTCTCCCATGCCTAACCCGAACGGGTCAAACCTCGATCGTTGGTCGACCTACCGTTACCGATCGAGCGGGAATGGGCAACCTGAAGATCACGTTTCCGGGTGGTTCCTGGCGGCGCGACCTGCGGAATGGCAACTTCGCCACAGTACGGGCGGATCATGCGCCGATCACCGTTCAACGAACCCCTGGCGTCAGCGCCCGAGCCCTTCCGGCGCCGGAGCTGCCGGAGCCGCGCCGGCCGCCCGGCGGCGGCCCGAGCCGAGCAGCAGGATCGCACCCAGGCCGAGCGCGGCGACGACGGCGAAGAAGTAGAAGCCCCACGGATAGGCCACGCCGGCGGTGACCAGCGCGCCGGTCACGAACGGGCCCACGATCGACCCGAGCCGGCCCACCGCCGAGGTCATGCCGAGCGCCGTGCCCCGCGCCTGCGCCGGGAAGACGTGCGCGACGTAGCCGTAGATCAGCACCTGCGCCGAGAACACGAACACGCCGGTCAGCAGCACCAGCGCGTTGAGCACGACGCTGTTGCCGATCTTCAGGCTGAGCAGCGCGAGCAGCACCGCACCCGCGCCGAACCAGATGCGGGCGATGGGACGGATGCCGAACCGGTCGGCGATCGTCCCGGCGAGCACGAGCCCCAGCACCGCACCGACGTTTGAGCACCAGCAGCAGCGTGATCGACGTGGACAGCGGGTATCCCGCGGTCCGCATCAGCTGCGGCAGCCAGGTGTTGAGCCCGTACACCAGCAGCAGGCCCATGAAGGAGCCGCTCCACACGGCGATACTGACGCGGCGGAACTCCGGGCCGAGCAGGTCACGGAAACCGAACTTCGCCGCGTCCTCCCGCCGGGCCTCCAGGTAGGCGGCCGACTCGGGCAGCCGCCACCACATGAGCGGCAAGACGGCCAGCCCGGCGATGCCGCCGCCGTAGAACAGCACGTGCCAGTTCCCGACCGCGGCCAGCGCCAGCAGCGAGGTGAGCACGGCACCGACGTGGTAGCCGGTCATGGTGAAAGTGGCGGCGCTGGCGCGGCGCCGCGCGGGCAGGTTCTCCGACATGACGGTCAGCGCGACCGGCATGCAGGCGCCCAGCCCGAGCCCGGCGGCGAACCGGAACACGCCGAAGGTCGCCACGTTCGGCGCCAGCGGCAACACCAGCGTGAACAGCGAGAACAGCAGCACCGAGCCGAGGAGCATCACCCGGCGGCCGAACCGGTCGGTCAGTGGGCCGAGCGCGGCGGCCCCGACCGCGACACCGATCAGCGACACGGTCGCCACCGCGGTCGCGCCGGCCGCGGTGAAGCCGAGGTGCCGCGTCTTGAGCAGGGTCGGGATGGTGGCGCCGAGGGCGACCAGGTCGTAGCCCTCGAGCAGGACGGTGAGCCAGCACAGCACCGCCGTCCAGGCCGACCGGGAGGGAGACGTCGTCATTGCCGTTCTCCTTGCTGGGGTTGGGGAATCAGGGTGTGGTGAGCTCGGTGTCCACCTGGATGAGCCGGGGCCCGGCGGAGGTCGTCTTGAGCTGGGCGCGCAGATCGTCCACATCGGACGCGGTCGTGGCCGGCACGCCGTATCCGGCCGCGATCGCGGTGAAGTCCAGGCCGGGGATCTCGGTGCCGGGCACGCCGGTGGTGCCGAGCACATCGGCGAACCAGCGCAGCGCGCCGTAGGTGCCGTTGCGCAGGATCAGGAAGGTCACCGGCACCTGGTACCGGGCGGCGGTCCACAGCGCGGTGATGCCGTAGTTGGCGGAGCCGTCGCCGATCACCCCGACCACCGGGCGCCCGGGCAGGCCCATCGCCACACCGACCGCGGCGGGCAGGCCGAAGCCGAGGCCACCGGCGGCGGGCCAGAAGTACGAGCCGGGGCGGCGCAGGTCCATCTGCCGCCACCAGGCCGAGTTCGTCGAGGTGGACTCGACGACGTAGGCGGTGTCGGCCGGCTGGGTCTGGCGCAGCGCGGCGAACACCTGCTCGGGGTGCAGTGCGTGCTCGCCGGTCGCCGGCTCCGGCGTCGGCACGAACGCGGTCTTCCCGGGCGCCCGCACGGGCAGCTGCGCGCGCAGGCCGTCGAGCACCGCGCCGGGATCGGCGACGAGCGCCTCCCCCACCGGCGCGCGGGCCGCCTCGCCCGGGTCGTCGGTGACCTGGACCAGCGTCGCGCCGCGCGGCAGGAACGGGCCCGGCACGTGCTGGTGGTAGCGGAACACCGGCGCACCCAGCACCAGGATCAGGTCGTGCCCGTCGAGTGCGGCCGACAGCGCGCCGATCCCGGCGGGCAGGACCCCGCGGAACAGCGGGTGCCGGTTGGGGAACGGCAGCCGGTGCGGCGACGGGGCGACCCACACCGGCAGGTCGCGTTCCTCGGCGAAGGCCACTGCGCGGTCGAACAGCCCGAGGGCGTCGGCATCACCGCCGAGCACGAGCACCGGGCGGGCCGCGCCGTCCAGGCGCGCGGCCAGTTCGAGCACCTGGTCCTCCCCGGCCGACCCGCCGCGCCGCACGCTCCGGCCGAGGGTGGCGGTGACGTCGTCGCCGAGTTCGGCGGACCAGTCGTCGTAGGGCACCGACAAGTAGGTGGGGCGGCGCTGCAACTCGGCCTCGAACACGGCCTGCGCGAGCGAGCGGGGCACGTCGGCGGCGCAGCTCGGTTCGCCGGCCCAGCCGACCAGGGGGCGCATCAGCTGGGTGGCCTCGACGTTGGCGAGCATCGCCTCCAGCCCGATCGCCGAGCGCACCTGCTGCCCGGCGGTGAGCACCAGCGGCGAGCGGGAGTAGACGGCGTTGGTCAGCGCGCCCATGGCGTTGCCGGAACCGGCCGCGGCGTGCAGGTTGACCAGCACCGGACGGCCGGTCGCCTGCGCGTACCCGTCGGCCATGCCGACCACCACACCCTCGTGCAGGCCGAGCACGTAGGAGAAGGACTCCGGCAGCCCGGCCAGGAACGGCAGCTCGTTGGAGCCGGGATTGCCGAAGATCGTGGTCAGGCCACGCCGTTCCAGGAACTCGTGGGCGATCGTCCGGACGGTCGGCATCTGCGGTCCTCCTCGACGGCGGGGCTGGCCTCGAGGGTCGCAGACCGGCTGGCCTGTGCTCCAATCAATGTTGCCGACAGGCCACATAGACAGGATCGATGATGCGGGATTTCGACCTCAACCTGGTGCGCACGTTCGTACTGCTGTACGAGACGCGCAGTGTCACGGCCACCGCGGACTCGATGCACGTCACCCAGCCGACCGTGAGCTACAGCCTGCAGAAACTGCGGCGGCGGTTCTCCGACGAGCTGTTCCGGCGCACCGGCCGCGGGCTGGTACCGACGACCACCGCGCAGGCCCTCTACCCGCCGTTGCACCACGCGCTGGCCGAGATCGAGTCCACGGTGGCAGGGGCGCACACCTTCGACCCGGCCACCGCCCGCGCCCGGTTCACGCTGTGCCTGTCCGACCTCGGCGAGGTGTCGCTGCTCCCCTGGCTGATGGCCGCGCTGCCGTCGCGAGCACCCGGGGTCACGCTGACGGTGCGGCCGCTGGACGTCGCCAGCGCGGTCGACCAGCTGGGCCGCGGCGAGATCGACGCGTTCGTCGCCTCGCCGTTGATCAGCTCGCAGCGGGTGGCGCGGATCCCGCTGTTCTCCGAGGGGTACGTCGCCATGGTCGCCCGGTCCCATCCCCGGCTGCGCGGCCCGCGGCTCTCGCTGGCCGAGCTGTCCGCGGAGCAGCACATCACGGTGTTCGGCCCGGCCGGGCACGACGGGCCGCGCCGGGCGCTCGAGGCCCACGGGCTGCTGGACCGGGTCGTGCTCGAGGTGACCCGGTTTTCCACGCTGCCCTACCTGGTGCAGGACGGCGAACTGGTGGCGATGGTGCCCCGGCTCGTGGCCGACGTCTTCGCCACCGGCCACCGGGTGCGGCTGCTGGAACTGCCGGTGGACGTCGAACCGGCGCAGGTCTCGGTCTACTCCCGGCACCGCCACGCACGCACCCCCGCGCAGCACTGGCTCACCGGGTTCATGCGCGAGCTCCTCGCCGAATCCGCGATCCGCGCCGCGGCGGAATAACCGCCCGCGGCCCGCGTTCCGATCAGCGACGGCGATCTTGGCGAAAGGAGGGCGGATGCCTCTCGACGGTGTGTACGAACCCAGCACGATGGAGTACTCCCGCAAGCAGGTGGCGGTGTACGAGGGCTCCGGCGGTACCCGGGGCACCACCGCGCACGGCCTGCCCGTCATCGTGCTGACCACGGTCGGCCGGAAATCCGGGAAGCTGCGGAAGTCGCCGCTGATGAAGGTCGAGCACGAGGGCGTGTACGCGGCCGTCGCCTCGCTCGGTGGCGGCCCGAAGCATCCGCTGTGGTACCACAACGCGCTCGCCGAACCGCGGGTCGAGGTGCGCGACGGCACCCGGGTGTTCGACATGGTCGCGCGAGAGGTGGACGGCGAGGAGCGCGAGGTGTGGTGGCAGCGCGCGGTGGCGACCTACCCGCCGTACGGCGAGTACCAGAAACGCACCGAACGCGTCATCCCGGTCCTGCTGCTGGAGCCCGCGCCGGAACCGCACTGAGCTGCGGGCCGAAGGCGGTCAGGAACCGGTCGCGGAACGCGCTCATCGGCCAGACCGGGGCCGCCGCGGCGGGACGGAGACCAGGCGTCCAGCCCCAGCCGCTGATGCGGGCGAGCACGGCCGGGTCGCGTGCCACGAGGGTCACCGGCACGTCCCGGTCCGCGCCCGGGCCGGTCACCGACGCGTCCGGCTGGTGGTCGCCGAGGAACACCAGCACCAGATCGTCGCCGCCGTAGGTCTCCACGTAGGAGATGAGCGCCGACAGCGAGTACCGGACCGCCTCGTCGTATCCGGCGGGCCCGCCGGCCGGCCGGTCCGTCGCCGAGGCGAAGACCGTACCGTCGCCGAGGTCGTCCCAGCCGAGCAGCCGGGGCACCGCCGTCCACGGCCAGTGGCTGGACACCAGGTCGATCTCGGCCATCACCGGCGGATGGCCCGGGGCGAGCTCGGCGCGCTGGAACGCCGACAGGGTGAACTGGTCCGGCATCGCGGCATAGGCGAAGCCCGGACCGGAGTAGCCCAGGTCACGACCGTCGTAGAGCCGGTCGAACCGGTACACCGCGCCCTCCGGCCAGGCCGCGGCGTTCTCCGGTTGCACGCTCACGGTGCGCCAGCCGGCACGGGCGAACGCGCCGGACAGGGTCAGCCGGTCGCTTGTCACGAAGGTGCGGTAGCGCTGCTCGTTGTCCACCCACAGCCCGGATTCCAGGGTGGAGTGGGCAAGCCAGCTGCCGCCGCCCGTGGTGGAGGAGGTGAGGAACGCGCTGCGCGCGCCGAACCCGGCCGCCTGCAGCCGGTTCGTCGCCGAGTCGAGCAGCGCGTCGACCCCGGGGTCGGCCAGCGCGACGCGGCCGTAGCTCTCCACGAAGGTGAGCAGGACGTCCTTGCCGCGCAATGCGGTCAGCAGCCCCGCCGGCGCAGTGGCGCGGAAGGCGTCGGTGGCCATGGCCGCGGCGAACTCCCGACGGTCGGCCAGGTCGGCGGTGGCACCGCGGACGTCCCGGTAGGCCAGCGCGCTGGTGGTGTGCGAGGCGAGCGGCAGGCCGGCGAGGGCCGCGGCGGTCCAGGCGACCGCGAACACGGCCACCACCCGCGCCGTGATCCGGCGGTGCTCCCCCGCGGCACGCGCCACACGCGTCGCCGCCAGCGTGGTCAGGACCACCAGCGTCAGCGCGCCGAACGCGGCGCCCACCACCGTGCCGATGCGCGCCGCGCCACCGAGCAGGCTGAGCGCGGGCCCGGCGAAACCCCAGTCGAGCACGGGGTGGAACGGGCGGCCGAAGGCCTGGGAAAACCCGATGTCGGCGATCTTGAGCAGCGTCAGCACCCCGAGCAGCGCACCCGCCACGGCCGCCGTGACCCGGCGTGCGCGCGGCGGCAGGACCAGCATCAGCGCGGCACCGGCCACCGCCTCGGCCGGGAGAACCAGGAACGCCGCGGGCCGGGCGCCCACCAGGGTGTCCGGCAGGGCGAGCGCGGCGAAGACGAGCCCGCAGGCCAGGACGTCGCCCGTCACCCGGCGCACGGTCACCGCGTCCGCCACAGGGTCCGCACGTCCCGCCCGAACGACCAGACCAGCGCCGCGAGCGCCACCGCGGTCCCGGCCAGCGCCGCGCCGCGCGGCAGCACCCCGGCAACCACCACGAGCAGCGTGACACCTTGCGCCGCCGCCACCGCCTTGCGCGCCCGGTCCGGCGCCAGCGGCCCGCGCAGCCACGGCAGAACCCAGCCGGCCGCCACAAACGCGTACCGCATCGCGCCGATCAGCAGCACCCACGGTCCCAGCACCACCGCGACCGGCACGCACAGCACGAGGATCAGGACCGCGTCCGCCTCCAGGTCGAACCGCGCCCCCAGCGGCGACACCGTCGCGGTGCGGCGCGCGACCCGGCCGTCCACGGCGTCCAGCGCGAGCGCGAGCGCCGCGAGCCCGGCCGGGACCGGCCCGGACGATCCGGCGGCGACCAGGGCGAGCACGCCGCCGGTGAGGGTGGCGCGAGCCAGCGTGACCCGGTCCGCCGGACCCAGCGCGACCCGGCCGGCGCGGCGCAGCGCTCCGGTCAGCAGCACCCACAGCGCGCCGCCGTAACCGGCGCCGGCCACCCAGGCGGCCGGCGTCAGCCCCACGGTCAGCGCGAGCCCACTCACCAGCACGAGCAGTGCACCGGCCGCCACGGCCTGTTCCTGGCGGGCCGGAATCGTGCGAGGCTGGGTCTGGACGATCATCGCGGTCCCTTCGCCGGAGGTGTGCCCATGACACGTGCCGCACGGGCGTTCTGGTTCAACCCGCCCGGGCCGGGCGAGATCCGGGCCGTGCCGCTGCCCGCGTGCGGACCCGGCGAGGTCGAGGTGCGGACGATGTACTCGGGCATCAGCCGGGGCACCGAGACGCTCGTCTTCCGCGGCGGCGTGCCGGCGAGCCAGCACGAGCTGATGCGCGCCCCGTTCCAGGAGGGTGAGTTCCCGGGGCCGGTCAAGTACGGCTACCTCAACGTCGGCGTCGCCGAGGACGGGCCACCGGAGCTGCTGGGCCGCACGGTGTTCACGCTCTACCCGCACCAGACGCGGTTCGTCGTTCCGGCGAGCGCGGTGACCGTGGTGCCCGAGGCGGTGCCCGCCCGGCGGGCGGTGCTGGCGGGCACGGTGGAGACCGCGGTGAACGCGCTGTGGGACGCCGCCCCGCTGCTCGGCGACCGGATCGCGGTGGTCGGCGGCGGCATGGTCGGCTGCGCGGTCGCGGCGCTGCTCGCCCGGTTCCCCGCGGTGCGGGTGCAGCTGGTCGACGCCGACCCGGCGCGCGCGGCGGTGGCGTCGGCGCTGGGCGTGGAGTTCGCGCTGCCGGCGGACGCGCTGCCCGGCTGTGACCTGGTGGTGCACGCGAGTGCCACGGACGCGGGCCTGGCGCGGTCGCTGGAGCTGCTCGCCCCGGAGGGTGAGGTGATCGAGCTGAGCTGGTACGGCGACCGGCCGGCGACCGTGCCGCTGGGCGGGTTCTTCCACTCGCGCCGGCTGGCGGTCCGCGCCAGCCAGGTCGGGGCGGTGGCCCCGGCGCGGCGGTCGCGGCGCACGCCCGCCGACCGGCTCGCGCTCGCCCTCGAGCTGCTGGCCGATCCCGTCTTCGACATTCTGATCACCGGCGAGTGCGCGTTCGAGGACCTGCCGTCGGTGATGCCGAAGCTGGCTTCGGGCGAGCTGCCCGCCCTGTGCCACCGTGTCGTCTACCGCGAGGAGGACTCTTGTTCAGCGTGACCGTGCGCGACCACCTGATGGTCGCCCACAGCTTCCGCGGTGAGGTGTTCGGGCCGGCGCAGCGCCTGCACGGGGCGACGTTCGTGGTCGACGCGACGTTCCGCCGCGCCGACCTCGACGCGGACAACATCGTGGTCGACATCGGGCTCGCGACCCAGCAGCTGGGCGCGGTGCTGGGCGAGCTGAACTACCGCAACCTCGACGAGGTGCCGGAATTCGCCGGGATCAACACCTCGACGGAGTTCCTCGCGCAGGTGATCGCCGACGCCCTCGCCGAGCGCGTGCACGAGGGCGCGCTCGGCGAAGGCGCACGCGGGCTGGCCGGGATCGGGGTGACGCTGCACGAATCGCACGTCGCGTGGGCGAGCTACGAGCGTGATCTTCGTCCAGCCCGGTGACGCCACCGACCCGGAGCTGCCCAGCGGCGGCAACGTCTTCGACCGGCGGATCAGCCGGGAGCTGACCGCCCTGGGCCGGACGGTGCGGGAGGTCGCGGTCCCCGGGTCGTGGCCGCATCCGGACGCCGGTGCGCGTGCCCGGCTGGGCCGCGAACTCGCCGCGGCCGCACCGGGCACGCTGGTCGTGCTCGACGGGCTGGTGGCCTGCGGGGTGCCGGAGATCGTGGTGCCGCACGCGGCCCGGCTGCGGCTGATGGTGCTCGTGCACATGCCGCTGGGCGAGGAGACCGGTGCCGATCCCGCACTGGACGCCCGGGAGCGGGCGACGCTGCGCGCGGCCCGGGCGGTGGTGACGACGAGCGCCCGGACGGCGGAGCGGCTGCGCCGGCACCACGGCCTCGCCCGCGTCGAGGTGGTGGTGCCCGGGACGGATCCGGCACCGCTCTCCTCCGGTGACGAGCTGTTGTGCGTCGGGTCGCTGACCCCGCACAAGGGGCAGGACGTGCTGGTCGAGGCGCTGGCGGCGGTGGCTGACCTGCCGTGGCGGTGCCGGCTGACCGGGCCGGTGCGCCGCAGCCCCGCGTTCGCGGCCCGCGTGCGCCGGTCGATCGATGCGCACCGCCTGTCCGGCCGCGTGACGATCACCGGGCCGCTCACCGGGCCGCGGCTGGAGCGGGCCTACGCTCGCGCCGGGCTGCTGGTGCTGCCGTCGTGGTCGGAGACCTACGGGATGGTCATGGCCGAGGCGCTGGCGCGCGGCATCCCGGTCCTGACCTCGGCGCCCACCGAAGTGCTGGGTGAGGTGCGGGGTGAGCCCGGGCAGCTGCCGGGCCTCGTGGTCCCGCCGGGCGATGCGAGCGCGCTGGCACACGCGCTCCGCTCATGGTTGACGTCCCCGCCGTTGCGGCAGGCGCTGCGTGACGCGGCCCGCTCACGCCGCGACACGTTGCCGACGTGGGAGACCGCCGCACGGGTGATGGCGCGGATCCTCGGTGAACCGGAAGCGGGTCGTGTTCCGTGACAAGGAGGTGGCACACGACCGATGGGACGGCGCCGGTCCCGGCACCACCCGCTGCGCACCGGACTGGCTGGCGCTGCGCGAGCCCGCCGACGCGACCGCCCGGGCGGCCGCGCTGCTCGGCCCGCTGCGCGCATCCCTGAGCACGGTCGGCGGCCGGCTGGTCATCCGGGACGTGGGTTGCGGCACCGGCTCGATGGCGCGCTGGCTCGCGCCCCGGCTGCCGGTCCCGCAGCACTGGATCCTGCACGACCGCGACGCCGCGCTGCTCGCCCGCGCGTCGGTCACCGGGGCGGGCGTCACGACCGAAACGCACCACGGCGACCTCGACGAGCTCGATCTCGCGGGCACCTCGCTCGTCACCGCCTCGGCCCTGCTCGACCTGCTCACGGTGTCCGAAGTGGACGGCCTGGCGGGGTCGTGCGCCGCCGCCGGGTGTCCGGCGCTGCTGACCCTGTCGGTCACCGGACGGGTCGAGCTGATTCCCGCGGACCCGCTCGACGCGGAGATCGCCGCGGCCTTCGCGGCCCACCAGCGGCGCAACGGGCTCCTCGGCCCGGACGCGGTCGCCGTGGCCGCACTCGCGTTCGAACGCCGGGGTGCGGTGGTGCGGCTCGCGCCCAGCCCGTGGCGGCTCGGGCCGCGGCAACGGAGGCTGACCGAACAGTGGTTCCGCGGCTGGGTCGCCGCCGCCCGCGCGCAGGCACCGGGGCTCGACACGGCGGCCTACACCCGGCGCCGCCTCGACGCCTGCGCCGCCGGCGAGTTGCGGGCGGTGGTGCACCACACCGACCTGCTCGCGATCGGAGCGTCCTGATGCCGCTCGTCCGCGCCGCCCCAGCGGCGCCCGCCGGCCAGCACCCCGCCGCCAGCGGCGAACACGGCGCCACCGCGTGTTGGCCGCTCCGGGCGGTGTGTTGGCCCGCGGGGGTGGGGCGTTGGCTGGGCGGGGCTATGTGGTGGCCGCGCGGGGTGAGCGCGGTGACAGCGGCGGGGGCGGTGGGTGGCCGTCGCGGGCGGCGGCTGGGGCTGTGGCTGCGTGTGCTCCTCACGGCCGGGCTGTTCGCCGTGCTGGTGGCCAGGCTCGGTGCCGGCGCCTTCGTCACCGGGGTGAGGCTCGTCGGTCCCGGCGCCGTCGTGATCGCCCTGGGGCTCGGGCTGGTGACGACCGTCGCCGCCGCCGGGCGATGGGTTGCCGTGGCCCGCTGCCTGGGCCTGCCGCTGCGCCTGACGACCGCGGTCCGCGCCTGCTACCGCTCCACACTGCTCAACTCGATCCTGCCCGGCGGCGTGCTCGGCGACATCGGCCGCGCCGTGGGCCACGGGCGCGACTCCGGCGACGTTCCCCGCGGTGTGCGGGCCGTGGTGCTCGAACGCGCCGCCGGCCAGGGCGTGCTGCTCGTCGTGGGCGTGCCGGCCCTGCTCGCCGGGCCCGGCCGCATCTCCGGCGCGCCGCTCGCGGTGGCCGCCGCCGCGATGCTCGCGGCCGTGGCGTTCGGGATCAGCCGGATCACCCGGACCGGTGCGACGGCCGTGATCCTGTGGTCGGCCGTGGCGATCACCGGCCACCTGGCCATGTTCGTCGTCGCCACGCGGGTCGCCGGGGTGTCCGCGCCGGTGACCACCGTGGTCCCGCTGGTGGTGCCGGCGCTGGTCGTCATGGCGCTGCCGCTCTCCATCGGCGGCTGGGGCCCGCGCGAGGGATACACGGCGGTCGCGTTCGGCGCCGCCGGGCTCGGGTCCGCCGCGGGCGTCACCACGGCCGTCGTCTACGGCGTGCTGTCGCTGGTCGCGGCGCTGCCGGGAATCCTGGCGCTCAGGACGCGAGGACCGGCAGGTGCGCCCGGAACGACTCGGCCAGCGCGTCCAGCACCGCCCGGCCCTTGTCCGCGCCCGCCCGTGACGGATGACCGGCCACGCCCGACTTGCTGTAGGGAGCCAGTCCGAGCGAGAGGAGGTGGCGCAGATCGCCGGGTGCCGAGTCCGCGGCCGGGTAGCCCGGTCTGACCACCTCGGGGCTGGTGGCGAGCAGGAGGGAGGTCTCCAGCTCGCCCGCGTGCATGTCCTCGTCGTTGGTGGTCGTCACGCCCGCCGCGGCCCGCGCGGCCTGCCACTCCCCGTAGCTGGGGAACAGCACCATGGCGCCGCCGGCCTGCTGGACGACGTTGGCCAGGACGTGGTTGCCGCCGTGCCCGTTGACCAGCACGAGCTTGCCGACGCCGGAGGACCGCAGCGACGCCGCGATGTCCGCCACGACCGCGATCAGCGTGGTGGCCGAGATGCTCACCGTGCCGGGCCAGGCCGCGTGCTCGTGCGAGCAGGAGATCGTGACCGGCGGCAGCAGCCAGAACCGGTGGTCCGCGGCGATCCGCTCCGCCACCGCGCACGCGATCAGGGTGTCGGTGGTCAGCGGCAGGTGCGGGCCGTGCTGTTCGAGGCTTCCGACGGGCAGGACGGCCACGCCCGGCGCGCGGTCGCGCACGTCGACGGTGGTGTCCGGAGGGAGCGGAGTCATCGCTTCAGGTATACCGGGGAGGGCAAGTTCCCGGTCGACGATGAGGGGGAACACCGTGCGTGAGCAGGACATCGCCGAATCGGCCCTGGGCACTCGCCGCGGCGAGTTCCGCGCCGTCGCCTTCGCCGACGGCGCCGAGCACCTGGCGCTGGTGCACGGCCCCCTCCCGCGTGACGACGTGCTGGTGCGGGTGCACTCGGAATGCCTCACCGGTGACGTGTTCGGCGCGGTGCGCTGCGAGTGCGGCGACCAGCTGCACGCCGCGCTGGACGCGATCGTCGCCGAGGGCAGCGGCGTGCTGGTGTACCTGCGCGGGCACGAGGGCCGCGGTATCGGCCTGGTGGCGAAGGTGCGCACGCACGTCCTGCAGGACGAGGACGGCCTGGACACCGTCGATTCCGCCACGACCCTCGGTCTGCCGGTGGACGTGCGCGACTACGGCCCGGCGGCGCGGGTGCTGCGGCACCTCGGTGTGCGGTCGGTGCGGCTGATGTCGAACAACCCGGACAAGATCGCGGCGCTGGAGTCGCACGGCATCCGGGTGGCGGCGCGGGTGCCGCTGCTGGCTCCCGCGAGCCCGCACAACATCCGGTACCTGACCGCCAAGCGCGACCGTCTCGGCCACGTGCTGCCGCAGGTGGACACCTTCGACGTCGCGGAGTCCTGACGTGGACCACGCCGGCCTGCTGGCGGTTGCCACGGAGGCCGTCGCGATCGGACGGCGGATCGTCACCTCGCGTGCGCCGCGGTCGGTGACCGAGAAGGGTGAACGCGACCTGGTCACCGACATCGACCTCGCCGTCGAGGACGCCGTGCGCGAGTTCCTGGCGCGGGAAACCCCGGGGATCGGCGTCGTCGGCGAGGAGCACGGCGGCGACCGCGGCCCGCTGTGGTGGGCCCTGGACCCGGTGGACGGCACCGCGAACTTCGCGCGCGGCCTCCCGCTGACCGGGATCTCGCTGGCCCTGGTGTCGGGTGAGCGCAGCGTGGTGGCGGCGATCGACCTGCCGTTCCTGGACACGGTCTACACCGCGGCCGCCGGTCACGGCGCGTTCGCCGGGGACGCCCGGATCGGCGTGTCCGGGGTGCGCGAACTGGCCGGCGCGATGGTGTCGCTG
Source organism: Amycolatopsis granulosa (assembly GCF_011758745.1). NCBI lineage: Bacteria > Bacillati > Actinomycetota > Actinomycetes > Pseudonocardiales > Pseudonocardiaceae > Amycolatopsis > Amycolatopsis granulosa. The sequence goes on from NZ_JAANOV010000001.1 coordinate 588,802, forward strand.
GGCGACTTCGCCGTCGGCGAGGACGCCGGGCCGAAGAACCGGTTGCGGTTGTCCCTGCTCGAGCAGCTGGGTGCGCGGTCGCAGCGGGTGCGGATGATCGGCACCGCGGCGGCCGACCTGGCGTGGGTCGCGCACGGCCGGCTCGACGCCACGATCAACCTGTCGAACCTCCCGTGGGACACCATGGCCGGTGTGCTGCTGGTTCGCGAGGCCGGCGGCCTGGTGCTCGACACCGACGGCAGCGAGCACACCGTGGCCTCCGCGTCCACCGTGGCGCTGTCTCCGGGCCTCCGCGACGTGGTGCTGTCGCTCCTCACTTAATCTCGCGAGGAATATTCTTCCTCGCGAGACGTTGCACCGGCCGAACACCGGATCAGCAGGAGGCTGTCATGCAGTTCGGGATCTTCTCAGTCAGCGACGTGACCACGGACCCGACCACCGGCCGGACGCCGGACGACACCGAGCGCGTGCGGTCGATGCTGACCATCGCCCGGCACGCCGACGAGGCCGGGCTCGACGTGTTCGCCACCGGCGAGCACCACAACCCGCCGTTCGTCGCGTCCTCCCCCACCACGGTGCTCGGCTACCTGGCGGGCGTCACCAAGGACATCGTCCTGTCCACCTCGACCACCCTGATCACCACGAACGACCCCGTGAAGATCGCCGAGGACTACGCGATGCTGCAAGTCATCTCGAACGGGCGGATGGACCTGATGATGGGCCGCGGCAACACCGGCCCGGTCTACCCGTGGTTCGGCCAGGACATCCGGCAGGGCATCCCGCTCGCGATCGAGAACTACGCGCTGCTGCGCCGCCTGTGGGAGGAGGACGTGGTCGACTGGGAGGGGAACTTCCGCACGCCGCTGCGCGGGTTCACCGCCACTCCGCGCCCGCTCGACGGGGTGCCGCCGTTCGTCTGGCACGGCTCGATCCGCAGCCCGGAGATCGCCGAGCAGGCCGCCTACTACGGGGACGGCTTCTTCCACAACAACATCTTCTGGCCGATGTCGCACACCAAGAAGATGGTGCACTTCTACCGCCAGCGGTTCGAGCACTACGGCCACGGGCCGGCCGACACCGCGATCGTCGGCCTGGGCGGGCAGGTGTTCATGCGCCGCAACTCGCAGGACGCCTGGAACGAGTTCCGCCCGTACTTCGACAACGCCCCGGTCTACGGCCACGGCCCGTCCATGGAGGAGTTCACCGCGACGACCCCGCTGACCGTCGGCAGCCCGCAGCAGGTGATCGACCGGTACGCCACGATGCGCGAGCACGTCGGCGACTACCAGCGGCAGCTGTTCCTCGTCGACCACGCCGGCCTGCCGCTCAAGACGGTGCTGGAGCAGATCGACCTGCTCGCCGGCGAGGTCGTGCCGGTGCTGCGCAAGGAGATGGAGGCCCTGCGGCCGCAGCACGTGCCGGCCAACCCGCCGAGCCACGCCGACCGCGTCGCGGCGGCGCGCGCGAAGGCCGCCGAGCAGGCTGCCGGGCAGGCGGGGGCCCCGGCCGCCGGCTGAGTGCCGCACCCGGCGGTGGCGACGCTCCGGTCTGGCGCGTCGCCACCGTCACGCCCTTCGGAAGGCCGCCCTACGCTGGATAACGGGCCGGTCAGCGCGCCGCGTGCCGACGGTGGCGGGCGGACACCGCCGCGGTGAGCAACTCCCCTGGCCGCGGCAGGCGGGCGATCGTCCTGCTGAACACGCTGCCCGGGCGGACGCGCCGGGGCACGCTGCCGTGCACCCGCCCGGGTTCGTCCACCGGGGTGTCCACATTGTCCACTCCGTTGTCCGGGCGGTCGTCGCGGAAGGCGCCGGCTCCCAGCCGGCGCACCGCGAGCAGCGTGTCGGTCAGGGCGGGCGAGAACCGCTGGCCGAAGTAGAACGCCAGCGCGGCCCCGCCGACCGGGATCTCCCGCCGCGGGTGCTCGGCGGCGAACACCACGTTCTCGGCCACGGTCTCCGGCGCGTAGACCGGCGGCGGCGGTTTCGGCAGCGCGCCCATCTTGCTGCGGGAGTGTTCGAAGAACGGCGTGTCGATCGCCGCGGGCAGGATCGTGGTCACCGCGATCTTCTCGCCCCGCTGGGCGAGCTCCATCCGCAGGCAGTCGTAGAACCCGCGCAGCGCGAACTTGCTCGCCGTGTAGGGCGCGTGCAGCGGCACCGACCGGACCCCCTCCACCGAGGCGATCCCGACGATCACCCCGCCCCCGGCACGCCGCAACGCGGGCAGAGCGGCCTTCGCCCCGTGCACCTGACCCAGGAAGTTCACCCGCATCACCCGGTCGAACTCCGCGTCGCTGATCTCCTCGACCTGACCGAACACGGCCACCGCCGCGGCGTTGACCCAGGTGTCGATCCGCCCGAACTCGCGCTCCGCGGCGGCCGCCAGCGCCCGGACCGCGCCGGGATCGGCCACGTCCGTCGGCACCGCGACGGCCTGGCCGCCGCCTTCCCGGATCTCGTGCACCAGCGAATCCAGGGCCGCCTCGCCCCGTGCCGCGCACACGACCCGGGCGCCGCGCCCAGCGAAGGCGAGCGCGGCGGCCCGCCCGATCCCGCTGGACGCACCCGCGATGACCACCACCTGCTCGGACACCGGTTTCGGCATGGCGTCTCCTTCCCTCCCCGGTCCGGTACCCGCGACGCGGCGGCGGCAACCCCTCCGGTCCACGCCCTCCCCGGCCCCTTGACTGAGTACTCACTCAGGAGCACGCTCGGCGGCGACCCGCGACGGCGCGGGAGAAGAGGAGACCGGCACATGGCGGGACGGGTAGCGGGCAAGGTCGCCCTGGTCACGGGTGCGGCCCGCGGTCAGGGCCGGGCGGACGCGGTGCGGCTGGCGCAGGAGGGCGCCGACGTGATCGTCGTGGACATCGCGGACACGCTGCCCAGCGTGACCTACTCCTCCCCCACTCTCGCGGACCTGGACGAGACCGCGAACCTGGTGGAGAAGACCGGGCGGCGGGTGATCCGGGTGCAGGCGGACGTACGGGACCTCGCGAAGCTGCGTACCGGCGTCGACGCCGCGGTGGCGGAGCTGGGCGGGCTCGACATCGTGGTGGCCAACGCCGGGATCTGCGTGCCGGCGATGTGGGACGAGGTGACCGAGGAGGTCTTCGACGACACCCTCGGCGTCAACGTGCGCGGGGTGTGGAACACGGTCATGGTGGGCGCGCCGCACCTGGTCGAGCGCGGCGGCGGGTCGATCATCCTGATCAGTTCGGCGGCCGGGATGAAGGTGCAGCCGTTCCTGGTGCCGTACACGACGAGCAAGTGGGCGGTGCGCGGGATGGCGAAGGCGTTCGCCGCCGAACTGGCGCGGCACAACATCCGCGTCAACAGCGTGCACCCCACCGGCGTGAACACCCCGATGGCCGGCGAGGCGATACATTCCGCGTTCGCCCGGGCGTTCGAGCGGGACCCGAAGCTGGCCGGGATGATGACGAACCTGTTGCCGGTGACCAGCACCGAGCCCGCGGACATCGCCGACACCGTGCTGTTCCTGGCGTCGGACGAGTCGAAGTACGTCACCGCGCACGAGCTCGCCCCGGACGCCGGCGTCACCGAGTTCTGACGGTTCCGGCTGACCCGGCTCGTGACCGCACACGCCTCCGCCGGCCGCGACCGGATCCTGGTCGCGGCCGAGGAGCTGTTCGCCGAACGCGGCTACGCCCGTACCTCCACGGCCCGCCTCGCCGCGGCGGCCGGGGTACCGCAGGGGCTGATCTTCTACCACTTCGGCACGAAGGAAGGGCTGCTGCTCGCCCTGATCCGGGAGCGGTCCACGCGGACCCTGGCCGACCTGGTACCGGCCGAGGTGCCGGCCGATCCGCGGGCCGCGGTGACCGAGCTGTGGCGGCGGCTGACGCGGCACCTGGGTGAGCAGACGCCGATGCACCGCATCGTGTTCCGGGAAAGCGAGCACCACCCCGAGCTGCGGGCCCGCGCCCGCGAGATCCACGACGGCATCGCCGACGCGATCACCGCCTACCTCGCGCGCGCGACCGGCCATCGCCGTCCGACCTCCCGCCACCACACCGCCGCAAGCATGCTGGTGGCCGCTTCCTCGGCCGGTTCGGTGCCGCCCGGCGTCCCGGCCCTGACCGCCAGGGCGGTGGCGGACCTGCTGCTCGACGGCCTCGGCCGGCCCGACCGGTGACGGCCGCGCGGACCGGCGGCCGCTGGCCGGCCTCGTGACCACCCCGGCCGGCTGATCCGGCCGCCGCCCTGGCGCGCTGCTCCTCCGGCTTAGCGCCGCCACCTCCCGGGTACACCCGATCGAGTGGTCGGGGTGGACGAGGAGGCGCGCATGACGAGCGGCACGGCAACTGGCAGAGCGTCCAGGGCGCGGCGCAGCACGGCAACGCAGGTGGCGGGACGGGTGGGCATGGCGTGCTGGGGGCTGGTGCACCTGGTCGTCGCCTACCTGGCGGTGCGCGTGGCGTTCGGCGACAGCGGCAAGGAGGCCGACCAGAAGGGCGCGCTGCAGGCGGTCGGATCCAGCACCGCCGGCCAGGCGGTGCTGTGGGTGCTGGCGCTCGGGCTGGTCGCGTTCGGGGTGTGGCAGTTCCTGATGGCCGCGGGCGGCTACCAGTGGCGGACGGACCAGGGCGCGCGGATCCGCAACCGGCTCGGGTCCGCGGCGCGCGGGCTCACGGTGCTCGTGCTGGCCTACACGGCGATCCGGATCGCCACGGGCAGCGGGTCGGCCTCGGGCAACCAGCCGCAGCAGGAGCTGAGTGCCCGGCTGCTCCGGTTGCCGGCCGGTCAGGCGCTGGTGGCCGTCGCCGGGGCGGTGGTGGTCGTGGTGGGGGTCGCCGCGGCCGTCAAGGGGGTCAAGCGCAGCTTCCGCCAGGACCTGGACCTGCCGCTGCGCGGCGGGACGTGGGTGGAGTGGCTGGGCTCGGCCGGGTACGTCGCCAAGGGCGTGGTGTACGTGATCATCGGCGGCCTGCTCGGCTACGCGGCCCTGCGGTCGGACGCCGGCCAGGCGGGCGGCGTGGACAAGGCGCTGCGCACGCTCGCGGCCCAGCCCTACGGCGTCGTGCTGCTGGTGATCGTGGCGGCCGGGCTGGCCGCCTTCGGTGTCTACAGCTTCGCCGCGGCGCGGGCGCACAAGAGCTGAGCGGTCTGGATAAGCTGGCGCCCGAGTCGGAGCGGCGAGAGGGGCGAGGGTGACCATCTGGACCGACGTGATCAACTACGTGCGCATCCGGTACGAGGTGCTCGAGGAGAGCACGGACTGGCTGCGGTTCCGGCTGGGCACCGAAGGCGGCCGCACGCAGCAGGCCACCGTGCACCACCTGTCCGATCTCGACGGGGCCGAGTGGGCCGAGATCTCCTCCGCCGTCGGCTGGGCCGACAAGATCGACCTGCGCCGCCTGCTGGAGCTGGCGGGTGGCCCGGGGGTGGGCGGGGCGGCGGTCGTGGACGGCGTCGCGCTGCTCAAGCACACGGTGCCGCTGAAGTCGCTGCAGCTGCGCGAGGAGTTCGAGCGGCCGCTGCTGTCGGTCGTCGCGCAGGCCGACGCGTTCGAGAAGGAACTCTCCAGCGGCGACGAGTTCTGAACCGGAGGTGGTCCCGCGGCAGCGGGACCACCTCGGCGGGTCAGGACAGCGGCACGGTCCAGGCGTCGTACTCGTAGAGCCAGTCGGCGTCGGTGGAGTCGCGCAGCCAGTCGTTGCCACGCGAACCCAGCTGGACGCGGCGGGTGCGGTCCAGCCGCGCGGCCTGGTACGCCTTCAGCGCCACCTCGGCGTCGGAGTACTCGGCCAGCGCGCGGGCCAGGACCACCGCGTCCTCCACGGCCATCCCCGCGCCCTGGGCCATGAACGGCATCATCGGGTGGCAGGCGTCGCCGAGCAGGGTGTGCCGCCCCGCCGACCAGGCCGGCAACGGGTCGCGCACGTAGAGGGCGGACTTGAGCACGCTGTCGCACGCGTCCAGCAACGCCCGCGCCTCCGGGTGGAACCCGGAATACACCGCGCGCAGCTCGGCCACATCACCGGGGGCGGTCCAGGACTCGGCACGCCACTCCTGCTGGGCGGTCGTGGCGAACACGAACACGTCCCGGCCACGGTTGAGCGGGAACGTGACGATCTGTGTGTCCGGGCGCGGTCCCCACCACTTGGTGAAGCAGTCCAGATTGGGCACGTCGACGCGCTCGGCCGGGACCACCGCGCGGTAGGCCACGACGCCGGTGAACTCGGGGCTCTCCGGCCCGAACAGGGCCGTGCGCACCACCGAATGGATACCGTCGGCCCCGACCACGACATCCGGCTGGAACTCCGTGCCGTCCGCGAAGGACAGCCGGGTGCGGTCCTGGTTGGACAGTCCGGCCAGCTTGCTGCCCAGCCTGACGACGCCGCCCGGCAGCGCTTCCGCGAGTGCGGCGAGCAGGTCGGCCCGGTGCATGGTCAGCTGGGGCGAGCCGTACCGCCGTTCGGCCACCCCCGCCATCGGCAGCCGGGAGGTCTCCGCACCGGTGTCCCAGGTCCGGCTGATCCGGTAGCGGGGCCGCGCCGCGGTCTCCCGCAACCGCTCCCCCACGCCCAGACCGTCCAGCGCGCGTACCGCGTTGGGGGTGAGGTTGATGTCGGCGCCTACTCGGCCGAACGCCGGTGCCTGTTCGAAGACGACGGCCTCGATGCCGACGCGGCGCAACGCGATGGCCGCGGCGAGACCACCGATGCCGCCGCCGACGATGCCGACCGTGCCCGGTGCGGGCGTGCTCATGACGGTCCTCCTTGGACTGCTCGGGGGGCCAGCTGGGTGAGGTCGTGCCCCACCACGATGCGGCCGGAGTAGTGCGGCCGGACCCGGCGGGTCCAGGCCTCGTCGCTCAGGTGGCGGGGATCGGCGGGGCCGACGTGGCTCAGGGCCACGCAGCGTGCGCCCGCGGCGGTGGCGAGCCGGCCCACGTCGGCGGGCGCGGTGTGCGAGGCGGCGAGGAAATCGAGCAGCTGGCCGGAGTAACCCAGTTCGCGGTAGAAGCCCGGTTCCATCGCCTCGTGCACCAGCAGGTCGGCGTCCGCGGCCAGCTCGCCCACCGCGTCGCTGCGTGCGGTGTCGCCGGAGAAGGCGACCACACCGTGCTCGGTCTCGAAGCGGAAACCCAGCGCGAGGTGCAGCGGCGGGTGCGGCACGGCGCGGGCGGTGACCCGCACCCGGTCGTCCTCGTGCACCAGCACCTCGCCGCCGGGAACGGCGAGTTCGTGCGTCCGCACCAGCTTCGCGAGCGGCGGCCGCGCGCTGGTCCGCTCGCGCACCGCGATGTCCTGTCCGAACCCGGACAGGCAGCCCGCCACCAGCCCGGAGATCCCGGCCGCGCCGCCCGGTTCGGGGCCCGGCCCGTAGACGTCGACCGGCGCGACGACACCCGCGTTGGCCGGGCCCCAGCCGAGCAGGAACAGCGGGAACAGGTCGACGACGTGGTCGGAGTGCAGGTGCGTGACGAACACGGCGGCCAGATCGCGCAGCGCCAGCCCGGACTGCGCGTACTTGCGGACGGTGCCGTAACCCGCGTCCACGAGGTACACGCGGTCGCCCACCACCACGGCGCTCGCGCAGCCCTGCCGGCCGGCGACCGGGTAAGGTCCGGCGGCCGTGCCCAGCAGGATCACCCGTAGCGGCGCCGGGCCGAGATCGCCGCGCAGGGTGACGGCGTCGGGCGGCACCGTCACGGCGAGACCTCCTCGAGCGCGCGGCCCGAGGTCTCCTCGGCGAACACGGCGGCGACGACCGTGCCGACCAGGGTGAGCGCGCCGATCAGCAGGAACACCGCGTCGAGGTGCGCGCCGCCGGCGTAGACGAGGCCGACCAGGATCGGCCCGGTGATCAGGCCGAGCCGGTTGAGCACGCCGCCCATGCTGCAGCCGAGCGCGCGGCTGCGGGTCGGGTACAGCTCCGGCGTGTAGAGGTAGAGGCTGATGTTGACGGCGAAGTTGAACAGCGCGGCCAGCGACGACAGCACGATGAGCTTCAGCGGGCTGTCCGCGCCGATCACGCCCAGCACGACCAGCATCGCGGTGGTGCCGCCGAGCCCGGCGGCCAGCACGACCCGGCGGCCCAGCCGGTCGACGACGAGCGCCGCGATGACGCAGCCGATGAGACCGGCGGCCGAGGTGGCGGTGCTGTACCACAGCGCCTGGCCGATCGACACGTGGAACACGCCCCGGTAGATGGTGGGCAGCCACGAGGTGATGCCGTAGTTGGCCAGGTAGCCGACGAACCACAACGTCCACAGCACGAGGGTGCGGCGCCGGTAGCGGCCGGTGAACAGCTCCCGCAGCCCGCCGCGGCGGACCGGTTCGGCGACCGCGGTGGCCGCGGGCGCGGGCGCGGGCAGTGGCTCGCCCGTCACGGCGGACACCCGTCGTTCGATGTCGGCCATCGTGGCGAGGGCCTGCTCGTGCCGTCCGCGTGCGGCGAGCCAGCGGGGTGACTCGGGCACCCGGCGCTGGAGCACGACCGCGACGAGACCCGGAACGGCCGCGCACACGTACAGCGTCGGCCAGCCCCAGTGCGGGATCACCCAGGCCGCCACGAGCGCACCGACGGTGAGCCCGGCCGGGAACACCACCTCGTAGAGCAGGACGAACCGGCCGCGCCGGCCGGCCCGGCTGATCTCGCTGATGTAGGCGGCCGCGGTGGGCACCTCGCCGCCGATCGCCAGGCCCTGGACGAAGCGCAGGACGAGGAACGGCAGCAGCGACGTGCACAGCGCCATGCCGAGGCTGCACAGCGCGGTCAGGGCGACGCACACCGAGATGACCCGGACCCGGCCGACCCGGTCGGCCACCCAGCCGGACGCGAACGCGCCGATGAGCATGCCGACCGAACCGATGGTCAGGGTCGCCGTCCCGGCACTCGTGGACATGTGCCACTCCCGGCTGATGACCGGCAGGGTGTAGGCGATGAGAAGCTGGTCGAAGGCCTCGAAGAACGTCACGATGCCGACGATCAGCCGGACGCCGATCTGCCATCTGGACATCGGCAGGCGCTCCAGCCGCGCCGCGATGTCACGCTGCGCGGTGCCGGGTGTGGCGGCGGTACTCATGTGGCCCTCCTTTGGACCTACGGCTACGCCGGAGCGTAGTCACAACTACGCCGTTCGGGTGATGAGCGGGATGGTTCGGGCAGCCGTCGCCGGGCTGCCCGGAGGCCGGCGTCGTCGCACGGCCCCGGATCGGTCAGTCGCGGGTGAGGCCGTGCATCGGCGAGGTCGGCGGGTAGGTGGGCAGCTGCGGCTTCTGCGCGCCGATGATCACCGCGAACAACGCGTCGGTCGCACCGATGTTGCGCAGGCTGCGCGGCACCCCGGCGGGCACCCGGATCAGATCCCGGTAGCCCAGCACCCGGCTGGCGGTCCTGGTGCCGTCCTCCACGTCGTGCACCGTCACCTCCAGCTCACCCTCCAGGACGAAGAACACCTCCTCCACGTCGTGGTGCGTGTGCTCCGGCCCCACCGCCCCCACCGGCAACCGCATGTTGGAAAACGTGAAGTGCTCCGAAGGCAGGATCCGGTTGTCCGTCTCGTGGTTACCGGTGGCACCCGACCCGATGTAGCGCACCTGCGCCCGGCGGAACTCCTCCCCCGCCTTGGCCTGGAAACCCAGCGTCTCCCAGTCCTCGAACCGCGACTCACGGGTCGCGATGCAGGAGTCGATCAGGTCCTCGAGGTGCTGATGCGAGGTTTGCGTTGTGGTCATCGCTGACACTCCTTTCAATGTCTTAGCTCTAAGAGAGCCAGCGATAAGGGTTGTAGCATCACGCCTGTGACCCACACAACCCCTTGACATCCAGATTTTCCGGCACCGCAGCGGATCAAGGCCGACCAGTCACACGGTCCCGGCACGTCCCACCACTTGCCAGGGGCAGAATCTTAGAAGTAAGCTAATGGCGCCAATGGGTCGCCATGCCCGTTCCCCGGGGAGGACGGCGTGGACCAGAGCCAGACACCCGAGAGCCCCGGTCCCCACCCGTGCAACAGCCCCGGGGAAAGCGGCCGGAGTGGTGCCGCGGCACGTGCAGCCCGGGGCCGGCGGCCGGGCCGCTTCTGCCGGCGCAGCGGCAACCGAGGCGAGCTACCCTTCCGGCTGGAACTCGGACACCTCGAGGGAGTGCTCGAGCTTGCTCAGCAGCTTCGCCAGCTGCGCGCGTTCGTTCTGGGTGAGTTTCGCCAGCATCCGGCGCTCGTTGGCGAAATGCGCCTCGACCACCTTGTCGGTCAGCGCCAGGCCTTCCGGTGTCAGTCCGATGTAGACGACGCGCCGGTCCTCGAGGTCCCGTTCCCGCCGGACGAGCCCCGCGGCCTCCAGCCGGTCGACCCGCTGGGTGATGCCACCGGTGGTCAGCAACGTGGTGTCCGCCAGATCCCCGGCGGTGCGGCGGTAGGGCTCCCCCGCCCGGCGCAGGGCGGTGAGGATGCCGAAGGCCGAGATCGAGACGTCGAAGCGACCCAGGACCCGCGTCAGCTGGTGCTGGTACCGGTCGAAGGCACGGTGCAACCGCCCGAACACCGCCAGTGGCGACGCATCGACCCCGGGGATCTCGCGGCGCCACTGCTCCAGCATCAGATCCACGGCGTCCGGGTGGGACACCTGTCGCCTGGCCATCGACTCACCCCCGGTGATTATTTCTCAGCTAAGCATATCAGCGCTAAACCAATCCACTGACCGGATGGGCGCGTACCCGGGACACACCGGGCCCTGCCGAGGGGCTACGGCGGGCCGGCGCGCCAGTCCCGGGACGGAGCGGTCCGCGCATCCCGGGCCGCCAGTCGCGGCCGGGCAGCAGCGGCCGAGGATCGTGGCCCCGGACGCCGACCTCAGCCGAGCCGGTCGGTCGCCGCGATGACCCTGGCCAGCGCGGCGTGCAGCTGCTCCAGTTCGGCGACCTCCATGCCGAGGGTCTCCACGACGCGGTAGGGAATCTTCTCGGCCTCGGCGCGCAGCGCGCGGCCGGCGTCGGTCAGATCGACCGTCAGCGCGCGCTCGTCGGAGCGGTTGCGCTCCCGGGTCAGGTATCCCAGCGCCTGCAGCCGCTTCAGCAGCGGCGACAGCGTGGCCGGCTCCGCGCGCAGTGTCGCGGCGAGGTCCTTCACCGACCGGGGCGCGCGGTCCCACAACGCGAGCAGCACCAGGTACTGCGGATGCGTGAGCCCGTACGGCTTGAGCAGCGGCCGGTAGACGCCGATGACGCTGCGGGAGGCGACCGACAACGCGAAGCAGACCTGCCGGTCCAGTGCGAGCGGGTCCTCGCCCAGGTCGATCTCGGTCATGTGACTCAGCCTACCTCCGCGCTGATAGTTAACGCACTAACGATTAGGGTACTGTGCACCAGGTGACCGAGCGCCGACGCCCCCACCCGTTCCTGTGGCTCTGGTACGCCATCGGCGGCCGCCTGCCCGACGAGCACCGCACCTGGGTCCTGCACGACGTGACCACCCGGAGCTGGCTCTGGCGCCATGCGGCGCGGGCGTCGGTGCTGCTCCTGCCGCTGATGCTGGTCTGGCTGCTGCTCCCCGGCCCGCTCACCCTGCGGCTGAGCCTGGTGCTGATGGCCGGCCTGGTCGGCTTCTTCTACTCCCTGGTCTACGCCGAGGAGAGCGGCGAGAACCGGCTGCGCAAGCACGGCTACCCCTACGGCACCGGGCGGCAGGTGCGCACCCGGGCCCGGGACGAGGCGGAGCGCGAGGTCAAGGAGCGCTACCTCGCGCGCTACCGCCGCCCCGAGTGACCCTTCGCGGAACCGGGGCGAACGGCCGGCGCGCTAGCGTTCGATGGCCTGGTGGGCGCGCCGCAGCTGGAAGGCGAACCAGAGCTCGCCGATCCCGCGCACGAGCAGCGCGATGCCGAGCCAGATCGCGAGGGTGAGGATCGTCAGGCCCGGCCAGACCGGCGCCACCACGCCGATCAGCAAGGTGACCACGCCCAGGGCGAGCCACAGCCCCCACAACGGCAGGCGCCGCCGCCAGGTCAGCGCCGCGGCGATCTGGCCGATCCCGCCGACGACGAACCCGGCACCGACGAGCACCGCCAGCGCCAGCAGCGTGATACCCGGCCAGGCGAGCGCGATGACGCCGACGACGATCCACAGGACGCCCAGCAGGTAGAACGGCCAGCGGGTGCGATGCCGGCCGGCGGTGATGATCTCGTCGGCGCCCTCGGCGAACAACGCGATCGCGACGAGGATGGCGAGCGTGCCCACCGCGACGGCGAGGTTGGCCAGCAGGAGGATCCCGAGGACCGCGGTGGCGACCCCGAGCAGCGCGACCGCCCACCACCGGCCGGTGACCCGCCGCAGTTCACCGGCCATCCCGTCGCCGAAGGTCATCCGGAACGCGCCGTGAGATTGGTGGACGGCCATGCCGGTTCCCCCTTCCGCACTCCTCGCGCACCACGCTAGGGCCGCGGCGGCCACCCCGCTACTCCAGGGCACCGCCGGCTCGCCCGCCGCCGGCGCGGACCGCCCGCGGTCACGGCGAGGCGCAGGCATCGCCCTACGCCGGGTGGACCCTGCGCCGGTTGGGACCCTGTGCCATTTGACCGTGCCCGCCGCGCGCAGTCCGGTTCGGACACCGCTACGGCTGGGCGTCCGCGGCCGAGGGGCACCCGCACCTACTCGGTGACCGTCCGCAGCGGCGGCTCCCCCGACCGGCCGCCCGGATCACCAGGCCCGGTGCCCGCGACTCCCCGGCGATCACCCGGCGGGGCCCCGCATCCGGCCCGAAGGGAGGAGGTTGATCCTTCCGGGCTCCGGGTAGGTCCTCCGCCGTGAGCAAGGCAGGCAAGTTCTCGCACACCCTCCCGCCCCCCGACCCGTACCGGCTCCGCCGGCGCCGCACGGCCACGACCGCGTTGAGCTGTCTGGGAATCGTGCTCTCGTCGGCGTTGCTGCCCGGGCCCATGACCCACACCGCGCAGGCCGCGACCGCCCCGCGCGCGCTGCTGCGGCAGGACTTCCCGGATCCCGACGTGCTCCGGACCGGCTCTGCCTACCACGCCTTCGCCACCTCCGGTTCCGCCGGCCGGGTGCCGGTCGCGGTGGCCGAGGCCCCCGACGGGCCGTGGCGCGTGGCCGGGGACGCCCTGGCCGCCGATCCGTCCTGGGTGGACCCGGCGGGCGGCTACTGGGCGCCGGACGTGACCCGGCGGGCGGACGGCACCTTCCTCATGTACTACTCGGCGGTGTCCACACGCGACGGGCACCGCTGCATCGGCACGGCGGTCGCCGGCTCCGTCGCCGGCCCCTACCAGCCCACCGGGGACGGGCCGTTGATCTGCGATCCCGGCGACGGCGGCGACATCGACCCGCAGACCTTCCAGGGCCGCGACGGCACCCGCTACCTGCTCTACAAGGGTGAACACCCGGGCGGCGGGCCCTCGGCGATCTTCGTGCAGAAGATGACCCAGGACGGCGGCGCGCCCACGGGGCCGCGCACCGAGATCCTGCGCGCCGACCGGCCGGAGGAGAACGGTGTGGTGGAGGCGCCGGTGATCGTGCAGCGCGGCGGCCGGTTCGTGCTGTTCTACTCCGCCGACGACTTCCGCAACGCCACCTACCACACCCGCTACGCCACGGCGAACTCGCTGACCGGCCCCTACACCAAGGCCGATCAGCCGCTGCTGACCACCGACTCCATCGGTCACGCGGCCGAGGGCCCCGGTGGCGCGGACGTGGTCGACGGGCGGATCTACTTCCACGGCTGGCTGAACGGGCAGCGCACCGAGCGCGGGCTGTTCGACCTGGACCTGGAGTTCGTGCGCGGCGTGCCGCAGGTGTCCTAACCGGACTCGGCGGCGAAGCGGCGTTCCAGGTCGTGCACCTCGGGCAGTCCGATGAGGTCGGTGAACTCGCCGAACGACGGCAGCCGGGGCAGCGCGGCCGCGGGGGTGCCGTCCGCGCGCACGGTCTCCAGCAGGGCGCGCACCGCCGCGGCCGCCGCGAGCAGCGCCCCGATCGGGTACAGCACCAGCGAAAAGCCCAGTTCGCCGATCCGCTCCAGCGACAGCGGGGGCGTGCGCCCGCCCTCGGCCCAGTTGAACACGAGCGGGGCCACCCCGGACAGCTCGCCGGCGACCGTGGCGAGGTCCTCCTCGCTGGTCGGCGCCTCCACGAACAGCAGGTCCGCACCGGCCTCGGCGTAGGCGCGGGCGCGGTCGACGGCGTCGGCGAGCCCGTGCACCGCGGCGGCGTCGGTGCGCGCGATGATCACGAAGTCCGGATCCCGCCGGGCGGCGACCGCGGCGCGCACCTTGCCGGCCATCTCCTCGCGGGGGATGACCGCCTTGCCGCTGAGGTGCCCGCACTTCTTCGGGCTGACCTGGTCCTCCAGGTGGACGCCGGCCACTCCGGCCTGCTCGTAGGCCCGCACGGTCCGGACCACGTTGAGCGCGTTGCCGTAGCCGGTGTCGGCGTCGGCGATCACCGGCACGTCCACGGCGGCGGCCAGCCGCCGCGCCTGGTCCACCATTTCGGTACCGGTCAGCAGGCCGACGTCGGGCCGCCCGATCAGGGACGCGGTGGCGCCGAACCCGGTCAGGTAGACCACGTCGAACCCGGCCTGCTCGATCAGCCGGGCGGACAGCGCATCGTAGGCACCGGGCGCCACCAGCGGTCCCGGGGCCGCGAGCAGCTCGCGCAACCGCTTCCGGGGCGGCGGCCCCGGGCCCAGCAGATCTCCCACCGCGTCCTCCCGCTGTCCGGTCCGCTCGACGTCCGTCACCTACGCTAGTCCCCGGGGACGGCACCGCACCGGGTGGACAACGTCGCAACGTTCGTGCAACGTTCTAGCCGTCCGAGCGGGGTGAGTGAGGGGTGGCGGGATGCGGACCGTGACAGGCCCGGCGGATCGGATCGTCGTGGTCGGCGCGGGGCTGTCCGGGCTGGCGGCGGCGCTGCACCTGGCCGGGCGGGGACGGCAGGTGACCGTCGTCGAGCGCGAGCCGGTGCCCGGTGGGCGGACCGGGCGGCTGGACCTCGGCGGCTACCGGATCGACACCGGACCCACGGTGCTGACCATGCCCGGCATCGTCGAGGAAACGCTGGCCGCGGTCGGGGACAGCCTGGCCGGCCGCCTCGACCTCGTCCCGGTCACGCCCGCCTACCGGGCTCGTTTCGCCGACGGCAGCAGCCTCGACGTGCACAGCGACGCCGAGGCGATGACCGAGGCCGTGCGCGCGTTCGCCGGCCCGTCCGAAGCCGCCGGCTACCGGCGCCTGCGCGACTGGCTCACCCGGCTCTACCGCACCGAGTTCGACCGGTTCATCGCCGCGAACTTCGACTCGCCGCTCGCGCTGGTGACCCCGCACCTGGCGCGGCTGGTCGCGATGGGCGCGTTCGGGCCGCTGGACCGCAAGATCGGGCAGTTCGTGCGTGACGAGCGGTTGCGCCGGGTGTTCTCCTTCCAGTCGCTCTACGCCGGACAGTCACCGCAGCACGCCCTCGCCGTGTACGCGGTGATCGCCTACATGGACACCGTCGCCGGGGTGTTCTTCCCGCGCGGTGGCATGCGCGCACTGCCCGACGCCCTCGCCGCCGCGGCCGCGGACGCCGGTGTGGAGTTCCGCTACGGCGCCGAGGTCACCGGACTGGACCGGTCCGGCTCCCGGGTCAAGGCCGTGCACACGACCCACGGCAGCCTGCCGGCCGACGCCGTCGTGCTCACCACCGAGCTGCCGGCCGCCTACCGCCTGCTCGGCCGCACGCCGCGGCGGCCGGTGCCGCTGCGCGCGGCGCCGTCGGCCGTCGTCGTGCACGTCGGCACCCGGCGGCGCTGCGACACCGCACACCACACCATCCTGTTCGGCGCGGCGTGGCGGCGGACGTTCCACGAGCTGATCTCCCAGGGACGGCTGATGAGCGACCCCTCGCTGCTGGTCACCCGGCCCACGGCCACCGACCCGGCACTCGCCCCGGACGGGCGCGAGCTGCTCTACGTGCTGGCGCCCGCGCCGAACCTGACGCGCGGCGCGGTGGACTGGGACCGCGTCGGGGACGCCTACGCCGACGAGGTCCTCGGGCAGGTGGCCGAGCGGCTGCTGCCCGGTCTGGACGGGACGATCGAAGCGCGGCACGTGGTCACCCCGGCCGGCTGGGCACGGCAGGGCATGCTCGCCGGCACCCCGTTCGCGCTGGCCCACACCGTGGCCCAGACCGGCCCGTTCCGTCCGCGCAACCTGGTGCGGGGCACCGGCAACGTGGTCCTCGCCGGCGGCAGCACCGCGCCCGGGGTCGGCGTGCCGACCGCGCTGATCTCCGGGCGGCTGGCCGCCGACCGGATCACCGGGGTGACCCTCCCCTCGGCCCGGCCGGTCGTGGTGACGGCCCGATGAGCGGCGCACTGGACGCCGCCGGCATCACCGAACCGCGGCTGCGCGAGTCCTATCTCCGCTGCCGCCACCTCAACGCCCAGCACGGCCGCACCTACTACCTGGCCACCCGGCTGCTGACCAAACCGCAGCGCCCGGCGGTGCACGCGCTCTACGGGTTCGCCCGCTTCGCCGACGACATCGTCGACTCCGCGCCACCGGGCAGTGATCCCGCGCACCGGCTGGAAGCGCTTTCCGCGACGTTGCTGACCGGTCTGGACAGCGGCCACAGCGACGACCCGATCCTCGCGGCGGTGGTGGACACCGCGGCCCGCTACGGGATCCGGCGCGACCTGTTCACCGCGTTCCTCGACTCGATGCGGATGGACCTCACCGTCACCGGCTACCCGGACCGGGCGGCGCTGGACCGCTACGTGCACGGCTCGGCCGAGGTGATCGGCCTGCAGATGCTGCCGGTGCTGGGCACCGCGGGCGAACCGGACGAGGCGGCCCCGTACGCGGCGGCGCTGGGCAAGGCGTTCCAGCTGACGAACTTCCTGCGGGACATCGCCGAGGACCTCGACCGCGGCCGCGTGTACCTGCCCGAGGACGAGCTGGCCGCGTTCGGCGTCGACCGTGAGCTGCTGACCTGGTGCCGCCGCACCGGGCACACCGATCCGAAGGTCCGCGCGGCGCTGGCCGCCCAGCACGCCACGACCCGGGCCATCTACACCTACGCCCGCGCCGGCATCGACCGGCTGCACCCGGTGTCCCGGCCGTGCATCACGACCGCCCTGGTGCTGTACTCGGAGATCCTGGACCGGATCGAGGCGGCCGGGTTCGCGGTCTTCGCGCACCGCGCGCGGGTCGGCCACGGCCGCCGCGCGCGGCTGGCGGTCTCCGGGCTGGTCCGGGCGATGTGGGCCAGACGGGGACGGCGGGCCGCCGGGCTGACCGCGGCGGCGACGGAGAGGTGGGCGTGAGGTGGACCGCTACCAGTACCTGCTCGTCCTGGCGGGGTGCGTGCTGATCACCCTGCCGCTGGAGTTCCTGGGGGCGCGGGTGTACCGGCGGCCGGTGGCGCTGGCGCGCGCGGTGCTCCCGGTCGCGCTGGTGTTCGTGGTGTGGGACGCGATCGCGATCGCCTGGCGGGTGTGGTGGTACAACCCCGAGTACGTGACCGGCGTGCGGCTGCCGTTCGCGGTCCCGCTGGAGGAGCTGCTGTTCTTCCTGGTCATCCCCGTGTGCGGGGTGCTGACCTACGGGTGCGTGCAGGCGATGCTCGCCCGGCTGCGCGCACCGCGGAAGGTCCGCCGGTGACTGGGCTGGGGTACACCGTGCCCGCCGTGCTGGCGGTGATCGCGGTGTGCGCGTGGGAGCTGGCGTACCTGCGTACCGGGCTGTTCCGCAAACCGGCCTACTGGATCTCGATGGTGATCGTGATCGGCTTCCAGATCCCGGTGGACGGCTGGCTGACCAAGCTGACCGCCCCGATCGTGCGCTACGCGCCGGAACAGACCAGTGGCCTGCGCTTCCCGTGGGACATCCCGGTGGAGGACTTCCTATTCGGGTTCGCACTGGTCACCGCGGTGCTGCTGCTGTGGGAGCGGCGCACCGGCAGGCAGGAGGACTCGTGACCCTGGACCGCACCGGCCTGGCCCGGCACGAGGTGCCCGCCGCGTTCGACACCGGCGCGGCCGCCTACGACCGGCTGGTCGGCGCCAACCCCGGCTACCACCGGCACCTACGGCTGTCCGCGCGCCGGATGCGGCTGCCCCACGGCGGCCGGGGCCTGCGCCTGCTCGACGCCGGGTGCGGCACCGGTGCGTCCACCGCCGCGCTGCTGGCGGCCGCGCCGCACGCCGAGATCGTCGCCGTCGACGCGTCCGCCGGGATGCTCGCCCAGGCCCGGCGCAAGTCCTGGCCGCCCACCGTCCACTTCGTCCACAGCCCGGTCGAGGGCCTGGCCGCCGCGGGCGTCTCCGGGCCGTTCGACGGCGTGTTCGCCGCCTACCTGATCCGCAACCTCGCCGACCCCGGCGGGCAGCTGCGTGCACTGCGGGCGTTGCTGAAGCCCGGCGGCACCTTCGCCGCACACGAGTACGCGGTGCGCGACTCCCCCATCGCGACACTGGTCTGGCACGCGGTGTGCTGGAGCGTCATCATCCCGTCCGGGCGGCTGGCCACCGGGGACGCCACCCTCTACCGGCACCTGTGGCGCAGCGCGCTCACCTTCGACGGCGCCGCCCGGTTCCGGCGGCGGCTGGCCGACGCCGGGTTCACCGCCGTGCACAGCGAGACGATGACCGGGTGGCAGCGCGGCGTCGTGCACACGTTCCTGGCCACCAATCCCGGGGAGGGAACCACGTGAGGGACCGTCGCGCCGTCCGGCACCGCGCGCCCGCCGGTGCCGCGGACGCCGGCACCCGGCCGCACCGGCCGTCGGTGGTCGTGGCCGGCGGCGGGATCGCAGGCCTGACCGCCGCCACCGCGCTGGCCGAACGCGGCGTCACGGTCACCGTGGTCGAGCGCGAGCAGCAGCTCGGCGGACGGGTCGCCGCCTGGCGAGAACGGCTGCCCGACGGCAGCACGGTGTCCATGAGCCGCGGCTTCCACGCCTTCTTCCGCCAGTACTACAACCTGCGCGCCCTGCTGCGCCGCGCCGACCCGGGCCTGGCGCGGCTGACCCCGGTGCCGGACTACCCGCTGGTCGACGGCGCGGGCCGGCGCGACACCTTCCGCGGCCTGCCGCGCACGCCGCCGTGGAACGCGCTCGCGTTCGCGCTGCGCAGCCCCACGTTCCGGCCGGCCGACCTGCTGCGGCTCAACGCGCGGGCGGCGGCACCGCTGGCCGCGGTGTCGGTGCCGGAAACCTACGAGCGGCTCGACGGGATCGACGCCCAGACGTTCCTGGAACGCATCAACTTCCCGCCCGCCGCGCGGCACCTGGCGTTCGAGGTGTTCTCCCGCAGCTTCTTCGCGCCGCCGTCGCGCATGTCGGCGGCCGAGCTGGCGACCATGTTCCACCTGTACTTCCTCGGCTCGTCCGAAGGGCTCGTGTTCGACGTGCCGGACGCCGCTTACGACACCGCGCTGTGGGAGCCGCTGCGGGCGTACCTGCTGCGCCTGGGGGTGCGGTTCCACCACGGCACCGAGGTCCGCACCGTGGCGCGGGAGGGCGCGCGGTGGCTGGTCGACGGGGTGGCCGCCGACGGGGTCGTGCTCGCCACCGACGTGGCCGGGCTGCGCTCGATCGTGTCGTCGTCGCCGGACCTCGCCGACGACGACTGGCGGGCCCGCGTGCTCGGGCTGCGCACCGCCCCGCCGTTCCTGGTGCACCGGCTCTGGCTGGACCGTCCCGTCGCGCCGGAGCGGCCCGCGTTCCTGGCCACCGGCGGGCTCGACCCGCTGGACAACATCAGCGTGCTGGACCGCTACGAGCGCGAGGCCGCCGCCTGGGCCCGCGATCACGGCGGCTCCGTCGTGGAGCTGCACGCCTACGCGTGCGGTAGCGACACCGACGCGGCCGTCCCGGCGCTGCGCACACGGCTGGTGGACCGGCTGCACCAGCTCTACCCGGAAACCGCGCACGCCGGGATCGCCGGTGAGCTGGTGCAGTGGCGGCAGGACTGCCCGCTGTTCGGCGTGGGCGACTTCGCGCGGCGGCCCCGGGTGCGCACCCCGTTCGACGGGCTCGTGCTGGCCGGGGACGGGATCCGCATCGACCTTCCGGTCGCGCTGATGGAACGCGCGGCCGCGACCGGCTGGCACGCCGCGAACTGCCTGCTCGCGCGGTGGGGGCTGGCCGGCCACGAACTGACCACCGTGCCGGTCCGCGGACGGTTCGCGCCGCTGCGGGCCCTGGCCTCGCTAGGAGGGTGAGATGGCGCCGCGCTGGCCCCGGGACTGGCCGTTGCAACCGATCCCGCGCCTGCCGTGGGCACGGCAGGAACCGACCTACCGGGACGCCCGGCCGTCGCTGATCGAGGCCGCGCTGAAGCGGGCCGAGGCGCGGCCGTCGGGCAACTGGTACGTGTTCGCCGCCGCCCGCGACGTGCGCGCGGATCGCCCGTACGGGTTCTCCGTCGCCGGGACCGAGCTGGTCGCGTGGCGGGACGGCTCCGGGAAACTGCTGGTCGCCCCGGGTGCCTGCCCGCATCTGGGCGCGCCGTTGGCGCTGGGCCGGGTGGACGACGGCGGGTTGCGGTGCCGGTGGCACGGGCTGCGGGTGGACGAGCGCTCGTGCCTGCCCGCGTTCGACGACGGGGTGCTGGCGTGGGTGCGGCTGGACCGGGCGGGCGGCGAGGAACCGCTGGCGGCGCCGGTCGTGGGCGAGCGGCCCGCGGCCGGGGTGGACTCGGTGGCGCGGCTGGTCGGGGTGTGCGAACCGCGGGATGTGATCGCGAACCGGCTCGACCCGTGGCACGGTTCGTGGTTCCACCCGTACTCGTTCACCCGGCTGTCGGTGCTGTCCGCGCCGGCCGAGGGCGAGGTGGCCGAGGCGGACGACCGGTTCGCCGTGTCGGTGACCTTCCGGGTCACCCCGACGCTCGGTGTACCGGTGACCGCGGAGTTCACCTGCCCGGAGCCGCGGACGATCGTCATGCGCATCACCGGCGGTGAGGGTGCCGGCAGCGTGGTCGAGACGCACGCGACGCCGCTGGGCCCGGGCGCCGACGGGCGCCCGCGCACCGCGGTGATCGAGGCCGTGGTGGCGGCGTCGGACCGCCCCGGTTTTCGGCTGGCGCGGGCTGCCGCTCCCCTGCTGCGCCCGATGATGCGCCACGCGGCGGCCAGGTTGTGGCGGGACGACCTCGCCTACGCCGAGCGCCGCTATCAGTTGCGCGCGCGGGACTGGGCCACCCGGTCCGAGGCCGGCCACACGTAGGGCAGATCGTCCGGCACCCCGGGGAAGAACCGCCGGTAGTGGTCCGGGTCCTTGTGCAGCAGGGCCGACTGGTGGCTGCGGTGGAAGCCCGGATCGCCGAGCCACGGCGGCATCTCCTCCGCCTCGTGCAGCGCCTGCTCGTCCCGCGGCTGCGCCACGCCCGTCGCGTGCAGCAGGTCACCGGTCAGCTTCACCGCGCACGTGTCGGCGTGCCCGGCCGCGCACCAGACCCGGCACACCTCCAGGCCGTACCGCGTCAGCGCCTCCTCGTACCCGGTCCACATCTTCGCGGCCGGGTGGTGCCGCCACCCGTAGCCCGGAACCGTCAGCGCCCGCAGCACCTGCAAGGTCTCCACGCGCTGCTTGCCCAAACGCCGGCTGTCGAGCACCCGCGCGGTGTCCGCGAACCCGGGGTAGGGCAGGAAGGTCTGCATTCACCTCACCCGTTCGTCCGGCGTCGCCTCGTGACCGTCCACCCCCCGTGACCGCCGCTCACGTTTCAGTTCCGCCTCGAACAGGTGCCGACACCCCCCGGTCAGCTCGCGCGCCCGCTCCTCGAGCGCGCGGAACGGCTGGTAGTAGGTGTCGTCGAAGTCCTCGACCACCTGGAACGTCCAGCGGCCCGGCAGCACGTTGCGGCCCACCAGCTCCCGCGCGACGCGGTCGGCGAACTCGGCGTGCCCGGCCTTGCGCAGCAGCTCCACCGCCTGGCCGACGGCGAAGTCGGCGGTGCCGGTCATGCGGTGGAACTGGTAAAGGTGCCCGCGGGCGACCTCGAGCGTCTCCAGTGCCTCGGTGAGCTTGCCGACCGCCTCCACGGTGGCCCGGTCGTAGCGGTCGGCCTCGGGGGTGTCGTCGTCGAGTCGGGTGTCCGTCATGGCTGTCGGATACCCACTACAAACCGTTTCACAACCGTTGCGGTGTGGGCACCGGCTCACGTCGGGGCCGGATGCGCGACACCGCGACCCCGGCCAGGCACAGCGCGCCCCCGGCCAGCGACAACCAGGCCGGCACCTCGCCGAGGACTGCCCACGACATCAGCACCACGACCGCCGGGACGGCGTAGGTGGTCGAGCCCATCTTCCCCGCGGTGGTGCGGGCCAGCGCGTAGGCCCAGGTGGTGAACGCCAGGGCGGTCGGGAACACGCCGAGGTAGACCACCGCGAGCACCGCCCCGGCCGGTGCCGTGCCGAGTTCGCCGGCCAGCTGACCGGCGAACGGCAGGCACGCCACGGTGCCGATGAGGCAGCCGAAGGCGGTGACCTGCAAGGCCGAGGCGTGCCGCAGGGCGGGCTTCTGGCCGACGACCCCGCCGGCATAGGTGACGGCCGCGACCACGCACAACACCACGCCGAGTATCGGCGCGTGACCGTGCCCGGACATCGACAGCCCCACGACGACCGCGCCGGCGAACGACACGGCGAGCCCCGCCAGCAGCCGCTTCGGGAAGCCCTCGCGCAGCAGACGGCCCCCGAGCAGGGCGATGAGGATCGGCCCGATGTTGACCAGCATCGCGGCCGTGCCCGCATCCACCAGCTCCTCGCCCCAGTTCAGGACGACCATGTAGCCGCCGAACCAGAGGAGACCGGAGATCACGATCCCCGGCCAGGCCGCGCGCCCCGGCAGCCCCTCCCGCCGGATGCCCAGGAAGACGAGGAGGGTGACACTCCCCGCGGCGAGCCGCCCGAGCGCCAACGCACCCGGGGAGAAGTACTGGCCGGCCCCCCGGATGGCCACGAAGGCCGACGCCCAGAGCACGACGGTGACCCCCGCCGCGGCCACCGCCCGGCGATCCCTGCTGACCTGCATGCCCCCACGCTATTCGGGCGACGTTTCGGTGTCCGGCGAATTTCGGACGCCTCTCACCCAGCGTGAGCGCCCAGGCCCCATAGCGCACTGTTGATCACCCCCCGTGACCCACCCCCCGGACACGCCGCTCCGCGGATGGGCTACTCTTGTCCGCACAAGAGAAGAGCAGGTCCGAGTGGCGGAATGGCAGACGCGCTAGCTTGAGGTGCTAGTGCCCGTAAAGGGCGTGGGGGTTCAAGTCCCCCCTCGGACACAACCACTGCGCACACGGATGGTTGGGGCTGGGTTTCAGCCACCACCATCCGTTTTGTTTCGTTGTAGGTCAGTTTCAGGCCAAGCTGGCGGTAGACCTCCAGCTTGTCCCCCGGGTCCGCATCGCGCAGGACCTGGAGCAGCCCGCCCATCGCGTCGACCAGCTGACGGATCTCTGCAGCAGTCATTCTCCGGTCCGCCCCCGCACGGGTTCCCGACGTGGCGAGCTGCGCTTCCAGCGCCGCCTTCTCCTGCTGCACCTGCCTCGTCCACTTGGCCACCAGCGCCGGATCCGTGCCGGCTTCCAGTGCGGCCTGGTGACGCGCGAGTTTCCGGTCGCACTCCGCCAGCGCCCGGCGCGTCTCCGCTTCAGCGGGAGCATGGTCCGGCTGAGACTCCTCCATCGCGGTGAGCGACCGTTCGATCTTGCCGGGCGCGAACACCTGGGCCAGCCAGATGTCGAGCGGCTCCAGCACCACATCCTCGCGCAGGTGCACCGTCAGCGGGTGGTCGACCCGGTTGACGAGGGCGTACTCGTTCGGATAGCGGCAGCGGTAATGGGCCCGCTCGCGGATCCAGTTGCCCTGCATGCGCCGCCCACAGCTCTCATGGAACAGCAGACCCTTCAGCGCGTAGGGATGCTTCTTCCGCTCGGTCACCCGGCCAGTCGACCGCGGCCCACGCGAAGCCAGGAGAGCCCGCACCTGCTCGAACGTCTCCCGGCTGACCAGCGCCGGATGGACCCTCTGATCGGAGAAGACCCACTCGTCCCGCGGATTCCACGCCAGCCTGGTCCGATGCCCGAGCCCGACATCCTCGACATCGATCAGGGACTCCTGCTTGCGCTGCTTGTTCCACACCTCGTGACCGGTATAGCGCGGATTCGTCAGGATCGTCCGGACGGCGCTCTTCGACCACGCCGCCCCCGACCTGTGCTGATTGCGTCCACGGTCGTACGCGGACGGGCACGGAACCCCATCGGCGGTGAGCCGTTGCGCGATCGCGAAGACACCGATCCCCGACAGGTACTCGTGGAAGATCCGCTGCACGACCGGCGCCGTCTTCGGATCCGGCTCGAGCCGATGCAGCCGCTTGCCATCGGCCGCCTTCGCCGGGTTCGGATGCGGCCCGGCATCAGCCAGCCGATAGCCGTAGGGAGGTCGGCCACCGAGGTAACGGCCCTCAACCTGGGCCTGTGCCACCATCGCCGACCGCACCCGGACCTTGATCCTGGTCCGCTCCCCCTTGCTCATCCCACCGAACACCGACATCACCAGGTCGTGCGCCTCGGACTCCGGGTCAACTGCTCCCCCGACCTCCGGCACCCACAACCCCACCCCGTAATGCGCGAACACCGGGAAGGTCAGCCCGTACTGGTTGCCGTAGAACGCCCGCTGAGGTTCGCCGATCACCACTGCCTCGAAACTGCGATCAGGCCTCTTGCGCACCTCGAGCAGCCGAGCCGCCTCCGGCCGGCGCTTCCACGGAATCGAGCGGGACTGCCCCACGTCGAAGAACTCCACCACGATTTCACCGGGCCGCTCGACCAACGCTCGAGCCCGGGCCAGTTGCCAATTCCGCGAGGCATCCGGATCCTGCTGATCCTCAGTCGACACTCGCCCGTAGAACGCGAACCTCATCGCTACGCCGCCTCCCGCTCCCCCGACGCACCGCGCCGCGACGCTGCCCGGGTATCAGCGCCACCACACCCGCGCTCGCCCGCTACATTGCACACCAATCGCAACAGCGCGCGCTGCGGCCGACGACAGAACCGGCGACGTCGGCGGCACAACGACATCGACCTGTTCGTCACTGAAGCCGGGGGGCCGGTGCGGTCGGCGCTTCTTCCCCGCGGTCATCGCCGCGCCTTCCGCAGCGCGTCCGACCAGTCCGGTGGCCCGCCCATCGGCTGAACAACCACCTCTACCCGGAACAGCCCGGAACCTCTCAGCAGACCAAACGCCGTCCGCCCGGAAATCTCGACCACCAAAACATGCGACACGTCCATATCTACGCTCCGCAACTGCGCCGACGTCAAGGACAAACGTCAAGCTGTTCAGCCCTCGCTCACGAGCGCCGGGTTCCCATCCGGAACCATCACGGCCTGACACACTGAACTCCGCCAGAGGGGCACTTCGGGGACACATGGTCCGGAGGAAACGACGCCTGCGCGGTTGGAACAGCTCATCCAATCGCGTCGCTGAGCCCGCAGATAGAGCAACTGAGCCATCTGGCCGGGTTCGAGTACCTACCGATGCTCTGGGAGCACCTTCACGCAACAACTGCCGCTCCCCAGATCACCTCCACCGAGCCGCACTCGGCGCGATCCAGCTCGCACTCCACGGCGGACACGGATTCGGCTGTGGCGACACCTGAGACAGCTGGCGCACCCTGGACGGCCATCGACTGGGAAGGAGGACCCACGCAGACGAGGTCGTCCGTCACCTTCTCGGAATCGCAGCTGACCCCGACGGCCCTCTCCTGCGTGCAGGCGAGCTTCACCCAGGGAGGAACACAATCGGTGATCTCATTAACGTCGGGATTGATGGCATTCGAGTGCGGTCCCGCCCCTACAACGCAGTAGGCGCTGAAGCTGACGGCTGGACAACAGCACCAGGGGGCGATGACGAGTGACACTCGGGACTTCAGGCTCGGTTCACCACTTTCATGAGTAGCACAGGCGCCAGTGAGAATCCGATCGGAGCCAGCCGGATTTCCTTGATCATCTGGGCAATAACGGCTGGACGAGGAACCCCCAGAGCGACGACCTTATGCCCACGATGATGAGCGACCTGAGCAACGCCGGTCTTGACCTGCAGCGAATCAATCAGGCTATGGCTTCACTCGGCTATGGGACCTCACCGACAACCTGCCCGGCGCCTTCCGCGCCTCCGCCTTCGAATACCGCCCGTATCCCGGCACCCCTGATTGGCACCAGCTGCTCGCCACCGGCCGCTACACCCCGGACCAGCTGCTCAACTACAGCCACGTCGATCTCACCGACGCCGGCCTGGACGACACCCTCCGCGAACGCGACGAGTTCAACTTCTCCGTCAACCTCCCGCTCGCTGATGCCCCCATCGACTACATCCGCACCCACCTCGTCGCGCTCGCCCGCGAACAACACGCCCGGAAAGCCGCATGACCCTCCACCACCGGGGCCTCTTCATCGCCATCGACGGACCCGCCGGAACCGGCAAAACCACCCTCACCCACGCTCTCACCGAGCGCCTCACCCGTGACGGCTACGCCGTCCACGCCACCACTCAACCCTCCCGCGCCCAGCTCGGCGAGATCGCCCGCCACGGAACCGACACCTACCGCGGCCACGAGCTCGCCTGCCTCGTCGCCGCCGACCGCTACCACCAGCTCCGCACCGAAATCCAGCCCCACCGCGACGCCGGACGCATCGTGCTCTGCGACCGCTACATCGCCTCCTCCTACGTGCTGCAAACCATGGACGACGTACCACCCGCCTTCATCCACAACCTCAATGCCGCAGCCGATCCACCCGACGTCACGATCATCCTTACCGCCGATCCCGCCGTCGCCGCCGCACGCATCCGACGCCGCGGCGCGCACAGCCGCTTCCACACCGGCATCATCTCAAGCCGCACCGAAGCAGCCCTCTACCGAGACGCCGCCACCTACCTGAAGACGCAGGGCCAGGCCGTGCTCACGCTCGACAGCGCCCGCGCGTCGACCGCCGGACTCGTCGAGACCATCACCCGAAAGCTGGCCCCATTGGCCCGTCTCCCACGACCGGAACAAGCCACCGCGTAGCCTCACCGCGTGGCCGACCGACACCTCATCGACGTACACATACTCCTCGTCGACAACGGCAAACTCCTGCTCAGCCGCCGCCGCGACACCAATCCCACCTTCGACGGGCATTGGCACCTGCCCTCCGGCAAACTCGACGCCGGCGAATCCGTCCTCCACGCCGCAGCACGAGAAGCCCAAGAAGAAATCGGCGTCCTCATCAACCCCAACGACCTGAACCACGTCCACACACTCCACGTCAACGGCTCAGGCGGCGAGCCCCGCCTCGGACTGTTCTTCCTCGCCACCCACTGGACCGGTGAACCGGTCAACCGGGAACCCGACAAATGCTCCGCCATCGCCTGGTTCCCCCTCCACAACCTCCCCACCAACCTCATCGACTACCCCGCCGCCGGCATCCACGCCTACCTCACCGGACAAACCTTCGCCATCCACGGCTGGCCCACGAGCAGAACTCCTGCCAATATGCTCGGCTGACATCGCCCATAGCCACTTGCCGTCGCCGGAACACGCCGAGCCGCGAACAGGCATCACCTGCGAGCCCGCCCGCAACGTCCGAGCGGCGCTACAGGTTGTCCAGACCCCAGGCGAAGGCGGCGAGCAGCACGACCACCACAAGTGCGATAGCAACTCTTGCGAAAGGATCATGGACCCGTCTCGAAGTACGGGCGACGCTGCCCTGGATGACGCAGACCCGCTGATACGGCCTGAGCACGACCTGAGCGGCGGGGTGGTGGGGCCGGGCGTGGTGACGGTGGTGAACATCGTGTTCGGGGTGCTGGGGACCCTCCTACTCACCGCGGGCGACGGGGTATTTCGCGGCGCAGAAGCTCGCCTACATGGCGGTGGACCGCTCCCGGCTGAAGGCCCGCGCCGAGACGGGTGATCAGGGCGGCAGGGGTACTCTGGATCACCGGGCGGACGGAATCCACACAGGACTGAGACACGTCCGAAGCCACCCCAGGCAGACTCACTCTCGCGAGTCCGGCTCCTCGCACGGCCGCGCTCGAGACTCGCAGACGAACGTCCCCTTCGATGGCACCGTGACAACAAGGCCCTCGTCTCGGAGGAGCCGAGTCGCATGACGCACCGTCCCCAGCAAGAAGCCCAACTCCGCCGCCAGACGCTTTTCAGCCGGAAGGGCTGTGTTCGGCGGGAGCTCGCCGGATTCTATGCAAGCCTTGAGCTTCTCAAAAGCGACCCGATAGAGGTATTCCGGGGATCGGTGCCGCTCCGTCATCGCCAACTCCCGCGAACGCGTCCCCAACCGTTCTCCTCGTTGAGTGCGACCTTGACGCGCTTGGGCTTCGCGTGGCGGCGACGATGCTGCGACCGAGAGTCGCTGCCGCGATGAGTCAAAGCGTCGCGAATACGCAAAAACCGCCGCCACATGATTCTTCCCTTCACAACTCATGTTTGTCGCGTTGTTACGTACCAAACGACGGTGCATTGCCTGAACGAGAAGGGGCAATAGCCCATTCGGGTCGTTATGCCCCCGAGCTCTCTCTCGGTACTCTTGGCTTCATGCCGAGACGCCCCAGAGCGGCGACGTCGCTCCACGACCAACCGCTCGCAAGTCTCCTGCGCTCGCACTGGTTGTCTCGCGCGCCACGTCCCACCACGCGAAAGATCGGCCATGAGGTCGGCGTGTCCCACGCGACTGTCAGTCGTTGGCTCGACGGGTCACTCCTCCCCACCGTCGATCAGACCAAAGCGCTCGCTGACTCCCTGGGCATCACCGGCCAAGCACGCGCGGATCTGCTTCAGGTTGCCGAGTGGGTGAACCCGAACCGTGGCACTCGCGGTCTTTTCGGCATCTCTGATCGGGCCGCCGACGCACTCATGGCCGAGCACCGAGCGACCACGATTGTGGAATGGTCACCACTCCGCATCCCCGATCTGTTGCAAACCGATGCTTATGCTCGCCGCATCACAGATGAGACGAGCGGCGTGACCTCCAAAGCTGAACGCCAGAAAGCCTTGTTCGAGGACACGCGGAAGAAGTATGAAGTTTTCCTCGGTCTACCGGCCCTTACGTGGCGGGTAGGCGGAGCGAACGTTATGACGCAGCAGGTCGAGCGGCTAATCGACACCCTCGACCGCCAATCAGCCGTCGTGCGCCTCGTGCTCGACGGTTCCGACTGGCATGACGGCCAACTCGGCGCGTTTGTGCTCTACGACTGTGAGGGTGACGATGGCGCGGTCCTCATCCAACATCTCGGAGCCGCAACCCTCCTCACTGATCGCGCGCTGGTCAGGCGCTACCGACGGGTTCACGCCGAGCTGGAGCGATTGGCACTGACACCCGAGGAGACTCGCCAGCGCCTCGATGCTCTTCTGCGGGAGTTGAGCACCACATTGTCGTGAGGCCGACCGCGATCAGTCGTCGCGGCGACGTAGCGCGGAGGCCGGGACGAGCTGATCGACGACCTCGAGCTTGTTCCGCCGCGTATCGGCCTACGGGATCTCGAAATCGACAACACCGGGCCAGTCCCCCTTCGGCGTGGAGAACCAGCCCGTCAGACGGCCGGGCACGTCGCCGGTCATGTCCAGTCCGGTGACGACCGTGTGCGCGGGCGCACCCGGGACACGCACGTAGATGGCGTCCAGCCGAACCCAGACCGGGGTGATGACCAGGACCCGCTCGTGGTCGGCATCACCTGCGAACCGCATGTAGGGGGTGTGCAGCATCTGCAGCCTCCTACTTCCGCCCCCTCGGCGCCGGTTCCGACCACCTCCGGCTGTCTAAGTACGGCTGGTCGTCGAGCTCGGCCCGCGCGGCCGCCGACCCAGAAGTGTCGAGACGCCATGCTGCCGGAGAAGCGCCTTGGGCCCGGCACGCCTGGCACTCGACAGCGATCTCAACACCACCGACAACAGCCCGATACCCCGACGCAGCGAGGGAGTGCCGGCCCGCAAGCCCTGCAGGTCGCCGGCAGGACGATGACCCGCGCACCGTGCGCATCGACGCGGTAGTTGGCGAGGCCGTCGTACCGGTCACCGCCCAGGCCCTCCACGCTCATCACCGGAGACTAACACGTCGTCGAACTTGTGTTCGAATCCGAGGCCGTCCAGGTGGTACATCGCCCGGGCGCGGGCTGCCGGGACGAGGGTGCGCCACAGGTCGCGGCGCTGCTGCGCTGCCTGGTATTCCCAGATGCCCCAGATCTCGACCGCCAGCGCCGTGCGGACGGCCGGTGGAGTCTGCCGCCACACCGGAAGCGCCTCGGCCCACTCCTCGGCGGTGGGCGGTGGGTGGCCTGCGGCGACGAGCCGGGCGATCAGGAACGCGATGTCGACTGCCGCTGATCCGGTGCGCGACCACGCCCAGTCGATGATCACGGCCTGGTGCCCGGAGACCAGGATGTTGAGCGAGTGCAGGTCGGTGTGCACCAAGTCGTGCCCGTCGGCTGCCTCGACCGCCCGCTCCTCCCACGGGATGAGCTGCTCGGCTACCGCGGGACCGAGGCCAGGAGGCGGGTTCTTGGCGAGCCGTCGCCAGGGTGCGAGTCGTGCCCACTGGTCTGCCAGCCGGGGCGCGGTTGCTGGGCAGTCGGCGAGGTCTCGCCCGAGCGCTGCCACCGCGCCGGCCACCAGCGGCAGGTCGGGCGAGCCCGGGGCGAGGTCGGCGTGAGTGCCGGTGACGCGGTCGAAGCCGAGCAGGAGCCAGCCGTCGACCTCGACGCGCCACCGCAGTCGCGGCGCGATGGCCGAGGGCAACCACGGGTTGATGTCCGCCTCGTGGCGGTGCATCGCGCCGCGTTTGCCCTCGGCATCGGCGATGCCCTTGCAGAACACGACTCCGCCGGAGCGCAGGTGCAATGTGGCCGAGAAGTCGGAGTTGCGTCCGGCCGAGGGGATCTCGGCGCGCGCGACAAGTCCGGCCTTGCGCTCGATCGCGGCGCGCACTGTCGCGGGGAGCTCGTCCCAGGTGCTGCGAGGCATCGTGGAGCTCCCCTGTCAGTCGCGGGCCGGCGGCGGGTCGTCGTGGCAGCCATTGTGGCAACCGGTGCACCCGGCCGCCTGCGGCCACAGCTCGGTCTCCAGCGTGAAGCCCGCGGCCTCGATCGCCGTCACCGTTCGGGCGACCGTCTCGCGGGCGGCTTCGCCGCTGATGGACGGGTCGTGGTCCTCGGTGGGCACGTGGTGGAGGAACCGGCCGGCGATCTGCTCGCAGAAGGCCGCGTAGTCGCGGGTGTGCAGGAGGAAGGTGTGCCAGCCGATGTCCACCAGCTCGCTGGGCGCGAGCGCGGCACCGGTGTTGCGGGCGCACGCTGCCAGGAAGGCCAGCGCCTGGTCCATGATGCGTTCGGCCAGCCCCCGCTCGATGTCGTGCTCGGCGACGATCCCGTCCACCAAGCGCTCGAACAGAGCGGGCTCGACCAGGGACTGACCGGTCATCGAGGTGCTCAGTACTGCGGTCAACGTGTCCTCCTTCGGAGTGTGCGATCACTCGCCGTAATCGCTTGGGAACACGTTACGATCGGGGCGGCCACGGCAGAACGGACTGCCAGTGCGGGTTGCCTGGCAGCGGCGAGGCTCGACCTGGGGGCGAACGCATGGCGAGGACGTCACGAACACCGACCGGCAGTCAGGGATCACGCTGCCTGGGCGTCGTGGCGGGGTTCGTGCTCAAGCTCGCCCGCCAATCCGTGGGGGCGACGCAGGACCGGTTCGCCGAGGCCGCGGGGGTCGACGTCACGACGGTGCAGGGGTGGGAATCGGGACGGCGGCCCCTCGCCGCGATGCAGACCCGGGACTTCCTCCGGCTCCGGACCACCCTGACCCGGCTCGGCGCGCCGGCCTCGATCGGCCGGCACCTGCACGAGGCCGTCGAAGCCGACGTGGTCCTCGCCGCGGCGGTCGACGCCGGCCCGGCCTGGCTAGCCCCGGCGCAGCACCCGCTGGCGGCCAACGTGCATCGCCGGTCGCTGACGAACCTGATCACCTGGCCGATCACCGGGATCCTGCCCGAGCAACTCCGCCCGCTGGCAGCGCCCACTCGCCGACGTGGCCCATCGGCCTCGCGACCAGAGCTGTATCCCGACGAGCGAACGCGCTTCTTCGACCACCTGCTCACCCTCGCCGACCGCGCCGCAGGGCCCGACCACGCCCTGCTCCGTCGCCAGGCGGTCTACCTGCTCAGCTTCGACCAGCGGCCCGCGAGCGTCGACTGGCTCCGCGGCGAGTGGGCACGCGCCAGCCGCCAGTCCATCAGAGCCGACGACGTGAACCGGCTGCTCGAAACGCGCTCCGCCTCGGTCGCACTGGCCGGCCGCGGCGACGGCGACGTGCTGCGCGATTTCACCGCCGCCATGTCGGAGACCCCGGATGTGGCGAACCTGAACTACTGGGCCTACTGGATCGGTGAACTGCGCGAGGACCACGTCGACGACGCCTTCATGCTGCACGCCGACCCCCGATCCTGGGGCGGGATGCACCTGCTGGAGCACCTCACCCGCCGCGTCGCGCCGTCCTCGCCGCACCTACCGCTGAACCTGCACACCCTGTTCACGTTGATAGCCTCACGCCCGTCACTGCTGACCGACTGGCCCAACCTGCGCCCACCGCTCGCCGAGGCCGTCGAGGTGGGCCTGTCCACCGACGAACTCACCCGCACCGAGCGGGACCAGTTCGCCGGCCTGCACTACGCCCTCCGCATCGCCGACCGATAGGAGAAACCGAACGTGTCAGACGCCAGCGCCATCGCCAGCTTCGGCTACGAACTCGGCATCCTTAAACGGATCCGGCGCTCGGGCTGGTGGCACGCCGGCGTCCGCGACCCCGAATCCGTGGCCGAGCACTCCTTGCGCGTCGCCCAGCTCGCCGGGCTGCTCGCCGCCGAGGAAGGCGCCGACCCCGCCCGCGCCGCCTACCTCGCGCTCTGGCACGACACCCAGGAAACCCGCACCGGCGACCTCCCCCACACCGTCAAGCCCTACCTCACCAAGCCCGACCCCAGGCGCATCACCGCGGACCAGACCGCCGGGCTTCCCGAAGCCGCGGGCGCTTCGGTCCGGGACGCCGTCGACGAGTACGAGACAGCCGAGAGCGCGGAAGCCCGCTGCGCCCGCGACGCGGACAAGCTCGAGATGCTCCTCCAAGCTATCGAGTACCGCGAGATTGGCGTCCAGCGCGTCCGGGGCTGGATCGACAGCGCCCTCAAGGGCCTCACCACCGCAACCGCCCAACGCGTCGCCGAAGCAGCCACCTCGCTCTCACCCCTCGCCTGGCGCGACCGATGAGCCCGGGCGAACCGCGTTAATCGCGAATCGGAATTGGCGAGCCTGGTGGAATAAAGCCGCGGGATTTCGCCGAAAAGCCGTTAGCTGATTATTCCAAATTGCCTAGGGCGCGAGGCCGCACAGGATTGCCAACCACGCACCAAGAACAAGGTAGGGCCCCAAAGGCATCGGGGCATCACGAGCTACCTGCCCCGCGGCACGTAAGACCGCGCGTGCAATTCCAGCGAGCAGCCACCCCAGTACGGTGCCGGCCAGGACGGCGCCCCAGCTCTGCCAACCCAGCGCGAGCCCAAGGAGCCCGGCGAGCTTGACGTCCCCGGCGCCAAGGCCCCCGAGTGCGAGAGCGAGCACGAGATAGCAAGCGCCCAGAACAAACATCCCGGTCACGGCCCGGAACAAGTCGGCGTAACCCGCCACAAGCACAGACCCAAGGACGAAACTCGTCCCCACCGCGAGGACGCCCACGAGGATCAGCACACCGGGCAGGCGTTGCCCAACGACATCGATCAACGCCAAGACCACCGACACCGCCGCGAACGAGCTGTAGGCCACCAGGTCGATCCCCCAGCCGAAACGCCAGGCCGCGGCTGCGAACGCCACGGCCGTCACGCCGGCTGACACCGCCCGCTCCCCCACGCTGAGCAGTCTCGTCCGCACCAACGCTCGCGAGCCCATCGCCACCGCCGCACCGACGCCGGCGCCGACGGCAGCCCAGCCGGTCAAGGCAAGCGGATTCATCGAAACTCCAGTGACCGATGCGTGCGAAACTGTCGCGATTCCTAGCCGCCATGAATACCGGACGCAAGCCTCGAATGTTCATGTCGCGCGTCCAAAAGGGTGAATCTTTCATGGTTGAAGCCATGCCGACCTCAAAGTCAGTGCGAGATGACCGTTGCGACCACAGGGGGACCGTGGTGTAGAAAGTTTGATCTGGGTGAACAGCGATCAAGCGGTGGTGGGGGGTACCACGGTGCAGGGGAGAACACGTCGCTCCTCGAGCGGATGGGCGGTCACGGGGGTGACCAGCCTCGTCTTGTTCGCGGCATGCACTCCCGACGATCCGACGGATCTCGCGTCTGGGCCGTCGACTGCCGCCCCGGCTCCCTCAGCTGCCGTGAGCACCAGTCCTTCCCCGACGGGCGAGGACCAGGCGAGGCAGGACGCGCTGACGGCATACCGGGCGATGTGGGAGGACTTCGTCCAGGCCGGGACCACATCGGACTGGCAGTCTCCGGAGCTTGGGGATCATGCGACCGGCCTCGCGCTGACCAACTTGTCCCGCGGTCTCTACGCAGACCACTACAACGGCCTAGTGACCAAGGGACAGCCGATCCTGAACCCGACGGTGTCCTCGGTCGAACCGGCAGGCGACCCCGTGAAGATCATCGTGTCCGACTGCGGCGACTCCACGAACTGGCTCAAGTACCGGGCTGACAACGGTCAGCTCGCGGACGACGAGCCCGGAGGCCGGCACGCGATCAACGCGATCGTCGAGAAGCAGGCCGATGGCTCGTGGAAGGTCACCGACTACGGCGTTCACGACGCGGGGACGTGCTGACCATGCGCCGCACCGCTGTCGTCGCCGGAGCCTTCACCGTGGCCGTCCTCGGTCTCGCGACTCCTGCCGTTGCCGGCGGCGGCTGGGGCAGCACCACCTGCAGCCAAACGCCCACGCCCGCGTGTGAACTCGGCGCGGGCACCAACGGCACCCCGGGGAAGGCTCCAGGAGCCGGGGCCCCCAACTCCGGGCGTCCTGGCGGCGGAACCAAGCCAGGCAACGGAAAACCCACGAATCCCGGCGACACGATCACGGGCGGCGATGCCGACATGGCGAGCTGCTCGTACGTGAAGAGCGACTACCAGCCTCCCAGCGGCGGCGCGTTCCCCGTGGCGCACAAGCCTCGACCAAGCAGTGGAGGCGTCGTGCCGGTGGCATTGCCGCGCCCTGCTCCCGCCCAAGCCGGGCAGGGACCGGGCGCCTGGTACGTCTGGAAGTGCTCGGGAGAAGGCTCGGCCGACACGTTGTACCGGCCTCCCGTGTGGATCCCCGATGGGGAACAGCCCGGAGCAGCGCAGCTGCCATCACCTGAAGAGCTGGCGCAGATGGCGCGCCGCCAGCTGCGGCTGCCCTCGCCAACGAAGTGGATCCTGGCTCGCCCGGCCTGCCGATCGCCCGCTCCTCCAACGCGATCGTTCTCCTGTCACGTGCTCATGCCGACGACCTCGCGCACCTTCCACGACGACTACCCACCGTGGCCCGATGGAGCCCGAACCCCCGTTTTGTTGCTGGTCGGCCCGGGCTATTCCGAAGCAGAGGTCGCCCGCGAACTCGGGGTGCCGCCGCTGGGGCGGGTGCCTCACGATCCACGTGGTGCCGCCGTTCTCTGCGGCCGGCCGGCAACATCGCGATGGGGACCTTCCCGTTCGGCGCTCGGGCGTTTCGCAGAGAAGGTTGCCGGCGAACTCGCCAGCCGTGGACACCTGGCCACACCCGAACCGCCCCCATTGCACACGCCCGTCCCGGCTTTGCACGTGGTCCCCGGTGTCCCGCCCGCCGCTGTCTCGCCCAACGGTGTCCGCCCGGCACCCTCCGCCGGAGGGCAGGCATTGTGACGCCGTCAACCGCGCCTCAGCAGCCGGTCAACGGCGCGACCCCGAGGAGGTCGCCGACAAGTTGGCCTACCGATGGCCGCCCGGCCGAGCCGCCAGACGCAGTGAGCCGGTTACGCCAGTACCTCCGTGAGCGGCTGAACGCCGATTTGCCTCAGCGCGTCGCCGACCAGCAGGACCGCACCGGGACGACCGCCACGCGCGAGGCGCGCCGTGAGCTGGCCCGCGGAATCATCGACGACGCCCTGCGCAGGCATACGGAGAACGAACTGGCCGCGGGCCGGCAGTTGCTTCCGCGCGAGGTCGAGCAGCGGGTGGTGACCGAGGTCGTCAACGAGCTGTTCGGCATGGCGGGGTTGCAGCCGCTGCTGGACGACCCGGCGGTGGAGACCATCAACGCCAACCGTTACGACCGGGTTTTCGTGCAGTACAACGACGGCCGCCGCGCCCGGGTGGGCCCGATCGCGTCGTCCAATGAGGAGCTGACCGATCTCGTGCGGCTGCTGGCCGCGCGGGCGAGCAGTCAGGAACGGCGGTTCGACCAGGGCTCCCCAGCAGTCAACCTCCAACTGCCAGGCGGGGAGCGGTTGTTCGCGGTGATGGGGCTGACTGCCGGCGGCATGACCGCTCTGTCGATCAGACGCCACGGCTACCTCACCGTCACCCTGCGGGACCTCCGGCTGCGCGGCAGTCTCGATCCCGGCCTTGAGCAGTTCCTGCGCGCGCTGGTCAAGGCACGCAAGAACATCCTGATCACCGGCGGCACTGGTGCCGGCAAGACCACGCTGCTGAGGGCGCTGGCCTCCGAAATGGATCCGATGGAACGGATCGTCACCATCGAGGACGCGTTCGAACTCGGCCTGGACCACGATCCCGACATCCACGCCGACGTGACCGCCTTCCAAGCGCGTGAGCCCAACGTCGAAGGCGAGGGAGCCATCTCCCAAGCCGAACTCGTCCGCTGGGGTCTGCGGATGAGCCCGGATCGGGTCATCGTCGGGGAGATCCGCAGGCCGGAGGTCATCCCGATGTGCAACGCGATGTCGCAGGGCAACGACGGGTCGATGGCGACCCTGCACGCGTCCAGCTCGCGAATCGCGTTCACCCGCCTCGCCTCCTACGCCGCTCAAGGCGCGGAACGGCTACCGCTGGAGGCAACGAACCTGCTCGTCGCCTCGGCGGTGCACTTCGTCGTGCACCTGGCGCGCGCCGACGACCGACGAACCCGCGTGGTGTCCTCGATCCGCGAAGTAGTCGGCGCCGACGGACCGCAGATCATCTCCAACGAGATCTACCGGCCCGGTCCGGATCGCCGCGCTCGCCCCGTTGCCGGCGCCCTGCGCGGTGACACGCTCGACGATCTGGTCGACGCCGGATTCGACCCCGGTGTGCTCGAGAACCCCGAGGGCTGGTGGGCGCCGTGACCGTCGCTCTCACCGCGACCACCGGCCTCGCCGCGCTGCTCGGCGCCGGCGCCGGGTTCGGGTTGTTGCTGGTCGTCCTCGGCTTTCGGGGAACCGCCACTCACCTCCCTCGGCGCATCCGCCGTCCCGAGTATCCAGCCGACCCGCGTCGCTCGCTCCGGCTTGGTATCGCGGTCGCGGCCGGGCTGGCAGCCGGTCTGCTGACTGGCTGGGTGGTTGGCGGCGTCCTCGCCGGGCTCGCCTGCTGGGCGTTGCCCCGCGTCCTGGGCAGGGACCCGGAGCACACCCGTCGAATCGCTCGCATCGAAGCGATCGCGACCTGGACGGAGATGCTGCGCGACACGCTGTCGGCCGCCGCAGGGCTCGAACAAGCCGTCCTCGCCACCGCGCCCCTGGCCCCACCGGCCATCCGGACCGAGGTGCGTGAGCTGGCGGCGGGAATCGAAAACGGCGAGCGTCTGGCTCCGGCGTTGCGACGACTTGGCAAGCGGTTGGACGATCCGGTCGGAGACCTGGTGATCGCCGCCTTGCTGCTGGCCGCCGAGCACCAGACCCGGCAGCTGGCCGACCTCCTCGGGTCGCTGGCCGAGGCGGCCCGCGGCCAGGCGTCAATGCGGATGCGTGTGGAGGCCGGGCGAGCCCGCACCCGCACGTCGGTCCGGGTCATCGTGGGCACCACCGTGGCCTTCGCGGTGGCCGTGGTGCTGCTCAACCGCAGCTACATGGGCGCTTATGACAGCGCCGCCGGCCAGATCGTGCTGCTGGGGATCGGCGGTCTGTTCGCGGTGGGGTTCACCTGGCTGAGCCGGATCGCCCGTATCTCGCAGCCCGATCGGTTCCTCGCCACAGCCGATGACGCACGAGTAGCCATTGGGAGGCAGGAATGAGCCCCCTGATCATCTCCCTCGCACTTGGCACGGGCGTGGGCATCGGGCTGTGGGCGCTGGCGGTCTACTTGTTCCCGCCGCGTCCCGCACTGGGCGTCGTCCTGACCCGCGCCACCGCGCCGCCCAGTTCCGAGCCGATCCTGACCACTGGGGACGCCGGCTGGGCCGCACGACTCGGCCGGCCGGCCGTCGCGCCTCTGCGCGCCCTCAACCTGCCCGGCCCCCGTTTGGCGCGCGACCTCGCGGTGATCGGCCGCTCGAGTTCGACCCACCTGGCGGAAAAGGCCACCCTCGCCGTCGCCGGCCTCGTCCTGCCGGCGCTGTTGAGCGCTCTCCTCACGATCGCCGGATTCGGCCTTGGTGTCGAGTTCCCGATTATCGCCGGTCTGGTGCTCGCAGCAGCCGGGTTCGTCCTCCCCGACCTGCAGGTTCGCACCGAAGCAGCGAAACTCCGCTCCGGGTTCCGGCACGCGCTGTCGGCCTACCTGGACCTGGTGTGGATCGCGCTGGCCGGTGGCGCCGGCGTCGACAGTGCGCTGGGCGACTCCGTCGCCATCGGCCGCGGATGGGCCTTCGCACAGATCCGCCGCGCGCTGGACACCGCCCGCCTGACCCGCACGACCCCATGGGCGACACTGCGCCGGCTCGGCGAAGAACTCGACGTGACCGAACTCGCCGAGCTCGCCGCCTCGGTCAGCCTCGCCGGCACCGAGGGCGCCAAGGTCCGCACATCCCTCGCGGCCAAGGCACAGGCCCTGCGCACCCACCAGATGACCGAAGCCGAGGGCGATGCCCAAGCGGCAACCGAACGGATGTCGCTACCGGTGATGGCCTTGTTCCTCGGATTCCTCGCCTTCATCGCCTACCCCGCTCTAGTCCAGGTCCTCAATGGACTCTGAACCGGCGTACGAGAGGAGAATCTGATGCCCTCACAATGGGACACCTTGTGGACCATCATCCGGGCTCGGGTGGATATGCTGCGGCGTGAACCCGAGGCCGGGTACTCGACCGAAACGGTGCTCGTGACAGCGCTGCTGGTCGTCGCGGCCATCGCGGTGCTCGCGATCATCGTCGCCAAGGTCACGTCCAAGGCCAACAGCATCGACATGTGAAGCTATGAACCGCAGGCAGATCCTCTGCGCGAGACCCGCCTCGTGGCGAGTCCGGCTCCGCAAGTCGTTGATGGGCGATCGCGGCTCAGTGAGCGCGGAGCTGGTGATCGCCACTCCCCTGCTGGTGCTGCTGGCCATCGTGCAGTTCGCGCTGTGGTCGCACGCCACGCACGTCGCGCAGGCCGCCGCCTCACAGGGCCTGGCGACGGCGCGCTCGCAGAACGGGACCGCTGCGGCGGGCACGGCCAGCGCGCAACAGCTCCTCGGCCAGCTCGCCGGTGGCCCGCTGCGCGGCGCCGCCGTGTCGACTGACCGGGGCCCAGCTGCAGCCGAAGTCCGGATCTCCGGGACGGCCACGTCGGTGGTTCCGTTCCTGACGTTGCCCGTGCACGCCGAGGCCGCCGGTCCTGTCGAACGCTTCGTTCCGAACCTTTACGGGTTCACGAAGTCTGAAGCGGCCTCCGGCGGGAACCCGAGTGCTGGAGGCGCCGGATGACAGTATCAGGGAGCTTCGGTTCGGCGCGGCAGACAGCGATTGCCTCGGCCTGCGCGTCGCGCGGTGGCCAATTGAGTCATGTATCGCTTGGTTATCCGTCCACCGTAGCCGGTGTCGATCAGGTTCGCGATGCAGTTAAGCAGGCCGCGTTGACTGGTTGGTGGCATGGCTCGGTGTCCCGAGTAGGTCAAGAGCAGATCTATGTACTCCTGCGTGCTGTACGTGTGCTCCCACTCGTAGCGGCGGAACTGGACGGGACCGAAGCGTCGCGAGTCATCGATCTCAGTCGAATCGGTCGGCACGTTGGTGGATGCCTGAAGGCGCAAGCCTGGCGGTGTGGTGGGGTCGAAGCGTTCGTAACATTCCTGGACCTCGGCGAAGAACGGCTCTGTGCCCCCGGCGATGTGGTGCGTAGATATCACCGCCAAGGTGCCGCCGGAGCGCAGGGCGTCAGCGGCTTTGCTCGTCCGGATCTGGGGATCGATCCAGTGGAAGGCCGTCGCGGACAGCACGAGGTCGAATCCGGCGGCGGGCAACGGCCAGTCCTCGAAGGTCGACACCACAACCTGCGTTCCGGAAAACGCGGCGAGATGCTGCCGTGCGATGGCGGCCATGTCAGGGCTCAACTCCACGGCGACGATCGCGCATCCGCGCTGGGCCAAGGGGAGCGTCGCCTGGCCGGTGCCGCAGCCGATCTCCAACACCCGGGACTGAGGGGCGATGCCGGCCAGGATGGCGAGGTCGTCGAACATCTCGGCGGGATAGCCCGGTCGGCAACGGTCGTAGCGTTCGGCGTCTTCGCCGAACGTCGTTCGCAGCTTTTCCCGATCAGTCTCAGTCACGAGCCCAGACTACTGGGGTGTGGTGATGGGCTCGGGCGGATCGAGCACGGCGGTATAGCGGCTGGCGGCTTTGACGCTGACTCCGAACAGGTCGCAGAGGCACCGGACGTCGCCATCAGTGGCGCTGACTTCGTCGAGGATGCGGTCAGTGCGGATGTCGCGAGCGGCGGTGCCCAGCACGAGTCCGGGCCAGCGGGTGCCGACGGGTTTGGTGCCCAGCGCTGTGCGGTAGTGGATGAACAGGTGCGGGTTGGCCGTGTGCGGCCAACGGTGGTTGCGATAGTCCAGGTAAGCGGTCAGCCGGACGCGGACGGCCTCGGCGAGCAGGATGGTACGGCTGTCGAGGTGCAGACGGCCGTCTCGGATGTCGGTGAGGTGCAGGGCGCGCAGCTGCCCGGCGACCAGGCCGTGGAAGGCCGGCAGTGCGGTCATCGCCGCGCGGGTGGGGTTCGGGGAGGTCAGTCCTTCCTTGATCAGGGCCAGGTCGGCGGGCAGCGCTTGGCAACTCTCGGGTGCGCCGAGGCGCAGCCTGACGGAGGGGTCGACGGAGAGGACCTTGCGTGCCTTGAGGACTTTGAAAAATCGATTGCAGTCCGGCGCCGAGGGTGTAGCGGCCGTTGCCGCTTGCGGGCAGGACCGCGAGCACGTCGTCTCGGCCAATCTGGCGCAGCGAGTGGACTCCGTGATCGGCCCAGTCCTGAAGGACAGGCAGCGCCCGCGCAGTTTGATCTGCACGGTCGTGCGAACTCGGGGACGGCTGCTCGGCACGGCGGTGTTGCCGTCACGCAGCACCGTCCACCACACGCGCAACTTGTCGACCATGCGTCAACACATTCTTGCAATCGCGCGAAGCCACGGCTACCTGCACAAAGGCGTGACCAGGGCTTCTTCAGCCTGGACGAACTCGTAAGTGTTCTGACAGACGAGACGAGTGGATGACCTCGATGACCAAAACCTCACCTCGTCGCGGGCTACGCGGCCAGGAGGAGCGGATCGCCTGGTGGTGGGCCGACGACGGATCGGTGGCCTCCGAAATCACGCTCGTCGCCCCGTTGCTGATCATGCTCCTGGTGTTCGTGGGCGTCGTGATCCACCGCGGGGTGGACGCTCGGATCCGCATCGACGATGCCGCACACCAAGCCGCCCGCGCCGCGAGCATCGAGCGCACCGCTGCTGCCGCGATCCGTGCCGCCCAGTCCACGGCCGCCGCAGCCCTGGCCGACGCGGGTGTGGCCTGCCGGTCGTTCTCCGCGACCACCTCGACCGGAGGCCTGCGCCCGGGCGGCACCGTGGCGGTCACCGTCGTCTGCGATGTCGACTTCGGCGACGCCCTCATCCTCGGCGTACCCGGTGGCAAGCGGCTGACGGCCACGGCTGCCGAGCCGGTGGACCAGTGGCGGTCGACGGCGAACACCGGGACATCGTCGTGAGGCACCGAAGCACGAGCACGCGATCGTCTGGTGGCGTGCCGACGAGGGTCGCGTGTCCGCCTTCGTCGTCGTGCTCATCTCGGCAATCCTGGCCCTGGCCGGGCTGTCCCTCGACGGTGGGCTCGCCTTGGCCGCCAAGGTCCGGGCGAACGGGCAAGCCGAATCCGCCGCTCGCGCCGGCGCACAAGCCATCGACCTCACCGCGTACCGCAACAACGGAACCCTCCGCTTGGTGCCCGCGCAAGCCATCGCCAGGGCCCAAGCCCATCTGGCCGCTGAGGGCGCCGCGGGCACGGTCACGATCTCCGGCGACACCGTCACGGTCACCGTCACAGGCTCCCAGCCCACCCAGCTACTCGGGCTGATCGGAATCAGCTCCCTGTCCGTACACGGCCAGGGAAGTGCGCACCCTCAACGCGGAATCACCACCGTCGAGCCATGACGAAAGGAGAAGAGATCATGCCCACCGACGAAGAGGTCCAACACCGCATCGAAGACGTTGACGCCCCGCGTACTTCGAGGCGCAAAGCCGCCGCCCAGCAGGTGAATCAGCTGGCCCAGCGCCGTGCCGCGATCGTCGCCCAGCTGGAGGACATCGAGGGGCAACTCGGCGAGATTGTCGCCGACGCCGAGGACGTCATCAGCATCGAGGAACTCGCGCGGTTCACCGACCTGAAGGCCTCGGACCTCACGGAGTGGGTCACCGGTCGCAAGACCTCCCGAGCCAAGCGGAAGAAGCCAGCCGGGAGCAAGCTCGGTACTCGTTCCCGCAGCTCGTCCCAGACGAACGGACAATCGGGTGATCCTGCGCCCGCGCCGCCCGCACGTGATCTCAAGGTCGCTCAGCTCACGTGAGCGTCCGATGACTGGAAGTTCGATGCGTAGGGCCGGCCATGGTGTCGTCGTCGCAGCCAGGCTGCTTCGCGGGTTGCTCGCCACGGTGATCCTTGTTTCGCTGCTCGGCGGCGTTCCCTGGGCGCTCATCCGGTTCATCGGGTGGCCCCTGCCCGACCACCTGCCGACCTTGGCGGAGATCGAGGGCGTGCTGCTCGGCCCGATGACCGCAAACTTCCTGCTCAGCTCCCTCGCCTGCCTCAGCTGGGTGGTCTGGGCACTGTTCGCGGTTGACGTGGCCCGCTGCGCCATCGAGGTTGCGCGCGACATGCGCGTCCCTGGCGTGATAGCTGCCGGCCCCCTCCGCCACGTCACGGCGGCTCTCATCGGCGCGATCCTGATCGCGATCGTGGGTCACCGCGTTGACCACAGCCTTACCGCCGGGACGAGCTTGAGCGCCGAAGTCGTCACTACGTCCGATGTGAGGCTCGTGGCCCACGAGCACAACAGCGCCGAGGGGATCGCCGCGGCGAGGTCCGTGGTCGCCCTGGCGCCGGACCCGGAAACCGGCGTGCACGACTCGCTGTGGCGCATCGCCCAGCGCACTCTCGGAGACGGCAATCGGTGGCCGGAAATCTTCGACCTCAACAAAGGCAAACCGCAGCCCAACGGAGGCCTGTTCAACCGGCCAAACTTGATCTTCCCGGGCGAGGAGTTCAGGTTGCCGGCCGACGCAGCCACATCCCCGAAGACCGGACCTCCGTCCACGGCGGCTCCCGCCGAACAGCCGGCACCCGCGACACTGGAACCGCCGGCCGAGGACACGCCACCGCCGAACCCCGGCGCTTCCGGGGAGGCCGGGTTTCGCTGGGGTGAGGAGCTGTTCGTCGGACTCGGACTCGCCTCCACGGTCAGCGCGGCCTTGCTCATCGCGCGACGCCGGCACCGTCGTCGCTACCGTCCTGGCAGCGGCGACCGCACAGACCTGCCCGTCGCGCCAGTGGTGTAC
The DNA here is from genome assembly GCF_011758745.1 of Amycolatopsis granulosa. Classification (NCBI taxonomy): domain Bacteria; kingdom Bacillati; phylum Actinomycetota; class Actinomycetes; order Pseudonocardiales; family Pseudonocardiaceae; genus Amycolatopsis; species Amycolatopsis granulosa. The sequence continues at coordinate 632,735 of NZ_JAANOV010000001.1, forward strand.
CAGCTACGACTGGCCCACTTGCGAGCCGCCGACGACGAGCCCGACACCACCGACCGCGAGCCACCAATGGCCTCCGAACCGCCGCTCGCGCAGGACAGCACCCTGCCCGTCGGTGTCCGCGACGGCCGGGAGGTTGCGTTGGACCTCGCCTCGGTCCATGGAATCGGCCTCATCGGCGAGGGTGCGCCAGCCGCGGCACGAGCACTACTGGTCGCCGCCGCCACGGCCACGCACTCCGGGGCACGGGTAATATGTCCAGCCGAAGACGCGGGCGCGCTGCTTGGACACAGGACGGACCAGACGAAGCTGCCGGCAGGTGTGCAGCTGGTCGCCAATGTCGAGGCGGCCCTGGACGCACTCGAAGCCGAGACACTGGCACGCGCACGACTTACGCCAAACGCGCAAGCCGAGCCGTGGCCTCCCGTCCTGCTGGTGGCACGCGCACCGGAACGGCATCGGCAGCGGCTGCAGGCCGTCCTGGACAACGGGTCGAGCTTCGGTATTACCGGGCTGCTGCTGGGCCAGTGGCCCGCCGGCGTCACCGCCTACGTCCGAGCCGACGGCACCGTCTCCGCAACCAACCCCGGCGCGGGCGAACGCCTGCGCGATATGCGGATGTTCGGCCTCGGTGACGACCACCTCGCCGATCTGCTCTCCCTGCTACGCCAGACCGAATCGCCGGACGAGAGCGACCGGCAGAACACCCCTGACGAGCCGAAACCCGGCCTCGAACTCCTGGCCGGAAAGAGCGCCCGCGACCAGTCTCACCCCGGCCTGGAAATTCTCAGCGGCACTGCCGACCTCGCTGATCCGCCCGTCCCGATTCCACCTCAGCAGCGGACGAGCGCAACCGGGAACCAACAGGACGCGCTCGCACCGCTGCGGGTCACGGTCCTGGGCCCGGTGCGCGTGTGGTGGCGGCCCCGGCCTGCTCAAGCAGCTGAGAGTGTCGAGAACGAGGTCACGTCGGCATTCCAACCCCGGGTACGCGAACTGCTGGTGTTCTTGAGCCTGCACCCGGACGGCGTCAGCCGCGAGGCACTCATCGCAGCCCTGTGGCCGGCGAGCCCTCCCGAGAAAACGACCAACGCGCTGAACACCAGCCTCAGCCGCCTCCGTCGCGCAGTCAGTGCCGCAACCGACGGTGCGCTCTCCGACGTGGTGGTGACCGGCGAGGGTCGCTACCACCTCCATCCGGGCTTGGTCGAGGTCGATTACCACCGCTTCGCCGCTGCCGTAGCAGCGCGGCGCGCCGCTACGAACCAGCAGGACCGGATCGACGCCAACCGCAGCGCGGTCGAGAGCTACGCCGGTCCCCTGGCCGACGGCATGAGTACGGAATGGCTTGAAACCGCCCGGGAATCCATTCGCCGAGATGCCATCGACGCCGTCGCCGCGCTTGCGCGAGCCCTGGTCGACCAGGACCCGCAGCAGACCCTTGATCTCCTTGAGATCGCCCGCGCTTTCGATCCGCACAACGAGCTGATCTACCGCGACATCATGCGGCTGCAGGGACGCCTCGGGCAGCTCGACGCCATCCCGCGGACCCTCACGCTGCTCACCACACGCCTCGCCGAGGTCGACGACCAACCGAGCCCGCAAACCATCGGCCTGTGCGAGCGGCTGCAACGCCGCCACGACCTACAGACAGATGCTGCCGGCCACGGTTACAGCAAAGCCGGGTGACCGCCCTCGGTGCACGACGCGGTCGTCGTGGTTCAGGCCGGCCGCGGCGGAAAATCGTCATCACCCTCGTCCCCGGACGACCCGCCGTGCTGGCCATGCTTGCGGCTGTATTCCTGAGCCTGCGCAAGCAAGTCAGGGTGTGCGCGAGTCCAGGCGATGAGCGGCTCCGCAGCCCGAAGCGCGTCGGCGACCGCCGGATTCAACGCGTATTCGACTTCCGGCGGAAAAGACTTCGTACTGCGCTCCCGGAAGACCAACCCCTGCATACGCATCTTTTTCAGCGTGCGCGCCAGAATGCTATCGTGCAGGACGGGTTGTTTATCCGTCCAGTTCTCGTCGATGAAATAAGAGTTGACCGTGGAAAGAACTTCTATCCGCCGCAACGGGCCAGCCCGAAGTGCCACCACGATCGCTGGCACCCACTTGTCCCCGAACAGGCTTCTCAAGTCGTACAGGCCCCTCAGAAGCCTGTCGTGCTGAAACCGGTCGACCACACCCCAGGTCCACAACTCGCGCAGCCGCATCCGACCGGACCGGAAGCTGGGAAAAGCAAGTGCGGTGAGCTGGTGCGAGGTGAGAACCCGGTGCTCCCACAGCATGCGGATGATCCATTTGTCGCGCGGAGTCAGCCGCCACGCGAGCATGGCTTGGTGTTCGGCGGTGTTGGCCGCGCGCGGGCTCGGGCGGCTTGCCTTGTGGCCGCGCAGGGAACGCTGCCTGGTGGGATTGGTGATCACGGCGGAGAAACCTCCTACTTTGAGAAAGGACGACGGGCGAATTGGGGTTCTCATTCGCTTCGGCGGGGGTCCGCGCTCCGAGGACCCGACACCCGGTCGTGGCGAGGCGCGGTCGGTGCTGAATCGATTGCTCGCGCGCTCGCCTTGCGGCGCGCCGCCGCACGGATCTCTCGTGCGCGCCCCGGAATAGCCGGCGGGAGTGGTCGCGTGCGGAGGGTGAACGGCTGGGCCTCTCCGCCGTTTAGGACGAGCCGGGCGGCGGCTTGGTAGGCGCCGAGGTGGGCCAGGTCGTGGTCGGACAGTCGTGGCGCGGTGTGGCGGGACAGCTCGCGCGCGTCTTCCGGGGAGGCGTTGAAGAAGATCTTGCTGCGTGCGTTGGTCGAGATGCCTTCGCGGAGTTCGCGGGGAAGCTGACCCAGGTGCTGGTGCGCCAGCGTCATCGAGGTTCGGAAACCGCGGGCCTCGGCCAGCATGTCCTCGATCGGGTATGGCAGGTTGAGGAAGTTGTGACACTCGTCGATGACGAGGCTCGCGTCCCTGCGACGGCGCTGTGGGATGCGGGCGCGGCCGGTGATGGCTTGCCAGGTGCGCGCGACGACCAGCGACCCGACCAGCCGGGTCGTCTCCTCCCCCAATGAGCCCTTCGGGATGCGCACCAGGCAGATGCCACCGTCAAGCACCTCCCTGAGGTCTACTGTAGAGCGTCCTCCCGCGATCGCGGCCCGGACGAAGGGGCGCAGGAGGAAGGCCCGGAGCTTGTTCATCAACGGGCTGATGACCTGCGAGCGGGCCGAGTCGGTCAGCTCCTCGTACCAGGACCAGAAGCCGCGCAGGACGGGGTCGGTGATGCCGGCGGTGACACGGCTGCGAAAAGCTTCGTCGGCCAGCAGCTTGGGCAGGTCCGCGAGGGTGGCGACGCCTTCCTGGGTGCGGAGGGTGAGGCAGGCCGCGCGCATCACGTCGTCCGTGCGCGGGCCCCAGAACGCCGAGTAGACCCGGCGGAACACGGACACGAGGTTGTCCACCATCAGGTCCGTTTCGCCGCCGTCCAGCGGGTTCAGGCAAGGTGGGCGCGCCTTGCTGTCGGCGTCGAAGAGCACGACCCGGTCGGCCGCAGAGCGAGGCAACCGAGACAGGACGTCGGTGACGAGATCGCCCTTGGGATCGATCAGGACGGTTCCGCGGCCGGCCTCGGCGTCGGCCAGGACCATGGTGGCCAGCAAGGTCGACTTGCCGGTTCCGGTCGCGCCCAGAACGTGGAGGTGGTGCCGGGCGTCGGGCACCCGTAGCGCGACGGGCCGCTCGTGGCCGGCATCGGTGACGCCGATGGGTTTCGCGTCGGGACCTTGGACAGCGATGCCGGGCGGGGGTGCGATGGCGCGGGCTCCGGCGCGCTGCAGCCCGGGGATGGCCTCGTCGGTTGGGAGGTGGGCGATTGCGGCCAGCTCGGGCACCGAGAGCAGGTCGCCCCGTGTCAGGAGCCTGGAGTCGATCACCTGGCCGGGGTGGCGGAGGCTGCGCCGGGTGTAGTAGTTGTGCTCGGTGTAGGAGGCGAAGGAGGCTGCGAGGGCGTGGGCCCGGCCGCGGGCGACCTGTCGAGCCGAGCGGACCTCCTCGGCGGCGGCGTCGGCGGGGAGAAGTGTGGCGACGGCGTAGCGGACGACGGTCTCGAACTGGCTGCCGCGCTGCTTGGCGACGATCGCCCGGTTCTGCGCACCGTACTCCAGCGAGGTCTGCGGATCGCTGTGCAGAGTTTTCGTCCGGGTCGCGGCTGATCGCCGGGTCCGTGGGGCGCCTGGCGTGATCGTGTCCAGCATGCGGCCGACCAGGCGCGCCGAGCCGCCGGTGTGGACCTGCCGGGCGACGCGGCGGGCACGCTGAACCCGGCGCCCGGCGACCGGCCGGGCCAGGATCTGCACGCAGGCGTGCTCGTTGCCACCGAGCCCGACCGGCGCGCCGATCAACGCGCGGACCGGGTCGGCCTCGAAGTCCGTGCGGATCGGCAGCGCCTCCGGCCGGGCGAGCCGCAGCTCGCCGCCGACCACGAGCCTCCGCTCGCCCTCGCGTGGAGCGGGTAGCGGCGGCTCAGCAGGCCGTACCCGCGTGTGGGCGCCGGGCCAGGCGGCCTCGATGGCGCGCTCGACGAGGCCGGGTGGGATGACGCCGGGCACCCACAGCCGGATCGCGACGCCGGCCTCGGAGAACACGTACTCGCAGGCGACGTGCGGCTGTCCGGTGAGCGCTCGTCGCCAGCCAGGCCGCAGCAGCCCCACGAGGTTGGACCACAACGCGGCACCGCCGGCGGGATCGACACTGGGTGGCGCGAGGACGGTGACCTGACGCGCGTTGTCGACGAGGCGCTCATGGCACCGTCGCACCCACCACCGCCGCCCGGCCAGCACTACCGTGGTCAGGACGGCAAGCACCGGCAGGGCGACTGGGCCATCATCCGCAGCGAGGTCGCGAAGCCGGTTCAGCAGTGCGATCAGCGCGCCGCCAGGGTCGCGCAGGTAGTTCTCAAGCCAATCTGTAGCGGCGAGATGCGTAGCCGGTATCCACATGGGACTGGTCCTCGGAGAGTCAAGCGGCGTCGAGGCTGATCTCGTCGCCTTCGAGGGGCTGAGGCCCCAGGTCGACGAACGCCGCAGCCTGGTCGTCGTCCTGCTCGGCGAGTTCGGCCGGGTTGCTGGTGATCAGGTAGTGCTCGGTTGGCGAGGCCACGCTTTGGAAGGCGACGCGCTGGGTTCCGGTGGACAGCAGTCCCTGGCCGCGGTCGGCTGCGAGCAGGAACTGGCGTTCTCCGGCGGAAAGGGTGAAGGTGCGGGCGATCTCGTCGATGGCCTGCGGGGCTTGCCGGAGCAGGATCTGGGTGGCCGCGTTGGCCACGACGGCTTTGCCGAGATCGGTGCCGAGGACGTCGTCGACGTCCTGGGTCGCCACCGTCAAACCGGCCCAGTACTTGCGGAAGGCTTTCGCCGAACGGAACAGGAACTCGGCGCCTGCCTTGTCCTGCAACAGCAGCCATGCCTCGTCCACCGCGACCATGCGCGGTCGGCGGTTCGCCGGGTTCGACACTCGCCGCCAGACGACGTCGAGCGTGAGCAGCGTGCCGATCGCTTTCAGCTCGTCGGGCAGATCGCGGAGGCTGAAGACCACGAGGTGTCCCTCGGGGTGAACGGTGCTGGGCCCGTCGAAGAGCTGTTTGAACGCGCCCTCGACGAATGGATGCAGTCTCGCCGCGAGCTCGCGGCCGGCCCCGTCCCCTGAGCTCGCGAGCTGATCTCGCAAAGTGCGGAGCTCGGGCGACGGGCGGGTCCAGGTGCGGGGGTCGGCGGTGATGCCCACGCTCTGGTAGGTGGCCGCGATCGCGCGGTCCAGCGCAGCGCGCTCGGCAGCCGACGGTTCGCCGCCGAGGAGAACGTCGATCACGGTGTGCAGGAACAGGCTTCGCCGGACGAGCGCGTCGTTGGGGGCGCTGCGTCGTCCGTCGGGACGCGTGTGGATGGGCAGGTCGAACGGGTTGAGCCGCACGCCTGGTGTGCCGAGGTGGACGTGGGTGCCGCCGACGGCGGCCGCGAGCCGGGCGTACTCGTCTTCCGGATCGACGACGGCGACCTCGATGCCCCGGTACAGCGAGCGCAGCAGCTCCAGCTTGACCAGATAGGACTTGCCGGCGCCGGAGCGGCCGAGGATGACCGAGTTGTGGTTGTGCATGCCCTCGCCGAAGCGGTCCCAGTGCACCAGCCCCTGCGAGCCGATGTTCTAGCCGTAGAGCACCCCCGCCGGTGCCGCGACCGAGGTCGGATCGGGCGCGGGCAGGTCCGGGCTGGTGAACGGGAACGCCGCCGACAACGCCGCGGTGTCGAAGGTGCGGCGCATGCCGATCAGGTCCAGCCCCAGTGGCAAGGTCGACACCCACCCCTGGAGGCTGCGGTAGGTGGTGTGCTTGGCGTCCAGCAGCAGGCTGGCGCACAGCGACCGCAGCGCGGCAACTTCCTCGGCGAGAGCGCTCTGGGAGGTGGCGTGAATGGTCAGGTACAGCCCGACGCGGAACAGCTTGCCGTCGCCACGCGCGACGCGGGAGGACAGGTCGTAGGCGTCCTCGGTGGCGGCCTCGACATGCGGGTCGAACAGCCGGCCGTGCTCGGCCGTGTGGCGGCGGCCGGCCTCGAGCTTGGCGAGCTGCTTCTTCAGCCGGGCGGCGGCGGTGGCCGGGTCGATCGGCTCGACGTGCAGAGAGACGTCCACGCGGCCGGGGTAGGTCAACAGCGGGGCGAGCCAGCCGGGGTGCACCTCGCGTGGGTAGCCGATGACGGCGAAGCTGGCGACCCATTCGCCGCCGACCTCCAGGTGCCGGGCGCCGACCGACAGCGCGTCCGGTGTGAAGGCGGCAGCTGCCGGAGAGGCCGGTGGGCGGGGCCGGTGGTGGTTGCGATGGCTCATCAGAACCGCTCCCCTCGCTCGTCCTCGTAGTCCCAGTCGTCGTCCTCGTCCCACGCGGGCTCGTCCTCTGCACGTGCATCCGCACGCCACCGGCCGGGGTCCTCATCGGCCACCTCCGAGGCGGTGGTGATGACCTCGTCCGCGCCGGCCAGTCCAGCTGATGGGGGCAGCAGGCTGTCGGGGTTGCACGCCGAGGCCAGCACCGCGGTGGCCTCTCCCGCGTCGAGCGGGTTCACTGTGATCCCTGCCGGGGACAGCAACTCCACAGCTTCGGTGAGGCGACGCACCAGCCGTGACTCGGCCGCTCGCCGTGTGGCGGCATCCACCTGTCCGGTGGTTCGGTCGCGGCGCGTACGCAGCGCAGCCAGCGGACCGGGTCCGCCGAGCCCGTCCGGCGGGCCGGCTACGGCGAGCGGTTCGCGCAGCACGAGCAGCACCTGCCGCCGCAGCAAATCAGACTCCTGCCCGAGCTGGACCAGGTAGTCGGCGTGCTCGACCGCTGCAGCTTCCAGCGCCGGGTGCGGCAGCCCGCCCGCGCGCTCGCGCAGCTCGGCGACCTGCGCCGAGAGGTCCAGGCGTTCGGTGCGCACCAGGACCTGCACCGGAGCGGTCAGCGAGTGCAGGTAGCGCCCGAACGCGGCGACCAGCGCCTCCTGCTCGGCCGGTGTCCGGAGCGCGAAATTCACCGTGCTCGCGACCGCCACGACCGCCAACCCGTCCGGGCCGAGGTCCACCACGCCGGTCTCCGTGACGGCCTCAGCGGGCAGGCGCAGCGCGGACGGGGAGACCGGTTCGGCCTCGGATGTCGGCCTGCGGAGGCCGGCTCCCTGGTCCGCGTTCGCGGTGAGCCACGCGGGCGCGGGACGCACGCCTTCCGGCGCGGCAACGCGGTAGCGGGGAGCGAGTCGCTGGCGGATCGCGGCGATCAGCAACTTGTCCAGGGGGACACCGTCGCGCTTGCCCAGAGCGAGCATCACCGACGCCGCGCCGACCGGAACCGCAAACGCGGCGAATAGCGGGATCGGCACGAACGCGCGCGTGGCGAGCCACACCAGGTACAGCGCCGCTCCCGCGGCGGCGAGGATGCCCAGTTGGCGTGCGGTGAGCGGGCCGAGCACACGGTCGTGCATGTCGACGTCGGCGGGAATGCGAACGGGTTCGGTCATGACGTGCTACCTCCTGGCTTGCGCCGTCGTGCGGCTGTCGGCGGTGGCGGGGTCACCCGCGGACGCGGCGTCTTGGCGGGCTTGGGCAGGTCCAGCGGGAGTCGCAGCTGCCGTCCGGCCGGCGGGGCACCTGGCTTCGGCGGTGGTGGCGGTGCGGGTTTGGACGGCACGCGTTTCAGCCCGTCGAGGGGCAGCGGGTACTGGCCGGAGCGGGTCGGTCGGCTGGCCTGGTAGGGGTCGAAGGGCAGTGGCGGTTGGACCACGCGCCGACCCGCTCCGCGACGAGCCGGAGGCGCTGGCGGGTTCGCCGGCCGAGCCACCTTGCGCAGGCCGTCCAGCGGCAGCGGGTACTGACCGGACCGGAGCGGCCGGTTGCCCTGGTAGGGGTCGAACGGCAGCTCGAGTTGTTTCCCGGTGCGCCCGCGGGGCGAGCGCCAACCACGCGTTCCCGCGGCGCCCGTTGAGGCGGCAGGTGGCGCCGCGCGCGGAACGTCGAAGGGCAGACGGTACTGCCCGTCGGGGCCGAGAACCGGCTTGTTCTCCGGCCAGTCATTGCCCAGCGGCAGCGCCAGCTGACGACCCGATTTCCGCGACGGCTTCGGTTCGGGTGCGGGCCCAGGCTTCGGCTTGGGGCGGGTCCGGCGAAGGCCGGGGAGCGGCAGCACGTACTGCCCGCTTGCGGTGGTCCTCGGCTCGGCTGAACGTGTGGACGAGCCGCCACGTCTGCTGCCACCGGTAGCTCGGGGCGTCGGGGGCTTTCCGCCGCCTCCGCCCAGGAGCCCGAACGTCTTGTAGGCGAGGAAGCCCCGGACGAGAGAGCCGATCAGGCTGCGCCCACCTCCGCCGCGGATCGAGCCCAGGATCCAGACCGGGATTTTGAGCAGGATGTACATCAGCGCGAGGGCGACCAGCAGGTTGATCAGCCCGGAGGCGGTCGGCCCGAACAGGGTGAACCCGCCAGGGGTGAAGAACACCTTCAGCGCGGTGATCAGGGTCAGGCTCTGTCCGAGCTGGATCGCGAGGCAGCCGCCGTAGGCCTTCCACCACCAGTAGGCGATGCCCTCGGTCTGGGGCAGGGCATGGAACATCAGCGCCAGCGGTGCGGCGACGATGAGAATGATCGTCAACGCGACCCGCACGACGTAGGTCACCAGCAGCGCGACGAGCAAACCGGCCAGGACGAGTCCGATGAAGACGATCCACATGCCACCCCTGAGCGAGCCCATCACGAGGTCGCGCAAGGCCGCGCCGGCGGCACTCGCGTCGAGCCCGCCGCCCATGATGGCGGCGACGAGGGCGTTGGCGATTTGGATGCCCTTGGTGGCCACCCACAGACTCAGGGCGCCGGCCAGGAACCCCACTGCCAGGCGCGGCGCGATCTCCAACGCAGAGTGCCGGGTCTGAATGGTCTGGTAGCTCATCACGATGACGCCGGCGATGAGAACCAGCAGTCCGTAGGAAGCGAGCAGGATCTGCCAGGAGTTGTCCCACAGTTCGCCCACGCGCGGCAGCGAGTCCGGCGTCGGTGTGGTCAGCAGTGTCTTGGACAGCAGGTCGAGCAGCGGGTTGAGCGCGCTCTCGACGATGCCGCGGAAGAACCCATCGATGACCTCGGTGATGCAGGCGCCGATGTTCGTGAGGCCGCAGTCGCCACCGTTCTCCGCGCCCGGGTCGGGCTGCTCACCGCCTGGTGCGGTGGGCAGCGTGGTCGTGCCGGGTTGCGGGATGCAGCCCTCACCGGTGCACGGCGGAGCGGGCGCGGTCGACGAGGACGGAACACACCCGCCCTGCAGCGAACCCGGGAAGCACGTCACCGACGTCGGCGCCTCGGTGGGAAGCGGCAGCGGCACCTCAGGCAGCGACGGTGCAGTGGTCGGCGCGGGCAGGGAGCACAGCGGAGAGCCGGGTTCGCACGGCTCGACGGTCGGGAGCGGCAGTGGTTGCGCGGCGGCCGGCGGCGCCATCGACGAACCGGGGTTGAGCGCTGCGACGGCGACCGTGCCGCCGAACAGTACGACGATGCTTACCGCCAGCCCCAGCAGCGCGCGGCCACGAGTCAGCTTGGGTAACCGCGCCTTCCGGCGTGATGGTGGGGCACCCGGTGTGTTCGAGGTGCGCATCGCCTCACGCCCCCACGATGCCTTTGAGCACCTCGACGACCAGCGGGGCGAGCGCGGCCAGAACGTAGCCGATGCCGGCGGCCTTGAACGCCTCCTTGGCCTTCTCCTGCTCACCCGGGTCGCCGCCGCCGAACACGCGCCGGACACCGCCGATGGTGAGGAACACCGTCGCCAGCCCGGCAAGGATCCCCATCAGCCAGTTGCGGATGTTGTTGAGGACTTCCTCGACGCTGGCCGCGAGCGCGAGCACCACCGTGTCGGCGTGCGCGTACACCCTGGAGGTCAGGAGGGTGAGCACGACGAGTTCGGCCAGCAGCAGCGTCCGCCGACGGCGATAGCGCGGGCGAGGAGTTCGAGTCAGGCGCATCGCTGCTCTCCCGGAGTCGAGCCCGGCCGCCACTGCGGCTGCTCGGGCGAGGGGGTGGTGTGCGCGCGGGAGGCTGGTTTCGTCCCGCACCCCTGAACTCCGGAAGACGCCGCCTTCGGGGACACACGGGCGCTCGAATTCCTGCCCTCACGACTACTCAGATCGGTTACGCCCCGTGACGATCTGGGCTGGACGATGGCAATCGTGTCGGCCACCTGAGTCGCCACATCGGACTCGCTCTGACCGGCATCGGCCTCACGGCGCATGTCCTCGAGGAGGTACGCAACGAGACGTCGCTCAGCCCTCTGCCGGGCCTTCTTCGCGGCTTGGTACGACACGTCGCGCTCGGCTGCGGCGTCCGCCAACGGCACACCCTCCAGACGGGTGGCGCCGATCAGCTCGGCCTCGGTAGCGGTGATCGCACCGTCCGCCACGGCGCGGGCGAGAACGAAGTCGGGGTGTCCCCACGGCGGCGGTGGCAGCGTCGAACGGAAGCCGTGTCCCGATGGCACGGGAGCGTCCAGCGCCTCCCGGACGCACGCGTGGCCGGCGCGGTAGGCCGCCCATCGAAGCCGGAGCATGATGCGCGGCTTGCGCAGGTCGATCGTCCCCAGCTCGGCGACGAATCCGGCGAGCACCGCCGCGTGAATGTCGCTCGGATCGCCCGCGAACTTCGCGGACAGGGTGGCGGCGATCGAGGTCAGTGCGGGCAGCGCGACACCGACCGCGGCAACCGTCCAGGTGCCGCCTTCGGTCCGAGCCCGCAACACCAGGTGCGCCCACACCGCATCGCGCAAAGTCTGCGGACACCGGCGCCGGAGCAGCCGGTCACGTAGCTCGTTCAGCGGCACTCGCCGCCGCGGCAAACCGGCGAACAACCGGCCATCGACCGTCACCGGATGCTCCCCGGCGACCAGCCACTCGAAGGCTGCCCGGGCGGCGTCCAACGGCATCGCGGCGCGCCCGAAACCCGAGCGCGGAACGGCATCACGCGGATTCATGAGTTGACTCCCGAAACGAGTCGGAACAATGACTCGCCCAGGACGCCACACCAGGTATTACCAACCACTGACCTAACCGGCACTGAACTAGTACCGAAGCCAAACCGACGATCGCACGCCGACCAGTTCAAGATCGACTTCCGCCGTCGCCCGGAGCATTCTCAAGATCGACGGCACCGACCTGGTAATACCGGTCTAGCTGCACCTTTGCCGTCGCGGTACCAGCTCGGTACCAGTTCGGTCAGACCCCGCTGAGGCGCCGCTCGACCGGTGGTTCAACGACCTCCAAAAGCAGACGGAGAACCCCGGGGGCGAAAGACTTCGCGAAGGACGCATCCGGTCGCCGAAAAGGAGCACAGCACGTGTCCCCGAAGGGCGTGTACGTCGGAGTTCAGGGGTGTCATCAGCGCCACGCACAGGCGGACGCGCTCGCCTTCTCAGAGGGGATACTCGTGACCACGCCCGACCGTCCCGGACGCCGCATACCTCGTAAGCGATCCAGCTCAACTCGCCCGCCATCAACCCGCACACGCGGGCGCCGCACCGGTGACCGCAGGCCGTGGCCGACCGCACCGACCACCACCCGGCCCAGCCCCGGCAAGCCCGCCAGCACCGCCCGTCGATCGCGGTCGAATGGTCTCCCATCGGCACCGACACCGTCCACCGTGTGGCCGGCAGGCCCATCCCCGATCGACCTCCACGCGGCCTGGCCGGCGGCCCTCATCGACCGGGTCGTAACCGCGTTCAGCGCACCCGGCGCGCGGGTCGTGCTACTCCCCTGGCCGTCGCCACACGGCCCGCGCCGGACGCTCACGCCCATCGATCCGGACGGCGTCGTCGAACGCACTCCCGACACAAATCCGGACCCCGAACTCACCGACGCCCTGCACACCGTCGAACGCCTCGGCCGCACCGCCCGCGTTCCGCACCCGACAGCGAGCGACACCCCCGCGTCAGCACCCTTCTGGGCGGACCTGATCGAAGGCACCGGTCCGGTGGTGACAACCTCTGCTGTCTCTGCGGACGACGCCATAGCGGACGAGGAAACGCAGAGCAGCAGCAGCGAAGATCTGATCATTTCCAGCCTGAGTCCCGGGCTCACCGGCGACCAAACCGCCGACCTTGTCGCACTGTTCGCCGCCCGCCGACTCCGCGTGGGCGGCATCCTCGTGGTGCTCACGCACTGTGACTGGACATCCGGCCAACTCACCGATCCGACCGGCGCCATCGTCGCGGCCGGACAGAACGCCGACCTGCTCTACCTCCAGCACATCGTCGCGGTCCACACGCCCATCCGTGACGGCCGATTCCACCACCCCGACGAGCACTCGGACAGCGCCGACGACAGCGCTCGCGGCCGGCACCGGGCGAGGGTGCGCGGGCTGCCGCTCCCGCATCGACGCATCCACTCCGACGTCCTCGTCTTCACGCAGCCCCACGACCAGCAGCCGCAGACCGACCACACCTGACGTGCACGCCGGAACTCGCCCTCGATCCTCATCACCAGGAAGGCATGCCCCGTGACAGACGAACGCCGCACACCGGTTCCCGCCGCCCCCGCCGACGAGCCGACGCAACCCATCCCCCGCACGCTCATCGATGCGCTCGACCACGCCGACGAAGACCAGGCCGACCTCTCGGTGTGGACCACCGCGCAGGTCTCCCCCGCAACGCAGCGCCGAGGCAAGTACACGCCCGAGTCGACCGCGCACCCGGCCAAGATGCTGCCCGACGTCGCCCGCCACGCGATCGAGCACTACACCAAGCCGGGCGAGCTGGTGCTCGACCCGATGTGCGGCATCGGCACCACGCTCGTCGAAGCCGTCCACCTCGGTCGGCGCGCCCTCGGCGTCGAATACGAACCCCACTGGGTCGCGGTCGCCCGATCGAATCTCCAGCTGGCCCGCGAACAGGGCATCGACCACGACGCGCACGTCATTCAGGGCGACGCCCGCCAGCTCGTCACGCTGCTTCCGCGGCAGTACGTGGGCCAGGCCGCGCTCGTAGTGACCTCCCCGCCCTACGGGCCGTCGACCCACGGACGTGTGGCCGTTGCGCCCAGCGAAGGCATCCAGAAGTACTGGCACCGCTACGGCAGCGCCCTCGACCGCGGCAACCTGGCCAACATCGGTCACCACCGGCTGCTGGCCGGGTTCACTCGGATCCTCGCCGGCCTCCGCACCTTTCTCCGGCCCGGCGGGCACGTCGTCGTCACCATCCGCCCCTGGCGTGAGCACTCCGAGCTCATCGACCTGCCCGCTCAGATCCTCGCCTGCGGCCGCGCCGCCGGGCTCATCCCCGCCGAACGCATCGTCGCGCTGCTCGCCCGGGCCGCCGAGACCGACCTCGTCGCCCGCGGCAGCTTCTTCCAACGCGACTTCATCCGCAAACAACGCGAAGCCGGACTGCCGCTGCACCTCATCGCCCACGAGGACGTGGTCGTCTTCCGAACACCCCTGCACCAGTCGATCTCAGCTTCGGCAGCTTGCAGGACCCACGTTCATCCACTTCATTGCCGTCCTCAAAACCGACGCCGGGCTGCATGACCCCTGGCAGGGAACTAGATGTACGCCGAACCGGGTCAAATCATGACCGCCGCGACGGTGACTGAGGACTGGCCAACCAGTCCTCGATCCCACACACGAGCCCGGACACCCCGTCTACCGAGGTGATTGAGCGAATTAAGGAGCTGGCGCGCGAGCACAAGTGGTCGGCACAGCGGATCATCCACCAGCTATCTGGGCTCGGCTAAGTGATCAATCATCGCACGTGATCAGGCACCTGGCCCGGCTTAGGGTCGAGCAGCGCCGGTCCCTCCGGAATACACTCTGCAGAAGAGGTCCTCGACACCGTTCACCAGCTAGAGCGAACGCGCAGCCGCATCCACTACAGAATGTCCACTTGCCTGATAGACCGGCTTTGACAAGACCTGCGCCCCTACCCCGACAGCACGATTGCCGTTGACCAACCCCGTAAGCTGCGGTCGAACGAAAGCCGAGCCGCAGATCAGCACCGGCGTCTCACCTTCAACGGTCACCTGCAACGTGCTCGCGGCCGCCCAACACGCACCAGCGACACAGATCGTCGCCATCAATCCCATCAGCCGTGACCACACAGTGGCTACCGTATTCAGCCCTCGTCTATGCATCCGGGCAAATCGACTGGAATCACACGTCAGGGTGCCTGGCCGATCGGACAATCACCGCCCTTATGAGGTACTTGTCCAGAAGGAGTGGTGAGAGCCCGACGAATGCCCCGCTGCACGACGTAACCGCGGGACCATCCCAGCCGCGCGGGCAAGACCACGCGGTCGTCCGCGAACTGCTGGGCGATCGGGAACCATCCCCGCTCGCGCGGGAAAGACCGGAACCGGGCTTTTGCCCAATGGTATTCACCGGGACTCTCCGCTCGCGCGGGGAAGATGGCGGCCTCTGAACCATGTGGGAGGCGACCTGGGACCATCCCCGCTCGCGGGGAAGACCACGCCGAATACGACTGGGATACCGACAGGTGGGGACCATCCTCGCTCGCGCGGGGAAGACTGATGGCTGTTCACCCCGGCCGCAGCTCAGCAGGGACCATCCCCGCTCGCGCGGGGAAGACGGAACCGTCTGCTTCCGCGAGGCCCAGCGCCGGGGACCATCCCCGCTCACGCGGGGAAGACCGGACACCGGCCGGAAGATTGGAGACGACTTGGGGACCATCCCCGCTCGCGCGGGGAAGACAACTGGCCCGGCTGCTCGACGAGGCGACCGAGGGGACCATCCCCGCTCGCGCGGGGAAGACTACAGCTCAACCGACCCGAAGCCTGGCATCCTGGGATCATCCCCGCTCGCGCGGGGAAGACGCGGTGAACGCGACCGACGCCTACGCCGCCCAGGGACCATCCCCGCTCGCGCGGGGAAGACATGCGGATGAAGTCGGCTGACGCGATGGCCACGGGACCATCCCCGCTCCCGCGGGGAAGACCAGCAGCCCGAAGACCAGCAGCCCGAACTGGTTGGGACCATCCCCGCTCGCGCGGGGAAGACGAACCACTCCGGAAACTGTTCCGCAGCATCGCGGGACCATCCCCGCTTGCGCGGGGAAGACGCGATCGCCACGTTGGTTGACCGCGGCGTGTTGGGACCATCCCCGCTTGCGCGGGGAAGACCACCTGGTCACCTCGATTTCGAGCCAGAGCCGTCGGGACCATCCCCGCTTGCGCGGGGAAGACTTGCCGAGGAACGCGTCGGTGAGCTGGTCGAGGGGACCATCCCCGCTTGCGCGGGGAAGACGCCCGCCCCGGCGGTGGGGGTGCCACCGTTGCCGGGACCATCCCCGCTTGCGCGGGGAAGACATCAAGTCCGGGGAGTTCGCCATCCACCCCGCGGGACCATCCCCGCTTGCGCGGGGAAGACCTGCTCGGCGACTTTTTCCCACGAGTAGGTGTGGGACCATCCCCGCTTGCGCGGGGAAGACTCCCGCGCCTCCACCCATCGGATCACCGCGAGGGGACCATCCCCGCTTGCGCGGGGAAGACAGAGCGCCCGCCTGTTAAGTGGGTGGTTCCAGGGGACCATCCCCGCTTGCGCGGGGAAGACACTTGGTGACCAGCGTAAACGCGGATCAAAACGGTGTTTCTTTGGCTTTGATCACCGATTGCCGTAGCGTCGGCGGCGGCTGGCTTTGCTCCAGCCCACTGATTTGACTGGCGGCTCGTGGTTGGGTCCGAGTGTGGTGTTGGGCCTGAGGATGAGGTGGATGCCTTCGTGCTCGATGGGTTGCCAGTCGTGCTGGTGGACTTCGAAAGCGAGGCCTTGTTCGTTGGGTGCGTGGTACACCATGATCGCCCGGCCAGTTTTGACCATGTCGATGACCCGCGCCCACATGAGTGCACGGATACGCTGGTTGATGGTGCCGACAAAGACGCCGGGTGAGATCTCCAACATCCATCGGGTGAGGTGGCCTCGGAGACCTACCGGACAAGCGGCGACCACAATGACTGTCACAGCTCGTCCTCGTAGGATGTTCCGCTGGGCAGAGGAGTTCCATCGTAGTCCCAGAGTTGCACGATATCGGCAGTGATGTCAGTGTCCTCGGTGCCTGCATCTTCGGGATTGAGGAGGTTCCTGATGTCGCGGACGCAGCGATCCATGAAGTTGTTGCCGCGGAGCCGGTCGCGGAACGCGCGGCGCGTTTCGGCGCCGATGTCGGCGTAGCCGGCTGCCGCGATGTCGAAGGCTACGGGAATGGTGAGTTCGGCCTTGTACAGGTCAGCGATATCGAAAACGAAGGATCGAATGTGTCCGGTGTGGACAAATCCGAGTCCGGGGGCGCAACCGAGCGCGACGATGGCAGCGTGTGCCGCACCGTAAAGGCAGGTGTTCGCGGCGGACAGCGCTTGGTTCACCAGGGTTCCACCAGCGAAGTCGTCGGGGCTGTAGTCGCGGCGTTTCCACGCGACACCGGTTCTTTCGGCGTTCTCGCGGTAGAGGCGTCGCACGCGGGCGCCTTCCCGGCCGCGCAGCTGCTGCATGGATAGCCCGCTAGTGTCTTCGCCGGGGAAGCGCATCGCGTACATGTGCCGGGCCACTCGCAGGCGGCTGGAGTCGGTGGACACGAGCACGGCTTGGACTTCCAGCAGCCGGGAGGAGCGTGTGAGGGTGCGGCCGTGCGCATAGTAGCGGACGCCGTGTTCTCCGACCCACACGGCGGTGGCCCCGCTCTCGGCGAGCAGCACGATGGCCTGTTGCGAGACCGTGGTGCCGGGCCCTAGCAGCAGGGTGCTGATGGTGGCGGCTGGGATGTGGACGGTGCCGCGCTGGTCCTGGGCGGTGATGGCGTTAGCGTCACGGTGGATCACGCAGTGCTCGAGGTAGAGGAAGCTGATCCGGTCTTGAGCACGCGTGAGGTGCGAGAGAGGGACCGGTGGTGCGCCTGGGATGTCGGCCATCGGTCACGTCGCCGGGGCGAGAGTGAGGAGTCCGCAACCGTAGCCCTTTGCTGGACCGATCCCGCGGGTGAGGGCGGCGCAGAGTGCGTCGGGGTCGGTGACCTCGAGGGTGCCGCCGTAGGTGGCGGTGGCCAGGGTGACGGTGCGGCCGTGGCGGGTGAACTTGTGGACGGTACGGCTGAGGATGGTCGCGTCGGGTTCCTTTTCGCCGTCGGCTGCCACTGGGGGGATGGTGAACCCGTGGCGCTCGGTGCGGGCAAGGAACCAGCCGAGTTGCTGGTTGACGGTGACGTGACCGAGCCTTTTGCCGCGACCTTCCGGTTGGGCGCGGGAGAAGGTGGGGTTGGCGGTGAGCCGGAACGCGTAGGTGTCTGTGGCGGCGAGCCGGCCGAGGAGGGGGGTGTAGTCGCGGGTGTCCCAGGTGTGGGTTGTGGGCCAGCCGGCCTCTTCGACGAGGTGGGTCAGATCGGGCTGCGCAGGGCTGACGATGTAAAGCAGTGCGCGGTGGGCTGGGTGGTCGAGACGCCATAGCACCCGCCCGCCGTCCTTGGTGACAGGTGAGTGTTCGCCGGGGAAGGCGGCGAGGACGGCGGCGTGGAGGCGGTGTGGTGAGGCGAGCAGGTGTTTGGCACCGCGTCGGGCAGGGTTGAACTCGAATCGGGTGAAGAACATCAGGAGGCTCCGAACAGCGCCATGGGGTCGTGGTCGCCCACTGCGGATGTGGGCATGTAGTCGGGGTTGGGCAAAGTCACCTGGCCAGCGATGACGGTGCGCCACGCGTGCTGGCGGTGCTCGGGAGCGAACGTGACGGGTTCGTCCTGCACCAGATAGCTCACGTCCTGGGCCTGCTCCCCGAGCGGCGCGTCCACGGCAGTGTCCAGGGTGACAGTCGCCGCACGGTGTTTCTGCTGAATTCGGGGCGAGGCTTGCCACGGCGTCCCGGCTAGCGCGTCCTCGAGGGTCTGGTTGCGGACGCCGAGGGTGAGTGGGCCGGAGGGCGGGCAGGAACGGCGGCCGAGGTAGAGCGGGAACACCGGTCGCCGCAACGCCTCGTGCAGTGTGGTCAGGAACTGTTCCTCGCCTTCGACGACGGCGAGGAACACCGCGTCGGCGAGGTAGAAGCGATACGACAGCGGCAGCGGCGCGGAGCCGTCGATGGGCCGGGCGGTGTGGAAGTCGCGTTCGACGTGTCCGGGTTGGTCGAGGCGAACCCCGAACCGCAGCGTGGCGAGGTCCTCGATCGAGTCGGTGCGCCGCCGACCTGCTGCGGCCGCCAACAGGCCGATGATGCCGCTCTTGCTGGGAGCGCGGTCGGTAGTGCGGCGGGTGAAGCGACTGCTGGTACCCCACGATTGCAGTGGGGCCGCGAGCCGGAGCAGCAGCACGCTCATAACGTGGCCTGTACCCGGTCGGCGACGGTGTCACCGAGGCTGGTGATGAGGGTGTCGAGGGTGGTGCGCTGGCCGAGTTCGCCCAGTTCGGCGGTCCGTTCGCCGACGCCGACGCTCCATCCGGCGACGGGCTGTTCGTCGTAGGCCTCGTGCACCTCGCGACCGTGGTCGGCCAGGCGGCCGACGGCGGCGGTGATGCGGCTGCCGTTGTCGCGGTCGGTGATGGCGTCCTCGAAAGCGCCGATGAGGTTGATCGACTGGGTTTCGCGCACCAGGACCAGGACCGCGTCGGGCAGCGTGCGGTTGGCGAAGGTGTTCTGTTTGCCGGTGGGCATGCTGGTCACGAACGCCCGGACGAACGTCTCTACCGCCTCGCGGGTGGCGGCCGGATCGCCGAGGTTGTCGTTGAGCCGGTCGACGTCGACGGTGGCGTAGCGGTACAGGGTGGATGAGGTGAACTCGACGGTGCCGATCATGCCGGCGCCGGCGTCTTCCTCGGGATCGTCGCGTTTGTGGTCGTCGACGGCGGTGTAGTAGTCGTACTCGGTGGCGGCCTCGTGCACGCTCAGCGCGTGGGCTACCTGCGCGGCGGCGTCGACGTTGAGATCGGTGTTGTCGGCGACCATCCGCCCAAACAACGCGATGTCAATCGAGTGCGCCTGGTCGGCGCGTGCCTTTGCTTCCTTTTTGTCCACCACGACCGCGGCGTCGCCAGCCTCCTTGGCGGCGGTGATCGCAAGCGCGGCCAACGACACGAGCTGGGCACGGGAGAGAAACAGCAGGTATGCGGACTCCTCCAACGGGGGTTCGCCGTTCTTTTTCCGCGGTTCCTTTAACTTGATGCCCGCGGCTTCCAATGTCGTCTTCGCCAGCACCGCGGATCGTTCCGCGTGCGCGGGAGACCGGGTGGCGATGGTTTCGGCAAGCAGCTCGACCACACGCTTGGTGCGCACGCCAAGTTTCGCGGTCTCCACCATGGCAGTAAAGGCGTCGCGAGTGGCCCGCTTCCACGCTTGGCTGGATACCCGGGCCCGCCGGGTGCCGCCGTAGGTGGCGGTTTTAGGGCTGCCGGTGTCGTCGCGATTGATATTGCTCGGCGGCACAGTCTGCAGCACGTGGATGTCAACGATGGTTCGCGTCAATACTTGTCCTCGGTAGGAAGCGGATCAGGGGATGAAGCACTGGCCGTCTCGATCGTGTCGGGCTTGGGCGCGCGGACGAAGTAGTCGCGACCCCATGCCAGGCGTACCTGCTCAACGCGGTGAGGGTACTGCCAGCGCAACAGGTCTTGCGCGAGCAGCCCGTAGTCCAGCGGCACCCGGGCGCCACGCAACTGCTGGATCAGGCTCCGGCTGTGATGAGTCAGCTCGGTGAAGCTGGTCGAGGTCAGCAGCGCCTGAAACCGGCGCACCGCCGGATGCGGGGGCGTGGTCAGCTCCCCCGGGGCCAGTCGCCGAGCCGACTTGCCCAGTCGGAACTCTCGCCCCTCGCGGTGCATCCCTGCGGGCACGGCTTGCTGATGCAGCGCGTAGAAGGTCAATGCGAGGTGCGCGGCGTGCTCGGCCGGGGTCGTCTCGTCACCGCACCCCGGTGGCGCGAATTCCGGATCGAGGGTGTACTGCAGGACATCCGGCACTGCACCCGGGGGCTTGCCGGCAGCTCGGCGCAACCGCGCCAGTGCGGCGACCGACGCTGACTCGTTGGCCAGGGCGCCCCTTTGCAGGTTGCGTACCTTGCGGGCGACGATGTCGCCGACTCTGGTTGTGAAGCTGTGTTCCTGCTCGACAGGCACGATGGAGGTGTCAGACACTCGGGCTCCTAGGGTGCAGAGCGGGTGTGGACAAGTGACTGCGCGTAGGGCAAAGCGTCGGCAAGGTCCCGGCGGAACCACTCGACGGCGTGCGCCACGGTGATCATTCGGTTGCCGACCTGGTGACCGGACCAGCCGGCGGCTGGGGTCTGCCGCACCAAATCGTCACCGAGGTCGCTCACGAGGCGATACGCTCGTTGATGCCAGGCCTGCTGCGCCTCCATCGAGTCAGTGTCGTCGTTCAGGGCGGCCAGCCACCGTCGAAATGGCTGGTCCAGCTCCGCGTACGCGGTCTCCGTCGCACGGGTGCGCTGCGCTACATCCTCCGGTGCTGGTATCCCGCCGCCGTTCGGTGGTGCCTTACCCGCGGCCTGCGCCAGCGTCAACGCTAGTTTCCCCACCGCTCGAACGGCTGCGTCGGTCGCTTCGACGCAGCTGACCGCGACACCGGCCAATAACGCTGCATCCTGCCGCAACAGCGTCGCGTGCAGCGCCAGCACGTCGTCGACGACCTCGTCGGTGACCGAGTTGTTGCTGCCGTACACCATGCCGATCGTGCGCAGCTGTAGTGGAAAGTCCGGCTCGACGACTTCGGCGTCGATGAGCTCGGCAAGCCACTCCAGCATCGTGCCCGGCCACCGCGCCGTGGCTTCCCGGCCTTGCCCAGCACCGGCGGTGGAGGCGAGCATGGACTGCAACCCCCGCCAGACGACCCGCTCCGGGTTGTGCTCCAACGGCATGTACACCACTGCTTCGCGGCGCTTCTTCTCCTGCGCCGGACTGCGCCGCCACCGCGAATGCGGCTCCAGGTGATGCTTGTTCTGCGGCTCCAGCGGATCGCCGTTGCAGACCAGCACGCTGCGCACAACACCGTCCTGCGGCACCAAACGTATCCGTCGGCTCTGCCAAGTGAACAGATCCACCGGGCCGCTCGGCGTGGACGATGCCCGGACAGCAGAGGTCAGCGGCTCACGTTCCCACGCGGGAAGATCGTCCCCCACCTTCTCGTGCCGAACCAAGTTGAGCAACAACGTCTCCCGCAGTGTGCGGCCCTCGGCGAGAACTCCACCGAGATTCCCGCTCCATCCCAGACCGATCGGGTATCCACGGCCGCCACGCACACGGTCGTCACCCACCGCACCGGACTTGATCCCCGAGGGGTCGAAAGCCTGGCAATGCACCAGCCAGCGCGCCGCCTCCGCAAACGACAACGTCACGTGCTTGCCCGGGCGGCTCGCGAAAAACGGCCGCCCGTTGGGGACATCCGCAATCAACCGGTTGAGCTCGAA
Source organism: Amycolatopsis granulosa (assembly GCF_011758745.1). Lineage (NCBI taxonomy): Bacteria > Bacillati > Actinomycetota > Actinomycetes > Pseudonocardiales > Pseudonocardiaceae > Amycolatopsis > Amycolatopsis granulosa. Next base: position 654,680 of record NZ_JAANOV010000001.1, read on the forward strand.
CGTCTCATCCCGCGCCGTCCGCAAGGACGCGACCTGGAAGAACGGAGCCTCAGCATCAAACAATTCAAAATGCGACTTGTGTTGCTCCAGATAGGCGTTGATCGCCTCATCAGGAAGGCGAGCGGCCTTCCACAGACCCTCCCACTGCTCCACATCTCGAGGCCCGTTCACAGCTCGGTGCAAGATCGCCACGAGCAACCGCACCAGAGCAAACGTCTGAGTTCCCAGATCGCCCTGCACGGCACGCAACTCGTGCGCACGGCCTAGAACGCTCCGCACGGAGAGAATTTCACGTTCCCCGCCGAGCGTGATCACGGGCAGCCAAGGCTCGGACACCAGGTTGAACCGTGGTGCACGTTCGTTCACAGGAAGCCCCCAGCTTCGCCTTGGATCCGTGTCACTAAGGATCTTGTCCGAATGAGCAACCGTTACATCGTGAGCCCGAATTAGCCCGTTTGGAGCAACGCGCTTGCCTTGGCGAGTTCCCAGTTCACGGTCGACGGAGCCGCCGAAACCGACGCGCACTGGCGAGACCGCCGTTCACACCCGCGCTGATCGCCAGCGCACCACACGTGCTCAGCGTGGCCGCGCTTGGCGGGCGGTCCAAAATCAGGAAGATGAAATGACCGACGCCGTAAGCGGTCGTCAGCCCGAGGGCGGTCGACGGCATCGAAACGAACAGGAAGTGGTGCATTCTCTCGACCCGGTTCGCCCAATCTCGTCCGTCGGGCCCACTGTGCCCGCTCTTCGAGCTTGCCATGCTGCACTCCCAGAACTTGCAGGGTATGTCTCGGTCGAGCTGGCCTGGTGCCGGCGTGCGCAGAACGCCGGCACCAGGCCCTAACGCCCCGCCTCCGCGCGGGGACTACCTGTACACGGTCAGCGCAGCAACGGACCATCCACGACGAGCGTGGATCAACGCGAGTACTTCCCGCGCAGCGATCAAGGTAGCGGTTGAGGGACAACGTAGCAAGTTCAACCAGAAGGCGGGTAGTGGCGTACCTCCCGACCAAGCGGAGGATGCACGCGTCAGCACCTCGGCTTATCTGATGAGGATCGCTTATTAGATCCTTTTCGCGCTGAGTCCGCGTCGTGGCTGGTAGGCGAGGTCGAACTGCACGTTCCCTGCTCGCACCAGCGCGCGCCGGGTCTGGTCCAGGACCAGCACGAGCTGGCCGGCCAGCAGCGGCGACCGGTCGAAGCTGGTGAAACGATGTGCTTCGAGGTCGGTGATCACGGCGTCGGCGACCCCGGGGTGCGACATGGCCAGTGGGAGTCGCAGGCTGCATCCGGCGATGATTCTCGCCAGCCAGGATGGAACCCGGTCGTCAAGCGGTACTTGGCATGATGCCCCGGTGGCGATCCAGTCCGGGGTGAGCAGGCCGCCGTGTTCGTCGCGCTGCACGACCAGAACCTCGATCGACTCGGCTCCGTCGCGGACTTGTGCTGCTCCTCGTGGGCCGTCCGCGTCGCCGACACCCGCCTGCAGCCACCCGACCAAGGTCCCGGGGCCTGTCGTCGAGCCCAAGAGGAAGACTTCCGCTTTCGCTGCTCGTCGCTCTGCGTCTTGCTCGGCCCGTTTGGCGGCTGCGTCGATGGCGTCCTGCCAGGATGCGGGTCCAAGGTTGTCGCTTCCGTAGGCGTGCTGGACGAGCGGATCGATGTCGGTGGGCAGTTCGACGGCCTGGAGGTCGTGCAGCAGTGCCGCGGCCCGCAGAAGCGGGTGCTCCGCATAGACGCGCCGTGCGCCGGCTACTGCCCGCACGGGCGCGCTGGTCCAGTCCTCGACGCCAGTGAGCGCGCAGCGCGGCGCTACCAGGGGGGCGGGGCGCGTGCGCTGGTGGCGGTGCAGTCGGCCCAGGCGTTGCAGGACAAGGTCAACTGGGGCGAGGTCGGTGACCAGCAGGTCGAAGTCGACGTCCAGCGATTGCTCCAGTACCTGCGAGGCCACGACCACGTGCCGGTGGGGGCGCTGGGCGCCGTCTCGGCCGAACCGGCGCACGAGGCCCTCATCGAGTTCGGCCCGGTCACAGCCCAAGAAGTGTGCATGGTTCACCGTGATCGCATCTTCGCCGAACTCGGCCACGAGCCGGTCAGCGGTCTCCTGTACCCGGGCCACGGTGTTGCGGATGACCGCCGCGCACCCGCCGTCGGCTAAGTGCCGCCTCAGATACGTCGCCAGTGCGTCCAGGTCGTCCGGCAGGCGATCCAGGGCGACCCTAACCGGGGATTCGGACGAGGGCACCACCACGGCCGGGCTCTGCGCGGAGGAAACCATCGGGTACCCCACCTCCGCGGGAACTGATGCATCCTCATCGCGGCCGGTACGGCCGTGGTGATAGGCGTTGAGCAAATCCCGGCGCCGCTCGGCCGGCAACGTCGCGGACAGCAACACCACCGGCACTTGATATGCTCCCAGCCACTGCAACACCCGGCGCAGATACACCGACATGTACACGTCATAGGCGTGTACCTCGTCAATCACGACGACCTTGCCCGCCAAGGCCAGATGCCGCAGCATCACGTGCCGGCACTTCAGCGCCGCCACCAAGATCTGATCGATCGTGCCGACCACGAACGGCGCCAGCGGCCCCTTCTTACTGCCGCGCATCCACTGATGCACGGCCACCGCGTCGTCCTCGTCCGCCCCAACACACGCGAAGTCGCCTCGGGAGAGCAGGCCCGTGTACTCGTCGTTCAACGCGGCCTTGCCGTGCGCCAAGTGCACCGCCGCACCGCCCACGCTGCCCGGCAGTGCCTGCAACCAATCCAGCACGCGGGAGAACATCGCGTTGGTGGTGGCCTGGGTCGGTAGCGCCACAAAGACCCCGTCCGCCCCAGACCCGCGAGCGAGAACCTCTGCCGCGATCAGTGCGGCTTCGGTCTTACCGACACCCATCGGCGCCTCTGCCACCACGATGCCCCCGCCCGCCTGCGCGCGGGCCATCTCCACGACCGCGGCCTGCGCCGGTCGTGCCACATCGATATGCGGGAACCGAGACGCGAACTCCGCGTCCAGATCAGGACCGACCGCAGAAGGCGTCCAGCGGGGCGGCAACGCCAATTCAGCCCACGCGTGCGCCACACGAGCCTCCAGCATCTCCTCCGGCCAAACGGGCCCAGGCGCATTCGCGGTGTCCATTGGCCACAACGGGAACAACTCGGCGTTCGAAGCGATCCAATCGGCCATGATCACGATCCCGGTCAGAAGTACCATCGCCGGCCGCCCTAAACGCACTCCCGCCAGTGACGCCAGCCGCTCGTGCCCGCCGACACGACCGGTCACGAACTCCAACAGCTGTGTGCGCGCCACGTCCCACACACCCGTGCCGGTCAAATGCGGGACCTGTCGTAGCGCGGCGACCTGCGACTGCTCCGGAGCGACACCATGATGACTAGCCACCACGGAAGCCAACTGCGCTGCCAACCCCGCCCGCTCAAACCCCGCCTCGCGACTAAGCCAAGTACGAACCGCACCGAAACCAACCAACGAATGAGTCGTGCGAGATCGCTGCGGATCAGCTTTCAACAGCGGAGATGCCGATAGGCCCGCATCCTGCATCCTGTCCGCGAGGAAATCGACCTGTACCGCGAATGCTGGTGACAACTTGCCAATATCATGGACGCCCGCCAGCCAGCACGCCAGAAAGCGAACATCAGCACTTCCTCCCGGCAGGTCCTTTCCGATCAGATCCAAAGCTTGACGAGAAACCCACCGGTCAACCAATAACCCGGCGACCGTCGCGCTGTCCATCAAATGCAGCCATAACGGCAGCCAACCCGTCAGCTCGCCACGATCATTGGTAACCGACTTTGCCCAAGAGGACAGCCATGCCGCCTTACCGATTGCATCGGCAGTTAAACCTCGCACCACATGGGCCATGATCGCGGATACCGCGCAAACCGTTACTCCGCGCCCGGGCGGGATCTCCTTTATCGACACTACGAACGAACTCCGCTATGCCTGCGAGTACCGGCGACCCTAGAACACCAAGCGCAACAGCCGCCCTACGAGGTCCACCTGCTCGCTAGAAGAGGACAGGCGCCGCAACCGTCCTGATCAGCTCACCCGGACGACGGCGAATGCCACAGTAACGCCGTTTCAGTTGATGAGTATGCTGGTCAGGTAGGGTGATCCCCGCGCGAGCGGGGGTGGTCCCGGGTGGAACGGGCATGTCGAAGACGAAGCTCTGTGATCCCCGCGCGAGCGGGGGTGGTCCCAGGTCAACCCTCACCTTGTAGCCAAGATCGCGGTGATCCCCGCGCGAGCGGGGGTGGTCCCACCTGCCGGATCGCGGGCAGCAGCTGCTGGAAGTGATCCCCGCGCGAGCGGGGGTGGTCCCGTGCCGCCCCCCTTGAGCACGATGCCGATCGTGTGATCCCCGCGCGAGCGGGGGTGGTCCCCGGCTGCCCAGTCGTTCACGTCTCGGCCCTTTGTGATCCCCGCGCGAGCGGGGGTGGTCCCAGCAGGCCGGGCTTCGGGTCGGTTGAGCTGTAGTGATCCCCGCGCGAGCGGGGGTGGTCCCGGGATCGGCAACTTCGCCGGCGCGATCCGGGAGTGATCCCCGCGCGAGCGGGGGTGGTCCCCCGCCGACGATGCTGGCGTCAGCCCGCTGGGTGTGATCCCGCGCGAGCGGGGGTGGTCCCGGGCTCATCGTGCAACTCGCTGTGTCGAGGCTGTGATCCCCGCGCGAGCGGGGGTGGTCCCTCGTAGAGGTCAGGCGGGATCGCGAGGCCGAGGTGATCCCCGGGCGAGCGGGGGTGGTGTCGTACGATTTCGGAAGGTCGTTCGATATTCGCCGTGATCCCCGCCCGAGCGGGGATCATTCCAACGTTCGGCGCGACTCAGCTCACAGTCGCAGGTGTCCCCTTGTAGGCGGGATAGTCCGACGCGAGCCAGAAACCTGTCCGGCACCTCGTCGTGCTCCCATCGAGCGGGGAGAGTTTCTGCGTAATACGTTCCCCGTATTTCCGCTTCCGGTGCTGCCTGCGCGAACAGAAGTGATGTCTTAAGCAATTGACCTAGGGCTTTTTCGTTCTCCATTCAAAGAATCGCGAAGAAGAGGTCCAGCGACCTGCCGGCAACGAGCCGGTGTCGGCTAACCCTAACCAACAAACACTCCATTTTCCGGTAGTTGTCCACGGTAGCAGCCAGTCCGCCAGGCCACGCGAGCGACGACTTCTCATTCCGCAAACCCTTCCGACACTCCATCCCCATCGGCGCCCGTACCTCAAGGACAAGCGACAGCTCAGCCCCAGGTTCCCGCGCGATTCCGCCTCAGCACGCCACCAGTTCGGCACGACCCGTATCCATTCGGACGGGGCCGCGCAGGATACTTGGTCTCCATGAAGCCCTATGCTCTATGGCAACTCAAACTGTTTCCGCTGGTAGAGCGCGTGTGCGTAGTGGCCGTTACGCCCCTCGGACACGTTCCATAACCCCAACCGTGCGGGTCGAGATTCGTCTCGACCCGCACAGTTCGTTTACCGGGGTGGTAGACCATCTGCAGGCCGAGCTGCTGGTAGACCGCTGCCTTGTCTTCGGGAGCGGCGTGGATCAGGGTGCGCCGGATGTCACCCAGCCCGTCGATCAAGCACTGGATCTCGTCCTTGCTCAGCCGCTGCGGCCGAGCAGCCGGCCGCGCCTTGGCGAGCGCTTCGGCGCGGCGGGCTTGGGTCTCGGCCATCCACCGAGTGACCAGTTGGGGGTCGGCCCCCGCTTCCAACGCGGCTCGGTGACGCCGGAGCGCCTGGTCGCACTCCTCGACGACCCGCATAGCCGCCACAGCGGCGGGTTCGCCATCGTCCTCGGCCTGGGCTTCGTACAACGTGTCGACCGTGTCTTTGAGCCGGTGCGGCGCGAAGGACTTCGCGAGCCACGCGTCCAGTGGCCGGAGGAGGTCACGCTCGGCGAGATAGACGTTGCGCGGATGCTCCACCTTGTTCGCCAAACCGTACTCCGCGGGAAACCGGCACCGGTAGAACAACACTTCCCAGCTTTGCTGCCCCTGCATCCGCCGACCGCATAGACCACAGCGAACCAACCCGCGCAACACATACCGGTGGCGGGTGCGTTGCCGCTCCCGCGTCGTTCGACCCGCTCCCCTGGCCCCCAGAACCTGCTGCGCCCGCTCGAACGTCTCCCCATCGATCAGCGCCTCATGCACAAGGTCATCCGACAAGATCCACTTGTCCCTCGCGTTCCACCGCATCCGCGTCTCATGACCCAACGCAACGTCCTCGACATCGATCAAGACCTCGTCCTTGCGCTGCTTGTTCCACACCTGACGACCGGTATAGCGCGGATTCGACAGAATCACCCGCACCGCACCCTTCGACCACGCGATGCCAGACCGATGCCGATTGCGTGCGGGGTCGTGGGCCGACGGCGAAGGCACATCGTCGCGCGTCAAGCCCTCCGCGATCGCGAACATCCCCCGCCCACCGAGGTACTCGCGATAGATCCGCTGCACCACCGGAGCCGTTACCGGGTCCGGCTCCAGTCGGCGCAGCCGCTTACCCTCAGCGGCCTTCGCTGGGTTTGGGTGCGGCCCGGCGTCCGCCAACCGGTACCCGTATGGCGGGCGGCCCCCCAGGAAACGGCCTTCGACGCTGGCCTGCGCTGCCATCGCCGACCGCACCCGAATCTTGATGCGGTTGCGCTCCCCCTTGCTCATCCCACCGAACACCGACATCACGAGATCGTGCGCCTCGGATTCGGGATCAACGGCGCCGCCGACCTCCGGCACCCACAGCTCGACGCCGTAGTGAACTAAGACCGGGAAGGTTAGTCCGTACTGGTTGCCATAGAACGCGCGTTGCGGCTCGCCGATCACCACCGCATCGAAATCCCGGCCCGGATCGCGCATAGCCACCAGCAGGCGTGCCGCCTCAGGCCGGCGCTTCCACGGAATCGACCGCGACTGCCCGATATCGAAGAACTCCACCACAAGCTTCCCGTGCCGGTCGATCAACGCCTGCGCAGAGCCCGCTTCTCCTCCGCGAATTCGTGTGGATTGTCCTGCGATATGTCGTACAGGGCGGTGTCGATGTCATAGATGGCGCGCCTGCCGGCCAGTGGATCGCGCGCCTCGAACGCCAACCCGAGCCAGCTCCGGGGCTCGACGACCACGGTGGCCTGCGACGTCGATCCCCCGAGCTGCCACTTCGACCAGCTGTCGGCCTCTTCGGTGACCACCACCGTCCACGTGGTCGTCACCTGGAGCTCGCGGAGGAGCTCAAGGAGCCGATCGCCCACTCCGCATGTCACGTACTCACCCCCTTGTAATAGCCATCCGGATCGGATAGCCAAAAAAGGATAATCGAAATCCGTGACAGGCGAATGAAATCGCTGACTCGAACCGGAACATCCCCGGAAACCCATCGGTACACACCGTCGCGATGACGCCGCTCCCTCGCAGCAGGACAAGGTGCCAGAGCATAGGCATGGGTCTAGATTTGTTCGACACGAAGCGGGCAGCCACCACGTGAGCCTGGTTCCTCAGGTCGAGGTTACCGGCATCATCAAAATCGAAGTCGATGTGGCCTGGTCTGCACTCAAGTTCTGCGAGCCCAGTGAACTTCACTACCACAACTCCTACCGCCTCCGCAGATGACCGTACACCCTGGCAATATCCCTCCAGCCTATGCTCGATACTGGCCCGTTACTCCCTCTACCGCCATTCGGATTCCTCGGATTTTTGCCCTGAGTATATTTATGCGGGGTCGGAATACGACGGCCAGTGGTTTTCTCATGGTGAGCCTCACGATGCCCAAAAGGGCCCCCGCCAGGTTGGCAAAAACATTCACTGCGATTCGACAACCCAACCGAGCGCGAACCCGATTTCCTGAATTGCGGGCTGAACGCGAAAGGCAAGCATATCCCGTGAGGCAGCAATGTGCAAGAACGAGCCATCACTTCCAGGCATCCAGGCCATCTTCAACTGGTCCGCCGAGAAGAATAGCAAGACAACATCTCCCAGCCACCAATCCAGATCGTCAACCGCTCCAACGAAATCAGCTGAACCTTCCTTGACCACACTTCTTCCTCGCTTCCCCGCAGTCAGCGTTTGATGGGTGCAATTTGGCGCTGCCGCCGTCATTATAAACTGCATCACCCGCCGCTTTTCATCGGGATTTGCAGCCTTCGGCCACTGCAATGTAATTGAATCGAATACGGTTGCTCGAAGTGTTTCCTTAGCAAAGGGTGGCACAAGCCCGGCGAATTCGCCAGGATTGTCGCGGAAGATAATCAGCAACATCTCACCGCTCATATCTTTCTCCAAACCCGGAAGACGCGTCTGGCTGTTCGACTAGACCCAGTGTGTATATGCCACCGTCCAGCGTGGTCATCTGCGTTCTTAGCGTACCGCTTCGTCAGATTGTGCGGAGCATTCAGGCTAAAAATGTGCCGGTTCCTGAATGTGATACCCTTCCCACCCAGTCTAACCTTTCTCAGCAACCTGTTCGCACGATTGGCAGCATCTTGCGACCGGGTTGTGGCAGTGACCCAGCGCCCTGCCTTCGATGCGACCCTACCGATGGCTTTCACCGCGGTAACGGCTCGTCCGACCCATCGGGTCACGCCGCCGGTGATGGCGGATGCGGCGAACTGGGCCGCTGCTGCCCAGTTGCCTTGGATGGCGTTGCCGGCGGCAGCGACGCCACTCGCGACAGCACCGATGGGCCCGGGAATGTTCGACACGACCTCGGCGACCGCGGTGACCGCCTTGACCAGGCTGCTGAACCAGCCGTGTCCGTCGAGGTCGAGGGTGTTGATGGGGTCGCCGGCGACGTAGTCGTAGTCGTTGGCGGAGCCGCCCTCTTCCGGGTCGACAGACAGGAACCTGCCCAGCAGCGGGCTGTAGGGCCGTGCGCCCATCTGGACCAGCGACAGCGCACCGGTGTGCTCATAGGGTCGCTGGTATTGGCCGAGCCAGCCGTAGTCCATGGAGCCGGGTGAGTTGTCGGGCACGTTCTGCGGATCAACCGCCCCGGCCTCGGTGAGGGGCTGGCCGTAGGGGTCGAAGGTGCGCAGCGCGCCGACCTGGTGACCGGCTGCGTCGGTGGTCAGGACCAGGTCGCCGCGGATTGAGGGGTGGTCGTAGCCGGGGGTGAAGGCGCCGTCGGTGCCGACTTTGCTGGTGTAGAGCACCCCGCCCGGCAGGGCCAGGGAGATCGAGGTGAGGCGGTTGTCTCCGTTGAGGGTGAGGTCAGGGGTGTCGCCGTCGCCGGTGAACCCGTACCGCACCACGGTGTTGTTGTCGCAATTCAGCGGGTCGCGGCGGATGATGCGGTTGGTCGCGTCGCGGGTATAGGTGACATTGGCGTTCAATGCCGGGTCGGCGCTGGTGGTGATCGCGCTGATGTTGCGGTCGGACCCGTCCCAGCCCAGTGTGGTGACGGTGCCGTCGGCGGCGGTCCAGCTGGTGGTGTTGCCGTCGGTGTCGTAGGTGAACCCGGTGAGCGCGGTGGCGCCTTCGGTCGCGAGCAGCCGGTCGGCGGCGTCGTAGCAGTAGCGGGTCTCCGCTGTACCGGGTGCGGTTTGGTCGAGCAGCCGCATCCGGTTGCCGTTCAAGCCGGCGTTGGTCTGGGTGCCGGTCGGGCAGGTGGCCGAGGCCGCGGACGTGTAGTCGTAGGTGTAGTGGTGCCCGCTGACGTAAGCCTCGGTCAACCGCCCCACACCGTCGTAGAGGTAGTTGGGAGCACCAGGGCGAGCATCGACCCCGGCGAGGGACTCGTCGATGATCGTGCCGGCCGCGGTGCGCCCGACCTGGCTCACGATGTGCTGGTTGTCGCTGGTCTTCCAGTCCAGGCTCAGCAGCCGGGCCGCGTTGTCCTTCGACACCGCGGCGAGGGAAGTGCCGTTGCCGTAGGTGACGGTGGCGAGTTCACCGGCGTTGTCGTAGGTGACGGTGGCGACGGTGGTGTTGTCCAGTTTCTGCGTCAGCACGCGGCCGGCGTCGTCGTAGGTGAACGACAGCACCCGCGCCGCGTCCGCCGCGTTGGGCGGGGTCACCGTGCTGGAGGTGACTCGTCCGACCTGGTCGTAGGCGGTGGTGGTGCGGACGCCGTTGGCGTCGGTGTAGGCGACGTCGCGGCCGAGCAGGTCGACGGTGGTGGTGATGGTGCCCTTGTCGTCGGCCACCGTGCTGGTGAGCGGGTCACCGCCGACTGCGTAGGTGTGGGTCACGGTGCGGGCGGGCACGGCGCCGTTGGCGGGGACCTGTTCCTGCAGCGGCCGGTCCCGGGTGTCGTAGGTGGTGCACGTCCACGCCCCGCCAGTGGCTTCGGCGACCACCCGGCCGGAGGCGTCGTAGACCTGCTCGTCCACCCGGCCCGGACCGGTAGCCGGGCTGGTGGAGGTGGTCAGCTTGGGTAGTCCGCCCTGGTTGACCGCGGGGCTGCCGGGCACGCAGGGGTTGGCGCGGGTTTCGGCGTCGCCGTAGTAGGCGTAGGTGGTGGCAGCGCCCGTGGCCATGGTCTTGGTGGTCTTGCGCAGGTAGCCCACACCAGGGGACTCGTAGGCGACGGAGCCTGCGATGTTGAGCCCGGTGGGGTTGGCCCGGCCGGAGGACGCGAGTCCGTAGACGGGGTCGAGGCCGTTTTCATCGAAGCGGGTGGTGCCGACCTTGTCTGCGACGCCGTCGGATTCCGAGGCGGTGGTGGACGTGGTCAGCCCGTATCGCGGTTTCAGCTGGACGCCGGGCACCGCTTCCTGCACACCTGCCGGAGTCGTCCAGTGCAACTCGAGCTGCGCGGTCAGGTCGAACTCGTAGTACTCGACCCGGATGCGTTTCGCCGCACCGGCGATGTCGTTGTGAAAGACACCGGTGCGCCACGCGGCAGTGGTGTTTCGCCAGTCGTCGATGACGACCTTGTCATCGACCCACACCCGGACGCCGTCGTCGGCCAGGACTCGCAAGGTGTAGTCACCGGCGGCGGGGAAGACGATGTCGCCGATGGCGCGGAGCGAGAAGTGGTCGGCGGGGACACCGGGAGTGGGGGCGGCGGTCCCCCAATTGTTCACCAGCTGCCCACCGGAACCGCCGATCCCGGTGGCGTAGACCTTGGGGGCGCCGGTGAGGCTGTCGTTGTCGTAGTAGGCGACCGACAGGCCGTTGATGTTCTCGTCGTAGGCGGTGTGCCCGTGCGAGACCTGCGGGCAGGTGCCGTTGGGCAGCTGTCCGGTGAAGCACGATGCCGGTGCGGGCCCGTAGGAGTCGGTGGCCCGGTCCGCGTAGTCGTAGACCGTGGTGGACTTGCGGCCCGCGGGGTCGGTGGTGGACAAGGGCTGGTCCTTGACGTTCCACTCCTGCGTGGAGGTTTTGCCCGCGGCGTCGGTGGTGGTGAGGGTGCGGTCGGCGTCGTCGTAGGTGACCCGGCTCGTGAACCCGATCGCGGGGTCGAGCCCGGCGGCGTAGGTGTAGGTCTGGCGGTGGTCAGGGTCGTAGCGGTAGCTCGTGGCCGGCCGCGGTTGTCCCGGCATCGGCGCGGGTTCGGTGACCTTGGTGGCCTTGGTGCGCCCGCTCAGCGTCGCGTAGTCGATCTTGGTGACGATGTCGGTGTAACCGGAGCGGGCCGCGGCATCGGCGGCAATCCAGTCCGTGACCAGCGGAGATCGCTGCGAGGTGAGCAGCCCGGCTGCGTTGTAGCCGTAGTCGGTGTTCTCCGAACCCGGGTCCTGGATGCGTGCCAGGCGCCCGCCCGTGTACCAGAGCAGGGTTTCGGTGCCGTCCCAGTAGGCGACGCGGCACAGCATTTGCGCGGGTGGGGCCGCGTCGGCACCCGGTGGCGGGGTCAGGCCGTGGTAACAGTCGTCGCCGGCCCGGTTGTAGTACAGGGTGTGTGCCCGCCCGGACACGGGATCCTTGATCTGGGTGAGCCGGGACGGTGTGCCGGTGTAGATGTTCTGCAGGGCGGCGGGTTTGCGGGAGTCCACCGCAGAGGCTTGGGTGTCGAGTTTGCCGTCGGAGCGGAACGTGTAGACGTCGCCGTCGTCGGTGAGGGTCACCTGACCCGCTGGGTTGAGGGCGAGGACGCCGTCTTCGCCGGTGGGCGGGGTGTAGCCGCCGGTGGATTTCTTGGTCCAGGTGTGTTTGGCGCCGGTGGCGTCGGTGAGCACGATGTTCTGGTCGGTCACCTTCGCGTCGGTGTAACTGGTGCCGTCCCCGTCCGCGTCGGCCGACAGTGACCAGCCCTGCGGCAGCGCCGGAAGGTCCGACGTGGACAGCCAGTCGGCGGGCACGATTTGCGGCGGAACGGTGGTTCCGTTGTCGGTGCGCGTGAACAACCGCATGCGCGCCAGGCCGACGCGTTCGGCGAGCTCGACCTTGATCGGCAGTCGTTGCCCCGCGGTCATCGGCACGCCCGTGGACTCGGTCCAGTTGACATCGCTGACGCCGCCCACGTCGTAGACCTTGGCGCCGTTGATCCAGATCACCGCTCCGTCGTCGTGCAAACCGGCGAACTGGTAGGTGCCGGTGGCCGGCGCTTGGAAGTAGCCTTCCCAGCGCACCACGAACCAGTCCGGCGCCAGCGCGGGCGCGAACGGGGACTGGTCGCCCCAGTCCACGTTGACCTGCGGTTCGGTGCGCACGAGCGCGGGCTGTTGCGCGTCGTTGATCAACCCGTTGTGCGACAGGTCGGCGTAGTACGAGGCACGCAGGCCCTTGGATTCGATTTGCTGGGAGTTGTAGGTCAGGGTGAGCCCGGCGTTGCCGCCCACGGTGTTGAAAGTGGGGGTTTGCTCCGACGTCGTGATGTTGCCGTTGGCGAGGTTCACCGTCACCGGTCCGGCGTCGTCGCTGGGTGACGGGCCACGGTCGCCGATGCGCTGGTCGGCCTTGAGGTGCCCTACCCAGGGTGGGGTGGTCGTGGTGATCCCGGAGTAGGTCATCGCCTGCCAGGTGTAGGCCACGCCGTCCTGCAACACGCCCGGCGGCACAGTCCACTGCGGACTCGGCTGACATCCGGAGTCCACCACGACACCGGACTTCGCGTCCGGGCCGGTGGCGATGCGGAAGCAATAGGACACCGGGTCCCCATCCGGGTCGGTCACGGGGTTCACCGCCAGCGTCGGGGTCAACACCGTCGACACGCTGTTGTCCGCGGGACCGACAAGTACCGCGGCGGGCGGGGCGGACCCGGTGTCCACGGTCAAGGTGGCGTCGAGGTTCTTGTAGGTCCAGGTGCCGGCGATCTCGCTGCCGGCCAGCATGAAGTACGCGCTCGCGTCGCGGTTGTTGACCACGGTGCGCAGGTAGTCCGCCAGGCGGGAATCGGTGAACGACCCCACGTCACCGGTCAACGCCGAACCCAGGTACTCACCGACGGCGTTGAAGTTGAACGCAGTCGCGTGATAAAGATCCGAGTTCCAGGTCTTGAGCGAACCCACCACGCTGGTGTTGCGGACGACATCCATCTTCGCGCCCACTACCGTCTTGCCGAACAGCGGCGAGTAGTCGAAGTGGAAAACCGACCGGTTGTAGGTGTCCCCCGCCGCCTGGCTGTTGCCGATCCGCAGACCGCATCCACTGCACTCCGTCCCGTCGCTGCGGTAGGCGTGCGGATCGACGACACCGAACGAGAACGTCGGATCGACCGTCACCGGATACACCCGCTTCGGGTCCTGCAGCCAGCTCTGGTCCACCGACACGGTCAACCACCACGACTTGCCTGCCTGATCCAGCCGGTACTGGCCACCGGTCACGGCGGGCGCGGTCTGCCCGCCGCCGGCCGAGTCCCAGGTCTCCACGGGCGGCATCACGATCTTCACCGCACCCGCCGGATCCACCAGCTCCACCGCCCCTGCACTCGTCAAGCGCGGGGTCACACCGGTGGTGTCCAACCGGAAGCGCCACGACGACCGACCCGCTGGCGGCGGCTTCTTCAGCGTGATGCTCTCCTTCACCGCACCCGGTGTCACCTCGTAACCCAGATCGGTGTCCTTGCTCACCTCCGCATACGAGACCCGGTCACCGCGCACCGCGCCCGGCACCGGCAGCGCCTGATCGAACCCCAGGCTGGCCGTTGCGTCGCCGGTCTGCACCCGCAGCACCGCCGGGTCGTTCGCGGTGCCCGCCAACGACGGGTGCAGCGGATGTGCCGGCGCGTCGGCACGCCGGCTGCCCTGATCGACGCCCAACATCGTGTCCACCGGACGCCACCGGCCCGAAGCTTCCTGCACGTTCAGCGGCTGCGTGGACTGCCGCACGGTGCGTGAGCCATCCGGGTTCGCGTACTCCTCGGCGAACATCGAGCGGGACACCACGGTCGAACGCTGCGGGTCGAAATGACTGCCACCCGATCCATCCGCCCGGGACAACGGTTCGAACCCGCCGCGCGCCGGAGGCGTCGGCGGTGGTGGCACCGGTGCCGGGCTCGGGAGCAGGGGCACATCCCGGGGATCGATGGGCGACGGCGCGGCTGCGGCCTGCGCCGAAGGCACTGCCTCTGCCAGGGACGCCACCAAAACCACGACGAGCACCGCGGCCAGCGCACGCAGAACCGACCACAACCGCGCACGCAGACGTGCCCCAGGCTGACGAGGAAACACTGAGCCTCCAGAATTCAGGCGCCCCAGAACCCGCGCCCCCAATGACGGCCTTCGAAGTATCAGGACACCGTTCAAACGCGGCAATACGCCAAATGTCCCAACCTTGGTGCGTAACCCCCGAACAGCCCAGACCGCACCACTCTTGGTACTCCTTATCGACGACGAGCTCCTCCGGTCGTCACCCGAATCGCCGTCAACCCCGGCTCTGGAAGTCAGTTATGCACCACACTTCCAGGCACTACCGCGTGACTCTTCTGATCGTGGTGACCCTTGTCACGCAAGGGTTCCTGCTTGGCCGTGGCCGGAACAGGGGTTAGAGTCTCGATGCCGGGCCGATCGGCCCCGCCATTTTCTGGGGGTTCTTTCACGGAGGTTCTCGTGGTATTTCGGCGTGCGCGCGTACTCGCGCTGGCACCCCTGCTCCTCGCCGGAGTGATGCTCGGAACCGGGCCGGCAGAGGCGGCACCCAAGGCGAGCCCGCCCGCTCATCCGGAGCTGGATTTCCTGGGTTCTACCATCCGAGCCCGGGAAATTCCGGCGAAACGAACACGGACACTGTCCACGCTCACTGCGTCGTCCAACGCGCAGGGGCTGGACGTGAGCCACTATCAAGGCGCGGTGGACTGGAGTTCAGCCGCCAGCGCGGGCGCGAGCTTCGCGTACATGAAGGCCACCGAAGGCACCACCTACGTCGACCCGCAGTTCGCCACCAACTACGCCGGATCGGCGAACGCGGGCCTCGCACGGGGTGCCTACCACTTCGCGTTGCCCGATGTCTCCACCGGTGCTGCGCAAGCCACCTTCTTCCTCGACAACGGCGGCGGCTGGGTCGGTGACGGCCACACCGCGCCGCCGGTGCTCGACATCGAGTACAACCCCTACGGCAGCGCCGACTGGCCCGGCTGGTGCTATAACAAGACCCCCGCCCAGATGACCGCCTGGATCAGCGACTTCACCACCACCATCCACGACCGCACCAACCAGTGGCCCGTGATCTATACGACCAACGGGTGGTGGACTAACTGCACCGGCGGCAACACCACCATCCCCGCCAACAGTCCACTATGGATCTCCCGCATCGGCGACGACCCCGGCGCCATCCCCAGCGGCTGGAGCAACTACACCATCTGGCAGTACGACACCGCCGGCACCTTCCCCGGCGACCAGGACCTCTTCAACGGCACCGTCGACCAGGTCCGAGCCTTCGCCCAAGGCAGCGTCCCCGACCAGATCGTCACCCACTACACCGCCCTCGGCGGCGCCGGCTCCTCCCTCGGCAACCCCGTCGGCGGCGAATACCCCATCGCCAAGGGCTGGGCGCAGAATTACCAAAACGGCACCATTTACTACGCGCCCAACACCGGCGCGTGGGCCGTCACCGGCCCGATCCTCACCCGCTACCAGCAACTCGGCGGCCCCGGCGGCAGCCTCGGCTTTCCCACCAGCGACACCACCGGCACCGGCGACGGCACAGGCCAATACACCACCTTCGGCGGCGCCTCCCTCTACTACTCACCCAACACCGGAACCCACACCGTCCAGGGCCAGATCCGCACCAAATGGCTCGCCCTCGGCGGACTCCAAACGCTCGGCTACCCGACTACCGACGAGGCCGTGACCCCGGACGGAACCGGGCGGTACAACCACTTCAGCCTCGCCGCCGGTGCATCCGTCTACTGGACCCCCAGCACCGGCGCCCATGCCGTGCAAGGCGCCATCCGCGACAAGTGGGCCGCCCTCGGGTGGGAAACCGGCCTCGGCTACCCCACTACGGACGAAACCGTCACCTCCGACGGGGCCGGCCGCTACAACGACTTCAGCCTCACCGCCGGCGCCTCGATCTACTGGTCCCCGAAAACCGCCGCGCACTCCGTCCTCGGACAGATCCGGGACAAGTGGGCAGCCCTGGGCCGTGAACGGGGCATCGGCTATCCCACCACCGACGAGGCAGTGACACCGGACGGGATCGGGCGCTACAACCACTTCAGCCTCGACGTCGGGGCATCGATCTACTGGTCCCCGAACTCCGGGGCCCACTCGATCCAAGGCGCGATCCGCGACAAGTGGGCCGCCTTCGGTTGGGAAAAGGGATTCGGCTACCCCACCACCGACGAATCGGTGACGCCGAACGGCACCGGCCGCTACAACCACTTCACCAACAACGCCTCCGTCTACTGGACATCCAGCACCGGAGCCTGGTCCGTCGTCGGCGCCATCCGTGACAAGTGGGCCTCCCTCGGCTGGGAAACCAGCGCGCTGGGCTACCCCACCAGCGACGAATACGGCGTCACCGGCGGCCGCCGCAACAACTTCCAACACGGCTACATCACCTGGTTCAGCGCCAACGGCACCACCCAAGTCACCTACAGCTGAACACCGGCATTACGTGGTGGTGCCTTCCACAACCGGGAGGCACCACCACCGCCATGCGGCCCCGCCTGCAGAGAGCCGTGTGCGCCTTGGAGTCCGGAACACGGCGTCGGCTACGCATTCGACCTGGCGAATGACAATGCGCCGAATTCGCGCGACGTCCTCGAACATTCTGTCGGCCGCGGCGCCCGATCGGTGGGCAGATCCGTCGAATGAGCATCAGCACCGGTATCCGCAATGGCAACCTCGGCCCAGGGTATTCGTCATCGCCGACGCCGCACGTAAGACACGCGGCGCGCCGTCGACACCAACGATGACCCCTTGCCGAACTGAGCGTCCTGGTCGGCATCGGCGGTCTGGCCGGCGAGGCCACCCGAGTCGGTACCCGCTGCGGCGACCCGACCAACATCCGCAGTGCTGGGCGCAAGGTCACCGCGATCACGACCGCCCGCGCAAGACTGTCTTCCGCTGATCGCCGGAATTGCCTCGCCGGCGACGATCACCATATGGCCCTCCACGCCCAACCAGATGCTGGCGGTAGCCGTCACCTTCGCCACATCCGCGCGAGCATCATGTCTCCCGGCACGACCGCCCATCTAAAGTAGCTGCAGGTCGGCGGCGTACATCAACCTGGGGTTTTGGGTCAGCTCCCCCCTCGGACACGTTCCATAACCCCAACTGTGCGGGTCGAGATTCGTCTCGACCCGCACAGTTCGTTTACCGGAGTGGTAGATCATCTTCAGGCCGAGCTGCTGGTAGACGGCTGCCTTGTCTTCGGGCGCGGCGAGGATCAGGGTGCGCCGGGGTCGCCCAGCCTGTCGATCAGGCCCTGGATCTCGTCCTTGCTCAGCCGCTGCGGCCGAGCAGCCGGCCGCGCCTTGGCGAGCGCTTCGGCGCGGCGTGCTTGAGTCTCGGCCATCCACCGAGTGACCAGTTGGGGGTCGGCCCCCGCTTCCAGCGCGGCTCGGTGACGCCGGAGCGCCTGGTCGCACTCCTCGACGACCCGCATAGCCGCCACAGCGGCGGGTTCGCCATCGTCCTCGGCCTGGGCTTCGTACAACGTGTCGACCGTGTCTTTGAGCCGGTGCGGCGCGAAGGACTTCGCGAGCCACGCGTCCAGTGGCCGGAGGAGGTCACGCTCGGCGAGATAGACGTTGCGCGGATGCTCCACCTTGTTCGCCAAACCGTACTCCGCGGGAAACCGGCACCGGTAGAACAACACTTCCCAGCTTTGCTGCCCCTGCATCCGCCGACCGCATAGACCACACCGCACCAACCCGCGCAACACATACCGGTGGCGGGTGCGTTGCCGCTCCCGCGTCGTTCGACCCGCTCCCCTGGCCCCCAGAACCTGCTGCGCCCGCTCGAACGTCTCCCCATCGATCAGCGCCTCATGCACAAGGTCATCCGACAAGATCCACTTGTCCCTCGCGTTCCACCGCATCCGCGTCTCGTCACCCAACGCGACGTCCTCGACATCGATCAAGACCTCGTCCTTGCGCTGCTTGGTCGTCGTCGTGATCGGCGTGGTCAGCGTCCTCTATGGAGCGTCCGTGGCGCTGGCGCAGCGGGACTTCAAGCGGATGATCGCCTACACCTCGGTCAACCACATGGGCTACATCATCCTCGCGGTCGGCGCCGCCGGGCTGGTCGCCGATTCGGCAGCCGAAGCCTCGCTCTGGCTCGACGATGCGGAGAAGGAGGCCCTCTACGACGACTTCGTCTCGGCAATCCGGAAGCGGCTCGACCACAGCCCGTCGCCCGGCCGCAGGCGGCATCTCCTGGCCACGATCATGTTCCCGACTGAGGTCACGGCATGACCCGGGACAGGGCTGTCGTCTACTGCCCGGCCCTCCCGCATTCGCCGTTGAGCTTGTAGCACAGGTAGCTGCCGTCCAGGCCGATCTTGAGCAACGCGCCGCCGAGCAGGAGCAGCAGGATGTTCTGGGTCTCGCGGCGCACGTGCGGAGGTGGCCCTTCATCCGACCGAGTGGCCGGTGTCCTCATCGGTGGTGATGCGGTGCGGGTGGTGCGGGATGCCGCGCACCGCATGGCCGACCAGGTCAGCCCGGTGGTCGCTGGTCAGGTGGTAGAGCATCCGGCGTCCGTCCCGCCGCGCCTGCACGAGGCCGGCGAGCCGCAACCGGCCCAGGTGCTGCGACACCGACGACCGCGACGCCGCCACCTGCGTGGTCAGGCTGGTGACGTCCTGCTCGGTGGACAGCAACCGCAGCAGGTGCAGGCGCGTCGGGTCGGCGACGTGTCCGAGCACCTCGGCCGCCACCGCGAGCCGTTCGGCTTCGGACGCACCTGCCCCCGAGGCGTTGTTACGCGCGCGCATGCCTGCCTAATGAGTGCCGTCAGGGGTACCTGGCAAGGGAACAGCCGCGAAAAAGAGACAGACGCCGATGGGCATGTCGAACGAGCACACCAGCCAGCACGGCCATGGACACGGACACGGCCATGCGCACGGCCACGGCCACGGTCACGCACATGGTCACGGCCGGCGCCCCGGCACCTGGGCCGGGCGGGTCTGGGCGTAGCTGCGGCACGTGGTCACCCCGCACAGCCACGACAGCGCCGACCGGTTCGACAGCGCGCTGGAGACCAGCAAGCGCGGGATGCGCACCCTGGTGTGGTCGTTCCTGGCGCTGTTCGTGACCGCAATCGCGCAACTGGTGATCGTGCGTTCACCGGCTCGGTCGCCCTGCTGGGCGACACGATCCACAACTTCGCCGACGCCCTGACGGCGCTGCCGGTCGGCATCGCCTTCGCACTCGGCCGCCGCGCCGCGACCCGCCGGTTCACCTACGGCCTGGGCCGCGCCGAAGACCTCGCCGGCGTCGCGGCCACGGCAGGGTGTGCGGACGAGACAGTCGGCAGTCGGCGGCGTCCCGCGGTGGCCGGGCAGGCAGCTCGCGATACCCGTCGTCAACGCGCGGGAGGGTGGACCGACGACGAGGACGGCCACCCGACCTGGTTGACGGTGCGGACCGGCATGTGAGGTGGAGGAACAGCAGCTCTACCGGCACCCTGCACGAGGAACGGCCCGTGGTGGCCACCGAAGCCGTGCCCGTGGAACGGGTCCGGCTGGCCAAGGACCAGATGCACGTGAACCACCTGTTCACCGCGGAACCCGGCGGCCACCGATGATGGTGCCGAGGCCCTGGGGCGGGAACCCTGGCGAACCCGAAGTCGACGACCGCCGCGACCAACCGCTCCGGGCTCGGGTGTGCGCGGCCCAGCCCCGCGGGTGAGCGGGTCCCCCGGAAGCCCCGGCCCGCAAGAGTCAGCGCGAGCGGCGGGAACCAGCGCGCGCACCGGCCGAGAAGGCGGCGGCACCGCCGGTTCGGGCAGGAACGCCACCGGAGGAGTCGCGACCGGATCCGGACGTTGCGTCGCCGGAACGGCGTGGACGGGACTCGGCGGCACCACGACGAGCCTGGCCGAACTTCCCGGCGCCCTCGCGACGTCCGGCGGGGTCGGCCGAGCGGCGGCCCTGACCAGCGGACGGGCCGCCATCGTGGTCTTCACCGGCCCGGGACCGCGCCGGCCGTCCGGCTGCGGCACCACGCCGCGCGTCACGGGCACTCCCGGACCCGCCACGGCCCAGCCCGGACGAGCGGTCCTCGGCACCCGACCGCGCCGCGCCAATCTTCGCGGACACCTTCTTCGGCCGCGTGTCCGCGGCCGGCCGCGACGGCGGTGTGGTGAACGACCGCTCACCCGGCGCCAGCTCGGACAGCAGCGGATGACCGGGACCAATCCGCGTCGTGGTGGGCTTGATCCCTGCCTTGCGGGTCAGGTCACGGACGTCGGCGACCTGCTCGTCGGTCATCAGCGTGACCACCGTGCCAGCCGCCCCGGCCCGCGCCGTGCGGCCGGACCGGTGCAGGTACGCCTTGTGCTCGACCGGCGGATCCGCGTGGATGACCAGCGTGACGTCGTCGACGTGAATTCCGCGGGCCGCGATGTCGGTCGCTACCAGCGTTCTCGCCGCTCCGGACGAGAAAGCCTCCAGATTGCGCGTCCGCGCCCCCTGCCCGAGGTTGCCGTGCAGTTCGACCGCCGGGACGCCGGAGGCGAGCAGTTTGCGCGTCAACTGCTTCGCACGGTGCTTCGTCCGGGTGAACACCAGCGTCCGGCCTGCCGCCGCGGTGAGATCGACCAGCACCGGCAGCCGGTGGCTCTCCTCCAGGTGCAGCACGTGGTGCGTCATGGTCGACACCGGCGACCGCGCCGAGTCCACGCTGTGCGTAACTGGATTGTTCATGAACCGCTTGACCAGCACATCGACCCCAGTGTCGAGGGTCGCGGAGAACAGCAGCCGCTGCCCGCGCGCGGGAGTGGCCGCCATGATGCGACGGACTTCGGGCAGGAAACCGAGGTCAGCCATGTGGTCGGCCTCGTCGAGCACGGTGATCTCGACGGCGTCGAGCCCGATGGCGCCCGAACGCATGTGGTCGGCCAGCCGGCCCGGGCACGCGACGACGATGTCAACGCCCTCACGCAGGCGGGAGATCTGCGGGTTGGCGCTGACGCCGCCGAAGATCGTGGTGACCTTGAGGCCGAGCGGCCCGGCCAGCGGCAGGATCGAGCCTTCGATCTGGGTGGCCAGCTCGCGGGTCGGCGCGAGGATCAGGGCCCGCGGGCGGCCGGGTCGGCGCCGCACCGGGGCGGCGGCGAGCCGGGCCAGCACAGGCAGCACGAAACCGTAGGTCTTGCCGGAACCCGTGCGGCCGCGACCCAGGACGTCCCGGCCCGCGAGCGAATGCGGCAGCGTGGCGGCCTGAATGGGGAAGGGGCTGGTGACGCCTTGCCCGGCCAGCGCGTCGACGAGGGTCGTGGACAGACCGAGTTCGGTGAAGGTAGGTGTGCTCATAAGCAGTTGTGGACGCGGGCGCCCTGGATCTCCATCAGTAGAGGGTTGTCCTGCCCGGCGCGGACCTGGT
Organism: Amycolatopsis granulosa; assembly: GCF_011758745.1. Lineage (NCBI taxonomy): Bacteria > Bacillati > Actinomycetota > Actinomycetes > Pseudonocardiales > Pseudonocardiaceae > Amycolatopsis > Amycolatopsis granulosa. The sequence goes on from NZ_JAANOV010000001.1 coordinate 676,559, forward strand.
GACCGCGGCGCGTGGGAGTCGACAACGGAACGCGGCCCGAGGCAGAACTGAGCGGGCCGCGTGATCAGTGTACCCGACGCACGCGCGAGTCCCGTGGCTTCCGGTCTGAGCGCGGTGGTAACGGGTACCGACCGGGGCGAGGCGAAGAACCGACGACAGGAGTTCCCGTGTCCCAGCCTCCGCAGCAGCACACCCCGCCAGGCACCACCGGCGACATGGATCCCGCGCCCGACCACGGGGAGCACAGCTACCGCGGCTCCGGGCGGCTGGCGCGGAAAGCGGCCTTCATCACCGGGGCCGACAGCGGCATCGGCCGTGCCGTGGCGATCGCGTTCGCCCTCGAGGGCGCGGACGTGCTCATCTCCTACCTCGACGAGCACGAGGACGCGCGGGAGACCCAGCGGTGGGTCGAGGAGGCCGGACGCAAGGTTGTGCTGCTGCCCGGCGACCTGGCCAGACCCGCGCACTGCCGGTCGGTGATCGCCACCGCGGTGGCCGAGTTCGGCCGGATCGACGTGCCGGTCAGCAACGCGGCGTTCCAGATGACGCATGAGTGGATCGAAGACATCCCCGACGAGGATGGGACCACACGCTGGCCATCAACCTCAGCGCGTTCTTCCACCTGACGAAGGCGGCGGTGCCCATATAGCGCCGGGCTCCTCCATCATCGCCAGCAGCTCGGTCAACTCCGACAACCCGCCGCCCCAGCCGCTGCCCTATGACGTGACCAAGGCGGGGATCACCAACATGACCGCGGCGCTGGCCCAGATGCTCGGTCGAAGGGAATCCGGGCGAACAGCGTGGCCCCGGGGCGGATCTGGACGCCGCTGATTCCCTCGACCATGCCCGAGGAACAGGTGAAGAGCTTCGGTGCCCAGGGGCCCTTGGGCGGCGCCGGCCAGCTGGCCGAGCTCGCCCGGTGTACGTGCTGCTCGCCTCCGACGAGGCCAGCTACGTTTCCGGAGCGCGAATCGCGGTCACCGGCGCACGCCGGTCCTGTGACCCGCGGCCGCGTCCGGTGCGGTGGTGCCCGGCGGGGTGTGCCGCAGCACAACCAGGGCAGCTCGCTCCTCCCCCACCGCATGGGCCGGAAGAACGTCCGTAATCGTCCACAGTGGGCGGATAGCCGAATTCGGCACCGGTGCCCGCGCCGGCCAGGGCGTGTCCCTTCCGCTTCCTCCCGTGACCCGAAGGCGAGCGCCACAGGCCAGGTCCTGGCCGTTCGGCCGCCGGGAGGGATCACTGGCCCCCGCGCCGCAGCATCCTCCTGATGGCCGCGAAGACCAGCCCGCCCACCAGGACCCACGGCCCGGCGACGATGACCGGGTCCAGCATCTGGTGCTTGACGTCCGCGCGCTTCTTCCCGAACCGCGAGGACACGCCGTGACGGGAGAACTCGCTGAGCACCCCGGTCTGCGTGATCGGGTTGTCGGGACGCAGAGTCAGCAGCGAACGGATGTGGCTCTCCCACGCGTCCACCCGGTCCGCGGCCAGCAGGAGCAGCCAGTGCGCCGCCCGGCCCTCGCTGTACTTCCGGTAGGACAGTTTCCGCAGCATCCCCGAAAAACCCGCCGGTGGGCACGAAGTGCCAAAGACCGGGGTTAGAAACTCATGCTCGATCGACCGTTCCCGGGGCCACTTCTCCGGCTGCCGCTCCGGGAACTCCCAGTGCGCGCCGGTGCGGTCCTCCTGCCACTGCAGCTTGGGCACCGACGGGCGATCCTTCGGATCGAGGTCGGCGCCCCAGCCCGGAATCCGGGCGCGCAGCTGCTCACTCGTCTCGGGCAGCGGCGGTCGTTCCGAGGTGTAGGTCATGGCACCTTTCCTTCCTTCAGCTGCCCGCCACGATGAGGGGCTTGATGCAGCCGTCCAGCTTCGCCGAGAACATGTGGTAGCCCTCGGCGATGTGCTCGAGCGGGATGCGGTGGGTGACGATGTCGCTCGGTTTCAGGTAACCGTTGCGGATGTGCTCGAACAGCCGCGGCCATTGCCGCTTCACGGGACACTGGTTCATCCGCAGCGTCAGGCCCTTGTTGAGGGCGTCCCCGAACTTCACGGCGCTGAACATCGGCCCGTAGGCGCCCATCACCGAGATGGTGCCGCCCTTGCGCACCGAGTCGATCGCCCAGTTGAGGGCCACCGGTGAACCGCCCTGGAGCTTCAGCTTCGCCGACGTCACGTGCTGCACGAAGTTGCCGTCGGCCTCGGCGCCCGCGGCGTCGATCGCGACATCGGCGCCGAGGTAGCCGGTGATCTTCTTCAGGTGCACGACGATGTCGTCGTACTCGCTGAAGTTGTACGTCTCGGCGTGGGCGAACGTGCGGGCCTTCGCCAGCCGGTACTCCAGGTGATCGATGACGATCACCCGGCCCGCCCCCATCAACCAGGCGGACTTCGCGGCGTACAGGCCCACCGGCCCGGCCCCGAAGACCACCACCACGTCACCCTCCACGATGTCGCCGAGCTGCGCACCGAAGTACCCGGTCGCGAGCGCGTCGGTGAGCAGGACCGCGTCCTCGTCGTCCATCCAGCCGGGAATGACGGCGGGCCCCACGTCGGCGAACGGCACCCGCACGTACTCGGCCTGCCCTCCGTCGTACCCACCGCAGGTGTGCGAGTAGCCGTAGATGCCGCCGACAGCCGTGGCGTTTGGGTTGACGTTGTGGCAGTTGGAATAAAGACCACGAGCGCAGTACCAGCACGTCCCGCAGAAGATGTTGAACGGCACCATCACGCGGTCCCCCCTTGCGAGGTTCCGCACGCTGGAGCCCACCTCCTCGACCACGCCGACGAACTCGTGCCCGAAGGTCATGCCGACCCGCGTGTCCGGCATCATCCCGTGGTACAGGTGCAGGTCGGAGCCGCAGATCGCGGCCCGGGTGACGCGGACGACGGCGTCGTTCGGGTGCTCGATGGCCGGAACGTCCTTCTCCTCGACACGGACCTTGTACGGCCCGCGATAGACCATCGCACGCACGGCTTCTCCTCCGCCCTGTCGTCGAACGGCCTCTCGGGCCCCTCCCGGCACATACCCGTCCCGTGTCCGCGTAATCCTCCCGGGTGTTCCTCCGATGACGCTCGGCCGATCGGGCGGCCCGGGTCAGGTCGCTTGGCGGCCGGTTCCTCCACGGGACTCCTGCTGGGCCTCCTCGACGCGGTGGGACACCCGGAGCAGCCGGATCGAGGTGACCAGGCCGATGCCGCCGACTATGTTGCCCAGCGAGGACCAGGCCAGCGCGAGCGCCCAGTCGGCCCACGAGTAGTGCGCCATGCCTCCGAGCAGGCCGGCGAACATGAGGATCGAGTCGAGTACCGAATGGAACAGCTGCCCCCCGACGAGCAGGAACGGCATCGCCACCGCCGCGACGAGCTTGACTCCCATGTCGTTGGTCGCGTGCTGCATCCTGGTCATGAGAGTGATCACCGCGCCCGCGAGCACGGCCAGGAACAGCGAGGCCCAGGACACGCCCAGCGTCGCGTAGTGGTCGCCGGTCGTGGCGGCGGTGTCCCGAAGGCCGGGCAGCGCGACCACGATCATGCCGGCCATCACGAAACCCCCGGCGAGGTTCGCGGCGAGAGTGACCAGCCACAACCGGAGCAACCGTGGCCAGGAACCACTTCCGGACGCCAAAGCGGTCACCGGCACCAGGAAGTTTTCGGTGAACAGCTCGCTGCGCGCGAGAAGCAGCGCGATGAACCCGATCGTGAACGCGGCGGCGGCCAGCAGCGGCTGGCCGGTCTCGTGCTTGACGACCAGGTAGGCCAGCACTCCCACGGCGACGTCGACACCGCCGAGCACGCCGGTCGCCATCAACGGCAGCAACGGACGTCCCAGCCGGTCCCGCCCTTCGGCGATGATCCGGTCGAACGCCTCCTCCAGTTCCGGCTCGTCCCGGCTGCCGGCCTGGGACCGCAGGGGCAGAGTTGCGTGTTCGTCGTTCGAATCGTCTGACATCGTGTCTCCAACCGTGGCGGAACCCGGCGACCGGCCGCATACCCGGACGGGAGCGGACCTATTCGCCAGCCAGGCGCCGCGGCGGGGGTGCCACCACGCCACGGCTGATCAGCCCGTTGGAGGACAACAATTTCTTCAGTGGGAGGCGAAGCACGGGAGCTGGATTCGGAACGGGCGGAAGGCCTGCTTCCGCTAAGCGAAGGCTTGGGGGGACCTGCGAGTGGAAGCGGGGGATCAAGGCCGGTACGGGGTCGCCTCTCGGCGAGTGACGCCACACGGCTCCGGTGTTACCGGTATTCCGTGAGGGTGGAGGGTGAGGCCCGGGGACTCGGCCGTACCGACACCTGTTATAATGCGACCGCCGCCGGATAGTTCCCGCTCCCAGGCGTGATGTGCGTCGCCGCCGGCAGGGCAGCCGGCGGTGGATAAGTTGGTCACCAAAAGCGCGGGAGAACGCGGGGTCGGCGTGGCACGCGGGGAATCTGCCCGATCCGCTCGTCCTTATGCCGAAATCGCGCGGCAAGTTTTGCGACGGCTGTCATCTAGTCGAACCGAGTCGAACGGCGCGCAACCGCTTCAGAAGAAGCTATTGCGGGCTAACGTGCAGGAAAGTCACAGATGACGACGTTTGACCCGGCGCTAAAAACGCCCCACCTTTGGGCAATGACCAGCCAGTTCGGGTCGTCCGGACGCGGTCGCCCCGCCGGAAGAGCTCGCCGATGTACATATTGAGTGCAGCCACCACGTCACCTTCCACATCAAAGCTTCCATGCATCGGCTGACGTCACAGCCGAAGCCGTGTGGTTGGTGTGCAACTCCCCCTCGGACACAGTTTCGTGGCAGATCTGCCACATCTGACGTGCTGGAGCTGGACATTCATGGACAACCAGGCGACCAGCTGCGCGCGGTCGTTCTCGACCTTGATGCATCACCAAGTGTCCGAGTTCGTGCGCCGCGTCGAAGCGCTGTCGTTCTGCTGTCTTGCCGGTGTCGATGAAGATGAACGGCTCGTTCTCGATGTACAGCGAGAAGGCGTCGAGAGAACATCTCCGCTTGCTAACTAGCGAGCCCTGACCACGCGTCACCGACAAACAGCGAGAGAGCAGCCCGGGGCATCTCGATGCGCAGTGCCCAGTGGACTGGAGTCGAGCTCCTACTGGCACGTTGCGGCACACGGTGCTGTCCAGCGCGGAGAAAAGTTCCTGATCGACGAGCGTGGCGGCCGCCGTCTGCACCTGAGCCAGACAACGGCCGCCGCTGCTCCCACGTGTGCCTATTTCCTACCGCGTAGCCGATCCCACATCTTGACCACCAGCCCGAGGCCAAGCAGCACTGCGCACCCGATGGTCGCACAGATCACAGCGAAGATCGGATCGTGAAACACGAAGGGGAGCGCTACCCCGAAGGGCACGAGCCAGCAGGTCGCGACGACGAGGACGATGTCGCGAAGGTGGTGGCGGCTAATCCGTTTCAGCGGATCACCCAATGGTGTCGTGTGCGCAAGAGGGCTCGGGAAACGCGGATATGGCGTGCGACTGCTCGCATGTTCCCTCTAGAGCGCACGAACCGCTTCCCTGGTGCCCCGAATGGGACCTGGCTTCATCGTCCATGACGATGGGGTCGAGTTTTGCCTTCACCGCGCGCTCGGCGGTATTGCGGGGCGTTCAGCTGGGGTGGTGTCGATGAAGACAGGGGTCGACGAAACGGGGATTCGAAGTTCTCCGTCGTGGGTTTCCGTGGGCACGCTGACGCAGAGGGCGTCCACCGCGTGCGCGCTGGGGTATGGCCATTCCCAGGTGAGTTCGATCGAGGGCAGGTCCTCCCGGTCCGCACCATCGTGTCGTTGCCAGGCGATCAGCAGTGGTGTGCGGTTGGTTCGCTGGATCTCGAACAAGTACAGGTCCGGGTGGTTGGGCACTGTGATCCGGTCGACTCGTTCGACCTTGTCGAGGTGACGTGTCAACAGTTCGAACGTGTCGGCGGCCGGGTATCGGTGGCTGATGGTGTCGTCGCTGTAGTCCATCAGTTTGAGTTTGTCGAACATCAGTATCGGGGTGATGCGGAGGGCACGGTCCAGTTTCCACTCGGGTCCCATCGCGTAGTAGAGGTTGCGCCGCACGCCCGCCGACAAGGCCAGTACGGTTCGGACGACCAGATCTCGGCAGGCGATCCGATGACGCTTGTCGTCGAGTTCGGTCGGACATCCGGCCATGAACATCTGCAGGGTCGGCGGCAGCTCGTCCATGCGTTCGTAGAGGGCTATCACCGCGGGGGCTTCGGCGGCCTGCATGTCCTCGATCGTGTCGGGCATGGGCACCTCACCGAGGAACTGCTTCTGGTGCGCTGCGAGGACCGCGGCCAGGTACGGATGGTTGTCGGGGAAGTCTGTCGGCAGGGGGCCGCTGTGTTCGCTGGCGACGACGGGTTGCCGGCACCCGTGCGCGGCCAGCTGAGTGTGGCATGTCTGCACCAGAGCCGGGACCTGGTAGGCGTCACCGTAGGGGTGGATGTCGAAGATGTCGAAATACTCGGACCCGTCGCGCAACACCTGGCCGAAGAAACTCGCCCACGTCTGCGCTCCAGCCGGGCCGTCGCCGAGCATCGCTCCTGGCACCGCCGCACCGAGCACCACCAGGGCGGCGGGGTCGGCGGCCTTGACCGCGGCATGGAACACACGCAGGTGAGCCAGATACTCCTCAGCCGTGCCCGCCCAGAACAGCGGCAGGCATGGCTCGATCTCGGACTGCCAGAACCGGATCGATCCGGGCCGGCGGCCCACCAGTTCGGTGACGAATCGGTGGTACCGGTCGATATCGACCGCCGGTGATGCCGGTAGCCATCGAGTCGCGCGGCGCGTCGCCCACGGCGAGCTAGCACAGACCGTCACCCATGCCTCGTCACCGTCGTCGAGTTGATCCAGCAGCGCGTCCACGGCGCCCCACTCGAAAACCCCGGGCTCGGGCTCCACCTGCGACCAGTAGATGTTCACCCGCACGATGCCCGCCCCCAGCGCGTGCGCCTGCGGCATGAACTGCTCCGGCGGACCGAACAACCCGTAGGTCGTGGCACGCACCACGCCGACTCGGATGCCGGGCAGCAGATCCTCTGCCTGTGCGGTGTACGTCATCGCTACCATCTCTCCCTGAACACCCGTTAGAGGACGAACCGTCCCCTATATTGACGAGCTACAGTAACAGGACACGACAACGATAGAGGACCATCAGTCCCCTACTGTGATGGGAGTGACAGTGTCGACGAGATCCGACCGCGACCCCCGCGGGAGGCCACGGCGGCGCGGCACGGTACTGGAGCAGGCGATCCTGCAAGCCGCGCTGGACGAGCTGACCGAGGTCGGCTACACCGGCCTGACCATTGACCGAGTCGCCGCCCGCGCCCGCACCAACAAAACCGCGATCTATCGCCGCTGGCCCAGCCGCGCCGCACTGGCTGTCGCCGCGCATCGCCACGCCACGACGGCCGAGGATCCACCCGACACCGGCGACCTTCGCGCCGACGTACTCGCGCTGCTGCGCGGAGCAGCTCGACGGATCAGTTCCCCGCAAGGAGACATCCTGCACATCCTCGCCGCCGAGATGGGAAACGAACCCGACCTCATCCGTGAGGCCCGCGATCAAATGCTCGATACCAGCCTCACTCGATGGCTGACCGTACTGGGCCGGGCGGTCGCCCGCGGGCAAGCCCGACCCGAAGCACTCTCGCCCCGCATCGCCACCGTCGCTGTCGACCTGCTCCGCCACGAGTACCTCATCCGTGGCGCCGACACCATCGCCGACCACACCATCACCGAGATCGTTGACACGATCTACCTCCCCCTCGTGCAGACCCACAGCGACACGGACAAACCGAAAACTCGACGAGAAAGCGCAGACGCGGAGGAATAGAGCACCCCTGGAACAAGTCCCCTCCGCCAGCCAACGGACCCGACAACGGCGACCAAGGGTTCGACTGCAGCGGCCTGACAAAAGCCGCCTACGACGCCGCGGGAATCACCCTCCCCCGCACCGCCCACGCCCAATTCCACACAGGAACCCGCGTTCCCGACGGATCCCCGCTACCCGTCCAGATCGACAACTACCGCCATCCGAATGACAACTACGCCGGCGCCACGCGACCCTCATCAGACCACGACGAGACGCATTCACGTTCTATTGCAGTCATCCGTTTTTGGCGGCGCGCTCGCGTAGCACGGTAAGATCGTCAGGATGAGAGCGCGCCGTGATGAGGTGTCGAGCCCCCTCGCGCATCTCCTTGATGAGTTGTACGGCATCCGGGGCGTCAAGCACGAGACCCATTCGCTACGCGAACACACCGAGCTCGCCCGCACCGACAGTGGATTTTTGGACAATCGCTTGACATGGAGGCGGTGACGAAGCGTCCATAGTCGTCTAGCCCGAACCACCGGATGCGCATCGGCGGGCCACCGCCCCGGCCGGGGGATGACCACCCAATTCCATTCCAGCACACCAGGAGTTCGTCATGTCCCGTAAGAACCGCAAGAACCGGACCGCCCCCGCCATCGACGAGCGCCACCTTCATGCCCTCGACGACGGCCCCGGTCAACAGAACACGGCGACGACCACGGACGACAAGGTTCGCGCCCCACCTAGGGCGCGTCTGACAATGTTGTGGTCCAGGTGATGACGTCGTGGATGAGTATGGCGGCGCGGTGGAGGGTGGCGAGTTCGTCGTAGCGGGTGGCGATTCCTCGCCATTGTTTGATCTGGTTGAGCTGCGTTTGATGGCGTTGTGGCCACGGTAGTCGTGGGTGTCGAAGGCGGGTGGTCGTCCGCCGCGGGCCCCGCGGCGTGTGCGGTGTCGGGCTTGGTCGGACGGTTCGGGGATGACCGCCCGGATCTTCCGCCTGCGCAGGTGGGAGCGGATGGCGCGGGAGGAGTACGCCTTATCGGCGCGCAGCCGGTCAGGGCGGGTCCGGGCTCGCCCGCCGCCTCGACGAGGCACCCGCAGGTGGGCCATCAGCGGCTCGAAGATCAGCGAGTCCCCGGCCTGGCCCGGTGTCAGCAGCGTGACCAGACCGCGTCCGCTCCCGTCGACCACACGGTGGATCTTGGTAGTCCAGCCGCCGCGAGCGGCCGATCGCGTGATCAGGCGGCTCGGATCCGGGTTTCGTGTAGTTCGATCCAGCCCCCTGTGTGGCGGGTGATGTTCGTGGCGTGCTGATGCGCCCGCACGATGGTGGAATTCACCGAGACCGCTCGAGCACCAGTACCGCGCGGATTACCCGTTGGACCCCGGTACCGCAGTCGCGGTGCTGGAACTGGTGCGGGAGAAGATCCTCGTACCGTTCCCGGAGCACGATGAGGAGTGCCTCTCCATCCGGCACCAGTCCTTCAAGGCCACCTACCTGGTCAGCAGCCGCCTGGCGGTTGCCCATCGCGGTGACCACCGACGGCACCGACACCAGCGAGGTGCAGATCCACCCGGACGTCCGGTTCGCCCTCGGCGTGGCCGACGCCCCCGCCGCCGAGGGCACCGTGTAGCCGATGGCGACGCGGTCATGTCGCTGAACCGGTGGGTGTGGCCGCGTGGCTACCGTCGCCGCTCATGGCCGCAACACTGACACCGCAGCACCACGGCTGGCCGCACGGCTGGCGAACTCGTGGACACCCACCAGCGCGCTACGAGCGGGAGACCAACCTCGGCCGACGTGCGCGCCGCTGAGGCCGACGCCATCAAACAGGAAGTCAGGTCGATCGGCGAACAACTGAACAGGGGGTAGGGTAGTTTTCACGCAACAGACAACCGTTTGGGGTCTGACCTGCGGTGATGTGGGCCCGGCGCTGGACCGGGTGATCGGCTGGGGGACGATATTGCTCGTCATGACAATCGGCGAAGTAGCCACCGAGGGGGTTCCCATGCCGTTCGTCCGGATCACGTTGAGTACGGACCGTCCCGAACCGATGCGCGCAGCCGTTGCCGAGGGCGTGCGCAGCGCGTTGGTCAGCGCCATCGGCGTTCCCCCGGACGATCGGTTCCAGGTCGTCGACGCGCAACCGGCCACCGCCTTCCATGTAGACCGCCACTACCTCGACGGTGATCGGCGCGATCCGGTGGTGGTGGAGATCACGCTCACCCGCGGGCGGACCCGGGACATGAAACTCGCGCTCTACCAGGCGATCGTGGCCAACCTGTCCGAGGTCGGCGTGCGACCGGACGATGTGCTGATCATGCTGCAGGAGTCCGGGCGGGAGGACTGGTCCTTGGGCGGCGGGAAGATGCAGCTGCTCGACGAGGACCTGATCCGCAAGTACGGCTGGTCACCACCGGAGGCGTGATCCCGACTTGCCCTACGGCAACGCATTGGTTCCCGGAACTTCCCTGATCGACTCCGCCGCGCTCCATCAATGCCTGCGGCCCGGGGGATCTACCAGACCTACAGCGCGGTGCTCGTCGAGCGCGACGTAAAGGCCTGCGTGTGGTCCCACGTCGACTGACCAGAAGTGGTTTTGCCGTAGCAGCAGAAGGATCGTCGGCATTCACGCGGGGTGCGCGGTGGACAGCGCGTCGGCGGGCAGCCAGTACAGGCCTCCGACCTCCATGCGATCCAGCACTTTGATGCTTGTCTCGGGTCGATTTGCTTTTTCCAGTCTCGTGCGGGTTACGGCCTTCTTGGTTGAGGGGCAACTTCTTCTTGGTGAACGCCATCTTCAGAATTGCCGGCGGCTTGCGGGATACGCGAGGTAACTTGGCCGCCAACCGGGTATTCACTTTTGCGGGCCCTAACCCACCTAGTGACCTTCACGGCTGCGGCGACGTACTTTGTTGCGCCCATGGTTACAGCGGCAGCCGCGTACATCGCTGCTGCGCCCCAGTTGCCTTGAATGGCGTTGCCGGCGGCTGCGACGCCGCTGGCGATGGCGCCGATGGGGCCGGGGACCCAGGAGACGACTTCGGCGACCTTGGTGACGGCTTTGACGATGGAGCTGAACCAGCCGTGGCCGTCGAGGTCGAGGGTGTTGATGGGGTCGCCGGCGACGTAGTCGTAGTCGTTGGCGGAGCCGCCCTCTTGCGGGTCGACGGACAGGAACCGGCCGAGTAGGGGGCTGTAGGGCCGTGCGCCCATCTGGACCAGGGACAGCGCGCCGGCGTGTTCGTAGGGTCGCTGGTATTGGCCGAGCCAGCCGTAGTCCATCGAGCCGGGTGAGTTGTCGGGCACGTTCTGCGGATCAATCGCGCCGCCCGCGGTGAGGGGCTGGCCGTAGGGGTCGAAGGTGCGCAGCGCGCCGACCTGGTGCCCGGCCGCATCGGTGCTCAGCACCAGGTCGCCACGGATCGAGGGGTGGTCGTAGCCGGGGGCGAAGGCGCCGTCGGGGCCGATCTTGCTCGTGTAGAGCACCCCACCGGGCAGGGCCAGGGAGATCGAGGTGAGGCGGTTGTCTCCGTTCAGGGTGACGTCGGGGGTGTCGCTATCGCCGGTGAAGCCATACCGTGCCACGGTGTTGTTGTCGCAATTCAGCGGATCCCGGCGGATGATGCGGTTGGTCGCGTCGCGGGTATAGGTGATGTTGGCACTGAGAGCCGGATTGGGGCTGGTGGTGATCGCGCTGATGTTGCGGTCGGACCCGTCCCAGCCCAGTGTGGTGACGGTGCCGTCGGCGGCGGTCCAGCTGGTGGTGTTGCCGTCGGTGTCGTAGGTGAACCCGGTGAGCGCGGTGGCGCCTCCCTCTACTACTCACCCAACACCGGAACCCACACCGTCCAGGGCCAGATCCGCACCAAATGGCTCGCCCTCGGCGGACTCCAGACCCTCGGCTACCCCACCACCGACGAGGCCGTGACCCCGGACGGAACCGGGCGGTACAACCACTTCAGCCTCGCCGCCGGTGCATCCGTCTACTGGACCCCCAGCACCGGCGCCCACGCCGTGCAAGGCGCCATCCGCGACAAGTGGGCCGCCCTCGGGTGGGAAACCAGCGCGCTGGGCTACCCCACCAGCGACGAATACGGCGTCACCGGCGGCCGCCGCAACAACTTCCAACACGACTACATCACCTGGTTCAGCGCCAACGGCACCACCCAAGTCACCTACAGCTGAACACCGGCATTACGTGGTGGTGCCTTCCACAACCGGGAGGCACCACCACCGCCATGCGGCCCCGCCTGCAGAGAGCCGTGTGCGCCCTGGAGTCCGGAACACGGCGCCGGCTACGCATTCGACCTGGCGAATGACAATGCGCCGAATTCGCGCGACGTCCTCGAACAGTTTGTCGGCCGCGGCGCCCGATCGGTGGGCAGATCCGTCGAATGAGCATCAGCACCGGTATCCGCAATGGCAACCTCGGCCCAGGGTATTCGTCATCGCCGACGCCGCACGTAAGACACGCGGCGACCCGACCAACATCCGCAGCGCCGGGCGCAAGGTCACCACGATCACGACCGCCCGCGCAAGACTGTCTTCCGCTGATCGCCGGAATTGCCTCGCCGGCGATGATCACCATATCGCCCTCCACGCCCTACCAGATACTGGCGGTAGCCGTCGCCATCGCCAACATCCGCGTGCGCATCATGTCTCCCGGCACGACGCCCATCTAAAGTAGCTGCAGGTCGGCGGCGTACATCAACCTGGGGTTCTGGGTTAGCTCCCCCCTCGGACACACGCGCTAACCACAAGGGGCGACACCGTAGCAACCACGGTGCGCCCCTCAGGTTGGTAGAGGAGCCCTACGCCGAGCTCGCCGTACGACTGGTTGAGCGCTCCTGGTTCGGCTTCCTTCAGCTTCGCCCTCACGTCACCGAGTGAGTCGATCATGGCGTGTATCTCGGCGTCGGTCACGGCCGTCGGGGCCGGTGCACCTTCCAGTTCGGCTCTCGCGGCCGCCCGCTGGGCTTGGGCTTCGTTGATCGCGTCGACCAACGCCGCGGGATCAACGCCCGCCTCCACCGCGGCCTGGAGGCGCTTCAATACCAGCGGCTGTCACCACCGACTACGGAACAGACCCGAACGTTCCACAGTCCCCCGAGACGCATCCCCGACAGCGGTGGGGCACTGGAGTCAGTGGCACGCGGCTCGGCCCGGTTCTCGTCTGTGCTGGAAGAGGGTCCGGTACTCCTGGGGGGAGGTGCCGACGTGCCGGTGGAAAGCTGCCCGGAGCGCGGCGGGGCTGCCGAGTCCGCTGAGGCGGCCGATCCGTTCGACGGGCACGTCTGTCGCCTCCAGGAGTTCGCGCGCCCAGTCAATGCGGGCGCTGGTGAGCCAGGCCATCGGTGAGTTGCCTGTTTCCTGCTGGAAGCGTCGGATGAACGTGCGGCGGGACATGGACGCGCGGTGTGCCAACGCGTCGAGGGTCTGACGGTGGTCGAGGTTCTCGAGCATCCAGCTCCTGATCGCCGCGAGGTCGTCGCCTCGCGCCGCCGGCCGGAAGCGCTCGATGAACTGCGCCTGGCCGCCCGCGCGTTGTGGTGGGGCCACGAGTCGTCGCGCGCGAGCGTTGGCAGCCGCGGCACCGTGGTCCTTGCGGATGATGTGCAGGCATAGGTCGACGCCGGCGGTGACTCCGGCAGAAGTGAGGACGTCGCCCTCGTCGACGTACAGCCGGTTCGGCAGGACGTCGATCTGTGGATACAGGCGTTGCAGGCGCTCGGTCTCCTGCCAGTGGGTCGTCGCGGGGCGGCCGTCGAGCACGCCGGCGGCGGCCAATGCGAACGCGCCCGTACAGATCGAGACCAGTCGCGCTCCTCGCGCGTGGGAGCGGCGGATCGCGGACAGGGCTGCTGCGGGCAACAGCGCCTCCGGGTCCTCATAGCCCGGGACGACCACGGTCTCGGCATCCTCCAGTGCCTCCAGGCCGCGGGACGGGGTCACCGTAAAGCCACCGCTGTGCACCGGCCGGGCGGCCGCGGCGGAGCAGACGGTGACGTCGTAATGGGGATCCGGCCCGAACACCTGGACCGGAATGCCCAGGTCGAGCGCGAGGACCCCCTCAAGCACCAGTACCGCGACGCGGTGGACGTCGATTGCCGACATGGCACGATCCTAGCGACGGTGGGTTCTCGGGCCACTGTTGGTGTGCTGACGCTGTTCGTAGCGTGCGGTTATGACGTTCTCGCTTGAATTTCCCAGCGGCCCTATGGCCGACGCCGTCCTCGCCGTCGTACGGACCTCGGAGAGTCCATCGATCGCGAATCACAGCGTGCGCAGCTTCTTCTTCGCGCAACTCCTCGCCGAACACGAGGGGCGCCTGGACGATGCCGCCTACGATCGGAACCTCCTCTTCGCCGCGACTGTCATGCATGATCTTGGCGTCGGCGCGCTCGCACACGGCGAGGCCCGCTTCGAGGTGGAGGGCGCGGATCTCGCGGCCGAGGTACTGCGCGAGCATGGCGTCGCCGAGGCGGATGTCGACCGCGTCTGGGAGGCGATCGCTCTGCACACCTCGCCCGGCATTGCCGAGCGCCGCTCCCTTCTGGCCCGGCTGACCCGCGGCGGCATCGGCATCGATTTCGGGCGCGACGCCAAGGTCGTATCCGCCTGGGAGCAGGAGATCCACGCCGCCTATCCACGGCTCGCCATGGTCCGGTCACTGACCGACGCGATCGTGGAGCGGGCCGCCCGGTCCGACGCCGCGGCGCCCCGGTACTCGCTGGGCGGCGAACTCCTGCGTGAGCGCCAGACCGACGGGGTCACCACCTTGGAACTCGCTGCCGCGTCCTGCCCCTGGGGGGAGTGACACCAACGGGCCCAGCGGCGCGGAGTGGTGGTCACAGTCGATGGCGCGATCCGCGTGATGCGTGTCATTGACGCCATCGGTGAGCCCTCGCCGCTTCCAGCGCCGATTCACCGCCGAACTCGGCATCCCACCGGCGTCCTACGCCGCGCAGGTGCGCGTCGACGCGGCGCAGCGCTCCCGGTCGAGGGCGACGAACCGGTGGAGGCCATCGCACGGCGCTACGGCTTCGCCACGGCCGAGACCCTGCCCCGCACCTTCATCGCAGGCTCGGTGTCGCGCCGCCCGACTACCGGGCCCGGTTCCGCTCGACTCGGGAGCTCGCCACAAATCCCGGATAAACCATCTGAGCAAGGGAGTTGGCATGACCATCTATGGGCTGCTCGTCTTCGACGAGGCCGATGAGCTGGACATCGTAGGACCCTGGGAGGTCTTCACCCAGTCCGCCCTGCTGCGTGCCGGCGGCGACACCGTACTGCTCGTCGCCGAGCGCTCCAAGGCAGGCATCCGGAGGATAAGGATCACGCTTAGCACGGGATTGTCGCCTCTCCACCACAGGGCGCGGTCAGAAGAGGATGGCCAGTACACAAAGGACGATGGCGATCGGCGCGGCGAAGGCGACGCCGTTGCCAAGCAGGAGCAGCCCGAGCGCCAGCACCTCGGGACCGCGCGCCAGCTGCGTCAGCAGGCCCACCGGCAACAGCACCCCCTCGACGGCGACGATGCCGAGATTCCGGAAGTCGATGGGGGACCGGGTGACACTGCGGACCACCGCGGCCACTCCCACCGCGACGGCGAGCGCTGACATCGTCGACCACGGCACACCGAGCGCAAGGGTCACACCGAACCACAACGCCCCCACCACGAGGAGTATCCCAGCAGCGGTCACGGTCAGAACGCGGTCTCCGTTGCTCAGCCACCGTCGCAGGCCTGGGCTCCGGTTCAGCTGCGCGATCGGCGCCGAGAACGGCAGCACCGCCAGGTACGCGCCGATGCCGACCCACCACACCGGGTTCGCGCCGGGGAACGCCTTTCGCAGCGCCGCGATGGTCAGCGCCAGCATCAACGCGAACAACAGCGACCGCGCGCGGGTGATCACCCCCGCGAACACGAACCGCACCACCACCGGGCTCCCGGCCAGGGCCCCGCGCCACTTCAGCGGCCGCCCCTGCGGCAGCAGCGTCCATACGTCGAGAAAGCTCACCGAGGTGCGACGGACCATGCGTGCGGTGTACCGCTCGACCAGTTCCCGCCGCCCGGCCATCGACGGAAGCGACCGGCCCCGGGTCAGCAAGACCGCCGCGCACGTCGCCACCGCGGCCAGGCCCCACAGGACCACCGTGCTCACCACAGCGGAGGCCACCAGTAACCCGAAGACGGTGAGCACCAGCGGCATCAGCTGTTCGAGCAGGCGCAGCAGCGGACCCGGCGCCCGCGCTGCGGCCACCAACGCCAGCGCCGTCACCGCGGCGAACAGTGCCCCACAGGCGGCGAGCACCGGCCCCGGCCAGCCCAGGAGCATCCCGCCCGCACAGACGGCGTAGACGACCACGGCGAACCGCAGCGCCCACCCCACCCGCAGCCGCCGCAGCAGCGTCGCCGGCCGGGAACCGTCGAAGTCCGACCAGGTCAAGGCGGCGGGATCGGCCCAAAGGTACCCACGGCGCAACGTCGACCACCACGCCAGGGCGAGGCTCAGGCACAACAGCGCCGGCACCGCGAGGGGCGCCGGGGCCCGCGCGCCCAGCAGCTGATCGCGCACGGCGTCGCCGCCGTAGAACGGGGAGCCCAACAAGGCGACCAGGATGACACCCGCTACAACTCGGTCCGCGACCTCTTCCGAGGTCAACCCCAACCGGCTCACGCGAACTCCAGTACGGAGTGAGCGACCTCGTCGGCGAGTGCTTCGTGGTGGCTCGCCACGATCACCGCCGCCCCCGCCGCGGTGTCCTTCTCGATCAGACCCGCCAGCCACTCCCGCCCGGCGTCGTCCAGAGCTCGTTCCGGCTCGTCGAGCAGCAGCGCCTCGTGCGGGCGGGCCAACGCCGCCACCAGCAGGAGACGACGCCGTTGTCCCGCCGACAACGCGCCGGCGGCCAGATCCAGCCGCCCGGCCAGGCCGGCGGTCGCGAGAAGGCCCTCCACATCGGCCAGGGCCGCGGCGTCGGGGAACGACCGCAGGAGGAGGTCCATGTGCTGACGCGGCGTGAGCTCTTCGAATACGGCGGAGTCGTCCAGCAGTACCGAGACCCTGCGGCGAAACTCGGCGGAGCGCTCGTCAGGGAGGCTGCCGAACACAGTCACCGTTCCCGAGGTCAGCGGCTGGGAGCCGTACACACAGCGCAGCAGGGTCGATTTGCCGGCGCCATTCGGCCCGCTCACCACCATGCACTCCCCCGGCGAAACCGTGAAATCGAGCCCCTCGAACAACTCCGTGTCACCGGCCACCACGCCGAGGCCTCGCGCCTCGATCGACATCCGATACCCCCTTGTCGCGACCACCAGTCCAAGAAAATGTATCATTCTTATTTATGAGAACGTTTGAGGGGGGTCGTGCCGAACTGATGCTGCATCCGGTCCGGATGCGGATCATCCGGGTGCTCGCCCGTCACCAGCGCACCGTCAAGCAACTGGCGGCGCAACTCGCGGACGTGCCCAAGGCCACGCTGTACCGGCACCTCACGCTGATGGCCGAGGCCGAGATCATCCGGGTCGTCGCGGAGCACCGGGTACGCGGCACGGTCGAGCGGGTGTACGCACTCGGGCCGGGAGCGGCCCCGCTGGGCTCCGAGGATGTCGCGGGGGCGAGCGCGGATGACCATTTCCGATACTTCGCGACGTTCCTGTCCACCCTGCTCAGCGAGTTCGACCGGTACCTCGGCCGCGGGAAGATCGACATCGCGGCCGACGGGACGTTGTTCCAGGAGTTCGCGCTGCGGCTCGACGACAAGGAGTACGAGGAACTGTTCCGCGGCATCGGCAAGCTGATCCGGCGGTACCTGGAGAACGAACCGCGGCCCGGTCGCCGCACCAGGTTGCTGGCGATGGAGGTGTTCCCCGCCGACGACGACTTCGACCCGCCTGATCGGCGCAGCTCCACCCAGGATTGACCGGCCCGGCAGCGCACCGGCCAGCGGCACACGACGGCCTGGCGTGTCTCATGGACCGACCGCCACCGTGCTCACGGTCTTCGCGGTCATGCACACCGGGGCGGGCTGGGCGATTCTGCTCGCAGTCGTGTGGGTGCTGCCGGGGATCGTCGTGTCCACATCGACGACCCCGGCAGCGGTTCGGTGGAGGGACGTGTCCTCCCCGGTTCTCAGCCGGCGGTCGGGACGTGCGTGCTCGCGTCCGAGGTCTGCGCGGCCTGCGGTCAGCGGCTGGTGATCACCTTCGCGCGTGTGTAGAAGCCGACGCCCTCGGGACCGTGGATGTCGCTTTCCCCCAAACGGGGAGTCCTTCCCAGCCACCGAAGCTGTACTACGCCATCGGCACCGGGATCGGGACGTTGATGCGATCATGCCGACCTGCACGCCGCGCTGGAAACGGCGGGCTGCCTCACCGGATCCGGCGAAGGGTACTCTCTCATCGCAGGCACCCATCAATTCCTCACCGGCGCTGTCCCGTGGACCGTGCTCGTAGGCGCTTCGGCGACGATGCGATGCGGCTGCAGGAGGTGTATCGCAGTTTGCCTGACGTGGCTGCCCGATTGACACCCACGCGGCCGGTACTGGCCTCGCCCCGGGATGTCGATCCCGGTTCGGCACTGGCCGAACAGGTCCGGCTGCTGGAGTCGTTCACGAGCGGTGAGATCGCCGCCCCGGACTTTGCGCGCCGCTGGTTGGCCGCTCGCCGTGCAAACCCCCTCGTTCGCACGTTCTCGACAATCGCAAACGCAACATCCGACTAGCGCTTGGTTGCGTTGCCGAGATATGTTCTGTCACAGGAACACGCATTCTGCCCATGAATGCGACGAAAGCGCGATCCCCCCTCGGACACGCACACTATTCACCCGAATCGCCGGTTGGATGGTCACCTGACAGCCTGAGAGTCGCGATCGTAACGGACAGCTAGGTTGAGCGTTTCGTAAAGGCTCGACAAGCGGTCCGTTCTTGCTTTCGCGAGCTTCCTCCTGCGAGTTCTCGATCCGGGCGGCAGATCCGGCGTATTGGCGGTTTCACGCCGACGGCATCGGGCCTTTCTTCAGGTCCCCGGTCTCGCCAACAATCAGGACCGTGCCCTGGCTGCCGAGGGGATCACACGCGTCGCCACGCAGGTGGTCGCGGACCACGTCGGCATCCCACGCCGCCCGGGCGAACAGCTGCTGCAGGCCGTCTGGTTTCGCGTCCCTGACATGCTCGGCGATGGTTCAGCAAATCTTCCGCGCGCCCAGCAACCGCTTCTCCGCCCGGCCTACCGGGGCTTCTGTTCACGAAGCCGCCGGAGCCTCTGCTCCTCACCTCTGACTGGAAACTCATTCTCGATAGACAGTAACGAATCGATTATGCCAGGAAGATAAGACTGATCGATACCGTCGAGGCGGAATATCAGCTTGTTCCGACTGCCGATGGAATCGATGACCTCGCCGTCAATTTCGACGCGCCCGGACGAGTGCACCGTTGCAGCGAGACTTAGCCACCCCTCCATTGACTGCAGCCGTGCGATACCTCCGAAATTTTCGTAGACTTCTGAGAGGCCCGTTCGGAAAGCGCGCAATTCGTCAGCTCGAAGACTTGCCGGAATGCAAGCCGAGAAGTGGCCGACAACAACCTCCACCGGACTCAGCAACCAGTTCCCATCATCGAAATCGATGGCTTCTGGATGCATACGACCAACAACACTAATCGTCAGGCTACCACCGGCCGAGGAGCCGATCGTTACGGACGGCGTATCATTCCTATACTGCTCATCACTCATTTTATCATCACCGTTACGACGTCACCAAATTCATTGATAATGACTTGTGCGCACCCCCGTCGAGTTGGGGTTGACTCCGCCTCAGAACGTACCGTTGTCGCCGATCCCGGTCTTGGGCGGCCTGGCGCCGACCGTGCCGAGGGCCCGCCGGCGCACTGGACCCTCGGCGAACTCGGTACCTGCATCCGCAGAGATCCACTCCGCATGGTTGAGGACCCCAGTGCCGTCCACCCTGCCGTCGAAATGCGCGGAGATGCCCGCCGAGTGCGGATCGGTCCGCGCCGTCGGCTCCTCCACCGCGTCGAGCATCGTGTGCACGCGGCACTCGACGACGCCGTCAGCTATCGACGACGGCCGCACTCTCCGCATCCGGCTGGCACCGCGCGGGTCAGCGCCGCGGCACCCAAGCCGGCGAACTCACTCGTGACGCCCTGGGCGCTGCACGGGCCGTGCACGACTACGCCGATGCCCCAGGCACCGCTCGTCTTTAGTGCTAGACGAACATGACATAGACGACGGGGCGGTCTTGATCCAGCACCTCGGTGCGGCAGCACTCGTGACCGACCGCCAACTGCCTTCCCACAGGCATCACAGCGCGATCGAAACGCACCCAAGCGAACCAGGGTGCGGCGAGGAGCGACCGAACAACTGTGCACAGCTGGCACGTGCCATGCTCTGGATGTCATCCCCACCTGAACCGGGACGTTCACAGGGGTTGACAGCGGGGCTCCCGGTCGAGGAGCCGGGGTTCTGGCGACCTCGGCCGGGAGCCCTCCCACCCGTGTCAGTTCTGCCCGACGCACCGCTGGCAGGGCGCGGACGACCATCACGCCCACCCACGCCGAGCGGAACGCTCGTGTTGACCGTCGGCGAGGTGGGTCGCGGCGCCGACGTCGACCAGCATGGTGGTGGCCCGCGGTTTCCTGTCCTACGAAGCCGAACAGCACACCCTGGTTGGCGTGTGAACGACCGACGGTGGCGTGGTGAATGCGAACACCAGCATGAGCAGAATTCCGAACAGCGCACCGGCGGGCCGGCCGACGGCGAAGATCGCCGGACAGGGGATCGGTCAGCGAGCTCGCCCGCGGACCGCGAACGCCGGCTGATCGCGACCGCCCATCGCACGTCCCTGCGCGCGCCAGGCTGGCGGTCTCCTCGCACAGGCCCGCCACCCGGCGGGGTTCAGACGAGCGACGCGGTGAGCCCGCCGTCGAGGACGTAGTGGCTACCGGTGATCCACGTCGCCCGGTCGGAGGCGAGGAAGGCCGCCACCTCGGCGATGTCCTCGGGGGTGCCGAGCCTGCCCTGTTTCATCGCGACGAGATCGCCGAAGGGAACCTGGGTCGCCGCCTCGAAGTCCGGCACCAGCCGTTCGACCATGGCGGTGTCGGCGAAACCGGGGCAGACCGCGTTGACCCGCACGCCCGCCGGCCGCATCTCCACCGCCGCGACCCGGGTGAGCTGGATCAGCGCCGCCTTCGTCGCGCAGTACGAGCCGAGCAGCGGGCTGCCGCCGATGCCGGCGATGGAGGCGATGTTGACGACGTTGCCCTTGGACGCCACCAGGTGCGGTGTTGCGGCCTTCATCGCGACGAACGGACCACGCACGTTGACGGCGTAGATCTTGTCGAAGCTCTCCGTCGACTGCTGCAGCAGCGGTGAGGAGATCTCGATCCCGGCGTTGTTCACCAGGACGTCCAGGCCGCCGAGGAGGTCGGCGGTCTGCTGGATCGCGGCCTGGACCTGTCCCTCGTCGGTGACGTCGCAGTTCGCGACGCCCGCGGCGCCGATCTCGCCGGCCGCCCGTTTGGCCGCCTCGGCGTCGATGTCGCTGACCACGACCCGCGCGCCCCGTTCGATGAACAGCTTCGCGATCGCCTTGCCGATGCCGGCACCGGACCCGGTGACGAAGACCCGCTTACCCTCGAGCTCGGACATCTGTCTTCCTCTCACTTCGTTGTGCGGGAGGCGCCGCGGCGCGGAACCTCGGGATGGGGCTCTCGGTCGTCGCGGTCGGCTACATGGCCTCGACCTTCGGCATGATCTCCTCCTTGAGACGCTTGAGGTCGTCCAGCGTCTTGGCGACCGGCACGTCCGCGAACGGCGGCCAGAGCATCGGCATCGTCAAGCCGGCCTCCCGGTAGCGCTTGAGCATGTCGGTGATCTGCGCGGCGGAACCCGCCAGGAGGTTGGTGCCCTTGCCCATGGGCGTCTGGTCCATGTCCTGGTCGGTGATGACGAACCAGATCATGCTGCTGATCTCGAGGTCGTCGATCGAGCGTGCGGTGTCGAGCTCGTCGAGCTCGCGCTGGATCTCGCCGCGCCACCGCTGGATGTCCTCGGGCGAGTCCTGGATGCCGATCCAGCCGGCGAGGCCGTACTTCGCGACCCGGTTCGCCGCCCGCTTGGGGTCCTTCAGGCCGCTGAAGAAGATCGGCGGGTGCGGCTGCTGCAGCGGCTTGGCGCCGAACCCGCACCGCTCGAAGTCGGCGAACTCGCCGTGGTACTCGAAGACGTCGTTGTTCCAGATGCCCTGGATCACCTCGATGGTCTCGCGCACGTGCTTGTTGCGCTTGGGGAAGATGTGCGAGGCGCTCGAGGCGGCGAACTCCTCGGGCATCCAGCCCGCGCCGAGCGCGACGTTGAGCCTGCCGTCCGAGAGGTGGTCGATGGTCCCCAGCTCCGCGGCGAGCACACCGGGCGCGCGGTAGGGGGTGTCGATCACGCTCATGCCGATCCGGACCCTGGACGTCTTCGCGGCGAGCCACGGGATCAGCGGCATGCCCTGGAACCACTGCCCCCGCGAGGACACCGGCAGGCCCTTGGGGAAGCCCTCGATCATCCCGAAGGCGTACTGCATCTCCTGGCGGTCCGACGACTCGGGGACCACGATCCGGTCCAGCGTCCAGACGGAGTCGAAATCGAGGTCCTCGGCGAGGGCGGTGAGGTCCGCCAGCTCCTCGACGGTCACCTTGTCGCGGAAGTTGGGCAGGTAGAGTGCGAGCTTCACGGTGCGGCCTCCTTGCAGCTGCGTGAACGGGCGGTTGGTACCTCAGCGGGTGCTGAGCCGGGAACGGATCTCGGTCTTGAGGACCTTGCCGACGGTGGAGCGCGGCAGATCGGGCCAGATCTCGATCTGCTTGGGCGCCTTGACGCTGCCGATGCGGTCCTTGACGAAGGCGGTCAGCTCGTCGAGGTCGATCTCGGTGCCGGGCCGGGGCTGGACCACCGCGGTGACCCGTTCGCCCCACTTCTCGTCGGGCAGGCCGACCACCGCGCAGTCACGCACGGCGTCGTGGGCCATCAGCGCCTGCTCGACCTCGGCGGAGTAGACGTTGAACCCGCCGGTGATGACCATGTCCTTGGCGCGGTCGACGATGTGCAGGTAGCCGTCCTCGTCGAGGAACCCGATGTCGCCGGTGTGGTGCCACCCGTGGGCGGAGACCTCCGCGGTCGCGTCCGGGTTCTTGTAGTAGCCGGCCATCACCAGCGACCCGCGTACGCAGATCTCCCCCCGCTCCCCGCGCGCGACGGGCCGGCCGTGCTGGTCGAGGATGGCGACGGTCACGAGCGGTGATGGCCTGCCAGCGGAGGACAGCCGGGCGGTGTTGATCGTGCCGTCGGCGTTGCGGTGCTCGGCGGGCGACATCGTCGAGATCATCATGGGCGCCTCGGACTGGCCGAAGAGCTGCGCCATCGGCCCGATGCGATCCAGCGCTTCCGCCAGCCTGGCCGCCGACATCGGCGCCGCGCCGTACCAGAAGCACTGCAGCGACGACAGGTCCGTCCCCTCCAGCGCGGGGTGACCGAGGACCATGTAGATCAGCGTCGGCGGGAGGAAGGTGTGGGTGACGCGGTGGTGCTCGATGAGCTCGAGGAACCGGCCGACGTCGGGCTTGGCCATGATCACGACTTCGCCACCGCGGGCCAGCACCGGGAAGCACAGCACGCCGGCCGCGTGGGTCAGCGGCGCCAGGGCCAGGTACACCGGGCGCCCGTCGAACGGGTAGCTCATCAGCGTGATGGCCGACATCGCCTCGAGATTGCGGTCGGTGAGCATGACGCCTTTGGGGCGTCCCGTGGTGCCTCCGGTGCCGACCAAGGCCACGACGTCACCGGGCGGCGCCGCTTCGGCTGAAGGGTCGCCGCGCGCGGCGTCGAGCCAGGCGTCGAAGCCCGCCGCCAGCTCGTCGCCGTCGCCCAGCCGGACGAGGGTGGTGAGCTTCGGCAGGCGCGGCGCGATCGTGGCGACCAGTTCGTCGAAAGCCGGCTGGAAGATCAGCGCCGAGCAGTCGAACAGGTCGAGAAGCTGGGCGTTCTCCCCCGCCGCGTTGCGCGGGTTGATCGGGCACCACACCGCGCCCGCCCGCGCGATGCCGAACACGCAGCTGAACGCGGCCGGATCGTTGGCCGAGAGGATGCCGACCTTGTCCCCGGGCGCGACACCCGAGCGCCGCAGCGCCCTGGCGACCGCGTGCGACAGGTCGGCGACCTCGCCGTAGGTCAGTGACTTCCCGTCGAGCGTCAGGCAGGGGGCGTCCGGGTCGAGGGAAGCGCCTTTGTCCAGGTAGAAGGTCAGGGACACCGTTGTCTCCGTCGGTCGCTGGGGCGCGGGAAGGGCCGGTTCGGGAGTGCGGCCACCACCGTCGGGGGCCTGGCAGGACTGTTTCTCATCTTTGGACAGTTGTCAAGATTTCTTTGGACAGTTGGCCAGGAAAACGCTCGATGGGTATCGTCGTGGCGTGAGCAGCTCAACAGCCGCGCGGCGGCGAACCCGCGTCGACAAGTTTGAGGACCGCCGCCGCGAGCTCGCGGACGCGGCGCTGGCCACCCTGGCCGACTTCGGCTACGCCCGCACGAGCCTGCGCACGATCGCCGACAACACCGAGTTCTCGCACGGACTGCTGCACTACTACTTCGCGGACAAGATCGAGCTGATCACCTACTGCGTGCGGCGCTACAAAACCTCCTGCGTGCAGCGCTACGAGAACCTCCTGGCCGAGGCGTCCAGTCCCGCCGACCTGGCCGCCGCCTGCGGACACGGACTGTCCGCCACTCTCGCGGAGGCGCCGCTCATGCACCGGCTCTGGTACGACCTCCGCTCGCAGTCGATGTTCGAGGAGGCCTTCCGGGACGACGTCGCGGAGATCGACGGCACCCTGCAGAACATGATCTGGCGTGTCGTCTGCGCCTACGCCGACCTGGCCGACATCTCCCCGACCTGCTCACCCTCCCAGGCCTACGCCCTGTTCGACGGGCTGTTCCAGCAGGCGCTGCTGCGCCACCTCGCCGGTTCCGGAACGGCGCTGGACGACCTCCGCGAGGGGGCCCGCGACCTGCTGCCGCGCCTGTTCGTCTGACCGCTCGGCGCTGCTCGCGATCTCCAGCGACCAGTCTGGGCCACCACGTGGCGGACGGCTAGTGCGCGGCGTCGCCGAGGGCGGCGTGCAGTTGGCTCCGGCTGGTGATTCCCAGTTTCGGGAACACCTTGTACAGGTGTGCGGCCACGGTCCGGTGCGACACGTAGATCCGGTCGGCGATCTCGCGGTTGGTCAATCCGGAGGAGGCCAGTTGCGCGATCTGCAGCTCTTGTGAGGTCAAGGTTGCCGAGGGTCCGACCCTCGCCGCGCCCGGCGCCGCCACGCCTGCGGCCCGCAGTTCGGCGGCAGCGCGGTCGGTGAACGGCGTCGCACCGGCCGAGCCGAAAGCGGTCACCGCGGTGGTCAGATGGGTGCGCGCATCCACGATCCGGCGACGCCGGCGCAGCCATTCCCCGTAGAGCAGCTGGGTACGGGCCAGTTCCAGGTCGGCGTCGAGCCCCTCGCTCCCGGTCAACGCGGCCCTGAAGTGATCCTCGGCTTCAGCGTCGGTGGGGGCCAGCAACGCGTGAGCCCGGTGCACGAGGAGGCTTTCCAGCGGGGTGCCCAGTCGCCGGGCTTGTTCTTCGGCGTCGGCCAGGATCGGCCGCACCAGGTCCGGCCGATCGCATCCGGCCGCCGCCTCGGCCAGATCCGCGACGGCCCATCGCCGGCTTGTCCGGTGCACCGACATCCGCAGCAGATGGTGCAGTGCTTCGGTGTGGTTCGCCGCGCACAGCGCTGCCAGCCCCGCCGCCCAGTGCGCGTCGTCGTTCCAGAGGATCCCCGGATCCGCTGCCAGCAACTGCCGGGCCCGGTCGAGCGCTGGCCGCGCACGCTCGGTGTGACCCTGCCACGCCAGCGCCCGGGCCAGGATCGCCGCCGCGGACGCCGCGGTCATCGGCAGGTTCATGTCCTCGGCCATCCGCAGCGCGTTCTGCGCCGTGATCACCGCCGTTTGCAGGCTCCCGCGCTGCACCAGCAGGTGCGCCGAACCGCGCAGGCCTTCGCACTCGTCGGCCGAGGAGTTCCGGCGCCGGGACTGGTCCCGCACAAGTGTCCAGCACCGCAGCGCGCTGGCCCGGTCCGAGACCGCCTCGGCGGCGAAGGCGAGGGACATCACCGACAACGGACTGGCACCGACGCGGTCGATGAGGGCCGGTAGCCGTTCCTGCAGCCGCAGTCCGTCGCCGACGTCGTCGACCAGTGCCATGGCGATGTCGATCAACGGGTCGTCGCGGATGTCGAGGCTGCCGATGGCCGTCACGATGGCCTGCCGCGGTCCCTCGGCCAGGCCGCGCATGCGGCATTCGATCGCCGCCGCCCACAACAGCTCGCGCTGCCTGTCGTCACCGTCGGGGTATTTTCCGGCCAACGCGACCAGTGCGTCCGCCGGCTGACCCGGAATCGCCGCGGTCACGTTCAGCACGAACCTGGTGATCGCCAGTGGTTGCGCGCCTGACTGCTCCTCGGCGAGCGGTTCCGCCTCCTGCAGGATGCTGATGGCTTCCGCCGTCAAGCCCGCACCGCGGGCGACGTCGGCGGCCGCGGCCAGCCGCCGCACTCGATCCTCGACCGCGGGTGAGAGCAGCGCCGCTCGTCGCAACGCGGCCGCCGACTCGGCCCCCGCACCTCGCGCCCGGGTCAGTTCGGCCGCGCGCTCCAAGTCGGCCGCCACCTCTTCGTCGGGGCCGAAGGCCGCTTCGGCCCGGTGCCACGCCGCGCGGGTCGGATCGATTGTGGTGTCCGCCAGGGCGCGGTGGACGATCGCGCGTGCCGACAGCGGAGCAGCCCCGTACGCGGTGGAGCGGAGCAGCGGATGCCGTACGTGCACGTGGCCGCCGCCGACGGTGACCAGACCGGCCCGCTCCAGCGGCGCCAGCTCCTCCGTGAAACCCAATCCGATGCTGCGCGCGGCGGCGTGGACCTCGGACACCGACCCCTGCGCGGCCGCGATCAACAGCAGAAGCAGGCGACTGCCGTCGGGCAGGGCCTCGAGCTGGGTCAGGAAGGCTCGTTCGACGCGCTGGCTGGTGGGTAGCGGCTCGCCGGAAAACGCAACAGTGCGGCTGCGGCTTTCCCCGAGCGCCGCGCTCAGCTCGATGACGGCCAGCGGGTTGCCGCTCGCTTGTTCCAGCACCCGCTGCTGCAGGTGGACGTCGATCTCACGCGGCGAGTGCCGCAGCGTGTGCGCCAGCAGCTGTCGCGCATCCCCGGGCTCGAGCGGGGTCAACGGCAACCGCCGTACCCCCTCCAGACGGACTGCCGAGCCGGGGCCCGCACGCTCGGCGCACAGCAGCATCAACGGCGCGTTGGTCAGCCGGCGAGCGACGAAGGCCAGGACGTCCAGTGAAGACTGGTCGAGCCACTGCACGTCGTCGACCACGAGCAGCAGACGCCGCCGGGTCGCGGCTTCCTCCAGCAGGCCCAGCACCGCGAGGCTGACCAGTAACCGGTCCGGAGCAGGCCCGTCCTCC
The DNA here is from genome assembly GCF_011758745.1 of Amycolatopsis granulosa. NCBI lineage: Bacteria > Bacillati > Actinomycetota > Actinomycetes > Pseudonocardiales > Pseudonocardiaceae > Amycolatopsis > Amycolatopsis granulosa. The sequence continues at coordinate 703,968 of NZ_JAANOV010000001.1, forward strand.
AGCCCGAACGCGGTCATGAGGGCGCCGCGCTGGCGGGGCGGCAGCTCCGCGGCCTCGCCCAGCAGCGGGTGGATGAGTTCGTGAATCCCGGCGAACCCGACCTCGGTGTGGCTCTGCACGCCCGAGCACCCGAGCAGGCGGAAACCGTCGGCCGTTGCCCGGTCGGCGACGGCGGCCAGCAGGGTGGACTTGCCGATGCCCGCCTCGCCGTCGATCACGATCGCCGAACCGCTTTCGGAAATCGACGCGAGCGCCTCGCTGAGCACGGCGAGTTCCGCTGATCGGCCGAATATCACTCTCGCCAGGCTAGCACGCTGGCTTGGTCTGACCTACCCAGCTACGCTGTGACGATGCGCATCGACCCGTGGTCCGACGACGCCTGCCCCATCGCGCGCGCCATGTCGGTGCTGGGCCAGCGGTGGGCCGTCCTGATCGTTCGCGAGGCCATGCTGGGACGATCGCGTTTCTCGGAGTTCCGGGAGCGGTTGGGCGTCGCCTCCGATGTCCTGAGCGCCCGGCTGTCCCAGCTGGTGGCGGCCGGCGTCCTGGAGTCGGTTGACTACCAGCGGCCCGGCGACCGCACGCGCATCCGCTACGTCCTGACCGACGCCGGACGCGACCTCGTGCCGGTACTGGCGGCGCTGGGGCAGTGGGGACACGTGCACCTGGCCCGGTCCGCCAGCAGCGGTTACCGCGTTGTCGACACCGAAACCGGCGAACCCGTCGGTGTCGGCTTCCGCCGCCCGGACGGCAGCAGCGTCCCGCCGGCCGGCGTCGGCCTGGTGGAACGTCCTCCCGGATAGCCGTGCGCCCGGGCGGCACAGCGGCTGCCCGGGCGCCGTCCTGCTAGCTCCGGATGAACTCGAGCAGATCGCGGCCCAGCTGCTTCTGGTACTCGCCGTGAATGCCGTGTGACGCACCGGGATACACCCGCAACGTGCCGTACCGGACCAGTTCGATCGCCTTCGCTGCGGCGTCGTGGATCGGCACGATCTGATCGTCGTCGCCGTGGGCGATGAGGATCGGCACGTCCAGCGCCTTCAGATCGTCGGTGAGGTCCGTCTCGGAGAACGCACGCACACAGTCGTAGGCCGGCGCCAGCCCGGCGTGCATGCCCTGCAGCCAGAAGTGGTCGACCAGCCCCTGCGACAGGACCGCGCCCTCCCGGTTGAACCCGTAGAAGGGCAGCGCCAGTTCCTTCCAGTACTGCGACCGGTCCGCGAGCACGTTGGCGCGGATCTCGTCGAACACCGACAGCGGAGTCCCCTCCGGATTCGTGTCCGAACGCACCATCACCGGTGGGATAGCGCCGACCGTGACCACCTTGCGGACCCGGCCCGCGCCATGGCGCGCCGCGTAGCGCACCGCCTCACCGCCGCCGGTGGAATGCCCGACCACCACGACGTCCGACAACCCCAGACCGTCCACCAACGCGGCGAGGTCCGCGGCGTAGGTGTCCATGTCGTTACCCGTCCAGGTGTCCTCGGAACGGCCGTGACCGCGCCGGTCGTGGGCGATGGCGCGAAAACCGTTGTCGGCGAGAAGCTTCAGCTCGACATCCCACGCATCCGAGCTGAGCGGCCAGCCGTGGCTGAACACCACGGGCGGACCGCTCCCCCAGTCCTTGTAGTACAGCTGAGCACCGTCGGAACCTTCGAAATATGGCATGCCTTCAGTCTGGGGCGCCGACCCCGATGCCGCCATACGTCACTTGACTACCGATTCCGCCGCGCGGTCGGCACGAAACCGTGGTCATCCTGCGGATACCCGGGAGGCCCGGCCTCGGTCAGTGTGGTGGTCGGACACCGGCTCATGAGGAGATGTGCGATGACGACCACCACCGGCAGCGCGGACGCGGCCAACCGCCGCGTCGACGTGGGGAACGAAACCTTCGCCTACCGCCGATTCGGTTCGCCGTCGGCCACGTTGCCACCGCTGGTGCTGCTGCAGCATTTCCGCGGAAATCTGGACTACTGGGACCCGGCGCTGCTCGACGTCCTCGCCGCCGACCGCGAGGTGATCACCGTCGACCTGCGCGGTGTCGGGCGATCCACCGGCACCACGCCCGACACCGTCGGTGAGATGGCCCGCGACGCGCTGCGTTTCATCGACGCGCTGGGACTGGACATCGTCGACCTGCTCGGGTTCTCGCTGGGCGGCCACATCGCCCAGGAGATCGCGCTGGTGCGCCCGCGGCTGCCGCGCCGGCTCGTGCTGGCCGGCACCGCTGCGCAGGGCGCACCGGATCTGCACCGCTGGTCCGACGACGTCTACGCCTACGCGTGCGGGGACGTGACGACGCCGGAGGACTTCATCGCGCTGTTCTTCTCCGGATCCGAGCACAGCACCCGGCGCGGATGGGAGTACCTCGCACGCACCCGGGCCCGCACGGTGGACCGCGACGCCGAAACCACGCTGGCGTGCCGCGACGCCCAGTACCAGGCGCTGATGACGTGGGGAATCCCGGAATCGGCGAAGCTGGAACGCCTGTCGGCCATCACCCAGCCGACCCTGGTGGCCAACGGCGACAACGACACCATGATGTCGACGAAGAACAGCTACCTGCTGGCCGACAAGATCCGTGGCGCGCAAATCCGCATCTACACCGACGCCGGGCACGGCTTCCTCGACCAGTACCCGGTGGAATTCGGCCACCACATCCGTCAGTTCCTCGGCCGCTAGGAGCAACACGATGACAGACCTTCTCGACCGGACCCTGCAGGCCTACGGCGGCTACGACCGCTGGAAAGCGGTGACGTCCGTCACCGCGCACAAGCACTTCGGTGGCGCGATCTGGGACATCAAACAGGTTCCCGGCATCGTCCACGACGGCGGGATCACGGTGTGGCTCAAGGAGCAGCGCACCTCCCTGTGGCCGTTCACCGGGCCCGGCCTGAAAACCGCATACACACCAGGTCGTGTCGGCATCGAAACCACCAGCGGCGACGTCGTCGAAGTGCTCGACGACCCGCGCTCGTCGTTCGCCGGGCACACCCTGGAAACGCCGTGGACCGCGCTGCAATTGGCGTATTTCACCGGTTATGCCATGTGGACCTACACCGCCGAGCCGTTCAACCTCACCTTCCCCGGTGTGCACACCGAAGAAGGCGAGCCCTGGTCCGAGGACGGCCGGCGCTGGCGGCGGCTGCACGTGAGCTATCCGGACACCATCGCCACCCACAGTCCGCACCAGGTGCTCTACATCGACGACGACGGCCTCATCCGGCGCCGCGACTACCAGGTGGACATCGCCGGCGGCTCCCCCGGCGCGCACTACGTGTCGGGCTTCGACGAGATCGACGGCATCGTCGTGCCCCGCACCCGGCTCATCTACGTCCGCGACGAGAACAACCGGCCGGTGCCCGAGCAGCTCGTCGTGTCCATCGAACTGACCGACATCAAGATCGACTGAGGAGTGACGCAAATGCGGATCGTGACCCAGCAGGAGCTCGGGGGACCGGAAGTCCTGCGCGTCACCGACGCCCCCCGCCCCGAGCCCGGCCCGACGGAGGTGCTCGTCCGGGTCGAGGGCGCCGGCATCAACCCGGTCGATCTCAAGGTGCGCCGGGGCGGCGGGTTTCTCTCCCGGCCACCGTTCACCGTCGGCTGGGACGTCGCCGGGGTCGTCGAGAAGATCGGCTTCGGCGCCACCGGCGTGCGGGAGGGTGACGAAGTCCTCGGGATGCCGTGGTTCCCGCGACCGGCCAATGCCTACGCGGAGTACGTCACCGCACCGTCGCGGCACTTCGTGCGCAAGCCCGCGGGGCTGTCGTTCACCGAAGCCGCCGCGTTGCCGCTTGCCGGGCTCACGGCGTGGCAGAGCCTGGTCGACATCGCGGACGTCCAGCCGGGACAGCGGGTCTTCATCGACGCCGCGGCGGGCGGCGTCGGGCACTTGGCGGTGCAGATCGCGAAGGCACGCGGCGCGCACGTGATCGGCGCCGCGGCGGCGGGCAAGCACGACCTGCTGCGGGATCTCGGTGCCGACGAGGTGATCGACTACCACGACGAGGACGCAACCGTGTCCGGTGTGGACATCCACCTGGGACTCGTCGGCGAGGACAGCGACCTGCGGTGGCTGCCCGCCATCAAGCGCGGTGGGTGGCTGATCGGTGTGCCCTCCGGTGTCTCCGGCCGCGTCCGGGACGCTGCGGCCGGGCGCGGTGTGCGGACGTCGCAGATCCTCGTCGAGCCGGACCGTGGCGGGCTGACCGCCCTCACCGGGCTGGTCGAGGCCGGCCGGCTGACGGTGCGTGTCGCGCGGGCCTTCCCGCTCGACGATGTCGTCCAGGCGCACGAACTGATCGAATCCGGCCGTGCCGGCGGCAAAGTGGTGCTGACGACCGGGCCGCGAGGGACCGACCGGTGAACGGGTGGAGCTTCGACCGGCACGGCGCGGTGGCCGTGCTCACCTTCCGGCGCCCGCCGGTGAACCTGATCGATTTCGCCGCGCTGCTCGAGCTGGGAGATCTGCTGGAACGCTGCGCGGCCGAACCGGAAGGCATCAAGGTGGTCGTCCTCGCCGGCGGGACACCGGGCTACTTCGTCAACCACGCGGATCTGGCGGACCTGGAGCGGGCGGGCAAGGGACTGGTACCGCCGGAAGAGCTGGGCAGCTGGGACAGGGCGCTGCGCCTGCTGGAAGAGATCCCGCAGCCCACCGTCGCGGCGATCGACGGCCTGGCCTCCGGCGGCGGGAACGAGCTGGCACTGGCCTGCACCGTCCGGATCGGTTCGGTCGGCGCCCGGCTCGAGCAACCCGAGGTGAGCGTCGGGATCATCCCCGGTGGCGGCGGCACCGTCCGGCTGTCCCGGCTCGTCGGCCCCGGCGTCACCGCGGACGCCGTCCTGACGGGCCGGACCTTCGACGCCGACGAGGCCGTCCGCGTCGGCTGGCTGACGCTCCTCCTGCCCGGGGACGACTTCTTCGGCGAGGTGCTGCGCTGGACCGGGCGGGTCGCCGCCGCGCCCGCCGCGGCGTTGAGCTCGGCCAAACGCTCCATCGTCGCCGGATCCCGGATGCCGTTCGCCGACGCTCAGCAACTCGAGAAGAGCCTGTTCCGCGCACTCAGCGCGAACAACACCGCCCTGCGGGAGGACAGCAATGCCTGACTACCGTGCCGACGTCGCCAAGACCGAATACGTAGAATCCGGTCCGGTGACGTTCGCCTATCGCAGGCTGGGACCTTCCGGCGGCGTACCTCTGGTTCTGTGCATGCGTTTCCGCGGCACCATCGACCACTGGGACCCGGCGTTCCTCGACGAGATCTGCGCGGACCGGGAGGTGATCATCTTCGACAACGCCGGTGTCGGCTTCTCGTCGGGGACCGTGCCCGCGAGTATCGGCGAGATGGCGCTCGGAGCGCTCGACTTCATCGACGCGCTGGGATTGACCACCATCGATCTGATGGGCTGGTCCATGGGTGGTTTCGTGGCGCAGTCGGTCGCGCTGACCCGGCCCGGGCTCGTGCGGCGGCTGATCGTCGCGGGCAGCAACCCCGGCAAGGTGGATGGCGCGCCCCGAGCGCCGCAGAAGACGTTGGAAATCTTGCCCAAGCCGGTCAATGACGACGACGACTTCCTGTACCTCTTCTTCCCCGAAACTCCCTCGGCCCAGGAAGCGGGGCGCGCGTCGCTGCGCCGGCTGGAACCGCGACTGGCGTCGTCCGGGATCTCCGTCTCCCCGGGAGGTGGCGCAGCGCAGCTGGGCGCGCTCCTGGACTGGTCGGCGGGCAAGAACGCCGCGTGGGACAGGCTTCATGAGCTGACCATGCCGGTGCTGGTCGCCAACGGAGCGCACGACGTGATGACCCACGCCTACCACTCCTATGCGATGTCGCAGCGGTTGCCCGACGGCAAGGTCGTGCTCTACGCCAACGGCGGGCACGGATTCCTCTTCCAGTTCCATGAGGACTTCGCCGGCGAGGTGAACACGTTCCTGTCCTGAGCACACGCACGGGATCGGCGCACCCACCGTGATGCGCGAGCTCACGCCGATCCCCGGGCACCCGCACCGGCTCGGTCACGGGCCGGCCGGGAGTCTCCCCGGTTCATCGAAAGGACCACACCAATGACAGCACCGGCCCTGACCTTCGACGTCCTCGTGATCGGCTTCGGCAAGGGCGGCAAGACCCTCGCCGCCACCCTCGGCCGCCGCGGACGCCGGGTCGCCATGGTCGAACAGTCCGACCGGATGTACGGCGGTACCTGCATCAACATCGGTTGCGTCCCCACCAAGGCGCTCGTGCACCAGGCCGAGCAGCGACGGGCGGGTGACGATCCCGGCGGCTGGTACGAACAGGCCATCCGCGGCGCCGACTCGCTCACCACCCTGTTGCGTGGCAACAACCTGCGCATGCTCGACACCCTCGACACCGTCACCGTCATCACCGGCCGCGCCCGGTTCGCCGACCCCAAGACCGTGTCCGTGCGAGCCGGTGACGACGAACTCCGCGTCAGCGCCGACACCATCGTGATCAACACCGGCGCCCATCCCGTCACCGGCGGCCTGCCGCTGGGCGGCCGGATCATGACCAGTACCGGGCTGCTCGCGCTGGAGACGCTCCCCAGCCGGCTCGTCATCGTCGGCGGCGGTTACGTCGGGACCGAGTTCGCCAGCATGTACGCGCAGTTCGGGTCGGAGGTCACGGTGATCGACCACGCCCCGCGCGTCCTGGCGCGGGAGGACCCGGACGTCGCCGCGGCCGCCGAGGAGATCCTGCGCGGAGCGGGAATCACCTTCGTCAACGGTGCGCGCGTGACCGACGCGAGGGACGGCACCAACTCCGCGGTGGTCACCTACACCTCGGGCGACACGACATCCACTGTGGAGGCCGAGGCGGTGCTCGTCGCGCTGGGGCGCGCCCCGGCCACCCGCGACCTCGGCCTGTCGGCGGCGGGGGTGCACACCACGGCGGGCGGCGCCATCGCGGTCGACGACCACCTGCGGACCTCGCAGCCGCACATCTACGCCATCGGAGACGTCAACGGCGGGCCCCAGTTCACCTACGTCTCGCTCGACGACCACCGCATCGTGCTCGACCAGCTCACCGGCGACGGAACGCGGTCGACCGCGGACCGCGTCGCCGTGCCCAGCACCGTGTTCATGACCCCGCCGCTGGCCAGGGTCGGGCTCACCGAGACCGAGGCCCGCGCGAACGGGCACTCCGTCCGCATCGCCAGCAAGCTGGTCGCGCAGATCGCGGCGATGCCCCGCGCGCGGATCATGAGCGACACCAGGGGCCTGATCAAGTTCGTCGTGGACGCCACGACCGACCACATCCTCGGCGCGGCACTGCTGTGCATCGACGCCCAGGAGCTGGTCAACACCGTAGCCCTGGCCATGCGGCACGGCGTCACCGCGACCGAACTGCGGGACGCCATCTACACCCACCCGTCCTCGACCGAAGCGTTCAACGAAGTCCTCGCCACCCTCGCGTGACGGGACCGGACCGCACGGCGATCCCCCGGGCGGCGGCCCGCGGCGGGTGACGGTGCGTTGAGCACGTGCACCCGCCGCTGGGTCCGGGCGTAGTGGACGTCATCGACCGGCTTGTCGTCGGCGAACGGCGCCAGGCCTATTCCACCACGACGTAGTCGCCGCCGGTCCGGGCGGCGGCAAGATCGGCGCACGTGGACACGCCGGCCAGGAAGCGACCCTGGACGACGCGGACATAGGAGCCGTTCAGAGGAAAGACGAGCACGAACTTCGACCCGTCATTCCCGCGCAGAACGGCTCCCGTTCGCAGGTTGCCGAGGAACTCGATGATATCCCGTTCTATCTCATCCGCGAATTCACGTTGATTGTCCTGCGAGATGTCGTACAGGTCGGTGTCGATGTCGTAGGTGGCGCGCCTGCCGGTCACCGGATCCCGCGCCTCGAACGCCAGCCCGAGCCAGCTGCGCGGTTCGACGATCACGTCGGCCTGCCATGTCGGTCCCCCGAGCCGCCACTTCGACCAGCCGTCGCCCTCGTCGGTGACCACCACCGTCCACGTGGTGCTCACCTGGAGCTCGCGGAGGAAATCAACGAGCCGACCGCCCACTCCGGATGTCACGTACCCACCACTTCTCGTAATAGCCCCCGCGGAACCAGGTGAAGTCCCTGCCCGCGATCGCGTCCACAACCGCGCGGCCAGCTCGAGGAGCGGGATCAGCGCCTTCCGAAGATATCCCGCACGATCTTGCGTAGCCGGTAAGAATTGGACCTCATGACTTTCCGGTAATCCCGGCGACCTACTGAATCAAATGGAATCAGGATGGCGCAGAGGGAGCTCTCCTGATTGACGCCCACCCAGTACCCGGCAGAGGAAAACGTCCATTGCGGCATATCCGCCGGCGAGACCTTGCCGGCATAAAGGCCTTCTTCGGAGATAAGCCGGAATGCAAAATAGTCCGAATATTCATACGTATCACTGTCCTCGGGATCGAAGTCCAACCCGAGATGCACCGAGGCCGGTTCGCCCGGGGGAAGCAAGAACGAGGCGGTGGTTCGGGTGAAATCGCAGGCATCCAGCCTCGCGGACAGCCCGATGATCTTGTTTCCCGCCAGCACGAAATCCACTTCGAACTCGTCGAGCATGACGGTCGCGTTGGCCCTCGCCGGGAGCGAGCGGAAGTTCGCATCAAGATAGACTTCGAACCAATCGTTCTGCCATTCCGCCTGCCTCGCCAGAACCCTGGACTCTATTCGCCCTGGAGCACCCGCAACAGCGAGTGGAAAAGGTGAGAAGCGCTTCTCGTTCATCTTTTCTTGCTCTGGCAGGTGAACCGATGCAATTTTTCATGCTCGGGGGTGGACCACCAGGTAGCAGTACCCTCAAGAAGGATGCCACCGCGGAGCATCGCGCTCACCACTTCGACTCGTACCTGGTCAGCACCACGCCGCCGGGAAACGTCCGCGTCTCCACCAGGTTCAAGTTCACCCAGCTGTCCACCGCGGCGAAGAACGGTGTGCCGCCGCCCACCAGCACCGGATGGGTCACGATCTCGTACTCGTCCACCAGCCCGGCCCGCATGGCCGCGCCTGCGAGCGCTGCGCCACCCACCCTCATCGGCTCGCCGTTCCCGGCCTTGAGCCGGGTGATCTCCTCGACCGCGTCACCGGTGACCACACGGGTGTTCCAGTCGACCTTGTCAACCGTCGAGGAGAACACCACCTTCAGGGTATCCCGCCAGTTCCGCGCGAACTCGACCTGTGCCGGAGTGGCGCCCGGCTGCTGATCGCCCGTCGGCCAGTAGGAACTCATGCTTTCCCACAGCTTGCGCCCGTACAGCAACAGACCGATCGCCCGCTCCTGGTCGAGCCACCACTGAAACAGCTCGTCGCTCGGCCCGCTCCAGCCGAGGTCGTCGCCCGGCGCGGCGATGTAGCCGTCCAGGGACACGTTCATGCCGTAGACCAGCTTCCGCATGACGCGCCAACCTTTCTGCCGGTCCGTCCCGGGAGCCCGGAACGGCTCGATGCGGAAGACCCCCGGACGCCTGAACCGCAACGTCTGCACCAACGTACTGGACACGCGGGTCATCATCGGCCCGCCAACTGCCGATGCCGCACGCCCCACGGCCCGCGACATCGCCTGAACACCGTAGCAGAGCAATCGCGCGGATAGTCCTCCTACAGTCCGGCGAACGCACCTACTGCGATTCGACGGACCAACCGAGCGCGAATCCGATTTCCTGAATCGCGGGCTGAACGTGGCAGGCAAGCACGTCCGGCGAAGCAGCGATGTGCAAGAACGAGCCATCGCTCCCGGGCATCCAGGCCATCGTCAACCGCTCTGCCGAGGAAAACAGCAAGACGATTTCCCCCAGCCACCACTCAAGACCATCAACCGCTTCGAGGAAAGCAGCCGAGCCTTCCCTGACCAGACTTCTTCCGCGCTTCCCCGCCGTCAGTGTTCGCCCGCGGCAATCTCGCGCTGCTGCCGTCATGACGAACTGCATCACCCGCCGCTTCTCGTCGGGATTCGCCGACTTCGGCCACTGCAAGGTAATCGAATCGAACACGGTTGCCCGAAGAGCTTCCGCGGCAAAAGGTGGCACCAGCTCAGCGAAGTCGCCATGATCGTCCCGGAAGACAATCAGCGACATGTCATCGCTCACATCTCTCCCCGCCAAACATGCCACCACCGCCGTCATCAGCTGGTTCCGAGGACTTCCTGTGTTACCACCTCCAGTATCATCCGAAGTCCACCGTACGTACAGGTCCGCGCGCCCTTGATCGATCGCCGTCTTCAGCAAACCGGCGACGCGACAACGGTTCCCGGGACTGCCGCACGTTGAGCGACGATCGCGGGCCAGGATCCGTCCCGGCCCGCGCAGGTCGTTCACCAGTCGTGCACGGTCCCGTCGCGCAGCCGGTTCGTGGGCAGGTACGCCGGCTCGTAGGGGTACTTCGCCGCCAGTTCCTCGTCGAAGTGGATGCCCAGCCCGGGTTCCTCACCGGGCCGCAGCCCGCCGTCGGCGAAGGTGAAAGTCGGCCCGAAGACCGCCGTCGTCTCCGCGCTGTGCACCATGTACTCCTGGATGCCGAAGTTGTGCACCGCGAGTCCGATGTGGACAGCGGCGGCGAGTCCGACCGGTGACACGTCCGTCGGGCCGTGCATGCCGGACTTCACCTGGTACATCGCGGCGTAGTCGAGGATGCGGCGCACGCCGGTGATGCCGCCCGCGTGGGTGACCGGGGAACGGACGTAGTCGATGAGCTGCTCCCGGATCAGGGTCTGGTAGTCCCAGACCGTGTTGAACACCTCACCGATCGCCAACGGTGTCGTGGTGTGCTGGCGGACCAGGCGCAGGCTTTCCGGGTTCTCGGCCGGGGTCACGTCCTCCAGCCAGAACAGGTCGTAGGGTTCCAGCGACTTGCCGAGCCTGGCCGCCTGGATGGGCGTGAGGCGGTGGTGCGCGTCGTGCAGCAGGATCAGCTCGGGGCCGAATTCGTGCCGGACGGCTTCGAACACCGACGGCACGTGACGCAGGTACGCGCGCGTGTCCCAGGTCTCCTCGGCGGGCAGGGCGGCGCGCCGGGCCGGTTCGTAGTCGTACCGGCCTGATCCGCCGACCGAGGCGGCCGAGCTGGTGGCCACGCCGTACACCGAGTCGAGCCCGGGCACGCCGGTCTGGACGCGGATCGCGCGGAACCCGAGGTCGAGGTGCTCGCGGATCGAGTCGGACAGTTCGGGGATCCCGCGCCCGCTGGCGTGTCCGTAGACCAGGCAGCGGTCGCGGCTCGCGCCACCGAGGAGCTGGTACAGGGGCAGCCCCGCGACCTTGGCCTTGATGTCCCACAGCGCCGTGTCGACGGCGGCGATCGCGGCCATCGTGACCGGGCCCCGCCGCCAGTAACCGCCCCGGTAGAGGTACTGCCAGGTGTCCTCGATGCGGTGCGCGTCCCGCCCGATCAAGAGCGGGGCGACGTGGTCACGCAGGTAGCTGGCGACCGAGAGTTCCCGCCCGTTGAGGGTGGCGTCGCCGTAGCCGACGACGCCGTCCCCGGTCGTGATCTTGAGTGTGACGAAGTTCCGCCCCGGGCTGGTGACGATGACGTCGGCACGATCGATCCGCACTGGTACTCCGTTCATGATTCGACCAACTGGTTCCGGTGGCGCGCGGCCTCGGCGGTGATCTCGCGGAGACGCTTCTCCGTCAACGGGTACCTGATCATGATGGCGATCGCGATCACCGTGCAGACGGCGGGCACCACCCCGGCGGCGGCGCGGATGCCCCACAACGCCCCGTCGCTTTGCACCTTGGCGCCGCCGACGTATCCGGCGAGGGCGATGGTGTACGCGGCCGCGGCGCCGCCGAGCGCCTGACCGATCTTGCGGACGAACGAGAACACCGCGTAGGTCGTGCCCTCGGTGCGGGCGCCGGTCTTCCACTCGCCGTAGTCCACGGTGTCGGCCTCCAGCGACCACATGAGGGTGTTGACGATCCCGAGACCGATGCCGATCAGCAGGAAGAACCCGAGCGACACGAACGGGACCGTGGCCGGTGCGAGCAGCACCCCGATCCCGCCGACCACCATCACCACCCCACCGGCGACGTAACTGGTGACCTTGCCGAACCGGCGGGCGAGCTTCGGCACGAGCGGCGCGAGCACGAACATCAGGACCAGCTGCGGCGCGGAGATCGCGATGTAGAAACTCGGGTCGCCGAGCACGTTCCGGGCGTAGTACACGCCGACCGTCTGGATCGAGGCCATCGCGGTCAGGAAGAACAGGGAGCTGACGGACAGCATCACCAGTGGTTTGTTCTGCCGCAGCGTCCGCAGGCTGTCCTTGAAGCTGACCTTCGCCACGGCCCGCGGCACGGTCTCCCTGGCCGTGACGAACGTGAACAGGTACAGGCCGGCACCCACGACCACGAAGGCCAGTGTGGTGAGCAGCAGGGACCGCTGCAGGTTGTCGGAGTTCTTGATCTGCGGGGACACCACGAAGATCAGCATCAGCATCGTCGCCGACGCCCCCATCGAGCGGGCGCCGGCCAGCTTGGTGCGCTCGACGGGATCCTGCGTCATCGCCGCGGCGAGCGAACCGTAGGGGATGTTGACCAGACTGTAGGCCGTGCCCATCGCCGCGTAGGTCAGGTAGGCGTAGGCGATCTTGGCCGGCATCGGCCAGTCCGGCACGGCGAAGGCGGCCACGCTCAGCAGCAGCAGTGGGATGGCGGCGTACAGCAACCAGGGGCGGAACTTCCCGAACCGCGAGCTGGTCTTGTCCACGAGCCGGCCGGCGGCCAGATCGGCGAAGCCGTCCCAGATCCGCACGACGAGGAAGATCGTGCCGGCCGCGGCGGCCGGGATTCCGGCCACATCGGTGTAGTACACCAGCAGGAACATCGACGACATCGCGAAGGCCAGGTTGTTGGCCGCATCCCCGGCCGCGTAGCCGAAGAGCTGTCTCATGCGCAGTTTCACGGCCGGCTCCAGCGACGACGCAGGGTGAACGCACCCGCCTTGGGTTTGCGGTCGCGGGTGAACACACCCTTCTTGTTGCCCTCCACCCGGAAGACACCGGCCGAGGTGGCGAAGTCGGCGAAGTTCCACACGTGTTCGCCCACCACGGCGTCGACGCGGTCGAAGACCCGGTGGTACATCTCCAGGAACTCGGCCTGGTACTCCTCCGTCCACGGCTGCGGAACGACCGAATGCAGGCCCGCCATGGTGTCGGCGCCGTACTCGGTGACGATGATCGGTTTGCTGTGCCGGTGCGCCCACGCCGTCAGATCGGCTTCCAGTTCGCGCTCGGCCGCGGTCAGGTCGCCGGTCTGGGTGTACCAGCCGAAATACCGGTTGATCATCACGACGTCGGCCAGGTCGCTCACCAGGCACTTGTCGGACGGCGACAGCATGACGTTCACGAAGCCGACCGGGCGGGTGGGATCGAGCTGCCGCGTCTCGGTGAACAGCGGTTCGAAGTACTTCTTGGACTCCTCGGTGTGCGACTCGGGTTCGTTGGCGATGCTCCACAGCACGACACTGGGATGGTTCTTGTCCCGGGCGACCAGCTCCCGGATCGCCTGCAGATGGGTGCGCTGGGTGGCGTCGGAGACCGTCTCGGCGGAGAAGGTCGGCTGCTTCGCGCCGTGCAGGATGCCGCCGCCGAGCCCGAGGTTGAGCCCCACCGCCGCGGTCTCGTCGATGACGACGATGCCCTTGCGGTCGGCGTAGTCGAGGATCTCCTCCGCGTACGGGTAGTGCGAGGTGCGGAACGAGTTGGCGCCGATCCACTCCAGCAGCGCGAAATCGTGGACCATCGACACGTCGTCATGGCCCTTGCCGCGAACGGCGTGGTCCTCGTGCATGCCGAAACCGGTGAAATAGAACGGTTCCCCGTTGATCAGGAACCGGGTGCCGTCGACGGCGACCGTCCGGATGCCGACGTTCAGCGAGTACCGGTCGGCGGGTGATCCGCCGTCCCACAGCTCGACGTCCAGTGTGTACAGATAGCCCTCACCGGGACGCCAGGGGTGCGCGTCCCCGACGGTGAGCGTGCCGGACGCGCCGGCGGCGCGCGCGACCTCGGTGCCCGACGCGTCGCGCAGGACGACGCGCGTCTCCACGTCGTCACTGCCGGTGATCACCACGTCGTAGTCCACCGTGCCCGTCGTGCCGGCCAGCCCGGTCCGGACGGTGACGTCGCTGACGTGCGTGGCCGGTGTCGTGTACAGCCACACCGGCCGGTGCAGGCCGGCGTAGTTGAAGAAGTCGTGGTGGTACCGCTGCCGCGGCCCCTCCGGGGTCTGTTCGACGTGTCCGGGCGGGATCGAGTCCCAGCTGAGGCGGTTGTCGACGACCACCGTGACCCGGCTGGTCCGCCCCGGCCGCACGACAGCGGTCACGTCGGCCTCGAACGGCGTGTACCCGCCTTCGTGCACGGCGACCTGTTCGTCGTCCACCCACACGACCGCGCGATGGGTCGCGGCGTCGAACCGCAGGACAACGCGCTCCCCCGCCCAGCTCGCGGGCACCACCACGTCGGTCTGGTACCAGACGTCGCCCACGTGCTCGCGGATCGCGGGGTCCGGGATGACGTCGTTGAAGCTGGCCGGCACCGGCATCTCGACGCGGCCGGGAAGCGGCGCCTGCCACCACTTCTGGTCCCGGCCCGCTCCGCCGGGATCGGTGGCGAAGCGCCAGAGCCCGTTGAGGGTGCGGCGATCTCGCCAGGTGTTGAGGATCGGTCGAAGCATCGTTGCTTCCCTTCTGGGCAACAAGAGGTACCGCCCGAAAGTATGAGGCCGCCAGTAGCATGACAATCTGTTGCCAGCTGTTGCCACGAGGACCGGAGGGCGGGGCGTGGGCCAGGGACGGGTCACCATCTACGACGTGGCGCGGCACTGCGGGGTGGCCGCGTCCACGGTCTCGCGGACCTTCAGCGACCCGGCGCGGGTCAACGCGGCCACCCGCGAGCGGGTGCGGGCCGCCGCCCGCGAGGTCGGTTACGAGCCGAGGCCGCTGGCCAGGGTCGACTCGCCCGGCCGCAGCCGCACGCTGATGCTGGTGGTCACCGACATCGCCAACCCCTACTACGCGCCGCTGATCAAGGCGGCCCAGGCACGGGCCATCGAACGGAACTTCACCCTGGCGCTGACCGACAGCGACGAATCACCCGAGGTCGAGGCGCGGAACCTGCGGCAGTTGCTCGCCGCGACCAGCGGCGGCATCCTGGCGACCTCGCGGCTGTCCGACGACGTGGTGCGCCAGCTCGCCCAGCACCGGGCGCTGGTCATGGTCAACCGGGACATCGGCGGCCTGCCGAGCCTGTTCGTGGACACCGCCGCCGGCATGCGCAAGGCGGTGCGCCACCTCGCCGCACTCGGTCACCGCCGCATCGCCTACCTGTCCGGGCCGCGCAGCTCCTGGGTCAACGGTCAACGCTGGCGCGCCGCCCAGGAGGAAGCGGGCGCGCTCGGCATCCGGGCCGGCTTCCTCGGACCGTTCGCGCCCAACCAGCAGGGTGGCCACGAGGCGGCCGACGCCCTGATCCTCGACGGCGCGACCGCCGCGATCGCCTACAACGACCTGATCGCGCTCGGCACGCTCCACCGCCTGCACGTGGCCGGGGTCCGGCTGCCGGACGACATCAGCCTGATCGGCTGCGACGACATCTTCGGAGCGGACCTGACGGTGCCGGCGCTGACCACGATCGCGGGCCCGACCGCCAAGCTGGGCAGATGCGCGGTGGACGCGTTGTGCGCGGAGCTCTCCGGGCGCGGCGGGCAGCAGGCGGCGCAGAGCTTCGACGCCCACCTCATCGTCCGCGGCTCGACCGGTCCCGCGCCCGCGGCAACTGGTGGCAACTAGTTGCCACGACGCCGGTCGCGGCGGGAGCCTGCGGGAATGCACCGTGGCTCGACAGGGATCGCCCTCGAACCCCATCCGGACCGGCTCCTACCCAGCGACCCCACCGAGCGGTCGATCGCGCGCCGGTTGTACGACAGCGTGCGCGACCTGCCGTTGGTCAGCCCGCACGGGCACGTCGACCCGGCACTGCTGGCCCGGGACACGCCGTTCGGCAACCCCGCCGAACTCCTGGTCACGCCCGACCACTACGTGACCAGGCTGCTGCACGCCCACGGCGTCCCGCTGCGCGACCTGGGCCTGCGCGACGAGGACGGGCACACCGCTGCGCCCCGGGAGGTGTGGCGCGCCTTCTGCTCGCATTGGCGGTTCTTCCTGGGCACCGCGTCGCGCCAGTGGCTGGAGGCCGAACTGCACGACGTCCTCGGCGTGACGGTCCACCCCTCCGCGGCGACCGCCGACACGTTGTTCGACGAGATCACCGAGCGGCTCGCCAAACCCGGTTTCCGGCCCCGCGAGCTGTACGAGTCGTTCAACATCGCCGTGCTCGCCACGACCGACGACCCCGCCGACGACCTGCGGCACCATCGGGCGCTGGCGGACGATCCGTCCTGGGCGGGCCGGGTGGTGCCGACCTTCCGTCCTGACCGCTACCTCGACGCCACGCACCCGGGCTGGCCCGCCGCGCTGGACCGCCTCGCCGAGGCGAGCGGCATCGACACCGGCAGCTACCGCGGCACGATCGCCGCGCTGGAACAGCGCCGGGAGTTCTTCCGCCGGCACGGCGCCACCACCACCGACCACAGTGCCCCGGACGCCCGAATGGAGTTCCTGCCGGAGGCGCAGGCGGCGCGGTTGTTCGACGCGGTCCGCGCCGGCAACGCCGGACCCGGGGACGCGCGGCTCCTGTCCCGGCACCTGCTCGGCGAAATGGCCCGGATGTCCAGTGAGGACGGCATGGTGCTCACCCTGCACACCGGTGTCGACCGCAACCACCACGAACCGACCTTCGCGCGGTACGGGGCCGACACCGGCCACGACATCCCGTTGCACGCCGAGTTCACGCAGGCGCTCAAGCCCATGCTGCGACGGTTCGGGACCCATCCGGTGTTCCAGACCGTGCTGTTCACCCTCGACGAGACGGTGTTCTCCCGCGAGCTCGCGCCGCTCGCCGGCTTCTACCCCACCGTCTACCTCGGCGCCCCGTGGTGGTTCCTGGACGCCCCCCGGGCCATGCGCCGCTTCCGGGACGCCGTCACCGAAACGGCCGGTTTCCACCGCACCGCCGGCTTCATCGACGACACCCGCAGCTTCTGCTCGATCCCGGCGCGCCACGACACCGCCCGCAGGGTCGACGCCGCGCACCTCGCGAGCCTGGTCGCCGAGCACGTCCTCAGCGAGGACGACGCCCAGGAAGTGCTGCACGACCTCAACGACCGCCAGCCGCGGAAGGCGTTCCGGCTGTGACGCCGCGACTCACCCGCACCGCCGCACCGCCGCCCGTTCGCGCTGTCCACTTGGGACTCGGCGCGTTCCACCGTGCCCACCAGGCCTGGTACACCGCGGCCGACCCCGCCTGGGGCATCGCCGCCTACACCTTCCGCAACACCGAACTGCCACGGCTGCTCACCCGGCAAGGTGGGCTGTTCTCCCTGCTCGTCCGCGACGAAACGGGCGACCGGGTGGACACGGTCGGCTCGATCGCGCGTGCGCACCCCGGCGCGGACACCCGGCAGTGGCTGGCGGACGTGGCCTCGCCCGAGGTCGCGCTGATCACCCTCACGGTCACCGAGGCCGCCTACACCGTCCCCGAGCCGGGCGCCGACTCGGCCGTGTCCCGGCTGGTGGCCGGGTTGCTCGGACGCTTCCACGCCAACGCGGCCCCGATCACGCTCGTGCCGTGTGACAACCTCCCCGACAACGGGGAGGTCCTGCGCTCGGTCCTGCGCAAGGTGTGCCGGCAACCCGCGTTCGCCGAGTGGGTGGAACACGAGGTCGCGATCGCCGGCACCGTGGTCGACCGGATCACGCCGGCCACCACCGAACGCGACGTGCGGACCGTTCAGGAGCTCACCGGGCTGCGGGACCAGGCGACGGTGGTCACCGAACCGTTCACCGAGTGGCAGATCGCCGGCACCTTCCCCCGCGGCCGACCGGCGTGGGAGCGGGCGGGGGCGCAGATCGTCGACGACCTCGGCACCTACCAGCGACGCAAACTGTGGATCCTCAACGCCGCCCACTCACTGCTCGCCTACACCGGACTCGCCCGCGGGCACACCACCGTCGCCGGGGCCGCCGGCGATCCGGTGCTCGGCGAGCTGACCGAGTCCTGGTGGGACACCGCGGCGGCGTACCTGCCCGTCTCCCCCGCCGAGATCAGCGACTACCGGCGGCGACTGCGGGACCGGTTCGCCGCACCCGGCATCCGGCACCTGCTGAGCCAGATCGCCGCGGACGGCTCGCACAAGATCCCCGCCCGGATCCTCCCCGTGCTGCACCGCGAGCGGGCCCGGGGCCGGCTGCCGCACAGCGCGGTCACCGGCCTGGCCGCCTGGCTGGCCTACCTCCGCGGGAGCGACGTGCGGGACACCCGCGCCGCCGAGCTGGTCCCCCTGGCGGCCACCGCGAACCCCGCGCAACGCGTCCTCACCAAGATCGACCCCGCGCTGGGCGACGACCGGGAACTGCTCGCCGCGATCGACACCGAACTGCGGGAGCTTCGCGCATCGTCCGGCGCGGCCGCCGGATCGTACCGGTAGACCGACCGGTCGACCGCGGGTCGTCAGCAGAGCGCCGGGTGCAGATCACCGGTCATCCCGTGTCCGGAGATCACGGTCTCGGTCGCCGTGTCCTCCTGTCCGGTCCGTCCGGTCCCGTCCGCGCTGGACGGCGGTGAGGATCACCCGCAATCCCAGGCCCAGCAGGAGCAGGTCCCCGAGCATCTGAACGGTGACCAGGATCCGCGCGGTCGACGCGACCGGTGTGATGTCGCCGAACCCCACGGTGGCGAACACCGTCACCACGAAGTAGAGGGCGTCGGTCTTGCTCAGCGCGACGGTGAAACTGCCCGGCTGAACCAGCTCCATGACGTGGTAGGCCTCGGCGAACAGCAGCAGGAACAACGGGACCGACAGCGCCAGCGCCTGCACGCCCTGTAGCAGCGGGTACGGCGAGCGGCCGATCGCGCGGACCTCCCAGACGACCACCAACGCGACCACGACCAGCCCGGCGACGAGGAACAGCGCGCCCCTGCCGCGGACCCGGTCCCCGAGAGGCAGCAGGTAGTACGCGGCGACGGTGAACGACGGGCGGAGCGCGCCGAGGACCAGCAGCCGTCCCCGGTGCGCCCGCGCCCGTCCCTCGCCCAGCGTCATCCCGGTCGCTCCCGGTCAACCGGGCACGCCCGCCGGCCTCACCGGGCCAGTGCCTTCGCCTTGAGATCCTGGAACTCCTGGTCGCTGATGGCACCGTTGTCCAGAAGCCGCTTCGCCTCCGCGATCTGGCTCGTCGCACCGGTCCCGCCGCCGTTGTGGGCGACCGAGCGGACGTAGTCGTTGAACTGGGTCTGCGCCGCGGTGGCCTCGGCCCGCCGCCGCTCACCCATGTGCTTGCCCTCGGCGATGAGGTAGATCAGCACGCCGAGGAACGGCAACACCAGCAGGGCCACCGTCCAGCCGGCCTTGGCCCAGCCGGTGATGTCCGCCCGGCGGAAGACGTCCGCGAAAATGACGACCAGGAGCCAGAACCAGGTCACCCAGCCGAAGAACACCAGCATGGTCCAGATCAGGTCCAGGAACGGGTAGTTCGATTGTGCCAGTGTCATGGCGCCTCCATTGCTCGACACTCGGCCGGCGCGGCGCGGCGGCGCGGCGCCATCGGGCAACCACCGCAACCCCGGCGTCCGCAGGCAGCACCACTCGCACTGAATGCCCCACGGCAGCGGGGCGTCCTGCTGGGGATTGGGCGCGTGGTCACGCCACCAGCGTCACGGATGGCCACCACCGCGACCTCACCCCGATGGGGTGAGTTGCCCGTGCCCGTTTGCCGGGAGAGTGCGGGACCGAGCTCGCCGGGCAGGCGCCAGGACCCCACGAACCCGCAGCCCCGAGCCGTGCACTCACTCGCCCGGAGCGCGAACTCGTCCGGGGCCGTCCTGGCGATCGCGGGGAACGCGGGAGCCTCCTGGGGCCACCGCCACCGCTCAGCCACCGCTCAGCCGAGGCCCAGCTCACGGGCGGCGACCACGGCCGCCCGCCGGTTGTTCACGCCGAGCTTGGCGTAGATCGCGCGGACGTGGGTCTTCACGGTGTTCACCGACACCCGCAGCTGCGAGGCCACCTCGTCGAGCCGCTGCGGTGAGGTCAGGTGCGTCAGCACGGCGCGTTCCCGTCCGGTGAGCGTCACCGCCGTGGCCGTGCCGGGGCCGGCCACGGCGGCGCGGATCCGCGTGGCGAGCGCCTCGGAGTCGCCGAACCCGCCCATCTGATCGAGCAGCAGCTTCTTCACCTCCGGGTCGGCGTGCGTGAACGGGCGGATGAGCCCGACCGGCACGGCTCGGGCGAGCGCCTCCTCCAGCCGGTCCCGGGCCCTGGTGCGGCATCCGAGGCGCAGGGCGGTGGCCGCGTCGAGGAGGTCCAGTTCCACGTCGGTGCCGGCGGCGAGCGCGGGTCCCCCGGGTTCGCGCGCCGCGCGCACGGCACGGTCGGCCCCCTGGAGGTCACCCCGGGCGAGCTGGGTGCGTGCCACGATGACGTGCGCTTCGGCGGCCCGGCCGAGACGGCGGGTGCCCCACTCGGCGACGTCCCGGGCGTGCGCGGTCTGCGCCAGGTCGAGCGCGCACTGGTGTTCGAGCATCATCACGCTCGCGGCGAGCGGAGGTGGCAGCGGAGCGCCGGACAGGGCGGCCCGGCTGTCCTGCAGCAGTCTCAGGCCGATCACCCGGTCGCCGCTGTCGAACCGTGCCACACCCTCCAGCACCGCGCCGGCGAAACGCAGCGCTCGTGGCTCGACGCCCGCCAGGGCGGCGGCGCAGGCCAGTGCGCCGCGCAGGTCGCACCGCAACAGCCGGACGAAGCCGAGCATCGCGTGGCACACCGCCAGCCAGGGCGCCCGTCCCCACGTGCCCCTGCCGGCGAGGGTGAGCGCCAGTTCGCTCGCCTCGGCCACCGCGCGGTGGTCGCCGGTGGCGGCCGCGAGCAGGGCGTGCGCGGTCGTGGTGTGCACCGTCAGGTAATGCAGGTCCTGTTCGTCGCTGAGCCGGCCGGCGGCCGCCAGCTCGTGCGCCGCGTCGCGATGGTCACCCGCGACGAGCAGTGCGACGCCACGGTCGAGGCGTGCCCACGCCTCCATCGCCGGCGAGGAGCAGGCCCCGTCCGCCCCCGGCACCGGCGCACGGCCACAGGCCAGCGCGTGCGCGGACACCACCAGGCGCCGGAAGGCCGCCAGCCGCTCGTCCGGCCCCGCAGGCCACACCCGCGCGCTGCGCGCGATGTCCGACTCGGCCGTGCTGAGCTCACCGAGCTGGAGGTGGGCGAGCGCGGAGAAGAGCAGCAGCCAGGGATCCCGCGCGACCGTGGTCCCGGCCGCGGTCAGCCCGCGCAGCACCAGCCCGGGCCTGCCGTCCAGCAGCACGTCCAGTCCGCGGTCGTGCAACAGGTCCGCGGCGGCCCGCTCGTCGCCGGTCCGCTCGGCGTGCTGCAACGCTTCCCGCGGGCGGTTCTGCCCGGCGAACCAGCGCGCGGCCCGGTGGTGCAGCGCGGTGACCAGATCCGGCTGACGGCGGGTGAGCTCGGCCCGCAGGTACGTCCGCAGCATGGGGTGGAGCTGGTACCACGGCTGCTCACCCTCGACCGCGGTGACCAGCACGCCCTCCCGCTCCAGTCCGGCGAGCACGGCCCCGGCGTCGTCCCGGCCGCTCAGCGAGGCGGCCAGCCGGGGTGTCACCTGGTCGCTCACGCTCACCATCGCCAGGATTTCCCGGGAATCCCCGGGCAGCTGCGCCAGAACCTCACCGGTGAGGAAGTCGGCCGTCGCACGATCGTCGTCGGCGAAGTGCGGCAGCAGACGTTCGGGGTCCCCGGCGGCGCGCAGGGATCGCGCGGCCAGGCGCAACCCGGCCGCCCAGCCGTCCGTCTGGGCCACCAGCCGCCGCAGCTGATCCTCGGTGAGCACGACCCCGGAACGCTCGAGCAGCTCCCGGGCCTCGACCGGGCCGAATCGCAGCGCGTCCGCCCGCAGTTCGCTCAACCGGCCCTGGACCCGCAGCCTGGCCAGCGGCAGCAGCGGATCCGACCGGGCGGCCAGGACCAGCCGGAGGTTGCGGGGCTGGTGGCGGATCAGCGACGCCAGCACGCGCACGACGTCCTGGCCGGGCAGCTCCTGCACGTTGTCCAGCACCACGACCAGCTCGCCGGGCAGAGCCTCGATCGTCTCGACGAGCTCGGCGACCGTCGACGCGACGTCGCCGGGCGGCGCGAACCTGCCGGGCCGCACGAGTTCCCGCCGGCCGGGCCCGCATTCCCCGATGGCGAACCGCAGGGAAGCCAGGAACCGCTCGGCCGTATCGTCGTCGTGGTCGAGTGAAACCCACACCACATCCCGGGTTCGCGTGCACATCCATTCGGCCAGCAGCAGTGTCTTGCCACATCCCGCGGGCGCACACACCAGGGTGACCGGGCTGGCCGCGACGGCACGCGCGACCAGGTCGCACAGACCACGCCGTGGCACGAAGTTTCCCGGTAGCCGCGGCGGCACAACCTTCGTACGCGGCACAGTCCATCGCCCGGCCGCCGTCCGGTCCGCACTCCTCTCCCGCATCACGGCCGAACGTACCGGGGGACGCGTGGGCCCGGTAGGGCCGACATCCCTCAGCGGTCGTCGCTCCGTTCCGCCGATTCCGCGCCGTTGACACCGAGAAGTCCCTGCGCGACGGCGATCCCGACGGCGTCCCGCCGCCGGTTCACACCGAGCTTCGCGTAGATGCCGCGGATGTGGGTTTTCACGGTGTTGGGTGACACCGTGAGGTCTTCGGCGATCTCCTCGACCGAGCGCAGCGTGGGCAGCAGCCGCAGCACCGCGCGTTCACGATCGGTCAGCGGATCGGGGATCGCGCTGACCCGCAGGTTCCTCCTGCGCGCCAGGAGTTTCGCCGCGAAGCCTTCGCTTGCCCCGATCCGGCCGAGCAGGCCGGTCAGCACGGTGATCACCTCGTCGGTCGCGAACACGAACGGCCACCACACATCCAGGCGCTCGGCGTCGGACAGCGCGCCGGTCACGAGCCGGCGGGCGCGGTCGGATTCGCCGTCGTGCACCGCGATCCGCGCGCGCAGCAGGCGAACCTCGATGCCGGACCACGGCAGCACAGCCGGCGCGCCGCCATCGACAGCCGGCTGCAGCGCCTTGGCCGCGGAAACGTACCGGCCGAGCGCGATCTGCGCGCGCGACTGCACCAGGTGCAGCTCGGTGGTGCCGTCGATCCGGCTCCGGCACCAGTCCACCACTTCGCGGGCGTGGTCGGCCGCACCGACCAGCAAGGCCGCACGGTGCTCCAGCACACCCGAGACCGCCGCGTACTCCGGTTGCAGCGCCCGGTCGGCGAGCCCGAGGCGCGCCCGGCGCATCCGCCGCAGGCCACCCTGCGGGTCGCCGGCGTCGAACTGCGCCGCTCCCCCCAGCATCTCCGCGGTCGTGAGCAGGTTGAGCCCGATGCGCGCAGTGGCGCCGTCGGCCGCGCGGCTGCTCTGCTCCACCAGCCGCACGCACTCCGCGGGCTGTGCCCGCAGCAGAGCACGGTAGGCGCGAACCACCCCGATCATGGCGTTGTCGATCGACCCCTCGGCACTGGTGCCGGCCTCGCCCACCCGGTCGCCGATCCGGTCCACCACGCGAAAATCGCCGTCCAGGACGGCGAGCTGGCCGAGCATCGTCAGCGCGCGGACCTCGACGTGGCGCTGACCGGCCGAGTGCGCCCGTCGCGCGGCGATGTCCACCTGGTCCTGCGTCCCGCCACGACGACCGCTCAGCAGCGCCTCCGTCGCGCGTTCCAGCCCGGCCAGCGCCGCCAGCTCGGTGTCGCGGGCCAGTTCGAGGTCCACCGCCCGGGCGGCGCGGCTCATCTCGGCGTGGTCACCGTCGAGCTGCGCCCGGCGGGACAAGGTCAGCTGTCTGAGCACCACCAGTTCCGGCGCCGGATCGGGCGGCCACGCGTCCTCGGCGTGGCGCAGGTGCAGCTCGGCGGTCCCGGTTCCGCCGGTTTCCAGGTTGAGTGCCGCCGCGATCAACGCCAGGTGCGGGCTCCGCGCCACCTGGCCGTCGTCGAGCACGCCGAGTGCCTGCCGCAGCGCCGCGTGCTCGCCGGCCAGGAAGAGCCGCACGGCGTCGGTGCGCAGGAGCGCCACCACGCGTTCCGTGTCCGCTGCCCGGGCGGAGTGTTCCAGCGCCCGCCCGGCATCGCCGCGGCCCTCGAACCAGGCCGCGACCCGGCGGTGCTGCGCGGCCAGCAGCCCCGGGTCGCGCCTGCCGAGATCGGCGAGCAGGTAGGTGCGCAGCAACGGGAGGATCCGGTAGCTGTCCGTACCGTCGGACTCCCGCACGACGCCGCCGGTGGCCGCGAGATCGTGCAGCACCGCCGCGGCGTCGGACCGTCCGGTCAGCGCGGCCGCCGGCTCCGGTGAGGTGTCCCCGCGCACACTCACCAGGCGGAGGAAGTCGCCCACGTCGTCGTCGAACCCGGCGAGCACCTCCTGATCCAGGTACTCCGCCAGTGCCCGGTCGTGTCCGGCGAGGAAGCCGTCGAGGCCGCCCTCCCGCACCGCCGACGCGGCCGCCAGCCGCAGGGCCACCGCCCAGCCTCCGGTCTCGGCGAGCAGCCGGTCGAGCGCCCCGGGCGGCACGCGGGCGCCGGTGATGGAGAACAATGCGCGCGCCTCCGCCGGGGTGAACCGCAGGTCGCCGGCACCCACCTCGGCGAGCCGATCCGTCAGCCGCAGGCGGGCCAGCGGAACCGGCGGTGCGCATCGTCCGGACAGCACCAACCGGAGACCGGCGGGCCGGTGCCGGACCAAGGCTTCCAGAGCCGTCCGGGAACCCGCCTCGCCGAGCACCTCCACGCCGTCGAGGATCAGGGCGACGGTCCTCGGCAATGCGTCCAGCGCGTCGACCACGTCGGCCAGGAACCCGGGAGCGGAACCCGGGTGCCCGGGCACGCCGAGGGTGCGCAGCGGGCTGCTGTGCGGGATGTCGGCCTGAGCGGCGAGCGCGTCCAGAACCGCCGACCAGAACCAGCGGTCGTCGCGGTCGTCCGGGTCGAGCGACACCATCGCCGTCGGAACGGGCGCGGCCCGGCGTGCCCATTCGGCGAGCAGCAGGGTCTTGCCCGCGCCCGCGGGAGCGCACACGATCGACACCGGCGACGTGGCGGCGCGGTCGAGCAGGGCGAGCAGCCGCGGACGCGACACGAAGTGCACCGGCAGGTCGGGCACCGCGATCTTCGTCTGCGGCACGCGCCTGCGTCGTTCCCCGTTCCCCGGGTCCCGCATCGCATTCCCTCTCGCCGGTAACCCAGTGTGGGCACCCCGCGCGTGAGTTTCCAGCGGCAGTCCACATCTCACCCACCACGGGCGAGGAAAGCGACGCGCCGGGCCTGGAGTGTGGCACTGCGGGCCGGACGTGGGGACGCCGGCAGCACCTGATCGAGGAGGCGGAGTCGTGCCGGAGATGAACTACGAGTTCCGGGTGCACGGGCGGTGTTCGCCGCACCTGCGTCAGGCGGTGGGTGAGTTCAGTGAGGTGAGCGTCGTCCCGGCTCCGCCGGAGACCATCATCTACGGCGCGGTCTCCGACCAGGCACACCTGCACGGGCTGCTGTTGCTGCTGGAGGACTTCGGTCTCCAGATCGTGTCGGTGCACCGCATTCCCGAGCTCCCCCGGACGGCGAGCGGCGACGAGTGACTGCGGAGGCTCCGCGGAACTACCCGGCCGATTCCCGCGGTTGGTCGATCACGCCGGCGGTTCGGGGCGGACGACCAGAACCGGACATCGCGCGCGCCGGACCAGTGCCTGGCTCGTCGAGCCCAGCAGCAGTCCCTTGAATCCGCCGCGGCCACGGCTGCCGACGACCACCAGCTGGGCTCCGCCGGATTCCGCCAGCAGCGCCGTCCGGGGGTCGGCGGGCACCAGATGACGGTGTACCTCCACGTCCGGGTGTTCCTCCTGCCGGCCCGCCAGGCGTTGTGCCAGCAGTCGCCGAGCATCCGGTTCCATGAATTCCCAGTACCGGAGATACCGGTCCACCCCGCTGGTGATGTCACTCCACGCGTGCACCGCGACCAGCGGCACCTCGCGGTAGGACGCCTCCTCGAAGGCGACACCAACGGCCTGCTCACTGGTGGGACTGCCGTCGACGCCCACCACCACCGGCCCGCCGGTCGGTACGGTCCCGTCCCGGTCACGGACGACCGCAACGGGGCAGTGCGCCTGGCTCACCACCGTCGCCACCGCCGATCCCAGGAGCATTCCGCCGGCAGCGCTCAGGCCGCTGTTTCCCAGGACGACCATCCGCGCCGTGCGCGAGAGGTCGACCAGGAGCGCCGCCGCTGATTCGGACACCGCCTCCGTGGCCACGGGGAGCGTGCCGTCGACCGAGAGCGCCACCCGGCGGGCGTCGGTGACGATGCGTTCCGCGGCGCTCTGGGCCAGGTCGAACAACTCGTCCATCACGGCGACACCGGCACCGTAGAACCGGGCGGTCGCCTCCATGGCGTGTGCGATGAGGAGATCCAGGTTGCGGTGCGACGCCATCCGCGCCGCCCACCGCACCGCTTCCCCGGCACCTGCTGACCCGTCCGTTCCGACGACCACACTGCGCGCCGGCGCGGTCATGCCCGCCACCGTCCTTCCCACTGGTCGACGGCACCGTCGCCGCGGCACTGGTTCCCCGGGTGGCTCACCGTGCTCGAAGATCCACCTCCGCCGTTCATCGTGACCGTCCCGGATGAGCAGCGGCGAGTTCGGCCGCGTTCACCGGCGAGAGTGGCGGCTGCCCCGTCAGCACTCGCGTCACCTCGCAGGCGGCGAAG
This sequence comes from Amycolatopsis granulosa, assembly GCF_011758745.1. Classification (NCBI taxonomy): domain Bacteria; kingdom Bacillati; phylum Actinomycetota; class Actinomycetes; order Pseudonocardiales; family Pseudonocardiaceae; genus Amycolatopsis; species Amycolatopsis granulosa. The sequence goes on from NZ_JAANOV010000001.1 coordinate 730,848, forward strand.
TCGCGGACGGTGCGGATCGCTTCCTCGGAGTAGTAGGCCGCGTGCGGCGTGATGATGACGTTGTCCAGGCCGAACAGCGGGTTGACCGGTTCCCAGTCCCGCTGCTTGGCGGGTTCTTCCTCGATGTCGTCCAGACCGGCGGCGGCGATCCACCCCTCCTTCAGCGCCACGTAGAGGGCCTTGTCGTCGACGATGGGCCCGCGGGCCGTGTTGACGAGGATCGATGTCGGCTTCATGCGGCGGAGCTCCGGCTCGCCGATGAGGTGGTGTGTCTCGGGGGTGAGCGGGGCCTGGACCACCAGGTAGTCCGTCCGGTCGATCAGCTCGTCGAACGAGACGGGCTGGGCGCCGTGCGCCGCCACGTCCCCGGAAGCCAGGTACGGATCGTGCGCGACGACCTGCATGCCGAACGCGTGTGCCCTGGCCGCGACCGCTTGCGCGATCGCGCCGAACGCCAGCAGCCCCAGGGTGTGTCCTTGCAGCCGCTGGACCGGTTGGCCGGCCTGCCACCGCCAGGTCCCCGCGCGGGTCGCGCGATCGTAGACACCGATCTTCCTGGCGCAGGCCAGGAGCAGGGCCATGGCGTGGTCGGCCACCTCGTTCTCGCACCAGTCGCTGGGGACGTTGGTCACCAGGATGCCGCGCCGGGTAGCCGCGTCCACGTCGACGATGTCGACGCCGGTGCCGTACCGCGCGATGACCTTGCACCGCGTGAACTCGTGGATGGCCGTGGCGCCGACGGTGGCGTACTGGGCGATGACCGCGTCGGCGTCCCTGGCGGCCGCGATGACGTCGTCCTCGGTCTTGCAGTCGGCGGCGACCAGCCGGAGGCCGGCGCCTTCGATGATCGCTCGCTCGATGTCCACGTCGCCGTAGTCGTAGTCGGCGATGACGACGGTTTGCCGCATGTGATGTGTCATTTCCTGGCACCTTCGCGCGGTGGAGGGCGGTGGTTGTCCTAGGTGATCGAGGCTCCTTCGGCGGTGCTGCCGGCGACGCGTGAGTACAACGACAGGATTCCGCTGCTGTGGCGGGGCTGCGGCGGCTTCCAGATGCCGCGCCGCTCCGCCAGCACCGCCTCGACCTCGTCCGCCGGGCGGTGCTCGCCCTTGATCCCGACGATCGCCAGGCGCCGTTCGGGTGCGTTGATCTCGATGAGGTCGTTGTCCTCGATGAGCGCGATGGGGCCGCCATCGAGTGCTTCCGGTGCGACGTGCCCGATGCAGGGGCCTCTCATCGCGCCCGAGTAGCGGCCGTCGGTGACGATCGCGGTGGTGGTGTTCAGAACGCGGTCGGCGGAGAGGATGGCGGCCGCGTAGTACATCTCCGGCATGCCGTTCGCCCGCGGTCCCTCGTAGCGGATGACGAGTACGTCCCCGGGTGCTATCTGACGCATGACCAGCGCGTGGACCGCCTCCTCCTCGAAGTCGAACACGCGCGCCGGTCCGGTGTGGACATGCATTTCCTCGGGCACCGAGAAGGTCTTGATCATCGCGCCCCCGGGTGCGAGGTTGCCGTACAGCACGGCCACGCCGCCGTCGGCGCTGAACGGGTCGGACCGCGGGCGGATGATCTCGTCCCGCTCGACCTTGACGTTGTTGAGGTAGCCGCGCCGTTCGGCGAAGAAGTAGGGATCGCGCTCGATGTCCTCGAGGTTCTCCCCGAGCGTCTTGCCCGTCACGGTGAGACAGCCCAGGTGCAGCATTTCCCGGAGCTCGAGCATGACCGCGGGAACCCCGCCCGCGTACCAGAAGTATTCGACCGGGTAGCGGCCGGTCGTCTTGACGTTCGCCAGCACCGGGACCCGCCGGTGGATGCGGTCGAAGTCGTCGATGGTGATCTCCACGCCCGCCTCCCTGGCGATCGGCGGGAGATGCAGGAGCGCGTTGGTCGATCCTCCGACGGCGGCGTGGATGATGATGGCGTTCTCGAACGCCTCACGGGTCAGGATGCGCCGTGCCGTCAGGTTCTTGTCGATCATGCTGACGAGCTGCTTACCCGTCGCGCGGGCGTAGCGCAGCAGTTTGGTCAGCGGTGCCGGAACGAGCGCGGATCCGGGCAGGGCGAGGCCGAGTGCCTCGGCCAGCACCTGCCCGGTGCTGGCGCTGCCCATGAACTGGCAGGCCCCGCAGGTCGGGCAGGCGCCGCGCTGCGCGCTCTCGAGGTCCCGGCGGGGAAGCTCGCCTCGTTCGACCGCGGCGCCCATCTCCCACATCTTGTTCGACGTCACGTAGTCGGGGGCGTTCAGCTGCGTGCCGCCGGGCAGGTGAATCGCCGGCAGGTCACAGCGGGCGATGGCGAGCAGGTGAGCGGGCACCGACTTGTCGTTGCCGGAGATCAGGACCATGCCGTCGTGGGGATGCCCCAGCGCATGGATCTCGACCATGGCCGCCATGATGTCGCGGGAGATGAGCGAGTAGCTCATGCCCTCGGTTGCCTGAACGACGCCGTCGCAGATGTCGCTGACGGTGAAGACACCCGGTTTCCCGCCGGCCTCGTAGACGCCGTTGCTGACCTCCTCGATCAGCTCCCGGAAGTGGAACGTGCCCGGGTGCCCCATCCCGTACGCGCTGTCGACCAGTACCTGCGGCTTGCCCAGATCTTCCTCGGTCCAGTTCATCCCGAGGCGGAGCGCGTCTCCCTGGTGGTTGACCATGCGCAGTCGCTGGCTGCGCAGCATCGGCCGGCTCGGTTCCATCGGTCTTGCCCTCCCTTCCGCGCCGGCGGGCGGCTAGCTGGTTGTTGACTGCGGTCCGGGCCCGTCCGAGCCCGCGGGGTACTCCTCGAGCGGGACGAGATCCTTGGCCCAGGCGGACAGCACGGGGGTCAGGACGCGCCAGGCTTCCTCGGCTTCGTCGCCGCGGATGGACAAGGCCGCGTTCCCGTCCAGGACGTCGAGCAGCAGCCGGCCGTACGCGGGCAGCTCGGGCGGGTCGATCCGGGCGGTGAGCGTCAGCGGGGCCAGGACGTTGGCGTTGGCCCCGATGCCGGTCAGCTCCAGGGTCACGGTTTCGGGATCGAGCCCGAACCGCAGCACGTTGGGCAGCGCTTCCCCGCCGTGGCCCAGGGGCAGGTGCGGGACCGGCCGGAAGTGCACGGCCACCTCCTTGCGATCCCGCCCGAGCGCTTTCCCGGTGCGGAGCCGGAAAACCGTTCCCGACCAGCGCCAGTTGTCCAGTTCCAGCTCCAGCTCGGCGAAGGTCTCGGTGCGCCGGGCGGGGTCGACGCCGTCCTCACCGGCATAGGCCGGGACGTCGTGGTCGTCCAGCCGCCCGGCCGTGTAGCGGGCGCGGCGGGTGCGGTGCACGATGTCGGCGTCGGTCAGGGGCCGCACCGAGCGGAGGACGTCGAGCTTGCGGTCCCGCAGGTCGCGTTCACCCAGGCTGATCGGAGGTTCCATCGCGACGAGGCAGAGCAGTTGCAGCAGGTGGTTCTGCACCATGTCCTTGAGGGCGCCGGCCCCGTCGTAGTAGCCCGCCCGGCCCTCCAGCGCCAGCGACTCGTCCCACCGGATGTCCACCTCGTCGATGTGCACGGCGTTCCAGACGGGCTCCAGCAGGCGGTTGGCCAGCCGGGTGCCGAGTACGTTCTGGACTGTGGTCATGGCCAGGAAGTGATCGACGCGGAACACCGCTTGCTCGGGCACGAGGTCGGCGAGCAGGCGGTTCAGGCTCATCGCGCTGTCGAGGTCCTCGCCGAACGGCTTCTCCAGCACGATCCGGCTGCCCGCCGGCAGGTGCGCCTCGTGCAGCGCGGAGACCGCGGCGGGGAACACCGCCGGAGGCAGCGCCAGATATGCGGCCACCGGACTGTCACCGGCGACGACGGCCGCGACGCCGGCGGGGTCGGTGACATCGGCCCGACGGTAATCCGCGGAGGACACGACCGCCTCGCGGGCGGAGGCCGGAAGCTCCTGGCCGTGCCGGTCGAGCTGGGCGGTCACCCATTGCCGGAACTCGTCGGTGTCCCAGTTCTCCCGGCCGGCGCCGATCCACCGGAATCCGTCGGGAAGGTGCCCGGCACCGCGCAGCACGGCGAGCCCGGGCAGCAGGTAGCGCGCGGTGAGGTCACCGGTCGCCCCGAAGATCGCCAGTCGCTCGATCATCGCGTCCCGCCTGCCCTGGCCCGGCTGAGCGTCACGCCGCTGGCGATCACGCCGATGTGACTGAACGCCTGGGGGAAATTCCCGATGAACTGACCCGTGGACGGGTCGATCTGCTCCGGCAGCAGGCCGAGCGGACTGGCCCGGTCGCACAACGCGGTGTACAGCTCCTCCGCCTCATCGAGCCTGCCCTGCAGGGCCAGGTTGTCGACCAGCCAGAAGCTGCACAGCAGAAAGGCGCCCTCGTCACCGGCGATACCGTCGGGTGAGTCGTGGTGCAGGTAGCGGTAGAGCAGGCCACCGCCCGCCGACAGGCGCTCCGCCACAGCCGCGGTGGTGGCCGCCATCCGCGGATGATCCGCGGGGAGCACCCCGCGGAGGGGGAGGGCCAGCAGGCTCGCGTCCAGGCTGCCGCCACCGTCGAGATGCTCACTCAGCGTCCGGGCTTCCTCGTTCCACGACTCGTCCAGGATGATCTGGCGCAGCTTGCTCGCCTCCGCCCGCCAGGCCGGGAGCGGTCCGCGCAGGCCCAGCCGCTCGCCGATGGCCGCGGCCCGCTCCAGCGCCACCTGGCACATCGCCGCCGAGTAGGTGAAGACCCGGCCCTGGCTGCGCACCTCCCAGATCCCCTGGTCGGGAACGCGCCAGGCCTCGCCCGCGGCCTCGGCCAGGTTGACCAGCGCCGCCCACAGCGGCTGCTCCAGCTGGTTGCCCGCGCGCACCCACTGATCGGCGCAGTCCAGGACCTCGCCGTAGACGTCGTGCTGACGCTGATCGGCCGCACCGTTGCCCCACCGGACCGGTGCGGAGCGCCGGTAACCCTCGAGCTCGGGGTCCTCCCATTCCGCCGGTACCGGGCCGCCGTCGAGGTCATACATGATCCGTGGCTGCGGGTACCGCTCGAAGGCATCCAGAACCCAGCCCAGGAACGCGTCGGCCTCATCCGCGAATCCGATCCGCCGCATCGCGAACACGGTGTACGCCGCGTCCCGGATCCAGGTGTACCGGTAGTCCCAGTTCCGCACCCCGCCGACCGGCGCCGGCAACGACGACGTCGGCGCCGCGACGACCGATCCGTTGACCCAGTGGTCGCACAACTTCAAGGTGATCGCCGACCGCCGGACCAAGGGCTCGGCCGGCCCGTCGTAGCGCAACCGCGTCATCCACCGGCGCCACGCCCCTGCGGTGTCCTGCAGCATCGTCGCAGCGTCGAACCGGTGGTGACGGTGAACCCGGCCCCAGGACAGCACCAGGTCCATCGAGTCACCCTGAACCAGGTCATGGGTGCCGCGCAGGCCGCCCAGCGGACGGCTGGACCGCAGGTGCAGCCGCAGGTCCGGCCGCCGCGCCGGCATGACCACCAGCCCGCTGGCGGCACGCCGCACCTGGGCACCGCCGCGGGGCTCCAGCTCCACCCGCAGCCGGGCACTTCCGTCCAGCACCACCACCGACCGGACCAGCTCGCCGCGGCCCGCGGGCACGTCATCGGTCAGGTCCGCGCCCGGGCGCAGCGCCAGCGCATCGGTGACGCGGACCGTCCCGGTGGCGCAGCGCAACTCGGTGACCAGCACCCCGGTGTCGGGCTCGTAACGCTGCCGGGCCGCGGTCAGCCCCTCCGGGGTGATGCGGAAGTGGCCGCCGTGATCCCGGTCCAGCAACCCGCAGAACAGCGGCGCGGAGTCGAAACGCGGAAGGCACAGCCAGCAGACGCTGCCGTCCAGCCCCACCAGCGCCGCGGTCGACCCGTCGCCGATCAACCCCAGGTCCTCCAGTGGCGGGTAGCCGTCGCGGGTCGCAACCGGGCGGAAAGGAGGATCAGCCTCGAACATCCCGGACCTCCCGCCTGCGGCAGCGGCGGATGCCGGCGTCACGTCTGCCGTCGGGCTCCGAGCCGGTGACTGTGGCCATGACATCTCCCGGATTTTCGGCGCACGGATGAGAGCGGTGCTTACCGGCTTAACAGGTGCGCCGCAGCGCCACCTCACCCGCGCCGGGTGAGGTGGACACACGATCGCGGGCGGAGGCGGCTCCGGGTGGCGGGCACACCGGCGCACCTCGCAACGCCAGAGCCCACCGGGGTGGCATCGAACCGGCGAAAAACCCGCAGGGCTGCCGGGTCGGCGCGCGGGTGCGCGGACCGTCGTCGCCGGGTTCGCGGATCAGCCGAGCCGGTACAGCGGCGGCCTCCGCGATCCGAGGTAGCTGAAGTCGCTGCGTGCCCGGGACACCTCGGCGGTGTCGATCGTCGCGCGGAGCAGGTCCGGGCCGGTGCCCGACTGCGCCAGGTCCCGGCCGTCCGGCGCGAGGATGCGGCTGCGCCCGACGTAGCGCGTGGTGTCCTCGGCCCCGATCCGGTTGACGTAGGCGAGGAACACCTGGTTCTCCCACGCCCTCGTCCACACCAGGTGGTCGTTGACACCGAGGTAGGGCTCCATGTTCGCGGTCGGCACCAGCACCACTTCGGCGCCCGCGAGCGCGGCGGTGCGGACGGTTTCCGGGAATTCGACGTCGAAGCAGATCATCACCGCGAACCGCACCCCGCGGTAGGTGACCTGCGCCGGAGGTTCGCCGCCGGGGTCGAACCGGCTGTCCAGATCGCCGTACAGGTGCGCCTTGGAGTAGCGCGCGAGCAGCTTTCCGGTGTCGTCGACGAACACGGCGTCGTTGCGAACCCTGCCGTCCCGGCCGGGGCTGGGCAGGCCCGCCACGATCGCGACTCCGTGCCGCGCCGCGATGTCGGCCACACGCGCGGTGAGGTCGAGCTGGGCGAGACCGGTGAGATCTCCGACGTCGTAGCCGGTCACGAACAGCTCGGGCGTCACCAGGACGTCCGCCGAGGCCCCGGCCGCCGCGCGGTCCAGCTCGGCGAGGTTCGCCTCGACGTCCCGGGGTGTTCCGGCGCTCTGCAGGGCCGCCAGGCCGAGGGTGGTCATGCCGTCACCGGGAGGCCGAGTTCGGCACGCAGCTGCGCCGGGGTCGCGATCGGCCGTTCCAGCTGCTCGGCGATCGCGACCGCGGCGGCGACGAGTTCCGCGGAGTCCGCGGCCTGGCGACGGCGCCGGATGCGCAGGTTGTCCTCGATCCCGACCCGCACGTCCATGCCCGACGCGGCGGCGATCGCGCCGAGCCGCAGCTGCCCGGGGTATCCGACGCCGGCGACGCTGACCGCGGCCAGATCCGTGCCGAGGATCCGGTCGGCGGCCTCGCGCAGCGCGAACAGGTCCTGCGGGCTGCCCCCGGCGCCGCCCAGCACGCCCAGCACGAACTGGATCCGCACCGGGCCGGTGAGCGTGCCCTCGTCGAGCAGGAACCGGGCCATCGACAGGTGGCTCAGGTCGTACACCTCCAGCTCCGGCGTCACGCCCAGCTCGGCGAACGCGGTGGCGAACCGCCGGATGGTGCCGAGCGTGTTGGTGAACACGACCGAACCGGACCGCTCCAGCACCTCCTTCTCCCACTCGTGCCGCACCGCCGGCCAGCGCGCGGGATTCGGGAAGCCCTCGAAGTTCATCGTGCCGAGGTTGAGCGTCGCGATGTCGGGGCGGGACGCGACCACACCCTCGATCCGCTGGTCGGCTGTCATGTCGACGGACCCGCCGGTGGTGACGTTGACGACGACGTCGCACTGTTCGCGGATCCCGGACACGATCTCGGTGAACATCCGCGGCGACGCGGTCGGACGGCCGTCGGCCTCGCGGGCGTGCAGGTGCACCACGGTGGCCCCGGCGCGGGCGGCGGCCACCGAGGCCTCGACGATGGCGTCCGGCCCGCACGGCACCGCGGGGCTCTGGCTGGGCAGGACGTCGCCCCCGGTGACAGCGGCGGTGAGGACGATCGGGTCGTACGGGGCACGCATGGTGGAACCTTTCTGGGTGTCGGAAGGATGATCCCGGGTTCAGGCCGGGAGGTAGGTCTCGCTCCAGCGCTCGCTGACCACGCCGTCGCGCAGCATCGTGGCGATGTCGCCGGGACCGTAGCCGAGCTCGGCGAGCACTTCACGGGTGTGCCGGCCGTATCGCGGCGCGTCGGAGGGCATCCGGACCGGCAGGTCGGCGCCGCGGATCGCCTGCGGCGCGACCAGGTCGACCTCGTGCCCGCTGGGGTAGCGGTCGTGCCGCACGAACACCCCGGTCGAACGCAGCGGGACCGGTCCGGCGCTTTCCCGCACCAGGCCCCGCTCGCGCAGGGTGGCGATGTGCTCGATGCGCTGGACGGCGAAACCGCGAGGAGCAAGCAGTTCCGCCCAGTGATCGACGTCGTGGTCGGCGAAGGTGTGGTCGGCGAAGGCGTGGCCCTGGTCCTCGTGCGGGCCGGCCAGGAAGAACCAGCCGTCGGCGGCGCGGTGGCACCGGTAGCCCGGCGACGCGCCGAGGGTCCCGGGGCCACTGGGCTCGGGCAGGTCGTCGCGGCCCGGTCCGTCGTGCAGGAACGGGATCTGCAGCAGTTGCCCGGCCGCCGCCAGTGACGTCCGCATGACCTGGGGCTGGTCGCGTCCGGTGGTGCGGATCAGTGCCGCGACGGTGGCGAACGCGGCGCAGAACCCGGCGAGCGCGTCGATGGTGCCCAGGTGCGCGTGCTCCTCGGGTGTGCCGGGACCGCCGCCGAAGCGGGTCATGATCCCGGTGCAGGCCTGCACGTTGTCGTCGTAGCCGACCGCGCCGGACCGCGGGCCGGGACTGGGGCCGCCGTAGGCGTCGATCCGCACGAGCACGATGCCGGGCCGCAGGGCGTTGAGCCGGGCGGGGTCGAGGCCGAGCCGGTGCATCTGCTCCACGGTCCCGTTGAAGGTCACGACGTCGGAGGTGGCCACCAGCCGGTCGAGGATCTCGCGTCCGGCCGGGGTCTTCAGATCGGCCAGCACACTGCGTTTCCCGCGCTGGGCGTGCAGGCCGACGACGATGGCGTGGTACGGGTCGAACCCGGGCGTCGGCGGGTCGACGCGGACCACCTCGGCACCGAACCGCGCCAGGGTCGCGCCGACCATCGGGCCCGCGATCACGTTGGTCAGGTCGAGGATGCGCACCCCGGACAGCGGCAGGCCACCGTCGGCACCGTCCGCTTCGGACGGTGCCGGTTCCGGCCGGGGCGTGCCGAATCCGCCTTCGGTGTCGCGGGCGGCGGTCCGCCGGGGCGGGCTGTTCTCCGCCCAGACCACCGGTCCGGGCACGGTGAGACCGCCCTCGATCGGGGCGACCAGTCCCGCGGCGCGGGGATGTCCGGACCGGATCCACTCGACGGTGCTGCGATGCGCGGCGCCGGGGATTCCGGCCGCGTCGAACCGGCGCTCCCATTCCTCGGCGGTACGGGTGCGGAACACCTCGCCGATCAGTTCGGTCAGCCGCGCGGTCCAGCGGGCCGACAGCGGGTACGCCAGCAAGGTGCAGTCGACGCCGTCGGGCCAGGTGCCGCTGTCGGTGTAGGGGTCGACGAGCGGGATTCCTTCCGCCAGCACGGTTTCCCACAGCCCGAGCAGCTTCAGCGACCGCACCGCGTGCGTGCGGTGGGCGGGACAGCAGTGGTAGAACAACCGGCCGTCGCGGCAGACGTAGCTGCGGTAGAAGGGGTCCAGCAGCGACTGGACCTGGTCGTAGGTGAGGTCCATCGGCTCGCCCGCGCGGCGGCGGCGGTTGATCTCGTGCTCGCGCAGGGACAGGTACCGCGGCGGCAGGTCCGACACCGCCAGTGAGTTGAACGCCAGCCCCTCCAGCACGGCCTCGGCGAGCGGGACTTCGAGCACGTCACCCCGGCCGGTGCGGTCGCGGGCCTTGAGCGCCACCGTCACGGCCAGCGCCCCGAGCGCCGCCGCGTAGGCGGACGCCAGCGGCAGCGGCGTGAACGACGGGTCGACGCCCATCAGGACCCGGTTGAGCCCCATGTCGGTGTACCCGCCGGTCGCGGCCATCACGACGCCTTCCCAGCCGGGCGTCGCCCGCCGTGGATCGCCCTCGCCGAATCCGGGCAGCGACAACTGCACGGCGCGCGGGTTCAGCGCGGTGATCTCCGCCGGCCCGAGCCCGAATCCGGCCATCACGCCGGGGCGGAAGTTCTCGATCACCACGTCGGCCTGGGTGATGAGGCCCTGGGCCGCGCGCAGCCCGGCCGGCGTGGTGAGGTCGAGCCGCCGGACGGCTTTGCCGCAGCCGAGTGCCGCCGCGGCCGGCGACCGCCAGCGCGGACCGCCGGGCGGATCGACGTGGACGACCTCCGCGCCGAGGTCGGCGAGCATCAGCGCGACCGCGGGCCCGGCCACGTACTGACCGAAGTCGAGCACGCGGATGCCGGTCAGCGGCGCAGTGGATTCCTCAGGCACGAGCCCTCCTCGAGATCAGATCGCGCAGGATCGCGGCGGCGGTTGTTTCGGCCGTGGCCGGGGCCAGGGTCATGCCGAGCTGGCCGTGCCCGGTCGCCGCGTACAGTCCGGGCCGCAGCCGGCGGGTGATGGGCAGGCCGTCCGGCGTCATCGGGCGCGCGCCCTGCCAGACGGTGCCGTCGGCGCCGAGGTCGGCGTGCGGCAGCAGACGGCTCGCCGCCCGGCGCAACCCCTGGGTGTCCGGCTCGGCCGGTGGCCGGCCGCCGAGCTCCATCCCGCCGGTCAGGCGCAGCAGCCGGCCGCGCTGGCCCAGCACGACGTGGTGGTCGAGGTCGACCACGGCGTGGTGCAGCACCGGTTCGCACGGCACGGTGACGCTCCAGCCCCGCCCGGCCTCGACGGCCAGCCGGGCCCCCGCGGTACGGGCGAGCGCGGGGCTGTCCGCCCCGGCGGCGATCACGACGACGTCAGCGGCAAGGGGCCCCGCGTCGGTGTGCACGCCGCGAACGCCGTCGGCCCGGATCGACTCGACCCGCGCCCGGTGGAGGCGGGCCCCGTGCCGCTCGGCCGCCTGCCGCACGGCCTCGGTGGTACGGGCGGGATCGAGCAGTGCGTCACCGGGGAACCGCACCGCTCCGGCGAGACCGGCCAGGTGCGGTTCCAGCTCGGCCACCGCGGCCGCGTCGAGGAGCTCGGCGGTCACGCCGGACTGCGCCAGCCGGACCGCGCTCCGGTAGTGATTGCGCAGTGCCTTCGCGTTGCGGCTCACCGCGAGCGTGCCGGCCGCACTGAGTCCGAAGTGGACGTTCTCCTCGTGCGCGAACTGTTCGTACCACCAGCGGCTGCGGTGGGCCAGTGCGGCGATCCGGCTCGCGGCCCGCCACGACCGGCCCGGCCGGGACGCGAGCGCGAACCGTCCGAGCCAGCCCGCGGTGGCCGCCGTGACCGGGAATCGCAGCGTGATGTCCTGGCCCCGGCCGAGCAGCCCGCGTACCCCTTCCGCCAGCATGGCCGGATGCGCCATCGGCCGGCTGTAGCTCGGGACGAGCAGCCCGGCGTTCCCTTCGGACGCGCCGGTGCCCGGCCGCGGATCGACCAGCGTGACGTCGGCGCCCGCCCGGGCGAGCTGGTAGGCCAGCGCACTCCCGACGATGCCTGCTCCGACGACGATCACCTGGCCGGTCATGCCACCGGCTCCGGCCAGATCTGCGGTTGCTCGACGGCGGCGCCGATGCGGAACGGGGTCGCGTCGTCGAACGGCCGCCCGGCGATCTGCACCCCGGTGGGCACGCCGTTGGCGGCGAAACCGGATGGCACGGCGAGCACCGGGCAGGAAGACATGATGTTGAACGGCAGGGCGGGCAGCGCTTCGAAGTAGTGGCCGAGCGGACGGCCGTCGACCTCGGGGCCGTAACCGACGTAATCCTCCCCGGCGATCAGGCCGCGGGTGCCCGCGGCCGGGCAGACCAGGGCGTCGAAGCGCTGGAACAGCTCACCGACCGGCGCGGCGAGCTCCGCTTCGAGTTCCAGGCCGTCGAGCACCGTCGCACCGCCGGCGCGTTCGCGCGCCCAGCGGGTGAACTCGACCGCGTAGGGGGTCTGCGCGACTCCCGCCACCGCCGCGGCGAAGCCGTGGTGGAAGTGGATCGCCGCCGCCCGCAGGACCTTCTCCCGTGGCACGGCCAACCCGACGGTCTCCACGTGCGCCCCGGCATCGCGGAGGCGCTCGGCGAACGCACGGGTGTTGCGGCGGACATCGGGATCGACCGGCCAGTCCCCCAGATCTTCCGACAGCGCGATGCGGAGCCCGCCCAGCCCGCCCGCCGGCGCGGGCAGGGTGTAGAGCGGCAGCGAGCCGAGATCGTAGGCGACGGGCCCGGCGACCACGTTCTGCAGCAGCGCCACGTCGGCCACGCAACGGGCAAGGACTCCCGAGTGGACGTAGGTGTCGAGGTGGAACGGTGAATCGACCGGGACGCGCCCGCGCGGCGGCTTGAACCCGACCACACCGCTGAACGCCGCCGGTACCCGGATCGAGCCAGCGGTGTCCGATCCGGTGGCCAGCACCGTCGATCCCGCGGCGAGCGCCGCGGCCGAACCGCCCGAGGAACCACCCGGGGAGAACTCGGGATTCCACGGGTTGCGCGTCACGCCCCAGAGTGAGGAATGCGTGAACGCCGCCGTCGCGAACTCCGGCGCGGTGCTGCGCGCGTGCACGATCGCCCCGGCGTTCTGTACCCGCCGGATGAACTCGGCGGTGTGCCCGGCGACGGTGTGCTCGTGGACCCGCGATCCCTGGGTCCACGGCTGGCCCGCGATCGGCTCGTCCTCCTTGACCACCGTGGGCAGTCCGTCGAGCGGCCGGGGACTGCCGTGCCCGCCGTACCGCCGTTCGGCGGCCTTCGCCTGCTCCAGGGCACTTTCGAACATGCGGTACGCCAGCGCGTTGACGACCGGCTCGGTCCGCTCCGCCCGGGCGATCACCGCCTCGGTCAGCTCCACCGGCGACAGCTCGCGGGCCCGGAACGCCCGCAGTGCCCCGACCGCGGAGAGGTGATGCAGCGCGTTCGTCGTCACCACGCCACCTCGGTCCCGATCCGCTCGTCCTCCGCGCGCCGGATCAGGTGCCAGGCCACCGCGGCGTCCTGCACCCCCAGGCCGACGCTGAGGTAGGTGATCACGTCCTGCGCCCCGGTACGGCCGGACCGCTTTCCCGCCACGACATCGCCCAGTGCGACCAGCTCCAGCTCCGCTCCGTGCGCGACCACCGGACCGCAGTGCGCACGGGCGGTGGCGAGGTGGTCGACGACCACGGCGTGGCTTTTGTCGAGCACGTCGGCACCGACTTCGCGGCGGTGCTCCTCGAACGACCCGATGCTCAGCACGGTCGCGCCCGGCGCCAGGAGTTCCGCCCCGAACAGCGGCTCGGTGGCCAGCGTCGCGCACACCACGACGTCGGCGCCGTCGAGTGCTTCCCCGGCCGTCGGCACGGCCCGCACCGGGTTCCCCAGTTCCGCCGCGCTCGCCTCGCGTTCCGCGGCAAGCGGGGACCACATCCGGACGTCGGTGAGGGCGAGGACCCGGCTCAGCGCGCGCACATGCGCGCGGCCCTGCGTGCCGGCGCCGAGGACGGCGAGTGTCCGGGCACCCGGCCGGGCCAGATGCTCGGCGGCGACCGCGCTGGCCGCGGAGGTGCGCAACGTGGTGATCGCGGCGCCGTCCATCAGCGCGACCGGGCGCCCGGTGTCCGGGTCCAGCGCGGTCAGCACCGCGTGGATCGTCGGCAGCCCCCGGGAAGCGTTGCCGGGGTTGACACTGCCGAACTTCGACACCGGTCCGGTCGCGGAGTCCAGCCGGGCGGCGTAGCAGAACACCGTGGATGGTTCGGTTGCCGGCCCGCCGCCGATCTTGTCCGGCTGCCAGGCGGTTCCGGTGCCCAGTGCGGTGAACGCCTCGCGCTGGGTGGCGATCGCGGTGTCGATGTCGAGGAGCGCCTCGATGTCGGTCCGGGTCAGCAGCCTCATCGCCGGCCCACCCGTCCGGCCTCCTTCGGCGCGTCGGCGAGCAGTGCTTCCGCTGCCGCGCGGACGTCCCCGGGCAGCGGCGTCGACCGCGCGGCGACGAGATCGACGTGCACGCCCAGGATCTCCGCCGTCGCCCGCAGCCGCCCGGCGGCGGTCATCTCGTGCCAGAACACCAGCCGCTTGCCGTCGACCTCGGTGACCTGCGTGGTCACGGTGACCTCCTCGCCGGGCAGCACCTGCTCCAGGTAACGGATGTGCGCCTCCACGGTGAACAGCGAGCACTTCGCCCGCTCCCGGTACGCCGGCGGCATCCCGATGTGCGCCATGGCGTGCTCGGTCGCGTCGCCGAACAACAGGACGTAGTAGGCCTCGCTGAGGTGCTGGTTGTCGTCTATCCATTCCGGACGGAGACCGCGCCGCAGCGGCGGGATGGGGGTCACGACTCGCCCCGCACCGCGCGCAGCACGGCGATCACCTTGCGGTCGCGTTCGGTGACCAGTTCCGTCGTCGAGCGGTGGCCGGTGGTCTCGCCGATGCCCTCGATCAGGGTGGTGCGCAGGTCGTCGGTCAGCTCCGGAGCGTCCAGCCGGGTCCACGGGTAGTCCACCCCGAAGTGGTCCAGCGCGTGCGCCATGCCGCCCTCGCCGCCGGCGAGGTGGAACGTGGTGCAGGGGCCCTGGAACGGCCAGCGCAGCCCGGGTCCGGCGATCACCGCGGTCTCGATCTGGTCCACGGTGGCCTCGCCCGCGTCGATCATGTGCAACGCCTCGCGCCACAACGCTTCCTGCAGCCGGTTCGCGATGAACCCGGGCACCTCGCGGTCCATCACGATCACGGTTTTCCCGGCGCGGGTGTAGAACTCGCCCGCCCACCGCACCGCCCCGGCGGCGGTCCGTTCCCCGCCGACGACCTCCACCAGCGGCAGCAGGTACGGCGGGTTGAACGGATGCCCCACCACGAGGCGTTCCGGGTGCGCCGCGGCCGCCTGCATGTCGGTCATCCGGTAGCCCGAGGTCGACGAGCCCACCACGACCCCCACCGGGGCGGCGGCGTCGATCCGGGCGAGCAGGTCCGCTTTCAGCGCCAGGTCCTCCGGAGCGCTTTCCTGCACGAAGTGCGCGTCGGCCACCGCTTCGGCCAGCGTCGCGGTCACGGTGAGCCGGTCGCGCGACGCGCCGGCCGCGAGGCCCAGCTCGGTGAGCGTCGGCCAGGCGGTGTCGACGAGGCGGCGCAGCCGGGCTTCGGCGTCCGGAGCCGGATCCCAGGCGCTCACCTCGAACCCGCGGGCCAGGAAGTGCGCGACCCAGCCGCCGCCGATCACCCCGGCCCCGACGCACGCGACGCGCCGCACCGCACCCGGCTCGACAGACGATTCCCACATCAGGCAGAACTCCTTGCGTTGGTCTCGCTGCGCCGCCGGTCGGTGACCCGGCGCAGCACGTAGAGCGCGAAGGCGAGGGCGAGCACGCCGACGCCGATGAGCTCGTCGCGCCAGCTCCCGTAGCCGGTCAGCTCCGGGTGCAGCGCGGCGACGACGAGGAACACGAGGTTGACCACCGCGAACGCCGCGGCCAGCGGGATCCCGAGCCGCCCGACGCGGAACGCCCGGTCGGGCGCCACGTTGTCACGCCGGAGCAGGACGTAGCCGGCGAGCGCGATGACGACCGCGATCAGGTACCCCAGGTTGGAGGCGAAGACGATGCCGAGCACGTTGCCGATGAAGATCACCAGCGCGACGTTGAGCAGCAGCCCGGCGGTCATCGCACGGGACGGCATCGCCTTGCGGTTGAGGCCACCGAGGGATTTCACGGTGAGCCCGTCCACCGCCATCCCGTGCAGGGCCCGCCCGCTGTCGGCGGTGGACACCGACATCAGGTTGAGCATGGCCAGGCACAGCACCACGACAGCGAGCCAGCCCGCGCCGCCGAAGAGGTTCTCGAACATCACCACCACGAACCCGAGTGGTTCGGCGGCGATCAGGCTCTCGTCCGTCGTGCCCGCCGCCAGTACCGGCAGCAGCACGAACACCGCGAGTGCGGCGGCACCGGAGGAAATCAGCGCGCGGGGCGCGTCGGTGCGCGGATTGCGGTACTCCGGTGTGAAGGTCGCGGCGATTTCGGTGCCGTAGACCGTCCAGCCCATGAGGAACAACCACACGCAGGCGACCACGAACCCGGACTGGCCGCCCGTGCCGAGACCCCAGCCGAGCCGGTCGAACCGCAGGTGCCCGCCCACGACCGCGGTCACCGCGGCGACCACCAGCACGATCAGGACGAGGCCGTTCGCCGCGGTGCTGAACCCGACGGCCAGCCGGATGCCGAGGGTGTTGATCAGCCACACGAACAGCAGCGCCAGCACGGCCACGACGTGCTCGACGCCGAGGTGCATCCAGCCCAGGTGCAGCGACGGCGCCCCGGCGAACCACTGCGCGCCGATGAGCCCGCCGATCACCAGCGCGTTGCCCGCGAGCCCGAACGACCAGCCGATCCAGTACCCGGCCGAGGCCACCGCACCCGCCGGCCGGCTGCGCGAACGCCACGCTTCGGAGGCGTACAGCGCGATCCCGCCGGCCTTGCTGGGAAACATCGACGCCATCTCGGCGTAGAGGAAATTCTGCCCGATGGCGAGCAGGCCGGACACGGCGAGCAACGCGATCGCCGCCCACGCGCCGAGCCCGCCGATCCAGTAGCCGAGCACCGCGAGTGCACCGGCCGGCAACGCGACGGCGAGCGAGAACGCGTCCCGCCAGCTCATCGTGCGGCGGAATTCCTCCCCGGCCGCCTCCGGACGAGCTTCTTCGACAGCCATTGTCGTCCGCTCCTCACCCCGCCGGTGTTCGTGGCGTCGTGGTCCCCCGGCAGTGAGCCGGGCGCCGCGGCGGGTTCTGCCGGAAATCGTCGCCAGCGGGGCGGCTATAAGTCAACGCTCCACTTTTCTTGGGTATCCATAAGTGTTAGCTTTGATCAGTGACCCTGGACGACCTGCGGGTGTTTCTCGACGTGTGCGAGCGCGGCAGTTTCACCGCCGTGGCGAAGACGTTGTCGTGCAGCCAGTCGGCGGTGAGCCAGCACGTCCGCCGGCTCGAGCGGGAACTGGGGTTGCCGCTGCTGGAGCGGCTGCCGCGCGGGGTGCTGCCCACCCCGGCCGGGCGCCTGTTGCGCGACGCGGCGGCAGTGGGCGTCGGGCGGATCGACGCGGCGGCCGAGCGGCTGCGCGCGATGGCCCGCAGCGGCGGGGTCGACGAGGTGCGGATCAGCACCGGATCGGCCACCGTGCGGGCCTTCATGCGTGACGCGATCACCACGTTGCAGACGCGGTATCCCGACGTGAAGCTCACCTTCCGCACCCAGCCGACCACGCGGGACTGCCTGGCCGACATCGAGGCGGACCGGTCCGACATCGCGCTGGTCTCGATCGTCGGCCCGATCGCCGGGGTGGAGATCCGCCCGATCGTCGCGTTGCAGTGGACCCTGACCGTCCACCGCGACGACCCGCTTGCCGCGCGGGACTCCATCACGGTGGACGAGCTGGCGACGCTGCCGAACCTGGTGCTGCCGGTGTCGTCCAGCTCGCTGAGCGCACTGCATCCGATGCTGGGCGCGGCGAACTTCCGCGACGCCGGGGTCGCGGAATGGGACACGGCCATGCTGCTCGCGGAAACCGGGGTGAACCGCGCACTCGTCGCGACCATCCCGCGCTACGCGCCCGCGGAACTGCCGCACCTGCGGTTCGTCCCGATCGACGACCTCAAGGCGCCGACCGCCGGCTGGGCCGCCCGCAGCTGGGCGGAGCTGCCGAAACCGATCCTGGAATTCGCGGAGACCGTCGAGGCGGAGATGCGGAAGTAGAACCGGGACACTAGCGGGCATCGCCCGCGTCGCGCGGCGACGTGGCGGCCGGGCGCATCCGGGACGCGACAACCACCGCGAGGACAGCAACCACGGCCATGGCCAGGAAGGCGTCGGAGTAGGCCGCGCCTTCATGGCCGGAGTGCAGCGGGTTGATGGCGCCGCTGCCGCTGTGCTGCCGCGCGGTGATCAGCACGCCGAACAGCGCGGGGCCGGTGCCGGCGCCGAGGAACTGCGCTCCCTGGAGGATGCCGAGGCCGACGCCGACCTGGTCGGCCGGCAGCGCGCTCGCCGCGGCGCTGATGATCGGGGTGATGACGATGATGAAGCCCACGCTGAGCCCGAGAATCCCGATGCCCGCGGGGAGCACCGAGGCGCCCGCGGCGAAGGTCGAGAGGAACAGGGCGAACAGCGCCATCGCCACGAGGCCCACCAGTACCAGGGGCCGGGTGCCGATGCGGTCGGCGAGGCGACCGATCACCGGCGAGAGGACGGCGACGGCGGCCCCGGCGGGGATCATGACCAGGGCGCCGGTCCCGGGGGTGAGACCGTTGACGTCCACGACCAGCTGCGGAACGAACACCAGCCCGCCGAGGTTGACGAGCATGGACAGGAACAGCGCGACGACCGCCGCCCGGTAGACGCGGTTGGTGAACAGTGCGGGCGGGACGAACGGCTGTGCGGCGCGGACGGTGCGCCACCCGAAGAGCGCGAGTGCCACGACCGCGACGACGAGGGTGGCCCAGGAGGAGAATGCGGCGAAGCCGGTGACCTGCGCCTGGGTCATCCCGAACAGAACCAGCCCGGCGCCGAGGCCCAGGAAGATGCCGCCGGGAAGGTCGAACCGGCCCGCGCCCGCCGGGGACTCGCCCGGGAGCGCGCGCAACGCCGCGGGCAGCAGGACCAGCGCGACCACGAGCATGAACCAGAACAGCGCGGGCCAGCCGAGGAACTGGCCGATCCCACCGCCGAGCGCCGGCCCGGCGGCAGTGCCGATACCCGCGGCCGAGGAGACGACACCGATCCCCATCCCCCGCTTGTCCGCAGGCAGCAAGCGGGTGACCGCGATGATCGAGAGCACCGGTAGCCCGGCCGCGCCCATCCCCATCACGACTCGCCCGAGCACGAGCACGAGCAGCTCCGGGGCAAGAGCGCAGATCACGCTCCCGATGGCGTAGGTCAGCAGGGCGAAGCCGAACAGCCGCCGCAGGCTCACCCGGTCCGAGATGCGGCCGTAGACGGGGATTCCGACGGAGAACATCAGCAGGAAGCCGGTGACGACCCAGGCGAGCTCGGCCTCGGAAGCCCCGAACTGCTCCCCGATCGACGGGAGCATGAGATTGACCATGTCGCTCGCGATGACCGTGACGAGCACCGCCGGCAGGAGCACGGCCAACAGGGCCGGCGTCGAGCCGGTTCGTTCGGTTGTGGCCGGCGTGCGTGTCATTCGAGGCATCCCTTCGCGGCATAAACTGCCACTGTCATGGTTACAGTTAGGGTGGGAAAAATGGCGGAGGACGTCCCTCCGCCATGGCTGGGTCAGCGATTCGCTGACGCGAGTTCGTGCTCGATGGCCAGCATCCGCCGCAGCAGGTCGGCGATCGTCGTACGGCCGAGCCGTTCTTCCATGGCCCGTTCCGCGTCCCGGAACTCCACCTCGAGCACAGCGCTGATGTTGCGCCCGACCTCGCACGCGTCGCTCGGTGGATGAGCGTGCCGCGACAGGATCCGGCCCTCCTCCACCGCGGCGTAGGCGTCGTGGAGCGTGATCTCCCGTGGGGCACGGGCCAGGGACCAGCCACCGCCGCGGCCCTCGGTGGACCACACCAGGCCGGCGTCGCGAAGGCTGCCGAGAATGCGCCGCACGAGAACCGGGTTGCTCGCCAGGCTGTCCGCGATCTCCGCGGACGTCAGTGAGCGATCGTCCCAGCGCGCCAACATGGTGAGCGCGTGAATCGCGACCGCGCTTCTGCTGCTGAGAGCCACCGTCGTCCCTTCGCGACCGGCCGGTGCCGATCTAGCTGTAACGAGCTTAGTTGCAGTTCAGATCGACTGTCAATCCGGCCCCTCTCGGCCGCGGCCGATCCGTGGTTACCGCACTGACCTGCGGTTATAACTGTGAGGGCGGTTCGTTCCGGACCGCCGGGCGAAGGTGTCATATTCTGACAGGTGTGGTGGCCGGGTCAGTGCCGCGACCGACGGTCCGGACAGTGGTCAGTGGGCAGCACCCACGCACCCGTCCCGGCTACCTTGACCGAACGACTGCAGGACGGAGCCCTGGTGACGAACTCGAAGCGGCCCACCCTCACCGAGCGCCGGGCTGAGGAGCTGCGGATGAGCATCGCACTCACCGCGCGGGATCTGTTCGTCGCGGAAGGCGACACCTCGGCGACGGTGGAACGGATCTGCGAGATCGTCGGAATCGCACCGCGGACCTTCCACCGCCACTTCCCGGTCAAGGAAGACGTCCTGATGCCGCTCCTGCGCCGCAGCGAGCGGGTCATCGTGCAAGCGCTCGAAGAAGCCCCGGACGACGCGGACCCGGCGGAGGTGCTCACCTCGGCGCTCACCACGGAGCTCGCCCGCAGGCAGGTGCCCGAGTACGACCACCAGATCATGACGTTGATCATCACCACTCCGCAGTACCGCCTCCGCTTCGTGGAGTGGTGCGAGTCGCTCGGTGAGCCGATCACCCGGTTCCTGGCGCGCTACTACGAACTCGACGCGGACCCGTTCCTCCGGGAACTGCCCGCGCGGCTGGTGATACAGACCCTGCGGCAGGCGCTGATCCACTGGGTCGAGAGCGGTCGTTCCGGGGACTTCGACGAGCTCGCGAAGTGGGAGTCGCGCGGTCTGCGTCTGGCGCTGAGCGGATTGACCCCGCGGACGGCGGGCGAGTGACGTGATCCCACGGCGGGGGGCCCGGCCGGCGGCCGGGCCCCCCGCGCGTGCGCCGGTCTAGGAAGCGGCCGCGTGGCGGGCCGCGATGTAGCCGTACACGATGCCCTGGCCGATCGTCGCCCCCGCACCGGGATAGGACGTGCCGAAGGCGTTGGCCGCCGTGTTCCCGATCGCATAGAGGCCCTCGATGGCCGTCCCGTCCTCGCGCAGGACGCGTGCGTGCTCGTCGGCGACCACACCGCCGCACGTGCCGAGGTCGCTCAGAACCATCTTCACCGCGTAGTACGGCGCCTTGCGCAGCGGCGCGAGGTTGGGGTTCGGCGCGACCGTGGGATCGCCGTAGTAGCGGTCGTAGGCGCTTTCCCCGCGGCCGAAGTCCGGATCGTGTCCCGACCCGGCGTGGGCGTTGAAGCGCTCGAAGGTGTCGCGGAAGGCCGCCGCCGGCACGCCCATCGCTCCCGCGAGCACGTCCAGGTCGTCGGACCGGTGCGCGACACCTGCCCGGTACCACGCTTCGGGGATCGGCTGTCGCGGGAACACGCTGCCCGCCAGGATGTAGTTGTTCCGGTAGCGCTGGTCGAAGACCATCCACATCTGCCCGACCGGCGTGCCGGCACGTTCCCGCGCGAGCACGGCCTGCCCGAACGACATGTAGTCGATGGACTCGTTGATGAACCGCTTCCCGGTCTGGTCCACGATGAACGCGCCGGGCAGCGACCGCTCGGCGAGCATGATCGCCGGTGCCGAGCCGGGCAGCGGCGCGAACGCCGGGAACCACCAGGCCTGGTCCATCAGCGCGAGGCCGGCACCGGCCTCCTGCGCGGCGCGGATGCCGTCGCCGGTGTTCCCGTCCGCGCCCAGGCTGGCGTGCTCGCCCAGGCGCGTCGACTGGAACTCGTGCCGGGCCACCATGTCGTGGTCGAACCCGCCCGCCGCGAGGACGACACCGTGGCGCGCCGTCACGGTGACCTCAGCGCCCGCCTGGCGGAGCACGGCACCCGACACCCGGCCACCGCTGCGGATCAGGCGGACGAGGCTCGTTTCCGTCCACACCGGAATACCCGCGCGCAGCACACCCGCGTACATGCCCGCCGCGAGCGCCTGCCCGCCGGCCACGTACTCGCGGCCGATCAGCTTGCCGCCGACGCCGAGGACGAGCCGCTGGATGATCCGCGGGATCGCCTTGCCCGGTTTGCGCGCCACCAGGTTCATCCACTTGTAGTCCGCGCCGGTCACCGGCATGGGCACCGGTGCCGCCATCACGCCCGGGCGGAGCCTCGGGCGCTCGTCACGCAGGACGGCGGCGTCGAACGGGCGGCATTCGCAGGTCCGTCCCGCCGGACGGCCCCCCGGTTGCTCCGGGTGGTAGTCGGAGTAGCCCTCGGCCCAGAAGAACCGCATCGGCGTGGTCCGCGCGAGCATGTCGACGGCGGCCGCACCGTGCTCGAGGTACGCGCGGCTGCGCTCGGCGGGTGCCGACTCGCCGACGACCGCCCGCAGGTACTTCTCGGCGTCCGGAACGGCCTGCGAACCCTTCTCGGGCAGGAGGGAGTTGCCGGGGATCCAGAACGCGCCGCCGGAGCGCGCGGTCGATCCGCCGACGTAGGCCGTCTTCTCGGCGACCAGGGTGGACAGTCCGAGCTCGTGCGCGGCCAGTGCCGCGGCCAGCCCGGTTCCCGATCCGATCACGAGCAGGTCGACGGTCGTGTCGCGGGCAGGCACGAGCGGAGGCAGTTTCTTCGTCATGGGTCTCCAGCTCCACTTCGTTCTCGCAGTAACAGTTCGGCTCACGGTTCGTCCCCCGACTTGCCCGCCAGGCGGTGGTCAGCGCCGCAGGAACGCCAGCACCACGGCTTCCCACGCGTCCTTCTGCTCGATCATCACCCAGTGCCCGCAATCCGGGAAGATGTGCACCTCGCCGCGCGGCAGGACGCGCATCGGCAGCAAGGCCATGTCCACCGGGCTGACGCGGTCGTCCCGCCCCCACGTGACGAGCGTCGGGACGTCCAGCCGTCCCAGAGCGGCCCAGCTCGGCGTGACGGTGGCGTCGCGAGCTCCTGCGGCCATGCGCGCCAGCGCCGCCGCGCTGTACATGCGGCGCGAGTTCTCCAGCGTCGCCGGGTCGGTGGCCTGGCGCCAGCGGTCCTCGATCAGTTCCTCCGTGACCAGCTTCTGGTCGAACACCATCGACCGCAACCAGGCGATCAGGGCAGCACGCGTCGGGTTCTCGACGAACTCGCTGAGCCGGACGATGCCCTCCCCCGGCTGCGTGCTGAACAACGGGGTGCCGATGCCACCAACGGTCACCAGGCGTTCGACTCGCTCGGGGGCCGCGAGTGCGAACTCCGTGGCGACGAAGCCACCCATGGAGTTCCCCACCAGGCGCACCCGCCCGAGCCCGAGGCCGTCCAGCAGCGCACGCACCGCCGTCACGGCGGACAGCATGGGGTGCACGGCGCCGAAATCGTCGCTGACCCCGAAACCCGGGAACTCCAGGACGATCGTCCGGTAGTCACCGGCGAACGCCGGCACGTTGGCGCCGAAGTTGCGCCATCCGGTCACCCCCGGTCCGGACCCGTGCAGCATCACCAGTGGCAGACCGTCCCCGCTCTCCCGGTAACGCAGCACACCGTGCTCAGTGGACAGTTCGCGAAGTTCGGGCACGGCACGGGAATCGGCGGAAGCGCTCATGTTCCTGACCTTGCCACCGTCGGGGCACCGGCGCCGTGCGGGCTCCCGGTGAGCGGACACCCCAACCGGCCGGTCACGACGCCACGCTGAGGCGGCCGTAGCGACCCCGGAAGAACACCAGCGGTGCCAGGTCCGAGGACGACAGGTGGCGCACCCGCGACACCACGATGGTGTGGTCACCGGCGACGTGCTCGGCCTGGGGCTCGGCCTCGATCCACGCCAGGCAACCGGTGACCACGGGCGCCCCGGACGGGGACGGCGTCCAGCCGATCCCGTCGAACTTGTCGGCACCCGGCCGCGCCAGCTGACGGCACACCGCCTCCTGTGCATCGGACAGGATGCTGACCGCGTAGCGGCCCGCCGACCGGACCCGCGGCCACGACGTGCTGGCCGCACCCACGCAGAACGCGACCAACGGCGGATCCAGTGAGACCGAGGTGAAGGAATTGGCGGCCAGCCCGACCGGCTTGCCGGTTTCGCGGTCGATTCCCGTGATCGCCACGACGCCGGTGGCGAAATGCCCCAGCACGGTGCGCATCCGAACCGGGTCCAGCTCAGGAGAGCTCCGGCTGGACAGCTCCCCCACCGTGACGTCAGAGCCGTCGCGTGTCATCGGGTGTTCCTCTCGCTCAGTTCGCCGCGGCAGCCCGGCCGGCTCGGCGGCCGTAGAAGCTGCCGTCTCCCAGGGATGCGCCACTGACGTAGCCGCCGGTGCAAATGCCCGATGTGCAGCGGCCCGCCGCGAACAGACCAGGGATCGCCGTTCCGGATACGTGCAGCACCCGGCCGTCGAGATCGGTGCGCAGGCCCCCCAGCGGAAACCCGGCGGTGCGGTGGCGCAGGTCGAACCCGGCCACAGCACCGGTGATCGGGCGCAACCACCGGGGTCGCTTGCCCCACAGCGGGTCACGGTGCTGCGCCGCGTAGTCGTTGTAGATCCGCACCGTGGACTGGAGTGTCCACTCGGGAAGCCTCATGTCGGCCTCCAGCTCGGCCACGGTGTCCGCCGCCCACGTCGGTGGTATGCGCAGGGCGGGCGTGGCGGTCTCGGTGGCGAGGGCCTCCTCGTACGCGCGTTCGTCCATCACCAGGAACGCCTGGTCCTGCTGGTGGAACAGGGTCATCTGGCCGATCCGGCCCGGGTAGGTGTCCTCGGGGACGTAGCGCTGGCCCTGGGCGTTGACCAGGATACCGCGCGCCATCAGCTGCGGGTCGCAGAAGAAGGCGACCTCGGTCGCGTCCATGTGCGCGGTGGCCGCCCCGAGTGCCGTGGCCAGCAGGATGCCGGTGCCGTCGTGCTCCTCGATCGCGGCGCCGGGACGGCCGATCAGCTGCGGCGCGTGGTCGGCGACCATGCGCTCGGCGTAGGCGAAGCCGCCGGTTGCCAGCACGACCCCGCGGTCGGCGCGGATCGCGACGCGCTCGCCGTAACGTTGCGCCAGCACCCCGGCCACCCGGTCGCCGTCGACGACGAGCCCCGTCAGCCGGACGTCGTACCGGACCCGCACGCCGAGGGCCTCGGCGGTCTCGGCCAGCGGCTTCATCAGCATGTAGCCGCCGCCTCGTTCCCCGCTGCGCTTGTTCTGCATCCGCGGTACGTGGCCGCGGGGAGCGGGCGTGGCGATCGCGTGGAACGGCGCGGCGTTCTCCCCGCCGGAGTAGGCGAGACCTTCGTCGTGCGGTGGTTCCCAGCCGGGTTCGTCCCACAGCGCCTCGCGGAACGGCACACCGTTGCCGACGAGCCAGTCGTAGTGCTCGAGGCTGCCCGCGCAGTAGTCGGTGATCTTCGCCTCGTCGGCGCCCGGACCGACCGCGGCGAGCAGGAACTCCGTCATGTTCTCCGGCGTGTCCGCGAAACCGAGGGCGCGTTGCAGCGGGGTACCACCACCGAGGTACACGAAGCCGCCGGCCAGGGCCGCCGCGCCGCCCCAGCCGCTCGTGCGTTCCAGGATCAGCACGTCCGCACCGGCCCGCGCGGCCTCGATGGCGGCGCACACGCCGGCGATGCCGTACCCGGCGATGACCACATCGGCCGAGTCGGTCCAGTCGCCGATCGACGCCGCGGAAACCGGGCTGATCGCGTTCTCCGGATCGGTTCGCATGGTGGGTCTCCGTCCTTCCTGGGTGATGTCGCGGAACTGGGACCCGGTGCACCGCGTGAGCCGGAGTCACGCGGTGCCCGGATCAGGGGTGGCGATGGTTCGCGCAGCCCTGGCGAAACTTCAGGAGCCGGCCGGTGCCGCCGGAGCGGCTTCCCGCTCCGCGGCTTCCCGCGCTTCCTTCATCTCACGCATCCACAACCATTCGTGACCCCAGTAGCTGTCCGCCGTGATCTCCTCGGCCGTGTAGTAGCTTTCGTCGACGAGCTGGCCACCGGTGCCGTACTCGATGTCCCAGCCACCCGGGACCCGCACGTAGAAGGAGATCATCTTGTCGTTGGTGTGCCGCCCCAGCGTCGAGGAGACCGGGAAGTCCCGCGCCATCACCTCGTCGTAGGCCCGCCCGACGGCGTCGAGGGAATCGACCTCGACCATCACGTGGATCAGCCCGGGGTCCCGGCCCTCCAGGCTGGGCATGATCGCCAGGCTGTGATGCCGCTGGTTGACGCCCAGGAACCGGATGCGCAGCGGACCGGCCTCGGGCGGCCCCGGCATCCGGAACGCGCCGCGGGAGAGGAAGCCGAGGGTCTCGGTGTAGAAGGCGAAGGACTCGTCGAAGCTGGTGGTCGGCATGACCACGTGCCCGAGCCCCTGCCCTCCGGTGACGAACTTGTGCGCGTACTTCGTCAGCACCGGGCTGTGCTCCAGGACCGGGCCGTGGAAGAACTCGAGCGGGGTGCCGCCGGGGTCCTTGAGGCAGATGCCGGCTTCCACCTTCCGCCGGTCCGCGAGCTCCTGCGTCATGGGGGTGTAGGCCACGCCCGCCGCATCGAGGGTCGCGGCGAGCCGGCGCAGCGCCGGCGCATCCCTGACCTCCCAGCCGACGGCCGTCACCCGGTCCGCGGCGCCGCGCTCGACGGTGATGCGGGACGGGCGCTCGTCCATGCGGAAGTGCAGCGCGTCGTCCTCGTCTCCGAAGCCGGGTGCGAAACCCAGCACGTCGAAGCCGAGTTCCCGCCAGCGCTCCAGGTCGGTGGCGATGACCCGGACGTATCCGAGTCCCTTGATCTCGGTCATGGTTGATTCCTTTCCGGACGGACGATCAGATCATCACGCGCAGTGGCCCCTGCGGTACCTCGACATCCAGCGAGGCCATGGCCGAGGCGTGGTAGGTGGTGCTCGAGACGTGAATCGCGTGGTGCAGGCCGGCGTGCGCGTCGCGCCAGAAGCGCTGCAGCGGGTTGTCCATGCGCAGCGCATTACCCCCGGCGCGGTCGAAGATCTCGTCCGCCGCGCGCACGGCACGCCACGCCGCGCGAACCTGGTCGCGGCGAACACGGGCGCGGGTGGCGAAGTCGATGTCCCGTCCACGGTCGACCAGGTCCCACACGCGGTCCACATTGGCCAGCAGCTGCTGGCGGGCGGCGTCGATCTCCGACGCCGATTCGCCGAGCGCGTGCAGCACGTAGGGGTCGTCCTTGATGACGTTACCGCTGGCGCCGACCCGGTTGCGCTGGTAGTCGATACCCGCGGCCAGGACACCCTCGCAGATGCCGATCGTGGCCGCCGTGATCCCCAGGGGGAAGATGGTGGACCACGGCATCTTGTAGAGCGTCTCGGTGACCCCGTACTCCTTCGCCGCGGTTCCGTCGATGACCTTGTCCGCCTCCATCACCCGGTAGTCCGGGACGAAGGCGTTCTGCACCACGATGTCCTTGCTCCCGGTACCCCGGAGACCGACGACGTCCCACGAGCCGTCGATGATCCGGTAGTCCGACCGGGGCAGGATGACGTGCAGGCTCCGCGGCGGCATCAGCGGTTTCCCGTCGGCACCGCCGACCATCGCGCCGAGGAAGATCCAGTCACAGTGGTCGGTTCCGGAGGAGAACTGCCAGCGGCCGTTGAGCACGTAGCCGCCGTCGCCCGGGACGGCGATGCCCGCCGGCATGTAGGGCGAGGCCTGCCAGGTGTCGCTGTCCGCAGCCAGGATCTCGTCCTGCACCTTGGGATCGGCGAACGCCAGCTGCCAGGGGTGCACCCCGACGATGCCGCCCACCCAGCCCGCCGACCCGTAGATGCTCGCGGTCTTCATCACCGCTTCGGCGAACTCCCGCGGGTGGGCTTCGTAGCCGTGGTACTTCGTGCGCTGCAACAGGCGGATGAGGCCCGCCTGGCGGAGGCGTTTGGCCATGTCGTCGGGCAGCCGGCCCAACGTCTCGCCGTCGTCCGCGCCCGCGCGGAGCTCGTCGGCCATCGCCACGATGTTGTCGAGTACTGGATTGGACATGGATAGCTCCTGGTCGGTGTCACTGGACGGTGTCACTGGATGTGGGATCGGGTGGCGCGCGCGGCGCCGACGGGAGCGGGTGGCACGGATCAGTACGCGATCGACACCTCGTCGCTGACCGGTTCGGCCTGGCAGGCGAGGATGTATCCCTCGGCCAGGTCGGCCTCGGCGAGGATCGCGTTGCGCGCCAGGTTCACCTTCCCCGACGTCAGCGAGCAGACGCAGGCACTGCATGCGCCTTCCCGGCACGAGTACGGTGCGTCGATGCCGGCCGCCAGCAAGGCGTCGAGGAGTTTCCGCCCCGCCGTCCACGGCACGACGTGGTCGGCTCCGTCGATCGACACCCGCACGGTGCAGGCGACCTCCGCGGTGCCGGGTTCCGTTGCGTCGAGGGGGGTTCCGGCGGCGAACGGATCCTGCTGGAGCGACCGGAAGCGTTCCGCGTGCACGCGGTCGCCGGGAATTCCGGCGTCGGCGCACGCGGCGGTGGCGAGGTCCATCAAGGGCGCCGGCCCGCAGAGGTAGACGTCCCGGTCGGCGAGCGGGCGCAACAGCAGAGCCAGCGTGCGGCGCGTGGGACGGCCTTGCAGGGACTCGAGGTGGTGGATCACGGTGAAGCGCTCGGGGAAGCGGTGTTCGAGCGCCCGGAGCTCGCCGGGAAAGATCACCGACTCCTCGTTCCGGTTCGCGTAAATCAGGACGACGTCCCCGGTGCCGCCGAACAGGATCGACTTCGCGATCGCGATCACCGGTGTGATCCCGCTGCCGCCCGCGATCAGCCCGACCGGGCGGTCGAGCGCCGCCGGGGTGAACGTCCCGGCGGGCGGCAGCACCTCGATCTCGTGACCGGCCTCGACGGTGTCACACAACCAGTTCGAGCCGTGCCCGCCGGAAACGCGCTTCACGGTGAACTTCAGGGCCGGGTCGCAGTGCGGGGAGCTGGACAGGGAATAGCACCGCGCGGATCCGGACCCCGCATCCGGGACCCGGACGGTCAGGAACTGCCCCGGCCGGTAGTCGAAGAGGTGCGCGGCCTCCGCCGCGGGCTCCACGACGAACGAACGTGCGTCGGCGGTCTCGTCGATCACGGCCCGCACCCGGACGATCGTCCCGCGCGAGGCCGGCGCCGTGGCGCCGGCGTCGCCGCGGAGCTCGTGGCCGGCACTCGTCTCGGTGAACATCCACCCTCCTGGTTGCTCGTCGCCGCCCGCGTTTCCCGGTGCGGTAGCGGGACTCGGGGAACCGTAGAGCCGCGGCCGGCGGCGCGGTCCGGATCGTCTCGCTCACTGGGAGACCGATCGCGGGCCGCCCGACGCGGCGGAGTAACCGGACCTGGCTTCCCACTGGGCGGGTCACCGGCCGTTCGCAGGCGCTCTGCTGTGCTGGCATCGACCCCGACCCGGCGCGGACCCGCGCCACCATCGCCGTGAAAGGAAAACCGATGCTGACCGTGGACCAGCTCACCGACGCCGTGGCGGAGTACGTTCGCCGACTTAACGCCGGCACGGCGTCCGACATCGCCGCGCTCTACGCCGACAACGCCACGCTGGAGGACCCGGCCGGCAGCGAGGTGCGAACGGGACGAGCGACCATCGCGGCGTTCTACCACGAACTCGACGGCCTCGACCTCACCGCCGAGCTGCTCACCGTCCGGGCGTCCGGGGACACGGCGGCGTTCCACATGCGAGTCGTCACCACCGCGGGCGGGTTCGTCACCTCGATCGAACCGATCGACGTGATGACCTTCGACGCGGACGGTCTCATCACCAGCATGCGGGCGATCTGGAGCCCGGGCGACATCGTCCACCGCCGGACCACCCCGGCCTGATGCGCGGTCCCGGCGCCGCGCGACGTTCCCGCTCAGTGAGCTGTACCCGGCCGCACGGCGCCGGGCCTTGTTAGAACCGGTGGGTCGCCTTCGCGACGCAGCGGCGGCCGACCGGCCCGGCGCCGCCCCCACCGGCACCACTTTCCAGGAGAGTGCACATGACCTCACCGCAGCAGGACCAGGAAATCCGCCGGATCGAGGCGGACGCGGCACCGGCCCGCTTCGCCCGCGGCTGGCACTGCCTCGGCTTGATCCGCGATTTCGCGGACGGCAAACCACACACCGTCCACGCCTTCGGCACGAAGCTCGTCGTGTTCCGCGGCGCCAGCGGCTCGATCAACATCCTCGATTCCTACTGCCGTCACCTCGGCGGCGACCTCTCCCAGGGGCAGGTCAAGGGCGACGAGATCGCCTGCCCGTTCCACGACTGGCGGTGGGGCGGCGACGGCCGGTGCAAGCAGATCCCGTACAGCCGCCGTGTCCCGCGGCTCGCCCGCACCCGGGCGTGGACCACGCTGGAACAGGACGGGATGCTGTTCGTCTGGCACGACCCGGAGGGCAATGGGCCCACCGACGAGGTCGCCATCCCCCGCATCGAGGGCGCGGGGAGCGACGAGTGGACGGACTGGCACTGGTACACGACGGTCGTGAACACCAACTGCCGGGAGATCATCGACAACGTCGTCGACATGGCGCACTTCTTCTACGTGCACGGGTCGTTGCCGACCTACTTCAAGAACGTCTTCGAAGGCCACGTCGCCACCCAGTACATGAACGGGGAGGCCCGCGACGACTACCCGGCGCCCGAAGGGCAGCCGAAGATGCTCGGGACCACGTCGGTCGCCTCCTACTACGGCCCGTCCTTCATGATCGACGACCTGACGTACCACTACGAGCACGGTGACCACCACACGGTGCTGCTGAACTGCCACTACCCGGTCACGGCCGACTCCTTCGTCCTCCAGTACGGCATCATCGTCAAGAAGTCGGCCACGCTCGGCGAAGAGGCGGCGATGCGGTCCGCCATCGCGCTCGGCGACTACATCAAGCTCGGCTTCGAGCAGGATGTGGAGATCTGGAAGAACAAGGCACGCATCGACAACCCGCTGCTGTGCGAGGAAGACGGCCCGGTGTACCAGCTGCGCCGCTGGTACGAGCAGTTCTACGTCGACGTCGCCGACATCCGCCCCGAGATGGTGGACCGGTTCGAGTACGAACTGGACACCACCCGGCCGCAGCAAGCCTGGCACGCGGAGGTCGCCGCCAACATCGCGGGCCGGGCCGAACCGACGGGAACCCCGGCGTGAGCGAACCCAGAACCGACGCCCGGCTCGACGAGGTGCCCATGCAGCCGCTGCGGTGCCACCACTGCGCGGCCCGGCTGCTGGTGCGCAAGAGCAGCGTCGAGCAAACCACCCTGCAGTGGAACGCCGAAGCACGCTCGGCCTGTCCGGAACTCCGGTCCGCACCGGCTGCCGGACCGGCGATCGCGGGCTGCTCGCGGCTCAGGGGATCCATCGATGCGGAAGTAGCCGCCGGACGACTCCGGGTCGTCGAGGCACGGACCGCGTGATCGCGGGCTCGTCCCCCGGGGCGAGCCCGCATCGCGGTGCATTCCACCGAAAGACACGGCACGTGGTTTACAAGGCCGCCGGGATCTGCCTACACTCACCCCTGTCAGTTTCTGACATTTGGTCAGAACGTGACACTCTGACGATGTCCCCGGAGGTGGTGTGGCAATGGCGCACATCCAGGAAGCCCCGGCCGCGATGATCGACCGCGTCGCTTCGCTGCTGGAGTCCTTCGCGGGCGAGCGGCCACTGACACTGGCCGAACTCGCGCGCCGCTCGCACGTCCCGCGGTCCTCGGCGCATCGCATCCTGCAGCGCCTGGTCGAGCTGGGCTGGGTGGAGCGCAAGGAATTCCGGTACGCGCTGGGTATGCGCATGTTCGAACTCGGCGCCCAGTTCACCCAGCGGCAGGCCGTGCCCCGGACCGCCGTGCCGGTGATGGCCGAGCTGCACCGGCGCAGCGGCCTGACCGTACATCTGAGCATGCTGGCCGGCGCCGACATCGTGCACCTCGAGCGGGTGGGGTCGTGGCCGTACACGACCGGGCCGTGGAGCGTCGGCGCCCGGCAGCCGGTGACGATCAGTGCCGCCGGCCGGGCCTTGCTCGCGGCCCTGTCCCCCGCCCGCTGGCCCGAGCTGCGGTTCGAGAAGGCCCCGACCCGGTATTCCATTCAGTCGCACACGCAGCTCCTGCGCGACATCGACCGCATCCACGACCGGGGCGGCGTCGCGGTGGACACCCAGGGGGCGCACTGGGGTGTGACGGCCGTGGCCGCCCCGATCACGACCGGCGACGACGAAGCGCAGTTCGCGCTGTCGATCTGCGGCCCGAGCCGGACGCTGGATCTCGGGCCGGCGATCGCCGAGGTGCGCCACGCCGCCGCAACCGTCCGGCGCGCCGCCAGTGGGCTGCCCCCGCTGCGGTCCCGCCCGGCTCCGGCCAACCACGCCACCCGGGCACGGGCCCGGGTGCAGCCGTCCTCCGGCGCCCCGCTCCAGCTGGTCGACATCGATCCCGCCTGACCCGGGCGGGTGAGCCCGCTCGGGTCAGAGTTTCGCCGCCAGCGTTGCGCGCAGCTGCGCGTTCCGTCCCGCCAGCACCTGGTTGGCCTTGCCGCGCTTCAAGTACAGGTGCACATCGTGCTCGAAGGTGAACCCGACACCGCCGTGCAGCTGGAGGCAATCGGCCGCGACGCTCATCAGCGTGTCCGTGCACACCGTCTTCGCGATGGCCGCCACCGTCGCCACGTCGTCGCCCGAACTGTCGGTCGCCGCACCGCTCGCCGCGCAGCGCACCGCGTACCGCGCCGTCGCCAGCGCACCGTGCACCGCCACCGCCAGGTCCGCGCACCGGTGCTTGAGCGCCTGGAACGAACCGATCGGCCGGCCGAACTGCTCACGCACCTTCAGGTAGGCGACCGTCGCCTCGAGGCAGGCACTCGCCGCCGCCGCCGATTCCACCGCGATCGCGATCCGCACCAGATCCACCAGCCGGCGCGCGAGGTCGTCGCCCGGCGCGAGCCGCTTCGCCGGCACGTGCGAAAACTCCACGTCCGCCAGGCGCCGCGTGTGGTCCAGGGCCCAGTGGGCGGTCCGGGTCACTCCCGGCTCCGCCGGCGAGACCAGGTACACCCCGCCGTCCTCGCCCAGCACCAGCACCAGGTCGGCACGCGCGCCGTGGGGCACCGCCCGTGCCGTGCCGTGCAACCGGCCGCCGTCCACCCCCACCGGACCCGCGAGACCCGCCACCGCGATCGCCACCGGATCGGTCGCGAGCCGGCGCAGCACGGCCTGCGCCGGCTCGCCCGCCTCCGCGAGCACCGTCGCGGCGACCAGCGTGTCCGGCACCGGCGAGGGCACCACCGCCCGGCCGAACTCCTCGATCACGACGGCCGCCTCGGCGAAGCCCAGCCCGAGCCCGCCGCAGGCTTCCGGCACGGTCAGCCCGCCCAGCCCCAGCTCGGTCACACCGCGCTCGAACAGGGACCGGTCGTAGCCGTCGTCGCTGTCCATCGCCGTCCGCCGGCGCGCCGGATCCGCCTCCGCGCGCAGGAAGTCCGCGACCGCCTTGCGCATCTCCTCGCGCAGGCCTTCGTCCTCGTTCACCGGGTACTCCGTTTCATCCCCGCGGGAGCCCGAGCAAGCGCTCGGCCACGATGTTGCGCTGCACCTCGTTCGACCCGCCGTAGATCGTGTCCGCCCTGCTGAACAGGAACAACGTCTGCTCCGGTGACAGGCCGTAGGATTCGCCGACGGTCAGCGCGTCCTCGCCCAGCACGTCCACGGCCAGCTCACCCAGGTCCCGGCGCCAGGTCGCCCATTGCAGCTTCGACAGCGACGCCTCCAGGCCCGACACCGAACTGCCGGCCGAGCGCAGCGTCGACACCGCCGTGTACCGCAGGACGCGCAGGCCGATCCACGCGCGCACGAGCCGGTCACGCAGCTCCGGCTCGTCGAACGCGCCGTTGCGCCGCGCCAGCGCGACGACGTGGTCGAGCTCGCGGCGGAACCCGATCTGCTGCCCCAGGGTGGCGACGCCGCGCTCGAACCCGAGCGTCCCCATCGCGACCCGCCAGCCGTCGCCCTCGGCGCCCACCCGGTTGGCGACCGGGGTGCGGGCGCCGTCGAAGAACACCTCGTTGAACTCGCTGGTGCCGGTGATCTGCTTGATCGGCCGTACCTCGATCCCGGGCTGGTCCAGTGGCACGAGCAGGTACGACAGCCCGGTGTGCCGGGCCGACGCCGGGTCCGTGCGCGCCAGCACGAAACACCAGTCGGCGACGTGCGCCAGCGAGGTCCACACCTTCTGGCCGGTCAGGACGTACTCGTCACCCTCCCGCACGGCGCGGGTGCGCACCCCGGCAAGGTCCGAGCCCGCCCCGGGCTCGGAATACCCCTGGCACCACAACGTCTCCCCGGCGGTGATGCCGGGCAGGAAGCGCCGCTTCTGCTCCGCCGAGCCGAACGCCAGGATCGTCGGGCCGACCAGCTGCTCGCTCATGTGCAGCAGCCGTCCCGGCCCGTTCGCGCGGGCGTACTCCTCGTGGAAGATCACCTGCTGCGCCAGCGACGCGCCGCGGCCACCGTGCTCGACCGGCCAGCCGAGGCCGATCCAGCCGCCCGCACCGAGCCGCCGTTCCCACTCGCGCCTGCGGTCGAGCGCCTCGTCCTCGCGGCCCTCCCCGCCGAGCCCGGCCACGTCGGCGAACTCCCCGGTGAGCTGCTCGGTGAGCCACGCCCGGACTTCCGCCCGGAATTCCGCGTCATCGGCCGTCATCGTCAGGCCCCGTACACCGGTGCGGGCGGCTCGGCCTTCGCGACGAGGTCCGCGACGACGGCGCCGAGCTGTTCCGGTTCCCACCGGCGGTCCTGGACCGCCGGTGGTCCGTGCCGCCAGCCGTCGGCGAGCGACACCTCCCCGCCGGCGATCTCGAACACCCGCCCGGTCACGTTCGCGGCGTCGCTGCCCAGCCAGGCGACCAGGCCGGACACGTTGGCCGGGTCCATCGCGTCGAACCCCGCGGCGGGTTTGGTCATCTTCTCCGCGAAGACGGCCTCCGTCATCGGTGTGCGGGCCGAGGGTGCGATCGCGTTCACGAGCACGCCGTAACGGGCGAACTCCACGGCCGCGACCTGGGTCAGCGCGGCGATCCCGGCCTTGCTCGCCGCGTAGTTGCCCTGCCCGACGCTGCCCAGGAGCCCGGCGCCGGACGAGGTGTTGACAACCCGCGCGGCCACCGGTTCGCCGGCCTTGGCCCGGTCGCGCCACCACGCCGCGGCGTGCCGCAGGGGGACGAAGTGGCCCTTGAGGTTGACGGCCATCACCAGGTCCCACTCGGCCTCGCTCATGTTGACGAGCATCCGGTCCCGGTTGACCCCGGCGTTGTTCACCAGGGTGTCGAGCCGCCCGAAGGTGTGCACGGCGAGTTCGACGACGTGCCGTCCCGCCTCCCAGTCGGCGATGTCGGCCACCACCGCGACCGCCTCGCCGCCCGCGGCACGCACCTCGGCGGCGACCGCCTCGACCGAGGCGGACATGTCGTTGAGGACGACCTTGGCACCCTGGCGCGCGAACTCCAGGGCGTGCGCGCGGCCGAGACCCTGGCCCGCGCCGGTGATGATGGCGACCCGCCCCGCGCAGAAGCCGGTCGTCCGCGTGTGCTCCGTCATGCGCCCAGGAAACCACACCTCGCGCGCACGAGCAAGCGCTTGGTAGAAACACCGCTGACGGGCGCCAGGATCCTCCGCAACCAACCAAGCAAATGCTAGGCTAGCCGCCGACCGTCACCCCCAGCGAAGGAGCCCCATGCCCATCATCCCGGCGACCCGGGACGACGGCATCCGCGTCGTCACCGTGGACTACCCGCCCGTCAACGCACTGCCCGTGGCCGCGTGGCACGACCTCGCCGAGGCGATCACGGAGGCCGGCCGCGACGAGCGCACCCACGTCGTCGTGCTGCGCGCCGAAGGACGCGGTTTCAACGCCGGCGTGGACATCAAGGAGATGCAGGAAACCTCCGGGTTCCACGCGCTGCTCGGCGCCAACCGCGGCTGCTACCGGGCCTTCAAGGCGGTCTACGAGTGCCCGGTCCCGGTCGTCGCCGCCGTGCAGGGGTTCTGCCTCGGCGGCGGGGTCGGGCTGGTCGGCAACGCGGACACGATCATCGCCAGTGACGACGCCTACTTCGGGGTGCCCGAGGTCGACCGCGGCGCGCTCGGTGCGGCCACCCACCTCGCGCGCCTCGTGCCGCCGCACCTCATGCGCACGCTCTACTACACGAGCCGCACGATCACGGCCGAGCAGCTGCTCACCCACGGTTCGGTGCTCGAGGTCGTGCCGCGAGCGGAACTGGACGAGGCCGCGCTGCGCGTCGCCGCGGAGATCGCGGCGAAGGACCCCCGCGTGATCCGCGCGGCGAAGGAGGCGCTGAACGGCATCGACCCGGTCGACGTCAACCACAGCTACCGCTTCGAGCAGGGCTTCACGTTCGAGCTGAACCTCGCCGGCGTGGCCGACGAGCACCGCGACCGGTTCGTGGAGCAGGGTGGGTGACCCGGCGGTGCCGGGCCACCCGCGAGCGGCCCGGCACCAGGGTGGTCAGAGGCGTTCGACGATGGTGACGTTGGCCTGACCGCCGCCCTCGCACATCACCTGCAGGCCATACCGGCCACCACGGCGTTCCAGTTCGGCGATCATCGTGGTCATCAGCCGCGCGCCGGTGGCGCCGATCGGGTGGCCGAGCGCGATCCCGCCGCCGTTGACGTTGGTCCGCTCCAAGTCGGCACCGGTCTCCTTGGCCCACGCCAGCACCACCGACGCGAACGCCTCGTTGACCTCGAACAGGTCGATGTCGTCGACCGACAGGCCGGTGCGCGCCAGCGCGTGCCGGGTCGCCGGGATGGGGCCGGTCAGCATCCACACCGGGTCCGCGCCCCGCACCGAGAGGTGGTGGATGCGGGCGCGCGGCGTGAGACCGTGCTGCTCGACGGCCCGCGGCGACGCGATGAGCAGTGCGGCGGCCGCGTCGCTGATCTGCGAGGCCACCGCCGCGGTGATGCGCTTGCCGCCGGCGACCGGCGGCAGCGCGGCCATCTTCGCCAGGCTGGTGTCACGCCGTGGCCCCTCGTCGGTGTCGAACCCGTCGACCGGGGCGATCTCGCCGGTGAACCGGCCGCCGTCGATCGCCGCGATCGCCCGCCGGTGGCTCTCCAGCGCGTAGACCTCCATGTCCTCGCGGGAGATGTCCCAGTGCTCGGCGATCATCTCGGCGGCGCGGAACTGGGAGACCTCCTGGTCGCCGTAGCGCTTCAGCCAGCCCGGCGATTCGGCGAACGGCGTGCTGAACCCGTACTGCTGCCCGACGAGCATCGCCGCCGAGATGGGGATCGCGGACATGTTCTGCACACCACCCGCCACGATCAGGTCGGCGGTGCCGGACAGCACCCCCTGCGCGGCGAAGTGCACGGCCTGCTGACCGGACCCGCACTGCCGGTCGACGGTCACGCCCGGCACGTGGTCGGGCAGCCCGGCCACCAGCCACGCGGTCCGCGCCACGTCCCCGGCCTGCGGGCCGATCGTGTCGCAGCAGCCGAAGATGACGTCGTCGACCGCTCCCGGGTCGATCCCGGTGCGGTCGACGAGCGCGCGGATCGCGTGCCCGCCCAGGTCGGCGGAGTGCTTCCCGGCCAGCGCGCCACCGCGCCGCCCGACGGGCGTGCGGACGGCGTCGACGATGTAGGCCTCGGACACGGTGTTCTCCTCAGGGGGACGATGGGATCACGGGTGCTGACTGCTGGCGGAGAGGACCTCGCCGGTCAGGTAGGAGGCGTAGTCGCTGGCGAGGAAGACCATCAGGTTCGCGATCTCCCACGGTTCGGCCGCGCGGCCGAACGCCTCACGGCTCGTGAGCTCGGCGAGCAGTTCCTCGCTGGTGACCTTGGCGAGGAACGGATGCATCGCGAGGCTGGGTGAGACCGCGTTGACGCGGATGCCGTGCGGCGCCAGGTCCATCGCGGCGCAGCGGGTCAGCGCCATCACACCGGCCTTGGCCGCGGCGTAGTGCGCCTGCCCCTCCTGTGCGCGCCAGCCCGCGATGGAAGCGTTGTTGACGATGGCGCCCCCGCGGCCCGCGGCCACCATGCGCCGGCCCGCGGCCCGCACGCAGCGGAACGTGCCGGTGAGGGTCACGTCGAGGACCTGGTGCCACTGCTGGTCGGTCATCTCCAGGACGGAGGCGGTGCCGCCGAGGCCGGCGTTGTTGATGACGACGTCCGCGCCGCCGAACCGCTCCGCCACGTCGAAGAGCGCCTCGACCTGCTCCTCGTCGGTCACGTCGCACCGGATCGAGGCCACCCGGTCACCGCCGAACTCCCCGGCCAGCGCCTGATGCGCCTCGGCGAGGCGGCGTTCGTGCGTGTCACTGACGACCACGGCCGCCGCCCCCTCCTCCAGGCAACGGCGAGCCGCGGCCGCGCCGATGCCCGCCCCCGCGGCCGCGGTGATCACGACCGTGCGGCCCTCGAGCAGACGGTGCGCGGGCGGGTAGTCCGGCGCGCGCTGTTCCTTCTCCGTAGTCGTCACGGCAACTCCCTCGGGCTCCTCGGGCCGGCCGGCCGCGGGATCTGGCCAAGCATCGGCGGGCTCCCGTACAGTACCAAACCAAGCATTTGTTAGGGAGAGGATGTGGAGAGGCATGCCGAGCACACCGGATGAGCCGGTGGTCACCTACGAGCGCCGGGATGCGGTCGCCCTCGTGACCCTCAACCGCCCGGAGTACCGCAACGCGCAGAACTCGAAGATGACCTACGCGCTCGACGCGGCGTTCACCCGAGCGGTCGACGACGACGAGGTCAAGGTGATCGTGCTGGCCGGCAGCGGACGGCACTTCTGCGCCGGGCACGACATCGGTACCCCGGACCGGGACGCCGACGAAAGCTTCGAGCGCAAGGCCGTGATCTGGTGGGACCACACCGGCCGGGCGGGCGTGGACCGGCGGTTCGCCCGCGAGTCCGAGGTCTACCTCGGCATGTGCCGCCGGTGGCGGGAGATCCCGAAGCCGATGATCGCCATGGTGCAGGGCGCGTGCATCGCCGGCGGGCTCATGCTCGCGTGGTCGTGCGATTTCATCGTGGCCTCCGACGACGCGTTCTTCGCCGACCCCGTGGTGCGGATGGGCATCCCGGGCGTGGAGTACTTCGCGCACCCGTGGGTGCTGAACCCCCGCGCGGCCAAGGAATTCCTCTACACCGGCGACCGGATGCCGGCCCGCCGGGCGTACGAGCTGGGCATGGTCAACCACGTCGTGGAACGCGCCGAGCTGGAATCGCACACCCTGGCCCTGGCGGCGCGCATCAGCGCGATGCCCGCCTTCGGGCTCGCGCTGACCAAGCGAGCGGTCAACCAGGCCGAGGACCTGCAGGGCATGCGCGCCGGCATGGACTCGGTGTTCGGGTTGCACCACGCCGCCCACGCGCACAACGCGGAGGTCGGCGGCGACTCGCTGGCCGGCATGGACGCCCGCGCGATGCGCTCGGGTGCCCGGCCCGGAGGCGGGGCGGCGTGAACCTCGACTTCACCGAAGGCGAACTGGCGTTTCGCGACGAGGCACGGGAATGGCTCCGCGAGCACGTCCCGGCCGGGCCGATGCCACCGCTGGACACCGCCGAGGGGTTCGCCGCCCGCCGCGAGTGGGAGGCCACCCTCGCCGCGGCACGCTGGTCGGTCGTGGCCTGGCCGGAGAAGTACCACGGCCGGGACGCCTCGATGGTCGAGTGGGTGCTGTTCGAGGAGGAGTACTACCGCAGTGGCGCGCCCGTGCGGGCCGCCCAGAACGGCATCTCGCTGCTCGCGCCCATCATCTTCGAACACGGCACACCCGAGCAGCAGGACCGGTACCTGCCCGCGATGGCGGACGGCACCGAGATCTGGGCGCAGGCGTGGTCGGAGCCGGAGGCGGGCAGCGACCTCGCGTCGATCCGCAGCACCGCCACCCGGGACGAGGCCCGCGGCGGCTGGCTGCTCAACGGGCAGAAGACGTGGAGCTCGCGCGCCGCGTTCGCCGACCGGGCGTTCGGGCTGTTCCGGTCCGATCCCACGGCCGAACGGCACCGCGGCCTGACGTACTTCCTGTTCCCGCTCGACGCCGAGGGCCTGAGCATCCGGCCCATTGCCCAGCTCGACGGGCACCCCGGGTTCGCTGAGCTGTTCTTCGACGACGTGTTCGTGCCCGACGCGGACGTGCTCGGCGCGCCCGGAGACGGCTGGCGGGTCGCGATGAGCACCGCGGGCAACGAACGCGGTCTGTCGCTGCGCTCGCCCGGCCGGTTCTGCGCCGCCGCCGACCGGTTGCTGGCGCTGTGGCGGGAGCGGGGTGCCGGGCACCCGCACCTGCGCGACCGCGTGGTCGATGCCTGGCTCGCGGCGCAGGCCTACCGGCTGTACACGTGGGGCACCGTGACCCGGCTGGCGGCCGGAGGGGACGTCGGCGCGCACGGCAGCGTCAACAAGCTGTTCTGGTCGCAGCTCGACGTGGGGTTGCACGAGGTGGCGCTCGACCTGCTCGGCCCCGAGTCGGAGTTGCGGGACGAGCCGTGGCTGGACGGGTACCTGTTCTCGCTGTCCGGCCCGATCTACGCGGGCACCAACGAGATCCAGCGCAACATCGTGGCCGAGCGCCTGCTCGGCCTGCCGAAGGGAGGCCGGGGCCGGTGAAGTTCGCCCTGAACGACGAGCAGCGCGACTTCGCGAAGTCGCTGGACGACCTCCTCGGCGCGGCCGACGTGCCCGCGGCGGCCCGCGCGTGGGGCGAGGGCGACCACGCGGCCGGCCGGAAGCTGTGGACGCGGCTCGCGGACCTGGGGGTGCACGGGCTGTGCGTGCCGGAGGACGCGGGCGGGCTCGGCGCGACCCCGGTGGACGTGGTGGTGGCGTTCGAGCAGCTGGGCCGCCACCTCGTGCCCGGCCCGCACGTCGAGTCGATCGTCGTGGCCCCCGTGGTGCTGGCCGCGGTCGACCCGGGCGCGCTCGAGCGGCTGGCTTCGGGCGAGCTGGTCGTGACGCTCGCCGCGCCGCCGCACACGCCCTACGCCCTGGACGCCGACATCGCCGATCTCGTGCTCCTCCTCGACGGGGGCACGCTGTGCACCGCGACCGCCGGGGCACTGCACCGCTCGGTCGACACGGCACGCCGCCTGTTCCCCGTCACCGCCGCCGAGCACCTGGCGACCCTGCCGGAGGACACCGTGGCCGCCGCGTTCGACGCGGCGGCGCTCGCGTGCTCCGCGCAACTGCTGGGCGCGGGGGAACGCCTGCTGGCCGAGGCGGTGGAGTACGCGAAGACGCGCCGGCAGTTCGGCCGGGCGATCGGCGAGTTCCAGGCACTCAAGCACGCACTGGCCGACGTCCGCGTCGGCCTCGACTTCGCGCGGCCGCTGCTGTACGGCGCCGCGCTGTCGCTGGGCTCGGCCGATTCCGCGCGGGACACCTCGGCGGCGAAGGTCGCCGCGGCGGATGCCGCCTACCGCGCGGCGCGCACCGCCCTCCAGGTCCACGGCGCGATCGGCTACACACTCGAACACGACCTCGGCCTGTGGATCACGAAGGTCCGCGCGCTCGTCTCCGCGTGGGGTACGCCGTCCGTGCACCGGACGCGGGTGCTGGCGGCGCTGGGCACGGCCTGACACCGGCGGACCGGCGCCCGCCCGCGCGGCGGGCGCCGGTCACGGGCCGGGCGTCAGGGCGCGGTGAACCCGTCCAGGAACACGCGCGCGGTGTCGGCGGCGAGCTGTTCGATCCCGTACGCCTCCGACGGGTGGAACCAGCGGGGCGCGAGGAACACGGCGTCGCGGAGGAACCGGTGGAAGACGCGCGGGTTCACGTCCCGCCGGAACGCGCCCTCCTCGACCCCGAGCGTGATGGCCTGCTGCCACGTCTCGAAGATCCGCGTCGCGAGTTCCCGGGTCGGTGAGCACTGCTCGTGCGCGGCGAAATATCCGCGGTTGCCCTGGTAGATCTCGCTCGCGTGGGGATGGTCCCGCGACGCCTCGAGCGAGTCCAGGATCAGCGCGTGCAACCGCGCCCGGCCGTCCACGGCGGAAGCCATCGTGACCTCGTACCGCTCGAGGAGCGACCGCAGGTACGCGGACACGATCTCGGACACCATCGTGTCCTTGGAATCGAAGTAGTGGTACAGGCTCCCCGACAGGATCCCGGCGACCTCCGCGATGTCGCGCACGGTGCAGCCGCTGATCCCCTTCTGCGCGAACAGCGGCGCCGCCCGCCGGAGGATCTCGGTCCGGCGCTCCTGCCCGGCCACCGTCGGGCCCCTCACCGCGGCAGGACGAACGTCGCCCACGCCTGGACCGCGACGCCCCCGGTCTGCCGGGTGCACACCAGGTCCAGGTCGACGTGCCACACGCCGTCCACCTCGTAGGTGCGGGCCACGCTGCCCGAGCAGGTGAGCGTGTCCCCGGCCCACACCTGTTCCCGGAAGCGGACCCGGTAGCGGCGCACGTTCTCCGCGCCGAGCCAGTCGGTCGCCCAGGTGGCGAGCAGCCCG
The DNA here is from genome assembly GCF_011758745.1 of Amycolatopsis granulosa. Classification (NCBI taxonomy): domain Bacteria; kingdom Bacillati; phylum Actinomycetota; class Actinomycetes; order Pseudonocardiales; family Pseudonocardiaceae; genus Amycolatopsis; species Amycolatopsis granulosa. The sequence goes on from NZ_JAANOV010000001.1 coordinate 773,066, forward strand.
GCCGGGAACATGCCGACCGCGAACGGCTCGGTGAACCCGGCCGCGCGGGCGAAGCCCTCGTCGTGGTGGATCGGGTTCATGTCACCGGAAGCGCCCTGGTAACGCACGATGTCGGTGCGGGTCAGCGGTCCGCGGACCAGCGGTTCCGGCACCGTGAGGACGGGCTGGGTCACGACGTCTCCCCCGGGGTGCGGCCGGTCTCGACGCCGGTCATCTTCGCCTCCGCGACGAGCCGCCCGGTCTCGTCGCGGAACTCGGTGACCATGACGACGAACGTCATCACGCCGCCGCGCCTGCCCCGCTTCTCGTACATTTCGGTGATCTTCGACCGGCACCGCAACGACGTGCCGGCCACGGGCGGCTGCCCGTGGAACACGTACTCCTGCTCGGCGTGCATGCCGCGCTGCTGGTTGAGCTCGACCCGCTGCCACGCATCGGCCCCGCCGTCCTGCCAGAAGAACTGCGTGGTGAGGAACGTCGGCGGGACCGGTGGCCGCTCGGCGTCGAGGTAGGCCGGGTTCGAGCTCCCGGTGGCGCGAGCGAACTCGCGGATCTTGCCGCGTTCGACGTCGAGCCGGAAGGGCTCGCCCTCGTGTCCCACGGCTGCTGGATTGGCCATGTTTCTCCTCACGCCTCGCCGGGGTGCGTGCCCGGCAGGTTCCGCAGCACCTCGCCGGCCTGCGTCATGATCCGGTCGATCAGTTCGGCGGTGCTGGGCAGATCGTCGATCAGGCCGACAACCTGGCCGGTGGCCATCACGCCGACGTCGTGCCTGCCCTCCAGCAGCGCGGTCCGGTAGAGCATCGGCGCGTTGGCCGCCATCACCACCTGGCTCCAGGACAGTCCGTGCGCCTTCCGCATCGCCAGGCCCTCGCGGACCATGTCGAGGTAGGGCGTGCCGGACATCTTCCGGAACGCGACGGCGTTGCGGGCCGCGCGCAGCAGCCGGCCGGGCCCGCTGGTGCGTTCGAGCGCCTCGATGGTCCGCCCGCGCAGAACCCGTTGCGGCACGCCGTCGATCTGGGTGGTGAGCACCGTGTCGTCGACGGTCTTGCCGAGGTAGACCTCCTTGACCGCCTGCGCGACCGGCGAGTCCTTCGTCAGCAGGAAGCGCGTGCCCATGGCGATGCCGTCCGCGCCGTAGGCCAGCGCCGACACCAGTCCGCGGCCGTCGAAGAAGCCGCCCGCCCCGATCACCACGATGTCCACCGCGTCGCACACCTGCGGCAGCAGCAGGCTCGTCGGCACCCCACCGGTGTGCCCGCCGCCCTCGCCGCCCTGCACGATCACCGCGTCGGCGCCCCACGCGGCAACCTTTTCGGCGTGCCGCCGCGCCCCGATCGACGGGACCACGACCAGCCCGGCGTCCTTGCACCGGGCGATCAGCTCCGGTTTCGGCGCGAGTGCGAACGAGGCGACCTTGACGCCCTTGCGTGCCATCAGGTCGATGCGCTGCACGACGTCCGGCTGGTCGGCCCGGACGTTGACCCCGAAGGGCCGATCGGTGCGTTCCCGCACGGCGTCGATCGCGGCGGAGAGCTCCGCGTAGGACAGCAGCCCGGCCGACAGGATGCCGAGCCCGCCCGCGGCCGCGGTGGCGGCCGTCAGGCCCGCGTCGGAGACGTACCCCATGCCGGTCTGCACGATCGGGTGCTCGACGCCGAACAGCTCGGTCGCGCGGGTGCGCAGCTTCGGGGTCACGCCGGCACCTCCTCGTCGCGCCGGCCGCGGGGGTCGAGCACGTCACGGATCAGCCGCAGTTCCTCCTCGGTGGGCAACCGCGTCTCGGGCACCTCGCCCTCGATCACGAGCGGGAACCCGGTCGCGGCGCGCACCTCGTCCACCGTGACGCCGGGGTGGACCGACCGCAGCCGCATCGCCCCGCCCTCGGGCGCGAAGTCGAACACCGCGAGGTTCGTCACCACCCGCCGCAGGTCGTGGTACCGGCGCGCGCCGGTCCCGGCGGCCGCGGCCGAGTCGTGCCCGACGCCCGACACGAGGTCGACCCGGGGCACGAACGCGCGCGGGGCGTGCTTGGGGACCCAGTAGCTCACCGGGTGCGTGACGGTGTTGCCCGGAGCGCCGCGCACCCCGATGAGCTGCACCTTCGGCCGCGCGTGGTCGCCGAGGGCGGAGATGTTCGTGTTGCCGTACCGGTCGATCTGGACGGGGATCATCATCGCGTGCCGTTTCCCGTGCCACACCAGGTCGAAGATCCGCCGGAACGGCGACCAGCCCTCGACGACGCCATCGGCCGGGGCGTCGACCGCCCACGTGCCGCGCATGAGCTGCGCTTCGCCGTCGGTGAGCAGCAGGTCCGGCGCGAAGGTGGCGCGCGCGAGCCGCACCCCGATCGCCGGGATCGTGCCGAAGGCGCTCGCCAGGATCTCCCCGTCGCCCCGGAACGCCTCCGCGCACGCGATGACGCACACCTCGGCTCTCGTCGCGTCCGTCATGCCGTCCTCGCTTCCGCGTCGCGGGCGTGCTCTGCGCCGCCCGAGAGGTACTCCCGCCGGAACTCCGCCCAGGCCTCGGGTGAGGCGGCGGAGGCGGCGTAGTCGTGCAGTGCCTGCGTGTCCACGTCGTAGTCGGGGACGCACGAGGTGAAGTGCGCGCCGCCCGGCGCCTCGACCACGCCGTCCACCACGAGCCGCTTGAGCACGAGCGTCGCCGGGTGGGCCTGCGCGGTCAGCTCCGCGGTGGGCACGATCCGCTCGCAGGAGACGAACGCCTGCTCGGCGGCAAGGCAGAACAGGTCGTCGAAGTACGGGTCGGGACCGAGGAACTGCGCGTTGCCGTGGACGTCGGCGCGGTTCATGTGGACGAGCGCGGCGTCGAGCGGGATCGCCGGCATCGCGATCAGCTCGTCCCCGCTGCCGTAGGGGTCGGCGACCGTGCGCAGCTCGGGGTTGCCCGACGACACCGACGACCCGAGGCCCGCGCGGGTGGGCAGGAACGGCAGCCGGAGGCCGGCGGCGTAGAGGCCCCACTGGAGCATGCCCTCGTCGTACTCGGCGACCTCGATCTCGCCACGCTGCCGCGCGGCGCGGAAATGCGGGTCGAGCGGGACCGAGTCCAGCGTCACGAACCCGAAGACCAGCTTGCGGACCTTGCCCGCGGCACACAGCAACCCCACGTCGGGCCCGCCGTAGGACACGATCGTGAGATCGGTGAGGTCGGACCGGAGGATCTCCCGCACCAGTGCCATCGGCTTGCGCCGGACGGCCCAGCCGCCAATTCCGATGGTCATGCCGGACCGAAGCCGGCCGACCACCTCGCGCGCAGACATCTGTTTACCCGTCATCCACGAACTCCTGATTCCTCGGCCACCATGCGAATTGCACCAAGCGCTTGCTTGATTCTAGACATCGGGTGACGGCCGTCAACACTTGATCCAAGCGAGCGCTTGGTCTGGACAGCGGAACCGCCGGGGCGCACCCGGCGTCAGCGGGTGGTGAACACGAACCCCTCGTAGCCGTCCTCGCGGACCTCCTCGCACCGCTGCCGGTAGGCACCCAGCCCGGCGACGTAGGGCATGAACCGGCGCGGTTTGCCGGGGATGTTCGCACCGAGGTACCAGGAGTTCGCGCGCGGGAACAGCGTGGCGTCCGCGGCCTGCTGCACGTGGTCGGTCCACTTCACGGCGGCGTCGTCACGCACCTCGACCTGGGTCGCGCCGGTGCCGTCGGCGTGCCGGACCAGGTCGACCAGCCAGTCGACCTGCTGCTCGGCCGTGAGCACCATGTTCGACAGCACCGACGGCGCACCCGGGCCGTTGACCGTGAACAGGTTCGGGAACCCGGGGATCTGCACGCCGAGGTAGGTGACCGGGCCGTCCGCCCACGCCTCGGTGATGCTCCTCCCGCGCGCACCGCTGATGTCGATCCGGGTCAGCGCACCGGTCATCGCGTCGAACCCGGTGGCGTAGACGAGCACGTCGAGCTCGTACAGCGCGGCCGTCGTCTCCACGCCCCGCGGGGTGATCCGGGTGATCGGCTCACGCCGCAGGTTGACCAGCGCGACCGTGTCCTTGTTGAACGTCTCGAAGTACCCGGAGTCGGTGCAGATCCGCTTGGTGCCGATCGGGTGGTCGGTCGGGATGAGATCCCGCGCGGTCACCGGGTCCCGCACGATCTCCCGGATCTTGCGCTCGGCGAACTCGCGCGCGTAGTCGTTGGCGGTGATGTCGGTGAACTGGTCGGGGAACGTCTTGCCGAACAGCACACCGCCGTTGCGCCAGCCGGCCTCCAGCGCGGCTTCCCGTTCCTCCGGGGTGCATTCCACGGCCCGCTTCGGGTAGGACTCGTGCGGCGACCCGCCGCCGCTCGCGCGCGCCTTGGCGCGACGAGCCGGGTACTCGGCGCGGATGCGCCGCTGATCCGCCTCGGTGAGCGGCCGGTTCAGCGCGGGCACGCTGTAGTTCGCGGTGCGCTGGAACACCGTCAGCGAGTCCGCCTCACGCGCGAGGATCGGCACCGACTGGATCGCCGACGAGCCGGTGCCGATGACGCCGACCCGCTTGCCGGCCAGCGACGGGCCGGGCTCCGGCCAGCGTGCGGTGAAGTAGGTTTCACCGGCGAATTCGTCCGCACCGGGGATGTCGGGCCGGTTGGGCGCCGACAGCGAACCGGTCGCGAAGAGCAGGTACCGCGCGCGGTGCTCCTCCCCGCCCGCCGTGCGCACCGTCCACCGCGATGCGTGCTCGTCGAAGCGGGCGGCGGTGACCCGGCGCTCCAGCAGGACGTGCCGGCGCAGGTCGAACCGGTCGGCGACGTGGTGGATGTAGGCGAGGATCTCGGGCTGGGTCGCGTACCGCTCGCTCCACACCCACTCGTTCTGGAGGTCCTCGTCGAAGGAGTACGAGTAGTCGATGCTCTCCACGTCGCAGCGGGCACCCGGGTAACGGTTGAAGTACCAGGTGCCGCCGACGTCGGAACCGGCTTCGAGGCACACGACGTCGAGCCCGGCGCGGCGGAAGGCGTGCACCGCGTAGAGGCCGGCGAACCCGGCGCCGACGATCAGGACGTCGCGCACCGGATGGGGGGTGTTGCTGGTCAAGACACTGCTCCTTGTGCTGTGGGGGCGTGCATCCGGTCCCGCAGGTCGTGCCACAGCAGGGCACGGGCCGACCGGGCGGCCTGGAGGGTCGCGATGGTGAGGAAGCCGTGGAACAGGCCCGGGTAGTGCCGGTGGGTCACCGGCACACCGTCGCGCGCGAGCGCGCCCGCGTACGCCCGGCCCTCGCTGGCGAGCGGGTCGAGGCCCGCGGTGACCACGATCGCGGGCGGGAGGCCGCGCAGGGTGTCCGCGGCGGAGGGCACGATCCGGTGCCTCGGCTCGGGGATGCCGTCGCCGGGCAGGTACTGCCGCCAGTACCACTCCATGTGGGCCTTGGTGTTGCCGAAGCCGGTGGCGTAGCGGTGGTAGCTCTCGGTGTCGCAGGACGGGTCGAGCACCGGGTAGATCAGCACCTGCCCGGCCACCGCGGGACCGCCCTCGTCGCGGGCGGTGAGGCACGCGACCGCGGCGAGGTTGCCGCCCGCGCTGTCCCCGGCGACGAACACCCGCGCCGGATCACCGCCCAGCTCGGCGGCGTGCGCGGCGGCCCAGCGAAACGCCGCGCACGCGTCGTCCGCGGCCGCCGGCGCCTTGTGCTCCGGCGCCAGCCGGTAGTCCACCGACACCACCACGGCCCCGGTGCCGGCGGACATCTCCCGGCAGAACCCGTCGTGCGACTCGATGTCGCAGAACACGAACCCGCCGCCGTGGCAGAACACGACGACCGGCCGGGGCTCGTCACCGGCGTGGTGCGGGAAGTACACGCGCACCGGCAGGTCACCACCCGGCCCGGCGAGCACGCGGTCCTCGGTGCGGGCCACGTCGTCGAGGTTGCGCACCGGCTGGCGCCGCGCGGCGATCGCAGCGCGTGCCTGCGCGCCGGTCATCTCCTCGATGGGCGGGAACCCGGTGTCGAGGGCCTGGATGACCGCGGAGACCTCCGCATCGAACACGTTGCTCCTCCCTCAGGCGGTTTGGCCGCCGTCGATCACGAACTCCTGGCCGGTGCAGTAGCTCGACGCGTCGCTGGCGAGGAACGCGACGAGCGCGGCGACCTCCGCGGGCGTGCCGACGCGCGGGATCGGCTGGCCGGCGACGGCACCGAGACCGGAGCGGGTGCGCTCGGAGATCATCGCCGTGTCGATCGCGCCGGGGCACACGCAGTTGACGCGGATGCCGAACTCGCCGAGCTCCTTGGCGGCCGACCGGCTGGCGCCGCGCAGTCCCCATTTCGAGGCGCTGTACCCGAGCCCGCCGCCGAAGCCCATGACGGCCGCGGTGGAGGCGATGTTGACGATCGACCCACCGCGCTCGCGCATGAGCGGCAGCACCGCCTGCATGCCGAGGATCGGGCCGACGAGGTTGACGCCAAGAGTCCGGGTTAGATATGCCTCCTCCATCGTCGCAAGCGGCGCCTTGCGGTAATAGCCCGCGTTGTTGACGAGCACGTCGAGGCGGCCGAACTCGGCCCCGGTGCGGCGCACGGCCTCGGCCCACGCGGACCTGCTGCTCACGTCGAGCGCCAGTGCGAGCGTCTGCGCGCCGAGTTCGGCCGCGACGGCCGCGACCGCGTTCTCGTCCAGGTCGGCCAGGACGACGTGCGCACCCAGGCGAGCCATGGTCCTGGCGTGCTCGGCGCCCTGTCCCTGGGCGGCCCCGGTGACGAGCACGACCTTGTCCCGCAAATCCACCAGCTGCTCCGTCACGTTCCACATCCTCGGGTCGTACCGAATGTCGAGCAAGCGCTTGGTGTGGAGACGATACACGGTCGCGGGCCGCGGAGCGAGGGCCCGCGACCGGTCTACCTAGCAATTGCTTGCTCAGTTCGATACGATCTGCGGCATGGCCGGCAGGGGCTGAAGTGCGGGCGGATCTTCGCCGTCGTCGTGAGCGGCCGCCGGCACGGCACGATGGGGGGCGCAGGCTCGACCGGTTCGGCTGCCGGCACATCTCGCCCATGGGCGGCTGGCGACGGCCGGAGCGCCGGCTGATCGGCGCGCCCGGCAAACACGGTGAAGCGTCGCGCGGACTACTGGGTGCCGCGGCCCCCGGTGAAGCTCTTGCACGACCGCGCAGTGGTGAACACCGACCTGGCGGTGCTGGACCACGACGCGGAGGGACGATCTACGAGACTCTGCATCCCGCAGGAAGCCGGGACCAGGAGGTCGCGGCTAACTCGTGAGCAGACCGCCGTAGAGGACGTCGAGGTACTGCTTGGCCACCGCCTCCGGCTTGTACTTGCCCCGGGGGCGGTACCAGCGCACCGTGGACCACACGGTGTCGCGGATGAACCGGTACATCAGGTTCATGTCGACGTCCTCGCGGAACACCCCGGCCTTCTGGCCGGCGAGCAGCACGCGCAGCCACGCCTTTTCGACCTGGCGGCTGCACTCGCCGACGTACTCGAAGCCCGGCTGCCGCAACAGCGTGTCCACTTGGTTCTGGTAGAGCGCGACGGCATGCGGGGTGGTCGAGATCGACTGGAACGAGGCCGCGATCAGCTCGTCGAGGGCCTGGCGGGGGTCCTCGAACTCCCGCTCGATCCGGTTGAACCGGTCGAGCAGGTCGGTGAGGAACCCGCGCAGGATCTCGTCGAGCATCGCCTCCTTGGAGCTGAAGTGGTGGTAGAGGCTGCCGGAGAGAATGCCGGCCTCGTCCGCGATGTCGCGGACCGTGGTCTCGGCGTACCCGCGCGTGGCGAACAGCGCCGCGGCGATGCCGAGCAGTTCGTCCCGGCGGTCCGAGCCGCTGCTGCCGCCGGCCGGGCCCGCCGCACGTTTGACGCTGCCCCGACGGGTCCTCGTCGCCATCTCGCTTCCCTCCCGCAGTCGCGAACTCCACACCAAGCGATTGGTTTTCCGAAGTTTGCCACAGTCGGGCCCGCACGGCTGGCCCGACCTGCCCCGCGGGACCGCCCCGGCGGTTTTGGGTCTGGCCCCGCCGCACCCCCGCCGTTAGTATACCTAGCAAGCACTTGGTCGTTTTGGAGGAGAGCTGTGGGTACGGTGGACGTCCCGATGACCATCCCCCGCCTCGTCGCCGAGGTGGCGCGCAGGCATCCCGATCAGCCGGCGGTCGTCGACGGAAATGTCCGGATCACCTACGCGCAGCTGGCCGAGCAGGTGACCGACACGGCTCGCGCGTACGCGGTTCGCGGGCTGCGCCGGGGCGACCGGGCCGCGGTCTGGGCCCCGAACCGGCTGGAATTCGTGCTGGCCGTCCTCGGCGCGCAGACCATCGGCGCCGCGGTCGTGCCCTTGAACAGCCGGTACCGGGGTCACGAGGCCGCGACGATCCTCGCCCGCTCGCGCGCCGCCACACTCGTGCTCGCCGGCGGCTTCCTCGGCACCGACTTCCTGGGCATGCTCCGCGCGGCCGCCGCCGAGCTGCCGGGGCCCGCCGGACGGGGCCCGGTGCCCGGCCTGCCGCACCTGCACACCGTGGTCGACCTGGGCGCCGGGACCTCCGACGGGGACGTGCTGTCCTGGGCCGGTTTCACCGAGGGCGGACGGGGCGTCGACCAGGACCGGTTCGCGGCCATGGTGGCGGCCGTCACACCGGACGACATCTGCGACATCATGTTCACCTCGGGCACCACCGGGGTGCCGAAGGGGGTGCTGAGCGCGCACCGGCAGACGATCGACGTCGCCCGGATCTGGGCCGAGCGCGCCGGACTGGGCACCGGCGACCGCTACGCCGTCGTCAACCCGCTCTTCCACGGCTTCGGCTACAAGGCGGGCATGGTCGCCTCGCTCACCGCGGGCACCACGATCTACCCGGTCCCCGCGTTCGACGCCGACGCACTGCTGGAGCTCATCCAGGCCGAGCGGATCTCCGTGCTCCCGGGCCCGCCGACACTGTTCACGTCGCTGCTCAACCACCCGCGGCTGCACCGGTACGACACCTCGTCGCTGCGGTACTCGGTCGCCGGCGCGGCGACCGTACCGCGATCGCTGTTCCGGCGGATGCGCGAGGAGCTGGGGTTCGACTCGGTGAGCCAGGCGTACGGCCTGACCGAGGCCGTCGTCGTCACGCAGTCCCGGCCGGACGAGGACCCGGAGCACCTCGCCGAGACCACCGGCCCACCGGTCGAGGGCATGGAGGTGCGCATCGCCGGCCCCGACGGCCGCGAGGTGCCGGCCGGCGAGGAGGGCGAGATCCTCATCCGTGGTCGCAACGTCATGCTGGGCTACTTCGAGGACGAGCGCGCCACGGCCGCGGCGATCGACGCCGGCGGCTGGTTCCACAGCGGCGACGTCGGCAGGGTCGACGAGCACGGATGCCTCCAGATCACCGACCGGATCAAGGACATGTTCACCGTCGGCGGGTTCAACGTCTACCCGGCGGAGGTGGAGAACGTGCTCGCGTCTCACCCGGACGTGTCGGAATCGGCCGTCGTCGCGAAACCCGACCCGCGGATGGGGTCGGTGGCGCTCGCGTTCGTCGTGCCGCGCCGGGACGCCACACCGAGCGTGGCGGAGCTGATCGAGTACTGCCGCGCCCGGCTGGCGAACTTCAAGGTGCCGCGCGAGATCGTGGTGCGCGCGGAGCTGCCGAAGAACGCCAGCGGCAAGATCCTCAAGACCGAACTGCGCGCCATCTCCCGGGCGTGAGGCGGTCGCGGGCCGGCGACGTCAGGCGCCGCCGGCCCAGAACTCCTGCCACGACCGCCACTTCTCCGGCAGCGTGGCGGAGTCGACCAGCGGGTTCCCCGGGAAGTGGAACCGGCCCCCGGCGTCCTTCGGTCCGTGCCGCACGTCGGCCGCGTAGAAGGGCTGCACCGTGCGACTGCGGAACCGCCATCCCTCCGGCGTGCGCTCGTAGCGGTCCCAGTACTGCATCGGCATGACGATCCACTCGTCGCCCACCTCGTGCTCCGGACGGCAGTACACCACACCCGTGGCGTGGTCGGCGCCGGTGAACTCGATGACGTGGTTGCCGATCAGGTGGAACGTGATCCCGTACGGGCGCAGCACCGGGCCGAACCAGGCGGCGAGCGCCTCCCGGCCGGTGCCCCCGCCGGCGACGCGCACGTCGGGGACGAACAGCGACACGAGGCGATCGACGTCGCGGGAGTCCAGCGCGAGCGCGTAGGTGCTCACGAGCCGGCGGATCTCCTCGATCGATTCCAGGCGGTCGAGCCGGTCGGCGACGGACACGCGCGCTCTCCCCTCATCCCGGTCCCTCATCTCGGTGCGTGCTGCAGGAAGGCGGGCCACTCGCCCCCGCCGTCGACGTTGAGCACCGCACCGGTGATGTGCGCGGCGAGGTCGGTGGCGAGCAGGAGGCACGCCTGCCCGACGTCGGCGGGCGTGGCGAAGACTCCGCGCGGGATGGTGGCGGCGATGCGCGCGGCCTGCTCGGCGTCGCCGTAGTGATCGGTCGCACCGGGGGTCGCGACGAGCCCGGCGCTGACCGCGTTGACCCGCACGCGCGGCGCCCACTCGACGGCGAGGCTGCGCGTGAGGCTCTCCAGGGCCGCCTTCGCCGCACCGTACACGGCGGTGCCGGGACTCGCGCGGCGCGCGCTGATCGAGGTGATGTTGAGGACGACCCCGCCCTCGTCCTGCTCGCACATCACCGGGTGCACGGCGTGCGCGACGTAGGCCGCGCTGAGGAAGTTCAGCTCGACGATCCGGCGGTGGAACCGCGTGGAGGCGCCGGCGAACTCGCTGAACGGGGCGCCACCGGCGTTGTTGACGACGATGTCGATGTGCCCGTGCCGCTCCGCGACCTCCTCGACCCAGCGGGCGATCTGCTGTTCGTCCCGGACGTCGACCCGGGTGTAGCCGGGCACCCCGTCCCGGTCGCTGCGGCCACACGTCTCGACGGCCGCGCCCGCGGCGCGGAAGGTCTCGACGATGCCGGCGCCCACGCCGCGCGCACCCCCCGTCACCAGGGCGACCTTGCCCGACAGGCCCAGTTCGATCGTCACTTCCCCGTCCCCCTTGCCGCTCGATTCGTCACCAACCTCCATCCTAGCGTGGAAAACCAAACAAATGCTAGGTTCGGTCAGGAGTCGATGACCTGGGAGGTCTTTCTGATGGAGTACGCCGTGATGGCGCCGGTGGCGGCGGGGGTGACCGCGCGTCCGGAGTGGATGGCGGGGTTCGCCCGGCACGTCGAGGAATGCGGCTTCGATTCGATCGTCGCGGTCGAGCACACCGTGGTGGTGAACCGGTATTCCAGCGTCTACCCCTACGACAGCTCGGGGAAGATGGAGCTGGCCGACGACTGCGACATCCCCGATCCGCTGGACCTGCTGATGTTCCTCGCCGCGCACACCAGCCGGGTCGAGCTCGCGACCGGCGTCCTCGTGCTCCCCAACCACCATCCCGTCGTGCTCGCCAAACGCGCCGCGACGATCGATGCGCTCTCCGGCGGGCGCCTGCGGCTGTCCGTGGGTGTCGGCTGGATGCGCGAGGAGATCGAGGCCTGCGGTGCGGAGTTCGGCGCCCGCGGGCGGCGCGCCGACGAGCAGATCGACGTGCTGCGCCTGTTGTGGACGGACCGCTCCCCCACCGGAGCCGACCACGACGGGGAGTTCTTCACGTTCCGCGGTGCGATGACCTACCCGAAACCGGCGCGCCCCGGTGGCGTCCCGATCCACATCGGCGGGCACAGCCGGGCCGCCGCGCGGCGCGCCGGACGGCGCGGCGACGGGCTGCAGCCGATCGGGGTCGACGGCGAGCGGCTGCGGGAACTCCTCGACCTCATGCGCCGCGAGGCCGAGCTGGCCGGCCGCGATCCGGACGCCCTGGAGGTGACGCTCGGCCACTCGGTGCGGGCCGTCACCCCGGAGAAGGCCGGGGCGCTGGCAGCGCAGGGGGCGGACCGGCTGGTGCTGCAACCGGCCCCCAGCGACGACCTCGCCGCCGTGCGGGACGAGCTGTCCGCGTGCGCGCAACGGCTCGGGCTCGCGTCATGACGCTCACCACCGAGGACCGGATCGAACTCGCCGATCTCGTCGCGCGGTACGCCGCGGCCGTGGACGACCGGGACTTCCCCGCGGCCGCCGCGCTGTTCACCGAGGACGGCGTGCTCGCGATCCCGTCCCCGCCGGACGACCTGCGGCCCGTCGTCGTCCGCGACGGACGGGCGGCGATCGCGGAGGCGTTGCACGCCGTCGAGGCGTTCGCCCGCACCCAGCACGCGCTGGTAGGAGAGGTCTTCGACGGCGGCCCCGACGAGGCGGCCGGGCGGGTGGCCGCGGTCGCCCACCACCTCGGCCCGGACCCCGCGGGCGATCAGGTGGTCGTCACGTGGTACTTGCGCTACCTCGACCGCTACCGCCGGACCGGCGACGGCTGGCGCTTCACCCGCCGGGAACTGCACCTGGACTGGGTCCAGACCTACACCCCGGACCGGTGGCAGGAACGAGCGCGGAGGGACCATGCCTGACCGGCCACGGGTCTGCGTCGTCACGGGCGGTGCGCTGGGCATCGGCGGTGCCGTCAGCCGCCGGTTCGCCGCGGCCGGTGACCTCGTCGTGCTCAACGACATCGACGCCGGCGCCGCGCGGGCCACGTGCCGCGACATCGAGGCCGCGGGCGGGCGGTGCGTGGTCGTCCCCGGCGACATCACCGAGGACGCGGTCGTGGCCGCCACGGCGCAGACCGCGCTCGACGCGGCGGACGGCCGGGTCGACGTGCTGGTCAACAACGTCGGTGATTTCCGCCCGGTGGCGTGGACCTTCGACCGGTCCACCCCTGACCAGTGGCGGCGCCTGTACGAGCTGAACCTCCACCACGTGTTCACGATGACCCATGCGCTGCTTCCGGCGATGATCGGCCAGGGGCACGGCGCGATCGTGAACAACGCGACCGTGGAGGCGTTCCGGGGCATCCCGGGCAAGGCCGTGTACTCGGCGTTCAACGCCGGCGTCGTGGCGTTCACCCGCAGCCTCGCCGTCGAGGCCGGGCGGCACGGTGTGCGGGTCAACGCCATCGCCCCCGACCTCGCCGACACGCCGCAGACCCCCGCCGCGGCCATGCTGCGCGGCCGCGACCCGGACCTGATCCGGTCGTGGGTGCCGATGGGCCGGTTCGGCGATCCCGCCGACTACGCCGCGGCGGTGTGGTTCCTCGCCTCCGACGAGGCGCGCTTCATCACCGGCCACACGCTGCCCGTCGACGGCGGCACGCTGGCCGCGTCCGGCTGGTACGGGCGCGCGGATGGCAAGGGGTGGACGAACCTGCCCGGCAAGCCGTGACCGGAGGTGGCGTCCCGGGGTCCCCGGGACACCACCTCCTGCCGGCTATTCCGCCGGGACCCGTCCGAAGTAGGCGTTGCGCAAGCGGTCGAGGTCGGTCAGCTCCGCCGCGGGCGAGGACAGGACCAGCCGGCCCATGTCGAGCACCGCCACGTGGTCGGCCACCCGGACCGACGCCTCGACCGCCTGCTCCACCAGCACGATCGCGAGCCCGGTCTCCTTGAGCTCGGCGACCCGCGCCATGACCTCGTTGACGATCACCGGCGCGAGACCGCCCGAGGGCTCGTCGAGCAGGAGCAGCGACGGGTTCGCCATGAGCGCCTGGCCGATCGCCAGCATCTGCTGCTGCCCGCCCGACATGCTGCCGGCCGGCAGACCGCGCTTCTGCCCGAGCACGGGAAACAGCTCGTAGATCCGCCCGGCCTCCCGCACCAGGGCGGACCGGCTCATCCGGCGGGTGTAGCCGCCCATCACGAGGTTCTGCTCGACCGTCAGGGCGTGGAAGACCCGCTTGCCTTCCTGCACGTACGCCATGCCGCCTCGCACGCGCTGGTGCGGCGCGGCCTTCGTGACATCCTCCCCGGTCAGCGTGACCGTTCCACCGGAGACCTTGTTCAGGCCGGACACCGCCCGCAGCGTGGTGGTCTTGCCCGCCCCGTTGCGGCCGAGCAGCACGGTCAGCTGCCCGGGGTAGACGTCGAACGACACGTCCCACACGACCCGCAGGTCGCCGTACCCGGTGGCGAGGTTGCGCACCCGCAGCACCGGCTCCGCCGTCGTCATGCCTGCTCTCCCTGCGCTCCGGCGAGGTCGGCCTCGCCCTCGATCCCGAGGTACTCGCTCGCGACCCGGGGGTCGTTCTCGATGACCTCGGGCGGACCGGAAGCCATCACCTGCCCGTGGGCGAGCACGACGATGTCGTCGGCGAGGTCCAGCACGAGGCGGAAGTTGTGCTCGACGAGCACCACCGTGCCGCCCGCGTCCCGGATGCGCCGGACCAGCCCGGCGAGCCGCTCGATCTCGTCCTCGTCCAATCCGGACGCCGCCTCGTCGAGCAGCAGCACGCCACCGCCGCCGATGAGCGCCCGCACGACCTCCAGCAGCCGCCGCATGCCCAGCGGCAGGGACGCGGCCTCCACGTCGCGCAGCCCGGTCATGCCCGCGAGTGCGAGCAGGCGCTCCGCTTCCAGCCGGTCCTCGCGCCGCACCCGCCGGAAGCGGGGGCCGCGGAACACCGCGGACAGGATCGACGCGCGGTGCGCGGTGTACCGGCCGGAGATGACCGCTTCCAGCACGGTGATGCCCTCGGGGATGTTCGGCGTCTGGAACGTCCGGGCCACCCCGGCGCGGGCCACCTCGTGCGGCGCCAGGCCGTGGGTCTGCCTGCGCCCCACCGAGATCGTGCCGGCGTCGGTGCGGTAGAAGCCGCACACCATGTTGAGCAGGGTGGTCTTGCCCGAGCCGTTGGGACCGATGAGCGCGGTGACCCGGCCCGGGCGCGCGTGCAGGGTGACGCCCTTGAGCGCCTGGTTGCCGCCGAACGCCTTCGACACGTCCTCGACGGCGAGCGTGGCGCCGCTGAGCGGGGGCAGGCCGGCATCCGCCGGCGCGGCGGGTCCGGAGCGGACGTTCGCCACCCGGTCCAGCCACCTGACCAGCCGCTTGCCGAGGTTCGCGAGCCCGCCCTTGAGCAGCACCCCGCCGACGATCAGGAACACACCCGTGAACACGAGGGCGTACTGCTGGAACTCGCTGGCCTGGTTGGGCCCGAACTGCATGATCGCCGCGCCGACGACCGCGCCGTACACGCTCGCCGACCCGCCGAGGATCGACGCCGCCAGCACGGTCGTGGCGAGCACGAACCCGAACCCCTCCGGCGAGATGTACAGGTCGACGTTCGCGAACAGCGCACCGGCCAGGCCGGCGGGGAGCGCACCGAGCGCGTAGGCGAGCAGCTTCATCCGGAACACCGAAATGCCCATCGACGACGCCAGCACCGGGCTCTGCTTGAGCACCCGGAACGCCACGCCGTGCCGCGACACGACGATGTTGCGCAGCACGCCGAACCACAGGATCGTCACCACGACGATCACCAGGTACAGGTCGTCGGTGGTGAGCGGGGTACCGAGCAGCGTGGCCGGTTCGATGCCGCTGAGCCCGTTGCGGCCACCGGTGGCGTCGGCGAAGATCGTCAGCAGGTCCGGGACGAGCAGCACGAGGAAGAACGACGTCATGGCCAGCGACCAGCTGCCCAGCCGGAGCCCCGGGACACCGGTGATCAGACCGACCAGCAACGCGACGGCGCCACCCGCCAGGAGCTGCACGAGGATGTCCGTGACGCCGGCCTTGGACACGAGTCCCGCGGTGTAGGCGCCGGCCGCGTACATCGCGGCCTGTCCCACCGCCAGTTCGCCCGCGAATCCCAGGCTCAGGTTCAGCCCGCTCACGAGCAACGCGAGGATGCACGCGAGGGTGATCTGCCGCGAGAACGAGAAGCCGAGCCCGCCGAGCGGCAGCAGCGCGACGACGACACCGAGCGCGAGGGGCAGGACCCAGCTGGGCACCGCCCGCAGCGCTCGCCACACAGTCAGCATGTCAGACAGCCCTTTCCCGGGTACGGACGAACAGCCCGGCCGGACGGGCCATCAGGATCGTGATGAACACGGCGAACACGGCGATCGTCGCGAACTCGCCGCCGAGGTAGCGGCTCGCCAGCGCCTCCACGAGGCCGACGATCAGGCCGCCGACGAGGGTGCCCGGAATCGAGCCGAACCCGCCGATCGCCAGCACCACGAACCCCTTGAGCGCCAGGGCGGTGCCGAGGGTCGCCACGGCGTAGGTCTCCGGTCCGACGAACAGGCCGAGCACCCCGGCGAGCGCACCCGCGCAGGCGAACGAGCCGAACACCAGCCGTCGCACGTTCACCCCGCGCAGCATCGCGGCCTCGCGGTCCTCGGACATCGCGAGCAGCGCGAGACCGAGCACGAAGCGCTTGCTCGCCCAGGTCAGCAGCAGGACCAGCAGCACCGCGACCGCGACGAGCGCGAGCTCGACCGGGTAGGCCCGGCCGCCGAGGATCGTGAGCACCCCGTCGCCACCGAAGAACGGGACGGGCAGCGGCTGGGTGCCCCAGATGAGCTGGGCGGCACCGTCGAGCAGCACCGACGCGCCGAGGGTGGTGACCAGCACCGCATGCGGGTCCTTCAGCGGCCGGATGGCGACCCGCTCCTCGATCGCCGCGACGGTGAACACGACCGCGAGCGCCAGCAGCGCCACGACGGGCGCCGGGAGGTGCAGCGTCACCAGCCCGGTGTAGGCGACGAAGCTGCCGATCATGATCAGCTGCGCCTGCGCGAAGTTGAAGGTCTTCGACGAGATGAAGACGATGTTGTAGCCGATGGCGACGAACGCGTAGACCGCGCCCAGCGCGAGTCCACCGAAGATCAGGGTCATCGGAGCTGGAACCTTCCGCGTGGGAAAGGGAACTTCGCCCGCCCGTCCCGGCGGGACCGGCGGGCGAAGCCAACGGACGTGCCGGTCACGGCCGGAACTGGCCGCTGTCGAGCCGGCTGGGTTTGATGAAGACGAACGCGTCCGCCGTGGCGTTCGGCGAGTGCGACGTGGCGCTGTAGTGGTAGTCGTGCAGGATGGCGGTTTTCGCCCTGGCCAGGACCTCCGGCTTCTCGATCGCCTTCGCGATCGCGCTGGGGTCGTCGGCCTTGCCCACGTCGGCGGCTGCCGCGGCCACCAGGGCAAGGGCGTCGTAGTTGTAGGCGTTGATCAGGGTGGACGGGATGACCCCGCCCTCGGCCTTGGCCTTCATCGCCGCCACGGCGGTGTTCACCGAGGTGTCGGCCGGGTCGTAGACGGTGCTGTCGAAGACCTCCATCATGAGGTTCGCGACCTGGTCCGTGCCGAGCACGCCGTCCGGCGGAGGGGTCGACACCAGGCTGGTGGCGGACACCGCGGTGTCGCCGAGCACCGGCACGGTCCAGCCGATCTTGGCGAGGCTCTTCAGCACGTAGCCGACCGGCGCACCGTACGCGGTCATGGCGATCGCGTCCGGCGAGGAGCCGCGCAGGTTCTGCAACTGGGGCGTCATGTCGAGCGCCTTCGCGTCGAACTGCTGCTCCCCGACCACCTGCAGGCCGGCCGCGGTGAGGGCCTGGTGCATCTCCCGCACGAAACTGGCGCCGTAGCTCGTGCTGCCGTAGAGGATGCCGATCTTCTGGTAGCCCTTCTCCTTCGCGTGGGCGATGAAGCCCTTCGCGTAGTCGGTGGGCGACGGCGAGAGGTCGAAGTTCAGCGGGAACTTCCCCGGATCCGCGGACTCGTTGGTCGGGCCGATGTTGAACGAGAGGATCTTGTTCTGTTGCAGGATCGGCAGCGTCGCCGAGGCGATGACGGACGGGCCGGAGTTCAGGTAGAGGTCCGGCTTGCGCTTCGCGATCGCCTCCCGCAGTTTGGTCACCGCGGTCGTGGGATCGCCGCCGTCGTCCACCACGGTCACCTCGATGCGGCGGCCCGCGATGCCGCCCGTCTTGTTGATCTCGTCCGCGCTCGCCTGCGCGGAGATCACCGAGGTCTTGGAGTTCGTCGCGAGCACACCCTGGGCGCTCAACCCACCGGTGACGAGCACCCGGTACGGATCACCGGCGCCGCCACCCGAGGACGCGGCGCCACCGCAGCCTGCGAGGACCAGCGCAGCGCTGGAGACGACCGCGCCCAGTACGAGAACATGTCTGTTCATGACCCAACTTTCGACATTGAAAGGGACAACCAAGCGCTTGCTACTTGGCAGGAGAGCGTAGATGAGCCACACCACCCCGTCAAGCAAACCCGGTAACCAAACGAGCAAGCGCTTGGCAGACACAAAATCGCAGGTCACGAGCACTTCCGGTGCGGGATCTACCGGCAGACCGTCACACCACGGAACCAGCCGGACACCCACGGCTGAACCGCTTCCCGGCGGGCAACGGACCCCGCGTTCGCCGGACGCTCCCGCCCGATCCCCCCGGCCGCGCGCAGGAGCGTTGACCGGCGGCGGCGCACCACCTATTCTCACCAAGCGCTTGCTTGTCTCGATGGTCACGGAAGGCGGATGATGAAGGACTTCGACGGCAGGCCCGGTGCCGCGGTGGTGACCGGCGGGACGGGCGGGCTCGGCGCGGCGATCTGCCGCACCCTCGCGTCCCGCGGAAGCCGGATCGCGCTGACGTATCACGGGAACCAGGAGCGCGCCGACGCCCTCGCGGCCGAACTCACCGCCGAGGGGCGCACGGCGGTCGCCGACCGGCTCGACCTCACCGACGCCGCCGCGACGCGCGCCTACGTCGACAGCGTCACCGAGCGCTTCGGCGCCGTGCACACCGTCGTGCACGCCGCCGGACCCCACATTCCCCAGATCCACCTGTCGCTGGTCGACCCGGACCGGTTCGCCCGCCACCTGGCCGGTGAGGCCGCGGCGTTCTTCAACCTCGCCCACGCCGCGCTGCCCGCCCTGCGGGCGAGCAAGGGCTCGATCGTCGCCGTCACCACCGCGGCCACCCGCCGCTACCCCGTGCGGGACGGGCTGTCCGCCGGCCCCAAAGGCGCCGTGGAAGCGACCGCGCGGGCGCTCGCCGCCGAGGAGGGCCGGTTCGGGGTGCGCGTCAACTGCGTCGGTCCCGGGATGCTCACCGACGGCATGGCCGCCGAACTGATGGCCGGCGGCGACCTCGACGAGCGGGCACTGGAGGTCACCCGCCGCAACATCCCGTTGCGCACCTTCGGCGGGGCGCAGGACATCGCGGAGGCCGTGTGCTTCCTCGCCTCCGACCGAGCCCGGTTCATCAGCGGGCAGAAGCTCGACGTCGACGGCGGGTACGGCGTCTGACCACCATCCACCCGTGACCGGAGGAGCATTCGTGCCGAACAACCCCATCCACTTCGGATTCGCCCCGGGCGAGGTCCTGGTCGTCACCGGCGCCGGCAGCGGCATCGGCCGGGCCATCGCACTCCGCGCGGCGGAACTGGGCCTCGCCGTCGCCGCGTGGGACCTCGACAGCGCGGCCGTCACCGCGACCGCCGAGCGGATCGTGCACGCCGGCGGCACGGCACTCGCCGTCACCGCCGACGTCTGCGTCCCCGCGGATGTCGAGCGCGGCTTCGCCGGGAGCCGCGCGCTGGGCGCCATCCGGTACCTCGTCAACAACGCCGGCCCGTCGTCGGCGAGCGACCTGGGCTTCGACGAGGGTGTGCGGATGGCCGTGGGCAGCGTCCGGCTGGTGACCGAGACGTGGTTGTCCGGCGGCGTGCCGGAGGGCGCCGCGCTGGTGAACGTCTCGTCGGTCGCCGGCAACCTCATGGGCACCGACTCGGCGTGGTACTGCGCGGCGAAGGCGGGGATCGCCGGCTACACCCGGCACCTCGCGACCTACCGCGCGGGCGAGGTGCGCAGCAACGCGATCGCCCCCGGGATGACGGACACGCCGCGGCTGCGGGGGTTCGCGGCCAGCGAGGTCGGGCAGCGCTCGCTCGCGAAGAACCCGCTGGGCCGCATGGCCACCGCGGACGACATCGCGTGGGCCACCCTGTTCCTGCTGAGCCCGCTCGCCTCGTACGTCAACGGCGTCTACCTGCCCGTCGACGGCGGGTGGGCGGTGACCCAGTGAGCGATGACCCGGTGAGCGATGACCCGGTGACCGGTGCCGCCGCGGACCGGTGGGCGATCCACGACGTGGTGCTGCGCTACTGCCGCGGCGTCGACCGGCTCGACTTCGACCTCGTGCGCTCGGCCTACCACCCGGGCGCGATCGACCATCACACCGGCTTCGACGGACCGGTGGACGACTACGTCGAGTGGGTGCGGCCGCTGCTCGCCACCTACACCGGCACGATGCACCTCGTCGGCAACCACCTCGCCGAGGTGTACGGGACGCACGCGGTCGCCGAAACCTACGGGACGGCCGTGCACTGGGGTGAGCCCGCCGCCGATCCGCGGCGGAACTTCGTCAGCGGCTTCCGCTACGTCGACCACCTGGAGAAGCGGGACGGCCGCTGGGCGATCGTCGAGCGGTTCGCCGTGCGGGAGTGGACCCGTTCGACGGTGGGCACGCAGCTCGCCCCCGAGGGCGAGGGCCCGCGCGGCAGGCGGGATGCCGGAGATCCGGTGTACCTGCTGACCCACCGGGCCGCGACCGCCGGAAGCGCTCGGCCCCCGGTGGGGGAACGGTAGCCGCCGGACTTACCGGCGCTCCCGTGGTGTGGTGGGCCGGGCCGCGCGCGGGCGGTGCCGTGCGGCCGGCCTGCCCGCCCGGAGGGGTCGGGCAGGCCGGCCCGGGCTCACGACAGGCGGTCGATCACGAGCGCCATCCCCTGGCCACCGGCCGCGCACATGGTGACCACACCGGTCTGCGCGTCGACCGCGCGCAGGCCGTTGATGAGTGTGGTGGTCATCCGCGCACCGGTCATGCCGAACGGATGGCCGAGCGCGATCGCGCCACCGTGGACGTTCACGCGGTCCAGATCGATCCCCAGGTCGTCGCACGACGGCAGGACCTGTGCGGCGAACGCCTCGTTGATCTCCACGAGGTCGAGGTCGGCGACGGTCATCCCGGCGTGCGCGAGCGCCCGGCGCACCGCCTCCACCGGCCCGAGGCCCATGATCTCGGGCGAGAGCGCCGACACCCCGGTCGACACGATCCGGGCGAGTGGCGTGATGCCCAGATCGCGCGCCCGGTCGGCGGACATGACGATCAGCGCCGCGGCGCCGTCGTTGAGCGGGCAGCAGTTGGCGGCGGTGACCGTGCCGTCCGGGCGGAACACCGGGTCGAGCGCGGCGACCGACTCCAGGGTGACGCCCGCACGCGGCCCGTCGTCCGCCGCGACGGTGGTGCCGTCCGGGGTCACGACGGGCGTGATGTCGGTCGCGAAGAACCCGGCGGCGATGGCGCGCTGGGCGTTGTGCTGGCTGCGCACGGCGAACTCGTCCTGCCGCTGCCGGGACACGCCGCGCAGCTGCGCGACGTTCTCCGCGGTCTGTCCCATCGCGACGTAGGGGTCGGGCAGCAGGCCCAGCGCACGCGGATCCTGCCACGGCGGTGCGCCGGCCGCCGACCGTCCGGCCGTGCGCGCCTCCGCCTCGGCGTAGCGGGGGTTGTGCGTGCCGGGCATGCCGTCGGCCTTGCCGCTGCCGTAGCGCGACACGGTCTCCACACCCGCCGAGACGAACACCTGCCCTTCCCCGGCGCGAATCGCGTGCAGCGCCATGCGGGTGGTCTGGACGCTGGACGCGCAGTAGCGGTGCACGACCGTGCCGGGTACGGTGTCGAGCCCCGCGGCGACGGCGAGCTGGCGGCCGAGGTTGTAACCCTGTTCCCCGGCGGGCTGGCCGCAGCCGACCATGATGTCGTCGATGGTCGCCGGGTCGAGCTCGGGCACCTGTTTCAGCGCGGCCTCGAAGACCTGGACGAGCAGGTCGTCGGCGCGCAGGTCACGCAGCGAACCCTTGCCGGCGCGGCCGATGGGTGACCGCGTGGCGGCGACGATCACGGCTTCAGGCATGGACCCTCCCAAATTGAACAAGCAAGCGATTGGTCAAGTTAATTCGGGTACGGGCCGTTCGTCAAGGCGTGCACGGCAGGCCGCCACCAGGAAGACCTTGCGCATGCCGCTGAGGAACGTCTCGTGCGCTGCCGACGACCCACCGCACCCGGCCTCACCCGGGCTCCTGCGCACGGCGCCGTTTCTGCCACGGCCAGCGCCCCTCGAGTTCGACTTCCAGGGAGAAACTGAGGAAGGTGCGCACGGCGACGATCACCGCCAGCACCCCGACGCTGGTGTAGGTCGGGGAGATCGCGACGGTCCGGATGATGTCCCCGGCGACCAGGAACTCCAGCCCGAGCAGGATCGCCCGTCCCAGGCCCTGCCGGTACCGGCGGTAACTCCCGGTCAGTTCCTCCCGCGCGGCCAGCCGGCGCAGAAAGCCGGCCGAACCGATGACCGCACCCACGACCATGACCGCGACACCACAGGCGTCGACCGCGGTGCCGACGGTCTCCATTACTCCGGTGAACTCCATGGTGGTCCTCGATCAGGTGCGCGGCGCGGCGCCGGGCCCGCAGGCCCGGCGCCGGTGTCCTTGGTGGAGGTGTTCGCTCACAGGTCCGGAAGCGTGGTGCGCGATGCGTGCGGCGGCTCGTCGTCGTTCACGACGGTCAACCCGCCCTTCGACTCGTAGATCACGTAGCGGATCCCGGCGAGGCTGTGCACACCCCGTTCGCGCAGTACCTCGTACAGGTCGCCCTCGGTCAGCTGCGCTGTCTTCAGCTGCCGGTGGTCCACGGCGCCGTCCACGACGAGGACCCGCACCGGGTGGTCGAGCACGCGCGCCACCCGCGGGACGAACCGCAGCCGGGAAATGATGATGTGCACCACCAGCAGGGTCACCAGGGCGACAGCACCGATCAGGAACGACGTGTCGGCGGCGGTCGCGCTCCGCCCGACGATGGCGCCCGTCGCGATGATCACGACGAGGTCGAAGATGCGCAGCTCGGCGAGGGCCCGGCGCGGGGCGAGCCGCAGACCGGCCAGCGCCGTCAACGACAGCGTGAGGGTCTTCACGCACACCGCGGGGAGCTCGCCCGCGTCTCCGATCAGCCAGTCCGCGCCACTCATCGCCACCACCCCGTTCCCCTTCCCCGGCCGCCGGAGCCCCCACCGGCTACCCGCACGGACCGCCCTTACGCACCCTCCCTACGGGGCGCTCGAGCACCGTCGTGCTGGGGAATGTGGCGCGCGGACGCTGCCGGCCGCGATGAGCCCGTCACTGCCGGGCGGCCGCGATGCTGAGGATGTCCTTGTTGCCGTCGGCCCAGGTCGCGGTCATCACCACCTCGTTGATGAGCCAGTGGCCATGCACCCGGGCCAGCCCGAAGCGGTAGGTGCCGCCGAGGGTCCAGCGAGGTGAGCCGAACGTGGTCGCCAGCAGGTGGGTGGCCTGGAACGCGGCGGTGAGCACCGCGGTGTCCCCGTCCACGGTCGCCAGGTGGTTGCCGAGCAGGTGCTGGGTCGCGTCGAAGGCGCCGATCAGAGCCGACCACTGGGCTTTGATCTCGTCCGGGGTCTGCGTCCAGGGCTCGCCGCCGTAGATGCTGGTGTAGTCGAGGGTGACCCGATCGGCGAACACCCCGGTGAACCTGTCCCAGTCACGCATGTCGACCAGCCACATCATCCGGGTGCAGGTGTCGATGACGTCGGCGCGGTCCTGGGCGGTGCTCATAGTCTCTCCTCCACTGATCATTGCAGGGGCAACAGGTTGCGGTCGTCGAAGACGCGGCGGGCGATAGCCATGGCGGCGAACACGCGCGGGAACCCGGCGTACGGGATCACCTGCATGATCGCTTCGACCACGGCCCGTGGTGCGAGGCCGGCGGCGAGCGCGGTGCCGACGTGGGCCTCCAGCTGGGGTTCGACACCCCCGGTCGTGATCAGCGCGCCCAGGATGACCAGCTCGAATTCGACCGCGAGCCGGCTCAGGTCCGGGGCCACGTCAGCGAGCGCGTCGTAGGCCTGTCGCCGCGGGCCGGCTCCACCGATCTCCTGCTGGCGAGCCAGCCCGCGCCGGAAGCGTTCGGTCATGAGCTCTCCCCTGTTGTTCGTTCGTGCAGGTCACAGCGTGCCGGTTGGACACGACGCGACCCAGATCCCTGGTTGTACGGGTACTGGCAGGGCCAGGCTGGGCAGGCATACTGGTGGCGTGGCAGACGTCGGGTTGGGTGGGTTCCTCCAGTCGCGCCGCGCGCGGGTCACGCCGGAGAGCGTGGGGCTGCGCCCCGGGGGCCGGCGGCGCGTGCCTGGCCTGCGCCGGGAGGAGCTGGCACAGCTCGCCGGGATCAGCGTGGAGTACTACCAGCGGCTGGAGCAGGGGCGGGCCGGCCGTCCCTCGGACGAGGTGCTCAACGCTCTCGCCGACACGCTCCGCCTGGACGCGGTGGAGCGCGAGCACCTGCGCGCCCTGGCCCGCCCGCCCCGGCGTGGCGCCCGCTCCCCCGAGTCGGTGCGGCCCGAACTGCGGCGCATGCTCGATCTGATCGACCTGGTGCCGGCGCTGGTGATCAACGACCGGTTCGACGTGCTGGCCGTCAACGGGCCGGCGGGCCGGCTGTTCGGCGAGAAGCAGAACCTCGCGCGCGAGCTGTTCCTGGACCCGGCCGCCCGGGACTTCTACGTGGAGTGGGACGAGGTGGCTGCGGCGACCGCGGCCCAGCTGCGACTGGTCGCCGGCCGGCATCCCGGCGATGCGGATCTCGCCCGGCTGGTGGCCGAGTTGTCCGAGCGGAGCACGGAGTTCCGGCGGCTCTGGAGCACCGGGGATGTGGAGCTGCGGGCGTTCGGGGCCAAGAGCTTCTTGCATCCCGATGCCGGGGTGCTGACCTTCCACTACGAGAACTTCGAGCTGCCCGGCGACGCCCGGCAGCGGCTGATCACCTTCACCCCGGCGAAGGGCAGCACCACCGAGGCCGCGCTGCAGCTGTTGGTGACCGGCGCTGCCGCCACCCGCTGAGGTCCTGGTTCGGGCCGGGCCGGCGGTGGTCGCGCACCGGAAGGCTGCGTGCCGTCGGTCAGGACCCGGCGCTCGGCCGGTGCGCGGACAGCAGCGCCTCGGCCGCTGCCCGCGCATCGGCACCCGCAGCGGTGGTTGCGTCGATGGTGACGACCACACTCGCCCCCTCGATGAGGAGCAGAAGCTGCCTGGCGAGCCGGGCCGCGTCGGCGAGGCCGGCCTGCTCGATGCGGTCTTCGAGCAGGCGCCGGTACCGGACCAGGTGCCGTCGGGCGATCGCGGCGACGGCGGGATCGGCACGCATGTCGGTGACGGTGTTCACCACCGTGCAGCCGTGGTAGCCGGGACGGGCGAACCAGTCGATCAACAGGTCGAACACCGACAGGACCCGCTCGACGCCGGCCGGTGCACCCGCGGTCTTGCGGACGAGCCAGGCGTGGATCCGGTCGCTGTGTTCGGCGAGCATCGCTTCGACGAGCGCGTTCTTGGACGGGAAATAGCGGTACAGGCTCAGCTTGGACGCCTTCGCCTCCGCCGCGATCTCGTTGACGCCCACCGCGTGCACGCCCTGTTCGTAGAAGAGCCGGGCGGCTGCGTCGAGGATCTTCGCCCGAGTGGCCCGCTGCGACGGGCTGAGCTCTTCGAGCGCCACGTCCGTCCGTAGCTTCTCCATGACCAGACAGTACCAACCTGTACTACAAGAAAACAGATCGGTACTGTCGCGGCATGGCGAACGATCATCAGGTACCCGTCACGCGGCTGTGGCTGGCCGTCCTCTGCGGCTACCTCGCACTCGGTGCCACCCTCCAGGAACTGCCCGGTTACGTGTCGGGCCACTTCCACCAGCGCCCGTTCGCCGTCGGGGTGGCCGTGGGCCTCGCGTTCGCCGGAACGGCCGCCGCCCGGCCGTTCGCCGGGCGTGCGGGCGACGCCGGCCGGGCTCGTCCGGTCGCCATGACCGGGGGCGTACTGACCGCAGTGGCCGGCGTGGGCCACCTGCTCGCCCCGGACATCGGGACCCTGCTCGCCGCACGCCTGGTGATGGGGGTCGGCGAGGCGGCGCTGTTCTCCGGATGCCTGCCGTGGGTGCTGTCCGGGATCGCCCCGTCGCGCCGCGGGCGGGTGACCGGCTGGTTCGGACTGTCCATGTGGGGCGGCCTGTCGGCCGGTCCGTTGCTGGCGGTCGCGGTGGGCTCGGCCGGCGGGGCGAGCGCCGTGTGGTCGGCCGTGCTGACGTTGCCGGCCCTCTCCACCGTGTTGATCGCCTCGACCCGCCGACCTGCGCGACCGGCGACATCCGTCTCCGTGCGCGGCTGGCGCGACCTCGTGCCGGCCGGGGTCGGCATACCGGGGATGGTGCTCGGGCTCGCAGCCTACGGATACGGCAGCCTCACGGCGCTGCTCGTGCTGTTCCTGGCGACTCCCGGCATCGGCGGGACGGGCACCGGCCTGGCGGTCTTCTCCGTGGCGTTCCTGGCGACGCGTGCGGCAGGGAGCCCGCTGGTGGACCGGTACGGGGGCCTGGCGACAGCGCGCGTCGTCCTTCCCATCGAGGCGGCCGGGCTGGCCCTGCTCGCCATGGCCACCTCGCCGGTTGCCGCACTGATCGCGGTCGCCGTCACCGGCGCGGGTCTTGGCATGATCTATCCCGCGACGACGAAGCTGACCTTGCGCAATGCCGGAGGGCTGACGACGGGAACCGCGGTCGGTGCCATGACGTCGTTCTGGGACCTCGGCATCCTCGTCGCCGGGCCGGTCAGCGGTCTGATCGCGGCAACCGCGGGATTTCCCGCGGCGTTCGCGACGGGATCGGGTGCCGCGGTGCTCGCCGTCGTCCTCACCGCGGTGGACAGGGCGCCACGTGATTCCGGCGAGGGTTCGCTCGTCTGAGGCGCCTTCGGCCGCTACGCCTCGAGCTCGTCGAGTAGTTCCCGAGCGTCCACGTCGCCCCACACGGCGCCCCGTTCGAGCACCGCTCGCGCCTCGTCGACGCGATTCCGGCTCAGCAGAAAGCGTCCCAGGGCGTGACTCCAGCCGACTTCGTCGTCGTCGAACGCGGCCCAGAATTCCCTCTCCGCGGCCTCGAGGTCGCCACGATGCTTCCACAGGAACCACCCGTACTTCTGATGGACCCGTGGAGCACCGAGTCGAACGCCGTCCCGGAACAACGCATCGGCCTCGGCGAGCTTGCCCAGGTTGGCGTACACGTCGCCAAGCGCCGGATAGACGCCCGGGTACCGCGGAGACAGATACCGCTCGCCCACATCCCTCGCCGCCGCCAGATCGTTCAGATCCTCGACGTACAAGGCGATCAGGTTTCCGGGGGCCAGCCGGTCACCGAACTCCGCCGCCCGCCGGAAAATCGCGATGGCCTCGTCCAGATTTCCCTCGTCGCACAGCAGGAGCCCGTAATCGTTGAGTGCTGACAGATCGCCGTGGTCCATCGCTCTTCGATAGGCTTCATGCGCGGTTCGGTAATCGCCCAGCTCGGTGGCCAGGGAGCCCAGAACCGTGCACAGGTCCACACGCCCCTGGCCGATGGCCGCCTTCAGCACGGCCAGCGCGTCGCGAGGCCGGCTACCACCGAGCAAGGCATACGCGAGCTCGCGGGGCGCCGAAGGCTCTCCGGCGGCGACGGCCTCCCGGAGCACCTCGATCGCTTCCTCATGACGGTCCTCGTCGCGCAGCTCGGTACCGCGTCGCGTCAGCGGCTCACCCTGGTGCATCGGTTGCGCGATCCGTCACGCGATCAAAGTACCGGTGCCGCACCTGCGCCCCGCGGCAGGCGCACCACTCCAGGAGGTTGCCGCCGTGGTGTACAGCCGGAAACCCCTCGGGGCGAGGGAGTCCACGGTGCTGTGCCAACAAACGGTTCGTCGTCGAGCACTTACCCCAGCCGGGCCTCGTCTTCGCGTTCACGAGCCCGTCGTGGCGGCCACCGGCGGTTCGCGGCTTGCTCGCCTCGGCCGTCCGGCCGGTCACCGGCTCTTTTCGTGCTGGAAGAACGCCCCGGGGCGGCTCCGGCCGGAGGTCAGCCGGCGTCGGACCTGACGTAGGCCTCGCACTCGCCCAGCGGTGCCCCGGCGCCGTCCAGCAGGCAGACCGACACGATGGCCGCGCCGCCGGGGACGTCGGCGGTGAGGTCGATCCGGAAGGGGCCGATCCGGTCCCCGCACTGGGCACTGGTGCTGCCCTCGTCGAGCCGGCCACCGCCGGAGTCGTAGGCGACGGCGTACGCGCGGCGGCAGCCGCTGCTGCTGAGGGACCGCAGCGTGCCATCCAGCCGCACGGCCCGCGCATACCAGGTCATGGTGCCTTCGGCGTAGGTAGCTGTGTATGCCACCTTGAAGTGGTTGCTGGGATAGGCCGCAGCGGATGCCTGCGGCACGGCCAGCGCCAGCGCGGTCAGGACGACCGCGCACCCGGCGGCCTTCGCACGTTTCGACATGTGGTTCCTCCCCAGTCGGCCGGGCCCGTCCGCGCGGACCGGTTTTGCAGCTTCCCACGCCAATCAAGGTCAAGAACGAGAACCGGTCATTTTCACCCGGCCGGGCGCCGGGGACGGCAAGGTCATTTCCGAGCCGGACGGGCACATCGCGGTATTGATCGACAATGGCGTCACAGTGAACCGGCTCACCGCGGATACGGACGACAGATCGTCATTTCCGGCGGCTATCCTGGGCGAGCAGCACTGAAGGAGATCACGGGTGAAGCTGAGCGACGACGAAGAGCGGAAGCTGAGGGAGCTGGAACGCGCATTGCAGGCGGAGGACCCGGGACTCGATCGGCGTCTCGCCCGGTTGCAGCCGGACGGTCCCCCGGCAGTGCTGGCAGTCCTCGTGCTCGCAGCCGGCGTCGCGCTCGCGGTGGTGCTGGTGACGCTCGGCGACCTGCTCGCTGTCCCGGCGTGCCTGGTGGCCGGCCTGATACTCACCGGCACGGTTCCGGCACTGGCCGTCGTGTGGTGGGCCCGGCGCTACTACTGCCGGTACTGCGCGGGCAAATGGCCCGCACCCGCCCGTTCGTGCCCGCGATGCGCCCGTCCTACGCCCGCATGAGCGACGGCATTGGCCGGGTGCGTTTCGCCGTACCGGACTAATCTGAGGTGTACGTCACACAAGGATGGCGTCGGCGTGTAGCCGGTTATCCGCGAAAAGGAGTTGTGATGGTACATACGGAGAAGGGTTCGGTGGAAGCGCCGGTCACACCGCAGGTGGATCCCGGTGCGCACATCGCCGATCCGGCCCCGCTGGGCCTTGCCGCATTCGCGATGACGACCTTCGTGCTCAGTGTCTTCAACGCCAAATTGATCAGCAACACCGCACTGGAAGCCGTGGTGCTGCCGCTCGCCCTCTTCTACGGCGGGCTGGGCCAGTTCATGGCCGGCATGTGGGAGTTCCGCAAAGGCAACACCTTCGGCGCGTTGGCGTTCACCTCGTTCGGGGCGTTCTGGCTCTCTTTCGCCGCATATGTGAAGTTCGTCGAGCCCGGACTCGGGGCGAGCGCGGCGACCGCGACCGGGCTCTACCTGCTGGCGTGGACGATCTTCACCGCCTACATGACGGTGGCCGCGGCCCGGGTCAGCGGCGCGGTGCTGGCCGTCTTCGTGTTCCTGACGCTGACGTTCTTGTTCCTCACCATCGGGACGTGGGCAGCCTCGCCGAGCATGGGCAAGGTGGGCGGCTGGCTCGGCCTGGTCACGGCCGTACTGGCGTGGTACGCGTCCTTCGCCGCGGTCACGAACTTCACCTGGAAGCGGAGCGTGCTGCCGCTGTTCCCGCTGTCCTCGGCGCCGCACCGCTGACCCCACGACGAAGTCCCGGCGCGCACCGTCCGCGCCGGCGTGCCCTTGCGCAGCGGTTGTGGAGCACTCATGACCCTGTCGGATGAACAACGCCGGGAACTCGCCGAGATCGAGCGGGATCTGTGCACTGAGCCGACGTTGCCCACCTTGACCGAGCTCTTCGCCGGCTCACCGCACCACGTCTCGTCCTGGGCCGCCCAGCCTCGAACCCGTACCGTCCGGGCCGGACGGCGGACCCGGCTCGTCACACCGGCCGCCGCGGCAGCAGCCGTACTGGGAATCGCCGACGCGATCGTGGCGGGCCTGGCCGGCCTGACCACGCCAGTCTCGATCGGTGTCGTCGTGGCGGTCAGCGCGGTCGCGGTGCTCGTCGCGGATCTGCTGTGCCCGGACCGGTCCGCGGGCACACACCTGCCCAACCCGTTCCACCGGGGGTGAACCGGCTTCAGACCTGTACTGGCACACCGTGTGACCGTTCCTGTGGGCGAACGATTCGCCCCACAGGAACGCGCCGCGAGCCGGATCGCGCCGCAGACCGGCCCGAGCAGTCCCGCTGAGCCGCTACCCGGACCGCTCGGCAGCGGCGAACCCGTGGCGTGAATGAGCGCCGTCGCAGAAGGGCTTGTTGGCCGACCTCCCGCAGCGGCACAACAGCTTCGTGCGGCCGGGTCCGAGGTCGTAGACGTTGTTGTCGTGGTCGACCAGGCGGATCGGGCCCTTCACCTGGTACGGGCCGTTGTCCACCGCCTTGATCACGACCTCGGGGACGGGCTGACCGGTCATCAGCCCGCGACCCGGTAGCCGGCGCCGGCGATCGCCGCGTGGACCTGCTGGTCGTCGATCGGCGCGTCGCTGGTGACGGTGACCTCACCGGTCGCGATGTCGACGTCGACGTCGGTGATGCCGGCCAGGCCGGTGACCGCGGTGGTCACCTTGTTCATGCAGCCGGAGCAGGTCATGCCCTCGACGGTGTAGACAGCAGTGCTCATCCCTTGCCTCCTCATCAGCGCTACCACTGGGTGACCGGGAGGCCGAGCCAGACCCGGCCATCTCAACTACCCGCAGGGGGTATGTGGATCACGCTAACACGGACGCTACCCGATACACCACGGGGGTATACGTCCGTCGTCCAGCAACGGACAGCGCCCGACAGCGCCCGACGGCGCCCGACAGCGCCCGACAGCGGCTCACCGCAGCGACGCGCCGCCTGCCCACCGCTCGGCGGCACCGGCCGGACCGTCCGTGACGGGTGACCCGAGGAGATCGTGCCGCACCGCGAACGACGCCGCTTCCAGCCGGGAGTGGACACCCAGCTTGGTCATCAGCGCCTGCACGTGGCTGCGCACCGTCGTGACGGACACCCCGAGCCGCCGGGCCATCACGTCCGTGCGGAGCCCGTCGACGAGCAGTTCGAGGCATTGCCGCTCGCGCACGGTCAGGTACCGGGCGAGCAGCCGCGCCTCGGGATCGGTTCCGGCGCTGTCGCGCCCGTGCCGCCGGATCGGCAGGTCGGTCACGAGCTCACCGCGCATGACCTTGCCGATCGCCGTCACGAGGCTCGCGCAGCCGCGCGACTTGTGTACGTAGGCGGCCGCCCCCGCCTCGACGGCCGCGACCATCGACTCGATCGTCGCATCCGCGGTGAGCACGACGATCCTCGTCCGCGGGCTCGCCGCCTGGACGGCCGCTACGCCGTCGTGGTGGTCGTGCTCGCCGAACCGGAGGTCCAGCACGCAGACATCCGGTTCGTAGGCGCGGACGGACGCGACGAGCTGACCGAACTCGTGGGCCGAGACGACCACATCGATCCCGCTCTTGCGGAGCATCGGGACCATCGCCTCGACGAGGAGAACGTGGTCGTCGCCCACAGCAGCACTGATCATCGGACATCCCTCCCGCTGGCGGTGCCGGTGTCGTCATACCCGCTCGGGGCCAGGGTCACCCGCGCCAGTGTGCCCGCCGGGGCACGTTGTGCGAAGGACACGTGCACGCCGAGCTCCCCGCTCAGTTTCCGCACCGCGGCCAGTCCCAGTGTGGCCCATCCGGGCTCGCCCCCGCCGAAACCCGGTCCGTCGTCGGCGATCTCGATCACGACCGGTTCCACGCCGGCGATCCCGACCGAAACCGTGCCGCCGCGGCCGGCCGCGCGGGCGGCGTTGCCGACCAGGTTGGACAGGATGCGCCACAGCACGCCGCCATCGAGGTCGGTCTCCGGTTCCGGCCCGTCGAGGAGGGTGACCCGCGCCGGGCCCGTCGCATCCGCCTGCTCGGTCAGCTGCGCCAGCAACGAGCGCACCGGAATGGGCTGGCCACCGGCCGCCGGGCGGAACGCCTGCTCGATGAGCGAGGTCAGCATCCGGGTCTGCGTGTGCACGAGTTCGAGCTTGCGCCGGGCGGACGCCGCGTCGAGGTCGTCGGACAACGCGGACTCCACGAGAAAACTGACGGCAGCCACCGCATGCCCGATGTCGTGGATGAGCGCTCGGAGCTCATCGGCATGCCGGTCCCCCCGCCGTCTGCCCCTGCTCTGCCGCCGGTCCGGAACCGCAGTCATGGTGCCACCTCAAGAACGGCTGTAGCCCTAGCCGTTAACCCGTTTCGAAATGAGTCGCACGACTGGTTGAGCGTGTTACGAGATCCGTGCAGGCCACGATCATGGTTGCGGGAACGGGAAATGCGGATCGGCGTTCAACCGCTGCAGCACCGAGAGCAGGTCAGGATGGTCGATCAGCCGGCCCCCGCCGTAACTCCAGGCGAACGTGATCTGCCCGCTCCAGTCCGATTTCTGCCATTGGGCGATCATGTGCTCGAGCTCGGCCGCGGTCGGCCAGCGCCACTTGCCGGCGCCGAAAGCCTGGAGCAGAGCCAGGTACCGGTGCACACCCGCCGCCCGCAGTGCCGCGATGTAGGCGGGGATCAGGGACCAGTCACACGCCTGGCCGGTACGGCAGGGGTAGGGATCCGTGGCGATCACGTCGACGGCATCGGCGAACGCGCGGAACTGCGCCGGGTCGTCGATGTTGGCCAGGGTGAAGTGGCGCGGATCGGGATCGAGTGACCGGACGAGGCGGGCGCGGGCACGCACGTCGGCCGCCGCGGACGGGCAGGTGCCCGCCGTGTTCGGTTCGTCGGCGAGGAAGTACGCCCGGGTCCGGGGTGAGCCGGCGAGCCGGAACTCGTCGAACAGGGCGGCGATCTGCGCGTCACTCCACGACCAGGTACAGGTCTGGTTGTCGTATCCGCCCAGCCACACCAGGCCCTGCTGTCCGGGTGGCACCGCGGACAGCTCGGCCGGCGTGACATCGACGAGCCGGAATCCGTACTGGGCCGCGGTGTTTTCGATATCGGTGTCCAGAATTGCCGTCAGGAAAGGCGGTTCCGGCGCGGCCGGTGGTGGTGACGCCGGCGGCGGTGACGCGGACGGGGTCGTGCACGCGGCGGTGAGGATCAGGGTCACCACGGCAGCCGCGGCCGGCCACCGGCGTGCGTGACCACCCAAGCGGCGGGCCGTGCGGGTGGTGCCGTGAACTCGTTCCATCGCCCTGCCAGCATCGGCTCCGGCGCGCCCGGTGCCCTCCTGCGTTTGGGGGTGCCGGTCACCTGCAAACGCATGAGGACAGGCCCACGGGCGGCGCCCACGATGTGCCGATGGAGCGGACGCGTGTGTTCTTCGTGGACGACCACCAGGTGCTGACGGACGCCCTGGCCACCTTGCTGGCCGACGATCCAGAGCTGCACGTGGTCGGCCACGGCACCATCCGCGACCCGCAGCTGACCGGGCTGGTCGCCGTGTTGCAGCCCGACGTGATCACGGTCGACGTCGCCGCCGCGGACATGGAGCCGGGCCGGCTGGTCGAGCGGCTGCTGGCCGCGGCACCCGGCGCCCGCGTCGTCGTGCTGACCGCCGCGCACGATCCCCGTCAGGCCACCGACGTCGCGCGGGCGGGCGCCGCGGCCTGGGTGAGCAAGCAGTGCTCGGCCCGCTACTTCGTCACGGTGCTGACCGGGGTGTGCCGCGGCGAGGCGTTCTTCCCGGCCGACCTGCTCGGCACCGTCTTGCACCAGCTCCGCGAGGACATCGGCCGCGCGCGGGCGCACAGCAGGCTGCTGGACGTCCTGACCGCGCGCGAGTGCGACGTCCTCACCGGCATGACCGCCGGCTGGTCGAGCGCGCGCATCGCGGCGGAGCTGTTCCTGTCGCCGCACACCGTGCGCAGCCACATCCGCGCGATCCTGTCGAAGCTCGACGTGCACAGCCGCCTGGAAGCGGTCCAGAAGGTGCGCGCGGCCGGCCTGGCTCCGCCCGACGGCGCCGCCGTGATCGGCCTGCGGGACCACCGGCCCGCATCTGAGGTAACGCATCTACCCCATCGGTAGGAGTCGCCGACCACGGCCCGCGCTTAGCGTCGACATCTGGTCCGCCCGCGTCACTTGTGAGGTGGTCGAATGGAGCTCAACGAGGCCCTGCGCCGCACGTTCGCCGGGCACTGGCGCCTGCTGGTGTGCGCCGTCGCCCTGCCGTTGCTGGTCGTCGCCGCGCTGCAGGCACTGGCGGTCCCGGCCTACGTCGCCACCAGCCGGATCCAGGCGTCGAGCACCCCGCCCAGCACCGACACCGAGGCCGATGCGGTGCTCAACCGCGTCGCCGGGATCGCGACGAGTCCCAGTGTGGTCAACGACGCCCTCCGGCAGGCGGGCATCACCAACCGCAACGCCGACCAGGTGGCCGGCAACGAGGTCGCGGTGACGCGGCTGGGCAGCTCGGCGGTGTTCAACGTGAGCATCACCGACCCGAGCCCCCAGGTCGCGACCGGTCTCGCCGGCGCGCTGGGCAACCAGCTGGTCACGTTCCTGAACGGGACGGGGGATCCCCGCGCCGCCGGTCTGATCACCCAGCTGACCAACCAGCAGCGCGACCTGCTGGCGCAGCGCCAGCAGGTCGCGGCGCGGCTCGCGGCGGGCGGCAGTGCCCTGGACACCGCGAACCTGTCCGCCCAGCTGAGCACACTGGACCAGCAGCTCAACGACATCGGTGCGACACTGCGCCAGCTGCAGTCGACCGTGCTCACGAACGGCGGTTCCGCCGCGGCCATTTCCCTGGCGGGCCCCGCCGTGCGGGCGCCGTCCCGGCTCGCGACCGATCTCGGTCTCGCCGGCATCGCCGGCCTCGTCGCGGGGCTGCTGCTCGCCACCGGGCTCGAGATGCTGCGTCCCCGGGTGTCCGGCGGACGAGACGTCGCCCGCGAGCTGGGCACGGTGCACCTCGGGCGGCTGGCGCGCCCGCGGGACGGGGACGGCGCACCCCCCGTCGACGACGTGACCCTGGTGGGCCTGCGCGAAACGCTGACGCGCACCGGGACCGACCGGGTGGTCGTGGCCGGACCGCTGCCCGCGCCGCGGTTGTCCGCGATCGCCGCGGAGCTGTCGAGCCGCCTGTCCATCGATCGCAACAACGGGGACGAGCCGGCAGCGGCGGACGGTGTGCCCGGGGCACCCGGGGTTGCCCCACAGCCGGAGGCCCTGGCCGGGCACGGCCGCACCGCCACCTTCCAGCCGGTCCTGGAGCTGCGGCGCAACCACCAGGCGATCGAGGTTCGCGCACTGCCCGAGATCGGCACCGCCGCGGACACCGCGCACAGCGGTCTGCTGTTCGTCACGCCCGATTTCATGCTCCACCGCGAAGTGCACGGGCTGCGCACGCTGACCGCCGCCACCGGCTGGCCGGTGCTCGGCGTCCTGGGCACCCGGGCTCTCCGCCGGCGCGAACGCGGCCGCCGGACCAGCCGGC
This sequence comes from Amycolatopsis granulosa, assembly GCF_011758745.1. Lineage (NCBI taxonomy): Bacteria > Bacillati > Actinomycetota > Actinomycetes > Pseudonocardiales > Pseudonocardiaceae > Amycolatopsis > Amycolatopsis granulosa. The sequence continues at coordinate 808,473 of NZ_JAANOV010000001.1, forward strand.
GGGGAGCGCGCCCGTGACGGCCCTGTCCCATGAGCCACCCCGGGTCCGGCTGGACTGCGTGGCGGCGGTCGACGGCCTGGCCAGTGTGCTCGAACGCGCGGCCGCGGCGCTCGCCGACGCCCGCCAGATCCGGCTGGCGCGCCCGGGCGAACCGGCCGACGTGGTGCACACGGTGGGCGAGGCCGGGCCGGGGCGCGCTGCGGGCCGGGCGCGCCGGGTGCACACCGTCGACCGCGTGCTGCTCGACCGCAGGGGCCTGGCCGCCGCGGCCGGATGGGTGCACCGGCAGCGGCGGTTCACCCGCGGCGCCGAGACCTGGCTGGTGCACGGGCGGACGGCGGCCCGGGTCCTGGTCGCGTCCGGGGTCGTCGACGGTGCCCGGCTGCACGAGCTGCCGGTCGTCGCGCCACCACCGGGGCGGGCCGCCGCTGACCGGGACCGGTCGAGCGTGCGCGCCCGGCTCGGGATCGCACCCGGTGTCGCGCTGGTGGTGGGGTGCGAACGCGGCCCCGGCCTGAGCGTGCCCGGGTGGGCCGACTCGATCCGCGCGCTGCACCGGACCGACGTCCGGGTGATCCACCACGGAACCGGTGGGCCCGTCACGTTCGAGGAACTGCTCGTCGCCGCGGACCTGTTCGTCGCCGCCGGGCTCGGCCTGACGGCGTGCAACCCGGGCGCCGCCGCGGTCGCCGCCGGGATCCCGCTCATCGCGGCGACCAGCGACAGTGCGGCCGAACTGCTGCGGTTCGGCCGCACCGGTCTGGTCGTGCCACCGCATCCGGCGGCGATCGCGGCCGCCGTCCAGGCCGTCCTCGACGGCGCTCTGCCCCGCCGCGACCGCCGCCCCCCGGCATCGGCTGCCGACGCCCAGCTGCCCGCGCTCGCACGCGGGCTGCTCGGCGCCTACCACCGGGCGCTCGGCACGCCACGGGCACCGGTCGCGTGGAGCGGGTCATGACCGCCGGGGTGGGCACGCGCACCGTGCCCTACGCGCGGTGCCACATCGTGCCCGAGGCGCACGAGGCCGTCGCGCGGGTGCTGGCGAGCGGGTGGCTGACCACCGGACCGCAGACCCTGGCGTTCGAGGACGAGTTCGCCGGCTGGCTCGGCGCGCCCGAAGCCGTCGCGGTCAGCTCCTGCACGGCGGCGCTGGAACTGGCGTTGCGGGCACTGCGACTGCCGCCGGGGGCGCCGGTGCTCACACCGGCCCTCACCTTCTGCGGCGCGGTGCACGCCATCATCCACAGTGGACTTCGCCCGGTGCTGCTGGACGCGGACGAGCAGACGCTGACGGTGGATGCGGCCACGGTCGCCGCGGTGGCCGACCGGGTCCGGCCCGCGGCCATGGTCGTCCAGCACATGGCCGGTTACCCGGTGCCGGTCCCGGCCCTGGCCGGGGCCGCCGGTCTGCCCGCTGGACGGGTCGTCGAGGACGCGGCACACGGGCTGGGCGCCGCGGCGGGCGGCCGGCCGGTCGGGGCGGCGTCCACCGCGGCCTGCTTCAGCTTCTACGCCACCAAGAACCTTCCGATCGGGGAGGGCGGCGCGATCACCACGACCGACCCCGCGCTGGCCGCAGCGCTGCGCGAGACGCGCCAGCACGGGATGAGCCGCGACGCCTGGCGGCGCTACGGGCCCGGCGCGCAGTGGCGTTACGACGTCACGGCCGACGGGCTGAAGGCCAACTTCACCGACCTGCAGGCCGCGATCGGGCGAGCCCAGCTGCCTCATCTCGCGGACTGGCAGCGGCGGCGCGAGGAGCTCGCCGCCCGGTACGACCAGGAGTTGGCGGCCGTCCCCGGAATCATCCCGCCGCCCCGCCCGTCCGGTGGCCGGCACGCCTGGCACCTCTACCCGGTCCGGGTCGCCGCGCCGTACCCGCTGCACCGGGACGCGCTGGCCGAGGCGTTGCGCGGGCGGGGCGTCGGCACCTCGGTGCACTTCATCCCGGTGCACCACTTCACGTACTTCCGCACGCTGCTCGGGGCGGACGCCTGCGGGCGCCTGCCGGTGGCCGACAAGGTGTTCCCGCAGCTCCTGTCGCTCCCGCTGCATCCCGGCCTCACCGACGACGACGTCGACTACGTCTGCGACCAGATCGCGAGCCTCGCCCGGACCGGAGGTGACCCATGCCCCTGACCCACTGGCGTTCACGCCATCGTGCCAGTCCCGGGATGGCGGCACGCACGCTGATCGTGGGAGCCGGCGACGCCGGCCGCACGCTGGCCCACGATCTGCAGCAGACCCCGTCCTACGGCCTGGTGCCGATCGGTTTCCTCGACGACGACGTCCGCAAGCGGCACGTCGCGCGGCTGCCGGTGCTCGGCCGCCTGGCGCAGCTCACCGACCTGGTGCGCGCGGAGGCCGTCGACGTCGTCATCGTCGCGATCCCGTCGCTGCCGCCGGTGGAGCTGGCCGCCCTGCTGCGCGAGGCGAGCCTGTCCGGGGCGCGGGTCCGCTACCTGCCGACATTTCACGCCGCGGTGCAGCGCGGCAGCCGGGCCGAGGACCTCTACGAGGTCTCCCCCGCCACCCTGCTGGGGCGCGCCGAGATCAACGTGGTCCGGACGGTCACCCCGACGCTGATCCGCGGCCGGCGTGTGCTGGTGACCGGGGCGGGCGGCTCGATCGGCAGCGAGCTGTGCCGTCAGGTGCGTGCCTACCGGCCCGAGGCGCTGTTCATGCTGGACCACGACGAGTCCAACCTGCACCGGCTCCAGCTCGAGATCACCGGCGAGGCCCTGCTCGACGCCGACGAGCTGATCGTCGCCGACATCCGGGACCGGGCCCGGGTGGACCAGATCTTCGCGACCCTGCGCCCGGAGATCGTCTTCCACGCCGCCGCGCACAAGCACCTGCCGCTGCTGGAGCGGCATCCCTGCGAGGGTGTGAAGACCAACGTGCAAGGCACGCAGCACCTGATCGACGCGGCGGCCGCCCACGGCGCCCACCGGTTCGTCCTCATCTCCACCGACAAGGCGGCGGCGCCCACGTCGGTGCTCGGCGCGACGAAACGCCTCGCCGAGCTGGTCGTGCGCGGGCACGCGGGCAACAGCACCGTGGCGGGGTCCGTGCGGTTCGGCAACGTGCTCGGCAGCCGGGGATCGTTCCTCGACGTGCTGGCCCACCAGATCGCGGCGCACGAACCGGTGACCATCACCGACCCCGACGCGGACCGCTTCTTCATGACCGTCGAAGAGGCGGTCGGGCTGGTCCTGGAGGCAGCCGGGATGGCCGAGACGGGCGAGACCTTCGTGCTCGACATGGGCGCTCCGGTGCGGCTCCGGTCCCTGGTCGAAACCTACGCCGCCCAGGTCGGCGCGCATGACGTGGTGATCCGGTTCACCGGGCTGCGCCCCGGGGAGAAGCTGAGCGAGGTCCTGTTCAGCGCCTCGGAACGGCGCATCCCGACCGGCCATCCGCGGATCTTCGCCACCCGCGGCGAGCCGGTGCCGCCGGACCTGGACGCCGGTCTGGGCGAGCTCTACGAGGCCGCCGAGCGCAACGACGACGACGCCGTCGGGGACTGGCTCGCCAAGCTCGTCCCCGGCTACCGGCCGGCCGCACGGGGCCGGCCGCCGTCCCCCCGGGCCCTGTTCGGCACGTTGTACCCGGACGACTTCTGATGCGGGCCATGATGATCCAGGCCGGGGAACGGCTGCTCGCCGACTGCCCACGGGGCTGGGTGGCCGACCTGCTCACCGAGGCGTGCCCCGGGGCATGGCAGCCGGCGGACGGGCAGCCGGCCGACATCGAGCTATCCGTGGTCACCGGGCGCAAACCGTTCCGCGTGACCGGCGCCGTGCCGTTGACCAGGGGCGCCTACCGCGGGGCCGGTGCGGTGGTGCTGACCAACGCCTGCGGGAGCGGCTTCGACCTGCGGGTGACGGCCGGTGCGGACCGGCTCCGGGTGGAAGCCCGGTGGCGGCCGCCGCACCGGGAACGGGTGGCGGCGCGGGTGCTGCGGTCCCGGTTCCACCTGCTCGCGCGCGCCGCGCTGCTGCAGTACCCGGCGCTGTGGTGGGCGGGCCGCCGCGGCCGGGTCCCGGTGCACGCCGCCGCGGTCACCGCGGCCGGCACGGTCCCGCTGCTGGCCGGGCCGGGCGGAATGGGCCGGTCGACGCTCCTGCTCGACGCGGTGGCGGGTGGTGAACAGGCCTGCTCGGACAACCTGTGCGTCAGCGACGGCGACCAGGTCTACGGGGTGGTCGAACCGGTCCGGGTCGAGGGCGGTGGGGGCCGCCGCATGGCCTACGGCCGCCGGGAACGCGGCCTGCCGGGCCGGATCGGCGTGCTGCGCCCCGACCGGCTGGTCGTGCTCAGCCGCACCGGAGCCGGACAGCCCGTGGTGCGGCCCTTGGCCGCGACGGCGGCGGCCGAAGCCCTGACCGCGGGCACCTACATGGCCGGTGAGCTGCGGCGGTACTGGGCGTTCGCCGCCACGCTGGCCCTGGGTACCGGGCTGGGGCCCGCGCACCCGCCGGTCCGCGAGGTCGCCGTGGCCATGGCCGACCGGCTGCCCGCGTGCGAGATCGTGCTCGGTGCCCGGCCGGGCGCGGGCCTCGCCGAGTTGCTGGCACCGGCGACCGGCCGGCCGGCGGCGGTGACGTCATGAGCGGGCCGCGGGTGGCCACGGTGATCACCCGGTTGCAGGCCGGCGCGGGCATCGTGGCGCTGCGTGGAGCGGAGGCGCTGGCCGCCCGCGGCTACCAGGTGACGATCATCGCCGGCAGCGGTGACCGGCTGCTCGACCAGGCGGGTGTCGAAGTGGTGCGGGAGCCGGCGTTGCGCGCCCCGATCGCCCCCCGGGACGACCTGGTGGCCCTGCACCGGCTCACCGGCCTGTTCACCCGGCGGCGGTTCGACGTCGTCCACACACACAGCGCGAAGGCCGGTGCGATCGGCCGCATCGCCGCGCATCGCGCCGGGGTGCCCCGGATCGTGCACACCTACCACGGCTTCCCGTTCCACGAGTTCCAGCCGGCGCTGCGGCGGCAGGCCTACGTCCGGATCGAGCGCAGGCTCGGCCGCATCACCGACATCGCGTTGTGCGTCGGCACCGGGGTGTCGGTCGAGGCCATCCGGCGTGGCCTGCTCCCGCCGGAACGGATCCGCACGATCGCGGTGCCCGTGGCCGCCGACGTGCTCCCGCCCTCGCCGCAGGCACGGCCGCGGGCCCGCCGCGCGCTGCGGCTCCCCGACTCGGCGCTGGTCGTGGGGGCCGTCGGGCGGCTGTCCTACCAGAAGGCCCCGGAACACTTCATCGCCGCGATGACGGCGCTGCACCGGCCGGACGTGGTCGGCGCGTGGATCGGCGACGGTGAGCTGGCGGCGCGGGTCCGGGTGCTCGCGCGCGCGGCCCACCCGGACACGCGCATCGTGCTGGCCGGTGAACGGTCCGACGTGCCGGCACTGCTTCCCGCGTTCGACGTGTTCGCCCTGCCCAGCCGGTACGAGGGCCTGCCCGTGGCGATCGTCGAGGCGATGGCCGCGGGCGTGCCGGTGGTCGCGACCGCGGTCAACGCCGTGCCCGACGTGGTGCGGCCGGGCGAGACCGGGCTGCTCGTCCCGCCGGAGCGCCCGGACCTGCTCGCCACCGCCATCGCATACCTGCTGGACCGTCCGGGTGAGGCGGCGCGCCTGGCGCACGCCGCACGGGCCCAGGTCGGTGCCCGCTACGGCGCCGGTGCGCTGGCCGACGCGCTGGAAGCCGCCTACCAGGCCACACCCACCACTGCCGATCACGAGGAGTCCCCGTGCGCGTAGACGTGTTCACCCACCCCACCGGCGACCCCGTGGCGGACCTGACGGTGTTCGACAACGCCGACGCGCCGGCCGATCCGGCGCTGCTGGACCGCGTGCGCGCGGGCACGGCGGCCGCGGACCTCGCCGCGCCGCCGGTGGTGCTGCCGGACTTCTGCCACAAGGAAAAGTCCGAGATGCCCTCCAGCATCGCCGTCGCGACGCGCGACGCGATCCGCCCGACGCTGACCGACGCGGCCCTCAACTGCGGCATGGCACTGGCCACTTTGGACATCGAACCACCGGCCGTGCCGGCGATCGACGACTTCTACCGGCGGGTCCGCGAGCGGTATCCGAACCCGCCCGGCTGGCGGTTCGAACTCACCCGGGACGAGGTGCTGCGCGCCGCGGTCGAGGGGGCCGGTTTCGCCGCGCACCGGTACGACCTGGACGGCCACGACATCGACCGGGTCGAGGAGTTCGGCCGGCTGCCGGTGGAGGAATACGGTGGCGCCGCCCGCGCCCGCCGCGAGCTGCCGTGGATCTGCGTCCAGCTGGCGCGCCTGCGGTTCGGCTCCATCGGCCCGAGCACGCACTTCCTGGAGCTGCAGCAGGTCGAGGAGGTGTTCGAGCCGGAGATCGCGGAGCACCTCGGGGTGCACGTGGGTCAGGTGACGATGCAGTTCCACAACGGCGGCGGGGTGCTCACCGGCCAGATCGGGGAGATGTACGCCCGCCGCAAGTCCGCGTCCCGCCTGCTGCGCACCGAGATGGCTCTGCAGAAGCCGCTGACCCACCTGGCCGGCGCGGGCAGCCTGGCCCGGGCACGGCAGCGCTACGCCACGTACTTCTCGGTGGGCTGCCCGTCCATTCCCATCGAGGGCGACGAAGGCCGCCGCGTGATGCTGGCGCAACGCCTGTCGATGAACTACGGGTTCGCCTACCGCCTGGCGACCTACGCCACGCTCCGCCGCTTCGCCCGGGAGGCGTTCGGCGCGTCCCTGCGGCTGGTGGTCGACTCGCCGCACAATTCGGTCTACGAGGAGACGGTCGACGGCCGGCCCGCGTTCGTGCACCGGCACAACGCGGCGCGGGCGTGGCCGGCCGAGCTCATGAGCGGGCATCCCGCGTTCGCCGGCACCGGGCAGCCGTTGCTCGTGCCCGGGACCAACCGCACCTCGTCCTTCCTGTGCGTGCCAGCACCGCAGGCGCACCGCAGCCTCTACACCGCCTGCCACGGCACCGGCAGCATCATCAGCGAATTCGTCCGCAATGGACGGTCCGGCCCCGACCCGCGGGGACGCCACACCTTGCGCTACGGCTACACCGACGCCGCACCGCGGGAGGTCGCGCAGCTGGACGACCACGGGGTGGACGCGGCGCTCGGCATCCTCACCGGCAACGGCCTGGTCCGCCCGGTGGCCCGGCTCCGGCCCTTCGCGGTGCTGACATGACCAGCTCCCCCGCGGTGCACACGGGACCGGCGCACTGGCAGGCGGTGCTGCCGCCGGGCCGGCGGTTCGTGGCGTTGCCGTCGCGCCGGCGGCCCGTCGTGGTCGCCGAGGAGGACCCGTCGGTGCTGCGGTACGTGCGGACCTGCCTGCTCGCCGCGCCGCCGGGCAGTACGCTGCCCGGCTGGGTGTTCGGCGCGGCCCGCCAGGCCCTGCGCCTGCCGGTGTCGTGGCGGCTGGCGCCGCACCTGCGGGCCCCGACCGGTGCCACGGGACGGTTCGACCGGCTCGCCGCCGGGCACCGGCTGCTGGTCCTGCGGCACAGCCACGACCCGGATGCGCGGATCCTGCTGCTGCTGTTCGCGCCGGACGGCCGGTGGCCGCGCCACGCGGCGAAGGTGTCGTCCGACCCCGCGGGCGCCGCGCGGGTCCTGCGGGAGGCGGACCGGCTGCGCGCCATCGGCGGGCTGTCCCTCGGCCCGGTGCGGGCGACGGTGCCCGAGGTCGTCGCGGTTCTGTCCGACGACGGCTCGCCCGCCCTGGTGACCACCGCGGTGCCCGGTACGCCGATGCTGGTCGGCTACCACCGCCGCGGGCACACCAGCCGGCCCGCGACCGTCCGCGCGGACTTCTCCGCGGCCGGGGCGTGGCTCGCCGCGTTCCAGTCCGGCACCACGGACGGGGTGGCGCCGCTGGACCTCGCCCCCGGCGTACCGGAGAGGCTGCGGCACCGGCTCGGTGCGCGGCCCGACGGCGGGCAGCGCGTGCAGGACCAGCTGGCCGCACTGCGGCAGCGGCTGGGGCGGCACCAGGGCCCGCGGACCGCGGTGCACGGCGACTTCTGGCCCGGCAACCTCCTCCTCGACCGGGGCGCCGTGACGGGCGTGGTGGACTGGGAATGGGCCGAGCCCGCGGGCAGCCCGGTGCGTGATGTGGCCCGCTTCGTCCTGACCTACTCGCAGTACCTCGCCAAGCACACCCCGCCCGGCCGCCAGGTGCGCGGGCATCCCGGGCTGCTCGCCGGCCGTCCGGACGCGGCACTGGGCTACGCCCTCGACGGCGAGGGCTGGTATCCGCGGCTGGTGCGCGAGTTCCTGCACACCGGGCTCCGCCGGGTCGGGATGACCCCCGGCTGCGCCCGGGACGCCGTCCTCGCCGAGCTCGCCGCGGTGGCGGCCGAAGCGACCGACCGCGCGTTCGGGGAGGAGCAGGTGCGCGTGTTCGAGCGGCTCGCCGGGCAGGTGCCGTCATGACGGTGCGGACCAGGCCGCTGCCGGCGCTCGCCGAGCTCCCCCGTCCGGCGCGGGGGACGGCCGAGCGCGCGGCCGTGCTGGCCGCCGCCGGGGCGATGGTGTTCCAGCCGATCCTGCGGCCGGCCGGGCCGGGAAACAGCTCGCCGGTGGACCTGTTCACCGCGGCCACGATCGTGTTCGTCGCCCTGTGGGCGGCGACCAGCGGGCGCAAGCTCGGCGCGCCGTACCTGCTGTCCTTCGGGCTGATGATCGTGGCCGGCGGGATCGCCGGGCTGGCCGGCCCGCTGCCGCGCACGTCCCTGCTGGAGGTTTTCCAGGACCTCGTGCTGATCGCCTGGGCGGTGGCGCTGTACAACATCGCGCGCCGTCCCGGTGTGCTCGGCATGCTGACCGCCACGTTCGCCTACTCCTCGATCGTCTGGGCGACGGTGCTGGTGGTCGCGTCGCTTGCGCACATCACGCCCCTGGAGGGCATTTCCGCGGCCGAGGGGAACCGGCTGCTGTTCACCCTGGGCGATCCGAACTACGCGTCGGCCTACTGGGTGGTGTCGCTGCTGGTGGTGTTCGCGGCGAAACGCCCGCGGCACTGGGCGGCCCGCTGGTTCGGCTACGCGATGCTGGTCTGGGCGATCGTGCTGAGCGAGTCCAACGGGGGCGTGCTCGAGCTCGGCATCGGCCTCGGCTTCCTCGCTCTGGTCGCCAGTTACCGGCGGCGCGGGCTCGTGGGCGCGCTGGCCCTGGCGGTGTCGCTGGCCGCCGTCGCCGGACTGGGCCTGCGGCTCGTCCCGTTCTCACAGGTGCAGACCTGGGCGCTCCAGTCGGGACAGTCCTACCTGGTCAACTCGCTCGGGCGCAGCAACGGCAGCAGTTCGCAGCGAGCCCTGCTGATCCAGGAGTCGATGGGGCTGTACCACGCGGACGGGGTGCTCGGCAGCGGGCCGCGCACCACGAAACAGCTGCTGATCGACCGGAATTACCCGTACGCCAAGGAAGCGCACGACGATTACCTGGCCGCGCTGACCGAGCGGGGTGTGGCCGGGGCGGCCGGGATGGTGCTGCTCGTGCTCGTGGCGGCCTGGCGAGCGAGCCGCGCGCTGCGCGCCCCACCGGCTGCGGGGTTCGCGGCGGAGGTGGCACGGCCGGCCGGGCTCGTCGCCGCCCTGCTGGCCATGGCCGTGGCCGGGACCTACTACCAGGTCCTGCATTTCCGCTTCGTGTGGATCCTGCTGGTGTTCGTCGCGGTGCTGGCCTCCCGGCCCGACGCCGATCAGCCAGCGCCGGGGCGGGGATCCCGATGAGGATCGACGTGCCGGGCGTGGCGCGGCGCTGGTGGGGCACGAGCGCGGGCAGTCCCTTCGGCCGCCGCGGCGCGCTGCTCAACCTCACCGCGCAGGGCACCGCGTTGCTCATCGTCGCCGTGGCCAGCGTGCTGGTGGCGCGGATCGGCGGACCGACCGTGCTGGGCGAGTACACGCTGCTGCGGGTGCTGCCCTGGCTGTTCGCCGTCGTGTTCAGCTGCGGGTTGCCCGTCGCCTCGACGTTCTTCATCGCCGGCGGCTACCGCGACGACCCGCGGCTGCGGCCCACGCTCACCGTCCTCGCGGTCCTCGGCGCGGGCATCGCGACGGTGCTGTGGCTGGTGGCGGCACCGCTGTTGCACCGGGAACTGTTCACCGCCACGCCGCTGCGGGTGGTCGCGCTGATGGCCGCCACGGTGGTCACGCAGCTGATCACCGTCTGGGGCAAGGCCTGCTGCCAGGGCGCCGCCGACATGCGCGGGGCCAACCTGGTGATCGTGTGCGAGGAGCTGCTGTTCCTGCCTGCCTACGGCATCGCCGGCCTGGCCGGGCTGCGTGGTATCGACGCCGTGGTGGCCGGCATGATCGCCGGCGGTGCGGCGGCCGCGGGGACGGCGCTGGGACGGCTGGCCGTCACCGGCTTCTTCCGCCACTGGTCACGGCCGCGCCTGCCGCTCGGCTTCGCCATCCTGCGCTACGGCGCCCGCGGTCAGCTGGGCAACCTGCTGATGCTGGTCAACCTCCGGCTGGACTTCGTGATCCTCGGCGTGCTCGCCGGTCCGGCGGTGGTCGGGGTGTACGCGGTCGCCTCGAAGTTCGCCGAGCTCATGCGCCTGCCGGCGACCGCGCTGAACTACGTGCTCTACCCGCGCTTCGCCCGGCAGGAACCGGCCGCGGCCGACGCGGACGTGCAGCGCCTGCTGCCCCGGGCGGTGGCCGGCACCGCGGCCATGGCGCCGCTGCTGGCGGGCGCGTCGGTGATCACACTGCCGGTGCTGTACGGGCCGGCGTTCCATTCGGCGGTGCTGCCGGCGTGCATCCTGCTGGCCGGGCTCGCCGTCGAGGGAGCCGCCGCCGTGTCGTCGGCCTACCTGTGCGGCCGGGGCCGGCCCGGCGCGAACTCGTGGGGCATGGGCGCCGGCGCACTGGTCACCGTGGCGCTCGACCTCGTGCTCATCCCGCGCGCGGGCGCCGTGGGCGCGGCCATCGCGTCCAGCGCGGCCTACCTCGTGACCACCGGGCTGCTCACCACGATCGCGCAGGGGCTCGCCCGGCGCTCGGTCGCCGTGGTGGTGGCGGACGGTGGTGAACCGGCATGACCAGCCCGGCGTCGCTCGTCTCCGCCGTGGTCGCGGTGCTGGTACTCGTGGTCGGGCTCGCCGCCGCGGACAGCCCGTCCGTGGCCGGCGGCTACCCGCCGTGCACATCGTCGGTGGCACCGCAGGCATTCCGCGTCACCCTGTGCCTGACCGCGCCGGCCGCGGGCGCGACCCTGCCGGGCCCCGCCACGGTACGCGCCACGGTGGCCGTGTCCGGCCCGGCTCCCGACGTCGAGGGCGTGACCTACAGCCTCGACGGGGCCTACCTGTTGTCCGACGAGCAGTCGCCGTACTCGTTCACCCTGCACACCTACCTGTTCGCCCCCGGGCGGCACGTCCTGTCCGCCAGCGTGTCCTTCAGCGGTGGCTACGCGACACCACCGCTGGCGCTGCCGGTGACCTTCGCGCCGACACCCGCGCCACCGCCACCGCCACCGTTCACGCCGTCGACCGGGACGCCGCCCGCCCCCGGGGCACCACTGGTGGTGGCCGCCGGCGGCGACGGCGCGTCCGGGCTGACCCGGGAGCAGCAGGTGGCCGGCCTGATCGGCTCGTGGCACCCCAACCTGTTCCTCTACCTCGGCGACGTCTACGAGCAGGCGTCGAGTGAGGAACTGCTGAACTTCTACGGCGAGCAGGGCTCGTTCTTCTCCCGCTTCCGCGCGATCACGAACCCGACGGTCGGCAACCACGAGTACACCTTGAGTCCCACCGCGCAGCCCTACATCGACTACTGGGGCGGGATCCCGCACTACTACAGCTACGACATCGGCGCCTGGCACTTCGTCAGCCTCGACGACACCGCACAGTACGGCCAGGGCGCGGTGACCTCGCCACAGTACCAATGGCTCGCCGGCGACCTCACGCGCAACACCAAGCCCTGCACCCTGGTCTACTTCCACCGGCCGATCTTCACCCTCGACGCCGATGCCCCGGCCACCGAGTACACCGCGTACTGGCAGCTGTTCGCGGCCCACCACGTGACGCTCACGCTCAGCGGGCACGCACACAACTACCAGCGCTGGCAACCGCTCGACGGGGACGGCGCCGTCAGCGCCACCGGCGTGACGTCGATCGTGGCCGGTACCGCCGGGCAGTGGCTGAGCCCGTTCGCGCGCACCGATCCGCGCGTGGCCGCCGGGTTCGACAACACCCGCACGAGCTCGGGGGCGTTGCAGCTGCGGTTGTCGAACGGCAGTGCCGGCTTCCTGTTCCAGAACGTGTCGGGCCAGGTCCTCGACCACGGCGAGGTCACCTGCCGGGGCGGGACATGAACCACGGAGGTGCCGCGATGCCCGGTCCGCAACGGTCTCCCGGCCGTGTCGTGTTCGTCGGCGCGGTCCACGAAGCGCTCCCGGCACTGTCCACTTTGCTCGCGCACCCCGCGGCGCGGGTCGTCGCGGTGCTGACGCCACCGGCGGAGCAGGCGAGGCAGCTGTCCGGTGCCGTCGACCTCGCCGCGGTGGGCGGGCTCGGCGGTGTGCGCCTGCTCCGCGCCGACGACATCAACGCGCCCGCCGTCGTGGGCACGGTGCGCCGCCTGGCGCCGGATCTGCTCGTGGTGGTGGGCTGGACCCGGTTGCTCGGCCCCGAGCTGCTGTCGGTGCCCGCCCGGGGCTGTGTCGGGTTCCACGCGTCCCTGCTCCCGCGCCACCGTGGGCGGGCCCCGGTCAACTGGGCCATCCTGCGGGGCGAGACGCTCACCGGGAACACCATGCTGTTCCTCGATCCCGGTGCCGACACCGGCGCCATCATCGACCAGCGCCCGGTGCGCATCCGGCCCGACGACACGTGCGCCACCGTGTACGAACGCGTCGCCGCCGCGGGCGCCGACATGCTCGCCGAGCACCTTCCCGCGCTGCTGGCGGGCACCGCACCCCGCCGGCCGCAGGATCCCTCCGACGGGGACGTGCTCCCCCGCCGCACCCCCGCGATGGGCATCCTCGACTGGAACCGGCCCGCCCGCGCCGTCCACGACTGGGTCCGCGCCCTCACCCGGCCCTACCCCGGCGCGTTCAGCGCGCTCCACGGGAACCGCACGATGATCTGGCGGACCCGTCCACCGGGCGAGTCCGGACCGGACGGTCCCGCGGGCACGATCCTCGCGGTGGACCAGGCCGGGGTCCGGGTCGCGACCAGCCCGGGCAGTGTCGTCGTCACCAGCATGTCCGGACCGGATGAACCGCCCCGGCACGCGGCCGACTGGTGCGCCGAACGCGGGATCCGGCCCGGCGCCCGGTTCGCGGCCGTGCCACCGGCGCTGGCGCGCTGGGCCCGGGGCGAAGGGCCGCGGCCGGAGGTGCTGGCGCGATGAACACGGTGCTCGTGGTGGCCGCCCATCCCGACGACGAGGTCCTCGGCGCCGGGGGCACCCTGGCCCGTCACGTCCACTGTGGAGACCGGGTGCACGCGCTGCTGGTCGCCGACGGCGCGACCAGCCGGTACGCCACCGGGATGGCGGAGAGGCTCGCCAAGTGCACGCACCGGGCGGCGCAGGTGCTCGGGTTCGCCTCGGTGCACCAGTTGTCGCTGCCGGACCAGCGGCTGGACACCCTGCCGCTGCTCGACGTCACCCGCGAGGTGGAGAAGGTGGTCGACCGGGTGCGGCCGGAGGTCGTCTACACCCATTTCCCCGGAGACGTGAACGCCGATCACGGGGTGGTGGCCAGGGCGGCCTGGACGGCCTGCCGGCCGTACGTGCTGCCCGGGCTGCGCCTGTTCGCCGCGTTCGAGACCCCCTCGTCCACGGAATGGGCCTGGCCGCTCGCGGGCAGCACGTTCAGCCCCGCGCGCTTCGTCGACGTGTCCGCCACCCTGGACGGCAAGCTCGACGCGATGTCCTGCTACGACAGCGAACTGCGCGACTACCCGCACCCGAGATCGCTGCGCGCGCTGCGGGAACGCGCCGCCTACTGGGGCAGCCGGGTGGGGCGGCCCGCGGCGGAAGCGTTCCAGGTGCTGCGGGAGGTGACGTGACCGGCGAGATCGTGACCGGCACCATCGTGCCCGACACCCGCCTGCGCCGGGCCGCCGACCTCGCCGTGGCCGCGACGGCCTTGGTCGTGCTGCTGCCGCTGCTCGTGGTCATCGCGCTCGCGATCAGGCTGACCAGCCGCGGACCCGCGGTGTACCGGCAACGCCGCGTCGGCCGGAACGGGCGCCCGTTCCTGATCTGGAAGTTCCGCACCATGGTCGCGAACGCCGAGCGCATCGGGCCGGCGGTGAGCGGCAGCGCGGACCCGCGGATCACCCGGGTCGGGCGATGGCTGCGCGCGACGCGGCTGGACGAGCTCCCGCAACTGGTCAACCTGCTGCGCGGGGACATGACCCTGATCGGGCCGCGGCCCGAGGTCGAGCGGTTCATCCTCTACTACACTCCGGCCGAGCGCCGCCTCCTGACGGTCCGCCCGGGCATCCTCGGTCCCGGCGCACTCCTGTTCGCCGCCGCGCAGAGCCAGGAGCTGACGCATGCGGCCGATCCGGAGGCGCACTACGTCGCGCACCACCTGCACCCGAAGCTGGAGCTGGATCTGGCGTACCTGGCCCGGCGCGGGCTCCGGGCCGATCTGGCCCTGCTGGCGCGGACCGTCCGGATCGTGCTCGGCCGGTGAGCGGCCCCCGGGTGCAGGTCACGCCCCAGCGCCCCGCTCCCCCGGCGTCACCGCCTGCGGGGCAGCGGGCGCCGGTGCGGCCGTGCTGCGCGAGCGGCGGCCGGCCAGGACGAACACCGCCGTGGTGAGCACGCACACGGCGAGCAGGACCAGCACGGCGGCGCGCGTCGCCGTGCCGACGGCGTCGGTGAACACGGGTGCCGTCGCGGCCGGGCGCTGCGCCGGGGGCAGGCCCGCCAGCGTGCTCTCCAGTGTGGCCGTCATGAGCGTGCCGAGGACGCTGGTACCGAGCACACTGCCGAGCTGGCGGGCCGCGTTGACCGTGCCCGCCGCGGCACCTTCGTTGCCCCGCGGCACGTGTTCGACGGCGAGCACGGTCGACGGCCCGTTGGCCAGGCCGCAGCCGAGTCCGAAGAGGACGAAGGAGGCGAGGTAGTCGGGAAAGGTGTCGTCGGGGCCGATCGCGGTGAACAGCGCGGCGCCGGCCGCCGCGGCGAGGAGTCCGGCGACGACCAGCCAGCGCGCCGGCACCCGGCGCACGAGGAGCCCGGCCAGCGCCGAGACCACGATGAACGCGCCGAACTCGGCGAGCATCTGGACCCCGACCGCCAGGGCGCTCAGCCCGGCCACCCGCTGCAGCCACAGCACCTGCAGGACGGACACGCCCACGAAGCCGAACAGCACCGCGGCCGCGAGCACCAGCGCGGCGCTGTACTGGGCGTTGCGCATCAGGCGCAGGTCGAGCATCGGCGCCCGGTGCCGCAGCTCGACGACCACGAACAGGCCGAGGGCGGCCACGGCGATCGCGGCGGCGGTGATCACCCGGCCGCTGCCCGGCCCGGTGTGACCGCCTTCGATCAGGGTGTAGATCAGTGCGCCGACGCCGGCCGCCCCCAGCAGCAGACCGCGGAGGTCGAGACCGCTGCCCGCGGTGCGCGATTCGGGGACGAACGCGAGGGCGGTCACCGCCGCGATCACCGCGAGGAGCGGGTTCACCCAGAACGCCGCGTGCCACGTCGTGTACTTCAGGGCCAGGCCCGCGGCGATCGGCCCGACCGCGAGGCCGAGGCCCGAGACGGCGGCCCAGGCCGAGATCGCCGCCGCGCGACGGGCGGGTTCGGGGAACTGGTGCGCGAGCAGGGCCAGCGAGCTCGGGGCGATCAGCGCCCCACCGAGGCCGGCGATCGCCTGCCCGGCCAGCACGACGGGAAAGCTCCCGGCGAACACCAGGAGGACACCGCCGGCCGCCATGGCGGCGACCCCGGCGAGGAACACGCGCCGCCGCCCGTTCCGGTCCGCGAGCGCTCCGGCGGCCAGCACGAACGTCGCCACGATGAGGGTGTAGACGCTGGGGATCCACACCACCTGGGCGGGCCCGAGGTGCAGCTCGTCCTGCACGGCGCTGAGCGTGCCGATCGTCTGCGTGGTCTGCATGAGGACGGTGAACAGGCCCAGGCAGGCCGCGGTCAGGACCGCGGCGCCGTGGGCGCGGGTGGGGCTTTCAGCGTGCATCGAAGGTTCCTTCCGCCGTCTCCGGCGCTGGGTCGGGTGTGGTGAGTGCGTGGCCGTGTTTGCCGCTCCCAGCGGCGTGTTTGCCACTGGTAGGTCGCGTTCGGCGGTCAGCGGCCGGAGTGCACGGTCTGGGCTGCTTCCCGCGCCCGCGCACCGGCTCGGTGGTGGCCGGCCTCCGGGCAGGAGGTTCCACGCCGGCGTCAGCCGTCGGAGTCACCGCCGCGATGACACCTTCGTCCACTGCGGAACGTGGCGGGAGCTGGTGCCGGACCATGACGGGTCCCCCAGTTAGTCAGTTGGAATGTCAAACCGAGTGGAGACTAGCGGTGGTGAGTTTGATATGGCAACCTACTGGGGTGACGAACCCAGCCGGCGCTTCGCACGATGCGCCCGCCCTGCCGGGACGGCCGTGCTCCATCGCGGCGGCCCTGCACCTCGTGGGGGACAAGTGGGCGCTGCTCGCCATCCGCGAGCTCACCCTCGGCAACCACCGGTTCATCGAGATCGCACGGGACACCGGTGCGCCGCGCGACCGGCTGGCGGCACGGCTACGCGGCCTGGAAGCGGCCGGTGTCGTCGAGCGACAGCAGTACAGCGAGCACCCGCCGCGCTTCGAGTACCACCTCACCGAGGCCGGGCGCGATCTCGGCATGGTGCTGCAGGCCCTGCGCAGCTGGGGTGACCGCTGGGCCGTGGACGAGCCACCGGTCGTGTTCGAGCACACGTGCGGGCACCCGCTCGACGCGGCCCTCATGTGCCGGCACTGCGGTGCCGAAGTGGTCCCGGGCGACGTCCACGCGCACAGCGGCGCCGGCACGGACGAGCACTGAGACGGCCGCTCCCCGTCCTCCGCGCAGCCGAGCGCCGCGGCGGGATCGGCGACGGCGACCGGGGAACCATCGGGTGAACATGCGGTGCCTGAATTTGATTTATTCAAGACAACTGCTCTAAGGTCGTGGCGTGAGGTCGGACATCGAGGCGCAGCTGCGGTCCGTCTCGTTGCGCGTGACCCGGCCCCGGGTGGCCGTGCTCGCCGCGCTGCGCGACCATCCGCACGTCGACACCGAAACGGTGATCGAGCTGGTGCGGGCCGACCACCCGGCGGTCTCCCACCAGGCGGTCTACGACGTGCTGCGGGCGCTCACGGACGCGGGACTGGTGCGCCGCATCCAGCCCGCCGGCGCGAACGCCCGCTACGAGACCCGCGTGGGGGACAACCACCACCACGTCGTGTGCCGCTCGTGCGGCGCGATCGCCGATGTCGACTGCACCGTCGGCCACGCCCCGTGTCTCACCGCCTCCGACGACCACGGTTACGTGATCGACGAGGCGGAGGTCGTCTTTTGGGGCACCTGCCCCAACTGCTCGGCCGAACCCCACCCCGATGAACCGCCAGCTCGGAAGGCAGGTAAATGAGCGACACCCAGGACAACGTCCCCTCCAGCGCCCAGGGGGTGGACCAGAAGGCGGCGGCCGGCTGCCCGGTCGCGCACGACTCGGTGACCTCGCACGGCAGCGAGAGCGAGAACCCGGCGATCGACTCCCCGACGCCGAAGACGGGCGGCCGTCCGCGCACCAACCGCGACTGGTGGCCCAACCAGCTCAACCTGTCGGTGTTGCACGCGCACTCGTCCAAGAGCAACCCGCTCGGCGAGAAGTTCAGCTACGCCAAGGAGTTCGCCAAGCTCGACGTCGAGGCGCTCAAGCGGGACGTCGTCGAGGTGCTCACCACCTCGCAGGACTGGTGGCCGGCCGACTTCGGCCACTACGGCGGCCTGATGATCCGGATGAGCTGGCACTCCGCCGGTACCTACCGCATCTCCGACGGCCGCGGCGGCGCCGGTGACGGTGCCCAGCGGTTCGCGCCGCTGAACAGCTGGCCGGACAACGCCAACCTGGACAAGGCGCGCCGGCTGCTGTGGCCGGTCAAGCAGAAGTACGGCCAGCAGATCTCCTGGGCCGACCTGCTGGTGTTCGCCGGCAACGTGGCACTGGAGTCGATGGGCTTCAAGACCTTCGGCTTCGGCTTCGGCCGGGAGGACGTCTGGGAGCCGGAGGAGGTCTTCTGGGGTCCCGAGGACGACTGGCTGGGCGACGAGCGCTACGTCAGCGACGCGGAGATGGTGCCCGAGCTCGGCGCGACCGAGATGGGCCTGATCTACGTCAACCCGGAGGGTCCCCGCGGCAGCGCGGACTTCCTCGCCGCGGCGCACTTCATCCGCGAGACGTTCGGGCGCATGGCCATGAACGACGAGGAGACCGTCGCGCTGATCGCCGGTGGCCACACCTTCGGCAAGACCCACGGCGCCGCCGTCGCCGACGACCACGTCGGGCCGGAGCCGGAGGCCGCGCCGCTGGAGGCCCAGGGCCTGGGCTGGCTGAGCACGCACGGCAGCGGCGCGGGCCCGGACACGATCACCAGCGGCCTCGAGGTGACCTGGACCGACCGGCCCACCGAGTGGAGCAACCGCTTCTTCGAGATCCTCTTCGGCTACGAGTGGGAGCTCACCACCAGCCCGGGTGGCGCCAAGCAGTACGTCGCCAAGGACGCGCCGGAGATCATCCCGGACCCGTTCGACCCGAACAAGAAGCACAAGCCGACCATGCTCACCACCGACCTGGCGCTGCGCTTCGACCCGGTGTACGGGAAGATCTCCCGCCGGTTCCTGGAGAACCCGGACGAGTTCGCGCTGGCGTTCGCCAAGGCGTGGTACAAGCTGCTGCACCGCGACATGGGCCCGGTCAGCCGCTTCCTGGGGCCGTGGGTGCCGGAGCCGCAGCTGTGGCAGGACCCGGTGCCCGCCGTGGACCACGAGCTGGTGGGTGAGGCCGACATCGCCGCGCTCAAGGCGAAGGTGCTCGAGTCCGGCCTGACCACCGCGCAGCTGGTCACCACCGCGTGGGCGTCGGCGGCGAGCTTCCGGTCCACCGACAAGCGCGGTGGCGCCAACGGGGCGCGCATCCGGCTCGAGCCGCAGCGCAACTGGGAGGTCAACCAGCCCGAGCAGCTCGCCGGGGTCCTGGCGACCCTGGAGGGCATTCAGCGGGAGTTCAACGCCGCCGGCGGCGCGAAGATCTCGCTCGCCGACCTGATCGTGCTGGCCGGTTCGGCCGCGGTCGAGAAGGCGGCGGCCGATGCCGGTGTCCAGGTGACCGTGCCGTTCCACCCGGGCCGCACCGACGCCAGCCAGGAGCAGACCGACGTCGAGTCGTTCGAGGTGCTGGAGCCGCGCGCCGACGGGTTCCGCAACTACCTGCGGGCCGGCGAGAAGCTCCAGCCGGAGGTGCTGCTGGTCGACCGCGCCTACATGCTCGACCTGACGGCGCCGGAGATGACCGTCCTGGTCGGCGGTCTGCGCTCGCTCGGGGCCAACCACGGCGGCGCCCGGCACGGGGTGCTCACCGACCGGCCGGGCGTGCTCACCAACGACTTCTTCGCCAACCTGCTCTCGCCGGGCACCCGGTGGAAGGCGTCGGAGTCGGAGGAGAACGTCTACGAGATCCGGGACGCGGCGACCGACGAGCTGAAGTGGACCGCCACCGCGGTGGATCTCATCTTCGGCTCGAACTCGCAGCTGCGGGCCCTGGCCGAGGTCTACGCCAGCGACGACGCGCGCGAGAAGTTCGTGCAGGACTTCGTCGCGGCCTGGACGAAGGTCATGGAGCTCGACCGGTTCGACCTCGCCTGATCGCACCGGCACGACGAGCCCGGCCGGTCCATGTGACCGGCCGGGCTCGTCCCGTTCCTCCCGGGGCCCTGACGTTGTCGCCCAGGAGGTGGAGGCCGCGTCGAGCTGCGCCCGGGTCGTTACACTCCGCCGGGATTCACCGGCGAGGGGGACGGGATGGCGGAGGAGGCGCGGGCGGGCGCGGCCGATCAGGAGGCCTGGCGGCCGCGCTGGTGGTTCCTGGGGATGTTCGCCGTGCTCGCCGGGATCCACCTGGGCCGCGGCTGGGACGCCACGACCGCGGTCGGGCTGCCGGTGGGCTTGGCCGTCACGCTGGTGCTGGTGTTCGTCCGGCGGCTGCCGTCGTGGGTGACCGGCGAGTGGGCGGCGCGGCCGACGTCGCGCCGCTGGGTGCGGGCCCAGCGCAACCGGCTGTCCTGCGTGCTGCCGTTCGTCCTGCTGGGCGTGGCGGCGGTCGTGTCCGGAGTGGACGATCACCGGCCGCAGGGCGACGAGGTGCCCGCCGCCGTCTTCGTACTCGTCTGCGCCCTGGGACTGGCGCTGTTCGTCACGCTCCGCTGGCTGCGCGCCGTCCGCACGCTGCGCCTGCTCGCCGGTTCGCGGACCGCGCTGCGCGCCGAGGTCCACTCGCCGGCACCGATCGATGACCCGGTGGCCGTCACCGGAACCGTCACCTTCCCGGACGGCTCACCGGGTTCGTTCACCGCACGCGAGTGCCCGGCCGGGCTCGCGACGGCGATCGCGGACACGGCAACGCTGCACGTCACGTCCCCGCGCCCGGGCCGGGTGCTGGCGGGCCTGCCGGGCAGCGACGAGTTCGCCCGAGTCAGGCTCACGACCAGGCGCTTCCTCTCGCGGACGGAACTGACCCGGCGGCTGCGCGTGCGCACAGCCACCCTGGTGGTCGTCGCGGCGGCCGCCGCCGCGGTGGAGGTCACGGCGTGGATCACGCTCGGCGGTGCGGTGCCGTGGGTGCTGGCGGTGCCTCTGCTGCTGGCCGTCGCGGGTGTCGCGGGGTGGCGGTCGAACGTCGCCCGCCTGGTGCGGCCGCTCGCGGCCGGTTCCTGGACCGGGGTCGCCGCCGCTACCCTGGACGACCCCGCCGACCGCGGGCCGGTCACCGGGTGGGCGCGGTTCCCGGACGGGGTCCGCGCCCGCTTCCGGATCGCGCAGTGTCCACCCGGGATCGCCACCGAGCTCCGCGAGCGACGGCGGTTGTGGATCGCCGGCGACCCGCACGGGGACGAGGTCGCCGTCGGCACCCCGGACGGTGACGACGTCGCCCTCGTCACCTTCGGGGTGCGGCGCCGGGAGTACCGACGGCTCAGGGCGCGGACGGCTCCCGCAGCAGCGGCAGGAGATCGCTGACGACGCGGTCGGCGTCCTCGGGGATCACGGCGGGCCGCACCCGGACCCCGGCGAGGCCCTGACCGGCCCAGGTCGCGAGCAGGTCCCGCAATTCGGCCGCGGTGCCGGTGAACACGCTCGTGTCGGTGGTCCACGCGGCCCCGGCGAGGCCCTCCAGTTCCGCGCGCCGCTGCCGGGCGTGCGCGGCGGTGTCCCCCAGGACCACCGCCACGTCGGCGTACACCTCGGTCGGTGCGGCACCCGGCGTGAGCCGTTCGATCTCGCGCAGCACCTGGGTGATCTCCGCGGGCGACTCCTCCCCCGGCGTGACGAACACCCGGTCGGCCACGGCCGCGGCCAGCCGGTACGGCTCGAGGGCGTGGTGGGCGAGCACCGCCACCGGTGGTGTCGCGAGCACCGGCACGTTCAGCGGGCCGTCCGCCTGGTAGCGGCCCGCTGCCGCGCGGACGGTCCCCACCCGCTCCGGGTCCAGGAAGGACCGGGGTGTGCCGTCAGCGGAACCGGCCAGGCTGTCGCCGGGAAAGCTCGCCCACAACTGGCGGACCGCCCGCACGAAGTCCTCGGCATCGTCGAACAGGGTGTGCAGCCGGCGGGCGATCTTCGTCGGGACGTAGATGTCCTCGGGTTGCAGGGCGGGGGTGGCGCGGCCGCCGGCGACCGCGGCGTCCGCCGCGTTAGCGGACACCTGCGGCCGCCACACCAGCCGGCCGGGGGCGATCGCGGCCAGCGACGCGAGCTGCGCGGCGACCTGGAACGGCTGGTGGTGCGTCACGTTGCGGGAGACCACCACCTCGATCCGTTCGGTCGCCGACAGCAGCAGCGCGGCGGCCACCACCGGATCGAGCCGGCCGCGCACCTGGTCGCCGCGCCGGTCGGGGGTACCGAACCGTTCGCTCTGCAGGCTGATGCCGTCCTCGACCGTCACGAACGCGGCACCGCCGGCCTCCGCGCGACGCGCCAGGCCGGTCCAGAACGCGGCGCCGAACAGGTCGGCGGGGCGGTCGACGGAGGTCACCTGCCAGGCACACGGGTGCCAGCCGGCCCCGTCGAGCGCGAGACCCACGCGGAGCCGGCCGGATCGTGTGTTCATCCCGGCATCCTCGAACCCTCACACTGGTGTGAGGGTCAAGACCGGCGTGACGCGCGGCTCAGCTGACCGCCTGCTTCACCAGCTGGGCGATGCGGTTCTCCACCTCGGGGGTGATCTCGATCAGGGCGAACGAGGTCGCCCACATCCCGCCGTCGTCCAGGTTCGCGCGGTCCTCGAAGCCGAGGGTCGCGTAGCGGGACTTGAACTTCTCCGCGGGCCGGAAGTAGAGGACGTTCTTCCCGCCGAGCGCGTAGCAGGGCATCCCGTACCACAGCTTCGGCTCCAGTTCCGGAGCGGTCGTCGTGACGATCGCGTGCACGCGCTCGGCCAGGACCCGGTCGGCGTCACGCATTCCGGCGATCTTGGCGAGCACGTCCCGCACGGCTTCCGCCGCCTTCTCCGCGCGCGACCCGGCGCGGGCGGCCTTGCGCTGCTCCGTGGCGTGCTCCTTCATCGCGGCGCGCTCTTCGGCGGTGAATCCCTCGTAGCTACGGCTCATGGTTCGGTCCTTCCGGTTGTGGTGGTGTGCGGCGGCGGGTGGGCTGTGCAGGCACATCAGGGCCGCGCGGCGATCGGGCTGGTCTCCCAGACGAACCCGTCCGGGTCGGTGAACGCGCCGGCGCCGCCGATCGCGATCCGGTGCGATCCGGTGCCCTCCGGGGACACGCGCGAGGTCTTGGCCAGGGCCCGGCGGCGGTAGAGGGCGAGCTTGACCCGGCCCTCCCCCGGCTCGAACTCCGCGTACACGCGGCCGAAGCTCTTCGCCACGCGGAACCCGCGGCCGGCGTAGAACCGCTTGCTCGCGGCCACGTCGGCCACGCCGAGCAGGAGGACGACGGCGTCGATCCGGCCGGTGGCCGGGCCGGTGTCCTTCTTCGCCGATGTCGCGATCTTCCAGATCGTCCCGTCGGGGGCCTGCACCACGCCGCCGTAGCCCCACAGCGACTTCGTGGCGGGCTCGAGCACGGTGGCACCGGCTTCCCGGGCGGCACCGGTCAGGGCGTGGACGTCGGCCGGCTGGGACACCAGCAGCGACAGGGTGAACCCGCGGAAGCCGGTGCTCGGCTCCCGGGCGGCCCGCAGCCGCAGCTCGTCGCCCAGGCCGAAGGCGGTGGCGTAGAAGCGTTCGGCAGCCGGGAGGTCGGCCACCTCGAGGGTGATGGCGTCGATGGAAGTCATGCCGGTAACGCTATGTGCGCCGCGGTGACCAGCGCTTCTCGATTCCTGACCGGTCGTGCCGTAGGGCCTAAGCTCGCCGCATGGCGGCAGGCAGGAAGGCGCGGGTGCGCGACGTGCACGATCTGGCGATGGCGATGCCGCACGTGACGCGGCTGCCGGGCAGCCGGGGCAGGCCGGTGTACCAGGTCGGCGGCCGGTCGTTCGTGATCTTCCGCAATCCCCGCCCCGACGCGGCGGACCCGGTGACCGGCGAACGCTACCCCGACGTGATCGTGTTCTGGGTGGGGTCGCAGGCCGACAAGGAGGCGCTGGTGGGCGACGAGAACTCGCCGTGGTTCACCACGCCGCACTTCGACGGGCACCCGTCGGTGCTGCTGCGGGAGGCCGACGTCGAACGGCTCGACCACGACGAACTGGCCGAGATCGTGCAGGACGCGTGGCTGGCCCGCGCCTCGGCCAGCCGGGCGAGGGCCTGGCTGGCGGCACACGGACTGCCGTCCACAGAGGACCGCGGCCGCGCGTGAGCGCACCTACCCGGTTCCCGTCCTCGTCACACCGCGGCATCAGCAGGGTTCCGCCGGGCCGTTCGGGGTACTGCCCCTGCTCGGGCACGCGAGCGGACCACGGAGGGGTGGATGAACAGGACCTGGCTGGGGCTCGGCGGGGTGGCGGCAGCGGCGACGGCGGCCACCGCGGTGCTCCGGAGAGACATCGGCACCGCGGCCAGGCGGAGCCCGGGCGGTGGCTCGTGGTCACCGTCGACGCCTCGCCGCTGACCGTGGGCAACAGCAGCGAGCTGCGGCAGATGCTCGCCGGGTTCGGGGACGACGTGGAGTTCCAGCTCTCCCCTGCACCGGGCGACCGGGGCACCGAGGTGGCCCTGCGGCCGTCGGGCACCCGGGAGAGCACGGTGTTCGCGCGGCTGCGCGGCGACGATCCGCGGCAGGAGGTCCGCCGCGCGCTGCGGGACCTCAAGTCGCGCCTGGAGACCGGCGACGTGATCCGCCCGGACCTGCCGACCACCGGAAAACCGACCCCGGGCGGCGCGATCATGCGCTTCGTGACGCGACGCGCGGGCGGGGAGGGACGATTGTGAAGGCACTGTGCTGGCAAGGCGTGAACAAGCTTTCGGTCGAGGACGTGCGGGATCCGGAGATCCGCAACGGGGAGGACGTGATCGTCCGGGTCACCGCGAGCACCACGTGCGGTTCCGACCTGCACCTGATCGGCGGTTACGTCCCAGCGATGGAGGCCGGGGACGTGCTGGGCCACGAGTTCCTCGGCGAGGTGGTCGAGGTCGGCCCGGGCGTGCGGCGGCACCGGGTGGGCGACCGGGTGGTGGTGGCGTCGTTCATCGGCTGCGGCCGCTGCTGGTACTGCCGCAACGACCTGTGGTCGCTGTGCGACAACAGCAACACCAACCCCGGGATCGCCGCGATGATCTACGGCTACGAGCCGGGCGGGATCTTCGGCTACTCGCACGCGATGGGTGGTTTCCAGGGCAGCCACGCCGAGTACATCCGGGTCCCCTTCGCCGACTACGGAGCCTTCACGGTGCCCGAGGGGCTGGACGACGACGCGGCGCTGTTCGCCTCCGACTCGGTCCCCACCGGCTGGATGGGAGCGGACCTGGGCGGGGTCAAGGCGGGCGACGTCGTGGCCGTGTGGGGTTGCGGCGCGGTCGGGCAGATGGCGGCCAGGGCGGCGATCCTGCTCGGCGCGGAACGCGTGATCTCCATCGACCGCTACCCGGAACGGCTCGCCATGACCGAGCGGCACATCGGGTCCGAGACCATCGACTACACCAGCACCGACGTCGGCGCCGAGCTGCGCGAGCGCACCGGCGGCCGCGGCCCGGACGTGTGCATCGAGGCGGTCGGCATGGAGGCGCACACCACCGGGCCGGAGCAGCGCTACGACCAGGTGAAGCAGCAGCTGCGGCTGCAGACCGAGCGGCCGGCGGCGGTGCGGGAGGCGATCCACGCCTGCCGCAAGGGCGGCACCGTGTTCGTGCTCGGCGTGTTCGGCGGCGTGGTGGACAAGTTCCCGCTCGGTGCCGTCATCAACAACGGGCTGACCATCCGGGGCGCCCAGCAGCACGGGCAGCGCTACATCCCGATGCTGCTGGAACGCATGGCCGCCGGGCAGATCCCCACCCGGCACCTGGTCACGCACGCGTTGCCGCTGACCGACGGCCCGAAGGGATACGACCTGTTCAAACACAAGAAGGACGGCTGCGTCCGGGCGGTCTTCCACCCCGGCGGGTGACCGTCGGCGCCGGTACGAGAACGGCCGCGTACCGCCCCTGTGCGGGGTGGTACGCGGCCGTCCGGACAGCCGTCAGCGCTTGAGGAACTTCAGGCTGGTGCTCAGCGAGTCCGACCACGGCGAGGCCAGGTCGAGACGCCGCAGTTCGTCGGCGTGCTGGACCGCCGCCAGCTCCGCCATCAGGCGGGCCCGCATCCGGTCGTCGTGCGCGGCGTTCGCCGCCCGCAGGGCGCGGTCCAGCCGGGTCTTGCGGAACGGGGTCATCCACGACGCCCGGGCCAGGTGCGCGGCCCGGCGGGCGGCCCGGTCGCGGGTGCGCGCCAGGGCGTCCCGCTCGTCGTCACCCAGCCCCAGCCGGGACAGGAACCGCTCCTTGAGCTCGCGGGTGACCCGCGACCACGTGGTGATCCGGGCGCGGGCGTGCCGCAGCTCGATCCCGAGCGCCAGGTGCAGCATGACCACGCCGAGCACCGGTCCCAGCGTGACCCGCGCCAGGCCGGACACCGGTCCGGCCAGGTCGAAGGCCATGTAGCCGGACGCCGCGCACAGCGCCCACAGGATCAGCCGTGCCGGGCCGGGCTTGCCGCTCGGGCTGCGGATCTCGGCGCGCATGGCGAACCCGCACGCGATCAGGGCCACCTCGACCACGGCGAACATCGCGGCCCGCTCGTAGACGTTGGTGATCCCGAGCTTGTCCCCGAAGAACCGCCACGAGGTGTCCACCGAGACCAGCAGCGACATGAACGCCACCAGGTAGAAGCCCCGCGAGCCCTCCGGCGATTTCCGGGCGGCGGGTGCCGTGGCCTCGGCGGTGTCCGTGCCCTGGCCGGTGGGGGTGTCGGCGTCCTCGCCGGACGGCTCCGCGGCGGCCTCCTCGGCGTCGCGCCGGTCGTCCAGTTCGGCCAGCATCTTCACCGACAGCCGCGGCAGGTCGCCGGTGTCACCCAGCCCGCGCTCCTTCCGCCACCGGGTGACCTGCTCCCCCACAGCGGCACGTTCCCGCTTGGGGTTGGTGACCACGCCGTAGGTCACCAGGAAGGCCAGCACGTCCGACGTGGACGGCTCGCCCAGGGTTTCGCACGCGTACCGGACCTTCTCGTCCATGGTGTCCAGCATGACCAGGCGGGCGGCGTGCGCCGCGCTGCTGATCACGTCAGTCGAAGCAGCGTGCTGGTCGCTCTCGGTTTCCATGTTCGTCCTTGTGAAGCTCTCGTCGGTGGGGTCGCGAGCATAGCGGGTATGTCGATCAACCGGGTGATCGCCCTTGATCTTGCTACCCGCGGCTCCCGGCCGCCGCGTGCGCCGTGCTCGCCGTGGGCAGGGCACGCAGCAGGTCCTCGACCCGCTCCTTGGCGTCACCGAAGAGCATCGCCGAGTTCTCCCGGAAGAACAGCGGGTTCTGCACGCCCGCGTACCCCGACGACATGGAGCGCTTGAACACGACGACGTTCTTGGCCTCCCACACCCGCAGCACCGGCATACCGGCGATGGGTGAGCCGGGGTCCTCGGCCGCGGCCGGGTTGACGGTGTCGTTGGCCCCGATGACGAGGACGACGTCGGTGTCGGCGAAGTCGTCGTTGATCTCGTCCATCTCCAGCACGATGTCGTAGGGCACCTTCGCCTCGGCGAGCAGCACGTTCATGTGCCCGGGCAGCCGTCCAGCGACGGGGTGGATGCCGAAGCGGACCTCGACGCCGCGGTCCCGCAGCCGGCGGGTCAGTTCGGCCACCCCGTGCTGGGCCTGCGCGACGGCCATGCCGTAGCCGGGGGTGATGATCACACTGCTCGCGTCGGCGAGCAGTTCCGCGGCGCCGTCGACGCCGATCTCCCGGTGCTCGCCGTAGTCGGTGTCGGCCGCCGGTCCCGCCTCGATGCCGAACCCGCCGGCGATGACGGAGAGGAACGACCGGTTCATCGCCTTGCACATGATGTAGGACAGGTAGGCACCCGAGGAGCCGACGAGCGCGCCGGTGACGATGAGCAGGTTGTTCTCCAGCAGGAAGCCGCTCGCCGCGGCCGCCCAGCCGGAGTAGCTGTTGAGCATCGACACGACCACCGGCATGTCGCCGCCGCCGATCGACGCGACGAGGTGCCAGCCCAGCGCCAGCGCGACCACGGTGACGGCGATGAGCAGCCACAGCTGCGGCCGGGCGATGAACCACACCGTCAGCGCCACGAACACGACCAGCGCGCCGAGGTTGAGGAAGTTCTTGCCGGGCAGCATCAGCGGTGCGGACTTCATCCGCGCGGACAGCTTCAGGAACGCGACGATCGAGCCGGTGAAGGTGACGGCACCGATGAACACCCCGATGAACACCTCACCGGAGTGGATGCCGCCCAGGCCGAGCGCGTCCAGCGCGTGCGCCTCGGTGCCGCCGGGTTCGGCTTCGACCTGCAGGTAGCCGTTCCAGCCGACCAGCACCGCGGCCAGACCGACGAACGAGTGCAGCAGGGCGATCAGCTCGGGCATGCCGGTCATCTGCACGACGCGGGCCCGCTGCAGGCCGACGGCCGCGCCGGCCACCATGGCGACGACCAGCAGGATGACGCCAAGGGTGGAGATGTGGCGGTTCACCGCGAGCGCGATGGTCGCGGCCAGCGCCACGACCATGCCACCGATGCCGAACCCGTTGCCGGTCTTCGCGGTCTCGTGCTTGGACAGGCCCGCCAGCGCCAGGATGAACAGCAGCGCGGCGACGAGGTAGGCCGCCTGCGCGATGGTGTCGAGTGTCATGAGTACAGGTCTCCTGGGTCCGGCTTCAGCTGCGGGAGAACATGGCGAGCATGCGCCGGGTGACGGCGAACCCACCGAAGATGTTGATCGAGGCCAGCAGGATCGCCGCGAACGACAACCAGGTCACCACGGCGTTGCTGTGCCCGACCTGCAGGAGCGCGCCGACCACGATGATCCCGGAGATCGCGTTGGTCACCGACATCAGCGGCGTGTGCAGCGCGTGGTGCACGTGCCCGATCACGTAGTAGCCGATCACCACGGCCAGCGCGAACACCGTCAGGTGCCCCTGCAACGCCGGCGGGGACGCCGCGACCAGCAGGAACAGCAGCGCACCCGCCACCGCGACCAGCCCGATCCGGGCCGCGGGCGACAGCTTCTTCGCCGGCTCCGGCTCCGCCTTGGCCGCGGCCGGGGCGGCCTTCGCGGGCGCCGCGGACACTTGCGCCGGGGGCGGCGGCCACAACACCTCGCCCTCCCGCACCACCGTCATCGACCGGATCACGATGTCGTCCAGGTCGAACACCGGTGTGCCGTCCTTGCCCGGTGTCACCAGCTTCATCAGGTTGACCAGGTTCGTGCCGTAAAGCTGCGAGGACTGCGCCGGCAGCCGTCCGGGCAGGTCGGTGTAGCCGAGGATGGTCACCCCGTTGTCCGTGGTGACCGCCTTGCCGGGCACGGTGCCTTCGACGTTGCCGCCGTTGGCCGCGGCCATGTCCACGATGACGCTGCCGGGACGCATGGAGGCGACCATCTCCGCGGTGATGATCCGCGGCGCCGGTTTCCCCGGGATCAGCGCGGTGGTGATGATGATGTCGACGTCACGGGACTGCTCCTCGTAGAGCCGCCGCTCGCGCGCCTTGTAGTCGTCGCTCATCTCCTTGGCGTAGCCGGTGGTGGAGACCTCGACGTCCGGCGCCTCGATGGACAGGTACTCACCGCCGAGCGATGCCACCTGGTCGGCCACCTCCGGGCGCGGGTCGGTGGCGCGCACCACCGCACCCAGGCTCCCGGCCGCCCCGATCGCCGCCAGCCCGGCCACCCCGGCGCCGACGACGAGGACCTTCGCCGGTGGCACCTTGCCGGCCGCGGTCACCTGGCCGGTGAAGAACCGGCCGAAGGTGTGCGCCGCCTCCACCACGGCCCGGTACCCGGCGATGTTCGCCATCGACGACAGCACGTCCAGCGACTGCGCCCGGGAGATGCGCGGCACCGCGTCCATCGCCAGCGCGGTGATCGGCCGCTTCCCGAGATCGGCCACGAGGTCCGGCTTGAGCGCCGGGCTCAGCAGGCTGATCAACGTCGCACCGGGCTTCAACGCGTCCAGCTGCTCCACGGCCGGCGCGTTCACCCCCAGCACGATGTCGGCTCGCACCGCGTCCCCGATGGACGCGCCGGCCTCGGCATACGCCTCGTCGGTGAAACTCGCCGCCGCACCGGCACCGGGTTCCACCACCACCTCGTACCCCAGCTTCACCAGCTGGGCCACCGTGGTGGGGGTCGCGGCCACCCGGGTCTCGCCCGGAGCGGCCTCCTTCAGCACTCCGACCAGCATCGGTCACCTCGTCCACGCTCGAACGACGAACGCCGGGTGTCGTACGTCGACGTACTCCGCGGCGCTTTCCCGTGGCCGATCCCCGGTCGGAAAGCGCGGCGATCACATTGGCAGCTTTCTAGCACGATGACCCGATTCTGCCGATGACACCAGCCACATGACGACCCGGACCGCAGCAGCTCACGGACCACTACCGGCGGGTAAAGGGACGCCCGGTACCGGCACTGGCCCCCGTCGGAAACCATTCTTCAGTCCCTGATGCTCCCGATCATTACCTATCCGACCGCATCAGCATCTTTGTCAGGTGCTTATCCCGACCTGAGGAGGCAACGAGGATGATCTACGACACCATGTCGTGCGACCGGGCCGTCCATCCCGGTGCGTGGAACGGAAACGGACGGCGCCGGCTACCCGACCAGACGCGTCGCGAACGGCAGGATGTCGCCGTAGCGCACCGGGGCGACCCGGACGGTGAGGCCGGACTGCGGGGCCTCGATCATCATGCCGTTGCCGAGGTACAGCGCGACGTGATGGATGCCGCTGCGGCCCCAGAACAGCATGTCCCCGCGCCGCATCTGGGCCAGCGGCACCCGCTTGCCGGCGGTGTACTGGTAGCCGCTGTAGTGCGGCAGCGAGGCGACCCCGGCGAAGGCGTAGATCATCAGGCCGGAGCAGTCGAACCCGATCTTGCGGTAGTCGCCGTAGGCGTCGGCGACACCGCCGTCCCGGATGCCGCGCGTGGGGCCGGCGGTGGTGCCACCGCCCCACGCGTACGGCAGCCCGAGCTGGGACATCGCCCGCGCGATCACCCGCTCGACGGTCTGGGAGGCCGAACCGGAGCTCACCGGCGGCGGGGCGGGCCGGCTGCCGCCGCCCGCCGGCGGAGCCGATGCGGAGGCCGCGGCCAGCGCCGCCTGCCGCGCCTGCTCCTCGTCCTCGCGCTGCTTCTGCGCGAGCCAGTCCTCGTAGCGCTGGCGCTGCCCCTGCAGCCCGTTGACCCGCTGCTGCGCCTGGAACAGCTGTTGCTCGACGGTGGTCTTCTGCGACTCCAGCTGCGTGGTCTGCACGGCCTGGGCCTGCTGGGCCTGGATCGCCGCGGTCTGGGCGCCGTCCGCGGTCTGCTTCGCCCGCGCCGCCTGCTCCTGCGCCTGCTGGGCGAGCTGCAGCGCCTGGCGGGCCGCGGCGTCCTTGTTGGACTTGTCGGTCTGGGCCTGCTGCATCATCTCCAGCGCGTTGAGCTGGCTGCCGCTCACCGACTCCAGCAGCTGGGCGCGGGCCAGCAGGTCCTTCGGGCTGCTGGCACCCAGGTAGGCCGAGATGGAGCCCATGGTGCTGCCCTGCTGGTAGCTGCTGGAGATGAACGCGTCGAGGTTGGCGCGGGCGGTGTCGATCTGCGCCTGGGCCGCGTCGGCCTCGCGCTTGGCCGCGTCCGCGTCGCGCTGGGCGGCGTCGGCCGCGTCCTGCGCGGTCTGCAGGTCGACCAGCGCCTTGTTGGCCTCTTCCATGCGCAGCTCGACCGTGCTCTGCAACTGATCCAGCCGCGACTCCGCCTCGGCGAGCTGGTTGGTCAGCTGGCCGACCTCACCGGCCTTGGCGTTCGCATCGCGCTGGCTCGCGCTGATCTCGGAATCGCTCGGATTGGGCGGGGGTGGCGGCACGGCGGCGGCCGGGGCGGTCGCCACCGACACGACCACGAGCGCCAGTGCGCCGATCCCCAGCCAACGGCGCACTCCCCGGCCCCGGTCACTCACGCCTCGACTCCCTCCAGGCACAGATCCCCACTGCACCGCAGACTGTGCCACCCGAGTCACTGCCGGGCCAGGTGTCACACGCTGCACAGCTGCAACATTCACCCCAACCGGGGATCCTTCGGCCGTTTCCGCGCGTCAGAGGGCCATGCACGGATCCCGGATCGGCCCCGCGGCCGCCTCGCTGGGGCTCGCCCTCGTGGTGGCGGGCACCTTCCTGCCCTGGTTCCGCTCCGGGTCGGTGGGGCGGAGCAGCTACGCGGCGGCCGGCCTGGCCGACCGGCTGGCGCTGCTCGACCACCCGCTCGCCGGTCCCGCGCTGCGCGCGTGGGTGGCGGTTCCGGCGGTGGCGGCGGTGTGCCTGGTGCTGTTCGTGTGTGGCGTGGCACGCACCGCCGCAACGGTGACGGCACTTCTGGCGATCACCGGGGGAACCATTGCGCTGCTCGCCACCGTCCAATCGGGCGGATCCGCGGGCGTGGTCTCGGTGTCCCTGAGCGGCCCGCTGACCACGCTGGGCGGATCCGCCCTGGCACTGGCCGGCGCGCTCGGCACCTTCATCACGGCGAGAGCAGGTAGGACACGGTGAGCATGCCTCCCCACGACGGCCGGTGGCCGTCCCCGCAGAACAACCAGTACCCCCAGCAGCCCGCGTACCCGCAGCAGTACCCCCAGCAGCAGTACCCGCAGCAGCAGTACCCCCAGGGTGGTCACGGGCAGCCGTGGGGGCCGTCGCCGGTGCAGCCGTTCCAGCAGCTGCCGCCCCAGCAGCCGCCGACGCGGAGCCGCCGGGGCCTGATCATCGGCCTGGTGGTCGCGCTGGTCGTGCTGCTGGGCGGTGGCGGGACCTGGTTCGCGCTGTCACAGCGGGACTCGATCGCCTCCGGCGCGGCCACGCCGACCGAGGCGGCGCGGAACCTGGCGACCGCGCTGAGCGGCAGCGACGTGGTCGGCATGATCGGCGCGCTCGCGCCGGCCGAGGCGAAGCTGCTGACCGAGCCGGTCGGCCAGACCACCGGCGAGCTGAAGCGGCTCGGCATCCTCAAGCCCGACGCCGATCCGAGGGCGCTGACGGGCCTGCAGGTCAAGGCCGAGAACCTGACCTTCGACGAGACGGGCGCCGAGCAGGTCAACGACCACCTGACGATCACCAAGCTCACCGGCGGCACCCTCACCGTCACCGCGGACCCGGCCCGGCTGCCGCTGTCGGACCAGCTGATGGACCAGATGCCCGCCGGGCAGGGCCCGCAGACCGAAACGATCGACATCGCCCGCCAGGTCCGCCGGTCGGGTGAACCGGTGCGGATCGCGACGGTGAAGGTCGACGGCGAGTGGTACCCGAGCCTGCTCTACACGGTGGCCGACTACGCGCTGCGCGACGAGCACGAGCCGTGGCCGTCCACCTCGATCCCGGCGCGGGGCGCGTCCAGCGCGAACGAAGCCGTCGAGCAGCTGCTCCAGGCCGCACTGGACGCCGACGTCACGCGCGTCATCGAGCTGCTGCCGCCGGACGAGATGGCCGTGCTGCACGACGCCGGCCCCGCGATCGTCGCCGCCGCGCGCGACGCCGAGCCCAGCGGGGCGAAGGTGCTCGATCTGACCACCGAGACCTCGCCGGTGCCGGGCGGTACCCGCGCCACCGTGACCCGCGTGCGGCTGCAAGGCCCGGACGGCGAGACCTACACCCTGACGAAGAAGGGCGACTGCTACGAGGCCACCGGCGAGGGCCGCACCGAGGAGCTGTGCGCCGACTACCTCGCGGACAACATCGAGCACGAGATCGGCTCCTCGCTGCCCGCCGAGGTCACCGCGGTGCTGCGCCACCTGTCCAGCGGTGTTCTCGCCCAGGGCCTGGGCGTCGTCACCACCGAGATCGCCGGCAAGCACTACGTCAGCCCGCTGCGCACGTACACGGAGCTGGGCCTGACCGTGCTGCGCAGCCTGCAGCCGGAGGACATCACCGCGCTGCTGCACCTGGCCGGGTAGCGCGAACCACGTCACACCGTCACAGCACTGCCTTGGGCGGGTCGCGTTGAACTCAAAAAAGGACAAGCGTACTGTTTGCCGTGTGGGAGCCTGCGCTCATCCCCGCGTCTGCGGACGCGACCCGCGTGCGCCAGACTCGCAATGGTCGACAGAAAGACCCGAACCGAACTGACGGCGACGACCCTGCCCAGGGAGTTAGACGTGACCGCACCATCCAGCAAGGACAGCTTCGGCGCCCGGGACACCCTGAAGGTCGGTGACGCCTCGTACGAGGTGTTCCGCCTGGACAAGGTGACCGGCTCCGAGAAGCTGCCCTACAGCCTGAAGATCCTGCTCGAGAACCTCCTGCGCACCGAGGACGGCGTGAACATCACCGCCGACCACATCCGCGCGCTGGGCAACTGGGACCCGACCGCGGATCCGTCGATCGAGATCCAGTTCACCCCGGCGCGCGTGATCATGCAGGACTTCACCGGCGTGCCGTGCGTGGTCGACCTCGCCACCATGCGCGAGGCCGTCACCGAGCTCGGCGGCGACCCGGACAAGGTGAACCCGCTCGCCCCGGCCGAGCTGGTCATCGACCACTCGGTGATCATCGACGTGTTCGGCCGCGCGGACGCCTTCGAGCGCAACGTCGAGATCGAGTACGAGCGCAACCGCGAGCGCTACCAGTTCCTGCGCTGGGGCCAGAACGCGTTCCAGGAGTTCAAGGTCGTGCCGCCGGGCACCGGCATCGTGCACCAGGTCAACATCGAGCACCTGGCGCGCACGGTGATGGCGCGGGGCGGCCAGGCCTACCCCGACTCCTGCGTGGGCACCGACTCGCACACCACGATGGTCAACGGGCTGGGCGTGCTGGGCTGGGGCGTCGGCGGTATCGAGGCCGAGGCCGCGATGCTCGGCCAGCCGGTGTCGATGCTGATCCCGCGCGTGGTGGGCTTCAAGCTGACCGGTGAGATCCCGGCCGGCGTCACCGCCACCGACGTGGTGCTGACGATCACCGAGATGCTGCGCCGCCACGGTGTCGTCGGCAAGTTCGTCGAGTTCTACGGCGAGAGCGTCGCCCAGGTTCCGCTGGCCAACCGCGCCACGATCGGCAACATGAGCCCGGAGTTCGGCTCGACCGCCGCGATCTTCCCGATCGACGACGAGACGGTCCGCTACCTGAAGCTGACCGGCCGCTCCGCCGAGCAGGTCGCCCTGGTCGAGGCGTACGCCAAGGAGCAGGGTCTGTGGCACGACCCGGGCCGCGAGGCCGCCTACTCCGAGTACCTGGAGCTGGACCTGTCGACGGTGGTGCCGTCGATCGCCGGCCCGAAGCGGCCGCAGGACCGCATCGAGCTGTCCGCGGCGAAGTCGGCGTTCCGCCAGTCGGTGTACGACTACGTCGAGGGCAACCACACGACGCCGCACACCAAGGTGGACGAGCAGGTCGAGGAGTCCTTCCCGGCCAGCGACGCGCCGAGCCTGTCCTTCGCGGCCGAGGATGCCGTCCCGCTGCAGTCCGCCGCGAACGGTGCCTCCGGCCGCCCGAGCAAGCCGGTCACCGTGAAGTCGGCCGACCGCGGCGAGTTCGTGCTCGACCACGGCGCCGTGGTGATCGCGTCCATCACCTCGTGCACCAACACCTCCAACCCGTCGGTAATGCTGGGCGCCGCCCTGCTGGCCCGCAACGCGGTGGAGAAGGGCCTCGAGGTCAAGCCGTGGGTCAAGACGTCGATGGCGCCGGGTTCGCAGGTCGTCACCGACTACTACGAGAAGGCCGGCCTGTGGCCGTACCTGGAGAAGCTGGGCTACCACCTGGTCGGCTACGGCTGCACCACCTGCATCGGCAACTCCGGCCCGCTGCCCGAGGAGATCTCCGCCGCGGTGCAGGAGAACGACCTGACGGTCGTGTCGGTGCTGTCCGGCAACCGGAACTTCGAGGGCCGGATCAACCCGGACGTCAAGATGAACTACCTGGCGTCGCCGCCGCTGGTCATCGCCTACGCGCTGGCCGGGACCATGGACTTCGACTTCGAGTCGCAGCCGCTGGGCCAGGACAAGGACGGCAACGAGGTGTTCCTGCGCGACATCTGGCCGTCGCCGCGGGAGATCCAGGAGACCATCGACTCGGCGATCACCCAGGAGATGTTCTCCAAGGACTACGCCGACGTGTTCGACGGCGGTGAGCGCTGGAAGGCGCTGCCCACCCCGGAGGGCAAGACCTTCGAGTGGGACGCGGAGTCGACCTACGTGCGCAAGCCCCCCTACTTCGAGGGCATGCAGGCCGAGCCGGAGCCGGTCACGGACATCACCGGTGCCCGCGTGCTCGCGAAGCTGGGCGACTCGGTGACCACCGACCACATCTCGCCCGCCGGTGCCATCAAGGCGGACTCGCCGGCCGGCCGGTACCTGGCCGAGCACGGGGTGGACCGCAAGGACTTCAACTCCTACGGCTCCCGGCGCGGGAACCACGAGGTGATGATCCGCGGCACCTTCGCCAACATCCGGCTGCGCAACCAGCTGCTCGACGACGTGCAGGGCGGTTACACCCGTGACTTCACGCAGGAGGGCGGCCCGCAGGCGTTCATCTACGACGCCGCGCAGAACTACGCCGAGGCGGGCATCCCGCTGGTCGTGCTCGGCGGCAAGGAGTACGGCTCCGGCTCGTCGCGCGACTGGGCGGCCAAGGGCACGCGCCTGCTGGGCGTGCGCGCCGTGATCGCCGAGTCGTTCGAGCGGATCCACCGGTCGAACCTGATCGGCATGGGCGTCATCCCGCTGCAGTTCCCGGAGGGTGAGTCGGCGGCGTCGCTGAACCTGGACGGCACCGAGACGTTCGCCATCGAGGGCATCACGAAGCTCAACGACGGCGAGACCCCGCGGACGGTGCGTGTCACCGCGACCAAGGAGGACGGCTCGCAGGTGGCGTTCGACGCGGTCGTGCGCATCGACACCCCGGGTGAGGCGGACTACTACCGCAACGGCGGCATCCTGCAGTACGTGCTGCGCAAGATGACCCGCGCCTGACGGTTTCTCCCCGAGAAGCGCCCGCGAGCCCCGCTCGCGGGCGCTTCTTCGTGTCCGGGCCCGGCCGCTCCCGCCGTGGGCGGCGAGAGCGGCCGGCGTATAGGTCGTTATACGGTTTGGGTGGCGATCAGCGACCGTGGCCGTGCTCGTCCACGACCGCACCGCCGGCCGGGTCGAGGGTGACCGCCTTCGCCTTCCGGCCGTGGAAGTCGAACAGGTTGTCCATCGTGCCGGCCCGCTCGTCGTAGGAGCCGCCGCCGATCCGGCCCACCGACCAGTTGTCCTCGACGAACTTCAGGATCGAGGTCTGGTCGGTGCGGGTGTGGTCGACGAAGTTCTCCTTGGCATACGGCGAGATCACCAGCAGCGGCAGCCGGGGGCCGAACCCGCACCGGTCCGCGAAGCCGAGCACGTTGGGCGTGCGGGTGCAGACCGTGGAGTCCTGCGTGGCGTCGGACGAGCCGTTCACCACCGCGCTCACGTGGTCGTACCAGCCGTCGGAGTCGTCGTAGGCGAGCACGATCGCCGTCGAGTTCCACTCCGGCGAGTGCTCGATCTTGTTGATCTCCTCGACGACGAACCGCTGCTCGTCCAGGGGGTCGGAGTAGGCCGCGTGCGCGTCCTGGTAGGCCGGGGCCTTGAGGAAGCTGACCGCCGGCATGCTGCCGGCGGTCAGGGCGGTGTCGAAGTCGGTGATGTCGTACTGGTGGTTGGCCTGGTCGGTCTGGCCGATCGCGGCGGGCGAGCTCGGCGGCAGGTGCTTGGCGTTCGACGTCGACTCGTAGTACTGGAACGGCTCGTGGTGCGGGCTGTAGTCGGTGACAGTGATGCCGCCGACGTTCTGGTGGGTCTGCCCGCACACCGCGTAGCCGTTCTTCTGGCCGGTGGGCCGGAAGCCGCCCTGGAACCAGCCCCAGGTGACGCCGTGCGCGTTGAGCAGGTCGCCGATGTTGGGGCCCTGCGCCCGCGCCAGGTTGGCGGTCGCGGTGTGGTTGTTGTCCGAGCAGTCGTCGAAGGCGGGGTCCGGGTCGGCGATCACGGTGCCGGTGCCGGAGGCATCCGGCGACACCGCGACCGACGGGTCGGTGACCGGCCGGTGGGTGACCGAGGTGACCGGCTGCACACCGTGGGTCTGGCCGGAGATCAGGTTGATCGCACCGGGCGTGGACGGGCCGAACGTGGTGTTGAACGAGTTGTCGCTCATCGCGAAGTGCTGCGCGTAGTTCCACATCGCGGTGACGGTGTTGCCGTCGTAGTAGTCCATGACCAGGCCCGGTTCGCCGAACAGGATGGGCTGCCCGGTGCACGTGTCGCGGCCGGTGTACTCGACGAACTTGTCCATCGCGCTGTTGTCGAACGCCTTCTGCTCGGCGCCGTAGCCGTGGTTCTGGTCGCAGGTCAGGACCTGTTGCGGGGTGAGGCGCTTGGGGTTGTAGGCGTTCGGGTTCGCGGTGAGCAGCTGCGGCGAGAGGCCGTTGACGGCGGGGGTGCCCGGGGCGGCGTCGAAGTGGGTGCCGTCGGTGTTGGCCGCGTTCGGGTAGGTGCCGAAGTAGTGGTCGAACGAGATGTTCTCGCCGAAGATGACCACGACGTGCTTGATCGGCGTCGCGGTGTGCAGCGCGGTGGCCGGTTTGAGCCGCAGCGGCTCGGCCTGCGCGCCGCCGACCGCGGTGGTGACCGCGATCGCCGCGGCGGCGGCGGTGGCCAGCGCTCCCGCGCCGATGAGCAGCCGTCTCCTGGCTGTGTCCACTGTGTCCTCCTGTGTGGTGGGGAAATCCGGTCAGGCGAGCAGTGCCCGTCCGAACTGGTCGCCGGGGCCGGTGACGCCGGGAAGGGCGAAGAAGTAGCCGCCCCCGAACGGGGAGATGTAGTCGGTCAGCGGCTCGCCGGCGAGCCGGGTCTGGACGGCCTCGAACTGGCGGACCGGATCCTGCTGGTAGCAGGTGAAGACGAGGCCCATGTCGAGGTTGCCGTTGCTGTCGATGCCGCGGTCGTAGTTGTAGGCGCGGCGCACGATGCGGCTGTCCGCGGTCCGCGGGGTGCGCGGGTTGGCGAGCCGGATGTGGCTGGTGAGCGGGACGGCCGCGCCGGCCGGGTCGAGCGCGTAGTCCGGCTCGTCCTCCTCCCGGGAGCCGTCCAGGGGCGCACCGGAGTCGCGGCGGCGGCCGATGATGTTCTCCTGCTCCGACAGCGACACCCGGTCCCAGAACTCGACGAGCATGCGGATCAGGCGGATCACCTGGTAGCTGCCGCCCGCGGCCCAGGACGGCTCGCCGGCCCCGGCCCACACCAGCCGCGTCATCTCGGCGGCGTCGCCGGGGTCGGGGTTGGCGATGCCGTCCTTGAAGCCCATCAGGTTGCGGGGTGTGCCGTCGGGGCGGGACGGGGAGGTGAACCCGGCGACGCGCCACCGGGGTTGCATGCCGCCACGAGTGGCGCGGGTGAGGTCACGCAGGGCGTGCAGGACGGTGTCGGCGTGGTCGGCGGCCAGCACGAGGCTGAGGTCGCCGTGGCACTGGGCCGGGTCGAGGGCGTCGTCGGCGAACACGCGCATCGGGGTCAGGTGCGCGGGCTTGCGGTCGGCCAGCCCGTATCGGTCGTCGAACAGCGACGCGCCGACGCCGAGGGTGACGGTGAGCCGGTCGGCGGGGACGACCGGGCCGAGCACGCCGGAGTCGGTGGGCGGGCCGGTGATGCCGACGGTCTCCGGGGTGCCGCCGGCGGTGAGGAACCGCGCCCGGTCGGTGAGGGCGCGGAAGAGCTCGGTCAGCTCCGCCCGGCTCCCGGCGATGACATCGAACGCGGCGACCATCGCGTGCGGCGCGGACGGCCGCAGGACGCCGGGCTGGTGCTCGCCGTGGAACGGCACGGTGCTGTCCTGGCCGGGGGTGTCCTGAGCCGCGCCGTCCTGGGCGGTGGCGGGCGGCGCGAACCCGGCGGCCACGGCGGTCGCCCCGGCCCCGGCGAGCGCCCCCCGCAGAAACGCCCGGCGGGCGACACTCATACCTGCCTCCCCATCCCCGAGGTGGCGCAGTGCCGGTCCCGGAGCGCACGGCCGCCCCGGGCGCGCTCCACCACGACGCCACGAACACGAGCCCGCCGGCCCACCGGGGCCTCCCCTGGACGGCGCCGGCGGCGGCCCCCGGGGGTCACGAGCTCCTCCGCGGGGCGGTGATCGCTGCGATGGGGGCCAGCTCTTCGGTCAGTTCGGCGACCGTGCCGTTGATGCGCTCGCGCAGCGCCGTGGGTAGCTGCGCGACCGGCACCCAGCTGCCGTCCGCGCGCTGCCCGCTCGCCACCGCCGTGCGTGCGCGGCCGATCTGGGCGTCCACTTGGGACAGTGCCGGCAGGCGGCCCGCCAGCAGCGGGCGGAGGACGTCCAGCACCGCGACCGTGCCGTCCAGGTTCGCCAGCGTCGTCGCCAGGCCGGTGCCGCTGCCGTAGTCGGTGTGGCCGGTGAGTTCGGACTGCAGCGCGTTCTCCATGATCTCGTGGGCGCGCACACCCAGGTCGAGCTGGTCGATCTGACGGTCCGGAAAGGACTCCCCCAGCCGGTGGACGGCGTCGGTGAGCTGCTGCGCCACCGCGGCCAGGGCGGAGGTGGCCTCGTCGCGCCAGAGGCCGGACTCGAGCCGGTGGAACCCGGTGAAGCCTGGGTCGGCGGTGCCGTCGGGGAGGCCGTCGGCGGTGCCGTTGATGGCGGCGTCGGCGTCGCCGAAGGCTCCGTACGCGGCGCCGAGCCGTTCGTAGGTGAGGTGCGCGGTGAGCCACGCCGCCCGCGCGGCGGCGCGGTCACCGGAGCGGACGGCGGCGGCGAGGGCGTCGGTCTGGGCGGCGAGTGAGTCAAGCCCGGCGGCGATGACCGCGTGGTAGGACTTGGCCGGGCCGAGCAGGTCGGCGTAGGTAACCGGCACGATCGCGGGCGCCGGGCGGGGCGCGCCGCCGGTGACGTGAACGACCGGCCCGGTCACGGCGTCGGCGTCGTCCGGCAGGCAGCGCAGCGCGTAGTCGCCCGCGCCGAGGGTGATGTCCAGGGCGCGGGTGGCGCCCGCACCGAGGCCCTCGATCTCGCCGAACACGGCGCCGGTGGCCGGGTCCACGACCTCCGCCCCGGCGGTGACCGGGCCGGTGTTGCGCAGCCGGAGGGTCTGCCGCCCGGCCTGCGGGCCGGCCCAGCCGCGCCCGCACGCCGACACCGA
This sequence comes from Amycolatopsis granulosa, assembly GCF_011758745.1. Lineage (NCBI taxonomy): Bacteria > Bacillati > Actinomycetota > Actinomycetes > Pseudonocardiales > Pseudonocardiaceae > Amycolatopsis > Amycolatopsis granulosa. The sequence continues at coordinate 849,484 of NZ_JAANOV010000001.1, forward strand.
CACCTCGACGACGCCGTCGGCCGACGGCGCGGGCCGCGCCCACAGCCACCAGCCGGCAGCGGCGAGCAGCACCACGGTCACTCCCGCAACCACAACCCAGCGCAACACCGTGCTCCCCACTCGAACGGATGATTCCGGCGAGCGGAGCGTAGGCACCGGTGATCGCGGACCCCGTCCGTTTTGGGCGGTCGCGGGGAACGTTCACCGACTGTTCGGGCACGATTTCGCCCAGGCGGGCCGAAACCGGAAAGCGGGCGCGGTTACCGGCGGGTGAGCAGGAAGATCGGCAGCTCGCGGCCCGCCGCGAGGCGTTCCATCTCGTAGCCGGGCCAGAACTCCAGCAGCCGCCGCCACATCTCGTCGTAGTCCTCGCCCTTGACGGGCGCGGCGGTGACCGCGATCTCGCGGCCGCGGACGGCGACGGTCGCCTCCGGATGCGCACGCAGGTTGTAGGTCCAGCCCGGGTCGCGGGGGCGGCCCCAGTTGGACCCGACCAGCACGAACCCGTCCCGGAAGGGGAAGTACAGCAGGTTGGTGCTGCGCGGCAGCCCGCTCTTGCGCCCCAGCGTGGTCAGCCGCAGGGACGGCAGACCGGCGATCCCCACCAGGCTCACCCGCCCGCGGAACCACCGGTGCAGCCGCTGGTCCGACCAGATGATGACCTTCGCGAGCCGCATCAGCCACGGCCGGGTGCCCAGCCTGCGGGCCAGGAGCGGGAGCGGGTTCTTCACGTCCCCCATTGGACCATTCGCCCGTTCCCGCCCTGCCCGCGGTGGTCAGCTCATCGCGCGCGCCAGCGACACCGCGAACCGGCCCTGCGCGTCGGTCCACCAATGCCGGACCTCGAACCCGGCGTCGGCCAGCTCGGCGGTGACGCCCTCGCGGCGGAACTTCGCCGAGATCTCCGTCCGGATGTCCTCCCCGGCCTCGAACGACACCTCCATCCCCGCGCCCGGGATGGACACCCGCACCGCCCCGGGGGTGCGCAGCCGCATCTCGATCCACTCGTTGCCGGCGTCCCAGTGGGCCACGTGCTCGAAGGCGTCCGGGTCGAAGTCGGCGCCCAGCACCTCGTTGACCACGCGCAGCACGTTGCGGTTGAACTCCGCCGTCACCCCGGCGGAGTCGTCGTAGGCACGCACCAGCGTGCCCGGGTCCTTGACCAGGTCGGTGCCGAGCAGGAACCACTCGCCGGCGGCGAGCACGTCCCGCACCGAACGCAGGAACTTGCCGCGTTCGGCGGGCAGGAAGTTGCCCAGCGTGCCGCCCAGGAAGGCGACCAGCCGCGGCGGTTCGCCGGGCAGCAGCCCCAGGTGCTCGGTGAAGTCGCCGACCACCCCGCGCACGTCCAGCCCCGGGTAGTCCGCTCCGATCGCCCCCACGGCCTGGGCGAGGGCGGACTCCGACACGTCCAGTGGCACGAAGGTGCGCAGGCTGCCGTGCTCGCGCAGCCCGTCGAGCAGCAGGCGGGTCTTCTCGCTCGACCCCGAGCCGAGCTCCACCAGCGTGTGCGCGCCGGTGATCCGCGCGATCGACCCGGCCTCCCGCGCCAGCACCTCGCGTTCGGCTCGCGTCGGGTAGTACTCCGGCAGCGCGGTGATTTCCTCGAACAGCTCGCTGCCCCGCGCGTCGTAGAACCACTTCGACGGCAGCCACTTCCGCGGCGCGGACAGCCCCGCCCGCACGTCGGCGCGCAGCGCCTCGGCGATCTCGGTCGCGCTGCGGTGGATGTCCAAATCGGACTCGGTCATGGCACGACACTCCGATCGGTGTGGAGGGGAAGGAGTTCGACGGCGCCGTGGCACGCGCGGAGCAGGTGCCGGTCCGGTACCTCCGACCAGCCCGGTGCATCGTCCAGGGGTTCGGACGCGACCAGCACCGCCTCGCCATCGACCCGGACCGACAGCGAGTGTGTCCACGCCGTCGCGACGAGCACCGTCCCGTCGGTGAGCAGGAAGTTCAGCCGGGAACCGGGCGCGGCGCGCTCGACCTGCGCGATCAGGTCGGCGACCGCGCCGGCCGGGTCCTCCCCCGCCGCGAGCCGGTCGCGCAGCAACGCCCACAGCAACGCCGAGTCGGTCGGCGCCGGCAGCGTCATCAGGTCGGTGACCGGGAGTTTCCCCGCCAGCGCCGCCATCCTGTCCGGCCAGCCGCGCACCACACCGTTGTGGCTGAACAGCCACCGGCCGCCGGTGAACGGCGCGCAGGCGCCCTCCCCCGGCGGCATCCCGGTCGTGCCGTTGCGCACCGCGGCGACGAACGCGCCGCTGAGCACCGAGCGGGCCAGCCGCGGCAGGTCGTGGTCGCTCCACAGCGGCACCGGGCGCCGGTACCGCACCGGCTCCGGCCCGTCGCCGTACCAGCCCAGCCCGAAGCCGTCGGCGTTCACCACCCCGCCGCCGCGCATGTCCTTCGGTGCGAAGGTCTGCCGCAACAGCGAGTGCGGCGCGTCGAACAGGGCGTCCGCGGGTGAGCGCGGCGGGCCCAGGTAGCCCAGGTGTCGGCACATCGTCAGGCCCGCTCGCCCGGCGGGACGTCCCGCGCGCACCGGAACCCGGAGAAGATCTGCCGCCGGACCGGGTAGTCCCAGTTGCGGAAGGTGCCGCGGATGGCCGCCGCGTCGGTGCCGAACGAACCGCCGCGCAGCACCTTGTACTCCGGTCCGAAGAACACTTCCGAATACTCCCGGTAGGGGAAGGCGCGGAAGCCCGGGTACCCGGCGAAGTCGCTGCTCGTCCACTCCCACACATCGCCGACCAGCTGGTGCACGCCGAACGCCGAGACACCCTTCGGGTAGGCGCCCACCGGCGCCGGCGACAGGTGGCGCTGGCCGAGGTTGGCGTGCTCGGGCGTGGGATCGTCGTTGCCCCACGGGTACCGCCGGGATTCCCCGGTGCCCGGGTCGAACCGCGCGGCCTTCTCCCATTCCGCCTCGGTGGGCAGCCGCTTGCCCGCCCACTTCGCATAGGCCTCGGCCTCGTGGAACGACACGTGCACCACCGGCTGCTCGGGCGGCACCGGTTCGGCCACCCCGAACCGGGTGCGCCACCACCCGTCGGGCTCCCGGTGCCAGAACCGCGGCGCGGTGATGTCGTGCCCGCTGCGGTAGGCCCAGCCCGCCTCGCTCCACCACTCGCGCCGGTCGTACCCGCCCTCCTCGACGAACTCGAGGTAGGCGCCGTTGGTCACCGGGACGGTGTCCAGGTAGAAGGCGTCCACGTCCACCTGGTGCGCCGGGCGCTCGTTGTCCAGCGCCCACGGCTCGAGCGAGGTGCCCATCACGAACGGGCCGGCCGGGATCAGCACCTCGCCGGGCAGCGGCCCGGACCGCGCCGGCGGCGGCTCCGGCGCGTGCAGCACCGGATCGCCCCGGCGCAGCTGGTGGGTGGCCAGCATCGTCTCGTCGTGCTGCTGCTCGTGCTGGGTGATCATCCCGAAGGCGAACCCGGCCTCGGTGAGCGGCCTGCCCGTCAGGGGTGCGCGCTCCAGCACGTCGAACGCCTTGGCCCGCACCTCGGCGACGTAGGCCCGCGCCTCCGCCGGACCGAGCAGCGGCAGCGACGGGCGGGTGGCGCGCGGGTGCTGGAAGGCGTCGTAGAGGTCGTCGATGTCGGGCCGCAGCGGCTCCCGGCCACCCACGTCCCGCACCAGCCACAACTCCTCCTGGCTGCCGATGTGCGCGAGGTCCCAGACCAGCGGCGACATCAGCTTCGAGTGCTGCCGCACGAGGTCGTCGTCGTCCACCGCGCCGGTGAGCACCGTGCTGCGGGCGCGTGCCCGGTCCAGGGCCGACGCGGCGCGCGCCCGCAGCTGCTCGGCGGGCAGCTCGCGCACCGGGTTGGGCGCCTCGGACAGCGGAACCGGCGATGCCGGCGAAGTGGGTGCCGCGTCGGTCATCTCGTAGCCTCCCCGGCGTGCGCGAGCCGCTGCACGCCTTCGGTGATCTTGTCGACGGTCTCTCCGGGCAGGCCGGTGCGCGCCAGCTCGGCGCATCCGAGGTCGGCGACCTCGCGGGCCGCCGCGGCGATCCGCGGGTCGCGCATCCCGGCCCGCGCGGCCGCCTCCCACTCGCCCTGGACGGGCGCGCAGACCGCACGCACGCGGTCCACAGTGGACGGACGGTCGAGCAGTGCGGTGAGCAGCGCGACCGGGTGCAGCCAGCGCTGCCGCGGCTGGGCGTCGAGGTAGCGGACCTCGAGGTAACCGTGCGGCCGCACCGGGGTGAACATCGTGGTCAGGTGGTAGTCGAGGTCGGCCAGCGTGGGCCGCCGCAGGACGCGCCCGGCGCCGCGGCCGGCCGCCCAGTCCGCGAACGTCAGGCCCTCCGGGGCGTCCCACGGCCCGTCCCGCCGCACCACGAGCAGGGGCGTGTCCAGCACGCGGCGGGCCCAGCTCGCGGCGGCGTCCGGGCCGCACGCGGCGGCCGTGGTCCGGCAGGGTTCGGTGGCCCGCACCGCGAGCCACCGCGCGGATGCCGCGCCGGTGTCGCGGCCCGCGCGCCGCGGGGAGTTGGCGAACAACGCCAGCAGCGGGGGGCCGAGCGCGTGGATCGCCGCCCAGCGGGCGGCGAAGGAGCCGGCCTCGCCGGTGTCGACGCAGACCTGGAGCCCGGCGGTGCTGCACATCATGGTGAGGCCACCGGGGCCACGCGGGGCGAACCGCCGTTCCATCGCCGCGTACCGGGGCGTGTCGAGCAGCCGGGCGGGTGCGCGATGGGCGTCCATACCCTCGTCACGCAGGACGAACCCGTGCCGCGCGAGCAGGTCGGTGAGATGAGCGAGATCGTTGGTGACCACCTCGGCCAGGTCGCGCAGCGACGGCTGGGGCAGCGCGGAGATCTCCACCTGGCCACCGGGTTCGAGGGTCACCGGAGAGCCGGCCGGCAACGGCAGCGCCGGGCTGTCGGGACGAAGGGTGCGCGGGGTGTGCGGGCCGAGCGCACGGGCGAGGTCGCCGGGATCGAGTGGTCTGCGGAGGTCGCCGGCGTAGTGCACGGTGTACTCCAGCTCCACGCCGAGCAGGCGCGGTGGGCCGTGCTTGAAGCACACGGACGCCACGTACGCCTCACCCTCGGCGCGGTCGGAAACCACCTTCGCCGCCACCGCCCCGCCGGGGGCGGGGGACATCGGCCGGGCCGCCGTCATCGTCGTGTCCAATCGCCGGGATCACTTGGTTTCGGACGCTACACGCGGGTACCGACAATTTCAGGAGCGGAAAGCGGCCCACGGCGGAATTCCCGGCGAGATCCGGAAGTCTTGCAGTAAGTACGTACGGTTTGCGAAAGTGCGGCCCGCGGTGACAGGATCTGGTGCATGCCCCGGGTCAGCCAAGACCACCTCGAAGCGCGCAGACGCCAGATCCTCGACGGGTCGCGTGTCTGCTTCGCCCGGTACGGCTACGAGGGTGCCACGGTGCGGCGGCTGGAGGAAGCGACCGGGCTGTCCCGTGGGGCGATCTTCCACCACTTCCGCGACAAGGAATCCCTCTTCCTCGCCCTCGCGGAGGAGGACGCCGCCCGGATGGCCGACGTGGTCGCCGAGCAGGGCCTGGTGCAGGTGATGCGCGATCTGCTCGCCGAGGGCAGCGACCACCCGGCGGACTGGCTGGGCACCCGGCTGGAGGTGTCCCGGCGGCTGCGCACCGACCCGGAGTTCCGCGGGCGCTGGGCGGAACGCTCACAGCAGCTGACCGCGGCGACCCGGCAGCGCCTGCTGTGGCAGCGGCGGGCCGGCAACCTCCGCGACGACGTGGACGTCGACGTGCTCACCGCCTATCTGGAACTGGTGCTCGAAGGCCTGGTCTCGCACCTCGCGATGGGCCTGCCCGCGGACGATCTGGGGCCCGTGCTCGACCTGGTCGAGGAGAGCGTGCGGCGCCACCGGGTGCGCGCCACGGCCGAGTCCTGACACGCTCACCAGCGCCGACGCCCTCGCCCCCTCCCCCGGCCCGGGTATCATGGCGCACACACGTTTCGCCATTTCCGAGGAGTGACTTCTTTCGTGCGCGACGCGCAGTCACCTGGTGACAGTACGAGGCCGGGTGGCGAACCCGGCTTACCCGAGCACCTCTCCGGCCCGGTTCAGGACCGTGACGGCCGATGATGGACGTGCTCCTCTCCGTTCTCGGAGTCCTGTTCTTCGTGTTGCTCACCGTCGGCACCGGTCTCGCGGTGGCCGCCGAGTTCTCGCTCACCGCGCTCGAGCGCAGCACCGTCGAGGCCAATGTCCGGCAGGTCGGTGACCGGCGGTCCCGGACCGTCCGCAAGGCGCACTCGACGCTGTCGTTCCAGCTGTCCGGCGCGCAGGTCGCGATCACCCTGACCACCCTGGTCACCGGGTACGTCGCGGAACCGCTGATCGGCAACCTGGTCCGCCCGCTGCTCACCGCCACCGGCCTGTCCGCGGGTGTCGCCGCCGGGGGGTCGGTCGCCATCGCCCTGCTGCTGGCGACCATCCTGTCGATGGTGCTGGGCGAGATGGCGCCGAAGAACCTCGCCGTGGCCAGGCCCCTGCAGACCGCGCGGGCCGTGATGGGCTACCACTCCCGGTTCTCGGCGCTGTTCCGCTGGCTGATCACCCTGATGAACAACAGCGCCAACTTCGTCGTCCGCAAATTCGGCATCGAGCCGCAGGAGGCGCTGCGCTCGGCGCGCTCGCCGCAGGAGCTCGGGTCGATCGTGCGCACCAGCGCCGAAAGCGGCACCCTGGACACCTCGACCGCGCGGCTGCTGGACAAGTCGCTGCGCTTCGGCGACCGCACGGCCGAGGAGCTGATGACCCCGCGGGTGCAGGTGCAGTCCCTCACCGTCGGGGACACGATCAACGACCTGGTGGAGGTGTCCCGGCGCACCGGATTCTCCCGGTTCCCGGTCTACACCGAGGATCTGGACGACGTGCAGGGCGCGGTGCACGTGAAGCAGGCGTTCGCGGTGCCGGCCGCCGAACGCGCGACGGTGAAGATCGGCTCGGTCATGCGACCGGTCCCCACGGTGCCGGAGTCGCTGCCCGGCGACGCGCTGCTGTCCCGGTTGCGCGACTCGCGTTTCCAGCTCGCCATGGTCGTCGACGAGTACGGCGGCACGGCCGGGCTGGTGACCCTGGAGGACGTGGTCGAGGAGATCATCGGCGACGTCCGGGACGAGCACGACACCGGCGAAGCGCCGTCCTCGCAACGGGTCGGCACCGACACCTGGCTGGTCTCCGGTCAGCTGCGCGCGGACGAGGTCACCGAGATCACCGGGTTCCGGATGCCCGACGGCGACTACGAAACGATCGCCGGCCTGGTGCTGGAACGGCTGGGCCGGATCCCGGTGCCGGGCGACGCCACCGAGGTCGACGGCTGGCGGCTGACGGTGTCCGACATGGACCGGCACCGGATCGCCGCGGTGCGCCTGCGGCCGCTCGCCGACGCCGGTGCCGCCGGTGCCGGGGAGGTGACGCGGTGAACGACTGGCTCGCCATCTTCCTGATCGTCGTGCTGCTGCTGCTCAACGCGTTCTTCGTGGGTTCGGAGTTCACGCTGATCTCCTCGCGCCGCGACCGCCTGGAGGCCCTGCTCGAACAGGGCAAGCCGCGCGCGCGGATCGTGATCAACGCCAGCCGGCACGTGTCCCAGATGCTCGCCGGCGCCCAGCTCGGCATCACCATCAGCTCGCTGCTGCTCGGGCGGTTGGGCGAACCCGCGGTGGCACACCGGCTCGCGGTGTTCTTCGACCTGTTCGGCCTGCCCGAGGTCCTGCTGCACGCGGTGTCGTTCGCCATCGCGCTGGCCTTCATCACGATCCTGCACGTGCTGATCGGCGAGATGGTGCCGAAGAACCTCGCCATCGCCGAACCGGAGCGGCTGGCGCTGTGGCTGGTGCCGATCCACGTGGCCTGGGTGAAGGTCGCCAACCCGTTCATCTGGCTGCTCAACGCGATGGCCAACAGCCTGCTGCGCCTGGCGCGGGTCACGCCCAAGGACGAGCTGGAGACCGCCTACACCTCCGACGAGCTGGCCGAGCTGCTGTCGGAGTCCCGCCGGGAGGGTCTGCTGGAACAGTCCGAGCACGAGCGGCTGAGCCAGACGCTGTCGTCGGTGGAGAAGACCGTCGCCGACGTCGTGGTGCCCACCGGCGAGCTCACCACCCTGCCCAGCACGCCGACGATGGGTGACGTCGAGGAGGCGGTCTCGGCGACCGGGTTCTCGCGTTACCCGCTGCGCGGCGCCGACGGGGAGCTGATCGGGTACCTGCACGTCAAGGACGTCCTCGACCAGATCGGGGAGAGCCCGGGCAGCACGATCCCGGCGGACAAGACGCGTCCGCTGACCGACCTGCCGGTGCACGCCCGCCTGGACGAGGCGCTCTCGGCGATGCGGCGCGAGGGCAGTCACCTGGCGCGGGCCCGCGGCGACGACGGCGCGATCATCGGCGTGGTGGCGCTGGAGGACCTGCTGGAGGAGTACGTCGGCACGGTGCGCGACGGCACCCACGTGACCGCGTGAGGCGCCCGGTGATCCTGGCCGAGCACGAGTGGCGGGCGCGGGCGGCGGCGCACCTCGCACGCGTGCGCCGCTGGACCGGCCCGTACCAGGAGCGCCGGTCGCGCGGCGCGAAGCACCCGGTGCACGACTTCCTGTTCCAGTACTACCCGCATCGCCCGGCGCACCTGGAACGGTGGAGCCCGGGACCCGGGGTGGTGCTCGCCGGACCGGGCGCGCGGGTGTTCCTGGAGCGGCCCGGGTTCCGCCCGGTCCCCGGCGGCGTGACCCTGGATCCGGGCGCGTTCACCCCGAAACGCGCCGGGACGACGAAGGCGGTGCTCGTCCTGCTGGCGGCCACCGCGTCCCGTGCGCCGCGGCTGAACTGCTTCGGGCTGCACGAATGGGCGATGGTGTACCGGCAGGCGCCCGCGCAGGTCCGGCACAGCCAGCTGCCGCTCCGGCTCGGCCCGGACCGGACGGACGCGGTGGTCGAGTCACTGGAGCTGCGCTGCGGGCACTACGACGCGTTCCGGTTCTTCACCCCGCCCGCGCGGCCGCGCAACGCGCTGGAGCCGTCCCGGGAGCGGCAGGTGGAACTGGAGCAGCCGGGGTGCCTGCACGCGAACATGGACCTCTACCGGGCCGCGGTCAAACTCGACCCGTTCGTGCCGTCGGAGCTGGTCGCGGACTGTTTCGAGCTGGCGGTGGAGATCCGCGAACTGGACATGCGAGCGAGTCCGTACGATCTGTCGGAACTGGGCTACTCCCCTGTGCGGATCGAGACCGCCCGGGGGCGCGCGGAGTACGCGCGTGCCCAGGCCGCGTTCGCGGCGCGCGCGGAGCCGCTGCGGATTCGGCTGATCGAGCACTGCCGGACGCTCCTCGCACAGGAGCAGTAACGCTCGGTCCTGCGATTTTCCGGGGTTCATCACGTTTCGCTAACGGCGAGCCCCTGTTAGGGTGAACGACGTTTGGCGTCGCACACGAAGAGTCGAGGAAAGGCACGCATGGGGCGACACAGCAGGGGCGACGACCCCGGGCACGGCCGTCCTGAGGCTGGGGAGCCGTCGGGGCGGCCGCGACCGGGCGAGGTGACCGGTGCGTTCCCGGTGGAGTCCACGCCCGCCGGAGCGCCCGGGCGGAACCTCGCTCCCGGTCACGGCACCGGCAGCTGGAGCGTTCCGCGCGGGGCGGAACCGGGCTCGCGACCGGCCCGGGTGGCACGCACCGCCGCGACAGCGACCGGCAGCCATCGCGTCCACGCGGCCGAGGCCGCGGGCGAATCCACCGGCACCCGCCGCGCCTACTCCCCCGCGAGCGCCACCGAAACCACCGGCAGCCGCCGCGCCGCGGGTACGACCTCGGGCTACCGGCGGTCACCCGCCGGCGAGTCGACGGGCACCCACCGGGCGGTGGGCGCCGGACAGCCGGGCCGCCGGGGCGAGTCGACCGGCACGTTGCAGGTCCTCGGCGTCGACGGGCGTCCTCAGCTGGGCCGCCGCCGGGCCGGTGAGACCACCGGCTGCCACCGCATCACCCCGTCCGGGGAGACCACCGGATCGCACCGCGTGGTCGCCGAGGGCAAGCGCGGCATCGCGAAGTGGCCCATCGTCGCCGGGGTGTTCGTCCTGCTCCTCGTCCTGGGGCTGCTCGGCTGGGGCTGGGCCGACGACGTCCTCAACAACCGTGCCGAGGCACAGGCCAGCGCGTGCGCCGAGGGCGACTCGAACCTCACGGTGGCCGCCGCTCCGTCCGTGGCCCCCGCCGTCACCGCCGCCGCCGACCGGTGGAACCGGGCCGGGACCGTCGTGCACTCGCACTGCATCAACGTCCAGGTGCGGGCCCTCGACGACCAGCGGGTGCTGCAGGCCCTGACCGGCCAGGGCAACCTCGACTCAATCGGCGGTCAGCCCGCCGTCTGGATCCCACAGACCACGGCGACACTCACCGAGCTCACCACCGCGCGGCCCGCGGTGCTGACCTCCCCGGCCGAATCGCTGGCGACGACCGCCGACGGCGACTACCCGTGCGCGGTGCTCACCACCGACACCGTCGACGAGGTCCAGCAGCGGGCCGCTCAGGTCTTCCGCAACTACCTCGAGGAACCCGCGCAGAAGACCGACCTCACGCGCGCGCTCACCCCGGGGGCGTAGCGCCGCCGACGCGGGCGGCGGCGGGTCACCTCGGCTGCCGGCGCGTGAGGACCTCCCGCGTGGCCGCGTCGGCCGGGTAGAAGGACTCGATCACCAGCTCGGCCAGCGTCACGTCCAGCGCCGTGCCGAACGTCGCGACCATCGACATCAGGGTCAGCACGCCGTCACCGTGGCGGAGCCGCACCGGCACGAACACCGACCCGGCCGGCGCCTCGTCCACCGGGTCGTCGCACGGATAGCCGCTGACCTCGGTCAGCAACGCGGCCAGGTCCGCGTCGCCGGTGATCTCCACCTGCCGCCGCAGCCGGCCGAGCAGCTCGGCTCGCCACTGGCCGAGGTTGAGCACGTGCGGCGCGAGGCCACGCGGGTGGAGGGCGGCCCGCAGCACGTTCGCGGGGGGCTCCAGCAGGTCCGGGTCCACGAGGTCGGTGAGCAGCGTGATCCCGCTGTTGGACTCGACGAGGTCCCAGCCGCGGTCGAGCACCAGCGCCGGGTACGGCTCGTGCCCGGCGAGAAGGTGCCGGACCGCCTCCAGCGCCACACCCAGGTCGGGCAGCGGGGTCTGTGGGTAGACCGGGGCGTAGCCGGCGGCGAGCAGCAGCCGGTTGCGTTCCCGCAGCGGCACCTCCAGCCGTTCGCCCAACCGCAGCACCATCTCGCGACTGGGCCGGGACCGCCCGTTCTCCAGGAAGCTCAGGTGGCGGGTGGAGATCTCGGCGGACAGGGCGAGGTCGAGCTGGCTGAGCCGGCGGCGTTCCCGCCACTGCCGCAACTGCTCACCCACCGGGCGCTGCATGGTCGTCACCCCGTCGAAACTACGGGGCCCGCCGGCGGAGCCGCCATTACCTCCGGCGTAATCGACGGGCCGCGCGATCCGGGAGATCGTGATCTGGTCACACCGACCCGATCAGGAGGATCCGATGACCGACTACACCGCCCTCGCCCAGCGCTACATCGACGTGTGGAACACCACCGACGCGGACAAGCGCCGGGCGCTGGTGGCGGAACTGTTCACTCCCGAGGCCACCTACACCGATCCGCTGGGTGCGGTGCGGGGCACCGACGGGATCGACGGGTTCGTCGCCGGGGCGCAGGCGCAGTTCGCGGGGCTGGAGTTCCGGCTCGACGGCACGGTCGACAGCCACCACGACCAGGCCCGGTTCACGTGGCACCTGGGGGCGCCCGGGGACGCGGAGCCGCTCGTGATCGGCTTCGACGTCGTCACGACCGTGGACGGGCGGATCAACCAGGTGCTGGGTTTCCTGGACAAGGTGCCCAGCTAGGGCCCGGCGGCCGGCCCGGACCCCCCAGGTCCGGGCCCTCCCCACTCTGTCGTGCCCCGTGGGCGCCTGAGAGGTTCACCCGAGTGTTGAGCCGGGTTTGCACCGTCGGCGGGGCGGGACGGAGTTGTGCCCGTCGGCCCGCTTTCCAGAGGCGTCTCGTCCGCGCGGTCCGGGGTGCCTGAGAGGTTCCGGGGAGGACTTGCTCCTTCGGCGCCGGGCACGATGGTGGTGGCCCGGTCTCTCCCGCGCGGCTTCAGCGACTGCGCTCCGTACCCTACTCCCCGGTTCGGCGGATCGATCAGCCGGTCCGGCGGGCGTTGCGGCGCTGGGCGAGTTCGTCCGGGGCGACCGGCTCCACCTCGCCGCCATCGGCGCGTTCGGCGGGAAACTCGTGCAGGGTCCCGCTGATTTCCTGCATGGGGACCTTCACCGCGATGCCGAAGACGCCCTGCCCGCCCTGGAGCAGATCCACGATCTCCTCCGGCGAGGTGCACTCGTAGACGGTGGTGCCGTCGGAGACCAGGGTGACCTTCGCCAGGTCGCGCGCCCCGCGCTTGCGCAGGTGCTCGACGGCCACGCGGATGTTCTGCAGCGAGACGCCCGTGTCGAGTAAACGCTTGACGATCTTGAGGGCGAGGATGTCCTTGAACGAGTACAGCCGCTGCGATCCCGATCCGTGGGCCGTGCGGATGCTCGGCGCGACCAGCCCGGTGCGCGCCCAGTAGTCCAGTTGGCGGTAGGTGATGCCGGCGATCTGACAGGCCGCGGGGCCCCGGTATCCGACCAGCTCGTCAGGCAGTGACGAGTCCGGGAAGAGCTCACCCTGCTCTCCCGGCACGACCTGAACCGGCCTTTCGTCGACCACGCATGCCTCCCCTCGCCCGGCCGGTGCGGCCGGTCGAAACAAGCACCCGGGGCCCTGGACGTAGGACCCGCGGCAGTGGCAAACCGCGGATGTGCCCCAGTGACCGCGCCGCGGCCGAATCACACCGAAGCGATTTACCGCCATCGACGGTATGCGCGGGCAGGCCCCCGGTCAACGCGACGCGCGGCCCGCCCTGCAGCCTGTCCGGGGAGTTGACCGGTCAAGGCGCCCGACCAGCGTTACCCGGACGGGTAATTTTCCTCGCCGGGCCGCGGGGACCGCGCCGGAACGCGCCGAAGGGGCCCTCCCGGCCGGTGCTCGAGCCGGGAAGACCCCTTCGGCGCCGCCGGAGGCGGGCGGTCAGGTGTCCGCGCCGCGGAAATCCTCCGGCGAGACGGACTCGAGAAATTCGCGGAACTTCTCGACCTCGTCCTCCTGCTCGTCCGGGATGATCAGCCCGGCCTCGTCGAGCACCGCGTCCACCGCGTGGATCGGCACGCCGACGCGCAGGGCCAGCGCCACCGAGTCGCTCGGCCGCGCGGACACCCGTACGTTGCCGTCGAAGACCAGTTCGGCGAAGAACGTGCCTTCGCGCAGGTCGGTGATCACGACCTGCTCGAGCTCACGGCCCAGCGCGCCGATGACCTCCTTCAGGAGGTCGTGGGTCAGTGGCCGGGCGGGGCGGACGCCCTGCTGCTCGAGCGCGATCGCGGTGGCTTCGACCGACCCGATCCAGATCGGGAGGTACCGCTCACCCTGCGCCTCCCGCAGCAACAAGATCGGCTGGTTCGCGGGCAGTTCCACCCGCACGCCGACGACGCGCATTTCGCTCATCGGGCTTCGCCTCCCTCTCGTGTGCGCGGGCCGCGGCGCTGGTCCGAGGGCCCCGCATCGACATCTTCGACGCTACCCGCCATCCCGGCGCTGTGCTCGCTTTCGGAACCGCGTGGCAGTCGCATGAACCGTTCCGGCAAATCCATCACCAACGGTACGGCATCCATGGCTCGCTGCGGAGCCCTGAAACCAGTTCATTACCGTCGGGACCGCGACCTGGGAAGATCGGGATCGGCCGGGCACGCTCAGCCGCCCGTCACGTCCCGGATACCCGCCTTCACCAGCAGTGTGTGCAGCGTCACCGACAGCGCGGCGAACTGGCGCGCCAGTTCGTCCGCCCTGGCCTTCGCGTCCGCGTCGCGGTGCCGCGACACGGGCGCGATGATCTGCTGCAGCAGGCCCACCTCCCGGTCGGCCGAGGCGCGGAACGCACGCAGGTGCCGCGGTTCGATGCCGAACTCCGTCATCGCGCGGACCGTGCGGGCCACCAGGACCGCGTCCGGGTCGTAGAAGCCGGCCGCACCCGCGCGGATCAGCCCGTACTGCTCCAGCTCGGCGAGCAGGGCGCCGTCGACGCCGGCCTCGGCGAGCAGGTCCTCCCGGGTCAGCCGGACCTCCCGGCCGGGCGCGAAGTTCTCGGGACGGGGCAGCCCGTCGCCCGGGTTCGCGGGCAGCGGAACCAGCTTGCGCGGCAGGCGCCCGCCGAGGCCCTGACCGTCGGTCCGGCCGTGATCGGCGGCGTCGAGCTGCTCCTTGATGACTTTGAGCGGGAGGTAGTGGTCCCGCTGCGCGGCCAGCACGAACCGGAGCCGTTCCACGTCCGCCGCGGAGAACTGCCGGTATCCGGATGCCGTCCGGCCCGGGCGGACCAGCCCCTCGGACTCGAGGAACCTGATCTTGGAGATGGTGACGTCGGGGAAGTCCGGGCGCAGCTGCGCCAGCACCGCCCCGATGCTCAGCCCATCACGCTGTGGCCGCCCGGCAGCCGTCACCGCGCCCCCTGGCCCCCGTGCCCCGGGCCGGTCAGGAAGACCAGGCGAAACTTCCCGATCTGCACCTCGTCGCCGCCCGCGAGCACCGCCTGGTCGACCGGCTCACGGTTGACGTAGGTGCCGTTGAGGCTGCCCACGTCGATGACGACGAACTCCCCGCCCTCGCGGCGGAACTCCGCGTGGCGACGGGACACGGTGACGTCGTCGAGGAAGATGTCGCTGTCCGGGTGGCGCCCCGCGCTCGTGGTATCCCGGTCGAGCAGGAAGCGCGAACCCGCGTTCGGGCCCCGCTTGACCACCAGCAACGCCGTACCCGCCGGCAGCGCGTCGACACCGGCGACCGAAGGCTCCGGCGTCGGCGCCTCCTGACCCTCCGCATCCGCCAGGAAGTCGGCCCGGAAGACCGAGGTCCGCTCCGGAGACTGCTCCGGGGGAACGCCGGGCCCGTCGTTGGTGCTCACCTGAGCTCTCCTCACCACTGATGTGTCGCTGGCTGAAAACCTGTGGCTGTCAACGTACCGTGCCTGATCGATTCGGCCCCCGCCGCTCCCCCAAAACGCGGTCCTACCCTGCGGTCAGCCGGTTGTAGGCGTCGGCGTCGAGCAGCCCGGACAGCGCGTCCGGGTCGCTCGCCCGGATCTCGACGAGCCAGCCCTCGCCGTAGGGGTCGCTGTTGATCAGCTCCGGCGAGTCGCCCACGGCGTCGTTGACCGCGACGATCTCACCGTCGACCGGGGCGAACAGCTCGGAGACGCTCTTGGTCGACTCGATCTCGCCGAACGGTTCCCCCGCCGTCACCGACTTGCCCGCCTCGGGCAGGTCGACGAACACCACGTCGCCCAGCTGGTCCTGCGCGTACTCGGTGATCCCCACCCGGACCACGTCCTCGGCACGGGTGGCGACCCACTCGTGCTCCTCGGTGTAGCGCAACTCTTCTGGCGCGGACACTGCACGTCCCCTTTCCTGCCCCGGCTCACCCGAGGCGTCCCGATGCTCGCGCGCAGTCTTACATCCCCGCGCCCGTCCTGGCACGCCGGACCGCCCAGAAGGTCTGCAGCAGGTACAGCGCGCCGGACCACACGTACAGCACGGTGCCCCACGCGGTGAAGGAGTAGGCGATCGGCCGGGCGATGTCCGCCGCGGCCGACGTGCCCTGCGTGAGCAGCAGGAACGGGAAGGCGTACATCAGCACGAAAGTCGCGGCCTTGCCGATGTAGGTGACCTCCGGGGGCGCGTAGTCGTGGCGGCGCAGCACCACCAGGGCCACGCCGACCAGCAGCTCGCGCCCGACGAGCACCGCGACCAGCCACCACGGGACGATGCCGCGGATCAGGAACGCGGCCAGCGTGGCCACGATGTAGAGCCGGTCGGCGGCCGGGTCGAGCAGCTGCCCGAGGCGGCTGGTCTGGTCCAGCCAGCGGGCCAGTTTGCCGTCCAGCCAGTCGGAGACGCCGCTGAACACCAGCAGCACCAGGGCCCAGCCGTCGGCGCGCGGACCGAGCAGGAGCCAGAGGAACACCGGGACGCCCGCCAGCCGCAGCAGGGACAGCAGGTTCGGCACGGTCCACGCCTGCCGCAACAGGCTGGGCCCGGCCGGCTCGGTGCGGGGTTCGATCACCCCGTAACCCTAATCGGTGCGGTGCCACTTTCCGGCGGCGGCGCCGGCGCGGTCACGCCCGGGCGCTCAGCCGGCGCGGCGGTGGCTCCAGCCACGGCGGTGCAGCTCGGCTCCGCTGAGGGTCTGGGGGCGGCCCAGGTGGTCGGTGCCCACCCAGCGCAGCGCTCCGGCGCCGGACTCGAGGACGTAGGGGCGGCCCTGGCTCCACACGACGGAGCACGGGGTGGTCGGGAGCGGATCCGTCGAGGCGGCGGTTTCGATGCTCAACACAACCGTGGTGTCGCGTCCCGCCGCCGAAGTGTTAGCAGTCCGCCAACGATTCACCCGGCCGGTGGATCAGCGTCCACAATGGAGCCGCCACGGGCGCGTCCTGCCTGCGATTTCGCCGCGGGGGCGGTACTTTCCCCATCCGGGAGGGATCACATGACCACACCTGGCCGCACCCTGGCACTGCTGCTCCTGGCGGCGGGCGTCCTCGCCGGCTGTGCCGGGACACCGGCCGCCCCGGTGCCCGCTCCGCCCCCGCCGGCGACCACCACCCCACCCGGACCGGAGGCACCGAGCACCCCAAACCCGAACCCCGCGGCCCCGAGCACCGGCGTACGTGCCGACGGGTGCGGCACCGTCCACGCGGCGAGCGGGCTCACCTTGCAGGTCATGGACACCACGACCAGCGCGCTCAGCTGCGGCCAGGCGACCGACCTGGTGACGCGGTTCCAGCAGACGATCGCCGGGCGCCAGCCGGCCGGATCGGCCCGCCCGGTCAGCGAGACCGTCGACGGGTGGGTGTGCGTGTCCGGGCCGCCCGCCTCGCAGGGCGGTACCACGTGCAGCCGCGGCGAGGACACCGTCTTCGCCCAGGTCACCGAGGCGGAGTAGCGCCCCGCCCCCGCCCACGAGCCGGGGCGGGGGCGGCCGCGCTCAGCCCTTGAGGTCCGGGAAGTCGTCCTCGCGGAACTCACCCGCGGCGCGCGACTCCGGCGACGCCTGCTCCCTGCCGCGCAGCTCGACGCGGCGGATCTTGCCGGAGATCGTCTTCGGCAGGTCGGCGAACTCCAGCCGGCGGATCCGCTTGTACGGCGCGAGGTGCTCGCGGCAGAACGCCAGGATGCTCTCCGCGGTGGCCGCGTCCGGCTCGTGTCCCGCGGCCAGCACCACGTACGCCTTGGGCACCGCGAGGCGGATCGGGTCCGGCGCCGGCACCACCGCGGCCTCGGCGACCGCCTCGTGCTCGAGCAGCACGCTTTCCAGCTCGAACGGCGAGATGCGGTAGTCCGACGCCTTGAACACGTCGTCGGTGCGGCCGACGTAGGTGATGTAGCCCCGTTCGTCGATCGAGCCGACGTCACCGGTGTGGTACAAGCCGCCGCGGAACGCCTCCGCGGTGCGTTCGTCGTCGTCGGCGTACCCGACCATCAGGCCGACCGGGCGTTCGCTCAGGTCGAGGCAGATCTCGCCCTCCTCCGCCGGTTCGCCACCGACCGGGTCGACCAGCACGACCTTGAAGCCGGGCACCGGCCGGCCCATCGAACCGGGCTTGACCTCCTGCCCCGGCGTGTTGGCGATCTGCACGCTGGTCTCGGTCTGGCCGAAGCCGTCCCGGATGGTCACGCCCCACGCCTTGCCGACCTGGTCGATCACCTCCGGGTTGAGCGGCTCCCCCGCGCCGACCACCTTCACCGGCGGGGTGCGCAGGGCGGTCAGGTCGGCCTGGATCAGCATCCGCCACACCGTCGGCGGCGCGCAGAAGCTGGTGATACCGCAGCGCTGCATCTGCGCCAGGAGCGCACCCGCGTCGAAGCGGGTGTAGTTGTACAGGAACACCGTGGCCTCGGCGTTCCACGGCGCGAACACGTTGCTCCACGCGTGTTTGGCCCACCCCGGCGAGGAGATGTTCAGGTGCACGTCGCCCGGCTCGAGGCCGATCCAGTACATCGTGGACAGATGCCCGACCGGGTAGGACACCTGTGTGTGCTGGACCAGCTTCGGCTTGGCCGTCGTGCCCGACGTGAAGTACAGCAGCAGCGGGTCGGCCGCCGCGGTCGGCCCGTCCGCCGCGAACGATTCCCCGGCGGAATAGGCGTCGGCGAAGGACAGCCACCCGCCGGCGCCCTCGCCGACGGCGATGCGGGTGTAGTCGCCGGGGACGTCGGCGAACTTCTCCACGTCCGCCGACCGGACGACGACGTGCCGGGCGCCGCCCCGGTCCACCCGGTCCCGCAGGTCGGCCGCGCCGAGCAGCGTCGACGCCGGGATGATCACCACGCCCAGCTTGATCGCGGCGAGGATCGTCTCCCACAGCTCGACCTGGTTTCCGAGCATGAGGATCAGCCGGTCGCCGCGGCGCACCCCGTGCCCGCGCAGCCAGTTGGCCACCTGACTGGACCGGCGGGCCATCTCCGGGTAGGTCCAGCGGCCCTCGCTGCCGTCCTCCTCGACGATCCACAGCGCGTACCTGTCCGCGTTGGCCGGGTCGGCGGCGATCACGTCGAACCAGTCCAGCGCCCAGTTGAACTCGTCCAGCCGCGGCCACGCGAAGTCGCGGTAGGCGGTGTCGTAGTCCTCGCGATGCGCGATCAGGAAGTCACGTGCCTCGCGGAAGCGTTCGTGAGCGGCTGAATGGACAGTGTTCATGACGTTCTCCTCATTCGCCCGTGAACTCCGGCGTGCGGCGTTCCACGAACGCCCGCACCGCTTCCTGCAGATCCTTGCTGGGCAGGAACGCCGCGTTCCAGGTGGAGACGTAGCGCAGCCCGTCGGCGACCTGCCGCTCGGTGTTGAGCGACAGCACGTCCTTGACGCCCCGCACGACCAGCGGCGGGTTCGCGGCGATCTCCCCGGCCAGCGCCCCGGCCGCGGCCAGGAGCGCGTCCGCGTCCGGGTACACGTCGTTGACCAGGCCGATCTTCTCCGCCCGGGCGGCGTCGATGTCCTTGCCGGTCAGGGCCAGCTCCCGCAGGTGGCCCTCGCCGATGATCCCCGCCAGCCGCTGCAGGCTGCCCAGGTCGGCCACGATCGCCACCTTCGCCTCGCGCACGCTGAACTTCGCGTCCGCGCTGGCGAGGCGGACGTCGGCGGCGGCGATCAGGTCGACCCCGCCGCCGATGCACCAGCCGGACACCGCGGCGATCACCGGCGTGCGGCACTCCGCCACGGCCGTGACGCTGTCCTGCAGGGACCGGATCTCGCGCAGGAACTCGGTCCGCGGCCCGGCCAGCGCGTCCCCGGCCAGCAGCGGCGCCCAGCCGCCCATCATGGCGGGCAGGTCGAGACCGTAGGAGAAGTTCTTCCCACTGCCCGTCAGCACGATCGCCCGGACCGCGGGATCGGCGTCCAGGGTGCGGAACACGATCGGCAGCTCGCGCCAGAAGTCGGGGCCCATCGCGTTGCCCTTGCCCGGCCCGAGCAGGGTCACGCGGGCGAGGCCGCCGGTGCGCTCGACGGCGAGCGAGACCAGGTCCGGCAGCTTGTCGGCGGTGTCAGTCATGGCTGCCATCTTGACGCATCCGGACGCTTTCGCGCGCCGCAGCTGTGCGGGAGCCGCCGGTGATGGTTTCCTGATCGACATGCTGACCCGCCCCTTGGAGCTGGCCGGTGCCTTCACCTTCGAGGGACACCGGCTGTGCTACACGCAGTTCGGCACCGGCGACCGCGTCGTGGTGCTCGCCCACGGCCTGATGTTCACCCGGCGGATGCACGCCCCGCTGGCCCGCACGCTGGCCGCCGACGGGTTCCGGGTGATCACCGTGGACCTGCTCGGCCACGGCGACTCGGACCGGCCACGCGAGTCGTGGCAGTACTCGATCCCGGCGTTCGGCGACCAGGTGCTGGCGCTGCTGGACCACCTGGACGTGCGGGCGGCCGTGGTGGGCGGGACGTCGCTGGGCGCGAACGTCGCGCTGGAGGTGGCGGTCCGGGCGCCGGAGCGGCTGCGCGGCATCGTGGTGGAGATGCCGGTGCTGGACAACGCGATCGTGGCGGGGCTGCTGGCGTTCACCCCGCTGCTGTTCGCGGCGCGGTTCGTGCCCTTCGGTGTGCGGGCGGTGGCGCGGGTGGCCGCGCTGGTGCCGCACGGCAGCCAGTGGGTCGACGTCGTCACCGACACCCTGGAGCAGCGGCCACCGGCCCTGGCGGCGTTGCTGCACGGCGTGTTCTTCGACCGCATCGCGCCGCCGCGGTCGGTGCGCCGGCGGATCGAGGTGCCGGCGCTGGTGATCGGCCACCAGCGCGACCCGGTTCACCCGTTCGGCGACGCGGACACCCTGGCGGCGGACCTGCCCGCAGCGGAGTTCGTGCAGGCCCGCAGCCCGGTCGAGCTGCGCTTCGACCCGCAACGGCTGACCGGGACGATCCTGGACTTCCTGCGCCGCTGCCACCCCGCCTGACGACCAACACCCGGCCACGAGCGGCGAACACGCGCGTGTTGGCCGCTCCGGGCGGCGTGTTCGCCGGCGCGGGCGGCGTGTTCGCCGGGCTGGGGGGCGTGTCGGCCGCTAGTGCAGGTCGTCGGGGAGCAGGCCGGCGACGGGGCCGATCACGATCACCGCGGGCGGGCGGACCCCGGCGGCCTTCGCCTCCGCGGCGGCGGTCGCCAGGGCGAACCGGTGCACCCGCTGGGTGGGCATCGTGGCGTTCTCCACGATCGCCACGGGCGTGTCGCCGGGACGGCCGCCCGCCAGCAGCGCGGCCGCGAACCGGTCTAGCCGTTCCACGCCCATCATCAGCACGATCGTGCCGCGCAGCCGCGCCAGCGCGGCCCAGTCGGTCAGTGAGCTCTCGTGTCCGGGCGCGACGTGCCCGGACACCACGACCACCTCGTGCGCCACCCCACGGTGGGTGACCGGCACCCCGGCGACCGCGGGACCGGCGATCGAGCTGGTGATGCCCGGGACCACCGTGACCGGCACCCCGGCCTCGGCGCAGGCCAGCAGCTCCTCGAAGCCGCGCCCGAACACGTACGGGTCACCGCCCTTGAGGCGGACCACGAACCTGCCGGCCTTGGCGTGCTCGATCAGCGTGGCGTTGATGAAGTCCTGGCTGGCCGCCCGCCCGTAGGGGATCTTGGCAGCGTCCACGACCTCGACGTCCGGGGACAGCTCGTCGAGCAGCTCGCGGGGCGCCAGCCGGTCGGCGACCACGACGTCGGCGCGGGCGAGCAGGCGGCGGCCCTTGACGGTGATCAGCTCCGGATCGCCGGGGCCGCCACCCACGAGCGCGACCCCCGGCAGTTCGGTGGTGTCGGGCGCGGGACGGTCGCCGGCGATCGCGCCGGTGTGCAGGGCCTCGACGATGTTGTCCCGCACGGCGGCCGACCGCAGCGGCTGACCGCCGGACAGCACGCCGACCACCAGTCCCTCGTGCCGCCCGACCGCGGCGGTGACCGCGGTGCCCTCGATCCCGGCGTCGGCGCGGACGCAGAAGACGCGGCGCCGCTGCGCCTCCGCGCAGACCGCGGCGTTGACCTCCGGGTCGTCGGTGCAGGCCAGCGCGTACCAGGCGCCCTCGAGGTCGCCGTCGGTGTAGCGGCGCTGGTGCCACACCACTTCGCCGGCGTCGATCATGCCGCCCACGGCCGGGGTGGTCGACGGTGAGATCAGCTCGACCGCGGCACCGGCGCTGATCAGCCGCGGCAGCCTGCGCTGGGCCACGGTGCCGCCGCCGACGAGCACCACGCGCCGCCCGGCGAGGTCAAGGCCGACGAGGTAGTGCTGGTCTTCAGGCATGGCGCTAAGCATGCCTTCCGCATCGCGCGAAGACACCCCATGTCCGCGGGAGTGTGAGCAACTCCTGACTTCCACCGCTCCCCCGCGCGGGCGTCACTCCGGCCGGTACAGCATCCCGAGGAATTCACGCAGCAGCCGTTCCCGCAGCGGCGGCGGAGCCGCGCCGAGCAGGGCGTTGATCTCGGCCATCCGGTCCGGCAACCCGGCCCCGCCGCCCATTCCGGCCGCGGTGAGCAGGCCCGCGAACTGCTCGCCGGTCAGGGTGTCCGCGTCCAGCGCGGCGACGAACGCGGCCACGTTCTCGTCCACGGTAACCGGACCGGCGGCGCGGGCGGCGCCGACCGAGGCGGCGAGGTCGGCGAGGAACTCCGCCTCGCTGCCCCGGTTGGCGGCGGTGACGGTCAGGTGCAGATTCACCGGCGAGGACTGGTGGGCGAACTGCGGCTGCACGTACCAGCCGCGGACCCGCATCTCGTCCGCGACGGTGAACAGGTCGAAGCCCTCGTCCTCGGTGGTGAGCGCGAGCAGGGTCGAGTCCGGTTCGGCGAGCAGCCGCAGGCCCCGGGTACCGGTGATGCCGCGCGCCAGCCCGGTCACCGCGGCCAGCGTCCGGCGGGCGAGTTCGAGGTAGCCGTCGTCGCCCAGGTGCTGCACGACGGCCCACGCGGCGGCGAGCGGGCCGCCGGAACGGGTGGACTGGATGGTGCTGTTCAGCATCGTGTAGCCGGGCCAGTCGGCGCTGGCGAAGTAGTGGCCGCGCCGCAGGTCCGGGCCGGCGTGCAGCAGCACCGACACGCCTTTCGGGCAGTAGGCGTACTTGTGCAGGTCGACCGAGACGCTGGTGACGCCCTCGACGCGGAACCCGAACTCCGGCACCGCCCGGCCCAGGCGCCGGAAGTACGGCAGGATCCACCCGCCGATGCAGGCGTCCACGTGCATCCGCACCCCGCGTGCGGCGGCCGCGGCGGCGATCGGCGCGATGGGGTCGATGACCCCGTGGGCGTAGGAGGGGGCGCCGGCCACGACGAGCACGGTCGTGTCGTCGATGGCCGCTGCCATCGCAGTGGGGTCCGCGCGGAAGGTGACCGGATCGACCGGGACCACGACCGGGCGCACGCGGAACAGGTGCGCGGCCTTGTGGAACGCCGCGTGCGCGGTCGCGGGCAGCACCATGCTCGGCCGGGCGATGTCCGGGCGGCCTTCCCGCGCGGCGAGCACGGCGAGCAGGCACGATTCGGTCCCGCCCGAGGTCACCGCGCCGACGGTGTCCGGGGTGCCGCCGACCAGGCGGGCGGTCGCGGCGACCAGGTCGTTCTCCAGGCGCCGCAGGCTCGGGAACGCGGTCGGGTCCAGGCCGTTCGCGGACGAAGCGAGTGCGTGGGCCTGCGCGGCGAGCTCGTCCAGCCCGGGCAGGCCGCTGTCGTAGACGTAGGCGAGGGTGCGGCCCCCGTGGGTCGGCAGGTCGCCGGCACGCAGCTCGCGCAGCTGCGTCAGGACCTCACGCGCGGGTCTCATCGTGGCTCCAGGATCGAGCGGCGCAGCAGCGGCAGGCCCGCCACCACGAGGATTCCGGGCAGCAGCGCGAACCCGAGCAGGATCGCGGTGACCGCGCTGCCCGGTTGCGCCGCCGAGGCGTCCACACTGGACACATATCCGCCGGCGGACAACACCAGGCCGAACAGGCCCGGTCCCAGCGCGAGGCCCAGCGTCTCCGACGCGGTCCACACCCCGGCGGTGATCCCGGCGCGGGTGGCGCCCGTGCGCTCCTCCTCGGCGCTGATCAGGTCGGGCAGGATGGCCAGCGGGAACACCTGGATCCCGGCGTAGCCGACCCCGGCGAGCGCGACGAACACGAACGACACGGCGACCGGCAGCACCCGCGCCCCGCACAGTCCCGCGCACGCCACGCCGAAGGCGATGCAGGCGAACCGGAAGCCCCACAGCTTGCCCCAGCGCGCTCCCAGGCGCGGCCACAGCGGCATGGTCACCAGCGCGGGCAGCACGAAACCGACGAACAGGTACGTCTGCAGGCTCGCGTCGCCGAAGACGTACCGGGACGCGTAGTTCACCCCGGCCAGCAGCGTGGCCAGGCCGAGTGACTGGACGAAGTAGACGCCCAGCAGCCAGCGGAACGGACGCCACCGGCGCATCGTCGCCAGCAGCTCACGCCGGCCGGGCGTGGGCGGGCGGAGGTTGCCGACCGGTGCGCCGCGCGTGCCCAGGAACACCGCGATCGTGCCCAGCACCATGATCACGCCCATCACGGCGCCCATGACGCGGTAGCCGGGGACGCCGCCGACCTTGTTGGTGATCCCGGGAGCGCCGCCGCCGGAGACCAGGATCGCGATGGCCAGCAGGCCGATGCGCCAGCTGGTCAGGCGGGTGCGCTCGTCGTAGGAGGAGGTCAGCTCCGCGGGCAGCGCGTTGTAGGGCACCTGGAAGAACGCGAACGCGGTGGCGCACAGGAAGAACGCGAGCACCACGTACCCGGCGTCCAGCGGGGTGCTGCCGAAGCCGGGGTGGGCGAAGATCGCCGCGAACAACACGGCCACCCCGAGGCCGCCGAAGAGCAGGAACGGCCGCCTGCTCCCCCGGCGCGCCAGGCTCGCGTCGGACAGCCGCCCGGCGACCGGGTTGAACACGACGTCCCACGCCTTGGGCACGAGCACGATCGCCCCGGCGACGGCACCGGGCACCGCCATCGTGTCGGTGAGGTAGGGCAGCAGCAGCAGGCCGGGCACGGTGCCGAACGCGCCGGTGACGAACGACCCCGCGGAGTAGCCGAGCCTGGTCTTGGCCGGTAGCGCGACCATGGTCCTCCGATCGACACCCGATGATCGACCGCATCGTGTCACCGCTCGCCCCGCGACGTCCGCGCGGGGCACGCATTCGTTTCGCGACGGCCGGCGCTCAGCCCAGCGCGGCGGCGACCCGGCGGAGGGTGGCGGCGTTCCCGCGCAGCAGCAGCGTCGTCACCACCGTCTCCTCCCAGGCGGCCAGCTCCTCCCGGATCTTCGCGGGCGGGCCGATCAGCGAGGTGTCCTCCACCAGCGCGGTGGGGATCGCCGCCGCGGCCTCCGCCTTCCGCCCGGCCAGGTAGAGCTCCTGGACCTTCTCGGCGACGTCGCCGTAACCCAGCCGCGCGAACACGTCCTTGTGGAAGTTCACCTGCCGCGCCCCCATGCCGCCGATGTAGAGCGCCAGCGACGGCTTGACGAAACCGGCCGCGGTCTCCACGTCGTCGTGCACGATCACCGGTACCGACGCGGCGACCTCGAACTCCGCCGCGGAGCGTCGCGCACCCGGCCGGGCGAAGCCCTCCGCGAGCGCCTGCCGGTAGAACGGGTCGCTCTTCGGGGAGAAGAACAGCGGCAGCCAGCCGTCGCAGATCTCGGCGGCCAGCGCCACGTTCTTCGGGCCCTCGGCCGCGAGGTAGATCGGGATCTCCGGCCGCAGCGGGTGCACGGTGGACCTCAGCGGCTTGCCCAGGCCAGTCCCGCCGCGCAGCGGCAGCTGGTAGGCGTTCCCGTCGAAGGTGACCGGCTCACGCCGCGCCACCACCCGCCGCACGATCTCCACGTACTCGCGGGTCCGGGCCAGCGGGCGCGGGTACGGCTGCCCGTACCAGCCCTCCACTACCTGCGGCCCGGACGCGCCCAGGCCGAGGATGAAGCGGCCGCCGGAGAGGTGGTCCAGCGTCATCGCCGCCATCGCCGTCGCCGTCGGCGTCCGGGCCGACATCTGGACGATGTTCGTGCCCAGCTTGAGCCGCTCGGTCGCCGCGCCCCACCAGGCCAGCGGCGTCAGGGCGTCGGAGCCGTACCCCTCGGCCGTCCACACCGAGTCGAATCCCAGCTCCTCGGCGGCGCGGATGGCCGCCGGTGCGCCCTCCGGCGGGCCGGCGGACCAGTAACCGATGTGATAGCCGAGCTTCACGGCGCCTCCCGGGGAACGTAGTGCGTCGGGCTGTCCTGTTCGGACAGCGGAGGCAGGTTGCGCGCGGGCGTCTCCACGGGCGGGGCATCCGGCGGGAGGTCCCCGCGTTCCCGCCGCCACGCCGCACGGGCCCGGGGGTGGTACCGGAGGTCGTGCGGCACGACGGCGAACGCGAGCCCGATGGCCCGGCCGGTCAGCCGGTGCAGCGCCTCGTCCCGGCGCGACCAGGAAAAGCCCAGCCGGTCCCGCACCGCCGGGTGGTACAGCCCGATCGTCCACCACACGAACGACTTCGCCACCAGGATCCGCAGGACGCGCCACACCGGGCCGGGCACCCGCGCCAGCAGTGGTGGTTTCCCGATCCCGGCGAGGTCGAGCACGTCCCGGGCGGCCGTGTTGTCCTCCAGCACGTCGGTGCACATGTGCTCCCAGTACGCGCGGAACTCCTCCCACGACCCGGGCACCGGCCGCATGCTCAGCCCGTAGAGCCGGTACCACTGGACGTGCTCGTCGAACAGGCGCCGCTTGTCCGCCTCGCTCAGCCCGCCCATCAACCGCTCGGCGGCGACCACGGTGAGCATGAAGAACGTGGCGTGCGCCCAGTAGAAGGTGCCCGGGCTCAGGGCGTGGTAGCGGCGGCCCCGCGAGTCCACCCCGTGGATCGTCTCGTGGTAGCCGCGCACGGCCCGGGCGGTCTCCGCCGCGCGCGGCCCGTCGTAGACCGTGCCGCCGATCGGGTACAGGGAGCGGAACAGGCGCTGCCACCGTTCGGCGAAGAACCGCGAGTGCTCCGCCACCGCGGCGCCCAGTTCGGGGTGCATGTTCTGCATCGACCCCGCCCACAGTGCCATGAGCAGGGTCCGCCAGTCACCGAAGTACTTCCACGTCAGGGAGCCGGGACCCAGGGGCTGCGCTGCCATGATCCGAACGCTACAATTGACAACATCTGTAGTCAATTGTGAGGGCGGATGACGGAGAAGACCTGGGCGGGCACCACCCTGCGCGACCGCCGGGCGGCCCGGCGCGCCCAGTTGCTCGACGCGGCCCTCGACCTGCTCGGCACTGCGGGCAGCGCCGCGGTGACGGTGCGGGCGGTGTGCCGGCACGCCAAGCTCACCGAACGCTACTTCTACGAAAGCTTCACCGACCGCGAAGAGCTGGTGGTCGCCGTCTACGAGCAGGTCGCCGACGAGGCGCACCGCGCACTCGTCGGCGCGGTCGGCGACCGCGGCCGGGACGCAGCCGCGCGGGCCGAGGCGGCGGTCACCGCGTTCGTCGAGCTCATGCTGGACGATCCGCGCAAGGGCCGGGTCCTGCTGCTGGCCCCGATCACCGACCCGGCCCTGTCCGCCCGCGGGGTGGCGCTGCTGCCCGCCTTCGCCGCGCTGATCCGCGACCAGCTGCCCGGGCGCATGGACACCCTGGACCGGCAGCTGACCGCGATCGGCCTCGTCGGCGCGCTGACCCACCTGTTCACCGCCTACCTGTCCGGCACGCCGCAGATGTCCCGCGAGCGCCTCGTCGGCCACTGCGTCCGGCTGCTGGCCCGATCGTCCTAGCCGGACTTCCGCTCCGCGGCCAGCTCCAGGGCGATGTCGATGATCATGTCCTCCTGGCCACCGACGTAACGGTTCTCGCCCACCCGGTAGAGAATCTCGTGCGCCGGCACGCCGTAGCGTTGCGCGGCGCGCTCGGCGTGCAGCAGGAAGCTGGAGTACACCCCGGCGAACCCCTGCACGATCGACGACCGGTCCATCACCGGCAGCCGGGTGATGAACGGCTTGACGATGTTCTCCGCCGCGTCCATCAGCACGTCCTTGTCCACTCCGGTCTCGACCCCGAGCCGCTCGAACACCGCGGCGAGCACCTCGGTCGGCGAGTTGCCGGCACCCGCGCCGAGCGCGACCAGGGAACCGTCGATCTGCTTCGCACCGGCCCGGTGGGCGAGGACCGAGTTGGCGACCCCGAAGCTGAGGTTCTGGTGACCGTGGTAGCCGACCTGGGCCGCGTCACCGAACTCCGCGACCAGCGCGGCCACCCGGTCGGCCGCCTCGTCCAGGATGAGCGCCCCGGCGGAGTCCACGACGTACACGCACTGGCAGCCGGCGTCGACCATGATGCGGCCCTGCTCGGCCAGGGTTTCCGGCGTGGCCATGTGCGACAGCATCAGGAAGCCGACGGTCTCCAGCCCGAGGTCGCGTGCCGCGGTGAAGTGCTGGATCGACACGTCGGCCTCGGTGCAGTGCGTGGCGATCCGGACTGCGCCGGCGCCGAGATCCGCCGCGGCCTTGAGGTCGGTGACGGTGCCCAGGCCGGGTAGCAGCAGCACCGCGATCCTGGCCCGCGTGGCTTCCTCGACGGCCGCGGCGATCAGCTTCCGCTCGTCCACCAGCGAGAATCCGTAGTTGAAGGTCGAGCCGCCCAGTCCGTCGCCGTGGGCCACCTCGATCAGCGAGATCCCGGCGCGGTCCAGCGCCCGCACGGTGTCCCGCACGTTCTCCTCGGTGAACTGGTGCGCCATGGCGTGGCTGCCGTCGCGCAGGCTCGTGTCGACGAGCCGCACCTCCCGCCCGGTCATGCCGGCACCTCCTGCGTGCGCCGGGTTGCCAGCAGCTCGCCCACCCGGGCGGCCGCGGCGGTCATGATGTCCAGATTGCCGGCGTAGGGCGGCAGGTAGTCCCCGTTGCCCGCGACCTCCAGGAACACCGCCACGCGCGCACGGCCCTGCCAGCCCGGCCGCGGATCGTCGAACTGCGGCGCCGCCTTGAGCGCATACCCCGGCACGTAGGTCTGCACGTCGGCGACCATCCGCTCGATCGAGGCGGTGATGGCGTCCCGGTCGGCGTCCGGCGAGATCGCGCAGAACACGGTGTCCCGCATGATGAGCGGGGGTTCCACCGGGTTGATGATGATGATCGCCTTGCCCTTCGCCGCCCCGCCCACGATCTCCAGGCCTCGGGCGGTGGTCTCGGTGAACTCGTCGATGTTCGCGCGGGTGCCCGGTCCCGCCGAGCGGGACGACACCGACGCCACGATCTCGGCGTAGGGCACCTCGGTGACGCGGGAGACCGCGTGCACGATGGGGATGGTGGCCTGACCACCGCAGGTGATCATGTTGTAGTTCGCCGCGCCCAGCCGCCCGGGCAGCTCCACCGCGGGGCAGGTGAACGGACCGACGGCGGCCGGGGTCAGGTCGACGGCCTGGATGCCGGCTTCGGCGTAGCGCGGCGCGTTCGCCAGGTGCGCCTTGGCCGAGGTCGCCTCGAACACGATGTCCGGCAGCTCGTCGCGGGACAGCAGCCAGTCCACGCCCCCGGCGGACGCCTCCACGCCCAGTGCGGCCGCGCGCGCCAGCCCGTCCGAAGCCGGGTCGACGCCGACCATGCAGGCGACCTCGATGTGCTCGCTGCGCCGCAGCTTGACGAGCAGATCGGTGCCGATGTTGCCGGGTCCGACGATCGCGGCCCGTGCCTTGCGGGTGCTCATGCGCCCTCCTTTCGGGGTCCGCTCCACGGTGCTCTCCGCACTGCGGCACACTCAAGACATGTGTGCCGCTGAGCGGGACGACGGAATGACGGCGGCGCGGATCGCCGCGCTGCTCGGCGCGTTCGGTCCCGGGGACCAGACGCTGGGCACGTCCGAGCTGGCGCGCCGCACGGGCCTGCCCAAGTCGTCGGTGCACCGGCTCACCGGGCACCTGGTCACGCACGGCCTGCTGGAGCGCGACGGCCCCGCGGTGCGGCTCGGCCTGCGGCTGTTCGAGATCGGGCAGCTCGCCGGGCGCGAACGCGGGCTGGTCGACGCCGCCCGCCCGTACCTGGCCGATCTGCGGGAAGCCACCCGGAACACCGTGCACCTGGCGGTGCTCGAAGGCATCGAGGTGGTCTACCTCGACATCGTGCGCGGGCCGGACGCGCCGGCCCTGCCCTCGCGCATCGGCGGCCGCTTCCCGGCACACGCCACGGCGGTCGGCAAGGCGATCCTGGCGCACTCCCCCGCGTCCGTACTGGACACCGTGCTGGCCGCCGGCCTGACCCGGATCGGCCCGCGCACCATCACCGCGCCGGGGCTGCTGCGACGGCAGCTGACCAGGGTCCGCGACGAGGGTGTCGCCTACGAGCGAGAGGAATCGGGTGCAGGCGTAACCTGTGCAGCCAGTCCCGTGCTCGACGCGACCGGGCGGGCACGGGCCGCGATTTCGATCTCGGGCTGGAGCAACCGAGTCCGGGTCGAGCGCGTCTCCCCAGCGGTGCGCACGGCGGCTCTCGCATTGTCGCGAGCCTTGCCGTAGGGTCGCGCACCACCGGGGAAGATCGACAACAACGGGCTCGTGGCGCTCGCTGGGCCACGGGATGTGAGGGAGGAATGGCGTGACCACCGCGACCACCCAGGTAGACGACCTTCGGCTCGTGGCGGCGCCGACCGCCGTCAACTGCGCCGAGATGTTCGTCCGGTTCGCCCTCCTGGAGTGGAAACTGCGGCCGCTGGCCGACGACGCGGTCACGGTCATCCGCCACCTGGTGCGGTCCTCGGTGGACGGGGCCGACCGGCGCTCGCCCCGCTTCCTGACCGTCCGGCTGCGCCTGCACCGCGACTGCGTGGTCGTCGAGCTCGACGACGACCGTCCCGGTGAACCCCCGGAACTGCCCGGCTGGACCATCAACACGGTGGCGCTGCCCGGCGGCCACCGCACCGCGTGGTGTGAGCTGCCGCTGCCCGACGGGCTCAGCGGCGCCCTGCCCACCCGCTCCCCGCACCGGCTGCCCAGCCCCGCCACCGAGTACCCGGCCGAGGAGCCGCTGCCCGAGCCGGACCTGCTGGACTCGCAGATCCTGCAGCGAGTGCTGCACGGCCTCAACGGCTCCGCGCGATAGCGCTTTCCGCCCCCCGGCCTCAGGCCAGGCCGCGGACCGCCTGCGCCGGCGGGCGCTCCCCGGCGATCGTCGCGACCATCTCCAGCACGCGGCGCGTCTGCTGCACCTCGTGCACGCGGAACACCTGCGCGCCGTCGCGGGCGGCCAGCGCGGTGGCGGCCAGCGTGCCGTCCAGCCGCTCGGTGATCCCGGCGCCCAGGGTCTCGCCCACGAAGTCCTTGTTGGACAGTGCCATGAGGACCGGCCAGCCGGTCGCCGTCAGGGCGTCCGCGTGACGCAGCAGCGCCAGGCTGTGCCAGGTGTTCTTGCCGAAGTCGTGCGTCGGGTCGATCAGGACGCCGCCACGCGGCACACCGAGCGCCACCACGTCCTCGGCCCGCCGGGTGAGCTCCTCGACGACCTGGGCGACCACGTCCTCGTAGCGGACCCGGAACGGGCGCGTGCGCGGTGCCGCTCCCCCGGTGTGCGAGCAGACGTACCCGGCGCCGAACTCGGCCGCCACCGCCGCCAGCTCGGGATCGGCGCCCGCCCAGGTGTCGTTGAGCAGGTCCGCGCCCTCCGCGCAGGCCAGCCGGCCGACCTCGTGCCGCCAGGTGTCCACACTGATCACCAGGCCGGGATGCCGCCGGCGGATCTCCGCCACGAACGGCACCACCCGGCGGATCTCCTCGGCCACGCCGACCTCGCTGCCGGGACCGGCCTTGACCCCGCCGATGTCCACGATGTCGGCGCCCTCGGCCACCGCGCGATCGACGGCCGCGAGGGCGTCCGGATCGGCGAAGGACGCGCCGCGGTCGTAGAAGGAATCAGGCGTGCGGTTCACGATCGCCATCACGAGTGCACGGTCGGAGACGATGCGTCGTCCGCGGAAGACCAGATCTACTGCCACGACTTCATCATGCCTGCCACACCGGGTACGCGATAACGCGCGTTATGCCCTAAGTTCTTCCCAGGCCGATCGAAGGGGGTGCGCGCGCGGATGGCCACCCGACACGGCCCGGCGGGGCCCGCCGACAGCCACACGAGGGAGCGGTTCCTGCAGGCCGCGCTGACCGTGCTGCTCGAGCAGGGCGTGTCCGGGCTGACCGTGCGCAGCGTCGCCGAAGCCGCGGGCACATCGACGATCGGGGTGTACACGCGCTTCGGCGGGCGCAACGGCGTGCTGGACGCCTTGTACGAACGTACTTTCGAGCTGCTGCACGAGGAGTTCGCCGCCGTGCCGCGGATCCCGGACGACCCGGCGGCCGGAATCCTCGCGCTGGCCCGGTCCTACCGCCGGTTCGCGCTGGACAGTCCCGCCCGGTACGCGTTCATGTTCGAGCAGGCGGTACCCGGCTTCGACCCGGATCCGAATCTGCGGGCCTTCGCCCAGCACACGACCTTCGACCTGCTCGTGGACCGCGTCATCCCGGTGACCCCGCCGGATCAAGACCCGAACCGCACCGGCTACCTGATCTGGACCACGATGCACGGCCTGGTGAGCGTCGAGCTGACGCACCGTGCGCGCAACCCCCCGCCGAAGTGGTTCATCGACACCACCGACGACGCCTACGACGAGGTGTTCGCCGCCGGCATCCGGGCGATTCTCATCGGACTCGGTCTCCAGCTCCGCTGAGCCGCACCGCTTCCCCCGACAGGCCCTGGGCCCACCGCACCTGCCCGGAGAACGGCCGTGGCCCCCGGTCTCGATGGAGACCGGGGGCCACGGGTAGTTCAATCAGCTCGGGAGACGAGCTCACGCACCGCCGGAGAGCTTCTCGCGCAGAGCCGCGAGCTGCTCGTCGCTGGCGAGGGTGCCGCCGCTGCGCTGCTCGGACGAGCCGGTCGAGCTGTAGTTCTGCTCGCCGCCGCCGACCGGGCCGCCGGTGGCCTCCTCGGCCGCCGCCTGGGCGTTGGCCTCGGCCGCCTTGGCGATCTGCCGCATGTGGGCCTCGTAGCGGGCGTGCGCCTCCGCGTACTGGCGCTCCCACTCCTCACGCTGCTTGTCGTAGCCTTCCTGCCACTCCTGCGTGTCCGGGTCGAAGCCCTCGGGGTAGATGTAGTTGCCCTGGTCGTCGTACTCGGCGGCCATGCCGTACTGGGTCGGGTCGAACTCGGTGTCCGTGGTGAAGCCCTCGTTCGCCTGCTTCAGCGACAGCGAGATGCGGCGGCGCTCCAGGTCGATGTCGATGACCTTGACCATGACCTCGGTGCCGACCTGGACGACCTGCTCCGGGATCTCCACGTGGCGCTCGGCCAGCTCGGAGATGTGCACCAGGCCCTCGATGCCCTCCTCGACGCGGACGAACGCGCCGAACGGGACGAGCTTGGTGACCTTGCCCGGCACGATCTGGCCGATCGCGTGGGTGCGGGCGAACTGGCGCCACGGGTCTTCCTGAGTCGCCTTCAGCGACAGGGACACGCGCTCGCGGTCCATGTCGACGTCCAGCACCTCGACGGTGACCTCCTGGCCAACCTCGACGACCTCGCTCGGGTGGTCGATGTGCTTCCAGGACAGCTCCGAGACGTGCACCAGACCGTCGACGCCGCCGAGGTCGACGAACGCACCGAAGTTGACGATCGAGGACACGACGCCCTTGCGGACCTGGCCCTTGGCGAGGTTGTTGAGGAATTCGCTGCGCACCTCGGACTGGGTCTGCTCGAGGTAGGCCCGGCGGGACAGGACCACGTTGTTGCGGTTCTTGTCCAGCTCGATGATCTTCGCCTCGAGCTCGCGGCCGACGTAGGGCTGCAGGTCGCGCACGCGGCGCATCTCCACCAGCGAGGCGGGCAGGAAGCCGCGCAGGCCGATGTCCAGGATCAGGCCGCCCTTGACGACCTCGATGACGGTGCCCTTGACGGGCTCATCCTTCTCCTTGAGCTCCTCGATCGTGCCCCAGGCGCGCTCGTACTGGGCGCGCTTCTTGGACAGGATCAGCCGGCCTTCCTTGTCCTCCTTCTGGAGGACCAGGGCCTCGACCTCGTCACCGACGCTGACGACCTCGCCGGGATCGACATCGTGCTTGATGGACAGCTCACGCGAGGGGATGACGCCCTCGGTCTTGTAACCGATGTCGAGCAGCACCTCGTCGCGGTCGACCTTGACGATCGTGCCCTCAACGATATCGCCGTCGTTGAAGTACTTGATCGTCTTGTCGATCGCGGCGAGGAAGTCTTCCTCCGACCCGATGTCGTTGACGGCGACCTGGGTGGCGCCGGACGTCGGGGCGGTGGTGGTGTCGGTGGTCATTAGGTGGGTTGCTCCGGTTGGTTTACGGCTCGAGTAGGTGTGCAGTTCGCGTGCGCGGTGAGCGTACGACGGCAACCATGAGCAAACGTTCACAACGGAACGGCCGCGGAGCATCACCGCCGACGGTGCGCGACCTCGGAACCCGGCTCAGCTTCGCCGAGTGAAGGTAGCGCGAACCCACTGCGCTAGAGATATCGTACGCGGCCGCCCGCGCGCCGCACAAACAGGGTCGCCCAGGCGGACGGCGCCCGCGCCGGTGGCGAGAATACCGGTGTGACGACGGTGGAGGACAACGGCGGCGAAGACACCGGTGCGAACCGGCACGCCAGCGCCGAGCACCAGCTCGGCACGGTCGGCGTGGCCCATCGCGAGGTGGCGGCGGCCGAGGCGACGGCGGCCAACCTGGCGTGGTGGGACGCCGACGCCGACGACTACCAGGCCACCCACGGCGGGTTCCTCGGCGACGCCGACTTCGTGTGGTGCCCGGAGGGGCTGCGCGAGGCCGACGCCCGCCTGCTCGGCGAGGTGCGCGGCCGCCGGGTGGCGGAGATCGGCTGCGGCCAGGCGGCCTGCTCGCGCTGGCTGGCCGCGGCCGGGGCGCACCCGGTCGGACTGGACCTGTCCGCCGGGATGCTGCGGCACGCCCGCGCCGGCGCGGCGCGCACCGGCATCACGGTCCCGCTGGTGCAGGCGACGGCGGAACGGCTGCCGCTCGCGGACGGGAGCATGGACGCGGCCTGCTCGGCGTTCGGCGCGCTGCCGTTCGTCGCATCGCTGGAGACCGTGTTCGCGGAAGTGCACCGGGTGCTGCGGCCGGGCGGGCCGTGGGTGTTCGCGGTGACTCACCCGATCCGGTGGATCTTCCCGGACGATCCGGGGCCGGCCGGGCTGACCGCGAGCCAGCCGTACTTCGACCGCACCCCGTACGTGGAGGTCGACGCGGAGGGGACGGCGACCTACGTCGAGTACCACCGCACGCTGGGCGACTACGTGCGGGCGCTGACGGCCACCGGGTTCGTCCTGGAGGACCTGCTGGAGCCGGAGTGGCCGGCCGGGCACACCCGGGTGTGGGGGCAGTGGAGCCCGTTGCGCGGCAAGCTGTTCCCCGGCACCGCGATCTTCCGGGCCCGCGCCTTCCCGGGAGCCCGGTGACCGCCGCACTGCTGTCGGCGCAGCGGGCCCGGTTCGCCGCGCTGGACCCGCTGCTGCCGCCGGCCGCGCCCCCGCCGGAGGGCGAGGAGCTGACGGCGGCGACGGCGGACGGCACCCGGGTGAGCGGGGTGCTCCAGGTGCAGCGGCACGAGCCGGGCGCGTTCGACCTGTTGTGGTCGGCCGCCCAGGTGTGGCAGCTGTTCCCGTGCACCGGCGCCACCGGGACCGCGGGCATGGACGCGCTGCTGCGCGCGTGGCGGCACCGCATGGACCGCGAATCGCCCGGCCCCGATTCCGCCTGCACCGTCACCTGGCCGAGCCGGGACGCGGAAGCGGTCCGCGCGTTCCTCGACCACGGCCTGATGCCGCTGTCGGTGCTCGCGGTCCGCACCGGCGCGCCGTCCGGGGACCCGCTCCCGCCCGGCGTGACGGTCCGCCGTGCCCGGCCGGAGGACCTGGAGGAGGTCGTCGCGCTGTCGCTGACGACGTTCCGGTACTCCGCCCTCGTCGCCGGTCCGTGGCGGCCGGGTACCGCCGAGCTCATCGCGCCCCGGCTGGAGCGCAACCTCGCCGCCGGGGCGCCGGTCTGGCTCGCCGAGCGGGACGGGGTCGCCGTCGCGCTCGCCGATTGCGGCTGGATGGAGTCGGTGCCCGGGTCCTGGGCGGCCGAGTTGCTGCCGTCCGGGCAGTGGGGTTACGTCAACAACGTGGCCACCCGCGAGCACGTCCGGGGCCTGGGCATCGGGCGGGCGCTGATGGCGCGGGTGCACCGCGAGTTCCACACGCGCGGCGCCCGCGCGACCTACCTGTACTACAACCCGGCCAACCCGCTGTCGTCGGTGTTCTGGCCCCGGCAGGGTTACCGGCCCTTGTGGACCTACTGGGAGGTGCGGCCCGCCTCGGCGCTCCGGTGATCCCCGGGTTGCCGCTCCGCCGGCACCGGCGTATTTTTTGAACTGACCAGTCAGTTCAAAAAGGGGGGATCCTGTGCGGGTGCACGCCGACCGGGTCACCGTCGAAGGTCCGCACGGCACGGTGCTGCCGCCGACCTCGCTCACCGTCACCGAGGGCGAGCTCGCCTTCGTGCACGGCGAGCCGGGCGCGGGAGTCACCGCGTTCGGTCTCGCCCTGACCGGGCGGATGCGGCCCACGACGGGACTCGTGACGCTCGACGGCAAGGCCGACGCGGCCCGCCTGCGGGCGACCGGCGCGGTGGTGGACGCGCCGGACATCACGGCACCGGAGGACTCGCTGCCGGTACGGATGGTGATCGCCGAGGAGCTGTCCATCGGGAAGCTGCCCGCCGGGAAGGACGACGTCGCGCGGTGGCTGGCCGAGCACGACCTCGCCGGTCGCGCCGGTGCCCGGTTCGAGCACCTGTCCGCGGACGAGCGGCTCCGGCTGCTCACCGCGCTCGCCGCGGCGCGCCCGGGTATCCGGCTGCTCGTGCTCGACACCCCCGACCGGCACACCAGTGACTTCGCGAGCTGGACCGGCCTCGCCCGGACCTACGCCGAGCGCGGATTCGCCGTCGTCGTGCTGACCGCCACCACCCCGCCCGAGGTGCTGCCCGCTCCCCCGGCCCGGCTCGGCCGGACCGAGCAGCCCGAACCCGAACTCGTGCAACTCGCGCAAGGAGACCCGCAGTGACCGGACTTCGCCTCGCCGCCGGGGAACTGCGCCGCCTGACCGCCGGCAAGCTGCCCAAGCTGGCCGTGGCCGCCCTGGTGCTCGTCCCCCTGCTCTACGCCTCGTTCTACCTCTACGCCAACTTCGACCCCTACGGCCGGCTGGGCCACCTGCCCGCGGCGATCGTCAACGAGGACGCCGGCGCGAACGGCCGGGACGTCGGCGACGAGGTCACGTCCTCGGTCGTGGGCTCGCGCACCTTCCAGTGGCACGAGGTGTCCGCCGCCGAGGCCGACGCCGGGGTGCGCGACGACCGGTACTCCTTCGCGATCACCATCCCGCGCGACTTCACCGCCGCGCTGACCTCGAGCGGCGACTTCAACCCGCAGCGCGCCACCATCCAGCTGACCACCAACGACGCGAACAACTACCTGTCGCACACGATCGCGAACCAGGTGGCCGAGCAGATCCGCGGCACGATCGCGGAGAAGGTCGGCAACGAGGCCGCGAACCGGTTCCTGATGGGTTTTTCCACGATCTACGGCAAGACCCAGGAGGCCGCGAACGGCGCGACCCGGCTCGCCGACGGCGCGACCCGGTTGCAATCCGGGCAGCAGCAGCTCGCCGACGGAGCCCAGCGGCTGGCGACCGGCAGCGCCCAGCTGTCCTCCGGGCTGGCCACGCTGAAGTCGAGCACCGCGACCCTCCCGCAGAGCACGCGGCAGCTGGCCGACGGCGCGCAGCAGGTCGCCGACGGCAACAGCCAGGTCGCCGCCGCCGGGTCCACCGTCACGAGCGGGTCGGCGCAGCTGGTCAGCGACCTCGACAACGTGAACAACCAGCTCACGCAGCGGCTGCGCGCCGCGGGGCTGTCCGACGCCGACATCCAGCGCGTGCAGGGTGTGCTGGGCGATCTGCGCTCCCCCGTCGACCAGGCGAACGCGAAGATCCAGCAGACCTCGGCCCAGCTCGACCAGCTCGCCGACGGGGCACGGCGGGTCGCCGCCGGTGCCGCCACCCTGGCCACGTCCGCGCCCGCCCTGACCAGCGGCATCGCGCAGGCCGCGGACGGCGCGAACACCCTGTCCACCGGTGCCGCGCAGCTCGACGACGGTGAGAAGACCGCGCTGTCCGGCACGCAACAGCTCGCCACCGGTGCCGGGCAGCTGCGCGACGGCCTCAACGCGGGGCTGCAGCAGATCCCCAACCCCAGCGACCCGACCCGGACCGCGACCGCGGACACGATCGCCGACCCGGTGACGGTCAACTCGGTCGGCGTCGCCTCCGCCGGCACCTACGGCGCGGGACTCGCGCCGTTCTTCCTCGCCCTGGCCACCTGGATCGGCGCGTTCGTGCTGTTCCTGCTGATCCGGCCGCTGTCCGCGCGGGCGATCGCGGCCGGCACGGCGCCGCTGCGGGTGGCGCTCGGCGGGTGGCTGCCCTCCGCGCTGCTCGGCATCGCGCAGGTGGTCGTGCTGTTCGCGGCGGTGACCTGGTTCGTCGGCATCCACATCGCCCAGCCACTCGCCGCGCTGGCCTTCGCGATCCTCGCGTCGCTGACGTTCACCGCGATCGTGCACGCGCTCAACGCGTTCTTCGGCGCGGTCGGCAAGTTCCTCGGACTGGTACTGCTGGTGCTGCAACTGGTCAGCGCGGGCGGCACATTCCCGTGGCAGACCCTGCCCGACGCGCTGTACCCGCTGCACGTCGTGCTGCCGATGGGGTACGTGGTCGACGGGTTGCGGCACCTGCTCTACACCGGCGCTTCGCTGCGCAACCTGCTCGACGTCGGTGTGCTGGTCGCCTACCTGGTCGGTGCGCTGGCGGTGTCGGCGCTGGCCGCGCGCCGGCAACGGGTGTGGACCGTGTCGAAACTCCAGCCGGAGCTGTCGCTGTGAGCCCGCGTGGTGAGCACACCAAGCAGAAGCTGTTCGAGTCGACGCTGCGCCTGGCCACCGCGAAGGGCCTCGCCGGGCTGACGGTGGACGAGATCGCGGCGGAAGCCGGGGTCGCCAAGGGCACGGTGTACTACAACTTCGGCAGCAGGGACGGGCTGATCGACGCGCTGCTGCGGTACGGCGTCGGTCAGCTCGCCGAGCGGTTGCGCGCGCACACCGGCGAACCCGACCCGGTGGTCGCGCTGGAGTCCATGGTGGACACCGGGCTGGAGTTCATCGCGACCTACCGCGGGTTTTCGCAGATCCTGGTGAGCGAGTTGTGGCGCACACCGGGCCAGTGGCACGAGACGTTGTCGCTGCTGCGGGAGGACATCATCTCGATCGTGGAGGAGCAGCTGCACCGGGTGGCCGACGCCGGACGCCTGCCGGCCGGGGTGCAGGTGCCCACCGCGGCAGCCGGGTTGTTCGGCACCCTGCTGGTGGTCGCGCTGGACTGGCAGGTGTTCCAGCCGCACCGCCCCCGCGCCGAGGTGCGCGACGGGATCATGCTGCTGGTCCGCGGCGTGGCCGGGGCGAACGGGGGCTGATCTCAGCCGACCGGCGCACCGGGGACGTCGGCGGTCCAGCCGGCCAGCAGCCGCAGCGCCGCCTCGGAGGCGGAGCCCGCTTCGGCGGTGTAGACGCACAGGATCTGGTCGGGGTCACCGGGCAGCATGAAGCACTCGTAGTTCACCACGAGGTCCCCGACCAGCGGGTGGCGGTAGCTCTTCGTGCCGTGGCTGCGGTCGCGGACGTTGTGGTCGGCCCACCAGCGCCGGAACTCGGGGCTGGCGACCGCGAGCTCCCCGACCAGCTCGGCCAGCAGCGGATCGTCGGGGTGGCGGCCGGCGTCCAGGCGGAGGAGCGCGACGTTGTCCCGGGCCACCACCTCCCAGTCCAGGAAGAGCTCGCGCGCCGACTCGTCGAGGAACGTGTAGCGCAGCATGTTCCGATCGCGTGGCGGCAGCGCCTCGAAGTCGGTCAGCAGCGCACGGGCCAGCCGGTTGGCGGCGAGGACGTCCATCCGCCGGCCGAACACGAACGCCGGGGACACCTCGTCGAGGGTCTCCAGCATCCGGCGGACGCCCGGGCGCACGCGCTGCACGCGGGCGGCGGTCCGGCGCCGCGGGCGGCGCGAGTTGGTGCGCGCGATCTGCCACAGGTAGGAGCGCTCGGTGTCGTTCAGGCGCAGCGCGCCGGCGATGGCGTCCAGCACCTCGTCCGAGACGTGCGGAGCGCGGCCCTGTTCCAGCCGCGTGTAGTAGTCCACGCTGACGCCGGCGAGCCGGGCCACCTCCTCCCGGCGCAGCCCTGGCACGCGCCGGACACCGCTCGTGCCGCCGAGTTCCACGTCGTCGACGCCGAGCCGCGCGCGGCGCGAGCGCAGGAACTCCTTCAGCTCCACGTTGTGATCCACCAGTTCATTCTGCCGGGCCGCGGGTCACCGAACCTGGTTCTGCCGGAACCAGGCTCGGTGCGCCCGGTCACCGCGGGGCCGGAAGAAGCCGCCCACCGCCCGGCTCCCGCTGGTTGCATCAGTGGTGCGGCCGGACGGTCGCACTGGAGATCGAGGAGACACGCAAGCCATGACCGTGCACACTTCCCTGACCGGGCGGATCGCCGTGGTGACCGGCGCGTCGAGCGGCATCGGCCGGGCCGCGGCCGTGCGGCTCGCCGCCGCCGGCGCGAAGGTGGCCGTGCTGGCCCGCCGCGCCGACCGTCTCGCCGAGCTGACCGGGGAGATCGAGCGGGCCGGCGGTACGGCGCTGGCGCTGGCCGCCGACGTGACCGACGCGAGCGCACTGCGGTCCGCGGCCGACCGGGTGGCCGCCGAGCTGGGCACCGCGGACCTGCTGGTCAACAACGCCGGGGTGATGCTGCCCGCGCCGGTGGCGGAGCTGCGGACCGAGCAGTGGCAGCACCAGATCGACCTCAACGTCAGCGGGCTGATGAACACGATCGGCGCGTTCGTCCCGCAGCTGATCGCCTCCGCCGCGGACCGCGGCGTGGCCGATCTGGTGAACACGTCGTCGATCGCCGCGCAGAACATCTTCCCGAACTTCGCGGTGTACTCCGGCACGAAGGCGTTCGTGACGCACCTGTCGCGGACGCTGCGCGCCGAGCTGGGCCCGAAGGACGTCCGGGTGTCGGCGGTCGAGCCGGGCATCGTGGGCACCGAGCTGCAAAGCCACGTCACCGACCTGGGCGCGCAGGATTGGCTGGCGGGCTCGAAGAAGGAAATGACGTGGCTGGCCCCCGAGGACGTCGCCGAGGCGATCGCGTTCCTGGCCGCCCAGCCCGCGCACGTGAACCTTCAGCAGGTCACCATCATGCCCACGCGGCAGGCTGCCTGACCCCGCCACCGGCGGGGCCCGGCCGCGGCCGGCCCTCCGGGCAGCCGCGGGGACGACGCGGCGTCGCCCCCGCGGCCCAGGCGGGCGAACTCGGCTAACGCACCAGTGGCCGCAGCTGACCGACCTGGTGCACGGACGTGGCGTGCCCGGCGAGGGCCCGCCGCACGGCCTCGAGCACTCCCTCGCCGATCTCGGCCTGTGCGAGGGACCGGTCCGCGTCATAGGCGGAGACCGTGCCGAGCTGGACCACCTGGGTCGGGTGCAGCGGCAGGAGCGGGTCGGGCGGGTCACCGCTGGGGCCGCCGCGCACCTCGACCACCGCCGCATCGGCCGCGAGCAGCGGCGCCACCGCGCCCATCACCGCGCGCCGGTACTGCTCGTGGATCCACGCCACCAGCAGATCCGCCGGCCCGCGCAGGGCCGTCTCCGCCTTCGCGGCAAGCTCGCGCGGCCGGTCCCAGTGCGCCTCGACCCAGATCGCCTTGCCCTCAGCCCGGGAACGGGCGGTGCCCGGGCGGTACGGCCGGTGCCCGGGCCGCCGGAGTGCGCGCAGTGCGGCCACACCGGGCCGCGCCTCGCAGTCGAGCGGGTGGTACCGCCGGGACGGCAGCACCACGTGCCAGCCCTCCCGGGTCAGGACCCCGGCGACGTCGGCGAGCATCCCAGTACCCGCCAGGATCAGCGCTTTCCTGCCAGCCATGGCCTCACGCTACCTGGCGCGGGCCCCCCGGGCAGCCCGTCGAACGAGCCCCGTTCCCGCGGCTGCCGGCCCGGGAACCGCCGCACGTCACGCCCAGTCCTTACCGGGGTCGAACTCGTGACGCTCGGTGAGGCTGAACCAGTTGCCGGAGTCGTCGCGGAACACCGCTTCGATCCCGTACGGCCGTTCGGCGGGCTCCTGCAGGAACGTGACCCCGCGCGCGGCCAGCTCGGCGTGGGTCGCGCGGCAGTCGCGGGTCGTCCAGACACCCCCGCCCAGCGCGCCCTTGGCGACCAGTTCCCGGATCTGCTTC
This sequence comes from Amycolatopsis granulosa, assembly GCF_011758745.1. NCBI lineage: Bacteria > Bacillati > Actinomycetota > Actinomycetes > Pseudonocardiales > Pseudonocardiaceae > Amycolatopsis > Amycolatopsis granulosa. The sequence continues at coordinate 891,539 of NZ_JAANOV010000001.1, forward strand.
TCGGTTTCCGCGTCGTGCTGCGGCGGCCCCGGCTTCATCAGGATGAAGTCGAGGTCCGGCTGGTCGGGCGGGCCCACGGTGAGCCAGCGGAACTCCCCGATCCGCAGGTCCTGCCGCACCTCGAAGCCGAGCTTGCCGGTGTAGAACTCCTTCGCCGAGTCCTGGTCCAGCACGTACACGCTGGAATGGGACAGTCCCCTGATCATCACGGACCTCCTGTCGTCGAGGACCACGACGCTACGGGTCCGGAGCCCGCGGAGGCTTCTCCGACTGTGCGGTTCCCGGTGCCGGGCGGGTCCACATCATCAGGAAGCACCCCGGGACCGGCGGCGGCCCGCCGGCCCGCATCCGGGCGCGGTACCGGCTCGGCGACTCCCCGGTGATCTCCGCGAAGCGGCGGCTGAACGTGCCGAGGCTGGCGAAGCCGACGGCCAGGCAGACCTCGGTGACGGTGAGGTTCACCGACCGCAGCAGATCCTGCGCGCGTTCGATGCGCCGCCGCGTCAGGTACGCCTTGGGGCTCTCCCCGTACGCGGCGGCGAACGAACGCGTGAAGTGGGAGCGCGAGCAGCAGGCGACCGCGGCGAGCCGGTCCACGTCGAGCGGCTCGGCGTAGTGCGCGTCCATCCAGTCCTTGGCGCGGCGCAACGGCGCCAGCACCACCGCGCGGTCGTTCATCCTGCCCGCGCTCCCCGCGTCAGTGCGCCGCCTCGTTCCAGGACCGGCCGAACCCGACCGACACCTCCAGCGGCACGGCCAGCTGGTACGCCGCTCCCATCTCGCGGCGGACCAGCTCCTCGACCCGGTCGCGTTCACCCTCGGCGACCTCGAGCACGAGCTCGTCGTGCACCTGCAGCAGCACTCGCGACGACAGCCCGGACTCGGTGAGCGCCCGGTGCACGCCGATCATCGCGACCTTGATGATGTCGGCGGCGCTGCCCTGGATCGGCGCGTTGAGCGCCATCCGCTCGGCCATCTCGCGGCGCTGCCGGTTGTCGCTGTTGAGGTCGGGCAGGTACCGGCGGCGACCGAAGATCGTCTCGGTGTAGCCGACCTTGCCCGCCTCGGTGACGATGCTCTGCAGGTAGTCACGCACCCCGCCGAACCGGGCGAAGTACTCGGTCATCAGCTCCCGGGCCTCCTCGGTGGAGATCCGCAGCTGCTGCGACAGTCCGTAGGCCGACAGGCCGTAGGCCAGGCCGTAGTTCATCGCCTTGATCTTCGCCCGCTGCGGACCGGTGACCTCGGACGGGTCCACTCCGAACACACGCGCCGCGGTGGCGGCGTGGAAGTCGAACCCGGACTGGAACGCCTCGATCAGCGCCCCGTCCTCGGACAGGTGCGCCATGATCCGCATCTCGATCTGGCTGTAGTCCGCGGTGAGCAGCTCCGCGTACCCGTCGCCGACCACGAAGGCGTCACGGATGCGGCGGCCCTCCTCGGTGCGGATCGGGATGTTCTGCAGGTTGGGGTCCACAGAGGACAGCCGACCGGTGGCCGCGATCGTCTGGTGCAGCGTGGTGTGGATCCGCCCGTCGTCCGCGACCGACTTGAGCAGGCCCTCCACGGTGCTCTTGAGCCGGGTGGCGTCCCGGTGCTCCAGCAGGTGCTGCAGGAACGGGTGCTCGGTCTTCTCGAACAGCGTCTGCAGCGCCTCCGCGTCGGTGGTGTACCCGGTCTTGGTGCGCTTGGTCTTGGGCATGCCCAGCTCGTCGAACAGCACCACCTGGAGCTGCTTGGGCGAGCCCAGGTTGACCTGCTTGCCGATCACGCCGTACGCGGCCTCCGCGGCCTGCTTCACGCGTGCGCCGTAGTGCGCTTCCAGGGCGGTCAGCTGCTCGATGTCGACCGCCACGCCCGCGGCCTCGACCTCGGCGATGACCTGCAGCAGCGGCAGTTCGATCTCGTTCAGCAGGGTGGTACCGCTGATCTTGTCCAGCTCGCCGGTGAGCGCGCCGGCCAGCTCGGCGACCGCGCTGGCGCGGACCAGCTCGCCCTGGACCAGCGACTGGTCACCGTCGTCGCCGTCGAGCAGCGACAGCTGGCCGTCACCGGCGTCGCTGTCGTTGCGCAGCTCCCGCTGCAGGTACCGCAGCACCAGGTCGTCCAGCTCGAACGACCGCTGCCCCGGCCGCACCAGGTACGCGGCGAGCTCGGTGTCCATGGCCAGCCCCGCCAGCCGCCAGCCGCGGGCTCGCAGCGCGTGCAGCGGCACCTTCAGCGCGTGCCCGGCCTTGCGGATCGCGGGGTCGGCCAGCCACCCGGCCAGGGCCTGCTCGTCGGCCTCGTCCAGCGTGGTGACGTCCACGTACCCGGCCGGCCCGCCCGGCGCGGCCAGCGAGATGGACTGGATGTCCGAGCGCACCGAGGACCCGGTGGTGCGGAACGACAACCCCACCATCTGTCCCGCGCCGGTGTGCTGCGACAGCCAGGCGGCGAGACCGCCGGCCGGCACCGCGGCGCCCTCGACCTCGAACCCGGACTCGGCTTCCGGTTCGGCGCTGGACAGCGTCTGGAACAGCCGGTCGCGCAGAACCCGGAACTCGAGCTCGTCGAACAGCCGGTGCACCGCGTCCCGGTCCCACGGCCGCAGCGCGAGATCGGCGGGCACGGTTTCCAGCGGCACGTCCCGCACGAGCTCGGTGAGCTGCCGGTTCAGCATCACCGAGTCCAGATGGGCGCGCAGCGCGTCGCCCACCTTGCCCTTGACCTCGTCGACCCGGTCGATCAGCGCGTCCAGCGACCCGAACTGCTGGATCCACTTGGTGGCGGTCTTCTCCCCCACGCCCGGGATGCCCGGCAGGTTGTCCGAGGGATCGCCGCGCAGCGCCGCGAAGTCCGGGTACTGCGACGGGGTGAGCCCGTACTTCTCCGACACCCCCGCCGGGTCGTAGCGCACCAGGTCGGACACGCCCTTGCGCGGGTAGAGCACCGTCACCGAGTCGGTCACCAGCTGCAGCGCGTCCCGGTCGCCGGTGCAGATGAGCACCTGGAAACCGTCGGCCGTGGCCTGGGTGGTGAGCGTGGCGATGATGTCGTCGGCCTCGTAGTTGTCCTTGGCCAGCACCGGGATACCGAGCACCCCGAGCACGTCCTTGACCAGGTCGACCTGGCCCTTGAACTCGTCCGGTGTGCTCGTGCGCGTCGCCTTGTACTCGGCGAAGGTCTGCGAGCGGAACGTCTGCCGCGACACGTCGAAGGCCACCGCGAGGTGGGTGGGCTGCTCGTCACGCAGCAGGTTGATGAGCATCGAGGTGAACCCGAACACCGCGTTGGTGACCTGACCGGTGGAGGTCTTGAACCGGTCGGCCGGCACCGCGAAGAACGCGCGGTAGGCCATCGAATGGCCGTCGATCAGCAGCAGCCGCGGCCGCCCTTCGGCGGGCGGGGTGGCTGTGGCGTTGGCTACGGGCTGGTTCTGGCTGGGGCTCACGGGTGCGAGTCTAGGGTGGGTCACCGACAGAACCGCGCGAGCGGTCGCCCCTGTCCGCTGTCATCTCACCGAGGAGTTGCCGCATTGACCGAGAACCTGTCCGAAGCCCTCCGCGAACAGCTCGCGGGCATCGATCCGCGGGTCGCGGAACAGCAGCTCAACGACAAGCTGGGCATCGAACTCGTCGAGGTCACGGCCGAACAGGTGGTCGGCACGATGCCGGTGGCCGGCAACCTGCAGCCCTACGGCTTGCTGCACGGCGGCGCCAACGCCGTGCTGGCCGAGGCGCTGGGCTCCACGGTGGCCGCGCTCAACGCCGGTCCGGACAAGGCCACGCTCGGGTTCGAGCTGTCCTGCACCCACCACCGCGCGGCCCGCGACGGCCTGGTCACCGGCGTGGCGAAGCCGGTGCACGTGGGCCGGGGCACCATCACCACCGAGATCGTGCTGACCGACGAGCAGGGCCGCCGCACCTGCACCGCGCGCCTGAGCTGTCTGGTGCGCGACCGGGCGCCGGGCAGCCGCTGACCCTCGGCACGGGACGGGCCCCGGCGCCGCGGCGCCGGGGCCCGTTCGCGGGTCCACCCGATCAGGCGACGCCCAGGTACGCCTCCTTGATCGCGGTGTCGGCCAGCAGCTCCGGGCCGGTGCCGGTCTTGGTGATCCGCCCGGTCTCCAGCACGTACGCGCGGTGGGCGCGGGAGAGCGCCTGCTGCGCGTTCTGCTCCACCAGCAGTACCGTGGTGCCCTGCTTGTTGATCTCGGTGACGATCCGGAAGATCTGCTGGATGAACTGCGGGGCCAGCCCCATCGACGGCTCGTCGAGCAGCAGCAGCCGCGGTTTGGCCATCAACGCCCGGCCCATCGCCAGCATCTGCTGCTCACCGCCGGAGAGCGTGCCGCCGGCCTGGTTGCGCCGCTCCGCAAGCCGCGGGAACAGGTCGAACACGCGGTCCAGGTCGGGTTGCAGGCTCTTGCGGTCCTTGCGGGCGTAGGCGCCCATGTCCAGGTTCTCCGCGACCGTCATGCCCGGGAACACGCCGCGTCCCTCGGGCACCTGCGAGATGCCGCGGACCACCCGCAGGTCGGCCCGCAGCTTGGTGATGTCCTCGTCGGCGAAGGAGATGCGGCCCGCCGACAACGGCCGGATCCCGGAGATGGCGCGCATGGTGGTGCTCTTGCCGGCGCCGTTGGCGCCGATCAGGGCGACGATCTCGCCCTCCGCGACGGTCAGCGACAGCTCCGCGACCGCCTGGATCCGTCCGTAGTGGACGGACACGCCGTCCAGCTCAAGCAACGTCATCGTCGGGCACTCCCAGGTAGGCGGCGATCACGGCGGGGTTCTCCCTGATCTCGGCCGGCAGTCCTTCGGCGATCTTCTTGCCGAACTCCAGAACGACGATCCGGTCGGTCACGCCCATCACGAGCCTCATGTCGTGCTCGATCAGCAGCACGGTGAAGCCGTCGTCGCGGATCTTGCGGATCAGCTCCATGAGCTCTTCCTTCTCCGCCGGGTTGAACCCGGCGGCCGGCTCGTCGAGGCACAGCAGCTTCGGTTCGGTGGCCATCGCCCGCGCGATCTCCAGGCGGCGCTGGTAGCCGTAGGGCAGGTTCTTCGCCTTGTCCGCGGCGCGGTCGGCGATGCCGACGAACTCCAGCAGTGCCATCGCCCGCTCCACCGCGGTCTGTTCCTCCCGGTGGTGGCGCGGCAACCGCAGCAGCGCACCGAGCACGCTCGTGTGGTGCCGGGCGTCGGTGCCCACCACCACGTTCTCCAGCGCGGTCATCTCGCCGAACAGGCGGATGTTCTGGAAGGTGCGGGCGATGCCGCGGCGGGTGATGTCGTGCCGGGACGCCTTGCCCAGCGGTTTGTCCTCCAGCAGCACCTGCCCCGACGTGGGCCGGTAGACCCCGGTCATCGCGTTGAAGCAGGTCGTCTTGCCGGCGCCGTTGGGCCCGATCAGGCCGAGGATCTCGCCGCGGCGGATGCCGAACGAGACCGAGTCCAGCGCGGTCAGGCCGCCGAACTTGAGCGTGACGTCCCGCAGCTCCATCAGGGTCTCCCCGACGCCGACCCGGATGTCCCGGTCGATGGCGACGGTGTCGGCGACCTCGGCCTCGTGCTCGGCGAGCTCCTCCGGGCTCATCCGGGCGACCTCGGCGACGAGCCCGCCGTCGAGCGGGGCGTCATCCGTGGGGTGGCTCATCGGCGACCTCCCTGCGTGTCGGCGGACAATGCGCTGTCCCCGCTGATCTGCTCGCCGCGGCCCAGCAGGCGGTGGTACGCCTGGCGGCCCCGGGCCAGCAGCCGCTGCCGCGCACCCAGCAGGCCCTGCGGCCGGAAGATCATCAGGACGATCAGCGCGATGCCGAAGATCAGGTAGTTGTAGTCGGCGAGCTGGACGAAGCGCAGCGGCAGGTAGGCCACCACGATCGCGCCGAGCAGGACGCCCACCTTGTTGCCGGCACCGCCGAGCACCACCGCGGCCAGGAACAGCATCGAGGTGATCACGTCGAAGGACTGGTTGTTGACGAACCCGAGCTTGCCGGCGTAGAGCGCACCGGACAGGCCACCGATCGCGGCGCCGATGACGAACGCCCAGATCTTGAACTTGAACACCGGGACGCCCATGATCTCGGCGACGTCCTCGTCCTCCCGGATGGACACCCAGGCGCGGCCCACGCGGCTGCGTTCCAGGTTCCCGACCAGCAGCAGGATCGCGATGATGATCGTGATGGTCAGCCAGTACCACTGGGTGGCGTTGGCGAAGAACGGCACGCCCGCGGAGTTGGTGCCGACGCCCTGGAAGCCGGACTGCCCGCGCAGCGGGCCGACGTTGTCCGCGACCAGCCGGATGATCTCGCCGAACCCGAGCGTGACGATCGCCAGGTAGTCGCCGCGCAGCCGCAGCGTCGGCGTGCCGAGCACGATGCCGAAGATCATCGTGATGACCATCGCCAGCGGCAGCGTCCACAGGTAGGGCAGGTGGTGCAGGCTGGAGTTCGGGCTGGTGAACAGCGCCGCCACGTACGCACCGACGGCGAAGAAGCCGACGTAGCCCAGGTCGAGCAGACCCGCCTGACCGACCACGACGTTGAGGCCGATGGCGACGAGCGCGTAGCGGGCGACGTCGAACATCGCGTTGGGGAAGTCGGTGCCGGTGGTCGCGATCAACGGCGGGTTGAGCACCGGCAGGAAGTAGATCAGCACCACCAGCGGGATGAGGATCGCCCACTGCGCCGGCCGGGACAGGTTGTTCCACTGGTCGCGGATCGAGCGCCGCCCCGCCCGGGGCGCGCTCACGGTCTGCGTCGTCATACCCGTGCCTTCCCGAGGGACTCGCCGAGGATGCCGGTCGGCCGGAACATCAGCACGACGATCAGCACCACGAACGCCACGATGTCCTTCCATTCGCCACCGAACAGCGACTGCCCGTAGTTCTCGACCAGGCCGAGGACGAACCCGCCGAGCAGCGCGCCGCGCAGGTTGCCGATGCCGCCCAGCACCGCGGCGGTGAACGCCTTGATACCGAGCAGGAAGCCACCGTTGTAGATCGCACCCTGCGGGATCCGCATCATGTAGAACAGCGCCGCGGCACCGGCCAGCAGGCCACCGACGAGGAACGTGATCACGATGACCCGTTCCTTGTTCACGCCCATCAGCGTCGCGGTGTCCGGGTCCTGCGCCACCGCACGGATCCCGCGGCCGAGGCGGGTGCGGTTGACGAAGTAGTCGGCCACGAACCACAGCAGGATGGCGGCCACGAACAGGATCACGTGGATGTTGGTCACCGAGGCGCCGAAGACCCGAAACAACGTTTCGGGTTGCAGGAGCCGGATCTGCGGCTGCTGGTTCAGGCCGAACACCAGGCGCAGCCCCTGCTGGATGGCGAACGACGCGCCGATCGCGGTGATCAGGAAGACCAGGCGCGGGGCGTTGCGCTTGCGCAGCGGGCGGTAGGCCACGCGTTCCAGCAGCACGGCCGTGCCGCCGGAGGCCGCCATCGCCGCCAGGCACGCGATGGCGAGGAACAGGATGATCTCGGCGACCGAGAGCACCGGGGTCGTCCCGGAGCGGAATCCGAGGGCGTAGAACGTCAGCCAGGTCGCGAACGCGCCGACGACGAACACCTCGGAATGGGCGAAGTTGATGAGTTTCAGCACGCCGTAGACCAGCGTGTAGCCCAGCGCCACGAGCGCGTAGATACCGCCCAGCGCCAGACCGTCGACGGTGTTGTTCCAGAACTGTTGCGCCAGACCGTGGACATCGAAGCTGATCCAGCTACCGGTCTGCGCGAGGAAAGGGGTCATCGCGGGGTACAAGGACTCACTCTATTCCCGGGTACGGATCGGGCATGCGTGCGACGATCGGCCGCACGCATGCCCGATGGGTCAGTCGTCAGCTGATCTGGCCGTTGTTGACGATCTTTCCGTTCTCCACGCGGTAGCTCCAGACCGGCGTGTCGGACAGCTCGCCCTTGTCGTTCCACTTGAACTTCTTGGTCAGGCCCTGGCCGTCGTAGTTCTTGACGAAGTTGAGCAGGCCGGCGCGGTCCTTGACACCGCTGTCGATGCCCTTGAGCAGGATGGTGGCGACGTCGTAGCCCTCGGGCGAGTATGTGCCCGGGTCGGCGCCCTCGACCTGCTTGAACGCGGCGGTGAAGTCCTTGAAGTTGTCCTCCGGCACACACGGGCAGGTGAAGTAGGCCTTCGCCGCGCCGGCGCCCGCGCCCTTGAGGAACTCGGGGTCCTTCACACCGTCGGGCCCGACGAACTTGGCGGCGACGCCCTTGTCGTTGAGCTGCTGGGCGAACGGACCGGCCTCCGGGTAGTAGCCGGCGTAGAACACGGCGTCCGGGTTCTCGGTCGAGATCTTGTTGACCACGGCGGAGAAGTCGGTCTGACCGGTCTTCACCTTGTCGGTGCAGGACGCCTTGGACCCGAGCGACTGGATGACCTGGCTCGCCAGGCCGGTGCCGTACTCGGAGTCGTCCTGGACGACGCAGACCTTGTTGGCCTTGAGCGTGTCCGTGAGGAACTTCGCGGCCGCCGGGCCCTGGACCGAGTCGTTGCCCATGCCGCGGAAGAAGGTCTTCCAGCCGTTCTGCGCCAGGCCCGGGTTGGTCGCCGACGGCGTGATGGTCACCAGGCCGGCCTGGTTGAACAGGTTGCCCGCGGCCTTGGACTCACCGGAGAACGGCAGGCCGACCACGCCGAGGATGTCCGGCTCGTTGATGACCTGGGTGACCACACCGGGCGCCTTGTCCGGCTTGCCCTCGGTCTCGAACTGCTTCAGCGTCACCTGGCAGTTGGGGTTGGCCTCGTTGTGCTGCTTCACGGCCAGGTCCGCGCCGCGCAGGATGTTCTGGCCGAGTGCTGCGCTCGTGCCGTTGATGGTGCCCGCGTACGCGATCGAGACCCCCGAGCAGACCGCCTTGCCGTCACCACGCGGGTTGGCCGCGTTGGACGCCTGGGAAGGCGCCGCCGCCGAGCCGGTGGTGTTGCCCGACGAACTTCCCTGGTCACGCGCCGCGCATGCACCCAGCGTCAGCGTCGCTGCCGCCGCCAGCACGAGAACTCGCGTGAGTCGTGCTCCTGCCACTCGTTCCTCCAAAGTCCAGACGGCCGCGACACTGCGGCCGTCCCAGGTGGGGACCTATTGGGCGCTGAACGTAACCGCCGGATGCGGACGTGCACAGCGGGCTGCGCTGTCTTGTTTCCACATCGTGACGGGGGTCACTACAATTTAGTTACGAGATGCACCCGATTGCTGCAAGCACCAACCGGGTGTGCACACTACGTAACCAGCGCCCACAGAAGCAGCCTCTTCGGCTACTCAATGGAGTGGTGGTGGAACGAGTGTCCGCCCCACGCGACTGCGTGGGGTTACTTCTGACCGATGCTCTCCACGACCGCCTCCGCGACGGCCTTCATCGTGGTGCGCCGGTCCATGGCCGTGCGCTGGATCCACCGGAACGCGTCCGGCTCGGTCAGCCCCTGGTGGGTCATCAGCAGGCCCTTCGCCCGGTCGATGACCTTGCGGGTCTCGAGCCGGTCGGACAGGGTGGCGACCTCGGCCTCCAGCGCCTGCATCTCCGAGAACCGGCTCACCGCCAGTTCGATCGCGGGCACCAGGTCCCGCTTGTTGAACGGTTTCACCAGATACGCCATGGTGCCCGCGTCACGGGCCCGCTCCACCAGATCGCGCTGGCTGAACGCGGTCAGAATGACCACGGGCGCGATCCGGTCGGCGGTGATCTGCGACGCCGCCTCGATGCCGTCCAGTTTCGGCATCTTGACGTCCAGGATCACCAGGTCGGGCTTGAGCTCGGCAGCCAGCTTGATGGCCTCTTCGCCGTCGCCCGCCTCGCCGACCACCTGATATCCCTCTTCGCGCAACATCTCGACGAGGTCAAGCCGGATCAGTGCTTCGTCTTCGGCGACGAGCACCCGACGCTGCGGAGCGGTGGCGACACCGCTGGCCTCGGTAGCCTCTTCGGTCACCGGGGTCCTCCTGCGTGCTCGACGGAATGGGAATTGCGGTTCATCCGCAGGACGAGCCTACCCGGAACGATCCAGTGCGTGGATGGCGCGGACCACGTGGCGAGCATGGTGTTCACCACGTCGCGCGACGGCGTGTCGCGTTGCCCCGTCCCCGCGTGAGCGATCGTCACGCACGGCTACCCCCGGTACCCGCCAGGGCGGCCGGGGCGCGTAAAGTCTGCCTCCGCCGCCCCCGTAGCCCAACTGGCAGAGGCAACGGATTCAAAACCCGTCCAGTGTGAGTTCGAATCTCACCGGGGGCACTCCGCAGATGCACACAGCCCCTCGGGTTCGCAGCATCCGTTCCCCGCCTGCCGCGGCAGGGCGCCAGCTCCGGATTGTGACCACCTGGCCGGCGGGCACGGCCACCAAGTGCCGACGCCGCACGCCGCACGTCCGAGACCGGCACCGAACACCTCGCTGAATCCGACGAGGGACGGATCAGGCCGGGCAGCAGCCGGATCGTGGTCGACTTGCCCGCCCCGTTCCGACCCAGGAACCCCAACACCTCACCGGCACCACCGAGCACGTGAGGTCGTCGACCGCGACGACGCGACCGAAACGTTTGGTCAACTCCGACGGCACGAACAGCGAACTCGGCGGCGCGCGACGCGCCATCGGCAGAGACGGTGGTCACCTTCTCCAGCCGCTCTTGAAAACATATCTACGATCTGTTTTGATGTTCTCAGAAGCGAAGGGGGGTACCGGAGATGCCACCGGCGTTCTCATCGGAGGAGCGTGCGAGGATCACCCACTTGCTCCTGGACACCGGCCGGGACCTGTTCACCAGGCAAGGCTTGCGCAAGACCTCGCTGGAAGAGCTGGTCGCGCCGGCCGGGATCGTGAAGAGCAGTTTCTACCTGTTCTTCGACTCGAAGGAAGCGCTGTACCTGGAGCTGATGCTGCGGGAGGCGGGAGCGGTCAAGCGCCGGGTCATCGACGAGGCGCTGCTCACGGCCAGCGAAACGCGGGAAGCCCTGCGCCGCTTCCTGCGCGCGGCTCTCGGGGAGTTGGCGACCAACCCGCTGTGGCGGCGGTTGACCACCCACCCGGACGAGATGCAGGCGGTAGCGCGCAAACTCGCGCCGGACCGCGTGGCCGCCATGAGCGACAACCCGGCCACCGCGCTCACCGAATTCGTCGTGGCGAAACAACGCGACGGCGAACTGATCGAGATCGATCCCGCGGTGGTGGTCGGCGCGCTGCAGAGCGTGCTCCTCGTGCCGCTCTACGCCGAGCGACTCGGCGCCCCCTACCCTCAGATCCTCGACCTGCTGATCGACATCGTGACAGCCGGTCTCACCGAGCACAAAGGACGGAAATGACCATGACCAAGCGGGCCATCATCGTCGGCGGCGGCATCGCCGGACTGGCGACCGCGTTGCGGCTGCACCAGATCGGCTGGCAGCCCGTGGTGGTGGAACGAGCACCGGCGCGCAGCTCGGGCGGCTACGCGGTCACCTTCTCCGGCATCGGGTACGACTCCGCGGAACGGATGGGCGTGCTGCCAGCTCTCGCCGAACGGCACATCACCCCGGACAAGATGGTCTACGTCAAGCCCGACGGGCAGGCCCGGTTCGCGGTGCCCGGGCAGACCGTCCGCGCCATGCTCGGGCAGCGCGCGCTCAACATCCTGCGCGGCGACATCGAGGACGTGCTGTACGCCGCGATCCGCGACGCCGTCGAGATCCGGTTCGGCACCACCGTCACCGCGGTCACTCAGGACGCCCACGGTGTCGACGTGTCCCTGAGCGACGGAACGGTGGAGCGAGCGGACCTGCTGATCGGTGCCGACGGTCTGCACTCCACGACGCGAAGGCTGGTGTTCGGGCCGGAGGAGGACTTCCGCCTCGACCTCGACCACATGACCGGTGTCTTCATGCTGGACCGGCTGCCGTCCTGTGTGGAGGAAGGCACCACCTCGACCCTCACCGACACCGGCCGCACGCTCGCCGTCATCAGCCTCGGCCCCGGCCGGGCAGCCGCGTTCTTCGGCTACCGAACCACCAGCCCGATGGCCGAACTGGCGGAAGGCCCGGCCACCGTGCTGCCCCGCGTCTACAGGGACATGGGCTGGGCCGCACCCGAAGTCCTCGCCCAGCTGCCCCACGCCGAGTCGGTCTACTTCGACACCATCAGCCAGATGGTCGTCGGCAACTGGAGCCGGGGCCGCGTGGTCCTCCTCGGCGACGCCGCCTGGTGCGTCACCCTCTTCGCCGGCTTCGGCTCCTCCCTCGCCGTCGCCGGCGCGGATCGCCTCGGCACCGCGCTCGACCGCCACCCGGGCGACGTGCTCACGGCACTGCGCGACTGGGAAACCGACCTCCGCCCGGAAGCCGAGAAGAAGCAAGCACTCGGCCGCCGGGTGAAGGGTCTTTACGCACCGTCGGACCCGTTCCGGCTCTGGCTGCGCGACCTTCCGCTCCGGTTCGCCTCGTTCGGCCCAGTCTCCTCTCTCCTGCAACGCCGCCTGCAGCTCAAGGCCTGAGCCAACCCACGGACTCCTGCCTCGGGCGTTGTTCCTCGACAGGAGTCGATCCCTCCCGCGACGGACGCTGCCCGGTTCGCCGGTCACCGGAGCGAAAGCCTGCGGTGGAGGTTCGGGCACGTTGATGGCGCGACCGCCGCCGCGACGGCGTCCTGGAATTCGTCCGCGCCGTGATCGCGCACATCGGCCGTACGCGGTCGCCGCGCGCGGGCTGACCCGGGTCGGTGTCACCGCCCGGGTCAGCCGCCGACGAGGCCGCCGTCGCGTCGAGCGCCCCGAAGGAACAGCTGTGGGGCACCCCCGGAGCAGGTGACGGCAATCGCGGCGAAAGCGAACTGGTCCAGGACCGAATCCTCGTCGCGTCGCGGGAGCCCGCGAAGGTGCCGATGATCCCCGAACGACCGGCGGCTCTCCCTCTCCGCGGCACCGGGACCTTCGGCCCTACGGCGCCCCGGAACCGGGGGTGACACTGAGCGGGGGCCGGGAGGGCGCGCATGGCAGAACAGGTCAGCACCGCCGGGAGAACCCGCACCGGAGCGCTGGAACGCACCGGGCGTCGCTGCGCGACTCACCCGTGGCGGGTCGTCCTCGTGTGGCTCGCGGTGCTCGCCGCCGTGACGGTCGCCGACCAGCTGGCCGGCGGCGCCTTCAGCGACGACTTCACCCTGCCCGGTTCCGAATCCGGCGAGGGCAGCGCGGTACTGACCGAGCACGGCGTCACCGGCGGTTCGACCAGCGCACGCCTCGTTTTCACCACCGGCGGAGCGCTGAGCAGCCAGAGCGCGGTCGTCGAGCAGGCCGTGGCCGGGGTCCGCGCGGTGCCGCACGTCCGCTCGGTGTCCGATCCGCTCGCCACCGTCTCGCCCGACGGCCGCACGGCCTTCGCCAACATCCAGTTCGACGACAAGCCCGCGAACCTGGGCCCCGGTCTCGTCGACGGCATCGACGCCGCCACCGACCCGGCGAGAGCCGCCGGGGTCGCCGTCGACTACAGCGGCACCCTGGGCGAAGCGGCCGAGCCGGAGAAGGGCGACCTCAGGTCGGAGGCGGTCGGCATCCTCGTGGCGCTCGTCCTGCTGCTGGTCGCGTTCGGCAGCGTCCTGGCCGCCGGGCTGCCGGTGATCACCTCGATCGTCGGCGTCGTCACCGGACTGGGCCTGCTCGGGCTGCTGGCGAGCGCGATCACGTTCGCGACGGCCTCTCCCACGCTGGCGATCATGATCGGTCTCGGTGTCGGCATCGACTACGCGTTGTTCCTGACCACCCGGTTCCGCCAGCACCTCCTCGACGGCGCCGATCCGGTCGACGTGGCCGGCCGCACGGTCGCGACCAGCGGCCGGTCGGTGCTCATCGCCGCGACCACCGTGGTGATCGCACTGATGGGCCTGTTCACCGTGGGCGTCTCGTTCATCGGCAAACTCGGGCTCGCCGCGGCCATCACAGTGGTCGTGGCCGCGGCCGCGGCGACGACACTCGTCCCCGCCCTGCTGGGCCTGGCCGGACGGCGGATCGACCGCTGGCACGTGCGCCGCCCGGTCGCCGAGGAGTCCGCCGACGGGTCGGAGAGCACCTGGCACCGGTACGCCGTGCGGATCGACCGGCACCCGTGGCGGTACCTGTGCGGCGGCGTCCTGGTCGCGGCGGTACTGGCGATCCCGGCGTTCTCGATGGAACTCGGGCACATCGACCAGGGCGCGGACCCGGCGGGCAGCACCACCCGGCAGGCCTACGACGCGATCAGCACAGGGTTCGGGCCCGGCGTGAACGGACAGTTCACCGTGGTCGTCGTGCCCAGCGCCACCGCGCCGTCCGGGCTCACCGCCTCGGTGCAGCAGGCGCTCGCCGCCACCCCCGGCGTCGCCTCCGCCACCCCGCTGACCACGAGCCCGGACCGCGCGGTCCTGCTGTCCACGGTCACCCCGGCGACCGGACCGCAGGACGCCGCCACCGACGAGCTGCTGAAGACGATCCGGACCCGCACCCTGCCCCCGGTCCTGGACGGCTCGACCGCCTACGTCACCGGTCAGACGGCGGGCCAGCTCGACTTCCGCGACATCGTGGCGGCGAAGCTCCCGCTGATCATCGGCGTGGTCGTGGCCGCCGCGTTCGTGCTGCTGCTGCTGTCCTTCCGCAGCCCCGTCCTCGCGCTCAAGGCCGCGGTCCTGAACCTGTTGTCGATCGCCGCGTCCTACGGCGTCATCGTCGCGGTGTTCCAGTGGGGCTGGGGCGCGTCGCTGTTCGGGGTGGACGAGCCGGTGCCCATCGAGTCGTACGTGCCCATGATCATGTTCGCGATCGTGTTCGGGCTGTCGATGGACTACGAGGTGTTCCTCCTGTCGCGCGTCCACGAAGCCTGGCTGCGGACGCGGAACACGCACACCGGGGTCGCCGACGGGCTGGGCGTGACCGCGCGGGTGATCAGCTCGGCCGCCCTGATCATGATCTGCGTCTTCTTCGCGTTCCTCGCCGCGCCCAGCGTCGTCATCAAGATCCTCGCCCTCGGTCTCGGCGTGAGCGTGCTGATCGACGCCACCCTGATCCGGCTGCTCATCGTCCCGGCCGCGATGTTCCTGCTCGGCAAGGCGAGCTGGTGGCTGCCGGGCTGGCTCGACCGCGCACTGCCGCACCTCGAACCGGAACCCGAACACCGTTGACGGGATCGCGGGCCACCGCCACGGCCACGTCGGGCAGGATCTTGTGTGCAGTCGGACACTCCGCGACACTCACCCGAGTCAGGGCGATCGATGGTCCGGCATCACATTCTTACTCCCGGCTACTGGCAACAATTCGTACACCGAACGCCAGCTGTCCACTCTGTCCACGTCGCTCTGATTTGTCAGCCGCGGCTGCACCATGGCGGCCAGGGCGAGAAGATGCTTCAGCCGCATCAACCGGGCCATCGCGGCGCGATCCAACTTCCGCCACACCGGCCCCAGCCGCTTCGCCTCGGCGATACGTTCGTCGGTGATCTCCGCCGAGATCAGCCGGAACAGCCGGTCCGCGCCGAACGGCGACTCAGGCGCCAACACGATGCCGAAGCTGCCGAGCGTCGCAGACAATGCGACTCGCCTGACGAGCACCTCGAAGGGATCGGCGAGCCGGTGCGCTTCCGTGTAAGCGTGGATCCCGTCCACATTACGGAGGTACCAGTCCAACTCGACGTCCGCCAGGAATCGCCGATCAGCGGAAAGAGACCGGTTCAGCTCCGCCCTGAACTCCGTGAGCACCGTCTGCACCAGGCCCGACCAATGGTTCTCGCCCCTATCCGCACCCAGCCGACCACCCGATTCCCACCATTCAAGCGCGGACCGAATGCCACCGTGCCCGAGTCTGTCGATCTCCGAACACATCAACAGTGAATCCCCAGCTCTCCGAAAGCGTCTTTGCCGAGCTTTCCGGTCCGGACCGGCCCCCTGTTCGTCCCCACGCTCCGTGGGACGCGACCCATCCAGCGGCTGATCTCCTCGTCGCCCGGCTCCACCCGGCATTGACCCGGCTGTCACCGCACCCTACGGTAGCGACCGGTAACAACTGGAACGTTCACTACAGGTATTCCCCGGAGGCCCGTCGTCGTGACCGAGTACCAGCACTACGACGTGGCCGTGATCGGTTACGGGCCGACCGGGGTCACCGCGGCCAACCTGCTCGGGGCCGGCGAGATCTCGGTCGCCGTCATCGAGCGGGACGCGCAGGTGTACTCCCGGGCGCGCGCGATCTCCACCGACGAGGAGGTCGTCCGGATCTGGCAGCGCGCCGGGCTGGCGGACCGGCTCAAGCAGGACATGCTGGCGGAACGCCCGATCGACTTCGTCGACCGCGACGGCCGGGCCTTCATCAGCGCGGAACTCCCCCCGCGGGGACACGGCCACCCGCCGCAGATGTTCATCTACCAGCCGGCCCTGGAGCGGGTGCTGCGCGAAGGCGCGCGGCGGTACCCGAACGTGGAGCTGCGGCTGGCGCACGAATGCGTCCGGGTTTTCCCGCGGGAGGACCGGGTCGAGCTCATGCTCGTCGACCTGCGCACCGATGAGATCACGCGGATCACCGCGTCGTACGTCATCGCCGCGGACGGCGGGTCCAGCCCGACTCGCGGCCAGCTCGGCATCGGGTTCGACGGCCGCACCGCCGAGGACCGCTGGCTGGTCGTCGACACCAGGATGCTCAAGCCGTGGCCGGGCCACGACCGGCTGCGGTTCCACTGCGATCCCGGCCGCCCCGCCGTCGACTGCCCCACTCCCCTGGGCCATCACCGCTGGGAGTTCCCGGTGCTGCCGGGCGAGGACGAGACGGAACTCGTCACCGGGAACGCGGTGTGGCGGTTGCTGAACCGGCAGGGCCGCACCCGCGACGAGGTGGAGGTCCTGCGTTCGGTCGTCTACAACCACCACGTCCGCTTCGCCTCGCGGTGGCGGGCCGGCCGGATCTTCCTCGCCGGGGACGCCGCGCACGTGATGCCGCCGTGGATCGGTCAGGGTATGGCCGCCGGGGTGCGCGACGCGGGGAACTTGTGCTGGAAACTCATCGGCGTCCTGTCCGGCACCCTCCCCGAGTCCGTTCTGGACACCTACGAGACCGAGCGCCAGCCCCATGTGCGAGCCGTGACCCGGCGCGCGGTGCTCGCCGGGCGCATCATCACCGAACGCCGCCGCGCCGTCACCAGGATCCGCGACACTGTGTTCCGCGCGGTTGAGGCGTCCCCGATGCGGCGGCGGCTGCACGACCTCTTGTGGGTGCCGCCCTGGCGCCATCGGGACGGATTCCTCACCACGGCGCGGCACGGGGCAGTCGGCCGCACGGTCCCCCAGCCGACGGTGCTCGGCGGCACCGGAACGCAGACCCTCCTCGACGACGTCACCGCCGGACGCTGGGCACTGCTGCACCGAGGTTCCGCTCCCGGCGCCGCAGCGTGGCCCGGACTCGCCTCCTTCGAGGTGCTGCCCGCCGGCTCCACCCCGCGCGCGGGCGCCGTCGTGGACACCGGCGGTGAACTGACCACCTGGATGGCCCGCCATGACGCCGGCGTGCTCGTGCTGCGGCCCGACAGCGTCGTCTACGCGGCCGCCGCCCCCGGCAGGCCCCTGCCCGCTCCCCCAGGCGGCCTCCGGCCGGCCACCCCGGTACCGCCCGGAGTCGGCGACATCACGACCCGAGCGGGGCGGAGCGAGCGGGATGACATCGCGCGCCCCCAGCGGTGACGGCATCCCGGCGACGCACCGCGATCGATACGGTAGGACGGTGACCGGCAGGCGAGCCACCCGGCGGACCCGGGCCGACGGCGAGGAGTCCCGCCGCCGGATCCTCGACGCCGCCGTCGCGGTGGCCGGCGACCGCGGCTACGACGGCACCAGCATCGCCCTGGTCAGCGCCGAGTGCGGGCTGCCGGCCAGCTCGATCTACTGGCACTTCAAGGACAAGGACGAGCTGATCGCGGCCGTCATCGAACGCAGCTTCGCCACCTGGCTGTCCGCGATCGACTTCCCGGAACCGGGCGCCCCGCGGGAACGGGTGATCGAGCTGGCCCGCGCGGTGGCGAAGGCTCTCCTGGGAGCGCCGGAATTCCTCCGGCTGGGGCTCATGCTCGCCCTCGAACGGCGTCCCCGGGAACCCAGCGCCCGCATGGTGTTCCTCCGCTCCCGCGACACCGCTCACCGCCGTTTCGCCGAGCTCGTGCGCGAGGTCACCGGCGGAGCCGACGAGAACACCGTGCAACTGCTCACCACGTACGCGATCGCCGCCGCCGACGGTCTGTTCATCGCGCGCGAGATCGGTGGCGACAGCGTCGACCTGATCCAGCTGTTCGAACTGCACGCCACGGCCGTGTTCGGCCTCGCCCGGCAACTGGGTGTCCTGCCGGGCGGCTGACGGCCGGCGCGCGGTCGCGGTCCCCTGAGGACAGTGCGGCGACCGGATTGCACCGAGAGCAAAGTTTTGATTGCACCGGGAGTTTTCCCCCGCCTAGCCTGGACAGGCCACAGTGGAAGCAGCAGATCGGGAGTGTCATGTCCGCGCAGGGGAAAACGGTGTTCGTCACGGGCGCGAGCAGCGGCTTCGGTGCCGCGATCGCGCGGCGGTTCGCGGCCGGCGGGGCCCGGGTGATCGCCGCCGCCCGCCGGGCGGACAAGCTCGCCGGCCTCGCTGCCGACATCGGGTCCCGCGTCCTGCCCCTCGAGCTCGACGTGCGGGACCGGGCGGCGGTCGAGCACGCGGTGACGGGCCTGCCCGCGGAGTTCGGCGAGATCGACGTCCTGGTCAACAACGCCGGCCTGGCAAAGGGGCTCGAGCCCGCGGACCGGTCCGATGTGGACGACTGGGAGCAGATGCTGGACACCAACTGCAAGGGGCTCCTGTACTGCACGCGCGCCGTGCTGCCCGGCATGGTCGCGCGCAACCGCGGGCACGTGATCAACCTCGGGTCGGTCGCCGGCACCTACCCCTATCCCGGCGCCAACGTCTACGGTGCCACGAAAGCGTTCGTCCGCCAGCTCAGCCTCAACCTCCGCAGCGACCTGCACGGCACCGGCGTGCGGGTCACGTGCATCGAGCCGGGCATGGTCGGCGGCACCGAGTTCTCGTCCGTGCGGTTCGGCGGCGACCGGGCCAAGGCCGACGCGGTGTACGCCGGCTGGCAGCCGCTGCAGCCCGAGGACATCGCCGAGTCCGTGCACTGGGCGACGTCGCAGCCGTCCCACGTCAACATCAACACCATCGAGCTGATGCCCGCCGCCCAGAGCTTCGCCCCCTTCCAGGTTCACGGCGGCGACCCCGTCTGCCGGTAGGCGGCCGGCCCGCCCGCCGGCGGGCGCGGGGCACACGCCCGGCACACTGGCCGGACGCGTCCCCCGCGGACACCTCAGCCGTGCCGCGACACCGGGCGCGACAGTCCGAAGTGGTCCCGCAGCGTCGTGCCGTCGTACTCGTCGCGGAACAGCCCGCGGCGGCGGAGTTCGGGCACCACCAGGTCCACGAAGTCCTCCAGTGCCCCCGGCAGGTAGGGGAATACCAGGGTGAACCCGTCGGCGGCGGGCGCCCGGAACCACTCCTCGATGTGGTCGGCGATCGCCGCGGGCGTGCCGACGAGGGTCGTGGCGTCGTCGCTGACCTCCGCGGCGAGCTGCCGGATGGTCAGCCCGCGCTCACGCGCCCGCCGGTACACCTGCGCCCGCGTGCCCTTCGGCCGGCCCGGTTCGGGCAGCTCCGGCAGCGGCCCGTCGATCGGGTACCCGGACAGGTCGACCCCATCCAGTGTCCGGGCCAGGTGCGCGAGCGCCACCTCCGGCGGCATCAGCTGACCGAGCTGGTCCCGCTTCGCGCGGGCCTCGTCCTCGGTGGGCGCGGTGATCACCGACAACGCGGGCAGCACGACCAGCGACTCCGGCGCCCGGCCGAACCCGGCGGCGCGTTCCTTGAGCTCCGCGTAGAACTCCGTCGCCGCCGCCAGGTCCCGGTTGCCGGCCAGGACCACCTCGGCGAACCGCGCCGCCAGGCCCTTCTGTTCCGCCGAGTCGCCCGCCTGCGCGATCACCGGCCTGCCCTGCGGCGGGCGGGCGATGTTCAGCGGCCCGGCCACCGACAGGTGCTTGCCCCGGTAGTTCAGCGGGTGCAGCTTGGCCGGGTCGAAGTAGACACCGGTGGCCTGGTCGTGGTGGAACGCGTCGTCGTCGAAGCTGTCCCACAGGCCGGTGACGATGTCGAGGAACTCCCCGGCCCGCTCGTACCGGGTGCCGTCGCCGGCCTGGACGTCGAGGCCGAAGTTCAGCGCCTCACCCTCGGTGAGCGAAGTGACCACGTGCCACCCCGCGCGTCCGCCCGAGATGTGGTCGATCGAGGCGAACGCGCGCGCCAGGTGGTACGGCTCGTGACAGGTCGTGGACGCGGTCCCAATCAGTCCGATGTGGTCGGTCGCCGCGGCGAGCGCGCCCAGCAGCGTGATCGGTTCGAACACGTCGTTGACCGCCGAGACCCGCGAGAGCACGTCCTGGCTCTCCAGCGGCACCCCGGCCAGATCGCCGAGGAACACCGCGTCGAACTTCGCGCGCTCCGCGGTCCGCGCGAACGACAGCACGCTGGCGAAGTCCACGCCCGCGGCGGCGTTGGCCGCCGGGTGGCGCCAGGCTGCCGGGTTCGCGCCCGGTGGCACGAGGAACGCGTTCAGGTGCAGTTGCCGGGTCACGCCGCCACCTCCTGCGAAGCCGGCCGGGGCAGGCCGAGGTTTTCCCGGAACGTGGTGCCCTCGTAGGTCTCGTGCACCAGTCCGCGCTTCCGCAGCAGCGGAACCACCTGGTCGACGAAGTCCACCGCGGGACCGGGCAGGTACGGGAAGGACACGTTGAAGCCGTCGGCACCGCGCTCGGTGAACCACTGCTCCAGGTGGTCCGCGATCTGCTCCGGGGTGCCGGCGACGGTCGCCCCGCCGGAGATGCGCAACGCGAGCTGCCGGATGGTCAGGTTCTCCTGGCGGGCGAGCCCGAGCAGCAGGTCGCGGCGGGACTTGCTGCGGTTGCTGTCCGGGATGTCGGGGACGGGCCCGTCCAGCGGGTACTCGGTCAGGTCGAGGTCGCCGATGTTGTCCTGCACCAGCCGGCGCGCCACGTCGTCGTGCACGAGCTCGTCCAGCTCGGCGACCTTGCGGCGGGCCTCCTCCTCGGTCCCGCCGACCAGCGGGAACAGGATGGGCCAGATGAGCACGTGGTCCGGGTTGCGCCCGGCGGCGGCCACCTGCTTCTTGACGCCGGCGTAGAACGCCTGCGCCCCGGCCAGGTCGGCCTGCAGGGTGAACAGCACCTCGCCGTGGCGGGCCGCGAACGCCATGCCCGTCTGCGACGAGCCCGCCTGGAACAGCACCGGATGCCCCTGCGGCGGCCGGGAGATGTTCAGCGGGCCGCGGACGGTGAAGTGCTCGCCCTGGTGGTGCGGCGTGCGCAGGCCCGCGGGGTCGTAGTAGCTGCCGCTTGCCTTGTCCCGCAGCAGCGCCCCGTCGGCGAAGCTGTCCCACAACGCCCGCACGACCTCGACGAACTCGTCCGCGCGCCGGTACCGCAGCTCGTGCTCGAGGTGCTCGGACCGGCCGAAGTTCGCCGCCTCCAGCGGGATCACCGAGGTGACGATGTTCCATCCCGCCCGGCCGTGCGAGAGGTGGTCGAGCGAGGCGAACTTGCGCGCCACGTGGAACGGCTCGTTGTAGGTGGTGGTCGCGGTGGCCACGAGACCGATGTGCTCGGTGACCGTGGACAGGGCCGACAGCAGCGTCAGCGGTTCGAAGTGCTCAGCGCGCCCGGAGCGGCTCAGCGCGTCCATCTGGTGCCCCCAGAGGGCGGCCACGTCGGCGATGAACAACGCGTCGAACCGGCCGCGTTCGAGCAGGCGGGCCAGTTCGGCGTGGAAGGCGAAGTCCAGCTGCCCGGCCGCGTAGGCCTCCGGGTGGCGCCAGCCGGCGATGTGCCCGCCGGCGCCTTGGACGAACGCGCCCAGGGACAAGGTGCGAGGTGCGGTGGTCATGGTGCTCTCCAGGTGAGGGGCCATGTCGGGCGAGACGTCCCGCCGCGGTGCCTGGTCCAGGGCGCGGAGCTCCCGGCCTGCACGGCGACGATCACGTCCGCGCCGCGGCCGGACAGTACCAGGTCGGACACGCAGCGTTGCGGCGATCCGTCCGGGTGATCCCGATTGGGCGGTCCGCCGCCCGGAGGGGTCAGGAGACCGCGCCACGCGGCGTCCGGTTCGAGACCGACGTCGGCGAGCGTCTCGGCGACCGCGCCCGGAATCAGCGTCGCCCGTGGGCCGCGTCGAGGCCGCGCCGGAGGTCGGCGAGCAGATCGCCGAGACCTTCCAGGCCGACCGAGAGCCGCACCTGCCCGGCGGTGACACCACTCGCCCGCTGCTGGTCCGGGTCCAGCTGCGCGTGCGTGGTCGAGGCGGGGTGGATGACCAGGCTCCGCACGTCCCCGATGTTCGCCAGGTGGCTGAACAGGGTCAGGCCGTCGACGAACCGCGTGCCCGCATCCAGCCCCCCGGCCAGGTCGAAGGCGAGCACTCCGCCCACGCCGCCGGCCAGATAGCGCTTTCCCGCCTCGAACCAGGGGCTGGCGGGCAGCCCGGCGTAGTGCACCTCGGTCACCTCGGGCTGCACGGACAACCATTCCGCGACCGCCTGCGCGTTGCGGACGTGCCGTGCCATCCGCAGCGACAGGGTCTCGATCCCCTGGAGCAGCAGGAAACTGGTGAACGGTGACACCGCGGGCCCGAGATCACGCATCAGCTTGGTACGCAACCGCAGGCTGTAGGCGAGTTCGCCGAACTCCTCGGCGAACACCAGACCGTGGTAGCTCGGATCGGGCCGGGTGAACTGCGGCCAGCGCTCCGCATCCGCGAGGTGGTCGAACCGGCCGCTGTCCACCACGACACCGCCGATTCCGGTGCCGTGCCCGGACAGGAACTTCGTCGTGGAGTGCACCACGACGTCGGCGCCGTGCTCGAGCGGCCGGGACAGGTACGGCGTGGGCACGGTGTTGTCCACCACGAGCGGCACACCGGCCTCGTGCGCGACGGCCGCGACGGCCGCGACGTCCAGCACGTTGCCGCGCGGGTTCCCGACGGACTCGGCGTAGCACGCCTTGGTTGCCGGCCGCATCGCGGCGCGCCACTGAGCGAGGTCGTCCGGGTCGTCGACGAAGGTGACGGCGATCCCGAGGTCGGCGAAGGTGTGCGCGAACAGGTTGTAGGTGCCGCCGTACACGGTCGCCGCCGAGACGACGTGGTCACCGGCGCGGGCGAGGTTCAGCAGGGCCAGCGCGGACGCCGCCTGCCCGCTGGCCACCGCGACCGCGGCGACCCCGGACTCCAGGTCGGCCAGACGGGCCTCGGCGACCGCGGTGGTCGGGTTCGACAGGCGGGTGTAGGCGTGGGTTTCCAGGTCCTGCAGGGCGAACGCCCGGGCGGCGTGGTCGGCGCCGCGGAAGACGTAGGAGCTGGTCTGGTGGATCGGCGTGGCACGGGCGCCGGTGGCCGGGTCGGGACTCGCGCCCGCGTGGATCTGCCGGGTCTCGAACGACCAGGCGCGGCCGCTCACGCGCGCTCCGCGAGCACATCGGACCACCAGCGCTGCGCGACCTTCGGGTGCGACCGCAACCAGCCCACGAGCGCGTTTTCGCCGTAGGCGGCCAGCAGCGGGTTGTCCGCGTCCTGGCTGACCCCGCGCGCCTGGGCGGCCAGCTCGGCGGGCAGGGTCAGCGGCTCGACCACCGCGTCCAGGCACGGACCGAGGAAGAACGGCACCGACAACCGCTCCACGCCCGCGGGCGGGCTGACCACGCGGTGCCGCGTCGCGGTCAGGTAGCCCCCGGTCGCGATCTCCAGCATCTCGCCGATGTTGAACACGAAGCTGCCGGGCACCGGCACGGCGTCGATCCAGCTGCCGTCGGCGGCCTGGACCTGCAGCCCGCCGACCTCGTCCTGTTGCAGCAGCGCCAGGTAGCCGTAGTCCTTGTGCGAACCCACGCCCTGGTCGGCGTCCTCGCGGACCCGGCCCGGGTAGCGGATGATCTTCACGTGGGTGGCGGCCTCGGCGTCGAACCACTCGTCGAAGTAACCCTCGTCCTGCCCCAGCGACGCCGCCAGCGCCCGCAGCACCTCGCGGCTCACCCGCAGCGCCTCCGCCTGCCACGCCAGCGTCGTCTCCCGCAGCTCCGGCAGCGCGGCGGGCCACAGGTTCGGGCCGATCAGGCGCCGCCACGCCGGGTCACCGGGCGCCAGGTCGAGCGCGGCGCGCTCCGGGCCGATGTCGATCTGCTCCCGCCAGTCCGGTGCGCCGCCGGTGTACTCGTGTCCGGTGGCGGTGTACCCGCGGAACTGCGGCGAGTGGATGTTCTCGATCTCCAGCCGCTGCTCGACGGGCAACGCGAAGAACTTCCGCGCCACGTCGAAGATCCCGGTGGTCAGCTCCTCGGCAACCCCGTGCCCGACCACGTAGAAGAACCCGACCTCGTGCGCGGCGTGCCGCAGCTGCGCCAGGAAACCGGCACGATCGGCGGTGGGGTCGCGAAATCGCGAGAGGTCGATCAACGGCAATGGGGGTGTCATGACGCCCGAGCGTAGGGCGCGCGCAGCCCCGCCGGTGATGATCTCAGATTCCGGACGGCGGCGCGGATCAGCCCGCCATCGCCTCCCGCCGCGCCGCGGGGGCCGTGACCCCGGTGCGCCGGCGCGGGGTCAGTGCCCACCGGGCCAGCGTGTCGAGCACGTAGCCCAGGACGCCGATGACCAGGATGAGTGCCATCACCTGGTCGTAGGCGAGCTGGTCGCGGGCGTTGAGGATCTCGTAGCCCAGCCCGGAGGTGACGCCCAGCATCTCGGCGGGCACCAGCACCACCCAGCCGATGCCCAGCGCGAGCCGGAACCCGGTGAGCACGTGCGGGCGGATCGCGGGAACGACGACGCTGGTGAAGGCTTCCAGCCGGCCGGCACCCAGCGACCTGGCGACCAGCAGGAAACCGTGGTCCACCGCGCGCACCCCGGCGGCGGTGTTGAGCACCACCGGCCAGATCGCGGCGGCGGCGACGAGGAAGGCCACCGGCCGGTAGCCGATCCCGAACAGGCCGATCGCGACCGGCGCCCAGGACAGCGGCGAGATCATGCGCAGGAACTGGAACACCGGCCGGGTGGCCCGGTCCAGGACGTCCACCGAGCCGACCGCGACGCCGGTGACGGTGCCGAGCACACCCGCGACGAGCAGTCCGGCCAGCAGCCGGAACAGACTCGTCACGACGTCGTCGGCGAGCACACCGCGAGCGGCGAGCGTACCGATCGCGGGAACGGCGCGCTGCGGCGCGAACGCCGCCACCAGTGAACCGGGGCGGGCCAGCACGGTGGTCAGCGACCACCACACCAGCACCGCCGCCACGATTCCGGCAGCCGGTGGCAGGAGCCGGCGGATGCGGGAGGGGCGCGTGGTCATCAGGGTCGCACCTCTTCGGTCCGGGCCGGCGTGCCGGCGAGGGTCAGGGTCCGGCGGATGAACCGGTCGTCGACGAGGTCGGTGTGCACGGTCGCGGGGTCGAGGCGGTCGAGGAACGAGGTGTCCCCGTCGACGACCGTGCCGCGCATCTGCGTGACCAGCTCACGGGTGTAGCTCGCGTGCGGGTAGGGCGCGAACCCGATGCGCTGCCCGCGCCAGTCCGGGTTCCGCGGCGCACCGTAGCCGTCCGGGTAGGTCAGCGCCCGCGTGATCGCCGGCAGTGGCTGGGGCAGATAGTGCTTGCCGGACAACAACACCGCCGCGTCACCGCGGGCACCGTCGATCCACTGCTGGGCCCGGGCGAGCCCGTCGGTCAGCGCCTGCACCTTCTCCGGCGCCTGCCGGATCAGCGACTCCCGCACGACGACCACGCAGCAGGCGTGGTCGCGCCACACGTCGCCGACGAACCGCAGGATCCGGCCGGCCTTCTTGGCCTCGGCGGCGGCGTTGAACGGGTCGGCGACGATGTAGCCGCCGACCCGGCCGGTGTCCAGCGCGGGCACCATGTCCGCGGGGCTGAGCACCAGCAGCTGCACGGTGCCCGCGGCGGCGTCCGGATCCGCGCGGACCACCGGTGTCAGCCCCGCCGCACGCAGCATCCGCTGCACCAGGACATTGTGGATCGACCACCAGAACGGGATCGCGATGCGTCCACCGGCGAGCTCCCGCAGGTCGCGCATGCCGCGGGCGACGGTGAGCGCGGAACCGTTGGTGTGGTTCCAGGCGAGGACCTTGACGTCCGCGCCGAGCGCGTACCGCAGCTGCACCGCGAACGGCATCAGCAGGTGCACGGCGTCCACCTCGCCGGCGAGGAAGGCCTGCGCGAGCGATTCCCATGCCCGGAACAGCACGGGCCGCTCGGTGGCCAGCCCGGCACGCGCGAAGTGGCCCTGCTCGTGTGCCACGAGCAGCGGGGCCGAATCGGTGATCGGCAGATAGCCGATGCGCAGCCGGCCGACCGCGGCGGGACCGCCCGTCACGGCGGCCGCCAGGTCCGCGATCCCGGCGACGCCGCCCGCGGCGCCCAGGGCGAGACCGGCCCGCAGCGCGGCGCGGCGGCTGATCCCCATCACGCCACTCCCGTCGGCGCGGGCCCGAGCTGGGACCGGTACCCGGCGAGGAGCCGGGCGCGCAGCGGATGCCCGGCCAGGGCGTCGTGGTCGGCGGGTGGTTCGCTCGCCCACCGCTGCCCCAGCCCGCCCGTGCCGTCCAGGAGCACGATCGAGTCGGCGAGGTAGAGCGCCTCGTCGACGTCGTGGGTGACCACGACGAGGGTCAGCGCGAGTTCGCCGACGGTGTCGCGCAGCCAGCGTTGCAGGTCCTGGCGGGTGGCCGGGTCCAGGGCACCGAAGGGCTCGTCGAGCAGCAGCACGCGTGGCCGGATCGCCAGCGCCCTGGCCACCGCGGCCCGCTGCGCCTGCCCGCCGGAGAGCTGGTCCGGGTAGGCCCCGCCGAGCGCGGCGAGGCCGAACAGGCCGAGCAGATGCTCCGTCCATTCCGGATCGAACCGCGACCGGTTGCCGCGGTACCGGCCGCCCAGCGCCACGTTCTCCCGGACGGTCAGCCAGGGCAGCAGGAGGGGCTGCTGGAACACGGTGGCGATCGTGGTGTCCGGGTCCGCCTCGACCCGGCCGGCGTCGAGGGGTTCCAGTCCGGCCAGCACGCGCAGCAGCGTGGACTTCCCGGTGCCGCTCGGACCGAGCACGGCCAGGCGCTGCCCGGATGCGATGGTGAGGTCGAGTCCGTCGAGGACCGGGGCACCACCGTAGGTCTTGACCGCCGCGCTCAGGCGGAGTGCCGCAGTTCCCATCGCAGGTGTCCTTCCGTGGGTGCCTGGATCGGCAGGAATGCCGCTTCGCGCAACCGTCTGCTGGTGCCGCTGGTGGCGAGGTAACCGGCACCGCCGCGCACCGTCGACTCCAGGCGGGACGCGGCCACGGCGAGCCGGACGGCCGCCAGCCGCAGGCGGATGTAGGCGGTCACGGGTTCGGCGCGGGTGTCGCGGGCGAGGTCGCGCAGGCGTGCCCGGAGCGCTTCGGCGGACCGCCGGTGTTCCGCGACGTCGCCGGCGAGTTCGGCGTCGGCGCGGGCGAGCCCGCGTTCCGCCTCGTCCAGCGACCGCGCGGCCAGCCCGGCGCAGAACGCCGTTTGCAGCACCAGGAACGTCGGGCGGAAGGCCGCGACGAACCCGGCGAGATCGGTGCTGAGCACCGCGTCGCCCGGAACGTCCACATCGGACAGCAAGGCCGAGGACGACGCCGTGCCGTTGAGCGCCAGCAGCGGCCGGGCCGGTGCGACCGTCACCCCCGGGTCGCCGACGCGGACCACCACGACGGCGCGCCCCTCGCCGGTGCGGACGGGCAGGACCACCACGGCGCCGGGGAACAGGTTGGAGGCCCACGGGATCGGCCCGGACAGCCGCAGCCCGGTGGCGGTGGGCTCGGCCCGCACGGGCACCGGCTCGATCCCCGCGACGTCCCGCAGGGCGGTCGCCATCGCGGTCGACCCGGTCAGCTCGCCCGCCCGCAGGCGGACGGCCAGCTCGCCGGTCAGCGCCCCGGACCGCCCGCGGGCCAGGTACTCCAGCACCATCCGGTGCGCCCACAGGGCGAACGCCGAGCTCAGGCACTCCCCGGCCACCGCCTCGATCAGCTCGGCCGCGGCCACCAGGCCGGGTCCGCCGTCACTGCCCGCACCCAGCCCGAGCAGGTCGCGAGCACCGAGGAAGGCCAGCCCGGGGCGGACGTCCCCGTCCGGGGAGTCGACGTGCGCGGCGCGTTCGGCGAAGAACGCGCTCGTCTCCGTCAGGGTCCCGGTGCTCATGCCGGGTCGTCCAGGGCGTGCAGCCGGTCGACCGGGGTGTCCACGGCGGCGCGCGCCGCCCGTACCAGGTCCTCACCGGGTGCGTCGTAGAAGCACAGGCACTTCACCATGTCCTCGCGGACGTAGGTGCGCAGGAACTGGACCTCGGGCACGTCGGCGTAGCGGGGCGCGTTCGCCTTCTTGCGGGCCAGGTAGGAGTCCATGTCCAGGGTGGCCGGCAGGTCCCACTCCACGAGGTAACCGGCACGCGGGCGGGCGGCCTTGACCTCGGCGAGATCGGCGCCGACCAGCCGCACCTCCGCCGGAGCGCTGACCTCCCGCACCCCGGTGGTGTCGGTCTCGATCTCCGTGCGCAGCTGATCGGCGGCCTCGCGGGCACCGGCCTCCACGACCGCGAAGACCCGGCCGTGGTCGGCGGTCACCTGTGACTCGATCAGCTCGGCGCCGAGGGCCACGGCGGCCTTGCCGAGGCGCTCGAGCAGTTGCGCGGCGGCCTCGCGGCCCGCGTCCGCGGGGACGACTTCGAACAGGTACAGCGTCATGATGAGGCTCCTCGGGACAGAGGTGTCCCGCACGAGCGGGACGGGGAACAGACCGGTGCCGGTTCAGCGACAGCACGCGCTGGCGACGCGCCGGAGGTCGACGTGGCGGCGGCGCACCAGCGCGATCCCGGTCATGGGGACACCGTAATGGATAGAACGGTCAGTCTGCCAATATGCTGGTTCCCGTGTCCACTCCGCGAGATCGCGCACTACCCGCCGAGCGTCTGCTGAGCGCGGCGGCCACCCTGTTCGCCCGCGACGGGATCCGGGCGGTCGGCGTGGACCGGCTCCTCGCCGAGGCGAAGGTGGCGCGCGCCAGCCTGTACCAGACCTACGGTTCGAAGGACGCCCTGGTCGTGGCGTACCTGCGGCACCAGGACGAGCAGGACCGCTCCGGCTACGCGCGCGCCTGCGCGGGAGTGACCGATCCGGCCGAGCGCCTGCTGCTGGTCTTCGACCTGGCCGCGAAGTCCGCGCGGCGCCGCCGGTTCCGCGGCTGTCTCTACCTCAACGCCGCGACCGAGTTCCCGGACGCGCGGCACCCGGTGATCGGCGCGGTGCACGACCACCGCGAGTGGCTGCGCGAGCTGTGGCGCGTATGCCTGACCGAACTCGGGATCGCCGCCCCGGGCCCGCTGGTGGACCGGCTGGTCGTCCTCTACGACGGCGGGCTGGCCGGTTCGAAGGCGGCGCGCAGCACCGAACCAATCCTGCTGGCCCGCGAAATGGCCGCGGAGATGATCGCGGAGCACCTCCGCGACGGCGACCGGCCGGCGGTCCGGAGCGGGACCTAGCCCGGCCCTGGTCCGACGCCGTCCACTGTGGATTCCCGGTGGTCCGGCGGACGGCACCCGGGCGCCGAACGGCCGAGGTGCGCGGGACGTGCCACCGGCCGACGATGGCGGCGGCCCGGGTGAAGTGCGCCGCGCTGACGGCCACACCCCCGGCCGCCGCGCCGCGGCCCGCTCGTCGAATTCACCCGGGACGGAGACCGCCGGGGTTTCCCACCGCCGTCGGCGCGACCGCCGGACTACGCTCGTCCGCGGGGCCGGTCAGCGGAGACCGGCCGGGCGAGACCCGGGAGGTTGCCATGCCCGTACTGGCCGACCTGGTGAGCGCGCTGCGGACCGGCGGCGTCGAGGTCGTGGACCTGACGGCGCCGCTGTCGGCGAGCACCCCGGTGTTGCAGCTGCCACCGCCCTTCGCCAACACCGCGAGCTTCCAGCTGACCGAGATCAGCCGATACGACGACCGGGGCCCGCGCTGGTACTGGAACGACATTCGCACCGGCGAGCACGTCGGCACCCACGTCGACGCACCCGTCCACTGGCTCTCCGGCAAGGACGGGCCCAGCGTGGACCGGATTCCGCTGCGCACCCTGATCGGGCCCGCGGCGGTGCTCGACGCATCGGACCGGGTCGCCGACGACCCGGACTTCCTCCTCGGCATCGACGACGTCCGGCGGTGGGAACGCGACCACGGGCCGCTGCCCGAGGGCGGCTGGCTGCTCTACCGCACCGGATGGGACGCGCGGTCGGGCGACCAGGCGGACTTCCTCAACGCCGGCGACGGCGTCTCGCACACCCCCGGAGTCTCCCCGGAGTGCGCCCGGTGGCTGGCCGAGGAAGCCCCGATCGCGGGGTTCGGGGTGGAGACCGTGGGCACCGACGCCGGCCGCGCGACCGAGCTGGATCCGATCTTCCCGTGCCACGACCGGCTGCTGGGCGCGGGCAAGTGCGGGCTGACCCAGCTGCGCAACCTCGCCCAGCTGCCCGCGGCCGGCGCCCTGCTGGTCGTCTCGCCGCTGCCGATCGTGGGCGGCTCGGGCAGCCCGGCGCGCGTCTACGCGTTCGTGGAGCGGTCGTGATCGTCGCCGAAGCGGTGGGTGACGTCCTGGCCCGGCTGGGCGCGGGCCCGGTCTTCGGCGTGGTGGGCAGCGGCAACTTCCACGTCACCAACGCCCTGCGCGCCGCCGGGGCCGCCTTCTACGCCACCCGCCACGAAGGCGGGGCGGCCACCGCCGCCGACGCGTGCGGGCGGATGAGCGGCCGGGTCGCGATCGTGACGACCCACCAGGGCCCCGGGCTGGCCAACGCCGTCACCGGCATCGGCGAGGCGGCCAAGAGCCGCACCCCGCTGATCGTGCTCACCGCCGACACCCCCGCCGACGACCCGCTCAACAACTTCCACATCGACCAGGACGGCCTGGCCCGCGCGGTCGGCGCGGTCGCCGACCGCGTGCACGGCCCGGGCACCGCGGTCGCCGACACCGTCCGCGCCTACCGGACGGCGCTGCACGAGCGCCGGACCGTCGTGCTCAACCTGCCGCTCGACGTCCAGGCGATGCCCGCTCCGCCACCGCAGCCGCTCGCGCCGGTCGCGGACCCACCGGTGGTGCAGCCGGATCCCGCCGCCGTCGCCGACCTGGCCGCGCTGGTCGCCGCCGCACGGCGGCCGGTGTTCATCGCCGGCCGCGGTGGCCGGGGCGCGGCGGCGGAGATCCGGGCGCTGGCGAACGCGTGCGGTGCGTTGCTCGCCACGTCCGCGGTGGCGCACGGGCTGTTCCACGACGACCCGTGGGCACTGGGCATCTCAGGCGGGTTCGCCTCACCGCTGGCCGCGGAGCTGATCCGCGGCGCGGACCTCGTCGTCGCTTGGGGTTGTGCGCTCAACCGCTGGACCACGCGCCAGGGCAAGCTGATCGGCCCCACCACCCGGCTCGCGCAGGTGGACGTGGCGGCGGACGCGCTGGGCGCGCACCGCCCGGTGCATCTCGGCGTACCCGGCGACGCCGCCACCACCGCCCGCGCGGTGCTCACCGAACTGGGTGACCGGGTCACGCCCGGCTACCGCTCCCCCGGGCTGCGCGCCCGGATCGCCGCCCGTGGGCGCTGGTCCACCGCCGACTTCACCGACGAGTCGACCGGTGCGCTGATCGATCCGCGCACGCTGTCGGTGGAGCTGGACCGGATCCTGCCCGCCGAGCGCGTGGTGTCGGTGGATTCGGGCAACTTCATGGGCTATCCCAGCGCCTACCTCGCGGTGCCGGACGAGTTCGGGTTCTGCTTCACGCAGGCGTTCCAGTCGATCGGGCTGGGACTGGCCACGGCGATCGGTGCCGCGATCGCCCAGCCGGGCAGGCTGCCGGTCGCGGCACTGGGCGACGGCGGCTTCCACATGGCCGCCGCCGAACTGGACACCGCCGTCCGGCTGGGGCTGCCGCTGGTGGTGATCGTGTACGACGACGCCGCCTACGGCGCCGAGGTCCACCACTTCGCCGGCGACCACACCACCGTGCGATTCCCGCCCAGCGACATCGCGGCCATCGCCCGCGGCTTCGGCTGCACCGGCGTCACCGTCCACACCACCGCCGATCTCGGGTCCGTCACCGCCTGGCTCAACGGGCCGCGCGACGCCCCGCTCGTGGTCGACGCGAAGATCACCGACGACGGCGGGTCGTGGTGGCTCGCCGAGGCGTTCCACGGGCATTAAGGGCACCGAGGGCACCAAGGGCACCGAGGACCGGCTTGACCACCCCTCCGGCGGGCCGGCCGTGCGGTGCGGCCTGGCACCCCGCGCGCTCACGCCCGCCCGGGCGCAGCCGGCCGGGCGCCCGCCGGCCCGCCAGGAGTCCCGGCGGTGGCGGTCCGCAGTTCGTCGTACTGCCTGCGCAGCGCGG
This sequence comes from Amycolatopsis granulosa, assembly GCF_011758745.1. Lineage (NCBI taxonomy): Bacteria > Bacillati > Actinomycetota > Actinomycetes > Pseudonocardiales > Pseudonocardiaceae > Amycolatopsis > Amycolatopsis granulosa. The sequence goes on from NZ_JAANOV010000001.1 coordinate 924,053, forward strand.
TGCGTGCCCGCCACAGCAAGGAGCACGCGGCGGCCGGCGAGATCCCGGACTCGGCGGCGAGGTCCTGCGGCCGGTAGCCCAGCACGTCCACCCGCCAGAGCACGTCGCGCCACCGCGGTGGCAGTGCGGTGAAGGCGGCGTGCAGGGCCGGCTCACCGTCCGGTTCCGGGGTGGGGGCGCCCTCGGCCGCCTCGAGCCCGGCGGGCAGGCTCAGCGCGTTTCGCCCGGCCAGGTCGATCGCGAGGCGGCGGACCGTGGTCCGCAGGTAGGCGCCGACGTTGGTGAGCGGGCCGCGCCCGGCGTCGAGCGCCACCATCATCCGCAGCAGTGCGTCGGCGGAGACGTCCTCCGCATCGGCGGCCGACCGGACGAACCGGCGTGCGTACCGCACCAGATCCGCGTGGTGCCGGCGGTAGAGCTGTGTGACCGCCTCCCGGTCGCCGCCGCGTGCCGCCGACAGCAGGTCCTCGTCGGCGGGCCCCGGCGCTCTGCCGGCCAGTACCTCGCTCATGTGCCCCTCCTCGCCCGAACCGGTCATCCGGCAACCGATACAACTACAGGCCCGGATCGGCATTCGGGTGATCACGCGCTACTGCTGGTGGAGTCCACTACGCTGCGCGCAATGGGCTCTGCCAGGAGGGTGAATACGGGGCTGCCGCGATAACGCACCGGATACCCGCCCCGATAGTGCGCCGACGGGAACGCAATCTTGATCACAAAGTGGTCACATTGCTCCTTTTTGGAGCGTCGAACGCCGGGGAGCGGCTCGTCCGGCGCGCGCACGCATCGCAGGTGTGGTCCGGCTGCCACGCGCGTGCCTGGGCGCGGAACACGCGCCGGAGGTCGCGGCGCGATCGGACGACGCCGGTGGCGCCGTGCAGCGGGGTGCCGAACACCTGGAGCCTGCGCTGCCTGCGCCCGCAGCCGCACACCGTGCGGCGGTAGCACCGGGCCACCGCGATGCCGTCCCTCACGCGTACCTGGATGCGCCCGTTCATCGTTGCTCCCACTCGCTCGTGCGGAATCGTCCCGTTAGGAGACGGCGGTGCGCGAAGCGGCATGTCGCCGAACGGGCCTCCCCTTTCGGATGGGATCTGGACCACACCTCGTCACGGCGTCATGGCCGGCCAGCGGCATCGTTGCTCCGTCGTGGGAGACGAGCAGCCGGCCCTCTTCGCCGCCGCGGTGGGTGACGTCCTGCGCGAGCTGCGCACGCGTCGTGGGTGGACCCGGAGCGACCTGAGCACGCGGATGGGTGGTGCGGTCTCGCCCTCGGCGATCTCCGGCTACGAAAGCGGTTACCGCGCGCTGAAGCTGGAGCTGCTCGCCGAGCTGTGCACCGCACTCGGTGTCCGGGTCGACACCGTCGTCGCCACCGCCGATCGCCGGGTGCGCTCGCCGTCTCCGGCGCGGGTTCACGTGCTGCGGCACCGCAGCCGGCGCCACGCCAGTTTGTAGGGGTCCAGCTCGAGGACCCGCCCGGACTGTACGTCCGTCCGGGCCCGGGCCAGGACCCGGCGGGCTTCCTGCACGTCGATGTCGTACTCCCGGCAGCGCGCGAGAAAGGCGCGCAACGCGTCGTTCTCGGACACGCTCAGAGGATCGTCCGCCAGGACGAGCGCAAACGTGCCTCAGCTGATCGTGTCACCCGAGCGTTGCGGTGTCGTCGTGCAGCCAGGCGTCCAGACGGGGAAAAGCGAGGTACCACAACGCGATGCCCAGTGCCGCCGCGACCACGAGGAAGATCAGCAGCTTGACCACCCGGTTGCCGGGCAGCCACCGCCAGACCAGATCGAGCACCGCTCATCCCTCCAGTTCCGGTGGCCTGCCGGCGGTTTTCCCCCGCGTGCCGGCGAGTTCGGCGTGCACGATCAGCCGTTCCCAGTTGCCCCACCGGGGATTGCACGTCGTCAGGGTCAGCAGCTGCCGCACGGGTGGTGCACCGGGATCGGCGGGGTTCGCGGCGATGACGGTGCTGTCGGTCGGCGCCACCACGCTCGTGCCGGTCACCCGGTACACGAACCACTGCTCCGCCGTCTCCACCACGACCGCGTCGCCGGGCACCAGTTTGTCCAGGTCCCAGAAGGTGCCACGCACCCGGTGCCCGGCCACCGCGAAGTTGCCGGGCTCACCGGGCAACTGGCTGCCCGGGTAGTGTCCCGGTCCCGTGCGCAGATCGGCCGGGGACACGCCTTGCACCACGGCCCAGTGCAGCGCGAGCCGGGGCAGGTACAGCCGCGCGAGGGGCCTGCCCCCGGGGCCCGCGTCCGCGGTCGCCGCCGGGGACACCACTGTGGACGCCTCCGGTGGCGCCGCAGCGCTTTGCCAGAGCTGGTCGAGTTGCCGGTCGAGGATCTGCTGCTGCCCGGCGACCCGGGCCGCCACCCCGAACTCCTCGTAGGCCACGAACAACAGCACCACCAGGCCGAGCACCACGGACAGCTCACCGGTGACCTGCACCAGCCGGCGAACCACGCGGACGGCGGGCCGCGCCGCCACGACGATACCGGCCACCTCAGGCATCCCGGCGCGGTCGCCACGACAGGACCACGGCCGCGGCTGCGGCCACCGCCGGCGAGCCGGCCAGGAGCCGGCGCAGGGCCCCCGGACCGCCCTCGCCCGGCCCGACGTAGGTCACCGCCGCGCCGGATCGCAGTTCGGTCACCCCGTTGCCGGGGCCCACCGACAGCCCGGCGGGGCGTGCGCCTGCCGCGGCTGCGCCGACCGGTCCGCCGGTGGCGATCACCACGGCGACGAGTCCGGCGAGTGCTGCGCCGATCATCGGGTGCTCCTTCTGGTTGGCGGGCTCCGCCCGTCCCGCCCCGGAAGTCGCGGGGCGGGACGGGCCGAGCGTCGAGCGGGTCAGCCGTGGCGGCGGCGGACCCTGATCACCGTGAGCAGCGCCCCGCCGAGTGCGAGGAGGATCCCCGCCACGAGCAGCTGCAGCCAGGTGTTGTCACCCGTGGTGGCGAGCTTGCCGCCACCCGAGGCGCCCGGCGCGCCCGGCTTGCCGGGACCGGCCGGTGTGTCGACCGCCGTGTCGGTCCGGCAGTCCGGGTTGTCCGCACCGGCGGCGCAGTTGCCGCCCGGGTTGAACCCGCCCGAACCCGGCGGGGTGACCACCACGTTGTGGAGGTTCCCGTCGCCACGGGCCGGATCGTTCACCGTGACCGAGTAGGTGACCGTCGTCGTGCCGCCCACCGCGAGCGGACCGGACCAGGACAGCGTGGTCCCGTCGACCGTGGCGCCGCCGGTGGCGTCACCGTTGTAGGTGGCGTCGTCGAGCACCCCGGACAGGTCGTCGGTGAAGCTCGCCGGCTTGTCCGCGGTGTAGGCCACCTGCCCGGTGTTGGTCACCGTGACGGTGTAGGTGACCTTGCCGCCCGGTCCGGCGTGGCCGGTGGAGGCGTGCTTGACCACCTCGAACGACCGCACGCTGGTCCGCGTGGCGCAGTCGGGGTCGGTGGACCCCGTGGTGCAGTTGCCGTTCAGTTCCGGCGGGGTGACCACCTTGTTGTCCAGCAACCGGTCGCCGGTGTCCGGGTCGTGCACGGTCACCGAGTAGATCACCGTCACCGACTGCCCCGCGGGCAGCGGACCGGACCAGGACAGCGTGGTCCCGTCGACCGTGGCGCCGCCGGTGGCGTCACCGTTGTAGGTGGCGTCGTCGAGCACCCCGGACAGGTCGTCGGTGAAGCTCGCCGGGTCCTGCGCGGTGAAGTCGGCCTGGCCGGTGTTGGTCACCGTGACCGTGTAGGTCACCTTCTCCCCCGGAGCGGCAGTGGCTGACGAGGTCGTCTTGGTCACCTTCAGCTGGTTGCCCGGCACGTTCGCCGTGCATTGCGGGTTGGTGGTCCCCGCGGGGCAGCTGCCGCCGCCCGCCGGGGTCACCACGGTGTTGCCCAGCTTCTGGTCACCGGTGTCCGGGCTGTGCACCGTGACCGAGTAGGTCACCGTGACCGCCTGCCCGGCCGCGAGCGGACCGGACCACGACAGCACCGGTTCGGCGTAGGTCGCCCCGCCGGTCGCGTCGTTGTTGTAGGTCGCGTCGTCCAGCACCGCCGACAGGTCGTCGGTGAAGCTCGCCGGGGCCCCGGCCGGGTAGTCGACCTTGCCGGTGTTGGTCACCGTCACCGTGTAGGTGAGCTTGTCCCCCGCCGCGGCCTTGGTCTTGTCGACCGTCTTGACCACGTCGTAGGACTGCACCGGTGTCTGGACCGGGTCACACGGTCCGGGCGTGCCGTCGGCGCATCCGGCGCCGGGGACGTCCGGCAGCACCGGGGCGTTGGTGAGCTGGTGGTCACCGCTGTCCGGGTTGCCGACGGTCACCGAGTAGGTCACCGTCACCGTCTGCCCGACCGCGAGCGGACCGGACCACGACAGCACCGGCGCCACGTACTGCGCGCCGTTGGTGGCGTCGTTGTTGTAGGTGGCGTCGTCCAGCACGGCGGCCAGGTTGTCGCTGAACGCGGCCGGGTTCTCCGCCGTGTAGTCGGCCTGACCGGTGTTGGTCACCGTCATCGTGTAGGTGATGGTGTCGCCGGGCAGGGCCTTCCCGGCCGACGCGGACTTGGCGACCGTGTAGGACGCGACCGGCGTGTCCGTCCGGCAGGCCGCGGCGTCCGCGCCCGGCGGGCAGTTGCCGCCGCCGGTCACCGCGTTGCGCAGGTGGTGGTCACCGGTGCTCGGCGCGTTCACCGTCACCGAGTAGGTCACCGTCACCGACTGGCCGACCGCGAGCGGGCCGGACCAGGACAGCGTGTTCCGGTCGACCGTGGCGCCGTTGGTGGCGTCACCGTTGTAGGTGGCGTCGTCCAGGACGCCGGACAGGTCGTCGGTGAACGTGGCCGGGTTGGCGGCCGTGTAGCCGGTCCGGCCGGTGTTGGTCACCGTGACGGTGTAGGTGACCTTCTCGCCGGTGCCGGCCTTGGCGGCCGACGCCGTCTTGGTCACCGTGTAGTCGGACACCGGCACGTGGCCCGGTGCGCACGGGCCGAGCGAGCCGTCCGCGCAGGTGAAGCCGGGCACGCCCGGTGGTGCGCTGACGCCGTTGACCAGGTCGTGGTCACCGGTGCCGGGATTGTGCACGGTCACCGAGTAGGTCACCGTGACCGTCTGCCCGACGGCGAGCGGGCCCGACCACGACAGCACCGGTTCGGCGTACGTGGCACCGCCGGTCGCGTCGTTGTTGTAGGTCGCGTCGTCCAGCACCCCCGACAGGTCGTCGGTGAAGCCGGCCGGGTTCTGCGCGGTGTAGGCGGCCTGACCGGTGTTGGTCACCGCCACCGTGTAGGTCACGGTGTCGCCCGGCCCGGCCTCGGCCGGCTCGGCCTTCTTGGCCACGGAGAACGACCGGACCGCAACCACGTTGTGGCACGCGGGATCGGTCGATCCGGGGGCGCAGCCACCACCGGTGCCCGGCGGGTTGCTGACCGCGTTCACCAGCCGCTTGTCACCGGTGTCCGGGTCGTGGACCGTCACCGTGTACGTGACCGTGACGGATTCGCCGACGGCGAGGGGACCCGACCACGACAGCACCGGTTCGGCGTAGGTCGCCCCGCCGGTCGCGTCGTTGTTGTAGGTCGCGTCGTCCAGCACCGCCGAGAGGTCGTCGGTGAACGACGCCGGCGCCTCGGCCGGGTAGGCGGCCTGGCCGGTGTTCGTCACCACGACCGTGTAGGTGATCGTGTCGCCCGGGTTCGCGTCCTGCTGCGAGGCGGACTTGGTGACGCTGAACGACTTCGACGGCGTCGTCGTGGTGCACGCGGGGTCGGTGGACCCGGCGGCGCAGTTGCCGCCGGTGCCCGGTGGCGTGACCACGGCGTTGGCCAGCCGCTGGTCACCGGTGTGCGGGTCGTTGACCGTCAGCGAGTAGTGCACCTGGACGGACTGGCCCACGGCCAGCGGACCCGACCACGACAGGGTCGGCGCGGTGTAGGTCGCCCCGTTGTCCGCGTCGTTGTTGTAGGTCGCGTCGTCCAGCACCGCCGACAGGTCGTCGGTGAACGACGCGGGGTTCTCCGCGGTGTAGGGGACACTGCTGGTGTTGCGGACGGTCACGGTGTAGGTGACCTTGTCACCCGGGTGGACCGGACCGGCGGTCCCGGCGGTCTTGGTCACCTCGTACGACGGGGTTCCGGGCGTGTTGGTGACCGTGCACCTGTAGTTGTGCGTGGTGGACACCGTCAGGGTCCACGGACCGTCCCCGCCTGCCGGGACCGGGTCACCGGTGGTGGAGTCCACGCAGGTGATGGTCGCGGCGTAGGCGCTGATCGCGTCCGGGGAGCCGGGTGCCATCGCGTCGGTGATCGTGTAGGTGGCGCCCTGCGTCACCGGCCAGTTCGCCGTGCTCGCCGAGGTGTTCGTCCCCGTGGTGGTCGCCGCGGTCAGCTGGGTACCGCCGGCCTGGAGGCCGACGGTGAACTGGTCGGCGGCCTGGACCCGGCCGGCCACCTGCTTCTCCACCGTGATGGTGGGGATCGGCGCGCTGGCGCAGCGGGCGCCGTCGTTGCCACCGGAGGCGGGACCGTGCGAGACCAGGATCGACTGGCGGGTGCGCGGGTCGGTGCGGTAGATGTCGCCGGTGGTGTTGTCCGAGCTGTACAGGTAGCCCGCCGCGTCGGCGTAGGTGGCTCCCACGTACTGGTGGTCCGGCATCCCGATGATGCGGCCGGTGTCGATCAACGTGCCGGCGGCCGGATCGAACTTCAGCAGGTGCGGGACACCGTTCGCGTCGTAGCCCACGTTGTAGAGAGCGCCACCGATCCACGACCAGTCCGCTCCAGGCTGGAGGCCGGCCGGCACGGTGACCGAGCCGGACGCGACGACCCGCGCGTAAGTGGCCGATCCCGGCGCGAGGTCGACCTCGTACCAGGTGATGGGCGAGACCGACGCGGTCACCCACAGGTGACCGTTGCTGTCGAAGTCACCGACGTTGAACGCCTGGGCGGCCGGGATCCCGGCGGGAACACCGAGATCGGTCAGGCTGCCGTCGGCGTTGACCCGGACCAGGTGACCGGCGTTGTCGAAGCCGTAGAAGTAGTTGTCCAGGGTGTTGAACCCGACCGCGTTCACCGGCGTCGGGGTCTCCAGGATCTTCTTCGCCGCACCCGTCGCCAGGTCCACCTGGAAGATGTCGTTCGGGCTGGTGGCCGACGGCGTCTGGAACAGGTACCCGAAGGCGTCACAGTTCCAGGCCTGCGTCGCGGTGTTGGTCACCGCGCAGCGGAACGCTCCCGCCGTCGGCACGGTGAACTTCCACGACGGTGCCGAGCCCGTGGCCGCCACCGCCTGCCCGGTCGTGGTGTTGGTGCAGGTGATCGTGGGCCGGTAGTAACTCAGCCGGCTCGCCGCGCCCGCCGCCATCGCATCGGTGATGGTGTAGGTGGCGCCCGTGCGCACCGGGGTCGCTCCGCTGCTCGCGGTCGTGCCGGTGCCCGACGTGGTGGCCGAGTTGATCACCGTGCCGGTGCTGTCGGCCACGCTCAGCGTGAACTGGTCGTCGGCCGACGCGCGGCCGGCCACCGTCTTGGTGACCTCCAGCGTCGGGCAGAGCACGCTCGGGCGCATCTGGGCGAGGAAGCCCTCCGCACCCTGCCCGCTCTTCACCTGCACGACCATCGTGTTGAGACCGGAACGCCAGTCGTGGTTCAGCGTGGTCTGCGCGGCGGAGGGGGTCTTGAACCCGGCGAAGAAGTAGGGGTCCTGGCCGGCCGGTGCGCTCGGCAGCCCGGTCGTCTTGGAGCTCTGCGGCACGCCGTTGACGTAGACCTCGGTCACCGTGTTGTCGGCCAGGAAGTTCATGGCCAGGGTGAACGCGGCGGGGTCCACCGCGGAGTCCAGGGTGAACTGGTACCGGTAGTACCAGTCGCCCCGGGGCACGCCCTGGTCCGGATTCGCCGTGGTCTGCTGCGAGATCCACTCCGCGTTGTTGTACGGGCTCGGGTCCCAGAACGGGGTGATCCGGCTGACGTTGGCCGGTCCCCACGTGGCCCCGGCCGGCGGTGGGGCGGCGGCGGGCAGCGGGTTGGTCGGCCCGAACGGCCCGGCGACCTCCCAGCTGGGGTCGGTACCGCCCGGCAGCGCGCCACCGCTCGCCCGGTCGTAGCCGGTGTTGAAGATGTTCGGATCGGTCGAGCAGGTGACTGTGGTGCTGGAGGCCGCACTGGCCGTCGTGCCCGCACCCGTCACTCCTCCCGCCACCACGACCGAGGCCAGGACGGCCAGTGACGCGCCGGCCGCGAGACCGCGGCGGGGTCCCCGCCCCAGGCGGCGCCATCGTTGACTCAGTGGAACACGTTGCCGGGCTTGCCGCCCGCGCCGGCGTGGCGGTCTTTCGGCGGCAGCGTCCGGTTGAGCAGTGTGATCTGCGGACACGGCGATCTCCAGGCCTGTCGATTGACAAGGACACCTCGACCCACCCCCCGACCACGCGGACAGCCACGTGCGGATGGGACTGATCAGTCGTAGGCCGGACGGCGGAGCGGACGCGAGCGGAACCGCCGCATTCCACCCCGTGATCACCCCCGCCCGCCCGGCCCGGCGCCGCCCGCCCCGGCCGCCCCGCTGTGACCTCACCCTCACCTCACCCGCGACATGTCCGGCGGTCACCCGCGGTCTTCTCGGGTGGAACGGCAGTGGCAGGGAGTCGACTGTGAACGAAGACCGGGTGCGCGTGGGACGCGAACTCATCGTGCGGCCGCGGCTGATGCGCGAGCTCGACCAGCCGTCGGCACTGACGGTGCTGCGGGCACCGCTGGGATTCGGCAAGACCGCGCTCGTGGCGCAATGGTTGCGGGGCAGCGGGAACAAGCCGGCCGTGCGGGTGCGCGCCACCGGTAGCGCGGCGGAGTTCTGGGACCGAGTGCGGGATGCCTTGCTGGACACCGGGGTCACCGGCCCGGACGATCCGGCCCGGTCCCCGCTGCACGGGCTGGCCCGCGCGGTCCGGGCATGCGGTGACCTGGTGCTCGTCGTCGACGACTTCGACGAGATCGCCGACGGTGGCGTCGAGCGCGATCTGCTGTACCTGCTGCGTGACTGTCCGGGCCTGCGCCTCGTGGTGTGCGTGCGCGGCGAGCGCCACTTCGCCCGGCACCGCCGCCTCGACCTGGACGCCGTCGAACTGACCGCGCACGACCTCGCGTTCACCGTGGACGAAACCCAGGCGGTGCTGCAGGCGTGCGGGCTCACCGGGGCGCCGCAGTGGGCCGAGGCCGTCCACCACGAGTGCGGTGGCTGGCCCGAACCCGTCCGCGCCGCGGCGATCGTGTTGCGCGAGCTGGCCCGGGCCGGCCGGCCGGCACCGTCGGCACCCTCCATCGTCACCGAGTACCTGCGTGACCGGCTGTTGTCCGAACTGGACGATGAACGGGTTCGCGATCTCGCCTTCGCCGCCGCCCTCCTCGGCCCCGCGCCGACCGGGCTGCTGGCGTCGCTGACCGGCGGCGAGCGAGGCGAGCAGCTGACACGGCTGGGTGCCCTCGGGTTGCTGGCCGGGCCCGGCCCCGCCGCTGACACCGCCCGGTGGGCCGAGGCCGCCCGCGCCGCGCTGTCCGGGGTGTTCCGCACCCGCCACCCGGCGCGGGTTCGCGAGCTGCGCGGGCGAGCCGCGCAGTGGTACCGGGACCACCGGCGGCCGGCCGCGGCGCTGTCGGAGGCCGTGCAGGCGCAGGACCCGGAACTGGCCGTGCGGATCGTCGACGAGAACTGGCTCGACCTGCTGGAGAACCACACCGACGTGCTGCGGTCCGCGTTCGCCGCCCTCCCCGTCCCAGCTCTGGAAACGAGCGCGCGGGCCATGGCGGCCCGCGATCTGCTGCTGCGCGCACCGGACAACCGGGTGTTCGCCGCACTTCCGCCGCTCCCGCCGTCGGCGCCGGAGCCGTCAGCGCTCCCGGAGGTTCTCGACACCGGTCTGGCCACGCTCCTGGTACTCCGCCGCCGCGGCCTGCTCCTCCGCGCGACAGCCCACGGCGACCGGCTGCTCACCTTCGCCGGTGCGGGATCGCCCCGGTTGTCCCGGCTCTTCCAGGAGGTGGGGACCACCCGGCTGCTCACCGGTGACCTCCGGGGGGCGCGCCACGCGCTCTCGACGGCCGCCGACCTCGCCGGGCCGGCGGAGGCCTCGGAGGCGTCGGAGGCCTCGGAGGCGCAGGGACAGCTCGCCCTCGTCTCGCTGGCGACCGGCGGCGACGTCACCGGTGTGCCGGCCGAAGCAGCCGGCACCCGATCGGGCACGCTCGCCCGGGCGATCCTGGCGCTCGACCGGCTCGACCTGAAGACCGCCGCGGAGTGCGTCAGCCGGCTGCACCGGCTGCCGGGCCCGGACCCGCTGTGGCCGGTCACCGCGTTCGTCCACAGTGGATACCTCTGGGCCGCCGGCGACGCGCTCGGCGGGCTGAAACACCTGGACCAGGTCCGCGCCGCGCACGGCGGCGACCGCGGGCCGGGCGCCGTCGCCGGCCCGCTCCTGGCCGCGGCCGAGGCCAATCTGCTCATCGCGCTGGGGCACGGCAACCACGCCTCGGCGGTGCTCGACGAGTTCGATCCGCGGCACCCGCTGCTCCGGGTGATCCGCGCGCGGTTGCTGCTGCTCGGCGGAAACCCCGCGGAAGCGATGCGGCACTGCGAGGATCTCGCGTGGTTGCGTGCCGCACCGCGGTCGCTCGAACTGGAGTTGATGCTCATCCGGGCCATCGCGCAGCTGCGGTCGGGTGATCGCACCGGTTCCGCCGGGACGGTGCGCCGCGCCGCCTCGTCCGCGCGCCGCACCGGACTGCTGCGTCCGTTCCGGACCGTCCCCCGCGCGGAACTCGCCGACGTGGTCTCGCACGCCGGCTTCGACGCCCTGGCCCTGCTGCGGGAGCCCGCGCTCCGGAACGTGCCGGACCTCTTCCCGGAGCGGCTGGACCTGGTCGTGCTCACCGACCGGGAGCGGCACATCCTGGACTACCTCGCCGCCGGGCTGCCCAGCCAGCGGATCGCGCACCAGCTCTTCATCTCCTACAACACCGTGAAGACGCACGTTCGCGGGTTGTACCGCAAGCTCAAGGCCGGCAGCCGGGACGAAGCGCTCGCCCGGGCGCGCGCCCTCGGCCTGCTTCCGGCGGATGCGGGACCGGCCGCGACGGCGATCGTCCCCCACCGCACCCCGGGTCAGACCACGGTCCCCGCCTGACCTCGACACCGAACCGGGGCCGTGAGTAGCATCACATCCAATGCGATGTGGACGGTGGCCGGCTGCGCCATACTGTGGCCAGTCCAAGCCTGGTAGCCGTGCGCTGTTCGAGGGGGGTTCGGTGGTGGAATGCCCGCCGGCGCACTACGGCGATGAGGAACGTGAAGACGTCGCGGGACCGCCGGGAAGCACGGTGTCCGCGGCGGTGACGAACCTGCTGAACCGCTGGCGGGCGCGGTCGGCGCAACGGGGGTGGCCGGCGGACCTCACCTGGCCGCTCGACGCCGTGCACACCGTCGCCGAGGCGTGCCTGACCGGCACCGACCTGTTCCCCGCCCTCCTCGAGCTGGCTGATCAGCGTCTCGGCTCGGCCGCCACCGCCGACGACTTCGAACGCGACCTCGCCGCCCTCGCGTCGTGCCTGCCCGCGATCGGTCTGGGGCCGTCACCGGCCGAGCTGACCGCGATGGCCGGCCGCGCCGCGCGGCGCATCGTCGCTCGCGACGCGGTGCTCGCGCACGGCACGGACCCGGTCACCACGGTGCGGACGAGGGCCGCGTTCCTGCACGATCTCACCTCGCCCGGCTACGACGACGCCGACGTCCACGTCTGGGTGGCGCGATGGGAACCGGGAACGGCGCCGTGGTCGTCGGCGTCGGTGCGCACGATGATCGCCGACCGCATCCGCCCGCACCTGCGCGCCCGCGAATCGGCGGGAGCGGTCGGCCCCTGCGACATGGCGGTCCTGGTGACCGAGCGCGCGCGGGCCGAGCAGCTGGGCGAACTCGTGCGCGACCTGCCCGGGTCGTCGGACCTCGTCCTGTCGATCAGGCGGCGGCCACCGGGCGCCGATCCCGTGCGGCGCGCCGAGTGGCTGCTGGACCTGTTCCCGTCCCTGGTCGACGAGCCGCCGCTCTGAGCGGCGGCCGGCCGCGAAAATGGAGCAGTGTTGCCGATTCGTGACGATGGGCGCCGGGTGGGGTTCGCGGTATCGAGCTGACCCGGACCGTCGTTATCCGTAACACCCGTTAACCGCCCGTTCGGCTGAACAGGGCGGGAACGGTCGCGTCTGAGTAGCGTCAGTTCACCCTATCGGTGTGCCCCTTCTGTAGTTGCATCACAGGAAGTGCGCAGAGGGAGGACCGATGGGTGACACCGCGACACGCGAGCTGGCCGGCATGCCGGACGACGAACGACTGGGCACGGCTCGCGGCGGCGACCGGGAGGCGTACGCGATCCTGGTCCACCGGCACCGGGCCGCCGCACCGGACGTGACCGCCGACGGGCTGGTCCTGGCCATGCCGGCGGCGTTCGCCGCCCTGCCGGCCCGCTGGCGCCGGGTCCTGTGGATGGTCGAGGTCCTCGGTCACCGCCCGCAGGACGTGGCCGCCGAACTCGGCATCGCGCCCGCCGCGGCGTGCTCGCTGGTGTGGCGGGCGCGCACGGCCCTGCGGCGGCAGTACGAGCAGTACGAGCAGCACGGTTCCCGTGACCGGTGATGCACCCGATCTTCCTCACCCGCTCCGTCCGGCATCCGTATTGCCCGGAACGTCCCGCCGAGGTATACCGGGGAACGGGGCGCGATCGTCTGTCGCGCATCCGATGCCGACAGTCTGGAAAGGACCATCGCGTGCGGATTTCGGTACTGGGCAGCGGGATCGTCGGACGCACGCTGGCCGCGCGCCTGGTCGACCTCCGGCACCGCGTCGTGATCGGTACCCGCGACCCCGGGCGGCCGCACATCACCCGGTGGCTCCGGTCGGCGGGTGAGCTGGCCCGCGCCGGGACCTACGCGGAGGCGGCGCGGTCCGCGTCGATCGTGCTCAACGCCACCCCGGGAACGGCCACTTTGGACGCGCTGCACGCGGCCGGCGCGGCGGCACTCGCCGGCAAGGTACTGGTCGACGTCGCCAACCCGGTCGGCGACCCGGCCGCGGACCCGCCCCGGCTCAGAACCGGCGACCGGAGCCTGGGCGAGGACATCCAGGCGGCGTTCACCCAGACCAGAGTGGTCAAGGCCCTCAACACGGTGAGCCCCTCGGTGATGGTCAACCCGAAGCGGGTGCCCGGCGACCACGTTGCGTTCCTCGCCGGCGACAGCAGACAGGCCAAAACGATGGTGACCGGCCTGCTGCGCGAGTTCGGCTGGCCCCCGCACGCGATCGTCGACCTCGGTGACATCACCGGCGCACGGTCGATGGAGATGCTGTTCCCGTTGCGGCAGCGGCTGAGCAGGTCCCTCGGCCACACCAACTTCAACCTCGGGATCCTGCACGCCTGACCCCCGGTTCATCACACCGGCGACAGCGCCGTCCGCCCCTCCCCGGTGGGCTGCTCGGGCACCACCAGCAAGCCGCTCCGGAACGCCAGGGCGACCGCGTGGGTGCGGTCCCGCGCGCCGAGTTTGCGCAGCACACCCCGCACGTGGGTGCGGATCGTCTCCACGGACAGCAGCAGCCCGGCGGCGATCTGCGTGGTGCTCAGGCCTTCCGCGAGGAGATGCAGCACCTCGTACTCGCGCCCGGTCAGCGCGGGCCGCCGCGGAACCGGGAGCGGCCCGGGCAGCGCACCCGGCGCTTCCCCGGGCAGGAGCACGCTTCTCAGCTGCCCGTCGATGTGGATCTGCCGGCTGGCGGTGGTGATCGCCTCGGCGATGCGCAACGGGTCCGCGTCGCGCGCTACCACCCCGCGCGCACCGGCGCGCAGCGCCTCACCCAGGTAGGCGCGGTTCACCTGGCCGGGCTCCACCAGGACGACCACCGCGGGTGTGCTCCGCGCGGCGGCCAGCACGGCGGCGAGCTGCGGCTCACGGTTCGCACCGGCGCCGAGCAGGACGACGTCGGGCTGGGTGTGCCCGACCAGGTGGACCAGCTCCGGCCCCGTGGTGGCGTGACCGGCCCAGCGCATCACCGGGCTGCGCTGGACCAGCGCGAACAGCCCCTCGCGCAGGAGCGGGAGCGAGTCGGCCACCGCGACCCGGATCGCGGGTCTGGCGTGGACGGCGGGGACGGACAACCGGCGGGCGGTGGTCGTGGACACGATTTCTCCTTCTTCTCGAGCTTTTTCAGCGCAGTAGCCGCCGGATCCCGGTGACCGGGCCGATCGCCTCGATCCCCGCGATCCCGACCGGCTCACCCGGACGGGACGCGTGCACCGCACGCGAGTTGTCGATCGCCAGGGCGACGTGGCTGACGGGCTGGTAGTAGAAGATCAGGTCACCGGGGCGCACCTGGTCGCGTGGCACGGGCACGCCGACGGTGGCCTGCTGCGCGCTCGTCCTCGGCACACTCGCGCCGATCGCCCGGTAGGCGGCCAGCACGAGGCCCGAGCAGTCGTAGGCAGCAGGCCCTTCGGCTCCCCACACGTAAGGTTTTCCGAGTTGTGCCAGCGCGAACCGCACGACGTTCCCGGCGTCACCGCCGGGGAGTCCCGAATCGGGTGGCCGGGGCGCTGGGGTGACCAGCCTGGCCGCCACGCTCGCCATCCGGCTCTGGGCGTCCTGGAGCACGCGAGCCGCGGCATCCCGCCGCGCCCGGGCGGACTCGAGCGCGGCGGCCGCCTCGGCGCGCGTGCTCCCGGCCCGCGCCACGGTGTCCGCGGACCCGGTGACGGCGGACTCGGCTCGGCGGACAGCGTCATCGGCCGAGCGCACCTCGCCGAGCTGGTCATCGGCGAGGAAGTCGAGCAGGGGCAACGCCGCGTGGTACTCCCGCGGCCGGCCACTGTCGAGCACCGCGAACTCCCGGCCACGCCGGAACTCCGCGGTGACGCCGGAGTAGAAGTCGGTGACGCGCTGGCGTGCCTGGAGTGCGGCCGATCGCGCGGCACGCAAGGTCTCCTGGGCCGACTCGGTGCCGCTCCGGGCGGCCGATTCCGCCCGCTCGGCGGCGGCGAGTTCGGCCTCCCTGGCGCCGGTCTCCACCTGGAGCGCACCGAGTTCGCCCCGGGCTCGCCCGAGGTCCTGGTAAGCGTCCTCCGCTTCCCGGTGCAGCGCCAGATACGGGTCGGGGTCGGCGCGCGGGGCTGCGACGGCGGGCACGGCGAACACGACCGCCACCACCCACGCCAATCCCATCAGCGTCCACCTGGCCACACCGTACAGACCGGCCGGCACGGCCGAACCTGACGCGAGGACCCGGATCAGGGCGCGAAAAGTCCTGCCCTGATCGCGAGAGCCACCGCCTGGGCCCGGGACGACGCCCGCAGCTTCGTCTTCGCCGAGCGCAACGCGGACCGCACGGCGCTGGGGGTGAGACCGAGTTCCGGGGCGCTGTCGTCCGCCGTCATCCCCCGTGCGGCGCGCTCGAGGACCGCGATCTCCTGCCCAGTCAGGCCGGCTCGCGGGTCGCCCGGCGGCCCGGCCGGTGGGCGGGTCACCGCGGCCGCCTCGGACAGGGCGCCGAAGAGGTTTCCCGGCAACTCCCGGGTGAACAGGGAACTGCTGATCACCCCGTCGGCGATCCCGTCCAGGTCGGCGGCGGCGAGATCGTTCACCGGCGCCGCGTCGGAAGCCAGCACGAACACGACGGCCGACGGGGCCGCCGCGCGGACCTGACGGCACAGTCGCATCGGGGCGTCGGCCGAACCGTCGACGACCACGATGTCCGGATCGGACCGTCGCACCGCTCGGATCCCGGCCGGGCTCGGGTCCGCGATCTCCCACCGCGGCGCCGGCTGTGCCGGTGCGAGGGACCGCAAGGCCCGACGGTGGCCCGGGTCCTCCCCGACGTACATCGCGACGAGGGCAGCCGCGGGCATTCATCAACTCCTGTGCGTCGAACCGGACGAATGCCCCGACAGTAGTTGATCTTCCAGCAACAGAGCGGGTGAACCGCGGTGACACTGTCAGTAGCACCAACCGGTTCGCCGCCGCGGCCGTGGCCACTCCGGACGAGAAGCCGTGCGCGGCAACCGGAGCGGTCCCGCCGTCACTCCCGCCCGGGCCGCCACCGGCGGTGCGCGGTGCCCGGCATACCGTGCCGGATCAGCTCCAGGCGCGGCTTCGGACCTTCGGTGCGGCCGGCCTGCGGGCGCCGCGATCCCGCGCGCCACGGCACCGGCCAGTCGGCGCCGGGGCCCGCGTACTCCTGTTCCGCGGCCGCGTGCAGGGTCCAGTTCGGGTCGTAGAGGTGGGCACGGCCCAGCAGGCACAGGTCCGCGCGGCCCGCCAGCAGGATCGAGTTCACGTCGTCGTAGGAGGAGATCGCGCCGACCGCCATCGTGGCGATGCCCGTCCGGTTGCGGATCCGGTCGGCGAACGGCGTCTGGTACGACCGGCCGAACGCGGGCTTCTCGTCCGGGTGCACCTGACCCGTGGACACGTCCACCACATCGACTCCGGCGTCGGCGAAGGCGGCGGCGATCTCCACGGCGTCGTCGGCGGTGATGCCGTTCTCGCACCAGTCCGTGGCCGAGATCCGCACGCTCATCGGCCGCTCCGCCGGCCACACGTCCCGCACCGCGCGGAACACCTCCAGCGGGTACCGCAGCCGCGCCGCCAGGTCACCGCCGTAGTGATCGGTGCGGTGGTTGGTCAGCGGCGAGATGAACGACGACAGCAGGTACCCGTGCGCGCAGTGCAGTTCGAGCAGGTCGAACCCGGCGTCCGCGGCGCGTGCCGCGGCCGCGGTGAACTGCCCCCGGATCTCGCGCAGGTCCGCCACGGTCAGCTCGCGCGGCACCTGGTTCACCCCGGGCCGGTACGGCAGCGGCGAAGGAGCGACGACCGGCCAGTTGCCCGACGGCAGCGGCTGGTCGATCCCCTCCCACATCAGCCGGGTCGAGCCCTTGCGGCCCGAGTGCCCGATCTGGATGCCGATCTTCGCGGTGCTCTCGGTGTGCACGAAGTCGGTGATCCGCCGCCACTCGCGCGCCTGCCCGGCGGTGTAGATCCCGGTGCAGCCGGGCGTGATGCGGCCGGTGCCGGACACGCACACCATCTCGGTCATGACCAGCCCGGCGCCGCCGAGGGCCTTGCCGCCGAGGTGGACCAGGTGGAAGTCGGCGGGCATGCCGTCCACCGCCCGGTACATGTCCATCGGCGACACCACGACGCGGTTCTTCAGTTCCAGCCCGCGCAACCGCAGCGGCTGGAACATCGGCGGCCGCACGCTGCCGTCGCCGTGTCCGCGCCGCTGCTCGTGCCGGGCGAACCACTCGTCGACCCGTTCGACGAACTCGGGGTCGCGCACCCGCAGGTTGTCGTAGGTGACGCGGCGGCTGCGCGTCATGATGTTGAACCCGAACTGCACCGGGTCCTGGTGCACGTACTGCCCCAGGTTCTCGAACCACTCCAGGCTGGCCTGCGCGGCGCGCTGGGTCGACTCCACCACCGGCCGCCGCTCGGCTTCGTACGCGGCGAGCGCGCCCGGCACGTCCGGTTGCTCGTGCAGGGCCGCCGCGAGCGCGAGGGCGTCCTCCATGGCCAGTTTGGTGCCGGACCCGATCGAGAAGTGCGCGGTGTGCGCGGCGTCGCCGAGCAGGATGATGTTGCCGTGGCGCCACCGCTGGTTGCGCACCGTGGTGAAGTGGATCCACCGGGAGTTGTTCGCCAGCAGCTGCGCGTCGCCGAGCACATCGGCGACGAGCTCCCGCACCAGTGCGATCGACTTCTCGTCGGACTCGCCGGGGGCGAACCCCCGGTCGGCGAAGCTCTCGAACCCCGCCCGCTGCCACACCTCGTCGGCCATCTCGACGATGAAGGTGCTGCCGGAGGCGTCGAAGGGGTAGCCGTGGATCTGCATGACGCCGTAGGGCGTGTCGAGTACGTAGAACTTGAAGGCGTCGAACACCTTGTCGGTGCCCAGCCACATGTAGGCGCAGCGCCGGGTTTCCAGTGCCGGGCGGAAGACCTCCGCGTAGCGGGTGCGCACCGCGGAGTTCAGCCCGTCGGCCGCGACGACGAGGTCGTAGGCGGCGGCGAGCCGGCCGGGGTCGGGGGCGAGCGTGCGGAAGTGCAGCCGCACACCGAGTTCGGTGCACCGCTGCTGGAGGATCTGCAGCAGCCGTTTCCGGCTCATCGCGGCGAATCCGTGCCCGCCGCTGGTGAGGACCTGGTCGCGGTAGTGCACGTCGATGTCGTCCCAGCGGGCGAACTCGCGCTCCATCTTCCGGTAGATCGTCTCGTCGGCGTGTTCGATGCCGCCGAGCGTCTCGTCGGAGAACACCACGCCGAACCCGAAGGTGTCGTCGGCGGCGTTGCGTTCCCACACGTCGATCTCGTCTCCCGGGCTCAGCTGTTTCGCCAGCGCGGCGAAGTACAGGCCGCCCGGGCCGCCGCCGATGACCGCGATCCGCATCCCGCCCCCTCACCCGGCCTCGGTGTGCGCGCGCTGCCGCAGCTTGAACCGCTGGAGCTTCCCGGTGGCGCTGCGCGGCAGGCCGTCCACGAACTCGATCGCGCGCGGGTACTTGTAGGGCGCGATCCGCTGCTTGACGAACCGCTGCAGCTCGGCCACCAGGTCCGCGTCCTCCGCGACGTCCGGCCGCAGGACCACGAACGCCTTGACGATCTGCCCGCGCTCGGTGTCGGGCACACCGACCACGCCGCACTCCTGCACGGCGTCGTGCGCGAGCAGTGCCTCCTCGACCTCCGGACCGGCGATGTTGTAGCCGGCCGAGACGATCATGTCGTCGTTGCGGGCGAGGTAGTGGAAGTAGCCGTCGGAGTCGGCGACGAAGGTGTCCCCGGTGATGTTCCAGCCGTTCTGCACGTACACCGCCTGCCGGTCGTCGGCGAGGTAGCGGCAGCCGGTCGGGCCCTTGACCGCCAGCCGCCCTGGCATGCCCGGGGGCAGCGGATCGCCGTGGTCGTCGAGGATGGCGGCCCGGTAGCCGGGCACGGCCCGCCCGGTCGCGCCCGGCCGGATGTCGTCGTCGGCGGCGGAGACGAAGATGTGCAGCATTTCGGTGGAACCGATGCCGTCGATGAGCGCCAGGCCGGTCGCGTCGTGCACGGCGCGCCAGGTGGTCGCCGGCAGGTGCTCCCCCGCCGACACCGCGCGCCGCAGCCGGCCCAGCGCGGCGCCCCGGCCCGAGCGCAGCATCGACCGGTACGCGGTCGGGGCGGTGAAGCAGACCGTGACACCGTGCGTCTCGATCGCGTCCGCGAGCTGGTCCGGGGACGCCTTCTCGATCAGGAGGGTGGCCGCCCCGGCACGCAGCGGGAAGACGAGCAGCCCGCCGAGGCCGAAGGTGAAGGCCAGCGGCGGTGTCCCGGTGAACAGGTCGTCCGCGCGGGGCTTGAGGACGTGGCGGGAGAAGGTGTCGGCGATCGCGAGGATGTCGCGGTGGAAGTGCATGGTCGCCTTCGGCCGCCCGGTGGTGCCCGAGGTGAAGGCCAGCAGGGCGACGTCGTCGGCGGCGGTGTCGACGGCGGTGAACGCGGCCGGCACGCCGCGGGTTCGCGCGTCCAGGTCGTCCGGCGCCGGGGAGCCGTAGGTGACCACCGCCGCGCCGCGCAGGTCGGCCGCGCGCAGCTCGCCGGCGAACCGCGCGTCGCACAGGGCGAGACCGACCTTGCTGATCTCGGCGATCGTGCTGAGTTCCGCCGACCGCAGCAGCGGCATGGTGGGCACGGCGACCGCGCCGGCCTTCATCACGGCGAGCCAGCACGCGGCCAGTGCCGGCGTGTTGGGGCCGCGCAGCAGCACCCGCTGGCCGGGCACCACGCCGAGCTGTTCGGTGAGCACCCGCGCGGTGCGGTCGACCTGGTCGCGCAGATCCCCGTAGGTCCAGGCCCGGCCGTCCGGGGTGAGCAGGCACCGCCGGTCCGGCCCGCGTTCGGCGATCACCGCGTCGAGCAGTTCCACGCCGCAGTTGAGCCGCTGCGGGTAGTGCAGCCCGGGGAGCTCGGTGAGGAATTCCGGCCAGGACTCCACCGGCGGGAGGTGGTCCCGGCAGAACGTGTCGACGTGCGCGGAGGGGCTGAGGCCCGGACCGACGGTGGTCATAGGGCAAGTATTCTCTCTTCGTGACGACAGTCAAGCAATCGTCAGAAGAAGCCGGGCCCGATAAGCTGGCCCGCGTGCCCACCGATCCCGAGGACTCCGGGCGCGCACCGAAACCACGCGCGCTGATCGTCACCGTCTACGGCCTCTACGCCCGGGAGACGGGTGGCTGGATGAGCGTCGCCGCCCTGATCCAGATGCTCGCCCGGTGCGGCGTGGACGAGCCCTCGGTGCGCTCGTCGATCTTCCGGCTCAAGCGCCGGGGCCTGCTCACCGCGGCCAAGGCCGGCGGGGTCGCCGGGTACGCACTCTCCGGCACGGCACGGGAAATCCTCGACGAGGGCGACCGCCGCATCTTCCGGCGCCGCCGCGCCACCACCGGCGAGGGCTGGCTGATCGTGGTGTTCAGCGTGCCCGAGTCCGAACGCGACAAACGCCACCAGTTGCGCTCCCGGCTGTCCTGGCTCGGGTTCGGCACCGTCTCCGCCGGCGTGTGGATCGCCCCGGCGCACCTGCTCGACGAGACGCGGGAAACCCTGGCGCGGCACAGACTCGAGAGCTACGTCGACCTGTTCCGGTCCGATCACGCCGGGTTCGCCGCGACCGCGGAGCGCGTGCGCACCTGGTGGGACCTGGACCGGCTGCACGAGCTCTACGACGCGTTCCTCACCCGCCACGCTCCGGTGCTGAGCGGCTACCGGCGGCGGCGCCGCATCGACGGCGCCCGCGCCTTCGCCGACTATGTCACCGCGCTCACCGACTGGCGCCGCCTGCCCTACCTGGAGCCGGGGCTGCCCCTGGAAGTGCTGCCGCCGCACTGGATCGGCCTGCGCGCGGCGGAGGTGTTCTTCGACCTGCGCCGCAGGCTGGCCGGTCCGGCCCACGACTACGTCGAGTCGCTGCGCGCGGCGGCGGTCAGCGCCTGACCCGGGTCAGACCACGGCGAAGCCCTGCACCTCCACCAGCGCGTCGGCATCCCACAGCCGGGACACCCCGACGGCCGCCATCGCCGGGTAGTCGCGGCCGGCCAGGCGCCGCCACACCGCTCCGATCTCCCGGGCGTGCGCGCGGTAGTCCGCGAGGTCCGTGGCGTACACGGTGAGGCTCACCAGCCGGTCCGGTTCACCACCGGCGGCACGCAGGGCGGTGAACAGGTTCGACAGCGCCCGCTCGAACTGGTCGACGACGGTGCCGCCGACGATGCGCCCACCGGCGTCGAGCGCGGTCTGCCCGGCCAGGAAGATCGTCGTCCCGCTGGCGACCACCGCGTGCGAGAACCCCCGCGGCTGCGCCAGTTCCGGCGGGTCGACCCGTTGCACGCTCACTGCACCGTCCCTCCGTCCACCTGGATCGCCTGCCCGGTCACCGCACCCGCCCCGACGCAGAACCACACCGCGTCGGCCACCTCCGCGGGGCTGATCAACCGGCCGATCGGCTGCTTGCGTGCCAGCGTCTCCCTGGCCTCACCCGGGCTGCGCCCGGTCGTGGCCACGATGGTGCCGATCGTCTGCTCGGTCATCGGCGTGTCCACGTACCCGGGGCACACCGCGTTCACCGTCACGCCGGTGCGGGCCAGTTCCGCCGCCGCGGCACGCACCAGGCCCAGCACCCCGTGCTTGCTCGCGGTGTAGGCCGCGATGTACGGCTCGCCGATCCGCGCGGCGGTGGACGCCACCACGACGATCCGCCCCCACCCGGCCGCCCGCATCGGGGGCACCGCGCGCCGCACGAACCGGAACGGTGCGGTCAGGTTGAGGTCCAGCATGCGCTGCCAGTCGGCATCCGTGGTGCGCTCCAGGCGGGCCGAGTGGCCCGCGCCGGCGTTGGCCACGAGCACCTCCACCGGACCCCAGTCCCGTTCGATCTCGGTGTGGACGCGGTCGGCCGCGTCCGGATCGGTGACGTCCGCGGGGATCATCTTCACCGGCGCGGCGCAGCCGCTCGCGGTCTCCGCCAGCTGGTCCCGGCTGCGCGCGACCAGCGCGACCCGGCAGCCCTCGGCGCTCAGCCGCCGGGCGATGGCGCGGCCGATGCCCCGGCCGGCACCGGTGACCAGCGCGACCCGCCCGTCGCTCACCGGCCCTCCCACCGCGGCGCCCGGCGCTCGGTGAACGCCGCGTGGAACTCGGCGTGGTCGCGGGTGGTCATGAGCAGGGCCTGTGTCATCGCGTCCAGCTCCATCGACGCCGAAATGGACATGTCCAGCTCGGCGGTCAGCAGCGATTTCGTCTGGGCCAGCGCCAGCGTCGGCCCGTCGGCGAGCCTGCGGGCGAGCTCGGCGACCGCGGTGTCCAGCTCGTCGTCGGCGACCAGCCGCGACACCAGGCCGTAGCGGTCCGCGGTCTCGGCGTCGATCGTGTCGCCCAGCATCAGCAGTTCGGTCGCCCGGCCGAGCCCGGCCACGCGCGGCAGCAGGTAGGCCGCGCCCATGTCCCCGCCGGACAACCCCACCTTGGTGAACAGGAAGGCGAACCGGCCGGAGTGCCCGACCACCCGGAAGTCCGAGGCGAGGGCCACCACCGCGCCGGCGCCGGCCGCGATGCCGTGCACCGCGGTGATGATCGGGATCGGGCAGTCGCGCATCGCCCGGATCACCGCGCCGGTCATCTTGGTGAACCGCATCAGGTCCCGCGGCTCCATCTTGATCAGCTCGCCGATGATCTCGTCGACGTCGCCGCCGCCGCAGAACCCCTTGCCCTCACCGCGGATCACCAGCACCCGCACGTCCTGGTGGTGCGGCAGCTCGGCCAGCAGATCGCGCAGATCGGCGTAGCTTTCGAAGGTCAGCGGGTTGAGCTTCTCCGGCCGGTCCAGCGTCACCGTCGCGACGCCGTCGGCCTTGCCGAACCGGAAGTGCCGCCAGTCCTCGGTGAGCCGCGGGGAGGCGTGGAAGCGGTAGGTCATCGGGTGTACTCCCTGCCGATCAGATGGCGTGCGATGAGGGAACGCTGGACCTCGGAGGCACCTTCGTAGATGCGCAGCGCCCGCACGTCCCGGTAGAGGTGCTCGAGCGGGTGGCCGCGCCGCAGGGCCGCGGCGCCGTGCAGCTGCACGCACCCGTCGATGATCTGCTGCGCGGCCTCGGTGGCGTACAGCTTCGCCATGGCCGACCGCCGGGGTTGCGCTTGGGGCTCCGCGCCCTCGTCGTACGCGGCGGCCGCGGCGTAGACGAGCAGGCGGGCCGCTTCCAGCTCGGTGGCCAGGTCCGCGATGCGGTGCGCCACGGCCTGCTGGCCGGCCAGTGGTGCCCCGTACACCTGGCGCTCGCGGACGTGGGCGACGGTCAGGTCGAGCGCCGCCTGGGCCATGCCCACCGCGAAGGCGCCGACGCTGGGCCGGAACAGGTCCAGCGTGCGCATCGCGACGGCGAAGCCCCGGTCCACCTCGCCCAGGACCGCACCGGCGCCGACCCGCACGCCGTCGAACTCCAGGCGCCCGATCGGGTGCGGCGAAAGCATCTCCAGCGGCTCACCGGAGAGCCCGGCACTGTCCCCGGGCACCGCGAACGCGGTGACCCCGCGCGCACCGGCGCCGGGCGTGGTGCGGGCGAACACGGTGTAGACGTCGGCGCCCGGCGCGTTGGAGATCCACAGCTTCTCGCCGGTCAGCACCCAGCCCTCGCCGTCGCGTTCGGCGCGCAGCTGGAGGTTCGCCGCGTCCGACCCCGCACCGGCCTCGGTGAGCGCGAACGCGGCGACGGCCTCGCCGGAGATCACCGGGGGAATCCACCGCGCGCGCAGCTCGGCCGAGCCGGATTGCAGGATCGGGTAGCTGCCCAGCCCCTGGAGGGCGAGTGCGGTCTCCGCCTCGGTGCTGATCTGGGCGATCGTCTCGCGCAGCAGGCACAACTGCACGGCAGCGGCATCGGAGGGGTCCTCGCCCGGCCGGCCGCCGAACAGCCCCCGGAGCAGCCCGAGCTCACCGAGCGTCCGCACGAGCTCGCGGTCGACCCGGCCGGAGCCGGACCCGGCGAGCTTGCCGGTGGCCACGTCACGCACCCAGTTCTGGTACTCCCGCTGCTTTGCACCCAGTCGGAACGCAGCCACCGCGGACATGCTCCGAGACTAGCGCATCAGTGACGCCCGTCAAGGATCCGCAACACGATTCGACGGCACGGCCCAGCCGCGGACGGAGGTGGGGTGCGGCGCAGGAAGATTCCCTGCCATTGTCACCGTATCGCGGGACGGGGGCCTTGCGGCAAGACCCGGGCTGTGCCGCACAATCTCCCGGCCGCAGCCGGATTCGGGCACCGTCAACGCAGTGCAGGGGGATCTTCGTGTTCGATGTGATCGTCGCCGGGGCCGGGCCGACCGGTCTGATGCTGGCCGCCGAGTTGCGGCTGCACGGCGTGCGCGTGGTCGTGCTGGACAAGGACGCGGAGCCGACCACGGTGGTGCGGTCGCTCGGACTGCACGTGCGCAGCATCGAGGTGATCGACCAGCGCGGCCTGCTGGACCGGTTCCTCGCCCACGGCCAGCGGTACCCGCTCGATCGCCTGCGCTTCGCCGGGATCGGCAAGCCCGGCGCCGGGCTGGTGGACAGCGCGCACCCCTGGATCCTGGGCATCCCGCAGACCGTCACCGATCGCCTGCTGGCCGAGCACGCCGGCGCGCTCGGTGCCGGGATCCGGCGCGGCGCCGAACTGACCGGGCTGAGCCAGGACGACCACGGCGTGACCGCCGAGCTCGCGGACGGCACCCGGCTGCGCTCGCGGTACCTGGTCGGCTGCGACGGCGGCCGCAGCACGGTGCGCACGCTGCTCGGTATCGGATTCCCGGGCGAACCCGCCGCCCGCGAGTGGCTGCTGGGCGAGATGGAGGTGACCACACCGCCGGCCGAACTGGCGGCCGTGGTGGCGCGGGTCCGCGAGACCCACCACGGGTTCGGTCTCGCGCCGGCCGGCGACGGGGTGCACCGGGTCCTCGTGCCGGCGGCGAAGGTCACCGGGGACCGGACGGTCCCGCCGACGCTCGACGAGGTCGCGCGGCAGCTACGGGCGTTCGCCGGCACCGACTTCGGCGTGCATTCACCGCGCTGGCTGTCCCGCTTCGGCGACGCCACCCGGCTGGCCGAGAGCTACCGGACCGGCCGGGTGCTGCTGGCCGGCGACGCCGCGCACGTTCACCCGCCGCTGAGCGGGCAGGGGCTGAACCTGGGTATCCAGGACGCGGTCAACCTCGGGTGGAAACTGGCCGCCGAGGTCGGCGGCTGGGCGCCCGCCGGGCTGCTGGACAGTTACCACACCGAACGGCACCCCGTGGCCGCCGACGTGCTCAACCACACCCGTGCGCAGTCCGAGCTGCAAACGCCCGCCTCCGGCCCCCGGGCGGTGCGCCGGCTGCTGTCCGAGCTGATGGACAACGAGCAGGTGACCCGGTACCTGCTCGACAAGATCACGGCGATCGGGGTGCGCTACGACTTCGGCGGGGGTCACGACATGGTCGGCCGGCGGATGCGGGACGTGGGGTTGCGGCGGGGACGCCTCTACGCGCACATGCACACCGGCCGCGGAGTGCTGCTCGACCAGACCGGACGGCTCTCGGTCGCGGGCTGGGCGGACCGGGTCGACCACGTGGTCGACGTCAGCGACGAGCTGGATGTGCCCGCCGTGCTGCTGCGCCCGGACGGCCACGTCGCGTGGGCCGGCGACGAGCAGCAGGACCTGCTCGGGCACCTGCCCACGTGGTTCGGCGCCGCCACCTGAGCGGCGCGGCGGTGCGCACGCGGTCCGGGGAGCCGGGACGCACCTGAGAGCGGCCTCAGCATTCATTTCAACACCCGTGGAAATCTGGCACACTACGGGGCATGACCACTCAGAACCGCCGGCCACCGGCCTTCGCCCAAGCGTTCAACAAGGTTGCCGTCAAGTTCGCCGGTCGCCGGGTGGCACCGCTGTGGGCCCTCGTCCGGCACCGGGGCCGCAAGTCGGGCAAGCCGTACCAGACGCCGATCGCGATCGTCGGTTCCACGCCCGGCGCCGTCTACATCGGCTTGCCCTGGGGCCGCCGCACCGACTGGATCCGCAACCTCCAGGAGGGTGGCGGCACGCTCGTGTGGAAGGGGCGGACGTTCGCCGTCGCCGAACCGGCCTTCACGGGCAAGGACGAGGTGCTGTCGCACGTCTCCGGCCTGCGCCGCCGCCTTGCCCAGCGGTGGCCGATGGAGGACTACCTGCGGTTGACGTTGCGGCCCACCGGGCAGTGACGGCCAGACGGGTCACCGTCGGGCCCCGCGGCGCGGAGGAACCCGCCCGGCGCTGCGAGATGGCGCGCGGCCCGGGAGCGTGAGCTGGATCGCAGTACAAAGGTAGGACTTCCTACTAATCTGCGGGGCATGGACATCTCGAAGGTCGGCGTGGTCGGCGGCGGGCTGATGGGCTCGGGCATCGCCGAGGTGTGTGCCCGGGCAGGGCTGGACGTGGTGGTCGCCGAAGTCGGCGAGGCGGCGCTGACCGCGGCCCGGGAGCGGATCGGCAAGTCGCTGGAGCGTGCGGTGCGAGCCGGGAAGCTGGCCGCGGACGACGCCGAGGCGGCGGCCTCGCGGCTGTCCTACACGGTGGACCTGGCAGGTTTCGCCGACCGGGATCTGGTGGTCGAGGCGGTGGCCGAGGACGAGCAGGTCAAGGCCGAGGTGTTCGGCCGGCTCGACGAGGTCGTGCAGCGGCCGGACGCGATCCTGGCGTCCAACACCTCGTCGATCCCGATCATGAAGCTGGCGGCGGCGACCGGGCGGCCCGCGCAGGTGGTGGGCATCCACTTCTTCAACCCGGTGCCGGTGCTGCCGCTGGTGGAGCTGATCCCGTCGCTGCTGACCTCGGCCGAGACCCGCGACCGGGCGGCGGAGTTCGCGACGGCGACGCTGGGCAAGACGGTGGTGCACGCGCCGGACCGGGCCGGGTTCGTGGTCAACGCGCTGCTGATCCCCTACCTCCTGTCGGCGATCCGCATGCTGGAGTCCGGCTTCGCCGAGGCCGCCGACATCGACGCCGGCATGGTGCACGGCTGCGCCCACCCGATGGGCCCGCTGCGGCTGGCCGACCTGATCGGGCTGGACACGACGAAGGCGGTCGCCGAGTCGATGTACGCGGAGTTCAAGGAACCGCTCTACGCTCCCCCGCCGCTGCTGCTGCGCATGGTCGACGCGGGTCTGCTGGGCCGCAAGTCCGGCCGCGGCTTCTACGACTACCGGAAGGACGCCTGATGTACCAGCTGCCCGAGGAGCACGAGGAGCTGCGGCTCGCCGTCCGTGCGCTGGCGGAGAAGGAGATCGCACCGTACGCCGCCGAGGTGGACGAGAAGGAGCGGTTCCCGTACGAAGCCTTGCAAGCGCTGAATGCGTCGGGGTTCAACGCGGTGCACATTCCGGAGGAGTACGAGGGTCAGGGTGCGGACGCGGTGGCGGCGTGCATCGTGATCGAGGAGGTGGCGCGGGTTGATGCGTCGGCGTCGTTGATTCCGGCGGTGAACAAGCTGGGGACGCAGCCGATCCTGTTGTCGGCGTCGGAGGAGTTGAAGAAGCTGGTTCTGCCGGAGATCGCGGCGGGGGCCACGGCGTCTTACGGGTTGTCGGAGCGGGAGGCGGGGTCGGACACGGCGTCGATGCGGACCCGGGCGCGGTTGGACGGGGACCAGTGGGTGCTCAACGGCACGAAGGCGTGGATCACCAATGCCGGGGAGTCGGCGTGGTACACGGTGATGGCGGTGACCGATCCGGAGGCGCCGAAGAAGTCGAACGGGATTTCGGCGTTCGTGGTGCACAAGGACGATCCGGGGTTCTCGGTGGGGCCGAAGGAGCGCAAGCTGGGGATCAAGGGCTCGCCGACGCGGGAGATCCATTTCGAGAATTGCACGATTCCGGCGGAGCGGATCATCGGTGAGCCGGGTACGGGGTTGAAGACGGCGCTGCGCACGCTGGATCACACCCGCCCGACGATCGGGGCGCAGGCGCTGGGTATCGCGCAGGGCGCGCTGGACGCGGCGGTGGCGTATGTGAAGGAGCGCAAGCAGTTCGGCACGGCGATCGGACAGTTCCAGGGTGTGCAGTTCATGCTCGCCGACATGGGCATGAAGATCGAGGCGGCCCGGCACCTGGTGTACGCCTCGGCCGCGGCCACCGAGCGGGGTGATGCGCGGGCGGGGTTCATGGCCTCGGCGGCGAAGGCCTACGCCAGCGACGTGGCGATGTCGGTGACCACCGACGCGGTGCAACTGTTCGGCGGCGCCGGCTACACCCGTGACTTCCCGGTGGAACGCATGATGCGTGACGCCAAGATCACCCAGATCTACGAGGGCACCAACCAGATCCAGCGCATGGTCATGGCCCGCGCCCTGCTCAAGAGCTGACCACCCCGGCCTTCGAAGGCGCGGCGCCCAGCCCGGGCGCCGCGCCTTTCTGTCGCGGGGCACCCGGGGGTTCAGGCGAACGTGCTCAGCAGCAGGTCGACCAGCACGTCCGCCCTGGCGTCGAACGCCACCCGCGCGTTCGGCTCGCCGGTCGCGTTCGGACGGAGGTCCATCACGGTCCGGCCGACGGTGCGGCTTCCGGTCGTCTCGACCTCGACGTGCACCGGGCGGGTGGTGATCACCTCCGGGCGCAGCAGGTAGGCGATGCACACCGCGTCGTGAACTGGCGCGGCATCGTCCGCGGCGACGCCGCGTCCGGCCGAGTAGGCGTCGATGCGGCGCGTGATCAGGTCTGCGGCCGCCCGGCCGGCGGGGGTGCCGAGCCCGCTCAGCTTCACGCAATCGTCGCGGGTGACCAGCGCGCGGTGCGTGGCGTCGAGCGTGACGAGTGTCAGGCGCGAAACGCCGGCCGACAGCACCATGGCCGCGGCCTCCGGGTCGGCCCAGATGTTGAACTCGGCGGACGGCGTCACGTTGCCGTGGTCGTGCGCGCCACCCATGATGACGAGCTCGGCGACCGCGTCGCGCACCGACGGATCGGCCGCGAGCACGGTGGCGATGGTGCTGAGCGGCCCGACCGGCACCAGCGTCACCGGTTCGGTGGTGGTGCGCAGGGTGTGCAGCAGGAACTCGACCGCCGACTCCGCGCGCGCGGCGGTGCGGGGTGCCGGCAACGGCAGGGACGTGCCGTGCATGTCGCGGGCCGAGCCGGCTTCGAAGTGCCGCGGCCCGGGGAACCCGCGCCGCGCGATCGGGTGGGCCAGCCCCGGGTGCACCGGGATGTCCGGGCGGCCGATCGCGTCCAGCACGCGCAGCGTGTTGTCGGTGGTGGCGGCCAGCGGCACGTTGCCGCTGACGGTGGTCACCGCGGCCAGGTCGAGGTCCGGGTGCAGGGCGGCCAGCATGATCGCGACCGCGTCGTCGGTACCGGTGTCGACGTCGAGGATCACCTTGCGTGTCACCCCCGCAGCCTCCCACACCGCGCCGCGATGATCACCTGCTTTCGGCAGTGCACCGGGGCCTGTCGGCCTCCATGGTGACGAACCGGCGGATCCGCGGTCCGAACAGGACGGCGGATCAGCGGGGCGAGCGGGCCGCGCTGCACGACGCTGCACGACACCGATCGTCGCGGTCACGGTGCCGGCGCCATCCGGTGCCAGCCGACCGTGGTGAGTCCGCGAGAGCCGGCCTGCCAGGTGACGCTCCGCCGGCCGGTGAGCTCGGTGACCCGCCACCGAGCGCGGGCGGGCCCGGTTGCTTCACCGTCGCCTCGCTCCCCTACCGCAACGGCCCCGGCTCACGCGACCGCACCGAGGTCGTCGACGCGGTCCAGGACGGCCAGTTCTCGACCTCGGTCAGCACGGCCCGCACGGTCTCCTGCCCGGAGCGGATCCGCCGGGCGACCTGGTACTTCAACCCGGACCGTAGCGAGTGGCCCGGGCGCGGGCTAGATCCCGCGTCCCGCGGACTTGAGGCGGCCGACCGCTGCCGGGCCGCCCTCGAAGGAAACGTGCACGGCGTCGCGCCCGAACACGAACAGCAGCAGTTCGACCGGGTCGCCGGTGACGGTGACCTGCGCGGCACCGCCACGCACCACGGCCACGTCGCCGCCCGGGGTACGCAGGGTGACCCCGACCGGGACCCGGCGCAGGTTCAGCTTCGCGGCGGTGCGGGCCGCGCGCCACGCGGCGGCGTCGCGGGCCGGATCCGCCGGACGCGGCTGCCAGCCCGGGCGGCCGCGCCGTACGTCCTCGTGGTGCACGAGGAACTCCGCGGTGTTGGCCAGCTCGTCGAGTTTCCCGATCGCGGTGGGCCAGTACCAGGCCGGGCCGCGACGCACCCGCTCGACCAGCCGGAGCCACGGCTGGGCGGCGATCGCGTCCTGCACGCGCCGGGTGTGCCCGGCCAGCGGTGGCAGGACGATGCCCAGCGCGGCGTCCGGCCGGCTTTCCCGCACCACCAGGTGCGCGGCGAGGTCCCGGGTGAGCCACCCCCGGCACAGGGTGGGCTCCTCCGGCCCGGCCTCGGTCAGCAGCTGGCTCAGCGCACGGCGTTCGTCGGCGGCGACACCCATGACCGCAGCCTACCCGCCGGTAGGCCCGCTACGCGGTCGCCGCCTGCTCGTCGACGCCGACGACGTGATCGACGAACCCGTAGGCGAGGGCCTCCTCGGCGTCGAACCAGCGGTCGCGGTCCGCGTCGGCCGTGATGCGGTCCACCGGCTGGCCCGTCTGCCGGGCGGTGATCTCCGCGATGCGGCGCTTCATGCGGCCGAAGACCTCCGCCTGGATGGCGATGTCGCTGGCCGCTCCGCTGATGCCGGCGGAGGGCTGGTGCATCAGGACGCGGGTGTTGGGCAGCAGGTAACGCTTGCCGGGGGTGCCGGAGGACAGCAGGAACTGACCCATGGACGCCACGAAACCGAGTCCCCAGGTGGACACGTCCGGCTGGATGAGGCGCATGGTGTCGTAGATCGCCATGCCCGCGGTCACCGATCCGCCGGGCGAGTTGATGTAGAAGGTGATGTCCTTGTGCGGATCCTCGGCCGCGAGCAGCAGCAGCTGTGCGGTGATCCGGTTGGCGACCGCGTCGGTCACCTCGGAACCGAGGAACACGATCCGGTCGCGCAGCAGTTGTTCGAACACCGAATCGTCCATCGAGGCCGAGGCGCTCGCGGACGGGAGAACTCGCAGGGTCATGACGGCCAACGTAGGCCTTGCAGGCCTGCGGCGGGGCCGTGTTCGCCCTGAGCGTGGCGATTACGCTACGAGCGATCATCCGCGCCCGGTGACGAGGTGCCCGGGCCGCCCGGTACGCTGCCGCACGATGCCGACCGAACGCCCCGTGGTTCCCACCGTCGCCGGTGAGCGCGAGATGCTGCGCGCCCACCTGGAGTTCCACCGCGCCACCCTCGCCTGGAAGTGCGACGGTCTGTCCGATGAGGACTTGCGCGCGCGGTCCATGCCACCCTCGGCGCTCTCGCTGCTCGGGCTGGTGCGGCACATGGCCGAGGTGGAACGGGCCTGGTTCCGGCGCACCATCGGCGGCGAGACCGACCTGCCCCTGGTGTGGTCCGCGGACAGGGACTTCCAGGTCGCCTACGACGCGCGGACCTCGACCCGGTCCGAGGCGTTCACCGCGTGGCAGGAAGAGGTCGCGCACGCGCGGCGCATCGAGCGGGCCGCCGAATCGCTCGACGTGACCGTCTTCGCACCGCGCTGGAACGCTCACACCGCACTGCGTGCGGTGATGCTGCACATGATCCACGAGTACGCCCGGCACAACGGGCACGCCGACCTCCTGCGGGAGGGCATCGACGGGGTCACCGGCGTCTGAACGTGCGTGCGCCGGCGCGGCGCGGTAGGTGTGGTGTCGTGGATCCGGCACAGGCACTGCGGCAGATCGCGTTCGAGCTGGAGCGCGCCGGCGCCCCCACCTACCGGGTGCGGGCGTTCCGGCGTGCCGCGGCCGTGGTGGCCGGGCTGCCCGCGGACGAGCTGGCCGACCGGGTGCGGCAGGGCACCCTGAAGGCGCTGCCGGGCATCGGACCGGCCACCGCACAGGTGGTCGAGCAGGCCTGTGCCGGGGAACAGCCCGCCTACCTGGCGAAACTGCTGGCGGAAGCGCCCGAGCCCGACCGGTCGGGGCTGCGCGGCGCGTTGAAGGGCGACTGCCACACGCACTCGGACTGGTCGGACGGCGGCAGCCCGCCGGAGGAGATGGCCGAGGCGGCACGAGCGCTGGGGCACGAGTGGATCGCGCTGACCGACCACTCGCCGCGGCTGACGGTGGCGCGCGGGCTGTCGTCCGAGCGTCTGCTGCGGCAGCTGGAACTGGTGGCGGAGCTGAACGAGAAGCTGGCGCCGTTCCGCATCCTGACCGGCATCGAGGTGGACATCCTCGAGGACGGCTCACTCGACCAGCGCGACGACCTGCTGGACCGGCTGGACGTGGTGGTGGCCAGCGTGCATTCCCAGCTGCGGATGCCGGCCGGCCCGATGACCGACCGGATGGTGGCCGCGGTGCGCAACCCGCTGGTCGACGTCCTCGGCCACTGCACCGGCCGGCTCATCACCGGGCGGGGACGGCCGCAGTCGGAGTTCGACGCGGAGACCGTGTTCACGGCGTGCCGGGAGAGCGGTACCGCGGTGGAGATCAACTGCCGCCCGGAACGCCGGGACCCGCCCGGCGAGCTGCTCGCGATGGCCGCGGAGATCGGCTGCGTGTTCGCCATCGACACCGACGCCCACGCCCCCGGGCAGCTGGACTGGCTCGGGAACGGGACCGTGCGCGCGGAGGCGTGCGGCATCGGCCCGGAGCGGGTGCTGAACACCCTGGGAGCCGCCGAGCTCGGCGGCTGACCGGCCGGTCCCGCTCCCGCCGTGGTCGCGCGCCTGCGCACGGCCGGCAGCCGTGTCACCGTGAAACCGTGCTGACCGTGCTCCTGGCGGTGCTCGCCGCCTTCGCGAACGCCGCGGGGTCCGTGCTGCAGCGCGCCGGGACGCGGAAACAGCCCCAGGGCGGCGACCTCGATGTCGCGGCGCTCAAGGGGCTCGTCACCACTCCGGTGTGGGTCGCGGGTGTACTCGTGATGCTGTCGGGTCTGGTGCTGCAAGCCGCGGCCCTCGCGACCGGGCCGATCGTCGGGGTGCAGCCGATCATGGTCGCGGAGCTGGCGTTCACGCTCGTGCTGTCCGCGCTGGTGTTCCACACCCGCCTGCGCACGCGCGACTGGGTCGCCGCGGTCGGGATGGCGGCGGCGGTGGGGCTGCTGCTGTTCGCGCTCGCCCCGGGCCGCGGTGATCCCGGGAAGGTCTCCGCGCTGGAGTGGCTGCTGGGCAGCGCGGTGACGGTCGCCTGCGTGGCGGTGCTCGTGACCGCGGGGCGGCGGAACGAGACGACGTACCACGCGGCCTTCCTGGGCGCCGGTGCCGGCATGTGGTTCGGTTCACCGCGGTCCTGATGGCCGGGATCACCGCGGCGCTGCGAGCCGGCGGGGTGAGCGGTCTGTTCCAGGCGTGGCAGACCTACGCGATGCTGGTCGCCGGGCCCATCGGGTTCTTCCTGCTGCAGACGGCGCTGCGGGCCGGGCGGCTCGTCGCCGCCCAGCCCGGGCTCGTGCTGACCAACCCGCTGGTCGCGCTGGGCTGGGACCTGCTGGTGTTCGGGGAGCACGTCCGCGGCAGGCCGTGGATCATCGCCGACCTGGCCGCCGCGGGAGCGCTGGCCTGCTGCACCGTGCTGCTGGCCGGGTCGCCGCTGCTGCGCGACGAGGACCTCGCCCGGCAGCCGGCCTGAGTCACGCTCCCACGGGGACGCGCTCCGCCCGCTCGGCCGCGCCCCGCCGCCGCAGGCCGGCGAGCGCGAACCGGCCCGGTCCGGTGACCGCGATCAGCAGGAACACCCAGCTGTACAGGGCCGCCGGCTCCCCCATGTTCTGCAGCGGCAACGCGGCCAGGGGCTGGTGGACGGTGAAGTAGGCATAGGCCATGACACCGGAGCAGAGCAGCGCCGCGGCCCGCGTGCCGAGGCCCACCAGCACGAGCACGCCACCCACCAGTTCGATCAGCCCGGCCCACCAGCCGGGCCACACCGCGAACGGCATGGCGCCGCCCTGACCGTCGATGCCGCCGAACGCGCCGAACCCCTGGAGCCCGTGGCAGGCGAACAACAGCCCCACCACGATGCGGACGACACCCAGGACGACCGGGGTGAGCGATGCCTGCGAGACCGGAATGCGTGTCATGATCGATCCTTCCGCCGAAGTTGCTGTCCTGATCACGTCGAAGCAGAACGAGCCGGATCGACACGGTGGGTGAACTTCTTCCGGCCCGCCGCCCCCCGTCGCCCGGGGTGGCCGCCGTTTGACCCGCGCGCCGTGGGGAATTCCCACCGCACCCGGGAAGGAGTCACCATGAACGACAAGGCGAACCACAAGCCGGAGTCGGCGCCGGGCATTCCGCAGTCCGACCCGCCGCAGGGCGGCCCGAACGCCGACGAGTCGTCCCCGAACCCGGCCGATCTGGCCCCGGGCTTCGGCGGCACCTCGGAGACCCGGCCGCCGAGCGCGGAGGAGGACGAGCCGGACAACGGCTCCTGACCGGCCCGTTCCCCCTCCGGACCTGATCGCACCCTCGCGACGTCGTCCCCCGGCCAACACGCCACCCCGCCAGGCAAACACGCCGCCCCGGCCGGCAAACACGCGCGGTTCGCCGCTCCGGTCCGCGTGTTCGCCGCTCCGGGGCACTGGGGCGCGGACGGGCCGGGGGCATCTGCTTCCGCGTCTCGCGGCGCGCTGGCCGGCCGTGCCACCATCCCGCCCCGTCACCGGAGGGCCGGCCGTCCCATACCGTGCCGAGCGATCGGGCGGGGGCCGCCGACCGTACCGCCGCATCGGGCGGCCGGCCCGCAGCCCGCCTGGCGCGTCGTCCGCACGCCCGTCGCTGATCAGGGGGCCTCCACGCCGGCACCGTGGGGGCCGCTGCCAGAATGGCGATCACTGGGGCACGCGGCCCGGGGCCGCGTCATGACTGGGGGTCGACGTGAGTGGTGCCGGTGGCATGGTCTGGACCAGCCGGATCGCGGCGTGGTGGGACGCCGTCCAGGAACAGCCGGAGACACTGCGCCGGATCCGGTTCCGTGCCGCCATGGTCCTGGTGCTGTCCGTGGCCACGTGGGTGCTGGCCGTGCCGGGGTTCATCGACCTGCACGTCTACCGCACGGGCGGCCTGGCGTGGCGGACCGGTGTCGGACTGTACTCACCGGAGTTCGCCCAGATGGTGCCGGGCGCCCGCCTGCCGTTCACGTATCCGCCGTTCGCGGCGATCCTGTTCGCCCCGGTGCAGCTGCTGCAGTGGCACCTGTCGAAGTTCGTGATCAGCTTCGTCTCGGCGGCCGCCCTCGCGGTGACCACCACGCTCGTGGCCCGGCGCCTCTTCGCGCGGCAGGCGGTGGCCGATGCCGTGGGCATGAGCGCGGCCGCGCTGTGGGTGCTGTCCGAGCCGGTCCGGCAGACCATCTGGTACGGGCAGATCAACCTGATCCTGATGGGCCTCGTCGCGGCGGACTGCCTGCTGCCGCGCACCCGATGGCCGCGTGGCCTCCTGGTCGGCGTGGCGGCGGCGATCAAACTGACCCCCGCCGTGTTCGTGCTGCTGTTCCTCGTCCGGGGCCGGTACCGGGCGGCGGCGACCGCGCTCGGCTCGTTCGCCGCGTGCGGGCTCGTCGCGTGGCTGCTCGCGCCGCACGACTCCGTCGAGTACTGGACGCAGACGCTGTTCCAGACCGACCGCATCGGCGGCGCGGTGTACGCGTACAACCAGAACATCCAGGCCGTGCTGGCGCGCCTGCTGCCCGGGAGCAATCTGCTGTGGGCCGTGCTCGCGGCCGCGGCGATGGCCCTGGCCGTCGTGGCGGCCCGCCGCGCCCGCGACGAGGTGACCGCACTGCTGGCGATCGCCGCGGGAGGGCTGCTCGCATCGCCGGTGAGCTGGTCGCACCACTGGGTGTGGGTGCTGCCCGCGGCCCTCGTGCTGGTCGTGCGCGCCCCGCGCTGGAGCCCGGTGCTGGTGGTGTTCGCCGTCGGGCCGCACGCGTTGCTGCCCCAGACCGACAACGTGGAGATGCGGTGGACGTGGTGGCAGCACGTGCTCGGCTCGTCGTATCTGCTGATCACGGTGTTCGTGCTGGTGTGGCTGGCCGTCCGGCCCGCGCCGGCTCGGCCGCCGTACGGGGGGAATTCGGGTTCGGCCCCGCTCGTTGGCAGTGGTGGCGGCCGGTATCGCCCGTCCCGATCTGGCGATACCGGCGGCCCTGAGCTCGCGCCGGAGGAGGACGTCACCGGCCCGGTACGCTGATGCGCCCACACCACTGCTTGCGCCCCGCACCTGGCGGGAGTAGGCAGGGCGGATGGCCGACACCTCGCACCACCCGCTCCCCCCGGTCACCGACCGGCGCGGCTGGCAGGCGAAGATCGATGAGCTCCGGGCCGGGGAGAAGGCCCACACACGCGCCGGCGACGCCCTCGCCGCGGCGCGCCGCCGGCTGCCGATGGTCGAGGTCGACCCGGCCACGACGCTGATCGGGTCCGACGGGCCGGTGCCGCTGATCGACGTGTTCGACGGCCGGTCCCAGCTGATCGCCTACTTCCACATGTGGCACACCGGCCGGCCCGCAGCCGGGCAGTGCGAGGGCTGCACCTTCTCCACCTCGCACATCACCGAGCTGTCCTACCTGCACTCGCGGGACGTCAGCTACGCCACCTTCTGCGAGGGCCCCTACCCGGAGAGCTCCCGCTACCGCGACTTCATGGGCTGGACGGTTCCCTGGTACGCGGTGCCGCCGGAGTCGGTGGCCGAGCTCGTCGCGGGCCGGCACTTCGGCATCCTGGCCTGCTACCTCCGCGACGGTGGCCGGGTGTTCGAGACGTACTGGACCACCGCCCGCGGCAACGAGGTGATGGCACCGTCGTACGGGCTGCTGGACCTGACGGTGCACGGCCGCCAGGAGTTCTGGGAGGACTCGCCGGACGGCTGGCCGCAGCGCTGGGGTTCCCGGGGCGGTCAGTTCAGCATCGACGGCCGCCCCATCGCCCAGTGGCCGCGGATCGCGGCCGGCCGCGACGACAGGCTCGGCGACGACTGAGCAGGTGTCCCGCCCTGGCGTCCCGGAGCGCGACCTGGCCGGTGCATTGTGGACAGTTCGCCCCGTCCGGTGGTGGCCGCCGAACAGCTCGCGCTCGCTGCACCGGCGGTCCCGTCACTACGATCGAACCACACTGGAAGTGACCTAGGTCACTTAGCCGCACCGCACCGGAGGCGAGTAGCTTTCTAAGCGCTCGCTTACCGACGCGCTCAACGACGAGGAGGAGTTCCCGTGACCGAGTCCCACTCCCGGGTCGCCATCGTGACCGGCGCCGGCCGAGGTATCGGCGCCGCGGTCGCACGCAAGCTGGCCGCGGACGGTTTCGCCGTCGCCCTGCTCGACCTCAACGAGGAGTCCGTGAAGCAGGGCGCGGAGGACATCACCTCCGCCGGTGGCAAGGCGATCGGGATCGCGCTCGACGTCAGCAACACCGAGCAGGTCGAGGCCGCGGTGGGCCGGGTCGCCGAAGAACTGGGTGCGCCGACCGTGCTGATCAACAACGCCGGCATCACCCGGGACAACCTGATCTTCAAGATGTCCGACGAGGATTGGGACGCGGTGCTGAACGTGCACCTGCGGGGCTCGTTCCTGATGACGCGCGCGACCCAGAAGTACATGACCGAGCAGCGCTGGGGCCGGATCGTGAACCTGTCCAGCACCTCCGCGCTGGGCAACCGCGGCCAGGTCAACTACTCGGCGGCCAAGGCCGGCATGCAGGGCTTCACCAAGACGCTGGCGATCGAGCTGGGCAAGTTCGGCATCACCGCGAACGCGATCGCACCGGGCTTCATCGCCACGGACATGACCGCGGCGACCGCCGAGCGGCTGGGCGTGTCGTTCGAGGACTTCAAGGCCGCCGCGGCCAAGGAGATCCCGGTGCAGCGCGTGGGCACGCCGGATGACATCGCGAACACCGTGTCGTTCCTGGTCAGCGAGGGCGCCGGGTTCGTCTCCGGCCAGGTCGTCTACGTGGCCGGCGGACCGAAGGACTGACATCATGCGCGTCTTCTCCGGACTGGACGAGCTCACCCGGGCGGTGGGCGAAACGCTCGGCACGAGCGAGTGGCACACCGTCACGCAGGAGCAGGTGAACACCTTCGCCGACGCCACCGGTGACCACCAGTGGATCCACGTGGACGTCGAGAAGGCGAAGCAGGGCCCGTTCGGCGCCCCGATCGCCCACGGCTTCCTGACGCTGTCGATGCTGTCGATGCTCGCGCAGTCCGCCTACCGGGTGGACAACCTGACGATGGGCATCAACTACGGCCTGAACAAGGTGCGCTTCCCGCAGCCGGTCAAGGTCGGGGCGAAGATCCGCGGCGTGGCCGAGCTGGTCGAGGTCACCGACGTGCCGGGCGGCAAGCAGGCCGTGACGCGGTGGACCATCGAGATCGACGGCGAGACCAAGCCGGCGTGCGTGGCCGAGTGGGTCACGCGGCACCTCGGCTGAGGGCGAGCCCGCCTCCGGGCGGGCTTCCGCTACGGTAGCCACATACCGACTGGTCGGTACAGCAATGAGGCAAGGAGGCCAGTGTGACCCAGGAAGACCTGCCCGGACTCGATCTCGCGCGGCTGCGCGGCTACCTGGACGAGCACTTCCCCGGGCTCGTGCGGGGCCCGCTGACCGGCGAGGTCGTGCAGGGCGGCCGCTCGAACCTGACCTACATCGTCGGCGACGGCACCAGCCGCTGGGTGGTGCGGCGGCCCCCGCTCGGGCACGTCCTGCCGACGGCGCACGACATGGTCCGCGAGCACCGGGTGATCAGCGCGCTCGGCGGGACCGCGGTGCCGGTGCCGCGCACGGTCGCGCTGTGCGAGGACAGCGAGGTCCTCGGCGCGTCGTTCTACGTCATGGAGTTCGTGCCGGGCACCCCCTACCGGGCGGCGAGCGAACTGGCGGCGCTCGGCCCGCAGCGCACCAGGGCGATCGCCGAATCCCTGATGGACACGCTCGTCGACCTGCACGCGGTGGATCCGGTCGCGGTCGGGCTCGCCGACTTCGGGCGGCCGGAGGGCTTCCTGGAGCGGCAGGTGCGCCGGTGGAAGAAGCAGCTGGACGCCTCGCGCAGCCGGGACCTGCCGGGCGTGGAGGACCTGCACGACCAGCTGGCACGGGCCATCCCGGTGTCCGGGCCGGCGGCGATCGTGCACGGCGACTACCGGCTGGACAACGTCCTGGTCGACTCGACCGACCGGATCACCGCGGTGCTGGAC
The DNA here is from genome assembly GCF_011758745.1 of Amycolatopsis granulosa. NCBI lineage: Bacteria > Bacillati > Actinomycetota > Actinomycetes > Pseudonocardiales > Pseudonocardiaceae > Amycolatopsis > Amycolatopsis granulosa. The sequence continues at coordinate 963,439 of NZ_JAANOV010000001.1, forward strand.
TGGGAGATGTCCACCCTCGGCGATCCGCTGACCGACCTGGCGCTGCTCATCGCCTACGCCGAGCGGGACAAGGTCGACCTGGAGATCGTGTCCAACGTCAGCACCGCACCCGGCTACCCGGGCAGCGACGAGATGATCGCGCGGTACGCGGACCGCTCCGGCCGGGACGTCTCGGCGCTGGACTGGTACGTCGCGTTCGCGTTCTTCAAGCTCGCGGTGATCCTGGAAGGCATTTACTACCGGTTCAGCCAGGGCAAGACCGTGGGCACCGGTTTCGACCAGATCGGCGCCGCGGTCGTCCCGCTCGTCAGCCTCGGACTCGACACCCTCAAGGACTGATCATGGATTTCGCCTTCGACGCACGCACCGAGGAGCTGCGGGACCGGCTCCTGGAGTTCATGGACTCGCACATCTACCCCGCCGAGCCGGTCTATGAGGAGCAGCTGGCGCAGCGGGAGAACGAGTGGACCTTCCCGCCGATCGTGGCGGACCTGCAGGCCGAGGCGCGCAAGCGCGGCCTGTGGAACTTCTTCCTGCCCGGCGAGCACGGGCCGGGGCTGACGAACCTGCAGTACGCGCCGCTGGCGGAGATCACCGGCCGCAGCCCGCACCTGGCGCCGATCGCGCTGAACTGCGCGGCACCGGACACCGGGAACATGGAAGTCCTCGCGATGTTCGGCACCGAGCAGCAGCGCAAGCAGTGGCTGCAACCGCTGCTGGACGGCGAGATCCGCTCGGCGTTCGCGATGACCGAGCCGGAGGTGGCCTCCTCCGACGCGCGCAACATCGCCACCAGCATCCGCCGCGACGGCGACTCCTACGTCGTCACCGGCCGCAAGTGGTACATCACCGGCGCGATGAACCCGAACTGCAAGATCTTCATCGTGATGGGCAAGACCGACCCGGACGCCGAGCCGCACCGCCAGCAGAGCCAGATCCTGGTGCCGCGGGACACCCCGGGCGTGCACGTCACGCGCGGCATGCACGTGTTCGGCTACACCGACGGCTCGCACGGCGGGCACGCCGAGGTGGTGTTCGACGAGGCACGGGTGCCGGCCGAGAACCTGATCGGCGAGGAGGGCGACGGGTTCGCCATCGCGCAGGCGCGGCTTGGCCCGGGCCGCATCCACCACTGCATGCGCTCGATCGGGATCGCCGAGCGCGCCATCGAGATGATGTGCCGCCGCACACTGAGCCGGTCCGCGTTCGGCAAGCCGATCGCCGAGCAGGGCGTGGTGCAGGACTGGATCGCCGAGGCCCGGGTGCAGGTCGAGCAGTTGCGGCTGCTGGTGCTCAAGACCGCGTGGCTGATGGACACCGTCGGCAACCGCGGTGCGCACACCGAGATCCAGGCGATCAAGATCGCCACCCCGAAGACCGTCGAGTGGATCCTGGACAAGGCGATCCAGGCCCACGGCGCGGGCGGGCTGTCCCAGGACTTCCCGCTGGCCCAGATGTGGGCCGGCATCCGCACGCTCCGCTTCGCCGACGGACCGGACGAGGTCCACAAGCGCTCGCTCGCCCACCGCGAGCTGAAGAAGTACCGATCGGAGGCCCGATGAGCACGCTGACCGCCGACGACCTGCGTACCCGGGTGGGCGAGCTGCTCGCCGCCCACCCACCGGCGAGCACGGACCGGCTGGACTTCCTGCGGGCGCGGTTCGACGCCGGCCTGGCCTGGGTGCACTACCCGGAGGGCCTGGGCGGGCTGGGCGCGCCGCGGGAGCTGCAGAACGTCGTCGAGGCCGAGCTGGCCAAGGCGGGCGCCCCGGACAACAACCCGCGCCGGATCGGCATCGGGCTGGGGATGGCCGCGCCCACGATCCTGCGGTTCGGCACCGACGAGCAGAAACGGCGCTACCTTCGTCCACTGTGGACCGGCGAGGAGGTGTGGTGCCAGCTGTTCAGCGAACCGGGCGCCGGCTCCGACCTTGCCGCACTGGGCACCCGCGCGGTGCGCGACGGGGACGAGTGGGTGGTCGACGGGCAGAAGGTGTGGACCTCGGTCGCACACATCGCCCGGTTCGGCATCCTGGTCACCCGCACCGACCCGGACGTGCCCAAGCACCAGGGCATGACCTACTTCATCTGCGACATGACCGATCCGGGCGTGGAGGTGCGGCCGCTGCGGCAGCTCACCGGCGAGGCCGAGTTCAACGAGGTGTTCCTGTCGGGGGTGCGGATCCCCGACGACAACCGGCTGGGCGCGGTCGGCGAGGGCTGGAAGGTCGCGCAGACGACGCTGATGAACGAACGGGTCGCGATCGGCGGCAACGCGATGCCGCGTGAGGGCGGTCTGATCGGGATGGTGGCGCGGACCTGGCGGGAACGCCCGGAACTGCGCACGCCCGAGCTGCACGACCGGTTGCTGAAGCTGTGGGTGGAGGCCGAGGCCGCGCGCCTGGCCGGGCAGCGGTTGCGCCAGCAGCTGGCGGTGGGCGCACCGGGACCGGAGGGTTCGGCGATGAAGCTGGCGTTCGCGAAGCTCCAGCAGGCGCTGACCGGTCTGGAGGTCGAACTGTCCGGGGAGGACGGTCTGCGCTACGACGACTGGACGTTGCGCCGGCCGGAGAAGGTCGACATGCTCGGCCGCGGCCCCGGGTACCGCTACCTTCGTGCCAAGGGCAACTCGATCGAGGGCGGCACCTCCGAGGTGCTGCGCAACATCATCTCCGAACGCGTGCTCGGCCTGCCGTCCGAGCCGCGGGTGGACAAGGACGTCGCGTGGAAGGACCTGCCGCGGTGAGCGATCTGCTGTACTCCGAGGTCGAGGAGGACCTGCGGGCCAGTGTCCGGGACCTGCTGACCGACCGGGCCGGGTTCACCTCCGTGCTGGCGCGGACCGAGAGCGCCGAGCCGTACGACCTGAAACTGTGGCGCACGCTGGCCGCTGATCTCGGCCTGGCCGGGCTGGCGGTGCCGGAGTCGCTGGGCGGGCAGGGTGCGTCCCACCGCGAGGTGGCGGTGGTGCTGGAGGAGCTGGGCCGGTCGGTGGCGCCGGTGCCGTTCCTCGGGAGCGCGGTGCTCGCGACGGCGGCGCTGCTGGCGGCCGGTGACCGGGAACTGGTGCCCCGCCTGGCCGGTGGCGAGCTGATCGGGGCGCTGGCGGTGCCGCTGACCTCGGCGCCGGAGTCCGGGTTCCCGGACGGGGTTTCGGCGAACACCGAGGGCGCCTTGAGCGGCGCGGTCCGCGCGGTGGCGGACGCGCCGGTGGCGGACGTGCTGATCGTGCCGGCCGCGGGACCGGACGGTCCGGGTCTGTACGCAGTGGAGAAAGCCGCGGCGACGGTGAGCGACGTGGTGTCGCTGGACCTGACGCGGCGGCTGGCCGATGTGTCGTTCGACAACGCGTCGTCCCGGTTGCTGGCGTCCGGAGCGGAGGCCCGGTCGGCGTTGCGGCAGGCGTTGCGCGCGGGCGCCGGGTTGCTGGCCTCGGAGCAGGTCGGGCTGGCGCAGCGGTGCCTGGAAGAGACGGTGGCGTACCTGAAGCAGCGTTACCAGTTCGGCCGTCCGGTGGGTTCGTTCCAGGCGCTCAAGCACCGCCTGGCGGACCTGTACCTGGAGCTCGTGTCGGCGCGCGCCACGGCCCGGCACGCCGCGGACACCCTGGCCACCGGCGATGACGATGTGCCGGTCGCGGTCGCCGTGGCGGCCGCGACGTGCTCCGCGGTGGCCCTGCACGCGGCCGAGGAGTCGGTGCAGCTGCACGGCGGCATCGGGATGACCTGGGAGCACCCCGCGCACCTGTACCTCAAGCGCGCCAAGAGCGACGAGCTCGCACTCGGCACGCCGGGACGGCATCGGGCCGCGCTGGCCGGGCTGGTGGACCTGCCGCCCGCCTGAGTGGTTCATACCCCCGGGCGGCCGGTGGTGCGCCGGCCGCGCCGGGGTGCGCGCTCAGGGCCGCAGCGAGTCGACCAGGAGATCGGCGTAGTGCTCGCCGACCTCGCGTGCGCTCAACCGGCCGTCGCTGCGGTACCAGAACGCCAGGTGGTGCACCGAACCGAAGAAGAAGTCCACGACGATGTCCGCCGGCTTGTCGGTGCGGAACACGCCGTCGCGCTGGCCTTCCTCGACCAGGGACCGGAACAGCACGTGGAAGTGGCGCCGATCGGCCCGCACGGCCTTGCGTTTGTCGGCGCCGAGCTGGTGCATGGACTGGAAGAAGATCGTGGTGTCGTCGAGGTTCTCGATGCTGCTCACCACGACGTCCACCGCCGCCGACCGCAGCCGGGCGCGCACCGGCTCACCATTGTGGACGACCTTCTCCAGCTGCTCGGTCTGCAGGCGCAGCACCCGGCCGTAGATCTCGTGCAGCAGATCGTCCTTGGAGCCGAAGTAGTGGTACATCGCGCCCTTGGTGACCCCGGCCGCGGTGACGATCTCCTGGACCGACGTGCGGTCGAACCCCCGCTCGGCGAACAACCGCGTCGCCACCGACAGCAGTCTCGCCGGCACCGGCTCCTCGGTCATCGCCCACGTCCCTCCTCGACCGGCACAGCATACCCGCGCCCGGGCGTCCACCCTGGTCACACGCGGTCCGGTGCGCCACCCGCTCCCGCCGGCGCGCCCCGAGGTGGCCGCGCCCGGGCCGCTCATCGCTCCTGCGCGGCCTCGACCTTGCGCTGCAGCTTGTTCATCCCGCCGAGCCACCGGTCCGTCTCGGTCGCGCGGGTGGCGTAGTACGCGGCCACCTCGGGGTGCGGCAGGATCAGGAACCGGTCGTCGGCGAAGGCCGCCATCACCGAATCGGCCACCTGGGACGGTTCGATCGCCGACGCACCCATGATCAGCTGACCCGCGGTGCCGGTCGCGGCGAGCATGTCCGTCTTCACGCCCTGCGGGCAGATCGCCTGGACCGTGATGCCGCGGTGGCGGTAGGTGGCGCTCAGCCACTCGGCGAACGCGAGCGCCCCGTGCTTGGTCACCGAGTACGGCGCCGAGCCGAGGCTGGTCAGCAACCCGGCCGCGGACACCGTGGCGAGGAACCGGCCGCGCCCGCGGGCCAGCCAGCCCGGCAACAGCTCGTTGGCGGCCCGGACGTGGGCCATCACGTTCACGTCCCACGCCCGTGCCCACACCTCCTCGGGAGCTTCCGGGCCGCCGTGCGGGGCGACGCCGGCGTTGGCGCAGTACAGGTCGATGCCACCCAGCTCGTCGCTCGCCCGCGAGACCAGGGCGGCGACGCCGTCCACGCTCGCCGCGTCACCGGTCACCGCGACCGCGCCGACCTCGGCGGCGACGGCCTGCACCGCCGGCGCGTCGAGGTCGGCGAGCACGATCCGGGCCCCCTCGGCGGCGAACCGCCGGGCCAGCGCCGCGCCGATGCCGCCACCGCCACCGGTGATCACCACACCGGCCCCGCGCAACGGGAAGCTCACAGACCGCCCCCCAGCGTCAGGCCGCCGTCCAGGACCACCGTCTGCCCGGTGATCCAGCCGGCCTCGTCGGAGAGCAGGAACGCGACCGCACCGGCGATGTCCTCGGGCACGCCCAGCCGCTTCATCGGGTAGGCCGCGGAGACCTCTTCCTCGCGGCCCTCGTAGAGCGCGGTGGCGAACTGCGTCTTCACCACCGCCGGGGCGACGGCGTTGACCCGGATCTTCGGGCCGAGCTCGACCGCGAGTTCCTGGGTCATCCGGACCACGGCCGCCTTGCTCACGCCGTACATGCCGATGCCCGGCGAAGCCCGCAGCCCGGCGACGGAGGCGACGTTGACGACGGCGCCGCCGTGTTCACCCAGCCACGCGTCGCGGGCCTTGCGCAGCCAGGCCAGCGGCGCGAGGACGTTGACGGTGAAGATCTTGGCCGCGACCTCGGGGTCGATGTCGAGCAACGGGCCGTAGACCGGGTTGATCCCGGTGTTGTTGACCAGGATGTCCAGCCGCCCGAAGCTCTCCAGCGTCTTCGCGATCGCCTCGTCCTGGTGGGCCGGGTCGTCGGCCTTGCCGGCCACCGCCATGGCGACGCCGGGGCCGCCCAGCTCGTTCACGGCGTCGGCCAGCGGCTCGGGCTTGCGGGCGGTGATGCACACCCGCGCGCCGCGCTGCACCAGCTCGCGGGCGATGCCGAAGCCGATACCCCGGCTCGCGCCGGTGACGATCGCGACGCGGTCCTTGAACGAGTTCACCATGAGGTCTCCTGTCTCCTGTCCACGTGACTAAGCGCTCGCTTACAATGGTGACACCCGGACCGCCGTGTCAAGTCTCCCGCCAAGCGGTTCCCGACTGGGAGGATGCCGCCATGACGATCTCGCTGTCCGCCGAACTGTGGCCGGACGTGCAGCCGGACGCGGCGCGACGGTTGATGCAGGCCGCGGTCGAGTCGTTCGCGCGCCGCGGCTACCACGCCACGACAACGCGTGACATCGCGAGCGCGGCGGGCATGAGTCCCGCCGCGCTGTACGTGCACTTCCCGTCGAAGGCGGCGCTGCTGTTCGCCATCAGCAAGAGCGGCCACCAGCAGACCCTCGACCTGGTCGAGGACGTCGCCCGGCGCGCCGACGAGCCGGCCGAGCGGATGCGCCGCATCGTCGCGGACTTCGTCGCCTGGCACGCCCGCCGGCACACGATCGCCCGGGTGGTGCAGTACGAGCTGCAGGCGCTGCCGGAGCAGGAGTACCAGGTGGTGGCCGACCTGCGGCGGCGCATCGAGCACATCGTGCGGGAGGTCATCGTCGAGGGGGTGGCCCGCGGGCAGTTCGAGGTGGCCGACGTCAAGACGGCCGCGCGGGCGGTGCTGTCGCTGGGCGTCGACGTGGCACGCTGGTACACCGAACGCACCGGCAAGACGCCGAAGGCGCTCGGCCGCGAGTACGGGGACCTGGCACTGCGCATGCTCGGCGCGCAGCCCTGACCGCGACGGTGCCACACCGCCACGGTAGTGGTCATACCAAGCGGTCGGTCAGCGGAGTCACGAGGACCGCCTCCGGGCGCCGGATCCGCCGCCCGGGCCGTCCTGGGCGTCGCCGGCTGCCTCTACAGTGGGCGCATGCTGAAACCGGATCCCGGCGAGCTGCTCGCCGTCGCCCGCGACGAGGCCCTGCTCGGCCGCTCCGAGGGCGGGGTGCCCATCGGGGCGGCGCTGTTCACCGTGGACGGCGAGCTGCTCGGCCGGGGTCACAACCGGCGGGTTCAGGACGACGATCCGGCGATGCACGCCGAGACCGCGGCCTTCCGCGCCGCGGGCCGGCGGCCGCACTACCGCGACACGGTCATGGTGACGACTCTCTCACCGTGCTGGTACTGCAGCGGTCTGGTGCGGCAGTTCGGCATCTCGCACGTGGTGATCGGCGAGACCCGCACGTTCTCCGGCGCCCACTGCTGGCTCGCCGGGCTGGGCGTGGGCATCACGATCGTGGACGACCCGGAGTGCGTGGCGCTGATGACCGGGTTCATCGAGCAGCACCCGGAGCTGTGGTTCGAAGACATCGGCGCCGGGACGTCCTGACCCGCACCACCGCTCCCGGTGCAGGACCGCTTCCGACGCAGGACCGCGCGCCGGCCGGTGCGTGGGGCCGTGCTCGCATTAGGTGCTGAGCGAGGAGCCGCGGATCGGCCGCGGCGTGATGGTCGGCATCGCCGACGATCACGGAGAACGCCGGGCACGTCCGGCGGGAACGGGACCCGCGGGAGGTGCCCGCGCGGCAGGTTCCGGTCAGGCCACGTGGCCCACGGCCGGCGCGAGCACGGCGCGGCCGGCGTCGGTCAGGACGGCGGGCACCCGGCGCTCACCGTCCTCGGTCGCCGGGCGGATGTAGCCGCCGTGAGCGAGGGCGTGCGCCGTCATCTGGTCACAGCAGGCGACCCCGTCGATGAAGAGGTCCGGCTCGCAGCTCGACGACATCACGGCGCGGCCCTGGGCCACCGCCCGCAACATCGCCCTCGCGCGATGGGACAGCTCGTCACCTGTACCGGACACCGGGATCAACCCCCTTGCGTCGTCACCTGCTGTTGTCCCAGTTATCGCACATTGGTCCATTAGTGTTAACGACCGAGGCGGCGACACGCCGTCAGCCACCCACCGAGGTGATTTCCGGGGTGACTTCCGGATCGGGCACGGCGGGTCCGAGGACCCGCACCCAGTGGCGGATGATGCGCCGGCGACGGGCGGTGTCGTCGGCGAGGAGGTTCGCCAGGCCGAGCCCGCGGGCGAGGTCGAGGGTCGTCTGGACGAGCTCGCGCACGCCCGGCCGGCTCTCGTCCACCCCCAGCAGCTCCACCGCGAGCCGGTGCGCCTCGCGCCCGACCTTGGCCTGCAGCGGGACGAGCACGGCCCGCAGCGACTCGTCGCTGGACGCGGCCACCCACAGGTGCAGGGCGGCGCGGAACATCGGCCCGGTGTAGAGGTTGAGCAGCATGTCGACCACCGGCTCGATGCGGGACCGCCCGGCGGGCAGCCCGTGGGCGTCCCGCCGCATCTCGTCGATCTGCACCTCGCCGACGTACTCGACGGCCGCGGTGACCAGGTCCTCCCGGGTCGGGAAGTGGTGCTGGGCGGCCCCGCGCGAAACGCCGGCGCGCTGCGCGATCAGCGCGACCGTGGTGCCGGCCCACCCGACCTCGCCGATGCAGTCCACGGCTGCCTCGATGAGTTTGCGGCGGGTGGTCCGGCTGCGCTCCTGGCGGGGCTCCGGCACGGGTCTTCCCTTCTTCAGTACGACTTCGGCAGGCCGAGGGAGTGCTGGGCGACGAAGTTGAGGACCATCTCGCGGCTGACCGGCGCGATCCGGCCCACCCGGACGGCCCCGAGCAGGGTGCCGAGCCCGTACTCCGACGCCATGCCGTTGCCGCCGTGGGTCTGGATGGCCTGGTCGACCGCCTTGATGGCGACCTCCGCGGCAGCGTACTTGGCCATGTTCGCGGCCTCGCCGGCACCGAGGTCGTCGCCCGAGTCGTAGCGGGCCGCGGCCTTCTGGGTCATCAGCCCGGCCAGCTCCAGTTCGATCTTGATCTGCGCCAGCGGATGGGCCAGCCCCTGGTGGGAACCGATCGGCGCACCCCACACGCTGCGCTGCTTCGCGTACGCCACACCCTTGTCCAGCGCATAGCGGGCGATGCCGAGGGAGAACGAGGCACCCATGATCCGCTCCGGGTTCAGGCCCGCGAACAGCTGCGCCAGCGCGGCGTCCTCACTGCCGACGAGCGCCTCCGCGGGCAGCCGGACGTCGTCGAGGAACAGGCCGAACTGCTTGTCCGCCGAGACCAGATCCATCTCGATCTGCCGGTACTCCAGCCCGGGCGTGTTCGTGGGCACGATGAACAGCGCGGGCTTGAGCTTGCCGGTCCTGGCGTCCGCGGTGCGGCCGACGACGAGCACCGCGTCGGCCTCGTCGACACCGGAGATGAACACCTTGCGCCCGTTGAGGATCCAGTCGGCACCGTCGCGCCGGGCCGTGGTCGTCAGCCGGTGGGCATTGGACCCGGCGTCGGGCTCGGTGATGGCGAACGACATCCGCACCTCGCCGGTGGCGAACCGGGGCAGCCACGAGCGCCGCTGCTCGTCGGTGCCGTAGCGGGCGATGACGGTGGCGCAGATCGCCGGGGACACCACCATCAGCAGCATCGGCGTGCCCGCCGCGCAGAACTCCTCGCACACCGCGGCCAGGTCACCGATGCCGCCTCCGCCGCCGCCGTACTCCGCCGGCACCGCGACCCCGAGGTAACCCAGGCGCCCGGCCTCGTTCCACAGGTCGCTGGTGTGGCCGCCGCTGCGGGCGACCTTGGTGTAGTACTCGTGACCGTAGCCGCGGGCCAGGTCGCCCACTGCCTGGCGCAGCGCGATCCGCTCGGGCGACTCGACGAAGTTCATGCTCGCTCCTTGGGGGTGACGACGGCGAGGACGGTGCCGGGTTCGACCTGACGGCCCACGGACACGGGGAGTTCGGTGACCTCGCCGTCGGCGGGTGCGGTGATCCGGTGTTCCATCTTCATGGCTTCCAGCCACAGCAGCGGGTCGCCGGCGGCGACGGTGTCCCCCACCGCGACGGCGATCCGCAGCACGGTGCCGGGCATCGGCGCGACCAGCGAGCCGGCGGCGAGCGCGGCGTCCGGGTCGGTGAACCGCGGCACCGGGACCAGGTCGACGGCACCGAGCGCGGAGTCGACGCAGACCAGCCCGGGGTACCGGCCGACGGTGAACACGCGCCGGATCCCGCCGGCGTCGAGCACCACGCGCCCCGGGCTCATCTCGACGACGTCGGCGTCGTCCACCCGCAGCCCGGCGTGGTAGGCCACTTCGACCTCGGTGTCCCCGGCGAGGTAGCGCTTGCGCGACGGCGCGGACGGCACGTTGCGCCACCCGGCAGGCAGCCGCGGCAGCGTGGTCGCCGCGGCGCGGTTCGCCGCGGCCTCGGCCAGGGCCGCCGCGGTCGCCGACAGCCGCACCGCGGTGGCGTCCGCGGCCGGCCGGGACAGCACGTCCAGCCCGTGCCGGCCGAGGAACGCGGTGTCCGTGTGCCCGGCCAGGAACTCCGGGTGCCGCAGCACGTTGACCAGCAGGTCGCGGTTGGTGCGCAGCCCGTGGATCCGCGCCCCGGACAGTGCCCGGGCGAGCCGCCGGGCCGCCTCGGCCCGGGTGGGCGCCCAGGCGATCACCTTGGCGAGCATCGGATCGTAGTGCACCCCGACCACGGAGCCGTCCGCCACGCCCGCGTCCAGCCGCAGCCCGGCCGCGCCGCCGAGGGCGAACTCGGTGTCCACGCCCGGGATGTGGAACCGGTGCAGCGTGCCGCTCTGCGGCTGCCACCCGGCGGCGGGGTCTTCGGCGTACAGCCGCACCTCGATCGCGTGCCCGCGGGCGGGCGGTGGCTCGGCGGGCAGCCGCTCCCCTTCGGCGATGCGGATCTGGAGCGCGACCAGGTCCAGGCCGGTGACGCACTCGGTGACCGGGTGCTCGACCTGCAGCCGGGTGTTCATCTCCAGGAAGTAGAACCGCCCGTCGTCCGTCGCCAGGAACTCCACGGTGCCCGCGCCGACGTAGTCGATCGCCTTCGCCGCCTTGCGCGCGGCGTCGAACAGCTCGGCCCGCATCGCGTCGCCGACCAGCGGCGAGGGTGCCTCCTCGACGACCTTCTGGTGCCGGCGCTGGATCGAGCACTCCCGCTCCCCCAGCGCCCAGACCGTGCCGTGGGTGTCGGCGAGCACCTGGACCTCGATGTGCCGCCCGGTCTCCAGGTAGCGCTCGCAGAACACCGTCGGGTCGCCGAACGCCGACGCCGCTTCCGCGCGGGCGCTGTCCACGGCCCCGGCCAGCTCGGCCAGCGACCGCACGACCCGCATCCCCCGGCCACCACCGCCGGCGGATGCCTTGACCAGCACCGGCAGGTCGGCCTCGGTGACCGCCGCGGGGTCCAGTTCGGACAGTACCGGCACCCCGGCGGCCGCCATCAGCCGTTTGGACTCCACCTTGGAGCCCATGGTCGCGATCGCGGACGGCGGCGGGCCGATCCAGGTGAGCCCGGCGTCGAGCACCGCCTGCGCGAACGCGGCGTTCTCCGACAGGAACCCGTAACCGGGGTGCACGGCGTCCGCGCCGGCCGCGCGCGCGGCCTCGACCAGCAGGTCCGCGCGCAGGTAGGTCTCGGACGGGGTGTTGCCGGGCAGCCGGACCGCCGCGTCGGCCTCGGCCACGTGCGGCGAGCCCGCGTCGGCGTCGGAGAACACGGCCGTGCGGGCGATGCCGAGCGCGGTGCAGGTGCGGAACACGCGGCGGGCGATCTCGCCGCGGTTGGCAACCAAGATGTTGTCGATCACGTCACTCACATCCGGAAGACGCCGAAGCCCTCGGCGCCCCTGATCGGTCCATTGTGGATGGCGGACAGGCACAGCCCGAGCACGGTGCGGGTGTCGCGCGGGTCGATGATGCCGTCGTCGTAGAGCATGCCGGACAGGAACATCGGCATCGACTCGGCCTCGATCCGCTGCTCGACCATGGCGCGCATCGCGGCGTCGGCGTCCTCGTCGTAGGGCTGGCCACGCCCGGCGGCCGCCTGCCGGGCGACGATCGAGAGCACGCCGGCCAGCTGCGCCGGGCCCATCACGGCGGACTTGGCGCTGGGCCAGGCGAACAGGAACCTCGGCCCGTAGGCGCGGCCGCACATGCCGTAGTGCCCGGCCCCGTAGGAGGCGCCCATCAGCACGGACAGGTGCGGCACCGTCGAGTTGGACACCGCGTTGATCATCATGGCGCCGTGCTTGATGATGCCGCCCTGCTCGTACTCCTTGCCGACCATGTACCCGGTGGTGTTGTGCAGGAACAGCAGCGGCGTGTCGGTCTGGTTGGCGAGCTGGATGAACTGGGTGGCCTTCTGCGACTCCTCGCTGAACAGCACCCCGCGGGCATTGGCGAGGATGCCGACGGGGTAGCCGTGCAGGTTCGCCCAGCCGGTGACCAGGCTGGTGCCGTAGAGCGGTTTGAACTCGTCGAAGTCGGAGCCGTCGACGATCCGGCCGATCACCTCGCGCGGGTCGAACGGGATCTTCAGGTCGGCCGGCACGATCCCGAGCAGGTCCTGTGCGTCCAGCAGCGGCTCGGGGTGGTCCGGTTTCGGCGGCGGACCCTGCTTGCGCCAGTTGAGCCGCTTGACGATACCGCGGCCGACGCGGATCGCGTCCTGCTCGTCGTGGGCGAGGTAGTCGGCCAGCCCGGAGGTGCGGGCGTGCATTTCCGCACCGCCCAGCGATTCGTCGTCGGACTCCTCCCCGGTGGCCATCTTGACCAGTGGCGGGCCGCCGAGGAACACCTTGGCGCGTTCCTTGACCATCACCACGTAGTCGGACATGCCGGGCAGGTAGGCGCCGCCGGCCGTGGAGTTGCCGAACACGAGCGCGATGGTCGGGATCCGGGCCGCCGAGGAGGTGGTCAGGTTGCGGAACGTGCGCCCGCCCGGGATGAAGATCTCCTTCTGGGTGGGCAGGTCCGCGCCACCGGACTCGACCAGGTTGATCGTCGGCAGCCGGTTCTCCGCCGCGATCTCGGCGGCCCGCAGGCCCTTCTTCAGGCTGGACGGGTTGCTCGCGCCGCCCTTCACGGTCGGGTCGTTGGCGATGATCATGCACTCGACGCCTTCCACGACCCCGATGCCGGTGACCAGGCTGCCACCGACGTGGTAGTCGGTGCCCCACGCGGCCAGCGGCGAGAGCTCCAGGAACGGCGAGTCCTCGTCGACGAGCAGCTCGATCCGCTCGCGGGCGAGGAGCTTCCCGCGTGTGCGGTGCCGCTCGACGTACTTCTCGCCGCCGCCCGCGATCGCCTTGGCGTGCTCGGCCACCAGCTCGGCGAGCTTGGCCTCCATCGCCTCCCGGTTGGCCGCGAACTCCGGGCTGTCGGTGTCCACTCCGGACCGGATCACGCTCAAGCCGTGTACCCCAATCTCTTCGCCGCGAGACCCGCCAGGATCTCGTTGGTGCCGCCACCGATGCCGAGAATGCGGACATCGCGGTAGTGCCGCTCCACTTCGGACTCCCGCAGGTACCCGAGGCCGCCGTGCAGCTGGACCGCCTCGCTCACGACCCACTCGGCCGTCTCGACCGCGGTGTTCTTCGCGAAGCACGCCTCCGCGATGACCTCCTCGCCCGCCACGAACCGCTGCGCGACGTGCCGCGTGTAGACGCGCGCCAGCTCGGTCCGCCGGGCCATCTCCACCAGCTTGTGCTGCACGAGTTGCCGTGAGATCAGCGGCCGGCCGAACGTCTCCCGCAGCCGGCACCACCGCACGGTCAGATCGAGCGCGCGCTGTGCCGTCGCGTAGCCCTGCACCGCGAGCGAGAGCCGTTCGGTGACGAAGTGGGTGGCGATCTGGAGGAAGCCGGTGTTCTCCTCGCCGACCAGGTTCGCCGCGGGCACGCGGGCGTCGGCGAAGGACAGTTCCGCGGTGTCCGAGCAGTGCCAGCCCATCTTCTCCAGCTTGCGGCTCACGGTGAACCCGGGCGTGCCGCGTTCGACGACCAGCAGCGACACCCCGTGCGCGCCCGGGCCGCCGGTGCGCACCGCGGTGGTGACGAAGTCGGCGCGGGTGCCGGAGGTGATGAAGGTCTTGGCACCGTTGACGACGTAGTGGTCGCCCTCGCGGCGGGCGGTGGTGCGGATACCGGCCACGTCCGAGCCGCCGTCCGGCTCGGTGATCGCCAGCGACCCGATGAGCCGGCCCTCGACCGTCGGCCGCACCCAGCGGTCGATCTGCCCCGGGTCACCGGCCGTGACCAGGTGCGGCAGCGCGATCCCGTTGGTGAACAGCGACGCGATAAGGCCGCCCGAGCCACCCGCGGACAGGATTTCCTCGGTCACGGTCATCGCGTCGAGGAAGTTCCCGCCACCACCGCCCACGGCCTCCGGGAAGGACACGCCGAGCAGACCGATCTCCCCGGCCTTGCGGTGCAGGTCCCGCGGCAGTTCCCCGGCGCGCTCCCACGCGTCCAGGTGCGGCAGCACCTCGGCCTGGACGAACCGGCGCACGGTCTCGCGCAGGGCGGTCCGCTCCGGTGTGGCGAACGGGTCGGTCACAGCAGCACCTCCGGGATGTCGGCGTGCCGGGAGCGCAGCCACTCGCCCAGCGCCTTGGCCTGCGGGTCGAACCGGGCCTGCGACGCGACGCCCTGCCCGAGCAGCCCCTCGACCACGAAGTTGAGCGCCCGCAGGTTCGGCAGGACGTACCGGCGGACGGGCAGGTTCGCGGTCTCCGGCAGCAACCGGCGGAACTGCGCGACGGTGAGGAAGTGCGCGAGCCACCGCCACGCCTCGTCCGACCGGACCCACACGCCGAGGTTGGCGTCGCCGCCCTTGTCCCCGCTGCGCGCGCCCGCGACCGTACCGAGCGGCACCCGGCGGACCGGCCCTGCCGGCAGCGGCTCCGGCGGCTCCGGTTCGTCCACTTCGGACAGCTCCAGGGTGCCGGCCGGCGCCGCGATGTCGACCTGGGACCCGTCGGGCAGGACGGCCACGTGCGGCACCTCGGCGGCGTCCACGTAGGCCGCCGTGTAGACGCCGTAGGGTGAGGCGTCCGAGGGCGGCGCGGTGACGTGGAAACCGGGGTAGCTCGCCAGTGCCAGCTCGATGGCCGCCCCGCTGAACGCCCGCCCGGCCACCTTCGGATCGGCGTCCTTGACCGCGCAGTGCAGCAGAGCGCTGGCCCGCTGCTCGGTGTCGGCGTCGGCGTGGTCGGTGCGGGCCAGGGTCCACCGGATCTCGGCCGGTGGCCGGTCCGCGAGCGCGCCTTCGAGCTGGGCGCGTACCAGGGCCGCCTTGGCGTCGATGTCCAGCCCCGTCAGCACGAACGTGGTCTCGTTGCGGAACCCGCCGAGGGTGTTCAGGCACACCTTGAGCGTGGGTGGTGGCGGCTCCCCGCGGGTGCCGGAGATCCGCACGCGGTCCGGGCCGTCCGCGGTGAGTGCCAGCGTGTCGAACCGGGCGGTGACATCCGGTCCGGCGTAGCGCGGGCCGGTGATCTCGTACAGCAGCTGGGCGGTGACGGTGCCGGTGGTCACCGCTCCCCCGGTGCCCGGGTGTTTGGTGATCACGCTGGAGCCGTCGGCGGCGATCTCCGCGATCGGGAACCCGGGCGTGCCGAGGTCGTGCTCGGTGAAGAACGCGTAGTTGCCGCCGGTCGCCTGGGCGCCGCACTCGATGACGTGCCCGGCGGCGACCGCGCCGGCGAGCGCGTCGTAGTCGTCGCGGGCCCACCCGAAGTGCGCCGCGGCCGGGCCGACCACCAGCGATGCGTCGGTGACCCGCCCGGTGACCACCACGTCCGCGCCGCGCTCCAGGCAGGCGGCGATGCCCCAGGCACCGAGGTAGGCGTTGGCGGTCAACGGTTTTCCCAGCCCCAGTTCGTCCGCCCGGGGCAGCAGGTCGTCGCCCGCCACGTGCGCCACGGCGACGTGCAGCCCGAGCTCGTCCGCCAGCTCACGGATCGCCTCCGCCAGCCCGGCCGGGTTCAGCCCGCCCGCGTTGGTGACGATCTTGACGTCATTCTCCTTGGCCAGGGCCAGGTTCTCGGCCATCTGACGCAGGAAGGTCCTGGCGTAGCCGCGGGAGGCGTCCTTGAGCCGGTCGCGGCCGAGGATCAGCATGGTCAGCTCGGCGAGGTAGTCGCCGGTCAGCACGTCCAGCGGACCGCCGGTGAGCATCTCGCGCACCGCGGAGAACCGGTCGCCGTAGAAGCCGGAGGCGTTGCCGATGCGCAGGACGCCGCTCATGCGAACTGTCCCGCCCTGCGGCCGGAACCGGGCGGGCCGGCGAAGGCCTGCGCGATCTCCAGCCACTTGCGGGCGTCCGCGCCGACGGCCACCACGTCGGTGTCGGCCGGGTGCCGCCGCTGGGTGACGATCAGGCAGAAGCCGAGTGCGGAACCGGTGACCCGCTGGGCGGCGTCCGGTGGTCCGAACGTCCACTTCGCACCGTCCGTTCCGGACAGTTCGACGCGGAACTCCGCGGCGGGCGCGGCGAGTCCGTGCACCGAGAACGCGAAGTCGCGGGTGCGGACACCGAACCGCGCGATGTGCCACAGCCGGCGGGTCGGCTCGTGCCGCAGCCCGAGCGCGTCGTGGACGTCCTGCGCGTGAGCCCAGGTCTCCATCAGCCGGGCGGTCGCCATCGACGCCGCGCTCATCGGCGGCCCGTACCACGGAAGCTTCTGCCCCTCCGGTACCTGCGCCAGCTCCTCGGCCAGCTGCGCACGCCCTGCGCGCCACAGTGCCAGCAGCTCCTCGCGCGGCTTTTCGGCCAGCTCCCGCGCACCCTGGTCGACGAAGTCCGCACCCGCCGTCAGCGCCCGCTGCACCTCGGCCGGGAAGTCCCCGGGGCTGCGCACCGCGATCAGCGCCTTGGCGTCGGTCCACGCCAGGTGCGCGATCTGGTGCGCGATCGTCCAGCCCTCCGCCGGGGTGGGGGTCGACCACTCGGCCCCGGTCACCAGCTCGTCCAGCTCCCGGCTCTCGCCGGCCAGGTCCTCCAGGATCGGTCCGGGGTCCGCCACGCCATCCGCCTCCTTGCGCACGCTTCGCAGCGAAGCGTGACACCCCGGTACGGAAAAATCAAGCACGCTTGATTGTTTTTCCTAGCACGGTGTGTCGACACGCCCGCATCTTGGGGTGCCCGGGCAGCGGTACCCCAAGATGTAGTCTTCGATCACCGGCGGGGCCGCACGCCTGAAGAGGCGCGGGCGGGGCCCTCCGGGACGAGTCGTGCCCACCCCCAGCACGCCGGCACCCAGGCCGGTGTGCCGATGAAACGCGCCCGAAAACGGAGTGATGCATGTCTGTGGAAACCTCCCCGGCGCCGGCAGCCACGCTGCGGGTCATCCGCCGGGACGGTGCCGCGTCGCCCTTCGACGCGAACCGGATCTCCGTCGCGCTGACCAAGGCGTTCCTCGCCGTCGAAGGTGACGAGGCCGCCGGGTCGTCGCGGCTGCACCACGTGGTCGCCGAGCTGACCGAGCAGGTCGAGGCCGCGCTGCGGCGGCACGCCACCGGTGACGCCGTGCACCTCGAGCAGATCCAGGACCTGGTGGAGCTGGCGCTGATGCGCGGCGGCCACCACAAGGTCGCCCGCGCCTACGTGCTCTACCGCGAGGAACACTCCAGGGCCCGCGAGACCGCGTCCCCACCCGCGGCCATCCGCGTCCAGCACCCCGACGGTGAGCTGCGCCCGCTGGACCGCGAACGCCTCGCCCGCGTCGTGGGTGAGGCCGTCGCCGGGATCGCGGACGTCGCCGCCGGGCCGGTCCTGGCCGAGGCCGAACGCACCCTCTACGACGGCATCAGCACCGACGAGCTGGCACTGGCCCTGATCATGGCCGCCCGCACGCTGGTGGAGCGCGAGCCCAGCTATTCGGCCGTCACCGCCCGCCTGCTGCTCGACAAGTTGCGCGGCGAGGCGCTGAGCCACCTCGCCGGCGAGCCGCGCCAGGCGTCGCACGCCGAGCTGGACTACCCCGGCTACTTCCGCGACTACCTGCGCCGCGCCATCGAGCTGGAGCTGGTGGACCCCGAGCTGGCGGCCTTCGACCTGGACCGGGTGACCGCCGCGATCCGGCCCGAGCGGGACCTCGACTTCGGCTTCCTCGGCCTGCAGACCCTCTACGACCGGTACTTCCTGCACGAGCGCGGCACCCGCTTCGAGCTGCCGCAGGCGTTCTTCCTGCGGGTCGCGATGGGGCTGGCCCTGCGCGAGGACGACCGGGAATCTCGTGCTGTGGAGTTCTACGACCTGCTGTCCAGCTTCGACTTCATGGCCTCGACACCGACGCTGTTCAACTCCGGCACCACCCGGGCGCAGCTGTCGTCGTGCTTCCTGACCACGGTCGACGACAGCCTGGATGCGATCTTCCAGTCCTTCAAGAACAACGCGCTGCTGGCGAAGTACTCCGGCGGGCTGGGCAACGACTGGACCCCGGTGCGCGGGCTGGGCGCCCATATCAAGGGCACCAACGGCACGTCCCAGGGCGTGGTGCCGTTCCTGAAGATCGCCAACGACACCGCGGTCGCGGTCAACCAGGGCGGCAAGCGCAAGGGCGCGGCCTGCGCCTACCTCGAGACCTGGCACATCGACGTCGAGGAGTTCCTCGACCTGCGCAAGAACACCGGCGACGACCGCCGCCGCACGCACGACATGAACACCGCCAACTGGGTGCCCGACGAGTTCCTGCGCCGCGTCGAGGCCGACGGCCGGTGGACCCTGTTCTCCCCCGACGAGACGCCGGACCTGCACGACCTCTACGGCAATGCCTTCGCGCAGCGCTACCGCGAGTACGAGGCCGCGGCCGACCGTGGCGAGATCCGGGTGTTCCGCCGGGTCCGCGCGGTCGAACTGTGGCGGCGGATGCTGACCATGCTGTTCGAGACCGGCCACCCGTGGATCACCTTCAAGGACCCGTGCAACCTGCGCTCGCCCCAGCAGCACGCCGGCGTGGTGCACTCGTCCAACCTCTGCACCGAGATCACGCTGAACACCAGCGCCGACGAGGTCGCCGTGTGCAACCTCGGGTCGGTCAACCTGGCCCGCCACGTCACCGCCGCGGGCCTGGACACCGCCAAGCTGGAGCGCACCGTGCGCACCGCGGTGCGGATGCTGGACAACGTGGTGGACATCAACTTCTACACGATTCCCGAGGCGCGCCGGTCCAACCTGCGGCACCGCCCGGTCGGCCTGGGCCTGATGGGCTACCAGGACGCGCTGTTCACGCTCGGCCTGCCGGTGGACAGCCCGGCGGCGGTCGAGTTCGCCGACCGCAGCATGGAACACCTGAGCTACCACGCGATCGCGGCGTCGGCGGAGCTGGCGCGGGAGCGGGGCGCCTTCGAGACGTTCGACGGGTCGCTGTGGAGCCAGGGCGTGCTGCCGATCGACTCGCTGCGGCTGCTCGAGCAGGCCCGCGAGGGCGACACGCTCGACGTCGACCACTCGTCCACGCTGGACTGGGACGCGCTGCGGGACCGGGTGCGCGGCGGGATGCGCAACTCCAACGTCATGGCGATCGCGCCGACCGCGACGATCTCCAACATCTGCGGCGTGGGCCAGTCGATCGAGCCGCTGTTCCAGAACCTCTACGTGAAGTCGAACATGTCCGGTGACTTCACCGTGATCAACCCGCACCTGGTGGCCGCGCTCAAGGAACGCGGGCTGTGGGACGAGGCCATGGTGGCCGACCTGAAGTACTTCGACGGGAGCCTGGCCCACATCGACCGGGTGCCGGCCGAGCTCAAGCGGTTGTACGCGACCGCCTTCGAGATCGACAGCCGCTGGCTGGTGGACGCGGCCTCGCGCCGGCAGAAGTGGATCGACCAGGCGCAGTCGCTCAACCTGTACCTGGCCGCGCCCAGCGGCCGCAAGCTCGACGAGCTGTACCGCTACGCCTGGCACAAGGGCCTGAAGACGACCTACTACCTGCGTGCCCAGGCCGCCACGAGCGTGGAGAAGAGCACGCTGCGCGGCACCGACGGCAAGCTCAACGCCGTCCCCGCGGCGGTCCCCGCGGCCGTGCCCGCGGCGGTCCCGGAACCCGAATTCGCCGCCTGCCGGATCGACGACCCCGACTGCGAGGCCTGCCAGTGAGCACCATCGACACCGACACGACCGGTCTGGGCGCGATCAACCGCGGCGCCGACCGGGTGAGCGTGGACGACAAGGCGATGATCAACGCCCGCGCCGACGTCAACCAGCTGCTGCCGCTGAAGTACCACTGGGCGTGGGAGAAGTACCTGGCCGGCTGCACCAACCACTGGATGCCGACCGAGGTGGCGATGCAGGCCGACATCGCGCTGTGGAAGTCGCCGGACGGGCTGACCGAGGACGAGCGCCGCATGATCAAGCGCAACCTCGGCTTCTTCGCCACCGCGGAGTCGCTGGTGGCGAACAACCTGGTGCTCGCGGTGTACCGGCAGATCACCAACCCGGAGTGCCGCCAGTACCTGCTGCGCCAGGCGTTCGAGGAGGCCGTGCACACCCACACCTTCCAGTACATCTGCGAGAGCCTGGGCCTGGACGAGGGCGAGCTGTTCAACGCCTACCGCGAGGTGCCCGCCATCACCGACAAGGACGCGTGGGCCCTGCGCTACACCCGCAACCTGGAGAACCCGGACTTCGCGACCGGCACGGCCGGGGCCGACCAGGACTTCCTGCGCGACCTGGTGGCGTTCTACGTGGTCTTCGAGGGGATGTGGTTCTACACCGGGTTCGCGCAGATCCTGTCGCTGGGGCGGCGGAACAAGATGGTCGGGATCGCCGAGCAGTTCCAGTACATCCTGCGCGACGAGTCGATCCACCTGAACTTCGGCATCGACTGCATCAACCAGATCAAGATCGAGAACCCGCACCTGTGGTCGCCGGAGTTCCAGGCGGAGGTGCGCTCGATGCTCGCGCAGGCGTGCGAGCTGGAGGTCGCCTACGCCCGGGACACCATGCCGCGCGGCATGCTCGGGCTCTCGGCCGAGCTGTGCGCGCAGTACCTGCACTTCATCACCGACCGGCGCGCCCAGCAGATCGGGCTGGCCCCGATCTTCGGGGAGAACGAGAACCCGTTCCCGTGGATGTCGGAGGCGATGGACCTGCGCAAGGAGAAGAACTTCTTCGAGACCAGGGTGACCGAGTACCAGACCGGCGGGTCGCTGGCCTGGGACTGACCGCCGGGCGAAGGTGCCCCTTGCCGGGGGCGGGGGTGGTGCGGGACGGTGGTGATCACAGCTCGTCGCAAGGAGGCGTGATCGTGACCGTCGCCAGGGCAATCCGGGAACGGGTTCCACCCCTGACCGCCATCCCCCTCCCCCGGGCCGTCGACCGGCGGCTGCTGGACCAGCGGTGGCCGGTGCGGGAGCTCGCGGCACCACCGCCCGGCAGCGGGCTCGCACCGGTGCTGGGTGACGCGGGCGCACCGGTCGTCGGGCACGCGATCGACTCGATGCGGTTCGGGCTGGACTTCGCGCTGCACCGGTACGCCAAGTACGGGCCGGTGTCGTGGATGGGGGCGTTCGGGCAGCGGATCGTGGTGCTGGCCGGCCCGGACGCCACCCAGGCGGTGCTGGTGAACCGCGACAAGGCGTTCTCGCAGGAGGGCTGGCGGGTCTTCATCGAGCGGTTCTTCCACCGCGGGCTGATGCTGCTGGACTTCGAGGAGCACCACCTGCACCGGCGGATCATGCAGGAGGCGTTCACCCGGGACAAGCTCGCCGTCTACCTGCGGCAGGCCGCGCCGGTGCTGCGTACCGGCGTGTCGGCGTGGGGCGGGGACAGCCGGCTGCGGCTGTACTGGCTGCTCAAACGGCTCACGCTGGACGTCGCGAGCCGGGTGTTCATGGACATGCCACCGGGCGCGGACGCCGAGACGCTCAACCGGGCGTTCGTCGGGACGGTGCGGGCCGCGACGGCGCTGGTGCGGGTGCCGGTGCCGGGCGGCCGGTGGGCGGCAGGCCTGCACGGGCGGCGGGTGCTGGAACGCTACTTCACCGAGAAGCTGCCGTCGAAGCGGCGCAGCGGGGGCGCCGACCTGTTCTCCGCGCTGTGCCACGCGCGCGGCGACGACGGGGCCGAGTTCACCGACGACGACGTGGTCAACCACATGATCTTCCTGATGATGGCCGCCCACGACACGGCGACGATCACCAGCTCGGCGGTCGCCTACCACCTGGCCAAGCACCCCGGGTGGCAGGAGCGGGCGCGCGCCGAGTCGCTGGCGCTGGGCGGCGATCTGCCGGACCTCGCAGCGCTGGAGTCGTTGCGGACCCTGGACCTGGTGATCAAGGAGGCGCTGCGGATGACGGCACCGGTGCCGTCGCTGCCGCGCATGACGGTGCGGGACACCGAGGTGCTCGGCCACTACCTGCCGGCCGGCACGTTGTGCAACGTCTCGCCGAACACCAACCACTACTCGCCGGACCACTGGACGAATCCGCACCAGTTCGACCCGGAGCGGTTCGCGGAGGGCCGCCGGGAGGACAAGTCGCACCGGTTCGCGTGGATGCCGTTCGGCGGCGGGGCGCACAAGTGCATCGGTATGCACTTCGGGACCAATGAGGTGAAGCTGCTGATGCACGAGATGCTGCGCACCTACACCTGGTCGGTGCCCGAGGACTACCGGCTGAAGTGGGACTACGTGTCACTACCCGTCCCGGTCGACGGGCTGACCGTCCAGCTGAAGCGGCTACGGTGACGGCGGCCGGCGGTGCGCCCGCAGCGTGGCCAGCGCCCGGTCCGCGTGCACGGCCATCCGCAGTTCGCTCTTGATCACGTCCAGCAGGCGTCCGTCGGTGCCGATCACGAAGGTCTGCCGCCTGGTCAGCACCGGGCCGAACGAGCGGCGCACGCCGAACTGCCGGGCCACCGTCCCGTCGGCATCGGACAGCAGCGGGTAGTCGAACCCGTGCCGGGCGGAGAACTCCTGCTGCCGCCCCACCGGGTCCGGGCTGATCCCCACCCGCTGGGCACCGACCTCGGCGAACTCCCCGGCCAGGTCCCGGAAGTGGCAGCTTTCCGCCGTGCAACCGCGAGTCAGCGCGGCCGGGTAGAAGAACAGCACAGCAGGTCCCGCGGTCAGGAGCTCGGACAGGGTGCGCGGCTGCCCCCGCTCGTCGGGCAGGGTGAAGTCCGGGGCCAGCTCGCCCGGCCTCATCCCGTCACCGTGGCATCGGTGTGCTGCTCGATGAGCTGGTCCACCTCGTCCCCGGTCGCGGTTTCGGCCGCGAACGCACCGCGCGCGGCGATCACGCCGTGCCGCCGCAGCCGCTCGGCCTGCTCGCGGCTGCGCACCCCCTCCGCGCCGATCCGCAGCTTCAGCTCGCGCGCCCGGGCGACCAGCTGATCCAGGTGCCGGGCCGCGGTCTCCGGCTCGCCGTCGGCGAGGGCGTCGACCACCGGCCCGGACAGGATCACGTGCTGCACCGACAGCCGGTGCTGCGGGATCAGCTCGAGATCGGCCGACCCCTGCACGGTCAGCACGAGCTTGGCGCCGAGGTCGGCCAGCACCGTGAGCGAGTCGAGCACCTCGCCGCGCGGGTCGAGGATCGCCGCGCTGTCGGTGCACAACCGCAGTGCCTTCGCCGGCAGCTCGTTGCGGTCCAGCTCGTCCTTGACCATCGCCACCAGGTCGGGTTCGATCGCGAGCCGGTTGGGCAGCCGGATGCACACGTCGGGTGCCGCGTCCCCGTAGCGCGCCCGCCACCGCGCGGTCGCCCGCAGCGACTCGGTGAGCAGCCACTTGCCGAGCGGGATCGTCATGCCCGTGGTGTCGGCCAGCGGGAAGAACTCCTCCGCGGGCAGCTCGCCCAGCTCCGGATGGTGCCAGCGCAGGCCCGCGTTGACCGCGGCGATCTCGTCCGGGTTGGCGAGCTTCACCGTCGGCTGGTAGATCAGCTCGAACTGCCCGTTCTCCAGGGCACCCGCGATCTCCGCGCCGAGCCGGTAGCGGGCCCGGTCCCGGGCGTCCAGCTCGGGGTCGAACAGCATCCACTGCGCCTTGCCGGCTTCCTTGGCGCGGTGCAACGCGATCTCCGCCGCGCGCTGGATGTCCTCGACCCCGCCGTCACGCACGTCGCGCACCACGATCCCGGCGCTGGCGCTGACCCCGACGCCGTGGTCGCCGATGTAGATCGGCTCGGCCAGGTCCTCCAGCGCGGTCTCGACGAGCGTGATCACCTTCGCCGGGGTCAGCTCGCCGCGGAGCAGGACGGCGAACCCGTCCCCGGACAGCCGGGCCACGAGGGCCTCGTGGTCGGTGAAGGTCTGCTTGAGCTTCTTGGCGACGCCGCACAGCACCGCGTCGCCGACGCCCGCGCCGAGCCCGTCGTTGATCACCTTGAACCCGTCGAGGTCCAGGTAGATCAGGGCGACCTGACCGGGTGCGGACGGGCCGAGCGCGCTCTCCAGCATGGTGCGGAATCGGGAGGCATTGGACAGGCCGGTGAGCGGGTCGTGGATGAGCTGGTGCCGCAGGGTCTCCTGCAGCTCGTGCACCTCGTTCGCGTCGGCCGCCATCAGCACCGGGAACCGGGTGCCGGGCCGGTCCCCGGGCAGGCGGGTGAGGACGACGTCGGCCCAGACGCCGGCGTCGTCGGCGTGTGCGAGCCGGACCCGGTCGGTGATGTCCTCGATGTCGGTCTCGGCGAGCTCGGACAACCCGGCGGTGAGCCGCTCGCGGCCCCGGGTGTCGAAGGCCAGGTCGGTGAGGCGGCGGCCGCGCAGCCGGTCCGGGCGGTGCCCGAGGAACTTGCCGAGCTCCTTGTTGACCTCGACGATCGTGCCGTCCGGGTCCGCCATCGCGATGCCGACGGGCGCGGTGCGGTAGAGGGTGGTGAACCGGCGGACCGCCGCGTCCCGGGCCGACTCGGCCTCGGCCAGTGCCGTGCGGGTGAAGTCGCGGAGGAGTCGCTCCAACTCGTCCGGGGGAAGCGCTACTCCCTCCGTGTCAGCCAGACGCGCGGCCCACTGCCGGGTCAGCTCCGCCAACCCTGGTGCGGGACCAGGTTCCGACACGCTCCACCTCTTCTGTAGAACGACGATGGGCAGGTCAGGCCCGGGGTGGGCACCGACGAACCCGCTCCGGGCCGGTACCGCCCCGGAGTCATGTCACGCCATCACGCCCGAACACCCTTGTCTACCGGCCGAACGTGTGATGATCAGTGTAAATGCAGTCACCAATGGTGATCATTTCGGCTACCGCGGTGCGCCGCGGTCAACACAATGATCGTCGCCGATTCCGGCGACGAGGCCGGTCCGGCGGGACCTGAGACCGCCGCGATCGCGACTGTCTCAGGTCCGCCCGTCGAGCGTGGTGTCGATGAACGCTCGGGTCGCCGCGGTGACCGGACCCTGCCGGTGCACGAGCCACTGCGGTAGCCGCTCGGGCGGGTCGAACCGGTAGACGTCCGCGCCGGCACGGACGGCGAGGTCCGTCCAGCCGTCCGGCATCAGCCCGGCTCCGATGCCCTTGAGCACCATCGGCAGCACCACGCTCCGGTCCCCGGCCTCGGCCGCGACCGTGAGGTCGCCGACGGTCGCGGCCAGCCGGTCGAACAGCGCCCGCACCGCGGTGGCCGGCTTGGTCACGACGAACCGCATGCCGCGCAGCACGTCCGGGCTCACCGACGGCCCGGGCACGTCGAGCGTGCCGGGCGGTACGACCAGCAGGAACTCCTCGTCCCGCAGGTGGTGCGTGACCAGCCCGCGGCCGGACGGGCGCTCGGCGCTGCCGCACACCCCCACCTCGCACCGGCCCTGAGACACCATGGCGACCACCTCCGCCGCGGAGATCGCGGAGGAGGTGCTGACCATGACCCCGGGATGGCGCTCGGCCAGTTCGGCGATGACGCTGGTGACCGGTTCCAGCCCGGACGACGAGGTCGCGGCCACGTCCACGCGGCCCGCGGCGCCGTCACCGATCGCGCCCGCGGCCGCGCGCAGCGCGTCGAGGTCGCGCAGCACCAGCCGCGCCCGTCCGGCCAGCGCCTCGCCCGCGGTGCTCAGCACGGCGTGCCGCCCGACGCGGTGGAAGAGCGTGACCCCCAGTTCGTGCTCGAGCTTGCCGATGGCGCGGGACAGCGAGGGCTGCGCGACGTGCAGCGCCTTCGCCGCCGCGGTGAACCCGCCGAACTCCACGATCGCGACGAAGTACTCCAGCTGGCGGCGTTCCATCCCCTCCCCGTCCATAGCGAAGCGCTATCGGAATGGTGTCACAGATGTCTTGGACGTCCGCCGGGTCGAGGGTGTCTACTCGATCCGTGTTCACCACCCGGCCCACCCTGCAGGGCACCCACGGCATGGTGTCGTCGACGCACTGGCTGGCCTCGGCGACCGCGATGGCAGTCCTGGAGGACGACGGGAACGCGTTCGACGCGGCGGTGGCCGCGGGGTTCGTGCTGCACGTCGTCGAACCGCACCTCAACGGCCCGGCCGGGGAGGTCCCGATCATCCTCGCGCCCGCCGGCCGGCCGCCGCGCGTGCTGTGCGGGCAGGGCCCGGCGCCGGCCGGGGCGACGGTGGCGCACTACACCTCGCTCGGCCTCGACCTGGTGCCCGGCACCGGCCCGCTGGCCGCCGCCGTGCCCGGCGCGTTCGACGCCTGGATGCTGCTGCTGCGCGACCACGGCACGAAGACGCTCGCCCAGGTGCTCCGGTACGCGATCGGGTACGCCGAGCACGGGCACCCTGCCGTCGAGCGCATCGGCGCGGCGATCGCGGCGGTCCGGGAGCTGTTCGAACGGGAGTGGACGAGCTCGGCCGAGGTCTACCTGCGTGGCGGGCGCCCGCCGCGGCCCGGCGAGCTGCTGCGCAACCCGGCGCTGGCGGCGACGTGGCGCCGCGTGATCGCCGAGGCCGAGGCCGCCGGGCCGGGCCGGGAGGCCCAGATCGACGCGGCACGGCGGATCTGGCGCGAGGGTTTCATCGCCGAGGCGATCGCCGCCGCGGCGGCACGCCCCACGATGGATACCTCCGGGGAACGGCACGCGGGCACCCTCACCGCCGGCGACCTCGCCGCGTTCGAGGCGCAGTACGAAGACCCGGTCACCTACGACTGGCGCGGGTGGACGGTCGCCAAGTGCGGCCTGTGGAGCCAGGGCCCGGCGTTCCTGCAGCAGCTCGCCCTGCTGCCCGAGGATCTGTCCTACGGCACACCGGACTACCTGCACACCCTCGTCGAGGGCACCAAGCTGGCGATGGCCGACCGCGAGGCGTGGTACGGCGACAGCACCGACATCGCCCCGGAAACCCTGCTCTCCCGCGAGTACAACGACGCCCGCCGCGCCCTGATCGGCGCGGACGCGTCCACCGAGCTGCGGCCCGGTGCGCCCGGCGGGCGGCAGCCGCGGCTGAGCAAGCAGGCCGAACTGTCTCTCGGTGGCGCCGTGCCCCCGCCACCCGCCGCCGGGACGGGCGAGCCGACCGTCGCCAAGGACGGCGCGACCCGCGGCGACACCTGCCACCTCGACGTCGCCGACCGCTGGGGCAACCTCGTCGCCGCCACCCCGAGCGGCGGCTGGTTGCAGTCCAACCCGGTCATCCCGGCGCTGGGCTTCCCGCTGGGCACCCGGCTGCAGATGGCGTGGCTCGACGAGGGCCTGCCGAACTCGCTGGTGCCGGGCCGCCGGCCCCGCACCACGCTGTCGCCGTCGATGGCGTTGCGCGACGGGGTGCCGGTGATGGCGTTCGGCACCCCCGGCGGGGACCAGCAGGACCAGTGGAGCGTGCAGTTCTTCCTCGCCGTCGCGTTGCGCGAGAACGTGCGCGGCGGCCTCGACCTGCAGGGCGCGATCGACGCCCCGAACTGGCACACCGACAGCTTCCCCAGCTCGTTCTACCCGCGTGTGATGCAACCGGGCAGCGTGACCGTCGAATCCCGCATCGGCGATGCCGCGATCGCCGGGTTGCGCCGCCGTGGGCACGACGTCACGGTCGCCGGACCGTGGTCGGAGGGCCGGCTGTGCGCGGTCGCCCGCGACCCGGAAACCGGAGTGCTGTCGGCGGCTGCCAACCCCCGGGGCATGCAGGGCTACGCCGCCGGACGGTAATCCCCGCGGCTACCGGAACGGAACGGTCACCAGTCGGCGAGCACCGTCTCGAACGCGAGTTCCGCGGCACCCAGCAGCTTCGCGTCGGAGCCCAGCGCGGAGGTCGCCACGCGCGTGCCGGCCAGCGCGCGGCTCACCATGCTGCGCTCGCGCACCAGCTCCTCCAGGTGCTCGACCAGCGACGACGGCAGTGCCGTGAACAGGTCACCCAGCACGACCAGCTGCGGGCACAACAGGTTGACCACGTTGCCGAGCCCGAGCGCCAGCCACTCGGTGAACTCGGCGAGCTCCTCCAGCGCGCCGCCGTTCGCCGCCAGCAGCCGCAGCTCGTGCACGATCGCGCCGACCGGGCTGTTCTCGTCCAGCCCCAGCGCGCGGGCCAGGGCCCGCTCCCCCACCTCGGTCTCCCAGCAGCCGTGCGAACCGCAGTAGCACCGCCGACCCCGCGGTCGCACCACCATGTGCCCGACCTCGCCGACGTGGTGCCCGCCCGCGCCG
Organism: Amycolatopsis granulosa; assembly: GCF_011758745.1. Classification (NCBI taxonomy): domain Bacteria; kingdom Bacillati; phylum Actinomycetota; class Actinomycetes; order Pseudonocardiales; family Pseudonocardiaceae; genus Amycolatopsis; species Amycolatopsis granulosa. The sequence goes on from NZ_JAANOV010000001.1 coordinate 991,926, forward strand.
CGCATCGACACGCCGTTGGAGATGACCCCGCCGCCGACCCCGACGTCCGCGCTGATGTAGACCACGTCGTCGAAGCCGCGCGCCACACCCCGCAGGTGTTCGGCGACCGCGCCCAGCTCGGCGTCGTTGCCCATGTGCACCGGCAGGTGCAGCGCGCGCGACAGCCACGCCCCGAGCGGGATGTCGGTCCAGTGCAGGTTCGGTGCCTCGTGCACGAACCCGTCGGCGTGCCGCACCACACCCGGCACCGACACCCCGGCCGCCACCGGTTGCACACCCAGTTCGTCGACCAGCGGTCCCGCCGTGTCCACGATCTTGGTGAACACCTCGCGGGGATCGATGGTGGTGGAGCGCATGTTCCACCCGCCGCGCCCGAGGATCTCGCCACCGATGCCGACCAGCGCCATCCCGGCGCGCTCCACCCGGATGTCGATCGCCAGCACCACCGCCGCCTGCGGCTGCGGCAGCACCAGCAGCGACGGACGGCCGGCCCCGCTGCGCCGGGCCGGCAGCCGCTCCTCGACGAGCCCGTCCTCGGCGAGCCCGTCCACCAGTGCCTTGATCGTGCTGCGGTTCAGCCCGAGGTCGGTGGCGAGACTGGCCCGTGTGGACGGACCATGGACGTGCAGCCGGCGCAACAGGGCGGCCCTGTTGTGCCGGCGCACGTCGTCCGGGCGGGTGCCCGCGGTTGGTGTGGTCGTCACCTGCGCTTCCCTGCTGGCCGGTGGTGGGCGTTGTGCACCCGCGCCTCAGCGCGCCACCGCGGCGCGCCTGCGCGAGAGCGCGTCGACGGCAGCGGCCACCAAGAGAACCAGGCAGGTGACGATGTTCACTGTAGCTGCCTGGAATCCGAGCAGTCCGAGGCCGTTCTGGACGGTCGCCAGCACCAGGCCACCGATCACGGCGTCCCGCAACCGCCCGCGGCCGCCGAACAGCGAGGTGCCACCGATCACCGCGGCGCCGACGGCGAACAGCAAGGTGTTGCCGCCACCGGAATTGCCGTCCACCGCACCGACCTTGGAGCTGTAGACGATCGCGCCGATCGCGGCCACCGACGAGCAGATCACGAACACGCTCATCCGGATCTTGTCGACCTTGACGCCCGCGCGCCGCGCGGCCTCCTTGTTGCCGCCGACCGCGTACACGTGCCGCCCGTAACGGGTGCGATCCAGCACGAACGTGCCCGCCACCAGCAGCGCCAGCACGATCGGCACCACGTAGGGCACGCCGGTGATCGTGGTCAGATCCGGGTTGGGCGAGCGGTTGACGTTGAACAGGTGGGTGGCGACCGCACCGAGCACCAGCACCGCGGCGGCCTTGGCGAGCACGATCGCCGTCGGCTGCGCGACCAGCCCGCGCCGCAACCGTCCGAAGTGGCGGGTTACCACCACCACCGCGTAACCGCCCGCGGCCAGCACGAACAGGAGCCAGCCCGCGGGCACGGACAGGTTGCCGTTCGCGACCTGGTAGAGCACGTTGCTCTGCCGGATCGAGATCGTGCCGCCCTCGCCGACCAGCTGCAGCACCAGGCCGTACCAGCCGATGAACAACGCCAGTGTCACCACGAACGACGGGATGCCCACCTTGGCGACGATCGTGCCGGTCAGCGAGCCGATCACGGTGCCGGCGCAGACCGCCAGCACGATCTCCACCCACGGGTTCGCGGTGAACCCGGCCAGCATGATCACCGGCACAACCAGTGACAGCACCGCGGCGATCCAGACGCGCATCCACACGGCCAGCGCGACGGCCACGATGGACCCGGCGATGAACCCGTAGAACACCGCGGAGCCGAAGTTGCCGAGCAGGTTGCCGTTCTGCGTGAAGTGCAGCGCCATCACCGACGCCGCGACGCCGGAGGCGGTACCCGCGGACAGGTCGATCTCGCCGAGCAGCAGCACCGGCACGATGCCCATCGCGATGATCGTCTGCCCGGCGCCCTGCGAGAACAGGTTGGCGATGTTGTTGAGGGTGAAGAAGCTGTCGGACAGCCCGGCGAACACCACGCCCAGCACGAGCAGGCCGAGCAGGGCGGGCAGGGCGCCGAGCTCGCCGCCGCGCAGGCGCCCGAAGTAGTCGCCGATCGCCTCCCGGGTGGACCGGGAGGTGGTGTCGATGCCGAAGTCCGAGATCGCCGCGGCGGGCTGGCCCGAGCCGGGTTTCGTGGAGGTCTCAGTCATGGTCACTTCTTTCGCTCACACGGCCGCGATCTCGGGGCGGGCCAGGCCCAGGTCCCCGGACCGGCCCGCGGTGATCAGTTCGACGACCTGGCTGTTGGTGACGTCCTTGGTGGCGACGTCGGCGGCGAGCCGGCCGAGGTAGAGGGTGGCGATCCGGTCGGCCACCTCGAACACGTCGTTCATGTTGTGGCTGATCAGGACCACGCCCAGGCCCTGTTCGGCCAGGCGGCGGACCAGGTCGAGCACCTGCCGGGTCTGCGCCACACCGAGCGCGGCGGTCGGCTCGTCGAGCAGCACGACCTTGCTGTTCCACAGCACCGCCTTGGCGATGGCGACGGTCTGCCGCTGCCCTCCGGACAGCGACGCGACGGGCGTGCGGACGGACTTGACCGTGCGCACCGACAGCGACGCCAGCGTCTTGCGCGCGGCCAGCTCCATCGACGCCTCGTCGAGCAGGCCCTTCCGGTCGCGTTCGCGGCCGAGGAACATGTTCTGGACGATGTCGAGGTTGTCGCACAGGGCGAGGTCCTGGTAGACGACCTCGATGCCCAGGGCGGCAGCGTCGCGCGGGTTGTGGACGTGCACCGGCCGGCCCTCGAACAGCAGCTCGCCGCTGTCGATCGGGTGGATGCCGGCGATGCACTTGACCAGCGTCGACTTCCCGGCGCCGTTGTCGCCGACGAGCGCGGTCACCTCCCCCGCGCGCACCTGCAGGTCCACGTCGTGCAGGACGTGCACCGGCCCGAAGCTCTTGTTGACGCCTCGCAGCGCGAGGACGGGCTCGTTCATGGCTGAACCTCCGTTCTCAATGGAGTCACGTGCGCCGGGGGACGTGCGGGCGGCGGGAGCACCGGCGGGCACGTCCCCGGCGCGTTGCGGGTCGTCAGGAGATGCCCAGCTGCTGGCAGGTCACGGCCGTGTCGCCGCCGCAGATCTCCGCGGCCTTGACGAAACCCTGGTCAACCACCGTCTTGACGTTGTCCTTCGTGATCGACTGCGGCGTGAGCAGCACCGACTTGACCGTCCGGTGGCCCGTCGGGTCGTTGGAGGCCTGCTTCGCGATCGAGTCGGCCGTGGCGGTGTCGCCCTTGACCAGCGCGACGGCCAGCTGTGCGGTGGCGTCGACCAGCTGCGGGATCGGCTTGAACACGGTGGCGTACTGGGTGCCCTCGAGAATGGACTTCAGGCCCGCGACCGTGGCGTCCTGCCCGGTGACCGGAACCTTGCCGGCGAGGCCGTTCTTCTGCAGCACGGTGATCACCGCGCCGGCCATGCCGTCGTTGGCCGCGAGCACGCCGTCGACCTTGCCGCCGTTGGCGGACAGGAACTGCTCGAAGGTCGCGCCGCCCACCGCGTTGTCCCACTTGTCGATGCGCTGACCGGCAACCTTCTTCAGCGTGCCCGAGTTGTAGAGCGGGCCCACGACCTCCTGCTGTCCCTGGTAGAACAGGGTCGCGTTGTTGTCGGTCGGGGAACCTTCGATCTCGATGACCTGCGCACCCGGCTTGGTCTTCAGCGCGTCCGCCAGCGCCTGCCCCTGCAGGCGCCCGACCTGGACGTTGTCGAAGCTGACGTAGTAGTCGGCGCTGCCGCCGAGGTTGAGGCGCTCGTAGTCGATGACCGGCACGCCCTGCTGTTTGGCCTTCTGCTCGACGGTGGCGCCGACGTCACCGCTGGGTGCGGCGATGATCAGGACCCGCACCCCCTGGCTCAGCATGCTGTCGGCCTGCTGCGCGAAGCGCTGGTTGTCGCCCTGGGCGTTCTCGATGATCGGGTCGAGGCCCGCCTTCGTGAGCGCCGAGGTGAGCATCGGCTGGTCGAATGCGACCCAGCGGGCCGAGGTCGCGGTCTCGGGAAGGATCACGCCGACCTTCGGGCCGCCGTGGCCGGACCCGCCGCTCCCGCTGTCCGTGTGGCCGGCACTGTTCGCTCCGCACGCGCTCAGCGCCAGGGCGAGCCCGGTGCCCGCGGCGGCGAGTGCGAGGGTTCTTCTCCGCTTCATTGCGTCCCCTTGCAAGAATGTTGTGAGCCACAACAATCGAATGTTGTGGGCGACAACATACGCGGTAACTCCGTCTCAGGGAAGAGCGCGCCGGTACCAACTGGCCACGGAGTGGCCGGAATTCCCGGGATCCCGGGCGCCCGAGCAGGTCTTCCGGCTCTACCGGACCGACCGGCGTGGCCCGTGCTGAGCGGCGGGGGCCCACGGGCACCCTCCGCAGGGGACGGCGAGGAGGGCTCCGGACAGCTGGAGCTGGTCAACGTCGAGGGCGGCGCCATCGGCCGGGCCACGTTCCAGCCCGGCCGGCAGTCGTCCAAGCATGCGTTACGTGCTGTCCGGGCGGATGCGGATCCGCATGGCCGACAGCCACGATGGCTGGGTGGTCGGCGACGAGCCGTGCGTCGTGATCGACTGGTCGGGCTACGCCGACTTCGCCAAGAGCTGAGGCGGGCTACCCCAGCCAGGCCGCGAAGTCCGCGCGCAGCGGCACCCCCGCGGCGCGCTCGGCGTGGGCGATGAACTCGTCGGTGGTGACCGTGCCGTGCGCGTGCTCGCGCGCCCACGAGTGCAGCAGCCCGAAGAACACCTCGTCGCCCACGCGTCGGCGCAGCGCGTGCAGGGTGAGCGCCCCGCGCTGGTAGACCTGCTCGTCGAACAGGCGGGCCACACCGGGATCGCCGATCGCGACGTCGCTGCCGGCGCGGGATTGCCACTCCCGCGCGTGCTCGGCGGCCGGGGCGCCGCCGGAAGCCTCCGACCACAGCCACTCCGCGTAGGTCGCGAACCCCTCGTTGAGCCAGATGTGCCGCCAGTCCGCCACGGTGAGGCTGTTGCCGAACCACTGGTGCGCCAGCTCGTGCACCACCAGCCGCTCGAAGGTGCGGCGGCCGTCGACGTGGTTCGCGCCGAAGACCGCCATGCCCTGCGCCTCGATCGGGTCGTCCAGGTCGTCGTCGGTGACCACCACGACGTACTCGCCGAACGGGTACGGCCCGAACCACTCCTGCAGCGCACGCATCATCCCCGGCTGCCGGCCGAAGTCGTGCGCCGCCGCGTCACGCAGGCGCCGCGGCACCGCGAGCCGTTGCGCCGACGCGAGTTCCACCTCGTCGTAACGTCCGATCTGGACACTCATCAGGTACGGCGCGGTCGGCTCACGCCGCTCGAACACCCACGTCGTCGCGCTGCCCCCGGCGCGGCGCCCGACGAGCTCGCCGGTCACCAGCACGGTGTACGCCGACGCGGTGGTGAGCGACACCCGGTAGGCCGCCTTGTCGCCGGGCCGGTCGTTGCACGGGAACCAGGACGGCGCGCCGGTCGGCTGGCTCGCCACGAGCGCACCGTCGGTGAGCTCGTCCCACCCGATCTCACCCCACCGGCTGGCCACCGGGCGCGGGTTGCCGGAGTAACGCACCTCGACGGTGAACTCCCCGCGCACCGCCCGGTCCGGGCGGACCACCAGCTTGCCGCCGCGGTGGGTGAACCTCGCGGCGCGCCCGTCGACGCGTACCCCCTTCACGGCGAAGCCGGCCAGGTCCAGCGGGATCCGCCCCAGCTCCGCGTCCGCGACCGCGGACAGGATCGCTCGCGCGCTCAGCCGGTTCGGCCCGATCCGGTAGTCCAGCTCCAGGTCGTAGTGCCGGACCCGGTAGTCGCCGCTGCCGTGGCCGAGCGTGTAGTCGGCGCGGCTCACGCCCGCCACGCCGCGATCGGGTTGCCCAGCCAGCGGCTGTCGGCCGGGACGGCGTCCCCGCGGGTCACCAGCGACCCCGGGCCGACCACGGTGCGGGCACCGACGCTGGCGCCGGGCAGCACGATCCCGTGCGGGCCGACGGTCGCACCCTCGGCCACGGTCACCTCGCTCATGCGCATGATCCGATCATGGAACAGGTGGGTCTGCACGACACAGCCGCGGTTCACCGTCGCACCGTCGCCGAGCCGCACCAGGTCCGTCTCCGGCAGCCAGTACGTCTCCAGCCACACGCCGCGGCCGATCCGCGCCCCCATCGTGCGCAGCCACCACGGCAGCAGCGGCGTGCCCACGCTCCAGCTCACCAGCCACGGCACCGCCAGCGTCTCCACGAAGGTGTCGGCCAGCTCGGTGCGCCATACGAACGAGCTCCACAGCGGGTGGTCCACCGCGCGGAACCGCCCGGTCAGCACCCACTTCACCGCGGTGGTCACCGCACCGGCCGCGAGCCCGGCGACCACCAGCACGACCGGCGCGGCGAGCGCGGCCACCACCGGACCCGCGGCCTGCCACACGGCCGCGAGCGCCGCCAGCACCAGCACCGCCAGCGCGGCGGCGCACATCACCGGCACGACCCGGCACGCCTCCACCGCGGCCCGGGCGAGTTTGAGCCGTGCCGGCGGCGCGAACGTGCGGCCCGCGTCGGCGGTTTCGACCGCCCGGCGCAGCGGCATCGGCGGCATGCCCAGGTAGGACGAGCCCTTCTTGGCCTTGCGTGGCGCCGAGGACAGCACCCCGACCAGGCCGCGCTTGGGCACCGCCCGTCCGGCGGCGGCCATCCCGGAGTTGCCGAGGAACGCCTGCTTGCCGATGCGGGTCGGCGCGACGTGCAGCCAGCCGTGGCCGAGTTCGTAGGTGGCGACCATGGTGTCGTCGGCGAGGAACGCGCCGTCGTCGACCTGGGTCATCCGCGGGACCGCCAGCACCGTGGAGATCTCCGCACCGCGCCCCACCCGTGCGCCCAGCAGGCGCAGCCACACCGGCGTGCCCAGGCTGGCGTAGAGCGGGAACAGCACCTGGCGCGCCAGATCCATCAGCCGTTCGGTCGCCCACACCTGCCACGCGACCCGGCCGTGCACCGGGTGGTAGCCCTCGTGCAACCCCAGCCCGAGCAGCCGCACCGAGACGAGCACCAGCAGCGCGTAGGAACCGAACGCGGCGAGGGTCGCCGGCGGGACGGCGGGCAGCGCGTCCCCCAGCGCGGCGCCAAGAGTCGCCGTCCCGGCGACCGCCGAACCCAGCACCAGCAGCCCGGGCACCGCGGCCAGCACCGGGAACAGGCCCAGCACGAACGAGGCGGCGCCGTAGGCGAGCGCCCACCGGCGCGAACGCGGCGGGCGGGTCGACGGCCGGCGCGACGCGCCCTTGCCGTCCCGCCGCGCGGGCGAACCGGCCCAGCGCTGCCCGGCCGGGACCGCGCCGAGCACGGTCGACCCGGCGGCGATCTCCGCGCCCTTGCCGATCCGCGCACCCGGCAGCAGCACACTGCGCGCACCCACCCGGGCACCGGCGCCGATCCGGATCTTGCCGATGTGCACGACGTCGCCGTCCACCCAGTGGCCGGACAGGTCGACCTCGGGCTCCACCGCCGCGGCCCGGCCCAGCTTGAGCAGGCCGGTCACCGGCGGCGGGGTGTGCAGGTCGACGTCCTTGCCGACCTTCGCGCCCAGCGCCCTGGCGTAGAGCGTCATCCAGCTCGCGCCGGAGATCCCGGCCGCACCGGCGGCCCCGGCGAGCCGTTCCGCCGCCCACAGTCGCAGGTGGACCCGCCCGCCGCGCGGGTGGGTGCCGGGCCGGACGCCGCGCAGCAGCAGCCGGGCACCGGCGGCGGCGATCACGATGCGTCCCGGCGGGCTGAACAGCACCAGCCAGGACAGGACGAGCGACCACCACGGCACGGCGGGCGCCCAGACGGCGCCGGTCGCCGAGAGCACAGTGGACAGCGCGGCGAGCGCGGTCAGCCAGCGCAGACCGGTGAGGGCGAGTACCGGCGCTCCCAGCGCGGCCTGCACGGCACCCGCTCGCCGTGGCACCGGCCGCACGTCCCGCCGCCGGGTGGTCTCCCCGGCCAGGCCGTCCAGCAGCGCCGCGAGCTGGCCCAGCCGCGGGTGCCGGTACAGGTCGGCGACCGAGACCTGCGGGTGCCGGGCGCGGATGCGCGCGACCAGCTGGGCGGCGGTGAGGCTGCCACCGCCGTGGGTGAAGAAGTCCGCGCGCGGACCGGTGACCGGCACACCGAGAATCTCGGCCCAGCACCCGGCGAGCCACGCCTCGGTGGGGGTCAGCGCCGCGCCCGTGTCCGCGCCGTCCACACAGTCCACAGTGGCTGCTGTGGCCACAGTGGCCAGTGGCCACGGCAGGGCGGCGCGGTCGACTTTCCCCGAGGTGCGGGTGGGCAGGTCCGCGACCACCGCGAGCAGCGGAACCAGTGCGGCCGGCAGCTTTTCACGCAACAGCGCCGAGGAAGAATCATGGTCGAACTCGCCACGCGGCACCACGTACCCGACGAGGATCTGGTTGCCCGCCTTGGTGGTGCGGACCGCCGCGGCCGCCCCGGCCACCCCGGGCAACGCCTGCAGCGCCGCGTCCACCTCGCCCAGCTCGATGCGGCGCCCGCCGAGCTTGATCTGCTCGTCCGCGCGGCCCAGGAACACCAGCCCCGCGGGCTCCGCCCGCACCAGGTCACCGCTGCGGTAGGCGCGGTCCCAGCCGAGCGCGGGCAGCGGCGCGAACTTCTCCACGTCCTTGACCGGATCGAGGTAGCGGGCCAGGCCCGCGCCGCCGATCACCAGCTCGCCGGACTCGCCCACGGCGACCGGCTCCCCGGCGGCATCGACCACCGCGAGGTCCCAGCCCGCCAGCGGCAGCCCGATCCGCACCGGGCCCTCGCCGGTCAGCGGCGCGGCGCAGGCGACGACGGTGGCCTCGGTGGGGCCGTAGGTGTTCCACACCTCGCGTCCCTCCACGGCCACCCGCTCGGCCAGTTCCGGTGGGCACGCCTCCCCGCCGAAGATGAGCAGCCGCACCTCCTCCAATGCCTCCGCCGGCCACAGCGCGGCCAGCGTCGGCACGGTGGACACGATCGTGATGCGCTGCGCGACCAGCCACGGCCCGAGGTCGACGCCGGTGCGCACGAGGGCGCGCGGCGCCGGCACCAGGCACGCGCCGTGCCGCCAGGCCAGCCACATCTCCTCGCACGAGGCGTCGAACGCGACCGACAACCCGGCCAGCACCCGGTCGGCGGTGCCGATCGGTTCCTCGGTGAGGAACAGCCGCGCCTCGGCGTCCACGAACGCCGCCGCCGACCCGTGAGTCACCGCGACACCCTTGGGTTTGCCGGTGGAACCGGAGGTGAAGATGATCCAGGCGTCGTCGTCCGGAGTGGGCGGACCGGTGCGGCGGCCGGGCTCGGCGAGCATCGTCAGCCCGTCGTCCGTCAGCACCGCGCACACGCCGGCCTCGGCGAACACCAGCTCGGCGCGCTCGTCCGGGTCGTCCGCGTCGACCGGCACGTACGCCGCACCCGCGGCGAGCACACCGAGGATCGCGACGTACAGGTCGGCGGTCCCGGAGGACATGCGCACCCCGACGCGGTCGCCGCGGCCGACGCCCTTAGCCGCGAGCCGCCCGCCGAGCGCGTGCACCTCGTCGATCAGCTTGCGGTAGGTCAGCACGCGCGCACCGTCGTCGAGCGCGGCCGCGCCCGGGTGCCGCACCACGGTGGCGGCCAGCAGGTCGAGCAGTGTGCGCCGCGCGGCGGCGGCACCGCCCGGGAACAGGGCTCGCTCCGGGTCGCGGATCCCGGACAGCATCGGATCGAGAACGGGCGCGCCCACTCGAGTTCACCTTCCACCAGCGGGCGGGCCGGAACTCGCGAAAAAATCCGAGGCGCCCGCGCGGGACGATCACTCTACCCGAGGTGACGGCCCGCCGGCCGGTCGGTCTCGGCGGCGTGTTGCCGCCGTCACACCCGGTGCGTCACTTGCTGTTCTTACCGGTGCTGTTCTTACCGGGCCGCGGTTTCTTTTCCCGCACCCGCACGTTGATCCGCACCGGGCTGCCCGCGAAACCGAAGCGCTCACGGAACTTCCGCTCGATGAACCGGCGGTAGCCGGCCTCCAGGAACCCGGTGGTGAACAGCACCAGCGTCGGCGGGCGGATCCCGGCCTGCGTGGCGAACAGCACCTTCGGCTGCTTGCCACCACGAACCGGCGGCGGAGTCGCGGCGATCAGCTCGGACAGCCACGAATTCAGCTGCCCGGTGGGCACCCGCTGGTCCCACGAGGCCAGCGCGGTCCGCAGCGCGGGCGCGAGCTTGCGCACCGCACGCCCGGTGAGGGCGGAGATGTTGACCCGCTCGGCCCAGGTGACCCGCACCAGACCGCGGTCGAGTTCCTTCTCCAGCTGGTGGCGGCGGTCCTCGTCGACCAGGTCCCACTTGTTCAGCGCGAGCACGCACGCCCGGCCGGACTCCACGACGGACGTGAGCACCCGCAGGTCCTGTTCGGACAGTGGCTCGCTGGCGTCCAGCAGGACGATGACGACCTCGGAGGAGTCGATCGCCGCCTTCGTGCGCAGCGACGCGTAGTACTCGGTGCCGCTGGCCGTGTGCACCCGCTTGCGCAGGCCGGCGGTGTCGACGAACCGCCACGGCTCACCGTCCAGCTCGACGAGCGAGTCGACCGGGTCGACGGTGGTGCCCGCGACGGAATCCACCACGGACCGCTGCTCGCCGGTGAGCTTGTTGAGCAGGCTGGACTTGCCCACGTTCGGCTTGCCGACCAGCGCCACCCGGCGCGGCCCGGCCGCCACCTCACGCTCGCGCGGCGCCTCCGGCAGCGCCGTGATGATCGCGTCGAGCAGGTCGCCCGAGCTGCGCCCGTGCAGTGCGCTCACCGGATGCGGCTCGCCCAGGCCGAGCGACCACAGCGACGCCACGTCGGACAGCAGCCGGTCGTCGTCGACCTTGTTGGCCGCGAGCAGCACCGGCCGCTTCGACCGGCGCAGCACCTTCGCCACGGCCTCGTCGGTCGCCGTCGCGCCGACCGAGGCGTCGACCACGACCAGCACCGCGTCCGCGGTGTTCATCGCCAGCTCGGCCTGCGCCGCCACCGCGGCCTGCAGCCCCGTCGCGCTCGGCTCCCAGCCGCCCGTGTCGACCACGGTGAACCGGCGCCCGGCCCACTGCGCGTCGTAGGCCACCCGGTCCCGGGTCACGCCCGGCGTGTCCTGTACGACCGCCTCCCGGCGGCCCAGGATGCGGTTGACCAGGGTGGATTTGCCCACGTTCGGGCGCCCGACGACGGCCAGCACGGGCTGGCTCAGCTCGGCCTCCTCCTCGGACGCCGCGTCGTCGGCCTGGTTGTCGAGCGCGGTGAACTCCGCCTCGTCGGACCAGGTCCCGTCAAGCTCCGTCATGACTCCGCTTTCTTCCCGCGCAGGGTCTCGCCCTGCGCCGCACGCCATTCGTCGAGGGTGGCGACCAGGCCGGCGAGCTGGTCCCGCAGCTTCTCGGTCGCACTGTCCAGCCCGGCGCGGCCACGGCCGACGTCGAGCGGGAACGGTTCACCCACCAGGATGTCGACCCGGGGCCGGAACCGCCGCCCGCGGCCGGCGGGACGCCGGGTCCCGCGCACCGCGATCGGCAGGACCACCGCACCGGTCGCCCGGACCAGCCACGCCGCGCCACGCTCGGCGCTCGCCACGTCGCCCTCGCCGCGGGTGCCCTCCGGGAACACCGCCACGACGCCACCGGCCTTGAGCACGTCCGCCGTCGCCAGCAGCGGCGCCCGGCCGGGTTCGCCCCGGCGCACCGGCACCTGGCCGATGCGCCGGAGGAACGACCCCAGCACCCCGGTGAACATCTCCTCCTTGACGAGGAACACCGAACGGCGCGGCAACATTCCGAAGATGATCTGCGGCTCGACCATCGAGCTGTGGTTGGCGACCACCAGCACCGGCCCGGTCCGCGGCACGCGCTCCAGCCCGCGGATGCGCAGCCGGTACGCCGGGCGGAAGCAGAACCTGCCGACGACCCGGGCGGCGTCGTGCAGCCGGGGCGAGGAACCCGGCGGCAGACCGCTGCTGCTCACCGCGTGACCTGCGCCCGCGTGCCCAGCAGGCCGCGCCGCCCGGCCAGCTCCGCCAGCGCGACGAGCACCTGGTCGATGGACAGCTCGGTGGTGTCCAGGTGCACCGCGTCGTCGGCGGCCTTCAGGGGTGCCACCGCCCGGGTCGAGTCGAGGCGGTCCCGCCGGTCGACCGAGGCCAGCGCCTCGGCCTGGCTGCTGCGGCGCCCGGCCGCGGTGTCCTGCGCGCTGCGGCGCGCGGCGCGCACCGCCGGGTCGGCGGTCAGGTAGACCTTGAGCGGCGCGTCCGGCACCACGACCGTGCCGATGTCGCGACCCTCCACGACGATACCGCCGATCTCGCCGAGCACCTCGGCGATGATCCGCCGCTGCCGCGCCACCAGCAGTTCGCGCACCTCCGGCACCGCCGAGACCGGCGAGACGGCGTGGTTGACCTCGGCGCCGCGGATCTCGGCCGCCACGTCCTCGCCCGCGAGGTGGACGGCGGCGGCGGACGGATCGGTGCCCAGGGTGAACTCGGTGGTGCGCGCCACCTCGGTGACGGCCGGGCCGTCCGCCGGGTCGGCACCCGCGCGCAGCACGGCCAGCGTCACCAGCCGGTACATCGCACCGGTGTCGAGGTATCCCGCCGACAGCTTGCCGGCGAGCTTGCGCGCGACCGTGGTCTTCCCGGTTCCCGAGGGTCCGTCCAGAGCGACCACGCCGCGTAGGGCTCCCGCCACCGATGCTCTCCTCGCCGTGCTGGGGTGCTTACCTGCGGTTCTCCATTGTGCCTGGCCCGCCCGCATCGCGGCGCACCGGTACCGTGGCGGACGTGAATGTGGAAGTAACGCCCTTACCGGGCATCGGCGTGCGGAAGGACTTCGCGACCCGGAACGGGCGCCGCATCGGCGTGGTCACCCACCGGGACGGGCAGATCGAACTGATCGTGTCCAAGTCCGACGACCCCGACGCGTGCCTGGCGTCCCTGCCCCTGACCGCCGACGAGGCCGGCGCGCTGGCCAACCTGCTCGGCGCGCCGCAACTGGTCGCGCAGCTCACCGAGGAGCACCGCGAGGTGCCCGGGATCATCACCAAGCAGCTGCCGATCAAGCCCAACTCGCCGTTCGACGGCCGCACCCTCGGCGACACCGCGATGCGCACCCGGACCGGCGTGTCCGTGGTCGCCGTGATGCGCGCCGGCCAGGTGCACCCCTCCCCCGCCCCGGATTTCACGTTCACCGCCGGGGACGTCCTGGTCGCGGTCGGCACGTCGGAAGGGCTGGAGGGCGCCCTCAAGATCCTGAAGAACGGCTGAGCCCTTGGACCACACCGCACTGTCCCTGATCGAACTCGGTGCCGTCTTCTTCGCGCTCGGCGTCCTCGGACGCCTGGCCGGCAAGATCGGCATGTCTCCCATCCCGCTCTACCTGCTGGGCGGCCTCGCCTTCGGGCAGGGCGGCCTCGTCCCGCTGCCGGACATCGGCGGCTTCACGCACCTGGCCAGCGAGATCGGCGTCGTGCTGCTGCTGTTGCTGCTGGGGCTGGAGTACTCCGCGGCGGAACTGTTCACCGGGCTGAAACGCTCGTGGATGGCCGGCCTGCTGGACATCGTGCTCAACGCCGCGCCCGGCGCCGCGGTGGCCCTGCTGCTCGGGTGGGGCCCGATCGGCGCGATCGTGATGGCCGGCGTCACCTACATCTCCTCGTCGGGGATCATCGCGAAGGTGCTCGGCGACCTGGGCCGGCTCGGTAACCGGGAAACGCCGGTGGTGCTGTCGATCCTGGTGTTCGAGGACCTGGCGATGGCGCTGTACCTGCCGATCCTCACCGCGCTGCTGGGCGGGGTGAGCTTCTTCGGCGGCCTGGAGGCCGTCGGCATCTCACTGCTGGTGATCACCGTGGTCCTGGTGATCGCCCTGCGCTACGGCCGGTACGTGTCGGCGATCGTCGACTCCGACGATCGGGAGGTGTTCCTGCTCAAGGTGCTCGGCGCGGCGCTGCTGGTCGCCGGGCTGGCCTCGGCCATGCAGGTGTCCGCGGCGGTGGGCGCGTTCCTGCTCGGCATCGCGGTGTCGGGCTCGACGGCGCACAACGCGACGCGGTTGCTGGAGCCGCTGCGCGACCTGTTCGCGGCGGTGTTCTTCGTGGTGTTCGGGCTCAACACCAGCCCGGCGTCGATCCCGCCGGTGCTCGGCTGGGCGGTGCTGCTGGCCGTGGTGACGACGCTGACGAAGGTCGCGACCGGCTGGTGGGCCGCGCGCCGGCAGGGTGTGGGCAAGCTGGGCCGCGCCCGGGCCGGTGCGGCGCTGGTGGCGCGCGGCGAGTTCTCGATCGTCATCGCGGGACTGGCCGTCTCGGCCGGGGCGGTGGTGGGCGAGCTGGCCGCGCTGGCCACCGCGTACGTGTTGCTCATGGCGGTCTTCGGGCCGATCACCGCCCGGGTGGTCGAGCCCCTGGCGCGGGGCCTCCAGCGGCGCCGCGGGCACGGTCACGAACCAGCCACGTCGAGCGTGAGCTGACCTGCCCCGGCCGGCGACAGAGTGGTCGCCGGTCCTTCCTGCCCGCCACTCGCGCGATGCGGCACCGGCCACGGCCGGCCGGCAAGGCAAGCCGATCTGGTATCGCGACCCCTGACGCTCACCGGCCGACACGGCGCCCGGAGTGGCGAACACGCCGGGTCAGGGCAGGACCGAGCGCACCGCGTCCTCCGAGCGGCCGACGACGGTGGTGCCGTCGTCCGCGGTGATGATGGGGCGCTGGATCAGTGCGGGGTGCTCCGCCAGCGCCGTGAGCCAGCGGTCCCGGTTCGCCGCGTCGCGGGGCCAGTCCCTGATCCCGAGCTCGGCCGCCTCCGGCTCCTGCAGGCGCGCGATGTCCCACGGGTCCAGGCCCAGACGCTGGAGCACCGCGTCCAGTTCGGTCACCGTCGGCGGCTCGTCCAGGTAGCGCCGCACCTGGTAGGACACCCCCGCCTCGTCCAGGATGGACAGCGCCGAGCGGCACTTCGAGCACCGCGGGTTGACCCAGATCTCCATCATGCACCTTCCGCCAACGTCGCCAGTACCTGCTCGCCGTACCGCGCGAGCTTGTTCTCCCCCACGCCGCTCACCCCGGCCAGCTCGTCCAAAGTAGACGGCTGTTCGGTGGCGATCTGCCGCAGGGTGGAGTCGCTGAACACGATGTACGCGGGCACGCCCTGGTTCTTGGCCTCCTCGGACCGCCAGGCCCGCAGCCGCTCGAACACCGGGCGCGCGTCCGCCGGCAGCTCGGCCGCCGGTTTGCGTTTCGCCGCCGCCGCGGCCCGGGCGGCACGCTGGGGTTCGCGGCGCATCCGCACCTCCCGGCGCCGCCCCAGCACCTCCCCGCTGGCCTCGGTCAGCAGCAGTGTCCCGTAGTCGCCCTCGACCGCGAGCAAACCCTGGGCGAGCAGCTGCCGCACCACGCCGCGCCACTCGCTTTCGGACAGTTCCGTGCCGACCCCGAACACGGTCAGCTGGTCGTGCCGGTGCTGCGCCACCTTCGGCGTCTGCTTGCCGAGCAGGATGTCGATGATCTGCCCGGCGCCGAACTTCTGGCCACGCTCGTGCTGCAGGCGGTAGACGGTGGACAGCAGCTTCTGCGCCGCGATCGTGCCGTCCCACGACTCCGGCGGCGTCAGGCAGGTGTCGCAGTTGCCGCACGGCTTCCCGGGCTGGCCGAAGTAGTTGAGCAGCTGCGCCCGGCGGCACTCGACCGTCTCGCACAGGGCCAGCATCGCGTCCAGGTGCTGGGACAGCCGCCGGCGGTGCGCGTCGTCGCCCTCGGAGGTCTGGATCATCCGGCGCTGCTGCACGACGTCGGCCAGCCCGTAGGCCAGCCACGCCGTGGAGGGCAGCCCGTCACGGCCCGCACGACCGGTCTCCTGGTAGTAACCCTCGACGGACTTGGGCAGGTCCAGGTGCGCGACGAAGCGCACGTCCGGCTTGTCGATACCCATCCCGAACGCGATCGTCGCGACCACGATCAGCCCGTCCTCACGCAGGAACCGCGCCTGGTTGCGCGCCCTGGTGCGGCCGTCCAGGCCCGCGTGGTACGGCACGGCGCTGATCCCGTTGGCCACCAGGAACTCCGCCGTCTTTTCCACGGAGTTGCGGGACAGGCAGTACACGATGCCCGCGTCGCCGGGGTGCTCGCTGCGGATCAGGTCGAGCAGCTGCTTCTTCGGCTCGGCCTTGGGCACGATGCGGTACTGGATGTTGGGCCGGTCGAAGCTCGCCACGAACTGGCGCGCCTGGGCGAGGTTCAGCCGGGAGACGATCTCGGCGTGCGTGGCCTTGGTGGCGGTGGCGGTCAGCGCGATGCGCGGCACGTCCGGCCAGCGCTCGTGCAGCTCCGACAGGCCCAGGTAGTCGGGCCGGAAGTCGTGGCCCCACTGGGACACGCAGTGCGCCTCGTCGATGGCGAACAGCGCGACCTCACCGCGGTCCAGCAACGTGCGCGTCGACTCCATGGACAGCCGTTCCGGCGCCAGGTACAGCAGATCCAGCTCACCCGCGACGAACGCCGCCTCGACCTCGCGGCGCTGCTCGTAATCCTGGGAGGAGTTGAGGAACCCGGCCCGCACCCCGACGGCCAGCAGCGCGTCCACCTGGTCCTGCATCAGCGCGATCAACGGCGAGATCACCACACCGGTGCCCGCGCGGACCAGCGACGGGATCTGGTAGCACAGGGACTTCCCGCCGCCGGTCGGCATCAGCACGACCGCGTCGCCGCCGCCGATCACGTGCTCGACGATCGCTTCCTGGTCACCGCGGAAGGAGTCGTAACCGAAGACGCGCCGCAGGACCTGCAGGGCGTCACTCACCGGGACGGTGTCAGCGGAAGCCACCCCGCGATCCTAGGGGCTCGCCGCGGCAGCCGGACGGCGCCACACGAGATGCACCCGCGCTACAGGCCGACCCGCCGGTAGAGGCCGCCGACCTCGTCCCGGTTGAGCTTGCGGATCGTGCCCGGCTTGCCGTTGCCCAGCTGGACGTCCCCGATCGCCGTGCGCACCAGTTTGCGCACCGGGAAGCCGACCTCGGCCAGCAGACGCCGCACGATGTGCTTGCGGCCCTCGTGCAGCACGATCTCCAGCAGGCTGCGGCCGCCCATGCTGTCCTTGACGCGGAACGCGTCGACGCGGACCGGACCGTCCTCCAGCTCGATGCCGGCCCTGAGCTCCTTGCCCAGGCCGCGCGGCACCTTGCCGTCGACCTCGGCCAGGTAGGTCTTGGGCACGTGGTAGGACGGGTGCATCAGCCGGTGGGCGAGGTCGCCGTCGTTGGTGAGCAGCAGCAGGCCCTCGGTGTCGGCGTCGAGGCGGCCGACGTGGAAGAGGCGTTCGCTGCGGTCTCGGACGTAGTCACCGACGCACGGGCGGCCCTGGTCGTCGTACATCGTGGTGTGCACGCCGCGGGGCTTGTTCAGCGCCAGGTGCACCAGGTCCTCGCGCAGGATGACCCGGGTGCCGTCGACGTGGATCACGGCGCGGTCGGGGTCCACGCGGCGGCCCAGCTCGCGCACGACCGCGCCGTCCACGCTGACGCGGCCCTGCACGATCAGGTCTTCGGCGGCGCGGCGGGAGGCCACACCGGCCTTGGCGAGCACCTTCTGCAGGCGCACGCCCTCGGCTTCGGGCTCAGATGTCATCGATGGAGTCCACTTCCGGCAACAGGGGGGCGATCGGGGGCAGGTCGGTCAGTGACGACAGCCCCAGTCGCTCGAGGAACAGTTCGGTCGTCACGTACAGGGTGCCACCCGTCTCCGGGTCGGCGCCGCTCTCCGCGATGAGCCCGCGGGCGACCAGGGTGCGGATCACACCGTCGACGTTGACACCGCGGACGGCCGCGACGCGCGAGCGGGTGACCGGCTGCCGGTAGGCGATCACCGCCAGGGTCTCCAGCGCGGCCCTGGTGAGCTTGGCGCGTTGCCCGTCCAGCAGGAGCTTCTCGACGAACGGCGCGTAGGTGTCGCGGGTGTAGAGGCGCCACCCCTCGCCGGCCCGCCGCAGGTCGATGCCGCTGCGGCGCTCGGCGAGCTCGGCCGACATGACCTGCAGCGTCTGGGTGACGCGTGCCTCGGGCTGGTTCAGCGCACCGGCCAGCGCCTGTTCGCTCACCGGCGAGTCGACGACCAGCAGCAGGGCTTCCAGTGCCGCGGCCAGCGCGGAGTGCTCGGTGAGGTCCGGCAGCCCGTCCCCCACCGCGACGAGTTCGTCGTCCTCGTCGGGTTCGTCCGCCGGCTGCTCCTCGGCGGGAGGTTCCGCCGCGACGGGCACCTCCGGCGCGCGGGAATCGCCCACCGCGGGTTCCGTCGTCGGCACCTCGGGCTCGGCCCCGGGCTCCTGTTCGGGATTCACCCGTACTCCTCTTCCTCGACGCGGGCGCGGTCCTGCTCGGCGGCGGCCGTCGCCTCCTCGACCGATCCGCCGGTCCACCGCACCCGCAGCACCGTCAACGGCTCGTCCTGCTCGAACTGCACGCTCGACTCGCGGTAGAGCTCCAGCAGCGCCAGGAACCGGGCCACCACCTCGACCGTGTGCTCGCAGTCCTCGACCAGCTCGGTGAACGTCGCGTCGCCGCGCTCGGCCAGCTTCAGCCGCAGCAGCGCCGCGTGCTCGCGCACAGACACCCGGTGCGCGTGGATGTGGTCCAGCGACACCGTGGGCGGCGGCTTGGGCCGGAACACCGCCAGCGCGATCTCCGCGAACTTCGCCACGTCCACCCCGAGCATCACCTCGGGCAGCAACCCGATGTAGCGCTCCTCCAGCGACACCGATCGCGGGTACCGCCGCAGCGCCCCGGCCTCCAGCTCCGCGAACAGCGCCGCGACCTGCTTGTACGCCCGGTACTGCAGCAACCGGGCGAACAGCAGGTCCCGCGCCTCGAGCAGGGCCAGGTCGTCCTCGTCCTCGACCTCGGCGGCGGGCAGCAGCCGGGCTGCCTTGAGGTCCAGCAGGGTCGCCGCGATGACGAGGAACTCCGTCACCTCGTCCAGGTCCCACTCCGGCCCCAGCGCCCGGGTGTAGGCGATGAAGTCGTCGGTGACCTGGTGCAGCGCCACCTCGGTGACATCGAGCTGGTGCTGCGAGATCAGCTGCAGCAACAGGTCGAACGGCCCCTCGAAGTTGTGCAGGCGGACCTTGAACTTCGGCGCGGCGGAGTCGTCGCCGGCGACGGGCTGGGCCCCGTCGACCGGAGCCCCGTTCTCGCTCACGGCCCGGCGGCTTCCTCGGAGTCGAGCCCGCCCTCACGCAGGCGGCGCACCAGCACCGAGTCGGCACCGTGCTCGTCGAAGTCGGCCAGCAGCACCGCCACCGCCTCGCGGACCAGCCGGCCGCGGTCGATGGCCAGGCCGTGCTCGGCCCGCAGGCTCAGCCGGGCCTGCTCCATCGCGACCAGTTCCTCGCCGGAGACGTACACGGTGATCTTCGAGTCGTGTTTCTGCCGTCCGCTGCCGCGGCGCCCGGCGGCGCTGCGCTCCAGCTGCTCGCGGTGCCCCGGGTTGTGCCCGTGGCCCGGCCGCTGCGCCTCGGGGCGCTGCGGGGCGGGCGTGGGCGGCGCGGGCACGTCGAGGGCCGGGCTGCTGGTCAGGCGGAAGAGTTCCGAGGCCCCGGGGAGGGAGGCTCGCCTGCTCACCGAGCGATCACCTCGCGGGCCAGCGCGCGGTAGGCCTGCGCACCGGCGGACTTGGGAGCCCAGCGGGTGATGGGCTCGCCGGCCACGGTGGTCTCCGGGAACCGCACCGTGCGGTTGATGACCGTGTCGAACACGGTGTCGCCGAAGGCCTCCACGACCCGCGCCATGACCTCCCGGGAGTGGAGGGTGCGCGGGTCGAACATGGTGGCCAGGATGCCCGTGATGTCCAGTTTGGGGTTCAAGCGTTCGCGTACCTTCTCGATCGTGTCGATCAACAAAGCCACGCCCCGCAGGCTGAAGAACTCGCACTCCAGCGGGATGATCACGCCGTCGGCGGCCGTGAGCGCGTTCACCGTGAGCAACCCGAGCGATGGCTGGCAGTCGACCAGAACATAGTCGTACTCCGCGATGAGGGGTTGCACGACCCGGAGCAACGTGTGCTCGCGGCCCACCTCGGCGACCAGCTGCACCTCGGCGGCGGACAGGTCGATGTTGCTCGGCAGCAGGTCCATGCCCTCGACGCTGGTGTGCCGGAGGATGTCCTGGGCGGTCACCGACCGCTCCATGATCGCGTTGTAGACGGTCTGGTCCAGCTCGTGCGGCTGCACGCCGAGCCCCACCGACAGCGCACCCTGCGGATCGAAGTCCACCAGCAGCACCCGGCGCCCGTACTCGGCGAGCGCGGCGCCCAGGTTGATCGTGGACGTGGTCTTGCCGACGCCGCCCTTCTGGTTGCACATGGCCAGCACCGTGGCCGGGCCGTGCTTGTCCAGCAGCGGCGGTTCGGGGATCTCACGCAGCGGTCTGCCGGTCGGGCCGAGCTTGGGCTTGGCGGTCACGGGCGCGGTGCCCACGGCCACGACAGAGTCCACGGTCTCGGGCTCCCCCTCTGTCGCGATGGTCAACTGGTCGAGGTTCGCGGCGGCCGATGCGGCCGAGACCGATCTGGTCGAGGGCTGCGGTGTCGACATGGCGCGAAACTCCTCGTTCGACGGGTTGGCCGCAGCCTATGCGGCGAGCCGTTTGTCGCCAAAGCAACTCGCCGGTGCCGATCAGGTCAACCCAGCGCCCGAGGATGCGCCGTAGCATATACCTCACGGAGCGTGTTCATGGTGACCAGGGTGTAGACCTGCGTCGTGGTCACCGAGGCGTGGCCCAGCAGCTCTTGCACCACCCGGACGTCCGCCCCGCCCTCCAGCAGGTGGGTCGCGAAACTGTGACGCAGCGTGTGCGGCGAGACTCCGGAGGCGATCCCGGCGCGCTCGGCGGTGGCCTTGAGCACCTGCCACGCGCTCTGCCGGGACAGCCGGGTACCGCGGGCGTTGAGGAACAGCGCCGAAGTCCCGTGGCCGCGCCGCGCCAGCACCGGGCGCGCCCGCACCAGGTAGGCCTCCAGCGCCTCGACCGCCGGACGGCCGATCGGCACGAGCCGCTGCTTGCCGCCCTTGCCGTCCAGCAGCACGGTGCGCTCGGTGCGGTCCACGTCGTCGACGTCGAGCCCGACCGCCTCGGAGATCCGGGCACCGGTGGAGTACAGCAGCTCCAGCAGGGCCCGGTCGCGCAGCGGCCGCTCCCCTTCGGCAGCCGGCATCGCCAGCAGCCGCAGCACCTCGTCGACCGGCAGCGCCTTCGGCAGCCGCTTCGCCGGAGCGGGCGGCCGCACCTCGCGGGCCGGGTCGTCCTCGGTGAGCCCGTCGAGGTGGGCGAAGCGGTGCAGCCCGCGCACGGCCACCAGGGCCCGGGCCGCCGAGGATGCGGCGAGGGGCGGGTGCCCCTCGCCGCCCTCGCGCAGCGCGGCGCCGAACCCGGTCACGTCCGCGGCGGTGATCCGCCGGAAGTCAGCGATCCCGGACTGCTCCAGGTATCCCAGGTACCGGCGCAGGTCGCGCGCGTAGCTGTCCAGCGTGTTGCGTGCCGTCCCGCGTTCGACGGCGAGGTGATCGAGATACGCCGTGACCACCTCGGAAACCGGCAGAACATGCACGCCGACACCCTAGAGGGTCGGTTCAGGAAATGCGATCGGCGAACCTCGTGGGCCGGTCCCGCCACGGCGCGTCAGCCGGGCGGGCCGGGGCTGCGTGGTGGACCACCGCGTGCGCGGCGAGCACCCCGCCCACGGTCGCGCCGTTGACGATCTCCCCGGACAGCGTCATCCGCACCGCCTCGGTCAGCGGCACCCGGTGCACCACCAGGTCGGCCTCCTCGTCGCCGAGGACCTCCCGGTCGACCGGGGTGAGGTCGCGGGCCAGGAAGACGCGCACCACCTCGTCGGTGAACCCGGGTGAGGCGGCCACGTCGACCAGCGTCTCCCACCGCCCGGCGGCGAGCCCGGCCTCCTCGGCCAGCTCGCGCCGCGCGGCCGCCACCGGATCCTCGCCCGGGTGGTCGAGCAGCCCCGCGGGCAGCTCCCAGATCCGCCGCCCCAGCGGGTGCCGGTACTGGTGGATCAGCGTGACCGCACCGTCGGCGTCGACCGCGGCGATGGCGACCGCGCCGAGGTGCTCGACCACCTCGCGCTTGGCGGTGCCGCCGCCGGGCATCGCGACCTCGTCGATGCGCAGGCCCACCACGCGTCCGATGTGGACGTCCTTGCTGGACACCACGCGGAACTCGTGCTCGCCGGGCCTGCTCAATGCGCGCTCACGGTCGGCTCGGGCAGCTCGACCGGCAGCCGGTCCGCCGTGCGGTAGCGGACGACGGCGTCGATGAACGCGTCGAACAGCGGGTGCGGCCGGGTGGGACGGCTCTTGAGCTCGGGGTGCGCCTGGGTGCCGACGAAGAACGGGTGCACGTCCGCGGGCAGCTCGACGAACTCGACCAGCCGGTCGTCCGGCGAGGTGCCGGAGAAGACCAGGCCGGCGTCGGCGAGCCGCTTGCGGTAGGCGTTGTTGACCTCGTAGCGGTGCCGGTGCCGCTCGGACACCTCGGTGCCGCCGTACGCCTTGGCGACCTGCGAACCGGGCTTGAGCCTGGCCGGGTAGGCACCCAGCCGCATGGTGCCGCCCATGTCGCGTTCGCCGGCGACCACGTCCTTCTGGTCGGCCATCGTGGAGATCACCGGGTGCTCGGTGGTCTCGTCGAACTCCGCGGAGTTCGCGCCTTCGATGCCGGCCAGGTTGCGGGCGGCCTCGATCACCATGCACTGCAGGCCCAGGCACAGCCCGAGCACCGGGATGCCGCGGGTGCGGGCGTAGGTGATGGCGCCGATCTTGCCCTCGATGCCGCGCACGCCGAACCCACCGGGCACCAGGACACCGTCGACGTCACCGAGCGCGGCAGCCGCACCGGCCGGGGTGGTTGCCCGGTCGGAGGCGACCCAGACGATCTCGACCTTGGCGCGGTGGGCGAACCCGCCGGCGCGCAGGGCCTCGGTGACCGAGAGGTAGGCGTCGGGCAGGTCGATGTACTTGCCGACCAGCGCGACCCGGACGGTCTCCGACGGGTTGTGCACGCGGTCGAGCAGGTCGCCCCACACCGTCCAGTCGACGTCGCGGAAGGGCAGGCCCAGACGGCGCACGACGTAGGCGTCCAGCGCCTCGCGGTGCAGCACCCTGGGGATGTCGTAGATGGACCGGGCGTCCGGGCACGCGATGACCGCCTCGGTGTCCACGTCGCACATCAGGCCGATCTTGCGCTTGAGGTCCTCGGGCAGGTCGCGGTCGGCGCGGCACACCAGCGCGTCCGGCTGGATGCCGATGTTGCGCAGCGCGGCGACCGAGTGCTGCGTCGGCTTGGTCTTGAGCTCCCCCGACGGCGCGAGGTAGGGCACCAGCGAGACGTGCAGGAAGAAGCAGTTGTCCCGGCCGATCTCGTGCCGCACCTGCCGGCAGGCTTCCAGGAACGGCAGCGACTCGATGTCGCCGACCGTGCCACCGACCTCGGTGATGACCACGTCGGGCTGCTGACCGGTGCCGTCGGACTCGGCGACCGCCATGATGCGCCGCTTGATCTCGTCGGTGATGTGCGGGATGACCTGCACGGTATCCCCGAGGTACTCGCCGCGGCGCTCCTTGGCGATGACTTCGGAGTAGACCTGGCCGGTCGTGACGTTCGCCGAGCCGGAGAGGTCCCGGTCGAGGAAGCGCTCGTAGTGGCCGATGTCCAGGTCGGTCTCGGCGCCGTCCTCGGTGACGAAGACCTCGCCGTGCTGGAACGGGTTCATCGTGCCCGGATCCACGTTGAGGTAGGGATCGAGCTTCTGCATCGTGACCCGCAGGCCGCGAGCGGTGAGGAGCTGACCCAGGCTGGAGGCCGTCAGGCCCTTACCCAGGGAGGAGGCGACGCCCCCCGTGACGAAAACGTACTTGGCTGTCCGCGGCTGAAGTCCCACGGGCTTCCACCTTATCGCACCGGGCCCCGGACGCTCGCCCGCCGCGCCCACGTAGTTCGATAGGTCACGTCAGAAGTTCGCGCGTGAAAGAGGCACCGTGTCCCAGTCCACCGCTTCCCCGCTCACCTGGACCGCGCCGGTCGCGCCCGGACCGCTCGACGCGACGGTGCGCGTGCCCGGCTCCAAGTCCATCACCAACCGGGCGTTCGTGCTGGCCGCGCTGGCGGACGGGCCGACGCTGGTGCGCGCGCCGCTCGACTCGCGGGACGCCCGGCTCATGCTGGGCGCGCTGGAGGCGCTCGGCGGCGGCTGGGAACGGCAGGGCGACGACGTGCTGATCCGCCCGCTGGTGCGCGGCCCGGCCGAGCCCGCGCGGGTGGTGCTGGGCAACGCGGGCACCGTCGCGCGGTTCACGCCCGCCCTGGCCGGGCTGGGGTCGGCGCCGGTGACGTTCGACGGCGACGAGGCGATCCGCCGGCGCCCCATCGCGCCGCTGCTCGCCGCGCTGCGTGAAGCGGGCGCGGACATCGACGACGACGGCCGCGGCGCGCCTCCGTTCACCGTGCGCGGGCACGGCGGCCTGGCGGGCGGCCCGGTGGGCCTCGACTCGAGCGCCTCCAGCCAGTTCCTGTCGGCGCTGCTGCTGGCCGGCCCCGCGTTCGACGCCGGGGTGACGGTGCGGCTGACCGGCGGGACCCCGCCGAGCGAGCCGCACATCGCGATGACCCTGGACATGCTGCGCCGGTTCGGCGCGGCGCCGGAACGCGACGGCCAGGAGTTCCACGTCGGCCCGGCGCGGCTGTCCTGCCCGGACTTCACGGTCGAGCCGGACCTGTCCACGGCGGCGCCGTTCGTGGTCGCGGCGGCGGCGGCCGGCGGCACGGTACGCCTCGCCGGCTGGCCGGAGCACTCGACCCAGCCGGGTGACTGGCTGCGCAGCCTGCTGGTGGAACTGGGCCAGCGGGTGGAGCTGACCGCGGAGGGCCTGACGGTCACCGGGACGGGCGAGATCCCGGGCGCCCGGCTCGACCTGCACGAGGTGGGCGAGCTGACCCCGGTGATCGCCGCGCTGCTGTGCTTCGCCGACGGCCCGTCGCTGATCTCCGGGGTCGCGCACCTGCGCGGGCACGAGACCGACCGGCTGGCCGCGCTCGCGACCGAGTTGTCCGCGCTGGGTGCCGGGGTGACCGAGACCGCGGACGGCCTGGCGATCACCCCGGCCCCCCTGCACGGCGGTGTGTTCCACACCTACGAGGACCACCGGCTGGTGATGGCCGGTGCCGTGCTGGGGCTGCGGGTGCCCGGCGTGGAGGTGGAGGACCCGGCGACGGTCGGCAAGACCTTCCCCGGGTTCACCGGCGCCTGGACGGCGATGCTCAGCCGATGACGTCGGCCAGGCGGCCGGCCTGGTCCGGGTCGCTTCCCCAGCAGTAGAGCACCAGTTCGTCGGCGCCGAGGTCGGCGAACTGCTTCGCCGTCTCGCGGATCTGCTCCGGTGTGGTGAGCATGCGCTCGGCGGTCTGCCGGGCGTAGTCGCCGGTGAAGCCGTAGTACGTCAGGATCGCCTCGCGCGCCTCGTCCACACCGGACCCGAGCGCGACGTTGACCTGTGCGACCAGTCGCGGCCGGCCGTCCCGGCCCTCGTCCGCCCAGAACTGCCCGACCTTGGCGAACAATGACCCGGCCCACTGGACCGGGGCGGCACACAGGAAACCGTCACCCCACCGCGCGACCCGGCGCAGGGCGGCGTCGGCGAACGCGCCGAACAGGACCTCGGGGCCGCCGTCGCGGGCGGGCGCGGGCCCGATCCCCTCGGCGCCGGACCAGATCCGCCGCATGCGGTCCATCTGCTGGTCGAGGACGCGGCCGCGGCGACGCGGATCCGTCCCGGTGGCCTCGTGGTCGTCGTCGCGCCCGCCGACCCCGAGCCCGAGGGTGAACCGGCCGCCGGAGAGACGATCGAGGGTGGCGGCCTGCTTGGCGAGCAGGGCGGGTTCACGCAGCGGTGCCAGCAGGACCTCGGTCTGCAGGCGCACGCGCGTGGTGGCGCCCGCGAGCAGGGCGAGGGTGACCAGCGGTTCGGGGTTGTCGTAGACGACCCGGTCGAGCAGGCCGAGCGTCCGGAACGGGCCCTCGTCGGCGCGGCGGGCCCAGTCGATGAGGGATTCGGGCCTGCCGATGGGCAGGCCGAGACCGTAGTGCACGTGTTCCTCCGAATACGGGCGTGATGGGTGTTGTGTGCCGCCCGCTCCGGGCCGGTCGTGGTGCTGCCGCTGCGGCTGTCGTTCGGTGGCAAGCACGGCCGCGTGGAGTACGTTCGAGCCTAGCGGAAGATCGACTGGGGAGGGACGGCAGTCGTGAATGATCGTCGATTCGGGTTCGGGCTGCTGGTGCCTGACGCGGCCAGGACGCAGGCACCCGTGCCGTTGGCTGTCCAGCGCTGCGACGATCGGCTGCTTCTCTCCGTGGGACGCCAGAGCCCACCAGGCGAGACCGGAAGCGTGGCATGAGATGCCTACGCAGGGTTCACCCCGCGCGACCCCTGCGCTCAACCGAGTCCGTCCGCCAGCGCCGGGCAAGAAGAAAAAGAAAGAAATGATCACACACCAGGACATGGTCGATCTTTATGGTCGCGACAACGTCATCACTTTGACCCACCAGGAAGTTGACCGACTCGGGGTAGCGCCCCGGGATGCAGAGGTTCTGACAACTGTCGGGCTTCCCCGCATGAGTGCACCATTTTTTACGACCGAAACACAAGGGGGACCCGAGTTCCTTCGAGTCATCGATGTGACCACCCGTGACGGAAAGAAGCATCGCGAGGTGATTGTCGGCGGTCCTCCCGGCGATTCCGGAATGCGGTTCTCGCTCTCGGCCTACGAGAGGTTCGTGATGCTGGTGCAATTAGACGGAACGAAGCCCCGGGGTGAGGTGGTGAACAACAATCTTGGCGAATTCGTGGAGTTCCTCTACCGAATTGAGATGTTCACTCAGGACGTCGCCTCCGATCCGACCGTCAAGGAACAACTATTTGATGACCTTGAGGGTGCGTTGACGGGCATCGACCCGTTCTCCTTTGAGCTGCCGGAGAACTGGTGGGCCATGGCGCTTCGTCAACTCGGCGGACGCGACCTGGGGATTTAGCCAGGCCCATCCGCTCCGGCCCCGCCCGCAGTGCCCCGGAGGCAGGTGCGAGCCCGGGCTCGACGCCGACGGGGCGTACGCGGGCGGCACCGCGGAGCTGCTGGGTGTGCCCTTCGGCAGCCCCGGCGACCGGGTGGCTCAGGTGGGCGAGGCGATCCGGACGGTGCGGAAGCTGTTCGCGGACGGCACGTTCACGCCGGTGCAACGGCCTGCACCGCCGATCCTGGTCGCCGGTGCCGGTACCCGGCTGCTGCGCCTGGCGGCCGAGGAAGCCGACATCGTCGCCGTGCACGCGGGCCGGGACAACACCGAGGACGGTCTGCGTGCTCGCCTGCCGGTGCTCCGGGAGGCCGCCGGGTCGCGGTTCGACGAGCTCGAGCTGAGCGTGAACGTGTTCGCGGTCGGCGACGGCCCGATCCCGGAGCGGCTGCGGCAGTTCGGCATCGACCCGGCGGCCGGCCGGGACAACTCGCACCTGTCCGTGCTGTCCGGTGACACGGCCACGGTGGTGGACCTGCTGCGCCGGCGACGGGACGAGTTCGGCCTGTCGTACGTGACGATCAACGCCGGCGCGCTCGACGCGGCCGCCCCGGTCGTCGAAGCCCTCGCCGGCACCTGAGGGCTTGGTGCCCAGCCGGGCCGGCCGGGCACCGAGCCACACGGTATAGGTCGTTATACAGCAGCCTCAGCTGCCGGGCGGAGCCACGCCCGGCGCCGGCGACTGCGCGTTCCCGGCGATGCCGTACCGTCCGGTACCGCCGTCGAGCTGCTCCTTGAGCGCCAGCACCGTGCCGATGCGCCCGGCGGCCGTGTTCACGTTGTCCACAGTGGACAAGATCGAGGTCGCCGAGGTGTCCGCCCGCACGAACCCGATCGCGCCGGTACCCCCGGCCGAAGCGGGGTCGCCGGCGAGCACCGCTCCAGCGCCGGACCGGTCCAGCTGCGTCGCGAACCGGGCCAGCGTCGCGGCCTTGTCCCCGGCCCCGTCCCCGGTCGCCTGGCCACCGGTGAGCACCAGGGCCAGCTGCCCCGGGCCGATGCCCGGGCTGGCCTTGACGAACCCGCCGTCGGACAGGCCCGCGATCGCCGCCGCGAGCTCGTCCGGTGTGGACTGCGGCTTCGCGGTGTCCTTGTTGAGCAGCAGCACCGAACCCACCAGCGCCCCGGCCAGCGTGCCCGGGTCACCCGCGGTCGGGAAGGTCGACCCGGCGGGCTGCAGCCGGGTCACCACCTGACGCAGCTGGTCGGCCTTCACCGGGTCGGTGAAGGAGTCGGTCAGCTGCAGCTCCCCCGACACCCGCGCCCCGGAGGATTCGATGAGCTGCCGCACCGCGTCACGGTCGGCCGGGCTCGCTTCCTGCGTGGTGATCAGCACGACTGAACGGCGGTCCAGTGCTCCGGCCACGACCTTCGGGCCGAGCGAGCCGGCGAAGGCGTCCGCATCGGCCAGCCGCGCGTTGAGCTCGTTGCGCTGGGCCTGCAGATCGGACACCTGCGCGGCGAGCTTGCCCTTCTCGTCGGACAGCCCGGACAGCAGCGTGCCGTTCAGCGCCGTCGACCCGAGCACGACGCCCACGGCCAGCGCCAGGAACACCGCCGCGATCGAGACGATGTGGTACCGCAGAGAAATCACGTGAAGAGCCCCTTGACCCAGCTTGCGAAGGAATCCCAGGTGGAACGCGCCCAGTCCAGGTAGGCCCCGCCCACGTCGGACACGAGCAGCGCGGCCGCGACGGCGACGAGCGCGGCGAGCACGAGCAGGACGACCGCCGCCGGCGACACCCGGCTGCGGTGCAGAGCGGCGACGGCCTTGCCGTCGACGAGTTTCGTGCCGAGCTTGAGCCGGGTCAGGAACGTCGACGGGTTCGACCCGGACCGGCCGTGGTCGAGGAACTCCCGCAGCGTCGCCTGGAACCCGACGGTCACCACGAGTCCGGCCTCGTGGGCGTCGGCGAGCAGCAGCGCCAGATCCTCCGGGTTGCCGGACGCCGGGAAGGTGACCGCGCCGATACCCAGGTCCTGGATCCGCGCCACGCCCGGCGCGTGCCCGTCCGGCTGCGCCGGCACGACCACCTCGGCGCCGCACTTGAGCGTCTCGGCGTCGATGCCGTAGGGGTCGCCGACGATGATGTCGGGCTGGTGCCCCTGTGCCCGCAGCGTGTCCGCGCCACCGTCCACTCCGACCAGCACGGGCCGGTGCTCGGCGATGTACTTCTTGAGCGCCCGCAGGTCCTCGGCGTGGCCCTTGCCCGGGGCGACGACCAGCACGTGCCGGTCGCGCAGCGGCACGCGCACCTCGGGGACGCCGACACCGTCGAGGATCAGCGTGCGCTCGCGGCGCAGGAACTCGATGGTGTTCGCCGAGAACGCCTCCAGCTGGGTGGACATTCCCGCCTTGGCCTCGATCATCTGGTCGGCGACGCTCTCCGGCGTCTGCTCGCTGCCGCTGGCCATCTGCCGGTCGCCCGCGTAGAGGACGCCTTCGTGCAGCCGGACGCGGGTGCCGTCCTTGACCCGGCGCAGCACCTCGCCACCGACGTTGTCCACCAGCGGGATGCCCGCGTTGACCAGGATCTCCGGCCCCAGGTTGGGAAACCGCCCGGAGATCGACGGCGACGCGTTGATCACGGCCCCGACCTGCGCCTCGACGAGCGCGTCGGCGGTGGCGCGGTCGAGGTCGATCTGGTCGAGGACCACGATGTCACCGGAACCGACCCGCCGGATCAGGTCGCGCGTGCGCCGGTCCACCCGGGCGACGCCGACGATGCCGGGGAGGGCCTCGGTGTTGCGGTGGAGCAGACCGGGAAGCTTCATGTGTCCGATGGTGACAAACGAACACCGATGTCCGTTCGCAACACGCCGTGCACGACCCGGTTTCTCGCCGTGATCCCGGCAGAGACCGGTGCGTGTGGACGGTCAGCGCTTGGCGCGTTTGCCCGGCTTCGTGCGCGGCCCGGCCGCCTTCTGCTTGTCCGCGTCGGCCACCGCGAGCAGTTCCTCCGCGTGCGCGCGGCCGGTCTCGGTGCTCTCCATCCCGGCGAGCATGCGGGCCAGCTCGACCACCCGCTCGGACTTCTGCAGCTTCTTCACCCCGCTGCGCGTGACACCGCCCGTCGTGCCCTTGTCCACGACCAGGTGCCGGTCGGCGAACGCCGCCACCTGCGGCAGGTGGGTCACCACGAGCACCTGGTGGGTGCGGGCCAGGCGGGCCAGCCGCCGTCCGATCTCGATCGCCGCGCGGCCCCCGACGCCGGCGTCGACCTCGTCGAACACCAGCGTCTGCACGGTGTCCGCGTCGGCCAGCACGACCTCGATCGCGAGCATCACCCGGGAGAGCTCCCCGCCGGAGGCGGCCTTGTGCACCGGCATCGCGGGCGCGGCCGGGTGCGCCTTGAGCATCAGCTCGACGTCGTCGACGCCGGAGCTGCCGGCGTGCACCAGCTCGCCGTCCACCCGCAGGGCCTGCGGATCGGCGGAGTCGGTGGCGCGTCGGCTGACGGTCACCTCGATCTGCGCCTGGCCCATCGCGAGGCCCGACAGCTCCTCGGTGACCGCACCGGCCAGCTCGGCGGCCGCGGCGGACCGGGCCCGGGACACGGCCGCGGCGTGCCCGGCCAGTTGGGCGGCGAGCTCCTCACGGCGGGCGGCCAGCCCGGCGAGCGCTTCCTCGGAGGTGTCCATCGACGCCAGCCGCGCCCCGGCGTCCTCGGCCCAGGCCAGCACACCGTCGATGTCGGCCGCGTACTTGCGGGTCAGGGTCTTCAGCTCGGCCTGCCGGGCGAGGATCTGCTCGAGCAGGCCCGGGTCGGCCTCCAGCCCGTCAAGATAGCCGCCCAGCTCCGCGCCGACGTCGTTGAGCAGCATCTCGGCCTCGGCCAGCCGCGGCTCGAGGTCGCGCAACGCGGAGTCGTCGGAGCTGCCCAGCCGCCGCCGGGCCTCACCGATCAGCCCCAGCGCGCCCGGCTGGTCCGGGTCGCCGTCGGCGGCACCGGAGACCGCGGCCTGCGCGGCGCTCGCCGCGGCGCGCAGCTCCTCGGTCGCGGTGAGCCGCTTGACCTGCTCGGCCAGCTCCGCGTCCTCCCCGGGCTTCGGGCCGACCGCGGCGATCTCGTCCAGCCCGTGCTTGAGCAGGTCGGCCTGCTGTGCCATCTCACGCGACCGGCTGGTGCGCTCCGCCAGCTCGGCGGCCACCGCGAGCCACTCGTCGCGGACCGCGCGGTACTCGCGCAGCGGCTCGGCCACGTCGTCCCCGGCGAACCGGTCGAGCACGTCCCGCTGCTCGGCCGGCCGCAGCAGCCGCAACTGGTCGTTCTGGCCGTGCACGGCCAGCAGCCGGTCGGCCAGGTCGGACAGCACGCTCACCGGGACCGAACGGCCGCCCAGGTGGGCGCGGGAGCGCCCGTCGGCGCCCACCGAGCGCAGGGCGATGAGGCTGCCGTCCTCGTCGGTCTCACCGCCCGCGTCGGCCACGATCCGGGCGACGTGCTCGGCGAACACCCCCTCGAAACGTCCTTCGACGCTCGCCTTCCCGGAGCCGTTGCGGACCTTCGACGCCTCGGCGCGCCCCCCGGACAGCAGGTGCAGCCCGGTGACCACCATGGTCTTGCCGGCGCCGGTCTCGCCGGTGACCACGGTGAATCCCGGGTGCAGTTCGAGCAGGGCGTCCTCGATCACTCCGAGGCCCTGGATGCGCATCTCGGCCAGCACGCAACCACCGTAGCGGTCCGCGCCGACAATCCGCGGCGGACTCGCCTCAGCGCGCGTGCCGCTCCCGCCAGCTCTTCACCGGCAGCGCGAACTTGTGGACCAGGCGGTCGGTGAACGGTCCCGGGTGCAGGCGGGCCAGCCGCACCGGGGTCTCCCCCGCCACGACCTCGACCCGTGCGCCGCGCGGCAGCGCGATGTGCCGCAGTCCGTCGCAGGTCAGGATGGCCGGTGAGCCGAACGGGTCGACGCCGACGGTGATCACCGAATCCTTGGACACCACCAGCGGGCGGGAGAACATCGCGTGCGCGTTGCTGGGCACCACCAGCAACGCTTCGACGTCCGGCCAGATGACCGGGCCGCCCGCGGAGAACGCGTAGGCGGTGGACCCGGTCGGCGTGGCACACAGCACACCGTCGCAGCCGAAGGCCGACACCGGCCTGCCGTCCACCTCGATCAGCGCGTCGAGGATCCGTTCGCGGGTGCTCTTCTCGACGCTGGCCTCGTTGAGCGCCCAGGTACGCGCGACGACCCGGCCCTCGACGGACACCGTGACGTCGATGGTCATGCGCTCTTCGACGGTGTACTCGCGCGACACCACCCGCTGCACCGTCTCGGTGAGCGCGTCGGAGTCGGCCTCGGTGAGGAACCCGACGCGGCCCAGGTTGACGCCCAGGACCGGCACCCCGGCGGGGCGGGCCAGCTCGGCCGCCCGCAACAGCGTGCCGTCGCCGCCGAGCACCAGCACCAGTTCGGCACCGCGCGCCGGGTCGTCGGCCGGCGCGACCAGCGTGCACAGCTCCGCCAGGGAGTCGTGCTCGATCAGCTCCTTGACCTCGTCGTCGATGACGCGCAGGCCGATACCGGCCTCGGCGAAGCGGGTGGCGACCTCGCGCGCGGCGTCCTTCGTCGTCTCGCGGTCGGGGTGCATGACCAGCAGCACCTCGCGGCTCTCGCTCACTGGGGACCCTTCCCGACCGCGTCGCGGACCAGTTGCTCCATCTCGCCCAGCGGCGCCGGGTCACGGCGCAGCCAGGCGAAGTACTCGACGTTGCCCGACGGCCCGGGCAGGGGGCTCGCCACGACGCCGTGCGGGTGCAGGCCCAGCGTGGCGGCGGAGGCCAGGACGTCCAGCACGGCCTGGACGCGCAGTTCCGGGTCGCGCACCACGCCGCCGCTGCCGAGGCGGTCCTTGCCCACCTCGAACTGCGGTTTGACCATCGGCACCAGGTCGGCGCCGGCGGTGGCGCACGCCGCGAGCGCGGGCAGCACCAGGCGCAGCGAGATGAACGACAGGTCACCCACGACCAGGTCGACCGGCCCGCCGCACTGCTCCGGAGTCAGGGTGCGGACGTTGGTCTTGTCGAGCACGACGACGCGCTCGTCGGTCCGCAGGCGCCAGTCCAGCAGGCCGCGGCCGACGTCGGCGGCCACGACCTGGCGTGCGCCGCGCCGCAGCAGCACGTCGGTGAACCCGCCGGTGGACGCGCCCGCATCCAGGCACCGTTTGCCGGCCACGGACAGCCCGGCCGGTTCGAAGGCTTCGAGCGCGCCGAGCAGCTTGTGGGCGCCGCGGGAGGCCCAGCCCGGGTCGTCGGCGTCCTTCACCACGATCGGCGCGCCCGGTTCCACACCGGTGGCCGGTTTGGTGGCGACCATGCCGCGCACCGTCACCTTGCCCTCGCTGATCAGCGTGCTGGCGTGCTCGCGGGAGCGGGCGAGTCCGCGGCGCACCAGTTCGGCGTCGAGGCGGGCCCTGCGGGGCATCGCCTCACACCTTGTCGATGCTGGACAGGGCCGAGGTCAGCGCGGAGTGCACGGCGTCGAAGCGGTCCACGTGCTCACCGAGCGGGACCCGGTCCAGGTCGTCGAGCGCGGCCATGGCCTCCTCGATGCCGGCGCTGGGGTCGGCCGGGACCGCGGGTGCCGGCGGTGGCCCGGGCACCGGGCGCGGCGGCTGCGGAATGGGTTGGTGCTGCACGGCCACCACGCTAACGGATCAGCTCGCCGCCGGAGGGCAGCCCCAGCTCGGCGAGGGCGCGCCGGGCGGGCTCGTCCCCGGCCCGCACCGCGGTGACGCCGGTGTCCCAGGCGAGGGCGCACAGGGTGCGCAGCAGGGCCAGCGGGGCACCCTCGCCGGTGGCCACGAGGACGTCCCCGTCCCGCTGGGCGTGCCAGCCGGGCTGCGGCGCGATGCGCAGCTCGCCGGCGGGCTCGGTGAGCGCGCCGAGGTCGGCACCCAGGTAGGTGGGCCGCTCCGCGGGGACCGCGGTGAGCAGGGTGGCGGGGGTGGCGACCCCGGTGAGCACGCACAGCGAGTCCATACCGGCGTTGACGGCACCGGCGATGTCGGTGTCCAGCCGGTCCCCGACCGTCAGCGGGCGGGTGGCGCCCGCCGAGCCGGCCGCCGTGTGGAACAGCGGGGCCTCGGGTTTGCCCGCCACCTCGGGAGTGGCGCCGGTGGCCGTGCGCAGGGCGGCGACCATCGAGCCGTTGCCGGGCAGCAGGCCGCGCTCGGTGGGGAGGGTGGTGTCGACGTTGCAGGCGACCCACACCGCGCCCGCCCGGATGGCGACGCACGCCTCGGCCAGGTCGGCCCAGCCGGTGCCGGGGTTGTGGCCCTGCACAACGGCGGCGACGCCGTCGCCGGCGTGGCGCACCGGAGCCAGCCCGGCGTCGGCGACCTCGGCTTCGAGCGCCGCGGTGCCGACGACGAGGACCACCGCGCCCCCGGGCAGCCGCTCGCCGAGCAGCTTCGCGGCGGCCTGGGCGCTGGTGCTGACCTCGCCGGGGGTCGCGTCGATGTCGAGCCCACGCAACTGGTCCGCGACGGCACCGGGCGCTTTGGACGCGTTGTTGGTGACGAAGCGGACCGGGGCACCGGCGTCGCGCAGCTGCCGGATCGCCGCCGCGGCCCCCGGAATGGCCCGGGGGCCGTGGTAGACGGTTCCGTCGAGGTCGAACAGGAACGCGTCGTAGCCGGCCTGCAGGGCGTCAGCCATCGGCGAGCTCCGCGGCCCGCTCGGCGGCGTCGGTCTCCTCGTCCTCGTCGGCGTCGGCGGCATGCAGGAACCAGCGGATCGCCTCGTCCCGCCGGTCGGCGGCCAGCAGGTTGTCCGCGTAGGCGTAGAACAGCCGCGCGCTCCACGGGTCGCGTTTGCGCGGGTCGAGGTCGTCACCCTGGAGGGAGACGACGGCCGCGTCGACCTGGCCGAGGTCGCGCCGCGCACCGGCGGCGACGATCTTCAGCTCGATCTCCACGTCCCGCGGGAGCTGGTGGCCCTGCATCTCCTTGGCGAGGTCGAGTGCCCGCTCGGGGCGGCCGAGGGCGCGCTCGGCGTCGGCGATGACGGCCACGTGCTGGTCGGTGCGGGTCATCCGACGGACGGCCCGCAGCTCGGCGAGGGCTTCCTGCCAGCGGCCGGCGTGGTAGGCGACCAGCCCGAGCGCCTCGCGGACGATCGGCACCCGGGAGGCGCGCGTCTTGGCGAACTTCGCGTGCGCCAGGGCGGCCTCGGGGTCGGTGTCGATCAGGTTCCCCGCGGCGACGAGGTGTTTGCCCACGGTCTCGGCGAGGGACTTCGGCAGGGTCCGCAACTCGCGGCGCACCTCCGCGTCGAGGTCGCTGAACTCGATGTCCTCGGGCAGTTCGGGCGCCTCGAGGAGCTCCCGCGCGAGGGCGGCGTCGTCGAGGTCTCGACCGCGCTTGCCGCGCCGGTCGTCGGTCCGGCGCTCCTCCCGGGGCGCGCGGCGGAACTCCGCGTCGGCGATTTCGACCTGCTCCTCGCGCGTCACGGGTTGCGCGGCACGGTCGACCAGGGCGAAATCGTCGTCGTCCGGCTCGCCACCGGGCTCCGTGGTGCCCCCGGCAGCGGCCACACCGAGCGGGCCGGATTCGTCGTCCGGCTCGCCCGGGGCGCCGGCCGCGGTGGCGTCCGGCTCGGTCCCGGTCGCGTCGCTGATGTCCGGTGTGGTCACCCCGTCCCGGGGCGAGGCGCCCTGCTGGCGTTCCGCGGTGCTCTCGCCGGCCGCCTCGTCCGCGACGGGCTGCTCCGTCCGGTCCTCGGGGGCGGGTACCGCACGGTCGAAGCGCTCGTCGTCGCGGCCGGACCGCGCCGGCCGGTCCGCGAACTTGCCACCGGGACGGTCGACGGTGCCACGTTCGCGGTCACCGAAGTTCCGGCCACCCGACCGCGTGTCGTTCCGGGCCCCGCGACGATCGTCGAAGGACCGCCCGCCGCGCCGGTCGTCGTCCCGCTTGCCGTAGCCGCCACGGCGGTCGTCGGCCGGCCGCCCACCACGGTTGCCGGAGGAGCGGTCGCGCTCGCCGGAACCAGGACGGCCGCCACGGTCGTAGGGCCGGTCACCGCGCCGGTCGGCGGACCGGTCTCCGCCGCCACGACCGCGGTTGTCGAAGGACCCCCCGCGCTTGTCGGCGGAGCGGTCGCGACCGCTGCCGAAGGAGCCGCCACTGCGCTTGTCGAAAGAGCGCTCACCACGGCGATCGTCGAAGGAGCCCGCGCGCCGGTCACCGCGCTCGCCCCGGCGGTTGTCGGCGGAGCCGGTGCGCCGGTCGTCGGAGCTGCGCTCGCCACGCCGTGCGTCGGAGGAGCCACGCTTGTCGAACGAGCCGCCGCGCCGCTCACCGGAGGCGCGCTCACCACCGCGGTTGTCGTAGGAGCCGGTGCGCCGGTCGCCGTAGGGCCGGTCACCCCGGGCGCCACCGCGATTGTCGTAGGAGCTGCTGCGCCGGTCACCATAGGGCCGGTCGCCGTAGGGCCGGTCACCGCGGCGGTTGTCCGCGGAGCGCTCGCCGCGGTTGTCGTCGCGCTTCCAGCCTGGACGGTCCCCGCCGCGGCGGTCGTCGTCGCGCTTCCAGCTGGGCCGGTCGCCACCAGCACGGTTGCCGCCGCCGCGGTTGTCGTCGCGGTTCCAGCCCGGACGGTCGCCACCGCGGCTCCCGCCCCGGCGGTCGTCATCACGCTTCCAGTTCGGCCGGTCGCCACCAGCACGGTTGCCGCCGCCGCGGTTGTCGTCGCGGTTCCAGCCCGGACGGTCGCCACCGCGGCTCCCGCCCCGGCGGTCGTCATCACGCTTCCAGTTCGGCCGGTCGCCACCAGCACGGTTGCCGCCGCCGCGGTTGTCGTCGCGGTTCCAGCCCGGACGGTCGCCACCGCGGCTCCCACCGCGGCGATCGTCGTCACGTTTCCAGTTGGGCCGGTCGCCGTCGCGGTTACCGCCCCGGCGGTCATCGTCGCGGTTCCAGTTCCCACGGCCGGTCCCGCCGCCGCGGCGGTCGCCGAAGTCGCGGCCTCCGCGGTCGTTCCTGTTGTCACCTCGCCGGTCGCCGAAGTCACGGCCACCGGATCGGTTGTCGTCCT
Source organism: Amycolatopsis granulosa (assembly GCF_011758745.1). Lineage (NCBI taxonomy): Bacteria > Bacillati > Actinomycetota > Actinomycetes > Pseudonocardiales > Pseudonocardiaceae > Amycolatopsis > Amycolatopsis granulosa. The sequence continues at coordinate 1,029,146 of NZ_JAANOV010000001.1, forward strand.
GCCGGCCATATCCGCCCGACCGGCCACCCTGTCCCGCCTTGCCGCGCGGGGTGCCTCGCTGCGCTCCCGATCGCCCTGCGCCGGGAGCCGAATCGCGGCGCCGGGGGCGATCGGACGCGGCGTCGTCGAAGTCGCGCCGCCCGAAGTCCGCCACCTGGGCCTCCTCTTTCTCGGTTGTGAAGATCAGTAAACGCACCAAAGGCCCGTCAGGCGAGCCAAACGGCTATCCTAACGGGCCCTTGGGAAAGGGTGTTCGGCGGTGTCCTACTCTCCCACACCCGCGGGGGTGCAGTACCATCGGCGCTGGCAGGCTTAGCTTCCGGGTTCGGAATGGGACCGGGCGTTTCCCTGCCGCCATGACCACCGAAACTCTCCGAAACAACACCCAATTGCCTGGGTGTGGTGTCTCAGAGTTGCAGAGCGGATGCGTAGCAGCTTTGTGGGCAAGTCCTCGGCCTATTAGTACCAGTCCACTCAAAAACACATTACTGTGCGTCCATGTCTGGCCTATCAACCCAATCGTCTCTTGGGGGCCTTAACCCACAAAGGGGTGGGAGACCTCATCTAGGAACAGGCTTCCCGCTTAGATGCCTTCAGCGGTTATCCCTTCCGAACGTAGCTAACCAGCCATGCCACTGGCGTGACAACTGGCATACCAGAGGTTCGTCCGTCCCGGTCCTCTCGTACTAGGGACAGCCTTCCTCAAGTCTCCTACGCGCGCGGCGGATAGGGACCGAACTGTCTCACGACGTTCTAAACCCAGCTCGCGTGCCGCTTTAATGGGCGAACAGCCCAACCCTTGGGACCTACTCCGGCCCCAGGATGCGACGAGCCGACATCGAGGTGCCAAACCATGCCGTCGATATGGACTCTTGGGCAAGATCAGCCTGTTATCCCCGGGGTACCTTTTATCCGTTGAGCGACATCCCTTCCACCAGGAGATGCCGGATCACTAGTCCCTGCTTTCGCACCTGCTCGACCCGTCAGTCTCACAGTCAAGCTCCCTTGTGCACTTACACTCAACACCTGATTGCCAACCAGGCTGAGGGAACCTTTGGGCGCCTCCGTTACCTTTTAGGAGGCAACCGCCCCAGTTAAACTACCCACCAGGCACTGTCCCTGAACCCGATCAGGGCCCTAGGTTAGATTCCCAATCCGACCAGAGTGGTATTTCAACAATGACTCCACCCGAACTAGCGTCCAAGCTTCACAGTCTCCCACCTATCCTACACAAGCCGAACCGAAAACCAATACCAAGCTATAGTAAAGGTCCCGGGGTCTTTCCGTCCTGCCGCGCGTAACGAGCATCTTTACTCGTAGTGCAATTTCACCGGGCCTGTGGTTGAGACAGCCGGAAAGTCGTTACGCCATTCGTGCAGGTCGGAACTTACCCGACAAGGAATTTCGCTACCTTAGGATGGTTATAGTTACCACCGCCGTTTACTGGCGCTTAAATTCTCAGCTTCGCCCCACAAGGAGACTAACCGGTCCTCTTAACGTTCCAGCACCGGGCAGGCGTCAGTCCATATACATCGTCTTACGACTTCGCATGGACCTGTGTTTTTAGTAAACAGTCGCTTTCCGCTGGTCTCTGCGGCCAACTCACCCTAGCCCGCAAAGGGGCTTCAAGTGCTTTGGCCCCCCTTCTCCCGAAGTTACGGGGGCATTTTGCCGAGTTCCTTAACCACAGTTCACCCGACCGCCTTAGTATTCTCTACCTGACCACCTGTGTCGGTTTGGGGTACGGGCCGCACATGTTCTCGCTAGAGGCTTTTCTCGGCAGCATAGGATCACCCTACTTCACCTCAACGGCTACGCATCACGTCTCAGACACATAAGCAGCGGATTTACCTACCACTCGTCCTACACGCTTACACCAGTACAACCACTCACTGGCGGAGCTACCTTCCTGCGTCACCCCATCGCTTGACTACTACCAGCTCAGGCCCCACGCAGACCAACCTCAACCCGAAAGTCTCAGCCAGCCCGGGTGGTTAGTATCACCAGCCTCGTCATGGGCGAACATACGCGGGTACGGGAATATCAACCCGTTGTCCATCGACTACGCCTGTCGGCCTCGCCTTAGGTCCCGACTTACCCTGGGCAGATTAACTTGACCCAGGAACCCTTGGTCATCCGGCGGCAGAGTTTCTCACTCTGCATTCGCTACTCATGCCTGCATTCTCACTCCCACACCCTCCACCACTCGCTTCCACGGTGGCTTCCCCGGATGCAGGACGCTCCCCTACCCAACAACACCACTACACAACACTCACAAGGAGCGAAGTGGATGTACATGTGTCATTGACACGGCTTCGGCGGTGTACTTCAGCCCCGCTACATTATCGGCGCAGGACCACTTGACCAGTGAGCTATTACGCACTCTTTCAAGGATGGCTGCTTCTAAGCCAACCTCCTGGTTGTCTCGGCGACCCCACATCCTTTCCCACTAAGCACACACTTAGGGGCCTTAGCCGGTGTTCTGGGCTGTTTCCCTCTCGACGACGAAGCTTATCCCCCGCCGTCTCACTGCCGCACTCTCACGTGATGGTATTCGGAGTTTGGTTGACTTCGGTAACCCGGTAAGGCCCCTAGGCCATCCAGTAGCTCTACCCCCACCACGAAACATGCGACGCTGCACCTAAATGCATTTCGGGGAGAACCAGCTATCACGGAGTTTGATTGGCCTTTCACCCCTACCCACAACTCATCCCCCAGGTTTTCAACCCTGGTGGGTTCGGCCCTCCACGAGGTCTTACCCTCGCTTCAGCCTGGCCATGGGTAGATCACTCCGCTTCGGGTCTAGACCACGCGACTCACACGCCCTATTCAGACTCGCTTTCGCTACGGCTACCCCACACGGGTTAACCTCGCCACGCAGCACTAACTCGCAGGCTCATTCTTCAAAAGGCACGCCATCACAATCTCACGATCGCTCTGACGGCTTGTAGGCACACGGTTTCAGGTACTCTTTCACTCCCCTCCCGGGGTACTTTTCATCTTTCCCTCACGGTACTAGTCCGCTATCGGTCACCAGGAAGTATTTAGGCTTACCGAGTGGTCCCGGCAGATTCACAGCAAATTCCACGAGCTCGCTGCTACTCGGGAACACCAACACACCACACCAACACAGCTTTCGCGTACGGGACTCTCACCCACTCCGGTCCACCATCCCAGGCGGTTCCACTAGCCATGCAGCACGATGCCAGAAGTGTCAGCTCCTGGAAGTCAGGTCCCACAACCCCGCACACACAACCCCTGACAGGTATCACATGCGCACGGTTTAGCCTCCTCCGCTTTCGCTCGCCACTACTCACGGAATCACTAAGTGTTTTCTCTTCCTACGGGTACTGAGATGTTTCACTTCCCCGCGTTCCCTCCACGCACCCTATATATTCAGATGCGGGTAACACCTCATAACAGGTGCTGGGTTTCCCCATTCGGACACCCTCGGATCACAGCTCGGTTGACAGCTCCCCGAGGCTTATCGCAGCCTCCCACGTCCTTCATCGGCTCCTGATGCCAAGACATCCACCATGTGCCCTTAACAACTTGACCACAAAGATGCTCGCATCCACTCTGCAATTCTCAAACACCACACCCAGAAACAACACACGTGTTGCCTCAGGACCCAACAGCGTACCCATGAGCACCCACCGATCCGGCCAGCCATGCCGTTCCACACTCCCCGAAAGAAGCAGTACTAAACCATCACCACACCATCACGATGAGCATCAGCCAGCCGTCCACAATTCCTCGAGCGTCTGAGCAGGACCACACTCGGGCCCCTAACTCAGCCACCCCACGACCCACCGAAGCAGGCGTGGATGTGTTGTGCTCCTTAGAAAGGAGGTGATCCAGCCGCACCTTCCGGTACGGCTACCTTGTTACGACTTCGTCCCAATCGCCAGTCCCACCTTCGACCACTCCCTCCCCGCAAGCGGGGTTGGGCCATGGGCTTCGGGTGTTACCGACTTTCATGACGTGACGGGCGGTGTGTACAAGGCCCGGGAACGTATTCACCGCAGCGTTGCTGATCTGCGATTACTAGCGACTCCGACTTCACGCAGTCGAGTTGCAGACTGCGATCCGAACTGAGACCGGCTTTAAGGGATTCGCTCCACCTCACGGTATCGCAGCCCTCTGTACCAGCCATTGTAGCATGTGTGAAGCCCTGGACATAAGGGGCATGATGACTTGACGTCATCCCCACCTTCCTCCGAGTTGACCCCGGCAGTCTCCCGCGAGTCCCCGCCATTACGCGCTGGCAACACAGGACAAGGGTTGCGCTCGTTGCGGGACTTAACCCAACATCTCACGACACGAGCTGACGACAGCCATGCACCACCTGCACACCGGCCACAAGGGGGCCGACATCTCTGCCGGTTTCCAGTGCATGTCAAGCCCAGGTAAGGTTCTTCGCGTTGCATCGAATTAATCCACATGCTCCGCCGCTTGTGCGGGCCCCCGTCAATTCCTTTGAGTTTTAGCCTTGCGGCCGTACTCCCCAGGCGGGGCGCTTAATGCGTTAGCTACGGCACGGACAACGTGGAAGTCGCCCACACCTAGCGCCCAACGTTTACAGCGTGGACTACCAGGGTATCTAATCCTGTTCGCTCCCCACGCTTTCGCTCCTCAGCGTCAGTATCGGCCCAGAGACCCGCCTTCGCCACCGGTGTTCCTCCTGATATCTGCGCATTTCACCGCTACACCAGGAATTCCAGTCTCCCCTACCGAACTCAAGCCTGCCCGTATCCACTGCAGGTCCGGAGTTAAGCCCCGGATTTTCACAGCAGACGCAACAAGCCGCCTACGAGCTCTTTACGCCCAATAATTCCGGACAACGCTTGCACCCTACGTATTACCGCGGCTGCTGGCACGTAGTTAGCCGGTGCTTCTTCTCCAGGTACCGTCACTTACGCTTCGTCCCTGGCGAAAGAGGTTTACAACCCGAAGGCCGTCATCCCTCACGCGGCGTCGCTGCATCAGGCTTCCGCCCATTGTGCAATATTCCCCACTGCTGCCTCCCGTAGGAGTCTGGGCCGTGTCTCAGTCCCAGTGTGGCCGGACACCCTCTCAGGCCGGCTACCCGTCGTCGCCTTGGTAGGCCATCACCCCACCAACAAGCTGATAGGCCGCGGGCCCATCCCGTACCGCCGAAACTTTCCACCCACCACCATGCGGTGCCAGGTCATATCCGGTATTAGACCCCGTTTCCAGGGCTTATCCCAAAGTACAGGGCAGGTTACCCACGTGTTACTCACCCGTTCGCCACTCATCCACCCAGCAAGCTGGGCTTCAGCGTTCGACTTGCATGTGTTAAGCACGCCGCCAGCGTTCGTCCTGAGCCAGGATCAAACTCTCCAACAATGCTAGAAAATCGATCCGGCTATAATTCATAGCCTCAAAGGAACCCACAAAGGGTTCTAGCTAATCAAACTGGCATTAGCTCATCAATACACTGTTGAGTTCTCAAACAACACGTCTTGTTGTGTCACCCGACGACACCCGAAGCACAAAGCCCTACGACTTCGAACTCACTGTGGTTTCGTCCGGCGGCGGTCACCCACTCTACCACCCGAGGTGGGAGCTTGGTTCGTGACCCCCCGCCTGGTACCCCGTGCTCCTCGGCCTCTCGGCTCCGGCCCGGTCTCCCTGGCGACGAAGAGAAGATTACATGGTCGGAAACCCCCCTCGAACAGGGGGGTCCCTTAACCGCATTTACCCTGGTCAGGACCGCAATTTGACCCCTGCGGCGTGCCGCTTGCCCCGGCGCACCACGAGCCACGTCCCGTGCAGGGCGTCCGTCCGCTCCGGCCGCCACTCCTCGTCGGCGATCTTCGCGTTGTTCACGTACGCACCGCCCTCTTTCACCGTCCGCCGCGCCGCACCCTTGCTGTCGGCGAGGCCGGTGACGACGAGCAGGTCCACGATCGTGGGTTCGTCCGCCAGGCGCACCTCGCCGGTGGGCACCTCGCTCATCACCGAATCGAGGGTGCGCGCGTCCAGCTCGGTCAGTTCGCCCCGGCCGAACAGGGCCTGACTGGCGTTGATCACCTGGCGCGTCTGCTCGGCACCGTGCACCAGGGTCGTCAGCTCCTCGGCCAGCCGGCGCTGACCGGCCCGCAGGTGCGGCTTCTCCTCGGTGAGCTGCGCGATCTCGTCGATCTCGTCCCGCGGGACGAACGTGAGCATGCGCAGGTAGGGCACGACCTCGGCGTCCGCGACGTTGACGAAGTACTGGAACCACGCGTAGGGCGAAGTCATTCCCGGGTCGAGCCAGAGGTTGCCGCCCCCGGTGGACTTGCCGAACTTGCGGCCCTCGGAGTCGGTCACCAGCGGGGTCGTCAGCGCGTGCACGCTCGTCCCCTCCACCTTGCGGATGTAGTCCACCCCGCCGAGGATGTTGCCCCACTGGTCGGAGCCGCCGATCTGCAGCTTCGTCCCGTACTGCCGGTGCAGCCGCAGGTAGTCGTAGGACTGCAGGAGCAGGTAGCTGAACTCGGTGTAGGAGATGCCGTCGGTGGCCAGGCGCCGCTTCACCGTTTCGCGCGCCAGCATCACGTTGACCGAGAAGTGCTTGCCGACGTCGCGCAGGAACTCCAGCGCGGAGACATCCCGGAACCAGTTCAGGTTGTTCTCGACGATCGCCCCGGTCGGCGAGTCGTCGAAGGCCACGAACTTCGCGAGCTGCACCCGGATCTTCTCCAGCCGGGCCGCGGTGACCTCGGGGTCGACCAGCGACCGCTCCCCGACATCCCGCGGGTCCCCGATCTGACCGGTGGCCCCGCCGCCGAGCACGATGGGCCGGTGCCCGGCGCGCTGGAACCGGGCCAGCGTCAACAGCTGGACGAGGTTACCGGCATGCAGGCTGTCCGCAGTCGGGTCGAAACCGCCGTAAAGGGTGAGCGGACCGGCGTCCAGATCCTTCCGCAGCGCATCGAGGTCGGTGGACTGCGCGATCAGCCCGCGCCAGGACAGTTCGTCGAGGATGTGTTCGCTCACGTCTCGATACTCTCCTACGAGGTCAACGAGTTATGTGGCGGGTCGGACCCGCCCGCCCCGGCGGTAGGCCGACACCGCGGGCGAGTCGGCGATCCAGAACCGCCACGGGATGTCCATCGCCGCCGCCACCCCCACCCGGGGACCGGAGGAGACACGGCCGGAAGGGATTTCCTCCCCCGTCAGCAGGCGCACCGGCGAGCCCGGATCCAGGAGATCGGCACCGTTGTGCTGCGGGCCGATGCCCAGAGCCGAGGTCAGCCGCGCCGGGCCGCGACCCAGTTCGACGTCCTTGCGCGCGGCCTTGCGCCGCGAGCGCGCCAGGTCCGTGCCCTCGACGACCTCGGCCGCGCGCAGCAGGACCGCGCCCGCTTCGCCGTCCTCCCGCCCCACCACGTTGGCGCAGAAGTGCATGCCGTAGACGAAATACACGTAGAGGTGACCTGCCGGCCCCCACATCACCGTATTGCGCGCGGTGCGACCGCGGTAGCAGTGCGACGCCGGGTCGTCCTCGCCGCGGTAGGCCTCGACCTCGACCAGCCGCGCGCGGACGGTGCCCTCGGGACCGGTGGTTTCCAGGACCGACCCGAGCAGCACGCGGGCCAGGTCGACCGGGTCGATCGCGAGTTCCTCACGCTTGAACAGGCGGCCGGTCACCGGAGCACGACCACCCCGGACGGCGTGCGCAGCACGGCCTCCAGACCCGGCGCCGGACCGGGGACGACGGTCAGCCCTGCGTTCAGCGCGGCGAGCGGGCCGGCCACCAGACCCGGATCCGGGTGGATCCCGGACAGCGCCTCCAGCGTGGTGCCGGCGGGCAGGCCGCCGGCCGGATGCGGGGAATCCTGCCAGTCGATGAGGAACGGCACCACGCCCCCACCGTCCGCCGGAAAGGCCAGCGACCAGCGCAGCAGCACGCCGTCCGGCCTTCGGCGGGACATCGGCAGCGCGTCACCGAACACCTGAGCGGCCGCGCGCGGCCGCTCCAGCGCCGCGGGCAGGTCCGGCACGCGGACCGCCCAGGTGACCAGGCGCGGACCGGTCAGGTCGTCGATACCGAACCAGCGCGGTCCGTCCGGCGCCTCCTGCTCCGGGTCCGGGCCGATGACCTCGAGGTACGCGCCGTCGCCGAGGCCCGCCAGGTGGTTACGGGTGCCACGGCCGGGGTGCGGCCCGCCGGGCACCAGGCCGACCCCGCGCTCACGCAGGTCCGCCACCGTGCCGGCGAGGTCCGGTGTCGCATAGACCAGGTGGTCGAGGATCACGCGATCCACTTCCGGTGGTCGGCGACCCGCGCGACGAGCCGGTCGAGCTGCTCGGCCACCCGCGCCGGAGCGGTGCCCCCGCGCGCGTCGCGGGAAGCGACCGAACCTTCGACGGTCAGCACGTCACGCACCCGCGGGGTGAGCGCCGGGCTGATCTTCGCCAGTTCCTCGTCGGTGAGCTCGTCGAGCCCGACGCCCCGCGCCTCGGCGACCCGCACGCACTCCCCCGCCGCTTCGTGCGCGAGGCGGAACGGCACGCCCTGCCGGACCAGCCACTCGGCGATGTCGGTGGCGAGGGTGAAACCGGCCGGCGCCAGCTCCGCGAGCCGGCCGGTGTGGAAGGTCAGGGTGCCGATCATGCCCGCGATGGCCGGGAACAGCAGCTCCAGCTGCTCGACGGAGTCGAAGACCGGTTCCTTGTCCTCCTGCAGGTCCCGGTTGTAAGCCAGCGGCATGCCCTTGAGCGTGGCCAGCAGGCCCGTCAGGTTGCCGATCAGCCGTCCGGACTTGCCCCGCGTCAGCTCGGCGACGTCCGGGTTCTTCTTCTGCGGCATGATCGAACTACCGGTCGCCCACGCGTCGTCCAGCGTCACGTAGCCGAACTCGGCGGTGTTCCAGATGATGACCTCCTCCGCGATGCGGGAGAGGTGCACACCCAGCATGGCCAGCACGAACGCGAACTCCGCCGCGAAGTCGCGGGAGGCGGTGCCGTCGATCGAGTTCTCCACGCTGGCGCCGAAGCCCAGCTCGGCGGCCACCGCCTCGGGATCGAGCCCCAGGGAGGACCCGGCGAGCGCACCGGACCCGTAGGGCGACTCGGCGGTGCGGACGTCCCAGTCCCGCAGGCGGCTCACGTCGCGCAGCAGCGACTGCGCATGCGCCAGCAGGTGATGCGCCAGCAGGACCGGCTGGGCGTGCTGGAGATGGGTGCGGCCCGGCAGGATCGCATCCGGGTGCCGGCGCGCCTGCGCGACCAGCGCGTCGACCACGTCCAGGGTGCCGGCCGCGACGCGCTTGCCGGCGTCGCGCAGCCACATCCGGAACAGGGTGGCGACCTGGTCGTTGCGCGACCGGCCGGCGCGCAGCTTCCCGCCCAGCTCCGGCCCCGCCCGGTCGATCAGGCCGCGTTCGAGCGCGGTGTGCACGTCCTCGTCCGCGACGGTCGGGGTGAAGGCCCCGGACTGCACGTCCGCGGCGAGTTCGTCCAGCGCCGCGAGCATCCCGGTGAGCTCGTCCCCGGTCAGGAGACCGGCCTGGTGCAGCACGCGGGCGTGTGCGCGGGAACCGGCGATGTCGTAGGGCGCCAGCCGCCAGTCGAAGTGGGTCGACGCGCTCAGCGCCGCCATCGCCTCGGCCGGCCCGCTGCTGAAGCGCCCGCCCCAGAGGGCGATCCCCGGTTGGCCGTTGTCTGCCATGTGTTCGTCTCAGCCTTCGCTCTGCTCGTGGTGTTCGGAGTCCAAAGTAGAGGAGCGCTGTGCCAGGGCGGCGAACCGGTCGGCCAGATCCCGCCCGGTGAGCGGTTCGCGCGCGATCACCGCCACCGTGTCGTCCCCGGCGATCGAGCCGACCACCTCCTCCAGTGCGGCCCGGTCGATCGCGCTGGCCAGGAACTGCGCCGCACCCGGCGGCGTGCGCAGCACCGTCAGGTTGCCGGAGGAATCGACCGACACCATCAGCTCGGCCAGCAACCGGGACAGGCGGGACGTGCCACCCTGCACCCCGCGCACGGGACTGCCGTCCTCCGGGATCACGTACACCGGCGCGCCCGAGTCCGCCCCGCGCAGTTTGACCGCACCGAGCTCGTCGAGGTCCCGCGACAGCGTGGCCTGCGTGACCTCGACCCCCTCGGCCGCCAGCAGCTTCGCCAGCTCGGTCTGGCTGCGGATGGCCATCGACGACACCAGCTCGACGATGCGGGCCTGCCGGGCGGCGCGGTTCATCGTCGCGCGTCCTCCTGCTGCAGGAGCCACACGAGAAGCGCCTTCTGCGCGTGCAGGCGGTTCTCCGCCTCGTCCCACACCGCGCTCGACGGGCCGTCGAGCACCTCGTCGGTGATTTCCCAGCCGCGGTGCGCGGGCAGGCAGTGCAGCACGATCGCGTCGTCGGCCGCCTCCGCCAGCAGCGATGCGTTGACCTGGAGCTTCCGGAACGGCGTGACGCGATCCATGCCGTCGTTCTCCTGGCCCATGGAGGTCCAGGTGTCGGTGACGAGGACGTCCGCGCCCTCGACCGCGGCGTTCGGGTCGGTGAACAGGCCCACAGTGCCGCCGGTCTCCGCCGCGCGTTTCCTGGCATCGGTCACCACGTCCGCGTCCGGCTGGAACCCCTCGGGGGCCACCACCCGGACGTGCAGGCCCGCGGTGACACCACCGAGCAGCAGCGAATGGGCCATGTTGTTGGCGCCGTCGCCGAGGTAGGTGAGGGTCAGCCCGGCGAGAGTGCCCTTGCGCTCGCGGATCGTCTGCAGGTCGGCCAGCACCTGACACGGGTGGAACTCGTCGGTCAGCGCGTTGACCACCGGGACCGTCGCGGTCGAGGCCATCGCGACGATGCGCTGCTGGGCGAAGGTGCGCCAGACCACCGCGTCCACGTATCGGGAGAGCACCCGGGCGGTGTCCTCGATCGTCTCCTCGCGGCCCAGCTGCATCGACCGGCCGTCCACGATGATCGGATGACCACCCAGCTGGGCGATACCGACCTCGAACGACAACCGGGTGCGCGTGGAGTTCTTCTCGAACAGCACGGCCACCGACTTGGGGCCGGCGAGCGACCGGTTGCCCAGCGGGTCCTTCTTCAGCTCGGCGGCCAGGTCGAGCACGGCCAGCTGTTCGTCCGGGGTCAGGTCGTCGTCACGCAGGAAGTGGCGGGGCATCGGGCAGTCAGTCCTTCGGGGTGGTGGTGTCGAGTGCGCCGGGCAGTGCGGCGAGGAAGCCTTCGGCCTGGTCCTGGCTCAGGATCAGGGGCGGCGCGAGCCGGATCGTGTCCGGGGCGACCGGGTTGACCAGGTAGCCCGCGGCCTGCGCGGCCTGGGCCACGGCCGGTGAGACCGGCTCGTTGAGCATGATGCCGATCAGCAGACCAGCCCCGCGCACACCCTTGACCAGCGGGTGCGCCAGCTCCTCCACGCCGGCGGCCAGGTCCTTGCCCACGCGGGAGACATGGTCGATCAGTCCGTCCCGGGAGATGGCCCGCAGCACCGCGAGGCCCGCGGCGCAGCACACGGGGTTGCCGCCGAAGGTCGTGCCGTGCTGGCCGGGTTTGAACAGGTCGCCGGCCGCACCGACGCCGATCACGGCGCCCAGCGGCAGGCCGCCGCCGAGACCCTTGGCGAGGGTGACGACGTCCGGGATGACCCCGGCCCGCTGGAAGGCGAACCACGTACCGGTGCGGCCGATACCGGTCTGCACCTCGTCCAGCACCAGCAGGGCCCCGGTCGCCTTGGTGATCTCCCGGGCGGCCTGCAGGTAGCCGTCGGGCGCGGGAACGACACCGGCTTCGCCGAGGATCGGCTCGAGGAACACCGCGGCGGTGTCGGTGTCGACAGCCGCGCGCAGAGCATCGGCGTCACCGTAGGGGACGTGCACCACGCCCGGCACCAACGGCTCGAACGGCTCCTTCTTCCCGGGCTGACCCGTCAGCGACAGCGAGCCCATCGTGCGCCCGTGGAAGGCGCCCTCGCAGGCGACGACCTTGGTGCGGCCGGTGAGCCTGCTGATCTTCAGCGCCGCCTCGTTGGCTTCCGCGCCGGAGTTGACGAACAGGACCTTCGCCTGCCCGGCCAGGCCGGCGACGTCCAGCAGCGCCTCGGCCAGCTCGACCGTGACCGGGTTGACGTAGAGGTTGGAGGTGTGGCCCAGCTTGGTGATCTGCTCGGTCACCGCTCGCACGACGTCCGGGTGCGCATGCCCGAGCGCGTTGACCGCGATGCCGCCGACCAGGTCGACGTACTCGGTGCCGTCGGCGTCCCAGACGCGGGCGCCTTCGCCGCGCACCAGGGTGAGGCCGGGGGTGCCGTAGTTGTCCATCAGTGCGGACTGCCAGTGCCGGCGGCCGTCCACATTGGAGGTGAGCGCGTCCATCAGGACTCCTGTTCCGGGAGGACCATGGTGCCGATCCCGCGGGAGGTGAAGACCTCGAGCAGAACCGAGTGGGCGATGCGGCCGTCGATGACGTGGGCGGTGCGCGCGCCACCGCGCACCGCGCGCACGCAGGCCTCCATCTTCGGGATCATGCCGCTGGCCAGCGTGGGCAGCAACTCCTCGAGCCGGTCGACGCGGATCCGGTCGATCAGCGACGAGCGGTCCGGCCAGTTCGCGTACAGGCCCTCGACGTCGGTGAGCACCACGAGCTTCTCCGCGTCGAGCGCGGCGGCGAGCGCGCCGGCCGCGGTGTCCGCGTTGACGTTGTGCACCACGCCGTCCGCGTCCGGGGCCACTGTGGACACCACCGGGATGCGGCCCGCGTTGACGATGTCCAGCACCGCGTCCGGGTTGACCGAGGCGACCTCGCCGACCAGGCCCACGTCGACGGACTCGCCGTCAACGGTGGCGTGCTTGCGTTCGGCGGTGAACAGCTGCGCGTCCTCACCGGAAATGCCGACCGCATACGGTCCGTGTGCGTTGATCAGGCCTACCAGCTCGCGGCTGACCTGGCCGACGAGAACCATGCGGACGATGTCCATCGTCTCCGGGGTGGTGACCCGCAGGCCGCCCTTGAACTCGCCGACGAGCCCGACTCGTTCCAGCATCGCGGTGATCTGCGGGCCGCCGCCGTGCACGACCACCGGGCGCAGACCGGCCAGCCGCAGGAACACCATGTCCTGCGCGAACGCGCGCTTGAGCTCGTCGTCGATCATCGCGTTGCCGCCGTACTTGACGACCACGGTCGCGCCGTGGAAGCGCTGCAGCCAGGGCAGAGCCTCGATCAGCACGCCGGCCTTCTCGGCCGCGGTGGACATCCGATCGTCGGCCGCGACCAGTTCGGGAGGAGTCATGAGGAGTAGGCGCTGTTCTCTTCGACGTAGGCGTGCGACAGGTCGGTGGTGAAGATCGTGGCCTCGCTCGAGCCGATGCCGAGATCGATGACGATCTCGACCGCCCGGCCGGACAGGTCGGCCGCGGACCGGTCGGCCGCGGTGGTGCCGCCTGCGAACAAGGTGACGCCGTTGATCGTGATCGACAGCGTCCCCGGGTCGATCTCCGCCTGGGCGCGGCCGACGGCCATCGCGATGCGGCCCCAGTTCGGGTCCGAGCCGAACAGCGCGGTCTTGACCAGGTTGTCCTCGGCGACGGTGCGGCCGACGTTGATCGCATCCTGCTCGCTGGCCGCTCCGCGGACCACCACGTCGACCTCCTTCGTGACGCCCTCGGAGTCGGCCCGCAACTGCTGGACGAGGTCCATGCAGGCCGCGGTGAGCACGTCGGTGAACTCGTCCAGGCCGGGGGTGATGCCGCTGGCGCCCGAGGCGAGCACGAGGACCGTGTCGTTGGTGGACGTGCCACCGTCCACGTCGAGCCGGTCGAAGGTGACGCGGGTGGCGGCGCGCAGGGCCGCGTCGAGTGCGTCCGGGTCCACGGCCGCGTCCGTGGTCAGGACGGACAGCATCGTCGCGAGGTTGGGCGCGAGCATGCCCGCGCCCTTGGCGAAACCGCCGACGCTCCAGCCGCCGCCGGGCTGCAGCGTCTGCTTCGGTTTCGTGTCCGTGGTCATCACGGCGCTGGCGGCGGCGAGCGCGGACTCGGCCGTGGTGTCCAGCGCCTTGACCGCCGCGTCCACTCCGGACAGAACGGCCGGCATGGGCAGCCGCTCCCCGATCAGCCCGGTCGAGCACACCGCCACGTCGATCGCGCCGACCTCGAGCAGCTCGGCGACCTTCTCGGCGGTGGCGTGCGTGTCCTGGAACCCACCGGGACCGGTGGCCGCGTTCGCGCCGCCGGAGTTGAGCACGACCGCGCGCAACCGCTTGTGCCGCAACACCTCCTGGGACCACAGCACCGGCGCGGCCTTGACCACGTTGCGGGTGAAGACGCCCGCGGCCGCCTGATCCGGCCCGTCGTTGACGACCAGCGCGAGGTCCAGGGCGCCGGAGGCCTTGATCCCGGCGGCGACGCCTGCGGCGCGGAACCCCTTCGGTCCGGTCACGGTCACGGTGCGACTCCTACTGTCGGAAGGCCGGTGGTCTCCGGGAGACCGAGTGCGATGTTCATGGACTGGATGGCACCGCCCGCGGTGCCCTTGGTCAGGTTGTCGATCGCGGCCACGACGACCAGCCGCCCGGCGTCGGCGTCCACCGCGACCTGGAGCTGCACGTTGTTCGAGCCCAGCGTCGCCGCCGTGACCGGCCAGCTGCCCTCGGGCAGCACCTGCACGAACGGCTCGGCCTGATAGGCCTTCTCGTACACCGCGCGGGCCGCCGCTGTGTCGGTCTCCCCGGCCAGCGGCGCGCTCGCCGTGGTCAGGATCCCGCGCGGCATCGGCGCGAGGACCGGCGTGAACGACACGGTCACCGGAACCCCGGCCACCGCGCCCAGGTTCTGCGCCAGCTCCGGCGTGTGCCGGTGCGCACCGCCGACACCGTAGGCGCTGGCCGACCCCATGACCTCGGACCCCAGCAGGTGCGGCTTGAGACTCTTGCCCGCGCCCGAGGTTCCGGTCACCGCGGTGATCGTCACCTCGGGCCGCACCAGCCCGGCAGCGAGCGCCGGTGCCAGCGCCAGCGTTCCCCCGGTCGGGAAGCAGCCCGGCACCGCGATGCGCTTGGTGCCGGCGAGCTGCTCACGCGCACCGGGCAGTTCCGGCAGGCCGTAGGGCCAGGTCCCGGCGTGGTCACCGCCGTACCAGCGCGCCCAGTCGGCCGCGCTGACCAGCCGGTGGTCGGCGCCAAGGTCGACGACCAGCACGTCCGGCCCGAGCTGGGCCGCGATCTCCGCCGACCGACCGTGCGGCAGCGCGAGGAAGACCACGTCGTGGCCGCCCAGCGTCTCGGCGCTGGTCTCCTCCAGGGTGCGCCCGGCCAGCGGGACCAGGTGGGGCTGATGCTGACCCAGCGGGGTGCCGGCGCTGCTCGCCGCCGTCACCGCACCGATTTCGACCTCCGGGTGCGCCAGCAGCAGGCGGAGGGCTTCCCCGCCCGCGTACCCGCTCGCCCCGGCCACCGCGACCTTCACCGTCATACGAATGATTATGCATTGCCGCGAAAGATCAATCAAACCAGATGGTGTGGAGTCACAGGGCCGGGAAACGAGCGAGCATCAGGCGGCGCCAGCACGCACGCCGGCTGCCAGCCGGGCGCCAGGCACGGATCCGGGCACTCGGAAGGGGCGCCAGATCCGGCACGACGCTCGGGCGCGCAGCGCTGAGCTGCCCGTCCGCCGCTACTCACGGAGCACGGGACCGTCGGCAGCCGGCTCGTCCGCCATCCCCCGCACGGCGTGCCGTCCACGTGCCACCGGATCTTCGCTCGGCTGTCATCGGTACCGCCGATCGCACGTGGGGCTGTCGAGCGGCCGCGAACCGGGGACAGGCGCGGCCGCGCACGAAGACCGTCCGCCGGTCACGCCGCATCGCCGGTCCCCGGCGTCGTGGCCCGCATGCTGGGCGGATCGGGCAGGTACTCGCCGCGGCGTTCCGGGTCGCAGCCCACCCGCGGCAGACGGGCGCGGATCCCGCCGGGGCTGCGTCCGAGTTCGCGGGCGATGTCGGCGACGCGCTCCCCGGCGATCCACCTGCGCTCGAGTTCGGCGTCGAGCTCCGCGGTCCACGGGCAGCCCTGGCCGGCGGGACGGTCACGGCCTCTTCGGCCACCGGGATCGGCGAGTGCCGCGTGATGTCGCAGGGTCTCCGACAGCACCGTGCCGACGGTGCCGGCCGCGCCCGCGGTCACCTCGATCTGCCCGTCGGCGACCGGTTCGCCGTCGGGGCCGGCGGCGCCGATCCGGATCAGCAGCCGGCCGTCGTGCAGGTCCCGGTCGCCGTCCGGCAGGGCCGCGACCTCGATGCAAATGGTGGTGTCGCCGGCGCGGAGAGTGCTCCGGTGCTCTTCGATGATGTTCATGGGCCGGCACGCTAACGACACCCTCCGACAATTTCGGTCACCTGCCGTCGCCAGGCCATCGCGCACCGAAATTGTCGGACCCGCGGTTTAACGTGGTCCGCCTCATCACCGACCACTGGGGGCAGACATGGAGAGCGGGCAGTCGTGGCGCGTCGTCGGGAGCGGGCCGGCACCGAACCCGGCCCGCTCGGGCGTCGTCTCCGCACCGAGCACCGGGCTCACCTCCACCGGACGGCAGAGCCGATGAACGCGCCGCTCCGCGGCGACTGGATCCCGGGCCCGGCCCTGCCGAACCGCCGCGGCGCGGACCTCCGCACCGGGCGGCCCCGGGCATCCGGCCGGAACGGGCTGCTACCGCACCACGGCCCGCAACACGTCGCGCAACACGGCGGGCTGCCCGGCCCGGACACGATCCGAACGCGCGCCGGCCGCGCCGCCGGGAACCGGTTCCGGCAGCGGATCGCACAGGGCGTCCGGGCCGTCGCCCTTCTGACGCGGCGGCAGCGCACCGGTGGCGAGGTAGTCCGCGATCCGGTCGTCGACGCAGGCGTCCCCGGACAGGGAGCCGGCGTGCGTGGTGCCGCCGGGCTCCCCGATCAGGCTCGAGCGCGGGAAGCGGCGGCGCACCTCCAGGTTGCCGGTGAACGGCGTGGCCGCGTCGAACTCCTCACCGATGAGCAGGGCGCCCGCGACGCGACGACCGTCCACGTCCACCGCCTTGCCCGCGGGCACCGGCCAGGTACGGCACGGCGCGTTGTACCAGGCGTTGCCCCAGGTCTCGAACCGCGCCTTCGCGTAGGTGATCCAGTTGTCCACCTTCCAGGTGGTCCAGCTCCGCGGCCACGGCGCATCGGTGCACTGCACGGCGTTGTAGACGGCGAACCCGTTGTCGTCGCCGGGCGAGCTCGTCCGGTCGTAGCGGGTCTTGAGCGTCTGCCAGTCGCGCTGGTGCACCCAGCCCGCGAAAGCCTTCGCCAGATCTTCCCAGGTGGACTGGTAGTAGCCCGCCTGCAGGAAGATGTCGGTCCACTCGTCCGGCCCGATCACACCGCCGGCCGGCTCGTCGGACAGCTCACGCTGCTGGGCGTACCACAAGTCCTCGACCGCCTCGGCCGTCGTACCCAGGTGGTAGGCATCGTCGTGCCGGGCCAGCCAGTCGAAGTAGACCTTGATGTTGCGGTCGAAGGCGAGGTCCTGGTCCAGATTCGCCTGATAGAAAACTTTTCGCGGATCGACGTTGCTGTCCAGCACCATCCGTCGCACCCGCTCGGGGTACCGGGTCGCGTACACCTGACCGAGATAGGTGCCGTACGAGAACCCGTAGTAGTTGATCTGCTCGGCGCCCAGCGCCTGGCGCAGGCTGTCCAGGTCCCGCGCGACATCCGTGGTGCGCATGTGCTCGAGCAGCGAGCCGTTCTTCGCGCAGGCCGTGGCGTAGTCCTGGGAAGCGCCCAGCCAGAACTGTTCCAGCTGCGGGGTGGCCGGCACGTACGCGGGACGGTGGTAGCCGAAGTGCCTGGGATCGCAGGACAGCGCCGGCCGGCTCGACCCGACGCCCCGCGGGTCGAACCCGACCCAGTCGTAGGAGTTCCCGGCCCCCTTCGGCACCGCCCGGCCGAGCGCCGAGAGCCCCAGTCCGGAACCGCCGGGTCCGCCGGGGTTGACGAGCATGATGCCCTGGTAGTCGGTGTTCGTGTGCCGCACGCGCGAGACCGCGAGCGAGATCTTCACGCCGGCCGGATCCTGGTAGTCCAGCGGCACGGCGAGGAATCCGCATTCCGCGCCGGCGTGGGCCAGATCCTCCGACTCGCACGGTCCCCACTGGACCGGCGCGGGCACGAACTCCGGCGGTGCGGCGGCGGCAGGCGTGGCCACCAGGCAGCTCGCCAGCACACCGGCCGCGAGGATCCCGGGCACGAACTTGCTCACAGTGCTCCCTCTCGTCGGCTGAGCGGTCAGAATCTCACCACAAGATCGTGGAATCCGGTCCGGTCCGCCAGCCGACGCGCGGCGGCGCCCGGGATCCCACCCGTCCGGAAAGGGAGGTCGGATGGACGAAGTGGACGAACTGGTCCGGGCGGCGCGCGCTGGACTGGCGCACCTCGCCGATCCGGTGAAGGCGCCGGCGATGCGGCGGTACATGAAGTCCGAGATGGACTTCCGTGGCGTGCCCAAACCGGAGCGGTCGAGGCTGGCCCGGCGGGTGTTCGGGGAGCATCCCCTGCCGGACCGGGAGTCCTTCGTCGCCGCGGTGCGGGAGCTGTGGCGCAACGCGGCGTTCCGGGAAGAGCGATACCTGGCGATCGACCTCACCGGGCACCGGCCCTACGCCCGCTGGCAGGACCACACGCTG
Source organism: Amycolatopsis granulosa (assembly GCF_011758745.1). Taxonomy (NCBI): domain Bacteria; kingdom Bacillati; phylum Actinomycetota; class Actinomycetes; order Pseudonocardiales; family Pseudonocardiaceae; genus Amycolatopsis; species Amycolatopsis granulosa. The sequence goes on from NZ_JAANOV010000001.1 coordinate 1,047,819, forward strand.
ATCCCGCTGTACGAGGAAATGATCGTCAGTGGCGCGTGGTGGGACTATGTCGACGAGATCGCCATCCGGCGAATCGGTCCGCTCCTGCGGGCCGATCCGGAGCGCGTGACGCCGGTGGTGCGGCGCTGGGCGCGGGACGCGGACAGGTGGCGGCGCCGGACCGCCGTGATCTGCCAGGTGGGCGCCCGGGGCAACACCGAGCCCGGCCTGCTGACCTCGGCGATCGAGGCGAACCAGGACGACGGCGACTTCTTCCTGCGCAAGGGGATCGGCTGGGCGCTGCGCGACTACGCCCGCACGGCTCCGGACTGGGTGCGCGCCTTCGTCGAGGCGCATCCCGCGCTGTCGCCGTTGTCAGTGCGGGAGGCGCTCAAACACCTCGGCCGCGGATGAGTCCGCGGCCGAGGAGGGTGCACCGGCCCGCGCAGCTATGCGCGAAGCTCCGCGCCGTACCGCGAGCCGGCCTCGGCCACCGCGGCATCGCGCGCCGCCGTCGCCTCGTCGACCGTGAGCGTCCGGTCCGCGGCGCGGAACCGCAGTTTGTACGCCAGCGACCGCTTGCCCGCACCGACCTGGTCGCCGGTGTAGACGTCGAACAGCGCGGTGTCCTCGAGCAGGTCACCGCCGCCGGCTACCAGCGCCGCGGCCAGGTCGGCGGCGGGCACCTGCGCGTCCACCACGAGCGCGACGTCGAGCAGCACCGGCGGGTACGGCGAGATCACCGGGGCCGGCCTGTCCTCCCGCAGCGGGATCGCATCCAGGTCGAGCTCCATCGCGACGGTCCGCTTGGGCAGGCCCAGCGCCTCGATCACCTTGGGGTGCAGCTCGCCCGCGTGCCCGACCGGCCAGTCTCCGACGAGGAGTTCGGCACACCGCCCCGGGTGCCACGGCGCCAGCTCGGCGTTGCGCACCCGCAGCTCGACCCCGGCGGCCTGGCCGACGAGCCGGGCGGCCTGGACGGCGTCCGCCCAACCGGCCTGCTCACCCTTGCCCCACCAGCCGGCGCGCTCGCGCTGTCCGGCGAGCACCACGGCGACGTGCTGGGGCTGGGCGGGCACCGCCGCCTCCAGCTGCGCGAGCTCGGCGTCCGACGGACGCCCGGAGACGCCGAGCTCCGGCATCGGAACCGGGCTCGCGCCGGGCAGGACGACCTGTCCGATGTGGAACAGGGCGAGGTCCTTGAACCCGCGGGAGGCGTTGCGCTGCAGCGTCTCGAGCAGACCGGGCAGCAGCGTGGTGGCCAGCCGGTCCTTGTCCGCCTCGAGCGGGTTCTGCACCTTCACCGTCTTGCGCCGCACGTCGTCGGCCGCCAGGCCGAACGCGTCCCACACGGACTCACCCACGAAGGGGAACGGCTGCACCTCGACGTACCCCGCCTCGGCCAGCGCCCGGGACACGGTGCGGCGGCGCCGCTGGGCGGCAGTGAGACCGGTGCCCGCCGGGGCGGTGGGCAGCACCGACGGGATGCTGTCGTAGCCCTCGAGCCGCAGCACCTCCTCCACGAGGTCGGCGGGCTGCTTGAGGTCGCCGCGCCAGGTCGGCGGCGTCGCGTTCACCTGGGCGGTGCCGTCGTCACCGGCGCCGACGGTGACCTTGCAGCCCACCTGGTTCAGCCGCCGGACGGTGACGCCCCGGTCGTAGCGGATGCCGGCGACCCGGTCGGGCAGGCTGATCGGCATGGTGATCGGCGCCGGCGGCTCGAACGTGCCCACGTCGGTGCGGCCCGGCTGGATGCTGCCGTCGCCGTAGGTACGCAGCAACCGGGCGGCCCGCTCCACGGCGGCCGCGCAGACCTGCGGGTCGGTGAACCGCTCGAACCGCTTGGCGGCCTCCGAGAACAGCTTGTGCCGCCGCGCGGTGCGGCTGATCGACGGCGGGTCCCAGTGGGCGCCCTCGATCAGGACGTCGGTGCTCTCGGTGCTGATCTCCGTGCTCGCCCCGCCCATCGTGCCGGCCAGCGACACGGCACCACGCTCGTCGGCGATCACGACGTCGTCGGCGTCGAGGGTCCGCTCCACGTCATCGAGAGTGGTGAGCTTCTCCCCCGGCTTCGCCCGCCGGACGACCAGACCGCCCTGCAACGACGCGGTGTCCCAGGCGTGCAGGGGCTGCCCGAGCTCGAGCATGACGTAGTTGGTGACGTCCACGGCGAGCGAGATCGAGCGGATCCCGGCCAGCAGCAGCCGCCGGCGCATCCACCACGGCGTCGGCGCGCCCGCGTCGAGGCTGGTGATGCGGCGCACCACGAACCGGTCGCAACCGCTCGGGTCGGCGATCTCGACCGGCCACGCCTCGCCCTCGGCGGCGGGCAGGTCGAGCACGGCCGGGTCGCCGAACGGCACGTCGAGCGCCGCGGCGAGCTCGCGGGCGAGCCCGCGGACCGACAGGGCGTAGCCGCGGTCGGGAGTCGGGGTCAGATCCAGGACGGTGTCGTTCAGGCCGAGGACCTCGTGCGCGCACTCGCCCGGGCTCGCCGTCGAGGGCGGCAGCACGAGGATCCCGCTGTGGTCCTCGCCCAGACCGAGCTCGCGGGCCGAGCAGATCATGCCGTCGCTGATCCGGCCGTAGGTCTTGCGGGAGGCGATCTCGAACGGTCCGGGCAGCACCGTGCCGGGCAGCGCCACGACCACCAGGTCGCCCTCGGCGAAGTTGGTCGCGCCGCAGACGATCCCGCGGGTGCGGATGCCGGCCGGGCCCTCGTGCTCGGCGGGCTCCTCGCCGGGGACGGCCACCTCGCCGACGTCGACACGGCAGAACCGGATCGGCTTCTTGAAGCCGTCGAGCTCCTCGATCTCGGCGACCCGGCCGATCACGAGCGGCCCGGTGACCTGGTCCAGCGAGCGGACCTCGTCCACCTCGATGCCGATGCGGATGAACGCGTCGGCCAGCTCCCGCGGTCCGACCTCGCCGGCGTCCAGGTGCTCGAGCAGCCAGCTGACGGGGACTCGCACTCAGGCCTCCGTTCCGAAGGGAAGGGTGAAGCGGACATCGCCCTCGACGATGTCGCGCATGTCGGGGATGCCGTTGCGGAACTGGAGGGTCCGCTCGATGCCCATGCCGAACGCGAAGCCCGAGTACACGTCCGGGTCCACCCCGCAGGCGCGGAGCACGTTCGGGTGCACCATGCCGCAACCGCCCCACTCGACCCAGCCCGGGCCGCCGGCCTTCTCCTCGAACCAGACGTCCACCTCGGCGCTGGGCTCGGTGAAGGGGAAGAAGTGCGGGCGCAGCCGGGTCCGGGACTTCTCGCCGAACATGGCCCGGGCGAACGCGTCCAGAGTGCCCTTGAGGTGGGCCATGGTGATGCCCTTGTCCACCGCCAGGCCCTCGACCTGGGAGAACACCGGCGTGTGAGTCGCGTCCAGCTCGTCCGTGCGGTAGGTGCGCCCGGGGCAGACGACGTACACCGGCAGGTCGCGGTGCAGCAGCGTGCGGGCCTGCACCGGCGAGGTGTGGGTGCGCAGCACCAGGCCGGAGCCCGGTTCACCGGCGTAGAAGGTGTCCTGCATCTGCCGCGCCGGATGGTCCTTCGCGAAGTTGAGGGCGTCGAAGTTGAACCACTCGGCTTCCAGCTCGGGGCCCTCGGCGACCTCCCAGCCCATGGCGACGAACACGTCCGCGATGCGCTCGCTCACGGTGGTGAGCGGGTGCCGGGCGCCGCGCGGGATACGGTCCCACGGCAGCGTGACGTCCACGGCCTCCTCACGCAGGACGCGCTCGTCGCGCTCCGCGAGCAGCGTGGCGCGCCGGGAGTCGAACGCGGACTGGATGGTCTGCCGCGCCTCGTTGACCCGCTTGCCGGCCTCGGCCTTGTCCTGCTTCGACAGCGAGCCGATGGCGCGGCGGGCGAGCATGAGCGGCGAGTGGTCACCCAGGTGGGCCGGTTTCACCGCGGCCAGGGCGTCCAGGTCGCCGGCGGCCTGGAACTCGGCCTCGGCGTGCTTCACCGCCGCCCCCAGGGTCTCGGGCGAGGTGGCCTCGGCCGGGGGCAGGTCCTGCTTCTCGGTGGCTCCGGACATAGCTCCTCGGTGTCCGCTGGACGGGATCCGCCGTGCGACACGCACATGACGATTACCGCTGGATTCTAGGCGATCGCGATCCGGCACCGGCGCCTCACCCGACCGGACGACGAGCCGCCATCGCGCTGGTGTAGAGACACACGGCCGCGGCCGTGGCCAGGTTGAGGCTCTCCGCCGCGCCGTAGAGCGGGATCCGCACGGGAAGGTCCACCGCGGCCAGGACCCCGGGCGACAGCCCGTGGGCCTCGTTGCCGAACACCCAGGCCGTTGGAGCCGCGACGTCGACGGCGCCCAGTTCGGTCTCGGCGTAGCCGTGGGCGGCGAGCAGGCGCAGCCCGGCCGCGCGGCACGCGGCGAGGGCGGCAGCGGTGTCCCGCACACGCGAGAGGGGGAGGTGGAAGACGCTGCCCGCCGACGCGCGGACGCACTTGCCGTTGTGCGGGTCGACGCTGTCGCCGGTGAGGATGACCGCGTCCGCACCGGCTGCGTCCGCGACGCGGATGACGGTGCCGGCGTTACCGGGATCGGCGACGCCGTCCAGCACGGCGACCAGCCGTGCGGTGCCGTCGAGCAGGCCATCGAGGGGGCGGTCGAGCAGGGCACAGACCGCCACGATGCCCTGCGGGGTGACGGTCTCGGACAGCCCGGCGGCGGCCCGGTCCGTGATCGGCGAGACACGCACGCCTGCTTCCCGTGCACCGCCGACCAGGTCCGGGTGGGCCTGCGCGGCGCGCTCGGTGACGAACAGCTCGTGCACCGCGCCCGGGTCACGAGCCAGGGCGGCACCGACGGCGTTGGCGCCCTCGGCCAGGAAACGACCGGTCTTGTCGCGCTCGGCACGGCGGGTCAGGCGCCGCGCAGCGACGACCCGGGGGGTCCGTTCGGTGAACGGAGCCGCCCCGGGCCGGGTCAGATCGGCGTGCTCGCTCAGGCCGACTTCTTCTCGTCGCTCGGCCCGGTCGTCACGTGCTGCTTGGCCAGCTCGGCCAGCGCGGTGAACGCCGCGGGGTCGTTGACGGCGAGGTCCGCGAGGATCTTGCGGTCGACCTCGACACCAGCAGCCTTGAGGCCCTGGATGAAGCGGTTGTAGGTCACGCCGTTCTGCCGGGCGGCCGCGTTGATGCGGGTGATCCACAGCTGGCGGAAGTCACCCTTGCGGGCACGGCGGTCCCGGTAGGCGTAGTTGAGCGAGTGGAGCATCTGCTCCTTCGCCTTGCGGTACAGCCGCGAGCGCTGGCCGCGGTAACCGCTGGCCAGTTCGAGAGTTGCGCGACGCTTCTTCTGGGCGTTGACCGCCCGCTTGACGCGTGCCACGGGTCCGTCCTGTCGATATCAGGGGGCGACGGCTGATGACCGGGCGCCCCGGGGTTTACGGCGGAAGAGGAGAGGCTTCAGCGGCCGAGCAGCCGCTTGACCCGGCCGACGTCGTTCTTGGCGACCTCGCCGGTGCCCTCCAGACGGCGGGTGACGCGGCTGGACTTCTTCTCCATCAGGTGGCGGCGACCCGCCTTCTGACGACGGAGCTTGCCCGTGCCGGTGACCCGAATCCGCTTCGAGGTCCCGCTGTGCGTCTTCATCTTCGGCATTGAGTGCTCTCTTTCATGGTGCAGCACACCGGAGTACCGGTGTGCTGCGAACTGCGTCGGTCGCGGCGCCCGTCAGGAGTCGACGGGTTCCTTGGCGGCCTTCTGCTTGGGCTTGGCGTTCTTGTGCGGCGCCAGCACCATGATCATGTTGCGGCCGTCCTGCTTCGGGGACGCCTCCACGTAACCGAGCTCGGCCACGTCCTCGGAGAGCTTCTGCAGCAGCCGGAAACCCAGCTCCGGCCTCGACTGCTCACGACCGCGGAACATGATGGTCACCTTGACCTTGTTCCCCGCGGCGAGGAAGCGGGACACGTGCCCCTTCTTCGTCTCGTAGTCGTGCTGGTCGATCTTCGGGCGCAGCTTCTGCTCTTTGATGACGGTGAGCTGCTGGTTACGGCGTGACTCGCGGGCCTTCTGCGCGCTCTCGTACTTGAACTTGCCGAAGTCCATGAGCTTGCAGACCGGCGGGCGCGCCTGCGGGGCGACCTCGACGAGGTCGAGATCCGCTTCCTGGGCGAGCCTGAGCGCATCCTCGATGCGGACGATGCCGACCTGTTCCCCGTTCGGTCCGACGAGCCGGACCTCGGGAACGCGGATGCGTTCGTTGATGCGTGTCTCGGAGCTGATGTGGCCTCCTTGGTCCGAGGTGTGTTGTCTAGCCTGCTCGACCTGGTGCCCACATACCACGGGCCCCGTCCCCGGCCGATGTGCCAGGATGCGGGGCCCTGCTTTCCGATCACGTCCGACAGCGATGCCGAACGTTCCGCCGTCACCGACCACGGCCGATGACGGGACCGGACCCGGCCGCCTCGTGCGGCGACTCGGGTGGGAGCGGGGCTCCACTTGCCGCCCCCGATTTCTCGGGGACTGGTCGCACGTGGAAGGGTACCAGACGTGCTTGACGACGGTTCCAACGCGCCCGACCCGGGCGATATTTCCGCGCCCGTGCGCGACCTGCAGGACATCCCCAGCGTCGAGGTCATCAGCCGGGCGGCGGTGATGCTGCTGTCCGCCGCGGCCGAACGGCTCGGGCTCGCCGACGAGGACCCGGACACCAGCCCGCAGCGGGACCTGGACGAGGCCCGGCGCCTGATCACCGCGCTGGCCGGGCTGGTCACCGCCTCCGCCGAGTACCTCGGCGTGCACGCCGCTCCCCTGCGCGACGGCCTGCAATCGCTGCAGAAGGCGTTCCGGGAGGCGTCGGCGGTGCCCGATGCGCCCGGCCAGGGCCCCGGGGAGAAGTACACCGGTCCGGTGTACTGACGGTTCCCGGCCAGCCGACGTGCGGCGAGGACGCGGGGGTGGCGACCGCGGCGCGGACGCCACCCCGCCGAGGCGGTCCCGGGCCGGCCCGGCCTCAGTCCACGACCGCCAGCAGGTCGATCTCCACCAGCACACCCTTCGGCAGCCCGACGTACACCGTGGTCCGCGCCGGGTAGGGCTCGCGCATCAGCTCGTTGTACACCTCGTTGAACTCGCCGAAGTGGGCGGTGTCGGTCAGGTACGCGCGGACCATCACCACGTCCTGCCAGCCGGATCCGGCCTCGGTGAGGACCGCCTCCAGGTTCGCGAACACCTGACGCGTCTGTTCCGCGATCGTGCTGCCGACGATCTCGCCGGTCTCCGGGTCGAACGGGACCTGCCCGGCCAGCTGGAGGATGGGGCCCTTGCGCACGGCGGGCGAGTAGTTCGCCGCCGGCTTGGGAGCCTTCTCCGTGGTGATCGCGACCTTGGCCATGTGAACCGGTTCCTCTCTCACGGGGTCCATCCGTTGTGGACGGACGCGTCCTCGGCGGCGGCCCGCAGTACCGGCAGCAGTGCCAGCAGGCCGTCGTGATCCAGCAGCACCTTCGGCACCGACAGGGACACCGCCGCGAGGACAGCCCCACCGGGACCGCGCACCGGCGCGGCGATGCCGTGGATGAAGTCTTCGTACTCGGCGTCGTCGACCGCGTACCCGCGTTCCGCGACCCGTGCCAGCTCGGCCAGGTACGCCTCGGGGGCGGTGATGGTGTTCGCGGTCAGCGGGGTGTAGTCCAGGCCGCGCGCGATCGTCTCGCGCCGGGCCGGCGGCAGCGCGGCGACCAGGATCTTGCCGGCCGCGGTGCAGTGCAACGGCGCGCGTTCACCGATGCGGGAGTACATCCGCACGCTGTGCCGGCCTTCGTACTTGTCGACGTAGACGACCTCGCCGTCCTCGAAGGTGGCCAGGTGCACGGTGTAGCCGGTGCGGTCGTTGAGCGCGGCGAGCGCCGGCGCGGACTCGCGCCGCACGTCGCGGCCCTCCAGGGCGCGGGCGGCCAGGTCGAACAGGGCGCTGCCGAGCCGGTAGCCCCGGGACCCCGCGCGCTGCACGAAGTGCTGCGTCTCCAGAGTGCGCAGCAGCCGCAGCACCGTCGACTTGTGCACGCCGAGCTCAGCGGCGAGCTCGTTCAGGGTGCTCGCGCCCCCGGCGAGCGCGTGGAGCAGGCTCAGCCCACGGTCAAGACTCTGGCTCACGCTCGCTCCGTTGACCGGTCACCCGGGGAATGCTACACCTGACGCAGTCACTTTGTGCAACGTGCGTTGCACAATACGCAACGGAGCTCGCATGGCCGACTGTACCCTCGACGCGGCGGCGCTGGCGGCGCTCGCCGGCGAACGGCTCGACTGGCGGTTCAAGTCAATCCCCGCCACGCTCTGGGGCCACACGCTGGCCGACGCTGCCGCCCTGCGGCCCGGGCTGTTCACCGACGGGTTCGTCGGCCCCGTCGTCGTGCTCGAAGCCGACGCGCTGGAGCACAACCTGCGCACGATGGCGCAGTGGTGCGCGCGGGCCGGGGTCAAACTCGCACCACACGGCAAGACCACGATGGCGCCACAGCTGTTCGCCCGGCAGGCCGAGCACGGCGCGTGGGGCATCACCGCCGCCAACGCCGGCCAGCTGCGCGTCTACCGCGCCTTCGGCGTGTCCCGGATCCTGCTGGCCAACGAGCTGGTCGACCCGGCGGCGCTGCGCTGGCTCGGCGCGGAGCTGGACGCGCATCCGGAGTTCGAGTTCAGCTGCTGGGTCGACTCGGTCCGCTCGGTCGAGCTGATGACCGAGGCGCTGCGCGGTACCCGCCGCCCGGTGGACGTGCTGGTGGAACTGGGTGCCGACGGCGGCCGGACCGGCGCGCGCGACCTGGGCACCGCGCTGACCATCGCCGCGGCCGCGCACGCCAGCCCCGCGCTGCGCCTGACCGGTACCGGCGGGTACGAGGGCGCGCTGGCCCACGACCCGGGCCCGGCCTCGCGCCGGGTCGTCGACACCTACCTGCGGCGGCTGCGGGAACTCACCATCGCCCTCGGCCGGCGCGGACTGTTCGCGGACCTGGACCAGGTGATCGTCACCGCCGGCGGTAGCGCCTATTTCGACCAGGTCGCCAGCGCTCTCACCGGCGACTGGGCCGGCCTGCCCGTGGTGCCGGTGCTGCGCAGCGGCGCGTACCTGACGCACGACGACGGCTTCTACCGCGGCATCTCCCCGCTGGGCGAGCACCCGCGGATCGCCGGGACACCGCGGTTCCGCTCCGCGCTGCGCGCCTGGGCCCAGGTCACCTCCCGTCCCGCCGGCGACCTGGCGCTGCTGACCCTGGGCAAGCGCGACGCCTCCTTCGACGAGGGCCTGCCCGTACCGCAGTGGCACCGGCGCCCCGGACAGGAACCCGCGGAGCTGACCGGGCACACCGTGACCGCGCTCAACGACCAGCACGCGTTCGTCGCGCTGCCCCCGGGCTCGCCGGTGCGGGTCGGCGACTGGATCGGGCTGGGCCTGTCGCACCCGTGCACGGTGTTCGACAAGTGGCCGCTGCTGCCCGTGGTCGACGGCGACACCGTCGTGGACTTCGTCCGCACCTACTTCTAGAAGTCCACGGTGGACCTCGTGCCGCGGGATGCGCACGGTGGCGGGCTCGCAGTCGCGCCCGCATCGACAAGGCACGCTCATGCGGATGTGCCGCTGCTCGCGGCACCGGGTTCGCCGTCGCCGGGCGAGGGAGTCCGAAGTGGACCGGTGCGTGAGCTGGTCGGACGTGCGAGGTGGCCGGCACGCCTGGTGGCTGCCACAGCTCGCACCGCCGCAGCTGCCTTGCGGGTGCGCCGGACGCGTTCGGGAAGAGGGTGGAGGTGTGCGGCACGGGCCGTTTGCGTGCCGATCCGGCTGGTTCCTCCCGATGGGCGCGGTATGCGGCATTACCGGCGAGGCGCTGCCGCGTTCCTCGACGCCGCACCCTAGGGTCTTCGGTCAGTTTCCGGGCAGATGCGACAGCGATTCTCACGCCATGCTTGTGCTCTTGCACACACGGTGAAAACGCCGCACCAGGGCCGAATTCAACCGTCCACTAGGGACCGGTTAGAGCCGCTCCCGGTGGAAAACCTTCTATCTCAAGGGCCTTCAGTCGATGTTGCCCCGGCCGTAGCATTGGCCGGATCGCTGAGGGAGCAGCGGGGCGGGGAGGTCTCATGGTCACCACCGGCAGACGAGCCGGGCACGTCGGTGAGGTACCGCGCGCGTCCGGCGACCGGCGCCGCCGGCGGATGCTACCGCAGGCGCTCGCCGTTGCCGCACCCGTGGTCCGCCCGCACCTGCCGGCTCTGGCCGCAACCTCCGTGCTGGAATTGTTCGGGGCCGGCGTGTCCCTGCTCCGCCCGTGGCCACTGGCCCTGGCCGTCGACCACGCGATCGGCGGCAGGCCGGCCTCGGGTTTGCTGGTACGGCTCAACGGGTTTTCGCCGGCCTCAATCCTCCTGCTCGCGGGAGCGGCGACCGTGCTGCTCAGCGTCGTCGCGGGCGTGCTGAACCTCGCCTCCACGGTGTCCGCGGAGCGCGCCGCCGAAGGCGTCGGCGCCAGGCTGCGGGAATCGGTGTTCGAGCACACGATGGAACTGTCCCTGCGGTGGCACGACCGGATGCCCAGCGGCGAGTTGCTGTCCCGCCTGACCAGCGACGTGGCCCGGATGCTGGCCGCCGTGGTCGCGGTGGCGACGATCCTCATCCCGGACACGTTCGTCCTGGTGGTGGTACTCGTCGTACTCGCCCTGTTCGACCCCGGGCTGGCACTGGTCGGTCTCGCGGTCCTGCCGCTGCTGGTCGTCCTCGCGGTGTGGCAACGGCGCCGGGTGCGGCGCGCGCAGAACGACGCCCGTGACGCCTGGGGAAACCTGAGTGCGGTCACCAACGACCTGCTGCGCAACGTCCGCGCCGTGCAGGCGTTCGGCCGCGTCGACCGCGCCCGGGAACTGTTCGCCCGGCCCAACCGGCGGTTGCGGGACACCGAGGTCAAGGCGGCCACGGTCTCGGCGCGCTGGAGCCCGATCGCGGACATCGTCCTGTCCCTGGGCGCGGGCCTGGTGCTGGTGATCGGCGGGCGCGCGGTGCTGTCCGGGTCGCTGAGCACCGGTGATCTCCTGGTGATCCTGGCCTACCTGGGCGACATGTACTCGCCCGTGCGCAGCCTGACCCGCCTGTCCTCGGTGCTGGCCAAGGCGGGTGCGAGCGGCAAGCGCGTGGATGAGGTGCTCACCGCTTCGGAATCGGTGGCCGACGCGGCGTGGGCGCAGCCGGCCCCGGAGCGCATCGGCGAGGTCCGCTTCGCGCGCGTCGGCTTCGCCTACGAACCCGGGCACCCGGTGCTGCGCGACTTCGACCTGGTCCTCCGCGCCGGCGAAACCGTGTGCCTGCTGGGACCCAGCGGCGCGGGCAAGAGCACAGTGCTGCACCTGCTGCTGCGGCTCTACGACGCCGACAGCGGCCACATCATGATCAATCGCACCGACATCCGCGATCTCCAGCGGCACAGTCTCCGGCAACGGATCGCGTTCGTGCCGCAGGACCCCTGGCTCCTCGACGCGACCGTGGCGGACAACATCGCGTTCGGCGCCACGGCGGCGGACCGGGCGGCGGTCGAGGAGGCCGGACGGCAGGCCCTGGTGGACGAGTTCGTGCACACCCTGCCCCACGGCTACGACACGACGCTCGGCGAAGGGGGCGTCCGCCTCTCCGGCGGTCAGCGGCGGCGGGTGGCGCTCGCCCGGGCCGCCGTGTCCGCCGCGCCGCTGGTGCTGCTGGACGAGCCGACGGCTTCGCTCGACCCGGTCTCGTCCGCGACCGTCGTCCAGGCGATCCGCGGCGCCACCGCCCACCGGACCGTTCTCATCGTGACGCACGACCGGGACCTGGCGGCGATCGCCGACCGGGTCGTCGTGCTCGACCGGGACCCGCAACAACCGCACGGAAACGGGAGAGGAGGTGAACCTCATGCTGCTGATCAAAGGCCCGATGTCTTACCGCAAGCACGGGCACAAGCACGGTAAGCACGCCGGCAAGACCACTCGCACCACCCGGACCAGCCGTTCGCGTTGCTGATACCGGTATCGATGACCTGGCGGCCCGCGCTCGGGCGCGGGTCGCCGGGCTCCGGCGGGAAGGACAGGCATGAGCGAAGCCGCGCTCGACGACGACGGCGAACCGGTGTGGGACATGGCGGAGGGCGCCGAGTGCCCCGGCCGGACCCGCGCGGTGCGCCGGCTCGGGGTGGGCTGGCGCTGCGAGACCTGGCTCGTGTGGTCGGTCCCGCTGTGGTGCCCGATGGTGCTGAAACTTCCGCGCCCGCACATGCGCGAGCACCCGCGCGCGGTACGCGCGTTGCGGCGGGAGGTGACGGCGCTGTCCGGGCCACCACACCCGGGGCTGCCGAGGCTGATCACGGACGGTACCGCCGAACCGCTGCCCCACCTGCTGTTCGAGTACCTCGATGGTCCCGACCTCGACGACGTCCTGGACGAGGTCGGCCCGCTGGCCGGAGCCGAGGCGGCGTTGCTGGGGGTGCAGCTGCTGTCGGCGGTGGCGGCGGTGCACCGGGAAGGCCTGGCGCATCTGGACGTCAAGCCCGGCAACGTCGTCCTGCGCGACGGCAAACCGGTCCTCATCGACTTCGGCAGCGCACGTGCGCTCGGATCGCCCCAACCACCGGGACATCCGATCGGGACCCGTGGCTACACATCCCCCGAGCAGGAGGCGTGCCTGACGGTGTCACCGGGGATGGACGTCTACGGGGTCGGGGCGACCCTGCACGCGGTCGTGACCGGGCACCGGCCGGGAACGGGCGGCCAACCCTGCCCGCCGATGCTGACGGGACTGCTCGCGACCGATCCGGCGCGGCGCCTGGACGTCAGCGACGCGATCGCCGCGCTCCTCGAGTGGATTCCGGCGGAGTTCCGGCCATGGCCGGAGTGGGCCGACGCCTACCTCGGTGGAGCGTGACTGCCGCGCCCGGTGCCGTCGTCAGATCCGGCGGGCGTTGTGGAAGGGCATGCCGGCCATCGAGGAGATCTTCACCGGCTGACCGGCGGTGCTGGCGTGCACGATCTTGCCGTCGCCGACGTAGATGCCGACGTGGCTGACCGGCGTGTAGAAGAACACCAGATCACCGGGCCGCAGCTGGGACAGCGCGACCGGGGTGCCCATCGTGGACTGAGCGCGGGAGCTGTGCGGGAGGTTCACCCCGGCCTGCTTGAAGGCCCACTGGACGAGGCCGGAGCAGTCGTAGGCGTTGGGACCCGCGGCACCCCAGACGTAGGGCTTGCCCAGCTGGGTGAGCGCGTCGCGCAGGGCGGTCGCGCCGACGCTGGTGCCGGTGATCGAGGCCGGCGCGACGGCCGGTGCGGTGTCGGTCGGGGCGGCCGTGCTGGCGAACGCCGGGCCGGCAGCACCGGCGAGCGCGGCCGCCAGCACGGCGCTGGTGACACCGGCGCGCAGGAGTTTGCGGCCGGACTTCGGCTGCGGGGACTGTCGCATGTCGAGCGTTTCCTTTCGCTTTCCACCACCCGTGGCGGGGGATCCACGAAATCGCGGTGGTGGCTTGCGGCCGTGATCTTTCGGGGTAGATCACTGGTTGCCGCAAGAGCGCTGGAAACGTTACGAAGCGAGCCCGGCAATTGTGAAGACCGGGTGCGATATCACACAGATCAAAATCATTCCCGGTAATGGATCTTTCGCTGCTCGTGACAATTGATTTTGTCCCGGCGCGGTGCGCGCCGGGACAGTGACGTCACTGCTGCTGCGGGTGACCTTGCTGGACCTGACCCTGCTGCTGGTACTGCTGCTGCGCGCCGGTGTCGGTACCGTCGGGCACCACGTACACCGCCGTGCCGTAGGCGGCGATCTCGCTCGCGGTCTGGGCGATTTCGTTGCAGTCGAACCGCATGCCGAGCACCGCGTTCGCGCCGAATGCCATCGCTTCCTGACAGAGCCGCCCCAGCGCCTCGTGCCGCGAGTCGGACAGCAGCTTGGACAGGCCCTTCAGCTCGCCACCCGCCATCGCTTTCAGCCCGGCGCCGAAGTTGGAGAACATGTTGCGGCTGCGCACCGTCAGCCCGAACACCTCGCCGTACACGCGCATGACCCGGTACCCGGGCAGATCATTCATGGTGGACAGCAGGATCGGAAACCGCGGCTGCGGCTGCTGCTGTTGCTGTGGGTAAGGCTGGTTCATGCCGCGGATCGTAGCGCCCGTCAGGTGACGGCCCGGTACCAAACCTGCGGACGCCCGGCCTGTCCGTATCGTCGTGCCCGCCGCACGAGCCCGCCGTCGGCCGGGGTACTCCAGGTACCATCGGGCGGTCACCGCGAACACCCGCGGCGAACGACCGTCCACCCCGGACTGTGCCGGTGTCTCGCCCGCTTGCCGGAGCCGACCGGGGACGGTTGTCCCGCAACGACGTGAACGGCTCGGCCTTCACCCGCTCCGGAGTGGACGACCACGGCGACCACGAATCCCGCGACGCGCCGCTACCAGGACGGCGGCCCCGGCCCCACGGCCGGTCCGTCGCTCATCGCGTGCTCGTGGCGAGGTGGCTCTGGAGCCCCCGCAGGCCACGCCGCATCATCAGCGCGTGGTTGACCTGGAACAGCGGCCGGGCCAGCGGGGACAGCGCACGCAGCAGCCGTTTGGTGGCGATCACGTGCTGGGTGATCTCCAGCCGGGTGCCGCCCGGGCGCCGCAGGACGACCGCGGCGAGCTCACCTTCCAGGTCACCGGTCAGGTGCACCCGCAACCGGCCGCGGTTCACGTCCTCTTCGTCGCGCCGCATCCGGATGACCAGGGCGTAAGGCAGCGCGGCCCGGCACACGAGCTCCGCGGTGTCGTCGTCCACCTGGCTCACCGCGCGGACGTCCGGCCACCACCGCGGGTAGCCCGCGACGTCGGTGACCGCGTCGAACACCTGAGGCACCGGCGCGGAGAGCAGCCAGGTGTCCCGGAACTGGTAGGCATTGACCCGCATGGGCCGATTATCCGCCGAGATCGACCGCGGGACACGCCGTCACCGGCCGGATCCGGCGGCCTGGTGCTCGCGTTCGCCCCGGACGGCTGACCGCGGATGGATGCCGTCGGCGCCGGACCGGCGGCGCGTCCCGGCGCGGTGCCGGTGCAGCCGGTGAGCTGCCGGAGGCCGTCCGGGTAGACGAGGACACCGGTGACCACGGCCTCGCGGCCACCGGCCATCCTTCGGCCCGCGCAGGTGCCCGCGGGGCGCTCGTCCGTGCGACCGGCTGTCCACGGCGGACCGGTGGCACGTGCTTCCCCCGGTGCCGGTGCTCAGGCCCCGGAGATCCGCGGGAACGAGCCGACGGCCGCTCCGCCGGCGTGGGGCAGCGCCACCGGTCACCGGGCCGGGCAGGCGAATTCCGCGGCGAGCGTCCGGTCGCCGGGACCGGCTCCGTTGCCGGCACGTACCGGTTCACCCGCGTCCCGCGAGCTCGCACCGCCGCCCGGAACGCGGTCCTGGACGGCCCGGCGTGCCCGGCGGCACCGGGCAACGCTGGATCGCGCCCGCCGGCATCGGCCAGGGCCGGCGGCTTGCCGAGCACACCGAGGGGCACCAGCGGCGCGGGCAGCGTGCCTTCGGCCGCGCAGCACACCGGCGACGGGGCACCGCGCGAGCCGTGCCCGCGATCGGCCCCGGGCGGGAGCACGGGCGAGGGCCGGTTGCCCGCCGATCGCTCGGAGGCGAGCGGTGTGATCGACGCGCGGGCGCACCCGCCGCGGCCGTCCGTGCCGTGGCGGGAAGGCGCCTCGCCGCTGCTCGCCCCGATGGCACTGCCCGTGGGCGGAGCACCGGCACACCGAAGTGCACCGGCGGGCCGGACGGGCTCGTCAGGTGAGCAGCTCCTGCAGGAACTTGCCGGTGTAGCTGCCCTCCACCGTGGCGACGTGCTCGGGCGTGCCCTCCGCGACGATGGTGCCGCCGCCGGAACCGCCTTCGGGGCCGAGGTCGATCACCCAGTCCGACGTCTTGATCACGTCCAGGTTGTGCTCGATCACGATCACCGTGTTGCCCTTGTCCACCAGGCCGTTGATGACACCCAGCAGCTTGCGGATGTCCTCGAAGTGCAGACCGGTGGTGGGCTCGTCGAGGATGTACACCGTCTTGCCGGTCGAGCGCTTCTGCAGCTCACTGGCCAGCTTGACGCGCTGCGCCTCGCCGCCGGACAGCGTCGGCGCGGGCTGACCGAGCCGGACGTAGCCCAGGCCCACGTCCACCAGGGTCTGGAGGTGCCGGTGGATCGCCTTGATCGGCTCGAAGAACTCGGCGGCCTCCTCGATCGGCATGTCGAGGACATCGGAGACCGTCTTGCCCTTGTAGTGCACCTCGAGCGTCTCGCGGTTGTACCGGGCGCCCTTGCAGACCTCGCACGGCACGTACACGTCGGGCAGGAAGTTCATCTCGATCTTGATCGTGCCGTCCCCGGCACACGCCTCGCAGCGGCCGCCCTTGACGTTGAACGAGAACCGGCCCGGCTGGTAGCCGCGCACCTTCGCCTCGGTGGTGGCCGCGAAGAGCTTGCGCACGTGGTCCCACACGCCGGTGTAGGTGGCCGGGTTGGACCGCGGCGTACGACCGATCGGCGACTGGTCGACGCGCACCAGCTTGTCCACCAGGTCCAGACCGCGCACCCGGGTGTGCCGTCCCGGCACCTGGCGGGCGCCGTTGAGCTTGTTCGCCAGCACGGTGGCCAGGATGTCGTTGACCAGCGTCGACTTGCCCGACCCGGACACGCCGGTGACCGACACCAGGCAGCCCAGCGGGAACGACACGTCCACGCCGCGCAGGTTGTGCTCGCGCGCACCCACCACGGTCAGCTGGCGCTTCTTGCTGACCGGCCGGCGGATCTCCGGCACCGGGATGACCTCGCGCCCGGACAGGTACGCACCGGTCAGGGAGTCCTTGTTCCTGAGCAGCTTGCTGAACGGTCCGGTGTGGACGATGTGCCCGCCGTGCTCCCCCGCGCCCGGGCCGATGTCGACCACCCAGTCGCTGGCGCGGATGGTGTCCTCGTCGTGCTCGACCACGATCAGTGTGTTGCCCAGGTCGCGCAGCCGGGTCAGGGTGTCGATCAGGCGGCGGTTGTCCCGCTGGTGCAGGCCGATGGACGGCTCGTCCAGCACGTAGAGCACACCGACCAGACCGGACCCGATCTGCGTGGCGAGGCGGATCCGCTGGGCCTCGCCACCGGACAGCGTGGCCGAGGCCCGGTCCAGTGACAGGTAGTTCAGGCCCACGTCCAGCAGGAACCGCAGCCGCGCCTGGATCTCCTTGAGCACCGCACCGGCGATCATCGCCTCGCGCGAGCCCAGCTTGAGCCCGTCGAGGAACTCCGACGCCTCCTCGATCGACAGGGCGCACACCTCGGCGATGGACCGCTCGCCGCGCTCGGCGTGCTCGAGCGTGACCGCGAGGATCTCCGGCTTGAGCCGGCTGCCCTGGCACGCGGGGCACGGAACCTCGCGCATGTAGCCCTCGTACCGCTCGCGCATGTACTCGGACTCGGTCTGCTCGAGGCGCCGCTCCAGGAACGGGATGACGCCTTCGAAGCTGGCGTAGTAGCTGCGCTGACGGCCGTACCGGTTGCGGTAGCGAACGTGCACCTGGTCGTCGACGCCGTGCAGGACCGCCTTCTGCGCCTTGGCCGGCAGCTTGCGCCACGGCGTGTCCATGCGGAAGCCGATGGTCTCCGACAGCGACTCCAGCAACCGCTGGAAGTACTCGGCGCTCTGCCCGCCCGACCACGGCGCGATCGCGCCCTCGGCCAGCGACAGCTCGTCGTCGGGTACCACCAGCTCCGGGTCGACCTCCTTGCGGATGCCGATGCCGGTGCACTCCGGACAGGCGCCGTAGGGCGAGTTGAACGAGAACGAGCGGGGTTCGAGGTCCTCGATCGTCAGCGGGTGGCCGTTCGGGCACGCCAGGTTCTCGGAGAACCCGCGGATGCGGTGCGGGTCGCCCTCGGGCAGGTCGACGAACTCCAGCTCGACCAGGCCGTCGGCCAGCCGCAGCGCGGTCTCGACCGAGTCGGTGAGCCGCTGCTTGGCCGAGGCCTTGACGGTGAGCCGGTCGACCACGACACCGATGTGGTGCTTCTCCTGCTTCTTCAGCTTCGGCGGGTCGGTGAGCTGGTACACCTGCCCGTCGATGCGCGCCCGCGAATAGCCCTGCTGCTGCAGGTTGCTGAACAGGTCGAGGTACTCCCCCTTGCGGCCACGCACGACCGGCGCGAGCACCTGGAACCGGGTGCCCTGCTCCATGGCCAGCACCTGGTCGACGATCTGCTGGGGGGTCTGCTTGCTGATCGGCTCGCCGCACTGCGGGCAGTGCGCCTTGCCGGCGCGCGCGTAGAGCAGCCGCAGGTAGTCGTAGACCTCGGTGATCGTGCCCACGGTGGAGCGCGGGTTGCGCGAGGTGGACTTCTGGTCGATCGACACCGCGGGCGAGAGCCCCTCGATGAAGTCCACGTCGGGCTTGTCCATCTGCCCGAGGAACTGCCTCGCGTAGGCCGACAGCGACTCCACGTACCGCCGCTGGCCCTCGGCGAAGATCGTGTCGAAGGCCAGGCTCGACTTGCCGGACCCGGACAGGCCGGTGAACACGATCAGGCTGTCCCGGGGCAGGTCGAGGTCGACGCCGCGGAGGTTGTGCTCGCGCGCACCGCGAACAACGAGGCGATCAGCCACGGATGAGGTCCCTTCCTGGAATGTGACGGCCGGATCAGCCAGCCGCATCCATGCTAGGACGACCCACCGACAGAAACCGGAGCCGGACCGTTCGGCTCCTCACCGACGAGGTCGTCCGGAGCCCTCCGCGGTGACGGCGCGGTGACGCGCGGCGTGGTCAGCCAGCGGTGGGCCGGCCGTTCGACGAGCTTCGTGAGCAGCCATCCGGCGCCGATCGCCGCCCCCAGCACGAGCGGCAGCCGCGCCCAGCCCGGCAGACCCGCGAGCTGCAGCGCCTTGGCCAGGATGTAGCCCAGTTCCTGGTGCAACAGGTACACACCGTAGGAAATTCCGGCCAGCCACCCGATGGCCGGCGCGACCGGCCGCAGGAACGTCCAGTCCGGGCCCTTCGCCGCCGCGCACACCAGCACCAGCACCACGGCGAACCCGATGTCGGAGGGCAGCCGCGCCGGGTCGGTGGGCAGCGCCACGTGGAACGGGTAGAGGTGCAGGTCCTGGGCGGCGACCGCGGCGGCCAGCAGCAGGGCCAGGTGCGGCGTGGACATCCGGTCCCGCGACCACAGCCACACCGCGATTCCCGCGGCGAACGCGTGCAGCCGGTGCAGCCCGAACCCGAACACGAGCGAGAACGCCCACGGTGACGGGTTGTTCACCCCCAGGACCCAGAACCGCAGCACCAGCGGCACCAGCGTCATCGCCCACAGCAGCAGCTTCGCGTGCCGGGCGGCGTGCGGCGAGCGGAACCAGCGGGTGCGCGACCACAGCAGCGCGGCACCGGCGAAGACCATGAGCTGCACGGGCAGCGTCCAGTAGGAGCCGTCGAGCCAGATGAAACCCGCGTGCCAGCTCTGGATCATGGTCAGGTTGACGAGCAGGTCCCAGCCGACCGGGACGTACCACGAGCTCGCCCACGCCACCCCGTCGCTGGTGGGGCCGAACAGCGTGTCCCACCAGCCGCCACCGAACCCCTGGCCGTTGAACGAGGCGTCCGCCCCGCGCATCACGAAGTAGGTGACGACCACCGCGACCAGGTACGGCGGGAGCAGCCGCGCGGTCTTCTTCCACATCCACCTGCCGGTGCCGCCACGCCGGATCGTCTGGCAGACGAAGAACGCCGAGACGACCATCAGGATCGCCGCGCCGAACTGGGCGCTGATCCGGACCGGGTAGTCGTTCAGCTCGGGGTGGGCCAGCGGACCCTGGTGCGTGATGTGCCCGAGCACCACGGACAGGACGGCGAGGACGCGCACCGCGTCCCAGCTGATGCGTCGGGTGCTCCTGCGCTGGGGGGTTTCGGGGAGGGAACTCGGCACTGTTTCGGGCGTCTCACAAGATCGGGTCGGGGACGCAGCGGAGCCTACGTTACCTTTCTGAGACCAACCTGAACGGGTGGAACGGGTTGTCGCGCGGCGACTACCGTTGGCGCCGTGAACGTCGTAGAGGACTACACCGGCCACGTCGAGCCGGGCGGGGACGCGGCCCGGCGCGTGCTGGACGCCCTGACCATCACCAAGCTGTCGGTCGGGCCCATGGACAACAACGCCTACCTGCTGGTTTGCCGCCGGCAGAACGAGGCGCTGCTGATCGACGCCGCGGCGGACCCGGAGCGGATCTCCGATCTGGTGGGCCACGGCCCGGACCGTCCGGCGCTGCGCACGGTCGTCACCACGCACCAGCACCCCGATCACTGGCAGGCGCTCGGCGCCGTCGCCGGCGCATACGGTGCGAACACGGCGGCTCACCCGTTGGACGCATCCGTGTTGCCCGTGCCGCCGGACTTCCTGGTCGAACACGGCGACACGCTCACGGTGGGTGACTGCACTCTTGAGGTGATTCACCTCCGCGGGCACACCCCCGGCTCGATCGCGTTGTTGTACCGCGATGCGGACGGCAGCACGCACCTGTTCACCGGGGACTCGCTCTTCCCCGGCGGCGTGGGGAAGACGGCCACACCGGCGGACTTCGAGTCCCTGATCGGCGACGTGGAGTCCCGGGTGTTCGACAGGCTCCCGGACGAAACCTGGTTCTACCCGGGGCACGGGGACGACTCGACGCTGGGTGCGGAGCGGCCGAAGCTGGCCGAGTGGCGGCAGCGGGGCTGGTGATCACCGGGATCGGTTCCGTACGGCCGACAGGACCGCCGGGGCGAGCATCGCCGGGCCGAGGTCGACACCGGTGCCCGGGGACCCCGGCCTCGTGCCGCTCGGTTCCGGATGGCCGCGGCGGGCGTGCTGTTCGGGCCGGGACGGCTGGACGAAGGGGGCCCGCTGACGCACCGGCACGGCACGACCGGGCCGCTCACGGGCCGCTGACCAGCGCCGGGCGGCCTCGCCGAAACGGGGAAGCACGGGTAAGCTCGGACCCACGGTTGAGCAAGTAGCCGTTCGGAGCTACCCGACAGGCGCTTGCCGCGCAGTGTGGAGGCCGTGCTCATGGCTCCTCCGGAAACCCGTCCCGCACCGGTCCAGCGGGGCATCCCCGTTCCGCGGGCGAAGGACGTCCCGGAAGCGATGCCGTTCACCGTCGACGTGTCCCAGCCCGAGCGGCACACGCTGCTCGTCGAGGTCGGCGGCGATGTGGACCTGGCCAGCGCACCACAGCTGGCGGACGTGCTCAGCCGCCGTTTCCGCGGCCCGGTGACACTCCTCGTGCTGGACCTGTCCGAGGTCAGCTTCTTCGGCACGGCGGGCCTGAGCGTGCTGGTCGAGACGCAGTACGCCGCCGCGCGGCGCGGTGTCGCGCTGCGTGTCACCGGCACCGGCGCCCGCCCGGTCGAGCGTGCGCTGCGGGCGGCCGGCATGCTGTACAGCCTGCCGCACTCCGACGAGCCCGCCGAGGATGTCGTGCTCCGGCACGTGGCCGAGCAGAGCGTGGGCCGGGCGCCCTGGTGACTCCCGCTCATCCGTGACCGAGCCGGTGGTGCGGGCGCTGCTACGCTCTCGCGCGTGCAGGAGGACGGGCCGGTCGTGGACATCTACACGGACGGCGCGTGCAGCGGAAACCCCGGGCCCGGCGGGTGGGGCGCGGTGCTGCGGTACGGGCAGCACGAGAAGGAGCTCTACGGAGCCGAGCCGGGCACGACGACGAACAACCGCATGGAGCTGATGGCGCCGATCCGCGCGCTGGAGGCGTTGACGCGGCCGTCGGTGGTGCGCGTGTACACCGATTCGAGTTATGTCCGCAACGGTGTCCTGCAATGGATGCCGCGGTGGAAGACCAACGGCTGGCAGACGGCGGCGCGGGAGCCGGTGAAGAACGCGGACCTGTGGCAGCGCCTCGACGCGGCGATCGGCCACCACGAGGTCCAGTGGCACTGGGTCAAGGGTCACGCGGGCCATCCCGACAACGAACGCGCCGACCGGCTGGCGGTGCGCGGAGCACACGAGGCCGGCCGGCGAACGTGACCGGAGCCCGTGCGGCACCGGAGGCCGGGCCGCACGCAGAACAGGTCGTTGACGACACAGGTGTAGTCCTGCGCCGCGGTCTCCAGCTCGCGCAACGCCCGGGTGCCGCACGGCTCCGGTGGCCCCGCGGTCAGGTGCCGGATCCGGGCCAGGCACAGGGCCACGTCCCAGGTTCCGCCGTGCGCCGCCACAGGTCCTGCAGCCCGCGCCGAGCGGCATGACCGGCCCGGGTGCGAGCCGGTTCGGACCGGCGTCCGCGGCGCCCTCGTTCGTGTACCGGCTGGAGCGGGCGTGCCATTCGTGAAGCCCGGGCTACCAGTCCTGCAGGCCCTTCACGCCGGCAACGGCCGGACACGCGATCCCGGCCGCTGTTCGGATGAGCCGCGCGGAACACCCCGGGTCGCCTCGATGTCCTTTTCGGACATCCGGTTTCGCTACTGCGACTGGGGTTTCACCCGGGATACCGCGGGCATGCCACAGTGCGCGGCTCGTGGCCACCCAATGGGGCGATGCGGCGAGGGACATCCCGTCCTAGCGGCGCTCCACGATGCCACGGACGAACGCGGCCTGGCCGGCGTGCTGCAGGTCGTCGGACAGGATGCTCACCAGCCGGACGCCCAGGGTCACCGGCGGGTCCCACGCCTCGTCGACCACCCGGTCCAGCTCCGGCTCGCGCAACCCGCGCAGCCACGCCACCGTCGAGTCGTGCACCGCGTCGTGGTAGCCGGTGAGCAGTTTGGCTTCGGCGCGCACCGCGGCGACGTCCTCCGACCGGTGGCCGTAGCCGGTCGCGCCCCGGCCGAACGGCAACCCGAACCGGTCGTGCCAGCCCTGCTCGGTCCACACCTGGCGGGTACCGGCCAGGTCGGCGATGTGGTCGTCCTGCACCCGCGTGAGGTGCCAGACCAGCCACGCGACCGAGTTCGCGTCCCGGTCGAGACGCTCGGCGAGCTGGTCCGCGGTCAGCCCGTCGACCGCCCCGTGCACGACCTCCCGGATGCGGCCGAACCCGTCGATCAGCAAGTCCGCAACAGTCATGCGTCCACGCTAGCGGCGATCGATCAGTCCCGCCGCGACCAGCTCGACGGTCACCAGCACCGCGATCGACTCGGCCGCCAGCAGGCCGAGCAGGACCAGCACCTGCGTCACCCCGGCCTGCACCGGCCCGGCCCCGCCCAGCAGCACGCCGACGAAGGCGCCCGGCAAGGTGACGAGGCCGACGGTGCGGGTCTGGTCGAGCGCCGGGATCAGCGCCTGGCCCGCGGTCGGGCGGCAGATCTCCAGTGCCGCGGCGCGCCGCAGGAACCCGAGCGCGAGGGCGGCCTCGTACTCGCCGCGCCGCGCGGTCAGCTCGTCGAGGGCCCGCCGCGCGGCCTGGGAGGTCGCGGTCATCGTGCCGCCGATGACGATGCCGGCGATCGGCACGACCGCGATCGGCCGCAGGGGCACCACACCGAGCCCCAGTACGAGCGCGAGCACCGGCAGCACCCCGCTCGCCAGGGCCAGCGCGACCCACGGCAACCGTCCCAGCGGAAGCCCGACCCGGCGGGTCGAGGTCACGGCGGCGACGGTGAACATCAGCAGCACGAACAGCCCGGTCCACCAGCCCGACCGCAGCACCACGGTGATCAGCAGCGACACCGCGGCGAGCTGGGTGACAGCGCGCCCCGCCGCGGTCACCACCGCCCAGCCCGGCCCGAGCCGCCCCAGCCAGACCGCGAGCGCACCGGCCACCACGAGCGCGACGAGGACGACGGCCAGCAGAGGGCCGGCGTGCAGGGTCGCTCCGTTCACGCGGACGATCGTGCCTCACCGGGCCGGGCGCCCGCCCGCTCCGGCGACCACGCGCGCGGCCGGGATGGAGTCAGGGCAGGGACTTCGAGCAGCGCACCATCCCCTGCGGCGCCGACACCGACCGCTCGCTGACCACCACGCCGTCGACGACGATCCGGCAGGTCAGCAGGCCGCCACCGGCACTTTGCGCGGTGAGGCTGAAGTACTGGTGGGCACCCTGCGCCCCGGTCCGCACCAGGGACGCCGACCACGGCGTGCGGGTGTCCAGAACCTGCGCGATGTCGGCGCCCTGCGCCACGTAGGTGACGTTGAGCGCGTGCGCCCCACCGGTCAGCTCGTAGGTGACCTGGTAGGACACCTCCGGGGCGGGTGCGCCCGGAGCCACGATCGGTGCGCCGGCGCCGCTCAGCGAGCCCACCTCCGGATCGGTGGACCGCTGGCCCGCCACGAGCAGCGAGGTGAGGCCGACCGTCAGGACCACGCCGAGGGCGGCGAACACCGCCATCGAGCTGGCCAGCGGCCGCCGCGGTCCCGGACTGGGGCGCACGGTGGGAACAACACCCATGGCGTCGTCTTCTCTCGGCTCTCCGCGCTTCCACCGAGCGCGTCAACCATTCCTCGCGAGCCGAGCACCAATCGTTACCTGCGGTGTACACCGTCATCGGCTTTTCACCCGTTTGGGGTAGTGCAACGGGCTGACCTGCGGACTTCCCCATGTCCACGGCGTCGGTCCCGCAGGTTCCGGCGACCACCGGTATGCGGCGGGCGGCCCCCCGAGGCACGGGACGAGGTCAGTGCTCGCTCGCCCGCTGCCGCTCGGCCAGGAAGTGCGTGATGTCCTTCGTGGCGGGGTAGAGAGCGCGGTACCGCTCGTAGAACCGGTCGTAGATCTCCACCGCGGCCGGGTCCGGGCGCACCGTCCCGGCGACCGGGTTCCACCGCGCGGCATCCGGTTCGGCGCCGATCGCGACCGCCGCCAGCAGCGCGTCCCCGAACGCCGCGCCGATCGTCTCGGCAGGCACCTGCTGCTCGGCACCGGTCACGTCGGTGACGATCTGCGTCCACAGCCCGCCCTGGGTGCCGCCGCCGACCGCGACCAGGCGGCCGGCCGCACCGCCGGAGTCGCGCATCGCCTCCAGGTTGTGCCGCACGCCGTAGGCGATACCCTCCAGCGCGGCCCGGTACAGCTCGCCGATGCCGTGCGCGGTGGTCAGCCCGGCGAGCACGCCCCGCGCATCCGGGTCGAACAGCGGGGTCCGCTCCCCCGCGAAGTACGGCAGCAGCAACAGCCCTCGGCTGCCGGCCGGCACTTTGGCCGCCTCGGCGACCAGTGCGGCGAAGTCGCCGCCGACGAGACGGCGCAGCCAGTCGGTGATCGCCCCCGACGTGGCCATGCCCGCGGCGAGCGAGTACGTGCCTGGAAAGGCGCCGCAGGTGGTCCACAGGCCGGTGTGCGGCCGCGGGTCGGCGAGCACCTGGATCAGGAACATCGTCGTCCCGTACATCACCATCGTGTCGCCGGGCTCGCTGACCCCAACGCTGGCGGCCTCCGCCCACGCGTCGACGGTACCGGCGGTGACCGGAAGTCCCTGCGGCAGACCGGTTTCCGCCGCGGCGGCCGCACTGACCGTGCCGGCCACCTCGGTCGGCCAGACCAGCCGCGGCATCTCGACCCCGGGCGCGCACCGCTCCGCCCAGTCGCTCGCCCAGTCGCCCGCGCGCAGGTCGTACATCGGGTCGCACTGGCTGGCGGAATGGTGGTCCAGCACGTACTCGCCGGTCAGCCGGTGGACCAGGTAGGAGCTGCACATGAGGAACAGCCGGGTGCGCCGGAACACCTCCGGCTCGTGCCGGGCGAGCCACCGCCACTTCGGGCCGACCGCCTGCGACGACAACGCCGTGCCCGCGCGCTCCAGAATGGAGTCGGCGCCCAGTTCCGCGGTCAGTTCCTCGATCTCGCGTGAGGCGCGCGTGTCCACCCCGTACAGGATGGCCGGGCGCAGCGGCCGCCCGTAGGAGTCGGCGGGCAGCAGCACCGGGCCGATGCCGCTCACCGCGAGCGCGGCGAGGCGGCGCTCACCGGCCGCCGCGACCAGCTCCCGCGTCAGCGCCAGGAAGTCCTGCCACCACACCGCCTCCGCGTCGTGCTCCACCCACCCGGGGTGCGGGTAGGACGTCTCGTGCGCCCGTGACGCCCGGGCGACGATCTCACCGTCGCGGGTGACCAGGACACCCTTCGAGCTGGACGTCCCGATGTCGATGCCGAGCAGCAGGTCCTCAGCCACGGGACCACTCGTGCAGTTCGACGCCGAGCAGACCGGCCGCGGCACGCAGCTCGGCACGGCGGTCACCCGGGATGGCGTGGATGTGGTTGGCCCCGAACTCGGACAGGAACTTCTCCGCCGGCACGTCCAGGCGCGCCCACGCGTGCGGCCATTCCGGCGTGGACTGCCGCATCAGCGCTTCGTTGGTCTCGTCGTCGTAGTTCTCGAACTCGCCCAGCATCAGCTGCAGACGGTACTCCCCCGCCCGCCGGGTGAGCCGCCCCAGTGTCATCTGCCCGGGCGCGGCGATGTGCTGCACCGAGGCGCCACCGGCCGGGAAGAAGAACACCTCCGGGTAGAGGTGGACCTTCGCGAGGTTCACCGCCGGGTCGTCGCTGCGCGCGGCGAACCAGGTGGCGTGCTGGCCGGAGTTGCACAGGTCCCAGATGTCGCGGTCGGCGTGGTAGTGACGCACGTCGGCGAACAGGACGGGAGTGCCGGAGATCCGGTGCATCAGCTGCATCGTGAGCGCCCCGTCCATGTCCGCCTCCGTGGCCGTGACGTGCACCGGTTTGGGGCCGTCCCAGTCGTAGGGGTCGTTGAGGAGCGCTTCGGTGACGTCCATCGTGGCGAAGTGCTCGGTCAGCTCGGGCTGGCCCTTGATCCCGGAGAAGTCCAGGTTGCGCTCGGCGATGATGTCGCGGATGGCGAGGTAGGAGCGGATCTGCCGCTCCAGCAGTTCCGGGGTGAGCTTGGAACCGTCGTAGTGCACCCCGGCGGCGTGGTCCTCGAGCCACCGGCGGGCCTTGGCGGCCTCACCCACGTCGGCCTTCTCGGCGCGCAGCACCAGCTCGTACTGGTCGATCTCCTCGACGTCGATGCCGAACCGCCGCATCCACTGGTCGGTGTTGGCCACCGCGGTGTTCATCCCCATCGGCCGGCCACCGAAGCGGCCGAAGGTCGACCCGCGCAGGGAAGCGACCGCGGCCGCGGCACGGGCGTGCGCGCCGATCCGCTCGGTCAGATCCGCGTCGTCCGGGGCGCCCCACAACCGCGTGTGCGCACGGCCGATCTGGTCCAGCGCGCCACCGGCGGCGAGCATGCCGACCAGGCCCGGTTCGGTGGGGTCGGTGCTCGCGACGAGGATCAGGGGGCTGCTGGTGGCGTCCGCGGCGAGCATCGTGAAGTGCGGGAAGCTCCACACCGCGTAGTAGAAGACGGTGACGTCCACCCCGGCCGCGGCGACCTCGCGGGCGACCGACGAGGCCAGCGTGTTGGTCGCGATCAGGTCGGAGCCCGCCACCACGTCGTGCCCGGCCGCGGTGAGCGACCGTACGAGATCGTCCTGTTTGGACTGGATGAACCGGGCGTTGCGCGCGTGCACGTGGTCACGCCCGTCGGAAATGCTGATCACGCCGATGCGGGCCACCGCTGCCTCCTCGGGCGGGTAATCGATTACTCACGACGCTATTCTGGACCCCGGGCGGTGTCAATAGCGGCCCGGAGCCCGCGTGAGCGGCACGGAAGACGGGAGGTCGCGGGTGGCGACCATCAGCGACGTGGCCCACCACGCGGGCGTGTCGACGGCCACGGTGTCCCGCGCGCTGAACGGCGTGTCCACAGTGGATCCGGTGCTGGTCGCGCGGGTGCGCGCGGCGGCCGAGGAGCTCGGCTACCGGCCCAACGGGCTCGCGCGGAACCTGCGCCGCCAGGAGACCGCCGTCCTCGCACTGGTCATCTCCGACGTGGAGAACCCGTTCTTCACCGCGATCGCGCGGGGCGTCGAGGACGTGGCGCAGACGGCCGGCTACTCCGTGGTGCTCTGCAACTCCGATGAGAACGCGGAGAAGGAACGCCGCTACATCGACGTGGCGCTGCAGGAGCGGGTGGCCGGGGTGGTCATCTCGCCGACCGACGAGTGGGCCGGGGTGGAGATGCTGCTGCGGCGCGGCACCCCGGTGGTCGCGGTGGACCGGCCGCTGCGGGCGGGCACCGGCGATCAGGTGCTGGTGGACTCGCGCGCCGCCGCCCGCGCCGCGACGGAGCACCTGATCGCGGCGGGCTACCGGCGGGTCGGGTGCGTGACGGGGCCGGCAGGTGTGCGCACGGCCGACGACCGGCTCGCCGGATACCGGGCCGCGCTCGGGCGCCGCAAACGGCGGGAACGGCGGGCGGAGTACCGCGCGGCCGGCGGTGCGGCGGCGACGCGCGAGCTGCTGGCCGGGGCCGAGCCGCCGGACGCGTTGCTGGTCGCCAACAGCGCCATGGCGATCGGGGTGCTGGAGACCTTGCGGGCCGAGGGGTTGCGGCTGGGGCGCGACGTGGGCGTGGTGGCGTTCGACGACGTCCCGTGGGCGACGCTCATCGACCCGCCGCTGACCGTGGTGGCGCAACCGGCCTACGAGATCGGCGCCGAGGCCGCGCGGCTGCTGCTGGCCCGCATCGCCGACGGCACCCTGCCCCCGACAGCCACGACGCTGGAGGCGCAGCTCATCGAGCGGGGCTCGAGCCACCGCGCCTGACGGCGGTTCGCCTTCGCGCGCGCACCCGGAAGGCCAGCGCGACCCAGGTGTGGCGAACACGGCGACCGCACCGGCCAACACGGCGGCCGGGGCGGCGAACACGGCGGCTGGGGCGGCCAATACCGGTGAGCGGCGCGTGCGGGGGGTGCGGGGAGTCAGGAGCCGGTGTTCAGCTCCGCGTAGGTGGCGGCCGCGTTCTCCTTGGTCACCAGCCTGGTCGGCAGCGTCTGGGTCTTGGGCACCTGCCCGCAGTCCAGCAGGATGCGCTTCGCCGTGTCGACGGCTTCCCGGCCGCCCGTGGGGTAAACGAACGTCGCCGACAGCCGGCCCGCCTCCACCGCCTTCAGCCCGCCGGATTCGATCGGCAGCCCGTCGATCCCGGTGATCGGCAGGTCGGGCCGGCCGGCGTTCTGCGCCGCGATCCGCGCGCCCTCCCCCATCGGGTCGTTCTGCGAGTAGATCCCCTGGATGTCGGGGTGGGCCTGGAGGATCGCGTCGGCCTGCTGCTGTCCCTTGTCGCGCAGCCAGTCGGCATCCTGGGCCGCCACGATCTCGATCTTCGAGCCGTCGATGCCCTGCATGAACCCGTCGTGCCGTTCCCGCGCCGGGGTGGACCCGGCCAGCCCGCGCAGTTCGGCGATCTTCCCGCCGTGCGGCAGCAACACGTTCTTGAAGTACTCGCCGGCCTGCCTGCCGATGCCGGTGTTGTCCGCGCCGATGAACGAGGTGTAGGCGTCCCCGTCGACCTTGCGGTCCAGCACCAGCACCGGGATGCCCTTGTCGAAGGCGCGTTTCACCGGCGCGGTCAGCGGGGTCGCCTCGTTCGGGCTGATGATGAGCAGGTCGATCTGCTGGGTGAGGAACGTGTCCACCTGCTCGACCTGCTTGGAGTTGTCCTGCGCGGCGTCGGCGAAGTCGACGGCGAACTGCGGCACCGCCGCGACGGCCGACCGGATGTCGTCGTTCATCCGCTGCCGGTAGGGTTCGGCGACGTTGGCCTGGCTCATCCCGATCGTGTACTTCCCGTCGGCACCGCACTTCGCCGGCGCGCCGTGGCCGCCGCCGGCGCCGGCGTTCTCGTGCGTGGTGCCGCAGGCGGCGAGCAGCAGGCACACACCCGCCGCGGCCATGGCCCGGGACTTCTTCATGCGCTTTCCCTCTCGTCAGGCAACCGATGCCGGGCGCAGGCGCTGCAACCCCGCGGCGAGCACGATGACCAGGCCGATGACGAGCAACTGGACGTTGGAGTCCACGTTGTTCAGGGCCAGGATGTTGCGCAGCACGCCCACCAGCAGTGCACCGGCGACCGTGCCGACGACCGAGCCGCGCCCGCCCATCAGGCTCGTGCCGCCGATGACCACGGCGGCGATGGCGTCCAGTTCGTACATCGCGCCGTCGTTGGGGCCGCCGAAGTTCAGCTGCCCGGCGTGCACGATCCCGGCCAGCGCGGCCAGCAGCCCGCACAGTCCGAACACGACGATCTTGACCCGCTTCACCGGCACCCCGGACAGGCGCGCAGCCTTCTCGTTGCCGCCGATCGCGTAGACGTGCCGGGAGAACGCGCTGACCCGCAGCAGCACCACGGCCAGCGCCGCGACCACTCCGAAGATCAGCGCGGGGATCGGCACCAGCCCGTCGAACGTGCGCTCCCCCAGCAGCGAGAACGTCACCGGTGCCTGCCCGGGCCGGTCGCCGTAGGTGATCGACACGCCCTGCCCGCCGGACCAGATGCGCGCGAGCCCGCGGGCGATCTGCATGCCGGCGAGCGTGACGACGAACGCCTGGATGCCGAACGACGTGATCGCGATCCCCTGCAGCAGCCCGAATCCCAGGCCGATCGCCAGCACCGCGAGCACGGCGGGCACCAGGCCGAGGTCGTTCCCGGTCAGCAGCACCGCCGAACCGACACTGGCCAGGCCGAGCACCGAGCCGACGGACAGGTCGATGCCGCCGATGAGGATGACGAGCGTCATCCCGACCGCGAGGATCCCGATCTCCGACATCGAGCGGACGACGTTGAACAGGTTGCCCGAATCCAGGAACACGAGCTCGCCGTTCTTGCTCGGCGAGTACACCACCGCCGCGGCGAACACCAGCACCAGGCCGAACAGGCTCTGGAATCGGAACAGCGTCGCCAGCACACCGCCGCCGGGACGCCCGGACCCGGGCAGCGCGGCCACCTTGGCCTGGGTCATGACGTCCCTTCCGCCACCAGGTCCTCGACGGCCCCCTCGCCCATCGAGAACGCCAGCAGCTCCGCTTCGCTGGTGTTCGCCGCGTCCAGTTCCCGCACGCTGCGCCCGTCCCGCAGCACGACGACGCGATGGCACACGCCGATCAGTTCGGCCGGTTCCGACGACGCGAGCAGCACCCCCACGCCCCGGTCCGCCGCTTCCCCGAGCAGCCGGTAGATCTCGGCCTTCGCGCCGACGTCGACGCCACGGGTCGGCTCGTCCAGCAACAGCAGCGCGGGATCGGTGAGCAGGCCGCGTCCCAGCACGACCTTTTGCTGGTTGCCACCGGACAACGACCCGGCCGGGTCGCGCAGCGAACCGAGCTTTACGCCGAGCCGCTCGACGATCTCCTTCGCCGCGCCGCGTTCCCGCCGGCGGGACACCACCCCGGCCCGTGCGATCCGGTCCACGACGGACAGCACGGTGTTGGCCAGCACCGAGTGCTCCAGCGCCAGTCCGGCGACGCGGCGGTCCTCCGGCACGAACGCCAGCCCGAGCCGCAGCGCGCCGCGCGGGCTGCGCGGCCGGATCTCCTTTCCCCGCAACAGCATCCGCCCGGCGAAGCGTCCGCCGACGCCGTAGATCGTCTCGAGCAGTTCGGTCCGCCCGGACCCGAGCAGGCCGGCCACGCCGACGATCTCGCCGCGTCCCACGGTCAGGCTGATGCCGGCCGGGTCGCGCCGGCCCGGCCGCCGCGACGGCACCACGAGGTCCTCGACCCGGAGCAGCTCCTCCCCCGCGCCCGCACCGCCACCGGTGCGGAACACCGATTCGACCGGCCTGCCGACCATCGCCTCGGACGCCTGGCGCGCGGTCAGCGCCCGGGCGTCGAACTCGGCGACGACCTCACCGTTGCGCAACACGGTCGCCCGGTCGGCGACGCGGCCGATCTCGTCCATCCGGTGCGAGATGTAGACGATGCCGGCACCGCCGCCGCGCAGCTGCGCGATGACCGCGAACAGCCGGTCGATCTCGGGCGCGGACAGCGCCGAGGTCGGCTCGTCCATGACGAGGATCCGCGCGTCCAGGGACAGCGCCTTGGCGATGGTGACCAGCTGCTGCTCACCGGTGCGCAGCTGCTCCACGGGCCGCCGCGGGTCGAGCGCGATCCCGATGCGGTCGAGCAGTGCCACGGTGTCCCGCCGCATCCGGCGACGGTCCACCGTGCCGAGGCGGGTGCGTGGTTCCCGGCCGAGGAACACGTTCTCCGCCACCGGCAAGGCCGGGACGAGATCGAGTTCCTGGTGGATCATCGCGACCCCGGCGCGCTGCGCGTCGGCGGGACCGGCGAACCGGGCGGGCGCGCCGCCGACGCGGATCTCGCCCCGGTACCCGCCGACCTCGCCGGCGAGCACCTTCATCAGGGTGGACTTGCCCGCGCCGTTCTCCCCGAGCAGCGCGTGCACCTCGCCGGCGCGGACGGTGAAATCGACACCGCGCACCGCGTGGATCCCGCCGTAGGACTTGCTCACCCCGGCGAGCTCGACCAGCGGCGGCCGCGCCTCCGCGTCCAATCTCGTCCCCCTCGCCACGCTGCGAGAAATCGATTACCCGGCCGAACTTAGGGTGACCGGCGACACATGTCAAGAGTGGACGAGGTACCGTCCACTCCGGTCGGTTTCCCCCGGCGCGCACGAATCCGCACGCCGGGCTATGCTCGGGCGCATGACGGTCGCGCTGGAGAACGTCCTCGCCAAGGCCGGTCTCCGGATCGACGCCGAGGACTTCCTGTCGCTGGTCGAGGACGCCGCCCGCCGGCTGTCCCCGCCGCACCCGGATCCGGCGTCGTTCTTCGGCGCGAGCCAGCGCGCCGCACTCACCGCGGCCGGGCTCGACCTCTCACCCCGCCGGGACGACGAGGCCGACGGCCGCGCCGCGTCCGTCGCCGCGCACGCGGTGCTGGCCGAGTCCGCCCTCACGGTCACCGAAGCCGCGCAGCGGCTCGACGTGGACCCGAGCCGGATCCGGCACCGGCTCGCCGAGCGGCGCCTGACCGGCTGGAAGGACCAGGGCGGATGGCGGCTGCCGTTGTGGCAGTTCGGCGAGCGTGAGCCGCTGCCGGGCCTGGACCTGGTCCTCGCCGCCGTGCCCGACGACCAGCCGGCGCTGGTCGTGGCCGCGTTCATGAACAGCACCCAGCCGGACCTGGAGATCGGCGGACATCCGGTGACCCCACGCCAGTGGCTGCTCGCCGGGGGCGACCCCGCGCCGGTCGCCGCGCTCGCCGCCACCCTCGGCACCCCGTTCTGAGGGCCGCAGCACCAGCTCATGGCACGTCTTCCCCTGCCGCCCGCGCGGGCCGAACTGGTCGCCGCGCTGCGCGCGGAAACCGACCTCGTCACCGTGCCGCCCACCCAGCGGCTGGTCCGGATCTTCAGCACCGGCGGCACCCACCCGCAGCAGTGGAACACGTTCCGCTACACCGGCCCGCTGCCGCACGGGCGGTTCGACCCCCAGCCACCGGGTCGCGACGGTGGCCCGGTCACCGATTCCGGCCACGGGGTGCTGTACTTCGGGCTCACCGTGCGGACGAGCGTGGCCGAGGTGTTCCAGACGACGTCGCTGGTCGACCGCAAGACGCGCGTCCCGCGGCTGGTCGTGGTGCGGCCGGGACGGCCGCTGCGGCTGCTCGACCTGACCGGTCTGTGGCCCACCCGGGTCGGCGCCTCCCAGGAGATCTCCAGCGGGCCGAAGAAGATCACACAGGCGTGGGCGCGGGCGATCCGCACGGCGTTCGACGGCCTCGACGGGCTGTGGTACCGCTCGTCGATGGACGGCGGATCGCCCGCGCTGTGCCTGTGGGACCCACCGGCCGGGGACGCGCTCCCGCTGGCGCCGGACATCCTGCTGCCGCTGGACCACCCCGGGCTGGACGTGCCGCTGGCACGCGTGTGCGAGGAGCTCAACTACGTGCTGCTGAACTGACCCGCGGGCAGGCCCGCCCGCGGGCCGGTTCGGCTCGTCACGACAAGTGGCGCGACCACCACTCCAGGATCGAGGCGAAGCGCTGCAGCCGGTGCCGTGGCTTGCCGGACCGGCTCAGCTCGTGGCCCTCGCCGGGGAAGAGCAGCATCTCCACCGCCGCGCCGTTGCGCTTGAGCTCCACGAACAGCCGCTGGGCCTGCTCGACCGGGCACCGCCAGTCGTGTTCGGAGTGGACCACGGCGAACGGGATGCCGATCTGGTGGGCGTAGGTCAGTGGGCTGCGGTCGCGCTGCACCACCGGGTCCGCACCGACGTAGGCCGCACTGAAGTACCAGCCGATGTCCGAGCTGCCGGTGAAGGAGTCCCACGCGTTGACCGCCCGCTCGCTCCAGGCGGCCCGGAACCGCGAACCGTGGTGGGCCGCGAGCCAGGTGGTCATGAACCCGCCGTAGGACCCGCCCATGACGCCGACGCGCGAGGCGTCCAGGTCCTCGCGTGCCAGGGCCGCGTCCAGCAAGGCCAGCACGTCGTCCACATCCACCGTGCCGAGGCCGTGCACGATCGCCTGACCGTGGCTCTCGCCGTAGCCGGCCGAGCCCCGCGGGTTGCCCATCACCACCGCGTATCCGGCCGAGGCGTACACCTGCGCCTCGTCGAACAGGCCCCAGTCGTAGGCGGCGAACGGCCCACCGTGCACCACGAGCAGCACCGGGTGCGGCCCGTCGCCGTCCGGCCGCACCAGCCAGCCGTGCACCGGGTAGCCGTCGGGTGCGGTGGCCGTCAGCTCCTCGGCCGGCCGGATCCCCTTGCCCCGCAAGGGTTCGGAGAAGTCGGTGAGCACCCGTTGCCCGGCGCCGTCGAGCAGCACCACGTCGCCGGAGCTGTCCGGCCGCGCCACCACCGCGGCGATCCGCTCCCCGTGCACGGCGAACGAGCGCACCGCACACCGGTCGCCGAGCAGCCGGTCCAGCCCGTCCAGCGGCACCCGGTCGGCGTCCCGGGGCACGCCGCGCAGCTCGACCGCACCGCGGTTGAGCACGGCCACCAGGACCTGGTCGCGAAACCGCGCCGGCGGGACGTCGGCCGCGCAGTACACCGACTCGGCATCGGTCAGCCGCCGTGGTTTCGCCGGCTCGCCGTCGGCGGGCAGCTCCGCCGCCCACACTCCGGGGTTGCGGGCGACGGCGTGCGGCCAGGTGAACTCGGCGCCGTAGTAGTAGACGGTGCCGTCGTCGAACACGGCGGGCTTGGCGGCGCTGCCGGCGGTGCGCACCACGAGCACCGGTTCGCCGCCACCGGCGGGCACCCGGTAGAGGTCGCTCTCCCCGGTGTCGGTCGTGCCCCACTCGCGCGGTGCCACGACGAGCAGGGCCGAGCCGTCGGGCAACCAAGCCGGGTCGGACACGTCGGCCCGGTCGTCGGTCAGCGGCTCCGGTTCACCCGGATCGGTGGCATCGACCACGAACAGCCGCGACGGCCGGTCACGCAGGAACCCGACGTTGTCCAGCCGGTAGTCGTAGCGGGTGATCCGGCGGGGCGCCTCCGCATCCGGTTCGACGACCTCGCCGTCCTCCCCCGGGGTGCCGTAGCGGCCCGGTTCGGGCAGTCGCGCGGTGAAGGCGATGCGGCGGGAGTCCGGTGCCCACACCGGGGCGCCGGCGCCGAGCGGCAGATCGGTGATCCGCCGGGCGTCCCCGCCGTCGGCCGGCATCACGTGGAGCTGGGGCCTGCCCTTGTCCTCCGCCCGGAGGAAGGCCACCCAGCGGCCGTCCGGCGAGATGGCGGGAGCGCTGTCCCGCTCGCCGTGGGTCCACTGCCGGGCCGGCCCGCCGTCCGGGTGGGCCCGCCACAACGCGCTGCGGTAGGTGTTGCCGCCGAGGTCAGGGGTGGCGACCGCGGTCAGCAGCAGGGTGCCGTGCAGCGCGGGCGGACCGGGCACGGCGACGAGTTCGAGATCCGAAGGACGCATGCCCCGAACCTACCTGATTTCGTTAGCCTCGCTAAGAGCTTCCGTCTTCTCGTCGCGCTTCGCCTTCGCCAGGCTGAACAGGGTGGTGACGGCGAGGACGACCACGATCACGCCGAGGGACACCCAGTTGCCGATGTCCAGCCAGTCCGGCACCGCGTGGTACTCGTGCAGCGCGTGCAGGATCAGCTTCGCGCCGATGAAGGCGAGGATCACGGCCAGCCCGTAGGACAGGTAGACCAGCTTCTTCACCAGGCCGCCGAGCAGGAAGTACAGCTGCCGCAGGCCCATCAGCGCGAACGCGTTGGCGGTGAACACCAGGAACGCCTCCTGGGTGATGCCGAAGATCGCCGGTATCGAGTCGACCGCGAAGAGCAGGTCCGCGCTGCCGATCGCGACGATCACCACGAACATCGGGGTCAGCCACCGCCTGCCGTCCCGCTTGAGCGTCATCCGGTGACCGTGGAAGTCCTCGGTCACCGGGTAGAGCTTGCGGATCCAGCGCACGACCGCGTTCTCGTGGTACTCCTCGTCGTGGTCGTCACCGCGGACCAGGCTGATCGCCGTCCACACCAGCACCGCGCCGAACAGGAAGAACACCCACACGAACTGGGC
This sequence comes from Amycolatopsis granulosa, assembly GCF_011758745.1. NCBI lineage: Bacteria > Bacillati > Actinomycetota > Actinomycetes > Pseudonocardiales > Pseudonocardiaceae > Amycolatopsis > Amycolatopsis granulosa. The sequence goes on from NZ_JAANOV010000001.1 coordinate 1,084,179, forward strand.
GATGAGCGCGGCGCCGATCGCGATGAAGACGCTGCGCATGGCCAGCGCGAGCAGGATGCCGATCAGCAGCACCCGGTGCTGGTGGATCGCCGGCACCCGGAACGACGCCATGATGATCATGAAGATGAACAGGTTGTCCACCGACAGGGAGTACTCGGTGATGTATCCGGTGAAGAACTGCACCCCGTAGTCGTGCCCGGCGAGAACCCAGACGCCGATGCCGAACAGCACCGCGCAACCGACGTAGAACACGACCCACCTGGCCGCTTCCCCAGTGGTGACCTCATGCGGTTTGCGGTCGACGATCACCAGGTCGACGGCGATGAGGACCAGCAGGCCCGCCACCGTGGCAGCCCACAGCCACACGGGAACACTCATGTACGCAATACCTCCGGTTAGCGCGCAACAGCAGCTAGCCGGAGGTCTCTTCCGCCGGTGGGACACCGGCCGACGGTGCCGGGTGTCCCGCAGGACCGCCGTGCTGACGACACCGCCGCGAAGGAATACTCCCCTCCACGTCTGGATCCATCTTCCCTGACGAACCGGACGAACACCACCTCAGGTAAGGCTCATCACCCGGATCCCCCCGGGATCCGGACCGCGCCGCGGCGTTCTCAGGAAAGCTCCCATACCGTTTCGGTGTGCCCCGAATCCCGCTGCCGCACACGCGCCGTGCCCGGGCGGTGACCCTCGCGGTCGTCGTCGTGGTGCTCGCCGCCGTGGCGCTCGTCTGGACCCGCTCGCCGAGCGAGCCCGCCGCGGTCCCGACGCAGGACGCCGTCCTCGACGTGCCGGCCGCGCCCGGCTCGGCGGCGACGGTGCGCCTGGACACCACGCTCTACCTGCCCGCGCACACGCCCGCGCCGGCGATCCTGCTGCCGCACGGGTTCGGCGCCGACAAGACCAGCGTCGCCGGGGACGCGCAGGACCTGGCGCGCCGCGGGTTCGTGGTGCTCACCTACTCGGCACGCGGCTTCGGGCACAGCACCGGCGAGATCGGGCTGAACGACCCGGACTTCGAGGTCGCCGACGCCACACACCTGGTCGACTGGCTCGCCACGCGCCCCGAAGTCCGCCTCGACGGTCCCGGCGACCCGCGGATCGGGGTGCTCGGCGCCTCCTACGGCGGCGCACTCGCGCTGCAGCTGGCCGGCCGGGACAAGCGGATCGACGCGATCGCGCCGATGATCACCTACAACGACCTGGCCCAGGGGCTCACGCCGAACGCGGCGACGACCACGCCGACCGCCGGGACGGCCGCGGCCGGGGCGTTCGCGCCCGACGGGGTGTTCAAGAAGGGCTGGGCCGGGCTGCTGTTCTCGGCCGGCAGCTCGTCCCCCGGCGGCGGCCTGAGCGCCGACGCGCCCGAGCCCGGTCAGCAGACCCAGGACAACCAGTCCGGCGGCACGGGGAGTGGCGGCGGTTCGGCGGCCGGTGCGGCCCCGGGCCCCGGGCAGGCGCCACCCCAGCGCGGCTCGGCGGCCTGCGGCCGGTTCACCGACGAGATCTGCCGGGCCTACACCGAGCTCGCCACCACGGGCAGGGTCAGCCCGCAGGTCGCGGCCCTGCTGCGGCGGCTGTCGCCCTCGGCCGTCACCGGGCGCATCACCGCGCCCACGCTGCTGGTGCAGGGCGAGGCCGACACCCTGTTCGGGCTCGACCAGTCCGACGCGACGGCCCGGCAGATCACCGCCGCCGGCGGTCACGTGCAACAGGTCTGGTACACCGGCGGGCACGACGGCGGGCGTCCCGGGCCGCAACTGCGCGCGAAGATCGGCGACTGGCTGTGGTTCCAGCTCACCGGCGAGGGCGGCAATCCGTTCAGCGGGTTCTCCTACGACGTGGAGGGATCACTGCGCGCCTCGGGTTCACCGTCGGTGCGCACGGTCGACGCCGGCGAGTACCCGGCGCAGGCGCAACGGCGCACGCTCCGGCTGAGCGGCGCCGAGCAGACGATCGTGAACCCGCCCGGCGGCACGCCCGCCGCGGTCAGCGGGATCCCCGGGCTGAACGGGGCGGTCAGCGGCTCGTCGCGGCTGTCCGGCCTGTTCACCGCCGACCCGCCGGGGCAGTCGGCGCGGTTCACCACGGCACCGGTCGACTCGCAGCTGCTCGTGACCGGCTCCTCGACGGTGCGGCTCCGGGTGTCCGGCACCGGCGATGCGGTGCTGTTCGCCAAGCTCTACGACCTGAACCCGGACGGCACGCGCACGCTGCCGGCGAACGAGGTCGCCCCGATCCGGGTGGCGATCCCGGCGTCCGGCACCGCCGACGTGACCGTGACGCTGCCCGGGATCGTGCGGCCGGTGGAAGCCGGGCACGCGCTGCAGCTCGTGGTCACCACGACCGACCAGGCGTACGCCACGCCGGTCGCACCGGCCGCGTACCGGGTCGCCCTGGCCGACCCGGTGCTGGCCGCGCCGGTGGTGCCCGGGCACGCCGAAGGCGGCGGGTGGCCGGTCGGGACGCTCCTCGGCATCGCGGTGACGCTGGCGATCGCCGCGGCGGCCGCGGCGATCGCGGCGCTGCGCAGGCGCCGCTCGCATGGGGCTGACCCGGAGCTCGCCGCGGTGCCGCTGGTGATCGACGGGCTGACCAAGTCCTACCCGGGCGGCGTCACCGCGGTGAACGACCTGTCCTTCCGGGTGGAGCCGGGCCAGGTGCTGGGCCTGCTCGGCCCGAACGGGGCGGGCAAGACCACCACCCTGCGAATGTTGATGGGGCTGATCACCCCGACGGCCGGGGAGATCGTGGTGTTCGGCTACCGGGTGACGCCGGGTGCGCCGGTGCTGTCGCGGATCGGGTCGTTCGTCGAGGGCTCGGGGTTCCTGCCGCACCTGTCCGGCGCCGCGAACCTGCGGCTCTACTGGGACGCGACCGGGCGGCCCACCGAGCAGGCGCATCTGGAGCAGGCGCTGGAGATCGCCGGGCTGGGCAACGCGGTGCACCGCAAGGTCCGCACCTACAGCCAGGGCATGCGGCAGCGGCTGGCGATCGCGCAGGCCATGCTCGGGCTGCCGGAGCTGCTCGTGCTCGACGAACCGACCAACGGGCTCGACCCGCCGCAGATCCACCAGATGCGCGAGGTGCTGCAGCGGTACGCCGCGACCGGGCGGACCGTGGTGGTCTCCAGCCACCTGCTGGCCGAAGTGGAGCAGACCTGCACGCACGTCGTCGTGATGCACCGCGGCCGGCTGGTGGCCGCGGGCGAGGTCGGCGACATCGTGGCCGCCGGTGGCGAGGCCACCTTCCGGGTGGACCGGCCGGAAGCCGCGGCCGACGCGTTGCGCGGCGTGCCCGGGGTGTCCACTGTGGACGTCGACGGCAACCTTGTGCACGCCGACCTGGACGGCATGCCGCGCGCCGACGCTGTTGCCGTGCTGGTGCACGCCGGGGTCGCGGTCGAGCAGGCCGGTCCCCGGCGGCGGCTGGAGGACGTGTTCCTGCAGCTGGTGGGAGAGGACGGCGCATGACCGAGTACGAGGGCCACGGCCCACGCCGCGCGGATCGGTGCGCTGCCGGGCGGCCGGCGCGCCCGCGGCGGGAGGGAGACGCATGACCGAGAACGGCGTCCACACCGACCCGGCGGCTCTGGACGACCTCACCGACGCCGCGAGTCACACCCACAGCGGCGTCGGCGCGGACGGCGCCGTCGCCGGCTACCGGGCGCGGCGCACCCTCCGGCTGGGCGTCGAGCTGCGGCGGCAGCTGCGGCGGCGGCGCACCCAGCTGGTGCTCGGCTTCGTCGTGCTGCTGCCGTTCATCCTGGTGGTGGCTTTCGAAATCGGGCAGTCCAGCCCGAACCGGCGCTCCGGCGGGTTCGTCGACCTGGCGACCGCGAGCGCGCCGAACTTCGTGGTGCTGGCGCTGTTCGTGTCCGGGACATTCCTGCTGCCCACGATCGTCGCCCTGTTCTTCGGGGACACGATCGCGAGCGAGGCGTCCTGGTCGAGCCTGAAGTACCTGCTCGCGATCCCGGTGCCGCGGCACCGGCTGCTCCGGCAGAAGGCCGTCGCGTCCGGGCTGCTGTCGGTGGCGGCGCTGGTGCTGCTGCCGCTGGTGTCGCTCGTGGCGGGGCTGATCTTCTACGGCGCCGGGGACGCGGTGAGCCCGACCGGCGACGCGATCCCGTTCGGCCGCAGCCTGGTGGCGATCGCGCTGTCCACGGTGTTCGTGGTGGTCCAGCTGGCGTGGGTGGCCGGGCTGGCGCTGCTGCTGTCGGTGCTCACCGACGCGCCGCTCGGCGCGGTCGGCGGGGCGGTGCTCGCGGCGATCCTGTCGCAGATCCTGGACCAGATCACCGCGCTGGGCACACTGCGCGACTACCTGCCGACGCACTACGCGTACGGGTGGATGGACCTCATCGCGACCGATATCGACTGGACGAACATGGCGGCCGGGCTGTTGTCCGCGGTGATCTACGCGACGGTGTTCACGTTGCTGGCCGCCCGCCGGTTCGCGACCAAGGACATCACCAGCTGAGCCCGCTACGGTGGGCCGATGACGATCGAGGTGGACAAGGCCGGCGACGTGGCCGTGCTCACGCTGGCCCACGGCAAGGCGAACGCACTGGACACCGAGCTGTGCCGGGAACTGGTGGCGCAGCTGGAGAACGCCGAGCTCAACGGCACGCGGGCGGTGGTGCTGGCCGGGCGGGACGGAATGTTCTCCGCGGGCGTGGACCTCAAGCGGGTGTCCGCAGGCGGGGCGGACTACGTGCGGGAGTTCCTGCCGGCGCTGTCGGATGCGTTCCTGGCGGTGTTCGGGTTCCCCGGCCCGGTGGTGGCGGCGATGACCGGGCATGCGATCGCCGGCGGGGCGGTGCTGGCCGCGGCGTGTGACCGGCGGGTGCTCAACGCCCGGCAGGGGCGGGTGGGCGTGACCGAGCTGCTGGTCGGGGTGCCGTTTCCGCTGGTGGCGCTGGAGATCCTGCGGTGCGCGTACGGGACGGACCGGCTGCCCGGGCTGACGTTCCTCGCCGAGACGTACGCCGGGGAGGAGGCGCTGGCCCGCGGGCTGGTCGACGAACTGGCCGCGCCGGAGGAGGTGCTTCCGCGGGCGATCGAGACGGCCACGCGGCTGGCGGCGGTGCCCGGGGACGTGTTCCGCCACACGAAGGCGCAGATCCACCGCCCGTTCGACGAGCGGATCGGTGAGCAGCGCGCCGGGGACGACGTCTACGTCGAGCAAGTGTGGTCGTCGGCGCCCGCGCTGGCGGCGATCGAGCAGTACGTGCGGGCACACCTCGGCGGGTGACCGGCCCGGACCGCCGGGCGGCCGGGCCGCGGCCGGCCGGCGGGTAACCCGGGTGCGGGCGGCAGCCGACGCGGCCACCGCCCGCGGCCACCGGACCGAATGACAGCCGCCCGCCCCGCGGCCACCGGGTCGAACGACAGTCACCAGGCGGTGACCGGCCGGGCGCCTCGGGAAGGCACCGCAGATCCCGGCACGACGACTTGTCCGGTAGCCGCGTCCCTTCCGGATCACCGTCCCCGTGGGCGGCGGTGCTCGTGCTCCTCGGGGGTGGTGGTGCGCGGGCCGCGGCGCACCGACGTCACTTCAGCCCGGCGGCGTCCATGCCTCGCAGTTCCTTCTTCAGCTCCGCGATCTCGTCGCGCAGGCGGGCGGCCAGCTCGAACTGCAGGTCGCGGGCGGCCTGCATCATCTGGTCGGTCATCTGCTGGATCAGGTCGGCCAGTTCGGCGCGCGGCATGCCGGCCACGTCGCGGTCCACCAGCACCCCCGAGCTGCGGCCACCCTGCTCGGGCTTCTTGCCGCGGGAGGCGTTGCGGCCCGAACCGCCGACCTGCACCGCCTGCTCGGAGTCCTCGGCCTCGCTGTAGACGCGGTCGAGGATGTCGGCGATCTTCTTCCGCAGCGGCTGCGGGTCGAGGCCGCGCTCCTTGTTGTAGGCGATCTGCTTCTCGCGGCGCCGGTTGGTCTCGTCGATCGCGTACCGCATCGAATCGGTGATCTTGTCCGCGTACATGTGGACCTCACCGGAAACGTTGCGCGCTGCCCGGCCGATCGTCTGGATCAGCGAGGTGCCGCTGCGCAGGAAGCCCTCCTTGTCCGCGTCGAGGATCGCCACCAGCGACACCTCGGGCAGGTCCAGGCCCTCGCGCAGCAGGTTGATGCCGATCAGCACGTCGAAATCACCCGAGCGCAGCTGCCGCAGCAGCTCCACCCGCCGCAGCGTGTCCACCTCGGAATGCAGGTACCGCACGCGGATACCCAGCTCCAGCAGGTAGTCCGTGAGGTCCTCGGCCATCTTCTTGGTCAGCGTGGTGACCAGGACCCGTTCGTCCCGCTCGGCGCGCACCCGGATCTCGTGCACCAGGTCGTCGATCTGCCCCTCGGTCGGCTTGACGACGACCTCCGGGTCGACCAGGCCGGTCGGCCGGATGACCTGCTCGACGAACTCGCCGCCGGTCTGGCCCAGCTCGTACGGGCCCGGCGTAGCCGACAGGTACACGGTCTGCCCGATGCGGTCGGTGAACTCCTCCCAGGTCAGCGGCCGGTTGTCCAGTGCGCTGGGCAGCCGGAACCCGTGCTCGACGAGGGTGCGCTTGCGCGACGCGTCGCCTTCGTACATGCCACCGATCTGGGGCACCGTCACGTGCGACTCGTCGATGACCAGCAGGAAGTCCTCGGGGAAGTAGTCGATCAGGGTGGCCGGCGCCGACCCGGGCGGGCGGCCGTCGATGTGCCGCGAGTAGTTCTCGATGCCGGAGCAGAACCCGACCTGGCGCATCATCTCGATGTCGTAGCTGGTGCGCATGCGCAGCCGCTGGGCCTCCAGCAGCTTGCCCTGCTTCTCCAGGTGCGCCAGCTGGTCGGCCAGCTCCTCCTCGATGCCGCCGATCGCCTTCTCCATGCGCTCCGGCCCCGCCACGTAGTGGGTGGCCGGGAAGATGCGCACCTCGTCGACCTCGCGCACGATCTCACCGGTGAGCGGGTGCAGGTAGTACAGCTTGTCGACCTCGTCGCCGAAGAACTCGACCCGCACGGCCAGCTCCTCGTACGCGGGAATGATCTCGACCGTGTCGCCCCGCACGCGGAACGTGCCGCGCGAGAACGCCAGGTCGTTGCGGGTGTACTGCACGTCGACCAGGGCCCGCAGGAACGTGTCGCGCTCGACCTCCATGCCGACCGAGAGCCGGGCGGACCGGTCGAGGTAGGACTGCGGCGTGCCCAGGCCGTAGATGCACGACACCGACGCGACCACGATGACGTCCCGCCGCGACAGCAGGTTCATCGTGGCGGAGTGCCGGAGCCGCTCGACGTCGTCGTTGATCGACGAGTCCTTCTCGATGTAGGTGTCGGTCTGCGGGACGTAGGCTTCCGGCTGGTAGTAGTCGTAGTAGCTGACGAAGTACTCGACCGCGTTGTGCGGGAACAGCTCACGCAGCTCGTTGGCCAGCTGGGCGGCCAGCGTCTTGTTCGGCGCCATGACCAGGGTGGGCCGCTGGACCCGCTCGATCAGCCACGCGGTGGTCGCCGATTTGCCCGTACCGGTGGCACCCAGCAGCACGACGTCCTTCTCGCCGCGCTCGAGGCGCTCGGCGAGCTCGTCGATGGCCGCCGGCTGGTCACCGGCGGGCTGGTACTCGCTGACGACCTTGAACCGGCCGTCCGCGCGCGGGATGTCGGAGACGGGCCGGAACTCGGACTGGGCGAGCACGGGGTGTTCGGTTGCGAAAGCCACGTCCACCAGAGTAGGCGGGCCCACCGACAATTTTCAGCGTGGCGGGGTTTCAGCAGGCCAGGCGCCGATCGCGGGCGGCGCGGGCCAGGCACGCCTCGCACGGCATGCCGCAGATGCGCTCCAGCAGCTCGGCGCTGCCGCACCGGATCGGGGCGCCGCAGCGGGCGACGAGGACCTCCGGGATGGGGCCGGTCTCCGGGATCGGGACGAGGTGGCACACCCGGTCGCGTTCACCCCCGGCGCCCGGCCGCAGCCGCACGAGCGCCATCACTCCGGTCGGTTCGGCGTACACGACGTTCCCCATACGGAGATCGTAAACCGGAATAATCGTGGAATCTTCGTGCCCTCGGCCCAATCCTCCGGTCGGGTACTGGTCTTGAGAGACGAAAGCGGGACGACGCGGGCGGACGCGAAGCGGCGCGGACAGCAGCGATGACGCGAATGACGGCGCCGGTGGTTCCCGCGGGCGGGCAGCAGGCTCAGTGGGCTCGGTGGGCTCAGCGGGCTCGGTGGGCTCAGCGGGCGGACGACGAAGGCCATGACGACGGGACCTCCGGCAGCCACGGCCGCCGGCCCGTGCACCGGGGACCTACGGCGCGGTCAGCACGGCCGCGCCGAGCCGGTGGCACAACCGCAGCGCCAGTTCCACGTCAAGGCGGTTCTCGGCGACCGGGCGGCCCAGCATCTCCTCCGCCTTGCGCACCCGGTACTGCACCGAGTTCTTGTGCATCGTCAGCTGGGTGGCCGCGGCGGTGTAGCTGCCGCCGGTGGACAGGAACACCCGCAGCGTCTCGCGCAGCCGGGCGTGGTGCTCGTCGTCGGTGGCGAGCTGGTTGAGCGTGTCGGCCACCCAGCCCCGCGCGGCCGCGATGTCACCGGCCATCAGGGCGATGGCGCCGACGTCGCGGAAGGTCAGGAACCGGTCGCAGTGCTCCCCCGCGGCGAAGGCCAGGTTGTAGACGCGCTGGGCCTGCCGGTGGCTGCGGCGGAACCCGTCCACGCCCGCACCGGGGTCGCCGAGCACGAACCGGACGCCGGGGTCGGCCTTGTCGAGCACCTTCCGGACCCGCTCCTCGTCCGGCATCGCGGCCCGCTCCAGGGGGAACCAGACCCACGCGCACATCTCGTCGTTCGGCACGAACAGCGGCGCTCCGACGCTGGGCAGCCCGCCGGCCAGCTCGGTCGCGACCGTCTCCAACGCGCCGAGAACGTGGCCGCCCGGCGGGAGGGGCGCCTGCCACACGATCATCGCCAGGTGGGTGCCGCGCAGGCGGTAACCGAGGCTGGTCTCGCTGGTGTCGGTGGCGCCGCCCTCGATCAGCGTCCGCACCCGCGCGGCGCGCACCGCGCTGCGGTTGACCAGCCAGCGGTCGCGCTCCTCCTGGTAGGCGGACACCGCCTGCTGCGTGACCCGGTCGATGAAGGCGAACGCCTCGGTCAGCGCGTGGCTCATCATCCCGCCCACCACGGCGGGGTCGCGCTCCAACCGCACCGCCTCGGGCAAGGCGTACTCCAGCAGCGCGGTCTGGCCCAGGTAGTAGGCGCGGATCAGGTCGACGACCGGGGTGCCGCGCTGGGCGAGGCGGCGCGCGTACTCCGTCGCGGCGGCGGGCGCCTCCACGCGGCGCGGATCGATGCCGTGCTGGAAGATCCGCAGCGCGGTGTCGACGTTCTGGTAGACGCTCGCCGACAGCAGGCTGACCACGCTCTCGTCGTCGTTGACCAGGTTCGGGAGCTCACGCGCGTACACCTGCACGACCTTCTCGGTGAGCTCGGTGGCCCGGTCGGCGAGCAACGCGGCCACGCGCGCTACTGCCTCGATCGCGTCTGCCTCGTCCGCCACGCGATCACCCTACCGCCGCGACAATTCCGTTCTGCCTGTAAACCAGCAGAATGGAGCCATGACCGCGCACGCCGGGACGATCCACTCCCCCAAGATCGAGACCTTCGACGTCGCGAACCGGACCAACACCGACCCCAAGGGCATCGCCCGCGCGGTCGAGGAGTACCGGGTCGAACCCTTCGGGCTCTACCTCGCCCGCCACACGCCGGGCCGGGCCCAGTTCCACTACCTGGAGTCCTGGCTGCTGCCGAGGCTCGGGCTGCGCGTGACCGACTACTGGTTCCGCCCCGGGCACGAGCGTGATCAGGACTTCTACCTCGACGTGGTCTCGGTGGAGCGCGACGGCGCCACCTGGCGCACCACGGACTGGTACCTCGACCTCGTGGTGCGCGAGGGCGAGCGGGTCGACGTGCTCGACACCGACGAACTCCTCGCCGCCACCGGCGCCGGGCTGCTCACCCCGCGCGAGGCCGAACGCGCGCTGGCGATCACCTACGGCACGGTCGACGGCCTCGCGGCACACGAGTACCGGCTGGACCGCTGGCTCGCCACCCGCGGCGTCCAGCTGACCTGGCGCCGGCGCTGATCCCGCCCGGCCCGCCGGCGGAGAAGTAGTTGACGTTCGAGGGCAACCGAACCGCCCCCGGCCGCGTCACAGTTGCGGAGCTCGCCCGCCTTCCGGTGTGCACCACCGCGGGGGCGGGCCGGCTGCTGCCGCTCGTCAGGCGGGGCCGCCGCGGCGGTTCCGGCGACGAGCGCGGTTTCCCGGCGGCTGGTCGGCATCTGCTTGGGGGTATGCCGACCAGCCGCCGGCACTCCGCGATCGGTGGGTGGTTCCGGGTCACCGGGGGGTGGTGTCCACACGGGACGGACGGCGGCCGCGCCGCGTCAGGCCGACCAGCCGGTGCGCTCCGCCCACTCCTCGGCGCGCGTGAAGGCGGCGTTGACCCAGCCCTGCTTCTCCTCGGCGTAGCCGTCCACCGAGCAGTCCTGCGCGTGGGCCCGCGCCAGCTCGGCCTTCACCGCGGCGTAGGCGTCCCGCTCGGCCGGGTTCGCCCGCAGCCACGCGGCGAACAGCAGTGCCAGCCGCCACGCCGGAGTCGCGGTGCTGCGCACGTGGACGTTGACCGGCCGCCCCGGGTCGGCGCCGTAGTGGAACCGCTTCGGCCATGGCCGTCCGCCGCCCTGCGGGTCGTCCCACCACTCCCCCGCGGCGCGGAGGAAACCGCCCTCGGACAGCACGTCGGCGAACTCGTCCGCCTGCTCCAGCGTCGACACGGTCACCTGGAGGTCGAGGACGTCCTTCGCGGGCAGCCCGGGCACCGACGTCGAGCCGATGTGGTCCACCCGCAGCGCGCGGCCGGCGGTCAGCAGCCGCAGCCGGGCGAGCGCGCGGGCGGCCTGCGCGGGCCACGCCGGGTCGTAGGGCACCAGCTCGGGCGCCCGCGGCGGACGGGGCCGGCGCAGGCGCACGTTCTCCTCGAACGGCACCAGCCGCTCGGTCCACAACCGGTCCACCTCGGGCAGCACCGCTCCGGCCGGCCCGGAGTTGTCCAGCCACACGTCGGCGACCGCCCGGCGCTGCTCGTCAGCGGCCTGCGCGCGGATCCGGGCGCGGGCGTCCTCCTCCGGCATCCCCCGCTGTTCGATCAGCCGCCGCACCCGGGTCTCCACCGGCGCGTCCACGATCACCACGAGGTGGTAGTTCGGCGCGTACCCGCCCTCAACCAGCAGTGGCACGTCGTGCAGCACGATCCCGTCCGGCGGCACCGCGGCCATCCGTTCCGCGGTGCGGGCGCCGATCAGCGGGTGCAGGATGCCGTTGAGCCGGCCGCGGGAGTCCTCGTCCGCGAACGCCTTCGCCGCGAGCGCCGGGCGGTTCAGCCCGCCGTCCGCGGCCAGGACGTCCGCCCCGAACGCCTCGACGACCTTCGCGAGTCCCTCGGTGCCCGGTTCCACGACCTCGCGCGCGATCGCGTCGGCGTCGATGTGCACCGCGCCGTGCTCCACGAGCCGCGCCGCGACGGTCGACTTCCCCGCGCCGATTCCTCCGGACAGTCCCACCCGCAGCATGATTCGCATTGAACCAGACACCTCGATCGGGTGTCCTTTACTCCCTGATCGGCTTGTGACGGAAACGAGACTGGTGACACGCCGGGGTGCTACTACGCTTCCCGCCGTTCGTTGCGTACGGTGCGCGCGGAAGGTCGCCCACACGGAGGAACGATGTCGCGGAGCAAGCACACCGGGAGGCACCGCCTCGGCACGCCGGGTCTGGTGCACTGCGTCCTGCATCGCCCCGTGGCACTCGCACTGGAGGAGTACCGGCGCACCTGGCTGACCGCGCTGCTGGTACCGGCGAAGCACAGCCTGGCCGGGCTGAAGCGCCGGGCCAGCGCGGCGGCGCTCGAACGCGCGTGGGCACCCGCCACCACCTGATCGCCTCCCCCTGACACCACGAGGCCCCGCCGGGAACAACCCGGCGGGGCCTCGGTGAACCACGCGCTAGTTCACGCAACCCGACATGTCGGTGCTGGAGGTGGGCGGGACCGGCGCGGCCGGGGTGGTGGCCGGGGCGGGGGCGGCATCCGCGGCCTGCCTGGCGACGGTCGTGGGCGTCGCGGAGGTGCTGGCGGTCGCCGGCCCGGTGCGGCCCATCAGGGCGGCGAGGAAGTCGCGCACCTGGCCGGGGTCGACCTGCACCGCGTCACCGTCATCGGGGGTGGACAGGCTCAGGCTCTGCACCGGGATCGTGGCGAAGGTGATCGCGCCCGCGGACAGGTTGTGCAGCTGCTCGGCGAAGGTGAGCACGTCCCAGCCCTGGTCGAGGACGACCGACTGGCGCACCGCGTCGACGAGCGCGGACAGCCGCGACGGGTCGGTGAGGGTTCCGCTGCCCAGCACCACCTGCGCCATCCCGGACAGGAACGCCTGCTGCCGGGCGATGCGGTCGAGGTCGCCGCTGGGCAGCCCGTGCCGCTGCCGCACGAACGCCAGCGCCTGCGCACCGGACAGCGTCTGCTTCCCGGCCGGGAAGTCGGCGCCGGAGTAGGTGTCGTGCACCGGCTCCTTCAAGCAGACGGGCACGCCGCCGACGGCGTTGCTCAGGGCGTAGAACCCGGCCAGGTTGATCGCGGCGTAGTGGTTGATGGCGAGCCCGGTGAACTCCTCGACCGTCTCGATCGTGGTGCGCGCCCCCGCCGCGTCCGCCTCGCGTTCCAGTTCCGCCCCGCTCACCCCCTGTGCACGCAGGGTGCTCAGCGCGGCCTGCTTACCGTAGGTGTACGCCGAGTTGATCTTGTGCTTGCCGTATCCGCCGGCAAGCTGCACGTAGGAGTCGCGGGGGATGCTGATCGCGGTGGCCGAGCCGCCACCCGCCGGGACGTGCACGACCATCATCGTGTCGGTGGTGTCCCCGCCGTCGCTCGCGTCGCCGGCGTGCAGCTGGTCGAGCAGGCTCTGCGGCAGCGGATCACCCTGCGCGTCGGTGCGGGAGTCGAGGCCGACGAGCAGGATGTTCTGGTCCACCGACAGGCTCGGCCCGGCCGGGACCCGGGCCGAGGGCGCGATGACGTTGGCGGTCGCCAGACCGCTGTCCAGCCGGGACAGCTGGGTCCAGGCGTAACCGGTGCCCGCGAGCACGAGCAGTGACGCCAGCCCCACGGCGGTGTAAGCGGCCGGGCGCCAACGGTGACGCGGAGCAGACGACATCGTCACTCCTTGTCTGCGCAGCACCGTGCGTTCCCTTCGCACATCACTCCATCCAGCTAACACCAGGATCCACGAAAAAACTGATGGTTTGCTGTGAAAATTGGCGTGCGCAGACACGAAGGCCGCCCCGATGCGGGGCGGCCTTCATGCCGGGGGATGGAATGAGCGCGGCGGGGTGCCGGAATATCGCGGGCAGGCTGGGCACGAGCCCGCCGCGCTCGACCGACCGGCGCGAGGGGGGAGGGCGCCGGGCGGCTGGACCGGGGATCAGGAGGCCGCGGAGGTGGTCCCGGCCGAGCGGGCGAGCGCCCAGGACGGCGGACCGCACTGCGGCCGCCATGTGCCCAGGTGCACCCACTGCCGTCCCCAGCTGTACCCGGCGAGCACCACCTGGCGGTGGCACCGCGGGCAGGGCTGCGGCGGCGAATCGACCTGCATGACCATTTCCTCCGGTGTTCGGTTTCGGTCGCAACTACCAGAGTGCCTGCCGCACCGGCCCGGGAAACCGGGAGTCTTACGCATTTGGGTACGTAGACCGGGCTACGTACCGTCCTCGCCGGCGCGCTGTTCGGTGAGCCAGGCCGCGATCTGGGCACGCGAGGTGAAGCCGAGCTTGGTGAGGATGTTCTCCACGTGCGTCTCGGCGGTGCGCTGCGCGATGACCAGGCGGGCGGCGATCTGCTTGTTGCTCAGCCCGTCGGCGACCAGCTCGGCGATCTCGCGTTCCCGCCGGGTCAGGCCACCGGGACTGCTCTCCCGCGACCGCCGCGCCGGCCGGGGGCCGGCCGGCTTCTCCGCCAGGGCGTAGGCGATCGCCTCGTCCACGCCGCCACCGCTGGTCGCGGCGAACGCGGCGTGGTAGGCGTCGTCACCCAGTGCCTCCCGGGCGCGCGCCTCGCACTCCTGCTCGAACTGCTGGTGCGGCCGGGTTTCGGACACCGCGGCGCCGCTGAGCCGCCAGATCGCGGACGCCGCGCCGAGCAGGCCGGCGGCCCGCTCGTGCTCGCCCCCGGCGCCGGCGCACCACGCGAGCGCACTGAGGTTCAACGCCAGCTGGGTGCGGTCCGTCAGCCGCATCCCGATGGCCTCGCGCAACAGCGCCGACGCCCGGCGGTGGTCGCCGTGCCGCCAGGTGTGGATGGCCACCGCCCACAGCGCGTAGGCCTTGGACCAGTCGGCCTGGTGCGTCTCGCACAGCGCCAGGGCCTCCTCGGCCACCGGCAGCCCCGCGGGCTCGTCCAGGTAGAACAGCACCGCGGCCAGCAGGATCAGGGTGTTGCACACCTGGGCCAGGTCGCCGGTGCGCCGGAACCCGGCCAGCGCCTGCTCCAGCAGCTGCCGTCCGCCCACCAGGTCACCGAGGTAGAAGGTGCCCGCCCCGGCGCACTGGGCCCACCCGGCGCGCAGGCCGTCATCGTCCAGGGCTTCGGCCAGCTCGCGCAGCTCCGCCAGCATCGCGCGGGCCGGCTCCTCGTCGCCGATCTGGATCGCCGCGAACGCCGCGCCCTGCACCGCCCGGGCGTGCACCAGGAGGTCGCAGCCGGCGTCGCGCGCCAGCGACGCCCGCAGCCACCGGTAGCCCTCGCGCACGTACCCGCCCGCGAACCAGTAGTCCCACAGCGGCCCCGTGATCTCCGCGGCGCGGCAGGCACCCTCCGGTCCGCCGCTCATGCAGTGCTCCAGCGCCACGCGCACGTTGGGCTGCTCGCGCCGCATCCGCTCCACCCACTCCAGCTGGTGCGGGCCGAAGTTCTCGTCGCGGTAGCGCCGCGTCAGCCGCACGACGTAGTCCACCTGCGCGCCGCGCACCGCCTCCTCCCGGCCGGACGCGACCAGCTTGACGTCCCCGAACTCGCGGAGGGTCTCCAGCATCCCGTACCGCGCGGAGCGCCCGAAGGTGCCGTCCAGGCGGGCCAGGATGGACTTGTCCACCATGCCGGCGACCAGGTCGAGCACCTCACCGGCGTCGATACCGGCCGCGGCGCACACGGCCTCGGCGGCTTCCAGGTCGAATCCGCCCGCGAACACCGACACCGCCTCCCACACCGCCTGCTCCGCGCCGGTGCACAGGTCGAAGCTCCACGCGATCGCCGCCTCCAGCGTCTGCTGCCGGCCCGGCGCACTGCGGCTACCGCCGGTGAGCAGCCGGAACCGGTCGTCCAGCCGCTCGAGCAACTGGCCGAGCGAGAGCACGCGCAACCGCACGGCGGCGAGTTCGAGCGCGAGCGGGATGCCGTCCAGGCGGCGGCAGATCCGCACGACGGTGTCGCGATTGGACGAGTCCACGGTGAACCCGGGCACCACGGCGGCGGCGCGCTCGGCGAACAGCGTCACCGCCTCGACCGCCGGCTCACCCGCGGAGGGCACCGGCAGCGGCGGCACCACGAGCACCTGCTCGCCGTCGGCACGCAGCAGCTGCCGGCTGGTCGCCAGCACCCGCACCGAGGAGGTGGCCGACAGCAGCTTCGCGACCAGCACCGCGCACGCGTCCAGCACGTGCTCGCAGTTGTCCAGGACCAGCAGCACCCGCTGGTCCTCGAGGAACTCCGCGAGCCCGGCCACCTGCGCCCCGGCCTGGTCGGTCAGGCCGAGCGTGGTGGCGATGGTGTACGCCAGCAGTGCGGGGTCGCGCAGTTCGGCCAGCGGCACGAACCACACGCCGTCGGGGAACGCCCGGCGCACGTCGGCGGCCGCGCGCAGCGCCAGCCGGGTCTTCCCGACGCCGCTCGCACCCGTCAGCGTCACCAGCCGGGCGGAAGCCAGGAGGCGGCGGGTTTCGGCGAGCTCGCGGCGCCGCCCCACGAAACTGGTGAGCTCGCTGGGAAGGTTGCCTGCGCCGCGCGTGACGTCGGGCATCACCCGATTCTATGCCGGTGCCGGGCCCGGTCCGGCCGGGCGCGACCGGGCGTGGTGCCGCAGCAGCGCGACGATCCGGTCGTTGACCTGATCGGGGTACTCCATCGGGAAGGCGTGCCCGGCGGCGGGCAGGACGACGAGTTCGGCACCGGGCACCGCGCCGGCGATGGCCTCGCTGTGCGCGGGCGGTGTGACGGCATCCTCGGCGCCGGCCAGGACGAGACAGTCGACGCGGTGGAGCGCGGCGAGCGCGGCGACCTTGTCGTGCACGCGGAACTGCGGGAAGAAGTCGGCCAGCACGTCCAGGGGCGTGGCTTCGATCATTCCGGCGAGGAAGTCGGCGACGTGCGGCGGCACGTCGGAGGCGAACGCGTGCCGGGCCACCAGCGCGCCGGTCAGCTCCCGCAGGGCACCCACCCGCGGTCCGGCGCGGTGCAGCGCCGCCAGCACCCACGGGGCGAGCCGGTGCAGCACCCGCATCCCCGGACGGGGCAGGCCGAGGTCGCCCAGCACCGGCTCGGCGCTGGTGGCGAGCAGGGCCACCGCGACGACGCGCGGGCCGAACAGGTCCGGGTACTGCTCCGCGAGCGCCATGATCGTCATGCCGCCCATCGAGTGCCCGGCGAGCACCACCGGCCCGTCCGGCGTGGTCTGCTCGAGCACCGCCCGCAGGTCGCGGCCCAGCTGGTCGACAGTCGCGTGGGCGGCCGGCCCGCGCTGGGAGCGGCCGTGCCCGCGCTGGTCCCACGTCACGACGCGGGCGTGGCGGGCCAGCTCGGCGGTCTGGAAGCACCAGCTCGCCGACGACAGCGCGTAGCCGTGGCACAGCACCACGGTGACCGGCGCGGTCGCGGCGCCCCGTTTGTCGGCGGGCAGGATCCCGGCGGGCAGGATCTCGGCGTGCAGGGTGACGCCGTCGTCGGCGATCACCGTCCGGGCCGCGCCGGGAACCGGGTCGGCCAGGACGGCCGGCTCGGGGCGGCCCAGGGTGCCGGTGACGGCACGCACGGCGGTGCGGGTCAGCGCGAGCCCGGCCACCACGCCCAGTTCCACCGCCTTCACCGCGCGCATGTCTTCCCTCCGGTGCGCCACCACGACGGGTCCGAGCCTGCCCGCCCACCGGCGGCCGGGACACCGGGAAAGTACGTAACCGGCTACGGAGCCCCTGAGGCGACCTCAGCAGCCGGAGTAGCGGTGCGCGGGCATCCCGCGCACCCCCGGCCGCACCCGGAACAGGGCACCGGCCTCCGGCTGGGTGCCCTCCCCGACCCCCTGGCGCGACGTCGTGATGTACAGCTCGGACAGGTCCGTGCCGCCGAAGGTGCACGCGGAGACCTGGGTGACCGGGAGCGCGACCCGGGCGAGCTGCGCACCGCCGGGCGCGTAGCAGTGCACCGCGCCGCCGCCCCAGAGCGCGACCCACAGGTTGCCCTCGGCGTCGACGGTCAGGCCGTCCGGCGAGCCCACGTCGGCGGGGATGGTGACCACCGGGCGGCGGTGCGTCAGCCCGGCCGCGGCCGTGTAGTCGAAGGCGTCGATGCGGCCGGTCGCCGTGTCCACGTAGTACGCCGTGCCGCCGTCCGGGCTCCAGGCCAGGCCGTTGGAGATGGTCACACCGGTGAGGACGGTGGTGATCGTGCCGTCCGGGTCCAGCCGGTACAGCGCGGCGGCACCGGGGGTCTCGTCGTAGGCCATCGAACCGCAGTAGAACCGGCCGTCCGGATCGCATCCGCCGTCGTTCATGCGGATGCCGGGGTCGCTCCAGACCTCTCCCAGCGGCCGCACGTCCGCCAGCGTCGCGTCGGCGAGCGCGAATCCGCGTTCCACCGCCACGACCACACCGCCGGCCACGCCCGGGCGCAGCGCCGCGGCGACCGACCCGACGTGGTGGCGGCGGACCTCGTCGCCGTCCAGTTCCAGCACGTCCCCGGCGAGCATGTCCACCCACCGCACGCTGGGCCACTCCGGCGCCCACACCGGGCCTTCGCCGTGCTCGGCCACCGGTGCGGTCACCTGGTCCACAGTGGACGTCATGTCGGGCCTCCCTCGCCAGGCGCCCGCTGGAAAGCCGGCGGGACGCGTTCCCGGGTCGTGCCGACGGTATCCGCCGACGCCCGTCGCCGCACCCGGGCATAAGGTCTCGACCATGGATACGAGCTGGGCGCGGAAGTTCACCGAGGACTGGGTCACCGCGTGGAACGCGCATGACCTGGAGTCCGTGCTGGCGCACTTCACCGACGACGTGGTGTTCACCTCGCCGGTCGCGGCACAGCTCGTGGATACCGCGGTGATCCGCGGCAAGGACGCGTTGCGCGCGTACTGGCGCGAGGGCCTGCGCCGGATCCCCGATCTGCGCTTCGAGGTCGTCGGCGTCTACTCCGGGGTGGACATGCTGGTCATCAACTACCGCAACCAGAAGGGCGGTCTGGTCAGCGAGGTGCTGCGGTTCGACGGCCCACTGGTGCGCGAGGGCCACGGCACCTACCTCGGCGAGGACTCGAACCCGGCCGGCGCGACGTCCTGACCGGTGCGCACCGCCACCACCGCCAGGGTGGTGTAGTCCATCGTGAAGCCACCGCCGAGCGCGTCGACGGCGGTGCCGACCGCGTCCAGGATCTCGGCCCGGACGGCGGGCGCGAGCCCGGTGAGGCCGCCGGTGGTCGCCAGCAGGTCCAGCCATTCCTCGCGGGTGTAGGGCCGGGCCCAGTCGAACCGCCACTGCTCCGGTTCGCCGAACCCGTGCCCGGCGGCGATGTGCTCGGCGAACCGGGCGAACCCGGCCCGGTGGAAGTCCACCACGTTCCCGGAGGGCTGCGCGGGGAACGGTGAGCCGGGCACCAGGCGCCGGTAGGCCTCGGCGAACGCGTCGGCCACCGGCGGCGGTGGCGCGAAGACGTGCGCGAACACCGCGAGCAGACCGCCCGGGCGCAGCACTCGTGCCGCCGTCGCCGGACCGGCCACCGGGTCGACCCAGTGCCAGGACTGCCCGGCCACGACCGCGTCGAACACCCGGCCGGCGGGGTTCCAGTCCTCGAAGGTGGACACCTCCACCTCGACCCCGCCGCGCCGGGCGAAGTCGGCCATCCGCGGATCCGGCTCGACGCCGAGCACGCGGCACCCGGCCGCCTGGAACTGCCGGGCCTCGATGCCGGTGCCGCACCCGACGTTCAGGAACACGCGGCCCGGGGCCCCGGCGACGACGCGATCGATCAGTTCACGCGGATAGGGCGGCCGGGCGCGGTCGTACCGGTCGGCGTCCACACCGAAGGATTCCGCGATCTGCCGCGCTCGGTGCGCTGATGAAGTGGGCATGCGCCCACCATAATGGGCAGGTGCCCACATCCGCCATCGGGTACCCCCACGCGGATCGAGGACAATGAACACATGCCGACCGGGGTGCACATCCGCGACGTGCGCAAGCAGCTGTTCGACGCCGCCGGGCGCGTCCTGCTCCGGGACGGTGCGAGCGCGCTGACCAGCCGCGCGGTGACCGCGGAAGCCGGCGTCGCCAAGGGCGTGCTGCACCGGCACTTCACCGACTTCGACGCCTTCCTCGCCGAACTCGCCGGAGCCCGGATCGCCCGGATCGAGGACCAGGCCGCGGCCCTGCGCGCGGCGGCCGGGACCGGGACCGTGGCCGGCAACGTGACCCGGGCGCTGACCGAGCTGTTCGACCCGGTCGCCGTGGCCCTGACCCGGCTGGTCCTGTTCCGCGACGAGCTGCGCACGCGGCTGCGCCGCGGACGGCCGCACGGCATCCCGATCCTGACCGAGGGCACCGCGATGCTCGCCGCGTACCTCAGCGCCGAGTGCGAGCTGGGCCGGGTCGCGGCCGACACCGACGCCGGCTCGCTCGCGCCGGCCCTGATCGGCGCCGGGCACCTGCTGTTCACCGATCCGCGACCGCCGGAACCGGCCGACGTCGCCCGCGTCGTGGCGACCGTCCTCGCCGACGTGCTCCAGCGGCGCCTGCTCTGACCGGTCAGCCGGCTCAGGCGCGGCACCGCGATGCCGCGCCGAGGATCAGCACCAGCACGACCAGCGGCGCTTCTCCTCGGCCTGCTCCCGGGTGGACACCTGATCCGCGGCCTTCTTCGCGGTGACCGGGCGATGGGTGCCGTGGTGGGCGGCGGGGGCACCAAGAGGTCGAGTCGGCGAGGCGCCGCGGCTTGTGAACCCGCGAACACGACGCCGGAAACGGCGAACACGGCGACCGGACGGGCGAACACGGCGGCCGCCGGGGGGCGGGCGCTAGTGGTTGTCGGGGGGTCCGCCGGCCAGGGGCACGTCGGGGTCGTCGTCGGCCGGGGGCTCCGGGTCGCGCCACTCCTCCACGCGGCTGGACCGGTTGCCCTGCAACGTGCCGCGCAGCTCGGCCTTGAGCGCGTCGTCCTCGCGCGGGCTGTGCTTCTCGCTACCGCGTTCCATCAGCCGGCTCCCTTCAACGGGTCGTGCCCGATCGTCATCAGCCGGTGCCGCCAGTTCTCCTGCCCGGCGGTCGGCTCCAGGTCGTCCCGGCGCTCGGCGTGCACCTTCTCCACCACCTTGCGCATCACGCGTTCGTCGTCCTCGGTCAGGTCCGTGCGGCGCTTGCCGAGGATTTCCAGGACCCGCTGGCCGGTTTTGGTGCCCGCCTGGTCCGGCAGCTCCTCGCTGTGCGGGCCGGCCGAGCGGACCCGCAGCCAGTCCGCCAGCTCCCGGGAGGACATGTTCACCACGCGGTGGAACTCGTCCCACAGCGCTTCGTCCACATGCGACTGGGTCGTCATCGGGTCACCTCCGGGCGGTCAGCCTGCGCACCAGGACCAAGACCAAGACCAGGATCCCGAGCCCGGCACCCGTGCCCAGGGCGATCCGCTGGGTGCGGTGCGCGGTCTCCTTCATCTTCCCGGCCAGTGCCTCGGCGGTCTCGCCCAGCTCCTGACGGGTCAGTTCGAGGTCGAGGCGCGCTTGTTCGGCGTCGTGCGGGAACGTGTCGCGCTTGGCCGTCATCGGCGCATTCCCTCTCGTACGGCCGCCACGTCCTTGGGCAACCCGGACACGGCCTCCTGCGGCACCGGCGGCACCGCGCCGGACAGCTGCTTCTTGCCGATCAGCCCGGCCAGGCCGCCGATGAGCAGCAACGCGCCGCCGATGATCAGCGCCGAGGCCCACGCGGGCAGCACCAGCGCCAGCGCCAGCACCGCGGCGGCGATGAGGGTTCCCGCCCCGAACAGCGCGAGGATCCCGGCCGCACCGGCCAGGCCCGCGCCCGCGCCGGCCCGCTTACCCTTCTGCCGCAGTTCTTCGGTCGCCAGCCGCAGCTCGTCCCGTACCAGCCGCTGGACCTGCTGCGACATGTCCTGGACGAGCTGGGCGATCGAGCGATCTTCGACCGCCGTCGACCCGCGACCCGTGTCCTCACTCATGCGTCGCCTCCCTCGGAGTAGCTCGCAGTCCGGCTACCCGCGGGCGAGGAGCGTTAATCGTCGTGCGTGGTGGGTGAGGTGCCGCTGGTGAGGCTCTCGGTGGCGGTCTCCGAGGGCGTTTTCGTCGCCTCGGAGTGCGGGATGGTCTTGCCCGTCAGCGTGATGTGCCCTTCTTCGTGCAGGCGCTCCACCAGGTGCGGGTAGTGCATCTCGAACGCCGGCCGTTCCGACCGGACCCGCGGCAGCGACAGGAAGTTGTGGCGCGGCGGCGGACAGGTGGTGGCCCATTCCAGCGAGTTGCCGAAACCCCACGGGTCGTCCACTTCGACCGGATCGCCGTACCGGTAGCTGCGGACCACGTTGTACATGAACGGCAGCATGGAGGCGCCCAGGATGAACGCGCCGATCGTGGAGACCGTGTTCAGGATCGTGAAGTTGTCCGTGGCCAGGTAGTCGGCGTAGCGCCGCGGCATGCCCATGTCGCCGAGCCAGTGCTGCACCAGGAATGTGGTGTGGAACCCGACGAACGTGGTCCAGAAGTGCAGCTTGCCGAGACGCTCGTCGAGCATCCGGCCGGTCATCTTCGGGAACCAGAAGTAGAAGCCGGCGAAGGTCGCGAACACGATCGTGCCGAACAGCACGTAGTGGAAGTGCGCGACCACGAAGTAGGTGTCGGTGATGTGGAAGTCCAGCGGCGGCGACGCCAGGATGACCCCGGTCAGCCCGCCGAGCAGGAACGTCACCAGGAACCCGACCGCCCACAGCATGGGCGTCTCGAAGCTCAGCTGCCCCTTCCACATGGTGCCGATCCAGTTGAAGAACTTGATCCCGGTCGGCACCGCGATGAGGAACGTCATGAACGAGAAGAACGGCAGGAGCACCGCGCCGGTGGCGAACATGTGGTGCGCCCACACCGCGAACGACAGCGCCATGATGCCCATCGTCGCGAACACCATCAGCCGGTACCCGAACAGCGGTTTGCGGCTGAACACCGGGATGACCTCGGTGATGATGCCGAAGTAGGGCAACGCGATGATGTAGACCTCGGGATGGCCGAAGAACCAGAACATGTGCTGCCACAGGATCGCCCCGCCGTTGGCGGGGTCGAACACGTGCGCGCCGATGATGCGGTCCGCGGCCAGCCCGAACAGCGCCGCGGTGAGGATCGGGAACACCGCCAGCACCAGCACGCTGGTGAACAGGATGTTCCAGGTGAAAATGGGCATTCGCCACATCGTCATGCCCGGGCAGCGCAGGGTGACGATCGTGGTGAGCATGTTGACGCCGCCGAGGATCGTGCCCAGACCGGACACGATCAGCCCGAAGATCCACAGGTTCCCGCCGATGCCCGGTGAGTTCGCCGCGTCGGACAGCGGGGTGTAGGCGGTCCAGCCGAAGTCCGCGGCGCCGCCCGGGGTGAGGAACGACGAGAGCACGATCGTCCCGCCGAACAGGAACAACCAGTAGGAAAACGCGTTCAGCCGCGGGAACGCGACGTCCGGCGAGCCGATCTGCAGCGGCAGGACCATGTTGGCGAAGGCGAACACGTTCGGTGTCGCGTAGAGCAGCAGCATGATCGTGCCGTGCATGGTGAACAGCTGGTTGTACTGCTCCTGCGACAGGAACTGCAACCCCGGCCGGGCGAGCTCGCCCCGCATGAGCAACGCCAGCGCGCCGCCGATGACGAAGAAGGCCAGCGACGTGTACAGGTACATCAGGCCGATCAGCTTGTGGTCGGTCGTCCGTGCCATGCGCAACAGCAGGCTGCCCCGGCGGTGCCTGGTCGGCAGCTCGTACCGGTTGCCCAGGGCGATGGGACGTGCCTTCAGTTCCGTCATGCGGCCCTCCCGGCTGCCGAGTGGACGAATCCAGGGTGCTCCGGATCACATCGGGGAATCAAGACCCCAACCCGTACGTGGCGTACGCGCTGCGGATGACCGGCTGGGCGACGTTGCGCACCCGCACCCCGCCCGGGGTCACGCCCTGTTCGCAGCCGAAGTGGGCGTGCCCGTGGATCGCCAGGTCGGCACCGCATTCGTCGATCACCTCGCCGAGCTGGTAGGCACCCAGGAACGGGTAGATCTCGGGCGGTTCGCCCCGCAGGGTCTCCGGGATGGGCGAGTAGTGCGTCAGCGCGATCCGGAAGTCGGTGTCGTCGAGCTCCAGCATCGCCCGGCGCAGCGCGTCGGCCCGCTCGACGCTGTGCTCGACGAACGCCTTCATCTCGCGCTCGCCGAACGCGCTCGCGCACTTGCCGGCGAACCCGCCGCCGAAGCCCTTCACCCCGGCGATGCCCAGCCGCTGCCCGCCGGCCGCCACCCGGGTCGCGGAGCCCTCCAAGACCTGGATGCCGTGGTCCTCCAGGAGCTTGGTGATGTCGTCCTGGCGGTCGCTGTGGTAGTCGTGGTTGCCCAGCACCGCCACCACCGGCCGGTCCAGGCCGCTGAACTCGTCGGCGACCACCTCGGCCTCCTCCAGTGCGCCGTGCCGCGTCAGGTCGCCGGCCAGCAGCAGCACGTCCGCCAGGTCGCCCAGGTGTTCCAGCGCGGGGCGCAGCAGCCCCCGCGCGTCCTCGCCGAGGTGCACGTCCCCGACCGCCGCCACGCGGATCACCGCAGGTCCTCCCTCCGGGCCGGCTCGCGCGTGTCGGCCACCCGCACGTCGTTGTGCACCCGCAGGCCCGGCGCGGCCTCGTGCAGCACGGTCTCCAGCTCGGTGCGCCGCTCGTCGCAGGTCACCTCCCCGGACAGGTGCACGTCGTCGCCGCGGACGTTCACCCGGACGCCCATCTCGGCCGTCCGCGGGTCCTCGGCCAGGGCGCGGCGCAGGTGGGCCGCGCGGTACTGGGGTGTTTCCCGCCCGTCGGTCATCACGCGGTTCCTTCGAGCTCGACGACGTCCAGCGAGTCCAGCAGCGTCAGGAACGCCTGCGCGTACGGCGACTCGCCGGTCTCCTTCGCCACCCGCTCCCAGTCCACCTGTTCCCGCAGGTCACGGGCGATGTGCAGGAGCGGTGCGAGATCGCAGCGGTGGGCATCGAGGACGAGCAGCTTGTCGATCATGATGTCGGTGCCGCCCAGGACCGGTGCCATGGTCGGGCCGACGCGCATCACGTCCGCGCGGCGCAGGGTCTCCTCGGTGACCGGGCGGTAGTTGGGCCGGAAGATCAGATCGACCAGGACCTCCCCGTCCCAGACCTTGCTCAGCCAGTCCTCCGGCGGGTCGTCGGCCCGCATGCCCTCCGCCACCAGGGCCGCCCGTGCCGCCGCCACGTCCTCCTCCTTGAGGAACACGTCCACGTCGTGGTCGGAGGGCGGGCCACCGCGGGCGTAGACCGCGCAGCCGCCCGCCACGGTGAACGGGATCTCCCGAGCCGTCAGCGTGGTGACCACCCTGGTCAGCGTCCGCAGCAACGACTGCTCGTCCATCCCGGCCGGGTACCCGCGCCCGACCGGGGCAAACGGGTGCCGCGGCGGATGCGTTTCGCGCCTCGCCCCCCGGGTATGACCCGTCGCGTTCGTGAAGGTTGGGAGCGATCGAGGCGATGCGGCGCAGCACCGAACTGAGGCTGGCCCGGACGGTGGACGCCGCACGCCGGGCACGCCGGTTCACCACGGAGGTGTGCGCACGCTGGCGCGTCGCCCAGTTGGCGCCGGACGCGGCGGTCGTCGTGACCGAGCTGGTGGAGAACACGCTGCGGCACACCCGGGGGGCACCACGGCTCGCCCTCGAACTGCACCGGGACGAGCTGACGGTCCGGGTGACCGACGACGACCCGCACGAGGCGGTGATGCGGGAGGGTGGTCATCCGCCGGGGCTGGGGCTGCTGCTGGTGGCGCAGACGTCCCGGGAGTGGGGATGCGATCGGGTCCCCTCCGGCGGCAAGACGGTGTGGGCCGTCCTGCGCTGACGCGAGGCCGGCGGTGCGGGCCACCGCTGTCCCGCACCGCCGGTGCACCCACCACGGACGGCGTGCGCCGCGCCCTGCGGCACCCTGCCGACCTGCACCGGGTACCCCGCGCTCCCGTCGTCAACCGGGATGAAGCGGGTTGCCAAGCAGCAGGGCGGGTCCGTACGGTCGAAGGTGAGCGGTTGAGCTACCAGCCGTGCCGGGAACGGGCACACCCGGCCGGAGATTTCGAAGACATTTCGAATACCTGGACGTGTGTGCGGCCGTCCCCGCTGTGCTCACCACCAACCGGGGAGACTCCCGTGTACCAAGCTCACGAGCTCCGCATCGACATCGCCGACCGGCCCGACGGGATCCGGCTGGCCCGCCTGTCCGGTGAACTGGACCTGGGCGCCGCACCCGCACTCCGCCGTTGCCTGAACGACTGCCTCGACCACGGGCGCACCTTCGTCGTGGACATGGAGGCGGTCACCTTCCTCGGCTCGGCCGGCCTGCAGGCCCTGGTCGACGCCGACGAAACGGCCACGCACCGCGAACTGCGCTGGGCCCTGGTCGCCAGCCACCGCACCATCGTCCGCCCGCTGCAGATCACCGGGCTGCACGAGCAGCTGCCGCTGTACCCGAGCGTGACGGTGGCGGCACGTCACCTCTCGGAAACCACCTCGATCACCGGCTGAGGCACCCACCGCGCTGCCGTGTCGTGGCCGGGATCATGTTCCGGCGGCCCGTCCCAGCCGGACGAGCCGCAGGCCGCTGCCCCGGACCGTGGCCGGGTCGAGCACGTTGCGGGTGTCGACCACGACGTCGCCCTCGGCGACGGCGGCCAGCTGGCTCCAGTCGAGCCGCGCGAACTCGGGCCATTCGGTCAGCACCACCAGCACCCGGGCGCCCTTGGCGGCCAGAACCGGGTCGTCCACGCGCTGAACCGGTCCGGTCTCGGCGGTCACGCCGGGGTCGTAGCCGGTCAGCACGGCGCCGGCGGCCGCCAGCCGCCCGGCGACCGCCAGCGCCGGGGAGTCCCGCAGGTCTTCGGTGCCGGCCTTGAACGCCAGCCCGAACAGGCCGATCCGGGCACCGTCGAGTCTGCCGCCCGCGGCGTCGCGGATCCGGGCGGCCACGTGGTCGTACTGCCGGTCGTTGGCCTCGATCGCGGCGCGCAGGACGGTGAGGTCGACCCCGGCGCCGGCGGCGGAGGCGACCAGCGCCCGGGTGTCCTTGGGCAGGCACGACCCGCCCCAGCCGGGGCCGGGGCGCAGGAAGTGCGGGCCGATCCGCTCGTCCAGGCCCATCGTGCGGGTGACCGCGTCGATGTCGGCGCCGGTGCGTTCGCACAGCCGGGCCAGCAGGTTGACGTAGGACAGCTTGAGCGCCAGGAACGCGTTGCTGGCGTATTTGCCCAGCTCCGCGCCCGCGTGGCCGGTGCGCACGATCGGCGCGCCGAGGTCCGCGTAGAGCGCGGCGACCCGGTCCACCGCGCGCTCGTCGCCGCCGAGGACGACGCGGTCGGGGTGCCGGAAATCGTGCACGGCGTGCCCCTCGCGCAGGAACTCCGGGTTGCTCACCACGGCGATCCCGGTGGTACCGGCGATGCGGGCGCAGGTGCCGACCGGCACGGTCGACTTCACCACCAGCACGGTGTGCGGCGCCGGGCGGATCGCGGCCAGCACGGCCTCCAGCGCGCCGAGGTCGGCCGTGCCGTCGGGACCGGTGGGCGTGGGCACGCAGGCGAACACGAACTCCCGCGTACCGGCCGCCCGCACGTCCGCGGTGAACCGCAGCCGCCCCACGGCCAGGCCCTCGCGCACCAGTGGCGCCAGGTCCGGCTCGGCGAGCGTGACCTCGCCCCGGGACAGCCGTGCCACCTTGGCCTCGTCGACCTCGGCGCACAGCACGTCGTGGCCGAGCGCGGCGAGGCAGGCAGCGGTGGTGAGGCCCACGTACCCCGCCCCGGCGATCCCGACCGCGGCCATGTCAGACCTCCGCGACCTTGCGGCCGGCCGCGACCACCTCGTCGACGGTGATGGCCAGCAGGCCACGGGCCGGTTCCGTGGCGAACGGGTCGCCCTCCTCGCCCGCCCACAGCACCACGTGCCGGTCCTCGGTGCCCGGTGGCGGACCCCACCGCCACGGCGCGGTCGGGCCGAACAGCAGCACCGACGGCGTGCCGTAGGCGGTGGCCAGGTGCGCGACGCCGGTGTCCCCGCTGATCAGCAGCCGCGCCCCGGACACGAGCGCGGCCAGTTCGGTCAGCCGGGTGCGCCCGGCCAGCACGGCGGCCGGGGGCAGGCCGGCCGCCGCGGCGAGCTCTCCCGCGAGGTCCCGCTCCGCGGCGCTACCGGTCACCACGACCCGGTGACCCGCGGCGGAGAACTCGCGCGCGACCTCGGCGAACCGGCCGGGCGGCCAGCGCCGCGACCCGTACGCCGCGCCGGGGTGCACGACGATCGCGTCCGGCGCCGGGCTCGGCACGTCCGGCCGGGTCAGCGCGAGGTCGCCGGGGTCGGCGTCGATCCCGTAGTGGGCGAGCATCCGGCACCAGCGCCGCGCCTCGTGCTGGTCGGCCACCCAGTCCGGGCCGTCCGGTTCGCCGGAGGCCGGGTGCCGGTGGGTCAGCAGCCGGCCGGGCCGGGTGCCGAGCAGGTCGCGCACGCTCTCCGGGCCGCTGCCGTGCAGGTTGACGGCGACGGCGGGCGGCGCACCGTCCCAGCGCAGCTCGCCCAGGCCCGGGGTGGGCAGCACCCGGTCGACCGCGCCGGTGAGCGCGGCGACCTCGTCCAGTGCCGCGGGCGCGGCCACGGTGATCCGCGCGTCCGGCAACGCGGCCCGCAGACCGCGCAGCGCCGGAACGGTGACCAGGAGGTCACCGAGCCCGAGCGCCCGCAGCACCAGGACGTCGCCGGTCACGGCCAGGAGCCCTCCTCCGAGTGCGCGACGACCAGCTCACGCACCTCGCAACCGGCCGGCTGGGACAGTGCGAACAGGACGGTCGCGGCGACGTTGCCCGGATGGTTCAGCTTCGCGTCGGCCGGCGGCTTGTACTGCTCGTCGCGCTCGTCGAAGAACGCGGTGTGCATGCCACCGGGGACCAGCATGGTCACCCCGATGCGGCCCGCGGTCTCGGCGGCCAGTGCGCGGGTGAACCCGACCACGCCCCACTTCGAGGCGCAGTACGCGGTGGCGTCGCTGACCGCCTTGATGCCCAGGGTGGACGCGACGGTCACCACCTTGCCGTGCGAGCGCTCCAGGTACGGCAGCGCGGCACGCACCACCGCGGCGGTGCCGAACAGGTTGACCTGGACGACCCGCTCCCAGTCCGCTGTGGACACCTGGTCCAGCCTGCCGGGGAAGTCGATACCGGCGGCGGTGAACACCGCGTCCAGCCCGCCCGCCTGCTCGGCGAGCTCCCGCACGGCCCGCTCGGTCTCGGCCGTGTCGGTGAGGTCGACCGGGACGTAGGGCACCCCCGCGGCCGGGGGCTTGCGGTCGAGCACCAGCGGGGTCCCGCCGGCCTGTGCGACGGCCTCCACGGTCGCCGCGCCCAGCCCGGACGCACCCCCGGTGATCAGCACCTTGCCTACCTTGCCTGGCGAAGTCGGCATGTCTCCCCTTCTATCCGTTGGACACGGTCTCGATGAGCCGTGTGGTCGAGTAGCCCTCGACGGTGGGCACGAGCACGACCTTGCCGCCGCCGGCGCGCACGACCTCGGCCTCCGGCAGGTCGGCGCCCTCGTAGTCGCCGCCCTTGACCCAGATGTCCGGGCACAGCCGGCGCAGCACCTCCACCGGCGAGGACTCCTCGAACACCACGACGGCGTCGACGGACTCCAGCGCGCTGAGCACGCGCACCCGGTCGGCCGCGGTCACCACCGGGCGCCCCGGCCCCTTCAGCCGGCGCACCGAGTCGTCGGAGTTGACGCACACGATCAGCACGTCGCCCAGTTCGCGGGCGCGGCGGAGCAGGGCCACGTGTCCCGGGTGCAGGATGTCGAAGCACCCGCCGGTGGCCACGACCCGCCCGCCGCGGTGGCGCACCCGCTCGGCCAGCTCGAAGCCGGACAGGCCGGGTTCGCGCGCGCGGACCGGCTCGGCGGGCTCGGACAACGCGGTGGCCGCGCCGGCGGCGACGAACCGGGCCGCGGACTCCACCGCCGAGGCGACCGCGTTGTCCAGCGCGGCGCCCTCGAACAGGGCCGCGGCGACGGCGCTGGCGAAGCGGTCCCCGGCGCCGCAGGTGTCCGGCCGCACGCTCGCCGGGACGCGGGACGCGTTCGGCACCGGGATCGCCCGCGTGCCGGTGCCGTCGGCGAGCACGGCGCCCTGCGCCCCGACGGTCACCGCGACCGCCTCGGCCGCCCACTCCGCGCGCAGGCGCCCGGCCAGTTCCCCGGGGGTGCCGGGTCCGCCGGCGAACTTCGCCGCCTCGCTGTCGTTGGGGGTCACCAGTGCCGCGCCGGGAACGGGCGGCCCGCCACGCGGGTGCGGATCCCAGACCACCGGTGCGCCGGTCTCGGCCAGCAGTTGCCGGATCTGCGGGTGGCTCGCCACGCCCCGGCCGTAGTCGGCGACCAGGATCGCCGAGGCATCGCGCAGCACGGACACGGTGCGCGCGTCCAGCGGCTCGCGGGAAGCACGCCCGTCGCCGTGGTCCAGTCGCACCACCGACTGGCCCGCCGCGCGGATGCGGGTCTTGCGGACGGTCCCGCCCCGCAGCGGCAGCGCGCACAGCTCGACCTCGCCGGCCAGCAGCCGCGCCAGCCGCGCGCCGCCTTCGTCGTCGCCGAGGGCCGTGACCAGCACGACGTCCGCGGCCGACCGGGCGGCCAGGCGCGCGGCCAGCCCGGCGCCACCGGGCCGGTGCCATTCCCGGCCGACGTCGACCACCGGCACGGGCGCCTCCGGGCACAACCGGTCCGCGCTGCCGTCGACGTCGATGTCGAGCAGTGTGTCGCCGACCACCACCAGGGGGCCGGTCACGAGGGCACTCCCAGCGCCTGGTCGAGTGCCGCGCACAGCCCGTGGATCACCGCGAGGTGCGCCTCCTGCACCGTGCCGGTGCTCGGGGCCTCGATCACCACGGCGTCGTCGCAGATCGCGGCGAGCGCGTTCGGTCCCGGTCCGGTCAGGGCCCACGTCGTCATGCCCAGTTCGTGGGCGGTCTTCGCCGCCGCGCACACGTTCTGGCTGCGCCCGCTGGTGGACAGCGCCACGAGCACGTCGCCGGTGCGCCCGTGCGCGCGCACCTGGCGGGCGAACACCTCCTGGTCGCCGTAGTCGTTCACGATCGCCGTGGCCGCCGAGGTGTCGGCGTGCAGGGCGATCGCCGACAGCGGCTGCCGGTCGTGCACGAACCGGCCGACCAGCTCGCCGGTCAGATGCTGCGCCTCGGCGGCGCTGCCGCCGTTGCCGCAGGCGAGCAGCCGTCCGCCGGCTCCGAGCACCTCGGCGAGGTGACGACCCCACGCCTCGATCCTCGGTGCCAGCGCGGTCAGGTCCCGCATGGTCGCGGCCAGAGCCGCGAACCGCTCCTCGATCACGCTGCACCTCCTAGTTTCTCGACGGCCATCAGGACGTCCTCGGGCGGAACCCGGCCCAGGCAGGGATGCCCGGCCACCGGACAGATCCGGGCCCGGGTGTCGCGGCAGGGCGCATCCTGGTCACCGAGCAGGACGACCGGCACACCGTGGGGCGCCCACCGCGCGGCCGGCACGACGGGCGCGAACAACGACACCACCGGAGTGCCCACGGCCGCGGCCAGGTGCGCCGGCCCGGTGTTCGGGGCGACGGCGACCCGGGCCCCGGCGAGCACGGCGGCCAGGCCGTGCAGATCGGTCCGGCCCGCCAGGTCCAGGCCGTGGTCGCCGGCGACCCGCGCGGTGAGGTCGCGTTCGGACGGTGCGCCGGTGACCACCACGCGGTGGCCGGACTGGGCGAGCAGCCGCACGACCTCGGCGTTGTGCTCGGCCGGGTACTGCCGGGCCGGCACCGAGGCGGCCGGGTGGACCACCACGTAGCCGGGTTCGCCGACCAGCTCCGACACGTCGGGCAGCGGGCGGCGCACGGCGAGGTGCCCGTCGTCACCGGGCGGCAGCTCGTACCCGGCGGCCCGTGCCAGCGACAGGGCGCGCTCGGCCTCCGGCGGGTCGCCCTCGATGCGGTGCCGCAGGTCCAGCAGCGAGCCCGGGTAGTCCTCGCAGATCGCGCCGATCCACGGCACCCCGCACTCGCGCAGGATCAGTGCGAGCGGCAGCGGTGACTGGTGGAACGAGGTCACCACGAGCGCCGCATCCGGTTGGGCCGCACGGATGTGCGCGCGCAGTTCCGCGAGGTGGGCGGGGGCCGCGGCGGGCGGTTCCGGGTCGATCCACGGGGCGCACCACTCGATGACCTCGCCGACACCGGGCAGCAGTTCGGCGGCGGCGCGACCGTGCGGCCCGGCCAGGAACGTGACCGGCCCGGCCGTGGCCGCCACCGCGCGCACCAGCGGGCCGGACAGCAGGACGTCGCCCGCGTTGTCCAGCCGCGCCACCAGAACCCGTGTGCTCACCATGCCCGGTCCCCCATCGCCAGCGCGACCGCTTCGGCCAGGTCACCCGCCACCTGCGCGTCGCGCCGCGCGGCCGCGATCTCCGCGGGCCGCGTCCGGGGCGTGGGCACCAGCACCGCACGCGCGCCCGCCGCGCGCGCCGCCTCCACGTCGGCCCCGATGTCCCCGATGACCACGCAGTCCTGCGGGCGCACCCCCAGCGCCAGCGCGGCCCGGGTCACCAGTCCCGGTTTCGGTTTGCGGCAGCAGCAGCCGTCGTCCTCGGCGTGCACGCACACCTGCCACGTGCCGAACGGTCCGAGCAGCTCCTCGACCCGGGCGTTGACCGCGGTCAGTTCGTCCGGCGTGATGAGCCCGCGCGCCACGCCGGACTGGTTGCTCACCACGCCCACCGGCACACCGGCGGCGCGCAGGCGGCGCAGCACCTCCTCGGCACCCGGCACCGGGCGCACCAGCTCCGGGTCGTTGTTGTACGGCTCGTCGTGGACGAGGGTGTCGTCGCGGTCGAAGAGGATCGCCCTGGCGGCGGCGCGCGGGCGGCGCACGCGCAGCTCGCCGGCCAGCCGGTGGCGCACCGCGACCGGCGGGATGAGCACGCTGGTGACCGCCATCTTCGCCAGTTCCGCCGGGGTCCTCGGGCCGGGCAGGATGCGCCGCAACGCGAATTCCGCGGTGAGGCCGAGCCACGCGATTCCGGCGAATGCGGCCGGCGTGGGCCGCCGCGCCGCGGCGCAGGCGAGCGCGGCGAGGCCGCTGAGCGTGGTCAGGGTGTGCCGGCCCAGGCGTCCCGGACCGGCCGCGGTCAACTCCCTCCACTGTGGACCGAATTTGCGCCGCATCAGCGCGTTGTCGGCGTTGCCGCGCTGCGCCCGGACGCTGGCGAAGAACCCGCCGTGGCGCGCCGGGTGCAGGGTGGTGCGGATGCCGCGTTCCAGCCGCCATCCCGCCTGCCGCACCCGCAGCGCCAGGTCGGCGTCCTCACGGAAGGCGCGCGGGAAACGTTCGTCGAACCCGCCCACGGCGGACAGGACGTCGCGCCGGTAGGCCATGTCCGCGGTGATCCACTCCGCGGTCGCCAGTCCGGCCGTGTCGCGTTCGAGATCCGTCGGCCGGCGTCCCCCGGTCGGGCCGGGCACCACGATGCGGCCCTGCGACCCGGCCACGTCGGCGGCCAGCGCGGTCAGGTCGGACTCCAGCCGGGAGGCCCAGTCGGCGGTCGGGCGCACGTCGTCGTCGAGGAAGGCGATCCATTCGGTGCCCGCGGCACGCCACCCGGCGTTCCGCGCCGCCGCCGGGCCGCGCCCGCCGGAGTGCAGCACGCGCACCGGCGTTGTCAGCTCCGGCAGCGGCAGGCCGCCCGGGTCCGGGCGGTCGTCGACGACGATGATCTCGGCGGGCCGCGGTCCGATGCCGTGGCCGAGCGCGGACAGCAGAGCCCGCAGGCTGTCCCGGCCGGTCGTCGGGACAACCACGGTGTAGGCGATCATTCCGGCCTCCGGACGACGAACGGCCCGAGGGCCAGCAGGTCGATCGGGCTCGATCCGAAGCACTCCAGCGCGTCCCGTGGCGAGTCCACCATCGGCCGGCCCGCGGTGTTCAGGCTCGTGTTCACCACCACGGGAATCCCGGTCCGGGATTCGAACTCCGCCAGCATGCGCGCGACCAGCGGCTCGTCCGCCGGGTCCACGGTCTGCACGCGGGCCGTACCGTCCACATGCGTCACCGCCGGGATGCGGTCCCTCCACTCCGGACGGACGTCGTGCACGAACAGCATGTAGGGGCTGGGCACCGGACCGCGCTCGAACAGCTCGCGCGCGCGGTCGGCGAGCACCACCGGCGCGACCGGGCGGAACTGCTCACGGCCCTTGACGTCGTTGAGGCGTTCGAGGTTGCGCCGGTGACCGGGGTGCGCGAGCAGTGAACGGTGTCCCAGGGCGCGCGGACCGAACTCCGCCCGGCCCTGGAACCACGCCACGATCCGGTCCTCGGCCAGTGCCCGGGCCACCGTCGCGGCAAGGTCGTCGGGCCGTTCGTAGGGCAGGCGGGCGGTGTCGAGCGCCTGCTGGATCTCCACATCGGAAAAACCGCGTCCCAGCGCGGCACCGGTCATCCGCGCGGCGGGTTCGCCCCATTCCGCGGCCAGGTGCAGCGCGGCACCCAGCGCGGTGCCCGCGTCACCGGCCGCCGGCTGGATCCAGATGTCGTCGAACGGGCCTTCGGCCAGCAACCGGGTGTTGGCCACGCAGTTGAGCGCGATGCCGCCCGCCATCGTCAGGTTCGCCTGCCCGGTCTGGGCGTGCAGCCAGCGCGCCAGGTCGAGCAGCACCTCCTCGAGACGCCGCTGCACGCTGGCGGCGAGGTCGGCGTGCTCGGGCCGGAAGCCGGCGCCGGGCTCGCGGCGCGGCGCGAAGCGGGTCAGATCCAGCGGCGCGGCACGGAATCCGCCGTCACCGACGGCACCGAGGTGTTCGCGCAGCGCGTCCGCGAACCGTGGTTTTCCGTACGAGGCCAGGGCCATCACCTTGTACTCGTCGCTGGAGCGCGCGAACCCGAGGTGTTCGGTGAGGTCCTCGTACCGCAGTCCGAGCGAGTGCGGGAGCCGTTGCGCGGCCAGCTCGACGAGCTTGCCGTCACGGTATTCCCCGGCCAGGTAGGAGGTCGCCTCACCGCGGCCGTCGGCCACCAGCACGGCGGCGTCGCCGAAGGGCGCGGCGAGCCCGCTGGACGCGGCGTGCGCGACGTGGTGCCGCACGAACCGCACCTTCGCCGGGTCGAGCCCGGGCAGCGCGGTGTTCAGGAACTGCGGGGCGCGGCGGGCGTAGGTGGTGCGCAGCTCCTCCCAGCCCTGGTCCACGCCGGCGAGGTCGTGGTCCACCAGATCCGGGTCGTAGGAGTAGCCCACCGCGTCCAGCTCGGACGGCTCGATCCCGGACTCGGCCAGGCACCAGCGCGCTGCCTGCTCGGGCAGTTCCCAGGTGGCGAACGGCACCGGCCGCTTGCCGTGCTTGCGGCGGCTGAAGCGCTCCTCCTCGGCGGCGGCGACCACCCGGCCGTCCACCACGAGGGCGGCGGCCGGATCGTGGAACACCGCGTTGATCCCGAGGATCCGCAAACTCCTACCTCCACATCGGGTCACCACTGCTACTTAGCGCTACCCCTGCTCCTCCTCGTCTAAACGGGACTGAGGCGGGCGGCGAACCACTCCAGCGTCCGGCGCAGGCCGTCGTGCAGCCCGACGCGCGGCCGCCAGCCCAATTCCCGTTGCGCCACCGAGATGTCGGGGCACCGCCGTCGCGGATCGTCCACCGGGGCGGGCACGTCGCGCACCGGCACGGCGGTCCCGGCCAGCCGCTGGATCTCCTCGACCAGCTGCCGGATCTGCAGCTCGTGCGGATTGCCCAGGTTGACCGGTCCGGCGAAATCGGCATCCGCCAGCGCCAGCAGCCCGTCCACGGTGTCGTCCACATAGCACAGCGACCGGGTCTGGGTGCCCGCGCCCGCGACCGTCACCGGTTCACCGGACAGGACCTGCCGGATGAACGTGGGAATGGCGCGGCCGTCGTCGGCGCGCATGCGCGGGCCGTAGGTGTTGAACAGGCGCGCGATGCCGGTGTTCACGCCGCGGGCACCGCGGTAGGCCGTGGTGAGCGCCTCGGCGTAGCGTTTCGCCTCGTCGTAGACGCTGCGCGGGCCGACCGGGTTGACGTGTCCCCAGTAGGTCTCGCGCTGCGGGTGCTCGCGGGGGTCGCCGTAGACCTCGCTGGTCGAGGTGAGCACGAACCGGGCGCCGTGGGCGACCGCGAGGTCCAGCGCGGCGTGGGTGCCGGCGGCGCCGGTGTGCAACGTCTCCACGGGCAGCCGCGCGTAGTCCCGCGGCGAGGCCGGGCTGGCCAGGTGCATCACCAGGTCGACGGGGTCGGTGACCTGAAGCCCGCCCGTGACGTCGGCCCGGACGAACTCGAAACCCGGCTCGCGCGTGAGGTGCGCGATGTTGTCCGCGCTGCCGGTGCACAGGTCGTCCACGCAGGTGACCCGGGTGCCGCGGGCGAGCAGGCGTTCGCACAGGTGGGAGCCGAGAAAGCCGGCTCCGCCGGTGACGACGGCGTGGCTGTGCATGGACTCCTCCTACCCGGCGGAGTCACTTCGAAACGCTACGGAGGTACTTCTCCTACGCCAGGGCCAGCAGCGCCAGCGCCCCGGCGGCCCCGCAAATACCCAGCGTCTGCTTCCGGTTCAGACGTTCACCCAGAAAGACCAAGGCGAGCACGACCGGGATGGCCGGGTAGAGGGCGGCCAGCACGGTCGCGACGGCGAGCAGCTGCTGGTGGGTGGCGACCCAGTAGAGCACGATCGCGACGCTGCCGAGCGCGCCCGCGGCGACGGCCGGCCAGGCCAGCCGCGGCCGCAGCGTGAGCGGGGTCCGGGTGGTGAGCACGAGCGGCAGGATGACGGCCACCGAGGCGGCGCGGCTGACCACGATCGGCCACAACCCGGCGTCGAGCGGGACGGGTTTCATGGCCAGGAACTGGAGCGCGAAGCCGGCACCGGCGACGAGGGCGTCGCGCACGCCCGGGCCGGCGGGCCGGCCGCCGCCGGACACGAGCCAGATCGCGGGCAGGGCCAGCACGATCCCGGCGACGGCCCCCGGGGAGGGCCGCTCGCCGAGGAAGGCCAGCCCGGCGACCACCGGCAGCGCGACGGCCCCGACGTCGCTCACGGGCACCACCACGGTCAGCGCGTCGCGGCTCATGGCCCGGTAGAGAAATCCGACGCCGATGCCGGTGCCGGCACCGGACAGCGCACCCCAGCCCAGGCCGCCGGTGCCGGGGTGGGAGGCGAGGAGAGCGACGAGGAGGGTCACCAGGGTGCCGCCGGCCTGGGCGTAGAGCGAGACGGTCAGCCCGGGCGCCCGCCGCGCGACCAGACCGTTCACGAAGTGCGTGATCCCGAAACACCCGGCCGAGGCCAGGGCGAGCAGCTCGCCCGTCATCGGCGGCCCCCGTCCACAACCCCGGCGCCGGTGGCCTCCCGCGCCCGGCAGGCCGCGCCCACCGGGCACACCGCACCCGCCGCCACACAGGCGGCCCGGTCGCACAGGCGGCACAGCCGGTCGGCCTCCGGGAGCTGCGCGTAGGCGGCGGTGAGGAGCTTGGCGACCAGCTCGGCGAACACCACCCGTTCCCGGTCGTCGAGCGCGGCGGTCAGCGAGGCGAGGCGCCCGCCGCGGTGCCCGAGGATCCGTTCCGCCGCGTCCACGCCGGCGTCCGTCAGGTGCACCGCGACCGCCCGGGCGGCCGTCGGCCGGCGTTCGGCCAGGCCGCGACCCTCCAGCCCGTCCACCATGCGGGCGGCGGCGGGCTGGCTCAGGCCGACCCGCCGGCCCAGTTCCGTCACCGACAACCCGGGTGCCGTGGACAGCACCACCAGCGCCGCGGCACCGCTCACGCTGGTGCCGGCCGCGGTCGTGGCGTCGGTCAGCGCGAGGTCGTTGACCGTGAGCGCCAGCGCGCCCAGGAGGTTCGCCAGCCGTTCGTCATGCATGACTCATGCATAGGTCATCGGAGTGGGATTCGCAAGCCGGGGCGAACCGGCACGAATAACCCGGGCGAGCGGGGGAAGCCCCCCGTCTGCACGCGTACTCAAGACAACTTTCCTTCGTCCACAAGGAGATCTTGTGTTCCGACACACGAAACTGCTGCAGTTCGAGGCGAAGCCGGAGCGCCCGGACCCGTTTTTCGCCCGGCGCTTGCAGGAGCTGATCGGTGGTGCGTTCGGCGAGATGACGGTGACGATGCAGTACCTGTTCCAGGGCTGGAACTGCCGCATGGAGGGCAAGTACAAGGACCTGATCATGGACACGGCGACCGAGGAGATCGGTCACGTGGAGATGCTGGCCACGATGGTGGCACGGTTGCTGGAGGGTGCGCCGGCCACGGTCACCGCGGAGGCGGCGAAGGACCCGGTGATGGCGGCGGTGCTGGGCGGGATGGATCCGCAACAGGCGATCGTGTCCGGCGGTGGCGCGGTGCCGGCGGACTCCAACGGCACGCCGTGGAACGGCAAGTACATCGTGGCGTCGGGCAATCTGCTGGCCGACTTCCGGGCCAACGCGGCAGCCGAGGCGCAGGGCCGGTTGCAGACGGCGCGGTTGTACAACATGACCGACGACCCGGGTGTGAAGGCGATGCTGAAGTTCAACCTCGCCCGCGACACGGTGCACCAGAAGCAGTGGCTGCGCGCGATCGAGGAACTGCAGGCCGACGGGCTGGAGTCCGACATCGCCCCCAACGCCCTGCTGGACGAGGAGGACCAGACCCACAACAACACGATCTGGCACCTGTCCGACGGCCCCGACGGCAACAAGGGCGGCTGGTCCACCGGCGAGGACCGCATCGAGTACCTCATGGACCCCAAAGCCCTCGGCGGCCCCGGCACCGCCCCCAAACCCGACCCCGACCTCTACGCCACCTACTCGCCCACGAAGGACGCGCTGGGCACGGTCAAGGGCAAGGCCCAGTCCGCGGTCAACAAGCTCACCTGAGGCGGCCGCCCCCTCGGGACCACTCCCGAGGGGGCGCCCCACCGTTCACGTCGCGGGCAACCGCCCGGTCGGACGTTCGGCCAGGATCTCCCTGATCCCGGAACGGTCCACCAGCAGAACGGCGGGCACGAGGTCGCCGCTCGTATCCGGCGAGGTGCGGACCCAGTCCGTGATCTCCCCGGCCCAGCCCGACCTGGCCCCCGCCACACAGATCTGGTCCGGGCTGATCAACCCCACGATCAGCTCGTCTTCACCGATCTGCTCGGCGGCCTTCCCGGGGAAGTCGTCCATCACGATCGCGGACGCGGCGCACAGGTTGCCGTCGGGGCGTTCCAGGATGGCCATGCGTCCCTTCGCCTCATCCACGAACACCGTGAAGCGAAGCCCGTCCATGAGGTTGCCGGCCGCTTCCGCGACCAGTTCCGCGATCTCGTCCCGGCTCATTTGCATGAACGTGGTCCGCAGGAGGTGGGACATCCCGATCCGGCCGGTTTCCGAGATCACCACCTTGGCGAACCCCACGTGCAGCCGGTCGCCCACCAGGGGGTAGGACGCGTAGAGCTGCAACGGGCCGTCGTAGGTGTGGAGGGTGGGCAGCCACTCACCCGCCGCCCGGGTCTTCGCGGACGACTGGGCGCCGTGGTCCAGCTCGATCCGCGCGACAGCCTTCGCCGCCCTGTCGAAGGCCGCACTCCAGTCGCCGTCCTGGGGACGGTCGAACACGTAGGTGCACTCGGCGTCGCGGAACGTCTCCGCCAGGAAGATCCGGTCCGCTTCCGAGGGCTGCCAGGTGCACCGCACCTGGGTGATCTCGGAAGCCGGAACCTGCCGCTCCTCCTGCACCTGGCGCCAGGCCAGCCGGACGGCATCCTCCGCCTGGGCGGGCGCGACCCCCCGCAGGACCTCGTCGTCGTTGCCGTTCACCTGGAAGAAGACGACGTTGGTGTCCACAGCCGGATCCATGCGAGATGATCTTACTCAGCGGAGAACCGTCCCCTGTCCGCACCGGCCCGGCTACGCGATGTCCGTCAGCCCTGGCTCACCACGGCGTCGGTGCTCACCACCGGCCTCGCGGTGGACGGGAGTTTCTCGCCCAGGGTCTTCTCGTAGATGCGCAGCACGTCGACCGCGATGCGGTCCCACGAGTACCGGGACCGGGCGCGGTCACACCCGGCGATGCCGTACGCCTCGCGCTGGGCGGGGTCGCCGAGCAGGCGGCGCAGGGTGGCGGCGAGGACCTCCGGGCGCTGGGGCGGCACCAGCTCACCGGTCACGCCGTCGACGACGGTGTCGATCAGTCCGCCGACCGCGGCGGCGACCACCGGGACACCGCAGGCCATCGCCTCCAGCGGGACGATGCCGAACGGCTCGTACCACGGCGTGCACATCACGAGATCCGCCGAGCGCAGCAGCGCGGGCATCTCGTCGCGCGTCACCTGCCCGAGCAGCCGCACCCGGTCGGCGACGCCGAGCCGTTCCGCCAGCTGGAGCAGCCGCTTGGCCTCCGGGTCGTCGGCCAGCCGTCCCCGCTCCGGACCACCGGCGATCACGAGCTCGGCGCCCGGCACCGCGGCCAGCGCGGTGATCGCCGTGGCGAAGCCCTTGCGCGGCACCAGCCGGCCGACGCTCACGATCCGGTGCAGGTCACCGCGCGGCGCGACCGGGCCGTCCGGGGTGAACCGGTCGAGATCGACCCCGCACGGCGCGACGGACATGCGTGAGCGCGGCAGGCCCATCCGCGCCAGCTCGAACACCTCGTCGGAGCAGGTCGCGGCCACCCGGGCGGCGTTCTTGCCGATCAGCCGTTCCAGCTGGACCCGTTCCGGCGGGCTGGTGTCCGCCGTGCCCTGGTAACGCTTCTTCACCACACCGAGTGCGTGGAAGGTCTGGACCACCGGGATGCCGGTGCCGCGCGTGGCGAGCAGCGACGCGAGCCCGGACATCCAGAAGTGCGCGTGCACCACGTCCGGGACCTCGCGCTGCCAGGTCCGCGCGAGGAAGCGGCCGAACTCGGTCATGTGGGGCAGCAGATCGTCCTTGGGCAGGTGCTGCGCCGGCCCGGCCGGCACGTGCACCACGCGGTAGCCGCCGGGCGTGGTCACCTCCTCCGGCTGCCCCGGATCGTCGCGCCGGGTGTAGACGGTGACGTCGTGGCCCTGGCGGCACAACGCCGCGGACAGCTCCGCCACGTGCAGGTTCTGCCCGCCCGCATCCACCTCACCCAGGACGGCCAGCGGGTTGGCGTGCTCCGACACCATCGAGATCTTCATGCGCTACCTCCACTCGTCACCCGGCCGAGCTGGACGTCCCAGTTGCGCAGGAAGGCGTCCAGGCCGTAGCTCGCCAGCGCGTGTTCGCGCGCTTGTTTGCCCATCCGGTGCGCGAGCTCCGGATCCGCCATGAGGGCGGCGACCGCGCGCACCAGCTCGTTCACGTCCGCCGAGACGAAACCCGCCTCCGGCGGCACCGCCCGGGACGCCTCGGTTCCGGCGACCGCCACCACCGGCATGCCCAGGTGCATCGCCTCGATCAGGGACAGGCCCAGCGACGTCCAGCGCGGGGTGTGCACGTACACCCGGCACCGCGCCAGCTCCGCGTGCAGGGCGTCCTGCCCGAGGTCGCCCTGCGGCCTGAGCCGCTCCCCCAGGCCGAAGTGGTCGCCGAGCTCGTCGACGCCGATACCCCACACGTGCAGCGGGGCGACTTCGGCGAACGCGGGCAGCAGGTCCGTGCCCACCGCCCGGCCGCGGCGCACCGGCTCGTTCATCACCAGGCCGGCCGCGGCCTCCTCGCCGGTGTAGAGCTCGCCCGGATCGACCACGCCGTGCTCGATGACCGTCGCCGGGGCCCGCCCGGAGTCCCAGATCAGGTGGTTGAAGTGGGTGACGTGCACCAGCGGGATCGCGGTCTGGCCGGCCAGCGGGTGCCGGGTACGGGGCACGTCGCCGGTCGGCGTGTTGTGTTCGACGAACACCGCCGGTATGTCCCGGCCGGGGCGCCGGCCGGTCCAGCGCTCGGCCAGCTCGATCTCCTCCGGGCGCTGGAGGACGACCACGTCGATGTCGGTGTCCCGCAGCTCGTCCGGGCTCACCTCCCGGGCCGCCGGCCACGCTCGGTCACAGCGGCCCCGCCCCCAGGGGCCGCCCTCCGGCAGCAGCGGGAGCAGGTACTCGTGCCGTCCGCGCACGAACGAACTGGTCCATGACCCGTGCACGTGCCACAACAGGATGCGCAGCGAGTCGTCCTCTGCCCGTCTCATGGGGAAGTTCTTTCACCCTGGCAGAGGAACTAAACACGCTGCGCAGCACTGCTACTCTACGTAATCGTCACACGGGTTCCGTGGCCCTCTTCCGGGCGGGCAGGAGGAAGACCACCAGGCCCAGCACGGCGACCACGGCGTGCAGGGCGTTGTCGGCCCAGTGCGGGTCGAACACCCGCCGCACGTCGCTCGGATCGTTCGTCCCCGCGGACAGCAATCCCCAGATCGTGACACCCAGCAGGGGGAAGAAGACGGCCACGCCGAACACGCGCGCCGTCCGCGCCCGCGGCGCGGCGAGCAGGGCGAGCAATCCCAGCGCGGTGCGCAGCACATCGAGCACGGTGCCGGTGTGGAAGCCCAGGATCGTCCCGGACGTGGCGAAACCCGCGATACCCAGCGCCAGGAACACCACACCCACCACCAGCGCGAAACCCTGGGCCAGCGGCGCGCGCTCGCTCGTCTGCTCAGCCATCGATCGGACCTCCTTCGTCGGACTCTGTCGGCGGCGGGGTTCCCCTACCGGGCGGAAAGCAACCAGGTGTGGCACCCGGCGGGACTGGGTAGCCCGGGCCATGACCAGCCGGGTACGAGGTGACGGGGAGAACCGGGACGTTGGCTGAGACGCGCCTCGCGGGCACGCTCGAGGACAACGATTCCTCGGACGGGAACACGCCCACTTTCGCGGACCTGGCGGCTGCCGCGCCGGGCGATCCGCACCGCGAGCAGCTGCGTACCGCACTGGTCACCCAGTACCTCTCGGTCGCCGAGCACATCGCCCGGCGCTTCAGCGGGCGCGGCGAGGCGTACGAGGACCTGTTGCAGGTCGCCCGCGTGGGGCTGATCAACGCCGTGGACCGCTTCGAGCCGGAGCGCGGCACCGATTTCCTGTCCTTCGCGGTGCCGACGATCATGGGCGAGGTGCGTCGGCACTTCCGCGACGCCAGCTGGTCGGTGCGGGTGCCCCGCCGCCTCAAGGAGCTGCACCTGCAGATCGGGCAGGCCAGCAGCGAACTCGGCCAGCGCCTCGGCCGCGCGCCCACCCCCACCGAGATCGCCCGCGAGCTCGACCTCACCCCGGACGAGGTGAACGAGGGCCTGCAGGCCGGCAACGCCTACTACGCCGTGTCGGTCGACAAGCCCGCCGGGGAGGACGACGAGGCGGCCTCGCTCGCCGACACGCTCGGCGAAGAGGACTACGGCATCGAGACGGTGGAGAACCACGAGGCGCTGCAACCACTGCTGCGCGACCTGGCGCCCCGCGAACGGACCATCCTGATGCTGCGGTTCTTCGGCAACATGACGCAGACGCAGATCGCCAAGCGTGTCGGAATTTCCCAGATGCACGTGTCGCGCCTGCTCGCGCAGACCCTCCAGCACCTGCGCGACAAGCTCACCGAAGAGCCCTGAGCCCGTCGTTTCACCCCGCCCGGCCCCGGGTAGCCGACACGCTGGACGGTCCGGGCGTGCTCCGTCCGAAGTGGATGCGGCCGGGCCGTGTCCCCGACGGCACAAGGAGCGTTCCCGACATGACCGGCTTCTTCCCGGGCGGCTCCGGCAGCCCCCTCGACCAGTTCCTGGCGCAGTTCTTCGGCAACGCCGTGCCGAGCAGGCGGCCGAACGCGGTCGACATCACCCGGCTGATGTCCGACCAGGCGCGGGCACTCGTCGCCCAGGCCGCGGAGAAGGCCGCCGAGCAGGGCCGTGCCGACGTCGACACCGAACAGCTGCTGTGGGCGGCCGCGCAGCTGCCACCGACACGCGAACTGCTGGAGAGCGCGGGAGCGAAGCCTGACGAGATCGCGCGCGAGATCGACCGGCAGGGCGGCGCGGGTGAGCGCACCACGCCGGCGATGCTGGCTCCGGGCGCCAAGCGGGCCCTGCTCGACGCGCACGGCATCGCCCGCACCCTCGGCTCCACCTACATCGGGCCCCAGCACCTGCTGCTCGCGCTGGTCGCCAACCCGGAATCGGCGGCGGGACGCATCCTGGCCCAGGCCGGGGTCACGCCGGAGTCGTTCCAGGGCCCCGGCCCGGCGCGCGCCCGCCCGGACCAGCGGCCCCAGGCCCGCACCGGCACACCGACGCTGGACCAGTACGGCCGCGACCTCACCCAGGCGGCCGAGGAGGGCGACATCGACCCGGTTGTCGGGCGGGACACCGAGATCGAGCAGACCATCGAGGTGCTGTCGCGGCGCACCAAGAACAACCCGGTGCTCATCGGCGAACCCGGGGTCGGCAAGACGGCCATCGTGGAGGGCCTGG
This sequence comes from Amycolatopsis granulosa, assembly GCF_011758745.1. Taxonomy (NCBI): domain Bacteria; kingdom Bacillati; phylum Actinomycetota; class Actinomycetes; order Pseudonocardiales; family Pseudonocardiaceae; genus Amycolatopsis; species Amycolatopsis granulosa. The sequence continues at coordinate 1,128,220 of NZ_JAANOV010000001.1, forward strand.
CGCAGCGCATCTGCGACGGCGACGTGCCCGACCTGCTCGCCCGCCGCCGGGTGGTCCGGCTGGACCTGACCGCGATGGTCGCGGGCACCCGCTACCGCGGCGACTTCGAGGAGCGCATGACCCACCTGCTGGACGAGATCCGCCGGCACCGCGACGAGTTGATCGTGTTCATCGACGAGCTGCACACCGTGGTCGGCGCCGGTGCGTCGGAGGGCTCGATGGGCGCGGGCAACATGCTCAAACCGGCCCTGGCGCGCGGCGAGCTGCACATCGTCGGCGCGACGACGCTCGACGAGTACCGCCAGCACATCGAGAACGATGCCGCGCTGGAGCGGCGGTTCCAGCCGATCCTGGTGCCCGAACCATCGGTCGCCGACACCGTCGCGATCCTGCACGGCCTCCGCGACCGGTACGAGGCGCACCACCAGGTCCGGTTCACCGACGAAGCGCTCGCCGCGGCCGCGGACCTGTCCGACCGCTACCTGACCGACCGGTTCCTGCCGGACAAGGCGATCGACCTGATCGACCAGGCCGGCGCGCGGGTCCACCTGCGGTCCGGCCGCCGGCCGGGCGACGTGCGCGAACTGGAGGGCCGGCTGGAGGAGCTGTCCCGGGACAAGGACCAGGCCGTGGCGGCGGAGAACTTCGAACGCGCCTCGGCGCTGCGGGACGAGATCGCCGAGCTGCGGGAGCGGCTGCGCTCGGCCGACAGCGGCGGGCGCCCGTCCGGTGTGCAGGAGGTGACGCCGGAGGACATCGCCGAGGTGATCTCGCGGCTGACCGGCGTCCCGGTGAGCCAGCTGACCGAGGACGAGCGGGACCGGCTGCTGCACCTGGAGGAGCACCTGCACGAGCGCGTCATCGGGCAGGACGAGGCGGTGGACGCCGTCGCCGAGGCCGTGCGCCGGTCCCGGGCCGGCTTCGCCCCGCCGGACCGGCCCTACGGCAGCTTCCTGTTCCTCGGCCCCACCGGGGTCGGCAAGACCGAGCTGGCGCGCGCGCTGGCCGCCGCGCTGTTCGGCGACGAGGACCGGATGATCCGGCTCGACATGTCGGAGTACGGCGAGCGGCACACGGTCAGCAGGCTGATCGGCGCTCCCCCGGGCTACGTCGGGTACGAGGAGGCCGGGCAGCTCACCGAGGCGGTGCGGCGGCGCCCGTACTCGGTGGTGCTGTTCGACGAGATCGAGAAGGCCCACCCGGAGATCTTCAACGTGCTGCTGCAGGTCCTCGACGACGGCAGGCTGACCGACGGGCGCGGCCGCACGGTGAACTTCACCAACACCGTACTGATCATGACCAGCAACATCGGATCGGAGCTGATCTCGAGCAGCACCCAGGGGGCGCTGGGGTTCGCGCCGGCACCGGAGTCCGGCGGTGCGGACCCGCTGCGGGACCGGCTGCTGCGGCGGCTGCGGGAGTCGTTCCGGCCGGAGTTCCTGAACCGGATCGACGAGATCATCGTGTTCCGCAAGCTGGAGCCCCGGCAGCTGGAGCAGATCACCGAGCTGATGCTGGACCAGACGAAACGGCGCGCGCACGCCCAGGACATCACCCTGGAGTTCACCCCGGAGGCGGTGTCCTGGCTGGCACACGCCGGGTACCAGCCCGAGTTCGGTGCCCGGCCGATGCGCCGGACGATCCAGCGCGAGGTCGACAACCCGCTGTCGCGGATGATGCTGCGGGGTGAGCTGTCACCCGGTTCACGGGTGCGGATCGGCGCTGCCGACAAGGGCTTGACGTTCGACGTGTCAGCGTCGGTGGGAAGGTGAATCCGATGAGCAGTCCCGATCCCCGGTCCGGTCGCACACCCGGCGCCGAGCGCGGCGCGCCCGGCGACGTCCCGCCCGGCCCGGACCCCGCCCGCACCCCCGGGCTCGAGCCCGGCGGCGGCGTCGCCCCCGGCGACACGCCGCCCGAGGCGGGCCAGACCTCGGGCCTGTCGCACCACCAGCAGAAACCACCGAAGGCGATACCGGTCGTGACGATCGTGATCGCGGTCGTGATCGCGTTGCTGATCGCCGCGCTGATCGTCTCCTCCGCGGTGGGCTGGATGCGCTTCTGACCCCTTGCGTCACGGGCTCGGTGCGCCCACCGGGTTGGGGTGCGGCACCGGCGCGGGCACCAGCCGGCGGGCGATCGGCCGGAGCAGGGTGTCCAGGGCGGCCAGTTCGTCCTCGGTGGCGGCCGCGTACGGCGCCGCGGCCAGCTCGTCGGTGCGCCGTTCGATGTGCTCGCGCAACCGGACGCCCTCCGGGGTCAGGCCGTCCGCCGCGATGAGCCCCCGCGCCGCGAGCCGGTCGCGGGCGGCGGCCCACTCCTCGTCCGTCCAGCCGCGGTGCGGCGCCACCACCGCACGGCTGCCGTCCGCGGCGTCCCGCAGGGCGTGCGCCTCCAGCCCGTCGATCCCCTCCGCCGCCAGGACCGCCACGTGCCCGTCCCCGCGGTGCTCCCGCAACGTCGTCGCCGCCTGCCACAGCGCGGCGACGGGCTCGTCCGGCCACGGGAGCGCGGCGTTCGCGGCCCCCAGCGGCCGGCCCGCCCAGCCTGCTGCCGCGGTGACTTTCCGCAGCACTGCGAGCGCCCCGGCGGGCACCTCCCCCACCTGCGGCCGCAACGCGGCCACCGCCCCCGCGACCCGGGCCGCCAGCGCCCGCTCCGGCGGCACCGCCTCCCAGACCGAGGGCACGGACCGGGCCAGGAACGACGGCGCGAAGTTGTAGAACACGGCGGTCACCGTGCCCAGGCTCGCCGCGCCCAGCGGCGCCGCCCTGGTCCCCACGTACCCGCGCCAGAACCCGCGCAGACCCGCGGCGGCGTGCGCCGCCTTCGCCTCCGGCGCGAAGTAGGTGACGTCGTGCACCGTTTCCAGCACCACCCACAACGCGCGCGCCCGCTGCGCCCTCATCGCGCCACCTCCGGCCGTTGCCGTGCCACTCCCGTGGCCTGCTCGAACACGTGCCCGGCCTGCAGCACGGCGAAATCCGCGCGGTGCGGGCCGACGATCTGCAGCCCTACCGGAAGTCCCCCGGGGGTGAACCCGGCCGGTACCGACAGTGCGGGCGAACCGCTCACCGTGACGAAGTAGGCCGACCGCATCCAGTCCAGGTAGGTCGCCATCGCGGTGCCCGCCACCCGCGCCGGGTATTCGAGCCCGGCATCGAACGGCGGCACCTGGCTGACCGGCAGCAGCAGGAGGTCGTGGCGGGTGAAGAACTCGCGGAACCGGTGGAACAGTTCGGTGCGCAGGACCTCGGCACGGCCCACGTCGACCGCCGACAGCCGCAGCCCCTCCTCGGTGTTCCACACGATGCTGTCCTTGAGGCGGTCGCGGGAGGCCGCCAGCAGCGGTCCGAACTTCACCGCGAACTGCCAGGCGCGCAGGATCCGGAACGCCTCGTCCGCGCCGGCGAAATCCGGGCACGCGCGCTCCACGACGCAGCCGAGGCCGTCGAACACCTTCGCCGACTCCTCGACCACGGCCGCGACCTCCGGTTCGACCGGCACCGCCCCACCGAGGTCGGGCGACCACGCGACCCGCAGCCCGCGCAGGTCCCGGTCCAGCGGGCGCGCGAACACCTCGCCCGGTTCGGCGAGCGCGATCGGCGAGCGCGGGTCCGGCCCGGCGAGCACCGACAACAGCAGGGCGGCGTCGGCCACGGTGCGGGCCATCGGGCCCGGCGTGCCCAGCCCGGTCCAGCCGAGCGGGGCCGGCCACGACGGCACCCGCCCGATCGAGGGGCGGAAACCGACCACGTTGCAGAACGACGCCGGGTTGCGCAGCGACCCGCCGAGGTCGCTGCCGTCGGCGAGCGGATGCATCCCGGTGGCCAGGGCAGCCGCCGCGCCCCCGCTGCTCCCGCCCGCGCTTCTGCCGAGGTCGTAGGGGTTTCGGGTGGTGCCGAAGACCGGGTTGAAGGTGTGCGAGCCGGCCGCGAACTCCGGCACGTTGGTCTTGCCGAGGCTGATCACCCCGGCCGCGCGCATGCGTTCGACGACGAGCTCGTCGCGGTGCGGCACGTGGTCGGCGAACAGCGGCGAACCGAACGTGGTGCGGATCGCAGCCGTCTCGTGGGTGTCCTTGTGCGCGATCGGGATGCCGTGCAGGGGTGGCAGTTCCGCGCCACGCGCGGCGCGGTCGTCGGCCGCGGCGGCCTCGGCCAGCGCCCGGTCCGCGACGAGCGTGACGACGGCGTTGACGTGCGGGTTCACGCGCTCGATCTGGTCGAGGTGCGCCCGCACGACCTCACGGGCGGACACCTCCCGGGCACCGAGCGCGGCCCGCAGCTCGCGGGCGGTGAGGAAGCACAGGTCGGTCACGGCTCGATCCTGCCAGCAACACCGGCCCGCGTGGTGCGCTTCCGCCGGCCCGGAACGCGGCGAGCGTCCGCGTTCCCCGGTACCGTGCAGGGCATGATCGGGTTGCCCGACGACATCACCGCGTGCCTGTTCGATCTGGACGGTGTCCTCACCGGCACCGCCGCCCTGCACCGCGAAGCCTGGAAGCAGACGTTCGACGAGTTCCTGCGCGAACGGGACGGCGACGCGTTCCGCCCGTTCACCGACAGCGACTACGCCGAGTACGTGGACGGCCGGCCGCGGTTGGACGGGGTGCGCTCGTTCCTCGCCTCGCGCGGGATCGAGCTGCCCGAGGGCGGCCCGGACGACCCGGTGACCGAGCACACGGTGAACGGGCTGGGCAACCGCAAGAACCACCTGGTGCTGCGGATCATCGAAGAACGCGGGCCGAACCCGTTCGAGGGCTCACGCCGCTACCTGGAGGCCGCGCGGGACGCCGGGCTCAAGATCGCCGTCGTCACGTCGTCGGCGAACGCGCAGGCGGTGCTGGACGCCGCGGGCTTCACCCCGTTCGTGCAGGCCCGCATCGACGGGCTGGTCATCACCCGGGACCGGCTGCGCGGCAAACCGGCGCCGGACTCCTTCGTGGCCGGGGCGAAGGCGCTGGGCGTGGAGCCCGCGCGGGCCGCGGTGTTCGAGGACGCGCTGGCCGGGGTCGAGGCCGGGCGGGCGGGCCACTTCGGGTTCGTGGTCGGCGTGAACCGGGCGAACCAGGCGGAGGCACTGCGGGCCCACGGTGCCGACGTGGTGGTGGACGACCTGGCGGAACTGCTGGGGGACACGGGGGTCCCGGGGGTCACGGGGGTCACGGCATGAGCCTGGTGACGCGTGGATACGAGTGCGCGCCGTGGGAACTGCGGTGGCGCGGGCTCGCGGTCGACCAGCTGCAGCGCACGGAGTCGGCGTTCGCCCTGTCCAACGGGCACATCGGCCTGCGCGGAACCCTGGAGGAGGGTGAGCCGCGCGGTCTGCCCGGCACCTACCTCAACGGGTACTACGAGGAGCACGAGCTGCCCTACGCCGAGGCCGGTTACGGCTATCCGGAGGCCGGGCAGACGGTCGTCAACGTGACCGACGGCAAGATCATCCGCCTGCTGGTCGAGGACGAGCCGTTCGACATGCGGTACGGCACCGCCACCGAGCACGAGCGCGTCCTCGACTTCCGCACCGGCACGCTGACCCGGACCACGGAATGGTCGTCGCCGACCGGGCGGCAGGTGCGGGTGCGCACGCAGCGGCTGGTGTCGTTCACGCAGCGTGCGGTCGTGGCGATCCGGTACGAGGTCGAGCCGCTGGACGGGAAGATGCAGCTGGTGCTGCAATCGGACCTGCTGGCCAACGAGCCGATCGAGACCGACACCACGGACCCGCGGGTGGCCGCGGCACTGCAATCGCCGCTGGAGTCGGAGTTCTTCCTGGCCGACGGTTACCGCGCGGTGCTGGTGCACCGGACGAAGCGGTCCGGGCTGCGGATGGCCGCGGCGATGGACCACCAGATCGAGTCGCCGGACGGGCTGCGCACCGACATCCTCGCCGAGGAGGACCTGGCGCGGCTGAGCATCGCGGTGGACGTGCCGCAGGGCAAGGTGCTGCGGATGACCAAGTTCGTCGGGTACGGGTGGTCGGCGCAACGGTCCGTCCCGGCGCTGCGCGCGCAGGTGGACGCGGCGCTCGCCGGGGCGCTGCAAACCGGCTGGGACGGGTTGCTGGCCGAGCAGCGCGCGTTCCTGGACGACTTCTGGGAGACCGCCGACATCGAGATCGACGGCGATCCCGAGCTGCAGCAGGCGACCCGGTTCGCGTTGTTCCACATCCTGCAGGCCGGGGCCCGCGGGGAGAGCCGGGCGATCCCGGGCAAGGGCCTGACCGGGCCGGGCTACGACGGGCACGCGTTCTGGGACACCGAGTCGTTCGTGCTGCCCGTGCTCACCTACAGCGTGCCGGAGGCGGCCCGGGACGCCTTGCGGTGGCGGCATTCCACGTTGCCCCAGGCGCGGGAACGCGCCCGCCAGCTCGGGTTGCGCGGCGCCGCGTTCCCGTGGCGGTCGATCAACGGCGCGGAGTGCTCGGCGTACTGGCCGGCGGGCACCGCGGCGTTCCACGTCAGCGCCGACATCGCGGACGCGGTCGCCCGCTACTACTGGGCCACCGGTGACGCGGACTTCGAGCGGCAGTGCGGCGCCGAGCTGCTGCTGGAAACGGCGCGGTTGTGGATGTCGCTGGGCCACTTCGACCGGCACGGCCGGTTCCGGATCGACGGGGTGACCGGCCCGGACGAGTACTCGGCGGTGGCGGACAACAACGTCTACACGAACCTGATGGCGCAGCGGAACCTCCGCGAGGCGGCGGCGTCCTGCGAGCGCGTGCCGGAGGTCGCGTCGCTGTTCGGGGTGGACGAAACGGAGCTGGGCGGCTGGCGCGAGGCCGCCGAGCGGATGTACGTGCCCTACAACGAAGAACTCGGGGTGCACCCGCAGTCGGACGGTTTCACCGAGCACCTGGACTGGGATTTCGCCGCGACCCCGCCGGAGAACTACCCGTTGCTGCTGCACTACCCGTACTTCGACCTGTACCGCAAGCAGGTGGTGAAGCAGGCCGATCTGGTGCTGGCACTGCACCTGCGCGGCGACGCGTTCACCCCTGAGCAGAAGCGCCGCGACTTCGCCTACTACGAGGCCCGCACGGTGCGGGACTCGTCCCTGTCCGCCGGCACCCAGGCGGTGATCGCGGCCGAGGTGGGACATCTGGACCTCGCCTACGACTACCTGGCCGAGGCGGCGCTGACCGATCTGCACGACGTGCACAACAACGTCCGCAATGGACTGCACATGGCGTCGCTGGCCGGGGCGTGGCTGGGCGTGGTCGCCGGGTTCGGCGGGATGCGCGACCACGACGGGAAACTGACCTTCGCGCCGCGGCTGCCACCGGCACTGGACCGCATCCAGTTCCGGATGTCCTTCCGCGGCAGCCGGTTCGCGGTGGAGATCCACTCCGACAGCGCCACCTACCGGCTGCTGTCGGGCAAGCCGGTGGAGATCCGGCACCACGGCGAACCGATGTCGGTCACCGAGGAGCCGGCCACCCGGCCGGTCCCGGAGATCGACCCCGGCCCCGCGCCGCACCAGCCGAGCGGCCGCGCGCCGGTGCACCGCGACCCCGGCCGGGTGCGGCGCAACCTCGCCGCGTCCGGCTGACGACCGGCTGATCAGGGGGTCTTCCCGGCCGCGGGAGTCGGCCGGGGCCGGTCAGTCCGCCGGGTGCAGTTTGTCCGGCTTGTGCACCGCCGTCCAGCCGGACTTCTCGCTCCGCACCAGGTACTGCGGGTTGTCCGCGGACGCCCGCACCTGGCGCCCGCCGGCGTGGGTGTCCTCGGTGATCTTCTCCTCGACGGTGCCGGCCGAACTCTCGTTCCCCGCGTCCGGGAACGCCCGGTTCCGCACCCACGCTCAGTCGGGCGGTTCGGGCACCCCCTCCCGGGGCTCGACCTCCTCCGAGTTCGGGGGCGTCTCGACGTCGTCGGTGGGACCGAGGTCCAGGTCGGGGTGCCGCACATCGGGGAAGTCCGGGGACAGCGGCGGCTCCGGGCTGACCTGCTTCTTCTCGTCGTCCTTGTCGGTCATGGCACCGGCTTACCCCGTTTCGGCCCGCTGTCAACCGGGTTGGCAGCGCGGGCACCACACGGTGCCGCGGCCGCCGGCCCGGCCGTGCTCCAGCGTCGCGCCGCATCGCGGGCACGATCCGGCGGGCTCGTCGCGGCGGCCGGTCAGCCAGCTCTTGCGTGGCGGCACCCGTTCCGCCTGCACCGCCGCGCGCAGCACCGTGCGCATTTCCCGGTACAGCGCGTCGGCCGCCGCCCGGTCCAGGTCGGCCGCCGGGGTGTGCGGGTTGAGCCGCGCCCGCCACAGGATCTCGTCGACCAGCAGGTTTCCCAGGCCGCCGAGGACGGACTGGTCGGTGAGCAGCGGCTTGAGCTGACGGCGGCGGCCGAGCAGTTCGGCGAACCGGTCCTGGCCCACCGCGAGCGCGTCCGGTCCGGTGTCCGCGAGCAGCCGGTCCAGTTCCGCGTCGTCGGCGGCCAGGCGCAGCCCCTGGAGCTTGCGCATGTCGCGGTAACGCAGCTCTCCGTCGTCGAACGCGAAGATCACCCGGTCGTGACGTTCCCGGTCCCCGGTCTCCCACCGCAGTGACCCGGTCATGCCGAAGTGCAGCACGACCGTCTCCGGGTGGTCCGCCAGGGGCGCGATCAGCCACTTGCCGAGCCGCCGCGGCTCGCCGAACCGGCGTCCGGTGAGCGTGTCCCGCAGGCGGCGGGCGGTCACACCGCGCAGGACGCCCGCGTCGAGCGTCGTGACGTCCGTGATGCGCTTGCCGGCCGCGTGCCGGGCGAGGACCCGGCGGAACCCTTCGACGTCCGGCAGTTCAGGCATGCCGGAGCGTTCCACCCGGCGAGCTCGCCGAAACCCGAATTCATCGTGCGTTGATTTCCGCGCACCGGCTTGGCATGCTGATCGCATGGTGCTGTCGAAGAAGGTCGCCAGGTTCAACCGCCTCGCGACCAACCGCGTGCTCGGGCCGTTGAGCATGTGGCTGCCCGGGTTCGCCATGATCGTCCACCGCGGCCGCCGGTCGGGCCGGACCTACCGGACTCCGGTGAAGATCTTCCGGGTGGCCGACAGTCTCGTCGTGGCCCTGACCTACGGGCCGGACTCCGACTGGGTCCGCAACGTCCTGGCGGCGGGCGGCTGCGAGATCGAGACGCGCAGGCGGATCATGACGGCGACCCGGCCCAGGGTCGTGCGCGACGAGCGCCGGACGGGCATGCCGCCCGGCGTCCGCCAGATCCTCGGTGCCGCCGGAGTGACCGAGTTCCTGTTCCTCGACCGGGTCAGCTGAGCAGTTCGCGCAGCTCGGCGACGATCCCGGCGCGGCGGGCCGGGTCGGGATCGAGGAAGGTGAGCTGCAGGGTGGTGACCCCGGCCTCGCGCAGGGCGGCCAGCCGCTCCCGCACGTACCCCTTCGAACCGACCAGGCAGATGGCCCGCAGCAGGTCCAGCGGGACGGCGGCGGCGGCCTCCTCCTTCTTGCCGTCGAGGTAGAGGTCCTGGATCAGCTTGGCCTCCGCCTCGTAGCCGTAGCGGCAGGCCAGCTCGTTGTAGAAGTTCTTGCCGCGGGCACCCATGCCGCCGACGTAGAGCGCCACCAGCGGGCGGACCCAGTCGAGCAGGGAATCGACGTCCTCGCCGATCGCCACCGGGACTCCGACGGCGACGTCGAGCTCGCCCAGGGACGGATCGCGCTTGGCCTTGCCCGCGGCCAGCGCCTCGCCCCACACCTCCTCGGCCCGCTCCGGGTGGAAGAAGATCGGCTGCCAGCCCTCCGCGATCTCCGCGGTCAGCGCCACGTTCTTCGGGCCGATCGCGGCGATCTGGACCGGGATCCGCTCCCGCACGGGGTGGTTGATGATCTTCAGCGGCTTGCCCAGACCGGTGCCCTGGTCCGCCGGCAGCGGGATCCGGTAGTGCTTGCCGTCGTGCACGACGCGCTCCCGCCGCCACACCTGGCGGCAGATCTCCACGATCTCGCGCGTACGGCCCAGCGGCGCGTCGTAGCGCACCCCGTGGAAGCCCTCGACGACCTGCGGCCCGGACGCCCCGATGCCGAGGATGAACCGGCCGCCGGACACGAAGTCCAGGCCCGCCGCCGTCATGGCGGTCAGCGTCGGCGTCCGCGTGTAGATCTGCAGGATGCCCGAGGCCAGCTGGACGTGCTCGGTCTTCGCCGCGAGGTAGCCGAGCTGGCTGACCGCGTCGAACGAGTAGGCCTCGGGGACGGTGACGACGTCGAGCCCGGCCTTCTCCAGCTCGACCACGTCCCGGACGCTCTCGGCGAACCCGCCGGAGTAGGAGATCTGGGTGCCGATCCGCATCGATGCCACCTTTGCTTCTAAGCGTGCGCTTACCTCGAGCGCCACACTACCGGCTGGTAATCCAGTCCGAAACCACCCGGTCCAGAACGGGCAGCGGGAGAATCCCGTGACCCAGCACCACGTCGTGGAAGTCTCGGACGTCGAACCGCTCCCCCAGCGCGCGCTCGGCGCCGGCCCGGATCCGCTGGATCTCCAGCCGCCCGACCGCGTACGACAACGCCTGCCCCGGGCAGCCGAGGTACCGGTCGACCTCCTCGTCGATCTCCACCGCGGCCATCGGCGTGTGCTCCCGCAGGTAGTCCACCGCCCGCTGCCGGGACCAGCCCAGCGCGTGCAGCCCGGTGTCCACCACCAGGCGCCCGGCGCGCATCGCGTCCTGCGTCAGCATGCCCAGCCGCGCCACGTCGCCGGAGTACAGGCCCATTTCGTCGGCCAGCCGCTCGGCGTAGAGGCCCCAGCCCTCGGTGTAGGCGTTGACCTCGGCGATCCGGCGCAGCAGCGGCAGGTCCAGCCCCTGCGCGAGGGAGATCTGGAGGTGGTGGCCGGGGATCACCTCGTGGTAGGCGACCGCCTCGCCGACGTGCCGCAGCCGTTCCGTTGCCTGGAAGGTGTTGGCGTAGTAGACGCCCGGCCGGGAGCCGTCCAGCGCCGGTTCGATGTAGTAGGCGATCGTGCCCGCGCCGGCGTCGGTCTCCGGCACCGGCCGCACCTCGCACCGCGCCGACGGGATCGTCCGGAACCACCGGGGTGCCGCGGCCTCCGCCCTGGCGATCGCCGCACGCGCGGCGGTCAGCAGTTCCTCGCCGCTGCCCCAGCGCAACGCGGGATCGGTGCGCAACCGCCGGAAGATCTCCGCCCGGTCCGTGGTGCCGAACACCCGGCGGCCGACCGCCCGGAACTCCCCGGTCAGGTCGGCGATCAGGGCGAGCCCGATGTCGTGCAGTTCCTGCGCGGTGCGCTCGGTGGTGGTGTGCGCCCGGATCAGCCCCGCGTACCGGGGTAGCCCGCCGGGCTGCCAGCACAGGCCCGGCTCGTCCGCGGGCCGGGCACGCGCCCGCAGCTCACCGGCGAGGAACTCGCGGTAGCGGACCAGAGCGGGCCGTACCTTCCCTGCCAGCAACGCGTCCCGCTCGGCGGCGAGCGCGCCGGATCCGACATCCAGGCGCAACGGCGCGACCCCGGGTGCGGCCAGCAACCGGTCGAAGTAGCCGATCGTCGCGTCCACCAGGAAACCCGGCGGCGTGAGGTCGCCGGACTGCCGCTCGATCACCTGGTCCACCAGGGCCGGCACGGCGGCGAGCCGGGCGAGGAAACCCCGGGCCCGGCGAGCGCCGGTCAGCTCGATCATCGGCAGCGTCATCAGCATCAGCTGGACCGGCGCGGTGAACGCGTCGCTGACGGCGAACTCGGGCAGCCGCGCGTCGAGGACGTCGACGGCCGCCCGGGCCTGCTGAACGACGACGTCGCGGGTCACCGCCTCCCCGGGCCCGGCCGGGGAGGCCGCCCCGGCACGTGCGGCGAGATCGAGACAGGCGGCGCGGTGCCGCGCCTGCGCCCGCGCGGTCAGATCCGGCAGCCGGTCGTGGTCCCCCGGCAGGCCGAGCACGGACGCCCGCAGCGGATCGGCCGCCAGCAACAGGCCGGTGAGCTCCTCGCCGAGTGCGTCCACCGCGCTCATGATCGCGCGATCCAGTCGTCCACCACGCCCTCCAGCACCGGCAGCGGCAGCGCGCCGCCACCGAGGACCAGGTCGTGGAAGGCGCGGATGTCGAACCGCTCCCCCAGCGCCCGCTCGGCCTTCGCCCGCACGCGCTGGATCTCCAGGCGCCCCACCATGTACGACAGCGCCTGCCCCGGATAGGCGATGTAGCGGTCCACTTCGGACTCGATCTCCACCTGGGCCATCGGGGTGTTCTCCCGCAGGTAGTCCACCGCCTGCTGCCGCGACCACCCCAGCGCGTGCAGCCCGGTGTCCACCACGAGGCGGCCGGCCCGCATCGAGTCCATGGTGAGCATGCCGAGCAGCGCGACGTCGCCGGAGTACAGGCCCATCTCGGCGGCCAGCCGCTCGGCGTAGAGGCCCCAGCCCTCGGCGAACGCGGTGAAGTCGCCGATCCGGCGCAGCAGCGGCAGATCCGTCAGCGTCAGCGCGGTGGAGAGCTGGAAGTGGTGACCGGGGATGGCTTCGTGGAAGGCCACCACCTCGGCGGCGTGCCGGAACCGCTCGGTGACCTCGTGGGTGTTGGCGAAGTAGATCCCGGGCCGGGACCCGTCGACGGCCGGTTGCAGGTAGAACGCGGGCGGCCCGCCGGGCGCCTCGGCCGGCGGCACCGGCTCCACCACCCACGGGTGCGGCGGGATGCGGCCGAACCAGCGCGGTGCGGCCTCCTCGGCCCGGGTGATCGCCGCCCGGGCGGTGTCGAGCAGTTCCCCGGCGCTGCCCCACCGCAGCTGCGGATCGGTCCGCAACCGGTGGAAGATCTCCGCCAGATCGGTGGTGCCGAACACGCGCGAGCCGATCTCGCGGTACTCGCCCGCCAGGTCGGCGATGAGGCGCAGACCGGTTTCGTGCAGCTCGTCCGGTGTGCGGCCGGTCGTGGTGTGCGCGCGGGCGAGGGCGGCGTAGATCGCCTCACCGTCGGGCAGCCAGCACACGCCGGGCTTCTCCGGCGGGCGCCCGTGCGGCGCGATGCCGGTGAGCGCGTCCCGGTAGGCGGCGAACGCGGGCCGCACCACCTCGGCGAGCAGGCGCTCCCGCTCGCGGGCGAAGTCCTCGCTCGGCGCGGGCTGGCGCAGCAGCGGGTCGGAGCCGGGCTCGGCCAGGTAGCGGTCCAGGTGCGCGATCGCGGCGCGGACCAGGTGCTCGACCGGCACCCGTCCGGCGGCCACGCCGGCGCGGTGGCGGCCGGCAGCCTGGTCCAGGTAACGCGGGACGTCCGCCAGCCGGGCGAGGTGCCGGCGGCCGTGCTCGTCGTCGGGCACGCCGATCATCGGCAGGATCGTCAGCAGGCCGACCGCGGGGGCGACGAAGATGTCGCTGATGGTGAACTCGACCGCGCGCGTGTCCAGCCGGTCCAGGTGACCGCGCGCCTGCGTCAGCAGCACGTCCCGGGTCACCCGGTCCTCGGCGCTCAGCCCGGCCGGGTCGATCGCCCCGGCGCGCCGCACGAAGTCCGCGAGCCGGTCGCGGTGGGCGGCCTCGGCCTCCTCGCCGAGGTCGCCGATCCCGTCCCGGGCGGACTCCAGCCCGAGTGCCGCCGGCCACAGCGGTTCGGCGTCGAACAGGGCTTCCACGAACTCGTCGGCGAGCTTCACGACCTCGGTCATCCATCCATCCCTGTGTCGTCGGGTGCGGGTTCCGCCAGCCTAGAACCGCTGGAACCACGGTGCCCCGCGACGGGGTGAGCACGCGCCGCGACGGTCAGCAGGTAGCGTCTGCTGCCGTGGCCGTGACCGATCCCGCCGATGCCCGCCTGCTCGCCGCGCTGGCCGAGCTGGGCAAGGTGGCCGTGCACGAACTCGCCGCCCGGATCGGGATGGACCCGCGGGAGGCCGCCTACCGGCTGGTGGCGCTGTCCGGCAGCGGGCTGCCCCTGCTGGTCGGGGTGGAGAGCGACCCGCAGGGCCTGCGGGCCGCACTCGCCGGGGCGTTCCCGCCGCCACGCCATCCCGTTCCGGGGATGCCGCCCGGGCCGTACCCGGTGCCCTCCGGCGCCGTCCCCGCCGCCGGCTACCCGGCACCGGCTCCTCCCGCGCCGCCCCAGGCCCACCCGCCGGGTGGGCCCACCGGTTTCGGCGGGCCGCCTGCCGGCGTGCCGGGTCCGCACGGGGTGCCGTCCGGGCCGTACCCGGCACCCGGCGCGGACCAGCGGCCCGCTCCGCCGCCGCTGGACCCGGTGATCAGCACGTGGGGCCCGCCGCAGACGGCGTCGTGGGCCCGCGGCGACGCGCCACCCGCTCCGGCGCCGGGGCCGCGCTCCGGCCGGGTCGGCGACAGGCTGGCCGGGCAGGGACTCGACGGTGAGCAGCTCACCGTCCAGCTGTTCGAGGTGCAGGACCCGGCGGACTACCTGTTCGGCGCGGCCGGCTACCGGCTCCAGCCGGGTGAGCGGGCCGTCGTGGTGCACACCGAGGTCACCAACACCGGCCCGGTCCCGTTCCGGTCCCTGCCGGACAACTACCTGGAGCTGCTGACCGCCACCGGCGCGGCGATCGCCAAGGCGCCGGTGTCGCTGACCTCCCGGCCGCCGCACCGGATCGGCGTCCAGCCGGGCGAGACCGCGGGCGGGCACACCGTGTACGTGGTGCCGGAGTCCACCCGGGTGGTGGCGGTGCGCTGGAGCCCCCGCCCGGAGCCCGACGCACGCTCCCTGACCTGGTCGCTAGAGGACTAGCTCTCCGCGCGCAACACGTCCAGCGCGTGGGTCAGGTCCGCCGGGTACGGGGCTTCGAACCGCACCCAGCGTCCGTCCGCGGGGTGCGCGAATCCCAGCGTGCGTGCGTGCAGCCACTGCCGGGTCAGGCCGAGTTTGCGGGCGAGCACCGGATCCGCCCCGTAGGTCAGGTCCCCGGCGCACGGGTGGCGAAGCGCGGAGAAGTGCACGCGGATCTGGTGGGTGCGGCCGGTCTCCAGCTTGACGTCCAGCAGGGACGCCGCACGGAACGCTTCGATCACCTCGTAGTGCGTGACCGACGGGCGGCCGCCCGCGACGACGGCGAACTTGTAGTCGTGCCGCGGGTGCCGGTCGATCGGCGCGTCGATGGTGCCGCGGGTCGGGTCGGGGTGGCCCTGTACGACGGCGTGGTAGCCCTTGTCGACGGTGCGCTCCTTGAACGCCCGCTTCAGCACGGTGTAGGCGTGCTCGCTCTTCGCCACCACCATCACCCCCGTGGTGCCCGCGTCGAGCCGGTGCACGACACCCTGCCGCTCGGCGGCACCCGAGGTCGAGATCCGCAGTCCGGCCGCCGCGAGCCCGCCGACGACGGTGGGCCCGGTCCAGCCCGGGCTGGGGTGCACCGCGACCCCGACCGGTTTCGACACCACCACGATGTCGTCGTCGTCGTGCAGGATGCGCAGGCCGTCGACCGGTTCGGCGACCAGCTCGACCGGGTTGTCCGGCTCGGGCAGGGTCACCTCGAGCAGCACACCGGCGGAAAGGCGGTCGGACTTGCCGGCCGGACGGCCGTCGAGCAGGACGTCACCGGACTCGGCGAGGTCGGCGACCACGGTGCGGGACAACCCGAGCAGCTTCGCCAGCCCGGCGTCCACGCGCATGCCGTCGAGCCCGTCCGGGACGGGCAGCATCCGTGCGCTCACCGCTTCGCCCTGCCCTTCACGGTGCCGTCGTACTCGCGGCCCAGCAGCGACAGCAGCACGATCAGCGCGCCGCCGACGCAGATCGCGGAGTCGGCCACGTTGAAGACCGGCCACACGTCGCCGTTGGGCGCGAACAGCGACACGAAGTCGACCACGTGCCCGCGCAGCACCCCCGGTGCCCGGAAGATCCGGTCCGCCAGGTTCCCGACCGCGCCGGCCAGGACGAGCCCGAGACCGATCGCCCAGCCGACCGACCGCAACCGCTTGGCGAACCAGATCAACGCCACGACCACCCCGAACGCGACGACCGCGAACACCCAGGTCATCCCGGTGACGCCGAGGCCGAACGCGGCGAACGGGTTGCGGATCAGCTGCAGGTAGACGAGCCCGCCGAGGATCCGCACCGGTTCGTGCCCCGCCAGGGTGGCCACGACGATCGACTTGGTGACGACGTCCAGGGCGAACACGGCGACCGCGATCACGGCCAGCAGCAGGGCACGCCGCTTGGGCCGCGGGGTCACCTGCTGCTCGTCCGGCACGGTGTCCGGGGAGGGCTGGGGGTCACTGCTCACCCCGTCATTGTCCACGTCAGGCGGGACCGCTCCGGTTCAGGCCAGGAAATCCGGCAGCGGCCGCGGGTCGGGGCTGGGCGCCCACCGGCCGTCGGTCACCGCGTAGGTCCAGCGGGCACCGCGGGCGACGATCTGCCGCAGCGCGGTCAGCAGCCGGTCCACGTGCTCGGCGGTGGTGCCCAGGCCGAGGCTCACCCGCAGTGCCTGCTGTCCCGCGCCCCCGGTGCGTGCCACCAGCCGCCGGGTCGCGACGTGGGCGCAGAACGCGCCGTCGCGCACACCGATGCCGTACTCGGCCGACAGGACCGCCGCCACCCAGCCGGGGTCGAACCCGTCGAGCACGAAAGCGACGGTGCCGACCCGCTCGGCGGCGCCGTCGAACAGGCGCAGCTCCGCCAGCCCGGGCACGGCCGCGAGGCCGCGGGTGAGCCGCTCCAGCAGCTGCTGCTCGTGCGCGGTCACCGCGTCCCAGGAGGCCGCCAGCTGCTCGCACGCCACGCCCAGCGCGTACACCCCGACGGTGTTGGGCGAGCCGGCCTCGTGCCGCTCGGTACCGGTCTGCCAGGCGACGCCGAGGCGGTCGCCGTCGCGGCGCACCGCTTTCGTCGCCCCACCGCCGGCCAGGTACGGATCCGCGGCGCGCAGCCAGTCCGCGCGGCCGACGAGCGCACCGGCACCGTAGGGCGCGTACAGCTTGTGACCGGAGAGCGCGACGTAGTCCACGTCGAGTTCCCGCAGCGAGATCGGCCGGTGCGGGGCGAGCTGGGCGCCGTCCAGCGCGATGCGCGCGCCGTGGCGGCGGGCCACCGCCGCGATCTCGGCCACCGGCAGCAGTTCGCCGGTCACGTTCGACGCGCCGGTCACGACCACCAGCCGCGGCCCCTCCGGGCACGCCGCGAGTGCACTGTCCACTGCGGACACGGCGGCGAGCCGGGTGTTCGGCAGCGCGATCCGCCGCACGTGGGGCCCGCGCCACGGCAGCAGCGCCGCGTGGTGCTCGGTGTCGAACACCACCACCGACGTGTGCCGCGGCAGGCTGCGGGCCAGCAGGTTCAGCGCATCGGTGGTGTTGCGGGTGAACACGACCGCGTCGCCGGTGCGGGCACCGGTGAACCGGCGCAGCACCTCGCGGGTGCGCTCGTAGACCTTTGTGGACACCTGCGAGGCGAACCCGGCGCCGCGGTGCACGCTGGCGTAGTGGGGCAGGAACTCGTCCACCGCGCGCCGCACCGGCTCCAGGCAGGGAGCGCTGGCGGCGTGGTCGAGGTTGGCGTAGCCGAGCTGACCACCGGTGACCAGGGGGACGGCGGCGGCAGCGGTGACGGCCGGGGTGGTGACGCGATCGAGAGCGAGAGTCATCGAGGCTCCTCGGGTCCGGGGACCCGCAGGGGGTCCGCGCTTGCCCGCCGCACTGCGCGACGAGCCAGGTCCTCACCCGGGGCACCCCACCGCGGAAGGAGGGTTGCCGGCCAGCGAGCCGGGGCTTGGCGCTGGCACTCATGACCTACCGCGACACCGTAGCGGATCCGGTCCGCACCGCGCCAGCGGGTCTCACTTCCCGGACTCGCCCATCCAGCGGGCCAGCGGCCCGGCCCGGTCCACCGCGCGGATCCGGCGCTCGGCCGCCTCCCGCGCGGATTCGGTGCTCACGATCAGGATCTGGTCGCCGCGCTGCAGCCGGTCGGTGCGCCCGGGCGGGAAGCTGCGGCCGTCGCGGACGATCAGGCTCAGCGAGGCCCCGGCCGGCAGCCGCAGCTCCGACAGGTACACCCCGTGCAGCCGGGAGCCGGGCGCGATCTTGACCTGGAGCAGTTCGGCCTGCAGCTCGTCCAGCGGCGCCGCGTCGACCTCGATCTCCTTCGGCTCGGCCGCGGCGGACAGCCGGAGCAGCCGCGCGAGCGGGCCGAGCGAGAGGCCCTGCACCAGGGTGAGCACGATGACCAGCACGAACACCGCGTCGACGAGCCGTTGCGCGCCGGGCACCTGCCGGGCGAGCGGGATCATCGCCAGCACGATCGGCACGGCCCCGCGCAGCCCGGCCCAGGCCACGAAGACCTGTTCGCGCAACGGCACCTGGAACGGCAGCTGCGCGATGAGCACCGACACCGGGCGGGCGACCACCAGGACGACGCCGGCGGCGATCAGGCCGGGCACGATCGACTCCAGCAGCCGTTCCGGTGAGGCGAACAGGCCCAGCAGCACGAACAACCCGATCTGGGCGAGCCAGCCGAGCCCCTCGGCGAAGGACAGGGTGTCCGAGCGATGCGGCAGCCGCGAGTTGCCCAGCACGACCGCGGTGACGTAGGTGGCGAGCAGACCGGAGGCGTGCAGCAGCTGACCGGACGAGTAGGCCACCACGCACACCGCGACCGTCGCAAGTGGATACAGGCCGGTGGCCGGCAGCGCGGCCCGGCGCAGCGCCCATCCCCCGGCGAACCCGAGCAGCAGCCCGAGCACGACACCCGCGGCGAGCTCGTACACCACCAGCAGCGGCAGCGACCAGTCGAAGCGGGTGCCCTCGGCCAGCACGACCACCGCCATGTACGCGGGCGCGTCGTTGATGCCGGACTCCAGTTCCAGTGCGCCGGCGAGGCGTCTGGGCACGCCGACACCGCGCAGCACGGAGAACACCGCCGCCGAGTCGGTGGAGGAGAGGACCGCACCCCACAGCAACGCCGTCCGCCAGTCCAGTCCGAGCAGCCAGTGCAGGGCCGGACCGGTGATGGCGATGCTCAGCCCGACCGCCACTGTGGACAGTGCGACGCCCTGGGCGAGGGCGGGCCGCACCGCCGTCCACCGGGTGGTGAGGCCGCCCTCGGCGAGGATCATGACCAGGGCGGCCAGGCCCAGAGCCTGGGTCAGGAACGGGTCGGCGAAGCGGATGCCGAACCCGGATTCGCCGAGCAGTACGCCGATCGCGAGGTACAGCAACAGCGACGGCAGGCCCAGCCGGGTGGAGAGGCGGACCGCGAGCACCGCGGCGAGCAGGACGGCGGCGCCCAGCCCCAGCACGACCGGCAGCTCGCCCACCCGCACCTCCCCTGCCCGGTTTCGTCAGGCATTCAGAATAGGGAAGCGAGACGCTCGGCCGCGCCGGGCGGGTCGGAAGTGAGCTCGATCAGCTTGTCCCGGCCGCGTTCCCCTTGCACGACAACGAGATCGCGGGCGCGCACGCCGAGTGCCGCGGCGAGCACCTTGCGCACCGCCTCGTTCGCCCTGCCCTCGACGGCGGGTGCGCGCACGGCGACGACGAGTGCCCGGCCGCGCGAACCCTCCCAGGTGCCGCCCACGCGATCCCGCCGGGATCCCGGCTTCACCCGGATGGCGAACCTCATCGGGACGAGCCGGGCAGGACGGAGGTGCGGCGCGGAGCGGCGGACCGGTTCCGCATCACGCGGCGCCCGGCAGCCGCACGCCCAGCCGCGCCAGCGGCTCCGCGGCCGCGGCGGTCACGTGCACCGCCCGGTCCGGCCGCCGCTCGAACCAGCCCGCCCCGACACCGTGCGCGAACAACGCCGCCGCCAGCGCCCCGCCCAGGTGGTCGCGCCGCTGCGTCCAGTCCAGGCATCCGCGGAGCAGCGGGCGGCGGCCCCCGGCTGGTACCCCGACGCCCAGCTGGTCCAGCACGGCCCGGCCGTGCGGCGTCAGCGCCAGACCCGATCCGGCCGAGATCAGCCCGGTCCGCAGCATCCCGTCGTGCAGGGCGACCCCGACGGTGCCGGCGAGGTGGTCGTAGCAGGTGCGGGCGAACGCCAGCCGGCGCACGCGCAGTCCGTCCCGCAGGCCCGTGGGCGCCCGGTGCTGCGCGTGCTGCGCCAGGTGCTCGATCAGGTCGGCCACCCGCGGGTCGCCGATCCGCACGTACCGGTGCCGCCCCTGCCGCACGCCCACGACGAACCCGGCCGTCACCAGGCGCGCGACGTGCTCACTCGCCGTGGACGGGGCCACCCCGGCCGAACGGGCCAGCTCACCGACCGTCCACGCACGCCCGTCGAGCAGCGCCAGGCACATCGCCGCCCGGCTCGGATCGGCGAGCACCGCGGCCACCTCGGCCAGCGCGATCGTCTCCACCCGCCCACGGTAACGGCCGCACCCGTCGGCGGCCGCCGACACGTCAGCCCAGGCCGCCCAGGAACACCGACGAGACGTCCACCGCCGGCTTCGACGAGTCCGCACCCACCAGCAGCACCGCGAACGCCACGTCGTCCCGGTAGCCGGCGAACCACCCGTTGGCCCGGCTGCCGTCGCCGAACTGGGCCGTCCCCGTCTTGCCGTACACGGCACCGGCGCCCCGCAGGCCGGTCGCGGTGCCGCCGGTGACCACCTCGCGCATCATCGTGCGCAGCGCGGCGATCACCGGCGCCGCCGGCGGCTGGTAACCGGTGTTCACCTGGGTCGCCAGCTCCTGCCACAGCCGCGGTGTCACCGCACCGCCCCGCGCGACGGTCGCCGCCATCAGCGCCAGGCCGAACGGGCTGGCCTGCACGGTGCCCTGCCCGATGGCCGACTCGACCTGCTCGGCGCCGTTCGTGCTCGCGACCACCTTGCCGGTCTCGGTGGTGATCCCGGGAACCGCGAAGTCGGCGTTGAGGCCGAACCGGCTCGCCGCGGCGGCCAGCGCGTCCGCCGGCAACGCGGACGCCAGCTGCGCGAACGTCGTGTTGCACGAGTGCGCGAACGCCGAGTGCAACGGCAGCGGCGGGTAGGCGAACTGGTCGTCGTTGGGAATCGTGCGCTGGCCGATGCGCGCGGTCGCCGGGCAGCCGGCCACGGTGTCCGCGGTCGCCGTGCCGGACTCCAGCAGCGCGGCCGCCGTCACGATCTTGAAGGTCGACCCCGGCGCGTACAGGCCGTTCAGCGCGTTCGGGCCGGTCCCGGCCGCCGCGTTCTGCGCCACCGCGAGCAGGTCCCCGGTGGAGGGCTGGATCGCCACCAGCATCGCGGGTGCGCCGGCCGAGTCGACCGCCCGCTGGGCCGCGGCCTGGGTGGGCAGGCTCAGCGTCGTGGTCAGCGGCGGCGCCTCGACCTCACCCTGGCCGAACAGGGTCTCCGGCGCCGCGCCGTCGGGGTCGGTGCTGACCACCGACCAGCCGCCCGGCAACCGCTCGGTGGCGGTGCGCTGCAGCGCCGGCGTCAGCAGTCCGGCGACCTGCGGTGCCACCGGCTGCGGCCCACCGGCCTGCCAGGTCAGCACCGGCCGGCCGTTGCGGTCGGCCACCGCGGTGCGCCCGGCCGGGGTGCGCACCGCGAGCACCCGGCCGGCCCGCAGCTTCGGGTGCACCACGGCCGGGCTCCAGTGCACCAGCCAGTGCCCGTCCACGGAGACGAGGTCGAGGGTGTTGTCGTAGGACCACACCCGCCCGGCCGCGATGGTCCAGGCGACCTGGAACGACGCGGTGGCGCGCGCGGCACCGGGGGTGAGCTGGCGCAGCCGCGCCGACACCGACTCCGGGGCCAGGCCGCGGCGGGCGTCGCCCAGGGTCAACGCCGCCGCCCGCGGGTCGTCGGTCAGCGCCGCCGCCGCGTTCGCGTTCCCCTGCCCGAACGCGGCCAGGAACCGGGTGGCGACCGCGCCCGGGTCGTCGGCCGCGGACCCGTCCGCGGCCGGCCGCTCGGGCGACGAGCCACCCCACACGACGACCACGGCCGCCACGACGATCGCGACGACCGCGGCCGCACCACCCGCGAGCACCCACCTGCGCCAGGTCACCGGCGTAACCCCCTGTTGGTGTTTACCCTCCAGTCGGAGGTCAGGGGGCCTTCGTTACCGCCACGGTGATCTTGTCCCCGTCGCCGACCGAGCCCGCGAAACCGCCGTCCGCGTGCCCGAACGCCACCGTGTTCGCCAGCGTCTCGCGCGCGACGAACTCCTGGTGCAGGGTCGCCGCCGCGACCACCTCCTCCGATGCGTCCACGGTCAGTACGATGCGGTCGGCCACGTCGAGCCCGGCCTCGCGGCGGGCCTGCTGCACGACACGCACCACGTCGCGGGCCACGCCCTCGGCGGCCAGCTCCGGGGTCACCGCGGTGTCCAGCTGGACCAGACCGGAACCGCCGGGCAGTTCCGCCGTGGCGCCCCCGTCCTTGGCCACCAGGCGACGCTCGTACTCGCCCTCGGCCAGCTCGATCCCGGCCGCCACCACGGCCCCGCCCGGCGAGGTCGTCCAGTCGCCCGCCTTGACGGCCTTGATCACCCGCTGCACGTCCTTGCCCAGCCGCGGGCCCGCGGCGCGGGCGTTGACGGCGACCTCGAACCGGCCGTGCTCGGCGACGTCGGTGCTCAGCTCGACCGACTTGACGTTGACCTCGTCGGCGATGATGTCGGTGAAGCCGGCCAGCCGGTCCGCGTCCCCGGCCGCGATCAGCATCTTCGCCAGCGGCAGCCGCACGCGCAGCTTGTTCGCCTTGCGCAGCGACAGCGCCGCGGAGCACACCTGGCGCACCCGGTCCATCGCGGTCACCAGCGCCGCGTCGGCCGGCAGCTCGTCGACCAGCGGCCAGTCCTGCAGGTGCACCGAACGGCCGCCGGTCAGCCCGCGCCACACCACCTCGGTGGTCAGCGGCAGCAGCGGCGCCATCGTCCGCGACACCACCTCCAGCACGGTGTGCAGCGTGTCGATCGCGTCCTTGTCGCCCGCCCAGAAACGCTCGCGCGAGCGGCGCACGTACCAGTTCGTCAGCACCTCGAGGAAGTCGCGCGCCGACGCGCACGCCCCGGCGATGTCGCAATTGTCCAAAGCGGACCCGACGTCGGTGACCAGCTCACCGGTCTTGGCCAGGATGTAGCGGTCCAGCAGGTGCCGGGAATCGGTGCGCCACTGGCCTTCCACGCCCTCGGCGTTGGCGTAGAGGGCGAGGAAGTAGTAGGAGTTCCACAACGGCAGCACGGCCTGCCGCACCGCGTCCCGGATGCCCTTCTCGGTGACGACCAGGTTGCCGCCGCGCAGGATGGGGCTCGCCATCAGGTACCAGCGCATCGCGTCCGAGCCGTCCCGGGCGAACACCTCGTTGACGTCCGGGTAGTTGCGCAGCGACTTCGACATCTTCTGCCCGTCGGAGCCGAGCACGATGCCGTGCGAGATGCAGGCGTGGAACGCGGGCCGGTCGAACAACGCCGTCGCGAGCACGTGCAGCGTGTAGAACCAGCCGCGGGTCTGCCCGATGTACTCGACGATGAAGTCGCCCGGGTAGTGGTGCTCGAACCACTCCGCGTTCTCGAACGGGTAGTGCACCTGGCCGTAGGGCATCGAACCGGAGTCGAACCACACGTCCAGCACCTCGGGCACCCGGCGCATCGTGGACCGCCCGGTGGGGTCGTCCGGGTTGGGCCGGGTCAGCTGGTCGATGTGCGGGCGGTGCAGGTCCGTGGGCCGCACGCCGAAGTCGCGCTCCAGCTCGTCCAGCGAGCCGTACACGTCGACGCGCGGGTACGCCGGGTCGTCCGACATCCACACCGGGATGGGCGTGCCCCAGTAGCGGTTGCGCGAGATCGACCAGTCACGCGCGTTCTCCAGCCACTTGCCGAACTGGCCGTCCTTCACGTGCTCCGGGTACCAGGTGATCTGCTGGTTCAGCTCGACCATGCGGTCCTTGAACGCCGTCACCTTGACGAACCACGACGACACCGCGCGGTAGATCAGCGGGTTGCGGCAGCGCCAGCAGTGCGGGTAGGAGTGCTCGTAGGTCTCGTGCCGCAGCAGGACCGCACCCTGCCGACCGGCGGACCCGGTGCCGTTCTTGAGGTCCCGGATGATGTTCGGGTTGGCCTCGAACACCTGCTGGCCCTGGTAGTCCGGCACGGTCGCGTCGAAGCGTCCGCGCGGGTCGACCGGCGTGACCGGGGTGATGCCGACCGCGTCACAGGCGGCCTTGTCGTCCTCACCGTAGGCGGGGGACATGTGCACCAGGCCGGTGCCGCCGTCGGTGGTGACGAAGTCGGCGAGCAGCACCTGGTGGGAGTTCTCGGCGCCCACGAAGTACGGGAACGGCGGCGCGTAACGCAGCCCGGCCAGCTCCGCACCCCGGTAGCGGGCCACCACCGCCGGCTCCTCGCCCAGTTCCTTGGCGTAGGCCGCCAGGCGCGCCTCGGCGAGCAGGAACCGGCGGCCGTCGTGTTCCACCACCACGTACTCGACCTCGGGGTGCACCGCGACCGCCTGGTTGGACGGCAGGGTCCACGGGGTAGTGGTCCAGATCAGCAGATGGGCGCCGTCGAGATCGCTGCCGTTGCCCTCGACCCGGAACCCGACGGTCACCGCCGGGTCCTGGCGGCTGGCGTAGACGTCCTCGTCCATCCGCAGCTCGTGGTTGGACAGCGGGGTCTGGTCGCGCCAGCAGTAGGGCAGCACGCGGTAGCCCTCGTAGACCAGGCCCTTGTCCCACAGCTGCTTGAACGCCCAGATCACCGATTCCATGAAGGTGATGTCGAGCGTCTTGTAGTCGTGGTCGAAGTCGACCCAGCGCGCCTGGCGCGTGACGTACTCGCGCCACTCGCCGGTGTACCGGAGCACGGACTCGCGGCACGCCTCGTTGAAGGCCGCGATACCCATCTCGTCGATCTGCGACTTGTCGGTGATCCCGAGCTGACGCTCGGCCTCCAGCTCGGCCGGCAGGCCGTGGGTGTCCCAGCCGAACCGGCGCTCGACGCGGCGGCCGCGCATCGTCTGGTACCGCGGCACGATGTCCTTGACGTACCCGGTGAGCAGGTGACCGTAGTGCGGCAGGCCGTTGGCGAACGGCGGGCCGTCGTAGAACACGTACTCGTTGCTGCCGTTCGTCCCCGGTTCGCGCGCGTCGATGGTGGCCTGGAAGGTCCGGTCGGACTCCCAGTAGGCCAGCACGCTGGTCTCCAGCGCCGGGAAGGACGGCTGGGACGGGACCTGGCCGGCCGGTGCGTCGCCGAGCTGAACCTTCGGGTACATCGCTTGCGCTCCTCGCGTCTTCGTCGCTCTCGTGACGGATCCGGTCCGGACCCAGCACGGGGACGAAAAGGCGCCGGCTGAGCGCGCTTCCGCGGTACCACCCCGCTTGCCCGCCCGGGAGGGGCGGGCCACTTCGTTGACGGCTGTGACGGGCCGTACCCGTCCGGTTCTACTGAGGACCGCGTGGTCCCGTTCTTCCGGAGGCTCCCCGGTGATGGCCGGATCGACGCCGTGTCCTTCCAGGTTAGCGGTCTCCCGCAACCCGGTTCCGGCCAGGGTCGGCCACGGCGACGGCCGTCAGCGCGGCCGCGGCCAGCCACAACGCGGCGCCCACGAGCGCGGCGACGTGCAGCCCGTGGACGAACGCGGCCGGCTGTGCCGGGCTGCCCACGATGGCACCGAACGCCGCGATCCCGAGCGCACCGAACGCCTGCCGCGCGGTGTTGTTGACCCCGCTGGCCACGCCCGCCTTGTCCGGGGGCACGCCACCGACCGCCGCCGCGACGACGGCCGCGGTGAGCAGGCCCAGTCCCGCCCCGACGAGCGCGAACGCGGGCAGCAACGAGCCGGCCACGGTGCTGTCCTCGGTGACCCGCAGCAGCAGGCACAGGCCGGCCGCACCGGTGAGCAACCCGGAGATCATCACCGGGCGCGGCCCGAACCGCGCGGTGAGCCGGCCGGTGACCGGGGCCAGCAGGGACAGCGGCAGGAACCCGGGCAGCATCGCCAGCGCGGCCGTCAGCGGCGGCACGTGCCGCACACCCTGCAGGTACAGCGTGACGACCAGGATCGTGCCGAGACCGGCGAAGTTCATCGCGCCGGCGACGAGGTTGGCCGCGGCGAAGGTGCGTGACCGCAGCAGGGTGAGCGGCAGCATCGGCGCGGGGCTGCTCCGCTCGACGGCCACGAACACGACCGCGGCGGCCACCCCGGCCAGCCCGGCCACCACGCTGGACTCGATCACCGCGAAGACCAGCAGGGCGAGGGCGGCCGCGCCGGCGACGGTGCCCTTGACGTCGACCCGCCCGCTCGCCGGCGGATCCCTGGGCACCAGGAGGGTCCCGGCCATCGCGAGCGCGGTCAGCGGCACGTTGATCCAGAACAACGAGCGCCAGCCGGCCACGCTGACGAGGACACCGCCCAGCAGCGGCCCGGCGGACAGGGCCAGTGCGGACACACCGGCCCAGATGCCGAGCGCGCGGGCCTGCTCCCGGCGCCCGGGGTAGGTGCGGGTGATGACGGCGAGGGTGCCGGGCAGCAGCAGCGCGGCGCCGGCGCCCTGCGCCACGCGGAACGCGATCAGGGTGGAGCCCGCCGGGGCGAGCGCGCACCCGGCGGAGGCGGCGCCGAAGACCGCGAGCCCGGCGAGGACGACGCGGCGGTGGCCGAGCACGTCGCCGAGCGCGCCGCCGGACAACAGCAGCGCCGCGAGCACGACCGTGTACCCGTCGACGATCCATTGCAGCACCGGGAGATCCGCGTGCAGCCGGGCGCCGATCGTCGGCAGCGCGACGTTGACCACGGTCACGTCCAGCTGGACCAGGAACATCCCGGCGCACTGGGTGAGCAGCACGGTGGCACGGTGGTCGCGCATGGGTTCAGCAAACCGCGGAATCACTTCCACCGGGACGGAAGTGTCGCACGCTTCGCTCCCGGTGGAAGTGTTCGTGCGGCATCCTGGGGGCATGAGCGGAGGGGATGCCGACATCGCCCGCACCGCGGCGCTGTTCGCGGACCCGGCCCGGGTGCGGGTGCTCACCGCCCTCGCCGACGGGCGGGCCCTCGCCGCGTCCGTGCTGGCCGCCGAGGCCGGGCTGACCGCGCAGGGTGTCAGCGCCCATCTGGCGAAGCTGCGCGAGTCGGGGCTGGTCGAGGCGGAACGGTCCGGGCGGCACCGGTTCCACCGGCTGCGCCCCGAAGGGGTGGAAATCCTCGAAACGCTCGCCCGGTTCTCCCCCGCCCGGCCGATCACGTCGCTGAAGGAGGGAACGCGGGCGCAGGCGCTGCGGTTCGCCCGGACCTGCTACGACCACCTGGCCGGCCGGCTGGGCGTCGAGGTCACCGCCGCGCTCGTCGGCCGCGGTGCGCTGATCACCACCGACGGCGTGGCGGGCACCGGACGGCGGCCCGGCGACCGGTTGTCGGCGCCGACGGCGACACACCCGTACGCGCTCGGCCCGGCCGCGGACGCGGTCTTCGCGTCGCTCGGGCTGGATCTGGCCGGGGTCGACGCGACCCGGCGGAAGCGCCCGCTGCTGAAGTTCTGCCTGGACTGGTCCGAGCAACGCCACCATCTCGCCGGCGCGCTGGGCGCAGCGCTCGCCGCGCACTTCCTGGAGCGCGGCTGGGTGGTGCGGCACCGGCCCGGGCACCGCGCGCTCAAGCTCACCGGCAGCGGCGCGGATGCGCTCGCCGCGCACCTCGCCGTGCGGCTCGCGGCCTGACCGTCACGCCTTGGACTTCGCCCGGTGCGTGTTCGCCAGGCCGGCGTCGGGGGTGCACCGGGCGCAGGGGGTGAACCCGAGGTCGCGGGCCTCGCTGACGGAGATCGGGATCGTGTCGCGGCCGGTGAGCCAGTCGCAGTCGGTGAGGTGGTAGCGCGGGTGCTCGTCGACGACCACGACCTCGACGTCCAGCCCGCTCACGATCTCCGCGTCGGCCGGGTCGGTGCGCTCCACGCCCGGCTCGCCCTCCTCGGCGGTGCCGACGAGTTCCCCGGCCGCCGGGAGCAGGGCGGTCTGGTCCACCGGGACGTCCTGCTCGTCCGGCACCTGCCCGGGCTCGCCAGCCACCTTCGCCGGCTTCCCGGCGGGCGGCGCCTCAGCAGACGCCGCGGTGTCCGGCTCGTCCGTGGCCGTCTCCGGCTCCTCGTCGTCCGCCGTCGCGGCGACCGGCTCCTGCCCGGATTCCCCGGCGGCAGCCCGGCGGCGGGCCGCCCGGCGCCGCGCGAAATCGGCCACCAGCAGCAACCCGGCCACGACCGACAAGCCGATCGAGAGCCACGCCCCACAGCGAGCTCGCCGTGATCAGTGCCGATATCAGCAGCCCCAGCGCGGCCAGAACCAGCAGCAGAACGATGAAGAGCACGGTGAATTACAACACGGGTCACACCCGGAACGGTTCCGACCCTCCGGCGCGGAGTGCCGGAACCGTCACCGGGGAGCTCAGCCGGCCTCGGCGCGGGGACCGAACGAGTAGCCCTGGCTGTTGCCGGATCCGGAACCGGCCTGGCCGGAGTTCGACGAGGCCGACGCCGGTGCGGCCGAACCGCGGTCGTCGAGCTCGCGCAGCTGCGACTCCAGGAACCCGCGCAGCCGCGTGCGGTACTCGCGCTCGATGGTGCGCAGTTCCTCGATCTTCTTGCCCAGAGCGGTCTTCTCGCTGTTCAGCGTGTTCATGGTCTCGCTGTACTTGCGCTGCGCGTCGCGCTCCATGGTCGTCGCCTTGTCGCGTGCCTGACGCTCGAGCGTCTCGGCCCGCGTGCGGGCGTCGTTGAGCATGCTCTCCGCGCGGGTGCGCGCCTCGTTGACCATCGAGTCGGCCTTGGTCCGGGCATCGGACAGCAGCTGCTCGGACTTGGCGCGGGCCTCGGCCAGCATCCCGTCGGACTCGGTCTTCGCCTCGGCGGTCAGCCGGTCGGCCATCTCCTGGGCCAGTCCGAGGACCTTCGCCGCCTGCACGTTCGGCTCGGCGGCGTCCGACATCGGGTGGGCCTGGGTCTGCTCCACCGCCGAGGGCGGTGGCACCGGGGCGAGGCGGCGCTCCTGGGGGCCGGCACCGGCGCGGGCGGCTTCGAGGTCGGCACGGGTGCCTTCGAGCTCGGCGTCGAGCTGCTCGACCTGCTGGCGCAGCTCGTTGTTGTCCTCGATGAGCCGCGCGAGCTCGGTCTCCACCAGGTCGAGGAACGCGTCCACCTCGTCCTCGTTGTAGCCCCGCTTGCCGATGGGTGGCTTGCTGAACGCGACGTTATGCACGTCAGCGGGGGTCAACGACATCAGATCACCTCACGCACTCCATGGCCTGCTGCTCCGACACCCGGGTTCCCCCGAAGTCACCCGGGAAGCGCCAGTTGCATCAGTATGAACACAACCAACAGCAGCACCATAATCGACAAGTCCAGTCCGACGCCGCCAATGCGAACCGTCGGGATGATCCTCCGGGCCACGCGGACCGGAGGATCGGTCACTGTGTAGATGGTCTCCAGCGTCACCGCAACCCCGCCGGCGGGGCGCCAGTCCCGTGCGAACGCCCGCACGAGCTCCACCACGACACGCGCTGTGAGCAGCAGCCAAAAGACGAACAGCACGTAGTAGAGAACCAGCCGGACCGCATCCACGAACACCACTCTGCCACATCGACGCGACCCCCGGAGCACCCGGAACACCCGGTCTGTCCGGGTCGCGTAATCGAACTGTGATTTCGCCTACGGTTTCACCCGTTCAGCCTAAATTGCTACGGATTGTAGTTGGATCATCACACTGTTCCACCCCTTTTCGCGGAAACGGCCACCACGTTCAGTGGCGAAGGAACAGCCCGCCCTCGGCGATCCGCCGGCGCTCCTCGGCGGTCACCTCCACGTCCGGCGGGGAGAGCAGGAACACCTTGTTCGTGATCTTGTCCATCGAACCGCGCAGCGCGAACGCCAGGCCGGCCGCGAAGTCCACGAGGCGCTTGGCGTCGGCGTTCTCCATCTGGGTCAGGTTGATGATCACCGGGATGCCCTCCCGGTACGCCTCACCGATCCCCCGCGCCTCGACGTAGCTCGTGGGGTGCAGCGTGGTGATCCGGCCCAGCGCGTCCCGCGCCGCCGGCCGGGCCGGCTCCGGGACCGGGCGGAGCCGCGCCACCGGCTCGGGCTGCCGGTCGACCGCGAGCGCACCGTGCGCCACCGGCTCCGGCGCCCGCGGGCGGGCGCGAACCGGGGTCTCCTCGTCGTAGTCGGAACCGGCGCGGTACCGTCGCCGGGCACGCGGCTGCGGCTCCCCCTCGAAGCCGTCGTACGCTTCGTCGTCGGCGTAGTCGCGCCGGTAGTCGTCGTCGTACCGGTCGGCGGCCTCGTACGAGTCGTAGCCGTCGTAACCGTCACTGTCGGCCGGGATCATGCCGAAGTAGGCCTTCAGCTTCTGCAGCGCGCTCATGCCTCTCCCTAGCCGCTCCCTCACCTGACTACCCGGACGCGATCGCTCACTTCCGGGTGATCTCGCTACGGCGAGGCTAAACCGCGGGCGCCGAGCAACGCGGTTCCGACACGCACACATGTCGAACCGTGCGCGATCGCGGCTTCCAGATCACCGCTCATGCCGGCCGACAGCTCTACCGCGTCCGGGTGGTCCCGCCGCAGGTCGCCGGCGGCCCCGGCCAGCCGGGCGAAGGCTTCGGCCGGGTCGGCGCCCAGTGGCGCGACGGCCATCAGGCCGCGCAGCCGCAGCCCGTCCAGACCGGCGACGTGATCGGCCAGTTCACCCAGCCGGGCGAGCGGACAGCCGCCGCGTGACGGATCGTCGTCGAGGCTGGCCTGGATCAGCACGTCCAGCGGACCGGAGCGCTCGCCCGCCTCGTGCGCGGCGTGCAGGGCCTTGGCGAGGGCGTCGGCGAGGCGCACCGAGTCGACCGACTGGACCTCGTCGGCCCAGCGCACCACCGACCGCGCCTTGTTGCGCTGCAACCGTCCGACCATGTGCCAGCGGGGCCGCGCCTCCGGCCGCAACGTCCGCACCTCGGCCGCCTTGGCGCCGGCCTCCTGGTCGCGGTTCTCCGCGAGGTCGATCTGGCCGAGATCGGTGAGCAGGGCCGCGTCGGTCGCGGGGAAGGTCTTGGTGACGGCCAGCAGGCGCACCCCGGCCCGCGGACGCCCGGCCGCGGCACACGCGCGCGCGATCCGCTCGTCGACGGCCGCCAGCGCCCGCGCGATCCCGTCCCGCCGCTGCTGCTCGCTCATTCCGGCTCGGCCCAGGTCAGCGCGGCGATGCGGCCGGTGGTGCCGTCGCGCCGGTAGCTGAACAGGGCCGGGTCCTCGGCCGTGCAGCGCGGGTCGACGCCGACCTTGCCGACACCGGCCTCGGCGAGCTGGCGCCACAGCCCGGCCCGCAGGTCGAGTCCGGGCTTGCCGCCGCGGGTGCGGGTGGCACTGCCCGGCAGGTGCTTGTCCACGTCCGCGGCCATGTCGGCGGGCACCTCGTAGCACTCGCCGCAGATCGCCGGGCCGAGCAGCACTTCGATGCGGCTCGTCTCGGCGCCCGCCGCGGCCATCGCCTCCAGCGCGGCCGGCAGCACCCCGACCCGGGCGCCGACGCGGCCGGCGTGCACCGCGGCGACGACACCGGTCTCCGGGTCGCCCAGCAGGACCGGCACGCAGTCGGCGACGAGGACCGCCACGGGCAGGCCCGGGGTGGCGGTCACCAGGGCGTCGGTGGCCTCGGCCGGCGCGGTCTCGCTGCCGTCCACGACGGTGACGGTCCGGCCGTGCACCTGCTCCATCCAGGCCACCCGCGCGACACCGAGCTCGGTGCCCAGCCGCTTGCGGTTGGCCGCCACTGCGGCCGGGTCGTCACCGACGTGATCACCGAGGTTGAACGTGTCGTACGGCGGCGCCGACACACCGCCCGCCCTGGTCGTGACCACCCGACGGATGCGCAAGTCCACTACCTCCACTCGCCTGGTTCCTCGCGAGCCTACTGGGGCACCGGATCTCGCCGGACTGGAGCCGCACCACCGGGCCCGACCGGGCGGGTCAGGCGCCGGGGGGCTCAGCGCCGCATGAACGGCGGGACGTCCACGTCGTCGTCGGACGGGTCGTCGGTCACCGGCACGGCCCGGCTGGGCAGGCTGCCCTGGGTCGTGCTCGTCCGCGGCGCGGGATAGCTCCGGCTGCCGCCGCCGGCCTGCGGCAGACCGCTGGACGGCGTGCCGTAGCTGGTGCCGGACGGCGGCGTACGCGGCGGTGTGACCGGGAAGCCCCCACCGGCGGGCGGGGCGGGCGGCGTCGTCGAGGCCGCCGGGGCCGGCGTGCGGACCTGACCGGCCTCCGCGGAGGCCGTCGCCGAGCGGGTGCCCACCGCGGGCGGTTCGAGCTTCTTGTGCGTGGGGGAGCCGGAGTCGAACCCGGCCGCGATCACCGTCACGCGCACCTCGTCGCCCAGCGAGTCGTCGATGATCGTCCCGAAGATGATGTTCGCTTCCGGGTGCGCGGCCTCCTGCACCAGGGAGGCGGCCTCGTTGATCTCGAACAGGCCCAGGTCCGAGCCGCCCGCGATGGACAGCAGCGCGCCGTGCGCGCCCTCCATCGACGCCTCGAGCAGCGGCGAGTTGATCGCCTTCTCCGCGGCCTGCACCGCCCGGCCCTCGCCGCGCGCGGAGCCGATGCCCATCAGCGCGCTGCCCGCGCCGGACATGACCGACTTGACGTCGGCGAAGTCCAGGTTGATCAGACCGGGCGTGGTGATCAGGTCGGTGATGCCCTGGACACCGGAGAGCAGCACCTCGTCGGCGGAGCGGAACGCGTCCATCAGGCTGACGCCGATGTCGCCGAGCTGCAGCAGCCGGTCGTTGGGGATGACGATGAGGGTGTCGCACTCGTTGCGGAGCGCCTGGATGCCGTCCTCGGCCTGCTTGCCGCGGCGCTTGCCCTCGAAGGTGAACGGCCGGGTCACCACGCCGATCGTGAGCGCGCCGAGCTTGCGCGCGATCGAGGCGACCACCGGGGCGCCACCGGTGCCGGTGCCGCCGCCCTCGCCCGCGGTCACGAAGACCATGTCGGCGCCCTTGAGCACCTCCTCGATCTCCTCGCGGTGGTCCTCGGCGGCCTTGTGCCCGACCTCGGGGTTGGCGCCGGCGCCGAGGCCACGGGTCAGCTCCCGGCCGATGTCGAGCTTGACGTCCGCGTCGGACATCAGCAGCGCCTGCGCGTCCGTGTTGATCGCGATGAACTCGACACCTTTGAGGCCGACCTCGATCATGCGGTTGACGGCGTTGACACCGCCGCCGCCGATGCCGACGACCTTGATCACCGCGAGGTAGTTGTGCGGGGGCGTCATCGGGTCCGCCTTCCTATCGTGAATTCCTCGTACCGCTCACCGGGAGCGAAAAACCCTCAACCTAAACTCAAGGTTCAGAGTTATGTCAACTCCCCGCTCCGTCCGCCGAAGGTAGGGATCCGGCGAAGCGGAATCCAGTAGCCACGCCGCGTGTCGGGCGTGGCATTGCAAAATCCTGGCGCCGGCGGTCTCATTCGCCGGTCCGGCCGTCGATCATCTCGCGCAGCAGGTCCAGGTGCCCGGCGTGCCGCCCGGTCTCTTCGACCAGGTGGATCAGCACGTACCGGAGGTTGATCGAGCCGCCCCGGAACGGCACCCGGCTCTCCGGTTCCAGCTTCGCGGCGATCTCCCGGCTGACGGCGCATTGCGCACGGTAACCGGCCACCAGATCCCCGAGGGGCACGGTGAGCGCCTCCCGGAACTCGGCGTCGGGGTCCCGGTCCAGCCGCGCGGCCCACCGGTTCGAGCGGCCGTCGAGAACCACTTCGAACCAGTAGTGCTCGACGTAGGTCAGATGGCCGACGAGACCGGCGATCGTGGTCAGCTCGCTGGGGACCAGGCTGCGGCGGGCCTGCTCGTCGGTCAGGCCCGCGCACTTGAGCACCACGGCCTCCCGCAGGAAGTCCAGGAAACCGCTCAGCTGGTCGTACTCACCGCCGTCACGGGCCGGTTCGGTCCTGATCACGGTGCGAGCTTCCCACATCCGAGGTTACGGTTGCGCTGTCCCGGTCTCGTCGAAAGGGGAACACCATGCCCAGCCGCGACGCCACCACCCACTGGGAAGGCGGCCTGCAGAACGGCTCCGGTCACGTCACGCTCGACTCGTCCAACGCCGGCCAGTTCGACGTGTCCTTCCCGACGCGCGCGGGCAGCCCGGAGGGCCAGACCAGTCCGGAGGAGCTCATCGCCGCCGCGCACTCGTCGTGCCTGGCGATGAACCTGTCCGGTGTGCTGGAGTCGCAGAACCTGACCGCGGAGTCGATCGACGTGAGCGCCGAGGTCACGCTCGGACCGGCCGAGGGCGGCGGGTTCGAGATCAGCGGCATCGTGATCACCCTGCGCGCCAGGGTGCCCGGCGTGGACGCGGCGAAGTTCGCCGAGCTCGCCAAGACCGCCGAGCAGACCTGCCCGGTCTCCAAGGCGCTGGCCGGAACGACGATCACGCTCGACGCCGCACTGGACTGACGTCCGGTTCACCGCGGGTCAGGAGACGGTGGGCAGCTCGGGGCTGGCGACGTCGTAGATCTGGCCCTCGCGGGTCAGCAGCACGTCCAGCACGCGTGCCTTGCGGTCCGCGTTCTCCGCGTTGCCCCATCGCACGGTCTTGCCCGTGGCCAGGGTGAACTCCACACCCCCCGGGGTTTTGGCGCGCACCACGGCGATCTGGCCCTTCAGCGGCTGCGGCACGGTCGCCAGCACGGCCACCACCGAGCGGGTCACCGGATCCTCCGGCGACACCGCCGCCAGCTGGAGCTCAGGCAGGCCCGCCGGCTTGTTCTGCACCGTCTTGTAGTCCAGGCCACCGGAATCGACCAGGTGCAGCCCGTCCCCCGCCGCGGTGAACCCGACCGGTGTCCGCTCCGTCACCGTGATGTCCACAGTAGACGGCCACGAACGGGAGACGTCCACAGTGGCCACACCGGGGATCGCCGTGACGCGGGCGGCTATCCCACCGGTGTCCAGCAGCAGCATCGGCTTGAGGTCCGGCACCGCCGCCGCGGCCAGGATCTGGTCGCCAGGCACGCTGCGCGCGCCGTGCACCTCGACCGATCGCACTCCCAGCAACGAGGTGAACAGCACGACGTACCCGAGCCCGAGCACCGACAGCACGGTCAGCACCGCCACCCAGCGGCGCCGCAGCGCGCGCCGCCGCGACAGACCCGTGCCGGTGCGCCGCCGGGCGGCCAGCGGGCGACGGCCCCGCCTGCTGCGCGCGGCCGACGGGCGCCGCGTGGACGGCCGGCTACGCTCCTCGCTCCGCGCTCGCGCCGCCACCTAGCCCCCGGCCCGCCGGTCCAGCTCGGCCAGGATCTCCGGGCCCAGCTGGGTCACGTCACCAGCGCCCATGGTCAGCAGCAGGTCCCCGGGCTTGACCAGATCGGCGGCCAGCGCCACGGCCCGGTCGAACGCCGGCTCGTAGTGCACCCCCGCGCCGGTGATCCGCTCCGCGATCAGCGCCCCGCTGACCCCCGGCTCCGGTTCTTCACGCGCCCCGTACACATCCAGCAGCACGACCTCGTCGGCCAGCCCGAGCGCGTCCGCGAACTCCGCGGCGAACAGCTTGGTGCGCGAGTACAGGTGCGGCTGGAACACCACGACCACCCGGCCCCCGCCCGCCGCGTGCCGCACCGCCCGCAGCTGCGCCGCGACCTCCGTCGGGTGATGGGCGTAGTCGTCGTAGACCCGCACGTCCCCGGCCCGGCCCTTGAACTCGAACCGCCGCCGCACGCCCCCGAACGCGGCCAGCCCCTCGGCCAGCCCGTCCAGCGGTGCGCCCAGCTCCAGCCCGGCCAGCAGTGCCGCGACCGCGTTGAACGCCATGTGCTCGCCGGGCACCGCGACCCGCACCTCGGTCTCCGCGCCGTCCAGGGCGATCCGGACCACGCCACCGACCTCCGCCGGGCGGTAGTCCAGCACCCGGGCATCACCCGGCACGGTCACCGAGCGGCCGTAGCGGCGCACCCGCACGCCCTCGCGGGCGGCGTGGTCCCCGAGGGCGTTCGCGGCCTCGTCGTCGGCGCACACGATGAGCAGGCCGCCGGGCTCGATCCGGCGCGTGAACCGCGTGAAGACCGCGGTGTAGGCCTCGGCGGTGCCGTGGTGGTCCAGGTGGTCGGGCTCCACGTTGGTCACCACCGCCACCGACGGCGAGTAGCTCAGGAACGACCCGTCGCTCTCGTCGGCCTCGGCGACGAACAGCCCGCCCTCGCCGTGGTGGGCGTTGGCGCCCGACTCGTTGAGGTCCCCGCCGATCGCGAACGACGGGTCCAGGCGGCAGTGCTGCAGCGCGACCGTGAGCATCGAGGTGGTCGACGTCTTGCCGTGGGTCCCGGCGATGCACGCGACCCGGTGCCCGGCCATCAGCAGCGCCAGCGCCTGCGCCCGGTGCAGCACCGGGATGCCGCGCTCGCGGGCGGCCACCAGCTCCGGGTTGCTCTCCTTGATCGCGGTGGACACCACCACGGCGGACGGGCCGCCGGGCAGCGCGTCCAGGTTCTGCGGGCGCTGCCCGATGCCGATCTCGGCGCCCTGCGCGCGCAGCGTCAGGAACGCCCGGGAATCCTTGGCATCCGAGCCCGACACCCGGGCGCCGCGCGCCAGCAGGATCCGGGCGATCCCGCTCATGCCGGCGCCGCCGATCCCGATCAGGTGGGCCCGGCTCAGCTCGGCGGGGACGTCGCTCACTTGCCGCACACCTCCAGGACGATGCGCGCCAGCACCTCGTCGGCCTCGCGGTGCCCCAGCCCGACGGCCGCGGCCCCCATCTTCGCGACCCGGTCCGGGTCGGTGAGCAGCGGGACGACCAGCTCGGCCACCTTCGCCGGGCTCAGCTCGGCGTCGTCGACCATCAGCGCCGCACCGGCGTCCACCGCAGGCCGCGCGTTGATCGCCTGCTCGCCGTTGCCGTGCGGCAGCGGCACGAACACCGCGGGCAGCCCGACCGCGGACACCTCGGCGGCCGTCATCGCACCCGACCGGCACAGCACCATGTCCGCGGCCGCGTACGCCAGGTCCATCCGCTCCAGGTAGGGCACCGGCACGTAGGCCGGCCGCCCCGGGAACTCCTGCACCACCAGGCTGTTCTTCGGGCCGTGCGCGTGCAGCACCCCGATGCCGGCACCGGCCAGCTCCCTGGCCGCCCCCGAGACCGCGGCGTTGATCGACTGGGCGCCCTGCGAACCGCCGAACACCAGCAGCGTCGGCGCGTCCGGGTCGAGGCCGAAGTGCTCGCGCGCCTGCGCCCGCAGGGCCGCGCGGTCCAGTGAGGTGATCGAGCGCCGCAGCGGGATCCCGACGACCTCCGCGCCGGGCAGCGGCGTGCCCGGGACGGCGACGGCGACCCGCTTCGCGAACCGGGCACCGACCCGGTTGGCCAGGCCGGGCGACTGGTTGGCCTCGTGCACCACGATCGGCACCCGGCCGCGGGCGGCGAAGTAGGCGGGCAGCGACACGTAACCGCCGAACCCGACCACGACGTCCGCCCCGACCCGGTCCAGGACCGCGCGGGTCTGCTTGACCGAGTCGCGGACCTTCAGCGGCAGCCGCAGCAGGTCCGTGGTCGGCTTGCGCGGCAGCGGCACCGGCGGGATCAGCTCCAGCGGGTAACCGCGCGCCGGGACGAGCTTGTTCTCCAGTCCCCGGGACGTGCCCAGGGCGACCACCGTGGCGTCCGGCCGCAGCCGCCGCACGGCGTCGGCCAGCGCCAGCGCGGGTTCGATGTGTCCGGCCGTGCCGCCGCCCGCCACCACCACGGTGGGAGCCACGCCGGTAACCGCCTTGCTCACTTGCTCCTACGTCCCTCTCCGCACTGAACTTCCCCGTCTTCCCGGCGCTGCGCGCCGGCGCTCGGGCGCCTGCGCCGATCGTGCCCCGCGGGCCGACGGGCGGTCCCCGCGGGGGGTGCCGCGCCCGCTGCCCCGCCGCCGGGCCGGCGGCCGGTAGACCTCGGGTGCCGGCAGGCGCAGCAGACGGCCGAACTTACCCGGTCCCTGCGAGCGCAACGCGGCGACCGACTCCGGTTCGTGCCGCGCCGCGTTGGCCAGCAGCCCCATCAGGAACATGGTGACCCAGATCGACGTGCCACCCGCCGAGATCAGCGGCAGTGTCACACCGGTGACCGGCAGCAGACCCACCACGTAGCCGATGTTGATGCCGGCCTGGGACACCGTGAACACCGTCAGCGTGCCCGCGGTGATCCGGATCCACGGGTCCAGGTTACGCATGGCGATGCGCAGCCCGACGATCGCGAGCCCGACGAACAGGCCGATCACCACGATGCAGCCGATGAACCCGAGCTCCTCGCCGATCACCGCGAATATGAAGTCGTTCTGCACGTTCGGCAGGTAGGACCACTTCGACGGGCCCTGCCCGAGTCCCTTGCCGAACAGGCCGCCGTCGGCCAGCGCGTACTTGGCCTGCGTGGCCTGGTAGGCCGCGCCGCTGGTGTCCGACCCCGGCGACAGGAACGACAGGACCCGCGACATGCGGTAGGACGCGGTCAGCGCGAGCACCACGGCCCCGGCGACGCCGCCGGCGAGGATCACCGCGAACAGCCGCTTCGGTGCGCCGGCGAACCACAGCAGCGACATCAGCACCACGCCGAGCGTGATCGTGCCGGACAGGTTCGGCTGCGCCATGACCAGCGCGAACATCAGCAGCGCGACCGGTACCACCGGCACCATCAGGTGCCGCCACTGGTGCAGCACGTGGTACTTGGTGACGAGCACGTGCGCGCCCCACAGCGCGAAGGCGACCTTGGTGAACTCCACCGGCTGCACCGAGAACCCGCCGACGACGAACCACCGCTGGGCGCCGCCACCGGCCGAACCGAGCGGCGTCAGCACCAGCGCCAGCATCGACAGGCACACGACCACGGCCATCGACGACAGCGCGCGGGTGCGCCGCAGCGGCATCCGCAGCGCCACCCAGAACACCACCGACCCGCTCAGCACGAACACCAGGTGCTTCTTGAACAGCGAGTACACCCCCGCCCCGGTGTCCGGGTCGACCGAGGCGACCGAGGACGCCGACAGCACCATCACGATGCCGATCGAGGTGAGCAGGCCGGTCAGCGCCAGCACCAGGTGGAAGTCGGCCAGCGGGCGCGACAGCCACGCGGTCAGCGCGGTGAAGGTCGCGCGCGCCGGGCTGGGCCGGTCACCGCGTTTGCGCTCGCGTTCCTGCTTCTGCTCCGGCTGCTCAACGACCGTCATCGGCAGAC
Organism: Amycolatopsis granulosa; assembly: GCF_011758745.1. NCBI lineage: Bacteria > Bacillati > Actinomycetota > Actinomycetes > Pseudonocardiales > Pseudonocardiaceae > Amycolatopsis > Amycolatopsis granulosa. The sequence goes on from NZ_JAANOV010000001.1 coordinate 1,167,289, forward strand.
CCCGTCGCACGGGCCAGGACCGCGTCGGCGAAGGCGTCACCCCGATGGGCGTAGTTGCGGAACATGTCCAGGGAAGCCCCGGCCGGTGCCAGCAGCACCACGTCACCGGGCCGGGCCAGGTCGCTGGCCACCGAGACCGCCTCGTTCATGGCCTCATCGTCACCCGAGGCAACCCGATGGACGGGGACATCCGGCGCGTGTCGCGCGAGAGCGGCGGCGATCACCGGCGCGTCCGCGCCCATCAGCACCACACCCCGCAGCCGGCCCGCGACCACCTCGACCAGGTCGTCGACCGCGGCGCCCTTGAGCTGACCGCCCGCGATCCACACCACGCTGCCGTGCGCGAGCAGGGAGCCGGCGGCGGCGTGCGGATTGGTCGCCTTCGAGTCGTTCACGTAGCGGACCCCGCCGAACTCGCCCACCTCGACGGCCCGGTGCGCGCCCGGCCGGAACTCGCGCAGGCCCTTGGCCACCGCGTCCGGCTGCACGCCGTAGGCGCGGGCCAGTGCGGCGGCGGCGAGCGCGTTGGCCAGGTTGTGCGGACCGGGCGGCCGCACCTCGGCGGCGGAGATCAGTTCGTCGGCGGAATGTCGCGGGTCCGGCCCGTAGGCGCGGTCGATCAGCAGGTCCTCGACCAGGCCCAGCTCCCCCGGCCGCGGGGTGTCCAGCCGGAACCCCACCCGCCGCGCCCCGGCAGGCGCGTAGGAGTCGGCCAGCCGCACCGACCACGGGTCGTCGGCGTTGTGCACCACGACCGACGAGTGCGCGTGGATGGTGCCCTTCGCGGCGGCGTACTCGGCGAGCGTGCCGTGCCAGTCCAGGTGGTCCTCGGCGAGGTTGAGCACCACCGAGGCGTGCGGGGCCAGGGTCGAGGACCAGTGCAGCTGGAAGCTGGACAGCTCCACCGCCAGCGCCTGGTAGCCCTCGAAGACGGCGTCCAGCACCGGCAGGCCGATGTTGCCGCAGGCCAGCGCGTGCACGCCGCCGGCGCGCAGCATCGACTCCAGCATGCCGACCGTGGTGGTCTTGCCGTTGGTGCCGGTGACGGCGAGCCAGGTGGCCGGTTCCGGCAGGTCGCGGGAGGCGCGCCAGGCGAGCTCGACGTCGCCGATCACCTCGACGCCGGCCGCGGCCGCGGCGACCAGCAGCGGCGCCGCCGGCCGCCAGCCGGGGCTGGTGACCACGAGGTCGGTCCCGGCCGGCGGGGCGTCCAGCCCCGGGATCAGCTCGGCGCCCAGGCCGTCCAGCTCGGCGAGCCGGCCGGCGTCGCCGTCGGTCACGGTGACCCGGGCGCCCCGCTCGGTCAGCGCCCGCACCGCCGAGCGGCCGGTCACCCCGGCGCCGGCGACGAGGACGTTGCGTCCGGCGAACACGGTCCTAGCCTCCCGCGCCCAGCTGTTCGGAGTAGAACAACCCCAGGCCGAACATGCAGCAGATCGCGGCGAGCAGCCAGAACCGGATGATCACGGTGGTCTCGGCCCAGCCCGCCAGCTCGAAGTGGTGGTGGAACGGGGCCATCCGGAACAGCCGCCGCCGGGTCGTGCGGAACACCGCGATCTGGAGCACCACCGAGATCATCTCGACCATGAACAGGCCGCCGATGACGATGGCGAGCAGTTCGGTGCGGGTGGTGATGGACAGCCCGGCGACCAGGCCGCCCAGCGCGAGCGCGCCGGTGTCGCCCATGAAGATCTTGGCCGGGGCGGCGTTCCACCACAGGAACCCGATGCACGCCCCCGCGGCGGCGGCCGCGACGACCGCGAGGTCCAGCGGGTCGCGCACGTCGTAGCAGGCGGCCTGCGGGGTCACCACGCAGGACAGCCGGGCCTGCCAGAACGCGATCACCACGTAGGTCGCCAGCACCATCGCCGAGGTGCCGCCGGCCAGGCCGTCCAGGCCGTCGGTGAAGTTCACCGCGTTCGACCAGCCGGAGACGACCACGTAGCAGAAGATCACGAAGATCACCGCGGGGAAGGTGATCAGCGCGAGGTCGCGGACGTAGCTCAGGTGCAGCGACGCCGGGGTGAGGCCGTAGCGGTCGGCGAACTGCAGCGCCATGATGCCGAACGCGACCGCGACCACGAGCTGGCCGACCAGCTTGGCGGTTTTGTTCAGCCCCAGGTTGCGCTGCTTGCGGATCTTGATGAAGTCGTCGAGGAACCCGACCACGCCCAGGCCCACCGCGAGGAACAGCACCAGCAGGCCGGACGCCGACGGGCCGTCGGTTCCGCTGTCGGTGCCCATCCAGTTCACCAGGTGCGCGGCGAAGTAGCCGACCACCATCGCGACGATGATCGCGACCCCGCCCATCGTGGGCGTGCCGCGCTTGGACTTGTGGCCCTGCGGGCCTTCCTCGCGGATCTCCTGGCCGAAGCCCTGCCGGGAGAACACCCGGATCAGGTAGGGCGTGAGCAGGATGGAGACCAGGAGACCGATCGCGGCCGCGATCAGAATGCTGATCACGCAACACCTTCCTTGAGCAGTGCGTCGGCGACGAGCCAGAGCTCGGCGACCTTCGAAGCTTTCACGAGCACGACGTCACCGGGCTCCAGCTGCTCCCGCAGGAGCGTGATCGCGGCCTGGGCGTCGGGCACCAGCACGGACTCCTCACCCCACGAACCCTCGTGGCTGGCGCCCTGGTGCATCGCGGCGGCCTCGTCACCGACCACCACGAGCCTGCTGATGTTGAGCCGGACCGCGAGGCGGCCGATCTCGTCGTGCGCGGACACGCTATCGGCACCGAGTTCGCCCATCACACCGAGGACCGCCCACGAGCGCCGGCCACGGCTGGCCGAGGCGAGGGTCTTGAGCGCGGCGCGCATCGACTCGGGGTTGGCGTTGTAGGAGTCGTTCATGACCACCACACCGTCGGCGCGGGTGGTGACCTCCATGCGCCGCGCGGAACGGCGCTGCGCGGCCGACAGCCGCTGCGCGACCTCCGCCACCGTGGCGCCGAGCTCCAGGGCGATCGCCGCGGCCGTCAGCGCGTTGCCGACGTGGTGCTCGCCGTACAGCGACAGTTTCACCGGCGCCGTACCGGACGGCGTGATCAGCCGGAACGAGGCCCGGGCCTGCTCGTCGAGCGTGATGTCCTCGGCGCGCACCTGGGCGTCCGGGTGCTCACCGACCCCCACGACGCGGGCCGTGGTGCGGCTCGCCATCGCCGAGACCAGCGGGTCGTCCAGGTTGAGGATCGCGACCCCGCCCTGCCCGGCCGGCGGCAGGGCCTCGACCAGTTCGCCCTTGGTCTTCGCGATCCCCTCGCGCGAGCCGAACTCGCCGACGTGGGCGCTGCCCACGTTGAGCACCGCCCCGATGCGCGGCGGGGCGATCTCCGCGAGGTGGGCGATGTGTCCCGGCCCGCGCGCGGACATCTCCAGCACCAGGTGCCGGGTGTTCTCGTCGGCGCGCAACGCGGTCCACGGGTGGCCCAGCTCGTTGTTGAACGACCCCGGTGGCGCGACGGTCGGGCCCATCGGCTCGAGCAGCTGCGCGATGAGGTCCTTGGTGGAGGTCTTGCCGGACGAGCCGGTCACCCCGACGACGGTGAGCCCGGCGCGGGACAGCTCGAGCACCACGTACCGGGCCAGCCTGGCCAGCGCGCCCAGCACCGCCGCCCCGGAGCCGTCCCGGTCGCCGGTCAGCGCGAGCGCGCGCTCGTGCGCCTCGCCGGGCGGCAGCGGCGGAACGATCACCGCCGGCGCGTCCACCTCGCGCGCGGCGAGCACACCGGCCGCGCCGCTCGCGACCGCCGTGGCGGCGAAGTCGTGCCCGTCGACCTTCTCACCGGGCAGGGCGACGAACAGCCCGCCCGGCGTCAGCTTGCGGGAGTCGAACTCGACGGTGCCGGTGACCGTCGCACGACCGTCGGTGCGGTGCAGCCGCCCGCCGGTGATGGCGGCGATCTGCTCGAGCGTGAGCGGGATCAACGGGTCTCCTGGTTGTCTTCGAGCCGGCGCCGGATCGCCGCCGCCAGCTCGTCGCGGTCGGAGAAGGGGTGCACGACGCCCGCGGCCTCCTGGCCCGTCTCGTGGCCCTTCCCCGCGATCAGCACGACGTCCCCCCGGCGGGCCAGCTCGACCGCCCGGACGATCGCGTCGCGCCGGTCACCGATCTCGAGCACCTCGCCGGCCTCGTGCCCGGCGGCGCGGGCACCGGTGAGCATCGCCGCGCGGATGGCGGCCGGGTCCTCGGAGCGGGGGTTGTCGTCGGTGACGATGAGGACCTCGCTGCGCCGGGCCGCCGCCTCGCCCATCATCGGGCGCTTCGCGGTGTCCCGGTCGCCACCGCAGCCGAGGACGGTGATGATCCGGCCCTCGGTGCGGGCGCGCAGCGCGTCCAGCGCCTGCGCCACCGCAGCCGGCTTGTGCGCGTAGTCGACCACGGCAGTGAAGTCCTGGCCCAGGTAGACCCGCTCCATCCGGCCGGGGACCTCGACGTGCGCCAGACCGGTCACGGTCTCCTCCAGGGTGACCCCGCACGTCTCCAGGATCGCCGCCGCGAGCACGGCGTTGGCGATGTTGAACGTGCCGGGCAACGGGAGCGTGGCCTGCGCCGAGCGGCCGCCCGGGGCGTGCAGCGTGAACGTCTGCTCACCGGCGGCGGTGGTGGCGAAGTCGGTGGCCGTCCAGCTCGCGTCGACGCCGGGCTCGGTGGTCACCGTGATGGTGTGCGGCGTGACCAGCTGCTGACCCCACGCGGTGTCGATGCACACCACCTCTGTGGTGGAGCGGCCGTCGAACAGCAACGACTTGGCGGCGAAGTACTCCTCCATGTCCCGGTGGAAGTCGAGGTGGTCCTGGGAGAGGTTGGTGAACGCGCCGACCGCGAAGCGGGTGCCGTTCACCCGGCCCAGCGCCAGCGCGTGGCTGGACACCTCCATCGGCACGTGGGTGACACCCTGTTCGACCATCACCGCGAGCAGCGCCTGCAGATCGGGCGCCTCCGGCGTGGTGAAGGCGCTGGCCAGCCGCTCCCCCGAGATGCGGGTCTCGATCGTGCCGATCAGCCCGGTGACGTGCCCGGCGGCGCGCAGGCCGGACTCGACCAGGTAGGTGGTGGTGGTCTTGCCGGAGGTGCCGGTGATGCCGAGGACGGCCAGCTCCAGCGACGGCTCGCCGTAGATCCAGGCGGCCACCGGCCCGAGCACCCCGCGCGGGTCCGGGTGCACCAGCACCGGAACACCCGCGTCGCGCAGCGCCGGCCGCTGCGCACCCGCCTCGTCGGTGAGCACCGCGGCCGCACCCGCGGCGATGGCGTCCGCGGCGAAGTCGGCGCCGTGCGCCCGCGCGCCCGGCAGCGCGGCGAACAGGTCGCCGGGCAGGACGTGCTGCGCCCGCAGCGTTGCCCCGGTCACGACCGTGTCACCGGGCCAGTGCGGCTCGCCGACCAGGCGCGCGTCCGCGCGCGCCACCAGAGTGGTGAGCGGGACCGGCTCGATGCGGGTCGGCCGTGGCGGCGCCACCGCCGCCTTCACGGGGCTGTCCGGTACCCGCCCCTCCGCTTCCTGCGACATGGTGCTGTTTCCAGACGCGTTCACCGACACAGCACGGAAGGTTACCGAGGTGGTTTTCCCCGCCGTCGCCCCGGTACTCCTAGCGCTTGTGTCTCGATTGGACAGCGCTTGATCGCGGCAGCGCTCGATGGGACAGCGCCCGATGGGACAGCGACGCTACGGCAGCACCAGGGGCACGTACGGCGCGGCGCCCTGCGACAGCGGGATCTGGAACCGCTGCGTCAGGTAGGAGGCGATGTCGTGGAACAGCGGCGCGGCGGAATGGCCCGCGGGCAGCGTGGTGTCCGGCGCGTCGAGCCGGATGCCGACGACGAGCCGCGGGTTGTCCGCGGGCAGGATCCCGGCGAAGGTGATGTTGTAGAGGGTGTCGCTGTAGGCCCCGGTGGCCGGGTTGACCTGCTGGCCGGTGCCGGTCTTGCCGGAGATCTGGTAGCCCTCCAGCGCCGCGGTGGGCGCCGTCCCGCTGTTGCCGTTGCGGCCGCTCTGCGTGACCGCCCGCATCATGTTCCGCACGGTCGTCGCGGTCTGCGGGCTCACGACCTGGGTGGTTTGCGGCGCCGCCTTGGGCACCACCGTGCCGTCCGGCCGGACCTCCTCCTTGACGATGCTCGGCTGCACGCGCAGGCCGTTGTTCGCGATCGCCTGGTACATCCCGGCCATCTGCACCACCGTCATCGACAGGCCCTGGCCGATCGGCAGGTTGCCGAACGTGGTGCCGGTCCAGGTGCTGCGTGGCGGCACGAACCCGCGGCTCTCCCCGGACAGGCCCAGGCCGGCGCTCTGCCCGACGCCGAAGCGCTTGAGGTAGTCCAGGTACTTGTCCGGGCCGAGCTGCTGGGCCAGCAGCAGGGTCCCGATGTTCGACGACTTCGCGAAGACACCGGTGACCGAGAAGTTCTGGGTGCCGTGGGACCACGCGTCGTGCACGACGTGGTCGGCGACCTTGAGCTGGCCGGGCACCTGCAGCACCGAGTCGGGCGTCACGATGCCCTGGTCGATCGCCGCGGTGGCGGTCACGATCTTGTTCACCGAACCCGGTTCGAACGGCGTGGACACCGCCTGCAGGTCCATCAGCGACTGGGTGTAGGTCTTGTTGTCGTACGGGTCGAAGGTCGCGTCGTCGGCGATGGCGTAGATCTCACCGGTCCCGGCGTCCATCACGACCGCGCTGGCGCCCTTGGCGTGCGACTTGCGCACGTAGTCGGCGAGCGCGTTCTGCAGGAAGTACTGCGTGTCCGAGTCCAGCGTGAGCACGACGTCGTTGCCCGGGGTGGCGGGTTGCACGTCCCGCTCGGTGCCCGGGATGATCACGTTGTCGTTGCCCTGCTTGGTGTCGGCGACGTAGCGGCCCGGACGGCCGGCCAGGTCCGCGTTGAGCGTGTACTCCAGCCCGGACAGGCCCTGCAGGCTGTGCTTGGACACGTCCGGGTCGTCCATCCGCCAGTTCGCCAGGCCCACCACGTTGGAGGCGAGCGTGTCGCCCGGGTACTGCCGGGCGGCGCGCACCTCGGCGCCGATCTCCGGGAAGGCGGAGGTGATCTGCCCGGCGATCGACGGCTCGACCCCGTCGACGAGGTAGGTGAACGACGCGGTCTTGTGGAAGTCGTCGAGCAGCTCCCGCTCGGTGATCCGGCCGGGCAGCTTGGCGGCGATGAACCGGGCCGCGTCCGCCGCGCGCCGCTCGAAGTTCTGGCCCCCCGCCGGGTTCTTCGCGGCGACCTCGTCCCATGCCTTGCGCATCGCGCGCAGGTTCACCGACAGCGCGCGGGTCTCCACGGTGAAGGCGAGCTTGACGTTGTTCCGGTCCACAATGGACCCGCGCTTGGCGGGGATGGGGATGGCCGTGCTGCGCTGGCTCTCCGCCTTCGCCGACAGCGACGCGGCCTGGAAACCCTGGACCTGCACGAGCTTGAGCCCCGCCAGCACCAGCACCGCGACCAGCGCCACGCGCACGCCGACGTAGCGGCCCTTGCCGGTGGCGGCGTTGGGCTGGCCCGCCACCTGGCGCATGCGGGCGCCGTAGCTGCGGCGTCCCGGCTTCGCCATCACTGCCCTCCCGCGGTCTGCTGCCCCGGCGCCGGGCCGTCCGCGGGCGGGACCGGCGACTGCTCCTGCTGGCCCTCGTCCTGCGGCACGTCACCCTCGATCGGGCGGCCACCGGCCGGGGTCCCCGGCTGCAGGACCGGCCCCGACGGCGCCGGCGCGACCGGCGCGCCCTCGGCCTTCTTCGGCTCGCCGACCACGGTGACCGACCCGTCCGGGTTCTGCACCAGGTGCGCCGGGTCGCCAGCCGGGACCATGCCCAGTGCCCTGGCCCGCTCGGCGAGGGAGGACGGCGATTCGGCCCCGCTGACGTCCTGCTGCAACTGCTCGATCCGCTCGGTCAGGCCCGCGTTGGAGTGCCGCAGCTGTTCCAGCCGGTAGGAGTCGGCGATCGCCTGCGTCGACAGCAACAGCGTGGTCACCACGCCGGCGGCGAGCAGCATCATCACCATCAGCACGAACGTGGCACGGGAGCGCGGCAACCGCAGCGCCAGCCGCGCCTGCCGCCGCTCCGGCGCCGGGGCGGTGCGCTTGAGCCCCTCGGCGCGCTGCGCCCGGCGCGCGTAGGCGCGCTCCGCGGCCGTGCTGCGCTGCGGCTGCTGCTGGCGGCCGCGGCGCTTGACCGGGACCGGTGTGCCCAGCCCCTCGGGCACCGGCGCATCCGAGCGGCGCGGACGCCGTCGCGGCTGGGCACCGGCCTGCCTGCGGGCCCGCGTAGGCGCTGTCATGCGTCCGCCTCCTTGATCCGTTCGGCCGCCCGGAGGCGGACCGAGGCCGCCCGGGGGTTGTGTTCGATCTCCGCCTCGCCCGCCTTCTCGGCGCCGCGGGTGACCAGCTTCAGTTCCGGCCCGTGGCCGGGGAGTTCGACGGGCAGGCCGGGCGGGGTACGGGACTTCGCCAGCTCCGCGAACGCCTGCTTCACGATCCGGTCCTCCAGCGAGTGGTAGGACTCCACGACGATCCGGCCGCCCACGGCCAGCGCGGAGAGCGCCGCCGGGACGGCCCGGCGCAGCACCTCCAGTTCGCCGTTGACCTCGATCCGCAGCGCCTGGAAGGTGCGCTTGGCCGGATGCCCGCCGGTGCGCCGGCTCGCCGCCGGCACCGCGTCGTAGAGGAGGCGCACCAGCCGTTCGCTGCGGTCGAACGGCTGCCGGGCGCGCTCCGCGACGATCGCCTTGACGATGCGCTGGGCGAACCGTTCCTCGCCGTACTCGCGCAGGACGCGGACCAGCTCGCCCGGTTCGTAGGTGTTGAGCACGTCGGCCGCGGTGGGCCCGGTGGTGGGGTCCATCCGCATGTCCAGCGGGGCGTCCCGGGCGTAGGCGAACCCGCGCTCGTCGGAGTCCAGCTGCATCGAGGACACGCCGAGGTCGAACAACACACCGTCCACATGGGACAGTCCGAGCCGGGAGAGTACCCCGGGCAGGGTGTCGTAGACCGCGTGCACGAGCTCCACCCGGTCGCCGAACTTCGCCAGCCGCGCCCGGGAGAGCTCCAGCGCGCGCGGGTCGCGGTCCAGGCCGATGAGCCTCAGCTGCGGGAACGCGGTGAGCAGCGCCTCGGAATGCCCGCCGAGGCCGGTGGTGGCGTCGACCGCGACGGCGGGACGGCCCTCGAGGGCGGGGGCGAACAGCTCCACCACGCGCTCGATCAGGACCGGCACGTGCGCCGCCTCGGCTGCCACTACTCCCACCCCCTCGTCCCGTCGTCCGGATGCCGTCAGGTCCCCGCCCGCCCGCTGCGGACCTGGTGCCGGGGAAGGTGCACCAGGGCCGCTGAGCGGACAGAGGCCTCACGGCATCCGCCGCCGGATCCCGCCCCCACTGCTGTGCTGCTCCCCGGGCCCGCGCCCCCCGACGGCGCGGGTACCGGGAACCCTCAGAAGACGCCCGGCAAGACCTCTTCCTGGGCCTTCGCGTAGCTGTCCTCGTGTTCCTCCAGGTAGGACTCCCAGCGCTGGGCGTCCCAGATCTCCAGCCGGGTGATCGCGCCGATCACCACGCACTCCTTGTTGAGCCCGGCGTAACGCCGCAGCTCGGGCGCGATGGCGATGCGCCCCTGACCGTCCGGACGCTGCTCGTCGGTACCGGCGAACAGGTACCGCTGGTAGGCCCGCACCGCCTCGTTGGTGAAGGGCGCCTCCGCGACCTTGCGGGCCAGCTGCTCGAACTCGGCACGCGGGAAGACGAAGAGGCAGTGATCTTGCCCCTTGGTGACCATCAGCCCACCTGCCAGCGCGTCGCGGAACTTCGCGGGCAGCGTGAGCCGCCCCTTGTCGTCCAGCTTCGGGGTGTGCGTGCCGAGGAACACCGGCACTCACCTCCCCGCCGCTCCCGGTGGTCGCACCGGTCACGGCCCCGGGGCCTCCCTTCCGCCCCACTGGGCACCACCGTACCCCACTTTTCCCCACAGTCAACGCGGGGACAGAGCCCGACCGGGCGATCCTCGCGCTGTTTTCGCAGGTCAGGAGGTGGGGGGTGAACTGGGGAGGAGGTGGGGCGGCCGGCGGCGCCTCCCCCGGGCCGGGTATCTCACACCGCCGCGCGGGCCCCGTTCCCCGGCGTGCGGACCCCTCGGGTGGGCGGATGTGGGGCCGCCGGTGGTGGAGAGTGGGGAGCCCGGATGGGGCACCGTGGGTCACCAACCGCACGGCCGGCACGGCGGGCGCGTCAGGGCAGCAGGTCGGCCAGCCGCGCGGCGATCTTCGCCGAGCCGGCCGGCACCACGTTCACCCAGTCCGCTCCCCCGCGCCCCGGTTCGACCGTGCCCAGGTACGCACCCAGGTCGGTGCGGAACCAGCTGACCCCGCCGGCGCGGCGGACCCGGGCGCCGTCGCGCACCCGGACCGAGAACTGGCCCGCTCCGAGCACGGGCCGGGACCGGATCGCGTGGATCTCCGCCATCTGCCGCGCAGCGGCCCGCGACCCCTCGCCCCCGGACAGGGCGTCCGCCGGCAGGCTGACCCCGTGGCCCGGTCCCGGCTCCAGTCCGGGCAGCAGGTCAACGACCGCGGCGACGATCTCGGTGTCCCGGATCCCGGACAGCCCGATCGTGCGGCTCGGTTGCGCCGCCAGCACGCCGCGCCTGCCCCCGGCGGCGGCGACGGCCCGGAGCGGCACCCCGGCGCCGAGGTCCGGCAGCGCCTCGCACTCGACGTAGACGGCGGCCGAGGCGAGCGTCGCCAGGCGGGACTCCAGCGCCGGGTCCAGGCGGTCACCGTCGAGCAGGTTGCGCCCGGCCAGGTTCGCGTGCACGGCGCGGCGCACCTCGGCACGTTCGGCCTCGGTCGCGCCGACGCTGCGCACCGCCAGCGGCGGTGGCACGCGGCCGTGGCCGAGGTCGTGCCACAGGATGTCGAAGGCGGACGCCGAAACCCGGATCACCGCTGCCCCAGCTCCGGCGGGGGCTCGAAGAAGTGCCCGGGCACGGACTCGCGCAGCGCCGCGTCCCGGGCGTTGAGCACGTCGATGGCCTTCTGGCGCGCCTCTTCCGCGGCGGCGCGGCGCTGCGCCATCGCGTCCGACAGCCCGGCGAGCGCGGCGAGATCCCCGCTCGTGGCGGCCGCCCGGATCATCGCGACGGCGTCGTACCCGACCGGCGGCGGCATCTCGTCGCGGGCGCGCGCGGCGATCTCGGCCTGGCGGACCACCGCGCCGGACAGCGTCAGTGACAATTCGGTGGCGTTCCCGGACCAGCTCTGCGCCTTCGCGATCGTCTTGCCCAGCGCCTCACCCGCGGGCCCCTCGAACGCCGCCCCGGCCTGGGTGGCGAGGGCGGCCAGCGCCCGCGCCGACTCGCGCAGGCTCCGGGCCAGCCCCGCCCACTGCTCACCGATCCGGCCGGCCGTGGCCGGGTCGTTGCCGTCGGTCACCTCGGCCGCCATCGCCTCGTGGCTGGCGGATTCATAGCGCCGGGTCGGCTCGGGCACCTTGTCCACACTGGCTCCCTACGGCAGTTTCGGCTCGATCAGCCGGGCGACGGTGTCGGCCCGGCGGCACGCGAGCGGGGTGTCGGTGAAGCCGGAGTTGGTCACGTCCACCTGAACGCTGCCCGCCCGGCCGATGCCGAGCAGGACCGCGCAGGTGCCGTCCCCGGCGCCGCGGTCGGACACCCGGAAACCCTGGTGCCGCCCGACGGTGACGCGCTTGCCGGTGCCCTTGTCGATCTGCAGCGAGGCCAGCGGAGCGTCCCCGGCGAGCGTGACCGTGACGCCGAAGGTCCCGGCCTCGGTCCAGTCGCAGGCCCGGGAGGTGCCGATCGTCTTCTCCTGGCCCAGCGAGGTCAGCCCGGCGGTGGACCGGTCGATGGCGGACAGCAGCTCACACGGCTTCAGCGCGTCCGGCCCGGCCGGGTCCGCCGGCGGTGACGACGGTGACGACGGTGACCAGGGTGGCCCGCTCGACGCACCCGGCGGGGCCGCCGCCGGCTGGGCGGGCGAGGGCGGCCGGCCGCACGCGGTGAGCAGCAGCGCCGCCGCGGCGAGCAGGAGGACCCCGGCGCGCATCCGGTCAGCCGCCACTGCAGTCCACGCCTTCGGCGGCGTCGTCGTCGCTGTCGGAGTAGCGCTTGAGGGCGTGGCTGATGTTCGTCTTGAGCGTCTCCAGCTCCTGCCCGAACCGGATCAGCGCGTCCGCCGCCGAGCCGGGGCCGCCGAGGCCGTAGCGGGCCATGAACTCGCCGACCTCCGCCGCGTACCCGCCGCCCAGCGGCACGGTGCGGCCCAGCACCCGAGCCTCCCGCACCATCTGGCCGACGACGTCCTGCAGCCGGCTGATCTGCTGGTAGGCCCCGGCCGCCAGCTCGGGCGAGACCGCGAACGCCCCCGCGTCCACGTGCAGGGCGCCGTGCGTGTCGGTCATCGGTTGTGTTCGCACCTCTCGGTAGCCACCCGCTTCCGCAGCGCAGCATAGCGTCCGAATCGAGTTCAGGGTTCGTCGACCGACTCGCCCGGCGTTTGACACACTGGAGGGAAGGCTGGGTGCCGGGCGCGGACCGCGGGCGGAGCACCGCTCCCGGCTGTGCGATCATTCCGCGCCGCGGCGCGGTCCGGCGAGGACCGCACACCGTGTTCAAGTTTGACAAAGGGCTTCGGCACCAGGAGGTCGAGTGACGTCGAGGACGCAGCCTGCATCCCCCGGCCAGTACGCCGGGGAGCAGGCGCCGGGGCAAGCGCCGTACCAACCCGGCGCGACTCCCGGACCAGGTGTGCCGATCAGCCACAACGGCCACGGCGAACTGCACGAGACCATGCGCCGCATCGCGGGCAACGTCGAGCGGGTGCTGGTGGGCAAGCCCGAGGTGGTGCGCGTCGCCCTGGTGACGCTGCTGGCCGAGGGCCACCTGCTGGTCGAGGACGTGCCCGGGGTGGGCAAGACCTCGCTGGCCAAGGCGCTGGCGCGCTCGATCGACTGCACCGTCAGCCGCATCCAGTTCACGCCCGACCTGCTGCCCAGCGACGTCACGGGCGTGTCCATCTACAACCGGCAGACCGGTGATTTCGAGTTCCGGCCCGGACCGGTGTTCGCCAACATCGTGGTCGGCGACGAGATCAACCGCGCGTCGCCGAAGACGCAGTCGGCGCTGCTGGAGTGCATGGAGGAGAAACAGGTCACGGTCGACACCACGACCTACCGCCTGGAGGACCCCTTCATGGTCATCGCCACCCAGAACCCGATCGAGATGGAGGGCACCTACGCCCTGCCCGAGGCGCAGCGCGACCGGTTCACCGCGCGCGTGTCGATCGGCTACCCCGACCACCAGGCCGAGCTGGCGATGGTGGACGAGCACTCCGGGCACGACCCGCTCGCGGACCTGCAGCCGGTGTCCGACGCGGCCACCCTCGAGCGGCTGATCCGGACGGTGCGCGCCGTGCACATGGCCCCGGAGGTGCGCAAGTACGCGGTCGACCTGGTCGCCGCGACCCGGCAGGTGCCGGAGATCCGGCTGGGTGCTTCGCCGCGGGCCACGCTGCAGCTGGTCCGCGCGGCGCGAGCCCAGGCCGCACTGTCCGGCCGGGACTTCGTCGTCCCGGACGACCTGCACGCCGTCGCCGTCCCGGTGCTCGCGCACCGGCTGGTGCTGACCACCGAGGCGCACGCCGCCCGGCGGTCGGCCACCGACGTGGTCCGCGCGGTGCTGCACCGGGTGCCGGTGCCCCAGGGCGGTCATCCGCAGACCTCCGGCCGCCGGTAGCCGGTGACGTTCCGGATGTTCCGGTCGCTGTCGGGGCTGACCACGCGGGGGCGCTGCCTGCTCGCCGCCGGGGTGGCGGCCGCGGTCTGCGCGGTGGTGCTCAACGAACGAGACCTGTTGCGGGTCGCCGTGTTCGTGATCGCGCTGCCGCTGCTGGTCGCCCTGTTCATCGCGGCGTCCCGGGTGCGCATCGGCGCGTCCCGCACGCTGCTGCCCGAGCGCGTCCCGGCTGGTTCGGCGGGCGAGGTGGAGCTGGCGCTGTGGCGCGACGGCAAGTTGCCGGCCGGTGAGGTGCTGCTCGAGGACGGCGTGCCGTACGCGCTGGGATCGCGGCCGCGGTTCGTGGTGGAACGCCTGCCGCACGGCCGGGTGATCGCGTTGCGTTACCCGATCCAGGCGATGATGCGCGGCATCCAGCAGGTCGGCCCGCTGCGCGCGACGCTGACCGATCCGTTCGGGCTGTGCGAGTTCGACCGCGAGCTGATCGCGCACTCGCGGCTGGTGGTGGTACCGAAGGTGGTCGGGCTGTGGGGGCTGCCCAGCGGCGCCGGGATCGGCGCGGGCGACGACGGCAGCGTGCGGTTGCGCGCCGGCCAGGGCGAGACCGATGTGGTGGTGCGGCAGTACCGGCAGGGCGACGACCTGCGCAAGGTGCACTGGCGGTCGACCGCCCGGCGCGACGAGATCATGGTGCGCGTCGAGGAGCGGCCGTGGCGTGGCGGCACCACGGTGCTGCTGGACCACCGGGCGGCCGCGCACCACGGCACGGGGCCGGCCGCGAGCCTGGAGTGGGCGATTTCGTTCGCCGCGAGCGTGTGCGTGCACGTGCGCCGCGCCGGGCACCGGGTCCGCCTGGTCACCGAGCACGGCAAGGCGCTGGCCGACGTGCCCGGCGACGGTGGCGAGGGCTATGACAACGTGCTGCTCGACGCGCTCGCCGCGCTGCAGCCCGCGCACCAGCGCGACCTGACGACAGGCCACGACCCGGCGGAGGGGCAGGAGCTGATCGCGATCCTGGGCACGGTGTCGAACCAGGCGGTGACGGAGCTGGCCCGGTTCCGGCCGCGCGGCATCCGGAGCCTCGCGGTGCTGCTGGACACGCCGGCCTGGTCGGGCGGCGTGAGCGCACCGGAGCAGCGCGCGGCCGCGACGGAGGAGTCGGCGGCGCTGCTGCGCGCCTCGGGCTGGGGCGTGGTGGTCGCCGGCCCCGCCGCACCGATGCCGCAGGTGTGGGCGGAACTGTGCCGCACCGCCGCCGGACGGGGCAGCCTGATCGGAGGCCCGCTGTGACCCCTGCGCGAGTTCTCCGCGCCAACGCCTGCGACGGGCCGCGGGCCGCGACCCCGCACCGCACCTGCGGGGGAACGCCGTGAGCCCCGGGACCGGCCGTCCAGCCGGCGCCGGCGGACCGGACGCGCCGCCGCCCGGCCCGCCCGAACTGCACCAGCCCAGCCGGCGCGTCGTGGAGCCGTCCCAGTGGCGGGGTTCGATCCTGCCCCCGGTGGCGGCCGGGCTGGCCACGCTCTGCGCGTCGACCTCGCTGACCGGCGTGGTCGGCGGCGTGGGCTGGCTCGGGTACGTGACGGTCGCCGTCGTCCTGGTCGCCGCCACCGGCCTGGCGCTGCGGGCGGTGCGCACCCCGACCGTCGTCGTCGGGCTGGCCCAGCTCGTCGTGCTGCTGTTGCTCATCACCGGCGTGTTCACCAGCAACGGCATCGTCGGCGTCATCCCCGGGCCGACCGCGCTCGACGAGCTCAACGGCGTCCTCACCGCGGCGTTCGACCAGATCCGCAGCGGCCTGCCGCCGGTCGACGCGACGCCGCCGATCCTGTGCCTGGTGACCATCGCGATCGGGCTGGTCGCGGTGCTGGTGGACACCCTCACGGTCACCGCCTCCGCCCCCGCGGCCACCGGCCTGGTGCTGCTGTGCGTCTACGCGGTACCGGCCTCGCTGGCCGACGGCATGCTGCCCTGGTGGACCTTCGTGCTCGGCGCGTCGGCCTTCGCCGGCCTGCTCGCGGTGGACGGCAACCATCGCCACCGCCGCTGGCGCAACCGGGACTCCCCCGGCCTCGGCAACGCACCGGCCGCCGCGTCCGCGCCGGTGGCCGTGATCGCGGTGGCGCTGGTGCTCGGCCTGGTCGCCGGCAGCGCGGTCACCGCGGTCGGCACGGTCGGACGGCTGCCGGGCAGCGGCCGCAGCGGCGCGGGAGCCGGATCCGGCGGGCTGGGCGTCAACCCGTTCACCTCGCTGCGGGGCATGCTCGACCAGGGCACCACGGTCGACCTGTTCCGCGTCCGCGGCCTGGGCAACGACAAACGCCTGCTGCGCGCGTTCACGCTCGACACCTACCGGCCCAACCGCGGCTGGAGCCTCCCGGACGGCCCGATGCCCGCCGGTTTCCCGGCGAACCAGCCGTTGCCGGCCGCGCCGGGCGACGACGGCGCCGGCGAGGCGCGCCAGATCCAGGTCGAGCCGCTGAACTGGGTGGACGTGTGGATGCCGGTGTACGGGCAGCTGCGCGGCCTGCAGGGCGTACCGCCGGGCTGGTACTACGACCCGGGCAGCGGCGCGGTGTTCAGCGAGCGCAAGCAGCGCATCGCGCCGTACCTGGAGTCCGCGTCGCTGGCCGAGCCGTCGAAGGACCGGCTGGAGTCGGCCGTCGCGGGCGGCGGTGACATCCCGGCGACCTACAGCCAGATCAGCGGCGTCGACCCGCGCGTGGTGACCCTGACGCAGAACCTCGCCGCGGGCGCGCGGACCGACTTCGACAAGGCGAGCGCGATCTGGCGGTACTTCAGCGCCGAGAACGGGTTCACCTACGACACGGCGACGGCCGCCGCGACCGACAGTGACGCCCTCGCCGACTTCCTGCTCAACGGCAAGCGCGGGTTCTGCGAGCAGTTCGCCTCCGCGATGGCCGTGATGCTGCGGGTGCTGCACCTGCCGGCGCGGGTGGCGGTGGGCTTCACCTCGGGCTACGCCGACGGCGACGCACGGCTGATCACCTCCCAGGACGCGCACGCGTGGGTCGAGGTGTACTTCCGCGACCTCGGCTGGGTCAGCTTCGACCCCACGCCACGCTCGGACGGTCGCGGCTACGTGCCGCCGTACCTGCAGTCCGGCGCCACCTCCAGCGGGTCCACCGGCTCCGAGGACGAGGACGTGCCGAGCGTGTCCACCACCCGGGTCGCCCCGAGCGGTGCGCCCGAGACGCAGGGCAGCGCGGCCCATCCCGGTGCCACGGAGGCCGCGCCGGCCGGTAGCGCACCCGGCTGGACCGGGTGGACCGCGCTGGTGCTGGTGCTGATCGCACTGGCCCTGACCGCCGGCGCGTTCGTGGCGATCCGCAAGCTGCGCGGCAGGCCGGCCGCGTGGCTGCCGCTGGCCTCGGCGGGGGCGTGGCTGGTCGCCGTGGTGCTGGCCGCCTGGCTGGTGCACTGGGTGCTCGCGCTGGTCCTGCTGCTGCTCGCGGTGGCCGGGCTGGCCCCGGCGGTGGTGCGGGAGATCCACCGGCACCGCCGCCTGACCGCGATCGGTGACGGCCGGCCGGGTGCGGCGGACGCGGCCTGGGCGGAGCTGATGGACGAGTGCATCGACCGCGGGACGCCGGTCCCGCCGAGCGACACGGTCCGTGCGGCGGCCCAGAAGCTCGCGACCCAGCACAACCTCGACGACGAGGGCAAGGCTCACCTGCGCACGGTGATCGGTGCGGTGGAGCGATCGTGGTACTCCCCGGCCGAGGCGATGGACGAGACCTTCGCCTCGGCGTTCCAGGGGCTGCAGCGCAGCTTGGAGCGCAACGCGCCGATGTCCTGGCGGGGACGGCTGTTCCCGCGTTCGGTGCTCCGCAGGCGACGGATCACCGCGTCCGGCAGAACGCCCGTGACCGGCTGACGACGGCGGTGGCGAGCAGCCCGCACACCGCCGCGACGGTCACGGCGAGCGGCAGCGCACCGTGGCCGAGCGCGGCGCCACCGACGCCGGCACCGGCGGCGATGCCGATCTGGAACGCGACGATGTAGACCGCGGACGCGAGATCAGGGTGGGTGGCGACGCGCAGGACCGCGGCCTGCAGCACCACCCCGATCCCGGCGGCCGGCAGCGCCCACAGCACGACCGCGGCTCCCGCGACGGCGCCGGAACCGGCGACCAGCAGCACGATCATGCACGCCGCGAGGCCGGCGGTGACGAGCAGCGCGGTCGCCCGCGGGCGGGCGTCCACCCCGCGCCCGATCAGTACCAGCCCGAGCAGGCCGGCCACCCCGTGCGCGAACAGCAGGGCCGACGTCGCCGGGCCGGTGAGGTGGGCGAACTCCGCGATGATCGCGGTGATGTAGGTGAACGCGGCGAAGTGCCCGGTCACCACGATCAGCGTGGCCAGGTTGACCGGCCACAGCGAGCGGTTCAGCGCTCCGTGCGGTCCCGCCGGTGCGCCGGCCGGCATCGGATCGACCGTCAGGCGGATCACCACCGCGGACACCGCCGCGGCGGCGGCGACCGTGAGGACCGTGGGGCGCCAGCCGATCGTGGCGCCGAGCCACGAGCTCAGCGGCAGCCCGAGGAGGAACGCCAGCGAGTTCCCGGCGAACACGACGGCGGTGGCGCGGCCGGCGCGGTCCGGCCCGAGCAGCCGGGCGGCCATCGCCGCGACCACCGACCAGAACACGCCGTGCCCGGCCGCGGCGACGAGCCGGGCGACCACCGCGACGGCGTATCCGGGCGCGGCCGCCAGCAGCAGGTTGGACACCGCGACCGCCGCCACCGTGACCAGCGCGGCCGTCCGGCGGTCCCAGCGCACGGTGAGCGCGACCAGCGGCACGACCGAGATCGCGACGACGAGGGCGTACCCGGTCATCAGCAGGCCGACGGCCGGCTCGGACACGGCGAACCCGGCCGCGAGCTGCGGCAGCAGCGCGACCGGCAGGTTTTCCGAGGTCACGGACACGAAACAGGCGGCGCTGAGGGCGGCCAGCGCCACCCCGGTCCGGGACGGGGTTCCGACTCGCATTGTGTAACGATACACATCTAGGCTGACGGCATGTCCAGTCCCGAATCGCGACGCGTCACGATGGCGGAGGTGGCTCGCCGCAGCGGCGTCTCGCCGATGACGGTGTCGTACTGCTACAACCAGCCGGACCGGGTGGCTCCGGACACCCTCCGCCGGGTGCGGGCGGTCGCCGCCGAGCTGGGCTACCGCGGGCCCGACCCGACCGCGCGGTCGCTGCGCCGCCGCCGCACCGGCACGATCGGTGTCGTCCTCGGCGAACACCTCGCGTACGCCTTCGAAGACCCCCAGGCCCGCGGCTTCCTGACCGGCGTCGCCGACGTGTGCCGCGAGCGCGGCACCGGTCTCAACCTCATCCCGACCACGGGCGCCGACACCGACGCCGAGCGCGTCCGGTCCGCTTCGGTGGACGGGTACATCGTCTGGACCACGGCAGACGCCGACCCGGTCCTCACGGTGCTGGCCGGGCTCGGCAAGCCGGTCGCCGTCCACGGCGGCCCCGCGATCCCCGGCGCGCGGCTGATCACGATCGGCAACCGCGCCTCCGCCCGCGAGCTCGCCGCACACACCTTCCGCGGCGCCCGCCGCCCGGCCGTGCTGAGCTTCCCGTTCGGCCGGGACCGCCGGCCGCGGTTGGAAACCGGGCCGGACCCGGAGGAGGTGGAGTTCCCGGTGACCCGGGACCGGCTCCGCGGCATCCACGACCACTGCCGCGACGCGGCCATCGACCCCGGCGCGCTGACGGTGGCGATCGCTTCCCGCAACGACCGGGCGGAGGCAGCCGCGATGGCCGACGCGCTGCTGGACACCGGCGCCGACGCCGTGGTCGCCATGAGCGACCAGCTCGCGTTCGCGGTGCTCGACGCCGCCGGCCGCCGCGGGCTGCACGTGCCGGCCGACGTGGCCGTCGCCGGCTGGGACGACGATCCGGATTCGGCGCGGGCGGGGCTGACCACCGTCACCCAGTCACTGCGCGACCAGGGCCGGTCCTGCGCGCTGATCGCGCTCGGCGAGCGCGTCCCGGACCGCCCGGCCGCCTGGACCGTGACGGTTCGCGCGAGCACCCGCCCACCCCAGTGAAAATGCCTGCGCCCCGGCACGGGCGCAGGCACTTCCCGGAAAAAGAACTACTGCTCCTCGAAGCGCTGGCGGAACCGCTCTTCCATCCGATGGGTGAAGGAGCTCTTCGCCTTGGCGCCCTTCGCGCCGCCCTTGCCCTCGCCCCCGCCACGGCCGGACATGACCGCGAGCACGACGCCGGCGAACATCACGACGAAACCGAACACGCTCATCAACGGCACGTCGGCGACCCACAAGGCCCGTACCATCACACCCAGTACGAGCAGGGCGACACCGACGACGAACAGCGCGATCCCCTGGATTCGGCGCCGGCGGGCGGGCCGGCGGAACCGGGCACCACGCACCGTAGACGCGAACTTGGGGTCCTCGGCATAGAGCTCGCGCTCGATCTGGTCGAGCAGCCGCTGCTCATGCTCGGAGAGTGGCATTTTTCCTCCTCCGGCACAGCTGTCGCGGGCGCCGGGCCGCGCAACGTCCTGGACCCAACAGACACCCCTAGTGGTGTCACCCTCCAGGATACGAGTCCTTCGCGATCAGGACTACCCGATCCCGCGTCATCCTGTGCCCCGTTCGGCTCAAAATCTCCCCGTTGTCCTGGGCGCTGGTGGCTTCAGCCGTGCTGTCGCCGTCTCCTGGCCCAACGTTTCACCCGGCTCAGGGTTCCCTCCGGGAGGGATCAGGGTTTCCCCCGAGCAGCGAAGCCGGGCGCACCGCCGCGGAACCGAACTTCGACCGTGCCACGTCGGCCGCCACCTCCGCGTCGCGCCACCGCGGCGCGGGCTGGTCGAACGTCAGCTGCTCCGGCTCGGCCTCGCCGGTGAGCCCCTCCACCCGGACACCGAGGAGGCGGACCTGCGCGCCGGCGGCCGCCTCGGCCAGCAGCACGACGGCCGTGGCGTGGATGACGCGGGCGACGTCGGTGGCGGAGGGGAGGGTGCGCGACCGGGTGATCGTGCGGAAGTCGGCGAACCGCACCTTGATCGACACCGTGCGGCCGCGCAGCCCGCGGCGCCGCAGGCTCGCCGCGACGCGCTCGGCCAGGCGCAGCAGCTCCCGTTCGAGGACCCGTGGCTCACGCTGGTCGGTGTCGAAGGTGTGCTCGGCGCCCAGTGACTTCTCCGGCGAGCCGACCACGACCCCGCGCTCGTCGCGCCCGTGCGCCAGTGCGTGCAGGTGCTCCGCGCTCGCGTTGCCGACCGCCTTGCGCAGCCGCGGCAGCGGTGCCGCCGCGATGTCGGCGATGGTGGCCAGCCCGAGCCGCCGCAGGCTCTCCTCGGTCTTGCGCCCCACTCCCACAGCGCCGAGATCGGCAACGGGTGCAGGAACTCCAGGGTCTGCCCGGCCGGCACGACCAGCACGCCGTCCGGCTTGGCCATGCCGGAGGCCAGTTTCGCCACGAACTTCACCGAGGCCACGCCGACGGAGCAGGTGATGCCGTGTTCGGCCCGCACCCGCCCGCGGATCAGCGCGGCGATGCCCGCCGGAGTCTCGCCGAGCCGCCGCAACGCGCCGCCGACGTCGAGGAACGCCTCGTCCAGGCTCAGCGGCTCCACGAGGGGCGTGAGCTCGCGGAAGATCGCCATGACGCCCTTCGACACCTCGCCGTAGAGCCCCGGCGTGGGCGGCAGGAACACCCCGTGCGGGCACAGCCGGCGCGCCACCGCGACCGGCATCGCCGCCCGCACGCCGTACTCGCGCGCGGGGTAGTTCGCCGACGTCACCACCGACCGCGGACCGGCGCCCGCCACGATCACCGGCCGGTCCACCAGCTCCGGCCGGGTGCGCAGCTCCACGGCCGCGAAGAACGCGTCCATGTCGACGTGCAGCAGCCCGCAGCCGGTGTCGTCCGGTGTGTGCCCCGCGCTCACCCGGAACCGCTCGTACCCGGCCGGCAGCGCCGCATTCCTACCCATCGCGGACGAGCCTACGCAGGGGGTCCGACAATTCCGGTCAGCGGCGAGCCAGCAGGTGCAGGCGGCTGGCCAGCTCACGCAGCGGCGGCATCGCGCCCGCGGCGGCCTCGAAATCCGCGAGGTCGTCGGCCGAGTACTGCTCCGACCCGACCTCGCCGAGCACGTCCGACACCACGCCGTCGCCCTGCAGGAGCTCCACCCGCAGCCCGGCACCGGCCAGCAGGCCGCGCAGGCCGTCGGCGTCGAAGCGCCGCAGCAGCGTCTCGCCGTCGTCGGCGAGCACCCCCTCGGAGCTGGTCAGCAGCGCGTGCGCCTCGCGCACGCGGCCACTCAGCGCGCGGTGCAACGCCGCGGCGTGCCGGTTGGCGGCCAGCACGGAGACCGCGCCGCCGGGCGCGACCACGCCGGCCATCGCGGCGACGACGGCCGCCGGGTCGTCGACCACCTCCAGCAGCCCGTGCGCCAGCACCAGGTCCGCCGACTCCGCGGGGATGCGGGCAGCGAGCGCGTCGGTGTCGTCGGCCACCACGGTGATCGCCGCGCCGACCCCGGCCTCCTCGGCGCGCCGCCGCAGGGTCGCCAGCGCGTTGGGGCTCGGCTCGACCACCGTCACCCGGCAGCCCTCGGCGGCCAGCGGGACCGCCCACACCCCGCTGCCACCACCGACGTCGACAACCGCCGGCTCGCGGGTCCCTCGCTCCCGCGCCCGGTCGAGCTCGGCCCGCAGTGCCCGCCAGACCGTGCCGGAGCCGCGCGCTGTCCCGGTGTCCGTTCGCATGGCGGACAGCGTAGTGAGCCCGGTCCGGAGGCCCGGCGTGGCACTCCGGCTACGCTCGCAACCGTGCACACGGTCGCCGTACTCAGCCTCAAGGGTGGTGTCGGCAAAACCACCGTCGCGCTCGGCATTGCTTCGGCTGCGCTGCGTAGGGGAACGCGGACGCTGGTGGCCGATCTGGACCCGCAGGGCAACGCCACCGCCACCCTCGACCCGCCCTACACCACGGCCACGCTGGCCGATGTGCTCGCCGCCCCGGTCCGCGAGGTGCTGCAGCGGGCCGTCGCGCCGAGCGCGTGGAGCCCCGAGGTGGACGTGCTGGTCGGGGCCGAGGAGCTGGAGCTGCTCAACGAGCCGGGACCGGACGACGACAAGGTCGGCCACCTCTCCCGGGCCCTGGACGAGCTGCACGACCGCCCGCTGCGCGGCCGCCCGTACGAGCTGACGATCCTTGACTGCCCGCCCTCGCTCGGGCGGCTGACCAAGTCGGCCCTGGTCGCCGCCGACAGCGCGATCCTGGTGACCGAGCCGACGATGTACGCGGTGAGCGGCGCGCAGCGGGCGCTGGAGGCGATCGAGCGGATCCGCGACGAGCACAATCCGGAGCTGAAGGCGGCCGGGGTGCTGGTGAACCGGCTGCGGCCGCGCTCCCACGAGCACCAGTTCCGGATCGCCGAGCTGCGCGAGTCCTTCGGCACGCTGGTGATGCCCACCGCGATCCCGGACCGGCTCGCGGTGCAGCAGGCGCAGGGCGCGTGCAGCCCGATCCACGAGTGGCACTCCCCCGGTGCGCAGGAGGTGGCGCTGACCTTCAACATGGTGCTGGCCAAGATCCTGCGTTCGAACCGCGCCGGCCGGCACCGCATCGACCACGATCCGGGCGACCCGGCCGGCCGGACGGCGCGGACCGCGGACGATGCCCGAAGGTGACACCGTCTTCCTGGCGGGCCAGAAGGTCGGCAAGGCGCTGGCGGGCCGGGTGCTGACGCGCACCAACTTCCGGCACCCGGCGCTCGCCACGGCCGACCTGACCGGCTCGACGGTGCTCGGCGTGCGCACGGTCGGCAAGCACCTGTTCTTCCGCTTCTCCGGGGAGCTGAGCCTGCACAGCCACCTGAAGATGGACGGCGCGTGGGAGATCTCCCGGCCCGGCGCGCGCTGGCGGCACCCGGCCCACCACGCGCGGGTCGTGCTCGAGGCCGGCGGCGTGCAGGTGGTCGGGTTCCGGGTGCACGACCTGGAACTGCTGCCCACCGCAGAGGAGTCCCGGCTGGT
Organism: Amycolatopsis granulosa; assembly: GCF_011758745.1. Taxonomy (NCBI): domain Bacteria; kingdom Bacillati; phylum Actinomycetota; class Actinomycetes; order Pseudonocardiales; family Pseudonocardiaceae; genus Amycolatopsis; species Amycolatopsis granulosa. The sequence continues at coordinate 1,191,091 of NZ_JAANOV010000001.1, forward strand.
CGGGCACCTCGGACCGGACCTGCTCGATCCACAGTGGAGCGCCGGGCACGAGTCCCGCGCGATCGCGGCGCTGGCCGCCGAACCCGGCCGCGAACTCGGCCTGGCGTTGCTCGACCAGCGGGTGATGGCCGGGGTGGGCAACCTCTACAAGTGCGAGATCTGTTTCCTGCTCGGCGTGACCCCCTGGACGCCGGTGTCCGAAGTGGACGCCGTTGCGGTCGTGCGGCTGGCGCGGAAGCTGCTGCTGGCCAACGCCTGGCGGCACGAACAGAGCACCACCGGCGACCTCACCCGCGGACGCCGCAACTGGGTGTACGAGCGAACCAGGCAGGGTTGCTTCCGGTGCGGGACCCGGGTCCAGGTGGCGGGCCAGGGCCGGGATCCCCGCGACGTGCAGGCACGGCCGACCTGGTTCTGCCCGCGGTGCCAGCGCGGGCCGTCGCCGCAGCCGCGCAGCCGCGCGGTGCCGGACGCCCGGTAGCCGCGCCTTGGCCACCCGATCGGGTACACCTGGGCGGATCAGCCCATTCCCGCTGTCGTCCGCGAACCGGGTGAGAACGCCCACGCCGACCGCCGCGGAAATCCGGTTGCCGCAGCGGCACCGGCGCGCCTAGCGTTGCTGGTACACGGGAAAGGAGGTGGTCCAAAGTTGTGTAGCAACGGGACTCGTGAGGTGGCTGTCCGCTAGCGGATGCCACACCCTGGACTGCTGGTGAATACCAGACAGCCACCGCCCCCCGGCGTTTCCGAGCACTGGTCCGGCTCGGGCCCGAACGACTGACGACGGTCGGGAGTCGCGCCGGGGGTTCCCCCCAATCCCCTAATTCGCCCGAAAGAGCCCGCGGTAATCGTCCGTGAGGCGCTATTCTTCGCCGGTGCTGCAGCCCGCGTACCCGCTGAAAACCGCACGGCTGATCCTCCGTCCGTTCGCGCAGTCGGACTTGAACGCACTCCATTCGTTCCAGTCCCACCCGGACGTGACCCGCTACTTCTTCGGGGAGCCGCGTACCCGGGCCGCGACCGCCGCCGCGCTCAGGGACAAGATCGCCCGCTCGACGCTGACCGAGCCCGGCGAGTACCTCGCCCTCGCCGTCGAACTGATCGACACCGGCGAACTGATCGGTGACCTCACGTTGCGCTGGGCCAGCAGTGAGCACGCCAGCGGCGAGATCGGGGTCGCCGTCCACCCCCGCCACCACGGCAAGGGCTACGCCGCGGAGGCGGTCGGCGAACTGCTCCGGCTCGGCTTCGACGAGCTGGGCCTGCACCGCATCTACGGGCGCTGCGACAGCCGCGAGGTGGCCTCGGCGTCCCTGATGGAGGCGCTCGGCATGCGGCGCGAGGCGCACCTGCGGGAGAACGAGCTCGTCAAGGGCGAATGGACCGACGAACTCGTCTACGCCATGCTGTCGTCGGAGTGGAACCGGCGCTGAGCGAAGATGGGACCGTGCTCTTCGACAGGCTGATCCGTCCCACGCTCTACCGGCTCAACGGCAACGACCCCGAGCGGGTGCACGAACGCACCCTGGCCGTCCTCGCGCGGCTGTCCGACGTCCCGCCCGCACTGGCCGCGGTCCGGCGCCGGTTCGCCGTCGCGGACCCGGTGACGCTGTTCGGGCTGCGCTTCGCCAATCCCGTCGGCCTGGCGGCCGGCATGGACAAGGACGGGCGGGCGCTCGCCGCGTGGCCCGCGCTGGGGTTCGGCTTCGTCGAGGTGGGCACGGTGACCAGGCTGGCACAGCCCGGCAACCCCCGGCCGCGCCTGTTCACGCTGCCGCGGAGCGACGCCGTGATCAACCGCATGGGGTTCAACAACTCCGGGGCCGCCGCGCTCGCCGCGCGACTGGCCGCCAAGGGAAAACCGGACATCCCGCTGGGCGTGTCGATCGGCAAGTCCAAGGTGACCCCGCTGGCGGACGCGGTCGCCGACTACCAGGAGTCGCTGCGGGCGCTGTACCCGTGGGCGGACTACTTCGCGATCAACGTCAGTTCCCCCAACACCCCCGGCTTGCGGTCACTGCAGGACCGGTCGGCGCTGGCCGAGCTGCTCGCCGAGCTGGCCCGCACCGGCGGGGAGCTGGCCGCGGCCGCCGGGAAGCCGGCGACACCGCTGCTGGTCAAGGTCGCGCCCGACCTGACCGACGAGGCACTCGCGGAGCTGCTGGAGGTGTGCGACGAGCACGGGGTGTCCGGGATCATCGCGACCAACACGACGCTGCGCCGGGACGGGCTGGCCACCGCCGAGGCCGCCCTGGGCGCGGAAACCGGTGGGCTGTCCGGGCGGCCGCTGACCGAGCGGGCGCGGGAGGTGGTGCGCTTCGTGCACAAGCAGACCGCGGGTGCGGTGCCCATCATCGGGGTCGGTGGCATCGCCACCGCCGACGACGCGCAGCGGATGCTCGACGCCGGGGCCAGCCTCATCCAGGTCTACACCGCGTTCGCCCTGCACGGACCCGGGCTGGTGCGCCGCCTCAACCGGACGCTGGCCGGTGCCCGCGCACCCGAGAACGCCGAGCACACCGGCTGACGCGCGAGATCTCGTGTCGCGACACGCGGTCCACAATCCACAGTGCCCGGTCCGGACAGCACGGCGCGGCTCGCCTGCCGGGCGCCGCAGGTCAGGCCAGTTCGCGCAGCGCCAGCGCCAGCCCGGCCAGCCGGTCGGTCGCATCGGTCAGGAACAGGCGTGAATCGGCCAGGCCGTGGCTGCTGGCGGCCACGGCGCGGCCCGCCGCGGCGACCAGTGCGGCGAAGTTCTCCACCCCGTCCTCGAGCTGCGCACGCAGCGTCCCGAGCGCCGAGTCCAGCGCGGCCCGCTCGCCCGCCGGCGCGGCATCGCGGGCCCGCTCGATCGTCTGGATCCGCAGGGCCAGCGCCCGCAGCGCCGTGGCCGCCTCCGCGGCCGTGGACCGGGCGTCGGCCACCGAGTACTCCGGCACCGGCGCGGCACCCAGCGCCGACGGCTCGGACAGCTGCCGCAGCAGGTCGGCCAGCGTGGCCTCGCACTCGGCGAGCTTGCGCATCGGAGCGCGCGCCACGGAACGGGCCGGCGGCAGCGACGGCGGCGCCGTGCTGACCGGCAGCACCGTCCGGTTCAGCTGCCGCAGCCGCAGCCCCGACCGCACCGACAGCGTCGTGAAGACGACGGTCCCGAAGAGGCCAGGCAGCGCATCGACCACGCCCCCGGCGAGCCCGAGGAAGCCGATCACGACCCACAGCACGCACAGCACCGCACCCATGATCCACAGGGTCAGTGCACGCGACGTCCGCCGCTTGCTCCGAACCAGCCGCGCCTCGGGCGAGTTCCACGCCACCCATTTCGAGCGGGCCTCCGCCAGCACCGGCAGCGCCTGGGACACCACCCGGGGCCGGGTGGCGGCACCAGTGCCCTGCTGCTCCGGCGGCAGGTACCGCTGCAGCTTCTCCTGGGCACGCTGCGCGTAGTCGGGCAGGCGCTCGATGTGCTTTTCCAGCTTCGCCTGGAACTGCGCGAAGTCCCGCCTGCCCGACGTCCCCGACATCCGCGAGATCACCGCCTACCCGCTCAAGCCTGGTTCTTCTGCTGCTGCTCGGCCTGGACGCGCGACTCGATCTCACGCTGGATGTCCGCGCCGGCCGAGGCCGCCTTCTCGCCGGAACCGGAGGTGACCTGCGCCACCGACTCACCCCGCATGGAGGCCCGGATCTGCTCCAGCCGCGAGCTGCCGGCCATCTGCGTGGTGGCCTGCTGCACCTCGAGCATGCGGCCCTGCACCGAGTTCTGCGCCAGCTCGGCCTGGCCCAGCGCGGTGGTGTAGCGGCGCTCGATCTTCTCCCGCACCTCCTCCAGCGACGGGGTGTTGCCCGGCGCGGTGAGCTGCGACATCTGGTTCAGCGACGCCGACACCTGCTCCTGCATCTTCGCCTGCTCCAGCTGCGAGAGCAGCTTGGTGCGCTCGGCCAGCTTCTGCTGCAGCATCGCCGAGTTGCGCTCGACGGCCTGCTTCGCCTGCCCCGCGGCCTGCAGTGCCTGGTCGTGCAGCGTCTTGAGATCCTCGATGCTCTGCTCGGCCGTCACCAGCTGGGTGGCGAACGACTCGGCGGCCACCTCGTACTGCTGCGCCTTCTGCTCGTCCCCCTTGGCGCGCGCCTCGTCCGCCAGCACCAGCGCCTGACGCGCCGACGCCTGCAGCTTCTCCACCTCGGCGAGCTGGCGGTTGAGCTTCATCTCCAGCTGCCGCTGGTTACCGATCACCGCGGCGGCCTGCTGGGAGAGCGCCTGGTGGTTGCGCTGCGCCTCCTCGATGGCCTGCTGGATCTGCACCTTCGGGTCGGCGTGCTCGTCGATCTTCGACGAGAACGACGCCATGAGGTACTTCCAGAACTTCACGAAAGGGTTGGCCATCTCCTCCGCCTGCCTTCTAGATCCCTGCCTGGGTGTCGCCGATGGTCGGGCCGGCGGCACACTCCCCTGTCCGAGCAACGCCCCGACCCCGGAATGGGTTCCATCGTGTCAGGTCGCGCGCGGGTGTTCCAGGCGACCCCGGGGGTTTTCCGGGACTACCCTGACCGGGGGCTACGGATGCGCACACGTGAAAGCCACCGCCCGGGCGCGGGACGCCCGGACGGTGGCTCCGGATCCGATCTGTCTGGCCGGCCTGACCGATCAGGCCGCGACCATCTTGGGTGCGTGGATCGTGGTGCGCAGCGACGGCCCGACCCGCTGGCCGGAAACCCGCAGGTCCGTAAGGTCGTTGCCGATCATGCCCTCGATGAGGCGCCCGCCCTCGAGCCGCCCGGCCGGGCCTGCCGGCTCCTCGCTCCGCCGCGCCCGGCCCTCGCCGTCGGCGGTCTCGGCCATCGTCGGCACGTCCACGCTGTCCAGCGCGGAGATGTCGGCGGCGACGTTGCTCAGCAGCTCCGCCAGCGGGAGCTCGAGCGCCTCGCAGATGGACGCCAGCAGCTCGCTGGACGCCTCCTTCTGCCCGCGCTCCACCTCGGACAGGTAGCCGAGGCTGACCTTGGCGGCGCGGGAGATGTCGCGCAGCGTGCGACGCTTGTTGGTGCGGGCGTGCCGGAGCCGGTCGCCGATCGCCTCGCGCAGGAGCACGGTCATCGCGCGCCTCCCTTCCTGATACCGACCACGTTACCCAGTTCGGGCACCTCCCCGCAGCCGTTGACACGGTGGTACGCCCAGGGCGAACGCCCCGATCAAGTGAGATGTTCCCCCAGCAGGTCCAGCGCGGCCGTCACCGACGCGCGCCGCACGGCGTCCCGGCCGCCGTCGAACCGGTGCGTGCGGACGTCCCGGCCTCCCGGCCCGGCCAGCCCGATGTGCACGGTGCCGGGAGCGACGCCGTCCTGGGGATCCGGCCCGGCCACCCCGGTCAGGCCCAGCCCCCAGTCGGCTCCGCAGCGCCGCCGCGCGCCCTCGGCGAGCTGGGCGGCCACCTCGGGGTGGACCGCGCCGTGCGCGGCCAGCAGCGCCGGATCCACCCCGGCGAGGGCCGCCTTGAGGTCGGTGGCGTAGACCACCAGGCCACCGCGGACGACCGCACTGGCCCCGGGCACCTCGGTCAGCGCCGCCGTGACCAGCCCGGCGGTCAGGGACTCCGCGGTCGCCACCGTCTGCCCCAGCCGGCGCAGCGCGGCGACCACCGGGCGAGCCGAGGTCATGCCCGCGCCGCCGCCCGCAGCCGCACCGCGCGCACGACGTAGTCGGCGCCCGTCACCACCGTCAGCAGCACCGCCAGGCTCATCAGGGCCCACCGCGCCGGCAGCGCGCCGTCCGGCAACGGCAGCAGGAAGGTCACGATCGCCAGGATCTGCGTCATCGTCTTGGCCTTGCCGCCGCGGCTGGCGGGGATCACGCCGTGCCGGATCACCCAGAACCGCAGCAGCGTCACACCGATCTCGCGGACCGCGATCACCACCGTCACCCACCAGGGCAGCTCGCCGAGCAGGCTCAGGCCCACCAGTGCGGCGCCGATCAGCGCCTTGTCGGCGATCGGGTCGGCGATCTTGCCGAAGTCGGTGATCAGCCCGTAGCGGCGCGCGACCCAGCCGTCCACCTGGTCGGTGAGCGACGCGACGGCGAACAGGACGGTCGCCCCGATCCGCCATCCGGTGTCCGCGCCGCCGCCGGCGAACAACGCCAGCACGAACAGCGGGACCAGGACGAGCCGGGACAGAGTCAGCAGGTTCGCCACGTTGAGCGTGGGCACCGGCGTCGGCTCAGGATGCGGACGGCGAGCCGCCCCGCCCGCCTGGGCCGACTCCTCCGCCGCGGAGCTCATGGGCCGGCGTCCGGCTCGACGAGCAGGTCGACACCCGCGGTGTCGACGACGCGGCAGCGCACCATCCGGCCCACCTCGAGACCTTCGCCGTCCAGGATCACGCACGCCCCGTCGACCTCGGGTGCCTGGTGCGCGGCACGACCGGAGATCTCGTCCGCGCCGGCCTCCTCGACCAGCACGTCCACGATCTCGCCGACGCGGTCCTCGGCACGCTGCGCGGTCAGCTCCTCGACCAGGGCGGACACCCGCGCGACGCGTTCGGCGACCACCTCCGGGCCGACCTTGCCGTCGAAGGTCTCCGCCTCGGTGCCGTCCTCGTCGGAGTAACCGAACACGCCCACCGCGTCCAGGCCGGCCTCGGTGAGGAAGTGTTCGAGCTCGGCGACGTCGTCCTCGGTCTCACCCGGGAACCCGACGATGACGTTGCTGCGGATGCCCGCCTCCGGCGCGTACTCGCGGATCTGCTGGATCAGCGCGAGGAACGACTTCGTGGAGCCGAACCGGCGCATCCGGCGCAGCACCGTCTCGCTGGAGTGCTGGAAGGACATGTCGAAGTAGGGCGCCACACCCGGCGTCGTCGCGATCACGCGGACCAGATCGGGCCGGGTCTCGGCGGGCTGCAGGTAGGACACCCGCACCCGCTCGACACCGTCGAGTCCGGCCAGCCGCGGCAGCAGCCGCTCCAGCGCGCGGGTGCCACCCAGGTCGCGGCCGAGGTCCTTGCCGTAGGAGGTGGAGTTCTCGCTGACCAGGAACAGTTCCTTCACGCCCTGCCCGGCCAGCCACGCCGCCTCGGCGACGATCTCGTCGGGGTGGCGCGAGACGAACGAGCCGCGGAACGACGGGATCGCGCAGAACGAGCAGCGCCGGTCGCAGCCGGAGGCGATCTTCAGCGCGGCGACCGGCGAGTCCGACAGCCTGGTGCGCAGCACGCGCGGGCCCCAGCCGTGCCCGGGGATGGACACGTCGTCGGTGGCGGCGGACCGCTCGACCGGGGTGATCGGCAGCAGCTTGCGCCGGTCGCCGGGCGTGTGCGAGGCGACCGTCCGCCCGGCGGCGACGTCGTCGAGGCGGGCGGCCAGGTCGTGGTAGTGGTCGAACCCGAGCACCGCGTGGGCCTCCGGCAGGCTCTCCGCCAGCTCGGCGCCGTACCGCTCGGCCATGCAGCCGACCGCCACGACCTTCGCGCCGGTGTCGGCGGCGGCCAGCAGCGTGTCGACCGAGTCCTTCTTCGCCGACTCCACGAAGCCGCAGGTGTTGACGACGATGACGTCGCTGCCCTCCGGTTCGGCGGCCAGCTCCCAGCCACCCTCGGCCAGCCGGCCGGCCAGCTCCTCGGAGTCCACCTCGTTGCGGGCACAGCCCAGCGTCAACAGGGAGACACGACGGCCGGGAGATCCGGTGGCGGCAGAAGACACGGCACTCAGGGTAGCTGGCGCGGGCGGGCGTGGCCGAACCCACTGCGACAGCGGCCGCCGCGCCCGATACGGTCGATCGGTGCACGGTGATCCTTCCCCTACCGTCGAGATCCGGCGGGCCCGGGTCGCGGACGTCCGCAAGATCAAGGCTCTGGTGGACGCGGACGCCGGGCGGGTGCTCCTGGAAAAGGAGCTCGTCACCCTGTACGAGGACATGCAGGAGTTCTGGGTCGCCGACCTCGGCGGCGAGCACGGTGACATCGTCGGCTGCGGCGCGCTGCACGTCCTGTGGGAGGACCTCGCCGAGATCCGCACCGTCGCGGTGGACAAGCGGATGCGCGGCCTGGGCATCGGGCACCGGATCGTGGCGCAGCTGATCTCGCTCGCGCGCGAGCTCGGGCTGCGCCGCATCTTCGTGCTCACCTTCGAGACCAGTTTCTTCGGCAGGCACGGGTTCCGCGAGATCGACGGCACGCCGGTGCCGGGACCGGTGTACGAGGAGATGCGCCGCTCGGTCGACCCTGGCGTGGCCGAATTCCTCGAACTCCCTTACGCCAAGCCGAACACGCTCGGCAACACGCGCATGCTCCTGGAGCTGTAGCGCGGCTCCTAGTCCTCGCCGTCCCCGCCGGCGTCCGGCGCGGAGCCGCCGCGGATGAGCATGAGGGTGCCCTCCAGGTCCTCGGGCTTGACGAGGACGTCGCGCGCCTTCGACCCCTCCGACGGGCCCACCACGCCGCGCGTCTCCAGCAGGTCCATCAGACGGCCGGCCTTGGCGAACCCGACCCGCAGCTTGCGCTGCAGCATCGAGGTCGAGCCGAACTGGGACGTGATGATCAGCTCCGCCGCCTGCAGCAGCACGTCGAGGTCGTCCCCGATGTCCGGGTCGATCTCCTTCTTCTCGCCGGCCTTGGCCGCGGTGACGCCCTCGGTGTACTCCGGCTGCGCCTGCTCCTTGGTGAAGTTGACGATCGAGGCGATCTCGTCGTCACCCACGTAGGCACCCTGGATGCGCACCGGTTTGCCCGCGCCCATCGGCAGGTACAGCCCGTCGCCCATGCCGATCAGCTTCTCGGCGCCCGGCTGGTCCAGGATGACGCGCGAGTCGGTCAGCGACGAGGTGGCGAACGCCAGCCGCGACGGCACGTTCGTCTTGATCAGGCCGGTCACCACGTCCACCGACGGCCGCTGCGTGGCCAGCACCAGGTGGATGCCCGCGGCGCGGGCCTTCTGGGTGATCCGGACGATGGCGTCCTCGACGTCGCGGGGCGCGGTCATCATCAGGTCGGCCAGCTCGTCGACGATCGCCATGATGTAGGGGTACGGGCGGTACACGCGCTCGCTGCCCGGCGGCGCCTGGATCTCCCCGGACTTGACCTTCCGGTTGAAGTCGTCGATGTGGCGCACCCGGTTGGCCTGCATGTCCTGGTAGCGCTGCTCCATCTCCTCCACCAGCCAGGCCAGCGCGGCGGCGGCCTTCTTCGGCTGGGTGATGATGGGCGTGATCAGGTGCGGGATGCCCTCGTACGGCGTCAGCTCGACCATCTTCGGGTCGATCAGGATCATCCGCACCTCGTCCGGGGTGGCCCGGGACAGCAGCGACACCAGCATCGAGTTGACGAAGCTCGACTTACCGGACCCGGTGGACCCGGCCACCAGCAGGTGCGGCATCTTCGTCAGGTTCGCGGTGACGAAATGGCCCTCGATGTCCTTGCCCAGCCCGATGACCATCGGGTGGTTGTCCTCGGCCGCGGTCGAGGACCGCAGCACGTCGCCGAGGCGGACCATCTCGCGGTCGGAGTTGGGCACCTCGATGCCGACCGCCGACTTCCCCGGGATCGGCGCGAGCAGGCGCACGTTGTCGGTGGCCACCGCGTAGGCGATGTTCTTGGTCAGCGCGGTGATCTTCTCGACCTTCACGCCCGGGCCCAGCTCGACCTCGTAGCGCGTCACCGTGGGACCCCGGGTGAACCCGGTGACCTGCGCGTCGACGTTGAACTGCTCCAGCACGCCGGTGATCGCCTCGATCATGGCGTCGTTGGCCTTGCTGCGGGTCTTCGGCGCGTCACCCAGCTGCAGCAGGTCGGGCGGCGGCAACGTGTAATCGCCCTCGACGGTGCGGGTCACCGACAGCGGCCGATCGGCCTGCCCGGCCTTGCGTGGTTTCTTCTCCGGCACCTCGGCCGGCACCGGCTTGGGCGCGCGGGCCGGGGCCGGCGGCTCGGCGAGCGCGGCGTCGATGTCCAGCTGGCCGGGCTCGGCCACGCTGGCCTGACGGCGGCGCGACGGCTTGCGCAACCGGACGGCCTTCGGGTCGGCCCCGGCGATCTCGTCGGGTTCACCGCGCTGCCCGGCGCGCGCCTCCTCCTCGGCCAGCTCCTCGGGGTCGAGTCCCCAGGTACGCACGAGGTGCGGGATGTCGCGGATCCGGGTGCCGGTGAACACCAGCAAACCGAACGCGAGCGCGAGGAACAGCAGCGGCACCGCGACCCAGGCCGTCAGCCCCTGCGCGAGCAGGTCACCGGAGAGGTACCCGATGATCCCGCCCGCGTAGCGCTGGTACCCGGTGTCCTGCGGGCGCCCGTTGAACAGGTGCAGCAGGCCCAGCAGCGCGAGGACGCCGAGCACCGTGCCGATGACCATGCGCGGGCGGATCTCCGGCTGCGGCTCGGTCCGCATCAGCGTCACGGCCGTGACCGCGAGCGCGAGCGGCAGCGTGACCGCGCCGGCACCGAAGATCGTTCGGGTGCCCAGCTCGACGTAGCCACCGACCGGCCCCGCCGCGCGCCACCACACCCCGGCGGCGACGATCACGGCGAGCGCGAGCAGGCCCAGGGCGAGACCGTCGCGGCGGTGTTCCGGTTCCAGCTCACGGCCCCGGCCGGCCGTGCGCACCAGGCTGCCCAGACCCTTGGCCAGCAGGTTCCAGCCGCCGCGGACGGCCTTGCTGAAGGTCCCCGCCTTCCTGCGGGGCGCGGGCCTGCGGGCACGGGAGGCCGCGGGCCGGGACTTGGCCGCGCGGCGCGCGGGCCTGCGCGCGGTACTGCCCTTGCCGCCGGTCCGTTTCGTGCCGCCGCTCCTCGTCGCCGCCCCGCTAGCCATGCCTTCTACGGTAACCGCCCAGCCCCAGCAACCCCAGGTGCCACACTCGGCACACCGGGAACTTTCCCGGTGGCGACGGACCTTGATCGGCCATCCCGGTGATCTGAGATGCTGACGGCATGTTCGCGCTGCACTCCGACGACACCGGGCAGACCCGCCGCAGGCCACCCGCGGTGTGGCGGACCATGACCCGGCTGGACCAGGGGCTGGTGTCGCTGACCGGCCGGCTGCGGATCACCGGGGGGATCGCACCCGCGCTGCGCGGACGGCCGTTTCTGATGGCCGCCAACCACATCGGCGTGTTCGACCCGTTCGTCCTGATCGCGGCGTGCCGGCGGATCGGCTTCGCGCCGCGGTTCCTGCTGGCCGGCGGGATCCTGGACGCGCCGGTGATCGGGCCCGCGCTCAAGGTGAGCGGGCACATGCGGATCGATCGCGGCAAGTCGAGTGCGGTGGAGCAGTTCGCGCAGGCCGTGCAGGAGATGCGGACGACTCCGAGCCCCATCATCGTCTACCCGGAGGGCCGGATCAGCCGCGAGGCGGGTCTGTGGCCGGAGCGCGGCAAGACGGGGGCCGCGCGCCTGGCGATCGCCGCCGGGGTGCCGGTCGTGCCGGTCAGCCAGTGGGGCGCGCACGAAGCCGTGTACTGGGGCACCGAGCGGGTCGAGGGGCCCGCGGACCTGCTGCCGCTGGCGCGGTCGGGCCTGACCGCACCCCTTCGCCGCCCGACGTACCGGGTGCACTTCGGCGAGCCGGTCGACCTGAGCGACGTCGAGCCGGGCCGGCCGGGCGCCGGGGTGCGCGCGCACGCCAAGATCATGCGCGCGATCACCGCCGGGCTGGTCCCGCTGCGCCGCGACGAGCCCGACACGCCCCGCTTTCACGACCCGACCCGCCCCACGGACACCGTCAGCCCCTGGCGGCCCTGACCGGCCGGCCGGGCGCCGTCAGCGCCGTGGGCGCCGCCCAGCTTCCGCGGCACCGGGAGGCTGCCAGTCGAGCACCGATGCGAACGAGGCGAGCACCACCCCGTCCGGGACGAGCCGCAGCAGGCGATCGCGCAGCCGGCGACCGGGCTCCCAGGCGCACTGCGCGACCACCCCGATGCGCCGGGAGCGGCGCGCGATCATCCGGGTGCGGGGACGACGTTCCCGGTCGTAGGCGGCCAGCGCCGCGGGGACCGAGGCGTGCGTGTCCAGCAGCGCGGCCAGGGTGACGGCGTCCTCCAGCGCCTGGTTGGCGCCCTGCCCCAGGTTGGGGGTCATCGCGTGTGCGGCGTCGCCGAGGAGCGCCACCCGTCCGGTCGCGTACGCCGGCAGCGCGGGCAGCTCGTAGATGTCGTGACGGAGGACAGCCTCCTCGGTGGCGGCCGCCAGCAGCGCCGGGATCGGGTCGTGCCAGTGCCCGAACCGGCGGCGCAGCTCGGCCAGCTCACCGTCGGGGGCGCGTTGCCCGGGGGGAACGCTCGCGACTCCGAAGAGGTAGGTGTGCCCGCCGGGAAGCGGCGCGATGCCGACGCGCTCGCCACGTCCGAAGGTCTCCCCGCCGCCCGCGGGCGCACTGGCCGGCACGACCGTGCGCCAGGCGGTGTATCCGGCGTAGCGGGGTTCCGGCGCGCCCGGCCACATCGCGCGGCGGACCGTGCTGCGGATGCCGTCGGCGCCGACGAGCAGGTCGGCGCGGAGCGTGCCGTGGGAGTGCTCGACGCGTACCCCGGAAGCGTCGGCGCCGACCGCGACCGCGGCGGTCCCGGTCCGCACCACGCCGCCGGGCAGGGCCTGGCGCAGGATCGCCATCAGATCCGCGCGGTGCACGACCACGACCGGGCCGTAGCGCCGAGCCACCTCGCCCGTGTCGGTCCGCGAGAGCCAGCGCCCGGACACGTCGCGAATGCCCGCGACGGTCTCCGCCAGGGCCTGCTCCCGCACCCGGGCGCCGAGGCCCAGCGCATCCAGGGCACGCAGGCCGTTGGGCCACAGCGACAGGCCCGAGCCCGCGTCGCCGAACACCTCCGCCCGTTCCAGCACCCGCACCCGCCAGCCGCGCCGGCTCAGGGCGACGGCGGTGGCGAGCCCACCGATCCCGCCGCCGGCGACGACCGCTGTCCGTTCCGGCTCTTCCCGGCCCATGGTGACCACCCCTCTACATCTGTAGTAACAGCTTCGACTCTACACTTGTAGAGCCAGCCCACAGCGAGGGAGACGACGTGACCCGCAGCACGACGCGACGGCAGGAACTCGCCGACGCCGCCATCGCCACGCTGGCGCGTTCCGGCACGCGCGGACTGACCCATCGTGCGGTCGACCAGGCCGCCGGCGTGCCGGAGGGCTCCTGCTCGTACTACTTCCGCACCCGTCAGGCCCTGCTGCAGGCCACGATCGAGCGACTGGTGGAGGTGGACAGCGCCGACCTCGCTGCCCAGCCGGCCGTCCTGGGCGGGACCGCGGACCCGGACGCAATCGCCGACGCCGCCGTGGACGTCGTCGCGCACTGGATCAGCGCGTCCCGCGAGCGGATGCTGGCCCGCTACGAGCTCATGCTGGAGGCGAGCCGGCGCCCCGAGCTCCAGGCCGTCTTCACCGCCGCCCGCGACCACTACCGTGCGCTGGCGGCGGACACCCTCCGCGCCCTCGGCGCCATCGATCCGGAGGGGCAGGCCCAGCTGTTCATCGCCTGCCTCGACGGCCTGGTCTTCCGCCACCTGACCGGCGCCGACCCGCTCACCGCATCCCGCGGCGAGCAGCGGCGCGCGATGCGTGACCTGCTCCGCGGGTTCACCCGTCCCGCCGCCGACGACCCCGCGGGGTGAACCGGTCCACGTGGGTCTCCTCCAGCCGGCGTTCCACGACGCCGGCGCCGACCCGTTCGCGTCCCCGTCCCGGTGGGCCAGGGGCTCGTCGAGCGCCGGCTCGGCCAGGTCTTCCCGGCCGGATGCGGGCACTTCCAGATACTGGAACCGCGGTCACGATCGCCTAGGGTGGCGATCGTGACCACCCGCGTTCTCGTCGTGTACTACAGCGCCACCGGCAACACCGCGAAGCTGGCCGCCGCGCTGGCGGACGGGGCCGCGGACGCCGGCGCCGAGGTCCGCGTCCGTGGCGTCGCCGAAACCGCGCCGCCGGAGGCGATCGCCACCAACCCGCGCTGGCAGGCGTGGGTGGACTCCGGACCGCACGACGAGCTCGCGACCCTGGCCGACCTGGAGTGGGCCGACGGTCTTGCGATCGGCAGCCCGACCCGGTTCGGCGGGCCGGCGAGCCAGCTCAAGTCCTTTCTGGACAGCACCGGTGGCCTGTGGGCCAAGGGAAAGCTGGCCGACAAGGTCGGCACGTCGTTCACCACCGCGTCGACCGCGCACGGCGGGCTGGAGGCGACCGTGCTGGCGATGAACAACATCTTCTACCACTGGGGCGCGATCGTGCTGCCACTCGGCTACGGGCAGCCGCACCTGCTCGAGTCCGGGAACCCCTACGGCGGCTCGTTCGTGTCGCGCAAGTCGGCCGAGCCGGACAAGGAGTCGCTCGAGGCGCTGCGCATCCAGGGCACGCGGCTCGCCACGATCGCCGGGTACGTCCGCGTCGGGCGCAGCGGCGCCTGAACACGCAGGCACCCGCTCGTGCCGGTAACCAGCCATCGAGTTTGACCGGTTAGCCGAGGCCGTCCGGAACGCGGTACCGCCGCGGCGGCGGGCATCCTAGGGTGGCCTGGTGGTCACCGAAATTCCCGCGCTCGCGCCGACGTTCGTCCCGCACCGCCGGCGGGGCACGGCGCTGATCCTGGTCTCCTCGCTCTGCTTCGGCAGCTCCGGCACCATCGCCAAACCGGCGATGCTCGCGGGGCTGTCCGCCGAACAGGTCGCGGCGGCGCGGGTCGGGCTCGCCGCGCTGGTGCTGGCGGCCGGGGTGGCCCTGGTGAAGCCGTCGTTGCTGCGCGTCCGCCGCGCGGAATGGCCCCTGCTGCTCGGGTACGGGCTGCTCGGCGTCGCGGGGGTGCAGCTGTGCTACTTCGTCGCCGCGGGACGGCTGCCGGTCGGCATCGCGATCCTGCTCGAGTTCACCTCCCCCGTGCTGATCGCGCTGTGGACGCGGTTCGTCCGCGGGGTGCGGCTGCCGGGCCGCATGTGGGCCGGGATCGCGCTCGCCATGGCCGGTCTCGCCGGGGTCGCCCAGGTGTGGCAGGGGCTCAGCCTGGACGCGGTGGGCCTGCTCGCCGGCCTCGGCGCGGCGCTGTGCTCCGCGGCGTACTTCCTCCTCGGCGAGCACGGCGTGAGCACCCGCAGCCCGATCGGCATGGTCACCTGGGGGATGGTCATCGGCGCGGTCGCGGTGTGCGCGGTGGCCCCGCCGTGGACGATGCCCGGCGACGTGCTCACCGCGTCCGCCGCGATCGGCCCGTGGCACGCGCCGGTGTGGCTGCTGCTGGTCGCCGTCGCGGTGTGGTCGACCGTGCTGGCCTACGCGATCGGCCTCTCCGCGCTGCGGCATCTGCCCGCCGCCGTCGCGAGCGTGATCGGCCTGCTCGAAGCGGTCGTGGCGACCGCCACGGCGTGGGCCTTGCTGCACGAGACCCTGGACTGGCCCCAGCTGGCCGGGGCGGTGGTCCTGCTCGGCGGGGCGCTGATCGTGCAGCTGAACTCGCCGCGGCCGCAGGTTCCGGACGCCCCCTAGGCCCCGGTCAGCCGCGCCAGCGCGGTGTAGAACACGTCGGTGATCCGGGCCGGGTCCGGGGCCGCGAACGCCTGCCCCGACGTCGGCGCGGCGATCGCCGCCAGCTCGGTCACGTCGACGTCCGGCCCGACGCCGATCCCGACGATCGCCACCGGCCGCGCCGGATCGGCCAGCCGGGCCAGCTCCGCCACCAGCGCGTCCCGGCCGGTGCCGGCCACGTCGTCGTTGCGGCCGTCGGTGAGGACGACGACCAGGTTGAGCCGCCCGGGCTGCCACTCCGCGGACGCCAGCCGGTAGGCGGCCAGCACGGTGTCGTACAGCCCGGTGGCACCGCCCGGCGCCGGCTCGATCGCCCGCAACCGGTCCGCCGCGCCGGCGGCGAGCTGCTCGCTCACCGGCCGCAGCGGCAGCAGCTCGCGGTAGTCCCGGTCGCCGTCCAGCCGCCTGGCGAACTCCCACACCGCGATTTCCGAGGTGGGCTGGAACAGCCCGAGCGCGCGCGCCGCCGCGTCGGTGGTGAGCTGCATCCGGGTCCGGCCGGTGCCGGGTACCACCGCGGTCATCGAGTCCGACACGTCGATCAGCACCCGGGCGTGCGAGCTGGAGTTGATCCGCGCCCACTGGCCGAGCAGGGCGTCCACGTCGGCACCGGGCGGTGCCGGGGCCGGGGGCTGGGCCCGGCTGCTGACGCCGGGCGCCGCACCGTCCCGCAGGTATCGCCCGTCCGGGGTGCGGAACCCGGCCTCGGCGAGTGCGTTCTGCCCGTCCGGGCCGAGCAGTGCCGAGCGCAGCTGCCCGGCGGCGGCACGCTGGTCCTCCCCCGCGCCGCCGAGCACGGCGAACGGGTAGTCCAGGGCGGGCGCCTCCGGCTGGTAGCTGGCGACCAGCCGGCCGCCACGCTCGTTGTGGCGCACCAGCGCGTCCTCCGGCACCGGGAACCCGCTCAACGGCTGCGCCGGATCACCGAGCCGGGCGAACAGGTCACCGGTCGCCGGCAGCGCGTTCGGGGACAGGCGGCGCAGCGCCGCGGCGTAGCCGTCCGCGGCCGGCACCGCGGCCCGGATGCCGATCAGCGCGGACAGGCCGGCCGGATCACGCCCCGGATCGGGCACCCCCAGCGTGAGGCCGGGCGCGGTCAGCACGTCCGCCCACCCCGGTGCCCGCTGCGGCCAGCCGAGCCCGGCGGCGGCCTGCGCGGTCAGCGCGAACACCACTGGTGAGCTGGCGATGCTGGTGCCACCGGCGACCCCGCTCGCGGTCCGCCGCAGCTGCCACCCCGACTCCGCGATCCACACGTCGGGGAGGACGCCACCGGGCCGCGCCAGCGACTGCGCCACCGTGGGCGGGTCGACGGCGTTGACCTCGAAAGCCGCGCACCCGGACTGGGCCACGCGGCGCGCGACCTGCGCGACTACCGGGGCGACCGCGGGCGCCGCGGCGACCCGGACCACCACGGGCCGGTCGCATCCGCTCCGGCCGCGCACCACGCCGGCCGTGGTCCAGGCGGTCCAGGCGGCCCCGGCGAGCAGGACGAGGACGCCGGGGATCACCCAGGCCCGCGACGGTGACCGGCGCGCGCGAGACGAATGCCGGCCCACCTCGCACCGCCTCCGCCTCGTCGCCCGTGCCGCTGACCCGATCCACGGTAAGGGGTGCGGCGGCGATCAGCTACGCGGTCGGATCGGCCTGTCCGTAGGTCACCGGGATGACGGTCGGCACGATCATCGGACGCCGGCGGTACGCCTCGGCGACCCACCGCCCCACCACGCGGCGCACCGCCTGGGCGATCCGGTGGCTGTCGGTGATGCCCTCGATCTCGGTGCGGGACAGCTCCATCTCCACCAGCGGGACCACGGCGTCGAGCGCCTTCGGGTCGTCGGAGAACCCGCGGCCGGACACCGTCGGGGTGCTCACCGCACGGCCGGTGGTCGAGTCGATCGCGACGTTGATCGCGATGAACCCGCCCTCGCCCAGCACCAGCCGGTCGGACAGGGTCGACTCGCCGACATCGCCCACCGATAGACCGTCGACGTAGACGTGGCCGACCTCGACTCGCCCGGACGTGCGGGCGCGGCCGTCGACCAGGTCGACCACGACCCCGTTCTCGGCCAGCACCACGTTCTCCGGCGCCACACCGGTGCGGATCGCCAGCGCGCCGTTGGCCCGCAGGTGCCGCCACTCGCCGTGCACGGGCATGACGTTGCTGGGCCGGATCGCGTTGTAGAGGAACAGCAGTTCGCCCGCCGACGCGTGCCCGGACACGTGCACCTTCGCGTTGCCCTGGTGCACCACGTTGGCGCCGAGCCGCACCAGACCGTTGACCACGCCGAACACCGCGGTCTCGTTGCCCGGGATCAGCGAGCTGGCCAGCACGACCGTGTCCCCGGCGCGGATCGAGATCTGCCGGTGCTCGCCGCGCGCCATCCGGGACAGCGCCGACAGCGGCTCGCCCTGCGACCCGGTGGAGATGAACAGCACCTTCGTCTCGGGCAGGTTGACGGCCTCGTCCAGGTTGATCAGCAGACCCTCGGGGATGTTCAGCAGCCCCAGGTCGGCCGCGATGCCCATGTTGCGGACCATGGAGCGGCCGACGAACGCCACCCGGCGGCCGTGCCGGACCGCCGCGTCGAGAACCTGCTGCACGCGGTGCACGTGGCTGGCGAAACACGCCACGATCACCCGCTGGGTGACCCGGCCGATGACGTCGTCGAGCACCGGGCCGATGTCGCGCTCCGGTGTGACGAACCCGGGCACCTCGGCGTTGGTCGAGTCGATGCACAGCAGGTCAACGCCCTCGTCACCGAGGCGGGAGAACCCGGCCAGGTCGGTGAGCCGGTCGTCCAGCGGCAGCTGGTCGAGCTTGATGTCGCCGGTGTGCAGCACGATCCCGGCGGGGGTGCGCAGCGCGACCGCGAGCGCGTCCGGGATCGAGTGGTTGACGGCGAAGAACTCCAGCTCGAACGGCCCCACCGTGCGCCGTTCGGACTCGGTCACCTCGATCAGCTTCGGCCGCTGCCGGTGCTCCTTGCACTTGGCCTCGAGCAGCGCGAGCGTGAACCGCGAACCGTAGACCGGCAGGTCCGGCCGCAGCCGCAGCAGGAACGGCACGGCACCGATGTGGTCCTCGTGACCGTGGGTGAGCACGAGGGCCTCGATGTCGTTCAGCCGCTCCTCGATCGCCCGGAAGTCGGGCAGGATCAGGTCGACGCCCGGCTGCTCGTCCTCGGGGAAGAGCACCCCGCAGTCGACGATGAGCAGACGGCCGTCGAACTCGAACACCGTCATGTTGCGGCCCACCTCGCCGATGCCGCCCAGCGCGACCGCGCGCAGGGCGCCGTCGGCGAGCGGGGGTGGGGTGTGGGTCGGTCCGGGTCCTGCCAAGATCACCTGTGAATGGTCCCAACGCTGGTGTGAGTGGTCGGTGCGACGTAGGCCGCCGCGGAGTCGGCCTGTGCCACCCGGGAAGAGTGCCAGTCCGGCGCCGGCGACTCCTCCAGGGGGACCCCAGCCTGGGCGAGGTCGGTGGCGATAGCCTCGACCTGCTCCGGCGTGGCCGGCACGATCGGCAACCGCGGGCCGCCGACCGGGTGGCCGCGCAGCGCGAGCGCGGTCTTGGCGAACACCACGCCGCCGACGCGCGACATGGCGCGGAAGACGGGCAGCATGCCGCGGTGGTTGGTGCGGGCCGTCGAGGTGTCGCCGTTCTCGTAGGCTTCGATCATGGCGCGGATCCGCCCGGCCACGACGTGCCCGATCACGCTCACCACACCGGCCGCGCCCACCGACAGCCACGGCAGGTTCAGCGCGTCGTCGCCGGAGTAGTAGGCCAGGTGCGTGTTGGCGATGACCTCACTGCCGGCCAGCAGATCGCCCTTGGCGTCCTTGACCGCCAGGATGCGCGGGTGCTCGGCGAGCCGCCGCAGCGTGTCGACCTCGATCGGCACGATCGAGCGTGGCGGGATGTCGTAGAGCATCACCGGCAGCCCGGTGGCGTCGGCGACCGTGGTGAAGTGCGCGTACAGGCCGGCCTGCGACGGGCGGGAGTAGTAGGGCGTGACGAGCAGAACGCCGTGGGCGCCGGCCTTCTCGGCCTGCTGCACCAGTTCGACGCTGTGCGCGGTGTTGTACGTCCCGGCACCGGCGATGACGGTCGCGCGGTCGCCGACCGCCTCGGCCACGGCGCGGACCAGATCGGCCTTCTCCGCGTCGGTCGTGGTCGGGCTCTCGCCGGTGGTGCCGTTGAGGACCAGTCCGTCGTTGCCCAGCTCCACGAGGTGCTCGGCGAGCTCCTGCGCCCGCTTGAGGTCCAGGGCGCCGTCCCCGTCGAAGGGGGTGACCATCGCGGTGAGCACGCGCCCGAAGGGCCTGCCGGGCGCTGCCGAAGGTGGGTTGGACATGCTCTGACGGTACCTCGTCGGGCCGACAATATTCGTGCCCACCTGGCGAAACGGCATGATCCGCAGGAAAGGGCCACCACCTGCCGGAGAATCACTGGACCAGGTGATCTCCGGCCGTAACCTTTCGCGTCAGCGGACCTTGTGCGTCACCGTCTCGGTCAGCTGGCCGCCGCCCTTCTTCGACACCAGGCAGTAGATGCTCCGCACCGGGTCCTCGTAGGACCGCTGGGGCGGTTGCTCCCAGGCGGCCTGGGACGGCACGAGGGCGCGGTAGTCCAGGGTGGGCCGGGCGGCCTCGGCGACGGTGCCGGAGTGGAAGCTCATCGAGCAGAACGCCTCGGCGTAGCGGCGCAGCGGCTCGGCGCCGGGGTAGGCGACGAACGCGGCTTCGGAGTGGCCCGAACCGCCCTGGCCGAGGCTCTCGGTCTCGTCGTAGACCTCCAGCTCGTGGGACTTGTCGCAGCTGACCTCGTTGTCCGTGCCGAGGCTGTAGCCGGTCTGGAGGCGGCCGTTGAAGCACGAGTACGAGCGGTTCGGCTCGAACTGCAGGTCGCCGCCCTGCCCGTAGGTCATGGTCGGCAGCATGGCGGGATCGCCGGGTCCGGTCGCCCACCACTTCCCGGCCAGGAAACCGCCGGCCAGCAGCACGACCCCGGCCAGTGCACCGGCGGCTGCCCACCACCCGCGGCGGCTCCGGCGTGGTGGCGCGGGAGCGAACTGCGTCGGCGCGGGCGCCGGGTGGACGGCCGTGGTGACCCCGCCGGGCGGGACGTTCTGCGCCGCGATGCCGAGCAGGTGCCCGGCCTGGTCGTAGGAGATCCGCCCCTCCGGTTTGGACACCAGCAGGCCCATGATCGCCGACGCGAGCGGCCCCTGGACCCTGGTCAGGTACGGCACCTCGGTGACGATCGCGTGCAGGGTCGCCGCCGTGGTCGGCCGTTCGAACGCCATCACGCCCTCGGCGGCCAGGAACAGGGCCGCGCCCAGCGACCACAGGTCGGACGCGGGCAGGGCCTCCTGGCCCGCCAGCCGCTCCGGTGCCATGAACGCGGGCGAGCCGACGATCGTCCCGCTCGCGGTCAGCCGCGGATCGTCGATCGCGGTCGCGATACCGAAGTCGGTGAGCTTCACCCGCCCGTTCGCGCCGACCATGATGTTGCCGGGTTTCACGTCGCGGTGCACGATCCCGGCCGCGTGCGCGGTGCGCAGCGCGGAGAGCACCTGCTGCCCGATCGCGGCCACCTGCTGCGGCGGCAGCGGGCCGTGCCGCCGCACCAGGTCGCCCAGCGTGGGCGCCTCGACCAGCTCCATCACGATGAACGTGGCGCCGTCCTCGGCGACCACGTCGAAGACGGTGACGATCGCCGGATCGTTCAACCGTCCGGCGGTGCGCACCTCACGCAGCACCCGGCCGCTGAACACGGCCTCCTCCGCGCCGTCGGGCAGGCGCAGTTCCTTGATCGCCACCTGGCGCCCGATGATCTGGTCGTGCCCGCGCCAGACCACGCCCATCCCGCCGCGGCCCAGCTCGCCCAGGATCGTGTAGCGACCGGCGACGACCCGCCCGCCGTCCGGTCGCGCCGTGGCCTGCCGGGTCTGCTCTTCGGTCAACGTGGCTCCGGGTGATCGCTGGGACTGGGGACAGCCGGATGGTAATCCGCCCGTCGCCGGACCCGGTCAGCGCGCGAAGGTGAGGTAGATCAGGACCGCGTTCAGCATGATGATCACCGCGGCGATCGCCCACGCCAGGGTCGTGGTGACGCGGTGGTTGGCCGCCGCGCCCATCAGGGTCCGGTCACTGGTCAGCCGCACCAGCGGCACCAGCGCGAACGGGATGCCGAACGACAGCACCACCTGGGAGACGACCAGCGCGCGGCTGGGATCCACCCCGATCGCGAGGACCACGATCGCGGGCAGCAGCGTGATCACCCGGCGCAGCAGCAACGGGATCCGCTTGCGCAGCAGGCCCTGCATGATCATCGCCCCGGCGTAGGCGCCGACGGACGTCGAGGCCAGGCCAGAGGCCAGCAACCCGATCGCGAACAGCAGTGCCACGACCGGCCCGAGCGTGTCCCCGACCGCGGCGTGCGCGGCCGCGATCGAGTGAACGCCGGCACTGCCCCGCAGGTTGGTCGCGGCCAGCAGCACCATCGCCAGGTTCACCGCGCCGGCCAGCAGCATCGCCAGCCCCACGTCCAGCCGGGTGATCCGCAGCAGGCGCGACCGGCGGCCGTCCCCGACCCGCCCGTACCGGTCGCGGGCGAGCCCGGAGTGCAGGTAGACGGCGTGGGGCATGACGGTCGCGCCGAGCATCGCGGCGGCGATCAGGACGCTCTCGGGACCGGCGAAGCGCGGGACCAGGCCGGCCGCGACGTCCGCCGCGGGCGGTGGCTGCACGAACACGCTGGCCAGGAACCCGACCGCGATGATCCCCAGCAGGCCGGTGACGACCCGCTCGAACGGGCGCTGGCCGCGCCGGTCCTGCACCAGCAGCAGCACCATCGACACCACGCCGGTGATCACACCGCCGATCAGCAGCGGCAGGTCGAACAGCAGGTTCAACGCGATCGCGCCACCGACGACCTCGGCCAGGTCCGTGGCGATCGCGACCGCCTCGGCCTGCGCCCAGAAGCCCAGCCGCGCCGCACGCGGCATCCGGTCACGCAGGTTCTCCGGCAGGGACTGCCCGGTGACCAGGCCCAGTTTCGCGGACAGGTACTGCACCAGGCCGGCCATCGCATTGGCGGCGACGATGACCCACACCAGCAGGTAACCGAACTGGGCGCCGGCGCTGACGTTGGACGCGACGTTGCCCGGGTCCACGTAGGCGACCGCGGCGACGAACGCCGGCCCGAGCAGCAGCGAGCCGGAGCGCACCCGCTTCAGCCGGGGTCCCAGCTGTTCCGTCAGCGCCATCCGCCCTCCCGCAGGCGATTTTAGGTGGACCGAACTTTCGAGTACACCGGCCCCAACCGTGGCTTTCGTCGCAGCTCGACTACCCCGCACCGCGGAAGTTAGTCGCCGGACATCCCTGACCGGAAGTGCTAAACTTCGACCGTGCGGTCAAAAGATGCGGCCTCAGGTGCGGAAACTTTCCTCACCCGAGCGCGGCGGAGGCAGTTCGTCGCGTGCGCGACGGCGGCCTTGGTCGAGCTGGGCTACGGCGGCACGTCCCTCGCCGAGGTGGCGCGCCGGGCCGGGGTGTCGAAGAGCGTGGTGCTCTACCACTTCTCGTCCCGCGCGGAGCTGATGGAGGCGGTGGTCGACCAGCTCTACGGCGACGCGGTGGAACCGATCCACGCGGCGGTGACCGCGGCACGCGACGACCGGGAACGGGTGCTGGCCTACGTCCGCGCCTGCGTGCTCTTCACGTGGGAGCACCAGACCGAGGCGAAGGCGGTGCTGGAGGTCGCGCGCAACCTGCGCCGCGCCGATGGCTCGCCGCGCTACACGGCGGCGGAGGGCGCGGGGGTCGTCGGCTTCGTACAGGGCCTGCTGGAGGCGGGCCAGCGGTCCGGCCGGCTGGGCGACTTCGACGCCTGGACGCTCGCGGTGATGCTCCGCGCCACGATCGACGCCCTGTCCGAGCAGTTCATGACCGACCCGGCCCTCGACGGACCGCGGGTGGCCGGCCACTTCGCCGACCTCGTCGACCGGATGATCACGCCCCGGGGAACGAGCTCCACCGGCCCGGCGAGCCGGCCGGCCGCACCGGGGGAGGAACCCGGGTGAACCCCGATGCGCGCCACCCGTACCCGCCGCCGGACCACTCCGCCGCAGGAACCGTGATGCATTCCGCTGTGCGCCGCGCCCGGCTGCTCGTCGGCGGCTACCTCGCGCTGAGCGTCGCCACTCTCGCCGTCGCCGCCGGGCACGCCACGTCAGCGACGCGGTGTGGGTGCGGTCGGTGATCGTCGCCGCCACCGCCGTGCTGATGTTCGCGTTCGCTCACCGGGCGGTCCGCGGGTCCCGCGGTGCGTGGCGGCGGTGGCGCGTGATGGCCGCGGTCATGATCGTGGCGATCGTGGTGATCGTCGCGATCCCCGGGGCGTTCCCCGTCTGGCTGCGGATCGAGCAGGGGGTGTGCGGCCTGCTGCTGATCGCGGTGGTCGCGTTGATCAGCCGCAGGTCGGTGCGCGCCACCTTCGACGCGCACTAGGCGGCCGCCGCCGTGGTCACCTCGTGCCCGGCCGCACGCAGCGCCTGCACCGCGCGGGCCAGCTCGGCGTCCTTCACCAGCACGTGGTCGGTGTCGAACGTGGACAGGGTGACCAGCGCGACCCCGGCCGAGGCGAGCTCGCTGGCCAGCGCGGCGATGATCCCGGTCAGCGTGAACGACAGCGGGCCGCGCACGGTCAGCAGCCGCCAGCCGGGCTCCACGCGGGCACCGGCGGGCGCCAGGGCCGCGGGGCAGATCACCGACGTCTCGGCCGGGGTGCGGGTGACCGAGACGAGCCCGTCCGGCGCGGTCAGCTCCGGCAGGGCCGTGCCCGGATCGAGCCGGGCCACGGCGTACTCCCCCGGCTGCACGTCGATGGCGAGCCGTTTCACCCCTCGAGCACCTTCGGGCTGGAGGCCACCTCGGTGCCGTCGGGCAGGGTCGAGATCGTGAAGTCGGCGAAGACGTTCGAGGCCGCCTTCTGCAGCTGCCGCAGGCACTCCACGGCCAGGGCGCGGATCTCCACGTCGGCGTGCTCGGTGGCCCGCATCGCGATGAAGTGCCGCCAGGCGCGGTAGTTGCCGGTGACCACGATGCGGGTCTCGGTGGCGTTCGGCAGCACCGCTCGGGCGGCCTGACGCGCCTGCTTGCGGCGCAGCGTGGCACTCGGCGCGTCGGCGAACTTGTGCTCCAGCCCGGCCAGCAGCTCGTTGTAGGCGTCCACAGAGGCCTGCGCGGCCTTGCGGAACTTCTCGTGCAGCTCCGGGTCGTTCGCGATGACGTCCGGCTCCACGAACGCCGCGTCCCGCTCGGGCACGTACCGCTGCGACAGCTGGGAGTAGGAGAAGTGGCGGTGGCGGATCAGCTCGTGGGTGAGCGAGCGCGAGATGCCGCTGATGTAGAAGCTCACCGAGCCGTGCTCCAGCACCGACAGGTGGCCGACCTCGATGATGTGGTCGATGTACCCGGCGTTGGTGGCCGTCCTCGGGTTCGGCTTGCTCCACGACTGGTAGCAGGCGCGGCCGGCGAACTCGGCGAGCGCCTCACCCCCGTCGGCATCGGTCGACCACGGGATGTCCTCCGGTGGGAAGAACTCCGTCTTCGCGATCAGCTGCACCTTCGGCGACACGGTCTCGGCCATCGCACTCCTTCCCCTCACTGTTCCCAGGCAGCGTAACGGCCGGGTACGACAGACCAGCCGCGACACCACGTGGTGTCAATGTTTCCTTGACTGACACCATCCATGGTGTCATCGTGGTGTCATGGACCTGACGCCGTACATCACCAGCCTGCGGGAAGACCTCACCGCGACGGCCTCGGCCGGGGACGAGCAGATCCGGCGGGCCGCGGCGCTGCTCTCCGGCGCACTCGAGCCGGCCGCCCGGCTGGCGCTGATGAACGCGCTGGCCGACCTCGCCGCCGAGGCGACCGCGCAACTGCCCAGCCACGTCGTCGAGGTGCGCCTGGACGGCCGGGACGTCCGCGTGGTCGTCACCGGCACCTCCGGCGACCGTGAGCGGGCCGACCGGCCCGGGCCGCCCCCGCCACCACCGCCGCCGCAACCACCGCTCGTGGAGGGCGGGGACATCTCCAGGCTGACGCTGCGCATGGTGGAACGCATCAAGGAACAGGCCGAGCGCGCCGCGGCCGCCCAGGGCGTCTCGCTGAACACGTTCATCTCGCAGGCCGTGCAGGGCGCGCTGCACGGTTCGCAGTCGTTGCGCGCCGAGAAGCAGGCCGGCTCGCGATCCGAGTCGCACCTGCACGGCTGGGTGAAGGGATAGCCATGACCGATCCGGAACTCGTGCGCACACAGACGTTCCCGCTGCCGGGACCGCTGGAACTGGACATCGCCGTCACGGTGGGGAAGGTCGAGGTGAAGCTCGACGCCACCGAAGCCGAGGCGACCGTCGAGATCCGGCACGACCCGGATGCGCAGCAGCCCTGGTCGCAAGGGATCTCCAGCCTGCTCAGCTGGGTGAGCGAGCGGTTCGGCGACCAGCTGGGCACCGACCTGAACGGGACGCCGGCCGACGCGGTGCAGCAGACGCGGCTGGAGCAGACCGGCAACCGGCTGACCGTGCACGCGCCGAAGGCCCTGCCGCTGCGGAACATCCCGCTGGCGATCACGGTGATCGCGCCGGCCGGGACCACCGTGGAGACGCGGGCGGGGTCGGCGGACGTGACGGTGACCGGCCCGGCCGGCCGGGTCGACCTCGCGACCGGAGCGGGCGAGATCAGGCTGGACCGCACCGAAGGCGCGGCGACGGTCCGCAGCGGGTCCGGCGCGATCCGGCTGGGACCGACGCTGGCCGGCCTCCAGCTGCGAACCGGCAGCGGGGCGGTGGAGGTCGCGTCGCTGTCCGGGTCGGCGACACTGGCGACCGGCACGGCCGACGTGTGGCTTGGCACCGTGTCCGGCTCGGTGCTGGCCCGCAGCGGCAGCGGCGACGTCACCGTCGCCGAGGCGGCCGGCGGGAACCTGGAGCTGGTGACCGGCTCGGGCGACGTCCGGGTGGGTGTGCGGCCGGGCGTGACCGCCGAGGTCGACCTGACGGCCAGTGCGGGCACCGTGTCCAGCGAGCTGGACGTGTCCCTGGAACGCCCGGACGGCGAGGTCCCGCTGAACGTGCGGGCGCGCACCGGCTCCGGCACCGTCGTGGTGGCGCGCGCCGCCCAGTAGGGCCGCCGCAGGGCGGTGACCGGCCGCCCACCGGAGTGGTGGGGTGGTGCGGCGTGGGGCTGGTCGCACCACCCTGCGTCCCGGACGCCCGGCGCCGGCCCCGGCTTCTCAGGCCCGCCGCAGGACCGGCGCCAGGTCACCCCGCTCCCCCACCACCACGTCCCCCAGCCCGAGCCAGGACGCCATCACCCGCAGTTCCCCCGCCAGCTCCGCCGCCACCCGGGGCACGTCGGCGCCCGGCTCGGCGAAGGCACCCGGCACGCGCAGGACTCCCGCCTCCCGGTCGGACTTCAGGTCGACCCGCGCCACCAGCTCACCGTCCAGCAGGAACGGGAACACGTAGTAGCCGTGGACACGCTTGGGCTCGGGCACGTAGATCTCGATGCGGTACCGGAACCCGAACAACCGCTCGGTGCGGGCCCGCTCCCAGATCAGCGGGTCGAACGGGCACAGCAGGGCCCGGCCGGTGACTTTCCGCGGCATCCGGGCCCCTGCCACCCGGTAGGCCGGCCCGCGCCAGCCGCGCACCTCGACCTGCTCCAGCACCCCGGCCTCGACCAGCTCGGCCACCGCCCGGCGGCTCGCCTCCGGGCCCAGCCGGTAGTAGTCCCGCAGGTCGGGCTCGCTCGCGACGCCCAGTGCGGTGGCCGCGCGGGCGATCAGCTCACGCGCGCCCTGCTCCGGCGGCACCCGCCGGGCCAGGATCTCCTCCGGGATCACCCGCTCGGTCAGGTCGTACAGCCGCTCGAAGCCGCGCCGCGTGCCGGTGGTCAACCGGCCCTGCCCGAACAGCAGCTCGCAGATCTTCTTGATCTCCGAGCGCTCCCACCACGACCCGGGCGTGCGCTTCGACTCGCCCTCCAGCTCGCGCTCGATACCGCCCGCCCCGATCGGGCCGAGCTCCTTGACCACCGCCAGAACGTCCTCGATCAGGGACGGCGACCGGTCGGCGAGGCGCTGGTAGTGCCGCCACCATCCGGGCCGCTTCGCACCGGACTGCAGCAGCGGCCAGTCCTCGACCGGGATCAGGCTGGCTTCGTGCGCCCACGTCTCGACCAGCATCCGCGGCCTGCGACTGCTGTGCGACCACGCGGCCTCGTCGATCAGGGCGGGATCGTAGGCACCCAGCCGCGCGAACAGCGGTGCGTAGTGCGCCCGGACCGCGACGTTCACGGAGTCGAGCTGGATCAGCTGCACCCGGGACAGGGTGCGGCGCAGGTGCCGCCGGGTCGGCTCGGTCTGCGGCCGGGGGTCGGCGAAGCCTTGCGCGGCCAGCGCCGCCCGCCGCGCGGCCGCCACAGTCATCGTTTCCATCGTGCCGCTCATGGTGCCAGCACCCACCGACAGAACCGGTAGGTTCTCCCGGCATGAGCACCGTGTCGGTCCGCGAAGCCGTGCAAGCCGACGCCGCGGAGATCGCCCGGATCCAGCGCGTCACCTGGCGCACGGCCTACCACGACATCCTGAGCGAACAGGCGCTGACCGAACTCGGCTCACCCCTCGTCGAGGCGCGGTGGGCGGAAGCGATCGGCCACCCCGGCTCGCGGGTCCACCTCGCGTTCGAGGGCGCGTTCGCCGTCGGTTTCTGCGTGGCCGGCCCGGCCCCGCAGGAGGACGTGGCGGACGCGGCGGGCACCGTGCCGCCGGACGCCGGGCGCACCGGGCTGATCGGCACGCTGCTGGTGGAACCGCGCTGGTCCCGCCGCGGGCACGGTGCCCGGCTGCTGGCCGCGGCCGCGGCGGGACTGCGGGAGCTCGGCGCCGACCGCGGGATCACCTGGGCGGCGGAATCGGACTCGGCCACGCTCGGGTTCTACCGGCGTGCCGGCTGGCGTCCCGACGGCACCGTCCGCACCCTCGACACCGGCGCGCGACGGCTGCGGGAACTGCGCCTGACGGGCGCGCTGGAGATCCGGCTGGTCGAGTGACCTACCCTTCCTCGCCCGCGCGGGCCGCGGTGGGGACCGCGCCGGCGGGCCGCTCGACGGCCGCCATCATCGGGCGGGTCAGCTCGCCGGCCAGCTCGAGGTCCAGGTCCTCGGCCGGCGCCGGCTTGCCGCGCCCCCGGAACCACCGCACGGTCATCACGACCAGGAACGCCACGGCCACGATCTGGTAGGTGCTGCCCGCGAGTTGTTGTGCGTGGCTCCAGGTCCACCACTCGATCGGCGTCCAGTAGTGCGGCGACAGCCAGAGGATCACCACCGCCGCCCAGCCGGACACGAGGAGCCACTTGTTGTTCTTCTGCACGCCCATCATCAGGACCAGCGCGGCCGTCGGCAGGGCCAGGACCCAGTGGTGCGACCACGAGATCGGCGAGATCAGCAGCACCCCGGCGGCGTTGACGCCCAGCGCCATCGGGAGGTTCTCGTCGCGCAGCGCCCGGGCCGTGCCCAGGAACGTCATCACCACGACCGCGATGACCCCGACGCCGCCCGCGACGGTGAGCGCGGTGCCGGTCATGTGCAGCTTCTCGAACGTCGCGCTGACCGACTCGTTCGCGTGGATCGGGCCGATGTTCATGCCCGTGGCGTGGAACACCCGGTCGGTCCAGTACGTCCAGGAGTCGCGCGGCATCAGCACGAACGCGATCGCGGTCATCACCAGGAAGCTCACGAAGCTCGTGACCACCGCGCGGAAGTCCTTGCGCAGCAGGAAGATCAACACGAACCCGGCCGGAGTCAGCTTCACCGCCGCGGCGATGCCGATCAGCGCGCCCCGCGGCCAGCGCGGGTTGGGCCACAGGACGTCCAGCGCGACCAGCATCATCAGCAGGACGTTGATCTGGCCCCAGAAGATCGTGTTCAGGACCGGGTGGGCCACCACCATCGCGCACGCCCCGGCGACCACCATCCACGGCTTGGCCAGCAGCCCCCGCAGCTCCGGCGACGCCTTGCGGTACGCCAGGACGATCGGGAACAGCGCCAGGCAGGTCGCCGCGGTCAGCAACGGGTAGCCGATCGACGGCGGGATGATCGCCAGCGGGGTGAACAGCACCGCGGAGAACGGCGGGTAGGTGTAGGGCAGCGGGCCGCCGACGGAGGAGACGGGCAGCTCGGTGTAGATGGAGTGGCCCTTGAGGAAGGTGTCCGCACCGAGCCGGTAGACGTCGACGTCCGTCGGCCACTTCCGGACGCCGTGCGCGTAGTAGGCGAGCGCCGCGAACAACACCACGGCCAGCAGGAGCTCCAAGCCCAGGCGTACCCGCTCGGCGGTACTGCCGTACCTCATCGTCTCGATGACAGCCTTCACTCGTTCTCCCAGTCCCGGCCACGCGCGGTCGCGCTCAACAGACGCGGCACGGCCTATCTTCGTTGCCCGCGTGATCGATGTTACGAGCGGGTCCCTCTCGTGCTACACGCGGCACGGCCGGGGAAACACGATCCAGCGAAGCACGCTGTAGAGGAACACCGCCTCGCACGCTCCGGCGAGGATCCGGGCCAGGTGGTACTCCACGCCCAGCGCGGCCAGGCCGGCACCGGCGCCGAGGATGAACACGACGTAGTTGACCGCCACCGCGACCGCGTACCGCACGACCTGCCGGCCGACCGGGCCGTGCGACCGGAAGTTCACCACGCGGTTGAGCACGAAGCTCAGGGCGAACGCGCACACGTAGGCGACGGTGATCGCCACCGGGAGCGGCAGGCCGGCCACGCCGTGGGAGAGGGTGAGCAGGAGCAGGTCGACGCCGAACGTGCACCCGTTGATCAGCGCGAAACCCACGAAACTGGGCGGGACCCGGGTGTTCAGCCCGAACGGCAGGTACCGCACGACCGTCGCGCAGCACGTCGCGAACCCCTCCGCGAACGACCGCGTCACCCGGATGTCCCGTTGCACGGCGCCACGATGGCAGAACCGGGTGACGGCAGGATGAGCAGCCGGTAGTCGGCAGGCGGCGGAATGCGTCCCCGGATCCACCGAGATCACACTTCAGGCTGATATCTTCGAGTGATCCGCCGTGTGATCCTCCGCTCTCCGCGGGGGCGCGCCCGCCCGAGGCCCCCGACAGGAGGCGCGCATGTTCGCCTGGTTCTGGGTGACACTCGGCGTCGCGTTCGGGTCCGCGATCCTGCCCGTCGTCAGCATCGAGGTGTTCGTGCTGGGGCTCGTCGCGAGCGAGCCGCGCGTGCACTGGCTCCTGATCGGCGCGGCCGTGGCGATCGGGCAGGTCGCGGGCAAGCTGCTGTACTACCTGGCCGCGCGTGGATCGATCGGATTACCGCGGTTCCTGCACGACCGCCTGCACCGGCAGCGCCCGCCGAGCAGGCGCCGGGAGTGGTGGCACCTGCGGACCAAGTGGCTGCGCGGCAAGGTCGAGTGGCTGCGCGAGCGGTGTCACCGGCACCCGTTCTGGATGACCGGCACCTACGGGATCAGCTCGCTGGTGGGGCTGCCACCGTTCATGGCGACGACGGTGCTGGCCGGACTGGCCGACATGCGGATCTCGACGTTCCTCACCGCGGGCCTGGCCGGACGGTTCATCCGGTACAGCCTGCTCGCCGCCGCCCCCGCGATGTTCGCCGGCTGGCTCCACCACTGACACCGGGCCGGCACCGTGGAACCGTCAGCGCGGGAGCTCGGCGATCACGGCCACCGTCCAGTGCGCCGTGATCGGGGCCTCCTTCGGCGGCAGGCCCAGGATCCACGCCAACACCGCGGCGGCCCGGGCGTGGCTGTCGAGCAGCCCCCACCGGTTCAGGCGCACCGCGGCGTCCCGGTCGTAGCCGTGGCACAACCAGGAATGCACGCTCATCAGCCCGGACTCGACGCCGACGATCTCGAACCCGCGCGGCTGCGCGTCGTGCGGCATCGGTTCGAACGTCTGGCGGAGCACCAGGCATTCCGCCGCGGCGCGCTCCGCCATGCCGGCGAACTGTGGCCGCAGTTCCCCGGCCAGTGCGGTGGCGTCCGCGATCGTCAGCCCGATCGCCAGCAGCCGCCCCTCGAAGCGCGCAGCGGAGTCCCGATCGGTGTGCCAGGCCCAGAACTCCGGGCCGTGCTGGACACCGGTGAGGCACTCGCTCACGCTGATGAAGCGGCCGGGCAGCCAATCCGACGGCAAGCTCGGCCGCTCCGCGAACGGGACCGACAGGTAGCCCGCCAAGACCAGGTCCACCGCGGGTATCAGCCGCGCGCGGAGTCGGTCGCCTCGAGCTCCAGCGCCTTGCGCATGGTGGCGCGGGCGCGGCGCCGGTCGCCCGCGATGTCGTAGGCGTGGGCCAGCCGGTACCAGTACCGCCAGTCGCCGGGGTGCTGCTCCAGCTCCGCGCGGCGCTCCTCGAACCAGGCGTCCGCCGCGGCGCGGTCCACCCGCCCGGAGGGCATGCGCGGCAGGTCCGCCACGTCCGGCAGCCCGCCCTCGGCGTCCAGCCGGCGCGCGAGGTGCTGGATGCGCGTGCCGGACCGCCAGGTCGCGATGACCATCCACAGTCCGAGCAGCGGCAGGATCAGCACCCCGATTCCCAGCCCGATACCGGCCACGGTGCCGGTGCGGATCAGCGCGACCGCCCGCTCGGCGAGCAGCACCAGGTAGACCACCAGCGCGGCGGTCAGTAGCAGGGCGACGTTGCGGGCTCTCACAGGTCCAGCACGTTCTCGAGTCCGACGGTCAGCCCGGGCCGGCCCAGGACCTCCCGCACCCCGAGCAGCACGCCCGGCATGAACGACGTGCGGTCCATCGAGTCGTGCCGGATGGTGAGCGTCTCGCCGTCGGCACCGAAAAGGATCTCCTCGTGCGCCACCAGCCCGGGCAGCCGCACGGAGTGCACGTGCACGTCCTCCACGCGGGCGCCGCGGGCGCCGTCCAGCTCACTCGTCGTGGCGTCCGCGCCCGGCTTGCGCCCGGCCTCGCGGCGCGCCTGCGAGATCAGCCGCGCGGTGTGCGCGGCGGTGCCGGACGGGGCGTCGGCCTTGCGGTTGTGGTGCAGCTCGATGACTTCGACCGCCTCGTAGAACCGGGCGGCCTGCTGCGCGAACCGCATCGCAAGCACCGCGCCGAGCGCGAAGTTCGGCGCGATCAGCACCCCGACCTCCGGCTGCGCGGACAGCCACGAGCGCACCGACGCCAGCCGCTCCTCGGTGAACCCGGTGGTGCCCACGACGGCGTGCAGCCCGTGGGTGACCGCGAACTCCAGGTTGCCCATCACCGCGTCGGGGTGGGTGAAGTCGACGACCACCTCGGCACCGGCGCCGGTCAGGGCGGTCAGGTCGTCGCCCGCGTCGACCGTCGCCACCACGGTCATGTCCGGCGCGCCCCCGGCGGCCGCGACCACCTGCGCCCCCATCCGTCCGTGGGCGCCGAGCACACCGACCCGGATCGGGTCGTCCTCACCGCGGGGGTTCATTTCGCGATCACCTCGTGCAGATCGTCCGGCAGGTCCTGCTCCGAAGCGTACGGCCCGACGACCGCGGCGGCGGTGACCCCTCCCGGCGCCCCGAACAGGGTGCGGGCCAGCTCACACACCTCCTCGGTGGTCACCGCGGCGATCCGCGCCACGGACTCGTCGACCGGCAGGTACGTGCCGTAGTTGAGCTCCTGCTTGCCGAGGCGTGACATCCGCGACGCGGTGTCCTCCAGCCCCAGCACGATCCCGCCGCGCAGCTGCCCCTTGGCGCGCGCGACCTCGGCGTCGGTGAACCCGTCCTTGCCGACCTGGCCGAGCACGTCCCGCAGCACCGCGGACACCTCGCCCAGCCGTTCCGGCTGGCAGCCGGCGTAGACGGAGAAGTGCCCGGTGTCGGCGTAGGTCGCCACCGACGAGTACACCTGGTAGGCCAGGCCGCGCTGCTCGCGCACCTCCTGGAACAGCCGGGAGCTCATGCCGCCGCCGAGCGCGGCGTTGAGCACCGACAGCGCGTACCGGCGCTCGTCGTGCCGCGACAGGGCCGTCATGCCGAGCATCACGTGGGCCTGTTCGGTGTCGTCGCCGTGCAGCACCAGACGCCGGTCCGCGGCCACCCTGGCCTTGCCCGTCCGCGGCGGCACCGGGGTGTCCGAACCGGACATCCGGTCCCGCAACGCCTTGCGCGCCAGGCGGAGCACCTGCGCGTGCTGCACGTTGCCGGCCACCGCCAGCACCATCTTCGGCAGTGTGTAACGGCGCCGGTAGAAACCACGCAGCCCGGCCGCCGACATCCCGCTGATCGAGCCCGTGGTGCCCAGCACCGGACGCGCCAGCGGGTGCGAGCCCAAAACGGTGGTCACGAACGTGTCGTGCAGCAGGTCCTCGGGATCGTCGTCGCGCATCGCGATCTCCTCGAGCACCACGCTGCGTTCGGTGTCCACATCGGAGTCCGCGCACAGCGCCTCGAACACCACGTCGGTGACGAGGTCCATCGCCAGCGGCAGATCCTCATCGAGCACCTGTGCGTAGTAGCAGGTGTGCTCCTTCGCGGTGAACGCGTTGAGCTCACCGCCGACCGCATCGATCTCCTCCGCTATCTGCACGGCGGACCGGTGCGTGGTGCCCTTGAACAGCAGGTGCTCCAGGTAGTGCGCCGCACCGGCGACCTTCGGCGTCTCGTCCCGCGAGCCGACCCCCACCCACAGGCCCACCGTCGCCGACCGCACCCCGGGCACGTGCTCGGTGACCACCCGCAGCCCGCCCGGCAGCACGGTGCGCTTCACGATCTGGCCGTTCGTCCCGGCTTCGAGCGTGCGCGTGGTGCCCACGGCCTGCTCGTGGCCGGCAATTTGTCGCGCCATCGAATCCCAACAATCGTCCGCGGGTACACGGAAAACGGCCCGCCCCATCCGGGACGGGCCGTTCCCGGCTACCGCTTGTGGCTTACTTGGCCTCGGCGCCCTCGGCGGGCGTCTCCTCGGCGCTCTTGGTGCCCTCGGCTGTGTCCTCTTCGTCCTTGACGAGGACGAGGCTGATCTTGCCGCGGTTGTCGATGTCGGCGATCTCGACGCGAAGCTTGTCGCCCACGTTGACCACGTCCTCGACCTTGCCGATGCGCTTGCCGTTGCCCAGCTTCGAGATGTGGATCAGGCCGTCCTTGCCGGGCAGCAGCGAGACGAACGCGCCGAACGCGGCCGTCTTCACCACGGTGCCCAGGAAGCGCTCGCCCACCTTCGGCAGCTGCGGGTTCGCGATCGCGTTGATCTTGCCGATCGCGGCCTCCGCGGACGGGCCGTCGGCCGCGCCCACGTAGATCGTGCCGTCGTCCTCGATCGAGATGTCGG
The DNA here is from genome assembly GCF_011758745.1 of Amycolatopsis granulosa. Classification (NCBI taxonomy): domain Bacteria; kingdom Bacillati; phylum Actinomycetota; class Actinomycetes; order Pseudonocardiales; family Pseudonocardiaceae; genus Amycolatopsis; species Amycolatopsis granulosa. The sequence continues at coordinate 1,225,980 of NZ_JAANOV010000001.1, forward strand.
CGCCGGTCTCCTCGGTGATCGAGTTGATCATCTTGCCCTTCGGGCCGATGACCTCGCCGATCTTGTCGACCGGGATCTTCACGCTGGTCACGCGCGGCGCGTACGGGCTCATCTCGTCCGGCTGGTCGATGGCCTCGGCCAGCACGTCGAGGATGGTCAGCCGGGCGTCCTTGGCCTGGTTCAGCGCGCCCGCGAGCACGTCCGACGGGATGCCGTCGAGCTTGGTGTCCAGCTGCAGCGCGGTGATGAAGTCCTTGGTGCCGGCGACCTTGAAGTCCATGTCACCGAAGGCGTCCTCGGCGCCGAGGATGTCGGTCAGCGCGACATAACGCGTCTCCCCATCCACTTCATCGGACACCAGGCCCATCGCGATGCCCGCGACCGGAGCCTTGAGCGGCACACCGGCGTTGAGCAGCGACATGGTGGACGCACACACCGAACCCATCGAGGTGGACCCGTTCGAGCCCAGCGCCTCGGACACCTGCCGGATGGCGTAGGGGAATTCGTCGCGCTTGGGCAGCACCGGCACCAGCGCCCGCTCGGCCAGCATGCCGTGGCCGATCTCGCGCCGCTTGGGCGAGCCCACGCGGCCGGTCTCCCCGGTGGAGAACGGCGGGAAGTTGTAGTGGTGCAGGTACCGCTTCGTCGTCTCCGGCGACAGCGAGTCGATCTGCTGCTCCATGCGCAGCATGTTCAGCGTGGTGACACCCAGGATCTGGGTCTCGCCGCGCTCGAACAGCGCCGAACCGTGCGCCCGCGGGATGATCGCGACCTCCGCCGAGAGCTGGCGGATGTCGGTGAGGCCGCGGCCGTCGATGCGGACCTTGTCCCGCAGGATCCGCTGGCGGATCAGCTTCTTGGTCAGCGCGCGGAACGCGGCGCCGATCTCCTTGTCACGGCCCTCGAACGCCTCGCCCTCGCCGAGGCCGACCTTGGCCAGCACCGCGGCCTTGACCTCGTCGGTGGCGTTCTCGCGCTCCTGCTTGCCAGCGATGGTCAGCGCCTTGGCCAGGTCCTCGCTCGCGATGGCGGCCACCGCGTCGTAGGCGTCCTGCTGGTAGGCGGGGAACACCGGGAAGTCGCCGGTCGGCTTGGCGGCCGCGTCGGCCAGCTTCTGCTGCGCCTCGCACAGCACGCGGATGAACGGCTTGGCGGCCGCGAGGCCCTCGGCCACGGCCTGCTCGGTCGGCGCCGGGGCACCGTCCGAGATCAGGTCCAGCGTGTTCTCGGTGCCCTCCGCCTCGACCATCATGATCGCGACGTCATCACCGACGACACGGCCGGCGACCACCATGTTGAAGGTCGCCTTCTCCAGCTGCGACCAGGTCGGGAACGCGACCCACTGTCCGTCGATCAACGCGACGCGCACGCCACCGATCGGGCCGGAGAACGGCAGCCCACCGATCTGGGTCGAGGCCGACGCGGCGTTGATCGCCAGCACGTCGTAGGGGTCCTCGGGGTGCAGGCTCTGCACGGTGACGACGATCTGGATCTCGTTGCGCAGGCCGTCGGCGAACGACGGGCGCAGCGGCCGGTCGATGAGCCGGCAGGTCAGGATCGCGTCGGTGGAGGGACGGCCCTCGCGGCGGAAGAACGCGCCCGGGATCCGCCCCGCGGCGTACATCCGCTCCTCGACGTCCACCGTCAGCGGGAAGAAGTCGAAGTGCTCCTTCGGCTGCTTCGAAGCGGTGGTCGCCGACAGCAGCATGGTCTCTTCGTCCAGGTAGGCCACGACAGCGCCGGCGGCCTGCCGGGCGAGCCTGCCCGTCTCGAAGCGGATCGTGCGGGTGCCGAACTTGCCGTTGTCGATGACGGCCTCGGACTCGTGCACGACAGGTCCGCTTGCTTCGGTCATGTGTAGTTGACTCCTCGTTCGTTCGGGCAGCATGCGCCCCGCCCGTGCGGGGCGGCGTCCGAGGAACGAGCCGGTCTTCGATCGAAGCCCACGGGACTGCCTCCCGTAGGCCACTACCGAGGACCGGCGTCCTTGCCCTCGAGCGCCTGCCCTTCCTCTTTCTTCCTCGGATGGACGAAAGGGGGAGCGACCGTGGTCACTCCCCCTTTCGATCACGTCATCGGCGCAAGCCGAGTCGCTGGATCAGCGACCGGTAGCGTTCGATGTCCACCTTCATCACGTAGTTGAGCAGCCGGCGGCGGCGGCCGACCAGCAGCAACAGGCCGCGACGGGAGTGGTGGTCGTGCTTGTGCGTCTTGAGATGCTCGGTGAGACCGATGATCCGCTTGGTGAGCAGCGCGACCTGGGCCTCCGGGGACCCGGTGTCGGACTCGTGCAGACCGTACTCGGTCAGAATCGACTTCTTCTCGTCGGTGGACAGCGCCACTGAGTATCTCCTCTGTGTTGTTCTGTGCCGTGAGGCCCGCTGGACGCGGGTAGACGGTCGCGGCCGCCACGGACTGCAGCCGGACCCGGTGATTCAGGGTATCAGGGTGCGCACTACCTGGCCTGCTGGGACAGCGGGAACCGCTCGACCACCGCATACCGGGTGCCCCCGGCGCCCCGGGCGGACCGCATCAGCACCGCCTCCCGGGCGGTCCACGTCTCGCTGCGGTAGCCCGCCAGCAGCCGGAGCAGTTCCGGCGGCACCGCGGCCCGGGTGCGTGCCAGGGTCAGGTGCGGCAGGTACGCCCGGCCACCGTCGGCATCACCGGCGCCGGCCGCCTGGCCCAGCTGGACGATCCCCTCGCCGTGCACCTGCACGTAGAGGACCCGGGTGAACGTGCCCGCTCCTTCCAACCGGATCCGGGGCGCCGGCATTCCCGCCAGCCGCGGCCGCAGCCAGCCGGCGCGGGCGGTGGCCTCGTCCTGGCCGTAGAAGGCGAGCGTGACGTGCCAGCTCTCCGGCGGACTCCAGCGCACCCCCGCCGTGCGGGGCAGGCCGCCGACCACGTCGGCCAGCGACTCCACGACGGCCGCCGGCGGCAGGACCGCGGAGAACAGCGCCACGCCTCAGGCCTGCTGCCCGGCGCGGCGGAGCAGGTCGGCCAGCGCCGGGAACTCCTCGTCCAGCCGCTTCGCGGCCTCGACCAGGTCCTCGTCCTCGGCGATGTCGCGCAGCGCGGACAGCGCCGCCCGCTCCTCGGACAGCGCGTGGACCGGGAAGGTGTCGCGCCCCACGGTGGGCCGCGCGTCGCGCACGTCCTCCAGCGCCGCCATCAGGGCTTCGGGGTGGCCGGCGGCGACCTCCGGGATCAGGCACTTGCGCTCGAGCATGATCATCCGGGCGAGCACCACCGGGTTGCCGATCTTGGCGCGCCGGCCGCTCATCACCTGGCTCAGCATCGGCGCGCTGATGCCCAGCACCTCGGCCAGGTAGGCCTGCGACACGTTGAACGCGACCACGAGACGGCGCACCCGGTCGCCCAGCGGTTCGCCGTACCACTCCCTTTGCAGAGCGATGTTCCGCTGGACGATCTTGTGGTCATCCACGTGCGTGCTCCCTGCTCTCCCCTGACAGTTCCGGCACCGCCCACCCATCTTGCCAGGCCGGATCGGACGTGCGCGGCGAAATCCCCCAGCGATCCGCGCACGCGCACCGGAGCGCTCAGCCGTCGAGACCGAGGACCGCCCGCGTCCGGCGCACGTCGTCGCCGATCTCCTCGACCAGGTCGTCGACCGAGGTGAACCGCACCATGTCCCGCAGCCGGTCGACGAAGTCCAGCGAGACGTGCTGGCCGTAGAAGTCCTCGTCGACGTCGAGCACGAACGCCTCGACCGTGCGCTCGCGACCGGAGAAGGTCGGGTTGGTGCCGACCGAGACCGCCGCCGGCAGCAGCCGCCCGGGCTGCTTGTCGCGCACGAACCAGCAGGCGTAGACACCGTCGGCGGGCACCGCCGCGAACCGCGGCGTGGAGAGATTGGCCGTGGGATAGCCCAGGTCGTGGCCGCGGCCGTCCCCGCGGACGACGATGCCTTCCAGGCGGTGCGGCCGTCCCAGCGCCTCGGCTGCCGCGACGACATCCCCGGCGTCGATGCACGACCGCACGTAGGTCGAGGAGAAGGTGATCTCGCCGGCGTCGGTCGTCTCGCCCTCCGCCGCGGCTCCGCCCTGCAGCTCGGCGCCGTAGGTGGCGAAACCGAAGCGGCGGCCCAGCTCCTTCAGCAGCGGCACGGTGCCGGCGGCCTTGTGGCCGAAGGTGAAGTTCTCCCCCACCACCACGGCCGCCGCGTGCAACCGGTCGACCAGCACCTCGTGCACGAACTCGTCCGCGGTCAACCGCGACAACTCGAGGGTGAACGGCAGCACGCAGAACACGTCGATGCCCAGCTGCTCGACCAGCTCCGCCTTGCGGCGCAGCGTGGTCAGCTGCGCCGGGTGGCTGCCCGGGCGGATCACCTCGGACGGGTGCGGATCGAAGGTCAGCATCACGCTGGGCAGGTTGCGGTGCTTGGCCACCTCGACCGTCTTCGCGATCAGCGCCTGATGCCCGCGGTGCACCCCGTCGAACACGCCGATCGTGACCACGCAGCGTCCCCACCCGCCGGGAAGATCAGCCAGTCCTCGCCACCTCTGCACGCACGCAGCGTACTGCCGCGCGTCGCGCGTCCGTGGAGGGTGGGGGGAGCGGCCGGCCCTCACGCCGGTGCGAGCACCACCACGGAGCGGGCCACGCCACCCGCGTCCACCGCGAGCGCCAGCGCGTGACCGTCGGGATCGAACACGCCGTAGGTGCCGGCCAGGCCGGACGCGCGCACCTGCTGTCCGTACCGGACCGCCCGGGCCGTGGCCGCATCGACCTGGTAGCGCGGGAACGCCGCGGCGACCGCGCTGTCCAGGTCGAGCGACAGCTCCGGTTTCTCCTCCAGCTGCTCCAGGGTGCGCGCGGCGGCCAGGCCGAACGGACCGACGGTCGTGCGGCGCAACGCGGCCAGATGACCGCCGACACCGAGGGCGTGCCCGAGATCACGGGCCAGCGCCCGCACGTAGGTGCCCGAGGAGCACTCGACGACCGCGTCCAGCTCGATGCGGCCGGCCTCGCGGCGGGTGGCGAGCAGGTCGAACCGGTGCACGGTGACCGGCCGCGGCTTGAGCGCGACCTCCTCCCCGGCGCGCACCCGCGCATAGGCCCGCTTGCCGGCGATCTTGACCGCGCTCACCGCACTGGGCACCTGCTGGATCTCGCCGGTCAACGCGGCGACAGCCCCGGCGATCACGTCGTCGGTGACGGCGGCCAGCGCGCCCGGATCCGCGGTGCCGAGTGGTTCGCCCTCCGCGTCGTCGGTGGTGGTCGCCGTCCCCAGCGCCAGCGTGGCGAGGTAGGTCTTGCGGTCCAGCGCCAGGTGGCCGAGCAGCTTCGTCGCCCGCTCGACACCCAGCACCAGCACACCGGTGGCCATCGGGTCGAGGGTGCCGGCGTGGCCGACCTTGCGGGTGCCCATGATCCGGCGCACCCGCGCCACCACGTCGTGGGAGGTCATGCCCGGTGGTTTGTCCACCACGAGCAGACCGGGCGGGGGCGCGGGGCGTCGGGTCTTCGGCTGGGACACGGCTGGACACCTTACGGGGCGCGGTTACGCCGGTGCCGGCACCTTCCGGGTCGCGGCGTCCCAGACGTGCCGGCGCACCTGCACCGGCACCTGCTCGCCCCGCTCCTGCGCGGCGAACAGCTCGGCACGGGCACGCAGCCACCACACCAGCATCCGGGACGTGCCCAGGACCAGCAGCGCGACGACCGCCAACAGCGCCAGCCGGAACTGCCCGCCGGTGAGCTGCAGCAGCACCCCGATCACGAGCGCGGTGACCGTGGTGGCGACGAACCCGCCGACGTTGACCACGCCCGTCGCGGTTCCCACCCGGGACAGCGGGTTGTAGTCGCGGGCCAGCGCGAACCCGATCATCGACGCCGGTCCGCCCAGGGACAGGAACGCGAACGCGGGCACGAGCACGCCGACCGGGATCTGCCCCGGCCAGCTCAGCAGCACCGCCCACACCGCCGCGGCACCGGCGAGGTAGGCGAGCACCAGCGGCATCCGCGTGCCCGGCCGGGCGGAGATGACGCTGCCGACCAGCGGACCGCCGATCATCGAGCCGAACACGAACACGGTCAGCAGCGCGCTCGCGGTGGCGGCCGGGCGGCCCTGGCCCTGCACCAGGAACGGCACGCCCCACAACAGGGTCAGCACGTTCGGGGCGAACATCGTGGAGAAGTGCACCCAGAAGCCCAGGCGGGTGCCCGGGACGCGCCAGGCCGTGCGGATCTGGCGCGCCAGCTGCCGCGCGTCGACCGGGCCGGCCTTCGGGGTGGCGCCGGACGGCGTGTCCCGGACCCGGCCGGCGACGACCGCGGCGTAGACCGCGGTGATCAGGCCGGCCGCGAGGAACGTCGGCGTCCAGCCCGGACCCGCGAGCAGCAGGGTGAGCGGAACGGTCGCGGCGAGGTTGCCGAGGAAGCCGATCGCGGTGGTGAAGCTGGTGACGACGGCGTACTGGCGGCCCGGGAAGTGCGCGGCGATCAGGCGCAGCACGCTGACGAACGTGAGCGCGTCGCCGAACCCGAGCACCCCGCGGGCGAGCAGGCCCAGCGCATAGCTGCCGGCGAGGGCGACCAGGACCTGGCCCAGGCCGAGGAAGAGCAGCGCGGCGGTGAGCACCTTGCGCGGGCCGAAGCGGTCGACGAGGACACCGGTCGGGATCTGCATCGCGGCGTAGACGCCGACCTGCAGGACGGTGAACGTGGACAGTGCGGCGGCGCCGACCCCGAACCGGTCGGCGGCTTCCAGGCCGGCGACCCCGAACGAGGTGCGGTGGAAGACGGAGAGGAGGTAGACGATGGCGGCGGTGAACCAGATGAGCCACGACCGGCGGCTGGCCTTGCCGGTCACGGGTGCCTGCTGCGGCGGCACGAGGAATTCCTCCCGAGGGTTGGACGGCGAAACGGCACGGGGACGCCCGCATCGCCGTCCCGGGAGTGATATCGCCGATGCCGGGCCGATACTTACCCGTTACCGGGGTGTTTTCAGCCACAGGGCGTAGCGGGATCACCCGATCGCCCCAGTCCGTCGGGCGCGAACCGCCCGCCGGCGAGGCATCACCGCACCGCGCCGAGCACCGTCCACCGGTCCGAGCGCCAGCGGGCCACCACGGCGGACAGGCGCAGCACCATGAACAGCGACAGCCCGGTCCAGATGCCGGTCAGCCCCCAGCCCAGGCCGAGCGACGCCCAGACCAGTGGCAGGAACCCGAGGGCGGCGCTGGCCAGCGTCGCGGTGCGGAGGAAGGCCGCGTCGCCCGCGCCGAGGAGCACCCCGTCCAGCGCGAACACCACCCCGGCGACCGGCTGCAGGGCCACGAAGAACCACCAGGCGTGCGGCACCTCACCCAGCACCCCCGGGTCCGAGGTGAACGCGTGCGGCAGTACCGGCGAGACCACCGCGAACACCACCCCGAGCACGCAGCCCATGACGAGCCCGTACCGGGTGATCTGCCCGGCCACCCCGCGCGCCTGCCGCGCCGATCCCGCCCCCAGCGCCGCACCAACCAGCGACTGGGCGGCGATCGCGACCGAATCGAGCACGAGTGAGAGGAACGTCCACAACTGGAGCACGATCTGGTGCGCCCCGACAGCGTCGGTCGAGGTACGGGCCGCCACGGCCGCGGCGGACACGAAGCACGCCTGGAACGCGAGGCTGCGCAGCACCAGGTCGCGGCCCAGGCCGAGCTGGGCGCGCATGACCTTCGGCCGCGGCGCCAGCGGCACCTTCTCGGCCACCAGCGCACGCAGGAACAGCCCGGCGCTGATCACCTGGGCGGCGACGTTCGCGACCGCGGAGCCCGTGAGCCCCCAGCCGGCGACGTAGACCAGCAGCGGGCACAGCACGGCCGAGATGCCGTTGCCCGCCAGGACGTAGCGCAACGGGCGGACGGTGTCCTGCACCCCGCGCATCCAGCCGTTGCCCGCCATCGTGACCAGGATCAGCGGCGCCCCGCACAACGCGATCCGCAGCCAGGACACGGCCTGCGCCGCGACCTCGTCACTGCCGGAGAGCAGCCGCGCGACGGGCCCGGCCAGCAGCTGCCCGGCGATCAGCACGAACAGGCCCACGACCAGCGCCAGCCAGGTGGCTTGTACACCTTCGCCGACCGCCTCCGCCCGGCGTCCCGCGCCGTGCAGGCGGGCGGTCCGCGAGGTGGTGCCGTAGGACAGGAACGTCAGCTGGGTCGAGACCTGGGCCAGCACGACGCCGCCGACCGCGAGCCCGGCCAGCGGCAGCGCCCCGAGGTGCCCGACGACCGCCGTGTCGACCAGGACGTACAACGGCTCGGCCGCCAGCACCCCCAGGGCCGGGACCGCCAGCCCCAGAACGCGCCGGGCGGGCACCTTCTCCCCGGCGGCTTCCACGGTTTCGGACACCCCCGCAGGTTAACCGGAGCCACCGACAAGATCGCCCACGCCGAGGACCGGCCCGCCACCTCAGCCCCGACCCACCCCGACCGCCCAACTCACCACCCGGAACGGCGAACACGGCGTGCGGGCGTGTTCGCTGATCGCGGCGGCGTGTTTGCCGCTTGTCGCGGCGGGTTGGCTGGTGCGGGCGGCGTCCACGCCAGCCACGGGGACGGCTCAGTTCAGCAGCGGCGCCTCCGCCAGGGCACGCCGCACCAGGGCCAGCCCCTCCTCGGCGGTGCCGTGGACCGTGCAGCCCGCCGCGAGCCGGTGGCCGCCGCCGCCGAGGCTGCGCGCCGCCTGGGACACGTCGATCTTGCCGATCGCGCGGAACGACACCGACCACTCCCCCGGCGCCTGCTCCTTGAGCACCACCGCGACCTCGGCCTCCCGCGTCGAGCGGATCACGTCGACCACACCCTCGACCTCCTCCAGCCGCACCGAGGCCGCCACCTCCGCGGTCACCACCGCGTGCACCAGCCCGAAACCCTGCGCCGCGTCCGGTTCCAGCCGCGCCGTCGCCAGCACCGCGGACAGCATCGGCAGCCACGCGAACGGGTGATCATCGATCACCTCGCGGGCCAGCCGGTCCGGGTCCACCCCGGCCTCCAGCAACCGGGCCGCCGCCCGGTGGGTCGACGGCCGCGCCCGGCGGAAGCCGCCGGTGTCGGTCACCAGCCCGGCGTAGAGGCACCGCGCGATCGGCTCGTCGAGCGGCACCCCCATCTCGTCCAGCAGTGCGAGCACCAGCACCGCGGTGGCCTCCGCGGTGTCGTCGACGAGGTGGACCGTGCCGTAGCGCAGGTTGGACGCGTGGTGGTCCACCACGAGCACCTCGCCCGCCGCGTCCAGCAGCCCGGCGAGCGTGCCCAGCCGGGACGGGCTCGGCGTGTCCAGGCACACCAGCAACCCCGCCGACGGCGGGACCTCGGCGGCCGGGACCACGAGGTTGTCCACGTCGAGGCCGCGCAGGCTCTCCGGCACCTCCGCCGGCTCGGCGAAGGACACGCGCACGGTCGCGCCGCGCCGCGATAGCGCGCGTCCCAGGGCCAGTGCGCTGCCGAGTGCGTCGGCGTCCGGGCGGACGTGGGCCAGCAGGGTGACGTCGGTCGCTTCCCGCAGCAGCGCGGCGGCGCGCGGGAAGTCGAGCGGGGCGGAGGTGCTCATGCGGGCAAGCTACGCTTTTTCCCGATGGTCGACTACGGGATCCTCCTCTACCCCGGCGCCAACCGCGTCTACGCCGACGCGTCCGCCGGACTGCTGCGCGCCGAGCTGACGGTGTTCGGCGAGGCGCTGCGCACACCGCTGTCCGGGATCGGCGAGCGCCGGGTCGGCGGCGTCACCTACGTCACGTTCGCGACGGAGACGGCGCTGTCCGAAGAGGACATCGCACTGCTGTCGAACCTCTCGTCGCTCTACGCGTTGTTCGAGTTCCGCGGCGACCTGCTGCGCCCGCTGCAGATCACGCCGCTGGACAAGCTGGACTCGGACCTGCTGACGATCCAGAAGTACCCGGGCAAGACCAACGAGCTGTTCACCAAGCTGCTGCTCAACGTCACGCTGCTGTCCCGCGCCCGGCCGGGCGAGTTCCTGACGCAGCCGCTGCACGTCGTGGATCCGTTGTGCGGCCGGGGAACCACGCTGAACCAGGCGATGATGTACGGCCTGGACGCCACCGGGCTCGACGTCGACAAGCGGGATTTCGAGGCCTACGAACGGTTCATCAAGACCTGGCTGCGGCAGAAACGCGTCAAGCACAGCGCCGACTCCGGCCCGCTGCGGCGGCACAAGCACCGGCTCGGGCAGCGCCTGGAGATCTCCTACGCGCTGGACAAGGACAGCTGGAAGGCGGGCGACGCGCGGCGGGTCACGTTCTTCAACGCCGACACCCTGACCACCGACGAGCTGCTCAAGGCCGGCTCGGCGGACGTCGTGGTGGCCGACGCGCCGTACGGCGTCCAGCACGGCAGCCATCAGCCCGACGAGCTCGCCCGGAGCCCGCGGGACCTGCTGGCGGCCGCCGTGCCGGTGTGGACGCGGGTGCTCAAGCCGGGTGGAGCGCTGGGGCTGTCGTGGAACACCCACGTCGCCAAGCGGGACGAGATCACCACGATCCTGGACCGGGCCGGGCTGGTGGTGCGCACCGGCGGGCCGTTCGAGGAGTTCGCGCACCGGGTGGACCAGGCGATCCTGCGGGACCTGATCGTGGCGCGCAAACCGGGCTGAATCCGCCGCCCGGTTCGAGGGTGACCGCTACGGCACCCAACGGGAACAGTGTGTCCACACCGGACTGGTCAGCTCTGCTGATCGCCGCCGTGAGGTGCCCCCGGCGGGTCCGGTGGCACCGGCTCCGTCAGGACATCTGAGGCGCCGGCAGCACGCCGAACTTGCCCGTCACGAAACGCCAGAACAACGGCACCGCCTCGGCGACCGGACGCTCCGCGACCTCGCCGCCGGTGCCGACGTGCTCGATCCGCACCCAGCCCGGCACCATCACCGCCCGCTGGGACCACGGCCCGGTCACGACCACGGCGCCCCACGGGGCCCGCGGCACCGGCCGGTCCACCACGATCAGGTCGCCCAGCGACGTCGACCCGAGCAGGGGGGCGCGCGAGTCCAGCACGCTCTCCACCACCTCGGCCATGTGATCGTAGGCCGGCCGGGCGGCGGCGAGCTGGCGGAACTCCGCGGCGATGTCCGCCCACGGCCGCGGCCGGAACGGGTACAGCCATCCCATCGACCTCACGTGGACCCCCTCGGACCCGGCTCACGACACTGTTCCCGTGATCCAAGCACGGCCCGTCAAGGTGCCGGGAAAACGACATGCCCCGCGCCGGCTGGGCGCGGGGCATGGTCGGCGGAACCGGGTCTACTCCCCGGCGTCGTCGGTGGCGTCGTCCTCGGAGTCGTCCTCGTCACGGGGCTGCTTGTACGGGTCGGGGTCACCCGCGTGCTTGGCACCCGTCGCGCGGCGGGCCAGCTCGGCGTCGGCCTCGCGGGCCTTCGCGAGCAGGTCCTCGATGTGCCGGGCGTCCTCCGGGATGGTGTCCGCGACGAACGTCAGCGTCGGCGTGAACCGCACCCCGGTGCCCTGCCCGACCCGGCTGCGCAGCACACCCCGCGCCGACTCCAGCGCGGCGGCCGCGCCCGGGAAGTCCGGCTTGGACTCCAGCGTCTCCCCCAGCACGGTGTAGTAGACCGTCGCGTCGTGCAGGTCCGCGGTGATCTTCGCGTCGGTGATCGTCACGTTCTTCAACCGCGGGTCCTTGATCTCGTGCTCGATCGCCGACGCGACGATCTGCGAGATCCGTTTGGACAGCCTGCGGGCGCGAGCCGGATCGGCCATCACGCACTCCCCTTGATTTCTTCAGTCTTCCGGCCCGACCAGCCGGCGGCGGGCGGACAGCAGCTCCAACTCGGGCCGCTGCGCCACCAGCCGTTCACAGCCGTCGAGCACATCACGAACATGCTCACCGTCTGCCGCCACCACCGCCACCCCGATCAGGGCCCGGCGGTGCAGGTCGAGGTGACCGGCCTCGGCGACCGACACCTCGAACTTGCGGCGGACCTCGGCGACGAGCGGCCGCACCAGCGACCGTTTCTGCTTCAGCGACTGCACGTCGCCGAACAGCACGTCGAGCTCGAGCGCACCTACGTACATCGGTTCCCTGTCCCAGGTGAGGCCGCGGGGCCGGTCAGCAGACCGGCCCCGCGAACCACTACCCGACTCAGACGCGCGGCTTCTCGCGCTGCTCGTAGGTCTCGATGACGTCCTCGACCTTGATGTCGCTGTAGGACCCGAGCGTGAGACCGCACTCGTAGCCCTCCCGGACCTCGACCACGTCGTCCTTGAACCGCCGCAGCGAGCTGACCGGCAGGTTCTCGGCGACGACCACGTTGTCCCGCAGCAGGCGCGCCTTGGCGTTGCGGCGGATCTCGCCGGACTGCACCAGGCAACCGGCGATCGTGCCGAACTTGGAGGACTTGAAGACCTCGCGCACCTCGGCGCGGCCCAGCTCGACCTCTTCGTACTCCGGCTTGAGCATGCCCTTGAGGGCCTGCTCGATCTCGTCGATCGCCTGGTAGATCACCGTGTAGTACCGGACGTCGACGCCCTCGCGGTTGGCCCGCTCGGTCGCCTTGCCCTCGGCCCGCACGTTGAAGCCCAGGACGATCGCGTCGGAGGCCGTCGCCAGGTCGATGTCGCTCTCGGTGACGCCACCGACACCTCGGTGGACCACGTTCAGCTCGACCTCCTCGCCGACGTCCAGCTGCACGAGCGACGCTTCCAGCGCCTCGACCGTACCCGAGTTGTCACCCTTGATGATCAGGTTGAGGCTGTTCGTCTCCTTCAGCGCGGAGTCCAGGTCCTCCAGGCTGACGCGCTTGCGCTTGGCGGCGTTCTGCGCGTTGCGGATGCGGGCCTGGCGGCGCTCGGCGATCTGCCGGGCCACCCGGTCCTCCTCGACGACGAGGAACGTGTCGCCCGCGCCGGGCACCGACGTGAAGCCGATGACCTGCACCGGACGCGAGGGCAGCGCCTCGGTGACGTCCTCGTTGTACTCGTCGACCATCCGCCGCACGCGACCGTAGGCGTCGCCGGCCACCACCGAGTCGCCGACCCGCAGTGTGCCGCGCTGGACCAGCACGGTGGCCACCGGGCCGCGGCCGCGGTCGAGGTGCGCCTCGATCGCGACGCCCTGCGCCGGCATGTCCGGGTTGGCCCGCAGGTCCAGGGTGGCGTCCGCGGTCAGCAGGATCGCCTCGAGCAGCCCGTCGATGTTGATGTTCTCGCGGGCGGAGATGTCGACGAACATCGTGTCGCCGCCGTACTCCTCGGCCACCAGGCCGTACTCGGTGAGCTGCTGGCGGATCTTCTGCGGGTTCGCACCCTCTTTGTCGATCTTGTTGACCGCGACGACGATCGGCGCCTTGGCCGCCTGGGCGTGGTTGATCGCCTCCACCGTCTGCGGCATCACACCGTCGTCCGCGGCGACCACGATCACCGCGATGTCGGTGGAGTTCGCGCCGCGGGCACGCATGGCGGTGAACGCCTCGTGACCCGGGGTGTCGATGAAGGTGATCAGCCGCGGCGTGCCGTCCAGCTCGGTCTCGACCTGGTAGGCACCGATGTGCTGGGTGATGCCACCGGCCTCCCGCTCGTGCACCCGCGTCTTGCGGATGGTGTCGAGCAGGCGGGTCTTACCGTGGTCGACGTGACCCATGACGGTCACCACCGGCGGGCGGACCTGCAGGTCCTCCTCGCCGCCCTCGTCCTCACCGTAGGTGATGTCGAAGGTCTCCAGCAGCTCGCGGTCCTCCTCCTCGGGAGAGACGACCTGCACGTTGTAGTTCATCTCCGAGCCGAGGAGCTCCAGCACCTCGTCCGAGACGGACTGCGTCGCGGTGACCATCTCGCCCAGGTGGAACAGCACCTGCACCAGGGAGGCCGGGTTCGCGTCGATCTTCTCCGCGAAGTCGGTCAGCGAGGCACCGCGCGGCAGCCGGATGGTCTCCCCGCTGCCCTTGGGCAGCCGGATGCCACCGACCGACGGCGCCTGCATGTTCTCCATGTACTCCTGGCGCTTCTGCCGCTTCGACTTGCGGCCCTTGCGTGAGGGACCACCGGGGCGCCCGAAGGCACCGGCCGTGCCGCCGCGGCCACCGCCGCCGCCACGACCGCCGCGGAAGCCGCCGCCACCACCGGCCGGGGCGCCACCGCCACCACCGGGACGGAAACCGCCGCCACCGCCGCCGGGACCGCCACGCGGGGCGCCGCCACCGCCACCGCGGGGACCACCCGGTCCGCCACGACCGGCACCGGCACCACCACGGCCGCCGCCGGGGCCACCACGGCCCGCACCGCCGGGACCGCCGCCGGGCCGCTGCACGCGGCCGGGCATCATGCCCGGGTTCGGGCGCGGCGGCATGTTGCCCGGGGTCGGGCGGTTGCCGCCGCCCGGACGCGGAGCCGGACGGTCACCGCCGCCGGACCGCTCGGCCGGGCGCTCGCCGCCCTGGCCGCCGGGACGTGCCGGCGGACGCGGCGCGGGCGCGCCGGAGCCGACACCGAAGGGGTTGTTGCCGGGCCGCGGGGCACGCGGGCCGGGCCGCGGGCCGGGCTTGGGGCCCTGCGGCTTGGGCGGCACCACGGAACCGGTCTGGCCGGAACCGCCCGCACCCGGACGCGGCGTGCCGGTCTTGGGTGCCGGGGGCTGCGCCTTCGCGGCCGGGGCCTGCTGCTGCTCCGGCTGCTCGGCCGGACGCTGCTCGGCCGGACGCTGCGGGGCCGGCGCCTGCGGCGCGGGCGCGGCCGGGGCCTGCTGCTGCGGGCCGGGACGCGGGCCGGGCTTGGCACCCGGGACCGGGCGGGCCTGCGGCTGCTGCTGACGCGGCGCGCCCGGTTTCGGGGCCGCGCCGTTACCCGCCGACGATGCCGGGCGGGCGCCGCCGGACCGGCCGGCGGACCTGTTGTCCTTGGTGACGAAGGCGTCCCGCAGCCGCCGGGCAACGGGTGCCTCGACGGTCGACGACGCCGACTTCACGAACTCGCCCTGCTCCTTCAGCTTGGCGAGAACTTCCTTGCTCGTAACTCCGAGCTCCTTCGCGAGCTCGTGCACACGGGCCTTGCCTGCCACTGCTCTCCTCAACTGGTGAGGCCGGGCGGCAAACCCGCTCGACCTCGTCCTATCGTCGCGCGTTCATGGCTTCAGCTTCACGGCTGACTCATGACGGGTCGACCTGCTTCCTTCGTTTCCTCCGGACCGGGGACGCTCCCCTGTCCGTGCCTCCCGGCGACCTGCCCGGCGTGGTCACGCAGCTCCGCCGCGTCGAGCGGTCCCGCGACCCTGAGGGCCCTGGGAAACGCTCGCCGCCGCTCGGCCTTGGCCAGGCACTCCGGCCCGGGGTGCAGCCAGGCACCCCGTCCCGGCAGCCGCCGACGCGTGTCGGCGACCAGCCGCCCGTCCTTCGCGACCACTCGCAGTAGTTCACCGACGGGAGCCCGCTTCTTGCACCCCACGCACGTCCGCACCGGGGGGTGTCCCCGGTGCTTCGCGCGTACAGCATCCGAGCGCGAGCTCCGCACCACCATCGAGTTTAACTCGTGGCCTCTCACTCAGCCGAACCGGTTGCCGCCGCCGCCGCGTCCTCGGCCGCCGCATCGGCGGCCGCGTCGCTGCGGATGTCGATCCGCCACCCCGTGAGCCGGGCGGCGAGGCGGGCGTTCTGGCCTTCCTTGCCGATGGCCAGCGAGAGCTGGAAGTCCGGCACCACCACGCGGGCCGTCTTCGTGCGCTCGTCCACCACCTGAACCGAGACAACCTTCGCGGGGCTCAGCGCATTCCCCACGAAGCGGGCCGGATCCTCGGAGTAGTCGACGATGTCGATCTTCTCACCCCCGAGCTCGCTCATCACGTTGCGCACCCGCTGCCCCATCGGGCCGATGCACGCGCCCTTGGCGTTGACACCCGGGACGGTGGAGCGCACTGCGATCTTGGTGCGGTGCCCGGCCTCGCGCGCCACCGCCGCGATCTCCACCGTGCCGTCGGCGATCTCGGGCACTTCGAGTGCGAACAGGCGGATCACCAGGTTCGGGTGGGTGCGCGACAACGTGATCGACGGGCCCCGGGAGCTGCGCGAGACGGTCAGCACGTACGCCTTGATGCGCTCGCCGTGCTCGTACCGCTCGCCCGGCACCTGCTCGCCAGGGGGGATCACCCCCTCGGTGTCGCCCACCTGGACGATCACCATGCCGCGGGCGTTGGCCCGCGCGTCCCGCTGGATGACCCCGGCGACGATCTCCCGCTCCCGTGTGGAGAACTCGCCGTAGGTCTTCTCGTGCTCGGCGTCGCGCAGGCGCTGCAGGATGACCTGGCGCGCGGTGGTCGCCGCGATCCGGCCGAACCCCTCCGGGGTGTCGTCCCACTCCTCGTCGACCTCGCCGTCCTCGCTCAACGTGTGCGCGAGGACGCGCACCACGCCGGTCTTGCGGTCGATGTCGATGCGGGCGTGCGGCTGGTGCCCCTCGGTGTGCTTGTAGGCGGTCAGCAGCGCGGTCTCGATGGCCTCCAGGACCGTCTCGAAGGGGATGTCCTTGTCCCGCTCGATCGCGCGCAGGGCCGCGATGTCCACGTTCACTTCGGATCCTCCTCCGGCTCGCCCGCGTTGTGCGCCGAGGCGTCTGAATCGAGCAGCTTCAGCTCCTCGGTCGGTGGTTGCCTGAACTCGATCTCGATGACGGCCTTCGCCACATCGGCGTAGCGCACGTCCCGGATCTCACCGCCCGCCAGCACCCGCGCGGACTCCTCGCCCGCGTGGCCGACCCGGCCCACGAACTCGGCGCCCTCCCGTGGCGTGATCCGCACGAGCCGGAACCGCGACCGGCGCCAGTGGCGCGGCCGGGTCAGCGGGCGGTCGACGCCCGGCGAGGTCACCTCGAGGGTGTAGGCGCCGGCGATCAACTGCTCGTGCTCGTCCAGCACGGCCGAAACGACACGGCTGACGTCGGCGACCTCGTCGAGTCCCACGCCGTCGTCGGAGTCGACGACGACCTTGACGAGCTTGCGGCGGCCCGCTTGCTGGACGTCGAGCGCGTCGAGGTCGAAACCCGCGCCGGACACGGCTTCGGCCACGATCGGCTCCAGCCGGGCGGCGAGTTCTCCAGGCACCTTGGCGCTCTCCTGTTTGGTCTGCTGTCGGTTGGTGAGGGACAAGCTTATCTTGTTGCCCCCGGTCACCGCCCGTGGTCACCGGCGCCCTGGCAGGATGGGCGCCCGTGAGACCTCGTACCCGTCGCGACGTCCTGCGGACGAGCGCGCTGGCGGCGCTGGCCGTCCCGCTCACCGCGTGTGCCACCGGCTACTCCGACGACCCGGATCCGCTCGCCCTGCTGGCCGAGCAGGCCCGCTCCGATGCGGCCGCGGCGGACGCGGTGGCCGCCGCGTCCGGCGGTGACGCGGACGTGGCGCGCCAGTACGCGGCGGCCCGCACCGCGCACGCACAGGCCTTGCAGTACGAAGTGGACCGGCTGAACCGGCCGAAGTCGCCGGTGCAGGCGGTGGTGCCGGCCGAGCAGGGCATGGCCGGGCTGAAACAGCGGCTGGCCACGGCGCGCCGGCAGGCCGAGGGGCTGGTGGACGGGCTGCCGCGATACCGGGCCGGGCTGGTCGCCGCGGTCGCCGGTGGCTGCGCGGGGCTGCAACGGGTGGGGACCAAGCTCGGCCCGGGCACCGATCCGGGCCAGGTGACCGCGCCGGCGTCGGCGATCCCGCCGGAGTCGGTCGGGCCGGTGCAGCGGGCCCTGTCGGCCGAGCACGCCGCGCTGTGGATCTACGGGCTGGTCAGCGCTTTCCTGCCGGACAACTACCGGGCCGGCGTCGCCGAGGGCACCGCCGACCACCACGACCGGCGGGACGCCTGCGTGCGCATGCTGGCCGGGGTCGGCGTGGAGCCGGAACCGGCCGAGCCCGCCTACATCGCGCCGAGGCCGGTCACCGACCCCACCTCGGCCAAGAGCGTGGTCGGCATCGCGGAGGCGGACGCCGCCACGGCCTGGCGGGGCGTGCTGGAGCAGACCGACGACGCCGGGCTGCGCTCGGTGGCGCTGAAAGCGCTGCTCGGGTCGGCGCGGCGCGGTACCCGCTGGCGCGAGGCGGCCGGCGAGCAGCCGGTGGCGATCGTGCTGCCGGGCGCCCCGCAGACCTGACCGGGGCGCGCGATCGGGCGCGACGGCATAACCTTCCCCGGACACGCTCGACGCCCGAGGACGCCCCTTGCTGACCCTGACCCGCTCCCTGACCGGCCTGACCGAGGACGGCGCGGCCCGCCTGCGCGGCCTGCTCCTGCGCCAGCTGATCCGGATGCCGCACGGCCGGCCCGGTGAGTTCGTCGTCCTGCACCTGTTCCTGGTCCCGCCCGCGCCCGGCGCCTCCCGGTACGCGCTGTACGAGGTCGCGCAGCCGCTGGTGGACGAGCCGCTGCCACAGGTGCAGGGGCGGGCGCTGAGCGAGCTGCAGGCCGCGGGCGGGGATCCACGGCTGGTGCCCGGTGCCGATCAGGGCTGGCGGGAGACCGATCCCGGGCGGCGCGGCGTGTACCTGGGCACCGGCGCGCGCTTCACCGGCTCGCGCCCGGGCATCACCGGCACCACCATCGCCCGGCTCGTCGACCACACCGCGGTGATGTTCGTGCTCGACGACAAGCACCAGCCGGTGTTCCTGCAGAGCTCGAAGCACCTCGTGGTGGCCGGGGAGCGGCTGCCGCCGTCCCCGGAGATCCCGGCGCTGGGCAAGCCGCCCTTCCGGCTGATCGACTCGCTGGTGGCCTACCTGCGCAACGCGGGTTAGCCGCCCGGGGTCAGATCGAGGGCCTCGTTGCCGATGCGCCGCAGCGCCGGGTCCCCGGCACGTCCGTCGAAGTACGCGGACAACACGATCGTCAGCGTGCTGCCCTGCACGCGGGAGGTGTAGTAGCCGTCGGCGAGCTTCGGCGCCCCCGGGATCTGCGCCGTGCCGTCCCGCACCAGGTCGGTGACGTTGCCCGTGTCGTCGGCGTCGGCGAGCTTCTTGAGCTGCCGCGCATCCTCCGGTGCCGGCAGGGTGACCACCGCGACCGAGACCAACGCGCGCGCGGTGCCCGCGTTCGTGGTGTAGAGGGCACGGACCAGCCGCTGGCACGGATGCTGGGCGAACCACTGCTTGATCTGCCCGTAGGAGTTCGCCGCGCAGTCGGTCGCGGCGATCGGCCCGTCCGTCAGCGCGAACTGGAACTCCTTGGCCGGCGGTGACGCGGGCGGGGACGCCTCGTCCGGGCCGCCGCGCACCAGCCACCAGACGAGCCCGGCCACGACCGCGACCCCGACCAGGCCGGCGATCTTGACCACCGCTCCGCGTGGCCGCCGGGGCGGCGGAGCCGGTTCGGCGGGGACCCGGGGCAGCGGCGCGGTGTCGCCGGAGCCGGGGAGGAATTGCGCACCAACCACGGGGGCACACCGTAGCTCACTCGTGCGGGTGACTCACCGCAGCGCGTCCAGAACGCGTTCGACGTCGTCGCCGGTGTTGTAGAGGTGGAAGCCGAGGCGCGCCCGGCCGGCGCGGGCGCTCGCGGTGATCCCGGCCCGGGCGAGCGCGGCCGGATCGGCCGCCAGCGCCACGATCGCGCTGCCCCGCTCGGGCAGTCCGAGCCTGGTCAGCAGGGTGTCGGCGAGCTGCACGGCGTGCGCGCGCACCGCGTTCAGGTCGAGCGAGGCCAGGTACGGCAGCGCGACCGCCGCACCCGCGTGCGCGAACCACACCGGCGACACGTCGAAGCGGCGCGGCCCGTCGGCCAGCCGCAGCGGCAGGCCGTAGACGGTCTGCCACGGGTCCTCGCCGGCGTACCAGCTCGCGGCCACCGGAACGGTCCGGTCCGTCACCCGCGGGTGCACCGCCAGCCAGGCGCAGCCACGCGGGGACAGCAGCCACTTGTACCCGGCGGCCACCACCCAGTCGGCCCACTCCAGCTCCAGCGGCAGCCACCCGGCCGCCTGGGTCGCGTCGAGGACGACCGGCACCCCGGCGGCCTCGCACTCCGCGCGCAGGGCGCCGAGGTCCACCAGCGTCCCGTCCGCGGACTGGGCGACGCTGACGGTCACCAGGTCGTGGCCGCGCACGGCGCCGGGCAGGTCGGCGACCGGCACCTCGGTGATCCGCGCGCCCCGGGCGGCGAACGGGAACGTGGTGCTGGTGAACTCGCCCGCCGCGGTGAGCACGCGGGCGCCGCCGGGCAGCCCCGCGGCGACCATCGCGAGCATCTGCGCGACGGACGCGCCGATGGCCACCCGGCCGGCCGGCACGCCGACGAGGTCCGCGAAGCCCTGCCGGGCGCGGGCGACCAGCGGCTCGAAGTCCGTCGGCTGCGCGGCACCGGTCCGCCAGGCCTCGACCGCACCGGCGACCGCGCCGGCGACGGCCGCGGGCGGGATGCCGATGCTCGGGGTGTTGAGGTACCCGTCCGGGACGGCGAACCCGGCGCCGAAGGCTGTGCGCATGCCCGGACGGTAACCGACCCGAAGGAGTGGTCACAGCGTTTTCACAGCGGATGCGGGAACACTGGGGAAGTGCCCCGCTTCAGACCGTCGAGCGTGCTGCCCACTCCGGACGGCACGCCGTTCACGTTCTGGTACCTGATGGTGCTGCTGGCCACCACCGGCCTGCAGCACCTGCTCGGCCAGAACGTGTCGGCCCGCCTGCTCGAGCTGGCCAGCACGGACGCGCACAACCTCTGGCACCGGCCGGTGATGAGCCTGATCAGCAGCGCGCTCTGGCTCGGCAACGACGGCTGGGTGGTGTACGTGCTCATCTTCACCCTCGCCGTGGCGCCGCTGGAACGCCGGATCGGGGCGGGGTGGACGTTCGCGGTGTTCGCCAGCGGGCACGTGCTCGCGACGCTGGCGACCGAGCTGCCGGTGATGGTGGCGATCGGGCAGGGCCTGCTGCCGCGCACCGACGGCCGCTGGCTCGACATCGGGGTCAGCTACGGGTTCTTCGCGACCGCCGGTGCGCTCGTGCCGGTGCTCGCACGGCGGTTCCGGGTGTGGGGGGTGCTGGGTATCGAGGCCGGGATCATGGTGATCTACGTCATGGACTCGCCGGAGACGCTGAGCGCCCTGGTCACCTTCGCCGGGCACCTGATCGCCGCGCACATCGGCATGCTGGGCTGGTCACGGTGGTTGCGGCGGCACGGCGTCACGGCCACGCTGCCCCGTCCGGCCGAACCCGCTGAGCGGGCTCGCCCCTTGGCGCGGTCGGCGGCGCGGTGAACCATGGGGGCATGCACTGGCTGGAGCTGGAGGGGGCGGCCAACGCCCGCGACGTCGGCGGGCTGCCGACCGGGGACGGTGGCGCGGTCGCTCCGCGCCGGCTGCTGCGCTCGGACAACCTGCAGGGACTGACGCCGCGGGACGTCAAGGTGCTGGTGGACGACCTCGGCCTGACGACGGTGGTCGACCTGCGCGGCACGCCCGAGGTCGCGCAGGAGGGACCCGGGCCACTGACCAGGGTCGCCTCCGTACGGCACCACCACTTCTCCGTGCTGCCGGAAAGCGGCGGCACGACGGATGCGACGGCCGGCGACATCAGTGACGCGCTCTACCTGAGCCGCCGGCAACGGACGCTCGAACGGTTCCCGGACGACGTGATGACCGCGTTGTACCTCGGCTACCTGGAGGACCGGCCGGAGAGCATGGTCGGTGCGCTGCGCGCGATCGCCGGCGCGCCGGGTGCGGCGCTGGTGCACTGCGCGGCGGGCAAGGACCGCACGGGCGTGGTGACGGCGTTCGCGCTGACGGCCGCCGGGGTGCGGCGCAACGCGGTGATCACCGACTACACGGCGAGCGGCGAGCGGATCCGGGCCATCCTGGACCGGCTGCGGACCTCCCCCACCTACGCCCCGGATCTGGACCGGCGGCCGGACGACGAGGACCACCGCCCCCGGCCGGAGACGATGGAACTGTTCCTGGACCAGGTGGACAAGCGGTACGGGGGCGTGCTGGCGTGGCTGGACGGCCACGGGTTCGGCGCGGACGACGTGACCGCGCTGCGGACCAAACTGCTGGCGCGCTGAGGAGCGCAACCAGGTCGTCGCGCGGCTGCCGTGCCGGACCGCCACGGGTGCGGACGCGTGCACCGGCGGGTTGATCGACCACTTCGGACGGTCATACCCGGCGAGCGGGGAGCCCGGCGGAGGGCATCGGCGGTCCGGGTAGCCGTGCGATGCTGGAGCCGTGAGCGACCTGTACGTGAGCGACGTGCGCCCATGGGGCGGCGAGTTGTCGGACGTGGTGATCCGGGACGGCCGGATCGCCGCGGTGACGCCGGCCGGCGGGGAGGCACCCGACGGCGTGACCCGGGTGGCCGGTGCGGGCCGGCTGCTGCTGCCCTCGTTCTCCGACGTGCACGTCCACCTGGACTCCACCCGGCTGGGGCTGCCGTGGCGGCCCAACGACTCCCCGGGCGGGGTGTGGGCGAACATGCTGCACGACCGGGCGCACTGGCGCACCGCGGAGGTGCCGATGACCGAGCGGTCCACTCACCTGCTCGGGCTGCTCGTCGCGCACGGCGTCACCCGGGTGCGCGGGTACGCGCAGGTCGACGCCGACTGCAAGCTGGAGCGGCTGGAAGCGGTGGTCGCCGCGCGGGAGGCGCACGCGGCACGGGCCGACGTCGAGATCATCGCGTTCCCCCAGGCCGGGCTGCTGCGGGAGCCCGGGGTGCCGGAGCTGATGGACGCCGCGCTGCGCTCGGGTGCGGGTGTGGTGGGGGGCATCGATCCGTGCGGGGTGGACGGCGACCCCGTGCGGCACCTGGACATCCTGTTCGGACTGGCCGAGCGGCACGGCGTGCCGGTCGACGTCCACCTGCACGAACCCGGCGAGCTGGGCCTGTTCAGCCTCGGCAAGATCATCGAGCGGACGCGGGTGCTCGACATGCGCGGCAAGGTCACCATCTCGCACGCCTTCACGCTCGCGCACACCCCGTCGCCGCGGCTGGACGAGGTGCTGGCCGAGATGGCGTCGCTGGACATCTCGGTCGCCACGGTCGCCCCGCCCGGGCCGAACACGCTGCCGCTGCGGCGGCTCACCGAGGCCGGCATCCGGGTCGGGCTGGGCGACGACGGGCAGCGGGACTACTGGTCGCCCTACGGCAACGCGGATCTGCTCGACCGGACGTGGCAGCTCGCGTTCACCAACGGGTTCCGCCACGACTCGCTGGTGGAGCACGCGCTGGCGGTCGGCACCTGGGGCGGCGCGACGGTGCTCGACCCGTCGCTGCGCGCGCTGCGCGGAGTGGACGACCGTCCCGGTGTCGCGCCCGGCGACGTGGCCGACCTGGTCCTCCTCGACGGCGCGGCCCCGGCCGCCGCGGTGCAGGACCGGCTGCCGCACCGGACGGTGATCCACGCCGGCCGCGTCGTGGCTCACGACCTCGCGCTGGTGTGAGTCAGCGGGCCAGCGCCGCACCGACGGCGAGTTCGTAGACCCCGCGCAGCTTCTCGAACAGCGGCGCGCTGGTGTCCGGTGTGAGCTGGGCGGTCGCACTGACCGCCACGGCCCGCCGTCCGTCCGGTGTGGCCGCGGCGAACTGGGTGTAGCCCGGGGTGTTTCCGGTGTGGCCGTACACGGTGCCGTACCGGGTGTCGTAGCGGAAGAGCGCCAGGCCCGCGGCGTTGGCCCCCGGGCCGGGCGGTTCCGAGCTGCCGGGCCGGAACCGGGTTTGCGCGGCCCGCACGTCCGGGTGCAGGAGGTCCCGGTAGCCGGCGATGAACCGCGCCAGGTCCGCCGGGGTGGACACCACTCCCCCGGACGCCCAGCTCCAGCCCGCGGCGATCAGGGTGCTGACGTCCTCGGTGCCGTCGTAGCCGTGCAGGTACGGTTCCGGCAGCGCGGACCCGCGGGGCAGGCTCGTGCCGGTCAGGTGCAGCGGCTCCACCACCAGGTGCCGCAGCAGGTCCTCGTACCGGCTGCCCGTCGCCGCCTCGCACATCAGCGCGGCGAGGATGTTGTCGGAGTTGGAGTAGGAGTAGCGGGTGCCGGGCGGGAACCCGAGATCCGGGTCGTCGAGGTAACCGAGCAGTTCACGCGGCGGCGGCGGATCCTGCAGCGCGGCGCGCACCGCCGCGGCGAACCGCGGGGACCGGCTGAAATCCGGGATTCCGCTGGTGTGCCCGAGCAACTGGCGGAGTGTCACGCCGGACCACTGCGGCGGGAAACCGTTCAACCGCCGGCCGATCGTGTCGTCGAGCCCCAGCCGGCCGCGGCTCACCAGGGCCAGTGCCGTCGCGCCGCTGAACGCCTTCGCCACGCTCGCGACCCGCATGTGGTCGTTCGGCCGCGGCGCGCGGCCGGTCGCCACGTCCGACACACCCACGCTGTGGAACGCCGTGCCACCGTTCCGTCTGATCGCGACAGTGACGGCGGGCGGGCCCCCGGGTGCGGCGTGCAGTTCCCGCATCGCGTCGAGCATGGACCGTTCCACGGGTGGTGATGCACCGGCTGTCGCGGTACCCGCGAGCACGCCCCACCCGCAGGAGCCGAGTACCCCCAGCTTCAGCACGGTCCTGCGCGACAGCACCATCGGGCGAGCGTAACACGGCGACGAGGCGCTTCATACCGAAGATTTCTGTTGCCGCAGAAGCGATTCGATCTTGCCCGGGTGTTCGTCCACGACCACCACCGCCCCCCGTACCAGCTCACGCGCCCCGTCGAGCAGCTCGGCCGCCAGCGCCAGACCCACCGCGGCCGCCCGCTCCCCGGCAGTCTCCAGTTCGGACAGTGCTCGCGGCGGGATCGTGACGTCCGGCACCTCGTAGGCAAGGTACTCCGCTTCCGCGAAGCCGGACAGCGGCGCGATCGAGACCAGCACCGGAATGTCCACTCCGGACAGTTCGGCGATCATCCGCGCCAGGTTGTCCAGCTCGTACACCGGCCGTGTGATGAGGAACTGCGCCCCGGCGGCGATCTTCGCCTTGGTGCGGGCCAGTTCGGCGTCCGCGTCCTCGGCACCCGGGTTCACCCGCGCGCCGATGTGGAACGCGGTGCGGGTGGCGAGGGTGAGCCCGTTGTGGTCGCGCCCGGCGTTGAGCCCGGCCAGCAGCCCGATCAGGCCGACCGAGTCGACCTCCCAGATCCCGTCCGCGCCCGGGTAGTCGCCCAGCGGCACGGGTGTGCCGGTCTCACACACCACCGTGCGCAGCCCGAACGCGTGGGCGCCGAGCACGTCCGCCTGCAGCTGCGCGAGCGACCGGTCCCAGGCGGTGACCGTGGTGATCGTGTCCACGCCCGCCAGGCGTTCCAGCCGCACGGCCTCGCCGAAACCGCCGCGGACCAGCGCCAGCCCGGCCCCGCCGAGCCGCGTGGCGTCCTCCGGCTCACCGCGTGGCGTGACCTGTGCGGCGAGCACGAACTCCGGGCGCGCGAACCGCCGGGCCAGCGGGCTCCGCGGCGGCGCCGGCCGCGGCTTCGGCACCGCCGCGGCGACCGGCCGCGTCACCCGCGGCCGCAGGTCGGCCAGGCGCGCGACGATCTCACGGATGTGGCCGGGGGTGGTGCCGCAGCAACCGCCGATCATCGCCGCACCGCGTTCGGCGTACCGGCGGGCGTAGCGGCCGAAGTGGGCGCGGGCGACCGGGTAGGTGAAGCGGCGGCCGGTCCGCCTGGGCATGCCGGCGTTGGGGTGCACGCCGACCGGCAAGTCCGTGGCGTCGCGGAGCTCGTCGAGCACCGCGAGCATGTGCTGCGGGCCGACGGTGCAGTTCGCGCCGATCGCGGCGACGGGCAGCGCGGACAGTGCCTTGACCACGTCGCGCGGGGTCTGGCCGCCGGGCGTGGTGCCGTGGGCGGTGAACGTCGCCTGCGCGACGATCGGCAGGTCGGTGACCCCGGCGGCCACCCGGACGGCCTCGACCAGCTCGTCGAGGTGGCCGAAGGTCTCCAGGACCAGCAGGTCCACCCCGCCGTCGACGAGCGCCTGGACCTGCTCCCGCACGGCACCGGCCCGCTCGTCCGCCCGCACCCCGGCCCGCCGGGCGGCGCTGACCGCGGGCGAGACCGACCCGGCGACGAAGATCGTCCGGTGCACGCCGCGGCGGGCCTGCCGGGCCAGCCGGACGGCCGCGAGGTTGACGTCGCGGGCGCTCACCGAGCACCCGTGCTCGGCCAGCCGCAGCCGGTTCGCGCCGAAGGTGTTGGTCAGCAGCACGTCCGCGCCGGCCGCCACATAGCTCTCGTGGATGGTGCTGACCAGCTCGGGGTTGGCGAGGTTGAGCTCGGGCAGCGCCCGGTCCAGCGAGTTGCCCGCCACGTGCAGGACGGTGCCCATCGCCCCGTCGAACACCAGAACCCGCTCGGACAACTGCTCCGCGAACCGCCCTCGCACGTACCCTCCCGCGTCGCTACCTCCGGGCGTGCACGTGCACGAGGATCCGGCCGGCGCCGCACCCCCACCAGAGCACCGCACCGCCCACCATGGCGACCATCCTAGGCACGGAACCGCACCTACCCGCCGGTTCGACACCGCAGGTGCACCACCAGTGGGCCGTTCGGGTGAGCCGCCCACCGCCGCGCTTCCGCCCAGCCGTGCGATATGTTGTCGTTCACCCTTCGGGGGCGCGGGTGCTGACACATGGCGCCCGCCAGGGGCCGGTAGCTCAGCTGGTTAGAGCAGGGGACTCATAATCCCTTGGCCGCGGGTTCGAGCCCCGCCCGGCCCACCGGTTCTGACCAGGCGTTATGGCACGCTGCTTGATCATCTTCTTACGTCTTGTCCATTGACAGACCACCAGAGGGGACCACCCATGACCCAGCCGCCCCATGGCCACTGGCAGCAACCGCACCAGCCCTACCCACCCCAGCAGCCCTACGACCACGGCTGGCAGCCACAACCACCCCAACCACAGAACGGCATGGGCACCGCCGGGTTCGTCTGCAGCCTCGTCAGTCTCGCCGTCGGGTTCCTCCCCAGCTGGCTCTCGCTCATCGCGCTCCCGCTCGCGATCCTCGGTGTGACCTTCGGCAGCATCGGCTATGGCTACGCGAACCGCGGCATGGCGAACAACCGCGGCCTCGCACAGTCCGGCGTCGTCATCGGAATCATCGCGCTGGTTCTAATGCTCAGCGGCGTGATCATCATGCTCGTCAGCTGAAGCCGGGCCGCTCTCTCTGACGTAGCGGCCCTTGTTCTTCACCGTGATTGCGAGTCGTTCGTTGACCAGCTCGACGAGCGCGCGGTGCACAGTCGGCCTAGACACCCCGTATCGCTGCACAAGGTCGTGCTCGCTGGGTATCCGAGCGCCTGACTTCAAGCGGCCGGCGCCGCGTCGCCAGGTTCCCACCCCAGGCCCTCGGTTGGTGTCACACCACGGCCGAGGGCCGCTCCACCTGCAGGGCCTACCCCTCGCGAACACCAAGGGATTGGGCCACTCGCGCTCGACACTGACCAGCGAAACCGCTGCTGAGCACGCCGCATAGGCGTCACGGACTCATAATCCCTTGGCCGCGGGTTCGAGCCCCGCCCGGCCCACCGATTCTGACCAGGCGTTATGGCACGCTGCTTGATCATCTTCTTACGTCTTGTCCATTGACAGTTTCTGCGGCTCCGACCCACGCTTGCCCCTGAGCGAGGCAACAGCCAAGGGCGACAACCGCAAGCGCGGCAACATCCGCCAACGCGCCAAGTCCCTCCAGGTCCGCGTCTACGCCGGCATCGACCCGGTGACCGGGCGGCAGAGCTATCTCACCGAGACGGTCAAGGGCACCGACAAGGCCGCACACCGCCAGGCGCAGAAGGCCATGACGCGCTTGCAGGCACGGTCTACCGGCGGCGCGGCCCCGACTCCTCGGTCACGGTGTCCTACGCGATCGACGAGTGGCTCAAGACCGCCGACATCGAAGCCACCACCCGGCACGGCTACCTGGGCTACACGACAGTCATGGGTTCACCGTGACGGTCTGAGACCGACTGTCTCAGTGTTCCTCCGGAAAGCGAGAACTGATTGCGTTCGCGGGCAACGGCGACTTCGCATCAGGTGAATGACAACTCATCCAAGTCGATGTCGAAACCCGAGCCGTCATCATAAGGGATCACCGTCCACAGCGACTTCGCGGCCCGCCACATGATTCGCACCACCGACCAGTCCACCTCGGATCCGGTCAAGGTCAGAGTCACTACCGCGTCGGCCAACCTGATTCGACCGGTCGGTTCTGCATCGGCAACCTCAGCGATCATCGCCGCTGCCAAGGGGGACTGCGCATGAATCTCGATGTGGCAGCCGCTGGCACCGACGGTCTCGTCAGCCCGTTCGAGCATGGCCGACACCCAGGAGCCGCCAGATTCACGATCACGCAGCCGAAGGTCGATCCCCTGCTCGAGAGCCGCTGCCACTAAAGCCTCAAGCCGCCTGCTGCGCTACTTTCACGAGATGCACAGTACAGTTTTACTTGGTAAGTCATGCCGCCCTCCGGTCAGGATACGTGCCTGGCCACGTCCATGTTGAACGATACTGCTCGTGAGGCCACGTAGATTTCGCTTGCTGCTCAGCGTCGAAAAATTGTACGGAACACCGGACGCAGACTCGGGAAGCGCCGGCTTTCGCATTTCTCGCCCCTGGTCACTCGAGACGACCTCAGCCGAGCCCGCGGACGAGATCATCTCCGCTGTCCCTGACGAGAAGGGGGCGCTGCGAGCCGAGGTCCGCTCGTCCACCGGTTCGGCGTCGTCCCCCTGGCCGTGGGCGGCGGGCGGGCCGGAACCGTTCTACGGTTGATCTGCCGACGGTGGGAAGAGGTGAGCGGCGGATGACCGGGCGGGAGGTCAGCAGGCGCGGCCTGCTCGGGCTGGGGCTCGGGGCCGCGGTCCTGGCGGGCTGCCAGGCCGGGTCGTCCCCGGGCAGCTCGGGACCGTCGCCGGGCAGCCCGGGGTCGGCGCCGCCGACGAGCACGACCACCGGCGCCCAGGCCGGGCCGGCCCAGCAGCTCGTCCGCGCGGAATCGGGGCGCCCGGAGGTCGCACTGACCTTCCACGGCGCGGGTGAGCTGTCCCTCACCCGCCGCGTGCTCGACGTCCTCGCCCAGCACCAGGCGCAGGTCACCGTGCTGGCGGTGGGCACCTGGCTGGCGAGCGCGCCCGACGGGATCCGCATGGTCCGCGACGGCGGGCACGAGATCGGCAACCACACCTGGAGCCACGGCGACCTGGCGCACATGGCGCCGAGCCCGATGCGGACCGAGATCGAGCGGTGCCGCGACGAACTGGACCGGCTGACCGGCGGGCCCGGCACGTTCTTCCGGCCGTCCCAGGGGCAGTACGCCACCCCGGCCGAGCTCACGGAGGCCGGCCGGGCGGGCTACGCGCGCGTGCTGTCCTACGACGTCGACTCGCTGGACTGGACCGACCCGGCGCCGGAACGGATCCGGCGCGCCGTGGCCGCCGCGCGGGCGGGCAGCGTGGTGAGCATGCACCTCGGGCACCCCGCGACGGCCGCCGCCCTGCCCGGGGTGCTCGCCGACCTCGCCGGCCGCGGCCTGCGACCCGTCACCGCCACCCGTCTCTTCACCTGAACAGGGGCATCCGTTGAAGCATCGTCGTCTTGTCCCCGTTCTGCCGGCCGTCCTGGCGCTCGCGGCGTGCACCGCGGCGCCGCCACCCGCGGCACCGCCCCTGCCGACCACGTCGAGCCCGGCGGCTGTCGCCCCGCCGGCGGACCTGCCGGGCATGCCCCCGGTATCCGACCGGCACAACGTCTACGCCGACGCGGGCGCGAACATGCTCTCGCCCGCCGCGCAGGCCGGCAAACCGCTGGTCTACGTGCCGCACAGCCGGTCGGGCGACGTGTGGGTGATCGACCCGGCCACGTTCGCCGTCGTCGGGCACTACCCCGCGGGGGTCGAGATCCAGCACGTCGTGCCCTCCTACGACATGACCACCCTGTACGCCAGCGACGACAAGGGCAACCACCTGCTGCCCTTCGACCCGCGGACCGGCCTGCCCGGCGCGCCCATCCCGGTGGTCGACCCGTACAACCTCTACTTCACCCCCGACGGCTCGTTCGCCGTCTCGGTCGCCGAGGCCCACCGCGAGCTCGTCTGGTACGACCCGCACACCTGGGCCCAGCGCGACGTGACCCCCGTGCCGGGCTGCGCGGGCATCGACCACGCTGACTTCTCCCCCGACGGCCGCACCGCGGTGTTCACCTGCGAATTCGCCGGTGCGGTCGCCGTCGTCGACGTGCCCTCGCACCACGTGCTGCGGGTGATCCCGATGCCGCAGCGGCACACCCACATGGGGCCGCAGGACATCAAGCTCGCGCCGGACGGCTCGGTGTACTACGTCGCCGACGTCGACGGCAACGGGGTGTGGGTGCTCGACGGCGCCGCCACCAAGGTCCTGCGCTTCATCCCCACCGGCAGGGGCGCGCACGGGCTCTACCTGTCCCGGGACGCGCGGCAGCTGTACGTCACCAACCGTGGTGAGGGCAGCATCAGCGTGCTCGACGCCTACACCGGCGCCCCCGTCACCAAGTGGCAGCTGCCCGGCGGCGGCAGCCCGGACATGGGCAACGTGACCGCCGACGGCAGCCAGCTGTGGTTGTCCGGCCGTTACGACCGCACCGTCTACGTGGTGTCCACGAAGGACGGATCACTGCTGCGGAAGATACCCGTCGGGAACGAACCGCACGGGTTGTGCGTGTGGCCGCAGCCGGGCCGCTACTCCCTGGGGCACACCGGAATCACCCGCTGAACCGGGGCGGGGCACTTGCGACCGGGATGTCCGGTCCCGGCTGTGCGTTCGCTGTGTAACCGCACCGGAGGCGGTGGTTTCCGGGCGCGGGTGTGGTGGAGTGGGAGCGTGGGAACCTCGTGGTGGCGCTCACCGGCCGTGGTCGTACTGGTGACCACGGCGCTGATCGGGACCGGTGCTCCGGCCACCGACGTGGCCGTCCCGGTGTCCACAGCGGACGTTCGTGACACGACGAGCACCACCGCGCACGGCGCGCTGCCCGGCGCCCCGGTCGGGGCCCTGTTCACCGGCGGCAGGCACTTCTGCACGGCGAGCGTGGTCGGCAGCCCGGGCGGTGATCTCGTGCTGACGGCCGCGCACTGCCTGCCGGCGGGGGCACCGCAGGACCTGTACTTCGCACCGGGCTTCCACGACGGTGTCGCGCCGTTCGGGATGTGGCAGGTCACCGCCGTGCACGTGCCGGCCGGGTGGGCGGCGGGCGCGGACCAGGACCTGGACTTCGCGTTCCTGACCGTGCGCCAGGCCGGAAACCCGCGTCCCGTGCAGGACCTGACCGGCGCGGAGACCCTCGGCGTGGACCGCGGGTCCACGCACGACATCGTGCTGACCGGGTATCCCGACGGCGCGGACTCGCCGGTGATCTGCCCGGGCCGCACGACGCGGTTCGGTGCGCACCAGCAGCGGGTCGCCTGCCCCGGCTTCCCGGACGGGACCAGCGGCGGCCCCTGGCTGACCGCGGTGGACCCGGCGACCGGGAACGGCACCGTGGTCGGCGTGATCGGCGGTTACCAGCAGGGCGGCGACACGCCCGACGTCTCCTACAGCGCCGCCTTCGACCAGGACATCCAGGACACCTACGACGCCGCGGTGCGATGACGCCGGCCGGGCAGCGCGGGTCAGGACCCGGCGAGGACGGGGGCCAGCGCGCTGGACAGGTCGGCGTAGGTGTCGATCCCCGCGAGCCGGGTGCCGGCCGCCACCATGGCCTGCGCCATGCCGGGCACGATGCCGCACACGATGCCGCGCGCGCCCATCAGCCGGGTCGCGGCGACGATGTCCGCCAGCCGCCCGGACACCTGGTCGTCGACGTCGCTCGCCCCGGTCACGTCGATGATCAGCGTGTGCACGCCACGCGTGTGGACCACGTCGAGCACGGTTTCCATGGCCAGCGCGGCGCGCTCCGCGTCCAGCGTGCCGATCAACGGCAGCACGACCACGCCGTCCCCGACGGTGAGCAGCGGCACGGACAGCTCCAGCACCCGCTGACGGTGCGCCTCGATCAGCTCGTCGCGCCGCTGGACGTAGGTCTCCATGATCAGGATCGCGGCGGCGTCCACGCAGCGGTTGAGCGCCACCACGATGTCCATGGTCTCCGCCGCCTCCGCCGGACCGGTCTCGGCGTGCGCGCGCAGCACCCCGACGACCGCCTGCTTCAACGCCAGCAACGCCATCGCGGTGTGCCCGGGCGACGTGCCGGCGTGCGCGCGGCCACCGGCGAACTCGATCAGCGCCGCGCGCAGCCCGGGCTCCTCGTAGGGCAGGCGGTGCAGCGGGCGATCGCTGTCCAGCGCCGTCAGCAGCGCGGTGAGCACCCGCTCGGTCCCGGCCAGCAAGCCCTGCTGGTCGGCGGCCGGGCCGGGGGGCATCAGCTCCCGCTGCTGGCGGACCCAGGACTCGATCAGGTCGTGCCGCCACCGCTCGACGACCTCGCGCAGGCGGCTCCGCATTCGCTCCGCATTGGTCTCGGCCACGTCCCCATGTCCTCCACAGTCCCCCACCGCCCGGCGGGCCGGCACCAGGATAGGCCCACGCGGGGCGGTGGTGACGCACGCGGACGGCGCGGGCACCCGGCTGCCGGGTGCCCGCGCCACCGGTGTGCCGGCTCAGCCCCGGCCGGCGGCGTCCACGAACTCCGTGGTGTAGGTCCTGGACAGGTCGATGGAGTCCTTGCGCGGCTTGACGTTGGTCGAGAACGAGGCGAGCACCTCGAGCGCGTTCCGCGCGCCGGAGGGGTCCATCCTGCCGTCGGCGTTGAACATCCCGATGCTGTCCTTGACCGACTTGACGTAGAGCGCGGGGTCACCACCGCCGTAGGACGGCGGCATCTTCGCCGCGATCTCCTCCGGCGTGTGCTGGCTGATCCACTTCAGCGTGGCGACGAAGGCGTTCGCGAGCTTCTGCACCACGTCGTGGTTCTGCTGCACGAAGTCGCAGCTCAGGTACAGCGACGTGGCGGGGTAGAGCCCGCCGAGCGCGGCCTTGGTGCCCTCGACGGTGCGCAGGTCGTAGAGCACCTTGGCCTTGCCGGTGCTGGTCAGCGACGCGATCGTCGGGTCGGTGGTCATCCCGGCGTCGATGCCGCCGTTGTCCAGGCTCGCGATGAACGTCTGCCCGGCGCCGACCTTGACCGGGGTGTACTGGTCCGCGCCCACGCCGGCCTTGGCGGCCAGCGCCTTGGTCAGGAAGTCGGTCGACGAGCCCAGCGAGGTGACGCCGAGCTTCTTGCCCGCGAAGTCCGCGGCGCTGGTGATCTTGTCCGCGTTCGCGGTGCTCACCACCTCGGCCTCACCGGGGATGTTGGCCATCTGCACCACGCTCTGGATGCACTGGCCCTTGGCCTGCAGGTCGATGGTGTGGTCGTAGAACCCGACCACACCCTGCACCTGCCCGGCGACCAGGGCGGTCTCCGCGTTGGCCCCGGACTGCTCGTCCTGCAGCTCCACGTCCAGGCCCTGGGCGGTGAAGTTGCCGAGCTGCTGGGTGAGCGTCGCGGGCAGGTAGATGATCTTGTTCAGCCCGCCGACCATGATGGTGATGTGCGGCTTGCCGTTCGCCCCCGTGGTGGCGACCCGGGAGTCCTGGCAGGCGGTCGTGCCGGCGACGGCGAGGGTGAGCGCGGCGACGAGGCCGGCGATGCGGCGAATCCTCATTGATCCGGTTCCTTTCACAGAGCGGCGGTGGTGCCGGCGGACACGGACGGCCGCCAGCGCAGCAGCCGGTTCTCCAGGTGCCCGATGCCCCATTCGGCGAGGAGGGCGACGACGGTGATGATGATCATCGCGGCGTAGATGCCGGCGGAGTCGAACGTGCCCTGCGCGTTGGCGATCAGGAAACCGATCCCGGCCTTGGACCCGGCGTACTCCCCGACCACGGCGCCGATGAGGGCGAACCCGAACGCGGTGTGCAGCGAGGACAGGATCCACGACGTCGCACTCGGCAGCACGATCGACCGCAGCACCTGCAACCGCCCGGCACCGAGGATCCGTGCGTTGTCGATCAGGTTGCGGTCCACTTCCCGGGCGCCGGTGAAGGCGTTGAAGAACACCGCGAAGAACACCAGCACGACGACGGTGGCGACCTTCGAGGCCAGGCCCAGCCCGAACCAGATCACGAACAGCGAGGCGAGCACGATCCGCGGCACCGCGTTGGCCGCCTTGATGAACGGGGCCAGCACGTCGGCGAGGTACTGGCTGCGGCCGAGGATCACGCCGAGCACGACACCGGCGACCGCGCCGAGCGCGAACCCGAACACCGCCTCCTCCACGGTGACCCACAGCTGGTACCAGATGGACCCGAAGTCGGTGCCGCGGGTGAACCAGCCGACCAGCCGCTCCCAGATCCGGGAGGGCTTCGAATAGAAGAACGGGTCGATCCACAGCGTCGCAGCCAGCTCCCAGCTGCCCAGCCACGCGACCACGATCGCCAGGCGCAGCAGCCAGGTGTTGCGGCGGCGGCGGAACACGGCCCGCCGCTGCCGGGCCAGGATCATCTCCTCGGTCTCGGGCTGCACGTTCACCGGCACGGCGGCGGTGTCAAGCGACATCGGTGTTCCCTCCCCGGGCCTTGGCGACCTCGACGCGCAGCGACTCCCAGACCTCGCGGTAGATCCGCAGGAAGTCCTCGGTGATGCGCAGCTCCTCGACCTCGCGCGGGCGCGGCAGATCCACGACGAACACGTCCTTCACGGTGGCCGGGCTCGTGGTCAGCACCACGACCTTGTCGGCGAGCGCGATGGCCTCCTCGAGGTCGTGGGTCACGAAGACGACGGCCGCGCCGGTGCCCGACCACAGCCGCAGCAGCTCGTCCTGCATGAGCGCGCGGGTCTGCACGTCCAGCGCCGAGAACGGCTCGTCCATCAGCAGGATCCGCGGCCGGGTGACCAGCGTCTGCGCGAGCGCCACGCGCTTGCGCATGCCGCCGGAGAGCTGGTGCGGGTAGTACTTCTCGAACCCGGCGAGCCCGACCCGCCGCACCCAGTCGGCGGCCTGCTCGCGCGCCTCCGCCTTGCCCGCGCCGCGGAACCGCGGGCCCGAGGCGACGTTGTCCAGGACCGAGCGCCACGGCATCACGGCGTCGGTCTGGAACATGTAGCCCACTCCGTCCGGAATGGACCGCACCGGTTCGCCGTCGACGCGGACCTCCCCGGCCGAGGCCGGCTGCAGGCCGGAGACCAGGGACAGCGTCGTGGACTTGCCGCATCCGGTGGGCCCGACGACGGCGACGAACTCGCCCGCCTCGACGCTCAGCGTCAGATCGCGGACCGCGGTGTGCACCGAGCCGCTCCCGCTCGGGAACCGCTTGGTGGCACCGGCCAGCTCGATCAGGGGTGGGGACATCGGGTGACTCCTTCGTCACTCGGCAGGGGGGACCGTGTCACGCACGTTAAGAAGCGGGGGCACCGCCGGTGAAGCTTGTTCGCGTTCTGCGTCCGCAGTGCGCGTTCTTCGCGTTTTGCGCGTTTAGCTCACCCGCTTGACCAGCGCGTATGGTGCTCCGCATGGACAACGGCGTCTTCGCCCGGCTGCGGTTCTCCCGCCAGATCCTGATCTTGCAGATCGCGGTGGTCGCGCTGGTGCTCGTCGTCGGCATGGCCCTGGTGAGCTGGTTGCTGTGGAGCACGCTGCGTGACCAGTACGGCGAGCGTGCCCTGGGCATCGCCCACACGGTGTCCGTCGATCCGGTGGTGGTCGCCGGCGCCGCGGCTCGCCGTCCGGGTGGCGAGCTCGAGGAGCGGGTGCAGGCGGTCACCGCCCGGACCGGTGCGCTGTTCGTGGTCATCACCGACGACCGGGGCATCCGGCTGGCCCATCCCGACCCGGCGCAGATCGGCGAGCCGGTGAGCACCGACCCGTCGGAGGCGCTGGCGGGCAACGACGTGGTCAGCGAGGTCCAGGAGGGCACGCTGGGCGTTTCGGTGCGGAGCAAGACGCCGATCCGCGGGCCCGGGGGCCGGGTGGTCGGTGAGGTCAGCGTCGGCTACCGGATCGGCGCGGCCACCGGCGATCTGGTCCGGCTGGTCCTGCTCAGCGCCGCCTTCGCGGCCGGCGCGCTGGCGCTGGGCGCGGGCGCGTCGGCGCTGCTGACCCGGCGGCTGCACCGGCTGACGCACGGACTGGAACCGCGGGAGCTGACGGAACTGCTCTACGAACGGGAGGCGGTGCTGCACGGGATCGGCGAGGGCATGCTCGCGCTCGACGCGAAGGGGCGCGTCTCGGCGCGGAACGCGGAAGCCGAGCGCCTGCTGGGGCGGCCGTTGCCGGTGGGCGCCGAACTGTCCGCATTGGACCTCTCGCCGCGGTTGCGCCGCGCGGTGGCGCAAAGCGAACCGGTGGACAACCTGCTCGCCGTCGCGGGCGACCGGGTCCTGGTGGTCAACTCGCGTGCGGTGCGCCGCGACGACCGTGACCTCGGCACCGTGCTGACCCTGCGGGACCGGACCGACCTCGACGCCCTGACCAGGGAGCTGGACGCGGTGCGGTCGTTGTCCGACGGGCTGCGCGCGCAGCGGCACGAGTTCCGCAACCGCCTGCACACCCTGTCCGGGCTGCTCCAGCTGGGCCACAACGGCGAAGCCATCGAATACCTGCAGACGCTGACCGAGACGGCGGTCGCGCCGGGCGGCCTGGGCGACGCGGTGACCGACCCCTATCTGCGTGCCCTGGTGTCGGCGAAGATCGCGCAGGCGCGGGAGAAGGACGTGGAGCTGCGGCTGTCCGACGATTCCTGGGTGCGCGGCACGGTCACCGACCCCAGCGTCGCCAACACCGTCGTCGGCAACCTGCTCGACAACGCGGTGCATGCCGCCCGCATCGGTGCGCGCCGGCCGGCGACCGTGGAAATCGCCCTGCTGCAACAGGGTCCCGATCTGCACGTGTCCGTCGTGGACAGTGGGGCCGGGGTCGCCAGGACGATCCGGGACACCGTCTTCGACGAGGGCGTGTCGACGAAGCTGACCCCCGGGCACGGGCTCGGTCTGGCGCTGGCCCGCCAGGCCGCGCGGGCCCGCGGGGGCGACGTCTGGCTGGCCGACCCCGGCGGGGAGCACCGCGGCGCGCTGTTCGTCGCGGCCCTGCCGGGACTGCTCTCGGAGGAGGAACACCCGTGATCCGCACGCTCATCGTCGACGACGACTTCCGGGTCGCCGCCGTGCACGCCGGTTTCGTGGCGGAAGTGCCCGGGTTCGCCGTCGCCGGCACCGCCCACACCGCCGCCGAAGCCCGGGCGCGGGTGCGGGAGCTCGCCCCCGACCTGGTGCTGCTCGACGTGTACCTGCCCGACGAGCCGGGCCTGAACCTGCTGGGCGAACTGCACACGGACACCATCGTCCTGTCCGCGGCCACCGACACCCGCACCATCAGCGCGGCGATCCGCGCCGGTGCGCTGAACTACCTGATCAAACCGTTCGCCACCGGGCAGTTCACCGAACGGCTGACCAGCTACGCGCACTACCGGCGGCTCGTGACCGGGGACCGCAACCTGGGCCAGGAAGACGTCGACAAGGCGTTCCGCCTGCTGCACGAGCGGGACCGCACGGCCACACCCAAGGGTCAGTCCAGCGCGACCGCGCGTCTGGTGGCCGAGCAGCTGCGCACCGCGGGCCGCGCGTTGTCGGCCGCCGAGGTGGCCGCGGAACTGGGCGTCGCGCGGGCCACCGCGCAGCGGTACCTGACCGCGCTGGCCCAGGCGGGCTCGGTCCGGATGCGCCTGCGGTACGGGGCGACGGGCCGCCCCGAGCACGAGTACCTGTGGCGCCCGGGACCCGGCGCGCCGCACTGACCGGGCCCGGCGGAGCTCACACCGCGCGGCTGGACCGGGGACCGTCCAGTCCCCAGGAGATGATCCGGGCCGGGGTGATGCGGATGACCTCTCGCGAGAAGTACGGCAGCGGCGGCTCCTGGTCGGTCAGCGCCACCGCGGTGCCGCGGACCTCGACGCCCCGCGGCACCCAGGGGTCGACCGTGGCCAGGTCGTCCACCACGAACGACACCGTGCTGCCCGACTGGACGTTCCGGAACTTCTTGGACGCGCCCAGCGCGTGCCCGCCGATGACGATCGTGCCGCCGTCGACGAAGAAGTTGGTGGGGTTGTTCTGCACCCGCCCGTCCGGCGCGA
The DNA here is from genome assembly GCF_011758745.1 of Amycolatopsis granulosa. Lineage (NCBI taxonomy): Bacteria > Bacillati > Actinomycetota > Actinomycetes > Pseudonocardiales > Pseudonocardiaceae > Amycolatopsis > Amycolatopsis granulosa. The sequence goes on from NZ_JAANOV010000001.1 coordinate 1,264,046, forward strand.
CGGTGGCGAGCCGGCCGAGGGGCTGGGCGGTCAGGTAATCCAGTTCTGCTTGAGTGAACACGGGCGGGATCATGCCGCTTGACGCGGACGTCAAGGCAAGCGCCGCGCACCGGACCCCGGCGCGTGAACGGGTCAGCCGTGTTCCTCGCACAGGGCGCGGACCGTGTCCAGCTCGCCGCGCACCACCGCCCGCTGTCCGGCGATCGCCTCGTCCGGCGCGTCGGCGGGGAGGAACATCGTGAACTGGTACTCGGCGCCGTCGCCGTGCGGCAGCACCCGGGTGAACACGCCCTGGCCGCGGTCCTGGGCCGAGAGCAGGTCGACCACCCCGTGCTCGCGGGAGGCGCGGACGGTGATCCGTGCCTCGTTCTCGCCGTTGCTGAGCACCCAGTCGTCGCCGTCCGGGCGGACCGACCGGGCCACGCCGGGTGCCCACCGGGGCAGCTGGCGCGGGTCGGAGACGAGGTCGAACACGGTGCCGGGCGAGGCGGCGATGGAAATCGTTTCGGTCAGTACCTGATTAGTATGCATCTGCGTATCGTACGCTCATGCTTATCGTTGTGTCACTCTACGATCGTCGGGTGGCGGACGAGGACCTGGGCGCGCTGTTCGGGCGCGTGGTGCGGCGGTTGATGAACGCCGAGCAGCCGGTGCTGCGCGAGCACGGCGTGTCGATGTGGGCCTACGCGGCGCTGTCCAGCCTCGCCGAGCGGCCGGCCACCTCGCAGGTGGCGCTGGCCAAGGCCATCGGCTACGACAAGACCCGGCTGATCGCACTGCTCGACGAGCTCGCCCGGGAGGGCCTGGTGGTGCGGGAACCCGACCCGGCCGACCGCCGGGCCCACGTCGTCCGGCTGACCCCCGCCGGAAAGGCCCGGCACGCCGCGATCCGGGCCGGCATCCACGCGGTGGAGACCGAACTGCTCGGCCCGCTCAGCGCCGCCGAGCAACAGGCGTTCCGCGCCATGCTGGCGCGTCTCGCCTCGTCCTGACCTCAGTGCGGCGGGGCCAGCACCGACTCGATCGTCGCGATCACCACGGCCGGGGCATCGCCCGGAGGAAGGCGCCCGGCGCGGCTCTCCTCGGCCGCACCGTTGAGGACGTAGTGCACGACGTTCACCAGCCAGTCGGTGGGCAGGTCGGTGCGGAACACGCCCTGCCGCTGCCCGCGGCGGATCAGGTCCTCGACACGCACGGCGGATTTCCCGTGCAGCTCCCGGATCCGCGCCGCGGGCAGGAGTTCCTCGGCCGCCGCCAGCAGCTTGGCCGACTCGGCCACCAGCGACCAGCTGGGGGCCAGCAGCCGGGCCATCGCCGCGCGTGCGTCGCCGCCGAGCTCGACCGCGGCCAGCACCTCCTCGCCCTCCCGGATCGCGTCGGCCAGCGCGGCCTCGACCAGCGCGGCCCGGTTGGGGAAGTGCCCGTACAGCGTCATCCGGCCGACCCCGGCCGCCGTCACGATCTCGTCGATGCTCGCGCCCGGATCACGGCCGAGGACCTCCCGGGCGGCGGAGACGATGCGGGCGATGCTGCGTTCGGCGTCGGCGCGCCGGCGCGGTCGTGCGGGAGTGGCCACCTCCCCAGTTTATCTCGTACGGGAATGTACGGGTTAGACTCCCGGTTGTAAGTCGTACCTCGTCGTACGAGTTAACGGGAGAGAAGCGATGTCGGACACCTACGCACAGCCCGCCGCACACCCGCTGCGGTGGCGCATCCTCGGATTCCTGGGCGTCGCCCAGCTGATGCTGATCCTCGACGTCACCGTCGTGGCGATCGCGTTGCCGCACATGGAAACGGACCTGGGCCTGAGCCGGGCCACGATGACCTGGGTGGTCAGCGCGTACACCCTGACCTTCGGCGGCCTGATGCTGCTCGGCGGGCGGCTGGCCGATCTCCTCGGCGCGAAGCGGATCGCCCTGACCGGCCTGCTGGTCTTCACGGCGGCCTCGCTGGTGACCGGGCTGGCCGGGTCGTCCGGCGTGCTGCTGGGCGGCCGGATCGCGCAGGGCGTCGGCGCGGCACTGCTGTCCCCCTCGGCGTTGTCGCTGGTTGTGGGCCTGTTCGACGGAGAAGAGCGGAACAAGGCGCTCGGCGTGTGGTCGGCGCTGGGTGGCGGGGGTGCGGCCCTCGGCGTGCTGCTGGGCGGGCTGATCACCGCCGGTCCCGGATGGCCGTGGGTGTTCTGGATCAACGTGCCGATCGGGCTCGTCATCGTCGTCACCCTCGCGCGGATGCTGCCGCGGGCCGTGGCGGCGGCGCCGGGCGGCCGCCTGGATGCGCTGGGCGCGCTGCTCGTGACCGCCTCGTCCGGGTCGCTGGTGTACGCCTTGATCCACGCCGGTGACCAGGGGTGGCTGACCGCCACCACCGGGTGGCTGGTGCTCGCGGCCGCCGTCGGCTACCTCGCCTTCGTCGCCTGGCAGCGCACCACCCGGGCACCGCTGATGGACGTCCGGCTGCTGGCCCGCCGCCCGGTGGCGACCGGTACGTTCCTCATCCTCATGGCCACGGCCCTGACCGTGGCGGTGTTCTTCCTGGGCACGTTCTACTTCCAGCACGAGCGCCACTACGGCGCGCTGCCGACCGGGCTGCTGTTCCTGCCGGTCGCCTTGCTGACCATGGCGGGGGCCAACCTCACCGGCAAGGCCCTGGGCCGCTTCGGCGCGCGTCCGCTCGCGGTGACCGGGCTGCTGATCGCCGCGGCCGGCCTCATCCTGCCCGCAGTGGCGATGCACCCGGCGGTCGTGGCGATCAGCCTCGCCGTCACCGGCGCCGGAACGGGTGTGCTGTTCGTCGTCGCCTCGGCCACCGCGCTCGGGCAGGTCGCGCCGCACGAGGCCGGGATCGCCTCGGGCATCGTGAGCACGTTCCACGAGTTCGGGGCGTCCCTGGGCGCCGCGGTGGTGTCGAGCGTGGCGGCAGCCAGCCTCGTCGCCCAGACGCTGAGCGGGTTCCGCGGCGGGTTCGTGGTGTTCGCCGTGATCGCGGTGGCGGCCGCGATCGTCGCGGCGGTGCTGGCACCGCGCCGGGCCGCCTAGAGTGCGTTCGTGGATGACAAGCTCTACTCGGTGGACCAGATCGCCGAGATGCTCGGCCTGCACGTCCGTACCGTGCGCGGATACGTGCGGGAGGGGCGGCTGAAAGCGGTGCGGATCGGCAAGCAGTACCGCATCGCGCGGGACGACCTGGAGGAGTTCACCGGCCGCTCCCCGATGTCGCCGGCCGCCGAGCCGGTGGCGCGGCATTGCCGGGTCGACGTGTCGAGCATCGTGGAGATCGACGCGATCAGCGCGGAGCGGGCCGGCCGGGTGACCACGATGCTGATGAGCGCTGCCGCCGCACGCGGCGCGGGCGCGCGGCAGCTGCGCATCGAGACGGCCTACGACGAGGAGCGGGCGCGCCTGAAGATCGTGGTGCTGGGCAGGCTGGACGACAGCATCGCGGTCCTGCGCCACGTCGAGGCGGTGATCTCCTGAACGACCGCGCGCGGAGACCACTGTGGAGACTCGCACGGTGGAGACTCCTACGGCGGCGCGGCGGGAATTGAACGAGACCGCCCGCGGCGGGTAAGTTGCGGCACCACCATGACACCACACGACACCGCGCACACCGGCTTCGAGACGGTCGTCGACGCACTGGACTACCCGATGTTCGTCGTGACCACGACCGACGGGACCCGGCGCGCGGGCTGCCTGATCGGGTTCGCCGCGCAGTGCAGCATCTCCCCGCCGCGCTTCATGGTGTGGCTGTCGAAGCGCAACCACACCTTCCAGGTCGCCACCGGGGCGTCCACGGTCGCCGTGCACCGCCTCGATGCCTCGGCCACCGGGCTGGCGGAGCTGTTCGGCAGCCACACCGGGTTCGACACGGACAAGTTCACCCGGTGCCGCTGGCGGCCCGGGCCCGGCGGCGTGCCCCTGCTCGAGGACTGTCCCGGCTGGTTCGCCGGGGAAATCCTGTCCCGGCACGACACCGGTGACCACCTGGGCCTGCTGCTGCGGCCGATCGCCGGCACGACCGCCACCGAGCTGGGCCCGCAGCTCGGCTTCCGGGCCGTCCGCGACCTGTCCCCCGGCAACGAGCCGTAGCCGGACGCCGCCACGGCACGCGGCGGGGTGAGCACAGGTCCCGACGATCGGCGGGAGGCCGTGTTAGCCTGTCGCCGTGCAGCGCCGTCCGATGTCCTCGCGACTGGTAACCCGGCGCGCCGGCTGAACCCAGGTCGCCGGCGCGCAGCGTTGGCGATCGCGCTCGTTCTTCGGGACCTGGCCCGGATCCATCCGCTGTCGAGCTTTTCGTGGAGATCCGACATGTCCATCAGCTTCGCCACCCCCGCCCCGCGTCCGTCCCTGCTCGTCCGGCGCCGCATCGCCACCTACTTCACCGGCGGGGTCGAGCAGGTTCCCGCCCTCGTCGGCGCCCTCGCGCAGCAGGGGCGGACGGTGCACGAGCTCTCGGTCGACATCCGCGACGGCGTGCGGGAGAGCAGCATGGTCTGCGCCGTCCTGCTGCCCGGCGAGGAGATCGGCCTGCTGCTGTCCCGGTTGCGTGAGCTGCCCGGGGTCGTTTCGGCCGAACTGGCGTGACCGCCGGCTGCTAGGATCATGGTGACCGAGAACCGTGAGCGGGGAATTGCGACGTGGTGAGTGACGACGACATCTCCGGGTGAGCCCCGGAGATAGCCCGGCCGCCGGCGGCAGTGCCGCCGCGGTCATGTCGTCGTCCCCGTTCCACCACACCCTTCCGAGGTTGTTCTCATGTCTTCCGACGCTCGCGTCGTCGTGTCCGCGCTGTCCTTCTCCTGGCCGGACGGCACGCCGGTCTTCGACCAGCTGTCCCTCACCGTCCCGGACGGGCGCACCGGCCTGGTCGCCCCGAACGGTGCCGGGAAATCCACCCTGCTCCGGCTGATCGCCGGCGAGCTCGAACCGGCCGCGGGCAGCGTGTCCGTGGACGGGCTGCTCGGCTACCTGCCCCAGGACCTGCCGCTGACCGGCGACCGCACCGTGTCCGAGGTCCTCGGCATCGACCCGGTCCTGCGCGCCCTGGCCGCGGTCGAGGCCGGGGACGCGGACGAGCGGCACTTCACCACGATCGGCACCGACTGGGACATCGAGGAGCGCACGCACGCCCAGCTCGACCGGCTCGGCCTCGGCGACGTCGCGCTGGACCGGCGACTGGGCACCCTCAGCGGCGGCCAGGTCGTGTCCCTCGGGCTCGCCGCCCAGCTGCTCGCCCAGCCCGACGTGCTGCTGCTCGACGAACCCACCAACAACCTCGACCTCGAGGCGCGCCGCCGCCTGCACGCCGTCCTCGGCGACTGGACCGGGTGCCTGCTGGTGGTCAGCCACGACCGCACCCTGCTGGACGGCATGGACCGCATCGCCGAGCTCGGCTCCGGCGAGGTCCGGTTCTACGGCGGCACCTTCACCGACTACGAGCGCGCGGTCCAGGCCGAGCGCGAGGTGGCGGAGAAGAACATCCGCACCGCCGAGGCGGAGGTCAAGCGCGAGAAGCGCGACCGGCAGCAGGCCCGCGAACGCGCGGCACGCCGGGCGGGCACCGCGCAGCGCAACGCCGCCGACGCGGGGCTGCCCAAGATCCTCATGGGCGCGCGGAAGCGCCGGGCGCAGGAGTCCGCGGGCAAGGCCGACGACACCCACGCCGCCCGCATGAGCGCGGCGAAGGCGAAGCTGGACCAGGCCGAGCGGTCGCTGCGGGACGACGACAAGATCGTGCTGGAGCTCCCGCGGACCGCCGTCCCGGCCGGCCGGACGCTGTTCCTCGGCGAGGGCCTGCGCAAGCGGGACCTGTTCGGGTCCGGTGTGGACCTCGCGGTGCGCGGGCCGGAACGCATCGCGCTGACCGGGCCCAACGGTTCCGGCAAGTCCACGCTGCTGCGGATCGTCACCGGCGATCTCGACCCCGACGAGGGGACGACCAGGCGCGCCGACGGCCGGGTCGCATACCTGTCCCAGCGCCTGGACCTGCTCGACGACGACCGCTCGGTGGCGGAGAACCTGGCCGGCCGGGCGCCCGGGATGCTGCCCGCGGACCGGATGAACCTGCTGGCCCGCTTCCTGTTCCGCGGGCAGCGGGCGCACCTGCCGGTCCGCGTCCTCTCCGGCGGTGAACGGCTGCGGGCGACCCTGGCGTGCGTCCTGTTCGCCGAGCCGGCGCCACAGCTGTTGCTGCTGGACGAGCCGACCAACAACCTGGACCTGGTGAGCACCACGCAACTGGAGGTTGCGCTGAACGCCTACCAGGGCGCGTTCGTCGTGGTCAGCCACGACGAACGGTTCCTGGCCGGGATCGGGATCACGCGCCACCTCCGCCTCGACGGCGGGCGCCTGCTGGAGAGCTCGCCGCGGAGCTGAGATCACCGGCCGGCGGTGGTGTCACATCCGCGCGCCGGCCGGTGTCTGCATGGCGGCACCCGGAGGAGGAACCGTGACCGACCCGTTCGTCAGGCACCGCAGCCTGCTGTTCACCGTGGCCTACGAGATGCTCGGCTCGGCTGCCGACGCGGAGGACGTCGTGCAGGAAACCTGGCTGCGCTGGGCCGAGGTCGACCAGGCACAGGTGACCCAGCCACGTGCCTACCTGGTCCGCGTGGTGACGCGGCAGGCGCTGAACCGGTTGCGGTCGCTGTCCCGGCGGCGCGAGGACTACGTCGGCGAGTGGCTGCCCGAACCGCTGCTCACCACACCCGACGTGGCCGAGGACGTGGAGCTGGCCGAGAACGTCTCGATCGCGATGCTCACGGTGCTGGAAACCCTCGGTCCGGTCGAGCGGGCGGTGTTCGTGCTGCACGAGGTGTTCGGCACGCCCTACGCCGAGATCGCCGAGACGTTGGGCAAGAGCCCGGCGGCGGTGCGGCAGATCGGGCACCGCGCCCGCGAGCACGTCGCCGCGCGGCGACCGCGGATGCGGGTCGACCGGACCGAGCAGCAGGCGGCCGTCGACTCGTTCCTGGCGGCCGTCTCCAGCGGCGACGTGCAGGCGCTGATGGCGGTGCTGGCGCCGGACGTGGTGGTGATCTCCGACGGCGGGGGTATCGCGCCGGCCGCGCGCAAACCGGTCGTCGGCGCCGAGCTGGTGGCCACGTTGCTCGCCCGCGGCGCGGCGCGCACCGGGTTCACCGCGAGCGCCACCTGGGTCAACGGCATGCCGGGGGTGCGGCTGGACGTGGACGGGTCGGCCGCCGCGCTGAGCCTGGTCGTCGCCGAGGGCCGGATCACCCGGATCTACGGGATCAGCAACCCGCACAAGCTGGGCCGGCTGGACCGCGTCGCCGAGCTGCGCCGCTGAGCCGCTTCCCAGCACGCGCCCTACCGGGGCGCCGGGCGGGCGAAGGGGAACGCGAGGCTCTGCCGGATCGAGGCGCCGGTGAGCATCATGACCAGGCGGTCGATCCCGAGGCCCAGGCCGCCGGTGGGCGGCATGCCGTGCTCGAGGGCGAGCAGGAAGTCCTCGTCGAGCTCCATGGCCTCGATGTCGCCGCTCGCCGCGCGCAGCGACTGCTCCTCCAGGCGGCGGCGCTGCTCCAGCGGATCGGTCAGCTCGGTGTAGGCGGTGCCGATCTCCGCCCCGAACGCGATCAGGTCCCACCGCTCGGCCAGCCGCGGGTCGAGCCGGTGCGGGCGGGTGAGCGGCGAGGTGTCGGCCGGGTAGTCGATGTAGAAGGTCGGCTCCACCGTGGCCGGTTCCACCAGGTGCTCGAACGCCCTGCCGACCAGGTCACCGTGCCCGGCCTCGTCCACCGCCGGCACGCCGGCGGCATGGCACCAGGCACGCAGCTGTTCGGCCGGGGTGTCCGGGGTGACGGTTTCCCCCAGGGCGGCCGACACCGCGTCGTACACCCGCACCACCGGCCACTGGCCGGAGAGGTCGACCTCACCGAGGTCCGGGCGGCACGCGACCGGTTTCCCGTACGCCGCCACGGCGGCTTCCTGGATCAGCGACCGGGCCAGCGCGCGCATGGTCTCGTAGTCGGCGTAGGCCTGGTACGCCTCCAGCATCGTGAACTCGGGGTTGTGCGTGGCGTCCACACCCTCGTTGCGGAAGTTGCGGTTGAGCTCGAACACCCGGTCCACCCCGGCCACGCACAGCCGCTTGAGGTACAGCTCCGGCGCGATCCGCAGGTACATCCGCATGTCGTAGGCGTTGATGTGGGTGACGAACGGGCGGGCGTTGGCCCCGCCGTGCACGGCCTGCAGCATCGGGGTCTCCACCTCGAGGAACCCGTGCGCCTGCAGACCCTCACGCACCGAGCGCACCACGGCGCTGCGCAGGCGCAGCATCTCCGCCGACGCCGGGTTGACGATCAGGTCCAGGTAGCGCTGCCGCACGCGGGTCTCCGGATCGGCGAGCCCCTTCCGCTTGTCCGGCAACGGATGCAGGCACTTCGCCGTCACCGTCCAGTCGGAAACCAGCACCGACAGCTCACCGCGCCGGGAGGTCACCACCTCGCCGACGGCGCCGACGTGGTCGCCGAGATCGACCCCGTCCCGCCACAGCGGGTCGTCGCCGAGCATCAGCTGGAGCTGGGCCTCGCCGTCCTGCAGCCGCGCGAAGCAGATGCCGCCGAGGTCCCGGATCGCCATCACCCGGCCGGCCACCCGCACCTTGTGCCCGGTGCGGGTGTCCGGCGGCAGCCCGTCGAACCCGGCGCGGATCTCGCGCAGCGACGTGTCCCGGTCGAACCCGGCCGGGTACGGGTCGACCCCGGCGTGCCGCAACCGGTCCAGCTTGGCGACGCGGACCCGCACCTGCTCGGGCCGGCGCACCGGGCGGGTCTCCGGCCGCGCCGCCTCGATCTCACGCAGCCGAACCAGGAACTCCTCGCCGACGCCCTCGGCCGAGATCGCCCGGTGCCGGGCGCCGCCGGGCAGGAACCCCTCCAGCGCGGCGGCGACCAGACCGATGCGGCCCAGCCCGCGCGCGGCGCGGTAGCACAGGAACCGCGGTTCCCAGTCCGGCCCGTACTTGGCGTTGGACCGGTAGAGCGACTCGAGCTGGAAGAACCGGGACGCCACGCCGAGCACCGCGCGCCAGGCGCGCAGCACCGGACCGGCGCCGATCCGCTCACCGGCCGCGAACACGGCGCGGAACATGGCGAAGTTCAGCGACACGCGCTGCACGCCCAGCTGCGCCGCGGCGAGCACGAGCTGCACGATCATGTACTCGTTGAGCCCGTTGTCGGCCGTGCGGTCGCGCCGCATCAGGTCCAGCGACAGGCCACGCCGCCCCCACGGCACGAACGACAACAGCCCGCGCAGCCGCCCCTCCGCGTCGAACGCCTCGACCATCACGCACCGGCCGTCCGCGGGGTCGCCCAGCCGGGACAGCGCCATCGAGAACCCGCGCTCGGTACCGGCGTCGCGCCACCGCTGCGCGTGCACCAGCAGTTCGTCCATTTCGGACCGCGGGATGTCGGCGTGCCGGCGGATCCGCACCGTGTACCCGGCGCGCTCGATGCGCCGCGCCGCCTGCCGGACCGACCGGCGGTGCGGCCCGGACAGGCTGAAGTCACGGATGTCCAGGATGGCCTCGTCGCCGAGTTCGAGGGCCTTCATGCCGGCGCGCACGTAGGCACGGGCGCCGCGTTCGCTGGCACCCAGCACCCCGGTGACCCAGCCGTAGGTGTGCGCCTGGGCCAGCCACGCCTGGATCGCCTGCCCCCAGGCCGCCGGGTCGCCGACCGGGTCGGCACTGGCGATGCTGGCGCCGCCCAGCACGCGGTAGGTCACCGCGGCCCGGCCGCCGGGCGCGAAGACCACCGACTTGTCCCGCCGGGTGGCGAAGTAGCCCAGCGAGTCGTCGTCGCCGTGCTCGGCCAGCAACGCGCGCAGCCGCAGCTCGTCGGCGTCGGTGCGGCGCTGCTGCACGTGCACACCGCGGAAGAACACCCACAGGGTGGCGACCGCGGAGCAGGTGGCGCCGAGGTCGAGCAGCGCGTCGATCCACCCCGGGCCCTCGCGCACACCCAGCCGCCGCAGCTGCAGCAGCTCACCGGTGGAGTGGTTGACCGACCACAGGAACGCGTCGCCGAGGCCGGAGAGCGTGCCGGGGAACACCTCGAGCAGGCCCCACCCGAGGAGGATCGTCGCGCCGAACCCGGCCACGCCCACGACGAGCGCGTGCCTCCAGGCCCCGGGCGCCAGGCGGGCGGGAAACGCCGGGCGCAGTGCCAGCAGCAGCACGATCAGGGCGACGGCGACGACCTCCGCGCCGGTCAGCGCCCACAGCGTGGCCGGCAGGTGCTCGGGCCCGCGGCGCGGCAGGGTCAGCACGCGCGGCGCCCACAGCAGGACCATCTGGAAGGCCAGGTCCATCAGCAGCCCGGCGGCCTGGAACAGGATGAGCGTGTTCAGGGCGGCGCGCTTGCGCCGCCGCAGGGCCGCGCCGAGCACGGCCAGGACCAGCGCGATGAGGATGTTGGCGTCGACGGGGAGGTTCAGCAGCGAGAACAACCCCACGGTCCAGCGGTAGAAGTCGTGGTGCGAGCCGCCGCCCAGCAGCAGCACCACCGAGGCCAGCGCGCCGAGCTGGACGACGGTGGCGAGCACGCCGGCCGCCTTGCCGCGCCAGCGTGGCACGGGTGGCCGGGTACCGGTGGCCGGCTCAGAGGCTGGTGTCGGTGCCATGAAGCGCTCCGGGTGATCCGGTGTCGGGCAGGGGCCACGCCGGGATGGTTCCGGCGTTCTGCCCAGTGACGTCCGGGCCGGCCACCGGGTTGCCCAGCTGGCTCCCCAGCCAGTTCAGCACGTCCGGCAGCTCCGCGCGCACCGTGGCCAGGTTGTGCCCCGCGGCGGGCAGGACCCGGGTGGTCAGTTCCGCCGGTGGTGCGGCCGCGGCGCGGAGGCGGTCCAGCGCCGCGCACTCGTCGCCGGCGGAGGCGTCGGCGACGGCCAGCAGCCGCAGCGGCGCGGGGTGGTCGCGCAGGATCGCGGACACGTCGTTGGCGCGGCGCAGGTCCTCCCGGCCGCGGAAGAGATCGCCGGTCTGCGCGTCGTGCGGGGTCACGTCGTAGCCGTTCATGCTGACCGCGGTGGCGTACCACTGCGGGTGGCGGGCGGCGAGGTCGAGCGCGCAGTACCCGCCGGAGGACCATCCGGCCGCGGACCAGCCCTGCCGGTCCACGCGCACGCGCAGGTGGTCGCGCGCCCATCCGCGCAGGTCGGCGGAGAGGAAGGTGTCGTCGTCCGGACCGCCCGCGGCGTCCACGCACTCCGAGTCGTGCGTCAGCCGGGGTTCCCCGTTGGGGTCGGGCACGATCACCACGACCGGGGGCAGCCGGTGGGCGGCGATCGCGGCGTCGAGCTGCTCGGGCAGGCCGTAGAGCGTCGCGACCTGACGCGGCTCGCCGGGGAAGTGCGGGATCCACTCCACCACGGGGAACCGGAAACCGGCCCACTCCGGCTGCGTGTAGGCCGCGGGCAGGTAGACGTCGACGTCGCGGGTCATCCCGGTGCGCTTGCCGGTGACGGTGAGGTGCACCAGCGAGCCGAGCCCGCCGCCCGCCCGGTCGCTGGCCGTGGTCATGGCGCGCCCGAGGTCGCGGCCGTCCGGCCCGCCCTCCGCGACCGTGCCCTCGGCCGGATCGGGCGAGGTGCCCAGCAGGGACCCGAGCGTCGGGTAGAAGCTGCCGGCGGAGTTCACCGCCGATCCGCAGGCGAGCACCACGGCGACCACGGCCACGACCGTCGTCACGACCCGGCCGGTGACGCGGCGGCGGCGCCACCGGTCCCAGGCCCAGGGCACGAGGGCGACACAGACGAGCGCGACGACGGCCGCCCCGACCACGAACGGGGGCGTGTCGATCCGGATGGCGGAGGCGTGCACGCCGTCAATCTAGCCGTGATCGGGAACCGGGTCCGGCCGCCCTACCAGCCTGGACATCGTTCAGCGTCCGCTCAGGAACCGCCGCCTAGGCTCGCCGCGGGCGCGGTGTACCCCGCGTCGCGTACGCATGCCGTTCTCAGGGTCCGCACAGCCTTCGCGGCGCACAGTGGTCACACAGTGGCCACGACGTGACCGACCCGGAAGGAGACCCGCCCGTGCGCCTGGGTTCCCCAGTGCTCGACGAACGGCGAGCCCGGACCGCTCCCCCGCACCAGCCGCCGCGCACGCGGCTCGCGGTGGCGCTCGCCCGCGTCGCGGCCGGGGCGTCCCGCCGGTTCGGCGCGGGCTCGGGCGGGGTCATCGGGGGCCGGGTCGCCGCCGCGCTGGACCCGGACGTGCTGCGGCACCTCGGCCGCGGCCGGACCGTCGTGCTGGTGACCGGCACGAACGGCAAGACCACGACGGCACTCATGCTGTCCCGCATCCTGGCCGCGGCCGGACCGGTCGCGGCCAACAGCGACGGCGCCAACATGCCGGACGGGATCATCGCCGCCCTCGCGCAGCGGCCGGACGCGCCGCTGGCCGTCCTGGAGATCGACGAGAACTACGTGGCCGAGGTCGCGTGCCGGCTGGAACCCGCCTGCCTGGTGCTGCTCAACCTCAGCCGCGACCAGCTCGACCGGGTCGGCGAGGTGCGTTCCGTGGAGCGCGCGCTGCGGCAGGCGATCGCCGGGCTGCCCGACACGGCGGTGGTGGCGAACTGCGACGACCCGCTCGCCACCTCCGCGGCCATGGCCTCGGCCCGGCCGGTCTGGGTGAGCGCGGGCGGGAGCTGGGCCGAGGACTCGCGGGCGTGCGGCCGGTGCGGGCAGCCGATCGACCACGACGGGCTGGGATGGCGCTGCGGGTGCGGGCTGGCGCGGCCCCGGCCGGACTGGGTGCTGGCCGACGGCGCGGCGGTGAGCGCGGACGGCCGGACCGTCCCGATCGACTTGCGGCTGCCCGGGCGCGCGAACGCCGCGAACGCGACGATGGCGGTCGCCGCGGCCGCGCTGCTCGGGCTCGACCCCGCCGCGGCCGGGCAGCGCCTGGCCACGATCACCGATGTCGCCGGCCGGTACCGGCAGACCACGCTGGCCGGGCACCCGGTGCGGATCCTGCTGGCCAAGAACCCGGCCGGGTGGCGGGAGACACTGCCGCTGCTGGACGAGCGGTCCGCGGTGGTGGTCGCGGTGAACGGGCGCGAGGCGGACGGGCGGGACCTGTCCTGGCTGTGGGACGTGCCGTTCGAGCTGTTGCGCGGCCGCCCGGTGGTGGCCGCCGGGGAACGGTCGGCCGACCTGGCGGTGCGGCTGACCTACGCCGGGGTCGAGCACCAGCGGTGCACCGACCCGGTGCGGGCCGTCGAGGGGCTGGCGCCCGGCCCGGTCGAGCTGGTCGCGAACTACACCGCCTTCCGGCAACTGGGGCAGCGGATCGGCGATGGGTGAATCGGTGCTGCGGATCGGGCTCGTCCTGCCGGACGTGCTGGGGACCTACGGCGACTCGGGCAACGCCACCGTGCTGCGGCAGCGGCTGCGGTGGCGCGGGATGCCCGCGGAGGTGCTCGAGATCGGCTACGGGCAGCCGGTGCCGGACAGCCTCGACGCCTACCTGCTCGGCGGTGGCGAGGACGAGGCGCAGGCGCTGGCCTGCGACTACCTGCGTGCGCACCCGGGACTGTGCCGGGCGGCCGCGCGGGGGTCGGTCGTGTTCGGCGTGTGCGCCGGGCTGCAGATCCTCGGCACCTCGTTCGTCACCGGGGACGGCCGCCGTCACGACGGGCTCGGCCTGCTCGACGCGACCACCACGCCGGGCCGGCGGCGCGCGGTCGGCGAGGTGGTGGTGGACACCGCGGGCGGGGTCGGCGTCGGCCCGCTGACCGGGTTCGAGAACCACCTGGGGATCACCGCGGTCGGCCCGGGCAGCGTGCCGCTCGGTCAGGTGAGCGCCGGTGCCGGGAACGGTGACGGCGGGGACGGCGCGGTCACCGGCCAGGTGCTGGCGACCTACCTGCACGGCCCGGTCCTGGCGCGCAACCCCGCCCTGGCCGACCTGCTGATCGGCTGGATGACCGGCGCCCCGCCGGCCGCGCTGCCGATGCCGGAGGTGGACGAGCTGCGCCGCGAGCGGTTACGGGCCGCGCGCGGCGGGACCCGGCGGTGACGCGCCGCTTTCCCTACGCTGCGGGCATGACGGCTGTGCTGGCCCGCCTGGGTGTGCGCACCCGGACGACGCTGGTGGCGGTCACCGCGGTGGCCGCCGCGATCGTGGTCGCGGGTGTCGTCGTGGTGCTGCTGCTCGGCTGGTCGCTGGACAAGTCCACCACCGAGGACGCGCGCAGCGCCGGCCTCCAGGTGGTGCACGAGATCGCCCGGGAGGGCGCCCGGGACCTGACCGGCACCGACGTCGCCGGCAGCGGTGACTCCGCCTCCGTGCTCCAGGTGCTCGGCGCGCAGGGGCAGGTGGTGGCGGCCGACCCGGCGCTGGGCGGGCAGCCGCCGCTGACGCCGGTGCGGCCGGCTCCCGGCCACGAGGTGGTGGAGACCGTCGCGCTGACGGTGAACGGCGCGAGCGCGGACTACCGGCTGGTGTCGACCGGCGTCGCGGGCCCCGGCGGTCCGTACACCGTCGTGTCGGCACGCTCGCTGGCTCCGGTGACCGAGGCGCTCACCCGCCTGTCGCTGCTGTTCGCCGCCGCGGCGCTGCCGATGCTCGGCATCTCCGCGCTGACCGTGTACCGCGCGGTCGGATCGGCGCTGGGGCCGGTGGAACGGATGCGCCGCACGGTCTCCGAGATCACCACCCGCGATCTGGAGCGCCGGGTGGACGTGCCGCCCGGCCGGGACGAGGTGCACCGGCTGGCGGTGACGCTGAACTCGATGCTGGACCGGCTGGCCTCCGCGCAGGGCGCGCAGCGGCGATTCGTCTCCGACGCCAGCCACGAGCTGCGCTCCCCGGTCAACACCATCTCCACCGCGCTGGAGGTGGCCGAGCACCACCCGGAGGCGATGAGCGGGGACGAGCTGGTCGGCGTGGTGGCGCGGGAGACGAGCCGGCTGCGCGAGCTGGTCGACGACCTGCTGCTGCTGGCCCGCACCGACGACACGACCGACAACCCGCACCACGGCGAGGTGGACCTGGACGACCTGGCGCGGACCGAGGCGGAGCGGGCCCGGTCGACGGTCGGGCTGCGGGTGGAGATCCGGACCGAGCCGGTGAAGGTGACCGGCAACGCCGCGCAGCTGCGGCGCGCGATCCGCAACCTGGTGGACAACGCGCGTGAGCACGCCGCGAGCCGGATCACCGTGCGCACCGGCAGCGACGGGGCCGCCGCGCTGGTCGAGGTCGGCGACGACGGCCCCGGCGTGCCGGCGGAGGACCGGGAACGGATTTTCCAGCGGTTCGTGCGGCGGGACGACTCGCGGCACCACAACACGTCCGGGACCGGTGGGTCGGCCGGGCTGGGACTGGCGATCGTGGCGGGCATCGCGGCCCGGCACGGCGGTACCGCCGAATGCGGGGACAGCGGTGATCCGGCCTGCCCCGGCGCGCGGTTCCGCATCCGGCTGCCGTTGCGGGAGGAGCCCTGATGCGTGTGCTGGTCGTGGAGGACGAGCAGGTGTTCGCCGAAACCCTGCGCAAGGGACTGACCGCGGAGGGTTTCGCGGTCGAGGTCGCGCACACGGGCCCGGACGGCCTGTGGCTGGCGCGGGAGCAGCAGTTCGACGTCGTCGTGCTCGATCTGATGCTGCCCGGCCTGTCCGGGTACGAGGTGCTCAAGCGGCTGCGGCAGAGCGAGAACTGGACGCCGGTGCTGGTGCTGACCGCGAAGGACGGTGAGTACGACGAGGCGGACGCGTTCGACCTGGGCGCCGACGACTACCTCACGAAGCCGTTCTCCTACGTGGTGCTGCTCGCCCGGTTGCGGGCGCTGCTGCGGCGGGGAGCGCCGGAGCGGCCCGCCGTGCTCACCCTGGCGGATCTGCGGCTGGACCCGGCGGCGCGGACGGTGCACCGCGGCGACCGCGAGATCGAGCTGACCGCGCGCGAGTTCGGTCTGCTGGAGTTCCTGCTGCGACGGCGCGGCGAGGCGCTGAGCAAGCGGGAGATCCTCACCCACGTGTGGGACGCCCACTACGACGGTGACGAGAACATCGTCGAGGTCTACGTCGGCTACCTGCGGCGCAAGATCGGCCCGGACCTGATCCAGACCCTGCGCGGGGTGGGATACCGCTTGTCGGCGCCCTGACCCCGGCCCTGATTCGGGAGCCCTGACCCGCCCTGACCAGCGCCGTCGCCGCGAGGTGGCGGGACGGGTGATGATGGTGGGATGAACGGGTTCGCGGCGGACGTCACGGTCCCGGCGGACGTGGCGCGCTACTGCCGCGCCACCGGGCCGTTCGAATCGCCGCTGATCTGGCTGGGGTTCGGCGCGGCCGCGGTCGTGCTGCTGGTGGTGGCGCTGCGGTGGCGGCACCGGCGGCGGATCCGGCGGCGGGCGCGGGTCGCCGCGGCGCTCTGCCTGCTGGTGGCCGCCCTGACCGGGGTCAACGGCTACGTCGGGTACGTGCGCGACCGGCACGACTTCGCGATGCTGCTGGAACGCGCGGACGGCCCGGCAGCCGCGCTGGGCCGGCTGGTCGACGACGGCGGGGACCCGCACGTCCGGCGCGCCGACCGGCGCACGCCCGCCGGTCCGGACGCCCCGCGGCTGGACTCGTTCGACCTGGCCGACCCTGCCGACGGGATCCCCTCCGGGCGGATCTACGTCCTGCTGCCGCCCGGCTACGCCGATTCCACGCGCTCCTACCCGGTGGTCTACCTGCTGCACGGCTACCCGTTCGGGTCCTCCCAGGACTGGCTGACCGCGGGTGACGCGCCCGGCACGCTGGACCTGCTCTACCGCCACCACGCGATCCCGCCGATGATCGTGGTGAGCGCCGATCTGACCGCCGGGCAGCCGGAACGCGACTGGGAGGGCCTGGACCTGCCCGGCGGGCCGAAGCTGGAGACGTTCCTGACCGGACCGGTGGTGTCCGCTGTGGACGGCCGCTACCGCACGGTGCGCGACCGCGCCGCCCGCGCGCTCGGCGGGATGTCCGGTGGGGCGTTCGCCGCGCTGAACATCGGGCTGCACCACACCGGCGAGTTCGGCGTGCTGCTGCTCACCCTGCCCTACGACGCGCCCGGGGACGTCCGGGCGCAGTTCCACGGCGACACCGCCGCGATCGAGCGCAACACCCCGCGCGACTACCTGCGCGGGATGGTGTTCCCCGATCCGGTCGCGGTGTTCGTCGCGGCCGGGTCGCACGACGGCGGGGACGTGGCCCGGGCGCGGGAGCTGGCCGGGAGGCTGACCGCCGACGGGCAGCGCGCGACGGTGCACGTCGAACCGGGTCTCCCGCACACCTGGCGGACCGCGCGCGCCACCCTGCCCTACCTGCTGGTGTTCGCCGGGAACACCTTCCCGGCGGTGGGGTGAGCCGGGGTGCGTCAGCCGGACAGCCGGGCCACGAGCCAGGGCAGCGCGTCGGCGAACGCCTGCCGCCACAGGAAGAAGTCGTGCCCCCCGCCGGGCACCACGACCAGGCGGGTGGCGATGCCCGCGGCGGCGGCCCTCGGTTCGAGCTGCTGCGCGGCGGCGAGCGGGTCGCCGTCGGCGTCGCCGACCTCGAACCACCCGCCGAGCCCGGGATACCGGCGGTGGGTCAGCAGCCAGGCCGGCTCGTGCGCGTCGAACTCGGCGGCCGAACCGGAGAACAGCGCCGGGATGGTGTCTCCGACGTCGTTGCCGTCACCCGTGCGGGGCCCGGCCAGCCCGCTGAAGTCGGCGAAGGTACCGAAAATCCGGGGATGGCGCAGCGCGAGCGTGAGCGCGCAGGAACCGCCCTCGGACAATCCGGCCACGGCCCAGTGCCGCCCGGCAGGGCGGGTGAAGAACCGGCTGGTGACGAACGAGGTCACGTCCTGCGTCAGGTAGGTCTCGGCCTGCCCGGCCGGGCCGTCGACGCATTCGCTGTCGGCGTCGAAGGCCCCGTTGATGTCGGGCATCACCACGATCGGGGCGGTGCCGCCGTGGGCGGCGGCCCAGGCGTCCAGGGTGGCGGTGGCGCCACCGCCGTCGGTCCAGTCGCCGGGTGCGCCCGGAGTGCCGTGCAGGAGCACCACGACCGGCAGGTTCGGCCGGGGCCGGGCGAACCACGCGGGCGGGAGGTAGACCTGGGCCGGCCGAGCCGCGAAGTGCGCGGCGCGCGCGGGGATGGTGAGGGTGACGAGCTGCCCGGACCCGGGCACGCCGGCGCGATCGAGCTGCTGCAGGGACGCGGCGTCGCGGCCGGGCAGCCCGATCGCCTGCCCGACGGTGAGGTAGTAGCCGTAGGACGCGTTGACCGCGGCGAGCACGTTCGCCGCGGCCAGCACCACGGCCACGGCGGTGAGCGCGACCCGCGCCCACCGCCGTCGCAGCCGCCAGACGAGCACCCCGGCGACGACCAGCGCGGCCAGCAGCACGACCCGCACCGGCCACCAGCCGGTCAGCGACATTTCGGCAAGGGTGGTCACACGGCGTCAATGTAGTGGGCGCGGGCGCGACCGGCCCGGTGGCGGACGTTTTCCCGCTCAGCGTCCTCTCAGGGCACCATCCACGCGAGCACCGGGGTGGACTGGAGGTACACCAGCACGCACATCACCGCGACGAACACCACGCTCCACACCAGCACCCGGCGGAACAGATCGCCCTCCCGGCCGGCCATCCCGACCGCCGCCGCGGCGATCGCGAGGTTCTGCGGGCTGATCATCTTGCCGAGCACACCACCGGAGGAGTTGGCCGCGGCCAGCAGTGTGGTCGACAGCCCCGCCTTCTGCGCGGCCACCACCTGCAGCGCGCCGAACAGCGAGTTCGACGAGGTGTCCGAACCGGTCACGGCCACGCCCAGCCAGCCGAGGATCGGCGAGATCAGCGCGAAGATCCCGCCCGCGCCGGCCATCCAGGTGCCCAGCGTCGCGGTCTGGCCGCTGGCGTTCATGACGTAGGCCAGGGCGAGCACGGCCATCACCGTGACGATCGCGGTGGCGAGCTGCCGGTAGGTGGCGAGGTACGCGCGCAGGGCGCGGGCCGGCCGGATACCGATGACCGGGATGGTCAGCAGCCCGGCGATGATCAGCAGGGTGCCGGCGGCGTCCAGCCAGTCGAACTTGAACTGCGACAGGGTGGACGCCTTGCCGCTGGACGACTGGATGTGCAGCCCGGGCCAGTTGAACGTCTTCGTGACGCTGGTGAGGGCGTCCTTGATCACCGGCACCTGCGCGAGCGCGAACACCGCGATGATGATCAGGTACGGCGCGTAGGCGCGGAACACCTCGACCCCGCGGTCGCGTTCCGCACCGCGGCCGGATTCCGCGCCCATCCCGCCGTTCCCGCCGTTCCCGCCGGTTCCGCCGTTCCCGCCGCCGGCGGGTGGCCGCGGCGGCCGGGCCATCGTGGCGGTGGACCCGCCACCGGTGCGCTCGGTACCGCCGGCCGCGGCGGCTGCCGCGCCCGCGGTCGTGCGCACGCCGACGCCCTCCACATAGGACTCGGCCGGGCGCCACACGCGCAGGAACACCACGACCGCGCCGGCGGACAGCAGCGACGCGACGATGTCGGTCAGCGGTGCGCCGACGTAGTTGGAGACCGCGAACTGGGCCAGCGCGAACACGATGCCGCACACCATCGCGGCCGGCCAGGTCTGCCGCATTCCGCGCTTGCCGTCGATGATGAACACCAGCGCGAGCGGCACGAACACGCCGAGCACCGGCGTCTGGCGGCCGACCATCGACGACAGCGCGTGCAGCGGCAGCCCGCTGACGGTCGCGAGCGTGGTGATCGGCACGGCCAGCGCGCCGAACGCCACCGGCGCGGTGTTGGCCACCAGCGCGACCGTGGCGGCCTTGAGCGGCCGGAAACCCAGCGCGATCAGCATGACGCTGGTGATCGCGACCGGTGTGCCGAACCCGGCCAGCGCCTCCAGCAACGCGCCGAAGGAGAACGCGATGATCACACCCTGGATCCGCTGATCGTCGCTGACCCGCGCGAACGAGCGCCGCAGCACGTCGAAGTGCCCGGTCGCCACGGTCATGTTGTAGATCCAGATCGCGTTGATCACGATCCACAGGATCGGGAAGAATCCGAACGCCGCGCCCTCGGACGCGGACAGGAACGCGGGCCCGGCCGGCATCGGGTACACCACGATGGCGACGACCAGGGAGACCGCGAGCGAGACCAGCGCGGCCAGCCACGCGGTCATGCGCAGGATGCCGAGCAGGATGAACAGTGTGAGCAGCGGAATCGCCGCGACGAGCGAGGACCACGCGAGCGACCCGGCGACCGGGTCGAGAACCTGGCGGTACATCGATCACCTCACGGAAGCGGAGCGTCCGGGCGCGAACGCGCCCACCCGACCTGCTCGGCCGGGAGTCCCCGGATCGAGGCGTCGAGCACCTCGATCGTGTGGGCGAGCCGCATCGGCTCGCCGAGTGCGTCGAGCGCGGCGGCCACCTGCATCAGGCACCCCGGGTTGGCGGTGACCAGCAGCGGCGCGCCCGTGGTGAGCACGTTGCGCGCCTTTCGCTCGCCCAGCTCACCCCCGGCGCGGGGGTTGAGGATGTTGTAGATCCCGGCCGAGCCGCAGCAGATCTCGGCTTCCGGGATTTCGCGCAGGATCAGGTCCGGGATCTCGCGCAGCAGCCGGCGCGGTTGCGCACGGATCCCTTGCGCGTGCGCCAGGTGGCAGGCGTCGTGGTAGGCGACGGTGACCGGGAGCGGGTGCCGGGGCGCCACCGTGCCCTGCTCGGCGAGCAGTTCGGAGACGTCCCGCACGCGGCCGGCGAACTCGCGTGCCCGGCCCGCGTAGGCCGGGTCGTCGGCGAGCAGGTCGCCGTACTCCTTCATCGCCGAGCCGCACCCGGCCGCGTTCACCGCGATCCAGTCCGCGCCGGCGTCGTCGAAGGCGTCGATCAGCTTGCGCGCGAACGACTGCGCTTCGTCCTCCCGTCCGTTGTGGACGCTGAGCGCACCGCAGCAGCCCTGGACGCGCGGGGCCACCACGTCGAACCCCTCGGCGGCGAGCACGCGGGCGGTGGCGGCGTTGACGCCGGGGAAGAACTCGCGCTGCACGCACCCGAGCAGCATGCCGACGGTGCCCCGCCGGGTACCGCGCGCCGGCATCCGTTCCGGCACGCTCTCGAACGGCCCTAGCGGCGGGGCGAGCGACTCCAGCGCGGCCAGCCGGGGGAACGCGCGGCCCAGCACGCGGCGCACCACACCGCCCGCACCACTGGCCTGGTAGGCCCGCAGCGGTCCGCGCAGGGCGTGCAGCCGCCGCGGGTACGGGAAGACGCTGAAGATCGCGTTGCGCAGCAGGCGTTCCCGCGGCGGACGTGGGTGGCGCCGCTCGACCTGGGCGCGGGTCGCCTCGATCAGCTTGTCGTACTGCACGCCCGAGGGACAGGCGGTCACGCAGGCCATGCACCCGAGGCAGGCGTCGAAGTGCTGCACCATCTCCGGCGTCATCGGCTCGCCCTCGACACCCAGGCCCATCAGGTAGATCCGGCCGCGCGGCGAGTCCATCTCCTCGCCCCACAGCTGGTAGGTGGGGCAGGTGGGCAGGCAGAACCCGCAGTGCACGCAGTCGTCGAGGAGGTCGGCCGAGGGCGGGTGGTGCTCGTCGAACGCGGGGCCGGTCATGTCAGATCCCTCCTGCGAAACGCCCCGGTGCCATCCGGTGGTCCGGGTCGAACTGGTCCTTGACGCGGCGCATCAGGCTGAGCCCGCGGACCGGTCCCCACACGTCGAGCCCGGCCTTGACCGCCGGGGGCGCGTCGAGCACGACGATGTCCCCGCCCCAGGCTGGCGATGCCTCCCGCAGCAGGGTGACGAACGCGGATACCGCGCCGGGATCGGCGGGCAGCCCGGCGTGCAGCACGCCGACCCCGGGCGAGCCGCGCACCGCTGCCGTGAGACCGCACCGCGGCCCGGCGTCGTCGACGGCGTCGAGCAGCCGGGGCAGCCTGGCGATCTCGTGGGTGAGCCGCAGGGCCACGCCGCCCCGCTCCCACGGGGCGTGGCCCCACCAGCCCGGCGGGACGTCGGTGACCTCGGCATCACCGACCTCACCGGTGTCACCGGCGTCACCGAGCAGGCCGAGCAGCGTGCGCACCCGGTCGTCGACGCCCTGCGGGATGCCTTCGACGAGCACCGCCAGTGCCGCGGAGCCGTCGCCCGCGCGGTCGAGTTCCAGCGCGTTCGCCATGACCGACGAATGCACCACGCGCTGGACCTTGTCGTGCGCGTCGTCCGCCGAGGTGACCGGCACGGTGACCCAGCGGGCGGCCGGCGGCAGCGGGTGCAGGCGGAACACGGCCTCGGTGACCAGCCCGAGCGTCCCCCACGCGCCGGTGAGCACCTTGCCCAGGTCGTAGCCGGCGACGTTCTTGACGACCTTGCCACCGGCCTTGGCGACCGTCCCGTCGGCGCGCACCATCGTGACGCCGATGAGCAGGTCGCGCACCGCGCCGTGGGACAGCCGCAGCGGACCGGTCGCCCCGGTCGCGACGACCCCGCCGACGGTGCCCGGCCCGGCGCCGGGCGGCCGCACCGGCGAGATGGCCAGCCGCTGCCGGGCCGCGGCGAGGTGCTCCTGCAGGGCGTCCAGCCGCACCCCGGCCTGCACGTGCACCACGAGGTCGCCGGCACGGTGCTCGATCACCCGGTTCATGCGGCCGGTGTCCAGGACGATGTCCACGCGCTCGGGCGGGTGCCCCCAGCTCAGTTTCGTGCCGGTGCCGCGCGGCACGACGGCGAGGCCGCGGGCGGCGGCGATCCGCAGCACGGCGGCCGCTTCGTCCGTTGTGGACGGTTCGGCGACCACGCGGGCGGGCACGCCGTCGACGTGGTCGTCCTCCCCGGCGGGCCGGGCGGCGGCCGTCGCGGACAGTTCGTCGAGCACCTCCTCGCCGGCCGCGCGCATCAGAACACCTCGGCGATTCCGGCGTCCTGCAACGGATGTGCGCCCTTGTGCCGTCCGGGCACCTCCCCGCACAACCGCGGGGTCGGGAAGACCTTGCCGGGGTTGGCCAGTCCGCCCGGGTCGAACGCGCACCGCAGCAGCTGCATGGTGTCCAGATCGGCGTCGCTGAACATGCGCGGCATGTACTTCGCCTTGTCCGAGCCCACGCCGTGCTCACCGGTGATCGAGCCGCCGTGCTGGATGCACAGGTCGAGGATCGCGCCGGAGACCTCCTCGGCGCGCTCGGCCTCGCCGGGCACCGCGTCGTCGAAGAGCACCAGCGGGTGCAGGTTGCCGTCCCCGGCGTGGAAGACGTTGGCCACCCGGATGCCGGTTTCCCGGGACAGCTCGGCGATGCGGTGCAGCACCTCGGCCAGCACGGTCCGCGGGATGACGCCGTCCTGCACGATGTAGTCCGGGCTGATCCGGCCGACCGCGGCGAACGCGGACTTGCGCCCCCGCCAGAAGCTCGCGCGCTCCGCGTCGTCGGCGGCGATGCGGATCTCGAACGCCCCGTGCGCGCGGCAGTGCCGCTCGACCTCGGCGAACTGCGCCTCCACCTCGGCCGCGGGCCCGTCCAGCTCCACGATCAGCACCGCGCCCGCCCCGTCGGGATAGCCGCACCGGACCGCCGCCTCGGCGGCCTCGATCGCCAGGGCGTCCATCATCTCCATCGCCGCGGGCACCACACCGTCGCCGATGATCGCCGAGGTCGCGGCCCCGGCGTCGTCGACACCGGCGAATCCGGCCAGCAGGGTGCGCACGGCTTCGGGCTCGCGGACCAGCCGCACGGTGACCTCGGTGACCACGCCGAGCGTGCCCTCCGAGCCGACGATCGCGCCGAGCAGGTCGTACCCGGTCGCGTCCGGGGCCTTCCCGCCGAGGCGCACGACCTCGCCGTCCGGGGCGACGAACTGCACGCCGGTGACGTGGTTGGTGGTGAACCCGTATTTGAGGCAGTGCGCGCCGCCGGAGTTCTCGGCGACGTTCCCGCCGATGGAACAGATCAGCTGGCTCGAGGGATCGGGCGCGTAGTAGTAGCCGTCGGCGCCGGCCGCCTTGGTGATGTCGAGGTTGATCACGCCGGGCTCGACGACGGCGCGCTGACTTGCCGCGTCGATCTCGATGATGCGGCGCAGCCGGGAGGTGACGATCAGGACGCCGTCGGCGCGCGGCAGGGCGCCACCGGAGAGCCCGGTGCCGGAACCACGCGCGACGAAGGGCACGCCGGCCTCCGCGCAGGCCCGCACGGCCGCCACCACCCCGGTGACGTCGGCGGGCAGCACCACCAGGGCCGGGGTGACCCGGTACTGGGCGAGCCCGTCGCATTCGTAGGTGCGCAACCGCTGGTGGTCGTCGATCACGGCGTCCGGACCGAGGGCCGCGCGCAGCCGCTCTGCCAGCCCCGTCAGGGCCGGTGCCTCGTCGATGGTCATGGCGCCCCTCCGTGCCTGCCTGCTACGGGTTCCGGACGGCCGGTCGACTCGTGTGGACGTCGCTGTCCTTGGGAAAACCGTAGAATCCGGTTCCCGCGCCGTCAAACCCCGTGTAACAGCTGCTACATTCATGCGTGTGACAGACGCGAAACCGGTTCGCTGGCTGGTGCTGCTGGTGCGGGTGCCGGCGTCGCCGTCGCGGCACCGGGTGGCGGTGTGGCGGGAGCTGCGGCGGGTCGGCGCGCTGTCGCTGGGGCAGGCCACCTGGGCGGTGCCCGACGTGCCGGGGTTCGCCGGCGGGGTGTCGCGCGTGCTGGAGCTCGCGCGGCGCGGCGGCGGCGAGGTGGTCGTGCTGGAGGCGGCGGGTCGCGCCGAGACGGACGGGGCGCGGCTGGCGGCGCTGTTCACCGCCGACCGCGAGGAGGAGTGGGCGGAGTTCCTGGCCGACTGCGGCAAGTTCGAGGCCGAGATCGACAAGGAGATCGGCCGGCGCAAGTTCACGATGGCCGAGCTCGAGGAGGAGGAGCAGAGCCTGGAGCGGTTGCGGCGGTGGCACCGCGACCTCACGGCGCGTGACGTGTTCGGCGCGCCCCTGGCCGCCGAGGCCGGTACGCGGCTGGAGCGCTGCGCGGCCCGGATGGCGGACTACACGAACCGGGTCTTCGAGGCCCTGCACCAGATGTGAGGCGATCGTGAACACCCAGATCTTCCTGCGGATCAACGACTTCGCCAGCGCGACACCGTGGTTGCACGGCGTCGTCAGCGCCTATGCCGCCTACGGGGTCGTGCTGTTCGCGGTGCTGATGCTGGCCGGGTGGTGGATCGCCCGGCGGCAGGCGTCGGTGGCGAAGATGGCGGCGGCGATCTGGACGCCGCTGGCGATGCTCATCGCGCTCGGCGTGAACCAGCCGGTGGCCGACCTGGTGGGCGAGCCCCGGCCGTACGCGAGGCTGCCGGGCATCCTGGTGCTGGCGCAGCGCAGCACCGATCCGGCGTTCCCGAGCGACCACGCGGTCATGGCGGGCGCGGTGACCGCCGGGCTGTTCCTGGTCCACCGCGGTCTCGGCGCGATCGCCGCGGTGGCGGCGGCGGTGATGGTGTTCGCGCGGGTGTACATCGGCGCGCACTACCCGGGCGATGTGCTCGCCGGGCTGGTGCTGGGCGCCGTGGTGACCCTGCTAGGTTTCCTCGCGGTGCGGCGGCTGCTGGAGTGGCTGCTGCACCTCGCCGAACGGTCACCGCTGCGCCCCCTGCTGACGACTGCCCGCCCGGCGCCGCGATGAGCGGCGCCACCCCGGACCCGCACCCGGCAGCCATCCGATGACCGAACCCGTCACCCGCCATCGTGGTGCGTTGCGGCCCCTGTACGCGGCCGGCTTCGTGACCGCCTTCGGGGCGCACAGCATCGCCGCCGGGCTCGGTGCCTACACCCACGGTCAGCACGCCTCGCTGCTCACGCTCGGGCTCCTGCTCGCCGTCTACGACGGGGCCGAGGTCGTGCTCAAACCCGTCTTCGGGTCGCTGGCCGACCGCGTCGGACCGCGGCCGGTGCTGCTGGGCGGGCTGCTGGCGTTCGCGGTCGCCTCCGCCGCGTTCGTGGTGGCCGGCAATCCCGCGCTGGTCGGGCTCGCGCGCCTCGGTCAGGGCGCGGCCGCCGCGGCCTTCTCCCCCGCCGCGGGGGCGCTGGTCGCCCGGCTGTCCCCGGCGAAGCGGCAGGGCCGCGCGTTCGGCGGTTACGGCGCCTGGAAGGGCCTCGGCTACACGCTCGGGCCGGTGCTCGGCGGCGCGCTGATCACGCTGGGCGGGTTCCCGTTGCTGTTCGCCGTTCTGGCCGGGCTCGCGGTGGCGGCCGCGTCGTGGGCGGCCGTGGCGGTGCCGGCGGTGGCGCCGTTGCCCCGGGCGCGCGAGACGGTCGCCGGCCTGGTGCGGCGGCTGGGCCAGGGCGGTTTCCTCCGTCCAACCGCGACACTCGCAGCCACGACCGGCGCACTGGCGGTCGGCGTCGGCTTCCTCCCGGTGAGCGGGGCGGCGGCCGGGCTCGGGCCGCTGGCGACCGGGGCGGCCGTGTCGGTGCTCGCGGTCTGCTCGTCGCTGGTGCAGCCGTGGGCCGGGCGGGCCCGCGACGCCGGACGGCTCCGCGACCGCACCGGCATGGCCCTCGGACTCGCCGCGGCCGCGGCCGGGCTGGCCATCGCCGCGCTGGTGCCCGGGGCCGGCGGCGTGCTGGCCGCGGCGGTCGTCGTCGGCGCCGGGGTCGGTCTGGCCACCCCGCTCGGCTTCGCCCACCTGGCCGCGACGACGCCGCCGGAACGCCTCGGCCAGACCCTGGGCGCCGCCGAGGTCGGCCGCGAACTCGGCGATGCGGGCGCACCGCTGCTGGTCGGCGCGGTCGCGGTGGCGGCGACGCTGGACGCGGGACTGCTCACCCTGGGGGCGCTGCTGGCGCTCACCGCCATCACCATCGCCCTGGAGGGCCGCTCATGAAACGCACGCTCCTCGCCGCGGTCGCGCTGCTCCTGTCGGCCTGCACGGCGCCGACGGTCGCGCCGCCACCGGCGCCCCCTCCGGCGCCCGCTCCGGCACCGGGGGCGGCCGCCGAGCAGGGCACGCCGGGCTGGGAGATCACGCACCCCGGACGGGAACACGCGATCGAGGGCTACGCCGACCGCACGAGCGCGCTGCCCGGGGACACCGTGCGGTTGTTCGTGAGCACCACCGCCGCCCGGTTCACGGTGACCGCGTTCCGCATGGGCTCCTACACCGGGTCCGCGGCGCGGCAGACCTGGCAGTCCGGCCCGGTGCCGGGCAGGGTGCAGGCTCCCGCGGTGGTGCAGCCGCCGACGAGCACCGTGGTGGCGCCGTGGCAGCCGTCGCTGGAGGTGCCGACCACCGGCTGGGCGCCCGGCGACTACCTGCTGCGGCTGGACGGCGACAACCAGGCCCAGCAGTACGTGCCGCTGACCGTGCGGACCCCGTCCAACGCGGGCCGCATCGTGCTGGTCAACGCCGTCACCACGTGGCAGGCGTACAATCGCTGGGGCGGCTACAGCCTCTACGACTCGCCGAGCGGCAGGAAGGCGGAGCGGTCCCGGGCCGTTTCGTTCGACCGCCCCTACCAGGCGCGTGACATGCAGGGCGCCGGCGACTTCAGCTACTTCGAGCTGCCCATGGTGCGCTTCGCCGAAAGCCTGGGCCTGCCGCTGGGGTACGCGACCGACGTGGACCTGCACGCCGATCCGCACCTGCTGGACGGCGCCCGCGCGGTGGTGACCCTGGGCCACGACGAGTACTGGTCGAGCGCGATGCGCGCGAACGTCACCGCGGCCCGCGACCGCGGGGTGAACCTGGCGTTCCTCGGCGGCAACGAGATCTACCGGCACATCCGGTTCGCGCCGACCGCCGTCGGAGCGGACCGGCTGGAGATCGACTACAAGTCGTTCACCGAGGACCCGGCGCACCTGACCGACCCGATGGAGGCGACGCCGGAGTGGCGCTCGCCGCCGTTCCCGCGGCCGGAAAGCGTGCTGCTGGGCAACTACTACCAGTGCAACCCGGTGCACGCCGACCTCGTCACGGCGAACGAGCAGAACTGGCTGCTGAGCGGCATCGTCCACAACGGACAGCACCTGCGTGGCCTGGTGGGCAACGAGTACGAGCGGGTGGACCTCTCGGTGCCGACACCGCGGCCGATCGAGGTGCTGTTCCACTCCCCGGTGACGTGCGGCGGGAAACCGGACTTCGCGGACGCCACCTATTACACGACCGCGTCCGGGGCGGCCGTGTTCTCCGCGGGCACGCAGTACTGGATCTGCGGGCTCGACCCGGGCTGCCCCGAGTCCGGTGCCGACCCGGCCGTGCACACGGCCGTCACCGCCATCACGACCCGGCTGCTGCGGGCGTTCGCCGACGGCCCCACCGGCACCACCCACCCCGCCACCGACAACCTCGCCGCGCTCGGGGTGCACTGACCGAACAGGACTCCCGGCCCGGCCGGTTTTCCCGCCTGCCGGCCGTTTTCGGCACCACGTCGCGACCGCACCACGCCGGTCACGGTGATGGCGGGTTTCCGCCAGCACCGCGCCGGGCCCGCCCCCTACCGTCGGTGCGGTGCAAACCACTCTTTCGCCTGCCCCGCAGGTGCTGCGCGCGCCGGTCGTGGGGTTCCTGACGCTCGCCGCCGCCCTCGGCACCGCCACCCTCTACCCACTGCAACCCTCGATCGCGGAGGTGGCCGGGTCGCTGCGGGTCCCGCCGGCCGTGGTCGGTTCGGTGCTCGCCTGCGGTCCGGTCGGGTACCTCGCCGGTCTCGCGGTGCTGGTCCCGCTCGTGGACCGGTTCCCGCCGCGGACCGTGGTGGCCGCGCAGTTCGCCGCGCTCGCCGGCGCCCTGGCCCTGGCGGGGGCCGCCGGTTCCGCCGTGGTGCTCGGATTGGTGCTGGCCGTGATCGGCGCCGGCTCCGCGGTGGGCGCGCAGCTGAGCTCGGTGGCGGGACGGTTCGCCGATCCGCCGCGCCGGGCCACCGTCCTCGGCGTGGTGACCTCGGGGATCTCCGCGGGGATCCTCGCCGGCCGGATCGGCGGCGGCTGGCTGACCGAGCTGATCGGCTGGCGCACCATGCTTCTGGTGTTCGCGATCGCGTGCGCCGCCATCGCGATCGCCGCCCGGTTGGTGCTGCCCGCCGCGGTGGGCAGCGCCGGGACCGGCTACCTGGCCACCCTGCGCGGGTTGCCGCGGCTCTACGTCCACTTCCCGCTGCTGCGGCTCGCCGCCGCCCGCGGCGCCCTCTGGTTCTTCGCGTTCTGCGCCGTGTGGGCGGGCATCGCGGTCGCGCTGTCCCAGCCGCCGTTTTCGTATTCACCGGAGCGGATCGGCGCGTACGCGGCGGCCGGGTTGCTCGGCATCGTCGGCACCCGGGTCGCCGGCGCGTGGACCGACCGGGCCGGGGCGCGACGGGTGATCCTGGCCGGACTCGCCCTCGCCGCCGCGTCGGCGGTGACACTCGCCGTGTGCCTGGCGAACACGGCCCTCACCCTGCTGTGCCTGGGCCTGTTCGACGCCGGGCTGTTCGCGGCGCAGGTGGCCAACCAGAGCACGGTGCTCGCGCTCGACCCGGCGGCGCCCGCCCGGTTCAACAGCGCCTACATGGTCGTCTACTTCGTCGGCGGCAGCATCGGCACCGCGGCGGGTGCGGCCGCCGTGGGCTGGTTCGGCTGGCCCGCCACCGCGGCCATCGGCGCGGGGGCGGTCCTCGCCGCCGCGGCGATCACCGCGGCCCGCCGGTCCGCAGGTGTCACACCTCGGTGACCGTGCCGCCGGCGACCGCCAGCCGGCGGGTGAGGCGCACCGCGTCGAGCATGCGGCGGTCGTGGGTCACCAGCAGCAGCGTGCCCGGGAAACCGTCCACAGCGGACTCGAGCTGTTCGATCGCGGGCAGGTCCAGGTGGTTGGTCGGTTCGTCGAGCACCAGCAGGTTGACCCCGCGCGCCTGCAACAGCGCCAGCGCCGCCCGGGTGCGTTCGCCGGGCGAGAGGGTCGCGGCCGGGCGCAGCACGTGCGCGGCCGCCAGCCCGAACTTGGCCAGCAGGGTGCGGACGTCGGCGTCGGCGAGCTCCGGGACCTCCCGCGCGAACGCCTCGGCCAGCGGGAGGTCAGCGAGGAACAACCGCCGCGCCTGGTCGACCTCACCGACCCGCACCCCGGGGCCGAGCGCGGCGGTGCCCTCGTCCAGCGGGACGCGGCCGAGCAACGCGGCCAGCAGGGTGGACTTGCCGGCGCCGTTGGCCCCGGTGATCGCGACCCGGTCCGCCCAGTCGATCCGCAGGTCCACCGGCCCGAGCGTGAACCGGCCGCGGCGGACCACCGCCGACCGCAGCGTCGCCACCACGGTGCCGGCCCGCGGGGCCGCGGCGATCTCCATCCGCAGCTCCCACTCCTTGCGCGGCTCCTCCACGACCTCCAGGCGTTCGATCATCCGGTCGGTCTGGCGGGCCTTCGCGGCCTGCTTCTCGGTGGACTCGGCGCGGAACTTGCGGCTGCTCTTGTCGTTGTCCCCGGCCTTGCGGCGCGCGTTGCGCACGCCCTTCTCCATCCAGGCGCGCTGCGTCCGCGCCCGCGTTTCCAGCGCCGTCCGGGTCGCCGCGTACTCCTCGTAATCCGCGCGGGCGTGCCGCCGGGCCACCGCGCGCTCCTCCAGGTAGGCGCTGTACCCGCCGCCGTAGAGCCGCACCTGCTGCTGCGGCAGGTCCAGCTCCAGCACCCGGTCGACGGTGCGGGCGAGGAATTCACGGTCGTGGCTGACCAGCGCGGTGGCCGCCCGCAGGCCGGTGACGAACCGCTCGAGCCGGTCCAGCCCGTCCAGGTCGAGGTCGTTGGTGGGTTCGTCGAGCAGGAAGACGTCGTAGCGGCTGAGCAGCAGCGACGCCAGCCCGGCGCGGGCCGCCTGCCCGCCCGACAGCGACGTCATGGGCTGGTCCAGGTCGACCGTCAGGCCCAGCTCCTCGGTCACCTCCGCCGCCCGGTGATCGAGGTCCGCGCCGCCGAGCGCGAGCCAGCGGTCGAGGGCCACGGCGTAGCGGTCGTCGGCGCCCTCGGCTCCGGCGGCCAGCGCCTCGGTCGCGGAGTCCAGTTCCGCCTGCGCGGCGGCGACGGAGGTGCGCCGGGCCAGGAACGCGCGCACCGACTCGCCCGGCCGGCGGTCCGGTTCCTGCGGCAGGTGCCCGACCGTGGCGGTCGGCGGGGTGAGCCGCACCTCGCCGTCCTCGGGGCGGGCCAGGCCGGCGAGGATCCGCAGCAGGGTCGACTTGCCCGCCCCGTTCACGCCGACGAGCCCGACGACATCGCCCGGCGCGACGACGAGGTCGAGGCCGGAGAAGAGGACGCGGTGCCCGTGCCCCGCGGTCAGGCCGGTCGCCAGGAGGGTCGCACTCACCCGGCCACCCTAGTCGTTGCGCCAGGCCCGACCGGCGGGCGAGGTGCCGATCAAGCGCCGGGCTGAAAGGGGATCGCCGGAAGAAGATCGGTGACGTCCGCGTGCAGCTGCGCCAGACCTTGGTCGAAGGTGACCAGGCGGCCGCCCCGGCTCCGCGCCAGATGCGCGAGATAGGCGTCGGCCACCTGACGGTGCCCGAAGACACCGTCCAACAGCACCTCGCCGTAGGACACCGAGTCCGGCCAGAACGTGTGCCGGTCGCTGCGCCGCAACGCTGCCAGTACCGCTTGCGCACTGCCCGCGGTCTGCCCTTCCCGAAGCAACAGGCGGATCAGGCTGCCCTCGGTGATCGGGCAGGTGGCGAACGTGTCCTCGCTCTCGGTGAACCACGCCTCCGCGGACCGGTGGTGAACGTGGTCGGCCACCACCAGCGCGATCAGCACGTTGGCGTCGAGCAGGTGCGTCACTGATCGTCGTCCAGGGCACGAACGTCCTCGGTCGTGATGACCTTGCCCAGGCTGACCACCGGCAAGCCGGTGGACGGGCTCTGGGTCACCCCCGTCACCTTCCCCTGACCCAGCCCCCGGCGCATGAGCTCCGCCACGATCTCGCTCAACGTGCGGGACGTGTCGCGAGCGATCGACAGCGCCTGCCGGTGCAGGTCCTCGGGCAGATCAATGGTGGTTCGCACTCTTACATCATAACACCTCTGCATCAAGATGCATGCCACTACTGGTCCCAGGTGAGCAGCATCCGCTCCGGCCCGCGGGTGAACATCCCTTCCTTCCACGCGATGCCCGCCTCGCCCTCGGCGAAACGCAGGCCGGGCAGGCGGCGCAGCAGCGTGCCCAGCGCGACCTGGAGCTCCATCCGGGCCAGCGGGGCGCCGAGGCAGTGGTGGACGCCGTGCCCGAACCCGATGTGCGAGGTGTCCCGGCGGCGCAGGTCCAGCCGGTCGGGGTCGGGGAAGGCGTTTTCGTCGCGGTTCGCCGAGGCGAGCGCGGGCAGGACCGCCTCCCCGGCGCGCACCGTCACCCCGCCCAGCTCGACGTCCTCCAGCGCGTACCGCGCGAAGCCGGCACCGACCCCCAGCGGCACGAACCGCATCAGCTCCTCGACCGCCTGCGGCACCAGGCTCAGGTCCGCGCGCAGCACCGCCAGCTGCTCCGGGTGCCCGAGCAGGGTGTAGACGAAGTTCGGGATCTGTGACGCCGTGGTCTCGTGCCCGGCGACCAGCAGCCCCATCGCGAGCATGACCAGTTCCTCTTCGGACAGCCGGTCCTCGTCGTCGCGCGCGGCGACCAGCCCCGTGAGGAGGTCGTCGCGCGGCTGCGCCCGCCGCTGCGCGATCAGGTCCTCCAGGTAGGCCCGCATGCGCCCGGTGCACTCCTGCACCTCCTCGGGCGAGTACTTCGTGGTGGCCAGGAACGCGTCGGACCAGTACCGGAAGTCGCCGCGGTCGGCGTACGGTACGCCGAGCAGCTCGCAGATCACGGTCACCGGCACCGGCAGCGCGAAGGACTCCACCAGGTCGGCCGGCGGACCGGCGGCCACCATCTCGTCCACGAAACCGTCGGCGATCTCCTGCACCCGCGGCCGCAGTTGCTCGACGCGCCGCACCGTGAAGGCCTTCATGACGAGCCTGCGCAGCCGGCTGTGGTCGGGCGGGTCCGTGCTCAGGATCCCGCCGGGCAGCGAACGCTGCGGGCGCAGGCGCGGCTCGTCGTGCTCCAGGCTCGCCGCCCGGCTGAACCGCGGATCGCCGAGCACGACCTTGACGTCCTCGTACCGGGTCGCCAGCCAGCCCGGTTCACCGTAGGGCAACCGCACCCGGACCAGTGGCTGGTTCGCGCGCAGCTCGGCGAACAACGGCTCCATGTCCAGCCGCTCCAGCTCGCCGAACGGGTAGCTGCGGGGTTCCGCGGTGGTCATCAGCAACTCCTCGCCGGGTGAACCGGTGGATTTCCCACCTCTGTCGAGACCATTGGACTGACCCGGCGTCAGGGCCGCAAGCCCCCGATCGCCGTAGCCGCCGGTCACGCTCCGCGCCGGCGGGCAGGTCGCGCGGACCGGCGCTGATGCGCGCGTCAGCGGGTGCCGGCCTCCCGCACCAGCTCGATGGCCCTGCCGAGGGTGGCCAGCCGCTCCGCCAGGCTGTCCCCCGCCGGGTACAGGCGCACCGTGTCC
Source organism: Amycolatopsis granulosa (assembly GCF_011758745.1). NCBI lineage: Bacteria > Bacillati > Actinomycetota > Actinomycetes > Pseudonocardiales > Pseudonocardiaceae > Amycolatopsis > Amycolatopsis granulosa. The sequence continues at coordinate 1,297,531 of NZ_JAANOV010000001.1, forward strand.
ACGCCCGCGTCCCGCCAGACCCGCAGCCGCTCGCGCACCATCGGCTCGGTCCCGATGAGCGTCGTGGCGAGGACCATGTCATCGGTGACCAGCCCGGCGGCGCCGTCCCGGTCCCCGGCCTGCCACCGCTCGCGCACCTCGGCCGCGACCTCGGCCCAGCCCTGCCTGCTGTAGGCGCGGTTGTAGAAGTTCGCCGAGGCCGAGCCCATCCCGCCGAGGCTGAACGCGAGTTCCTTCTTCCGGCCGGCCACCATCGCCCGCAGCGCGTCCTCGTCCCGGGCGAACGCGACCTCGGCGCCCTGGCACACGTCCAGGTCGGCCCGCGACCGCCCGGCCTGCGCGAGCCCGTCGTCCAGGTGGGCGAAATACGCCTGCGCGGCGCCCTCGGGCACGAAACTCGTGCCCAGCCAGCCGTCGGCGACCTCCCCGGTCAGCCGGAGCATCGCCGGGGACAGCGTCGCCAGATACACCGGGATGTCGTGCTCGGCGCGCATCGACAGCCGCATCGGCACCGCCCCGCCGCCCGGCAGCGGGATCCGGTACGCCGCCCCGTCGTAGCTGATCCGGCCGCCGTCGAGCACCCGCCGGACGATCTCCACGGTCTCCCGCAGCCGGGTCAGCGGCCGGGCGAACGGCACCCCGTGCAGCCCTTCGATCACCTGCGGCCCGGACGCGCCCAGTCCCAGCAAAAATCTGCCACCGGACAGATTGGACAGTGTGATCGCGGTCTGCGCCACCGCGACCGGCGTCCGGGTGCCTACCTGCATGATGCCGGTGCCGAGCACCATCCGTTGCGTGCGCGCGGCGAGGTAGCCCACAGTGGACGGTGCGTCGGATCCCCAGGCCTCGGCGACCCAGCAGACGTCGAGGCCGAGTTTCTCCGCCTCGAGCACGAAGTCCGCGACCTCGCCGAAGCCGCTGGAGGCTTCGACGGTCGTCGCCGTGCGCATCAGCCCTCGGCCCGCTGCTTGAGGTGTTCGAGAGTGGCGGCCATGTTGCGTTCGAACTCGCGCATCCGCACGAAGACGATCTTCTGTTCCTTGTCCGGCATCCGCTCGATCGCCAGCGACAGCCCGGAAGGCCCCGGCCCCAGCTGCATCCACTGCGACAGCTCCGTGCCACCGTCACGCGGGTCCAGCCGGAACCGCCAGAGCGCACTGGGCCGGTCCGGGTCCTCGACCGCCCAGGCGAACACCCGCCCGGGCTCCAGCTCCACGACGTGGGACGTGCTCGCCCACTCCCCCAGCGCCTCGTGCCGGCTCCGGCCCACGAACCGCGCGCCCAGTGCCGGGCCGGTCGCGCCGTCGAGCCACTCGACCGACTGGAGCTCCTCGCTCATCTCCGGCATCAGCCCGATGTCGGTCACCAGCGCCCACACCCGCTCCGGCGGGGCGGCGACCCACGTCCGCACCTGAACCGTCGGGGTGTCCGCGTAGCGCGCGCCCGTCCACTCCATCGCGGCCGTCCTCCTCGTCGCCGGGTCCGGCCACAACCGTTGCTTAACGAGACTTAGCTTGTCAAGAACCTGTTCTGGACGTCCGGCCTGCTCTTGAGCCGTTCCGGGTAGCCCGGGCCCATCCGCATGGCGACCTCGCCGGCACGCAGCGGTTCGCCGCAGTGCGCGCACACCACCTCGCCGTGCGTGTCGTGGCCGCACGTGACGTGGTGGAGGGCGATCGGGGCGCCCTCGTCACCCGCGAGCCACCGGTCGCCCCAGTGCGAGAGCGCGGCGAGCACCGGGAAGAAGTCCCGGCCCTTCTCCGTGAGCAGGTACTCGTGACGACGGGGTTCGTCCTGGTAGGGCCGGCGCTCCAGCAAACCCTGCCCGACGAGCCGGCGGAGGCGGTCGGTGAGCGTGTTGCGGGCGATGCCCAGGGACTGCTGGAATTCGTCGAACCGGCGGATCCCGTAGAACGCCTCCCGCAGCACCAGGGGCGTCCACGCATCGCCGAACAGGTCCAGGCTGCGCGCGATGGAGCACGGCCAGTTCGCGAACGACGTCCTCTGCATCCGGCCAGCGTAGCCGGTTGCGAAGCGGAACTGTCCAGGTCAGCAACTCCGCGGCGCGCTACTTGTGGACGGCGGACCGTCCGCCCCGTGCGTGCCCTGACACGGGGCGGACGGGCGCTCAGGCGGCCGGCCCGGCGGGCGCCGGCCCCGGCGTCGCCGGCCCGACGTGGATCGAGTGGCTCTCCGGCGTCGCGTCGACCGGGCCCAGCGTCCAGGTCACCGTGATCCCCCGGTCCTCCGGGTGTTCCGGCTCGACCGTGACGGCCAGCGGTGTCTGCTGCCGCTCGGGCGAGACGACGGTCCACGTCAGCTGCACGTAGGCCGAGGCACCGTCGCGCAGGTACACCGCCGGCGAGTCCTCCGGCGCGTCGTTGGCCACCAGCACGTCGTGCGCCCCCACCAGGCCCACCGGCACCACACCCGGGACGACGCAGGCCGCCCCCGGCTTCGCGGTGAACTGCAGGTACCCGCCACGGGTGCCCGCGGCCGCACCGCCGTAGCTCAGCGTGGTGTCCACCTGCTGCGTGTCCGTGCACCGCGGAACGGCCGGTTCCGCCTGGGCGGTTCCGACGGCCACCGTCCCGACAGCCGCCCCGACAGCCGCCGCGGCGGCAGCCACGGCCCCGGCGCGCCACCACATTCCAGCACTCCTCATCGATCTCCCCTTTCGCGTGAGCGATTCACCTCGTCGGCCTACATCGGGGAAGACGCTCACGGCGACGGGGAGGTGCGCCGGTGTGGGATTGGTCCCACACGGGCAACCCGCGCGGCCCGGCGGATCCCGCCCGGCGGCGTTAGCGTGGACGGCGTGCGCGTGGCGACCTGGAACGTGAACTCCGTGAAACAACGGATACCGCGGCTGCTGCCGTGGCTGGACCAGCGGCGCCCGGACGTGGTGTGCCTGCAGGAGACCAAAGTGGCCGACGACGCGTTCCGCGAGCTGCTCGGCGACGAGCTCGCCCGGCGCGGGTACGAGGTTGCGCTGGCCGGGGAACCGCGGTGGAACGGGGTCGCGATCCTGTCCAGGGCCGGGCTGGAGGACGTGGTCACCGGCGTGGCCGGCGCGCCCGGCTTCCCGCACCCGGAGGCCCGTGCGGTGGCCGCGACCTGCGGCGGCGTGCGCGTGCACTCGCTGTACGTGCCGAACGGCCGCACCCCGGGATCGGAGCACTACGAGTACAAGCTGGCGTGGCTCGCGGCGTTGCGGGACGTCGTCGCCGGCGGGCCGGACGCGGTCCTGCTGTGCGGCGACATGAACATCGCACCCACCGACGCCGACGTCTTCGACCCCGCGGCGTACGCGGGCCACACCCACGTCACCCCCGCGGAACGCGCCGCGCTGGCCGAGCTGACCGGACTCGGCCTGCGCGACGTGATCCGGGACCGCTGGCCGTCCGAACGCGTCTTCACCTACTGGGACTACCGGGCCGGGATGTTCCACCAGGACCTCGGGATGCGCATCGACCTGGTGCTCGCGTCGGCGCCGGTGGCGGGCCGGGTCGCCGCCGCCTGGGTCGACCGGCACGCGCGCAAGGGCACCGGGCCGAGTGATCACGCCCCGGTGATCGTCGACCTGGACGAAGCCCCGGACGGCGACATCGGCCCGGTGGTACCGCCCCCGTCCGCGCCCCGGGCTCGCCGGGGGCGGGTCACCCTGCCGCAGTCGAAGTGATCGCGATCGGCCACGGCGAGCGGCGGTGAGGTGCGCGGGGCGGCTCAGCCGTCGTGGAGGATGACCCCGCGGATGTTGCGCCCGGCGTGCATGTCGGCGTACGCCTGGTTGATCTCGTCCAGCCGGTAGGTCGTGGTGATCAGCTCGTCCAGCTTGAGCGTGCCGGCCCGGTACATCCGCGCCAGCCGGGTGATCTCGTAGGACGGCGTGCCCATCCCGAAGATCACTCCCTGGATGCGCTTCTGCATCATCGACAGGGCCCACAGGTTGATCGGCAGGCCCTCGTCCCGCACGTCGCCGATGCCGGTCACCACCACGGTGCCGAACTTGCCGATCGCGTTGACCGCCTGGGCGACGTGCTCGCCGGTGGTGACGCCCACGGCGACGATCGCGGAGTGCGCGCCCTGGCCGTTGGTGACCGACCGGGCGAAGTCCGCGGCCTCGCCGAGGTCGCCGAACGCGTGGGTCGCCCCGAACTCCAGGGCCTTGTCCTGTTTGGACGCCACCGGGTCGACCGCGATGACGTGCGCCGCGCCCCGGGCCCGGGCGCCCTGCACCGCGTTCATGCCCACGCCGCCGACGCCCATGACGATCACGGTGTCGCCGGCCGAGACCTCCGCGCCGTACTCGGCCGAGCCCCAGCCGGTCGGCACACCGCAGGACAACAGTGCGGCGACGGGGAACGGGATGTCCGGGTCGATCCTGGTCAGCGAGTACTCGGGCACGATCGCGTGCTGGGCGAAGGTGCCGACCATGGTCATCTGGGCGACGTCCGCGCCGTCCAGGTGCGCCCGGTAGGTGCCGTCGGCCATACAGCCCGTGAGCGCGTACATGCCGAGGTCGCAAAGGTTGCCGCGGCCGGACGAGCAGGCCTCGCACCGCCCGCAGGAGGGCACGAACTGCGCCACGACGTGGTCGCCGACGGCGAGGTCGCGCACCCCCGGGCCGACCTCCTCCACGACCCCCGCGCCCTCGTGCCCGCCGATGAGCGGCAGGTGGGGCGTCGGCATGTCCCCGGTGCTCGCGTGGTCGTCGGAGTGGCACAACCCGGCCGCGGCGAACCGCACCCGGACCTCGTGCTCCTTCGGCTCGTCCAGGTCGATGTCCACGATCTGCCACTTGCCCGGCTGTTCGAGCAGCGCCGCCGCACGGGTTCGCATCATTGCCCACCTTCACCTCGACCAGACGCCGACCTGGCGAAGGTAGAACAGGTTCTACTTCGCGTCAAGAAGCCCGGCGCACGGGGGCCGTTACCCCGCAGGTAATGGACGCTGGTCCGGCTGTCCCGGAGGATCGGGTGAACACCGACGGAGAGGACGGACGACATGACCGCCTACGCACTGGCCCACCTGATGCCCGCCGAGCCGCACCCGGACGTCTGCGAGTACCTGGAGCGCATCCAGGCCACGCTCGACCCGTTCGGCGGCCGGTTCGTCGTGCACGGCGCGGCCGTCGAGGTCCGCGAGGGAAGCTGGCCCGGCCACCTGGTGATCATCGAGTTCCCCACCCTGGCGGACGCCCGCGCCTGGTACGACTCCCCCGCCTACCAGGCGATCCTGCCGCTGCGCGCCGATCACATCGACGGCGACCTGCTGATCGTCGACGGTGTCGAGCCCGGGCACGACTCGGCCGCGATGGGACGAGCCATGCGCGCCGCCCTGGCGTAGTGCGTGACCGCCCGGCCACCGGGCGCAGTCCGCGCGGCACGGGTGTCGAGTGCGGCGCCCGCCGTTCGTCCTCGGGAGGTCATCGCGGGGAAGGAGTTCACGGTGGAGCCGATGGATCTGATGGAGCGGTACCGGCGCGCGCAGGACGGGCTGGACGGGGTGCTGGCGGCGGTGCCGGCCGGCCGGTGGGACGCGCCGTCGAGGTGTGCGGAGTGGTCGGTGCGCGACGTCGCCGGTCACCTGATCTGGGGCCAGTGGCAGATGCGGTCGTGGGCGACCGGCGAGGCCGGCCCGGACCGCGCGGGCGCGCCGGGTTCGCCGCACCCCGGCGCGCTGACCGGGGACGACCCGGTGTCGGCCTGGCGTGCCGCGCGGGCGGCGTCGATGCCCGAGCTGACCGGGAAAGCGCTTGCGCGGCCCACGCGGATCACCGGGATCGGCGACGTACCGCTGGCCGCGGTGGTGCCGCTCATGATCACCGACACCATCACGCACACCTGGGACATCGGGCGCGCGCTGGGGATGGACGTCCGGCTGGACGCGGACCTGGTGGCCCTGGCCGGCGACTGGGCCCGCGCCCACGTGGTGCGACGGCCCGGCTACTTCGGACCGGAGGTGCCGCCCCCGGACGGGGCGGACGCCCAGACCCGGCTGCTGGCGTTCCTCGGCCGCGCCGCCTGAACCACGCGCGTCCGCTGCCGGACGGGAACTATTCCCCGGCGAGGGCGAGCACCGTGCGGGCCTGCTCCAGCATCGCGACGTCGAGGAAGGTGCCGTCGGCCAGGGCGATCGCGCCGACACCCGCCGCCGTGGCGTCGTCCAGCCGGGACAGCACCTCGCGAGCTCGCGAGACCTCCTGCTCGCTGGGCCGGAACGCGGCGCGGATCGTGTCCAGCTGGGACGGGTGGATCGCCGTGCGGCCGCGGAAGCCGAGTGCCCGCCCGGCCCGGCAGGACGCCGCGAGGCCGTCGAGGTCGCGCACGTTCGGGTAGACGGACATCACCGGCGGCACCAGGCGCGCGGCCCGGGCGGCGACGACGACGCGGCTGCGCGCCCAGGCCAGCCCGGCGTCGTCGGTGACCCCCAGGTCCGAGCGCAGGTCCGCCTCGCCCAGCCCGATCGAGGCGACCTGCGGCGAGGCCGTCGCGAGGTCCAGCGCCCGCTCGACCCCGAGCGCCGACTCGATCAGCAGGTGCAGCTCGCGGCCGGGCAGCGCGGCGGCCAGCGCGCGCACCTCCTCGGGCGACTCGACCTTCGGGATCCGCGCCCCCACCTCGGCCGGCAGGCTCCGCACCGCGTCGAGGTCCGCGGCGTGCCACGGCGTGCTGGCGTGGTTGATGCGGACCTGCACCGGCCGTCCGGCCGGCGCCAGCAACCGCACGGCGTGGTCGCGCGCCTCGTCCTTGCGGGCCGGTGCGACGGCGTCCTCCAGGTCGGCCAGCACCACGTCGGCCGGCGACGCCAGCGCCTTCTCCACGCGATCCGGCCGGTCGGCCGGCACGTACAACAAGGTCAGCGCCGGCGCGCTCATACCGCCCCCTCCGCCCGCAGCCGCGCGATGTCCGCGGCCGAGAAGCCCAGCTCGCCCAGCACGTCCGCGGTGTCGGCGCCGTGCGGCCGCCCGGTGTGCGCGATGACGCCGTCGTGGTCGGACAACCGGAAGATCGGCCCCTGCACCAGCGTCGGCCCCAGCTCCGGGTCCTCGATCTCGTGGATCGTGCCCAGCGCCCGGAACTGCGGATCGGCCACGATGTCCGCGGCGTCGTAGATCGGCGCGACCGCGGCCTGCGCGGCCTCGAACTCGGCGATCACCTCGTCCCGGCTCCGCTGCCCGATCCACGCGCCCACCGCCTCGTCCAGCTCGTCGGCGTGCTTCGCGCGCTCGGCGCCGCTGGCGAACCACGGCTCGTCGATCAGGTCCGGACGTCCGACCAGCCGCATCACCCGCTCGGCGATCGACTGCGCCGACGTGGACACCGCGACCCACTGCCCGTCACCGGTGCGGTAGGTGTTGCGCGGCGCGTTGTTCACCGACCGGTTGCCGGTGCGTGGCTGCACCGAGCGCAGCTGGTCCCACCGGGTGATCTGCGGGCCGAGCATCGCCAGGATCGGCTCGACGATCGCGGTGTCGACGACCTGCCCACGCCCGGTCCGGTCCCGCGCCGACAGGGCGACCATGATCGCGTAGGCGGTGGCGAGCGAGGCGATGCCGTCGGCGAGCCCGAACGGGGGCAGCGTCGGCGGGCCGTCCGGTTCGCCGGTCGCCGCGGCGAACCCGCTCATCGCCTCGGCGAGGGTGCCGAACCCGGGCCGTCTCCGGTACGGGCCGAGCTGCCCGAAGCCGGTGACGCGCGCCAGGACGAGCCGCGGGTTGCGCGCGGACAGCTCGTCGTAGCCGAGGTCCCAGCGTTCCAGCGTGCCGGGCCGGAAGTTCTCGATGATCACATCCGACCGCTGCGCCAGCGCCAGGAAGACCTCGCGCCCGCCGGGGCTGCCCAGGTCGGCGGTGATCGTGCGCTTGTTGCGGCCGAGCGTCTTCCACCACAGGTTGACGCCGTCCTTGGCGGCGCCGTGGTGGCGCGCCGGGTCGGGCCGGTCCGGGTGTTCGACCTTGATCACCTCGGCACCCATGTCGCCGAGGTGCATCGCGGCCATCGGCCCGGCGAACAGCGTCGCCGCGTCGACCACGCGCAGCCCGGCGAGGGCACCCGCGGCGGGGTCACGGGAAACGGTCACGCGGTCACCTCCGGCAGGTCCCAGGCGCAGCGGAACCCGACGGTCGCGCTGCGCGCCAGCCCCAGCCCGGGCAGCAGCAGTTTGACGCTGTAGTCCGGGTCGTGGCGGCCGCCTTCGAGGTACCAGTCCGAACCTTCCGCGCGGTAATCGCTGCCGCCCTTGAGGATCACGAACCGGGTGCGCCCGTCGGAGTGCTCGCTCTCGGTCCAGTTCCACACCGCCGGTTCGCCGCGGCGCAGCAGACCGGTCTCGCCGGCGAGCTGCCATTCGTCCTCGGTGGGCAGCCGCCCACCGCGCCACGCGCAGTACGCGCGGGCGTCGTCGAGGTCCACATAGGTCACGGGCGCGCCGGGATCGGTCCTCCCGGCGAGGAAGCGGTGCGGCTGCGCGGGACGGTAGCCGGTGGCCGCCACGAATTCGGCGAACTGCGCGCGGGTCACCTCGGTCGCGGCGACCGCGACCGGGTTGGCGAGCACACCGTCGCGTTGCAGGGTGCGCGCGTCGTGCAGGCGCGGCGGCAACGGCTTCCACTCGTCGACATACGGTGCGCCCTGGTACATCCCGGTTTCGCGGGCGCGGTGCCGCACGGTCAGCACGTACGGCCCGGCGGGCACGACCACCGCGTCCGGCTCGGGTTCGCCGGTCGTGCGGACCGGTTCGCGGCGGATCGCGAGGCGGTGCGGGAACCGGGCGTCCGGGTCGTGCGGCAGGTCCGGCAGGTCCGCGACCCACGCGGGTTCCTCCGCGGCCCGCAGGAATGCCGCGATCCCGCGGGCGGGCACCCCGGGCCCCAGCAGCGGCGCGGCACCGGGCACGACCGGACCGGTGTAGTCCTCGTCGCCACGGTTCACGACCGTCCACAGTGTCTGGTCACCGAGGTCCCAGCGCGAGCCGTACACCCCGGCCTCCTCGGCGCCGGGCGCGAGTTCGGCCAGCGGGGTCCATTCCCCGTGCAGCAGCAGGTCCCCGGCCGCGCGCTGGACGGTGACCATGCGCCGCACGGTCGCCGCGTCCCGGCGGGACCAGCCCACCCACACGCCGAACACGACCTCCCACACCATCACACCGGCGCCGTTGAGCCACGCCGACTGGAGCTCCTCGGTGTGGTCGCGGTGCCAGCGGCGGACGTGGTGCTGCATGTGCCGCCGCTCGTACCAGTGCGCGCGCAGCACACCGGGCACCGGCGAGTCGGCGAAGAACTGCGCCCACGACGAGGCGTGGTCCTCGATCCGCTCGACCGGCAGCTTCGACTCGCCCTCCAGCACGATGCCCGGCTTGGCGCGTTCCAGCGCCTCCACGAACTCCGGCTCGGCCTTCTTCAACGTGTCGAGGAAGACGCCGTCGGCGTCCAGGTCGGCCACCAGCGCGGCGAGTTCGGCGAGATCGTCGCCCGCGCGGCGGGTGCCCACGTCCCACGGGTTGTAGTCGACGAACACGTGCAGGCCCGCGTCGTGGAAGTGCCGCACGAGCTCGGTCAGGCCCGGCACGTCACGGTAGAAGTCCCACTGGTTGCGGTCGTCCAGGCCGATCACCGGGTAGGCGTGCCACAGCACCACGGCATCCAGCCCGCCGAACCGGTCCCGGGCGTCGGCGAGGAACCGCTCGGGCGTGAACCGGCCGGTGCCGAAGTCGTAGAGCAGCTCGTCCCACAGCCACACCTGCGCGACGGTGCGGCAGCGCGCTGCCCAGGCCGCACCGGGCCGGGAGTACGCGGCGCCGGTGTAGCCGTGGCGGCGGCGCGCGTCCTCGCGCCACTCACGCAGGCGCTCGCGCCACGCCGGGCGGTCGGCGGGGTCGTGCGGCCCGGCGAAGATCTTCGCCTCGTCCAGCGCGGCGAGCTGCTCGCCGGTGACCGGGCCGAGCGGGACGCCGGTCGGCCGGTCGATCGGGCGCGGCACGAGCGGGTCGAACGTGTAGGTCATGTCGCGCTCCCCTCGGCGACCTCCGCCGCGGTGGGTACGGCGTCCTGCGCGCCGGGGCGGGTGACTGCCAGCGCAGCGGCGACACCGGCGATCCAGGCCGCCTCGGGCAGGGCGAGCCCACGCGCCAACGCGGCGGCCAGCACCCCGCAGAACGTGTCACCGGCACCGGTCGTGTCGACCGCCGCCACCCGCTCGCCGGGGATGCGCACCGGTTCGGCATCGCGTTCGGCGACCAGCGAACCCTCGGCACCGAGGGTGATCACGACCGCCGGCACGAGGTCGAGCAGCACCCTGGCGAGGTCCTCCGGCGAGCCGCCGGTGCGGGCGAGGTCGGCCGCTTCGTGTTCGTTGACGATGAGCAGGTCCACCACGTCCCACAGGTCGGCGGGCAGGTCGCGCGAGGGCGCGGCGTTGAGCGCCATGACCGCACCGGGCCGCCGGGCCGCGGCAGCCGCGCGCACCACACCGAGCGGGATCTCCAGCTGCGCGAGCACGACGTCGGCGTGCGCGATCCGGTGCACCTGCGCGTCGGTGAGCGCCAGGCGGGCGTTGGCACCGGGCGCCACGACGATCGCGTTCTCCCCGTCCGGGGAAACGGTGATCAGCGCGGTCCCGGTGGGAGCGTCCACCCTGGACACCAGGTCGGTGCGTACCCCGGCCCGCTCCAGCGACGCCAGCAGCAGCTCCGCGGACTCGTCGGTACCGAGCGCACCGGCGAACGTGGTCTCCGCGCCCCCGGCCCGGGCGGCGGCGACGGCCTGGTTGGCCCCCTTGCCACCGGGGCTGCGGCGCAGATCGCCGCCGAGGATCGTCTCGCCACCACCCGGGTGGCGCGGCACCTCGACGACGAGGTCCACATTGGCCGAGCCGACGACCACGACCTGCCCGGTCATGCGGCACCTCGTTCCACGGTCAGGGCGGCCGTGCGGGCCGCGAGTGCGGTGATGCGCTGGTCCCCGCCGGGCAGGGACGTGGCGATGCGGTCGTCCAGCGGTTCCGCCCACTGCCCCGGCACGCCGTGCACGGCGCCGACCACCCCGCCGACGGTGGCCGCGGCGGAGTCGGTGTCCCAGCCGGCGGTGACGGCGATGGACACGCTGGGGCCGAACTCGCCGCCGCCGCGGGCGAGGGCGTAGGCGATGACGGCCGCGTTGTTCAGCACGTGCACCCAGTGCAGGTGACCGTAGGCGGCGTGCAGCCGGTCGAGCCCGTCCCGGGTCTCCAGATCCGCCAGCGACCGTCCGAACCGGACCGCCTCCGCCAGCCGGCTCTCCGGTGGCAGCACGGTTTCCGCCGCGTCGAGCACCTCGTCCACGGTGCCGCACACCATGGCCGCGGAGGCGAGCGCGGCGGCCCACATCGCGCCGTAGCGGCCGTTTCGGGTGTGGCTCAGCCGCGCGTCGGTCCACGCCATCCGCGCCGCGGCACGCACGTCGCCGGGCGAGACCCAGCCGAACACGTCGGTGCGGATGAGCGCGCCGATCCACTCGCGGAACGGGTTGTGGTGCGTGGCGGTCTCGGGCACCGGGCGGGCGTCGAGGATGTTGCGGTAGGCGGCGCGTTCCGCGGTGAACACCCGCCCGGCGGGCAGGTGGTCCAGCCACAGCTGGGCCACGTCGTCGGTGGTGAACCCGCGGCCGTGCCGCTCGAGCAGGGTGAGCGCGAGCATCGGGTAGTTGAGGTCGTCGTCCTCCGGCATCCCGTCGATGTTCTCCTCGAGCGAGGTCGCGGCGGAGCGCCGGTTCCACGGCCACCGCCGCGCCACCTCCTCCGGCAGGCCGACCGCGGTGAACCAGCGGTCGAGCGGCCAGCGCCCGGTGGCGCGCAGGATCTCCTCGATGCCCTCGCGCGGGATCTTCTCCACCGGCTTGCCGAGCAGGCAGCCCGCCGCGCGGCCGGTCCACGCGCCGAGCACCCGGTCCCGGCCCGCGGGCAGGTCCGGCGCGGGCGGGAGCAGCGCGACGATCGCGTCCCAGTCGTCCGGCTCCGCCGCCGCGGGCGGGGCCGGCAGCGCGGCCAGCTCGTCGAGCAGGTCACGGGCCAGCGCGCGCAGCTCCGGGGTCGCCGGGTGCGGTCCGGCCCCGCTCACCGCGGGCACCGGGTCGCCGCCGGCCGCGACCCAGCGGTCCCGGATCGCGCCGACGTCCCGGCCCTCCGCGGCGGACTGGACCAGCTCGTGCGCCAGCAGGTCCTCCGGCTGGGCCCAGGTCAGCCTCACGATCCCTCCCCCGTCCGCCGCGGCAGCGGCACCGAGCCGGCGGGCACCGGCTCGGCCGCCGGGTCGGCCGCGCCGGTGACGATCACCGGGTTGTCCCAGTCGAGCCGCACGGTCACGCCGCCCTCCTCACGCGCCCCCAGCTGATGTCGTCCATCACGCCTGCTCCAGCGCGTCGAGGGTGCGCAGCCGCGCCAGCGCGCGCTCCCGGTCGGCCTTGAGGATGTCCGCAGCCGCGGACGCCATCAGCCGCCCGGTCTCGCGGAGGTCCATCCGGCTCGCCTCACCGATCGCGTCGACCCACTCGGCCGGCACCACGGCGGTGCCGCCGAGACCGGCGCACAGCGCACCGGCCATGACGGCGATCGAGTCGGCGTCCCGGCCGTAGTTCACCGCGCCGAGCACCGCACCCCGGTAGTCACCGCGGTGACCGAGGACGAACCCGAGCGCGGCCGGCAGCTCCTCGATGGACTTGGTCCGCGACGGGCGCCGCGCGTCCAGCGACATCTGCCGGTACTGCGGCCCCACCGAGTCGAACGGCGCGACCGTGTCCCGGATCAGCCGGGCCAGGGCACGTTCCTCGTCGTCGGTGCGGGGCGCCGTGGTCCAGCCGTCGAACGCGTCCACCACGGCGCGCAGCGCGGCCGCGGTGCCGTCGTGGGCGACGTCCAGCGCGGCGGCCACGACATCGGTGACCCCGGCACCGGGAGTGACCGACGCCGCGACCATCGCCGCGAACACACCGGCCGCCTCCCGGCCGTAGCTGGACTGGTGCGCACCGGTCAGGTCGATCGCCTCGGCGTAGGCACCGCGCGGGTCCCCGGCGTTGGCGAGCCCGACCGGCGCCACGTACATCGCCGCGCCGCAGTTGACCACGTTGCCGACCCCGGCCTCCCGCGGGTCGACGTGCCCGTAGTGGAGCCGGGCGACGATCCACTTCTCCGCGAGGAAGACCCGCTGCAGCAGCAACGCGGTCGACTCCAGCTCGGGCACCCACCGGGGTTCGCCGATCATCAGCGGAACCAGGTCCTCGGCCATCGCGTACGCGTCGAGGTGCGCGCGGCGCTTCGCGTACACCTCGACGAGCGCACGGGTCATCAGGGTGTCGTCGGTGACGTGCCCGTCCCCCTTGTGGTACGGCGCGATCGGCCGCGCCTCCCGCCAGTTCGGGAACCACGGACCGACGATGCCGGTCACCCGGCCGCCGTGGCGTTCCTCGATCTGTTCCGGGGTCCACCCCTCGGTGGCGCCACCCAGCGCGTCCCCCACGGCCGCCCCGGTGATCACCGCCACCGCTCGGTCTTCCAGCCAGGTCACCGGCTTCACGATTCCCTTCTCAGATGGTCGAAATGTCCCGCGTACGCAAGCACCGCCCGAAGCGGCGGAGCCGTTCGCGCCGCTTCGCGACCGGCGCCGCCACGCAGGTCATCAGGACGATGTTCACCGGTTGATGGAGTTCCAGCCGTCGGTGAGAGCCTTCGACAGACCGGCCGCGTCCAGCTGCTTCGCGAGGAACTTCTGGTAGGCCGGGGTCGCGACGGTGTCCTTCCACTGCGCGTACTTGTCGACGAACAGGTACGGCGCCGAGGTCAGGTACTGGCCCGAGGACAGGATCTGCTTCCAGCCGTTCTGCGCGCCGAGCTTGGTGGTGAGCGCCTGGCGGGCGGAGGTGGTCGCCGGGATCAGCGTGTCGGCCTGGTTGAGCGCGGCCAGGTTCTCGGTGCTGGTGAAGAAGTCGATGAACTGGGCGGCCTCCTTGACGTGCTTGGAGTCCTTGCTCACCGACAGCGTCTGCGGGTTGGCGGCCTGCGCGGGACCGGCCGGGCCGGCCAGTGTCGGCAGCACGACCCAGTCGAAGCCCGCGGGCGCGTCCTTGGCGATGTTCGCGGCCTGGAAGGAGCCCTGGATGGTCATCGCGGTCTGACCGGCGTAGAACGGGGCCAGCGCCTTGGCGCCGGACTGGGTCAGCGTGACCGGCAGGATCGAGTTGTCCTGGTGCGCCATCGCGTCCACCAGCTGCGGCAGCGCCATCTCACCCTGGCCGATGCTGATCTTGGCGTCGGTGCCGGTGCCCTCGAAGTACTTGCCGCCGAAGCCCGGGGCGAGCGCGACCATCGCGGCCGTCGGGCTGGACAGGCCCCAGCCGAGGCCGTAGGCACCGTCGCGGGTGGTCGCCTTGGCGATGTCGCGCAGCTGGTCCCAGGTCATCGTGTCACCGCTCGGGACGGTGACACCGGCCTTGGCCAGCAGGGCCTTGTTCGCGAAGACCACATAGGACTGCAGCTCGGTCGGGTAGGCGATCACCTTGCCGTCCACGGTGACCGAGTCCAGCACACCCTTGGGGATGTCGGCCTTCTTCTGCTCCGACAGGTAGGGCGTCAGGTCGGCGAGGTAGCCGTCCTTGGCGAACGGGGCGACCCCGGCCGCCTCGTAGTGGATGATGTCCGGCGCGCTGCCCGCGTTGAACTGGGTGACCAGCTTGTCGTAGACGCCGTCCCAGCCGGCCGGCACGACCTCGACCTTGATGTCGGGGTGCGCCTTGTTCCAGTCGTCGACGATCTTGTTCGTCGCCGCGATCGCCGCGGGCTGGTCGGACAGGGACTGGAACTTCAGGGTCACCGGACCGCCGCCGCCACTGTCACCGCTGCCGCTGGAGCACGCGGTGAACAGCAGGCTCGCGGCCGCCGCGAGGGCGGCCACCACCACACGTCGAGACTTCATTGACCGACCTTTCGTTTTTCCGGGGTTCATCCCTTCACCGCCCCGGCCATCAGCCCACTGGTGAGCCGCCGGCGCAGGATGGTGAAGAAGACGATGCTGGGGATCGCGGCGAGCACGGCGCCCGCGGCGAGGGGTCCGAGAGCCACCTTGCCCTCGCCGCCGATGAACATGTTCAGCGTGATCGGCAGGGTGTAGTTCTCCGGCGACTGCAACAGCACCAGCGCGAAGAAGAACTCGTTCCACGAGGAGACGAAGCTGAACATCGCCGTGGCGACGATGCCGGGCGCCAGGAGCGGGAAGACGATGCGGCGCAGCACGGTCCAGCGCCCGGCGCCGTCCATCGCGCCCGCCTCCTCCAGGTCGACCGGGATCGCGGTGACGTACCCCTGCAGCATCCACAACGCGAACGGCAGCGTGTAGGTGGTGTGCACCAGCGTCAGCCCGGCGAGGCTGTCGGCCAGCCCGAGGGTGCGCAGGATCAGGAACAGCGGCAGGATCACCAGGACCACCGGGAACACCTGCGAGGTCAGGATCCAGCCGACACCGGCGGCGCGGATGCGGCCCTTGAGCCGGGCGAGCACGTAGGACGCCGGCAGCGCGATGAGGATCACCAGCGCGGTGGACACCAGCGCGACGACCAGGCTGTTGCCCGCGGAGTGGACGAGGCCCTGGCGGTCGAGGGCGTCGGCGTAGTTGTCCCAGTGCCACTGCCGCGGCAGCAGGTTGACGCTGAGCGAGTTGAGCTCGCCGGAGGACTTCACCGACGCCGAGATCAGCCACAGCAACGGGAAGCCGAGGAACAGGATGTAGGCGGCCAGTGCCAGGTACTGGGCGGGACGCAGCAGTGCACGCATCGTCGTCACCGCCCCTGCCCGGCGCGGTCGTCGCGGAACTGCGACCGCAGGTAGACGGCCAGCAACGCGACGACGATGATCACCAGCACCAGGCCCATCGCGGCCGCGTAGCCGATGTTGCGGTTCTTGAACGCTTCGAGGTAGATGAAGAGCACCGGCACCATGGTCTTTCCGCCCGGCCCGCCCGCGGTGAGGACGTAGACCAGCGAGAACGAGTTGAAGTTCCAGATGAAGTTCAGCGACGTGATCGAGGCGATGATCGGCCGCAGGCTGGGCCAGGTGACGGCGGTGAACCGCCGCCACGCCCCGGCGCCGTCCACGGACGCGGCCTCGTGCAGGTCCTGGGGGATCTGCTGCAACCCGGCCAGCAGGGTGACCGTGGTCTGCGGCATGCCGACCCACACGCCGACGACGATCACCGCGGGCAGCGCCGTGGAGAAGTCGCCGAGCCAGTTGATGTCGCCCGGCAGCCCGACGCTGCCCAGCACCGCGTTGAGCGGGCCGCCGTTGGCCGAGTAGATCATCTGCCACATGATGGCCACGACGACCGGCGGCATCGCCCACGGGATGAGCGCGAGCACGCGCGTCAGGCCCTGCAGGCGCAGGCCGGAGTTCAGCAGCAGCGCGAGACCCATCGACGCGGCGAGCTGCAGCACGGTGACGCCCACCGTCCAGATCAGACCGATCCGCAGCGAGTCCCAGAAGAACGTGTTGCCGAGCAGCTTGGTGAAGTTGTCCACGCCGGCGAAGCCGTAGTCGGGGTGGCGCACCAGGCGGGCGTCGGTGAAGGCCAGGGCCAGGCCCATCACCAGCGGAGCGACGCTGAGCACGAGGATCGGGATCAGCGACGGCATCACCAGTGCGATCGCCTCGCGGCGGCGGGAGCGCGCCAGGGTGCCCGTGCGGCGGTTGCGCGGCGCCGGGGCGGGCGCGGGGGCGCGGGTGTCCGCGGCGACGGTCATCGCCGACCTCCCTCGGTCAGCCCGCCGGCGGCGGGAACGGTGGAACCCCGCACGATCAGCTCCGGGCCGACCGTGACCTGACGCGCGTCCTGGTCCGGGTCGTCGGCGAGGCTGAGCATGAGCCGCGCGGCGGCCCGCCCGCGCTCGGTCGAGCCGAGGGACACGCTGGTCAGGGTGGGGTGGAAGACGCGGCCGAGCTCAGTGTCATCCATGCCGGTCACCGCGATGTCGCCGGGCACCGACAGGCCCAGTTCCCGGATGGCGTGGATGGCGCCGATGGCGAGCAGGTCGTTGGCGGCGACGACGGCGTCCAGGCGGTCCGGGGCGCTCGCGAGGAGCCGCCGGGCGGCCACCAGCCCGGCGGCCACGGTGAAGTCCTGCGCGATCTCGACGGTGTTGCCCGGGCCCGCGGCGGTGTCGAACCCGCGCTGGCGGGCCTCGCCGGGGGTGGTGTCGAGGGGACCGTTGAGGAAGCCGAGCTTGCGGCGGCCCAGTTGCCGCAGGTGCCGGACCGCTTGACCGATGCCACCCGCGGAGTCGGTGGACACGGAGCTGATCCCGTGGGCGTCCAGGGCGCGGCCGATGACGACGACCGGGACGGCGGCGCGGGTGATCTCCTCGATGAGGCGGTCGTCGGTGCGCAGCGGGCTGATGATCATGCCGTCGACGAAACCGCTGTTGAGGCTGCGCACCAGTTCGGTCGTCGAGGTCGAGGTGTCGCCGGTGCTCATGACCACCACGCGGTACCCGTGCGGGGCAAGCACCTCGTGGATGGCGCGCATGGTCTCGACGTAGACCGGGTTGCCGATGTCGGCGACCGCGAAGGCGATCTGGAAGGTCTTCTTCATCCGCAGGGAGCGGCCGATGGCGTCCGGGCTGTAGCCCAGCTCCTCCGCGGCCGCCCGGACCCGCTCGACCATCGCCGGGCTCGCCCCGGTGCCGTGCAGGGCGCGCGAGGTCGAGGCCAGGGACACCCCGGCTCGTTCGGCCACCTGGAGCAGCGTGGCCCGTGTTGACGTCATTGGCACTCCGTCGTCGTCCGTCGCCGCTGGAAACGTTTCCGCCTCATGCGGCGGTATGACTGGAAACGATTCCAAGCGGTGCCCGGAATAGTGACACCCGCCGGGCGAGGTGTCAATACCGCGGGTATCGGAAGACGTTGGCCGCGGCATCGCCGCAGGTCACGGCACGTTCCGCGCGGCGGCCGCTCGCCCCGGGCACCGGCCCCCGCGTTACCGGAAGGCGTCTGCGTGGCCCGGTGGCCCACTGCTCGGACGTGCGGGGCGGCCGGCCGGTCACCTCGGCCACGTCGGGGTGCACAAGCGAGTTCCTGCTTGAGCACCCCGGGGACCACGAGGCTGAGCGGCTACTGCTACGCCGTCGGCGGTCGGTGCGGCCTGGATCCGGGCGATGACCTGGGAGCCCACGGGGTCGGCTGGGGCGCCGCGCTGGCCGATCACCAAGACGGGTGCGAGGTGGTGCGGCTCTCCCTCGCCGCCCCCCGGATTCCGGTGCGGCCTTGGACAATACAGCTTGTGAAGAAGATCGGTTTCCTCTCGTTCGGCCACCACCAGCCCGGCACCCCGACGCCCACGGCCGCCGACGCCCTGCGGCAGATGGTCGAGCTCGCCGTGGCCGCGGAGGCACTCGGCGTCGACGGCGCGTTCCTGCGCGTGCACCACTTCGCGCCGCAGTTCTCCACGCCGTTCCCGTTGCTCGCCGCGATGGCCGCCCGCACCGACCGGATCGAGCTGGGTACCGCGGTGATCGACATGCGCTACGAGAACCCGCTCTACCTGGCCGAGCAGGCCGCCGCCACTGATCTGCTGAGCGGCGAGCGCCTGCAGCTGGGCATCAGCCGCGGCTCTCCGGAACCGGCGTTGCACGGCGCGTCCGCCTTCGGCTACGTCCCGGCGGACGGTGAGACCGATGCGGACATGGCGCGCCGGCACACCACGATGTTCCGCCGCGCGCTCTCCGGTGCAGCCGTCGTGCGCGCCGATCCGCAGATGACCGGCCGTCCCGGGATGCTCGCCGTCCAACCCACGTCGCCCACGCTGGCGGAGCGGATCTGGTGGGGCAGCGGCACCCGCGCCACCGCGAAGTGGACCGCCGAAGTGGGCCTGAACCTGATGAGCTCCACACTGCTCACCGAGGACACCGGGGTGCCGTTCGACGAACTGCAGGCCGAGCAGATCCGGATCTTCCGCGAGGAATGGGCGCGGCAGGGCCACCTCCGCGAGCCGCGGGTCTCGGTCAGCCGCAGCGTCATCCCGATCACCACCGACACCGACCGGCGCTTCTTCGGGCGGGAACGGGACAGCCGGGACGAGGTCGGGTACCTCGACGGCGGGACCGCCCGGTTCGGCCGCACCTACGCGGGCGAGCCGGACGTCATCGCGGAGCAGCTCGCGGCGGACGCGGCCGTGCAGGCCGCGGACACGGTGCTGGTCACGGTGCCGAACCAGCTCGGCGTCGGGTACAACGCCCATCTGCTGGAGTCGATCGTCCGCGACGTGGCACCCGCCGCCGGCTGGCGCTGAAACGCACGCCATCGCGCCCGGGACGCCGGAGCGGACCGGGTCAGAACTCGCGCAGCGTCTGCGCCAGCCGTCCCGCGTGGTGGGCCGCCACGAGCGTGGCCGCGACGTCGCGCAGCTTGATGTTGGCCTGCTGGGACATCCGCTTCAACGCGGCGAGCGCCTCGTCCGCGGTCTGGTTGCGGTGGCGCATCAGCAGGCCCTGTGCCTGGGCGATCACGGTCCGCGTGCGCAGGGCAGTCTGCACGTGCCCGAGCAGCCGCAGGTTGTCCTGGTAGAGCGTGTGGTTGTCGAACGCCACGCCCGCGTGCAGCGTGAACAGCAGCGCCAGGTCGTGCGAGTCCTGGCCGAAGCGGCCCGGCTCGGCGGACAGCACGCTGAACGCCGCCGCCGAGTCCGTGCCGGGCAACGGCAGCGTCAGGCAGCTGCCGAAGCCGTGCCGGCGCAGGTGGTCGGCGTAGGCGGGCCACCGGTCGTCCGCGGCGGTGTCGTCCAGCCGCCGGGGCTCGCGGTAGGTCAGCGCCTCACCGACCGGATCGGGGACGGGTACCGGCAGGTCCGGCAGCGCCCTGCCCGCGGTGGCCACGACCTCCGCCGTCCCGTCCGCGGTGGTCACCGTGATCGCGGCGCGGTCGCATCCCGGCAGCAGCGTGACGGCCCGTGCCACGTACCGGGCCAGGGTCGTGGCGACGTCGTCGTCGTCCACCAGCCTGCCGATTTCGGCGAGCTCCTCGGCGATCGTGATGACCTCCGGAGCGGTGAGGACCGTTTCGCTCATGACACCTCGTCTCGTCGGCGAGGCACCGGGGGACGCGACCCGGCCCGGTCCTCGTTCCGCCAGCCTAACCGCGCCATGAGGTAGGCTCGGACGCGTCACGGTTATACAAGCAGCTGTGGCTCGCCCTTCTGTCGACGCGAGGCGGCGCGCGGTGCCGCGCTCCGTCCCCCGAGCGAGCCCGAGGTCGCTGTTGTCCCAGACCGTTTCCTCCCCCATGGCCGGCCGAGCCGGCGCCGTCGTGTCCTTCCGGCGACCAGGAGATCGCGTGACCAGCCTGAAAGTGGAGTGGACCTACCGGCCCGGCGCGCTCGTCGTGACGGTGACGGGTGAAGTGGACGCCGGCACGATCGGCCGGCTGCGTGACGGCCTCGAGGCGGCGCGGACGGGCGCGCCGGTGCCGCCGCCACCCGCGGTGGTGCTCGACCTGACCGGGGTCGGGTTCATCGGTTCCAGCGGGCTCGCGCTGCTGGTCGAGGTGTCCGAGGAGTGCGCGGCGGCCGGGCAGGAGCTCACCCTGGTGTGCGCGAGCCGGCCGGTGCTGCGCCCGCTCCAGCTGACCGGTCTCGACGAGGTGTTCACGATCACCGGGACCCTGCCGCCCGCGCCCTGACCGATCACTCCGCGGTGAAGTCGTCCGGCTCGACGGCGTGCCCGGTGTGCTCGGAGACGAACCGGGCGGAGATGGTGTGCAGCTTGACGTTCTCCCGCTGGGACTGCCCGACCAAGAGCTGGAACGCCTCGTCGGCGGTGATCCGCCGGGCGGCCATCAGGATGCCCTTGGCCTGCTCGATGACACCGCGGGTGCGCAGGGCCGTGCGCAGGTGCCGCACCTGTTCCTGGGTGCGCAGCGCGCGGCGGGACAGGTGCAGCACGGCATCGACCACCGTCGCGTACAGCTCCAGGTACTTCTGGTCGACGTCGCGGAACCCGTGTTCACCGAAGCCGAACAGGTTGATCGCGCCCATCGCCTCGTCCCGCACCTGCAGCGGCGAGGCGAGGTAGCTCGCCACGCCGTGCCCGGCCGCGACCTCCACGAAGCCCGGCCACAGCTGCCGCGCGGTGCTCACTGCGACCCGGACCACCTGGCCCGTGCGCGCCGCGCGCAGGCAGGGCCCGTCGTCGTCGGCGTACTGGGCCTGGTCGATCAGGGCCGCGCGCTCGTCGGTCGCGGCGACGGACCGGGCACCGGTGCCGTCCAGCACGGTGATGGACGCCATGTCCGCCCCGGGCACCACCCGGACCACCTGCTCGCAGACCACGCGGAGCAGGACGCCGAAGTCGTCGGTGTTCCCGACCGTGCCGGCCAGTTCCTCGAGGGCACTGGTCACCTCGTCCAGGTGCTCCAGCTGGCCCGCCACACCGTCGCTCATCGTGGTCCTTCCCTACCGCAGCCGACCGGGAACGAGCGGCGATGACAGCACCGGGCCCGCACCCGGTCGCTGTGTGCTCAACAACCCGGCCGATATTACCCGGCGCCGGCCGGTGCCCTGGTCAGATGGCCGCCGCCATCGCGTTCGCGGTCAGTTCCACCGAGCGCACCCGGTCGGCGACGTGCTGGGCGTGGTGGGCGAGGATCAGTTCGTCGGCCTGGGCTTCCGCGGCGAAATCCGCCAGGTAGGCGCGCACCTCGTCCGGGGTGCCGACCGCGGTGTAGCGGGTCATCGCCGCGAGGCCCCGGCCGCCGGGCGAGGCCAGGAACGCGTCGATCTCCGCGTCGGTGAAGTTGGCGCCCGCGCGGCCCTGCGACAGCATCGCCCGGGCGCGGGCGCGGTAGGCCACGGTCCGCTGGGCCTCGGCCTCGTCGTGGTCCTCGGCCGCGAACGCGTTCGCCCCGGCGATCACGTACGGCTCGGCCAGCTGCGCCGAGGGCTGGAACCGATCCCGGTACAGCGCGACGGCCTGGTGCAGGGCGTCCGGGGCGAAGTGCGACGCGAACGCGTACGGCAGCCCGAGCTGTGCGGCCAGCTGCGCCCCGAACAGCGACGACCCGAGGATGTAGAGCGGCACCACGCCCTCGGCCCGCGGCACCGAGCGCACGCCGTGCACGGCCTTGCCGCTCAGGTACGCCTGTAGTTCCAGCACGTCCTGCGGGAAGGAGTCGGCGGAGGACGGGTCGCGCCGCAGCGCCACGGTGGTCTGCTGGTCGCTGCCCGGCGCGCGCCCGAGCCCGAGGTCGATCCGCCCGGGGAACAGCGTCTCCAGGGTGCCGAACTGCTCGGCGATCACCAGCGGCGAGTGGTTGGGCAGCATGATCCCGCCCGCGCCGAGGCGGATCGACGAGGTGTGCTCGGCGACGTGCCCGATCAGCACGCTGGTCGCGCTGGAGGCGATGGAGGCCATGTTGTGGTGCTCGGCGTACCAGACCCGCCGGTAGCCGCTGCGCTCGGCGGCCTGCGCGAGCGCGACGCTGGCCGCGAAGCTCTCCCGCGCGGTCTGGCCGGGCGCGATCGGCGCGAGGTCCAGGACGGACAGGACTGGGGACATGACGGCTCACCTTTTCTGCGTCACGGGTCGCGCGGCGCCGGAATCCTTCGATATATCGCTATTTCCCGAAATTACCCTCGCCGCCGCAGCGGCCGCACCATGACACCGCTCACGGGCGCGGCCCGTGAGCGGTGGGCACCTCAGGCCAGCGCGCGCAGGCGGGGCAGCACGTCCTCGGTGAACTGGGTGAGGAAACGCTCCTGATCGTGGCCGGGACCGTGGAAGACGAGGTGGTTCAGGCCGGCGTCCAGGTACGGCTTGATCTGCGCGACCGCCTCGTCCGGGTCGGACGCCACGATCCAGCGCTTGGCGACCTGCTCGATCGGCAGCTCGTCGGCCAGCCGTTCCATCTCCTCGGCCGAGGAAACCGAGTGCTTCTGCTCCGGCGTCAGCGACAACGGCGCCCAGAACCGGGTGTTCTCCAGCGCGGTGGCGTGGTCGCGGTCGTAGGACATCTTGATCTCGATCATCTTGTCGATGCCCGCCACGTCCCGCTCCGCCGCGGCCGCCCCTTCGGCCACCGCCGGCATCAGCTTGTCGGTGTAGAGCTCCATGCCCTTGCCGGAGGTGCAGATGAACCCGTCACCCGCGCGGCCGGCGTACTTCGCGACGACCGGGCCGCCCGCGGCCACGTACACCGGGACCGGCTGCTCGGGCCGGTCGTAGATCTTGGCGTTGACCAGCTGGTAGTACTCGCCGTCGAAGGAGACGTCGTCGCTGGTCCACAGCTCGCGCATGAGCGAGATGGCCTCCCGCAGCCGGGCGAACCGCTCCTTGAACTCCGGCCACTCCCGCCCGGACACCGCGATCTCGTTGAGCGCCTCACCGGTGCCCACCCCGAGGATGACCCGGCCGCCGGACAGCAACGACATCGTCGCGAACGCCTGCGCGATCACCGCCGGGTTGTACCGGAACGTCGGAGTCAGCACGCTCGTGCCGATCTGCACCCGGCTGGTCCGCTCCCCGACCGCCGACATCCACGACAGGGCGAACGGCGCGTGCCCGCCCTCGTGCCGCCACGGCAGGAAGTGGTCCGACACCATCACCGAGTCCAGGCCCAGCTCCTCGGCCCGCACGGCGTACTCGACCAGATCGCGCGGACCGAACTGCTCCGCCGACGCCTTGTAGCCGACCTTCAGACCCACGTCTTGTCCTCCCTCACTGGTTGCTCCCCACCCAACCTACTGCGCCCGGGAGGAATTCCTCAGCCGCGCGGGTCCGGGAACTGGTCGTCGCGCCACTCCCCGGATGTGATCTTGGGCGCTCGGAGAACTCGCGGTGGACCGCGACGGCCTAGCGCGGCTCGCTCACGGCAGGACCATCAGGCGGCGCGCCTGGACCACGGCCTCGTGGCGGGTGTGGGCGTCCAGTTTGCGCATGGCGGAGCCGAGATACGCCTTCACCGTCTCCCTGGACAGCGACAGGCGCTCCGCGACCTCGGCGTTCGTGCGGCCGAGGGCCACCTGGGCGAGCACGTCCATTTCCCGTGTGGACAGTCGCACGCGCGGCTCCGGCACCGGCCTGCCCTCGCCGAGTTCGACGAGTCGTTGCGCGGCGGCGTAGAGACGGCAGCGCGCCTCCGGGTCCGGCAGGCCACCGGCGATGGCCCGCAGCTCGGAGTGCACCGCCCGCAGCTCCTCGCGGGTGGCGCCCGGGGACAGCGAAGCCGCCCGGTCGGTCAGCTCGTCGCGGGCGGCCAGCTCGCGGGCCAGCCGCCTGCCGGACTCCATCAGCGCGTCCCGGACCCGGTCCCCGAAGGTCACCGGCCGCCGGACGGCCCCGTAGAGCACGCCGCGGCACCGGCCCGCCGTCTGCACCGGCACGGCGATGACCGACGCCAGCCCTTCGGCCAGCACCGGGCGGTCGTAGTCGTGGGTGATCGTGCGCGCGGAGCCGTAGTCGTTGACCGTGATCGGCCTGTTCTGCATCAGCACCCGGCCGCCCATACCGACGCCGGGCAGGACGTCCAGGTTGTGCAGTGCGGTGGTGCGGGTACCGACGAACCCGGACAACCGCAGGCGGCCACCGGACACCTCACCGCCGAACACGACCGGCAGGCCCGCGGCGCGGGCGGCCCCGGCCAGCTCGACCTGCAGGACCGAGCGGGCGTCAGACATCGGCGTCCGTCCTCCTCGAACCACACCATCGTCGGTCGCCCCACGGTACCGGCGTACCCGGGGCACGTCGATACCGGCGGGGCACAGCTACCCCCGGACGGGGGTAGCCGCCCGGCCCGGCCGTCACCCTCCCGCCGGGGCGGTGACCCGCTCGGCGCGCCCGCGCAGGTGCTCGGGTTCGGCGATGAACCGGGCGCCCACCACCGACAGCAGGCACAGCACCCCGCAGACCACGGCGATCGGCCAGGTCTGCCCGCCCGAGGCGGTGGTCAGCGCGGCCGCGACGAACGGGATGCAGCCGCCGACGACCGCGCCCGCGATCTCCCGGGTGAACGTGACACCGGTGTAGCGGTAGCCGACGGGGAACAGCTCGGACATCATCGTCGCCTGCGACGCCAGCGTCAGGTCGTTGCAGAGCGTGTAGAGCAGCACCAGTGCCGCCCAGATCACCACCGGTGTGCCGGTGTCGAGCAGGAAGAAGAACGGGTAGAACAGCAGCGCCGCCGCGGTCGCGCCGGTGATCATCACCGGGCGGCGGCCGAACCGGTCGCACAGCCAGCCCGCGGTCGGCACGGTGACCACCTTGAGGGCGTTGGCGATGACGATGCCGAGCAGGCCGACCCAGGCCGCCGTGCCCACCCGCTTGGACAGGTAGCTCAGCGCGTAGACCGAGGGCAGGTAGCTGATCACGTTGGGCGCGACGGAGATCAGCATGCCGGGCAGGATCTTGCGCCCGGAGGTGGCGAACAACGCCCGCAGCGGCGCCCGGGTGCCGTGCCCGGCCGCCTTCGCGCGGGTGAATTCGGGGCTGTCGGGCACCCGCAGCCGCACGATGATCCCGGCGACGCCGACCAGGCAGCTGAGCAGGAACGGGATCCGCCAGCCGTAGCGGGCGAAGTCGGCATCCGACATCAGCGCCGAGGTCAGGAAGAACACCCCGGTCGCCACCAGCGAACCGACCGCGTTGCCCAGGGTCGGCGCGGCGGCGTTGATGCCGCGCGCCCGGGTCGAGGCGTGCTCGGCGGACAGCAGCATCGCGCCCGCGTACTCGCCGCCCGCGCCCAGCCCCTGCACGACCCGCAGCAGCACCAGTGCCACCGGTGCGAACACCCCGGCGGTGGCGTAGCTGGGCAGCACCCCGATCAGCGTCGAGGCCACGGCCATCACCATCAGCGTCACGAACAGCATCGTCCGGCGCCCGACCCGGTCACCGAGGATGCCGATGATCACGCCGCCGACCGGCCGCGCGAAGAACCCGACGGCGAACGTGGCCAGCGACGACAGGGTCGCGACGGCCGGATCGCCGGAGGGGAAGAACACCTGCGGCAGCACGAGGGCTGCGGCCGTGCCGTAGAGGGAGAAGTCGTACCACTCCAGCGCCGTGCCCACGGTCGAGCCGACCGTGGCCCGGCTGATTCCCAGTCTCATCGCAGACCCTTCGTTGCGTCTGGGGAACGTCTACATTAACGTTCATGTTGGCGACAGGCTACGAGTTCACTTTCGCCTAGGTCAAGGGATGGAGACCCAGTTTTGACTCCCATGAACGTTAATGGCACGGCGTTGTCGAAGTACAACCCGCTGGCGCGGGTGCTGTGCTTCGACACCTTCGACACCACCACCCACGGCTGGACCGAGCTGCTCGGCAACTACGACGGCCGCGGCGACCTGGACACGGTCGACGACCACATGCGCGACTTCCGCCCGCCGCAGCTGTCCTCGTGCTCGTTCTTCGACGTCGGCACACACGGGACGCTGAGCGGAAACTACGCCCTCAAGCTCGCGACCCGCCCCTACCCCGGTCACACCGCCACCGGCATCCGGCGGCTGACCATGGCCGGCCGCGGCCGGGTCCGGATCGAGACGCACTTCGCGTTCAAGGCCGAGGCGACGGTGGGGCACGAGGCGCCGGCGTCGGTGGCCTGGGACGGCAACCGGCACCCGTCGGAGTCGCAGTTCGGCGCGTTCACGGTGGCTACCGACATCTGCTCGGACGGCGGCGTGCGCTACCACAACGTCATCCGCTACCAGAACACCAACCTCGACGGCGAGATGACGAACCGCTGGATGTACCCGGTGGTGCCCGAGCCCACGCCCCGCGACCACCAGGAGGGCAAGTTCGCGCTGCCCTACGCCGCCGACTTCACCGCGCCCGACCCCGCCGACTGGCGGACCTTCGGCGAGCCGCTCGAGATGTGCGTCAACGAGGTGCCCACCAAGATCAACTGGCACTACCTGCGGTGGGACATCGACACCAGCACGAGGTCCAATGTGGAGCTGCAGCTCAACGACCGGGTGATGGACATGCGCGATGTGCCGGTTCCGCTCTACCCCGACCGCTACGGCACGCTGGACAACCTGCTCAACTTCTACTTCTCCGTCCGCACGCACTGCGGTATCCGCAATTTCCTGTTCCTGGACTCGATCCTGATCTCGGTGGACTGGTGAGGCACGACATGCGCTCGACGATGACGGCGGTCCTGGAACGCAACACGGTGGTCCGCGAGGACTTCGCGACCGAACCCTACGAGCTGCCCTGGGCGCAGGAGGCCCGGTTCTTCGTGCAGGCGCTCGAGGCGGACGGTCCGCTGACCTTCCGCACCGAGATCTCCCCCGACGGGCTGCACTGGTGCCCGCTGGACGACGCCGAGCACCGCATCGACTCCCCCGGCCTGATCAGCTGGCCGGTCCACGCGTTCGGGCAGTGGCTGCGGGTGCGCTGCACCGTGGGTCCCGGCGCGGCCGGCAAGCTGCGCATCTATCTTGTTGGCAAGGGTTGATCCGGAGGTCGGCTGGTGGTGCGCGCTCGGCGGGTCACGTTGCGTGACGTCGCGGACAGGCTCGGCCTGTCCGCGAACACGGTGTCCCGCGCGTTGTCGGGTAAGGACCAGGTCAGCGATGCCACCCGGGAGATGATCGTGGCCGAGGCGCGGCGGTTGGGCTACGTGCCCAACAGCCACGCCCGGTCGCTGGTCTCCGGGACCACGATGGTGCTCGCGCTGGTCATCACCAACCCGTCCAACCCGTTCTACGCCGCGCTGATCTCGGCGGTGGAACGGCAGTGCCGGCTCGCCGGGTACTCGGTGCTGCTGCTGGTCACCGAGGAGAACGAGGACAACGAGGAACGCGCGGTGCAGCAGCTGCTGCGCTTCGGCGTGGACGGCGTGCTGGCCGTGCCGATCCAGCAGCGGCCGGGCGCGTGGGCGGAGCTGACCGCCGCCGGGCTGCCGGTCGTACTGCTCAGCCGGGACATCCCCGAGCTGGGGTTCGACTTCGTCGGCACGGACGTCGAACAGGCGGTGGCCGACGCGGTGACGCGGGTGGCCGGGCCGGACCCGGGTCCGGCGTGGCTGTTCGAGGAGGACCTGGAGATCAGCACGGTCGCCGCGCGGATCGCCGGGTTCCGGCGCGCCCTCGGCGGCGATTCGCTGGTGCTGAAGGTGCCGGGCCACCGCACCCGGGACGCGGCGCTGCCGTGGCGCCCGGACGACGCCTACCGGCTGGCGGCCGGGCTGATCACCCGGGAGCACCACCCGGAACTGGTGGTGACCGGCAACGACTACTTCGCGCTCGGCGTGTACAAGGCGATCCGGGAGTGCGGCCTGACGGTGGGCGGGGACGTGCGGGTGGTGGGCTACGGCGACCACCCGTTCGCCGCCTACCTGGAGCCGGGTCTGACCACGATCCGCCTGCCCGCGGACGACGTCGGCACCGCCGGTGTGGACCTGCTGCTGCGGCGCATCGCCGAACCGGACCGCCCCCGCGAGACGGTGCTGCTGAGCGCGACGCTGGTGGCACGCGATTCGGCGCCGGTGCCGGCCTGATCTCGTCCCCGCCGTGGTCCCGCGCGTGCGACTGCCGTGGGCCGCGTCAGCGTCGCGATCTCCGGGGGCGTCGCCCGAGCGGATCGTCTGCTGATCCTTGCCCGGGCGCATGCCGCGCCGGGTGGTCACCCCGGGGCGTGTCCGGTTTCGGTGCGGTGCCGGGCGCGACGGGATGTCCCGGTGCTCGTGGACGCCGCCTAGGCTGTGACCATGGATCCACAGTCCGCCGGGTTGACCGCACTGAGCCGGGGGCTCGCCGGGTATCTCCGGGCCGTCGCCGCGGCCGTGGGTGTTCCGGCGGAGGCCACCTCGTTCGAGGTCAGCGACACCGTCACCGCCTACCTGGGGCTCAGCCGGCGGTGGCCGTCCCGGCCCGGCGAGGATCTCATGCTCGTGTGGAGCGAACGCAGCGGCTGGGCGGTCGCCGTGGAGACGGCGCCGGAGGAGGCGCCGCTGGTGCTCGCCTGGTTCGCGGGCGCCGAGGTGGTACCGGAGCCCGCCGCCGTCGCCAAGTTCGTCACCGGCGTGCTCGAGGCCGAGCGCTCCACCGCGGCGCAACCGGTGTTCGCCGTGGACGTGGGGCGCACGGAGCTCGCCGCGCGGCTGGCGCGCTACGCCTGAGCGGGCGGCACCACGACCAGGGTGAAGCTGTCCCCCGCCGAGGTCGTCACGTCCACGGTGTCCTGATCCGGCAGGAGATAACCGGCCAGCGGCGCGAGCGAACCGTGTCCGCCGAGGCGGCGAGCGGAGGGATCCCACGTCGTTCTCCGGTAGGCGATCCGGTCGATCGGCCCGAGACGGGCTGCCAGCACCGCGCGCAGTGCCGGCAGCTCCGTGGACAGGTCATGCGACCGGGGCCACCAAGCCCCGTCGACGTACCCCGGGGTGGGCGCCGTCGGGTTCTGGCTCGCTCGGAGCTTCAGCCGCGGCGGCCCGGCGGCCGTGACGGCCTTCGGGGTGGTGGTGCGAACGTGCGGGCCCGACGACATGCCGGTACTCCTGCCCCCGGCCCGGAACGGGCCGGCGTCGATGCCGAGAACGACCCCGGCTGACCCCCGGGTCCGATTCCTCTCGACACTGGGAACGCTACACCCTCCCGGGCCGGTCAGCGCCGTCCTGACCAGCATTTTTTCCGCAGGAGGCGGTGGGGTGCCGGTCAGGCGTCGGCCGCTGCGGCCTGCTCCCGCTGCGCCCGGCGCCGGGCCTTCGCCGCCAGCATCGCCGGGCTGATCTTGCCCGTCTCGGCCGGCTTGCGCGGCTCGGCGACCACCGGCGCCTCCGGGTCGCTCTCCTCCTCCGGCACGACCGCCGCGTCTGCTTCCGCTTCCTCGGCGATCTCGGGCTCAGCGGCTTCGGGCTCGACGGCCGCGGCGGGGGCGTCGTCCTCCGCCGCGGACTCCGCGGGCTCCTCGTCCACTTCGTCCACTTCGGACCCGGCCGCGTCCTCGTCCACCTCGTCCACCTCGGACTCCACGGACTCCACGGACTCCACGGACTCCACCGACTCCACGGAAGCGCCGAGGATCTCCTCGATCCGCACTTCGACCGCCGGGATGGCGGCGGCTTCGTCCGTCGCGCTGCCGATGATCTCCCCGATGCGCTGCAACTGGTCGAGGACCTCCTGGCGGGTGCCGCGCAGCCGCTCGACCTCCTCCTCGGCCGCCCGGATCATCGCGCGGACCTGCTCCTCCGCGCGCCGGGTCACGTCCTCGCACCGGCGGCGAGCCTGCTCGGCCTGGTCCTCGTAGGCCTTGCGGGTCTCCGCGGCGTCCCGTTCGGCCTGATCGCGGATCTCCCGCGCCTCGATCTCGGCCTGCGCGATGATGCGCTCCACGCGTGCGCCGATGTTGCCGGAGCCGATGACCTGCAGGGGCACCGACAGGTCACCGCCCATTTCGGACAGCCGCCGCTCCTTCTCCTCCAGCTCGCTCGCCAGGTGACCGGCCCGGGCACGCAGCCGGCGGATGTAGGCGTCGACCTCCCGGCGGTCGTAACCCCGCAGAGCCCCGGAGAACCGGACCTCGCGCTCGGCCAGGATGTCATTGCCACCGCTGTTGACCATGCCCCGAGTCTCGACCGCGCCACCGGCGCCCGCAAACGGCAACTCCCCGTTCGGCTGAAGATCAGCGGCGGCCGAGCACCTGCCAGACCCCGCGACGGGCCAGCGCACGGTAGCCGTCCGGCACCTCGTCCCCTCCGGCCACCATCGCCGCGCGGACGGATGACACGGAGGGGCTCCGTCAGGTGACCGCGGGCGCGCGGGGCGTCACCAGGACGGGTGATATAGCGGAGGACGGCCGATCGCCCGATCGAGCCGGGACCCCCGAGGTCGTCCGCCCCTGTCGCGCGGGGGCGGATCGGAGGACAGTGGACACCAGGTCTCGTCATTGCCCGGGCAGCGACGCCGGCCAGGCCCCCGGTGGTTCAATCCGTGTGCCCCGGGGGCCGCCCCGCCCCGGGCGTGACGGGCAGGCGGACGCATAGCTTTCACACAGGTTGTTCCGGGGCCGGTCTCAGCCTCCGCGGTCACCATCGTGGTGCCCGGACAGGAGGCTCCCGTGCCAGACAACGAAGATCGACACAGCGGCTCACGGTGGGAACCGGCCACCCCGCCGCCGCCTGCCGAGCCGGCGAGCAGCGCAGCCCCACCCCCGCCCGGCGCACCCCGGCGGACCATCGGGCTCGGTGTCGCGCCCGCCGTCGCCGTGGCCGTGCTCGCCGTCGGCGGCGCGGGCGGCTTCGCCGTCGGCCGCGCCACCGCCGGCCCCGGCGGCACCACGAACCCCGGCTCCGGTCACTTCGGCCGGGCCCCGCGAGGCTACGGCCAGCCGCCGCCGGGCTTCGGCGACCGCGGCCGGAACGGCCAGGGCAGCCAGAACGCACCGGGCGGGGCAAACGGGACGAACACGTGACCACCCTCGCCGCACTCCCCCGCGGGCGCGCCCGGTTCGACAGCGGGGTGCGGCTGGCCGCCGGCTCGGCGCTGTGGCTGGCCCTGCTGCTGGTCGCCTACTGGTGGGCGGCCGGCGGCGGAATCCGCGATCTCCCCGGCTGGGTGAGCGGCCTGAACTCCGCCGGCCGGCTCACCGGGCTGCTGTCGGCGGTCCTGCTGCTGGCCCAGGTGCTGCTGATGGCACGCGTCCCGCTGCTGGAACGCGCCTTCGGGCAGGACCGGCTGGCCCGGACGCACCGGCTCACCGGGTTCACCTCGTTCGACCTGATGCTCGCCCACCTCGTGCTGATCACCTGGGGGTATGCGGCCGGCGCCGTCACCGCGGTGCCCGCCACGTTCTGGGACCTCGTCACGCGGTACCCGGGAATGCTGCTGGCGCTGGCCGGGACCGTCGCACTGGTGATGGTCGTGGTGACGAGCATCCGGGCCGCTCGCCGCCGCCTCCGCTACGAGTCCTGGCACCTGCTGCACCTCTACGCCTACCTCGGCGTCGGGCTCGCGTTGCCGCACCAGCTGTGGACCGGGCAGGAGTTCACCGCCTCGACGGCCCGGACCGTCTTCTGGTGGACGACGTGGGCGGCCGCCGCCGCGGCGGTGCTGGTGTGGCGGGTCGGCGTGCCGGTGACGCGGAACCTGCGGCACCGGCTGCGGGTCACGTCCGTGGTCGGCGAGGGCGACGGCGTGTACTCGGTGTACCTGACCGGCCGGCACCTCGACCGGCTCCCGGCGGAGGCCGGGCAGTTCTTCGGCTGGCGGTTCCTGCGGCGGGACGGGTGGACGCGCGGCAACCCGTACTCGCTGTCCGCGGCGCCGGACCGGCACAGCCTGCGCATCACGGTCCGGGCCACCGGCGACAACAGCGCGCAGATCGCCGCGCTGCGTCCCGGGACGCCGGCCCTGTTCGAGGGCCCATTCGGCAGGCTGACCGGACGGGCGCGGCAGAGCCGCAAGGTCGCGCTCATCGGCGCCGGGGTCGGCATCACGCCGCTGCGCGCCCTCGCCGAGGGACTGGACTACGCACCGGGGGAAGCCGTGGTGCTGCACCGGTTCCGCGAGCGGCCGCTGTTCGACCGGGAGTTCCGGGTCCTCGCCGCGGAACGCGGGCTGCGGCTGGTGTGGCTGCCCGGTCACCGCCGTGCACCCGGGTCGTGGCTCGGCGACGGGATCCCGGCCGACGACGTCACGGGGCTGCGGCACTGGGTGCCCGACATCGCCGAACGCGACGTGTACGTGTGCGGCCCCGGCCCGTGGGCCGCCGCGGTGCGCCGCGCCGCCCTGGCCGCCGGCGTGCCCGCCGAGCGGCTGCACACCGAGAACTTCGCGTGGTGACCGCATGAAAGGCATCAGCCTGTGGGTCCTCAGCACGATCACCGTCCTGGTCCTGTTGTTCGGCTACCACACCTCCACGTCGAGTTCGATGGCGAGTGGTCCCGGCGTCGTGGCGACGCCGGTGCCGACGCCCGCGCCGGGCACCGGCACCCCGGCGGCCGGCGGCTCGACGGTGACCGGCCCGGTCGCGCCGACGCGGTGGGGCCCGGTGCAGGTCCAGCTGACCGTCCAGAACGGAAAGATCAGCAACGTCCAGGTGGTGCAGTACCCGAACGGCAACTCGCGCGACCGCGAGATCAACGACTACGCGCTGCCCGTCCTGGTGCAGGACACGCTCAACGCGCAGAGCGCCGACATCGACATGGTCAGCGGAGCCACCGTCACCAGCGAGGGCTACCTCCAGTCGCTGCAGGGCGCGCTCGACAAGGCGGGCCGGTGATCCCCGCCCGGTACGTCGAGCACGTGATGGGCATGCCGATCAGCCTCGCGCTGCGCGGCCGGCACACGCGGGACGCCGCGGCGCGGGACGCGTGGGCGGCGGTGATCGCGGAGCTGCGCGCCGTCGACGCGGTGTTCAGCACCTACCGGCCGGAATCGGTCATCTCCCGGCTGGGCCGCGGCGAGATCGGCGTGGCGGACTGCCCGCCGGAGGTGGCGGAGGTGCTGGCGCTGGGCGAACGGGCGGAGCGCGAGTCGGGCGGGGCCTTCGCGATCCGGCGTCCGGGGCTGGACCCGAGCGGCGTGGTGAAGGGCTGGGCGGCCGAGCGCGCCGCGGAGCACCTGCGTGCGCTGCCGGCGACCGACTTCTGCCTGTCCGCCGGGGGTGACATCGTGTGCCGCACCCTCGACCCGGGCGGCCCGCCGTGGCGGATCGGCATCGAGAACCCGGCCGATCCGAGCCGCGTGCTCGCGGTGGTGCCGGTGTGCACCGGCGGGGTCGCCACCTCCGGCACCGTCCACCGCGGCGCGCACCTGGTGGACGGCCGCACCGGGCGGCCGCCGGTGGACGTGGCCTCGGTGACCGTGGTGGCCGAATCGCTGACCTGGGCCGACATCGACGCCACCGCGGCGTTCGCGCTCGGCCCCGCGGCGGCCGGCTGGCTCGCCACCCGCCCCGGGCGGCGGGGCCTGGTGGTGTGGGCGACGGGGGCGACCACGGTCATCGGCGGACGGCCCACCGCGCTGCCCCGCTGACCGACGGGGGCACCACAGCTGGTTCCCGGGCTGCCCCGCCTGCCGCACGCCTCGTCCCTGGATCGGGTGAATCGGTGCCGAAACAGCTCCCCGGCGGTTGAACCCTGTTCAGACTATCGCGGGAGGTGGGCCGCATGACGGAGCGGGCGGAGGTCGACATCCGGACGGCGGTACTCGACGACGAGGTGGTGCAGCTGCAGGTGGCCGGCGACGTGGATCTGCTCACCGTGCCGTGCCTGGCGCGGGCGCTGGCGGCGGCCGCGCGGCTGTCTCCGCGCCGGGTGGAGGTGGACCTGTCCGCAGTGGACTTCCTGTCCGTGTCCGGCGCGGCCGAGCTGGCCCTGGCGGCCGTGCGGATGCCGGTGCAGGTGCGGCCGGCGAGCCGCGCCTCCCGCGCCACCCTCACCGCGACGGGACTGGACCACCTGCTCGGCTGAACCGGTGCGCACACGGAAGTGCCGGCCCCCGCGCGGGGAGCCGGCACTCGTGTCGCGCCGGATCAGTACCAGTGCGCCCTGCCGCCGACCTTGCGGCCGGTGGAGCCGAGAATCGCCAGTACCGCACCCACGACCAGAAGCACGATTCCGATCGTCCAGATGATGTTGATACTGGTCAGCAGACCGACGATGAGCAAGATGACGCCGAGAACGATCATGGCAACTCTTTCTGTCGGCAGGACGGGCCGCGCCGCCGGTCCTGTTCCGATGGGGACTGCGCAGCGATACCCGGATGGGTGATCTCGCAAACCCCGGACTCCGTCGAACCGGGCAGAAGTTGCTTCGTCGCGACCATCACGTTGCGCCACGTAGACCATCGGGGGTCTGAACCGGTCAGTAACCCTCCGCGGCCCCGTTGCGGCGCGGATCCGCACAGGACCGCAGCACGTCACCGGTCAGCGTGATGCCCTCGAAGTTGCCGGTCAGCGAGTGCCACGGGCCGAGATCACGCAGCCACAGCCCGCGCTCGGCGCAGCGGCGGCGGAACTCCCGGTCGACCTCCGGCGCGAACCCGTGTTCGAGCGTCACTCCCGGCAACCACCCGGACGCCGGTTCGTGCGGCCGCACCCCGAAGCGCGGCGCGACCACCGACTCCTCGATGGACAGACCGAAATCGACCAGGTTCACCAGGTTCTGCAGCACGCAGGCGACCAGCGACACCGACGGCGACCCGGACGCGATCACCGGCACCCCGTCGCGCAGCACCAGGTTGGGTGCCAGGTAGACGGTGGCCCGCTCCCCCGGCCACGGCATCCCGCGCTGGAAGAACGACCCGCCGCCGGACAGCTGGAAGCCCTCGGCGAACAGGCCGTTCATCCAGGGCGAGGCCATGTGCGAGTGGGTGACCGAGGCGATGTTGCGGTGCTCGTCCACGACGGTGACGTGGATCGTGCCGGGGACCGGCACCGCGGCTGCCGCCGGGCGCGCACCGTGCCGTTCCAGGCGCGCCAGCCGCCGGGCCGCGTAGTCCTTCGACAGCAGGGTTTCCACGTCCGTGGCGGCCGTGCGCGGCGGGGCGTGGTAGACCTCCTGGTGCACGGCGGTCAGCGCCTCCAGCGTCGACACCGAGGACCACGCCGGGCCCCAGGACGGCAGATCGGTCAGCTCCAGCACGTTCAGCGCCTCGATGAGCTGGCACCCGCCGTCGTCCGGCGGTGCCGACGTGACGATCTCCACATCCCGGTAGGTGCCACGCAGCGGCGCGTGCCAGCGGGCGGTGTAGGCGGCGAAGTCGCCGGGCGTGATGACCCCGCCCCCGCGCCGGCACTCCGCGCTGAACGCGCGCGCGAAGTCGCCGAGGTAGTAGTCCAGATCCTCGTCCCGCAACCGCTCCAGCGTGCGCGCCACCCGCTCCTGCCGCAGCGTCTGCCCGGGCGCGACGAGGCTGCCGCCGGGCAGGAACGCCTCGCGGGCCTGCTCGTGGCACCCGAGTTCGGCCCGGTGCGCGTACATCTCGCCGAACAGGTACGGGTTCACCGCGAACCCGTCGCGCGCCAGGGCGATCCCGTCCCGCAGCAGCCGGGACCGGGACAGCCTTCCGAACCGCTCGTGCGCGGCCCGGAAGGCCGGCCACCACCCGGGGACCGGCACGCCCCGCCCGGTGGTCAGGTCGGCGCCGGTGAACCCGGGCAGCGGCGCGAGCGGCGCGGCGACGTTGCCGTTGAGGTAACTCGCCGCGCCGGTCCCGGCGTCCCAGTACAGCATCTCCAGCCCGCCGGTCAGCGCCGTCATGTGCGGCTCGACCACCAGCTGGGTCGCGGCCGCCGCGAGCGCGGCGTCCGCGGCGGTGCCGCCGTCGCGGAGCACGTCGAGCCCGGCCCGCACCGCCAGCGGGTGCGAGGTCACCACCATCCCGTGGCGGGACGACACCGGCTCCTTGCGGCCGTAGGCGGCGCTGCGGGCGAGCTCACCGGCCACCGCGGCGTCCATCAGGACTCCGCCAGCGACCGGTGGCGCTGCTCGTCGACCGCGCCCGGCATCGCGAACAGGGCCACCAGGATCGACACGGCGCAGATCGCGGACATGTACCAGCCGAACGCGGCGTTGGTGCCGGTGAGGTCGAACAGCCACACCGCGATCAGGCCGGCGGTGGAGCCCAGCGCCGTGGTGCCGATGTTGTAGTTCAGTGCGGACGCGCTCGCCCGCACCTCGGCCGGGAAGCTCATCACGTAGGCGGTGGTGAGCGGCGCGCCGACGAAGTTGTTGATGAAGGTGAACGCGACCACCGCGACCACCGCCAGCCACAGCGACCCGGACCCGATCGCCAGGAACGTCGGCACCGTCAGCAGGACGAACAGGCCGTAGCCGACGACGAGCGGGATGCGGGCGCCGTACCGGTCGGCGAGCCTGCCGCCCCAGATCGCGGGCACCGGGCCGATCGCGTAGGTCAGCAGCGACGCCAGCAGCGCGTTGTTCTCGGCGAACCCGGCCTTGACCATCGCGGTCACGAAGTACGCCTGGATCACGAACGACCCCACCCGCTGGCCGGCGCCGAGACCGATCGCGCGCAGCATCGCGCCCCAGTGCTCGCGCACCGCGGTGCGGAACGGCTTCTGCTTGACCTTGCTCGCCTCGGCCAGCTCGGCCATCTCCTTGAACTGCGGGGTCTCCTCGACGTGCCGGCGGATGTAGATGCCGATCAGCGCCATCGGGATCGCCAGCAGGAACGGGATCCGCCAGCCCCAGTTGTTGAACGCGGCCGCCGGCATCGCCGAGATCACCAGGTAGGCCACCAGGGTCGCGAGCAGCGGACCGACCGAAGTGGACGCCACGGACAGCCCGGCCAGGTAGTTGCGCCGGTTGCCGCGCTCGTGCTCGAAGATGAAGTTCGCCGCCGTGGTGTACTCCACGCTCGCCCCGATGCCCTGCAGGACCCGGCAGAACAGCAGGATCACCGGCGCCGCGATGCCCACGGCCGCGTAGGTCGGCAGCACGCCGATGCCCGCGGTGCCGACGTTCATCACCGCGATCGTCAGCAGCAGCACGAACCGGCGGCCCTTCAGGTCGGCCAGCGGCCCGAGGAAGATCGCGGCCAGCGGCCGCAGCGCGTAGGACAGCACCACCCCGGCGTAGGTGGACAGCAGCGCTGCCGTCGCGTCTCCGGCCGGGAAGAACTGACGGGAGATGATCACGGCCAGCGTGCCGTACAGGCCGAAGTCGTAGTACTCGACGACGTTGCCGAGCATCGCGGACAGGATCACCTTGCGCCGTGAGCGCAGGTCCGCACCGGTCGCCACGCTGCGCCGGATGTCTTGGTCGGTCACGGTTCTCCTCGGTGGGTCACGGTTCTCTCGGGGGGTTCAGGGCCGGAAGCGGTCCGGCCGGAAGGGCGCGAGCATCGGGTGCGGTTCGCCGGTGCGGATCTCACCGGCCAGGAGCTCCCCGGCGATCAGGCCGAGTGTGGCGCCGGAGTGGGTGAAGGCGACGAAACAGCCCGGCACGGTGGGCAGCTCACCGAACACCGGCTCGCCGTCGCCGGGTACCGGCTTGCGTCCGAGCTTCCAGGACGCCGCGGTCAGCGTGACCTCACCGTCGAGCAGGGCGGACGCCTCGGCGACGAGCTCCTTGACCACCGTCTCGTCGATCGTGCACGTCCCGTCGGCGGCCTCGGTGATGCGGTCCTCGTACCAGTGGTGGTCCAGCGCGAACGTGCCGCCGGGATTCGGCCGCACCGCCACCCGCGGGGTGTTCAGCACCGCGCTCATCGCGGTCTCCGCCGGTTCGGTGAGCACGAGCATCGACAGCGGCGAGGCGTCCGGAATGGACACTCCCAGCTCCGCGACCACCGCGGGGGTGGCCGCGCCGCAGGCGACCACCACCGCCTCGGCGTCGAACCGCCGGCCGCCGGTGGTGGTCACGCCGGTGACCGCGCCCGCGGCGGTGGTGACGCTCGCGCGCCCCGCACCGGTGACGATCCGCCCGCCCAGCGCGGTGAACTCGGCCGCCAGGTGGTCGATCAGGTGCGGCAGCGAAACCCAGCCCTCGCCCGGGTTGCGCACCGCCACCTCCGGCACGGCGGCCGGGTGCAGCCCCGGGACGGCCGCGGCGGCCTCGGCGGGAGCGAGCAGCCGGGAGTGGTAGGCGTGCGCGACCTCGCCTCGGTGCCGCTCCTCGGTCACCGCGCGGTCGGGGTGCCAGTAGAGGGCGCCGTCGAAGCGGAGCCACTCCCGCGCGGGATCGGCGGCGAACAGCGTGCGGTAGCGGTCGATCCCGGCCACCCGCAGCGCGTGGTAGGCCGCGGACCGGCGGCCGGCGGAGTTGAGCCACGACAGCGACCGGCCGGACGCGCCGTCGGCCAGTTCACCGGCGGTCACCAGGACCACCGTCGCGCCGTCGCGCTGCAGGTGCGTGGCCGTGGAGACGCCGAGAACGCCCCCGCCCACCACCACGACGTGCTTGGCTGCGGTCATCGGGAAAGATCCCCCTTCCGGGCGTGTGCCCGCTCGATGATGCGCAGGACGTCCACCGCGTCCCGCGGGTCGACCGGGAGCTCGCCGCCGCCGTCGAGCGCGCCGGCGAGCAGCCGGTAGAACTGGCCGTAGTCCCCCGGGTCCGGCTCGACGCGCCGCGTGTGGCCGCGCACGCCGAGCGTGCCCCAGTTCTCGCGCGGCTCCCGGCCGAAGCCGTCGTCGCCGGGCCGGGCGCCGCCCTGGAGCGCGTCCTCCTGCGGGTCCAGGCCCCACTTCGTGTACCCAGCCGTGCTGCCGAGCACGTGGAACCGGGGCCCGGGCAGCGCGGCGACCCCGGACATGAACAGCCGGGAACGCGTGCCGCCGGTGTGGGTCAGCAGCACGAACGAGTCGTCGTCGCCGGCGCCCGCACCGCGGCGGGCGAGGTCGGCGTGCACCGACTCGACCGGGCCGAACAGCAGGCGGGCCTGGTCGATCAGGTGGGTGCCCAGGTCGAACAGGATCCCGCCGCCGTCGGCGATCCCCGCCCGCGCCTTCCAGTCCCGCGGCCCCTGAGGTTTCCACCACTCGAACCGGGACTCGAAGGTGTGCACCGAACCGAGCTCGCCGTGCTCGACCAGCCGCCGCAGCGTCCGGAAGTCGCCGTCCCAGCGCCGGTTCTGGAACACGGTCAGCACCCGCCCCACCCGGCTGGCGTGTTCGATCAGGGCCTCGCCCTGTGCGCTGGTGGTGGTGAACGGCTTGTCCACCACCACGTGCAGGCCGTGGTCCAGCGCGGTGGCCGCGAGACCGGCGTGTGTCGCCGGCGGGGTGCCGATCACCACCAGGTCGATCTCGCCCGCCCTGGCGAACACCTCATCCGGTCCGGACAGGACAGTCGCGTGTGGATAGCGTGCCGTGGCCTGTGCCGCCCGGTCCGGGTTGCCCGTCACGACGAAATCGAGCGAGTAGGCGTCGTCGGCGGCGAGGAAGGGCGCGTGGAAGATCCGCCCGGAGACGCCGAACCCGATGACCGCGGTGCGGATCACGGCTCCACCCCGTACACCGCGCGCGCCCGGTCGGCGGAGATCCGGCCCTCGGCCACGTCCCGGCGCACCCGCCCGGGATCGCGTTCGGACGGCGGACCGTAGCCGCCGGCACCGGCGGTGTGGATGGACACCCGGTCCCCGGGCTGCAGCCGGGTGTAGCCGTGCTCGACCGGTTGCGCACCTTCGGACAGCTCGACCCCGGCACTCGCGCCCGGCCCGCCGCCGAAGAGCCCCCACGGCCGCGACTTCTGCCGCGAGGTGTCCAGCCAGAAGTGCACGTCGTGCTCCTCGACCCGGACCGTGCGCCGGATGCCCATGCCGCCGCGGGTGCGGCCGTCCCCGCCGGAGCCGTCGATGAGCGCGTACTCCTCGACCACCAGCGGGTACTCGGTCTCCAGCGCCTCGACCGGCAGGTTGCTGGTGTTGGTCATGTGCACCTGCACGCCGTCCATCCCGTCCTGGCCCAGCCGGGCGCCGCAGCCGCCGCCGATGGTCTCCAGGTAGACGAAGTAGCGGCCGGTGCGGCTGTCTACACCGGAGAAGTGCACCCCGGTGTTGGCGCCGTTGCTCGCCGCGGTCACCGTCTCCGGCACGGCCGCGGCGAGCGCGCCGTGGATCAGGTCGACCACCCGCTGGCAGGTCTCGCTGCGGCCGTTGACCGCGGCGGGCTCGACGCAGTTGAGCACCGACCCGCGCGGCGCGGTGATGGTGACCGGCCGGTGCAGCCCGGCGTTGGCCACGATGCCGGGATCCACCAGCGTCTTGAGCGAGTAGTAGACCGCCGCGTACAGCGCGGTCCACACGACGTTGACGCTGGCGCGGACCTGCTCGGGCGCGGTGAAGTCGAAGGCGACCTCGTCGCCGCGCACGGTCACGGTGACGCCGAGGTCGAGCTCCTCGTCCAGCTCCGGGCAGTCGAACCGGTCGGTGAAGGTGTAGGTGCCGTCCGGCACCTTCGCGATCGCCGCCCGGGTGCGCCGCTCGGTGTAGTCCAGCAGCGCCCCGGCCGCCGCGACGAGCGTGTCCCGGCCGTACCGCTCGGCGAGCTCGGTGTACCGGGCGACCGCCAGCCGGTTCGCCGCGATCTGCGCCCGCAGGTCGGCGCGGCGCTCGTGCGGCACCTGGCAGTTGAGCAGGATGAGCTCGAACAGGTCGGTCTGCAGCTCACCACGGCGCATCAGCCGCACCGGCGGGATGCGCAGCCCCTCCTGGAAGATGTGCGCGTGGCCGCGGTCGCCGAAGTCGGCGTGGTGGGCCAGGTTCGCCACCCACGCGGTGATCTCGCCGCCGGTGAACACCGGGGAGACCAGCACGATGTCCGGCAGGTGCGAGCCGCCACCGGTGAACGGGTCGTTGCCGATGAACGCGTCGCCCTCGTCGATCGCGCCGGCCGGGTAGCGGCGGGTGATCTCGTCGACGATGCCCATCAGCGAGCCCAGGTGCAGCGGCGAGCCGCCCTCGTCCTGGGCGAGCATCCGGCCACTCGCGTCGAACAGCGACGCGGTGCAGTCGCGCCGTTCCTTGATGTTGGTCGAGTAGGCGGCGCGCACCAGCGTCTCGCCCATCTCCTCCACGATGGACGACAGCGCGGAGCCGATCACCTCGACCAGCACGGGATCCTGCATGCTCTTCCTTTCCGGGGTCTTCCTCTCCGGGCGGGTCATCGGCCGACCGTCACGACGAGGTTGCGCAGCTCGTCGACGACGGCGACGTCGCCGGGGAGCAGCAGCGTGGTGGTGTCCATCTGCTCGACGACCGCCGGGCCGGCGATCCGGTGGCCCGGTTCCAGCAGCCTGCGGTCGTACACCGGGCAGTCGGTGAACCCACCGCTTTCGGGCAGGTAGACCTCCCGGCGGGCACGCACGGCGGCGCTCGCGTCCGGGTCGCCCGGCACGGTCCGGTGCAGCTCCGCGCGGGCGACCTCGCCTACGGCCCGCAGCCGGAACGTGACGACCTGCACCTCCTCCTCGGCCGAGGAATACCCGTACATCCGCTCGTGCTCGGCGGCGAACCGCTTGATCAGCTGGCCGATGGTGTCCGCGGTGATCCCGCCCTCGGGCACCGGCACCGGCAGCTCGTGGTTCTGACCGGCGTAGCGCATCTCCGCGAACCGCTCGGTGCGGCGGCGCTCGGCGGGGATGTTCTCCTCGGCCAGCCAGGCGCCGGCCGCCGCCGCCAGTTCGCCGAACACCCCGGCCACCGCGTCCACGGTATCCACTGTGTCCGGATCAAGACGGCAGATGCGGGTGCGCAGGAAGTCGGCCCGGATGTCGGTCATCAGCAGGCCGGCGGCGCACTGCGCACCCGGGGTCTCGGGTACCAGGACGGTGCGCATGCCGAGTTCGCGGGCCAGCCGCACCGCGTGCAGCGGACCGGCGCCGCCGAAGGGCACCAGCACGTAGTCGCGCGGGTCGTAGCCGCGTTGCACCGAGATCACCCGGATCGCCCTGGCCATGTTCGCGGTGACGACCCGGATGATCCCCTGCGCCGCGTCCAGCACGTCCATACCCAGCGGACCGGCCACAGTGGACACCGCGGCGCGGGCCGCACCGGCGTCGATCCTCATCTGCCCGTCCAGCAGGTACTCCGGGTTGAGGATGCGCAGCACGACGTTGGCGTCGGTGACGGTCGGCTCGGTGCCGCGGCCGTAACACGCCGGACCGGGGTCGGCGCCGGCACTTCCCGGACCGACCTTGAGCGCACCACCCGCGTCGATCCACGCGATCGAGCCGCCGCCGGCGCCGACGGTGTGGATGTCGAGCATCGGCGCACGCACCGGCCTGCCGTCGATCTCCGTTCCGCTGGCCGCCTTCGGCACGCCGTCGCGCACCAGCGACACGTCCGAGGACGTCCCGCCCACGTCGAAGGTGATGATGTCCGGATATCCGGCGGCGCGGGCGATCCCGGCCGCGCCGACCACCCCGGTGCTGGGCCCGGAGAGCACCATCCGGGAGGGCATCCGCTCGGCGGTCTCGAACGGGATGATGCCGCCGTTGGACTGGGTGACGTGCGGGGTCGCACGCAGCCCGAGCTCGCTCAGCCGGGTGCGCAGCCGGGCCAGGTAGCGGGCCACCACCGGGCCGAGGTAGGCGTTTACAACCACTGTGGACAGCCGCTCGTACTCGCGGAACTCGGGCAGCACGGCGGAGGACACCGACACGTGCACGCCCGGCAGCTCCTCGGCGAGGATCCGCTCGGCCACCCGCTCGTGCCCGGGCTCGGCGAAGCTGTAGAGGAAACAGACCGCGACCGCTTCCACCCGCTGCTCGCGCAGCCGCCGGGCGAGCGCGCGCACCTGGTCCTCGTCGAGCGCCCGCTCGATCCGGCCGTCGTGCCGGACCCGCTCGTCCACCTCCAACCGCAGGTCGCGCGGCACCAGCGGAGCCGGCTTGGCGGCCTGCAGGTCGTACAGCGACGGCCGCCGGCCGCGGCCGAGTTCCAGCAGATCGCGGAACCCGGCGGTGGTCAGCAGGCCGGTGCGCGCGCCGCGCCCGGTGAGCAGCGCGTTCGTGCCGACCGTGGTGCCGTGGGCGAAGTAGCCGACCTCGCCGAGGTCGCGCCCGCCGATCTCGTCGAGCAGCTGCGACACCCCCGTCACGATCGCCCGGCCCGGGTCGTCCGGTGTGCTGGGCACCTTGCGCACGTACAGGCGCCCGGTCTGCTCGTCGAGGGCGCAGACGTCGGTGAACGTGCCACCGGTGTCGACGCCGATCCGAAGTGTCATGTGCGTGGGCCTCGCTTGGGTGAGAACCTTCTCAGTACCTGTTGGGTGAGAACCTTCTCAGGCGGTAGTAGCATCAGTCAAGACGTTCCGCGCAAGCAATGCTGGGGAGGCGCGCAGGTGACCACGCATGGAGCCTCGCTGATCGACGTGGCGCGGGTGGCCGGGGTGTCGACGGCGACGGCCGGCCGCGCGCTCGGCGGGTACGGCCAGGTCAGCGAGCGGACCCGGGAACGCGTGCTGGCCGCGGCCGCCGAGCTGGGCTACCGCCCCAACGGGCTGGCACGCAGCATGGTGACCGGCAGTACGCACACCATCGGCGTGGTGGTGACCGACGTGGCGAACCCGTTCTTCGCCACCGCGCTGCGCGGGATCACCGACGTGACCTCCCCGGCCGGGTTCGAGGTGCTGCTGGCCAACACCGGCGGCGTGCTGGCGGCCGAGCAGCGGGCGGTCGCGGTGATGTCGGAGAAACGGGTGGACGGCGTGATCGTCGCGGCCGCCCAGCCCGGCGAGGGCACGCACCTCAAGCACGCGATGGACGCCGGGGTGCCGGTGGTGCTCATCGACCGGCAGGTCAGTGGCGTGCCCGGGGCGGACAGCATCACCGTGGACAACGACCACGCGGCCGCGGAGGCCGTGGCCCACCTGCTCGAACTGGGGCACCGGCGGATCGGCGTGATCACCGAGGCCGGTGACCAGCTGTCCCGCGTGGCCACCGGCAACCGCCGGCGCGGCCTGTTCCCGAGCGCGGTGCGGCTGCGCGGCTACGTGGGCGCGCTGACCTCGGCGGGCCTGCCGGTGGAGGAGTCCCTGGTCGCGTCGGCCCGCTACGACCGCGAATCCGCCTACGACGCGATGGTCCGCCTGCTGGGCCTGGCGGACCCGCCGACGGCCGTGCTGTGCACCGACAACGTGCTCGCGTCGGGCGCCTACCGCGCGGCGCAGGACCGCGGCCTGCGGATGCCGGAGGAGCTGTCGCTGATCGGGTTCGACGACGAGCCGTGGACCACGCTGGTACGGCCCGAGCTGACGATCGTCGAGCAGCCCACCTACGACCTGGGCGCCCGGGCCGGGCGGCAGCTGCTGGACCGCATCACCGCCGGGGACGTGCCCCGGCGGCCGCAGCACGTCCAGCTCCGGGCCAAACTGGTCGCCCGGGGCTCCACCGTGCCCAGGTAGGCGCTCAGGC
Organism: Amycolatopsis granulosa; assembly: GCF_011758745.1. Classification (NCBI taxonomy): domain Bacteria; kingdom Bacillati; phylum Actinomycetota; class Actinomycetes; order Pseudonocardiales; family Pseudonocardiaceae; genus Amycolatopsis; species Amycolatopsis granulosa. Next base: position 1,342,353 of record NZ_JAANOV010000001.1, read on the forward strand.
CTCCTCGCCCGGCCCGCTCGGCGTGCGGTCCTCCGGCAGGGAGCTGTCCTCCTCACCGAGACCCTCGTCCTGCTCGGTGGCGGGGCGGGCCTCCTCGTCGAGTTCCTGCCGTTGCGGATCGGTCATCGGCACACACCTCCATCCCTCCCGCGGCATACCCAATCCGGCTCGGCGCACGCCCGCGGGCCCCTCAGGAAAACTGGGTGACGGGAGCACGCCGCGCCGCTAGGGTTCCGGGGACCGTGACCCGATGCCAGGAGGTGAGACCCGTGAACGCTGTTTCGATGTGGGTGCTCCCCTCGTCGTCACGGTCGGGCGACTGACGTAGGGGTTGCCGGGAGCGCCGCGATCAGGCACTCCCGAAAGGTGACCACTATGGACACTTCGCGTTTCACCCCGGGCGATCCGGCGGTGGAGATCACCCGCATCGGGCCGGGGGCGTGGCACGCGCTGGACGACGGCCGGATCGCCGGCCGCGGCGAGGCCACCACACGGCCCGACGGCCGGGTCTTCCTCAGCGTCGACGCCTGGCACCGGCCCGTCTTCGACCGGCTCGCCCGGGCGATGCTGGCGGCACTGCCGGAACCGCTCCACACCGTGGTCGACGAAACCGACCACGAACTGCTGACCGCCTGGCGGCAGGCCGGTCTGCGGATCCGCCGGCGCGAGTGGCACTACCTCGTGCCCACCGATCCCGGCATCACCGGGCCGGCCGCGCCACCCCCGGGCGTCACGATCGTGCCGGCCGGGTCCGCGGAGGACGACCCGTTGCGGGAGCTGGACCGCGTCGTCCGCGGCGAGGTCGAGGCCACCGTGGGCTGGCCGGCGATGCCGGCCGAGGTGGTGCCGCGGCCGGGCGGCGACACCGTCGGGGACCCGGCGAAGTACGCGGTGGCGGCCGAGGACGGCGAGTACGGCGAGTACGTCGGCCTGGTCCGGGTGGTCCGGGTGACGCGCCTGCCGCGGATCGGGTTGATCGCCGTGCGCACCGCCCGGCAACGCCGGGGCATCGGCCGTGCGCTGCTGACCCACGCGCTGGGCGTCCTGCACCACGCGGGCATCGAAACGGCGTCGGCCGAGGTGAACGAGGCGAACGCGGCGGCGACGGCGCTGTTCGAGAGCATCGGCGCCCGGCGGGCGGACAGCACCGTGGAGCTGGTGCGCCATGGCCGGTAAGGGCGGTATCGAGGTGGAGGGAACCGTGGTCGAGTGCCTGCGCGACGCCCGGTTCACGGTCGAGCTGGCCAACGGGCACCAGGTGCTCGCCCACGTCAGCGGCAAGATCAGGAGGAACTTCATCAAGATCCTGCCGTACGACCGGGTCCTGGTGGAGCTGAGCCCGTACGACCTTGGCCGGGGCCGGATCCTGTTCCGGTACCGGAGCTAGGACCGCGGGCCAGGAGGCCGGGCGACCCCTGGCAGGGCGTGGCCGCGGCCGGCCGTTTCCGGGAGAACGGCGGCCGCGTGCCCGGTCGGCTCAGCCCCGGTCGCCGTGCCCGTGGCCGTGACCGTGGCCCCGGCCGGAGCGGCCGTCCTTGGTGTCCTTGCCGTCCCCGTTGCCGTCCCCGCCGGTGCCGCCGTTGTGGTCACCGCCCGGCTTGGTGTTCGCGACCGTCGGCGTCGGCGACGGTGGCGTGCTCGTCGTGCTGGACAGCGCGGTGTCGCTGTCGATGAGCGGCGCCGGCGACGCGGGGACGAGACCCAGCCGGTGCGGCTCGGTCACCACCCGGCCGTCGGCGAGGGTGCGGGCGATGGTGACCGTGACGGTGTCGGCCGCGACGACCGCGGGCGCCGTGGTGACCGTCACGCCGGTGACCCCCGCCCAGTACGCGCGGTAGGAGTCCAGCCCCTGCGCCTGCAGGTGCGGGCCGAGGTGCGTCCAGGCGGCCTCCGGCCGGTCCGGCAGCAGGGCGTAGTACTCGCTGACCACCCCGGTCAGCGACGCCGCGTCCAGCGCCGGGGCGGGTGCGGGCGGCCGGGCCGGTGCCGGTTTCCCGGGGGTGAGCTGCGTGACCAGCACCACCACCGCCGCCAGCGCGACCACGACGGCCGCCAGCGGCAGCAGGAACCGGCGCGTCCGCCGAGGCGTCCCCGCCACCGGCGCCGTGTCCAGCCGGGTCCCCGCCGGTGCCGTGTTCCCGGCCGGCACGGACGGCTCGACCGGCTGGACCGGCACCGTGGGCGCGGACGGCGTGACGACCGGTTGCGTGCGCGCGCGGGCCGGGTTGAGCGCGCGGGGCGGCACCGGCTGCCCCTCGGCGACCGCCTGGAGCGCGGTCCCCACCTGGACCGTGCCCGGCCGCCGGGCGGGATCGGGCCGCAGCATGGCCACCAGCACCGGGGCCAGCGGGCCGGCCAGTTCCGGCGGCGCCACCTCGCCCGCCGCCACCCGGTGCAACAACGCGATGGAGTTCTCGTCCTCGCCGAACGGGGGCACGCCCTCAACCGCCGCGTACAGGGTCGCGCCGAGGGAGAACACGTCGGAGTCCGGTGTCGGCTCCGCTCCCCTGGCGATCTCCGGCGCGAGGTAGGCGGGAGTTCCGGCGACCACACCGGCCTGGGTGAGCGCGACGTCGCCGGTCGCGCGGGAGATGCCGAAGTCGGCGATCTTGGTGGTGCCGTCCGCACCGACGAGCAGGTTGCCGGGCTTGACGTCGCGGTGGACGATGCCCGCGGCGTGCGCGGCCGCCAGTGCCGACGCGGCCTGCATCCCGATCCGCGCGACCGCCTCGGGGGCGAGCGGCCCCTGCTCGGCGACGACGGCCGCGAGGCTGCGGGAGGGCAGGTACTCCATCACCAGCACCGGCAGGCCGTCGTGCTCGGCGACGTCGTGCACGGTCACCGCGTGCGGGTGCCGCAGGCGCGCGGCGATCCGCCCCTCGCGCAGAATGCGGGCGCGGGCCTCGGCGCCCTGCGCCGGCCCGGGCCACAGCTGCTTGACCGCGACCGGCCGTTCCAGCCGTTCGTCGAGCGCGAGCCAGACCACGCCCATCGCGCCCGCCCCCAGGCGGCTGCGCAGCCGGTACCTCCCGGCGAGCAGCCGGCCGGCGCCGTCCACGGCCAGCCCATCCGTAGTCGTCACCGGAACAGGTTACGGATCCGGCTCCCGCGGAACGAGGGTGGGCAGGCGCCACACCATCAGCGCCGACCACACCAGGTGCGTCAGCAGCGGTGCCCGGACGCCGCCGCTCGCGTGCCGCTGCCAGGCGAACAACGCGCCCATCACGGCCGACGCCGCCACCAGCGCGGGGTTGCGGGTGGCGGCGGTGACCAGGACGTAGAGGGCGGTCGATCCGGCGGGCCCGACGGTCTGCTGGACGGCGCCGCGGAAGAAGACCTCCTCGCCCACGCCGTTGGCGAGCGTGGTCAGCAGGACCGCGCCCCGGTGTCCCGCCGTGGCGTAGCCGAGGACGCCCCGCAGGGCGCGGCGCAGGGCGCGGCGCAGCGGCGGGACGCGGTGGGCGAGTGCCACGCCCGCGCGGAACACCGCGAACGCCCCGAGGCCCGTCGCGACCGGAGCCAGCACCGGGCCTCCCGGGTCCGGGGGCCGGGTCAGCCCGCCGGCGATCCAGATGGCCGCGGTGGCACCGGTCGCGGCGAAGAACTGCGGCGACCCCGGCTCGCGCGAAAGCGACCAGCCCAGCATCCCGGCGCCGGACGCGGCCGTCAGCCCCAGCGCCGGCTTCACCTCGAGACCCGTTCGGCCGCCCGCTCGCGCAACGCGGCGGTCACCGCGGCGTCGAACCCCATCGGTTCGAACGGCACGACCTTCCGCAGGCTGTGGTCGCGGACCACCACCTCGTTGATCATGGAGTCGACGAGCGACCGCCCGGTGGCGGCGTCGACGTCGGTCACCAGCGACAGCCACCACGACGACAACCGCGGTGACAGCAGCGGCACCGGCACGATCAGCCGGTGCCTGCTCTCGATGCGGGCGACGCGGCGCAGCATGTCGCCGTAGGCGAGGACGTCCGCGCCGCCCGCCTCGAACACCCGCCCCGGCGGCACGTCCAGCAGCGCGACCAGGTAACGGACCAGGTCGGGCAGCGCGATCGGCTGTGTGCGCGTGTGCACCCACCGCGGCGCGACCATCGCGGGCAGGTGCTCCACCAGCTGCCGCGTGATCTCCCAGGAGATCCCGCCGTGCCCGATGACGATCCCGGCGCGCAGCACGGTGACCGGCACCCCGGCCTCGCCCAGCAGGCCCTCGACCTGACGGCGGCTGCGCAGGTGCGGCGAGAGGTCGTCGGCGTCGTCACCCAGTCCGCCGAGGTAGACGACCCGGGTCAGGCCGGCGCGGGCCGCGGCGGCGCCGAACGCCCGCGCCGCCTCGGCGTCCCGGCGCTCGAAGTCCGGCTCGCCCAGGGAGTGCACCAGGTAGTAGGCCGCGCCGGCACCATCGAGGGCCCGGTCGAGGGACCCGGCGTCGTGCACGTCGCCGTACACCGGCTCGCCCGCCCCGGCGTAGTCGTCCGGGTGGCGGGTCATCGCGGCCACCTCGTGCCCGGCGCCGGTGAGCGCGGGACACAGCCGCCGCCCGACGAACCCGGACGATCCCGCGACCAGAACCCGCATCGGGAAAACGGTAGCCGATGCGCAGGTGTGCCGCAGACCTGCCGCTCACCCCGCCCAGGGCAGCGGCGTGTCGTCCAGCCCCCAGTACACGCTCTTCTGCCGCAGGTACCCGAGGATCCCGTCCCGGCCCTTGTCCACCCCCAGCCCGCTCTCCTTCATCCCGGAGAACGGGGTCGAGATGCTGAACTGCTTGTAGGTGTTGATCCACACCGTGCCGGCCTGCACGCGCCGCGCCAGGCGCCAGGCCCGCCGGTAGTCCGCGGTCCAGATCCCGCAGGCCAGTCCGTACACGGTGTCGTTCGCTTGCCGGACCAGATCCTCCTCGTCCTCGTAGGGCAGCAGCACGCCCACCGGACCGAAGATCTCCTCCTGGCACGTCTTCGCCGAGTTCGGCAGGCCCTCCAGCAGCGTCGGCGGGTAGTAGGCACCGGCCGACGAGGGCACCACTCCCCCGCACAGCACCCGCGCCCCCTCTGCGCGCGCCCGGTCCACCAGGGACGCCACCCGGTCGCGATGGGCGACGGTCGCCAACGGGGCCACCTGGGTCTCCTCCGACGTGCCGGGGCCGACCCGCAACCGGGACGCGCCCGCCACGAGCAGGTCGCGGAACTCGGTGTAGCGGGATGCCGGCAGGAAGATGCGCGAGCCCGCGATGCAGCTCTGCCCGCTCGAGGAGAAGATGCCGAACAGGATTCCCGCCACGGCCTGGTCCACGGCGGCGTCCGGGCACACGATCGTCGGCGACTTGCCACCCAGCTCCATCGTCACCGGCATGATCTTCTCCGCCGCGATGCGCCCGATCGCCCGCCCGGTGGACGTGCCGCCGGTGAACGCGACCTTCCCGACCGCCGGGTGCCGCACGATGGCATCGCCGACCACCGGGCCGGGACCGGGCAGCACGGACAGCAGCTCGGCCGGCACGCCCGCCTCCAGCACCAGCCGGGCCAGCGCCAGGGACACCAGCGGCGTCGGCTCGGCCGGTTTGAGCAGCACGCCGTTCCCGGCGGCCAGCGCGGGCGCGATCTTCTGCGCATCGCTGGCGACCGGGGAGTTCCACGGCGTGATCGCGCCGACCACCCCGATCGGCTCGTACACCGACATGGTCAGCCACGGCCCGCGCTGCGGGGTCAGCGCGGTCTCCATCGTCTCCAGCGCCGCCGCGTAGAACCGGAACGTCCCGGCCGCGCTCGCCACCAGGGCCCTGGTCTCCCGCAGTGCTTTGCCGGTGTTGCGGGTCTGCAGCGCGGCGAGCGCCCCGGCGTCCCGCTCGATCAGCTCAGCCACCCGCACCAGCACCCGGGCACGTTCGTGCGGCAGCAATGCCCGCCACGCGGCCGCGGACGGGGATTGGGCCGCAGTGCGGGCCGCCTCGTCCACGTCGGCGGCGGAGGCGGCGTGCACCACCGCGAACCGCTCGCCGGTTGCCGGGTCCACGCACGCCAGGGGCGCACCACCGCCACGCCGCCACCGTCCGGCCACCAGGATCTCGTCCGCCGGCACTGTCATCGGGCCACCTCCACACTGTCCAGCCATCGGCAGAATAGCTTAGACCTAAGACGATCGCATTAATAAAACTTAGCTCTAAGGGTTGTCACCGTCCGGGAGGCGGTGCTACAAACAGATCCCAAGTTCCCTTAGAGCTAAGACATTGAGGAGATCCCGTGACGACCACGCAAGCCGGACTCGAGGACCTGATCGACTCCTGCATCGCGACCCGTGAGTCGCGGTTCGAGGACTGGGAGACGCTGGGTTTCCAGGCCAAGGCGGGGGAGGAGTTCCGCCGGGCGCAGGTGCGCTACATCGGGTCGGGTGCCACCGGTAACCACGAGACGGACAACCGGATCCTGCCTTCGGAGCACTTCACGTTTTCCAACATGCGGTTGCCGGTGGGGGCGGTGGGGCCGGAGCACACGCACCACGACGTGGAGGAGGTGTTCTTCGTCCTGGAGGGTGAGCTGGAGGTGACGGTGCACGACGTGGAGGACGGCACCAGGACCGCCAGCCGGGTGCTGGGCTACCGGGATCTGATCCGGGTGCCCGCCGGGGTGCCGCGCAGCCTGCGCAACATCGGTGCGACCGACGCGTTGTTCGCGGTGATCATCGGCGCGCAGAAGCCGCAGCTGCCCACCTACCCGCCGACCTCGCCGATGCACGGCCTCACCCGCGACTGAGCCATGTCCCGGACGGTACGGATTTCCCAGAGCACCTGGCTGGCCGACGGGGTGGTGCGCCTCGAGCTGCGCGACCCGGCCGGGGCGGCCCTGCCGGCGTGGGAGCCGGGCGCACACCTGTCGCTGCACCTGCCCAACGGCCTGACCAGGGAGTACTCCCTGTGCGGCGACCCGGCGGACGAGCACACCTGGACCCTGGCCGTCCTGCGCGAGCCGTCGTCACGCGGCGGCAGTGCATGGGTGCACGAGCGGCTCACGCCCGGCACCCTGATCGAAGCCGACGGGCCGCGCAACGACTTCGCGCTCGAGGACGCCCCGCGGCACCTGCTGATCGCCGGCGGCATCGGCATCACTCCCCTGCTGGCCATGGCGAAGTCCCTGCACCACCGGGACGCGGACTGGTCGATGCTCTACTGTGGACGGTCCCGGTCGAGCATGGCCTTCCTCGGCGACCTGCCGGCGGACCGGGTACGCGTGCACGCCGACGACGAGCAGGGCGGCCCGCCGGACCTGGCCGCGGAGCTGGCGCACCTGGAGCCGGGCACGCTCGTCTACTGCTGCGGACCGGAACCCCTCATCGCCGCGGTCGAGGCCACACTGCCGGACACCGGGATGCTGCGGGTGGAGCGCTTCCGCGCCCCGGCCGTCGCTCCCGCCACGGCCGACGCGGGGTTCGACGTGGTGTGTGGCGGCTCCGGGCGGCGGGTGCCCGTCCCGGCCGGCGTGTCCATCCTGGACGCCCTCGCCGGCGCCGGGGTGGCCGTGCCCAGCTCGTGCCGCGAAGGAGTGTGCGGCACCTGCGAAACCAAGGTGCTCGCCGGCGAACCCGAGCACCGCGACTTCCTGCTGAGCGACGACGAGAAAGCAGCCGGGGGCACGATGCTGATCTGCGTGTCACGCAGCCGGTCGGCCGAGCTCGTCCTGGACGTGGAGGACTGACCGATGCCTGCCAGCTACGAGAACGCCTTCGGCGACGAACTCGAGGCCGTCTACGGCCGCGGCGTACACGACCTGCCCGGAATCGTGGCCGCCCTCAACGCCTCCGGCGTCCGCCCCGCGAACGGCGCGGACTGGACCGAGTCGTCGTTCACCGCGGAACTGGCCCGCCTGAGCGGAACGGAGAACTGAAGCCGTGAACCCCCTGCACACCACCGAGGGCCTGATGCAGTTCGGGCTGCGGGACCGCTGGTACCCGCTGTGCCCGTCGGAGCACGTCCGCCCCGGCCAGCTGGCGCGCCTGGATCGCGCGGGCGAGGAACTGCTGCTGTGGCGCGACGCCGCCGGCGTCGTGCACGTTCAGGAGGACCGCTGCCCGCACCGCGCGGCCCGGCTGTCACACGGCGTGCACATGGGCGACCGCGTCGCCTGCAACTACCACGGCGTGCAGGTCGACGCCGAGGGCACCGTGGTGTCGGTGCCGGGCAGCCCGGGTTGCGCGCTGGAAGGCCGCCGCGTGCTGCGGACCTTCCCGGCGCGGGAACACGGCGGCGCCGTGTTCGCCTGGTTCGGCCTCGACGAGTCCGCCCCGCCGGCCCCGCTGGAGGTGCCCGGGCCGATCGCCGGGGAGGAGTGGGCGCACTTCCTGTGCTACGTCGAGTGGGACGCGCCCTACCGCTACTCGCTGGACAACCTGCTCGACCCGATGCACGGCGCGTTCCTGCACCGCAACAGCCACACCATGTTCGCCGGGAAGCGGGAGGCGGTGTTCCAGATCCGCGCCACCGACAAGGGTTTCGTGTTCGAGAAGACCGACCAGCGCGGCGTCAACTTCGACTGGGTCGAGCTGACCGAGGGCGGCGCCCAGTGGGTCACACTGGACATCCCGTACCCGGACACCGCCGGGCCGGGCGGCCCGTTCACGATCGTCGCGGCGCTGTCGGCCATTTCGGAGCACCGGCACGCCGGGTTCTTCTGGCGGTGCCGCAAGGTCTCCGGCTGGCAGCGCGACAGCTGGCGCTTCCTCTACCGCAACCGGCTGGAGGCCCGGCACTTCGCCGTGCTGGAACAGGACCGGGAAATGGCCGAGGCGATGCCCGCCGACGCGTGGGACCGGGAGAACCTCTACCAGCACGACATCGCCCTGGTCCGGATGCGCCGCCTGCTGCGCGCCGAAGCCGCGAAACAGGCCGCCCGCCTGACCGAACCCGCCGCACCCGCACCGGTCCCGGTCGCCTGACACCCTTGGAGGACACCATGTCCGAACCCGTCGTCCGGCTGCGTGCGCTGCGGTCGGTCACCCTGCGCTCCACCCGCTGCGCCGATGCGGGCGAGTTCTACCGCGAAGTGTGGGGGCTGCGCCAGGTCGAGCAGGACACCGGGGCGGTGTGGCTGCGCGGCACCAGCAGCGAGCACCACGTGCTGCAGCTGCAGCAGGCCGAGCAGAACGCGCTCGGCAAGGTCGCCTTCGCCGTCGCGACGCCGCGGGAGATCGACGAGGCCGCCACCCGCCTGGCGGCCCAGGGCATCCCGCTGGTCACCGAACCGGGCAAGCTCGACCAGGTCGGTGGCGGCTACGGGCTGCGGTTCGCCGACCCGGAAGGACGGCTGATCGAGCTGTCCGCGGACGTGTTCGCGGTGACCCCTGACGATCCGGACGGGCTGCCCGCGGTGCCGCGGAAGCTGGCGCACGTCGTGCTCAACACCGCCGACATCGACACGGCCTGCGAGTTCTACACCCGGGTGCTGGGCATGCGGATCTCCGACTGGTCCGAGCACCAGATGGCGTTCCTGCGCTGCAACACCGACCACCACGTGATCGCGTTCAACCAGGCGCCGTTCGCGTCGGTCAACCACGTCGCCTACGAGATGACCTCGATCGACCACTTCATGCGCGGGATCGGCCGGCTCCGGCACAACGGGATCACCCCGCTGTGGGGCCCGGGCCGGCACGGGCCGGGCAGCAACACCTTCGGCTACTTCGCCGACCCGGCCGGGCTGGTGTGCGAATACACCTCCGAGGTGGAGCAGGTCGTCGAGGACGCCTGGCTGTGCCGGGTGTGGCGGCGCACGCCGGAGCTGTCCGACCTGTGGGGCACCGCCGGGCCGCCGTCGAAGGACGTGCGCACGCACATGGCCGGCGTGCCCGACCCCGGCTACAGCGCGTGGTGGCAGGGATGAGGGCGGGCGTGATCGGTGCCGGCTCGATCGGTGGCGTGGTCGCCCGGGCGCTGCGTGACGGATCGGTCCCGGACGCGGTGCTGTCCGGCGTCCTGGACCCGGCCGGCCCGCCGGACCTGCCGGTGCTGACGCTGGACGAGCTGCTGTCCACCTCGGACCTCGTCGTCGAGGCGGCCGGGCAGCGGGCGCTGGCCGAACTGGGGCCGCGGGTGCTGGCCGCGGGGCGCGACCTCCTCGTGGTGTCGGTCGGCGCGCTGGCCGACGACGCCCTGCTGGAGGAGTTGCTGGCCGCCGGGCCTGGCGAGCTGCACCTGTCCACCGGGGCGATCGGCGGGCTCGACCTGTTGCGCGCCGCGGCCCGGATGGCGCCGCTGTCGCGGGTGACGATCGAGACCACCAAGCTCGCGGCCAACCTCGTGCAGCCGTGGATGTCCGCGGCGGAGGCCGAGCGGCTGCGGACGGCGAGCGCGCCGGTCGAGCTGATGCGTGGCCCGGCCCGGAAGGTGACGGCGGCGTTCCCGAAGTCGGCGAACGTCGCGGCCTCGGTGGCGCTGGCGGTGGGCGACTGGGACGCCGTGGAGGCGGTGGTCGTGGCCGATCCCGGCGCCGAGCTGACCTCGCACGTCATCACCGCCCAAGGCACCGCCGGGTCGTACCGGTTCGAGATCCGCAACCAGCCCTCGCCCGTCACGCCGACCAGCAGCGCGGTCGTGCCGCACGCGGTGCTCGGCGCGATCGCGGCGCTGGCGCGGCCACGGGTGGTGTTCCGGTGAACGGCGTGCGGGCCGGTGCGAGCGGCAGCCCGGTGCTGTTGTTGCACGGAATCGGCGGATCGAGCGCCTCCTTCGAGTCGCAGGTGGACGTGCTGGCCCGGCGGCACCGGGTGTTCGCCTGGGACGCGCCCGGTTACGGCGGCTCGGCCGACCCCGCGCGGGCCGATCTCGGCTGGTTCGCCCAGGTCGCGGCACGAGTCTTCGACGAACCCGCGCACGTCGTGGGCGTGTCGTGGGGCGGGGTCATCGCGACCCGGCTCGCGCTGGAGCACCCGGTGCTGTCGCTGACGCTCGCCGACTCCACCCGCGGATCGGGCACGTCGGCGGACTCGGCGCGGCGGATGCGGGCGCGGGTGGACGAGCTGGCCCGGGTGGGCGCCCAGGAATTCGCCCGGCGCCGTGCACCCCGGCTCACCACCGACCCGGCGACGCTGGTGAAGGTCGAAGCGACCATGGCCCGGGTCCGGCTGCCCGGCTACCGCGCGGCCGCGGAGTCGATGGCCGCCACCGACCACGGCCCGGTGCTCGGCCGGATCGCGGTACCGACCCTGGTGGTCGTGGGCGCCGACGACCGCGTGACCGGCGTCGAGGAGAGCCGCCTGCTGGCGCGCGAGATCCCCGGCGCACGGCTGCGGGTGATCGGCGGCGGGCATGCGGCCAACCAGGAACGGCCGGAGGAGTTCAACGACGTCCTGCTCGGCTTCCTGTCCGAAGTGGAGGCCGCGCGATGCGCCTGATCGTGGTGACCGGGGCCGGGCGCGGGCTCGGCTGGGCGATCGCCGACGCCCTGGGCGCATCCGGCGCGCAGGTGGTGGTCGCCGAGCGCGATCCGGAGCGGGCCGCCCGCGGTGTCGAGCTGCTGGAAGAACGTGGCCGGACCGTGCACCGCATCGACACCGACGTGGCCGATCCCGAGTCGGTGGCGCACCTCGCGAAGCGGGTCGCCGAGATCGGGCCGCTGCACGGGCTGGTCAACAACGCGGCGATGGCCGACGGGGTGGGCGGCAAGCACTTCGCCGACCTGGAGGTCGAGGCGTGGGACCGGCTGATGGCGGTCAACGCCCGCGGCCCGTGGCTTCTCGCGCGCGCCCTGTACCCGCAGCTCGCGGCGACCGGCGGGCGGATCGTGAACATCGCCTCCGACGTCGCGTTGTTCGGGCCGCCCCGGCTGGTGCACTACGTGTCGTCGAAGGGCGCGGTGATCGCGATGACCCGCGCGATGGCGCGCGACGCCGGGCCGGACGGGGTGACGGTGAACGCGGTCGCACCCGGCCTGACCGAGGTCGAGGCCACCGAAGGGGTCCCCCGCGAACGGCACCGCCTCTACGCGGACAACCGGGCGCTGACCCGGCCGCAGCAACCCGCGGACGTGACCGGCGCGGTGGAGTTCCTGCTCTCCGACGCGGCCGCCTACATCACCGGGCAAACACTGGTCGTCGACGGCGGATTCGTCTGCCACTAGGAGTTGTCATGGACCTCGGACTCACCGGGCGGGCCGTCGTCGTCACGGGCGCCAGTTCCGGCGTCGGCCTGGCGACCGCCGCGCTGCTCCTCGCGGAGGGCGCGCACGTCGCCGCCTGCGCCCGCGACGGCGTGCGGCTGGAGAAGGCGCTGGCCGACCTGCCCCGCGCGCACGGTGCCCGGCTCCGCACCGCGGCCTGCGACGTCCTGGACGCCGACGACGTGCGCCGGTTCGTCACCGGCGCCGGCGAGGAGTTCGGCGGGCTGGACGGCGTGGTCAACAACGCCGGTCGCTCGCTGATGGCGCGGCTCGCCGACACCGGCGACGACCAATGGCGCGACGAGCTGCACCTGAAGATCTTCTCGGTGCTGCACGTCGTCCGCGCCGCGCAGCCCTGGTTGCGGCCGGGCGCGGCCGTGGTCAACGTCAACGCGATCCTGTCCCGCCAGCCCGAGCCGCGGCTCGCCGCGACCTCCGCGGCGCGCGCGGCCCTGCTCAACCTGTCCAAGACACTGGCCACCGAGCTGGCACCGGACGTGCGGGTCAACTCCGTCTGCCTCGGCCTGGTCGACACCGGCCAGTGGCGGCGCCGGTACGAGCAGTCCGGCACCACCCGGTCCTGGGACGAGTGGACCGCCGCGCTCGCCGGCGACCGCGGCATCCCGCTCGGCCGCCTCGGCACCGCCGAGGAGGTCGCGTTCCCGATCGTGGCGCTGCTGTCCCCCCGCGCCTCCTACATCACCGGCTCCGCCCTCGACGTCGGCGGCGGCGTCGCCCGCTACGTCTAGCGACGTTCACCCAGCGGTGCGGTAGCGGAACATCAGACCCCGCGGTGGCGCGAGCCGCCCCGGCGCAAGGAGAAAACTGTGGCACACGGCAACGGCGGCGACCTGCTCGCCCAGGTCCTGATCGACAACGGCGTGGACACCGCCTTCGGCATCGTCAGCGTCCACAACCTGCCGCTGGTGGAGGCGGTCGCGGCGCGGCTGCGGTTCGTCCCGGTGCGGCACGAGGCCGCCGCGGTCAACGCGGCCGACGGGTACGCCCGCGCGCGCGGTGGCCTGGGCGTGGCGATCACCAGCACCGGCACCGGCGCGGGCAACGCCGCGGGCTCGCTGGTGGAGGCGCTCACCGCGGGCAGCCGCGTGCTGCACGTGACCGGGCAGATCGACTCGCCCTACCTCGGGCAGGGGCGGGGCGTCATCCACGAGACCCGCGACCAGCTGGGCATGCTCACCGCGGTGTCCAAGCACGCGGCGTCCATCTCCTCGGTGGCGGACGCCGGGCCGGTGCTGCGGCGCGCGGTCCGGCACGCCCTCTCGCTCCCGTGTGGACCGTCGAGTGTGGAGTGGCCGATCGACCTGCAGTACGCGCGGCACCAGGTCACCCCCCGCGGGCCCGAGGCGCCGGAACCGGTCCCGGAGCCGGACCCGGGCGCGCTGGCGCGGGCGGCGGAGCTGATCGCGGCCGCGCGGCGCCCGGTGATCTGGGCCGGCGGTGGTGCGGTGGGCGCCCGCGCCGAGGTGCGGGCACTGGCCGAGCGGCTGCACGCACCGGTGTTCACCAGCAACTCCGGGCGGGGCACGCTGCCCGAGGACCACGAGCTGGTGGTGGGCAACTTCGCCACCCACCCGGCCGCCGCGGACCTGCTCGCCGAGGCGGATCTGCTCATCTCGATCGGCACCCACTTCCGGTCCAACGAGACCAGGCACTACCACTTGGCGCTGCCCGCGGCGCACGTGCAGATCGACGTCGATCCCGCCGCGCTGGGCCGCGTCCACCCGGCGACGGCCGGCATCGCCGGGGAGGCGGCCACCGTGCTGCGGCAGCTGCCCGTGCCGGCGGGCGATCCGGCGTGGCGGGCGCGGGCCGTCGCGACCCGGGCGGCCGTACGTGCGCAGCTGCGCGAGGCGATCGGGCCGTACCGGGAAATCTGCGATGCGATGCGCGCGGGCCTGCCACCGGACTCGGTGATCGCGCGGGACGTCACCATCCCGTCCAGCCAGTGGGGCAACCGGCTGCTGGACATCCACCACCCGCGCACCAACCTGTTCCCGGTCGGCGGCGGCATCGGGCAGGGCCTGGCGACCGGCATCGGCGCGGCGATCGCGAAGCCGGACGCGCCGACGCTGGTCATGGCGGGCGACGGCGGGCTCGCGGTGCACCTGGGCGAGCTGGGCACGCTCGCCCAGGAGAAGCCCTGGCTGGTGCTGGTCGTGTTCAACGACGGCGGCTACGGCGTGCTCCGCAACATGCAGGACCACCACGGCGGCTCCCGCGCCGGGGTCGACCTCTACACCCCGGACTTCTCCCGGCTCGCCCAGGCCCTCGACCTGCCCTACCAGCTCGTCGGCAGGCCGGAGGCGTTCGCCGAGGCCCTGGGCAAGGCCGTCGCGCAGCACGGGCCCGCGGTGATCGAGGTGGACGTGACCGCGCTGGATCCCGCGCCGCGCCCGTTCGTGCCTCCGGTCCCGGTCCCGGCCGGGCAGGACCGCTGATGACCACGCCCACGACCAGCCACCACCACGGGCACGCCCCGGCGAACCGGCGGCGCCGCGTGCTCGAGACCGCCGCGCCACTGCTGGTGCGGTTCCCGGACGGCCCCGTCCGCTCGGCGGTGATCGTCCTGCACGACGAGCACGGGCTCACCGACGCCGCGGAAGCCGGCTGCCGGGCGCTGGCCCGGTGCGGCTACCTCGCCGTCGCGCCGTTGCTCTACTACGACACCGGCGGGCGGGTCTTCCCCGACGGGCGCTTCGAAGCGCTGCGCACCGCGGACCTGGCCGCCGACATCGCCGGGGCGCTCGACCACCTGCGCCGCCGCGTGGGTGTGCCGGCCGGTGCCACCGCCGTCGCCGGGCTCGGCCAGGGCGCGCACCTCGCCGCGTGGGCCGCGGCCGGACACGCACTGCCCGTCGCGGCCGGGATCGCACCGCGGCCCGGTCCGTGGCCCGATCTGCCCGCTCTGCCGGTGCTCACCGCGGGCCTGCACGAGTCGTGGCTGCCGCTGCCCGGCGGCGCCGGCAGCTGGGACGAGGTGGTGCGTTTCCTCGATTCCGCCGCGCTGTGACCGCGCGCAGCGGCTAGGTTCGAGGCCATGGCCAAGGACTCGGCGGTGGAGCTGGCGGTCGGGGAGCACACGGTGCGGATCTCGCATCCGGACCGGGTCTACTTCCCGGCCCGCGGCGAGACGAAGCTCGACCTCGCGCGGTACTACCTGTCCGTGGGCGACGGGATCGTGCGCGCCCTGCGGGAACGGCCGTGCATGCTGCACCGGTTCCCGTCCGGGGTGAGCGGCGACAAGGTGCACCAGAAACGCGTGCCGGCCGGGGCGCCGCGGTGGCTGGAGACCGTGCGGGTGCACTTCCCGCGGTACGACCGGCACGCCGACGAGTTGTGCGTGACCGAGCTGGCGCACGTCATCTGGGCGGTGCAGATGTCCACTGTGGAGTTTCACCCGTGGAACTCGCGGCGGGCCGACACCGAGAAACCCGACGAGTGGCGCATCGACCTCGACCCCGGTCCGGCGGCGCCGTTCTCCCGGGTGCGGCGGGTGGCGCACGTCGCACACGAGGTCCTGGACGAGCTGGGCGCGACCGGGTGGCCGAAGACGTCCGGCGGCAGCGGGCTGCACATCTACGTGCGGATCGAGCCGCGGTGGGGGTTCGCCGAGGTGCGCCGGGCGGCGCTGGCGTTCGCCCGCGAGGTGGAACGCCGCGCGCCGGAGGACGCCACGACGACGTGGTGGCGCAAGGACCGCGACCCGGCGCTGGTGTTCGTCGACTACAACCAGAACGCCCGCGACCACACGATCGCCAGCGCCTACTCGGTGCGCGGTGTCCCCGACGCGACGGTGTCGGCACCCATCAGGTGGGACGAGGTGGACGAGGTCGAACCGGGCGACTGCACGATCGCGACGGTGCCCGCCCGGTTCGCCCGGCTCGGTGACCTGCACGCCGGCATCGATGACACCGCCTACTCGCTGGAGACGCTGCTGGCCTGGGCCGACCGCGACGGCCTGGAATGAACATGTCGAGGGAATAACGATCGCCTCACCGGGTACCCCGGGCGCTCACCGACCGGAAGGACCGATGATGAGCGACGACGACAAGGCCCAGAACAAGGCGGAAGAGCTCAAGGGCAAGGCCAAGGAAGGGCTCGGCAAGGCCACCGGCAACGAGCAGTGGGAAGCCGAAGGCAAGGGCGACCAGGGCAAGGCCAACGTCAAGCAGGCCGGCGAGAAGATCAAGGACGCGGCGAAGGACGTGTTCGACCGCTGACGGTGTTCGACCGCTGACCGTGCGCATACCCTGATCCGGCATGGGCACCGGGCTCGCGGCGGATCGAGATGATCCACACCGGCGGTTCGTGCGGGGCGGACTCCGCCCCGCACGAACGCCGGGCATCGTGCTGCGCGGCTACCGCCCCTGCTTGGCACCCGCCACGCTTCCGGAATCCGCGCCGGCGTGCCCGGCGTCATCGAGGTCCGGATCGACGCGGCACAGAGGTGATCACCGCTTCGATCCGCTGGAAGCGTTGTTGCAGTTCGACCGGCCGATGGAAAGCACACCGGCTGCGCACCGATCGGCGGTTCGGGAAGAACGCCGGCACAGCGGCCAGGCGACCTCGACGGCGTAGCTGAAGGTCTCTTCTCGTCACGGCGGGGTGGGCAGTAGCGGTTCGAGGCGGCGGGCCACGCCCTGGGCGTTCTGACAGGCCTGGTCCTGGCCCGATTTGATCGCCGAGGCGAGGACCAGTACCCGGGATTGTTCGGTGACTTCGAGGGCGAGGGCGCAGAACTGGAAGCGGGGGTCGTAGAAGTAGAGACCGCGGCGATCGTTGATGCTGATCTCGCTGGTGCCGGGGTACCTGGTGCGGAAGACCTCGAGACCTTGCACCGGGTCGAGGACGAGTGCGTAGCTGCCGAATCCGTATTTGCTGGCGGTGCATCCGTTGGTGGAGCGTTCCTTCTCGCCGGGGCTGAACCCTTGTCCGGCGAGGAGCTGGTCGAGCACACGGCAGGCGTCCATCCCGACGAAGACGTCAGTACCGGGGCGCAGGCCCGAGGCGGGCCGGGCCGCGCCGGTGACGGTGGTCGCGCATGCTGTGGCGGTGACCGCGGCGCAGACAGCGGCGGCGATCAGGGTCGCTGCGCGGCGAAGGTTCAACGGATCCTCCCGACGGGATGGGCGAGTGCGGCGAGTTGATCTCACATGAAATCCTGTGGGATCAACTCGATCAACGGAAGCAGCCGAACTGCTGGATATCGTCCGCTTCGTTCTTGACGAAGAGACCGGCCATTCGCGCTCAGCTGTCGCTGGATGCCTTGCCGAGGCACGGGGTGCTCATATCGATCGAGACGTTCGGGGCGGCGATCTGTACGCGCAGGGTGACCGTGATGCCCAGTCTTTTCCTGGTCATGAGATCCTCGATCGCCACGTCCTCGAGGCCCTGTTTGATGCGGGTTTGGAAATCGACGTCTTCGCGAAAGGTATAACCGATGTCACGGAACCTCCCATTCCAAACGAGGGTCGCGACGTAAACAGTCTCAGGGGTGATGGTTCTGGTGTCGTTCCAGGTGGCTCGGAAGACACGCTTGAACGTTTCGGGCTCCGCATCATCCGAACACGGGATGTCGGTGTCGCCCTTCAGCTCGATTTGCAGGTCGGGGGTTTCTTCTTCCACTATCACCGCGTGAGCGTCGGTGACCAGCTCCCAACCGACTTCCTCGATGCTGTGTTTGACGCTCCCGGGCCCGCTGCAGGCTGTAGCCAGCACTGCGACCGCCAACATCGATCCGGGCCAAACCTTGTTCACATTCCCTACCTTCCGAGGCGTATCAGTGACGTGCCCGTGAGTCGGCCGTGTTCGTGGTGGGCAGGGCGACCTTGCTCCGACCCCGGTGGCGACAGGCTCCGTGATGGCCATGTGCGGGAGAGATCAGTTTTACCGGCAGGGTTCGTAGTTGGTGACCATCCAGCCGTTGTCGTACTGCTGCTCGAACCCGAACACCCCGAGCTGCGGGCCGTCATTGTCGTACCGGTCGGTGCCCGGGCTGGAGAACTCCAGATGGCAGGCGTCAAGCCGCGCACGACCGAGGCGGTAGTCGGTCTGATCGTCCGGGATCTCCACGTGCTTAATGGACCCGTCAAAGTTGGTGATCTGGGGCTGCAGGTTCGCCAGCGCGCCCTCGCAGTCGGCCGCGCCGTGCGCTCGCGCGAACTGCTGCTCGGTGGCCGGGCTGAACATGAAGCAGACCAGGTAGCGTTTCGCCGGAGTCACCATGCCCTCGATCAGCTGCCACACGGCCCTGTGTGGGTACCTCGGGTACAGCAGGGACAGTCGGTAGAGCCGATACTCGGCCGCGTCGGCCGCCTTCCGGTCGGACTCGTTGTGCCACCAGACCAGTCCGCCGGCGATCAGGACACCCCCGACCGCCAGGGCCGTGATCGGCACCCACGCGCCCGAGCCGGACCGAGGCCGGCGGAAGGACACAACGCCGGTCGCGGCGATCGCCAGCCCCCAGGCCAGCTGGATCAGGGCGCCGGGCACCTCGGGCATGAGCACCAGCGCGGCCAGCAGGAACCCGGCGACCAGGCCCCACGTCTTGTCCACCCGGCGCCGGATGCCCGGCAGGATCACCACCACGACCAGCGGTGCCAGGAACCACCAGGTGGCCGGCCACCAGTGCCAGTCCGACCACCACAACGACAGCCACGCCAGCACGAACGCGCCCACCAGGGCCCGCCACCGCACCTTCCGCCCAGCTGGGCCCGGACTCAGTACGTCCTGGACCTGCTGGCTCCACGGACGATCCCCCATGACCATGCCTCCATACTGCCCGATAAGACGATCATGGCAGAGGGCTCCTCTCCCGGAGCCAGTGCCTGAAACTGCTCACCTCGCCAGAGCTCCTGACCAGTGCAAACGGGTCAGACGACGGGAAAGCGCACGCCGTGGCCGGTGATGATCCGGGCCGCCAGCGGCCTGGTCCTTGTCGCGGTCCCCGGCGTCGCGGCGGCCCAGCAGCGGCTCGGCGCGCCGGATCGTCGATGAGGGGTGGTGTCCTGTTCCTCGGCGGCCGGGTCCGGGCCGAGCAGCAGGTCCGCGCCCCGGCCAGCTGCTCCTCCCCGGACAGGCCGCGCAGCTCGTCCACGCTCGGCCGCCCCCCCGCCATCGGAGAGCCGGGCCAGCCGGTGGTTGGCGGCGCTGCGGTAGAGGTCCTCGCACGCCGACATCAGCCAGCACGTCCTGCACCCACTGACGGAGCGCGAACACGTCGCTGGCCTGCTCGTCCAGCTCGGGACCCGGGTCGCCGCACGCTCGATCGCCGCACGCACCCGGTCCCGGGCGCCCTCCAGTCAGCGCACCGCCAGGTGCTCGGCAGCCGCGAGCACCGCCCCGTACTGGGTCGCCACCAGGTCCCGGATCGGGACCGGACGGTGGTCTCCGATCCCCGCGTCGGCCGCGAGCCACTCGGCGTGCCGGGCCGCGACCCGCGCCCGGGCGGCCCGCACGGACGGCCGGGTGTTGCCCACCGCCAGTTCCCCGTCCAGCGCCCGCAGCAGAATTCCGCCGTACCGCAGGCGAAAACACTGGGTCGCCTCGGTCAGGGACGCCACCTCGGCGACCGTCGCCACCCGCTCGGCCTCCGGCGCGGTGCTGCGGGAGCGGGCGCTGCGCGCACCCGCCGCCATCATCACCGCGAACGACCGGCTCGCCCGCCAGAACGGCGAGTCCGGCACCATCAGATCGCCGGCGACCGCGGCGAGGGTGTCCGCCAGCACCGTGGACAGGTCCGTCAGCGCCCGGGCGTGCGCGGCGAGCGCCGGCCCGTAGCCGGTCCCGGACGGGCTCCGGTCGTCGGCTGCCGGGGAGGTCCAGTACGGCAGCTCGGTGACCAGCGTCAGCGCGCCGTACCGGCCGGCGTAGGAGCTGGTGCTGTCCCCGCCGGCGTTCGTCCACGGCTCACCACGACCGGTGAGGTAGTCGTAGGCCCGGCAGGTCGACGGGCCGTCGAAGATCGCGTCGTCGACCCGCACGAGGTAGGGCACCTCCGGCTCGCCGCGGTCCAGCGGCAGGCCGACATGGCCGGGCAGCGCCTGCAGGGTCGCGTGCAGCGCGGGCTCGGCACGGCTGAGGTAGTAGTAGACGCCCCCGAACTCGCTGTTGTGCAGGGAGCACACGAGGTCCGGACGGTCGGCGTCGATCAGCCGCATCAGCGCCTGCGTCTCCGGCAGGACCGCGTCGAAGTAGGCGTCCTTGTAGTCGAGCGGAAAGGTCCACTCCACCTGGTCCGGACCAGCGGGGCGGTAGAAGTGGCGTGCGTAGTGCTCGTGGGTGATCGGCCCGGCGAGCCAGCCCTCGTTGAGCCGCAACCCGTCCGGGTCGATGCAGGCGATGATCCGCCACCGGTGCCGCAAGCGGGCGCGCAACCCCGCGTCGGCGCACAGCCGGGCCGCCAGGTGCAGGGCGGTCAGCCCGCCGATCGGTTCGTTCGGGTGTGGCAGCCCGAAGACCAGCGCGGCCGGGTCGTCCGGTGCGCCGTCGATCGTGAGGCACAGCAGCGGCTCGCCGTGCCGGGACGTGCCGACGCGGGTCAGCGCGGTGATCTCCGGATACCGGTCGGCGAGCGCACGCAGGCCGCGGTGCAGTTCATCCACACCCGCGAACGCGGCGCGGTCCCCCACCTCGTCGACTTCCTCGAGCAGCCAGTCGGGCAGCGGCACGGGCCCCCTCCTCCACGTCTTTCCCTCCTCGGTCCAGTTCACCCGAATGTGTCGCGCACGGCGAGGGCCGAGCAGGCTAATCCGCTCCCGCGCCGCACCCGCCTCGAGGAGCAAACACGCCCCACCCCGCGTGTTCACCACCCCGGGCAGCGTGTTGGCCGGTCAGGGCGGGGTGCACGGGGCGGGCTGGCCGAGCGGGAGGTCAGTCCGCGGCCAGTGCCTCCTCGCGGGTGGTGCACAGGCGGACGATCTCCCCGGCCCCGGTGAGTTCCAGCGGACGCCGGGTGAAACCGGAGCCGACCACCACGCGCACCCGCCCGGGCGCCGCGGCTCCCGCCGCCAGCACGACCGCGATCCCGGCCGACGCCAGGAAACTCACGGCGCTGAGGTCGATCACCAGCCGGCCGGCGCACCGGCGCGCGGCGGGCAGGGCGACGGCCTCGAACTTCGGCGCGGTCAGATGGTCCAGCTCGCCGGCGACACGCACCACCGTCGCCGCCGGGAGGTGCTCCACCGCCACGTCCACCTGGGCGACCGGCTCGTTCGGCTCGAAGGACGGCACGACCAGATCTAACCGTGGCCGGGCTACGGCGGAAAGCCCACCGGCCGGGGATCCGCTCTTGCGCCCCGCGACACACTGTGGCCTAATATGGCATCAAGTGCCAAAATGGCGTGCCTCGCCGGCGAGGCGGCGCGACCCAGGAGAGACGACGATGTCCAACGGTTGGTTCGAGACGGTGGCCGAGGCGCAGCGGCGGGCCAGGAAGCGCCTGCCGAAGTCGGTGTACGGCGCACTGGTCGCGGGATCCGAGCGGGGGGTCACGCTCGACGACAACGTCGCGGCCTTCGCCGAGCTCGGCTTCGCCCCGCACGTCGCGGGCCTGTCCGACAAGCGCGAGCTGAGCACCACCGTGCTGGGCCAGCCGATCTCGCTGCCGGTGATCATCTCCCCCACCGGGGTCCAGGCCGTGCACCCCGAGGGCGAGGTGGCGGTGGCCAGGGCGGCCGCCGCACGCGGCACCGCGATGAGCCTGAGCTCGTTCGCCAGCAAGCCGATCGAGGAGGTCGCCGCGGCCAACCCGCAGACCTTCTTCCAGATGTACTGGGTGGGCAGCCGCGACGTGCTGGTGCAGCGCATGGAGCGCGCTCGCGCCGCCGGGGCGGTCGGGCTGATCATGACGCTGGACTGGTCGTTCTCCCACGGACGTGACTGGGGCAGCCCGGTCATCCCGGAGAAACTGGACCTCAAGGCGATGGTGCGGTTCGCCCCGGAGGGCATCACCCGGCCGAAGTGGTTGTGGGAGTTCGCCAGGACGCGCCGGCTGCCCGACCTGACCACCCCGAACCTCACGCCGCCCGGCGGCACCGCGCCCACGTTCTTCGGCGCCTACGGCGAGTGGATGCAGACGGCCCTGCCCACCTGGGAGGACGTCGCGTGGCTGCGCGAGCAGTGGGACGGACCGTTCCTGCTCAAGGGCGTCATGCGGGTGGACGACGCCAAGCGCGCCGCCGACGCCGGCGTCACCGCGATCTCGGTGTCCAACCACGGCGGCAACAACCTCGACGGCACGCCGGCCCCGATCCGCGCGCTGCCGGCGATCGCCGAGGCGGTCGGCGGCGACATCGAGGTGCTGCTCGACGGTGGGATCCGCCGCGGCAGTGACGTCGTGAAGGCGCTCGCCCTGGGCGCGAAGGCCGTGCTGATCGGGCGCGCGTACCTGTGGGGCCTGGCCGCGAACGGTCAGGCCGGGGTGGAGAACGTGCTGGACATCCTGCGCGGCGGCATCGACTCGGCCCTGCTGGGGCTGGGCAAGGCGTCGATCCACGACCTCACCCGCGACGACGTCGTGATCCCCCCGGGCTTCGAACGCGCCCTCGGCGTGCCGGGGAGCTGAGCCACTCCGGCGGCGGGCCGCGCAGGGGCCGTGCCCGCCGCCGGGGTTTCCAGCACGGGGCTGGTCCCGGTCACCGAGGCGACTTCGGGCTCACGACCTGACCGGGAACCCGTGCCGCCGCGCGCCGGCCACGATGACCAGCACCGGCACGAGGAGCACCAGGACGCTCCACGGGAACACGCCCGGCCCGAACGCGTCGAGCAGGACACCGCCCACCACACCACCACCGGCCATCGCGGCGTTCCACAGCGTCACCAGCGCGGCCTGGGCGGTGTCGGCCGCCTCGCCGCCCGCGTTGCCGGCGGCGGTCTGCAGCAGCGTCGGCACTCCGCCCCAGCCCAGGCCCCACAACGCCACCGCGACGTAGACCAGCAGCGCGTTGCCGGCCTGCACGGCCAGGATCGCCGCGGCCACGCCGACCAGCACCGTCGCGCCGAGGGTCAGCGCCCGCAGCTCGCGGTCGATCCGGGCGCCGATGAACACGATGCTCAGCACGGACGCGATCCCGAACACGAGCAGCACCGCGTCGACCCGGGCACCCAGACCGACGCGCTGCAGGAAGGTGGCCAGGTAGGTGTAGAGGATGTTGTGGGCCAGCACGAACAGCAGCGTGACGGCCAGGACCGCGGCGACACCGGGAACGGTCACCGCGCGGCGCACCGGGATCCGGCCGCCGTCACGCTGCCCCGGGTGGTCGGGCACGGTCGCGACGATCCAGGCGATGAGCACGACGGCGATCGCGGACATCACGCCGAAGGTCACCCGCCATCCGGCCAGTTCGCCGAGGAAGGTGCCCGCCGGCACGCCCAGCGACAGCGCGAGCGGGATGCCGGCCATGACGACCGCGATCGCCTTGCCCTGCAGCGTCTCGGGCGCCATCCGGCGCGCGTATCCGGCCAGCAGCGCCCACACGACGCCCGCGGCCACGCCGGCGGCGAACCGGCCGACCATGGTCAGCGCGTACACGCCGGAGACGGCGGTGATGGTGTTGGCGACGGCGAACCCGGCGACGCCGGCGAGCAGCAGGCGTTTGCGGCGCCAGCCCGCGGTCGCCGCCGACAGCGGGATCGCCGCGAGCGCGGTGCCGATCGCGTAGATGGTGACCGCCTGTCCCATCGCCGATTCGCCGACACCCAGGTCGGCGCTCATCGCGGGCAGCACGCCCGCGGGCAGAGCCTCGGTGAGGACGGTGATGAAGGCGGCCGTGGTCAGGGCCAGCAACGGGAGCAGCGGAAGAGAGTTCCGCGTCGGTACTTCGATCACGCCAGCTATGCTCAAACCATCACATCGATGTGAAGGTCAACCGGCAGTGAGGAGGAGCACATGCGCATCGGTGAGTTGTCGGAGCGCACCGAGACGCCCCGGCGCCTGCTGCGCTACTACGAGGAGCAGGGCCTCATCGTCTCCCGGCGGTTGCCGAACGGCTACCGCGACTACGAGGAGTACAACGTCGACCGGGTCCTGCAGATCCGCGGCCTCCTCGACGCGGGCCTGCCCACCCGCATCATCAAACAGATCCTGCCCTGCCTGAACAAGCCCCGCACGATCTACTTCCCGGACGCCACGCCGGAGATGCTGGCGACGCTGGAGTGCGAGCTCGACCGGATGACCCGGCGGATCGACTGCCTGACCCGCAACCGGGACGCGATCGCCGAATACCTCGACATCGTGCGCCAGGGCGCTCAGCCGGACGTGGCCTGAGCGGCGCGCAACAGGCGCAACTGCCCGATCTCGGCGGCGTTCTTCATCAGTTCCGCGTTGACCCAGGCGGCCTGGTGGGCCATCGTGAGCCCGGCGTCCGCGGGCCACGGGTACGCGGCCGGAGCGTCCGGATCGGACAGTGCGCCGAGGACGCCCGCCCACTCGGCGGCGAGCTCGCGCAACCAGGCCACGGCGTGCTCGTCGCCGGGCCAGCCGACCGCCTCGCGCTCGCGGGGTGGCCGGCCGTGCGCGTGGTCCAGGACGGCGGTCCACCACCAGCCGACGTGCCAGGTGAGCCACGCCATGGTCGGCACCGGCACCGGGTCGGGTTCGGTGTCCGCCCAGTCGATGGTCCAGGTGTCCCCGGCCCGCCGCACGTGCCAGGTCAGCGGGCCGGGCTCCCAGCGGAAGTCCTCGGGCGTGAGCAGGTTCAGGTGCAGGTCGGCGAGCGACCAGGTGAGGTCGAATTGCCAGCGCAGGAGGGACACCCGGCCGATCATGCCGGTGGACGCGCGGGCCGCCAACCGGATTTTCCGCACGTACACTCGCGGGGGTGCGGACACGACCGACCCTGAGCTGGACGCCGGCGGGCGAGCCATTGCCACGCACCACCAGCCTGGACGACGTGGTCCGCCTCACCGGGGCGGGCGGGGTCGTCGTGCTCAGCGGCGCCGGGTTGTCCACCGAATCGGGGATCCCGGATTACCGCGGCGCGACCGGCAGTCTGCGCCGGCACACGCCGATGACCTACCAGGAGTTCGTCGCCGCCGAGCACGCCCGGCGCCGCTACTGGGCGCGCAGCCACCTCGGGTGGCGCACGATCGCGCGGGCGCGCCCCAACGAGGGGCACCGCGGGGTGGCGGCGCTGCGGGCCGCGGGCCTGGTCGCCGGGGTGATCACGCAGAACGTGGACGGCCTGCACCAGGCGGCGGGAACTCCGGACGTGGTCGAGCTGCACGGCAGCCTCGACCGCGTGGTGTGCCTGTCCTGCGGCGCGCGGTCGGCGCGGGAGGAGCTGGACCGCCGCCTGCGCGAGGCGAACCCGGATTTCGCCGCGACCGCCGGCCGGATCAACCCGGACGGGGACGTCGAGCTCCCGGAGACGGCCGTGGACGGTTTCCGGGTGGTGGCGTGCCTGCGGTGCGGGGGCGTGCTGAAGCCGGACGTGGTGTTCTTCGGGGAGAACGTCGAACCGTCCCGTGTGGACCGTTGCTACCGCCTGGTGGACACGGCGTCCGCGCTGCTGGTGCTCGGCTCGTCCCTGACCGTCATGTCGGGCCTGCGGTTCGTCCGCCGCGCCGCGGAAGCCGGCACACCCGTCGCGATCGTGAACCAGGGGCCGACCCGCGGCGACAAGTACGCCGCCGTCCGTGTCGACCTGCCGCTGGGGCGGGCGCTCGCGGCACTGGTGGACCGGCTCGGCGCCCGCCCGTCGCGCTACAGGTAGGGCCGGGTGATGATCTCGATCGCGTGCCCGGCGGGGTCCTTGAAGTAGACGCCCCGCCCGCCGTGTTCGGTGTTGGTCTCACCGGGCCGCCGCATCTGCGGGTCGGCCCAGTGCTCGATGCCCTGCTCGACGAGGCGGCCGTAGGCGCGGTCGAACAGGCCGTCGTCGACCAGGAAGGCGTAGTGCTGCATCTGGATGTCCACCGGCGGTTCGGCGAACTGGAGCATCACGCCTTCGTCGAGCAGCACGTTGACGAACGGCCCCCACGACGGGGCCTCCGGGAGTTCGAACAGCTCCCGGAAGAAGCGCGCCGACGCGTGCCGGTCCTTGCTGGCGATGATGGTGTGGTTGAAGGTGACGGTCATGGATTTCCTCGCGGACGATGGTGTGGACGGGAGCTGGGAGCACTCCGCTCCCGGCGGTCCACGCGTCGCGATCAGCCCGCCACCGGGTCGCCTTCCCGTGTGTGGCGCGCGGCCGTCCCGGTGATCACGGGCCCAGTTTAGGCATCGAGGAACGAGCGGCGCAACGAGGATGCGCTACCGCGGAACGGACGCGCCCGGGAGCGGCGAACACGCCGCCCGGAAGGGCGAACACAGCGCGCGCTCTGGCAAACACGCCGCCAGGGAAGGCAAACACGACGAGAGTCCAGTCAGGACTGCACGGTTGACGTTTCCAGTGGTACCGCGGCCGAGCGCACCAGGCCCAGCTGCACCGTCTGGCGGCCGAGCGTCGCGTCCAGGGCCCAGTCCACCGCCGTGCGCACCCGGTTTCCGGGCATCGCCAGCAGGTGGTACCCGCGGGTTACGGCCTTCGCCGGCAGGCCCGACAGCGGGATGTGCAACGGGTTGGCCGCGGCCTGCGCGCCGCCGAGGTCGACCACGAACCCCAGATCGTGGTGCCGGTACTCGCGCATCTGGCCGTGCCCGAGCGTGGCCGCCAGGTTGTGCCCGGCCAGCGTGCCCTGCCGGGTGGCGTGCTGGGCGGTCATCGCCGTCACCTCGCCGGGCCGGGTCAGGTCCGGCACGGCCGCGGCGTCCCCGCAGGCGAACACCTCGGGGTGGCCCGGCACGACCAGGGTGGGCTCGACGCACAGCCGCCCGCGCTGGGTGGCCACCCCCGCGGACTCCACCAGCGGGTCGGGGCGCACGCCGACGCACCACACCAGGGTCCGGGACGGCACGAACTCACCGGTCGTCAGCAGCACACCCCCGGTCGTCGCCTCCTTGACCGACGTCCCGGTCATGATCT
Organism: Amycolatopsis granulosa; assembly: GCF_011758745.1. Classification (NCBI taxonomy): domain Bacteria; kingdom Bacillati; phylum Actinomycetota; class Actinomycetes; order Pseudonocardiales; family Pseudonocardiaceae; genus Amycolatopsis; species Amycolatopsis granulosa. The sequence goes on from NZ_JAANOV010000001.1 coordinate 1,369,474, forward strand.
CGACACCGCGGTGCCGGAGCACGCGGTCAGCGGCCCGCGACAGCCGCCGGTCGAGTTCGGGCAGCACCTTCGGCGCCAGGTCGAGCAGCAACCAGCGCATGCGCTGTCCCGCCAGCTCCCGGTGGTGCCGGGCGATGGCGGTGGTGAACAGCGGCCCCTGCGCGGCCACCTCGGTGCCGGTGTACCCGGCGCCGACCACGACGAACGTGCAGCGCGCGTCCCGCTCGACCGGGTCGTCCGCGGCCGCCGCCAGCTCGACCTGGCGGATCACGTGATCGCGCAGGTACAGGGCCTCCGGCACGGTGCGGAACCCGTGCGCGTGCTCCGCGATGCCCGGGATGGGCAGCAGCTTGTTGACGCTGCCGACCGCGACGATCAGCCGGTCGTAGTCGAGCGCCCGGGAGGTGCCCTCGGGGTCCACGTACGTCAGCTTGCGTTCGTCCAGCATCAGCGCGGTCACCTCGCCGAGGGCGAGACGGACCCCGGGCAGCGCCGCGGGCAGCGATACCGTGACACGCCGCGGGTCGATCACCGCGGCAGACACCTCGGGCAGCAGCGGCAGGTACAGGAAGTAGTCGGTCCGGTTGACCAGCACGATCTCCGCACCGGAGTCCGGCGGGAGCGTCTTGAGCAGCGCCCGGGCCGCGGAGAACCCGGCGAACCCGCCGCCGACGATCACGATGCGCGTGCGTTCGGGCATGACGCCTCCCCGGGGTCAGGGCACGATCGAATCCACGTATCCGCCGTCCACCCGCACCGCGGCGCCGGTGGTCGCCGACGCCTGCGGCGAGCTGAGGTAGACGACCATGTTCGCGATCTCGGCCGGCTCGATCAGGCGCTGCAACAGCGACTGCGGCCGGTGCGTGCGCATGAACTCCCGCTGCGCCTCGTCCCACGGCAGGCCGCGATCGACCAGTTCGTAGACGAAGTCCTCGACACCGCCGGTGTGCGTGGGCCCGGCGATCACGGCGTTCACGGTCACGCCGGTGCCCGCCGCGGCCTTGGCGAACCCGCGGGAGACGCCCAGCAGAGCCGTCTTCGACATGCCGTAGTGGATCATCTCGGCGGGGATGACGATCGCCGAATCGCTCGCGATGTACTGGATGCGGCCCCAGCCCTGCTCGGTCATGCGCGGCAGGTAGGCGCGCGTCAGCCGGACCGCGGCCAGCACGTTCACCTCGAAGTACCGGCGCCACTCGTCGTCGCTGATCTCCAGCGGGTCCGCGGCGCCGAACACGCCCAGGTTGTTGACCAGGATGTCGGTGCGCGGCAGCTGCTCCACCACCTCGCGCCCGCCCTGCTCGCTCGCGATGTCCGCGACCACCGGCACCACCTGCGCATCCGGCACCTCGGCGGTGAGCTGCTCGACGGCCTTCGCCACCGTGTCGGCACGGCGGCCGTTGACGGCGACCCGGGCCCCCGACCGCGCGAGCCCGAGCGCGATCGCCGCACCGATCCCCTGCGTGGAACCGGTGACCAGGGCCGTCCTCCCGGTGAGGTCGAGCTGCATCGGTCACCCCCTACCTCCGCGATGGTAGGGCCGCTCGCGCAGCGTCGCAGGGTGCGCCACCGCCCGATCGAGACCGCCCCCGGCCCGCGTGTTCGCCACCCCGGTCGCCGTGTTCACCACCCAGGCAGCGTGTTCACCACCCCGGGCGGCGAGTTCACCGCCCCGGGTGGTGTGTCCGTCCCGGCAGGTCGAGGTCCGCACGCGGCACCCCGGCGCGCCGCTGGGCCGTCGTCAGGGCGACACCAGCAGCACGTGCAGCGTCCGCGGCCCGTGCACGCCCTCGACGCGGTCCAGCTCGATGTCGCTCGTCGCACTGGGGCCGCTGATCCAGGTCTGCGGGCGATCCGGCGACAACGCGGCCACGGCCTGCGGCACGCCGGGCACGATCTGGTCGGTGCGCAGCACGCACACGTGCAGGTCGGGCACCAGGCTCACCGCCCGCCGCCCCTGGCCGGGCCCGTGGTCCAGCACGATCGTGCCGGTGGTGGCGATCGCCAGTGCCGCCAGCGTCACCACGGCGTCCAGCCGGTCCAGCTCGACCGGCGTCTGCCCGGTGTCGGCCACCGCACCGGGCACCTGCCACGGGAACCCGTCCGGCACCAGCACCGCCGACACCGGGCCCAGCGCGGCCGCCAGGGCCGCCGGCACCGAGTCCGGGGTGCAGCGGGTCAGCTCGGCCCGGTAGTCCACCAGCCGCTCGGCGAACAGCGCCACGATGTCCCCGGGCGGCACCGCGGTGCGGTAGTCCCGGGGAACCGGCGCGTCGGTGCGGTCGGCCGAAGCCAGCGCGGACCGCACCCGGCCGAGGATCTCCTCCCGCGCGCTCATCGCCGGCCCTCCCGCCGCCACCGGGCGCGGAACGACTCCGCCGGTGGCGCCGGCACGTCCCGCGCGTTGCTCCACAGCGAACCCGGCCACGGCAGCCGGCCCAGGGCACGGCGCCCACCGGGCATCACCTTGCGGCCCAGGCGGTTCAGCACCCGCCCGGCCACGCCCATACCGCGCTCGGCCCAGCTCAGGCGACGCGCGCCGGACAGCACCCAGGCCGCCGACTTCATCGCGACCGCCTCACCCTTCGGCGGGCCCGCGCGGTGCGCATCGACCACTTGGGACCGCAGGTGCACGAGCACCTCCGGGATGTCGATGCGCACCGGGCACACCTCGAAACACGCGCCGCACAGGCTGGAGGCGTAGGGCAGCGAATCGGTCTGCTCGTCCACGCCCACCCCGCGCAGCAGCGGGTTCAGGATCGCCCCGATCGGACCCGGGTACACCGAGCCGTAGGCGTGCCCGCCGGTGCGCTCGTAGACCGGGCACACGTTCAGGCAGGCCGAGCACCGGATGCAGCGCAGCGCCTGCCGCCCCACCTCGTCGGCCAGGGCGCGGGTGCGGCCGTTGTCCAGCAGCACCACGTGCGCCTCCTGGCCTTCGGTGCCGCCCGACCACATCGAGGTGTAGGGGTTCATCCGCTCCCCGGTGCTCGACCGCGGCAGCAGTTGCAGGAACACGTCCAGATCGGACCAGGCAGGCAGGATCTTCTCGATCCCGACCACCGACACCAGCACCTCGGGCAGGGTCAGGCACATCCGCCCGTTGCCCTCGGACTCGACCACGACGAGCGTCCCGGTCTCGGCGATCGCGAAGTTCGCCCCGGACACCGCCACCTTCGCGCGCAGGAACTTCTCCCGCAGGTGCAGCCGCGCCGCCGCGGCCAGTTCCCGCGGCACGTCGGACAGGTTCTCCGGCGCCGGCCGCCCGGCCGCGGCCATCCGCTCGCGGAAGATCTCCCGGATCTCCGCGCGGTTGCGGTGGATCGCCGGCACCAGGATGTGCGACGGCAGGTCGTCGCCGAGCTGCACGATCAGCTCGGCCAGGTCGGTCTCCCACGCGGTGATGCCGTGCGCGGCGAGTGCCTCGTTGAGCCCGATCTCCTGCGTCGCCATCGACTTGACCTTGACGACCTCGTCGGCGTCGTGCCGCCGGGCGATCGAGGCGACGATCTCGCACGCCTCGGCCGCGTCGCGCGCCCAGTGCACCGTGGCGCCCCGCTCGGTCAGCGACTGCTCCAGCCGCAGCAGGTGCTCGTCGAGGTGGTGCAGCACGTTGTCCTTGATCGCCGCGCCCGCCAGGCGCAGCTCCTCCCACTCGTCCACCTCGCCGACCACCGCCGCCCGCTTCGCGCGGATCGTGCTGGTCGCGTGCGCGAGGTTGCGGCGCAGCTGGGCGTCCGACAACGCCTCCCGCGCCGCGGCCGGGAAGGCCGGCATCCCCACGAAAGTCCCGCTCATGCGTCCTCCGTCCGGGCCAGGACCTCGGCCAGGTGCATCACGCGCACCCCGGTGCGCTGCCGCGACAGCAGCCCGCCGATGTGCAGCAGGCACGAGTTGTCCCCGGCGACCAGTACCTCGGCGCCGGTGTCGAGCACGTGCCGCGCCTTGTCCGCACCCATCGCGGTCGAGGTCTCCGCGTTCTTCACCGCGAACGTGCCACCGAACCCGCAGCACTCGTCCGCGGCGGGCAGCTCCACCAGGTCGATCCCGCGCACCGCGCGCAACAGCCGCAGCGGCCGGTCACCGACACCGAGCATCCGCAGCGAGTGGCAGGTCGGGTGGTAGGTGACGCGGTGCGGGAAGTAGGCGCCCACGTCGGTCACGCCGAGCACGTCGACCAGGAACTCGGTCAGCTCGTACACCTTCGGCGAGGTCCGCGCCACCGCCGCGGCCAGCCGGCCGTCCCCGCTGCGCCGCGCGACCATCGCGTGCTGGTGCCGCACCGACCCGGCGCACGACCCGGACGGGGTGACGATCGCGTCGTACCCGGCGAAGGCGTCGACGAAGTTGCGGACCACCGGCACGGCCTCGTCGAGGTAGCCGGTGTTGACCATCGGCTGCGCGCAGCAAGTCTGCGCCGCCGGGAAGTCCGCCGCCACCCCGAGCCGCCGCAGCAGCGTGAACACCGCCTCGCCGGTGTCCGGGAACATCGCGTCGTTGATGCAGGTGACCTGCACGGCGACCTTCATGCCACCACCCCCGGATCGATCCGTGCCGCCGCCTCCGCCCAGTCCGCCGCGCTGCCGGCCGGTTCGTAGCGGCGCAGTTCGTGCGTCGCCCGGATCAGGGCGCGCATCGCCGCCAGGTCCGGCAGCTCCGCGCCCAGTGCTCGCGCCTGGACGAGCACGTTGCCCAGCGCGGCGGCCTCGACCGGACCGGCCAGCACCGGCACGCCGCAGGCGTCCGCGGTGAGCTGGCACAGCAGCTCGTTGCGTGCCCCGCCGCCGACGACGTGCACGACGTCGACCGGCCGTCCGGTGACCTCGCACGCCTGGCGCACGGTCCGGCGATAGGCGAGTGCGAGGCTGTCGAGCACGCACCGGGTGATCTCCCCCGGCGTCTCCGGCACGCGCTGACCGGTGTCCGCGCACGCCTGCCGGATCCGCGCGGGCATGTCCCCCGGCGGCAGGAACACCGGCGCGTCGATGTCGACGACCGCGGACAGCGCCGGCACCGCGGCGGCCTGCGCCAGCAGCTCGGGCAGCGGCACCGGCGTGCCCCGCGCCTCCCAGGTGCGCAGCGACTCCGACAGCACCCACAGGCCCATCACGTTGCGCAGGAACCGGATCGTGCCGTCGACGCCGCCCTCGTTGGTGAAGTTCGCGGCCCGGGCCGCGTCGCTCAGCTCGGGGGCCTCCAGCTCCAGGCCGACCAGCGACCAGGTGCCGGAGGAGATGTAGGCGAAGTTGGTGCCCGGCTCGGCCGGCACCGCGACCACGGCCGACGCGGTGTCGTGCGAGCCGACCGCGACCACCGGCAGCTCCGGCAGCGCCAGTTCGTCGGCCAGATCGGGCCGCAACGTGCCGACCACGGTGCCGGGGTCGTGCAGCGGCGGCAGCAACCGCGGCGGGATGCCGACGCGCTCGGCCAGCCCGGTCGCCCAGTCCCGCGACCGCACGTCGTAGAGCTGGGTGGTGGAGGCGTTGGTGCGTTCGGCGCCGCGCGCCCCGGTCAGCCAGTAGTTCAGCAGGTCCGGGATCAGCAGCATCGTCTCGGCGGAGCGCAGGTCGTGCTCGGCGAGCAGCTGGTAGAGCGTGTTGAACCGCAGCTGCTGCAGACCGGTGATGCCGAACATCTCACCCGCCGGGACCGTCTCCAGGACCCGCTCGGGGATGCCCTCGGTACGGCAGTCGCGGTAGTTCACGGGGTTGCCCAGCAGCGCGCCCGAGGCGTCGAGCAACCCGTAGTCCACAGCCCAGGAGTCTATGCCGATACCGGCCAGTTCACCGCCCCGATGCGCGGCGCGGATGCCGGCCAGCACCTCCCGGTACAGGCCGAGGACGTCCCAGTGCAGGGTCGAGCCCCCGGCGCGGGCGACCCGGACACCGCCGTTGGGGAACCGGTGCACCTCCGTCACGGACAGCACACCGGGACCGACCGTGCCGGCCATGACCCGCCCGCTGGAGGCGCCGAGGTCGGCAGCCGCCAGCCGCATCACACCCGCACCACGCGCAGCTCGAGGCCGAGCAGGTCGGCCACCGCCGTCAGCTCCGGCACCCGGTGCCCGACGCCCAGCGCCCAGTGGTGGTCGACGCCGGTGCCCGACCAGGCGTCGGTCCACTCCCCCGGATCGCACCCGAAGTCCACCCGGGAGGTGGTGTTGCCGATCGACAGCAGCGGGCCGGGCACGACCTCGCCCTCGGCCGCGACCAGCGAGAACGTGCCGTCCCGGTCCTGGCCGAGGCCGAGCAGGGTGACCGGGCCGTGCTTGACGTCGAACTCGACCGACACGCCCCAGCCGCGCTTGCCGTGGTAGACACCCAGGCCGCGCAGCAACGGCCGGCGGGCGCTGATCGCCAGGTGCGCCGGCCCGTCGTGGCCCATCTCCACGACGTTGTCGCGGAAGTTGAGCGCCTGCAGTTCGGTGAACGAGCCGCCCGCGCCGAGCCGGTCCATGATCAGCATCGCCAGGGAGTTGCGCAGCTCGTACTCCCCGGCGGCCGGGATGCCGCGCGCGGTGAGCAGCGACGCGCCGAGGATGAACCCGGCCCCGACACGCTCGTGGGTCTCGCCGTCCAGCCCGCGGTGGTAGTAGGCGAGCGAGTCCAGCGCGAAGTCCTCGACGAGCCGGTCCAGCGCCACCGACACCTTGGCGCCCCAGGCAAAATCCTCCGCCACGACCGAGGAGTCCACGTCGAAGATCTCCCGCGCCAGGTCCATCCGCGCGCGGGTTTCGGCCTCGGTGACCTGCTCCACCCGCACCCGCAGGTCGTCGATCTCCAGGATCTCCACGTGCCCGCCGAGCTGCGCGGAGACCAGCGTCGGGTCGGTCGCGACGTCCATCATGCCCGGGTAGAGGTGACCGAGCAGGCCGTGCCGCCCGTGCCGCAGCGCCGCGCGCACCCCCGCCGCGGCTATCCACCGCTCGATGCGGGCCCAGGCCCGCTCGTCCTCCAGGTACCCCGACACCGAGCGGAACTCGACGCCGGCGCGGCGGAAGGCGTTGGCCATCTCGGGCAGCGGGCAGGCGCCGCAGTAGGCGAGCCACGCCCCGGTGTCGAAGTTCGCGTGGTCCATCGCCTCGGTGGGCTGCAGGTTGAGCAGCAGCACCGGCGAACCGCTGCGCTGCGCGATCGGCACCAGCATGCTGGACGTGAGGTACGTGGTGAGGAAGCCGATGATCAGGTCGCAGTCGGCGACCCGCAGCTGCTCCGCCGCGGCCGCGCCCTCCCGCGCGTCCGAGACGAACCCGGCGTCCACCACTTCGCAGTCCATTCCGGACAGCTGTTCGGCCACGCGCCGGGCGGACGCCTGCAACTGCGGCAACAGCTGGGGGAACTGCGGCCAGTACGCGCCGAGGCCACCGGCGACGAGGCCGACGCGGGTGCGCCGCGGGGTGATCCGCTCCAGGGTCATGTGTCCCAGTCCTTTCCTGCGTCAGCGGAGGAACGCGGCCGCGACACCCGCGTCGACGGGCACGTGCAGGCCGGTGGTGTGCGTCAGGTCGCCGCCGGTGAGCGCGAACACCGCCGCGGCGACGTGCTCGGGCAGCACCTCGCGCTTGAGGATGGTGCGCTGGGCGTAGAACTTGCCCAGGTCCTCCTCCGGCACGCCGTAGACGGCGGCCCGCTGCGCGCCCCAGCCCCCGGCGAAGATCCCGGAGCCGCGCACCACCCCGTCGGGGTTGACGCCGTTGACGCGGATGCCGTGCTCGCCCAGCTCGGCCGCCAGCAGCCGCACCTGGTGCGCCTGGTCGGCCTTGGCCGCGCCGTAGGCGACGTTGTTCGGGCCGGCGAACACCGAGTTCTTCGACGAGATGTAGACGATGTCGCCGCCGAGACCCTGCGCGATCATCGCCTTCGCCGCCGCCCGCGACACCAGGAACGAGCCCTTGGCCATCACGTCGTGCTGGAGGTCCCAGTCCTTCTCGGTGGTCTCCAGCAGCGGCTTCGAAATGGACAGACCGGCGTTGTTGACCACGAGGTCGATACCGCCGAACGCGAGCACGGTCGCGTCGACAGCGGCGGACACCGCGTCGGCGTCGGTCACGTTCGCGACCACGGAGACCGCCCGGTCGGTGCCGCCGATGCTCCGCGCGACCTCCTCGGCCGCGTCGCCGTTGAGGTCGGCGATCGCCACGCACGCGCCCTCGGCGGCGAGCCGTTCGGCGATGGCGCGGCCGATGCCCGAGCCCGCGCCGGTGACCAGCGCGACCCGGCCCGCGAGCGGCTTCGGCTTGGGCATCCGCTGGAGCTTGGCCTCCTCCAGCGCCCAGTACTCGATGCGGAACTTCTCGCTCTCCGGGATCGGCGCGTAGCGGGACACCGCCTCGGCGCCGCGCATCACGTTGATCGCGTTGACGTAGAACTCGCCCGCGACGCGCGCGGTCTGCTTGTCCTTGCCGAAGGAGAACATGCCCACGCCGGGGACGAGCACGATCGCCGGATCGGCACCGCGCATCGGGGGGCTGTCCGGGGTGGCGTGCCGCTCGTAGTAGGCGCGGTAGTCCTCACGGTAGGCGGCGTGCAGCTCGGTCAGCCGCGCCACCACGTCCGCCAGCGGCGCGGTGCCCGGCAGGTCGACCACCAGCGGGCGGACCTTGGTGCGCAGGAAGTGGTCGGGGCACGAGGTGCCCAGCGCGGCGAGCGGTTGCAGCTTCTCCCGGGACAGGAAGTCCAGCACCACGTCGCTGTCGGTGTAGTGCCCGACCTGACGCTGGTCGGTCGAGGCGAGGCCGCGGATCACCGGCGCGAGCGCGGCGGCCCGCGCGCGGCGCTCCTCCTCCGGCAAGGGCTCGAAGCCGGGCACGACCGGGCCGAACGGCTCGGCGCTGCCCCGCTCGGCGAGGAACTCCTCGGCGGCGCGGATGATCTCCAGGGAATTCCGCCGGCATTCCTCCGAGGTCTCGCCCCACGCGGTGATGCCGTGGCCGCCGAGGATCACGCCGATCGCCTGCGGATTGGCCCGCTGCACCGCGGCGATGTCCAGGCCGAGCTGGAACCCGGGGCGGCGCCAGTCGACCCACACCACGCGGTCGCCGAAGCACTCCTTGGTCAGCGCCGGGCCGTCGGCGGCCGTGGCCAGCGCGATACCCGAGTCCGGGTGCAGGTGGTCCACGTGGGTGGCCTCGACCAGGCCGTGCATCGCGGTGTCGATCGACGGCGCGGCGCCACCGCGGCCGTGCAGGCAGTAGTCGAACGCGGCGACCATCTCGTCCTCGCGCTCGACACCGGGGTAGACGCCGGCCAGGGCACGCAGGCGGTCCAGCCGCAGCACGGCGAGCCCGGCCTCGGTGAGTGTGCCCAGATCGCCCCCGGATCCCTTGACCCACAACAAATCCGTGGGCTGCCCGGTGACCGGGTCGGTCTCGCTGCCCTTGGCGGAGGTGTTGCCCCCGGCGTAGTTGGTGTTGCGCGGGTCCGCGCCCAGGGCGTTGCTGCGCCGGATGAGTTCGGCGGCGGGATTGTTCGTCATGGTGGTGTCAGGCTCCCCAACCGGCCTGCGGGCCGTCGGCTCGTTCGGCGACGATCTTGTCCTGGTAGCCGCTGCGGTGGTAGGCCGCGATCGGGTCCGGGTCCAGCCCGGACTCCTCCCGCAGCTCGGCCAGCAGCGGCCGCACGTCGGTGTTGTAGGCGTCCATCAGCACCGCGTTGGCGCCGAGCACGTCCCCGTTGCGCTGCGCTTCGAACAGCGCCTCCCGGTCGACCAGCAGGGCCTTCGCGGTGGCCTCCTGCACGTTGAGCACCGAGCGGATGATCGCCGGGATCTTCGCCTCGATGTTGTGGCACTGGTCGAGCATGAAGTTGATGCCGGCGGACGGGTCCAGCGCGTCCGCGCGCACGATCTCCCACATGATGCGGAACAGCTGGAACGGGTCGGCGGCGCCGGCCATCAGGTCGTCGTCGGCGTAGAAGCGCGAGTTGAAGTCGAACGCGCCGAGCTTGCCCTGCCGCAGCAGGAACGCGACGATGAACTCGATGTTGGTCCCCGGCGCGTGGTGACCGGTGTCGATGCACACCGTGGCTTTCGGGCCGAGCTCGACGCAGTGCGCGTAGGAGGTGCCCCAGTCCGGCACGTCGGTGGCGTAGAAGGCCGGCTCGAACAGCTTGTACTCCAGCAGGATCCGCTGGTCGTCGCCGAGCCGGTCGTAGGCTTCGCGCAGCGCGGCGGCGAGCCGGTCCTGGCGGCTGCGCAGGTCGTCCTGTCCGGGGTAGTTGATGCCGTCGGAGAACCACAGCTTCAGGTCCCGCGAGCCCGTGACGTCCATGATGTCGATCGCCTCGAGCAGGTGGCCGGTGGCCTTGCGGCGGATCGCCGGGTCCGGGTTGGTGACCGAGCCGAGCTTGTAGTCCTCGTCCTGGAACACGTTGGTGTTGATCGCCCCGATGGCGATCCCGAGGTCGCTGGCGTAGCGGGACAATGCCCCGAAGTCGGCGACCCGGTCCCACGGGATGTGCAGGGCCACGGTCGGCGTGATGCCGGTCAGCTCGTGCACCTTCGCCGCGTCGGCGATCTTCTCCTCCGGGGTCCGGGGGACGCCGGGCTGCGGGAACACCTTGAACCGGGTGCCGGAGTTGGCGAAGGCCCACGACGGCGTCTCGATCCGCTGCGCCCGCAGGGCTTCTTTCACGGCGGTCAGGTCGGACAACGGGATCACTTTCCTTCCAGGTGGAAGACCTCGGTGAGCAGCTGGAGCCCCTCATCGGGGCCGCGTCCGCCGAGGCCGGTGAAGAACTCGGCCATCTCGGCCTGCCAGCGGGCGTTGACCTCGGTGCGGGCCATGGCGGCCTGTGCCGCGTCCAGGTCATCGGCCTCCACGTACCCGACGAGCAAGCCGTCGTCGCGCAGGAACAGTGAATAGTTCCGCCACCCGCTGTCGGTCAGCGCCTGCCGCATCTCCGGCCACACCGTGCGGTGCCGCTCGGTGTACTCGGCCATCCGCTCGGGTCTGACCTGCAGGCAGAAGCAGTATCGGGCCATGGGTTCTTCCCTCGGTGGAAACCCGGCCGGACCGCCGGCGCGGCCCGGCCGGGGAGCATCAGAAGTTGTACTGGTCGATGTTGCTCGCGTCGAACACCGTCGGCGGGCCGAGGACGATCTCGCCGTCCTTGCCGATGGTGTACTCACCGAGCTTGCCGGCCTTGAACCGCTGGCCCTCGGCACCGGTGATCTGGCCGGAGGCCAGCGCGACACCGGCGTAGGCGGCCAGGTAGCCGATGTCGGCCGGGTTCCACAGCGCGAACTTGGTGACCGTGCCGTCCTTGACGTACTCACGCATCTGGTTCGGCGTGCCCAGGCCGGTGACCGCGACCTTGCCCTTGTAGGCCGAGGAGCTGATGTAGCGGGCGGCCGCGGCGATGCCGACGGTGGTGGGCGCGACGATCGCCTTCAGGTTCGGGTACGACTGGAGCAGGCCCTGCGCCTCCTGGAACGACTTCTGGTCGTCGTCGTTGCCGTAGGCGACCTTCACCAGCTTCAGGTTCGCGTACTCGGGCTTGGCCAGCTGCTGCTTGAACACCTCGATCCAGGCGTTCTGGTTGGTGGCGTTCGGGGTAGCCGACAGGATGGCGATCTCGCCGGAGCCGCCGGCCAGCTCGCCGGCCATCTTCGCCAGCTGCTCGCCGATGCCCTCGGTGGTGGCCTGGTTGATGAACACGTCGCGGCAGTCCTTGGCCGCGTCGGAGTCGAACGCCACGACCTTCATGCCGGTGCCACGCGCCTGGTTGAGCGACGGGCACACCGCGTTCGGGTCGTTCGCGGCGATGCCGATGACGTCCTGCTGCTGCTGGATCAGCGTGTTGATGTAGCTGACCTGCGAGGAGGCACTGGCGTCGTTCGGTCCGACCAGCTTGTACTGGCCCTTGAGCTCGTCCATCGCGGTCTTGCCGCCGCCCACCTCGATGTCCGAGTACGGGTTGTTGAGCTGCTTGGGCAGGAAGGCCATCTTGACGCCTTCCTTGGTGGCGGCGTTCGGGTTCGCCTGCGCCGTGGACTGCGCGCCGCCGCCGGCCGAGTTGCTGTCGTTCTTGGTGGTGCCACCGCAGGCGGCGACCGTCAGCACGAGGGCTGCCGACACCGCACCGGCGAGGAGTCGTCTCTTCATGGGCGTTTCGCCTTTCTACGTGGTCGCCCGGCGCCGCAGCGCAGCCCGGAACCTGATGACGATGTTGGGCAGGAGCACCGAGATGATCAACAGCACCCCGGTGACGACGTTGAGCGCTTCGTTCGACACGTCCTGCAGTCGCAAGGCGTTCTGCAGCGTGGCCAGCAGGACGACCCCGGCCAGCACGCCCGGCAGGGTGCCCTTGCCGCCGAAGATGGAGACGCCGCCGAGCAGGACCGCCGCCACCACGGCCAGCTCCATGCCCAGGCCGTTGTCGGCACGGGCGCTGGAGTAGCGCAGCGTCCACAGCACCCCGGCGAGACCGGCGACCAGCCCGCTGACCACGTACAGCCAGAACTTCAGCCGCGCCACCCGGATGCCCGCGAACCGGGCGGCCTGCTCGCTCGCGCCGGCCGCGAACACCGACCGCCCGATCGGGGTCGCGTGCAGCACCAGGCCGAACACCAGCGCCAGCACGACGAGCGGGATCAGCAGGTTCGGGATCGCACCGCCGCCGATCGTGCCGGTCACCCACGAGGTGTAGTCGCGTGGGAAGTCGGCCACCGCGGAGTCGCCCAGCACCACGAACGCCAGCCCGCGGTACAGCGCCAGGGTGCCGATGGTGACCGCCAGCGACGGCAGTTTCAGCACGGTCACGAAGAACCCGTTGAGCGCGCCCAGCACCGCCCCGAGCACGAGGCACAGCGGGATGATCGTCTCGATGGGCAGGCCGCGGTTCCACAGATCGCCCATCACCGCGGAGGTGAGCCCGAGCGTGCTCGCCACCGACAGGTCGATCTCGCCGGTCACGATCACGAACGTCATCGGCAGCGCGATCAGCGCGATCGGCAGCAGGTCCAGCAGCAGGAAGGTGAAGTTGCGGCTGCTGCCGAAGTTCTCCACCGCGCCGGACGCGATCACCAGCACCAGCACCGTGATCACGATGACCGCGGCGTCCCAGCTCGCCAGGCGGGACAGCCACGCCGGGCGAGTCCTCGTGTCAGACATGGGAGTCCCTCTTCTTCAGTGACTTGGCGACCCGCACGGCGACCAGCCGGTCCGCCCCGATCGCGAGCAGGATCAGCGCGCCGACGATGGCCTGCTGCCAGAACTGGTTGATGTCGAGGACGGCCAGCGAGCTGCCGATGACGGTGAGCAGCAGAGCACCCAGGCCCGCGCCCCACACCGTCCCGCTGCCGCCGAACACCGCGACCCCGCCGACCACCGCCGCGGCGACCACGTTCAGCTCGTAGCCGTTGCCGGCGGCGGCGTCGATCGTGCCGAACCGCGCGGCGAACAGCACGCCTGCGACCCCGGCGAGCGCGCCGGAGACCAGGAACGCGGCGATGGTGTTGCGGCCGACCTTGATGCCGGCCAGCTCAGCGGCCTGCGGGCTGGACCCCATCGCGTACAGCTCGCGGCCGGCGCGGTAGTTGCGCAGCACGACTCCCGCGACCACCAGCACGATCGCGGCGATCAGGACCAGCCACGGGATGCCGAGGATCGAGGAGTTGCCGAAGCGGAGGAAGTGGCCGGGCAGCTCGTCGGCGTTGATCTGCTCGCCGCCGGCCCAGAAGTAGGCCGCGCCGCGGAAGGCGTAGAGCGTGCCGAGGGTGACCACCAGCGCGGGCACCTTGCCCAACCGCACCACGACGCCGTTGAGCGCCCCGCACGCGGCGCCGATCGCGACGCCGGCGATGAGCGCCACGATCACCGGCAGCCCCTGGTTGGCCTGCAGCAGGGAGCCGGTCGCGAACGCGGACAGGCCGAGGACCGAGCCGACCGACAGGTCGATGTTGCGGGTGATCATCACGGTTGCCTGGCCGACCGCGAGCACGGCCAGGATCGCGGTGTTCAGCAGGATGTCGCGGATGCTCTGCGGGGACAGGAACCGCGCGTTCTGCGTCGCGGTGAACGCGACCAGCACGACCAGGGCGAGCACGATGCCCGCCTCACGCGCCCGGAACAGTCCGCCGAGCGAGAACCGGCCGCCTGCCGCGGTCCGTCCCGGGCTCGTCTTGGGGGCCACCACCTTCGTCGCGTTCACGCCGCCTCCTTCCCGGGCGCGCCGAGGCGCGACAGCATCATCACGTCGGCGAACGTGGTGGTCGATGATCCGGACCTGCGAGCAGTCCTCATGCCGCCGCTCCCTGCCCCATCGCCGCGAACATCACGGAGTCCTCACTGGCCTGTGCGCGCGGGATCTCCGCGACGATCCGGCCCTCCCGCATCACCAGCACGCGGTCGGCCATGCCGAGCACCTCCGGCAGCTCGGACGACACCATGATCACCGCGACCCCCTCGGCCGCCAGGGACGACATGAGCCGGTGCACCTCGGCCTTCGTCCCGACGTCGATGCCGCGCGTCGGCTCGTCGACGATCAGCACGCTCGGCGCCATCGACAGCCACTTGGCCAGCACGACCTTCTGCTGGTTGCCGCCGGACAGCGTGCCGACGAGGTCGGTGAGGCGGCCGTACTTGGTCTGCAGGCGCTCGGTCCAGCGCAGCGCCTCCTTGCGTTCGCCGCCGCCGAACAGGAACCCCAGCTTCGCCAGTGCGCCTGAGCGCGGCAGGGTCACGTTCCGCTCGATCGACAGGTCCATCACCAGCCCCTGCTGCCGGCGGTCCTCGGGCACGAGGGCCATGCCCGCGGCCATCGCGGCCCGCGGCGAGCCCGGTTTGAGCTTTCGCCCGTGCAGCTTCACCGTCCCCGCGTCGCGCTCGTCCACGCCGAACACGGCCTGGACCACTTCGGACCGTCCACTGCCGACCAGACCGGCGAAGGCCACGATCTCCCCGGCCCGCACGGAGAAGGAGACGTCCTGGAAGACCCCCTCGCGGGTGAGACCGTCCACTTCGAGCACCACCTCGCCCGGTTCGACGTCCTGCTTGGGGAACAGCGCGTCCAGCTCGCGGCCGACCATGCGGCGGACCATCTCGTCGACGGTCAGCTCCTCCAGCGGATCGGTGGAGACGTGCCTGCCGTCCCGCATGATCGTCACGCGCTGGCACAGCTCGGTGATCTCCTCGAAGCGGTGCGAGATGAACATGATCGCCGCGCCCTCGTCGCGCAGCGTGCGCGCGACCGAGAACAGGCGCTCGACCTCGACCAGCGACAGCGCCGCGGTCGGCTCGTCCATGATCAGCACCCGCGCGTCGGCGGAGAGCGCCTTGGCGATCTCGACGATCTGCTGGTCGGCGATCGACAGGCCACGTGCCGGGCGGCCCGGGTCGATCCGCACGCCCAGGCGGGCGAACAGCTTTTCCGCCTCGGCCCGGATCGAACCGCGGTCGATCATGCCCAGCCGCTTGCGCGGGTGCCGGCCCATCACGATGTTCTCCTCGACCGTGAGGTCGGGGAACAGCGTGGGTTCCTGGTAGATCACGGCGATGCCGGCGGCCTTGGCGTCGGCCGGGGACGAGAACTCGACGGGCTTGCCGTCGACCACGAGCGACCCGGTGTCGGGACGGTGGACCCCGGCGAGCATCTTGACGATGGTCGACTTGCCCGCGCCGTTCTCCCCCACCAGCGCGTGCGCCTCGCCGGCGTGGAGCGGGAACGACACACCCTGCACGGCGGCCACCGCCCCGAACGACTTCGTGACGCCGCGGACCTCCAGCAAGGGCACCGCGCCCGGCTCCTGCCGCACCATCGCGACCTCCGAAATGAAAGGTTTCATAAGCTGGCGCGCTGACGCTACTATCCGCTTCGTCACGAAGTCAACGACAAGTTTTTGCGCAGTTCAGCCCACGTTCTATGATCGCGATCCGATAACCTCGGCCTGTTGGACGTTTCAAGGGAGGTTCCACGTGACGCGCACGACCACCGGCGGGAGCGCGGTTCCCGAGCCCCGGGCGGCGGGCATCAAGGACGTCGCGGCGGCCGCCGGCGTGTCACTGGGGACCGTGTCGAACGTCCTCAACCGGCCGGACCGGGTCAGCCCCCGCACCCGCGCGAAGGTCGAAGCGGCGATGGCCGAGCTCAAGTTCGTCCGCAACGAGACCGCCCGGCAGTTGCGCGCCGGGCGCAGCCGGATCCTGGCCTACGTGATGCTCGACGGGAGCAACCCGTTCTTCACCGACGTGGCCGAAGGGGTGGAGGACGCGGCCGACGAGGCGGACCTGTCCTTGTTCCTGTGCAACAGCGCCAACCGCGCCGAGCGCGAGCGCGACTACCTGAGCCGGCTCGAACAGCAACGGGTGCAAGGAATTCTGATCACGCCGGTCGACCCGGACGCACCGGTGCTGGCGGAGACGGCGGCACACGGCATACCGGTGGTGATCGTGGACCGCACCGGACGGTCCGGCGACCACTGCTCGGTCGCGGTGGACGACGTGCTGGGCGGGCGGCTCGCGGTGCAGCACCTGCTGGAGCTCGGGCACGAGCGGGTGGCGTTCATCGGCGGCCCGGACACCTTGGGCCAGGTCCGCGACCGGCGCGAGGGCGCGTTGCGGGCGTTGCGGGAGGCCGGGCGGGGGCCGGAGAACCTGGTCGACCTGACGACGTCCGCGCTGACGGTCGCCGAGGGCCGGACCGCCGGGCAGCGCCTGGCCGGGCTGCCGGCCTCGACGCGGCCGACCGCCGCGTTCTGCGCGAATGACCTGCTGGCGCTCGGCCTGCTGCAGACGTGCGTGAGCCTGCGGCTACAGGTGCCCGGCGACCTCGCGATCGTCGGCTACGACGACATCGACTTCGCGGCGGCCGCCGCCGTCCCGCTCACCTCGGTGCGGCAACCACGCAGGCAGCTGGGCCGCACCGCCGCCGAACTGCTCCTGCAGGAGACGACCGACCCGCGGCACCAGCACCAGCAGGTGGTGTTCACCCCGGAGCTGGTGGTCCGGGCGTCCACCCGGCACGGCGCCTGACTCTCAGGCGTTCGCCGGCGCGAACGAGGACGCGAACAACGACTGCGCGAGCCGCAGGATCAACGATTCGATCAGGTTCGCACCGATCTTGGCAAGCACGGTGGCGACAAACTCGGCCATGGGGAACTCCTCGTGTCGGGCCTACCCCGGCACCGTCGCTCGCGCGGATGAGGCCGCGGCTGCGAGCGCGTGTCGCGCGGGTGAACCCGTCCGGAACACCCCGTGCCGGGTGCGCGCTCAGTGCCCGGTGCGCACCCGCTGCACCGCGAGCTGCGCCACCGTCGCCGCGGCCGCCGCGCCGAGGGCGATACCCCACTGGTGCGGCAGCAGCGGGCTGCAGCCGAAGAACCCGCTCACCCCGGGGATCTGCACGATGGCCGCCAGCGCGAGCAGCGACCCGGCTCCGGCGGCCAGCACCAGCGGTGTCCGCCCGCGCACCGCCATCGTCTGCCCCAGCTGGGCGGCCACCAGCGCGACCAGGCCGGTCGTGCCGGCCTGCGACGGCGTGCCGACGGGGCGGGCGAACAACCACCCGCCGAGCGCCGCGCCCGCGGTGGTGGCGGCGCGGGCGATCATGTCCCGCGTCAGGACGGCGCCCAGCGACGTCTCCGGCCCCTCGGACAACAGTTGCTCGGGATCGGCGTCCGGCGGCGGGCGCACCGCGACGGCCATGGCGGGCAGCACGTCGGTCAGCAGGTTGACCAGCAGCAGCTGCCGCGCGTTCAGCGCGCCCCGGGTGCTGAACGCCCCGGCGCCGACGGTGAACGCGACCTCGCCCATGTTCCCGCCGAGCAGGATCGACAAGGCGTCCCGCACCGACGCCCACATCGCGCGGCCCTCGACGATGGCGTCGGTGATCGTCTCGATGCGGTCGTCGGTGACGACCAGGTCGGCGGCCTCCCGGGTGGCCGGGGTCGCCGTCGCACCGAGGGCGATGCCGACGTGCGCGAGGCGGATCGCGGGCACGTCGTTGGCGCCGTCGCCGGTCATCGCCACCACGCGTCCGGCGCGGTTGAGCTGCTTCACGATCCGCGCCTTCTGCGCCGGGCTGACCCGGGCGAACACCGAGACGCCGGGCGCCCGCGCGGCCAGCTCGTCGTCGCTCGCGGCGTCGATCCCGGCTCCGGTCAGCACGGCTTGCCCGGTGTCCAGGCCGAGGTCGGCGGCGATGGCGGCGGCGGTGCCCGGGTGGTCACCGGTGATCATCACGACCCGCACCCCGGCGCGCCGCAGGTCCGCGACCGCGGCCGCGGCGGTGGGCCGGACCGGATCGGCCAGCGCGAGCAGACCGCGGAACGTCAGGCCGCGGATGCGGCCCTCCGCCAGGTCGCCGCGCCCGGACGCCCGGCGTTCGGCGACCGCGAGCACCCGGAACCCCTGTCGCGCCAGCCGGTCGGCGGCGGGCAGCCGGTCCGGCCCGTCGCAGCGCGCGAGCACCGCCTCCGGTGCGCCCTTGACGCTGAGCAGCGGGCCGTCCGGGGTGTCGGCGAGCACCGCGTGGTAGCCGCGGGACGGCTCGAACCCCAGCTCCGACAACCACGTCACGTCCCCGGGGCCGATGCCGTGCGCGGCGGCGGCGTCGAGCACCGCGCGGTCGGTCGGGTGCGGCAGCGTCTCCCCGGTCAGGTGCCACGGGCTCGCCCGCACCGCGGCGGCCAGCACCCCGGCCAGTTCCGGGGTCAGTTCGCCGACCGGCCGGGTGTGGTGCCCGTCGGACACCTCCTGCAACCGGATCCGGCCCTCGGTCAGGGTGCCGGTCTTGTCGAAGCACAGCACGTCGACGCGGCCCAGCGCCTCGATGGTGGACGGGCTGCGCGCCAGCACCCCGCGCCGCGCCAGCCGCCGGGCGGACGCCAGCTCGGCGACCGTGGCGACGAACGGCAGCCCCTCCGGCACCGCCGCCACCGACAACCCGACGGCGCGGCCGAGCGCCTGGCTGATCCCGTTGCCCCGGGCCAGGTCCGCGAGCAGCAGGGCCACGCCGGCACCGAGTGTCACCGGCAGCGTGAGCCGGGTCAGCTCGGCCAGCCGCGCGGCCACCCCGGTCACCGGGGGCGCCTCGCCGTCCAGCCGGGCGGTGCGGCCGGCCTCGGTGCGCTCACCGGTGGCGACGACCACGCCGGTGCCGCGCCCCGCGGCGACGACGGTGCCGCGGTAGAGCATCGACGACCGGTCGGCGACGGCGGCCGCGGCGGTCGGCGGCTCGCTCTTGGTCACCAGCTGCGACTCGCCGGTCAGGCTCGACTCGTCCACCTCGAGGCCGAACGCCTCCAGCACGCGGCAGTCGGCCGGCACCGCGTCCCCGGCGCGCAGTTCGATCACGTCCCCGGGCACGAGAACCTCCGCCCGCGCGGTCAGCGCGGTGCCGACCCGGCGCAGCCGCACCTGCAGCGCGCTGGTGTCGAGCAGGTGGTGCAGCTCGCGGTCGGCGCCGAGCCGTTGCAGGCCGCCGATCAGCGCGTTCAGCCCGAGGACCCCGATGATGAGCACGGCGTCGGTGATCGATCCCAGGCTCGCGCTCACCCCGGCCCCCGCGGCGAGCGCGGGGGTGAGCGGCCCACCGAGTTCCTCGGCCGAGGCGCGCGCCAGCGTCAGCGCCTCCGGTTCGCGGTACTCGGCGCGGCGGCGTTCCGCGGACTCCTCGGCGGCCAGCCCGGTGTGGCGGCTCTCCAGCCGGGCCAGCACGGCGTCCGGGGACATCGCGTGCCAGGGCGTGCGGTCCAGCGGGATCGGCACAGGCTTGCGCCCGGCCTCCGACCCGGTCCACAACCCGGTACCCAGGGCGAGCAGGGTGGCGAAGCTGACCGGGAACCCGGCGCGGGACCCCGCGGTGCCGGCGGGGCCGAACCCGCCGAACACCGCGCCCAGCGCCGATCCGGCGGCCGACAGCCCGGCGGCGTAGCGGCTGGCGCGGTGCGCGGGTTCGACGGCTTCCAGCACCCCGCACGCCTGTTCCGGGCCGGGGCAGAGGATATCCGCGTGCCACGGCAGGTCCCCGTCCCGGCCGGGCACGCCGATGCCGACGTCGGCGACGGCGGTGGCGAGCGGGTCCGGCGAGATCACCGCGACCACGTGCCCGTCCGCCTGGAGTTCGCGGACCCGGGCGGGAAGCTCGGCCGGTTCGGCGCGGACCACAGTGCCCGCGCGCCGCGCCGCGGCGAGCACCGCCTCGGCGAGCGGGTGCGGCTCGTCCTCCATCGCGGCGAGCGCGACCACCACGTCCCGGTGCGACACCTCGATCGTGTCCCCGCGGCGCCGCACCGACCAGTCCCCCCAGCGGGTCTGCATGCCGTCCCACTCGAGGACGGCACTGGTCACCTCGTCCGGGTCCGCGTCGCCGGTGACCACGACCTGCCCGGGCACCCGGCGCCCGGTGCGCAACAGCGCGGCGTCCACGACGACGTGGCCGACGCGGTCCAGCCGGCGGATCGCCGCCGGTTCCAGGACCAGGGTGCCGGCCGCGGCGAGATCCCGGACCACCTGCGCGGCGAACGCCTCGCGGCCGGCCTTCGCCGGGCGTGGCACGGCGGCCGGCAGGATACCGCCGGCGCGCCGGCCGTCCCGCGTGGCCAGGAGCGTGCCGAGCGCACCGGCGACGCCCAGACCGGCGGTGGCGCGCGCGACCCGCTCGACCGGTCCGTCCGGGCGGGGCCGCGGGCGCTCCGGCGGCCGCAGCGGCTCGGTCCGGTACCGGTCGAGCCGATCGCCGGTGCGGCGTTCCCAGTGCTCCCACGCCTGCCGGCGCGCGGTGATCTCGCGCCGCACGCACCAGCGGTAGGCGGCGTCGGTGACCAGTCCGACCGGCCGCTGCGCGAGCGACTGGCTGACCGCCCCGCCGAGGGCGAGGACGGCCTCGGTGGCGGGACGGCCGAGCACCCGTTCCAGCCCGGCGCGCAGGCCGGGCGTGGAGTCCACCAGGGACACCAGCGTGGGTACGACGGCGGGCACCGGGGGCGCGGGCAGGACGCGGCCGAGCGCGGTGTAGGTGAGCCCGGCGAGGTGCGTGCCCAGGGCGACCAGTTCACGCACGGCCGGTGCGGGGTTGGCCGGGTGGATCTCGCTCGCGGGCGCGGTGCCGGTGAGGTTCCAGTCGCGTTCGGCCTGGCTGACGACCCCCTCCAGGGCGCTGCGCGGCACGTCCGGATCGTGGTGCACCGCGACCCGGCCGAGCGCGGCGTTCACCGCGGCGGCGTGCACGCCGTCGAGATCGGTCAGGCGCCGTTCGAGGTCGCGGGCCGCGCTGGCGGTGCCGGTTTCGTGCAGCCCACGGACCTCCAGGTGGGTGCGGTGCCCGGAGGTCCAGCAGCGGCGCCCGGTGAGGGCGCGCACGACGCCGGCCGGGGAGGGCAGGCGCATGGTCTAGGTGTCCGCGCCGCCACTCCGCTTCTGCGTCCCGGCGCGCGCCCGGGCGGGCTTGGTCTGCGCCGCCTGGGCCGCGGGCGAGGTCGGCCCGGACTCGCCGCCCTGCTGCGCCTGTGCGGGCTCGCCCGCCGGCTGCGCCGCGGGCGGGCGCGGCTCCGCACCGCGGGCGCGGCTCGCGACGGCCGTGCCGACGCCGATCGCCACGGCCACCGGCCACTCGATCAGCTCGACCGCGGCGAGCACCCCGAGCCCGCCCCAGTACGCGAGCTGTCGTGGCGGCGGCAGGAACGACCGGGCGGTGCCGAGGGCGGCGGTCACCTCATTGCGATCCGGCACACGCGGTTTCGGCATCCGCGGCAGGCGCAGGTCGGGTGCGCGGAACTCGGCCCGGACGAAGGGCAGGTTGACCGTGGCCGTGCGAGGTTTGGGTTCGTTCTCCTGCCCGGGCGTGCTGCTGGTCATGGCGCTCCTCCCTGCCCCCAGCGACCCGGCTCATGCTACGACCGAATGAAGATCGACTGAACCCTTGGTGAACGCGGCCGGTCCGAATTGCGCGCTACCGGGTGAACCGGGCGATCACCGGGCGGTGGTCGGACGCCGTGCTCGCGATCGTGCGGGCGTCCCGGGCGGTCAGCTGCCGGGAGGCGGTCACGAAATCGATGCGTTTCAACGGTTCCGCGGCCGGGTAGGTGCCGCCGTGCGGATCGGCGTCCATCAGCCGGGTCCACAGTGGAGCGAGCTCGGGCGCGGCGGGTTCGGCGTTGAAGTCGCCGGTGAGGATTTCCGGCCCGGGCCGGGCATCGAGGACGGCGAGCATGTCGGCGACCTGGGCGCGGCGCACGGCCGGGTCGGCCCGGTAGTCGAGGTGGGTGGTGTAGACCCGCAGCGGGCCGCCGGGCGCGGCGACGGTCACCTCGGCGAAACCGGGCGCGGGTGCCGGCGGAGCGCCCGGGGTGACCGTGGACAACCGGGTGATCTCGAGGTTGCGCGCGGCGATGACCGGGTAACGGCTCAGCACGGCGACGCCGTACCGGCGGCGCGGCGCACCCGGCGCGGGCGGATCGAGGTCGTAGATCGGCGCGAAGAACACGTGCATCCGCAGGGCACGGGCCAGCTCGGCGGCCTCGTCGCGGTAACCGCTGCGCGCGTCCCAGTGGACGTCGACCTCCTGCAACCCGACGATGTCGGCGTGCAGTTCCCGGATCGCCGCCGCGGTGCGGCCGAGGTCGAACACGCCGTCCTCGCCCGCGCCGGCGTGGATGTTGTAGGTGGCGACGGCGATTCCCGGCCGTGGCGCAGTGGCCGCAGTGGCGGCAGTGGCCGCAGTGGCCCCCGGGGCCGCAGTGGCCGCAGTGGCCGCGCCGAGAGCCAGAACCGCCGCCATGACCGCCGCCGCAAGCCGCATGATGATCACCATAACCGGGCGGGCAACCCCTCGGCGGGTTTCCCGGTGGCGCGCACCGCGGGGGCGGTCAGTGCGTCGGGGTGCCCGGCCGCATGCCGGCCAGCAGGCCCAGCCCCGCCATCACGCCGGCGAGGAAGTACCACGCGTCGCCCAGGGCGGCGGACGCGATGATGGCCAGGACGAGCACGCCGCCCGCCGCGGCCCATCCCGACACGTTCGGATCCGCCATGACCTCCACCATCCTCCTCGCCGCACGGACCCGCACCACGAGGACGCGGAATCACCCGCGAAGCGAAACCACCGGGAGCGGGACCGGACACGAGGCGCAGGCGCCCGGCCGGTTCCCCGGACGATTCGACGGCGCGCGGCTAGCACGACCGGATGATCGGAGGCAAATCCCGCCCCCATCGCATCACCATGTGAGACGTCGTCCTCCATTCCGGTGACCGGCGGCAGGATGGCGCCATGTCCGACAACACCTCCGACGACGCCCTCCTCCCGCACAAGCCGCGCCGCGGGCGCGGTCCGCTGATCGGCGTCACCCTCGCCGTGGTCGTCGTCCTCGTCGCCGTGGTCCTGATCGTCGTGAACGCGACCTCGGACTCCGGCACGGCCGCCGGCCGCACCACCGTGAAGATCGGGGTCACCGACGCGAGCGCCGACTACTGGAAGAACTTCCGGCAGATCGCCGCCGACAACGGCATCGACCTGGAGCTGGTGAACTTCTCCGACTACACGCAGGCCAACCCGGCGCTCGCCCAGGGCCAGCTGGACCTCAACCTGTTCCAGCACCTGCTGTTCCTCGCCAACTACAACGTGTCGGCGAACCAGAACCTCACCCCGATCGGCTCGACCTACGTGGTGCCGCTGAGCCTGTACTCGCGCAAGCACGCGGCCCTCGCCGAGATCCCGCAGGGCGGCCGCGTCGCGATCCCGAACGACCCGACGAACCAGGCGCGCGCCCTGCTGGTGCTCCAGTCGGCCGGGCTGATCACGCTGCGCGGCGGCGGGACCGTGCTGTCCACCCCGGCCGAGATCGACCAGGCCGCGTCGAAGGTCACCGTCACCCCGGTCGACGCGTCGCAGACCGTGGCCGCGCTGCCGTCGGTCGACGGTGCCGTGGTCAACAACAACTTCGCCCTGGACGCGAACCTGGACCCGTCGAAGGCGTTGTTCAACGACGACCCGGCGAACCCGTCCGCCGAGCCCTACATCAACACCTTCGTCACCCGTGCGCAGGACAAGGACAACCCGACCTACCTGAAGCTGGCCCAGCTCTACCGGGACCCGCGGGTGGCCGGTGAGGTGAAGGCCGAGTCGAAGAACACCGCCGTGCTGGTGGAGCGCCCCAACAGCGACCTGCAGGCCATCCTGGCCCGCCTCGAGCAGACCGTGCGGGCCGCGAAGAAGTGAGCGCACTGATCGAATTCCAGGGCGTCACCAAGCGGTTCGGTGACGTCACGGCCCTGGCGGACGTCGACCTGACCATCGCCGCCGGCGAGGTGTTCGGGATCATCGGCTACTCCGGCGCCGGCAAGAGCACGCTGGTCCGGCTGATCAACGCGCTCGAACCGGTCACCTCCGGCCGGGTGCTCGTCGACGGCGTGGACCTGACCGCGCTGGGTGAGCGGGAGCTGCGGGCGGTGCGGGCCGGGATCGGCATGATCTTCCAGCAGTTCAACCTGTTCCGGTCGCGCACGGTGTTCGGCAACGTCGCCTATCCGCTGAAGGTTGCGGGCTGGGACAAGGCGCGGCGCCGGGCTCGGGTGGCCGAGCTGCTGAAGTTCGTGGGGATCACGGACAAGGCGTGGCACTACCCGGACCAGCTCTCCGGCGGCCAGAAGCAGCGCGTGGGCATCGCCCGCGCGCTGGCGACGAACCCGAAGATCCTGCTCGCCGACGAGTCCACCAGCGCGCTCGACCCGGAGACCACCGGCGAGGTGCTGCGGCTGCTCAAGCGGGTCAACTCCGAGCTGGGCGTGACGATCGTGGTGATCACGCACGAGATGGAGGTGGTGCGCGGGATCGCCGACCGGGTCGCGGTCCTCGACTCGGGCCGGGTCATCGAGCAGGGCAGCGTGTTCGACGTGTTCTCCGCGCCGAGGACCGGGACGGCGAAGCGGTTCGTCGGCTCGGTCGTGCGGGACACGCCGGGCGGCGCGGACCTGGAGCGCATCCGGTCCCGGCACGGCGGACGGCTGGTGTCGGCACGCATCCACGACGCGGGACGGCTGGGCGCGGTGCTGTCGGACGCGGTGGGCAAGCACAACGTGCGGTTCGAGATCGTCTACGGCGGTATCACCGCGTTGTCCGGGCGCTCGTTCGGCGGGCTGACGCTGGAGTTGCTCGGCGCGGACGACGACGTGGACGCGCTCATCGACGATCTGCGCACGACCACCGAGATCGAGGAGATCCCGGCATGAGCCTCGACTGGGAGACGCTCGGCCCGGTGTTCTGGGACGCGATCGCGCAGACGCTGGGCATGGCCGTGGTCACGCTGCTGGTCGGCGGCGCGCTCGGGCTGGTGCTGGGCATCCTGCTCTACACCACCCGCGCGGGCGGGCTGCTGGCGAACCGGTTCGTGTTCACCGTGCTCAACGTGCTGGTCAACATCATCCGGCCGATCCCGTTCATCATCTTCATCACGGCGATCGGTCCGGTGACGATCCTCGCGGTGGGTACCCAGCTGGGTACCGTGGCGGCGACGTTCGCGCTGGTGTTCGCGGCCACGTTCGGGATCTCCCGGATCGTGGAGCAGAACCTGGTCACGATCGACCCGGGCGTGATCGAGGCGGCGCGGGCGATGGGCGCGAGCCCGATGCGGATCATCCTGACGCTGCTGGTGCCCGAGGCGCTCGGGCCGCTGGTGCTGGGCTACACCTTCGTGTTCGTCGCGATCGTCGACATGACGGCCGTGGCGGGCGCGGTCGGCGGTGGCGGGCTCGGTGACTTCGCCATCACCTACGGCTACCACCGCTTCAACTGGGCGGTGACCTGGCTCGCGGTGATCACGATCATCGTGCTGGTGCAGGGCGCGCAGTTCCTCGGCAACTGGCTGGCGCGCAAGGCGCTGCGTCGTTGAGGTCCAGGCCGGTGACCGGACGCCGGGCACCGGGGCCGGGCCGGCACGCTCCCGCCGTGCACGATCACCCCGGCCGGCGTCCGGTCACCGGCGGCGAATCGGGCGCCGCGGTGTTCCGCAGCGCCGACGGCAGCCGCTACGCCAAGCACGTACCACCCGCGGACGCGCCCGGTCTCCGGAGCGAGCACGACCGGATCGCCTGGCTCGCCGGGCACGGCGTGCCGGTTCCACGGGTGCTCGACTGGCACTCCGGTAAAACCGGCGCCTGCCTGGTCACCAGCGCTGTCCGCGGGGTGCCGGCCGACCGGCTGACGGCCGAGGACCTCACCCGCGCCTGGCCGGGCATCGCGGACGCCGTGCGCCACCTGCATGAGGTGCCCGTGGCCTCCTGCCCGTTCAGCCGTGACCTCGACACGATGGTCGCGGTGGCCCGGGACGTCGTCGCGCGGAACACCGTGAATCCGGAGTTCCTGCCCGTCGAGCAGCAGAGCACCCCGACCGCGGAACTGCTGGCGCGCCTGGTGCCGCAGATCGAGCGGCGCCGCGCCGAGGAGGTCGCCGACACCGTGATCTGCCACGGCGACCTCTGCCTGCCCAACATCGTCATCGACCCGGACACCGGCGAGGTGTCGGGTTTCATCGACCTGGGACGTCTCGGCCGGGCCGATCGCCACGCCGATCTCGCGCTGCTGCTGGCCAACGCGAGGGAGACCTGGCCGGACGAGGAACGAGCCCGGGCCGCGGACGCGGAGTTCGCCGAACGGTACGGCATCGCGCCCGATCCCGGCCGGCTGCGGTTCTACCTCCACCTCGACCCGCTCACCTGGGGCTGAACTGCTCCGCCCAGAAGCGCGTCACCAGGTCGTGGAACTCCCGGGCCCCTTCGATCCGCGGCATGTGCCCGCTGTCGGCGAACAACGCCCGTTCCGCAGCGCTCCGGCCCGGCTCGGGTGCAGCAGGAGCTTTCCCTGCGGCCGCAGCGCCAGCAGCCGCATCGCGACGGCCGCGCCGAGCGAGTTCCCGGCGACGTGCACCGGCCGGTTCTCCCCCACCACGTCGAGGAACTCCGCGGCCCGCCTCCGAACACGTCCGCGTAGTCCGTCCCGGCGCCCCGGTGCGCGGCCGCGTCAGCCCAGCCGTCGCAGGATCCGGCTGTGCGCACCGGGCAGCAGCCGCGCCAGCAGGTCGGGGATCTTCGCGCTCGCCCCGATCAGCACCCGCGGCCTGCGGTGCTCGATCGCGTCCACGATGGCCGCCGCCGCCTTCGCCGGGGCGATCCGAAGCACGCGCTCCCACTGCCGGGTGTCCATCCCGCCCGGCACGCCGCTGCCGACCCGTGCCGACTCCGCGATGCGGGTCCGGATCCCGCCCGGGTGCACCGAGGTCACGCCGACCTGCCCGGCCAGTTCGTGCCGGATCGACTCGGTGAACCCGCGCAGCGCGAACTTGCTCGCCGAGTACGCGGACTGCCCGGGCGGCGCGATGAGGCCGAACACGCTGGACACGTTGGCGATGTGCGAGCCGGGCGTGGCCTTGAGCGCGGGCAGCAGCGCGTGTGTCAGCTGCACCGGGGCGCGGAAGTTGACGTCGAGGACCCAGCCGAACTCCGCCAGCGTCAGCTGGTCGAAGCGGCCGCCCAGCGCGACCCCGGCGTTGTTGATCAGCAGCGTCGGCCGGGGGTGGTCCGCCAGCACACGCTCGGCCGCCGCCGCGGTCTCCGCCGCCGACGCGAGGTCCACCACGTGCATCGAGGTGTCCACTGTGGACCCAACCGTCCTGGCGACCGCCGTGAGCCGCTCGGTGTCGCGGTCCAGCAGCACCAGGTTCGAGCCGCGGGCGGCCAGCGCGTGGGCCAGCGCTTCGCCGATCCCGCTCGCCGCGCCGGTGAGGACCGCGGTGCCGCCGGCGAAGATGTAGTCGCGCATCAGGCCACCCGTGCCGTCGCCGGCCGGGGCGCCCGGGAGAACCGCATGGCCTCGTCGTCCAGGGACCCGCGCCGCATCAGCAGCACGTCGCGCGGGTAGTTCTGGAACAACCGCCACGGCGCGGCCGCGCCCTGCTTCGGCAGCTTCGCGATGCTGCGCAGCACGTACCCGGACCGGAGGTCGATCAGCGGCGCGGCGGGGGTCACCGACGGCGGTGGCACCGGTGTGCAGGTGGTGTAGCCGTGCGCGTCGAGGTGGCCGAGCAGCCGGCACACGTACCCCGCCACGAGATCGGCCTTCAGCGTCCAGGACGCGTTGGTGTAGCCGATGGTGAACGCGTAGTTCGGCACGCCGGAGAGCATCATGCCCTTGTAGGCCAGGCGCTGCCCGACGTCCACCGGCTCGCCGTCGACCACGAGGTCGATGCCGCCGAGCGGCAGCAGGTTCAGCCCGGTCGCGGTGACGACGACGTCGGCGTCGAGCTCCCGCCCCGAGGACAGCCGGATGCCGCGCGCGGTGAACGTCTCGATGGTGTCGGTGACGATGTCGGCCTTGCCGCTGCGCAGGGCCCGGAACAGGTCGCCGTCGGGCACGAAGCACACCCGCTGGTCCCACGGGTCGTAGCTGGGGTTGAAGTGCCGGTCGACGTCGAAGCCCGGCGGCAGCTGCGCGGTCACGCCCTTGCGCAGCAGCTTGCGCACCAAGCGCGGGCTGCGGCGGCTGAGCTGGAAGAACAACAGCGCGGCCAGCACGTTCTTCCACCGCACGATCGGATAGGCGACCTTGGCCGGCAGCACCCCGCGCAGCCGGTCCGCCAGCGGGTCGGTGGCCGAGAGCGACAGCACGTAACTCGGCGAGCGCTGCACCATCGTCACGTGCGCCGCGTCGCCGGTCATCGCGGGCACCAGCGTCACCGCGGTGGCCCCGCTGCCGATCACGACCACGCGTTTGCCGTGGTAGTCCAGGTCACGGGGCCAGTGCTGAGGGTGCACGACCGTGCCGGTGAACTCGTCCTGCCCGGGGAACTCGGGTGCGTAACCCTGGTCGTAGCGGTAGTAGCCGGAGTTGACGAAGAGGAAGCCGCACGTGATCCGGACGCGTTCCCCGGTGTCGGTGCGGTCCGCCTCGACCGTCCACCGGGCCTCCTCCGACGACCACTCCGCCCGCACCACCCGGTGGTGGAACCGGATGTGCCGGTCGATGCCCCGGTTGCGTGCCGTGGTCCGCACGTACTCGCGGATCGACTCGCCGTCGGCGATCGCCTTGGCGTCGGTCCACGGCTCGAACGAGTAGCCGAGGGTGAACATGTCCGAGTCCGAGCGGACGCCCGGGTAGCGGAAGAGGTCCCAGGTACCACCGATGGCCCCGCGCGCCTCGAGGATCGCGTACGTCTTCCCCGGGCGCTGCGCCCGCAGGTGGGCGGCGGCGCCGATCCCGGACAGGCCGGCACCGACGATCAGGACGTCGACGTGATCGCGCGTCATCGCTTCCCCGTTTCTCCCGTCGTCTCGACCGCAACGTACCAACGGTCTGTCGAGCCGGTCAACATCGTGTCGAGAGTGCCGACACCGCGTTGAGCGCCTGATACGGTGGGGCCATGGCCACCGATCCCGCCGTCCGCAGCCGCCCGGCCCGCGGCCGCCGCGCGCCGCGGCCCAGCGGGGACGAGCGGGAGCTCGCGATCCTCGCCACCGCCGAGCGGTTGCTGGCGGAGCGCCCGCTGAGCGAGATCTCCACCGACGACCTGGCCCGCGGCGCCGGCATCTCCCGGCCGACGTTCTACTTCTACTTCCGCTCCAAGGACGCGGTGCTGCTCACGCTGCTCGACCGGGTCACCGAAGAGGCCGAGCGGGCGTCCGCGGTGGTGTTCGACCACCCCGCGCCCACCGCGGCGCAGCGGTGGCGGCAGTGCCTGGACGCCATCTTCACCACGTTCCGCGCCCACCGCGCCGTCGCGCTCGCCGCCGCCGAGGCCCGCCACACCAACACCGAGGTGCGGCAGCTGTGGGCGGGCATGATGGAGACCTGGGTCAGCCGGACCGCGGACGCGATCGAGGCCGAGCGCGCCCGCGGCGCGGCCCCGCCCGGACGGCCGGCGCGCGACCTGGCGATCGCGCTGAACTCGATGAACGAGCGGGTCCTGTACGCGACCTTCGGCGGCGACGGCCCGGCCGTGCCCGAACCGGACGTGGTCGGCGTGCTGCTCGACGTGTGGCTGAGTGCGATCTACCGCACCACCGAACCACCGGCCTGATCCGTTTCGGCCTGCGGCCGCCGGGTAGTCCCGGGCCATGGAACGCAAGAGCGGGCAGGACGAGGACGCTCGCGACGAGCTGCCCGGCGCCGGGGACTCGTCGCAGGAGGAACAGCAGCTCCTCCGGGGGGAACAGGGCACCTCCTCCGGGGACGAGCACGACGATTTCGACCCGCAGCAGGGCCAGTAGCCGGCACCCTCGGGGGGTGGATCCGCTCGCCCGGTTCGAAGCCGGCCGCCCGCGCCTGTTCGGGCTGGCCTACCGGCTGCTCGGTGAGGCCGCCGAGGCCGAGGACGTCGTCCAGGAGGCCTACCTCCGCTGGCACGCGGCGACCGGTGTCGAGGTGCCGGAGGCGTGGCTTTCCAAGGTCGTCACCAACCTGTGCCTGAACCGGCTGACGTCCGCGCGCGCCCGGCGGGAGGTCTACCTCGGCCCGTGGCTGCCCGAGCCGGTGTTCACCGACCGCGGCCCGCTGGAGATCGCCGAGCAGCGCGATTCGCTGTCGCTGGGACTGCTCGTGCTGCTGGAACGCCTGACCCCACCGGAACGCGCGACGTTCGTGCTGCGGGAGGCGTTCGGCCACAGCCACCGCGAGATCGGCGAGGTCCTCGACCTGGACGAGGCCCACGTCCGCCAGCTCTACCGCCGGGCGCGGCAGCACGTGGCGCGGGGGCGCACACGCTTCACCGCGACCGCCGAGCAGCGCCGGGCCCTCGTGGAGCAGTTCCTCGCGGCGACCGTGGCCGGTGACGTGGCCGGACTGGAGCGTCTGCTCGCCGAGGGGGAGCCGGGCCTGGCGGTGTACCTGGGCGGAGCGATGTTCGCGGTGCTGGTGCCCGAGCCGGGTGCGGACGGGCTGGCAGCGGTGCGCACGATCGCCAACCCGGACAAGCTCGCCTTCGCCGCCGCCCAGACCTGAACCGGCGCTTCGCGGCGCCGCGTGGTCACCCCGGCGCAGGACGTCCGAAGTGGACTACGATCTGTCGGCCGGGCAGCTCGTCTCGTGACGGCGGGTACGTGCGGATCGGCCTTGAACCAGTGGTCTGGACCGCTGGTGCGGATCTCGCTCGCGACCGGGTTGCGGACGATCAGCCGCGGCGCGGGTGCGGAATCGACTCGGCGCCGGCCCGGCGGGCCGCGATCACCAGACAGCGCTCACAGGGCATGCCCGCGGGGCGGTCCAGAAGATCCAGCTCCCCGGGCCGCCCGGAGTACCCGCAGTAGGCCACCAGCAGCCCGGGCTGCTGCCCCGCCGTCAAGGGAAAGACGTGCGCAACGCGGTGGGTCTCCCCCACGAGACCGGATCGCGGCCGCGCGAGCAGGAACGCTCCGCCCGGCCCGCCCGGTTCGTCGTGCGCCTCGGGTACCCGTACCCGTTCAGTCACGGTGAGCCTCCTCTCGGGATACTCGCCGTGGTGGTTCCCGGACCCGGTGCGCGCCAATCCCCGCGGGCCGCTTTTCACCCGTCAGTGCCGCGTTCGTCCACAGTGGCTGATCCGGGCGGAGCTCCGGTACCGGGATTCCCCACGTTTCGCGGCTTCCCGGCCGGCCCTGCCGCGGTCAGGAGCGGGCGGCGTCCAGAACCGGACCGAGTTCAGCCACCACGGCGTCCAGCGGGGCGGGATCCTCCTGCGCCCGGGCCATCACGATCGCACCCTCGAGTGCGCTGATCATGACCACCGCCAGCGACCGGGCGCGCTCCGGCGGCACCCCCATGTCCCGCAGGCTCTCCTCGACCGGCCGCAACCAGGTCTCGAACCCCTCCCGCACCGCCCGGCGCAGATCGTCGTTGCCCGCCACCACGTCGGCCGTCGTCGCGACCAGCGGGCAGCCTGCCGCGTAGCCTTCGTCGCGGAACTGGTCGCGCCACTGCGCCACCATCCCCGCAAAGAGACCGCCCGGCGTGGGCGCGGCCGCGGCGTACCGTTTCACCCGCGACGCCGCGAACTCGCCGGACCAGGCAAGCGCTTCCCGGACGAGCTGGTCCTTGCCGCCCGGGAAGTAGTGCTGGAGGGAGCCCCGCGGCGCCGACGCGTGCTCGACGACCTCCCGCATCCCCGTCCCGCTCACCCCCTGGGTGCGGATCAGCTGTGCCGCGCTGTACACCATGCGATCACGCGGATTCGCCGTCATGCCACCTCCGGTCCCGGCATCGTCAGTTCGTATTCGTACTCGCCGTGCTGCGGACCGTGCCGGACGCGGAAACCCTGCCGCCGCAACAACGCCCTGGCCGCCGCATTGTCCACCTGCGTCACCGCCCGCACCGTCCACCCCGCCCAGCGCCCGGAGGCCCGCAGCCAGCCGGCCAGGCCCGTCGCGATGCCCTGCCGCTGCCACGGGTCGGCCACCATGATGCCGAGCTCCGCGACGCGCGCCTCGCCGGCCACCAGGTTCAGCAGTCCCACCGTCGCCGCGCCGTCGACCGCGGCGAGCGCCACGCCGTCCGGCGGCCCGGCGAGGAGATAGCGCCGGTACCGGCCGAGCACGTCCGCCGGATCCGGCCGGCCCGGCAGGAAGAACCGGCGCCGCAAGGTACCCGGCGAGCAGGCGAGGACCACGCTCCGCACGTCTTCGGCGGCGGTGCCGTCGAGCTCCCGGAGGGTTATGACGGTTGTCATAGTCCCGGTGTACTCCGCCGCGGCCCCGGAGGCAAGGCCCGCACCGGGATGAGCTGGGTGATCGATGAGCTGGGTGATCGCCGCAGTGCCCTGCCCGGTACCCGCGCCCGGCATAGACTGGCGCCCATGCGCCGATGGGTGTCCCGTGCGGACCAACGACTGTTCGCCCGCGTGGCGGCAACCGATTCCGTTCTCCTGGACCGGGTGCTGCCGCGCCTGAGCCGGGCAGCCAACTACGGCGGGTTGTGGTGGGCGGTCAGCGGCACCCTCGCCGCGACGCGGAATCGCCGGGCGCGGCGTGCCGCCTTGCGCGGGATGCTCGCGCTGGGCATCGCCAGTGCGACCGCCAACGGGCTGAGCAAACGTGTCGTTCGCCGCACCCGCCCCGCGACCGGGGCCATCCCGCCGATCCGGCAACTGCGGCGGGCGCCGTGGACCACGTCGTTCCCGTCCGGGCATTCCGCCTCCGCCGCGGCCTTCGCCACGGGCGTCGCGCTCGAGTGGCCGGCTCTGGCCGCACCCGTGGGCGCGCTGGCCGCCGGGGTCGCGGCCTCCCGCGTCGTCACCGGCGCCCACTACCCGTCGGACGTGCTCGGCGGCCTCGGCCTCGGGCTGACCGCAGCCGCGGTCACGCTGTCCTGGTGGCCGCGCACCCCCGCCGGCCCCGCGCGGGCCGAAGCGCATCCGGCACCCGCCCTGCCCACCGGCGACGGCCTCGTCCTGGTCGTCAACCCGTCCGCGGGAAGCGCCAACGCCACCGTTCTCGACCGCGTCCGGGCCGAACTCCCGCAGGCGAAGATCGTGGAACTCGGCGACGGCGAGGACCTGGCCGACGCGCTCACCGAAGCGGTCCGCACCTGCCGTGTCCTGGGTGTCGCCGGTGGCGACGGCACCATCAACGTCGCCGCGCGCACCGCCGCCGACCACGACGTCCCGCTCCTGGTCCTGCCGGCGGGCACCCTCAACCACTTCGCCCGCGACCTCGGCGTGGCGACGCCGGACGACGCGATCACGGCCGTGCGCAAGGGCAGCGCGGTGCGCATCGACCTCGGCAGCGTCGACGGCGAGGTCTTCGTCAACACCTGCAGCACCGGGCTCTACACCGACCTGGTGCGGTACCGCGAGAAGTGGGAGAAGCGGATCGGCAAGTGGCCCGCGATGCTGGTCGGCCTGGTGCACGTGCTGCGCCGCGCGAACCCCCAGGACCTCGTGGTGAACGGCGAGCCACGCAGCGTCTGGATGATCTTCGCGGGCAACGGGGCGTACCGTCCGCGCGGGTTCGCCCCGACCTACCGCCGCAGCCTGGACGACGGGCTGCTCGACATCCGCACCGTCGACGCGGAGCGCCCGTGGGCCCGCACGCGGGTCGTCCTCGCCGCGCTCACCGGCACCCTGCGCTGGTGCACGCCCTACCAGGACCGGCCCGCCGCGCCCCAGCTGACCGTCCGCGCCCCGGCCGGCCGGCTCCACCTCGCGCTGGACGGCGAACTGCGGAGCGTTCCGCCGGACATCACGCTGCGCAAACGCCGTGGTGCGCTGGTCGTCTACCGCTGAGCCGCGCGCACCCGGGTCCTGGAAAGCGCTTTCCCGCCAGGGTCCCGCGCAGCCTCAGCCGCCGCCCGGGTCCGTGCCCGTGCGGTCGTGCATCCGCACCTCGATCGCTAGGCGACCGACGGGGCGGGCCAGGGATTTCCGGTGAAGTCACGCAACTCGTCCGCCTCGGCGGCGCCCAGTTCCTCGAACAGGTCGTAGGCGCGGCGCCAGTAGTCCCGTGCCAGGCCGGCCCGCGCGGCGCACCGGTGCAGTTCGGCGAGTTCGTTCAAGGCCCGGGCCTGCTGGTACCGCTCGCCGCGGTTGATCGCCACCCGCAGACCGGTCTCGACCAGATCCGCGGCGGTGAGCAGGTCGCCGATGTCGCGGTGCACACCACCGAAGTCGATCAGCACCTCGCTCTCCGTGGCGGGACCGCCGACCGCACGCACGATCCGCAGGGCCTCGTTGAAGTTCGTGAGGGCGTCGTCGAACCCGCCGGTCGCCCGGTAGGCGTTGCCGAGGCGGTGCCGGGCGTAGGCGATCCGCGGCTCCAGGCCGTGCGCCTCGGCCAGCTCGATCGCCTGCTTGAGGTGTTCGACCGCCTCGCGGTGCCGCCCGAGCCGCCGCCACGCGTCGCCGAGGTCAGCCAGCGCTCCGCTTTCCGCGTCCGCATCACCGGTGCGCCGCGACAGCACCAGCGCGTGCCGGTACTGGTCCACCGCGGCATCCAGCCGGCCCAGAACCGCCAGGGTGGCACCGAGGTTCGCCGCGACAGCGCCTTCCAGCCTCGGCTCCCCCGCGCACAACGCCGCCGCCGACCGGAACAGCCCCAGCGCCTCGGAGAACTCCCCCGACCGGTGGCAGAGCACCCCGAGCGCACGCAGCGAGGTGGCTTCCAGGTCGCGGTCGCCATGGGCGCGGTGCAGTTCGATGGCCCGCCGGAAGTGCTCGCGCGCGTCCGCCGCGCGGCCGTGGTACAGGTAGGCCACCGCCAGGTCGAAGCGCGTGTGGGCCTCGCCGACCTCGTCCTGCGCGGCCGTCGCCGCCGCCAGCGCGGCTTCGTGCGTGTGCACCCAGTCGTGGTCGTGGCTGTAGCCGTAGAGGTACAGGTACGCGCGCAGGCAGCGGGTCAGCTGCCAGGCGTGCGTCGGCCAGCCCTGCTCGGCCGCCAGGCTCACCGCGGCGATGAGACCCGGCCGCTCGGCCTCCAGCCAGCGCTTCGCGGCTTCCCGGTCGGCCAGCAGGGGTCCGTGCACCGGCGCCGCACCGGCCAGGTCGACGCCCTTGGCCGGGTAGATCAGGTGCGTGGCACGGGCCGCGGTGTGCAGGTAGAAGTCGAGGACACGGGTGATCGCGACGCGACGGGCGGGCTCCGGTTCACTGTCGCGGGCCAGACCACGCGCGTACTCGGCGAGCAGGTTGTGCAGCCGGTACCGGTCCCGCGTCACCACGGTGACCAGGTTTTCGTCCACCAGCCGGTCCAGCAGCCACCGGGCCCGCGCCGGGGTCAGCCCGGCGAGCGCACCGACCGACTCCGGCGTGAAGTCGGCACCGGGGTGCAGGCCCAGCAACCGGAACAGCCGCCGTTCGTCGGTTTCCAGTGCCTGGTACGACAACTCGAACACCGCTCGCAGGCGGCGGCTGCCCGCCGCCAGCTCGTTCAGCCGGTCCCCGGTCTCCGCCAGGCGCGCGGCCAGGTCCGCCATCGTCCACGTCGGACGGGACTGGAGCCGTCGCGCCGCGAGCGCGACCGCCATCGGCAGCCACCCGCACAGTTCGACCACCCGGCGGGCCGCCTCCGGCTCGCTCTCCACGCGCTTCGCACCGACCACCCGCACCAGCAGTTCACGGGCCTCGGCCGGGGTGAACACATCCAGCGGCAGCGTGCGCGCCCCGTCCAGGGCGAGCGCGCGACGGCTGGTGACCAGCACCAGATTGGTCGGCCCGGCCGGCAGCAACGGCAGGATCTGGTCCTCACTCGCCGCGTTGTCCAGCAGCACCAGCACGTCGCGGCCGTAGACGCGATCGCGGTAGAGCGACGCGCGTTCCTCGAGGCTCGGCGGAACCTGGTCGCCGGGCACGCCGAGCAGGCGCAGGAACGACGCCAGCACCGCGGCCGGGTCGGCGGGCGGCTGGTCGGAGTGCCCGCGCAGGTCGACGTAGAGCTGGCAGTCGCCGTAGCGGCCCTCGGCGAGCAGCTGGTGGGCGATGTGCACGGCGAGCCGGGTCTTGCCCACCCCGGCCATGCCCTCGATCAGCGCGATACCGACCGCGGTGCCGCCGCCCATCGCGCGCAGCCCGTCGCGGAGGGTGGTCAGTTCGGCCTCGCGGCCGCTGAAGTCCGCGGTGTCGAGCGGCAGCTGGCGGTGGGCGCTGACCGGGGCGAACTCCGGTCGCGCGACCTCCTGGCGCAGCACCCGCTGGTAGGCGCTCGCGAGCTCCGGGCCCGGGTCGGCGCCGAGTTCCCCGGCCAGACGGCGCCGCAGCGTGTCGAACAAGTCGAGCGCGGCGGCCTGCTGTCCACTGCCGGCGAGCGCGATCATCAACCGGGCGTGCACCGCCTCGTGCAGCGGGTCGGCCTCCGCGACGCGCTGCAGGAGCGGGAGAACCTCCTGGTAGCGGCCGAGGTCGCTGGCCGCTCCGGCGTATTCGACGACGACCGCCCGGTACTCGCGCACCAGCGCGACGACGATCGGGTGCGACGCCAGGGCGCTCAGCCCCTCCAGCGGCTCACCCCGCCACAGCCCGACGGCCTCGGCGAACAGCCCGCACGCCTCGGCCAGCTCGCCCTCTTCGCGGACGTGCCGGGCGCGCGAGACGAGGCGGCGGAACACGAGCAGGTCGTGCTGACCGTCGGCGACCTTCAGCTGGTAGCCGCCGCGGGTGGACACGATGCAATCGCAGTCGGGGTCGGCCTGCAACCGGCGGCGCAGACGGGACACGCGGGATTGGAGCAGGTCGACCGTGCTGTGGTCGGGCTGGTCACCCCAGATCGCCTCGACGAGGGTGTCCCGGCCGACGGGCATGTTCGGGGACAACGCGAGCAGCGCGAGGAGGGTGCGCTGGGTCTCCGAGCCGGGGTCGACGGGGGTGCCGTCGGTGACCACCCGCAGCGGACCCAGGACCTCGACGCGCAGGCCACCCCCGGTCTGCTCGGTGCCCGCCTCGCGCAGCAGCTCGCCCAGCTCCAAGCGGGACAGACCGAGCACGTCACCCAGCTTGCGCAACGTGGACACGCGCGGGCGGGTGACCCGGCCCTGTTCGACGTCCCGAAGGCCCGCCACACTCAGTCCGGCCAGGTCCGCGACCTCCCGCTGGGTCAGCCCCGCGCGCCGACGGAAGCCCTGGACCAGCGTCCCCAAGTGGCTCCGCGAACCGTCGCTCATCCGTCACCGCCCCGATCTCGTCGTTCGCAGCTGGGACGTCCGGACGCCCCCAGCCGTTCCCCCGTCACCCTCGCAGGGTTACAGCCTCCGCTTCGAAAACGCTTCGACGTGACCGGACGGTAGCGGTGATCACGCCTGGTCCGGACCCAGTGTGGTCTCGCTCACAATCGATCGCCGCGCCGGGGGGGTGCCCTCAGGACAGCCGCTGCGGGAGCACCCTCTCCAGTTTCGCCCGGATCTGGCCGGCATCGGGAGAGCCCAGTTCCTCCAGCAGCTCCAGCGCCGCCCGCCAGGCACCGCGCGCGGCCGCCACGTCGCCACGGGCCTGGTGGGCGTCGCCGAGGTGGTTGAGCGACCGGCTCTCGTAGTAGCGGCTGCCCTGCCTGCGGTACATGTGCACGGCCTTCTCGAAGCAGCGCACCGCCTCGTCGAGGTGCCCCAGCGACTGCCGCGCGTACCCGACGCTGTCCCACGCGTTCGCCTCGCCCAGCAGGTCCCCGAGCCCGGCCTGCAGCACCACCGCCTCCTGGCAGTGCTCCAGCGCTTGCTCGTACCGGCCGAGCCGCGCGCAACTCCACCCGAGGTTGTTCAGCGCCATCGCCTCGCCGAACCGGTTGCGCGCGGTCTGGAACAGCTCCAGCGCCGCCCGCGCGTGCTGGTACTCCCCGGCGTAGTCCCCGAGCCGGTCGCACACCCAGGTCAGTCCCTGCCGCACGTCGGCCTGGTTGCCCAGATCACCCAGCTCCTCGAACAGCTCCAGGGCCTGCTCGAGCTGCGTCCTGGCCTCCTCGTCACGCCCCAGCGCGGTGAAGATCACCGCCAGCCCGCGGTGGCTGTGGGCCAGGGCCACCGGATCGCCGAGGCGCTCGGCCGCCTCCAGCGCGGCCCGGTAGGTCCCCGGCTCACCGAGCCAGTGCCTGCCCTGCCGGACGAACGTGTGGCTGAGCGCACACGCCAGTTGCCACGCCGCCACGTCGAATCCGCACCCCGCGGCCCCCTTGATGGCCGCGAGCAGGACGGGGTGCTCGGTGGCGAACCAGGCCGCGGCGTCGGCCGGCGGGCCTGCGGTGACGCCGGGCGCGGGCGGGCCGAGAGCGACCCGGCTGCGCTGCGGGGCCAGGACCGCGGCGCCGGCATGGGCGGTGTGGACGTAGTGGTCGTACATGCGCCGCGCCGCCGCGGTCCGCTCCGGCTCCGGGTCCTCCTCCAGCGTCAGCTCGATCGCGTACGCCCGCAGCAGATCGTGGAAGCCGTACCGGCCCGGCGCACGCTCGGCGACCAGGTGCGCGCGGGTCAGCTCGGCCAGCAGCGGCCGCACCTGGCGCACCTCGACGCCGAGGAGACTGGCCGCGGCCGCGGTGCTCACGTGCGGACCCGGGTGCAGGCCGAGGAACCGGAACAACCGGGCCGCCTCGCGCGAGATCGCCTGGTAGGACCAGGAGAAGACCGCGCGCACGTCGCAGGTGTCGTCGCCGCATTCGAACGCGTCCAGCCGGCCGCGCGCAGCGCACAGTTCGGCGGCGAGGTCGGCCAGCGTGAACCCCGGGTTCGTCGCGGCCCGCGCCGCCACGATCGCCAGCGCCAGTGGCAACCGGGCGCACTGGGTGTTGATCTGGGCGACCGCGTCCGGTTCCGCCGCCACCCGCTCCGGGCCGAGCCGCCGGGCGAGCAGCTCACGGGCTTCCACGTCGGACAGCAGGTCCAGGCCCACCGGCGCGGCGCCCTCGACGGCGACCAGGCTGGCCAGCTGGTTCCGGCTCGTGACGAGCGTGAAACTGCCCGGTGATCCGGGCAGCAGCGGCCGCACCTGGTCGGCGTCGCGCGCGTTGTCCAGCACGACGAGCACCCGCTTGTCCGCGAGCAGGCTGCGGTAGAGGCTCACCTGCGCCGGCACGCTCACCGGGATCCGTTGCGCGGGAACGGCG
This sequence comes from Amycolatopsis granulosa, assembly GCF_011758745.1. Lineage (NCBI taxonomy): Bacteria > Bacillati > Actinomycetota > Actinomycetes > Pseudonocardiales > Pseudonocardiaceae > Amycolatopsis > Amycolatopsis granulosa. Next base: position 1,408,934 of record NZ_JAANOV010000001.1, read on the forward strand.
AGCGCGTCGAGGAACCGCCGCACCGCCTCCGCCGGGCTCATCGCGCAGGCCGCCGGGTCGAAGCCGCGCAGGTTGACGTAGAGCTGCCCGTCCGGGAAGTGCGCGCGCGCCCGGTGCGCCCAGTGCACGGCGAACGCGGACTTGCCCACGCCCGCACCACCGCTGACGACCGCCACCGACACCGACGGCCCCGCGCCGCTGCCGTCCAGCGGCAGCAGGGCGTCCAGCCGCGCGAGGTCGCGCATCCGGCCCGCGAACTGCGGCACGTCACCCGGCAGCTGCCGGGGTACGGGAGCGCTTTCCGCGGGCTCGTCGCGCAGCAACCGCATCTGCGTCTCGCGCAGCAGCGGCCCCGGCTCGACGCCCAGCTCCTCGATCAGCCGCGAGCGCGCACCGGTGTAGACCTCCAGTGCCTCGGGTGTGCGGCCGCAGCGGTGCAGCGCCAGCATCAGCAACGCCTGCAAGCGTTCTCGGAACGGGTTGTCCTCGGCCTCCTGCCGCAGCTCGCCGATCACCGACCGGTGCCGCCCGGCCGCGAGCTCGGCGTCGAAGCATTCCTCCAGCGCGCTCAGGCGCTTCTCCGTCAGCGCGGGGCCTTCGCGGTCGAGCAGCGACTGCGTGGCGCCACCCAGCGCGGGACCGTGCCAGAGGTCCAGCGCCGCACGCAGCCGCCGCGCCGCGTCCGCGACCCGGCCGGCGTCGAGGTCGGCCCGGGCCCGTGCGACGGCGTCGTCGAACTCGTGCAGGTCCAGCTCCCCCGGCCCGACCTCGATCACGTACCCCGGCGCGCGCCGCGTGATCACCTGGGCGCCGATCAGTTTGCGCAGCTCGGAGACGTACACCTGCACCTGCCCGCGCACGGTCACCGGCGGCGTGGCGCCCCACACCAGGGCGAACAGCTGCTCGTCCGGCACCACGCGCCCCGCGTGGAGCAGCAGCGCCGCGAGCACCGACCGCTGCTTCGGTCCGCCCAGCCGCACCGGCCCGTCCGGGCCCGACACCTCGATCGGGCCCAGCAGCCGGTACCGCACCGGGCGGGACGGGGTTTCGGCCAAGGCCGGTCAACACCTTTCCGTGGGCAGGACGGGGCGACATGGGGATGACGAAAAGCAAGCAGAACCGGGCGGTCCGGCGCTAGTCGGTGCCGCTGTCGGGTGACAGCGCCCCGGCGATCGAATAGACCAGCTCGAAGACCCCTTCCCCGCTCAGGATCAGCTCGGTCTCGGTCCCGGGGTTGAAGCAGAGCACGTGCCGTTCGCCGGGCCACCGCGCGAGCACTTCCAGGAACGGCAGCGTGACGTACGGCTGCCCGGCCCCGATCCGGTCCAGCATCTCCGCGGACGAGAACAGCGTGATCACCGGGAAGTCGCCCTGACCGACGGTGTGCCAGGGGAAGTCCTCGTCCCCGAGCGCACCCGGGTCGGGGACGGGCCGGCTCGTCGGCACCACCACCGCACCGCTCACCAGGACCTCCAGATACGCGTTCTCGTCCTGGCCGCCGATCGCAGCGGCCAGTTCGGTTTCCAGTGCGTTCGACGGTGGCGGCACCGGACCCGGTTCCCGTCCGGCGGTGAATTCCTCCAGCACGAGCCCGCGCACCTGGCGGCGCATCGAGTCGAGCACCGCGTCCTGGACGTCGGAGGCGGCCACCAGGTCCTCGCGCCCTTCGGCGAGCGCGACCAGCCCGCCGGGCGGGAGCACGGCGCCGATCGGCAGTCCGGGGTTGATCGCCAGCTGCAGCGAACTGCCCGCCGGCCACTGCGCCGCGATCTCGGCGAACGAGGTCCGCACGTGGTCCCGCGCGAACCGGCCGAGCACCGCGGCCAGCGACTGGGGCGAGGTGAACACGAGCAGGTGCTCGTGCTCGAGGAGGAGCAACTCGAGCAGCTCACGCCATTCCGGGGTGTCGCGCGCGGGCAGCACCGGCAGGTACACCGGCGCGGCGAGCAGGAGCTGCGCGTACCGTCTGCTGTCGCCCGCGTCCAGCGCCGCGGCGAGCGCGTGCTCCACGTCATTGCCCGGCTGCCACGAAGGTTCCACGCGCCCTTGCCTTTCTGGGGTACCTTTTGTCCAGCAGACCCTAGTCGTCCGAACCACGGAAGCCATGCCACGCACCCTCTTCGTCGCCCCCGATCAGCGCGGCGCCCTGCCCACCATCCGCGACGCGCTCGAAGCCGCCGACGAGGGTGCGGTCATCTCGATCGCCCCGGGTGACTACCCCGAGCCGATCACGATCACACGGCAGCACGTGACGCTGTCCGCCCGCGAGGCCGGCACCGTCACGATCAGCTCGCCCTTCCCGGACCAGCCGGCCGTGTCGGTCACCGGCGCCCGTGTGGACCTGATCGGCCTGCGGCTCGAGTCCGCGGACCACTCCGCCGTCCGGGTGCGCGGGGGCCAGGTCAAGATCGTCGAGTGCACGGCGACCGCCGGGTTCGCGCCGGCGATCGACGTCGCGGGCGCGCACCGGATCGAGGTGCGCAACACGCACGTCACCGGCGGGCAGTACGGGATCGTCGTCGAGGAGTCCGACGGCGTGATCGACCGGTGCGAGATCCGCGAGATCGCCGACGACGGGGTGATCCTGCGCCTCGGCGCGCGGGTCATGGTGCAGCACACCACGATCGCCGGGTGCGGGTTCCGCGGCGTGTACATGTACCAGGCCGGCGACTCCGGTCTGGACCGGTGCGACATCTCGCGCACCGGGGATGCCGGCGTCGCGGTGGCGGACCAGAGCTCGCCGGTCATCAGCACCTGCTGGGTGCACGACACGCAGGGCGTCGGGATCAGCGTCGGCCGCGGCTGCGGCGGCGTGATCGAGGACTGCCGCGTGGAGAACACGGCGGTGCCGGGCATCCACGTCGCCGACGGCGCCAGGGTGGAGGTGCGCGAGGGCGACCCGGCACGCCGCAAGGTCCCGGTCGGCGCGGTCGCGACCACCGGCAACCACCAGGACATGGACACGGTCGAGAAGCTGCTCGGCGAGCTCGACGCGATGATCGGCCTGGGCGGGGTGAAGGCCGAGGTGCGCGGCCTGATCGACGAGATCCAGGTCAACGAGTGGCGGCGCGGCGAAGGGCTGTCCGTCAACTCGGTCAGCAACCACCTCGTGTTCACCGGCGCGCCGGGTACCGGTAAGACGACCGTCGCGCGGATCTACGGGCAGTTGCTGAAAGCGCTGGGCATCCTGCCGAACGGGCGGTTCAAGGAGGTCTCCCGGCGGGACCTGGTCGGCCAGTACATCGGTCACACCGCGGAGAAGGCGGCGTCCGCGTTCGAGGAGGCCCGCGGCGGCGTCCTGTTCATCGACGAGGCGTACACGCTGTCCCGTTCCAGCGGCAGCGGCGCCGACTTCGGGCAGGAGGCCATCGACACGCTGGTGAAGCTGATGGAGGACCACCGGGACGACGTCGCGGTGATCGTCGCCGGCTACACCAAGGAGATGACCGAGTTCATGGACGCCAACCCCGGTCTGGCGTCCCGGTTCAACAAGACGCTCGAGTTCGAGAACTACAGCCCGGAAGAGCTGGTGTCCATCAGCGTGCAGATGGCGCACAGCAACGACTACGTGCTGGGTGAGGACCTCGACCTCGCGCTGCTGGAGTGGTTCACGCAGATGGAGCGCGACCAGAACTTCGGCAACGCGCGTGAGGCGCGCAAGCTCCTCGAACGGATGCGCAAGTCCCAGTCGACGCGCCTGCGGTCACTGGGACAGCGCCCGAGCCGGGACGACCTGAGCACGCTCACCCTCGACGACCTGCTGGAGGCCGTCCGCGGGAGCGGGTGAGGCCCGTCCCGGTCCGCCCGGCCGCTGCCGGGGCTGCCGCTCGACGAACGCCCGGTTACTGCTCAGGCAGCCGCGTCGGCGCTTCCCCGGCTTCGGACCCGGCGACGGCCCCGCCCCGGTCCAGCGGCGCCGCCGGGGCGGCCTCCGCGATCGCCGACAGCAGCTCCGGCACAGTGCTGCCGGGCAGGGTCAGCTCCATGCTGGTGCCCGGGTTGAAGCACAACACGTGGTCCTCGCCCGGCCAGTTCAGCAGGACGTCCAGGAAGGAGACCGTCACACGCGGCCCACCGGCGGGGTCGACGGTGTCCAGGACCCGTTCGGAGCTGAAGACCGGAATGACCGGCGTGGCGTCGTCGCCCAGGATGCGCCAGGGAAACCCGCCGGAGTCGATCACCGACGGGTCCGCCACCGGCTCGGTGGCGGGTAACACGACGTCGGCGCCGATGAGGGCGAGGAGGAACGCGTCGAAGTCCAGTTCGGACACCGCGTCGCGCAGACGCTCCTCCAGCTCGTTGACCGGTTGCAGCGCCGCGGCGGCGTCGGTGTCCCCACCCAGCTCCCGCAGCACCAGGGAGCGGACCTGGGCCAGCACCTCGTCGACCATCGCGTTCTGCACGTCCTCGACCGGGACGAGCTCCTGCCGTCCCTCGGCCAGGTCCTCGACCTCGCTGAGGACGAGGTAGACGCCGATGGGCACACCCGGGTTCACCACGAGCTGGGCGTCGCCGGGGTGGATCTCGCGCAGGCCGGCGATGTCGGTGCGGCGCCAGCTGTCCACCACCCCGCCGAGCGCCCAGTCCAGCGACTCCTCGGAGGTGAAGACGATGACGTGGTTGCCCTCCGGCATCGGCAGGCTCTGCGGCCACGGGTCGCCGGGCTCGGGCGCGGCCGGCACGTACAGCGGGACCTCGCGCAGGAGCTGGGCGTAGCGCCGGCTGTCACTGTCCTGCAGTGCGGCCAGCATGTCGCTCTCGACCTCGTTGGCCGGGCGCCACTGAATGTCCACTCGCCTGACACTTCCTTCTGCTCGTCGCTCCGCGGTGCCACTCTGGGGGTTCCACGGTAGCCGGGTTGTCATGGCTCCGTCGGCCGGGTCGTGGTGATGCTCAGGTCGAACTCCGTGCGGACGTATCCGGCGTACATGTCGTGCGGGCGATCCGCGGCGGGCAGGGCCCGCAGCTCGTCGTCCGAGTACTCGGTCAGGTCGGCCTTCGTCACCTGGGCCTTGACGCGCAGGTACCGGAGCTCGCCGTTGTCCAGCTGGGTCCGCATCTCCCGCGCTACCCGGCCCTCGTAGCCGCCCCGGCGCTCCATGGCGTCGAGAATGTTCCGCACGTACTGCGGGTGCCCTTGCTCGTAACCACCGTTGACGTTGAGCCCGGCGCTCGGGCCCTTCGCCTCGACGATGACGTAGTGGCCGTTGCCATCACGGTAGACACCGTCGAAGTGCTGGGCACCGCGGTCCGGCACCTTCACCGGCCGCAGATCGCCCTTGCCCGACTCCTGGTACTCCTGGCGCAGGTCCCGGATGGCGTGCTCGGCGGCGAGATCGCCCAGCTTGTTGTTCCAGTGGTTGCTCGACACGTCGTTGAACCCGGCCTGGTCGAACTTGTCCAGCGGTGTGGTGAACCGGCTGTCGTCGCGGTGCACGCCCTTGATCGCATCGTTCGCCTCGGCCAGGTATTCCTGGAGTGCGGGGCGCCCGGCGGCCAGGAGGTCCGCGTCCACGCGCCAGGCCCGAGGCAGAGTCTCCCGGCGGCCGACGACGCGGCTGCCGGGCAGGATCACCGACCGGACCGGTTGCTCACCGCCGTCGTGGAGAACGAACACTCCGTCGGAGCGCCTGCGCAGCACGGGAATCTCCGCCCCGCGGTACTTCGCACTGCTGTCCCGCCGGGGGAAGACCCCGTCGGCGTCCATCTGGCGCCAGAAGCGCTGGCGGAAGGCCCGCGCCGTGTCGTCACCGCGGTTGACGATCTCGAGGATCTCCTGCTGGACCTCTTCCGGACTGGGCGCCGAGGCGGGCAGGTCCGTGCCGCGCAGGTCCGGCTCGAAGCGGTTGACCACCGCCCGGTCCTCAGCACCACGGTGGGTGCGCCCCGCGACCGGGTTGACGCCGGGATCGCCCTCCCCCGGCACCGGAGGTGTCCGCTCCCCGCCGGGCGGCCGCAGAAATTCCGGCGGGGCGCCGAACACCAGGGGATCGTCGAGGGAGATCAGCTGCACGAACTCCGGGATGGTCGGTTTGGTCGGCCACCCCGGGATGTCCAGCCGGACCTCGCCGTTCTCCCGCACGGGCGTCGCCGGGACGAAGACGCCGTGCCGGACCGACGGCATCGAGGCCAGCATCGGCATCCGCGCGTCGGCGACCTTGGGCAGCAACCGCTCCAACGCCGGGAGGATGTGGCCGAACGCCGGAATCATGAACTGCGCAACCGGCAGTCCGGACACCGCGGCCAGGACCCGCCGGACGTGGTCGGCGTTGCCGAAGCGGGCCGCGGACATCAGGCGACGGTCGATGAGCGCGTTCTCCACCGCCAGCATCCACCGCGGGGCCCTGACCGCGGGTGGCAGCTCGAACAGGTTCGGCACCGCGACCTCCTGGACCCGTTCCCGCACGTGCAGCCGGACCAGGTGATCCCCGGACTCGGGCAGCTCCGTGACGAGCTCGTCGCGGATGATCTCCGGTCGCGCGGCGGCCAGGGCACGCAGGACCTGGTAGGCCACGCCGGTCCGGGTGCCCTCGGGTTCGAGCCGGCGCGGGTCGAGGGTTTCCATGAACGGCCGGCCGTCGGGGCGCCACGACCACCCCGTGGTGTCTGCCCCGGGCATGGCCGGACGGCGCACCCGCGGCCACGGGTTGGCCGGGTGGCGCGCGTCCCGCGAGGAGAACACGGAATCCAGCAGGTCACCGAACGCGCGGTGCACGAGCACCATGCGGGTCTTGCCCGGGGCGTAGAAGAACTCGTGGTCCTCCAGCAGGGCGAGCGCGTCGCTCGTGTCCTGGTTGGCGCGGATGAACGCGGCTCGCGCCGCGGCGCGGTCCTCGGCGAACCTGGTCGCCGGATCCGCGGCCGTACTCAGTTCGATCTCCGGAACCCCGCCGCCCACGGCGTCCGGCTGGAAGACCCCGAGGTTGGCGGCGAGGTGGTTCTCGTCCAGGCGCACCTCGTGTTTGCGCACCAGTTCGGCGAGCACCGGAGCGTGCCGGGCGAACGCGCGCAGCGCCTCCTCGGAGAAGACGATCGGCGTGCCCACCCCCGAACCGACCTCACCGAGGCTCGCGTACCTGGCCGCCCCCGGCGCCAGGTCGGCGGGCACCAGCGCACCCAGCCCGCGGTCCCACTCCCGCGCCAGGACCCGGTCGACCGCCACCTCGGCGGGCAGGTCCGGATGCGCGTCCACGGCGCGGGCCCGGAACGTCTCGAAACCACGCCGAAGCAGGGCGAGATCACCATCCACCTGCTGGTACCACGCGGTGAACTGTCGGCGGGCCCGGGCATCGGTCAGCCCGCGGTAGGTGTCGGCGAGGTCGCCGAACCGGACCGGGTCCGGTTCGGTCGTGCTCAGCAGGGCCGCGCGCTGAACCCACTGCTGCAGCTCGCGGCTGCCGGCGGCACGCACGTAGTCCGCCGTCGGCGGAAGCTGGCTCAACGGGCTCGGGAGCGTGAACCGCTCCGGCACGATCGGGTTCCCGTCGCCGTCGATGATCAGCACGTCCGTGCCGAACCTCGTCGGGTAGTCCGGACGTCGGGTCATCCGCTCGTGCGGGACCGGGACCAGCCGGACCGGTCTTTTGACCCCGGATTCCCGGTACAACGCGTAGGTGACAGCCGCGCGCTGGACCCGCTGCTGGACATCCTGGGCAACCTCGCCGACCTTGATCGGCCGCAACGGGGGCCGGTTGCCGCTGATCACCTCGTCGGTCAGCCAGTAGACGGTGCCCTCGTGATTGATCACGACGACCCCGGCGTGCGGGCCGCGGGGGTCGCTGGTCAGCCGGTGCAGCATCAACGCCATCGCGCCCGGCGAGGCCCGGACGACCTGCTCGACAACCGTTGCGGGATCGGCGACCGGGTCGCGCACAGCGCGGAACCGGGCACCGGTGAGCTGCTCGACCCGGCCCGCCGCGCCCAGCTCGGCGCCGAACGGCTCGCCGTCCCGGATGCCGGTGAAGGCCGGCATCGCCGGAAGCTTGGGCACGCCGTCGTGGTAGATCGAGCGGGCAGCGAGGAATGCTTCGAAGGGCTCGATGGCGGGCTGCCACAGCAGGTGCGCCCACTTCTTCGGGTGCAGCTTCGCGACGAGGTTGCCGAACTTGTCCGTCATGACCTTTCGCAGCTTGGCAACGGCCTGCTCGAGCGGCGGCCGCAGTCCGTCCGGCTCGTCGTAGGGCGCCGCGACCTCGGCGCTGGTGTCGGTCGCACCGTGTGTGGAGTTGAGGAGCGCCACCAGGTCGGGCCGGTTCTCGCTGAGGTGCAGCAGCTGGTCGGACGTGAGCCGCTCGCCGTCGATCAGCTTCAGGACATGGTGGATCCACTCCAGATCCGACATCGTGCTCGCGGGGTAGCGTGTCGGCAGCTCGGCACCACGCGCGCGCACCAGGTCGCCCAGTTCCGCACGCCACCGCTGCGCCAGCAGCTGGCCGACGGGCTGGTCCAGCCATGCCGCGGTGCGCTCCAGCTGCCGCACCGCTACGGCGAACGCGTCCCGGTCGCGGATCGTTTCGGACAGCGCGCGCAGCTCCATGCGTGCCTCGCGGTTGCTGGTGAGCGAGTGGTACAGCGATGCCACCTCCGGCGGGAAGTGCGACACGTCCTCGTTCGCCCGCTCGGCGGTCACGATGCTCTCGGCGAGCCTGCGCCAGTCATCCTTGGTCCGGTGGCGTGATGCGTCCTTCTCCGCGGCGGACGGCATGTCCGTCCCGGCGCCGGGCAAGGCGTCGAGGTAGGCCTTGGTGGGCGGCCGGGTGCTGATCTCGGACAGCGCAAACCCGTCGATGGGTACGGCTCCGGCAACGGCCTGATTCTCGCGCGGGTCGGGGTGCACGATGACATCGATGGCGTACACCCCGTCGGCGTAGCCGTACAGCGGCTGCGAGTCGCGTCGTCCGAGGTGGACGAACAGGGGCTCCGTTCCGTATGCGGCCGCCACGCCGGTCACCACCGGCTCCTCGGCGATCCCGTGCAGCACGACGTAAGCGAAACCGTTGCCGAACCGGCTGGTGAGGATGCCCACGATCACCTGGTAGGCGGCGTCGATCGCCACGGCCTTGTCCGCTTCGGAAGCGTCCGGGATCTGCCGGAGGTCGACCAGCCGCTGGAACCGCCCGCCCCGGTCCTCGATCCGGGCCACGCCTTCACGGCCCAGCGGCTTGCCCGGATCCCCGTCGGCGAACCCGTCGAACGTGCGGCGCGCCGCGACGTCGGCGCCCAGGCCGACCCAGTAATCGTGGACGACCATCACCGTGTCGACCTCGGCGAGTGCGCCGGCGGGATCGGCGCTCCACGGCGCGAGCACCGGCACGGCGCGCTCCAGATCCGCCCGTTCGGGTGCTATCTCGCTGGACGGCAGGACTTCGCGCACGATCGCACGCTGCGCCTCGGTGGCTGGCACCAGGGTGCCGCGCTCCCCATACACCCTGGAGGCACGCGCCGGTGGGAACACGCCCCGTCGAGGCTCGCCAGCCGGCTCGGCCCGCCGCGGTACCACGTTGTGCACCTGCCACTCCGGTTCCGGAAGACTGCGCTGTTCCCCCGGGGGCAGCTCGCGCAACTTCTCCCGCGCGGCGATGTCCAGGGTGTCCTCCCGCTCGGACAGCAACGCGAGCGTCAACGGCCGCAGGTGCGCCTCGGCGACCGCGTCGAAGTCCTTGACGTCGACCGCGACGTCCAACGCCCGCTCGGCCAGTTCCCCGGTGCGGGCGCCGTGTCCGGCCACCCTGGCGTCGGCCTCCTGGACCGCCAGCACGTCGAGGGCGAGCAGCCGACCGGCCGTCCGGGCGTCGACGGCGGACGCGGGGCCCTGCCCGCGCAACTTGCCGTGCCACAGCCGCCGCAAGCGCGTCTGCTGGTTGCGCTCGTGCCGGGTCCGGCCGAGCTGCTCCGCCAGGACTCGCGCGGCCTCGTCCCGGGTCGTGCCGGCGTCGAGACGGAGCCGGACGACCGAGTCCGTCGAACCGTGTGCCACCTCGCGGAAGGCGGGCATCAGCCGGGGTCCGTGGCGCGTCGCGGCGTCGCTGTAGTCCACCGCGACCGGGGCGCCCTGGAAGGTGACCTGGTCGCCCTCGACGGTCAGCTCCGGCACCACGCGCCGCAGCGTGCCGAACGCGGCCGACAACTCCTGCCGGTCGGTCAGGAGCTGCTGATCAACACCGTCCCCACGGCCGGCGCCGGCTGTGCCGTCCGCTCCAGCAGCAGGATCGTCCAGCCGTTCCTGCGGGCCAGTGGTGTCGGGAACTCGATCGAGATCACCGCCCAGCCGGCCGAAGTTCCCGACTCGGTCAACGTCGTCCCCGGTTCGATCGGCTCGCCCTGCTCCCGCCCCATCACCCGGATCCCCGGGAAGGCCGTCAGGTCGTCCACCTTCGTCACCTGGAACCGCGTCATGGGCATGTCCTTCCCCGTGGAACAGGAACGGTACGACCTCGCCCTCCGGCGCCGGCAGCTGGTCCGGCTCCACGACGGGCGGACGGGAGCGGCGGCCGTGCAGGCGGTCCACGGCCGCGTCGCCGCCGGCCTCCGCGTTGCGCTCGATCAGCGGCACGAGGTTCGCCGTCGGCCGGACGCCCGCGCGCAGCTGGCCGACGTGCGCCACCTCGTGCCCGAGCACGCGAGCCAGCGTGTCGACCGACTCGAACGCCTCCGGAGCCAGCCAGATCTCGTCCTCGGTGAACGTCGGCGTCATGCCGAGCGCGTCCTCGCTGCGCATCATCGCGAGAACCTGGGCGTCGGTGACCACCTCGATCCGGGTGCCGGTCACGTCCACTCCGGCCAGGACGGCCACCGCGCGGGCACTCGCCTCCGACACGTCGAGCGGTCCGGCCGGAAGGTTCACCGGCGCCGCCCTGCCTCCGTCCAGGCCGAGGTGCGCCGCGATCACTCCGCGCACCTCGTGTTCGGTGAAGACGCGCCCGGTGCCCCACAGCTCGTGCGCCCGGTTGAGCTTGGCCGTGAGATCGGCGACGAGCGCCGTGCTCTCCGCCAGGCCCAGCGACCGGTCGCGCAGCGCGTCCACGACCCGCACCGAGTCGTCGAGGGCCGACTTGATCTGGAAGTGCGCCCGGTACCGGGGCAGGTCCTCCGCCCAGCCGGCGATCGCGTCCGGCCGCACCGCGCTCATCTCCTCGACCCAGCGCTGGACGAGCCGTTGCTCCTCCTCCGCGGTGTAGTGCATGAGGTGCAGGTGCCGCGCCAGCTCCGCGACCGGGTCGCCGTACAACGCCAGCTCCCAGTCCAGGAAGGTGACCGCGCTGTCGGTCATCAGGATGTTGCCGCGGTGCAGGTCCATGTGCAGCAGCGCGAACGGGCGCGCCGTCAGCGCGGCCCAGCCGGCGCGTACGCCCGCCAGCGGATCGTCCGGCACCGCGAACGCCCGCAGCAGACCACCGTGCTCCGCGAGCGCGCGCCGGTGCTCCGCTTCGGTGAGATCGGACAACCGCCGGCCGAACGCCGCGGTGTCGCCCGATTCGGGCCACCCGGCCGGCATCGGAGGCAGCTCGGCGGGGGTGATCGAGGTCGCTTCGGCAGCCAGGCGGGCCACGGCGTCGAGGACGCGATCCGGAACGGCCTGCCCTTCGGCGAGCGTCCTGCCGTCCGCGAACGTCTGCACCTGGTTGCCGCCGACCGACTGCCAAATTTGCGGGACCAGCGGTTGGGCCGGGCCGGGCGCGGAACGCGCGATCCGCAACGCATCGAGCAGATCCGCCTCGTGCCAGATCCGCAAGTCCGCATAGGACACCCCTGGGATGGGGATGCGGACGTTGACGCGGCCGAAACCCGTTTCCACGGGCACGTTGCGGTTGTAGTGGCCCTCGGCGCCCGGTTGTTCGCTCGCCAGCGCGATCACCGTCTGGCCCCACAGTTCCCGCAGTTCCTGGTGCTCGTCGTTGCGGTCCGCCGGGTGAGCGCCGAGCTCGACCAAGCGCGCGTCGAGGTGCGCCAGCAGCTCCCGGGCGCCGGCGCGAGCCAGTACGCGCGGATCGGTCTCCCGCACGTACCGGTCGAGGTCGTCCCAGGTCCACTCGGCGGGTAGCTGGTCGGTGCGGATCCCGTGGTGCACGAACACCTCGGCAGCCGATTGCGCGTGACCGGCGAGGGCGTCCCGCAGGACCTCGACCGTCTTGGGCGCGTACCACTGCGCGGCCTCGGCGAACTCGAGCAGGTCGAGCATCTGCCGGCTGCTGTATTCGGCGGTCTTGCGGGCGAAGTACTGGGCCAGCGCGTCGCGGTCCTCGGACATGACGGCGCCGTCGTAGGCGTAGCGCCACCGGAACTGCTCGCCCTGGAGGAAGTCCCCGCGGCGGAACCAGCTGTTCAAAATGGTGTTGAACGTCGTCGACGTCGCACCGGAGACCGCTTGGACCCCGATGTGCGCCAGGTTCGGATGCGCGCGGACGAGCTCGGCGGTGCTCCGGCTGACGAAACCACCGACGTTGCCCGGGCCCAGCTCGTCGAGCAGCAGGTTCAGCGCTCCGGGCACGCCGGTCGGCCCGTGGTGGTAGACCGCCACGATCCGGGCGATGCGGTCCAGTGCCTCCTCGGCGTTCTCACCGATGACGAGGAAGTGCGAGTCGATCGCGTTGGCCACGACCCGGGTGGGCTCACCCGGGATGCCGGTGACGAACCGGAAGATCAGCTGCTGCCGGTGCGCGCCGCGGATCTTGGCGAACCATTCCCTGGGCCCCGGGTTGCGGACCTTGTCGATGTGCAGCACGTACTCGCCGTTGCCGTAGCGCAGCACTTTCGCCAGGTGCTTGACGCGCCGGACCAGCTCCCCGCTCTCCCGCATGCGCTCCATGTCCTCGAAGAGCGTGCCGGGCCGCGGGAGCTCGGGTCCCCGGCGGTCGAGGATGGCGCGGGCCTTCTCACCCAGCACCGGGTCGTCGGCGTACCGGGACAGCACCTCCCGCAGATTCCGCTCCGCGTGGTGGATGCTGGTGGCCACGGCCAGTGCCCGGTCGTCCATCGCCCGCGCGGTGGCCGCGGTGGGACTGAGTTCCTTCTGGATCCGCGCCGAGATCCGCTCGACGTTGTTGCGCACGGTGATCATCCGCATGGCGCCGTCGAGCGTCTGCTGGCTCGCCTCCGTGACGGACTGGCCGGCCGCGACGGTGTTGTCCTGCTGAACGCTGACCGCCGCGTTCACCGCCCCGCTGCCGACCGCCCGGCCGAACGCGGCCATCGCCAGCTGGCGGACCTCCCGGCCGTGCAGGAACCGCTCGCGCTCGATCAGATCGTCGACGTGCCGGTGCACCCACATCCGCAGGTCGGCGACGGGCAGCCGGCCGTCCTGCCCGGCCCAGTGCTCCGGCAGCAGCATGACGAACTCACGGACGTCGGTGGTACCGCGCCGGTACACCGCGAGGTGCGTGGTCATCGGCGCGCTCGCGCCCGGGAGGTCGCCGACGCCGATCTGGATCCGCAGCTCGGCGGGCACCTTCGGCGTGCGCAGTTTCGGCGCGGCCGTGATCCGCACGGTCAGCCCGTTGCCCGCTGCCAGCGCCCGGGCGGTCTCCTCGGGGGTGAACCCTTCGCCGTCGTCCTTGCGTTTCGCCACCGGTTTCGCGGCTGCCTCGGCTTCGTCGGCTTTCCGCTTCGCGACGGGCACCCGCTCGCGCGCGTCCCGCACCGCCGCGTCCGCCTGGTCGGCCGCGGCGGCCTTCGCGGCGATCTCCTCCTCGGGCGCACCGTCGGACCGGGCCTGCTTCAGCTCCGCCGCCGCCTTCCCGGCCTTGGTCTCGGCCGCCGTCACTGCCTTCCCGGCGGCCTCGTACTCGGCCTTCGCCTCCTCCGCGGCGATCTCCTCGGCGGTGAGCAACCGTGCCGAGGCGATTCCCGGCCTGGTCACGGCCCTGGCCAGCATCTCGTCGGCCGCCCGGGTCACCAGCTGGTCCGGATCGGCGGGCACGGTCTCCGCAACCGGCTGCGCGGGCAGGTGCCGGGTGATCTCGGCCGCGACGCCCTGGCTCACCCCGTCCGCGGCGCCCATCAAGCCCAGCGACGTGCGGGCCATGGCGATCCGGTCCGTGGCGCCGATCAGTGCCTGGAAGCCCTGGCGTTTGCGGACCGCGTCCTCCCACAGCCGCCGGGCCAGCGTGTTGTACTTGAAGTTCAAGTAGCGCGAGGTGGTGAACCCCAGCCGCGACCCGGCACTGCCCAGCACGAGCGGGGCGATCAACTCCAGGTCACCGGCGCTCATGTTGAACGCCAGCGTGGCGGCGGCCTCGAGCGGCAGGGTGATGAAGTTCTCGGTTCCCAGCACCTTCAGCGTCGGCTGGATCCACAGCTGCGTGCCCTTGGTGACCACGTCGACGAGTTGCTTGTGGATCGTCGCGCGGACGGCGTCCTCCCCGGCGAGGAAGGCGTTCGGTGACACGCCGATCCAGTACCGCTGCTCGTTGGCGGGCACGCGGCCGCCGGTGAGCTGCTGGTACGACCGCCCGTCCGAGGTGACCAGGGACACCTTGAGGTTCTCCCCGGTGGGCAGTCTGAAGTGGAGGGTGCCGGAGTCCCGCACCACCTCGTCACCGGCGTCCTGCGCGGCGATCTGCTCGTCCGACCACGAGACCCCGGTCAGCCCCTGGAACGTGTTGCGCAGCGCGGCGTTGTGGATCAGCTCCTCCGGGAAGCTCCCGGCCGCCAGCTGTCCGGCCACCTCGGCGCCGATCCGCTGGATCTGCTGCTGCAGCTCGTTCAGCTGCTCGCCGGTGAGCTTGGCAACCGGCTCGGGCGGCGCGGTGTGCGGCACCTCGGTACGCGTGAGCGCGGCCGGCGACTGCAGAACCTGGGCGGTGTCGTGCGCACCCTGCGCCAGCGAGTCGGCGGTGGGACCGATGCCGCCGCGCATGATGAACGCCCGCAGGCGGCGCATCTCGTTGGCCGCCTCGACCTGCTTGGCCAGCGACGTGTAGAAGGCGGCCGGCGCCACCATCCCGGTCCAGGCGTAGTAGGTCCCGCGGGCGGCGGCGTAGCTGGTGCTCACCCCGAGGCCGGCGCCCATCGACGCGAAGGTGCCGAGCGTGACGCCGGCCGCGCTCAACGCCTGCACCAGCAGTGTGGTGCGGGCCTCCACCCCGAGCGTGGGCAGCTGCGAGCGGTACCCGGCGACCTGATCCACCAGCAGCTTCTCCAGGTCCTCGCGCACCTCGGCGCGCTCGGCGTCCGGTCGCACCACCACGACCAGCTGTCCGCCGTCGACCCACTCCGTCGGCACCACGGCCGGCATCGTCAGCGCCACGCCCTCGGTCGGGTCGGAACCGTGTTCGGCGATGAACGCGTCCAGATCCGCCTGGGTCCCGATCCGCACCCCCTGGTGCTTCTCGAACCAGTCGGCCTTGGCGCGCAGGCGGAACTCCGCCGCCAGCGGGTGCTCGCCCGACTCGATCTGCGCCAGCGACGGCCCCACCCGGGCCTGCAGGGTGAACCCGGCCCGGAACACCCGGCCACCGTGGGTCCGGTCCGTGCCGGACCTCCAGGTGATCTTGATGATGTTGTGGAAGGACGGTTCGGCCGCGGCGACCGCGTCCGGCGGTTCCTGCTCCTCGACCGCCGTGGACAGCGCCGTGATCGCGAACTCGGTCGACTGCCGGGCGGTGATCGAGTAGAGGCGGTCGTCCAGCACGCCCTTGCGGGACTTGTCGCCGAACCCGCCGGTGTTGAGCTCGTCCAGGAGGTAGGCGAACCCGCGCGCCGGGTGCTCGTCGGCGGTGCGCAACTCGGCGAGCAGCCGGAGGCTCGCCGGATCGCGCACCCGGCCGGCGAAGTTCTCGTGCGTCAGGATGGCGTCCTCGAGCAGCCGGGCCGGCTCGTCGCTGCGCGCGATGGCCTCGCTCAGGCCGAGACCGTGGCCGGTGGCCCCGGCGTCCCCGTTGAGCAGGGTCCGCAGGGCGTTCTCCACCCCGTCCAGCTCCGCGGCCGACTGTCGCACGGCCGGTTCCGGCGAGTGGAGCAGGTGCGCGAAGTCCGTGGCACGCCGGCCCTGGTGGCCCGCGGCGCGCAGCGCGTCCAGCAGTCGTTCGCGGTTCTCGAGCAGGCCCACCACCTGCTCGACGTTCGCGAGGTCGCGCTGGGTGAGGTCGGACAGGCTGAGGTGGCCTCTCCGCAGCGGGTTGGCCCGGAACACCCGCGAGCCGTCGGTGGCCGGGTCGATGCCCTCCGCCGGCGCCGCGAGCCGCTGGAACCGGGCGTGGACCTCGTCCAGGGAGGTGGCTTCGCGCGTCAGCTCCGCCAGGGCCACCTCCAGTGGCCGGCGTAGCTCCTCCGCGCGGCCCACGGCGCGCACGAGCTCGCGCCGGGTGCTGTCGAGGTACCGCTCGGCGGTGGCCGACGTGGTGGGATCGCCGCCCACGTCCGGCAGGTCCGGAATGGTGCCGTGGGCACGCGCCTCGGCTTCGGCGGTGCGGGCCTGTTCCGCCGTCTCGGTCCAGAGCGCGAGCCGGGTCAGCTGGAAGTTCGCCTCGGCCAGCCGGGCCTGGTGGTCCGCCCAGCGCGCCGCCACCAGCTCCAGCGCCCCGGTGAGCCGCCGGTAGCGATGCGTCAGCGCCGCTTCGACCTGGCTCTCCCCGGTTTCGTGCCGCCCGATCGCGTCGGTGACCAGCTGGGCCAGTTCCTCGGCGCGGGGGCCGATCACCTGGAGCATCCCGGTCAGGGGTTCGGTCAGTTCCGCGGCCCTGGCGATGGTCGCCGGATCGTCCGGGCTGCCCTCGATCCCGGCCAGCGCAGCCCAGCCACGCTGGTAGGCGCCGGCGAGCTTGGCCAGTTCGCGAACCTTCGCGTGGACCTGCCGGTCACCGCTGAAATCGGCTTCCGGCACCGGGTCCGCGGCGTCCGGTGCGTGCTGCGGGGTGTCCAGCGCGGCCAGCTCAGCGGCGACGTCGAGCTGGGCGAAGCCCTTGCTGACCGCGGCGCCCGGGGTCTGCCCGGTGAGCCATGCCGCGAAGGCGGGGCCGTGAGCGTGCAGCGCGGCGGCGAGCCGTTCGGCGGCACCCGCCGGAACCTCCCGGGCCGCGACGCCGCCGTGGAAGAACCGGTCCAGCAGGTACTGGACGGACCGGCGGAGCCGGACCTGGTCGGCCTGCGGCAGCCGCTCGATCTCGGCGCGCACCGGCCGGGTGAAGTCGAGGTCGGAACCCGGCAGCAGTGCGGCCGCCCGCACGCCGTCCGGCAGGCTGTGGAAGGCGTCGCCGAGCACCAGCGGCTCGGCTTCGGCGAACTCACGGCGCTGCGGCCCGGTCACCAGGTGGTCGCCGAGCACCAGGAGCGCGGCGACCTCACGCAGCCGCAGCAGGTCCACAGTGGACAGATCCGTGCCGATCCCCGCCCGTTCCAGCCACGCGGTGAACGCGTTCACCTCGCCGGGACCGAACCCGAACCACGGCGCGGCGTCGGCCGGCGACCGCGGGACGGGGACGTGCGCGGGCACCGCCAGCGCGGCCTGCAGGCCCCGCTCCAGGTCGCCCGCCCAGCGCTCGGCGAGCCCGGCGAGGTAGCCGGCGCCGTGGGCCTGCGCGATCCGGACCACCTGCGGCAGGTGCTCGCCGAAGCGTTCGTGCAACGCCGGCAGATCGAGCTCGTGGGTGAGCAGCGTGTAGACGTTGTCCCCCGCGGTCACCGCGGCGTGCAGCGCGTCGGCCGGCACCGCCGGGGTGTGTCGCGCCGGGGTGGCCGGGGTCGGCAGTCCCTGCCAGACCGGATCCAGGTAGTTGACGGTGAACGGGTCCTCGCCGCTGCGGCGGGTTCGGGGCGCGACCGGATTGCCGTCGGCCGCGGCGGGCGGCACCGGTCCCGCCAACATCGCGCGGGCCCGCTCACTGAGCTGGTCGGCCAAGCTCAGGCCCGGCGGCAGGTCCCGCGCGACGCGCCCGGCGAATCTGCGCATCTCGGCCGGAGCGCGGGTCTGCTCACCGGCTTCCGCCTGCCGCGCCATCGCCTCCAGGATCGTCACGCGGCCGGCGAGATCCCCGGTCAGTGCCGGCTTCCGTCGGCCGAGCAAACCACGGAAGAGGCTCCGCCCCTGCTGTTCGTGCCGCAGTTCGTGCAGCGTGCGGCCGAGGTGGTAGGCGATCTCCCGGGTGGCCTGGACCCGGCTGATCCCGGTGGCGAGGTGCACCTCGATCCGGTGGTCGCCGTCCTCCTCGATCAGGGCCGACCGCGCCACGATCGGGTCGCCGGTCTCCTCCGGTGTGTTCAGCACCCCGCCGGAGTGCAGGAAGATCGTCACCCGGGTGCCACCGGCGGTGAACTGGACCGCACTGCCGAGGACCTTCGGCGCCGCGGCCCGGGGCAGCACGTCCCCGAGCAACCGCACCGCGTCCACGATGTCGCCCGCGCTGCCGATTCCCTCGCGCGCGGGCGGCTCCTGCTCGGGCGGCTCGGTGCCTTGCTCCGGTCCGCCGGTGTCACCGGTGCGGTCGGTGCCGGTGGGTCCCGGTGGTGTGGGCGGTGGCGTGGGCGGTGGAGCGTCCGGTGTGGACGCCGGGCCTGGCGGCGGCTCCGTGTTCTTGACGCCTTCGACGGTGAGCGCGCCGGAGGACAGGTGGGCGCGGGCGTCCACACCGGACTCGGCGAGTGCCGTCGTGATCGCACCGGGATCGGCCGCGACCCCGGTGGTGATCGCCACCGTGGCGCCCGGCGGCAGTGCGGAACCCAGCAGGCGCAGCGCGCCGGGCGTGAGGTGCTCGGCGGACAGGCCCGCCACCCGCACCCGCACCGGCCGGCCGGTCTCGGCCGCCGCGTGCCGGTCGAGCGGACCCTTGCCGATCTCGACCGCGGCGGTGCCCGGCCACACGACCTCGACGCGCACGTCGGTCGCACCCAGTGCGGTGGCCTGGGCGATCAGGTCCGGGAAATACCCGGCGACGTCGTCGCTGGTGGTCATCACCAGGCGTCCGCCCGGGGGAACGGCGTCGACGAGCTCGGTCAGCGCGGACACCGACGAACCGGCCGCCGGCACCACGTCGAAGTGCGCGGAGGTGATCCCGCCGCTTCCCGCGACCGTGGCAGCGTTGCCCACTGGCGATGCCGGTTCGACCGCGGCCCCGTCAGGCGCCCGGCTACGGATCACCAGCCGGGGCGCGTCCTGGAGCCCGGGGTGGACCGGCCGGTCGCGCTTGGCCGAGGCCACGATCCGGCCGTGGCCGTCTTCGCCGACCTCGCCGAAGTACCGCTCGACGGTGTCGCGCACGGTCTCCGCGGCCACGCCCGGCTCGAGCTCGACGACCACCCGGCCGTCGCCGCGCAGGTTCCGCCAGGCGGCATCGACGACCTCGGCGACACCCCCGGTCCGGGGATCGGGCCGCACACCACGCAGCACGATCTCCGGGGCCAGGTCCCCGGACCGGGCGGTCGCCGCCTCCGTAGTGGCATCGGTGGCATCGGTGGCACTGGTGGCACTGGTGGCACCGTCGGGCGCGAACTGCCCGCCCGGCGCGGGCCGGGCCGGGTCCTCCCGCTTGTGGCCGATGACGACAGTCCGGTCCCCGCCGGTCAGCTCCGTGACCTCGACCCCGGCCGCGTCCAGCACGGTCCGGATCACCGCGGTGGAGGCGGCGGCCGAGGTGGTGATCCGGATCCGCGAACCGGCGGGGAGCGCGTCGGCCAGCTGTGCGAGCACATCGCCCGACAACTCCGTGTGGCGCCAGTTCTCCAGGGTCACGGTGACCGGCCCGGCCGGGGTGGGCGTGCCGGCGGTGGTGCCGGCCATCGTCCGGGCGTGCGCCAGTGCGGCCCGCAGCTGCGGCGCCGCACCGTCGGCATGGGCACCCGCGGACCGGAGACGGTGCACGGCTTCGCGGTACACGCGTCCGATCCCGGTGGTCCCGCCCTCCCCCTTGCGGGCGGTGATCGCGACGGCGACGTCGGAATCGGCGTGGATCTCCGTGGCGCCGGAGGCGACCAGGGCCTGTACCAGGTCGGGCAGGTGCCGCGCGGTCCGCACGCTGCTGGTGATGGCGAGCGCGCCCCCGTCGCCGAGCGCCTGCATGGCGTTGGCGACGGCGGCGATCGCGGGGCCGGTGAACGCGGCGGGCGGCAGGTCGTCGAACCGGACCTGTTCGAACCGCCCGTCCGGCAGCGTCGCGGCGATGTCGTCGCCGGCGACGAACACCGCTCCCGCGGCCGGCGGGAGGAGCATCGCCCGGCCGCGTGGCATCGACGCGACGATCCGCTCGCCGTCCGGGGTGCGGACCTGCTCGACGTGCGTGAACCACTGCCGCAGGCTCGCCCGCAGCTCGGCGGCGTGCCCCGGGGAGGCGCCGGCGGGCACGCCGACGGCCAGGCGGCCGTCCGCGGTGAGCAGGTTCCACGCTTCCCCGGTCAGGCGCCCGAACCCGCCGGTCCCCTCGTGGCGGGGCAGCTCGTCCAGCACGATCTCGTCGTAGACGGCGGTGCGGGGCTCCAGCGCCAGGTCCGCGCCCGAAGCGAGGGCCAGCCGGACGGGCGGCTCGGGGCGCCAGGCCGGTTCCCGCGCCGGCACCCTCAGGTCCTGGCGGAGGTGCACCGCGGCCGCCACTTCCAGGGCGGCGCGCCCTGGTGCCCCGAGCCGCGCGATGTCCCGCGGGGACGGCAGTTCCCCGCCGTCCCGGGCGCGCCGCAGCAGGTCCTCGACCGCGGCGATCCGGTCGTGCAGCGCGGCCGCGTCCGCCACACCGTACCGCCGCAGGGTCTGCGCCGCCCCCGCCGCGGCGCCGAGTTCGGTCTGCCGGGCCAGGTGGTCCGCGCCGTCGCGCAGGGTGCCGAGCCTCGCGGTGAGCGCGGCGATCACCTGCTGCGCCGAGTCCCGGCCGTCCGGGCCGGGCGCCCAGGTCTGCCCGGCCAGCGCGGCGGTGACCGCCGCCGCACCCGCGAGGACGTTGTCCACAGAGGACACGCCCCACTCGCGGTAGCGCTCGCGCAGGAACTCGTCGAGCGCGGCCGCTTCCGGTGCCGCCGCGAGGTGGTCGTGCCGCACGCGCAGCACGTCCCCCTCGCGGAAGATGGTCCGCACGGCCACGACACCGCCGTCCGCCGAGGCGAACCGCAGCTCGACCGACGAACCCGCCGTGGTGACCGCGACGACCCGCACCGGCACACCGGCGAACTCCGTGCCGTGCACCACGCGGTCGAACGCGGCCCGGATGTCCTCTTCGGACAGTACCGGCCGGCCGGGTCCCGGGACGAGGTCGGTCACCGGCGCGTCGGCCGGCACGACCGCCTGGGACACCGTCGGCAGCAGGCCGGCAGCACGGGTCAGCGCGGTACCGACGAGGAGGTTGCGGTCGGTGCGCTCCCCGGGCATCGACGGCAGCTTCGCCTCCGCGATCCCGTCCGCGCCCGGCTCGGCCAGGTGCGGCCGGTCCAGATCCGGGTCGACGCCGATCCGCATCCGGAACGTGTCGCCGTTGCGGTGGCGGAAGGACCAGACACCGTCGGTCTCGTCGCCGTCGTGCCGGCTCATCCAGGCCCTGACCGCGTCCTGGAGCCCGCTGCCCGGTTCCTCGGCCCGCGCGGTCTCCCACTTCGGGCCGATGACGTGCGTGCGGCGCTGCGGCACTCCGTCCTGGCCCGGCACGGAGCCCGGCGTCGAATGGTAGGAGAACGCCTGCCCGCCCAGTGTTCCCGGATCCCGGCCGGTGCGGGGCGCGGCGACCGGCGCCGTGTCGGTGTCGACGCGGCCGGTCCCGAACGGTCCCTCGTGCCCACGGCGGACGGTCCGGCCGGGACCATCCGAGCTTTGCGGTGGCTGCGGGCCACGGCGGTTCGCGGGTTCCCGCGGCGTCCGCTTCGTGTGCGCGGCGAGCTTCTCCGCGTCTCCGTCGCGGAGGTTGTCCGCGATCTTGGCCGCGAGTCCGCTCCGCTGCGCCGGCGTCGCCGGGTCGGGCTGCCGCGCCTGCCGGTTGATCTCGTCGAGCGCGGGCCGCAGGTCGCCCCAGCCGATCGGCGTCCCGTCACCGGTCGGCGCGCCGTCGCGGGCCGGCAGGGCCGCTGTCCCGCCGCGCTGCGCCCGCTCCGGGGACGCGCCCTCGTACCGGCTGTGCCGCGGTGCCGCGAACCGCTCGATGGCGCGGAACCGCGCCCACGCCCCGCGCGCGAGGTAGATCGCGGGCCCGGTGAGGGCGAACGCCCCGACCGCGGTGAGGGCGACCGGGTTGCTGGTGATCATCGCGGTGCCCACGGCGGTGAGGGCGCTCTGCGCGAAGAACATGGCTCCCGGACCCAGCTTCGCGCCGACCCGGCCCTCTTTCAGTTCGACCTTGATGCCGATCTGGGACAGCTTGGTGGTGGCCGCCGTGAGGGTCGTCGCGGCGACGGTCTGGAACCAGGTTCCGCTCTTGATGTACTGCACGGTGAGCGCGGCGTTGGCCACGGTCAGCAGCGGGAACGCCAGGATGTTCTGGATCTTGCGCATGCCCGGGCGCGCCACCGGGTCGTACTGGCTCCAGACGCCGGGCACCGAGGTGAGTCCGAACAGCAGCGACGACGGCAGGTACGCGATGGACACCCAGGCGGTCAGGCCCGCACCGACCAGACCCTGGTGCAGCTGGTTCAGCCCGTTGAGCAGCCAGGTCCCGGCGGTGAGCACGTGCGAACCGCGTCCGGTCGCCCCGGAGGTCGGGTTGAGCCGGTTGATCGAGTCCGAGGTGGCGCCGATGATGCGGTTGACGTAGTCCTTCAAGCGCGAGAACTGCATGTTGGCTTGCACGCGGCGGCTCTCGGCGGTCACCCCGTCCGGAAGTCTGAAGTGGACGGTCGCGATGTAGTCGATCAACATCTGCTTGACCTTGGTCTCGAACTGGGTGACGACCCGTTCGACGATGTGGGCGAACTTGTCGCGGAACTCCTTGCCGCCCGGGCTGATCTCGTTGACCATCAGCTTGCGGGTCATCTTCATCAGCCGGTGCACCGATTCGACGTCGACGCGCTCGCGCTCCATCATGGACTCGGTGGTGACCCGGATGTCCTGGCCGTGCGCCACCTTCAGGCTCGACAGCAACGAGCGCGCGACGAAGGCGCCGCCCGCGATCGTGGTGGCGGCACCGACGACGGCCGCCGGCACGGCGCCCATCACGATGGCGGTGGCGCCCGCACCGGACACGGCCGCCGAGGTCGCCCACCCGATGAGACCGCGCTTGCGCCAGTAGCGGTGGAGCTTCTCACCCGTCTCCTCGCTGGCCAGGCGCTGCTCCTCGGTGGCGCTGACGTCCTCGAGCACCTTGCCGACGAACTGCTGCCGCTCCTCCGGGCTCAGCCCCTCGGCCGCCTGCAGCGCGTAGTGCGCCGCGATCAGGGCCTCCACCGGGGCGTCGAGCCCCAGCTTGTCCGTTTCCTCCGGCTGGAGGCCCTTGCGGTCCCGGATCTGCGCGGCCCGCTCGCGGGCGGTCTTGCGGATCTGTTCCCTGTTGTCCCGCACGACCTGCTTGGCGGCCTCGGCGTGGCGGAAGTCCCCGTAGACGATCTGGTAGGCCCGGATGGACGACTGGATCTGCGGGTTGTCCTGCCAGACGCCGTCCCGGGTGCCGGCGGGGCCGGCCGCCCGGCCCTCGCGCGGGCGGAGACCGCGGTCCCACAGCTCCTGCGCGCGGGCGTGGAACGCCTGCCACACCTCCTCGGGTGCGTCGGCCATCGTGGCGAGCCAGGCGTCGCGGTGCTCGGAGTAGTACTCGTCGACGA
This sequence comes from Amycolatopsis granulosa, assembly GCF_011758745.1. Classification (NCBI taxonomy): domain Bacteria; kingdom Bacillati; phylum Actinomycetota; class Actinomycetes; order Pseudonocardiales; family Pseudonocardiaceae; genus Amycolatopsis; species Amycolatopsis granulosa. The sequence continues at coordinate 1,432,586 of NZ_JAANOV010000001.1, forward strand.
ACCGCTGGCTGCGGTCGTCCGGGGTCTCGGCCGACCGGACGTCCGAGCCGTCGCCCATGCCGGTGCCCGGACCGACGGCCTGGTCCGGGTGCGGCACGAACCCGTTCTCCACCAGAGCCTTCGCCTTGGCGTGGAAGCCGTCCAGCACGTGCTCCGGCATTTTCGACAGCACCTCGACCCACGCGTTGTGGTGCCGGGAGAAGTACTCGTCGACGAAGCGCTGGCTCGCGTCCCGTTCCGCATCGCTCATCACCCGGACGTAGTTGCCGCCGCGCATCTTCGCGACGATCGCCTCCCCGTCCGGGTAGCGGTCGATGATCGCCCGGTAGACCGGCTCCATCTCGGTGGAGTGCCGGTCGAGCTGGGTGCTGGGCATCATGCTGATGCCGTCCGACCCGAAGATCAGCCGGTCCTGGTACTTCACCGCGAACTGGATGAACCGTTCGAACACGGCGGGGTCGTCGCGCATGTACTGGCCCAGGGGCGTCCACGAGAAGTCGTAGTTCAGCCCGGGGACGAGTTGCATCATGCGGTCGAGCATGTCGAGGTGCTCGGGCGTGAGGTGGGTCCAGTTGCCGACGCCCAGGTGTGCCCAGATGATCCGGTTGTTCCGGAACTCCGGGTGGTGCTTCATCAGCGCCATCATGGGGATCAGGCCACGCTCGTCCGGCGGCCCCGCCCGGAACAGTCCGTTCAGGTCGACCGTGGCGAACCCGTTGTCCTTGTGCAACAGGAACGTCTGCCCGGTCATCCGGTTGCCGCGCAACTTGGACAGCAGGTGCGGGTTGAACATCTCCGGCACCTCGGCCGGCAGGCTCGCCGCCTTCTCCGGGTGCCCGGCCGACCGCAGCAGGTACCGCAGCGTCTCCCCGTTGCGCACGAGCTTCTCGAGGTATTCGGCCTTGGCCACGGGGTCGGCGACGGAGGCCGGATCGCCGATGAGGGCGCGGGCCTCCTCCGCCGCGGTCCCGGTCAGCCTGCCCTCGGCGAGATCGGACTTGACCTGCACCGCGGCGGCCACCGACAGCTTGAGCTGGTTGATCCACTTCGGGTTGTAGGTCGTGTTCGCCTCGTCGCCGAGCAGCTGCTTGATGGCCTCCTTGTCGTCGGTCTGCTCCGCACCGAGGTAGGCGAACTCGGCCATCAGCATGGTCAGGTCGTAGCCCTCGGCGCCGGTGATGTCCCACCGGGTGCCGACCAGGCCGACGTCCGCCCGCCACCGGACGTCCGGGGGCAGCTCGTTGTACATCTTGAGCATCAGCACGTCGGCGAGCTTGCCCTGCAGTTCCAGGACGCTCTTCTTGTCGATCAACCCGGCCCGCAGCGAGTGGACCAGGCCGTAGTACGTCGCGCCACTGGCCGCCGCCAGACCGATCGCGCGCTCCCGGATCGGGGAGTACAGGATCCGGCCCAGGTCCCCGCGCGCGGCCCGGTACCGCAGCTGCCGCTCCGCCAGGCTCGCCTTCGGCTCGGCCTTGAGCCACGCCAGCAACTCCTGCATCCGGGTCTTCACCGCGTCGGCGTGCTCCCGGCCCTGCCCGAGGTACTGGTTGTCCAGCGCATAGCTGAGCAGGTGGTGGTGCACGTCGCTGATGTCGCGAGTGGACAACCGGTTGGTGAACAACGCGAGCGCGCTGTCCAGCGAGACACCCAGCTCCAGCAGCTGCTGCAGGGCGTCCGGCGAGTTCGGGTCGATCGCCTCGAACTTCGCGATGTAGCCGTTGACGTCCAGCAGGGCGCTGGTGCCGAGGAAGCGGCGGGCGAGCTTGGCCAGCAACCCCCGTCCTTCGAGGTACCGGTCGACGTAGGGCAGGCCGTACCGGGACTCGGTTTCGGCGCGGCCGGCGGCGACCACCCGGCGCGTGATCTCGGAGATCTCGGCGTCGGTCAGGCCGGTGCGGCGGGCGATCTCGACGAGCTTGATCCCGTCGTCGGCGGCGGCGTTGACCGCCGCCCGCACGCCGTCCACATAGGCCCGGTGCGCCTCGTCGCGGGCCCGCTCGGCGGCCAGGTACGTCTCGATCGCCGCGTCCAGCCGGGCCTGCCGGGCGCGGACCTCCGTGGCGGCCAGGCGCAGGATCTCCGTCCGGTTGCCTTCGAACGGCAGCGCGGCCTCGGCGGCCCGGCTCGCGGTGACGTAGCGGACCGGCAGGTTCAGGGCGTTGGCCACGGTCCGGACGCCGGTGTCGGTCCGGCCCTCGGTGCCCAGCAGGCCGGGCACCCAGCCCCGCCGTTCGTTGACGGCGTTGCGGGCCTCACGCAGATCGATGGCGGCGGCCCGGTACCGCGCCTCGGCTGCCCGCCGTGCCGGCTCGTGCTCCCGGATCGCCCGGGCGAGACCCCGGCGCGCACCGCGGACCGCCCGCACGTCGAACCCGCGCGAACCGAAGGTCCGGGCCGGATTGACCTTGTCCTTGCCGGGCTTGAACTCGGGCCGGCTGTTCTCCAGGTGGAGCCGGCTCTCGGCGCGGGAGGTCGCGGTCCGCGCCGTCCACTCCGGCAGGCCGTCGTCGATCGCGTCCTGGCGGATCCGTTCGAGTTCGCGCAGCGCGGTGTCCCGGCTGCGGCTCCACTGCTGCTCGGCTTCGGTCAGGCGGTTCCCCGCGTTTTCCGCGGCCACCAGCAGGCGCAGGCGGTGCTCGGCGACGAGCCGGGCGGTGATCTCGGCGTTCTGGCCGATGATCTCGCGCGCGACGCCCGGTGGCGGCTCCACGACGTGGGTCTTCTGCAGGGTGCCGCCCGGTTCGATGACGCGGGCCTCGATCTCCGGGCGGGTGAGGTCGTACGCCGACGCCAGCGCGTCGAGCACCTGGCTGTCGTTGGCCGGCACGCCCATCAGCTCGCCGAGCCGCTTCGCGACCCACGGGATGTACGCCTCGTCGTCCTCGATCGCCGTCATCGCGGCCCGGTAGGCGTGCTGGACGCGGTTGAGGGCGGCCCGGTCCTCGTCCACCCGGCCGACGATCTCGCCCGCGGCGGTGCGCAGCGGATCCGCCTGCGGGAACAACGCCATCGGATCCAGCGCCCGGACGCCGAACTCCGCGGGCAACCCGGTGTTCGGGATCACCGGCAGCAGCCCGGCCTGGCTGTCCGCGCCGGGCGGGGCGGCCGGCGGGGGCGGGTCACCGAGACCGAGCACGGCGTGCCGGAACCCGAGCACGGCCCGCATCCCCTCGGCGACCATCCGGACCTGCGTCGCCTGCGTCGCGGCGGGCGGCACCTCGACCACGTAGGCGACGTGGTCGCCCGCCGCGACCCGGAGCCGGGGGGCGTCGATGCCCTGGATCGTGCGGAATTCGACGCGGAAGGGCCGGCCGCCGGCGTCGGTGGCCCGCACGGTCACCGCCCCGGTCTCCGGGCCGTCCGTGACGAGGAACCCGCTCGCCGAGCTGCCCAGCCCGGCCCGCGCCACACCCCGCTCGGCCACCGCCGCCGGAACCGCTTCCCCGGGATCGTGCGAGAACCGGACGGCCTGCGGGGTGTTGAGCTGCGTGCGGAAGCGGGACAGGGTGATCTGCTGGACCGCGTGCGCCACCACGGCCGGCAACGTGTCGCCCAGCGCCGCCGCGGGCAGCTCGATCCGGTAGCTGTTGTCGTCCTGCCGCCCGAACGTGTCGTCGCGCACCGGCACGCCGTCGCGCAGGTCCTGGAAGTACGGCCAGACCTGGGTGCCCTCGCGCACCACCACGGTGAACGGCCGCTGGTCGCCGTAGTGGACCTCGAGCCGGAGGTCACCGTTGTCCGTGCGGGTGGCCCCGACCCGCACCGGGTGCCCGGCCATCAGCGCGACGGTCGTCTCGGCGACCGCCCGGGTCAGGCCGTCGGTGCCGGTGCCCAGGCGGACGAACCCGGGCCGCACCGGTTCCACCACCGGCGCGCGGCGCGGCCGCACCTGCGCCGGCTCCGGCGACTGGATTTCCTGCGGCCCGCGCTTGAAGGGCTCGGCGGTCTCCAGCGCCCACTCGGCGGCGAGCCCGCGCAGCTGCGCGGCGATCAGCCGGGTCCGCACCGCCGGGTCGCCGTCGCGCGGAACGGCGAACCGGTCGGCCCCCGCCACGTGACCGAGCGGCTCGACGTGCAACGCATCGCCCAGGCTGATCTCCGCCTGGTGCCGGCGTCCGGACCGGTCCAGCACCACGACCTGGATGTGGTCATCGCGGCGGATGCTGCCCACCTTGGCGCCGTGGTCGCGCAGGCCCGCCTCGGCGATCGCGGCGTTGACCTCGTCGTGCAGCGACTGAACCACTGCCGGCTCGACCTGCGGCCGGACCGGGACGTCGTCTGCGTCGTCGACGGAAGCAAGCTGTGCGTCCCGGACCCCGGTCTCGTCCGGGCCGACAGTCTCATCCGGGCCGACGGTCTCATCCGGGACCGTCGGCAGGACGGCCCGCAGCGCCGCGAGCAGTCCGGCGAGCCGGACCCGCGGGTCGGCCTGTGACGGGACCACCACGCGGGCCACGTCGTCACCCGGCACCGCGGGGTGCACCTCCAGGTCGTCACCGGACCGGAACTCGATCCGGTGGGTCCGGCCCTCGCTGTCCACCGCGGTCATCGTGACGCCGTCGCTGTGCCCGGCGAGCGTGACCTGCGCCCGGTCCCGGATACCCAGTTCGCGGAGGACGGCATCGACTTCCTCGCTGGTCACGAAGGCATCGATCGGGAGCTCGGTGCCGAAGCGCTGCTCGATCAGCCGGACCTGGTGCGCGATCTCGTCCGGCGAGCGGGACGGCTCCAGCACGACGGTGGCCGTCCGCCCGCCGCGGTAGGTGAACTGCAGCGCCACGCGCCCGGGCTCGCCCATCCGCGCGGTCACGTGCAGGGGGTGCCCGCCCGGCCCGCCCCGCAGCGCGCCCTCGGCCTCGCGCAGCAGCCACAGGTCGTCCTCGCGCCCGAGGCTCGGCTCCACCAGCGGGTCGCCCCGGCGCAGCGCCGTGGTGAACCGGTCCACATGGTCCACACTGGACGGATAACGCCACCGCAGCACCTCGGTCAACAGCTCCGGCGTCCACTCGCGCACCTCGGCCAATTCCGGAGACAACCGGCCATCCAGTGACTGCACCCACGCGAGCACCACCTGGTGGTCTTGAATCTCACGATCCAGCAACAACTCCGCCGGCGAACCGGTCGCTGTCCGCGCCGCCTCCGCAGGCGACACACGGAAGGACGTCACCACCTCCTTCACCAAACCGGCCGCCAGCACGTCCAACGTCTGCCGCGGCCGCAAACCGACCCGGCCGGACTCCCAGTCGTAGACCGCGGACGCACCGGTGTACGGCGCCAGGCGGCCCCGCGCCGCCTCGTCGTCAGGGAATGCATCGAGCAATCCGCCTCGGGTCAACGCGAAGGAGGAAGCCGCCTTCTCCTCGATTCGACGCACCACCTCGTCCGCGGACACGCCCAGCGCCTCGGCCACCACACCGGCACCCCGCTTCGCGAAGTCCGCGATCTCCGCCCGCCCCACGTCGTCGATGCGATTGAGGACGACCTCCGCCGGACCAGGTACGCCCTTGAACTCGGGGTTGTCCTCCCAGCGGGTCACGTGGATCGCGCCCATGGCTGTCACCGTGGCACGCCACCAGCCGGAAATCCGCTCGATGGGCACCTCGACGTGCAGGACCTTGCTGGTGCCCGGAACCGGGCCGCCCAAGAGCAGGCTCGATCCGTCGACATCCACACCACCGGGCGTGTAGTGCTCGTAGATCAGGATTTCGTGGTTGACGAGGTGGGAGAGCAGCGTCGTACCCGCCACGACGAGATCAGAGGTGGACACCGCCATCCGGACCTCGCGGTCCCTGCGCTCCTGGATCGAACGCACATCCTCTCTGGACGGGAAATACGAGCTGTCGGTGAACAGTCCACGCTTTGCTGCCATCCCAGCGGGGTCCACAGTGGAGACGAGATAGAGGGGCCCCTGCCGTTCTATGAGTTTGCGGTACGCACCGGTCCACACGAAGTCGCCCGACACTTCACCCAGCGATCCCGGCCGGAGATGCTGCGGCACGGCGTCGCCAGGAGAGGGGACAGTACGTCCCGGTTCTCGTGGCATCCCCCGCTCGCTCAGCGCCAGCGACTGGTACAACTGCCATTCCCGGAGCTTCGCACCCGGGGAGGTCACAGCCTCCGGCACGAGACTGGTGACCGCCGGACGGCGATCTTCGGGCTGGGTCTCGAGCAGTGGACCGGTCATCGAATCGACAGCACGGGGCAAGAGATCCAGTGCCTGCCGCAACGCCGTTTCCAGCGCCATACGCCGGTCGGTGGCGGTGACCGGCACCGGCGGCACCGTCAGCTCCGCGGCCGCCAGTTGCTCGACACGGGTGTGCACGTGCAGCGGCGGGAGGTACAGCTGCGGCCTCGACAGTGCCTCGTTCGCCCGCACTTGGAGGGCCACTTCCATGCCGCTGTCGAATTCGATGAGCCAGAGGACCCGCCCGTCGACCGGGTCGGCAACGGGCCTCGCCGCACTCACCCCGGGCAGGACACTGCCGAAGACCTCCGCCACCGTCGGGTCGACCACAGCGGAGTCGGTGACGGCCTCGCCCTCGGGCCAGACCTCGGACAGGACCAAGGTCCGCCCGGGCAGTCGCGCAGCATCGCTCTCTCGGTATTGCCGCAGGGCGGACTGAACCGCCCCGTCGAGCTCGCGCACCACGCCCGACCGTCCGGGAAGTGCATCGGCGGCGTCCGTCCCCGGCGAATAAACTCCTCGGAAGGGCAGCGACGCTCGGGTACCGTCTGGGCGGATCACCCGGATCGTGTCCGCGGCGCCGCTCAAGCCGTCCGTCGGCCTGCCGTCGATGAGCAGTTCGACCCGGCGGTCACCCTTGCCGTACGCGCTTTCCGCGGCGTCCCAGTGCAACCGCTCGTCCCACCCACCATCGTCGCCGGACGGGGGCGTGCTGACCACGATCGACCGCGTTCCCGGTTCGGTCCGGATCCAGACGACGTCCCCATCCGGGTTCGGGGCGGAGTAGTAGAACCACTGGTCCGCAATGCGATCGACGACCGACGGCGGCACGTGCGGCATCGCCAGCCGGGTCAGTTCGTCCAGCAGGGCGGCCGGTGTGGCGGGCCGCACTGGGATCTCCAGGTCGTAGAGCGAACTGATCGGCCCTTCGTGGACCAGCGGTTCCGTGGATCCCACGATGTCGAACTCCCGCGCGATCCCCGCTTGGTGCAACCTCTGCCAGGACTCGTGGTCGATATTGAGAAGGCCAGGCCCCGGTTCCCAGCTGTACCGGTCGTAGATGTGCAGCTGGTAGTCCACGCGCACGTCCGGCCGGGCGCGGTCAGTGCCAGGCACCAGGGTCACGGCGCCGCTGACTGCGTAGTAGAACGTGCCCACACCCCAGTGCCAGTTCTTGCTTTCATTGGAAACACGAGGGGAGTCGATTCGTTGCCATGCAGTGGAGAACCGGAACGTGCCCGACTGGCCTCTCGACTCGGCGGCGTGGGCGAGGCGGAGCGCTTCGAAGCGCACCTGCGTGGTCGCGTCCTCCCGGAGGGACGTAAGGTCCCGGAGCACACGGTGCGGATCCAGGATGAAATCCCGGCCGCTATTGCCGAGGAAGTGCAGCATCATTACCGCGGCCGCCGGTTTGCCCCTCATCTGACCGCCGAGAGCGACAGCGTGCCCCACGGCTTTGAAGGCGTAATCCCAGACGGTCGGTGTACGGCTCCCCCACACTCCAGAGCCGCCACCGATGAGGTTGAGGCCTGGGACGGGCTTCGGAGGACGGCCAGGCAGCACCGGCCCGTCTGTCACGCTCGGTTCGGCCGGCATCCAGTTCGGTGTCGAGACGTCGATGCCGTGCAGCGCGAGGGCGAACAAGCTCGAACGAAGTCGGGCGAGCGCATCGGCGACCGGGTCGAGCACCCCCAGCTCCGCGGTGGCGAGGGCCCGTTCAAGACCGCGCGCCTCCGCGGTCACTGCATCAAGGGCTGCCCGGGCCCGACGGGGGAGGTGCGTCTGCTCAGCTACCCGGGCTGCCGCGTCCAGGATGCGAGTCACGAGCTCGGACTGGCCCTCCCCCCGGTACACCACCTCGGCGATCTCGACCAGGTCACCGAGCGATACGCCGTCCGCGGTGGACACCGCTCCGAGACGGTCCGGCAGGAGCTTGGCCGCAACCGTTTCCCAACGGCCACCGTCGTTCCGGGCCTCCGGACCGATGAGCCGGCCGAGCGCGGCGGACAAGTGTTCACGGGCGAGTTCGCCGCGCGCCGGCGTGCGATGCAGGAACCGGCGGTCGAGAGGGCCGCCGATCGTCTCCATCCAGGCCCTGAGGACGCGTTGGCGATGCAGTTGCTCAAGTGCCGACGCTCCCGCGCGGACGTGCGCCCGGGTCGTCAGACCCGGCTCGTGGCGATCGAACCACTCCGCCATTCGCACGAGGCTGTCATGCAGCTTGCTGATCTGCACTGTGAGTGGAACGGGGTGCTGCTCAGCAGCGGACGGATTGGGCCACCCGGCCTTCAGCGTCGCCACGGCGGAATCAAACTCGTCCCATTCGAAGAAGATGGATAACTCGGGTGTGCTCCCCGCCGGCAGAGCGTGCTTGAGGTGCTCGAAAGCTTTCGCAACATCCGGCAGGAGCTGCTGGAACTCCTTGCGGTCCACCCAGCCTTCCGCGTTGTACTCGCCCGCACCGGGAATCCGCTCACTTCCGGCGAGGACCGCCCTCTGTGCGGCCACTGCACGCAGTGCCTCGGCGATGGCCCGCTGCTGTTCGCCCGGAGTCGACTCGGCGGGCAGGATGAGCCGGTGCATGTCCGGGTGGCTGGTCGTCAACCACAAACGCGGCTCGCTCCAGGTTGAGCCGACCCGGACGTCCAGGGCCAGGGCACGCCCAGCCTGATCGGTCGCCGTCAGGATGACCGCGGACTCGCTGTCCATGACCTCGAGGTCGCTGAGGAAGTCGTCAAGACCCGCCATTGTGGTGGCGTTACGAGCGATCTCGGCGCTGAGCGGTGCGGCACTCACCTCCGGGTGCCTGGCCGCGGCATCGGCCGAGTTCTCGACCAGACGAGCGACCATGTCGCTGACCAAAGGTATGGACATCTCGCCGAGTCGCGCCAACGGCAGCGACGCCTCGAACTCTGCCGCGGTTCCGGAGACTCGGGACGGCGACCTGGCAGCCCTGTCCCGGATGTGGAGCGTGAACCGCGACCCGCGCCTTTCCGCGACCACCCGCATTCCATGGAGCGTCTCGGCCACCCGCACGTGCGCCATGCCCAGGAGCTTCTGGATCTGCTGCTGCATGGTCTTCACCAATGACCGATCACGCCCGAGGCTCGGCTCCACCACCGGGTCGCCCCGGCGCAGCGCGGTGGTGAACCGGTCCACATGGTCCAGACTGGACGGATACCGCCACTCCACCACCTCGTCCAGCAGCTCAGGCGTCCACGTACGCACCTCGCTCAGCTCCGGCGAGAACCGTCCGTCCAGCGACTTCACCCACGCGAGCACCACCCGAAGATCGCGCTTCTCACGATCCAGCAACAACTCCGCCAGCGAACCGGTCGCCGACCGCGCCTCCTCCGCAGGCGACACACGGAAGGACGTCACCACCTCCTTCACCAAACCGGCCGCGACGACGTCGACGGGATTCCCGGCAGCCAGGCCGACCCGGCCGGACTCCCAGTCGTAGACCGCGGACGCGGTCAAGTAGGGCGAGAGCCGGTTCCAGGCCGCCCGATCGCCACCGAAAGCCCGGTCGATCCCGCGCGGGCTGAGTTCGAACGCCTCGGCGAGCTTGTCGTCGATCCGGCGCTCGACCTCGTCCACCGTCAGCCCGAGCGCGTCGGCGATCGTCTGCGCGCCCCGCTTGGCGAAAGCCCCGATCTCGGTGCGGGAGGTGCCGAGTGAGGCCACCACGTGATCCGCGGCCGGCGCGAGCTCACCCGGGTGCGCGGGCCGGTGGTCGGCGTCGGCGGTTACCGCCGGGGAAGTTCCGCCAGCCCCTGCTTCGGCAGATCCATCGCGTCCAGCAGCAGCCACAGCGTCCGGCGTTCCGCCGCCGTCACCGGGATGCGGTGCTTGTTCAGCAGTGCCACGGTCGCCTGGGTCAGATCCAGCCAGTCCTGCTCGTCCTGGGCGTCCGTCAGTTCCCAGCGGTCCGTCTCCGGGATCCGCTCCCCGAACGTCGGCCGCAGCGTCTTCGCCGTCTCCGCGATCTGCGGCTCCGTCAGACTGCTCACCTCGGTCAGGGCCGTCAGCTGCGCGGTCGCCCGCTCCAGCAGCGGGCTCAGCCGGCTCGCTCGTGCCGGTTGCGCGAACGTCTCCAGCAACGTCCGCAGTTCCGCTCGTTCCCGGGTCGACACCGGACTGTCCGCCCGGCTCAGCGACCCGATCAGCGCCTGGACCGTCAGCAGCCACTCCCCCGCGTCCCGGTTGCGCGTCACCGCTCGCAGGTCCTCCGGCGCCAGCCGGTCCGCGAACCGTTCCGGCAGCCTCGCCATCCGTGCGGCCACCTGTTCCTCGGACAGCGTCACGGCCTCCGCCCTCTCCCCGCTCCGGGTTGACCCGCACGCCCGGGCCGTTCGGGTCCGGCCGCGCGTCCAGGATCTTGTTCTGCTTGTCGACGACGATGTCGACCCGCACGCCAGCGTAGATCGCGCGCACCAGCTGCTGCTTGTCGCGTTCCGGGACGTCCTCGATCCGGTCCTGGCGGATCGCCTCGTCCGCGGCCTCGGCGAGCACCCGCTCGATGCCGCCGGGTTCGTTCCACCACGCCGCCGGGAACAGCGCGGCTCCGGGCGCCCGGCTGGACGGCCCGAGCTTGCTCGCCAACCGCTTGGCGACCTTCGGGGGCACCGTCACCGGGGTGGCGGATCGGGGCGGCGGCGCGGGCGGCGGGTTGCGCACCACGCCGCGGCCCTGCTCGGGGTAGGCGGTCAGGATCCCGTACCCGGGCAGCACGACCACGGCGACCCGCACCCCGTCGCGTTCGGCGGTGAGCCGCCAGGTCTGCGGCCCCTCCTCCCACTCGGCGTGGTCGGGGTGCCGGGCGACGCGCTCGATGATGTCCGACACCGCGCGGTCGTCGCCCCAGCGCGACGGGAACTCGGTCTTGTTCGGCTTCCCCAGCCCGCTGCGGTGACCGCCGCCGGTTTCGTCCCCGTCGAAGATGTGCGCGGTCCGCTCGGGCGGCAACCGCAGGTCCTCCGGCGACGGGAAGCGCGGGTGGTTCGCCACCGCGTCCCACCCGTTGGGCCGCGTGCCGTCACCGAAGGCCGCGATCGCCTCGGGCACCGTGCGGTCGGCGGTGACCCGCACGACCGCCATGCCGACCTCGTCACCGGCCAGCGCCGCCTTGCCGGTGAACGCCACCGGCAGCGCCGGTCCGAGGACCGCGAGTTCGGCCCGCAGCCCGGCCAGGTCGGGGTGGATCCGGACCACGGCGGCGTCGGTACCGTCGGTGCGCCGGAGCGTGTAGTGCCCCGGCGCGTCACCGGCCCGCTCCAGGGTCACCGGGCCGGGGATGCCGAGGCGGGCGCCGACGTACTCGGCGACCTTGCCGCCCGCGAACGAGCGCATCGCCCGCGCCGCGTCACCCGCGGCCCGCTCGGCGGCCACCAGCCGGTCGAGGAACCGGACCTCGGCCGGCTCGGCGTCCTGCTCCTGTTCCGGCCGGCGGGCCGGTTCGGTCGTTCCTTCCGCGTACCGGGCGGCGAGGTGGTCGCGGCGGGCGATGAGCGTCTCGGTGAGCTGCCCGGCGAGCGCCGGGTCCGACACGGTGGCGTGGACGGCCCGGCGGATCGCGTCGTCGCTGATCGACGCGACCGCGCGCACGGACGCCCGCTCGAGGTCCGCCGGCATGCCCCGGAACAGTTCCGCCGTCCGCGGGCTGCGCACCGGCGACCGGAGTACGTCCGCCTCGGTCACCGCCGGCCCGAACGGGAGGTGGCCGTCGACCGCGCTCTTCGGGGCACCCGTGCTGGTGTGGGTGAGGGCGCCGCCGAACTCGACGCGCATCGGGCCGCGCGGGGTCCCGACGACGTTGCGGCCCTCGTACCCGTGCAGGTCGGAGTGGCCGAGCCAGGCGTCCGCACCGAACAGGGCCCAGAACGCGCGCCGGTGCTCCTCGCTGACCGGCGCCAGGGACGTCACCGGACCGGTGTTGTCCACCCACCGGCTCGCGACGCCGAGTGGGCGGTTCTCGCCGAACCGGCCCTCCAGCCGCACCAGGCGGGTCTCCGGCAGCGGGGCGTCGATACCGGTCCCGGCGCGCACCGCGTCGGCCACCATCCGGTAGAGCTCGCCGGCGAGCACCTCGACCTCGGCCTGCTCGGTGGAGGTGGGTGCCTTGACGTACCAGCTGGCGTCCGGTCCCTGGAACAGGGCGCCGGGCAGTGACCCGCGCCGCCCCGGCACCTCGGTCATGCCGTCGAGGCCGGGTAGCGCCTGCCCGGCCAGGGCGGTGTTGATGATGCGGGCATCCCGCTCGGCGACGCGCAGCAACGCGGAGTCGCGGTAGGGCCAGCCCTTGCTCTCCCAGTGGCGCTGGTAGCGGCCGGTGTCGAACAGCTGCTGCCCGGTGATCCCGCGGCGCAGCAGCTCGGCCTGCTGCCGCGGGTCCATGCCCTCGGCGACGTCGAGGAGGGCACGTGCGCGCACCTGGTGCCCGTCCAGGCCGTGCGACCACCGCAGGACCGTCGTCAGCTCGGGCCCGGCGGGCGGCACGCCACCGCTGTGGTCCCCGCCCGTCTGCGGGTCGAACCGGTGGGTGACGGCCTGCGCGAGCCCGGGTTCGGCCGGTGCGGGCTCCGCGCCCGGGGTGCCCGGCACGGCGGGCGGCCGGACCGGAACCGTCCGGAGTGGACCGTCCGCGACGCGCGCCGACTCGACCGTGCCGTCGGCCCGCACGATCGCGGTCAGGGTCAGCCCGCGGTGTGTGCCGCGGACCTCGAAGGCACCGAACAGGCCGCGGGCGGGCGAGAGGATCTCCGCCGGCTCGCCCGCGATCGACTGCACCGCTTCCCGCAGGCGGTCCATCACGTCGTCGCCGCCGAACCAGGACGGGCCGACGACCCGGCCGCCGGGCTGACCGGCGTCCGGCCGCAGGTCCGCGAGGACGTCGTCGGAGACGACCGCCGCGGCGGGATAGGACGGGTCGGCCCAGCCCCGCGGCGCGACGCCGTACAGCCGGGGCGTGCCCTCGGCTCCCGGGCCGTCCAGGACGGTGCCCAGTTCGCGGGCCAGCGCCTGGCCGAGCGCTCGCGGATCGGCGGCGAGCGCGTCGCGGGTGACGCCGTCGGCCACGGTGACGAGGACGTCGTCCCCCGCCCAGGCGTTCTCGCCGGCCCGCAGCTCGTCGGCGACCCGGCGCGCCAGGTCCTCCGGGGTGGACTGCCCACCACCGTCCAGGACGACCACCGAGGCCAGCCCGGGGCTGTGCTGCACGGAGAACCCGGTGACCGGCGACTCCGGCAGGCGCAGCCGGTCGGCACCGTCGGGCACCGGTGCGCTGCCCTGGATCTCCAGCTGCCGCGCCGCGAGCCACCGTCGCTTGAGGACGTCCCCGCGGCCGAGTTCGGCGAGCTGCCGCGCGATCTCGGCGGCGCGGGCCGCGTGCGTGACCGCCTCGGCCGTCGTGAGCCGCACGGTGACGGTGCGGCCGTCCGGAGTGCGCCAGACGGTGCGCCAGCCGTGCCGGCCGCGACGGCCCCAGTCGATGTCCGCGTCCTGCGGGACCAGGCCCCGGGCGGCGAGGTCGTCGATCACCGCCTGGGCGTCGGCGGCGAAGGTGCCGGCCGCGACCGTGACCGTGTGGTCGAACGGGTCGCCGGTGGTCAGCGTGGCGCCCGGGACGGCGCGCACGGCCTCGTCCAGCGCGGGGACCGCGCCGTCCTCCGGGACCGGTTCCGCGCTCGGCTCCTCGATCCGCAGGTGCAGTGCCTGCCCGGTGTCCTGGTGCACCACCACGACCCGCCCGTCCGCGGTGACCCCGGCCCGGGCGAAGCCGTTGCCGTCGAGGGCGTCGAGCACCGTACGGGCGTCGCCCGGCTCGGCGAGGTGGATCCCGTAGCGGATCGGGCTGCCGGAGCCCAGGTCGGCCAGGGACGTCGCGGACTCCGGCAGGAGCAGCGCCTTGTCGACCGCGCCGACGGCGGCGACGAGCGGGGCGATCCAGTTGCTCGCGTCGCCGGGAGCGGGACGGCCGGGCTCGGTGTGCGGTCCCGGGTCCGGCCGGGCGGCCAGGATGTTCCCCTCGCGGTCCAGAACCATCGCCACCACGACACCGGACCGTTCGCCGCGCACGAACCAGTGCCCGGATTCGGCGTTCCAGCGGACCCAGTCGGGCCGGCGGGCGACGTCGCGCAGGAGCGCGCCGAGTTCGGTGCGCGGATCGGTGCCCGCGTCGAACCACCGGGACGCGATGCGCTGGTGCCGCGGGTCGGTGGCGGCGGGCCCGTGCTGGTGCACGAAGTGGTCGAGCACGTGCGGTTCGAGCTGAATCGCGAGGAAGTCCGGGTGCTTGGGGGACTCCGGTGACTCCGCCGAATCCCACGCGTTGGGCCGGTTCCCCGCTGCTTCGGGCAGGGCGATGTCGTCGGCCGCGGGCGGCGCGAGCACCGCGGCCAGGACCTCCTCGCGACGGCCGGCCGCGGTGTCCGGGTCCAGCGCGGCGACGTGGGCGCGCGCGGCCACCGAGTCGCGGGTCTCCAGGCGCAGCACGTACCGCTGCCCGGTCCCCGGATCGGTCCACTCGGTCGTCACGCCGGGATCCCTGGTGTCCCACCGGAGCTCCCGCGTGTCCAGCCGCAGGCCAGCTTCGGAAAGCGCTTGCAGCACGGCAGCGGAGTCGTGGGCGAAGGTCGCCACCTCCGGCATCCGCACCGAGTAGCGGACCGGTTCGCCGGGCGCGGGTTCCGGCGCCAGCGGGTCCGGCAGCAGGCGCGCCCCTCGCACGGTCGTCGCGACCGCGTGCGCGAGGGGCCGCGTCGCGGGGTCCAGGTAGGTGGCGACCGCACCGTCGGCGAGAGTGCCGAGACCGCCCACCAGGTCGTGCAACGTGCCCAGCGCCTGGCGCATCAGCATGTGCACGACGAACCGCTGCTGCGTCGCATCGCCGGGCGCCTGGCCGGAGATCCGGATCTGCGCCGGGGTGGACTGCGTTCCGTCCGCGCCGACGCGCGGCGGGATCACCTCGTAGGTGCCGGGCGGCAGCTCCGAGTCCACCGTGGCGGCGACATCGACGGTGACGTCGTCGTAGAACAGCCGGACGCTCCGCGCCCCGATGTCGGCGCGGACCGGGAGCGTGGCGGTGTTCCCGTTGAGCTGCACCGGCATCGCGTCGCCGAGACCCGGCGCCGTTGCCGCCGGCGTCACCACCGTGACCGGGGCGGTGGTGCGGCCGATCCCGCGCAGGTAGTCCTCGATGCGTCCGGCGACGTCCGCGGTGTGGTCGGCGGTCTCCGAGCGGACGGTGCCCACCGTCCGCCGCACCGGGTCGGTGGGCAGGTCCGCCACGTCGCGGAGGTTGACCGCGTGGTGCGGGCGGTCCAGGCCGGGCACACCGTCGGCCAGGGCACGCAACGCCCGGTCCAGCAGTCCGTCCAGCTGGGCGGCGATCGTGCCCTCCCCGACGAGGATCGTGGCCTCGGCGGTCTGCCGGGCCGTGCCGTCGGCCCCGACGAGCCACGAACCGGGGTCGACGTGCACCTGGTTCGCCGGGACCCGCGAGTCCAGCCCGATGTCGAACGCGATGCGGGTGCCGCCGTCGAAGTGGGCGAGCAGGGTGCCCTCGGCGGGATCGCCGGTGAGCCCGGTGACCCGGCCGCGGTCGGGCAGGGCGGTGGAATCGGGCGCCGGCCGGTTCTCCTGGCGGTGGCGGAGCGCCTCCCCGAGCGCCTCCTCGTCGGCCGCTTCCCCCGTCGCGGGCTCACCGGTCCGGATGGTCTGCGGGAGCGCACGCCAGGAGGTGCCTTCGCGCAGCCGGGCCATCCCGCCGCGCGGCACGGAGCGCCCGTGGGCGTGGGAGACCGAATCGGCCCGCACGACCGGCGTCTGCGCGAAGAGGTGACCGAGTGCCTGCGTCATCGCGATGCGGCCGGTGCCGGCGGCCTCGCTGAGGTTGGTCGACATCTGGGAGGCGATGCGGATTTCCGCGGGCGCGGTCTGCGCGTTGCCCTCGAAGCGGCCGGCGTGGGTTTCGACGGTGCCCGCGGGCAGGGTGTCGTCGAGCACGAGCCGCGCCTGCACGACGTGGCCGTCGCGTGAGGTCAGGGTGAACAGCCCGGTGTTCTTGTCCACCTCGGCCTGGCCGTCGACGCGTAGTTCGTGGAGCACCTGGGTGGCCACCGCCTTCGCGGCGTCCGGCCAGTGTGTGGTGCTCTCGGGCGCCGCCTCGGGCCCGAACCGCCGGGTTTCCCCGGCGACCGTGCGGTGGTCGCTGGTCTTGGGCTGGTCGTCCGCGGGCGGCTCATCGGTGTGCGTGCGGTGCTCGTCGAGCCCCGGCACCTGGTCACCGGCGGCGCGCCGGTCGGTGATCCGCGGGCCGTGCTGTTCACCCTCGCCCGGCTGCCGGGTCTGCTGAGCGTCGGCGCCGTCCGGGCGGGCGGTGTCCGCGGACGGGTGGCCGTCGGGGCGACCGGCATCCGCCGACTGGCCCTCGCCCTGCCGGCCGGGCTGCGCCGTCTCGCCGTCCGGGCGGCCCGCGTGGGCCGGCTGCCGGGCGGTGTCGTCGCCGGTGCCCGGCCGGGACGCGGTGTCCCCGGGCTGCCCGGCGGCCGCCTGCTGCCGGGTCTCACCGGCACCTGCGGCGGCGGTCTGCCGTCCCGCGTCACCAGCGTCCCTGGCGCTGCTGGCGGCTGCCGGCCGGGCGGCGTCAGCCGAGGTCGTCTGCCGGCCGGAGTCTGCTGTGGACGTCCGGTGCCCGGACTCGCCTGCGGTGCCGTTCTGCCGTGCCGCCTCGCCGGAGTTCCCGGTCTGCTGACGTCCCGGCTCCCCGGTGCGGGCGGAATCCGTGCTCCCGCCGCCGGTCTGCCGCCCGCTCTGGGTGCTGCCCGTACCACGCGATCCGGCCTCGCCCGTGCGCGCTCCCGCGTTCCCGGCCTGAGATCCACCGCTCCGCGCATTCCCGGTCTGCGCATTACCGGTCTGCGTATTCCCGGTCTGGGCGCTCCCGGTCTGCGTATTCCCGGTCTGGGCGGCCGCGCTCCCGGCACCCGCGCCGGCGGCACCCGGATCGGTGAAGCCCGCCCAGGCACCCAGGTGCGACGGCGTGGCGGTCGGGGACGGCGCGACGAACCGGGTGAAGTCCGTGTTCGTCAGGTGCGCGAGGTTCATGTTGAAGCTCGCGAGGTTGTGCCCGACATCGTGCCAGGACGCTTCGCCGATGTAGCGTTCCCAGGCGCCGCCGACGGCGCCGCCCCACGCGGCGTCCTTGATGGAACCCCAGCTGAGCGGGTTGTCCGACCCACCGCGCTCGGCGCGCACCGGCAGCACCTGGCCGTGCTCGTTGACCGTGTAGCTGCCCCATTCGCCGGTGGTCGCCCACTGCCACGCGTTGCGCCCCCAGGCGTCGAGGTGCTTCGGGTCCGTGAGCGCCACCGATCCGAACTGGCCGAGCACACCACCGACGGCGCCGGTGATCAGGAACCCGTGCACTGTCGTCGCCAGGCCGATCGGCGCCCCGCCGAGGCCGGCGCCGGCGAACGCGGCGAGGGTGTTCATCAGGTGGTACGAGTAGTTGCCCCCGGTTTCGTACATCGTCATCAACTGGGCGCCGACGTCGGAGGTGACGCCGAACATCAGCGCGCTGCGGAGGCCGTAACCGACCATGCGGTTGCCGAGCACCCGGCCGGTGGACAATCCCTGGTGGCGGATGGCGCCCGCTACCGCGTCGTCGATCACCGTCCGCAGCTCGGCGGGCACCCGCTCACCCGCCGCGGTGGCCGCGCCGCGGAAACGGTTTCCCAGCTGGACGGCGATCTCCCGGTTGACCGCCTTGCTGGCGAGCTTCCGGACCGCCTCACGACCGAGCCCCTGCTGGAGCGCCTCGCGGATCAGTCCCTTCTGCACCTCGTGTGCCGCCTGGCGCCCGGCGATGCTGGAGAACCGGAGGTTCGACGGGAGGTGGGTGACCATGTCCACGCCGCGCCGGACACCGGCCTGTCCGAGGTGCGTCAGGCCGGCGCCCGCCTTCTTCAGGCCCTCGGCCAGCCCGTGGGTCAGCGCGGCCTTCGACGCGGACCAGGTGAACTCCCGGGTGACGACCTTGATTACGATCGTCTGGATCGTTTCCCACGCTTTCAGGACCACCCGACGCAGCACCGGACCCAGCGCGCCGAGCACGATCGGGACCTCGAGCAGCGACGCGCCCCACGTCGGCAGCGCGCTGATCAGACAGCGGACGAGCTCGTAGGCCATCATCAGCATGTTGGCCTGGTAGCTGTTCTTGGTCAGCACGATGGTCTGCAGGTACTGCTGCGTGCCCTGCGTCAGCTGCCCGGCGCCGTCGGCCAGCTGCAGCACCGTGCTGGCGAACTGCGACATCATCATGCCGAACTCGGCGGGCGCGGCACCCTGGTACACCTGCTGGATCAGCTCGGTGCCCTTCGAGGCGGCCACTTGGAAGTCGTAGGTGTCGCCCTGCTTCTCGGCCCAGAACTTGACGATCTCCGCCACCCGGTCCGGGTCGGCCTTCGGGTATTCGCCGAAGAGTCCGTTGATCACGGTGGTGGCCTTCACCGGGACGATGGGGAACCCGAGGAACTGGTTCCACGCATCGATGAACTTGTCGATCTCCCCGGCGAACTCCATCATGGCGGTCGCGAAGACGTCGGTGGGCCCATCCAGTGGATTGCTCACCGCTCACCTCCCCAACTCACCACGAACCCACACCCGGACCGAAATCGTGCGACGAACGCCGTGCTCACGTCTGCACGTTGTTGACCTTCCTGAGGTTCTCCAGCTCCGCGTCGAACTGGGTCAGCGCCGCGTCCGCCACCATCTTGCCGATTTCCTCGAGTTGATCACCGAAGGTGGCCATCGCCTTCAGCACCTGGTGAGGAGCTTCACCATAGGTCTTGAGGAACTGGGCGCCGAGCTTGTCCGTGCCGAACGCCTCCGGTGTGGCGATCCGGTCGTGCTCGCCGACCGCGGCCCTGGCACGACCGGCGAAGTCCTTACCCGTGCCGCCCAGGTGGCGGCCCATACCGGCGATCTCATGGGCGCTCACGTTCTGCTGGACGAACCCGGTCATCGCTCGTCCTTCCGCTCGGCGTAGACCTCGGCATCGGCGCGGTACAGGTAATCCATGTCCCCGGCGCCGTCGAACTGGAGCTGGTTGCGCAGTTCGGTGAACTCCGGGGAGAACTGCTCGGCCATGATCTCCTGGATCTGGGCCGAAACCTGGGCGACCGCTTCGGCGGAAGCCGCCAGAATGGCGGCCTGCAAGCCGGGCGCGTCGGGTTTGCGGAACACGCGGGGGTCGATCTCCAGATCGACGAGCTGCCCGCGGGGGCCGACCACCACCTTGACCATGCGGTCCGGCGACCACGCGACCCCGGTGATGGCGAGCATCCGCTGGTGCGTCTTGGGAATGTTTTCCGTGACCTTCTGCAGTTCCTCCAGCATGTCCTGAAAAACCGGGTCTACGCGTTCGGAAGAGAACTCCACGACTACCTCCCATCCCTTCGTCCATCCCGCACCGCGGCGACTTTGCCCCGGGCGGTGGGCACTCCGATAGCATTCGGCGCGTGCACGCCAAGCGTCTTCGAACGGCACTCGTCACCGCGGCGACCGGGCTCGCCGTCCTCACGGTGGCCCCACCGGCCGCGCAGGCCCAGCAGAACTGTGTCGTTCCGGGACAGCTTCTGGTTCCCGTCCCGTGGTCCCAGCAGTTGCTCGCCCCGGACCGGGTCTGGCCGCTGAGCACCGGAGCTGGGCAACGGGTGGCGGTCGTCAGCACGGGCATCACCGACAACCCGCTGCTCGCCGGGCACATCGCCGAGCGCGCAAACTTCGCGCCGCCGGACACCCGGCCCAGCGGCAACCCCGACTGCGCCGGCTCCGGCACCGGCGTGAGCGGCATCATCGCCGCACAACCGAGCGATGCGGCAGGATTCCACGGTGTGGCTCCCGGTGCGCAGATCCTGTCCGCGAAGGTCGTCGGTGACCAGTACCCGGCGGACCGGAACCCGCGCGGAACGGTGGCGCCCGAGACGCTGGCCGCGGGGATCAACTGGGCGGTCGACCGCAACGCGACCGTGATCGCGGTGCCGGTCATCACCTACGACGACAGCCCCGCGCTGCGCGGTGCCGTGCAGCGCGCGCTGTCCCGCGACGTCGTCGTCGTGGCTGCCGTCGGCCAGCGGGCGGCGAACGAGCCGCCCGGCCTGGTCCCCTATCCCGCCGGCTACGACGGCGTGATCGGCGTAGGCTCGATCACCGAGAACGGCGGCATCGCACCGGACTCCCGTCCCACCGCGGTGGACCTGGTGGCACCCGGGGCGCACGTGATCACGACCTACCCGAACAGCGGACTGGGCACCGCGTCCGGCACCGAGTTCGCCACCGCCTACGTGGCCGGCGCGGCCGCCCTGGTCCGCGCCCACCTGCCCCATCTGTCCACTCAGGACGTCGCCCGGCGTCTGTTCGCCACCGCGACGCCCGCTCCGGAGGGCACCGGCAGCGCATCCTACGGTTACGGCCTGGTGAACCCGTACCAAGCGGTGTCCGACGAGGTGGTGGCCGGCAACCCGGTGGCGCTGCCGCCGATCGTGCCGACGACGGTCCCGCCGGATGTCGCCGCCCGCCAGGCGGCCGAGGACCGCAGTGACACGTGGGCGCTGGTCCTCGCCGCGGCCGGTCTGGCCCTCGTGGTGCTGGTGACCGCGATCGTCGCGTTCGGACCGCGTGGCCGTCGCCGCCGCTGGCGTGCCGGGCTCGCGTCCGTCCCGCAGGACCGGCCCGAGGACGAGCGCCCCGAACCGCCGGTGGAACTGTTCAGCGACCGCCCCAAGCGGTCGTGATCCCGCGTCGGACAACGATGTCCTCCTGTGCAGTTTCAAGATGTGCGACAAACCGGCCCCGGAGCGCGGGCACGCTCCGGGACCGGCTGGGCCGAGACTCGCCTCAGATGCTGAAAAAGCCCCTTGCCTGCTGGTCCTTCTCGAACGCGTTCTCCGCTGCCCGGATCACCGCGTTGCCCATGTCGTTGTGCGTGCTGGCGTAGCTGTTGACGCGCTGGTTCCAGATATCCTGGGCGTCGTCAAAGGCCCTGGCCGCCGCACCTTTCCAGTCGTCGGCCAGGATCGCCTTGGCCCTGGTCTTGAACTGCTCGAACAGCTGGATCAGCTCGCCGGACTTCGTGATGTTGGTGGTGCCGGTGTCGCCGACCGTGCCGTCGTAGCGCAGAACCATGTCTGTCCCCTTCCCGAAGTTGGCGGCGCCGTCACACGGACGCGGTTCCGCCGAGCCGGCCGAAGTTCATGCCACCCGAACCCGGCGCGATGGCGTTGATGACGTTCTGGCTGTCGAGATCCTGGTTGGTCAACAGGTTCGTGGTGCCGGTGATGCCGTTGACCAGGGTGTCGAGGATGGGAGCCAGCTGGCTCTTCCAGAAGTTGAGCATCTCGTCCTGCTTGCCCAGCGCGGCGGTCGACGCGCCACCGAGCCAGCTGGCGCCGACCACACCCGCGTAGTCGGCGTGGATGCTCGAGCAGAGCTGCTCGCCCTGGTCCTTGGCGTCGCTGAGGAGAGTCCTCAGGTTCTGGGTCTGTGTCTCATCGAGTTTCAGGGTCATACCTGATCACCCCCGTCTAGCGGACGTTGCACCGCCAGCGTAAGTCGCGTACCTGACAGTGCTCCGTCGCGCGGCAGCGCCCAGACGAGGAGCGCATCCCCAGGTAAACGCTTATTGAAAATTGTTCAACAGCGCCACGGGTGCGGGGCCACTACGGGACCGCTGTCACCATGGCCGCGGCGGGGTTGAGCGTGGGGCCCTCCGGGATGCGCTGCACCAGCGCGGCCGGCATGTCCACCGCCGAGGCCGCCGAATACCCCAGCTGGGCCAGCACTTTGTCGTCGGGCACCGGGTACCGCAGGCCGGTGTCGGTCACGAGCGTGTACGCCCCCGCGGTGGCGGTCGCCGAGGGCAGCACCCGCACCACGGCGACGCTACCCGGCGGGACCAGCACCCGGTCGGCCAGCTTGGTGCCGGTGCTGCTCTCCAGACTGGTGCTGATGGCGGCGTCCAGGACGCTCGCGTCGCCACCGACCGAGATCACCGGATCGGTGCGGGCGTCGTGCGTCTGCGAGCAGAGCGTCACGTCGGACCCGTCGGGCACGGTGACCAGCTCCGGGGGCAGCGACGGCGGTGCCGCCTCACCCTGCGCCGGCGCCAGGGCCGTGCTGGTCGGCGCGGCGTTCGCGGCCGCGGCGGGGATTTCCCTGGGCGTCACCGAGTACTGGCCGGACAGGATCCGCACCTGCAGCTCGGTCAGCGGGGCCAGCCCGTCGGCCCGGACGAGGTAGTACTGCACGCCGCGGGAGAGCGGGTAGTACACGATGTCACCGACGCTGGACCCACTGAGCACTGTGGACGGCGAGCCCTGCCCTGGCACGTCGATCCGGCCGATGTCCTGCCCCACCGGCAGGCCGTTCAACCAGGCCGTGCCGGCCGCCACCGCCGTGGCCCTGGCGCCGAACAGGGACCTGATCACGGCGGCGTCGGTGATCCGGTAGCGGTGGTTGTTCCACACGAGGTGGACCGTGCCGTCCGTGGCGTCGCGGGCCAGGATCGCGCGCTGGCCCAGCGGGGTGCCGCCGGGCATCGCCTGCCCCACCAGCAGGGTCGTGGTGGTCATCGGCCCGCCGGCGAAGTTGCGGCCCAGCACCGAGCACATCGTCCACGGCGTCGCGGCGGCGCGGCCGGCGGGCGGCAGCGAGGCCGGCGCCCCGGGGATGCCGACCGCGGGCCTGCGGGCCAGCCCCGCCAGGTCCGCACCGGACACGCGGTACGGACCGGCCTTTTCGGCGCTGGTCAGCAGCCGCGCGGAGGCGTAGTTCAGCGTCGGCTGCAGCTCTCCGGAACGGTAGACGAACGTCGCGCCCGTCTCGCGCTCGATGACCACCGCACCGTCGGTCTTCCAGGACGTGCCGCCGACCCCGGTGAACACGCCGTACACGCCGAAACCCGCGGCGACCAGCACCGTGATCATGATCCCGGCGAACAGCGCGCCCACTCCGCGCCGCAACGGCGTCAGCTCCGGATCGGTCTCGTGCACGATGAGCGCGGAGGTGACCCGCTGCATCATGAACTGGTAGGCCTGCAGCTGGTCGCGACGAGTGGGCACGCCTCTCCCTCAGCTCCCTCAGCCGATCGAGGCCATCAGGCCCTGGACATATGCGAAGAATCCGGTGATGAAGCCCGCGAACGGGATCAGGGCCACGATAGCGGTGACGTCCACGATGTCGGCGATCCGGCCGAGCCAGGGCGAGGGGTTCTTGCGGCTGTACACCACCCCGGCGGCCGCGACCAGCAACGCGATCACCACCAGCGCCAGCAGGACCAGCCCGGACCCGACGTTTCCGGCGGCGGTGCCGAAGCACCAGCGGGTGAGCAGCGCGAACACCCACAGCCCGGCGGCCAGCAGCGGGATCCGCTGCCGCGGCACCGGGAACAGCCGGGCGCGCAGCAGCAGCGCCGCGCACGCGAGCAGCAGCATCAGCAGCCGGGAGCCGCCACCGTGCGCGGCGAGGAAGATCGCGGCGAGCGCGCTGATCAGGGCGCCACCGGAGAGCAGGCCGGTGAGCAGCTCGTCGGCGCGGGCGGCCGCGTCGAACACCGCGGGCGTGGCCGGCTGCGGCTCGTCGTTGAGCAGGTCGGCCGGACGCTGCGGGAGCGCGGGCAGCGGGACGCGGCCCAGCCGCAGCGACAGCCACGGATACCCGGGCAGCAGGCCGATCGCGATGGTCAGGACCAGCGCACCGGCCGCGTCCGGGGCCATCCAGTAGCCGAACAGCGCCCCCAGCGCGCCGAAGAACCCGGTGGCGATCGCCGCGACGAACACCCGGCTCGCCGCGCCGACGCCCAGGTAACCGACGATGCCGAAGACCAGCACCGCGATCATGCCGAGCAGCAGCTGCGGCGCACCGAACCCGAACAGCCGCAGGTGGTCCGGCGCGGTCGGCAGGTAACCGCCGAGGAACGCGTACGGCAGCGCCGAACCGGCGAACACCGCGCCCGCGTAGGCGTCCGGCACCGCGCGGGCCACCACGATGCCCAGCGCGGTCAGGACCACCGCGGCGGCCAGCGCGACCAGGCCGGCGCCGAGCCAGGGTGGTTCGAACGACAGCGAGACCAGGCTGCCCCCGCACAGCAGCACGGCCGCGATGACCAGCCCGGCCCGCCGGGTGGCGGCGCGGCCCCAGCTGCGCCCGTACCGGCGCGCGCCGCTGGCGATGGCCTCGACCACGTCGTCGTACTCGATCTCGGGCCAGTCGACCGGACCGGGGACCAGGTGCAGGATCTCGCCGTCGCGCACCTCCTGCGCGGCCAGCGTCTGCCTGCCGTCCAGTCGTTCACCGGTGGGGCGCCGCAGCGACCAGCCGCCGTGCTGCTCCCCGGTGTCCGGCGCGTCCTCGCCCGCGTGGCGCAGGATGTAGGGCAGCAGTTCGGCCACCGGCACGTTCTCGGGGAGCGCGACGTCGATCCCGCGCTTGGGCGTGGTGATGCTCACCTTCGCGAGGGTCGTGCCCATCGCCGACGTCATGCTGCCCCTACCTCCAAATTGGACCCCGAGCCCGGCTGGGAGAGTATCCATTAAATCGCGACACTAGGCTTTGCGGAAAGCTCTATGCTGGCGCACCCGGGCGCTCGGGAGGTTTGCGGTCTTGGGAACGATCATAGTCAAGCGGCCACTCCGGCGGCCCGCGCCTGACCTGCCCTCGGGCGACGTGGTGCTCGATCCCCCACCGGAGAACCCGCCGCCCGGCGGCAAGAGCTGGACGCGGGTGCTGATGATCCTGCCGATGCTCGCCGGCACCGGCGGCATGGCGCTGCTGATCGGCGCCGGCCGGTCCGGCCCCCTGATGTACGTCGCCGGCGCCATGTACGGCATCGCGGTGCTGGGCATGATCCTGTTCCAGATCATCAGCCAGGGCGGGCAGGGCGCGAGCAAGCAGGAGATGATCGCCAGCCGCCGCCGGTACATGCGGCGGCTGTCGCAGCTGCGTGCCCAGGTGCGGGACACGATCGAGCAGCAGCGCCGCGCGATGTTCTACCGCCACCCGGACCCGGCGCGGCTGTGGTCGACCGCGCAGAGCGCGCGGTTGTGGGAGCGGCGGCCGGGCGACTGGGACTTCACCGTGATCCGGATCGGGCTGGGTTCGCAGGAGCTGGCCACGCCGCTGGTGCCGCCGGAGACCAAGCCGATCGACGAGCTGGAGCCGCTGTGCGCGATGGCGCTGCGGAAGTTCGTCACCACCTACTCCACCGTGCCGGACCTGCCGGTGGCGGTCGCGCTGCGCGGGTTCTCCCGGATCCACCTGACCGGCGACGACGACCGCAAGCGTGCGCTGGCCCGCGCGCTGGTGGCCCAGCTGGGCACGTTCCACGCGCCGAGCGACGTGCTGACCGCGTTTTGCGTGCGCGACCGAGAGCTGTGGGACTGGGCCAAGTGGCTGCCGCACGCGCTGCACCCGGCCAAGACCGACGCCGTCGGCCAGATCCGGCTGGTCGCCCCCAGCGTCACCGCGCTGGAGGCGATGCTCGATGACGTGGTGGCCAACCGGCCGCGGTTCAACCCGGGCACCCAGCCGATCGAGGGCTCGACGCACGTGGTGGTGGTCGTCGACGGCGGCGACACCGGCGGCTCGGAGCACCTGATGATCGAGGGCGGGGTCGAGGGCGTCACGGTCGTCGACCTCTCCGGCGAGCCGCCGCGCCTGCTCGACGCGGCCACGCTGGTCCTGGACATCGCCCCGGACGGGCACCTGACGAGCCGCACCATGGACGGCGCCGGTGACATCGGCACCGCCGACGCGCTGGGCATCGAGGAGATGCGCGGCCTGGTGCGCACCCTGGCACCGCTGCGGCTGTCCGCGCTGACCGCGAGCGAGCAGCCGCTGTCCGGGTCGCTGGAGCTCACCGACCTGCTCGGCCTTGGCGACCCGTACGAGTTCGACCTCGCCAGGAGCTGGGAGGCGAGGTCCAACCGGGACCGGCTGCGGGTGCCGATCGGCATCACCGCCGACGGCAGGCCGATGGAACTGGACCTCAAGGAGTCCGCGCAGGACGGCATGGGCCCGCACGGCCTGCTCGTCGGCGCCACCGGGTCCGGCAAGTCCGAGCTGCTGCGGACGCTGGTGCTGGCGCTGGCCGTCACCCACGACTCGGAAATCCTCAACTTCGTGCTGGTCGACTTCAAGGGTGGCGCCACCTTCACCAAGCTGGACCGGCTGCCGCACACCAGCGCCGTGATCACCAACCTGGCCGACGAGCTGCACCTGGTGGACCGCATGCTCGACGCGATCGGCGGCGAGCTGGTGCGCAGGCAGGAGCTGCTGCGCAAGGCGGGCAACTACGGTTCGCAGCGCGACTACGAGAAGGCCCGCACCGCCGGCGCGCCGCTCGATCCGCTGCCCGCGCTGCTGATCGTGGTGGACGAGTTCTCCGAACTGCTCACCGCGCGGCCGGACTTCATCGACATGTTCGTCCAGATCGGACGCGTCGGCCGGTCGCTCGGGGTGCACCTGCTGCTCGCTTCGCAGCGGCTGGAGGAGGGACGGCTGCGCGGGCTGGACTCGCACCTGTCCTACCGCATCGCGCTGCGCACCTTCTCGGCCATGGAGAGCCGGGTCGTGCTCGGCACCCCGGACGCGTTCCAGCTCCCCCGCTCCCCCGGCAACGGCTTCCTCAAGACCGGGGTGGACGAGCTGACCCGGTTCAAGGCGGCGTACGTGTCGGGTGTGCACCAGCGCGGCACCGTGCAGCGCACCGACGACGAAGGCCGCCAGATCGATCCGGTGCAGGACTACTCCACGGCCTACCTGCGGCCGCGGCTGGCGGAGCAGCCGCTGGAGCCGGCGCGGCGCGAGTCCGACGACCTCGGCGAGACGCTGATGGACGTGCTGGTGGCCCGGCTGGAGGGGCAGGGCGCGCCGGCGCACCAGGTGTGGCTGCCGCCGCTGGAGCAGCCCCCGACGCTGGACAAGCTGCTGGAACCGCTGGTGCACGATCCGGACCGGGGTCTGACCACCGGGCAGACCGAGTACCTCGGCGCCCTGCACGCCGCGGCAGGGGTCATCGACCGGCCGGCGGACCAGCGCCGCGACGTCTGCTGGCTGGACCTGTCGGGCGCGGGCGGCAGCGTCGCCATCGTCGGTGGCCCGCAGAGCGGCAAGAGCACCGTGATCCGCACGATCATCGGCAGCCTCGCACTCACCCACACCCCGGCCGAGGTGCAGTTCTTCTGCCTCGACTTCGGTGGCGGTGGCCTCACCGCGATGCGCGAGCTGGCACACGTCGGCGGGGTGGCGACGCGGCGCGACGTCGACCGGGTGCGGCGCAGCATCGCGGAAGCCCGAACCCTTCTCGCCGAACGGGAACAGCGGTTCGCCGAGCACGGCATCGACGGGATGGGGACCTACCGCAAACTCCTCCGGGACGGCCGGTTCCCGGAGGACCGGTTCGGCGACCTGTTCCTCGTCGTCGACGGCTGGGGCACCCTGCGGTCGGAGTTCGAGGACCTGGAGCCGGGCGTCACCGAGCTGATCAACCGCGGCCTGGCGTTCGGGATCCACATCGTCGCCAGCGCCAACCGGTGGATGGACCTGCGGATGAACGTCCGCGACATGTTCGGCAGCCGGATCGAGCTGCGGCTGGGCGACCCGGTCGATTCGGTGATCGGGCGACGGCAGGCGGCCGGTGTCCCCGAGCAGTCCCCCGGACGCGGCCTCGCGCCCGACGGCATGCACTTCCTGTCCGGCGTGCCCCGCATCGACGGGCAGGAGACCGCGGCCGGCCTGGCGGAGGCGGTCAACCAGTTCGTGCACACGGTCAGCGGTGCGTGGGCCGGGCCGCGTGCTCCGCGGGTCCGCCTGCTGCCCGCCGAACTGCCTTACGCCGAGCTGCCCGCGCCCGGCGCGGCGGGGATCCCGATCGGCATCTCCGAGACCGACCTGCGGCCGGTGCACCTCGACTTCGCCGCCGATCCCCACCTGATCCTGTTCGGTGACGTCGAGTCCGGCAAGAGCACCTTCCTGCGGGCGCTGGCGAAGAGCATCATGACGCGCTACTCCCCGGCCGAGGCGCAGATCGCGCTGATCGACTTCCGGCGGAGCATGCTCGGGCTCATCCCGGACGAGTACTTGATCGGTTATGCGACGACGAGCGGAACCGTTCAGGAAATGACGCGTCTGACCATCGACGCGATGCAGAACCGGCTGCCGGGAGGTGACATCACGCCCGAGCAGCTCCGCTCCCGCAGCTGGTGGACCGGGCCGGAGCTGTTCATCCTGGTCGACGACTACGACCTGGTCGCCCCGAACCCGCACGACAACCCGCTGACCAAGCTGCTGGAGTTCATGACCCAGGGCCGGGACATCGGGCTGCACCTGGTGGTCACGCGCCGCACGGGTGGCGCCGCGCGGGCGATGTTCGACCCGGTCATCGCCCGGATCCGGGACCTCGCCTCGCCGGGGATCCTGATGTCGGGCAGCCGCGAGGAGGGGCCGCTGCTGGGCAACATCAAGCCCCAGAAGCTGCCCCCGGGCCGCGGCTGGTTCATCACGCGTGGTGCGGGCGCGCAGCTGGTCCAGCTCGCGCACCTGCCCGCCGACGAGTAGGACACCCCGGTACGGGGGTTGACAGGGGATGGTTGCCTGAGTGCGGCGGGTGCCGGCCGACCCCTACCCCCGGCCGGCACCCGCTGCCAGCCAGGCAGCACGAGGTCAGGGAGGGACACCATGGGACCGCGGCCCGATCCGGAGCCCACGACGCCGATCGCGGGCTGGGTCTCCCAAGGCAAGCCGTTGAAGATGGACCCGGCCTCGTTCCGGGGGTACGGCAAGAACATCGCGACCCTGCGCGGCAACCTGGAGAACGACACGCTGGTGGCGAGCACCTCGCTGCAGGGCGGCGGCAAGGACATTTCGATGAGCACCGGCGGTTTCCCGCCGGGCACGCAGATGCAGCAGCTGTGCTCGCGCAACGCGGGCGAGATGGCGGCGTTCCTGCCGGACATGGGGCAGAACATCGCGGCGATCTCGTCCGTGGCGCTGATCATGGCCGAGGTGTTCGCGGGTATGGACGGCAGCAACGCCGCGATGCTCAACGCGGTCCAGTGGGCGCTGTGCATGCCGGGCGCCACCAAGCCGGACGGTCTGCCCGCCGGCCTGGATCCGAAGCAGACCATCGAGAGCCTGATGCAGAAGAAGGGCGAGATCCGGGCCGACCCGCACGAGGACCAGCTGATCAGCACCTTCACCTACACGGGCGTGGTCATCGAGGTGTACCGCACCGGTGACGGCGGCACGCGGAGCGTGACGAGGACCCCGGAGGGCAGGACCGAGACCCTCACCGACAAGGACGGCAAGACCGTCTACACCACCACCGTTCAGCCCGACGGGCAGACCACCACCACCAGCTACGTCAACGGCAAGCGCGCGGGCAAGACGATCACGTCCACGACCACCGAGAAGCACGGCGCGAACGTCAGCGACGAGGTCACCACCACGACGCGGTACGACGCCGAGGACACGAAACTGAGCGTCAGCCACGACCACGTGAAAACCACCAGCTTCCCGGACGGCACCCACATCCGCGACTACTACACGGTCGACGAGAAGGGGAACCGGACCAACGAACGGCACATCGGAGCACAGGGCGACCCGGTGACCGGCGAGGACTGGGAGAAGCTCGCCCAGCAGCGCATGGACCGGTTGCGGCGGACCACGGGAGGGATGTGACGGGGCATGGCGGACGAGGACGACCCGTATTTCGGGTACAACGAGAACTCCCTCGAGCCCGGTTACGTCGCGCCGCCGTTCCTGCCGGGCTACAAGCCACCGGCCAACCCGTTCATCTCCAAGCCGCCGGCGTTCTACTACTCCGACGGCTGGAAGGGCAATGACAACGGCCGGGGGGACGACAACGGCGCCGCCGGGGGCGACAGCTCCGGCCAGATCGACAACGCCGACATCGACGTCATCAACAAGTGGATCATGGGCGAGCAGCCCGGCACCACGGCCGAACGCGCGCAGCAGTGGTCGAACGTCGCGCAGCTGCTGCAGGACACCGCCCAGGCCCTGCACGACCAGACCCAGACCCTCGCGGAACACTGGGAGTCGCCCGGCGCGAAGGCGGTGTTCCTGGAGAAGGTCGGCATGACGCTGGCCTACCTGCGGGTGTGGGAGGACGCGGCGATCAAGAACTCGGTCGCGCTGCACGGCCTGTCCAACGTCATGTACGAGGCGCAGGCCGAAATGCGGGTCCTGTACCAGGAGTACGCCGCCGTCACGGGCGCCTTGCAGTACCTGGCCGACCAGCCGGGCGTGGGCACACAGTACGGCTACTACAAGGTCATGCCGCAGCGCAAGGTCGACGAGACGAAGGACGAGTACACCGACAAGGCGCGGAAGCTGGCGCACAAGTACGCCGGTGAGTACTCGCCCTACATCGCCACACTCCAGGCGGGACACGCGAAGGCGCTGGACCCGATCAACGCGATCGCGC
The DNA here is from genome assembly GCF_011758745.1 of Amycolatopsis granulosa. Lineage (NCBI taxonomy): Bacteria > Bacillati > Actinomycetota > Actinomycetes > Pseudonocardiales > Pseudonocardiaceae > Amycolatopsis > Amycolatopsis granulosa. The sequence goes on from NZ_JAANOV010000001.1 coordinate 1,463,275, forward strand.
ACCCGGAGGCACTGGGGGTGGACCTGCCGGACGTGCCGCCGCCGGGTGCTCCGCCGGGCGCTCCGGGTGGGCCGCCGCCGGGTGCGCCGCCCGGAGGTCCGAACGGGGCGCCGCCCGGGGGCCCGAAGAACCGCACGCCGCCGACCGGTACACCGCCCGGGGGCCCGAAGCACCCGCCGAAGAACTTCACGAACCGGCCGCCCGGGCCGGGTGGCCCGAAGACGCCGCCGGGTACCCCGCCCGCCGCACCGCCCCCGGCGCCGAAGAACCTGGTGCCGCCGGGTACGCCCCCGCCCGCGACGCCACCGGCTCCCGCCCCCGCGACGCCACCGCCGGGCACGCCGCCGCCCGCGTTCGCCGGCCTGCCGCCGGGTTTGCTGCCCAACGGCTTCCGCGGCGGCAAGATCCCGCCCGCGTCGTTCGGCGGTAACAAGCCGTCGCCGGGCCTGTTCGACGGGTCGAAGGCGCCGAACGCCGCGCCGCCGACGCTCGGCTCCACCTCGCCGGACACCTCCGCCGGTGCCCCGCCCGGTGGCTTCCCGTCGTCGTCGGCGCCGAACAGCCTCTACCCGCCGGGCACGATCACGCCGCCACCGGGCGGTCAGGTGCCGGAGAATCCGAAGGAGAAGTCCCCGGGTGCGAACCAGCCCGGGATTCCCTCCTACGGCGAGCAGTCCTTCACCGACCACCTGGAGATGGAGGCGAAGAGCGCCGCCCAGCAGCAGGCGTCCGCCGCGCCGCCGCCTTCGCTGCCGCCGGGCTCGTCGGCGCCCGGCTCCACCGCGGGGGAGAAAACCGGGTCACCATCGGGTCTGCCCGGGCACACCGAGCAGTCACCCGCTTTCCAGGCGCCGCCGAGCACCACCCCACCGGTGCTGGGCAACGACAAGAAGCGCAAACAGCGCGCCGGCAGCAAGGCCGAGGCGCCGGCCGTGCCGCAGGACGGGCCGGGGCTGGGCGCGCCGCCGGTGCTGTCCAACCCGCACCGCAAACCACCGGAGAAGACGTTCACCGAGAAGCAGCGTGAGCGCAAGCGGGCGCCGCGGCCGGCGGTGCCCGGGTCGGAGTTCGCGGCGAACCTGCCGGCCGGGATCGCCCCGGTGTTCGACGGCCGCTTCTCCACGGAGGAATACGTGGTCGGTCCGGCCGGGGAGATCCCGTCGGTGCTGCAGGCGGCCGCGCCCGTGGTGTCCGCACCGGACCGGCACGCCAAGCCGGTCGTGCACGCCGACCGCGCCACCCGGGTGGCCAAGCCGGCCGAGAAGACGCCGGTCCGGGAGGACACGGCCTTCGAGGTGGAGACGCCGGGCGGCCCCGTCGTCGCGGGCGGCCAGGAGGAGCGGCGGCAGAGTCCGGCCGGACCGTCCCCTCTGGACGGACGGACCTGACCGGAGCCGCGGTCGCGGTGGTGCCCCGCCCGGCGCGGGGCACCACCTGGCACGCCTGGCGCTGGGCGGAGGCCCACTACCCACGAGGGCCGGCCAGGGGCACCGGCGTCCCCGCCCGGGATCAGTACCGGCCGGGCCGGCCCAGCCGCTCGCGCTCCGCCGGCGCCGGATCCACCCACACGTAGTGGTTGGTCTCCCCCGCCAGCACGGCCAGCATGTCGTCGCGCAGCACCTGGAGTTGCTGGGACGTCCGCTGGGTCAACTGGAGCGCCGGCGCCAGCAGCGCGGCCTCGTTGGGCGTGAGCCGCTGCATCAGGACCAGGTCCGAGCCCGGCACCGCGCCGACGCGTTCCGGCGTGAGGCGGCGGTGCAACAGCACCCTGGTCTGCCACGCTTCCGGCTCGCTCTGGGTCTGCGGCGCGTCGTGCAGGCACAGCACCGGCGCGTCCGCGCTGGCGCTCATCGCGGGCGGTGATCCCGGCGCCACCACGGCGACGCGGTCGGTGCGGCCGGTCGCGGACCGTCCCAGTTGGACCCAGTCGGCCGGGTGCTGCGAGAAGACCAGCAGACGCGCACCGGCCCGCAGCGCGCGGTAGGCCATCAGCCGGGCCGCCCAGGCCCCGCCGATCAGGCTCACCGACACCGGTTCCGGCCGGAACAGCGTCAACGCCACCGGGAAGCCGTTCTGGTCGCGACCGAGCGGCAGGCCGACCGACGACGCGGAGATCTGCAGCAGTTCCAGCGCGGCGTCCGACGCGTGGTGCGCGCCGATCCGCAGGCGCGGGATCGACCGGTGCCGTCGCGTGCGCCAGTCCCGGTGCTCCCGTGGCGCGACGGTCGCCGGCCCGGCGGGGCCGGGTCCGGGCGGGCCGGGCGGCATCGGGGCCGGGAGGCCCACGGCGAGCGCGGGCCGCGCGACCTCCACGGTGGTCGCGGTCGCGGTCGCGGCGGCCTCGGAACCCGCCTGTTGCCGCGTCCGCGCCGGAGCCGCAACGGCGACGACGGCAGGGGCCGACGGTACCGCCGGGGCGCCGAGCACGGCCTGCCCCTGCGGTGGCGGCGGCTGCGGCTGCGGCTGGGCCTGCGCCGGCGGAACCGGCGGCCTGGGCCGCGCCATCGCCTGCGCCGGCGGCTGCGGCCGCGACGGCGGGTGTTGCCCGGCGTTCATCGTGCACCTCCCCCGCTCGGGGCCGAAGCATACACGGCCGGCGCGTGCTGACCGTCCAAACGGGACACCCGGGCCCCGTTGCGCTGCGCGAGGGTACGGACCAGGTCGCACACCTGCGCGTACCGCTGCGGGGTCGCCGCGACCCGGACCAGGCATCGCAGCATGGTGCCCTCGTAGGACGGTTCGAGCAGCACCGCGGTGCTGACCAGGTCCGCGGGCAGTTCGGCGAGCGCGGCGAGCAGGCCGGTACCGCGATCCGGGTCCGGCCAGGACTGGATCCAGAAGCAACCGTGCGCCAGCCGCGCCGAGTGCCAGGCCTCCCAGTCCTCGTGCACCCCGGCCGGGCCGCCGCCGGGCCGCAGGTCGCAGGACCGGGCCAGCGCGTCGACGACCTCGTCGGCCGTCAGCATCCGGGCCGGCAGGCCGCGGCGCCGCAGCACCCGTTCCGCACGACGGGTGATCTCGGCGAGGACCGCGGGCACGTCCAGGCGCCCCGTCGCCGAGTCGATCATCGACTCGGCGACCGCCGTGGCGTCCAGCCGGACCGCCACCCACAGCACGCGGTCACGGGTTCCGGCGTCCCGCCCGGGCACCGAGTGCGTCACCACCTGGATGACGACACCGGCCTGTTCGGCCTCGGCGGCGGTGCGGGCCAGCGCCGCGAGCGGCACGGGCGGGTTCGCGACCGCCGCGCCGCCGCCGACCTCCAGCACGGCGAACCAGCCCGCTTCGTCGCTGCCCATGCCGAGCTTGCTGCCGCCGGGGCCGTCGATGTTCTCCACCACGAGATCCGGCACCAGCTCGCACAACGCGGTGAGCCGCGGGTCGTCCCGCCGCTCACCCGCGGTGCCCCGGCGGGACCGGAACCCCATCCACAGCATCAGGCTCTCGGTCCACCAGCGGCCCTGGGATCGCCCGAACATCAGCACGATCGCGGCGAGACCGATCACGCCCGCCACGATCAGCGCCCACATCTTCTGCACGCCGACGGCCGCGACGACCACGAGCACGACCTCGAACGCCAGGAGGCGGGCCAGGCTCACCACCCCGAGCCGTCCCCGGCCGCGTGCGGGGCGGAACCACGCCTGCCGTCTGGCCTGGGCGCGCAGTTCGACGGAGCCGCCGCCACGCGCGTCGAACTGCGCAGCGGCCTGCGGCTGCTGACCGGTCGTGATCACCTGCGGAGCCCCTTCCACCAGCCAACGATATAGCCGGACCCCGCCATGATCACCGCACGAAAACCCGCGGTGTTCGCGGCGGACCCGTAGCCGCCCCGCACCCTACCGCGACCCGGCGCGCCAGGGCTGGTGATGACCTGGCGTTTTCCCCTTGGCCGCGCGGCGCCGCGGTGTCGGTTCCGTGCCAGGGCGTTCGGCCACGCTGGCACCGGAAGCGCACTCTCTCCTGGCTGTCGGAGGCAACGGCAGGTGACCCCACCGCTCTTCGAGCCGGCCGATCCGGTCCGGACGTACCTCAACGGCATCAGCCGGTCCGAGCTGCTGACCCTGGAGGAGGAGGTCGTCCTCGCGAAACGGATCGAGGCGGGTCTCTACGCGCAGCACGTCCTGGCGACCACGCCGATCGCCGACCCGGAACGCCGCGCGGACCTGCAGCTCGTCGCCGACGAGGGCCGCGAGGCGAAGAACCGGCTGCTGGAGGCGAACCTGCGGCTGGTGGTCAGCATCGCCAAGCGTTACACCGGGCGCGGCATGTCGTTGCTGGACCTGATCCAGGAGGGCAACCTCGGGCTGATCCGCGCGGTGGAGAAGTACGACTACACGCCGGGGTTCAAGTTCTCCACCTACGCGACGTGGTGGATCCGCCAGGCGATCAGCCGGGCGCTGGCGGACCAGTCCCGCACCATCCGGATCCCGGTGCACCTGGCCGAACAGGTCAACCGGGTGCTGGCCGCCCGGCGGGAGCTGGCCGTCCGGCTTGGCCGGGAACCCGGGCACGAGGACATCGCCGCGGAACTGAGCCTGACGCCGTTCCAGGTGATCGAGCTGCTGTCCTACAACGAGGAGCCGATCAGCCTGGATCAGACGGTCGGCACGGACGGCACCAGCGTGCTCGCGGATTTCCTGTGCCACCCGGCGCGGCCCGGCGTGCCGTCGTCGTACCACGTGCTGCGCCGGGAGATCGACGATCTGCTGGGCACGCTCACCGCCCGCGAGCAGCAGGTGATCCGGCTGCGGTGTGGTCTGGACGACGGCCGTCAGCGCACCCTCGAGGAGGTCGGCCGCGAGCTCGGCGTCACCCGCGAGCGGATCCGCCAGATCGAGCGGCGCACGCTGGACAAGCTACGTGAGCAGTCCCGCACCAGCCGGCTGCAGGCCTACGTCTCCTGACGCCGCGACGCGAAGTCCGCAGCGCCGCCGCGCCGCCACCGTACCGGCGCCGGTGACCTGCGCGTTCGATCTCCCGTCGCGGTCAGCCCGGCGGTCCCGGTCCGGCAGCGGGGCCGGGCACACTGACCGCATAGCGACCGTCGAGGGGGAAGATGGGCAGGCTGACGTGGCTGACACGAAGTCCCGCTGCCGCACGTGCGGGGATTGGGACGGCTGGATCCTGGAGACCGACGTCGATCCGGTGACCGGTCTCGTCACCTCGCACGAGGCGCCGTGCCCGTGGTGCCGTCCGGCTTCGCGGCACCAGGAGGATCCGTTCCGGCCGTGGTGAAATTCGCAGCCCAGATGTAATACGTAGCGCTTGCAGGATCGTTCAACAATTGAGTACGGTCGCGGCACCCGAACGAACCGGAGTCGCCATGGCCGCTGTGCTCGAGGTCGTCGACAGCGGGCCGCTGTCGACGGTGCAGGACCTGGGCCGGCCCGGGTACGCCGACATCGGTGTGACCGCGTCCGGCGCCGCCGACCGCGCCTCGCTGAAGCTCGCGAACCACCTGGTGGGCAACAGCGCCGGCGCGGCGGCGATCGAGGTGACGTTCGGCGGGTTCGCCGCCCGCGCGAGCCGGGACCTCGTCGTGGCCGTGACGGGTGCACCGAGCCCGATCACCGTGGGCCGGACGAGTGCCCCGATGAACTCGCCGCTGCGGATCCCGGCGGGCACCGAGTTCCGGCTGGGATGGCCGGCCACCGGGCTGCGCAGTTACGTGGCGGTCCAGGGCGGTGTGACGGTCGAACCCGTCCTCGGTTCGCGGGCGACGGACCTGCTGACCGGGCTGGGACCGGATCCGTTGCGGCGCGGGATGGTTCTCCCACTGGGCGACCCGGTTCGCCCCGCGGCGCCGCACGGCGAGGCGCCGGTCTGCGCTCCCCCGTCGGACGAGCTGACGCTGCGCATGATCCCCGGTCCGCGCGACGACTGGTTCGCCGAGTCGGCGTCGCGGACCCTGCTGTCGCAGCCCTACGTCGTGACCTCGGAGAGCAACCGCATCGGAATCCGGCTGGACGGGCCGGTGCTGCCCCGCGCGCAGCAGGGGGAACTGGTCAGCGAGGGCATCGTGGCCGGAGCGTTGCAGGTGCCGCCGTCCGGAAGGCCGACGCTGTTCCTCGCCGACCACCCGGTGACCGGGGGTTACCCGGTGATCGCGGTGGTGGTGACCGAGGACGTCGACAAAGCGGCCCAGGCACGCCCGGGGATGCGGATGCGGTTCACCCTCGCCGACGTGCCAGCCTAGGGGCCGGGTTCGCGGGCTCCGGTGACGGAGCACCCGCTCACTGAACCCGGAGTGGACACTCCTCGGGCCGATCCCCGAATTTGGCTCGTGAGGACGCGCAGTGGAAGTAGGGCCCGGGCAGCGGCAGGAGCTCGGTGGCCGCGATCGCCGTTGCCGATCCGGAAGGTCCACATCGGACCTGGCTGGCACCGGCCTGCCGTCCCGGCGTCCGTCCGGCAGCTGCTGTGCCGGGTCGTCGTGCTCCGCCACCGGCCGTGCGGGCCGCCGGGCTGCCGGCACCGCGGGCGTGAGCACGCGAAAGGTGAGCCCGGTTCACCGACGTGTTCTCGTTCACTGAAGCGGGTGTATATCGTTTCGTGATCGGGCCGCGGGGAAAACGGGTTCTGGTTCCGGGAAATGAACCGAAATGCCTTCGAGTGTGAAGGAGGTTCCTACCGTGCCCACTCGAATACGCAGAATGATCACCGTGCCGATCACGTGCGCCGTCGCGGTCCTGGCGTTCACCGCGCCCGCGACCGCGGCGCAGCTGTCCACAGGCGACCGTATCGTGCACGCCGCGGCTGCACAGGCCGGAAAGCCCTACCGTTCCGGCGGTACCGGTCCGGGCGGGTTCGACTGCTCCGGCCTGGCGCAGTACGCGCACAAGCAGGTCGGCATCACCCTGCCCCGGACCGCCCGGGCGCAGCGGACGGCGGTCCGCGGCGTGTCCAAGCCGGACAAGCGGCCCGGCGACCTGGTGTTCTTCGCCAGCGGCGGCAAGGTTTACCACGTGGGTATCTACGCCGGGGACAACAAGATCTGGGCCGCTCCGGAATCGGGTGACGTGGTCCGGTTGCAAACCATCTGGACCAGTTCCTACACCGTCGGCCGGGCTTGGTGATCCCCGCCGCGGGGCATCCGGCGAACCGGTGCCCCGCGGCGTCATCCGGAGATCACCGCCGAAACGGCGTCCCGGGCGCATTCCTCGGCCATCACCGGATCCGGTGGCTCACCCATCAGGACCAGCCGGTGGTACAGCGGCGCCGTCGCCATCACCACGACCCGGTGCGCGTCCACCCCGTCCGGCAGCTCCCCGCGCGCCTGGGCCCGCGACACCACCACCGCGCACCGCCGGTACCGGTCGCGCCAGAACGCGCGCAACGCGGCCGCCGCCGGGGCCGACCGGAACGACGCCGCGATCAACGCCCGGGTCACCGACGAGGTGTCCCGCAGCGACTCGAACACCTCCCGGTTCACCGCGATCAGGTCACCCAGCAGTGAACCGGTGTCCGCCGGTGCCCAATCGTCCTGTGCCGCCGCGTCGAACACGTCCGCCAGCAGGCCGCCCACGTCCCGCCACCGCCGGTACACCGTCGCCCGGTGCACCCCGGAGCGTTCGGCGACGGAGTCGATGCTCAGCCCGTCGAACCCGGACTCGACCAGCAGGGACGTGACCGCATCCAGGACCCGCGCGCGGGTCCGGGCGGTGCGGCCGCCGGGGCGGCGCAAACCGGTTGCACCGGCCGACTCGCTCATGTCAGCATCTTAGCGCGACTTTCGTCGCGTTAAGGAGGCAACGTGCAGATCGACGAAATCGACGTGCCCGGCGCCGGGCCGTACGGGATCACCGAAGGCCCGGACGGCGCCCTGTGGGTGACGCTGGTCCACAGTGGCCAGATCGCCCGGATCGCGGGCGACATCACGGTGTTCGACCTCGACCCCGGCTGCGGGCCGGCGGTGATCACACCCGGTCCGGACGGTGCGCTGTGGTTCAGCCGCCTGCGTGACGACCGCATCGGCCGGATCACCCCCGGGGGCACCGCCACCTCCTACGCGCTGCCGGACGGCTGCGGCCCGTACGGGGTCGCCGCCGGACCGGACGGTGCGCTGTGGTTCACCGAGATGAACGCCGGCCGGATCGGCCGGATCACCGCGGGTGGCGAGATCACCGAGTTCTCGCTGGGCCTCGACGCCTCGTTCCCGTCCACCCTGGTCACCGGCGGCGACGGCGCGCTCTGGGTGACGCTGAACCAGGCGCACGCCCTCGCGCGCGTCACCACCACCGGCGAGGTGACCCGCTTCCCGCTCCCCACCGGGAACGCCGCGCCGGTCGGCATCGCCGCCGACGCGCATGCGGTGTGGTTCGCCGAAATCGGCGCCGGGCAGATCGGCCGCATCACCGGTGGCGAGATCACCGAGTTCCCGCTGCCGGACCGCGGAGCCCGCCCGCACGCGGTCGCCACCGATGGGCGCGGCGGGTGCTGGTTCACCGAATGGGGTGCGGGACGGGTCGGGCACGTGACCGCCGACGGTGAGTTCACGCATTTCACGCTGCCCACCCCGGGTTCCGAGCCGCACGGGCTCACCGTCGGCACGGACGGCTCGGTCTGCGCGGCGCTGGAGGCCGGCCGGATCGCCCGGCTGCGCGCCTGAAGAACCCGGCGGCCCACCACACACAGATTGTCCACAGTGGATCGACGCGGGCGGGCACGCGCGGCGGTACCGGTGGCGCGGCGGGGTGCGCGATAAGGTGCCGCCGGTGAACACGCAGCCGATCCCCGTGGTCCTGGTCGCCGGCTACCTCGGCTCGGGCAAGACGACACTGGTCAACCACCTCCTCACGCATGCGCGCGACCACCGCATCGGCGTCGTCGTCAACGACTTCGGCCGCGTCAACGTGGACGCGCTGGCGGTCGCAGGGCAGATCGACGCGATGCTGCCGGTGGGTAACGGGTGCCTGTGCTGCGCGGTGGATTCCGCGGGCCTGGACCGCATGCTGGAGCGGCTGACCGAGCCCGCACTGGGCATCGACGCGATCGTCGTCGAAGCCAGCGGCCTCGCCGAGCCACGCGACCTGGTGCGCATGCTGCTGGCCGGGGAGAACCCGCGGATCGCGTACGGCGGGCTGGTCGAGGTCGTGGACGCGGTCGAATTCGAGGCCAACCGGATCCGTCACCCCGAGCTGGACGAGCACCTGCGCTTCGCCGACCTGGTGGTGCTGAACAAGACCGACCAGCGGGACGACGAAGACCTGCGGGAACTGGTGCGCGAGCTCAGCGGCGGCCGCCCGGTCGTGCGGGCGTCGTTCGGCGCGATCGATCCGGGTCTGCTGTTCGATCCGGGCCGGCCGGAGCCGGTGGCACGGCAGCTGTCGTTCGACGACCTGCGCCACCAGGACGGCCACCTCGGCCACCCCCACGCGCACCTGCACGACGCCTACCGCAGTGTCGAGTTCTCCTCGGCGACACCGCTGCACCCGCGGCGGTTGCTGAACTTCCTGACCGAACGGCCGGCCGGGTTGTACCGGATGAAGGGGCCGGTGCACTTCGGCGTGCCCGGCCACGACGACCGCTTCCTGTTGCACACCGTCGGACCGTACCTGCGGTTCCACCGCTCGCCGTGGGGCGACGAGGCACCCGGCACGCGGCTGGTGCTGATCGGGACCGGCCTCGACGCCGACGACCTGCTCGCGCGGCTCTCGGCCTGTGTGGAACCCGTCCCGGCGGCCCGCACCGAGCGGGCGATCCTGCCGGTGCTCAAACACTGCGGGTAGCGACCGGCTCGTGCCGACGATCTGGACCGGAAAGATGGGCCAGGACCTGTCGCCACCCGCGTGCGTGGACAAGACTGTGCTGGTGACGGACGAACTCATCAGACCCGCCGATCTCGAACTCGCCGACGCGCTCAGCGCCGTCGTGCGAACGCTCGAGCCGGAGCCGGACGTCGGGCAGACCGTCGGCAACATCGTGGCAGCCGTCGCGGCAACCGTGCCGGGCACCGAGGACGCCGGGGTCTCACTGCTCGACTCGGGTGCGTTGCGGACCGTCGCGCCGTCGAGCGAGCGGGTGGCGCGGCTCGACGAGTTACAGCACGAGCTGGGCGAAGGGCCGTGCGTGGACGCGGTGTTCGCCGGCACCGTCTACCGCACCGGCGACATCCGCGCCGACGATCGCTGGCCGAAATTCGGTGCGGCCGCCGCCGAGCTGGGGATCAGCTCGATGCTCGCGATCCGCCTGTTCACCGGTAAGACCCTGCTCGGGGCGCTCAACCTGTTCTCGTCGGAACCGGATGCGTTCGACGAGTCCGCCGTGCACGTGGGCAGCCTCTTCGCCGCGCACGCGGCCGTCGCCCTGGCCGGTTCCCGCGCCCAGGAGCAGTTGCGCAGCGCACTGGAAACGCGCGACGTGATCTCGATGGCGAAGGGGATCCTGATGGAGCGTCACCGGGTGACCGACGACCAGGCGTTCACCCTGCTGGTACGCGCGTCGCAGAACTCGAACCGCAAACTGCACGACGTCGCCGACTGGCTGGTGCGGGGCACCAACAACGCCGTCACCGGAAGCGATTAGCCCAGCTCGAACGAGCCGCCGCGGCCGGCGCCGGCGGCGAAGCGGCGTGCCCCCTCGTCAGCGTCGGCGGCCAGCGAGACCAGCCCGTGCCGCCATTCGTTCGCCATCGCCGCGCGTTCGTCCAGACCGTCCTGCTCGAGCAGCGACAACCGGTCCTGCCGCAGGCAGGTCTGCGGGAACCGGGCGATCGCCGCGGCCAGGTCCTCCGCCGCGGCCCGCTCGGTGCCGCGCGGCACCACCCGGTTCGCGAGCCCCATCCGCAGCGCCTCGTCCGCCGGCACCGGCCGTCCGGTGAGCACCAGGTCCATCGCCTGGCTGACCCCGATCAGCCGGGGCAGCCGCACCGTGCCCCCGTCGATCAGCGGCACGCCCCAGCGGCGGCAGAACACCCCGAACACCGCGTCCTCGGCCGCCACCCGCAGGTCGCACCACAGCGCCAGCTCCAGCCCGCCCGCCACGGCGTGCCCGGCGATCGCGGCGATCACCGGCTTGCCGAGGCGCAGCCGGGTCGGCCCCATCGGGCCGGGACCGTCCTCGCCCAGCCGGTTGCCACGGTCCGTGCCGATCGCCTTCAGATCGGCGCCCGCGCAGAACGTGCCGCCCTCGCCCCACAGCACCGCGACCGCCGCCGAGTCGTCGGCGTCGAACTCCTCGAACGCCGTCAGCAGGGCCTGCGCGGCCGGCCCGTCGACGGCGTTGCGGGCGTGCGGCCGGGACAGGATCACGGTGTGCACCGGGCCGTCGCGCTCGACCCGGACCCCAGGCTCGGTCATGCCGTCACGCTGTCACAAGGCTGCGGTCCTTGTCACTCCCGAACGTCACTCCCGAACGTCACGCCGGAGCGGGTCAGGGATTGACACCGGTGAGGGCGAAGAACTCCTGGCGCGACCGGGCGTCCTCGCGCAGCGTGCCGAGGAGGGTGGAGGTGACGGTGCTTGACCCGGCCGCCTGCACGCCCCGCAGGGTCATGCACGTGTGCTCCGCCTCGATGACCACGCCGACGCCCTTGGGGTGCACGCGCTCGGCGAGCCAGTCCGCGACCTGCTTGGTCAGCCGCTCCTGCACCTGCGGCCGCCGCGCGAAGTGCTCGACCACGCGGGCCAGTTTGGACAGTCCGAGGATGCGCTCGCCGGGCAGGTAGCCGACGTGCGCGACCCCGACGAACGGCAGCAGGTGGTGCTCGCACACGGACCGCACCGGGATGCCGCGCGCCAGCACGAGCTCGTCGTAGCCCTCGTCGTTGGGGAACGTGGTCAGGTCGAACGGCCGCGGCGAGAACAGCTCGGCGTAGGCGCGCGCCATCCGGCCGGGTGTTCCGCGCAGGCTCTCCGAGTCCAGGGAGATCCCCAGAGCCTCGAGGAACTGGGCGGCGTGGAGCTCGGCGGCGGCCAGGTCGACGCTGTCGCTCTGGTCGTGGACGACGCGCAGGGCGGGTTCGGGCTGCACGGGATTGCCTTTCGGTGGGGAGGTGGGGCAGCGGGCGGGCCGCGTCGCGTGGTGTTCCGCGCCGGCCGTGGCGTCCCGCCTCGCACTTTTCACCAACAAAGTTTGGTCTTTTCTTCCGGCTGAAGTCAAGGCTTCTCGGTGGCATTGGGCAAAGGAGGTTCGGTGATACCGTGGAACGATGACGGAGGGGCCGATCCGGGCACTGGCCGCGCTCGACGACGAGCTGCGGCGCCGCATGTACGCCTACATCCGCCAGGCCCGGCGCCCGGTCACCCGGGACGAGGCCGCCGGCTCGGTCGGCATCTCGCGCAAGCTCGCCGCGTTCCACCTGGACAAGCTGGTCACCGCCGGTTTGCTCCGCGCGCGGTACGAGTTCGTCGGTGAGCGGCGCGGCGCGGGCCGCACCCCGAAGGTCTACGAGCCGTCCGGATTGGACCTCCGCGTCAGCGTCCCGCCGCGGCGGCCCGACCTGCTGGCGGACATCCTGCTCGACGCGGTGGTCGAGGAGGATGCGGGTGAAACCGCGCACGAGGCCGCGCTGCGGATCGCCCGGGAACGGGGACACGCGGTCGGCAGCGCCGAGCGGGAGCGGGCGCGGCCGGGACGGCTGGGCGCCGAGCGGGCACTGACGCTGGCCGCGGACGTCGTGGAACAGCACGGCTTCGAGCCGAGCCGCGAGTCCCCGGCGTGCCTGCGGCTGCGCAACTGCCCGTTCCACCCGCTGGCGGTGAAACAACCGGCGGTCGTTTGCGGGCTGAACCAGTCGTTCCTGACCGGGCTGCTGGACGGGCTGGGCGCCAGCACTGTGGAGGCGGCGCTCGAGCCGCGACCCGGCGAGTGCTGCGTGGAGCTCCGCTCGGCGGAGTAGGCCCGGGGCGCAGGCCGGTCAGGCCGGTCCGGTCAGCGCGTCCAGCGCGTCGGGCAGGGAGCGCAGGTGCCGGGTGCCCTCGGGGAGCGGCACCCCGTCCCAGCCGGGGCCGGCCACGTACAGGCGGGTGCCGGTCAGCTCCGCCGCCGGAACCAGGCGCGCCAGCTCCGCCGAATGCGCCCACACCACCGTGGCCGGCGGTTTGCGTGCCGTGACGGTGGCGAGCAGGGACTGCGGCGGAACCCGGGCGCCGAGCGCGATCGTGCCGCGCCCTCGTTCGGCGAGCGCGTGCCGCAGCACCTCCAGCGGCAGTGAATGCTGCTCCTCCGGCGCGCATGCCAGCAGCACGGAAGCCGCCGCGGTGTGCCCGGGCGGGATGGCGTGCAGTGCGGCGATGATGCCGTCGGTCGCGAGGTGCTCGACCTCCACCGGGCCGTCCGGCTCGGCACACCGCTCGCCCAGCTCCTGCAGGAACGGCACGAGCAGCTTCTGCCACGTGTCCACGGTGCCGTGCCGGTCGAGAAAGCCCACCACGATGCGGCGGAAGGCGTCCGGGTCGAGCTTTTCGGCGGCTCCGCGCAGTGACCGCCGCCGCCGGCTCGCCACCCGGTCGGGCACCCGGCCGAGCGGGCCGATCCGCGGCGCCGTGCCGGCGCTGACCGTCGCCGCCGCACTCGCCACCGGCACACCCTGGCGCACCAGCTGCACCACGCGCTCCAGGCGCCGCAGGTCGCCGACCGTGTAGCGGCGGTGCCGCCCCGGCTCCCGCGAACTCGGCCCGAGTCCGTGCCTGCGGTCCCAGCTGCGGAGGGTCGCGACGGCGACGCCGAGGCGGCGCGCGACCGCGGCAGGGGTCAGCACCGCTTCGGGCGGTACCGCGTCTCGTGCGGCCTGCCCCGTGCGGGTCATCGGCTCGCGCCTCCTGGTGATGTCCGGGTGGCCGCCTCCCGGCGGATTCATCCTTCGATTGTGCAACATTTCCAGGTCGCACGGTTGCGGGACAAGTCACTGACCACAGGAGCATCACGGGGTTACTGGAACGATCGGTTGGATATAAGCTAGGCTGCGGGTATGGCGAGGACCAAGGAGTTCGACCCCGACGCCGCGTTGCAGGCCGCGCTGGAGCTGTTCTGGCGGCAGGGCTACGAGGCCACCTCGATGCAGGACCTGGTCGAGCACCTCGGCGTGAACCGCGCCAGCCTGTACGCCACCTATGGCAGCAAGCACGACCTCTACCTGCACGCCCTGGACCGCTACTGCGAGCTACGCGGGATCCAGACGATGACGGTGCTGAACCGGCGCGGCCCGGCGCTGGCCGCGGTCCGCGACTTCATCCGCGGCTACCTGACCGAGGTGCTCGAGGACGCCGACCACAAGGGATGCCTGGTCACCAACACGGCAACCGAGCTCCTGCCGCGCGACGCCACAGCGGCGCGGCGCGTGGAGATCGCGTTCGGCGAGCTGGAGGCCGCGCTGGCCGGCGCCCTGACCCGGGCGCAGCACGAGGGTGATCTCGCGCCGGACAAGGATCCGCGGGCACTGGCCCGCTTCCTGGTCACGTTCGTGCAGGGCCTGCGGGTCGTGGGCAAGACCGACGACGTGCGCCGGGCCGGCGAGGCCGTCGACCAGGCGTTGTCGCTGCTGGCCTGACCGCCGCCGCGGCACGCCCGAATTATGGAATGATCAGTTGGTTATGGAAGGAGTGCGTATGCCGCGCGCTATCTACGTGCTGAGCCTCGGCGTGTTCGCGATGGTCACCAGCGAATTCGTCGTCGCCGGGCTGATGCCCCAGCTCGCGGACGGGCTGGGGGTGACGGTTCCGGAGATCGGCTACCTCATCACCGCGTTCGCCGTCGCGATGGCCGCCGGCGGCCCGGTCCTCACCGTTGCGCTGCTGCGGCTGAACCCGAAGTCCGCGCTGATGCTGCTGTTCGTGATCTTCCTGGCCGGCAACGTGCTCGCCGCGACGGCGACGGGCTACGGCACGATGATGGCCGCCCGCATCATCACCGGTGTCGCGTCGCAGGCGTTCTTCGGCATCGGCGTGTCCCTGAGCTCACAGCTGGTCCGGCCGGAGGTCCGCGGCCGGGCGATCGCGGTGGTGCTGAACGGCCTGATGCTCGGCACGCTGCTCGGCCTGCCGCTCGCCACCGTCGTCGGCGAGCACTTCGGCTGGCGGGCCGCGTTCTGGGCGATCGGCGCGCTGACGGTGGTCGCCGCGCTGGCCACCCTGACCGGAGTGCCCGCGATCGCCCCGTCCGCCGAGGGTGGCTCGTTCCGCGCCGAGCTCGGCGCGTTCCGCGCGCCGCGGTTGTGGCTGGCGCTGTCGACCAGCACGTTCATCATCGGTGCCACGTTCTCGGCGTTCAGCTACTTCACCCCGATCCTCACCGAGGTAACCGGGTTCGACGGCGGCACCGTGCCGCCGCTGCTCGTCGCCTACGGCGCGGCCACGGTGGCGGGCAACTTCGTCGTGGGACGCCTCGCCGACCGGCACACGATGCCCGTGCTGGCCGTCGGGCTGGCCCTGAACCTCGTCTTCCTCGTCGCATTCGCGCTGTTCGCGGACCTGCCCGGGCCGGCGGTGGTGGCGATGCTCGGCATCGGGCTGGCCGGGGTCACGCTGAACCCGGCGATGGTGACCCGCGTGCAGCGCGCCGGGAACGCCCGTCCGCTGGTCAACACCGTGCACTCGTCGTTCATCACGCTCGGCGTGATCCTCGGGTCGTCGCTCGGCGGGCTGGCCATCTCGATGTCCGGCCTGCGCGCGCCGCTGTGGCTGGGTGCCGGGCTGGCGGTGCTCGGCCTGCTCACCGTGCTGCCAGAGCTGGTGCGCCGCCCGGCGCCGGTGCCGGCGCTGCAGCCCTGCTCCTGACCCGCGCGGACAGGAAGTCCCACATCTGCCCGGCCAGCGGGGCGGGCCAGCCGTGGCCGGCCCCGGCGAAGGTCAGCGACTGCACGGCAGCGCCGCCGGTGCAGTCGCGCCAGGTCGTGACCACCGCCGCGCCGTCATGGCGCACCGAGGACGCGGGCGGGCACGAGTCCAGCGCCCGCCAGGTCGCGGTCGCGTGCTCCACCACCTCGGCGCCGTGGCCGAGGATGCCGTCGTTCGTGCCGGCCGCGACCAGCGCCGACAACCCGGCCGCGGCCCGGTTGGCGCACACCCGCGGCGGGGCGGCGCCGTAGGTGGCGAACGCGGCGAACGGCGCCGGCGACTCGCACGCGAGGCGGAACGCCAGCCGGCCACCGTTGCTGTAGCCGACCAGGTAGACCCGCCGCGGGTCGGTGCCGAACGCCTGGGCGGCGTCGGCCACGACCGCGGCGACGAACGCCGGGTCGTCGACGTGGTCCCGGGCGGCCAGGCCGCAGCAGCCGTTGCCCGCGTTCCACGATTGCCCGGTTCCCGCCGGAAATACGATATCGGCCATTCCGCGTTGCGCGAACGGCAGAAAACCGGTGCGGGCCGCCGCATTCCGGACATCCATCCCACGGCCGTGCAGAACGACCAGCAACGGCAGTCCGGAATTCTCCCCCGCCGCTCGCACCGCGAGATAGGACCGGCCCAGCACGGACCGCGTGGACAACGTGATCCGGTTGGCCGGCACCGAATCCGCGATCACCGGCGGAGCCGTGCACGCGGCCAGGGCGGCGCACAGCAGACCCACAGCCATCCGCCTCCGCCACCGCGACATGCGCCCATTCTGAGAGAATTCCGGTCGGCGCGCAGCGCCTCCCGCGATATTTCTCAGGACGTTCTCACCGTCCGCCCAGCGGTCTCCCAGAAAAGCTGACGACACTCGGCCCGGTCGCCCGCCGCCGATTTTCCGAGGAGACACGATGGGCCGAATTTCCGGGTTGCTGGCGGTCCGCGCCGCGGCCCGCCCGGACGAGGTGGCGTTCCTCGACGGCACGGACGGACGGGAGCTGAGCTGGCGCGCGGTCGCGTCCGCCGCACAGCGCTGGCGGAGCCTCGCCCACGACCTCCCGCCGCGCACCCGGATGGGGCTGGTCGCGGCCGATCCGCTGGCCTTCACCAGCGCCTACCTCGGCTGTCTCGCCGCCGGCCTGACCGCGGTGCCCGTCGATCCGCGGCTTCCCGCGGCCGAACTGGACGCCACCCTCGACCGGTTGCGCACCGCGGTCGTCGCCACCGACCGTCCCGATCTCGTGCCCCGCCGGCCGGCCTGGGTCCTCGGCCGGGGCGGACCACGGCCGGTGCGCGCCACGCGGCCGCGGCCCGCGGGTACCGCGGTGCGGCCCGCGGTGCTGTTGACCAGCTCGGGCACCACCGGCGCCCCGAAGGGGATCCCGCTCAGCGAGTGGCAGCTGCTGCACACCGCGCGCCGTGTCGCCCGGCACCACCGGCTGGGCCCCGGTGAGCGCGGCTACACGCCACTGCCCCTGTTCCACGTGAACGCACAGGTGATGGGCCTGCTCGCGACCGTCGTCGGCGGTGGTTCGCTGGTGGTGGACCAGCGGTTCAGCGCCGGCGAGTACTGGGATCGCGTGACGCGCTGGGCGCCGACCTGGCTCAACACCGTCCCGGCGATCCTCGCCTCGCTCGCCCGGCGGCCCGCGCCACCGGCTGCCGTGGCCGACCGGATCCGGTTCGCCCGCTCGGCGTCGGCACCGTTGTCGCCGGGCATCGCCCGGCGCTTCACCGCGCGCACCGGCATCGGCGTCCTGGAGACCTACGGCATGTCCGAGGCCGCCGGGCAGATCACCGCCAACCCGCTCGATCCCGCGCTCCGTCGCGCGGGTTCGGTGGGCCTGCCGGTCGGCGTCGGGCTCGTCGTCGCCGCGCCGGACGGCACCGCGCTCCCGCCGGGCGAGCGGGGCGAGGTCCGGCTGCGCGGCCGGCAGGTGGTGAGCCGGTACCTCGACCTCGACGGCCCCGGCGAACGGATCCGGCCGGCCCGCGGGGCCGACGGCTGGCTTTCCACCGGTGACGTGGGCGTCCGCGACGCCGACGGGTACCTCACACTCGACGGGCGCGTGGACGACGTCATCAACCGCGGCGGCGAGCAGATCTACCCGCGGGAGATCGAGGACGTCCTGCTCGCGCATCCGGCGGTCGGCACGGCCGCCGTCGTGGGCGCGCCCGACGAGCGGCTCGGCCAGGTGCCGGTCGCGTTCGTCACCGCGGCGTCGGCAGCCGGCCTGGAACGCGCCCTGCAGGACTGGTGCGGGCACCGGCTGCCCCGGCACAAACGACCGGCCGTGATCGAGGTGACCGCTGCCCTGCCACTCGGGCCGACCGGGAAGGTGCTGCGCCGTGAGCTGCGCGTCGAAGCGGGCGGGCGGTGAGCCCGCGCGCCGAGCACCTCGACTACGTCGACCTGGTGCGCGTCCTGACGGTCGGGCTGGTGATCGGGATGCACGTGCTGGTGCTGTCCCCGTTCGCGCACGGCGTGGCGATCGGTGCGCTGATCGTCGTCTTCCACGTCAGCCGCGAGGTGTTCTTCCTGCTGACCGCGTTCGTGCTGACCCACAGCACCGTGCGGCGGCCGCGCTGGCCGCGGTTCTGGCGGCGCCGCTACCTGTTGGTGGCCGTGCCGTATCTGCTGTGGACGGTCGTCTACTTCTTCGCCGACGGCGGCCCGTACTCGCTGACCGCGTTCCGCACCGAGCTGCTCACCGGCACCGCGCGGTACCACCTGTACTTCCTGCTGGTGTCGATGCAGATCTACCTGGTGTGGCCGCTGGTCCGGGCCCTGATCGCCGCGACCCGCCGCCACCACGCCGCGCTGCTGGCGTTCGCGGTGGCGTTCCAGCTGGTGTTCGCGCTCGCCGTGCAGCAGCAGTGGGATCTCGGCGCGCTGTCCGGGTGGGTGCACGCACCGGACGCGTGGCTGCCCAGCTACCTCGGCTACGTCCTGGCGGGCGCACTGGCCGGGGCGCACCGCGACCGGCTCGTCGCGTGGACCAGGGCGCACACGGCGCGAGTGCTCGGCGGATGCGCGGCCGCGGTGGCGCTCGGGGTGACCGTCTACTGGGGACAGGTGTCCCTCGCCGGCCAGTCGCCACCGCAGGCCGCCATCGTGTTCCAGCCCGTGGTCGTGGTGGAGAGTTTCGCCGTGGCGTGGGCGTTCCTCGCAATTGGTCTGTTGTGGACCGCGCGGGGAACCCCGGGGCGCCACCTGGTCGGACTGACCTCCGACGCGTCGTTCGGGGTCTACCTGCTCCACCCGCTGGTGTTGCAGTACCTGCTCGCGGCGGTTGCACTGGCCGGTCCCGGCGCGGACCCGGCGCCCGATGCCGTGGTGCTGCCGGTGCTGGTGCTCGGCGTCGTCCCGCTCGTCTACCTCGTGTCCGTCCTGGTCACCGCACTGGCGCGCCGCACCCCGGTCAGTCTCGCCCTCACCGGGCGGCCCCGCCGCAACCGTGCCGCCGTGGCCCGGCCCGCCCTCGTCCCCACCGGAGGAACCCCATGAACACCGGCGTCACCATGGTGATCGACCCCGGCCTGCCGACCGGCGCGTTCACCGACCTCGTGGCCAGCCACGGCGACCACATCGACCTGCTCAAGTTCGGCTGGGGCACCGCACTGGTGACCAAGGACCTGCACCGCAAGGTCGCGGTGCTGCGCGAGGCCGGCATCGGCTGCTACTTCGGCGGCACCCTGTTCGAGCACTACCTGGTGCGCGATCAGCTCGACGACTACCTGCTGTTCGTCGAAACGGCGGGTGCCACCCACATCGAGGTCTCCAACGGCACGATCCCGCTGTCGCAGCACGACAAGGCATCCTATGTGGAGCGAATGGCGCGGTACCGGCCGGTGCTGGCCGAGGTCGGCTACAAGGACGCGGGGCGTTCGGCGTGCCTGGGTCCCGGTGACTGGGTGGCCGCGATCGCCGAGGACCTCGCCGCGGGGGCGGACCTGGTCATCACCGAAACGCGGGAGAGCGGCCGCAGCGGCCTGGCCCGGCCGGACGGGCACGTGCGCGAGGACGTGCTGCACGCGGTCATCTCGTCCGTCGACCCCCGGCGGCTGCTGTTCGAAGCACCGACCAAGGACCTGCAGGTCGAGCTGATCCAGGCGCTCGGGCCGTCGGTGAACCTCGGCAACATCGCCACCACGGACGTGCTCGGCGTGGAAACGCTCCGGCGCGGCCTGCGGGCCGACACCCTCATCCAGCTCACCCCGGCCCCCGTGGCCTGATCGGAGTTCCCATGCGTGATCCGCGAGACGCCTGCCACGTCGCCGTCCCCGCACGCGACCTCGACGAGGCCGTCGAGTTCTACACCTTCGGCCTCGGCGCGAAGCTGGCCCGCCGCTACGACGACCGCGTCACCTTCGACTTCTTCGGCGACCAGCTGGTGTGCCACCTCTGCGACGACGTGCCGGCGGAGGCGGTGGCCTATCCTCGGCACTTCGGGGTGAGCTTCGCCCGCGCCGAGGACTTCGACCGGCTGGTGCGCCTGGTGGAGCACCGGAAGCTGCCGGTGCTGTCCGAGCCGTCGCTGCGGTTCGAGGGCACGGCCGAGCAGCACCGCACGATCTTCCTGGTCGATCCGTCGAACAACGTGCTGGAGTTCAAGAACTACGACGACCCGCGGTTGCAGTACTGACCCGGCCGATCGTGCCCCGCCCGTCAGCGCTTGGCTTCGGTGGCCGGCAGGATCCTCCCCCGCACCTCGCCGAAGCCGATGCGGCCCGCGGCGCCGGGGGCGCTGGCCGTGATGGTCACCTCGTCGCCGTCGAGGAGGAACGTGCGCGGCTCGCCGTTGACCGTGACCGGCTCCTGGCCGCCCCAGGTCAGCTCGATGAACGCGCCGCGCTGGTCCCTCGCCTCGCCGGAGATCGTGCCGGACGCGTACAGGTCACCGGTGCGCGCGGACGCCCCGTTGACGGTCATGTGCGCCAGCATCTGCGCCGGCGACCAGTACATCTCCCGGTAGGGCGGGCGGCTGACCTCCTGCCCGTTCCACGAAACCGCGAGCTCGACGTCCAGGCTCCACGGCTCGCTCTCCCGCAGGTACGGCAGGACCTGCGGCTCCTGCGGCGGCGTCGGCACGCGGGCGGCCTCCAGCGCGAGCAGCGGCACGACCCACGGTGAGATCGACGTCGCGAAGCTCTTGCCCAGGTGCGGGCCCAGCGGCACGTACTCCCACGCCTGGATGTCGCGGGCCGACCAGTCGTTCACCAGCACCACGCCGAACACGTGCCGCGGGAAGTCCGCTGTGGACAGCGGCGACCCCAGCGGTGTCCCGGTGCCGACGACGAAACCCAGCTCCGCCTCGATGTCCAGCCGCCGCGACTCGCCGAACGTGGGCGCGTCCTCGTCCGGGGCCTTGCGCTGCCCGCAGGGCCGCACGATGCCGGTGCCGGACACGACGACGGTGCCGGCGCGCCCGTGGTAGCCGACCGGCAGGTGCTTCCAGTTCGGCATCAGCGGCTCGGCGCCGGGCCGGAACAGCCGCCCGAGGTTGGCCGCGTGGTGCTCGGAGGCGTAGAAGTCGACGTAGTCGGCCACCTCGAACGGCAGGTGCAGCTCCACCTCACCCACTCCGAAGACCGCCGCGTCCGGCACGTCGCCGCGCACCAAATCGCCGATGCGGGACCGCACCTCGACCCAGCGGTCGTAGCCCTGGGCCATGAACGCGTTCAGCGACGGCCGCGCGAACACGTCGTCGCCCAGCGCCACCGCCAGGTCGATCACCGAGTCGCCGACGCGCACCCCGACGCGCGGGGCGGTGCCGGGCGTGGTGAACACGCCGTAGGGCAGGTTGCCGAGCCCGAACAGCGAGCCCTCCGGGATGTCGATCCTGGTCACGCCGTCACTCCTCCGTTCAGCGCCGCGGCCGGGACCAGTCCGAGGTCCGCCAGCTCGGTCACCGGTTCGATGATGCTGCACGTGCCGAACGAGCGGAACCACGTCCGCGCACCGGCGTCCATTTCGGACACCAGCGCGGCGACCCGGGCACCGTCCCGCTCCGCCAGCAACGCGATCAGCTCGTCCGCACCCGCGCCGCGGGCGGCGGCCCCCGCGGCGAGCAGCAGGTTCAGGAACCCGTGCTGCTCGAACCCGGTCTCCGGGTCCGTGTTGCGCACCGCGTGGTGCAGCCCCGCGGTCGCCTTGAACGGGACCCCGGCCCGCACCGCCGCGAGCACCGCCGAGGCCAGCTCGGCCTCGTCCGGGTACAGCCCGGCCGTGACCCCGCCGGTGCGGAACTTCGCCCGGTGCCCGGTCCTCGCGCAGGTCGCGATCACCTCGGCGCGGCGGTCGTCCCGCGGCACCTCGACGAACACCGGGACGTCCCCGGCGGCCTCCAGCCCGGTGAAGAACTCGGTCACGCCGAGGCCCGCGGGCATCGCCACCTCGAACCCGGTCAGCCGCACCGGCAGGTCGGCGGCCCGGGCACGAGCGTCCGGCAGCTGGGCCGGGCCGCCCGGCGCGGTCACCGCCAGGTCCAGCGGCTGCTCCACGACCGCGCCGAGGTCGGCGAGCGCGGGCGCCGCCAGCACCAGCGGGCCGACCAGGCCGCCGTAGCCCGACGCCAGGTGCACCGCGTGGTCCGGCACCGCCTGCGCCAACGGCTTCAGCCCCGGCGGGAACACCGCCGCGTCGTCGAGGAACCCGTCGAACAGGCCCGCCGGGGTCGCCGGGTTCACTGCGGCCCCCGGCCGGCCCAGGTCCAGGCGTAGCCCGGGTCCTCGGCCGCGCGGCCGCCCTCACCCAGCTCCAGCGGGCGGAACGTGTCGACCATGACGGCCAGCTCGTCGAAGAACTCCACGCCGATGCTGCGCTCGTAGGCGCCGGGCTGCGGGCCGTGCGAGTGCCCGCCCGGGTGCAGCGAGATCGAGCCCTGCCCGATGCCCGAGCCCTTGCGCGCCTCGTAGTCGCCGCCGCAGTAGAACATCACCTCGTCGGAGTCCACATTGGAGTGGTAGTACGGCACGGGGATGGACAGCGGGTGGTAGTCCACCTTGCGCGGGACGAAGTTGCAGATGACGAAGTTGGCGCCCTCGAACACCTGGTGCACCGGCGGTGGCTGGTGCACGCGGCCGGTGATCGGTTCGAAGTCGGCGACGTTGAAGGTGTACGGGTACAGGCAGCCGTCCCAGCCGACCACGTCGAACGGGTGCTGCGGGTAGACGAACCGGGTGCCTGCGATACCACCGTTCCCGGTTCCGCCTCTATGTTTGACCAGCACCTCGACGTCGGTGCCGTCGGCCAGCAGCGGCTCGGTGGGCCCGTGCAGGTCGCGCTCGCAGTAGGGCGCGTGCTCCAGCAGCTGGCCGTACTTGGACAGGTACCGCTTGGGCGGCGTGATGTGGGAGTTCGCCTCGATGGCGTAGGCGCGGACCAGGCCGTCGGGCACCCACCGGTGGGTGGTGGCGCGGGGCAGGATCACGTAGTCGCCCTGGCGGAAGGGCAGCACGCCGAAGACCGTCTCGACCACGCCTTCGCCGGATTCGATGTAGACGCACTCGTCACCGATCGAGTTGCGGTACAGCGGCGACGCCTCGCCCGCCGCGACGTAGGAGATGCGCACGTCACCGTTGCCCAGAACGAGCCGGCGCCCGGTGACGACGTCACGGGACTTCCACTCCTCGCCGGGGAACAGCTCGTGCAGCTTGAGGTGCCGCGGCTTGAGCGGGTGGTTGGCCTCGGTCGTCAGGTCCGGCAGCTGCCAGACCGACGAGTCGACGAGCGCGGACGGGATGTTGCGGTGGTAGAGCAGCGAGGAGTCGCTGGAGAAGCCCTCCTCCCCCATCAGCTCCTCGTAGTACAGGCCGCCCTCGGGCGTGCGGTGCTGGGTGTGCCGCTTGGGGGGAACCGCACCGACCTGCCGGTAGTACGCCATGACTTCGCCTCCTTGCCGGTCCGATGTAGTAAATCTATGTACTACCTTGGCGGCGCGCAAGGGTCAGTTGCGGCCCCGCACGTCGAACTGGTCGCGGTTGGTGATCAGCTTGTCCAGCAGCATCACCAGGATCCGCTGCTCGGCCTCGGTGAGCACGCTGGTCCACTCGTGCTCGCGCTCGTTGTGCTCGCGGAAGACCTCGGTCATCTCCGAGCGGCCCCGCCCGGACAGCGACAGCAGCACCGAGCGGCCGTCGTGCTCGCCGGGGGTGCGCTCCAGCAGGCCGTCCGCGACCAGGGTCTTCGCCAGGTTGGACACCGCCGCGCGGCTCATCCCGGTCAGCTCGGCGGCCTTCTTGGCCTCCAGCGGGCCGGCCAGCCACGTGACGAACAGCAGCCGGAACGCCGACCAGGAGTGGCCGCGCGGCCGGTGGACGCTCGCCTCCAGGTCGTAGGTGACGATGTTGGAGGCGCGGTTGAGCGTCAGCAGCACCTCGGTGGCGAGCTGGTGCCGGAAGCCGAACTCGTCGGCGAGCCGGCGGTTGGCGAGCTCGACGAAGGACCAGAAGTCGAGCTCGCCATCAGCCATGACCGCACCTTAACGCTTCACCGAAGTAGTTAATACCTAAACTACCTCGTGCGTGGCCGCCACGCCACGCCGTTCCTTCGTCACCTTGAGCACGGACAGCATCACCGCGCACAGGACCAGGCAGGCGATCGGGAAGTACAGGCCCACCGAGACGTCGTCGGCGGTGGCGTTCTTGCCGATCACGTACGGCCCGAAGAACCCGCCGAGCGCGGCGATCGAGTTGATCGCGGCCAGCCCCACCGCGGTGTGCTCCTTCGACAGCAGGCGCGCGGCCAGTGCCCAGTACGGCGCGAGGTAGCCGAGCACGCCGATGGCGACCAGCGACAGGCAGATCAGCGCGGCCACCGGGGTGTGCCGGAACTGGATCGTGCCGAACAGGCCGATCGCGGCCAGCAGCATCATCGCCACCACGTGCCCGCGCCGCTCGCCGGTGCGGTCGGAGTTGCGGGCCACCAGCAGCATGCCGATCGCGCCGACGATCCACGGGATCACGCCGAGGAAGCCGATGTTGGTCGCCGAGTAGGACCGGTCCATCTGCTTCACGATCTGCGGCAGGAAGAAGGTGAACCCGTACAGCCCGCACGCGGCGAACAGGTTCGCCAGCGCCAGGTAGAGCACCTTGCGGTCCTTGACGACCCGCAGCTGGCCCAGGAAGGTCTCCTTCCGCTCGGGTGCGTAGTCGGAGTTGATCTCCGTCTCCAGCCAGTCCTTCTCCTCGGCGGTGAGGAAGCTCGCCTGGCTGGGCTTGTTCGGCAGCCAGGCCAGCACGATCACGCCGACCAGCACCGCGGGCAGGCCCTGCAGGAGGAACACCCAGCGCCAGGACGACATGCCGAACCAGTGGACGTGGTCGAGGATCAGGCCGCCGGTGAGACTGCCGAGGATCATCGCGATCGGCTGGGCGATCGCCAGCGTCGCGATGGCCCGGCCGCGCTCCTTCGGGCGGAACCACAGCGTCAGGTACAGCAGCAGGCCCGGGTAGAGGCCGGCCTCGGCGATGCCGAGCACGATCCGGGCGAGGTAGAGCTGCGGGATGTTCTGCACGAACCCGGTGACCACGGTGACGATGCCCCAGCTGATCGCGATCCGGGCGAGCCAGATCCGCGCGCCCACCTTCTTCATGATCATGTTGCTGGGGACCTCGAACACCACGTAGGCGAGGAAGAAGATCGCCGACGCGGTGCCGAACACTGCCGTGGTGATCGCCAGTTCGTGCTGCATGCCGAGCTGGGCGTAGCTGATGTTCGACCGGTCCATGTAGTTGAACACGTACAGCAGCGCGACCAGCGGCAGGACTCTGCGGCTGACCTTGCGGATCGTGCGGCTGCCGACATCGCCGGCAGCGGTGGTTTCGCTCATGTCTCTCCTCGTTGAGTACAACAGTTCTGGAGCGAGGGACCGCCTCGGGTTCCGCTCCCGGACCGCGGCGCGTGCCACTTCACGAGGTCGTGACCGCGGCGTTGCGGCCGGCGATGCGGCCCATGGTGAGGGCGTTGGCGACGGCGTTGCCGCCGCCGACGTAGCGCGGGCCGAGCACGCCGGCACCGGCCTCGCCCGCGGCGAAGAGGCCGTCGATGACCTCGCCGCGCTCGTCGCGCACGGCCGCGCGGGCGTCGATCTCCAGCCCGGCGTGCGTGCACACCAGCTCGGCGGGCAGCAGGCGCGCCGCGTAGAACGGGGGCTCGGCGATCGGGTCCGGGTTGCCCGTCACCCCCTTGCTGGCGAGCGTCCGGTGGCGCAGGAACTCCGGGTCGTGCCCGGCGGGCAGCTGCTCGTTCCACCGGCGGACCGTCGCGATCAGCGCGCCGGCGGGGATCCCGGCCTTGCCGGCCAGCTCGGCCAGGTCCGCCGCGCGCAGCGTGCGCCCGGCCTCGGCCTCGGCGAGGACGTACTCGGCCGTCCAGTGCGCGTATCCGGGCGGGAGGGTCCGGCGGGCGCGTTCGTCGAAGATCATCCACGCGGTGCCGCCGTGCCGTTCGATGATGCCGCCGGACACCGCGTAGGAGGCGTCCTCGTCCATGAACCGGCGCCCGCGGGCGTCCACGTGGATGCGCGATTTCGGCGGGAACCCGGACTGCCAGTGGTGCAGGCGCTGGAAGTAGGCGGTGGGCAGCAGCAGCCCCCAGCCGTCCCCGGCGACCGCCGCGCCGACCTGCGCGCCGAAGCGCAGGTGGTCGCCGCGGCTGCCGTCCGCGGCGACGACGAACAGGTCCTCGCCCGCCCGCAGTGCCGCCGGGTAGTAGCGCGCCAGCAGACCCGGGTCGCGGGCGAACCCGCCGCTGGCCACCACCACCGCCCGCGCCCGCACCTCGATGCCGTCCGCGACGACCCCCGCGACCCGGCCGTGCTCCTCGAGCAGCCGCTCGACCCGGGTGCCGAGGACGATCTCGACCTGCCGCGTGCGTGCCGCCCTGGCGAGCACCTGGACCACCCCGTAGCCCTGGTCCCTGGGCACGTGACCGCGCCACACGTCCTCGACCCCGGCCTGGCACAGGCCCGGCGTGTGCGCGTTGCCGGACAGCTTCGCCGGGATCTCCACACCCAGTCCGATCAGCCAGTCCAGCGTCGGCCCGGACTGCACGCAGAACGCGGCGATCAGCCCCGGGTTCAGCTGCCAGGCGTTGAGGTCCATGTAGTGCTGGAAGAACCGTTCCGCGGAGTCCTCGACTCCCAGCGCGGCCTGCACGCTCGTGCCGGCCGCGGTGAACAGGCCCGCGGACAGCTGGGTCGAACCGCCGAGCTCCCGTTCGGACTCGAACAGCAGCACCGAAGCGCCCTGCTCGGCGGCGGACACGGCGGCGGCGAGACCGGCGCCACCGCCACCGACGACCACGACGTCCCAGTCGTCGGTCACGACAGCTCCCCTTCCATGTCGGCGATGATGCGGTGGTAGAGCCCGTTCGACACCAGGCCACCGTCCACAGTGATCTCACTGCCGGTCAGGTAGCTGGACCGCTCGGACAACAGGAACAGCACCGCCTCGGTGATCTCCGCCGGCCGCGCCATGCGCCCGGCCGGGATGCTCGCGACGGCCGAGGCGACGAACGCCTCCGCCCCGTCGAGCAGCCCGGTGTCCACGAGCCCGGGGTGCACCGAGTTGACCCGGATCCCCCACCGGGCGAAGTTGCCGGCAGCCGATTTGGACAGCCCGGTCAGGCCCCACTTGCTGGAGCTGTAGGCGGGCGAGAAGTAGCCGATCTGGCCGGCGATCGAGGAGATGTTCACGATCGACCCGCCACCCGAGTCCCGCATCAGCTCCGCCACGGCCCGCATGCCGTGGAACGGGCCGGACAGGTTGACGCGCAGGACCTGTTCCCAGACCTCGCCGGTGGTGTCCAGGAACTCCAGGCGGCGGGAGATCCCGGCGTTGTTGACCAGGCCGGTGAGACGGCCGCGGGTGGCGCGGATCTCCGCGACGACCCGGGCCCACGCGGCCGGGTCGGTGACGTCCAGTTCGTGCGCCGACGCCGACCCGCCCCCGGCTTCGATCTCCGCCACCACGGAACCGGGGTCGGCGATGTCCGCCAGGCACACGTGCGTGCCGTGCCGGGCGAGCGCGCGGGCGTGGTGAGCGCCCATGCCACCGGCCGCGCCGGTGACGAGCACCGTGTCCGGGTACTCAGACATGCCGCGACCCGCCGTCCACGGCGATGCTGTGCCCGGTGACGTAGCGGGCGCTGTCGGAGAGCAGGAACAGCAGCGGTCCGACGACCTCCTCCGGCGAGCCGAGCCGGTGCAGCGGCACGACGTCGAGCGCGTGCCGCAGCGCCGCCGGATCCTCCTTGACCCACCGGGTCATCTCGGTGTCGACGTAGCCGGGCGCGATCGAGTTGACGCGGATGCCCCGGTCACCGAGCTCGACGGCGAGCGATTCGGTGAGGTGCGCGACGGCGGCCTTCGAGGTGCAGTAGGCGCCGCGGCCACGGCGGACGCGGACGGCCGACACCGATGACATGTTCACGATCGCGCTGCCCGGCGCCATGTGCCGCGCGGCGGTCTGGGCGCCGTACAGAACACCCTCGACGTTGACCGCGAGGGTCGCGCCGATCTGCTCCGGGGTGATCTCACCAACGGTCGCGTACGGGAAGATTCCCGCGTTGTTGACCCAGAAGTCCAGGCGGCCGAACCGCTCCAGTGCCAGCTGCGCCACGGTTTCGTGGTCCTCGGGCCGGGTGACGTCGATGCGGGTGCCGACGATCTCGCCGGCCTTCTCGGCCGCCGCGACCTCGGCGGTCAGCTCGCGCGCCGTGGCGAGCATGCCCGCTTCGTCGATGTCGGCACCGACGACGTGCACGCCGCGCACCGCCAGGGCCGCCGTGAACCGCGCCCCCATTCCGCGGGCCGCGCCGGTCACGACCGCGACCTTGCCCGCCAGTTCCGGGTAGACCGCCGTCATCGGCTCGTGCTGGGCGCGGGTGTCGCTCATCGGTGCTCCTCGTTCTGCGAGTTCTGGGGGTTCGGCGAGTTCTGGGGGTTGTGCGGCTGGTCGTCGCGGCGCACGGTGCGGCGGCGGATGCGCCAGGTGCCCGCGTACCGGACCAGCTCATCGGTGAGGGTGGTCAGGCGCAGGAGTTCGGGCGGGCCGCCCGGCAGGGTGCGCACGATCTGCAGGTAGGCGTGCACAGTGACAGCGCCGACAGCGCCGACAGCGCCGACACAGTCCACACCGTCCACACCGTCGGCACCATCCACACCGTCGGCGGGCACGACGTGCACGTTGGTGAGCACGTGACGGGTGATGCCGTCCTGCCCCGCGAAGTCCTCGGCGAACCTCCGCAGGTCCGCGGTGCCGGTGACCGGTGCCGGATAGCTCGGTGAGCGGAACTCGCCGTCCGGGGTGAAGGTGTCCGCCCACGCCGCGGCATCGCCGTTGTCGATGAAGTGGCTTTGCGCGCCGTAGAGCTGGTGCACGAGCACGAGCGTCGCCACGTCCACGGTGACCTCCTCGGGGGGTTGCACGCCAGATTGAACGTGCTATTATCGCACGCAGCGTGCGAACTACGGAAACAGTAGGTCGGTGCCCGCCGGCCGTCAAGGGGGTGCCGCCATGTCCGAAGTCGACTCGGGAATGTCGAAAACGCTGCACAACGGGTTGCAGATCCTCGAGCTGCTCGTCGCGCACCCGCAGGGGATGACGCTGACCGAGATCGCGGAGGGAATCGGGGTGCACCGCACGGTGGCGCACCGGCTCGTGCGGACACTGGAGGCGCACCGGTTGTGCCGGCGCGACCGGTTCAAGCGGATCTCGCTCGGCACCGGCCTGGTGCGGCTGGCCGAGCCGGTGGAGCAGGACCTGCGCACGCTGGCGCGGCCGGTGCTGGAGGAGCTCACCGACCTCACGCAGGCCACGGCACACCTGGTGGTGCGGGAGAACGCCGGGGAGGTGCGGATGCTCATGATCGTCGAGCCGCGCCAGGCGCGGATGCACGTGAGCTTCCGGCCCGGTCAGGTCGACCCGATCGACCGCGGCTCGGCCGGGCTGGCGATGCTGGCCGCGGGGCCGCCGGCAGCGGGCGAGCGGGAGGAGGTGACGCTGGCGCGCAAGCGCGGCTTCGCGGTGTCCTACGGCGAGATCGCCCCGTCGGTGATCGGCGTTTCGGCGATGGTGCCGGGGCGGGAGGTCAGCATCGGCCTGTCGTTGTTCTCCGCCCCGGACGAGGAGGCGCTGGGCCGCACCGTGGTCGACGCGGCCCAGCGGCTGGGTTCCCTGTTGCGGTGACGACCGGCGCCGGTCAGCGCTGACCCTTGCGCGGCACCAGCTTGACCAGTGCCACACCGGCCAGCAGCAGCATCAGCCCCGCCAGCACCATCCAGGCGGTGCCGAACCCGGTGTAGGCCAGCGCGGCCGACCCGGACCCCGCGGCGGTGAAACCCTTTCCGTACATCGCTTTCACCTCCCCCCGGTGGTCAGGTGGTGCCAGCCGGCCGCACGCCGCAGCACCGCGTCCCGCCACCCGGCCAGGTACACACCGAGGCGGAAGAAGTCGTAGTAGATCTCGGGCAGGAACAGCAGCGTCAGCAGGATGCCGCGCCACCCCGCCTTGCGCACGGTCACCACCCGGTCGACGACGCACACCGCGCCGACCGCGAGCCAGAACGGGTGCAGCACCATCGGCATCCCCGCCGCGAGCGACAGGCCCAGCAGCAGCGGGTACCCCACGATGACCAGGAAGCCCAGCACCGCCCACAACTGCTGCCCCAGGTACGGCAGCGTGACCCGGTTGACGCCGTGCGACCGCAGGTTGTCGATCGCGCCGCGCTGCCACCGCACCCGCTGCCGCCACAGATCCCGCCAGGTCGGCATCAGCTCGGTCGTCGTCGCGCACCGGGCCGGGGACACGCACCGGTACCCCAGCCGCAGGCACGCCAGGGTGATCTCCATGTCCTCGGTCAGCGCCCGCCGGTCGTAGAACTCCCCCGCCCGGCCCGGCAGCGCGCCGCCCCGCGCCGCGGCGATCTCGTGCAGCACCGGCACCCGGAACAGCGTCGAGGTGCCGGTCAGCACCCACACCCCCCTGCCGCGCCGCAGGATGTCCCGGGCGTAGCGGACGTACTCGTTGCGCTGCAGCTGTTCGATCAGTCCCCGGCGGCCTTCGCCGTAGAAGATCCCGCCCACGGCGCCGACGGCCGCGGAACGCTCCATCGCCGCGAGCGCGGTTTCGATCCACTCCGGGGCGAGGATCGAATCGGCGTCCATCACCAGGACCCGGTCGTCGCCGTCGAGCTGGGGCAGGACGACCGCCAGTGCCTGGTTCAGCGCACCGGCCTTCTTGTCCGTGTTGGCGACGGTCTCCAGCACGCGGGCGCCGTGCGCCGCCGCCACCGCCGCGGTGTCGTCGGCGCAGTTGTCCGCGACGACGAAGATCGCGTCCGGGGTCACCGTCTGCGCCCGGACCGAGTCCAGCGTGGCGGCGATGCTCGCGGCTTCGTCATGCGCGGGGATCAGGACCACGACCCGGTCCCGGCCCAGCGAGTGACGAGGAGTAACCAACATGACTGGGATATAGGCGGGAAAGCGCAGGTCATTAGCCCGAATGGATAGTGACGAACATCACACTTCATTACGCTCTGTTGACAACACGAAGGGTGTTCGAATTTTCCCGAACCCGGGCCGGAAGCCCCGGGCCACCCGGGCCGTTCGCCTCTGGCGGCCGGCCCGGACCCGTGATCCTAAGCTCTCCCCATGGCGAAGTACTTCGACGTGCACCCGGACAACCCCCAGCGCCGGTCGATCGCTCAGATCGTCGACCTGCTGCGGCGCGACGGGCTGATCGTCTACCCGACCGACTCGTGCTTCGCGCTCGGCTGCCAGCTCGGCAACCGCGACGGGCTGGACCGCATCCGCGCCATCCGCCACCTCGACGACCGCCACCACTTCACCCTGGTGTGCCGCGACTTCGCCCAGCTCGGGCAGTTCGTGCACGTCGACAACACCGTCTTCCGCGCGATCAAGGCCGCCACCCCGGGCAGCTACACCTTCATCCTGCCCGCCACGAAAGAGGTGCCCCGGCGGTTGCTGCACGCGAAGAAGAAGACCGTCGGTGTGCGGATCCCCGACCACGCCGTCACGCGGGCGCTGCTCGACGAGCTGGGCGAGCCGCTGGTGTCGAGCACCCTGCTGCTGCCCAGCCACGAGGAGCCACTGACGCAGGGCTGGGAGATCAAGGACGAACTGGACCACGCGGTCGACGCGGTCGTCGACTCCGGCGGCTGCGGCACCGAGCCCACGACGGTGATCGACTTCTCCGGTGGCGAGCCGGAAATCGTCCGAAAGGGTGCCGGGGACCCGGCACGTTTCGAATAACTCTGGACATCGCCGCCGTCGCGGGTCACGCTGGAAAAACGCACCGTGATCCGCGAGGAGGCTGGCGATGAGACTGGGCCGCAAACTTGCCGTGGGCGTCGTCGTCGAAGAATCCAGGGCCGAAGAGGTCGCGCCGGTCGAGGAGCCCCGCGACACCGTGGAAACCCCCGAACCGGAGCGTCCCGCCCCCGTCACCGCCGACCGCTGAGCCATGGCGGGCCGGCTGTCGTTGCGCCGCACGCCCCAGGAACGGCGCGACGTCCCGTGGCGCGGGTA
Organism: Amycolatopsis granulosa; assembly: GCF_011758745.1. Lineage (NCBI taxonomy): Bacteria > Bacillati > Actinomycetota > Actinomycetes > Pseudonocardiales > Pseudonocardiaceae > Amycolatopsis > Amycolatopsis granulosa. The sequence goes on from NZ_JAANOV010000001.1 coordinate 1,495,593, forward strand.
CAAGCTCGCCTACCCGATGGTGTCGGCCGACGGCACGGAGGCCGGTTTCACGGGCGTATCGCTCGGCCGCACACACGCCTACGGTGTGCGGGCCGAGGCCCGGTGCGCGCAGAGCAGCCGCCACCAGAGCCCGTCCCGCCTGTGCGACTGCGGCTTCTACTGCTTCCACGACCTCGCCGACGCCCGCGCGCTGGCCTGCGACCCGCAGTACCAGCAGAGCGTGCTGCTGGAGGTGGACGCCGCCGGCCGGTACTTCCTGTACGAGCGGGGCGTGCGGTACTCGAAACAAACCGTCCGGTCCGTGCACGCCGGGTTGTGCGCATGCGGGTGGCCCGCACAGGTGTTCGTGGCGACCGGCACGGGCGTCGTCGGCTGGCGCAAGCTGCTGCCGGTGTGCTCGACCTGCGCCGGGAACCGGCCGCCGTTGACGCTGGACCACTTCAGCCGTCTCGCGGGCGTGCCAGTGCACCGGGACGATCAGGCGGTGGCGTTCACCGCCGGGGCGGCCGCGAACCCGGAGCTGGTGCCGCTGCTGTCCGCCGAGGTCACGCTCCTGCACGCCCGCCTGGACGAGCTGCAGAGCCAGCTGGACCGGCTCACCAAGGGGCACTGAGCGCTCTGTCCGAAGGCGACAGTGAGCCGGACGGGGAGATCGCGGACCGGGGCACGATCCGAGGATGACCCGTTCGACCTCACCGGGCACGTCGCCTTCTGGGGCGCCAGCACCACACGCAACGAGGAGACCGCGGCCGATCTCGCCCGGATGGAACCTGGGTTCCTGCTTCGTCAGCGTGCGCGCCGCCGGGTCACGGTGCGCCGGGGAACGGCAGCACCTGGTCCGGGTAGTCGGCGGTGACCCGGCCGGGGAAGCTCGGCGACCGCTTCTCCAGGAACGCCATGACGCCTTCGCGCGCGTCCTTGCCGGTGCCGAGCTCCAGCAAGGCGCGGGAGTCGGCACGGTGGGCGTCCCACGGCGTCGGCGAGCCGAGCATGCCCCACAGCAGCTGCCGCGACACCGCGACCGACACCGCCGAGGTGTTGTCCACGATCTCCCGCGCGATCCGGTGCGCCGCCGGGATCAGCTCCTCCGGTGGCACCACGCGGGACACCAGTCCCCCGGCGCGCGCCTCGGCCGCGTCGAACACCCGCCCGGTCGCGACCCACTCCATTGCCTGCGAGATGCCGACGATCCGGGGCAGGAACCACGAGGACGCGGCCTCCAGCACGATGCCGCGCCGGGCGAACACGAACCCGAACCGGGCGTTCGCGCCGGCGATCCGGATGTCCATCGGCAGCGTCATCGTCACCCCGATCCCGACCGCGGGCCCGTTGACCGCCCCGATCACGACCTTCTTGCTCGCCGCGATCCGCAACGCCACCGCGCCACCGGCGTCGCGCGGGACACCGTCGATCTCGCCGAAACCCCGCACGTCGCCGATCGCGCCGCGGTCGAAGGTGCCGGCGCCGCGGCCGAGGTCCGCGCCCGCGCAGAACCCGCGCCCGGCACCGGTCACCACGACCACGCGCACCGCGTCGTCGGCATCCGCTGCGTCGAACGCGGCGATCAGCTCGTGCGCCATCTCCAGCGTGAACGCGTTCAGCCGCGCCGGCCGGTTCAGGGTGATCGTCGCGATCCCGCCGGTGACCTCGTAGGTGATCTCGCCGTAACTCACCGCACCGCCCATCGTCGTGGGTACCGGACGAGCCTGAGCACGTGTGGCGGCCCGGCGACGGCCCGGTCGAGCAGCACCGGCCGGGCCGTCACGGCACCCGCTCCAGCCGGTCGGCGAGCCGCGCCCACTGCTCCGCGGGCGTGCCGAACAGCAGCTCACTGCTCTTGGCCCGCTTGTAGTACAGGTGCGCATCGTGTTCCCAGGTGTAGCCGATGCCGCCGTGCAGCTGGAGCCCGGTGGCCGCCGCCCGGAAGTACGCGGGGCCGGTGAACGCCTGCGCGGTCGCCGCGGCGAGCGGCAGCGCGTCCGGGTCGTGGTCGGCGGCCCACGCCGCGTACCGCAGCAGCGACCCGGCCCGTTCGCTCGTGCTGTACAACTCCGCGCACGCGTGCTTGACCGCCTGGTAGGAACCGATGGCGCGGCCGAACTGCACCCGCACCTTGGCGTAGCCGACGATCGTGTCCAGCACCTTGGCGATCCCGCCGACCTGTTCCGCGGCCAGCGCCACCGCCGCCAGGTCGCGCACCCGCTCCAGCACCGCGCCCGGGTCGGCGTGCTCGAGCCGGCGGGCGGGCGCCGCGGAGAACTCCAGCTTCGCCTGGCCTCGCGTGGGGTCCAGGGTGGTCAGCGCCCGCCGGTGGCCCTCCGCGGTCACGAACCACCCGGCGGGGGTGTGCACCACGAAGACCTCGGCCACGTCACCGGAGAGGACGAACGGCGCGCACCCGTCGAGCACCCAGCCGCCGTCGCGCTCGGTCGCGGTCACCCCGGACAGCGCCACCGCGCCGACCTGCTCCCCCGCCGCCAGCGCGGGCAGGACCTCGGTGTCGCCCAGGGCCGTCAGGGCGTCGGCCGCCAGCACCGCGGAGGCGAGGAACGGCACCGCCGCCAGCGCGCGGCCCAGTTCCTCCAGCACCACGCACCGCTCGACGTGCCCCGCGCCCGCACCGCCGAGCTCCTCCGGAACCACGAGCCCGGTCAGCCCCAGCTCCGCCATCCGCCGCCACAACCCGCGGTCGTAGCGGGCGTCACCGTCCACAACGGACCGCACGTCGTTGTGGTCGGCCAGCAGGTCGCGCACCGCGGACCGCAGTTGCCGCTGTTCGTCGTCGAGCACCAGCTGCACGGCTTCTCCTCTCAGGCGGGTCGCTGCGTGCCCACCCGCAGCTCGCGGAAGGGCACGTCGCGGTCGGCGACGGGTTCGCGGGGCAGCCCGAGGATCCGGTCACCGATGATCGTGCGCTGGATCTGGTCGGTGCCACCGGCGATGCTCGACGACGGGGTCTGGTTGATCGCCAGCGCCAGCTCGTCCCCGGCCGCGTCGTCCGGATCCCAGGCGATGGCGTGCGGTCCGGCGATCAGCCCGGCGACCGCGACGGCCTGTTGTCGCAGCTGGGCGCCGGCGAGTTTGGCCACCGAGCCGCGTGCCCCGGGCGGGGAACCGGCCTCGGCCTCCTGCCGCAACCGCGCGTTGAACAACGCCAGCGCCCGTTCGGCCGCGTACAGCTTCGCCAGTTCCACCCGCACCACCGGATCGCGGTCGCGGCCGTACCGGCGCGCGGTCTCGGCGAGGTTCGCGTGCGCCAGCGGGTCGTGCCGGATGCGGACGAACCCGCCGATCGACACGCGTTCGTGGCCGAGCATGGTCACCGCGGCCGGCCAGCCGCCGCCGACCTGCCCGAGAACCGCGCCGGCCGGCAGCCGCAGGTCGGCGAAGTACACCTCGTTGAACGGCGCCCGGCCGGTCATGTCCGTCAGCGGCCGCACGGTCACCCCGGGCGCGTGCATGTCGATGAGGAACATGGTCAGGCCCTGGTGCTTGGGCACGTCCGGGTCGGTGCGGGCGAGCAGCGCACCGAAGTCGGCCAGGTGCGCGACCGTCGTCCACACCTTCTGCCCGTTGACCACCCACGAGTCCCCGTCCCGGACCGCGCGGGTCTGCAGGCTCGCGACGTCGGACCCGGCGCCCGGCTCGGAGAACAGCTGGCACCAGATCTCCTCGCCGCGCAGCAGGGGCCGGATGTAGCGCGCCTTCTGCCCGGCCGTGCCCAGGTCGAGGATCGTCGGCCCGCACATGCCCATGCCGATGCGGAACACCGAGGTCGGCAGGTCGTAGTGCGCCGCCTCCTGGTCGAAGATCTGCTGCTCGGCGGCGGTGAGCCCCTGCCCGCCGTACTCCGTCGGCCAGGTGATGCCGGCCAGCCCGGCGTCGTGCAGTGCGGCCTGGAACCGCTTGGCGGTCGCCAGCTCCTCGTCACCGGGGACGTTGGCGGCCAGCCACGCGCGGACCTTCTCGCGGAACCCGGTCACGCGATCAGCTCCAGGATGGTCGCGTTGGCCTGCCCGCCGCCCTCGCACATCGTCTGCAGCCCGTAGCGGACACCGCTGGCACGCATGTGGTGCACCAGCGTGGTCATCAGGCGCGCGCCGCTCGCACCGAGCGGGTGGCCGAGCGCGATCGCACCGCCGTGCGGGTTGAGGGTCTTGGGGTCCGCGCCGGTTTCCGCCAGCCACGCCATCGGCACCGGCGCGAACGCCTCGTTCACCTCGAACACCCCGATGTCGCCCAGGGACAGGCCGCTGCGCCGCAGGGCTTTGTGCGTCGCCGGGATGGGTGCGGTCAGCATGATCACCGGATCGGCACCCGCGAGCACGGCGGTGTGCACGCGGGCGAGGGGCCGCAGGCCCAGCTCGGCCGCCTTCTCGCTGGTGGTCATCAGCAGCGCGGCCGCACCGTCGCTGATCTGCGAGCTGTTGCCCGCGGTGATCACGCCGTCCTCGGCGAAGGCGGGCTTGAGCTTCGCGAGCTTCTCCAGCGAGCCGCCGCGGCGCACACCCTCGTCGGCGGTCACCGCACCGAGCGGGAGCAGCTGCTCGTCGAAGGCGCCCGAATCCTGCGCGGCGGCCGCCTTCTCGTGCGAGGCCAGGGAGAACTCGTCGACCTGGGCACGGCTGAACCCCCACCGTTCGACGATCATCTCCGCGCCGGCGCCCTGGTGGGGCCGCACCCCGCCGTAATGGGCCAGCAGCCGTTCGCCGAGCGGGTTCGCGCCCTGCGCGGCGAAGCCCATCGGCACCCGGCTCATCGACTCGACCCCGCCGGCCACCACCACGTCGTAGTGCCCGGCGATCAGGCCGGCGGCGGCGAAGTGCACACTCTGCTGGGACGAGCCGCACTGCCGGTCCACGGTCACGCCGGTCACGGTCTCCGGCCAGTCCGCCGCCAGCACGGCGTTGCGGGCGATGTCGCCGGTCTGCTCACCGGCCTGGCCCACGCACCCCCACACCACGTCGTCGATCCGGCCCGGGTCCAGGCCGGTCCGCTCGGCGAGGCCGCGCAGCACGTGCGCGGACAGATCCACCGGGTGCACCCCGGACAGGCCGCCGTCGCGCTTGCCCACCGGGGTGCGCAGCGCCTCCACGATCACCGCGTCTCGCACGGCTCCTCCTTCTCCTTCGGCACGTAGCGCTCTTGCAGGCGGCGCTTCACCAGCTTGCCGGTCGGGGTGCGGGGCAGCTCGCCGGTGAAATCCACGCTGCGCGGCACCTTGTAGTGCGCGATCCGCTCGCGCAGGTGGGTCAGCAGCTCGGCTTCCAGCTCCGGTCCCGGGATCACGCCGGGCGCGGGCTGGACGACGGCCTTGACGGCCTCCCCCATCTCCTCGTCCGGCACGCCGATCACGCCGACGTCGAACACGGCGGGGTGCAGGGCGAGCGCGTCCTCGACCTCCTGCGGGTAGATGTTCACCCCGCCGGAGATGATCACGAAGGCCTTGCGGTCGGTGAGGTAGAGGTAGCCGGCCTCGTCGAGGTAGCCGACGTCGCCGGTGGTGGTCCAGGTTTCGTGCTCGGGGTGCTGCGCCGCGCGCGTCGCGGCCTCGTCACGGTGGTAGGTGAACGGGACCTCGTCGCGTTCGAAGTAGACGGTCCCGGTCTCGCCGGGCGGCAGCACCATGCCCTTGTCGTCGCAGATGCGGGTGACGCCGACCACCGCGCGGCCCACCGAGCCGGGCCGGGCAAGCCACTGCTCGCTGTCGATGAACGTCATCCCGGCGCCCTCGGTGGCCGCGTAGTACTCGACGAGGATCGGCCCCCACCAGTCGATCATCGCGCGCTTGACCTCGACCGGGCAGGGCGCCGCGGCGTGCACGGCCACCCGGTGACTGGACAGGTCGTAGCGGGACCGCACCTCCTCCGGCAGCTTGAGCATGCGCACGAACATCGTCGGCACCCACTGGCTGTGCGTGACGCCGTAGGTTTCGATGGCCCGCAGCGCGGCCTCGGCGTCGAAGCGTTCCATCATCACCACCGTCCCGCCGAGCCGGTGCACCGCCGCGCCGAACCGCAGCGGCGCGGCGTGGTAGACCGGCGCCGGGGACAGGTAGACCGCGTCCGGTCCGAAGCCGTACAGGTGCCGCAGGACCGGGGTGAGGGTGTCGCCCGGCTCGTCCACCTGCCGACCGGGCAGGTCGACCTGGATGCCCTTCGGGCGGCCCGTGGTGCCGGAGGAGTACAGCAGGTCCGCGCCGCACGGCTGGTCCGCCGGACGGCGCGGGGAACCGGACGCGAGGAACGCGTCGTAACCGGCGTACCCGTCGGCCTCGCCGCCGTAGACCAGCTTGACCGGCACGTCCGGGAGCAGTTCGGCGACCGCGCGGGCCAGCGGGCCGAGCGCGGCGGAGACCACGAGCGCGCGGGCGCCGGAGTCGGTGACGATGTAGGCGGCCTCGGCCGGGGCCAGGTGGCTGTTGACCGCGGCGACGTAGCGACCGGAGCGCATCGCGGCCCAGTAGACCTCGTAGGCGCGGACCGAGTTGTCGCTGAGCAGTGCGACGGTCTCGCCGCGGCCCACGCCGGCGCCGGTCAGGGCGTCGGCGAGGCGGGTGGACCGCTCGTCGAGCTCGCCGTAGGTCAGCCGCTCGCCCGAGCCCGCCATGATCACGGCGGGCCGTCCGGGGTCGGCGTCGGCGTGGGTACCCGGATACATGCGGCTCCTCCTCGAACGCCTCGGCTCCCCTGCGAGAGTGCAAGCATTCCGCGGAACAGTCAACACCGACTGTTACCGGGTTAGGCTGATGCCCGTGGTGACCGAAACCCGGACCCGGCAGGACCGCGCGGCCGGAACGCGCACCCTGATCCTGGACGCGGCGGTCGCGTGCCTGGTCGAGCTCGGCTACGCCGGTGCCTCCACGCTCGCGATCCAGGCCAAGGCCGGGGTGTCCCGCGGCCGCCTGCTGCACCACTTCCCGTCGCGGGACGAGCTGCTGGTCGCGGCCTCGCAGCACCTGTCGGCGAGCCGGTTGCGGCAGACCGAGGAGCGGCTCGCCGAACAGCTCGCCGGTGAGCCGGAGGGGCCGCGCCGGGTCGAGCGGTGCATCGAGCTGCTGTGGATGACCTTCCACGAACCGGCGTTCTGGGCGGCCGTCGAGCTGTGGACCGCGGCGCGCACCAATCCCGCGCTGGCCGAGGCCCTGCGCCCGCAGGAACGCGCACTGCGGGACGCGATCCGCCGTGTCGGCGACCGGATCTGGGGACCGGCGGTGTGCGCGCACCCGCGTTATCCGGAGCTGCGGGAGCTGCTGTTCACCAGCATGCGGGGCGCGGCCCTGCCCTACGCCTTCGAGAAGGAGCGGCGGCCGGCACACGACCCGCACGTCGCCCTGTGGAAGTCGCTGGCCCGCCGCCTGCTCTTCGCGGACGGCCAGTGCTGACCGAGCTCGCCCGCCACGCGCGCACGCACGGCGACCAGCCCGCGTTCTCGTTCGAGGGCACCACCCTCTTCGCGTCCACGCGGCTCGGCGCGATCTGCGTGCCGGTGCGCTACAAGCGGCCACGGCACATCGCGGTGGTGACCGCGCTGGCCGCCGCCGAGCGGATCTAGCCGCCGGTCAGCGCCTTGACCACGCGCGACGGGCTGGGGCGGCCCAGCCGCTCGGCCATCCAGGCGCTCGTGCGCACCAGCGCGTCCAGGTCGACGCCGTGGTCGATGCCCAGGCCGTCGAGCATCCACACCAGGTCCTCGGTCGCCAGGTTGCCCGTCGCCGCCTTCGCGTACGGGCAGCCGCCGAGGCCGCCCGCCGACGAGTCCACTGTGGTCACTCCGGACCGCAGTGCGGCCAGGGTGTTGGACAGCGCCTGGCCGTAGGTGTCGTGGAAGTGCACGGCCAGCGCGCTCACGTCACCGAAGGCCGCCAGCACCGCTTCGACGTGACCCGGCGTCGCCACGCCGATCGTGTCGCCCAGGGACAGCTGGAAACAGCCCATGTCGAGCAGCCGCCGGCCCGCGGCCGCCACCTGTTCGACCGGCACCGCGCCCTCCCACGGGTCGCCGAAGCACATCGACAGGTACGCCCGCACCTGGAGGCCCTCGTGCCGGGCGCGGCGCACCACCGGCTCGAACATCGCGAACTGCTCGTCGAACGAGCGGTTCAGGTTCTTGCGCGCGAAGGTCTCGGTGGCGCTGCCGAAGATGGCGATCGACTCGACGCCGAGCGCGAGCGCCCGGTCCAGCCCGCGCTCGTTGGGCACCAGCACCGGGTAGCGGACGCCCTCGCGCCGGTCGAGCCCGGCCAGCAGGTCGTCGGCGTCGGCGAGCTGGGGCACCCACTTCGGGTGCACGAAACTGGTGGCCTCCAGCGTGCGCAGCCCGGCATCGGCCAGCCGGTCGAGGAACTCCAGCTTGGTGTCCAGCCCGACGATCGCCTGCTCGTTCTGCAGCCCGTCGCGCGGCCCGACCTCCCAGATCGTCACCCGGCCCGGCAGGTCGCCCCGCGACGCCTCGCGCTGGGGCAGGCCCAGCTCCCGCACAGTCACCACACCTCTACGTTAACGCTCACTAACGCTGCCGTCCAGTGTCCACCACCGGCGGCTCACCAGATCCGGGAGTCACCGGCAGGGCGCGGGCGAGAACCTGTGCCAGATGCAGCGCCTGCCGGCCGGTGAGGTCGTCGATCTGCGTGCGGCAGCTGAATCCGTCCGCGAGCACCAGGGTGTCCGGGGACGCGGCCGTCACCTCGGGCACCAGCACCCGGTTCGCCGCCGCGACCGACACCTCGTAGTGCCCCTTCTCGACCCCGAAGTTCCCGGCCAGCCCGCAACAGCCGGAGTCCAGCGTCCGGTTGGTCACGCCCACCTTCCGCAACAGCCGCTCGTCCGCCGCGTTGCCCATCACGGCGTGCTGGTGGCAGTGCTGCTGCGTGATCGCCGACGCCGCCACCTCCGGGAACGACACGTCCGGCGCGAAGCGCTCCAGGAACTCGGCCAGCGTGAACGCCTGGGCGGGCAGCCCGTGCAGCTCCGCCTCGTCGAACAACTCGCGCGCGTCGTGCCGGAACACCGCCAGGCAGCTCGGCTCCAGCCCCACCACCGGCGTGCCCGCCTCCAGGTGCGGCCGCAGCACCCGCAGCGTGCGCCGCAGCACCCGCCGCGCCACGCCCAGCTGCCCGGTGGAGATCCAGGTCAGCCCGCAGCACACCGACGACGACGGCAGCACCACGTCGAACCCGGCGTGCTCCAGCACCCGCACCGCGTCGTGACCCACCTCGGGCGAGAGGAAGTTGGTGAACGTGTCCGGCCACAACAGCACCTTCGGCCGGCCCCGGTCCCGGGCGGTGAACCCGCGCCGGAACGTCCGCCGTGCGAACCGCGGCAGCGACCGCTCCGGGGTGATCCCGCCGGCCTTCTTCACCACCCCGGCCAGCCGCCCGCCCAGCACCCGGTTCACCAGTCGCGGCGTGCCGGACGCCAGCCGCGCCAGCAGCGGCAGGAACCCGAGCGTGTAGTGGCTGGCCGGGCGCAGCCGCCCGGCGTAGTGCTGGTGCAGGAACTCGGCCTTGTAGGAGGCCATGTCCACGTTGACCGGGCAGTCGGACAGGCATCCCTTGCACGCCAGGCACAGGTCGAGCGCCTCGAGCACCTCGGTGGACCGCCACCCGTCGGTGACCGTCTCCCCGCGCATCATCTCGAACAGCAGGCGCGAACGGCCGCGCGTCGAGTGCTCCTCGCGGCCGGTGACCATGTAGCTCGGGCACATCACGCCGGACGAGGTGTCCACACAGGCCCCGACGCCGACGCACCGCCGGGTCGCCGTCGCGAGGCTGCCCCCGTCGTGCGGGTACTTCAGCGTGATCGGCAGTGACCGGACCGGCCCGTCGAACCGCAGGTCCGCGTCCAGGCGGCGGGGCCGCACCAGGTTCCCGGGGTTGAGCAGGTCGTCCGGGTCCCAGATCCCCTTGAACCGCTCGAACAGCGCGAGGATCTCCGGCGGGTACATCCGCGACAGCAGTTCCGCCCGGGCCTGGCCGTCACCGTGCTCGCCGGACAACGAGCCGCCGTGCGCGACCACCAGGTCCGCCGCGTCCTCCAGGAACGCCCGGAACTGCCGCCGCCCCTCGCCGGTGGTGAGGGCGAAATCGATGCGCACGTGCACACAGCCCTCGCCGAAGTGTCCATAAGGGACCCCGCGCAGGCCGTACTTGCTCAGCAGGGCACGGAAGTCGCGCAGGTAGGCGCCCAGGTTCTCGGGCGGCACCGCGGAGTCCTCCCACCCCGGCCATGCCTCGGAACCGTCCGGCATCCGGGTCACGATCCCGGCCGCGGCCTCCCGCACCGACCACAGCAGCCGCTGATCGGCCGGCCGGGTCTCCACCACGGTCGCCGCGCCGGTGTCCCGCGCCAGCACGGCGGCAACCTCGGCCGCCCGCTCCGCCGCCTGTTCCGGGTCCGCTCCCCCGACCTCGACGAACAGCCAGCCGCGCCCCTCGGGCAGCAGGTCGACCGCCGGGTGCGGGCGCCGCACCAGCAGCGAGTCGATCAGGTCGCGGCCCATGCCCTCGACCGTCAGCGGCCCCAGCGGCAGCACCGACGGGACGGCGTCGGCGGCCGCGATGTCGTCGGCGTACCCGGCGACGACCAGCGCGCGTGCCGCGGGCGCGGGCACCAGCCGCACGGTGATCTCGGTCAGCAGCACGCAGGTGCCCTCGGTGCCGACCAGCGCGCGGACCAGGTTCGTCCCGTTCTCCGGCAGCAGCTGGTCCAGCGCGTACCCGGACACCCGTCGCGGCAACGGCGGGAACGCCGTGCGCAGCAGCGCCAGGTTGTCCAGCGCGAGCTGCTTCGACGCGGCGGCGCGCGGATCGTCCGGCAGCGACGGCCCGACCACCAGCCGGGTCCCGTCCGCGGTGAGCACGTCCAGCGCGACGACGTTGTCCGCCGTCCGGCCCCACGCCACCGAATGCGAGCCGCACGCGTCGTTGCCGACCATGCCACCGATCGTGCACCGGCTGTGCGTGGACGGGTCCGGCCCGAAGGTCAGGCCGTGCGGCGCGGCCGCCGCACGCAACGCGTCGAGCACCACGCCGGGCTGCACGCGCGCGGTCCGCGTTTCCGGGTCGATCTCCAGCACCCGGTTCAGGTGCCGGCTGTAGTCGATCACCACGCCCTCGCCGAGCGCCTGGCCGCCGATGCCGGTGCCCGCACCGCGCGCGGTGACGGGGATACCGAACTCCCGGCACAGCCGGACGGTCGCCGCCAGGTCCTCCACAGTGGACGGAAACACCACGGCCACCGGCACGTGCCGGTAGTTCGACGCGTCCATGCTGTAGACGGCGCGCGCCGTGGTGCCGGATTCCACCTCACCGTCGAGCGCGTCGGCCAGCTCCGCCAGGAACTGGCCCACCCGCTCCTCCGCCACGACCGTCATGAAGCCGGGCCCCCGGGCAGCGGATCGCCGGCCCGCAGCGGCGCGGCGGCGAACCGGCCCTCGTGCGCGAGCACCGGACGGCGGTCGCCGGCCAGCTCCGGGTACTTCTGTTCGAGCTTCTCCCGCCGGGTCATCTGCCGGTGCCAGTGCCGCACCGTCTCCCGGTCGCCGTTGCCGGTGCCGCGCCAGCTCTTCGGCGCGTCGTCCCGGCTGGGCCCGGCGGAGGCGACCCCGCCCAGCCGCGCCGCGGGTGGCAGCCGGTGCGGCACCGAGCCGCACGAACAGGACGGAGCCGGGCTCGCGGACGAGGGCACGAGCGCCTCGAACCGGTTCCCGCACTCGCACGAGTAGTCGTAGATGGGCATGGTGTCACCAGTTCTCGATCGACTGGGCGAAGATCGACGCCAGGTCCTCGTCGCGCACCGGCCGGGGCGAGATGGTCAGCAGCCGCTCCTGCTTGAGCGTGCCCTCGACCAGGCCGGGGATGTCGCCCTCGTCGTAGCCGACCCCGCCGATCCCGTTCGGGGTGCCGATGTCGCGCATCAGCGAGGACAGCACGAACGGCAGCTGGTCCACCGGGTCGCGCTGCTCCGGCGCGCCCGGGTCGAGGATCCGCGCCGCGCGCAGGTGCTTGTCCGGGTTCGTCGGGAAGGTGAACCGGAACGCCGCGGGCGCGGTCAGCGACACCGACTCGCCGTGCGGCACCATGGCCTCGTCCTGCGGGTAGTTCTTCGGCCGGTACTCCTTCACGCGGCCGGCGATCGGGTACGCGCAGGCGTGCGGGATGTGCACGCCGGCGTTGCCGAACCCCATCCCGGCGAACGTCGCGGCCAGCATCATGTCGGTCCGGGCAGCGAGGTCACCCCCGTTGAGCACCGCCTTGCGGAACGACCGCGCCAGCAGCGTCAGCGCCTGCTCGGTCCAGGCGTCGGAGATCGGGTTGGACCCGCAGTAGGCGACCCGGGTCTCCGCGCGGTGCCGGGGGAAGGAGTCGAACGGCTTGGCCGTGTAGGACTCCAGCGCGTGGCACAGCACGTCCATCCCGCTCGCCGCGGTCACCTCCGGCGGCATGCTCAGCGTCAGCAGCGGGTCGACCACCGCCATCGACGGCCGCAGCCGGGGATGGCTGATGCCGGACTTCACCTTCAGGTCGAGGAAGTCCATGATGCACACCGGCGTGGTCTCCGAGCCGGTGCCGGCCGTGGTGGGCACCGCGACGAGCGGCTTGAGCGGCCCGGCCGGCGCCTTGCCCTGGCCGATCGGCTTGTTGACGTAGTCGTAGAGGTCCGCGGGATAGGTGGTCATCAGGTTGATGGCCTTGGCGGTGTCGATCGACGAGCCGCCGCCGACGGCGATGAAACCGTCCCACTGCGACTGACTGGCGAAGTCGACCGCGGCCTGGATGCTCACGTCGGTCGGCTCGACGTGCACCTGGTCGTAGGTTTCCACGGTCAGCCCGCCGGCCTTGGCGGCCGCGGCCACCCGTTCCGGCACTCCGGTCGCGGCGACGCCCGGGTCGGTGACGATGAGGACCCGCTCGGCGCCCATCTGGGCGAGGTCCCAGCCGATCTCGTCGACGGCGCCGGCGCCGAACTTCAGTGGGGTGGCACCCCAGGTGAAGACGGTCTCGGTGAGGTATTCGGTCATGGCAGTCCCTTTCAGGCGAAGTACCCGTCGGGTGCGAACGGGAGGGCGGCGGCCTGTTCGGGGTCGTGCCCGAAGATCACCTCGGCGTTGGTCTCCTCGGCGATGCGGCGCAGCTTTTCCACCGACTCCAGCCAGCGCACGCTGTCCCACACGATCGCGGCGCCGATGGCCGGCGGGCCCCAGCTCTCGCCGAGGTAGACGGCGTCGGAGGTGAAGATCTTGGTGCCGGTCTCCGGCAGGTCCACCCGCAGGGACATGGTCCCCCAGGTGTGGCCCGGTGTCGCGATGACGCTGACGCCCGGCGCGATTTCGGCGTCACCGGAGACGAGTTCGTAGTCGATGCCCTCGTAGTCGGCCTTGAGGTGGGCGCCCTTGAACGGGCCGTCGATGCCGAGGGCGCCCTCGTGCTCCTCGGAGTTGACGACGATGCGGGTCCGGCCGCCGGCGAAGAGCTTGGCGTTGGCCGCGTGGTCGAAGTGCAGGTGGGACAGCACCAGCACGTCGATGTCGTCGGGCGTCAGCTCCAGCGCCGCCAGCGAGTCCTCCAGGTAGGTGGTGCCCTCCTGGACCGGGAAGAACTCCTGCAGGCCGGTCGGCGCCCAGCGGGTCTCCCAGTCCCGCGGCACGCCGGTGTCCCAGAGGATGCGCCCGTCCGGGTGCTCGATGAGCACCGCGTGGGTCGGGCAGGTCGTCCACACCGCTTCCTTGCGGGTGTTCGCCCGGTCGGTGATCGTCGCACCCGGCTTGAGCAGCAGCCAGGTCTGGTCGCATTCCATCGTCCCGGTCCGGAGCAGGTGGACCTTGCTCGGTGCCGTCATCGGTGCCTCCTTGCGCCTCGAACGAACCAGCGAGGCACACAGTGGCATGTAGCATGCTACTCAGTCAATGGCGGGGTACCCGGTCCACTCCATCGAGACCGGCGGCACCGGGTCGCCGCTCGCCGCGGCCTCCTGCCCGATCAGCAGGCGGGCCGTGTTGAGCAGGTGCGCGCGCATGCTCTCGGCCGCTTCCCCGGCCTTGCCGGACTCGATGAGCGCGAAGATCGCCTCGTGCTCGGCGAGGATGTCGGCCAGGCTGCGCGAGGTGTCCACGGTCGAGGTACCGCGCAGCAGCACCATGTCGCGCAGCGAGTCGACGTACCGCGCCAGCCGGACGTTGCCGGACGCGGAGTTGATCAGCTCGTGGAAGCGCCGGTCGGCGGCCATGAACCTCGCCTCGTCGTGCACCTGCGCCGCGACCCGCATCGTCTTGAGCTCGGCGCCCAGCTCCTTCACCCAGGCGGCCGTGCGCTGGGTGACGGCGCGGTAGGTCGCCGGCACCTCCAGCAGCAGCCGGATCGCGAAGACCTCCTCCAGGTCGTGCAGGGACGTCTGAAGGATCCGCACGCCGCGGTTGCGCTCGAAGCGCACCATGCCGCGCTCGGCCAGCTGGATCAGCGCTTCGCGCACCGGCGTCCGCGACACGCCGAGGCGCTCGGCGAGGTCGTGCACCGAATACAGTCGCCCCGCGACGAGCTCCCCGTTCACGATGGCGGTCCGGAGCTCGTCGACGATCTTGCCGGCGAGGTTGGCGTCGTTCCCGATCTGCCGCATCGCAGAAGTTTCCCACGGCGGCGGCGGTTTCACGCCCCAGGCGCCGGGTACGCCCCGGGTCATGGACGCGGAGATCACCTTGCGTGTCGACGGCACCACCCACCGCCTGGCGGTCGACTGCCGCACCACGCTGCTGGACGCGCTCCGCGAACGGCTCGGCGTCACCAGCGCGAAGAAGGGCTGCGACCACGGCCAGTGCGGTGCCTGCACGGTGCTGGCGGACGGCCGCCGGGTGCTGTCCTGTCTGACCCTCGCCGTCGCGCGGAGCGGGTCCGAGGTGACCACCGCCGCCGGGCTCGCCCCGGACGGCGAGCTGCACCCCGTGCAGCGCGCGTTCCTCGAGCACGACGGGTTCCAGTGCGGCTACTGCACGCCCGGCCAGATCTGCTCCGCCGTGGGCATGCTGGACGAGGCCGGCCGGGGCTGGCCGAGCCACGTGAGCCCGGACCTGACGGCGCACCCCGCGCTGACCCGGGCGGAGATCGCCGAGCGGATGAGCGGCAACCTGTGCCGCTGCGCCGCCTACGCCGGCATCGTCGCCGCGATCGAGGAGGCGGCCGGGTGAAGCCGTTCAGTTACGACGCGCCGGCCGACGCGGCGACCGCCGTCCGCACCGTCGCCGCCGACCCGTCGGCCGTGTTCCTGGCCGGCGGCACGAACCTGCTCGACCACCTCAAGCTCGGCATCACCCGCCCGGCTCGCCTGGTCGACGTCACGAACCTGACCTCCACCGAGATCACCGAGCACGACGGCGGGCTGTCGATCGGTGCGGGCGTGCCCAACAGCGACCTGGCCGCCGATCCGCGCGTGCGGTCACGGTACCCGGCACTGGCCGAGTCGCTGCTGGCCGGCGCGTCCGGGCCGTTGCGGAACATGGCGACCACCGGCGGGAACCCGTTGCAGCGCACGCGGTGCGTGTACTTCCAGGACGTCACGACACCGTGCAACAAGCGGACACCCGGCTCCGGCTGCTCGGCGATCGGCGGCTACACCCGCTACCACGCGATCCTCGGCGCGTCCGAGCACTGCGTGGCCACCCACCCGTCCGACCTGGCGGTCGCGCTGGCCGCGCTGGACGCTTCGGTGCGGGTGCTCGGGCCGCACGGCGAGCGCACCATCCCGTTCACCGAGCTGCACCGGCTGCCCGGCGACACGCCGCAGCGGGACACCGTGCTGGAGCACGGCGAGCTGATCACCGCGATCGACCTGCCCGCGCCGCCCGCCGGACGGCAGCGGTACCGCAAGGTCCGCGACCGGGCGTCGTACGCGTTCGCGCTGGTGTCGGTCGCCGCGCTGCTCGACGTCGCGAACGAGACCGTCCGCGACGCGCGGATCGCGTTCGGCGGGGTCGCGCACAAGCCGTGGCGCGCGTGGCAGGCCGAGGACGTGCTGCGCGGCGCACCCGCGACCGATGCGACGTTCCGCGCCGCCGCCGGGGCGGAGCTGGCGCAGGCGCGGCCGCTGCCGGGCAACGAGTTCAAGGTCCCCCTGCTGACCCGCACCCTGGTGTCCGTGCTCCGGGAGCTGTCGTGACCGCGATCGGGAAACCGCTGGTGCGGCGTGACGGCGCGCGCAAGGTCACCGGCGCCGCCACCTACGCCTACGAGACACCGGTCGACGCGCCGGTGTTCTGCCACCCCGTGCAGGCCACCGTGGCGCGCGGCCGGATCACCGCGATCCACACCGCCGAGGCCGAGGTGCTCGACGGCGTGCTCGACGTCATCACCTTCCGCACGGCCGAACGGCTGGCCTCCACCGAGGACCGCGAGCTGGCGGTGCTGCAGGACCGCGAGGTGGCCTTCCGCGGCCAGGTGATCGGCCTGGTGATCGCCCGGACCTCGGAGATCGCCCGCCACGCCGCGGAACTGGTGTTCGCGACCTACGCCGAGACAGCGCACGACACCGAGCTGTCCGCCGATCGCGACGACCTGTACGCACCGGAGAAGGTGAACCCCGCGTTCCCCACCGACACCGGGACCGGGGACGTCGACGCCGCGATGGCATCCGCGGAGGTGACGGTCGAGCGGACCTACCGCACCGCGATGTACCACAACAACCCCCTGGAGCCGCACGCGACGACGGCGTTGTGGGACAACGACTCCCTGACGTTGTGGGACTCCACGCAGGGCGTGCACCCGTCCCGCAAAGCCATCGCGAAGGTGTTCGGCCTGCCCCCGGAGCGGGTGCGGGTGGTGTGCCCGTTCGTCGGCGGCGGGTTCGGGTCGAAGGGCCTGCCGCACGCCAACGTCGTGCTGGCCGCGATGGCCGCGCGGGCGCACCCGGGCCGTCCGGTGAAGCTCGCGCTCACCCGGCAGCAGATGTTCGCCCTCGCCGGGTACCGGACGCCGACGATCCAGCGGATGCGCCTGGGCGCCACCCGCGACGGCAGGCTGACCGCGCTCGGGCTGGACGTGGTGGAGCAGACCTCGCGGATCAAGGAGTTCGCCGAGCAGACCGCGGTACCGGCCCGCATGATGTACGCCGCGCCGAACCGCGGCACCACCCACCGGCTGGCCGCGCTGGACGTGCCGGTGCCGTCGTGGATGCGCGCGCCCGGCGAGTGCCCTGGCATGTTCGGGCCCGAGGTCGCGATGGACGAGCTGGCGTACGAGCTGGGCCTCGACCCCATCGAGCTGCGCGTGCGCAACGAGCCCGGGGTGGACCCGGAATCCGGGCGGCCGTTCTCCAGCCGTCACCTGGTCGAGTGCCTGCGCGAGGGCGCGCGGCGGTTCGGCTGGGACGGGCGCGATCCGCGCCCCGGGGTGCGGCGGGAGGACGGCTGGCTGACCGGCACCGGGGTGGCGGCGTCGGTGTACCCGTCGTCGTCACGGGCCGGGACGACCGCACTGGTGCGCTTCTCCGGCGGCCGGTACGCCGTGGAGATCGGTGCGGCGGACCTGGGCACCGGGGCGTGGACGGTGCTGCCGCAGATCGCCGCGGACGCCCTGGACGTGCCGGTCGAGGAGGTCGACGTGGCACTGGGCGACACCGCGTACCCGGTGGCGGCGGTGGCCGGCGGCTCGATGGGCACGGCGACCTGGGGTTCGGCGATCGTGGAGGCGGCGCGCGCGTTCCGGGACAAGTTCGGCCGCGACCCGGACGACGGTGACGAGGCCGACGCGACGACGGGCGACAACCCGGCGCGCGAGAAGTACGCGATGTACGCGTTCGGCGCGCAGTTCGCCGAGGCGCGGGTGCACGCCGACACCGGCGAGATCCGGGTGCCGCGGCTGCTCGGTGTGTTCGCCGCCGGGCGGATCGTCAACCCGCGGACCGCCCGGTCGCAGTTCCTCGGCGGGATGACGATGGGCCTGTCGATGGCGCTGCACGAGGACAGCGTGCTGGACCCGCGGTTCGGGCACGTGGTGAACCACGACCTCGCCGAGTACCACATCGCGGTGAACGCGGACGCGCCGGACGTGCAGGCGCACTGGCTGGACGAGGAGGACCCGCACGTCAACGCCCTGGGCGTCAAGGGAATCGGCGAGATCGGGATCGTCGGCACGGCGGCCGCGGTGGCCAACGCGGTGTTCCACGCGACCGGGGCGCGCATCCGCGACCTGCCGATCACCCTGGACAAGGTGCTGCCCGCGCTGCCCTGACCGGGGCCGGCCGCGCCGGAGATCTTTTTCCGGCTGGTGAGGGTTTACCCGCCGGGCGGCCTGGGTAGCCGGGCGCCGGAGTCGCAATCCGGTGTCGCGCAGGGGTGCCGCTGGGTGCAGCAGGAGGCCCCGGTCCACCTCCCCCTCGGCGGGCCGGGGCCTCCGGCTGTCCAGGGGTCCCGCTCACCGCGTGCGGCGCGCGCGGGACAATGGCGGGGTACCCGAGCGCAAAGGACCGTTTCATGGCGAAGGCCGCCGAGCCACCTTCCGGGACCCGCGACTTCCTGGCCGACGACGTGCGGCGCCGCAAAGCCGCGTTCGACACCGTCAGCGCCGTCTTCGAGCGGTACGGCTTCGACCCCCTGGAGACCCCGGCGTTCGAACGCCTCGAGGTGTTCGCCGGCAAGCTCGGTGAGGACGCGTCGGCCCTGATCTTCAAGATCCTCAAGCGCGGGGTGCACGAGGCCACCGGCGAGGCCGACCTGGCGCTGCGCTACGACCACACCGTCCCGCTCGCACGGGTGATGGGTACCTATGGCAGCAAACTGCCCTCGCCGTACAAGCGGTACGCGATCGGCCCCGTGTGGCGCGCCGACCGGCCCGCGCAGGGCCGGTTCCGCGAGTTCGTCCAGTGCGACCTGGACACGGTCGGCTCGGCCTCGCCGCTGGCCGACGCCGAGACGCTGTGGGCGATCAACGACGCGCTCACCGAGCTGGGTGTGGCGGACTTCCGGTTCTTGGTCAACAGCCGCCAGGCCCTGCACGGCCTGCTGGAGGCGTACGGCATTCCCGAGGACTCGGGCGCGAAGGTGCTGGGCAGCCTCGACAAGCTGGACAAGGCCACCCCGGACGCGGTGATCGCCGAGCTGGCGGACCGCGGCGTGCCGGCGGCGACGGCGGAGAGCCTGGTCGGCGACGTGGTGGCCACCGACACCGACCGCATCCGCAAGCAGCTGGACACCACCGAGCGCGGCCGCGCCGGCCTCGCCGAGGTGGACAAGCTGGTGGAGCTGACCGCCGGGCTGCCGTCCGGGCGGGTGGTGTTCACCCCGCGGATGGTGCGCGGCCTGGACTACTACACCGGCCCGATCTTCGAGGTCACCGCGGCCGGTTACCCGGGTTCGATCTCCTCCGGCGGCCGGTACGACGGGCTGGTGGCGAAGCTGGGCGGACCGGACATGCCGGCGTGCGGCGGGTCGATCGGCCTGGAGCGCATCCTGGCGGGTCAAGCGGCCGGTGCCGAGCAGGCCGGTGGGCTGGACGTGGCGCTCACCGTGCTCGGCGCGGAGGACGAGGTGCTGCGGCTGGCGGGACGGCTGCGGGCCGAGGGCCTGCGCACGGGCGTCTACCTCGGCACCTCCGGCAAGCTGGCGCGCCAGCTGAAGTGGGCGAACGACCAGCACGCCCGCACGGTGCTGATCTACGGCCCGGCCGAGCAGGAGGCCGGCGAGGTCACGGTGCGGGACATGGCCTCCGGCGAGCAGACCCGGATGCCGGTCGACGACGTGCCCGCCCACCTGCGCCGGTAGCTCCGGGTCAGCTCGCCGAGGTCCCGCCGAAGGGCAGGTCGTCCAGGTTCGAGCGGAGTTCGTGCAGGTCGGCGAAGATGCGGTTCGCGCCGTTGTCCGTCAGCTCGGCGGCGCCGAACCCGCCGGTCAGCAGCCCGACCGAGGGCAGCCCGATGCGGCCCGCTGCGACGCAGTCCCACACCGAGTCGCCGATGACCACCGCCTGCTCGCCGCGCACCTTCTCCAGCGCGACCTCCAGCAGGTCCGGTTCCGGCTTGGTGGCCTCGACGTCCTTCGAACTGGTCCAGTCCCCCGCCAGCTCGCGGCCGTCGATGAGGTCGAGGTAGTGGTCGACGTGGTCGGGTTTGCCGGAGCTGGCCAGCACCACCCGGTACCCGGCGTCGCGGGCCGCCCGCAGCAGCTCGTGCGCGCCGCCGAGGGCGCACACCTCGGGCAGCATGCCGTCGGCGAGTTCCTTCCACTTGGCGCGGATGTCGTCGCCGCTTGAGTCCTCGACCTCCTGGCCGGCGACCTCGGGCACGAGCTGGTCGCCGCCCATCCCGATGGCGCGGTGGATCCGCCACACCGGCACGGTGACGCCGTAGCTGCGGAACGCGCGGAACCAGGCGAGCGCGTGGTGGTAGTTCGTGTCCACCAGCGTGCCGTCCACATCGAGCACGAGAACCTTGGCCATGCCGGACGGGTTGCCCACGCCGCTCGCCCGGGAAACCGGTCAGCCGAGCGTGCTCACATAGCCGAGCAGCCCCACCGCGGGCACGGCCGCCAGCACGAGCCGGAGGTCCGGTCGCGGCGCCGACCGCAGCAGCCGCACCCCGGAGGGCACCAGCGCCACGCACAACCCGGTGACGGCCAGGATCGACAGGACGGTCGTCCCCTTCAGCACCCCGAGCGGCAGCGCCGAGGTCGCCGCCAGCCCCAGCGCCCGCACGGGGTGCAGCACGCCGGCGCGCCAGGCACCGAAGGCGAGCACCGGCCACCCGAGCAGGATGGTGAAGGACAGGAAGCTGAACAGGTGCAGGTCACCGTAGGCGTCGGCGACGAACCCGGTGGCGAACCCGGTGCCGCCGTGCCGGGCGAGGGCAAGGGCGGCCTGGTCGAACCCGGCGTGGAAGGTCCGCTCGAACAAGCCGGCGACGACCAGGACCGCACCCCAGTGGGCCCATCCCGGCCGCGCCCGGCGGACGTGCCCGGCGAGCGCGAGCACCGCCGGGCACAACAGGACGGTGCCGCCGGACACCAAGGTGTAGGCCGCGGTCAGCAGCCCGGGGTGGTCGACGGCCGCGGCGAGCTGGTGCGGGAAGAAGAAGGGGAACGGCACGCGCAGCAGGAGGCCGGCGAGCAGCAACAGCGGCGCGGCGATCATCGTCGTGCCGCCGATCCAACGGGTTTCGCGAGTCATGGGAAGAACCTCCCAGCGCGGCCGCCGCGGCGAATCGGACCGCAGCCGACACTGCGCGCGCCCGGCATCAGACCTGGGTATGACCGCCGTGGTCGGACGTGGTGCCGCCGGGATGCCGGATATCGTGCGGTGATGAGCGAGTGGCGTGCCCGTGCGGCGGACGTGCTGCTGCCCGGGCTGCTGGTCGTCGCCGATGTCGCGGTGGCCGGCAACCTGTTGCACGAGGACCCCGGGTGGCGGTTGCCGGTGTCGCCGGCCGTCGCGCTGGTGATCGGGCTGCTGGTCCTGGCCCGGCGGCGGTGGCCAGTTCCGGCGCTGGCGTGCGTGCTGGCCGTGTCACTGGCCGCGGCGTTCCTCGGCGTCCTGTGGGACCCGTTCGCCGGCGCCGCGCTGGTGCTGTACCTGGTCGCGCTCACGCGGGAACGCTCCACCGCGCACCTGGCCGCGGCGGCTGCCGTGGCCGCCCTCGGCGGACTCGCTGCCTGGTGGTTCGCCCTCGGGGTGCCGCTGCTGGACGCGGCGTGGACGGCCGGGCGCGCCGTTCGCGCGCACCGGGCGCAGGCCGAGCAGCTGGACCGGCAACGGCAGCACCAGATCCGCACGGACGAGCGGCTGCGCATCGCGCGGGAACTGCACGACGTCGTCACGCACGGGATGGGGTTGATCGCCGTGAAGGCGGGAGTGGCCAACCACGTGGCCGCGTCCCGGCCGGAGGAGGCGCGCGACGCGCTCCGGGTGATCGAGGAGACCAGTCGCGAGGCGCTCGGCGACATGCGGCGGCTGCTCACCGCGTTGCGCGACGACACGGAGGCGCCGGCCGGCCTCTCCGATCTGCCGGGGCTGGTGACGCGGGCGGCCGCGGCGGGTGTCACCGTGGAGCTGGTGGTGGCGGCCGGGGACCTGCCGCGGCCGGTCGGTCTCGCGGTCTACCGCATCGTGCAGGAAGCGGTCACGAACGTGATCAAACACGCCGCTCCCGCGCGGTGCCGGGTCGTGGTGCGCGACGAGGCGGGCACGATCCGGGTCGAGGTGACCGACGACGGCCGCCGCTCGGGCCGTGCGGACAGTCCGGTCCAGCACGGGCACGGGATCGTCGGCATGACCGAGCGGGCCGCCCTGTACGACGGCGAGCTGACCGCGGAACGGTTGCCGGAGGGCGGTTTCCGGGTTCGCGCGCTGCTGCGGTACGCACCGGCGGAGGTTCCCCTTGGCTGAGCCGCTGCGCCTGGTGATCGCCGACGACCAGGCCCTGCTGCGGGGAAGTTTCCGGATGCTGGTGGACAACGAAGAGGACATGACGGTGGTCGGCGAGGCCGCGACCGGGGCGGAAGCGGTCGAAGTGGTCCAATCCACCCGCCCCGACGTCGTGCTGATGGACGTGCGGATGCCCACGATGGACGGCATCGAGGCGACCCGGCTGATCACCGAGCGGGCACCCTCGGTGCGCGTGCTGATCCTCACGATGTTCGACCTGGACTCGCACGTGTTCGGCGCGCTCCGCGCCGGCGCGGCGGGTTTCCTGCTCAAGGACACCCGCCCGGCCGACCTGTGCGCGGCCATCCGGGTGGTCGCGGACGGGGAGGCGCTGCTGGCCCCGGCCGTCACGCGCCGGCTGATCGCCGAGTTCGCCCGGACGGCCGAGCCCCGGCCGCCGCTCGGCCGGGAACTGGACGTCCTCACACCACGCGAGGCCGAGGTGCTGACGCTCATTGCGCACGGCCTGTCGAACACCGAGCTGGCCGGCCGCCTGCACCTGTCCCCGGCGACGGTGAAGACCTACATCGGGCGGCTGCTCACCAAGCTGGGGGCCCGCGACCGGGCCCAGCTGGTGATCATCGCCTACGAGTCCGGTCTGGTCACCGCATCCCGCGGGAGGTAAGCCCCGGTGTGGCGCGGTGTGGCGCGGTGCCTCAGTGGACGAACACCATCTGCGGGTACCGGGGCGACGGGCCGTCCAGCAGGTGGTCGTCCCGGCCGCGCAGCCACCGGTCGAAGAACGACGCGACGTAGGCCCGCTGCGTGCGCACCGCCGTCACCGGGTCGATCGTGCCCAGCGGCACGCCCAGCTGGGGCAGCAGTGTGGCCGCGTCGGTGAAGGTGGCGTGCTCGGAGCCGGCCAGTTCCAGCTGCCGCGCCCAGCCCCGGGTCGCGGCGAGGAAGGCGTCCCAGCCGGGCCCGGTGTCGGTCTCCCCGTCCTTGCCGACCAGCAGGAACGGCCGGTCCAGGCCGTGTGCCGCGGGCGGCGTCAGGCTGCCGTCGAACCAGGTCAGGTTCCCGTCCAGGTTTACCCCGGCGATCACGCGCGGGTCGGCGGCCATCGTCATCGCCGCGGCCGTGCCGCCCATCGAGTGGCCGATCATCCCGACCCGCCGCACGTCCAGCCGGGACGCGAGCGCGTCCAGCACGAAGCGCGTGTCCGCCACCCGCACGCCGAGTGCCTTGCGCAGGAACGGATCGGGGGCGCCCGGGTCGGTCATCGTCCGCACGGAGCCGTCCGGGAACTGCACTTCCGGCGCCTCCCAGGTGTGGTCGATGCTCACCACGACGTACCCGCGGCTCGCGAGGTCCTCGGTCGTCGCGGTCCCCCACGTGCGGGGCTCGCCCAGGCCGGGCGAGTACACGATCACCGGCCACCGCCCCGGCACCGGCACGGCGTCCCGGCGGGACCGCGTCGTCACGCCCGCCCAGTTCGTGCCGGCCGGCACGCCGAGCCCGAGTATCCCGTTGACGGTGACCGCATCGAAGTGCGCCGCCGCGCCGGGCAGCATGTACGGCGCCGGCGCTGCCGGGCCCGGCAGCGCCGGGTAGTGCACGGTCACCATCAGCTCCCGCGCGCCGCCCCGCCACGGGTCCGGCCGGGCCGGGTCGACCAGGTGCAGCTCGGTCTCCCCGACCCGGTGCGGACCCGTGAGCGCGGGCAGTGCGAGCCCCGGTACGGCCGGAGCCGGGGCGGCGGAAGCCGGGACGGCCGTCGCGGCGAGCAGGCCAGCCATGAGGGCGAGCAGGAACGATCTCCGCATCATGGCGATCAGGCTGCCCCAGCGTGCCCGCCGCGACATCCGGGAACATCCCGGACGCGACCCGGGAATCAACCCCGGTGCGCGGTGGCGCCTCGTTCGTCCCCGGTCCAGTCGGTGTTGAAGCCGTCCAGGTGCGGGTGGTACATCTCGTCGCCGGAGTGCTGCGTGAATTCCACCTTCACCCACAACGCGTCCAGGCCGAACATCTCCACGCAGGCGTCGATCAGCGCCTGGGCGAGACGAGCCCGGGTCTGCACCGGACGGCCGCTCCGGACGTCGCACATGATGAGCGCCGACGGGGTCGGGGGGCCGTCGTCGTGGCACCGCCACACCCCGCCTTCACCGAGGTCGTGCACGGACACGGTGAGGAGGTCCTTGCCCACTTGCATGATCTCGCCGTAGATCTCGCCGAACCGTTGCGCAAGCGCTTGCTTCGCGGCGACCGGGGTGGTCAGGGGCAGATCGATCTGGATGGATGGCACGGGTTGTCCCTTTCTGCGTGGATGGGCGCGGCGGTCGCGTCAGCGGCCGTCACGCGCGGCCGCCTCCACTGCCCGCGCGGCAGCGAAGAGGAGGTGCTCGTGGCCCGGCGCGGCGACGAGCTGCACGGCGGCCGGCAGCCCGTCGTGCAGCCCCGCCGGGACGCTGATCGCCGGCGTGCCGGTCATGTTCCACGGGCTGGTGAGGGAAAGCAGGGCCGAGCGCACTTCGAGTTCGGTTCCGTCGACGAGCGTGCTGCGGGCCCCGATCGGGGGCGCCACGAACGGGACCGTGGGGAGCGCGAGGAGGTCGTGGGTCCGCAGCAGCTCCTGGACGAGGCTGCCCAGTTCCCGGCGCGCCGCGTCCGCCCGCTCGTAGTCCGCGGCAGAGATGTTCCGGCCCTTGTCGAGCCGCGCGAAGACCTCGGCGTCGATCCGGTCGCGATCGGCGTCCAGGTGGTGCCGGTGCACCTCGAAGGCTTCGCGGCTCTGGAGCGCGGTGAACACGTCGAACAGGTCGTCGGCGCGGTCCCAGCCGGGGAACCCGGGGACCTTCTCGCAGGCCAGTCCGGCACGCGTCACCAGCTCGTGGGTCAGTTCCTCGATGCCCGGGTCGCACCGGGCGATGTCACCGGCCCGGATCCAGCCGACCGCGATCGACCGCGCGTCGTCGGGAAGGGGCCGCACGGGCTGGTCGGTGAGTGCCTGGTAGCCGAGCAGGGCGTCGTCGACGGAATCGGTGAACAGGCCGACGTGATCGAGGGTGGGCGCCAGCGGGTGCACGCCCGTGCTGGGAATGGCGTCGTAGGCCGGCTTGAACCCAACGGTCCCGCACAGCGCCGCCGGCACCCGGACCGAGCCCGCGGTGTCGGTGCCCAGTGAGAGGGGAACCATGCCCGCGGCCACGGCCACCGCGCTGCCTCCGCTGCTGCCACCCGAGATCCGGCCCGGATCGCGGGGGTTGCGCGAGGGGCCGTGCACGGAGCGGTCGCCGGTCGCGCCGTAGGCGAACTCGTGCAGGGTGGTCTTGCCGACGATGACCGCACCGCGCTCCCGCAGCCGGGTCACGACCGCCGCGTCACTCGTCGCCGGGGCGCCGGACGACGTCGCCGAACCGCAGGTGGTGGGCAGCCCGGCCATGTCGATGAGGTCCTTGACGGCGACCGGGATGCCGTGCAGGGGGCCGCGGTCGAGACCCGAAGCCAGTTCCTGATCCGCCCGCCGCGCCGCCTCAGCGGCCCCGGCCTCGTCCACCAGGACGAAGGCGTTGACGGTCGCGTTGCGGTCCCGCACCGCCCGCACCGCGTCGGCGGCCAGCTGCGCGGCGGAGATCTCCCCGCGGCGCAGCGCCCGCCCGAGGTCGGTGATGGAGGTTCCCGGTGTCTGTGTCATGAGGAAATCCCTGGTACGAGGTGGAGGAGCGGCACGATCGCCGCGGTGGAGAAGCTCATCGAGGCCACGTTCCCGATGAACGGGTGGAAGCTGCCCGGCAAGCGGCGTGAGATCGCCGCCGCGAGCGGGGGCCCGACGAGTGCCCCCGCGAGGGCGCCCGCGACGACGGACCCGACGGTGCCGCCCAGAGCCAGCACGGTCGCCGGTGCCACGGACACCACCGGCACGAACGTCGGGTAGAAACCCAGCGCCCGCCACTTCTTCCGCCACATCAGGACGCCGGCGAGCGCGGTGAGGGCCTGGCTCGCCAGCACGGCCAGGAACAGCCCGGTGCTGTAGGCGAGCGCCGACGGGCTGACCAGGTAGGCGAGGACGGCGGCGGCCAGCATGGCGCCGCTGGCCCACTCGTTGCCGAAGAACTGCGCCTCGCTGAAGTCGGCGAGCGCCCGGCGGAGGACCCACCACGGTGACGTCGACGGAGCGGACGGGGTCACCGCCGCCGCCGGCACGGACCGCCACTGTCCGGGCGGCGGCATCCAGGGCAGGAACCGGCACGCCCCGAACGCCACGAGGGCCCCGAGCCACATCCCCGCCGTGGCCCCGACGACCGGGGGCAGGTGCGCCGGCCCGCAGACGTACTCGACCACGAGGATCGACGCCGGCGGGGTCACCAGCGCCCCGGACACGGCGGCCGTCACGCAGACCCGGAGCGCGGGCCCGTAGAGGACGACCATGGCCGGTGCGGTGGCGACCAGCGGCACGAAGAGGGGCTGCCACAGTCCCGGTCGCAGCGTCCACCCCCAGGCCAGGAGGCCCAGGGCCAGGCTGACCACGGCGGTGCCGACCACCGGGGGCCAGATCCCGGTGCCGCAGGCCTGCACGAACCCCGCCCACCGCCGGGAGGTCCGCTGCGCGAGGTGCGCGAACAGACCGCCGAGGAACAACCCGAGGCCGGCGGCGGCCACGGCGTAGAACTGCGGTTCGCTCATCGCGGTGACCAGCCAGGAGGCCAGACCCCGGACATCGGTGTAGTCGCCGGCCCATTGCCGGCCGTCGGAGCGACTGGTCGTGGCGGCTACCACGACCACGAAGACCACGAAAATGGCACAACCGGCCGCAGCGGTGACGCGCGCGGCGCTGCGCGAGACGGGAACGCCCCCGTTGGCGTTCGAGGCCGTCATGTCGTCACCGGGGCAGCGGCGCGCTGCCGCGGTAGCCGAGCATCTGGTCGTAGAGATCCGTGCGGCGATCGCGGTGCAGGTCGTTCAGCTGGTTCCAGATCGGGGCGGTGCGGGCCGCCGTGAGGTCGACGTCGGCGTAGATGATGGTGTCCTCGTCGGGCCCGGCGATGCGGTCGATGGGCCAGCCGTTCGTGCCCGCGATGAGCGAGTTGCCCATGAAGCCGGCGCCGCGTTCCTGGCCGATCCGGTCGGCGGTGGCGATGAAGACGTTGTTCGCGTGCGCGGCCGTCATCGTGAGGTACGCGGCCATGCACACGCCGCTCGCGTCGTACAGCGGCGGTGGCGTCCAGACCCAGCCGGTGGGGATGCAGATGATGTCGGCGCCCATCTGCGACACGATCCGGGCCGTCTCCGGGAACCAGATGTCCCAGCACACCAGCAGCCCGATCCGGCCGATGCGGGTGTCGAAGACCTGGAAGCCTTCGTTGCCGGGGGTGAACCACAGCTTCTCGGTGTTCCACAGATGGGTCTTGCGGTAGCGCCCGACGTACCCGTCGGGGCCGACCAGGACCGCGGTGTCGAACAGCTGGTGGCCGTCCTGCTCGACCACGCACCCCACGATGTACACGTCCCGCTCGGCCGCGATGCGGGCGAACGACTGCACGCTGGGGCCGTCCGGGACCGCCTCGGCGTGTGCGAAGGCCTCATCGCGGGTCTCGAAGACGTAACCGGTGGTGGCCAGCTCGGGCAGGACGATGAGGTCGGCGCCGCCGTCCGCGGCGGCGATCAGGCGCTCCTCGACCGCCGCCGCGTTGGCCTTCAGGTTCTCCACGCCCACCCGGGGCTCGAACTGTGCGACCGCGACCCGGACCGGGCTGACCCGGGTGTCCTGGCCGGCCTGCGTCTCTTCCGTCATGGCGTCTCCTCGGCTGCCCAAAGTGGTTTCACTTTGAAACCATGAGTGGCAACCCTAGAGCACTGTGGTTTAAACTTGCAACCACTCCGGAGCAGATTTCCGGCGCACGACGAACAAGGGGGACACCGATGGGAGCGCGGGGCGTGAGCCACCGGCAGGCGGAATGCCCGGTCGCCAGGACCGTGGACGTGATCGGCGACCGGTGGTCGCTGCTCATCATCCGCGACGCCTTCGACGGCATCCGCCGGTTCAGCGAGCTGCAGCGGAACCTCGGGCTCGCCAAGAACATCCTCGCGACCCGCCTGCGCGAACTCGTGGCCCAGGGCATCCTGGAGGTCGTCCCGGCGGCCGACGGGTCCGCCTACCACGAGTACGCGCTGACCGACCGGGGCCGCGAGCTGTTCGGCGTCATCGTGGCGCTCCGCAAGTGGGGCGAGGCGCACCTGTTCGACGAGGACGAGCCGCGCTCGGCGCTGCTGGACGTCGAGACCGGGCGTCCCGTCGAACTCCAGGTCACGAACGCGGCCGGTCAGCCCATCAGCGCCGGCGACGCGTTCGTGCGCAAGGTGGCCGCGACCCCGGCCCGAGCCGGCTGACCACGCCGCCGCCGGCTACTGCCCGGTGTGCACGACCTCGGCCGCCCAGGGGCGCTCCTGCGTGTGCAGGGCCCAGTAGTGCTCGGCGATGTCGTCGGGATCGAAGGGGGTGCCGGGCGCGACCGGGCCGTCCACCGTCACCGACGCGACATGCACGCCGGACGGCCCGTACTGCGCGTCCAGGAGCGACACGAGCGTGCGCACGCCGGCCTTGCCCAGCGAGAGGCTGACGTAGCGCGGGTCCGGCTCCGGCATGCCGCCGGTGATCAGGATCGTGCCACTCCCCCGCTCCGCCATGGCCGGGGCGACGTGCGCCGCCGCGGTCAGCGCGCCCACCACGTTCACCGCCCACGCGTCCAGGTGCCCCCGGGCGGACAGGTCACCCGGCCCGTCCGGCTGGATGATCGCCGCGTTGTACACCAGCACGTCGGGCGTGCCGAGCTCGCCGGCCGCGACGTTCAGGGCACCCCGCAGCGCGTCCTCGTCCGTCGCGTCGGCGACCAGCGCACGGGCGCCCGGCACCGCCCGCTCCGATCGCGCGATGGTCACCACCGGCAGCCCTTCCCGCACGAATCGCCGTGCCACGGCCTGTCCGATGCCCGGTCCCGCTCCGATGATCACTACTCCGCTCATGGCACCGACGGTAGAACCCTGACACGGTGACAGGGTCAAGACCGCGGCTGGGCCGGCCGGCCGCGTGCGCCGCGCGTCAGCGGATCTTTTCGCCGTAGACGCGGTCGACCTTCAGCGTCATCAGCACCCGGCGGTCGGCGACCATCACCTGCCGGTACTCGTCCCAGTCCGGGTGCTCGCCCGCGGCGCGGCGGTAGTAGTCGACCAGCGCGCCGACCTCCGGGCCGTGCGGATCGGTGCCCGGTCCGGTGAGCGTCACCGTGCCCTCGGCGGTCGCCCACGCCCACCCGTCGGAGCTGGTGACCTCCAGCGCGGCCCGCGGGTCGCGGCGCAGGTTGCGCGTCTTGGCCCGGCCCTCGGTCATCGACACCAGCACCACCCCGGCCTCGCGGTCGTAGTAGGGCGTGACCGGCGAGAGGTGGGGCAGGCCGTTCGCCTTGATCGTGGCGAGGACGGCGATCCTGCTCTCGGCGAGCAACTGGTGCGGGTCGAAGGACGTACTCATGATCGCTCCTTGTCGGGTGCCTGGAACTGCTCGATCACCGAAACGTAGCTGTCGCCGCCGTGTCCCGCCGCCACCGCGCGCCGCGCCAGCTCACGGGCGAACGCCGGTGGCCCGGAATCAACCCCGGCGGCCACGCTCTCCTGGACGACCTGGTCGATGGCGGCCAGGTGGGTGTCGAGGGTGGCGTCGACGGGCGGGTACCGGCCCTCGTCGATCTGGCGCGCATATCCGGGCAACCATGCGGCGACCGTCTCGATTCCCGCACCGGCGAACGGGACGAACGACTCCGCCGGCACCCCCGCGGCCCGCAGCAGGGCGGCGCTGTGCAGGAACCCGTTCAGGATGCCGTACATCAGGCCCAGCACGGCGGTCTCGTGCAGTGCGGCCAGGCCGGGGTCGTCGCCGAGGAAGGTCGCGGCGCCGAGGTCGCGCAGGAGGTGCTCGTGCTCGTCGAAGGCCGCGCGGTTTCCACTGTAGACGATCGCGGATGCGGGGGTGCCGATGTCGGACGGGGCCGCCATGATGGCGCCGTCCAGGTAGCGGCTGTGGCGCGCGGCCGTCTCCCGCGCCTCCCGCGAAGCACCCGAGCTCAGGTTCACCACGACCCGGCCGTCCAGGTCCCCGGCGGCGTCGAGGACCTCCCGCACAGCCGCGGAGCCGGTGACGCACACGATCACGACCGGGCTCGCCGCAACCGCCTCCCGCACGGATCCGGCCACGACTGCCCCGGGGAGCGCGTCCGCCTTGCCGGGCGAACGGTTCCACACGGTGGTGGTGTGCCCGGCGCGCAGCAGCGCACCGGCGAGGGCCCGGCCCATCAGTCCCAGACCGAGAACGGTCACGGCGTGTTTGGTCATGGCACGATGGTGGACGTTCAGACCGGTGTGAAGGTCAAGGGAGGAACCAGGGTGCTGATCGGCGAACTCGGCAGGCGGACGGGTGTCAACGCCCACCAGCTGCGCTACTACGAGGCCCAGGGCCTGCTGAAACCCACCCGGGGCGGCAACGGTTACCGCGAGTACGACGAGGACGCGGTGGTGACCGTCACCCAGATCCGGCACCTGCTCGATGCGGGCCTGTCCACCGAGGAGATCGCGGTGCTGCTGCCGTGCGCCAGCGGAGCGGAACCGGAGCTGGAGCCGTGCGACGAGCTGGTGACCGTGCTGCGCGGACGGCTCGACGGGCTCGACGGGCACATCAGCGCGCTGCTGCGCGCCCGCCAGACCCTGCACGGTTACCTGGAGGCCACGGAACGCCGGTGGGACGCGCGGCGGACCGCGGCGGTCTAGCCGTGCCGGCACCCGGACGCGCGGGATCCCGCGTCCGGGGGACCCCACCGTTTCCGCCCGGGCGTCCCGGGTACGCGAACGGTGAGGAGGTAAGCGCCATGAACATGTTCGACAAGGCCAAGGACGCACTGAGCAAGAACCCGGACAAGGCCGACCAGGGCATCGACAAGGCCGCCGAGGCCGCGAAGGGCCGGTTCGGCGAGCACGGGGACCAGATCGACCAGGCGTCGGAGAAGGCCAAGGAGTACGTGCGCGGACAGGGGCAGGAGCAACCGCCGGGGCAGGAGCAACCACCGCAACCGCCGGGGCAGGAGCAACCGCCGCAACCGCCGCCGCAGTGACGCACGACCCCACCCGGCCGTCGAACGGGCCGGCCCCGCCTTCCCGGCGGAGCCGGCCCGTCGCCGTACCGCGCCCGATGTGTGCGAAGCACCGCGGCCCTGGTCAGGCCGCGTCGGCCACCGCCGCGATAAGCCTGGCGAGTTCGGCCGGCTTGGTCTGCATGGGCCAGTGGCCCGAGTCGATGTCCACGAAGCCCAGGTGCTTGACGTTCGCGAGCTCGGCCACGTCACCGGCCTTGATCCACTCCCGCGCCTGGGCCGGGGTGAACTCGGGGCACACCACCACGACCGGCACGTCGAAGCGCCGCTCGTCGGTCAGCCGCACCACGCCCCTGGCGACCCCCTCGGGAACGGGGATCGCGGCGGCGGCGAAGGCGCGCCTGGCCTCCTCGTCCAGGTCGGCCGAGTCCGGCCCCTCGAACGCGGCCCAGCCGGGGAACGGCAGGACGCCGTCCCGCAGCTCGAAGAATCTCGCGTAGCGCTGTCCGTCGGCGGCTGGGAACCCGCCGACGAAGACGGCCCCGGAGATCTGGTCCGGCCGTGCGTCGGTGGCCAGCCACGCCAGGCTGCAGGCGGCCGAGTGCCCGACCACCAGCGGCTTGCCCGCGGCGGAGTCCACGGCGGCGAGCACGACCGCCACCTGGTCGTCGAGCGTGGCGGAAGCGGATCCGTCGCCCTGGCCGGGCAGGGTGACCGGCACGGGACGATGGCCGAGCAACCGGAGTTCGGAGGCGACCACGTCCCACGCCGATCCGTCGAGCCACAGACCGGCGATGAGCACGATGTCCATGCGCCGCACCCTAGAGCCGACCCCCGACAATCTGTGTCAGGCTGAGGATGCACCTGGATTCTTCGCCGGGTCGAGCTGGGGCTCGGAGCGCGCAGATCAGTGATCGTTCGTGAACGGCCACGCGCCGCAGCCCCAGGCGCAACCCGTGACGGTGTACCGCTTCCCCTCGGTCAGGTTGTACTTGGCGCCGTCCGAGGCGCGCTTCGTGTTACACGCGAACTTTCCACCCGGCGCCGTGAACGTGTACTGCGTGGTTTTCCCGTTTCCGAGGCCCACCCAAACTCGCGGGGTCTTACCGTCCGCTTTCGTGTCGCAGATCGAGACGACGTCGCCGTATTCCTTCACGTAGATGGTGAAGTCTCCGGACGAACCCTTCCAGACGTGGTCCCAGCTGCCCCCATCCGGCGGCGCCGGCGCGGCTGAGGCGGTGCCGTCGAAGGCCAGAACCCCTAGAGCAGCAGCTGCCAAGGCCACTGCGGCACGCGCGCCCTTGCGAGACTTCATCGGTTTTCCTTTCCGGTTGGAAGCGATGGCATACGGTAGCGCCTGATGATCAAGACAACAAGGGGATCGTTCAACAATCCACTCGTGCGGCGAGGGCGTCATCCCAGGGGCCGGAGGGCGGTCCGCGTGAACACATGCTTCGGCCGGGGCGGTCACCCGTCACCTGAGTCGTGCCGGCAACGCGGGTGAGCAGGGTGTTCAGGTCAATCAGGCCGCGGTGCGAGGTAGCGGATTCGCCGGGGCGCGCGGCGACCGCGACGGTGCCGTCGTGGCCACGCTCACGCGAGGCGATGTGGATGAACGGCCGATGGCCTGTTCACCTGGCCCGCTGCACCCGCCGGACGATCCGCTCGCCCCTGAGGTGGGGCCGGGCTCGTCCGGGCGAGCGCCGGCGGCGTGCTGACAAGCACGCAGGATGCCGGAATCGGCCGGCAGCTCACGGTCTCGCTGTCACCGTGCGGGCCCGGCCGGCGGCGAGACCCATGACGCGGTCCGGGCCGGCCGGGCCGGACTCGCGAGACCGCGGATCAGCGATCGTTCTTGAACTTCCACTTACCGCAGACCATGTTGGCGCAGGCGTCGATCGTGATCATCTTCCCCTCGGGAAGGTTTCATTCTCCGCCCTGCGAAGCAGACCTGGAATCGCAGGTACCGTTGCCGTATTTCGCCCAGAACTCGTACCTCTGGATCTTCGAGTCCTCGGTGAACACCCGCAGGTGCGGCTTGAAGCCGTCCGCCTTCGTGTCGCAGATCGAGATGATGTCCTCGTGCACCTTCACGTAGACCTTGAAGTCGCCGGCCTTGCCCAAGACGGTCAAGTCACGCCGGAGGTGGGCGCCGGCGGAACCGGGCCCGGCCTCGGCGACAGCGATCACGAGGTCGGGTAGAGGCGCCCCATCAGTTCCAGCACCTCGTCGATCATCGCGCGGGCCTTCGCCTTCGACGGCGCCGCCGCCACCTCACGCCCGGCTTCGGTGGCCATCGCCGTCAGGCTCAGCACCAGCATGTCGCTCAGCGGCCGGGTGTGGCCGTTGACCAGCGTCGAGTTCGCGTGCAGCCATTCCCGGAACCGCTGCCGGGTGAGCAGCCCGAACCCGGCGGGCCCGCTGCCGGACAGGAAGACCCGCGCCAGTTGCCGTTCCTCCCAGCACCCGTCGAGGTAGGCCCGGGTGCCCGCGATGAACAGCCGCAGCGCGTCCTCCTCCCCTGCCGCCAGCGCGGTCCGGAACGCCCGCGCCGACCGGTGCTGCTGCCGCCGCGTGTACTCGTCGTACAGCGTGATCCACAGGTCCGCCTTGGCGGTGAAGTGGTGGTAGAGGCTGCCGATGCTCGCGCCCGCCCGCTCGGCGATGTCGACCAGCTTGGCGTCCTCGTAACCGGAGGCGACGAACACCTCGCGGGCGGCGTCGAGCAGCGCGGCCCGCGTGATCTGGGCTCGCGTGCTGCCGGTGGTGGCCTCGGTCATACCCCGATTGTGCCGGACGGCGCGCTGCGCGCCGGTCCCGGCGTGGGATCAGCCCCGCCCGGACACCGGCGGGCCTGCCCGGCTGGGTGCCGGTGGATGGCGGGCTCCGACCGACGCAACCGGCTCCACCCGGTCTACTGTGGACAATCCGGGAGGCGGTATGGCGCGCCGCCGCGCGGGACTCGGCCCGGCCGGGCTAGATCATCTCCTGCCGGACGGCCCACACCACGGCCTGGATGGGGGTCGCCACGCCGAGGCGGTCGCAGATCCCCCGCACGCGGCGCCGCACCGTGCGCCCGGACAACCCCATCCGGCAGGCCACCTCGTCGGGCGACAGCCCCTCGGCCAGCAGGCGCAGCAGGAGCAGGTCACGGCGTGGCAGCTCGATCACCTCCGGCTCCTCTCCCACACCGGAATCGTGATCGCCGGGCCACGGCCGGTCAAGGACGGAACGGGGTTGACCTTCGAGCAGGTCGAGGTCCCAGGCTGGCGTCATGAGCCGAGAAGAACTGACCCGGGCGTTGCAGGCGGACCCGGCGGAGGCGCGGCGGATCCTGGCGCGGGTGTGGGAGACGGGTTCCCCGGTGGACCGGTGCGCGGCGGCACACTGGCTCGCCGACCGGCAGGACTGCGCGCGGGACGAGCTGGCGTGGGATCTGCGCGCACTGGAGGCGGCCCGGGCCGCGGAGCCGGCGGAGGTGCGCGGGTTCTTCCCGTCGCTGCACCTCAACCTCGGTGACGTGTACCGCAGGCTGGGCGATCTGCCCCGCGCACGCGAGCACCTGGCCGCGGCGCAGGCCGTGCTGGACACCCTCGCCGACGACGACTACGGGCGGATGATCCGTGGCGGCGTGGCCCGGCTGGCGGACCGGCTCGGACAGGGGTGACGGGCGCGAAGCCACGTGGAGGTCCGGCCCGGCGTGCCCGCCGGGCCGGACCCGTCCCTCACCCCAGCCGGAGCGCCGCCAGGTAGTCGTGCATCCGGCCGGCCCGGGAATCGGTCAGCGGGTTGCTCTGGTCGTCGTTTTCGATGATGAACTCCCGCACGCCCAGCCGCGTCGCCGCACCGAGGATCGTGCGGTAGTCGATCACGCCGGTGCCGAGGTCGGCGAGGTTGCCGTGCGCGTCCAGGTCCTTCACGTGGGCCAGCAGCATCCGGTCCCGGTTCGCCCGCATCAGCTCGACGTTGTCCTGCGCGCTCAGGCCCGCCGCGGACGACCAGCCCATGTCCAGCTCCAGGTACAGCAGCGACGGATCGGAACCGTCGAGCAGGATCTGGTAGAACGTGCGGCCGTCCGGACCGCGCCCGAGGAACTCGCCGGTGTGGTTGTGGTACCCCAGCTTCATCCCCGCGCGCCGGATCTTCTCCCCCGCCCGGTTGAACGCCGGACCGGCCGCGGCGAACCCCTCGGCGGTGTCCGGCACGCCGCCCGGGCACACGAGGTAGCGCTGGCCGAGGATCCGCCCCATCTCGATCAGCTGGTCCAGCCGCTCCGGGTCGGTGAACTCGGCATACCCGTGGTGGCTGGACACCGCGCGCAGCCCGTAGGAGTCCAGCAGGGGCCGGATCTGCCGCGCGTGCGCGGGGTCGGTGCCGCCGGGGAAACCGGCGAACTCCAGGTTGCGGTACCCGGCCCGCGCCAGCGCCCGCAGCACCGCCTCCGGCTGGGCCATGAACGCGTCCCGCACCGAGTACATCTGCAGCCCGATCTTGGTGTTCGGGATGCGACCTCCACCGGCGGCGGCCGCGGACCCGGCCCCGATCCCGGCCGCCGCGACCCCGGCCGCCGTCGCCGCCACCCCGCGCAGGAACCGCCGCCGGTCCACGACGACGGGCGTTCCACCACACATCTCGCTCCTCCTCCCGCTCAGTGCTCGTGCACGCCGTCCGGCATGGTGCCGTCGGCGTTGCGGACCAGGAACATGCCGGCCATGCCCATGTCCGAGTGGTTCTGGACGTGGCAGTGGTACATCCACATGCCCGGTCCGACGCCCTCCCCGGCGATCACCTGGAACCCGAACGACACACCGGGGTTGAGGTCCTTGATGTCGATCAGCGGGCTGTTGTCGTACTCGGAGAGCCGCGTGCCGGTCCGGTTGTCCAGCCAGCGGTGCCCGTGCAGGTGGAAGGTGTGGAAGTTGCTGCCGTGCCCGATCGCGATCCACTCGACCCGTTCGCCGAGGTTCGCCTCGAACGTCGGCACGGCGTCGCGGGAGCGGTTGTTGATCATCATGTCGTTGAACACCACGACGAACTGGCGCCTGGGCAGCAGATCACCCCGCCGCCGCACCACCAGCGCACCGTAGAGTCCTTTGAGGATGCCCTCGGTGCCGTGCTCGGTGCCCATCGCGTGGTCGTGGTAGTGCCAGTACCCGGCGCTGCCCTCGGCCCACGACCCGTCCGCCCGCCGGTAGGAGGTGTGGCTGCGCCAGGTGTAGTGGCGGGTCTGGCCGGGCATCACCGCGGAGTCGTTCATCAGGGTGCCGTCGGAGTGGACGTCGTAGTCGACGCCGTGCGGGTGCAGCGACAGCACCCGGTCGGTGGTGTTGACCAGATCGATCTCGAGGGTGTCGCCCTCCCACATCTCCAGCACCGGACCGGGCACGGTCGCCGCGCCCGGCGCCAGCCCGTACCCGTACAGCTGGTCGGAGATCTTCTCGGCGTACACCGTCAGGCGCCGGGTCTCACCCTGCGGGCGGGCCGGCGCGGCGGTCGCCACCCCGGGCACGGACACGGACACGGCCAGCCCGGCGGCCGCGCTGCCGAGCACGGCGCGGCGGGACAAACCGCGGGACTTGGGAAACATGAAGAATCCTTTCGCCGGAGGAAGTCACGCCATGCGCCGGTCGGCCGGCTGCTGCTCCTGCCGGGACGGACCGGTGGAGGACACGACGGTGAAGGTGACGGTGCCGGTCGCGCTGGTGTTGCCGGCCAGGTCGGTGGCCCGGTAGCGGACGGTGTGGGTGCCGAGGTGGTCGATGACGAACGGTTTGTGGTAGCGGGTGAACACGGAACCGTCCACAGAGTACTGGACGCGTGCCACTCCGGACGCCTCGTCGGTCGCCATCAGGGTGACTGTCACCGGACCGAGGTAGTCCCACGACCAGTTCTGCGCACCGGACAACTGCGCGGTGACGACCGGCGGGGTCACGTCGCCGGCGGCGGCGATCGTGAACGAGGCCGTCTGCGCCGCGCTGGTGTTGCCGGCCCGGTCGGTCGCCCGGTAGTGCACCGTGTGCGGGCCGACCGCGGTGATGGTCACCGGCTGGCCGTAGCGGACGTATCCGGCGCCGTCGAGGTCGTACTCGACCGACGCGATGCCCGATTCGGTGTCGGTGGCCGTCAGCACGAGGGTGGCCGTGCCGAGGTAGCCGCCCTCGGTGTTCTGCTCGCCGTCCAGCCGGGCGGTGACGAAGGGCGCGACCACGTCGCCGAGCGGGTCCACCCGGACCGTCAGCGTCTTCGGCTCACTGGTGTTGCCCGCCTTGTCGGCGGCCCGGTAGATCAGCGTGTGCGTGCCGGCCTGCAGGACGATCGGCTGGCGGTAGGTGAGGTACGCGCCACCGTCCACAGTGTACTCTACCGCCGCCACACCGGATCCGGTGTCGGTGGCGATGAGGGTCACCGTGGCACTGCCGGCGTAGTTCCCGGCGTCGTTGCGCTGACCCGCGACGCTCGCGGTCACCTGGGGCGGCGTGGTGTCCTCCGCGGGCTGCACGACATTGATCACCACGGTCTTCGGCTCGCTCGCGTTGCCCGCCTCGTCCGTGGCCCGGTAGTGCACGGTGTGCGCGCCGGGGGTGGTGATGGTGACCGGCGCGGTGTAGGGGCGGTAGGTGTCGTCGTCGAGTGTGTACTCGACGGTGGCGACGCCGGAACGGTCGTCGGTCGCGGTCAGGGTGACGGTGGCGCTGCCGACGTAGTTGCCGTCGCCGTCGGTCCTGCCCGCGACGGTCGCGGTCACCTCGGGCGGTGTGGTGTCCTGCTGGCCGCCACCGGTGGTGACGACCAGCTCGCCGCTCATCGTGTGCCCGGGCATCGCGCAGTAGTAGCGGTACTTTCCCGGAGTCAGGGTGACCGGCACCTGGTGCAGCCCGTGTTCGGCGTCCAGCGGGCTCGCGGTGATGTTGACGGCGACGTCGTGGTTGTAGCCGGGAGTCGACGTGTCGAACGTCAGCGTGTGGGTCATGCCGGTCGTGTTGCCGGTGGCGGTGCTGTTTTCGAACACGATGGTCGCCGCGCCCGCCACGGCACTCGCCGGTGCCGAGGCGTAGGCGGTCATGCTGTCGTTCGCGGTCCAGGTGAGGACCTGCTCGGCGGCGGGGGTGACGTCGCC
This sequence comes from Amycolatopsis granulosa, assembly GCF_011758745.1. NCBI lineage: Bacteria > Bacillati > Actinomycetota > Actinomycetes > Pseudonocardiales > Pseudonocardiaceae > Amycolatopsis > Amycolatopsis granulosa. The sequence goes on from NZ_JAANOV010000001.1 coordinate 1,534,183, forward strand.
GGCCGTGACGGGCGCCGGACCGGCGATCGCGGTGGCCGCCGTTGTCGCCGTGGCACCGGTGAGCAGGCACAGTCCCGCGATCCCGGTCACGAGCAGGCGGCGTGGGAAGACACGCATGGTTTTCCTTCTCCTCGCAGGGTGGGATCCGGTGGCGCCACCACGGCGGCGCCACCGGAAAGCGGGTGTCGCTACAGCTGCCGCACCCGGATGTTGCGGAACTCGATCACGTCGCGGTCGCTGTGGTTCTGCAACCCGATGAACCCGCTGAAGAACTGCCGCAGGTCCGTCGGCGGGTCACCGGCGCGCGAGGACTGCTTGCCGGGCGTGTTGTCGAACTCGTTGATCACCACGCCGTTGCGGATGATGGTGTAGTGCTGGCCGGTCACCCGCACCTCGTAGTCGTTCCACACACCCTTCGGCGTCGGCATCGCCCGGTCCAGGCCCAGCTGGGAGAAGTTGTAGACCGAGCCGGTCTTCTGCGCGTCGCCCGCCGGGTTGTCGTTGATCTGGATTTCCTGTCCACAGTAGATCGCGACCCACGCCTGCGAGGTCCGCGCGGAGCCGACCGTGCCGCAACTGCCCGGCGGACGCTGCTCCAGCGGCGTGCGCGGATCGGGGAACCGGGTGAACACCCCGCTGTTCGCGCGGTCACCGGCCGGTGCGACATCCCGGAACTGGAGCCGCACCGAGAAGTCGGCGAACGACTTGCCCGAGTACCACAGCATTCCCATGCCGCCGGCGCTGTGCAGGGTGCCGTCGGATTGCAGGTCGAACCGGCCGGCCGGCGCCTGGCTCCAGCCCGCCGTGGAGGTGCCGTCGAAGATCCACTCGTAGCCCGTCGCGCCGGCCTTGCCCACCGCCGACGACGCCGCCGCCCGGTTCAGCTGGTTGACCTCCTTGTCCGACAACAGGTTCACGCCGCGCAGCTGCGTGGCCAGCCCGGACACGTACGCGGTGAACGCGTCGTGACCCGGCCAGGGCCGCTCGTCGTCGAGCAGGTCGTTGATGGTGCAGCCGAGTCCGAGGTTGCGGTTGGGCACCGCGGTCTCGCCGTCCAGGATCCACACCCGCTGGCGGGCGTCCGGGGCCGGGCAGCTCACGGTCACCGGCAGGTGCCCGGTGGCCTTCGCACCGTCGGCGTAGGTGACCTCCAGCGTGGCGTAGTAGGTGCCGCCACGCAGGTAGGTGTGCTTCGGGTTGGCCTCGGTGGACGTGGCGCCGTCACCGAAGTCCCACCGCCACGCGACACCGCCCGCCCGGGTGCCGGTGAACGCCATGGTCATCGGGCCGGCCTGCGTGGTGGCCCCCACCGTCGCCGCGTCCGGCGCCGGGGTGGCCGCCCCGCCGTGGTAGGTGATGCGCAGCAGCTTCTGGTTGGGGTCGAGGCTGAAGAACCCGCCGGCGTAGTCCAGCAGGTACAGCGCGCCGTCCGGGCCGAACTTGGCGTCCATCCAGCTCTGCAGGCCGGTGTCACCACCGCCGCCCTTGATGATCTGCCGCAGGTCCTCGGCGAACGCCGGTGCGCCCTGCGCGGGCACCCGGGCCGGGTCCAGTGTCACCGCGATCCGGTTGTTGCCGTTGGACTCGTCACCGATGAACCACTTGTCCTCCCAGTACGCCGGCCACGCGACACCACTGCCGGTGTTCGCCTCGGCGCGGTGGAAGGTCGGGCCGGACATCACGGCCTGGCCGCCGCCCTTGAGGTAGGGCTCGGTGTAGGTCGCGTCGGACTGGACGTAGGTCGGCACGCCGCTGCCGTCGGCGCGCGCCGGGTAGACCGGGCCACCGCCCTGCGGCGAGTACCAGATGGCGTTGTCCCGGGCCGGCGGGATGTCCACCAGGCCGGTGTTGCGTGGCGAGGTGTTCTTCAGGCCGGTGCAGTCGTACCAGCCGGTGAGGACGCTCGCGTCGGTGTCGCTCCGGTCCCGGTAGGGCTGCCGGTTGCCCATGCAGTAGGGCCAGCCCTGGTTGCCCGCCGACGTGATGACCGTGGCCGTCTCGTACTTCGCGGGCCCCAGGTCGGGGTTGGGGGCGCCGGCGTCCGGGCCGACCCAGCCCGCGGTCAGCCAGTCGTGCTGCTTGTCGATGGCCAGCCGGGCGATGTTGCGCACGCCCATCACGTAGATCTCCGGCCGGGTCTTGCCGCCGCCCTGCTCGGCTCCGGTGAACAAGTTGCCCGGCGGGATCGTGTAGGTGCCGTCCGACTCCGGGTGGATGCGCAGGATCTTGCCGTTGAGGTCGTTGGTGTTGCCCGACGTGCGGCGCGCGTCCTGGAACGAGGTGCCCTGGTACTCGGCCGTCCAGTTGTTGCCGGAGTAGCCGCCGGAACCGCCGGAGGAGTTGTTGTCGCCGACGCCGACGTAGAGGTTCCCGGCCCGGTCGAACGCCATGCCGCCACCGGCGTGGCAGCAGCTGTGGATCTGGGCGTTCCAGTGCAGCAGGTCCTTGCGGGTGGACTGGTCGATGGTCTGCCGCGCGGCGTCGTAGGTGAACCGGGACACCGTGCGCTGGCCGATCCGCTTCTCCCGGTCGATCGAGTCGTGCGGCATCCAGTAGACGTAGATCCAGCCGGTGCGGGCGAAGTCCGGGTCGAGGGTGATCCCGACCAGGCCCTCCTCGTTCTTGACCAGCTCGTCACCACTGCCGCGGTTGCCCATCACCGCGAGCGTGGTGAGGAGCTTGACCTGCTTGGTCCTCGGATCCCACTGGTGGATCGTGCCGCAGCCCAGCCCCACGTTCGGGTCGGCCCAGTCCACGACCGGGCCGGACGGGCAGGCGGCCTTGCCGATGTAGAACACCGTGCCGTCGGGGGCGATGGTCAAGCCGTGCGGCTCGCCGATCTGGTCCAGCTGGCCGGGCTGGTTCTTCCCGGTGAGCCGTTCCACGGTGTAGTTCGAGGCGATCGTGGCCTTGCAGTCGCCGCGCACCATGCCGGTGGTCCACCGGATCGCACCCAGCAGGTGGCCGCGGAAGAGCTGGTCGGTGGTGTAGCTCTCGGTGGTGCGGCCCATGCCGGTGTAGAAGGAGCGTCCGCCGGAGTAGTCCCGGCACCACGACACCGGGTGGAAGGCGCCGTTGGCACCCTGTCCCGCCTGGTACTTCCACTCCTCCACCTGCGCGATGGTGTGCACCTGGCCGAGCGGGTTCGGGCTCCAGTTCAGCCACTGGTCGGAGCGGGTCCAGTTCAGCGGCAGCCCGGCGTTGGCGGGATGCTGCCGGTCGGTGACATCGACCACGGCCTGCTGGACGGTGTCCGGGCCGGCGGCCGGCCGGGTGCCGATCAGCCCCGTGAACCAGTCCGATGTGGACTGTGCGCGGGCCGCGTCGTGGACGCCGACGAACCCGTTGCCCGCGGCGACGAACGCCTTGAGCGCGTCCTCCTGCGCGGCGCTGAGCGTCACCGAGTCGGCGGACAGGAACACCACACCCCGGTAGCGGGCCAGGTTGGCGGGGGTGAACGCGGCGGGATCCGCCGACACGTCGGCCTGGAACCCGCCGGTGCGGCCGAGGTCCTGGATCGCCGCGGCGGCCGTGTTCACCGGGTCGGCCTGCCGGTCGGACGGGCCGTGGAAGACCAGGACCCGCACCGGTTCCGGAGTCTGCGCGGCCGGTTGCGGTGCGGGCCCGGGTGCCGGAGCCGCGAGCGCGGGCGCCACGGGCACGGCGGTCAGCAGGACCAGTCCGCACAACTGGGCCAGTACCCGCCGGAGTCTCGAAGTTCTGGATCGGTTCGGTTCACGTCTGTGCCGCATACCATCCCTCGCCTGGAGTTCGGTGTTTCCTGGGCTCGCGGGGGTTCTCCCGCTCGGATCAGATGAGCCTGCGCCGCGCGGCCCAGACCACGGCCTGGATCGGGGCGTGCACGGCCAGCCGGTCGCAGATCCGCCGGATCCGGCGCTGCACCGTGCGGTTGGACAGGTTGAGCCGCCGGGCGACCGCGTCGATCGGCAGGCCGTCGGCGAGCAGGGCGAGCACCGCGAGTTCCTCGGCCGCGAGATCGGGCGCTCTGAGGGGTTGGTCGAGCGTGGCGGTCACTTCCCGCCTGCCCTAAGGCCGGCCGGCAGCGTGATTCGGGATCGGATCAGCATTGATCTCTGCCCTCCCAGCAGCGGGCGATTGATGCTCTGGGGAAACTAACCACTTCTGCGCACGGTAGGAAGATGTTTGTCGCGAACTGGCCACTGGAACGCCGCGTGCAGGAAGAAGTGACTCCGTTCGGACCACAACGTTCGGCGGATGCCGCTGACTCACCCGGCGAGGGCCAGCTCCAGCCGGGCAAGCCGGCCGGGATCCGCGATCAGCCGGTAGCCGGTGATCCGCGGAAACGGTCACCTTCGTCGAACGGGCGCCGCGGCTCGTGGTGGGCGACAGGGAGGACCGGTAACCTGACGGCGAGCCCGGCGATCTGGGGGGAAGCCATGGGGGCGCGGCACTACTTGCGGAACGAGCGCCGCACCTTCGCCGCGATCGGACTCGCACTGCGCGGCCGGAAAGCGCTCGACGACGACGCCGTCGCGCTGCCGTACTCGGCCGCGCAGCGGTCGTTCCTGGTCGTGTTCGCGGTGGTGACGGTGGTCGAGGGGCTGCTGTTCGCGCTGGTGAGGTTCGGTCCGGCGGTGCACGTCGTGCTCGCCGTCCTCGAGGTGTACTCGCTGCTACTGGTGGTCGGCCTGCTGTGCTCGGCGACGGTGTACCCGCACTCCGCGTCCCCGCGCGAGGTGCGCGTGCGGCACGGCGCGCACCTCGACGTACCGGTCCCGGTGACGGCCATCGCCGCGGTCCGCGCCCGCAGCGAGGACCACTCCGGGAAGCGGGCACTCACTCTCCAGGACGGCACGTTCACCGTGGCGCAGTCCTGGCAGACGAACGTCGTCCTCGAACTGCGGCACCCCGTCACCGTCACCCGCCCGCTCGGCCGCACCGGCGAGGCCCGGGTGATCAAGTTCTACGCCACCGATCCGCGGGCCGCCGTGGCCGCGATCGAGGAGGTCGCGCAGCGCCGGCGGGCGCGGTGAGCGATCCCCGCCGGCGCCTTCCGGGTCCGCTACGCCTGGGTCACCTTCGGTTCGCGGGCCCGGTACCCGTCCGGCCCGCTGTGCGAGCGCGTGAACGGCAGACGTCCGCCCACCTTCTCGCCGACCTTGGCGCGGACGAACCCGGCCGCGCCCTGGACGGCCGGGTGGTCGGCGACCGCGCGGTAGGTCCGCACGATCTGCTCGTACCGCGCACGACCGGCCCGAGCGCCGAGCACGTACCCGACGCCCGCGCCGAGCAGGAAAGTCTTCATGCGCGCCTCCTGGTGTCTCCGCCTCGATCACCATTGTCCCCCAATCCCCGGACCGGTGCCGGGGGGTGCTTGCAGAGCGCGATCGCCGATGAGCTAAAGTTCTGTCCCGTCAGCCCGGAGCGATCCGGGCGCGGCAGAGCATTCCCCTGTAGCTCAATTGGCAGAGCATTCGGCTGTTAACCGAAGGGTTGTTGGTTCGAGTCCAACCGGGGGAGCTGCACAAACAGGGCCTCGGAGATCATCCGGGGCCTGTGTTGCATCCAGGGGTGACATCAGTTCCCCGAGGCCAGCTGGTTCATCCGCTCGGCCATCTGCCGCTTCGCCTGGTCCAGCACGTGACCGTAGATGTTGGCTGTGGTCGTGATCGAGGCGTGGCCCAGCTGCTCCATCACCTCGCGGATGGTGGCCCCGTCTTCGAGGAGAAGCGTCGCGCCAGTGTGTCTTAGGTCATGCACTCGGCTGCGATCGATGCTCGCTCTCCGTAGCACCCGGTCGAGCATGGTGTTGACGTTCCGCGGCTCGACCACCCTCCCCGTTCGGGTGATGAACACGAGGTCGTCCGGCTGCCCCGGTGCCGGGTTGAGGGGCTCGGTCAGCCGCTCGGCGGTGTCCCGGCGGTGCGTCTTGAGGGCCGCGAGGCAGACGGGCGGCAGGTAGAGCACGCGCCGGGACTTCTTGGTCTTGGGCTCCCCGAACATCAACTGGCCGCGCACCCGCTGGACCGTCCGCCGGACGTGGAACTCCCCCGTCGTCAGGTTGATGTCCGACCAGGCCAGCCCCAGAACTTCGCCTTTCCGGAGTCCGGTGGTGATCAGCACGAGCCACAGCGCCTGCAACCAGTGCTCCGAGGCGTGCCGGATGAACCGCCGCGCGTCGGCCGCCGACACGGGCTCGACCTCGAAGTGATCCCGCGACGGCGCCTTGACCAGGGTGGTCACGTTGCGTCCGATCAGCTCTTCCCGCACGGCGTTGTTAAGCGCACTCCGCAACACCTCGAACACGTTCTGCACGTAGCGCGCAGACAGCGTCCGGCCGTGGATCGTCTCCATCTTCCGGAGCTTCGCGAGCATCTTCCGGACATCGGCCGGCGTCAGAGCGTTCAGCTTCCGCGACCCGAGCAGCGGCTTGAGGTACCGCCGGACGACGACCTCGTACCCCGAGTAGGTCGACGCCCCACGCTCGACCCGCACGATTTCGTCCAGCCAGTAGTCGAGGTAGTCCCCCAGCTTCATGGACGAGGAGATCGACGGCACGCCCTTGCGGTTGTTGTCGAGCAGCTCGATGCGCTTGTTGTTCACCTCCTCCCAGGTCTTGCCGTAGACGTACTTCCGCTGCCGGGTTCCGTGCACCGTGAGCACGTAGACCGCCGCCTGGTAGCGCCCGTCCTTGCGCTGCACGATGGTGCCCATCCCGTTCGCCGCGCGCTTCGCCATCACGCCGCCTGTGCCGTCAAGGATCGGACGTACTCCTCGATCGCGTCCCGGGGAATCCGGCGCGAGCCGAACACCTTGACGGACCGCAACTGTCCTAACCGGATCAAGTCGTAGACCCGCGTCCGGCCGATGCCGAGCAGGTGCGCGGCTTCGTCGACGCGGAGCAGGATCGGTTCCATTGCTTCTCCCTTCAGTGGCTTTCGATCTCTTCTCGCGCAACATGTTTGCGCTCCCGCGCCTTGGCCGCGGCCGTGTTCGCCAAGGCGGCGTCGCCGATGGTCAACCACCCGACGCCATCGAAGATCCAGTTGAGAGTGACCGCCGACTGTTCGCCGTCTTCATCCGCATCGACCGGTAGTGCTTCTTCGGGGTGTTCGCCGCGCTGGAATGCCTTACGGACAGCCCTCAGCGCTGTGAGGGTGGTGGAGTAACGGCGGCTCTTGGTGGAGAAGTGCCCGCCGAAGCCGAGCATGTGCGCCCACTTCTGGAGCTTGCCCCAGCCTTCAGCCCAGTCGGTGCGTTGTTGTGTGCTGGTGTAGTAGAAGGGCCGCTGTCCGAGTCGCCAGCAGGCGACGAGCTGCCGTGATTGGTGGTTGTCGCGGTCCGCGTGCATGTTCGCGTCGAGCTGTGTCAGGCGTCGGGAGACGTGCCCGGCCTCTTCAGTGGCTTTGGTGGCGTATTTGGCGAGGTAGGCCGCCACTGCCGTAGTCGTCAGCGCCCCGCGGTCGTCCTGGTCGCTCACGTTGAGGTGGACGGGGCGAATGTCGCGCTGCTTGCCCCAGGTCAAAGTCCAGCCAGTGCGTTGCCGGGGGTGGGGTGCCGTGGTGAAGCGCGTGACGGTCGCAGCGGTGTCGATGAGGCTGCTCAGCAGCTCCGGCGTGATACTCGGGTCCGGCGTCACGATGGTATCCGGATCAGCCGGGTTGAGCCCGTCGAGCCTGATCAGGGCGTGGAAGTGCACAACGCCGCGCCGCTGGTACTCGGCCACTTTGACGTAGGAGAGCCGGACCTTGACGCCCCGGTCCTTGGCGGCGGTTTTGAGGTAGCGGCTCAGGGTGATCGTGGTGCGCCGCCACAACTCCCCGGCGTGGAAGTTCCAGACCGCCTGGGCTTCGTAGTCGTAGCAGTCCCGGCAGATCGGCTCCCCCACGCACGAGTCGTCCTCGCCATGCCGGACCCGGCACTCAGTCGAGCGACCATGCGGGCAGAGCGGGGCGTACCGCCGGGGTCGACAGGGCTTGACCTGCCCGTTGCTGACCACGCGAGTGTGCACGGCCCCGAAGGCCGGCGCGGTGAGCGTGACGAAGAAACACGGGTGCTCGGTGACGCTCTCCGGCACGCCCTTGCCGCCGACGAGCCCGGCCTTCACGAGTTGGTAGGTGTCGGCCCGGTAGGTCTCGGCGCAGGCGGGACAGACCGAGGCGCGGCGGTTCTTGCAGGCGACGTAGAGCAGGCCGTCGGGCATGTCGTCGGTGACCCGTTCGACCTCACCGCCGCCCCAGTCGGCTTCGACTCGGAGGCGTACTGGTCGGGAGCAGGGGGCCGCGGGCATGACGTGGGCGAGCCACCAGCGGTAGTCGGGGCTGGTCGCGCGGCGGAGGATGTCCGGCTCGGCGACGGCTCCCAGCCCCACCACGGTCTTGGTGGTGGGGCTGAGGGTCATGGTCGAGACGGTCAAGGGTGCTCCGGGTCAGGCGAACAGATGCGCGTAGGTCTCCACGTCCCGGGTGGTGGCCCAGCGCCAGCCCTCCAGGAGTTCGCCGGTTGGCGAGTAGGCGGGCAGCAGCGCGTAAGGGTCGAACGCGGAAATCGGCAAGGCGACGAAGCCGCCGATTTCGGGGGCGTGGGCCAGGCGGGCGACGTCGACGGCGTTGTTGTCGCCGGTGACGAAGACCCATAGCTGCTCGGGGGTGAGGGCCATGGGTTTGGTTGCGGTCAGCATGAGGGCAGTCCTCTCCTGCGAGTCGAATTGCGAATGGGATTAAGCGGTCTTGCGAGTGCGGAGTTGGCGCGCGTATTCGACGAGGGAATGGATGTGCTCGTCGGTGAGATAGGCGGTCTTCATCCGCCGTGGGGTGCCACCTTCGGCGAGCAGCAGGGCGACGCCGCGTTCCTCCGGCGCGATGTTGGAGGCGTCGAATCCCTGCGCGGCCCAGCCCCGGCCGAGAATGATGTCCGAGCTGGAATCAGTAGTGCAGCGATAAGCCATGCGATACCCGAACAGGTCCCGCAGCGAAGTGGGGATGATGTCGGCCGAGGGCCGTTGAGTGGCAGCGACGACGATGATCCCGGCAGCCCGGCCCCGGGCCACGAGGTCGCGCAGCAGGCGGACGAACTGTTCTTGCTGGTCCTTGGTGCCCATCGTGGCCGAGAACAGGGCCAGTTCATCGATCACAAGCATGATCACGTCGAACGGGTCGTGACGATCGATCTTGCGCCGCCGCACCCGGTCCAGCTCGACATACCGGCGGTCCATCTCCGCCTGCAACCGCTCCAGCGCGGTCAGAGCGCGTTCGATATCGGGGCCGACGAACAGGTCGGCCACCTCGCGCCACAGGCCCAACTCGACCTGCTTGCCGTCGAACAGCCACAACGACAGGTCCGGGCACAGTGCCCCATGAGCAACGATGTTGTTCAGCCCGACCGACTTTCCGGCACCGGGCTCACCAGCGAGCAGAATGTTGCGCCAGATCAGCTCGATGTCGACGCCGTAGCCGTCTTCGTAGATACCGAGGTGGACAGGGTCATAGATCGAAAGCCCAGCCACCGGAATCGTGTTCTTCCGCATGACCAGCCCTCAGTCGATGTAGTCGGACAGGTCGTCAGCGACCACCGCAGCCGGCCGCGGCGCGGGCTTGTCCTGCACCGGCAGCGACGTGACCGTGGCGGCCGCGATGGGCTCGGTCCCCTCACCACGGGTCTTGCGAACAAGAGACGCCACCTTCGCCAGGGGCGAGTCGATCGGCGTCGAGCGGTCCAGCGGGTCACGACGGATGACCTCGACCGCGAACAGAGTGGACAGCTTGCGCACCCGGTGCACCCGCGCGTCACGGGCGTAGCAGGCAGGCGCGATGTACTCGAGGACCGCTTCCAGGTCCCCGGCGGAGGAGCCCGCGCGGCTCCACAGCCAGATGCGCTCCCCGGTCTTCGTCGGCCGCGCCCACAGCATGAACGGCAGCGCGCCGTCCAGGTTCATCGTCCGAGCGCGCGCCTGCCGCAGGCAGGTCCGCAGCCGATGCCGGTCGACCAGGCACCAGAACCGGGAGGACACGAACCAGCGGGTCTGCGGCACCAGCACCACAACGACCACGGTCCCGGTGAAGATCAGCCAGGCGTAACCCTCGCCGACCTGGTGGTACAGCCACGCCATGCTCACGAGGAACACGGCGGTCAGAAAGATCTCCGCGCGCCAGCGCAGCAGCACGCCCAGGCCGACCACGAACCAGTGCCGCTTCGGGGCGTGCCAGAACTCCATGACATCGATGCGGCGCGCGCCACGCGCCCGGCGGATAGACTTCGCCACGACTCCTCCAAGGTGGAGACGAAAGAGGCACGGGTCCGGACAGGAACCGCCAAGAACCAGGCCGGTCCCGTGCTTCTCTTCGAGGGAATGACTAGCGGCCGGCGGTGTTCCGCTCAGCCAGATTCCGGCTGTTGTGCCGGGTGAGCACTTCAGACGTTCGTCACGGTCAGGAAGCGGAGTTCGCCGACGTCTTCGAACCGGAGACAGCCTTGATGTCGATCGCACGGAAAGCCACGCCGTTGCGGCCGTTCTGTGCCCACGGAATCGCCTGCAGCTCAACGGGCGTCACGACGGTGCCAGTGGTGACCTTGGGGGCCTGCGCGGCCGCGACAGTCACACTGATCACCTCCGCACCCGAGCGGTCCATGGCAACCAGCTGCACAGTCCACATCGGAACATTCGTGCTGCGCTCGACCCGCTGAATCCCGTTCTGATCAGTCTTCGGCTGAGCCTCCCGGCCCACCGTGAACGTCACCTGCGAAGTGTCGATGACCAGACGCATAACCTGTCCTCCAAGGGTGATCAGTTCCGCACCGCTCCATAGCGCTCTTCGGTGCGTCCCTGACGATGCCGCCGAGGACGGGGACGGCTTCACCTCACGGAAGGACATCTAGGGACGTCTCTGGTAGCGTGAAGACGTCCCTAGGCGTACTTGGGGGGAGGGTCGATGGCCAATGAGCGTTTGCGTGACGCCCTGCTGTCGCGGGGCCTCACCCCGGACGAGCTCGCCGAGCGTATCGCAGTGGACCCGAAGACGGTCGAGCGCTGGATCACCAAGGGCCGCACGCCCTACGCGAAGTCGCGACACAAGATCGCCGCAATCTTGCAGGAGAGCGAGAGCTACCTGTGGCCGGACGCGCTGTCCGAGGTCAAGGCCAGCGAGGTCAGCAACTCCGAAATCGTGAAGGTCTACGCCCACCGCAACTCGGTGCCGGCCGACCTGTGGGACAAGCTGCTGGCGCAAGCCACGACGTACGTGGACATGCTGGTCTACGTCGGCATGTTCATGACCGAGAAACCCGGCCTGCTGGAGCTGCTGCGAAGCAAGGCCAAGGCAGGGGCGCGAATCCGGCTGCTGTTCGGCGACCGGGACGCCCCGGCTGTGATCCAGCGCAGCACCGACGAGGGCATCGGACCGCACACGATCTCGGCGAAGATCGACCACGCGCTGGCCTACTTCCGCAAGCTCGACGGCGTGTCCGGGATCGAGATCCGCACCCACGGAACGGTGCTCTACAACAGCATCTTCCGGTTCGACGACGAGATGATCGTCAACCCGCACGTCTACGGCAAGATGGCCGCCCACGCCCCCGCGCTGCACCTGCGGCGGTTGTCGGCGGGCGACCTGTTCACCACCTACGCGGACAGCTTCACCGCCGTGTGGGAGCACGCTCAACCGCACAAGTGGGAGGACTGAGGCTCGTGCCGAAGAAGGACTACTACGACGACCCCGACGCCCCGGCCGCCAACAGCATCGTGACCGCGGTCGCCGCGATCGTGCGCAACGAGGCTGGCGAAATCCTGATGATCGAGCGCACCGACAACGGCCTGTGGGCGCTCCCCGGCGGGGCCCAGGACCTCGGCGAGTCGGTGGTGGACGCGGTGCGGCGCGAGGTCGAGGAGGAAACCGGGCTGACGGTCGAGGTCACCGGGATCAGTGGCATCTACTCCGACCCTAAGCACGTGATCGCCTACGACGATGGCGAGGTCCGGCAGGAGTTCTCGATCTGCTTCCATGCTCGGCCGTTGGCGGGTTCGTTGCGGCCCAGCTCGGAGTCACGGCAGGTGTATTGGGTCGCGCCGGAGCGCCTGGACGAGCTGGACATTCACCCGTCCATGCGGCTGCGCATCGACCACGCGGTCAAGAACCCCGCGGACGTCCATTTGGGTTAGCCGCCGAGACGGCGGAGAGACGGCCCTTCGTGCGCTCGACGGCTGCCAGCAGTTCAGGAGTGGCACCGGTAATGAACCGAGTCACGAGGTGGTCATGGCCGTAGCGCCGCTTGATCTCCGCGATGCGATCTTCGGCGTCGACGGTCTCGCCGTCCGGCGAGGTGGTGAGGTCGCAGTACCAGAGCGCGTCGCGGATCGAGCCGCGCTCATCGTGGAAGTCGGCCAGCTCGTCGGTCAGCCCCCGCAGTTCGGCTTCATAGACGGCGTAGGAGTGGTGTGCGACGAGGTGCACGAGCCGTTCGGGGGCATCGACCTTGGCGAGGTAGGTAGCGCCGTCGATGGGATGGAAGCCGGTGTCGACCAGATCGGGGGCATACCCGATGTCGTGAAGGATGGCCGCGGCTTCGAGGAGTTCGGCGTCCGATCCGGCGACCGGCGCGAGGGTGCGCGCCTGCCGGGCTACGCCCTGGACGTGGGCCCATCGTCGAGGCAGCGCGTCACGCAGCTTCGCCTCGGAGAGGTCGTATGCCCACGAGATCAGCGACATCCGCCCACCGTAACGTCAAGATTCAGCGGACGCACGAGGCCCGCGAACGAAGGTGCCCTTAGAGCGGACGGTCACGACCAGGCCCAATTCGCGGAGGATGCTGGTCGCATGTCGGGCCGTGCCCAGCGAGACGCCGTACTCGGCGGCCAGCCGACGCTCGGCCGGCAACGGGGTGTTGGGGGCAAGCTTGCCCGCGGCAATGAGCCTGGCCAGGTGATCGGCCAGCTGCTCGTAGATGTACTTGTCCGGATTGCTGTCCGGATCAAAGACGATGCGTTCGTCGACGGCATGGCTGCCGTCGAGGTCACCGCTCATGCTCCCTCCTGCCTGTCGGCAATACCGGTTCCGCACCCCGCCGCACGACGGCGCCGCTCGTCGCGACAGGGCACGACCGCCAGGATATCCGATTTTGGGATATCCGTCGGCTCTCCGGTCGCCTTGACAGGTGGAGAAGTCGATCTACTCGGCCGAGTACCAGCAACTCTGCCGCCTCCTGCGCGAGCTACGCCAGGAGGCTGGCCTCACGCAGGTACAGGTAGCAGAGCGGCTGGGTGTCCCACAGTCGTTCGTCAGCAAGTACGAAACCGGCGAGAGGCGGCTCGACGTGGTCGAATTGCGTCATATCTCAGCGGCACTCAATGTCAAGTTCACAGATTTACTATCACAATTGGACCTAGATTTGTAGGATATCGCGACCGAAGCGCCGCTTCTCATCGATTCATTCCGCGGCGATCCAATCGACCGGAATCAAGGCGACACCTCGTCGCCAGTTATCCACGACGGCGTTCTGAAACCAGTCGTCTGTCAGATTTGCATGGTCGCACACAATCACCTGTAATTCACCTTCAAGCTCATTAACCACATCGTTCATCAACTTGAACTGACGTCGTACAGCTTGCCAGTCGGCGTCCTCGATTTCCGCTGCATCGGCAACCTCCTCGGGAAAGAACGCCTGAGTAGGTTGGTCAAACATGACGAAGCGCGGAACCGGCCTACCATTAGATACGAACCATTTATGAAGCGCAAGATGGACCGCCAGATGATATCCGATCCAGTTTTCGGCGCTGCCTACGCGCGTAAGAGGGCGAACACCACCCGGAGTTACGGCCGAGACGGTGAGACGATCAGGATCAAGACGAATGTAATGTTCCGAGTTCTCCAGTTGCAGGTATCGGGAATAGTTCGTCAGGTCCGCCCCAATCTGACGCAAGATCTCGTCCATACGCGCATCGACACTATCGTCATCGATCAACGCTTGAAGCGATTCCACTCGCAGTCGGGCAGCCTCCTCAGCTTGAGTTAGCGTCGCAATTCGATCGTCGCCAAAAATCCCCCTATCTAGCTCCTGTGCGATTCGTCCTTGCAGAAACGCTCGCCTCACCGAAATATCATCAGCGTCAGAAGCTGCATTACCAGCGGAAACTAATGCGTTTAACTGCGCCAAGTTCACACGAATCTCGTCGCGTAATTGATCACGACGTTCATAGAGGCTTCTAAGCTCAGCCTCCCGTCGCGGACGAATATTACCCGAGGTTGCTAAACTACGACCGATCTCCTCACGCAAGGAATTGAGGAGATCTATGCTCGGGTCCGGATTCTCGATCTCTTGTAGACACAGCGGACAAATATCTTCCCGATGTGCTCCCTCGGATTTCGTTCTAGGCATGAGTTCCAATGCCTGTAAGCGGTCGGATTGGTACCGCAACTCATCGTCGAAATCTTCTTGCTCCGAGCGAAGACCTCGCAGAAGGTCGATACTATCAGACAGATCGCGATACTCCGCGCGTAGACGACGACGCTCGTCGAGCAATGCTCGCCGCCTACTAACACTTCCATCAACTCCAGGAAGTCTTTCACCTTGACGATTGTCAACTTGAGACTGAGGCGAATTCAATGCAAGTTCTAGTAAACCCCGGACATTCTCAAGGGGGCCCTGGGAGTAGTTGGCAGGTATCAGACCGAGGTCTGCCGCATCTCGAATCAAAGCGACGTGTCTTGAATCCTGCTCATCCATCAAAGCGCGAGCGTCTTCTAATTCTCTCCTAGTTCGACGAAGAATTCGGCGCGCCTGCAAAAATTGCTGACGCAGTACCACGCGTTCTGGATCGATAGCGCCAAGAAAATACGGAAGGGTTTCTCGGATGGTTGCCGCGATTCCCTCTTCGCCTTGCCTATGGAACAAGAACTGTTGACTCGCGATCTCTGTCTGCTTCTGGAAACTGTAGAAAAGTGCCTGACGAACCGAAACGTCGAAGCTGCTTCTTAGGGAAGTTCTTTGCTCTACTCGGAACGATTCAATTCCAAGTCGCTCGCTCAGTTGTTCGCGGAGCACAGTGGTGTCTGCGTTGACTCTCAATGCAGAGTAATCCGGTAGATCCAGCCTACTGTCCCCAATCAACATCATGGCGCGACTTGTTGTGGCGGTCTCAGGATTGGGACGAGCTAAAAGCAAACGAGCAGAGCCGATCTGCACAAGCGTGGCATACCAACTCACCGCCTCCGAAATAATTCCCAGAGGGAGCGTAACTTCGTCACGACCAAGGCAAAACTCAACAAGGTCGAGGACGGCCGATTTACCAGTTTTCGAACGTCCTGTCAGGATGTTTAGACGTCCCGGCATCAGGCGAAGATCGCGTCTTTTCCCCTCATGACTGTAAACAGAAACTGCCAGTATCTGCATCGTTAAGGTCTAACCCCTAGGAGTGAAAATGCCGTGGTGACGTCAGTTGCTGCAAACCATTTGCCACAGGTGCGCGCTCCCGCCACAACCGCCCGAAGTTCTTGAGAGTGACTCCGACGCACTCTCTTGGGCCGTCGGCGGACATAGAGAATCCCGTTTCGCATCTCTAAAAGCTCACACCTCAGGCTATGACGGACAGCATGTCTGGTTGTAGGTACAAGAATCCTAGCAATCTGGGGAAACTGCGCATGCAGCGTTGGATTTGATACACACCAGGAGGCTAGCGTCTTGCGTCTACTTTGAGTGACCGAAGCACGCAGCTGCGGATTCAACGTCAGAGGCATCACGAGGAATGAACAATAAAACGGAAAACCTTCAGAGTTCTCCTCAGAATAGGACTCGACGGCAAAGGTTAGCGCTACGGATGTAATCGCAGGATTGAACAGAGCCAGAGCTTCGGGAGAATGGGCTTCAGACACTGACATCAACAAGAAGACTCTCGAGTTTCAACTGAAAATCAGGGTGCCATCCGATCCTGTAACCAGCATATCCGTCAGCGATAGCGTGGATCATTCCTCTTGTAAACCATGGCTGATCGAAGCGGTCGCGCAGGCGTGCGCGTGCGTCGCGCGCTAAGAGAGAAAGAACCTCCCGGCCAGCATGCTTCTCCTCAATTTCTCCCCTTGCTACTTGCTCGACCTTCTCGTCAAAAATTTGCTCCCATTCATCGTGCAGAGCACAGGCGAACCGATCCAACTCCACTTCGGCAACCAAATTATTCCTCAGCCACTCAGAGCGCTGGGCATACGATCTGTGATAGTCACGTATCGCTTTCCAGAGTCTTCTGTTATCGAGGGCTATCCAGAAGAGTTGCTGCACGAATTCGCGGTCGTGGAATGCCCGCGAATCCTCTTCAACGAAGGGAGAGTTTTGAATCGCTAAAGAAACTGGAAGCGTATCCGATCTGAATTGATCCACAAGGTCTTCCACGTAGCTTTGCAGATCGTGGCCCGTTATCGCTGGCAGGGAACCGTCCAGTAGGCGGACCGCGATACCCGCCCACCACCCCTTAATCTGCTGCAGAAAGCTGTCCTCATTGCCTCGTGCGATAGCGTATCGAAGAATACTAAGCAGTGGTGCGTCGATCTCACGCGCAATTGTTGAACCGTCTTCTACTACAATGCATTCGACTAGACTCAAACGGTCATGTACTTGGAGGTCGAGAAATTTTTTACGCCAGTCAGCTGTTTTCTTGCTCTTGGATTCCTCTGCAGCCGTAACGAGAGCCTGTAGTGCAGCCTGTACGTCTCGTCCCGAATCTGAGCGAAGGCACGCAAGCGGGCTGCCCACCGGCGCAGTTGCTGTGGTGACTAGCCGGAGGATCGGACTACTACCTTCCCAGCTTCTCCTCATGTCCATCCAGACATTCAGACTTCGCCACACGTCCGCGTTGTAGGCTGTGAGGTCGGATGCAGGTTGTACCTGATGTTTCGTTTGCAGCAACTCGGAAGGAGTGCCGTCGATCCCGAACTCGATATCGTCCAGCGCTTCCAGCCTAAGCTGACACGCCGGATCATCACTCGCTCGCTTCGCCAACTCGACTAGCGCCCACATGCACTGATGAAAGTAGCCGAGCGCGTTGCCTGCTGCACCGTGCGAGCTATCGGGCGACATGGCAATAGAACTTACGGTGATCGATGTTCAACGGCAAGACGGCAATCGGGCGGCGCCTCAGCACCCTCACTCACCTCCGCGTAGGTTTCCTGTAGTTGAGAAGTTTCTGTACGTCTTCAAGCCGCCCTGCCGGGCGGGCGCGCGGGCCGAACTGGCGCGCGGCCGAGCTGTCCCGCTCCGCTCTGCACGGCCGCGCTCAACGCCGTCGGCCGGCGCGCGCAGGGCGGGGGAAGGCGCACGAGAAAGACACGGAGCACCCGAGACAGGCGGCTGACGGTAGGCGCCACCTTTCCGCGATCGCCGGATGGTCAAAGCCGGGCCGGGTGCCGTCAACCCCGCTTCGCGCCGATCACGCCTCCGGTGGTCGGCTCGTGCACGCACAGTCACGTCTCGTAGTTCGGCTGTGCGGCGTGATCGGTTACAAGGGTTGACGGCACCCGGCCCGGCTGTAGACGGCTTTGGATCGCGGAAAGGTGACGAGCGGCCAGTCAGCAGCCCGTTGAACAGCGTTGTTGCGCCCGCGCGGCCCGCCGTGGCTGACATCCAATTGTGACATCAACAGGGGCGGTGGGGAAATCCGAAGGACGAGGACGAGCCGAAGCAGCGAAAGCCCAGGTCGCCAGCAGCCACCATGTAGCTGTTAACCGAAGGGTTGTTGGTTCGAGTCCAACCGGGGGAGCTTCCACCCCAGGTCAGCGACCTGGGGTTTTGTCATTCCAGGAACTCGGCGGGCCCGACCCGCCAGAAACCCGCCACTTTCACTCGGCGAACACAACCCAAAGGGCCGCCTGGACGAGCTGGACACTCGCGCTGCGCATCGACGGGATCGAGAACCCTGGGAACGTCCGGTTGGCGGCCGGGCGGCGGAAACGGGATTCCCGTCCACGCAGGGTCAAATGCGGTTCGGTCGCCAGCACGGCGAAGGAGTGACCGGCGCCGTCGACCGGCAGAGCTCACACGCTGCGCAGCACCGACACCACGGCACCCAGGATCACGGCCCGGTCCCCGTCGATGACCTCGTAGGCCGGGTTGCGGGGTTCGAGGTAGACGTGCCCGTTGCGGCGCCGGTAGACCTTCACGGTGGCCTCGTCGTCGATCATCGCGGCGACGATCTGTCCCGAGTGGGCCTCCGACTGCTGGCGCACCACCACGATGTCGCCGTCACAGATCGCGGCGTCGATCATCGAGTCGCCGCGCACTCGCAGGCCGAAGACCGTGCCGCGGCCGGTCAGCTCGCGCGGCAGGGTCAGGGTGTCGTCCTGGTGCTCGATCGCCGAGATCGGCGTGCCGGCCGCGATGTCGCCCACCACGGGCACCGGCACCGAATCTCCCGGCGTGGAACGACCGGGCGACGCCAGGAAGGCCCGCACGTCGATCGGGCGGGACATCGTCGCGCTGCGGCGCAGGAAACCCTTGTCCTCCAAGGCCGCCAGGTGCTTCGACACCGACGACGAGGACCGCAGCCCCACCGCCTCCCCGATCTCCCGCGTGTTCGGCGCGTACCCGTAACGGTTCACCCAATCGCGGATCGCGACGAGGATGCGCTGCTGCCGCTCCGGCAGCGCCGACGGGTCCAGGTGCTCGAACAGGTCAAGATCGTCGTAGGAGGCCACCCGCAGAGGGTAGAGGCTCACACCCGCGCCACCGCGAACACCCGCCGGAACGGGAACCACGTCGTCCCGTCCGCACGCGGCGGGTACGCCTCGGTCAGCAGCGGCGCCAGCTGCGCCCGGAACCGCTGCCACTCGTCGTCGTCCAGCACGGCCCGCACCGGGCGCAACGCCGTCCCGGTGATCCACTCCAGCACCGCGTCCGGCCCGCTCAGCCGCTGGAGGTAGGTCGTCTCCCAGACATCCACCGCGCACCCCGCGTCGGCGAGCAGGTTCGCGTACTCGGCGGGCGAGGAGACCGCATCCTCGCCGCGCAGCACCCCGTGCAACGCCGGCCACTCCGGACGGGAAGCCAGCTCACGGGTCAGCACGTGCGACGGCGACCCCATGTTGCCCGGCACCTGCATCGCGAACCAAGCGCCGGACGGCAGCGCCGCCACCCACCGGCGCAGCAGAGCGCGGTGCTCCGACACCCACTGCAGCACCGCGTTCGTCACCACGACATCGGTGTCCGGCGCCGGCATCCACTCACGCACGTCCGCCACCCGGGCGTCGATCCCCGCCGCGCGAGCCTGCGCCACCATCTCGGGCGAGCTGTCCAGCGCCTCCAACACCGCGTCCGGCCACCGCTTCGCCAGCGACACGGTGAGGTTGCCGGGCCCGCAGCCCAGATCGACCACGCGGCGCGGCGCGGCGGCGTCGATCCGCCCGATCAGGTCGTAGAACGGGCGTCCCCGCAGGTCCGCGTAGTCGAGGTACTTCGCCGGATCCCACACAGTACGATCGTACTGCTATGCCGGGGGTGGCGCCAGCTTCTCCACGGCCTCCCGCGCGATCGCGGCGACCACCTCGAGATCCACCCCGGGATCCGGCCGCGCCTGCAGCACCACGCCGTCCCGCCCGGGCAGCTTCCGCTGGACGAACCACACCCCGCCGCTGGCCAGCTCAGCGCGGTGCCGTGCCCGGATCGACCCGTCCACGCGCTGCCGGACCAGCCACGGCACCTTGCCCGGCCGAGGCAGCTCGAACCGCACCGCCACCCGGTCGCGCAGCACCACGGCCGGCCCGGCGGTGCCGGTCTCGTCGGCTTCGGTGACCGCCAGCGTCCCGTCGCCCCAGATCGCCTTGCTGATCAGGTGCCAGCCGATCCGCCGCGCGCCCGCCCCGTCCGGGACCCACAACCCCAGCTCGGTGACCACGAGATACCCGCCGCCGCGCACCGGCGCCGAACCGATCGCGTTCTCCGACTCCACCAGCCGGCCGGGGAAGTCCTCCGGCAGCGGGTCGCCGATGAGCCGCCGCAGCCACCGCACGCGCTAGTCCATCCCGCCGATCGCCTGGACCTTGAGCGCCTTGCGGTACTCCTCCAGCGCGACGAGGTCCCCGAACAGGGCCCGGTAGTCGTCCGCGGCCTCGATCGGCGACAGCCGCTGCAGCCGTGACTTGATCTCCGCGATCTGCCGTCCCACCAGGTTCTCCTGCACCGCCGCGATCATGCTGCCGATGTAGCGCCCATCGGCCTCGCCCTTGGCGCGCAACGGTTCCACCGCCAGCTCCGACAGCAGCGACCGCACCGGGCCCTCCGGCGTGTACGGGCTCGCGGCGTCGATCAGTCCCGGGCCGGCCAGCCCGCTGCTCGTGCCCCCCGCCTTGAGCACCGCCCGGTGCACGGCCACATACGCCGGATGGGTGAACGCCTCCTCGGGCAGCGCGTCGTACTCCGGGCCCGCATACGCCGGTTCCTGCAGCGCCGCCTTGAGCACCTCGCGCTGCGCCATCAGCCGCGGGTCGTGCGGATCCGGCCGCGGCACGTCCGCCACCGCGGTGCCGTTGACCCGCTGCGCGGGCCTGCGCCCGTTGCCGCGCACCGCCCCGCCCGCGCTCTCCCGCACCCGGCGCACCACCATGGCTTCGTCCTGCCAGCCCACCCACCAGGACAGCTTGGTGGCGTAGCCGTCCCGCTTCGCGCGGTCCTTGATCTGCGCGACCAGCGGCACGGTGCGCTGCAACGCGGCGACCTGACCGTCGACGGAGTCCAGGTCGTACTCCTTGAGGATGCTGCGGATCGCGAACTCGAACAGCGGCGTCCGGCGGGCCACCAGGTCCCGCACCGACGCCTCGCCCTTGGCCAGCCGCAGGTCGCACGGGTCCATGTCGTCCGGGGCGACCGCGATGTAGGTCTGCCCGGCGAAGGTCTGCTCCCCCTCGAACGCCTTCAGGGCCGCCTTCTGGCCCGCCTCGTCGCCGTCGAACGTGAAGATGATCTCGCCGCGGAACGCGTCGTCGTCCATCAGCAGCCGGCGCAGCACCTTCATGTGCTCCTCGCCGAACGCCGTGCCGCAGGACGCGACCGCCGTGGGAACCCCGGAGGCGTGCATGGCCATCACGTCCGTGTAGCCCTCGACGACGACCACCTGATGCCGCTTGGCGATCTCCCGCTTGGCCAGGTCGAGCCCGAACAGCACCTGGGACTTCTTGTAGATCGGGCTCTCGCTGGTGTTGAGGTACTTGGCCTGGATCGGGTCGTCGTCGAACAGCCGCCGCGCGCCGAACCCGACGACGTCGCCGCCGAGGTCGCGGATCGGCCACACCAGCCGCCGGTGGAACCGGTCGATGGGGCCCTGACGGCCCTCCTTGACCAGCTGGGCCTTGAGCAGCTCGGTGAGCTCGAAGCCGCGGTTGAGCAGGTACTTCGTCAGCTTGTCCCAGCCGGCCGGGGCGTAGCCGCAGCTGAACGTGCGGGCGGCGGTCTCGTCGAAGCCACGCTCGGCGAGGAACTCGCGGGCCTTCTGCGCTTCCGGGGTGCGCAGCTGCTCGGCGTAGAACTCGGCGGCCGCCTTGTGCGCCTCGACCATGCGGGTGCGGGTGCCGCGGTCACGCTGGACGCTGCCCCCGCCACCTTCGTAGGTGAGGCGGAACCCGACGCGGTCGGCCAGCCGCTCGACCGACTCGACGAAACCGAGGTGGTCGATCTTCATCAGGAACTTGATGACGTCGCCGCCCTCGCCGCAGCCGAAGCAGTGGAAGGTGCCGTGCGTGGGGCGGACGTTGAACGACGGGGTCTTCTCGTCGTGGAACGGGCACAACCCCTTGAGCGCTCCCCCGCCCGCGTTGCGCAGGGCCACGTAGTCGCCCACGACCTCGTCGATCCGGTTGCGCTGGCGAACCTCCGCGATGTCACTGTCCCGGATCCGGCCTGCCACGACGACCAGTCTAGTGACCACGGGCCGCGCCTCGTGCGGCACACTCGATCCGTGAGCACGCTCGACGGGGTGGCCGAGGAGTTCGCGGCGCTGCGCCCCCACCTGACGGCCGTGGCCTACCGGCTGACCGGCTCGGTGAGCGACGCCGAGGACGCGGTCCAGGAGTCGTGGCTGCGGCTGTCCGCGCTGGACGAGGCGAAGCGCACCCGGATCGTGGACCTGGGCGCCTGGCTGACGACGGTCGTCGGGCGGATCTGCCTCGACCGGTTGCGGTCGGCCGCGGTGCGGCGCGAGAAGTACGTCGGGCAGTGGCTGCCCGAGCCGATCGTCACCCCGCTGGGCGCGCCGGCCGGGGACGACCCGCTGGAGGCCGCCGTCCGTGACGAAGGGGTGCGGATGGCGGCGATGGTCGTGCTGGACCGGCTCACCCCGGAGCAGCGGGTGGCGTTCGTGCTGCACGACGCCTTCGCGGTGCCGTTCGACGAGATCGCGGACATCCTGGGTGTCACCACCGCGACGGCGCGTCAGCACGCCTCCCGGGGGCGCCGCGCGCTGGAGGACGCGCAGCCGCCACCGCGGGCGGACCTGGCCGAGCAGCAGGAGGTGCTCGACCGGTTCATGCGGGCACTCGCCAGCGGGGACGTGCGGGCGGTGGCGGAGGTGCTGCACCCCGAGGTGGTGCTCATCGGCGACAGCGGCGGCAAGGCCAAGACCGCCGTGCAGGTCGTCGCCGGCGCGGACAAGGTCGCCCGCTTCTTCTTCGGGCTGCTGCGGCTCTACCGCCCCAGCGCGCTCACCGCGGGCCGTCCGGTGCTGGTCAACGGCGACCTGGGCGCGTACACCCCGCCCGATCCCGGCGGCGACGGCTACCGGCGGCTGGACGCGCGCCTGCAAACGTTCACCGTGCGGGACGGGCGGATCGCCGCGATCTACGACCAGGCCAACCCGGACAAGCTCACCCGGGTAGCGGAACCCGGCACGCCTCCCCGGACGTGAACCCCTGGTCGGTGATGCCGAGCGCGCTGTTGGTGCGGCCGCGCTGGTTCTCCAGGGCGATCAGGTAGGTGAGCTCGACCAGGCCCGCACGGCCGAACTCGCGTTCGAGCTCGGCGACCTGCTCGTCGGTGACCGCGACCGGGGTCTCCGACATCGCGTCGGCGTAGGCCAGGGCGAGGCGTTCCGGGCGGGTGTAGAGGTCGGAGGTGGCGTAGTCGTCGATGTGCTTCAGGCGCTCGATGTCCAGGCCCGCGTGCTTCTGCAGCATGGTGCCGAAGTCGACGCACCACGAGCAGCCCAGCCGCACGGCCGTCCGGTACTGGGCGAGCTCGCGCACGCTCACCGGCAGGTGCTTGACCGCCCGCTCGACGAGCAGCTCGTGGATCCCGCTCGCGCGCATCAGGGCCGGCTGGTGCGCCGAGACGGCGAACGGCTCGGGCACGGCGCCGAACCGCCTCTTCGCGTAGCGGTACAGGAGCTTGGTGAGCGGTCCGGCGTCCTTCGCGGACACCGCGGGAATGCGGGGCATGGCGTCCTCCTTCGTGGTCCTACCGAGGGGACGAGACGGTGTGGCGAGACGTGACACGTCGGCTCAGGACACCTGCCGCACCCGCCGGTCGCGGACCGCCGAGGCCGATGAGCTCCGCGCCGGGCTACGCCGCGCCGGCAGTCTATTCGCATGACGAACGACCAATCAGCAAGCGCGCGACAGGCGCCCGTCACCGTCGTCGGCCTCGGTCCCATGGGCCTCGCCCTCGCCGGAACGCTGCTGGACCACGGCGCTGGGCCCGATGCTCGCCCAGGCGGCTCCCGTCCTGGACAGGGTGCTACCCAGGCGATCTCGGCACCTTGGAGATGAACCTGAACGCACTGGACCACATCACCCGCACCGCCCAGGAGCAGGGCGTGCACACGGGCCAGCCGCGCCTGATGCGGGAGATCGCGGCACGGGCGATCGCGGACGGCCACGGCGGCAAGAGCTACCTGGCCGTGTCCGAGGTTTTCAAGAACACGGCACGCTAGCCACGCAGGGCGCGGACGTCCCAGACCCAGACGCCGTCGACGTAGCGGGCCGAGGCGCCGATGAGCTGGTCCACCGCCTGGTGCAGCGCGTTGCCGTTGGCGATCGGCGCGAGCACCACCGCATCGGCCTTCCAGTACTTCAGGTCCTCGATCGCCTGGGCGCGCTGCGCACCCGTCACGTCCGGGACGTCGCCGCTGGACCGGACCTGGGCCAGCAGCTCCGCGGTCGGCCGGTTCGCCGCGCCGTACCGGCCGCGCCGGTCGTCCGGTCCGATCGGCCCGACGAAGTACCCGCCGGGCACCGGGAAACCGAGCCCCGCCTGCACCTGCCAGTTCAGCGCCCTGGCGTCACCATCGCTGGGCAGCGGCACCGTGACCAGCGAACCGGACCCGACGTACTGCCGCCACGCCCCGTCGGTGAAGAACGCGGGCGTGTCCGGCCGGAGCTCGGTCTTCAGCGGCGTCGGCGCGACCGGGATCAGCACCGCGGCGAGGGCTCCCAGCCACAGGAACCGCACCGGCAGGTCCCGGTCGCGGAAGTTCGGGGCCGCCCGGAAGACGCGCTCGGTGGCGATCGCCAGCAGCGCGGCGATCGCCGGGATGCAGCCGATCGCCAGCCGTGACTCGAGCAGCGAGTCGAACAGCGGCTGCTCGAACAGCAGCTTCCACGGGCCCGGGATACCGGTCTCCCGGTGGTTGACGATGATCTGGACACCCAGCGACAGCCACGCCATCAGGAACATCGAGATCGCTGCGGCGCGCGCCAGGACGTTGCGCCACAACCACACGGTCAGCACCACCATCAGGATGATGAGCGGCCAGCCGAAGAACGCGTTCTCCTCGGTGCGGTTCATCGACACGTCCGCGGCGGCCTGCGGCGCGCCCGCGATCGACTCCGTCGCGAACCGGGTGAGGGCCGCGGTGTCGTTGCCGACCGGGCCGTGCTCGATCGTGCGGTAGCTCTGCGACCCGAAGAACTGCCACCACAGCGGGTAGATCGTGATCGCGACGGCGATGATCGCGGCGATGGCCAGTCCCCCGGCCATCGGCTTGACCATGCGCAGCGCCTCGCGTGGCCGCGACACCGCGTAACCCGCGGCGAACAGCACGAACGCCATCATCATGATCAGCAACGGTTCCTCGCCCAGGAACACCTGGTAGGCGAGCATCAGACCGAGGATGATGCCGTCGCGCACCGGCCGCCGGCCCTGCGCGAGCCGGATCAGCCGCAGCACGATGAACGGGATCAGGAACAGCACCACGAAGTTCGGGTGCGCGTTGCCGTGCGAGACCATCGCCGGCGCGTACCCGCAGAAGGCGCCACCGATCGCGGCGGCCGTGCGGGAACCGACCAGGTGCCGGGAGAACACCCAGTACCAGGCGGTCGCGGTGCCGGCGAGGCCACCGGTGAGCGCGATCGCCCAGGTGACGGTGGGGCCGAACAGCTGGGTGACCGGCGACAGCGGGATACCGAGGCCGAACATCGCCGTGTTGGCCATCAGGTTGACGCCGACCGGGTAGTTCTGCAGGTCGCTGAAGAGCGGGTTCTCCCAGTGGAAGACCGCGTGCGCGGTGACCGCGAAGAACCACTCCCACATGTTCTGGTCCTGGAAGCTGTTGGCCATGTAGCCGCCGCGGCCCAGGTTGGTCCACAAACCCGCGTAGAGCACGAACGCGGCGACGACGTAGCAGCCGATCACCAGCGCATCCGCGCGGGTGAACCGGCGACGTTCTCCTCCGGCCTCGGGCACGTTTTCGGGCGCCTCCAGCAAAGCGGTCACTTTCTCAACCCTCAAGGTTCGACAACGCGGGCGAAAAAGTAGAACACACCTGTCGCGGCATGCCGTACGAGGAGCAGGAAAGGCCGGTCCACACGCACCTCGACCGGGTCGGCCGGTTTCACCAGCGACAGGGTGCGGATCATGACCGCGGTGGCCGCGGCGCCCTCCAGGCCCTGCTCGTCGAGCCTGAGCACGGACTGGTGCTGCACGGCCGAGACGTGCGCGCGCGGGTCCGCGGTGAGACGGCTCAGCGGGGCTGCACCCGCCGCGAAGAGCGCGCGCACACCGAGCTGCCGAAGCGCTCCGGTGAGGTCCGACGGGCGGTTCAGGTCGATCTTCGGCAGGCGCAGGTCGACCTGGACCGGCCGGGGCGCGGCGAGCAGGGTGGTGAGCTGGTCGGTGCCCAGGCCGGGCTCCTGGTCCGCGAGGTCGCCGTCGGGCAGCAGGACGGTCGCGGTGACGCCGCCGGCGCCGGGCAGCTCGACGACCTGCCAGCCGTCCCGGTGCGCGTAGCCGAGGCGCTCGGACTGGCGCATCATGCGTACCCGGCGAGGGCCGCCCGGGCTGTGGAACTGCTCGTCGCGGGTGGTCGCGGCGCGGAACGGGTGCTGCCAGGCGACCTTGAGGTAGAGGGCGTTGACCAGGCTGGCGACGGTGTCCGCGTCGACCGATCCCGGCGGCAGCAGCTCCGGGATGAGACCGCGAGTGGTCTCGGCGACGTCGGCGTTGATGGCGCGGCGGGCGGCGTCGGGGTCGGCGACGAACGGTGCGGTGCGGGTGGCCGCCCCCGGCCACCCGGCGAGGTCGGTGCGGAAGCCGTCGTGGACGGGCAGCCGGTCCCAGACCCAGAGCGTGTTCGCGACGGCGAGGAGCGGGTCCTCCTGGCGCGTGCGGTTGTGGAGGACGGCGGCGGCGCGGAGCAGGTCGGCCTGCTTGGCGATGTCCGGGTCGCCGCCGGTGAGCAGCTGGAGCAGCTCGTCGGCGGCCGGTCCCCCGGCGGCCTGCGTGGCCAGCCCCAGCGCGCTGGCGATCGAGTAGGGCGAGACGACCGAGTCGCCCCCGCCTCCGGCGACGACCCGGTGCACCGCGAGGCTGAAGCGCAGATGCTCACGTTCCGGCGTGGTCACGTCCCCGACGCTACCCGACCGGTGGTGAGCTTTTCGTGGAGCGCCGCCCGGCCCCACCGGGTGGGGGCGGGCGGAAGTGGCACCAGCGGGCAGCACTCGCGCCGCAACCACGGACGTGACCGGGCAGCCGGTGCTGCCGGTTCCGGTCCGCCGGCACCCCGCCGCACCGTCTGCTGTGGACCGTCCACGTCGGTCACCTGAACCGGATCGCCGACCATGCAGGCCCTTGCCGGTCCACAGCTCGCACGGCGCATCGAGGCACGCGTGGTGCGCTGAGCGCCACCGGCACGAGGGCCGCGCAGCCACCACGGGATCAGCGGCACCATCGCGCCATCACCACCCCGCACCGGCCGCCGGCGTCGAACCCGGGCCTCCCGTCCCCGTCACAGCCGGCACCGCACACCGAGGCACGCGTGGCACGCGTGGCACGCCGGAGCTCACCAGGCACGCGCGGCCCGTGCCGGGGTAACCACGCGAACGGGCCGGGCGGCGCCCCGAGGCCGCCAGTTCAGGGGCGGCCGGTGTGCCAGCGGTGCCACGCGTGCGCCTGCGCATCCGTGAGCGAGGCGACCTGGTCGATCACCACCCGCAACCGCGCGGCGTCGTCGGGGGCGGCGTGCCACGCCGGGTGGAAGGCGGCCTCCAGCGGGTCCGGTGCGCGGGCCGCCAGGACCGTGACCAGCTCGGCCAGCAACTCCCGCTGGCCCTCCAGCACGGCCAGCCGCTGTGGGTCGCTCATCACGTAACGCAGCGCCAGCGCCTTGAGCAGCGCGACCTCGGCCGCCACGCGGTCCGGCACCACCAGGGCCGCGTCGTAGCGGGTGAGCGGGCCCTCGCCGTACTCGGCGCGGGTGCCGGTGACCGCCGCGGAGGCGAACCGGCCGACCAGCTCGCTCGTCATCCGTTTCACCGCGATCTGCGCCCGCGGCGTCGCGTCGAACCCAGCGCGCGCCAGACCGGCGACGACCGGCAGGTCGAGCAGGTCACGGGCGGCGCCCTCCAGCGCGGACACCGACAGGTGCGAGAAGTGCTTGGCCGCCAGCTCCGCGACCGCGGCGCGCTCCCCCGGATCGGCGAGCACGGCCAGCGACAACCGGCCGGCCAGCACGCCGTCCTCGACGTCGTGCACCGAGTACGCCACGTCGTCGGCCCAGTCCATGATCTGCGCCTCCAGGCAGGTGCGATCCTCCGGCGCACCCGCCCGCATCCAGTCGAACACCTCCCGGTCGTCGTCGTACACGCCGAACTTCACCGTGCCGGCCCGCCGCGGCCACGGGTACTTCGTGGCCGCGTCCAGGCACGCGCGGGTCAGGTTCAACCCCGCGTGCTCGACCTTGGGCTCGAGCCGGGTCAGGATGCGCAACGTCTGCGCGTTGGCCTCGAACCCGCCGCACGCCTGCCCCACCTCGTCGAGCGCCCGCTCACCGTTGTGGCCGAACGGCGGGTGCCCGATGTCGTGCGCCAGCCCCGCCGTGTCCGCCAGGTCCGGATCGGCCCCCAGCTCCTCGGCGATTCCGCGCCCGATCTGCGCGACCTCCAGCGAATGCGTCAACCGCGTGCGGGGCACACCGCTGATCTCGGTGCCCTCCCCCGGCCCGACCACCTGGGTCTTGCCCGCCAGCCGGCGCAGCGCGGCGGAGTGCAGCACGCGGGCGCGGTCCCGCGCGAAGGCGCTCCGGCCGTCCGGCCGCGACCCGGGAAGCGCCGCCCGCTTCGGCGCCTCGCCGAGCCACCGTTGTCGATCGTGCTCGCTGTACACCCCGCAACTCTACGGGCGGGAACCGACGGTTTCGGTGCCCGCACGCCCGGATCGCACGAGATGCCCGGTCGTGCGGGTGCGGGATGCGGCAGGCGGAGCGGTCGCGCCGTCGCACACCTGGATCGAGAGGCGCCGGAGGAGGGTCAGCGGAGCCCCGTGCCCCCGATGTCGTCGGCCGGGGTCTTGGTCAGGCGGTAGAACAACAGGGCGCCCGTTTCGCGGTAGATGTAGGCGAACTGGGTCTGCCGGGTCATCACGATGGGTCCGCTGTGGGTCGGCGAGGTCCAGGTGCTCAGGCCCGAGTCGTCGGCCATCGTGCGCGCCCGCAGCGAGTGCCACGGGTCGCTGACCAGCACCGCCGTCCGCAACCCCCGTGAGGTGAGGGCAGTGGCCACCGCACGCAGGCTGCCGAGCGTGTCGCTCCCCTCGCCGACCGCCAGCGTTGCGGTGCGCGGCACCCCGTTCTCGACCAGCCAGTTCGCCCCGGCCGAGGCCTCGGTGTAGGCGTCGCCCGCCCGGTTGCCCCCCGCGGTGACGATCCGGTCGGCCACCCCGGCCTCGTACAACTGGATCGCGTGCCGCAGCCGTGCCTGGAAGATCGGCGACGGCTTGCCGTTGTACTGCGCCGCGCCGAGGACCACGATCGCGTCGGCATGGCTGCGATCGTCGTCCCGCGCGACCTGCCACACGCGGAACGCCGTCCCGCCCACCACCATCGCCAGCACCAGCACCGTGCCCAGCACGGCCCGGCGCACCCAGCTCACCCGATCACCCATCCCGGTCATCCTCCCAGATGGGTTTCACAGCCAGCCGCGCTCCTCCGCCAACCGGATCGCCTCGGCACGCGTGCGGGCACCCGTCTTGCCGATCGCGGCCGACAGGTGGTTGCGCACGGTCCCGTCGGACAGTTGCAGCCGCCGCGCCACATCGGACACCGTGCCGCCGTCGCTGGCCGCCCGCAGCACCTCGTGCTCGCGCGGCGTGAGCGGGCTCGCCCCCGTCACCAGCGACTCGGCGGCCAGCGCCGGATCCACCACCCGGAGTCCGCTGTGGACCCGTCGCACGGCGTCGACCAGCTGTTCCGGCGGCGAGTCCTTCACCACGAACCCGGCCGCGCCCGCCGCCATCGCCCGCGCCAGGTACCCGGGCCTGCCGAAGGTCGTGCACACGATGATCCGGCACGACGGCAGCGCCACGTGCAGCTCGGCCGCCGCGGTCAGGCCGTCCTTGCCCGGCATCTGCACGTCGAGCAGCGCGACGTCCGGCGCGCTCCGCGTCGCCGCGGCCACCACCTCGTCCCCTGCCCCGACCTGGCCGACCACCTCGATGTCCGGCTCCAGTCCGAGCACGGTCGCCAGCGCGCCCCGCACCATCGCCTGGTCGTCGGCCAGCAGCACCCGGATCACGGCGCCTCCACCTGATCGCGCACGGGCACCTCGGCCCGCAACCCGAACCCCTCCCCGGGCCGCGCCCGGACCTGCAACGTCCCGCCGAGCTCGGCCAGCCGCTCCCGCAGCCCGCGCAACCCGTTGCCCGCCCGGCCCGGTTCCGTCCCCCGGCCGTTGTCGGAGATCTCCATCCAGGTGCGGCCCAGCCGCACCTTGACGCGGCTCGCCCCGGAATGCCGCAGCACGTTGGTCACCGCCTCCCGCAGCACGTACCCGAAGGCGCTCTGCAGCTCCGGCCGCACGTTGTCGACCGCGCTCGGCAGGTCCGCGTCGACCTCCGCGGCCCGCAGCGCCGCCCGCGCCCCCGCCAGCTCCGCCGACAGCGACACCTCGCGGTACTCCGACACGGTGGCCCGCACGTCGGTCAGCGCGCTGCGCGCCAGGCCCTCCACCTCACGGATCTCGGCGATCGCCCGTTCCGGGTCCGCGGCGGTCTCGATCAGGCGTCGCGCCAGCCCGGCCTTGACGGCGATGGTGGTGAGGCTGTGGCCGAGGATGTCGTGCAGGTCCCGCGCCAGCCGCTCGCGTTCGGCGCTCACCGCGAGGGCGGCGATCTCCTCGTTCGCCCGGCGCAGCCGCCGCACCGTCTGCGCGAGCCGGCCCATGAAGAACATCGCGGTGGTGATGCCTACGACCGTGCCGATGTCGGAGGCGTTCCCGTGCACGTCGTTGTGGACGAGCAGGAGCACGCCGCACCCGGACGTCGCGATGCCGTCGAGCACCAGCACCCAGCCGGGCGGCAGGCTCATCGCGATCGCGATCGTGGCGTAGAGGAGCATGTAGACGCTGGTGCCCTGCAGCAGTACCGCCCAGCCGAGCACCAGCATCACCAGAGCGAACGGCAGGCGGACCCGCATCCGCCGGTGCGAGAGCAGGAAGAACGGGAAGGTCACGTAGCACAGGCCGTAGGCGGCGAGCAGCAGCACGAGCAGCGGGTCCAGGTGCCGGCCGACCGGCACCGCGGTGACGAGGTAGAAGACCGCCCCGAAGAACGGCCAGCGCAGCACGAACGTCGGACGGGGCCGTCCGGCCGCGTGCTCGTCCCACCAGTGCGCCCTGTCGTCGGCGTCGGCCACCGTGCTGCTCCCCATCACACCCGTGCGGAGTCCTTACGGTAACGGCGGATCACCACGAATCCGACCGCGACCGTCCACCCCGCGAGCCACAGCACGTCCTGTCCCAGGCCGGCGCTCAGGTCGGCGGTCACCGCACCACGCCCGACCTGCGCCATCCAGTAGCTGGGCAGCACGTGCGACACCTGCAGCAGCCAGTGCGGCATCGCGTCGATGGGGATGAAGATGCCGCCCAGCAGGGCCATCGGCAGCATCACCAGCTGGGTCATCGGCTGCACCGAGTCGGCCGTGGCGACCTGCCCGATGAGCAACCCGATCAGGGCGAACGGGATGGCGGCGAGCCACACCCCCAGCGTGACTCGCAGCCAGCTCCCCGCGTCGAGGGACACGCCCTCGGCGACCGCGCCGACCAGCGGCACGAGGACCACCGGTGCCAGCGCGAGCGTCAGTCCCGTCGCGGCTTTCGCGGTGAGGTAACCGGCGCCGGAGAGCGGGGTCAGCCGCAGCTGGCGCTGCCAGCCGGCTTTCCGGTCCATCGCCACCCGCGCCCCGACGAACAGCGCCGACGCCATCGCCCCGAACGAGGTCATGCTGACCATGAGCGCGGCGACCACGCCGTTGTCCCCCTTGGCGAAAATCCCCACGTACAGCAGGAACAGCAGCACCGGGAAGGCCACGGTGAAGATCAGGAACCGCGGCGAGCGCAGCACCCGGCGGATCTCCAGCAGCACGTACTTCAGGCTCATCAATCGTTCTCCTCGTCGGCGGTGAGGGTCAGGAAGGCACCTTCCAGCCTGATTGCGGTGATTTCGATGTCGTGCGCGTCCGGGAACCGGGCCAGCAGCGCGCGCAGGGTCGCGTCGGAGTCCGAACTGGACACCGCGACCCGGCCGCCGCGCACCTCGTACTCGGTGACGCCGGGCAGCTCGACGACGGCCGTGACGGTGGCTCCCGGGACCGCGGCACGCAGGGTGCGGCCGCCGGCCAGCGCCCGGACCTGGGCGACGGAACCGTCCGCGGCGATCCGCCCGGCGCGCATCAGCACGACCCGGTCGGCGAACTCCTCGGCTTCCTCCAGGTAGTGCGTCGCGAACAGCACGGTGCGGCCGGTGTTGGTGAACGCGTGCATCGACTTCCAGAACTCCCGGCGGCTGCTGACGTCCATCGCGGCCGTGGGCTCGTCAAGCACCAGCAGGTCCGGGTCGCTCACCAGGGCGATCGCGAACCGCACCCGCTGCTTCTGGCCGCCGGAGAGCTTGGTGCCCCGCCGGTTCGCCAGGTCCTCGATGCCCGCGCGCCGCAGGGCCGCGGTGACCGGCATCGGGTTGCGGTGCAGCGAGGCGACCATGCCGACCATCTCCCCGACGGTCGCGTCGTCCAGGAGCGCCGCGCCCTGGAGCATCGCGCCGATCGCGCCCCGCGCCACGGCCTCGGCCGGCGTCGCACCGAAGATCGATACCTCGCCGGAATCGGGCCTGGTCAGGCCCAGCATCATGTCGACCGTCGTGGACTTGCCCGCGCCGTTGGGGCCGAGCAGCGCGACCACCTCGCCGGGCGCGATCGTGAGGTCGACGCCATCGACAGCACGCACGTCGCCGTAGTGTTTGCGCAACCCGGTCAGCCGCACCGCGGCCCGGGTCATCGTCTCTGTTCCCGCCATGCCTTCAGCGTGCCGCCGCGGGGGCAGGGGGCCACAGGCCGAGCGTCACGACCTGACCATGACAAGTGTCAGGGTTCGATTTTCCCACATATGAGATAGTGTCCCTGATATGAGAACCATGGAGGATCGCCTGGCGGCCCGCCTCGCCCAACTGCGGGCGGACCGGGGGTGGTCGCTGGACGACCTCGCGGACCGGGCCGGCGTGAGCCGGTCGACGCTGTCGCGGGTGGAACGGGGCGAAATCAGCCCCACCGCGACACTGCTGGGCAAGCTGTGCACCGTCTACGAACGACCGATGTCCCGGCTGCTGACCGAGGTCGAAGCGGACGGGCCGCAGCTGGTCCGCGCACCGGAGCAGACCGTGTGGACGGACGACGACAGCGGCTTCACCCGGCGGTCGGTGTCGCCACCGCACCCGGCGTTCCGGGCGGAGGTGGTCGAGGGCACGCTCCGGCCCGGCGCCGACATCCACTACGACGCACCGTCCGTGCCCGGGCTCGAGCAGCACCTGTGGGTGCTGGCGGGCAGCGTCGAGGTGACGGCCGACGGCGAAACCCACCTGCTCGGGCAGGGCGACTGCCTGCGGTTCCGGCTGTGGGGACCGACGCGGTTCCGCTGCCCGGGGCCGACGGCGGCGCGGTACCTGCTGGTCCTGGTGATGCCGTGATCACGCGACTGTCCGCAGCCGGGTTCGCGGCCGCCGTGCCCGCCCTGGGCGAGGTGCTCGCCGACTGCACGAACGGCGGTGCGTCCGTGGGCTTCCTGGCGCCGCTCGACCCGGCCGAGTCCGCCGCCTGGTGGGCGGGACTGGCCGGCGACGTGGCCGAAGGCCGGGTGCTGGTGTGGGCGGCCTGGGACGGTGCCCGGCTGGTCGGAACCGTCCAGCTCCGGCCCGCGCCGCTGCCCAACGCACCGCACCGGGCCGAACTGGCGAAACTCCTGGTCCACCGGGACGCGCGGGGGCACGGACTGGGGCGCGCGCTGCTCGCGGAAGCCGAACACGCGGCCCGCGCGGCGGGCATCACGCTGCTGGTGCTCGACACCGAAACCGGCAGCCCGGCCGAACGCCTGTACCGGTCGGCGGGCTGGACCGAGGCCGGAACCGTGCCGGGTTACGCCGCCGATCCGGGCGGCACGCTGAAGCCGACAACGTTCTTCTACAAGAACGCCCTGCTCACCGCGCGGTGAGCAGGGCGTTCTCGGGTGTCCCGTCAGCAGCCGGGCAGGCGGGCGGCGAGGTAGGACTCGACCTTGTCGAGCGCCACGCGCTCCTGCTGCATGCTGTCGCGCTCCCGCACCGTCACGGCCTGGTCCTCGAGGGTGTCGAAGTCGACCGTGACGCAGAACGGGGTGCCGACCTCCTCCTGCCGGCGGTAGCGCTTGCCGATCGAGCCGGCGTCGTCGAAGTCGACGTTCCAGTTGCGGCGCAGCTGGGCCGCCAGGTCCTTCGCCTTCGGCGTCAGGTCGGCGTTGCGGGACAGCGGCAGCACCGCGGCCTTGAACGGCGCCAGCCGCGGGTCGAGCCGGAGCACGGTCCGCTTGTCGACCCCGCCCTTGGCGTTGGGCACCTCGTCCTCGTGGTAGGCGTCCAGCAGGAACGCCATCATCGGGCGGCCGACACCGGCCGCCGGCTCGATGACGAACGGCCGGTAGCGCTGCTTCGTGGTCTGGTCGAAGTACGCCAGGTCCACACCGGAGTGGTTGGAGTGCGTGGTGAGGTCGAAGTCGGTGCGGTTCGCGATGCCCTCGAGCTCACCCCATTCCTGGCCGGCGGAGAAACCGAAGCGGTACTCGATGTCGACGGTGCGCTTCGAGTAGTGCGACAGCTTCTCCTTCGGGTGCTCGTAGTGCCGCAGGTTCTCGCGGTTGATGCCGAGGTCGGTGTACCAGTCGGTGCGCAGGTCGATCCAGTACTGGTGCCAGCGCTCGTCCTCACCCGGCTCGACGAAGAACTCCATCTCCATCTGCTCGAACTCGCGGGTGCGGAAGATGAAGTTGCCCGGGGTGATCTCGTTGCGGAACGACTTGCCGAT
Source organism: Amycolatopsis granulosa (assembly GCF_011758745.1). Lineage (NCBI taxonomy): Bacteria > Bacillati > Actinomycetota > Actinomycetes > Pseudonocardiales > Pseudonocardiaceae > Amycolatopsis > Amycolatopsis granulosa. Next base: position 1,568,933 of record NZ_JAANOV010000001.1, read on the forward strand.
CTGGCCGATGCCGAACGGCGGCTTCTTCCGCGACGTGGTGAGCACGTTGAGGAAGTTCACGAAGATGCCCTGCGCGGTCTCGGGGCGCAGGTAGTGCAGCCCTTCCTCGGTCTCCACCGGGCCGAGGTGGGTCTTGAGCATCATGTTGAACTCGCGCGGCGCCGTGTACTGCCCCCGTGTGCCGCAGTTCGGGCAGGGGACGTCGGACAGGTCGTCCTCCGAGGTCTCCTTGCCGGTGCGCGCGCTGTACTCCTCGGCCAGCTGGTCGGACCGGAAGCGGCGGTGGCACGAAGTGCACTCGACCAGCGGGTCGTTGAAAGCGTTGACGTGGCCGGAGGCCACCCACACCTGGCGCGGCAGGATCACGGAGGAGTCGAGGCCGACGACGTCGTCACGGCTCTGCACCATCGTGCGCCACCACTGGCGCTTGATGTTCTCCTTGAGCTCGACGCCGAGCGGTCCGTAGTCCCACGCCGACCGGGTTCCGCCGTAGATCTCCCCGCTCGGGAAGACGAAGCCACGACGCTTGCACAAGCTGACGACGGTCTCAATGTTGGCGGGCACTCCACGCTCTCCATCAGATGCGGGGACGGTTAACAGTTGTTGACAAGCGTATCCGGCGGTGCTGCCGAGGCCCGGCGCGGGGCTTGACACGGTCCGGGCGAGGCGATAACGGCAACCACTACCGGAAGAACACTAGGATGGAGGGACACCGACCGACGCGAGGCTGGAGATGGCTATGCCGATGGTTCGCCCGGACGCCGCGTTGCCCGGACTGCCCGACGAGGCCGAGCAGGTGCACGCCGCCGACGAGCTGAACCCGCGGACGCCACCGCAGCCGGCCACGACGCTGTCCGAGGCCGGTGAGCTGCTGCGGGCCTTGTCGGCGCCGGTGCGCATCGCGATCGTGCTCCAGCTGCGCGACGCCGACCGGTGCGTGCACGAACTGGTGGATGCGCTGGACGTCGCGCAGCCGTTGATCAGCCAGCACCTGCGGGTGCTCAAGGCGGCCGGGGTGGTGCGGGGTGAGCGCCGGGGCCGCGAAGTGGTCTACCGGCTCGTCGACGATCATCTTGCGCACATCGTGATGGACGCGGTGGCCCACGTCCAGGAGGGTTCATGACGAGTAGCGAGGTCCGCCGCGCACCGGTACCCGGTCGCCGGTCCACCAAGCAGCGGGCGGCCGTGGTCGACCTGCTGGCCGAGGTCGACGACTTCCGGTCCGCGCAGGAGCTGCACGACGAGCTGCGCAAGCGCGGCGACGGCATCGGGCTGACCACCGTGTACCGGACGCTGCAATCGCTGTCCGAGGCCGGCGAGATCGACGTGCTGCGCACCGAGTCCGGCGAGGCGGTTTACCGCCGCTGCTCGACGCACCACCATCACCACCTCGTGTGCCGGCACTGCGGGTTCACCGTCGAGGTCGAGGGCCCCGCGGTGGAGCGCTGGGCCGAGAAGGTGGCGACCGGCAACGGGTTCTCCGAGATCCGCCACACGGTGGAGATCGTCGGCACCTGCGCCGAGTGCACCCAGCGCCGGGAGAGCCGGGTGTCCTGACGCTGTCGTCGTGCCCGGCGTGCGGCCGAGCGGCGACCCACCGCCGGGCTTGTGCCTGTCGGCGTGCGTGCCGAAGGCGAGCGGGTACCCGTCCTGGCTTCCGCGGCGATCCCGGTTGGTGTGCTGGTGACGCCCTCACGCGAGGAAACAGAACCTAGTACTCGTACGGATCGTGCGGCGCCGGGATCGGCCGCAGCGAGTCGACCGTGAGGTCCGGCGTGTAGCCGTTCCCGGCGACGGCCGTGCCGGGGACGACCTGGCCGGTGACCACGAGCCAGCTGTCGTCGCGGAAGCGGGCCGCCGCGGGGCCGGTGAGGCGGACGGTCACCGGCGCGGCGTCGGCCGCGCAGCAGCGGATCACCATCCGTGCCAGCAGCACCCCGTCCCTGCCGTGCACGACGAACCCCGTGAGCTCGACGGTGCGACCGGTGAGGGAGCCGCGCGCGTCCCAGCCCGCGCGGGTGACGAACTCGGTCAGGGTCAGCGGCACCACGCTCCCGCCCGGCAGCGGCGGGAACGCGGCCGCGTCCTGCGTGGCGGCCCGGGGTGCGGCCGGGGCGCGCAGCACCGAGTCGGAGCCGAGCGCGGGCGGGGCCACGAGGAACACCGCGAGGACGGGCACGGCCAGCAGCCACGCCGAGCGCGCCGCGTGGTGGTGGCCGTGCACGGCCGGGACAGCGGCCCGGGCCTGCCGCGCGGCCAGCACGTCCCGCACGATCGCCACCACGCCGAGCAGCAGGATCACCGCTCCCCCGGCGATCACCCACGGGTGCTGCGCCGGCTTGACGTAGCGCAGGTAGTCGCCGTTGATCCCGATCTTGAGCAGCGCCCCGCCCAGGAGCACCAGCAGGACGTTCTGCGTTTCGCGCCGCATCGGGCTCCCCTACCGTTGCCGTGGGACGACGACGAGCCAGTCGGTGGCGGTGACCAGGAACGCGACGGCCCCGGCCAGCGCGAGCAACGCGGCGACCGCGCCGAACGCCGCTCCGGCCCGGGCCGGTCCCACCGCAGCGCGCCGGCCGAGGACGCCGAACAGCACGGCCAGCACCGCCATCACCAGGATCAGCACCCACAGCGCGCCGAGCACCAGCATCAGCACCACGGCGGCCGGTGACGGCAGCGCGTCCCCGGCCCGCGGGTGCACGAACGCCCAGGTCACCCACGTCGACACGGCCATCACGACCGCGACGGCACCCAGTGCGGCCGACGCCACGGCCAGCCCGGCTCGCGGCTGCTGCGCGCTCATCCCGCACCGCCGAGGACGAGGATCCCGGTGATCACCGCGCACGCCGCGGCGACGACGAACGTCACCGGCGCGAACCGCAGCGCGAACGACCGGCCGAAGGTGCCGGCCTGGAGGGCGAACAGCTTGACGTCGATGGCCGGGCCGACCACCAGGAACACGAGCCGTGGCAGAAGCGGGAGGCCGGTGAGGGAGGCAGCCACGAACGCATCGGCCTCGCTGCACAGGGCGAGCACCACCGCCAGCACGGCCATGACCGCGACACCGAGCGCGATCTGGTGACCGAGGACCTCGAACCAGGCGGCCGGCACGAGGATGTTCATCGCGGCGGCGATGAGCGCGCCGAGCACCAGGAACCCGGCCGACTCGACCAGATCGGCGCGTGCGGTCTCGGTGAAGGTGCGCCACCGGTCACCGCCCTCGGGCAGCCGCTCCAGCGCGCGCCGCACGATCCAGTCGAGCTTGCCCCACCGCGCCCAGAGCAGGCCCATCACCACGGCGGTGGCGAAGGAGCCGAGGAACCGGGCGAGCACCATCTCGGGCCGCCCCGGGAACGCGACCGCGGTGGCGACGAGCACCACCGGGTTCACCGCCGGGGCTGCCAGCAGGAAGGTCAGCGCCGCGGCCGGCGCCACCCCCTGCCCGATCAGCCGGCGCGCCACCGGCACCGACGCGCATTCACAGCCCGGCAGGGCGACCCCGGCGAGCCCCGCGACGCCCACCGCGCCCACCCGGTTGCGCGGGATCACGCGGCGCAGCGCTCGCGCCGGGACGAACGCCGCGATCGCGCCGCTGATCAGCACGCCGAGCACCAGGAACGGCAGGGCCTGCACGCACACCGCGACGAACACCGTGGAGCCGGTGCGCAGAGCCGGCACCCCGAGCACCTCACGCAGCCAGCCCTGCCCCAGCACGGCGACGATCAGCAGCGCGCAGAGCACCTCGAGGGAGGTGATCCGGCCACGCCGCCGCGTGCGCCCGGGCTCGGTCCGGTCCAGTGCTTCGCTCACCGGGCCGATACTGCCAGGCAGGACCGACAGGAGTCGCGGAACGGGTGCACGAGTGGACCCCTCGTGCACTTTCCGGCACGAGATGACCATCTCGTGCGCGGCCCGCGGCACTGCGGCCGAGGCGAACCCGCGCGCGCTCGCAGCAAGCCGGGGCAGCCCGGTTCGGTTTCACCAGCGGCGCGCCGCCTGCGGTGGGGGGCCAACCGGCACCGCCGCAGGATCCGCCACCCGCACCACCGCGCCCTACGTCAGCTCCGACCGCAGTTGCGACGCCGTCGACACCACGAGCATCAACAGCGTCCCCAGGGCGGGGATCTCCAGCCCCTGCGCCGGGAACGCGTAGCGCAGCGTCAGGTCCAGCCCGCGCTCCGCGTGCTGCACCCCGAGCGTCCCGAACAGGCCCTGCCCCGCCCGCTCGGCCGCCTTCGCCGCGAAGGCCGGGTCGTCGGGCAGGTCCCACCCCACCACGCAGGTCAGGCTGAGTACCGTCAGCCCCTCCGCGAGCTGCGTCGACTGCACCACGCACGGCACCCCGTTGTGCGAGAACGTGAGCGCACCGTCGTCGTCGACGTGGACCTCGAGGTAGGTCTCCAGCGCCGACCGCGCCCGGTTCAGCAGCTCCGCCGTGTCGGCCGCCTCCGTGTTCACGATGCCCCCTTCGCCGCGTCCACCGCGGCACCGAACCGGCGATCCCGGCGCGCGTACTCCTCGCACGCCGCCCACAGCTGACGCCGGTCGAAGTCCGGGAACAGCGTGTCCTGGAAGACGAACTCCGCGTAGGCCGACTGCCAGAGCAGGAAGTTCGAGGTGCGCAGCTCCCCGGACGGGCGCAGGAACAGGTCCACGTCCGGCATGTCCGGCTGGTACAGGTACTTCGCGAGCATCCGCTCGTCCACCTTGTCCGGGTTGATCTTGCCCTCGGCGGCCAGCTGCGCCACGCGGCGGGCGGCGTCGGCGATCTCCGCGCGGCCACCGTAGTTCACGCACATCGTCATGTTCAGCAGCGTGTTGTGCCGGGTCTTCTCCTCCGCGGCCTGCAGCTCCTTGATCACGCTGCGCCACAGCCGCGGCGCCCGCCCGGCCCACCGGATCCGCACACCGATCGAGCCCAGGTAGTCGACCTGCCGCCGGATGGTGTCGCGGTTGAAGCCCATCAGGAACCGCACCTCGTCCGGGCTGCGCTTCCAGTTCTCCGTGGAGAACGCGTACACCGACAGCCACTTGACACCCAGCTCGACCGCGCCGCTGGCGACGTCGATCATCACCGCCTCACCGCGCTTGTGCCCCTCGATCCGCGGCAGGCCGCGCTGGTTCGCCCAGCGGCCGTTGCCGTCCATCACCAGGGCGACGTGCTTCGGCACCAGTTCGGCGGGGATCACCGGCGGGCGCGCGCCGGAGGGGTGCGGGTCCGGTGCCCGCAGTTCCACCGCCGCCGACCGCGCCGCACGTGCCTTGAGCCGCACCAGATCCTCCCACTGCTTCGGGTTGCGGCCTCCGACCCTACTTGCCCGCCTGGAGCTCCCTGGCACGCCTCTCGACGAGCGGCAGCGACTTCAGCTGCCGCTCGAGGTGCCACTGCAGGTGGGCTGCGACGATTCCGCTCGCGTCCCGGCGGATCGGCGGTACCGAAGCCTCCGCCACGTCCCAGTCGCCGTGCAGCAGCGACTCCAGCAGCACCAGCACCTCGGGCGCGGGATGCACCGAACCGGGCGCCCGGCAGTCGCCGCACAGCGAACCGCCGGCCTGCACGTTGAACGCCGCGTGCGGACCGGGCAGGCCGCACCGCGCGCACTCGGTGATCGCCGGCGCCCAGCCGGCGAACACCATCGCCCGCAGCAGGAACGCGTCCAGCACCAGGGAGGCGTCCCGCCGGCCGTCGGCCAGCGCCCGCAGCGCCCCGACCACCAGCAGGTACAGCCGCATCGCCGGCTCACCCTCTTCGGCGGTGAGCCGGTCGGCGGTCTCGGCGATCGCGCTGGCCGCGGTGTACCGCTGGTAGTCGCCCACCAGGGGCAGCGCGAACGCGTCGACCGTCTGGACCTGGGTGATCACGTCCAGCGAGCGCCCGGTGTAGAACTGCACGTCGACGTGCCCGAACGGCTCCAGCCGCGCCCCGAACCGCGACGTCGTGCGGCGCACGCCCTTCGCGACGGCCCGGACCTTGCCGTACCGCCGCGTCAGGAACGTGATGATGCGGTCCGCCTCACCCAGCTTGTGGACCCGCAGCACCACGCCGGTGTCGCGATAAAGACTCACGTCCCCATCGTCTCACGCGTACGCGGACAGGTCCGTGAACGGCGCGAACGGCAGGTTCCGCACCAGCCACCAGATGATCGCGAGCCCGGCGAGGGCCACGGTCAGCCGCGTCCCCCCGGCGCCCTCGGGCCACCACCGGCGGGCCCGGCCGGCCTCCCAGCGCACCGCCGCGACCAGGGTCACCACCGTGAGCGGCAGCAGCACCACCAGCGCGAACGCGTTGTACGACAGTGCGGCGGGCAGGTCGCCGTGCAGGAGCGCACCCAGCATCCGGCTGCCGCCGCAGAACGGGCAGTCCAGGCCGGTCAGCGCGTGGAACCAGCACGGGATGCGGAGCGTGCCGGTAGCCAGCGCCGCGCCCGCGCCGAGCACACCGGCGGCCACGGCGGGCGTCACCCGCACGCTCCGCCAGGACCGCTCAGCCCGCGTCGTCACGGGTTCAGTACAGCGCCTTCGTGGAAATCGCGTAAGTCTTCGCGGCCTTGTCGTGCCAGCCCTGCCGTGCCTGCTCGTCGAAGAACGGCGAGAGGACGACCAGCAGCTCGACCAGGCCGCCGAGGCACGGGATCAGGCCGGGCAGGACCATCGTGGCCAGGCGGGTGAACGCGGGGCCGCCACCGATACCGGCTCCCGGCACTCCCGCCGACTGCTCGGTGACCAGCCGGACACCGGCGACGTCCTTGCCGACCGTCGCGCCCCGGGTGGCGAGCATCGTGCCTTCGTAGACCAGCATCGAGATCGACGCGAGCGGCATGATCAGGAAGAGCAGCCACCACGAGTCCGGATCGCCCGCGACCACCGCGACCTGCAGGATCACGAACAGGATGCCCAGCGGCACGCCGATGATGAGCCCGTCCACGATCCGGGCCAGGAACCGGCTGCCCATGGTGGCCAGCACCAGCGGCGGGGTGTGCGGGAACTGGATCTGCGAGCCCGGCACCACGATGTGCGCCTGCCCCGGCATCGGCGGGCGGAAGCCCGGACCGCCGTACCCCGGCTGCCCCGGGTAGCCCTGCGGCACGCCGTACCCCGGGCTCTGCGGATACCCGGGCTGGCCGTACGGCTGCTGCGCCGGGAACCCGCCGGACGGCTGCCCGTAAGGCTGGCCGTACTGCCCCGGCTGTCCGTACGGGACCTGCCCGTAGGGCTGCTGACCCGGCTGCTGGCCGTAGGGATTGGTCACTGAACTCCCCCTCCGATGGATCATCGTCGGGCGGCAGCGTAACCGGTGGTGCCGACAGGGGCGCGCGGAGCCTAGAAACCGAGACGGCGCAACTGCTTCGGGTCGCGCTGCCAGTCCTTGGCGACCTTCACGTGCAGGCTCAGGTACACCTTCGTGCCCAGCAGCTTCTGGATCTGCTGCCGCGCCTGCGCGCCGACCGCCTTCATCCGCTCGCCCTGGTGCCCCAGGATGATCCCCTTCTGACTGGGCCGCTCCACGTAGACCGTCGCGTAGATGTCGAGCAGGTCTCGCTTGTCCTCGCGGGGCAGCATCTCCTCGACCGTCACCGCGATCGAGTGCGGCAGCTCGTCGCGCACGCCCTCCAGCGCCGCCTCCCGGATCAGCTCCGCCACCAGCGTCTGCTCGGGCTCGTCGGTCAGGTCACCGTCCGGGTAGAGCTGCGGTCCCTCCGGCAGCCGCGCGACCAGCAGGTCCTCCAGCTGCCTGACCTGGAACCCGTCCACGGCGGAGACCGGGATCAGCTCCTCGAAGTCCAGCACGTCCTGCAGCGCCACCAGCTGCTCGGCGATCTGCTCCGGCTTGGCCAGGTCGGTCTTGGTCACGATGCCGATCACCGGGGTGCGCTGCGCGACCTTGCGCAGCTCGCTCGCGATGTAGCGGTCACCGGGGCCGACCTTCTCGTTCGCCGGCACACAGAATCCGACGACGTCCACTTCGGACCAGGTTTCGCGCACCACGTCGTTGAGCCGCTGCCCGAGCAGCGTGCGCGGCTTGTGCACGCCGGGGGTGTCCACGATGACCAGCTGCGCGTCCTCGCGGTGCACGATGCCGCGGATGGCGTGCCGGGTGGTCTGCGGCTTGCTCGAGGTGATCGCGACCTTGGTGCCGACCAGCGCGTTGGTCAGGGTCGACTTGCCGGCGTTGGGACGGCCGACGAAGCAGGCGAAACCGGACCGGTGGCTCACAGGACTTCCTGGACCGCGCCGGACGGGTCGGCCCGCAGGATCGGCGCCGTCTCCGCCAGGTCCCGCACGGCCTGCACGGACGCCTCCGCGACGAACGGCTCGGCGGTGACGACCGCGGCCGCCTCCAGCCCCTCCGCACCGCTGGAGACCGCGGCGGCGATGGCCGCCTGCAACGCGGTGATCTGGAACGAGGGCAGGTCGACCGTGGTGGCCGCGTACGTGCGGCCGTCGGTGTCGCGCACCGCGGCGCCCTCGGCGGCCTGGGTGCGCGCCCGTGCGGTTCGGGCGAGGATGACGATCTTCTCGTCCTCCGGGTCCAGCTCAGGCATGGTCCACACTCCTGTCGGCCTCGTCGTGGTCACCGTTTCCGGTACGCACCCTACGTCCGGCCAGCTCGTCGCTCTCCGCCTGCACCACCACCGTCGTGATGCGCATCCGGCCGCGACGGTCCTTGCCGCCCTCGGCGTGCAGCCGCAGGCCGTCCACCTCGGCTTCCGCGCCGGGCAGCGGTACGCGGCCGAGCCGCTGCGCGAGCAGGCCGCCGACCGTCTCCACGTCGTGGCCGGTCAGGTCCAGGCCGAACAGCTCGCCCAGGTCACCGACGCCCAGTCGGGCGGACACCCGCACCGTGCGCTCGTCCACGTGCTCGACCGGCGGACGTTCCTCCAGATCGGACTCGTCGGTGATCTCGCCGACGATCTCCTCGAGGATGTCCTCGATGGTCAGCAGGCCCGCGGTGCCGCCGTACTCGTCGACGGCGATCGCCAGGTGGTTGTGCGACACCTGCATCTCGCGCAGCAGGTCGTCCAGCCGCTTGGAGTCCGGCACGAAGCTCGCCGGGTACATCAGCTCCGACACCGGCCGGGCCTCACCACCGTCGAGCTGCGCGCGCACCAGGTCCTTGATGTTCACCACGCCGACGACGTCGTCCACGGACTCGCCGATCGCCGGCAGCCGGGTGTAGCCCGTGCGCAGCGACAGGGCCAGCGCCTGGCGGACGCTCTTGGTCTGCTCGATCCAGATGATCTCGGTGCGCGGCACCATCACCTCCCGCGCGACCGTGTCGCCCAGCTCGAACACCGAGTGGATCATCTCCCGCTCGCCGGGCTCCACCACCCCGCGCTCCTCGGCCAGGTCGACCAGCTCGCGCAGTTCGATTTCGGTGGTGAACGGGCCTTCCCGGAAGCCCTGGCCGGGGGTGATCGCGTTACCGATGATGATCAGCAGCCGGGACAGCGGCCCCAGGACCGACCCGAGCACGCGGACGGGCCAGGCCACGACCGTGCCGACCCGGTACGGGTGCTGCCGGCCGATGGTGCGCGGCCCGACACCGATGAGGACGTAGCTGACCAGCAGCATCACCAGTGCCGCCACCAGCAGCGCGAGCCCCTCGGGGCGGATCCAGCGCAGGAACACGACGGTGACCAGCACCGTCGCGGTCAGCTCACACCCGAGTCGCAGCAGCACCAGCAGGTTGATGTGCCGCCGCCGCTCGTCGATCACCGCGGCCAGCTGGCGCGCGCCCGGCCGGCCCATCCGGACCAGCCCGTCGGCGCGGGCCTTGGACACGCTGCTGACCGCCGCGTCGGCGGCCGCGAGCACGCCGCCCAGCAGGACCAGCGCCACGGCGATCACCAGCAGAGCGGCCGAACTCGCCATCTCCGGCGGCCTCAGCTCTCGGCGTCGGCGGGGCCGTCCAGGCCCGCGGCACCCAGCAGCCGGTCGTCGGTGGTGCGCTGCGCGTCCTGCCGCTTCGCCTCGGCCACCGCGGCCTTGAAGTCGGCGAGGATCCGCTTCTGCAGCCCGAACATCTCGCGCTCCTCGGCGGGTTCGGCGTGGTCGTAGCCGAGCAGGTGCAGCACGCCGTGCACGGTCAGCAGGTGCAGTTCGTCGAGCAGCGAGTGGCCGGCCGTCCGGGCCTGGTCCCTGGCGAACGCCGGGCACAGCACGATGTCGCCCAGCAGCGCCGGTGACGGGTCGCCCGCGTCGGGGCGGCGGGCGGCGTCCAGCTCGTCCATCGGGAAGGCCATGACGTCCGTGGGACCGGGCAGGTCCATCCACCGTTCGTGCAGGTCCGACATGACGTCCAGGGTCACCAGCACCACCGACAGCTCGGCGAGCGGGCTGACCTCCATGCGGTCCAGCGCGAAGCGGGCGGCGGAGACGATCGACGTCTCGTCCACCGCGACACCGGACTCGTTCGCGATTTCGATGGTCATGCTCAGTGACGGCCCCGCCAGCCCGAACCGACACCGCCCGGGCCTCGTTCCGCGTCCTGCTCGGCCTGCCACCGCTCGTAGGCGTCCACGATGTCCCCGACCAGCCGGTGGCGGACCACGTCGGAGCTGGTCAGCGTGGCGAAGTGCAAATCTTCCACGCCTTCCAGGATCTCACGCACCACCCGCAGGCCGGACTTCTGCCCGCTCGGCAGGTCCACCTGCGTGATGTCCCCGGTCACCACGATCTTCGAGCCGAAGCCGAGCCGGGTGAGGAACATCTTCATCTGCTCGGGCGTGGTGTTCTGGGCCTCGTCGAGGATGATGAACGCGTCGTTGAGGGTGCGGCCGCGCATGTAGGCCAGCGGCGCGATCTCGATCGTGCCCGCCTGGATCAGGCGGGGGATCGAGTCCGGGTCGACCATGTCGTGCAGCGCGTCGTAGAGCGGCCGCAGGTACGGGTCGATCTTCTCGGACAACGTGCCCGGCAGGAACCCCAGCCGCTCCCCCGCCTCGACCGCGGGGCGGGTGAGGATGATCCGGGTGATCTGCTTGGCCTGCAGCGCCTGCACGGCCTTGGCCATCGCCAGGTACGTCTTGCCGGTGCCGGCCGGGCCGACACCGAAGACGATCGTGTGCTTGTCGATGGCGTCGACGTAGCGCTTCTGGTTCAGCGTCTTGGGTCGGATGGTGCGGCCGCGCCGGGACAGGATGTCCATGCTCAGCACGTCGGCGGGCGACTCCGCGCCACCCGCCGAGAGCATGCCGACGGTGCGGCGCACGGTGTCCGGGCCGACCTGCTGGCCGCGCCCGGCCAGGGCGACCAGCTCGGCGAACACGCGCTCGCCGAACGCGACGTCCGCGGGCTCCCCGGTGAGGGTGACCTCGTTGCCCCGGACGTGCACGTCCGCCGTCAGCAGTTCCTCGGCGACCCGCAGGTTCTCGTCGCGGGATCCGAGCAGCGTCAGCACGGCGCCGTCCGGGATGGGGAACCTCGACTGCGCGCTGCGCGTGCTCCGTGCGGTTCCGGTGGTCTCAGCGACGCCCCCGGTGTCGGGGACGTCCGATCGGGCGGCTCCACCCTGTGCGGTTCCGGCCAAGTGTCCTCGGGCCTGCCTTCTGCGTGTCCGCTGCTCGCTTCCTGCCTACCCCGTCGATGCTAGCGGGCCGGGCACGGGAGGCGCAGGCGGTTACTTGGCGAGTCGCCCGAAGAACCCGAGCTGTTCCCCGCCGAGGACGTGCGCGTGCACGTGGAAGACGGTCTGCCCGGCGTCACTGTCCGTGTTGAAGACCACGCGGTAGCCGGACTCGGCGATGCCCTCCAGTTCCGCGACCTTGGCGGCCGTGGTCAGCATGTCGGCGAGCAGTTGCGGATCGCCCGCGGCCAGCTCGGCGACATTGCGGTAGCGCTTCTTCGGAACCACGAGTACGTGTACGCGCGCCTGCGGCTGGATATCGCGAAATGCGAAAGTCGTTTCAGTTTCGTACACCTTGTCGCTGGGAATCTCGCCCGCGATGATCCGCTCGAACAAGGTCTCGGCATCACTCATGCGGCGAACCCTATCGCGCGGCGGGATACCCGGCGCCACAACGGAAGCAATGAGTCACGGGAGACGCCGCGGGGCGGTGGAGCCTGGGGGTCGCTCCACCGCCTCCGCGGCTCCGCCGGACCGAGGGGGGAGGTGTCCGGCGGGGCTTCGGGGCACCCGGGGACGGCCCCAGGTGGTGTGGTGGTCAGGGTAATGGCTGGGTCGCCGCGCGCGCCACAGTCGACACCCAATTTTTTCCAGTTTCGAAGACGATGGGTATGCGAGGGCATGCGAATGGTCCGGACGGCTGCTTGCGATTCCGTTTCGGATGTGCTGTGGCAGGCCGGTTCCGTCCCGTTGCGGTGACGACAGCGCGTGACGGAACCACCGGCGGCCGGGGTCCCCCGCACGAAAGAGCCAACACGCTGCCCAGGACGGCGAACACGGCGGCCGTGACGGCGAACACGATGCCCGGAGCGGCGAACACGACGACGGGGGTGTCAGGTCCAGCGGGACGTGAGCGCGCCCAGGGCGCCCAGCGCGACCGCCGCCGCGGTCGAGGTGCGCAGCACGGTGGTGCCCAGCCGGACTCCCGTGGCGCCCGCGTCGGTCAGGGCGGTCAGCTCGCCGTCGGTGATGCCGCCCTCCGGGCCCACCACCAGCAGCAGGTCGCCGGACGCGGGCAGCCGCAGATCGGTCAGCCGGGAACCCGCACCGCCCTCCAGCACGAGCGCGCAGGCGGCCCGGGTGGCGAGGGCCGCGAGCTGCTTCGTGCTCACCGGTTCCCGCACCGGCGGCACCCACGCGCGGCGGGCCTGCTTGGCCGCCGCCCGCACGGTGCTCTGCCACCGGGCCAGCGCCTTCGCCCCGCGCGGGCCCTCCTCCCAGCGAACCACACTGCGCTCGGCCCGCCACGGCACGATCTCGTCGGCGCCGGCCTCGGTCGCCAGTTCGACCGCCAGCTCGCCGCGGTCGCCCTTGGCCAGCGCCTGCGCCACCACGACGCGCAGCGCGGGCGCCTCCTCGGCCCAGCGGCGCGCCACCGCCAGCTCCAGCACGGGATCCCGGCCCGGGCGGACCTGCGTGATCACGCACTCCGCGGCCGAGCCACGCCCGTCCGAGACGACCAGCCGCTCCCCCGCGCGCATGCGCCGCACGGTCGCCGCGTGCCGGGCCTCCTCGCCGTCCAGCACCAGATCATCCGATGCGGGCAGCGCCTCGACGAGGAAGACCGGCGGGGTGGTGGCCGGCATTACTTGTGGCTCTTGGCACGCAGCTTCGAGAACAGCCCGCCCTGGTGCCGCCCGTTCGCCGTCACACCGGACTCCTCGCCGCGCAGCTGAGCCAGCTGCTGCAGCAGCTCCCGCTGGGCCTCGTCCAGCTTCGTGGGCACCGTGACGTCCACGTGGACGTGCAGGTCACCCCGCCCGTCGACACGCCCGGACGACCGCAACCGCGGCATGCCCATCCCGGCCAGCACCAGTTCGGTGCCCGCCTGCGTGCCGGGGTCGACGGTCAGCTCGTACTCGCCGTCGACCAGTGTCTCCAGCGGCACGGTGGCGCCGAGCGCGGCCGCGGTCATCGGGATGCGCAGGTTGCAGTGCAGGTCGTGACCCTCGCGGACGAACACCTCGTGCGGTTCCTCGTCGACCTCGATGTAGAGGTCGCCGGCCGGGCCGCCGCCGGGACCGACCTCGCCCTGCGCGGACAGCCGGATCCGCATCCCGTCCCCGACGCCGGCCGGGATCTTGGCCGTCACGGCGCGCCGGGCACGCACGCGGCCGTCACCACCGCACTGGCGGCACGGGTCGGTGATGACCTCGCCGAAGCCACGGCACACCGGGCACGGCCGGGACGTGACGACCTGGCCGAGGAACGACCGCTGCACCGACTGGATCTCGCCCTGTCCGTGACAGGTGTCGCAGGTCTTGACCGTGCCACCGGGCGCGGTGCCGTTGCCGTGGCACTGGTCGCACAGCACCGCGGTGTCGACCGTGATCTCCTTGTCGACCCCGGTCGCGCACTCCTCGAGGCTCAGGCTGATGCGGATCAGCGCGTCCGAGCCCGGCTGGACACGGCTGCGCGGGCCACGCCCGCGGCCACCGCCGGTGGCCGCCCCGAAGAAGGCGTCCATGATGTCGCCGAGACCACCGAAGCCGCCGAACGGGTCGCCGGCACCGGCACCGCGGGCGCCGTTGTCCAGCGGGTCGCCGCCGAGGTCCACGATCTTGCGCTTCTGCGGATCCGACAGGACCTCGTAGGCCGTGGTGACCTCGCCGAACCTGTGCTGGGCGTCCTCGGACGGGTTGACGTCGGGGTGCAGCTCGCGGGCGAGCTTGCGGTAGGCGCGCTTGATCTCCTGATCACTCGCGTTCTTGGGCACCCCGAGGATGCCGTAGTAGTCCCTGGCCACCTTCTGAACCGTCCTCCTAGACAAGCATCGTCCTGGCTAGCCGCCGGCCAGGATCTGCCCCACGTAGTTGGCCACCGCGCGCACCGCGGCGATCGTGCCGGGGTAGTCCATCCGGGTCGGGCCGACCACCCCCATGCCGCCCAGCAGCATGTCGTTGCGGCCGTAGCCGATCGACACCACCGAGGTGCTGCGCATCTGCTCGTCCTCATTCTCTTCACCGATGCGAACGGTGACCGCACCGGGGTTGCGCGCCGCGGCGAGCAGCTTGAGCACCACGACCTGCTCCTCCAGCGCCTCCAGCACCTGGCGCAGCGATCCGGGGAAGTCCGCGACGCTGCGGGTGAGGTTCGCGGTGCCGCCCAGGACCAGGCGTTCCTCCGGGTGCTCGACCAGGTGCTCGACCAGCGTCGTGCAGATCCGCACGAGCGCGTCGCGCAGCTCGGCCGGCGCCTGGTCGGGCAGCTCGGTGACCCGGGAGGCGGCGTCGGTGAGACGGCGGCCGGCCAGCGCGGAGTTGAGCATGTCGCGGATGCGGGCGACGTTCTCCGCTGTCATCACGTCGCCGAGGTCGACGGTGCGCTGGTCGACCCGGCCGGCGTCGGTGATGATCACCAGCATCAGGCGCGCCGGTGTGAGCGGAACCACTTCCAGGTGCCGCAGCGTGGAGTTCGACATCGTCGGGTACTGGATGACCGCGACCTGGCGGGTCAGCTGGGCGAGCAGCCGCACCGAGCGGCGCAGTACGTCGTCCAGGTCGAGCGCCCCGTCCAGGAAACTGGTGATGGCCCGCCGCTCCGCCGTGCTCAGTGGTTTGACCTCGGACAACTTGTCGACGAAGAGCCGGTACCCCTTGTCCGTCGGGATGCGGCCCGCGCTGGTGTGCGGCTGGGTGATGTACCCCTCCTCCTCCAGCACGGCCATGTCGTTGCGCACCGTCGCGCTGGACACGCCGAGACTGTGCCGGTCCACGAGGGCCTTGGAGCCGACCGGTTCGTGGGTCGACACGTAGTCCGCGACGATGGCGCGCAGGACCTCGAAGCGACGCTCCTCCGAGCTGGGCACGCCTCACCTCCGAACTCCTCCGGGTATCTCACCCCGAGTTTACGGAAAGCGAACGCGCGGCGCCCTGGCCTGTGACCGGGCCGCCGCTGGTGACGGCCCGGTCACGAGCGGGAGTTCAGGAGTTGCGCGGGAAGCCCAGGTTGACCCCGCCCTGGGAGGGGTCGGGCCAGCGCGAGGTGACGACCTTGGTCCGGGTGAAGAAGTGGAAGCCCTCCGGCCCGTAGGCGTGGCTGTCGCCGAACAGCGAGTCCTTCCAGCCGCCGAACGAGTAGTACCCGACGGGCACCGGGATGGGCACGTTGAGCCCGACCATCCCGACCTCGACCTCGTTCTGGAACCGCCGGGCCGCCCGGCCGTCGTTGGTGAACAGGGCCGTGCCGTTGCCGTAGGGGCTCGCGTTCACCAGCGCGAGCGCGTCGTCGTAGCCGGCCGCCCGGACCACCGACAGCACCGGGCCGAAGATCTCGTCGGTGTAGATCGACATGTCGGCGCGGACGTGGTCGAACAGCGTCGGCCCGAGCCAGAACCCGCCGCCGTCCACCGCCAGCGACCGGCCGTCCACCACCAGCGACGCCCCTGCGGACACGCCGTCCTCCACATAGGACCGCACGCGGTCCCGGTGGGCCGCGGTGACCAGCGGACCCATCTCCGAGTCCGGGGAGCGCCCGTCGCCGACCCGGAGGCCGCCCATCCGGGCGGCGATCTTGTCCACCAGCTCGTCGCCGACCGGGTCGACGGCGACCACCACGGACACCGCCATGCACCGCTCCCCCGCCGACCCGAACCCGGCGGACACCGCCGCGTCGGCGGCCAGGTCGAGGTCGGCGTCCGGCAGCACGACCATGTGGTTCTTCGCCCCGCCGAGCGCCTGCACCCGCTTGCCGTGCGCCGTGCCCGTCTCGTACACGTACCGCGCGACGGGCGTCGACCCGACGAACGAGATCGCCTTGACCACCGGGTGCGCGAGCAACCCGTCGACCGCGACCTTGTCCCCGTGCAGCACGTTCAGCGCGCCGTCGGGCAGCCCGGCCTCGGCGAACAGCTCGGCGATGAACAGCGACGCCGACGGGTCCTTCTCGCTCGGCTTGAGCACGACCGTGTTGCCGCAGGCGAGCGCGTTGGGCACGAACCACAGCGGCACCATGGCGGGGAAGTTGAACGGCGAGATCACGCCGACCACGCCCAGCGGCTGGGCGATCGAGTACACGTCCACGTTGGTGGAGGCGTTCTCGGAGAACCCGCCCTTGAGCATCTGCGGCGCGCCGCAGGCGTACTCGACGTTCTCGATGGCGCGGGCGATTTCGCCCGCCGCGTCGGAGAGCACCTTGCCGTGCTCGGCGGTGATGATCGCGACCAGCTCGTCCTTGCGCTGGGCCAGCAGGTCGCGGAAGCGGAACAGCACCCGCGACCGCGCCGCGAGGGAGGTGTCCCGCCAGCCGGGGAACGCGCGTGCGGCCGCCGCGACGGCCTCGTCCACCTGCCCGTCACCGGCGAAGTCCACGCGGGCGCGGACCTCGCCGGTGGCGGGGTCGAACACCTCCCCGGTCCGCTCCGGCACCCCGGCCCACGTCTTGCCGTCGATCCAGTGGCTGATCCGCTGTGTCATGCCCGGGCCTCCTGTGCCGCGGCGACCGATGCGCGCAGGATCTCCAGCGCCTCACCGGTCTCGTCGTCCGTGAGAGTCATCGGCGGCGCGAGCCGGATGACGTTGCCGTGCAGCCCGCCCTTGCCGACCAGCAGCCCGCGGGCGCGCGTCTCCTCCAGCACCCGCCGCGCGGCGTCCGGGCTGGGCTCGCCGCCGGGCCCGACCAGTTCGACACCGATCATCAGGCCCTTGCCGCGCACGTCGCCGACGACGTCGTGGTGCTCGGCGATGTCGCGCAGCCCGGTCAGCAGCCGGGCGCCCTGCTTCGCCGCGTTGCCCTGCAGGTCGTGGCTGAGCAGGTAGTCCAGCGTCGCCTTGGCGCCCGCGGTGGACACCGGGTTGCCGCCGAAGGTCGAGATCGAGTTGGCCGTGATCGAGTCCATCAGCTCACCGCGCGCCACCACACCCCCGATCGCCAGGCCGTTGCCCAGGCCCTTGGCGAACGTCATCGCGTCCGGCGTCACGCCGTGTGCCTGGATGCCCCAGAAGTGCTCGCCGGTGCGGCCCCAGCCGGTCTGCACCTCGTCCGAGATCAGCAGGATCCCGTACTCGCCGAGGACCTCCTGGAACGCGGCGAACAACCCGTCCGGCGGGACGTTGAACCCGCCGACGCCCTGGATCGGCTCGGCGATCAGCGCGGCGACGTCCCCGGAGGTGGTCGTCTCCAGGACGTCGCGGAGGTCGTCGGTGCACGCCTTGACGTAGTCCGCGTCCGACAGGCCCCGGAACGCGTCCCGGTAGCGGTAGCCGCCGTGGACGTAGCTGACCTTGACCGGGGACAGCGAGCTGGCCGACCAGCCGCGGTTGCCGGTGATGCCGACGGTGGCGAACGCCCGGCCGTGGTAGCTGTTGCGCAGCGCGAGCACCTGGTTGGACCGGCGGTACTGGGTCGCGAGCATCAGCGCGGTCTCGTTGGCCTCGGTGCCGGAGTTGGTGAAGAACACCTTGGCGCCGGGGATCCCGGACAGCTCGGCGATCTGCTCGGCCAGCTCGACCTGCTTGCGGATCAGGTACAGCGTCGAGGTGTGCAGCACCCCGGAGTCGACCTGGGCGCGGATCGCGTCGGAGATCTCGGCGATGTCGTAGCCGATGGCGTTGGTGAGGATGCCGGCGAAGAAGTCCAGGTAGGTGGTGCCGGCGGAATCGGTGACCCGTCTCCCCTGCGCCCGCACGATCTCGATCGGTTCGTCGTAGTAGAGGGCCAGCCAGTTCGGCAGGACCGCCCGGTGCCGGGCCAGCAGCTCCGATTCGCTCATGCCCGCCAGTCTCGGTGCCCGTCTCCCCCGCCCACCACACACAACATGTACCCAATGGCCGGATCGGCCGTACAGTCTGCTTTCTGCGGGAGGTGGTGGCGCTTGTACCCGACGGTCGCGGACGTCCTGGCACTGCCGGTGCTGCGGCACGGCCGTCCGAAGGTGGTCGCCGGCGGGAGCGGACTGGACACCCGGGTGCGGTGGGCGCACGTCGCCGAGCTCGCCGACATCGGGCACCTGCTCAAGGGCGGCGAACTGGTCCTGACTACCGGGATCGCGCTGCCGGACGACGCCGAGCAGCTGTCGAAGTACGTGGACGGGCTCGCCGAGGCCGGGGCCGCCGGGCTGGTGGTGGAGCTGGTCCGGCACTGGAACGACGTGCTGCCGCGGGCGCTGGTGGACGCCGCGGCGCGGCACGAACTGCCGCTGATCACCCTGTCCCGGGAGACGCGCTACGTCGCGGTCACCGAGGCGGTGAACGGGCTGATCGTGGACGCCCAGGTCGCCGAGCTCCGGGCGGCCGAGCACGTGCACCAGGTGTTCACCCGGCTCACCGTCGCCGGTGCGGAACCGGCGGAGGTGCTGCGCGAGGTCGCGCGCATGACCGAGCAGCCGGTCGTGCTGGAGACCCTGGCGCACGAGGTGCTCGCCTACGACGCCGCCGGCACCGATCCGGCCGAACTGCTCACCGGCTGGCCGGCCCGCTCCCGCACCGTGCACCTCGGCGAGCGCACCGGCTACCACGCCGAGGCCGGCTGGCTCGTCACGGTCGTCGGGGCGCGCGGGCACGACTGGGGGCGCCTGGTGATCGTGTGCGACGAGCCGCCGCCGGACCGGCACGTCGTGGTCGCCGAGCGGGCCGCGTCGGCACTGGCGGTGCACCGCCTGGTGGCCCGGGAGGCCGACAGCCTGGAGCGGCAGGCCCACCGCGCGGTGCTCGCCGAGCTGATGACCTCACCCGCGCCGTCGCGGGAACTCCTGGCCAGGGCGGCCGCCCTGGGCGCGGCGTTGTCCGGGCGGCTGATCGGCGTCGCCGTCCGGCCGCGGATGACCGCGTCGCCGCGGCAGGCCGCCTCCGCGCCGGTCGTGCTGCGCGACCTGGCGGACACGGTCTCCCTCGCCACGCGCCGGGCCAAGGTGTCCGCGCTGGTGGCGGTCGTCGACGACGTGAGTGTGCGGGCGCTGCTGTCGGTGTCGCGGCAGGCGAACGTGGACGCGGTGCTGCACCGCCTGTCCGCCGAGCTGCGGGCGCGGCCCACGTCGGTGCCGGTCGTGCTGGCGGCCGGCACGGTCGTGGAGAGCGCGGCCGAGGCACGCCGCAGCCTGGTCGAGGCCGCACACGTCGCCGCGGCGGCGCTGCGGTCGGGCGCGGACCGGGAGGTGCACCACCTGCGGGACGTGCGCCTGCGCGGGCTGCTGCACCTGCTCGCCGACGACGAACGGATCCGGGCCTTCGCCGAGCGCGAGCTGGGCCCGCTGTTGTCCCGCGACGCGGCGTCGGGCACCCGCCTGCTCCAGGCCCTGCGGCACTACTGCGAGCACGGGGGCAACAAATCGGCGGCCGCCGCGGCGGCGCACACCTCGCGCACCGCCTACTACCAGCAACTGGCGCGCATCGAAGGAGTACTCGGGGTGCCGCTGGAGGACCCTGAATCGATGCTGTCGCTCTACCTCGCGCTGCTGGCCCACGATCTCACCGAGGATCACCCGGACCGGTAGCACAGTTCCGGTGCCGGAGGGCCGATAACTCCGGTATGCCCTTGTCCGCTCTGGTCCCGGTGGCGGTGTCGGTCCTGGCACTGGCCGCGCCGCCGGCGCACCCGCCCGCCGCCGGCCTGGTGCTCTCCCTCACCGACGCCGGGGGCCGGGTCAGCACCGTCCGCCTCGAGTGCCACCCGGACGGCGGGGACCATCCGGACCCGGCCGGGGCGTGCGCCACCCTGACCACTGTGGACGGCGACTTCGACCGCATCCGGGATGCGGGCGCCGTGTGCCCGATGATCTACAGCCCGGTCACGGCCCGCGCCGGCGGCCACTGGCGCGGCAGGCCGGTGGTCTACGCCCGCACCTACGACAACAAGTGCGCGGCGGGCGCCCGATCCGGTGGGGTCTTCCAATTCTGATTCCGTGTTTCCGCGTTATTGACACGCGGTCACCGGCGGATTGCCCGGGTGCCTGATGCACCGGCCCGCGCCGGGCGCAATCGACACACTGCGTTTCGACGCGGGCAACGGTGAACACTCTGACAGTGCCTCCGCCGCACCGGGGGCGCGCAGGATTCCGCAATGGAACCCACCTCGCAGATCACGCGACCCGACGGCCGGGTGGATCTCCGCGACACCGCGCCGATCCGGGGCAGCCGGTTCTTCAACGACGAGCTGGCTCCGGTACCGGTGGAAAAACGCACCTGGAGCACCTACAACTATTTCGCCCTGTGGATGGGAATGGCGCACAACATTCCCAGCTACGCGCTCGCCGCGTCGTTGATCGCACTGGGGATGAACTGGCTCCAGGCGCTGATCACGATCACCCTGGGCAACCTGATCGTGCTGGTGCCGATGCTGCTCAACAGCCACGCCGGCACCAAGTACGGAATCCCGTTCCCGGTGTTCGCCCGCGCGTTCTACGGCATCCGGGGCGCCAACCTGGCGGCGCTGCTGCGCGCGTTCATCGCGTGCGGGTGGTTCGGCATCCAGACCTGGGTCGGCGGCGAGGCGATCTACATCCTGGTGGGCAAGCTGGCCGGCAACGGCTGGCGGCACGCGGCTGAGGTGGGCGGCCAGCCGTGGACGCTGTGGCTGTCGTTCGGCGTGTTCTGGGTGGTCCAGATGCTGATCATCTGGCGCGGGATGGAGGCCGTGCGGCGGTTCGAGAACTGGACCGCGCCGCTGGTGTCGGCCGGGTTCCTGATCCTGCTCGCCTACGTGCTGATCAAGGCGGGCGGGCTGGGCCCGATCCTCGCCGAGCCGGCGAAGCTGGGCTGGGGCAGCGGGTTCTGGAAGATCTTCGCGCCGTCGCTGATGGCGATGATCGCGTTCTGGTCGACGCTGTCGCTGAACATGCCGGACTTCACCCGGTTCGGCGGCAGCCAGCGCAAGCAGGCCCGCGGCCAGGTGCTCGGCCTGCCGACGACGATGACGTTCATCGCGGTCGTGGCGATCCTGACCACCTCGGGCGGGCAGGTGCTCTACGGCGAGGCGATCTGGGACCCGGCGAGGCTCGCCGACCGGTTCTCCAGCCCGGCGCTGGTCGTGGTGGCGCTGGTCGCGCTGGTGCTCGCGACGATCTCGGCGAACCTGGCCGCGAACGTGGTGAGCCCGTCCTACGACTTCTCCAACGCCTTCCCCAAGCGCATCACCTTCGCCATCGGCGGGCTGCTCACCGGCGTGATCGGCGTGGTGATCATGCCGTGGAAGCTGTACTCCGACCCGAGCATCTACATCTTCGCCTGGCTCGGCTTCTACGGCGGCATCCTCGGCGCGGTCGCCGGGGTGCTGGCGGCCGGCTACTGGGCGATCAAACGCACCAGGCTGGACCTGGCCGCGCTCTACACCGAACACGGGCGGTACTGGTTCCGTGCGGGATGGAACTGGCGGGCGCTGGTGGCCAGCGTCGCGGGTGGGCTGCTGGCGGTCGGCGGCGCCTACACCGCACCGGGTTCGCAGGGCCCGTTCCCCGCCGACGGGCTGATCCCCGTGCTCAAGCCCCTCTACGACTACAGCTGGGTGGCCGGCCTGGCCGGTGCTTTCGTCGTCTACACCGCGCTGTCGTGGGCGCAGCGTCAACCGAAGGAGGAAATCCGTGAGCAATCTGGTCCGAGCCGCGTTGGTACAGCAGCGGTGGACGGGTGACAAGGACTCGATGACCGCGGCCGCCGTCGAGGCGATCGCGTCGGCGGCGTCGCAGGGCGCGCAGGTGGTGTGCCTGCAGGAGCTGTTCTACGGCCCGTACTTCTGCCAGGTGCAGGACGCCGACTACTACTCCTACACCGAGGGCATCCCGGACGGTCCGACGACGAAGCTGCTGCAGGAGGTCGCGGAGCGGCACGGCATCGTGATCGTCGCGCCGATGTACGAGGAGGAGCAGGCCGGCGTCTACTACAACACCGCCGCGGTGATCGACGCCGACGGCCGGTACCTGGGCAAGTACCGGAAGAACCACATCCCGCAGGTCAAGGGGTTCTGGGAGAAGTTCTACTTCCGGCCCGGCAACACCGGCTACCCGGTGTTCGACAGCGCGGTCGGCCGCATCGGTGTCTACATCTGCTACGACCGGCACTTCCCGGAGGGCTGGCGCGCGCTCGGCCTGGCCGGCGCGAAGATCGTGTTCAACCCGTCGGCGACCAGCCGTGGCCTGTCGCAGTACCTGTGGCGGCTGGAGCAGCCGGCGGCGGCCGTGGCCAACGAGTACTACGTCGGCGCGATCAACCGCGTCGGGGTAGAGCCGTTGGGCGACAACGACTTCTACGGCCAGAGCTACTTCGCCGACCCGCGCGGCGAACTCGTCGGCGACGCGGCCGCCGACGACAAGGACGAGGTCGTCGTGCGCGACCTGGACATGGACAAGCTGAGCGAGGTCCGCGACCTCTGGCAGTTCTACCGCGACCGCCGGCCGGACTCCTACGACCCGATCGTGGCACCGTAAGGGGGATCGATGCGCACGCTGATCCAGGGCGGCACCGTGCTGTCCACCACCGGGGCGAGCCGCGCGGACGTGCTCGTCGAGGGCGAGACGATCGCCGCGGTCGCCGCGCCCGGGCTGTTCGGCACCGCCGACGAGGTGATCGACGCGACCGGGAAGTACGTGCTGCCCGGCGGGATCGACGCCCACACGCACATGGAGATGCCGTTCGGCGGCACGTTCTCCCACGACACGTTCGAGACCGGGACGATCGCCGCGGCGTGGGGCGGCACCACCACGATCATCGATTTCGCGGTGCAGCCCAAGGGATCGACGCTGCAACCGACGCTGGACAAGTGGCACGAGAAGGCCGACGGCAACTGCGCCGTGGACTACGGGTTCCACATGATCCTGTCCGATGTCAACGACACGACCCTGAAGGAGATGCAGGCCTGCATCGACGCCGGGGTGTCCAGCTTCAAGATGTTCATGGCCTATCCGGGCGTGTTCTACTCCACCGACGGCGAGATCCTGCGCGCGATGCAGCAGGCGAGGCAGACCGGCGCCACGATCATGATGCACGCGGAGAACGGCATCGCGATCGACCAGCTGGTGGCGCAGGCGCTGGCCGCCGGCAAGGGCGATCCGGTGCAGCACGGGCTGACCCGGCCGCCGGAGCTGGAGGGCGAGGCGACCTCGCGCGCGATCCGGCTCGCGGAGGTCACCGGCGCACCGCTGTACATCGTGCACCTGTCGGCGTCGCAGGCGCTGGCCGCGGTCGCCCAGGCGCGCGACAGCGGGCAGAACGTGTTCGCCGAGACGTGCCCGCAGTACCTGTACCTGTCCATCGAGGACCTGGCGAAGCCGGGCTTCGAGGGCGCGAAGTACGTCGCTTCCCCGCCGCTGCGGGAGAAGTGGCACCAGGGCGACCTGTGGCGCGGGCTGCGCACCAACGACCTGTCGGTGGTGTCGACCGACCACTGCCCGTTCTGCTTCAAGGACCAGAAGGAGCTCGGCCGCGGGGACTTCAGCAAGATCCCCAACGGCATGCCGGGTGTGGAGCACCGGATGGACCTGTTGCACCAGGGCGTGGTGGCGGGCGAGATCTCGCTCGGCCGCTGGGTCGAGGCGTGCTCCACGACGCCGGCGCGCATGTTCGGGCTGTACCCGCGCAAGGGCGTGATCGCCCCGGGTTCGGACGCCGACATCGTGGTCTACGACCCGGCGGCGAAGCAGACCCTCTCGGCGCGGACGCACCACATGAACGTGGACTACTCGGCGTACGAGGGGTTCGAGATCACCGGCAAGGTGGAGACGGTGCTCTCGCGCGGCAGGGTGGTCGTGTCGCCGTCCGGGTTCAGCGGCAGCACCGGGCACGGGAAGTTCCTGTCCCGCGATCTGTGCCAGTACCTGAACTAGGGAGCGCGTGATGGACTTCGGTGTGGTGCTGCAGACCGACCCGCCCGCACGGGAGGTGGTCCGGCTGATGAAGGCCGCGGAGGACTGCGGGTTCGGCTACGGCTGGACCTTCGACTCCGTGGTGCTGTGGCAGGAGCCGTTCGTCATCTACTCCCAGATCCTCGCCGCCACCTCGGCGATGACGGTCGGGCCGATGGTCACCAGCCCCGGCACGCGGGACTGGTCGGTGCTCGCGTCGCTGTTCGCCACGCTCAACGACATGTTCGGCAACCGCACGGTGTGCGGGATCGGGCGCGGTGACTCGGCGCACCGGGTGATCGGCAAACGTCCGTCCACTTTGGCCACCGTGCGGGACGCGATGCACGTGGTCAAGGAGCTGGCCGAGGGCCGGGAGGTCGTGCTCGGCGACGCGCCGGTGCGCATCCCGTGGGTGCGGGGCGGGCGGCTGGAGATGTGGATGGCGGGCTACGGGCCGAAGGCGCTGCAGCTGGCCGGTGAGCACGCCGACGGGTTCATCCTGCAGTGCGCCGACCCGGCGATCGCCGAGTAGACCATCGGGTCGGTACGGGAGGCGGCGCGGGCGGCCGGGCGGGACCCCGCGGGCATCACGATCTGCGTCGCCGCACCCGCCTACGTCGGCGACGACCTGCCGCACCAGCGCGACCAGCTGCGGTGGTTCGGCGGGATGGTCGGCAACCACGTCGCCGACCTGGTGGCGCGCTACGGCGAGTCCGGCCCGGTGCCGCACGAGCTGACCGATTACATCCGTGAGCGGCACGGCTACGACTACAGCCACCACGGCAAGGCGGGCAACCCGTCGACGGAGTTCGTCCCGGACGAGATCGTCGACCGGTTCTGCCTGACCGGGCCGGCGGGGGCGCACCTCACCCGGTTACAGGAACTGGCCGCGCTGGGGGTCGACCAGTTCGCCGTGTACCTGATGCACGACCAGCGGGAACGGACCCTGCACGCCTACGGCGCGGACATCATCGGCGAGCTCGCCCGGTGACCGGGCGCCGCGGTCGCGGCGCCCGGTCAGTCCACGACCGCCTGGTACACGAGCTGCCGCAGGTACTGCCGGATCGGGTGGGTGCTGGAGGGCAGCAGCTGGGTGAAGAACAGTGCGGTGATCCCCTGCGCCGGGTCGACCCAGAACGCCGTGCTCGCCGCGCCACCCCAGGCGTACTCCCCCTTGCTGGACAGGGTTTTCGCCGCGACCGGGTCCGTCAGCACGGAGAACCCGAGGCCGAAGCCGAAGCCGTGGAAGGGCATTTCGGCGAACAAGGGCCGCCCGTAGGCCTCCAGGTCGGCACCGCCCGGCAGGTGGTTGCTCGCCATCAGGTCGACGGTGCGCGGCCCGAGCAGGCGGACACCGTCGAGCTCGCCGCGGCCGAGCAGGAACTGGGTGAACCGGTGGTAGTCGGCGGCGGTGGAGACCAGGCCGCCGCCGCCGGACAGGCAGGCCGGTTTCTCCTGCCCGGTCCGGCCGAACGCGTCGTTGCGGACGGCCTTGCCGGTGGACGGGTCGGGCACGTACAGCGCGGCGAGCTTGTCCACCGAGTCGGTGGCGAACCCGGTGCCGTTCATGCCCAGCGGCTCGAAGATGCGCCGGGCGAAGAACTCGTCGAGCGGCCGGCCGGACACGACCTCGACGAGCCGGCCGAGCACGTCGGTGGCGACGGAGTAGTTCCACTCCGCGCCCGGCTGGAAGACCAGCGGCAGCCCGGCCCACCGCCGGGTGCACTCGGCGAGATCGGCGCCGGGCGGCGTGCCCCATTCGAAACCGTGCGCGCGGTAGATCGCATCGACCGGGTGGGCGTGGTGGAAGCCGTAGGTGAGCCCGGCGGTGTGGGTGAGCAGGTGCCACACGCGGATCGGCTCGGTGGCCGGTTCGGTCACCGGTTTGAGGGCCGAGCCCTTGACGAACACGCGCGGTTCGGCGAACTCCGGGAGCCAGCGCGCGATCGGGTCGGTGAGCTCGAAGGCGCCCTCCTCGTACAACATCATCGCCGCGACGGAGGTGATCGGCTTGGTCATGGAGAAGATGCGCCAGCGGGTGTCCACCTCGACGGGGAGACCCGCCTCGACGTCCCGGTGGCCCCGCTGTGCGACGTAGGCGATCTTCCCGTGCCGCGCGACCACGGCGAGCCAGCCGGGCAGCAGCCCGTCATCGACGTAGCGGGCGAAATGCCGCTCGATCCGCTCCAGCCGCCGCGCGTCGAATCCCGCTTCCGCGGGATCGGTGTCCACCTTCAGCTCCGTCGCCATGCAGCCGTTGTACCCGAGTAGGGGTGACCGGGACCAGCCGCGAAGCCGGTGAATGGTGCGCGATACTGGGATTGAACCAGTGACCTCTACCGTGTCAAGGTAGCGCTCTCCCGCTGAGCTAATCGCGCGTGGAGCGGACGACGGGATTCGAACCCGCGACCCTCACCTTGGCAAGGTGATGCGCTACCAGCTGCGCTACGTCCGCGTGACGGGCCGGAACCCGCCGGGGAAGACAATAGCCGATGCCCGGGACGGCCCGCGCAACCACCCGGGGTGATCAACCGAGTCCGCGCGTGGGATCCCCACGAGGTGGATCAGCAGCTTGGGCGGGTCCGGCCGAATGGGTGACGTGGACCGGATCGATCGAAGTAACTGTTTCCCGGCAAGCCGCCGCAAACCCGGCAATGCGGTAGTGATGGGACAGGCCGCGCCGCGGCAGGCAGTGCGGGGACACGACCGAGGGGATGAGCACTCGTGGGCAGAACCGGCAGGACCTTGTTCGCCGTGGCTTCGGTCGCGGTGGCCGTCGCGACCGGCACCACCACCGCGCACGCCGACCCCGCCTCGACGATGCCGCTGGGGCCGGCACCGAACTGCGTGGAAACCGATCTGACGGACGGCAAGCTCGATGACTACGTGTGGGTGACCAACAAGTGCCCGTACCGGTTGCGGCTCAAGGTCGTCCTCGCGTTCGCGACCGACAAGCCGTGCGACAGTTACGAGCCGAACACCGGCAGGCTCTACTACTGGCCCTACCCGGGCCGTTTCGACGGCGTGGTCACCTGCTAGCCGCTCACCATCTGGGGCGGAAGCCGGGCCGTCCCTACGCCTGGGACCGCGGGAGGGATCCAGCCGTCCCCGCGGCGGCCTCGGCGGCACGCTCCGCCGCCTTCTCCGCGCGCCACTCCTCGTCGGTCCGGCCGCGCCGCCAGTAGCCCGAGATCGACAGCAGGTCCTTGCGCACCCCGCGCTCGTTGAGCAGGTACCGGCGCAGCTCCCGCACGAACCCGGCCTCGCCGTGGACGAACGCCTGCACCGTGCCCGCGGGGAAGTCCAGGGCGCGCACCGCGGCCACCAGGTCATCCCCTGCGGAGCGGTGCAGCCACCGGATCTGCGCGTCACCCTTGGTGGCCAGCGGCTGCTCCTCGGCCGGATCGGCCACCTCGACGAACACCCGGACCGGAACCCCGGCCGGCATCATCTCCAGCGCGACCGCGATCGCCGGCAGGGCGCTCTCGTCGCCGGCCAGCAGGTGCCAGTCCGCCTCGTCGCCCGGCGCGTACGCCCCGCCCGGACCGGTCAGCAGCAACTCGTCGCCCGGCTGGGCGGCCGCGGCCCACGGCCCGCCCAGCCCCTGGTCGCCGTGGTGCACGAAGTCCAGCGCCAGCTCACCGGCATCGGGGTCGAAGTAACGCACGGTGTAGGTCCGCATGACCGGCCACTGCTCGCGCGGCAGCTCGGCGCGGACGGCCTCCAGGTCGAACGGTTCCGGGTACGCCACGCCCGGGCGCGGGAACAGCACCTTCACGTACGCGTCGGCGAACCCGTTCGGCTGGAAGCCGGCCAGCCCCGGCCCGCCGGCGACGATGCGGATCATGTGCGGGGTCAGCCGCTGGGTGCGCAGCACCCGCAACCGGACCGCCGGCCGGGACCTGCCTGCCATACCGCGCTCCTCACTCGCCTTCGGGATCTGGGTGGTTAGGCTACCCTAATCCGGACGAGAGAAACCCGGGCGCCCGCTAACGCGCGGCGGCGGAGGCGGCGATCGCGTCCACCACCGCCTGGCTGCCGCTTTCCGTCTCCACGGTGAGCTCCGTGTCCTGGTCGAGCTGGCGACGCACCGATTTGACCGGCACGGGAGGCAGCGACGTGAACGTCGGCGCCGGAACGCTCGCCGGCTCAGCTGCCGTCACGAAGTAGCACCGGCCGTCCCCATGTCCTGATGAAGGGGCGGGAACCTCGGCCGGGCACAGCGTCAGTGACTCCCTGTGACTGCTTCCCAATCGTTCCCGGACGGTGAACCCCGCAGGCACGCGCAGGGCGCGCAGCGGCGTCGGCAAGATCGACGGCACCCACCGGACGGAATCGGCTATCGCCTGCCTCTGCTCGGGCGGTAACCCACTCGTGGACCACACGCTGACCACCTGACCAGACTCCAGCCGCCGCTCCACCTTGCCTCTGCTATTGCCCTCCAGTTGAGCGTCCGGTCCCGCGGCGACGACCCTGACCTCCACTTGCTCGAGCTCCCGTCCACCGCGCCACTCGTAATACGCGGTCGCCCAGGCACCGAAGGTAGACCAGTTGGTCAACGTGAACCCCGGTGGCACGTCGACGGTGAACGGCAGCACCGGCGCCGGGAGCGGCACGTCGGCCGTCCCGGCGGCGGCCTCGATCGACTCCGGCTCGGCACCGGGGCGCAGCAGGCTCATCCCGGCGCCCACGCCGGCGATCACGACCGCCACCGCGGCCACCGCCCCGGCCACGCGCCGCCGGGTGCGGCGCCGCCGGATGCGGCCGTGTGCCCCGGCGAGCATCGCGTCGGGGTCGGGCGCGAGCGCTTCCCGCGTCCGCAGCGCTTCCCGCAGTCCCCGCAGGTCGGACATGATCAGGCCACCTCCATCTCGGCGCCGAGGCGAACCCGCAGCACGGACAGGCCGCGAGAGATGTGACTGCGCACGGTGCCCACCGCGCAGCCGAGGACCGAGGCGATCTCGTGATCGTCCCGGTCCTCGTAGAACCGCAGCACGATGGCGGCCTGCTGGGAGCGGCTCAGCCCCGCCAGCAGCTCCTTCAACTGCGCGCCGTCGGCGATGCGCCCGGCCGGGTCGGCGGTGCGCGGTTCGCGGAACCAGGTCGGGTCGGCCACCGACCGCACGGCCCGCTGGTACCAGCGGCGCCGCCACGACAGGTGCCCGTTGACGACCATCTTCCGCAGGTACAGGTCCGGGCGATCGGCGCCGGTGATGCGGGCCCACTGGGTGTGGGCCCGCACCAGCGCCTCCTGCACCAGGTCCTGGGCCAGCTCCGGGTCCCCGGTCAGGACCGCCGCGAACCGCACCAGCCCCGGCAGCTGCTCGCGGGCGAAGTCGTCGAAGTGCACGCTCAGCAGATGCCGGCACCCGGGCCACCGGTTGCAGTCGGTCAGCCGTTCGGGCCGAGATGAGACCTAGATCACTCCAGGGCGGCTGCGTGGTTCGCGGGACTGGTGAAGCGCAGCACGTCGCCGTCGTCGGCGACGCACGTGAAGCCGGCCGCTTCGAGCACCCGCACCGAGGCCGGGTTGCTCCGCTCGACCTGCGCGGACACGCTGCGCACCTGCGGCGAGCCGAGCGCGAACCGGGTCAGGGCGACGGTGGCCTCGGCGGCGTAGCGGCGGCCGCGGCGGCTCGGCACGATGCCGTAGCCGATCTCCACGGTGCCGTCCTCGGGCGGCCAGAACAGGCCGATCGAACCGACCACCTCACCGGTGGCCCGCTCGACCACGAGGTGGTGCCCGAATTCGGTGAGCCAGTCCGGCCGCTCGGCGAGCAACCCGGCGATCACGACATCCCCTTCCGCGGGGAAGTCGGGCGCCCAGCCCTGGTGGCGCTCACCGGCGCGGACGGCGGCGGCCTCCGCCTCGGTCCACGGACGCAGCAGCAGACGATCAGTAATCAGGGACAAGGAGAACTCCTGGTGAGAGAAAATGGGCAGGCGAAAGACGGCCGCTGACAGGCATATTCCCGACCTCCCGAAGTCACCAGGTTGTCCCGGGAAGGTAGCAGGGCCGGCAGCGGCCGGGCGACCGAATTGATCAGGCCGCCAGCCGCCGCACCAGGCCGTCGGCCAGCAGGCGCCCGCGGAAGGTCAGCACGCACCGCCCGTTGTCCGCGAACGCGGCCGCGTCCAGCAGACCTTCGGCCACCGCCGCCTCGGCCTCGCGCAACCCCGGCGCGTCCAGCGCCGACACCGGCAGCCCCTCGGCCAGCCGCAGCTCCAGCATGATCCGCTCGAACGCCTGTTCCCCGGCGGTCAGCACCTCGCGGCCGGCCTCGGGTGCCGCACCGTCCGCCAGCACGGACGCGTACCGCGCCGGGTGCTTCACGTTCCACCAGCGCACGCCGCCGACGTGGCTGTGCGCGCCCGGCCCCGCACCCCACCAGTCGCCGCCCCGCCAGTAGCCCAGGTTGTGCCGGCAGGCGGCGGCTTCCGACGCCGCCCAGTTCGACACCTCGTACCAGCTCAGCCCGGCTCCGGACAGCACCGAGTCGATCAGTTCGTAGTCCGCGGCCAGCACGTCCTCGTCCGGCGCGGGCAGCTCGCCCCGCCGCACCCGCCGGGCCAGCGCGGTGCCGTCCTCGACGATCAGCGAGTACGCCGACACGTGGTCGACCCCGGCTTCGAGCACCGCGTCGAGCGAGGCACGCAGGTCCGAAGCCCGCTCCCCCGGCGTGCCGTAGATCAGGTCGAGGTTCACGTGCTCGAACCCGGCCGCCGTGGCCTCCTTGGCGGCGGCGACCGCCCGGCCGGGCGTGTGCGTGCGGTCCAGCACCCGCAGCACGTGCGGCGCGGCCGACTGCATGCCCAGCGAGACGCGGGTGTACCCGGCCGCGCGGATCGCCGTGAAGAACTCCGGCGACGTCGACTCCGGGTTCGACTCCGTGGTCACCTCGGCGCCGGGCGCCAGGCCGAACGCATCCCGCACCGCGTCCAGCACGGCCGCCAGCCCGTGGGCCCCCAGCAGTGACGGGGTGCCGCCGCCGACGAACACGGTCTCGGCGGCCGGGGCGGTGCCCAGCGCCCGCGCGCCCAGGTCCAGCTCGCGCCGCAGCCCCTCCAGCCACGACTCCGGCGAGGCGCTCGTGCCCAGCTCACCCGCGGTGTAGGTGTTGAAGTCGCAGTACCCGCAGCGGGTCGCGCAGAAGGGTACGTGCACGTACACGCCGAAGGGTCGCGTCCCCAGTCCGGCCAGCGCGTGCTCCGGCAGCGTGAACGCCGCCGGCGCGGAAGTCTCACTCACGTCGTCCAGTGTCCCTGATCCGGTCCGCCGACCGGCTGGGCGGAGATATTTTCAGCGTGACGCGTATCCCAGCATGCGGTGCGGGCTGGACCACATCCTCAGCAGCGTGGCACGCTGAGGCGGTGACTTCTGCCGGAGTGCTCCTCGTGGTGCGTCGCCACGTCGACTTCCGGCGTGTCGCGAGCGCCCTGTGCCGCGAGACGAACTGACGCCGCCACCCGCCACCCCAGCTAGGACGAGCGGGCGCCGTCACGCCGCGGACTGCCGACTCCCCACCACGGGTTCGACCAGGGCTTTTCCGTGCGCACGGCGCCTTCGCGAGAGCCCCGGAAGGACTCGAACATGGCTTCGCCGACGCGCGACAACCCGGCCGCCGCCCGGACCCCGCGAGCCCGGCAGCGTCGTGGTGAGGGCCAGTGGGCCCTCGGCTACCGCGAACCGCTGAACCCGAACGAGCGCTCCAAGAAGGACGACCATCCGCTCAACGTTCGATCGCGGATCGAAAACATCTACGCCAACGGCGGCTTCGCCTCGATCGACCCGGGCGACCTGCGTGGCCGCTTCCGCTGGTACGGCCTCTACACCCAGCGCAAGCCCGGGATCGACGGTGGCCGCACCGCGACGCTGGAGCCGGAGGAGCTGGACGACGAGTACTTCATGCTCCGCGTCCGCATCGACGGCGGTGTCCTGACCACCGAGCAGCTCGCGGTGATCGGCGAGGTCTCGCAGACCTACGCCCGCGACACCGCCGACATCACCGACCGGCAGAACATCCAGTACCACTGGATCCGGATCGAGGACATGCCCACGATCTGGGAGAAGCTCGAGGGCGTCGGCCTCACCACGATGACGGCCTGTGGCGACAGCCCGCGCGTCATGCTCGGCTCCCCGGTGGCCGGGATCGCCGAGGACGAGATCGTCGACGGCACCCCGGCATTGGACGAGATCAAGCGCCGCTACCTGGGCAAGCCCGAATACGCGAACCTGCCGCGCAAGTTCAAGACCGCGGTGTCCGGTTTGCCGGACGTGGCCCACGAGATCCACGACGTCGCGTTCGTCGGCGTGCGCCACCCCGAGCACGGCCCCGGCTTCGACGTGTGGGTCGGCGGCGGCCTGTCCACCAACCCGATGATCGGCCAGCGGCTCGGCGCGTGGGTGCCCTCCGACGAGGTGCCCGAGGTGTGGGAAGGCGTCATCGGCATCTTCCGCGACTACGGCTACCGCCGCCTGCGGTCCCGCGCCCGGTTGAAGTTCCTGGTCAAGGACTGGGGCGCCGCGAAGTTCCGTGAGGTTCTCGAATCCGAGTACCTCAAGCGGAAGCTGATCGACGGCCCGGCGCCCGAGGTGCCCGCGGTGCAGCGCGACCACGTCGGTGTGCACAAGCAGAAGGACGGCAAGTTCTACGTCGGCGCCGCCCCCATCGCCGGCCGGGTGTCCGGCTCGACCCTGATCAACGTCGCCAAGGCGGCCGAGCGCGCCGGCTCCAGCCGGGTGCGGCTGACGCCGCTGCAGAAACTGCTCGTCCTCGACGTCGCCGCCGAGGACGTCGCGGGGCTGCGGTCCGAGCTCGCCGAGCTGGGCCTGCCGACCGACGCGAGCCCGTGGCGGCGGGGTGTGATGGCCTGCACCGGGATCGAGTTCTGCAAGCTCGCGATCGTGGAGACCAAGGTCCGCGCCAAGGAGCTGGTGGCCGCGCTGGAGGAACGCCTGGCCGGCATCCAGGACCAGGTGGACAACCCGGTCAGCGTGCACATCAACGGCTGCCCGAACTCGTGCGCCCGCATCCAGACCGCGGACATCGGCCTCAAGGGCCAGATCGTGACCGACGACGACGGCAACCAGGTCGAGGGCTTCCAGGTGCACCTGGGCGGCGGGCTCGGGCTGGACGCCGGGTTCGGCCGGAAGCTGCGCGGCCACAAGGTGACCGGCGACGAGCTGATCGACTACGTCGAGCGGGTCGTGCGCAACTACCTGAGCCAGCGCGACGAGGGCGAGCGCTTCCCGCAGTGGGTGGCCCGCGCCGACGAGGCCGACCTGCGATGACGGCACCGTCCGAACGGGCGACGCCGTTCCACTGCCCGTACTGCGGGGACGAGGACCTGCGTCCGGAGGAAGGCGGGGCCTGGCTGTGCGGCGCGTGCCGCCGCGTGTTCACCGTCAAGTTCATCGGGCTGCGCTTGGGAGAAGGAGCGAACGAGTGACCACCGCGACGAGGACCGGGGAACTGAAAGCACTGGCGGAGAAGGCGTCCGCCGAGCTGGCCGGCGCGACCGCCCTGGAGGCGCTGCGCTGGACCGCGGAGACCTTCGGCGACGACTTCATCGTCGCCTCCAACATGCAGGACGCGGTGCTCATCGACCTCGCCACCCAGGTGAAGTCCGATGTGGACATCCTGTTCCTGGAGACCGGCTACCACTTCGCCGAGACGATCGGCACCCGGGACGCGGTGGCGACCGTCTACCCGGACGTGCGGATCGTCAACGCCGCCGCCGAGCAGACCGTGGCGCAGCAGGACGCCGAGCACGGCCCGAAACTGCACGAGCGGGACCCGAACCTGTGCTGTCACCTGCGCAAGGTGGTGCCGCTGCGCACGACACTGGCGAACTACTCGGCGTGGGTCACCGGGGTGCGCCGGGTGGACGCGCCGACCCGGGCGAACACCCCGATCGTGACCTGGGACGAGCGCAACGGCCTGGTCAAGGT
The DNA here is from genome assembly GCF_011758745.1 of Amycolatopsis granulosa. NCBI lineage: Bacteria > Bacillati > Actinomycetota > Actinomycetes > Pseudonocardiales > Pseudonocardiaceae > Amycolatopsis > Amycolatopsis granulosa. The sequence goes on from NZ_JAANOV010000001.1 coordinate 1,603,277, forward strand.
GAACCCGATCGCGCCGTGGACCGACGAGGAGTTCAACGCCTACATCGACGAGCACGGCATCCTGCAGAACCCACTGGTGGGTGAGGGATACCTGTCGATCGGCTGCGCGCCGTGCACCGCCAAGGTGGCGCCGGGGGCCGATCCCCGCAGCGGCCGGTGGGCCGGCAAGTCCAAGACCGAGTGCGGCCTGCACGCGTAGGGAGAGGGAATTGACGACTACGGCGCACGTGAACTCGGCGGCGGTGCCCGACCTGGACAACCTGGCCGCGCTGGAATCCGAAGCCATCCACATCTTCCGTGAAGTGGCGGGTGAGTTCGACCGGCCGGTGATCCTGTTCTCCGGCGGCAAGGACTCGACGTTGCTGCTGCACCTGGCGATCAAGGCGTTCTGGCCGGCACCGGTGCCGTTCCCGCTGCTGCACGTCGACACCGGGCACAATTTCGACGAGGTCATCGCGTTCCGCGACCACGTCGTGGAGAAGCACGGCCTGCGGCTGATCGTCGCGAAGGTCCAGGACTGGATCGACGACGGGCGCCTGGCGGAACGGCCCGACGGCACCCGGAACCCGTTGCAGACGCAGCCATTGCTGGACACGATCGCGGAGCACAAGTTCGACGCGGTGTTCGGCGGCGGGCGCCGCGACGAGGAGCGGGCGCGCGCCAAGGAGCGGATCTTCAGCCTGCGCAACGCCTTCGGGCAGTGGGACCCGCGCCGCCAGCGTCCCGAATTGTGGAACCTCTACAACGGCAGGCACCGTCCGGGGGAACATGTGCGGGTGTTCCCGCTCTCCAACTGGACCGAAGCCGATGTGTGGAACTACATCGCCCGTGAACAGGTGGAGCTGCCCTCGATCTACTACGCGCACCGGCGCAGGGTCTTCAAGCGCGACGGCATGTGGCTGACCGAGGGGCCGTGGGGCGGTCCGCGCGACGGTGAGGAGGTGACGGAGCTGACGGTGCGCTACCGCACGGTCGGTGACGGCTCCTGCACCGGCGCGGTCGAGTCGACGGCGTCCACCGTCGACGAGGTGATCGCCGAGGTGCTGGCGAGCCGGCTCACCGAGCGCGGCGCCACCCGGGCCGACGACCGCCTGTCGGAGGCCGCCATGGAGGACCGCAAGCGGGAGGGTTACTTCTGATGAGCTCGTTGCTGCGCCTGGCCACGGCCGGGAGCGTGGACGACGGCAAGTCCACTCTGGTCGGCCGTCTGCTCTACGACACCAAGTCGGTCCTGGCCGACCAGCTGGACGCGGTCACCCGCGCCAGCGTCGACCGTGGTCTGTCCACTCCGGACCTCTCGCTGCTCGTCGACGGGCTGCGCTCGGAACGCGAGCAGGGCATCACGATCGACGTCGCCTACCGCTACTTCGCCACCCCGAAGCGCTCGTTCGTGCTCGCCGACACCCCGGGGCACGTGCAGTACACCCGCAACACGGTCACCGGGGCTTCCACGGCGCAGCTGGCGGTACTGCTGGTCGACGCGCGCAAGGGCGTGATCGAGCAGACCCGCCGGCACGCCGCGGTGCTCGCGCTGCTCGGCGTGCCGCGCCTGGTACTGGCGGTGAACAAGATCGACCTGGTCGACCACGACGAGGAGACCTTCCGGGTCATCGCGAAGGAGTTCACCGACCACGCCACGTCCCTGGGTTACGCCGACGGATCGGTGCTGACGATCCCGGTGTCCGCCCTGGCGGGGGACAACGTGGTCGAGCGCTCGGCGCGCACCCCCTGGTACAGCGGCCCCACCCTGCTGGAGCACCTGGAGACCGTGCCGGTCGCGCCGGACCCGCACGACGCGCCGTTCCGCTTCCCGGTGCAGTACGTGATCCGGCCGCGCACGCCCGAGTACCCGGACTACCGCGGCTACGCCGGTCAGGTCGCGGCGGGCACCGTGCGGCCCGGGGACGAGGTGGTCGTGCTGCCCGCGGGCCTGCGCACCACGGTCGAGCGGATCGACACGCCGGACGGCGAGCTGGCCGAGGCCGGCGCCGGCCGGTCGGTGACGCTGGTGCTGGCCGACGACCTGGACATCGCGCGTGGTGACGTGATCGCGGTGGCGGGTTCGGCCCCGGTGCCCGCCGACGAGCTGGACGCGACGCTCGCCTGGCTGTCGGAGAAGCCGCTGCGCCCGGGCGCGCGCGTGCTGGTCAAGCACGGTGCGCGCACGGTGCAGGCGTTCGTGGAGGAGTTGTCCTCCCGCTTCGACGAGCAGAAGCTGTCCACTGTGGAGTCCCCGGAGACGTTGCAGCTCAACGAGATCGGCCGCGCCAGGGTCCGCCTCGCGGAGCCGTTGCCGGTCGACGAGTACGAGGTGAGCCGGCGCACCGGCGCCTTCCTGGTGATCGACCCGGCCGACGGCACCACGCTGGCGGCCGGGATGGTCGGTGCGCCGCTTCCCGTGCTGCGCAGCGACCGGGACGTGGTTTCCCCCGGCCCGTGACTCCCCATCCCCAACCGAAAGGTCCGCCCGTGAAAACCATGCGACGCAGCATTCGTGTCGTGGCTCTGGCAGCAGCAGCGTTGTCCACGCTGGCCGTGGTCACCGGATGTTCGCGGGCGGACCGTTCGGAGGGGACCGCGGCGGCGGCCGATCAGGGCCCCGCCGGTGAGGTCCGGCTGGGGTACTTCCCCAACGTCACCCACGCCTCCGCGCTGATCGGGCTGGACCAGAACCTGTTCGCCCAGCACCTCGGGAACACCAAGCTGGTGCCGACCAAGTTCAACGCCGGCCCGGAAGAGGTGAACGCGCTGCTCGGCGGCTCGCTGGACATCGGCTTCATCGGCTCCGGCCCGGCCATCAACGCCTACGCCCAGTCCGGCGGCGAGGCGGTGCGGCTCATCGCGGGCGCCACCTCCGGCGGCGCGCAGCTGGTGGTGAAGCCGGAGATCAACACCCCGCAGGACCTGCAGGGCAAGACCGTGGCCTCACCGCAGCTGGGCAACACGCAGGACGTCTCGCTCAAGAAGTGGGTTGCCGACCAGAAACTGACCGGCGTGAACGTGCAGAACATCGACAACGCGCTGACGCTGGACCAGTTCAAATCCGGCGCCATCCAGGGCGCGTGGCTGCCCGAGCCGTGGGCGTCCCGCCTGGTGCTCGAGGCCGGTGCGAAGGTCCTGGTCGACGAGAAGAGCCTGTGGCCGGGCGGGCAGTTCCCCACCACGGTGCTGATCGTGCGCACCCAGTTCCTGCAGCAGCACCCCGCCACCGTCACCGCGGTCCTGCAGGGCCTGCTGGACGCGAACACGCTGGCAGGGACCGATCCGGCAAAGGCGAAGGCCGCGGTGAACACCCAGTTGCAGCAGCTCACCGGCAAGGCGCTCACCGCACCGGTGCTCGACCGCGCCTGGCAGGGCATCCAGCTCACCACCGACCCGCTGGCGGCGCAGTTCCCGCAGCTGGCCCAGGACCAGGTGACCGCCGGGGTGAAGAACAAGGCGCCCGCACTCGGCGGGTTCGCCGACCTGGCCCTGCTCGACGCCGTGCTCGCCCAGGCCGGCAAGCCGCCCGTCAGCGCCGCCGGCCTGGACAAGAAGTAGGAGGTTGCTCATGACCGCCACGCTGGGGCGTCCACCGGTGGAACCCGCCACCGGGCACGCCGTGCGGCTGTCCGGGGTGCACAAGAGCTTCGGGCAGGGACGCGACGCGGTGACCGCGCTCGCCGGCGTCGACCTCGACGTGGCGCCGGGCGAGTTCGTCTGCCTGCTCGGCGCGTCCGGTTGCGGCAAGACCACCCTGCTGAACCTGATCGCGAACCTCGACCGGCCGACCGCCGGTGCGATCGAGCTGACCACGTCCCGGCCGGCGGTCATGTTCCAGGAGGCGGCGCTCATGCCGTGGCTGACCGCCGCGGCGAACGTCGAGCTGCCGCTGAAACTGGCCGGGATGGGCCGCGCCGAGCGCCGGACCCGCACCGGCGAACTGCTGGAACTGGTGCGGTTGTCCGGTGTCGGCGGCAAGCGACCGCACGAGCTGTCCGGCGGCATGCGGCAGCGGGTGGCGCTGGCGCGCGCGCTCGCCTCGGCCACCCACACCGACGACGGTGAGCAGCGCCCGTCGCTGCTGCTGATGGACGAACCGTTCTCCGCGCTGGACGCCATCACCCGGGACGTGCTGCAGGCCGAGCTGGTGCGCATCTGGGAGGCGACCGGCACCGCGGTGGTGTTCGTGACGCACGACGTGCGCGAGGCGGTCCGGCTGGGTCAACGGGTCGTGCTGCTGTCGTCGCGACCGGGCAAGGTCGTGCAGCAGTGGCGGGTCGACGGGCTGACCGGGCAGGACGAGGTCACCGCCGTGGACGTGATCAACCGCCGCTTGCGTGAGGTGATCAGCAGCCATGCCGCCGCTTGAGGGTCCGGCCGCGGAACCGGACGCCGCGGCGGTCGAAGCCGGCCTCGACGCGCTGGACACCCCGGCCCGGCCGGTGGAGAAGGCGGGTGGCTGGCGCCGGTTCGCCCGCTCCGTGCTGCCGCCGGTGGCGTTCCTGGTGCTGGTGATCGTGCTCTGGCAGGCGTTGTGGGCCGCCGCGTTCTGGCCGGAGTACCAGCTGCCCGCGCCGCTCGCGGTGTGGGACGAGCTGTGGTCGCAGTTCAGCAGCGCCCGCGCGTTCGGGTTCGTGTGGACCTCGGTGCACCGCGCGGTGCTGGGGTTCCTCATCGCGATCGTGATCGCCACCCCGCTCGGGCTGCTGGTCGCCAAGGTGCGGCTGGTGCGCGCCGGGATCGGCCCGTTCCTGTCCGGCCTGCAGAGCCTGCCGTCGGTGGCGTGGGTGCCGGCCGCGGTGCTGTGGTTCGGGGTCGAGCCGGCCGCGATGTACGTCGTGCTGCTGCTGGGCAGCGTGCCCTCGATCGCGAACGGCCTGGTGGCCGGCATCGACCAGATCCCGCCGATCCTGCCGCGGGTGGGCAAGGTGCTCGGCGCGGGGCGGCTGGCGTCGGCGCGGCACATCCTGCTGCCCGCGGCCCTGCCGGGCTATCTGGCCGGGTTGAAGCAGGGGTGGGCGTTCTCCTGGCGGTCGCTGATGGCGGCGGAGATCATCGCCACGTCCCCGTTGCTGGGCAAGGGGCTGGGCGCCTACCTCGACGACGGCCGGTTCCTCAACGACATGTCGACGGTGATCGCCGCGATCGTGTTGATCCTGCTCGTCGGTGTCGGCATCGAGCTGCTCGTGTTCCGGCCGGTGGAGCGGTCCGTGCTGCGGGCCCGCGGACTGAACGGGTCGTTGTGATCCCGCTCGTCGCCGTCGCGCACGGCAGCCGGGATCCACGGTCGGCGGCGACCGTGCGGGCGCTCGTGCGCCGGGTCGCGGCGCCCGGGCTCGACGTGCGGGTGTCGTTCCTCGACCTGTCCGCCCCGTTGGTGACCGACGTGCTGCGGGACCTCGTGCGCGCGGGGCACCGCGAGGCCGTGGTGGTGCCGTTGCTGCTCGGCAGCGCCTTCCACGCGCGGGTCGACCTGCCCGCGCTGGTGGCCGAGGTGCCCGAGCTGCGCGTGACGATCGCCGACGTGCTCGGCGCGGACCTGGAGGCGGTCGCGTTCGACCGGCTCGCCGCGGTGGCGGACGTGTCGGATCCGGAGCTGGGTGTGGTGCTGGCCGCGGTCGGTTCGTCCCGGCCGGCGGCGAACGAGGCGGTCGCCGCGCTGGCCCGCCGGTGGCAGTCGCGGCACGGGTTCCCCGCGGTGGCGGCGTTCGCCAGCGCCGCGAAGCCGGACGTGCCGGCGGCGATCGCGAAGCTGCGCGCCCGCGGTGCGCGACGGATCGCCGTCGCGTCCTGGTTCCTCGCGCCCGGGTTGCTGCCCGACCGTATCGCGGAGCAGGCACGCGCCGCCGACCCGTCCGTCGTCCTCGCCGGCCCGCTGGCGGATGATCGCCGCGTGGCGGAGCTGGTGCTCGCGCGGTACACCACCGGCTTGGCCGCTGCGCGGTGGTCGGCCTGAGCCGTACGGTGGGTGGGGTGAAGATCCGGATCGGGGTCGGGCTGGGCGCGGAGACGCCGCCCGCGGAGCTCCCGGGACTCGTGGACCGTCTGGAGGCCGCCGGGGTGGACTCGGTGTGGTTCTCCGAGCAGGTGTACTCCGACGCGGTCGACCCGTTCATCGGGATGGCGCATGCGCTTGCGCGGACGTCGCGGCTGAAGGCGGGCACGTCGGTGGCGGTCCTGCCCGGGCGCCACCCGGTGCTGGTGGCCAAGCAGATCGCCGCGCTGGCGGCGCTGGCGCCCAAGCGCGTGCTGCCGGTGTTCGGCCTGCGCCCGGCGCGGCGCGGCGAGCGGGACCTGTTCGAGGTTCCGGCCGGTTCACGAGCCGCGGTGTTCGACGAGTCGCTGCGGTTGCTGCGCGCGGCGTTGTCGGGTGCCGGGGACTTCGCCGGCGAGTTCTGGAAGCTGGACGGAATTTCCGTCGGGCCGCTGCCGCCCCGGCCGGTGGACATCTGGCTCGGCGGCAGTGCGCCCGCGGCGTTCCGGCGGATCGGCCGGTACGGCGACGGATGGCTGGGCAGTTTCCTCTCCCCCGCCGAAGCGCGGCGGGGGCGCGCGGAGATCGAGGCCGCCGCGGCCGCGGCGGGCCGCGAGATCGAACCGGACCACTACGGGATGAGCCTGCTGCTCAGCGAGGACGGCATCCCACCCGAACTGGCCGCCGCGACGCGGCAACGCCGCCCGGACACCGACCCGGCCGACGTGATCGCCACGAGCTGGCCCGCGCTCCACCGTCTCCTCGACGCCCACCTCGAAGCCGGCCTGACGAAGTTCGTGATCTACCACCGGGGCGGGTCGTCCGAGGAGTTCCTGGACCGCTTCGCCGAGGAACTGCTGCCCCGGCAGAACTGACGCCTACCGCACCTTCGGCAGCAGCGGCTCCAGCCGCTCCGCCAGCGCCTGGGCGTCCACGCACGCCTGCGGATCGCGTGGGCCGGTGGCGAGTGTCATCAGCACGAGAGCGCGCGCATGCTCACCCACCTCGACCGCAATGGCACAGCCGCCCAGCGGCATGGCAGCCTGCATGGCGCGACGTCCGTTGATCGAGGTCTGCACAGCCGCGACGTTCCGTTGCGCGAACTCATTGAGTCCCTGAACAGGATCAAGGGCCAGACTGTCGGTAGCGGCACCCGGTTTCGTCGCCGTGCATTCGTTTCGCCTGGTCTTGTTCTCCCCTGGAGCGTAACCCTGACCGGCGTTGAGCCGGTCCAGAACCTGACAAGCATTCAAGGTCGCGAACACGTTCGCGGTCGGAGTGGCATTCGCCCCAGACGCTGGCGATGGCGTCCCCGCCACTGTGGCAGTGCAAGCGGCTGTAGTAAGCCCCAGGGCAATGACCGCCACCGCCTGGAGGATACGCAAGCTGATGGTCACTGGGATTCCCGTTTGAATGTCGTTAAGGCCTGGGTCGCCGCCTCGTCCGAGGTGTCGTATTTGCTGATCGCGATCTCGATCGCCTGACGCAGGGTCTCGAGCATTTCCTGTGCGGCTCGGAAAACCGGAACCAGCGATCGATCATCGGCGGTCATCGCTGCCAAGAAGTGCTTTGCAGCTTGCTTCGCGTACTGGTCGTCGCCGAACTTGGGCGCCTGCTCGAGCCGGAAGACCCTCTGACCAACGTCCCTCAGGCGGTCCTGCATCTGCGTCACCGCGCGCAGCAAGTGTGATCCGGTCTCCTCGTTCACCGCCCAGCTGCCGGCCTTCGCCTCCGCCAGCATGCGCTTCGCGTCCGCGTTCATCGTGTTCAGGTTGTCCTCACCGCCGAACACGGCCGCGATCCGACCCGCAGCCGTCGTGCTGTCCTCGGTCACAGCCCACCCCCTCCGGCCTGCACCGTATCGCGAGCCTGACCCACTGTCACCAACTCGCCCCGGTACGCGAACACAGCGGAGCACCCCGCGCTCGATGTCGGTGCCGGTGCCGCTGTACCCGCCACCGTGGCTGTACAGCCGGCTGTGGCGAACGCGAGGGCAGTAAGCGCGATGCCTTCGCGGACACTCCTGTTGATGTTCACCTGATTTCACGGTCGTTGACGGACAGAGCGAGGGGCGTGGTATCGGTTAGCAACCGGGTCGTTACCTGGACCATGGCACGTGCGTGTTCGCCCACCTCGATCACGACGGCACACCCGCCCAGGCGGATCGGCGCCTGCAACGCGTCGCGACCGTTCACCGAGGTCTCCACGACGCTATCGTTCGCTGCTGCGTACTCTCGAAGCCCCTGCAGGGGATCCAACGCCAAACCATAGGGAATTCGTGCTTGATCGCACCGCACTCGTTCCGACGGCTCTTGTTCTCTCCCGGATAGAACCCTTGGCCCGCGAGAAGCTGGTCGAGAATCTGACATGCATTCAGACCGGCGAACACATCCGCGTTCGCAGTGGCCGAGGTCGGTACCGGCCACGCCGTCCCGGGCACCATGCTGTTGCATCCAGACGTGGCGAATCCGATGGCTGCAATTGCCACAGCCTGGCAGACTGGACTGTTGATGATCACCTGTCTCCCGAGCGCGACGCCTGGCCAGTGAAGGCCAACGGCAAGTTCACTGCGCCTTGGGCAACAGCGGCTCGAGTCGTTCCGCCAGGGCCTTGGCGTCCACACAAGCCTGCGGATCGTCCGGCCCAGTGGACAGTGTCATCAGCACCAGTGCCCGCGCATGGTCCGTGACCTCAACCGCGATCGCGCAACCACCTGTGGGGATGGGCGCTTGCATGGCGGCGCGTCCGTTGATGGAAATGCTCACCACGTCCTTGTTCCTGCTCGCGAACTCGTCGAGCCCTTGCACAGGGTCGAGTGCGAGGCTGTTCCCCGAGACGCCCGATTTCGTGGCATTGCACTGATTCCGCCTGCTCTTGTTCTCCCCGGGCTCATAGCCCTGTCCAGCGTTGAGCTGGTCGAGCACCCGGCAAGCGTCGAGGCCTGCGAACACATCAGGGCGCTGCTGGGAACTCGTTTCGGACGCCCGTGATGCTGTTCCCGCCACCGTGGCGGTACACCCAGCCGCAGCGAAGACGACGGCAGTAAGAGCAACAGCCTCGCGGACTCTACTGTTGATGGTCACCTGAATTCCCGGTCCCCTTGAGTGCCTTAGCCGGGTCACTGCACCTTGGGCAGCAGCGGCTCGAGCTTCTCGGCAAGAGAGTGCGCGTCCACGCACGCCTGCGGATCACGGGGGCCGGTAACCAGGGTAGCCAGCACCAGCGCACGAGCGTGCTCACCCACCTCCACTGCGATCGCGCACCCACCGGTGGGGATGTCGGCCTGCAGCGCGTCGCGCCCGTTAACCGAGGTGCTCCTCACGGCCGCGTTCGCCTGGGCGAACTCACTCAGGCCCTGCTTGGGATCCAACGCGACACCGAGGGTTCCGAAGTCGTGCTTGGTCGCACCGCACTGGTTGCGGTGGCTCTTGTTCTCCCCGGGATCGAACCCTTGCCCCGCGACAAGTCGATCGAGTATCTGACATGCATTCAGACCGGCGAACACATCGGACTCAACCACACCTGAATTTGGTGCCGGCGATGCCGTGCCCGGCACCGTAGTGGTACAGGCCGCACTCGCCAACACCAGGCACGCCCAACCTATGATAGGCGTAATCCGAAACTTGATTCTCAACGAAATTCCTGGTCCTTGAAGATGGTGAGAGCTCGAGTGGAAGCCTCTTCGGAGGCGTCATACTTGCTGATCGCGATCTCGATAGCCTGTCTGAGGCTGGCAAGCATCTCCTGAGTCGCATAGAACACGCGGACGAGAGAGCGGTCATCCGAGTCCATAGCCACGAGGAAATGTACCGCTGCTCTCTTTGCATATTCATCGATACCAAACTTCGGCACCTGCTGGAGCAGATAGATCCTCTGGCTCACAGCGGACATCCGCTCCTGCATCTGCGTCACCGCGCGCAGCAGGTGTGATCCGGTCTCCTCGTCCACCGCCCAGTGACCGGCCTTCGCTTCCGCCAGCATCCGCTTCGCGTCGGCGTTCATCGTGTTCAGGTTGCCCTCCCCGCCGAACACGGCCGCGATCCGACCCGCGGCCGTCGTGCTGTCCTCCGCCACAGCCCACCCCCTCCGGCCTGCACCGTATCGCGAGCCTGACTCACTGTCACCAACTCGCCCCGGTGCGCAGCCGCTCACCACGCACCGCCCGGGGCGGCCCCGCCCAACTATGGTGAGGCCGTGACTGATGAACTGGTGCATTACTCGGTGCGGAGTGGTGTCGCGACGATCACCCTGGACTCGCCGCACAACCGGAACGCCCTGTCCGCTCAGCTGCGCCGTGAGCTGTCCGGCGCGCTCACCCAGGCCGTGGGCGACGACGCCGTCCGCGTGATCGTGCTCACCCACACCGGCACGGTGTTCTGCGCCGGCATGGACCTGAAGGAGGCGCGCGGGGCCGGGGCCGGGGACCAGGGCGTCAACGAGTTCCCGCGCATCCTCGAGCAGATCTGGACCAGCCCCAAACCGGTCGTCGCGAAGCTGTCCGGGGTCGCCCGGGCCGGTGGGGTGGGCATGATCGCCGCCGCGGACATCGTGGTCGCCACCACGGCGGTCACCTTCGCGTTCTCCGAGGTCCGCATCGGCGTCGTGCCGGCGGTGATCTCGCTGACCGTGCTGCCGCGCGTCCACCCGCGCGCCGCCCAGGAGCTGTTCCTCACCGGCGAGGTGTTCGACGCCGAGCGGGCCGCCGAGATCGGGCTGATCACCAAGGCCGTCGACGCCGACCGGCTGGACGCCGAAACCGAGCGCTACGTCAAGTCCCTCGCGCTCGGCGGCCCGGCCGCGCTGGCCGCGACCAAGGAGCTGCTGGCGAGCCCGCGCCCGGCCACCCCGGCGGAGGGCTTCCCGGAGATGCTCAAGCTGTCCGCGCAGTTCTTCGCCAGCGAGGAAGGTCAGGAGGGCATCCGCGCGTTCGCCGAGAAGCGCAAGCCGAACTGGGTCCCGCAGGACTAGCCGTCGGTGAGGGCGACCGTGAGCCGGCGGCTGTCGGCGCGGTCGCCGCCCGGTGCGAGGGCCCGCTCGGCGTCCGAGAGCACGCCGCGGATCGCCAGGTACGCCTTCGGGTCGGCCTGCTTCAGCAGGTCCGACCCCTCCCACACCAGCACGTGTTCGCCGTAGGGCAGCCACGACAGGTCGGTGAGGCAGTCGTAGAGCGCGTCCAGGTTGCGGCCGAACCAGTCCGGAAAGGACAGGGCGGACGCGATGGCGTCGAGCGCGGACATCTTGTCGGTGGGCCGGCTGCCGATGAGGTGCGAGTAGGCACCGCGTGCGCGGGCCTGCTCGACGATCTTCTGCGAAGACGTCTGGGACATGGGAGTTCTCATTACTTCGACGGGTCGACCTGGACGAAGGAAGCGTAGTGATCGCCGGTGTAGTACAGCTCCGCCGGCGATCCGGTGATCAACCGGCGGGCCCCGCGGTCCGGGCTTCCGGGCGTGGGCACGGTGTACTCGTGGTAGTAACCGCTCGCCTTGACGGGGAGCCGCTTCTCCCGGTTGTCGAACACCGTTCCGTCGCTGCGGTACGGGAACGGCCCGCCCGCCTGGATGAGGCGCCAGGTCTGGGCGGCTTCCGGGGGCAGGCTGGACAGCGCCGTCAGCCCGGGCGCCGGGTCCGTCGACGTGGTGGTCTCGCGCACGATCCACCCACCGAACACGAGCACGATGAGCCCGACCAGCGCGACGGTGATCCGCCTCCTGCTTGACACCAGCGACACCTTAGGACCGACTCGAAACGTCCTCGCCGCGGCCCGGTCGCAACCACGCGGCCACCCGGTCGACGATCCGGTCGATCAGCCACGCCGCACCGACGCACAGGGGCGCCAGCACCACGATGACCAGCAGGAACTGCAACGGGAACCATCGCTGCGCGAGCCACAGCTCCGCGTTGTCCCACCAGGTGGCCAGGCCGTCGAACACCTGACCAGGGTACGCCAGCGGCCACGGCGAGGTACGTTGCAGGCATGTTCGCCGTCTACGCCCGAGAACCGAACCCCGAAAACCCGCTCGACGCGCTCACCGTCGGCGAGCGGCCGGACCCGGAGGTGCCGTCCGGCTGGGTGAAGGTCGCCGTCAAGGCCGCCAGCCTGAACATGCACGACATCTGGACCCTGCGCGGGGTCGGGATCAAGCCGGACCAGTTCCCGATGATCCTCGGCTGCGACGGGGCCGGTGTGCTGGAGGACGGCACGGAGGTCGTGCTGCATTCGGTGATCAACGCCCCGGGCTGGCAGGGTGACGACACCCTCGACCCGAAACGCACCCTGCTCACCGAGAAGTACCAGGGCACGTTCGCCGACTACGTGGTCGTGCCGGCCCGCAACGCGGTGCCGAAGCCGGCCGGGTTGTCCTTCGCCGAGGCCGCGACGATGGGGACCGCGTGGCTGACGGCCTACCGGATGCTGTTCGTCAAGTCCGGGCTGCGCCCCGGGCAGACGATGCTGGTGCAGGGCGCCTCCGGTGGCGTCTCCACCGCGCTGGTCCAGCTCGGCCGCGCCGCCGGCCTGCGGGTCTGGGTGACCGGCCGGTCGGAGGAGAAGCGCGCGCTGGCCGAGCAGCTGGGTGCGCACCAGACGTTCGAGACCGGCGCGCGGCTGCCGGAGCAGGTGGACGGTGTGTTCGAGACCGTCGGGAAGGCGACCTGGGCTCACTCGCTCAAGTCGCTCAAGCCCGGCGGTGTCCTCGTGGTGTCCGGTTCGACCAGCGGCCCGGACCCGAGCGCGGACCTGCAGCGGGTGTTCTTCCTGCAGCTGCGCGTGGTGGGCTCCACCATGGGCACCCGCGACGAGCTGGAGGACATGCTGCGCTACCTCGACCTCAGCGGCATCCGGCCGCAGATCGGCAAGGAGCTGCCGCTGTCGGAGGCCGCCGAGGGCTTCCGGCTGATGCAGGAGGGCGCGACCGCGGGCAAGATCGTGTTCACCACGGAAGCGCGTTGAGCTGCGCAGACGCCTTGTTGACATCACGCCGACACCAGTTTGTGATCAACCTTTCCTGAGCGGAACCCGAGATTTCCTCGCTAATCTGGGTATATGACCGCAGTGCAGCGGGAAATCGAGGCGGCGCCGGGCTCCCGGACCGCCGGCCCGGAGGACATCCGGGCCGGCCACCGGAGTTTCGCGGGCGTGCGCACCAGGGTGCTCGAGGTCGGTCCGAAGCCGAAGCGGGGCACCGGAAGACTCGTCCTGCTGCACGGCTACTGCGACAGCGCCGACACCTGGCGCCCGGCGCTGGCCGAACTGGCCGCCGCCGGCATGCCCGCGGTCGCGGTCGACCTGCCCGGCTTCGGTGCGGCTGATCCCCTGCGACCGGGCGCGATCCTCGCCCAGCTCGACGCGTTCGTCGCCGAGGTCACCCGCTGCTACGCCGACCGCGGCAAGGTCGTGCTGGGTGGTAACTCCCTGGGCGGCACGATGAGCCTCCGCGCGGCCTGCCGCGAGCAGCTGCCGATCGCCGGCGTGGTGTCGATCGCCGCTCCCGGGTTCGTGGACTCCTGGCTGGTCCGGACCGTCGGGAAGTACCCGCTGCCGCTGCGGCTGGCCGCGTCGCTGCCGGTGCCGGTGCCCGGGTTCGTCGTGCGGACCATCGCCGGTCTCGTGGTGCCGTGGCTGCTCTACGCCGACCGCTCGGCCGCCGACATCGCGCACGTCTCCCGGTTCACCGGGCTGTTCCCCGACTTCCGGTCGACCACCACTCGCCTGGACCAGGCGCGCCGGCTGGTCGCCGAGCTGGCCGGCGCCTACGACGGGCTGGAGTCGATCAAGGTCCCGCTGCTGGTCGTCGCGTGCGGCAAGGACCGGCTGGTGACCGCGGCCGCCGGGCGGCGCTTGCACACCCTGGTGCCGCACAGCCAGCTGATGCTGCGCGAGGAGTGGGGCCACTGCCCGCAGCTGGACGACCCGGTCGCGATCGCCGAGCTGCTGAGCTACTTCCGGGCCGGCGCCCTGCACAAGAAGCCGCGGCGGCGGGCGCCCGGCCTCGCCCAGCAAGCCGCCGGCTGATCCCGTCACATCCGGCCGCGCTGTTCCGTCAGGGAGGTGTAACCCCAACGGAACAGGAGTTCATCGTGGACGCTCGTCTGAACCTCTTCGCCAGCCCGACCGCGGGAAAGTTCGTGAAGTACATCCTGTCGGCAGGAAAGGTGCTCGAGAACTCGACGCTGCCGATGACCACACAGGCGCTGGTGACGCTGCGCGCCAGCCAGATCAACGGCTGCGGCTACTGCACGGACATGCACTTCAAGGACGCGCTGGCGGCCGGTGAGGACCCGCTGCGGCTCAACCTGGTCGCGGCCTGGCGCGAGGCGACCGTGTTCACCGAGGCCGAGCGCGCGGCCCTGGAGCTGACCGAGGAGGGCACCCGGATCGCCGACGCGGCCGGCGGGGTCAGCGACGAGGTGTGGGCCAACGCGGCCAAGCACTACGACGAGGATCAGCTCGCCGCCCTGGTCGGCGCCATCGCGCTCATCAACACGTGGAACCGGCTCAACGTGATCACCCGTAACCCGGCCGGGGACTACCAGCCGGGCCAGTTCGGCTGACCGGGTGAGCTCCGGGACCGTCAACCGGTCCCGGAGCGCCACCGTCCCTAGTAACGTAGTCCGGTCTTTACCCGGACGAGTGATTGGGGACGATCAGTGGCCGTACGCGAGCTGTTCCGGCGCAAACCCGTCGAGCAGATCGAGGCCGAGGACGGCGGCGGGCTCCAGCGAACCCTGGGCCTGTGGCAGCTGACCGCGATCGGCGTGGGCGGGATCATCGGGGCGGGCATCTTCTCGCTCGCCGGCGCGGTGGCGAACGAGACCGCGGGACCCGCGGTGCTCATCTCGTTCCTGGTGGCCGGCGTCGCCAGTGCAGCCGCAGCCTTCTCCTACGCCGAGTTCGCCGGCCTGATCCCGCGGGCCGGCTCCGCCTACACCTACGGATACGCGGTGCTCGGCGAGCTGGTCGGCTGGTTCATCGGCTGGGACCTGCTGCTGGAGTACACCGCGATCGTCGCCGTGGTGGCGATCGGCATCTCGGGCTACTTCAACGATTTGCTGGGTTTCCTGCACATCCACCTGCCGCTGTGGATGTCCGGCGCGCCGGGCACCGAACCGGCGGGCGTGGCATCGGGTTCGTACAAGGTGAACCTGTTTGCCGCACTGCTGTGCCTGCTGATCGCGTTCATCCTCAACCAGGGCATGCGGTCGGCCGCGCGGTTCGAGACGCTGCTGGTGTACCTCAAGGTCGCGGTCGTGGTCCTGGTGATCGTTGTCGGCGCGTTCCACGTCAAGACCGGCAACTGGTCGAACTTCTTCCCGTTCGGGATCAGCGGGGCGTTCACCGGCGCGGCGACGGTGTTCTTCGCGGTGTTCGGCTACGACGCGATGTCCACCGCCGCCGAGGAGTCGACCGATTCGCAGAAACACATGCCCAAGGCGATCCTGTACTCGCTCGGGATCTCCATGGTGCTGTACGTGCTGGCCTGCCTCGTGCTGACGGGCATGGTGCCCTTCACCGACATCAACCCGGAAGCGGCGTTCTCCAGCGCCTTCGAGTCCGTCGGGTTGCGGTGGCTGGGCGCGGTCATCGCGGTCGGCGCGATCGTCGGCATCCTGACGGTGTTGTTCACGTTCCTGCTCGGTGCGACGCGCGTCGGGTACGCGATGAGCCGCGACGGTCTGCTGCCCAGGTGGTTCTCCGGCACGCACCCGGTGCGGAAGGTGCCCAGCCGGATGACGTGGATCCTGGGCGTGGCGGCGGCGGTGATCGCCGGGTTGCTGCCGATCGGCGAGGCAGCCGAGCTGACCAACATCGGGATCCTGCTGGCGTTCGTGGTGGTGTGCGTCGCCGTCGTGGTGCTGCGGTACCGCCGGCCGGACCTGCCGCGCACGTTCCGCTGTCCCGGGGTGCCGGTGGTGCCGGCGATCGGGGTCGCGTTCTCGCTCTGGCTGATCACGTTCCTCAAGCCGGAGACGTGGCTGCGGTTCGTGATCTGGTTCGTGATCGGGATGGTGGTGTACTTCTCTTACGGGCGGCGGCATTCGCTCCTGGCGCGTCACCACCAGAGGTAGACGTACCCGGGTGCGCCGGGCGCGCCGGCGGCGCCGCCGGAGCCGATCCCGCCGGGCGGCTCGCCCGGGATCACTCCCGCTGTCCCGGGCTGGTCGGCGGTGCCGTCGCTGCCGGCGGCCACCAGCCCGGGCGAGGTTCCGCAGTCCGCGGTGCCGCCGCGCCCGTACGCCCCGGGCGTCCCGGCTTGCCCGCCGTGGGCCACGACGAGCGGTGGGCTGCCGGTGACGCCCAGGCTCGAGTCGCCGCCCGGTGCCCCGGGGACGCCGCCCACGCCGACGGTCACGATGTACTCGGTGGCCGGCGTGACCGCGACCGAACACCAGGCGGCACCCCCGCCACCACCGGTCGTGCCCGGCGCGTTGGGCGGCTGTTGTGCCGGGGTTTCCGGGGGTTTGGGCGCGGCGGCCGGCGGCGCCGTCACCCCGCCCCCGCCGCCGGCGCCCCACAGCGCGATGAACACCGAGCTGACACCCTCGGGCGCGGTGAAGGTTCCGCCCGTGGTGAAGGCCCGGTCCCCGTGGGCGGGTTCGGCCCCGGCCACCGGCGCGGTGGCCGTGATCAGGACGGCCACCGCGCCGGTGGCCACGGCCTTTCCGAACACCATGCTCGACAGGGTGCGCCGTCCGGCGGGCTCACGCACTTCTTTCAGCCGATGGGGTGAGCCCGCCGGCCGGGACCGGCGGGCTTCCCCGGCCGCCGGTCAGCCGGCGTGGATCAGCTCGACCTCGAGCTCCAGGTCGATCTCCCGCGACACCAGCAGGCCGCCCTTGGCCAGCGGCATGTTCCAGGTCAGCCCCCAGTCTTCGCGGTTGATCCGGCCGCGGGCGGAGAACACCGCGCGGTGGTTGTCCCACGGGTCCTGCGCGTAGCCGAGGTAGTCGACCGTCAGGGTGACCGGCTTCGTCACGCCCTTGATCGTCAGGTCGCCGGTCATCGAGCCGCCGTTGCCCTCCCAGTGGACGCCGGTGGACACGAAGGTGGCGACCGGGTTGCTCTCCACGTCGAAGAAGTCGGCCGAGCGCAGGTGGTCGTCCCGGGCCTGGTCGCCGCTGTTCACCGACGCCATCTCGATGGTCACGGAGATTCTGCTGTCCGCGGGGTCTTCCGCGACCTCCACCGCGCCGTCCACGGCGGTGAACCGGCCGCGGACCTTGGTGAGCATGAAGTGCCGGCCGACGAAGGCGACCTCGGCGTGCCCCGGGTCGATCCGCCACGTGCCGGCGGCCGGCAGCTCCACGCCGTCCACGACACGGGTGGGGATCAGTGATTCGGTCATTGGGAACTCGCCCCTTTCTGGGTGTCTCGTACTCCTCGACCATATATGTGCGTGCGCACGCACGCAATGCTATGCTCCGGTCATGGGCACGAAAGACGAGAGCGGCCTGCAAGCCTGGCGGGCCATGCTGCTGGCGTCCAATGCCGCGCTGCGCGCCATCGACGCGGACCTGACCAGGAGCGGCACCATCCCGCTCACCTGGTACGACGTGTTGCTGGAGCTGAACGCGGGCCCCGAGCGACGGCTGCGGATGAACGACCTGGCCGAACGGGTCGTGCTCAGCCGGACCCGGGTGAGCCGGCTGGTGGACGAGATGGTGCTGGCCGGGCTGGTGACCAAGGTCCGCGACGAGGCGGACCGCCGGGTCGTGCGGGCGGCCATGACCGATGAGGGCGTGCGGGCCTTCCGCGCCACCGCCCCGCAGTACCTGCGCGGCATCGAACAGCACTTCTCGCAGTACCTCACCGACGAGGAGAAGAAGGTCATGGCAACCGCGCTGCAGCGGGTCCGGGAGGCACACGGGTGCGTGATCGCCACGCCGGATTCCCTGCGGCGCAACGGAAGGAACAACTGATGATCCAGTCGGTCGACGTCGCCCCGGGTGATCCCCGGCTACCCGCAGCGCCGAACGTGATCGTGGTCTATTCGGACCTCAACTGCTCGTTCGCCCACGTCGCCGTGCACCGGCTGCACGAGACGCGGGCACGGCTCGGGCTCACCCGCACGGTGCACTTCGACCACCGCGCCTTCCCGCTCGAACTGTTCAACCTCGGGGTCAACGAGCGGCCCGGGGTCGACTCCGAGGTCGCCGTGCTCGGTGCGCTGGAGCCGGACGCCGGATGGCAGCTGTGGCAGGAGAAGGACTGGCGGTATCCGGTGACCATGCTCCCGGCGCTGGAGGCCGTGCAGGCCGCCAAGCACCAGGGCCTGCCCGTCGCGGAACGGCTCGACCGCGCGCTGCGGAAGGCGTTCTGGGCGCAGAGCCGGTGCATCTCGCTGCGCAACGTGATCCTGGACGTGGCGGCCGAGACCGGCGTGGTGGACGTGACCGACCTCGCCCGGCGGCTCGACCGCGGCGAGGCCCGCGCGGCGGTGCTCGATCAGTTCGAGTCGGCACGCGACGACCGGGTCGTCTGCAGCCCCCACCTGTTCCTGGCCGACGGCACGAACGTGGCCAATCCCGGTGTCACGGCGCGCTGGGTGAACGGTGAGTTCGGCGTCGGCTTCCCGGTGATCGACTCGGACGAGCCGGACATCTACCCGACGCTGCTGGAGAAGGCGGCGAGCCTGGCATGACCACGACCGCTGACGGCCTCCGGCTGGTGGCCGAACTCGCCGCGCCGGAGCGGTGGCTCGCCGTGCTGGTGACCGCCCGGCCCAGCGGCCGGCCGGCCGTCTCCGTGGTGAACGCGGGAATCCTGCCCCACCCGGTGACCGGTGAGACCGTGGTCGCGTTCGTCTCGCGCGGCCGCACCAGAAAGCTCGCCAACCTGCGCGAGCGTCCACACGCGACGCTCGTGTTCCGGTCCGGCTGGGAGTGGGTATCGGTGTCCGGCCCGGTGGAGCTGGCCGGACCCGACGACGACCTGCCCGGCCTGCCGGACCTGCGCACCCTGCTCCGCGACATCTACGCCGCCGCCGGCGGGGTGCACCCGGACCTGGACGAATACGACCGGGCGATGGCCGAGGACCGCCGCACCGCGGTGCTCCTGCGGCCGGAGCGCTTCACCACCAACCCACCTGGCACCGAACACAAGGAACCGGAATGACCAACGCACCGTCCACCGTCCACCGTCCCGCGGCCGCCCCGGGCACCATCCAGGTCTGGTCGGACCTGCTCTGCCCGTTCGCGCACGTCGCCCTGCACCGCCTCCGGGTGGCCCGCGACCGGCTGGGCCTGCAGGACCAGGTCCGGATCGACCACCACGCGTTCCCGCTGGAGCTGTTCAACGGTCCGCACCCGCGGCCGGGTACCGACAGCGAGGCCGTGGGTCTCGGCGCGATCGAACCGGCGGCCGGGTTCCGCCTGTGGACCGCGGCGGACTGGCTGTACCCGAACACCGTGCTGCTCGCCAACGAGGCGGTGGCCGCGGCCAAGGCGCAGGGCCTGGGCCCGGCCGAGGACCTGGACCGCGCGCTGCGCCGGGCGTTCTGGGTGGACAACCGCACGATCGGCCACCGCACGGTGATCCTGGAGATCGCCGCCGAGACCGGCACGGTCGACGTCGGCGCGCTCACCGAGGCGCTCGACACGGGCCGGCACCGCGCGGACGTGATGGCGGACTACGCGGTCGCGCAGACCGACGAGGTGAACGGCAGTCCGCACCTGTTCACCGCGGACGGCACCGGGGTGCACAACCCGGGCATCGCGGTGCACTGGGAAGGCCCGTGGGCCTCCGGTTTCCCGGTGGTGGACGCCCACGACGCGGACTGGGCCGACGCCCTGCTGAAGAAGGCGGCGGAGTAGCCCTGATGGCCGCGCGGCCTGCCGGCGAACACGGCAGGCAGGCCGCCGGTCCGGTCAGCACTCGATCACGTTCACCGCCAGTCCGCCGCGCGCGGTTTCCTTGTACTTGACGTGCATGTCGCGCCCGGTGTCGCGCATGGTCTTGATCGCCTTGTCCAGGCTCACCACGTGGCTGCCGGTGCCGCGCAGCGCGATCCGGGCGGCGCTGATCGCCTTCACCGAGGCGATCGCGTTGCGCTCGATGCACGGGATCTGCACGAGACCACCCACCGGATCGCAGGTGAGGCCCAGGTTGTGCTCGATGCCGATCTCGGCCGCGTTCTCCACCTGCCGGGGGCTGCCGCCGAGGACTTCGCACAGGCCCGCCGCGGCCATCGCGCACGCGGATCCGACCTCGCCCTGGCAGCCGACCTCCGCGCCGGAGATCGACGCGTTCTGCTTGACCAGGATGCCGACCGCCGCCGCGGTGAGCAGGAACCGCACGATGCCGTCGTCGCCGGCGCCCGCCACGAAACGCGTGTAGTAGTGCAGGACCGCGGGGATGATGCCCGCCGCACCGTTCGTCGGCGCGGTGACGACGCGGCCGCCCGCGGCGTTCTCCTCGTTGACGGCGAGGGCGAACAGGGTGACCCAGTCCATCACGTCCAGCGGATCCCGCGCGCCCTGCCCGGAGGTGAGTTCGCGGAACAGTCCGGGCGCCCGGCGCGGCACCCGCAGACCTCCCGGCAGCACCCCTTCCCCATGACAGCCCGCCCGCACACAGCCGGCCATGACACGCCAGATGTGCAGCAGCCCGTCCCGCACCTGGCGTTCGGTCCGCCACGCCAGTTCGTTGGCGAGCATGACGTCGCTGATCCGCAGCCCGCGCTCGGCGCAGATCCGGAGCAGGTCGGCGGCCGTGGCGAACGGGTACCGCACGGGCGTGGTGTCGGCCACGATGCGATCCGCCCCGGCCGCGTGCTCGTCCACCACGAAACCGCCGCCCACCGAGTAGTAGGTGCGCTCCCGCAGGACCTCGCCGCCGGCTCCGCGGGCGGTGAACGTCATGCCGTTGGGGTGGACGGGCAGGGACTTCCGGCGGTGCAGCACCACCTCGACACCGGCGTCGTGCACCCCGTTGAGCGTCACGGCGCCCCGCTCCCGCACACGCGCGGCCCGGGCTTCCGCGGTGCGCGTGTCCACGGTGGCGGGATCTTCGCCCAGCAGACCGAGCAGGACCGCTTTCTCCGACCCGTGGCCGTGCCCGGTCGCCCCCAGCGACCCGAACAGTTCCACCCGCACCAGCTCGGGCAGCAGCCCCTCCCCCGTCAGACCGTCCGCGAACCGCTTGGCCGCCCGCATCGGTCCCACCGTGTGCGAGGACGACGGGCCGATTCCGCGGGTGTAGAGGTCGAACGCACTCAGTGCCACCGCGCGGCCCTCACATCTCCGGGTAGAGCGGGAACTTCGCCGCCAGCGCCGCCACCCGGGCACGCAACCCGGGCAGCACATCCTCCGGCGCGGACGTGACGAGCGCCGTCGCGATGACGTCGGCGACCTCGGCGAACTCCGGCGCGCCGAAGCCGCGCGTGGCGAGCGCGGGCGTGCCGATCCGCACTCCCGACGACACCATCGGCGGACGCGGGTCGAAGGGCACCGCGTTGCGGTTCACGGTGATGCCGGCCGCGTGCAGCCGGTCCTCGGCCTGGCGCCCGTCGAGCGCCGAGTGCCGCAGGTCCACCACCACGAGGTGGACCTGTGTGCCGCCGGTGAGGACCGAGATCCCGGCCTGCCGGACGTCGTCGGCGAGCAGCCGGCGGGCGATGAGGCGGGCACCCTCGAGGGTGCGGCGCTGCCGGTCGCGGAACTCTTCGGTCCCGGCCAGTCTGAACGCCACCGCCTTCGCCGCGATCACGTGCTCGAGCGGACCGCCCTGCTGCCCCGGGAAGACCGCCGAGTCGATGCGTTTGGCCAGCGCCGCGTCGTCGGTGAGGATCACGCCGCCGCGCGGGCCGCCGAGGGTCTTGTGGGTCGTGGTGGTGACGACGTCGGCGTGCGGCACCGGGCTGGGGTGCAGGCCGGCCGCCACGAGCCCGGCGAAGTGCGCCATGTCCACCATCAGGCGGGCGCCGACGTCGTCGGCGATGCGGCGGAACGCGGCGAAGTCCAGGTGCAGCGGGTAGGCCGACCAGCCGGCCACGATGAGCTTCGGGCGGTGCTCGGCCGCCAGCCGCTCGACCTCGGCCAGGTCCAGCCGGAAATCGGTGTCGCGAACGTGGTAGGCCACGACCCGGTAGAGCCGGCCGCTGAAGTTCGCCCGCATCCCGTGCGTCAGGTGCCCGCCGTGCGCCAGGTCGAGGCCGAGCACGGTGTCACCGGGTTCGAGCATCGCGAACATGGCCGCCGCGTTGGCCTGTGCCCCGGAATGCGGCTGGACGTTGGCGAAACGGGATCCGAACAGTTGCTTCACCCGGTCGATGGCCAGGCGTTCCACGGTGTCGACGTGCTCGCAGCCGCCGTAGTAGCGACGGCCGGGATAACCCTCGGCGTACTTGTTGGTCAGGACCGAGCCCTGCGCCTGCATCACCGCCACCGGCGCGAAGTTCTCGCTCGCGATCAGCTCGAGGGTGTGCCGCTGACGGTCGAGCTCGGACGTCACCGCGGCGTGCACCTCGGGGTCCACTTCGGACAGCGGGAGGTCGTGTGTGCCCATCAGGCACCGCCGGTGCGCGCCAGGTAGGCGGCCGCATCGAGCAGGTCGCCCACCGCGGTGACCTTCATCCGGAACAGCCAGCCCTCGCCGAACGGGTCGGTGTTGAGCAGACCGGGGTCGGCGGTGACCTTCGCGTTGACCTCGACGACCTCGCCGTCCACCGGCGCGTAGAGCTCGCTGACCGATTTGGTGCTCTCGATCTCACCGCACGGACGGCCCGCCGTGACGGTGCTGCCGGCGGCGGGGAGATCCAGGTACACCACGTCGCCGAGGGCGTCCGCGGCGAACGCGGTGATCCCGACGGTGGCGGTGTCCCCGTCGAGGTCGAGCCACTCGTGCTCGGCGGTGTACTTCAGCTCGGCCGGAACGGACACGGGCATCTCCTCGGCTGATCGGGCCCGCACGGCGGCGGGCGGCATCGGGTCCGGAGTGGACCGTGTGGTGAGCGGGCCGGCGGATCGCGCGGCGGTCCCGGCACGGGACGTGGAAACGGAGTTCACGGCCAAGAGGCTCCCGGTGTCCGGCACCGCACCGACGCGGCACCACGGCTGGGTGGGCCTCCCCGCTCTGTCATCGATACCTGAGAGCTTCACCGCCGGAGCGGTTTGCACCGTGGGCGCAGGACCGGGTCCTGGCTTTCCAGAGTTCGCCTCGCCGGAGCGGTGGGGGTGCCTGAGAGATTCTGGGGAGTGTTGCTCCTTCGGCGTCCCGCCCGCGGCGGGAGCTCTCCCGCTCCGGTTCGAATGGCGCGATATGCAGTTTGACGGATGCCGAACCTAACGGGACCGGTCCGGGCCGGTCAAGAGGCCGGGCCCGTGGATCAAAAACACCAATTGACCCTTGCTGATATCTCAACCCGAGATTACTGTGATCCCACTTACTCGTTCAGAGAAGGAGATCCCGTGGCTTCCCGTCCCGATCCCCGACCGGCCGGCTGGCGAGTCGGCGCCGACATCGGCGGCACCTTCACCGACGTCATCGCGCTGGGTCCGGCCGGTGACGTCGTCCCGATGAAGGTCCCCTCCACCCCGCCGGACTACGGCGCGGGGGTGGTGTCGGCGACCACCGGCGTGCTGGCCGCGGCCGGGGCGCAACCGGAAGCCGTCACCGCCATGCTGCACGGCACCACCGTGGCCACCAACGCGATCCTGGAGATGACCGGTGTCCGCACCGCGGTCGTCACCACCCGCGGCTTCCGTGACGTGCTGGAGCTCGGCCGGCTGCGGCGGCCGGTGCTCTACGACCTGTCCTGGTCCAAGCCGGTGCCCCTCGCCCGGCGCCGGCACCGGTACGAACTCGACCAGCGCATCACCGCCGACGGGCGGCTCGATCCGCCGGCCGACGACGACGAGGTCCGCGCCCTGGCCGCGCGCCTGCGGGCGGCGGAGATCCGGGCGGTGGCCGTGTGCCTGATCAACTCCTACGTCCGGCCCGACGAGGAACGCCGGGTCGCAGAGCTGCTGCGGGCCGAGCTGCCCGGCGTCTACGTCACCGCGTCGGTCGACGTGTCGCCTCAGCCGCACGAATTCGAGCGCACGAGCACCGCGACCGTCAACGCCTACGTCGGCCCGGCCGTGCACGGCTACCTCACCCGGCTGGAGGCCGGGCTGCGGGCGGCCGAGGTGACCGCACCGCTGCTGGTCATGCAGTCCAGCGGCGGGCTGCTGGACGCGGCCTCCGTCGCACAGCGGCCGGTGCAGATCATCGAATCCGGTCCCGCGGCCGGGGTGACCGCGGTGCAGAAGCTGGCCCAGCTGATCGGACTGTCCACAGTGGTCGCCTTCGACATGGGCGGGACCACGGCGAAGGCCTCCCTGATCGAGGACGGCGAACCGTTCGTCTCCGCCGACTACGAGGTCGGCGGCGGGATGAACGTCGCCCGCGGCCTCAGCTCCGGCGCCGGGTACCCGGTGCGCGCGCCCTCGATCGACATCGCCGAGGTCGGATCCGGTGGTGGCAGCATCATCTCCGTCGACCCGGCCGGCGCGCTGCACGTGGGTCCCGCCAGCGCCGGTTCGCGGCCCGGCCCGGCCTGCTACGGGCAGGGCGGTGAGCTGCCGACGCTGACCGACGCCAACGTGACGCTCGGGTACCTCAGCCCGCACGCCCTGGCCGGTGGCCGCGTGCCGGTCCACCCCGACCTGGCCGTGAAGGCGCTGAGCCCGGTCGCCGAGCAGCTCGGCGACGACGTGGCGGGCACCGCGCGGGGTGCCTACCAGGTGGCGGTGTCGAGTATGACGACCGCGGTCAAGGCGGTGACCAGCGAACGCGGCCGCGACCCGCGCGAGGCCACCATGGTCGCCTTCGGCGGCGCCGGTCCGCTCTACGCCGCCGCGCTGGCCCGCGAACTGGGCATCTCCACCGTGATCGTGCCCGTGTACCCGGGCCTGTTCAGCAGCCTGGGCCTGCTCGTCGCCGACACCGAACGGCACGAGCTCACCCCCTACCGGGACGAGTTCGCGCAGACCAGCGCGCTCGCCGCGGAGTTCGGCCGCCTCGCCGCGAAGGTGACCGACGAGCTGGGGCCGGACGCCGTGGTGGACCGGCTGCTGGACATGCGCTACCGCGGGCAGCGGTTCGAAC
The DNA here is from genome assembly GCF_011758745.1 of Amycolatopsis granulosa. Lineage (NCBI taxonomy): Bacteria > Bacillati > Actinomycetota > Actinomycetes > Pseudonocardiales > Pseudonocardiaceae > Amycolatopsis > Amycolatopsis granulosa. Next base: position 1,628,320 of record NZ_JAANOV010000001.1, read on the forward strand.
TGCGCATCCGGGTGCCCGACGGTGACCTCACCGGCGACCTGCTCGCCGAGGTGCGGTCGCGGTTCCACGCCGAGCACAAGCGCACCTACGGCCGGGCCGGCACCGACGAACTGGTCGAGCTGGTCAACCTCCGGGTCCGCGGCCGGGTGCCCACCCCGGTGTCCATCGCCGACGTGCTGAGCCTGCCCGCCGCCGCCGACCGCGAACCCACCACCCGCGACTGCCGGTTCGCCGAGACCGTGCCGACCCCGGTCGTGGGACGGTCCGCCCTCGGCACCGAACCGGTGGCGGGACCGATGGTCATCGAGGACATGGACGCCACCACCCTCGTCCCGCCCGGTGCGCGGGTGCACCGCGACCGGTTCAACAACATCGTGATCACCTGGAGTGCCGCATGATCCGCGACGCCGTGACCTTCGAGGTCTTCCGCAACGCCGTCACCGGGATCGCCGACGAAATGGCGATCACGATCCTGCGCACCGCGCACTCGCAGCTCGTCGCGTCCAGCATGGACTTCTCCGCGGCGCTGTGCGACGCCCACGGCCGCGTCATCGCCCAGGCCAACACCCTGCCGGTGCACCTGGGGTCCATTCCGGACGCGATGGAGGAGATCTTCGCCGAGTTCGGCGACCGGATCCAGCCCGGTGACGTCTACCTGCTCAACGACCCGTCCCGCGGCGGCATGCACCTGCCCGACATCTTCGCGGTTGCCCCGGTGTTCGCCGGCACCGCGCTCCTGGGGTTCGCGGTCACCGTCGTCAACCACACCGACGTGGGCGGCTGGGCCGCCGGTTCTATGGCCGTGCAGTCGACGAGCATCTTCGCCGAAGGCATCCAGATCCCGCCGTCGCGCCTGATCGAGGCCGGCACCACGAACGAGACCTTCCTGCAGCTCATCCTGCGCAACGTCCGCGAACCCGACCTGCTGCGCGGCGACCTCGAATCCCAGCTGGCGGCCTGCCACACCGGGGCCGAGGGGCTGCGTGCCCTCGCGGCGCGGCACGGTGTCGAACGGCTCGCCACCCTCAACGACGAACTGCTCGACTACTCCGAGACCCTGCTGCGCGCCGCGCTGGCCGAAGCGGTGCCGGGAACCTACGAGTTCACCGACCACATCGACGACGACGGGCTCGGCTCCGGGCCGATCCCGATCGCGGTGAAGGCGACGCTGTCCGGGTCCGGGATCGAGCTCGACTTCACCGGTTCGGCACCGCAGGTCGACTCCGCGCTCAACGCGACCGCATCGTTCACCCGCTCCGCCTCCTACGCGGCCCTGCAGGGTGTCCTCGCCGCCGACATCCCGGCCAACAGCGGCTTCTACCGGCCGTTCACCTTCGTCATCCCGGAGGCGTCGATCCTCAACGGACAACGCCCCGCCGCGCGCGGTGCCCGTGGCCTGGTGGGTTTCCGGATCATCGACGCGGTGCTCGGCGCGCTCGCCCCGGTGTTCCCCGCCCGGGTGCCCGCGGCCGGGGACGGCGGACCCGACGGGATCGCGATCGGCGTCGTCGGCGCGGACGGTGAATCCGCCGTGCTGTGGGATCCGCTGGCCGGCGCGTGGGGCGCCCGGCCGGACCGGGACGGGGTGGACGGGATCAGCTCGCTGGGCGCCAACCTGACCAACACCCCGGTCGAGGAACTGGAACGCTCCGGCCAGCTCCGCATCGACGGGTACGGCTACCTCCCGGACAGCGGCGGCGCGGGCCGGTGGCGCGGTGGTCTCGCGACCTTCCGCGACATGACGCTCCTGGCGCCCGAGGCCGCCGTGCAGATCAGGTCCGACCGGCGGAAGTTCCTGCCCTACGGACTGGCCGGCGGCGCGCCGGGAACACCCTCGCTCAACGTGCTCGACCCCGGTGGCCCCGGCGAACGGGTACTGGAGTCCAAACCGCACTTCGTCATGACCGCGGGCACCCGCCACCGCCACGTCACCGCCGGCGGCGGCGGCCACGGCCACCCGTTCGAACGTGCGCCGGAACGCGTCCTCGACGACGTCCTCGACGGCAAAGTGACCCGCGAGGGAGCCGAGCGGGACTACGGCGTCGTGATCACCGCGGATGGTGTGATCGACGCGGACGCCACCGCCCGGTTGCGCGGGCAGCGCTGAAATCCATGTCCACCAACACCACGGAGACACCAGCCCTTCTCACCGATTGGACCTCCCGATGGACTCCACCGCCGCTACCACCCAGGCCGTCGTCGCGCCACGCACGTGGCGCAAGGCCGGCTTCCGGATCATCCCGCTGGTCGGCCTGGCCTACGTGGCGAGCTACATCGACCGCGCCAACGTCGGCTACATCGCCGCGCCCATGTCCCGGGACCTGCACCTGACGAGCGGCCAGATCGGCCTCGCCGCGGGTCTGTTCTTCATCGGCTACATCCTCGTGGAAGTGCCGAGCAACATGATGCTCAGGCGGTTCGGCGCGCGGAAGTGGATCGCCCGCATCATGATCACCTGGGGTCTGGTCACGGCGGCGACCGCGGCGGTGAACTCGGCGGCGACGTTGTTCCTCGCGCGGTTGCTGCTCGGGCTCGCCGAAGCCGGCCTGGCCGCCGGGATCCTGCTCTACCTGACGTTGTGGTTCCCGCGCCGCCATCGCTCCTGGGCGTTGTCCGCCTTCTTCCTGATGACCCCGGTGTCCTCGGTCATCGGCTCCCCGCTGGCCGCCGCGCTGCTGGAGTGGGGTCAGAACCTGTTCGGCATCGCGGGCTGGCGGTCGCTGTTCCTCGTCGAGGGCGTCCTGACGATCGTGGTCAGCATCCTGATTTTCGCCTTCCTGCCGGACCGCCCGGGGAAAGCGCGCTGGCTCGACGACCGGGAGAAGGCCGCCATCGAGGCCACGCTGGCCGCCGAAGCCGACGAGCACCGCGCCCGCGGGGCGCTCACCGGGCTGCGCCAGGCGCTGACCAGCGGCCGGGTCTGGCTGATGGCCGTGACGTGGTTCGCGATCGCGTTCGGCCTGTACCCGCTGCAGTTCTTCCTGCCCACGATGATCCGGTCCATCACGCACAGCATCGGCAAGTCCGGTGACGTCAGCAGTGTGCTGCTGTCCGCCATCCCGTACGCGGTGGCCGTGCTCGCCCTGCTTCTCTGGGCCCGCTTCGCCGCCCGCCGCACGGCGGTCACCGCGACGGCCGTCCCGATGACCGTCGGGGTGGCCGGGCTGCTGCTGGCCACCTTCACCAGCAGCGGCACCCTGTTCGTGGTCGCGGTCTGCGTGAGCGTCGCCGGGATCATGACCGCGATGCCGCAGTTCTGGCGGATCCCGGCGATCGGCCTGACCGGCGCGGCGGCCGCGTCCGGGATCGCGCTGATCAACTCGGTCAGCAACGTCAGCGGGTTCGTCGGCCCCTACTTCACCGGGGCCATCGCGTCCGCGACCGGCAGCTTCACCTGGGCGTTGCTGGCCATCGCGATCATCATGACGGCCGGGCTGGCCGTCCTGCTCAGCGTGGGCCGCCGGATGGAACGGCTGGACGGGAGCCTGTCGTGAGCACCGCACTGATCATCGGCGACATCCAGCGGGGCATCACCGACGGCTACCCGTTCGCCAGGCAGGTCGTGCCCCCGCTGACCGAACTGCTCCCCCGCGCCCGCGCGGCCGGTGTCCTCGTGGTGTTCGTCCACTTCGGATTCCGCGCCAACGGGGCGGACGTGCCGCCGGACAACGCGATGTTCCGGACGTTCTTCGAGGCCGGGGACGCCTTCCACGAGGGTTCGGACGGCACGCAGATCGCGCTGCCGGTGTCCGGCGAGGACGTGGTCGTGCTCAAACGCCGCGCCAGCGCCTTCGCCGGCACCGACCTCGACCTCGTGCTGCGCGCCCGCGGTGTCCGCACGCTCGCGGTCGCCGGGGTCGCCACGAGCGCGATGGTGGCCGCGACCTGCTACGACGCCGCCGACCGGGGCTACGGGGTGACCGTGCTGCGGGACGGGTGCGCCGACGGGGACCCGGCGATGCACGACTTCTTCATGGACGCCGTCTTCCCCAGCCGGGGATTCGGCGTGGTGCCCTGCGCGGGCTGGACCCCGGGACGGGACGCGTGAACGCCGCATTGCTGCACCGGCTCCGGACGGAGCTGGACGATCGCCGCGCGAGGACCGGGTTGCGCCGCGACCTGGTGGTGTCCGGTCCGCAGGGGCCGGTGCTCGGCGTGGACGGCGAGACGCTGGTGAACCTCGCCGCCAACGACTACCTCGGGCTCGCCGGTGACCCCGAGGTCCTCGACGCGGCCCAGCGGGCGGTGCGGGAGCTGGGACTCGGGGTCACCGCGGGACGGGTGCTGTGCGGCACGCGGGAGGTCCACGGCCGGCTCGAGGCCGCCATCGCCGAGCTGGTCGGCACCGAGGACGCCGCGCTCCACGGCTCGTGCTTCGACGCGAACCTGGGCGTGTTCGACGCCCTGCTCGGCCGGGACGACGTCGTCTTCAGCGACGCGCTCAACCACGCCAGCCTGATCGACGGCATCCGGCTGGCACCGGCCCGGCGGCACGTGTTCCCGCACGCCGACCTCGACGAGCTCGAACGCGGCCTCGCCGGGGCCGCGGACGCGCGCCACCGGGTGATCGTCACCGACGGCGTGTTCAGCATGGACGGCGACATCGCCCCGCTGCCCCGGCTGTGTGAACTGGCGGAGCGCTACGACGCGGTGCTCGTGGTCGACGATTCGCACGCCACGGGCGTGCTGGGCGTGACCGGCGCGGGCACCGCCGAGCACTTCGGGCTCGCCGGTCGCGTCGACGTGCTGACCGGGACGCTGGGCAAGGCGCTGGGCGGTGGCGCCGGCGGTTTCGTCGCCGGTTCCCGTGCGGTCGTGGAGACCGTGCGCCAGGTCTCGCGTCCCTACGTCTTCACCAACGCGATGGCTCCGGCGCTGGCCGTCGCGGCGCTGACCGCGATCGGCATCGCGCGGCGGCGTCCCGATCTGCGGGAGCGGCTGGCCGCCAACACCGCGTGGCTGCGCGGGGCGTTGCGCGACCTCGGGTACGAGGTGCTGCCGGGCGAGCACCCGATCATCCCGGTGATGCTGCGGGGCGGTTCGCTGGCCCGTGACGTGTCGGCGGCGCTGCGGCGCGAAGGTGTCCTCGCCTTCGCGCTGGCCCACCCGGTCGTCCCGGCCGGTGCGGAACGGATCCGGGTGCAGGTCTCGGCGGCGCACACGCCGGCCCAGCTCGAACTCGCCGCTGCCGCCTTCGCCCGCGCTCGTGCCGTCCTGGCGGCCGCATGAGCACCGGACCGGGGCTCGGCGCCCCCACCAGCGCCGACAGCAGCGAACTCGCGGGCCGGGTCGCGGTCGTCACCGGCGGCGCGAGCGGCATGGGGCTGGCCACCGCGCACGCCCTCGCCCGCCGCGGGGCGACCGTCGCCGTGTTCGACCTCGCCGCACCCGGCCGCGCCGATCTGGCGGCCACGCTGGAGGTGGCACCCGGCAGGGTCTGTTCGACGGCGGTGGACATCACCGACGCCGACGCGGTCCACGACGCGTTCGACGCGCTGCTGGCCGGCCACTCGCGGCTCGACATCCTCGTCAACGCCGCGGGGATCGCGCCGCCGACCCCGTTCGACGACATCACCGAGAACGAGTGGAACCGGGTGCTCGCGGTGAACGTGCACGGCACGTTCCTGTGCTGCCGGCAAGCGCTGCCCGCGATGCGCGCCGGCCGGTGGGGGCGGATCGTCAACTTCTCCTCCACCGCGGGCAAGACGATCAGCACCGCGGGCGGGGCGCACTACACCACGGCCAAGCACGGGGTCCTCGGCCTGACCCGGCACCTGGCCAAGACCTGCGGACCCGACGGCGTCACCGTGAACGCCGTCTGCCCCGGCCTCATCGACACGCCGATGGCCCGCGCCCTGCTGCCCGACGAGACGCTGGAGCGCGTCACCCGGTCGTTCCCGGTGCCCCGCGTCGGGCAGGCGTGGGAAGTCGCGGAACTCGTGGCGTTCCTCGCCTCCGACCGGGCGGCCTACATCACCGGCGCGGCCGTGGACATCAACGGCGGCGACCTCATCATCTGACGCCGTCCGGCGCGACCGCGCGCGGACGACCCCACCAGAAAGCGAGCACCATGACAGTCCGGACCATCCTCCACCACATCGACGGCCGGGAGACCGCGGGCGCATCGAGCCGCACCGCACCGGTCTGGGACCCCGCGTCGGGCGAGCACCAGGCCGATGTGCTCCTGGCCGAAGCCGCCGACGTCGACGCCGCCGTGCAGGCCGCCCGGGCCGCACTGCCCGGCTGGGCCGACACGTCCGTGATGCGCCGGTCGCGGTTGATGTTCGCCTTCCGCAACCTCGTCGAGAAGCACCTGGACGAGATCGCCCGGCTGGTGTCCGCCGAGCACGGCAAGGTCCTCGACGACGCCAGGGGCGAGGTCGTGCGCGGCCTGGAGGTGATCGACTTCGCCTGCGGGATCCCGCAGCTGCTCAAGGGCGACTACTCCGACCAGGTTTCGACCGGTGTCGACCTCTTCTCGTTCCGCCAGCCGCTCGGCGTGTGCGCGGGAATCTCGCCGTTCAACTTCCCCGCCATGGTTCCGATGTGGATGCACCCGATCGCGATCGCGACCGGCAACACGTTCGTGCTCAAGCCCTCCGAGCGCGACCCGTCGGTGTCGAACTTCGTCGCCGGGCTGTACGCCGACGCCGGCCTGCCCGGCGGTGTGTTCAACGTGGTGCACGGCGACAAGGTCGCGGTCGACGCGATCCTGGACCACCCGGACGTCGCGGCGGTGTCGTTCGTCGGCTCGACCCCGATCGCGAAGTACGTGCACGACCGCGCGAGTTCGAACGGCAAGCGCGTGCAGGCGCTGGGCGGAGCCAAGAACCACGCCGTGGTGCTGCCCGACGCCGACCTCGACCAGGCCGCCGACCACCTGGTCTCGGCCGCGTACGGGTCGGCGGGCCAGCGCTGCATGGCGATCTCGGTCGCCGTCGCGGTCGGTGACGTGGCCGGACCGCTCGTCGATCTGCTGCGGAAGAAGGCAGAGGCGATCAAGGTCGGGCCGGGGCTGGCGGCCGGGTCCGAAATGGGCCCGGTCGTGTCGCGGGAAGCGCTTTCACGGGTCACCGGTGCCATCCGGTCCGGCGTCGACGCGGGCGCCGAGCTGGTGCTGGACGGGCGCGAGATCGACGTCCAGGGCGACGGGTTCTTCGTCGGCCCCACGTTGTTCGACCGTGTCACGCCGGAGATGGACGTCTACCGCGAGGAGATCTTCGGCCCGGTGCTCGTCGTCGTACGCGCCGGCTCGCTGGCGGAGGCCATCGACCTCGTCAACGCCAGCGACTGGGCCAACGGCACGGCGATCTTCACCTCCAGCGGCCAGGCGGCGCGCACCTTCCAGCGTTCGGTACAGGTCGGGATGATCGGGATCAACGTCCCGATCCCGGTGCCGATGGCGTTCTACTCCTTCGGCGGGTGGAAGCAGTCTCTGTTCGGCGCCCACCACATGCACGGGCCCGAGGGGGTGGCCTTCTACACCCGCGCGAAGGCGGTCACCAGCCGCTGGCCGGAGGACGGCGCGCACCAGCGCAGCGACCTGCACTTCCCGACCGCGGTCTGAGCGGACCCCGCAGCTCCCGCCGGCTAGGCCGGCGGGAGCGAGGGGGCCGGCATCTCGATGTGCGCCCTGCTCACGGAGGCGCTCCCGGCGAGGACCTGGATGACGTCGTGCCGCACGCGCTCGCACCGGTTGCGCATCGCCGCCTCGGCGCCGTCCGCGTCGCGTTCCCGCAGCCGCTCGAAGATGGCTTTCAGCTCGCCGGGCGGGCTCGCGGCGCTGGGCGCGATCAGCGCCGCCATCCGCAGGACCCGTTCCAGCTCGTCGACCACGTCGACGATCGCCTTCGCCAGGCGGTTGTTGCCGGCGCTGTTGGCGATGACGGCCTCGAACTCGACCGCGCCCCGCAGCGCCTCCTCCTGTTCCACCTCACCCGCCGCGAGTGCGAAATGGACCTCGGACAGCGCTTCCAGCCGCGCGAGCGCCGGCGCGGGCACACCGCGGCGCGCGGCCTGGGCGGCGGCCTCGCCGGACAGCAGTGTCCGCAAGGCGCAGAGGTCGTCGGTGTCCTGCAGCGTGATCGGGCTGACGACGTACCCCGCGCGCGGCAGTGCCGTCACGAGGCCGTCGCGCCGCAGCCGCGCGAGCGCCTCGCGCACCGGTGTCTTGCTGATGCCCCACTGCTGCGCCAGCGAGGCCTCGGTGAAGCTGCTGCCTGGCGGCAGCGTGAGGTCGATGATCTGGCGCCTGATCGCCCGGTACGCCTGGCCGGTGCGGTCGAGTCCGGCGTCCGCCCGGCCGACCAGCAGCAGGGCGGGGACGTGGGGCGTTCCCGTGATCACGGAATGGATGTCAGGCACTTGCTGAGTGTATCACCAGCGCAAAGCAAGATATTTTCTAGTAGATTCTAATATCTCACGATAGATAGGGTGATCCCATGCTGCGTTCCGCCTCGGAGTCCTGGTCCCTCCCCGCCGCGACGCTTCTCCCCACGATGGGGGCGATGGCCACGCGTGACCGGGCAGCCCGTGCCGCGCGCGACGGGGCAGCGGTCCTCCCGCTCGTGGGCGCCCCGGTCCTGCCGATGCCGGAGCACGTGCGGCAAGCGGTCCGGCGGGCGATGGACCAGCCCGACCCGCGCGACAGCCGCGGCCTGCCCGAGCTCCGCGCCGCGATCGCCGCCGAACTCGCGCGCGAGCACGGCCTGCACGTCGATCCCGAGCGCCGCCTGCTGATCACGCACGGGGCGATGCAGGGCCTGTCCCTCGTGCTGCGCACGGTGCTCGCCCCGGGCGAGGAGGTGATCGTGCCGTCCCCCACCTTCTTCTTCGACGGCCCGATCCGCGAGGCCGGCGCGACCGCCGTGCACGTCCCCGCGCACGAGCGCGACGGCTGGGCGCTCGACCTCGAAGCCCTGGAGGCCGCCGTGACACCCCGCAGCCGGGTTCTGCTCCTGTGCAACCCCAACAACCCGACCGGCTACCTCCCCGATGCCGCGACCGTCGCGGCGGTGGCCGACCTCGCCGCCCGCCACGGGCTCCTCGTCGTCTCCGACGACTCGTGGCAGCACTTCACCTTCGACGGCCGCCGCTACCAGCCGGTCGAGGCGTTCGCCGATCGCTGGCCGCACCTGGTCACCGTCACCAGCCTCAGCAAGTACTACGCGCTCGCGAGCTGGCGGGTCGGCTACGTCCTGGCACCACCGCCGCTCATCGAGGCGATCGAGTGCCGGTTCCAGTGGGAGGCGGTCTGTTGCGGCGCGGTACCGCAGCACGCCGCGATCGCCACCCTCACCGGGCCGCGCGACTGGCTCGACCAGGCGCTGTCCACCTACCAGGCCAAGCGCGACCGCGTGTGCGACGGCATCGCCGCGAGCGGCCTCCCCGAACCCGTGCGGCCCGCGGCGGGCGCGTTCCTCCTCGTCGACTGCGCGAGCCTCGGTGACACCCCGGACGACATCGACCGCGTGCTCCTCCGGCACGGCATCGCGAGCATCCGCGGCGGCGACCTGCACGCCCCCGGCACGCACGTCCGCCTCACGTTCGGCTCGCCGGAACCCGTGCTCGACGAGCTGGTCCACCGCCTCGCCGCGGCGCGCCGCGAAGCCCGCTGACCGCACCGCCTGGAGGTGCGCGGGTCAGGCGCTGGGCTGCCGCGGGCGGTCGTTCTCCGTCCGGGTGACCGCCGCGGTGAGCTCGGCCTGCCGCCGCCGGTAGCCGGCGACGGCGGCGAGCTTGATGTCCTCGTAGCCGCGCACCACGTCGGGCAGTCCGGCGAGCTCGAGCAGCGCCGCCTCGTCCATCCCCGCCGCCAGCGCGCTCGTGATCGCCTCGCGGTACTCGCCGATCAACTGCCGCTCGACACGCCGCACCCCGGCGTAGCCGAAGACGTCCCAGCGGGTGCCCCGCAGTCGTCGCCCCGCGCGCAGCAGCCGCAGCACCGGCCGGGCCCAGCGGCCGAGCGCGATCTTGCGGTCGAGACCGAGCGCGCGCAGCACGGGCGGGTGGAACTGGTGGGCGTAGCGCGCGCCGGCCCCGAACTGGGCCTCGATCTCCGCCTGGAGCGCAGGGTCGAGGGAGAGCCGGGCAACCTCGTACTCGTCCTTGTAGGCCATCAGCTTGTGCAGGCTGCGGGCGACGGCCTGGGTGACGGGACCGTCCCCGGCCCGCGCACGCACCTGCTCGACGAACTCGGCGTAGCCGCGTGCGTAGGCCTCGTCCTGGTAGGCGACGAGGTCGGGCACCCGCACGTCGAGCAACCGCGCCAGCTCACCACCCTCGGTGCGCACCAGTGACCGCACCCGGCGGACCGCGTCGGGGTCTGTGACGGGTCCGGGCGCCGGGCGGGGCGGGGCGAGCTCGGCGGCCAGTGCGTCCGGATCGGCGACGAGCTGACGGCCCCGGCGGAACGCCTGCAGGTTCGCCGGCACGGCGGTGCCGTTGACCTCGATGGCCCGCTCGATCGCGGCGGCGCTCACGTTCAGCGCGCCGGTCTGGCAGGCGGCGCCGAGCTGGAGGATGTTGGCGAACTGGTCGTCGCCGAACAGTGCCTCGGCCGCGGCCCGCGCGTCCAGGTAGTGACCGCGGGCGGTCGCACCGTCCAGGACGGACCGGATGCTCGTCTCGCCGGGGAAGGACACCGCGGGGTCGGCGATCATCCGCCCGGTGGGCACCTCCGATGTGGACACCACGGCGACCGTGCGGTCCGGGTCGGCCACGCCCAGGTGCACCGGATCGGCCGCCACCAGCGGGTCGCAGGCCAGGTACAGGTCGCACTCCCCCGCGGCGAGCTTGGCCGCCTGCTCCACCGGAGCGCGGGTGATCTTGACATCGGAAACCACGGCGCCGCCCTTCTGTGCGAGCCCGGTCTGGTCGAGGGTGCGCACGTGACGCCCGTCGAGCACGGCGGCGGTGGCGAGGATCTGCGCGACGGTCACCACGCCGGTGCCGCCGATGCCGGTGATCCGCACGGCGACATCTCCGGCCGCCACCGGCGGTTCCGGCAGCGCGGTCGCCGAAAGCGGCGGGACCGCCTTGCGCTGCCTGGCTTTCCCGGGCACCACGGTGAGGAAGGACGGGCAGTCGCCCTTCAGGCACGAGTAGTCCACATTGCACGACGCCTGGTGGATGCGGGTCTTGCGGCCGAACTCGGTCTCCACCGGCTGCACGGACAGGCAGTTGGACTTCACCCCGCAGTCACCACAGCCCTCGCAGACCCGTTCGTTGATGAACACCTTGGTGGCCGGGGTCTCCAGCTTGCCGCGCCGCCGCTTGCGCCGCTTCTCGGCGGCGCACTCCTGGTCGTGGATGATCACGGTGACCCCGGGGACCGCGGCCAGCTCCTCCTGCACCCGCAGCAGGTCCTCGCGCGAGCGGACCGCCACGCCGCGCGGGAACCGCAGGCGGCGCAGCCGGCGCGGCTGGTCGGAGGTGACCACCACCTTGGCGGCTCCCTCGGTGAGCAGCAGTGCGGCGAGCTTGTCCACCGGCAGGGCACCGACGGCGTCCTGACCGCCGGTCATCGCCACCGCCGAGTTGTGCAGCAGCTTGTAGGTGACGTTCACGCCCGCCGCGACCGCGGCCCGCACGGCGAGGCTGCCGGAGTGGGTGAAGGTGCCGTCGCCGATGTTCTGCACGAGGTGCCGGGCTTCGACGAACGGGGCCATCCCGATCCACTGGGCACCCTCGCCGCCCATCTGCGTGATGCCGATGACGTCCCCGACCTGACCGGGTTCCATGAACAACGCCATGGTGTGGCAGCCGATCCCGGCGCCCACCAGCGTGCCGTCGGGCACCTTGGTGGAGGAGTTGTGCGGGCAGCCCGAGCAGAAGTAGGGCGTGCGGGCCAGCAGCGGCACCGCGATCCGCTCCCGGCGTCGCCGTCCCCGCCACGCCTGCACCGGCTCGATGTCACCGAGCCGTGCGGCAAGGCCCCTGGCGATGACGTCCGGATCGAGCTCGCCCAGTTCGGTGAACAGCACCCGGCCGTCCGGGCCGGTCTTGCCGTGCACCCGCGGCGCGGCGCTGCGGCCGTAGAGGATCTCCTTGACCGCCGGTTCCACGAGCGCGCGTTTCTCCTCGACCACCACGATCTCGTCGAGCCCGTCGGCGAACTCGGTGACGATCGACGGTTCGACGGGGTGGATCACGCCCAGTTTGAGGATGCGGATGCCGTATCGGGCGAGCGCGGCCTCGTCGAGCCCGAGCGTCCGCAGCGCCTGCCGCAGGTCCAGATAGGACTTTCCGGCGGTGATGATCCCGATCCGGTCGGCCGGCCCGGACCGCACGATCCGGTTGACCCCGCTGACGCGGAGGTACTCCAGCGCGAGCGGCATCCGCACCCGGTGCAGGCTGTGCTCCACGGCGGCCAGCTCCGGGCCGACGAGACGGCTGCTCGGACGGTGGCCGTAAGCACCTTCGGACAGCACCGGCGCGGCCCACGACGGCTCGACCACGGCGGTACCGGCCGCGTCGGCGACATTGGCGACGATCTTCATCGCCGTCCACAGCCCGCTCGCCCGCGACAGCTCCACCGCGTGCCGTCCGTGCTCCAGGATGTCCTGCGAGTCCGCGGGGAAGAACACCGGAATCGCCAGATCGGCCAGCGCGTGCTCCGAGGCGCACGGCACCGTCGACGACTTGGCGTTCGGGTCGTCCCCGACCAGCGCGACGGCACCGCCGCGGGGATGCGTACCGGCCAGATTGGCGTGCCGCAGCGCGTCGGTGGCCCGGTCCAGGCCCGGCGCCTTGCCGTACCACCAGCCGGTCACCCCGTCCGCGCGCAACGAGCCCAGGCCCGCGGCCAGCTGGCTGCCCATCACCGAGGTCGCGGCGAGCTCCTCGTTCAGGCCCGGCCGGTGCACGATCGCGTGCTCGTCCAGCAGCGCCGCGCGCCGCGCCAGCTCGAGGTCGAACCCGGCCAGCGGGGAACCCTCGTAGCCGGACACGAAGGTGGCCGTGTCGCCGCCGCCGCGGCGGTCGTGACGGACGCGGTCGAGCATCACGCGGACCAGGGCCTGCACACCCGTGAGGTAGACCGTTCCCGCTTCGCGCACGTACCGCTCGTCCAGGGTGAAGGTGGTCATCGGCGACCCTTCCTGCGTCACTGCTGCGTCACTGCATCGCCTCGGTGAGACGTGGACCACTTCACCGGCGGCAGCGGGACCGCACAACAATGCCGGGACAACTACCACTGACTCCGCAAAGATCAGCAGCGAACCGGCGGTTTCACTGAGATCTGTTGCGTAGGATCCCGTGCCATGACCGCGGAGCCGCTCGACGCGACCGACCACGAGATCCTGGCCCTGCTGCGCGAGGACGGGCGCCGGACGCTGTCCGACATCGCCGGCCGGGTCACCCTGTCCACCGCCGCGGTGAAACGGCGCATCGACCGTCTGCAGGAGACCGGCGTCATCACCGGCTTCACCGTGCAGCTCGACCACGCCAAGCTCGGCTGGGGCGTCGAGGCGTTCGCGCAGTTGCGGTTCTTCGGCACCACCAACGTCGACGAGATCGTGCAGAGCACCACCCGGATGCCCGAGGCGCAGGCGGTGTTCACCATCGCCGGCGACCCGGACGCCCTGGTCTGGTTGCGGGTGCGCGACCTGCAGCACCTGCAGCGCACGATCGACGAGCTCCGCCGCAGCCACCGCATCACCAGCACGAAGACCCTGATCGTGCTCGACTCCTGGACGCGGGGTCAGCAATGGCCGTCCGCCGCGGCACCCTGACCGTCCGCGGCGTCAGGCGGTGATCAGGTGCTCGATCCGCCGCGCGGCGGCCATCACCTCGGTAGCCGCGAGGCCGGTGTCCAGCCCGTCGATGGCGACCACCCCGATGCTGCGCTCCAGGGTGCCCGCCCGGATCCCGGAGGCGAGACCGACCGCGCCGCGCTCCAGTTGTCCCCGGGTCAGGCTGTAGCCGTCCCGCCGCGCCTGCCGTACCGCCTCCGGCTCACCGGGTTCTTCCGGCCGCGCGGCCAGGATCGCGATCCCGGCCGCCCCGCGGGTCAGGGGGTGCCTGCTGCCGACCCGGTAGCCGACGGTCAGCACGGTGCCTTCGGGTTCGGCGACCATCGCCACCACGCACTCGTTGCCTTCCACCGCCGACAGGTACGCCGTCGCGCTGGTGCGGTTGGCCAGGTCCTGCAGCAACGGCAGCACGTCCTGGTTGAAGTGCGGCTCGAACTTCGCCGCGAGGTTCGCCAGACCGGACGCCAGCCGGACCCGTCCGTCGCCGGTGCGCGCCACGAGGCGGTGGCCTTCGAGGGTGGCCACGATGCGGTAGCAGATGGCCCGGTGCACGTCGAGTTCGCGCGCCAGGTCGGCCACCGAGATCCCCGCGGGTGATTCCGCGACCGCTTCCAACGCCCGCAGACCGCGGTCGAGCGTCTGCAAGGTGCTCATGCCACCCCTCCGCTCTCGATCTCGGCCGGACCCCGACTCTACCGACGGGCCTTGACGGCCCCCGCTACCCCACTTACGCTCACCCCGGTTCGCTCAACGCTACACATTGTGCGTTATCAGTAAAAGAGCCGGTCACTGGGAGGCGGAACAGCATGAGCACAGGGGCGTGCCCGATCGACCACGGAGCCGCGGCGGCCGGAAGGTGCCCGGTTTCGGCCCGGGCGAGCGCGTTCGACCCGTTCGGCGCCGAGTACCAGGCCGACCCGCCGGCCGCGGTGCGCTGGTCCCGGGACGAGGAGCCGGTGTTCTACAGCCCGTCGCTGGGCTACTGGGTCGTCACCCGGTACGACGACGTCAAGGCCGTTTTCCGCGACAACATCACGTTCTCGCCCTCGATCGCGCTCGAGAAGATCACGCCCGTCTCCGCGGAAGCCACCGCCACCCTCGCGAAGTACGGCTACGCGATGAACCGGACCCTGGTGAACGAGGACGAGCCCGAGCACATGCCGCGCCGCCGGGTCCTCATGGATCCGTTCACCCCGGAACAGCTCGTCCACCACGAGCCGGTGGTCCGGCGCCTCACACGGGAATACGTCGACCGCTTCATCGACGCCGGCAAGGCCGACCTCGTCGACGAGATGCTGTGGGAGGTCCCGCTCACCGTGGCGCTGCACTTCCTCGGCGTGCCCGAGGAGGACATGGCGACCCTGCGCAAGTACTCCATCGCGCACACCGTCAACACCTGGGGCAGGCCCTCACCGGAGGAGCAGGTCGCCGTCGCGGAGAACGTCGGCAAGTTCTGGCAGTACGCCGGTACGGTGCTGGACAAGCTGCGCAAGGACCCCTCCGGTCACGGCTGGATCCCGTACAGCATCCGCGCCCAGCGCGAGCACCCCGACGTCATCACCGACTCCTACCTGCACTCGATCATGATGGCCGGCATCGTCGCCGCCCACGAGACGACGGCGAACGCCGCCGCCAACGCCATCAAGCTCCTCCTGGAGAACCGCGAGGTGTGGGAGGAGATCTGCGCCGACCCGAGCCTGATCCCCAACGCCGTCGAGGAGTGCCTGCGGCACTCGGGTTCGGTCGCCGCGTGGCGCAGGCTGGTCACCCGGGACACCGTGGTCGGCGGGGTCCCGATCCCGCGCGGCGCCAAGCTGCTCATCGTGAACTCGTCGGCGAACCGCGACGAGCGGCACTTCGACAACGCCGACGAGGTCGACATCCGCCGGGACAACGCCACCGACCACCTGACCTTCGGCTACGGCAGCCACCAGTGCATGGGCAAGAACCTGGCGCGCATGGAACTCCAGGTGTTCCTCGAAGAGCTGACCCGCCGGCTCCCCCACCTGGACCTGGTGCCCGACCAGGAGTTCACCTACGTCCCCAACACCTCCTTCCGCGGCCCGGAACACCTGTGGGTGCAATGGGATCCGGCGGCCAACCCGGAGCGGGCCGACCCCTCGATCCGCGGGGCGCAGCGGCCGGTGCGCATCGGCGAGCCGTCGAAGCGGGGCGCCGGCCGTGCCGTGACCGTCGTGTCGGTCGGCCGCGCCGCCGACGAGGTCGTCGAGGTGACGTTGGCCGCGGCCAACGGCAAGCCCTTGCCGAAGTGGACACCGGGCGCGCACGTGGACCTCGAACTCGGCGACGTGTCCCGGCAGTACTCGCTGTGCGGCGACCCGGCCGACCTGAGCACCTACCGCATCGCGGTGCTGAAGGACCCGGACAGCCGCGGCGGTTCCCGATACGTGCACGAGAACCTGCGGCCGGGCAGCACCCTGCGGCTGCGTGGCCCGCGCAACCACTTCCGGCTCGACCCCGCCGCCCGCCACTACGTGTTCGTGGCCGGCGGGATCGGCATCACGCCGATCATCGCCATGGCCGACCACGTCAAGGCGTCCGGCGGCAGCTACGAACTGCACTACTGCGGCCGGAGCACCTCCGCGATGGCCCTGCTGGACCGGTGCCGGCGCGACCACGGCGACCGGCTGCACATCCACTGCACCGCGGCGGGGACCCGGCTCGACCTC
Organism: Amycolatopsis granulosa; assembly: GCF_011758745.1. NCBI lineage: Bacteria > Bacillati > Actinomycetota > Actinomycetes > Pseudonocardiales > Pseudonocardiaceae > Amycolatopsis > Amycolatopsis granulosa. Next base: position 1,644,764 of record NZ_JAANOV010000001.1, read on the forward strand.
GCGGCACTGCTCGCGAACCCGGCCGGGGACACCCAGATCTACGCCTGCGGCCCGGAACGGCTGCTCGACGCCCTCGCCGCGGCGAGCGCGCACTGGCCGGAGGACGCGCTGCACGTCGAACACTTCAGCACCACGCAGCAGGCCCTCGATCCCGCCGTCGAGCACTCCTTCGACGTCGACCTCGCCGACTCCGGCCTCACCGTGCGGGTCGCCGCGGACCAGACGGTGCTCGCCGCGTTGCGCGCCGCGGGCATCGACGTCCCCAGCGACTGCGAGGAGGGCTTGTGCGGCACGTGCGAGGCCGCGGTCCTCGACGGCGAGATCGACCACCGCGACGTGGTGCTGACCAGGTCCGAGCGGGCGGCGAACAGCAAGATGATGACCTGCTGCTCACGCGCCCGCGGCGACCGGATCAGCCTCCGGCTCTGACTCAACTCTCCCTTGTGGACATTCGAAAGGAACTGACAATGACGTCGACGGTGGATCACCGGGTCCGGTCCGCCACCAGCTTCCGGCGCGTGCTCGCCGGCGGCATGGCCGGGTCGGTGCTGGAGTGGTACGACTTCGCCATCTACGGCGTGCTCGCCGCGACGGTGCTCGGCCCGCTGTTCTTCCCCGGCAACAGCGGGGTCGTCCAGCTGCTCCTCGCCCTGGCCACCCAGGGTCTGGGCTTCGTCGCTCGCCCCCTCGGCGGTGTGGTGTTCGGGCACCTGGGCGACAAGTTCGGCCGCAAACCCATGCTGGTGGTGACGTTCCTCCTGCTCGGCACCTCGACCGCGGCGATCGGCGTGCTGCCGACCTACCACCAGGCCGGGCTCTGGGCGACCGTGCTGCTGGTGGTGCTGCGGATGACGCAGGGTTTCGCGCTGGGCGGCGAGTTCGGTGCGGCCGTGCTGATGGTGAGCGAGTACGGCGAACCGAAGCGGCGCGGTTTCTGGGCTTCCTGGCCGCAAGCCGGCGCGCCGCTGGGCACGGTGCTGGCGACCGTCGTGGTCACCGTCATCGGGCTGGCCTTCCCGGGTGACGCCTTCGACAGGTGGGGCTGGCGGGTGGCGTTCCTCGTCGCGATCCCGCTGCTGATCATCGGGTTCTGGATCCGGCGCAGCGTCGAGGAGTCGCCGGTGTTCCAGGCCGCCAAGGCCGGCGCGGAGCAGAAGGCCGCGGGGAAGAAGAAGTCCAGCGTGCTCGAAGCGCTGGCCCGGCCCCGTGCGGTCCTGCAGGGCCTGGGCATGCGGCTCGGCGAGAACATCGCGTTCTACATCTACACCGTTTTCGTCATCGCCTACGCCACGAGGTACTTCGGCTACGCGCGCGGCGACGTGGTGCTGGCCGTGACGTTCGCGTCGGTGTGCCAGTTCGCCGGGATGATCGGCGGCGGCGCCTGGTCCGACCGCGTCGGCCGCAAGATCGCGATGCTCGTGCCCGCCGTCGCGCTCGTGATCTGGGCGCCGGTGTTCTTCTGGATGGTGGGCACCTCCAGCGTGCCGATGCTGTGGCTCGGCGTGTGCGTGGGCGCGTTCTTCCACGGCATGCTCGCCGGTCCGGAGGCAGCGTGGATCACCGAGCTGTTCCCCACCCGCTACCGCTACGCGGGCTCGTCGCTGGTGTTCCAGGGTTCGTCGATCATCGCCGGTGCGCCCGCGCCGCTCATCGCGGTGTGGCTCATCGACAGCTTCGGCGTCGGCGCGGTGGTCGGCTACCTCGTGATCACGATGGCGATCACCGTGATCGCCCTGGTGACCAGCCGGGAAACCAAGGGCGTCGACCTCGACCGCGTCGGCTGAGCGGACCGGTGATGCCCGCGCCCGTGCTCACGGGGCGGGCATCACCGCAGGCTTCGAGGAGCAGTACCGGAACCGTACTGAATTCAGGTCCTCCTGATAGAGCGGGCCCATCGACGCGCGCTCCTCGCCAGCAGGCTGTGCCAGCCTGGGCACTCTCGCCCGTCACCCGGGGCGAAACCCACCCGAGGAACGTTGAGCGCGCTGTACGGCTACCGCGACCTGCGCACGGATGACAAGTGGTCCTTCTCGAACAACTGACATCGGGTCCCGATGAACAAGACCCCTGAGTCGCCTGCGCGACTCAGGGGTTTCCGTCCAGGCGATGGTGACATCGAGGTGGAGTACCGCTTCGCAAGTACTCTGGAGGCAGCAGGCCCGATCGAACTCGTTCCGGAGAACGAGCTCGGCGAGCGCCACGCTATTTCCCGCTCTCCGAACCCAAGCCCTGAGCGCGGTCAGGGGCGGGTTCCGGCGGCGAGGAACAAGGGAAGGGCCAGGAAGAGCCGCCCGCCCGCCGCGCGTCGCTGTTGTTCATCCAGCCACGCCGTGATCTCCTCCGGCGGGGCTGCCTCCGCCTGCAGTCCATGCTCAGCGAGGCCGGTCAGCACGGGGAGCATCGGTGCGTCGGTGAACACCGCGGTGTGGACTTCGACGGTGATCTGGGTGAACCCCTGGTCGAGCAGCAGGTTGCGGTAGCGCCGGGCCACTCTCGGGTTGGCGACGGACCGGGCACGGGACTGCACCAGGGTCCGGGTGAGATCAGGGTGGTCGGAGTCGATCACGAACGCTTCCCAGTCCTGGCCCAGCAAGACGATGCGCCCGCCGGGCGCGAGCACGCGCATCGCCTCGCGGAGTGCGGCGTCGGCGTCGGGCAGCTCGTGGAAGACCTTGTCGGCCCGGTACCCGGCGAACACGCCGTCGGGGAATGGCAACTCCCCGGCGGTCCCGGACACGAACTCCAGTCCCGGCCGGCGGTGCCGGGCCGCGGTCAGCATCGTCTCGCTGGGATCGACGCCAACGCACTCGGCGCCTCGCTCGGTCAGCTCGGCGACGGCGCGACCCGAGCCGCACCCGACGTCGACCATCCGGGCGCCGGGCGCGATGTGCAGCAGTTCGTAGGTGCGAGCCCGGAGTTCGGCTGCGCCGGGCAGGGCATCGGCCGCGTCGAGCACGGAGATCAGGCCGGCGATCGAGTCGGGATCGCTGGTGTGGGTGGACATGGCACCCAGGGTGCGACTAAATGCCGACATGAAGTCAAGCGCGACGACGATGAGCATCGGGGAGATCGCGGCCCGGTTCGGGTTGGCGGCACACGTGCTGCGCCACTGGGAGTCGATGGGCCTGGTCACGCCGGCCCGGCTGGGCGGTCGGCGTCGCTACGGCGCGAACGACCTCTACCGTGTCGCCGTGATCCTGCGCGCCAAGGAGGCCGGGCTCGGCCTGGACGAGATCCGGGAGATGATCACGACGTCCGATCCGGCGCAGCGCCGGGCCGTACTGCGGCGCCGGCGCGACGAACTCGCCGAACGCATCGCCCGCGCCCAGGCCTCGCTCGATCTGGTCGAGTGTGCCCTGGACTGCGAGCACGACGACTTCACCAGCTGCCGGCATTTCCAGGCCGTCGTGGCCGAACGCGGCACCCTGACGGCGACGACCGCCTCGGGCTAGACCTGGATCGCACATGATCAAACGGGGTTGCGCCGAGCTGGCCGAGGAGCATCCAGGATTCCGCACGACTCGGTTCACACCCCACGACTTCCGCCGGGTCTTCGCAACCGAGCGTGGTCAACAGCGGTCCGCCCATCCACATTGGTGCAGCCCTGCTCGGCCAGCTCAACATCCAAACCACCCGCGGCTACGTCCCCGTCTTCGACGAGGACATCGTCCGCGCCACATGGAGCTGGGATGGACCCCAGGCCAGGGGATGGAAGCGGCGTGACCTCTTCGGATTCGCGAGAGTGGTCAGGACGCCGTGCCCCCCATCTGCTCCCCGCAAATGCCGACGGCCCGCCGGCGAAGATCGTCGACAGGCCGTCTGAACAGCGAAAACAACCGGTGGGCGATACTGGGGTCGAACCAGTGACCTCTTCGGTGTGAACTATGTACGCCATACCGCGCTGACCTGCGGAAACATGGCTCCTGCAGGTCAGCGCGGCTCGTTCAGGTCCGTTGGGCCTCGTTCCGGCCGGTTCAGCGTGCAGTCCTGCTCCCATATTGCTCCCCATGGCGCTCCCCACTTGAGCATCTGACGCCACAACAACGTCGCCGGGACCGAAAAAGGCTTTCGACAGGGTCTCGCCGGCATCTCGACCCTCGGTGAGCAAGTTTCGAAAGCAGAACCGCTGCGCCACCACCCGCAACGCCTCGGGTCCCCTACCCATTGCCGCCCCACGGAGACAGCCGCAACGGTCCCAACCCAACCCCGCCCGGCTACCAATGCCTCAACCTGAACGGAGCACAAGAAGGCCCGCCACCGCATGCTTCAGCTACAGCCGATCCACCAGCGTGCCCGACGAGCTGGACAGAAATCAACCCAGTGCACTTGAGGTGCTGTGACTGGGGCCCGCCGCTACTCGAGCTCCTACGGGCTCACAGGACCGCACAACCCCATGGTGCGCTACCCCTTCTGACCTGCAGGTACGAAGGCATCCGGCTCCGGGCAGGTTCCCGTAATTGGGAATCAGGCGTCATGACGCAGGGGTAAGTCCTAGCGTGGATTGTCGACGCGGCAGAGAGCGCGCACGGGAGCGCAACAGCTTACGGCTTGAGAACCAGAGGGTGCATGTAACGCGAAGCTGTGTTCTGGAGACACACTTGATCAAGGCCCCATCAGTGATGGGAGCGCAACGCCACGGTTGAAGGAGCCTTCGCCTCGATGACCAACGAGCAAGGGCGCTGGAGGGTCGTGTCCAAAAAGACGGGGCACGTCCACTACGCCGACCTGTACCTGTCGCCGGAGCTCGACGGGTCCCCCATGGTTGACGACCACCATGAGCTCTCCGGTGCGGAGCAGCTCGACGAGTACGTGCGCTATGTCAAGGAGCGACACCTGGAGCAGTGGGAAGCCGATGCGGTGCCGATCTTCTGGGCGGTGCAGAGCAGGCAGAACAACGTCTTCGAGGCTGCGCCCAACCAGTCCTCGCGATACGGCACAAACAATCTGCTGACCTACTTCGAGTGGCCACATGACGATGAGGCCAACAAGGTTGACTGGTACAGCCTTCCCGTCGTCTTCGGGCGATTCCCTCGGTTCGCCGAGGAACTCGGCTGGGTTCCTGGCGCACTGCAGCCGACCGCACCTCTGCGCAGCATCATGGCCAGCAAACGAGGCGCGACCTCCTGAACGACCTAGTTCCATCAGGCGGACCCTCCTCCCACGCAGTCGTCAGCGGAGGGACGGGCCCCTGGCATCGTCATGTCCATCCGGACAAATCAACTGATCAGCACATCCGAAGGGTTAGAACCAAGATGCTCTACAGACTCAGACCTGCAGCAACGCTCGAGTGGGCCGACATACCGGCTCGCACGACGCTGGACCACGCTGCGGAGTTCAACAGTGACCTCGACGCTCTCACATGGGCACCAGCAGAAACGCGGGTCTTCAGTAACGATCTCCTTCGGATCGCAGTCCGTCATGGCGTCGCGACTGCCGCCGGCATCGTGCTCGACGCAGTGCACGCGGTCGACCTCGGACGAGGCGACGAGGTCCGGGTCACTCAACTGGCACTCGACGAGGCGAAAGAAAGGTTGCGGGAAACCACCGGGCCCCTGTTGGAGCGCGTCATGCCCGGATGGACCGAGAACGACAAGGCGCTCGACGATCGTCACCGAGAAAGCATGGAGAGCAGCATCGAAGAGTTTGAAGAGGACCTAGCCGAGGTCCTCGCCGCTCCCGTGCAGGAAGAGCTGCTCGACCATTGGCTTCAGCTAGGTGGGCGTCCGCCTGCTGAACCCCAGTAGTTAGACGTCGTTACTGAGATCACTTGGGGGCAGCGATGCCAACTCCTGCTGTCCCTGAGTAACGCTCGATAGAAGTCGCCGCCGACGACGCACAGGCCAGGCTTCCGCACCGCCGAGGCCAACCGCGAGGAGTAACGTCGGCTGGGTGCCTGCTGGCCGTGCTCTGCTCCGACGCTGAGTACCCGTGACACGACCGTCCGGGCGCGTCACGGCCTGACTTCTCGCCCCTACGGGCCCTACACCAGCCACGGTAGCGGGCGCTGCCGTTCCTCTGCACGGGGAGACCAGTCAGCCCTCGGGTGACGTTTCCGCGTCTGCGAGCAGTGCGCGCAGCACCTCCACCGACACGGGACCCTCCCACATGCCGATCCGGCCGTTGTGGTGGAGCAGCACGGGCGGGTGGTCGGGAGGTAGCTCGCAGACGACCCCGTTGTGGCGCTCGTTCAGCTCCGGAAACCGTGGGCGCCCGCGCAGGACGCGCCGCCGCAACGACAGTCGCAGCTGGCGCGATGTCGAACCACCGCCGCAACTAGTGATGTCGACACTTTGCCGCCTGTCGCCTACAACACCAGCTGCTGCCCAGCAGGATCGCCCTTGACCGCACGGTGGGCCTGCACCGCGATTTCCTTGACGAACCAGGACTCAAGTCGCAGTCCGTCGCTGTGCGCGAGCAGCCATTCGTCGGCGAAACGCTGACGCGCCAAGGCGGTGGACACCTGACGGAAGGCCGGGTCCGCCGCGAGCAGGGCGGCCAGCTCAGCCGTGCGCGGCTTGAGTGCCCCGATACAGGTGACGAGCTCGGTGCGCAGAAGTTCCTCGGCACGGCGCACGACGCTGCCTGCTTGCCAACCGGACTTCACGCTGAGCTCGGCCATCTCCGGCAGTTGCTCCGCGGCGGTGTTCCGGTCCGCCCTCCGGCCGGCGCGACGAAACTCGGGCAACGCCGCGACGCGCTGCGCCAGCGCCTCGCTGTCCTCCGGGCTGAGCCGGTCGGGATCCTGGTAGGACACGGGCGGCAGGTACCTGCCCGCGCCCTGCCCGGCGGTGGTGATGGCGTCCAGGAGGAAGTGCCACGGCGCGGCCGTTTCCCACACGTGCAGTACACCTTGGTGCGCGAAGCCGAGCTCGACCAGACTCGTCCAGCCCTCCGCACGCCGTAAGGCCTGCAGAAACTGGTCTCGCTCGGGGCACGTGTCCGGCAGGCCCGCCCCCTCTACCGCCGTCTCGACGGACTCGCGGTCAACCAGGTCCCGGTTCAGGTAAAGCAGTCCGGCCTTGACCGCGCCAGCAGCGGCGACCACGTCCTGTGCCGTCATCGCCTCGGCGTCGAAGGTCACCACGATGTCGCTGTCGACCCTGGCCGGCAGCGTACGCAGGCCAAGCTGGCTTGCGTTCTCCATGACCTGCGAGACCAACGTCTTCAGCGCGTCACCGTCAGACTTCCGCAGCGCCGCGGCCGCATCGGCAAGATCTTCAAGGTTCATGGCTGATGCATATAGCAGGCCCCACCGACAGAAATGTCGTCATCGTGCGACTGGCCCGGCCGACGTTCATCACATCGGGTCTAACAGGACGTGGCGGATGGGCTCAGCGGCGCGCCGCTGCCCCTATATCGCACCATCTGTCCCGGTGACGTACCCCGACCGATGGCCCAAAGCCCAGGGCCGACTTGACCGCGTTCTCAACAGCGCAGGAACGGCAGCCAGAACTCCTCGGACCTGAACGCGGGCAACACCACGAGCCTCCTTTCACCAAGCGGAGCCGGGGCCGGGAAAGGCCGTCGGCCTCGCTCCGACACGATCCACTAGTCAACGGTCACCTGGACCGGCTGCGGCCGCCGGCCGACCAGGGCCGTCGGGAACGCGATGACGGCGCACGCGACCAGCAGCACGACGACCCAGACCACCGAATCGGTCCCGGCCACGATGGACGCCGCAATCAGCGGAGTCAGGCCGGCCAGCACCTCGGCCAGGATGTAAGACAGGGGCGCCCGTGTAGCTAACATCGGCCGGGAAGAGGGTGGTCAGCACGTCCCCTCGGGAGGCCTCCATGCCGCCCGTGAAGATCAAGACGACTGTGAACCCGATCGGCGCGCCCACCCGGTGCCGGTGCCCAGCGGGGAACAGCGGGATGATGATCGGAACCTGCGTCAGCGCCAAACCGATCAGCACCCACCGCCGGCTCCGGTCGGTGAACCGCGCGACGAGCAGTTGCGCACAAACGGCGAGCACGTAGGCGATGTTGAGTGCGATCAATGCAGTCGTGCGCTTCATCCCGTCGGTGTTGATCGCTTAGTTAACGCCATAGAGCGAGCGGACGTAGTCCGTCGCGGCGGTGGTGAGCACGCACATCACCTCTGGACGATGCTGAGCGGGTGTTTGGTCCGGACCCGACCAGCGGCACCTTGACCGGCCGATGCTGATCACGAAGCGAATCCGCACCCCACGAGTCGAAGTGGTCAACAGTCAGGGTCGACAAGAGCGCGAAGGCGGGGCTGCCCAGACTTCGGTTGACACCGGGGTTGGCTGGTTTCAGGTCGCCGTTGTGAACGTGTAGCTGGTCTCAACTCGACGGGGGTGACGTCTTCACGTGCTCAGGCTCTAACGGCGGCACGAATCAGGCGAATGAACTACTATCATCTCGAAGGACAACCGTAATCGCCTGATAGTCAAGCTCGACACACCAGCCTTCTGTGACGTGAAATTGGTGACGCGAGGTGGCACAATATTGCGATGTGTATGAGTTGACGCGGGTCCGGTTGCGCTCAGTGGGACCATCGGGAGCACGATTCGACGACGTGATCATGGACCTATCCAAGCGTTGGGACGACGGGGCCGAGCCTGAGGGGCAGGTATCTGAGTCTGACGACGAGATGCGGACCGGCCCTGCCCGCTCAACGGTGATCTTAGGTGAGAACGGAGCGGGGAAGTCGACTCTGTTGCGCTTGATTTCAGCGGTCCTCGCACGGTCGCATCCCGAACGGGACACACCTGCGGTGCGGTCCGTCGCGACTCAGGATATAGGTCATATTGCACTGGAATGGCGACACGTCCAGACAGGGATCCCGCTCATTACGGGACGTGTAGTGCGTTCACATTCCGACGCAGCCCCAGGGATCTCCATTGGCTGGTACTCGTTTCAGCCGAGCGAAACGGTGGGGCTCGACACCTTGCCCTTCGATCACGGAGACTTGCCAGAAAAGGCCTTGTCGTTCCGTCAACGGCTACACGCCACACTTCAGTCATACACCGGCTTGACTTGGGCCCGTTCCCACACGGAGTGGGAGGAGCACCTACGCGGTCTCGGGTTCAACGTGCGTTGGTTGCAGTGGATGGCCGACCATCTGGTCCAGCAGCGCACACCACGAGATTGGACTGACGAACGGTTCTTCGCCTTTGTCCTTCGCGAGGCGGTCCCCGACGAACTCTTGGCGCGCCTGGACGTGCTCAGGGAAGACTACATGTACCTGCGAAACTCGCCGGAGGCCACAGACGCATTACTACAGTCTAGGAAGCAGCCAATGGTCGAGTTGCTCAACAGCATAATTGACGATGCATTGGCGGCCATAGGCGAGATGCAACGGTTATCTCGTTTGCCGGACACTATTCAGTACGGGCTCGGCGGACATGAGTTCCTCCAGATCACCTGTCGACGCCGCGACGGGGAGCAACATGCCGATCGACTGGCCACCGTCCTCGATGACGACCGTCCATGATGTCGCGAGTGACTCGCCGCTGGCACAGTTCCGCTGCTTCGCTGATGCCGACGTGAGGAACGTCATGCGGTCGTTGCACGAACGTCGCAACCAGAAGTCCCACCGGCGAGGCCCGGCCGCCCACGAAATGGACGACGCTGTCATGGAGACGCGAAAGCAACTAGAGGAGGTCCTCAGCCGCGTCGAATGGCTCGTCGACTATCCCCTCCGTCACATTGACTTCTGCCATTGGGACAGCTTCACCAAGACCTCGCAAATCGCCTACCGCGAGCTCATGGGGGACCACAACATTGTCTCTCCGACTGAGGAGCACGTTCCGAACATGTTGGAAACCGGAAGTGCGTACATCACGGATTCCTACGGTCACTACAGTCTTCTTCGCCCGTTCCTCCTCACCGAGCCCTGCCCGCAGTGCGGTCAACTGACCGTCTTCGTCATCGACCAGTGGAATGCAACAACACAGGAAGCCGACTACCTGGCTCTAGACCACACACACAAGATAACGGTCACCGGCGTGCAAGCCTCTTTGCGGCAGGTCGGGCTCTTGTAAACCGGTGGGCGGGCAAGTGTGTCGCAGGGAGTAACGGAGGGGCGGGCTGCGGACCTCAGGGCGTGAAGTCGGACCGACCTGATAATTACCCGTTGGGCCCCATCGACGGACTCTGCTCAATTGGCTGAGCCCCACGGCTGGCTCGTCTGTTTGCGCCCGAAGCACTAAGTGCTCGTGCTCTCTACGCACCTCCATCGCTCGGTTCACGGCTTCTGACCTGCGGTTTGCCGCCGTTGAGGTGCGTTGAGCACACTTGGAGGAACCCTTATGTGTGAAGAATGTACGCAATACCGCGTTGACCTGCAGATTTGTGACTTCTGCAGGTCAACGCGGGTTCTTTCAAGCTGGTTGGGGTCCGTTCAGCGCCGTTCAGCATGCAGTGCTGCTCCCACCATGCTCCCCATGGTGCTCCCCATTCGACGTTGGACGATGCGCCGCGTCCAGAACGGTCGCCCGGTCCGACTCTGCCAACCGGGTGGTTGATCATCGTTCTGGCCTCGGCAAGGGACTGATGAGCCAAACTGTGGCCCATGGTCGACCCCCGAGTCCAGGTAGTGCCCCTCGCACCCGACGACGAAGACGGCTACCAGGAGGTAGTCGATCTCGGTGACCGTTTCAGTGACCGCGGCTGGAACTCGGGCCGCCGAAGACCCCTGCCAGCGTCCGCACCATTCACCTGCCGCCATTCCTGGCCGGCCTGCTGAGGGACCACCGGGAACGCAACCCCGACGCACGGTTCGTGTTCACCGGAGCCAACGGCGGCCTCCACCGCCGGTCCAACTTCCGCCGACGCGTCTGGATGCCCGCCCTGGCCGGCGACGAGAGCCGCGGGTGGACGCCACTCAATCAGGGAATACACTTCCATGACCTACGTCACACCCACGAGACGTGGTTGATCGAAGACGGTGTCCCGCGCATCCTCCGGCTGGTGCGCCTGGGACACAAGCGCAAGGACACCGACGACCTGTACTCCCACGTGACTGACGTCATGGTCGAGTCGATGCTGGCCGCCTGCAGCGACGCTGGGAGCAGGACGGTGGATGGCGCTGGGACGAAAACCCAGCTCAGGAGCAGGCTGCGGCGTGACCTCTTCGGATTCGCGAAGGTGGTCGGGACGCCGTGCCCCCCATCTGCTCCCCGCAAATGCCGACGGCCTGCCGGCGAAGATCGTCGACAGGCCGTCTGAACAGCGAAAACAACCGGTGGGCGATACTGGGATCGAACCAGTGACCTCTTCGGTGTGAACGAAGCGCTCTCCCCCTGAGCTAATCGCCCGGTGTAGCCGCAATCGTACCGGATGCTCGCCGGGCGAGGTGCAGCTACCCCAGCCGCCGGTGCACGCGGTCGTGCGCGGCCTTCGCCTCCATCGCGAGCCGGGCCACGATCTCGGCCGCCGGGCCGGCTGTGGTGACCGAGTAGGTCTGCCCGCCCCACAGGTTCACGCCCTCCGGGTCGCCAGCCCGGTGCGCGGCCGCCCGCACCGGTTTCGTCAGGTGGTGCACCTCCGGGTAGGCCGACGGCGCATACGGCGAATGCTCGGTGAGGAACCGGTTGACCAGGCCCCGCGCGGGGCGGCCGCTGAAGGCGCGGGTGATCGCCGTGACGCGCCCGCCCTCAGCCAGGGCGCGGCGGTGCGCGGGCTGCGTGCCGGCTTCGTCGGCGCGCAGGAAGGCGGTGCCCAGCTGTGCCGCGTCGGCCCCGGCGGCCAGCACCGCGGCCACATCCGCCCCGTGCACGATCCCGCCTGCCGCGATCAGCGGCAGGTCCACCGCGGAACCGACGAGCCGCAGCAGCGCCAGCAGGCCGTAGACCTCTCCCCCGGCCGGGTTCGCCGGGTCGTCCGCGAACAGACCCCGGTGCGCGCCCGCCTCGAAACCCTGCACGCACAGCGCGTCGGCGCCGATCTCGGCCGCTCGCACGGCCTCCTCCGGGGTGGTCACGGTCGCGATCACCCGTGACCCGGCCTCGTGCAGGCGCTGGACGTCCGCTGTGGACGGCAGCCCGAAGGTGAACGACACGAACGGGATGTCCAGCCCCGCCACCAGATCGACCTTCGCCGGGTAGTCGTCGTCCTCCCAGCGCGGTTCACCCGGCTCGGACTCGTAGTGCCGGGCCTCCTCCTCGATCCGCCGCACGTAGGGCGCGAGATCCGCCTCGGATTCCCGCCCGGGCACGAACAGGTTGACCCCGAACGGCCGGCCGGTCAGCTCCCGGGTCTTCGCGATCCGGTCACCGAGCGCCTCCGCGCTCAAGTACCCGGCGGCGAGGAAGCCGGACCCGCCGGCGTCGGCCACCGCGGCGACGAGTTCGGGCGTGGTGGGACCTCCGGCCATAGGCGCTACGAGGACGGGGACGCGCAGCTCTTCGAACATGACCCCACTCTAGGTTTTCCGGCGGCACGTGACCTGGAGGGCGGCTAGGTTGACCTCATGACGAACCTCGACGCCGCCCGCTCGCTCGCCGCCCAGGAGACCGGCCTGGCCACGGTGGCGGTCGCACGCCCGGACGGCACGGTGCACGCCTCGGTGGTCAACGCCGGCTTCCTCGACGATCCGGTGTCCGGGCGTCCCGCCGTCGCCTTCGTGACCCCGGGCGGGACGAAGAAGCTGGAGCTGCTGCGTGCTCGCGGCACCGCGACGGTGCTGTTCCGGCGCGGCTGGAGCTGGGCGGCGGTGCAGGGCCCGGCCCGGCTCCTCGGCCCGGACGATGCGGACCCGGACTTCGATCCGGCCGGGCTGCCGAAGCTGCTGCGCGACATCTTCACCGCGGCCGGCGGCACCCACGACGACTGGGACACCTACGACCGCGTCATGGCGCGGGAACGGCGGTGCGCGGTGCTCGTCGAGGCGAAGCGGATCACCGGCAGCGCCTGAGCGCCGCTACTTCTTCTTGCCCTTGTCCCCCGACGGCTCGTCGGTGGACAACGCGGCCACGAAGGCTTCCTGCGGAACCTCGACCCGGCCGATGTTCTTCATCCGCTTCTTGCCTTCCTTCTGCTTCTCCAGCAGCTTCCGCTTGCGCGAGATGTCCCCGCCGTAGCACTTGGACAGCACGTCCTTGCGCATCGCGCGGATCGTTTCGCGGGCGATGATCCGCGAGCCGACGGCCGCCTGGATCGGCACCTCGAACTGCTGCCGCGGGATCAGCTCACGCAGCCGCCCGGCCATTTTGTTGCCGTAGGTGTAGGCCGCGTCCTTGTGCACGATCGCGGAGAAGGCGTCCACCGGCTCGCCCTGCAGGAGGATGTCGACCTTCACCAGGTCGGAGACCTGCGTGCCGGCCTCCTCGTAGTCCAGCGAGGCGTATCCGCGGGTGCGGGACTTCAGCGAGTCGAAGAAGTCGAAGATGATCTCCGCGAGCGGGATGTGGTAACGCAGCTCGACGCGCTCCTCGGACAGGTAGTCCATGCCGAGCAGGTTGCCCCGCTTGCTCTGGCACAGCTCCATGATCGCGCCGATGAACTCCGACGGCGCGATCACCGTGACCTTCGACAGCGGCTCGTGCACCTCGGCGATCTTCACGCCGGTCGGCCAGTCGGACGGGTTGGTGACGTGCACCTCGGTGCCGTCGTCCTGCACCACCCGGTACTCCACGTTCGGCGCGGTCGCGATCAGGTCCAGACCGAACTCGCGCTCGAGCCGGTCGCGGGTGATCTCCAGGTGCAGCAGGCCGAGGAAGCCGCAGCGGAACCCGAAGCCGAGCGCGACCGACGTCTCCGGCTCGAAAGTCAGGGCGGCGTCGTTGAGCTGAAGCTTCTCCAGTGCCTCGCGCAGCTCCGGGTAGTCCGAGCCGTCGACCGGGTAGAGACCGGAGAAGACCATCGGCTTCGGGTCGCGGTAACCGGCCAGCGGCTCGGTGGCGCCCTTGCGCTCGGAGGTGACGGTGTCCCCGACCCTGGACTGGCGGACGTCCTTCACACCGGTGATCAGGTAGCCCACCTCGCCCACGCCGAGGCCGGCGCTCGGCTTGGGCTCGGGCGAGATGATGCCGACCTCGAGCAGCTCGTGCGTCGCGCCGGTGGACATCATCCGGATCCGCTCGCGCGGGGTGATCCGGCCGTCCACGACGCGGATGTAGGTGACGACGCCGCGGTAGGTGTCGTAGACCGAGTCGAAGATCATCGCGCGGGCCGGTGCGTCCGCGGCACCCACCGGCGGCGGCACCTGCCGGACGACCTCGTCGAGCAGCTCGGTCACGCCGGCGCCCGTCTTCGCGGAGACGCGCAGCACCTCCGACGGGTCGCAGCCGATGATGTGCGCCAGCTCGGCGGCGTACTTGTCGGGGTCGGCCGCGGGCAGGTCGATCTTGTTCAGGACCGGGATGATGTGCAGGTCCTTCTCGAGCGCCAGGTACAGGTTGGCCAGGGTCTGGGCCTCGATGCCCTGGGCCGCGTCGACCAGCAGGATCGCGCCCTCGCACGCCTCCAGGGCCCGGGAGACCTCGTAGGTGAAGTCCACGTGGCCGGGCGTGTCGATGAGGTGCAGGACGTGGTCGCGGCCGTCGAGGCGCCACGGCAGCCGCACGTTCTGGGCCTTGATCGTGATGCCGCGCTCGCGCTCGATGTCCATCCGGTCGAGGTACTGCGCGCGCATGGCCCGCTCCTCGACCACGCCGGTGAGCTGCAGCATCCGGTCGGCCAGGGTCGACTTGCCGTGGTCGATGTGCGCGATGATGCAGAAGTTCCGGATCTGCTCCGGCGGCGTGAAGGTCTGGTCGGCGAACGTGCTCACTCGGGTCCTCGGCTCGTCGTGGGGTACGCCTCCATGTTCCCATGCCCGATTTCCGGGTCATCCCCGATGCCGGTGAGCGGTGCCGAGTGCTGACCTGGAGGTATGAGCACAACGATCGAAGAGATCCGCGACCGGGCCTTCGGCCACCCGCGGGGGCTGCTGGGCCGCCTGGGCGGGATGGTGATGGCGTACGGCAACGGCGCGACGGAACGCCACGTGGTGGATGTGGCCAGGCTCACGGCGGCGGAGACGGTGCTGGTGGTGGGGCCGGGACCGGGGGTCGGGCTGCAGCTGGCCGGTCAGCGTGCCCGCGTCGCGATCGGGGTGGACCCGTCGCCGGAGATGCGAGCGCTCGCCGAGGCCCGATGCGCGGCGGAGGTGTCCGCGGGGCGCGTGCGGCTGGCGGCCGGGTCGGCCGGGCGGACCGGCCTGGACCCGGCCGCCGTGGACGTCGTGCTGAGCGTGAACAACGTCGAGTTGTGGCCCGACCGCGCCGACGGGTTCGCCGAGCTGCTGCGGGTGCTGCGCCCCGGTGGCCGGCTGGTGCTCTCCGCGCACGAGAAGTGGCTGCCCGTGCCGCGGCACGCGCTCGCGGCGGAACTCACCGAGGCGGGCTTCACGGACCTGCAGACCTGGGTGTGGCAGCCCCCCGGCCTCACCGCGCCACTGGCAGCGCAGTTCCGCGCCCGCCGCCCGGAGTAGCGCCAACGCCCCCGCCCCGGCCTGACAACCACTTCCACACCGCACACGTCCTGCGACCTCGGATCCCGCGGTCACCGCCGCACATGCGACGCTCCGCGGCACGAGCCCGCGCCGCTCGTCCCCCAGCCGGCGGCCCGAGCCCCACGCCCCGCACGGAGGGACATCCACCCCCGCCGAGAACGAGGTTCCGGCCTCCGTGCCCATGTCCTCAGCGCCGCTTGCGCGGTGGGCGGCGAGGGTCACTGCGGGCGGATGTCCGTCCGCAGTGGATGATCCGGCGGGATCTCCACCAGCACGATCGTCGTCCCGTCCGGGTCGGAGATGTGAGCCTCGTCCAGGCCCCACGGCTCGCGGCGAGCCTCGCGGTCGGGCCGCACGCCCCGCTCGGCCAGCTCGGCCAGCGTGGCCTGGAGGTCGCGAACCTGGAACCACAGCTCGACGTCGGGACTGGTGCCCTTCTCGCCGCGGCCGACGACCTCCAGGTACCCCTGACCGGTGAAGAAGACGGTGCCTCCGGGGAACGTGCGGTAGATCGCCAGGCCGAGCACATCGCGATAGAACGCCGTGGTCTTCTCCGGGTCGCGGGGGTGGATCAGCACCCGGCTGCTCAGCACGTCCATGTCTCCTGCCTACCCCAGCCGCTCAGGACGCCGCAATCGCGGCGATCCCGGCCAGGACGACCACGGAGCCGATCAGCCGGCGCGCCGGGTGCGGCTCGCGCAGCACGAGCCAGCCGGCCAGGCCGCCCAGGACGATGCTGACCTCCCGGGCCGGCGCGACCAGGCTGACCGGGGCCAGGCGCATGGCGTAGAGCACGAGCACGTAGGCGACCGGCGACAGCACCCCGACGAGCACGACCTCCCGCCGGTGCGCCCGCCACAGCACGCCGGTCTCGCCGCGGGAACGCAGGGCGGTGGGTGCGAGCAGCACGCTCTGCAGCACCGCGCCGGACGCGAAGTAGATCAGTGGCGGGACGGCGAGGGCGGTGACGGCGTGGTCGTCCCAGAGCGTGTAGGCGGCGATGGTGACGCCGGTGAGCAGCCCGTAGAGGACGCCGGCACGCCGGGCCCGCGCATCCGCCGCCGAACGTGACCCCAGCCCGATCACCAGCACCCCGGCCACGACCAGGAACGCCCCGGCGAGCCCGAGCCACCCCGGCCGCTCCCCGAGCAGGATGACGGCGGCGAGCACCGACAGCAGCGGCCCGCTCCCCCGGGCCAGCGGGTAGACGACGGACAGGTCACCGACGCGGTAACCGCGCTGCAGCACCACACCGTAGGCGATGTGGAAGATCGCGGTGAGCAGCGCAGCCGGCAACCATGTCCACTGTGGACGTGTGCCTCCCACCACGAGCGCGAGGACGGCGAGCGGGGCGCACACGACCGCGGAGACCGTGTAGTAGAGGAAGACGAACGGGGCGCCGGCGTCGACCCGCTTGGCCGCGAGGTTCCACCCGGCGTGCACGACGGCGGCGGTGAGGACGAACCCCAGCGCGGTGCCGTTCACGTGCCTCCTGTCCGACCGGTGCGAATGCCACCCTAGCGCCCTGCTAACCTTGACGGTCGTTGCCGTGTGGCATTCCGCCAGGGAGGAAACCCGCACGCCGGGGCCGGTACAGCGCGGCAGCGAAGCCCACCGACAGATCGAAGGAGCGCCTTCATGGCCAACATCAAGTCCCAGATCAAGCGCATCAAGACCAACGAGAAGGCGCGCCAGCGCAACCAGTCGGTCAAGTCCTCGGTGAAGACCGCGATCCGGAAGTTCCGCGAGGCCGCCGAGTCGGGCGACAAGGCCAAGGCCGTCGAGCTGCAGCAGGTCGCTGCTCGCGCCCTGGACAAGGCCGCCGGCAAGGGCGTCATCCACGCGAACCAGGCCGCGAACAAGAAGTCGGCCATGGCCAAGCGCGTCAACGAGCTCTGAGCTTGATCTCCTCGTGACGGGGCGGGCATCCGGCAGGGTGCCCGCCCCGTTCACGTTTCGCCCGCGCACCGGCGCACCGCCCGCCCAGCTCCGGGAGCCCGCCGTGGCCCACGCTCGCCCGGCCGGCGATCCGCCGGCCGGCCCGACTTGCCTGCATCAGCAGCGCCCCGCCCTCCGGCGCCCGTGCGGGCGGCGCCAAGACCAACCACAGCGACCACCCGGCGCCGGTCCCAGCGGCTCCCCGGGAAGGACGCCGGCAGGCCTCCCTGGACACGACACGAGCAGCGCCCACCGGGGCGCACGTCAGCGCCAGCCCCCAGCGCTCGTCGCGAGCGGATCCCGGCAAGGCCCGCCCCTGCTACCTGCCCCAGCACACGACACCAGCGGCTCCCGCACGCCCGGCCACAGTGCCCGGCGCAAGCGCCGCCCTCGATGCGCACCGCAGCACCCCCAGCGCACGTCGCGAGCAACCTGCCCCGCAGGCCGGTCATGGGGTTGATTCCCCAGCGCCCGGCGCCACTGATCGTCTGATCAGCGCTTGTCGCGGGCCGAGGCGAGTTCCAGGACGGCCCGTTCGAGGGCGTACGAGGGGTCCGCGGCCTGGCCCTTGACCTCGGCGTTCACTCGCGCCACCACGGCCATCGCCTCAGCGAGGCCGGCCTGCGTCCAGCCGCGGGACTGCCCCTGGGCCTTGCGGATCTTCCACGGCGGCATGCCCAGCTCGCCGGCCATCTGGTTCGGGTTGCCGCGGCCTGCCGCGGACACTCGCGCGATGGTGCGCACCGCGTCGGCGAGGGCGTCGGCGATCAGGACGTGCGCGACGCCGATCTGCAGCGCCCACCGCATCGCCTCCAGGGCCGCGCCACGCTCCCCCGCGACGGCCTTCTCGGCAACGGCGAAGCCGGTCACGTCCGCCCGGCCCCGGTGGTACCGGCGCACCGCTTCCTCGTCGACCCGGCCCCCGGAGTCCGCCACCAGCTGCGACGCGGCCGCGGCCAGCTCGCGCAGGTCCGACCCCACGGCATCGATCAGGGCCGCGACACCCGCGGGGTCGATCTTGCCCCCGGCCTGCCGGACCTCGTTGCGGACGAACGACTCCCGGTCCGCCGGCCGGGTGATTTTCGGGCACTCGGTGACCTCGGCTCCCGCCTTGCGCAGGGCCGCCGGCAGGGCCTTGGCGGCCTTGCTGCGGCCGCCGCCGGTGTGGACGACGACGAGGACGACCCCGTCGGCCGGCATTTTCGCGTACGCGAGCACCGCGTCGGCCAGTTCCTGACCGATGTCCTGCGCACCGTCGAGCACGATCACCCGGCCTTCGCTGAACAGCGACGGGCTGACCAGCTCGGCCAGGGCGGGTGGCGTCACGTCGGGCGCGCGGACCTTCGTCAGCTCGGCCGTCGGGTCGTCCCGGCGGGCCTGCTCCAGCACGTTCCGGACGGCTCGCTCGACGAGCAGCTCCTCCTCGCCGAGGACGAGCTGCAGGGGGGCGGACGTGGTTGCCGACGCGGTCACGTCCCGAATCCTGCCACGAGCCACCGACAGCTCCGGAGCGTGATGAAACCCGCAGGGGCATGGCGTGGCCGGAGCGGCGTGCCGTATGTTGTGATCCAGGCATCGCCCGAGGGCGACAGCCACCACAACCGAATACCGCTCATCCAGAGGGGCAGAGGGAACGGCCCGACGAAGCCCCGGCAACCGGCGTCAGCCTGTCATCTCGATTCCGCGAGGTAGCTGGCGATCACGGTGCCAATTCCGGCCCGCGTCAGCGGGACAGATGAGGAAAGGAACCTCGCGATGACCGCAGCCCTCGATTCGACCACCACCCGCCGCACCGTCGACCTCGGCCCGGCCGTGGAACTGGTCTCCAAGGAAGAGGGCCACCGCCAGCCGCTCGCCCCGGAGTTCGTCTCCGCCGAGGACTTCTCGCCGCTCGAGGTTGCCTACGACTTCGGCCGTGTGCGCCGCGAGGACATCCAGGCCGGCCCGCGCAACATCTGGCGCTACAAGAAGCTGCTCCCGGTGCCCTCGAACGTCGAGGAGATCCCGAACACCGAGCCGGGCTGTACCAGGCTGGTGAAGGCCGACCGGCTCGCGAAGGCTCTCGGCGTGAAGAGCCTCTGGGTCAAGGACGACACCGGCAACCCCACCCACTCGTTCAAGGACCGGGTCGTCGCCGTCGCCCTCGCCGCCGCCCGCGAGTTCGGGTTCGACACCCTGGCCTGCCCGTCCACCGGCAACCTGGCCAACGCTGTCGCCGCGGCCGCGGCCCGCGCCGGATGGCAGTCCGTCGTGCTGATCCCGTCCTCGCTCGAGCGCGCGAAGGTCCTGACCACCGCGGTTTACGACGGCAACCTCGTCGCGGTCGACGGCAACTACGACGACGTCAACCGCCTGGCCACCGAGCTCGCTGCCGAGCACGAGAACTGGGCGTTCGTGAACGTCAACGTGCGCCCCTACTACTCCGAGGGCTCGAAGACGCTGGCCTACGAGGTCGCCGAGCAGCTCGGCTGGCGGATCCCGCAGCAGATCGTCGTGCCGATCGCCTCGGGCTCGCAGCTGACCAAGGTGGACAAGGGTTTCCGCGAGTTCGCCAAGCTCGGCCTGGTCGACGACACCCCGTACAAGGTTTTCGGTGCCCAGGCGGCCGGCTGCTCGCCGGTCTCCACGGCCTTCCGCAACGGTCACGACGTGGTCCAGCCGGTGAAGCCGGACACCATCGCCCGCTCCCTGGCGATCGGCAACCCGGCCGACGGCCCCTACGTGCTCGACACGGTCCGCCGCACCGGCGGCGCGATCGAGGACGTGACCGACGCCGAGGTCGTCGAGGGCATCCGCCTGCTGGCCCGCACCGAGGGCATCTTCACCGAGACCGCCGGTGGGGTCACCGTCGCGACGGCGAAGAAGCTCATCGAGGCCGGCAAGATCGACCCGGACGCCGAGACCGTCCTCCTGATTACCGGCGATGGCCTGAAGACCCTGGACGCGATCGAGAACGAGGTCGGGCCGAAGGCGACGGTCCCGCCGTCGGCGGCGGCCGTGCACGAGGCTCTCGGTCTCTGATCACGGTTCACCTCACTTTCCCCGGCGCACCACGGCGGGGCCGGACTGATCGGGGATCACCGCGGTGTCGCCGTCGGTGTCCGTACGGGCGACGAGCGCGCCGTCCGCGGTCAGGGTGTCGAGTGTCGTGCGGTTCGGGTGGCCGTAGCGGTTGCCCGAACCCACGCTGACCAGCGCCAGCCGCGCGGACACCGCGGCGAGGAACTGCGGCAGTGAAAACCTGCTGCCGTGGTGCGGGACCTTGATGACGTCGGCGCGCAAGTCCGCGCCCGAGGCGAGCAGGTCGGCCTGTGCGGCCAATTCCACGTCACCTGTCAGCAGCACACGGCCCGCCGGTGTGCCCGCGCGCAGTACGACCGAGCCGTTGTTGATCTGTGTTCCGTCGTCGTCCTCCTCTTCGGACACGTATCCGGGCCCCAGTACCTCCAGGGTCAGCGCGGGCCACTCCAGCCGCCGTCCCGGTTCCAGTTCGAGCAGGGGGACACGGTGGCGCATCGCGATCTGGCCGACTTGCCGCCACGCCCAGTCCGGCTGCCGGCCGGGCCCGACCGCGACCGCCCCCACCGTTCGGCCCTCGAACACCGAGTCCAGCCCGCCGATGTGGTCGGCGTGCAGGTGGCTCAACATCACCAGCGGCACCCGCTCGATCCCGAGCCGGTCCAGGCACCGGTCCACCGGGCCCGGTTCCGGACCGGCGTCCACCACGACCGCTCGTCCCGGTTCCCCGGTAGCCAGCACGAGCGCGTCCCCCTGACCGACGTCACACGCGACGACCGTCCAGCGCGCCGGCGGCCACCCGGGTGCGATGACCTTGCCCGGCACGACGATGAGCAGCGCGCCGACCAGGATCAACGCCAGCAGCACCCGCAGGCCCCGCCTACGCAGGGCCAGCACCACAGCGGTCGCGACCACCAAGGCCAGCAAGCCGCCCCACCAGCCGCCGGGCCACGGCAATACCGCTCCGGGCACCTCCGACGCCCGACGCGCGACGACGATCAGCCATCCCGCCTCCGGACCCGCCAGACGCGCAACCACCTCACCGCCGGAGGGCCACACGACGGCGGCGACCGTCGCGAGCACCCCGAACACGGTCGCGGGAGCGACCACGGGCGCGGCGAGCACGTTCGCCGCCACACTGACCACGCTCAGCTGCCCGGCCATGCCGGCCACCACCGGCGCGGTCACCACGAACGCCGCCGCCGGGATCGCGAGCCCTTCGGCGACGCCCGGCGGAACTCCCCGGCGCTGGAGGACTTCCGCCCACCACGGCGCCAGCAGCACGAGCCCGGCCGTCGCGATCACCGACAACGCGAAGCCGAAACTCACGGCCATCGCCGGATCCCAGGCCACGAGCGCCCCCGTGGCCGCGGCCAGCGCCGGCACGACCGACCGCTCCCGACCCAGCGCCAGTGCCAGGAGCGCGATCGCGCCCATTACCGCGGCACGCAGGACGCTCGGCTCCCCACCCGCCAGGACGACGAACCCGGCAAGAGCCACTCCGGCCAATCCGGCCGACAGCCGTGGCCCGGCCCGCAGCAGCCGCAACAGCAGCAGGACAGCGCCGCAGACGATCGCGACATTCGACCCGCTGACCGCCATCAGGTGGGTCAGCCCGGCGTCGGTGAACTCCCGGTCGAGTCGTTCGGACAACCCGCTCGTGTCGCCGACGACCAGCCCCGGCACCAACCCCGCCTGCTCCTCCGGCAGCACGTGGCAGGCTCGCCGGAGAGCTTCCCGCATCGCCTCCGCGCCCCGCTGCCACCACGGTGCCTCCGTCGGACCGGAAGGCGGCCCGCGGACGTAGACCGCGGCGACCGTCAGGTCCGCGTCGCGTGGAGGAGCGAGTTCCCCACGTGCGGTGATCTCCTGGCCGGGGAGGACCTGACGCCAGGAGTCGAAAGGCGCGAGGAGCGCCACCCGGCCCACCGACACCACCGGTTGAGCACCACGTTCCGCGTGCAGAACTTCGGCCGCGACGACCGCTGACCGTGGTCCCGCCTGCTGGTCGGCGTATCCGGCCGAGCGGATCGGCGCGGGACGTTCCCTGATCAGCACTCGCAGGGTCACCTCGGTGCCGTGCTCCGCGAGCCCGCGCAACGGATCGTGCTCCGCCCGGTTCAGGCGCAAGCTCAGCGGCCCCACCAGCAGGAGACCGGCCACGAGCAACGCCACGCCGCCCGACCACCAGGGTGACGCGGCCGGGCGCAGCTTGGCCAGGAGCGCCCCGGAGACCAGCACGGCCGCGACACCGCAAGCGAGGGCGGCCCACCACGTCCACAACAGCCCGAGCAACGCTCCGAGCCACAGCGCCACGGCCGCCGGGACCAGCCGGAAGTCGTGCCGGACCGCGGATTCGGCGATCACGAGACCGTCACCTGGTCCCGGAGGCGGGACAGCCGTGTCTCGCCGATGCCTTCGACCTCACGCAACTGGTCGACCGACCGGAACGCCCCGTGCTTGGTACGCCAGTCGACGATGCGTTGGGCGGTGACCTCGCCGACGCCGGGCAGCGCGTCGAGTTGCTCCGCGGTCGCCGTGTTCAGGTCGACGAGAGCCGGCGTGCCTCCCGCCGCGGCCGGCTGCTGCGCGCCGGGCGGCGGCGGGACTCCGACGTAGATCTGCTCGCCGTCGGTGAGCTTGCGGGCGAGGTTCAGCGCCGAGACGTCGGCACCCTCGGTCGCACCACCGGCGGCCCGAACCGCGTCCGCGACGCGTGCACCGCCGGGCACGGTGACCAGACCGGGAGTGCGCACCTTGCCGACCACGCTGATCACCAACGAGCTGTCGGCCACCCGGCTGGCGGACGCCGAGACCGGTGCGGGCCGGTCCGGCGCCGCGGGCAACACCGGCGCGCGTTCGACGGACGGGCTGCCGCCGAGGAGCACGATCGAGGTGCCGACGAGGACCAGGACCGCGACCACGGCGAGGAGGACCGTGGTGAGGCGACGGCGATGCGGGCTGCCGGTCAGCGCGGCCGGCACCCAGCGCTCGACCAGCCGCCCGACCGCGCCTGGTGGCCCGGTGTCACGGTCGGCGGCCTGACCGGCGAGCTGCTCGAGCCGGCGGTTGACGGGAACGCCCGGCGATTCCGGGCCTGATCGTTCGAACACGCATTCGACGCTAGGGGGAGCGGGGAGACGGGAGAAGCGGGAATCGTGGGGGCTGTGGACAAGTGGGGGTCTGTGGACAAGTGCCGCGTTCTGCCGCGGTGGCACCGCATCCTGTCGGCGCGATGTGGCAGGGTGAAAGGTTTCGGGCGCGGCTGCGGGAACCCTCGCGCTGCAAGGGAAATTCAGCGACCGAGCGGGTTCCGTTGCACCACGACACCGAGCACGCCGGGGCCGGTGTGCGCACCGACAACCGCGCCGAGTTCGGACACCACGCAGCCGTCCACGACGTTCAGCCGTTCCTCCAGGCGGTTGGCCAGTTCCACCGCGCGCTGCGGGGAGGCGAGGTGGTGCACAGCCACCTCCACCGGCTCCCCGCCGGCCGCCTGTTCGGCCAGTTCCACCAGGCGCGCCATGGCGCGGTTCATCGTCCGCACCTTCTCCAGCGGCTTGATCCGCCCGTCGTCCAGGTGCAGCACCGGTTTCATGGCCAGTGCGGTACCCAGCAGGGCGGCCGCGGCGCCGATGCGCCCCCCGCGACGCAGGTACTCCAGCGTCTCGACCACGAAGAGCGTCTCCGAGCAGTGCACCGCCGCCGTCGCCGCCGCTTCGACCTCCGCCG
The DNA here is from genome assembly GCF_011758745.1 of Amycolatopsis granulosa. NCBI lineage: Bacteria > Bacillati > Actinomycetota > Actinomycetes > Pseudonocardiales > Pseudonocardiaceae > Amycolatopsis > Amycolatopsis granulosa. Next base: position 1,668,914 of record NZ_JAANOV010000001.1, read on the forward strand.
CTGACGCCCCGGCCGACGCCGCCCGCGCCGCGTGCAGCGCCGCGAACCCCAGGCCCATCGCCGTCCCGCGGGAGTCGACCACGCGGACCAGGTCCGGCCCCACCTCCTGCGCTGCCAGGACAGCCGACTCCCAGGTGCCCGAGATTTCGCTCGACAGGTGGATCGACACCACCGAATCAGCGCCCGCCTCCAGCGCTTCCCGGAACACCGCGGCGAACGCGCTCGGGGTCGGCCGGGACGTCGTGACGATCCGGCGCTGGCTGAGCGCCTCCGCGAGCGCCGCCGGCCCCACCTCCACGCCGTCCAGGGCCGCGACACCGTCGATCAGGACGTGCAGCGGGACGACGCGCAGCGCGTAGCGGTCGGCGAAGCCCTCGGGCAGATGGGCGGTGGAATCCGTGATGACGGCGACCGGCACGACCGTCAGCCTACGTGCCGGCCGGCGGCTCGACGGGAGCCAGGAGCGGCGCGACCAACGCGGCCATCGCCTTGCCCACCAGTGCGTGCCCCTCCCAGCCCCAGTGCATGCCGTCGGGGTTCCCGCGACCGCTCAGGACGTGCTCCCCCACCACTTCGGCGAGGTTCAGCACCGGCACCTCCACCCGCCGTGACCAGGACGCGATGGCCGCAGCGGTCTCCGCGCGCCCGGTGTGCACGTTGCCGTAGGACGACGCCCGGTGCACGCTCGGCAGGACGGCGACGATCGGCAGCTCCGGCCGCAGGATCCGCAACGCGTACACCGCCCGATCGAGGTAGTGCACCGTCAGCTTGGCCGGCAGCACCCGCGGCCGTCCGCGCAACGCGACCGCCAGCCGCGGCTGAGCCGCCAGATACGCGCTCCGGACCCTGCGACGGAGACCGGCCGGCCGCAGGTACCGCAGCCCGCCCCGCAGATAGGTCGGCAGCGGCGACGGCAGCGTGTCCATGCTCCCGACGGCCAGCACCACGACGTCGGCGTGTTTCAGGTCGGCCCACACCCGCGGGTCGCCGATCATCGCCCACCACGCGTCGCGCGCGGTCCAGCCCGCGGACGCGACGAGGTCCGCGGTGCCGCCGAGCGCCGCGGCAGCGACGTTCGGCCACAACCGCGGCTCGTCGGCCGCGCACGGACTCTCCGGGCCCTGGAAACTCAGCGAGTCCCCGAAGACCAGCAGCCTCGGCATCTCAGCCGAGCATTCCGGCGTTGTAGGCGTACAGCCGCCAGCGCCCGTCACGCAGGCCCAGCTCGACCCAGTGGCAGTTGCCGATGCCACCCAGCTGGGGCCACGCCTCCACGGGCAGTGCCAGCAGTTTGCCGGTCAGGGCCGTGATCAGCCCGCCGTGCGCGGCCAGCAGCACCGTCTCACCCGCAGCCGCATCGGCCAGCAGGTCGCCGACCACCTCCGCCGCGCGCTCCGCCACGTCCACCCGGGACTCCCCGCCGGGCGGGGCCCAGGTCGCATCGAGGCGCCAGAGCGCGCGGTCGCCGGGCCACCCCTGGTCGACCTCATCGCCGGTCAGCCCCTGCCAGTCACCCAGATGGGTTTCCCGCAGTCGCTTGTCGATCCGCAACGGCACCCCGATCGCCTCGGTGAGCACGGTCGCGGTGTCCATGGCGCGGTGCAGGTCCGACGAGATGACGAGGTCGGGCTCGAACCGCGCCAGCGCGGGCGCGGCGAACCGGGCTTGGTTCCAGCCCACCTCGGTCAGCGCCGAGTCCAGGTGGCCCTGCATGCGGCCCGCCGCGTTGTAGTCGGTCTCCCCGTGGCGCCACAGCACGAGGCGACGCAAACTCACGAGGCGTCCCCCGCCTCGACGGCCTCGGCCAGTCCGTCGATCTCGATCCGCGGGCAGTCCTTCCAGAGCCGCTCGATGCCGTAGAAGGAGCGCTCCTCGTCGTGCTGGACGTGCACCACGACGTCCACGAAGTCGAGCAGCACCCAGCGGCCCTCGCGGGCGCCCTCACGGCGGACCGGCTTGTACCCCGCCTCGCGCAGCTTCTCCTCGACGTTGTCGACGATGGCGCCCACCTGGCGCTCGTTGGGCGCCGAGGCGATGACGAACACGTCGGTGATCACCAGCTGTTCGGAGACGTCCAGCACCACCACGTCGGTGGCCTTCTTGTCCGCGGCGGCGTAAGCCGCCACGGTCGCGATGTCTCGTGCCTGGGACGTCGCTGCCACTCCTGTGCTCCCTCATCCTGTGACCAGTCGGTTCACCGAGGGTACCTGCCGCCACCGACGGCCCGGTGGCTCAGGCGGGCTTGCGGTACAGCCCGCGCTTGTCGATGTACCGGACCACGCCGTCGGGCACCAGGTACCAGATCGGTTCGTCGCGCTCGACCCGCTCCCGGCAGGTCGTCGACGAGATGGCCATCGCGGTCACCTCCACGAGGCTCACCTTGCCGCTGGGGAGGTGGTGGTCGTTGAGCCGGTAGCCGGGGCGGGTGACGCCGATGAAGTGCGCCAGGGTGAACAGCTCGTCGGCGTTGTGCCAGGTCAGGATCTGTTCCAGGGCGTCCGCGCCGGTGATGAAGAACAGCTCGTCCTCGGGGTACTCGGCTTTGAGGTCCCGCAGGGTGTCGACGGTGTAGGTCTCGCCGCCGCGGTCGATGTCCACCCTGCTCACCGAGAAGACCGGGTTGGAGGCGGTGGCGATGACCGTCATGAGGTAGCGGTCCTCGGCACGGGTGACTTCCCTGCTGGACTTCTGCCACGGCTGGCCCGTCGGCACGAAGATCACTTCGTCGAGGTCGAACCGGGACTGCACCTCACTGGCCGCGACGAGGTGGCCGTGGTGGACGGGGTCGAAAGTACCGCCCATGACCCCGATTCGGCGTGGTGACATGACTGGATCGTAGAAGCGCGAGTGCGCGGGTACTGCCCCGCTCCCCGGTAACAGCACCCGCGCGCCTCGCTCCGCCGGGGGTTCGAGGGGAACCTCCGGAGGCGCCGGCGAACCCGCAAGTGAACCCCGACGCGGGGGAAACCTCGCCGTCGAGCCGTCCTGATGCGACCATTTGCTGTGTCGTGCATCACATTACTCGACGACTGGTCCACTCGTGCGGCGCTCGGCTCGGTTTCGTCGGCGCCATCGGGTAGACGTGGACCCGTGGACCTTCACCTCCTGCGCGAACGAGCCGAAACGCTGCTCCAGGCATTGGCCGGCAGCGGCGCGACCCTGCGCGACGACCAGTGGACCGCGATCGAGGCGCTGGTCGCCCACCACAGGCGCGCCCTCGTCGTGCAGCGCACCGGGTGGGGCAAGTCGGCCGTGTACTTCCTCGCCACCGCACTGCTGCGCGAGCGCGGAGCCGGCCCGACGGTCATCATCTCGCCGCTGCTGGCCTTGATGCGCAACCAGATCGCGGCCGCCGGGCGCGCCGGCATCCACGCGGCGACGATGAACTCGGCGAACCCGCAGGAGTGGGACGACGTGCAGGCGCGCATCACCGCCGGTGAGATCGACGTGCTGCTGGTCAGCCCGGAGCGGCTGAACAACCCGGACTTTCGCGACAGCGTGCTGCCCAAGCTGACCGCCACGGCCGGCCTGCTGGTGGTCGACGAGGCGCACTGCATCTCCGACTGGGGGCACGACTTCCGGCCGGACTACCGGCGCCTGCGGACACTGCTCACCGGGTTGCCCGAAGGTGTCCCGGTGCTGGCGACCACCGCGACGGCCAACGACCGGGTGGTCACCGACGTCGCCGAGCAGCTCGGGCTCGGCCGGGGTGGCGACACGCTGGTCCTGCGCGGGCCGCTGGACCGGGAAAGCCTGCACCTGTCGGTGGCCGAACTGCCCACGCCACAGGCCCGGCTCGCCTGGCTCGCGGACCGCCTCGGCGAGCTGCCCGGGTCCGGCATCATCTACACGTTGACCGTCGCCGCGGCACACGACATCGCGGAGATGCTGCGGGAGCGCGGGTTTCCGGTCACGGCCTACACGGGCAAGACCGAGCCGGCCGAGCGGGAGGCGGCCGAGGACGATCTGCTCGCCAACCGGGTCAAGGCGCTGGTGGCGACCTCGGCCCTGGGAATGGGGTTCGACAAGCCCGACCTCGGGTTCGTCGTGCACGTCGGCGCGCCGTCCTCGCCGATCGCCTACTACCAGCAGGTCGGACGCGCCGGCCGCGGTGTGCGCAGGGCGGAGGTGATCCTCCTGCCCGGCGCGGAGGACGCCGAGATCTGGCGGTACTTCGGATCGCTGGCCTTCCCCGACGAGCAGCGCGTCACGCAGGTGCTCAACGCCCTCGCCTACGCCGACCGTCCATTGTCGACGGCGGCGCTCGAACCGATGGTCGAGCTGTCCCGGTCGCGACTGGAGATGGTGCTGAAGGTGCTGGATGTGGACGGTGCGGTGCGCCGCGTCAAGGGCGGCTGGGAGGCGACCGGGCAGGACTGGCACTACGAGCGCGAGCGCTACGAGCGCGTTGCCCAGGCACGGCAGGCCGAGCAGCGGGCGATGCTGGAGTACCAGTCCACCACCTCGTGCCGCATGGAGTTCCTGCGCCGACAGCTCGACGACCCCTACGCGGAGCCGTGCGGCCGATGCGACAACTGCACGGGTCTCCACCAGGACATCACCGTGTCGGCGGAAGCGGTCGAGAAGACCGACGAGCGACTCCGACGGCCCGGGGTCGAGGTGAGTCCACGCCGGCAGTGGCCAACCGGCATGGCCTCGCTCGACGTACCGCTGTCCGGGCGGATCGGGAAGGGCGAGCTCGCCGAGCCGGGCCGCACGCTCGGGCGGCTGACCGACGTCGGCTGGGGCAGCCGGCTGCGTGAGCTGGTCGGCGAGCGCGCCGCCGACGGTGAGGTACCCGAAGCGGTGTTCCAGGCATGCGTGCAGGTCCTGGCGGCCTGGGACTGGCAGCAGCGCCCGACGGCCGTGGTGGCACTGCCGTCGGCGACACGACCGCGACTGGTGCACGACCTCGCCACCAAGCTGGCCCGGGTCGGGCGGCTGCACTTCCTCGGAGCGATGGAGAGCCGTGGCGGGCGGCCCCGCCGCGCCAACAGCGCTCAGCGGGTGGCCGACCTGTGGCAATCGCTTGCCATACCGGGTGATCTCATCGCGACGCTTTCCGGCGTGGACGGTCCGGTGTTGCTTGTGGACGATCTCGTGGACACGGGCTGGACCATGACGCTGGCTGCCCGGCTGCTGCGTCAGGCCGGTGCACCAGCGGTGCTGCCCTTCGCCCTGGCGAGTACGAACTAAGGGGATCTATCGGCTGATGATGACGTTCGGCGCTGCGCAAGGTGGGAGGAACGGGGTGATGGATCGGTAGGAGGGATGCGGGCGGCGTGGCTTGCACCTGACAGACGGCGGTGATGGCCGCAGCGGACCGCGGACGGGCAGGCATGGCCCCGGCGCGCCACGGCGACCCGGCAGCTCAGCGGTCTCAGCAGTCTCAGCGGGTGCTGCGCCTCAGCGGCGCGACGGCCCAGCGGCCCGGCGGCTCAGCGGCCCGGCGGCTCAGCGGGTGCTGCGCCTCAGCGGCGCGGCGGCGCGACGGCTCAACGCCCGGCGGCTCAACGCCCGGCGGCTCAGCGGCGCGGCGGCTCAGCGGCGCAGCGGCGCGGCGGCGCGGCGGCTCCGGGCGTGGCGGCTCAGGGCCCAGCGGCTCAGGGCCCGGCGCTGGCGGCCTGGCGAACCAAAGACCTGACGGTCCAACGGCGCGACGGTCCAGCGGCACGGCGGGTCAGCGCACGGCTGCCCAGCGGCACGGCAGGCCAACGTCCCGCCCGCCGGCAGCTCGGCGATCCAAAGGCCCGACGGTCCAACTGCCCGACGGTCCAACTGCCCGACGGTCCAACTGCCCGACGGTCCGGCAGGCAGCGGCACGGCAGGCCAGCAGCACGGCGGCGGCCGGCACTTCTGGACGGGTGGGGGCTCGGGCTTCGGGCCGCTCGCCGGGAGTATCGGGCTCATGTCCGGGATCACGTGCTCGGTCGGGGCCGCCGAGCACGGGAGCAGGGCGGAAGCAGCACCTGCTCACCGTCGGGATCAGGCCGACCGGTCCGGACCCGCTCGTGGGCTCCGCGACGGGAGGCACGAGTGGCGCCTCAGCAGGTGGACGAGCGCGAAGCAGCGCCGACACCCGGCTGCCCAACATCCCCCCGGAGTCCCGGGCAGCACCCAGGAGCCCGGGAAGACGGCCGAGCGCACCCGGTTCAGGCGAAAAGTCACCTTTCCCTTCCCGCCGCGGTATGGCATTGTCCCACTCGATCGGGTGAACGTGGAGGCGTGCATGGTGGAGTCGCAGATCGGTGGCGGGGTTCGGCATCGGCTGCCGGTCCGGAAGTTGTTCGCGGCCAGCGTCGGCAACGCGCTGGAGTGGTTCGACTGGACGATCTACGCCACCTTCAGCATCTACTTCGCCACGGCGTTCTTCCCCGCGGGCAACGACCTGCTGGCCCAGATCAACACGTTCGCGACCTACGCGCTCGCCTTCTTCTTCCGGCCCCTGGGCGGGCTGCTCCTCGGCCGGTTCGCCGACGTCCGCGGCCGCAAACCCGCCATGCTCCTCACCATCAGCCTGATGGCAGGTGGCTCCGTGGTGATCGCCATCCTGCCGACCTTCCACCAAGTCGGATGGCTCGCCCCGGTCCTGCTGCTCCTCGCCCGCGTCGCGCAGGGATTGTCCCTCGGAGGCGAGGTGTCCAACGCCTCCGCCTACCTCGGTGAGATCGCCCCGCCCAGGTGGCGCGGCCGCTACTCCTCGTTCTTCTACATCTCCACCGGCTCCGCGGTCCTGCTCGCCTCGGTGCTCGGGTTCGTGCTCGCCCGCACCATGGACAAGCCCGACCTGAGCTCCTACGGCTGGCGCATCCCGTTCCTGCTCGGCGGCGTCCTCGGCATGATCGGGCTGTGGCTGCGGCGCAGCCTCTCCGAGACCGAGCAGTTCGAGCAGAACAAAAGCCGCGCCCAGCGCGTGCGCCGCCCGCTGCTGACGACCCTGCGCGAACACCCCAAGGCCGTCGTCCAGCTCGTCGGCATCACCATGCTGTCGACGCTGTGCTACTACACGTTCTTCAGCGCCCTCACGCCGTTCGCGGTCAAAACCCGCCACGCGAACGACGTCGACGTCTTCCTCGCCCTGTCCATCGGCACCGCGCTGTTCGTCGCGCTGCAATACCCCTACGGTGCGCTCTCCGACCGCATCGGCCGTAAACCCCAGCTGTTCGCCTGGTCCGCGGCCACGGCGATCCTCATCGTGCCGCTGTCCACGCTCGTCAAACCCGGACTGGGCAACCTGATCGTCGTCTTCTGCGTCGGCCTCGGGCTCTACGCGGCCCTGTCCAGCCTCGCCCCCGCGATCATGAGCGAGCTGTTCCCCACCGAACTGCGCGGGCTGGGCATCGGCGCCTGGTACAACCTCACCGTCGCCCTGTTCGGCGGCACCGCACCGCTCGTCATCAGCGCACTGTCCGCCGCCGGGGCCTCGATCCTGTTCTTCTGGTACGTCGCCGCCGGCGCGGCCATCGCGTTCCTGGTGCTGCTCACCCTGCCCGAAACCAAGGGCAGCGAACTGCGCTAACGGCGGAACGGCACCAGATCGTCGGCGTGCACGACCTCCCGGCGATGCTCCTCCGGCAGCTCATGGCTCGACCGGCCGATCAGCTCCGGCAACTCCCCCGCGTCGAACGCCACCACCCCGCGCGCCACCACGCGCTGCGCCGCGTCGACCAGCTCGACGACGTCGCCGGCCTCGAAATCACCGTCCACACCGGTGATCCCGGCCGCCAGCAGGGACCGGCGCCGGCGCACCACGGCGGCCACCGCGCCGTCGTCGAGGTGCAGCCGGCCCCGCGTGCCGGCCGCGTAACCGAGCCAGAACCGGCGCGCGGACAAGCGGGACTCGGCGGCGTGGAAGGCGGTGCCGACCTCCGCGGTGGACAACGCTCGGGCAGCCTCGGACGCCGCAGCCAGCAGCACCGGGATCCCCGCCGAGGCGGCAGTGCGCGCCGCGGCCAGTTTGGACACCATGCCGCCGGTACCGAGCCCGGAGCTGGACATGCCCACCGCAATGCCCTCGACGTCCGCGGGCCCGGTCACCTCGGCGATCCGCCGCGTCGAGCCCGAGCGCGGGTCCCCGTCGTACAGGCCGTCCACATCGGACAACAGAACCAGCGCATCCGCGCCGATCAGGTGCGCCACCAGCGCCGCCAGCCGGTCGTTGTCGCCGAACTTGATCTCCTCCGTGGCCACGGTGTCGTTCTCGTTGACCACCGGCACCGCGCCCAGCGTGAGCAACCGGGAGAACGTTCGCTGCGCGTTGCGGTAATGCGCGCGCCGCACCACGTCGTCGGAGGTCAGCAGCACCTGGCCGACGGTCAGCGAATACCGCCCGAACGACTCGGCGTAGGCGTGCGCGAGCTGCAACTGACCGACGCTCGCCGCGGCCTGCTGGGTCGCGAGGTCGCGTGGCCGCTTGCCCAGGGCCAGCGGCGCCAGCCCGGCGCCGATCGCGCCCGAGGAAACCAGCACGATCTGGCTGCCCCGCGCGATCCGCGACGCGATGGCGTCGACCAGCGCGTTCAGCCGCGTCACATCGAGCCCGTCGCCGGCGGTGGTCAGTGCCGAGGAACCGACCTTGACGACCAGTCGATCCGCCGCCGCGACGGCTTCGCGGGCCACGCTCATTGTCCTGCCGAGTCCTCGGGCTCGTCCGGGCCGTCGCGCCGGATGCGCCGGGCCTCCTTGCGTTCCGCGGCCGAGACGCGGTTGTTCTTCTCCAGCCGCGGGTCGGTGCCCCGGCCGGTCAGGTGCGCCGCCACACCCGGCGTCGACGGCTCCCACTCGAACGTGATGTCGCCGATCGTCACCGGGCAGCCGGGCTCGGCCCCGCGCTTGGCCAGAGCGTCCTCCACACCGAGCCGGTTGAGCCGGTCGGCGAGGTAGCCCACGGCCTCGTCGTTGCCGAAGTCGGTCTGCCGGATCCACCGCTCGGGACGGGCGCCCCGCACGATGAAGCCGCCCGGCTCCTCGGGGTCCTCCTCGATGGTGAAGCCCGAATCGTCCACCGCGGCCGGACGCAGCACGATCCGCGTCGGCTCCGCCTCGGGCTGCGCCGCCCGGTACTTCTCGACCTCCCGGGCCAGCGCGTAGGTCAGCTCCCGCAGACCCTGCCGCGTCACGGTGGAAACCTCGAACACCGGCAGGCCGCGCGCCTCGAACTCGGGCCGCACCATCTCGGCCAGCTCGGCCGCGTCCGGCACGTCGGTCTTGTTGAGCACCACCACCCGCGGCCGCTCGTCCAGGTCGCCACCGAGCGCAGGCGTGTAGCGGGCCAGCTCGGATTCCAGGGCGTCCACGTCGGACACCGGGTCGCGGCCCGGCTCGAAGGTGGCGCAGTCGACGACGTGCACCAGCACGGCGCAGCGCTCGATGTGGCGGAGGAAGTCCAGGCCGAGCCCCTTGCCCTCGCTGGCGCCCGGGATCAGGCCGGGCACGTCGGCCATCGTGAACACGGTGTCGCCCGCGTTGACCACGCCGAGGTTCGGCACCAGCGTGGTGAAGGGGTAGTCGGCGATCTTCGGCTTCGCCGCGGACAGCACCGAGATCAGCGACGACTTGCCGGCCGACGGGAACCCGAGCAGGCCCGCGTCGGCGACCGAACGCAGCTCCAGCACCAGGCTGCGCTGCTCACCGGGCTCGCCGAGCAGCGCGAACCCGGGCGCCTTGCGCGCCTTGGACGCCAGCGCCGCGTTGCCGAGGCCCCCGCGCCCGCCCTGCGCGGCGACGAACGTCGTGCCCGGGCCGACCAGGTCCGCCAGGACCTCACCGTCCTCGGACAGCACGACGGTGCCGTCGGGCACCTTCAGCTCCAGGGTCTCGCCCGCCGCGCCGGCGCGGTTGCTGCCCTGGCCCTGGCGGCCGTTGGTGGCCTTGGCGTGCGGGTGGAAGTGGAAGTCGAGCAGCGTGTGCACGTTCGGGTCGACGACCAGGAGCACATCGCCGCCGTTGCCGCCGTTGCCCCCGTCGGGACCGCCGAGCGGCTTGAACTTCTCGCGGTGGATCGAGGCACAGCCGTGCCCGCCGTCGCCCGCGGCGACGTGGATCACCGCGCGGTCAACGAACCGGGACGCCATCGTGAAGCCTCTTCTCGTTCTTCGAATGGGATGTTCAGCCACCCTCAGCAACAAGGGGCGGGACCGGATCTGTTCCGGGCCCGCCCCTCGCTGAAGGTGCTGGGTTGTCTAGCCGGACCCTCAGGCCTCGGCCGGGACGATGTTGACCGTCTTGCGGCCACGCTTCGAGCCGAACTCCACGGTGCCCGCCGACAGGGCGAACAGCGTGTCGTCGCCGCCGCGGCCGACGTTCAGGCCGGGGTGGAACTTGGTGCCGCGCTGGCGGACCAGGATCTCACCGGCGTTCACGAGCTGACCACCGTAGCGCTTGACGCCGAGGTACTGGGGGTTGGAGTCGCGCCCGTTGCGGGAGCTGGACGCACCCTTCTTGTGTGCCATGGCTCCTGCAGCTCCTTACTTCGTGATTCCGGTGACCTCGACGCGGGTCAGCTGCTGACGGTGACCCTGCCGCTTGTGGTACCCGGTCTTGTTCTTGAACTTGTGGATGCGGATCTTGGGACCCTTGGTCTGCTCGACGACCTTGCCGGTGACCGAGATCTTCGCGAGCGCTTCGGCATCCGCCGTGACATCGCTGCCGTCGACGTACAGCACGGCGGGGAAAGAGTGCTCGGTGCCCGGCTTGCCCTCGAGCTTCTCGACCTCGACGACGTCGCCGACGGCCACCTTGTACTGCTTGCCGCCGGTCTTGACGATCGCGTACGCCGACACGGAAGTCTCCTGCTAACTCGACAATGGGTGAGGGCTTGCGCCACGTCCCGCGGGATGCGGTCCAGTGATCGCGCCATAGCCCGTCCGGGGACGGGCCGTCTTACAGGTTACGTGACGCCCCGGCGCCTGCCGACACCGGGGCTCACGAAGGTGGATCAGCTCTGCTCCGAGGCGTGCACCGGCGGACCGGCCGGGCGGGACGCCGCGCGACGCGGGCGCCGGCGGGCCGTCCGGGTGGCCGGCGTGGGCACGCTGACGTCCGCAGCGGACTGTTCCTGGGCCGCCTCGGCGGGGGTCTCCGCGGCTTCCGCCGGCTCGTCCGTCACGGGCTTCTGCGGTGCGTCCGCCCGGCCGGCCGGACCGGCCGTCACGGGCACCTGCGCAGCCGGCGACGGCTCGCTGGGCTCCGGCGGCGCGGCCGGCCTGCGGGCCACGCGGCGGGCCCGGGAGCTCACCGGGCGCTCCGAACGCTCCGGCCCGGCCTGCTCCGGTTCGGCCTGCTCCGGTTCGGCTGCCGCCGCGGACCGGGCAGTGGCGGGCGTCTCCGCCGCCGCGGAGGGACCGGAAGCGTCAGCTGACGCATCGGCCTCGCCGGTGGCGGCCTCGACCGCCGCGCCGGGCCTGGCCGGGGCATCGGCAGACGGAATCCGGCGAGCGGACGCCGGAGCCTCGGTGGCCTTCTCGTCCGGGGCCGGGGTGTCCACGGACCGCGCCGTCCCGGAGTGGTCCACGGCGACGTCCCCGGACCCTGCCTCGTCGGGACCCGCCGAGATCGTCCCGGCCCTGCCGCGCCGGGCAGCGGACCGCTCACCGGCCTTCGCCCCGCCCCGGGTCCGGCCGGGCTTCTCCCCGCGCTCCGCGCCGTGCGCGGCACCGCCGTCGGCCGGCTTGTCACCCTCGGTTTTCGTCGAGGCGATCTTCGCGGCCTTCGCCATCGCCTCGACCGCCGACAACGTGCTCTCACGCTGCACCGGCGAGGGCTCCGGGCTCTTCGGCTCCGCCTGCGGCTCCTCGGCCTTGCCCCGGCCGCGGGACCGGCGCGAACCACCACCGCCGCCACCGCCGCCGTGCTGGTGCCCGCCGTTGCCGCCGTTACCCGACTTGACCGGTTCGGTCGACACGACGACCCCGCGGCCCTTGCAGTGCTCGCACGTGGTGGAGAACGCCTCGAGCAGACCGGTGCCGATCTTCTTGCGGGTCATCTGCACCAGGCCCAGCGAGGTGACCTCGGCGACCTGGTGCCGGGTGCGGTCCCGGCCGAGGCACTCCGTCAGCCGCTTGAGCACCAGTTCGCGGTTGGACTCCAGCACCATGTCGATGAAGTCGATCACGATGATGCCGCCGATGTCGCGCAGCCGCAGCTGGCGCACGATCTCCTCGGCCGACTCCAGGTTGTTGCGGGTGACCGTCTCCTCGAGGTTGCCACCCGACCCGGTGAACTTGCCGGTGTTGACGTCGATCACCGTCATCGCCTCGGTGCGGTCGATGACGAGGTAACCGCCGGAGGGCAGCCAGACCTTGCGGTCCAGCGCCTTGGTCAGCTGCTCGTCGATGCGGTGGTCGGCGAGGACGTCACCGGTGCCGACGTAGCGCTTGACCCGCGACGTGAGGTCGGGAGCGACGTGGTCTACGTAGGCGCGGATGGTCTCCCAGGCCGTGTCGCCCTGGACCTCGAGCGAGACGAAGTCCTCGGTGAACAGGTCGCGAACGACCTTGACCAGCAGGTCCGGCTCCTCGTAGAGCATGACCGGGGCGGACGACTTCTTGCTGCCGGACGCCGCGTCGGCCTTCTCCTTGACGACCTCCCACTGCGCCTTCAGCCGGCGGACGTCGCGTTCCAGCTCCTCCTCGCTGATGCCCTCCGAGGCAGTGCGGATGATCACGCCGGCGTCCTCGGGGACGATCCGCTTGAGGATGTCCTTGAGCCGCCGCCGCTCGTTCTCCGGCAGCTTGCGGGAGATGCCGGTGGCGCCACCGGAGGGCATGTAGACCAGGAAGCGGCCGGGCAGCGAGATCTGGGTGGTCAGCCGGGCGCCCTTGTGCCCGACCGGGTCCTTGGTGACCTGGACCAGCACGTTGTCGCCGGTCGACAGGGCCTGCTCGATCTTGCGGGACTTGCCCTCCAGGCCGGCGGCGTCCCAGTCGACCTCGCCGGCGTAGAGCACGGCGTTGCGGCCGCGGCCGATGTCGACGAACGCGGCCTCCATCGAGGGCAGCACGTTCTGCACGCGCCCGAGGTAGACGTTGCCGACGATCGAGCCGCTGCCCTGCGAGGTCACGAAGTGCTCGACCAGGACACCGTCCTCGAGCACCGCGATCTGGGTGTGCTCGCCGCGCTCGGCGACCACCATGGTGCGCTCCACCGACTCGCGGCGGGCGAGGAACTCGGCCTCGGACAGGATCGGCGCGCGGCGGCGGCCGGCCTCGCGGCCGTCCCGGCGGCGCTGGCGCTTGGCCTCGAGGCGGGTCGAACCGCGCACGCTGCGCACGCCGTCCGAGCTGCTGGTGCTCTTGTCCTCGGCCTTGGTCTCCCGGACGTGGACGACGGTGTTCGGCGGGTCGTCGCCGGTGGACTCGGCGGCGTCGGAGTCGGTGCCCTTGCGGCGGCGGCGGCGACGGCGGCGACGGCTCGAGCCGTCGGCCTCGTCGGTGTCGTCCGTGGACTCGCCCTCGTCCGCGGTGTCCTCGTCGTCGGCCTTGCCGGCGTCCTCGGCCGGCCGGGTCTCGCCGGATGGCCGGGAATCGGCGTCCGCAGCCTCACCGGTGTCGGTGCTGTCGGTGGCGTTCTCGTCGCCGCCCTTGCCGCGGCCACGGCCACGGCGGCCGCGGCGGCGCCGACGGCGGCCGGCGCCGTCCTCACCGTCGTCGCCGTCCTCGTCCGGACCGGCTTCCTCGACCGGGGCCGGCCGGGCGGCCGTCGCCTCGGCGGCGGTGGCCTCCGGCGGGAGGAACACCGGCGACGGCGCGGCGAACACCGGCATGTGCGGCGCGCGCTTCGGCTCCCGCACGCGCTTCGGCTCCGGGGTGGGCTCCGGCTCGGCCGTGACCTCGGGAGTGGTCTCACGCTTGCGAGCGGTTGCCGGCGCGGCCGCGGCCGGGGCGGCCTGGGCGGCCGGCTCCGGGGCAGGCGTCTCGGCGACCGGCTCCGGCGCGCTCTCCGCAACCGGGCCGGGCGCGGCCGCCGTGTTCTCGGCGGGGACGACCGCCTCGGGGGCGGACGCCTCCTCGGCGGCCTGCTCGTCGGCCGGGGCGAGCGCCTCGGCAACCCGCACCGCGACCTCCCGCGGCACGCTCGACTGGGCGCTACGTGCGGTCTCCCCCAGTTCGCTGAGCTTCGCCAGCACGACCCGGCTGTTGGAGCCGAGCAGCTTCGCCAGGGCGTGCACCCGGACGCGGGGCGGCAGTTCGCCCAGCGGGCCGGTTGCGGGTACGGCGGTGTTCCCGCCGGTGTTCTCGGCGGGTGTGTCCGCGTTCGACATACATCTCCTCCGCCCCCGGGCGCGTCCCAGCCGCTCGGGCTGGCGGACGCGGCCGCACAGGGGCCCTTCCTGTCTGGTCCGCCGGGGTGGTCACCGCCGGCGGGAATCCTGTGCCTCGTCTCACCCCGACGGCGCCGGGGTCCGGCTCCCGCCGATGGCAGGTCCACTCGGTGACGAGCCGTCCAAGCCGGCGGTTCCCGTCCGCCTGCCGCTCGTCGAGCCACCCAGGTGGGTCCTGGCGGCGACGACCTGGCGCTCTTCCAGCCTGTCTCCGGGCCACCACCCCCGACGGACCGCAGGTCGCGGGCGTATCGGCGGAAGCAGCCAACCCGAGTATCCCACACGGTGCCTCCGGTGCGGTGTAGTCGGTGCCGACAGTGGCCTGACCACGGCCGGGCGAACTTGCGCGTCGCGCTTGTCGCTGCCGGGCGGGGTGGCTTAGCGTGCGGCAGAACGATCTCGGCTTCCGCCGCTGTTCGCCCTGTTGGAGGTCCCCGGTGCGCGCCCTCGGACGATCACTCGTCGCGGTGGCGTGCGCCACCCTGGTGATCACGCCGGCCCGCGCCACGGCGGCGGAACCGGAGCGAACGTGCGATGACGGCGCGCCGACCGTGCCCTACCTGGTGGTCTTCGACGGCGACACGCCGCGGGCGGCGGCCCGGGACCAGGTACGGGACGCGTGCGGGGAACTGACCGGGTACTACCCGCAGATCGGCGTGGGCGTCGCGGACGCCGACGCCGGCTTCGCGACTCGGCTGGGAGCGGGCCGCGCCTACAGCGCGCAGAACGAACGGCGTGCCGCGCAGCGGCCGGTGCGGCGCGCGGTGGAGGCGACCGTTCCGGCGCAGGTGCCCACGGCCGACCGGTCCGCCGAGCAGTGGAACCTCACCGCGGTGGGCGGGCCCGGCACGGGCAGCCCGGACGTCGTGGTCGGCGTGCTGGACTCCGGCATCGACCCCGACCACCCCGACCTGGCCGCGGCGCTGGACCGCGACGACTCGGCGAGCTGCGTCGGCGGCACCGCCGATCCCGCCGAGGACGCGTGGCGCGCCACCACCTCCGGGCACGGCACCCACGTGGCCGGCATCATCGCCGCGGCCGACGACGGCCGCGGCACTACCGGGGTCGCACCCGGGACGCGTGTGGCCTCGGTGAAGGTCGTCGACGACCGCGGGATCGTCACACCCGAGGCCGTGGTGTGCGGGCTGATGTGGGCGGCCGAACACCGGATGGCGGTCACCAACAGCAGCGTCGCGATCAACACGTGGGGCGCGTTCTGCACCTGGTCGCCCGGGCGCGAGGTGGTTCGCGAAGCCATCGGGCGGGCCGCGGCCTACTCGGCCGCGCGGGGGACCCTGAACGTGGCCGCCGCGACGAACGAAGCCACCGACCTGAGCCGGCCCGCCGGCGCGTGCGCGGCGCTGCCCGCAACCGCGCGGGACGTGCTGGCGGTGTCCGCGGTGGGGCGGGACGGGACGAAGACGCGCTACAGCTCGTACGGACTCGGCATGGTGGACCTGACCGCGCCGGGTGGCGACGGTGACGACTGCGTGCTCTCGACCGTGCCGGGCGGCTACGGGAAGCTGTGCGGCACGTCGATGGCGGCACCGCACGTGGCGGGAGCCGCGGCGGTGGAGGCCGCGGCCCGGCCGGGAGCGACATCCGCGGACCTGAAGCAGGCGCTGGAAGCGCGTGCGCGGCCGGTGCCGTGCCCGGCGAAGTCCGACCTCACCGGCGACGGACGGCCGGCGGCGTTCTGCGCCGGGTACACCCGGTACAACAGCTTCTACGGGCACGGGCTGGTGCAGACCGGGGCGGGCTGATCGGACGGGTCAGCGGAGGAGCGGCCCGCCGCGCCGGCGGGCCGCGCCCCGGACGCCGAGCACCGTGAGTGCCACCAGGCAGGCGATGCGACCGATCATGCCGGGGTGCGGCGAGCCGACGGCCGACATGGCAGAGGGGGCTCCCGCGGCCCCGGAAGCCCCCTCCACCAGTTCCGTCACAGGTCGGGGAACCAGAGCTTCAGCTCGCGCTCGGCCGACTCGGGCGAGTCCGAGCCGTGCACCAGGTTGAACTGCGTCTCCAGGCCGTAGTCCCCGCGCAGGGTGCCGGGGGTGGCCTTCTCCACCGGGTCGGTGCCGCCGGCGAGCTGCCGGAAGGCCGCGATCGCCCGCACGCCCTCGACCGCGATCGCCACGACCGGGCCGGAGGTGATGAACTCCAGCAGGTCGCCGAAGAACGGCTTGTCCTTGTGCTCGGCGTAGTGCTCCTCGGCAACCGAACGCTCGACGGTGCGCAGCTCGAGCGCGGCCAGCTTCAGCCCCTTGCGTTCGATGCGCGAAATGACCTCGCCGACGAGGCCGCGCTGTACGCCGTCGGGCTTGACCAGGACCAGCGTGCGTTCACTCACGACTGCGTTTCTCCTTCAGAACACGTGCATGGAATGACCGGAAGCCTACTGGCCTGGTCAGCGCTGCGGTTCCAGGGTCGTCGACCACAGCGCGGCACCCGCGCCGTCGCGGAGATCGACCCGCAGTTCACCGGTGCGCCCGTCGATGTTGATTTCGCCGAAATGCTGGAAACCGACCATCGGCGACGCGTTCGCCGTGGGCGGGGCGTGCACGAAAACCGCCTCCGGGCCGAACGTCGGGTCGAGTGTGTTCGGGCCGAACGCCCCGGCGTGCAGCGGGCCGGAAACGAATTCCCAGAACGGGTCGAAATCGCCCACCGCGGCCCGGTCGGGCGAATAGTGGTGGGCCGCGGTGTAGTGCACGTCCGCGGTCAGCCACACCACGTTGCGCACCTTCCGCTTCGCCAGTTCCCGCAGCACCCACGCGATTTCGCTTTCCCGGCCGGCCGGGGCGCCGGGCCGGTTGTTCGCCACGCCCTCGATGCCGGAGCCGTCGAGCACCGCGAGGCCGATCGGCAGGTCGGCCTGCACGATCTTCCACGTGGCGCGGCTGCGGCTGAGCCCGTCCACCAGCCACTGCGCCTGCTTCTCGCCGAGGATGTGCCCGGGCTCGGTCTGGTCGGCGGTGTTGGCGTCCTTGTAACTGCGCATGTCGAGGACGAACACCTCGAGCCGCGAGCCGTAGGGGAAGCTGCGGTACACCCGGCCGTCGACCGCGCGCCGCGGGTCGATCGGCTGCCACTCGTGGAACGCCTGGAACGCCCGGGCGGCGAGAACGTCGACGCGCTTCTCGGTGTACTGCGGCAGGTCCAGGATTTCGCCGGGATACCAGTTGTTGGTCACCTCGTGGTCGTCCCATTGCACGTAGCTGGGCACGGCGGCGGTGAAGGCGCGGACGTTGGCGTCCAGCATGTTGTAGGCGAACTGCCCGCGGTACTCGTCGAGGGTCTCCGCGACCTTGCTCTTCTCCGGGGTGACGACGTTGCGCCACACCCGGCCGTCGGGCAGCGTGACCTTCTCGCTGAGCGGGCCGTCGGCGTACACGGTGTCCCCGCTGTGCAGGAACAAGTCGGGGCGGCGGGCGAGCATCGCGGAGTAGGCGGTCATCCCGCCGATGTCGGGGTTGATGCCCCAGCCCTGCCCGGCGACGTCACCGGACCAGGTGAGCCGCACGTCGCTGCGGCCGGCGGGGGCGGTCTTGAAGGTGCCGGTCAACGGCTCGCTGGCCGCGCGGCCGTCGAGCGATTCGGCGGTAACCCGGTAGTGCACCTCGGTGCCCGGCGCGAGCGCGGGGATCCGCAGCTTGCCGGTGCCGCCGGTGTCCGGGGTGAGCAGCGGGCCCCGGACGGTGCGCGCGTGCCGGAACGACGGGTCGCGCGAGACCTCCACGATCATCCGGGACGGCCGGTCGGCGCGCGTCCACACCAGCGCCGAGTTCGTGGTCACGTCACCGGACTGGATGCCGTGGCTGAGGACCGGGCGGTCCGGGCGGACGAGGGCGGCGCCCGCGGCGGGGCTGCCGAGGGCACCGGCGGCGAGGACACCGGCACCGACGAGGCCGGTTCTGAGGGCGGAACGGCGGGTCTGTTCGGTCATGCCGGAGTTCTATGCGGGCTCGGGGGCGACCGGGCCAACTCCGGCTGTCCGGGCGGTGAAATCACGCGGCCGTCCGCGGACGGCCGTCGGCCGTGCGCATGCCGAAGCCGAAGACCCGGTCCACCGCGATGTGCGCGAGCCACGCGAGACCGAGGGTGAACGCGGCCGGGCTGGTGACGATGGTGAAGACCAGGAGCAGGACCGCGGGGCCCGCCCAGTGGTGGGCGGCGTTGTAGAAGGGCACGGCCCGCCGCGGCAGGACTCCGCGTTCGACGGCTGGTGCGCCGATCCCGGCCAGGAACGTCAGGTCCGGCCCCGCGAGTCCGAGCAGCAGCGCGCCGGCGGTCCAGCCGCCGTGCTCGACCACCTCGAACACGGCGAACGCGAGCAGGAAGACGGCAGCCACGGCCCACCAGATACGGTTCACGGGATCCTCCGAGATCGGTTCTCCATTTCGAGAGCACTGCTCTCATCAACGGAAAGTTAGCCTCCCGCGAGTGCTCTTGTCAAGAGCACTGCTCTCGGTTCGGATCGACGCTACTCGCTGGGTTGCTGCTGGCTCGGCAGCCGTCCCTCGGCCATGCGGCGGGCGACGTCGTTGCGCAGCCACAGCGCCCACAGCCAGAAGGCCAGGAACAGCAGGCCGATGATGCCGATCGCGACCTGCTCGACGAAGTACACGACCAGCGCGACCTGCAGCACCAGGATCACCGGCACCGCCCAGCGCCGCTTGAGGACGCCGCACAGCAGCACGTGCAACACCGCGATCACGATGATCCCCCAGCCGGCGAGGGTGCCGATCCCGCCACCCAGGTTGGCGATCACCGGCAGCGCGAGGCCGACCGTGATCGCCTCGCAGATCAGCGTGCCAGCCATCACGCCGCGGAAGGACTTCATCGGGTCCTTCGCCGGCGGCCGCACCGTCTTCTCCTCGCTCACGCCGGCTCCCTCCCGAACAACGTCCGCGCGTCCCCCACCGTGACCACCGAACCGGTGATCAGCACACCACCCCCGGCCAGCGGCTCGTCCGGGTCGTCGCTCTCCTCGACCAGCGTCACCGCGGTCTCCACCGCCGCGTCCAAACTGGACTCGGCGACCACGCGGTCCTCGCCGAAGACCGCCAGTGCCAGCTCGTTCAGCTCGTCCAGCGGCATCGCCCGCGGCGAGCTGTTCTTGGTGACCACGACGTCGGAGACCACCGGCTCGAGCGCCTCCAGGACACCACGCACGTCCTTGTCCGCCAGCACGCCGATCACCGCGGTGAGCTTGCGGAACGCGAACTCCTCCTCGATCGCGGCGGCCAGCGCCCGCGCGCCGTGCGGGTTGTGCGCCGCGTCGAGCAGCACCGTCGGCGCGGCACGCACGCGCTCCAGACGGCCCGGGAGCTCCACCGCGGCGAACGCCTCACGCACCGCGTCGATGTCGAGCCGGCGGTCCTTGCCCGCGCCGAAGAACGCCTCGACCGCGGCCAGCGCCAGCAGTGCGTTGTTCGCCTGGTGCGCGCCGTGCAGGGGCAGGAAGATCTCGTCGTAGACCCCGCCGAGGCCCTGCAGGGTCAGCATCTGCCCGCCGACCGCGATCTCCCGCCGCAGCACGCCGAACTCGCTGCCCGCGCGGGCGACGGTGGCGTCCACCTCGACCGCCCGCTCCAGCAGCACGCGCTGCGCCTCGGGCTCCTGCTCCGCCAGGATCGCGACGCTGCCCGGCTTGATGATCCCGGCCTTCTCCCCCGCGATCTGGCCGAGCTCGCTGCCCAGGTACTCGGTGTGGTCGAGGCCGACCGGGGTGACGACGGCGACCTGCCCGTCGGCGACGTTCGTGGCGTCCCAGGTGCCGCCCATGCCCGTCTCGATCACCGCCGCGTCGACCGGGGCGTCCGCGAACGCGGCGAAGGCCATGCCGGTGAGCACCTCGAACTTGCTCATCCTCGGGCCACCGGCGGTGTCCACCATGCCGATGTAGGGCTCGATGTCGCGGTAGATGTCGACGTACTTCGACGCGGGAATCGGGGCACCGTCCACGGCGATGCGCTCGGTGACCAGTTGCAGGTGCGGGCTGGTGTAGCGGCCAACCCGCAGCCCGAGCCGGGACAGCAACGCGTCGATCATGCGGGTGACCGAGCCCTTGCCGTTCGTGCCGGCCACGTGCAGCACCGGGTAGGTCTTCTGCGGATCGCCCAGCACGGTCATCAGCGCGGCGATCCGGTCGAGCGACGGCTCGATCTTCGTCTCCGGCCACCGCTGGTTCAGCTCCGCCTCCACCCGCATCAGCTCGCGGCGGGCCTGGCGCTCGATCTCCTCGAGGTCGACCGGGTCGGCCTCGGCCGGGTCGTCGGGGAGGGGACCGGCCACGAAGTTGCCCCCGCTGGACAGCTCCGCCGGGTACTCCTCGTCCTCGCCCGATGTCACGCGTTCTCCCTACTCGGCCCGGCCTGGGTACCCCGCCGAGTCTACTTTCGCGGGTACTGACAGGCTGACCGCATGCCGTTCGACCACAACCACGCCTACCACCGGCTGCTGCTGCGGCAGGTGCCCACCGGGGCCCGCACCGCGCTGGACGTCGGCTGCGGCGGCGGCCGGTTCGCCCGCCGCCTCGCCGCGGCCGGCCTGGAAGTGGACGGCCTCGACCCGTCCGGGGAGATGATCCGGATCGCGCGGGCGCTCGGGCCGGCCACCATCACCTACCGGCACGGCGACGTCACCACCGCCGAGCTGGGGCGGTACGACTTCATCTCGTGTCTGGCGTCGCTGCACCACGTCCCGTTCGAGACGGTGACGAAGCTGCGCGCGGCGCTCAACCCGGGCGGGGTGCTGGCGGTGCTGGGACTGGCGAAGCCGCGCTCGATCGCGGACTGGGTGAAGTGGGGCCTGCTGGCGCCGCCGGTCAACCTCGCGGCCCGGCTCGTCGTGGCGGCCGGGGACCAGCTCAACGGCGGCCCCGATCCGGTAGCGACCGCCCCGGTGCGGGACTGGGACACGACGATGACCCAGGTGCGGCGCGAGTCCGCGCGACTGCTGCCCGGGAGCACCGTGCGGTCGTTGTTGTTCTTCCGCTACCTGCTGCTCTACCGGGCCTGACTCTACCGGGCCTGACGCGCCGCGATCCGCGCCTGGACCTCGGGGCGGCGCAGCGGCGGGACGGTCGCCGGGGGCTGCCGGCGCGGGGGGAGCTCGGCGAGCAGCCGGGTGGTGATCGCGGCGACCTCGGCCACCGCTTGCTCGAACGGGCCGCGCGTCGCCTCGGAGAGGGTCTGCACGCCGGTCACCTTGCGGACGTACTGGCGCGCGGCGGCCTCGATCTCCTCGGCCGTCGCCGACGGTTCCAGGCCCCGCAGCACCGTGATGTTTCGGCACATGTGCGGAAGACTACGCGTGCCCCGCCCCCGGCGGGGTCACACTGATCGGGCAAGCTGCCCCCGTGCACGAGGAGGTGTACGCGCTGACTTCCGACTTCGGCGCCTACGTCGAGCGCTTCCCCCATCCGGAGACCGGAACTCCCTTGGCCGTCAAGGACTTCCTCGACGTGGCCGGCCAGACGACGCGCAACGGCACGCCCGGCCTGGGTCACCACGTCGCGGCCGAGGACTCCGACGCCGTCGCCCGGCTGCGTGCGGCGGGTTACGTGCCCGTCGCGCGGACCACCGTGCCCGAGCTGGCATGGTCGTCGCGGACGCCGGGGTGCCGCAACCCGTGGGCCCCCGACCGCGACGCCGGCGGGTCCAGCGGCGGCTCGGCCGTCGCCGTCGCCCTCGGGGACGTGCCGGTCGCGCTGGGCACCGACACCGGCGGCTCGATCCGCATCCCGGCCGCGCTCTGCGGCGTCGCCGGGCTGCGGCCGACGCACGGCACCGTGCCGATGCGCGGGGTCACGCCGCTGACGCCGTCGATGGACACGGTCGGCCCGATCGCCGCCACCGCCGCGGACTGCCTGGCGGTGCACCGCATCCTGACGGGGACCGCGGAACCCGCGGCGGACACCGTGGCGAACACCGTCGCCGGCCTGCGGCTCGGCTGGCCCGAGCACCTGTGGGGCACCAAGATCGATCCCGAGGTGCTGCGGATCGTCGAGTCGGCGGCGGGCACGCTGCGCGCGGCCGGCGCCGAGATCGTGCCGGTCGAACTGCCGCTGGGCCACCGGTACGCCCGCTCCGCGGGGTTCACGACCATGCTGTTCGAGTCCGCGCGGCAGTGGTGGCCGGCCTACAACGAGGACCCGTCTGGCCTGCGCGGACGGGCGATCGGGCAGCTCAAGGCCGGTACCGAGGTCACCCAGGAGGACTACGACGCCGCCCGCGCCCGCGCCGGTGAGATCGCTGCCGAGGTGGACGCGGCCTTCACCGAGGTCGACGCCCTGCTCATGCCCACACTGCCCGTTACCGCCGCGCCCGCGGACACCGAGACGGTCGACGTGGGCGGGCGGGAGGAGCCGCTGGAAAACGCCTACTACCGGCTCACCGCACTAGCCTCGGTGAGCGGGCATCCCGCACTGACGGTTCCGGCGGGGCTGACCGAAGCCGGTCTCCCGGTCGGCGCCCAGCTCGTCGGGCCACGACGGCGGGAGGCCCTGCTCTGCCTGCTCGGCGGAGTGATCGAAGCCGGTCCACCCGCCCGTGCCCTGGCCCGGGCCCGCACAGGAAGAACGCGCCCATGACGAAGCCCGACCCCCGCGACCTGCTCGGCATCCGCGACCTGCTGACCGACGAGGAGCGCGAGATCGCGGACACGGTGCGGTCCTTCGTGCGCAAGGAGGTCACCGACCACGCCGGCCAGTGGTTCGAGGACGCGACCTTCCCGAAGCACCTGGTCCCCCAGCTCGGCGAGATGGGGCTGCTCGGCATGCACCTGACCGGCTACGGCTGCGCCGGTACCAGCGCCACCGCCTACGGCCTGGCCTGCCTGGAGCTGGAGGCCGGTGACAGCGGGCTGCGCAGCTTCGTGTCGGTGCAGGGATCGCTCGCGATGTTCCCGATCTGGAAGTACGGCTCGGACGAGCAGAAGGACCGCTGGCTGCCGCCGATGGCGCGCGGTGAGGCCATCGGCTGCTTCGGCCTGACCGAGCCCGACCGCGGCTCCGACCCGGGCGACATGCGCACCTTCGCCAAGCGGGACGGCGGCGACTGGATCCTCAACGGCGCCAAGATGTGGATCACCAACGGCACGCTCGCCGACGTCGCGGTGGTGTGGGCGCGCACGGACGAGGGTGTACGCGGGTTCGTGGTGCCCACGGACACGCCGGGCTTCACCGCTCGCGAGATCAAGCACAAGCTGTCCCTGCGGATGTCGGCCACGGCCGAGCTGTCCTTCGACGACCTGCGGCTGCCCGGCGACGCCGTGCTGCCCGGCGTGACGGGTCTGAAGGGGCCGCTGTCCTGCCTGTCCGAGGCCCGGTTCGGCATCCTGTTCGGTGCGCTGGGCGCGGCCCGGGCCTGCTACGAGAGCGCGCTCGACTACGCGACGACGCGGGAGCAGTTCGGGCGCCCGATCGGCGGGTTCCAGCTCACCCAGCAGAAGCTCGTCGGGATGGCACTGGAGCTGAACAAGGGCCTGCTGCTCGCGGTGCACCTGGGCCGGCGCAAGGACGGCGGCGAGCTGCCGCCCGAGCTGGTCAGCTTCGGCAAGCTGAACAACGTCCGCACCGCGATCGACATCGCCCGCACCGCGCGCACCATCCTCGCGGCGAACGGGATCAGCCTCGAGTACCCGGTGCTGCGGCACGCGAACAACCTGGAGAGCGTGCTGACCTACGAGGGCACCGAAGAGATCCACACGCTGGTGCTCGGCCAGCTGCTGACCGGGCAGAGCGCCTACCGCTGACCCACCCGGGTGGCGGCCACACCGGTGCCCGCCACCCGGGCGGTGAGGAACGGGCCGACCCACCCGAATGGCGGCGGCGGAGGCGGGCCGCAGGGATTAAGAAGAAGTCATGCGCCGCACGCTGCTCGTCCTCGTGGTCGCCGTCTGCACGGTGCTCGCCACCACGGTCACCGCCTCCGCCGCGCCCCAGGTCCGGCACTACCAGCACTACACAGCCCTCGGCGACTCCTACACGGCCGGTCCGCTGATCCCGTTGCAGCGCGTGGACCCGGTCGGCTGCCTGCGCTCCACCAGCAACTACCCGTCGCTGCTGGCGATCGCGCTGCGCGTCGGCTCGTTCACCGACGTGTCGTGCAGCGGCGCGGACACCCACGACATGCTCGCTCCGCAGGACGTGGTCCTCGGCCCGAACCCGCCCCAGCTCGACGCCCTGCGGCCGGACACCGACCTGGTCACGCTCGGCATCGGCGGCAACGACTACAGCGTGTTCGGCACGATCGTCGGCACCTGCCCCGGCCTGCGGGACTCGGACCCGGCCGGCAACCCGTGCGAGCGGCATTTCACGGTGGACGGCGTGGACACCATCAAGGCCCGGCTGCCGCGGACGCGGGCGAACGTCACCGCCGTGCTCGGCGAGATCCACGACCGGGCGCCGGATGCCGACGTGCTGGTGATCGGGTACCCGCGCATCGCGCCCCCGTCGGGCACCTGCCCGGCCGTCCTGCCCTTCGCCGACGGCGACTACGCGTGGCTCAACAGCGTGGAGGAGGAGCTGAACGCGGCACTGGCGAAGGCGGCCGCCGACGACGGGCGCGCGTCCTATGTGGACACGTTCACCCCGTCACTCGGTCACGACGCGTGCGCCCCGCCGGGGCGGGCGTGGATCAACGGCAAGGACCTCAAGCCGTGGGCGGCGAACTACCACCCGTTCTTCACCGGGATGCAGGGCGTCGCCGCGGTGACCTACGCGCACCTACGCGATTGACCGCGCGTCTCCGCCGTCGTGCGGCAGCTGCCAGGTCATCGACACCGTGGTGCCCTCGTCGGTCGCCGTGACCTCGACGTGCCCGGCCAGCCCGCGAATGAGCCGCAGGCCGTGCCCGTCGAACATCGAGCGGCCCGGCGGGGGTGGCTGCCAGCGGCCGCGGTCGAGGACGGTGACCGCGATCAGGTCGTGGTCGCGGCTGGCGTGCAGCTCCACCGGGCCGTCCGTGCCCTCGGGGTAGGCGTGGGTGGCCGAGTTCGTCAGCGCCTCGTAGCCGGCGAGGCCGATCGCGTGCGCGAGGTGACCCGGGAGGTCGAGGTCCTGCGCCCACCGCACCAGCTCGTCCCGCAGCGCGGTGACGGTCCGCCGCGAGGCGGGCCAGCGGCAGTGCAGGCTGGTTTCGGTGCACCCTGATGGACTGCGCGTCGTGTCCATCGACGGCCCCCACTCGAACACGGACAGGTGGTCCACCCATGGTCACACCCGTGGTGGACGGGCTGAAGGGTCCTTCGGCCCCTTCTCCGGCCGTGTGGCGATCTCCCGCTTGAGGATCTTGCCGGTCGGCCCCTTCGGCAGCTCCGGCACCAGCCACACCTGGCGCGGGTACTTGTAGGCGGCGACCCGTTCCTTGACGTGGTCGCGCAGGTCGTCCGCGGTGGCGGTGGCCCCGGGCTTGAGCGCGACCGCGGCCGCGACCTCCTGACCGTGCGTGGGGTGCGGCACGCCGATCACCGCGGCTTCGGCCACGTCCGGGTGCTCGTAGAGGACCTCTTCGACCTCTCGCGGGTACACGTTGTAGCCACCGCGGATGATCAGGTCCTTCTTCCGGTCGACGATGTAGTAGTAGCCGTCCTCGTCCTGCCGGGCCAGGTCGCCGGTGCGCAGCCAGCCGTCCGGGATCGCCTCGGCCGTGGCCTCCGGCAGGTTCCAGTAGCCGCGCATCACGTTCGGCCCGCGCACCGCGATCTCCCCGACCTCGCCCGGCTCGACCTCGGCACCGTCGGGATCGAGCAGGCGCACCTCGACCCCGTCGATCGGCGTGCCGATCGAGCCGGCCTTGCGCGGCCGGTCCGGATGGTTGAACGTGACGAGGGGCGAGGTCTCGGACAGGCCGTAGCCCTCCAGGATCGGGCACCCGAAGGTGTCCTCGAACCCGCGCAGGACCTCGACGGGCAGGGCCGCACCGCCAGAGGTGCACATCCGCAGGGCACTCGCGTCGATCCCGGCCGCCCGGGGGTGCTGGAGCAAGGCGCCGTACATGGTGGGCACGCCCTGGAAGACGGTGACCCCGAACCGGTCAATCGCGTCCAGTACGGCCTCCGGCTCGAACCGTGGCACCAGGACCAGGCAGGCGCCGCGGTGGACCGACGCGTTCAGCGCGCACGCCTGGCCGAACGTGTGGAACAGCGGCAGGCACCCCATGACGACATCGGAGGGCCGCAGGTCGAACATCCGCTCGGCGATGGTGGTGACGTTGCTGCGGAGGTTGGCGTGGGTGAGGACGGCGCCCTTGGGGCGGCCGGTGGTTCCCGAGGTGTAGAGGATGACTGCCGGGTCGCCGTCGTCGCGGGCAGCGATGTCGTGCTCCGCCGCCGCGGTGAGGCCGGTCAGGAAGGTGGCCGGGTCGACGACCGTGCAAGGCACCCCGGCCGCGGCGGCGGCGTTGCCCACCTCGTCGGCGGCTCCGGCGAACACGAACAGCCGCGCCGCTCCGGAGTCGGTCAGGTGGTGCTTCACCTCGCGCGCCTTGAGCAGCGGGTTCATCGGCACGACGACACCGCCGGCACGCAGGATGCCGTAGTAGAGGGCGGCGAACGGCAGGACGTTCGGCAGCATCAGGCAGACCCGGTCGCCGGCCTCCAGCCCCTCGGCGTGCAACCGGGCGGCGACGCGGGCGCTGGCCTCGTCGAGGGCGGCGTAACTCAGCACGGCGTCGCCCAGGCGCAGAGCGGGCGCGTCCGGCTGCCGCCGCGCGGTGCCGGTCAGGATGTGCGCGAGATTCGTCATTGAATGTCCTCCGCTTGCTCGTGCGGACCATGGTGCGGGCCGACGGGCGCGGCAGCCCATGTTCCGGCGGACAACCGCCACCCGGTCCTGGTTGTCGTGGGGAACAATGGCGTCGTGTCGCACACCGCTCCCGGGTTGCCGGCCGTGGCGGAAACGCTGCTGGCCCGGCTGGATCCGCTCACCGCCGGAGTGACCGCCCGGATCCGCGCCGAGGTCGGCTTCTACGTCGTCAGCGACGACGTCCCGGACGCCTCGCTGGCGGAGTCGGTGCGGGACAACCTGAGGCTGATCCTGCGCGCCCTGATCGCCGGCGAGCCGCCGGACCTGGCCGCGGCGCACGCCACCGGGCGCGAACGGGCCGTCCAGTCCGCACCGCTGCCCGAGGTGCTGGCGGCGTTCCGGATCGGCTTCGGCGGCCTGTGGGCCGCGATCGCCGCCGAAGCCCGTGCGACGGGAGCCATCGGCGATGCCACCCTGGTGGACATGGTGGCCGGTGTGTGGCAGCTGGCCGGGGACGTGGCGGATGCGATGACCGCGGCCTACCGGGACGCCGTCGCGGAGATGATGCTGCGCGACGAACACCGGCGGTCGGTGCTCGTCGAGGCGCTGCTGTCCGGGGAGATCGACCAGCGGTCCCTGTGGGAGACGGCGCACGCACTGCGGCTGCCGGTCGAGGGCCGCTTCGTCGTGGTGGCCGCGGCGACCCCGGAGCCCGGCGGGGAGGCGCTGCCGGGGATCGCCTCCCGGCTCGCCGCGTCCGACATCCGGTCGGCGTGGCGGTTGCAGCCGCACCAGCAGGTCGGGGTGCTGGCCCTGCCCGCACCGGCCACTGTGGACGGTGTGCTCACCGTGCTGCGACGGGCGAACGCGCGGGCCGGTGTCAGCCCGGTGTACCGCACGTTGCGGGAGACGCCGCAGGCGCTCCAGTTCGCCCGGCTGGCGCTGCGGAGTCTCGGGGACGGCGAGGTCGCGCAGTTCGCCGACACCCCGCTCGCGGTGCTGCTGGCCGCGGCGCCCGCCGAGGCCGGGCAGGTCGCCGCGCGCGTGCTCGGGCCGGTGCTGGCGCTGGAAGACCGGGCACGCTTGCTGGACACGCTGGAGTGCTGGTTCGGCGCGGGCGGTTCGGCGGCGGAGGCGGCACGGCGGCTGTTCTGCCATCCCAACACGGTGCGGTACCGGCTGCGGCGGGTCGAGGAGCTGACCGGCCGGAAGCTGACGGACCCGGCCGCGGTCGCGGAACTGTCGGCGGCCCTCCAGGCACTCCGGATGCTCCCCGGGCCGCTGCCGGACCGCGACCGCATAAGGTGGCGGCATGACGAGCCGCGGTGACGTGCGTCCGCCCAGCGGGAACGCGGACGAGAAGACCACGCTGGTGACCTTCCTGGACTACCTCAGGGAGGCGATCATCGCGAAGGTCGCCGGCGTGCCGGACACTGCCGCACGCACGGCGGGAGTGCCGTCGGGCACCAGCCTGCTGTGGCTGCTCAAGCACCTGATCGCGGTCGAGCACAACTGGTTCGTCTGGGCCTACCGAGGCGAGGACTCGCTCTTGGACCACGGCGCCCTGCCCGCGGACGGCGACACCAACGACACGCTGATCGCCGAATACCGCGAGACCGTGCGGCGCGGCAACGAGATCATCGCCGCGTGCGACGACCTCGACCGGCCCGGGGCGCGATCGCTGCGGGAAACGGACTCCTGCCCGCCGTCGATGCGCTGGCTGCTCGTCCACATGATCGAGGAGACCGCCCGGCACGCCGGGCACGCCGACATCCTGCGCGAGCAGATCGACGGCTCCACCGGCCGCTGACCCCTCCGCCGCCGGGAACGGGGGCCGTCCGCGGGAAACCCCGCGAACGGCCCACCCACCTCACGCCGTGGGCAGGGAACCCAGCCGCGCGGTCAGGCGCTCGATGTCCGCCGCCGCCGCATCGCGCCGCACCTTGATCTTGTCCACGACCTCCGCCGGAGCCTTGTCCAGGAACGCCTGGTTCCCGAGCTTGCCCTCGGTCTGCTTCAGCTCCTTCTGAGCCGCCGCCAGGTCCTTCTCCAGCCGCTTGCGCTCGGCCGCCACATCGACCGCGCCCGACAGGTCCAGCTCGACGTGCACGTTTCCACCGGACAGGCTCACCTCGACCGACGCCGAGGCGGTGAACCCGTCCCCGGGTTCGGTCAGGCGCGCGAGCGCGCGGACCGCTTCCTCGTGCCGGGCGACGTCGGCGAAGCCCGCACCGTCGACCCGCGCCGCGACGCGCTGCCCCGGCTTGAGGCCCTGGTCGGAGCGGAACCGGCGGATCTCGGTGATCAGCTTCTGCAGGTCGGCGATCCGCGCCTCGGCCGCGGCATCCGCGTAGGAGTCGTCGGCCGCGGGCCAGGAGGCGATCACGATCGACTCGCCGCCGGTCAGCGCCTGCCACAGCTTCTCGGTGATGAACGGGATCACCGGGTGCAGCAGCCGCAGCACCGTGTCGAACACGTGCCCCAGCACCGCACGGGTGCCCTCGGCGTGCGCACCGGCGATCTGGACCTTCGCCAGTTCCAGGTACCAGTCGCACAGCTCGTCCCAGGTGAAGTGGTAGAGCCGGTCGACGGCCTTGGCGAACTGGAAGTCCTCCAGCAGGCTATCCACTTCGGACACCGTGGTGGCGAGCCTGCCGAGGATCCAGCGGTCGGCCTCGGTCAGGTCCGCCGCGGCGGGCAGCGGCCGCGCCACGGTCGCGCCGTTCATCAACGCGAACTTCGTTGCGTTCCACAGCTTCGTGCAGAAGTTGCGCGAGCCGGCCGCCCACTCCTCCGCCAGCGCCATGTCCGTGCCGGGATTGGCGCCGCGGGCGAGGGTGAAGCGGGTGGCGTCGGCGCCGTAGCTGTCCATCCAGTCCAGCGGGTCGATGACGTTGCCGCGGGACTTCGACATCTTCTTGCCCTGCGCGTCCCGGATGAGTCCGTGCAGGTAGACGTGGTCGAACGGCTGGACACCGTCACCGGCGTAGAGGCCGAACATCATCATCCGGGCGACCCAGAAGAACAGGATGTCGTAGCCGGTGGACAGCACGGTGGTCGGGTAGAACTTGGCCAGGTCCGCCGTCCGCTCCGGCCAGCCCAGCGTGGACAGCGGCCACAGGCCCGAGGAGAACCAGGTGTCCAGGACGTCCGGGTCCTGGGTCCAGCCGTCACCCGACGGCGGCTGCTCGTCCGGCCCGACGCACACCGTCTCACCGTCCGGCCCGTACCAGACCGGGATGCGGTGGCCCCACCACAACTGGCGCGAAATGGTCCAGTCGTGCATGTTGTCGACCCAGTCGAAGTAGCGCTTCGCCAGCTCCGGCGGGTGGATCTGGGTGCGCCCGTCGCGCACCGCGTCCCCGGCCGCGCGAGCCAGCGGCTCCACGTTGACCCACCACTGCAGCGACAGCCGCGGCTCCACCACCGTGTCGCACCGCGAGCAGTGGCCGACCGCGTGCAGGTACGGCCGCTTCTCGGCGACGATCCGGCCCTGCTCGCGCAGCACGGCGACGATCGCCGGACGGGCCTCGAACCGGTCGAGCCCCTGGAACGGGCCGGCCACGGTGATGGTGGCGCGCTCGTCCATGATCGTCGGCATCGGCAGGTCGTGCCTGCGCCCGATCTCGAAGTCGTTCGGGTCGTGCGCCGGGGTGACCTTGACCGCGCCGGTGCCGAACTCCGGGTCGACGTGCTCGTCGGCGATGATCGGGATGCGGCGGCCGGTCAGCGGCAGCTCCACCTCGGTGCCGACCAGGTGCCGGTACCGTTCGTCGTCCGGGTGCACGGCCACCGCGGTGTCGCCCAGCATGGTCTCGGCGCGGGTGGTGGCCACCACGATCGCGTTGTCACCGTCGCCGTAGCGGATCGAGACGAGCTCGCCCTCGTCCTCGGAGTGCTCGACCTCGATGTCGGACAGCGCGGTGAGGCACCGCGGGCACCAGTTGATGATGCGTTCGGCGCGGTAGATCAGGCCGTCGTCGAACAGCCGCTTGAACATGGTCTGCACGGCGCGGGACAGGCCCTCGTCCATGGTGAACCGCTCGCGCGACCAGTCGACACCGTCACCGAGGCGCCGCATCTGGCCGAGGATCTTGCCGCCGTACTCGGCCTTCCACTCCCAGACCCGCTCGACGAACTTCTCGCGGCCCAGGTCGTGGCGGGACTTGCCCTGCTGGGCCAGCTCGCGCTCGACGACGTTCTGGGTGGCGATCCCGGCGTGGTCCATGCCCGGCAGCCACAGGACCTCGTAGCCCTGCATGCGGCGGCGGCGCGTCATCACGTCCATCAGGGTGTGGTTGAGCGCGTGCCCCATGTGCAGGCTGCCGGTCACGTTCGGCGGCGGCAGCACGATGGTGAACGGAGGCTTGTCCGACCCGGCATCGGCCGTGAAGTAGCCCGCGTCTACCCACCGCTGGTAGAGGGCGGCTTCTTCATCGGCCGGGTTCCATGCGGCCGGGAGGGCGGGCTGCTGGTCAGGGGCGTTCTCCGTCACAACCGGTAAGTGTACGAACCGGGTAATCCGCGCTGCATCCGCATCGCCTCCGCGACCGGTGATGATCTCCACCCGCTCGACGTCCGGCTCCGCGGGTCCGAAGTGGACGGCCAGCCCGACGTCCGGCTTCGACGAGACCGCGGCGAACGACGTCACCGAGCCGCTGCCCGAGGTCACCGGTGGCGGCCGCAGTTCGACAGTTCAGGCTCATCAGTCTAGCCTGTGGATATGACCCGGGTGCCGAACGACGTCGCGCGACTGGCGGGATCCGTGCGGGCGGTGGTCGGGCAGTTGCACCGCAGGTTGCGGCAGGTCGACAACGCGGGGGTGCTCACGCCGTCCCAGTCGGCGGTGCTCGCCCGGCTGGACCGGGACGGCCCGGCCACCCAGGCTCAGCTCGCGGCGGCCGAGCACGTCCGGCAGCAGTCCATGGCGGCCACGCTCGCCGTG
Organism: Amycolatopsis granulosa; assembly: GCF_011758745.1. NCBI lineage: Bacteria > Bacillati > Actinomycetota > Actinomycetes > Pseudonocardiales > Pseudonocardiaceae > Amycolatopsis > Amycolatopsis granulosa. The sequence goes on from NZ_JAANOV010000001.1 coordinate 1,700,930, forward strand.
CTGGACGAGCTCGGTTACCTCACCCGCACGCCCGACCCGCGGGACGGCCGCCGCATCGTGATCAGCCTGTCGGACCTGGGCGAGAAAACCGTGCGGGGCGTCCACCAGCACCGCGAGGAGTGGCTGGCCCGCGCCCTGGTCGACGAGCTCACCCCCGGCGAACGCCGCACGATCGACGACGCACTGCCGCTGCTGCGGCGGCTGGCGCAACGATGAGGAAGTGGTGACGACGGCTCAGCCCACGACGAGGCGATCCTCCACCGCCTATCCCCCGCGCCTGGTCCTCCCACTGGTGGCCAGCGCGGTCCTCAACCCCATCAACTCCACCCTGATCGCCGTCGCGCTGGTGCCGATCGGCCGGGCGTTCGGCGCCGGGCCGGAGCAGACCGCGTGGCTGATCACCTCGCTGTACCTGGCCACGGCCGTGGGGCAGCCGGTGGTCGGGCTGTTCGTCGACCGGTTCGGGGCACGGCGCGTGCTGCTGGCCGGTGCGGTCACCGTGATGCTCGCGGGCATCGGCGGGCTGCTCGCCTTCTCGCTGGGCTGGCTCGTCGCCGTGCGGGTCGTGCTCGGAGTCGGCACCTGCGCCGGGTTCCCGGCCGCGATGGCGGTGCTGCGCCGCCGCGCGGACACCACCGGCGGCGGCGTACCGAGCCGGATCCTGTCGGTCCTCGCGATGTCGGCGCAGACCGTCATGGTGATCGGGCCGACGCTCGGCGGCGCGCTGATCGGCCTGGCCGGGTGGCCGGCGATCTTCGCGGTCAACATCCCGCTGGCCGCCGTCGCGATCGTGCTCGCCCTCCTCTGGGTGCCCAAGGACCCGGTGCCCAGCGGCCCCCGGGAGCCGATCGACGTCGCCGGCATCGCGTTGTTCTCGGCGACCCTGCTCGCGGTGCTCCTCTACGTGATGGAGCCCGCGGTGTCCGACCTGTACCTGCTCGGCGTCGCGGTGCTGCTGGGCGCGCTGTTCACCCGTGTCGAGCTGCGTGCCCACCGACCGTTCCTCGACCTGCGCATGCTCGCCGGCAACGGCCCGCTGCTGCGCACCTACCTGCGCCAGGCGCTGGCGTTCCTCATCGTGTACGCGGTCATGTTCGGTTACGTCCAGTGGCTGGAGTCGGCGCGCGAGCTGTCCGAGTCGGCGGCCGGCGCGCTGCTGATGCCGATGTCGGTCGCCGCCGTGGTCGCCGCGGCTTCGGCGGGCAAACCGACGCGGCTCAAGGGCCGGCTGATCGTCAACTCGGTGGCCCTGCTCGCCGGGGCGGTGCTGCTGCTGTTCGTGGGCGACGGGACGTGGCTCGGCACGCTGGTGGTGCTGGCCGCGATCTTCGGGCTGGGCCAGGGGCTGACGAGCGTGACCAACCAGACCGTCCTGTACGGACAGGCGCCGCCGGAGGTGATCGGCACCGCGAGCGGGCTGTTCCGCACCGCCCAGTACCTCGGCGCGATCGCGGCGTCGACGCTGATCGCGTTGTGCTTCGGCGACCGGGCCAGCTCGGGCGGCCTGCACGGGCTGGCGGTCGCGCTCATCGCGATCGGCGTCGTGCTGTTCGTCGTGACGGCCGCCGACCGGGCACTGCGGAACTCCGGTACTCGTGCCGACGCGACCGCGCCCGGCCACCGGCCGTGACCGGCGGCCGGGCGCGTCCGCCGGCTTCTAGAGCACCTGGTGGCCGTACATCTCACCCAGCGGGTCGGCGATGAGCTCGATGCGGGCGCCGTCCGGATCGCGGAAGTAGATCGAGACGTCGCTGTGCACCGCGTGCTCGACACCGGCGTCGGCCAGCTTGCCCGCGAGCCGCTGCCACCGCTGCGGGTCGACCGAGATGGCGACGTGGTGCAGCCCGCCGAGCACCTCGGCGTAGGGGCCGACGTCCAGGCCGGGGAAGTCGAAGAAGGCCAGCAGGTTGCCGTTGCCGATGTCGAAGAAGAAGTGCGACGAGCCGGGGTAGTCGCGGTTCTCGATCAGCTCGGTGAGCGGGAACTCCAGCAGGTCCTGGTAGAAGCGGATGGTCCGCTCGACGTCACTGCTGATCAGCGCCGTGTGGTGCAGGCCGCGGGCGGACGAGGCCGGCCGTTGCCCGGCGGGCTCGAGGTGGGCGTCGCGGATGCGGTCGCGCTCCGCGCGCACCGCGTCGAGGTCGACGGAGCTCATGGCGTTCCTTTCTCCGGTGCGGAGGTGGTGTGCCCGGCTTACCCGCCGGGCACCACCGGCATCCGCGTCAGGCGGACTTGATCGCGGAGACCTCGAACTCCAGGGTGACCTTGTCGCTGACCAGGACACCGCCGGTCTCGAGCGCGGCGTTCCAGGTGACGCCGAAGTCCTTGCGGTTGATGGTGGTCGAGCCCTCGAAGCCGATCCGGGCGTTGCCGAACGGGTCCTGCGCGGTGCCCTCGAACTCGAACGGGATCGTGACCGGCTTGGTGATGCCCCGGATCGTCAGGTCGCCGGTCACGTCGAAGCTCGCCTCACCGGTCTGCTCGATGGCGGTGGAGACGAAGGTGATCTCCGGGTACTCGTCCATCGACAGGAAGTCGTTGCTGCGCAGGTGCGCGTCGCGGTCGGCGTTGCGGGTGTCGATGCTGTCGGCCTTGATGGCGACGGTGACCGACGACTTCGCCGGGTTCTCGCCGTCGATCCGCGCGGTGCCGCTGAACTCGTTGAACGAACCGCGCACCTTGGTCACCATCGCGTGGCGGGCGACGAAACCGATGCGGGTGTGGGTCGGGTCCAGGGTGTATTCGCCGGTCAGGGTCGCGTAGCTGGTCTGGGCGGTCATTCCGGGTTCCTCCATTGGTTGATGCGTCATCCTCACCGTGCCACAACTTGGATGACACGTCAACTATTCCCGCTATACTCGGGAACATGACCCGATGGCTCGACGAGTCCGAACAGCAGGCGTGGCGCGCGTACGTGACCATGCAGGGCCACCTGAACGCCGCACTGGGCCGGCGGATGCAGGCCGACTCGAAGCTGTCGCTGCCCGATTTCGAGGTCCTGGTGCAGCTCACCGAGACCCGCGAGGGACGGGTCCGGGTGTTCGAGCTGGCACGGGCGCTCGACTGGGAGAAGAGCCGGCTGTCCCACCACCTGCGCCGCATGCAGAAGCGCGGCCTGGTGGCGCGCGAGGAATGCCCGGACGACGCGCGCGGCGCCTTCATCGCGGTGACGCGCGAGGGCCGGGAGGCGATCGAGCAGGCCGCCCCGCACCACGTGGACACCGTGCGCGAGCTGGTGTTCGACGCGCTGACCCCGGATCAGGTGGACGCCCTGCGGGCGATCTCCGAGCGTATCCTCGCCGCGGTCCGCCCGCAGGACTGGCCTCAGGACCGCAAGTAGGAGGCGCCGTTGAGGTCGAGGATGGCACCGGCGGCCCACTCGGCCCCGGCCGAGGCGAGGTAGACGACCGCGGCGGCGATCTCACCCGGTTCGGCGACCCGGCCGAACGGGGACTGCGCCCGCAACGCCGCGCCCCGCTCCCCCGTCAGCCAGTCCGCGACCCGCTCGGTGGCGATGAACCCCGGCGCCACGGCGCTGACCGCGATGCCGTGCGGCGCGAGGTGCACCGCGAGCGACTGGCCCAGCGAGTGCAACGCGGCCTTGGTCGCCCCGTACGCCGGGTGGTCCGGTTCGCCGCGGAAGGCGCCACGCGAACCGACGTTGACCACCCGCCCGCCGGCGCCCCGGGCGATCATGTGCCGGGCGACGCAGAACGTGAGGTCGGCCGCGCCGAGCAGGTTGACCTCGACCGACTGCCGCCACACCGCGCGCCAGTGCTCGAACGTGGTCTCCGCCAGCGGATGCGCCGTCTCGGTGGTGGTCACCACGGCGGCGTTGTTGACCAGCACGTCGACGCCGCCGAGCGCCTCCTCGGCGGCGTCGGCGATGGTCCGCGCGTCCCGGACGTCGCCCTGGACGAGCGCGTGGCCGTCGCCGGGCAGGGCGGTGAGCGTGGCCTGCGCGGCCGCCCGGTTGGCGTTGAAGTGCACCGCGACGCGGTCACCGCGCTCGGCGAACGCCGTCGCGATCGCGCGGCCCAGGCCGGCCGAGGCGCCGGTGACGAGGACCCCGCGGCTCATCGGGCGAACAACTGGGACTCGTCGCGGAACGCCTTGAACTCCAGGGCGTTACCGGCCGGATCGTGCAGGAACATCGTCCACTGCTCCCCCTTCTCCCCCGCGAAGCGCTGGTAGGGCTCGATGACGAACCGCGTGCCGGCGGCCCGGAGCCGGTCGGCCAGCTCGTGGAACGCGTCCACGGTCAGCACCAGCCCGAAGTGCGGCACCGGGACGTCGTGGCCGTCCACCGGGTTGCGCCCGGCCTCCGCCCGCGCGCCGTCGACGACGTGGGTGACCACCTGGTGGCCGTGGAAGTTCCAGTCGACCCACTTCGTGTCGGAGCGGCCCTCGGGCAGGCCGAGCACCCCGCCGTAGAACTCCCGGGCTCGGCCGAGGTCGTCGACCGGGATCGCGAGGTGGAATGCGGGACGGGTCATCGAGCGGTCCTCCTTGTCGTCGGTGGACCCAGCTTGACCGAGTCGGGAAACAATGTCAACATTCGAACATGCAGCCCGCCCGGCGGCGCGGCCTGGCCGAGGAGGCCGCCGACCGCATCCGTGACGAGATCCTCACCGGCCGGTTCGCGCCCGGCAGTGCCCTGCGGGAGGTCGAGCTGGCCGCGTCCCTGCGGGTCAGCCGCGGGTCGGTACGGGAGGGCCTGGCGATCCTGGAGCGGGAGGGCCTGGTGCACAGCGAGTGGCACCGGGGCACGCGGATCATCGGGCTGACCGAGACCGACATCGTCGAGGTGTACGCGGTCCGCGCGGCGCTCGACCGGCTCGCGACGCTGACCGCGGCGCGGCGCGGACGGCCGGAGCAGTTCGACGAGCTGGACCGGCTGGTCGCGGCGATGGACCGGGAGGCCCGGGGCGCCGCCGACGGCGGCCGGCTGGTGGCGCTCGACATCGAGTTCCACGACTGCGTGTACGCGATCGCCGGCAACGCCCGGCTGATCAGCGCGTGGGAGGCCGTGCGGTCGCAGGTGCACCTCTTCCAGGCCAACCGGGTACGGCTGTCGCACGAGCACTACCGGACCCGGGTGGTCGGCGAGCACCGGGAACTGGCGGCCCTGTTGCGCGCCGGGCGCGTCGAGGGGCTCGGCGACCTGGCGGAGGAGCACGTGCAGTCGGCGTGCCGCGGACTGCTCGACAGCCTCCACGCCTGACGGCCCCGGCCCGCTCGCCTACGCTGGTCCTCGCGGCCGCACTACCCAGCCGTGGTCGCCGAGACGGGGAACGAGGGGTCGCCATGGGCCGCGTGACGGTGCGACGTCCGGTGCGGAAGCTGACCGGCGACGGGCAGCGGCGCCGGGCCGATCTGCTGGCCGCCGAAGAGCCGCTGGAGCTGCGGGTCGGCGGTGCGGCGCTGGCCGTCACCATGCGCACCCCCGGGCACGACGTGGAGCTGGCGCACGGGTTCCTGCTGTCCGAGGGCGTCATCGGCGCGCGCGACGACGTGTTCGCCGCCCGCTACTGCGACGGCGTGGACGACCAGGGGCGCAACACCTACAACGTCCTCGACCTGACCCTGGCCGACGGTGTCGCGCCGCCGGAGACCGGCGTGGAACGCAACTTCTACACCACGTCCTCGTGCGGGGTGTGCGGCAAGGCGGCACTCGACGCGGTGAAGCTCAAGACCCGGTTCCCGCCCGGCGAGTCGGCGTTCGCCGTGTCCACCGAGGTGCTCGCCGGGCTGCCGGACGCGCTGCGGGCCCAGCAGCGCGTGTTCGCCAGCACCGGCGGCCTGCACGCCGCCGGGTTGTTCCGCGCCGACGGATCGCTGCTCGCCGTGCGGGAGGACGTGGGACGGCACAACGCGGTCGACAAGGTGCTCGGCTGGGCGTTGCTGGAGGGCCGGGTACCGCTGACCGACTGCGGGCTGCTCGTGTCCGGACGGGCGTCGTTCGAACTCGTGCAGAAGGCCGCGATGGCGGGCATCCCGTTCCTCGCCGCGGTGTCCGCGCCGTCCTCGCTGGCGGTCGAGCTGGCCGAGGAGAACGGCATGACCCTGGTCGGGTTCCTGCGCGGGGCGAGCATGAACCTCTACACCGGCGACCAGCGCGTGCTGGAGCCGGCGCGGGCGTGACGGTCAGATCCGGGGCATGACCTCGGCGGCGAGACGTTCCATCTGCTCGAACTGATCGGCGAACGGGGTGAACAGGATCAGCCCGGCACCCGCCTCGGCCACCTCGCGCACCCCGGCCACGCACTCCTCCGGCGTGCCGGCCACCGCTACCGCCTCGAGCCCGCGCTTGCCGTAGATGGAGGCGAGCCCATCGGCCGCGTGGCGGCGCGCGGCGTCGCCGTCGTCGTCGATCGCGATGTAGACCCGCTTGGCGACCTGGAAGTCGTCGCGCCCGGCCTCGGCGAGCAGCTCGCGCAACGTCCGGACCTGGCCGGCGAAAGCCGCCGTGGTCGAGGAGCCCGCGCCGAAGAAGCCGTGACCGAACCGGACGGCACGCTTGAGGGCATTGGGGTGGCTGCCGCCGAACCACAACGGCGGCCCTGGTTTCTGGAACGGTTTGGGTTCCATCGCCGCGCCCTCCAGCTGCCAGAAGCGCCCGCCGAAGTCGACCGTCTCCTCCGCCCACAGGGCTTTGACCAGGCGGATGCCCTCGGTGAACCGGGCGACGTGGGCGTCGCCGTCGAGGCCGAACGCCCCGAAAGGCCGGTTGCGGCCGCCGCTGCCGACACCGACCTCCAGGCGGCCGCGGCTGAGCTGGTCCAGCGTCGCGAGGCTCTTGGCCAGGTGCACCGGGCTGTGCAGCGGGGTGACGTAGACGGCGCAGCCCAGGCGCAGCCGCTCCGTGCAGGCGAACGCGTAGGCCATCGTCTCGTTGGGCGCGAGGTGCGGGAACCGGCCGAGCGTCTGCTCCTGGGTCCAGCCGCTGTCGAACCCCAGTTCCTCGGCCCGGCGGACGTAGGCGCGGAAGGCGCCGGGGTCGAACGTGCCGTCGGCGACGAACTGTGGAATGGAAATCGCGAACCGCATGACAACGACACTAGCGGTGCCGGGTGTATCACCGAGGGCATTTCGCACGACAAGAGAGTCGAGACTGATGTTGAATGGCCCGGGAGGCCCAGGTGACCGAGGACGAAGCGACCGAGCCGCGCAGGCGGCCCAGCCGCCGTTCGGTGCTGATCGCAGGGGCCTCGGGCCTGGGTATCGCCGCGTTCGCCACCGGTACCGCCACCGGGGTGCTACCGGTGAGCGAGGCCGTGCAGCGGGTGCTGGGTGTGACGTCGTCCTCGCCCGCGACGCAGATCGGCGTGGCGAAGGTCGAACGGGTGTGGTCGCGCTACCGCAACCGGATGGTCGACCTGGTGATGCTGCTGCCGTCGAAGTCGCCACCGCCGAACCTGCCGATGTCGCTGCTGCTCCACGGCCTGCACGGGCGGGCACGGACGGCGGCGCCGACCGGGACGCTCGCCGAGCTGGCCAGCCAGGTCGCGCGCAAGCGGATTCCGCCGTACGGGTTCGTCGCCGTGGACGGCGGTGACAGCTACTGGCACGAGAACGTCCCTGGCGACGATCCGATGGGGATGCTGCTCGAAGAGGTCCCGCAGTGGCTTCGGGAACGCGGCCTGGGTGGCGCCGACGGTCTGCCGTTCGCCTGCACCGGCATGTCGATGGGCGGTTTCGGCACGCTGCTGTACGCGCGCCGGCGCGCGGAGCGCCGGGAACCGGCCGGGGCGCTGGCATTGCTGGCGCCGGCGCTCATCCTGTCGTGGCCGGAGATGAGCAAGCGGAACGCCTTCCACGACGAGACCGACTGGGCGTCGATGGACCCGCTGAAACACCTCGACGCGACGGCCGGCACGCCGACCGCCGTCTGGTGCGGCACGGAGGACTCGTTCGTCGCCGGCGCCCGGCGCTTCATCGCCGCCACGAAGCCGGAGATCGGCTACACCGCGAAGGGCAAACACGGCGACTCCTTCAACCGCACCGTGGTTCCCAGCATGATCAGCTTCCTGGGCAGGCACCACCCCATGGCATGACAGGCAGTGAGCTGGCTGGTCATCCCGGAGCCCACCAGTCCGGTGCGGACTCTGGTGATTTCGGGCTCCGGCCCGCGTCGCCGGCTGGTGCTCGTCAGCCGAGCGAGCGGCCCAGCACCGAGATCAGCCACAGGCCGAAGAGCGTCGCCGTGAAGAGCAGGCTGGTCCAGGTCAGCAGGGGGCGGAACTCGGTGCCCGCCCGGCGCACGCGGCGCAACGCGTAGAACCCGAAGCCGAGCACCGGGAGCGGGATCGCGGGCAGCACCGACAACCGCACGGGGGCGGCGACCACGCACGCGAGTGTCATCAGGCTCAGCAGCCCCAGCATGACGCGGTACAGCGCCACACTGCTGAGATACGGCGCGATGATCCGGAAAGTGAGATCACTGATGCCGCGCACATCGTCCCGCCCCTCCGGAACGACGTTGTCCCCGGCCGTCAGGACCGGAGCGGCGCCGTCACCGGCACCCGAACGGGGACCAGCCCCCTCCACGCTCATTCGGCTAGCTTAGCGAGCGCGGAGCGGGCTGTTGCACACAGATCAGGCAGTTTTCTCGCCGCGTTCGCTGCTGCGACGCCGGGACGGCTGACGCGACACGATCGTGGGATTGACGTTCTCCCGCACCGTCTGCTCGGTGATCACGACCTTGGCGACATCCGTGCGGCTCGGGATGTCGTACATCACCGGCTGCAGCACCTCTTCCATAATCGCGCGCAAGCCACGTGCACCGGTGCCGCGCAGCACGGCCTGGTCGGCGATGGCCTCGAGCGCGGTCTTGGTGAACTCGAGTTCGACGTTGTCCATCTCGAACAACTTCTTGTACTGCTTCACCAGGGCGTTGCGCGGCTCGGTCAGGATCTGCACCAGCGAGTGCTTGTCCAGGTGCGTCACGTTCGCGACCACCGGCAGACGGCCGATGAACTCCGGGATCAGACCGAACTTGATCAAGTCCTCGGGCATGGTCTCGGAGAACACGTCGCTCTCCTCGATCTCGGACTTCGTGCGGATCTCGGCACCGAAACCCAGCCCGCGCTTGCCGACCCGCTCGTTGATGATCTTCTCCAGGCCCGCGAACGCGCCCGCCACGATGAACAACACGTTCGTGGTGTCGATCTGGATGAACTCCTGGTGCGGGTGCTTGCGCCCGCCCTGCGGCGGCACCGAGGCCGTCGTGCCCTCCAGGATCTTCAGCAGCGCCTGCTGCACACCCTCACCGGACACGTCCCGTGTGATCGACGGGTTCTCCGACTTGCGGGCGATCTTGTCGACCTCGTCGATGTAGATGATGCCCGTCTCAGCGCGCTTGACGTCGTAGTCGGCCGCCTGGATCAGCTTGAGGAGGATGTTCTCGACGTCCTCGCCGACGTACCCGGCCTCGGTGAGCGCCGTGGCGTCCGCGATCGCGAACGGCACGTTCAGCATCTTCGCCAGGGTCTGCGCCAGGTAGGTCTTGCCGCACCCGGTGGGCCCGAGCAGCAGGATGTTCGACTTGGCGAGCTCGACCGGCTCGTCCTTGGCGTCCTTCGGACCGGACTTGTCCTCGGACTGGATGCGCTTGTAGTGGTTGTACACCGCCACGGCGAGCGTCCGCTTCGCGTCGCTCTGGCCGATGATGTACTGGTCGAGGAACTCGTGGATGTCGAGCGGCTTCGGCAGCTCGTCGAGCTTGACGTCGCCGGCCTCGGCCAGCTCCTCCTCGATGATCTCGTTGCACAGGTCGATGCACTCATCGCAGATGTAGACGCCAGGTCCGGCGATGAGCTTCTTCACCTGTTTCTGGCTCTTCCCGCAGAAAGAACACTTCAGCAGGTCCCCGCCGTCGCCGATCCGTGCCATGACCGTTGACCTGTTCCCCTCCGGTGCGCCTGCCGGCACACCTGATCGTGTTCCTGCCCTCGCCGCCGAGCCAGCGGGAAAAACGTGGCCGCTGCCCTTAGACGGTACCCGCCCGGAGCGCCCCGCGGGAGGACCTGCGGGCGCCGGGCGCCCCGAGACCCTAAACCGGGGGCCGGGGCGCACCGGGTAGGACACGCACCGGCCCCGCGGGCAGGATTCAGCCGATCTGCGACGCCTTGCGGTACGGCAGCACCTCGTCGATAATGCCGTACTCCTTGGCCTGCTCGGCAGTCAGGATCTTGTCGCGCTCGATGTCCGCGCGGACCTCTTCGGCGCTCTTGTTCGTGTGCTTGGCCAGCGTGGTCTCCATCAGACGGCGGACCCGCTGGATCTCGTTGGCCTGGATCTCCAGGTCCGAGACCTGCCCGTAGGTGCCCTCGGTGGCCGGCTGGTGGATCAGCACGCGGGCGTTGGGCAGCGCGAGCCGCTTGCCCTTCGTGCCGGCCGCCAGCAGGACCGCGGCCGCCGAGGCGGCCTGGCCCAGTGCGACGGTCTGGATGTCCGGCCGCACGAACTGCATCGTGTCGTAGATCGCCATCAGCGAGGTGAACGAGCCGCCCGGCGAGTTGATGTAGATCGTGATGTCGCGGTCCGGGTCCTCGTGCTCGAGGTGCAGCAGCTGGGCCATCACGTCGTTGGCCGACGCGTCGTCCACCTGCACGCCGAGGAAGATGACCCGCTCCTCGTACAGCTTGTTGTACGGGTTGGACTCCTTGACGCCGTAGCTGGTGCGCTCCACGTACGACGGCAGGATGTACCGGGACTGCGGAAGCTGGAAGTTGTTCATGAGAGCTTTCTCCTCGTCAGGCCCGGTCAGCGGCTGCCGTTGCTGGACGGGAGCTGGTTCTCCCGGGTGAGGACGTGGTCGACGAAGCCGTACTCCCGCGCCTCCTCGGCGGTGAACCAGCGGTCCCGGTCGCCGTCGGCGATGATCTGCTCGACCGTCTGGCCGGTCTGCTCGGCGGTGATCCGCGCCAGCTCCTGCTTCCACTTGCCGAAGACCTCGGCCTGGATCGCGATGTCGGACGCGGTACCGCCGACACCGGCCGACGGCTGGTGCATCAGGATGCGCGCGTGCGGGAGCGAGTAGCGCTTGCCGGGAGCACCCGAGGACAGCAGGAACTGCCCCATCGAGGCGGCCAGGCCCATCGCGTAGGTCGCCACGTCCGGCTCGATGAGCTGCATCGTGTCGTAGATGGCGAAACCGGCCGTCACCGAGCCGCCGGGCGAGTTGATGTAGAAGCGGATGTCGGACTCGGAGTCCTCCGCGGACAGCAGCAGGAGCTGCGCGGTGATCCGGTTCGCCACCTCGTCGTTGACCTCGGAGCCGAGGACGACGATGCGCTCCTGGAGCAGCCGCTCGTACACCGAGTCGGTCAGATTGAGGCCCGCGGTCGAGCTGCGTGCCTCTGCCTTGTGCTGCGTCACGTCTGCCTGCCTTTTCACCGCTGTGGCTCTCCGCCAGGAGATCCACTGTGCACTGTCGAAGATGCTGAGATCTTGTAATCGACCCTAACGAACTCGGGCGGCCCGGCATGCCCGGTACCGCCCAAGTTCGCTGACAGCTTTATTTCTCGGAAGCAGCCGCGGGTTCCTCGGTGACCTCGGTCTCAGTGGCGGCCGCGGTGGCCTCCTCCTCCTCGCCGAAGAGGTCGCTCAGGTCGAGCTCGGCGCCGGAGGCGTCGGTGACCGTCGCCTTGCGCACGACCGAGGCCAGCGCCTTGCCGCGGCGCACGTCGGCGAAGATCGCGGACAGCTGGCCGGACTGCTGGGCGCGCTGCACGTACTCGTCCGGGCTGATGCCGAAGCGCTGGGCCTGGTAGATGATCCGCTCGGTCAGCTCGGCGTCACCCACCTGGACCTGCTCGGCGTCGGCGACGCTGTCCAGCAGCAGCTGGGTGCGCACCGCCTTCTCGGCCTCGGTCCGCAGCTCGGCGTGGAACTCCTCGAGGGTCTTGCCCTGGGTCTCCAGCACCTTCGCGAGGTTCTCCTCGCTGTGGTCCAGGTCGTGGATCGCGTCGTGCTTGCGGTTCTCGACCTCGGCCTCGAGGACCTTCTCCGGCAGCGGGACCTCGACCGACTCCAGCAGCTCGTCCAGGATCTTGTCCCGGGCCTGCACGCCCTGCTGGACCTTCTTCATCTTGGCCAGGCGCTCGCGCAGGTCGGCCTTGAGCTCGTCGATGGTGTCGAACTCGCTCGCCAGCTGGGCGAACTCGTCGTCGGCCTCGGGGAGCTCGCGCTCCTTGACGCTCTGCACCGTCACCGACACCTCGGCGTCGCGGCCCGCGTGCTCACCGGCCACCAGCTTGGTGGTGAAGGTCTTCGTCTCGCCCTCGCTGGCACCGATGATGGCCTCGTCGATGCCGTCCACCAGCTGGCCCGAGCCGATCTCGTAGGACAGGCCGGTGGTGGCGGCCTCCTCGACCTCCTTGCCGTCGACCGTCGCGGACAGGTCGATCGACACGAAGTCGCCGTCCTGGGCGGGACGCTCGGCGCTCTTGAGGGTGCCGAAGCGGGCGCGCAGGTTGTCCAGCTCGGCGTCCACCTCCTCGTCGGTCACCTCGACGTCGTCGACGCTGACCGACAGCCCGTCGAAGTCCGGCAGGGTGATCTCCGGGCGGATGTCGACCTCCGCGGTGAACTCCAGCACCTCACGGTCCTCGAGCTTGGTCACCTCGAAGTCGGGCTGGCCGAGGGTGCGCACCTCGCCGGCGCGGACGGCCTCCAGGTACTTCGCCGGGATGGCCTCGTTGACGACCTCATCGAGCACCGGCGCGCGGCCGATCCGGCTCTCCAGGACGCGAGCGGGCACCTTGCCGGGGCGGAAGCCCGGGATGCGCACCTGCTGGGCGATCTTGGAGTAGGCGCGGTCGAAGTTCGGTTTGAGTTCGTCGAACGGCACCTCGACATTGATCTTGACTCGCGTCGGGCTGAGCTGCTCGACGGTGCTCTTCAACGTGTTCTCCTCGAGCCGTGAAAACCTGGTTTTCGGGTGGTAGCCGACAAGCGGGCACGGCGGTGCCCAAAGGCCGAGTCTAGGCCAGCGACTTGACAGCACCGGCCCGGCCCTGCTTGCCACGCGGCGCGGCCGCGGCGGGGACTCTCCGTTTACATTCTCCCACGCATTGTCTACCGTCGTGATCCGCAGTCCCGCAGTCCCGCCGTCCCCAGGAGCGCCGGTCCGTGACAGCCGATGCCCAGGTCCAGGGTCGTTCCCCGGAACTGGCGGAGACCCCGACGCGGCTGCCGGCGATCGTCGTGCCGACCATCGCACTGCTGGTGGGCGGGCTCGGCGTGTGGGGGTGCGCGCTCTGGCTCGCGCTGGTCGTGCACGCACCGGCCGCGGTGACGATCCCCCTGCACACGGTGGCGGTGCTCGCCCTGTTCACCGTCCTGCACGAGGCCGCGCACCACGCGGCGGGCGGTCTGACCTGGGTGAACGGGGCGCTGGGGCGGGTGGCGCTGCCGTTCGTGTCGCCCTTCGGCGGCTTCCCCGCGGCCCGCTACGTGCACCTGGCCCAGCACCGCTCCGGCTCACCGGCGCACCTCACGCCGTGGAACACGCGCGGGCCGGCGTGGACGCTGCCGCTGCGCTGGGCCAGCGTCGACCTCTGGCACGTGTGGCGCTACCTCAGCACAGCCCGGCGGCCGACCGCGGAGAGCGCCGAGATGCTCGGCATGCTAGTGTTCCTGCCGTGCGTGCTCGCCGCGGTGATCGGGACCGGGCACGGGCAGGAACTGGCCGTGGTGTACCTGGTGCCGCAGCGGCTCGCGCTCGCGCTGGCTTCGTGGTGCCACGACTGGCGGCCCCGCCGGCGGCCGAGCGGCTACCACCGGGTGCACGCGGAGCGGCCCGGACGGCCGTTGTTCCACCACGCCCCCACGATCCCGTCGCCGCGCGCGCCCGAGCCGGACCCGCCCGCGCCGCCGACATTCCACCCGCTGACCGTCACCGGGGTGCAGTGGCTCACCGGCGAGGCGATCGCGGTGACGCTCGCGGTGCCGCCCGGGCTGCGCGAGGTGTTCCGGTTCACGCCCGGACAGCACCTGGTGCTGCGGGCCGAGATCGACGGTGAACCGGTGGACCGCGGTTACGCGATCTGCGCCTGTCCCGCCGAACCGGAGCTGCGGGTGGCGATCAAGCGGGTGCCCGGCGGCCGGTTCTCCGAGCGGGCGATGGGGTTGCGGCCCGGCGAGAAGATCCTGGCCCGGCCGCCGTCGGGGACCTTCACCCTGCGGGCCGCGCCACGGCACCTGGTGGCCGTCGCCGCCGGGTCCGGCATCGCGCCGGTGCTGCCGGTCGTGGTGCACCTGCTCGGAACCTCGCCACGCAGCCGGGTGACGTTGCTGTACGTGAACCGATCGGGGGACGACACCCTGTTCGCCGCGGAGCTGTCCGAGTACGCGCGCCGCTTCGAGGGGCGGCTGCGGGTGACGCACTACCGCACCGACGAGCGCGACCCGTGGCTGCGGCACTCGCGCGGCGCCCGACCGTTCGAGAGCATCGGGCAGGCGCTGGCGATCTCCTACGAACGGTACGTGCGGGGCGGTCTGGACGCCGGGCGCATCCGCGACCTGCTGGAGGCCCGGTTGCACCCGGCGAAGGTGGACGAGTGGCTGGTGTGCGCGCCGCCCACGGTCTCCGGTCCGGTGCGCGAGGCGCTGGCGGCGCACGGGGTGCCCGCCGCCGCCGTCCACGTCGAACACTTCCACCGGCCGGCCTAGCCGCGCGGCACGGACCCGATCAGCACCGGGTGGTGCCGGTGCGCGGCTGGAACACCGGCTCCCGGCCACCGCGATCGGCCTGGTGACCCCGGCGGGGGTCACCGTCCCTAGTGGCCGGCTCCGGCCAGCTCGTGCTCCAGCAGCCACGCACACAGGCCGATGCCGGCGGTGCAGCCCGCACCCGCCGCGGCGACGACCTGGGCGCGCGGGCTGACGACGTTCCCGGCCGCCCAGAGCCCGGGGACGGACGTGGCGCCGCGGGCGTCCACGGCGACGAGCCCGGTACCCGGGTCCCGGGTCGCGCCCAGTGCGGTCAGGATCGCGTCGCGCGGCACCGGGGTGGGCGCCACGAAGATCGCGTCACACGGGATGGTCTCGCCGTTGTCGAGTTCGACGTCCCCCGTCGCGCGGGTGACGCGGGCGTCGACCACGCGCACGCCGTACGCGGTGAGCCGCTGCCGCTCGGCGTCACCGAGTTCGGCGCCGCAGAGCGTCACCGAGGAGCTCTGCCGGCGCAGCAGCCCGGCGACGTGCGCGTTGCCGATCACCACGATGGCCTGGTCGCGCACCTCGTAGCCGTGGCAGTGCGGGCAGTGGTGCACGTCGCGCCCCCACCGCTGCGCCAGCCCCGGGATGTCCGGCAGCTCGTCGGTCAGGCCGGTCGCGACCAGCACCGACCGGGCACGCAGCACCCGGTCGTCGCCCAGGCGGAGCTCGAACGTGCCGTCCGCGGCCCGGTGCGCCCGCACCACCGAGGCGTGCTCGAGGAAGCCGCCGTAGCGGGCGAACTCCTCCTGCCCGGTCGCGAGGAACTCCTTGGGCGCCATGCCGTCCCGGGTGAGGTAGCCGTGCATGTGCGCGGCCGGCCCGTTGCGCGGGTCGCCCGAGTCCACCACAAGGGTGGCGAACCGCGCCCGCGCGAGTGCCACACCCGCCGACAGGCCGGCGGCCCCACCGCCCACGATCACGCTGTCCCACAGTGTTGTCTCCATACCCGCACCATCCGCGCGCCGGCACGGTTCTGACAAACAACGTTGCCGAAACCGGGACGAATTGCTTTCCTGTGCGGGTGGACGCAGAACCAACGGTGGGTGCCGTGATCGAGCAGATCGGCCCCCGGCTGCGGCGCGCGCGGGAACGGAAGAGCGTCAGCCTGGCCGAGCTGGCGCGCCGCACCGGCATTTCGACCAGCACGTTGTCGCGGCTGGAGTCCGGTCAGCGGAAGCCGGGACTGGAACTGCTGCTGCCGATCACCGCCGCGCTGGGCATCCCGCTCGACGAGATCGTGGCCGCGCCGCGCATCGTCGACCCGCGAGTACCGCAGGAACCGACGCGCAAGGACGGGCGGGTGGTGGTCCCGCTGTCCCGGCACCAGGGCGAGCCGCGTGCGTACAAGCTGATCATCCCCGCGCACGACGAGGAGCCGCACCTGCGGGCCCACGCCGGTTACGAGTGGGTCTACGTGCTGCGCGGGCGGCTGCGCGTCCGGCTCGGCGAGCACGACTTCGTGATGGGCGCGGGCGAGGCCGCCGAGTTCGACTGCCAGATCCCGCACTGGTTCGGCGCGGCGGGCCGGGGCGCGGTCGAGGTGCTCAGCCTGTTCGGCAAACAGGGTGAACGCATCCACCTCCGCACCGCGCGGCGCTGAGCCGGCGCACCTCCGGTCAGCGGCGCGGCCGCCCGCGTCGCGCGGGTCGCGGAGGTCCGATGTGGACCGTGCCGGCCCGGAACCGGACGCGGCGGACCGGGTGCCGTGCCACGGTGGACACAGCTCGTGCACAGCGGCCGCACAACGACCGCACACGATCCGGACGGATCGTCGTGACATGACCCCGCGCCACCCTGCCCACCGGCGGGGACCACGGCGCGCCCGGCCGCTGCGCACGAGGCTGATCGCGGCGCTCGTCGCGCTGCCGGCCGTGGTGTGCCTGGTGGTCGGGGTGATCAGCGAGTTCGCGCTGAGCAGGTTCCTCACCCAGCAGGTCGACGCGCAGGTGCGCGACGCGGTCGAGCGGACCCGGCACCTCGACGATCCCCGGGACGGTGACCCGCTGCGCCTCCCGGGTACCGCCACCGGCACGCTCTACGCGCGGCTGTCCGGCGGCCAGGTCCGCGAAGCCGCCACGCTCGGCCAGGTACCGGGCTCCCCGGAGAACGAGGCCCGGGCGCTGCCGGCCGCCGACGCGGCGGTGCTGCCGACCGTCCCGGTGGACGGGCACCCGCACACGATCTCGCTGTCCGGCGGCGACTACCGGGTGAGCGCCACCGTCGACGGCGGCACGGTGCTGATCGTCGGCCTGCCGATGCACCAGGCCGAGGAGACGCTGGTGACCGTCGGCGTCAGCCTCGGCGCGGTGGCCGCGGTCGCCGTGCTCGGCGCGGGGTTGCTGGGCGCGGTGGTGGTGCGCCGCACCCTGCGCCCGCTCGACCGCGTGGCCGCCGCGGCGGCGCAGGTCACCGAGCTGCCGCTGGACCGCCGGGACGTCGCCCTGCCGGTGCGGGTCCCGCTGACCGGCACCGACCCGGCCACCGAGGTCGGCCAGGTCGGGCACGCGCTCAACCAGATGCTCGTGCACATCGACCACGCGCTGGACGCGCGCGCCAACAGCGAGCGGCGGGTGCGCCAGTTCGTCGCCGACGCCAGCCACGAGCTACGGACGCCACTGGCCGCGATCCGCGGCTACGCCGAGCTGACGCGGCGGAGCAACGGCCGGGTGCCGCCGGAGATCGCGCACGCGATGCGCCAGGTCGAGTCCGCGGCGGACCGGATGACAGCACTGGTCGACGACCTGCTGCTGCTCGCCCGCCTGGACGCCGGCCGGCCGCTGGAGACCGCCGAGGTCGACCTGACCCGGCTGGCGGCGGACGCGGTGGGCGACGCCCAGATCGCCGGGCCGCGGCACCGGTGGCGGCTCGACCTGCCGCCGGACCCGGTCGTGGTCACCGGCGACGCCCAGCGGCTGCGCCAGGTGCTGGCCAACCTGCTCGCGGGCGGCCGCACCCACACCCCGCCCGGCACGACCGTGACCACCCGGCTGGTGGCGCTCGCCGGTGACGCCGTGGCCGTGCTGACCGTCACCGACGACGGTCCCGGCATCCCGGCCGACCTGCTGCCGCACGTGTTCGAACGCTTCGCGCGTGGGGAGGCGTCCCGGTCCAACCCGGGCGGGAGCACCGGTCTCGGCATGGCGATCGTCGCCGCCGTCGTGCACGCCCACCACGGCACGGTCGAGGTGCGCAGCAGGCCCGGCCGCACCGAGTTCGAGGTGCGCCTGCCGCGCACAGGGTCCGCACAGCACCACCACAACGACGGCCAAGCTCGCCCGGTCAAGGTGAGCTCATGACGGCCCTCGCCGAGCGTGACTCCGCGCCTTCGACCCCCGAACCCGCCGATCCGCGCCCGTCCCGGCCGGTGTGGGTGCGCGCGGCGCCGGCCGGGCTGCTGATCGCCACCGCGGTGCTCTACCTGTGGGGGCTGGGTGCGTCCGGCTGGGCCAACGCGTTCTACTCGGCCGCCGCGCAGGCCGGTGGCGCCAGCTGGAGGGCGTGGTTCTTCGGCGCCAGCGACGCCGCCGGCTCGATCACGGTCGACAAGACGCCCGCGGCGCTGTGGGTGATGGGCCTGTCGGTGCGGTTGTTCGGGCTCGGCTCGTGGAGCGTCCTGGTGCCGCAGGCGCTGATGGGTGTCGGCTCGGTGGGTGCGCTGTTCGCGACCGTCCGGCGCGTGTCCGGCGCGGGCGCCGGGCTGATCGCGGGCGGCGTGCTCGCGCTGACACCGGTGGCCGCGCTGATGTTCCGGTTCAACAACCCGGACGCGTTGCTGGTCCTGCTGCTCATAGCCGGCGCGTACTGCACGGTGCGCGCGATCGAGACGGCGAGCCCGCGGTGGCTGGCCCTGGCCGGTGCCGCCGGATTCGGGTTCCTGGCCAAGATGCTGCAGGCGTTCCTGGTGCTGCCGGCGTTCGCGCTCGCCTACCTGGTCGCCGCGCCCACCTCACCCGGCCGGCGCCTGCTGCACCTGCTCGGTGCCCTGGGCGCCCTCGTCGTCTCCGCCGGGTGGTACCTCGCGGTGGTCGAGCTGTGGCCGGCGTCCGCCCGGCCGTACGTGGGCGGGTCGCAGACCAACAGCATCCTCGAACTGACCCTCGGCTACAACGGGTTCGGCCGGATCACCGGGGACGAGGTCGGCAGCCTCGGCGGCGCCCAGAGCGGCGGCAGCTGGGCGCGGCTGCTCGGCGGTGAGATGGCCGGCGGGATCGCCTGGCTGCTGCCGGCCGCCGTGATCGCGATCGGCGCGCTGGCCTGGCTGACCTGGCGCGCGCCGCGGACCGACCGCACCCGCGCCGCGACCGTCCTGTGGGGCGGCTGGCTCGTCGTGAGCGGCGGCGTGTTCAGCCTCATGAGCGGGATCATCCACCCCTACTACACGGTCGCGCTGGCCCCCGCGGTCGCGGCGCTGGTGGGCACCGCGGCGGTCCGGTTGTGGCGGGCGCGGGCACACCCGATCGCGGCCGGGCTGCTCTCCGGTGGCGTCGCACTCAGCGCGCTGACCGCGTACCTGGTGCTGACGGGTGACCCGGAGTGGTTGCCGTGGCTGAAGTACGTGGTGTTGCTGCTCGGGCTCGCCGCCGCAGTGCTGGTGCTGGTGTCCGACCGGCTGCCACGGGCCGGTGCCCGCGGGGTGGCGGTGCTGGCCCTGGTCGCCGCGCTCGCCGGGTCCGGCGCCTACGCCCTGGCGACGGCGGCCACCCCGCACACCGGTGCCCTCCCCTCGGCCGGACCGGTCGGCGGCGGGTTCGGCGGCCGGGGCGGGGCCCGTGGCGGGATGCCGGGCGGGACCGGCAGCCTGCTCGGCACCACCACGCCCGGCGCGGAGGTCACCGCGCTGCTCCAGGCCGGCACCGGGAACTACACCTGGGTCGCGGCGACCGTCGGGTCCAGCCCCGCCGCGGCGTACCAGCTCGCGTCCGGCTACCCGGTGATGGCGGTCGGCGGTTTCAACGGCACCGACCCGGCACCGACGCTGGAGCAGTTCCAGCAGGACGTGGCCGCCGGGCGCATCCACTACTTCATCGGCGAGCCCACGCCGATCCGCAGCACCGGCGGCAGCGACACCGCGGAACGGATCGCGCAGTGGGTCGCCGCCGGCCACCCGGCGACCACAGTGGACGGTGTGACGGTGTACGACCTGACGGCAAAGTCGTCGTAGGGGCGTTCACAGGCGGGCTTCACCGCGGTCTCAGGCCGCCCACAGGCGCGGCGCGGACAGTGGAAGGCAGGACAGCAGGAAGGAGGCCGCCATGCACCGCCTCGCCACCGGCCCCCGGTGGGGCGCCGCCACCGCCCGCGGACCCCGCTCGGTGAACGCCGACGCCACTGCCGCATACACCGACCCCAGCACCGGCGAAGTCGTGTTCGCGCTGGCCGACGGCGTCGGCGACGACAGGACCGCGGCCCGGGCCGCGCGGATCGCCGTGTCGACCGCCGTCCGGGTGCCCGCCTCACAGGGGCCGGCCGCCGCGCTGGCGGCCGCGCAACGGGCGGTCCGGGCCGAGCCGGGTGGTGACTGCGTGCTGGTGGTCGCGATGCCGGTGGACGGTGGCTACCGGGCCGGGTGGGTCGGGGACGTGCGGGCCTACGCCTGGGACGGCGACTCGCTGCGGCAGCTCACCCGGGACCACACGCTGGCGCAGTACTTCCGCGAGCGCGGCCAGGTCACCACCCCCAGGATGGAGCACCTGGTCACCACCAGCGTGCGGACGGCACGCCCGGCCGAGTTCGGTGCCGCGGAGGCGCTCGTCCCCGCCGGTTTGCTGCTGACCAGCGACGGCGTGCACAAGACCCTGACCCGCGCCGCGATGGCCGAGCTGCTGCGCCTGCCGGAGAACGGTGCGCACGACCTCGTGACCGCCGCACTGGCCGCGGGGAGCCAGGACAACGCGACCGCCCTGATGGCCGATCTGGCGCCGCGCCTGCCCGGGGCGGCCACCCCGCTGCCCACTGTCGCCCCCGGCCTGACAGGATTTGCGGGATGACCACGGAGATCGTCGTTCCCGATCAGGCCCTCGTCGAGAAGCTGCTGAACAACCTGGAGCTGGAGTACGCCCTCGACGAGGACGGTGATCTCGGCGTCCCGTTCGAGCACTTCCGGATGTAGTTCATGCTCCGCGGTCCGGACGAGGGACATTCGTTCGCCGTCCGCACCTTCTACGACCGCCGCCACGCGATCGAGGCCAAGCCGCACCTGCTGGAACTCGTCGACGACTGGAACCGCCGGAGCCTGTGGCCGAAGGTCTACAGCTACACCGGCGACGACGGCGCGGTCACGCTGATCGGTGAGGCGGTGATGCTGATCGGCGCCGGCGTCACCCTCGAGCACTTCGTCACCAGCACCGCGGCCTGGATCCGCGCGTCCGTCGCGTTCGACGGGTGGCTCGTCGAACAGCACCGCCTGCTGGCCGACGACACGTAGCACCGTCACCCGCGCACCGGCGGCACCGCGTTGTCCCGGATCACCTGCGCGTAGAAGCGGGCGCTCCGCTTCGGGGTGCGGACCTGTGTGCGGTAGTCGACGTGCACCAGCCCGAACCGCTTCGCGTAGCCCTCGGCCCATTCGAAGTTGTCCAGCAGCGACCAGTACGAGAACCCGCGCAGGTCCACGCCCTGGGCGAGCGCCGCGTGCGCGGCCCGCAGGTGGGCGGCCAGGAACTCGACCCGGTCGGTGTCGTCGATCCACCCGTCCGGCCGCACCGCATCGTCGTACGCCGCGCCGTTCTCGGTGACGTACAACGGAACCGCCGGGTACTCCCGGTGCACCCGCACCAGCGTCTCGGTCAGCCCGTCCGGCTGCACGGACCATCCCGAGTGGGTCACCGAGGCAGCGGCGTCGGGCACGAACCCGATCCCGTCCGCGCCGACCCACTCCAGCCCGCCCGGCTCCACCCCCGGCCGCAGCGAGCCGGTGACCTCGTAGCCGCGGTAGTAGTTGACGCCCATCTGGTCGATGGGCGCACCGATCAGCGCCAGGTCGCCGTCGCGGATGGACGAGCCGAGGCCGAACGGCTCCAGGTCCGCCAGCAGGTCCGCCGGGTACCGCCCGCGCAGCACCGGGTCCAGGAACAGCCGGTTCTGCAGCCCGTCCACCCGCCGCGCGGCGTCGGCGTCCGCGGCCGAGCCGGAAGCCGCCCGCACCGGGTACAGGTTCAGGGTGATCCCGGCCTGGACGTCCGCCGCGCGCCGGATCTCGGCGAGCCCGAGGCCGTGCGCGAGCAGCAGGTGGTGCGCCGCGGCAACGGCGGCCCGCGGCTCCTGCCGTCCGGGCGCGTGCAGACCGCGGGCGTACCCGAGAAACGCCGAGCACCACGGCTCGTTCAGGGTGGACCAGAACGGAACCCGGTCGCCGAGCCGGCCGGCGGCGGTCGCCGCGAACTCGGCGAAGCGGTACGCGGTGTCCCGCGACGCCCAGCCGCCGCGCTCCTCCAGCGCCTGCGGCAGGTCGAAGTGGTACAGCGTCGCCCACGGGGTGATCCCCCGCTCGAGCAACGCGTCCACCAGCCGCTCGTAGAAGTCCAGCCCCTTCGGGTTCGGCGCTCCCCCGTCCGGCCGGACCCGGGACCAGGCCAGTGAGAACCGGTACACCCCGAGGCCCAGCTCGGCCATCAGCGCGACGTCCGCGCGGAACCGGTGGTAGTGGTCGGCCGCCGGTTCCCCGGTGTCGCCTCCCGCGACCGCGCCGGGACGGCGGCAGAACGCGTCCCAGATCGAGTCGGTGCGACCGTCCACAGTGGTCGCTCCCTCGATCTGGAAGGCCGCGGTGCTGGCTCCCCACGCGAACCCGGGCGGGAACTGCAGCCCCGCGGTGACCTCTTCGCCCACAACCGACATGCTCACCCTTTCACCGCGCCCTGCATGATCCCGGCCACGATATGGCGGCCGAGCAGCAGGAAGACGATCAGAACCGGAATGGTCGCCAGCGTGGTCCCGGCCAGCACCAGCGAATAGTCGACGTAGTGGCCGCTCTGCAGCTTCTCCAGCGCCACCTGCACGGTGGGGTTGCCGGCGTCGAGCACGATCAGCGGCCACAGGAAGTCGTTCCACGACATCATGAACGTGAACATCGCGAGGACCGCGGCCGCCGGGCGGATCGCGGGCAGGCAGACGTGCACGAAGGTACCGAACACGCTGCACCCGTCCACGCGCGCGGCCTCGATCAGCTCGTACGGCACGGCGTCCACGATGTACTGGCGCATCCAGAACACCCCGAACGCGGTGACCAGGTTCGGCACGATCACCGCCTGGACGTGCCCGGCCCAGCCCAGCTCGGACATCATGATGAACAGCGGGATCACCCCGAGCTGCGTGGGCACGGCGAGCGTCACCACGATGAACGCGAACAACCCGTTCGAGCCGCGGAAGCGCATCTTGGCGAACGCGAACCCGGCCAGTGCCGAGAACAGCACCGTCGTCACCGTGACCGTGCCGGAGACGATGACGCTGTTGCCCAGCGCCTTCCAGAACGGCACCGAGTCGAACACCCGGCTCGCGTTGGACCAGAAGTTCCCGCCCGGCAGCACCGGTGGCAGGTGGTCCGACAGCATCCCGGTGTCGCGGCTGGCCACCAGGAACGACCAGTAGAACGGGAACAGCGAGCCGAGGACGAACGCGACCAGCGTGGCGTAGACGAACAAGCGCGAACCGCCGCGACGCGAGCGCAGTCCCAGTGCGGTCATCGTTTGGGTCCCGTCGTCGTGGCGATCCGCCGGGTGATCAGGAAGTTGGCCAGCGCGATGAGCACGATCAGCAGGAACAGCAGCCACGCGATGGCCGACGCGTACCCGAGGTCGAAGCCCTCGAACGCGGACTGGTACAGGTAGAGCGTCAGGGTCTGGAACTGGTGCTGCGAACCGCCGTTGTTCGACCCCGGCATGGCGTCGAACAGCTTGGGCTCGGTGAAGATCTGCAGCCCGCCGATCGTCGAGGTGACCACCACGAAGATCAGCGTGGGCCGCAGCATCGGCAGGGTGATCGAGAAGAACCGGCGGACCGCGCCGGCGCCGTCGACCACCGCCGCCTCGTACACGTCCCGCGGCAGCGCCTGCATCGCCGCGAGCACGATCAGGGCGTTGTAACCGGTCCAGCGCCAGTTCACCATCGTGGCGATGGCCAGGTGGCTGGCGAACCGGTTGGCCTGCCATTCCACGCGGTCGAGCCCCACCGCCTCCAGCATCGCGTTCACCAGGCCGTAGCGGGGGCCGAACAGGTTGGCGAAGATGATGCCGAGCGCGACCAGGCTGGCCGAGTACGGCAGCAGGATCCCGACCCGCCAGCCGGCCGGGAACCGCAGTCGCAGCGACAGCAGTGCCGCCAGCAGGACCGCGATGATCACCTGCGGCACGCTGGAGAGCAGGAAGATCGAGACCGTGTTGACGACCGCGTTCCAGAACTGCGGGTCGCCGAGCAGGGCCGTGAAGTTCGCCAGCCCGATGAACTTCGGGTCGTCGTCGCCGACCTCCCAGTCGAACAACGACACGTAGCCGGTGTAGAGCAGGGGGAACAGGCCGGTGAGGCCGAACACCACGAAGAACGGCGCGATGTAGAGGTACGGCGAGAACGTCACGTCCCAGCGCGACAACCGGTGCCGCAGCGACGGTTTCGCCGGTTCCCGCGGCGAATCCTGCCGCGGGAGCTGGTCGGCCACGGTGGTCATCGGCCCGCTCCCCCTCGGCTCATTTCACGATCCGCTTGGCGCCGTCGACCACCTGCTGCCACGCCTGGTCCGGCGGCGTCCCCTGCTCCACCGCCTGCAACGCCGGGCTGGTGACGTTCTCCTGGATATGGCCGTCCCCGGGTCCCTTGTACTGCGCCCGCGTCACCTTCTTGGCCTGATCGGCGTAGAGCTGGCCGACCTTGACGTCGCCGAAGTAGGGCTCGGTCCGCTGCAGCAGTTGCGGTGAGGTCAGCGCCTGCACCTGGCTGGGGAAGTTGCCGCGTGCCTGGAACGCCTTGAGCTGCTGCTCCGGCGCGGTCAGCCACGCCGCCAGCTCCGCCGCCTCCTTCGGGTGCTTGCTCTGCTTGGGCACGGTCAGGTACGAACCGCCCCAGTTGCCGCCGCCGTTGGGGAAGGCATCGGTCACCGCCCACTTGCCGGCGTTGCCCGGTCCGGCGTTCTCCTCGACCACCCCGAGCATCCACGATGGACAGACGGTGGTGGCGAAGGTGCCCTGCTGGAACCCGGTCTTCCACTCGTTGCCGAACGCGATGAGCTTCGCGGACTGCCCGCGCCGGATGGCGCCGGTGATGCGGTCCCAGGCCGCCTTGATGCCCGGGTTGGTCTCGATCGTCAGCTTGTCGCCGCGGTCGAGGTATCCCGTGTCGAGCTGGTTGACCATGGAGTTGTACAGCTGTGAGGACGCGTCGAACCACGCCTTGCCGCCGGTGCGCGCCACGTACTCATCACCCGCCGCGAAGTAGGAGTCCCAGCTGGCGAACAGCGTCTTGACGCCCTCGGGGTCCGCGGGCAGCCCGGCCGCCTGCAGCAGGTCCTTGCGGTAGCACAGGGCGAGCGGGCCGATGTCGGTTCCGTAGCCGATGAGCCGGCCGTCGCGGTCCTTGCCGGCCTCGTACTTCCAGGTCAGCCACCGGTCCGGGGTCACGTTCCCGGGCCCGATCTCGGTGAGGTCGTTGAACTTGGACGACTTGTCGATGATGTCGGAGAAGTGGCCCTCCTCGACCGCGACCACGTCCTCCAGCCCGTTGCCCGCGGCCAGCTTGGTGATCAGGTTCTGGTGGTAGGGCCCGCCCTCGCCGGTCTTGTGGTGGGTGATCTTGATGCCGGGGTGGAGGCGTTCGTACTCCGGGATCAGGTCCTCGTAGCCGAACTCGGTGAAGGTGCCGATGGACAGCTCGATCGGGCCGTTGCCGGCGGATCCGGCGGTCCCGCCGCCACCGCAGGCGGCCAGGCTCGCGCCCAGCACCGCGAGTCCGATCGCGAGGCTCACGCCCTTGTGAAGGTGTCGCACGTCGATTCCCTTGCTCGTGGGGTTCGAGGGAGAAGGGTTTTGGGAGCGCTCCCAGAACGAGCTTGAGTGTGTCCCCAGTCACGAGCCCATGTCAAGATGCGCTATTCTTGGAAGCGCTCCCAGGTTTGGCGGAAGGTGACCCGGTGACCGCACACGGCAACCACGACGGCCGTCCGACGCTGGAGGACGTGGCCGCCTTCGCCGGGGTCTCCCGATCCACGGCCTCGCGGGTCCTCAACGACGACCCGAACGTGAGCGCCCGCGCGCGCGAGGCGGTGCGCGCGGCGGTCCGCGACCTGGGCTACTCGCCGAACCAGGCGGCGCGGTCACTGGTGACGCGCCGCACCGGCGCGGTGGCGGTGGTGCTGTCGGAACCGGAAGAGGTCCTGCTCGGCGACCCGTACCGGACGGCGGTCATGCGCTCCGCGTACCGGGAACTGGCCGCGTCGGGGATCCAGATGGTGCTGATGTTCTGCGACGGGCGCGAGGACCTGACGCGGACGTTGCGGTTCCTGGAGGGCGGCCACGTCGACGGCGCGCTGGTGTTCGCCCCGCACCAGTCGGACCCGCTCCCCCGCGCGCTGCGGCTGCTGCGGCTGCCGGTGGTGTTCGGCGGTCCCGCGGGCGGGGTGGCGCGCGGGGTCCACGTGATCGACTTCGACAACGAGTCCGGCGCCCGGCTCGCGGTGGAGCACCTGGTGAGCCTGGGCCGCCGCCGGATCGCGACGGTCGCCGGGCCGCAGGACCAGACGGCGGCGGTGCACCGGCTGGCCGGCTGGCGCCGGACGCTCGCCGACGCCGGCCTGGACACCTCCGGCCTGGCCGAGGAGGCGGACTTCACCCTCGACGGCGGCCGGGAGGCGATGGACCGGCTGCTGGCCCGGCAGCCCGGCCTGGACGCGGTGTTCGTGGCGAGCGACGTGATGGCGGCCGGGGTGCTGCGCTCGCTGGGCGCGGCCGGGCGGCGGGTCCCCGGGGACGTGGCCGTGGTGGGGTTCGACGACCACCCGGCGCTGGCCGCGGCGATGAACCCGCCCCTGACCACGGTCCACCAGGACCCGGCCGCCCAGGTTCGCCGGATGGTGGCGACCCTGACGGCCCTGCTGGCCGGGGAGACGCTGCGGCCGCGCCGCCAGGTGCTCCCGGTGTCGCTGACCCGCCGGGAGTCCGCGTAGGCGTGCGGGGGGCGCGACGGCTCCCCGCACACCGCCATCATCCGCCGGCCAGTCCGATGTGGACGACCTTCGTCACGGTCATCTCGTCCAGCAGCTCGGGCCCGTACCCGAAACCCTCGCCGCTGGCGTTGCGCGGCTGGGCCGCTCCCGCGGGCGCGCCACCGAAGACGTCGTTCACCTTCACCGTCCCGACCGGCAGCTCGCGCCACGCGCGCTGGGCGTGCGCCATCGAGTTCGTCAGCACGGTCGCGGTCAGGCCGTAGCGGTCGTCGGCCGCCTCCGTCAGCGCTTCGTCGAAGTCACCGACCACCTGCACCGGCGCGACCGGCCCGAACGTCTCCTCCGTCATGACCCGCATCTGCCGGGTGCAGCCGGCCAGCACGGTCGCCGGGTAGTACGCGCCGGGTCCGTCCGGCATCGTGCCGCCGGCCAGCGCCTCCGCGCCCCGCTCGACGGCATCGCGGACGTGGTCGTGCACGTGCGCGCGCTGGCGCTCGTCCACCAGCGGGCCCATCGGGACCTCGGTGGGCCGCTTGCGGGCCTCCTCGGCCAGCGCGGCCAGGAACTCGCGCGCGATCTCGCGGTGCACGTAGATCCGTTCGACCGACACGCAGATCTGCCCGGCGTTGGCGAAGGCCCCGAGCGCGGCCTGCGACGCCGCCCACCGCGGATCGACGTCGGCGTCCACGATCAACGCGTCGTTCCCGCCGTTCTCCAGCAGCACCTTCGCCCCGGTCCGCGCCGCCGCGGTCGCCACCGACCGCCCGGTCGCGGTGCTGCCCACGTGGGCTATCACGTCCACGCCGTCACACTCCGCGAGCCACGCACCCACGGAACCGTCACCGTCCAGGCACTGCAGGACGTCGGGCGGCAGGTGGCGGGCGATCAGCTCGCTGAGCATCCGCCCGACGTGCGGGCACCGCTCGCTCGGCTTGTGCACGACGACGTTCCCGGTTGCCAGCGCCGCACCCAGCAGCCCGCAGGCGACCGCGACCGGATCGTTCCACGGGGTCAGGGCCACCACCACGCCGCGCGGTCCGGGCACCATCAGGTCCGTCGCGCCCCAGCCGCCCTGCAGGCTGCGCCCGCGGTGGGCCGGCCCGAGCTCCGCGTACTGCTCCAGCGTGCCGGCCCCGGCGAGCACTCCGCCGCGCGCGTCGTCCGGCAGTTTGCCGGTCTCCCGCGTGTTCATCTCCGCCAGCTCGTCCGCTCGCTCGCGCAGCTCCTTCGCCGCGGCCTTGAGCGCCTCCGCGCGCTCCGCCGCCGGCGTGCGCGCCCACGCCGCGAACGCCTCACGGGCCGCGCGCACCGCACCGGCCACCTCCTGCTCGGTGGCGGCGGTGACACGTCCCACCAGCTCACCGCTGGCCGGGTCGTGCACCTCGAGGGTGCCCGGGGCGTCCGCACGGCTCATCAGCTCAGTCATCGCACCTCCTGTCCGCGGTGCGAGTACCCCTGCTGCTGCGCCCCGACACCCGGGACTCAGCCCTCCGCGATCTGCTGCGCCTTCGCGTACGCCAGCTGCAGGAAGTCGGCACCGGTCAGGGCGGACAGTGCGGCCGTGACCAGCCGGGTGAGCCGGGGCACGAAGACGTGGCCGATCGTGAACGCGGTCACCACCCACATGTCCAGGCAGAACGGGCAGGTCAGCAGTTCGCCGATGCTGTGCCGGAGGCCGGAGGGCTTGCGCACCTCTTCCATCACCTCGGCCGGGCCGCCGGTGTCAGCGTATCGGGTGAACGGGGCGCGCAGGGGGCTGGTGACGGCGTCCTTGCTGAGGGTGCGGGCCAGCTTGTGGGTAGCCATCGCGGTCAGGACGATGTCGGAAACACGCAGGTCCCGCGGCAGTCTGCGGCCGGTGACGGCCGCCGCGACCGCCGCCGCCGCGACGAGCGAGGTGTAGACGAGCATGACGGCCAGATAGCCGCCCAGCGGGCGGTCGTTGGATCCCCGGTAGGTATCCGCCTCGGCACGCCCCGCGGCCGCGAGGTTCCGGATCCCGGCGTGCTGCGCCATTCGTTCTCCCGATGCTCGGCTGTTCGTGCGAGCACCGGGTACCCCCCGAGGTCGGCGGGCAACCACCAGGCCGCGAAGGAGGAGAAATGCCGGGCCACAAGTACCTCTTCCGCCGCGCGACACCCGATGACGCCGACGCGATCCGCGATCTGGTCCACGCCGCCTATGCCAAGTGGGTGGACCTGATCCGGCGGGAACCCCTCCCGATGCGGGCCGACTACCGGCAGGCCGTGACCGCCCACCAGATCGACCTGCTCTACGACGACGACGAACTGGTCGCGTTGATCGAGATGATCCCCGCGGTGGACCACCTGCTCATCGAGAACGTGGCGGTGCGGCCGTCGGCGCAGGGGACGGGCTACGGGCGGCTGCTGATGCGGCACGCCGACCTGGTGGCGCAAACGATGGGCCTGCCCGGCGTGCAGCTCTACACCAACGCCCTGTTCACCGAGAACATCCGCTTCTACCGTCGGCTGGGCTATCGGGTGGACCGCCAGGAGCCGTTCCACGACGGCGCTCTCGTGCACATGACCAAGACGCTGTGAGCCTCACTTGTCCTTGCGCGGCTTCTTGTGCAGCCCCTTCGCCTTGCCATTGCCGTTGCCGTTGCCGTTGCCCGGGTTGTCCTTGACCTGGGTGTCCTGCGGCGCCACGTGCGCCGCCTCGGTGCGCGCCGGTGCGGTGTCCACGACCGGCGCCGGGGCGTCGCTCGTCATCGGCGGCGCGACCACCGGCGCGGCCACGGCCGGGGCCGGTGCGGAGGCCGGAGCTTCGGCGGTGGCGCCGCCGAGGAGGACCAGCGAGCACGCGGCCGCCGCGGCCGTCGACGCGAACCCGGCCGCCGCCCGCAGGCGCCTCCGGGGCCGGATACGGGGCAGCGGGCGCGTCACCCCGCTCAGCACGGCCGCGACCTCGTGCGCCTGCGGCCGCGCCTGCGGATCGCGATCTCCCATGCGGCGCAGCAGATCCGCGACGTGCGCGGGCAGCCCGTCCGGCACGACCGGTGGCCGGAGCAGCCGCGCCACCGCGGACTCGGTCAGCGACCCGGGGTACTCGCGCCGCCCGGACAGGCATTCGAGCAGGACCAGCGCGAGCGAATAGACGTCCGCGGCGGGACCGACCGGTTCCCCCCGCACCTGCTCGGGCGCCATGTACGCGGCGGTACCCACCACCGTTCCCGTCGTGGTGAAGCGCGTGCTGTCGTGGCCCTGCGCGATGCCGAAGTCACCGAGCACCGCGCCGTCCGGGGAGAGCAGCACGTTCGCGGGCTTGACGTCCCGGTGCGTGATGCCGGCCCGGTGCACGTAGGCGAGCGCGTCCGCGAGCCGCGCCCCCAGCTCGATCGTCTCGTCCACGGTCAGGGGGCCCTCGGCGATCCGTTCCGCCAGGGTCGGGCCGTCGACGAGCCGCATCACGAAAAACGGGCGCCCGTCCCGCACGCCGGAGTCGTACAACGGCACCAGAGCGGGGTGCCGCAGCCGGTCCAGGATGCGGAACTCCTGCGCCTGCCGCTTCTGCTGGGTGCGGGTGGCGCCGGCGGGGAAGAGCTTGATCGCGACCTCGCGCCCGGCCACGCTGTCCCAGGCGCGGTGCACATCGGCACTGCCTCCGCCGCCGATCCGCTCCTCCAGCCGGTACCGCTCTCCCGTTTCCACACCGGAGCGCTACCCCGGTGCGGGTTCCGGCAAACCAGGAGTGGCCCCAGCGCCGTGCTTCCGCGAGAGTGGTGGCCATGAGCAGCGCTGAGGTGCGGGACGGGGTGTCGTTGACCAACCTCGATCAGTCACTGTTCGCCGATGCGGGCGCCACGAAACGCGACCTGGTCGACTACCTGGACGCGGTCGCCGGGCGGATCCTGCCGGCGCTGCGGGACCGGCCGCTGTCGGTGATCCGGTTGCTGCGCGGCCAGGACGCGTTCATGCAGAAGAACCTGCCGAAGTACACGCCGGAGTGGGTGCCGCGGGTGGGCCTGTGGGCGGAGAGCTCCCACCGGCAGGTCACCTACGGGTTGTGCAACGACCGCCGCACGCTGCTGTGGTTCGCCAACCAGCGGGCGATCGAGTACCACCCCACGCTGGCCGTCGCGGGGCAGCTGGACCGGCCCACACACCTGGTACTGGACCTCGACCCGCCCGAGGGTTCGGCGGCGTTCGGCCTGGCCGTGCGGGCGGCGTTGCTGGTCCGCCAGGCGCTGGCCGACTGCGGTCTGGCGGGCGCGGTGAAGACGAGCGGTGCGAAGGGGGTGCACGTCGTGGTGCCGGTGCGCGGTGCGGACGCCGAGCAAGCCGCGGCGGCGACCCGGGCGCTGGCGGCGCGGGCCGAGAAGCTGGACCCCGACCTGGCGACGACGGCGTTCATCCGGGAGGACCGCGGCGGGAAGGTGTTCCTCGACTCGACGCGTGCCGGCGGGGCGACGGTCGTCGCGGTCTACAGCCCGCGGGTGCGGCCGGGCCTGCCGGTGTCGTTCCCGGTGCCGTGGAGCGACCTGACGAACGTCACCCCGGGCGATTTCGTGCTGCGCGAGGCGTTGCGGTTGCTGGACGGGCAGGACCCGTGGGCCGCGTCGCTGCCCGCGCCGCAGGAGCTGCCCGCGAACCTGATCGAGCACGGCCGCACGATCCCCGTCGCCCGCGTGCAGGCCATGCACGAGGGCAAACGACGAGCCCGAGCCCGTCGCGAACACGGCGGCTGACACCCGGCGCGTGAGCACGTTGCTCAGGGTGTGCCACACGCCGGGTGCGAACCGCTTCGGCCCGGACGGCAATCCGTACTGGTCGGGATGACAGGATTTGAACCTGCGACCCTCCGCTCCCAAAGCGGATGCGCTACCAAGCTGCGCCACATCCCGGTCGCCCCAGAGGCCGGGGCGGTGCGATCACTCTAGCGCGGGCCGCTAGACTCGCAGACGCGCCCGTGCGATGCGGGTGCATGCGGGCGTAGCTCAATGGTAGAGCCCCAGTCTTCCAAACTGGTGGTGCGGGTTCGATTCCCGTCGCCCGCTCTCACTGTCTCCGCAGGTCAAAGCACACAACGAGCGGCGGTCCCCGGTTCTGAGGGCCGCCGCTCGTCGCTGTCGTGCCATTACCGTGCCACTAGCTCCCCATGCTCTGCCGGTAGCGCTCCACACGCGTTCAGCTCGTCGGCGATCTGCCGGTCGCGGGCGCTCGTCGCTGGTAGATCAGCGTCGCGCGGTGCTCTGCCCCATCCGCGGCATCAGCTCCCGCGTGGTCGCGCCGGCGGGTGTGGCGGAGATCATGGAAGTGGGAGCCCTCGAGTCCACAAAGGACTTGCCCCGCATGTCCCAGACCAGCAGGCGGCCCCCGCCGTAGCGCGACGCCGCGGGCATGGTCCCCCCAAGCTACGCGGGTTCGATTCCCGTCGCCCGCTCTCTTCTGCCCCGCGCGTGTCGGTGCCCGCCCGGCATCGAGCAAGGTTGGTACGGTCGGGACGTGCCGGCGTTGATCCTGCTCAACGGCCCGCCCGCGTGTGGTAAGTCGACCCTCGCCCGGCGGTACGTCGACGATCACCCGCTGGCGCTGAACCTGGATGTCGACCGGGTGCGGAGCTTGATCGGGGGGTGGCGCGACGAGCCGCACGCCGCCGGCCGGCTCGCGCGCGGGATCGCGCTCGCCGCGGCACGCGCTCACCTGACCTCCGGGCACGATGTGGTGATCCCGCAGTTCCTGGGCCGCACGACGTTCATCGAACAACTCGAGCGCCTCGTTGCCGAGGTGGGCGCCACGTTCCACGAGGTCGTGCTGCTCGACAGCAAGGAGAACACGGTGCGCCGCTTCGCCGACCGCGCCCGCGCCGCCGCCGATCCACTGCACGTCGAAGCCCAGGAGATGATCGGGCGCGGGTTCGACGACGTGCCGGCGATGTACGACCGGCTGCTGGACGTGATATCGGCGCGGCCCGGAGCGCGGATCGTCCACGTCGAGGACGGCCACGTGGAGCGGACCTACCAAGCCCTGCTGCGCCACCTGACCTGACGGCTACCCGCTCACCTGCCGTGCCGTCGCCATGGCGCGGTCGGTCTCCCAGAACGCGCGCATCGACAACACCAGCCCCTCGCCGTTCACGCGGTAGACGAACACGCCGTCGGTGTCGACGCGGTACCCGCCGGGCAGGTACGTCGTGATCGTGCCGACGTTCGCCACCTCGTCGCCCGCCGCGAAGGAGTCCTTGATCACGAACTCGAACCGCTCGACCTTCGCGATCGTCAGGTCCCAGAACGCCGAGATCCCGTCGTGGCCGTGGTGCCCGCGGCCCTCCTCGTCGAACATCGACGGCCCCACCGGGTCCTCGACCACCGCGTCCGGCGCGAACAACGCCAGCCACTCGTCCTTCGCGCCGCGGCAGGTCGCGTTCATCGATCGCCACGACGCGGCCCGCGCCGGCGGCTGCTCCGCCTCGACATCCCAGCAGACCGAAACACCCATGATCGCGAACCCCCTCAGAACCGGGAAATGATCTCGTCGGCGAACCTGCGGATGGCGTCCTTCTTGGGTCCGGCCGGATCGCCGAACCCGATGCCCTCGAAGACCCACGGCTGCGTGATGATGTCGGTGACCCCGATCTCGCCCTGCTCGCGGTACCCGTCCAGCCCGAACCTGTCGACGCACACCGCCTGGATCTCGAACGGTTCCCGCTCCCGCCCGTACTCCGCGCGCAACTCCGACAGCCGCGCGATCGTGGTGCGCAGGTCGTCGAACTTCATCATCGCCGAGGACCAGCCGTCACCGGCGCGCGCCGCACGCTGCAACGCCACCTCGGTGTGGCCGCCGATGTAGAACGGGACGCGCTTCGACGGCGCGGGGCTCATCTGCAGCTTGTCGAAGTCGAAGAACTTCCCGTGGTATTCGACCATCCCGCCGCCGAGGATGAGCCGCAGCACCTCGATGGCCTCGTCCACGCGCTTGCCCCGGTTCGCGTACGGCGCACCGCACCATTCGAACTCCTCGGGTGACCAGCCGACACCCAGCCCCAGCCCGAACCGGTTGCCGGACAGCACCGCGACCGACCCGACCTGCCGCGCGAGCAGCACCGGGTTGCGGGACCCGAGCTTGAGCACCGACGTGTAGAACTCGATCCGCTCGGTCACCGCGGCCATCGTCGCCACCGCCACGAGCGGGTCCGCCCACGGCGTGTCCGCGGTCCAGAACCGGCTGCCGTCCGGGGTATACGGATACTCCGCGGACACGTGTTCGGAGTAGAACAACGAGTCCGGCAGCGCGATCGCGGAGAAGCCGCATTCCTCCGCGGTGCGCGCGAGCTCGGTGAACTGGTCGAGGGGGTTCATCGCGACCGAGAGCGTGAACTTCATCCCCCGAGACTATAACGTGTTCTAGTTTTCGTCGAGTTCGGTGGATCGCTCCGTGACCGGCAGGCACTCGGCGAGCACGTCCAGGACGTCGCGCCAGGCTCGCTGCGCGTGCCGCGGGTGGTGGCCGACGCCGGGGACCACCGGCTGGTCGACGGGCGGGTGGTGGAAGGCGTGCAGAGCGCCGCCATAGGTGACCAGACGCCAGTCGACGCCGGCGTCCTGCATCTCGGCGGCGAACGCCTCGCGCTGCGCCGGCGCCATGATCGGGTCTTCCGAGCCGACCCCGGCCCACACCGGGCAGCGAATGCGCGCCGCCTCGCCCGGCCGCCCCGTGGTCGTCGCGTTGACCGTCGCGATCGCCCGCAGGTCGACGCCGTCGCGCCCGAGTTCCAGCCCGATGGCGCCGCCGGTGCCGTAGCCGATGGCGGCGACCCGGCCGGGGTCGGTCCGTGGTTCGGCGCACAGCACCTTCAGCGCCGCATGACCGATGTCGCGCATCCGCTCCGGGTCCGCGAGCAGCGGCATGCACCGGGCCAGCATCTCCTCCGGGTCGGCCAGATAGCGCCCGCCGTGGATGTCGAAGGCCAGCGCCACGTATCCCAGCTCGGCGAGCGCATCGGCGCGGCGGCGCTCGACGTCGCTGAGCCCCGGTCCCTCCGGCCCGACCAGGACCGCGGGCCTGCGACCGGTACCGGCCGGGAGCGCGAGGTGCCCGATCATCGTCAGGCCGTCGGCCGGGTACTCGACCGTGCGGGTGGCAATCGTCATGAGTCCCGACGGTAGTGATCGCCGGGCACGGCAGGGCGGGTGTTCGCCGCGGGCGGAACGCCGGGAACCATCGCGACGGCGTCCGCGTTGTCCGGTTCAAGGAACCGAACTACCAGGAGTGAGCCATGGGCACCGCGATCACCGTGATCGTGCTCCTCGTCCTCGTCGTCGGCGGCATCGCCTACTTCGCCAAGGGCCAGGCCAAGACGCGGCAGCGTCAGCTCGACGACGCCAAGGCCGACGCCCGGCGCCTGGTGGAGCGCCTGGGCGGCCAGGTGCTCAACCTCGTGGGGTCGAACGAGCCGGCGAAGCAGGCGCTGGCGGACGCGTCCGAGCGGTACAACGCGGCGGGCTCACAGCTGGAGCAGGCGCGGACGGCCGAGCAGGCCAAACTGGTCAAGGAGACCGCGCTGGAGGGCCTCTACTACGTGCGCGCGGCGCGTGAGGCGATGGGCATGGACCCGGGGCCCAAGCTGCCCGAGGAGGTCGAGCGCGAGCGCGCCGGCAAGGTCACCGAGGAACGCAGCGTCGACGTCGAAGGGCGCCGCCTGCACGCCTCGCCCCAGCCGGGCGACGAGACGCCCTACTACTACCCGGGCGGACGCGTGGCCGGGCGGCCGGTGCCACAGGGGTGGTACAGCGAGCCGTGGTGGAAGCCGGCGCTGGTCGCGGGCGCCTGGGGGCTGGGCTCGGCGCTGCTGTTCAGCGCGATGTTCAGTGGCATGTCGGGTATCGCGAGCGCCGCGGCCTGGGAGTCCGGTTACGACGCCGGCCAGGAGGACGCGGGCGGCGACTTCGGCGACGGCGGTGACCCGGGTGATCAGGGCTTCGACGGCGGCGGGGACTTCGCCGGGTACGACGGCGGCGGCTTCGACGGAGGCGGGGACTTCGGCGGGTTCGACGGCGGCGGGGATTTCGGCGGCGGCTTCGACATCTGACGCGTCAGCGAACAGCGGGCCGGGCACCCCGCCCGGCCCGCCGCGTCACGCCGCCTGGCAGACGGGGCACCAGTAGAGGTTCCGCCCGGCCAGCTCGCTGTGGGCGATCGGCGTGCCGCACACCAGGCAGGGCTGTCCGGTGCGCCGGTAGACGTAGACCTCGCCGCCGTGCCGGTCCTGCCGCGGCGCACGGCCGGTGACCTCGGGCAGGTGCTCGTCGTCGACGGTGTCGATGCGGCCGATCCGCACGCCCTTGCGCATCAGGGCGACGAGATCCGCCCACATCGCCTTCCACTGCACGGAGTCCACCGCACGGCCGGGCACCATCGGGTGGATCCGGTGCCGGAACAGGACTTCCGCGCGGTACACGTTGCCCACCCCCGAGATCACCGACTGGTTCATCAGCAGCGCGGCGATCGAGGTGCGGGACGCGGAGATCCGTTGCCACGCCTCGTCCGGGCGGGCGTCGCGGCGCAGCGGGTCCGGCCCGAGCCGCGCCGCGATGGCCTCGACCTCGCCCGGGGTCAGCAGCTCGCAGCGGGTGGGGCCGCGCAGGTCCGTCCAATGTGTCCGGCCGGAGAACCGCAGCCGGACCTGCCCGACCGGCGGCGTTTCCGGCAGCTTCGCCTCGGTGAACGTGCCGTACAGTCCCAAGTGGACGTGTACGGATCCGATCGCGCCGAAGTCGTGGAACAGGTGCTTGCCGTACGCCTCGGCGCGGAGCATGACCTGACCGTCCAGAAGGGCCGCTTCGCGTGCGAAGCGGCCCTGCGGACTCGATACGCCGACCGGCGCGCCCGCGTAGCGCCGCTGGTGCAGGCGGGCGAGCCGGTGGAGGGTATGCCCTTCGGGCATCAGCGGGGCAGCGGCGGCGGGGTGCCGGTGCGCTCGTAGTCGAGCATCTGCTGGATCCGGCGGACGTGCCGCTCGTCCTCGGACGGCGGGGTCGACAGGAACGCGTCGACGATCGCGGTGGCCTCGTCGACGGTGTGCATGCGGGCGCCGATGCCGATCAGCTGCGCGTGGTTGTGCTGGCGGGCCAGCTCGGCGATCTCCGGCTTCCAGGCCAGCGCGGCCCGGGCGCCCGCCACCTTGTTCGCGGCGATCTGTTCACCGTTGCCCGAACCGCCGATGACGATGCCCAGGCTGCCCTCGTCGGCCACCACGCGGCGGGCGGTCTCGATGCAGAAGGCCGGGTAGTCGTCGGCGGCGTCGTAGACGGCCGGGCCGATGTCGGTGACCTCGTGGCCCTGGCCCTTCAAGTACTCGACCAGGTGGTTCTTCAGCTCGAAACCGGCGTGGTCTGATCCCAAGTAGACGCGCACGGGTTGGAGTCTCGCATCCGGGCCGGGCCCCGGCATGCTGGGGGTGGACACACCTTCGCCCACGCCGGTGTCGCCATCACTGACGCCGGCGCGGACATGCGGGCGGCACTGCGAGAATGTCCGTCGGTCGCGCACTGACCGCCAACGGCCACGAGCGCGACGTGGAACTGGTCGGCGACCTGCTGGAGGGCGGCATGACCTGGCTCGAACTCGCCGACGGGGTGCACGCCCGCCGCTACGAGCACCTCGACCAGACGCTCGGCCTGGTCGTCGGCGCGCAGCGGTGCCTGGTGATCGACACCGGGGGCGACGAGGTGCAGGGCGCGGAATTCGCGGCGGAGGTCCGGGAGATCACCCCGCTGCCGTGGACCGTCGTGATCACCCACGCCCACTTCGACCACTACTTCGGCAACGCGGCCTTCCTGCCCTGCCCGATCTGGGCGCACGAGCGTTGCCGGGACGCGCTGGTGCGCGAGGGTGCGGCCGACCGGGAGGCGTGGAAGCGCCGCTTCCACGACGAAGGTCAACCGGAACTCGCCCGACGGCTGGCCGCCGCGCGCCTGGTCCTGCCGGACCACCTGCTCACCGATCGTGCCGAACTCGACCTCGGTGGCCGGACGGTCGAGCTGATCCACCCCGGTCCCGCGCACACCGACCACGACGTGGCCGTGCACGTACCGGATGCCGGGGTGCTCTTCGCCGGTGACCTCGTCGAGCAGGGCGCGCCGCCGTCGATCGGGCCCGACGCCCATCCGCGGGGCTGGCCCGCCGCGCTGGACCGCCTGCTCGCCCTGGGCCCCGGCACGGTCGTGCCGGGGCACGGGGACCCGGTCGGACGCGAGTTCGTCGCGGCCCAGCGGGACGAGCTCAGTCGAAGTTGAGCTCGCCGCTGCGGGTGCGCTTGAGCTCGTAGAAGTCGGAATAGCCGGCGAGCAGGCGGGCGCCGTCGAACACCTTGACGGCGTCCTCGCCACGCGGGATCGAGCTCAGCACCGGGCCGAAGAACGCCACACCGTCGATGTGGATGGTCGGGGTGCCGACGTCCATGCCGACCGGGTCCATGCCCTCGTGGTGGCTCTTCTTCAGGGCCTCGTCGTACTCGGTCGAACCGGCCGCCGCGGCCAGGTCGGCGGACGCGCCGACGGCCTCCAGCGCCTGCTTGGTGACCGACGGGATGTCCTTGTCGCCCTGCTTGTGATAGCGGGTGCCGAACTCGGTGTAGAAGTCCCGCAGGATCGCCTCGCCCTTCTCCTGCGCGAGCGCGGTCGCCACGCGCACCGGGCCCCAAGCCTTCTCCAGCAGCTCCCGGTAGTCCGCCGGCAGGTCGCGGCCCTCGTTGAGGACGGCGAGGCTCATGACGCGGAAGTTGAGGTCGAGGTCGCGCTGCTTCTCGACCTCGAGGATCCAGCGCGAGCTGATCCAGGCGAACGGGCAGACCGGGTCGAAGTAGAAGTCCACGCGCGTGCGCTCTGTCATCGATGTTCTCCCTGTGGGAAGTGGGGCGGGCTCTCCATCGGCGCAACACCGCGCGCACGGCGCTTGTTCCCCTGCCCGGGCATGATTGGATAGCGGGATCACCGAGAATGACAACCGCGAGCGTTTCCGAGGTGCCTGTGCCCGCCCCTAATCTGACCCGTGACCAAGCCAAAGAGCGTGCCGAACTGCTCGAGGTCGAGTCCTACGACATCGCCCTCGATCTCACGGACGGTAACGGCGGCCCGGGCGAGAGAAGCTTCGAGTCGAAGACCACGATCCGGTTCGCCGCCACGAGACCGGGCGCGAGCACGTTCGTCGACATCGTGGCCGGTTCCGTCCGCTCGGCCACGCTGAACGGCCAGGCGCTCGACGTCTCCGGCTACGTCGAGGACGACGGGATCACACTGCCCGGCCTCGCCGAAACCAACGAGCTGGTCGTCGAGGCGGACTGCCGCTACATGAACACCGGCGAGGGCCTGCACCGGTTCGTCGACCCGGTCGACGACGCGGTCTACCTGTACACGCAGTTCGAAACGGCCGACGCCAAGCGCATGTTCGCCTGCTTCGACCAGCCCGACCTCAAGGCCACCTACCGGCTGACGGTCACCGCGCCGAGCG
Source organism: Amycolatopsis granulosa (assembly GCF_011758745.1). Lineage (NCBI taxonomy): Bacteria > Bacillati > Actinomycetota > Actinomycetes > Pseudonocardiales > Pseudonocardiaceae > Amycolatopsis > Amycolatopsis granulosa. Next base: position 1,740,269 of record NZ_JAANOV010000001.1, read on the forward strand.
ACTGGAAGGTGGTGTCCAACGCGCCGGTGGAAAGCACCGAGAAGACCGCCGAGGGCGCCACGCGGACGGTGTTCGCGGTGTCCGAGCGCATCTCCACCTACCTGGTCGCGCTGATCGCCGGACCGTACGCGGAATGGCACGACCAGTACACCGACGAGCACGGCACCATCCCGCTGGGCATCTACTGCCGCGCCTCGCTCGCCGAGCACATGGACGCCGAGCGGCTGTTCACCGAGACCAAGCAGGGTTTCGGTTTCTACCACGAGGCGTTCGCCACGCCCTACCCGTTCCGCAAGTACGACCAGTTGTTCGTGCCGGAGTTCAACGCCGGCGCGATGGAGAACGCGGGCGCGGTGACGTTCCTGGAGGACTACGTCTTCCGCAGCCGCGTCACCCGCTACGCCTACGAGCGGCGCGCCGAGACGCTGCTGCACGAGATGGCGCACATGTGGTTCGGGGACCTGGTCACCATGCGCTGGTGGGACGACCTGTGGCTGAACGAGTCGTTCGCGACGTTCGCGAGCGTGCTGGCGCAGGCCGAGGCCACCGAGTACGAGCACGCCTGGACCAGCTTCGCCAACATCGAGAAGTCCTGGGCCTACCGGCAGGACCAGCTGCCCTCGACGCACCCGATCGCGGCCGACATCGTGGACCTGCAGGCGGTCGAGGTGAACTTCGACGGCATCACCTACGCCAAGGGCGCCAGCGTGCTCAAGCAGCTGGTCGCCTACGTCGGGCTGGAGCACTTCCTGGCCGGGCTGCGGGTGTACTTCGGCAAGCACGCGTGGGGCAACGCGACACTGGCCGACCTGCTCAGCGCGCTGGAGGAGGCCTCCGGCCGCGACCTGTCCGGCTGGAGCGCGCAGTGGCTGGAGACCACCGGCCTGAACTCGCTGCGACCGGTGTTCGAGACCGATGACGAGGGCCGGTTCACCTCCTTCGCCGTGCTGCAGACCGGGGCCAAACCGGGTGCCGGTGAGCTGCGCACACACCGCATCGCGGTCGGCGTGTACGACGACGAGGGCGGCAAGCTGGTCCGCAAGCAGCGGGTGGAGCTGGACGTCGAGGGCGAGCGCACCGAGGTGCCGGAGCTAACCGGGCAGCCGGCAGGCACACTGGTGCTGGTCAACGACGACGACCTGACCTACTGCACGATGCGCCTGGACACCGGTTCGCTCACCACGCTGGTCGACCGGATCGCCGACATCACCGAGCCGCTGCCGCGCACCCTGTGCTGGTCGGCGGCGTGGGAGATGACCCGCGAGGCCGAACTGAAGGCGCGGGACTTCCTGCAGATCGTGCTGCACGGCATCCACGCGGAGACCGAGGTCGGTGTCGTGCAGCGGCTGCTGCTGCAGGCGCAGACCGCCTTGAACTCCTACGCGCAGCCGTCGTGGGCGGCGGCGCAGGGCTGGCCGCGGTACACCAGCACGCTGCTGGAGCTGGCCCGGGGCGCCGAGCCGGGCTCGGACCACCAGCTGGCGTTCGTCAACTCGCTCACCGGTTCGGTCCTCGACGAGGCGACGCTCGACGTGCTGGCCGGCTGGCTCGACGGGTCGAACCCGCTGGAGGGCCTGGTCGTGGACGCGGACCTGCGGTGGCGGTTGCTGAACGCGCTGGTGGCGCACGGCCGGGCAGCCGACGCGGAGATCGACGCGGAGCTGGCGCGTGACGACACGGCGACGGGCCGTCGCCACGCCGAGCACGCCCGCGCCCTGCGGCCCACCGCCGAGGCGAAGGCGGAAGCCTGGCAGCGCGCGGTCTACGACGACGACCTGCCGAACGCGATGAGCAACGCCATCATCGGCGGCTTCTCCCACCCGGGGCAGAAGGACCTGCTCACCGACTACGTGAGCACCTACTTCGCGGCGATCGACGAGGTCTGGTCCCGCCGGTCGAGCGAGCGGGCGCAGCCCACGGTGGTCGGCTTGTTCCCGGCCTGGGCGGTCGAGCACGCGACCGTCGAGGCCGCCGACGAGTGGCTGGCCGGCGAGCATCCCGCAGCCCTCCGGCGGCTCGTGTCCGAGGGCCGGGCCGGCATCGTGCGCGCCCTGGCCGCCCGGGAGTTCGACGAGGCCCAGTAGGAAAAGGGCCAGTAGGAAAAGGCCGGTAGGACAGAGCCCAGCGGGAAGACGGGGCGCCGGCAACCCGGCCGGCGCCCCGGCGCAGAAAAAGGCGCAGAAAAGAGGGGCGGCCGCTCACGCGACCGCCCCTCTTTTCGTGCTTCTAGCGCCGGGAACCAGCCTGGTCGGCCAGCATGCGCAGGCCGGAGACCAGTCCGCCGATGAGGTCGCCCTCCTTGAAGGAGGCGACCATGCTCATCACGGCCAGCTTCGCGCCGCGGTCCGGGAGGCGCCGCACCGCCTCCGAACCGGTCACGATCTCCACGACCCGCTCGCCCGGCGACACCGCGATCAGCACCGCGTCCGCGGAGCTGGGCTTGATCGTCGAGTGCAGCTCCTCGGCGCGGGCGCGGCTCTCGGAGCCGAGTTCGCCGAGGTAGACGCTGAAGTCGATGCCCGTCTCGCGGCTCGCGAGCGTCAGGGCCTCGTCGAGACGGGCCAGCTGGATGGTGGTGAATGGGCTGGATGGAGCAGCGGGCTCGTACATCCGCGCCACGGAGCGGCGGCCGGTCGCGGTAATGGCGACCCCGACCTCCTGCTCCTCGTCCGAACCTCGCTGTCGGGTCAGCTCACCAGCTGCCACGGGCTCCTCCTGCCGCCGTCACGCTCGCGTTCCCGCTCGCGTCCCTGTCCTCCACCGGTTCGCCGGAGTGCGTGTCGTGCACCGTCCCGATACCGTCCGGGTTGCCGCTCCACCACATCGGCGGGTACTCCCAGGCCTGCCCGGGCCGGTAGCGCGGCGTGCCGGTCAGCTTCGACCGCAGGGTGAGCAGGGCGATCACCCCGTAGATCGCGGCCGGGATCAGCGCGAAGATCAGGATCGTCTCTCCGATGTTCACGTCAGCAGGGTAGCCCGGCCGGCCCGGACGCGCCGCAGCCGGTCACGACCGCTCCTCGCCGCCGGGCGGCCGTCCGCCGAGCGTCGTGCCGGCGTTGGCGCGATGGGCTGAACAGCGGTCCAACGAAAGGTTGCAACTCAACGTACAGCCGGCCGTACCCGGCGCTGTCGCCTTGTTCACCACGGCAGTTCCTCGTAGCTTTTTCACCTGTACGGGCCTTGCGCCCCGCTCCCCTTCCCCATGAGTAATCGCACAGGTCCCGGGAGGACTCATCATGAATCTGCTTCGTACCCTCGCTCAGACCAACGACGGGCACGCTCAGTCACTGATCGACACGTCCAGCGCCTGCACCACCCGGGGCACGCGTGTGACCCGCGGCACTCGCGTCACCGCCGGTACGCGCGTCACCCGGGGGACGAGGGTCACGCGCGGCACCCGGGTGACCGCCGGCACCCGCGTCACGCGAGGGACCAGAGTCACCCGTGGCACCCGGGTCACCGCGGGTACCCGGGTGACCCGCGGCACCCGCGTTACCCGGGGTACGCGGGTCACCAGCGGTACTCGCGTCACCGCCGCCTGACGGCCCGGACCACCACCGAGACCCACCAGGTCGGAAAGCCCCGGCTCACCAGGACAGCCGGGGCACCGGGGTCCCGGCTCAGGCCGCCACACCCAGGTAGGGCTGCCACAACGGATCCGCGTCGCCCGAGTGCACCAGCAGCCGCCAGTGCGGGCCGCGCGGCGCGGTCGGCACGACCCGGAGCCGCCAGCCCAGCTCCTCGAGGAGCCGGTCGGCCTTGCGGTGATTGCACTTCGCGCAGCACGCGACGCAGTTCTGCCAGCTGTGCGGGCCGCCCCGGCTTCGGGGCAGCACGTGGTCGATCGTCTCGGCCCGGCCGCCGCAGTAGGCGCACCGGTAGCGGTCCCGGTGCATGAGCCCCGCCCGCGTCAGCGGCACCTGCGCCCGGTAGGGCACCCGCACGAAGGTGGACAACCGGATCACCGACGGCACGGGCAGCGACAACGTCGCCGCGTGCAGCGTCAGCCCGGCCGGATCGCCGTGCACGACCTCCGCCTTCCCGCACATGACCAGCACCACGGCCCGCCGCAGCGGAAGCGCGGTCAGCGGTTCGAACGTGGCGTTGAGCAGCAGCACACGCCGCCTGCCCATGGCGAACGCCCCGGGGGTGCCGGAACCAGCCGGATCCCGCCCTCTACGCTGACCCGAGGGTCGGCTCACGCGGCCACCTCGGGGGGGTGGCCCACTGGGCTGCGGACCGCCGCCGGGCGGCCCCTGACCCTGGTGAGCGCACAGGGCTACCTCCGGCGCCTGCCCGCCCACCGTCTGGTCGGGGGCGCCGAGGGGGATCGGTTGTCGGTCTGGCACTCGACCACCTCCACCGGTGCAGCCATAGTCGACCACAGATCACACCCGATGCGCACCTGTGTTAGAAGACGTGTCCTGTGAAATTCGTTCGACGTCCGCGTGACGACGGGCGAAAACGGCCAGAAAGGGATCCCCGAACCCCGTGACGCCGCTGCTCGACCAAGCACCCGAGTGCATCAACCAGACCGGTACCTGGTGCTATCAAGTGTTCCAGATCACCCACAACGAGTGGCTGGCGGCCTCCGCCAACTGGCTGATCGCCAAGCCACTGACGATCATCCTGATTCTCCTGGTCGCCCTCCTCATCCGGTTCGCGCTGCACAAGCTGATCGACCGGATCACCACGATGCCGCGGAGCAACGGCGGCAAGCTGCCCACGATCCTGCGCCCCCTGCGCGAACGCGCCCCCGACATCCTCGGCCCGGTCGTGGCCGAACGGCGCCGCCAGCGCGCCAAGACGATCGGGTCGGTGCTGAAATCGCTGACCTCGTTCGTCGTGCTCGGTCTCGCGGCCATCTACATCCTCGGCGAGCTGGGCATCAACCTCGGCCCGCTGCTCGCCTCGGCCGGTGTGGTCGGAATCGCACTGGCCTTCGGCGCGCAGAACCTGGTCAAGGACTTCCTCTCCGGCATGTTCATGATGCTGGAGGACCAGTACGGCGTCGGCGACGTCGTGGACATCGGGCCGGCCACCGGCACGGTGGAGTCCGTGGGCCTGCGCATCACCACGATCCGGGACGTCAAGGGCACCGTGTGGTACGTCCGCAACGGCGAGGTCACCCGGGTCGGCAACTCCAGCCAGGGCTACGCGATCGCCCTGGTCGACGTGCCGCTGAGCTACAGCGCCGATGTGGAACGCGCCACAGCCGTGCTGACCGAGGCCGCGCACGCGGCCGCCGCCACCGAGTCCCTGGCGGTCGACCTGCTCGAGGAGCCGGAGGTGCTCGGCGTGGAAAAGGTCACGCCGGAGACCATCGAGCTGCGGCTGACGGTCAAGGTGCGGCCGGGCCGCCAGTGGGCCGTGCAGCGCCAGTTGCGCGCGGCATGCCTCACGGCGCTGGAGGAATCCGGCGTCCTGTCCGCCACGGCCACGGCACAATGAGGGGGTGACCGGTATGAGTGAGCCCCAGTCCTTCTACGACGCCGTCGGTGGCGAACCGACGTTCCGCAAGATCGTCGCCCGGTTCTACGCCGAGGTGGCGCAGGACGAGGTGCTCCGGCCGCTGTACCCGGAGGAGGACCTCGGGCCGGCCGAGGACCGGTTGCGGCTGTTCCTGATGCAGTACTGGGGCGGCCCGCACACCTACTCCGACCAGCGCGGACACCCGCGCCTGCGGATGCGGCACGCGCCGTTCAAGATCGGGCCGATCGAGCGGGACGCGTGGCTGCGCGCGATGCGCGTCGCCGTCGACGAGGCCGGGCTGCCGGAGCCGCTGGAGACCCAGCTGTGGAACTACCTCGAGATGGCCGCGCACAGCATGATGAACTCCTGGGTCTGACCGGGTTCCCGTGCCCGTCCGGGACGGGCACGGGCTCCGGCGTCAGCCCAGCTTCGCCAGCTCGTTCGCCAGCGGCTCCAGCACCTCGGGGGTGTGCGGCGGCGGCAGGTAGACGATCGCCAGGTCCAGGCCCTGCTCGCCGAGCGCGGCGGCCTCGTCCGCGACCTTGGCGTAGTCGCGGTCGGCGCCCAGCCGCACGTGGCTGGACAGCGTGATCTCCTTCGGGTCACGGCCGATGTCCGCGCAGTGGGCGTGCAGCACGTCGCGCTTGCGGGCGAACTCCGCCGCGGTACCGCCGACGAAGTTCCAGTGCTGCGCGAACCGGGCGGCGGTGCGCAGGGTCCGCTTCTCGCCACTGCCGCCGATGCAGATCGGCGGGTGCGGGCGCTGGATGCCCTTCGGCTCGTTGCGCGCCTCGGTGAGCTGGTAGTACTCGCCCTGGAAGGTGGTCGTCTCCTGCGTCAGCAGGCCGACGAGCACCTCGCACGCCTCCTCGAACCGGTCGCTGCGCTGCTTGACGGTGCCCAGCTCCATGCCGTAGGCGCCGGACTCCTCCTCGTTCCAGCCCGCGCCGATGCCGATCTCCAGCCGCCCGCCGGAGACGATGTCGAGCGTGGCGGCCATGTTGGCCAGCAGCGCCGGGTGCCGGTAGTGAATACCGCTCACCAGGGTGCCGAGCCGCAGCCGCCGCGTGGCCTGCGCGAGCGCGGTCAGCGTCACCCACCCCTCCAGGCACGGCCCGGTCGGATCGGAGAAGATCGGGTAGAAGTGGTCGAAGGTCCAGCCGGACTCGAAGGTCTCGATGTCGTCGGCCGCCCGCCACACGGCGAGCATGTCCGGCCACTCGGTGTTCTGCGGTGAGGTCTTGAACGCGAAGCGCATGAACCGACCCTAATGACCTGGAGCAGCTCCAGCGCAAGTCAGAACAGCAGCGGCAGCAACGCGTGCCGCCGCCGCACCACGGCGCCGTAGCGGGCGTCCAGGCGCATCCACGAGTTCGTCGCCGTCACGCGGATGACGTCGTCCGGGATGGCCGAGTCGAAGAACCCCATCCCGGACAGCGCGAACAGGCAGCGCATCTGGACCTTGACCTCGAGATCACCGGCGCTGACCGTCAGCACGGCCTGATCCATCAGCGACGCCGGCGGCGTGCCGTGCGGACCGGCGTTCTCCCTGGCGAGCGCCACCCCGCGTTCGGTGAGGTCGCTGATCACCGTCATGGGCAGCTCGTCGACCAGCTGCCACCCGGCACCGGCCGGCAGTTCCCCGTGCCACAACAGGTCCCGCGGCGGCCCCGGGTCCATCCGCTCGCCGCCGGCGACGGTCAGGGCCGCCAGCAGCTCGTTGCCCGACACCGTTAAATCGCCCGGCTCGACCTCGCCGTGCACGGCCCGCGTCGCCAGGCAGTCGAACGGAGTGGACACCCAGGCCTCGACGATGCCGACGACACCGGTGCCGCGGTTGCGCAACCGCACCGCGGCCTGGCCGTCCAGCCGCACCGCCCGGGCCACGAAGGCCCCGAGCGTCTCGCGGTCGCCCCGGTCGGGGATGTGCAGCTCGGTCACGCGCCCGCCTCCGTCAGCCGGGTCCGCAGGAACGCGCGTTCCTCCGGGGTCAGGCGGCGCGGCCGGCCGGTGGTGACGTCGTAGGGCGCGAGGACGGTCTCGGCGGTGACCGCGACCGGCGACCCGGCATCCGGACCGTCGTGCACCCGGTAGTCCAGGGTCAGCGACGCGAACTTCAGGTCCTTCAGCGAGATCTCCACCCGGATCTCCTGCCCGCCCACCACGATCGGGGCCCGGTAGTGCACGGCCAGCCGGACGACGACCATGCCCTTCGCGAACTCCGCGAGCCCGGCGCGGCCCGCTTCGTCGAACAACAACGGCACGCGTGCTTCTTCGAGCAACGTCACCATGTTCGCGTGGTTGACGTGCCCGAACACGTCCATGTCCGACCAGCGGGGCCGCACCGTCGCTACGTACACCCCGTTATTCCTACCGCACCGTGCTCCGCAGCTGGCGGGCGGCGACGGACAGCGTCGCGAGGTCGAGACGGCCCGACTGGTTGATCTCGTCGAGCGCGACCCGCGCCCGGGCCAGCCGGGACGCGTTCGTCTTCTCCCACTGCGCGATCTTGCTGTCGGTGTCGTCCTCCGGATCGCTGTGCCGCAACGCGTCCAGCGTGATCGCCCGCAACGAGGAGTACACGTCGTCCCGCAGCGACAGCCGCGCCAGCGCGTGCCAGCGGTTGCCCCGCTCCAGCGCACTGATCGACGTGAGCAGCCGGTCGACGTCCAGGTGCGCGGACAGCGCGTAGTACAGCCGCGCCGCGTCCTCGGGGCTGCTCTCCGCGTCCACCCCGGCCTCCCGGACGGCCAGCTCGGCCACCTCGACGACGTCGAGCAGGCCGTAGGCGTCGAGCAGCACGCCCACCCGCAACGCCAGCTCACGCGGCACCCCGGCCTCGGCGTACCGGTCGGCCTGCGCGCGGACCGCGTCGGCCTCGCGGCCACGCAGCAGCGTGTCCGCCTTCGGCGCCAGCGCGGCGACGACCGGCCCGAACCGCGAGATCTCCGCGCCCACGGCCAGCGGTTGCGGGCGGTTGGCGAGGAACCAGCGCGCGGCGCGGTCCAGCAGCCGCCGCGACTCCAGCATCATCTCGTCCTGGACCTCGGTGGGCACCGTGTTGTCCAGGGCGTGGATGTCGTTCCACAGCTCGTTGAGGTTGAACACGCGCGTGACGATCGTGTACGCGCGCACCGCGTCGGTGGCGGTCGCGTTCATCTCCTCGGCCAGCCGGTACGCGTAGGACACGCCCGCGCCGTCGACCACCTCGTTGACCAGCAGCGTGGTGATGATCTGGCGGCGCAGCGGGTGCTCGCCGATGCGGTCGCCGAACCGTTCCCGCAGCGGCTGCGGGAAGTACTCGGGCAGGCGCCGCGCGAACACCTCGGCGTCCGGCAGGTCGCTGGCCAGCAGCTCGTCCTTCAGCTCCAGCTTCACATGCGCCAGCAGCGTCGCCAGCTCCGGCGAGGTGAGGCCCTGACCGGCCTTCTCCAGCGCCTGGAACTGCTGCTTGCTGGGCAGTGCCTCCAGCTTGCGGTCCAGCGCCCCGGCCTTCTCCAGGTTCGCCACCAGCCGGGCGTGCACCGGAAGCATCGGCACCGCGTGCGCCCGGCTGACGCCGAGCACCGCGTTCTGGTGGTAGTTGTCCGCCAGCACCAGACGGCCGACCTCGTCGGTCATCTCGTGCAACAGGGCGTTGCGCTGCTCGCGGTCCAGCGCACCGCTGCTCACCAGGTGGTCGAGCAGGATCTTGATGTTGACCTCGTGGTCGGAGCAGTCCACCCCTGCCGAGTTGTCCAGCGCGTCGGTGTTGATCTTGCCGCCGGTACGGGCGAACTCGATGCGGCCCCGCTGGGTCAGACCCAGGTTGCCGCCCTCGCCGACCACCTTGACCCGCAGCTCGTTGCCGTTCACGCGCACCGCATCGTTGGCCTTGTCGCCGGCGTCGGCGTGGCTTTCCGTTTCGGCCTTGACATAGGTGCCGATGCCGCCGTTCCACAGCAGATCCACCGGCGCGAGCAGGATCGCGCGGATCAGGTCGGCCGGCGCGAGCTGCGTGACGTCGTCGGCCAGGCCGAGTGCCTGACGCACCTGCGGGGACACCGGGATCGTCTTGGCACTGCGGGAGAACACCCCGCCGCCCTCGCTGATGAGGGAACGGTCGTAGTCCTCCCACGACGAGCGCGGCAGCTCGAACAGCCGCTTGCGCTCCCGGAACGACGACGCCGCATCCGGGTTCGGGTCGAGGAAGATGTGCAGGTGGTTGAAGGCGGCCACCAGCCGGATGTGCTCGGACAGCAGCATGCCGTTGCCGAACACGTCACCCGCCATGTCACCGATGCCGACGACCGTGAAGTCCTGGCTCTGGGTGTCCACACCCAGCTCGCGGAAGTGCCGCTTCACGCTCTCCCACGCACCACGCGCGGTGATGCCCATCGCCTTGTGGTCGTAGCCGATCGAACCGCCCGAGGCGAATGCGTCGCCCAGCCAGAAGCCGTAGTTCGCGGACACCTCGTTGGCGATGTCGGAGAACGTCGCGGTGCCCTTGTCCGCGGCGACCACCAGGTAGTTGTCGTCACCGTCGTACCGGACCACATCCTGCGCCGGCACCGTACGGCCCTCGACGAGGTTGTCGGTGAGGTCGAGGAGCCCGGAGATGAACATGCGGTAGCAGGCGATGCCCTCGGCCAGGTGCGCGTCCCGGTCCACCCCCGGGTCGCCGGTGGGCACCGGCGGCCGCTTCACCACGAACCCGCCCTTCGCGCCGACCGGCACGATGACCGCGTTCTTCACCGCCTGCGCCTTGACCAGGCCCAGGATCTCGGTGCGGAAGTCCTCCCGGCGGTCCGACCAGCGCAGCCCACCACGGGCGACCGAACCGAAGCGCAGGTGCACGCCCTCCACGCGCGGCGAGTACACGAAGATCTCGAACCGCGGCCGCGGCTCGGGCAGGTCCGGCACGCGCTGCGGGTCCAGCTTGAGCGCGAGGTACGGGCGGGGACGACCGTCGGCGTCGGTGACCCGGTAGTTGGTGCGCAGCGTCGCGCAGATGACCGACAGCAGGCGCCGCAGGATGCGGTCCTCGTCCAGGCTGGTGACGCCGTCGATCATCGTCGAGATCTCGTCGACGAGCGCGTCGGTCTGCGAGTCCGCGGCCGGGTCGGTGGCCAGGTCGAACCGGTGCTCGAACAGCCGCACCAGCTCGGTGGCGATATCGGTGTGGGCGAGGACGGCGCGCTGGATGTACTCCTGCGAGTACGGCGTGCCGGCCTGGCGCAGGTACCGCGAGTAGGCCCGCAGCACCGCCGCCTGACGCCAGGTCAGCCCGGCGCGCAGCACGAGCGCGTTGAAGTCGTCGACCTCGCAGTCACCCCGCCAGGCGGCGGCGAACGCGTCCTGGAACCGTTCCCGCAGGTCGTGCTCGGCGTCACCGAGGTCGGTCAGGCCGATCCGCAAGCCGAAGTCGTACACCCAGGATCGGGTGCCGTCCCAGCGGCGCAGCTCGTAGGGCCGCTCGTCGACGACCTCCAGGCCCATCCGCTGCAACACGGGCAGCACGGCCGACAGCGTGACGCCCTCACCGAGCAGGTAGAGCTTGAACCGCCGCTCCCCCGGCTCGGCGCCCTCCGGTGTGTAGAACGACATCGCCAGGTCGTCCGGGCCGGACAGGCTCTCCAGCTTGCGCAGGTCCGCCAGCGCCTCGACCGCGGTGAAGTCCTCCTTGTACGCCTCCGGGAAGATGCCGGAGTAGCGCTGGCCCAGCTCGGTGGCCGACTCCTCGCCCAGGGTGGCGGTGGTGCGGCCGGCCTCGCCGGCCCGCTCACGCCGTTCCGCGAGGATCGCCTCGACCATCAGGTCGTCCCAGTTGCGCACCGCGGCGTTGAGACGCTCCTGGATGCGCAGCACGTCCGGCTCGACGCGGCTGGACGGGTCGGTGTGCACGATGAAGTGCACCTGCGCGAGCGCCGTCTCGCCGACCCGCGTCCCGTACTCGAGATGGGTGCCCTCGAGCTCGGCGAGCAGGACCTCCTGCATCGCCAGGCGGGAGCGGGTGGTGTAGCGGTCGCGCGGGAGGAACACCAGGCACGAGTAGAAGCGGCCGAAGGTGTCCCGGCGCAGGAACAGCCGCAGCCGACGGCGGTCGGACAGCGTGATCGCGCCGACCGCGGTCGAGTAGAGCGAGTCGAGGTCGGCGGAGAACAGGTCCGCACGCGGCCAGTTCTGCAGAACCTCCAGCATGCGCTGGCCGGAGTAGGACTCCATCGGGAAGCCGGCGCGGTGGATGACCTCACGCACCTTGCGGGCCACCACGGGCACGTCCAGGACGTCCTCGTGCAGCGCGGAAGTGGTGAACATGCCGAGGAACCGGTGCTCGCCGCTGACGTTGCCGCGGTCGTCGAAGGTCTTCACACCCACGTAGTACGGGTAGACCGGACGGTTCACCGTGGAGGGCGCGCTGGCCTGGGTGAGGACGAGCAGGTGCGGCGCGAGGGCGGTGGCGGCGCTGTCCGGGCCGGCGGTCAGGCTGCGCGCGGCGAGGCTGTCCTGCCGGAGGACGCCGAGGCCGGAGGCGAGGACGGCACGCAGGGCGGGCTCGTCGGTGCCCGGGTCGGGGTCCTCGACCAGTTCGTAGCGGCGGTAGCCGAGGAACATGAAGTGGCCGCGGGCGAGCCACCGCAGCAGGGCGGCACCCTCGCCCACCTCATCGGCGGGCAAGGGCGGCGGCGTGGCGTCGAGCTCGGCGGCGAGGCCCTCCGCGGCCTGGATCATCTTGTCGGTGTCCTCGACGACCTCGCGGACGTCGCCGAGCACGGACGCGAGGTGGGTGTCCAGCTCGCGAGCGCGGTTGAGGTCGGTGATCAGGTCGATCTCGACGTACATCCAGGACTCGAGCATCGCCCCGTCCGGCGGGTCCGCCACGTCGGCCGCCGGGTGGACCTTGATCAGCTCCCCGGTGATGTCCCGCGTGACGGCGACGATGGGGTGCACGAGACGCTGCACCTGGACGCCGTCGCGGGCGAGCTTGGCGGTGATCGAGTCGACCAGGTAGGGCATGTCGTCGGTGACGATCTGCACCACGGTGGCGTCGCGGGTCCAGCCGTCCTCGGCGGTCGTGGGGTTGAGCAGGCGCACCGCGGGCCGTCCCGGCATGCGGTTGCGGGCGAACTCCTGGTGCGAACGCACCGCGCCGACGAGGTCGACCGGGTCGTCGCCCAGGATCTCGTCGGCGGGGATGTGGCGGTAGTAGAGGTGGATGAGGTCTGCGATGTCCGGCGCGTGCCGGGCCGCGGCTTCGATCAGCTCGTCCCGGATCTGCTCCGGGCTGGCGGGTCGCTGGCGGTTGTCGGGGGCTGTTCCGGACGTGGTTCCGGGGCGGACGGACACTCTTGACGAGCTCATCTCAGGCAACTCTCCACCGAGTCTGATCGCGCGCGTGACGCTGAACGAACACCACCATAACCAGCTCGTAAATCGTGCTCACGTCGGACCATCGGATCGTTGAATCGATGCACAATCGGGGCGCGGGTGGCGCGTGCTCGTGCGGTGCCCGTACCGGGTCGGCTGCCGCTCGGCTCCCGCAGCGCGCCGCCGGCTGCTCAGCGCCCAGCGGCTCGCGACCGCGCCACCTGTGGCACTTGGCCCCGCACGACCACTCATGGGCATGCCCACCGGGCCGCGCGCGTCCACGGCGCGGCCGAGATGTGGCCAGAGCCACAACGGGCCGTCCCGACGGTTTCGCGCTCCAGCAGCGCGGCCGACGCGAACACGTCCGGACCCTCGGCTCCCGCTTGGCAGAGCCCACGGCCACGCCGATTCCGCGTCGCGCGCAGCCCACCGGTGCGGTGGTACGCCCCGCGGCAACCGGGCAGAACCAAGCGCGGCGTCCACCAGCCCAGGCGCGTGCCCCGGCCCGGGATCGCGTCGCCGTGCCGGTGTGGCTTCGCGGTCCGCCCGCGGCAGCGCGAGCGGATGGCGGCGTGCGTCAGCGGTCGCCGCGGTGGCGGCCGTTCCCGGGCTCCGCTCCGTTCCGCCCGTGCCCGTTGACGGGCCGCGGCTCGGACACCGATTGGTTGCCGAGTCGCTTCACGAGTGCCGCGGCACTGGCCGTGCCGGCCTGGTGTTCGGCGAGGGCGCGGGCCAGCAGGTCGGCGAGGCCGGCGTCCTCGGGCAGGTCGTCGTCGGGCACCCCGGACAGTTCGCGGCCGAACGGCTCGCCGAGATCGTCGTCCCGGAGCACGGGTGCGCTCGTGAACGGAGTTCCGGACGTGCCGGTGGTCGTGCCTGTCTCCGAATCCCCGGACTCGTCCCAGGGCGCCAGCGACGGTGGCAGTCGCAGGCGTGGCAACCAGTTGTCGATGGCGGGCATGCTCGGCGGGGGCTCGGTCGTGCCGCGGGTCTTCCCCTCGGGCTCGTCCTTGCGCAGCGGAGACACCTCGGCCCGGCTGACCGGCTCGGCGTCCGCGCTCAGCCAGGACTCGACACCCGGGCGGCTGCCCCGCCCGTGCGAGGCACGCGTACCACCGGACTCGGCGTCAGCGGAGTCCCGCGCTGTCTGTCCGCGCCCGAGGAAGTCCAGAATGGATTCGACGCGTCCCGCCGGTTCCCGGTTCGCCTCCGCGGCGGCGAGGTGCCGGCGCGGCTCCGCGCGGTCCTCGGCGGCCGTCGCGGCACGCCCCTCGGAACCCGGATGCGCCTCGGCACCGAGCCGGCTCGACTCGCCACCGACTGCTTGCCGTGGGGCAGAGACGGAGTCGGCCTCATCGTGCCCGGCAGGCCCGGACGACGCCTCCTCGCGCACCGCGAACGCCGCGCGCGGCCCGTCCCGCCGGGTGGTCTCGTCGCTCGCCGAGGCGGTCAGACCACGGCCCGGCGCATCGTGGCCAGTGGACCGGCCGCTTTCGGTGGGCGCCACGGTTTCCTGGCCGTCGTCCTCGGCCCGGCGGCGTCCACCGGATTCCGGCCGCTCCGGATCCCCGGAACCGGCTGCCCGGCGGCGGCCCCCGCCCGCGCCGGCGCCGGCGCTCACACCGAGCCGATCCAGCACACTCCGCGCCGCGACGGACCCGTGCTCCGCATCGTGCCGGGTCTTCCGGGGCACCCGTGTGTCGGACCCGGGATCCGCGTCGGCCGAAGCAGCGGCAACCGATTCCGCGGATCGCTCCCGCTCGTCCGCTCGACGGCGACCGCCCGGCATCGAAGCCACGGCTTCCGCGGCTCGGCCGGCTGCCTCGCTCGCGTCCTCAGCCCGCGCGGCCGGTATCCCGGGCCGGAGGACCTCGGCGGCGACGTCGGACCGGTGACGCCGCGCCTCGCCCGCGCGCGGTGCCCCGGGTACGTCCATCCGCCGGGTCTGCTCGAGCACCGCGCTCTCGGCCGGGCGCGCCGGGCGAACGGCCCCCGTCGATGGCTCCGCGCGCTCGGCAGCGGGTTCGGGTGCGAGGGCCCACCGGGACCGTCCGCCCGTCGCGGCCTCCACCGTCTCCCGTGGCCCGGACGCCGCTGCTTCCTCGGCACCCGGTTCCCGGCCCGCCACAACCTTCGGCTCGGGCACGGAGAGCGGCGCGACCGAGACCGAAGCCGTCGCACTCGCGGACGCCGAACCCAGCACGTGGTCCAGGTCGACCTCGGCGTGCCCGCCGCCACCGAACTCGCCCGCCAGCAGCCCCACCGCTTGACGCCGGGCCCGCGCGTGCACGTGCTCGGCGGCCCGTGACAGCTGGAGGCACTCGATCGCCTCGGCGTAGCGGCCCAGCCGCTCCTCCACGTGCGCCAGCTCCGTCCACAGCCGCGCCGTCAGCGCATACAGCTCGTGCCGCTCGGTGGCGTGCACGGCGTCGCGCAGCATCCGGGCGGCTGCCTCCACACTCCCCGCGGGCAGCAGCACGCGGGTGGCGACCGCCATCCGCAGCCACCCCGCCGGAGCGACGGACGCCGCCCGCGCCGGCTCGTCGAGCAACGGCTGCGCGATCTCCAGCGCGTTCGCCCCGTCACCGCGATCCAGCAGCGCGCACACGAGCTGCAACACCAACCGGATCCGCACCACGCCACCGTCGTGCTGCGCATCCTCGAGCTGATCGAGGAAACCGAGCCCGGTCCGCGCCGCGTCGGCGGCACCGATGACGTCCCCGTGCCGACGGCGGTGCGCCGCCACGGCAACCCGCAGCAGCGAGCGCGCCAGCAGGCGGCCGTCGCCGTCCAGGTCTTCGTCGACGCCACACAACCGGTCGGCCTCCGCCAGCGTCCGGTCCAGTTCGGGTTTGCGCCCGAACTGCGACAGGCACCCGACCAGCTGGCTCAACGCCGCAGCCTTGCGGACACCGCCGAAACCTGGCGCGTCCAGCACCGGTCGCAACGCGGCGAGACCCGTCAACGGCGCGCCGACGCTGCGGGCACAGATCGCGAGATCGGTCCGCAGCTGCGCGGCCAGGGTGGTCTGCCCCGTCTCCTCCGCGGCACGCAGAGCGGCCACGGCCCGGCCCACCGTCGGCGCCCGGAGACCGAGCCGCACCCGGGCGGACACCGCGAGCCCCTCACCCCGGACCCACAGCTCCTCCGTCCCGGCCGTCTCGGCCAGAGCCGCGGCGCGCTCACCGAGCACGAGCGCCAGTTCGGGCGCACGCACCTCGAAGTCGGCGGCCTGGTCGAGCAGGTGCTCGACCGCCGCGATCTCCGTGCTCCGGCCACCGCCCTGGAGGCGCGGCCGGCTGTGGTGGGTGGCTGCCAAGAGGACTCCGCTTCCGTGTCGGCTCGAGCGTGCTAGCACGGGGCTCACCCGCTCAGTCGCGGGTCAGCTTGCGGTGCGTCACCCGGTGCGGCCGGGCCGCGTCCGGGCCCAGGCGCTCCACCTTGTTCTTCTCGTAGCCTTCGAAGTTGCCCTCGAACCAGAACCACTTCGCCGGGTTCTCGTCGGTGCCCTCCCACGCGAGGATGTGCGTCGCGACGCGGTCGAGGAACCACCGGTCGTGCGAGATGACCACGGCACAGCCGGGGAACTGCTCCAGCGCGTTCTCCAGCGAGCCCAGGGTCTCCACGTCCAGGTCGTTCGTCGGCTCGTCCAGCAGGATCAGGTTCCCGCCCTGCTTGAGGGTCAGGGCCAGGTTCAGCCGGTTGCGCTCGCCACCGGAGAGCACACCCGAGGGCTTCTGCTGGTCCGGGCCCTTGAACCCGAATGCGCTGACGTACGCCCGCGACGGCATTTCGGTCTGCCCGACGTTGATGTAGTCGAGCCCGTCGGACACCACCTCCCACACCGTCTTGGCCGGGTCGATCCCCGCACGGTTCTGGTCCACATAGGACAGCTTGACCGTCTCGCCGATCTTGACCTCGCCGTCGTCCGGCTTCTCCAGCCCGACGATCGTCTTGAACAGGGTCGTCTTGCCGACACCGTTCGGCCCGATCACACCGACGATGCCGTTGCGCGGCAGCGTGAAGGACAGGTCGTCGATCAGGACGCGATCCTCGAAGCCCTTCTTCAGGTGCGAGACCTCGACGACCACACTGCCCAGCCGGGGCCCCGGCGGGATCTGGATCTCCTCGAAGTCCAGCTTGCGGGTGCGCTCGGCCTCCGCGGCCATCTCCTCGTAGCGGTCGAGACGGGCCCGCGACTTGGTCTGGCGCGCCTTGGCGTTCGACCGCACCCAGTCCAGCTCGTTCTTCAGCCGCTTGGCGAGCTTGGCGTCCTTCTTGCCCTGGACCTCGAGGCGTTCCCGCTTCTTCTCCAGGTACGTGGAGTAGTTGCCCTCGTAGCCGACGACCCGGCCGCGGTCGAGCTCCATGATCCACTGCGCGACGTTGTCCAGGAAGTACCGGTCGTGGGTGACCGCGAGGACGGCGCCGGGGTAGGTGGCCAGGAACTGCTCCAGCCACAGCACGCTCTCCGCGTCCAGGTGGTTGGTGGGCTCGTCGAGCAGCAGCAGATCCGGCTTGGACAGCAGCAGCTTGCACAGCGCCACCCGGCGGCGCTCACCACCGGACAGGTGCGTCACCGGCTCGTCCGGCGGCGGGCACCGCAACGCGTCCATCGCTTGCTCGAGCTGGGAGTCCAGCTCCCACGCGTCGGCGTGGTCGAGATCCTCCTGGAGCCGGCCCATCTCCTCCATCAGCTCGTCGCTGTAGTCGGTGGCCAGCAGCTCGGCGATCTCGTTGAAGCGGTCGAGCTTCACCTTGATCTCGCCGAGCCCCTCCTCGACATTGCCGCGCACCGTCTTGTCCTCGTTGAGCGGCGGCTCCTGCTGGAGGATCCCGACGGTCGCGCCGGGCTGGAGGAATGCCTCCCCGTTGCTCGGCTGATCGAGTCCCGCCATGATCTTCAGCACGGTGGACTTGCCGGCACCGTTCGGACCCACGACGCCGATCTTGGCGCCCGGGTAGAACGCGGTGCTGACATCGTCGAGGATGACCTTGTCCCCGACGGTCTTGCGCACCTTTTTCATGGTGTAGATGAACTCGGCCATACCCACGATCGTAGAGCCGGGTCAGCCGCGGCCGAACGCCGGTCACCGTCCCGCGACGCAGAGTCAACCCCCCGTCACCGTCAAGCACAGGAGTCGGTCACGGACCCTGGCCTCCGCCCGGCGCGGCGAGAGACGGCCGGGGCGCACGTACCGACCCGTTCTGCAGGGCTTCGACGGTGGCGCCGGAAGGGTCCCACGACGGGATCCCCGACGACACGGCGGGTTCGGGCCGCGGCGGCCGCCGCGGTGAGACATCGCAGTGGGCGAGATTGGGCCCGATCGCGAAAGCCTCGAGTTCGAGTTGAGCACCAGGCCCGCCGGTCTCCGGATCGCCGCCGTGCAGCCGGCCGTGGACCACCACCGGATCGCCGCGGCGCAACGCGCTCGCCACGGAAGACGCCAGGCCCCGCCGGCAGACGACCCGCACCGAGAACCGCCTGCCCGGCACCCATTCCTGTTTGTGCCGGTCGAACCGGCGCTCGTCGCTGCGCGCCCGGAAGATCGCCAGGTCGTGCCCGTCCTGTCCCACCCGCTTGACCGTGACGTCGCTGGTCATCGTGCCCACCAGGGTCACCATCATCTCCCCGATCGCCATCGCCGTGCTCCCTTCCTCGTCGTTCCCGGCCCGTCACCAGGGTGCCCGGGAAACACGCGATCGGAAGGGGGTGCGCGAAATCGGCGGAAATCTGTGGATGATTTCGAGCGGTGTGGACAACTCGCCGGGAAAACCGGCGATGTCGGCGAAACTGTCGCAGCGTCGTGCTAGGGGCGCGGCTTGCCCTGGTCCGCCATCTGCTTGAGCATCGCGTTGTAGGCCGCCAGCTCCTGCTCCCCGCTGGCCTCCTCCCGGCGGTCCTTCCGCTTCGCCTCCCGCGCGTCGGCCCGTGCCCACTGCAGGAGCAGCGCGATCAGCACCAGCAGCGCCGGCACCTCGCCCGACGCCCACGCGATCCCGCCGCCCAGCCGCTGGTCGGCCAGCAGATCGGACACCCACGGCAGGTGCAGCGCCCGGTAGAAGTTGTCGCCGATGACGGTCTGCTTCGACATCAGGATCACGCCGAAGAAGGCGTGGAACGGCATGGCTGCGAACATCATGCCGAGCCGTCCGAGGTGCGGCAGCCGCCGCGGCGCCTGGTCCACCCCGATCACCGGCCAGTAGAAGACGTACCCGGTGAGGAGGAAGTGGGCGTTCATCAACAGGTGCGCCCAGTGGAAATTCAGTGCCGCGCCGAACAGGCCGGAGAAGTACAGAACGTAGAACGAGCCGACGAACAGGACCAGCGCGACGACCGGATGGGTGAGCACGCGCGAAATCGGCGAATGCACTGCGGCGAGCAGCCATTCGCGCGGACCCGGCGGGGCGTCCCGGCCGGCCACGGGCAGCGCCCGCAGCGCGAGGGTCACCGGCCCGCCCAGCACGAACAGCACCGGCGCGACCATCGACAGGAGCATGTGACTGCCCATGTGCACGCTGAACATCGCCGGCGAGTAGCGCCCGATGCCGGACGACGTGGCGATCAGCAACACGAAGCACCCGCCGAGCCACGCCGCCGTCCGGCCCGCGGGCCATGCGATCCCCTTGCGCCGCAGCCGCCGCACACCTGCCAGGTAGGACACCGCCAGCACGATCGCCGCGGTGCCGAAGACCAGGTCGAACCGCCAGTCGAACAGCAGCCGCAGCACGGTGGGCGGGCCGGGCAGGTTGTAGCCGATGAGCAGTTCCGTCGTCGAGGGCTGCACGGCTTCCTGCGGCGGCGGGGTGCGGCCCAGCGCGGTGGCGATGCCGATGGTGACGAACATGATCAGCACCTCGACCGCGGCCAGGCGCAGCAGCTGCCCGCCGCCCTGGCCCTCGACCACCGCGCGCACACCGCGGGAACGTTGTTGCTGGCCGAACACCCCGAGCACGAGCAAGGCTACGATCTTGGCCACGACGAGCAGGCCGTACCCGGTGGTGAACAGGTCGGTCAGCGGCAGCCGGACCAGCGCGTTGATCACGCCGGACACCGCCATCACGATCCAGCACACCAGGGCGAGCCAGGAAAACCGGCGCGCGGCGAGCGCCAGGTGGTCGCCGCGCCGCCAGCCGAGGGCGAGCAGCGCGACCAGGCCGCCGACCCACAGCGACGCGGCCACCAGGTGGTAGAGCAGGCTGTTCGTGGCGAGGTCGTGGGAGCCACCGCTCGCGGAGTGCCCGGTCACCGCGACCGGGACGAGCCCGGCGAGGGACACCCCGAAGAGCACCGCGGTCCATCCCCAGGACAGTGCGAGGCGGCAGCCGAGCACCAGCAGCAGCGCGATGCCCGCGGTCCACAGCCAGGCCTTGGGCTGTTCGATCGCGTCGACGAGGTCGAGCAGGACCTGCGGCGAGAACAGCTCGGTGACCGGCTTGCCCGCCGCGTCCGCCGCGGTGAACAGGACCGAGGCGAGCGCCGCGAAGAACCACACCCACGCCGCGGTCCCCGCGGTGCGCAGGGCGGCGTACCCGTCCCGGTCCAGGACTCCGGACTTCTGCGGCGGCACCAGGAACGTCGCCAGCAGCAGCGAACCCACGCACACCACCGAGGCGGCGTCGGCGAGCACCCGCACCACACCGACGCCGTACTGCGTCACGAGGCCGGGGTCGGGCAGGCCCACGATCTGATAGGTGGCGCCGCCCGACAACGCGAGCAACGCGACGGCCACCACCGCCGCCAGCAACCCGCACACCAGCAGCAGCGGGAGAACACTCGCCCGGCGGGGGGTCGCGGGCTCGGAAACTTCGGAGGGCACGTGTCGAGGGTAGGCCCGCCTCAGACGGGCAGCTCGGCAGCCGCCCGTTCACGGTGACGTGCGCGACTCGCCCCCACCGCGGCCGGGGCGATCAACGCCGCCAGAACCGCGACCAGCACAAACGAAGCGGACAACGAGGTCACCTGAGCGATTCCGCCGATCAGCGGCGGGCCGGCCACGAAGCCGGTGTAGGCGACGGTGGTGACGAACGCGATCTCGCGTTCCCCGCCACTGCCGTCGGCCCGCTCACCGGCCGAACCGGCGAGGCTCAGCGCGACCGGGAACGCCGCGGCGAGTCCCGTGCCGGCCAGGACGAATCCGGCGAAGGCCGGACCCGCGGCCGGCACGACCGCCGAGGTCAGCAACCCCGCTCCGGCCACGACGGCGCCGGCCACGAGGGTGCGGGTGGCGCCGAAGCGGCGCTGCATCCAGGCGCTGCCCAGACGGGTCACCGCCATGGCGAGGGAGAACGCGGTGAAGGCCAGCGCGGCCGCACCCTGCCCCGCGCCGTGCTCGGTCACCAGCAGCAGCGCCGACCAGTCCGAGCTGGCCCCCTCCGCGACGGCGGAACACAGCGGCACCGCGGCCAGCAACCACAGCACCGGGCGGCGGGCCGGGGCCCTGCGGGCCCGGCGCACCGGCCGCTCCGCGCGGGGCGCCGATCGCGGCAGACCGCGGTGGACGAGGACCAGCACGAGCGCGGCCACGGCCGCGGCCAGGAGGAAGTGCCGGTCGGTTGGCCAGTGGCGGGCCGCGGCGAGCCCCGCGGCGGCCGACGCGACCAGGCCGCCGAAGCTGAATCCCGCGTGGAACACCGGCATGATCACCGTGCCGCGGCGCCGCTCCACGCTGACCCCGCCGACGTTCATCGCCACGTCCAGCGCGCCGCTCGCGAAGCCGAGCCCGAACAGGGCGATCGCGAGCGACGCGACCGACCCGACGAGCCCGGTCACCGCCAGCACGGCGCAGCTCAGCAGCGTCGAGACGACCATCACGCGGCGTGCCCCGAACCGCTCCGTCCAGCGCCCCGACAACGGAGCCGCCAGCAGCAGCCCGGCGGTGCCGCCCAGCAGCGCCAGCCCCAGCGTGCCGGGACCGGCCCCGGCCTGGTCCGCGAGCGCGGGCACCCGCGGCGCCCACGATCCGTAGACCGCGCCGTTGAGCGCGAACACCACGAACACCGACGCCCGGTCACTGATCCCGATCACCTCTCCCACAATGACTTAAGCGCTTCAGAACGTCAACCGGGTTTCTGGTCCGTCTACACTCCCGCGCATGACCGGTACCCGTCGGCGGCGCCCGACGCTGGACGACGTCGCCACCGCCGCGGGTGTCTCGCGGGCGACCGTGTCCAACGCGTACAACCGTCCCGACCAACTCTCCGCCGACCTGCGCAACGAGGTGCTGCGGGTCGCGAAACGGCTCGGCTACGCGGGCCCCGACCCGATCGCGCGGAGCCTGGCGACCCAGCGCACCGGGGCGATCGCGTTCATGCTCGACACCGGGTTGTCGGCGGCCTTCTCCGATCCGGCGCTGTCGATCACCCTCGACGCGCTGGCGAGCCGGGTGGACCCGGAAGGGCACGCGCTCCTCCTCCTGCCCGGCGGGCACGACGGCGGGCCTCGGGCCGACCGGGTGCTCGCGGCCCAGGCGGATCTCGCGGTGGCCTACTCCCTGGCGGACAACGCACCGGCGCTGCGAGCGGTCAAGCAACGCGGACTGCCGCTGGTGGTGATCGACCAGCCGATCGTGCCCGGCGCGGCGCGGGTGTCGACCGACGATCGCGGCGGCGCGGCGGTCGCGGCCCGGCACCTGCTGGAACTGGGACACCGGCGGTTCGCGATCCTGTCCGCGCAGTGCCTGTCCGAACCCCGGGGCGGGCCCCTGACGGCCGCCGAGGCCGCGCGGAGCCGGTTCCGGGACAACCGGGAGCGGCTCGCCGGCTACCTGGAGGCACTGGAGGCGGCCGGCATCGCCCCGGACGCGGTGCCGATCTGGGAGGTGTCCGGGGTGTCCCGCGACGCGGCGATGCCCGGCGCGGCCCGTCTGCTCGACGACGAG
The DNA here is from genome assembly GCF_011758745.1 of Amycolatopsis granulosa. Lineage (NCBI taxonomy): Bacteria > Bacillati > Actinomycetota > Actinomycetes > Pseudonocardiales > Pseudonocardiaceae > Amycolatopsis > Amycolatopsis granulosa. The sequence goes on from NZ_JAANOV010000001.1 coordinate 1,762,969, forward strand.
CCGACCGCGATGCTGTGCATGTCCGACGAACTGGCGCTCGCCGCGCTCGCCGTCGCGCGGCAACGCGGCCTGCGGGTGCCCCGGGACCTGTCCGTCGTCGGGTTCGACGACACCCCGCCGGCCGCGTGGTCGGATCCGCCGCTGACGACCGTGCGGCAGGACCTGGTGCGCAAGGGGCAACTGGCCGGGGAGCTGGCCCTGCGCCTGCTCGCCGGTCATCGGCCGCCGGGGGCGACCACATTGGACGTCGAGCTGGTGGTGCGCGGTTCCACCGGGCCCGCCAAATAGCAGAGAAATCCTCCCTTCGGCAAGAACCGGTTTCCGGACCTGTGGACAAGTGCGTCCCCGGGTCCCCGATCGAGTTAACGGGAACTACTTATCCACAGAAGTAGAAATGCCCGCTGACAAGATCGCCGGGACACGCCACTGTGGAACCCGGAACAGCCAAGTGCGGCCACCACACGCCACTCACAGGGGAGATGACAAATGTTCGGGATAGTTCGCGCGTACCTGCCGAAGGCGCTCGTTCTGGCCGCGATCGGATTGCTGACCACCGGAGGAATCGCCGAAGCGGAAACTGCTCCGGCCGTTCCCAACGGCTGCGAGCAGGGCGAATTCTGCGCGTGGTCCGGCGGGCTCTACGGCGGTACGGTGCAGTTCCTCGACCTCCGCACGGCCAATCCCGGCGAGTGCATCCCGCTCGGCGGGGCCACGCGGTCCTTCGTCAACCGGCTGGACCGCGAAGTGACCGTGTACCAAGGCCAGGACTGCTCCACCGAGGGCGACTTCAGCACGTACCCGGGCCACGGGACGTTCGTTCCGCAGGCGCCGTTCGTGGTGCGCGCCATCCAGATCTGGGACCACTAGCCCGGATTGCCGCAGACGGGACCAGTTGTCCGCTCGCTCCTGGGGACGTGAGTCCGAGCGGCGACCGGTCCGGGATCCGCATCCGCGGTTCCCGTCCGCGGGCGCGGCGCGGGCACACGTCGCGCCCGCGGATCCTCACCCGTGTTGGAGCAGCTCGTTGTCGATTCTCGCCGGCTGGTCGGCGGTGGTCGTCCTGACGTCGCTGCCTGCGAAGGTGCAGGCGTGCAGGGCACTTTCGAGGAACTGGCCGCGGAAGCGTGGGTCGGCACCGACGGGAAAGCGGGTCCCTTCCGGTTGCGAGGGACAGGCGACCACTGCCCCGAAGCCGCAGCACGCAACCTCGGACAACGCCCTCACCGGCGCCTACTCCGTGTCGACTGTCGATCTGGCGGCCCGGACACGGCGTGCTGTGAACCGGTGACGGCGGCTGGGAGATGACCGGCCCCGCGTCAACCGCTGACGTGGTCGCCTCGCTGGTCAGGTGCGCTCGCGGAAGGGGTTGAGCTCCTCGGGTGGGACGGCCGCCGCGGGGCGGGTGAGGATCGCACGGATACGGGCCGGGTCGACCTTCGGCGTTCGGTCCGCGGTGAGCAGGCCGTTGCGTTCCTGCTCGGTGTCGGTCAGCTGGGTGTAGCAGAAGCCGGCGATCGCGGGTGAGGCGAGAACGGTGGTGACGAGCTGCTCCAGGCGGGCGACCAGGTCTTCGTCATCCGTCACGGTGGAGTAGCCGAACCACTTCTCATCCTCGGCGGGAACGAAGGACAGGCCGCCGAACTCGGTCAGCATGACCGGGCGGCCGGGTGCGGCGGCGTCGAGCAGGAGGCGACGACCACCGGGACGTCCGTTGGTCACGGTGTCGTGCACGGCGTCGGGATCACCGTAGCGAGTGGACAGTGAGGTGCCGGCGGGGGCGTAGTCGTGCACGCCGACGATGTCGGCCTCCGGGGTCTCCCAGCCGTCGTTGCCGATCACCGGCCGGCTCGGATCGACGCTCTTGGTGAGGTGGTAGAGGGAACGCGCGAAGTGGGCCTGGGCCCGGTCCACGGCGATGTCCGGGACGCCCCAGCTCTCGTTGACCGGTACCCAGGTGACGATGCAGGGATGGCTGCGGTCCCGGCGCAGGATCTCCAGCCATTCCCGGGTCAGCCGCTCAACGGCTTCCGGAGCGAACTCGTAGGCGTTCGCGGTCTCACCCCAGACCAGCAAACCGAGGCGGTCGCACCAGTAGAGGAACCGGGGGTCCTCGGCCTTCTGGTGCACCCGGACACCGGTGAAGCCGAGCTCCTTGACGAGCTCGACCTCCCGGCGCACCGCGACCGCGTCCGGCGCGGCGAGGTGCGACTGTGGCCAGTAACCCTGTTCCAGAACCATCCGCGGGAAGTACGGGAGGTGATTGAGGAGGAAACGGCCATCGGCAACACCGACATCACGCAGGCCGAGATAGCTCGACACCGTATCGGTGGGCGCTTCGGCGCCGTGCAGTTCGACCGCGGCGTCCACCAGCACGGGATTCTCCGGAGACCACAGCAGCCGGTGCCGGTCCTGTCCGTGCCGCAGCGCGGGTACGGCGACGTCGAACCGGAACCGCCGCCGGTCGACCCGCACGGACTGTTCGGCCAGGATTTCGTCGCCGAGCCGCAACGCCACGCGGATCGTGACGGCCTCCGCGGGTGCCACGGAGAGCTCGCCCTCGCAGACGACGGATGCCCGGCTGATGTCCGGCGTCCAGTGCAGATCACGCACATGCAGATCGGGCACGACTTCCGCCCACACCGGCTGCCAGATTCCGGTGGTGCGGTGGTACCAGATGTCGTGCGGTTCGGGATGCCAGTCCTGCTTGCCCCTGGGCTGAGTGCCTTCGTCCGGCCGGTCCTCCGCCCGCAGGACGACGACCTGCGGACCGTCCGCCCGCAACGCCTGAGTGATGTCGAAGGAGAACGGTGTTTGCCCACCTTGGTGGCCGCCGACGGGATTTCCGTTGATCCACACCGATGCCGCGTAGTCGACCGCGGCGAAGTGCAGGATCAGGCGGTGCCCGTGCGGGATCGGCGGGGCATCGAACTCACGCCGGTACCAGACGACGGCGTGCGGTTCGGTCACGTGCACGCGGGAGAGCTCCGATTCCGGCGGGTACGGCACGGTGATCGTCCGGTCGAACGGTTCCGCCTCGGCGAACCACCGGTCGGCGAGGCCGCGGTCGCCGTCGTCGAACGCGAAGCCCCAGGTGCCGTCCAGTTCGAACCACTCGGGCCGGACGAGTTGCGGTCGCGGGCACAGGCGGTCCGGGTCGGCGACGATCATGGCGAGAACCCTACGACAGGAAGGAGGGTCGAGCATGGCGCCATGAGCTGGTGAACACCGTGCTCCGGTCGGCGGGCCGCCTGCGAAAGGATTCCGCGATCGAATGACGGGCTTCCTCGCCCAGCACGATGATGTCGGGTCTGTCGCCGGGCGGGGGCCGGTGGTGCGGTGGTGAGCGGCGTCCGGGGCGAGAGGCGACGTGCGGAGCAGCGGGGTGATGGTGCTGGCCCGGTGCGGCATCGCGGGACGGGCTGGGGCTGGTGAGGCCGATGGCCGGCAGAGCCACGGGACGTGCGCTGACGGCGTGCCCACCCCGGGTCACGCCTCAGGTCCCCCCGGCGAACGACCCGTCGGCTGCTGGGCGTGCCTCGGCGGGACGTCCGTAGGCGCGGCCGTCGTTGCTGCGCTGGAGCAAACCTTCGTCGACGAGGAAGCGGCGGAGCGCGGCGTGGTCGTCGTGGATGGGCGCGAGCTTCTCGCGAACCTCGCGCTCGGTGTAGATCCGGCCGGGCTCGAACTTCCCGGCGAGTTCCGTGAGCAGGGCTTGACGCAGCTTGCCCGGCCGTGGGATCGCCGTGAGCCGTCCGCGGCGGAACAGCGCATCGACCGGATCGGCCGGGCGCCTCGCCAGCGCATCGCGGAAGGCTCCGGGAACGGCCCGGTAGCGCCCCTCCGCAAGGGTGACCAAGCCGGCTGAGACGAGCCGGTTCGCGAGCTTCGCCGTACGCCGGTCGTCGGCGGGCAGGCCGTCGGGCTCCGTGCAGATCCTGGCGAAGAGCATCAGACGTTCGGGGTCCGCCAGCGCGGAAACCAGCGCTTCCGGTGATGCCATGGCCCCGACCGTACCGCCGGTCGCGCCGCCGGTGAACCCGTTTTCCTGATCACTCCCGGGGCACCGGCAGCCCCGCCGAGGAGGCGCACGCGCTGCCCGCCGGGCAGGGCCCGCCCAACGCGGCCGGACAACGGGCGCACACCTCGGCCGCCGGCCGACCGGGCGGGGTGCCTGCGTCGACCGCACTCGCTCGCCCGGCGACTCGTCACTCCCGCGCTCAGCTGGACCGGTCCGCACTACGGTCACCCGCAGATCTCCGGGCCGGCACTCCAGCGGCGGCAGTGTCCGCGCCGAGCGCCGACCGCCAGGCCCACCGGGCCGGTACGCCGCCGGGCAGGGACATCCGCCGGGCAGGGACATCCGCCGGGCAGGGACATCCGCCGCCACCCGCGACGCGCCCGCCGGCCGTGTGGTGTCAGTCCCGGACGTCGGCGACGACGCAGCTGATGTTGTCCGGTCCGCCGCCCGCGTTGGCGAGCTCCACCAGCCGCCGCACCGCTTCGTCCGGCTCGGGCACCGTGCCCAGGACCTCGCTGAGCTGGGCCGGTGACACGACGTCCGACAGGCCGTCCGAACAGATCAGGTACCGGTCGCCGGCCCGGGCATCCAGCACGAACAGATCCGGCTCCGGCTCCCCGGCGCCCTGCAGGGCCCGCGTCAGCACCGACCGCTGCGGGTGGCTCACCGCCAGTTCCGGGGAGATCCGCCCCTGGTCCACCAGCTCCTGCACCACCGTGTGGTCCCGCGTCACCTGCACCAGCTCGCCCTCGCGCAGCCGGTACGCGCGGGAATCGCCCACGTGCGCCACGGCGAACGAATCCCCGTTCCACGCCAGGACCGTCAGTGTGGTCCCCATGCCCTGCAGCCGGCTGTCCTCCTCGACGAGCGCCCGCAACCGGCGCCCCGCATCGGACACCGCACCCGCCAGCGCCTCGACATCGACCTTCGCCGACTCGGCCGCCGCGCGCTCGTCCAGGGCGGCGATCGCGGCGACCGCGCCCGAACTGGCGACCTCACCGGCGACGTGGCCGCCCATCCCGTCGGCGACCGCGAGCAGACGCGGACTGGTGTAGACCGAGTCCTCGTTCGCTTCGCGTCGCTGCCCGACGTCGGAAGCCACGGCGTAGGAAATCGTCAGCGGCCCAGGTTCCATACGTGAAGTAAAGCAGCGGCCCGCGAAGACCGGCACAGCCTCACCCCGTCCGAGGCGCCATGCGCCACAATCGCGGGGTGTGGTTCGCCGTCCTGGGTCCGGTCGAGGTGCGCTCCGCGGCCGGGAACCCGGTGCCCCTCGGCGGGCCACGGCCGCGCTCCCTCCTCGCACTCCTGCTGCTCGACGCGGGTCGCGTCGTCGGCACCGGCCGGCTCATCGACGGCCTCTACGGCGACGACCCGCCGGGCGACGCGGCCAATGCGCTACAGGCACAGGTGTCCCGGCTGCGCCGCAAGCTCGGCGACGAAGCACGCATCGAGTCGCACCCGGCGGGCTACCGGCTCGCTGTCGACCCGGACCACGTCGACGTCCACCGCTTCACCCAGCTCGCCGTGGCGGGCCGGCAAGCCCTCGCCGCCGGCGACCACACCCGTGCCGCGCGGCTCCTGCATGAGGCCCTCGCCCTGTGGCGCGGCCCGGCGCTGGCCGATGTCCGCGACGCGCCCTTCGCCGGAGCGCAGGCCGTCCGGCTGGACGAGCTGCGCACCGCGGCGATCGAGGACCGTGCGGAAGCCGACCTGGCCCTCGGCGAGTCCCGGGACGTGGTCGACGAGCTGACCGCGCTGTGCGCCGCCCACCCCCTCCGCGAGCGGCCGCGTGTCCTGCTCATCCGCGCGCTCGCGGCCGGCGGGCGCCAGGCCGAGGCACTCACCGTCTTCGCGGACGCTCGCCGCGCGCTCGCCGACGAGCTGGGCGCCGACCCGTCGCCGGAACTCGCCGCCGCCCACCTCGCGGTGCTGCGCGCCGATCCGGCGCCGGAACCACCGAAACTCCCCGCCCAGCTCACCAGCTTCGTCGGCCGGGAACCGGAACTGGCTCGCATCGCCGCTCTGCTGGCGGACAACCGCCTGGTCACGCTCACCGGTCCCGGTGGCGCGGGCAAGACCCGGCTGGCCGTCGAGGCCGGCAGCCACGCCGACGGCGACGTGTGCTTCGTGGACCTGGCGCCCGTCGCGAGCGGCACCGAGGTCGCCCAGGCCGTCCTCACCGCGCTCGGCCTGCGGGAGACCGGGCTGTTCCCCGCCGCGGCCGCGCCGGATCCGGTCGACCGCGCGGAGGTGGCCCTGACCGACCGCCGCGTACTGCTGATCTTCGACAACTGCGAGCACGTCATCACCGGCGCCGCCAAGCTCGTCCACCGGCTGCTCGCGGCCAGCCCCGGGCTGCGGGTGCTCGCCACCAGCCGGGAACCGCTGGGCATCACCGGTGAGGCGTTGTGCCCGGTGCCGCCGCTGGCGTCGCCGCCGCCGGGTACGGCCGCCGACGAGGCTCTCGGCTACGAGTCGGTGCGGCTGTTCGCCGAGCGCGCAGCGGCGGTGCGGCCCGGGTTCCGGCTCGACGACCGGACCGCACCACAGGTGCTGCGGATCTGCGCGGCGCTCGACGGGTTGCCGCTGGCGATCGAGCTGGCCGCGGCCCGCCTGCGGACCCTGCCGCTGGACCAGCTCGAGTCCCGGCTCGGCGACCGGTTCCGCCTGCTGTCGAAGGGCAGCCGCACCGCCGCGCCCCGGCACCAGACGTTGCGCGCGGTGGTCGGCTGGAGCTGGGACCTCCTCGAACCGGACGAACGGGACCTGGCGCGGCGGTTCGCTGTCTTCGCGGGCGGCGCGACCGCGGATGCCGTCGCCGGCGTGTGTGGACTGTCCGAAGCGGACGCCGAGGACCTCCTTGACAGCCTTGTCGACAAGTCTCTCGTGGAGTTCTCCGGGGACCGGTACCGGATGTTGGAGACGATCCGGGCGTTCAGCGCGGAGCGACTGGACCAATCGGGCGAACGCGAAAGACTCGCCCGCGCGCACGCCGAGCACTTCCTCGCGCTCGCCCGCACCGCCGACCCCCACCTGCGCCGCAGCGAGCAGATCGAGTGGCTCGCGCGGCTGACCGCGGAGCGGGCGAACCTGAACGCCGCTCTGCGCTGGGCGGTCGATGCGGACACCGCGCTGGCACTGCGGCTGGTCGGGGCGCTGTCGTCGTACTGGCGGCTGCAGGGTGTGCGGACGGAGATCGCGCCGCTGGCGGTGCGCCTGCTCGCCAACCTCGGCCCCGAACCGCTCACCGAGGTCGGGGAGCTCATGGAGGAATACACGCTCGCCGTGCTCAACGCGGCACCCGCGGAGCCGCCCGGGCTGGACGAGCACCTGCGCCGGGTGGAGTCGATCATGAGCTCGCTGCGCTGGCCGGTGCGGCAGCCGTACCTGCTGGTCTACTGGGCGTTGTTCGCCGGACCACCGGCCCCTGGGCGCCGGCCGACCGAGCTGGAGCTGGCGATGTCGGGCGATGCCGATCCCTGGTTCGGCGCGCTGCGGGACTTCTCCCTCAGCTACCTCCAGCTGTTCAACGGGGACATCGCGGGCGCCGAGCAGACCTTCCACCGGGCGCTGGAGTCGTTCCGCACCGTTGGCGACCGGTGGGGCGCGGCGCAAGTGCTCGACGGGCTTGCCGAGCTCGCGGACCTGCGCGGGGACCGGGACCGGGCGCTGGCGCTGGTGGACGAGGCGATCGGCCTGCTCGGCGAACTCAATGCGACGGAGGAACTGGCCGAGCTGACGCTGCGGCGAGCGGACCGGCTGCTGCGCGACGGCGACCTGAGCGACGCGGAAGCCGGCTACCAGCGCGGCGCGGACCTGGCGCGGCGGGCCGGCGCCTCGACGCTGCTCGCGCTGGCCGAGCGCGGGTTCGGCGATCTGGCGCGCCGTCGTGGGGACTTCGCGCCTGCGCGGGCCCGGTACGAACGCGCGCTGCGCGGGCTGGGCGCGGACTGGCAGAGCGGCGCGGCCAGCGCCCAGACGCTGACCGCGCTCGGCCGGCTCGCCGAGGCCACGGGCGACCTGGACGAGGCCCGGGCGCGGCACCGGCGGGCGCTCGGGATCACCCTGGCACAGCACTTCCGGTCGAACATCGCCGACGCCCTGGAGGGGCTGGCGGGGACCACCTTGCTCGACGGCGATCCGGACACCGCCGCCGAGCAGCTGGGGATGGCGGTCGCGCTGCGTGGCGTGGCCCGGCGGGGCGACCAGGACGTGGCAGCGGTCGCGGCGCGGTGCCGGCACCTGCTCGGCGCGGACGCCTACGCCGCCGCCTACGACCGCGGCGCGGCGATGCCGTACGACGAAGTCCTCGCCCGGCTGGAACCCCTCGCGGATCCACCGAGCCCCGAAGCTCGGTGAGCTCAGAGACCGTAGTCCTTCAGCCGGAGGGTGTTGGCCGCCTTCAGGGTGAGCTTGTCGAAGACCCCGGAGAACAACCGGGTGGTCAGCAGCCGGTGCGACTGGTTCCGCAGCCACAGCCCGCGCGCCGTCCGGGGCGCGAGGAACGGACCGGTGCCCTTGGCCTGCTTGGCGCCCGCCTCGGCGGCCGGGCGCACCTCCGACTCGTACCGCGGGAACGCGACGGTGTGGTCCCCGCCCGCCGCCGCCAGCTCCCCGGCGAGCACGTGCGCGGCCATCATCGCCAGGCCGGTCCCGCCGCCGCCCGGTCCGACGCCCCAGCCCGCGTCGCCCACCAGAGCCACCCGGCCGCTCGTGTAGGCGGGCAGACAGATGTGCGCGAGCTCGTCGAAGTACAGGTCGTCCACGTCGCGGAGGGCGGCCAGCAGCCGCGGCACCTCCCAGCCGACCCCGGCGTAGACCTCGGTGATGAGCCGCTTCAGCTGGGCCTCGTCCTTGCGGTCGTAGTTCAGCCCGTTCGCGGCGAACACGAAACCGACGCTCGCGGGGCCGTCCGGGTCCTGCGCCGCGTACGTCACGCCCCGGCCGGGCACGTTGTAGATCAGCCCGGCGTGGTCGAGGAGCAGGTGGTTCGGCACGCTGCACCCGGCGCAGACGTAACCCATGTCCGTCCGGAACCGCGACTCCGGCCCGAACGTCAGTGCCCGCACCGCCGAATGCAGGCCGTCGGCACCGACGACCAGGTCCACGGTGCGTGGCGCGCCGTGCGCGAAAGTGACCTCGACCGCGGATCCGGTGTCGGTCAGCGCCGTGATCCAGTCGCCGAAGACGTACTCGGTGTCGGCACGGGTCGCCTCGTACAGCACGCGGCTCAGGTCGCCGCGCTGGATCTCGACCTCACCGCTGATCATCGATGCCGGCAGGCTCGCGACGCGGTTCCCGGACGCGTCCAGGATGTGCTGCTCCCCCATCGACGTCCGCCGCGCCCGGACCTCCTCCAGCAACCCCATGCGGCGCAGGACCTCCATCTGCTCACCGCGGAAGTCCACGGCCTGCCCGCCCTCGCGCAGCGCGGGTGCCCGCTCCACCACCGTCGTCGAGTAGCCCAGGCGGTTCAGCCAGAAGGCCACGGACGGCCCGGCGATGCCGGCACCGGAGATCAGCACGGTCTTGCTCATGGTCGCTCTCCTCGTCGTCTCGGATGAGGTGAGCTTCGCCGGGCGCGCTGACCGTCGGCTGACGGTCCGCTGACCGGGTGACCCGCCGCGGTCAGCGGACGCGCGTTACCCTGCTGCCGTGCTGGTGCTGCTGCCTCCTTCGGAGACCAAGGCCGCCGGTGGGGACGGGCCGCCGCTGGATCTCGGCGCGCTGTCGTTTCCCGACCTGAACCCGCTGCGCCGCAAGCTGGCCGACGCGCTGACGGACCTGGCGGGCAACGTTCCGGAAAGCCGGAAGGTCCTCGGTTTGTCAGCGAGGCAGGTGGACGAGGTGGCGCGCAACGCCGCGCTGTGGACCGCGCCCACCCTGCCCGCGCTCGAGCGGTACACCGGGGTGCTCTACGACGCACTCGGGTACGCCTCGCTGCGTTCCGCGGCCCGGGCCAGGGCGGATCGCCGGCTCGCGGTCGCCTCGGCGTTGTTCGGTGTCGCCCGCGGCACCGACCGCATCCCGGCCTACCGGCTCTCCGGCGGCACCACACTGCCCGCGCTGGGCAGCCTGCGCTCGCTGTGGCGCCCGGTGCTCGAACCCGCACTGGCCGAAGTGGACGGTCTGGTCGTGGATCTGCGTTCCGGCGCGTACGCCGCGCTGGCTCGCGTCCCGCACGCGATCACCGTCCGCGTGGTCTCGGCGAGCGGTCAGACCGTCAGTCACTTCAACAAGGCGTACAAGGGAAAGCTCGCCGCCGCGCTGGCGACCGCCGGGCGCGAACCCTCCACAGTGGAGGGGCTGATCGGCACCGCCGAGCGCGCCGGGATCACCCTGGACCGGGTTGGCGAGCAGGAGCTGGAGCTGGTCACCGACCGGTGAACCGGTCCGGCCGGTAGGGCGCCAGGTCCACCGGCACCTCCTCGCCGAGCGCGAGGGCGGCGACGAGCCGTCCGGCGAACGGTCCCACGGTGAGCCCGCCGGGACCGAAGCCGGTGGCGAGCAGCACGTCCGGGCGGTCCTCGAGCGGCCCGAGCAGCGGCAGGCCGTCCGGCGAGGCCGGCCGGAACCCGATCCGCGTTTCCAGCAGGGTCGCCTCCGCCAGCCCGGGCGCGACGGTCAGCGCGTGGTCGAGCACCTCCCGCTGGCCGCCCGCGGTGATCCGGTGGTCGAAGCCGGAACCGGTCTCGCGGGTGGCGCCCGCCACGACCCGCGAACCGGGGAAGGCCAGCAGGTAGTGGCTGGACACCGGCAGCACCACCGGCCAGTGCGCGGTGTCCACCCCGGGCAGCTCGAAGTGGCTGATCTGGCCGCGCTGCGGCGCCACCGGCACCGACGGCAGCAGCTCACCGGTCCACGCGCCCGCCGCGACGACGACCCGGTCGGCGCCCAGCTCCTCACCGGCGACCCGGACACCGCCGGGCGTCAGCTCCGCCGCTCCCGCGACGATCCGCGCGCCCCGCGTCACCGCCGCGCCGAGCAGCGCCTGCCGGAGGCGTCGTCCGTCCACCCGGCCGCCGCCGGAGACGTGCACGGCGGCCAGCTCGGGCGCCAGGGCCGGGAACAGCTCGCGGGCCTGCGCGGGATCGAGCCGGGTGACCTCGCCCGCGGCCGGCTGGCCGGCGGCACGCTCACCGACCCGGCGGTACGCCTCGTCCAGTTCGGCCTCGTCGGCCGAGACCACCATGCCGCCGACGACCTCGAACGAGGTGTCCCCCGCACCGTCCTCGGCGAGCTGGGCCAGCAGTTCGGGGTAGTAGGCCGCCGCGGACGCGGCGAACCGGTACTCGTCGTCGCCCCGGCGGCTGGTCCACGGGCACACGATCCCCGCACCGGCGGACGTCGCCACTCCCTCGCGGGCGGCGTCGACCACGACCACCTCGGCGCCGCGACGAGCGAGCTGGTGTGCGGTACTCGCCCCGGCAATCCCGGACCCGATCACGATGACGCGCATGCCCGTCAGTCTGCCCGAGAAAACCGGTTGCGGCCGCGGTTGCGCCGCGGGCAGGATCATGCGCACGCCGGTGCGCTGGGCCCGGTGGTGAGCGAAGGAGGTGTGTCGTGTCGGTCGTTGTCCCGGGCTGTGCCGTCACCGTCTTCACCGTCTTCACCACCCGTCCCGCCCCACCCGCCTGATCCCGGCGCCGGTGGGGCAACCGCATCCAGGAGACCCACCAGTGCGCCAGCACGATTTCGAAGACTTCACGCCCCGTCGCCGACGTTCGCGGTTCGACGACGAGATCAACCCGGTCCGCCGTGGCCGCCTCACCGAGGGCGAGCGGGAGCGGCTCGCCCGCCTGCGTGAGGACGCCTACGCCGAGCCCGAGATCCCGGGCGGCGCCGACCGCTACTCCACCTGGGACAGCGCCGAGCACGGACCGCGCCCGCACCCGGTGTGGGTGGTCACCGACCTGGCCGCCGTCGACACCGAGCTCGGTGTCCTCAAGACCGGCAAGGAAGCCGACGTGCACCTGCTGCGCCGGGGCCTGCCCGGCGGTGGCCCGGAATGCCTGCTCGCCGCGAAGCGTTACCGCTCCAGCGAGCACCGCCAGTTCCACCGCGACTCCGGCTACCTGGAAGGCCGGCGCATGCGGCGGTCGCGGGAGAACCGGGCCATCGCACAGCGGACGTCGTTCGGCCGCAACCTCATCGCCGAGCAGTGGGCGGCCGCCGAGTTCGCCGCGCTCAGTCGGTTGTGGACCATGGGCGCGCCGGTGCCGTACCCGGTGCAGCGGGACGGCACGGAACTGCTGCTGGAGTTCGTCGGTGACGCCGACGGCACCGCGGCGCCGCGCCTGGCCCAGCTGCGGCCCGAGCCGGACGAACTGCGCGACCTGTGGTTCCAGACACTCGGAGCGCTCGACGCCCTGGCGTCGGAAGGGCTCGCGCACGGCGACCTCTCCGCCTACAACATCCTCGTCCGCGACGGCCGGATCGTGCTGATCGACCTGCCGCAAGTGGTCGATGTGGTGGCGAATCCGGGCGGAGCCGAGTTCCTCACCCGTGACGTCCGCAACATCGCCGCGTGGTTCGCGGCACGAGGACTGCAGGTGGAGACCGATGAGACGGCCGCAGACCTGCGGGAGCGGGCGGGGCTGACGTGAAGGCCGCTCCGGTCTTCAGGTAGTGTGATCACAGTCCGCAATCGGGCGACGTGAATTCGGGTCGCCCCCTTCCTGGGACGCGGACATACCACCGATGGCGCAGCCGCGCCGGGTTCGTCCATGTGAAAGCCCGCCGAACTTGTTCTTCCGCCTGCCTGCGCGCAGGCACACCGGGCCTCCCTTGCGACGTACCACCACGTCCGAGAGGCAGTGCGTGAGCATCACCCTTGAGTCCACTTCCACCGTGCAGTCGTTTGCCGACCTGAACCTGCCCGAGCCACTGCTCGGCGCGTTGCGCAAGGCCGGCATCGACGCACCCTTCCCGATCCAGTCGGCGACCCTGCCGGACGCGCTCGCCGGGCGCGACGTGCTCGGCCGGGCGCAGACCGGGTCCGGGAAGACCCTCGCCTTCGGGCTGGCCCTGCTGGCCCGCCTCGACGGCGGCAAGGCCCGGTCGCGGAAGCCCCGCGGCCTGGTCCTCGTGCCCACCCGCGAGCTGGCCCTCCAGGTCAGCGACGCGCTCACCCCGCTGGCCCGCGCGCTGGGCCTGTGGTGCCGGACCGCCGTCGGCGGGATGGCCTTCCCCCGGCAGGCCGACGCGCTGCACCGCGGCGTGGACCTGCTGATCGCCACACCGGGCCGTCTGTCGGACCACGTCCGGCAGGGCACCGCGGACCTCGGCGAGGTCCAGTTCGTCGCCATCGACGAGGCCGACCAGATGGCCGACATGGGCTTCCTGCCCCAGGTCCGGGAGATCCTGGACCTGACCCCGGCGGACGGGCAGCGGCTGCTGTTCTCCGCGACGCTGGACGGTGACGTCGGGCAGCTGGTCAACCGCTACCTGCACGACCCGGTGGAGCACTCGGTCGCGCCGGCCACGGCCAGCGTCGACACGATGGACCACTACGTGTTCCAGGTCTCCCGCCAGGAGAAGCAGTCCGTCATCACCGAGATCGGTGCCCGCGAAGGCCGCACGATCATGTTCGTGCGCACCAAGCACCACGTCGACCGGTTGACCGACCGGCTGCGTGAGCGCGGGGTGCGGGCCGGTGCGCTGCACGGCGGCAAGTCGCAGGGCCAGCGCAACCGGGTCCTGCAGGACTTCCGCGACGGCCACACCACGGTGCTGGTCGCCACGGACGTCGCCGCTCGCGGCATCCACGTCGACGACGTCAGCCTGGTGCTGCACGTCGACCCGGCGGCCGACCACAAGGACTACCTGCACCGCGCCGGCCGCACCGCGCGTGCCGGGGCGTCCGGCACGGTCGTCACGCTGATCACCCCGGACCAGCGGCGCACCGTGCGCCGGATGACCGACCAGGCCGGCGTCCGCGCCGACCAGCTGGTGGTCCGTCCCGGTGACGCGAAGCTGGCCGACATCACCGGCGCCCGCGAGCCGAGCGGTGTTCCGGTGGTCGAACGTCCGCGTGACACCGCGCCGCGGCGAAGTGGCGCGCGTGGTTTCGGTGGGCCGCAGCGCCCGCGCCGTAGTGGCTATGGCGACCGCGACCGTGGGCACAGCGGCGGATACCGGCAGGGGCGTCCGAGCCGCGGCCCGCGCCGCAGCACGCCGTCCGCCGGCTGACCCGGTGCACTGAGAACCGCCGCGACCCGATCCGGGCCGCGGCGGTTTTCGTTGCGGGTTGTGCCGGGCTGGGGTTCGACCCACCCTCAGGCGGGCTGTTCGGCGAGTGCGGCGGCGTAGGCGGCACGCAGCTCGGCGAACACCGACTCGCGGCCCGCCGGGCGCGGGATCCCCAGGTGCTGCTCGCGCAGTTCGTCCATGAACTCGTCCCACAGCGCCGGGCCGCCGCGCTCCAGCAGCTCGGCCCGGACGGCCAGCTCCCGGGTGACCGGCAGGTGCCGGCGGCCCCACGCGCCGAGGTGGGCCATGATCGGCACGAGCTGGATCGCCGGCTCGGTCAGGCTGTAGATCACCTTCTGCTTGTGCGCCGGGTCCGGGGCACGCGTCACCAGGCCCAGCCGCGTGAGCCGCTGCAACCGAGACGCGAGGATGTTCGACGCGATCCGCTCCTCCGAGTTGTGCAGCAGCTCGCGGAAGTGGCGCCGGTTACCGAACATCATGTCCCGGATGACCACCAGGGACCACTTGTCCCCCAGCACCTCGACCGAGAGGTTGATCGGGCAGCCCGACCGGCGTTCGTCCGTCACATCCCACCCCCTTCCGCTTGCAGTTTACAACCGGTTCTCCGTGCCTTACAGTTCCCAAAACCGGTTGCAACTCGCAATCAGTGCAGGAGGCGATGATGAGCACGGTGTACAGCAATCTGAGCGTGTCGGCGGACGGGTTCCTGGCGGGGCCGCGGCAGAGCCGGGAGAACCCGCTCGGCGAAGGTGGTCTGGCCCTGCACGAGTGGCACCTGGAGCGGGCGGCGGACAACCGGGCCGAGGCCGACACGATCGTGGACGCCGGCGCGTTCGTCATGGGACGCAACATGTTCGGCCCGGTTCGCGGCGAGTGGGACGAGGACTGGCGCGGCTGGTGGGGCGAGGAGCCGCCGTACCACGGGCCGGTGTTCGTGCTGACCCACTTCCCGCGTGAGCCGGTGGTCATGGCGGGCGGCACGACGTTCCACTTCGTCACCGACGGCATCGAGTCCGCGCTGACGCAGGCCCGCGCCGCGGCCGGGGACCGGAACGTCTCGATCGCCGGAGGCGCGTCCACCGTGAACCAGTTCCTGGCCGCGGGGTTGCTCGATGAGCTGCGCCTGCACATCGCCCCGATCGTGCTCGGCGAGGGCGAACGGCTCTTCGCGGGCGTGCGCGGTCTGGACCTGGAGGCCACCTCGTCACGCACCGGGGCGCGCGCCATCCACGTGACCTACCGCATCCGGCGCTAGACCTCGAACAGTTCGAAGGTGCAGGCGAGCGGCACCCCGATCGACTCACCCGCGGCGGCCGCGAACCGCCGCAGGAACGGCTCGGGTTCGGCCATGTCGCCGCCCAGTGCGGCCAGGTACGCCCTGTGCTCGCGCAGCGAAGCGACGGCCAGGTCGAACGTGCCGGTGATGTCCACGGCGTGCGTCGGTGCGGGCGAACCGCTCACCGCGATCCACCGCACGCCGCCCCACGGGTCGAGCCCCAGATCGCGGAACAGCCAGCGGTTGGCCGCGTCCCGGACCGCGTCCAGCGTCGCCGCGCCGACGTGGCGGTGGTCGGCCATGTTGAACCCGCCACCGTCGAACGTGTCGCGGTGGTTGATCGTCACGACCAGCTCCGGACGGTGCCGTCGGATGGCCGCGGCGATGTCGCGCCGCAGCGGGATCCCGTTCTCGATGAGGCCGTCCGGGTGGTCCAGGAACTCGACCTCCTCGACGCCGACGACCCGGGCCGCGGCCAGTTGCTCGCGCGTGCGCAGCGGCCCGGCCTCCTCGGGCGGCATGCTGTCGATCCCGGCCTCGCCGCGCGAGGCGAGCAGGTAGACCACGGACTTCCCCTGACGCGTCCACCGCGCGATCGCCCCGGCGGTGCCGTACTCGAGATCGTCGGGATGGGCGACCACCGCGAGTGCCCGGTTCCAGTTCTCGGGCATCGCGGCCGGTCTCGTCTCGGTCATGGCCCCTCCACTGTCCGGCCCGGGTGCGGTGCGACACTGCGTCACGTGAACGTACCGGCACCCTCCCCAGGGCAGGTTTTCGACTGGCTCGACGTCGCGGCGGAGAAGCGCGCTGCTGCCGGACTGACCCGCCGGCTGCGGCCGCGCGGAGCCACCTCCAGGGAGCTGGATCTCGCCGGGAACGACTACCTGGGCCTGGCCCGCGACAAGCGGGTGGCCGGTGCGGCCGCCGCGGCCGCGCTGCGCTGGGGAGCGGGCGCGACGGGTTCCCGGCTGACCACCGGGTCGACGGAGCTGCACACGGAACTCGAGTACGAGCTGGCCCGGTTCTGCGGCGCGCAGGCCGCGCTGGTGTTCTCCTCCGGGTTCACGGCCAACCTGGGCGCCGTGACCGCGCTGTCCGGCACCGAATCGGCGATCGTCAGCGACAAGCACGTCCACGCCTCGCTGATCGAGGGCTGCCGGCTGTCCCGCACGGATGTCGCCGCGGTCAACCACGGAGATCCGGCTGCGGTCGAGCACGCCCTCGCGACGCGCCGCAAGCCTCGCGCGCTGGTGGTGACCGATTCGGTGTTCTCGGTCGACGGCGATCTCGCCCCGCTGCGCGAGCTGTCCCGGGCGTGCCGCGAGCACGGCGCGGCACTGCTGGTCGACGACGCGCACGGGTTCGGGGTGCTCGGCGACGGCGGCCGGGGCGGGGTGCACGCGGCCGGGCTGGCCGGTGAGCCGGACGTGGTCACCACGATCAGCTTGTCCCACTCCCTCGGCGCGCAGGGCGGCGCCGTCCTCGGGCCGCGCCGGGTGATCCGCCACCTCGCCGAAACGGCCCGCAGCTTCGTCTTCGGCACCGGCCTCGCCCCGGCCGGCGCGGCGGCGGCGCTGGCCGCGCTCGGGGTGCTCAAGTCCGAGCCCGGCCTGCCGGAGAAAGCCCGCACCCACGCGGTGACGCTGGCGAACGGGCTCCGCACGGCCGGGTTGCGGGTGAGCAGCCCGGAGGCCGCGGTCGTGTCGGTGCAGGCGCCCTCGGCCGAGGCGGCCGCCGAGTGGGCGGGCCACTGCGCCGAGCAGGGCGTGCTGGTCGGCTGCTTCCAGCCGCCGTCGGTCCCCGACGGTGTGTCCCGTCTGCGCCTGACCGCCAGGGCCGACCTCGCGGAGTCCGATGTGGACACCGCGGTGAAGGTGATCAGCGAGTCGGCACCAGCCGGCGTCGCATCCTGATGTGCGGAATGCCGTCCTCGTCGAACTCGTCACCCTCGGCGACGTAGCCGAACTTCTCGTAGAAGCCGCGGGCGTAGGTCTGGGCGTCGAGCACGCTGTCGGCGTCGCCGACCGAAATCAGCGCCGCTGTCATGAGCCGGGCGGCGAGCCCCCGACCCCGCGCCCGCTGCGCGGTGACGACCCGGCCGATGCGCTGGACCCCGTCGCCTTCGTCGAGAACGCGGAGGTAGGACTCGACGCCGTCCGGCCCCTCGATCCAGAAGTGCCGGGTCGTCGGGAGCAGATCCCGGCCGTCCAGCTCCGGATACGGGCAGTTCTGCTCCACGACGAACACATCCACCCGGAGCCGGAGGATGTCGTACAGCTGCTGCGTGGTGAGGTCCGTTCCGCGGACACCGCTGTCGGGGTTCACGAACTCCTGACTACCAGAACACGAGCCGCGACGACCCGGCTTCGCTGCGAATCTCGCCGGCGTAGGTCAGCACCCGCGTGTACACGCCCGGCTTGCCCGGCCGCGCGCAGCCGTCGCCCCACGACACCAGCCCGATCAGCGTGTCGCCGACGACCAGCGGGCCGCCCGAGTCGCCCTGGCACGCGTCCACCTGGCCCTGCGGGTAACCGGCGCACACCATCGAGCGGGAGTCGTAGTTGGAGTAGCTGGCCGCGCAGCCGGCGTCGCCGATCACCGGCACCTCGGCCTTGCGCAGGTAGTCCGAACGCGCGCCGCCGTCGGCGGTGCGGCCCCAGCCCAGCACGGTCGCCTGCGTGCCCTCGGCGTAGAGCGAGTCGTCCGCGGGCAGGTTCACGGGCCGGTAGGGCAGGCTCTGGGCCAGTTTCAGGACCGCGACGTCGTCGCCCTTGCCGGGATCGGAGAAGGAGTCCGGCACCCACACCTCACGCACCGGCACGACCTTGCCGTCGTTCGTGCGCTTGTCCTGGCGGCCGGCCACGACCCGCAGGTCCGACCGCTGCACGGCCTTGGCGCAGTGGGCCGCCGTCGCGACCGCCGTCGAGCTGACGAGGACACCGCCGCAGAACTGGTTGCCGCTCTTGTCGGTCAGGTACACCGCGTACGGGTAACTGCCGATGGACGCCTCGCTGCCACCCACGATGTTCGGGCGGGCGCCGCTGCTCGGCATGGCCACCGCGGCCACCGGCAGGAAGGCGGCGGCTGCGATCGCCGCGGTCAGCGCCAGGCGGAACTTGCGGTCGCGTCGACGGTGCTTCGCCATGCGCGCTCCCTTCGAGAAGGCTGGTGGTCCCCCGGTGGCACATCTCGTCGCCGGCCGACTCCGGACCGTGAGATTGCCGCACATACAGTAATGGACAAGCGCCCGGACCCGTGTCACCGGATCGGGTGATACTTCGTCTGGGAAGCTGGACGGGTGCGTGGAATCGTGGCGCTGCTGCTGGCGCTCGGGCTCGTGGCGTGCGGCGCCCCGCCCGGGCCGCCGCCCCCGCCCGTGCCCTCGCCCCAGCTCCCGGCGACCACGACCACCACGCCGCCGCCGGCCCCCGGCACCACCACTTCCACCGCTCCCCCGTCCTGGCAGGTGGGCGCCACGCCGCTGCCCCGGAGGCCGGACGGCTTCGGCGAGATCCGCCCGACCCCGGCCGCGCTGCGCGACCGCCGCCTGCCGACCGAGGACTTCCTCCCGCCGCCCGCCGACGGCCGCTACGCCGCCACGATCCGCCCGGTCCCGCCGGACGTGCTGGCCCGCAGCACCTGGCAGTCCGCGTGCCCGGTTCCCGCGTCCGGGCTGCGGTACCTGACGATGTCCTTCTGGGGCTTCGACGGCCGGGCGCACACCGGTGAGATGCTGGTCAACGCCTCGGTGGCGGAACCCGTGACGCGGGTGTTCGGGCAGCTGTTCCAGGCGCGGTTCGCCATCGAGGAGATGCGGGTCACCTCCCCGGCCGAGCTGGACGCGCCCCCGACCGGGGACGGCAACAACACCAGCGCCTTCGTGTGCCGCCCGGTCCGGGGCCAGACGAACTGGTCCGCGCACGCCTACGGCCTGGCCATCGACCTGGACCCGTTCTGCAACCCCTACACCAAGGGTGATCTGGTGCTGCCGGAACTGTCCTCGGCCTACCTGGACCGGTCGTGGGTACGGCCGGGCATGGTCGAAGCGGGCGACGCGACCGTGCGGGCCTTCGCCGCGATCGGGTGGAGCTGGGGCGGGGCCTGGCGGGAGCCGACGGACCGGATGCACTTCACGGCCACCGGCGGGTAGCAACGGGAACAGATTCCGGGTCCGAACCGGTTGTACCCGATCGGACCGCTTTGGGAGGTTGGACACGTGCCGCATTACGACCTGGTGATCATCGGGACCGGCTCGGGGAACTCGATCCTCGATTCCCGGTTCGCCGGCTGGCGGACGGCGATCGTCGAGAAGGGCGTGTTCGGGGGCACGTGCCTGAACGTCGGGTGCATCCCGACCAAGATGTTCGTGCACACCGCGGACCTGGCCGCGACGCCGGCGGTGTCGAGCCGCTTCGGTGTGGACGAAACGCTGGACAAGGTGCGCTGGACCGACGTCCGCGACCGGATCTTCGGCCGCATCGACCCGATCGCCGCGGGCGGGCGCGAGTACCGGCGCAACCACGAGGACAACGCCAACGTCACCGTGTACGAGGGTCAGGGGCGGTTCACCGGCCGCAAGGAGCTGACCGTGTCGTTCGCGGACGGGCGGCCGGACGAGGTGGTGACCGCGGACCGGTTCGTGCTCGCCGCGGGCGGGCGGGCGGTGGTGCCGGACCTGCCCGGGCTGGAGGACGTCCGCTACCACACCTCCGACACGGTGATGCGGCTCGACACCCTGCCCGCGCGGATGGTCATCCTCGGCAGCGGGTTCGTCGCCGCCGAGTTCGCGCACGTGTTCCGCTCGTTCGGCGTCGAGGTGACGGTGATCGCCCGGTCCGGCGCCTTGCTGCGCAGCGAGGACTCCGACATCAGCAAGCGCTTCACCGAGCTGGCCGCGCAGCGGTACGACGTCCGGCTGGACCGCAAGACGGTGCGGGTCCGCCCCTCCGGCACCGGGGTGGCGCTGGACCTGGAGGGCCCGGACGGCGCGGAAACCGTGACGGCGGACGAACTGCTGATCGCGATCGGGCGCCGGCCGAACACCGACCTGCTGGACGTGGCCGCGACCGGGGTCACCACGACCGAGGACGGGCACGTGGTGGTCGACGACCACCAGCAGACGGTCGTGGAGGGGATCTACGCGCTCGGTGACATCTCCTCGCCCTACGAGCTCAAGCACGTCGCCAACCACGAGGCGCGGGTGGTGCAGCACAACCTGCTGCACCCGGACGAGCCGATGACCGCCGACCACCGGTTCGTGCCGCACGCGGTGTTCACCTCGCCGCAGATCGCGTCGGTCGGCCTGACCGAGCAGCAGGCGCAAGCACGGGGCGTGCGGTACGTGACGTCCACTCAGGACTACGCGGGGATCGCCTACGGGTGGGCGATGGAGGATCTGAGCGGGTTCGCGAAGCTGCTCGCCGACCCGGACACCGGGCAGCTGATCGGCGCGCACATCATCGGCCCGCAGGCGCCGACGGTGATCCAGCCGCTGATCCAGGCGATGAGCTTCGGCCTCGACGCCAGGTCCATGGCACGCGGCCAGTACTGGATCCACCCGGCGATGCCCGAGCTGATCGAGAACGCGCTGCTGAACCTGCCGCTCTAGTCAGGCAGGCGGGGCCGCCGGTGCTCAGACGTAGCGCGGGCGGCCCGCGAAGAAGCCGAACACCATCTGGAGCGCCACGACGGCCAGCAGCATCGCGAACGACACGGTCCACCCGTGCGTCACGTCGTGCAGGAGGCCGAACAGGAACGGTCCCACGGCGGCCAGCAGGTAGCCGATCCCCTGCG
This sequence comes from Amycolatopsis granulosa, assembly GCF_011758745.1. Classification (NCBI taxonomy): domain Bacteria; kingdom Bacillati; phylum Actinomycetota; class Actinomycetes; order Pseudonocardiales; family Pseudonocardiaceae; genus Amycolatopsis; species Amycolatopsis granulosa. Next base: position 1,784,274 of record NZ_JAANOV010000001.1, read on the forward strand.
CCATCGCGGACAGCTTGGCCGTCTCGGCACCCGTGCGGGCTCGCAGCGCGATCGTGGTCAGCGCCAGCGAGAACACCGCCATGCCGATCCCGAGGAAGATCGACCACACCAGCGGTGCGGCGGCCGGAGCGATCATCAGGCCGGCCACGCCCACGACGCCGAACACCCCGAGCAGCACGATCCACCCGCTCTGGCTGCCCCGCCTGGCGGCCAGCGGCGGCACGACCAGGCTGATCGGCAGGCCGAGGAGCGACACCAGGCCCAGCATCAGCCCGGCGTCCCCGCGGCTGACCCCGGCATCCATCAGCACCTGCGGCAGCCAGCCCATCACGATGTAGGCCAGGCACGACTGCATGCCGAAGAAGATCGTCACGATCCACGCGAGCGGGCTGCGGAACAGCGAACGGGCGTTCGCGGTGTGCTCGCCGGACGCCGGTCCGCCCGGGCGGGTGCGCGCGGCCGCCAGCCACAGCACGAGCGCCGCGGCCGCGAGTGCCGCCCAGCTGCCGAGCCCGGGCCGCCAGCCGCCGAACGCGCTGTCCATCGGCGGGGTCAGCGCCGAGCCGAGTGCCCCGCCGGCCTGCAGCGCACCGGTGTAGAGGCCGGTCATCAGGCCGATCCGGGTGGCGAAGGACTCCTTCACCACGACCGGGATCAGCACGTTCGCCAGCGCGATCCCGGCGGTGCCGATCAGCGTGCCGCCCAGGACGACCAGCGGCCCGTCGAGCACCCGCAGCACCAGGCCGCCCGCCAGCAACGTGAGCGCGAGCGCCACTGCCGCCGCGATACCCAGGCGCCGCGCGACCACGGGCGCGGTCAGCCCGGCGAACGCGAAGCACAGTCCGGGCACCGTCGTCAGCGCACCTGCCCACGTCGAGGAAGCGCCCAGCGTGTCGCGCATCTCGTCGAGCACCGAGCCGACACTGGTCACCGCGGGGCGCAGGTTCAGCGCCGCCAGCAGGACGGCCACCGCCAGCAGGCCGGTGCCGATGAGCACCCGGTGCGCGGCGACGGGCTTGTGCTCCTGCACCGAGGCTTCATCGTGGACCGTCATGGCGCTAGTATGACAAACATAGGATGATCGGGTGAAGGGACTACCCAGTGCCACTCGCCACTACCCGCCGGACCGGCCTGGTAGACCAGGTGATCGGGCAGCTCAGGGATGCCATCGCGCAGGGCGAATGGCCGGTCGGGCAGCGGATCCCCACCGAACCGGCGCTCGCCGAAAGCCTCGGGGTCGGCCGCAACACGGTGCGCGAAGCCGTCCGCGCGCTCGCGCACAGCGGGCTGCTGGAGGTGCGTCAGGGCGACGGCACCTACGTGCGGGCGACGAGTGAGGTGTCCGGCGCGATCCGCCGGTTGTGCGGCTCGGAGCTGCGGGAGGTGCTGGGCGTGCGGCGGGCGCTGGAGGTCGAGGCCGCGCGGCTCGCCGCGACCGTCCGCACCGACGACGAGCTGGCGATCATCGGCGGGCTGCTCGACCAGCGCGACGAGGCCTACCACGCGGAGGACATCGAAACCTACGTGCGCGCCGACACCGAGTTCCACCTCGCGGTGGTGCGCGCCGGCCACAACCAGCTGCTCACCGAGCTGTACCGCGGAATCCTGGAGGCGGTCACGGCGAGCGTCGCGGCCACCACCAGGCCACATCTGCCGGAGACCGAGGCGATCGGCCATCGCGGCCTGCTGGCGGCCATCGCGGCCGGCGACGCCGATCGCGCGATGGCCGAGGCCGCCGGCTTCCTGGACGAGCTGATCAGGGAAGCGTGAGGATCTCCGCGCCGTCCGCGGTCACCACAAGGGTGTGCTCGAACTGGGCGGTCCAGCTCTTGTCCTTCGTCGTGACCGTCCAGTCGTCGTCCCAGATGTCGTAGTCGATCGCGCCGAGGGTGATCATCGGCTCGATCGTGAACGTCATGCCCTCCTCGATGACCGTGCTCACCGACGGGTCCTCGTAGTGCAGCACGGTGGGCGCGGTGTGGAACGCCGGGCCGACGCCGTGGCCGGTGAAGTCGCGCACCACGCCGTAGCCGAACCGCTTCGCGTAGGACTCGATCACGCGTCCGATCACGTTGAGCTGACGGCCCGGGCGCACGGCCTTGATCGCCCGCATCGTCGCCTCGTGGGTGCGCTCGACCAGGAGGCGCACCTCCTCGGACACGTCGCCGGCGCAGAACGTCGCGTTCGTGTCGCCGTGCACGCCACCGATGTAGGCGGTGACGTCGATGTTGCAGATGTCCCCGTCCTCGATCACGGTCGAGTCCGGGATGCCGTGGCAGATGACCTCGTTCAGCGACGTGCAGCAGGACTTCGGGAAGCCGCGGTAGCCCAGGGTCGACGGGTAGGCGTGGTGATCGAGCAGGAACTCGTGCACCACCTTGTCGACGTCGTCGGTGGTGTTGCCCGGCTTGACGGCCTTGCCGCCCTCCTCCAGCGCCTGGGCGGCGATCCTGCTCGCCACGCGCATCGCCTCGATGACCTCGGGCGTGCGCACGCCGTTGCCGGTGTCCCGCTTCGGCGCCGGCTTGTCCACGTACTCGGGACGCGGAATGCTGGCGGGCACGGGGCGGCGCGGCGTCTGGACGCCGGGGGTCAACGGAGCACGCTGGAACATGGCTCCACCCTACGACCAACGCGCCGGAGGCAGCCGTGAGCCCGGTCAGAACAGGACGGTCGCGTACCGGCCGACCTGGCTGAACCCGATCCGCCGGTACGCGGCCAGCGCGGGGCTGTTGAAGCTGTTCACGTAGAGGCTCGCGGTGCGGCCGAGGCCGTTCACGAGGCGGCTCACCACGGCCGCCGTGCCCGCGGCGCCGAGTCCGTGGCCGCGCCGGTCCGGGCGCACCCACACGCCCTGGATCTGGCCGACGCTGCGGGACAACGCGCCGATCTCGGCCTTGAACACCACCTCGCCGTTCTCGAACCGGGCGAACGCGCGCCCGCTCGCGATCAGCTCGGCGACGCGGGCGCGGTAGCTCACCCCGCCGTCGCCGTCGCGCGGGTCGACGCCGACCTCCTCGATGAACATGGCGATCGCCGCCGGCAGGTACCGTTCGAGCTCGTTCGGCCGCACCGGCCGCACCATCGGATCGGGTTCCACCACGGGCTGGGTGTCCATCGCCATCAGCGGCTGGTCCTCGCGGACCTCACGAGCCGGGCCCCACTCCGCCGCCAGCTCGTCCCACAGCCCGAGCACCTGCTCGGCCGGGCCGACCAGCGACGAACACAGGCGCTGCTTGCGCAGCGCGCGGTCGGCGAAGGACCGCAGGGCCGCGGCGTTCCCGCGCAGGGGAATCAGGTTGGGACCGGAGAAGCACAACCCGGGCAGGCGGCCGCCGCGCGTGCCGCGGTAGTCGGCGGCCCACAGCTCACCGCCGAGCCGCCACGGGTCCAGGCCCGCCACCTCGACGCGGGCGCTGACCATGCAGCTGGCCACCGGGTCCGCCGCGAGCACAGCGCGCACGACGGCCTGATCCCGTTCACTGAGCAGCCGTGCACCGGCGAGCCGCAACACATCCACCAGATTGCCAGACGGAGTGGTGGAACGGGAAATCGTGGCGATCACGGTGCGCAGCGGCAGGTGCCGAAGGTCCACAGCTCGCCCTCCGGGTCCCGGGCGGTGAGCGTGTGCGAGCCGTAGCCGGTGTCGTGCGGGGGCGCGACGATCTTCGCGCCCGCGCTCCTCGGTGAGGAACGTCAGCGCCACGCGGGTGTCGTCGTACCGGAACGCGGGCCGGACGGTGGGTGGTTTTCGGTCATGCTCCCGAGTCCGCGTCCACCGTGGCGCCGGCGCCTTGGAGGAACGGGAGCTCCTCGGCGATCCAGGTGCGGGGCGAGCAGCCGGCGAGAGCGCGCCACTCGTTGGACAGGTGGGCCTGGTCGTAGAACCCGCACTCGGCGGCGAGCGTGGCGAGGTCGGCGGGTCCGCGCCGGAGTCTCGCCGCGGCGCGGTCGAAGCGGAGCACGCGGGCCGCCTGTTTGGGCGGCAGGCCCAGCTCGCGGCGGAAGCGTTCGGTGAAGTGGCGGCGGCTCCAGCCGATCTCCGCGGCGAGGTCCTCGACGCGGATCAGGCCGCCGGCCGCGGCCAGGCGGCGCCAGGCCCAGGTGATCCCCGTGGCCGGTCCGGCCGGTCCGCGGTCCGCCCGGGCCCGGCGGAACACGTCGTCGAGAACCCGGAAGCGGTGCTCCCAGTCCGGTGCCGCCGCGAGTCGTTCGGGCAGGTGTGCCGGCCCCAGCCCGGCGAGGTCGACGACCTGGTTGCCGAGCTCGGCGGCCGGAACCCCGAACAGGGCGGGCACGGCGAGCGGATCGATCTCGACCTGCACGCCGGACTGGAACCCCTGCTGCGCGATCAGCGCGGGCGCGGTGTGCAGGCCCCCGAGCGCGGCGCTGACCCGGATGGGCCGCTGCCCGGGCAGGGGCAGTCCGGTGAAGTGCAACGGCTCGGTGAGGCTGACGACGAGCGTGACGTGCCGCGAGGGCAACCCGCGGTGCGTCGGGAGTGTCCCGCCGGCCTGGGTGTAACCGATGTAGCGGGTGATCAGCGGCCGCAACTCGGGATGCGGCCGGCGGACGGCCCACTCCGCGCCGGTCATGGCCTCAGAACCCGGCGGTCTCCACGCGGATTCCGAACGGCTCACCGATCTCGGCGGGCTGCCCGAACGGGACCCGCACGGTGCGGCTGTAGACACCCTGGACCGGCTCGGTGAACAGCGAGACGGCCGGACCGTCCTCGTCGAAGGCGTCGATCAACAGGTACTGCGGGATGCCACCGTGGGCGTAGGCCCACTTCTTTTTCTTCCGGTCGTGGTCGCCGTTGCTGGGTGAGGTGATCTCGACGGCCAGAAGCACGTGCTCGGCCAGGACGGGATCGGAGTCGTCCGGGACGGCATCCCGCGGAACGACGCAGAGGTCCGGCACGTAGATGCTTCCAGTCGCGTGGATACCGACACCCAGCGTCTGGAAGATCCCACACCCCGCAGGGCGAACCCGGCGTAGTGCATCGTCCACCAGATCCGCGATCAGGTTGTGCTTTCCCCCAGGTGGCGGCGTCATCTGAATCCCCTCGGCAGTGAGCTCCGGGCGCCAGCCCTCCGGCACCCGGAGTTCCCGCCAGGTGTCCAGCAGCCGTTCCCAGGCCATCGCCGAACCCGCGAAAGCGGTGCTCATCGACCCACCCCGTTCCTGCCGTCCACGCGCGCGTCCCCCAAGGATAGCGGCCGGAGGGCCCGGACTGTGCCCTCTGCGACGGAGGCTAGCTGACCGTCACGACCGGCTGACCGCTTCCTTCCGCGTCACCCGACTCCTCGGCGATGCGCATCGCCTCTTCGATCAGCGTCTCGACGATCTGGTGCTCCGGCACGGTCTTGATGACCTGGCCCTTGACGAAGATCTGGCCCTTGCCGTTGCCGCTCGCGACGCCCAGGTCGGCCTCGCGCGCCTCACCGGGGCCGTTCACCACGCAGCCCATCACCGCGACGCGCAGCGGGACCTCCATGCCCTCCAGGCCCGCGGTCACCTCGTCGGCCAGCTTGTAGACGTCCACCTGCGCCCGGCCGCACGACGGGCACGACACGATCTCCAGCTTCCGCGGCCGCAGGTTCAGCGACTGCAGGATCTGGATGCCGACCTTGACCTCCTCGACCGGCGGCGCGGACAGCGAGACGCGGATCGTGTCGCCGATGCCCTGCCGCAGCAGCGCGCCGAACGCCACCGCCGACTTGATCGTGCCCTGGAACGCCGGGCCGGCCTCGGTGACACCGAGGTGCAGCGGGTAGTCGCACTGCTCGGCGAGGATCTCGTAGGCCCGGATCATCACCACCGGGTCGTTGTGCTTGACGGAGATCTTGATGTCGTGGAAGTCGTGCTCGGCGAACAGCGACGCCTCCCACAGCGCCGACTCGGCCAGCGCCTCCGGCGTCGCCTTGCCGTACTTCTTCATCAGCCGCGGGTCGAGCGATCCGGCGTTGACCCCGATCCGGATCGGCGTGCCGTGGTCCTTCGCCGCCTGGGCGATCTCCTTGACCTTGTCGTCGAACTTCTTGATGTTGCCCGGGTTGACCCGCACCGCGGCGCAACCGGCCTCGATCGCGGCGAACACGTACTTCGGCTGGAAGTGGATGTCGGCGATCACCGGGATCTGCGACTTCTTCGCGATCGCCGGCAACGCCTCCGCGTCGTCCGCGGACGGGCAGGCCACCCGCACGATGTCGCATCCGGCGGCGGTGAGCTGCGCGATCTGCTGCAGCGTCGCGTTCACGTCCGCGGTGAGCGTCGTGGTCATGGACTGGACCGAGATGGGGTGATCACTGCCGACGCCGACGGAGCCCACCATGAGCTGGCGCGTCTGGCGGCGCTCGGCGAGCACGGGAGGCGGGAGGGCGGGCATACCAAGCTCGACGCTCATCGAATCCTCTGCGGCGGGAGACGGGCTGCGGACGATGTCCAGCTTACTCACAGGCCGCCCCCGGCCCGGCGCCGACCGGCTGGGACGGACGGTTGCGCACCGGGGCCTGACCTGGGCAAACGGGGCGCTACTGCAACCGGATGGGATTGACGATGTCCGCGGTGACGGTGAGCAGGGTTACCGCACCGCCGATCAGCACCAGGACCACGGTGACCGCGGACAGCTTCGAGTAGTCGACGGGACCACCGGCGGCCTTGCCGCGCAGCTTGCGGACCCAGTCACGCACGCGTTCGTACCAGACGATCGCGATGTGCCCGCCGTCCAGCGGCAGCAGCGGCAGCAGGTTGAACACGCCGACGAAGAAGTTCAGGCTCGCCAGCAGCAGCAGGAACAGCGACCACAGCCCGGCCTCGACCGCCTCGCCACCGATGCGGCTCGCCCCGACCACGCTGACCGGCGTGTTCGGGTCGCGCTCACCGCCGAAGATCGCGGACACCACGGCCGGGATGCGCTGGGGGAACTCGATCAGCCGCTGCCAGGTCTGCACGAACATGTCACCGGTGAACGTGGCGGCACCACCGAGGGCAGTGACCGCGTTGTAGTGCAGCGTGCTGGGGAAGGTGACGCCGATCGAGCCGACGGAGACGACCTTCCCCGGCCCGTTCGGGTTGGCCGCGTCCGGAACCGGGCGGTCGACCCGCACCACGTCGACCGTCAGCGGCACGATCTGCCCGTCCCGCTCGACCTCGAAGCGGGCCGGGCCGGACAGCTGCTGGATCAGCGCGGTGACCTCGGCGTAGTTCTTGGTGGGCGTGCCGTTGACGGACACGATCTCGTCGCCCGGCTGGATACCGCCGGTCTTGGCGGGGGCCGCGTCGCCCGGCCGGCACACCGGGTGGGCGAACTCCTGGTCGGTGGTCGCGCTGCGCACGCACTCGGAGACCGTGGCGATCTGCGGCTTGCCCACGACGGCGTTGGGCAGGCCCATCGTCGCGGCCATCAGGTACAGCACGACGAAGCCCAGGATGAAGTGGGTGACCGACCCGGCCGACATCACCACCGTGCGCTTCCACGTCTTGAACCGCCACATCGCGCGCGGCGCCTCGTCGGGCGTCACCTCGTCCAGGGCGGTCATGCCCGCGATGTCGCAGAACCCGCCGAGCGGGATCCACTTCAGGCCGTACTCCGTCTCGCCCCGCCGGAAGGAGAACACCTTCGGGCCGAACCCGACGAAGTAGCGGCGGACCTTCATGCCGAACGCCTTGGCGGTCACCATGTGCCCCGCCTCGTGCAGCGCGACGGACAGGCAGATGCCCAGCGCGAACAGCACGACCCCGAAAATGTAGGCGAGCACTCCGCTACTTCCCTCCGGTCAGGATCTCCGCGGCCCGGGCTCGCGCCCACTCCTCGGCCGCCAGTACCTCCGCGACGTCGCTCGGCGCACGACGCCACTCGTCGGCGGCCTCCACCACCTGGGTAACAGTGTCCACAATCGCCGTGAAGCCGGCGTTCTGCGCCAGGAAGGCGGCCACCACCTGCTCGTTCGCCGCGTTGTACACCGCGGGCAGGCAGCCGCCCACGGTGCCGGCGTGCCGGGCCAGCTCCACCGCCGGGAACGCCTCGTTGTCCAGCGGTTCGAAGGTCCACTGCGCGGCGTGGTCCCATCGGCAGGCCGGGGCGGCGCCGGGCACCCGGTCCGGCCAGTTCAGCGCCAGCGCGATGGGCAGGCGCATGTCCGGTGGACTGGCCTGGGCCAGCGTCGAGCCGTCGGTGAAGGTGATCATCGAGTGCACGACCGACTGCGGGTGCACGACCACGTCGATCCGGTCGCACGGCACGCCGAAGAGCAGGCTGGCCTCGATCAGCTCCAGGCCCTTGTTGACCAGCGTGGCCGAGTTGATGGTGACGAGAGGTCCCATCGACCAGGTGGGGTGCGCCAGCGCGTCCGCCACCGTGACGTCGATCAGGTCGGCGCGCTTGCGGCCGCGGAAGGGGCCGCCCGAGGCGGTGAGCACGAACCGGTCGACCTCCTCGGCGCGGCCGCCGCGCAGCGCCTGCGCCATCGCGGAGTGCTCGGAGTCGACCGGGACCAGCTGGCCGGGCTGGGCCTTCTCGAGCACCAGCGGCCCGCCGGCGATGAGCGACTCCTTGTTCGCCAGGGCCAGGGTCGCACCGGTCTCCAGTGCCTTGAGCGTCGGTTCCAGGCCCTGTGAACCGGGCATGCCGTTGAGGACGACGTCGACCCGCACCGCGCCGATCAGCTCTCCGACGGCGTCGCGGCCGGCGAAGATGCGCGGCAGCTTGAACTCGCCCCGCGAGTAGCCGCGCTTCTGCGCCTCGGCGTACAGCGCGAGCTGCAGGTCCTCGACCACCGTGGGCTTTGTCACTGCCACGGCGTCGACCCGGTGCGCCAGCGCCTGCGCCGCGAGCAGCGCAGGGTCGGACCCGCCCGCGGCGATACCCGCGATGCGGAAGAGGTGCTGGTTGCGGGCGGCAACGTCCAGAGCCTGGGTGCCGATCGAGCCGGTCGAGCCGAGCACGAGCACGGTGCGGGGTGCGTTCATCGGGGCCATTGTCGCGAACGCGTCCGAGCGGGTCATCGGCGCGTGGTGGGTCGGGGTGTGGAATCATCCAGTTGGACGTTCGTGCAGGGCCTGGAGGAGTGATCGTGGCGAGCAAGGCGGTCGAGAAGCGGCAGCAGGCCGCTCCGGCGAAGGTGGACCCGCGGGACGAGCCGTCGGCCGAGTGGGGCTGGCACGGCGGGTTCCCGAAGGGCGGACGCATCGCGGGCTGGCTCTCCGTCGTCGTGCTGCTGGCGATGATCTACAACAACCACGAGAACAACACCGAGAACGTGTGGCTGGTCGGCATCGCGATCGCCATCGTGATCGGACTGCTGCTGGACCTCCGGAAGAGGCGCACGGCCTGGCGCCGCTGAGCCGTCATCGAGATCGCCGAGGCGCCCCGGTCCACCCGGGGCGCTTTTTTCGTGCCCGTTGTGGCGAGCTGTCCACTGCGCCCGGTTGGCCGGTTTATCGCGTCACCCAGATGGGTAGTACCGGACCCACGATGGATCACGCTGGGGAGGTTCGGATGTATCGAGTTCGCCCGTCCAGGCCGATGGCGGTGTTCGGCGCGGTCTTCGGGGTCGCGATGATCATTTTCGTCCTGGTGAGGTTCGACCTGAGCGAGCCCTTCACCTGGTTGTGGGGTGCCGGCGCGCTCGCCATCGTCGTGTTCAACCTGTGGGCCGCCTTCTCCCCCCGGGGCGCCACCTACAAGATCGGCGAGGACCACGACACCCGCGACGAAGCCCGCAGCCGCTAACGCCCGGGCCGTGTCCGCCGTGTCTGCGGTGTCTGCGCTGTCTGGCTCGTCAGCCTTCGGCGGCGAGCTGGCCGCAGGCGGCGGCGATCTCCTGCCCGCGCGTGTCCCGCACGGTACAGGCCACGCCGCCCTCGTTGACGCGTCGCACGAACTCGCGTTCCACCGGCTTCGGCGAAGCGTCCCACTCCGAGCCCGGCGTCGGGTTCAGCGGGATCAGGTTGACGTGCACCAGCCGGCCCAGGTGCCGGCGCAACCGCTTCGCGAGCAGGTCGGCGCGCCACGGCTGGTCGTTGACGTCGCGGATGAGCGCGTACTCGATCGACACGCGACGGCCCGTGGTGTCGGCGTAGTACCGTGCCGCCTCCAGGACCTCGTCGACCGGCCAGCGGTTGTTCACCGGCACCAGGGTGTCGCGCAGCTCGTCGTCCGGGGTGTGCAGCGACACCGCGAGCCGGACCTGCATCTTCTCGTCGGCGAGCCGGCGGATCGCCGGCGCCAGGCCGACCGTCGACACGGTCACCGAGCGTTGTGAGATGCCCAGGCCGTTCGGGGCCGGATCGGTGATGCGGCGGACCGCCGCGATCACCCGCTTGTAGTTCGCGAGCGGCTCGCCCATGCCCATGAACACGATGTTCGACAGCCGTCCCGGGCCGCCGGGCATCAGCCCGTCCCGCATGACCGCGGCGGCCGAGCGGACCTGGTCGACGATCTCGGCCGTGGACAGGTTGCGGGTCAGCCCGGCCTGACCGGTCGCGCAGAACGGGCACGCCATGCCGCAGCCGGCCTGGCTGGAGATGCACAGCGTGGCCCGGTCCGGGTAGCGCATCAGGACGCTTTCGAGCAGCGTGCCGTCGTGCGCGCGCCACAGCATCTTGCGGGTGGCGCCGTCGTCGCAGGCCACTGCGCGCACCTCGGTGAGCAGCGGTGGCATCAGCTCGGACACCAGCCGCTCGCGCGCGGCGGCGGGAATGTCGGTCATCGCGGCCGGGTCGGCGGTCAGCCGGGCGAAGTAGTGGTTCGACAGCTGCTTGGCGCGGAAGGGCTTCTCACCGAGGTCGCTGACGGCCGCCGCGCGTTCGGCGGCGGTCAGGTCGGCGAGGTGGCGAGGCGGCATCCCACGCCGGGGAGCCTCGAAGAGCAGCGGCAATGTCGACACAACCACACATTCTCCCACGCCGACCCACGGCCCGGCCCCGCGCCCCGGCCGGGCACCGCCCTACCGCGGCCGGGCGGCCCGCAACGAGTACAGCAGCGGAACCCGGGGGCGCCCGGCCGGGAGCCGGTAGGCGACACCGTGCCGTTCCAGGACGGCGAACCGCTGCCAGAGCGTGAAGTCGTGCTCGTGCAGGAAGTCCAGGCGCAGGCCGGCGTCGAGCAGCGCCGTGACCACCTCGCCCAGCCCGTGGGCGAACTCCACCGACCGGGCGTGCTGGACACGCGCCTCGCGGTCGGCGTAGGTGCTGTCGTTGTCGTCCCAGACCTGTGGCCCCTCGGCGAAGTAGTCGTAGGTGACCGTGCGGCCTTCGTCCTCGTCGAGGACGTCGGCGAAGGGGTGGAACTCCGCCAGGTAGAGGAACCCGCCCGGGCGCAGCAGTTCGGCGACCGTGCGGGCCCAGCGGCCCACATCGGGCAGCCAGCACAGCGAACCCAGTCCCGTGTAGACGATGTCGTAGGTCTCACCCAGCACGGACACCGCGTCGTACACGTCGGCCGTGACGAACCGGGCCGGCAGTCCGGCCTCCTCGGCGACCGCTTGGGCGGCGTCGATCGCCTTGCCGGAGAAGTCCAGACCGGTCACGCGGGCGCCGCGACGAGCCCAGGACAGGGTGTCCAGCCCGAAGTGGCACTGGAGGTGCACGAGGCTGCGGCCGTCGACCTCGCCGACCTCGGCCGTCTCGAACTCCCGCAGCGTCTGGCCGCCGGCCCGGAAGCCCGCCAGATCGTAGAAGTCGCTGTCCAGGTGGACCGGGACCCGATCGTCCCAGAGCGCCCGGTTGGTCATGAGGTAGTCCGCGTCCGTCACGCCACCCACGGTAACGATCAAGGTGGGAGGTGGCGAACCGGTTTCGTACGCTTGCAGTCCGACAGGTTCCGATATATCGTGAACATGTCGGAACAGTACGGAAGGAGAACCGACATGAGACACCAACCATTCCCCCCGCACCGTGAGCGCCCGGCCTTCGGCCCCTTCGCCCGCGGCGGTTTCGGAGATTTCCCCCCGGGCTGGGGCCCGGGCGGACCGCGCGGCGAGTTCCGGGGACGCGGCGGCCCACATGGCCCGCATCGCGGGCGGCGAGGACGCCGGGGCGACGTGCGCACCGCGATCCTCGCCCTGCTCGCCGAGCAGCCCCGGCACGGCTACGAGATCATCAGTGAGATCGCCGAACGCAGCGGTGGCTTCTGGCGGCCGAGCCCGGGCTCGGTCTACCCGACGCTCCAGCTGCTGGCCGACGAAGGTCTGGTCGTGGCTCGCGAAGAGGGCGGCAAGCGCCTGTTCGAGCTGACCGACGCGGGCCGCACGGCCGCCGAAGGCCAGGACGGGAAGCCGCCGTGGGAACAGATCGCCCACGACGTCGACCCCACCGAGGTCGATCTGCGCAAGGCCGGCGGGATGCTGGCCGCCGCGGCGGTCCAGGTCTCCCAGGCCGGGACCTCCGGTCAGAAGCGGCGTGCGGCGGAGATCCTCAACGAGGCCCGCCGCTCGATCTACGCCGTGCTCGGCGAGATCGACACCGACGACTCGGATGACACCGACGACACCGACGACTCGGACGTCACCGAGTGACCGGGCAGCACGAGGCCGGTGGGCTTGATGCGGACGAGCACGCGATAGCCCACCGGCACCGTGAAACCGGCCGCCGGGGAGTGCCGGCCGCGCGATCCGTTGTCCCGTAGGACTTCCTCGATGGCGCGGTCGGCCACCCCGGGGCTGAACTCGATGCGCAACACCGCCGACAGGCTCTCCGCGTCGGGGAACCACCACCGGGCCGTCACCCGCCGGCACCGGAAACCCTGGGCCGCGAAGAAGTCGTCCACCGCGGCCGGGTCGTAGTCGGGCAGGTCGGCCCGCATCCACCTCCCGTACGGCTCGCTGGAGCCGTCCAGATCCACGATCGCGAGCGCTCCCCCGGGCCGCAGCACGCGGTCCGCCTCCCGCAGACCCGGTTCGCAGCCGGGCCCGAAGAAGTACGCGGTGCGGGCGTGGAGCACGTCGGCACTGGCGTCCGGCACCGGGAGCAGCTGCGCGGAACCCCGCAGCACCCGCACCCCGGACAGCTCCGCGACACGGCGTTCGGCCCGGCGTACCAACGGTTCGTGTGGTTCGACGCCGGTCACCGACCGTGCCGTCGCGGCGAAGTGCGGCAGGTGGAACCCGTCCCCGCAGCCGACGTCGAGCACGTCCTTGCCGGCCCAGTCGCATTCCGCGGCCAGCACCCGCCAGATGTCGCCGCCCACGTCCTGGGCGCGGTTCTCCAGCTCGTAGGTGTCCGGGTAGTACCAGATGTTGGGGCTGGGCAGGACGTCCGCCCGGGACGTGGTCCGCTGCCCACGCCGGGCGATCTTCCACACACCGCAAGGATAATCGAGCGGTTTCCCGGGACGCGGTGCGTCTTCCGCTTAGACTGCTGCCTTCCCCACCGATCGGAGGCGGTATGTCCGTCGGATCCTCGGCCCCGTCGCCACTCCCGTCCGGTGTGCCCTGCTGGGTCGAACTCGCCAGCGTGGACGAGGCGGCGTCGCACCGGTTCTACGAAGGGCTGTTCGGCTGGACGTTCCTGCTGAGCCGCGATCCCGCGACGCGTACCGGCCGCTACCTGATCGGCACGCTCGGCGGCGTGCCCGTCGGCGGCCTGTACCAGGCCGCGCCGGGCCAGGCGAGCGCGTGGATGGTCAACATCTCGGTGCACAACGCGCACACGGCGGCGAACTGGGTGCGGCGCCTCGGCGGGACCGTCACGCTGGAACCGACGGTGCTGCCGCAGCGCGGCTGCATCGTGCACGGGATCGAACCCTCCGGGGCACCGTTCGTGCTGTGGCAGCCACCGCCGGACTGGGTGTTCGCGACCGGCTATCCGAACACCTTCGACGGCGCCGACCTCAACACCCGCGACGGCGCCGCCGCGGACCACTTCTTCTGCCGGCTGTTCCAGTACACGAGCCTGCAGGTGGGCGACAGCCGCGGCATCGACTACGCGGAATGGCGGCTGGAACAGGAACCGGTGCTCTACCGGTACGTGATGGGCCCGGAGTACCCGCCGCAGACGCCACCGCACTGGATGGTGTACTTCGCGGTCGATCCGGCGCGCGGCGCGGACGCCACCGCCGGGCACGCACTGATGCTCGGCGGCACCGTGCTGGTCGAGCCCTACGACACGCCGTGGGGCCGCATGGCGATCCTGGCCGACCCGGCCGGCGCGGTGTTCTCGATCATCGATCACACGCAGGTCGGTGAGGGCTGGGGCCGTGCCGAGGTGGACGACCCGTACGACGACTAGCGCTGTACCTACCAGTAGGTACAATCGGGAGATGTGGAACTCCGGGTCCTCCCCGCTGCACCGGGTGGTGGTGCTGGACCAGCTGCTGCCGGAATCGTTGCCGGTGCGTCGGGTGGAGATCCGGCGGATCACCATCGCACCCGGCTACGCGGCGGGGCTGCACATCCACAACGGCCCGGTGTTCGGCAGCATCGAGACGGGCTCGGCGATCTACCAGATCGAGGGCGGACCGGAGACCATTCTCCGGCCGGGCGACGTGTTCTACGAGCCGGAAGGCGTACGGATCGCCCGGTTCGACGCGCAGGAGGACGGCGTCACGTTCCTCGGGTACTTCCTGCTGCCCGAGGGCGCCGACGCCGAACTCGTCTTCCCCGACCCCCAACCGGGCTAGGGCAGGAACGCCGACAACAGCAGGAACGACACCACCGCGGACGGCAGCAGCGAGTCCAGCCGGTCCATCAGGCCACCGTGCCCGGGCAGCAGCGTGCCCATGTCCTTGATCCCCAGGTCCCGCTTCATCAGCGACTCCACCAGGTCGCCCAGGGTGGCGGTGAGCACGATCGCGACGCCGAACACCACGCCCTGCCACACGTGCCCGTCGAGCAGCAGCGTCAGGGTCAGCGAACCGGCGACGACACCGGCGACCAGCGAACCGGTGAACCCCTCCCACGTCTTCTTCGGGCTGATCGACGGGGCCATCGGGTGCTTGCCCTTGAGCACACCGGCGACGTACCCGCCGGTGTCCGACGCGACGACCCCGATCAGGAACGCCAGCACCCGGCCCACCCCGTCGGCGGGCGGGATGAGCATCGCCGCGAACGCGCCGAACAAGGGCAGGTACGCGGCGGTGAACACGGACGCGCAGATGTCCCGCAGGTAGCCGTCGGCACCGCCGGGCAGCCGCCACAGCAGGCACGCCAGGACGGTGACCGCGAACGCGATCAGCGCCCCCCGGTAGCCGAACGGCCAGGCGAGCCAGATCATCGCCTGGCCACCCACCAGCAGCGGGACCAGCGCGAGGCGGATCTTCGCGGCCCGGCCGAGCGCCTGCGCGAACTCGTACGTGCCGACGGCGATCGCCGCCGCGATGATTCCGATGAACAGGTACCGCACGGTGAGCAGCGACACGAGGATCGCCGCGCCCAGCAGCAGCCCGACGCCGATCGCCGCGGGCAGGTTCCGGCCGGCCCGGGACGTTTTCTTGGCCGGTTCAGCCGGCTCCGGAGAAGCCACGGGGGCCTTCTCGCGTTCTTCGCTCACCTGGGGCATCAGACCTCGAGCAGCTCGGCTTCCTTGTGTTTGACGAGCTCCTCGACCTTCGCCACGTAGTTGTCGGTGAGGTGCTGCAGTTCCTTCTCCGCGCGCGCGACCTCGTCCTCACCCGCCTCGCCGTCCTTGGCGATGCGGTCGAGCTCCTCCTTGGACTTGCGGCGCACCCCGCGGATGGTGACCTTCGCGTCCTCACCCTTGGCCTTGACCATCTTCACCATCTCGCGACGGCGCTCCTCGGTCAGCTGCGGGATGGTGATGCGGATGATCTGACCGTCGTTGCTCGGGTTGACCCCCAGGTCGGACTCGCGGATGGCCTTCTCGATCGCGCCGAGCTGCCCCTGGTCGTAGGGCTTGACGATCACCATGCGGGCCTCGGGGATGTTGACGCCGGCCACCTGGTTCAGCGGCATCATCGAACCGTAGGCCTCGACCATGATGCGGGCGAACATGCCCGCATTGGCCCGGCCGGTCCGCACCGACGACAGATCCTCCTTGGCGAAGGACACCGCTTTTTCCATCTTTTCCTCGGCATCGAGGAGGGTCTCGTCGATCACGGCTACTCCCGTTGTCTGTGCTGTTGTTCCCGGTCCCCGGCTGTCAGGCGCTCGGCCCGGCCATGGGGCTGCTCACCAACGTGCCGATCCTCTCACCACGCACCGCCCTGGCGATGTTCCCCTCGGTGAGAAGGTTGAACACGATGATGGGCATGTTGTTGTCCATGCAGAGGCTGAAAGCGGTGGCGTCGGCGACCTTGAGCCCGCGCTCGAGCACCTCGCGGTGGCTGATCTCGGCGAACATCTTCGCGCTCGGGTCGCTCTTCGGGTCGGCGGTGAAGACGCCGTCCACGGCTTTCGCCATGAGCACCGCGTCGCAGCCGATCTCCAGCGAGCGCTGGGCGGCCGCGGTATCGGTGGAGAAGTAGGGCATCCCGGTGCCGGCGCCGAAGATCACGACACGGCCCTTCTCGAGGTGCCGCTCGGCGCGCCGCGGGATGTAGGGCTCGGCGACCTGGCCCATGGTGATGGCGGTCTGCACGCGCGTGGGCACGCCTTCCTTCTCCAGGAAGTCCTGCAGCGCCAGGGAGTTCATCACGGTGCCGAGCATGGCCATGTAGTCGGCCCGGTCGCGGTCCATGCCGCGCTGGGACAACTCGGCGCCGCGGAAGTAGTTCCCACCACCGATCACCACGGCCATCTGAACGCCGGTGCGGACGACGTCCGCGATCTGCACGGCCACGGAGTGCACGACATCGGGGTCGAGGCCGAGCGCTCCCCCGCCGAACATCTCGCCACCCAGTTTCAGCAGCACCCGCCGGTAACCGCCGTCGGCTCGTTTCGCCTCACCCATGTCCGTCTCCGCCCGATCGGTGCCGCCCTGTGGTGCCTGCCGTCGCGAGTGTGCCCCGTCCCCGTGTTCACGGAGACGGGGCACCTCACGTCACTGCCGTCGCGTTACGGCTGGCCGACCTCGAACCGGGCGAACCGGGTGACGGTCACGCCGGCCGCGTCGAGCAGCGCCTTGACGGTCTTCTTGTTGTCGATCACCGACGGCTGCTCGAGCAGCACGGTGTCCTTGTAGAACGCGTTGACCTTGCCCTCGATGATCTTGGGCAGCGCCTGCTCGGGCTTGCCCTCGGCGCGGGCGGTCTCCTCGGCGATGCGACGCTCGTTGTCGACCAGGTCGGCCGGCACGTCCTCGCGGGTCAGGTACTTCGGCTTGAGGGCCGCGATCTGCAGCGCCGCGCTGCGGGCCGCCTCGGCCGCGCCGTCGCCACCGCCGGTGTACTCCACCAGCACGCCGACCGCCGGGGGCAGGTCGGTGCCACGGCGGTGCAGGTAGGTCGCGACCTGACCGTCGAAGGCCACCACTCGGCGCAGCACGAGCTTCTCGCCGATCTTGGCGGCCAGCTCCTGCACGGCGTCGCCGACCGACTTGCCGCCCTCGAGCTCGGCAGCGGCCAGCTTCTCGACGTCGTCGGTCTGCAACGTCTGCGCGACCTTGACGATCTTGTTGGCGAGCTCCTGGAACTGCTCGTTCTTGGCGACGAAGTCGGTCTCGGAGTTGATCTCGACCAGCACGCCGCCGTCGCCGGCGACGAGACCCTCGGCGGTGGCGCGCTCGGCGCGCTTGCCGACGTCCTTGGCACCCTTGATGCGCAGGAACTCAACGGCCTTGTCGAAGTCGCCGCCGCTCTCCTCGAGCGCCTTCTTGCAGTCCATCATGCCGGAGCCGGTGAGCTCGCGGAGACGCTTGACGTCCGCCGCGGTGTAGTTCGCCATCGTGCGGTGTCCGTTCCTCTCGGAAAGTGTGGGGGCCGCGCCTGCGCGGCGCGGCCGTGCCGGAAAGATTCAGGAGGCGGTGGTCTGCTCGGCCGGGGCCTCGCTGCCCTTGAGCAGGTCCTGCTCCCACTCGGCCAGCGGCTCGTCGGACACGCCCGGCTCGGGCTTGTCCTGGCCCTCGGCGGCCGGGGCGGAACCGTTGCGGCTGGAACGGGCCATCAGGCCCGCGGCGGCGGCCTCCGCGACCACCTTGGTGAGCAGCGCGGCGGAGCGGATCGCGTCGTCGTTGCCCGGGATCGGGTAGTCGACCTCGTCCGGGTCGCAGTTGGTGTCCAGGACCGCGACGACCGGGATGTTCAGCTTGCGCGCCTCGCCGACGGCGATGTGCTCCTTCTTGGTGTCCACGATCCAGACGGCGCTCGGCACCTTCTGCATGTCGCGGATACCGCCGAGGGTGCGCTCCAGCTTCTCCTTCTCGCGGGTCAGCGTCAGGATCTCGCGCTTGGTCAGTCCCTGGAAGCCACCGGTCTGCTCCTGGGCCTCGAGCTCCTTCAGGCGCAGCAGCCGCTTGTGGACCGTCTGGAAGTTGGTCAGCATGCCGCCGAGCCAGCGCTGGTTGACGAAGGGCATGCCCACGCGCTGCGCCTCGCGGGCGATCGCCTCCTGGGCCTGCTTCTTCGTGCCGACGAACATGATCGTGCCGCCGTGCGCGACGGTCTCCTTGATGAACTCGTACGCACGGTCGATGTAGCTCAGCGTCTGCTGCAGGTCGATGATGTAGATGCCGTTGCGCTCGGTGAGGATGTAGCGCTTCATCTTCGGGTTCCAGCGGCGGGTCTGGTGCCCGAAGTGCACGCCGGAATCGAGCAGCTGCTTCATGGTGACGACGGCCATGGCCGGATTCGCACCTCTTCTGTGTAGCGCGCGCCCGTGGGCACGCTGGCCGGTTTTGCGTCGCCGTCGGCCGGGTGGCCGGCGACCCTGGTGCCGTGCCGATACCCGGACCCCGTGGATCACTCCTCGGGGACCGCCGGGCGTCGTGGGTTCCGTGGACGGAACCTGCACGTACACGCGAAGTCGACCTGTCGTGACAGGCCGCGCGAACAGTGTACGCCCTGGCGGCGCGCCGTTCACCAGGGGCAAGGATGCCAACCCCGGTCGGGTGGTCCGGGCGGTCCCGGGTCCGTGGCGGGGCAGATGAGCGGCGGGGGGCGCACTTCCGCCGCACCACGTGTCCGGGCCGCGAGGTGGGCCCCAGTTGTCCACAAGCGGCCGAGTTGTCCACAGATTTCGGTGGTGCCCGTTGCCGGACCCGATCGTGCGCCAGGCTGGGTTGATGATCGTGGTGATTCGCCGACTGCTGGGGGCGCTGCTGGTCAGCGCCGGTGCGCTGACCGGGGTGGCTGCTGCCGTGGGCCCGCCGCCCGGGCCGGTGGCCGCCCCGCCGGACAGCGGGGCGACGTTCGCGACCGACGCGAGTGGGCGGTCGTACCGGGGCGAGGTCGTCGCGGACGGGCGGGTGTCGCCGTCCGCGTACGCCCGCCCGCTGGTGCCGACGGCTGCCGACCGGCGGGTGCCGCCTGCCGAGGTGATGCCCGATCGGCCGGAGCCGCGCTTCGGGTGGCCGCTGGCGCCGCCACCGGCCGTGGTGCGGCCGTTCCAGGCACCCGCCGATCCCTACGGGCCGGGCCACCGCGGTGTGGACCTCGCCGCCGTGCCTGGCCAGCAGGTGCTCGCCGCCGGGCCGGGCGTGGTGGTGTTCGCGGGGATGGTCGCCGGGCGCCCCGTGGTCTCCGTGGACCACGACGGCGGGCTCCGCACGACCTACGAGCCGGTCACGCCCACGGTTCCGGTCGGGACGCAGGTGTGGCAGGGGCAGCCGATCGGTGTCGTCGAAGCGGGACATCCGGGCTGCCCGGTCGAGGCGTGCCTGCACTGGGGCGTGCGCCGCGGCGAGGAGTACCTGAACCCGCTGACCCTGGTCCAGAACAACGCGCGGATCCGCTTGAAGCCATGGGGTGGCTAGACGCCGCCCGCAAGGCCCGGCTCAGACGCCGGCCTGCTCGGTCAGCCGCGCACGCAGCCGGAGGACCGCGCGCGTGTGCAGCTGGCTCACCCGGGACTCCGTAACCCCGAGGACACGGCCGATCTCGGCGAGCGTCAGCCGTTCGAAGTAGTACAGGCTGACCACGATCCGGTCGCGTTCGGTCAGCTGGGCGATGGCCTCGGCGAGCTGGCGCCGGTTGTCCCGGTCGACGAGGACGGCCACCGGGTCGATGGCGTCGTCGTCGGGAAGGGTGTCGACCAGTGAACCGCTCTCCCGGCCGGCCGCCACCAGATCCTCGAGCGCTACGACGCTGGTCAGCTGGAGCTGGCTGTAGAGGTCGCGGAGCTCGTCCAGGGTGATGCCGAGTTCCTCGGCGACCTCGTTGTCGGTCGGGGTGCGGCGCAGCCGTCCACCGAGCCGCTCCAGCGCCCGCTCCACCTCGCGGGCGCGGCTGCGCACCACCCGGGGCACCCAGTCCTGGGACCGGAGGTCGTCCAGGATCGCGCCGCGGATCCGCTGCATCGCGTAGGTCTCGAACCGCAGGCCGCGCTCCGGCTCGAACTTCTCGATGGCATCGATGAGGCCGAAAATGCCGGACTGGATGAGATCGCCGACGTCGACGTGCGTCGGCAACCCCGTCCCGACCCGGCCGGCGACGTACTTCACCAGCGGCGCGTAGTGCAGCACCAGCCGCTCCCGCAGCCGCTGCTCGGGGCATGCGCGGAATTCGCGCCACAACGCCTGGATCGCGGAGTCGCCGTCACCCGGGCCGCGGGCGGGAGGAGCACTCGCCTGCGCACCATCGCCCGTAACCGCCGCCGTGGTCGTCGCCTCACCAGCCGCCGCCGCTGCGCCGCCGTCCGGCGCTCCAGCCGGGCGGGCGCCCCGATCCGCGGCGGGCTCCTTCGACTCGGCGGGGACGTTGTCGTCCGTGCGCGACGTCGGCAGCGTCGGGCGCCCCGCCTGGTCGCAGGCAGGGCGGGCTGAGGTCGCTCGCAACTCGGCCGTCACGCGGAAACCGTTCTCGGCAGCGGGCTCAGGTCGTTCTCCGGGCTCGTACGGGGTGAGCGGCGCCGACGATCCTGCCTGCCGTCCTCCGAGGTCATCGGGATCGGGGGTGGGCTTGGTCATGGATCGCCTTCAACCGCTCGACGGTCACGTGGGTGTAGAGCTGTGTCGTGGCAAGCGTAGCGTGACCGAGCAGCTCCTGAACGCTGCGAAGGTCCGCACCGCCCTCGAGCAGGTGCGTTGCCGCGGTGTGCCGTAGCCCGTGCGGGCCCATGTCCGCCGCCGCGGGCACCGCCTCGAGGGCTTCGTGCACCACCCGCCGGACCGTCCGCGGATCCAGGCGGCCACCACGCACGCCGAGGAACAGCGCGGACGGATTCGGCTTCGCCACCGCACCGGCGACCACCGGACGGCCGTGCTCGAGCCAGGTGCG
Source organism: Amycolatopsis granulosa (assembly GCF_011758745.1). Taxonomy (NCBI): domain Bacteria; kingdom Bacillati; phylum Actinomycetota; class Actinomycetes; order Pseudonocardiales; family Pseudonocardiaceae; genus Amycolatopsis; species Amycolatopsis granulosa. The sequence goes on from NZ_JAANOV010000001.1 coordinate 1,805,542, forward strand.
CAGGGCACGGTCCGCGGGCGCGCCGAAGGGCACCATCCGCTCCTTGCCGCCCTTGCCGAGCACGCGGACCAGCCGGCGCCCGAAGTCCACGTCGTCCACGTCGAGCCCGCACAGCTCCGAGACCCGGACGCCGGTCGCGTACAGCAGTTCGAGGACGGCGTGGTTTCGCAGGGTGACCGGCTCCTGCTCGGCGGCGCCACTTCCGGCGGCGGTGAGGACGCTCTCCGCCTCGTCCGGCCGGAGCACCGACGGCAGGGTCCGGTGCACCCGCGGCGCCACCAGCTTCGCCCCTGGGTCCTGATGCAGCACGCCCTGCCGGCGCGCCCAGGCGGTGAAGGTCCGGGCCGAGGCGGCTCGCCGGGCGAGCGTGGTCCGCCCCGCACCCGTGTTGCGCTGGTCGGCGAGCCATGACCGGAGTGCGCCGATGTCCAGCCCGTGGAGGGCCGGGACGTCCGGTTGCGGCTCCTCCCCGTGCAGGAACGCCAGCAGGGACACCACATCCCCGACGTAGGCACGCACCGTGTGCGGCGACAGCCCCCGCTCGAGCCGGAGGTGCCGCTCGTAGTCGTCGACCAGGCCCGCGGCGGAGCGCGGCAGGGTGTCCCGGAGGGCGTGCACATCCACCTTCCGGCTCCGAGATTCCCTTGCGGACATGGTTGCTCACGCTGCGCGAAGGGGCGCGTCCGGTCAAGCATCGCCACACCGGCGGCCGATGACGATCGCATCACCTCCTCGTCCTGCCCCGCCACCCGCTGTCGCAACGCTCGGCGAGCTCGTCGAGCTCGAGAGCGGGCAGCAGCGCCCGGACCCGGGCGACCGGCACCCCGGATTCCGCGGCGATCTGCTCGGGAGATTTACCCTCGCGTCTGTGCAGCGCCTCGTGGACACGCAGGGCATCGGGGCCGAGACCGTCCGTCGGCCGCTTCGCACGCACCTTCTCCGGCGGGGGCGTCCCGAGCCGTCCCACGGTCTCGATGACGTCCTCGACCGAGGCCACCAGCGTCGCGCCGGCATCACGGATCAGCTCGTGGCACCCGACCGACATCGCGGAGGCGATGGACCCCGGGACCGCCATCACGACCTTGCCGAGCGTCCGGGCCGTGGTCGCGGTGTTGCGGGCCCCGCTGCGCCGGCCGGCCTCGACGACCACGGTGCCCTCGCTCAGCGCCGCGATCAAGCGGTTGCGGACCAGGAAGCGGTGACGGGCCGGTGGCGTGCCCGGCGGGTACTCGCTGACCACCAGGCCGCCGTGCTCCGCGATCTTGTCGAGCAGGACGAGATGGCCGGCCGGATAGCCCGCGTCGAGGCCGCAGCCCAGCAACGCGACCGTGGTGCCGCGCGCGGCCAGCGCTCCGCGGTGCGCGGCGCCGTCCACGCCGTACGCCGCCCCGGAGATGATCGGCACTCCCCGGCCCGCCAGCGAGTAGGCCAGTTCTCCGGCCACGTGGTCGCCGTAGTCGGAGGCCGCACGGGAACCGACTATCGCCACGGCCTGTTCGGTGGCCTCGTCCAGCCGGGTACGGCCGCGCACCCACAACGCGAGTGGCGGGGCGACGCCCGGCACACCGCGCGCTGCGGCGAGTTCGAGGGACAGCAAGGGCCAGCCCGGCCACGCGTCGTCCTCCGGCGTCAGCAGCCGCATACCGAGACGTTCGCCCTCGTCGAGGTCGCGCTGCGCCCGGTCGTGCTTCCGCCGGGCTTCGGTCTCGTCACGCACCCGGCTCGGGCACTCGCCCGTCCGGATCGCTTCGGCCGCTGCGACCGGCCCGTGCTGGGCGACGAACTCGACGACAGCCGGCGCCGGCGGTTCGGCGACCCGCAGGAGATAGGCACGGGCGAGGCGCACGGCGGCGGAGCCGGAGGGGCCGGCGGTGCCGGGTGGTTCGGGGGCCGGAGCCCGCGTGGTGCTCATGCCGCCCTCCGGTCCCGGAACTCCAGGGCGGCGGCCACGTGGTCGGCGTCCGGCTCGCCGGCTTCGGCGAGGTCGGCCAGCGTCCACGCGATGCGCAGGCACCGGTCCGCGCCGCGGGCGGTGAGCGCCCCGCGTTCGAGGCTCCGGTCCAGCAGGGCGGTGGCCCCGGGCGGCAGGGCGAACTCCCGGTGGAGGGCGGGACCCGGCGCCTCCGCGTTGGTCTTCCACCCGTGCGCGCTCCAACGGGCGGCGGCACGGTCTCGAGCCGCCAGGACCCGTTTGCGGACCACCTCCGTCGGCTCCGGTTCGCGGCCCTCGTGGCGGCTCATCGCGGTCAGCGGGCGCAGCCGGACCCGCAGGTCGACGCGGTCGAGCAGCGGCCCGGACAGCCTGCTCAGGTAGCGGCGGCGTTGGGTCGGGGAACACGAGCAGTCGGTCTCCCGGGGCGGGGCGCACGGGCACGGGTTGGTGGCCATGATCAGCTGGAACCGCGCCGGATAGCGGACCGAGCCGCGTGCCCGGGCGATGCGGACCTCGCCCTCCTCCAGGGCGGTGCGCAGTGAGTCCAGGCGTTGCGCCCCGAACTCCGCCGCTTCGTCCAGGAACAGCACCCCGCGATGGGCCTGGCTGACCAGCCCCGGCGTGGCGATCCCGGCACCACCACCGATCAGCGCGGCTTCGGACACCGAGTGGTGCGGGGCGATGAACGGCGGAACCTTGATCAACGGCGTGATCGGCGACAACTGTCCGTACACCGAGTGCACGGCCGTGACCTCCAGCGACTCCTCCGCCGTGAGCATCGGCAGAAGCCCCGGCAGGCGCCTGGCCAGCATCGTCTTCCCCACGCCGGGCGGGCCGGTGAGCAGGAGGTGGTGCCCGCCCGCGGCCGCCACTTCCAGCGCCCAGCGCGCTTCGGGCTGTCCGATGACGTCGGCCAGGTCGGGCACTCCGGGTGGCGCGGCCTCGGCCGGGGGGTCCGGCCGGGCGAGCGCGTTCTCGCCCTCCAGCCAGGCCACGACGTCGCGGAGCCGGGCCGCGCCGTAGACCTCCACTCCGTCCACGAGTGCCGCTTCGAACAGCGAGTGCGACGGGACGATCGCCCGCTTGACGCCCGCCTTGCGCGCGGCGAGCAGGCCGGGCAGGACACCGCGGATCTCCCGGACACGCCCGTCGAGCGCCAGCTCCCCCAGCAGAACGGTGCCGAGCAGGCGGGTGGCCGGGACCTTCCCCGCGGAGGCCAGGACGGCCACCGCGATCGCGAGGTCGTAGCCCGATCCGAGCTTGGGCAGGTTCGCCGGGAACAGGCCGAGGGTGAGCTTGTCCTCGGGCCAGTGCTGGCCGGAGTTGCGGATGGCCGAGCGGACCCGGTCCTTGGCTTCGCGCAGACCCGCGTCGGGCAGGCCGACCAGTTTGATGCCGGGCAGGCCGCCGCCCAGATCGGCCTCGACCTCGACCAGGCGGCCGTCCAGACCGACGAGCGCCACCGACCAGGCGCGTCCGATGGGCATCAGAACGCCCCGGGGATGTGCCGGACGCGGGGCTCGCCGCCCGGCTCGGCGTAGACGGCGATGACGTCGAACCGGACCCGGCACCAGCCGACGCGGTGGATGCTGAGCCACTGCCCGGTCAGGCGCCGGATACGGGCGATCTTGTCCGCCGTGACGGCCTCGGCGGGGTCGCCGAAGCTCTCCCGGGTGCGGGTCTTGACCTCGCAGATGACCAGGGTGCGGCCGTCGGTGGCGACGAGGTCGAGCTCGCCCTGGCGACAGCGCCAGTTCCGGGACAGCACGACGAACCCGAGCTTCTGCAGGTGGCGGACGGCGATGTCCTCGCCCCTGCGGCCGAGTGCGAGATGGCGAGCGGGTCTGGCCGCGGTGGTCATGGCAGGTCCCCCAGGGTCGGTGGTCGTTCACTGCCTCCGACGGTGCCAGGACCAGGGGTTTCGCCGACAGATGCCGTTGCCGGACCTGTGGACAAGTGGGGTGTTGTGGACAACCGCGGTGGGCCGCGGCCGGAGACGGCGGAATTGTCGGACCCGTCTGGTATCCGCGCGCGGCGGGCCCGGAGCTCGCGACAGCGCGCAGAAAGCAGCGGGGACGCCCCCACCTGGAGGACGTCCCCGTGCACGGCCGAACCGGCTCAGCCGGAGAAGGGCCCCTCCTCCGGGAGCCGCAGCTCGGGCTTTTCCAGCTCCTCCACGTTCACGTCCTTGAACGTGATCACGCGAACGTTCTTCACGAACCTGGCCGGACGGTACATGTCCCAGACCCACGCGTCGGACATCCGCACCTCGAAGTAGACGTCTCCCCCGCTGTCCCTGACCTGCACGTCCACCGCGTTGGCCAGGTAGAACCGCCGCTCGGTCTCCACCACGTACGAGAACTGGCTGACGATGTCGCGGTACTCGCGGTACAGCGACAGCTCCATCTCGGTCTCGTACTTCTCGAGATCCTCTGCGCTCATGAAATCCGCGCCCCTCCTCGCGAGTTCAACCGGCCTTCGGCGGCGGAACTCCCATTCTGAACCACGGCGCCCTCCAGAGCACGTACCGGAGCATCGGACTGCCCCAAGGCGGCGGCGGTGAGCATCACCTTCCGCGGCGGACGCATGCCGTGCGCGGCCGCCGCGGCCGCCACATTGGTGTACGACCACCGGTGTACCTCACACGGCCCGTGTTCGACGAGCGCCGCGCCGTGGTCCAGGGTGGTGTACCCCTTGTGCACGTCGAATCCGTACACCGGGTACAGCCCGTGCGTCTCGGCCATGATCCGGTCCCGGGTCACCTTGGCGAGCACCGACGCCGCCGCCACGCAGGCGACCGCCCGGTCCCCCTTGATCACCGGCACGCTCGGAGCCGGCAACCCGGGCACCTTGAACCCGTCCGTCAGCACGTACCCGGGGCACTCCCGCAACCCGGCCACCGCCCGGCGCATGCCCTCGATGTTGGTGACGTGGATACCGAGCTGGTCCACCTCTTCGGGTGAGATGACGACGATGCAGTAGTCCAGGGCGCGGGCCACGATCCGCTCATACACCCGCTCGCGGGCCGGTGCGGTGAGCAGCTTCGAGTCGTTCAGCTCCGCCAGCCGGGCCGCGTCCCCCGGCCGGAGCACGCACGACGCCACGACCAGCGGACCGGCACACGCCCCGCGGCCCGCCTCGTCGACCCCCGCCACCGGGCCGAGACCCCGCCGGTCCAGCGCCGATTGCAGACCCCACGCGGTTTCGCCCCGCACGATCGCCCTCGGCGGACGGAACGAGGCCGAGACCAGCGTGGCCGAAGACCTACCCAACCTGGTTACCGCTTTCGCTCGACCGCCTCGCGCACCTTGGCGCCCAGTCGCCGGCCGCCCCACAGCACAGGCCACGCGGCGACGGCCCCGAGCCCGAGCGGGACGCCTTCCTGCCACGCCGGCGCGCTCATCCCGAGCGCCACCGGCTGCGCGGCCGCCTGCGGGTCGTGGTCACTGACCCCACCCCACCGGCTGGGCGGCAACACGATGACCCGGGCCTTGCCGATGATGTCGTCCACCGGCACGGCCCCGCGGACCCCGCCACCACCCTGGCAGCGCGAGTCACACGAGTTGTTGCGGTTGTCGCCCATCACCCACACATAACCCTGCGGCACCGTCACCGGATCGAAGGACTCCTGGCGCTGGTGGTCCGGATCCTCCCAGTGGATGTACGGCTCGTCCAGTGCCTTGCCGTTGACCACGACCCGGTTCTGCGCGTCGCAGCACTGCACGGTCTGGCCGCCGGTCGCGATGATCCGCTTGACGAAATCCCGCTCGTCCGGGGGCGCCAGGCCGAACACCGATCCGATGTTCTGGAAGAAGCGCACCACCGGGTTGGACGACCGCTCGCTCTCGGTTTCGTTCTCCACCCACGGTTCGGGGCCCTTGAACACCACGACGTCACCCGGTTCCGGGTCGGTGAAGTCGTAGGTGATCTTGTCGACCAGAACCTTGTCGCCGTAACACCCGGTGCACCCGTGCAGCGTGGTTTCCATCGATCCCGAGGGAATCGTGTACACCCGCGCCAGGAATTGCTGGAACACGAATGCGAGCACCAGCGCCACAACCACCAGGATCGGCAGCTCTACCCAGAACGAGCGTTGCTTCTTGGGTTTCCGGCGACGCCTTTTCCGATTTGCACCGGCATCGCCGTGCTCGTCCGGATCGGGGCGTTCGGGCTCGTCCTCAGCGGCGCTGGAGGGCACAGGTTCGACCACTTCGCCAGGCTATCGGAGAGCGTCCGAGCCCTCAGGACGCGGTCGGAGCCTCGCGGCGCTCCTTGATCTTGGCGGCCTTGCCGCGCAGCTCACGCAGGTAGTAGAGCTTGGCGCGCCGCACGTCACCGCGCTTGTGCACCTCGATCTTCGAGATGTTCGGGCTGTGCACCGGGAAAGTGCGCTCCACGCCCACACCGAACGAAACCTTGCGAACGGTGAAGGTCTCGCGAATACCGCCACCCTGGCGGCGGATCACGACGCCCTGGAAAACCTGGACACGCTCACGGTTTCCCTCGATGACGCGAACGTGCACCTTCAGCGTGTCACCCGGGCGGAAGTTCGGGATGTCGGAACGCAACGACTGAGCGTCCAGGGCGTCCAGGGTGTTCATCGGGAGTCCGTCCTCGTCCTTCGTCTGTCTGGCAGTCATCCGAGCACGCGCACGCTCACCAAGGGGCAGGCGACCCGGGGGCTTGTGGCAGGCGCGCACCACCGGTACGGCCAACCTGTCAAGTATGGCAGACGCGTCCCCGGCCGGATCACCCGGCCTGCTGCCGCTGCGACCGGACACGGTCCAGCACGGCGAGATCGCGCTGGTCCAGCGTACCGTCCGGCAACCGGTCGAGGAGATCGGGGCGGCGCAGCAGGGTCCGCTCCAGCGCCTGGTCGCGCCGCCACCGGTCGATCAGCGCGTGGTTCCCCGAGCGCAGCACCTCCGGCACGGCCAGGTCGCGCCACACCTCCGGGCGCGTGTAGCTGGGGCCTTCGAGCAGGCCGTCGGAGAACGAGTCCTGCTCGGCGGACACCGGGTTGCCCAGCACGCCGGGCAGCAGGCGGACGGTGGCCTCGACCATCACCAGCACCGCGGCCTCGCCGCCGACCAGCACGTAGTCACCGATGGACACCTCGTCGACCGGCATCCGGCGCGCGGCGTCCTCGATGACCCGCTGGTCGATGCCCTCGTACCGGCCGCACGCGAACACCAGGTGCTTCTCACGGGCGTAAGCGCGCGCCGTCTCCTGGGTGAACGGCCGGCCCGCCGGCGTGGGCACCACCAGCCGGGTGTCCGGCCCGCAGACCGCGTCCAGCGCGTCGCCCCAGACCTGGGGCTTCATGACCATGCCGGGGCCGCCACCGTAGGGCGCGTCATCGACCGCGCGGTGCACGTCGTGGGTCCAGTCCCGCAGGTCGTGCACCCCGACCTCGACCACGCCGCGCTCGATGGCGCGGCCCAGCAACGCGGCCCGCAACGGGTCCAGGTATTCGGGGAAGATGGTGACGACGTCGATCCGCACGGCGCGAGCGTAACCAGCCGCTCAGCCGGCGTCGTCGAGCAGGCCCTCGGGCGGCTCGATGACGACGCGTCCGCCCGCGACGTCCACCACGGGCACGATGGCCTGCACGAACGGCACGAGAACGGTGCGCCCCTCGCGGTCGAGCGCGAGCAGCTCGCCGTGCGGCGCGTGCACGACTTCGGTGACGGTGCCGACGACCTGGCCGTCGCTCAGCTCGGCACGCAAACCCTCGAGTTCGTGGTCGTAGAACTCGTCCGGGTCGTCCGTGGGGGGCAGATCGGCGGTGTCGGCGAGGAGCAGGGCGCCACGCAGGGCCTCCGCGGCCTCACGCGTGACGACCTGCTCGAAGGTGACCAGCAGCCGCCCGCTGTGCGGGCGGGCGGCTGCGATGGTCAGCGGGCGCGTGGTGCCGTCGCGGAAACGCGCGGTCACCGGAGCGCCCTCGCGGAAACGTTCCTCGGGCGAGTCGGTCCGGATGTCCACGGCGAGTTCGCCGCGCACACCGTGGGCCTTGGCGACCCGCCCGACGACGACCTCCACGGACGGGTCAGCGGTCGGTGTCGACGACGTCCACCCGGACGCCGCGGCCACCGATGCCGCCCATGACGGTGCGCAGCGCGGTCGCGGTCCGCCCGCCACGGCCGATGACCTTGCCGAGGTCGTCCGGGTGGACGTGGACCTCGAGGGTGCGGCCGCGGCGGGTGGTGATCAGATCGACCCGGACGTCGTCCGGGTTGTCCACGATCCCGCGCACCAGGTGTTCGAGGGAGTCCGCGAGGAAGCTCACGCCTCGTCCTTCGCCGCCTCGTCGTCGGCCTTGCGGGCCGGCTTCTTCTTCGGCGTGGTGGCCTCGTTCGCGGGCTCGTCACCGGCGGCCGCGAGGGCCTGGTTGAACAGCTCTTCCTTGGTCGCCTTCGGCGCGGCGACCTTCAGCGTGCCCTCGGCGCCCGGCAGGCCCTTGAACTTCTGCCAGTCACCGGTGATCTCCAGGATGCGCTGCACCGGCTCGGTCGGCAGCGCACCGACACCCAGCCAGTACTGGGCGCGCTCGGAGTCGACCTCGATGAAGCTCGGCTCCGACTTGGGGTGGTACTTGCCGATCGTCTCGATGGCCTTGCCGTCCCGGCGGGTGCGCGCGTCGGCGACGATGATGCGGTAGTACGGCGCACGGATCTTGCCGAGGCGCTGGAGCTTGATCTTGACGGCCACGGTGTGTGGGTACTCCTTGGTTCTCTGCGTGCTCGCGGGTGTCGGGTCACGATCCGTGTGGGGACACCGGACGAGTACCCGAAGCTTTCGGTCGCCACGGCACGGTGAGAGGGCCCGGCCGCAGCAGGCAAGCGACAATTGTGCCAGACGCGGTGGCGGGCCCCGCACCGGGCGTCTAGATGGCCATCACGCCGAGTGCGGTGAGCAGCATCGCCACGGCGGGCAGGAAGTTGTTCATCTGGTGGGCGACGATGCTGCCGAGCAGGCGGCCGGTGAACAACCGGGCCAGCCCGATCGGGATGGCGATCACCAGCAGCAACGTGGTGCGCAGCGGTTCCAGGTGGCTGGCCGCGAAGACCGCCGTGGACAGCAGGAACGCCGCCAGCCGCGCCCACTTCTCCTGCCCCCAGTGCAGCCGCTCGACCGCGCCCCACAGCAGGCCCCGGTAGATGATCTCCTCGCAGATCGGCCCGAGCAGCCACAGGTAGGCGAACATCACGATCGCCGCGCTCACCGACATGGGTTGCTCCTCGACCAGCGCGCTGATCGCCGACCCGGCGTTGGCCTCGCCGACCGCCTGGGTCCAGATGAACGCGCTCACCGTGGTCAGGACCAGCCCGAAGGCGCCGAGCTTGAGCCCGAGCTTCACGTCGGCCCAGTGCCAGGACAACCGCAGGTCGATCGCCGGCCCGTTGCCACGCAGCCGGGTGATCAGGACCGCGGCCAGCGCGGCGAGGACCGTCGGGGCCATCGTCCCGATCAGCACGTCCCGCGCCGGCAGCGGCTCACCCGGCGGGGCCGGGCCGAACAGGACGCTGACGAACGCGGCGGAGGCCAGCAGCACGGCCTCGACCACCAGGAAGGCGCCGAAGCCCCAGCGGTGCGCCGGCGCGGACTCGGCGGCGGGCAGATCGGGCCGCTCGAGCTCGCCCGGATGTGCCGTCACGGCCTGCCTCCCTCTGATCCTCGCCCAGCACCTCCCGAGCCTAGTAGCCATGGCCGGCGCACTCAGGACCCGGTGAACAGCAGCAACGCGGGGGCCAGGTTGTTCGCCGCGTGCGCGACGAAACTCGCCCCCACCCGGCCGGTCCGCCACCGCGCCGCGCCGATCGCCACCCCCTGGACGAGCAGCGCCAGCGTCCGGGTCGGCTCGCCGTGCAGGTAGGCGAAGACGACCGCGGTGAGCACCACGATCACCCACTGCGGGAGGCGGTGGTGCTCGAGCGCCCCCCACAGCGATCCCCGCACCAGCAGCTCCTCGGCCATCGGCGTGGCAACCACCACCACGACGGCGGCCAGGGCCAGCCACACCAGTTCGTCGCTGCCGCCGCTCTCGGCGAGGTCGGTGAGCGGGCTGTCGGAGACCCGGTCGGTCCCGTAGACGCCGAGCAGCACCAGGTTCACCAGGTAACCGGCCAGCAGCGCGAGCACACCGCAGGCCAGGCCCACCTTCACGTCGCGCAGGGTCGGCAGCCACCCGAAGTCGGCGTGCGGCCCGCTGCCCCACCGTTTCGAGGCGACCAGCGGCGCGAGACCGAGCAGCAGGCTGGGCACGAACGCCAGCAGCAGGACCGGCCCGACGTCGAGCAGTTCCAGCGGGTCCACGCTGGCGTGCCCGGACCGCAGCACGGTCATCACCACCGTGACGAGGTGGTACGCACCGAGACCGGCGAAGAACGCGAGAAATCCCCAGTGCGCGCCCAGAACCAGCCGGCTGCGCACTTCCTCCCCGACGTCCTGGCTCAGCCTCGACCCGCTCATGGAGTTCAGGCTAGGTGGCTGGGCGCGATCGTTCGACCCCGGGCCGTGAGCGCTCAGCGAACGAGTGCGCCACGCAGGACGATGTGCCGCGGCGCGCGCAGCGCGGACAGGTCCTCGCGGGGATCGCGGTCCAGGACCAGGAAATCGGCGGGCGCGCCCTGGGCGATGCCCGGGTGGCCCAGCCAGTCCCGTGCCGCCCAGGAGCCCGCCGCCAGCGCCTGCTCCGCGGTCATCCCGGCACGCCGCAGCGCCGCCAGCTCGTCCACCAGGCGGCCGTGCGCGATCATGCCGCCGGCGTCGCTGCCCGCGTACACCGCGACGCCGGCGTCGAGCGCGTTGCCGACCAGCTCGCCGGCCCGGGCGTGCAGCGCGCGCATGTGCGCGGCGTACCGCGGGTACTTGCCGGCCTGGTCGGCGATACCCGGGAAGTTCTCGATGTTGATCAGTGTCGGCACCAGCGCCGTGCCGCGGCGCGCCATCTCGGCCAGCAGCGCGGGGTCCAGGCCGGTGCCGTGCTCCAGGCAGTCGATCCCGGCGCCGATCAGCCCGGGCAGCGCGTCCTCGCCGAACACGTGCGCCGTGACGCGGGCACCGGCCTCGTGGGCGACCTTGATCGCCTCGGTGAGGACGTCGTCCGGCCACAGCGGAGCGAGATCGCCCACCGAGCGGTCGATCCAGTCGCCGACCAGCTTGACCCAGCCGTCGCCGTCGGCCGCCTGCTCGGCGACGGCGGCGGGCAGCTCGTCCGGGTGCGCGAGGTCGAGACCCAGACCCGGGATGTAGCGCTTGGGCAGCGCGAGGTGCCGCCCGGACCGGATGATCCGCGGCAGGTCGTCGCGTGCCTGCAACGGACGGGTGTCAATCGGCTGGCCGCAGTCGCGGATCAGCAGCGTGCCGGCGTCCCGGTCGGCGAGCGCGTTGGCCGCCGCCCCGTCGAGGCCGGTCGGCCCGTCCGGCCCGATCGCCGGGTGGCAATGCGCGTCGACCAGGCCCGGCACCAGGAACCCGTCCTGGACGAGCGTCGCCGCGCCCTCGACGGGCGTGAACGTGATCGTGCCGTCGCTGACCCAGACATCGCGCCGCACGCCGTCCGGCAGCACCACCGCGCGCAGGTGCATCTACTTGTTCTTCGGCAGCTTGAACTTGGCCGGGTCGAAGCCCGGGACGTCGTTCATGCCGCCGCCCAGCTGGGACAGGTCGGGCATGCCACCGCCGGCGGGCGGGAGCATCGGCATGCCGCCGGGGAACCCGCCACGCACCTTCGGCTGCGTCGGGCCCTTGCCCTTCTTCCCCTTCTTGCCCTTCTTGCGCTTGGTGGCGCTGCCGCCGCCGAAGCCGAAGCGGCCGGCCATCTGCTGCATCATCTTGCGGGCTTCGAAGAACCGGTTGACCAGGTCGTTGACCTCGCGCACGGTGACGCCGGAGCCGACCGCGATGCGCTGGCGCCGCGAGCCGTTGATGATCTTCGGATCGGCCCGCTCCGCCGGGGTCATGCCGCGGATGATCGCCTGCAGGCGGTCCAGGTGCTTGTCGTCGACCTGGGCGAGCTGCTCCTTCATCTGCCCCGCGCCGGGCAGCATGCCCAGCAGGTTGCCGATCGGGCCCATCTTGCGGACCGCGAGCATCTGCTCCAGGAAGTCCTCCAGCGTGAGCTGACCGGTGCCCAGCTTCGCCGCGGCCTTCTCGGCCTGCTCCTGGTCGAACGCCTGCTCGGCCTGTTCGATCAGGGTGAGCAGGTCGCCCATGCCGAGGATCCGGCTCGCCATCCGGTCCGGGTGGAAGGTGTCGAAGTCCTCGAGCTTCTCACCGTTGGAGGCGAACAGGATCGGCTGGCCGGTGACCTGGCGCACGGACAACGCCGCACCGCCCCGGGCGTCACCGTCGAGCTTGGTGAGGACCACCCCGGTGAAGCCGACGCCGTCGCGGAACGCCTCGGCCGTGGTGACCGCGTCCTGACCGATCATCGCGTCGACGACGAACAGGACCTCGTCGGGTTCGACCGCGTCCCGGATGTCGGCGGCCTGCTTCATCAGCTCCTCGTCGACACCCAGCCGTCCGGCGGTGTCGACGATGACGATGTCGTGCTGCGCGTGCCTGGCCTCCTCGACGCCGCGGCGGGCCACGTCGACCGGGTCGCCGACGCCGTTGCCGGGCTCGGGCGCGAAAGTCGGCACGCCCGCTCGCTCACCGACCACCTGCAGCTGGGTGACGGCGTTGGGGCGCTGGAGGTCACAGGCGACCAGCAGCGGCGCGTGCCCCTGCTTCTTGAGGAACAGCGCGAGCTTGCCGGCCAGGGTCGTCTTACCGGAACCCTGCAGACCGGCGAGCATGATCACGGTCGGCGGGTTCTTCGCCAGGCTCAGGCGGCGGGTCTCGCCACCGAGGATGCCGATGAGCTCCTCGTTGACGATCTTGATGACCTGCTGCGCCGGGTTGAGGGCCTCGGAGACCTCGGCGCCCTTCGCGCGCTCCTTGACGTGCGCGATGAACTCCCGGACGACGGGCAGCGCGACGTCGGCCTCCAGCAGCGCGATGCGGATCTCGCGCGCGGTGGCGTCGATGTCGGCGTCGGTCAGCTTCCCCTTGCCCCGCAGGTTCTGCAGGACCGAGGTGAGCCGGTCGGAGAGGGTGTCGAACACGGGTGTGCACGCTCCAGCTGGTCGTGGTTGTCCGCCTGCGGCGTCTCTCCAGGGTAGCCGCTGGGTGCGGGTGCCCTGTCAGGCCCGCCGCGCACGGCCACGGCCGGGTGGGCACGCCCGAACGTGGCGCGGGACGCAACCCGTGGCGGGGAACGAAGTGCGGGTGGCCCGCCCCCTCGACGGGCCACCCGCACTCCCCCTGCCCCCTGCCCCCCGGTGGCCCGCCCCCTCGACGGGCCACCGGCAGACGCCGCACCGCCGGTCTCCGGTGCTCGCCCACCCCCAGTACCGGCGAGAACCATCGGGCGGCCGCGGTGCGACGTCCTCAGACTGCCGGTTCCGGGAGCGGCGGGGCAGCGTGAGAACCCCCAAGTGGCGCTAGGTAGATCTACTCAGGGGTCCGGCCGGCCGCGCTCGCCGCGCGGTGGTGTGACCCATCTCCGCCAACGGCATGACGCGGTTCCCGCAAAAAATTCCGCGCCCCGCTCCCCGACCGTTCGCATCCAGCCACGCTAGCGCGAGTAGAACACTGTTCAACAGCGACGAACGGGTGATCACGACGCCGCGGCGAGCACCGCCCGTTCGACCCGCTGCCGCCATCCCGGGTCCAGCCGGCCACTGCGCGGCGAGATCGCGAAGGAGTCCACGACCGCGGCGCCGAGCGTGGCGACCTTGGCCCACTTCACCTCGGCGTCGCAGGACCGCAGGGCCCCGGCGACCCGGTAGAGCAGCCCGATCCGGTCCGTGGCCCGCAGTTCGAGCACGACCGTGCTGGATCCGCCGGTCTCCTCGTCGAACCACAGCACCTTCGGCGCAGCCGCCACGCGGGTGGGCTGGTAGTCACGTTCCTTCGCGGCGATCTTCGCCTCCAGCGGGAGCACGCCGGAAACAGCCCGCGCGAGCTGCTCACGCAGCAACGCCGGGTCGGGCGGCGATCCGAACTTCGGCGACGCGGTGAAGATGCCGGCCCGTCCGCCGTCGTGGCCGCGCAGTACCGCGGTGTGCACTTCCAGCGAGTGCAGCGCGAGGACTCCGGCCGTGGGCGCCAGCAGGTCCGTGTGTGCCGGCGCGGCGACCACGACGGTCGCCACCTTGCCGTCGGAGGTGATGAGCACCTCACCGCGACCGGACGCGACGGCCGCGGCGACCAGCTCGCGCCGCCGGGCGTCCAGCGGCTCCGGCGGCCGGAACCCGTGGCCCTGCACGACCTGACGGCACCGGTGGACCAGGCCGGCGACCAGACCGGCCTTCCAATCGGTCCACATGCCCGGGCCGGTGGCGAGCGAGTCGGCCTGCGTCAGCGCCTGCAGCAGCTCCAGCAGGACCACGTCGTCGCCGACGGTCGCGGCCACCCGCGCGATCGTGCCCGGCTCCTCGATGTCGCGCCGGGTCGCGGTGTGCGCCAGCAGCAGGTGGTGCCGCACCGCACCCGAGACGAGCGCGGCGTCCGGACCGGACAGGCCGATCCGGCGGGCGACCTCGGCGGAGATCGCGGCGCCCAGCTCGGAGTGGTCGGCGTCGCGGCCCTTGCCGATGTCGTGCAGCAACGCGGCCAGCAGCAGCAGGTCCGGCCGGGACACCGTGGTGGTGAGCTTCGCGGCCTCGACCGCGGTCCGCACCAGGTGCCGGTCCACCGTCCACGAGTGCACCGGCTCGCGCGGGGGCAGGTCCCGCACGGCACCCCATTCCGGGAACAACCGGGCCCACAGGCCGGTGCGGTCCAGCGCTTCCACCGCGTCGACCAGGCCCTCCCCCGCACCGAGCAGCTCGGTGAGCGAGTCGCGCGCCTCCGCCGGCCACGGCGTGCGCAGTTCCGGGGCCGACTCGGCGAGAGCGCGGAGGGTGCCGTGCGAGATCGGCGCGCGGGTGCGGGCGGCAGCGGCGGCGACCCGCAGCAGCAGCGCGGGGTCCTTGGCCGGCACCGCATCCCTGGCCAGGGCCACCTCGTTGCCGTGCAGCACGACGCCGTCGGCCAGTGGGGTCCGGCTCGGCCGCCGCCCGAAACGGCCGCGCGGCGGTTCAGCGGTGGCGCGCAACGCCACGTCGACGGCATAGCCGACCGCCCGGCCGGCACCGGACAGCTTGCGCGCGAGCGCGAAACGGTCGCCGAACCCGAGCTCGGCGGCCACCAGCCCGGCGTCCACACCGGACAGCACGTCCCGGTCCCGCCGCAGTTCACGGCGCAACTCGGTGCGCACGTCCAGCAACAGTTCCCGGGCCTGGCGCAGTTCCTCCCCCGGTCGGTCGGTGAGCTGGGCGGCGGCCAGCGCCCCCAGCACACCGAGGTCACGCAGGCCGCCCCGGCCGTACTTGAGGTCGGGTTCGGCGGACTGGGCGATCTCCCCGCTGCGCTGCCAGCGCAGCCGGGTCGACTCCGCCAGTTCCGGCAGACGGGTGCGTGCGGTGCGCCGCCACTGGTCCCGCGCGGCCGCGGCGAGCCGGCCGGTCAGCTCGGCGTCCCCGGCGAGGTGCCGGGCGTCGAGCAGTCCCATCGCGGTGCGCAGGTCCGCGGAAGCGACCTGGAGCGCCTCCCCCGGCGTGCGGACCGAGTGGTCGAGGCCGATGCGCGCGTCCCACAGCGGGTACCACAGCGCGTCCGCGATGGTGGCGATGTCCGGGTGCTGGTCGTGCAGCAACACCAGGTCCAGGTCCGAGAACGGCACGAGCTCGCGCCGGCCGAGGCCGCCCACGGCGACCAGCGCGACACCCGGTCCGGTGCCCACGCCCGCCGCCGCGGCGGCCTTGCCGAGCCGGAACTCGTACAGGTCGACCAGCGCGGCGCGCAGCGCGGGCGCGCCGAGCCTGCCGGGCCGGCCTGCCAGCAACCGGTCCACCGCCTCGGCGAGCTCGCCCCCGGCCATCCGGTTCGCCCCTAGATCGCGTCCGTACCGCGTTCCCCGGTACGGACCCGGATCACGGTCTCCACCGGGGTCACCCAGACCTTGCCGTCACCGATCTTGCCGGTGTGCGCGGCGTTGACGATCGCGTCGATCACCTTCTCCACGTTGCTGTCGTCGGTGAGCACCTCGACCCGCAGCTTGGCGACGAAATCAACGGCGTATTCGGCACCGCGGTAGACCTCGGTGTGCCCCTTCTGGCGGCCGTAGCCCTGGACCTCGCTGACGGTCATGCCGAGCGAACCGAGCTGCTCCAGCGCGGCGCGGATGTCGTCCAGGGTGAACGGCTTGACGATCGCGGTGATCAGCTTCATGCCTTGCTTCCTTCCAGGGCCGCCCTGTCCTTCGACGCGAGCGCAGCGGGGGTCGATCCACTGTGGCCGCCGATGCCGCCACCGGCCAAGTCGTACGCGCTCTCCGCGTGCTGCGCCTCGTCGATGCCGCTGACCTCGTCCTCCTTGCTCACCCGGAAACCGCCGGCCACCTTGATGATCCCGCCGATGATCAGCGTCAGGACGAACGAGTAACCGAGGACCGCGAACGCCGCCGCGGCCTGCTTGCCGAGCTGGCTCCAGCCGCCGCCGTAGAGCAGTCCGTCCGCACCGAGCGAGTTCACGCTGGTCGTGGCGAACAAGCCGATCAGCAAGGTGCCGACGAGACCACCGACGAGGTGCACACCGACCACGTCCAGCGAATCGTCGAACCCGAACCGGTACTTGAGGCCCACCGCCAGTGCGCAGACCGCACCGGCGACGGCACCGATCGCGATGGCGCCGAGCGGGGTCACGAAACCGCAGGCCGGGGTGATCGCGACGAGACCGGCGACCGCGCCGGAGGCAGCACCGAGGGTGGTCGGCTTGCCGAACCGCAGCTGCTCGACCAGCAGCCAGCCGAGCAGGGCGGACGCGGTGGCGACGGTGGTGTTGGTGAACGCGACACCGGCGAGGTCACCGGCGCTCAGCGCGGACCCGGCGTTGAAGCCGTACCAGCCGAACCACAGCAGCCCGGCGCCGAGCAGGACGAACGGCACGTTGTGCGGGCGGCCGGTGTCGCGCGGCCAGCCACGGCGCTTGCCGAGCACGATCGCGAGCGCCAGGCCGGCGGCACCGGCATTGATGTGCACCGCGGTGCCACCGGCGAAGTCGAGCGCCTTGAGCTTGTTGGCGATCCACCCGCCGGCCGCGTCCGGGCCGAGGAAGCCGTCGAACGAGAACACCCAGTGGGCGACCGGGAAGTACACGATCGTCACCCAGACGACGACGAACAGCGCCCAGCCCCAGAACTTCGCACGGTCGGCGATCGCACCGGAGATCAGCGCCGGGGTGATGACGGCGAACATCAGCTGGAACATGACGAACACGAGCATCGGGATCGCGTCGCCGCCCGGCCAGGCTACCGCGGGTGAGGTGTCCGTCGCCGCGGTGGCCAAGCCGACCAGCTTGCCCCACGTACCAGCCAGTCCCACGTGGTCGAAGCTGCCCAGCAGGCCGCCGAACGAGTCGTTGCCGAACGCCATCGTGAACCCGTAGAGGGTCCACAGCACGGCGACGATCGCCAGGCAGATGAAGTTCATCATCAGCATGTTCAGCACGCTCTTCACGCGGACCATGCCGCCGTAGAAGAACGCCAGACCTGGTGTCATGAGCATGACCAGCGCGGCGCTGGCCAGCACCCATGCGGTGTCTCCCGCGTTCAGCACATCGTCCTCCCGTACCCGAGGTGATGACGGCGAGTTTTGGAGCTGCGTGTTTCACCGGGCCGCACCCGGCGTTTCCCGCTCGTGAACTGTGGGGCCGCTCGTGTTACGAGCACGTTTCGCGCCGTCGGGACGCCGGGCAGCCGCCCGTCGCGGATGTGATGAGATGAGGGTATGACGAGGCCAGCACCGCTGCCGGACGCCGTTGTCGCGGCGTTGCGGTGCCCGCTGTGCGGCCGGTCCTGCACGCTCGACGGCCGCACGCTCCGCTGTCCGTCGCGGCACTCGTTCGACCTCGCGAAGCAGGGTTACGTCAACCTCCTGCACGCCGGCATCCCGGCGGGCACGGCGGACACCGCGGACATGGTCGCCGCGCGGGTGGCGTTCCTGGGTGCCGGGCACTACGCCCGGCTGCGCGACCTGATCGCCGGGGTCACCGCGGAGGCGGCTGGTGACGGCCTGGTCGTGGACGCCGGTGCCGGTACCGGGTACTACCTCGCCAGGGTGCTCGACCGGGCGCCTGCGGCGACCGGGCTGGCGCTCGACGTGTCGGCGCTCGCGGTGCGCCGCGCGGCGAAGGCGCACCCACGGCTGGGCGCCGCGGTGTGGAACCTGTGGGAGCCGTGGCCGGTGGCGTCCGGGGCGGCCGCGGTGGTGCTGAACGTGTTCGCGCCGCGCAACGGCCCGGAGTTCCACCGGGTGCTGCGGCCGGACGGGACGCTGCTCGTGGTCTCGCCGGAACCGGGGCACCTGGCCGAACTCGCGTCGCTGGCGCCGGTGCTGGAGGTGGACGCGCGGAAGGAACAACGCCTCGACGCGGCGTTGTCGGCTCACTTCGCACTGGCCTCCCGGGAGGGACTGCGCCAGCGGGTGACGCTGAAACCGCAGGAGATCCGGGACGCGGTGCGGATGGGCCCGACCGGGCACCACCCGGAGCGGCTCGCGGCGCTCGCGGACGTGACCGAACCGGCCGAGGTGACCCTCGCGTTCACGCTGTCGGTGTACCGGAGGACCACATGACGGCCGTGCCCGCGACGGCGATCACCGACCCGGACTGGCTGGCCGGGCAGCTGCGCCGCACCGCGGCGCTCTACGGCGACGGCGGGCCGGTGGTGACCGGCACCGTCTGGTGGTACTCGGTGTCGGCGATGCTGGTGACGCCCGCGCTGGACCCGCTGGTCGCGACCGGCCGGGCGATGGACCCGGCGCTGGACGCGGTGACGCTGGAGGTGGTGCCGGACGGCCGGGTGCTCGACGCCCGCTCGTCGCGGCCGCTCGGGTCCGATGTGGACGAAATCGGCAAGGCACTGGCCGGCACGCTGGACGCCGGGATCGCCGCGGTGGCGGCGGTCAGCGGCGCCGGAACCCGCGCGCTGTGCGCGATCGCGACCGATGCGATCGCGAACGTCCTGGTGTGGGCCGCGAAGACCTCAGGTGATGCCGCACGTGGAGTGGTCCTGGCCGGTCAGGTGGTCGCCGCGGTGGGCGGTCACCTGCCGCGGCCGCGGTTCGTGGACGTCGGCGGCACACCGGTGGTGCGGCGGGCGTCGTGCTGCCTGATCTACCGCACCGGCAGGGCGGCCAAGTGCGTCAGCTGCCCGCGGCAGACCCCCGCGGAACGGGCGCAGCGGTTGCGGATGACGTTCGGTTAACGGGTCAGGAAGCCGTCGAGCAGCTTGTTGACCACGTCCGGCACTTCGAGGGCCGCGAGGTGGGCCGCGTCCTCGAGGAAGACCAGTTCGGCACCGGGGATGGCGGCGGCCATCTCCTCGAGTTCCCGCGGCGGGAAGGTCGCGTCCTCGCGGCCACCGATGACCAGCACCGGGGTGCGGATCGAGGCGAGCAGCGCCCGCTGGTCGGGCCGCCGGGAGACCACGCTGGTGACCGCGAACGTCAGGGACCGCACGTCGTTGCGCCGCGCCAGCTCGATGACGCGGGCCACCACCTCCGGGCGCGTGCGCAGTGAAGTGGGCCCGAGGAACGCCTTGCCGACCGACCGGGTGAGCGGCGGGCGGATGCCGCGCAGGAGCTTCGCCATCGCGAGGAGCGCGGCGAACTCGGCCTTCTGCCGCCGTGGGGCCGCCGACGCGGTGCCGTTCATCAGGGTGCTGGTGAGCACACGATCGGGATGACGCGCGGCGAACGTGGCGCCGACCATCGCGCCCCACGAGTTGCCGAGGAAGTGCGTCCGGCCGAACCCGAGCGCGTCGAGCAGTTCGATGACCACACCGGCGCATTCGTCGAGCGTGAAGGTCCCGCGCAGGGCGCTGCTCGCGCCGTGGCCCGGCGGGTCCACCGCCACCGTGGTGAACCGTCCGGACAGGTGCTCGGCCTGCGCCTGCCACAACGTGTGGTCCATGAGCAGGCTGGGCCACATCACGATCGGGTCCCCGGAACCCCGCAGGTGCACCCGGAGGGTGCCGAGCGAGGTCGGCACGTCGCGATCTTCGTCGATCATGCGGCTACGGTACGCGGCGCCCGCCGGTTCCGCTGGCATCCGGATGCGCTCACCACGCTTGAGCCTGGCAACCGCGGAGAACACCGTGCCCGCCGGAGCCGTCCGGTCGGAGGTCGCCGCTGTCCTGGACGGCCCGCGAGCGGAAATCCGCCCGCCGGACGGGGTTTTTCCGCCGCACATGGTCCGCCGGGGACGGCCGCGCGTGTCAGACTCGGTGGTGTGACGGGAAGTTCGCCGGGCGAAGGTGGGTTGTGCTGGTCATGGCAGACGGTGTGAAGGTGACGTTCGTCGGCGGTCCGACGGTGCTGCTGGAGCTGGGCGGCAAGCGGTTCCTGGTCGATCCGACGTTCAGCCCCGCGGGCGTGCACGAGTCGGCGCCGGGGCGGCCGCTGACCAAGACCGAGGACCCGGCGCTGACCGCGGCGCAGATCGGACCGGTCGACACGGTGCTGCTGTCCCACGACCAGCACGCCGACAACCTCGACCCCGCCGGGCGGCAGTACGTCGCGGATTCCCTGCTCACGCTCACCACCCCCGGCGGTGCGCGGCGGCTGGGCGGGACCGCGCAGGGGCTGGCGCCGTGGCACCAGCTGCACATCGGGCCGGTCACGGTGACCGCCGTGCCCGCTCTGCACGGGCCGAAGGGCAGCGAGGAGGTCACCGGTGAGGTCACCGGGTTCGTGCTGACCGGCCAGGGCCTGCCGACGGTGTACGTGAGCGGCGACAACGCCTCGCTCGACGTGGTGCGTGACATCTCCCGGCGGCTGCGCAAGCTGGACCTCGCGGTGCTGTTCGCGGGCGCGGCCCGGACGTCCCTCTTCGACGGCGCTCCCCTCACCCTGACCAGCGAGGACGCCGCGGAGGCCGCGCACATCCTGCGGGCGCGCGCCATCGTGCCCGTGCACACGCGCGGGTGGGCGCACTTCAGCGAGGGTCCCGACGAGGTGCGCAAGGCGTTCGCGGGCGCCGGGTTGAGCGACCGGCTGCACGTGCTGGAGCCGGGTGAGAGCGTGGTGATCGCCTGACCCGGGGCACGTCCGCCTGCTTCCGGTTTCCGCGGACGGGCGGCTACGGTGCCGACGTGCAACTGGAAGCCGATTTCACCACCGAGCCGTTCCGCGGCGAGGGCGAACCACCCGAGCACGCCGTCCGCGCCCGCGAGGCCGCCGAGGCGGCCGGCCTGGCCGTGGACTTCGGCCCGCTCGGCACCACCGTCCGCGGCGAGGCGGACACCCTGATCGAGGCGCTCCCGGCGATCGCCAGGGCCGCGCTGACCGGCGGCGCGGACCGCCTGACCCTGCAGCTGTCCACCCCGGCCGCCGGACGCGAACCGGCCGGCGGCGCGCCCACCTCGCTGGACCGGCTCATCGTCGAGGTCGAACGGGAGCTCGGGGCGCGCCTGGCCGATCTGGACCGGCCCGGCAAGCAACGCGCCGTGCGCCTGCTGGAAGAACGGGGCGCCTTCGCGCTTCGACGCGCCGCGCCCACGGTGGCCGAGGCGCTCGGCGTCACCCGCTTCACGGTCTACAACTACCTCAACCGCGAGCCCTGATCCGCCGGCAAGCCGGGGGGTTCGTGCCTTTCCGGGTACGACGCGCGCCGCCTGGCGATCGCGGTGATCAGCGGCCTGGAGGGCGCGTTCGTGCTCAGCCGTTCCCTCCGGAGCGTGGGGCCCCTGGCGGTCGCGGGTGGGGCCGTGGTCGCGTTCGCACGAAAATTGTTGAGCGGCCGATCCAGATAGTGTTTACTGATCACATGGCCCGCACGCGTGAGTTCGACACCGACGCCGCGCTCGAACGCGCGATGGAGGTGTTCCGCGAGAAGGGCTACGAAGGAGCGTCCACCCGGGATCTGACCGGCGCCATCGGCATCGGGCCAGGCTCGCTCTACGCGGCGTTCCACAGCAAGGAGGGGCTGTACCTGGCCGCGTTGCGGCGCCACTGCGAGCACCTCGCCCATACGACGCAGCAGGCGCTCACTTCGAAGCGGTCCGCGCGGACGGTGGTGCGAGGGCTGCTGCAGCTGGCGTTCACCGGCAGCGATCCGGCGCACTGGGGGCCGGGCTGCCTCCTCCTGCGCGCCGCGACGGAGCGCGCGGGAGCCAACCCCGAACTCGACCGCATGCTCCGCGACGCGTCCCGGGCGGTGGAGGCCGCCTTCGCCGAGATCCTCGCGGATGGCCGGCGTCGCGGCGAACTCCCGCAGGACCTGGATTCGGCCGCGGCCGCGCACTTCCTCGTCACCACGCTGCAGGGACTCCGCGTGATGGCGCTGCTGGGCTCGGATCGGGCGAGCCTGTCCGCGACCGTGGAGACCGCCCTGCGGTGCCTCGGCTGATTTCTCCCGCCCAGATTATGGATCGATTGCTCAAGAAAGGTTGCCTGATGGTGCGTGGACGCGAAGTCCGGCTGGTCACCCCGCTGGACGGCCTGCCGAAGCCGGCGAACTTCGAGGTCGCCGAGGTGACCGTGCCGGAACCGGGTCCCGGTGAGGTCGTCGTGCGGAACCGGTTCTTCGTGCTCGAACCCGGGGCCCGCCTCGCGATGGAAGCCCTGAGCGCGGGCGTACCCGGGTTCGACGTGGACGGATTGCGGGCGCACACGATCGGCGAGGTGGTCGCCTCGGGCTCACCGGATTTCCGACCCGGGGACACGGTCACCCACGTGCTGGGCTGGCGCGAGTACTCGCTGACCGGGACCGGCGGGCTCACCCGGGTCGATCCGGATGCCCTGCCCTCGCTCACCGCCCACCTCGCGGGCGGGCTCACCAGCTACGTCGGGCTCACCGAGATCGGCCGGATGCGGCCCGGCGACACGGTGTTCGTCTCCAGCGCGGCGGGCACGGTGGGCAGCCTCGCCGGTCAGATGGCCCGGCTGCTCGGCGCCAGGCGCGTCATCGGAAGCGCGGGCAGCGCGGCGAAGGTGCGGTACCTCGTCGACGAACTCGGGTTCGACGCGGCGTTCGACTACCACGACGGTCGGCTCGTCGAGCAGCTCCGCGCCGCCGCGCCGGGCGGTGTCGACGTGTATTTCGACAACGTGGGCGGTCCGCACCTCGAGGCCGCGCTCGAGGTGATGAACCCGCACGGCCGGGTCGTCCTGTGCGGTGCGATGTCCCGGCAGGGCAGCGACGAGGTGCCGCCGGGGCCGTCGAACCTGCTGCAAGCCATCGCGAACCGGCTCACCCTGCGCGGGTTCACCGTCAACGAGCACCTGGACCGTGCCGCCGAGTTCACCCCGTCTTCGGGGAGTGGCTGCGCGCGGGGAAGATCCGCTATCGGGAAACGGTCGTCGACGGCCTCGACCGGGCACCGCGGGCGTTCGCCGATCTCCTGGCCGGTCGGTACACCGGCCGGGTCCTCGTGCGCGTCAGCTGACGATGTGCTCCGGACGCACCGGCACCCGCGGCAGTTCCTTGCCGGTCGCGGCGCGGATGGCCGCCACGATCGCCGGGGTGGACGAGATGGTCGGCGGCTCGCCGACGCCGCGGAGGCCGTAGGGCGCGTTCGGGTCGGCCAGCTCCAGCACGTCGATGTCCATCGGCGGCATGTCGAGCACGGTGGGGATCAGGTAGTCGGTGAACGACGGGTTGCGGATCTTCCCCTCGAGCGTCTGGATCTCCTCCATCACCGCCAGCCCGAGCCCCTGCGCCGAGCCGCCCTGGATCTGGCCCAGCACGGCCTGCGGGTTCAGCGCGCGGCCGACGTCCTGGGCGCAGTCGAGCGCGACGACCTTGACCAGGCCCAGTTCGGTGTCCACGTCCACGACCGCCCGGTGCGCGGCGAACCCGTACTGCACGTGCGCGTTCCCCGCACCGGTCTCCGGGTCGAGCACGTCGGTCGGCCGGTGCCGCCACTCCACGGTCTCGTCGATCACGTCGTCGCCGAGAACCTCCACCAGGTCGGCGACCACACCGTCCCGGGTGGACACCACCTTCCCGCCGACCAGGTCCACCTCCCCGCCCACCCCGAGCCGCCCGGCCAGCGCCGCGCGCACGGCCAGGCACGCCGCCCGCACCGCTCCCCCGGTGACGTAGGTCTGCCGGGACGCCGACGTGGAGCCCGCGTTGCCGATCGAGGTGTCGGCGGGGAGGATCGCCACCTGCTCCACGCCGAGCTCGGTGCGCACGATCTGCTGCAGCACCGTCACCAGGCCCTGGCCGACCTCGCACGCCGCGGTCTGGACCGTCGCCGCCGCCTCGCCACCCACCACGCGCAGCTGCACGCGGGCGGTCGAGTAGTCGTCGAAGCCCTCGGAGAAGCAGATGTTCTTGATGCCGACCGCGTAGCCGACGCCACGCACGACACCCTCGCCGTGCGTGGTGTTCGAGACACCGCCGGGCAGCGTCCGCAGGTCCCGTTCGCCGGACGGCTCCGGTGGCAGTGGTTTCGCGGCCACCCGCCGCACCAGCTCGGCGACCGGTGCGGGTGAGTCCACGATCTGCCCGGTCGGCATCCGGGAGCCCTCGCTCATCGCGTTGCGGACACGGACCTCGACCGGATCCAGCCCGCACGCCGCCGCCAGCTTGTCCATTTGGGACTCGTACGCGAACGCCGCCTGCACGGCCCCGAAACCGCGCATGGCGCCGCACGGCGGGTTGTTCGTGTACGCGCCCCAGCAGTCCACCACGACGTTGTCCGCGTCGTAGGGCCCCACCCCGAGCGTGGCGGCGTTGGCGACGACCGCGCTCGTGGACGAGGCGTACGCGCCGCCGTCGAGGAAGATCCGCGCCCTGACGTAGACCAGCTTCCCGTCGCGGCCGGCGCCGTGCTCGTAGTACAGCTTCGCCGGATGCCGGTGCACGTGGCCGTAGAACGACTCCTCGCGGTTGTAGACCATCTTCACCGGCTTGCCGGTGCGCAGCGCGAGCAGGCACGCGTGGATCTGGATGGACAGGTCCTCGCGGCCGCCGAACGCGCCGCCGACGCCGCCGAGCGTGAGCCGCACCTTGTCCCCGGGCAGCCCGAGCGCGGCCACGATCTGCCGCTGGTCGACGTGCAGCCACTGCGTCGCGACGTAGAGGTCGACACCGCCGTCCTCGGCGGGGACGGCCAGACCGGACTCCGGCCCGAGGAACGCCTGGTCCTGCATGCCCACCTCGTACACGCCCGACACGACCACCTCGGCGGTCGCCGAGGGGTCGCCGCGGCGGATCGGCACGTGCCGCACGACGTTGCCGTTGGGATGGACCTTCGGGCCGTCGCCGCGCACCGCCTGCTCCGCGTCGGTGACCGGGTCCAGCACCTCGTAGTCGACGCGGATGCGCCCGGCCGCCCGCCGGGCGGTCTCCGGGTGGTCGGCGGCCACGAGCGCCACCGGTTCACCCTGGTAGCGCACCACGTCGACGGCCAGCACCGGCTGGTCCGGGTGTTCCAGACCGTACCGGTTCACGCCCGGCACGTCCTCGTGCGTCAGCACCGCCTGCACGCCCGGGACCCTGAGCGCGTCGGTGATGTCGATGCCGCGGATGCGCGCGGAGGGGTGCGGGCTGCGCAGGGTCACGCCCCACACCATGTCCTCGTGCCACAGGTCCGAGGAGTAGGCGAACTCGCCGCGCACCTTGACGACCCCGTCCGGGCGGCGCGGGCTGCTGCCGATCCCCTGCGCCGTCGTCGTCCGCTCCGCCGTCGTCCGCTCCGCCGTGGTCATCGCAGCCTCCTGCTCGCCGCGGCCAGCTCACGGGCGATCGCGGCTTCGTCGCCGGTGCGGAGTTCGCCGTCGGCGACCACCGTCCGGCCACCGACGAGCAGCAGCTTCAGCGGCGGGGTGGCACCGAGCACGAGCCCGGCCACCGGGTCGTCGATTCCGGCGTGGCGCAGGCCGGTCAGGTCCCACACCGCGAGGTCGGCGAGCTTGCCGGGCTCGATCGAGCCGAGTTCGCCGTGCCGGCCCAGGCACCGCGCGCCGCCCATGGTGCCCATCCACAGCGCCTCGCGCACCGACAACGCCGTGGGGCCACCCCGTTGCCGCGCCTGCAGCAACGCCTGGTGCAGCTCCTCGCCGAGCCCGCCGGACTCGTTGGAGGCCGCGCCGTCGGCGCCGAGCCCGACCGGGGCACCGGCGTCGAGCAGGTCGCGCACCGGGGCGATGCCGGTGCCCAGCCGTCCGTTGGACGTCGGGCAGTGCGCCGACCCGGTGCGAGTCGCCCCGAGGCGGCCGACCGCGGCGCGGTCGAGGTGCACGGTGTGCGCGAGCCACACGTCATCGCCGAGCCAGCCGAGCTTGTCGGCGTATTCCGCAGGCGTGCAGCCGTTCTCGGCGACGCACTGCTCCTCCTCGTCGAGGGTTTCGGCGAGGTGCGTGTGCAGCCGCACTCCCGTGCGCCGCGCGAGTTCGGCGGCCTCGCGCATCAGCGTCTCGCTGACGGTGAACGGCGAGCACGGGCCGGCCGCGATCCGGATACGCGCGTCCGGCGCCGGATCGTGGTGGGCCGCGATGGCCGCTTCCGTGCCGAGCAACGCGGCGTCGGTGGTCTCGACCAGGGTGTCCGGTGGCAGGCCGCCGTCGGATTCGCCGCGGTCCATCGAGCCGCGCACCAGGTGCGCCCGCACCCCGATCCGGTCCGTCGCGGCGACGAGCGCCTCGATCTGGTCCAGGGCGTCCCGGGGGAAGACGTAGTGGTGGTCGGCGACGGTGGTGCAGCCGGTCAGCGCGAGGCGCGCCATCCCGGCGGCCGCGGCCGCGTGCGTGACGTCCGCGTCGAGCCGCCTCCAGATCGGGTACAGCTGGACCAGCCACTCGAACAGCGTGGCGTCGGCGGCGAGGCCGCGGGTGGCCCACTGGTACAGGTGGTGGTGGGTGTTGACCAGACCGGGCGTGATCAGGCAGCCGGAGACGTCGATCCGCGGCCCCTCCGCCGCGGCCCGTCCGGGGCCGACGGCGGTGATGGTGGCGCCGTCGAGCACCACGTGCCCATCGCGGTACTCGGTGCCACCGGCGTCGACGGTCGCGATGGCGGCGTTCTCCAGGATCAGCCTCATCGCGCCACCGCCCGCACGGCCTCCAGGATCTTCTCGTACCCCGTGCAGCGGCACAGGTTCCCGGCCAGCGCCTCGCGGATCTCCTCGTCGCCCGGGTTCGGCACCCGGTTCAGCAGGTCGTGCGCGGCGATCACCAGGCCCGGCGTGCAGAAGCCGCACTGCACCGCGCCGGCGTCCACAAAGGACTGCTGCACCGGGTCGAGCCGGTCACCCTCGGCGAGTCCCTCCACGGTGCGGACCTCGCGGCCCTCGGCCTGTCCCGCCGCGACCAGGCACGCGCACACCGGAGTGCCGTCCAGGTAGACCGTGCAGGAGCCGCATTCGCCCTGTTCACAGGCGTTCTTCGAGCCGGGCAGGCCGAGCCGCTCGCGGAGCACGAACAGCAGGCTCTCGCCCTCCCACACGTCGTCGGCCTGCCGCGCCTCGCCGTTGACCGTCACGTTCACGCGCATGTCCGTCGCCCTCCCAGGTAGTCCTGCCAGGCCCAGCCGAGCGTGCGGCGGGCGAGCACGGCCAGCGCGTGCCTGCGGTACTCCGCGGTGCCGCGCACGTCGTCGATCGGTGCGGCCGCTTCGGCGACGAGCTCGCCGAAGCGGCGCCGGACCGCATCCCCGAGCGGAGCCGGCGCGTCCCACGGCAGCTCGCCGGCGAGGAACTCCTCGGCGTCGCTCGCCCGGCGCGGCGTCGGCCCCGCCGAGCCGATCGCGGCACCGGCCCGGCGCCGCCGGGGGTCCAGCGCGACGGCGAACGAGCAGACGGCGATCACCATCGCATTGCGCGTGCCGACCTTGGCGAACTGCTGCGGCCCCGCCGCGACCGGCAGGTGCACGGCGACGATCAGCTCATCGGGCGCCAGCGCGTGCTTCTTCACGCCCACGTAGAACTCGTCGGCCGGGATCATGCGGGTGCCGCGCACGGACGCGACCTCGACCCGCGCGCCGGTGGCCAGCAGCACGGGATGCGTGTCGCCCGCGGGTGAGGCCGCCCCCAGGTTGCCGCCGACCGTGCCGCGGTTGCGGATCTGCGGCGAGCCGACCGTCCGCGCGGCCATCGCCAGCCCGGGCAGCTCATCACCCAGTTCAGTGATGACGCGGGTGTACGGAACTCCGGCGCCCAGCCGGACCGTGTCGTCGTGCGTGGCCCACCCGGCCAGCTCCGCGATCCGGGTCAGGTCGAGCAACGCCGCCGGGCGGCGGTGGTCGAAGTTGAGCTCGACCATGACGTCCGTGCCGCCCGCGAGGGGCACGGCCTCCGGGCGCTCGGCCTTGGCGGCGAGCGCCTCGGCGAGCGTCGCCGGTCGCAGGAAGTCCATGCCCAGCAGTAGACGCCCGGGACACGCGCACCGGCAACGGCGCCTCGGCACGAACCGACAGCGGCGGGACGCCGCCCGGTTGTGCTTTCCTACAAACCTGATGACGACCGTGCGGACACTGCTGGAGATCCCGGAACTGCGGCTGCGGCTGCGCACCGGCGCCGGGCGGCTCGGCTGCGCGGTCAGCCGGATCTACGTGACCGAGCTGCCCGACCCCAGCCGGTACGTCTCGGCGGGCGAGGTCGTCCTGACCGGCTTGCTGTGGTGGCGCGAACCGGGCGATGCGGAACCGTTCGTCGCCGCGCTCGCCCGGGCCGGGGTCGCCGCGCTGGCCGCCTCCGGTGCCGACACCGGCGGCATCCCCCCGGACGTCGTGCAGGCGTGCACGCGGCATCGCATCCCGCTGCTGGAGGTGCCGGCCGACCTGTCGTTCGCGGTGATCACCGAGCGGGTGGTGCTGGAGCTGGCCGCGGCGCGGGGCGGGGAGCCGAGCGCCGCGCGCAAGCGCTTGCTGGCCGCCGCGACCGAGGACATCTCGCTGCCGGCGCTGGTGCGGCAGGGCGCGGTCGAACTGGGCGCGCCGTGCTGGGTCCTGTCGGCCACGGGGCGAGTCGTCGCGGGACCGGCGGATCCCCCCGACGACCTCGCCGGCCTTCCGGACCTCGCTGAGCACGTCGTGCCCGGCCGCGACCTGACGGTCCACGACGGGTACTCGCTGATTCCCATCGGCGGCAGCTTCGCGGTGCCGTGGCTGCTGGTGGTCGGGCACCCGGAACCGGGTGAGCTGGCCGGGGAGCTCGCCGATCTGGTGCGGCTGGCCCGGGCGCGGACGGACCAGGTGCGGCGCACGGCCGCCCGCCCTGCCGAACCGTTGCTGCACGCACTGGCCGGCGGTGGGCCGGTCGCCGACGCCGTCGCCGCCGCCGGCTTGCCGGAGGACAGCGAGATCCGGGTACTGATCGCGCGAGCCCCCGACGACGGCCCGGACCTCGCGGCGGAGGTGCTGGCCGAACTGCTCGCGGAGGCGCGGCCGGTGGTCGGCGTTCTCGGCGGGGACGCCTGCGCCCTGGTCGCGGGCCAGGGCAACTGGATGCGGGTGGCGGCCGAGGGCCTGGCCCGGGCGGACCGGCTGATGTCGTGGTCACGCTTCCGGCTGGGTTCCGGCGGCCCCGCGGGGGTGGACGGTCTGCACGGCGCGACGCAGGAGGCGCGGCACGCGGTCGAGCTGGCGGCCCGCCGCGGCGGGCGGATCGAGCTGGTCGCGGGCGAGGACCTCGCGGTGCACCAGCTGCTGGCCGCCGGTGCGCCGGACGAGCTGCGCCGCTCGGTGCGCGAGCGGGTGCTCGGGCCGCTGCTCGCCTACGACGCGGCGCAGGGCACGGACCTGGTGCACACCGTGCGGGTCTACCTGGAGTGCTCTTCGTCGCCGACGGCGGCGGCGCGGGCGCTGCACGTCCACGTCAACACCCTGCGGTACCGCATCACCCGGGCATCGGAGCTGCTCGGGGTGGACCTCAACGACTTCGTCACGCAGGTGGACGTCTACCTCGCGCTTCAAGTTACCGTCTAAACGCGCTAACTGGTAACGTCCGCGCCATGGAGCGATTCGAGACGCCGGGCGGCACAGTGCGCTGGACGCGGTCCGGTGCGGGCTCGCCCGTGGTATTGATGCACGGCACGCCCTTCTCGTCGTACGTCTGGCGCGATGTCGCGGCGGCACTGGCAGACCGGCACGAAGTGTTCGCGTGGGACATGCTGGGATACGGGCAGTCCGAGAAACGGGCCGGTCAGGACGTGTCGCTGGGCACGCAGGCGAAGATTTTCACGTCGCTGCTGGAGCACTGGGGCCTGGACGAACCGGCGGTGGTGGCGCACGACTTCGGCGGCGTGGTGTCGCTGCGCGCCCACCTGCTGCACGGCGCGCGGTACCGCCGGCTCGCGCTGGTGGACGCGGTGGCGATCGCACCCTGGGGCACGTCGTTCTTCCGGCTGGTGCGCGAGAACGCGGCTGTCTTCGAGCGCCTGCCGGCCCACCTGCACGAAGCGATCGTGCGCACCCAGACGGCGACGGCGTCCCGGCCGGGCCTGCGTGCTGAGGTGCTGGACCGGCTGGCGCAGCCGTGGCTCGGCGACGACGGCCAGGCCGCGTTCTACCGGCAGATGGCGCAGGCGGACCAGCGCTTCACCGACGAGATCGAGCCCCTGCTGGGTTCGCTGAACCTGCCGGTGCTGGTGTGCTGGGGCGAGGCGGACGAGTGGCTGCCCGTCGAGCGGGGCAAGGACCTCGCGTCCCGCATCCCGGGCGCACGGCTACGGCTGTTGCCCGGCGCGGGTCACCTGGTGCAGGAGGACGCGCCGGCCGCACTCACCGCCACCCTGCTGGACTTCCTCGCCACCTGACCGCACGGGAGCGCGGGACTCGCGATCGCCGCGGGTCCCACGCTCCCGGCCGGGGCTACTTGATCCGCTCGTAGGCGGGCAGGGTCAGGAAGTCGACGAACTCGTCGGCGAGCGCGACCTCCTCGAACACCTCGATCGCCGGGGCGAGCAGGTCGGCCGGGATCTGCCCGTCGAGCTCCTTGCGGACGTCGTCGAGCACCGACCTGACCAGCTCGCGGGTGACCTTCTGGCCGTTGTCGAGCTCCGTGCCGTTCTGCACCCACTGCCAGATCTGCGACCGCGAGATCTCCGCGGTGGCGGCGTCCTCCATCAGGTTGTGGATGCCCGCCGCGCCGTTGCCGCCCAGCCACGAGGCGATGTAGCGGACGCCGACGTCGACCGCGCCGCGCAGGCCGGCCTCGGTGGCGCTGCCCTCGGTGCTCGCCACGTCGAGCAGCTGGTCCGCGGTGACCGAGACGTCCTCACGCAGCCTGTCGAGCTGGTTCGGCTTGTCGCCGAGGACCTTGTCGAACTCCTCCTTGCACAGCTCGACCATGCCCGGGTGCGCGACCCACGAGCCGTCGAACCCGTCGTTCGCCTCGCGCGCCTTGTCGGCGTGCACCTTCTTGGAGGCGTTCTCGTTGACCTCGGGGTCCTTGCTCGGGATGAACGCCGCCATGCCGCCGATCGCGAACGCGCCGCGCTTGTGGCAGGTGCGCACCAGCAGCTCGGTGTAGGCACGCATGAACGGCGCCGTCATGGTGACGCTGTTGCGGTCGGGCAGCACGAACTTCTCGCCCGCGTCGCGGAAGTACTTGATGACGCTGAACAGGTAGTCCCAGCGGCCTGCGTTGAGGCCCGAGGCGTGCTCGCGCAGCTCGTAGAGGATCTCCTCCATCTCGAACGCGGCCGGGATGGTCTCGATCAGCACCGTGGCGCGGATGGTGCCGTGCTCGATGCCCAGCTCCTTCTCGGCCCAGGAGAACACGTCGTTCCACAGGCGGGCCTCGAGGTGGCTTTCCATCTTCGGCAGGTAGAAGTACGGGCCCTTGTCACTGGCCAGCAGGGCGCGGACGTTGTGGAAGAAGTACAGGCCGAAGTCGACGAGCGCGCCGACGCCCTTGCGGCCGTCGAAGGTCAGGTTGTGCTCGTCGAGGTGCCAGCCGCGCGGGCGGACCACGATCGTCGCCAGCGGGGCGTCCTTGCGCAGCTCGTAGTGCTTGCCGTTCGAGTCGAGCTCGATCGTGCCGCGGATGGCGTCGGACAGGTTGACCTGCCCGCCGACGACGTTGTGCCAGTGCGGGGTGTTGGCGTCCTCGAAGTCGGCCAGCCACACCTTGGCGCCCGAGTTGAGCGCGTTGATCGTCATCTTGCGCTCGGTCGGACCGGTGATCTCCACGCGCCGGTCGCGCAGGGCGGGCGGCGCCTCGGCGACCTTCCAGTCGCCCTCGCGGATCTCCTTGGTCTCGGGGAGGAAGTCCAGGCGCCCGGTGCGCTTGGCCTCCTCGCGTCGCTTCGCGCGCGCGGCGAGCAGCTCGTCGCGGCGGGCCGCGAAGTTCGTGTGCAGCCCGGCCAGGAAGTCCAGCGCTTCCCGGGTCAGGATCTCGTCGCCTCGCTCGACGGCGCCGCCGAGCACCTGGACGTCAGCCATGCGGAACACTCCCAGAAGGACTTGCGGTTTGGTTTTTACATCCCGGACTATAGTTTCTGCATAGCGGAAGCTCAATGTGAGGAGACGCGGTGGCCGAAGAGAAGGTGGGACGGGACGGCGGGGTCGGCGGGGTCGGCGGGGTCGGCGGGGTCCAGTCGCTGCGCCGCGCGTTCGAACTGCTCGAGCGGCTGGCGGACACCGGCGGTGAGGCCAGCCTGTCCGAGCTCGCGGCCAGCTCGGGTTTGCCGATGCCGACGATCCACCGCCTGATCCGCACGCTCGTGCAGCTCGGCTATGTGCGGCAGAACACCAACCGGAGGTACGCGCTCGGCGCCCGGCTCATCCGCCTGGGTGAGAACGCGAGCATGCAGTTCGGCGCCTGGGCGCGCCCGCTGCTGGCCGAACTGGTCGAAGCGACCGGCGAGACGGCCAACCTGGCGGTCCTGGAGCGCGACGAGGTGGTGTACGTGTCGCAGGTGCCGTCGAAGCACTCGATGCGGATGTTCACCGAGGTCGGGCGGCGCGTGCTGCCGCACGGCACCGGGGTCGGGAAGGCGATCCTGTCGCAGCTGCCCACCGAGGAGGTGCGGGCGCTGCTGAGCCGCACCGGGATGCCCGCCTACACCGACCACACCTTCACCGATCCGGATGCGCTGCTGGCCCACCTGGCGCAGGTGGCGGCGCAGGGTTACGCGGTGGACGAGAGCGAGCAGGAGCTGGGGGTGCGGTGTGTCGCCGTTGCCTTGACCGGCACCCCGGCCCCGGCGGCGGTCTCGGTGTCCGGCCCGTCCGGCCGGTTGACGCTGGACGCGGTCTCGCGGATCGCCCCGCTGGTGCAGGCCACCGCGGCGACGTTGTCGACCTACCTGGAGGAGAGCGCCTGAGTCGGCCCGCCGACCGGGGAACGGCCAACACGGCGCCACCAGCGGCCAACACGCCGGCGCCCGGCGTGTTGGCCGGTCTGGGTGGTGACAAAAAGAGGAGCGCGCCGCCCTCCCCTGCGGCGCGCCCGTTCCTACCCTGACGTGGCTCGGCCTCGCTTGTACAGCGTTACCCGACACCCCCACCCGAACGAGTGACGGCGCTCATCCCAGCAAGGCGTCGACGAAGGCGGCCGGCTCGAAGGGCGCCAGGTCGTCCGGCCCTTCGCCCAGTCCCACGAGCTTGACGGGCACGCCGAGCTCCCGCTGGACCTGGAACACGATGCCGCCCTTGGCGGTCCCGTCGAGCTTGGTCAGCACGATCCCGCTGACGTCCACGACCTCGCGGAACACCCGGGCCTGCATCAGGCCGTTCTGGCCGGTCGTCGCGTCCAGGACGAGGAGCACCTCGTCCACCTTGGCCTGCTTCTCCACCACCCGCTTGACCTTGCCGAGCTCGTCCATCAAGCCGGTCTTGGTGTGCAGCCGCCCCGCCGTGTCGATCAGCACCGCGTCGACACCGGCGGTCACGCCGCGCTTGACCGCGTCGAACGCCACCGACGCCGGGTCGGCACCCTCCTTGCCGCGCACCACCTCGGCCCCGACCCGCTCCGACCAGGTCTGCAACTGGTCGGCGGCCGCGGCGCGGAAGGTGTCCGCCGCGCCGAGCAGGACCTCACTGCCCTGCGCGACCAGCACTCGCGCGAGCTTGCCGGTGGTGGTGGTCTTGCCGGTGCCGTTCACCCCGGCGACCAGGACGACCGCCGGCTGCTTGGCGCCGTCCACGGTGTGCGCCAGCGCGCGCACCGAGCGGTCCCAGTTCGGGTGCAGCGCATCGGTCAGCACCGTCTTGAGCACGGTGCGCGCCTCCGCCGAGGTCCGCACGGCACGCGCGGTCAGCTCGGTGCGCAGCTTCTCCACGATCTCGGTGGTGGTGGCCGCTCCGAGGTCCGCCATCAGCAGCGTGTCCTCGACGTCCTGCCACGAGTCCTCGTCGAGGTCACCGGCGCCGAGCAGGCCGAGCAGGCTCTGCCCGAACATCGACCGCGACTTCGACAAGCGGCCGCGCAGCCGCTCGATCCGCCCGCCGACCGGCTCCGGCTCCTCGACCGCGACGGCCGACGGCTCCGGTTCCCGGGCGGCCGGGACCTGCGGCGCCTCGGTGACCGGCGGCGCAGCCGGGGTCTCGGGTGCGGGCGGCACCGACGGGACTTCGGTGTCCGGCGGTGCGGCTCCGGCCTCCGGCAGGCCCACGTCGACGATGCCGCGGCGGGGCGCGTCACGGGGCACGGACGCGTCGTCGCCGACGCCGGGCTGCCCGTCGACCTCGGTGCGCTCGCCCGCGGGGTGCTCGGGCGGTTCGACCGTCTCCGTCTTCTGCCCACCAGGCGCCAGGGCGATACCGCCACCGGCCTGGTAGCCCCCGCCTCTCGGCGGCTTCGTCTCCCGCTCGGCCTCGGCCTCGGTCAGGCTGATCTTGCGCCGGCGGGCGACGACCAGACCGCTGATGAGGAGGATCGCCAGCAGGACGACGACCACCAGGATGATCCAGAACCAGAGGTTTTCCGCCACGTCGTCATCCTCGCATCCGTTGACCGGCCGGGCAGGGCACCCCTCACGGACTCGGCTGGGACAAGAAATCACCGGATGTCTTGCGTTCCGGTCAAAAGTGGACTAGACCACTCGGTCATGCGCGTCGTCGGGCTGATCTCCGGCACGTCGGTCGACGGGATCGACGTGGCGGTCGCCGAACTGGACGTGACCGGCGACGAGGTCGTGCTCGCCCCGCTCGGGCACAACTCACTTCCCTACCCGGAGGACCTGCGGCGCGAGCTGCTCGCCGCGCTGCCGCCGGCCGCGGCCACGCTGGAGCAGGTGACCCGGCTCGACACCCTTGTCGGGCAGGCGTTCGGCGAGGCCGCCGCCACGATGTCCGCCGGAGCCGACCTGGTCGCCTCGCTCGGCCAGACCGTGTTCCACTGGGTCGAAGGCGGTCGCGCTCGCGGCTCCCTGCAACTGGGCCGGCCGGCCTGGATCGCCGAGCGCACCGGACTGCCGGTGGTCGCCGACCTGCGTGTCCGCGACATCGCCGCGGGCGGGCACGGCGCTCCCCTGGCGAGCACCCTGGACGCGCTGTGGCTGCACGACCTGGCGCCGGCGGTCGCGCTGAACCTCGGCGGCATCGCCAACGTCACGGTCGTGCGAGCGGACGGGGTGCTGGCCTTCGACACCGGCCCGGGCAACGCGCTGCTGGACCTGGCGGCGCACGACGTCACCGGCGGCGCCCAGAGCAGCGACCTCGACGGTGCGATCGCCGCCCGTGGCCGGGTCCACCCCGAGCTGCTGGAGCGCCTGCTCGCCGAGCCCTACTACTCGGCGCCGCCACCGAAGTCGACCGGCAAGGAGCTGTTCCACGCCGGTTACCTGCGCGCCGCGGCCGCCGGCCTCGACGTGGCGGACGAGGACCTGCTCGCCACCCTCACCGAGCTGACCGCCGTCACCGTGGCGCGCGCCTGCGCCGAGGCCACCACGGTGATCGCCTCCGGCGGCGGCGCGGACAACCCGTCGCTGATGCGCGCACTCGCCCGCCACCTGCCCGGCACCCGGCTGGCGACCAGCGACGAGTTCGGCCTGCCGCGCTCGGCGAAGGAGGCGTATCTGACCGCGCTGCTCGGCTGGCTCACCTGGCACGGCATCCCCGCGAACCTGCCGGCCGCGACCGGTGCCCGCGGGCCGCGCCTGCTCGGCAGCATCACCCCCGGCACGCACCCGCTCGCGATGCCCGCTCCCCATCCGGCGACCGTCACCCGTCTGCAGGTAGCGGCTGCCCCGGCCCAACCGATAGGAGTGCCAGATGCACCCAGTTGACCTGGCGATCATCGTGGTCTACCTGGCCGCGATGCCCGCGATCGGCGTGCTCGTGGGGCGCCGCCAGCGCTCGGCCCAGGACTACTTCATCGGCGAACGCAGCCTGCCGTGGTGGGCGGTGTGCTTCTCGATCGTCGCGACCGAGACCTCGACGCTCACGGTGATCAGCACGCCCGGCCTGATCTGGGCGGCGTCCGGCAGCTACAACGGGCTGACCTACCTGCAGCTGCCGTTCGGTTACATCATCGGGCGCACGCTGGTGTCGTTCGTGCTGCTGCCCCGGTACTTCAAGGGCCAGCAGACCACCGCGTACGCCTTCCTCGGGCAGCGGTTCGGCTCCACGATGCAGGGCGTGGCGTCGGTGGCGTTCATCGTGACGCGCCTGCTGGCCGAAGGCGTGCGGCTGTTCGCCGGCGCGATCCCCATCCAGGTCATCCTCAAGCACTTCGGGCTGCACACGTCCTACTGGCAGATCGTGGTCGTCCTGACGGCGCTGACCGTGATCTACGCGCTGGTCGGCGGCATCAAGGCGGTCGTGTGGGTGGACGTGATCCAGCTGTCGGTCTACATCGGCGGCGCGATCATCGCGATGATCGTCCTGGCCGGCAAGCTGCCGTCGGGCTGGACCTCCCGCGCCGCCGACGCCGGGATCTTCCGGCTGTTCGACTTCAACTTCGACATCCTGCACCTGCTGACCAGCCAGTACGCGTTCCTGACCGCCGTCGTCGGTGGCGCGATCTTCACGATGGCCTCGCACGGCACCGACCAGCTGATCGTGCAGCGGTTCCTCGCCTGCCGCAGCATCGCCGACGGGCGCAAGGCGCTGATCGGCAGCGGGATCGCGGTGACCATCCAGTTCGCGCTGTTCCTGCTGGTCGGCGCGATGCTGTGGGCGCACAACGGGTTCCGCACGCTGCCCCAGCTGGGCATCAAGGGCGACGACGTGTTCACCAACTTCATCACCAGCGAACTGCCGGTCGGCGTCGCCGGGCTGCTGATCGCGGCGATCCTGGCGTCCACGATGGGTGCGCTGGCCTCGGCGCTGAACGCGCTGTCCAACTCCACGGTGGCCGACCTCTACCAGCGGTTCACCAAGCGCCCGCCGGAGGATTCGAAGCTGCTGCGGCACGGCCGGATCTGGACGCTGGTGTGGGCGGTGGTGTTCGCGGTGTTCGGGTCGCTGTTCAGCAGCCGGAACAACCCGGTGATCGAGCAGGGCCTGTCGATCACCGGCTACACCTACGGCGCGATGCTCGGCGCGTTCTTCCTCGGCATGTGGGTCAAGCGGGCCCGCCAGCTGGACGCGATCATCGCGTTCGTGGTGACGGTCGCGGTGATGGCGGTCGTGGTGCTCGCGGTGAAGATCCCGCCCGCTCCCGGCGCGAAGCCGGTGGTGCTCGCGTTCCCGTGGTATACCCTGCTCGGCGTACTGATCACGCTCGTCGTGGGCGGCGCGCTGTCCCTGCGGCACCGCACCGCGGAGACCACGGCCCGGAAGGAACCGGAGCCGGTTTAGATGGACGCCAACGTCCTGCTCTCCACCGCGCAGACCTGTACGGAGTTCCTGTCCGGGCACCTCGAACGGGACTGGTCCGTCCCGGTTCCGGAGATGGACCTGACCGTCGCCGGGGTGGTCGCGCACATCAGCGACTCCCTGCACTGGTACGCCTACGACCTGACCGCGGGGCCGGTCGAGCTGTCGACGATGGAGTCCCATGTGCGGGCGGGCTCGCCGCCGGCGGAGCTGCTGGTGACGCTCGGCACGACGGCGAAGGTGCTGGCCGCGGTGGTCGCGACCAGCTCGCCGGAGGCACGCGGTTTCCACCCGTGGGGCATCGCCGACCCGTCCGGTTTCGCCGCGATGGCGGCCGACGAGCTGCTGGTGCACACCTTCGACGCCGCACGCGGTCTCGGCGTGAACTTCGAGCCGCCGGCCCGGCTGGCGGCCGCCGCGTTGTACCGGCTGTTCCCGTGGACGCCGATGGACACCGACCCGTGGCCCACCCTGTTGTGGGCCAACGGGCGGGCCGCGCTGCCGGGCCACCCGAGGCTGCACAAGTGGCGCTGGCACTGCGCGCCGCTGTCCGAATGGGACGGCAGCGCCCCGATCAGCTAGTCCTGCGCCGGGGACGGGGCCGCCTGCGAGAAGACCGTGTAGCGCGACGCCGACCAGGCGGGGGCGCCGGACACCGGTTCCAGCCGCACCTGCACCGAGGTCTGACCCGCCGTGGCCGGGGCCGGGATGTCGAAACTGTCCTCCAGCCACCGCGAGTACGTGTTGCCCAGCGCCTGGTACCACTCCCCGACGAGCCGGTCGTTCACGAACACCCGCGCGTCCTGGAACGCCTGCGCCTGGTCGGACACGCGATGCAACCGCAGGCCGCCGTTCTCCTGGTCCACGCGCGCGGTGAACGTCACCGGCTGGGTGGTCGACGTCGTGGTGCGGGTGACCGGGGTGGTGTCGCCCTTGCCCTCGAAGGTCGAGGTCAGCGAGGCCCGGGTCTCACCCGGGGCGGAGTACCCGTGCGCCGACCGGCTCGCGTCGTCGCCGGTCTCCACCACGTCGGTCCGGCTCAGTGACGGCGTGTCCTGCCCGTACCAGTAGGCCGTCGAGCTGTACTCGGCCGGCGTGGACGAGCGGTCGCCGTGCTCGATGTCGAACTCGATGCCGTTGCCGAACGCGGCCCCGTCGCCGAGCATCAGCCGGTAGGCGTTGACGCACACGTACCGGCAGCCGTCGCCGGCGTCCTCGCGGCTGACCAGCCCGGCCTGCGGCATGGCGTACGGCACGCCCTCCACGTCGCCGTCGCGGCCGTCCAGGAAGTACCACCCGGACTCGTAGAAGTCCTCCGACCCGGTGCCGTACATCGCGGGGCTCGCCGAGCCGTCCGGGTACATCCGCTCGTCGCCCTCGAGGAAGCTCAGCTGGTTCTGCCCCGGTGGGATGTCGCCGCGCATGGTGGTCGTGACCCCGTAGAACACGCCCCGGCCCTGGCTGGTGAGGAAGTTCCAGTCCTGGCCGGGCACGGTGTGCGCGCGGTGCTGGGTGGCGTGGAAGTAGCCGACCGAGCCGTTCCGCAGGCCGGCGGCCACCCCGGCGTCCGGCGCGGTGGTCACCTCGAGGCTGCCGCCGGTGACCGGCACGCCCGAGGTGTTGACCAGCTCCACCACCGCGCTGCGCGCGTACGGCATCGGCCACCACGCCGTGTACGCGCCGTTGTCCGTGGTGTCGATGCTGTGCAGCAGGGTCCGTGACGCGTACTTGCCCAGACCGGAACCGAAGAACTCACCGACCGGAGCGTCGACCGTGGTCCGCCCGTCGAAGGTCAGCCGCAACCGCAGGCCCTCCAGCACCGCATCGGCGGCCGCGACCTGACCGGGATCGGCCGCGTACCGGAAGTGCCGCAGGCCGGCCCACTGCTGTCCGTCCACTGTGTACCCGTGCGCGGCCTCTTCGTCGGGGTGGTTGGGGCCGACGTCGAGCACGTCGGTGCGCACCCACTGGCCGCCCACCAGGCTGTGCACCTCGTAGCGGAACTCGTTGACGTCCTGGCTGGAGGAGACGAACCGGGTCGCGACCGGCAGCTGGGACCGGCCGCGGGTGAGGCCGGCCGGCACCTCGATGGTCTCGTCCAGCCAGCCGCCGCCCACCCGGGCGGGTCCGCTGGAGAACTGCCCGGCGGTCCGGCCACCGATGACGAGGTCGGCCCGTTGCTCGCCGATCCCGGCGTCGATGCGGCGGGTGATGCGCACACCGTCGTTGTCCGGCGCGACGCTCGCGGTGAACGCACTTCCGCCAGGGCCGTACGCACGACCGTCGTCGGACAGCCCGGGCGCGGCGATGACCTGCGGCAACCGGAGGCGGAGCTGGGTGATGCGCTGCGCGCCGGACGGCAGCGGGATCGAGGCGGCGGTGCCCGCCGGGACGTCGAACGAGGTGCCCTGGGTGCGCGCGCCCGGCGCGGCCGGTTTCGGGTCGCGCACCCCGAAGGCGCGCAGCCGCTGGATGACGTCGGTGGCCCGGTCGGCCGGGTCGAACGTGCGCACACCGGCCGCATCGGCGAACTGGCGGTAGGTGACGTGGTAGAAGTGCGGGTTGTGCTCGGTGGTGATCCGCATCGAGCTGGTGTAGGGCATCGGCACCTTGATCACCGAACCGCCCATGGTGTCGGCGGAGTTGCCGACCAGCGGCCACACGAACGGCGCGCCCTGCGCGCCGTTCACGACGTCCTGCAGCGAACGCTGGAGCACCACCCTGCCGTCCAGCTCGATGGTGATCCGGCCGATGTCCGCGACCGAGGTGGCCGCGTAGGTGAACCAGATCGACGAGATCTCACCGGCGCCGCGGGCGTCGGCCAGCAGGCAGTCGCCGTTGGCTTCGTGGCGCAGGCACGAGTACGTGCCGTCGAAGCCGTCGTCGTTGTGGCCGGTGCGGTCGAAACTGGAGAACTGCTTCACCTGCTCGCCGGGCCGCAACCGGGCCAGCCCGTCGAGCGACCGGTAGACGTCCCACCCGACCGGTCCCTTCCCCGGGGCGGCCGGGGCCGGCGCGGCCTGGGCGGGAACTCCCGCGGCGAGCGCGAGCACGAGCCCGGCGACCACCAGCAGAGACCGTTTTTTGCGCATCACGAGGGAACGTCCGGGCACAGTGAAGACCCCCCAGTGTGGACTGGACCACCCGCGCCACGCCGCGCGAGAAATCGATTACCCGAACATAGTGGAGACCGCCACCGGTGTGCCCCGCGGCGCTCGGACACTTTCGAGGGAAGGGGATGACCGGCACCACCGGGCTGCCGATTTGATCAACGACGTGGCCGGACCCCGATCTCCCGCTCGCACACCGCGGAGATGGCGAGCAACCCGCCCTCGTCGAAGCGCCGGCCGGTCAGCATCACCGCGACCGGCAGTCCCCCCGACTGCGCGAGTGGCATCGACAACGCCGGGAGACCGGTGACGTTCGCGGGCGCGGTGTTGGCGAGCAC
The DNA here is from genome assembly GCF_011758745.1 of Amycolatopsis granulosa. Lineage (NCBI taxonomy): Bacteria > Bacillati > Actinomycetota > Actinomycetes > Pseudonocardiales > Pseudonocardiaceae > Amycolatopsis > Amycolatopsis granulosa. The sequence goes on from NZ_JAANOV010000001.1 coordinate 1,846,731, forward strand.
GGCCCAGCCCCGCCGCACGCGCGCCGCGTCGGACGGTGCCGAGACGGAGTGCGGCAACCCGGGCGTGGTCGGCGACAGGAGCGCGTCGACCCCGGTGAGCGCGCGGACGTAACCCTGCTCGAGCCGTGCCCGTGCGTTCTGCGCCCTCGCGTACCACTCGCCGCGGTACGCCTCCTGCAGGTGGGCCCCGGCGAGCAGCACCGCCTTGGCTGCTGTTCCGAGCTGCCCGGCACTGTCCCGCCAGCCCTGCGCGAGCCCCTGCGCCAGCTCCGGCCAGTAACGTCCGCGCCACTGGTAGCCGTTGCCACCCGCGGCCAGCAGCGCCGCCGTGCCTTCCACGGTGGTGCCGAAGCAGAGCGCGCCCGCGTCGGCGAGTTCGGGCAGGTCCACCACGACGACCGTCGCCCCGAGTTTCGTCAGCTCGTCCAGCACGTCCTCGAAGGCAGCCCGCACGTCCGGCTCGGCACCGGCCACGCACTCCCGCACCACGCCGAGCCGCACCCCCGCCAACCCGGGGGGCGCGTCCGCCACGGCGCGCGCGTAACCCGCCGGCGGTGACAGGTCCCGCTGCCGGGGATCCGCTCCGTCGGGCCCGGCGAGCACGTCCAGGACCCGGGCCAGGTCCGCCGTGGTGCGCGCCATCGGTCCGAGGTGGTCGAGGGTGTGGTCGATGCCCAGCGAACCCGTCGCGGGCACCAGCCCGTGGGTGGGTTTCAGGCCGAACACCCCGCACCACGCGGCCGGCACCCGGACCGAACCACCCTGATCGGCGCCGACGGCGACGTCGACGGTGTCGTAGTGGAGCGCGGCCGCGCACCCGGAGGACGAGCCGCCCGCCGTGCGGGTGGGGTCGAACGGGTTGCGCACCGGACCGCCACGCCCGGAATCGCCGCCCGCGGCCAGCCCGAGCTCGTCCATCCGCGTGGTGGCCACGATGCGCCCGCCCGCCGCCCGCAACCGGGCGACGACGGTGCTGTCCGCATCCGGCCGGAACCCGGCGAGCAGCGCCGAACCCGCCGTCATGGGCACGCCGGACACCGCGATGCAGTCCTTCACCGCCACGCGGACCCCGTCCAGCGGACCGGACCCGGTCGGTCCGGCGTCCGTCCACCGGGTGACCGCGTTCAGCGGGTCATCGGCGGTCGTCGGCGAGCGGGTGGGACGACCACTCGCCGGGCTGGGTTCCGGCGCCGGCAGCGCGCCGATGGTGTCCAGGATTTCGGTGACCAGCTCCCGCACCGCGGGCAGTTCGGCCGCGCCGACCGGCAGGCCGAGGCGGTCGGCCTGCCGGAGGGCGTCGGCGCCGGACAACGGCGAGCTCATCGCAGCGCCCGCCCGGCGGCCACCGCCATCGGGTCACCGCCGCGGTGGGGCTCGCGCACCCAGCCCTTGTCCCAGGCCGACATCTGCTGCATGTCGATGTTGATGGCACTGAAGTACCAGCGGCCGTCGATCTTGCGGAACTCGTCGGCGTACCAGCCCGTCATGAGGACGGGTTCGAACTCGCCCGAGCCGTCCGCGCGGGCCATCGTCGCGAATTCGAGCAGATCCCAGCGCCCCGTCGCGGTGTCGCCGGAGGCCGCGACCTCGATCACCGGGTTGACCATGAAGTGCGCGGCCCACGGCATCATCCCGGCTACCCCGGAGAACCACTGGTGGATGGCGTCGTGCCCGTGGTGCTCACCGAAGACGTTGCTGCGCCACGCGACGTCGCCGTCCGGCGCGAAGAGCGCCATCAGCGCGTCCGGGTCGGCGCCGAGGTCGCAGGTCCGGGCGTAGTCGCTCTTGAGCTGCCGGATCGCTTCCAGGTCTTCCAGCCGCTGCAGGCGGGCGAGCAGGTCGGTCATGCGGGTGTCCTTTCGAGTTGGGCGGTGGTGTTCTTGCACAGGGAGCGACAGGAGCGTTCGGCGGCGCAGCAGACCGAGCAGATCGCGCCGCGGTGGAACGGGCAGGAAACGAAGTCGGCGGGCGCGTGCCGTTCGGAACACACGACGCAGCGCACGAGATCGTCACCGGGAACGACCTCCTCCGCGGTGGAGGCGACGGTGTAGTACCGGCCCTTCGTCGCCAGGGCGATCGCCGGCACGAGGACGAACGCCGCGGCTGCCGCCACGAACGGAGCCAATGTCATGCCCAGCGGCCCGAACAGTCCGAACGCCGGGGGAACCGACACGACGAGCGCGCCCGCGATGGCGCCCAGACCAACCGGGTTGAGCGCGGGCAGCCGCGACCGGCGGTACTCGAACTGCGGCGGGGAAAGACGCAGCAGCCGCTTGTTGATCGTCATGTCCGCGACCACGCACGCGATCCACGCCAGCATGAAGACGCCACCGAACGTGAGAACCGCGTTGAGCCTGCTGTAGAGGTCACCGAACATCAGCGCGCCACCGAGGACCACGGTCAGCACGACGAACCAGTGCCGGCCGGGCGTCACCCCGAACACGCGGCAGAAGAACCCGGCGAACTGCAGCGACCCGGAGTAGGCGTTGCTGAGGTTGATCCGCAGCTGGGTGGTGACGACGAACAGCACACCCCACACCCCGAACACGCCGGGCAGGTACTTGCCGGGGTCGGTCTCACCGAACCGCAGCGACAGCCACGCACCGAGCAGCGTCGGGCCGAGGAACGTCACCGCGGCGAAGACCGGGCCAACCACGAACGACCCCAGCCGCCGGCGCCGCGCCGGGATGAACCGGCCGAAGTCCGCCGCGACGGGGATGGTCCCGGCGACACCGAAGGCCGCGGCGAGCAGCTGCAGCACCGGTGGCCCGGCATCCGGACCGGCACCGGCGGCCGGCCGGTAGGACCAGAAGCCGGCCTCGACGGGCGTGTGCGCGGCATGCCAGATGGTCAGGGCCATGAACACCGCGAACACGGGAAGCGTCACCCACATCAGGATGTTCACCAGGCGCAGGCCGTACCAGGTCAGCGGGATGAACACGGCACCCGCACCGGCGTAGACCAGCCACCGCGGCACTGACGGCCACTGCGCCATCACCGCGTTCGCCATGATCGAGCCCTCGAACGCGAAGAACAGCAGCGAGTTCACGGCGAAGATCAGCGACGTCACCGTCGATCCGAGGAAACCGAACCCGGCGCCGCGGGTCAGCAGGTCGGAGCCGAGACCGCTGCGGGAGGCCGCGCTGGTCCACAGGTAGGCCAGCGCGCCGACGATCACGGTCGCGACGAGCAGCCCGACGACGAGGTTGACGGTGCCGTAGGCGTGCACGAGCGTGCCGCCCCAGGAGAAGAAGAACATCGCAGTGGTGATGCCGAACATGACGCCGAACAGGGACGGCACGCTCCACCGCTGGTAGCTCGAGGGCACCGGGCGCAGCGCGTAGTCCTCGCGGTTTTCGGCCCAGTTTTCGGAAACTTCGGTTGTGGTCATCGAGTCCTCCCGGACGGGAGCTGGGCCAGGTCTCCGGCGCGCGAAACGCCGTGACCAGGCTCTTCGGTCACCCGCGGCGACTCGCCGCGCAGGTACTTCCCGGTCGCCCCGAGGTTCGCGGTGGCGACCGAGGCACGGCGCCGCCGGAGGCGACGATGCCGGTGGTGCAGGCCGAGCCCGGCCCCGCGGTAGCGGCGGGCGGCGGCCCCGCAAACTCTGCGACACCGGCCACGTCCGGTGCATCCCGGTGAACTCGCTTTTGGCCTATGTGAAAATCCGCGGGTACGCCGACGGTGAGCGGCAGGGGTTTCCTACGCCTCCTGGCGCAGGCGCTGGCTGATCACCTTCGTGATGCCGTCGCCCTGCATGCTCACGCCGTAGAGCGCGTCCGCGATCTCCATCGTCGGCTTCTGGTGCGTGATGATGATCAGCTGCGAGGACTCGCGCAGCTGCTCCAGCAAGCCGATGAGCCGTCGCATGTTGGTGTCGTCCAGCGCGGCCTCGACCTCGTCCATCACGTAGAACGGCGACGGACGGGCGCGGAAGATCGCGACCAGCATCGCCACCGCCACCAGGGACTTCTCGCCACCGGAGAGCAGCGACAGGCGCTTGACCTTCTTGCCCGGCGGCCGCGCCTCGACGTCGACACCGGTGGCCAGCATGTCGTCCGGCTCGGTCAGCACCATGCGGCCCTCGCCGCCGGGGAACAGCACCGAGAACACCGTCTCGAACTCGCGCGCCACATCGTGGTAGGCGGACGCGAAGACCTCCAGGATCTTGTCGTCCACCTCCTTGATGACCGTCAGGAGGTCCTTGCGCGTCGCCTTCAGGTCCTCCAGCTGGGTGGACAGGAACTTGTACCGTTCCTCCAGCGCGGCGAACTCCTCCAGTGCCAGCGGGTTCACCTTGCCCAGCAGGGACAGGTCCCGCTCGGCCCGCTTCGCGCGCCGCTCCTGGGTGCTCCGGTCGTAGGGGATCGACGGCGGCGCGCTGACCTGCTCGCCGAGCGCCTTGGCCTCCTCGTACTCGGCCATCTCCTGCGCGCTCGGCGGCACCGGCACGTCCGGGCCGTACTCGGCGACCAGGTCGTCCAGGCCGATGCCGAAGTCGTCGGCGATCTTCGTCTCCAGCTGCTCCAGGCGCAGCCGCTGCTCGGCGCGCAGCACCTCGTCCCGGTGCACCGCGTCGGTCAGCTTCTCCAGCTCGTGGGTCAGCTCGCGAACCCGGTTGCGCACCTGGGTGAGCGCCGCCTCGCGCTGCTGCCGCACCACCTGGGCCTCGTCGCGCTCGGCCGCGGCCCGCTGCACGGACAGCTCGATCCGCTCCAGGGCCAGCTCACCGGCGTCGACCACGGCGGCCGCGATCGCCGCACCGCGTGCCCGGGCTGCGCGGGCCTTCTCCGCCCGCTCCCGTGCCGCCCGCTCGGCGTGCGCGGCCCGGCGCAGCGATTCGGCCCGGCCGGCGATGCCGCGCGCCCGCTCTTCCGACGTCCGCAGCGCCAGCCGCGACTCGACCTCCTCCTGCCGCACCGCGGCGAGCCGTTCGGCGGCCTCGTCGCGCGCGCTGGTGTCCGGGTCCTCGTCCACCGGCTGTTCGGCCACCGCCGCCAGCCGCTCCTCCAGCTCGGCCAGGCTGGCCAGCGCCTGCTCGCGGCTGGCCTCGACCTTCGCGCGCTGGTCCCGCAACCGGGTCACCTCGGCCTCGGCCGACCGCGCCGCCTGCTGCAGCCGGTTCAGCCGTTCCGACGACCGGGCCTTCCGGACCTTCGCCTCGGACAGCGCTTCCTTGGCCTGGCCCACCTCGTCGCGGCGGGCCTGCTGCTCGGCGCGGGCGCCCTCCAGCTCCGCGGCGGTCTGTTCCAGGCGCCGTTCCGCGGCCGCCAGCCGTTCCCGCGCCTCGTCGACCGCGGCTTGCACCTCGATGACGCTTTCGCTGCGGCCCGAACCACCGACGGCCCAGTGCGAGCCGAACACGTCACCCTCGGCGGTCACCGCGCTCACCTCGGGGTGCGCCGTGACCAGCCGCCGCGCGGTGTCGAGCGTGTCCACCACGGCGATCCGGTCCAGCGCGCGCGCCACGGCCGGGCGCAGCACCTCCGGCGCGATGACGACGTCGCGCGCCCAGCGCGCGCCGTCCGGCAGCGACGGCCAGGACGCGGTGTCCGCCGGGTACGGGGCGCCGCCGAGCAGCACGCCCGCGCGGCCGGAGTCGTTGTCCTTCAAGAACTTCAGCGCGGCGATAGCCTCCTCGCCGCCCTGGACGGCGACCGCGTCGGCGACCGGTCCGAGCGCCGCGGCGAGCGCCACCTCGTAGCCCGGCTCGACGGACAGCAGCGCCGCGACCGACCCGAGCAGCCCCGGCAGCCGGTCGCCCGCGCCGAGCAGCTCGCCCGCGCCGTCCTTGCGCCGCAGGCCCATCGACAGCGCGTCCACCCGCGCCCTTTCCGACGCGATCTCGCGCTCGGCCTGCCGCTCCGCCTTGACGAGCTCTTCCACCCGGGCCTTCGCGGCCTGGTTGGCCTGCACCACGCGGTCGTGGCGGTCCTGCAGGCCGGCGTCGTCGGACTCCTCGGCCCCGCCCTCGGCGCGGGCCTCCTCCAGCTCCTCGACGGCGATCTCGGCGCGCGCGGCGGCCTCGTCGATGGCCGCGGTCAGCCGGTCGATCTCGTCGGAGGTGGCACTGTTCTTGCTGCGCAACGCCTCGACCTGGCCGGTCAGCTTCGCCAGGCCCTCCCGCCGGTCGGCGATCGCGCGGACCGCGGCCATGTGGGCCTTCTCCGCGGCCTGGACCTCGTGCTCCAGCTCCTCGCGGCGTAGCACGGCCTCGGCGAGGGTCTCCCTGGCCATCATGACGGCCTCGTTGAGCTCCGCCTCGCGTTCGGCGACCTGCTCGGCCTCGGCCAGCAGTTCTTCGGGATCGCGGCCGCCGGTGGAGGACTCGACATCGGCGGACAGGTGCCGCTGCCGCTCGACGGCCAGCCGCACGGTGCCGCGCAACCGCTCCGCCAGCGCGGACAGCTTGAACCAGGTGTCCTGGGCGGCGTTCAGGCGCGGCGCGTCCTCGGCGAGCATGGCCTCGAGCTGGGCCTCCTCGGCGCCGGCGAGCTCCAGCGCCTGCTCGACCTCGGCGCGCCGGGCGCGGGCGGCGTTCTCGTCCGCTTCCTCCCGCGCGATCGCCGCGCGCTGGGTGACCAGGTCGTCGGCCAGCAGGCGCAGCCGCGCGTCCCGCAGCTCGGCCTGCACGGTCTGCGCCTTGCGGGCGATCTCGGCCTGCTTGCCCAGCGGCTTGAGCTGACGGCGCAGTTCGGCGGTCAGATCGTTGAGCCGGTCCAGGTTCGCCTGCATCGCGGTGAGCTTGCGCAGCGCCTTTTCCTTGCGCTTGCGGTGCTTGAGCACACCCGCGGCCTCCTCGATGAAGGCGCGGCGCTCCTCCGGCTTCGACTCGAGGATCTGCGACAGCTGGCCCTGCCCGACGATGACGTGCATCTCGCGGCCGATGCCGGAGTCCGACAGCAGCTCCTGGATGTCCAGCAGCCGGCACGAGCTGCCGTTGATCTCGTACTCGCTGGCGCCGTCGCGGAACATCCGGCGGGTGATCGAGACCTCGCTGTACTCGATCGGCAGGGCACCGTCGGCGTTGTCGATGGTCAGCGTGACCTCGGCGCGGCCCAGCGGGGCGCGGCCGGAGGTGCCGGCGAAGATGACGTCCTCCATCTTGCCGCCGCGCAGGTCCTTCGCACCCTGCGTGCCCATCACCCAGCGCAGCGCGTCGAGCACGTTCGACTTCCCCGACCCGTTCGGGCCGACGACACAGGTGATGCCCGGCTCGAACCGCAGGGTGGTAGCCGAGGCGAAGGACTTGAAGCCCTTCAGCGTCAAGCTCTTGAGATGCACGTGGCGGGACCCTTCAACGCCTGGGTGATCCGCCGAGTCTATCGGTGGCCGGCCCGCGTCCCGGTCTTGACCGCGGGCGTGTTGTCCCCAGCAGTCCCACCTGTCACTCGGGGTTCAGCAATCACTCCTCCACGAAACCGTCCAACCCGCCCGCCGCGGGTGACCAATGTTCGACGACCTGATCCACACGACCGGGTGACGCCTCGGACCGGAGGAGGCCGAGCAGCTGCTCACAGTGGCTTCGAGCACCCTCCGCCACGACCCGGACACGGCCGTCGCCGAGGTTGCGGGCACTGCCGACCAGACCGAGCTCGAGCGCCCGGCACCGGGTCCACCAGCGGAAACCCACTCCCTGCACCCGGCCGGCGACCCACGCCGTGAGCCGGACCGCGTCGTTTTCACCCGTCACGTGCCCTATCCTGCCGCACGCTCCCCGACTGCGGACGGTGACCGTCGTGGCGCCACACGGGGGGTCGGTCCGCACTCCTGGTGCTAATCTCGGGTGCAGGCGCCACCATTCGGGCTCACTCGCCCGGGTGTGCTCAAGCCGCTTTCCCCGCCCAGTCAAGGAGCGACAATGGCCCATGTGGGGTCACGATCGGGTCGCCGGACCGAGATCTCGCAGGTCTCGCCGCCACGCGACTCCGCCGCGCGCAGCCAGCGCAGCGGGTACGTGCTGCTCGCGGTGAGTGGTGTCGTGCTGGCCACCGCGTTCGGCGGACTGGCCACGATCATCGCGCCGGACACGGCACCGAAGCTCGCGGGGCCGGGTGGCGTCAACTCGAGCTCGGGTGCGCAGCTGGTCCCCGGCGTCGCGGCCCCCGGCCAGACACCGGTGACGGTGGACGGTGTGGCGCTGCCCGCGGGCAGCCGCACGGCCGTCGTGAGCACCAACCCGGACGGCACCCAGGTCGTCACATTGCTGCCGCCGGCCGGGTCGGACGAGGCCCCGATCGTGTTGCCGCCGGGCACGCCGCTGCCGCCCGGCACGGTCATCCCGCCGGGGACCACCCTGCCGCCGGGCACCCCGCCGCCCCCGCGCAGCGACGAGCCCGGCGGATCGTCCTCGACCAAGCCGAGCAGCCCGCCGTCGAGCGCGAGCACGCCGCCGTCGTCGACCCCGAGCAGCAGCAGCAGCTCTGCGCCGCCGTCGTCGTCGACGAGCAGCAGCCCGAGCGAGACCCCGTCGAGCAGCGCTCCGCCGGCCTCGTCCAGCGAAGGCGGCAGCAAGCCGTCCGCCGGCTGATGCGCTGACCGCTGCGGGCGGTCAGGCTTCGAAGCGGTAACCCATGCCCGGTTCCGTGATCAGGTGCCGCGGCCGCGACGGTTCGCGCTCGAGTTTGCGCCGCAGCTGCGCCAGGTACACGCGCAGGTAGTGCGATTCGTTCTCGTACCCGGGACCCCACACCTCGCGCAGCAGCTGCTTCTGGGCCACCAGCCGGCCGCGGTTGCGTACCAGCAGCTCCAGCACGCCCCACTCCGTCTTCGTCAGGTGCACCTCGACACCGTCCCGGTGCACCTTCTTCGCCAGCAGGTCGAGCGTGAACGACCCGGTCTCGACCACCGCCTCGCCCTCGGACGCCGGAGCCGCCGACCGTCGCAACGCGGCCCGCAGCCGGGCCAGCAGCTCGTCCATCCCGAACGGTTTCGTCACATAGTCGTCCGCGCCGAGGTCCAGCGCCTTCACCTTGTCCGGCGACTCGCCGCGCGCGGACAGCACGATGATCGGCACCGTGGTCCAGCCACGCAGGCCGCTGATCACGTCGGTGCCGTCGATGTCCGGCAACCCCAGGTCCAGCACCACGACATCCGGCTTCGTCTCGGCCACCGCCCGCAGCGCGGCCGCGCCGTCGTGCGCCGTCACCACCTGGTACCCGCGCGCGGTCAGGTTGATCCGCAGCGCGCGCACGATCTGCGGCTCGTCGTCGACGACCAGGACCGTGCCGGTCTGCTCGGTCACGGAGCCACCTCCTTCAGCGTCACCGGCACCACGTCCGGAGCCTGGCACGCCTTGAGCGCCACGACCACCGTCAGTCCACCACCCGGGGTGTCCTCCGCGCGGATGGCGCCGCCCATCGCCTCGGTGAATCCTTTCGCGACGGACAACCCGAGCCCGACCCCCGGCGTGGCGTCCCGGTCGCCCAACCGCTGGAACGGCGCGAACGCCGCGTCCGCCGCGCCCTTGCCCAGGCCCCGCCCGTGGTCGACGATCCGCAGCTCGACCCACTCCCCGTAGGCCGAGCCGCGCACCGCCACCGGCCCGGCGCCGTGCCGCAACGCGTTGTCCAGCACGTTCGCGATCACCCGCTCCAGCAGACCGGGATCGGCCAGTACCGCGGGCAGCCGCTCGTCCACCTCGACGACCACTGCCGCCGAACCGTCCACATTCGACAGCGCGTGCGCCACCACCTCGTCGTAGCCCACGGGCCGCAGGTGGGTGCGCACCGCACCGGCCGCCAGCCGGGACGAGTCGAGCAGGTTGTTCACCAGCCGCGTCAGCCGGTCGGTGGACTCCTCCGCGGCCTCCAGCAGCTCCTCGGTGTCCTCCGGCGACAGGTCGATGTCGCGCGCCCGCAGGCTTCCGACCGCCGCCTTGATCGACGTCAGCGGAGTGCGCAGGTCGTGCCCGAGCGCGGACAGCAACGCCGTGCGCAATTGCGTCGCCTCGGCCTGCCGCTCCGCCTCGGCCTGCGCCGCGGCCATCCGCTGCTGCCGCAACGCGAGCAGCGCCTGCCCGGCCGCCGCCTCCAGCGCCCGCCGGTCCGCCGCCGGCAACGCCCGCCCCCGCAGCGTCAGGTGCACGTCCGCGGTCACCGGGATGTCCACATCGGCCTCGTCCGGCTTGCCGCACGGGTTGACCCCGGCGTGCTCGACCACCTGCCACCGGCCGTCCCGCTTCTCCAGCAGCACCACGCACTCCATGCCGAAGTTCTCGCGCACCTTCGCGAGCAACCGCCGCAGCGGCTCGGCGTGGGTCAGCACCGTGCGCGCGTACGACGCCAGCAGCGACGCCTCGGTCCGTGCCTGCGCCGCCTGGGTGGCACGCCGTGCGGCCCGGTCCACGACCAGCGCGACCAGCACCCCGACCAGCACCATCGCGACCAGCGTGATCACGTTGCTCTGCCCGTGCACCGTCAGGGTGTAGAGCGGCTCGGTGAAGAAGAAGTTGAGCAACCCGGCCGCCAGCAGCGCCGCGACCAGAGCCGGTCCCAGCCCGCCGACCAGCGCGACCACGACCGCGGCGAGGAAGTAGTCGACCACGTCGGTGGAGAAGTCCAGGTCGCGTCGCAGCGCCATCCCGGTCACCGTGGCCAGGGCCGGTGCGAGGAACGCGAGCACCCAGCCGATCAGCAGCCGCGACGGCGCCAGCGGGCTGCGCCGCCCCAGCCACGAGCGGAGCCGCCCGCCGGCCTCGGCGTGGGTGACCATGTGCACGTCGATCTGCCCGGACCGCTGCACGACCGTGGCGCCGATGCCCTCGTCGAACAGCCGCGCGACCCGCGAGCGCCGGGACGTGCCCAGCACGAGCTGGGTCGCGTTGACGCCGCGGGCGAATTCCAGCAGGGCGGTCGGGACGTCCTCCCCGACGACCGTGTGGAACGTGCCGCCCAGCTGCTCGGCGAGCTTGCGGTACCGGCCGGTCTCGACGTGCCCGACCGGGGACAGCCCGTCGCCGCGCAGGACGTGCAGCACCAGCAGGTCCGCCCCGGCGCGGGTGGCGATGCGGCTGCCGCGCCGGACGAGCGTCTCGCTCTCCGGCCCGCCGGTGATGGCGACGACCACCCGCTCACGGGTCTCCCAGGTGTCGGTGATCCGCTGCTCGGCCCGGTACCGCTGGAGCGCCACGTCGACCTGGTCGGCCACCCACAGCAACGCCAGCTCGCGCAGTGCGGTGAGGTTGCCGGTGCGGAAGTAGTTGCCGAGCGCGGCGTCGATCCGCTCGGCCGGGTAGACGTTGCCGTGCGCGAGCCGCCGCCGCAGTGCCTCGGGCGTGATGTCGATCAGCTCGACCTGCTCGGCCCGGCGCACCACCTCGTCGGGCACGGTCTCCTGCTGCGCGACGCCGGTGATGCGCTCGACCACGTCGCCGAGGCTCTCCAGGTGCTGCACGTTGACCGTGGACAGCACGTCGATGCCGGCCGCCAGCAGCTCCTCGACGTCCTGCCAGCGCTTCTCGTTGCGCGACCCGGGCACGTTGGTGTGCGCGAGCTCGTCGACGACGGCCACCTCGGGGGCGCGGGCGAGCACCGCGTCCACGTCGAGCTCGCCGAAGTCGCGGCCGCGGTGGGTGATCCGCCGCCGCGGCACCGTCTCGATGCCGTCGAGCAGCGCCGCGGTCCTGGCCCGGCCGTGCGTCTCGACCAGGCCGGCGACCACGTCGGTGCCACGTTCCAGGCGGCGCCGCGCCTCGCCCAGCATGGCGTAGGTCTTGCCCACCCCGGGCGCCGCGCCGAGGTAGATGCGCAGCTCCCCCCGGCGCGGCGGCTCCTTCTCGACGTCCACGCGTTCAGTGTGCTCCTGCCCGCTGGACCGCGAGGTTGAGTTCGAGCACGTTCACCCCGGGGATGCCGATGCCGTGACCAGTGGTGTTGTCCTCGACCAGCCGCCGCACCCGCTCCTCGCTCAGCCCGGTGTTGCGTGCGACACGCGGCACCTGCAGCTGCGCGTAGGCGGTGCTGATCGCCGGGTCCAGGCCGGAGCCCGAGGCGGTGACCGCGTCGGCCGGTACCGCGTCCGGCGCGACGCCCTCGCGCTGCGCGACGGCCGCCCTGCGCTGATCGATCGCGGCGACCAGCGCGGGGTCGAACCCACCCTTGTTCGACCCGCCGGACACCGCCGGACCACCGGCCGCGGACGGCCGGGTGTGGAAGTACGGGTCGTGCGCCGGGTCGGCGGGCACCGGATCGATCCCGATCAGCGCGGATCCCGCGACCCGGCCGTCCACCGTCACCAGCGACCCTTCGGCGTGGTCGTGCAGGCCGGGGAGGCGGGACACCGCCCACACGCCGAGGGGATAACCCACCCCCAGCAGGACCGTGAACACCAGCAGGACGCGCAGGCCCGTGCCGGCCTGCTTCACCAGATTCGTGATCATCACTACCCGATTCCAGGGATGACGCGGACCACGAGGTCCACGAGCCAGATGCCGAGGAACGGCGTGACGATCCCGCCGGCCCCGTAGATCAGCAGGTTGCGCCGTAGCAGCGCGGACGCGCTCGACGGCCGGTACCGCACGCCCCGCAACGCGAGCGGGATCAACGCGACGATGACCAGCGCGTTGAAGATCACCGCGGACAGGATCGCCGAGCGCGGCGTGGCCAGGTGCAGGATGTTCAGCGCGGCCAGCTGCGGGAAGATCGCCACGAACATGGCCGGCAGGATCGCGAAGTACTTCGCGAGGTCGTTGGCGATGCTGAAGGTGGTGAGCGCGCCGCGGGTGATCAGCAGCTGCTTGCCGATCTCCACGATCTCGATCAGCTTCGTCGGGTCGGAGTCCAGGTCGACCATGTTGCCGGCCTCCTTGGCGGCCGACGTGCCGGTGTTCATCGCGACGCCGACGTCGGAGGCCGCCAGCGCGGGGGCGTCGTTCGTGCCGTCGCCGGTCATCGCCACCAGGCGGCCGCCCTCCTGCTCCCGGTGGATCAGCGCCATCTTGTCCTCGGGCCTGGCCTCGGCGAGGTAGTCGTCCACACCGGCGTCGGCCGCGATGGCCTTCGCCGTCAACGGGTTGTCCCCGGTGATCATCACCGTCCGGATGCCCATCCGGCGCAGCTCGGCGAAGCGCTCCCGCATGCCGGGCTTGACCACGTCGGACAGCCGGATCACGCCCCGTACCACCGCCCTGCTCCCGGTCAGCTCGGCGACCACCAGCGGGGTGCCCCCCTGCCGGCTGATCTCGCCGACGACGCGCTCGGTCTCGGCCGGGAACTCGCCGCCGTGCCCGGTGATCCAGGCGCGCACGGCGCTCACCGCGCCCTTGCGGACCTGGCGGCCGGGCAGGTCGGCACCGCTCATCCGGGTCTGCGCGGTGAACGGGACGAACTCGCCGCCGTCGGGGACCGGCGTGCCCTCGGTCAGTTCGACGACGCTGCGGCCCTCCGGTGTGCCGTCGGCCAGGCTGGACAGCCGGGCGGCCCCGGCCAGCTGCTCCGGGGTCGTCGAGCCGACCGGGATCAGCTCGGTCGCGCGCCGGTTGCCGAAGGTGATGGTGCCGGTCTTGTCCAGCAGCAGCGTCGACACGTCCCCGGCGGCCTCCACCGCGCGCCCGGACGTGGCGAGCACGTTGCGCTGCACCAGCCGGTCCATGCCGGCGATGCCGATCGCCGACAGCAGCGCCCCGATCGTGGTGGGGATCAGGCACACCAGCAGCGCGGTCAGCACGATCACCGGCTGCTCGCGGCCGGAGTAGGCGGCCATCGGCTGCACCGCGACGACCGCGAGCAGGAAGATGATCGTCAGCGTGGACAGCAGGATCGTCAGGGCGATCTCGTTCGGCGTCTTCTGCCGCGAGGCGCCTTCGACCAGGGCGATCATCCGGTCCACGAACGACTCCCCCGGCTTGCTGGTGATCCGCACGACGATCCGGTCGCTCAGCACGGTGGTGCCGCCGGTGACGGCCGACCGGTCACCGCCGGACTCGCGGATCACCGGCGCGGACTCACCGGTGATGACGGACTCGTCGACCGTGGCGATGCCCTCGACCACGTCGCCGTCACCCGGGACGACCTCCCCGGCCTCGACGACCACCAGATCACCTGGCCGCAGGCCCGCGCCGGGCACGCGTTCCACACCGTCCGGGGTGATGCGCCGCGCGATCGTCTCCTTCTTGGTGCGGCGCAACGACTCCGCCTGCGCCTTGCCCCGGCCCTCGGCGACCGCCTCCGCCAGGTTGGCGAACACGACCGTGAACCACAGCCAGACCGCGATCAGGATGGTGAACACGTTCGGCTCGGCCACCGCGAACACCGTGGTCAGCACCGATCCGGCCCACACCACGAACATGACCGGGTTGCGAACCTGGTGCCGCGGGCCGAGCTTGCGCAGCGCCTCCGGCAGCGCGGTCAGCATCTGCCGCCCGCTGAACACCCCCGCCCCCGCGCGTTCCGGTTCCGCCGGCGTCGCGACGGGTTTCTCTTCGGTGCGGGTCATGCCAGGGCCTCCGCGACGGGACCGAGCGCGAGCGCGGGGACGAACGTCAGCGCCGCGACGAGGACGATGGTGCCGGTGAGCACCGAGCCGAACAGCGGCCCGGTCGTGGGCAGCGTGCCCGCGGTCCGCGGCACCTTCTGCTGGGCCGCGAGCGACCCGGCCAGGCACAGCACCGCGATGATCGGCACGAACCGGCCGACCAGCATCGCCACCGACAGCGAAGACTGGAACCACCCGCTGGTGGCGGTGAGGCCGCCGAACGCGCTGCCGTTGTTGTTGCCGGTCGAGGTGTAGGCGTAGAGCACTTCGGACAGTCCGTGCGGCCCGCTGTTGCCCATCGCCGCCGCGGTGCCCGGCACGAGCAGGGCGGCGCCGGTCCCGAGCAGGACGACCGCCGGCATCGCCAGCATCGCGATCGCCGAAGCGGTGACCTCGCGCCTGCCGAGCTTCTTGCCCAGGTACTCCGGGGTGCGCCCGACCATCAGGCCGGCCAGGAACATCGCGATGATCGCCATCACCAGGATGCTGTACAGGCCGGTGCCGACCCCGCCGGGCGAGAGCTCGCCGAACAGCATGTGCAGCAGCGGCATCCCGCCGCCCAGCCCGCTGAAACTGTCGTGCATCGCGTTGACCGCGCCGGTCGAGGTGCCGGTGGTGCTGGTGGCGAACAACGCGGACGAGCCGATGCCGAACCGCTGTTCCTTGCCCTCCAGGCCCGCCCCGGCCAGCAGGGCGGCGGGACCGTTCGGATGCGCCTCGGCCCACCAGGTCACGGCCAGCACGAACGTCCACAGCAGACCCATCACCGACAGCAGCACGTACCCCTGCCGCGGATTGCCCACCAGCCGGCCGAACGTGCGGGTCAGCGACACCGGGATCACCAGGATCAGGAAGATCTCGACGAGGTCGGTCCAGGTGTTCGGGTTCTCGAACGGGTGCGCCGAGTTGGCGTTGAAGATGCCGCCGCCGTTGGTGCCCAGTTCCTTGACGACCTCCTGGCTCGCCGTCGGCGCCAGCGCGATGGTGTTGCGCGCGCCGTCCGGTCCGGTGACGGTCACGCCGGCGCGCAGGCTCTGCGTGACACCCAGCGCGACCAGCACGACCGCGAAGACGGCCGCGATCGGCAGCAGGATCCGCACGGTGCCGCGGGTCAGGTCGACCCAGAAGTTGCCCAGCCGGTCGGTCTTCGCCCGCGTGATCCCGCGGACCAGAGCCATCGCGACCGACAGGCCGACCGCCGCGGACAGGAAGTTCTGCACGGTCAGCCCGGCCATACCGACGAGGTGTCCCATGGTGGTCTCGGGCACGTAGGACTGCCAGTTCGTGTTGGTGACGAAACTGACCGCGGTGTTGAACGCGGTGCCCGGGCCGACCGGGCCGCGGCCGAGGCTCAGTGGCAGCGACGACTGGAGGCGCTGCAACAGGTACAGGACCACGACGGACACCAGCGAGAACCCCAGCACGCCGAGCGCGTAGGTCGGCCAGCGCTGCTCGGCGGACGGGTCCACCCGGCAGACGCGGTACAGGCCGCGCTCGAACCGCAGGTGCCTGTCGCTGGTGAACACGCGCGCCATGTAGTCGCCCAGCGGACGGTGGACGAGCGCGAGCGCCGCGAGCAGGATGCCGGCCGTGACCAGGCCGGAGGCGAGGTCGGACATCAGAACCTCTCCGGCCGCAGCAGCGCCACGAACAGGTAGCCGATCAGGCCCAGCGCCAGCACCCCGCCGACCACGTTGGCCACGACCCCCGCGCCGTTCACAGCCGCTCCAGTCCGCGCAAGGTCAGCACCAGGATCGCGAACACCGCGATCAGCAGCACCGCGTACAGCAGATCCGCCACTTCACACCCTCCGACAGGGTCACTCGATCGGTGACCGTTCCGGCGACAGCCTGCACTCGGACGGGGTCGTTTCCGGCCCACCTGACGGCCCCTTGACGCTGGTCCGGCACGCCTTTACGGGTCTTTGAGGTGCGTGTTCGAGCGACCACACTCCGTGCAAGGCATCCGGTCAGACCGGACCAATCGCGCAGACAGCTCCCAGCGAGTTGTGTTACGACGGTGTTACACATAGTTGTAGTTGCTCAGTATCTGGAGGGGAGCGCGTATGTGCGGCATCACGGGGTGGGTGTCCTTCGAGACCGACCTCACCCAGCGGCGCGAGGTGCTCGACGCCATGACGGAGACGATGGCCTGCCGTGGTCCGGACGACTCCGGGACGTGGCTCGCCCCGCACGCCGCCCTCGGGCACCGGCGGCTGGCCATCATCGACCTGCCCGGGGGACGCCAGCCGATGTCGGTGGTGACACCGGCCGGCGAGGTCGCCATGGTCTACAGCGGTGAGGCGTACAACTTCGCCGAGCTGCGCCGCCGGCTCGAGAGCAAGGGCCACACCTTCCGCACCGACAGCGACACCGAGGTCGTGCTGCACGGCTACCTCGAGTGGGGCGAGGCCGTCGCCGAGCACCTCAACGGCATGTACGCCTTCGCGATCTGGGACGCACGCAACGACGAGCTCGTCATGATCCGCGACCGGATGGGCATCAAGCCGTTCTACTACTACCCCACCCGCGACGGGGTGCTCTTCGGGTCCGAGCCGAAGGCGATCCTGGCCAACCCCGCGGCGAAGCGGATGGTCGACGCCGACGGGCTGCGTGAGCTGTTCTCGTTCACCAAACAGCCCGGCTGGGCACTGTGGCACGGGATGTCCGAAGTGGAGCCGGGCACGATCGTCCGGGTCGGCCGCGACGGCCTGCGCACCCGCACCTACTGGAAACTCGAGGCGCGCGAGCACACCGACGACCGGGAAACGACCGTCGCGCGGGTGCGTGAGCTGATGACCGACATCGTGCACCGGCAGCTGGTCGCGGACGTACCGCGCTGCGTGCTCCTGTCCGGCGGCCTGGACTCCAGCGCGATCACCGGTCTGGCCGCCGCGCGGTTGCGCGAGGAGGGCGAGCAGTTGCGCACCTTCTCCGTCGACTTCGTGGGGCAGGAGGAGAACTTCACACCCGACGAGATGCGCGACACCCCGGACGCCCCGTTCATCCGGGACGTGGCGAAGCTGGTCGGCTCGGCGCACCAGGACGTCGTCCTCGACCCCGCCGCGCTGACCGATCCGGCGGTGCGGCGCGCGGTCCTCACCGCACGGGACATCCCGTCCGGCCTCGGTGACCTGGACACCTCGCTGTACCTGCTGTTCAAGGCGATCCGCGCGGAGTCGACGGTGGCGCTGTCCGGCGAGTCGGCCGACGAGGTGTTCGGGGGGTACCGGTGGTTCCACGACGGCACCGCCCGCACCGCCGACACCTTCCCGTGGCTGGCGTTCCGCACCGGCGCCCACGACCGCGGCGGTCTGCTGCGCGCGGACGTGCGGTCCGGGCTCGACCTGGAGGGCTACATCGCCGACCAGTACCGCACGGCGCTGGCTCAGGTCGAGCACCTCGACGGGGCGAGCGCGCTGGAGCGGCGGATGCGCGAGGTGTGCCACCTGCACCTGACCCGGATGGTGCGGGCACTGCTGGACCGCAAGGACCGCGCCTCGATGGCGGTGGGACTGGAGGTGCGGGTGCCGTTCTGCGACCACCGGCTCGTCGAGTACGTCTACAACACGCCGTGGTCGCTCAAGACGTTCGACGGCCGCGAGAAGAGCCTGCTGCGGCACGCAACCGCGCACGTGCTGCCGCAGTCCGTTGTGGACCGCGTGAAGAGCCCGTATCCGTCCACACAGGACCCGGGGTACGCCGCGGCGTTGCAGCAGCAGGCGAAGGAGGTGCTGGCCTCGGCGGACGACGCGGTGTTCGAGCTGGTGGACCGGGCGTGGGTGACCGGCGCGGTGGAACGGGACCCGGCGACGATGCCGTCGCTGACGCGCCACGGCCTGGACCGGCTGCTGGACCTGCACCACTGGCTCGACCTCTACCGGCCCGAGCTGCGAATCTGAAAATTCGCTGTGAATTCCGGACATCGGGCACAAGTGGGTGTACGGCAGCGTTGGACAGGTCAGGAGAGGTGAGACAGATGACCCAAGCATTCACGCAGACCGCGTTCACCAACGCGCGCACGAGCCCGCGGCTCCCGACCCTGCCCACCGGCTGGCCGATCGGGTCCTACGAGTCCTACGAAGAGGCCCAGCGGGCGGTCGACCACCTCGCCGACAACGACTTCCCGGTGGCCGACGTCACGATCGTCGGGGTGGAGCCGATGCTGGTCGAGCGCGTCGCCGGCAAGCTCAGCTGGGGCCGGGTCCTCAGCAGCGCGGCGATGTCGGGTGCCTGGTTCGGTATCTTCGTCGGCCTGCTGCTGACGATGTTCACCCCGGGCGCCGGGCTGCTGCCGATCCTGTTCGGGCTCGTCGCGGGTGTCGCGTTCAGCATGGTGTTCGCCGCCATCAGCTACGGCGCGACCCGCGGCCGCCGCGACTTCGTGTCGCAGACCCAGCTGGTGGCGCGCCGCTACGACGTGCTGAGCCAGCCGCGCAACGCCGAGAAGGGCCGCGAGCTGCTGGCGAACCTCGCCGCGCGGGCGCACGTGTTCAACTGACCGGTGAGTTGAGGCGAGCCCCGGGCCGGTTTCCGGCCCGGGGCTCTTCCGTGCCTGCGGCTTACCGGGGTGCGGCACCTGCCGCGAGGGCTTCGGCCAGCCGCGGCACCTGCAGCTGCGCCCACGGGCTGAACACGAACGGGGTGCGGCTCATGCTCTCCACCAGATCGCCCCACTCGGCCCAGTGCCACTCGCACACCTCGTCGGGCGCCGGGAGCGGGTCGGACGCGGCCTCGGCGATCCACACCGGGCAGAACTCGTTCTCCACCACCCCACCGGCGTCGGTCGCGGTGTAGCGGAAGTCCGGCAGCACCGTGCGCAGCCCGCCGACCTCCAGCCCGAGCTCCTGCTGCGCGCGGCGGACGATGGCCTCCGCCATGTCCTCGCCCGGCCCGGGGTGCCCGCAGAACGAGTTGGTCCACACCCCCGGCCACGTCTTCTTGCCGATCGCGCGCCGGGTCATCAGCACCCGGCCGGACCGGTCGAAGACGTAGCAGGAGAACGCCAGGTGCAGCGGCGTGTGCGCGTCGTGCACCGTGCTCTTGGGCGCGGTGCCGACGGGGGCGAAGCGCTCGTCGAGCAACACCACGAGTTCTTCCTGGGGCACGTGTCCTGCCTTCCGTAAGGTCAGTGGGTACGCCGCGGCCGGGGCTGGCAACGCGGGCAAAAGTAGGACGACCGGTTCATGAACGGCTCCCGCCGGATCGCGGTGCCACAGCGGCGGCACGGGCGATCACCCTGGCCGTAGACGTTGAGCGAACGGTCGAAGTAGCCGGACTGGCCGTTGACGTTGACGTACAAGGCGTCGAACGACGTGCCGCCGGCCCGCAGCGCCTCGTTCATCACCTCGGCGGCCGCTTCCAGCACGGCCGCGGCCTGCGCGCGGGTCAGCTTCTCCGTGGGGCGGGCCCAGTGCAGCCGCGCCCGCCACAACGACTCGTCGGCGTAGATGTTGCCCACCCCGGACACCAGCGTCTGATCGAGCAGCGCGCGCTTGATCTCGGTGCGCCGGGAACGCAGCGCCGTGACCGCCGCGGCCGGATCGAACTCCGGGTCCATCGGATCGCGCGCGATGTGCGCGATCGGCGCGGGCAGCAGCGTGCCGTCCGCGGTCACCAGATCCGCCAGCGCGAGCCCCCCGAACGTGCGCTGGTCGACGAACCGCAGCTCCGGGCCGCCGTCGTCGAACCGGATGCGCACCCGCAGGTGCTTCTCGTCGGGCGCACCCTCGGGCTGGACGAGCATCTGGCCGCTCATGCCCAGGTGCGCGAGGATCGCCTCCTTGTCGGAGAGTTCCAGCCACAGGTACTTGCCGCGACGGCGCGCCGCCTCCACGCGAGCCCCGGCGAGGCGGCCGGTGAAGTCCTCCGGCCCCAGCTCGTGACGGCGGATCGCCCGCGGGTGCAGCACCTCGACGCGCGCGATGCCGCGGCCCGCCACGTGGGCCTGCAGCCCGCGGCGCACCACCTCGACTTCGGGAAGCTCAGGCACCTCATCACCCTAACCGCGACCAACGACAGTTCCCGAGAGCCGACCGGGTCGCCTCGTCGCTACACACTGTGACGACCCTCCCGCACCAGCCAACCCGCTACCCCCACGGGCGAACACGCTGCCCGCACCGGCAAACACGACGCCACCACGGGCAAACACGACGCCGGACGGCGTGTTCGCCGCTTGGGGCGGCGTGTTCGCCCCCCGGGCGGGGTGTTGGGCGTTCCGGGACGTGCGTGGCCGGGAACGGCGAAGCCGGGCGGCCGCGCGGGGCGGCGGCCCGGCTTCGCGGGAACGAAAACTACTCCGAGCCCTCGGGCTTGAGCTCCTCGGAGAGCGCGCGCCAGGCCGTCTCGGCGGCCTTCTGCTCGGCCTCTTTCTTCGTGGTGCCGGAGCCGTTGCCGAAATCGCGCCCGGCCACCAGAACCGTGGCGCTGAACTCCTTGCGGTGGTCGGGCCCGGTGTCCTCGACCTTGTACTCCGGCACGCCCAGGCCGGCCGACGCGGTCAGCTCCTGCAGGCTCGTCTTCCAGTCCAGCCCGGCGCCGCGCAGCGGGGCCTCGGCCAGCAGCTCGTCGAAGAGCCGGTGCACGAGCGCGCGGGCCGCGTCGATGCCGTGCGCCAGGTACGCCGCGCCGATGACGGCCTCGAGCCCGTCGGCCAGGATGCTCGCCTTGTCGCGCCCGCCGGTGAGCTCCTCGCCCTTGCCCAGCAGCAGGTGCGCACCGAGCCCGCCCGGGCCGAGCCCGCGCGCGACCCCGGCCAGCGCGTGCATGTTGACCACGCTGGCGCGCAGCTTCGCGAGCTGGCCTTCCGGCAGCTCGGGGTGCGTGCGGTACAGGTGGTCGGTGACGACCAGCCCGAGCACGGCGTCACCGAGGAACTCGAGCCGCTCGTTCGGCGGCAACCCACCGTTCTCGTACGCGTACGAGCGGTGGGTGAGCGCCAGCGTGAGCAGCTCGGCGTCGAGTTCGACGCCGAGCGCTTCGAGCAACGGTTTCGGGTCGGCGGCCGGCCCTCCCGATCTCGACCTGCCCCCCATCCTGGTCAGCGACCTCAGGCGGGCTCGACGACCTGACGACCGTCGTACTGGCCGCAGGTCGGGCAGGCCACGTGCTGCGGCTTCGGCTGCCGGCAGGCCCGGTTCGAGCAGGGCACCAGCTGCACGGGCGTCGCCTTCCACTGCGCACGACGGTGGCGCGTGTTGGAGCGCGACATCTTCCGCTTCGGGACGGCCACGACTGAATCTCCTCATCCACGGTTCGCTCACGCGGGCGCGAGCGTGCTTACTCACTGCTTACGAGCTGCTGCCCGTTCAGGCTTGCCGGCCGGGCCCACCCGCGGACGAGTCACCGAAGCGCTCGACCAGCGCGGCCCACCGAGGGTCTATCGTCTCATGCCCGTGTCCGGGGCCGAGATCGGCCCACTTCCCACCGCATTCGGGGCACAGCCCGGGGCAGTCCTCGCGGCACAGCGGGACCTGCGGCAGGGCGAGCACGACCGCGTCGCGGACCAGCGGCTGGAGGTCGATCCGGTCGTCCACCAGGCGCATGACCTCGTCCTCGTCGGTCGTTTCGTCCGTGGTGGAGTCCGGGTAGGCGAACAGCTCGGTCAGCTCGACCTCGACCTCGTCGTCGATCGGGTCGAGGCAGCGCGAGCAGACCCCGGTGGTCCGCACCGCGGCGGTGCCGGTGACCAGCACGCCCTCCACGACCGACTCGAGCAGCAGGTCCAACTCGACCTCGGCGCCCTGCGGCACCACGATCACGTCGGGCACGCCCAGCTCGACGCTGGTCGGCGCGGTGCGCTGGATGGTGCGGCTCAGGCCGGCGCGCCGGCCCAGCTCACGGGTGTCGACGACCCACGGGTCGCGGGCGTCGGGGGAGACATTCTGCTGAGACATCGGTCCGTTGGGTAGAGGGTGTGCGGAGGGGCGGCAGGCAACCTCACCACTCTACGCCCTCCCCCGGTCAGGGCTGGAAGTCGTACAGGGGCGTGGGCCGCTGGCCGCCGAGGCCGGACGGGGCGCGCAGGTGGTTGCGACCGGAGTCGACCGTGCGCAGGGTGGTGGACAGCAGTTCGGAGAACTCGGCGAGCTTGCCGTCGACGTAGGCGTCGCAGTCGGCGCGCTGGCGGTCGGCCTCGGTGTGGGCCTCGTCCACGATCCGGGCGGACTCGGCGTGCGCGGCCTGCACGACCTCGGTCTGGGACACCAGCCGGGCCTGCTCGTGACGGCCGTCCTCGACGGCTCGCTCATAGGCGTCGCGACCGGCCTGCATCATGCGCTCGGCCTCGGCGCGGGCCCGCTCGGTCAGGTTGTGGTACTCGGCCTGGCCCGCGGCGATCATCCGCTCGGCTTCGGCGCGGGCGTCGGCCATGATCTGCTCGGCGCGCGCCTGCGCGTCGGCCACCATGCGCTCGGCCTCGGCCGCCGCCTCCGAGGTGACGCGGTCGGCCTCGGCGTTGGCGTCGGTCACCGTGGTCTCGGCCTGCGTGCGTGCCTTTTCGAGCAGGTCGTCCCGCTGGTCGAGGACGTCCTGGGCGTCGTCCACCTCGCGGGGCAGCGCGTCCCGCACGTCGTCGAGCAGTTCGAGCACGTCCCCGCGCGGGACCACGCAGCTGGAGGTCATGGGCACACCGCGTGCCTCTTCCACGATCGTGACGAGCTCGTCCAGCGCCTCGAACACCCGGTACACAGCAACTCCCTAGGTGGCCTGTCCCCATCCGGCTTGCCCCAAGTCTGCCCGGTTCTCGGCGCAAAGGGCGGGAGGTGCGATACCGGGCGTGTCCGGGTGGTGCCGCCGCGGTGGCCGGAACGGGACCGACGTCCAGCGGGAGCCGTCGCCCGGTCAGGCGCGGCCGGTCAGGCGCGTCCGGCCAGCTTCGCCGTCAGCTTCGCGAACACGACGTCCGGGACCAGGTTCTTCACGTCCCCGCCGTAGGTGGCGACCTCCTTGACCAGCGAGCTGGACACGAAGCCGTAGGCGGGGTTGTTCGACATCAGCAGTGTCTCGACGCCGGAGAGCTCGCGGTTCATCTGCGCCATCTGCAGCTCGTAGTCGAAGTCACTGACCGAGCGCAGACCCTTCGCGATGGCCACGATCTCGTTGCGCCGGCAGTACTCGACGAGCAGGCCGTGCCAGGAGTCCACGCGCACGTTCGGCAGGTGCGCGGTGATCTCCCGCAGCATCTCCATCCGCTCGTCGATGGAGAACAGGCCCTGCTTGGATTTGTTGATCATGACCGCGACCACGACCTCGTCGAAGAGCTTGGCCGCCCGCTCGATGATGTCGAGGTGGCCGTTGGTCACCGGGTCGTAGGAGCCTGGACACACCGCACGCCGCATGGCGCGGACGCTATCAAGCTCTACCCGCCCTGGCGCGGTGAAGTGACGTACTCCGCCCAGTACAACGCCGTGTCGCCGTAGCGCGAGGTGCGCATCGGGTGGAATCCGGCCGGCCAGTCCGGTTCGCCGTCGCGCAGCGCGCGTTCGACGATCACCAGACCGTCCTCGGCGACCCAGCCATTACCGGCGACCGTGGCCAGCACGGCCCCGATCTTCCCCGCGTCGACCGAGTAGGGCGGATCGGCCAGCACCAGCTGGAAGGGTTCGTCCGCCGGCTGCGCCAGCACGGTCTCCACCGGACCGGAACGCACCGAGCCGCCCAGCCCCAGCGCGATCACGTTGGCCTTGAGCACCTGCGTGGCCCGCCGGTCGGACTCGACGAACACCGCCTCCGCCGCGCCGCGGGACAACGCCTCGAGGCCGAGCGCACCGGAACCGGCGTAGAGGTCCAGCACCCGCGCGCCGGTCAGCTCCCCCGCCGCCTCCAGCGCGTTGAACAACGCCTCCCGCACGCGTTCGGACGTCGGCCGGGTGCCCTGCGCCGGCACCTTGAGCCGCCGTCCGCTCGCCGCCCCGGCCACGATCCTCGTCACACCCCCATCATCGCGCTGTGTTCTGCGCGGTGTTTTGCCCAGGACCCGGTGAACGGCGCGCGCGGCACGCGTAGAGTCAATCTTCCTGTTGCCGGCGAGTGAGCTGTAGGAGCGCTGCGTGTCGGAACCTCGGGTCAGACGGGCCGAGATCGCCATCGAACAACACCACGTGGACCGCGTCTACACCCGGCTCGCCGAACTCCGGGTGCAGGCGGAGGCCATGCGGGCCAAGGGCTACGAGATCGGCCACGGCGCCCAGCGCGAAGCCGTTTTCGAGCAGGCGTCGATGCTGTTCGAGCGGGACATGATGGTCCACCACGCGACCCAGACGCTGCAGACCCTCGACGCCGAGTACGAGGGCCTGGTGTTCGGCCGCCTCGACCACACCACCGGTGAAAAGATCTACGTCGGCCGCCTGGGCATCCGCGACGCCGAGTTCGACAACCTCGTGACCGACTGGCGCGCCCCCGCGGCCGCCGCCTTTTACCAGGCCACCGCCGAGGAACCGATGGATGTGGTGCGCCGCCGGGTCATCCGCTGTTCCGGGCAG
Organism: Amycolatopsis granulosa; assembly: GCF_011758745.1. NCBI lineage: Bacteria > Bacillati > Actinomycetota > Actinomycetes > Pseudonocardiales > Pseudonocardiaceae > Amycolatopsis > Amycolatopsis granulosa. The sequence continues at coordinate 1,871,683 of NZ_JAANOV010000001.1, forward strand.
ACGGTGCTCGACGTGGACGACGACGTGCTGATCCCGGACGCGGTCGGCGACGACATGCAGGTGGTCGGCGAGGGTGCGCTGATGGCCGCGCTGGGCCGGTCGCGCGGCGACCGGATGCGCGACATCGTCGCCACCATCCAGAAGGAGCAGGACGAGGTCATCCGCGCGCCCTGGCGCGGGGTCACCGAGATCACCGGCGGGCCGGGCACCGGCAAGACCGCGGTCGCGCTGCACCGCGCGGCGTACCTGCTGTACCGGCACCGGCGGCAGCTCGGCGGTGCCGGCGTGCTGGTCGTGGGGCCGTCCGGGGTGTTCACGAACTACATCTCGCGGGTGCTGCCGTCGATGGGCGAGACGAACGTGGAGCTGCGTGCGCTCGGCGCCGTGCTCGACGGCATCGAGACCGACCGGCAGGACCCGGCACCGCTGGCCGCGATCAAGGGGTCGCTGCGCATGCGCAAGGTTCTGCTCAAGGCGATGCGGGACACCCCGCCGGACGTGCCGGGCGAGATGCGGATCCTGTACAAGGGCGACGTCCTCAAGCTGGGCCGCAAGGAGCTGGAGAAGGTCCGCCGCAAGGTGCACGGGCACGGCGGGCCGCCGAACCGCTCGCGGGTGCGCGCGGCCGAGGCACTGCTGGCTGCGCTGGCCGACCGTGCCGAGGAGAACGCGCGCACCGACGGCCGCACGGTCGACCGCGACGAGCTGATCCGCGATCTCGGCGAGCGGATCGACTTCCACCGCTTCCTCGTGGTGTGGTGGCCGGTGCTGTACCCGGGCGAGATCCTGCGGTGGCTGGGCGATCCGAAGCGGCTGGCCAAGGCCGCGCGCGGTGTGCTGACCCCGGACGAGGTCGACCTGCTGGCCGCCTCGTTCGCCGACCCCGAGCGTGAGTGGACGGTCGCCGACGTGGCGCTGCTCGACGAGTTGCGCGTGCTGGCCGGGCCGCCGCCCAAGCGGCGCCGCCGGGCGCAGCAGGTCGAGCTGGACGCGGCGCCGCCGGAGCGCGGGTTCCAGGGCAAGCCGCACCGGCCGGAGCACTACGACGAGTACTCGCACATCGTGGTCGACGAGTCGCAGGACCTCTCCCCGATGCAGTGGCGGATGGTCGGCCGGCGCGGCAAGTACGCGAGCTGGACGGTCGTCGGCGACCCGGTGCAGAGCTCGTGGCCGGATCCGGAGGAGGCCGCGCTGGCGCGCACGCAGGTGTTCGGCGCGCGGACCCCGGTCCGCCGCTACACCCTGCGCACCAACTACCGGAACTCGGCGGAGATCTTCGACCTAGCGGCGAAGGTGGTCGCCGGGCACGCCGCGGAGGGCGAGCTGCCGCGCGCGGTCCGGACCACCGGGATCGAGCCCGACGTGCGCGTGGTCGAGCCCGGCGGCGTGGAGAGCGCGGTACCGGCCGCGGCGAAGGAGCTGCTGGACGCGGTCGAGGGCACGGTGGGCGTGATCTGCGCCATGGACCGGGTCGCCGAGGTCGCCGCGTGGGTGCGCGGCCAGGCGGACGAACGGCTCAAGGTCGTCGGCAGCCTCGATGCCAAGGGCCTGGAGTACGACGCGGTCGTGCTGGTGGAGCCGACCGAACTGATCACCGAGTCGCTGACCGGCCGCCGCGTGCTCTACGTCGCGCTGACCCGCGCCACGCAGCAGCTGACCGTGGTCGCCTCCGACGACGACTGGCTGCCCGCGGAAAGATAGGGCGGACTCCCGGTCACCGCGCCCCGTTGCCGCTCGGCTCGGGACACTTCCGCGCGGAGTTCTCGTGCGGCGGGGAAGAGGCGCGGGCCGGCGGGCGTTGGAGGTTGCCGTGAGTTCCCTGGCCGAGGTCGCGCTGTCCGTACTGGACCTGTCCCCCATCCCCAGCGGGGCAGATGCACGCACCGCGCTCCGCAACACCGTCGAGCTGGCCCGGCACACCGAGCGGCTCGGTTACCGCCGGTTCTGGGTCGCCGAGCACCACAACATGCCGGGCATCGCGAGCTCGGCCACGACCGTGCTGATGAGCCACGTCGCCACCGCGACGGAGACCATCCGCGTCGGGTCCGGCGGCATCATGCTGCCCAACCACGCGCCGCTGGTGGTGGCCGAGCAGTTCGGGATGCTGGAGGCGTTCCACCCGGGCCGCATCGACCTCGGCATCGGCCGGGCCCCCGGTACCGACCAGCGCACGGCGATCGCGCTGCGCCGTTCCGCGCAGGCGCTGGGCGCGGACGACTTCCCACAACAGCTGACCGAGCTGATGGGCTACTTCGACGGCGAGGGCGCGGTGCGCGCGGTGCCGAGGTACCAGCCGCCGATCTGGCTGCTCGGGTCCAGCGGGTTCAGCGCCCGCCTGGCCGGGGAGCTGGGGCTGCCGTTCGCGTTCGCGCACCACTTCAGCGCCCGCAACACGATCCCGGCCGTCGAGCTGTACCGCGAGTCGTTCCGGCCCTCGGCGGCGCTGTCCGAGCCGTACGTGATGCTCGGTGCGGCGGTGATCTGCGCCGAGACCGACGAGCGGGCACGGTGGCTGGCCGGCCCGAGCGGACTGCAGTTCCTCAGCCTGCGCCGCGGCAATCCCATCCCGCTGCCCACGCCCGAGGAGGCCGCCGGGTACGCGTACTCGGACCTCGACCGGCTCCTGGTGGACGAACGCCTGGGCACCACGATCCACGGCTCGCCGTCGACGGTCCGCAAGGGCCTGGAGACGCTCGCCGGCGACACCGGCGCGGACGAGATCATGATCACCACGATGGTGCACGGCGCGGCCGACCGCCTGCGCTCCTACGAGCTGGTGGCCGGCCTCGCCCGCGACTAGGACAGCCAGGCGGTACGCACCGGCGGCATCCCGCTGCCACCGCGCGCGGACGGCTTCACCGCCAGGATCTGGTTCACCCCGATGGCCCCGCGTTCGAAGCTCAGCGCGGAGGCGGCCATGTACAGCCGCCACACGCGGGCGCGGCCGGGGCTGCTGAGGCGCACCGCCTCGTCCCAGTTCGCCTCCAGGTTCGCCACCCACGCGCGCAACGTGCGCCCGTAGTGCTCGCGCAGCGCCTCGACGTCCCGCACCTCGAAGCCGGCGTCCTCGAGCGCCCCGGCCATCACGCTGACCGGTTCCAGCTCGCCGTCCGGGAACACGTACCGGTCGATGAACGACGTCCGCTGGTCCCGTGCCGGCGCGGACGGGTGCCGCGAAATGGCGTGGTTGAGCAGCCGCCCCTCCGGGCGCAGCAGCCCGAACAGCGACTTCGCGTACACCGGCAGCATCGACGCGCCCACGTGCTCGGCCATCCCGATGCTGGAGATCGCGTCGAACGGCCCGTCGGACACCTCCCGGTAGTCCTGCACCCGGATCTCCACGAGATCCGACAGGCCCTCCTCCGCGACCCGCTTGCGCGCGAAGTCCGCCTGCGCCTGCGACAGCGTGACACCGACCGCGTGCACGCCGTACTCCTTGGCCGCGTGGAGCACGAACGTGCCCCAGCCACAGCCGACGTCGAGCACCCGCATGCCCTCACGCAGCCCGAGTTTGCGCGCCACCAGGTCGACCTTAGCGATCTGCGCCTGCTCCAGCGTCGTCTCCGGCTCGGCCCACACCGCGCACGAGTAGGTCATCGTCGGCCCGAGCACGAGCGAGTAGAAGTCGTTGCCCACGTCGTAGTGGTGCGAGATCGCCGCCGCGTCCCGCTTGCGGGAGTGCATCCGCCCGCCGAGCCGGATCTCCTCCGGCGGCGGCTTCGGCGGGAAGCCCACCACGCCCAGCTTCAGCGCCGTGCGGGCGAGCTCCCGCCGCACGGGCCAATTCAGGTCGAGGTCGAAACTGCCCTGGTGCTCCAGGTCGTCGAGCCGTTCCAGCCCTTCGACGAACGGGCCCTCGAGATCGATCTCCCCCGCGACGTACGCCCGCGACACGCCCAGCTCGTTGGGCTCCCACAGCAGGCGCCGCAGCGCGCGCCGGTGTTTGACGTGCAGCAGCGGAGCGTCCGGCGGACCGGTCTCCGTGCCGTCCCAGCAACGAATCCGGATCGGGACATTCTGGCCCAGCGCCGTGTGCAAAAGCTTTCCTACGGCGCCGGCGACTCCGCCTGCGCTACCCACGAAGCTCATTCAAGCACGCGTCGCGGGATATAGCTTGTATCAGCGAAGTAGTTCACCAATGCAGTGCACCACAGGAGCCAGGATCGCCAGTTCATCCGGTTTGCCGGAAACGCATTCGGTGATCGCCGCGCCCACGACCTCGAACTCCGCGAGCGCGGACAGCCCCGCGACGAGCTGGCCAATTCGCATCCCGCCGGGTTCCGGATAATCCATGCCGGCGAACCCGGTGGGGTCCAGCACGTCGAGATCGAGGTGCACGTACAGCCGTTCGATTCCGGCGTCCCGCAGCTCGGCGACGAGCCGCGACGGTTCCCCGTCCACCAACCGCACCAGGCCCGCCTCGATCGCGGCTCGCTCGGCGGGGTCGACCGCGCGCGTGCCGACGAGCACCGCGCGGCCCGGCGCGATCGGCGGCGCGGCCGCGAAGGCGGGGTCGCCGTCTCCCAGCAGCGACCGCAGGACCATCCCGTGGAAGGCACCCGACGGCGAGCTGCCCGGCGTGTTGAGATCGGCGTGCGCGTCGAACCACACCACACCGAAGCGGTCACCGCAGCTCGCGCGAGCCGCCGCGACCGGCACCAGATCGGCCGCGCAGTCGCCACCGATGGTGAGCACCGGACCGTCGGCGAGCGCCTCGGTGTGCCGCTCGCGGTTGTCCAGCAACGCCTCGCGGTTCGCGATCCCGTCCACCACCGGCGATCCGCCGGCCGCCAGCGGCACCTCCCGCACCGGCACGCCCAGGACGTCACCCGCCCACGTGGAAAGGGCCCGGCACCCCGCGGGCAGATCACCCGCCCGGGGTGTCCGGGCCCCTTGCCACTGCGGTACCGCCTGGATCAGCACGGCGCCGACCCTAACCGCGGCACACCGGCGGCGCCAAGCGACTCGCGGCCGGGTTACTCCAGCACGATCAACAGGTCGCCGCCCTCAACCTGCTGGACCGAGGTGATCGCCAGACGCGCCACCCTGCCCGATTCGGCCGCGGTGATCGCGGCCTCCATCTTCATCGCCTCGATGGTCGCGACCGTGGCGCCTGCGGCAACCTCGTCGCCCTCGGCGACCTGCAGCGTGACCACCCCGGCGAACGGCGCGGCGACGTGCTTGGGGTTGGCCTTGTCGGCCTTCTCCGCCGCGGGCAGGTTCGCGGCCACCGACCGGTCGCGGACCTGGATCGGGCGCAGCTGGCCGTTCAGCGTGGCCATCACCGTCCGCATGCCCCGCTCGTCGGCCTCACCGACGGCCTCCAGCTCGAACAGCAGCCGCACACCCGGCTCCAGGTCGACCGCGTACTCCTCACCCGGGCGCAGACCGTAGAAGAAGTCCTTGCTGGGCAGCACGCTGGTGTCACCGTAGGCGCGGCGGTGCTCCTCGAACTCCTTGGTGGGCCCGGGGAACAGCAGCCGGTTCAGCGTCGCGCGGCGATCCTTCGCCAGGCCCTCGCGGTCCGCGGCGGACAGCTCGGTCTCCCGCTTCGGCTCGGCGCGGCCCTCCAGCGCCTTGGTGCGGAACGGCTCCGGCCACCCGCCGGGCGGGTCCCCCAGCTCGCCGCGCAGGAACCCGATCACCGAGTCCGGGATGTCGTAGCGGTTCGGCTCGGCCTCGAACTTCTCCGGCTCCACCCCGGCGCCGACGAGGTGCAGCGCGAGGTCGCCGACCACCTTGGACGAGGGCGTGACCTTGACCAGGTGACCGAGGATGCGATCGGCGGCGGCGTACATCGCCTCGATCTCCTCGAAACGGTCGCCCAGGCCGAGCGCCTTCGCCTGCGTGCGCAGGTTCGACAGCTGCCCGCCGGGGATCTCGTGGTCGTACACGCGCCCGGTCGGCGCGGCGAGGCCGGCCTCGAACGGCGCGTAGATCTTGCGCACGATCTCCCAGTACGGCTCCAGGTCGCCGACCGCCCGCAGGCTCAGCCCGGAGGGCCGCGGCGAGTGGTCGGTCGCCGCGACGATCGCCGACAGCGACGGCTGGGACGTCGTGCCCGCCATCGACGCGACCGCGCCGTCCACCGCGTCCGCACCGGCGTTGATCGCCGCCAGGTAGGTGCCCAGCTGACCACCCGCGGTGTCGTGGGTGTGGATGTGCACCGGGAGGTCGAACTCCTTGCGCAACGCGGAGACCAGCTTCTCCGCGGCGGGCGCGCGCAGCAGTCCGGCCATGTCCTTGATCGCCAGGACGTGCGCCCCGGCACCGACGATCTGCTCGGCCAGCTTGAGGTAGTAGTCCAGCGTGTACAGCTTCTCGCCCGGGTCGGACAGGTCCGAGGTGTAGCACAGCGCCACCTCGGCGACGGCCTTGCCGGTCTCGCGGACCGCGTCGATCGCCGGGCGCATCTGCTCGACGTCGTTGAGGGCGTCGAAGATGCGGAAGATGTCGATACCGGTGCTGGTGGCCTCCTCGACGAAGGCGCTGGTCACCTCGGCCGGGTACGGCGTGTAGCCGACGGTGTTCCGCCCGCGCAGCAGCATCTGCAGGCAGATGTTCGGCACGGCCTCGCGCAGCTGCGCCAGCCGCTCCCACGGGTCCTCGGCGAGGAACCGCAGCGCCACGTCGTAGGTCGCGCCGCCCCAGCACTCCAGGGACAGCAGCTGCGGCAGCGTGTGCGCCACGACCGGGGCGACGGCCAGCAGGTCCTTGGTGCGCACCCGGGTCGCGAGCAGCGACTGGTGCGCGTCCCGGAAGGTCGTGTCGGTCACGCCGAGCGTCGGCGATTCGCGCAGCCACCGCGCGAAGCCCTCCGGGCCCAGCTCGGTCAGCTTCTGCTTCGACCCCGCCGCCGGCTCGCCCGCGGGCAGCGACGGCAGCTTCGTGGCCGGGTCGATCAGCCGCGGCCGTTCGCCGTGCGGCTTGTTGACCGTGACGTCGGCGAGGTAGGTCAGCAGCCGGGTGCCGCGGTCGGCCGAGTGCCGCGCGGTCAGCAGGTGCGGGCGCTCCTCGATGAACGAGGTGGTGACGCGGCCGGCGGCGAAGTCCGGGTCGTCGAGCACGGCCTGCAGGAACGGGATGTTCGTGGACACGCCGCGGATGCGGAACTCGGCCAGGGCGCGCCGGGCGCGGCCCACCGCGGTCTTGAAGTCACGGCCGCGGCAGGTGAGCTTCACCAGCATCGAGTCGAAGTGCGCGCTGATCTCGGTGCCGGCGAACGCGGTGCCGCCGTCGAGGCGGATGCCGGACCCGCCGGGCGAGCGGTAGGCGCTGATCATGCCGGTGTCCGGGCGGAACCCGTTGGCCGGGTCCTCGGTGGTGATGCGGCACTGCATCGCGGCGCCGCGCAGGTAGACCTTGTCCTGCGACAGGCCGAGGTCCGCGAGCGTCTCACCGGCGGCGATGCGCAGCTGCGACTGCACCAGATCGACGTCGGTAACCTCCTCGGTCACCGTGTGCTCGACCTGGATGCGCGGGTTCATCTCGATGAAGACGTGGTTGCCGTCCTTGTCGAGCAGGAACTCGACGGTGCCGGCGTTGCGGTAGCCGATCCGGCGGGCGAAGGCGACGGCGTCGTTGCAGATGCGCTCACGCAGCTCGGGGTCGAGGTTCGGTGCCGGCGCCAGCTCGATCACCTTCTGGTGCCGCCGCTGCACCGAGCAGTCCCGCTCGAAGAGGTGGATGACGTTGCCCTCGCCATCGGCGAGGATCTGCACCTCGATGTGCCGCGGGTCGACGACGGCCTTCTCCAGGAACACGGTCGGATCGCCGAAAGCGGATTCCGCTTCGCGCATCGCGGCCTCGATCGACTCGCGCAGGTTCGCGGGGTCGTTGACGCGGCGCATCCCGCGGCCGCCACCGCCGGCGACGGCCTTGACGAACACCGGGAACCCGATCTCCTCGGCGGCCGCGGTCAGCGCGTCGAGGTCGGTCGACGGCTGCGACGAGCCGAGGACCGGCACGCCGGCCTCCCGGGCGGCGGCGACGGCGCGTGCCTTGTTCCCGGTCAGTTCCAGGATTTCCGCGCTCGGCCCGACGAACGTGATGCCGGCTTCCTCGCACGCGCGCGCGAGGTCGGGGTTTTCGGACAGGAAGCCGTAACCGGGGTAGACAGCGTCCGCGCCCGCCTTGCGCGCGGCGCGGACGATTTCGTCGACGTCGAGATAGGCGCGGACCGGGTGTCCCGGCTCGCCGATCTCGTAGGCTTCGTCGGCCTTCAGGCGGTGCAGCGAGTTGCGGTCCTCGTAGGGGAACACCGCCACTGTGCCCGCGCCCAGCTCGTAGCCCGCGCGGAACGCCCGGATGGCGATCTCCCCGCGGTTGGCGACCAGCACCTTGCGAAACATGCCCGGTCCTTCCCTGTTCACGGATCGGTGGTGCTGTGACGTTACCCTGCCGATCCCGCTTTTCGGGAGTTCAGTCCCGGGTGATGGACATCATCCGCGCGCATGCGTATACCGCACACCCGTGCGGGGAAATCAGCCGGCCGCCGCCGGTGCGCCGGACCGGGTGTAGAGCAGCCGGTTCGGGGTGCCCTGCGGGACGCCGGTCAGCACGTCCGGGGTCGCGTTGCGGATCAGGGCGTCGGTGACCTGCTGGGGCGTCGCCTCGGGGTGCTGGGCGCGGTAGAGCGCCGCGGCGCCCGCGACGAGCGCCGCCGACATCGAGGTTCCCGAGAACGGCGACGCCGAGGTGCTGCCGGGCGCGGTGGACGGCACGTCCACACCCGGCGCCAGCAGGTCGACCCCCTGCCCGGAGTTGGACTTCGGGGCGAAGGCGTCCGCCTGGTCCACCGCGCCGACGGTCAGGATCTCCGGGATCCGCGCCGGGGAGGAGAACGACGAGTCCACGCCCGACCAGCCAGCGGCGGCGACCACCGGCATCGTCCCGGCGAGCCGGCGCACCGCGTTGTCCAGGGCGTCGCTGGCCGGGCCACCGAACCCGATGACCGCGACCGCGGGCTGCTGCGCGTTCTGCGACACCCAGTCGACCCCGGAGACGATGTTGTTGAGCCGCCCGTTGCCCGCGTTGTCGAGCACCTTGACCGGCACGATCCGCGCGGCCTTGGCGACGCCGTACCGGGTGCCTGCGACGAGCCCGGCCATCCGGGTGCCGTCGCCGTTGCCGTCGGCCGCGTTGTCCGTGCCGTCCACCAGGTTGCGGCCCGGGCCGACCCGCCCGGACAGGTCCGCCAGCGCCGCGTCGACCCCGGTGTCGATCACGTACACCGTGACGCCCTCGCCGGTGCTGTCGTAGTGGTAGACGTGGTCGGCGGCCTTGTCCCGCTGGTCGATCCGGTCCAGCGCCCAGCTGGGCGGGTCCTGCTGCGCACCCGTGGCCGCGGCGGCCGGTGCCGCCGCGGCGAGGACGAGGAGTACCGAACCGGCGACCGCGCGCAATCCTGAAAACAGCACGCCCCAGCGTTGCGCCGCTGTCGATCATGCACAACTCGGACCGTCGCCCGATCGTGCGTCAGGACTTCTCGAGGTACTCCGCCCGATCGGCGTCGACCAGGTCCGCGACCATCAGCGCCAGGCCGGGATGCCGCTCCAGGGCCGGGTCGGCGCTCACGATCTCCTGTGCCCGTTCCCGCGCCCGCGCGATGACCTCCTCGTCGCGCAGCAGCGACAGCAGCTTGAGCCCGGACCGCTTGCCGGACTGGGCCGCACCCAGGATGTCGCCCTCCCGCCGCAGTTCCAGGTCCAACCGGGACAGTTCGAAACCGTCCGTTGTGGACTCCACCGCCGCCAGCCGCTCCCGCGTCGCGGTGCCGTCCAGCGTTTCGGTGACCAGCAGGCACAACCCCGGCACACTGCCCCGGCCCACCCGGCCACGCAGCTGGTGCAGCTGGCTGACGCCGAACCGGTCGGCGTCCATGATCACCATCATGGTCGCGTTCGGCACGTTCACGCCGACCTCGATCACGGTGGTCGCGACCAGCACGTCCAGGTTCCCCCCGGCGAACGCGCGCATGACCGCGTCCTTCTCGTCGGGCGGCATGCGGCCGTGCAGGATGCCGATGCGCAGCTGCGACAGCGGCCCGTGCGCCAGTTCCGCGGCGACGTCGAGCACCGCCAGCGGCGGCCGCCGGTCACCGCCGTTCGCGTTCGACGCCGGTTCGTCGCCGATCCGCGGGCACACCACGTACGCCTGGTGTCCCTTGCGGACCTCCTCGATCACCCGCTGCCACGCGCGGTCCAGCCACGCCGGCTTCTCCGCCACCGGCACCACGCTGGTCTTGATCGGCGAGCGCCCGGCCGGCATGTGCCGCAGCGCCGAGGTCTCGAGGTCGCCGTACACCGTCATGGCGACCGTCCGCGGGATCGGCGTCGCCGTCATCACCAGCACGTGCGGGCTGCCGCCGTTCGCCGCGCGCGAGCGCAGCGCGTCCCGCTGCTCGACGCCGAAGCGGTGCTGTTCGTCCACCACCACGAGCCCGAGATCGGCGAAGGACACGGTGTCCTGGATGAGCGCGTGCGTGCCGACGACGATCCCGGCCGCACCGCTCGCGGTGTCCAGCAGCGCCTGCTTGCGTTCCTTCGCCGGCATGGACCCGGTCAGCAGCGTCACCTTCGTCGCGTTCTCCGCGGCGCCCAGCTCCCCCGCCTGGCCCAGGTCGCCGAGCATTTCCCGCAGCGACCGGGCGTGCTGCGCGGCGAGCACCTCGGTGGGCGCGAGCATCGCGCACTGCCGTCCGGAGTCGACCACCTGGAGCATCGCCCGCAGCGCCACCACCGTCTTGCCGCTGCCCACCTCGCCCTGCAGCAACCGGTTCATCGGGTGCTCACCGGACAGATCCGCCGCGATGTCCTCGCCCACCGCGCGCTGGCCCTCGGTCAGTTCGAACGGCAGCCGCCGGTCGAACGCGTCGAGCAGACCGCCGGCGGTGCGCCCGCAGGCCGGGGCCGGCCGCGACACCGTGGAGAACCGGCGCTGCGCGAAGATCAGCTGCACCGCCATCGCCTCGTCCCACTTGAGCCGCTTCTCCGCGGCTTCGCGCGCGGCATGGTCCTTCGGGCGGTGGATGTTGTGCAGCGCGTCGAACAGGTCCATCAGGCGGTACCGCTCGCGGAATTCGCGCGGCAGCGGGTCCTCTTCCCGCTCCAGGGTGTCGAGCACCTGCCGCACGCAGCGGGCGATGGACCACGACGGCATCCCGGCGGCCGCCGGGTAGACCGGGATGATCGCGCCGACGAAGTCGTCGAGCGCGGTGTCGTCGTCGCCGTCGACCATCTGGTACTCGGGATTGGCCAGCTGCAACGTGTTGCGGAACGCGGTCACCTTGCCCGCGAACAACCCGGTGCGGCCCAGCCGCAGCTGCCGCTCGTGCTGGTGGGGGCGGCCGAAGAACGCGCAGGACAACCGGCGCTGGCCGTCGGTGATGACCAGCTCCAGGATGTGGCCCGGCTTGTTGCGCATCCGGCGCATGGTGACCTTTTCCACGCGGGCCATCACGGTGGCGTGCTCGCCGATCTCCAGCCCCGCGATGTCGGTCAGCTCGCCGCGCTCGGCGTACCGGCGCGGGTAGTGCCGCAGCAGGTCGGCGACGGTGTGGATGTCCAGCGATCCGGCGAGCGCCTTCGCGGTCCTGGCGCCCAGCAGCGGGGTCAGCTTGTCACGCAGTCCGGTCACGCGCGTTCACTCCACACCGATCAGCAGCACGGCGTCCGCCTGCCCGCCGGGGTAATCCACGAACTCCACCTCCGGTCGCCGCGCGCGCAGCCGCTCCCGCAGCTCGCCGGTCAGGCCCGGGGGCGCCTCGGTGCCGGTCAGCACCGTGACCAGCTCGCCACCGACGGCCAGCATCCGCTCCAGCACACCCATCGCGGCGTCCGCCGGGAAGGCCCCTTCCGGTTCGACGAGCACGACCTCTCCGTCGACGAACCCGATCAGGTCACCCGCGTGGGCCCGCCCCACCCAGGTTATCGACTCCTCCGCGGCCACCACGAGCTCGCCACGCCGGGTCGCCGCGGCCGCCTCCGCCATGGCCACCACGTCGTCGTTCGCCCGGCGCTGCACGTCGTGCACCGCCAGCGCGGCGAGCACCTGGACCGGGGACGCGCACGGGATGACGACGACGTCCCGGTCGCCGATCATCGGGTGCCCCGCGGCGTCATCGGCGGCCCTGGTCAGCCCGGCGCCGCCGGCCAGCACGGTGACGTGCCCGGCCACCCGTTCGGTGATCAGGCCGAGCATCTCCTCGACGCTCGGCGTGGCGTGGTCCGGTACCGCGAGCACCGCGAAACCCTCGTCACGCAGCAGCGCGGCCAGCTCCTCGCCGTGCACCACGGCCACCACCGCGCGGTCCGGGCCGGACGGCGGCTCGATCGGTGTCGGGGTGATGAGCGGTTCGACCCGGATCCCGCTCGGACGGCCGGCCCGCAACCCGGCCTCGATGGCGGCGCCGATGTCCGCGCAGTGCACGTGGACGGCGTGGCCCCCGGCGCCGTCGCCGGCCACGGTGACGCTGTCACCGAGTTCGGACAACGCGCGGCGCAGCACCGGGACCTCCGCATCCGCGACGCCGTCCAGCAGGTACATGACCTCCCACGCGTAGGGGGCCGGGCCGGTGTCCGGTTCGCCGCCGGTGTGCGCCTCGCACGAGTGCGGGACCTCGGTCTCGCCGCTGGTGACCACGCCGGCGAGCGCGTCGAAGACGGCGACCAGCCCGCGCGCACCGGCGTCGACCACCCCGGCCGAGGCGAGGACGGGCAGCTGGTGCGGGGTCTGTTCGAGCGCTTCGGAGGCGGCCTTCGCGGCGACGGCCACGACGTCCGGCAGCTCCCCGGGCTGCGCGGCGACCGCCTGGGCGACGGCCTGGAGGACGCTGAGCATCGTGCCCTGGACCGGCCGGGCGACGGCGTCGGTGGCCGCGCGGTGCGCGCTGGCCAGCGCCTTCGCCAGGGCCGGGCCGTCCAGTTCGGCGGCCGGGCCGGTGCTGCCGGTGCTGCCGGTGCTGCCGGCGCTGTCGGCGAGACCGCGCAGGACCTGCGAGAGGATGACGCCCGAGTTGCCGCGCGCGGCGGCGACGGCCCCACGGGCGAGGACGGACAACGCGTGCGCGGCGCTCGTGCCCGGCTCGGCGGCCAGGCGGGCGTGCGCACCGGACATGGTGTGCAGCAGGTTGGAGCCGGTGTCGGAATCGGCGACCGGGTAGACGTTGATGCCGTTGATCGCCGGGCACAGCACCTCCAGGCTGTGCACGCAGGCCGCCGCCCACGCTGTGATGGCATGCTCGTCCAGAGCCCGCACCGTCGCCCTCCTCCCTGGTCAGGCCAGGGTAGCGACCCGGGCGCGGGGCGGCGCAGCACCGTCGTTTACTATGGTCACCAGTGTCCGGCCCGCGCCGGGCGTGTTTTGTCTTCCCTGATCGTCAAAGGAGTTCGACGTGGCTGCCGTGTGCGACGTCTGTGGCAAGGGACCGGGCTTCGGCAAGTCCGTCTCGCACTCCCACCGGCGTACCAACCGCCGCTGGAACCCGAACATCCAGACCGTGCACGCCAAGATCGGCGTGTCGCAGCGCAAGCGGCTGAACGTCTGCACCTCGTGCCTGAAGGCCGGCAAGGTCGTTCGCGGCTAGTTTCTGCAGACTTCACGAAAACGGCGGGTGCCCTGAGGCATCCGCCGTTTTCGCGTGCCCGGGGTGGCGCTAGAGTACGCCGCCGTGGCTGCGAAACCGTTGCACGAAATCGTTGAGGCCGGCTGGGCGAAAGCGCTGGATCCGGTGGCTGACCGCATCGCCGCGATGGGCGAGTTCCTGCGGGCGGAGATCGCCGCGGGGCGCACGTACCTCCCGGCCGGCGAGCACGTACTGCGGGCGTTCCAGCAGCCGTTCGACGACGTCAAGGTGCTGATCGTCGGACAGGACCCGTACCCGACGCCCGGGCACCCGATCGGGCTGTCCTTCGCGGTGGCGCCGGACGTGCGGCCACTGCCGAAGAGCCTGATCAACATCTACCGGGAGTACTGCGACGACCTGGGCCACCCGGCGCCGTCCAACGGTGACCTGACGCCGTGGGCGGAGCAGGGGGTGCTGCTGCTCAACAGGTCGCTGACGGTGCGGCCGGGCTCGCCCAACTCGCACAAGGGCAAGGGCTGGGAAGAGGTCACCGAGCAGGCGATCCGCGCGCTGGCCGCCCGCGGGAAGCCGATGGTGGCGATCCTGTGGGGCAGCAACGCGCGCAGCCTCAAGCCCCTCCTCGGTGGCGTGCCGTGCCTCGAGTCGGTGCACCCGAGCCCGCTGTCCGCGCGCAACGGCTTCTTCGGCTCCCGCCCGTTCAGCCGCGCGAACGAGCTGCTGCAGCGGCAGGGCGCGGAGCCGGTGGACTGGAAACTCCCCTAATCCAGCCGCCGCAGGGCACCGCGGAACCACTGCGCCCGCTCGACGTAGCCGTCCACCACCTGCTGGATCTTGTCCGCCCCGAAGGACTTGTTCTCCCGCACCTTCGCCGGCACACCGAGCGCGATGTGCCCGCCCGGCACGTGTGAGCCGTACGACAGCACCGCCCCGGCGCCGACCATCGCGCCGTCGTCGAGCACGCTGCCGTTGAGCACCACCGAACCGGACGCGATCAGGCATCCGCTGCCGATCCGCGCGCCCTCGACGTGCACCGCGTGCCCGATCGCCGACGACGGGCCGAGGATCGTCGGGTCCTTGGCCGTGCAGTGCAGCACGGATCCGTCCTGCACGTTGGACCGCGCGCCGATCTCGATGAACCCGTGGTCGCCGCGCAGCACGGCCTGCGGCCACACCGACGCGTCCGGGCCGATCCGCACGTCGCCGATCACCGTCGCGTCCGGATGCACGAACGCGGACGGGTGGATCGACGGGGTCAGCTCACCGAGTGCGTAGATCGCCACGATCGTCCTCCAGGTCCTTGCCCAGGCACACCGAGAGCGGATCGTCCCGGTAGATGCCGAACTTCGGGATGCCGGTGTAGCCGGCGGACCGGTACAGCGCGATGGCCTCCGGCTGCTTGCGGCCGGTTTCCAGCACCAGCCGCCTGCGCCCGGCCACGCGCGCCGTCCGCTCCAGTTCGGCGAGCAGCGCCCGGGCGAAACCCCTGCCGCGCGCGGAATCCACCACGTACATCCGTTTCAGCTCGGCCTCGTCCGCGCCGCGGACCCGCCAGCCACCGCAGGCCACCGGTTCCCCGTCCACGTAACCGACCAGGAACAACCCGTGCGGTGGCGCGAACTCGGCCGGATCAACCGGGGTGGCGTCGGTGTCGCCGTACCGCACCACGTACTCCTGCTGCACGGCGTCGATCAGCTTGGCCGCGTCCGGCTCGTCGTACGCCACCACCCGAAGTTCCACGACGGCCAATCTAGAGAGCTAACGCCAATGCTCCCAGCCGGTTTCGCCGTGGTACTGCTCACCGTCCACGGTCACGCCGGAATCCGGCATGGTCACCGAGCCGATGCGGCGCCACCCGCCCGGCAGGTCGGCGAACGACGGGAACGTCGCCACCAGCGCGTGGTCCTCACCGCCGGTCAGCACCCACGTCATCGGGTCGGCACCCAGCGCGGTGCCCACGTCCACGAGCTTCTGGTCGACCTGCAGGTGCTTGGTGAGCACGTCGATGCCCACACCGGACGCCTCGGCGAGGTGGCCGAGGTCGGCCAGCAGCCCGTCGGAGACGTCGATCATCGCCGTCGCCCCGGCCATCGCGGCCGCGGGGCCGGCCGCGTAGTCGGGTTCGGGCGCGCGCTGCGCGTTGACCACCGCCACCGGCGAGCGGAACCCGCGGCCGAGCGTGGCGAGGCCGGCCGCCGCCCAGCCGAGCCGTCCGGACACCGCGACGATGTCACCGGGCCGCGCGCCGGACCGGGTCACCGGCTCGCGGCCCTCCAGGTCGCCGAGCGCGGTGATGCTGACCACCAGCTGGTCGGCGCGCACCATGTCGCCGCCCACCACACCGGCGCCGGCGCGCTGGGCTTCCGCCCACAGGCCGTCGCTGAGCTCCTGGACGACGTTCGCCGGGGTGTCCGGCGGGCAGGCGAGCCCGACGAGGACGGCGGTGGGCACCGCCCCCATCGCGGCCACGTCGGCGAAGTTCTCCGCGACCGCCTTGCGCCCGATCTGCTCCGGCGAGGACCAGTCCAGCCGGAAGTGCACGCCCTGCACGAGGACGTCCGTGGTGGCGACGACCCGCCCGTCCACCGCGGCCACGACCGCGGCGTCGTCCCCCGGGCCGAGCAGGGTGGAACCGGGCTGCCTCCGGTTCCCGGTCACCGCCCGGATCAAGCCGAACTCACCCATCCCGGCGACGGTTCCGGGGCCGGATGCCTGGTTGCCTGACATGCGTCACCTCGGTCGCTCGATGTCGGATGATTCGTGGTCACTGCGGCAGGCTCTCGCCCGTACCCGCAGGTTAATCGGCCCACCGCGCACGCCGGGCAGGACGCGCCGGACACCTGCCGTGAACCGCGCGGGCCGAAGCCGCGGAGAACGAGGGAAACGGGATACTGCGCCTTTCGACGTTGCGCTGGGCGCAAGAGGCACCCGCGAATGGTGATACGGGCCACATCTACTGCCTGCTAAGGTGTCGAGCGCGCAGCTGAGCGCCATGGGGAGGGAGCGCCACGGCATGGCCGAATGGACGGACATGGGCTTGACGGAGGCATTCGGCGACCGGGAACAGCTCAGGGAAATGGGCGACCAAGCGCGGCACTTGCTGGCCGAAGCCAAGTCCGGCGGCTGGGCCGTGGACGAAGAAACCGGCACCCATCTCCGCAACGCGATCGCGCGAGCCGAGGACCGGTTCTCGCGGATCGCCATCAACATCGACAGGTTGCGCAACAAGCCGAAGTTTGGTGACGACGAGTACGCGCAACGGGCAGCGGCGCATTTCCAAGCCGCTATGGACTCTGACCAGCGGTCACTCATTCCGGTGTACGAAGCCGTGCTGGACAATCTGAGAACGATCCGCGAAGCACTGGATATTGCGATCAGCAAATACGACGCCTCGAATGAGGCGGCCACGCAGTACCTCGGAAAACTCAAGGGTGCGGAACAGTGACCGGTAAGCTGGCCACAGTCGCTGTCACCTGCGTGGCGGCCATCATGGCCGGGTGCACCGCCACGGTGCCTGGCACCGCCTCCCCGGCGGCGAGCAGCACACCCGCTTCAGCGAACAACGGCGATCCGTTTTCCGGCATGGTCGCCTGCCAGGTACTGGATCAACTCAATGCCGGTCAAGGCTACAACCCCGGCGACAACATCAGCCATCGCAACGAGTGCACCGCGACAAAACCCGGCCTCGGCAGCAACGGTATCGCTCTTGATCCCCTCCAAGGTCTGGCCGAATTCAAAGAGGTGAATCCCGAGGCCACCGCCACCACGGTCAACAGCCGACGAGCGTTGGAGGTTTTCCACAAGGTCGGCGGGTGCGCGATTGCGTTCGAGGTTGGCGAACACGCGCGAGTGCTGATCAACGTCGCGATGGCCATGCCCGAGCGCAATGCGGAGGCGTGCCCGCTGGCACACGACTTGGCCTCGCGGGCAGAGCCGCTACTACCGAAGCGCTGAGAGCGCCTGCCATAGGTCAACGGCCGTGCTTCGAGGAACCGTACGAAACGCGGAACGAGGCGGCCATGCAGTATCTCGGCAGATTCAAGGATGCGGAGTAGTGACCAAGAAGCTAGCGGCAGTCGTTCTTGTCTGCGCGGCGATTACCACGGCCGCGTGTACTTCCACCGTGTCTGGCACTCCGTTCCGGGCCACCACCGGAGTTCCTACACCGGGGGACCCAGGCGATCCGTTCGCCGGAATGGTCGCCTGTCAGGTATTGGACCAGCTCAATGCCAGTCAGGGCTTCGGGCCCGGCGACAACATCAGCCATCGCAACGAGTGCACCGCCACGAAACCCGGCCTTGGCAGTAATGGCCTCGCACTTGATCCAGTCCAGGGATTGGCGGCCTTCAAGAGGGTCAACCCGGATTCCGTCGGCACCGACGTGAGCGGCCGGAAGGCGCTGCAGGAACAGAGCCCTCTCGGATGCACCATCGCGTTCGAGGTGAGCGAGCACGCCCGTGTTCTCGCCCAGATGGCCATGTCGATGCCGGAACGCAACGCGGAGGCGTGCCCGCTGGCGCACGACCTGGCCGTGCGTGTCGAGGCGCTGCTGCCCAAGCGCTGAGGGCGCCCGGGACAACATCAGCGGGTTCGACCGGGCCGGGCGCGTGACCGCCGTGCCGGCCTATCCTGTCCGCTGCTCCAGAGGGGTTACCGCCGGGGTCTCCGGTTGGTTGACCTGCATCACGTCGGTCCCTCGATAGTCGGATGACCTAGATTCGTGCTCGGTGCGGTAGGTTCTGACCACGTTCCTACCTTGAGTTCAACGCCGGAGACGAAGGGGCGCGCCGTGGTCCACGCATACATCCTCATCCAGACCGAAGTCGGCAAGGCGGCCGCGGTCGCGGCGGAGATCGCCGGCATCCCCGGTGTCACCAGCTCCGAGGATGTGACCGGCCCCTACGACGTCGTCGTGCGCGCCGAGGCCGACAACGTCGACCAGCTCGGGCAGCTGGTCGTCGCGAAGGTGCAGGGCGTCGAGGGCATCACCCGCACGCTGACCTGTCCCGTGGTGCATCTGTAAGCGATGCCGGAAACCGAGACCGGGGCACCGCCGCGGATCCTGCTCGTGCTCGCGGCCGTGCTGGTCATCGTCCTCGCGGCCGGAGTCGCGGTCGCCGGGCTGGTGATGCGCTCCGGCCGCGACGAGAACGGTCCCCTGGCGCTCGTGCCGGTGGACGCGCCGCAGGCGGGAGCGCCCGAGTGCGCACAGCTGATCCCGGCGCTGCCCGCCCAGCTGGACTCGAAGGGCACCGCGCTGACCCGCCGGACCATCGCGGAACCGGCCCCGCCGGCCACGGTGGCGTGGGGTGCACCGGATGCGATCGTCCTGCGCTGCGGTCTGGGCAAACCGCCGGAGCTGACCCAGACTAGCCAGTTGCGACTGGTCAGCGGCGTGCAGTGGCTGCCGGTCGAGGGCCCCGGGTCGTCGACCTGGTACGTGGTCGACCGCGCGGTGTACATCGCGCTGACCGTGCCGGACTCCGCGGGCACCGGACCGCTGCAAGAAATCTCCGACACCATCGCGGCGACGCTGCCGCCGGTGCCGCTGCGGTTCTAGCGCAGCCCGGTGCCGCGCGCCAGCGCCGTGTCGATCAGGGTGGTCAGCAGCGTGCGGTAGTCCACACCGGTGACCTGCCACATCTTCGGGTAGGCCGAGGTCGCGGTGAAACCGGGCATCGTGTTGACCTCGTTGACCGTCAGTTCACCGCCCGCGCCCACGAAGAAGTCCACC
Organism: Amycolatopsis granulosa; assembly: GCF_011758745.1. Classification (NCBI taxonomy): domain Bacteria; kingdom Bacillati; phylum Actinomycetota; class Actinomycetes; order Pseudonocardiales; family Pseudonocardiaceae; genus Amycolatopsis; species Amycolatopsis granulosa. The sequence goes on from NZ_JAANOV010000001.1 coordinate 1,890,999, forward strand.
CGGGCCAGACCCTGGCAGTCCAGCGCCTGGAACGCCTTCACCGCCTGCGCGCGCAGCCTTTCGGTGACCGAGTCGTCCAGCTTGGCGGGGATGTCCAGCTCGGCGTCCTCGCCGAGGTACTTCGTCTCGAAGTCGTACCAGGCGGACTCGTCGTCGGAGAGCACACGCACCTCGGCCGGCAGTGACGCCTCGACCCGGCCGTCCGGGAACTCCAGCACGCCGCACTCGACCTCGCGCCCCGGCACCGCTGCCTCGATCAGCACCTTCGGGTCGGTTTCCCGCGCCAGCGCGATCGCGGCGTCCAGGCCGGCCCAGTCGGTCACCTTGCTGATACCGATCGAGGACCCGGCCCGCGACGGCTTGACGAACACCGGCAGGCCCAGCCGTTCCCGGTCCGCGTCGTCCAGAGTGGACTGGTCGCGGCGCAGCTCGACGTACCGGCCGACCGGCAGCCCTTCGGCGGCGAGCAGCTTCTTCGCGTAGCCCTTGTCCATCGCCACCGCGCTGGCCAGCACGCCCGGCCCCACGTACGGGATCCCGGCCAGCTCCAGCAGGCCCTGCAGCGTGCCGTCCTCGCCGAACGCGCCGTGCAGCACGGGGAACACGACGTCGACCCCGCCGAGCGCGTCGGCTCCCGGCTCGGTCACGACCAGCTCGTGCAGCGTCGGGTCCCCCGCCAGGACGAGCGACCGGCCGCCGTCCACCGAGGGCAGCCGGCGGTCCTGGATGGTCAGGGTCTCCGGGTCGGTGGTGCCCAGCACCCAGCGGCCCTCGCGGGTGATGCCGATGGGCACGGCCTCGAACCGGTCGCGGTCCAGGTGCGCCAGCACGCTGCCGGCCGACAGGCACGAGATCGTGTGCTCGGTGCTCCGGCCGCCGAACACCACGGCCACCCGCGTCTTCCTCATGGCCGGTCACCCTACCGGGCTCTTGCCCCGTCCGATCGCCGCAGTAAACCCATGAGCGTGTCCAGCGCACCGCCGAGCGCGGCGCGGGAACACCCGGCGTACCCGATCGCCAGCCCGAAGGCCGTGGGCGGGCCCGCGAAGTGCCGGGCCAGCCCGTCCAGGCGGATCCCCCGCGCCCGCCCGGCCGCCAGGCACTCCCGCTCCAGCCGGGCCGAGGCGAACGGCACAACCAGGTGCGCGCCCGCGTCGTCTCCCAGCACCGGGACGCCGCCCTGTCGCAGCGCCGAGACCAGCATCACCCGCCGCTCGGACAGCTCGCGCCGCAGTTTCCGCAGGTGGCGCCCCAGATCGCCGTGGCGCGCCAGCTCGACCAGCACCCGCTGACCGGCCGGGGAGGGCCGCGTCCCGGTGCGGTCGCGGTGTCCCAGCACCGACGAGGCAACGGCTCCGGGCGCAACCATCCAGCCCGCGCCGAGGGTGGGGGTGAGGATCTTGCTCGTGGTGCCCAGGTGCACCACGACGTCCGGGGCGAGGGCGGCGAGCAGCGGCAGCGGGGCGACGTCGAAGCGCAGCTCGCCGTCGTAATCGTCCTCGATGATGAGCATGTTCTCGGCCCGGGCGCGCTCGACGAGCTCGACCCGGCGGGCCGCGTTGAGCCGCGAGCCCATCGGGTACTGGTGCGCGGGCGAGCAGTAGACCCCGCGCACGCCGGCCGGGATCGCGTCGGTGCGCAGGCCCTCGCCGTCGACCGGGACGCCGACGACCTTCAGTCCCGCGCTCAGGAACGCCTCCACCGCGCGCTGGTAGCCCGGTTCCTCGACCGCGACCGTGTCGCCCGCCCGGAACACCGCCCCGGCCAGCTCGAACACCGCCGCCGTGGTGCCGCCGGTGGCCAGCACCGAGTCGGTGCCGACGGCCAGCCCGCGGTGCCGCAGCAGGTGCTCGGCGATCGCCGCCCGGTACTCCGGCAGACCGGCGCGGTGCGCGCGGATCAGCGGCGGACTGTCCGCGGCCGCCCGCCACGCGCGGCGCCAGGCGGCGCGGTCGATGCCCGCCGCCCACGGCGTGCCCGGGGTGAGGTCGAGCAGCTCGTCCGGCTCCGCGGCCTCACCCGGCACCACCGGGTGGACGGGGCGGTCGCCGGGTGGTGAGGTGGTGACGTAGGTGCCGGATCCGTGCCGGCCGGTGATCCAGCCTTCGGCGTGCAGCTGCTCGTACGCCGCCGAGGTCACCGTGCGGCTGACGCCCAGCCGCGCGGCCAGCGCCCGGGTGGACGGCAGCCGGTCGCCGCCGCGCAGGTGACCGGCCGCAGCGGCGTCGCGCAGGGCGTCCGCGAGCTGCACGGCCAGCGGGGTCGTGGCCTCGCGGTCAAGGGTGACGGGCAGTGCCGCGGGCTGGGACACAGCAGAAGTGGCCTTTCGGTTTGCTTTCCTGGTGGATCTTTTGAAAGTCCACTATACGCGTCAGGCTGACCGGCATGACCCTTCTCTCGCCGACCCCGCGCAGCACCCTGACCCGGAAGAAGGACCGGGCAGCCACCGATCGCGAGCGCCTGTACGAGGTGCTCGACGAGGGACTGATCTGCCACCTCGGGCTCGTGCTCGACGGCTCCCCCGTCGTGCTGCCGACCGGGTACGGCCGCGACGGCGACACGCTGTACTTCCACGGTTCGACCGGCTCCGGGAACGTCCGCGCCGCGGCGACCGGCATCGACGTGTGCGTCACGGTCACGCTCCTCGACGGTCTCGTCTACGCGCGCTCGCTCAACAACCACTCGATGAACTACCGCAGCGCGGTGGTGCACGGCAGGGCGCGCCCGGTGACCGGCGAGGAGAAGGTGCACGGGTTGCGGGCGCTGACCGAACACCTGACCCCGGGTTCGTGGGACCACGCGCGCGCGGTCAACGCGAAGGAACTCGCGTCGGTGGCCGTGCTGGCGCTGGATCTGGAGGAAGCGTCGGTGAAGATCCGCGCGGGCGAGCCGGTCGACGACCCGGAAGACATGGACAGCCACCACATCTGGGCCGGCGTGGTTCCGGTCCGGACCACCTTCGGCGAGCCGATCCCGGCGGACTACCTGCCCGCCGGGGCGCCGGTGCCGCCGCACGTGCGGTCACGCCACCGGTAGCTGTGCACCGGCGCCACCGGCGGGCGCGCACGGAAGTCAGTCGAGGACCGGGCCGCTGATCGGGTCCAGGTGGTAGGGCCGCATGACCCGCCCGCCGGTGCGGTAGACGTGCACGCTGATCGCCGGGTCCGGGCCGTCGTTGCGCACCTGGTGCACGTAGCCGGGCCCGAACACGCGGGACTGCCCGGCCGACAACCGGTGCACCTCGGTGACCCCGCGCCGTGCGACGGTCTCGGACAACCGGCCGGTGACGACGGTGAACGCGCCCGTCGATACGCCGTGGTCGTGCAGGTCGGTCTGCTGGCCGGGTAGCCAGCCCAGCAGCCAGATCTCGTCATCGTCACGCGCCTCGACGAGCGCGGAGAACCGCTTGTCCGGGTCGTAGCGCAGCAGCCGGCGCCAGCGGTCGCGGTCGGCGGCGAATTCGAGCGCGACGCGCACCGGGTGGCGCAGGACGGGCTTCTCGGCCAGGGCAACGGTGTTGTCCGGAACGGCGAACATGAAAAAGGTGTCCTCTGAGGGAAAAGGTGGTTGTCGGACTGGCTGGGCTGGGTCAGCGACAACAACAAGGACACAGCGCGGCGCCACGGCGGAGTTCCCGCCGGGTCATCGGGCCACGCGTCGTCATGGCGCCCACCCAACCAGCGGGCCGGGTGGGCGTCAACCTCGTTCCACCTGCTAGGACCACTCGTGTTTCTGACGGCGGCCGAGCAGCTCGGCGCCGACCCGGCGCGGGTCCGCGCCCTCGTGGCACACGCGGTGCATCGCATCCGTGATCGGCATGTCGACACCGTGCTTGCGGGCCAGTTCCCGGATCGAGGTGCACGACATCACGCCCTCGGCGACCTGACCGCCGGTGGCCCGCTGCGCCTGTTCCAGCGTCTCGCCCCGGCCGAGCCGTTCGCCGAAGGTGCGGTTGCGCGACAACGGCGACGAACAGGTCGCCACCAGATCGCCGACACCGGCGAGCCCGGCGAACGTGAGCGGATCGGCACCCAGCTTCGTGCCCAGCCGCGCCATCTCCGCCAGCCCGCGCGTGATGAGGGTGGCCGTCGTGTTGGCGCCCAGCCCCATGCCGACAGCCATGCCACAGCTCAGCGCGATGACGTTCTTGGCGGCGCCGCCGACCTCGCAGCCCACGACGTCGGTGTTGGTGTAGGGCCGGAAGTAGGAGTTGAAGCTCGCCTGCTGGATCGCCACCGCGCGGTCGTGGTCACTGCACGCGAGCACCGCCGCAGCGGGCTGCCCCTGCGCGATCTCGCGCGCCAGGTTCGGCCCGGACACCACGACGATCTCGTCCCCGGACACCGCGGTGATCTCGGCGATCACCTCGCTCATCCGCTTCAGCGTGCCGAGTTCGACGCCCTTGGCGAGGCTGACCAGGATCGCGCCGCGCGGCAACAGCTCCCGCCAGCCCGACAGGTTCCCGCGCAGGCTCTGGCTCGGCACGGCCAGCACGACCGCCTCCGCGCCGGCCAGCGCCTCCGCCGGATCGGGTGTCGCGGTGAGACTGCCGGGCAGCGTGATGTCCGGCAGGTAGCCGCTGTTGGTGTGCTTGTCGCGGATCTCCCCGGCGACCTCTGCGCGCCGGGCCCACATGGTCACGTCCCGGCCGGCGTCGGCGAGCACCTTCGCGAACGCGGTGCCCCAGGACCCCGCACCGAGCACGGTGATGCGCTGCACCATCGTCAGTCCGCCACCTCGGGCTTGCGCGCCGGGGGCTGTTCGCCCCGGATGTCGGTCAGCAGCCCGGTGACCCGTTCCATGAGCAGTTCCGTCACCTCCCGCAGCAGCGGTCCGGTCTGCGGCTTGCCGCGGTAGGCGGACAGCTCGACCGGCTCGCCGACCTTGTGGGTCACGGTCGTGCGCGGCAGCAACCGCACCTTCTTGTGGTAGAAGTCCAGGATCTGCTGGGTGCCCCAGCGCGCCACCGGGATCACCGGCACGTCGTTGTCCAGCGCCAGCCGCGCCACCCCGGTGTGCGACCGCTTCGGCCAGCCCGCCGGGTCCTTGGTGATGGTGCCCTCGGGGTAGATGACGACGAGCTTGCCCTCGGACAGGGCCTGGTGCGCGGCGCGGAGGCTGTCGCCCGCCTGGGCGGAACCGCGGTAGACGGGGATGCTGCCGGCCCCGACCAGGATCTTGCCGAAGATCGGGGCGCGGGCGAGGCTGTCCTTGGCCAGGAACCGCGGCACGCGCTTCTGGCGGTGGATGAACACGGCGTCGACGGCGGGGTCCATGTGCGAGACGTGGTTCATCACCACCAGCGCGGGCCCCTCCCGCGGGATCCGTTCGGCGCCGAGGTAGACGCGCCTGCCGATCCAGCTCACCGGGTAGAACAGCACGGCGGCGGCTCCGACCCAGAACCCGCCCTTCTCGCGACCGGCCAAAACTCCTCCTGCTGTGGTGTGTGCAGCTGCGAGCTGATCCTAGGTGCATGATTGCGGAAAGATGGGGGTGTGCCCGAACCCGTCGAAATCTCCGGCCTGATCGTGCCCATGAAGCAGCCCACCGTGGGCAAGTCCCGCCTGCGCGGCGCCGTCGACGAGCGCGACCACGCGGCGCTGGTGCTGGCCCTGGCCTGGGACACCCTGGCCGCGGCGACGGCGGCGGGAGTGCGGCGGGTGCTCGTGGTGGCCGCCGACCCGGCCGCGGTGGCCGGGCTGCGCCGTCCCGGCGTGGAGATCGTCGGCGAGGACGGACCCGGCGATCTGAACTCGGCACTGCGGCAGGGCGAGGCGCTGCTGCGCGAGCGGGACCCGGCAGCCGTCGTCGGGGCGGTGCAGGCCGATCTGCCCGCACTTCGCCCCGCGGAGCTGGCCGCCGCGTTCGCCGAAGCGGCCGGGCGCCGCGCGTTCACCGCGGACGCCGAGGGCACCGGCACGACCCTGTTGCTCTCCGCCGCCGGCGGTCCGCTGGATCCGCGCTTCGGTCCCGGCTCGGCCGCGGCGCACGCGGCGTCCGGTGCGGTGGCGCTGGGGCTGGCGGCGCCGAGCCTGCGCCGCGACGTGGACACCCCGGCCGACCTGGCGCGGGCGGGTGAGCTCGGTGTGGGCGAGCGCACCCGGGCGGTGCTGCGTGCCCGGGAGGTGGCGTGAACATCACCCGGCCGCTGGGCGAACTGCTCCGGGTGGTGCTGCGGAGCACGGGTGAACTGCTTGATCTCTCACTCGGTGTGTCGGCGGGCAGGCCCGAAGTGAGGAACAATGCCAGAGTGAGCAGCGACGAGAACACCACCCCGCCAACGACCCCACCGGCGTCCGGCGAGACCGCCGCGCCCACGAGGTTCCGCGCGATCCCCTCCGCACCGCCTGCGGTGACCCCCTCCGCCGACGTCCCGCCCGCCTCCCTGCCCGACGACCGGTACTTCAACCGGGAGCTGTCGTGGCAGGACTTCAACGCCCGGGTGCTCGCCCTGGCCGAGGACGCCTCCCAGCCGCTGCTGGAGCGGGCCAAGTTCCTCGCCATCTTCGCGTCCAATTTGGACGAGTTCTACATGGTCCGGGTGGCGGGCCTCAAGCGCCGCGACGAGACGGGCCTGCCGGTGCGCAGCGCCGACGGGCTGACCCCGCGCGAGCAGCTGGCCTACATCGCCAAGCGCAACCAGGACCTGGTCGAGCGGCACACGGCCGCGTTCGAGGAGCACGTGCGCCCGGAACTGGCCAAGCACGACATCCAGATCGTGTCCTGGGCCGACCTCGAGCCATCGGACCAGGCACGGTTGTCGGACTACTTCACCGAGCAGATCTTCCCGGTGCTCACCCCGCTGGCGGTCGACCCGGCGCACCCCTTCCCCTACATCTCGGGCCTGTCGCTGAACCTGGCGGTCACGGTGCGCGACCCGGAGCTGGGCACCGAACGGTTCGCCCGCGTGAAGGTGCCCAACAACGTGCCGCGCCTGATCCGCGTCGAGCAGCACCGGGAGAGTCGGCTGGCGACCTTCCTGCCGCTGGAGGAACTGATCGCCGCCCACCTCGGCGAGCTGTTCACCGGCATGGAGGTGACCGAGCACCACGTGTTCCGGGTGACCCGCAACGCCGACGTGGACGTCGACGAGGACCGCGACGAGGACCTGCTGCAGGCCCTGGAGCGGGAGCTGGCACAGCGCCGGTTCGGCCCGCCGGTGCGGCTCGAGGTCGCCAGCGACATGAGCGAGCACGTGCTCGACCTGCTGCTGCGCGAGCTGGAGGTGGACCCGCACGACGTGGTCGAGGTGCCCGGTCTGCTGGACCTGACCTGCCTGCAGCAGCTCTCCAGTTTGGACCGCAAGGAACTGAAGGACCGCCCTTTCGTCCCGGCCACGCACCCGGCGTTCGGTGAGCACGAGACGCCGAAGAGCGTCTTCGCCACCCTGCGCGAGGGCGACGTGCTGGTGCACCACCCCTACGACTCGTTCTCCACGAGCGTGCAGCGGTTCATCGAGCAGGCCGCCGGGGACAGCAAGGTGCTGGCCATCAAGCAGACCCTGTACCGCACCTCCGGTGACTCCCCCATCGTGAACGCGCTCATCGACGCCGCCGAGGCCGGCAAGCAGGTGGTGGCGCTGGTGGAGATCAAGGCCCGGTTCGACGAGGAGGCCAACATCACCTGGGCCCGCACGCTGGAGCGGGCCGGGGTGCACGTGGTCTACGGGCTGGTCGGGCTGAAGACCCACTGCAAGGTCGCGATGGTGGTGCGCCAGGAGGGATCCACGATCCGGCGCTACTGCCACCTCGGCACCGGCAACTACAACCCGAAGACGGCCCGGCTCTACGAGGACGTCGGCCTGCTGACCGCCGACCCGGACATCGGTGCGGACATCACCGACCTGTTCAACGTGCTGACCGGGTACTCGCGGCAGGACACCTACCGCAACATCCTCACCTCCCCGGCCGGGATCCGGCGGGGCATCCTGCGGCTCATCGACGAGGAGATCGAGCACAAGCACGCCGGTGCGGAGACCGGTATCCGGATCAAGTGCAACTCGCTCGTCGACGAGCAGATCATCGACGCGCTGTACCGGGCGTCCCGGGAAGGTGTTCCGGTGGAAATCGTCGTGCGGGGCATCTGCGCCCTGAAACCCGGCGTGCCGGGACTGTCCGAAAACATTTCCGTCCGGTCCATTCTCGGCCGGTTCCTGGAGCATTCCCGCATCTTCCACTTCCTCGGCGGCGGCACCTACTGGATCGGCAGCGCCGACATGATGCACCGCAACCTCGACCGCCGGATCGAGGCCATGGTCCAGGTCAAGGACGTGCGGCTGACCAGGCAATTGGACGACATCATGGACTCCGCGCTGGACCCGGTCACCCGCTGCTGGGTGCTGACCGGGAACGGCGAATGGGATCCCTCGCCCGCGGACACCTCGCAGGTCCGCGACCACCAGACCGAGTTGTTGAGGAAGCACGGGGCCAACGGGTGAGTTCTGTTCGTGTCCGCGCCGCGGGTGCGGTGCTGTGGCGGAGGGGTCCGCACGGCGCCGAGGTGGCGGTGGCGCACCGGCCGCGCTACGACGACTGGTCGCTGCCGAAGGGGAAGCTCGACGAGGGCGAGACCGTGCCCGCCGCGGCGGTGCGGGAGATCGCGGAGGAGACCGGGTTCCGCGCGAAGCTGGGGCGGCACCTGATGACGGTGCGGTACTCCGTGGAATCGGGGCCGAAGAGCGTCGACTACTTCAGCGCGGCGGTCGTCTCGGGGGTGTTCGAGCCCAACGAGGAGGTCGACGAGCTGCGCTGGCTGGCACCGGCCGACGCCGCCGCGCTGCTGTCGTACGACAGCGACCGGTCGGTGCTGGCGGAGTTCACGGCGCTGCCCGCCGGTCTGACGACGTTGTTGCTCGTGCGGCACGCCAAAGCGGGCAAGCGGGACGACTGGAGCGGCGACGACGACCTGCGGCCGTTGTCGCCGAGCGGAGTCCGGCAGGCGGGGGCACTGCGGGGGCTGCTGCCGCTGTTCGGTCCGGACCGGGTGCTGGCGGCGCCGCGGTTGCGCTGCGAGCAGACCGTGCGTGGCCTGGCGGACGACCTCGGGCTGCCCGTGGAGCACGAGGACCTGATGACCGAGGAGCGATATTGGGAGGACCGGCAGGCGGGGCTGGCCCGGCTGCTGGCGATCGTGTCGGCGGGCGGCACACCGGTCTTGTGCAGTCAGGGCGGGGTCATCCCGGACCTGGTGGCACACCTCGCCGAGCGCGGTGGCGTCCGCTTGCCCGTCGAGGACGGGGAGAAGGTGCCGAGCAAGAAGGGCTCGGTGTGGGTCCTGTCCTTCCGTGCCGCTCCCGGCAACGGCGGCCCGCAACTCGTCGCGGCCGACTACCTGCCCACGGCACTCCCGGTGCCCGTGACGAGCCACGCCTGAGTCCGTCCGCGACGGTGCCCGATCGGCACGAGGGTTCCGTTCCCCCGGCCGGCACCCCCTCGGATCGGCTCACGTGGTTCGGCGGCGGACGCTTCGCGCCGCTGACGGCATCGCTGTCTCCGGGCCGATACCGCGGGCCTGACGAGCGGGAACGGGCTTGTGCCGTCGCGCCGGCTTTTCCGGATGTAGCCGGGTCCGCCCGGAACGCGGCAGGGCCCCCGCGAGACGGATCGCGGGGGCCCTGCCGAGAAGCAATGCGCTGACGGCCTACTTCTTCTTCCGGGTCGTGGTGGTCTTCTTCGCCGCCGTGGTCTTCGACGCCGTCGCCTTCGGGGCGGCCTTCGTAGCCGTGGTCTTCTTCGCCGCGGCCGACTTCGACGCGGTGCTCTTCGCGGCCGTCGCCTTCGGGGCAGCCGTCTTGGTGGCGGCAGCCGACTTGGTGGCGGCCGCGGCACGGGTGCGCGTGCTGGTGCTGCGGGTCGCGGTGGGACGGGTCGCCGTCGCCTTCGCGGTGGTGGACCGCGAGGAGGTGGCGCGCGAGGCGGTGGTACCGGTGCTGCGGGTCGAAGCCGCGGAGCTACGCGTCGAAGTCGTCGTGCGCTTCGCCGCCGTGGCCTTCGGCAGCTTCTTGGCACCGCTGATGACGTCCTTGAAGGTCGTGCCGGCGCGGAAGGCCGGAACGTTGGTCTTCTTCACCTTGACCGTCTCACCGGTACGCGGGTTGCGGGCGGTGCGGGCCGCGCGGGCGCGCTTCTCGAACACCCCGAAACCGGTGATGTTGACCTTCTCGCCCTTCTGCACGGTGCGAATGATGATGTCCACCAGGTTGTCGACTGCCTGGGAAGCAACCTTCTTGTCGCCCAGACGCTCGGAGAGCGCCTCGATCAGCTGGGCCTTGTTGGCCATTCCAGTCCTCCATGAAGAACTACGTGTCACACGGCCACATCGGCCGACTTCACGCACACGGTATTACCAACTCGCCCAAAATTCCAAACGGCGCGCGGAATTTTTCTGCAGGCGGGGCGTGGTTTCCGCCTCCTGAGCGACCCGGTACGGGCCTTCCGCGCGCCGTTCGGCGTGGTGTGCCCGGCCGATGGCCGGGTGCGAATCCCTTGCTGATCAGGGAATTCGTGTTATCCGGCGGCCGCCGGGGTGGTCACCGGCTTCCAGCTGGGACGCTGCTCCTCGAACCGGTCGATGTCCTCGGCGTGTCGCAGGGTGAGGGCGATGTCGTCGAGCCCCTCCAGCAGCCGCCAGCGGGTGTAGTCGTCGATCGAGAAGGTCGTCTGGAAGTCCTTGGCCCGCACGGTCTTCGACTCGAGGTCGACCGTGACCTCCGCGCCGGGGTCGTTCTCCAGGATCTTCCACAGCTGCTCGACGTCCGACTGCGCGCACTCGGCCGCCACGAGCCCCTGCTTGCCGGAGTTGCCGCGGAAGATGTCGGCGAAGCGGGAGGAGATGACGACCCGGAAGCCGTAGTTCATCAATGCCCAGACAGCGTGTTCGCGCGAGGACCCGGTACCGAAGTCGGGCCCGGCGACCAGGACGCTTCCCGAGGAGAACGGCTCCTGGTTAAGGATGAAGTTCTCGTCGGCCCGCCAGGCGGCGAACAGGCCGTCCTCGAAACCGGTGCGGCTGACCCGCTTGAGGTAGACGGCCGGGATGATCTGGTCAGTGTCCACGTTGGACCTGCGCAGGGGCACTCCGATACCGGTGTGCGTCTTGAACGGCTCCATGGTGGCTGGCTCCTTCAGTTCAGGTCTTCGGGCGAGGACAGCGTGCCGCGGACGGCAGTGGCGGCCGCGACGAGCGGCGAGACGAGGTGGGTGCGGCCCCCCTTGCCCTGCCGGCCCTCGAAGTTGCGGTTGGAGGTGGAGGCGCTGCGCTCACCGGGGGCGAGCTGGTCCGGGTTCATCCCCAGGCACATCGAGCAGCCGGCCTGGCGCCACTCGGCACCGGCGTCGAGGAAGACCTTGTCCAGTCCCTCGGCCTCGGCGGCCTGGCGCACCCGCATCGAGCCGGGCACCACGAGCATCCGCACCCCCTGCGCCACCCTGCGCCCCTGCAGCACCTCCGCGGCGGCCCGCAGGTCCTCGATCCGGCCGTTGGTGCACGAGCCGAGGAAGACGGTGTCGACCTTGATCTCCCGCAGCGGGGTGCCCGGTTCGAGGTCCATATAGGACAGGGCCTTCTCGGCGGCGATGCGCGCCGTCTCGTCGGCGATCGCGGCCGGGTCCGGCACCGACTCCGCCAGCGGCAGGCCCTGGCCGGGGTTGGTGCCCCAGGTCACGAACGGGGTCAGGGTGTCGGCGTCGAGGTCGACCTCGGCGTCGAACCGCGCGCCCTCGTCGGTGCGCAGCGACTTCCAGTACTCGACCGCGGCGTCCCAGTCGGCGCCCTTCGGGGCGTGCGGGCGGCCCTCCAGGTAGGCGAAGGTGGTCTCGTCCGGGGCGATCATGCCGGCACGGGCGCCCGCCTCGATCGACATGTTGCAGATCGTCATCCGGGCCTCCATGGACAGCGCCTCGATGGCGCTGCCCCGGTACTCCAGGACGTAGCCCTGCCCGCCGCCGGTGCCGATCTTGGCGATGAAGGCGAGGATGATGTCCTTCGCCGTGACGCCGGGCCGGAGCTTGCCGGTCACGTTGATCGCCATCGTCTTGAACGGCTTCAGCGGCAGGGTCTGGGTGGCCAGCACGTGCTCCACCTCGGAGGTGCCGATACCGAAGGCCATCGCGCCGAAGGCGCCGTGGGTGGAGGTGTGGCTGTCGCCGCAGACGACCGTCATCCCCGGCTGGGTCAGGCCCAGCTGCGGGCCGATGACGTGCACGATGCCCTGCTCGGCGTCGCCCATCGGGTGCAGGCGGACACCGAACTCCTTGCAGTTCTTCCGAAGCGTCTCGACCTGGGTGCGCGACACCGGGTCGGCGATCGGGAGTTCGATGTCGACGGTCGGGACGTTGTGGTCCTCGGTCGCGATGGTCAGGTCGGGACGCCGGACCTGGCGGCCGGCCATGCGGAGACCGTCGAACGCCTGCGGGCTGGTGACTTCGTGCACGAGGTGCAGGTCGATGTAGAGCAGGTCGGGCTCCGCTCCTTCACCGCGGCGCACCGTGTGCGCCTCCCACACCTTCTCGGCCAGAGTGCGCGGCCGCGTGGTGGTCATCTGTCGCTCCTCCCACGAGGTTGATTGGGAGCAAAGGAACCTGAGCGGCGCCGCCGGGCGGCGTCCGGGTCTCCGGTTCGATTTTCCCAGATTCTGGACTTCCCAAATCCCGGGAAGCTAGTATCGCGTCGTGGGACAGCATAGCTCGACTGACCAGCAGAGCGGTATCGGTGTGCTGGACAAGGCCGTCGCCGTGCTCCAGGCCGTCGCGGAAGATCCGTGCGGGCTGGCGGAACTGTGCAGCCGGACGGGCCTGCCGCGCGCGACCGCGCACCGGCTCGCCGTCGGGCTGGAGGTGCACCGCCTGCTGCGCCGCGGCCCGGACGGACGCTGGCGCCCCGGCTCGGCGCTCGCCGAACTGGCCGGCGGCACGGCGGATCCACTGCTGGACGCGGCGAGCTCGGTCCTGCCGAAGTTGCGGGACCTCACCGGCGAGAGCGTGCAGCTGTACCGGCGCGACGGGGTCCAGCGGGTGTGCGTGGCGAGCGCGGAACCGATGAGCGGTCTGCGCGACACGGTGCCCATCGGCACGCGGCTGCCCATGACGGCCGGTTCCGGCGCGAAGGTCCTCGCCGCGTGGTCGGATCCGCACACGCAACGGACGATCCTGGCGGACGCGGTGTTCGGGGAACGGACCCTGCTGGAGGTCCGGCGCCGCGGCTGGGCGCAGAGCGTGGCCGAGCGCGAGCCGGGCGTGGCGAGCGTTTCCGCGCCGGTACGGGATTCCGCGGGCAACGTCATCGCGGCCGTATCGGTTTCCGGTCCGGTGGAACGGATCGGGCGCAAGCCGGGGGCGCGCTGGGCCGCGGATCTGCTCGCGGCGGCGGAGGCGTTGCAGGAGCGGCTGTAGCGCCGAACTGTTCGCACATCCGTTCGATTCGGTGTAGCGTCCTGGTATGACCGCAGGGCTGCAAGGGTCGCTGTTCGGTCAGGCCGAGGAATGCTCGCTCGGGTCCCTGACCACGACGCGGCGCACGGAACTGGGCGACGGCGCGTGGATCGATCTGCGGCCGGGGTGGCTGACGGGTGCGGACGTCTTGTTCGAGCGCCTGGCGGCGGAGGTGCCCTGGCACGGGGAGCGGCGCCGGATGTACGAGCGGGTGGTCGACGTGCCCCGGCTGCTGTGCTTCTACGGCGAGGAGGACCGGCTGCCGGACCCGGTGCTGGACGCGGCACGGGAGGCGCTGAGCCGGCACTACGCAGAGGAGCTCGGCGAGCCGTTCCGCACCGCCGGGCTGTGCTTCTACCGCGACGGCCGGGACAGCGTGGCCTGGCACGGCGACACGATCGGCCGCGGTTCGCGGGAGGACACGATGGTGGCCATCGTGTCGGTGGGCGCGCCGCGGAGCATGCTGCTGCGCCCGCGCGGCGGCGGGCCGGCCGTGCGGCAGCTGCTCGGCCCCGGCGACCTGATCGTGATGGGGGGCTCGTGCCAGCGGACGTGGGAGCACGCGATCCCGAAGACCAGCAAACCGGTGGGCCCGCGGATCAGCATCCAGTTCCGGCCCCGTGGGGTGCGCTGACCGACGGGGCGCCGGCGAGGTCAGCCGAGGAGGAGGACGACCGGGAACAGGTCCCCGGAAGACAGTTGCTTCTCTCCCGGTGCGGCCCGCGCGTGGCGAACCGGTGCTCCGGCGGGGGCATCCGGTGCCGGATGCCCTCAGCGACGTATCGGGATCCCGCTAGGTCAGTACCGCGCCCAGCGGTCGCCGAGCGTGGCCCATTCGTTTTCCCACCGCGCGGCGCGACGGCGGTCCAGCACCAGGCGCGTGATCCAGTACGCGGCGCTCAGCGCGAGAGCGGCGACGAGCCAGGCGAACAGTCCGGCCAGCACACCGGTCGTGGTCGCGTCCGTCGCGGTGATCGGCGCCGGCGTCGGGTTGCCGGCGTCGTTGATCCACACCGGGATCCGCGTCCCCGCGGTCGCGCCCGGGTCGGCCGGCACGATGCCCGTCTTCGGCTCCCCGCCGTTGTAGGTCCACGCCGCGCGCACCCCGGCCGAGCCGCTCGTCGAAAACGCGCCCTCGGTGGCCGGCACCGGCGCCGGCGCGTCCTCGACGACCGTCGCGGTCACCAGGTGCCGGGAAGCGTGCTGCTGCTCGGACACCGCCAGCTGGCCCCCGTACGTCCGGGAACCGGTGAACACCGCCAGCGGAATCGCGACCAGGAGCCCCAGCACCACGACCAACAGCAACGCGGATTCGACCCGGTCGGACGTTCTGGCCAACGGGTTGCGACCGATGTGCAGGCGCCGCCAGAAACGCCTGAGTGGTCCGGTCACGGTCAGATCCCCCTTCCTCAGCTACCTCGGCAAGCAAAAACGCAATACCCACTGTGCCGCGCCCGTACCCGAATTGGCACTGAAACGAGACCAAGACCGCTGTGAGTCGCCGCTCACAGCGGGACGAGATCGGGATGTATCCATGCTGGCACCGGACAACGGTTCGCGGCATCGACCGAAAGTGCTTTCCACCCACCACCGGTGCCACGCTGCGTGACCGCATCCGCCGGGCGATCGACGCCTCCGGCGATCAAGCGGAAGCCTGTGCACCGGCGGCCCCTGGCCACCCCGCCGCTGCTCCTGTTATCGTCCCGTTGATGTGATGCGCTGATTCACGATCGGCAGAATGCGCGCCCGCGTTACACAATTGCGCGACAATTCTCGTCACATGTTTTTCGTTTCTCCGGGTGATCGAAATCGGGCAGGATCACGCGTAAGCCTCCACCGAACGAGTGATGACGCGCGTGCCGGGGGCAGTCGGGGTCACCGCGCGTCTCGAGAACAACACTGGAGTCACTTTGCGTCAGCCCTTGGGCCGCCTCGCGGCGGCCGTGATCAGCGGTGCGCTGATCACCCTCACCGTGGCCCCGGCCGCGCTCGCCGAAGAGAGCACGACCCCGGTGACGACCACCACCACCACGACCACGGTCACCGTGCCGGAGACCACCACGACGACCAGCTCCGCCGCCACGACCACGACGTCGTCGGCCACCACCACGACGACGACCCAGCCGACGCGGACCAGCAGCCCGGGCACCTCGTCGAGCTCGACGACCCCGGGCACGACGCAGTCGCACGGATCGACCTCGTCCGGCAGCAAGCCCGCGGAGCCGCCCTACGTCGACGACGTCGCCTACGGCATCGACCTCGGCGACGGCACCGGTGTGCTGATCATCGCGTGCACCGCCGGCGAGCCGGGCGACGTGCGGTCCCCGGACTTCGACGTCGTCGACGGCCCCTACCAGGAGGAGCAGGACGGCCGGTACTGGGACTACCTGGTCCGGCTGCACGAGGGCAAGACCTTCGCCGCCGGCGACGTCCATGCGGCCTGGACGTGCGCGGGCGCTCCGCAGGGCGGCGGCGCCTCGGGCGGCGGCGTGGCCTCCGTCCCGGGCTCCGGCGGCGCCGGCGACTGGCAGCAGAGCAACGGCGGCCACGCGCAGGTTTCGTTCGCACCCAAGGACGGGGTCGAGACCGGCTTCGGCGGCACGGCGCGGTTCTGACGCCATGCGCAACCCGTTCGCCGGCCGGGGCGGCCGCGTTCTCGCGGCCGCCCCGGCGGTCCTGCTCGCCCTCGTCCTCACCGGATGCGGTTCCGATCCCGCACCGCCGCAGGCGGCACCGCCCGCGACGTCGGTCCCGGTGACCAAGCCCTACGACAAGCTGCGGCCCACCCAGGTCCGGATCCCGAAGATCGGCGCCGGATCGTCGCTCATCTCGGTCGCGGTCAACAAGGACGGCCAGATCGCGGTGCCCTCGGTGGACAAGCCGATGCAGGCCGCCTGGTACCGCCTCTCCCCCGTGCCCGGGGACGTCGGCCCGGCGATCATCCTCGGCCACGTCGACGGCAACCACCAGCCCGGTGTCTTCGCCAAGCTCAAGGACGTCCGGCCGGGCGACGAGATCTTCGTCGACCGCAGCGACGGACGGCAGCTGAAGTTCGTGGTCGACCACACCACGCAGGTGCCCAAGGACCGGTTCCCGCAGGACGCGGTCTACGGCAACACCGACAAGGCGCAGCTGCGGCTCATCACGTGCGGCGGCGTGTTCGACCACGCCGAGCACAGCTACGTCGACAACATCGTCGTCTACGCGAACCTGGCGTGACCCCGGTGGTGCCGCCGCCCGCGCGGCACCACCGGCTCACCAGACGTCGCCGTCGCGCCAGTCGCACGTCAGCTCGCCGTCGAGGTCGAGCGGCGCGGAGACCGGGAGCACGAAAACGCCGCCCGCCTCCCCGGGTGTCGGCGTGATCCCGGACGGCGTGAGCGCGGACAGCGGCCCGCGCCAGCACGACCAGCCGCGCCCGCGGTAGAACGGGACCGCCTCGTCCGCCGCACTGAGCGCACCCATCTCGTAAGCCTCGCGGATCACCCGCTCCAGTGGCGCCAGCACCGCACCGCCGTGACCGCGCCGCCTGCGGTCCGCCCGCACACCGACCGCCTCCACGTACCCGGCGCGCCACGCGCGCCCCTGGTGCACCAGCCTGCGCTGCACGAGGGACGCGTGGGCCACCAGCTCACCGTCCTCCCACCGCATCGCGTGCACACCACCCAGGGCGTGCTCCCAGTCGTGCTCGGACAGCTCGCCCTCGAAGACATCGGACAGCAGCGCCCGGACCTGGCGGAGGACCGCGGCGCCGAGATCGGCGGTGTGGGCGAGGAGGAGCCCGGACATCTTCCCGACACTAATGCGGACAGTGCCGTCCGTCACCCCGGTCGTCCATCGTGGACGAGCGAACTTCCTTGCGGCACAACGGAAGAAGGTCCGCCAGCCGGATGGCTGGCGGACCTTCTCGATGTACCCCCGATGGGATTCGAACCCACGCTACCGGCGTGAGAGGCCGGCGTCCTAGGCCGCTAGACGACGGGGGCTAGGTCTTTCCGTGTTGCGAGAGGGATCTTACCAGGGCGGTTTTTCCCTCTTGCAGCTGGGGTACCAGGACTCGAACCTAGACTAACAGAGCCAGAATCTGTCGTGCTGCCAATTACACCATACCCCAACGATCGCCCCTCCGATTCGCGACTCGGAGCAGCTCCGCTGGGAAGAAATATAGCCCAGGCCGTCAGCGGTGCGTAACCGGGGGGTGGGCTTCAGCGCTGCGCGGGCACCCCGATCATGGCGAACTCGCTGACCAGCAGCTGCGGGAGCTCGTCGAGGCCGCCGATGACGTGCACGCCGTCCGGCGCCTCCGGCTCACCGCCACTGCGGTCGAGCCAGATGCCCTCCAGCCCGGCGTCACGGGCACCGACGGCGTCGGTGTGCAGCTTGTCACCGACGTGGGCGGCCTCACTCGGGTCGCAGTCGAGCACCGCGCAGACCGAGTGGAACATCACCGGATCCGGCTTGGCGGCGCCGACCTCCCCCGCGATCGCCACGTGGTCGAAGAACCGGGTCAGCCCGAGATCGGCCAGCTTCGCCCGCTGGTGCGCGCCCGAGGCGTTGGTCACCGCGGCGATGAGGACGTCCGCAGCGCGCAGCCACTCCAGGCACGGCAGGACGTCGTCGAACAGCCGCCACGACCGGCGCAGCACCTCCTTGCGGCGGCACTCGAACCGGGTCACGTCCTCCGGATCCACCACGATGCCGATCTCGGCGAGGAAGTACTGGGTGCGCCGGTGGTGCATGGAGGCGTAGTCGATCTCACCCGCGACGACCCGGGCGACGTGCCAGTCGGTGATGCGCTCCCACAGCGGCCACATGTCGTCGCGGCCGAGGAGCAACGACAGCGCCCGCGCGCCGGCGGACGTGAAATCGATCAGCGTGTCGTCGATGTCCAGGCACACCAGCCGCAGCCGGGACGGTCTCCACGGATCCGCCGGATCCCCCAGACCAGGCTCGGGGACACGGACGCGGGTAGGTGTGCCGGGACGCGCGAAATCCACCCAGCGAGGCTAGGCGAGAACTACGCTGAGCGGTTCGGCCGACAAGGTGATTCAGTACGTCGATTCCACGGCCACTGCTTCTACTCTGCGTTGACGGGCAGAGCGTTACGCAGTCGTCCGAGTGAAACTTCCCGCCCGAGCAGCTCCATCGATTCATACAGCGGCGGCGACACGGTGCGACCGGTGATCGCGACGCGAACCGGGGCGAAAGCCTTGCGCGGCTTGAGTCCGAGACCCTCCACCAGCGCGTCCTTGAGCGCCTGCTCGATCGCCGCGGTCTCCCACGACGGCAGTGCCTCCAGCGCCGCGATCGACGCGCGCAGCACCGGCTCGGCGTCCGGCTTGAGGTTCTTGGCCGCCGCGTCCTCCTCGGGCGCGAACTCCTCCTCCGGCACGAACAGGAACCGCACCAGCGGCGCGGCGTCGCCCAGCACCGTCACCCGCTCCTGCACCAGCGGCGCGATGGTGCGCCACGTGGTCATCTGCTCCGCGGACGGCTGCGCGGGCAGCACACCGGCGGCCTGGAGGTAGGGCACCACGCGCTGCACGAAGTCCTCGGCGTCCAGCGCGCGGACGTGCACGCCGTTGATCGCCTCCGCCTTCTTCACGTCGAACCGGGCCGGGTTGGCGCTCACCTTGGCGATCTCGAACGCCTGCACCAGCTCGTCGACGGTGAACGTGTCGCGGTCGTCGGCGATCGACCAGCCGAGCAGCGCCAGGTAGTTCAGCAGACCCTCAGGGATGAAGCCGCGGTCGCGGTAGTTGAACAGATTGGACTGGGGGTCCCGTTTGGACAGTTTGCGGTTGCCCTCGCCCATCACGTACGGCAGGTGACCGAACTGCGGGGTGAACTCGGCGACGCCGATCCGCTCCAGCGCCCGGTACAACGCGATCTGCCGGGGCGTGGACGGAAGCAGGTCCTCCCCGCGCAGCACGTGCGTGATGCGCATCAGGGCGTCGTCGACCGGGTTGGTCAGCGTGTACAGCGGATCACCGTTCGCACGCACCAGGACCGGGTCCGGAATCGATCCGGCCGGGAAGCTGATGTCCCCGCGCACCAGGTCGTGCCAGCCCAGGTCCTCCTCCGGCATGCGCAGGCGCAGTACCGGCGCGCGACCCTCGGCGCGGTACGCCGCGCGCTGCTCGCCGGTGAGGTCGCGGTCGAAGTTGTCGTAGCCCAGTTTCGGGTCCTGACCCGCGGCCTTGCGGCGCTCCTCGACCTCCTCGTTGGTCGAGAACGCCTCGTACAGCTCACCGGCCTCGAGCAGCCGGCGCGCGACGTCGGCGTAGATGTCACGGCGCTCGCTCTGCCGGTACGGCCCGTACTCGCCGCCGGCGTCGGGGCCCTCGTCCCAGTCCAGACCGAGCCAGCGCAGCGCCTCGAGCAGCTGCTGGTACGACTCCTCGCTGTCCCGGGCGGCGTCGGTGTCCTCGATGCGGAACACCAGGCTGCCACCGTGGTGCCGGGCGAAGGCCCAGTTGAACAGCGCCGTGCGGATGAGCCCCACGTGCGGGGTTCCGGTGGGCGACGGGCAGAAGCGGGCGCGGACTGTCTCAGTCATAACCCGTTCAGCCTATCCCGCTTGACCAGCCACCCGGAGAGCGCCATGCTGGTCTTATTCAACGTGTGATGAATTAAGGAGTTGGTCGCGATGAGCGAGCGCACGACCTGTCTCGTCGCCGGTGGCGGTCCGGCCGGAATGGTGCTCGGGCTGCTGCTCGCGCGGGCCGGGATCGAGGTGACGGTGCTGGAGAAGCACGCCGACTTCCTGCGCGACTTCCGCGGCGACACCGTGCACCCGTCGACGCTGCAGCTGCTGGACGAGCTGGGCCTCGGCGAGGAGTTCGGCAAGCTGCCGCAGAGCAGGCTGGACGCCGTGTCGCTGCCCGGGCCGCCGGCGTTGACGATCGCCGATTTCCGCACGCTGAAGGTGGCGCACCCGTACGTGGCGATGGTGCCGCAATGGGACCTGCTGGACCTGCTGGCCGACGCGGGACAGGCCGAGCCGGCGTTCCACCTGCGGATGAACACCGAGGTGGTGTCGCTGATCCGGGAGGCCGGCCGGGTGGCCGGGGTGCGGTACCGGACGGCGGACGGGACGACCGGCGAGATCCGCGCGGAGGTCACCATCGGCTGCGACGGACGCTGGTCGGTGGTGCGGCGGGAAGCCGGACTACGGCCGCGCGAGTTCCCGGTGCCGGTGGACACGTGGTGGTTCCGGCTGCCACGGTACGACCACGACGAGGCTCAGCTGACACCCTCGATGCACCACGGTCATTTCGCGGTGGTCATCCCGCGGGAGAGCTACTTCCAGGTCGCCTACCTGGCGGCGAAGGGGCTGGACGCGCGGTTGCGGGCGGACGGGGTGGCGGCGTTCCGCGACCGGATCCGCACGGTGCTGCCCCAGCTGGCGGACCGGGTCGGCGCGATCACCTCCATGGACGAGGTGAAACACCTGGACGTGCGGCTGAACCTGGTGCCCCGCTGGCACCGCGAGGGCGTGCTGTGCATCGGCGACGCGGCACACGCGATGTCGCCCGTGGGCGGGTTCGGGATCAACCTGGCGGTACAGGACGCCGTGGCCACGGCCCGGTTGCTGGCCGGCCCACTGCGGCGCGGACGGGTGAGCGGGCGGGACCTCGCCCGCGTCCGGCGCCGCCGGGTGGCGCCGACGGTGCTGGTGCAGGCCATCCAGCGCGCCATGCACCGGGTGGTGATCCGCCCGGTGATCGAGGGCCGCCGGAACGGTCCGCCGCGCGCACTGGTGGCGATGATGAACGCGGTCCCGGCCGCGCGGTTGATTCCCGCCTACCTGGCCGGGGTCGGTCTGCTGCCGGAGCACGCACCGGACTGGGCGCGGCGCTGAACCACCGCGGAAGCGACGGGTCAGCTCACCGGGATGTGGTCGCTAGGCGTTCTGGACCGGGTTGGTCAGGGTGCCGATGCCCTCGATCGTGATCGAGACGGCCTGGCCGTCGGTGATCTGGCCGACGCCGGCCGGCGTGCCGGTCAGGATGACGTCCCCGGGCAGCAGCGTCATCACGCCGGACACGAACTCGACCAGCTCCGGGATCTTGTGGACCAGCAGCGAGGTGCGTGAGTCCTGCTTGACCTCACCGTCGACCTCGGTGCGGATCGCCAGGTCGGACGGGTCCACCGCGGTCTCGATCCACGGGCCGAGCGGGCAGAACGTGTCGAATCCCTTCGCGCGGCCCCACTGGCCGTCGCTCTTCTGCAGGTCCCGCGCGCTGACGTCGTTGGCGATCGTGTAGCCCAGGATCACCGCCGGAGCCTGCGCGGCCTTCACGTTGCGCACCGGCTGGCCGATCACCACCGCCAGCTCACCCTCGAAGTCGACGCGCTGGGACGCGGCCGGCAGCTTGATGGCGGCGTTCGGGCCGATGACGCTCGTCGACGGCTTGAGGAACATCATCGGCGACTCGGGCACCTCGTTGCCGAACTCCCCCGCGTGCTCGGCGTAGTTCCGCCCGATCGCGATGACCTTCGAGGGCAGGATCGGGGCGAGGAGCCGCACGTCGGCCAGCGTGAACCGCTTACCCGTGTAGTTCGGCTGTCCGAACGGGTGGTCGGCGATTTCCAGGAGCTCGTCGCCGTCGACGGACACGAAGGCGACCCCACCGGCATGAGCAACTCGAGCTAGACGCACACAACCAGCCTAACCAGCACCGCTCCCCCGCCGCCGGGGTGGTGGCCACCCCGGACCGGCGAGTGCCAGGATCGGCGGATGGATCACCTCGTCGTCGCCGCCGAACCGGACCTCACCACCGACGAGCTGCTGCCGCTGTACGAGTCGGTCGGCTGGTCGGCCTACACCCGCCGCCCCGAACAGCTGCGCACCGCGATCGCGGGCTCGTCCTATGTGGTCACGGCGCGGCGGGCCGGGCGCCTGGCCGGCCTCGCCCGCGCGCTCTCCGACGACGCGACGATCTGCTACCTGCAGGACGTGCTGGTGCACCCGGACGAACAGCGGCGCGGGATCGGCCGGACGCTCGTGCGGGCGGTGCTGGACCGCTACTCCGCGGTGCGGCAGAAGGTGCTGCTCACCGATGACGAACCCGCGCAGCGCGCCTTCTACGAAAGCCTCGGCTACGCCGAGATCCGCGACTTCGGCGAGGGCACGCTGCGCGCGTTCGTCCGGTTCGACTGAGGACCGCGCCCCTCAGACCCGCAGGCTCTTGTGCACCAGCGCGTCGCACATCGCGAGCCAGCTCGCCTCCACGATGCTGCCGTGCACGCCGACCGTCGTCCAGTCCTGGTCGCCGTCGCCGGACTTCAGCAGCACCCGGGTGACCGCGTCGGTGCCCGGGTCGCTGAGCAGGATCCGCACCTTGTAGTCGGCCAGCTCCACGCTGTCCAGCCAGGGCAGCGACGGTGACAGCGCCTTGCGCAGCGCGACGTCCAGCGCGTGCACCGGGCCGTTGCCCTCAGCCGTGGCGATCACCCGCTCACCACCGACGTGCACCTTCACCGTCGCCTCGGAGACGACCTCGCCGTCACCGCGGTGGTCGAGCACGACGCGGTAGGACTCCAGGATGAACGGGGGCTCGACCGGGCCGTCGACCTCGTTGCGCAGCAACAGTTCCAGCGACGCGTCGGCGGCTTCGAACGACCAGCCCTCCGCCTCCATCCGCTTCACCTTCGTCACCACGCTGGTGACCGCGTCCGGCCGGCCGGCAAGGTCCACCCCGAGCTCACGTCCCTTGAGCTCCAGGCTGGCCCTGCCGGCCATCTCGGTGACCAGGACCCGCATGTCGTTGCCGACAGAAGCTGGATCGATGTGGTTGTACAACAACGGATCCACCTTGATCGCGCTCGCGTGCAGCCCCGCCTTGTGGGCGAAGGCCGACGCCCCGACGTAGGCCTGGTGGGTGTCGGGGGCGATGTTCGCGATTTCGGCAAGGGCATGGGAGACGCGGGTCAGCTCGGCCTCGGCTCCGGTCGGGAGCACGGGCATGCCGAGCTTGGCCACGAGGTTCCCCGTCACGGCGAACAGGTCGGCGTTGCCGGCCCGTTCCCCGTAGCCATTGGCGGTGCACTGCACGTGCGTCGCGCCGGCCTGGACCGCCGCGATGCTGTTGGCCACCGCGCAGGACGTGTCGTCCTGGCAGTGGATGCCGAGCCGGAAGCCGGTGCGCGCGGCCACCTCCCGCACGGTGTCGGCGACGCCCAGCGGCAGCTGTCCGCCGTTGGTGTCGCACAGCACGACGACGTCCGCGCCGGCGGTGTACCCGGCGTCGAGGACGCGCAGCGCGGTGTCCGGGTCGAACGCGTACCCATCGAAGAAGTGCTCGGCGTCGAGGAAAACGCGGCGTCCTTCCCCGACGAGGAAGGACACGGTGTCGGCCACCATCGCGCACGCCTCGTCGACGTCGACGCGCAGCGCGCGCTCGATGTGGCGGCGGTCGGCCTTCGCGACCAGCGTCACCACCGGGGCCCGGGAGTCGAGCAACGCCCGCACCTGGCCGTCCCGCGCCGCGGTCGTGCCGGCCTTGCGCGTCGATCCGAACGCGACGAGCACCGCGTGCTTGAGCACCAGCTCGCCGTCCGCGGCACGCGCGAAGAACTCGGTGTCCTTGGGCAGCGCGCCGGGCCAGCCACCCTCGATGAACCCGACACCGAGCTCGTCGAGCAACCCCGCGACCGCCAGCTTGTCCGCCACCGAGTAGGAGATGCCCTCACGCTGGGCACCGTCCCGCAACGTCGTGTCGTACAGGTGGAAGTCGTCACCGAGCGGCAGTCCGGCAGGCTCCGTGCGGGTCACGGTCATCTCCTTGCGGTAGTGGTCGGCTTCTCGGGCAACAAAAAAACCTCCCGCGGATGCGAGAGGTCTGCGCGCCAGGTGTCCGATGCGGACACTACCCGGCGCGCCTGCCGATAATGATCACGGCGGAAGAAGCCATAGCGGCATCATGCCACATTCACGCGGGCAGAGGCAAAAATGCGGTGGAGGCCACCCCCGGAATCCGGGAATGGCCTCCACGTGCCGGGAACGGTCAGGCGGCGGGTCGCGTGTTCGACGAGACCAGGGCCGCCAGCCGGTCGCCGATCGCCTGGGTGGTGCCGGGGTTGGCCTGGTCGCGGGTCGCCAGGTCGAAGGCGACGGACGCCTCGATCCGGCGGGCCGCCTCGCGCTGGCCCAGGTGGTCCAGCAGCAGCGACACCGACAGCACGGCGGCGGTCGGGTCGGCGATGCCCTGCCCGGCGATGTCCGGCGCGCTGCCGTGCACCGGCTCGAACATGCTCGGGTTGCGGCGCGTGATGTCCAGGTTGCCGCTGGCCGCCAGGCCGATGCCGCCGGTGACCGCGGCCGCGAGGTCGGTGATGATGTCGCCGAACAGGTTGTCGGTGACGATCACGTCGAACCGGCCCGGGTCGGTCACCATGTGGATGGTGGCGGCGTCGACGTGCGAGTAGGCGACCGTGACGTCCGGGTGCTCGAGCGACACCTCCTCCACGATCCGCGACCACAGCGACCCGGCGTGCAGCAGCACGTTGGTCTTGTGCACCAGCGTGAGGTGCTTGCGCGGCCGCTCCTCGGCCCGTTTGAACGCGTCGGAGACCACGCGCCGGATGCCGAACGCGGTGTTGACGCTCACCTCGGTGGCGATCTCGTGCTCGGTGTCCTTGCGCAGCAGGCCACCGTTGCCGGCGTACGGGCCCTCGGTGCCCTCGCGCACCACCACCATGTCGATCTCGGCGTTCGGGTCGGCCAGCGGGCCGCGCACCCCCGGGTACAGCTTGGCCGGGCGCAGGTTCACGTGGTGGTCCAGCTCGAACCGCAGGCGCAGCAGCAGGCCCCGCTCCAGGATGCCGCTGGGCACGGTCGGGTCACCGACCGCGCCGAGCAGGATCGCGTCGTGCTGCCGGAGCTCGCCCAGGACCGACTCGGGGAGCAGCTCACCGGTGGCGTGCCAGCGGGCCGCGCCGAGGTCGTAGTTCGTGTACTCCACTGTCGGAGCGACCTCGCCGAGTACCTTCAGGGCCTCGGTGATCACTTCGGGTCCGATCCCATCACCTGGGATCACCGCCAGCCGCATCAGACACCTCCGTCGATCAGGGCCACGGCGCGCGTTCGCGTGCCCGTTTGCCCACATACTCCAGCGACGGCAGGTTACCGGCTGTCGCCAACGGACCGAAGTGGCACCACCCTTATGACGGAATCTCCCGACAAGTGAGACACCCGGACGGCGGATTCACCCCGCCGGCCGGGGCCGCCGTCAGCCCAACGGACCTCCGTCGATCCGGATGACGCTCACCCGGTTGCCGTTGCCGTCGTGGTGTTTCAGCGCCAGCAGCCCGAGCACCGTGTCCTGCTGTGCGGACACCGGGTTGCGGGTGACGACCAGCGACGTGCCCGGCTCCGCCGAATAGCTCAGCGCGGCACCGCCGGTGCCGGACACCGAGTAGCCCGGGGCCAGCGCGTCGAACGTCATCGGCGTCTCGATCGAGTCGATGAGCCGGTTCTCGCTGCTGGGCGCCACGTAGAAGCCGGTGGTGCCGACCGCGTAGCCGATCCGGTGGGAGGCGGCGTTCGGGTCGATGCCCAGCGCGGCGATGCTGACCGGCAACAGCACGACGTTGGTGTCGAACACGTTGGTGTCCACGTCGCCGAGCTGGCCGTTGACCGCCTGGACGTCCACGGTCGGATAGCCCTCGGCGTTGAGGTTCACGGTCTTGACCAGCCACACGTCGGTGCCGCTCGGCTTGGTCACGTAGGACTCGAAGTCGGGCTTGCCGTCACCGGTGGTGTCGATGTCGACGAACGGGATCGTGTTGCTGCCCAGGTTCGCCCAGTTGCCCCAGGTCGAGATCCCGAACGCCAGCAGCGCCTGATCCGGGTGGCCCTCCTGCCGGGCCTGCGCGATGTTCGACGCCACACCGGCGTACTGCAGGTCGCCGCCCTTGGCGGTGTCGTTGATCGTGCAGCCGTCGGTGATCCGCCCGCGGCACTCCGGCAGCCGCGGCGACTGGCCCTGCAGCTCCAGGACGCTGATCAGCGACTCGTACCGCTGGCTGCCGGTGCCCTGGTCGATCCCGCGGCCGCGGAGGGTGAACCGCGTGGTGTCGCCGCGGAAGTTCAGCGCGCGCGGGGTGTCGATCGCGGACACCGGCTTCGGCGCCGAGTACACCGGCACCCGCAGCGCGGGACCGGCGACGCCGGCCGGGGTCAGCACGACCCGTCCGGAGGCGTCGGCGACGAACTGCCGGGCCATCCCGGCCTGCTCGGTCGAGGCCGTCGGGTCGATCACCTTGCGCAGGGCCGCCGGATCGGTGATCCGCAGCGTGACACGGACGCTCGCGGTGCCGTGCGGGCGCAGCTGCACGGACTTGTCCGACAGCTGGTACTGCACGCCGGGCAGGGTGGTGATGCCCTCGTAGGCCACCGAGTAGCGGGCGGGCCGGTCGCCCTTGTTCACCACCTGGATCGTCTTGGTGAGAGTCGTCGGACCGCCGGCCTCGACGGTGCCGAAGGTGACGCTCACCGCCCCCCGGTCGTCCCGCGAGTAGGCCAGCACGTCGTCGGTCAGCGCGGCCTGCGTATCCACCCGGCCGGCACCGGCGCGCTGCGGCGCGTAGGTCTTGCCACCGGCCACGATGTCGTGCCCGGCGGTGTTCATCACCAGTGCCTTGATCTCCTCCACCGACCAGCCGGGGTGGGCCTGCCGCAGCAGCGCGGTGACGCCCGCGGTCAGCGGCGTGGCCATCGACGTGCCGGAGAGGACCGTGCGGCCGGTGCCGCTGCCGCGCAGAGCCGACGAGATCGTGTCACCGGGCGCGGACACATCCGGCTTGACGGCCGGGGCGCGCACCCCGCGCGAGGTGAACGAGCTCGGGGTGTCCACAATAGACGGATCGGACGTCGGCAGGCTCGTCCGGCCCGCACCGGAGAGGCGGACGGTCAGCGTGCCCGCGTCCAGCGCCGGGCGGATCTGGTTCGTCGCCGAGGCGGTGAACTGGAACATCGGGATCGCCGCGTTGCCCGCGATGCCGGCGCCGAAGTGCTCGACGCCCGAGGACAGCAGCACCCCCGCGGCGCCCGCGGCCTGCGCGTTGCCGGCGCGGGCGGCCGAACCGCAGGCGCGGGTGGAGTCGTTGTCGTCCCACTCCAGCCACGCGAGTTTGCCGGCGACCGCGGCCTTGTCGGCGTCGGAGTAGGGCGCGCAGCCGTCCGCGTCGCCCGCGGACAGCTTCACCACCGGCGCGGCCAGATCGAGCGTGTCGTAGCCGGTGAAGTTCTGGCTGTACTGGCCGCCCTTGGGACCGGCGATCCCGGCGGGCGCGGTCACGTCCGCCGCGTCGCGCAGCACCGAGGCGTCCCGGCTGGACGCGACGGTGAGCGCCTCCGGCGTGTTGCCCGGCGAGCCGCCCACGTCGTAGAGGTCACCGCCGTTGCCCTCGGCGATCACCGGCAGCACGTTGTTCGCGGCGAGCTTGCGCACGAACAGCGAGTCCGGGTCGTCCGGCGCACCGAAGTCGCTGCCCAGCGAGAGGTTCACGATGTCGAGGTGGTCGTCGAAGTCACCGTCGCCGTTCGGGTCCAGCGCCCAGTCCAGGGCCTGCGAGGTGGCGCTCGTGGAACCGTGGCAGCCGAACACCTTGATCGCGTACAGCGACGCCTTCGGCGCCATGCCCGGGCCGATCTTCAGCGCGGTCAGGGAGCCGGCGGTGAGCCCGGCGTAGTCGCCGGTGAAGGTGCTGCCGTCGGCGTTCACGCCGTACCCGGCGACCGTGCCGGCCACGTGCGTGCCGTGCTCACCGCAGGCGAGCGGGTTCGGGTCCGGCTTCGGCGTGTCCGCGCCGGGTGTGGCCGCGTCGTAGTCGTCACCCACCAGGTCGGTGCCGCCGACCACCTTGGCGTTGGGGAACAGCGGGTTCGGGGCGGTCCGGTCCACGGCGTCGTAGGCCGCCTTGGTGCCCGGGCCGCCGAAGTCGGCGTGGGTGTAGTCGATGCCGTCATCGATGACGCCGACCCTGACCCCGTCACCGAAGCGGCCGGTCTGCTGCCACGCGGTCAGCGTGCCGGTCAGCTGCGCGGTGCTGGAGTTGCTGCGGGTCTTGGGCACGACCGGGCGGATCGACGCGACGTCGGAACGCGCGGCCAGCTCGCGGATCTTGGCGGCGTCGGCGGTCACCACCACGCCGGACACGGCGTTGGCGGTCGAATACAAGACCTGGGTGCCCGCGTCCAGCGAGCGCAGCTGGCCCAGCACCGAGTTCACCGCCCCGGCGACCCCGGCCCTCGCGTTGTTCGCCGCCTGCTTCGCGCGGTCCTTGCCCGCGCCGCGCTCGGCGTTGAACGCGTCCACCGCGGGCTGCTGGGTGAGCTCGACGAAAGCGGTCGTGCGGCCCTGTGCCGCGGCGAGCCGGGGTGGCAGCTTCCCCGGCAGACCGGCCCCGGCCACCTTGGCCGCGGGTACGCCGGGCGCGAGCGGCTCGTCCTGAGCCGCCGCGCTGCCGGTCGCGAAACCGGTGGCGGCCAGCGCGGCGGCGAAGACGGCCGCGAGCGACCGCCGGGTCCCGATTCTCATGCTTGTTCGCACCCTCACTCCGATCAACGCGAGGGTGCGAACTTAGCCGGTGCGCCGCGGATGCGACTAGAGCGGATCGGAGTAATCAGACTTTGGGAGGTATCCCGCGTCAGGCGAACGTGACGGCACGGATCGTGCGCGCCCCGACCGTCGCCGCGATCGGCTCCAGCAGGTGGGAATCCACCTCGCGGTCGACGCGCAGGATCATCACCGCGTCCGAACCGTCCGTGGTCTGGCTGATCTGCGCCGCCTCGATGTTGACCGACGCCTCGCCCAGCAGGGTGCCCACGCGGCCCATGATGCCCGGGCGGTCCGGGTACTCCAGGAGCAGCATGTGGCCCTCGGCCCGCAGGTCGAAGTGGCGGCCGTTGACCTCGACCAGCTTCTCCACCTGGTTGTTGCCGGTGACCGCACCCGACACCGACAGCACACTGCCGTCCTCGTGCACCGCGCGGACGGTGACCAGGCTGCGCCAGTTCGGGCTCTCCGGCTCGGTGACGATTTCGGTGCGCACGCCGAACTCCTCGGCCAGGCGCGGCGCGTTGACGAACGTGACCTGGTCCTCGACCACCCCGGAGAACACTCCGCGCAGCGCGGCCAGCGACAGCACGCCGACGTCCTCCGAGGACAGCTCGCCGCGGACCTCGACGGTGACCGCCGACGGCGCCTTCTGGCTCAGCGCGGCCAGCACCGTGCCCAGCTTCTGGGTCAGCGGCAGGTACGGGCGGACCTCCTCGCCCACCACGCCACCGCTGGCGACGTTCACCGCGTCCGGCACGAAGTCGCCGCGCAACGCCAGCAGCACCGACCGGGCCACGTCGGTGCCCGCGCGATCCTGCGCTTCCGCGGTCGAGGCACCGAGGTGCGGGGTGACGACGACGTTGGGCAGGCCGAACAGCGGGCTCGCGGTGGTCGGCTCGGTGACGAACACGTCGATGCCGGCACCGCCGACGTGACCGCTGCGGATCGCCTCGGCGAGCGCCTCCTCGTCGACCAGGCCACCACGCGCGGCGTTGACGATGATCACGCCGGGCTTGGTCTTCTTGAGGGCCTCGGCGTCGATGAGGCCCTTGGTCTCCGGGGTCTTGGGCAGGTGGATCGAGATGGCGTCGGCGCGCTGGAGCAGCTCGTCCAGGCTCACCAGCTCGACGCCGAGCTGAGCGGCACGGGCGGCCGAGACGTACGGGTCGTAGGCGACGATCTTGGTGTCGAACGCCGCCAGCCGGGCCGCGAACAGCTGTCCGATCTTGCCGAAGCCCACCACGCCGATGGTCTTGCCGTTGATCTCGACACCGCTGTACGACGAGCGCTTCCACTCGCCGGCCTGGAGGCTCTGGTTCGCGGCCGGGACCCGGCGGGCGACGGCGAGCAGCAGCGCGACGGCGTGCTCGGCGGCGGAGACGATGTTCGACGTCGGCGCGTTCACCACGAGCACACCGCGCGCGGTCGCGGCCGGCACCTCGACGTTGTCCAGCCCGACACCGGCCCTGGCGACGACCTTCAGCCGCGTCGAGGCACCCAGCACCTCGGCATCGACCTTGGTCGCGGAGCGGACCAGCAGCGCGTCGGCGGCCTTCACCGCCTCCAGCAGCGCCGGGCGGTCGGTGCCGTCCACGTGCCGGACCTCCACCTCGTCGCCGAACACGGCCAGCGTGGACGGGGCGAGTTTTTCGGCGATGAGGACGACCGGCTTGCTGGGGTTGGTCACGATCAGGCTCCCGTGGACGCAGCTGGGGTCAAACGACGCCCGCGAGTCTAGTCGCGCAGCTCACCGGGGCCGTCAACGGGAGCACAACCCGGCGAAGACGAGATCGAGCAGCCGGTCCGGGTCGCCGGCGTGCTCGCTGGCCCAGCCGGCCGCGTGCACCATCAGCAGCACCTCGTCCGGCGCCAGGTCCGCGCGCAGCTGACCGGACTCCTGGGCGCGGGCGACGAGCCGGGCGGCGGCCGAGCGCATCCCGCGGCAGGCGCGGTGGAGGTCGGAGGTCTCGTCGTTGAGCGCGTCCGCGGTCGCGGCGGACAGGCCGCGGAACGTGGTGGCGGTGCCGAGCATGCCGCGCGCGAAGGTGCGCAGGGCGGCGAGCGGGTCGTCCTCGCCGAGCAGCGCCTCCGCGGCTTCGGCCTGCGCGTCGAACCTCGCCCCGAGCAGAGCTTCCAGCAGCACCTCGCGGCTCGGGAAGTGCCGGTAGAGCGTGCCGATGCCGACTCCCGCACGCCGCGCGATCTCCTCCAGGGATGCGTCGATGCCGGACTCGCCGAACACGGCACGCGCCTCCGCCAGCAGGCGCTCGTAATTGCGGCGGGCGTCGGCGCGCAGGGGACGGGTGCTGCTCATCACGATCCACTGTAGGCGTGACAAACCGGAGGAGCCCTCCGTACAGTGAACCGGAGGACCCCTCCGAAAGGACCTGTAGATGAAGTCAATAGGTGTGTGGCTCTTCGGTGGCTACCCGACCACCGTCGAGGTCGAGCGGGAGCAGCTCGCCCGGATCGACGCGCTCGGCTACGCGTCGGTGTGGATGGGTGAGACCATCGGCGGGCGGGACGCGTTCGTCCGGTCCGCGGTGTTCCTCGGCGCGACCAGCCGGATCACGGTCGGCACGGGGATCGCCAACGCGTGGGCGCGGCCCGCGCCGACCGCGCAGGCAGCGGCGCGCAGCGTGAGCGAGGCCCACCCCGGGCGCTTCGTGCTCGGCATCGGCATCGGGCACCCCTACCAGGCCGAGAGCACCGGGCAGTCGTACGCGAAACCGCTCACCGCGATGCGGGACTACCTGTCGCGCATGGACGAGGAGGCGGCCACCAACCCGCCCGCGGCGCCGTTCCCCCGGGTGCTGGCCGCGATCGGGCCGAAGATGCTGGAGCTGTCCCGGGACGCCACCGACGGCGCCCACCCGTTCGCCATGCCCGTCGAGCACACCGCCTTCGCGCGGAAGATCCTCGGGCCGGGGAAGCTGCTGATCCCGCACCAGGCGGTGCTGCTGTCCACCGACCCGGCGCGGGCACGGGCGATCGCCCGTGAGATGGCCCGCCAGATCCTGCAGGTCAAGGCGTACGCCAAGGCGTGGCGCGACTTCGGCTACGGCGACGAGGTGACCGACCGCCTGGCGGACGCACTCGTCGCCTGGGGCGACGAGGAGACGATCGCGCGCCGGGTGCGGGAGCAGCTCGACGCTGGTGCGGACCAGGTCCTCCTCTCCCCCACCGGCGTGGATCTGCCCGGTGCGGTGGACCAGCTGGCCCGGCTGACGCCGGCGCTCGCAGCGCTGACGGCGCTGCCGGAGGTGGCGGCATGAGCGTCGGCATCTGGACCTTCGCCTTCGACGGCGCGCCGATCGGCCAGGTTCGCGAGGCCGCCGCCGAGATCGAGGAACTCGGGTTCGACGCGCTGTGGTTCGGCGAATACCCGGGGCGCGAGGCGCTGACCCAGGCAGCGCTGCTGCTGGGCGCCACCTCGCGGATCACCGTCGCCACCGGAGTCGCCCGCTTCGACCGGCGCAGTCCGGCCGGCGTCGCGGGCGGCGCGCGCACCCTGGCGGAGGCCTACCCGGGACGGTTCGTGCTCGCTCTCGGCGGCCACGCCAGGGGCGGGAAGCCGGTGGAGACGGTCCGGAACTACCTGGACGAGATGGACGCGACGGAGTTCACCAGCCCCGAGCCGGTTCCGCGGCCGCGACGCCTGCTCGCCGCCCTGGGCCCGCGGATGCTGCGGCTCGCCGCCGAACGCGCCGACGGCGCCCACCCGTACTTCGTGCCACCCGAGCACACCGCGCTGGCACGGGAAATCCTCGGCCCGGACGCCTACCTCGCGGTCGAGCAGGGTGCTGTGCTCGACGGCTCGCGCGGCCTGGAGATCGCCCGCGCCGAGGTCGGCACGTACCTGGGGGTGGCCGCACACCACCGCGTCAACCTCAAGCGCCTCGGCTTCACCGACGACGACCTCGCCGCCGGCGGCAGCACGCGGCTCGTGGAGGCGGTCATCGCCATCGGCGAGCAGAAGGCCGCCGACCGGATCCAGGCGCACCTCGACGCCGGCGCGGACCACGTGTGCGTGCAGGTGATCACCGGCGAGCCCGGACTGCCGCTCGCGGGCTGGCGGCAGCTGGCCGGACTGGTGCGCTGAGGCCGGCCGCTCAGTCCGCGGTCAGCCCGGCCAGGTCGTGGAACTCGCCGTCGCGGGCGCCGGCGACGAACGCGTCCCATTCGGACGGTGTGAACACCAGGAGCGGACCGTCCGGATCGGTGGCCTTGCGCAGCACGGTGTAGACGAGCCCGTCGGTGTGCCCGACGTGGGCGAACTCCAGTTCGCCGCCGGTGACCTGCCACCGCGCCCCGGTGAGATCCAGTGCAGTGCGCACCCGGGCCTTGTTGGCCGCGTTGGCCGCGTCGTCCTCCACCGGGCCACGGTAACTCCGCACGAACGCAGGGACCTCCCCGGGGCGCGCCCCGGGGAGGTCCCTGTGCGTCCGGCCGGACTCAGGCCGTCTCGGTGATCGGCCGGTCCACCCACGACATCAGGCCGCGCAGCTTCTTCCCGGTCTCCTCGATCGGGTGCTGCTCACCGGCCTCCTGCAGCTTGCGGAAGTTCGGCCGGCCCTGCTCGTCCTCGGACACCCACTCGCGGGCGAAGGTGCCGTCCTGGATCTCGCCCAGGATCTTGCGCATCTCCTCCTTCACCGCGGGGGTGATGACCCGCGGGCCGCGGGTGAGGTCGCCGTACTCGGCGGTGTCGGAGATCGAGTAACGCATCCGGGCGATACCGCCCTCGTACATGAGGTCGACGATGAGCTTGAGCTCGTGCAGCACCTCGAAGTAGGCGATCTCGGGCGCGTACCCGGCCTCGGTCAGCACCTCGAACCCGGTCTGCACCAGCGCGGACGCACCACCGCAGAGGACGGCCTGCTCACCGAACAGGTCGGTTTCGGTCTCCTCCTTGAAGGTGGTCTTGATGACACCGGCGCGGGCGCCACCGATGGCGGCGGCGTAGGCCAGCGCGAGCGCCTGCGCGTTGCCGGAGGGGTCCTGCTCGACCGCGATCAGGCACGGCACGCCCTTGCCGTCGACGAACTGGCGGCGGACCAGGTGGCCCGGACCCTTCGGCGCGACCATCGCCACGTCCACATTGGCCGGAGGCTTGATCAGCTCGTAGCGGATGTTGAAGCCGTGGCCGAAGAACAGCGCGTCGCCGTCCTTGAGGTTGGGCTCGATGTCCTCGGCGTAGATGAAGCGCTGCTTGGTGTCCGGCGCGAGGATCATGATCAGGTCGGCCTCGGCGGACGCCTCCGCCGGGGTGAGCACCCGCAGGCCCTCCTCCTCGGCCTTCGCGCGCGACTTCGACCCCTCCGGAAGACCGATGCGCACATCGACCCCGGAGTCACGCAGGCTCAGCGCGTGCGCGTGGCCCTGGCTGCCGTAGCCGATCACCGCGACCTTGCGACCCTGGATGATGCTGAGATCGGCGTCGTCGTCGTAGAAGATTTCGACTGACATGAGGGGACTGAATTCCTTTCGGGTTCTAAAACTTCACCGGGGCGCGGAGGCGGTGATCGACCGGGGACCCCGGCCCACCGCGACCATGCCGGACTGCACGATCTCACGCACGCCATACGGCTCCAGCATGCGCAACAGGGCACTGAGCTTGTCGCCGGTGCCGGTGGCCTCGATCGTGAGCGCCTCGGGCGAGACGTCGACCACCTTCGCACGGAACAGCTGGACGGTCTCCAGCACCTGGCTGCGCACCGTGGCATCGGCCCGGACCTTGACGAGCAGCAGTTCACGCTGCACCGACACGGCGGGCTCGAGCTCCACGATCTTGATGACGTTGACCAGCTTGTTGAGCTGTTTGGTCACCTGTTCGAGCGGTAGCTCCTCAACGGCGACCACGATCGTCATCCGGGACACCTCGGGATTCTCCGTGGGCCCGACGGCGAGGGACTCGATGTTGAAACCGCGGCGGGAGAACAACCCGGCGACTCTCGCGAGCACCCCGGGGACATTCTCCACCAACACGCTCAGGGTATGCCTGGTCACTGCGAAACCTCGTCGTCGTCGAACAGCGGGCGGATGCCACGCGCGGCCATGATCTCGTCGTTCCCGGTGCCGGCCGCCACCATCGGCCACACCTGGGCGTCCTTGCCGACCACGAAATCGATCACGACAGGGCGGTCGTTGATCTCCATCGCCCGGCGGATGACGTCGTCGACCTCGTCCTGGGTCTCGCACCGCAGCCCGGCGCAGCCCAGAGCCTCGGCGAGCAGGGTGAAGTCCGGGATCCGGTGCTTGTGCGTACCGAGGTCGGTGTTGGAGTACCGCTCGGCGTAGAACAGGTTCTGCCACTGGCGGACCATGCCGAGGTTGCCGTTGTTGATGACGGCGACCTTGATCGGGGCGCCCTCGATGGCGCAGGTGGCCAGCTCCTGGTTGGTCATCTGGAAGCAGCCGTCCCCGTCGATGGCCCACACCTGCTTGTCCGGCACGCCGAACTTGGCGCCCATCGCGGCCGGCACGGCGTAGCCCATGGTGCCCAGCCCGCCCGAGTTGAGCCAGGTCCGCGGGTTCTCGTACTTGATGAACTGCGCGGCCCACATCTGGTGCTGGCCGACACCGGCGGCGTAGACCGCGTCCGGGCCGACGATCTGGCCGATCCGCTCGATGACGTACTGCGGCGACAGCGTGCCGTCCGCGGGCCACTCGTAGCCGGCCGGGAACGTGTCGCGCCAGGAGTCGATCTGCGTCCACCACGGCGCCAGGTCCGGCGCGCCGGCCCGCTCGGTCTCGGCCTGCACCGCGTCGATCAGCTCGGTGATGATCTCCGCGCAGTCACCCACGATCGGCACGTCGGCCTTGCGGTTCTTGGAGATCTCGGCCGGGTCGATGTCGGCGTGCACGACCTTGGCCTCCGGCGCGAACGACTCCAGCTGACCGGTCACCCGGTCGTCGAAGCGGGCGCCCAGCGCGACCAGCAGGTCGGCGCGCTGCATCGCGGCGACCGCGGCGACCGACCCGTGCATGCCGGGCATGCCCAGGTGCTGGCGGTGCGAGTCGGGGAACGCGCCGCGCGCCATCAGCGTGGTCACCACCGGGATGCCGGTGAGCTCCGCCAGCCGCTTCAGCTGCGCCGACGCCTGCGCCTTGATCACACCGCCACCGACGTAGAGCACCGGGCGGCGGGCCTGCGCGATGAGCCGCGCGGCCTCGCGGACCTGCTTGCCGTGCGGGCGCAGCGTGGGCCGGTAGCCGGGCAGGTGCATCTCCGGCGGCCAGGAGAACGAAGTGGTCTCCTGCAGGACGTCCTTGGGGATGTCCACGAGCACCGGGCCGGGGCGGCCGGTCGAGGCCAGGTGGAACGCCTCCGCGATCACGCGCGGGATGTCGACCGGGTCGGTCACCAGGAAGTTGTGCTTGGTGACCGGCATGGTGATGCCGCAGATGTCGGCTTCCTGGAAGGCATCGGTCCCGATCAGCGGACGGCTCTGCTGGCCGGTGATCGCCACGACCGGCACCGAGTCCATGTTCGCGTCGGCCAGCGGGGTGACCAGGTTGGTCGCGCCCGGGCCGGAGGTCGCCATGCAGACCCCGACCTTGCCGGTCGCCTGCGCGTACCCGGTGGCCGCGTGGCCCGCGCCCTGCTCGTGACGGACGAGGACGTGCCGCACCTTGGTCGAGTCCAGAAGCGGGTCGTACGCCGGCAGGATCGTGCCGCCCGGAATCCCGAAGACCACCTCCACGCCCATCGCCTCGAGCGACCGCACCAGCGACTGCGCTCCGGTCACCCGGACCGGGGTGCCGGCGGGGGGAGCGGGCTTGGGGCGGCTGCCCAGCTGGGCGGGCGACGCGGCCGACGGAGTTCCTCCGGCTTTCGGTTCCGATCGCGACGTGGCGCTTGTCATCAGTTCTGCCTCGTGGGTCTCGTGGGGCTTCTCGTCAGTGGTCTGGTGGTCTGGTGGTCTCGGGTGTCGGGGCTGTCTGTGCTGTCGGGGCACTGCCTGGGCAACAAAAAACCCCCGCCGACCGGGAAGGTCGCACGAGGGTCGCGCGTCGACGCAGGTGGGCTCGATCGGTCCCTACGCGTCGACGCGCGGGAGAAGTACGAGGCCAATCTGCGGTGTCACGGCGCTGACGGTAACGGGTGGTCGCGGACGGTGTCAACTCTGCGGGACAGTGATCCCGGATACTGGGCACGATGCCCGGCACGATCCTGGGCACGATCCTGGGCACACCCGGGGGAACGGCCCCGGTCCGCGAAAGGCACCATGGGCCACGTGGCCGAAAACCAGCACCGGGACCGGAAGGCCGTCTTCCGCATCCCGCTGATCGCGTTGCTCGCCGTGGTGTTCCTGGCGGTGTGCATGATCCCCGCCGCGTTCGCCGACGTGCCCGGGCTGTGGGTCATGTACGTCGTGCCGATCGCGCTGGCCGTGTTCATCGTGCGCACCCGCACCGTCGCGTCCTCCCGCGGCCTGAGCGTGCGGACCGTGTTCAGCCACCGCGAGCTGCCCTGGTCCTCGCTCAAGGGACTCGCGATCAGCGACAAGGCGAAGGTGCGGGCCGTGCTGGCCGACGGCAGCGAGGTCCCGCTGCCGTCCGTGCGCACCCGTCACCTGCCGGTGATCTCGCTGGTCAGCGAGGGCCGGATGAAGGACCCGACCGGGCTCACCGACGACTTCGACGCCGACGGCGCCGACGTGGGCGAGGACACCGGTCCGGACTGATCACCGCGGGCGTAACCTGACGGACATGCCTGCTCTGCGCTCCCGAACAACCACCCACGGCCGCAACGCCGCGGGCGCCCGGTCCCTGTGGCGGGCCACCGGGCTGACCGACAGCGACTTCGGCAAGCCGATCGTCGCGATCGCCAACTCCTACACCCAGTTCGTGCCCGGGCACGTACACCTCAAGGACCTCGGCGACATCGTGGCCGGGGCGATCCGCGAGGCCGGCGGGGTGGCGCGCGAGTTCCACACGATCGCGGTGGACGACGGCATCGCCATGGGGCACAGCGGCATGCTCTACTCGCTGCCCTCGCGCGAGATCATCGCCGACTCGGTCGAGTACATGGTCAACGCGCACCAGGCCGACGCACTGGTCTGCATCTCCAACTGCGACAAGATCACGCCGGGCATGCTCAACGCCGCGATGCGGCTGAACATCCCGACCGTGTTCGTCTCCGGCGGCCCGATGGAGGCCGGCAAGGCGGTCGTCGTCGACGGTGTCGCCCACGCGCCGACCGACCTGATCACCAGCATCTCCGCCTCGGCCAACCCCGCCGTCGACGAGGACGGGCTGTCCATCGTGGAGCGGTCCGCGTGCCCGACCTGCGGGTCGTGCTCGGGCATGTTCACCGCGAACTCGATGAACTGCCTCACCGAGGCGCTGGGCCTGTCGCTGCCGGGCAACGGCTCGACACTGGCCACGCACGCCGCCCGGCGCAAGCTGTTCGAGGACGCCGGCCGCACCGTGATGGAGCTGTGCAAGCGCTGGTACGGCGAGGACGACGACAGCGCGCTGCCGCGCTCGATCGCCAACCGCAAGGCGTTCGAGAACGCGATGGCGCTGGACATGGCGATGGGCGGCTCGACCAACACCGTGCTGCACATCCTGGCCGCGGCGCAGGAGGGCGAGGTCGACTTCACGATCTCCGACATCGACGCCATCGGCCGCCGCGTGCCGTGCCTGTCGAAGGTCGCGCCGAACTCCGACTACCACATGGAGGACGTGCACCGCGCCGGCGGCATCCCGGCGATCCTCGGCGAGCTGCACCGGGCCGGGCTGCTCAACGAGGACGTCACTTCCGTGCACTCCCCTTCCCTCGAGCAGTGGCTGTCCACCTGGGACATCCGCGGCGGTTCGGCCTCGGCGGAAGCGATCGAGCTGTTCCACGCCGCGCCCGGCGGGGTCCGCACCACGGAGGCGTTCTCGACGTCGAACCGGTGGACCGAGCTGGACACGGACGCGGCGAACGGCTGCATCCGCGACATCGCGCACGCCTACACCGCCGACGGCGGGCTGGCGGTGCTGCGCGGCAACCTGGCCGAGAACGGCGCGGTGATCAAGTCCGCCGGCATCGACGAGGAGCTGTGGCGGTTCCAGGGACCGGCGCGCGTGGTGGAGAGCCAGGAGGAGGCCGTCTCGGTCATCCTGGGCAAGAAGATCCAGCCGGGTGAGGTGCTCGTGGTGCGCTACGAGGGCCCCGCCGGCGGCCCGGGCATGCAGGAAATGCTGCACCCGACGGCGTTCCTGAAGGGCGCCGGGCTGGGCAAGAAGTGCGCGCTGATCACCGACGGCCGGTTCTCCGGTGGCTCGTCGGGCATCTCGGTCGGGCACATCTCGCCGGAGGCGGCGTCCGGGGGCACGATCGGCCTGGTCGCCGACGGGGATCAGATCCTGATCGACGTGCGCGAGCGCAAGCTGGAGCTGCTGGTGGACGACGACGTGCTGGCGGAGCGCCGGGCGAAGATGGAGGCGTCCGAGCGGCCGTGGCAGCCGGTGGACCGGCAGCGCCCGGTCACGGCGGCGCTGCGCGCCTACGCGCGGATGGCCACCTCGGCCGACACGGGTGCGGTCCGCGACCCGAACCGGTAAACGGTGTGGTGGAGGGCCCCGGCGGTATCCGCCGGGGCCCTCCGTCGTTTCCGGCCCCGGGCGCGCCGGCTGATGCCAGAATGATCCGGATCGGCACGGGAGATGGGGGTGCGGGGTGCTCCGCGACGAAGACCTGACCGACCTGGAGCGCGAGCTCGTCCTGGCCATGGACAAGGACGATCAGGCGCAGCTGTACGCGAAAACCGGTGATCCCGCGGCCGACGACCCGGCGAACGGTGCCGATTGGCCCGCGTCGCGGCAGATCCGGGCCGAACTCCTCGCGGAGTTGCTCACCGGCGCGCGCCCGGTGCAGCGGGGCCGGATGGTCATGCTGATGGGCGTGCGCGTGGTCGGCTCGCTCAACCTCACCTCCGCCACCCTGAGCCGCGTGCTGATCCTGGCGCAGTGCCACGTGGACGAGACGATCGAGCTCATCGACGCGCGCACGTCGCGCATCGCCCTGATCGAATCCCACCTCGGCGGGCTGAACGCACAGCGGGCACGTATCGACGGTTCGCTCAACCTGCGCCGCAGCCGCACCTCCGACGCGGTGATCGACCTGCTCGGCGCGCACATCGACGGTCAGCTGATCCTCAACGGCGCCCAGCTGCGCAACTCACGTGGCCCGGCGCTGCGCGCGAACGGGGTGACCGCGGTGCAGGGCATCTTCCTCGGCACCGATCTGCTCGACGACCGTGAGCCGCAAGCGTTTTCCGCCGAGGGCGTGGTGGACCTGTCGAACGCGTCCAGCGGATGGGGCCTGGACCTGTCCGGCGCGCGCCTGAGCTCGCCGCGGCAGTACGCGCTCCTGGCCGAGCGGGCCTCCCTCACCGGGGAAGCGGTGTTCGAGAACGCCGAAATCGACGGCGCGATCAGCTTGCAGGACGCCCGGATCAGCGGTTCGCTGTTGCTGACCGGCGCCCGGATCACCTGCTTCGGCTGGTCCGCGCTCTACGCGCCGCGGCTGGCGGTCGGCCAGGACGTGCGCGGTAACCCGGTCGTGCGCGGTGGCGTGGAGCTCACGGACGCGCGCATCGACGGCAACCTCGACCTGCGCGGTGCCCGCGTGAAGCAGCGCGGCGGCACGGCGCTCGCGGCGCAGCACCTCATCGTCGGCCGGTCGGTGTTCTGCGCCGACGGCTTTCACGCCACGGGCGTGGTCAACCTGCGGGGCACCAGGGTCGGCGGCTCACTGGACCTCGGCGG
Source organism: Amycolatopsis granulosa (assembly GCF_011758745.1). Taxonomy (NCBI): domain Bacteria; kingdom Bacillati; phylum Actinomycetota; class Actinomycetes; order Pseudonocardiales; family Pseudonocardiaceae; genus Amycolatopsis; species Amycolatopsis granulosa. The sequence goes on from NZ_JAANOV010000001.1 coordinate 1,931,761, forward strand.
GGCGCGGTTCACCAACCCCGGTGGCATCGCGCTGAACGCGAACCGCGTGACAGTGCCGGGCGAGCTGCACGGCGACAAGTCCACCTTCCGGGGCGAGGTCCTGCTGCGCAACGCGCAGGTGGCCACTGTGGACCTCAGCGGAGCGCGCCTGCTCAACCCGGGCGGCTCCGCGCTGTCCGCCGACACCCTCCGGATCGACCGTTGCCTGTTCGGCCTGAACCGGTTCACCGTCCGGGGCAAGATCGTGCTCACCGGCTCGTCGATCCAGGAGATGCAGCTCACCGGCGCGCGGCTGTCGAACCCGGGGGGTGCCGCGGTGGTGGCGCGGGGGCTCACGGTCCACGACGACCTCAAGGCCGACGACCTGATCGCGCGCGGCGCCGTGGAGTTGCCGGACGCCCGGCTGGGTGTGCTGGACCTGACCGGCGCCGAACTCGCCGGGAGCCCCCGGAGCCTGGCGCTCGACCGGGCGCGGATCGGCCGGTTGTCGCTGCGGTTGCGGCGGGCACCGGAGGGCGCCGTCGACCTGGGCAACGCGAGCGCCGAGGTCCTCGACGACGAGCCGCGCACCTGGCCGCGGCACCAGCGGCTCAACGGGTTCACCTACCGCTGGCTGGCCAACGACGACGTGCCGGTCGCCCAGCGCCTGGACTGGCTGGACCGCAACGAGGGCCGGTTCGCGCCGGGCACCTACGACCGGCTCGCCGCCTGCTACCGCGACTCCGGCCGGCTCGAGGACGCCCGCCGCGTCGCGTACGCCAAGCAGCGACGGCGGCGGCGCGAGCTGCACTGGCCGGGCAAGGTGTGGAACACGCTGCTGGAGGTGACGGTGGGTTATGGGTACCGGCCGTGGCTCGCCGGGGTGTGGCTCAGTGCCCTGCTGGCCGTCGGCGCGGTGGTGTTCGGCCTGACCTACCCCGGCGGTTTCGTCGCGAAGGGCGTGGACGTGCCGCGGTTCAACGCCTTCGCCTACGCACTGGACGTGGTCCTGCCGGTGGACCTCGGTCAGCAGACCGGGTGGTTCCCGCAGGGCCTCGCGGTGACCACGAGCTGGGTGCTGCTGGTCGGCGGCTGGATCCTGGCCGCGGCGCTGATCGCGGGCGTCACCAATGCGCTGAAACGGGACTAGCGGGCCAGCACGATCACCACGACGGCCGCGGCGGCGGCGACCAGCAGGAAGAACGCACCGAACGGCACCGGACGGCGGCGCCAGGGTGTGTTCAGGTCCAGTGCGACGCGGCCGGATCCGGTGAACAGCAGCGCGAACGCCACACCCGCGAGCAGCAGCTCGAACTCGAATCCGTTCGGCTCGAAGAACCCGCCGCGCCACTGCGCGTAGACGGCGTTCGCGGTGACGCCGAGCAGCGCGGCGGCGCCGATCTGGGTGAACAGGCCCAGCACCACCAGCAGGGCACCGACGAGCTCGCTGAGACCGGTGATCCACGCCAGCAGCGTCGGCTGGGCGGTGTAGCCCAGCGATTCCAGCATGCGCGCCGTCCCGGCGATGCCCGGGCCCTGGAACAGGCCGAACACCTTCTGCAACCCGTGCGCGCCCATGATCGCGGCGAGCAGCACCCGCAGCACGAGCAGCGCGAAGTCCAGGCCACCGTGGTAGCGGTTGACCGGTGGCGACGGCCGGTCCTCTACGCCGGAGAGCATGCTGGTGCCGCCGTCGTCCGGTGCGGGGTAGTACCCGGACCCGGTGAACGGGTTGCGGGCCGGCGGATCGTCCTGCGGGCTGGTCACCCCGCGCAGGGTAGGACATCGGTTGCGGGGACGCGACCGGTTCCGGGCCCGCCCGCGGCCGTGGCGTGATCAGGCGGCCGGTTCCCGGGCCCCGCCGAGCCGGCCGGCCAGGTCCGCCAGGTCGCCGGTGTGCAGGTCGAACCGGTCCGCGGGGGCGGGCGGATCACCGACCGGGCGGGCGACGTAGGCGGTGCGCAGACCGAGCGCCTGCGCACCGCGCAGGTCCCAGGCGTGGGCGGCGACCATCAGCAGCCGCTCCGGCGGTCGCCCGGACACGGTGACGGCGAGCTGGTAGACCGCCGGGTCCGGTTTGTACGTCCGGGCGTCTTCGGCGGACAGCGCCTGGTGCCAGCGCAGTCCGGCGTGGGCGTTGAGTTCCAGCAGCGCGGTCCGGCTCGCGTTGGAGAGCCCGATCAGCGGGAACCGTTCGGCGAGCCGGGCGAGCCCGGCCACGGTGTCCGGCCACGGCGGGAGCCGGCGAGCCGAACCGGCCAGCGCCGCCACGGCGGCCGGGTCGTCGATCCCGGCGGCGGCCGCGACCAGCTGAGCGGCCTCCCGGTTGAGGACGTCGGTGGTGCGGTAGGGCCGGTCACCGTCGAGGACGCGACGCTGTTCGCGGTCGATGTGCTGCTGCCACATCGAGAGCAGCTGCTCGATCCGGGGCTCGTCCAGCGCCGGGTCGAGCGCACGAATACCGGCGCGGATACCCGCGGATTCGTCGACGAGCGTGCCGAGCACGTCGAAGACGATCGCATCGATGTCCAGCTGGGGCATGGGCGAGGTCTCCGGTAAGGGGTAAAGTCGCTATTAACCGAAAAACGTACGGGAGGCTCGCCGCGGATGCAAGTAGCGCTGGACGAGTACGCCTGGGCGGCGGGAGTCGCGACCGAGCTGGTCAACACCACCGCCGAGGTCTGGCGGGGCGACGACCGCCTGCCCGGCCTGGCCGCACTCGTCGCGTTCGCCGACCGGCACGGCCCGGGGCACGACGACGGCTCCGCAACGCTCGCCGGACTCGCGCGCCGCGGCCGCGAAACCGACCTGCAGGCGGTCCACGCACTACGGACCACCGTGCGCGACCTCATCGATCACCCCGAACGGGACCGCCTCGTCGTCGGCGCCACCGCGCTCACCGCGCCCGCCCAGGGCATCACCCTGGTTCCCGGTCCCGCACACGGCAGCGGCACGCGGTGGGCCGCCTGCCTCCCCGCGGAAGCCACCGTCACCGACGCCCTCTCGGTGATCTGCGGCATCGGCATCCTCGGGGTCGTGCACGTCCTCGGCGCGCAGCGGTTCCGCCAGTGTGGTGCGCCGACCTGCCGGGGAGCCTTCATCGACACCACCCGGCCGGGCCGTCGCCGCTATTGCATGCCCGGCCTGTGCGGCAACCGCACCAACGTGGCCAACCACCGTGCCCGCAGGGCCGCGGCCCGCGGCCCGGAGCAGACCGGCGCCGGCGACGTGTCCGGTCAGGACACTTGACCGCTTGCGCGGGACGCGGAACTCGTTGCCCTCGGGGTCGCGCAGGGTGACCCGGCCGAGCCCGTCGGCGGTGCGGTGGTCCTCGTGCGGTCTAGTATTCCCCGCGCACCAGGTTGTGCGGCAGCTCCCCGCCGGCGTAGCGGGCGATTTCCGCCGCCACCACCGCGTACGAACGGCGCTGGCTGCCCGTCACCGAGCCGGCCACGTGCGGGGTCAGCACCACGTTCGACGCCGTCCACAGTGGATGATCCGCGGGCAGCGGCTCCGGGTCGGTGACGTCGAGCGCGGCGCGCAACCGGCCGGCCCGCAGCTCGGCGAGCAGCGCCGCGGTGTCGACCACGGGTCCGCGAGCCGCGTTGACGAGTATCGCGCCGTCCGGCATGGCGGAGAGGAACTCCGCGCCGGCCATCCCGCGGGTGCGGGAGGTCAGCGGCACCACGAGGACGGCGACGTCGTGCCCGGGCAGCAGCGCGGGCAGCTCGTCCACCGCGTGCACCCCGTCCCGTCCGGTCACGCCGACCATCGTGACCTGCGCGTCGAAGGCCACCAGCCGGCGCTCCAGCTGCCGCCCCAGGTCCCCGGCGCCGACCACGAGCACCCGCTTGTCCTGCAGCGTGCCGGTGGCGTGCGGGTCCCACCGGCGCGCGGCCTGACCGGCGGCGAAGCCCGGCAGCTCACGGTAGATCGACAGCAGCACGGCCACGACCCATTCGGCCGTGCTGCCACCGTGCGCGCCCCGGCAGGTGGACAGCAGGACCCCGTCCGGCACCGTGCCGATCCAGTTCTCCGCGCCCGCCGACAGCAGCTGGATCAGCTTCAGGTTGGGCAGCGCGCCGAGCACGGTGGCGCGCTCCTCGGGCCGGTGCGCACCGGGCACGAGGACCTCCGCCTCGGCGGCCTCGGCCGGCAGCGGCTCCCGCCAGCTGTAGCGGACGGGACGCACCCCGGCGAGCTCACGCAGTGCGTGCACGCCGTCTTCGTCGGGAACCAGAACCGTGACGGGCATGATCGCCACGGTACTTACCCGTCGTTCACCAGGCGGCACCTAGGCTGGGCGGGTGCGCGTCGGGATGGGGAAGGCTCCGCGGCGGCCGTGGTGGCTGCTCGCGGCCTGCGGGCTGCTGCTGAGCGGCTGCGCCCAGTTCGACGACCGGGCCGCGAACCAGACGTTCGAACCGGCGCCCCAGCTCACCGCGCCGGCCGGTCCCCAGCCTCAGGTACCCGAGGCCGACGGCGGCGCCGACCCGTCGCGGCCGAGCACCCCGCAGACGTCGATCCCGCCGCCCCAGGGCTGCACCGACTACGACCAGTCGGTCATCGCGACCTGCCTGGACACCGTGTCCGCCGTCGCGGCCCTGCCGAACACCGGGGCGGCGCCGGGCGCACTGGCCGCCGAGCGGAAGACCGGCCGGATCGTGCAGGTCACGGCGGGCGGCCCGGCCGCCGAGGTGAGGCGCCTGGACGTGCAGGCGACGGGCGACGGCGGTCTCACCGGGCTCGCCCTGTCCCCCACCTACTCCGAGGACCAGCTGGTCTTCGCCTACGTCACGACGGCGACGGACAACCGGGTGGTCCGGTTCACGCGCGGCCAGCAGCCGAAGCCGGTGCTGACGGGCATCCCGAAGGGCGCGACGGGCAACCGCGGCGCGATCATGACCGACGGGAGGGGCGCGCTGCTCGTCGCGACGGGCGACGCCGGCAACCCGGCCGCCGCGGCCGACCCGCGATCGCTGGCCGGGAAGGTGCTGCGCATCGACACGGCCGGCAACGCGGCCGAGGGCAACCCGGCGCCCGGGTCGCGGGTCTATGCCAGTGGGGTGCACTCCCCCGGCGGCCTGTGCAAGGCGACGGACGGTTCCCGCACCTGGATCACCGACCGCGCCGCGGACGTGGACGCGCTGTACGCCGTCACACCCGGCGCGTCGCTGTCCGTACCGACCTGGACGTGGCCGGAGAAGCCGGCGCTGGCGGGCTGCGCGGACAGCGGCACGTCGATCGTCATCGCCACCTCGGTGGGGGCCAACCTGCAGGAACTGCCCATCACGCTGGACGGCTCGGTCGGCGGCAAACCGAAACCGCTGATGGACGGCAAGAACGGCACCGCCTACGGCCGCTACGGCGCCCTGGACCAGATCGACAGCCAGTTCGCCCTGGTGGGAACCGTCAACAAGGACGGCGGCCGGCCGGTGTCCAGTGACGACCGGGTGGTGCTGATCTCACTGCAGGCCACCCCCGGCGGCGGCAGCGGCAAGGACTAGCACCCACCGGCACGCCGACCGCAGGGCGTTCAGATTCCCGCGTGACGCCCGGGGTCCAGGAACCCCACGGACCCCTGACCGCGCAGCACGAGATCCGCGGCCACCCGCCCGATCGCCGGGGCCATCTTGAACCCGTGCCCGGAGAAACCGCCGAGCACCACCACGTTCGGCACCCCCGGCACGGCCCCCACCAGCGGGTGGCCATCGGCGGTGTAGCCGTCCATGTGCACGGAAACCCGGTGCGGATAGGGATGCAGCTCCGGCAGGCAGCCCTGCACCAGTGAGCTGATCGCCGACAGCGCGGACGGCCGCACGTCCCGGTCGAGCGCGTCCGGATCGGCCACCGGATCTTCCGCGACCAGCGCCACCTTCACCGAGCCACCGTCGAAGGTGGGAATGCCGAAGACGTGCCGCTCCCCGCTCTGCCGGATGAAGACCGGGAACCGCTCCGGGCCGTACCGCGCCGGGTCGGTGGTCGCGAACCACGTCATGACGATCCGCCGCACATGCACCGCGCCCGCCAGTGCCGGAACCAGCCGGGCGGTCCACGGCCCACCGGCCACCACCACCTGCCGCACGGTGAAGCGCCGCTCCCCGGCCGTCACCACGACGTGGTCGCCGAACGGCTCGATCGCGGTGACAGCCGTCCCGCTGTGCACGCGGGCGCCCAGCGAAACCGCCCGCGTCACGGCCGCGATCACCGCGAATTCCGGCCGCAGCACGCCGGCCGTGTGGTCGAGCACCGCCATCTCGCCATCGGCCAGCCGGTGCTGCGGGTACCGCCAGCGCATCGCCGCGGCGTCGAGCACCTCCGCGGGCAGCCCGAAGCGTTCGATCGAGGCCAGCACGTTGGCCATCGCCTCGGTACCCTCGGCGCCGATGGTGAGCCCGCCGGTCGCGGTCAGCAGCCGGCCGCCGGATTCGGCCTCGAGCTCCCGCCACAGCCGGTGCGCTTCCCGCAGCAGCGGCACGTACTCCGGCCCCTCCTGGTAGGCGGTGCGGAAGATCCGCGACTCACCACCGGCCGCGGACCGGTCGTGCCCGATGCCGAACTGCTCGAACCCGAGGACGTCCGCCCCGGCCCGGGCGAGCTGCCACACGGTCATCGACCCCAACGTGCCGAGCCCGACCACCGCCACGTCGGCGTCGACAGCCATGACCTCCCCCATTCAGCGGCGCCGCAGCGCGCGAACGTCCAGCACCGCGGCGGCCACGGAAGCGACGCCGCCGAGCATCGCCAGGTACCGGCCGATCCCCGCGTACCACACGATGCCGCCCTGGCTCAGCAGCGCGCGGGTGTCCTCGTCGAACTGCCGGCCCATCGCGAACCACGCGAGCAGCATCAACACCAGCGCCACCGCGGCGCAGATCAGCCACAGGTGCGGCAGCCCGGCCGCCCGCACCTTGCGGAACTGTCCGAACGCGACGACCGCAACCCCGGCGACGAGCAGCAACAGCGGCCCGCACCAGGCCAGGAACCCGCCGGTCCACGCGTCCCGCGCGACGTCCGAGGCAGGCAGGTCCCGCAACGCCTCCTCGACGACCTGGTCCTGCGCCGACAGATTCGTCCACGGCAGGAACAGGGCGAGCGCGGCAAGCACGCCCGCCGCCAGAGCCGTCCACTCGCGCCAGCTGACGCGCGCGAACGAGAACCGCGCCGGCTCCGCGGACACCTTCGCGGGCATCCTCAGGCGCCCACCCGCTCGATGATCAGCTCACGGACGCGCTTGGCGTCGGCCTGACCCTTGGTCGCCTTCATCACGGCACCAACGATGGCGCCCGCGGCCTGGACCTTGCCGCCGCGGATCTTGTCGGCGATGTCCGGCTGCGCGGCCAGCGCCTCGTCGACCGCGGCGAGCAGCGCCGAGTCGTCCGACACGACCTTGAGGCCCCGCTTCTCGACGACCTCGTCCGGCTCGCCCTCGCCGGCCAGCACACCCTTGACCACCTCGCGGGCGAGCTTGTTGGTCAGCTCGCCGGAGTCGACCAGCGCGGCGACGCGGGCGACCTGCGCCGGGGTGATCGGCAGCGCGGCGATCTCGACCTCGCGGGCGTTGGCCTCCTGCGCCAGGAAGTTGACCCACCAGCTGCGCGCGTCGTTCGGCTTCGCACCCGCGGCGACCGTGGCCTCGACCAGCTCGACCGCGCCGGAGTTGAACAGGTCCCGCAGCTCCTCGGCGGAGAGGTTCCACTCGGTCTGGATGCGCTTGCGGCGCGCGGCCGGCATCTCCGGCAGCGTCCCGCGCAGCTCCTCGACCCAGTCACGCGACGGGGCGATCGGGACCAGGTCGGGCTCGGGGAAGTACCGGTAGTCCTCGGCGGTCTCCTTGGTGCGGCCGGGCGAGGTGGTGCCGTCGGCCTCCTGGAAGTGCCGGGTCTCCTGGGTGACCGTGCCACCGGCGGCGAGCACCGCGGCCTGCCGCGTCATCTCGTAGCGCACGGCCCGCTCGACGCTGCGGAAGGAGTTGACGTTCTTCGTCTCGGTGCGGGTGCCGAACTCGCTCGCGCCCTTCGGCATCAGCGACACGTTGGCGTCACAGCGCAGCGAGCCCTGGTCCATCCGCACGTCCGACACGTCCAGCGCACGCAACAGGTCCCGCAGGGCGGTCACGTACGCGCGCGCGACCTCGGGGGCCCGCTCGCCCATGCCGACGATCGGCTTGGTGACGATCTCGATCAGCGGTACACCGGCGCGGTTGTAGTCGAGCAGCGAGTGCTCCGCACCGTGAATCCGTCCGGTCGCTCCGCCGACGTGCAGCGACTTGCCGGTGTCCTCCTCCATGTGCGCGCGCTCGATCTCCACGCGCACGACCTCGCCGTCGTCGAGGGTGACGTCCAGGTAGCCGTTGACCGCGATCGGCTCGTCGTACTGCGAGGTCTGGAAGTTCTTCGGCATGTCCGGGTAGAAGTAGTTCTTCCGGGCGAACCGGCACCACTCGGCGATCTCGCAGTTCAGCGCCAGGCCGATGCGGATCGCGCCCTCGACGCCCTTGCCGTTGAGGACCGGCAGCGCGCCGGGCAGGCCGAGGCAGGTCGGGCACACGTGGGTGTTGGGCTCGCCGCCGAACTCATTCGGGCAGCCGCAGAACATCTTGGTCTTGGTGTTCAGCTCGACGTGCACCTCGAGCCCGAGCACCGGGTCGAACCGCTCGACGACCTCGGCGTAGTCCATGACTTCGGCAACGGCGGTCACGCCGAGACTCCCTTCAGCTCCGGAATCCGGTCGATGATCGGGCCGCGCGCCACCTCGTAGGCGGCGCCGACCCGGTAGAGCCGGTCGTCGGCCAGCGCCGGAGCCATGATCTGCAGCCCGACCGGCAGGCCGTCCTCATCGGACAGTCCGCTGGGCACGCTCATCGCGGCGTTGCCCGCCAGGTTCGCCGGGATCGTGCACAGGTCCGCGAGGTACATCGCCATCGGGTCGTCGACCCGCTCGCCGATCTTGAACGCGGTGGTCGGGGTGGTGGGCGAGACCAGCACGTCGACCTTGGCGAACGCGGCCTCGAAGTCGCGGGCGATCAGGGTCCGCACCTTCTGCGCCGAGCCGTAGTAGGCGTCGTAGTAGCCGGACGACAACGCGTACGTGCCGAGCATGATCCGGCGCTTGACCTCGGCGCCGAAACCGGCTTCCCGCGTGGCCGACATGACCTCTTCGGCGCTGTGCGTGCCGTCGTCGGCGACCCGCAGGCCGTAGCGCATCGCGTCGAAACGGGCCAGGTTCGACGACGCCTCACTCGGCGCGATCAGGTAGTACGCCGGCAGCGCGTAGACGAAGTTCGGGCAGGACACCTCGACGACGTCGGCGCCCAGCGCCGTCAGCTGCTCGACCGCGGCCTCGAAGGAACGCTGCACGCCGGCCTGGTAGCCCTCGCCGCTGAACTCCTTGACCACGCCGACCCGGACGCCGGTGAGGTCACCGCGCAGGCCCTCGCGGGCCGCGGCGACCACCGGCGGCACGGGCGCGTCGATCGAGGTCGAGTCGAGCGGGTCGTGCCCGGCGATGACCTCGTGCAGCAGCGCCGCGTCCAGCACCGTCCGGGCGCACGGCCCGGCCTGGTCGAGCGAGGAGGAGAACGCCACCAGCCCGTACCGGGACACGCCGCCGTAGGTCGGCTTCACGCCGACGGTGCCGGTGACCGCACCCGGCTGGCGGATCGAGCCGCCGGTGTCGGTGCCGATCGCCAGCGGCGCCTCGAAGGCGGCCAGCGACGCGGCCGAGCCGCCGCCGGAACCGCCCGGGATGCGGGCGTGGTCCCACGGGTTGCGCGTGGGGCCGAACGCCGAGTTCTCGGTGGAGGAGCCCATCGCGAACTCGTCCATGTTCGTCTTGCCCAGGATCGGCACGCCCGCCTCGCGCAGCTTGCGCGTGACCGTCGCGTCGTACGGCGGGATCCAGTTCTCCAGGGTCTTCGACCCGCAGGTGGTGGGCACGCCCGCGGTGGCCAGCACGTCCTTGACGGCGAGCGGGACGCCCGCGATCGGTGAGGCGGGGGCCTGGCCCTGCGCCAGCGCGGAGTCCACCGCGCGCGCCGCGGCCAGGGCGCCCTCGGCGTCGACGGTGAGGAACGCGTGCACGGCCTCGTCGACCTCGCCGATGCGGTCCAGGTGCGCCCGCGTGACCTCCTCCGAGGTCACCTCGCGCGCGTGGATCTTCCCGGCCAGCTCGGCCGCGGACAGGCGTGTTAGGTCGGTCACTGTTCCTCCCCCAGGATCCGCGGCACCCGGAAGCGGCCCTCTTCGGCGGCCGGCGCACCGGCCAGGGCCTGCTGCTGGGTCAGCCCGGGCCGGACCACGTCTTCGCGGAAGACGTTCGTGAGCGGCACGGCGTGCGAGGTCGGCGGGACGTCGCCGTCGGCGACCTCGCTGACCTTGGCCACCGCGTCCAGAATCTGGTCGAGCTGACCTGCGAAGACGTTCAGCTCCTCGTCGGTGACGGCGAGCCTGGCGAGCTTGGCCAGGTGCGCGACCTCGTCGCGGGAAATGTTGGGCACGCGGGTGACTCCCGGGGTGTGCGGATCGGTGTTTCGGTGAGACACAAGTCTATGGCGGCGGGGCTTGCGACCTCGACCGGGTTGTGAACGGAGCGCGCGCAATCCGGTCTCGGTAGGCAGACGATGGCTCCCCGTGGCGGCCTTCGTCTGTCACAATCAGCGGCCGGTTGCGCTCCCCGGCGAGGCGGGAGCGCCGGACCCGAGAGGGGTTCACGTGTCCTTCCTGATCCGGGTGCAGCTCCCGGACACGCCAGGAACCCTCGGAGCGGTCGCGACGGCTCTCGGCACGATCGGGGCGGACATCCTCTCGGTGGACGTGGTCGAGCGCGGCGGAGGGGTGGCGATCGACGACATGGTCGTCGAGCTGCCGTCGGGCCGGCTGCCGGACGCGGTGATCACCGCCGCGGAGAGCGTGGAGGGCGTCGAGGTCGACGCGGTGCGCCCCTACGCCGGGGTGCTGGACACCCACCGCGAGCTGGAACTGGTCGAGCAGATCGCCGACCGGCCGGCGTCCGGGTTGGCGGTGCTGGTCGAAGGCGTGCCGCGGATCATCCGCGCGGGATGGGCGATCGTGGTGTCGGTCAGCGCGGGCGGTGTGCAGCGGCTGGCCTCGTCCAGCGCGGCGCCCGAGGTGGCGATCACCCACCTGCCGTGGCTGCCGCTGGAGCGGGCCACGATCCTCGACGCCGAGGACACCTGGGTCCCGGAAACGTGGCAGGAGCTGGGCACCGAGCTCGCCGCGACCCCGCTGGGCAAGCCGGACAAGGCGCTGCTGGTCGGGCGCCCCGGTGGCCCCATGTTCCGCGCCGCCGAGGTCGCGCGGCTGGCCCACCTGGCCGGGATCGTCGCCGTCGTGCTGGACGGCTGATCACCGCAGTTTCGACGGCCACCAGATGCGGCGGCCGACGTCCAGGGTCAGCGCGGGCACCAGCAGCGACCGCACGACCAGCGTGTCGAGCAGGACGCCGAAGGCGACGATGAACGCGATCTGCGCCAGGAACAGGATCGGGATCACCGCCAGGCTGGCGAAGGTCGCCGCGAGCACCACCCCGGCGGAGGTGATGACGCCGCCGGTGAGCGTGAGCCCCCGCAGCGTGCCGTCGCGGGTGCCCGCCCGGACGGCCTCCTCCCGCACCCGCGTCATCAGGAAGATGTTGTAGTCGATCCCGAGCGCCACCAGGAACACGAACCCGAACAGCGGCACCGCCGGATCGGCACCCGGGAAACCCAGCAGGTGGTTGAACACCAGCGCGGACACGCCCATGGTGGCGCCGAAGGACAGCACGACCGTCGCGATCAGCAACAACGGCGCCAGCAGCGCCCGCAGCAGGAGCGCGAGCACCACGAAGATCACCACCAGCACGATCGGGATGATCACCGCGCGGTCCCGTTCGGAGGTCCGCTGCGTGTCGAGCTGGGTGGCGGTGGTGCCGCCCACGACCGCGTCCGCTCCGGGCACGGCGTGCACCGCCGCGCGCACGCGGCCGACCGTGTCCACGGCGGGCTGGGAATCGGCCGCGTCGGTCAGGGTCGCGAGGATCTGCACCCGCCCGCCGACCTGCTTCGGGGCCACGGCGACCTGCGCGACCCCGTCCACCCGGGCCGCCTGGGCCACCGCCGGTGCGGCGCTCGCGTTGGCGATGATCACGGTCGGGGAACCGGAACCGCCCGGGAAGTGCCGGACCAGGACCTCCTGCCCGGCGACCGAGTCGACCGGCGTGAGGAACAGGTCGGTCTGCGCGACCCCGCCGGCCTTGAGCTGCGGCACGAACGCGGCACCAGCGAGCAGCAGCACCGTGGTGCCGATCCAGATCGCCCGCGGCCTGGCCGCGACGGCCGTGGCGATGCGGCCCCAGATCCCGCCGGACTCCGGGTGCGGTGAACCGAACTTCGGCCGGATCGGCCAGAACGCGGCGCGGCCGAGCAGGGCCAGCGCGGCGGGCAGGAACGTGACCGAGGCGAGGAACGCGCAGGCGATGCCGATCGCGGCGACCGGGCCGAGGCCGCGGTTGGACTGCAGGTCGGAGAACAGCAGGCAGAGCACACCGAGCACGACGGTGCCCGCCGACGCCGCGATCGGGGGCATGGTCGCGCGCCAGGCCCGGCGGATCGCCTCGAAGCGGCTTTCGGTGTCGCGCAGCTGTTCCCGGAACCGCGAGACTTGCAGCAGCGCGTAGTCGGTGGCGGCGCCGAAGACGAGGATGAACAGGATGCCCTGGCTCTGGCCGTTGAGGGTCAGCACGTCGTGGTCGGCGAGGACGTAGACGGCCAGGCTGGCCAGGCCGAGCGCGAACACCGCGGAGAGCAGCACGACCAGTGGCAGCAACGGGCTGCGGTAGACGACCACCAGGATGAGTGCCACGACCAGGCCGGCGACCAGCAGCAGGAGGCCGTCGATGCCGCCGAAGGCGGTGACCAGGTCGGCGATCTGCGCGGCCGGGCCGGCGACGAGGACGGTCAGTCCCGCCGGGGGCTGCGCCACTTCGGCGCGGATCCGTTCGACGATCCCGCCGGGCTTGCCGCCGATCCGGACGGGAACGGTCAGTTCGAGAGCCTGGCCGTCGGGCTGGGACAGCTGCGGTCCGGTCGCGCCGGTGACGCCGGGAACGGCTTGCAGACGCTGGGCGGCCGCGGAGAGGAAGGCGGTGTCCGCGGGCGTGATGCCGGCGGTCCGCTCGGCGACGACGATCGCCGGGAGGGTCTGGTCGGCGGAGAAGGTCCGCTGTTCGGCGAGGGCACGGGTGGACTCGGCCGAGGCGGGCAGGAAGGCGGAGTTGTCGTTGGTCGAGACGTCGCTCAGCTTGCCGGCGTAGGGCCCGCCGAACCCGCCGACCGCGAGCCAGGCGATCACGAGCAGAGCGGGGACGAGCCAGCGTGCGATCCTCATCGGCTACTACAGCCCTGGGGTCGGGGGAATCGTTCAGCAGGCTGAACGTTACCGGGAGGCGCGGTTGCCCGCAGAGCACGATCCGGCGAACCGGAGCCCCGGCCGACGCGACGCGGCCTTCCGGCCCATCGAGCTCATCGGACCACTCGGCGAACGGTCATGACAACTGTCATAACTCCGCGCTAGGGTACTTCCCATGAAGGTCGGCTTCCTGGGGCTGGGCGTGATGGGCACGCCGATGGCACTCAACCTGGTCCGGGCGGGAACGCCGCTCGTGGTGTGGAACCGGACGCCGGCGAAGTCCGAGGTGCTGGCGGCCGCGGGCGCGGAGGTCGCGGACAGCGCGGCCGAGGTGTGCGGGCGGGTGGACGTCGTGTTCCTCATGCTCGCCGACGGCGCCGCGGTGGACGCGGTGCTGGGCCGCGGCGGGAGCGGGTTCGCGGCGAACGTAGCCGGGCGGATCGTGGTGCACATGGGCACCACGTCGCCCGGGTATTCGCGCGCGCTGGCGGCGGATGTCGCCGCGGCCGGGGGCCGGTACGTCGAGGCGCCGGTGTCCGGGTCGCGCAAACCGGCCGAAGCGGGGCAGCTCGTGGCGATGCTGGCGGGCGAGCCATCGGCGGTGGCCGCGGTGCGGCCCCTGCTGCGGCCGATGTGCCACCAGGTGGTGGAGTGCGGACCGGCGCCGGGCGCGCTGCTGATGAAACTCGCGGTGAACCTGTACCTGATCACCATGGTGACCGGCCTGGCCGAAGCGGTGCACTTCGCCGAGCGGCAGGGCCTGGACCTGGCACGGTTCGTGGAGGTGCTGGACGCCGGCCCGATGGCCAGCAGCGTGTCCCGGATGAAGGCCGCGAAACTCCTGGCGGGCGATTTCGCGGTGCAGGCGTCGATCGCGGATGTTCTGAAGAACAACCAGCTGATCGCCGAGGCGGCCCGGTCGGCGCGACTGGCGTCACCGCTGCTGGACGTCTGCCACGCCCTCTACGGCGAAACGCTGGAGCTGGGCCACGGCGCCGAAGACATGGCCGCGGTGGTGCGGGCCATCGAACAGCGCACCAACACCGCTGACCGCTGAAGGAGACCGGCGATTTCCCCCTCCGCCGCGACTCCACCACCCGCGCTCCGGGAGGCCCGCGCGGCACTTCCATCATCGCGAACCGCCCGGCTCCGGCCCGCGATCGGTGGCGCGTCAGCGATCAGCAGACCAGCCGGAAAGCCCGCAACCACAGGCCCGGCCGCGGTTCCCAGTCGCGCTGCGGGATGCGCGTGAACCCCAGGCGGGTGTAGAGCCGGTGCGCGGTGCGCATCGCGTCCAGACTGCACAGCACAACCGCCTCGGCGCCGGTCGTGCGCGCCCGGTCCAGCACCGCCCGCACGAGCGCCTCGCCGACGCCCCGGCCGCGGGCCGCGGGCGCGGTGGCCAGCATGCGAAACTCCAGCTCGCCCTCCCGGGCGATCTCCGAGTAGCGCGAACCCGGCTGCACGATCGTCACCGAACCGAGCAGGCCGTTCGCGTCCGCGGCAACCAGCAGCTCCGCGTGCTCGGCGCGGCGGGCGGCATCGGCCAGCTCGCGGGCGTAGTCGTCGTCCTGGCCGATCAGGCCGTCGGCCACGTACGCCGCCGCGGTCAGCGCGCCCACGGCCGGGTACTCCGCCGGCCACGCCGGTCTGACGGTGAACTCACTCACCGGCTTCCTCCCCCGCCGGAAGCGCCACCTCGGCCGCGGCCTCGGGGCCGCGATCCAGCAGGACCTGGAACCCGTTCTCGTCCAGGACGGGGACCTTGAGCTGGACCGCCTTGTCGTACTTGGACCCCGGCGCGTCACCGACCACGACGAACGCCGTCTTCTTCGACACCGAACCGGCGGCCTTGCCGCCGCGCGACATGATCGCCTCCTTGGCCTCGTCCCGCGAGTACGTCGACAACGAGCCGGTCACCACGATCGACAGGCCCTCCAGCGTGCGCGGCACCGACTCGTCGCGTTCCTCCGCCATGCGCACCCCGGCGCGGCGCCACTTCTCCACCACCTCGCGGTGCCAGTCCACGGCGAACCACTCGCGCAGGGCGTTCGCGATGGTCGGGCCCACCCCGTCCACATCGGCCATCGCGGCCTCATCGGCCTGCTCGATCGCCTCCAGCGAACCGAACTCCCGCGCCAGCGCCTGCGCCGCCGTCGGCCCCACGTGCCGGATCGACAGCGCGACCAGCACGCGCCACAGTGGATGGTCCTTCGCACTGTCCAGGTTGGCCAGCAGCTTGCGCCCGTTGGCCGACAGCTCGCCCGCCTTGGTGCGGAACAGCTCGACCCGTTTCAGCTTCTCCTCGTCCAGGTCGAAGATGTCGCCCTCGTCGACGACCACACCGGACTCCAGCAGGGCAGTCGCCGCCTCGTAGCCGAGCATCTCGATGTCGAACGCGCCGCGTCCGGCCAGGTGGAACAGCCGCTCCCGCAGCTGCGCCGGACAGGACCGGGCGTTGGGGCAGCGGATGTCGACGTCGCCCTCCTTCTGGTGGGCGAGCTTCGTGCCGCACTCCGGGCAGAACGTCGGCATCACGAACTGGCGCTCGTCCCCGGTGCGCACGTCCACCACCGGTCCGAGCACCTCGGGAATCACGTCGCCCGCCTTGCGGATCACCACCCGGTCGCCGATCAGCACGCCCTTGCGCTCCACCTCCTGCGCGTTGTGCAGCGTCGCCATCGCGACGGTCGACCCGGCGACCTTCACCGGCTCCATCACCGCGAACGGTGTGACCCGGCCCGTCCGCCCCACGTTGACCTGGATGTCGAGCAGCCGCGTGGTGGCCTCCTCCGGCGGGTACTTGTAGGCGATCGCCCACCGCGGCGCGCGGGACGTGCTGCCCAGCCGCCGTTGCAGCGACACCTGGTCGACCTTCACCACGATGCCGTCGATCTCGTGCTCGGCGTCGTGCCGGTGCTCACCCCAGTACCGGATGTGCTCCAGCAGCTCCGCGGCCTCGTCGACCACCTTCGTGTGACCGGACACCGGCAGCCCCCAGGCGGCCAGCGCCTCGTACGCCTGCGACTGGCGCACCGGCTCGAAGCCCTCGCGCTTGCCGAGCCCGTGGCAGATCAGCCGCAGCTTGCGGCTTCGGGTGACCTTCGGGTCCTTCTGCCGCAGCGAACCGGCCGCGGTGTTGCGCGGGTTGGCGAACGGCGGCTTGCCCGCCTCCACCAGCCGCGCGTTCAGCTCGGCGAAGTCCTCGACCCGGAAGAACACCTCGCCGCGCACCTCGACCAGGTCGGGCACCGGGTACTCGGCGGTGCCGGTCAGCGTCTCCGGCACCTGCTCCAGCGTGCGGACGTTGAGCGTGACGTCCTCACCCGTGCGCCCGTCGCCGCGGGTGAGCCCCCGCACCAGCCGCCCCTTCTCGTAGAGCAGGTTGATGGCCAGCCCGTCGATCTTCAGCTCGCACAGGTACTGCGTGGACCCGCCGACCTCGCGCTCCACCCGCTCGACCCACGCCAGCAGCTCGTCCTCGGCGAAGACGTTGTCCAGGCTCATCATCCGCTCGAGGTGGTCGGCCGCGACGAAGTCGGTGGAGAACGTGCCGCCGACGTTCTGCGTGGGCGAGTCCGGTGTGGCCAGCCCCGGGTACTCCGCCTCCAGCCGCTCGAGCTCCTTGAGCAGCTCGTCGAACTCGCCGTCGGTGATGACCGGCGAGTCCAGCACGTAGTACCGGAACTGGTGCCCGCGCACCTCGTCGGCGAGCGCGCCGTGGCGCTCGCGGACCTCGGCGGGAACCTCGGTGACGTCCTGTGCGGCGGGAGTCTCACTCACAGTCGGTCAGCTTAGTCAGGACCCCCGACACTTTCCGGGTGTTCGCGGTCCAGGCCGCAGACCAGGTCACGCAGTTGCCGGAGGGTGAGGGCACCCGCCGGTTCGCTCTCGGCCGTCTCCACGCGGCGCAACCGCCGCGCGGCCAGCCGTTCACCGAGCGTCGCGTCCAGCGGCAGGAACGTCATGGCCTCGCGGGCGGCTGCGTCGAGTTCACCCAGCAGCGGGTGGTGGACCGCGACGTCGACCACCCCTTCGGCCTCGTCGACCTGCGCCGCGACGCGGACATCGGCCAGCGCGAACGAGCACGAGCCCAGGTTCACGGTCACCCCGGACGGGTCGGGCACCGGCGGCACCGAGTCGTGGAACTCCCAGATCGCGTCGTCCGGCGGGGCCGCCGCCCGCCACGCGTCGGTGAACGGCCGCAGCGCCGGGTCCTCCTGCCCGCTCACCACGAGGGCGTAGATCGCGCGTTGCCCGCGTTCCAGTGACACGTGCAGGTCCGGGTGCAGCTCCGCGACCGCGCCGGCCAGAACCGCCTCGGCCCGCTGCGGTGCGCGGTCGCCGAGCGCGGCGCTGATCTCCGGCAGCATCTCCGACCAGCGGCGCCAGAACCGCTCGGCCGCGGCTGCCGGATCGTCCGGGACCGCCTGCTCTGGCCACGCCGTGCGCGGATCGGGCAGGGCGTCCTCCCGGTTGGAGCGTCGGAACCACCGCATGACCGGACTCCTACCAGCCCTCCGGTGGCTCCACGAACGCCTTGCCCAGATCCGTGGTCAGCTTCAACGCGCGGCGCACCCAGGCGGTCGTGGCACCGGCGAATCCGCAGGTGGGTGTCGGCACCACGCGGTCGGCCAGGGTCGACCGGCCGAACCCGAGCCGGTCCGCGAGCGCCAGAGCGGGCTGCGCGAGCTCGCGCAGAGCCGGCCGGCGCTCCGGTTCCAGCGCCGGCACCAGCCCCAGGAAGAGCACGGTGCCGCTGTCCCACGCCTCCCCCAGCTCGTCCAGCAGCGTCGACGGCGCCCCGGCCAGCAGGGTCGCGTCGATCGCGAGTGCGCCCGCGCCCGCCGCGTGCAGCAGGCCGACCGGCGGCCGCGCGGCGCAGCAGTGCACGACGACCGGCTGGCCGGTGAGCCCGCCCGCGCGCTCGACGACGCGGCTCAGCAGTTCACGTGCCTCCGGCTCGGGCACGGCAGGCACCGTGCCGTAACCCGAGGGGGTGGGCAGGCTCCCGGCGAGCACGGCGGGGAGCATCGGCTCGTCGAACTGGACGACCACTTCGGCCCCGGTGCGGGCCGTGAGCTCCGCGACGTGCGCGGCCAGGCCCTCCAGCGCCGATTCGGTGAACTCGCGCACGGCGCCGCGGTCGGTGAGCACGCGGTGGCCGCGGGGCAGCTCGATCCCGGCGGCCAGCGTCCACGGACCGGCCACCTGCGTCTTGATCACCGGGGCACCGCCCGCCTCGGTGACGGCGTCGAGGTCCCAGCGCAGCAGGTCCACCGCGCGCCGGTGGTCGTGCCCTGGCCGCGCGGCGACCCGGTACCCGCTCGGCACGACCTCGATCGCGAGGTCGACCAGCATCGCGGCGGTCCGTCCGATCAGGTCCGCGCCGGCCCCGCGGGCCGGCAGCTCCGGCAGGTGCGGGAAGGCGGGCAGTTCGCCGAAGACGACCGCTGCCGCCTCGGCCGGGTCGGTACCGGGCATCGATCCCACCGCGGTGGCCGCACCGGGGGGCCAGACGTGTTCGCTCACGCCCATGATTCTCCAAGGCCGCGCGCCCGCGCGCGCCGCAGCCCCACGGGTGCGGCGGGAAATGGCACCGGCCCGATTAGCCGGAAAGGCGCCGGCGCCACGAATCCGGTTAAGCAGGACATTTCCGTGCAATTCACCGGCCGCCTCCCGTTCGGGAATTTCCCTGGCTAACCTTGGTGTGCATGACGAGCGGTTCGCGGCACGCGGGCGGTGGCACGCTGTTCACCGAACCCTACCTGCTGGTCGGCCGGCCCGCGGAGGCTGACGGAGGGTTCGCGGTACGGGACCGGTACGGGCGGCCGCTGGGCACCGTCGTGGCCGCCGGAGCGGGCCCGCTGCGCAAACTGCTGCGGGCCCTGACGAATTCCGCCCGGTTCCGCCCGCGCTGTTTCGAAGTGCGCGACTCGGGCGGAAGTGTCGTGCTCAAAGTGCGCTCGCACGACTCGCGATTCCTGGTGACGCGCGCGGACGGCACCCCGATCGGTGACATCACCCGGCGCGGGCGGGACTGGTTCGCCCTGTCCGCGCAGGGCCGCAGCATCGGCACGCTGGAGGACCCCGGCGGCCCCGGCTTCGCCATCACCGGCGCGGACGGCACCGAAGTGGCGCGGACGTCGAAGGGCGGGCAGCCCGGGGAGCTCGACGAATCCGCTCCAGGCGCCGGTGAGCACGTCGTGGAGGTGCTGGCACAGCTCACCGACCCGCTGGCGAGCCTGGTGATCGCCGCCGCGCTGACCCTGGACCCGGTGTTGCGCCACGGGTGACGCGGGTCTCAACGCCACGAGGTGGACATCCCGCCCGGGAAGTTCCAAAGTGAAATATCCCGGGTTGGAAAGGACGATGAGGTCTCGTGGAACCGATCCCCGAAGGCAGCGCCGAGTGGAGCGAGCCTGGTCTGTACGCCGTGGCGCCGGGCGTGCACCGGATTCCGTTGCCGCTGCCGAACGACGGGTTGCGGGCCGTCAACGTCTACGCCCTGACCGAGGGTTCCGACCTGGTGCTCATCGACTCCGGCTGGGCACTGGCCGAAGCGCGCGAGCAACTCGCGGCCGCGCTCAAGGGGCTGGGCGCCGAGCTCGGCGACGTGAGCCAGTTCCTGGTCACCCACGTGCACCGTGACCATTACACGCAGGCCGTGGCGCTGCGGCGGGAGTTCGGCGGGCGCGTCGCGCTGGGCGAGCTGGAGGAACCGTCGTTGCGCCTGAGCGCCGACCCGGACGTCCTGCCGCTGATCGGCCAGATCCGCGCGCTGCGGGCGAGCGGCGCGGGCCCGGTGGCCGACGAGCTGGTCCGGGTGTTCGAGATCCACGGCAGCAACACCGAGGCCGGCACCTGGGAGCTGCCCGACGAGTGGCTCACGCCGGGGCGGCGCACGGTACTGCCCGGCCGCGCCCTCGACGTCGTGCCCACCCCCGGGCACACGGCCGGGCACGTGGTGTTCGACGACGGCGCCGCCGGGCTGATGTTCACCGGGGACCACGTGCTGCCGCACATCACGCCGTCGATCGGGTTCCAGCCCGTGCCGGCGGAGCTGCCGCTGCGGGACTTCCTCGATTCGCTGCGGCTCGTGCGCGGCATGCCGGACCGCCGGATGCTGCCGGCGCACGGCCCGGTGACCGACAGCGTGCACGCGCGCGTGGACGAGCTGCTGGACCACCACGCCCAGCGGCTGGACGTGATCGCGAAGACCATTGTGGACGGTGCGGGTACGGCCTACGAGTCGTCGTCGCGGATGGGCTGGACGCGCCGGCAGCGCAAACTGGGCGAGCTGGACGTCTTCAACCAGATGCTCGCGGTGCTGGAGACGGCGGCGCACCTCGACCTGCTGGTGCACCAGGGCAAGCTCCGGCTCGCGGTCGAGGATGGGGTGCGCCACTACGCGGTAGCGTAGGGTGGGGGGTACGGGCAGGCCCGTTCGCGGTTCACGCCGGTCGCCGCCCGTCTGCCGAGGAGTCGCATGACCCAGCACCACCCCGCGCCGCGCGCGCAGGTCGCCCTGTTCAGCCACCCCGACACGCCGGAACCCGCGTCCGCGCCCGGCCGGACGGCCGACGCGCGGGAGGTCCGGTTCCAGCCTCCCGCGCAGCGGACCGCGCCGCCTAGGCGAACCGGTCGCGCAGCTCACGCTTGAGGATCTTGCCCGACGCGTTGCGCGGCAGGTCCGGGACGAACCGGACCGCCTTCGGCACCTTGAAGGCGGACAGCCTGCCGCGCACGTGGGCGATCAGCTCGTCCGGTTCGACGTCCCGTTTGGACACGACGACCGCGGTGATCGCCTCGATCCACTTCTCGTCCGGGACGCCGATCACCGCGGCCTCGGCCACCGCCGGGTGGGTGTAGAGCGCGTCCTCCACCTCCCGGGACGCGACGAGCACCCCGCCGGTGTTGATCACGTCCTTGATGCGGTCGACGACGTAGATGTAGCCCTCCTCGTCGATCCGCACCAGGTCGCCGGAGTGGAACCAGCCGTCCCGGAACGCCTCGGCGGTCTCCTCCGGCTTGTCCCAGTAGCCCTCGCACAGCTGCGGGCTGCGGTAGACGCACTCCCCGGACCCGCCGGGCGCCACGTCGTTGCCGTCGGCGTCCACCACGCGCAGCTCGACGAACAACGCGGGGCGGCCGGCCGAATCGGGGCGCTCCGCGTGGTCCTCCGGCCGCAGGATCGTCGCCAGCGGGCCGATTTCGGATTGCCCGAAGCAGTTGTAGAACCCGAGCTCCGGCATGGCCTGACGGAGGCGGTCGAGCACCGGGCCGGGCATGATCGAGGCGCCGTAGTAGGCCTTGCGCAACGCGCTGAGGTCCCGCGCGCCGAAGTCCGGGTGGTTGGCCAGCGCGACCCACAGCGTGGGCGCGGCGAAGAAGGCGCCGTGCCGGTCCTCCGCCAGGCGGCGCAGGATGTCGGCCGGGTCCGGGGTCTCGAGGAGGGTGTTCGTCGCGCCGACGGCGAGCCACGGCACGAGGAACACGTGCATCTGCGCGGAGTGGTACAGCGGCATGACGTGCAGCGGCGCGTCGCCGGCGGTGAGGTCGAGGCCGGCGATGCACGACAGGTACTCGTGGACCAGGGCGCGGTGCGTCATCATCGCGCCCTTCGGCCGCGAGGTCGTGCCCGAGGTGTAGAGCAGCTGGACCAGGTCGCCGTCGCCGACTTCGGCGTCCAGCTCGGGCACCTCGCCGGACAGCGAGACGAGCGAGCCGTCGGCGTCGCGCAGCGGCACGACCCGGTCGACGGACGGCAGGTTGCCGGCCAGCGCGGGATCGGCGAGCGCGACCCGGCTGCCGGATTGCTCGACCAGGTAGGCCAGTTCGTCGCCGGTGAGGTTGTAGTTGACCGGGACGTGCACCAGCCCGGCGCGGGCGCAGGCGAGGAAGCCGATCAGGTAGGCGTCGGAGTTTCTGCCGTAGGCGGCGACCCGGTCGCCCTTGACGAGCCCGAGGCCGAGCAGGTGCGCCGCGGCGCGGGTCACGGCCGCGTCGAGTTCGGCGTAGGTCCACTGCCGGTCGGCGAACCGCAGGGCGACGCGGGCGGGCCAGCGGGCCGCGCTGCGGCGGAGGATGTCCGCGACGGTGCTGGAACGGAGCGTGGTCAAGGGGAACTCCTCCTTCGGCGCCGGTGCCGTGGTCGACTGTCGTCAGTGAGATCCACATTAGACGTGCCCGGCGTCCCGATGTCGAGGCGATCGTCGCGATGCCCGGCTTCGGAACCAGGCGCCTGGGCTGCGAGACGATGCTCCGACGGGACGACCGCGCGCCGCGTGGCCGTTCCGAGGGCCGGCGCCACCGGACGGCTCAGGGCGCGGGCTCCCAGTTCCGCACCAGGTCCAGCAGTCCCGGGAACCGCGCCTGGAGGTCCGCCACGCGGACTTCGCTGCGCCGCTCCAGCCCGTACTGCCGCTGGGTCGTCACCCCGGCCTCACGCAGCAGTTTGAAGTGGTGGGTCAGAGTCGACTTCGGCCGGTCGATCCCGAACCAGCCGCAGGAGCGGGGCACGTCCGGCGATTCCAGCAACAGCTTCTGCACCATCGCCAGGCGCAGGGGGTCGCTGAGCGCGGACAGGATCTTCTCCAGCCGGATGTCCTCGCGGGCCGGCTGTGGCAGCACCTCTGTGGCAGACGTCATGATCCCTCCTCAGTACGAAGAATATCGTACTTGCCCTTAGTTCGACTATCTTCGAACCAGTACGAAGAGCTTCGAACCTAAGGAGCACGATGCCCTCGAACCGCACCGTCTGGCTCGCCGCGTGGCCGGTCCTCGCCGTCTTCGTCCTGTCCAACACCCCCACTCCGCTGTATGTGCTCTGGCAACGGGAACTCGGGTTCTCCGCCGGTGTCCTGACCGTCGTCTTCGCCTGCTACATCGCGGGTCTGCTCGGGGCGCTCCTGGTCGCCGGCGTGGTCTCCGACCGCATCGGCCGCAAACCGGTGCTGCTGCCCGCGCTCGGCCTCGGCATCGTGGCCTGCGTGTTGTTCGCCACCGCCGGGTCGGTACTCGTCCTGGCGATCGCGCGGTTCCTCGCCGGGCTCGCGGTCGGGGCCGCGGTGTCGGCCGGCATGGCCGCCGTCAACGACGTCGCGCCCCGGCGGACCAGGACCGCCGCGCTGGCCTCCTCCACCGCGATGGTCCTCGGCGCCGGGCTCGGCCCGCTGCTGGCCGGTGTGGTGTCGGAAACGCTGCCCGGCCCGACCGTCACCATCTTCGTGGCCGAGATCGTCCTGCTCGTCTCGGCGGTGATCGTGGTCGCGCGGCTGCCGCTCCCCCGGCCGCGCGGCAGCGAGCGCACCTGGATCCGCATCCCGCAGGTGCATCCGGACGGGCGAGGTGCGGTGCTGCGGGGCATCGCCGTGTTCGCCCCGGGCATCACGGCCACCTCGTTCGTGCTGTCCCTGGGCCCGTCCGTCCTGACCGGCCTTGTGGGCAGCACCAACCGGATCGTCGCCGGGGCGCTCGCGTTCGTCATGTTCCTGGGCGCCACCGGCATCCAGTTCGCCGTGCGCGGTCTGCCGGTGCGCGCGATCCTGCTCGCCGGTGCCACCTCCACCACCGCGAGCATGGCGGCCCTGATCGTCTCGCTGCAGACCTCGTCCCTCGTGCTGCTGACGGCCGCGGCGGTGCTCGCCGGCACCGGCCAGGGCATGGGCCAGTTCGGCGGACTCACCTTGATCAACGCGGCCGTGCCGGCGAACCGCCTGGCGGAGGCGACCGCCGCGCAGAACGTCGGCGGCTACCTGCCCGCCGCGATCCTCCCGCTGGCCGCGGGATTCCTCAGCGACGCCACCGGTCTCGCCGCCGGGACCACCGCGTTCGGGATCGTCGTGATCGCCGCCGCGGTGGCGGGCGGCCTCGTCGCAGGGCGACGGGACCGCCCGCGCCCTCAGCCCGCTGCCTCCACCGGGCTGCCGAACTGCGCGGAGTACAGCCGGTAGTAGGCCCCGCCCGCGGCCAGCAGTTCCTCGTGCGTGCCCTGTTCCACGATCCGCCCCGACTCCATGACCAGGATGAGGTCGGCGTCGCGGATCGTGGACAGGCGGTGCGCGATGACGAAACTCGTCCGGTCCGTCCGCAGCGCCGCCATCGCCTGCTGCAGCAGCGCCTCGGTGCGGGTGTCGACCGAGCTGGTGGCCTCGTCGAGGATCAGCAGCGACGGGTCGGCCAGGAACGCGCGGGCGATCGTGACCAGTTGTTTCTCGCCCGCACTGAGGTTGGTGCCCTCGTCGTCGATGACCGTGTCGTAGCCGCCGGGCAGGCTGCGCACGAACCGGTCGACGAAGGTGGCCCTGGCGGCCGCCTCGATCTCCTCGCCGGTCGCGCCCGGGTTGCCGTAGGCGATGTTGTCCCGGATCGTGCCGTGGAACAGCCAGGTGTCCTGCAGCACCATGCCGGTCTGGCCGCGCAGCTCGTCCCGGGACATCTCGGTGATGTCCACGCCGTCCAGCGTGATCCGGCCCGCGTCCAGCTCGTAGAACCGCATGACGAGGTTCACCAGCGTGGTCTTGCCGGCCCCGGTCGGGCCGACGATCGCCACCGTCTGCCCCGGCTCGGCCACCAGCGACAGGTCCTCGATCAGCGGCCGTTCGCGGTCGTAGGAGAAGTCCACGTGCTCGAACTCGACCCGGCCGCGGCGCCGCTCCGGTAGTTTGGGCGAGCCGGTGTCGGGCTCCTGTTCCGGCGCGTCGAGCAGCTCGAACACGCGCTCCGCGGAGGCGACGCCGGACTGCAACAGGTTCGCCATCGACGCGGCCTGCGTCAGCGGCTGGGTGAACTGGCGCGAGTACTGCAGGAACGCCTGCACGTCGCCGAGGGTCATCGTGCCGGTCGCCACGCGCAGCCCGCCGACCACCGCCAGCACGACGTAGCTGAGGTTCGACAGGAACATCATCGCCGGCATGATGATCCCGGAGACGAACTGCGCGCCCATCCCGGCCTGGTAGAGGTTTCCGTTGCGGCGCCCGAACTCGGCCTCGACCTCGCGGCGGCGGCCGAACACGGTCACCAGCTCGTGGCCGGTGAACGCCTCCTCGATGTGCGCGTTGAGGGAGCCGGTGTGCTTCCACTGCGCCACGAACAGCTTCTGCGAGCGCTTCCCGATCGCCCGCGTCAGCAGGATCGACACCGGTACCACCAGCAACGCGATCACCGCGAGCAGCGGCGAGACGACGAACATCATCACCAGCACGCCGATCAGCATCAGCAGCGAGGTGAGCAGCTGGCTCAGGGTCTGTTGCAGCGTCTGGGAGATGTTGTCGATGTCATTGGTGACCCGGGACAGCAGCTCACCGCGCGGCTGCCCGTCGAAGTACCGCAACGGCAGCCGGTGCAGCTTCGCCTCGACGTCCTCGCGCAGCCGGAACACCACCCGCTGCACGGCGCCGTTGAGCAGGTACCCCTGCAACCACCCGAACACCGACGCGGCGACGTACAGCGCCAGCACCCAGGACAGCACGGTGCCCAGCGCGCCGAAGTCGATGCCCTGCCCGGGCACCAGGTTCATGCGGGCGAGCATGTCGGCGAGGTTGTCGTTGCCCGCCGCCCGCGCCGCGGCGACCGCCTCCTCGGTGGTCGTGCCCGCGGGCAGGCGGCTGGAGATGAAGCCGCCGAAGATGATGTCGGTGGCGCGGCCGAGGATCTTCGGTCCCACCACGGACAACGCGACGCTGATCACGCCGAGGGCGACGACGGACGAGATCGTCAGGCGTTCGGGACGCAACCGTCCCAGCAACCTCCGCGCACCGTCGGCGAAGCTCTTCGGCTTCTGGCCGGGCGCACCGGCCGCCGCTCCGGGAAAACCTGGTCTGGTCACGCCGCTTCCTCCGCGGTGAGCTGGGACTCCACGATCTCGAGGTAGGTGGGGCACTCGCGCAGCAGCTCGTCGTGCGTGCCGAGGCCGACGATTTCGCCGTTCTCCAGCACGATGATCTGGTCGGCGTTGACGATGGTCGACACCCGTTGCGCCACCACGACCACCGCGGCGTTCGCGGTGTGCGGTGCGAGCGCGGCCCGCAACCGCGCGTCGGTTGCCAGGTCGAGGGCCGAGAACGAGTCGTCGAACAGGTAGACCTCCGGTTTGCGCACCAGCGCCCGCGCGATCGCGAGCCGCTGCCGCTGTCCACCGGAGACGTTCGTGCCGCCCTGGGCGATCGGGGCGTCCAGCCCGCCGGGCATCTCCGTCACGAACTCCCGGGCCTGCGCGATCTCCAGCGCCTCCCACAGTTCCCCGTCGGTGGCGTCCGGGTTGCCGTACCGCAGGTTGCTCGCCACCGTGCCGGTGAACAGGTACGGCCGCTGCGGCACCAGCCCGATGCGGCCCCACAGCAGGTCGGGGTCGAGTTCGCGGACGTCCACGCCGTCGACGAGCACCCGTCCGGCGGTCGCGTCCACGAGCCGGGGCACCAGGGACAGCAGCGTGGTCTTGCCGGCACCGGTGCTGCCGATGATCGCGGTGGTCCGGCCGGCCTCAGCGCGGAAGCTGATGTCCCGCAGCACCGGCGCGTCCGCGCCCGGGTAGCGGAACTCCACCCCCTGGAACTCGACCGCACCGTGCTCGGGCACCTCGCGGACCGGCCGCAGCGGCGGGCGCACCGACGGTTCGGTGTCCAGCACCTCGGCGATCCGCTCGGCGCACACGGCCGCGCGCGGGATCATCGTCGCGATCATGGTCGCCATCGTGACCGACATCAGGATCTGGATCAGGTAGGTCAGGAACGCCGTCAGCGCGCCGATCTGCATCGCCCCGCTCGCCACGCGGTGCGCGCCGAACCACAGCACCGCGACGCTGGACGCGTTGAGCACCAGCATGACCGTGGGGAAGATGAGCGCCTGCAGGCGGCCCACGCGCAGCGCGGTGACCGTCAGCGCGTCGTTGGCGCCGGCGAAGCGCCGCGCCTCGTCGCGTTCGCGGACGAACGCCCGCACCACCCTGATCCCGGACAGCTGCTCCCGCAGCACCTGGTTGACCCGGTCGATGCGGGTCTGCATGAGCCGGAACTGCGGCACCATGCGCGACACGATCAGCAGGATCGCGGCGAGCAGCACCGGTATCGCGACCAGCAGCAGCCAGGACAGCCCGACGTCCTGCTGGAGCGCGAGCACGATGCCGCCGATGCACATGATCGGCGCCATGATCAGGATGGTGCAGCCCATCACCACGATCATCTGCACCTGCTGCACGTCGTTGGTGGTGCGGGTGATCAGCGACGGCGCGCCGAACTGCGCCACCTCGCGTGCGGAGAAGCCGCCCACGCGGTGGAAGACCGCGGCGCGCACGTCCCGCCCGAACCCGGCCGCGCTGCGGGCGCCGAAGTACACCGCGCCGATGGAGCAGGCGATCTGCAGCAGCGTCACGGCGAGCATCCAGCCACCGGTGGAGAAGATGTAGCCGGTGTCCCCGGTGGCCACCCCCTTGTCGATGATGTCGGCGTTGAGGCTCGGCAGGTACAGCGACGCGATGGTGCCGACGAGCTGGAGCACCACCACGCCCGCCAGCGCGCGCCAGTACGGACGCAGGAAGGTCCGCAACACGCGGTTGAGCACGATTCCCCCTTGAGAAACGGTCGGTATCTCCTGTGTAGACTACCTCCATAAGAAACGCAACGTGTTTTGGAGGGCGGGTGCCGGAGCCGAAGTCGAGGCGTCACGGGGCGGAACTGGAGTCGGCGATCCTGGACGCGACCTGGGCCGAACTCGTCGAAACCGGCTACGCGAAGCTCACCATCGAGGGCGTGGCAGCCCGCGCCGGCACCAGCAAACCGGTCATCTACCGGCGGTGGCCCGGCCGGGCCGAACTCGTCCTCGCCGCCTGGCAGCGGCGCGTGCCGAAAGAGGGTGACCTGCCCGACACCGGCGAACTCCGGTCCGACCTGCTCGCCCTGATGCACCGGCTGGTCCACCGGTTCGACGACACCCCGCGCGACGTCCTCGCCGGACTGATGGCCGAGACCTTCCGCGATCCGGAGGTGTTCGGCCTGCTGCTCAAGCAGGTCGCCGCCGCGCGGCAGCGGCCCACGTTCGAGATCCTGGTCCGCCGGGCGGTCGAGCGCGGCGAGATCCCGCCGGTGGAGCTCACGCCCCGGGTCGCGAACGTTCCCCTCGACCTGCTCCGCGGGATAGCGATCTTCCACCACCACGACGTCGACGAGCGGGTGATCACCGAGATCATCGACGAGGTCTTCCTGCCGTTGCTGCGCGGATTGGCGCGCCGATAGTCCGGCGGGAGGAATGTCCGGCCCGCCACCGGGGTATGCGGACACAGACGGCGACGAAAACGACAAGTGGCGGAGGCGGTGTCGGGGTCATGAACACCGCTGGGGAGGTCTCGATCCGGCAACGGCGGGCCGGTGGCTGCACCATCGCCGGTCTCACCGGACGGCTCGACGGCCGCAGCTACGGTGAACTGCGGGACGCCCTCATCCAGCTGACCCTGGACCAGCCGCGGGCGCTGATCGCCGAGATCGACGGTCTGGAAATCACCAGCGAGCCCGCGCTGACCGTGTTCTCGGCGGTCCGCACCCGCACGAACTCCTGGCCCGGCGTGCCGGTGCTGCTCGTCGCCCGCGATCGTGCGCGGCGCGCCATGGTCACCGCGAGCGCGGTCCACCGGTTCGTCCCGCTGCACTCGTGTGTCGAATCCGCGGTCGGCGCGGTCGCGGAACCACCGGTCCGCCGACGTCGGGGCGCCGGGTTCCCCCCGGTCGCCGCCAGCTCACCCGCCGCTCGCCGGTTCACGCAGGAGACCTGCCGCGAGTGGAACATCGGGCACCGGCAGGAGGACGCGCTGGGCATCGCCACCGAACTGGTCGAGAACGCGGTCACCCACGCCGGCAGCCCGCTGGAACTCCGGCTGGAGCTCCGCGACGGGCACCTGACCATCGCCGTCCGCGACGAGGACCCGCGGCCCGCGGTCCTGCGCCAGCAGCCGGGCGGCCGGCTTTCCGGTTACGGCCTGCAGGTGATCGCCGCGCTCTCCGACACCTGGGGCTGCGCACCGGCGCCGGGCGGGAAGATCGTCTGGGCGGTGCTCCGGGTCGGCCCGCGCCACCTCGCGCCGTTCCTGGTGCCGTAGCCGGATCAGGCGCCGAGCGCGTCGCCCAGCTCCTCGAACCGGGAGACGACCGCCGTCACGCCGGTGAGGTCGAGCACCCGGCACACCTGGGTGCCCCGCGGCGCGACCAGGCACAACTGACATCCCCGCGCGCACACGTCGAGCACCACCTGCACCCCGGCCGCGCTGAGGAACCCGACCCGGCTCAGGTCGAGCACGACCGGGCCGGGCTGCCCGGCGAGCGTCTCGGCCAGCCGGGGCGCCGTGCACAGGTCGATCTCGCCGGCCGCGCGCACCACCGACACCTCCGGACGGTGCTCGACGGCGAGCTCCAGCAGCCGCTCGGTGATCGGCGTGCACGGCTCGTCGGACACCAGGTTCGCCCCCTCGGCACGTGGTCGTGTCACCGGCCGGAACCGGACCACGATGCTAGCGCCATCCGCTCCCGCGTGCAGCCACGCGTTCACCGGAACGAGGGTCAGCGAGCGGTCGCCACGATCTTCGCGCTGCCCAGGACGAGATCACCCGCGGCGTCCGGCCGGTACAGCACCGCGACCTGCCCGGGTGCGACCCCGGTGAGCGGCTCGCGCAGCTGGATGCTCACCTGGTCGCCGTCGAGGTCGGCGACGGCCTCGGCGAGACCACCGTGCGCGCGCACCTGGACCACGCACTCGGTGGGACCGGCCAGCGGACGGGCCGGCCAGACCGGGCGATCGGCGCGGATCTCGCGGACGGTGAGCGCGTCGGCCGAGCCGACCTTGACGGTGCCGGATACCGGCTCCAGCGCCAGCACGTACCGCGGCTTGCCGTCCAGCACCGACCGGTCGATGCCCAGCCCCTTGCGCTGGCCGACGGTGAAGCCGTGCACGCCGGTGTGGCGGCCGAGCACGGCTCCGGTCTCGGCGTCCACCAGGTCACCCGGCCGCTGCCCCAGGCGCTTCGCCAGGAACTTCCTGGTGTCGCCGTCGGGGATGAAGCAGATGTCGTGGCTGTCCGGCTTGCGCGCCACGGCGAGGCCACGGCGTTCGGCCTCCGCCCGGATGTCCGGTTTGCGGGTGTCGCCGACCGGGAACATCGAGTGCCGCAGCTGCTGGGGGGTCAGCGAGGCCAGCACGTAGGACTGGTCCTTGTCCTCGTCCACCGCCCGGCGCAGCTCCGGTGCGCCGTCCACAATGGACAGGCGGGCGTAGTGGCCGGTGGCGACCGCGTCGAAGCCCAGCGCCATCGCCTTGTCCAGCAGCGCCTCGAACTTGATCTTCTCGTTGCAGGTGACGCACGGGTTGGGCGTGCGGCCGGCGGCGTACTCGCCGACGAAGGTCTCGATGACCTCCTCGGTGAACCGCTCGGCGAAGTCCCACACGTAGAACGGGATGCCGAGGATGTCCGCGGCGCGGCGCGCGTCGTGCGAGTCCTCGATCGTGCAGCACCCGCGCGAACCGGTGCGCAACGTGCCGGGCTTGGCCGACAGCGCCAGGTGCACGCCGACCACGTCGTGACCGGCCTCCACGGCGCGGGCCGCCGCCACGGCCGAGTCCACTCCCCCGCTCATCGCGGCCAGTACCCGCATCACACCTCCTGCTTGTTCTTGCGCAGCCCGGACAGGCCGGCCTGCCGCGCCCGCGCCACCACCGCGCCGATCTCCCGCGCCACCGCTGCCACGTCGTCGGGCGTGGACGTGTGGCCGAGCGAGAACCGCAGCGAGCCGCGGGCCGAAGCGGCGTCGGCACCCATCGCCAGCAGCACGTGACTGGGCTCCGCGACCCCGGCGGTGCACGCCGACCCGGTGGAGCACTCGATGCCCTTGGCGTCCAGCAGCATCAGCAGGCTGTCGCCCGCGCAGCCGGGGAACGTGAAGTGCGCGATACCGGGCAACCGGCCGTCACCGGTGGGCATGCCGTTGAGCACGGCATCGGGCACCTCGCGCCGGACCGCTTCGATCAACGCGTCCCGCAGGCCGCCGACCCGTTCGGCGTAGCGCGGCTGCTCACGCACCGCCTCCTCGACGGCCGTGGCGAACGCGCGGATGGCCGGGACGTCCAGGGTCCCGGAGCGGACGTCGCGCTCCTGACCGCCGCCGTGCAACAGCGGCACACACGCGACTTCACGTGACAGCACGAGCGCGCCGACGCCGTACGGACCACCGAGCTTGTGCCCGGTGAGGGTCAGCGCGGCCACGCCGCTGCCGGCGAAGTGCACGGGCACGGCGCCCACGGCCTGCACGGCGTCGGTGTGCAGCGGGATGTCGTGCTCGGCGCAGATCCCGGCGAGCTCGGTCATCGGGTTGACCGTGCCGACCTCGTTGTTCGCCCACATCACGGTGACCAGCGCCACGTCATCCGGATCGGCCTCGATGGCCTTGCGCAGCGTCTCCGGCAGCACGCGGCCGTGCTCGTCCACGTCGAGCCAGGTCACCTCGGCCCCGGCGTGGTCGGCCAGCCACTGCACCGCGTCGAGCACGGCGTGGTGCTCCACCGAGCCGGCCAGCACCCGGCAGCGGTTCGGGTCGGCGCCCTGGCGTGCCCAGAAGATGCCCTTGACCGCGAGGTTGTCGCTTTCCGTGCCGCCCGCGGTGAAGATGACCTCGGACGGGCGGGCGCCGAGCGCCTCGCCGATGACCTCCCGCGCCTCCTCGACGGCGCGCCGGGCGCGGCGGCCGGAGGAATGCAGCGAGGAGGCGTTGCCCACGGTGGACAGCGCCTCGCTCATCGCCGTGATGGCGGACGGCGACATCGGTGTGGTCGCCGCGTGGTCGAGATAGGTCATCGCCCCACCAGGGTAGACCGTGACGTGTCACCCGCGCCGGGGCCACCGCCGGGTGACCACGACGCCGAGCAGCGCGAGCCCGGCGAGCGTGAGCGCCAGCACACCGAGCGCCGGTGCGGGGTGGCCGGCCGAGGCGAGCAGACCGAGCAGCACACCGCCGAAACCGACGGTCAGCGCCGAGGTGACCCAGTCGCCCAGCTGCATCGCCGAGGTGTTGAACCCGCGCTCGTGCTCCGGCGAGAACCGCATCAACAGCACCGTGATCGACGGGTAGGCGATGCCCATGCCGGCCCCGGTGATCAGGCAGGCGACGAACGCGAGCCAGCCCGGGAACCACGGCTGCACGACGAACCCGAACAGCGCGACACCCGCCGCCACCATGCCGAACCCGGTACGCAGCAGCGTCTCGCGCGACCAGTCGGGGTGACGGCCCTGCACAGCCGAGGCCGCCGACCAGCTCAGCGCGCTCGCGGTCAGCGGGAGCCCGGCCAGCGCCGGGCTGTAGCCGTGCACCCTGGCCATCGCCAGCGGCAGGTACGCCTCCATCCCGGCGAACGCCCCGCCGAGCAGGGCGCGGGAGGCGACCACCGTGGGCAGGCCGGGACGCGCGGTGACCGTGCCCGGCGGGACGAGACGGCGCACCGCGAGGGCGAGCACGACCAGGCCGGCGGCGCCGTAGCCCAGCGCGCCCGGGCTGGGGTGCTGGGCGGCCCAGGTCAGCGCCGCCACCCCGGCTGCGGCACCGAGGGCCACGACGAAGCCCGCCCGGCGCTGTTCCGGCGCGGCGACGTGGGTGAGCCGGCGGGCGACCGGGACCAGCATGGCGAGCCCGAGCACGGCGAGCGGGGCGAGACCGAGGAACACCCAGCGCCAGCCGAGGTGCTCGGTGACCAGCCCGGCGACGGTCGGGCCGACGACGGCCGGGAGCACCCACGCCGCCGCGTTCGCCGCGTAGATCACCGGCCGTTCGCGATCGGTGTAGACGAGCGCGATGAGCAACGCGACGGCGACGAGGACGGTGCCCGAGCCGAGGCCCTGCAGGACCCGCCCGGCGAGCAGGAGGGTCATGCTCGGCGCGGTGCCGGCGACGACGAGGCCCGCGAGGAACAACGCGGGCCCGGCGAGCATCGGGACCGCGGGCCCGCGCCGGTCGCAGAACCGGCCGGACAGCACGGTCGACACCACACTGGCCACCAGGAACGCGGTGAACGGCCAGGCGTAGAGCCGCTGCCCGTCCAGCTCGGCCACCATGGTGGGCATCGCGGTCGCGACACCCATGTTCTCGAAGGCGATCAGGGTGACGACCAGGAGGCTTGCCACGGTGGTCGTCCGGTGCTCGGCCGTCCACAGCACTCCCGGCCGCCGGCTTTCGACGATCATCGGCTCAGACAAACACCTCAAGTGCGGTCGAGGTCAAGGACGAACGGTGAGCCGGCCAGGGGCCACGCGGGTTCAGGTGCGCGCGTAGCGCGGTGCGGGCAGCCGCCGTGTCTGGGCCGGGACGGTGACGTTGCCCAGCGCCGCCTGCACGGCCGCCTCCGCCAGCGCGGCCAGTTCCCGCCGGTCGCCCGCCCGCCCGGGCGCGATCTCCCCGCACACGGTCACCTCCAGCACCAGCCCGCGCAGCGCGGCGACCCGCTTCAGCGAGCCGATCAGCGACTCCGGCCCGATGAACGCCGGCTGCGTCGTCTCGCGGCCGTCGGCGAGGCGGTAGCGCAGCGCGAGCGGGCGCACCGGGACACCGGCGTCGAGTGCGGCCTGGAAGGCCGCCGGGCGGAACCGGCCGGACGCCCGGCCGCACCAGGTGGTGCCTTCCGGTGTGACGTTCACCAGCGAGCCGCCGCGCAACGCCGACGCCAGCTCGGTGACGGTCGCCGGCAACGTGGACAGCCGTTCCCGGTCCAGGAAGATGCTGCCGCCGCGGGCGACGAGTGTGCCGAGCACCGGCCAGCCCGCGATCTCCCGCTTCGCCAGCGCGCGCATGGGCCGCACGGCGCCGATCGCGACGATGTCCAGCCACGAGATGTGGTTGTTCACCACGAGGGCCCCGCGCCCGCTGCCGTCGAGCGGCTCGCCGCGGACGACCAGCCGCACGCCGAACGCCCGCAGCACGCCGCGGAACACCAGGCGCGCCAACGGTTCGCGCGACCGCGGCACGAACAGCACCGGCAGCGCCGCGAACGCCAGCAGCACCACGGTGATCGCGGCGGCGAAGCGCAGCGCCCGCCGCGGCCGGCCGACCACCGGGGCGCCCGGGGTCAGGCACCCGGCACCGCACGGCGAAACCGGCATCCAGGGGTGGCTCATGCCTGGTTCCCGAGGAAGAACTTGAGGTAGCGCTCGTCGAGCTGCTGCAGGTCGAGCAGCGTGAAGAAGTCGGCCACGCCGAAGTCCGGGTCGTGGGCGGCCGGCCCGCACACCTTCGCGCCGAGGCGGGTGTAGCCCTTGATCAGCGGCGGCAGCACCGACCGGGACGGCCGCGGGATGTCCGCGTCCCGCCACGGGTTCAGCGGCGTCACGCGCTGCGAGCCGGGTGCGTAGTGCTTGGCGCGCAGGACATCCCACACCCCGGCGGCGTAGGAACCACCGTCGGTGAGCGGCACCGACGCGCAGCCGCCGAGGTAGCGGTGCCCGGACAACAGCATGTAGCGCCCGATCCCGGCCCACACCAGGCTCACCACCGCGCCCGTGCGGTGGTCGGGGTGCACGCACGACCGGCCGGTCTCGACCAGGGAACCGCGGATGCCGGCGAGGCCGGACAGGTCGAACTCGGT
This sequence comes from Amycolatopsis granulosa, assembly GCF_011758745.1. Taxonomy (NCBI): domain Bacteria; kingdom Bacillati; phylum Actinomycetota; class Actinomycetes; order Pseudonocardiales; family Pseudonocardiaceae; genus Amycolatopsis; species Amycolatopsis granulosa. The sequence goes on from NZ_JAANOV010000001.1 coordinate 1,966,749, forward strand.
CTCGGCGTAGAGGCGCCCGGCCTGCCGCGCGCGGTCCGGCGGGAGCATCCGGTAGGTGCCCACGATGTCGCCGGTGTTGTCGTCGCGGACCACCAGGTGGTCGCAGAACTCGTCGAACTCGTCGGCGTCCAGGCCCGGCGCGGAATGCAGCCGGGCCCCCATCTCCTCGGCGAAGACCCGGTAGCGGAGCCGCTGGGCGGCGACGACCTCGTCATTGTCGTAGGCGACGAGGAGGGAGTAGCGGGCAGCGCCCTCGGGCGACTGGCCGTCCTGGCTGTCGGTGCTGACGAGCAACTGGGACCGCGTCATACCTGTAGGTGTACCGGCGGGAAGGAAACCGCCAGGAGGGTCATCGCGTGTCCACCTCGTGCACGTTCGGTGAACCACCGGTTCTCAGGGTTCTCTCAGCAATCGCACGTGATCTTGCTCAAGTCATGAGATCCACCCGATCGGGGTACGTCGGCTCGGGACGTGATGCCGACCGGAAGTGAGAGGGATGTCCGGCGACTGGTTGCGGAGCGTGGTGGCGCTCGGAGTGGCGGCGGTGGTGTTCGGCCTGTTCCTGGCCGTCGAGTACGTGCTGCGGCGGGTCCTGCGCCGGCTCGGTCGGCGCGCGGTCGTGCTCGGCGAGCTCGCCGTGCACATCCACCGGCCGCTGCGCTGGTTCGGCGCGATGGTCGTCCTGCGCATCACCGTGCTCGTCGCCCTGCCCACCGGCTCGTGGCGCGACGTCACCTCGCACGTGCTGACGCTGGCCGTGATCGGGACCGGGGCATGGCTGCTCGCCGGGGTGCTGACCGCGATCGAGCAGACGATGCTCAACCGCTGGCGCGTCGACGTCGCCGACAACCGGCACGCGCGCCGCATGCAGACGCAGATCCGGCTGGTGCGGCGCGTGATCGTGGCCGCGATCGCGGTGCTCGCGCTGGGCGCGATGCTGATGACCTTCCCCGGGCTGCGCACGGCGGGCACCAGCCTGCTCGCCTCCGCCGGGGTCATCGGCGCGATCGCGGCGCTGGCCGCGCAATCCTTGCTGGGCAACGTGTTCGCCGGGCTGCAGATCGCGTTCAGCGACGCGATCCAGCTGGACGACGTGGTGATCGTGGAGAAGGAGTGGGGCCGCGTCGAGGACATCACGCTGACCTACCTGGTGGTGCACCTGTGGGACGACCGGCGCCTGGTGATCCCGACCGCCCAGTTCATGTCGCAGCCGTTCGAGAACTGGACCCGGCGCGACGCCGCCCTGCTCGGCACGGTGGAGCTGGACGTGGACTGGACCATGCCGGTCGACCAGATGCGTGAGGAGCTGCGGCGGATCGTGGAGTTGACCGACCTGTGGGACGGCCGGGTGAGCGTGTTGCAGGTGACGGACGCGACGCACACGCTGGTGCGGGTGCGCGCGCTGGTGAGCGCGGTGGACGCGCCGACCCTGTGGGACCTGCGATGCCTGGTGCGGGAACGGCTGGTGCACTGGGTCCGCGGCAAGCACCCCTACGCGGTGCCGCGGCTGCGGGCCGAGCAGGTGCCGGCCACTCCGGCCCACCGGGTCGAGGAGCAGCCCTCCGGCCACGACGCCCGGGTGTTCGGCGACAGCGTCGACGGCGTGGTGCGCGAGCACGCGTTCAACGGGCCGGGGAAAGCCTGACGCCGTGGCCACACGGACCGCGGGCCCGCGAACGCCGGAGGGCCACCGCCGGATGCCGGCGATGGCCCTCGGGCAGTGCGCGAGACGTCAGCTCTTGCGCTTGGTGACCTCTTCGGTCAGCTGCGGCGCGACGTTGAACAGGTCGCCCACGACACCGAAGTCGGCGATCTCGAAGATCGGCGCCTCCGGGTCCTTGTTGACCGCGACGATCGTCTTCGACGTCTGCATGCCGGCCCGGTGCTGGATCGCACCGGAGATGCCCAGCGCGACGTACAGCTGCGGCGAGACCGTCTTGCCGGTCTGGCCGACCTGGAACTGCGCCGGGTAGTAGCCGGAGTCGACCGCGGCGCGCGAGGCACCGACCGCGGCGCCGAGCGAGTCGGCCAGCTTCTCCACGACCTCGAACTTCTCGGCCGAACCGACACCGCGGCCACCGGACACCACGATGGTCGCCTCGGTCAGCTCGGGCCGGTCACCGCCCACGACCGGCTCGACGCCGGTGATCTTCGCGGACTTGGCGGCGTCCACCGCGGGCAGCTCGACGGCCTCCTCCGCCGCCGCGCCCTCGGCCTGCGCGGCCTCGACCGCACCGGGCCGCACCGAGATGATCGGCAGCCCCTGGGCCTTGGACTTCACCGAGTACGCGCCACCGAAGATGGACTGCTCCACGGTGCCGTCGGAGTTCACGCCGACCGCGTCGTAGACCAGGCCACCGCCGACGCGGATCGCCAGCCGCCCGGCGACCTCCTTGCCCTCGGCGGACGCGGTGACGAGCACCGCCGCCGGGGAGGTCTGCTCGACCAGCTTGGCCAGCGCGTCGACCTTCGGCGTTACCAGGTAGTTCGCCGCGTCCTCGGACTCGGCCACGTACACCTTCTGCGCGCCGTAGGCGCCCAGCTGCTCCTTGAACTTGCCGGCGGTGCCCGGGGCACCGACGACGACGGCCGACGGCTCGCCCAGCTCGCGGGCGGCGGTGAGCGCTTCCAGCGTGGTCTTCTTCAGCTCGCCGTTCAGGTGGTCGACGAGAACCAGAACTTCAGCCATTGCTCCGTTGCTCCTGCCTCAGATGATCTTCTGGCCGACCAGGTACTCGGCGATCTTGACGCCGCCGTCGCCCTCGTCCTCGACGCGCTCACCCGCGGTGCGCGGGGGCTTCGGCGCCGCTTCGACCACAGTGGACAGCGCGCTGCCCAGGCCGACCGCGCCCGCGTCCACACCGAGATCGGCGATCGTCAGGGTCTCGACCGGCTTCTTCTTCGCGGCCATGATGCCCTTGAAGGACGGGTACCGCGGCTCGTTGATCTTCTCGGTGACGCTGACCACCGCGGGCAGGCTCGCCTCGAGGTGGGTCAGGCCGTCGTCGGTCTCCCGGTCCGCCTTGACGGTGCCGCCCTCGACCGTCAGCGACCGCACCTGGGTCAGCTGCGGCAGGCCGAGCAGCTCGGCCAGCATCGCGGGGACCGCACCGGCGCGGCCGTCGGAGGCCTCGTTGCCGGCGATGACCAGGTCGAAGCCCTCGACCTTGCCGACGGCGGCGGCGAGCACCTTGGCGGTGGCCACGGCGTCGGAGCCGTGCAGTGCCTCGTCGGAGACGTGGATGGCCTTGTCCGCGCCCATGGACAGGGCCTTGCGGATGGCGTCGGTGGCACGGTCCGGGCCGACCGAGATCACGGTGACCTCGCCCTCGCCGGCTTCTTTGATCTTCAGCGCCTCCTCGACGGCCTTCTCGTTGATCTCGTCGAGCACGGCGTCCGCGGATTCGCGGTCAAGCGTGTGGTCACCGTCGGAGAGCTTGCGTTCCGAATAGGTGTCCGGTACCTGCTTGACCAGGACAACGATGTTCGTCATTGGTCCCCTTCGACCTCCCTGAACCAGCCTTACTGGTCGGTAGCGTAGGGAGATTTCACTGTCCTGGCGCCCCGAGGTGACGGCATTCACCCGGAATCCCGATTTACCGGGACGATCGTTCAGCTTTATCTCCGACCACCTCAGGCTACCCGGGCGCCGCCCGGGGCAGACGGGTTACCCGGGTGGCGCTTTCCGTCTAACCTCACTTCCCGTGTCCCACGTCGCCATCGTCACCGACTCGACCGCATCCATCCCGGAGCAGCTCCGCAGGCAGTGGGACATCACCGTGATCCAGCTCCAGCTGCAGGTCGGGGACCACGCCGACGCGGAGAACCGCTTCGACCGCGGCGCTCTCGCGGCGGCCCTGCGGGCCGGTCGGCGGATCAGCACCAATCCCCCGGACCCCGGGGCGTTCTTCTGGGCCTACCAGGAGGCCGCGAGCGCCGGGGCGAGCGCCGTGGTCAGCCTGCACATCTCGCAGCGCATGTCCGGCACCCTGCAGGCCGCGCAGGAGGCGGCCCGGCAGGCGCAGATCCCGGTCCACGCGGTGGACAGCGGCACGACCGGGATGAGCCTGGGGTTCGCGGTGCTGTCCGCGGCCAGGGCCGCCGCCGCGGGCGGGCGGGTCGAGCGCGTGCTCGAGGCGGCGCACCGCCGGTTTTCCACCAGCAGCGAGCTGGTCTACGTCGACACGCTGGAGTACCTGCGCCGCGGCGGCCGCATCGGCAGCGCGGCGGCACTGCTGGGCAGCGCGCTGTCGATCAAGCCGCTGCTCACCGTGCGCGGCGGTGAGGTGGCCCCGCTGACCCGGGCGGCCGGCAGCAGGCGGGCACTCGCGAAGCTGGTCGACCTGGCCGCCGAGCGGGCCGGGAACCGTCCCGCCGACCTGGCCATCTCGTGCTTCCGCCCCAGTGATCGCGAGCTGACGCTGGTGCAGCGGCTGCGGGAACGGATCCCCAATCTCAAGGAGCTGAGCATCGTCGAGGCCAGCACCGTGATCGGTGCGCACGTCGGCCCGGGTGCGCTGAGCATCACGGTCTCCGCGGGGTAGCCGCGGAACCGGCGGGGTAACCGGTTCGTTGACCCGGTGACGAAACCGGCAAATCGCCCAGGAGGACGGCCATGGCTTCGCTGTTCGGCAAGATCGCCCGCTTCGCCAACTCGCCGCAGGGCCGGCGTGCCATCGAGCAGGCGAAGGAGTTCGCGAACGACCCGCGGCGCCGCGCCCAGGCGAAGTCCGCGCTGGACAAGCTCAAGGCCCGGGTGAACGGACGTGGTCCCCGGCCGCGCTGACCTTCCTCCGCATTACCACCCAGTAGGGTCGCCGGGGTGAGCACGTCACGCGCCGAAGCACTGCACCTGACCGGGGAACGCACCGTTCCCGGCGTCGCCGAGGAGAACTACTGGTTCCGGCGGCACGAGGCTGCCTACCACGCGCTGCTGCCGTGGTGCGCGGACGCGGTGGTCCTGGAGGCCGGCTGCGGTGAGGGCTACGGCGCCGGGCTGATCGCGACGGCGGCGGAAGCCGTGCTCGCACTCGACTACGACCAGCCGACGATCGAGCACGCCGCCCGGCGCTATCCCCACGTGCGGACGGCGCGGGCGAACCTGGTGCACCTGCCGGTGCGCGACGCCTCGGTGGACGTGGTCGTCAACTTCCAGGTCATCGAACACCTGTGGGACCAGGGCGCGTTCCTCGCCGAATGCCGGCGGGTGCTGCGGCCGGGTGGCCGGCTGCTGGTGACGACGCCGAACCGGCTCACGTTCACGCCGGACAGCGACACGCCGCTGAACCCGTTCCACACCAGGGAACTCGCGCCGGCCGAGCTGCATTCGCTGTTGCGCGAGGCGGGGTTCGCCGTCGAGCTGATGCACGGGCTGCACCACGGTCCGGGGGTCCGGGCACTGGACGCCCGTTACGGCGGGTCGCTCATCGACGCCCAGCTGGAGGTCGTGATGGGCCACCTGCCCGGACGGGCTCCGTGGCCGCCGGAGCTGCTCGCCGACATCGCATCGATCGGGGCAGCGGATTTCGAGATCCACGGTGCGCGCCTGGACGAGAGCCTGGACCTGGTCGCGGTGGCGGTGCGGCCGTGACCGGCGAGGGCACGTTCTGCCTGGTGCTGCACAGCCATCTGCCGTGGCTACCGCACCACGGGTCGTGGCCGGTCGGCGAGGAGTGGCTGTACCAGGCGTGGGCGCACTCGTACCTGCCGGTGGCGGACCTGTTGCACCGGTTCGCGTCCGAGGGCAGGCGGGACGTGCTGACGCTGGGTGTGACGCCGGTGCTCGCGGCGCAACTGGACGATCCGTACGCGTTGCGGGCGTTTCACGAGTGGCTCGGGCACTGGCAGCTGCGGACGGTGCAGGCGGGCACCTTGTGGCGTGCCGACCCCTTGCTGCGTGAGCTGGCCGCGGTGGAGTACCGCACGGCGACGCGGTCGTTGGCTGACTTCGAAACCCGGTGGCGGCACGGCTTTTCCCCGTTGCTCCGGTCGCTTGTGGACTCGGACGTGATCGAGCTGCTGGGCGGCCCGTACGCGCATCCGTTCCAGCCGTTGCTGGAACCGCGGATCCGGTCGTTCTTCCTGCGGGGCGGCCTGGCGGACACCGCGTTGCGCATCGGGCACCGGCCGGCCGGGATCTGGGCGCCGGAGTGCGGTTACGCGCCGGGCATGGAGAGCGGCTACGCGGCCGCCGGGGTGCAGCGGTTCCTGGTGGACGGTCCGGCGCTGCACGGGGACACCGCGTTCGCCCGGCCGGTGGGTTCGTCGGACGTGCTGTGCTTCGGGCGGGACCTCGACGTCACCTACCGGGTGTGGTCGCCGCGCGCGGGCTATCCGGGACACGCGCACTACCGGGATTTCCACACGTGGGCGCACGAGGTCGGGTTGAAACCGTCGCGGGTGACGGGCAAGCAGGTGGAGCCGGCGGACAAGGCACCCTACGACCCGGCGCTGGCGGCGGACACGGTGCGCACCCACGTGAAGGACTTCGTCGAGACCGTGGTGTCGAGGCTGCGCACGTTGCGCTCGGCGCACGGCCGGGAAGCGATGGTGGTGGCGGCCTACGACACCGAGTTGTTCGGCCACTGGTGGCACGAGGGCCCGGCGTGGCTGGAAGGCGTGCTGCGCGCGCTGCCGGAGGCGGGGGTGCGGGTGACCACCCTGCGAGGCGCGGTGGAGGCCGGGCTCCTCGGAGCGCCGGTGGAGCTGCCCGCGTCGTCGTGGGGGTCGGGCAAGGACTGGCGCGTCTGGGACGGCGAACAGGTGGCCGACATGGTGGCCGACAACGCGGCGTTGCAGCAGCGGTTGCTGGCGCTGCCCCGCCCGGACGTGCGCGACCGGGTGGCGGACTGGGCCGTCGGCGAGGCGATGATGGCCCTGTCGAGCGACTGGGCGTTCATGGTGACGAAGGACAGCGCGGCGGACTACGCCCGCCGCCGGGCCGCCGTGCACACGTCCCGCTTCGACGAGCTGGCCGGCTGGATCGGCCGCGGCCCCGTGCCGGCGGCCGTGGAGCGATGGGCGCGTCAGGACAATCCCTTCGGCCAGCTGGACGCGCGCCTGCTCTGACACACGCCTGCTCTGACGGAAGCCGCGGAACTGCCGCCGCCCGCCAGCCGCCCGCGCACCGCCCGGCCGTGGCCGGTCGCGGCCGGGCAGGTTCGTCGGGCCGGACAGCCTCGGCACGCCCGCGCACCCGGCCACCTGCCCACGCCAGGCGAGCCACCCCAGCACCTCCGCGCAGCAAGCGACTTCCCCGCCACGGCAACGCATCCCCGCCACCTCCGCGCAGTCAGCCCCCTCCGCACCCCAGGGCAACACACCCTCCGCTCGCCCAGCCGCCTCCCCACGCCACGGCCACCCACCCTCGCACCTCCGCGTCCGGCCACCTGCCACGCCAGGTGCGCGCCGCACAAGCGTCACCGCTCGGTCACCGCACCACCCGCGGCGCCGACCGTGCGCCCACCGCTCGACACCCGCGCAGCCACACCGCCACCAGCCATCCCCTCGCCACTCGGTGTCCCGGCACCATCACCAGCCACCACGGCGCCGACGTCCACTCGCCCAAGTTGTGATCGACATCACGCCCGTCCACGTGGGTCGTTCAGGTGGTTCTGTTCTTAGTTGACCAGTGAGTAACCTCCTGGCATGCGCGTGCTGATGCTGTCCTGGGAGTACCCGCCCGTCGTGGTCGGCGGGCTCGCTCGCCATGTGCACGCGCTCGCCCGGCACCTCGCCCGGGACGGGCACGAGGTCGTGGTGCTCTCCCGCCACCCGGCCGGCACCGACGCCCACACGCATCCCACGACGGACCTCGTGGTCGAGGGCGTGCGGGTGATCCGGGTGGCCGAGGATCCGATGCACGTGACGTTCGAGCGCGACCTGGTGGCGTGGACGCTGGCGATGGGCCACGCCATGGTCCGCGCCGGGCTCGAGCTGGCGCGCACATGGCAGCCGGACGTCGTCCATGCCCACGACTGGCTGGTGGCGCACCCGGCGATCAGCCTGGCCGGCACCCTGCGCCGGCCACTGGTGGGGACGGTCCACGCCACCGAAGCCGGCCGGCATTCCGGGTGGTTGTCGCAACCGCTCAACCAGCAGGTGCACTCCGTGGAGTGGTGGCTGGCGAACCGGTCGGACGCGCTGATCACCTGCTCGCAGGCGATGCGCGCCGAGGTCGCGAAGCTGTTCGACGTCTCCGCGGACGAGATCACGGTCATCCACAACGGCATCGAGGAACGGGGCTGGCAGGTCGCGGCGGACGAGGTCGCCCGGGCGCGGGAGAAGTACGTGCCGCGCGGTGAGCCGTTGCTGTTGTTCTTCGGGCGCCTGGAGTGGGAGAAGGGGGTCCAGGACCTGATCGCGGCGCTGCCGAAGATCCGGCGGGCGCATCGCGGGACGCGGCTGGTCGTCGCCGGGCGGGGACGGCACCTGGACGAGCTGGTCAAGCAGGTGCGGCGGATGCGGATGCAGCACGCGGTGGAGTTCGCCGGGCATCTGCGCGACCGCGAGTTGCGCGCGGTGCTGGCGGCGGCCGACGCCGTGGTGCTGCCCAGCCGGTACGAGCCGTTCGGGATCGTCGCACTCGAAGCGGCAGCCGCGCGGGCACCACTGGTGGCTTCGACGGCCGGCGGGCTGGGCGAGGTCGTCGTCGACGGTGTCACCGGATTGTCGTTCTCGCCAGGTGATGTGGCCGCGCTGACGACGGCGGTGAACTCGGTGCTCCGCGATCGCGACGCCGCGGCGAGCCGGGCCCGCACCGCACAGGCCCGCCTCGCCGACGACTTCGACTGGGCCCGGATCGCCGCGACGACCGTGGAGGTCTACCGGCGGGCGCGGGTCCGCGATCACGGTGAGCTCGGCCGGCCCAAGATCCCGACGGGCAACGTGCTCAACCCGGAACCACCGCAAGCCCCCGCGCCCAGGGAGGCCCCTGCGGCACTGAACACCCCGGCGGCACTAAGCACCTCGGCAGCACGGAACACCTCCGCGGCGCGGAAGAGGGTGCCGCAGGGAAGTCCAGCGGGGACACGCAAGTCCGCGCGCTGACCGTTCCACCGTCCAGCCGCGGCCGGCGCCCGGATCACCCGCCCGCCGGCCGCCGCGTTCCGGCCTCACTGGTCCGTACCGATCCCGCGCCGCTCAGAACACCGGCAGCGAACGGCCCCGTTCGGAATCCGGGCGGGGACCGAAGATGCGGCGCTCGGACTCGGCGATGGGCACGTCGTTGATGCTGGCCTCGCGGCGGCGCATCAGGCCGTTGTCGGTGAACTCCCAGAGTTCGTTGCCGTAACTCCGCCACCACTGGCCGGCGGCGTCGTGGCATTCGTACTGGAAGCGGACGGCGATGCGGTTGCCGCGGAAGCCCCAGAGCTCCTTGCGCAGCGCGTAGTCGAGCTCGCGTTCCCACTTGCCGCGCAGGAACTCGACGATGGCGTCGCGGCCGACGACGTGCTGATCACGGTTGCGCCAGACCGAATCGACCGTGTAGGCGAGCGCGACCTTTTCCGGGTCCCTCGTGTTCCACGCGTCCTCGGCGGCTTGGACCTTCTGGGCGGCGGTGTCCTCGTCGAACGGCGGGAACGGCGGGCGGTCGGACATGACGGCTCCTCACGACAGGTGGAGAACGATCGTTCTCCGTTCGTGCGATACGATAGAGAACGAACGTTCTCCACACAAGGACCGGGTGTGATGGACCACGACGAGGCACGGACCAAGCTGCTCGACGCGGCGGAAGCGCTGTTTTATGCGCGTGGAATTCAGGCGGTGGGCATGGACGCGATCCGCGCGGCGTCCGGTGTGTCGCTGAAGCGGCTGTACCAGTGTTTCCCGGCGAAGGGTGATCTGGTCGAGGCATACCTGCGCCGCCGGGACGAGCGGTGGCGGAAGTCGCTGACGGAGTACGTGGAGGCCCGGCCGCCGGACGAGCGGGTGCCGGCGGTGTTCGACTGGCTTCGGCGGTGGTTCAGCGAGGACGGGTTCCGGGGGTGCGGGTTCATCAACTCCTTCGGCGAGCTGGGCGAAGCGGCGCCCGGTGTCGTGGCGGTGGTGCGGGAGCACAAGGATCTGCTGCGGGACTACCTGCGAGCACTTGCTGGTTCCGAGGCGCTGGGCGACCAGATCTTCGCGCTGGTGGAGGGCGCGACCGTGATCGCCGGAATCACCGGCGACCCGGCCGCGGCCGACAGCAGCAAGACGGCGGCGGAGACCCTGCTGCGGACGGCTTCCTAGCGCGGCGCCAGCCGGATCCCGCGCCGGTGTGCCACCGGAGTAGCTGCACCGAATCGGGGACAGCCGGCCGACCGAGCGGCCCAACCAGTCGGCGTCAATCCCACCGGAGCGTTCGGCCGCCCACCGGGGAACGCCAGCCGAGCGAGTGCATGAGTCAGCGCCAACCGGGCCCAGCCATCCGGTGGGGGCCGGCCGGGCCGGCCGCCACCGACCGAAAGCCCTGCCGGGTTGGCCACCGATCCAGGCAACCCCGGCCGTGACGGCCACCATCCGAAGCAGCCCCGCTCAGTTCGCCGGTGCCCGCAGCCTGCCCGGCCAGTCCGACTACCCAAGCCAGCCCCGCCAGGCCGACCACAAACCGAACCAGCCCGGCCCGGTTCGGCCAGTGAACGAGGTGACCAAGCCGGCTGGACCACCCCACTGACCACCTGGCAGCCCGACCAGGCGGCCGGCGGAACCGGCCAGGCGGACGCCGCTCCCACGCTGCCGCAAGGAAGACCGGGCAGTAAGCAGGAGACCGCGCCCGCACACCCGCAAGACACCACCAGTCCGCGCGCAACCCAATCCCGCAAGAACCCCGAGACCATGGGCAGTGCGACCGGAAGTGGCAGGAGCCACGGCAGCGCTGGTGTGGCTGCCGCAGGGTCCAGACCTGGGCGCCGCAGGGTTAAGGCAGCACCTCCGGCGGGGTCAGCTGCGCTTGCAGTTCGTCGTGATAGGAGCCAACGCGGGCGTAGACTCCGGGCTTCCCCGGTTCGGCACAGCCCTCACCCCAGGAGACGACTCCGATGAGGTGTCCGCCGGCCACCAGAGGACCTCCGGAGTCACCCTGGCAGGTGTCCACCCCACCCTGGGGAAACCCCGCGCACACCATCGCCGTGGGGACGTATTGCGAGTACGCCTTCGCGCAATAATCGTCGCTCGTGATGGGGACCGTGGCCTTCAGCAGGACGTCCGACGAGTCGCCCATCGGCGCCGTGTTGCCCCACCCCAGGATCGTCGCGTCCGTGCCCGCCTGGTAGCCGGGATCGTCCTTCGTGGCCATCGGCAGCGGCTGCCCGGACGCGGGCTGTGTCAAGGACAGCATGGCCACGTCGTAGCCCTTCGTGGCGTCCCTGAACTTCGGGTGCACCCAGACGCGGGACACAGTGGACACCGTGCCGTCACGTCCACTGAGGCGCGTCCGACCGCTCACGACCCGCAGGGCGGACGGGCTTTCCCCTTGTGCGCAGTGCGCCGCCGTCAGCACCTTGTCCGGCGCGACCAGGGTGCCACCGCAGAACTGGAGGCCGGTGGGATCGGTCAGCGCCACGATGAACGGGTAGTCGGCGATGTTCGCGGGTGCGCCACCCACGACCCCCGGCTCCGCCTGTGCGGCCGGCGCGAAGGCACACGCGGCGACCACGGCCGCCAGCACGGCCATCGAACGGGTGAAACGGCGGACGACAGGGATCATGACCAGCTCCTTCGGCACCCCTGGATCAACATTGCTGCACTCCAGGATTGCGCTTCGAGCCGGTTCTACACATCTACCGAAAGACAGAAATTTCCTGGCACAAGTCGGGCCCGGTAGGCGGAGCATACCTACCGGGCCCGAGTGTCCGCGCTGTCCGGCCACAGCCAGCGCGAGCCGGCTTTCCCCGTCAGGAGAGGGAAAACCGGAGTCCCTCTACACCAGATCGGTCAGATAACGCGCGTACGCACCGGTGGTGAGGAAGTTCGGCAGCTTCTCGCCGAGAGCCGTCTCGACGAAGATCGCCCGCGCGTCGTCCAGTTTGGCCTCCGCACCCAGGTCGGCGCGGATCCCCGCGAGCTCCTCGTCCAGCATGGACCGCACCAGCTCCGGGGTGACCGCGGTGCCGTCGTCGAGCTTCGTGCCGTTGCGGATCCACTGCCACACCTGCGCCCGCGCGATCTCCGCGGTCGCCGCGTCCTCCATCAGGTTGAAGATCGCCGCGGCTCCCGTCCCCCGGAGCCACGAGTCCACATAGCGCAGAGCGACGTTGATGTTGGACCGCAGACCCTTCTCGGTGACTTCGCCACCCGCACCAGCGACGTTCAGCAGATCCGCGGCGGTCACCGAGACGTCCTCACGCAGCCGGCCGAGCTGGTTCGGCCACCCGCCCAGCACCTCGTCGAAGACCTCGCGGCAGACCGGCACCAGGCCGGGGTGCGCGACCCACGAGCCGTCGAACCCGTCGTGCGCCTCGCGCTCCTTGTCCTGCCGGACCTGCTCGAACGCCAGCGCGTTCGCCTCCGGGTCCTTGCTCGGGATGAAGGCCGCCATGCCCCCGATGGCATGCGCACCGCGCTTGTGGCAGGTCTGGACCAGCAGCTCGGTGTACGCACGCATGAACGGCGCGGTCATCGTCACCTGGGCGCGGTCGGGCAGGACGAAGTCCGCGCCCGCATCGCCGAAGTTCTTGATGATGCTGAAGATGTAGTCCCAGCGCCCGGCGTTCAGGCCGGCCGCGTGCTCCCGCAGCTCGTAGAGGATCTCGTCCATCTCGAAGGCCGCGGTGATCGTCTCGATCAGGACGGTCGCCCTGATCGTGCCCTGCGGGATGCCCAGTTCCTGCTGCGCGAAGCGGAACACGTCGTTCCACAGCCGCGCCTCCAGGTGGTTCTCCAGCTTGGGCAGGTAGAAGTACGGCCCGCTGCCCCGCGCCAGCAGCTGGCGCGCGTTGTGGAACAGGTAGAGCCCGAAGTCCACGAGGCTGGCCGAGACCGGCCGGCCGTCGATGCGCAGGTGCTTTTCGACCAGGTGCCAGCCCCGCGGCCGGACCACGATGGTTGCCGGGTTGTCACCGATGGTGTAGCGCTTGCCCGACTCGGTGGTGAAGTCGATGTTGCGCCGGATGGCGTCGTACAGGTTCAGCTGCCCGCCGATGACGTTCGGCCAGGTCGGCGAGGTCGCGTCCTCGAAGTCGGCCAGCCACACCTTCGCGCCGGAGTTCAGCGCGTTCACGGTCATCTTGCGGTCGGTCGGGCCGGTGATCTCCACGCGGCGGTCCTCCAGGCCGGGCGCCGCGGGCGCCACCTGCCAGGAGTCGTCGTTGCGGATCCACCGGGTCTCCGGGCGGAAGTCGAGGGGCTCCTCGCCGCTGGCGAGCTTCTCCCGCCGCAGCCGCCGCTCGTCGAGCAGTTCGCACCGCCGTCCCGCGAACTCGTTGTCCAGCTGCGCGATGAAGGCCAGCGCCGCCGGGGTGAGGATCTCGTCGTACCGCTCGCCGGCCGGGCCGGCGACCTCGATCTGCGAGGTGAACCTGTGAGACATGGCAAGCCTTCCTGGAGGGGCCGCGAGCGGCCAGGGCGAGCGCACCCTGGCCGCTCGCGACTCTTTCTAGAACTGGGCTTCTTCGGTGGAACCGGTGAGCGCGGTGGTCGAGCTCTCCGGGTTCAGCGCGGTGCTGACCAGGTCGAACCAGCCGGTGCCGACCTCGCGCTGGTGCTTCGTGGCGGTGTAGCCGCGCTCCTCCGAAGCGAACTCGCGCTCCTGCAGGTCGACGTAGGCGGTCATGCCCTCCCGGGCGTAGCCGTGCGCCAGGTCGAACATCGAGTAGTTCAGGGCGTGGAAGCCGGCCAGCGTGATGAACTGGAACTTGTAGCCCATGTGGCCCAGCTCCCGCTGGAACTTCGCGATGGTCGCGTCGTCGAGGTGCTTGCGCCAGTTGAACGACGGCGAGCAGTTGTAGGCGAGCATCTGGTCCGGGTACTTCGCCTTGATCGCCTCGGCGTACTGGCGGGCGACCTCGAGGTCCGGCGTGGAGGTCTCCATCCACAGCAGGTCGGCGTACTCGGCGTAGGCCAGGCCGCGGTCGATGCACGGCTCGATGCCGTTGCGGACCTTGTAGAAGCCCTCGGAGGTGCGCTCACCGGTGATGTACTTCTGGTCGCGCTCGTCCACGTCGCTGGTGATCAGCGTGGCGGCCTGCGCGTCGGTGCGGGCGACGACCAGGGTCGGCACGTTCAGCACGTCCGCGGCCAGGCGAGCCGCGTTCAGCGTGCGCTCGTGCTGCTTGGTCGGGATGAGCACCTTGCCGCCGAGGTGGCCGCACTTCTTCTCGGACGCGAGCTGGTCCTCCCAGTGCACGCCCGCGGCGCCGGCGGCGATCATGCCCTTCATCAGCTCGAACGCGTTCAGCGGGCCACCGAAGCCGGCCTCGGCGTCGGCGACGATCGGCGCATACCAGTCGATGTCGTTGTTGCCCTCGGCCCAGTTGATCTGGTCGGCGCGGCCGAGCGCGTTGTTGATGCGGCGGACGACGGCGGGCACCGAGTTGGCCGGGTACAGGCTCTGGTCCGGGTAGGTCTGCCCGGCGAGGTTCGCGTCGGCCGCGACCTGCCAGCCGGACAGGTAGATGGCCTTGAGGCCGGCCCGCACCTGCTGAACCGCCTGGTTACCGGTCAGGGCGCCGAGCGCGTGGATGTAGTCCTCGCTGTGCAGCAGCTTCCAGAGCTTCTCCGCGCCGCGGCGGGCGAGCGTGTGCTCCTCGACGACGCTACCGCGCAGCTTCACCACGTCGGCTGCGCTGTAGGAGCGCTTGACGCCCTTCCACCGCGGGTTGGTCGCCCACTCCTGCTCCAGCTTCGCGGCTTCCTGCTGCAACTCGTTGGGCTGCTCTGCCATGGGAGTTCTCCACCTTTGCGAACGTTGCGATGACTCGCTTGCTGTCTCGACCATGACATGCGCTGCGCAAACACCGCCAGCGCTCCAATTTGCCAATTTCTGCGAATTTTGGCGTAGCATGTTGTGAAGGTTGCGAAACAGCGTTTCGCAGCCGCCGCAAAGTCCGGGGACTGAATCGGTCACGTGATCGGTGCGGTCTGGAAAAGCTCTTCGGAAAGGGCCTGTCGTGGAGAAGACTTTCGCCGGCGCGAAGCTGCGCCACCTGCGGGAGAGCCGGTCGATGAGCCAGGCGGACCTGGCCAGGTTGCTCGAAATCAGCCCCAGCTACCTCAACCAGATCGAGCACAACTCGCGTCCCTTGACCGTTCCGGTGCTGCTGCGCATCACCGAGGCGTTCGGCGTCGACACCGAGTTCTTCGCCAACAACGACACCAGCCGCCTGGTCGCCGACGTGCGCGAAGCCCTGCTCGACGAGGCGATCGGCATCGACGCGACGACCAGTGAGCTCAACGAGCTGGCGAAGAACCTGCCCACGATCGCGCAGGCCCTGGTCCGGCTGCACCGCAGCTACCGGGCGGCGGTGGAGAGCACGGCCGCGCTGGTCACCGAGAACGGCCTGGGACCGCACGGCAGCGCCGCGGCCCCCCTGCCGCACGAGGAGGTCCGCGACTTCTTCTACGAGCGGGAGAACTACGTCGCCGAGCTGGACGAACGCGCCGAACGCATGGCCGAGGACATCGGCCTGCGGCGCGGAGCCGTGCACAACACCCTGCAGGAACGGCTCGCCAACCACTACGGCGTGCAGGTGACCAGCGAGGGCATCGACGAGGCAGCCGGGCAGCAGCACCGCTACTCCCCCGACGCGAAGATCCTGCGGCTCGCCCCGAGCCTGCGCGTCGGCCAGCGGGCGTTCCGGATGGCTTCGCAGATCGCGCTGCTCGAGTACGACGACCTGATCACCGAGCTCGCCGACTCGTGGGCGTTCTCCGGCCCGGCGGCCCGGTCACTGGCCAGGGTGGGGCTGGCCAACTACTTCGCCGGGGCACTGATCCTGCCGTACGGGCCGTTCCTGTCCACTGCGGAGAGCTTCCGCTACGACATCGAGCGGCTGTGCGACCACTTCGGCGTCGGCTTCGAGACGGTGTGCCACCGCCTGTCCACCCTCCAGCGGCCGAAGCGGCGCGGCGTGCCGTTCTCCTTCGTGCGGGTGGACCGTGCGGGCAACATGTCGAAGCGGCAGTCGGCGGCCGGCTTCCACTTCTCCCGCGTCGGCGGGTCGTGCCCGCTGTGGAACGTCTACGAGGCGTTCAGCTCCCCGGGCAAGATCCTCACCCAGATCGCGACGCTGCCGGACGGCAAGAGCTACTTCTGGATCGCGCGGACGGTGTCCCGCAACATCGGCGGGTACGGCAGCCCGGGCAAGATGTTCAGCGTCGGGCTCGGCTGCGAACTCCGCCACGCCGGCCGGCTGATCTACTCGACGGGCCTGGACCTGGACGCCAGGGCGGCCGCCACCCCGATCGGCATGGGCTGCAAGGTGTGCGAACGCCCGGCCTGCCCGCAGCGCGCGTTCCCGACGATCGGCAAACAGCTCACGGTCGACGAGAACACCAGCACCTTCGTTCCGTACCCGGCGGTGCCCAAGGGCTGACGTAGCGACATGACGAAGATCTTTCGGATCCTTGCGATCAGCGGGAGCACGCGGGCGGGCTCGACCAATTCGGCGATGCTCGCCACCGCGCGAGCCGTCGTGCCCGAAGGCGCTGCGGTCGACATCTACGAGGGTCTGCGGTCGCTGCCGCACTTCGATCCGGACGACGACCGGGACCCGTTGCCGGCGGCCGTTGCCGACCTGCGCGGACAGCTGACGGAAGCGGACGCGGTGCTGCTGTGCACCCCGGAGTACGCGGGTGCACTGCCCGGGTCCTTCAAGAACCTCCTGGACTGGGCGGTCGGCTCCGAGGCGATGGACGGCAAGCCGGTGGCATGGATCAACGTGTCGTCCTCGATCACC
Organism: Amycolatopsis granulosa; assembly: GCF_011758745.1. NCBI lineage: Bacteria > Bacillati > Actinomycetota > Actinomycetes > Pseudonocardiales > Pseudonocardiaceae > Amycolatopsis > Amycolatopsis granulosa. The sequence continues at coordinate 1,983,623 of NZ_JAANOV010000001.1, forward strand.
GGAGCCGCCGGGGCGCACGCGTCATTGCGGACCGTGCTCGGCTACCTGAGCACGCGGATCGTCGAGGACGCATGCGTGCACATCCCCGTCCCGCGGAACGCGGTCGGCGTGGACGGTCTCGTCCACGACGACGCCGTCCGCGAGCAGGCGCGGAAGGCGCTCAGCGCGCTGGCCACCGGCTGAGCCGGCCAACACTCCGGCAAACACGGCGCCACGAGCGGCGAACACGGCGCGACCAACGGCAAACACGCGCACCTACCGGCGTGTTCGCCGCTCCCGGCGGCGGCTTGGCCGACCGCGGCTGCGCGCTAGTGCTGTTCCAGCGTTTTCTGCAGCGCCTTGCTCGCCTTGCGGGCCATGTCCGCGACGGCCTCGCGGCGGGCGGCGTCGGCCTCGTAGTCGGCCCGCCGGTCCCGCACCACCCGGGCCGGGGAGCCGACCGCGATGGCGTAGTCCGGGATGTCGCCGCGCACGACCGCGTGGGCGCCGAGCACGCAACCGCGGCCGACACGGGTTCCGCGGAGGACCGACACCTTGGTGCCGATCCAGGTGTCCGGTCCGATCCGGACCGGGGTCTTCACGATGCCCTGGTCCTTGATCGGCAGGTTGATGTCCGCTGTGACGTGGTCGAAGTCACAGATGTAGACCCAGTCGGCCACCAGTGTCGCGGCGCCGAGTTCGATGTCGAGGTAGCAGTTGATGACGTTCTGCCGCCCGAAGACCGCCTTGTCGCCGATCCGCAACGAACCTTCGTGGCAGCGGATGGCGTTGCCGTCGCCGATGTGCACCCAGCGGCCGATCTCCAGGCGGCCGTATCCGGGCCGGCAGTGGATCTCCACGTCCTTGCCGAGGAAGACCATGCCGCGCAGGATGATGTGCGGGTTGGCGAGCCGGAACTTGAGCAGCCGCCAGTACCGCACGAGGTACCAGGGCGTGTAGGCCCGGTTGCGGAGGACCCAGCGCAGGGACTCGGCGGTCAGGAACCTCGCCTGTCGCGGATCGCGCCGGGCGCGGCGCCAGGCCTGCACCCGGGACAGCACCGGCGATCCCCACATCGATGTCATAGGTTGACAGTATGCCGCTCCCGTTGATCATCGATACGGACCCGGGCGTGGACGACGCCTTCGCGATCGCCATGGCGGCGCTGAGCGAGGACGTGGAACTGCTGGGTATCACCACCGTGTTCGGCAACGTCCCGCTCGAGGCGACCACGCTCAACGCCCGCCGGGTGCTGGCGTTGTGCGGGCGTGCCGACGTGCCGGTGGCCGCCGGTGCCGCGCGCCCGCTGGTGCACGCGCAGCTGCGGCGCGCCAGTCACGTGCACGGGCCGGACGGGCTGTCCGGGCGCTCGGCGGCGCTGCCCGAGCCGCACCGGGCGCTGGAGCCGGGCGGCGCGGTCCGCCTGCTGGTGTCGCTGCTCGAGGCCGCCGAGGAGCCGGTGACGATCGCGCCGATCGGCCCGTTGACGAACATCGCGCTGCTGCTGGCCGCACACCCGCAGGTGCGGGAGAAGATCGGCCGGATCGTGATCATGGGTGGCGGCCTGGCCGGTGGCAACTCGACCGGTGCGGCGGAGTTCAACATCTGGAGCGACCCGGAGGCGGCGCGGCGGGTGCTGGTCGAGGAGACCGTGCCGTGCGTGCTGGTGCCGATGGACCTGACGTACCGGTGCGCGGTGGACAGCGCGTGGCTGGGCGAGCTCGCCGCGTCCGGCCCGGTCGGTGCCGCGCTGGCGGCCCTGACCCCGGACTACCTGGCGCACTACCGCACAGCCCTCGGGTGGGACGGGATCGTGCTGCACGACGCGGTCGCGGTCGCCGAGGCGATCCGGCCCGGCATCCTGCGCACCGAGAGCTATCCGGTGGAGGTGGAGTGCTCGCTGGGCCCGGCGCGCGGCGCGACGCTGGTCGACCGGCGGCGGCAGGCGCTGCGTGCGGACGCGGAGGGCGGTGTGGTGCCGGGCCGGATCGAAGTCGCGGTGGACACCGACCTGGACGGGCTGCGCGCGTTCATCCTGGAGCGTCTGGCCCGCGGCTGAGGTCCCGGCGGCCGGACGGGCGAGTCGCCGCTAGGGCTGGGCGGGGTGCGGGATGCGCACCGCGGCGAGGCGGCGGTTGCGCGAGGAAACGCTTTCCGCGCCCTTGGCCACGCTCGTGCAGCGCGGGTAGTCCGCGTTCGGATCCGGGTCGAGGATCTTCTCGCAGGTCACCACGTGTTCGGCGCCGCCGAGGACGAACCGCAGGCTCGTGCCCGGCCGCACCAGCACGTGCGACAGCCGGACGTCGTGGGAGTCCCTGTCCTCGCCGAGGCCGAAGAACGGGTCCGCGTACCGCACACCGTCGGCTTCGAAGAGGTGCTCCTCGCCGGCCGCGTCGAGCGCTTCGGCCAGCACGCCGAGCGTCACGCTCGCCGGGATCAGCAGCCGCCACCACCGCGGTGGCTTGCGGCCCGTCACCGTGATCTTCAGCTGGTACACGCTGAGCCGCACCGAGGCGGCGAAGGCGGCGAGCTCGCGCCGCAACGCCGTGGCTTCGGGCTCCAGCGCGTCCAGCCCGCCCCGGTCGCGGACGTAGTGGTACGCCTCCTCGACCCCGCTGCGCTCCCGCGCGGACAAGGCGTACTCGGTGACCATGCGCCGCCGCTCCGCTCCGGTCAGCCCGGGACCGTCGTCCCACATCGCCAGCATCGCGGCGGCGTGCGGCCGCACGTTGCGGTAGCTCAGGGCGCTGTGCCACGCCGGCAGCACCTCGTCACCGAAGCCGGCGGCCACCTCGACGGCCGCGACGCGTTCGACGGGCGAGGCGAATTCGGCGGCGTAAAGCAGTTGCGCCGCACCATCCACCGGCCGCCGGCCCTCGAACCAGCGCAGCGCCTGGTGCCACGCCTCGTCGGCGGGCAGCGGCGCGAGACGGTTCAGCAGCTGTCCGGCCGGCAGATCGGGCGTGACCGGGCGCGGTTCCCGCGCCGCCCACTCCTCCAGCGCCCACTGGCCCAGCGGCGTGACCTTCCGGTCCCCGTCGAGGGCGCCGAACTCGGTGAGCACGTCGAGCGCCGCGTCCAGCGGGAACGGCCCGGTGCCGCCGAAACTCGCCGCGGCCGCGTGGGCGTCCTCGCTGCCCTTGAGCAGCCGGTGCACCGAGAACACCAGATCGTCGAGCAGCGGCCCGTTGGCCAGCGCCGTGAGCACCGCGCGGCACAACGCGAACGCGCCCCGGCGCCGCGGGTCGGCCGACTCCGCGCGCAGCACCGCGTCCAGGCCCTTGAGCCACAACTGCGCCGGATCGTCGTGTGCGGGCCGTGCGACCGCCTCCTCGACGCCGACCTCGATCAGCCCGGCGCCTTCCGCGGCCACCCACGGGCGGTGGATCGTGACGACATCCGCGGCGGACCGGACCTTCTCGCCCACCTCGACGCCCAGCACCCCGGCGACCGAGGGCACGTCGGCGGGGCGCAGAACTCCGTTGGGCGTAACGGGTCTCCCGTCGCCGACCCAGCTCGCCAGCGCCCTGGTGCGGGAGAGCGCGCGGCACTGACTCGCCAAGGTGGAGATTCCGGTACTCACCCACAGGACTTTAGCGAGCGCGCCGCCGGACCCGGACGGGTGCTTTCCGTCCACAGTAGCCCGAGCGATGTCGACAAGTCGATCATGGGACGCGCGGTCTCGCCACGCGCGCTAGTCCAGGTCGACCCGCACGGTCAGCGGCGCGATCCCCAGGCGGCGCACGACCCAGCTGTTGAACGACGGCAGTTTCCTCAGCCGCTCGTCCGGGTCGTCGTCCGGCAGCAGGTGGGCCGTGCCGGCGCGCCAGGTCCGGCCCAGCCGCACCCGCACCTTGGGGTTCGCCTCGATGTTGCGGACGTAGGCCGCGTGCCTGCCGTCGCCCGCCACAAACCAGAACGAGTCTCCGGTGACCTTCCCGCCGACCGGGGTCTGGCGGGGCACGCCGGTGCGGCGCCCGATCGTCTCGAGCACCACCTGCCCGGGCATGCGCCTGGTCACCGGGTTGATCAGCCGGTGGAACGCGTCCGCCGCCCGCTTCTTCTCCTCTGCGCTCTTCGCCACCGTTCATGCTTACCAAGGTTTCCGATCACGCGGCGGCGACTTCGCGGCCGTCCGGCCACTTCCGGCCGGCCAGTAATATGATGAGCATTGCTAATAGCTCCTAGACAGAGCTATCGTGAAGGCGTGCGAGACCTGGCCGAGAACCTCATGACGACCACCGCCGGACTGCGGCGGGTGGTGCGGCGCCGGGTGCGGGAAACCCTGCCGCACGCTCCGCTGCGCGCCGGGCAGGTCGAATTGCTCCGCGTGGTCGAGAGCCACCCCGGTATCGGCGTCGCCGCGGCCGCGCGGGCGTTGCACCTGGCCGGCAACTCGGTGAGCACGCTGGTCAACCAGCTCGTCGACGCCGGCCTGCTGGAGCGGCGCGCCGACCCCGCCGACCGGCGCGCGGCCCGCCTCGAGCTCACCGGCGCGGCCCGGACGAGGCTGGCGAGCTGGCGCCGCACGCGCACCGAGTTCGTCGCCTCGGCGGTCGCCACCCTGCCGGCCGCGGACCGCGACGCGATCGAGGCCGCACTCCCCGCGCTCGGCCGGCTGATCGACGCACTCCAGGAGGAGAGATGACCACACCCGCCGTGCGCTGCGCCGGCCTCCGGCACGCCTTCGGCGACACCGTCGCCGTCGACGGCGTCGACCTGGAGATTCCGGCCGGTCAGGTGTTCGGGCTGCTCGGCCCCAACGGCGCCGGCAAGACCACGACGATCCGGATGATCACCACCCTGCTGCCGGTCCGGACCGGCACGGTCGAGGTCTTCGGGCTCGACGTCACGCGCCGGAAGATGGCCGTGCGGCGCTTGATCGGCTATGTCCCGCAACAACTCTCCGCCGACGGCTCGCTCAGCGGCCGGGAGAACGTGTCGTTGTTCGCGCGCCTGTTCGACGTCCCCCGGCGTGAGCGCGCGGAACAGGTCGGCACCGCGCTCGGCGCCGTGGGCCTGCTCGACGACGCCGACCGCACGGCCGCGACGTACTCCGGTGGGATGATCCGCCGCCTCGAACTCGCGCAGGCGCTGGTCAGCTCGCCGCGGCTGCTCATCCTGGACGAGCCGACCATCGGGCTCGACCCGGTGGCCCGCAGCGGTGTGTGGGAGCGCATCGGCCAGGTTCGCGCCGAGACCGGGATGACGGTCCTGGTCACCACGCACTACATGGAGGAGGCCGAGCAGTACTGCGAGCAGGTCGCGCTCATGCACCGCGGCCGAGTCCGCGCCCTGGGCAGCCCCGCCGACCTGCGGGCGCAGCTGGGGCCGGGGTCCACTTTGGACGACGTCTTCCGGGCGGTCACCGGTGACGCGTTCGACGACACCGACAAGGGAGGGATGCGAGGTGTCCGCGCCGCTCGACGCACCGCCCGCCGCCTGGGCTGAACCCGATCCGGTCCGCCGCCTGCTGTCCCGCGTGGGCACGATGTGCCTGGTGGAGCTGCAGAAGCTGCGCCGCGACCGCTCCGAACTCGTCACCCGCGCGATCCAGCCGGCGCTGTGGCTGCTGATCTTCGGCGAGACCTTCACCCGGCTGCGCGCCATCCCGACCGGGGACACGCCCTACCTGGACTTCCTCGCACCCGGGATCCTCGCGCAGTCCGCGTTGTTCATCGCGATCTTCTACGGGATCCAGATCATCTGGGAACGCGACGCGGGCGTGCTGGGCAAGCTGCTGGTCACGCCGACACCGCGCGCCGCGCTGGTCACCGGCAAGGCGTTCGCGGCCGGGGTGCGGGCGTTCGTGCAGGCGGTGATCGTGCTCGTCCTCGCCGCGATCCTGGGTGTCGGCCTGACCGCCAACCCGCTGAAACTGATCGGCGCCGCGCTCGCCGTGGTGCTCGGTTCGGCGTTCTTCTGCTGCCTGTCGATCGTCATCGCCGGGCTCGTGCTGTCCCGCGAACGGCTGATGGGCATCGGGCAGGCGATCACGATGCCGTTGTTCTTCGGCTCCAATGCGCTCTATCCGGTGGACCTGATGCCGGATTGGCTGCGTGTACTCAGCCGCGTGAACCCGCTCAGTTACGAGGTGGACGCCCTGCGCGGCCTGCTCATCGGCACCCCGCACCACCTCTGGGTGGACTTCGCGGTGCTCACCGGGTCCGCCTCGGTCGCCATCGCGGTCGCATCCGCCCTGCTCGGACGGCTCGTGAGGTGAGTTTGCCCACTCCACGCCGGGGGTAGTCCAGCGGGCACATCACGCAACCGTGGTGACGTCGGACGAAGGGGACAGGCGCCATGTCTCGTACCGAACACACCCGCGTGCGGGCCGCCGGCTTCCAGCCGGCCCAGGGACTGGCCGCGCTCGTCGGCCTGGTCTACCTCGCCGTGGGGATCGTCGGGTTCGTGCGGACCGGGCTCGGCAGCTTCACCGGCAACCAGCACCAGATGCTCCTGGGCTTCATGATCAACCCCTTGCACAACCTGGTCCACACGGTGATCGGTGTGCTCGGCCTGGTGTTCGCCGCGAGCTCACCCTCGGCCCGCACCTTCGGCTGGATCCTGTTCATCGGGTACGGGCTGATCGGCATCTGGGGCCTGATGGTCACCGGGGTGATCTCGTCGAACCCCGTGTCCGGCCTCGGCAACCCGCTCAACCTGAACGGGGCCGACAACTGGCTGCACCTGGTGACCGCCGTCCTGGGCCTGATCATCGCGATCATGCCGGCGCGCAAGCGGGCGCAGATGGAGTCCACGGACACCGGTACGACGGGCGCCGGGATGCAGCAGCCGGTGGTGACCGGGAACGACGTGCCGGGCAACGCGGACGTCCCGACCCGTCCGGTGCCGCAGCAGACCGGCGCGGACGAACCCGGCCGGCACCGCACCTCGCGGTGGCGGGCGCGCCGACCGGGGCACACCACGCACTGATCGTCGGGCAGACTGCCGGGCGTGAGCGGAACAGTGCTGGTGCTCGGCGGGCGCAGTGAGATCGGCCTCGCCGTGGCGCGGAAACTCGCGGGCGGCGGAGGAAAGTTCGTGCTCGCGGCCCGGCGCTGCGGCGACCTCGATGACGAGGAGGCGTCGCTGCGCCGGGCCGGCGCGTCGGACGTGGCGCGGGTCGAGTTCGACGCCGACGACGTGGCCCGGCACCGCGCGGTGCTGGACAGGGTCGTGGCCGAACACGGTCCACTGGCGACCGTGGTGGTCGCGTTCGGCGTCCTGGGCGACCAGGAGCGGGCCGAACGCGACGCCGCGCACGCGATGGCCGTGATCCACACGGACTACGTGGCGCACGTGAGCATCCTGACCGAGCTGGCGAACCTGTTGCGCGCGCAGGGCCACGGCCGGCTCGTGGTGTTCTCCTCGGTGGCCGGCGTGCGGGTGCGGCGGGCGAACTACGTGTACGGCTCGGCGAAGGCCGGGCTGGACGGCTTCGCGAGCGGCCTCGCCGACGCGCTGCACGGCAGCGGCGTGCGGCTGCTGCTGGTGCGGCCCGGTTTCGTCATCGGCCGGATGACCGAGGGCATGTCGGCAGCCCCGTTCGCCAGCACACCGGAGCAGGTGGCCGCGGCGACGGTCCGTGCCCTGCACCGCGGGCGTGGGGAAGTGTGGGTACCGCCCGTGTTGCGCCCGGTGTTCTTCCTGATGCGGCTGCTGCCGCGGGCGGTCTGGCGGCGCCTGCCCCGCTGATCGGCGACGGCCACCTCGCGGCGAGCGCGAGGTGGCCGTCGGTACGAGGTCCGGCGTCAGCCGCCGAGGAGCCCGCCCACCAGGCCACCGACGACACCCAGCAGGCCGTCGTCGTGCTTCGTGGTCGTCGTGGTCGGGGTTCGCGAGGACGAGCTGGACGGCTGCGGCGAACTCGGCTGGGTCGTCGTGCTCTGCGCAGTGGTGCTCTGCGCCGTGGTGGTCGTGGTCGTCGCCGCCGGGGGGTTGCTCCTGCCGGTAGCGGTACCGGCCGCGGGAGCGGCGGGCTGCGTCGACGTCGAGGCGGGCGCGGCGGCCGAGCCACTGGGGGTGGACGACAGGTCCGTCCGCGCGTGGCTGCTCGTGCTGCTGGTCCCGCCGGGCCGAGTGGCCGCCGACTGCGACGACGCGCTGCCGGGCGGCGGCAGGTCCGGGCTCACCGGCGTCGGCGTGCTACTGGCCAGCAGCTGCTGCTGCGGCGCCGCGATGGTGCTCGTGCTCGTGCTCGCCGACGCGTTCCCGGTGCTGGTGTCCAAGCTGCCGCCGCCCACGCCGCCCGGCGCGGCCGTGTCGTGCAGCTGCCCGGTGGTCAGCGTGGTCACCGCGACGCCGGCCAGCGCGGCCACACCCGCGGCGAGCGCGCCGATCCGGCCGGCCTTGCGCTTGTCCCACCGGCTGCCCGGCTCGCTCTCGCGCCGCAGGATGCTCGCCGCGGGGATGCGCACGGTCGGCGCCTCAGCCACCTCCGGGGTGATGCCGGAGTCGTCCGGCTGCGGCTCGGGATCCTTCGGCAGCTTGACGGCGGTGAACTCCTGTGTGACGCCCTCCCGGCGCAGCAACTCTGCGACACTGACCTGTCGCGTCTTGGCACTCCGTCGAGTGTCTGTGCCGTCGCTCGTCACGCTGAACCTCTCCACTTCCGCTACTGCCCGCGACATAATTACCGTTGTTATCAGTTCGTTGCCTTCTATCGTGTGCGAGGTCACATCCGATAGGCCAAATGTCGTACGGATCGTGACAAGTCGATCGCGGAGCCGACCCGATAGCCGACCCGATACTGTGAGCCTGATCGCGGGGATGGCGGAGGTGACGAGCGTGGTGGGCCGCAACCCTCTTTCGTGGGTGAGCCGCGTCGCCGACTGGTTCGAGCAGCGCGGCGTCTACGTCCCGGGCGAGGACAACCACACGGTCGACCCGTGGCGCGATTTCGGCTGGTTGATCGTGGCCTGGCTGGTCGGGTGCGGCACCTTCATCCTCTTCCTCGCACTCGCGGTCTGATCCGGGGCGTGAGAGCGCGATCACCATCGGTGCCGCTCCGATCACGGATCGGCCACAGCCCGACACCAGGTCCGCGTCAACCCCGTGCGGTGACTCGCACGTGCATGGGAAGACCGACAAAGTGGAGCGCGCCCGGCGGAAATACCTACCCCGTTCGGACCAGTCGGGCGGCAGCTGAAGACGTGAGGAAGTGGCCCCTGTGCGCACCCCGAGGCACGCGATGGCCGCTCTCGTCCTGGTGGCGGTGACCGCGTGCGGTGCACCCGCGCAGGTCGGGAGCGGGTCGACGAGCACCGGTGGGGACATCGCGGCACAGCAGGCCCTGCCCGCGCTGCGCACGCTCGATTTCGGCGGCCAGTTCCGGTTCGCCGACGGGATCGCCGTATCGGTGTCCGCGCCCAAGCCGTTCAAACCCAGCGACAGCGCGTACCCGCACAGCGATCGCGCCGTCGCGTTCGAGATCATCATCCGCAACGAGGGCGCCCAGCCGTACCGGCTGTCCGGCCTGAGCGTGTCCGCGACGGTCGGGAGCGTCCCGTCCAAACAGGTCGTGGACTCCACCCAGGGCTACAGCGGGATCGTGGAGGCAGGCAAGGACGTGCAGCCCGGGCGCGACGTGCGGGTGAACCTCGCGTTCACCGCGCCACCGCAGACGGCCGAGATGAAGCTGACCCTGCGGCCCACCGCGACCAGCCCGGTCATCGCGGTGTACTGCGGGCGCGCCTGAGTACGCTCGGGCCATGACTGACCCGCAGCGGCTCACCGCCGGTGAGAAGGCCCCCGACTTCACCCTCCCCGACAGCACGGGCAAGCAGGTGTCGCTGTCCGACTTCCGTGGCAGCCACGTCGTCGTCTACTTCTACCCCGCGGCGGGCACGCCCGGGTGCACCAAGCAGGCGTGCGACTTCCGGGACAACCTCGCCGAGCTCGACGGCGCCGGCTACCAGGTGCTCGGCATCTCCCCGGACAAGACGGAGAAGCTCGCGAAGTTCGCCGAGGCCGAGGGGCTGACGTTCCCGCTGCTGTCCGATCCGGACAAGACCGTGCTCACCCAGTGGGGTGCCTTCGGCGAGAAGAAGAACTACGGCCGCATCGTCCAGGGCGTCATCCGGTCGACCTTCGTGATCGACCCCGAGGGCACGATCGTCAAGGCGATGTACAACGTCCGCGCGACCGGCCACGTGGCGAAGCTGCTCAAGGACCTGCAGATCGCCGGCTGAGCCACATCGGCCAACACCCCACCCGGACCAGCAAACACGCCGACGCGCGGCGTGTTCGCCGCGGGGGGCGGTGGGTTGGCTGGCGCTACATCCCCGTGCGGTAAGCGGCGACCAGCTGGTTCTCCGCGTCGTCCAGGTAGGCGGCGAGCAGGCGCTCCGCGGCGGCGCCGTCACCGGCGTGCAGCCGGTCCAGGATCTCCCGGTTGCGCTCCAGGTACGGCTCGTGGAACGGCTGCGGGTCGGCCATCACGTGGAAGACCAGCCGCAGCTCGGCGAGCAGCCCGCGCACCAGCTCGTCGACCCGGGGGCTGCCGGCAAGCGTGATCAGCGCCTGGTGGAAGTGGATGTTGGCGGTGCCCAGCTCACGCCAGGCCTGGCGCTTCTTCGCGTCCTCACCGTCGGCCACCGCGGCCTCCACCGCCCGCAGCTTGTCCCCCGGCGGGCTGTCGATCTCCCGCAGCACCGCGCACTCGACGAGCTTGCGCACCTTGTACAGGTCGATCACGTCCTCGACCGACAGGCGGCGCACGAACACGCCCCGGTTCAGCTCGTGGACCAGCAGCTTCTCGTGTGTGAGCAGCCGGAACGCCTCGCGCAGGGTGTTGCGGGAGACGCCCAGCGCCCCGCCGATCGCCTCCTCGGACAGCCGGCTGCCAGGCTCGAAGTAGCCCTCCGTGATGCGCGTACGCAGGATGTCCGCCAGGCGTTCGGCGGTGCTGGTGCGCCCGAGCAGCAGGCGGTCCGCTTCGAGCCCGGTGCTGAGCATCGAGCCCATGGACTCCGCGTCGGTGGTCACTCGAGGCCTCCGGTTTTTCAGGGTCGGACCGTGTAACGGAAACTTAACCATCCCTCGAAGGACAGTCCAACCTGCGACTTGTTCTACGAAAAGTCTATCCGGATGCTTCGAAGCCCGGAGCATGTTCCTCGAAAGTATTGACGGATCGTTCAACAATCCCTAACTTCATGACCTACCTCACTCCCTTCGATGGATGGACATCGTGATGACCGCTTCAACTGAGACCACGGACAAGCGCTCCCTGCGCCGCGCGTTCGTGGCGAGCTTGTCCGGCACCACCCTCGAGTACTACGACTTCGCGGCCTACTCCGTGGCGGCCGCGACCCTGTTCGGCAAGCTGTTCTTCCCCTCGGGGGACGCGCTCGCCGGCACCATGGCGGCGTTCTCCACCTACGCGGTCGGCTACCTGGCCCGCCCGCTCGGTGGGTTCGTCTTCGGGCGGCTCGGCGACAAGCTGGGCCGCAAGCAGGTGCTCGTGTTCACCCTGCTGCTGACGGGTATCGCCACGTTCCTCATCGGCGCCCTGCCGACCCACGCCTCGGTCGGCGGCTGGGCCGCCGTGCTGCTGGTGCTGCTGCGCTTCGCGCAGGGTGTCGGTGTCGGTGGTGAGTGGGGTGGCGCCGTGCTGCTCTCCAGCGAGTTCGGCGACCCGAAGAAGCGCGGCTTCTGGGCCTCGGCCGCGCAGATCGGCCCGCCGGCGGGCAACCTGCTGGCCAACGGTGTGATCGCCCTGCTGACCGCGCTGCTGAGCACTGCCGCCTTCGAGTCCTGGGGCTGGCGCGTGGCGTTCCTGCTGTCCGGTGTCCTGGTGCTGTTCGGCCTGTGGCTGCGGATGAAGCTCGAGGAGACCCCGGTCTTCAAGAAGATCGCCGAGAGCGGCGAGAAGCCGAAGGCCCCGCTCCGGGAGGTCTTCACGCAGGAGCCGCGGGCGCTGATCGCCGGCATCCTGGTCCGCATCTGCCCGGACGTGCTCTACTCGCTGTTCACGGTCTTCGTCCTCACCTACATGACCAGCGAGCTGCACATGACCCGCAGCCAGGGCCTGACCGCGGTGATGATCGGTTCGGCGTTCCAGCTGTTCCTGATGCCGGCCGCCGGCGCGCTGTCCGACCGGTTCAACCGCCGCACGATGTACATGGTGGGCACGATCGCCGCGGCGGTCTGGCCGTTCCTGTTCTTCCCGCTGGCCGGCACCAAGTCCTACCTGGCCATCGCCGTCGGCATGGTCGTGGCGCTCGCGATCCACGCCCTGCTCTACGGCCCGCAGGCGGCGCTGATCACCGAGCAGTTCTCCGAGCGCCTGCGCTACACCGGCAGCTCGCTGGCCTACACCCTGGCCAGTGTGGTCGGCGGTGCGGTCGCCCCGCTGATCTTCACCGCACTGATCGCCAGCTACCACTCCTGGGTCGCGGTGGCGCTGTACGTCGTGGTGACCGCGGTGCTGACCGGCATCGGTGTCACGCTCGCCCGCAAGGCGCCCGTGGAGACCGTCGCGATCCCGGCTCCGACGGCGGAAGTCGCACGATGAGCGCCCCCGCGACCACCGCCACCATCGATCTGAACTGCGACGTGGGCGAAGGGTTCGGCGCCTGGCGGATCGCCGATGACGAGGCGCTGCTGGACGTCGTGACCGGCGCCAACGTGGCCTGTGGCTTCCACGCCGGTGACCCCTCGACCATGCGGCACGTGTGCGAGGCGGCGGTGCAGCGCGGGGTCACCATCGGCGCCCACGTCGGGTACCGGGACCTGGCCGGGTTCGGCCGCCGGTTCCTCGACGTGGACCCCGTCGAACTGATCGACGAGATCCTCTACCAGCTGGGTGCGCTCGACGCGCTGGCCGGCGCGTCGGGCGGCGAGATCGCCTACGTCAAGCCGCACGGCGCGCTGTACAACGCCATCGCCACGCACGAGAAGCAGGCGGGCGCGGTGGCCGAGGCGGTGTGGCAGTACGACCCGACGCTGCCGGTGCTCGGGCAGCCCGGATCCCGGTGGCTGGCGCGGGCCGCCGAGATCGGGCTGACCACGATCGCGGAGGCGTTCGCCGACCGCGGGTACTCGCCCGACGGGCGGCTCCTCCCCCGGCGCGAGCCGGGGGCGGTGCTGACCGACCCGGACGAGGTCGCGCGGCGATGCGTCCGGCTGGTGCGGGACGGCGAGGTGGTGGCCGTGGACGGCACGGTCATCCCCCTCCAGGCGGGTTCGCTGTGCGTGCACAGCGACACCCCGGGCGCGGTGGCGCTGGCCACCGCGGCCCGTACCGCGCTGGTGTCGGCCGGGGTCGAGGTGCGGAGTTTCGCATGAACATCCGGCGATGCGGGGACCAGGCGCTGCTCGTGGACGTCGGCGACGGCGGGATCGACGCGGTGCTCGGGCTGTACTCCGCGCTGTCCGACCCCCGGCCCGACGGCGTGACGGAACTGGTGCCGGCGGCGCGCACGCTGCTGGTGCGCTTCGACCCGGCGATCATCGGCGCCGGCGAGCTGGCGGAGCTGCTGGCGGGCACCGAACCGGTGCCCGCCCAGGAGATGCGCGGCGAGCTGGTGGAGATCCCGGTGCACTACGACGGCGCGGACCTGGCCGAGGTCGGCAAGCACACCGGCCTCGGCCCGGACGGTGTCGTCGAGATGCACACCGCCGCCGAGTACACGGTGGCGTTCGGCGGCTTCGCTCCCGGTTTCGGGTACCTGACCGGGTTGCACCCGAAGCTGCACCTGCCGCGGCGGGCCACGCCGCGGACGCACGTGCCCGCGGGTGCGGTCGCCATCGCCGGTGAGTTCACCGGCATCTACCCGCGGTCGTCCCCGGGCGGCTGGCAGCTGGTCGGCCGGACCGACATCCCGCTGTGGGACCCGGCCCGTCGTCCGCCGGCCCTGCTGCGGCCGGGTACCCGCATTCGCTTCCGGGAGGTTCGATGATCGAGGTGGTGCGGCCCGGGCCGTTGACCACGGTGCAGGACCTGGGGCGTCCCGGACTGGCCGCCCTGGGGGTCGGCCGGTCCGGGGCCGCTGACCGGCGGTCGGCGGCGCTGGCGAACCGGCTCGTGGGCAACCTCGACGGCGCCGCCGTCCTGGAGACCACGTTCGGCGGCCTGGTGCTGCGGTTCCGGCAGGTGGCGCGGGTCGTGGTGACCGGCGCGCCGTGCCCGGTCCGACGCGGCCGCCGTGGCGAGGCGATGAACGCGCCGTTCACCGTGTGGCCGGGCGAGGAACTGGTGCTCGGTGCGCCGACCTCCGGCCTGCGCACCTACCTGGCGGTGCGCGGCGGGATCGGCGTGGACAAGGTGCTGGAGTCCCGGTCGACCGACCTGCTGGCCGGGCTGGGGCCGGCCGCGCTGAGCGAGGGCGACGTCCTGCCGGTCGGGCGCGACGAATGCGGTCCGCTGCCGTCGGTGGAGGTCGCGCCCGTGCCCGATCCGGCCGGGTTCGGGCTGACGGTGCGCGTGATGCCCGGTCCGCGGGACGACTGGTTCACCGCGGAGGCGCTGCGGACCTTCGCCACCGCGACCTACGAGGTCACCTCCGAGAGCAACCGCGTCGGCGTGCGGCTGACCGGTCCGGTGCTGGAGCGCGCGCGGGAGGGCGAGCTGCTCAGCGAGGGCATGGTGCCGGGCGCGATCCAGGTGCCGCCGTCGGGGCTGCCGCTGGTGTTCCTCGCCGACCACCCGGTGACCGGTGGCTATCCGGTGATCGGCGTCGTGCTGACCGACGACCTGCCGGTGATGGCCCAGGCGCGGCCCGGGCAGACCGTCTCGTTCCGGCTCGTGTCCGCCGCTCTCCCGGCTGCGGCCTGAAGCTCCCGGGAGCCGTCCGCACGGGCGGCTCCCGGGTCTCCACTTCTCATTGTCCGGCCAGCTCCCGCAGCGCGGGCAGCAGCGCCCGCAGCGCCCGTCCGCGGTGCGAGGCAGCGTCCTTTTCGGCCGGTGCCATCTCCGCCGAGGTGCGGTTCTCCCCCTCCGGCCGGAAGACCGGGTCGTAGCCGAACCCGTTGCTGCCGCGGGCTTCCCGGAGCAGGGCACCGCGCCACTCACCGCGCACGACGGTCTCGGTGCCGTCCGGCAGCACCAGTGCGGCCGCGCACACGAAAGCCGCGCCGCGCCGCTCGTCCGGCGTGTCGGTGAGCTGCGCCAGCACCAGGTCGAGGTTGGCCTGGTCGTCGCCGTGCCGGCCGGACCAGCGGGCGGAGAGCACGCCGGGCATGCCGTTCAGCGCGTCGACCGTCAGGCCCGAGTCGTCCGCCACCGCGGGCAACGACGTGGCGGCCACCGCGTCCCGCGCCTTGGCGAGTGCGTTCTCCTCGAACGTCGCGCCGGTCTCCGGCGCCTCGGGGAACTCCGGCACGTCGGACAGGCCCACGACCTCGAGCCCGTCGATGCCTTCGGCCGCGAGGATGCGCCGCAGTTCACCGAGCTTCTTGGCGTTGCGCGTGGCCAGCAGGACGCGGCTCACTTCACGCCCTTCTTCTTGCCGGTGGCCGGCTCGGGCAGCTCGTGCGGGTAGGGCTGCGCCAGCGCGGCCTGCTGCAACCGGGTGAGCTCCGCGCAGCCGGCCTGCGCGAGGTCCAGCATCTTGTCCAAAGTAGAGCGGGTGAAGGTGGCGCCCTCGCCGGTGCCCTGCACCTCGATGAGGGTGCCGGCATCGGTGCAGACCACGTTCATGTCGACCTCGGCCCGCGAGTCCTCCTCGTACGGCAGGTCCACGCGCACGCGCCCGTCCACCACGCCGACGCTGACCGCGGACACCATCGCCGACAGCGGTTGCGGATCGGCCAGCCGGCCGGCCGCGGCCAGCCAGGTGACCGCGTCGGCCAGCGCCACGTACCCACCGGTGATCGCGGCCGTCCGGGTGCCGCCGTCGGCCTGGATCACGTCGCAGTCGAGCTGGATCGTGTTCTCGCCGAGCGCCGACAGATCGATGCAGGCCCGCAGTGAACGGCCGATGAGCCGGCTGATCTCGTGGGTGCGGCCGCCGATGCGGCCCTTCACCGATTCGCGGTCGCTGCGGTCGTGCGTGGCCGAGGGGAGCATCGCGTACTCGGCCGTCACCCAGCCCAGGCCCGATCCGGCGCGCCACCGGGGCACGCCCTCGCTGACGCTGGCCGCGCAGAGCACCTTCGTGTTGCCGAACTCGATGAGCACCGAGCCGGCGGGCCACTGCTGGAATCCCCGCGTGATCTGCACGTCGCGGAGCTGGTCGTCGTTCCTGCCGTCTTTTCGCACCACGCGTGCAGCGTAGAACCCCGCTACCGTGGCTGCTCATGCGCGCTGCCTTCGCGACCGTGCTCGCCTGCCTGCTGTGCCTGACCGCCGCACCGGCCACCGCCAGCACAACCACCTGCGCGAACACCCTGACCTGCACCGCCGCGGACATCGACGGCATGACGATCGCGCAGCGGCTGGCGTTTTTACGCGCCCTGTCGGCCGGACCGGCGGCGGAAATCGTCCCCGGGTACGCGCCGCGCTGGCGCAACATCGAGGGCGTGCTGGAGTTCTTCGCCGACCGCGGACTCGGCTCGCCCGGCAGCTGGGTGTCCTTTGTGGATGCGGGCATCCTGGAGGGCGTCGAACGGGGTATCGCGCTCGCCCGCGGGGACAGCGCGGACACCTTCGGCAACCCCGGGGCGCCGCTGTGGGCCGCCTACCTCACCCGGTTGCGTGACGGACGGCTGTCCGGGCGGTCCGCGCACGACCGCGCCTGGAGCACCGCCGAGCAAGCGTCGACGGAGTACGGCGTGGGGCTGGCCGAGCGGGTGCACGGCCGCACCGCCACCCCCGTCGAGCAGCGCTTCTACCAGTTCTCCGAGTTCTACCGCTGGACGCTGCGTGCCCGCCCGGTGCTGCTGGACCTGCTGTCCCCGCCGGTCGGTCCCGGCCGGGCGCGGCAACTCACCTTCCTCGACTGGTTCACCGACGTCACCAACGACGTCCCCGCCCGCCGCGGCGCGCATCTGGCCTACGACCTGGCCGGGTTCGGCGCACCGGGCGGGGCGCTGGACTTCGCCGCCCTGTTCCGCGCCTACGCCGACGCCCTCGCGGCGGACTACCTTCCGGCGCCCGGGATGTATCAGACGTCGTAGACCGCGCCGCGCTCGACGAGCGCCGCGCCCGGGAACGCCGCGGTGGCCTCGGCGCGGATGGCGTCCCGGTCGCTCCACGGCGCGACGTGCGTGATCAGCAGCCGCGACACGCCCGCGTCGCGGGCGAGCTCGCCCGCCTGCCTGCCGGACAGGTGCACGCCCGGCGGCCGGTCCGCCGCGTCGGTCCAGGACGCCTCGGCGAGCAGCACGTCGGCGTCGCGTACCAGCTCGGTGAGGGCGTCACACGGCCCGGTGTCGCCGGTGTAGGCCAGCGTCCGGCCGGCGTGGCGCACCCGCAGCCCGAACGCCTCGGTCGGGTGGGACACCGGAACCGCGGTGACCTCGAACGGGCCGATCTTCACCGGATCGGCGGTCAGCGCGTGGAACTCGTAGACGTCGGACAGATCGGTCCCGGCCAGTTCCGTCTCGTTCGGCGCGTAGGCCATCGCCAGCCGCACCGGCGCGTTCGCGGGAGCGTGCACCGGCAGGCGGCGCGCGGCCGGGTCGTAGGGCGGCGCGGGGTGGTAGCGCCGCAGCACGGTCAGCGCGGTGAAGTCGGCGCAGTGGTCGGGGTGCAGGTGCGACAACAGGAGCGCACCGAGGTCGAACGGGTCATGCCGCGTCTGCAGCTCGGCGAACACGCCGTTGCCGAACTCGACACCGAGCAGGAAACCGTCCGCCTCGAGCAGATATCCGGACGCGGGCTCGCCCGGGCCCGGCACGCTGCCCGAACAGCCGAGGATCGTCAATCGCACGAGATGACACCCTGCCAGCTCAGGCGCTGAGGGGCGAGAGCACGCCGGGCGCGAAGCCCATGAACCGCTGCGCGAGCCGGACGAACGGTTCCGGCGAGCCGGTGGCGATGAACTCGTGCCGCGGCGGGGTGTCCCGTTCGGCGAGCAGGTCCTGCTCGGTGAGCACGCGGACCACGTCCTTCGCGGTCTCCTCGGCGCTGGAGACGAGCGTGACCTCCGGGCCCATCACGATCTGCAGGACGCCCGTCAGCAGCGGGTAGTGCGTGCAGCCCAGCACCAGCGTGTCCACCTCGGCGCGCAGCAGCGGTTCGAGGTAGCCCTGCGCGAGCCCGAGCACCTGGCGCCCCGAGGTGACGCCCCGCTCGACGAAGTCGACGAACCGCGGGCAGGCGACGGTGGTGATGGCCATGTCGCGGGCCGCCGCGAAGGCGTCCTCGTAGGCGCGCGACCGGATGGTGCCCAGCGTGCCGATCACGCCGATCCGGCCGGTGTGGGTGGCGGCGACGGCCCGACGCACGGCCGGCAGCACGACCTCGACGACCGGCACGTCGTAGCGCTCGCGGGCGTCACGCAGGCACGCCGCCGACGCCGTGTTGCAGGCGATGACGAGGGCCTTCACCCCGCCGTCGACGAGGTCGTCCAGCGCTTTCAGCGCGAGTTCGCGCGCCCGCGCGATGGGCAGCGGGCCGTACGGGTTGTGCGCCGTGTCCCCCACGTAGCGCAGCTGCTCGGACGGCAGCTGGTCGAGGATCGCGCGGGCGACCGTGAGGCCCCCGACGCCGGAATCGAACACACCGATCGGGGCCTCGCGATTGCTCACGGGGTCGAGGGTACCGTCCGCCGCCGTCCCGCCCGGGCGCCGAACCAGGCGGCGAGGATGCCACCGAGCGCGCCGAAGGCGTGCGCCTGCCAGGAAACGCCCGGGTGCCCGGGTAACACGCCCCACAGCATCCCGCCCCAGCCGATCAGCAGCACCGCGGCCACCACGATCTGCGCGAACGCCCGGTTGAACAGGCCGCGGACCAGCAGGTACGCCAGCCACCCGAAGGCCAGCCCGGACGCGCCGATGGTGACCGTGCCCGGCTCCGCGGTCAGCCACACCCCCAGCCCGCTGACCAGCCAGATCGTCGCGGTCACCAGCGCCCAGCGGACGAGCCCCGCCGCCATCGCGAGGAACGCGAACACCACCACCGGCACCGTGTTCGCCAGCAGGTGCGGCCAGCCGGCGTGCAGCAGCGGCGCCCACACCACACCGTCGAGCCCACCCAGCGTGCGCGGCACGATGCCCTCGGCGTCGAGCCGGTGGTGCAGGACCGTGTCCACGGCCTCAGCCAGGTACAGCAGCGCGGTGAACACCAGCACGACGAGCGCGGCGGTCTTCGGCTTCGCGGGCAGGACACGGTTCGCCTGGTCGTACCGGGGCGCGGGCAACGTGCTCATGCCATCCACGGTACGAGCGGCGCGGCCCGGCGGAATCGGGAGAAAACCCTGAACCCGCGGTGCGGATCCCCGGCCCGGCACCGGGCGCGATCACCGCTTGCGATCGCCCCGCTGCCGCAGGACCTCGTCTCCGCCACCGCCGGAAACACGGCGGCGCCCCGCTCCCGCACGGGAAAGGGGCGCCGTCCGGGTCCGGTCAGGCCCAGAGCTGGCCGTCGAGACGCTCGGCGGCCTCGTCCAGCGTGCCGCTGTAGGCGCCGGTGGACAGGTACTTCCACCCGGCGTCGGCCACGATGAACGCGATGTCGGCCTTCTCGCCCTTCGCCGCCGCCTTCTCGGCCACGCCGAGCGCGGCGTGCAGGACCGCGCCGGTGGAGATCCCGGCGAAGATGCCTTCGTGCTCCAGCAGCTCCCGCGTGCGGCGCAGCGCGTCGTAGGCGCCCACCGAGTAGCGGCCGTTGAGCACGTCCGGGTCGTACAGCTCCGGCACGAACCCCTCGTCCAGGTTGCGCAGCCCGTACACCAGTTCCCCGTAGCGGGGCTCAGCGGCGATGATCTGCACGTGCGGCTTCTGCTCGTGCAGGTAGCGGCCCACGCCGACCAGCGTGCCCGTGGTGCCCAGGCCACCGACGAAGTGCGTGATCGTCGGCAGGTCCTTGAGCAGCTCCGGGCCGGTCGTCCGGTAGTGCGCGTCCGGGTTGGCCGGGTTGCCGTACTGGTAGAGCATCACCCAGTCCGGGTTCTTCTCCGCCAGCTCCTTGGCTCGCCGCACGGCCTCGTTGGACCCGCCCGCGGCGGGCGAGAACACGATCCGGGCGCCGTAGGCCTGCAACAGCTGCTTGCGTTCGGCGGAGGTGTTCTCCGGCATCACGCACACCAGGCCGTAACCCTTGAGCTTCGCCGCCATGGCCAGCGAAATGCCGGTGTTGCCCGACGTCGGCTCGAGGATCGTCGATCCCCGGCGCAGTCTGCCGTCACGCTCGGCGGCCTCGATCATCGCCAGCGCGGGGCGGTCCTTGATCGAGCCGGTCGGGTTGCGGTCCTCCAGCTTGGCCCACAGGCGCACGTCGTGCGTCGGGGACAGCCGGGGCAACCCCACCAGCGGCGTGCCGCCGAGGGCGTCCAGCAGCGACTCGTACCGGGCCATGCCTAGCGGGCGCCGCCGGCGACCGCGGGCAGGATGGTCACGGTGTCGCCGTCCTTGACCTCGGCGTCCAGACCGCCGGCGAAGCGCACGTCCTCGTCGTTGACGTAGACGTTCACGAAGCGGTGGAGCTTGTCCTCCTTGACCAGACGGCCCTTGATGCCGCTGTGCCGGGCCTCGATGTCGTCGATGACCTCGGCGACGGTCTTGCCGGACGCCTCGACCGACTTCTGACCACCCGTGTGCGTACGCAGGATGGTGGGGATGGACACGGTCACGGCCATGGGTAACTACCTCCGCTTGGGTTTCTTCCAGCTCTGACGTCCGGCTGCCCGGCGTTATTCCGTGAGATCGGCGATCTCCACCGGCTCCTCGGTGACGACACCGTCCACGATGCGGTACGACCGGAACTCGTGGGTCTCCGGGTCGCGGGTCGAGACCAGCACGTAGTGCGCGTCGGGCTCGGAGGCGTAGGACACGTCGGTGCGTGACGGGTAGGCCTCGGTCGCGGTGTGCGAGTGGTAGATGACGACCGGGACCTCGTCGTTCGCGTCCATCTCGCGGTAGAGCTTGAGCAGGTCGCCGGAGTCGAACTCGTAGAACGTCGGCGAGCGCGCCGCGTTGAGCATCGGGATGAACCGCTCCGGGCGGTCGGAGCCCGCGGGACCGGCGATCACCCCGCACGCTTCGTCCGGGTGGTCCCGGCGGGCGTGCGCGACGATCTCGTCGACGAGTTCACGGCGGATCCGAAGCACGAGGGTCATCTTACGTGCCGGACTCCAGGGGTTCACAGAGTGAGAGTGCGCACGCCAGCGCCACGGCGTCCTGCGCGTGCGACAGCCACTCGAGTGTGACGCCCCGGGCGCTGACCGGGAACCGCGCCCAGGCGCGCCCATCCCGCCACCGCGGTTTGCGCAGGTAGAGGGTCTGGGCGTGGCCGAAGGTGATCAGCCAGGCCCGCTGCCAGGCCGGATCCAGGGTGACCGCCGTCGCGCCCGTCCAGCCGCGCACGACCGCCCGGACCGCGGTCGTCACACTCCGCCGCATCGCCGCACCGTGCCGCGCCCGGAACTCCCGGGCCTCGCGGATCAGCAGGTGAGCGTCGGGGAACAGGTCCTCGTCCCGCAGCGGGCGCCGGCCGTGCCGGCCGGTCTCCAGCGCGGTCAGCAGTTCACCCGCGATCGCGTGGAGGCACTCCCCGACGTTCGGCGACATCTCGACCAGGACCTGCCCGCCCGGCAACGGGTGCGCGTCCAGGAAATCCACGTCACACGCCCTGCAGCGTGGCGTGCAGGCCGAGCACCTGCAGCTCGGCGACCAGCGCCTCGGCCTGCTCGCGGGAGGCGAACCGGGTGAGCTCCGCGGCGCCCTGGTGGTCCACGACGTGAGCGAACTCCAGAGCCCTCGCCGCGGGGAGCCCGAGCACGGCGTGCACCGCGCAGACCACCGTCTGGTAGGAGTTCACGTGGTCGTTGTGGACGACCACCAGCCACGCCCGCGCACCCTTCACGGCCACATGATCGCGGCCCGCCCGCCGCCGTTACGCGAACGCCTCCGGCCACACGTCCCGGTACGCCGGTACCCCCGCGACACCCTCCGCACGCAGCAACCCGTGCACGCAGGCCCGCGCGAAGACCCGCGCCGCCGCCCCGCACAGTTCGTCCAGTGCCGCCGCCCGGGTCGTCACCCCGAACGGGCCCGCGGCCGCGGGCAGCTCCCGGGCGCCGGTGGCGAGCGCGAACACGGTGTCACCGTCGAACATCGAGTGCGCCGGCCGCACCGCCCGCGCGAGGCCGTCCTGCGCCGCCACCGCGAGCCGCCGGCTCTCGGCCTTCGACAGGTCCGCGTCGACCGCGACCACGCCGATCGTGGTGTTCAGGTCCGTCTCCCGCCCGGGCACCGACGCCGCCCGCTCCGGCCACCGCACGCCGAACTCGCCCGCGACCTCGTGATCCGCCGCGAACGGCAGCCCGTTCTCGAACGACACCGCCTCACCCCGCGCGTTGACGACCGCCAGCGCGCCGACCACGAACTCACCCACGCGCTCGCTCGCCGTGCCGATGCCGCCCTTGAGCGACCCCACGGCCGCCCCGGCACCGGCGCCGACCGAACCCTGTGCGACGGAGATCCCCGCGGCCTCGCACGCGGCGTATCCGAACGACGGGTCCGGCCGGTTGCCCCAGTCACCGCGCGGCAGGTCGAAGATCACCGCGGCGGGCACGATCGGCACCACCTCGTGCGGACCCGCGCCGACGGCGAACCCGCGATTCCGCTCCGCGAGCCAGCGCATCACGCCGTCGGCGGCGGCGAGGCCGTAGGCGCTGCCGCCGGACAGGCAGATCGCGTCGACGTGCCGGACCAGGTTCTCCGGCTCCAGCAGGTTCGTCTCCCGGGTACCGGGCGCGCCGCCGCGCTGGTCGACCGCCCCGGTGGTGCCCGGCGGCGCGAGCACCACCGTGGTACCGGTGGCCCAGCCCGCACCGATCCGGTGGTGGTGCCCGACGAGCACCCCCGGCACGTCCGTGATCACGGCCGGATCACCCGGTCAATGCCTGGACGAGGCTTTCCTGCACCCACGTCAGCCAGTGGTAGACGCCCAGGTGCGGCGCCCGCGGATCGTCCTCGGGCAGCTCGTCGGGCATGTCCTCGGTGACGTCGAGCGCCGTGCCCAGCGCCAGCCGGACGTCGTTGATCGCGGCCAGCCACGCGTCGGCCTGCTCGTCGGTGAGCTGCACGTCGCCGCCGTCGCGCGGCAGCGTCTCCATGACCACCGTGGCCACGCCGACCTTCGCGTCGACCAGTTCCGGTTCGTGCAGCGACCGCAGCGCGCTCGCCGAGTCCAGGACCTCCTGGCTCGGCGTGTCCGGGTCGATCTTGTGGTAGTCCGGCAGCAACCGGGACAGCACCGGGTCGTCCGGGGACTGGGGCGATCCGGTGCGGATGCCGGTCAGCTCGGCCAGCGGGTCCTGCGGCGCCTCCTCGGCGCGCGCCCGCAGCATGTCCTCGAGCTGGCTCACCAGGCCGCGCAGCACCGCGGCCTCCTGCTGCTCGAACCCGGCGCGCACGCGGCCGCCCGTTCGCTGCCAGCCCCTCACGAAGTGTGCTCCATCGTCGCCCACAACCCCGCGGCGTGCAGTCTGGTCACGTCCGCCTCGACCTTCTCCTTCGTCCCCGACGACACCACCGCACGCCCCCTGTGGTGCACGTCGAGCATCAGCTTGGTGGCGTGGTCCCGGCTGTAGCCGAACAGCTTCTGGAAGACGTACGTCACGTACGACATCAGGTTCACCGGGTCGTTCCAGACGATCGTCTGCCACGGCTCGTCCTCGGCACCGGCCTCGGTGCCGATGGGTTCAACCTGCGTCTGTTCGGATGCGACAGGCGTGGTCATGCGATCCATGGTGTCACGGAACCCACATGCCGGGGACCGGTGGTGGCTCTGTTCGGGTGATTCAGCCGAACGCGCAAGTACCTCATAGTCTGATCCCATGGGTTTCCCCGAGACGCACGGCAGCACGGCCCTGCTCACCGACCACTACGAGCTCACCATGCTGGGCAGTGCCCTGACCGACGGCACCGGCGACCGCCACTGCGTGTTCGAGGTGTTCGCCCGGCGACTGCCCGCCGGGCGGCGGTACGGCGTGGTCGCGGGCACCGGGCGGCTGCTGGAGGCGATCGCCGACTTCCGGTTCACCGACGCCGAGCTCGACCTGCTCGCCGCGAACGCGGTGGTCGACGACGACACCCTGTCGTGGCTAGCGAACTACCGGTTCAGCGGCGACATCGACGGCTATCCCGAAGGGGAGCTGTACTTCCCGGGCTCGCCGGTCCTCACCGTCCGGGGGACCTTCGCCGAAGCGGTCCTGCTGGAGACCCTCGCGTTGTCCGTCCTCAACCACGACAGCGCGATCGCCTCCGCGGCCGCGCGCATGTCCTCGGCGGCGCACGGCAGGCCGATCATCGAGATGGGCGGCCGCCGCACGCACGAGATGGCCGCGGTGGCCGCGGCGCGGGCCGCCTACATCGGCGGGTTCGCCACCACCTCCAACCTGGAGGCCGGCCGCCGCTACGGCATTCCCACCCGCGGCACGGTGGCGCACGCGTTCATGCTGTTGCACGACAGCGAGGAGGACGCCTTCCGCGCCCAGGTCGAGAAGATGGGCACCGACACCACCCTCCTGGTCGACACCTACGACATCACGCGCGGCATCGAAACCGCGGTGCGCGTGGCCGGACCCGAGCTGGGCGCGATCCGCATCGACTCCGGTGACGTGGGCGTGCTGGCCCGCAAGGCGCGCGAACAACTGGATTCCCTGGGCGCCAGGGACACCCGCATCGTGGTGTCCGGCGACCTCGACGAGCACGCCATCG
The DNA here is from genome assembly GCF_011758745.1 of Amycolatopsis granulosa. Taxonomy (NCBI): domain Bacteria; kingdom Bacillati; phylum Actinomycetota; class Actinomycetes; order Pseudonocardiales; family Pseudonocardiaceae; genus Amycolatopsis; species Amycolatopsis granulosa. The sequence goes on from NZ_JAANOV010000001.1 coordinate 2,008,373, forward strand.
CCGCCCTGCGCGCCGAACCGGTGGACGCCTACGGAGTGGGCACGTCGGTGGTCACCGGTTCGGGCGCGCCGACCGCGGGGATGGTCTACAAGCTGGTCGAGGTCGACGGCCGCCCGGTCGCGAAGCGCAGCGAGAACAAGGCGTCGCGCGGCGGCGAGAAGTCGGCGCTGCGCCGCCACAAGCCGACCGGGACGGCGCTGGAGGAGGTCGTGTACGCGGCCGGCCGGCGTCCCGAGCCCGGCGAGAACGACCGGGAGCTGCCGATTCCGCTGGTGCGCAGCGGCAAGCCGGTCGACGACCTGCCCTCGCTGGACGACAGCCGTCAGCGGCTGCGCGACGGCCTGGTCAGCCTGCCGTGGGAGGGATTGAAGCTCTCCAGCGGCGAACCCGCGATCCCCACCGTGTTCCCCCAGGAGGCCTGATGAGCCGCGCACTGATCGTCGTGGACGTGCAGAACGACTTCTGCGAGGGCGGCGCGCTCGCGGTCGCCGGCGGCGCCGAGGTGGCCGCGCAGATCAGCGAGCACCTGGCGCGCGGCGGCTACCCGGCGGTGGCCGCGACCCGCGACTACCACATCGACCCCGGCGCGCACTTCAGCGACAACCCGGACTACGTACGGTCCTGGCCGCGGCATTGCGTGGCCGGGACACCGGGCGCGTCGTTCCACCCGGCGCTCGACGTCGGCCCCATCACCGCGGTGTTCTCCAAGGGCCAGTACAGCGACGGCTACTCCGGCTTCGAAGGGCACACCGACGCCGGCGAGAAACTCGTGGACTGGTTGCGGGAGCGGGAGATCACCGACGTGGACCTGGTCGGCATCGCGACCGACCACTGCGTGCGGGCCAGCGCGCTGGACGCCGCGGCCGCCGGGTTCACGGTGCGGGTCCTGCTGGACCTGACCGCGGGGGTCGCGCGGGAGACCGTGGACGCGGCACTCGACCGGCTACGAGCCGCCGGGGTGGAGCTCGTGGGCACCCCGCGGGTCGGCTGATGCGGACGGTGCTGCGCAAGCAGAACAACCGCTTCCGGGAGCGGCTCGCCACCGGCCGCGTCCTGGCGCTGCTGCGCGCGGACTCGCCGACCTGGTTCGCCGACGCCGGTCTCGTCCTGTACGACGCCGGCCTGCGTGTGATCGAGGTGGATCTGGCGACGCCGGGCGCGCTGGACGTGATCGCGGTGCTGAAGGCGGAACTGGGGCGGGACGCGGCGATCGGCGCGGGCGGGGTGCGCACCGCGTCCGCGGTCGACCGCTGTGTGGCGGCCGGGGCGGACTTCGCCGCGACGCCCACGTTCTCGCCCGAGGTGCTGTGGCGGGCGCAGGAGTACGCGCTGCCGATCGTGTGCGGTGCCCTGACGCCGACCGAGATCGACGCGGCGTGGCGCTACGGACCGGCCGCCGTGCAGGTCTTCCCGGTCGCCACCGCCGGCGGTGCGCGGTACCTGGACGAGGTCCAGTCCACGCTGCCGGAGGTGCCGCTGGTGCCGGCCGGCGGGGTGTCCTTGTCCGATGTGGACGACTACCTCGACGCGGGTGCGCTCGCGGTCGGGCTCGGCCCGGCCCTGCTCGGCGACGCGACCGGCGGCGGCCGGCTCGACGAGCTGGCCGAGCGGGCCACCCGGGTGGCGGCGGCCGCCGGCCGCTACGCCTGAGGCGTCAGAACCCGAACGGCGAGCAGCGGGCCGAGCCGACCAGGATGTCGCCGGAGGCCGGGCCGCCCTGCGGGAACAGCTTGATGTGCATGGCGTTCGTGGTCAGGCTGCCGTCCGCCGGAGCGGGCACGATCAGCTCGTTCAGGACGACCTCGGCCATCGGCGGCGCGCCGGGCGTGGTGCCCGGGATGGTGATCGTGTGGTTCGGCGGGATGTTCTGCGGAACCGTGATGCCGGTGACGTTGCCCAGCTCCATGGTGCCGTTGCTGCCGTTGGCCGTGGTGGTGCAGCCGGCGCCGAACGTCCGCACCTTGATCACCGGGCCGCCGAACTGCTGCAGCACGCTCGTTTCGAACCGCTGACCGGTCACCTTGACGCTCGCGGTGCCGTCCGCGTTGCGGGTGCACGTGCTGCTGCCCAGGCCGTACTTCGTGCGGGTGCCGACGGTGATCGGATCGGTGCGGCCCGCCGGCGTGGCGTCCACGACGCACGGCGCGATCGGGTCCGCGTGCGCCGGGGTGCCGTTCACGGCGATGTCGGCCGCGCCCACCGAACCGGCGCCGGTCGCGCCGGGCTGCGCCTGCGCACTCCCCGGGGCCGCCACCAGGCCCCCGCAGAGCACCGCTGCCGTCACGATCCGCCTGGCCCGCCTCATGAGCCGCTCCTTTCGCCTGGGAAATCCTCCTCGTCAATCGGCAGCACGCCCGGCCTGCCTGACCCACCCGGCCGGATGCCACCCGGACGAGTGGATCTCCACGTTGCCGCGGGCGCGGGGCGGCGGCCCGGTTCTGACAGTGGTCCCCGGTACCGTGTCCTGGTGGCCGTCCGAACTGCGTTCCCCGGTGTCAACGAGCTCCTCTCGACCGCTGTCGAGGCGCTCGGCGGTGCGGAGCGCGCCGGCCAGGTCACCATGGCCGAGGCGGTCGGGCGGGCGATCCGCACCGGTGAGCACCTGGCCGTGCAGGCGGGCACCGGCACCGGGAAGTCGCTGGCGTACCTGGTGCCGGCCATCCGGCACGCGGTCGAGAAGGACACCACCGTGGTCGTGTCGACGGCCACGATCGCGCTACAGCGGCAGCTCGTGGACCGCGACCTGCCCCGGCTGGCGAAGGCGCTGAAGAAGCCGCTGGGCCGTACGCCGACGTTCGCGATCCTCAAGGGCCGCCGCAACTACCTGTGCCTGCACCGGCTGGATTCGGGCGCACCGGAGGAGCCCGAGGACCCGGCGCTGTTCGACCCGTTCGCCGTGTCGCGGCTGGGCAAGGAGGTCACGCGGCTGCGGGAGTGGGCGTCCGACACCGAGACCGGCGACCGGGACGAGCTGGTGCCCGGGGTGTCCGAGCAGGCGTGGCGGCAGGTCTCGGTCACCGCGAAGGAGTGCCTGGGCGTGGCGCGCTGTCCGATCGGGCAGGACTGCTTCGCCGAGCGGGCGCGCGGTGAGGCGGGCAGGGCCGACGTGGTGGTCACCAACCACGCCCTGCTGGCGATCGACGCGTTGCAGGGCTACCAGGTGCTGCCGGAGCACGACCTGGTGATCATCGACGAGGCGCACGAGCTGGTCGACCGGGTGACGTCCGTGGCGACCGGCGAGCTGACGTCGTCGGCGGTCGCGGTCGCGGTGCGGCGCTGCGGGAAGCTGATCGACGCGGGCACGGCCGACCGGTTGCAGGAGGCGAGCGAGGGCCTGGCGCTGATCCTGGAGGATCTGCCGGCCGGGCGGATGGACACCCTGCCGAAGGCGCTGGGCGGAGCGGTCGCCGCGGTGCGGGACGGGGCGCACGCCTGCCTGTCCGCGCTCGGGTCGGACCGCAAGGAGGACGTGGAGGAGGCCACCGCCCGCAAGCTCGCGCGGTCGCAGCTGGAGGAGGTGCACGACACCGCGGTGCGGCTGCTCGACGCGTTCGGCGAGGACGCGGCGCACCAGCGGGACGTGGTGTGGTTGTCCAACGACAAGTTCTCGTTCGGCAACCGGCCACCGACGCTGCACGTGGCGCCGCTGTCGGTGGCCGGGCTGCTGCGGGAGCGGGTGTTCGCGCAGAGGACCACGGTGCTGACGTCGGCGACACTGGCGCTGGGCGGTGCGTTCGACACGCTGGCGCGGCAGTGGGGGCTGCCGCCGTCGCAGGCACGGGTGGTCAAGGCCGAGGGCACCGCGTCCGACAAGGCCCCGCCGGCGGACGACGACGAGCTGAAGTGGTCCGGATTGGACGTCGGGTCGCCGTTCGACCACCGGCGCAACGGGATCCTGTACGTGGCCAAGCACCTGCCGCCGCCGGGGCGGGACGGCCTGGGCGAGAAGACGCTGGACGAGATCGCCGCGCTGATCGAGGCCGCCGGCGGCCGCACCCTGGGGCTGTTCTCGTCGATGCGGGCGGCGAAACAGGCGACCGAGGAGTTGCGGGACCGGATCGGGTTCCCGATCCTGTGCCAGGGCGAGGACGCGACGTCGCTGCTGGTGACGAAGTTCGCCGAGGACCCGCGGACCTGCCTGTTCGGCACGCTGTCGCTGTGGCAGGGCGTGGACGTGCCCGGGCCGTCGCTGCAGCTGGTGATCGTGGACCGCATCCCGTTCCCGCGCCCGGACGATCCGGTGTCCTCCGCGCGCCAGCGCGCGGTCGAAGCCCGCGGCGGCAACGGTTTCCTGCAGGTGGCGGCCACCCACGCGGCGCTGCTGCTGGCGCAGGGCACCGGGCGGCTGCACCGGTCGGTCGGCGACCGGGGTGTGGTGGCGGTGCTGGACTCCCGCCTGGCGACGGCGCGCTACGGCGGCTTCCTGCGCTCCTCGCTACCGCCCCTGTGGCCCACCTACGACCCGGAGGTGGCCAGAGCAGCGCTCCAGCGCCTCGACGCGGCCGCCGGCTGATCCCCGCCCGAGCGTGCCCGTGCCCCGCTTCGGACAGAGTGCGAGCACGCCGGCCGTGCAAGCGCTCGCCGGTCTAGCCGGCGAACTCCTCGGTCACCGGAATGCCCTTCTTGAGGGTCCGGGACACCGTGCACAACCGCTCGATCGCCCGGTCGACCGACGTCACCAGCTTCTCGCGCTCCTCGGCGCCGAGGGCGGACAGGTCGACGTCGAAGAGCACGTGCACCGCATCGAGCTCGGAGGCACCCTCCCGGCGGTCGGCGCTCACCGCCACCCGCAACGGCGCGTCGGTCCGGCGGGTGATCAGCTCCTCGGCCGTCACCGCCGCGCATCCGGCCGTGGCGATCTGCAGCAGCTCGGCCGGGGAGAACGCCCCCGCCGCACCCTTGCGACCGATCCGCACCGTCGCGCCACGCTCATTGCGTCCCACGAACTCGTGCTCGCCTTCGCGGCGGACGTCCAGGTTCACCAGCACTCCTCGATCGGGGTCAGCGCCACTGGGCGAGGACCGTGACGGTCCCGGGCTCGACCTCGGTGAACCCGGCGTCCCGCACGGCGACCACGCGCCGCTCACGCCAGGCACCTGCGGGGTCGTCGCCCGGGTGCAGTTGCTTCCACTGGCCGATGGTCGCCGTGCGTACCGCGCAGGCGTAGCCGCGCTCCGCCCACGCCGCGAGTTCGGCGGCGCCGAGCAGCGACGCGAGGATCATGGTGCCGTGCCCGACCTGGGCAGCCGCCTTGCCGACGGTCATCGCGACCTCCGGGTTGAGCAGCAACAGCGGCAGGTCGTCCGCCGCCGGGCCGGGCTCGTCCGGCGGCAGGTCGCTGCCCGAGATCTGCAAGCGGCCGATCTCCTTGGGCACGTCGACGACCCGTCCCGGTACGAGGGCCCGGACCTCCGCCCCGCCGGTCGTCACGGTGATCCCGGGGAAGTCCTGCGCCGCGGCCCAATGCGCGCCGCGCGCCCGGCGGGCGACCTTGCGGATGTGCCCGGACACCCAGTCGTGCACCGGCTCGTGCCACTCCCCGCCGGGCTGCGCACGCTCGTCCAGGCAGACCGCCAGGGCCGCGGTGGCGGCGGCCTCCAGCAACGGGGTGCGTGCGGGCGGTTCGGCCTTCTCCAGCCGCAGGATCACCGGCATCGCCCGGACCTCGCCGGGCGCGGCCTCCGGCAGCGCGGTCTCCTCGGCGGGCAGCCCGAGCCACGACGCGTAGCGGGCGGCGAGCGGATCGAGGACGCTCATGGCCGGGCGAGGGAGAGACCGTCTGCCGCGTCGGCCGCTTCGACCTCCGCGCGGCTGACCCCGAGGACGAAGAGGACGGCGTCGAGGTAGGGGTGGGACAGCGCGGTGTCCGCGACCTCGCGCAGGGCGGGCTTCGCGTTGAACGCGACACCCATCCCGGCCGCCTTGAGCATGTCGATGTCGTTGGCCCCGTCACCGACCGCGACGCACTGCACCAGGGGGATCCCGTAGTGGTCGGCGAACCGGCGCAGCGCGGTCGCCTTGCCGGCGCGATCGATGATCTCGCCGACGACCCGCCCGGTGAGCTTGCCGCCCACGACCTCCAGCTCGTTGGCCGCGACGAAGTCGAGGCCGAGCTCGTCGGCGATCGGCCGGATGATCCGGGTGAACCCGCCGGACACGACGCCGCAGCGGAACCCGAGCCGCTTGAGCGTGCGGACCGTGGTGCGTGCACCGGGGGTGAGCTGGATGGCCTCGCCCACCTCGTCGAGCACCGACTCGGGCAAGCCGGCCAGCAGGCCGACCCGGCGTTCGAGCGACTCGGTGAAGTTCAGTTCGCCGCGCATGGCGGCCTCGGTGATCTCGCGGACCTTCGGCTCGACCCCGGCGTGCGCGGCCAGCATCTCGATGACCTCGCCCTGGATCAGGGTCGAGTCGACGTCGAACACGATGAGCCGCTTGGCCCGCCGCGCGAGCCCGCCACGCTCGATCGCGATGTCCACCCCGCCGCTGCTCGCAACGTCCGCGACCGCGGCCCGCAGCTCGGTGTCCGCCTGCTCGGTGTCGTCGGCGACCGAGAGGTGCACCTCGAGCCCGGTGACCGGGTAGTCGGCGATGCGCCGGATGGCGTCGATGTTGGCGCCGAGCGAGGCCAGCCGGCCGGCGAAGTCGGTGAACGCCCGGGCGGTCAGCGGCCGCCCGAGGATCACGGCCACGTGCGTCGAGCCCTGCCGGGCGGGGGCGAACGGGTCCTCCCCGATCTCGTCCCCGATCCGCACGTCGACGTGCATGGCGACGCTGGCCATCGCCTGCTCGACGGACTCCTGCAGGCCCTCCGGGTCGTCGGCCACCGCGACCAGCACACCGAGGGTGAGCCGGCCGCGGATGACGACCTGTTCGACGTCGAGCATTTCGACGCCGTGCCGCGTGAGGGCCGCGAAGAGGACCGACGTGACGCCGGGCTTGTCCGGCCCGGTGGTCGTGATCAGGACCGGCGTCATGATCTGCTGCCTGCCCGGACGCCGTTGGTCACTGCTCGCTCGCGTTGTCCTTGTCGTGGTCACCCGGGATGACCGCGTCGGTGAGGGCCTGCGACGGGGCCTTGACCCCGGCGTGGACCTTCGGCTTGCCGAAGAAGCCGATCTCACCCTCGTGGTGCATCCGCTCGACCATGTGCGGGTAGTGCATCTCGAACGCCGGCCGCTCGGAGCGGATCCGCGGCAGCTCGGTGAAGTTGTGCCGCGGCGGCGGGCACGAGGTGGCCCACTCCAGCGAGTTCCCGTAGCCCCACGGGTCGTCCACCGTGACGAGCTCACCGTACCGGTAGCTCTTGAACACGTTGTAGATGAACGGCAGCGTCGACGCGCCGAGGATGTAGGCCCCGATGGTCGAGATGGTGTTCAGCGTGGTGAAGCCGTCGCTGGCCAGGTAGTCGGCGTAGCGGCGCGGCATGCCCTCGGCGCCCAGCCAGTGCTGGACCAGGAAGGTGCCGTGGAAGCCGAGAAACGTGGTCCAGAAGTGCAGCTTGCCCAGCTTCTCGTCCAGCATCCGGCCGGTGATCTTCGGGAACCAGAAGTAGATGCCGGCGAAGGTCGCGAACACGATCGTGCCGTAGAGCACGTAGTGGAAGTGCGCCACCACGAAGTAGCTGTCGGACACGTGGAAGTCGATCGCGGGGGCGGCCAGCAGGATGCCGGTCAGACCACCGAAGAGGAAGGTCACGAGGAAGCCGACCGAGAAGATCATCGGCGTCTCGAAGCTCAGCTGGCCCTTCCACATGGTGCCGATCCAGTTGAAGAACTTCACCCCGGTCGGGACCGCGATCAGGAAGGTCATGAAGGAGAAGAACGGCAGCAGCACCGCGCCGGTGGCGTACATGTGGTGCGCCCACACCGCGACCGACAGGGCCGCGATGCCCAGCGTCGCGAAGACCAGGCCCTTGTAACCGAAGATCGGCTTGCGCGAGAACACCGGGATGATCTCGGAGACGATGCCGAAGAACGGCAGCGCGACGATGTACACCTCGGGGTGCCCGAAGAACCAGAACAGGTGCTGCCAGAGGATCACGCCGCCGTTGGCGGGGTCGAACACGTGCGCCCCGATGTGCCGGTCGGCCATCAGGCCCATCAGCGCGGCGGTGAGGATCGGGAACGCGAGCAGCACCAGGATGCTGGTGACCAGGATGTTCCAGGTGAAGATCGGCATCCGGAACATGGTCATCCCGGGCGCGCGCAGGCACACGATCGTCGTGACCATGTTGACCGCGCCCAGGATGGTGCCCAGACCGGAGACCGCGAGGCCGGCGATCCACATGTCCGCGCCGATGCCGGGCGAGTGGATGGCGTCCGACAGCGGGGTGTAGGCGAACCAGCCGAAGTCCGCCGCTCCGCCGGGCGTGAGGAAGCCGGAGACGGTGATGAGGCCGCCGAACAGGTACAGCCAGTACGAGAAGGCGTTCAACCGCGGGAACGCCACGTCCGGCGAGCCGATCTGCAGCGGCATGACGAAGTTCGCGAAGCCGAACAGGATCGGGGTGGCGTACAGCAGCAGCATGATCGTGCCGTGCATGGTGAACAGCTGGTTGTACTGCTCCTGCGACAGGAACTGCTGTCCCGGGCGCGCCAGCTCGGTACGGATCAGCATCGCCATCGCGCCGCCCACCATGAAGAAGGCGAACGACGTGACCAGGTACATGATGCCGATCTGCTTGTGGTCCGTCGTGCGGAACAACCGCAGCAGCAACGAACCCTTGGCCTCCTGTCGCGCCGGATAGGGACGCGTGACAATCGGCTGCGGGGCTACGGCTGTCACTCCTGCCTCCAAGTTCTGCTTCGGTGTGTCAGCGGCCGCGGCGGGGCGACCAGTCCGGATGGTATCCCTCGGCTCCGACACTGTTGCGCACCGGCTGGGAAGATCACGCCATGGGAGACCCGTTCGTCACCGCGGCGGTGGCCGCGGCGGTCGAGGTCGGGAACCGGTTCCACCTGCCGACCGAATTCCCGGAAGTGCTGGCCACGCGATCGAACGTGCTGGTGAGACTGGGTGCGATCGTGGCCAGGGTACCGGCGACGACGCTGGTCGCGAGGCCGGAGGTGCACCGGTCACTGGCCCGCGAAGTGGCACTCTCGTCGTTTCTCGAGACGCGGGACGCTCCGGTCGTACCGCCCTTCGAAAGCCCGGGGCCACACGTCGCGGGGGGCCTCCCCGTCACACTGTGGCGTTTCACACGTCACGATCCGGATCACGTCTTCGCCCCCGCCGTGGTGGCCTGGTCGCTCGCCGAGCTGCACGCGGCGCTGCGGGAGTTCCCGGACGAGCTGGCGGCGCCCGGCCCCCTCGCCGAAGTCCGGTGCTGGGTCGAGCGGCTCGCCCTGCCCGCGGAGCTGGCGGACGAGGTGGCGGCGATCGCGGCGGCCCTGCCGGCCGCTTCCGGCCGGCCCCTGCACGGCGACGCGCATCCCGGCAACGTGCTGGCGACCGCGAGCGGGCCGCGGTGGATCGACTTCGAGGACGCGTGGGCGGGGCCGGTGGCCTGGGACCTGGCCTGCCTGGCGGCCTCACCCCGGCCGGACGGCCGGGCCGCGGCGGCCGCCTACCCGCACGGCCCCGATCCGGACGAGCTGGCGCCGTGGGTGCGCCTGCGCGAGCTGTTCGCAGTGTGCTGGCGGTTCGTGGTCGCGCGCCGGTTCCCCGACCGGCTCCCGGACGCGCACGCCGGGCTGCGGCGGTTCCTGGCCGCTCGCGGCCCCCGCTAGCCCCGGCGACGGCGACCGCGGGATCCGGTCCCGCACGGCTAGGCGAAAGGCCACCACCCGAGGATCGCCTCGGTGATCATCGCCGGCGCCTCGACCGGCGTGAGGTGCGCGGCCTGCGGCACCACCACCAGCTCGCCGCGGGGCAGCGACTCGGCCATCGCCCGGGCGGCGCCGGGCGGCGTGAGGGTGTCCTGCTCACCCACGACGACCAGCGCGGGAACTTCGGTCGCGGCCAGCAGGTCCGTCGAATCGGGACGGTCGGCCATCGCCAGGGCGGCCCACGCCACACCCGCCCCCAGCTGGCTGTCGATCAGCTCACGCACCGCCTCCACCACCTCCGGCCGCGTCTGGCGGGTCTCGGCGCTGAGCAGGTTCGGCACCATCGACTCGGCGAGCCAGCCGGAGACACCCGCGGACTCGGCGCGCCCGGCCAGCTCGCGGCGCGCCTGGGCCGCCTCCGGGGTGTCGGCGGTGGCCTTGGTGTCGATGAGGACCAGCCCGGCGACCCGCTCGGGGGCGGCGCGCAACACGGCCATCGTGACGTAGCCGCCCATCGAGCAGCCGCCGAGCACGACCTGGTCGAGGCCGAGCTTGTCCAGCAGCGCGAGCACGTCCCGCGCGGCGTCGTCGAGGCTCGGGGCGCGGCCGGTCTCGGGTAGCGGTGTCCGGCCGAGGCCGCGCTGGTCGGGCGTGATCAGGCGGTGGCGCATGGTGAGACCGTCGCGCAGCGGCCGCCACATGCGGGCGTCCACCGGGAACGCGTGGAGGAGAACCAGGGGAAGATCAGCCATGACGGCGATTGTGCTGGACGAACGTGGGTACCGTCGCGTCGTGAGCGTCGAGTGGCGGGACATCCGCACGCAGCGGCTGCTGCTGCGGCCGCTGCGCCCGGACGACCGGGACGACGTGGTCGCGATCCAGACCGACCCGCGCACCAACCGCCACGACCCGGCCCCGCCCACCCCCGCGAAGGCCGAGGTCAAGCTCACCGCCTGGCTGGAGCACTGGACGGCGCACGGCTTCGGCTACCTCGCGGTGGTGCCGCTCGACTCCGGCGAGGTCGTCGGTGTCGGCGGCCTGCAGCACGTGGAGTTCGGCGGCACGCCGCTGCTGAACCTCTACTACCGCCTGCGGCCCGCGGTCTGGGGCCGCGGTTACGCGACGGAGATGGCCTCGGCCGTCGTCGAGTGGGCCGAGCGGGAGCTGCCGGACTTCCCGGTGCAGATCAGCGTGAACATCACGAACGAAGCGTCGCTGCGCGTCGCGGAACGGCTCGGGTTCACCGCCTGCGCCGAGGGCTTCTACGACGGCGCCCTCTCCCGGCACTTCCGCAGACCGCGCCGACCGGGCCGACCGGGCTGACCGGGCTGACCGGGCTGACCGGGCGGTCCTAGAACCGCTTCCGGGTGGGGCCGCGGCGGCTGCGGGCCTGCCAGCAGGCGCGGTGCCAGTGGCGGCGGTCGGCGACGGAGCCGAGTTCGTCGGCGGGCCAGGCGACCACGTGCGGCACGCCGGGCTGGATCTCGTGGTCGCAGCCGGGGCAGCGGTACACCTTGGTCGCCTGGCTGCCCGGCACGCTGCGCACCAGCCAGTCGCCGTCCGGGCCGGACTCCGCACGCGCCCAGCCGGAAGCCGCCCCGGCGCGGTCGGCGTCGGGGCGGCCGCGGTGTGGTCGGTGGCGGCGCGGCACCCGGCCACGGTATCGCCTACGCGGCGCGCTCCGCCCCGCGGCGGAAGGTGAGTGCCACCACGAAGGTGAGGCACGCGATGACGACCGACCCGGTGAACGCGGCCGTCATCCCGGTGACCATCACCTCGTGCGGGCCGCCGGTCGCGGCGCGGGTGGCGGTGCCGAAGATCGTGACCAGGATGGCCAGGCCGAGCGTGCCACCGGTCTGCTGCAGTGTCTGCATCACGCCGCCGGCGGCCCCCGCGTCCGGCCCCGGCACGTTGCTCATGATGATCATGCTGAGCGGCGAGAACGCGAGGCCCATGCCGAGGCCCATGAGGATCATGGGGCCGAGCACGCCGCTGGTGTAGGTCGAGCCGGCCGCCAGCCGCGTCGCCCACACCAGCCCGGCGATCATCGACAGGGTGCCCGCGATCGCGATCGGCTTGGGCCCGAACCGGGGCAGCAACCGCGGGATGATCCGGCTCAGCGCGAAGACCAGCGCGGCCATCGGCAGGAACGCGAATCCCGTGCCCAGCGCGCTCATCCCCCGCACGTCCTGCAGGTACTGCGTGAGGAAGAAGAACATCGACATGCCGATCATCGGCGCGAAGAAGAAGTTGGCGTAGGCGGCGGCGCGGTTGCGGTCGCCGAACAGGCGCAGCGGCAGCAACGGCTGCGCGCTCCGCGACTCGATGGCGAGGAACGCCCCGATCAGCACCGCACCGGCGACGAGCGCGGCCAGCGTGAGCCCGTTCGTCCAGCCCGCTTCGGCGGCCCGGATGAACCCGTAGACCAGCGCCGCGACCCCGACCGTCCCGGTCACGGCTCCGGGCAGGTCGAGCCGGGCCGGGTGCCGCTCCGGCTCCACCACGAACCGGGCGGCCAGCGCGGCCACCACGAGCCCGAACGGCACGTTGATGAACAGCACGGCGCGCCAGGACAGCCATTCGGTGAGCAGCCCGCCGAGGATCAGGCCGACCGCGAACCCGGCGCTGGACATGCCGGAGAACAGGGCCAGCGCACGCAGCCGGGCCCGGGGTTCGGTGATGGTCGTGGTGAGCAGGGCGAGGGTGCTCGGCCCCGCGGCGGCGGCGCCGAGGCCCTGCGCGATCCGGGCGGCGATCAGCAGGGCCGCGGATCCGGCCAGCCCGCCGACGAACGAGGCGACGGTGAACAGCAGCACACCGCCGATGAACATCCGCTTGCGGCCGAACAGGTCGCCGGCGCGCCCGCCGAGCAGCAGCAGGCCGCCGAAAACGAGGGTGTAGCTCGACATGACCCAGCTCAGGGACGCCGGCGTGAACCCCAGATCGGCCTGGATGCGGGGCAGCGCGACGTTCATGACGGTGACGTCGAGGACGAGCATGAGCTGGCAGGTGAGCAGGATGGCCAGCGCCACGCCGGTGCGTGGCCGCGCGGTGGTCGCGGCCACGGCCGTGCCGGACGTGGGCAGCATTGTCTCGGGCAAGAAGGCTCCAGTGGACGAACGGAAAACAAGCGGACAGTCTCTCCGCTTGACTGGGGTTAGCATATGGAGAAGGTCTCCGGTTGCGCAAGAGTATCCGGAGAATGTGTCCGGTTCTGAGGTGAGGCGCATGATGGCACCGCGGCCGATGCGCGCCGATGCGCGGCGCAACTACGAGCGGCTCCTGGCGACCGCGCGCGAGGCGTTCCGCGAGCACGGCCCGGACGCGCCGCTGGACGACATCGCCCGCCGGGCCGGTGTCGGCGCCGGCACCCTCTACCGGCACTTCCCCAACCGCGAGGCGCTGATCGAAGCCGTCTACCGCGACGACATCGAACGGCTCTCCGCGGGCGCGCACCAACTGCTGGCCGAGCACGAACCGGGCAAGGCGCTGGAGCTGTGGATGCGCGACCGGCTGGCGTTCATCCTGCAGAAGCGCGGGGTCGCACACACCCTCAAGGCGGCGATGGACCGGGATTCGGAGACGTTCGCATACTGCCGGTCGCTGATGAACGACGCCGCCGCGGAGATCCTGCGGCGCGCGCAGGAAGCCGGCGCCGTGCGGACGGACCTGAAGCCACGCGACCTGCTGATGCTCGGGCACGGGGTCTGCGTCGCCGCCGAGGATGACGAGGAGCTGGGCGACCGCCTGCTCACCGTGATGCTGGACGGCCTGAAGCCGCAGCCGGCCTGAGCCGCCTCAGGCCCGCGCGATCGCCAGCGGGACCAGTTGTTCGGCCGGGGTCAGCGAACCGTGCTGCCCGATCAGCGCGGACTCCAGCGGCTCGGCGGTGCGGCGCACCATGCCGAACTGGTCCCGCGCCGCCGCGATGACATCACCGAACCGGGGGCGCACCCGGTCGCTCACCCGTGGCCCGAACCAGCCCGCCGCGATCGCCTCGGCGCGGGAGACCACCCAAGCCCGGCTGCCCAGCGTCTCCCGCCAGGCGGCCAGCACGTCCTCCGCCGCACCCGGCCGGGCGTAGACGTGCCGGATCCGGGGGTCCCCGCCCAGCTCGCGCACGCCCGCCGACAATGCGGGCGTGCGGTCGAGGTCGACGACGTCGTCCAGGGCGACCATCCCGTGGTCGGCCACCACCGCGAGCACCCGGCCGGGCGGCAGGCCGTCCACCAGCGACTCCACCAGGCGGTCGACCTGCCGCAGCTGCATCAGCCAGGCCGGTGAGCCCGGCCCGTAGCGGTGGCCCAGCTCGTCGAGCTGACCGTGGTAGGCGTAGCAGAACCCGGCCGGTTCACGCAGGGCACGCAGGGTCTCCGCGGCGAGGTCGCCCATCGCGTACACCCCGCGGTAGTCCCCGCCGCGCTGGACCGCACGGGTGAGCGGCGACTTCGCGAACTTCGCCTCGGCGACCACCACCGCCCCGACACCGGCCGCCACCGCGCGCTCGAACGTCGTGGGCAGCGGCTGCACCTCCTCCGGCACCAGGTCCAGCTCGCCGCCGCCGGGATGACGCCGCCAGCGCAGGGCGTTGAGCACGCCGCATCCCGGGACCTCGAAGGTGTAACCCGCCATGCCGTGCTCGCCCGGCGCCAGGCCCGTGCCGATCGCGGCCAGCCCGGCGACCGTGGTCGACGGGCACCCGACCGTGAGGGTGGCCCGCGTCAGCTCGGCCAGCACCGGCGCGTGCGCGGCGTGGGTCCGCAGCAGTTCCGCGCCGAGGCCGTCGATGAGGAGCACGCACGCGCCGGCGGCCTCGGGCAGGGCGAGCGTGTTCGCGTACCCGGGGACGCCGAGAGTGGCGAGGACGGAGGGCACCACCTCGGCGAGGTGCCCCCGGCCGGACACGGTTGGCAGGTCCACGGGGTCAGCTTGGCAGCAAGGTGGCTGCCCGCGCACGCTCTGCCGGATAATGACGGCATGCCGACCTACGCCTACCGCTGCCGCGAATGCACGGGCACCTTCGAGGTGAACCGGCCGATGAGCGAATCGAGCGATCCGGCTCGCTGCCCGGAGGGGCACGCGGACACCGTCAAGCTGCTCACGACCGTCGCGCTGACCGGCTCGGCCACCGGCGCGCCGTCGGGCGGCGGGTGCTGCGGCGGCGCCTGCGGGTGCGGCCACTGAGCCGGTAGGCCGAGGCCGCCCACCCGGGCGGCGCTGAACCGTGCGGCCCGGGTGCAAGTGGGACGGTCAGGCGGGTTCGCCGAAGTTGTCCGCCACCATCTCCTGCACGACGCGCAGCGCTTCGGCGGCCTGGGGGCCGACGGCGCGGACCTGGATCCGGTCGCCCTTGCGCGCGCCCAGCGACATCAGCGCCAGCACGCTGTGCGCGTCGGCCTCCTGATCGCCCAGCCGGACGGTCACCTCGGCCTCGATGCCGGCCAGGCCACGGGCCAGGACCGCCGCGGGCCGGGCGTGCAGGCCCACCTCGTTGCTCAGCGTCAGCTCGACGCTGTCCCCGGACGGTTCCGGCGCGGCGGCCGCGAGTTCCGGCGGCGCCCCCGCCGCGGACGCGGCCTCCAGCACGCCGGCGCGGTCGGCCCCGTTCTGCGCCGCCACCGCGGCCGCGACCGTACCCTCCACCAGCGGCGCGTCGGCGACCACCACGGCCTCCGGGTCGGGCAGCGACTCCACCGCGAGCTCCGCCGTCATCTGCGCGCTGCCCAGGTCGTAGAGCAGCACGACCCCGGCCCCGGAATCCGCGCGCTGGACGGCGGCGACGACCGAGTCGTAGTCCGTGCCGATGCCACCACCGGGCATGCCGCCCGCCGGCACGATCGTCACGTCCGGCGCCATCTGCTCGGCCACCTCGGCGACCCCTTCGGCGAGCTTGGCGCTGTGCGAAACCAGGACCAGGCCGACGGTCATCGGGCCGCCTTCGCGAACGCCTCGAGCAGCAACGCCGTCGAGCGGGCGCCCGGGTCGAGGTGTCCCGCGCTGCGCTCGCCGAGGTAGGACGCACGGCCCTTGCGCGCGACAAGATCCACAGTGGACTCGGCACCGGCCGCGGCACCCTCGGCGGCCGCGGCCAGGACCGCCGCGACGTCCCCACCGGCCGCCTTCTCCGCCGCCGCGACCGCGGGCAGCAGGGCGTCCACCATCGTCTTGTCGCCCTCGACCGCCTTGCCCCGCGCCTGGACGCCCTCCAGCCCGGCCCGCAGCGCGGCGACGATCTCCGCCGCACCCAGCTCCGGCTGGCTCGACACCACCGTGGCCGCACGCAGGAAAGCCGTCCCGTACAACGGTCCGGCGGCGCCGCCCACCTTCGAGATCAACGTGGTGGCCACGAGCTTGAGCACCGCGCCCGGGGTCTCGGGCGCCCCGCCGTCCAGCGCGGCGACCACCGCCTGGAAACCACGGTTCATGTTCTCGCCGTGGTCACCGTCCCCGATCGCGCGATCGAGGGCGATCAGCTCGGCGCGGTGCTCGGCGATCGTGGCCGCCGCGTCCCGCAGGGCGTTCACGACGCCGTCGGGCGTGCATCCCATGTCTTCATGCCTTCCAGCGCAGTGCGGCGGTGTTCACCGGCGCGTCCCACAGTTCCGTCAGCTCGTCGTCGAGTCTGAGCAGGGTCAGGCTGATGCCCTGCATCTCCAGGCTGGTGATGTACGGCCCCACCAGCCGACGCTCGACCATGATGCCCCGATCGGCCAGCAGCCGCTCGGCGATCCCGTGCGCGAGGTACAGCTCGACCAGCGGGGTGCCGCCCATCGAGTTGGTGAACAGCAGCACCCGGTCGCCGCGCTCGAACGGCAGGTCGTCGACGATCGCGCCGACCATCCGAGCCACCAGGGCGTCGGCCGGCTCGGCCGCGATGCGCTCCCGGCCCGGCTCGCCGTGGATGCCGATGCCGAACTCGATCTCGTCGGCGCCGAGGTCGAAGCTCGGCTCTCCCACGTGCGGCACGGTGGGAGCGGTGAGCGCGACCCCGATCGAGCGGACCTGGCCGACGATCTTGCGGGCCAGCGCCTCGACCGCGTCCAGCGAGTCGCCGCGTTCGGCCGCCGCGCCAGCGAGTTTCTCCAGCAGCACGGTGCCGCCGACACCGCGGCGCCCGGCCGTGTACGTCGAATCCGCCACCGCCACGTCGTCGTCGATCACCACGCTGCGCACGTCCAGGTCCTCGGCCGCGGACAGCTCGCCCGCGGTCTCGAAGTTCAGCACGTCACCGGTGTAGTTCTTGACGATCAGCAGTGCGCCCGCCTCGCCGGTGGTCGCCGAGATCGCGGCCTGCACGGCGTCGGGGGTGGGCGAGGTGAACACCGCGCCCGGCACGGCGGCGTCGAGCATGCCGGCACCGACGAACCCGCCGTGCAGCGGCTCGTGCCCGGATCCACCGCCGGAGATGACCGCGACCTTTCCCGCCACGGGCGCGTCGGCGCGGACCACCACGTTCGGGTCCTCCTGGACCCGCAGGATGTCCGCGTGCGCGGCGGCCAGCCCGCGCAGCGATTCGGTGACCACGTTCGCCGGATCGTTGATGATCTTCTTCATGCCCGCCTCCTGACTCCGTCGTCGCACTCTTCCTATCAGGCCCTGGGCAGCTTGGGCAGGATCGTGTCGACAATTCGCCGGGCTTTGCCACACGAATCGTCCCCGGCGGCGTCATCGTGGTAGTTCTCGTATTGGAATTTGACGACCTCCCCCTCGTCCGCACCCTCCAGGTCACCGATCTGCAGATGGGTCCAGGTGATGGTGCAGGTGTTGCCGGACTTGGTCTCCTTCTTCTGGTACGCCGTGATGCCACCAGCGAGGGTGATGCGGGAACCGTTCCAACCCTCGGACGGCTCGTAGGTTTGCGAGATCCCCAGCCAGCCGTAGGCGGTGCCGCCGGTCCAGTGGCAGTCGTGCAGGCTGCTGGGTTTGGCGGTGGCGCGGCCGAGGACCTCGGTCAGCACGGCGTCGTCCGCGAGCGCGCACGGGTCGAGGGACACCGCCGAGTTCGCCGGGCGCCGCTGCTGGGGCGGGCCGGCGTGCACCTCGCGGAGGACCTCACGCAGCACCGTCATCCCCGCGCCGCAGGCGTCGCCGCCCTCGTAGCTGACCTGGACGGCGATGCCCAGCCTGTTCGCGGGGTCCGTGAGCGCCGAGACGACGCACCCCTCGTTCTTCGGCGTGTCCTTGTCGTCCAGGTCGTTCTCAACGACGGGCAGGCCGTCGACCGTGCCAACCTGGGGGGACGCCGTATCGACCAAGTCGCCCATGGTGAGGGCCAGCCGGGCCTCCTTCCCGCCGGCGTCGGTCACCTTGATGCTGCACCCGTCGAAGCTGTCCGTGTACATGCTGTCGGGTACCGGAGTGCCGACGCCGGTGACCGTGTCGCCCCGCAGGATCCCGCACGGGTCGACGGTGCGCAGCGCGTCCAGCCGCACCGCCGGATCGTCCACCGGCCCCGGGGCCACGCTGATCTCGGTGACCGTGGTGCGGGGGAAGTTCTGCCTGGCCAGGTCGGGGCCGCAGGCGGACACGGTCAGGGCGAGCAGGACCAGCGGCACGAAACGGCGGGGCCGGGCGACACGGAACACGCGATGCACCGTAGCCGCCCGACCCCGCCGGGTCGTGGGGAACCTGCCTATTCCGCCGGGGTCTCGTCCCCTTCCGTCACCGGGACCCGGATCGGCCGCACGAGCGCCCAGATGACCATCAGGGCGGTGAACACCAGCAGGCCGATGCCGGCCCACAGGTTGATGTTCACGCCCGCCGCCTTACGCAGGTCCGCGTCGTCGGTGAACGCGATGCCCGAGACGGTGAGGACCACGCCGTACACGCCGGTCAGCAACGCGATGATCAGCCGGATGTCGAACGCGCCGGCCCGGCGCGTTCCCACGCGGGTTTCGCTAGCCATGTGTGCCAACCTCCTAGAAGGCGATGTTCAGCGCGATCGTGACGACCAGGACGATGCCGGCGAGCAGACCCGGGTTGCGGTACCAGCCCGCGTCCGCGCCGGTGGTGGTGTGCCGGCGCGACTCCTTCGGGGTCAGCGAGTAGACCAGGCCGACGAGTTCAGCGTCCGGGCGCGGCTGCGTCACCGCGGTGATGGCGACGCTGACGACGATGTCGACCACGAAGGCGGCACCGGCGCCGATGAAGCTCGCGCCCTGCCCGGGCAGATCCCACACCTTGGTCTCGGCGAGCAGGAACACCACGATCGCCGACGCGGTGCCGGCCAGGAGACCGATCCACGCGGCCTTCGGCGTCATCCGCTTCCAGAACATGCCCAGGATGAACGTGGCGAACAGCGGCGCGTTGAAGAACGAGAACAGCTGCTGCAGGTAGTCCATCAGGTTGGAGTACTGGGAGGCGATGGCGGCCGTGCCGATGGCCAGGATCGTCGCGCCCGCGGTCACCCAGCGGCCCATGTTCAGGTAGTACGAGTCCGGCTTGTCCTTCTTGACGTAGGTCTGCCAGAGGTCGTAGGTGAACACTGTGTTGAACGAGCTGAGGTTCGCCGCCATGCCGGCCATGAACGAGGCGAGCAGCCCGGCGATCGCGACGCCCAGCACCCCGTTGGGCAGCAGGTCACGCATGAGCAGCAGCAGCGCGTTGTTGAAGGTCGCGCCGCTGGGTGCGGAGCCGCCGTCGAGCAGCGCCTGCTTGTTGGCGCCCTGCAGCTCGGTGACCGTGACGGCGGCGATCATGCCCGGGATGATCACGATGAACGGGATCAGCATCTTCGGGAAGGCACCGATGATCGGCGTGCGGCGCGCGGCCGACATGCTCTTCGACGCCATCGCGCGCTGGACCTCGACGAAGTTCGTGGTCCAGTAGCCGAAGGACAGCACGAACCCGAGTCCGAACACCAGGCCGAGGACCGACAGGAAGTTGCTGCTGAACCCGGTCAGCTGGTTACCCGGCCAGGAGGTCAGCTGCTCGGCGCCACCGGGGCTGTTCGTGACCTTGTCGACCAGGCCGTTCCAGCCGCCGACCTTGTAGAGGCCGACGATGGTCAGCGGCACCAGGGCGGCGACGATGACGAAGAACTGGAGCACCTCGTTGTAGATCGCCGCGGACAGGCCGCCGAGCGCGGTGTAGGTGAGCACGATGACCGCGGCGATGACGATCGAGAGCCAGATCGGCCAGCCGAGCAGCAGGTTCACCACGCTGGCCAGCAGGTACAGGTTCGCCCCTGCGATGAGGATCTGCGCCAGGGCGAAGCTGATGCCGTTGGTCAGGTGTGCGCCGGTGCCGAAGCGGCGCCGCATGAACTCCGGCACGCTGCGGACCTTGGAGCCGTAGTAGAACGGCATCATCACGATGCCGAGGAACAGCATCGCGGGGATCGCGCCGATCCAGAAGTAGTGGGCGGTCGGCAGGCCGTACTGCGCACCGTTGGCCGACATCCCCATCACTTCGATGGCGCCGAGGTTGGCGGAGATGAAGGCGAGCCCGGTGACCCACGCCGGCAGCGACCGTCCGGACAGGAAGAAGTCGATGCTGCTCGACACCTGTTTGCGGGCCAGGTAGCCGATGCCGAGCACCAGCACGAAGTAGAACGCGAGCAACACGTAGTCGATCGCGTGCGCATCAAGTCGCAGGTTCGCTGCGGCTAGGACATGCACCGATGCACCTCCGGGAAGTCCAACATCTCCGAACAAAAATCACCACGATCGAGTGACAAACGCACATTACTACGCGGTAGCCCGACTGTGCACATCAACAGGCGCGACTTGACCGTGTCGAAATCAAATTCGTGATCACCCAACCCCGCAGCGTTACCAGCCGCAACTCAGCAGCCCGGACGCACGACGGCCCCCGCGCGGCGCGGGTGCGCCGGGCGGGGGCCGCCGGAGCCGGGTCAGAACAGCCGGAGGTCGTCGGACTCGGTGCCCCGCAGGGCGTCGTAGTCGAGCGTGAGGCAGCGGATGCCGCGGTCCTCGGCGAGCGTGCGGGCCTGCGGCTTGATCAGCTGCGCGGCGAACACGCCCTGCACGGGGGCGAGCAGCGGGTCGCGGTTGAGCAGCTCCAGGTACCGGGTGAGCTGTTCCACACCGTCGATCTCGCCGCGCCGCTTGATCTCCACCGCAACCGAACCGCCGTCGGCGTCCCGGGCGAGGATGTCCACCGGCCCGATCGCCGTCGGGTACTCCCGGCGGACCAGGGTGTAGCCCTCGCCCAGGGTGGTGATGTGCTCGGCCAGCAGCTCCTGCAGGTGCGCCTCGACGCCGTCCTTCTGCAACCCCGGCTCGGCGCCGAGGTCGTGGCTGATCTCGTCGATCCGTTCCGCGATCGTGATGACGAGCTTCTCACCGGCCTTGTTCTGCACGGTCCAGATGTCGCCGTCCTCGATCAGCCAGCACGGCGGGCTCATCCAGTTCAGGGGCTTGTAGGCGCGGTCGTCGGAGTGCACCGACACCGAGCCGTCCGCCTTGATGAGCAGCAACCGGGTGGCCATGGGGAGGTGGGCCGTCAGCCGGCCGGCGTAGTCCACTTGGCATCGAGCGATCACGAGACGCACCCGGCGAGGGTAGAAGATGCTTCGGCAGACTGGACGCGTGGATCCCATCGAACGGCTCGGCTCCCGCGAGGTGTACCGGAACAACTGGATGACCGTGCGCGAGGACGACATCCGGCGCCCGGACGGCTCACCCGGCATCTACGGCGTGGTGGACAAGCCCGACTACGCGCTCGTGGTCCCGCTCGACGGCGACCGGCTGCACCTGGTGGAGCAGTACCGGTACCCGCTGGGCCTGCGGCGATGGGAGTTCCCGCAGGGCACCGCGCCGGACCTGGCGGAGCTGGACACGCTCGAACTGGCCGCGCGGGAGCTGCGGGAGGAGACCGGGCTGGTGGCCGGGTCGCTGATCGATCTCGGCCGGCTCGACGTCGCGCCGGGCATGTCCAGCCAGCGCGGCCGGGTGTACCTCGCCACCGGCCTGACGGAGGGCCCGCACGAGCGCGAGCACGAGGAACAGGACATGCGCACCGCCTGGTTCAGCCGCGCCGAGTTCGAGAAGATGATCGAGCGCGGGGAGGTCACGGACGCGCAGTCGATCGCGGCGTACGGGCTCCTGCTGCTGCACGAGCGCCGGCCATCGCCAGAGCGCCGAGCACCGGACCGATCGACAGCAGGGTCACCGCGTCCCGCCAGCCCGTGACGTCGGCGAGCAGCGGGAGCAGCTGGATGGTGACCGCGCTGACGACGAAGCCGGCGGCGGTCATCGCGGTGAGGGCGGTGCCGACGTAGCGGGGATCGGCCACTTCGGACAGCGCCGCGGAGAACTGGGCCGAGTCGGCGATCACGGCCGCGCCCCAGAGGAACAGCAGCGGGACCAGCAGCGGGGTGCCCCAGGCCACGACGGACAGCACGCCGCATCCGGCGCTGAGCAGCATGGCGCCGATGGTGACCGCGGTGCGCCCGGCTCGGTCGGACAGCAGTCCGCCGAGCAGCGAACCGGCCGCGCCCGCGAGACCGATGACGGTGAACGCGCTGCCGGTCCCGGCGGCCGGGAGGTAGACGGGCAGCCAAGCCCACAGCGCGTACAGCTCCCACATGTGTCCGAAGTAGCCGAGGCAGACGAGCCGCTGCAGGCGGGCGCGGGCCATGCGCAGCAGGTAGCGCGGTTCCCAGCGCGGGGCCGGCTGCCAGTCCGGGCCGGGCCGCACGCAGGCGACGGCGACGAGGGCGGCGAGGAGTGCGAGCGCCGCGGCGACGTCCAGGACGGCCCGCCAGCCGCCGATGCCGGTGAGCAGGCCGGGCAACGCCGAGCCCACGGTCAGCGCGCCGACCAGTATGCCGAGCGCGAGGCCGCGGGCGCGGCGGAACCAGGACACCACGATCTTCATGCCGACCGGGTAGACGGCGGCGAGCGCGAAGCCGGTCAGGAAGCGCAATGGAGCGGCGGCGGCCGGACCGGCCAGCGGGAAGGCGGCCGTCGCGGCCGCGCCCAGGGTCGCGCCGCCGGCGAGGAGCCGCTGCGGCTCGAGCCGGTCGGCGAGGTTGAACGCGGCGGACACGACCGCACCGGCGGCGAACCCCAGCTGCACGGTGACCGACAGCAGGATCCCCGCCTCCCGGGACAGGCTCCAGTCCACTCGCAATGCCGGCACGACGGTGGAGGCGGAGAACCACAGGCTCATCGCGAGAACCTGCACGACCGCGATGACAGCCAGCTGCGCCCCACGCCGTCGGAAGATCACCCGTCGTGCCTATTGGCGGCAACTCGCCGACGTCAACGAAGCGGAGTGCCGGTCATCCGATCGCGTGGATTCGATCCCACGGCGCGGAACCACGCACCCGGGCACGCGACCGCCACCCCCGTGACCCCGGCCCCGGGTGGGACACGCCCGACGCTCACGGGCGAACACGCCGACCGGAGCGGTGAACACGGCGGCGGGGGCGGCGCGGTCAGGCGGGCCACTCCGGCTTGCGCTTCTCCAGGAACGCCGCCATCCCCTCGCGGGCCGCGGGGGTCTGTGAGGCCGCCGCCATGACCTCGACCGCGATGGCGTACGCGTCGGCCTCCGGGCGGTCCAGCTGGGCGTAGAGGGTCTGCTTGCCGAGTGCCTTGCTGGCCCGGCTGCCGCGTGTCGCGCGGGCCAGCAGGTCGGTCACCGCCGGGTCCAGCTCCGCGTCCGGCACCACGCGGTTCACCAGGCCCCACTCCAGCGCCGTCGCCGCGTCCACGACGTCCCCGGTGAGCGCCAGCTCCATCAGCCGCTTGCGCCCGATCGCCCGCGCCACCGGCACCGCCGGGGTGTGGCAGAACCAGCCGCCCTTGCCGCCGGGCAGCGCGAAACCGGCCGACTCCGCCGCGACGGCGAGGTCGCACGAGGCGACCAGCTGGCAGCCGGCCGCGGTCGCGAGCCCGTGCACCCGAGCGATGACGACCTGCGGCACCGACTCCATCGTCCGCATCAGGCGCGTGCACAGCGTCAGCAGCCGCCGGACGCCGTCGTGGTCGCGGGCGGCCACGTCACCGAAGTCGTGCCCCGCCGAGAACACCGGCCCCGCCCCGGCGAGGACGATGCCCGTCGCATCGGTGGCGGCGGTCTCCTCGAACGCGGCCAGCAGCTCGGCCAGGTGGGCCTCCGACAGGGAGTTGCGGCGGGCGGCCCGGTTCATCGTGATCGTGACCGTCGCGTCGTCGCGCTTGACCAGGATGTGCTCGTACTCGGCCATGGTCCGACGCTACCCCGCGACACCGGTGCCGCGCTTCCCCCTGGCGGCGGACGGGCGGGGACGCTCAGCCCCGGTCCAGCACCGCGTGCAGGAATTCCCGGGTCCGCTCGTGGTCCGGGTCGGTGAACAGCTTGTCCGGCGGCGCGTCCTCGATGATCTGCCCGTGGTCGAACATCAGCACGCGGTCGGACACGTCCCGCGCGAACTGCATTTCGTGGGTGACGCACAGGAACGTGATGTCGGTGGTCGAGGCGATCTCCTTGAGCACCTTGAGGACTCCCGCCACCAGCTCGGGGTCCAGGGCGGAGGTCACCTCGTCGAGCAGCAGCACCTCGGGCCGCATCGCGAGCGCCCGGGCGATCGCCACGCGCTGCTGCTGCCCGCCGGAGAGCTGGGACGGGTGGGCGTCCGCCTTGTCGCTCAGCCCGACCATCTCCAGCAGCTCCCGGCCGCGCTGCTCGGCCTCCACGCGCGGCAGCCGCAGCGCCCGGATCGGCGCCTCGGTGACGTTCTGCAGCACCTTCATGTTCGGGAACAGGTTGAACTGCTGGAACACCATCCCGATCCGGCGGCGCATCCGGCGCTGGTGCTTCTCCCCCGCGGGCACGAACCGGCCGTTCTTCTCCACGTGCGACAGGCATTCCCCGCCGACGTAGATGCGGCCGGAGTTCACCTGCTCCAGGGTCATCAGCAGCCGCAGGATCGTGGTCTTGCCCGACCCGCTGGGCCCGATCAGCGTCACGAACTCGCCCGGGCGCACGGTGAAGTTCAGCTCCCGCAACACCACCTGGTCGCCGAACTTCTTGACGACCCCCTCGAACCGGATCATCTCAGAGCTGTCCGACACGGCGTTCCAACCTTCGCACCAGGATCGACGACGGGTAGCTGATGAGCAGGAACAGGATGCCCGCCAGCGTGTACGGCTCGAGCACCTGGAAGGTCTGCGCGCCCTGTTCCTTGGCGCGGTTGAGCACCTCGAGCACGCCGATGCTGAGCAGCAGCGGGGTCTCCTTGAACATCGAGATCATGTAGTTGCCCAGCGCGGGCAGCACCCGCGGCACGGCCTGCGGCAGCACGATCCCGGTCCACACCCGGGTCCGCGGGATGCTCAGCGCGGTCGCGGCCTCCCACTGTCCTTTCGGGACGGCGTCGATGCCGGCCCGGTACACCTCCGCGGTGTAGGTCGCGTAGTGGATGCCGAGCGCGATCACCCCGGTGAGGAACGCCGACGGCGTCACGCCGAGCGCCGGCCAGAGCAGGTAGAAGATGAAGAACACCTGGATCAGCAGCGGCGTCGAGCGCACGACCTCGATGAACAGGTACACCAGCTGGCTCAGCACCGGTATCCGCGCGCGCCGGAGCAGGGCGAGCACCAGCCCCAGCACGTAGGCGACCAGCGAGCCGAGCACGGTCAGCTCGACGGTGACCAGCAGTCCCATCAGCAGCAGCGGGATGGATTCGGCGACGTAGTTCCAGTGCCACGTCATCAGGTGGTCACCCCCACCCTGGCGAACGCCTTGTCCCGCTTGGGCGGCTGCCGTCCGAGCCGTCTGGCGAGCACGCGTTCGGTCAGGCGCATGACCACGGTGATCACGATGGCGATCACCAGGTAGCAGACCAGCTCCACGCCGTAGATCAGCACCAGCTGGCTGCCGTACACCGGCCGCAGCAGCTCGCCCTTCTCGGTGATCTCCCCGGCCGAGATGAAGTACAGCAGCGCCGTGCTCTTGAGCAGCTGGATGAAGAGGTTGTTGAACGGCGGCAGCATCTCCACGACCGCCTGCGGCAGGATCACCCGGACCATCCGCTGCGCGGGGCTGAACGACAGCGCGACCGCGCCTTCCTGCTGCGCGCGCGGCACGGACTGCACCGCGCCACGGACGATCTCCGCGCCGTAGGCGCCGTGGTTCAGCCCGAGCACGATGATGCCGGCGAACAGCGGGACCAGCTTGAACCCGACCAGGGCCGGCAGCACGAAGTACAGCCAGAACAGCTGCACCACCTCGGACGTCCCGCGGAAGCCCTCCACATACACCCGGCTGACGAACCGCACCGTGCGCGACCGCGAGAGCATCGCGAGCCCGGCGAGGAAGGACAGCACGATGGTCAGCGCGATGCCACCGGCCGCCGCGGTCACGGTCGCGCCGAGTCCACCGAGGATGGTGCTGATGATGTTGCCCGTCGAGCCGGACACGACGCGTCCCCGCCCTCGGGCGTCAGGCCGAGCAGAGCTTGTCGGTGGTCAGACCGGGCTTGGGCAGGTTGCTCTGGTCGAACCCGAACGGCGACGCGATGCGGAGCCATTCCCCGTTGTCGTGCAACGTTTTCAGCTGTGCGTTGAACGCGTCCCGCAGCGAGGTGTCATCCTTCCGGAAGACGAAACCACCCGCGGTCTGCACCGGCTGCCCGTTCTGGGTGGGCTGGAACCCCGGCGTCACCTCGACCCCCGCGTTCGGGTTCTGCTTCGCCAGCCACTTCAGCGAGATGTCGGTCAGCGCGGCGCAGTAAACGCGCCCGGTGGTCACCGCGCGCAACATGTTGTCCTGCGTGTCCAGGGTTTCGATCTGGTCGTCGGTCACCCCGGCGGCGGTGGCGAAGCCCTTCTCCACCGCGGCCGAGAGCACCGCGAGCTTGACCTTCTTGGCGGCGACGTCGGCGAGCGTGTTGATGCCCTGCGGATTCCCCTTGGGCACCAGCAGCGCGGTCAGCGCCGAGTAGTCGGGATCGGAGAACAACGCCGCGTTGCAGCGCGCGGGGGTGATGTTCATGCCGGCGGCCACCACGTCGAACTGTTTGGCGTTGAGCGCCGGGATCAGCTGGTCGAACGGCACGACGTTCGCCTGCACCGTGTCGATCCCGATCCCCTTGAACACCGCGCGCGCCACTTCCGGCGCCTCACCCGTGGTGTTGCCGGAGGTGTCGGCGAAACCGTAGGGCGCCTCGTTGGCAATGCCGATGCGGATCGTTTTCGCATTCTTCGCGGATTGGAGCGTGTCGCCGCTCCCCGTGCTCTGACAGGCCGCCAACAAGGTCGGCCCCGCGACCGCGGCGGCGCCCAGAACCGCCGATCGCCGGAAGAAGTCCCGTCGCGTCCATTGACCGTGCGTCATCTTCGTCGCACCCCTTGTTCGGTTCGGCCGGTTCACCGAACGTAGGTGCTTCGATCGGAACGGTCAAAAGAAGCAATGAGATCGCCACTTGCTGTTATCGGAAAGAGATCAACGTTGAGTGTGGACACGAGGCACGGAACGTGACAGATGTGGCTCAGTCCTGGGGCAGGTCGTGGCGTTCCCGGATCACCGTGACGATTTCGTCCATGATCCCGGTCAGCTCGTAGTCCTTCGGCGTGAAAACGCGCGCGATGCCTCGTTCGCGGAGCAGCCGGGCGTCCCCGGGTGGGATGATTCCGCCGACGATCACCGGGATGTCCCCGGCGCCCGCGGCGCGGAGCCCGTCGACCACCTGCGGCACCACCTCGAGGTGCGAACCGGACAGCACCGACAGACCGACGACGTGCACGTCCTCCTGCACCGCGGCCGCCACGATCTGCTCCGGGGTGAGCCGGATGCCCTGGTAGACCACCTCGAACCCGGCATCCCGGGCGCGCACCGCGACCTGCTCGGCGCCATTGGAGTGGCCGTCCAGTCCGGGCTTGCCAACCAGGATCCGCAGCTTCTCGCCCAGGTCTTCCCCGGTCGCCCGCACCCGGTCACGCACCCGGGACAGCTCGCCCGCGTCCCCGGACATCGCCGCCGCGGACACCCCGGTGGGTGCCCGGTACTCGCCGAACACCTCGCGCAGCGCCCCGGCCCACTCCCCGGTGGTCACGCCGGCCGCCGCGCACGCGAGGGTGGCTTCGAACAGGTTCCCGGAGGTCTTCGCGACCTCCCGCAGGTGCGCCAGCGACGCATCGGCCACGGCCTGGTCACGGTCGGCACGCCACCGCGCCAGCGCCGCGACGGCCTGCTCCTCCACAACCGGGTCGACGGTCTCGATCGCCTGGGCACCCTCGGCCTGCAGCGGGCTCGGTTCGGTGGTGGCGAACCGGTTGACCCCGACGACGATCCGCTCGCCGGTCTCCACCTCCCGCCGGTACTCGGCAAGGGAGGAGACCAGCTGGGACTTCAGGTATCCGCTCTCCACCGCGGCCACCGCACCACCGAGATCCTGCACCTGCTCGATCTCGGCGCGCGCCCCCGCGACGATCTCTTCCACTTTGGACTCGACGACGTGCGATCCCGCGAAGATGTCCTCGTACTCCAGCAGATCCGTCTCGTAGGCGAGCACCTGCTGCATGCGCAGCGCCCACTGCTGGTCCCACGGGCGCGGCAGGCCGAGCGCCTCGTTCCACGCCGGCAACTGGATCGCGCGGGCCCGTGCGTCACGGGACAGCACCACGCCGAGCATCTCCAGCACGATCCGCTGCACGTTGTTCTCCGGCTGCGCCTCGGTCAGCCCGAGCGAGTTGACCTGGACGCCGTAGCGGAGCCGGCGCGCCTTCGGGTCCGCTATGCCGTACCGGTCGCGCGTGATCTCGTCCCACAACCGGGCGAACGCGCGCATCTTGCACATCTCTTCGACGAACCGGACACCGGCGTTGACGAAGAACGAGATCCGGCCGACCACCCTGGCCATGTCGCCCGGCTCGACCTGACCGGAGTCGCGCACCGCGTCCAGCACGGCGATCGCGGTGGACAACGCGTAGGCGACCTCCTGCGTCGGGGTCGCGCCCGCCTCCTGCAGGTGGTAGCTGCAGATGTTGATCGGGTTCCACTTCGGGACGTGGTGCACCGTCCAGGCGATCACGTCGGTGATCAGTCGCAGGCTCGGCGCGGGCGGGAAGATGTGGGTGCCGCGGGACAGGTACTCCTTGATGATGTCGTTCTGGGTGGTGCCGGTGAGCTGCGCGAGCACCTCGTCCCGGTCGCGGCCGGCCGCGTCGGCCTGCTCCCGCGCGACGGTGACGTAGAGCGCGAGCAGCCACATCGCGGGGGCGTTGATCGTCATCGAGGTGTTCGCCTCGGCCAGCGGGATACCTTCGAAGAGGCGGCGCATGTCGCCCAGGTGCGCGACGGGCACCCCGACCTTGCCGACCTCGCCGCGAGCGAGCGGATGGTCCGGGTCGTAGCCGGTCTGGGTGGGCAGGTCGAAGGCCACCGACAGGCCGGTCTGCCCCTTGGCGAGGTTGCGGCGGTAGAGCTCGTTGGAGGCTGCTGCCGACGAATGCCCGGCGTAGGTGCGCATGACCCAGGGGCGGTCCCGGTCACGGTCGGTGGGGTAGGGCATCGGTGCACCTCCTGCGGAACGACACCCAGAGCGTACTGGGCGGTAACTCGCGTGCAGCCCCGCAAGGACGCACGTCACGTGTGCGAAATCGGCCTGACGTCGCCCGGGCCGCCGGAGTTAGCCTGACAGACGTGACGTGGAGCCTGTACCTGAGCTATCTGGTGTTCGCCCTGATCATCGCGGCATTGCCGGGCCCGGACACGATGGTGGTGCTGAAGAACGCCCTGTCCGGTGGTGCGCGGGGCGGGCTGTTCACGTGCGCGGGCATCGCGCTGGGCAACTTCGTGCAGGCCACCGCGGTCGGGCTCGGGCTGGGCACGCTGATCGTGCAGGTGCGGCCGCTGTTCGAGGGCGTGCGGTGGGCCGGTGTGGCGTACCTGTGCTGGCTCGGGTTCCAGGCGCTGCGCGGGGCGCGGCGCGGCGACTACGAGACGGTCGGCGCGCTGGAACGCCGCCGGGCGAGCGGCCTGCGCCGGTTCCGCGAGGGGTTCCTGTCGAACATCACCAACCCGAAGGTGATCGCGTTCTACCTGTCGGTCCTGCCGCAGTTCCTCGACCCGGCGACGACCGGGGCCGGCGATGCGCTGCTGCTGGCCTACACCGTGCTGGTGGTGGGCACCGTGTGGCAGCTGATGCTGCTGGCCGTGGTGCGCCAGGTGAGCGGTTGGCTGAGCCGGCGCCGCGTCCGCCGCACCATGGACGCCCTCACCGGCACCGCGTTGATCGGCTTCGGGATCGGGCTGGCCGTGGAGTGAGTCAGAGCAGGGCGGCCAGGTCGAGCGTGACGGCGAACGGCTCGGCAACGGCCGCCTTGCCGGTGTCCGCACCCGCCGGGGTGTAGACCCGCGTGGCCGGGTCGAGGCGGTAGCGGAACAGGGAAACCTGCTGGGGATCGTCGGTGAGGTTCTCGATCCGCCAGAAGTGCGGGATTCGCGCATCAGCGTATTCGCCCGGCTTGTCGATCCGGTCCGCGACGACAGAGCCGGGCGACATCACCTCGACCACGAGCAGGCAATGCTCCGGCCGGAGCACGGCGTCCTCGTCCAAGGAGCCGTCGTACACGACGAGGTCCGGCCTCCGGTTGAGCAGAGGCACGTCGCGGAGCCGGAGATCGACGTCGAAGTCGACTTCGTACGCCGGCCCGCACACCCCGGCCAGGACGTAGGAGAGATTGCGGATGATCCGCTGGTGCGCCCTGCGAGGAGCCGGAGCCACGACAACGGCTCCATCGACGATTTCCAGACCGCGGCAGACTTCCTCCGGAAGGGCTTCGTAGTCTGCCGCCGTGAGTCCGTCAGGCGGGAGCACCATCCACTCGGGCAGCGCCGTCATCGCGCTCAGCAGCGCTCCGCCGCGCCGATCACCCGCTCCACCCTGGCCCCCAGCCGGTTCAGGTTCTCGACGAAGTACGGGTACCCGCGGTCGATGTGGAACACGTCCCAGATCTCGGTGATCCCGTCGGCGCACAGGCCGGCCAGCACCAGGCCCGCGCCGGCGCGGATGTCGGACGCCCAGACCGGCGCGCTGGACAGCTTGTCGACCCCGCGCACCACGGCGTGGTGACCGTCGGTGCGGGCGTCGGCGCCCAGGCGGACCATCTCCTCGATGAACCGGAACCGCGCCTCGTACACGTTCTCGGTGATCATCGACGTGCCCTCGGACACCGCGGAGAGCGCGACGGCGAACGGCTGCAGGTCGGTGGCGAACCCCGGGTAGGGCAGCGTCACGAAGTCGACCGACTTGGGCCGGTCGTTCTGCACGACCCGGAACCCGCTGTCGTCGAACGTGGTCACGTCGGCGCCGGCCATGCGCAGCTTCTCCAGCACCAGGTCCAGGTGGTGCGGGTTGACGCCCTTGACGGTCACGTCGCCCCGGGTCATCGCCGCGGCGAAGGCCCATGTCGCGCCCACGATCCGGTCGCCGATCACCCGGTGCTCGGTCGGGTGCAGCTCGGACACGCCGTGCACGGTCAGCGTCGAGGTGCCGGCACCCTCGATCCGCGCGCCCATCTCGTTGAGCATCACGCAGATGTCGACGATCTCCGGTTCCCGCGCGGCGTTGTCGATCACCGTGGTGCCCTCGGCCAGCACCGCGGCCATCAGGATGTTCTCGGTCGCCCCGACGCTCGGGAAGTCCAGCCAGATCTGCGCGCCCTTGAGCTCGTCAGCCTTGGCCACCACGCAGCCGTGCTCGATCGTGCTGGTCGCGCCGAGCGCGCGCAGCCCGTTCTGGTGCATGTCCAGCGGGCGCGACCCGATCGCGTCGCCACCGGGCAGCGCGACGACGGCGCGCTTGAGGCGTCCCACCAGCGGCCCGAGTACGCAGACCGAGGCACGCAGCTTGCCCATCGCGGGCGAGTCGGCCCGGTGCGACAGCTCGGGCGGGGTCGTGATCTTCGCGGTACCGCCGTCCAGGACCACCTCGCACCCGACGCTGCGCAGCACGTCCGCCATCAGGGGGACGTCGAGGATCTGCGGGCAGTTGGTGATGGTCGTGGTGCCCTCGGCGAGGAGGGCGGCCGCCATCAGCTTGAGAACGCTGTTCTTGGCCCCGACGACCTCGACCTCGCCCACCAGCCGCGCACCACCGTGCACG
This sequence comes from Amycolatopsis granulosa, assembly GCF_011758745.1. NCBI lineage: Bacteria > Bacillati > Actinomycetota > Actinomycetes > Pseudonocardiales > Pseudonocardiaceae > Amycolatopsis > Amycolatopsis granulosa. The sequence continues at coordinate 2,040,203 of NZ_JAANOV010000001.1, forward strand.
TCGAAGTGCTCGCTCATGGCCGCCATCATGCCTTCCGGTTCGGACACTCGAACGGAGGGGCGGGACATAACGGAGGGCGACGGGGTTCGCACTATCGTGTCTCACGCTGTGCCCATTTTCCGGCGATCATGTACCTGGCTCCGCACCCGACTGGGGGATCTTTGAGCGAAATGTTGACCCCACCGGCTTCTCCGTCGCTGCCGGAGGTGCACCGCACCGAGATCGACGGGGTCCCGGTCTTCTGGACGGGCCAGCCCGGCAGGCTCAGCGCGAGCCTGCTGTTCGGGGTCGGCCTCGCGCACGAGACGTTCCTCGAGACCGGCGTCACGCACCTCGTCGAGCACCTGGCGATGCGGCGCGTGCGCACCAGCCGCTACGACAACAACGCCACCACCGGGGTCCTCTGCACCAGCTTCGACGTCAGCAGCGCCCCGGAGACCGTGACCGGGCACCTGCGGCGGGTGTGCGAGTCGCTGGCCGACCTGGACACCGGCCCATTGCGGCTGGAGCGCGGAGTGCTGCTGGCCGAGGAGCGCGGCACCGACGGTCCCGGGGTGACCGCGTGGCTGCCGTCCGCGCTTTGGTTCGGCAACCGGGCGTTCGGGCTGGCCGGCAACGTCCAGCTGGCGGCCGTCAACGCCGGCCCGCAGCAGGTGCGTGACTGGTGCGCGCGCTGGTTCCACCGCGGCAACGCCGCGCTCGTGCTGTCCGGCCCGCCCCCGGCCGGCCTGACGCTCCCCCTGCGCGACGGTCCGCCACGGCAGCCCGTCGAGGTCCCACCGTTCGACCTGCCCACGCCCGCGTACACGACCATCCCCAACGGCGTGGTGGGCTGTGCGCTGGTCGACTGGACCGCGGAGACGGCGTGCGCGGCCGGGGTGCTCATCCACCGCCTCACCGACCGGCTGCGCCACCTCGAGGGCCTGGTCTACGACATCGCTTTCGACCACCAGATGGTCGGCCCGCGACGGGCGGCGCTCGGGTTCGGCGCCGACGTGCCGGACCAGCACGCCGCCCGGGTGGCCGACGCGATCCGCACCGAGCTGGCCGAGCTGGGCCGCGGTGGGCCGACGGAGGAGGAGCTCGCCGTGGACCGGGCCGGGCTCGCCGAGGAGATCGCGGAGCGCGAGTTCGGGGTGTCCCGGGCGTTCGACGCGGCGATGAGTGAGCTGACGGGGTGGCCCTCGGCTGCCTAGCACCAGCGTCGCGTGCTGGCCGGGCTGGACCCGGGCGCGGTCGCCTCGGCGGCCCGCGACCTCGCCGGCCGGCTGGTGCTGTGCGTCCCGGAACCGCACGTCCCGCGCGACCTGCCGGAGCTGCCCGGCAGCCCGCTGCCCGCCCCGCCCGGGCGCGAGATGAAGCGCGCGCTGGTGGGTGCGACCACGCCGCGCGGGTACCGGCTCGTGGTTGGCGAGGAGGGCCTGTCCACCTACTACGGCTCCAGCACCGTGCCCGCGGCAGTCGTGCGGTTCGACGACCTGGCCGGCGCCGGGATCGAGCAGACCGACGGGCAGCTGCCGATCCTGCACCTGTTCGGACGGCACGGCGGGGCGATCACGGTGCGGCCCGGCGACTGGCGCGGTGGCCGGGCCCTGGTGCGGGAACTGCGGGCCCGGCTGGACCCGGCGGTGTGTTTCGACGTGCCGGAGGCCATGCGGATGTTCGAACAGTCGTAGAGTTCTGCCCATGCCGGTACGGATCAACCGCGTGTACACCAGGGTCGGCGACAACGGGACGACGGCGCTCGGCGACGGGTCGCGCGTGCCCAAGACCGACCCGCGGCTGGCGGCCTACGCCGACGTCGACGAAACGAACTCGGTGGTCGGGCTGGCGCTCGCGATGGGCGGTCTGGACGAGGAGATCGCCGCGGTGCTGCGGCGCGTGCAGAACGACCTGTTCGACGTCGGCGCCGACCTGTGCTCGCCGGTGGTGCCCGATCCGGAGTTCCCGCCGCTGCGGATCACCGACGCCTACATCGAGCGGCTGGAAGGCTGGTGCGACCGGTTCAACGAGCGCCTGCCCAGGCTGACGTCGTTCATCCTGCCGGGCGGCACTCCCGGCGCGGCGTTCCTGCACCAGGCCCGCACGGTGAGCCGCCGGGCCGAGCGGGCCGGCTGGGCGCTCGTCGAGGCCGACCCGGACCGGACGAACGTGCTGGCCGTGAAGTACCTCAACCGGCTGTCGGACCTGCTCTTCATCCTCGCCCGGCTGGCCAACCCGGGCGGCGACGTGCTCTGGCAGCCGGGCGGCGCGGACGCCTGACCCAGGACCGCCCGCGGGGCCGTGCCCAGCACAGCCCCCGGAAGATGCGGCCCTCAGGAGGCCCGCGGCACCTGACGCCCCGGCGGCGCGGACTCCAGCCAGGACAGGAACCCGGTGAGCGCGTCCGGGCCCATCGCGATCTCGATGGGCTTCTGGCCTGCGGACTCGCAGCGCAGGACCGTGGCGTCCGAGGGCACCGCATACGCCTCGGTACCGACCGGGTCACGCCGGTCGGCGATCATCAGCATCTCGCGCTCGAAAACCCGGTCCGGGCCGGTGCGCAGGCCCCACACCCGGTACCAGGCGAACACTTCACCCTCGTAACGACCCATGCCCAGGTGCCAGCCGGCGCGCGCGTTGTCCGGGTCCCATCGCAACGCGACGCTCACGCCGCCGTTGCGGCGCATCCGGACCCACCGCAGGCTGTACCAGAAGGCGAGAACGGCAAGACCGAGCAGGACGACCAGGACAACGAGGGCGATTTCCACGGCCGGCTCCCGCTCGTCGCCGGATCAGACCGACTGACCGGCCGCGCGGAGCCGGGCGGTCGCTCTGGCGCGCTCGGCCTCGTCCTCGGCGCCCAGCGCGGAGCGGGCGGCCTCGACGTCGATCTCCTCGGCCAGCTCGGCCGACTCGGCGAGAATGCTCACCCGCTCGGCGGTCACGGAGAGGAACCCACCATGCACCGCCGCACGCACGGTCTCACCGTCCGTGGTCGTCACCTTGACGACGCCACCCTCGACGAGCTGACCGAGTACCGGTTCGTGGCCCGGCATCAAGCCGATCTCACCCTCGGTGGTCTGCGCGACCACGAACGTCGCCTGACCGGACCAGAGACGGCGCTCGACGGCGACGAGCTCGACGGTCATCTCAGCCACGTGGTTCTCCTTCGTTCCCGCGCGATGAGCGCAGTCTAATAGGTTCGCGACCGGTTACGACAACGGCGGGGTGGGAGTCCATAAAGGACACCCGCCCCGCCGTCGCCCCGACATCACTTGCCGGTGAGTTCCTTGTACTTCTTCTCGAGGTCGTCGAGGCCACCGATGCCCAGGAACGCCTGCTCCGGGTAGTGGTCGAACTCGCCCTTGGCGATCTTGTCGAACGCCTCCACGGTCTCCGCGCGCGGCACGGTCGAGCCCGGCTGGCCGGTGAACTGCTCGGCGACGAGCATGTTCTGCGACAGGAACCGCTCGATGCGGCGGGCCCGCTGCACGGTCAGCTTGTCCTCTTCGGACAGCTCGTCCATACCGAGGATCGCGATGATGTCCTGCAGCTCCTTGTACTTCTGCAGGATCCGGATGACCTCGGACGCCACCCGGTAGTGGTCCTCACCGACGATCGCCGGGTCGAGGATCGTCGAGGTGGAGGCCAGCGGGTCCACGGCCGGGAAAATGCCCTTCTGGAACACCGACCGCGACAGCTCGGTGGTGGCGTCCAGGTGGGCGAACGTGGTGGCCGGGGCCGGGTCGGTGTAGTCGTCCGCCGGCACGTAGATCGCCTGCATCGAGGTGATCGACCGGCCCTTGGTCGACGTGATCCGCTCCTGCAGCTCACCCATCTCGTCGGCCAGCGTCGGCTGGTAACCCACGGCCGAAGGCATGCGGCCCAGCAGGGTCGACACCTCGGAACCGGCCTGGGTGAACCGGAAGATGTTGTCGATGAACAGCAGCACGTCCTGGTTCTTGACGTCGCGGAAGTACTCCGCCATCGTCAGCGCGGACAGCGCGACCCGCATACGGGTGCCCGGCGGCTCGTCCATCTGGCCGAACACGAGCGCGGTGTCGTTGATGACACCGTCCTCGCTCATCTCCAGGAACAGGTCGGTGCCCTCGCGGGTGCGCTCGCCGACTCCGGCGAACACCGAGGTGCCACCGAAGTTGCGGGCGACACGGGTGATCATCTCCTTGATCAGCACCGTCTTGCCCACGCCGGCACCGCCGAACAGGCCGATCTTGCCACCCTGCACGTACGGGGTGAGCAGGTCGATGACCTTGAGGCCGGTCTCCAGCATCTCGGTCTTGCCCTCGAGCTGGTCGAACGCCGGCGGCTTGCGGTGGATGCTCCAGCGCTCCAGGTCCGCGCCGTACCCCGGCTGGTCGAGGCAGTCGCCCAGCGCGTTGTAGACGTGACCCTTGACCTCGTCGCCGACCGGCACCGAGATCGGGGCGCCCGTGTCGATCACCTCGGCGCCGCGGACGAGACCGTCCTGCGGGGCCAGCGAGATCGTGCGGACGAGGTTGTCGCCGAGGTGCTGCGCCACCTCGAGGGTGACCGTCTTGCGCAGCTGCTCGAACTCGACCTCGACCTTCAGCGCGTTGAACAGCTCGGGCACGGCGCCGCGCGGGAACTCCACGTCGACGACCGGGCCGGTCACCGAGACGATCCGGCCCTTGGTCCGGGTTTCAGTGGTGGTCATCTACTCATCACTTCCTACAGCGGCGAGCGCATCGGCCCCACCGACGATTTCGCTGATCTCCTGCGTGATCTGGGCCTGCCGGGCCTGGTTGGCCAGCCGGGTGTAGGTGTCCACGAGGTCCTTGGCGTTGTCCGACGCCGACTTCATGGCGGTGCGGCGGGCGGCCAGCTCGGAAGCGGCCGACTCCAGCAGCGCCGAAAAGATCCGCGTGTTGATGTACTTCGGCAGCAGGGCCGACAGCAGCCGGTCCGCACTGGGCTCGAACTCGTACGCGGGAAGGATGTCGCCCGGGGCGGGCTCGGCACCCTCCTCGGCGTACTCGATCTCCAGCGGCGCCATCCGCTTCGCGACCGGGGTCTGGGTCAGCATCGACTTGAACTCGGTGTACACGATGTGCACCTCGTCCACGCCGAGAACGCCGTCCTCGCCCGTACCGGCCCCGGTGTCGTCCGCACCGGCGAGGAACGCCTTGGTCAGGGTCTCCCCCGCCGCCGCGGCGTTCTCGTAGTGCGGCTGGTCCGAGAAGCCCGTCCAGCTGCCGGCGACCTCGCGGCCCCGGAACCGGTAGTAGTTCAGGCCCTTACCGCCGATCACGTAGACCAGCGGCTCCTTGCCCTCGGACCGCAGCAGCGAAAGCAGCTCCTCGGTCGCCCGCAGCACGTTGGTGTTGTAACCACCGCACAGGCCCTTGTCACTGGTCACCACCAGCACGGCCGCCCGCTTCGGGTTCGGCCGCTGCACGAGGAACGGGTCGTCGAGGCTCGCGGCCCCGCCCGCCAGGGCGGAGAGCACCTTGGTGATCTCCGTGGCGTACGGGCGCGAAGCCTCGACCCGTGCCTGCGCACGGCCGATCCGCGAGGTGGCGATCAGCTCCATCGCCTTGGTGATCTTGCCGATCGATTTCGTCGCCCGGATCTTTGCCCGGAGCTCGCGAAGTTGCGCCATCAGCTATCCGGTCACTTCGTCGGGGCGGGCTTGTTGACCTTGACGGTCTCCTGCCCCACCTTGTCGGCGTCCATCGCCTCGGCCTCGGCCTCGTTCACGAGCTGCTCACCCGAGGAGGTGGTGAAGCCCTTCTTGAACTCCGTGGTCGCGGTGATGACGCGCTCGGCGAGCTCGTCGGTCCACTTACCCTTGTCGCGGATCTCGGCGAGGATGTCGTCGTGCTTGTGGCGGATGTTCTCCAGCAGCTCGGTGTTGAACCGGGCCACGTCCTCCACCGGCACGTCGTCGAACTGGCCCTTGGTGCCGAGGAACACCGTGACGACCTGCTGCTCCACCGGGATCGGCGAGTACTGCGGCTGCTTGAGCACCTCGTAGAGGCGGGCACCGCGGTCCAGCTGGGCGCGCGAGGTCGGGTCCAGGTCGGAGGCGAAGGCGGCGAACGCCTGCAGCTCCTGGTACTGCGACAGGTCGATCCGCAGCGAACCGGACACCGTCTTCATCGCCTTGATCTGCGCGTCACCACCCACCCGGGACACCGAGGTGGTCACGTCGACCGCGGGGCGCTGACCCGAGTTGAACAGGTCGGACTGGAAGAAGCACTGCCCGTCGGTGATCGAGATGACGTTGGTGGGGATGTAGGCCGAGATGTCGTTGGCCTTGGTCTCGATGACCGGCAGACCGGTCAGCGAGCCGCCACCCAGCTCGTCCGACAGCTTCGCGCACCGCTCGAGCAGCCGCGAGTGCAAGTAGAAGACGTCGCCGGGGAACGCCTCGCGGCCCGGCGGGCGGCGCAGCAGCAGCGAGATGGCGCGGTAGGCGTCGGCCTGCTTGGTCAGGTCGTCGAACACGATCAGGACGTGCTTGCCCTGGTACATCCAGTGCTGGCCGAGCGCCGACCCGGTGTAGGGGGCGAGCCACTTGAAGCCGGCGGAGTCCGACGCGGGGGCCGCGACGATCGTGGTGTACTCCAGCGCGCCCGCGTCCTCCAGGGACTTGCGGACACCGGCGATGGTGGAACCCTTCTGGCCGACCGCGACGTAGATGCAGCGGACCTGCTTGCTCGGGTCACCGGTCGCCCAGTTGGCCTTCTGGTTGATGATCGTGTCGACGCAGACCGCGGTCTTGCCGGTCTTGCGGTCGCCGATGATCAGCTGACGCTGTCCGCGGCCGATCGGGGTCATCGCGTCGATGGCGGTGATGCCGGTCTGCAGCGGCTCGGACACCGGCTGGCGCTGCACGACCGACGCGGCCTGCAGCTCGAGGGCGCGGCGGTCCTCGGCCACGATGTCGCCGAGGCCGTCGATCGGCTTGCCGAGCGGGTCGATGACCCGGCCCAGGAAGCCCTCGCCGACCGGGATCGAGAGGATCTGGCCGGTGCGCTTGACCTCCTGGCCTTCCTCGATCGACTCGTAGTTACCGAGGATGACGACACCGATCCGGCGCGGCTCCAGGTTCTGGGCCACGCCCAGGATGCCGCCGGGGAACTCCAGCAGCTCGTTGGCCATCGTCGAGGGCAGACCCTCGACGTGGGCCACGCCGTCGCCGGTGTCCACGACGACGCCGACCTCTTCCCGGTTGACTTCGGGTGAGTAACTCGAGACGTAGTTCTCGATCGCGCTACGGATCTCGTCCGAGGAGATCGTCAGCTCCGCCATGTCGTTCCCGCTCTCTCGTTCCTGCAGGTGTGCAAAGTCTTGTTGTGGTGTCAGGCCAGCTGCCGGCGCAGCTCGGCGATCCGGCCCGCGGCGCTGCCGTCGATGACCTCGTCGCCCACGCGGACGACGAGCCCGCCACCGAGGCGGCGGTCGACCTCGACGTGCAGCCCGATCGGCCGCCCGTAGATCCGGCGCAGCTGCTCGGCCAGCCGCTCCCGCTGCTCCGCGGACAGCTCGCTCGCGCTCGTGACGTACGCGACCGAGCGCTCACGGCGCTGCGAGGCCAGCTCGACCAGCTCGTCCAGGCTGTACCCGACGCTGCGGCCCGCCGACCGGCCGACGACCTGCTCCACGAGGGCGAGGGCGACGTCGTCCACCTTGCCCTGCAGCAGCTCGCGCACCAGCCTGCGCTTCGCGTCGCCGGATGCCGTCTGGTCGGACAGCGTCTGCTCCAGCTCCGGGTTGCTCACCACGATACGGGCGATGCGGAACAACTGGTCCTCGACGGCGTCCAGTTTTCCGGCCCGCTCCGCGGCGGTGAGCAACGCGTTGCGGCCGAGCGACTCCACTCCGTCGACCAGTTCCCGCGGGCTGGACCAGCGGGCCTCGACCACGGCGTCGAGCACACGCAAGGTCTGCTCGGACACCTTCCCGGTCAGCACCGCGTGAACCAGCCGTGTGCGGGCGCGCGGGTCGGACGAGGCGTCGGCGACCGCGCGACGCAGCCCGATCTCCCTGCCGAGCAGGTCGACCACGGCCAGCAGCTCGTTGCCGAGGGCGGCCGGGTCGGTGCCGGCCCCGCCGGTGACCTCGGCGAGCCGGGTCTCGGCCGAGGCGAGCGCCTCGCGGCTCGCGGCGTGCAGCGTCAGCGTCATCTGGACTACTTCCCCGCTCCGTTACCGGCGCTGCTGCCGAGCTCGGCGAGGAACCGGTCGACCGTGCCCCGGCGGCGAACCTCGTCCTCGAGGTGCTCCCCGACGATCCGGCTCGCCAGCTCGATCGAGTTCCGGCCCAGCTCGTTGCGCAGCTCCGTGACGATCTGTGCCTTCTGCGCCTGCAGCGCGGCGTGACCCTGCGCGATGATCCGGGCGGCCTCGTCCTGGGCCTCGGCCCGCAGCTCCTCCTTGATCCGCTCCGCCTCGAGACGGGCGTCGTCACGGATCTTGGCGGCCTCGGAGTAGGCGTCCTTGAGCTGCGCCTGGTACTTCGCGAGCGCCTCTTCGGCTTCGGCCTGCGCCTTCTCCGCCTTGGCGATGCCACCCTCGATGGCCGCGGTGCGCTCTTCGTACATCTTCTCGAAGCGCGGCACGGCGAACTTCTTGAGCAGCCACAGCAGGATCAGGAAGGCGACCAGGCCGAGGATGATCTCGCTGACGTGCGGCAGCACCGGGTTCGGCGCTTGCTCGGCGGCCAGCACGATCTGGGTCTTCACCACAACGACTCCTTCAGCGGTGAGCGGTTAACTCAGGCGGCGGAGGCGATGAAGTAGACGACCAGACCGATCAGGGCGAGCACCTCGGTAAGCACGAAGGTGGTCCAGGCGATACCCATGAGCTTGCCCTGGGCCTCCGGCTGACGGGCGGTGCCGTTGATGACCGCGGCCCAGATCAGACCCACACCGATGCCCGGCCCGATCGCGCCGAGGCCGTAGCCGATGGCGGCGAGACCGGGGTTGATGCTGCTGGCGGCCTCGGCGAGAACGATGTTGCTCACTTGCGTTTCCCTTTCAGTCGGTCCGCTACCACGCGGATCGGGGGCTTCGGTTTCTTCTAGTGGTCTTCGGCGAGCGCGGCGCCGATGTAGTTCGCCGACAGCACGGCGAACACGTACGCCTGGATCACCTGGATCAGCGCTTCCACGAAGGTCATCAGGATCGCGAACGCCCACGAGACCACCGAGATCGGCTTGAACACGCCTCCGGCGTGGAGAAGCAGGAACTCACCCGCAACCGTGAACACGAGCAGGATCAGGTGGCCGGCGAACATCGCGGCGAACACCCGGACCGCCAGGGTGAGCGGGTTGAGGACGAACTTCTGCAGGAACTCGATCGGCGTCAGCAGCAGGTAGATCAGGGCCGGCGCGCCCGGCGGGACGGTCGCGTGCTTGAGGTAGCCGACGAAACCGTGCCGCTTGAACCCGACGTAGTGGTAGACCGGGTACACGACGAACAGCGACAGCGCGAGCGGGAAGCCGATGTGCGCGAAGGTGGGGAACTGGAAGATCGGGATGATCCCGAACACGTTGTTCACCAGCACGAAGCTGAACAACGTCAGCACCAGCGGGATGAACGGCTTGAAGTCCTTCGACCCGATCTGCTCACGGGCGATGCCGTTGCGCGCGAAGTCGTAGACGTACTCGGCGACGAACTGCCCCTTGCCCGGGACGACCTTCAGCTTGCGGGTCGCCAGCAGGAAGAAGGCCGCGATGATGATCACCGACAGCACGATGAGGATCATCGGCTTGGTGACGCCGAGGAAGATCGACGGCAGCTCGAAATCTCCGGCACCCGGGGGCGTGAACGTGTCGCCCGCGGCCAATACCAGCGCGCCCAACTGGGCTCCTTCCGGTTCTCCCGGCCGGCGTTCACTCCGCCGGGGGAATCGTCACGATCTGGACTTAACGTACCCGATACGTTTCGGGTAGTTGGAGGCGGATCCCCTGAGTGAACACCAGGTGTACAGTCAGCCACTTGGGGGTTTCGGTACTACGATCGCCGACGGCAGAATCAGGCCTTCCGGTTCAGGGGCCATCCGTCTCGATCGCCACGTTGCCGGTCGGGGTTCCGCATCGGGAGCGCGACCCGGGGGCCCACCTCCACAATGCGGACGATACCAGCTGGTAAAACGACACCGTACGGGCGTACTCCTTAACGGCTCCGCACTTCGTTCCAGATCTGGAAAAAACCGCTGCGACCTGCGCGGATCAGCCGGGGATGATCGTCGGGATCTTGGTCTTGCGGAAGGCGAGGAATTCCGCGGCCGCCCACACCAGGATGACCGCGAGCGTGGTGAAGGCCAGTGCGTAGCGGTTGAACGCATCCACGCCCTTGAGCGCGGTCATCACCCCGAACAGCACGAGCACCTTGAGGATGTAGCCCCCGACGGCCACCGCCATCACCATGAACGGGTCCAGCGCCGCGGACTTGCGCATCATGAGCAGCGTGACCAGCGAAGACGCGAAGGCGATGGCCCCGCCGACGAGCGAGCCGAGCAGACCGGGCACCCCGCTGAGCACCGTGGAGACGACCACGCCGACCACCACCGTGGCCACCGCGGGCCAGAGCGCGAAACGCAGCATCGCGTCGGCCAGCTTGAGCACCGACTGCGCGTGCGGGTTCTCGGTCTTGTCGGTCATGACACTCCCTGGTTCCGCGATCGCAGGCGCGGAATGACGGACACGATGCCGGCGAGGACGAGGCCCACGCCGACAATCCAGAATACCGCCGTGGTGTCGAACAGCGTCACCGAGACCGCGCCGAAGCCGAGCAGACCGGCCCACAGGTAGATCAGCAGCACCGCCCGGCGCTGCGAGTGCCCGATCTCCAGCAGGCGGTGGTGCAGGTGCATCTTGTCCGCCGCGAACGGGCTCTCGCCGCGCCGGGTGCGCCGCACGACCGCCATCAGCAGGTCCAGCACCGGCAGGAACAGCACCGCGACGACGACCAGCAGCGGCGACAGCAGAGCCAGCGCGTCCGAGCCGCCGAACCGGGTGTAGCTGATCTTTCCGGAGGCGGAGGTCGTGGCACCGGCCAGCATCAGGCCGATCATCATCGAACCGGAGTCGCCCATGAAGATCTTGGCCGGCTGGAAGTTGTGCGGCAGGAAGCCCAGGCACGCGCCGGCCAGCGTCGCGGCGATCAGCGCCGGCGGGTAGACGCCGACGTCCCCGCCCTGCGAGTGGAGCAGGCCGAGCGAGAACGCGCAGGTCGCGGCCGCCGCGATGAACCCCAGCCCGGCGGCGAGCCCGTCCAGTCCGTCGACGAAGTTCAGCGCGTTGACCAGCACCACGACCAGCAGCACCATCAGCAGGCCGCCCTGGTTGTTGTCCAGGGTGACCACAGAACCGAGCGCGTCGCCGTTGCCACCCCACGGCACCCAGAAGACGTTCCACTGGACACCGAAGATGACCAGGATCCCGGCGCACATGACCTGTCCGGCGAGCTTGGTCCAGGCGTCGATCTCGAACCGGTCGTCCAGGGCGCCGATCAGGACGATCACGCCACCGCCGATCAGGACGCCGACCGGGTCGAGCGAGAAGTCGAACGCGCGGCGCAGCACGGGCAGCTGGTGAGCCATCGCCATCCCGCCGACCACGCCCAGGTACATGCCGACGCCGCCCATGCGCGGGATCGGGATGACGTGCACGTCGCGGGCGCGCGGGTTGGCGATCGCACCGAGGCGGATCGCCAGGCGGCGGATGACGCCCGTGAGCAGGAAGGTCAGGGTCGCGGCGATGAGGCCGACCAGGATGTACTCCCGGATCGGGAGGCCGGCGGTCGTTACGGGAGTCATCAGGCCGCGGTCTTCACCGGCGCGCCGAGCACCTCCGAGATCGCCTCGGCACCGACCGCGCCCGCCCGGAGCAGGACGGGCTCAGCCCCGGTCAGGTCGATGACCGACGAGGGCACCGGTTCACCGCTGGGCCCGCCGTCGAGGTAGACCGCGACCGACTCCCCCACCTGGTCCTGCGCCTCCGGCACGCTGGTCGGCGCGGGCCGCCCGGCCACGTTGGCGCTGGAGACGGCCATCGGGCCGACGTCGCGCAGCAGCTCCAGCGCGACCGGGTGCAGCGGCATCCGGAGCGTGACGGTGCCGCGGGTGCTGCCCAGGTCCCAGCGCAGGCTCGGCGCGTGCGGGAGCACAATGGACAGATCCCCGGGCCAGAACGCCTCGATCAGCGCCCGCGCCTGCGGCGGCACGCCGAGCACCAGACCGTCTACTGTGGACCAAGAGCCGACCAGGACGCCGACGGGCAGGTCCGGCCCGCGGTGCTTCGCCCGCAGCAGCGCGCCGACGGCGGACGAGTCGAAGGCGTCCGCGCCGATGCCGTACACCGTGTCCGTGGGCAGCACGACCAGGCGCCCCGAACGCACCGCGCTCGCCGCCGCGGCCAGCCCCTCCGCCCGCGTTTCCGGACGGTTGCAGTCGTACACCGCGCTCATGGGGTGAAGACTATTCCGGAGCGCGTAACGACTTGGTTGCGGGTCGCGGTCACGCTTCGGCAAACACGGCGCCGCGAGCGGCAAACACGCGGACGTGGCGTGTTCGCCGGTGCGGGCGGCGTGTTGGGCAGTGCGGGAGGGGGTCAGCCGCGGAGGGCGGTCACGAAACGGGGGCGTCCGGCGAGGTCGCGGTGGTCCTGGACGTCCGTCAGCACCTTGCGGGACGCCAGCAGCGCCGGCGCGGCCGAACCGTGGGTGTCGTCGTGTTCCACGGCCACCCCGCCGCCGGGCTTGAGCAGCCGGCAGGCGGTCGCGACGGCCTGCCGGACCACCGCCAGCCCGCCGTCCGGGGCGAAGACCGCCTGCGGCGGGTCGAAGTCGACCACCTCGGGCGGCAGGTCCCCGCCCGGCGGGACGTACGGCGGGTTGCACACCACCAGATCGACCAGGCCGTCCAGCTCGGCGAAGATCGTGTTGTCCCCGACGTCGCCGGAGTACAGGCGGATCGGGGTGTCGCCCGCCGCGGCTTGCTTGTCGGCGTTGTGCCGCGCCCACGCCAGCGCGTTCGGGTCGACGTCCACGGCGTAGACCACCGCATCGGGCCGCTCGTGCGCGATCGCCAGCGCCAGCGCCCCGGATCCGGTGCACAGATCGACCACAACCGGGTACTGGCGGCCGTGGATGTGCCGCAGACCCCACTCGACCAGCAGTTCCGTCTCCGGCCGCGGGATGAACACACCGGGGCCGACGTCCAGGGTGATGCCGGCGAACCCGGCCCACCCGGTCAGGTGCTGCAGCGGCACGCGCTTGGCCCGCTGCGCGACCAGCTTGCCGATCGCCTCCACCACCGGCGGGTCGACGAGCGGCACCAGCGGCAGGCGGCCGCGCTCGACACCCAGCACGTGCGCGGCGATCAGCTCGGCGTCCGCGCGCGGGGACGCCACCCCCGCATCCTCCAGGATGCGCATCGCCTCGAGGATCGCCAGTCGCAACGGTTGCCGCTTCACGTACCCAACTTTTCCACAGCGCCCGCCCGGTGGTGGGGACGTGTGCTGCGAGCGGCCCGCGCGTCCGCGGGCTTGACCTTCACACCGGTATGAACGCTTACGTTCGCGGCATGACCGAACGTTTCTCGCATCTCGTCCGCGGGTCCGGCCCCGGCCTGCTGCTCGCGCACGGCGCGGGTGGCAGCGTCGAGGCCAACTTCGGCCCGATCCTGGACGACCTCGCCCGCATCCGCACCGTCGTCGGCCCGGACTACCCCGGCACCGGGGCGACACCGCGCAGCCGACGGCCGCTGGACCTGGACGAGATGGCCGATTCCCTCGTGGCCACCGCCGTGGACGCCGGGGTGGACCGGTTCACCCTCCTCGGCTACTCGCTCGGCACCGCGGTGGCGGTGCGGGCGGCGACGCGGCACCCCGACCGGGTCACCGGCCTGGTGCTGACCGCCGGCTTCGCCCGCCTGTCGAACCAGATGCGGCTGGCCGTCGGCGTGTGGCGGGAGCTGCTCGACGCGGGGAACCCGGGGCTCCTCGCGCAGTACATGACGTTCGTGGCGACCGGCCGGGACTTCCTCAACGCGCTGTCCGGACCGGAACTGGACGCCGCACTGTCCGGGCTGGTCGTGCCGCCCGGGACGCCGGACCAGGTGGACCTGGTGGCCGCCGTGGACACGCGCCCCGACCTGCCCCGGATCGCCGTGCCCACGCTGGTGATCGGGACCCGGCAGGACCTGCTGGCGCCACTCGACCTGCAGCGCGAACTGGCGGCGGGTATTCCCGGCGCGGAGTACGTGGAGATCGAGTCGGGGCACCTGATGCAGATCGAGGCCCGCGACGACTGGCTCGCGCACATCCGGAAGTTCCTGGAGCGGGACCCGTCCTGAACCGACCGGTGAGCTGACCCGTGCCGCCGCCGTCACTGGCCGGCGGCGGCCAGGCGCTCCTCGCGGTCGGCGGCGGCCAGCGCGTCCAGCACGGCGTCCAGATCGCCGTCGAGGACCTGGTCCAGGTTGTACGCCTTGTAGTTGACCCGGTGGTCGGAAATGCGGTTCTCCGGGAAGTTGTACGTCCGCACCCGCTCCGAGCGGTCCACCGTCCGGACCTGCGACTTGCGCGCGTCGGCGGCCTTGGCGGCGGCCTCCTCCTCCGCCATGGCCTGCAGGCGGGCCTGCAGCACCTGGATGGCCCGCGCCCGGTTCTGGATCTGCGACTTCTCGTTCTGGCAGGACACCACGATGCCGGTGGGCAGGTGGGTGACCCGCACCGCGGAGTCGGTGGTGTTCACGCTCTGGCCACCGGGCCCGGACGACCGGAACACGTCGATGCGCAGGTCGTTGGGGTCGATCTCGACCTCGACCTCCTCCGGTTCCGGGTAGATCAGGACACCGGCCGCGGACGTGTGGATCCGGCCCTGCGACTCGGTGGCCGGCACGCGCTGCACGCGGTGCACGCCACCTTCGAACTTCAGCCGCGCCCAGACCCCGTCGGTATCGCCGGCCTTGCTCTTCACGGCCACCGTGACGTCCTTGTAGCCGCCCAGGTCGGAGTGCACGGCGTCGAGGACCTCGGCCTTCCAGCCGTGCCGCTCCGCGTAGCGCAGGTACATGCGCAGCAGGTCGCCGGCGAACAGGGCCGACTCCTCGCCGCCCTCACCGGACTTGATCTCCATGACCACGTCGGAGCCGTCGTAGGGGTCGCGCGGCAGCAGGAGCTCGGTCAGCCGCGACTCCAGCTGCGGGATGCGGGCGGCGATCTCGTCGGCCTCGTCGGCGAACCCCGGGTCCTCCCCGGCCAGCTCGCGGGCCGTGGTCAGGTCCCCGCGCGCGCTGTCGAGCTCGGTGATGACCTTCACGATCGGGCTGAGCTCGGCGTACCGGCGGCCGAGCTTGCGCGCCCGGCCCTGGTCGGCGTGCACGGCCGGGTCCGCCAGCTGCTTCTCCAGCTCGGCGTACTCGTCGAGCAGCCCGTGCAGGGAAGACGAGTCCACGACCGTCCCTTCCTCTCGTTGCCGGAACACAAAAGCGGCGCCCACCCCCGATGCTCGGGAGCGGGCGCCGTCGGTGGAGCTACTTGGCGTCGGCCTGCTTCTGGCGCTTGCCGTAGCGCGCCTCGAACCGCGCCACCCGGCCACCGGTGTCCATGATCTTCTGCTTGCCGGTGTAGAAGGGGTGGCAGTTCGAGCAGATTTCGACCGTGATGGCACCGGAGGTCTTGGTGCTGCGGGTCGTGAAGGTGTTGCCGCAACCACAGGTGACGGTGGTGGGCACGTACTCGGGGTGGATACCGCTCTTCATGGAGTCCTCTCATCGTGGCCGCCGGGTCCCCGCGCAGATCTCTCATCACGTGGGGTGAACCGGAGCCGGACGTTAGCGGGTTGATTCTGCCAGATGCACTGACGTGCAGGTCAACGCCCCCCGCACCGCGCATATTCCGAATACCGGGAGTGTACGGGTTTTGTACGGGCGCGCGGGAGCCTCTCACCAGACCCGGACCCGCCGGGTGAGGAGGAGCCGATGTCCCGCACCGTCAAGTCCCTGACAGTCGCCGCGCTCGCGGCCGCGGCGCTCACGCTGGTCCCGCTCACGAGCGAGGCCACCACCACCGAGGCCGCGACCAGCGACCTGTCGGTCCTCAGCGCCGGTGACGGTACCGTCTCCGGCGCGATCGAGTGGTTCCAGAACCGCAACGGCAGCAGCGCCTACGAGGGCATGTGCGAAAAGGCCGTGGAGAACGCGTACGGCACCACCGGGGTGTGGTCGTCGGCCAACGCGCACTGGGAAGGCGCGAGCCCCAAGCACGCCGGTGACCACAACCCGCCGCGCGGCGCGTTCGTGTACTGGAACATCGGCGGGGGTTACGGCCACGTCGGCATCTCCGACGGTGCCGGCGGCTTCTGGTCGACCAGCGTGAACAACAAGATCGGGCACGTCACCAAGGCCATGGGCGGCTACGACTACTTCGGCAAGTACCGGGGCTGGACACCCGCGGCGGTGCCGAGCCGGTAGTGACGCGAAAACGGCCACCCTCCGCGCGGAGGGTGGCCGTTTTCGTCCGTCACCAGGCTCAGTCGTCGTCCGACGCCAGCGCCGTCTTGGAGACCTGCATCAGGAACTCGATGTTGGTCTTGGTCTTGCGCAGGCGGGACAGCAGCAGGTCGATGGCCTGCTGGGAGTCCAGCGCGTGCAGGACCCGGTGCAGCTTGTGCGTCACCGCCAGCTCGTCCGGCGAGAGCAGCAGCTCCTCCTTGCGGGTACCGGACGGGTTGACGTCCACCGCGGGGAAGACTCGCCGCTCGGCGATCTTGCGGTCGAGCTTGAGCTCGGCGTTGCCGGTGCCCTTGAACTCCTCGAAGATCACCGTGTCACCGGTGGACCCGGTCTCGACCATCGCCGTGGCGAAGATCGTCAGCGAGCCGCCGTTCTCGATGTTGCGCGCCGCGCCGAGGAACCGCTTCGGCGGGAACAGCGCGGTCGAGTCGACACCACCGGACAGGATCCGGCCGGACGCCGGGGCCGCCAGGTTGTAGGCGCGGCCGAGGCGGGTGATCGAGTCGAGCAGGACCACCACGTCCATGCCCATCTCGACCAGGCGCTTGGCCCGCTCGATGGACAGCTCGGCGACCGAGGTGTGGTCTGACGGCGGCCGGTCGAAGGTCGAGGCGATGACCTCGCCCTTCACCGAGCGCTGCATGTCGGTGACCTCTTCCGGACGCTCGTCGACGAGGACGACCATCAGGTGGCACTCGGGGTTGTTCGTGGTGATCGCGTTCGCGATGTCCTGCATGATCGTGGTCTTGCCCGCCTTCGGCGGCGACACGATCAGGGCACGCTGCCCCTTGCCGACCGGCATGACCAGGTCGATCACACGGGTGGTCAGCTTGTGCGGTTCGGTCTCCAGGCGCAGCCGCTCGTTCGGGTAGAGCGGGGTCAGCTTGGTGAACTCGGGACGGCGCTTCGCCTCGTCCGGGTCCAGGCCGTTCACGCTGTCGACGCGCACCAGCGGGTTGAACTTCTGGCGCTGCTGCTCACCGTCGCGCGGCTGCTTGACCACACCGGTGATCGCGTCACCGCGGCGCAGGCCGTGCTTGCGGACCAGGGACAGCGACACGTACACGTCGTTCGGCCCGGGCAGGTAGCCCGAGGTGCGCACGAACGCGTAGTTGTCCAGGACGTCCAGGATGCCGGCGACCGGCAGCAGGACGTCGTCCTCGCGGATCTCGGTGTCCGTGCCGCCCTCACCGCGGTTGCCGCGGCGGCGGCGGTCCCGGAACCGGCGGCCGCGGCGGCCGCCCTCGTCGTCGTCCCCGCCGCCGGAGTTCTGACCGCCGCCCTGGTTCTGCTTGGGCTGGCCACCACCGGCGTTGTCGCGCTGGTTGTTCTGCTTGCGCTGGTCGCCACCGCCCTGCTGGGACTGGTCGCCACCGCGCTGGTCACGCTGGTCGCGCTGGTCCCGCTGGTCACCGCGCTGCTGGTCGTTGCCCCGGTTGTCCGGGCTGCCCGCCGCGCGGTTGGCACCGCGGCGACGGCGGGCGCCGCCCTCCCGCCGGGGGCCGTCCTCGTGCTGCTGGGGCGCCTCGGCACCGTTCACGGGCTTCTCGGCCTGCGCCGGCTTGTCGGCCTTCTCCGCCACAGGGGCGGCCTTGCCGGCCGGCACCTCCTCCTGCCGGGGCGCCCTGTCGATCGGCTTGCCCGCCGCCGGAGCATCCACCTTCGCGGCGATGCCGTCGAGGGGCAGGGTCTCGTCGGCGGCGCGCTTGCGCGGGGCCTTGCCCTGACGCTCGCGGATGGCGGCGATCAGGTCGCCCTTGCGCATCCCCTTGGTGTCGCCGATGCCCAGCTGGGCGGCGAGTTCCCGCAGGTCGGCGATCACCATGCCGGACAGGCCGCCACTGCGGCGCTTCGGCGCGGCCGTACCGTTCTGCTCCCCTGGTTCAGCGTTCGACGGGGCGGTCGCCACGTCGCCGCTCAAAAGATCGGTGTTGCTCACACATGTCCTTCCTGACCGATCCACGCCTCCAGGTGGATCAGCGGACTACCGCCCGCGTCCGATCGCGGAACGGTCTGCTCCTGCCCGGTGTGGCTTCCCCGGCCGGGACACGCGGGTCACAGCGGCCGAGCCGCCACACGGGGTTCTCGCGTGTTCCAGGTGGAACGCGCCGAATTCGTGTCACCGTAGCTACCGGAAACCCGCCTAGGTCAATCCCTGCACCAGCTATGCGGAATTATCGACTCGACGAGAGAATGCGATCCGGGATGGAGTCCCCGGGACCGACACCGGGTGCGGATTGCCCGCGGTGATCGAACGCCCCCGAGGGTAGACCGACGCGGCACGTGGTGCAACAACCACCCCCCGGCGCGCCGCGAATCTCCGCACGGAATCTACCGGCTGGTGACCCGGACCCCGGCCTGGTCGACCGCGAGCTCGATGACTTCGAAACCTTCAACGCCGGCCACGGGCGGGATTATTCCGTCGGTCGTCAGGGCCAGCACGGTCGGCCCGGCGCCGGACACGGTGGCCGCGACGCCCGCGGCGCGCAGGTCCCGCACCAGGCGGCCGGTCCCCGGATACGCGGGCTCGCGGTAGTGCTGGTGCAGGCGGTCCTCGGTGGCCGGCAGCAGCAGCGACGGGTCGGTCGTCAGCGCGTGCACCGCGAGCGCCGTGCGGCCCGCGGAGAACGCCGCGTCGGCGTGCGGCACCTCGGCGGGCAACAGGCCGCGCGTCGCCTCGGTCGACGACTTCACCGGCGGCACCGCCACGACCGGCCGGATCGACGGGTGCGGCGTGAGCCGTTCCGCGTGGAAGCGGCCGTGGTCGCACCAGGCCAGCACGAAACCACCCAGCAGGCTGGCGGCCGCGTTGTCGGCGTGGCCCTCGAACTCCGCGGCCAGCTGCACCGCGTCCCCGTCGAGAGAGTGGCCGGCGAGCGCATAGCCGGCCGCGATGCCGGACACCACCGCCGCGGCCGAGGAGCCCAGCCCGCGCGCGTGCGGGATCTTGTTGAAGCACCGCAGGTGCAGACCCGGCGGGGTGACGCCGAGGTACTGGCACGCGCGCCGCAGCGCCCGCACGACCAGGTGGGTCTCGTCGGTGGGGACGTCCTCGACCCCGCCGGCCCCGGCGTCGAACACCTCGACCTTGAGACCGGCGTCGGTCACCTGCACCTCGACGACGTCGTGCAGCCCGAGCGCCAGCCCGAGCGCGTCGAAGCCCGGGCCGAGGTTCGCGCTCGACGCCGGGACGGTGACACGCAGAGCGGTCACGCCAGCTCCAGCGCGGCGGCCACGGCGCTCGGGTCCACCGCCAGCGGCTCGACCTCGACGTTGCCCTCCAGCGCGGTGCCCGGGTCCTTCAGGCCGTGACCGGTGACCGTGCACACCACCGTCGAGCCCTTCGGGATGCGGCCATCGGCGGCGGTGGCGAGCAGGCCCGCGACGCTGGTCGCCGACGCCGGCTCCACGAACACGCCCTCCTTGCCGGCCAGCAGCCGGTAGGCGGCGAGGATCTGCTCGTCGGTCACCGCCTCGAACAGGCCGGCGGAGGCGTTCTTCGCCTTGACCGCACCCTCCCACGAGGCCGGGCTGCCGACGCGGATCGCGGTCGCGATCGTCTCCGGCTCGGCCACCGGCTCACCGTGCACCAGCGGCGCGGCTCCGGCGGCCTGGAAGCCGAACATACGCGGCGTGTTCTTCACCACACCGTCCGCGGCGTACTCGGAGTACCCGGCCCAGTAGGCGGTGATGTTGCCGGCGTTGCCGACCGGCAGGCAGTGGATGTCCGGCGCCTCGCCCAGGACGTCGCAGACCTCCCACGCGGCGGTCTTCTGGCCGATCAGGCGCACCGGGTTGACGGAGTTGACCAGCGTCACCGGGTGGTCGATCGCGGTCTTGCGGGCCAGCTCGAGGCAGTCGTCGAAGTTGCCGTCGATCTGCAGGATGCGGGCACCGTGCAGGATGGCCTGCGCGAGCTTGCCCATCGCGATCTTGCCCTGCGGGATGAGGACCGCGCAGGTGAGCCCGGCGCGCGCGGCGTAGGCGGCGGCCGAGGCCGAGGTGTTGCCGGTGGAGGCGCAGATGACCGCCTGCAGCCCGCTGGCCTTCGCGTGGGTGATCGCGACCGTCATGCCGCGGTCCTTGAACGAGCCGGTCGGGTTGGCCCCTTCGACCTTCAGGTAGACCGTCGAGCCGGTCAGCTCGGACAGGTGCGGTGCGGGCATCAGCGGCGTGTTGCCCTCACCGAGGGTCACGACCTCCGCCCCGGCCGGAACCGGCACCCGGTCGGCGTACGCCTCGATGATCCCGGGCCAGCCGGCCTTCGCAGTCATGAATCCTCGCCTTCCACCCGCATCACGCTGACGACCTCGTTGACGACGTCCATTGTCCCGATGGCCTCGACGGTGGCTTGCAGTGCCGCGTCCGGTGCGAGGTGCGTCACGATGACCAGGCTCGCCGTGTCGTGCCGGTCCCGCTGCCGGACCGCCGCGATGCTCACCCCGTGGTCCGCGAACACGTGCGCGACCTGGGCGAGCACACCCGGCTTGTCGGCGACGTCGAGGCTGACGTGGTAGCGGGTCGGGGTCTGGCCCATCGGCCGCACCGGCAGCGCGGCGTGCGCGGACTCGCGCGGGCCGCGTCCGCCGATCACCCGGTTGCGCGCCACCGCCACCAGGTCGCCGAGCACCGCGCTGGCGGTCGGCGCCCCGCCGGCACCCTGGCCGTAGAACATCAGCTGGCCGGCCGCGTCGGCCTCGACGAACACCGCGTTGAACGCGCCGCCGACGCTGGCCAGCGGGTGGCTGCGCGGGATCATCACCGGGTGCACCCGCGCGGAGACCGACTCGGTGCCGTCCGCGCTCTCCACGCGCTCGCAGATGGACAGCAGCTTCACCGTGCGGCCCAGCGCCTTCGCCGCCGCGATGTCCGAGGCCGAGACGTTCGCAATGCCCTCGCGGTGCACGTCGGAAGCGGTGACCCGGGTGTGGAAGGCGAGTGAGGCGAGGATGGCCGCCTTCGACGCCGCGTCGTAGCCGTCCACGTCCGCGGTCGGGTCCGCCTCGGCGTAACCCAGCCGGCTGGCCTCGTCCAGGGTCTCGGCGTAACCGGCACCGGTGGAATCCATCGCGGAGAGGATGAAGTTGGTGGTGCCGTTGACGATGCCCATCACCTTGGTGATGCGGTCACCGGCCAGCGACTCGCGCAGCGGGCGCAGCAGCGGGATCGCCCCGGCCACCGCGGCCTCGAAGTAGAGGTCGGCGCCGGCGGAGTCGGCTGCCTCGAACAGCTCCGCGGAGTGCTCGGCCAGCAGCGCCTTGTTCGCGGTGACGACCGACTTCCCCTTGCGCAGCGCGGTGAGCAGCCACTCGCGCACCGGGTCGACGCCACCGATCAGCTCGACCACGACGTCCACATCGGACTCCACGAGCGCGGCCGCGTCGTGGGTCAGCAGGTGCTGCGGCAGCTCGGGGTGCTTGTCCGGGCGGCGCACCGCGATGCCGGCCAGCTCGACCGGGGCGCCGGCGCGGGCGGCCAGCTCGTCGGCGTGCTCGGTGAGCAGCCGGGCCACCTCGGTACCCACCGTGCCGCAGCCCAGGAGCGCCACCCGTACCGTTTTGCCGTCTACAGTGGACATTGCAGTCACGACACCTCCAGCTGCAGCATGTCGTCGATCGTCTCGCGGCGCAGCAGCAGCCGCGCGCTGCCGTTGCGGACCGCGACGACCGCCGGGCGCGGCTGCCGGTTGTAGTTGCTGGCCATGGAGTAGCAGTAGGCGCCCGTCGCGGCGACCGCGAGCAGGTCGCCCGGGGCGAGGGTGTCGGGCAGCCAGCAGTCGCGCACCACGATGTCACCGGACTCGCAGTGCTTGCCCACCACCCGGCTCAGCGCCGCGCCGACCTGCTCGTTCGTCCCGTCGTCGCTCGCGCGTGAGACCAGGCGGACGTCGTACACCGCGTCGTAGAGCGGCGTGCGGATGTTGTCGCTCATCCCGCCGTCGACGCTGACGTACCGCCGCGACTCGGTGTCCCCGAGCGACACGTCCTTGATGGTGCCGACCTCGTAGAGCGTGACCGTGCCCGGGCCGGCGATGGCGCGGCCCGGCTCGCCCGCGATGCGCGGCACCGGCAGGCCGGCGAACTCGCACTCCTTGCGCACGATCTCGCGGATCTGGGTGATCATCTGCGCCGGCGGCGGCGGGTTGTCCTTGTCGGTGTAGGCGATGCCGAAGCCACCGCCGAGGTCCACCAGCGACAGCTGCTCCAGCAGCCCCTCGCCGTGCTCCTTGACCAGCTCGGCCATCAGCCCGATCACCCGGCGCGCGGCGACCTCGAAGCCGTCGGCGTCGAAGATCTGCGAGCCGATGTGGCTGTGCAGGCCGACCAGCCGCAGCGACGGCGCGTTGAGCACGCGGCGTACCGCCTCGGCCGCGTCGCCCGCCGCGAGCGAGAACCCGAACTTCTGGTCCTCGTGGGCGGTGGCGATGAACTCGTGGGTGTGCGCCTCGACGCCGACCGTGACGCGGATGAGCACCTTCTGCTCCACGTCCAGCCGGGCCGCGACGTCGGCCAGCCGCGCGATCTCGTAGTAGGAGTCGAGCACGACCGTGCCGACCCCGGCGCCGACCGCCGTCTCCAGCTCGGCGACCGACTTGTTGTTGCCGTGGAAGGTGATCCGCTCCGGCGGGAACCCGGCGCGCAGCGCGACCGCCAGCTCACCGCCGCTGGCCACGTCCATGCTCAGGCCCTGCGCCGCGACCCACCGGGCCACCTCGGTGCACAGGAACGCCTTGGCCGCGTAGTGCACCAGCGACGGGTCGTCGAACGCCTCCGCGTACTCGGCGCAGCGGGACTTGAAGTCCGCCTCGTCCACGACGAACAGCGGGGTGCCGTAGGTCTCGGCCAGCTGCCGGACGTCGACACCGGCGATGCGCACCACACCGTCCGGGGCGCGGTAGGTGTTGCGGGGCCAGACCTTCGGGTAGAGCCGGTCGAGCTCCTCGGAACTGGAGGGTGGGAAACCGGAGGCGTCGGCGTGCGGGTAGACCTCCGCGTGCCGTGGGCCGGCGGGGTGTGCCATCAGAAGTTACATCCGTTCCGGAGCGGAGACACCGAGCAGGGCGAGACCGTTGGCGAACACCTGGCGCGCCGCCTCGCACAGGGCGAGCCGCGCGAAGGTGAGGGGCGTGGCCTGTTCGTCGCCCTTGGGGAGGACCTGCGCGACGGCGTAGAACTTGTGGAACGCGCCGGCCAGGCTTTCCAGGTAGCGCGCGACGCGGTGCGGTTCCCGCAGCTCGGCGGCGCGCTGCACGACCGTGGGGAACTCCCCGATCGTGCGGATCAGGTCACCCTCGCGGTCGAGGGTGAGCAGCCCGAAGTCGGCGTCGTCGTCGAACTCGAGGCCCAGTTCCGCGGCGTTGCGCTGCAGCGAGGCGAGCCGGGCGTGCGCGTACTGCACGTAGTACACCGGGTTCTCGTCGCTGCTCTTGCGCAGCAGGTCGAGGTCGATGTCCAAAGAGGAGTCCACCGAGTAGCGGCTCAGCTCGTACCGGGCGGCGTCCACGCCGACGGCCTCGACCAGGTCCTCCATGGTGATCACCGTGCCGGCGCGCTTGCTCATCCGGACCGGCTTGCCGTCGCTGACCAGGTTCACCAGCTGGCCGATCAGCACCTCGACCACGGCCGGGTCGTGGCCCATCGCGGACGCGGCGGCCTTGAGCCGGGCGATGTAGCCGTGGTGGTCCGCGCCGAGCATGTAGATGCACAGGTCGAACCCGCGGTTGATCTTGTCCTGCAGGTAGGCGATGTCACCGGCGATGTAGGCGGGGGCGCCGTCGCTCTTGATGACCACGCGGTCCTTGTCGTCGCCGAACTCGGTGGAGCGCAACCACCAGGCACCGTCGGCCTCGTAGAGGCTGCCGTTCTCCTTCAGGCTCGCCACGGCCTTCTCCACCGCGCCGCTGCTGTGCAGCGAGTCCTCGTGGAAGTAGACGTCGAAGTCGGTGCCGAACTGGTGCAGGCTGTTCTTGATCTCGGCGAACATCAGCTCGACGCCGACCCGGCGGAACGTCTCGTTCCGCTCGCCCTCCGGCAGCGACAGCGCACTGGGCTCCTGGCGCAGGACCTCGGCGGCGATGTCGGTGATGTAGCCACCGGCGTAGCCGTCCTCCGGCGCGGGCTCGCCCTTCGCGGCGGCGATCAGCGACCGGACGAACCGGTCGATCTGCGCGCCGGCGTCGTTGAAGTAGTACTCGCGGGTCACCTCGGCGCCCTGCGCGTCGAGGACGCGGCCGAGCGCGTCGCCCACCGCGGCCCAGCGCGTGCCGCCCAGGTGGACGGGCCCGGTCGGGTTGGCCGAGACGAACTCGAGGTTGATGCGGCGGCCGGCCAGCGCGGTGCCGCGGCCGTAGGCGTCGCCGAGGGTGAGCACCTGGCGGATCTGCTCGCCCTGCGCGTCGGCGGCCAGCCGGAGGTTCACGAAACCCGGGCCGGCGATCTCGGCCGAGGCGATGCCGCCCGCTTCCGCGAGCGCGCCCGCGAGCTCCTGGGCGAACTCGCGCGGGGCGAGGCCGGCCTTCTTCGCCACCTGGAGCGCGACGTTGGTGGCGTAGTCTCCGTGGTCCGGGTTGCGGGGGCGCTCGACCGTCACCGTGGCGGGGAGCACGGCGGTGTCGGCGCCGCGGGCGGAGAGCACCCGCTCGGCGGACGTACGGACCAGGTCAGCTAGGGCCTCGGGAGTCACCAGCCGAGTGTAAGGGCCACGACCTCGGGCGTTGACAGGGACCGAACACGCGGACCCTAAACTCTACCCCGGTATATCCAGTTGACAGGAGACGCGGGAGCCATGGCCAGCGGCACGAAGAAGAAGGGCGCACCGAAGAAGGGCAGCGTGACGGCTGCCCGCGGTTCGGTGGTGTCCAAGAAGGGCGTGCCCTGGGGCACGATCATCTCGGTGGTCGCGGTCGTCGCGCTGGCCGCCGTGGTGGTCACCTACTACCTGGTCCAGTCGGCGCCCAAGCGCGCGCTGGCGAGCTGGACACCCTCCGCGGACAACCCGGACCCGTCGCTGAAGATCTCCGGCATCGTCACCGCGCAGTACCAGGGCAGCGTGCACGTCCTGCCGACCGAGCGGGTGGCCTACGACCACACGCCGCCCTTCGGCGGCCCGCACGACGGCTACTGGGCGGCGTGCAACGGCATCGTCTACCCGAAGGCGGTGCGCACCGAGAACATGGTGCACTCGCTCGAGCACGGCGCGGTGTGGATCGCCTACAACCCGGACCAGGTCACCGGTGACGCGCTGAACACCCTCAAGGGCAAGGTCGAGGGCAAGCCGTACACGATGATGTCGCCCTACCCAGGCCTGGACAAGCCGGTCTCGCTCCAGTCGTGGGGGCACCAGCTCAAGGTCGACTCGGCCGGCGACCAGCGCATCGACGAGTTCATCGCGGCCCTGCGGACCAACCAGAACACCTATCCGGAGGTCGGTGCCTCGTGCGACGCGCTCGGCCCGGGCGCGTTCGACCCGGACAACCCGCCGCCGTTCGACCCGGCCCCGCCGGGGCCGGACGCCAAGCCGATGAACTACCAGGGCTCGACCGGCACGCAGCAGGACTCGGGCATGCCGTCGGCCCCGGCGCCGACGTCCTGATCGTGATGGCCGGCGAAGACGAGTCCCCGGCGGCGGACCGCCCGGGTCCCCGGCCGGTCGTCCTCGGCGCGACGGTGGTCGTGGTCCTGCTGGTCGGCGCGGTGCTGGGGATGTTCCTGACGCAGCTCGCCCTGCGGCCGGACTCGTCGGCGACGCCGGCCGCCGGGTCGGTGGAGACCGGGTTCGCGCAGGACATGTCGGTGCACCACCTGCAGGCGGTGACGATGGCGAGCTGGGAGCGGGACCACACCACCGACCCGGAACTCAAGCAGCTCGCCTTCGACATCGAGTCCACGCAGCGCGAACAGGTCGGCCGGATGAAGGGCTGGCTCATGCTGTGGGGCCAGCCGGAGCAGGCCGCCGGCGCGCCGATGACCTGGATGACCTCCGACGCGGGGCACGGTCACATGGCGATGGCGCCGCCAACGGCCGCCGCGGGCGGTTCCGACGGGGCGGTGATGCCCGGCATGGCCACCAACACGGAGCTGGCCCGGCTGCGGTCGCTGTCCGGTCGTGACCTGGACGTGTACTTCCTGCAGCTGATGCTGCGGCACCACCAGGGCGGCACGGAGATGGCGCAGTACGCGCACGACCACACCACCGTGGCGGCGGTCAAGGCGCTGACCCAGAGCATCCTCACCTCGCAGGGCGCGGAGATGACGCAGATGCGGACGATGCTCGCCGCGCGTGGCGCGCAGCCACTCCCCTACCCCTGACGCGCCGGTCCGTCACCAGCGGAGTTCGTTGCAGCGCGCCGCCGATTCGCGCGGTTCGCACTGGAGCGTGGCGTGTTTGATGGAGTACTCGTCCGCCAGGAGTGTCTGCGCGGCGGCGAGCACCTCGGCCGGCTGCGCGGCGCGCTCCAGGGTGAGGTGCGCCGAGGCGACCTCCATGCCCGAGGTGAGTGTCCACACGTGCAGGTCGTGCACGTCGCACACCCCGGCCAGGGCGGCGAGGTCCCCGCTGATGCGCTCGACGTCGAGGTCCGCGGGGGCGTGCTGGAACAGGATGCGCAGCGCCCGCCGGGCCAGCGCGACGGTCCGCGGCAGCACGAACAGTCCGATCGCCACACCCACGATGGGGTCGGCGTACCGCCAGCCCGTGGTGAGCGTGATCGCGCCGCTGATCAGCACACCGATCGAGCCGATCAGGTCGGCGAGCACCTCCAGGTACGCGCCGCGGAGGTTGAGGCTTTCCGTGGCGCCCTTTCGGAGCAGCGCGAACGCGACGACGTTCGCGGCCAGCCCGCCGGCCGCCACGAGCAGCACCGGGAGCCCGGGCACCTCGGGCGGGTCCGCGATCCGCTGGACGGCTTCGAAGACCACGTAACCGGCCACCGCGAAGAGCAGAAGGGCGTTGGCCAGGGCGGCGAGCACCTCGGCGCGGTACAGCCCGAACGTGCGGCGGTACGTCGGCCCCGACCGGCGCGCCAGGACGATCGCGGTGAGGGCCATGCCGAGACCGAGGACGTCGGTCAGCATGTGACCGGCGTCGGAGATCAGCGCGAGCGACCCGGTGGCCACCCCGACGACGACCTCGAGGACCAGGAACGCGACCCCGATCCCGAGCGCCGCCGCCAGGCGTGACAGATGGCGGCCCGATGCGCTGGCGGGCAGCTGGTGCCCGTGTCCGTGGCCGTGTCCCATGTGCGCTCGTACCTCCTTCGCCCGCACCCGGAATATATAGTGATATGCGCATGTATGCAATGAGAGGTGAGGCTTACCTTGCTCCCCGCGCCCCACAGCCTAGCCACCCCCGCCGCCGTTAGGGGAGTCGCTCACCGGGCGGAAACCCGGGTGCGCTAGGCTGTACCACGTCGCACAGCGATGAAGCCCTCGTAGCTCAGGGGATAGAGCACTGCCCTCCGGAGGCAGGTGTCGCAGGTTCGAATCCTGCCGAGGGCACCCCCGTCCTGATCTCGAAAAACCGGCCCCGGCCAGCGGAAACGCCAGTCGGGGCCGTTCTCGTTCCGGCGCGATGGGTGGACGTCCATCCGGTGACGATCACTCCGCCGATTCCGGGTTCTTGCGCTGCTTGGCGATGAAGCGCGCCTTCTTCTGACGATTCCCGCACGTGTTCATGTCACACCATTTGCGGCTGCGGCTCTGGCTGGTGTCGAAGAAGGCGGCCCGGCAGGTGGGCGAGGCACACAGGGCCAACCGTCCGTCTCGTTCGCCCGCGATGATGCTGATCGCGTCCGCGGCGATCACGCCGAGGGCGTCTTCCACCGCGGAAGGCGAGCTGAGCTGCCAGCGCCGGCTGCCGTCGGGCGTCAGGACGGCCGCGGCCCGGCCCTGAGCGCTGCGGTCGTTGATGACCCGGACAGCATCGGCGGGGAGAGGGTCCCGGGTCGCGGCCGCTGTCGCGGCGGCGTGAATCGACTCCCGCAGTTCCCGGGCGAGTTCGAGCTGCGCGGTGGTGCAGGACGTCACGGTGAGGTCGTTCACCGCCAGCCAGTCGACGAGCCGCTGCGGGGTGGGAATGCGCTCCACCGGGTTGCCATGACGCTCCGACAAAGTCCCCGTGAAGCTGGTCGCGAGCACGGTGCCGAGGCGGAAGTCAGGGAACTCGGCGGGCATGGAACCACCTTAGCAGGTTGCCCGGGGTCGGCCGACGTGTTAGAACCGTCTTAGCCGGTTCCAGCCGGCTCCGTGACGGTCAGGAGGTCTCATGCCCAGCCCAACCAGCGACGTACAAGCGTTTGAAGCCCGTGCAACTGACGCCGACCTCGACGATCTGCGCGCACGACTGGCCGCGGCGCGGCTACCGGAGGCCGAGACGGTCCATGGCGCCGCGCCCGGCCCGCGCCGATGGGAACAGGGCGTGCCGCTCGCCGACCTCGTCGATGTCGTGGACTACTGGCGCACCGGGTACGACTGGCGGTCGTTCGAAAAGCGCCTCGACCGCATCGGCCAGTTCCGCACGACCATCGACGATCTGGGAATCCACTTCCTGCACCGCCGGTCCGCGCGCGCGGATGCCACTCCGCTGATCTTGACGCACGGCTGGCCGGGCAGCGTCGCCGAGTTCGTCGACGTGGTGGACGAGCTGGCGGGTCCGGACGACGCGAACGCGCCGGCGTTCCACGTCGTGGTTCCGTCGCTACCGGGCTTCGGCTACAGCGACAAGCCGGCCACCACCGGGTGGGGAACCGAAAAGATCGCGGCCGCCTGGGTGGAACTGATGGGACGGCTGGGCTACCACCGCTTCCTGGCCCACGGCGGCGACTGGGGCGGGAACATCACCACGGTTCTCGGCGGCAGGTTCCCGGAGCACGTGCTCGGCATCCACACGACGTTCGCGGAGGGACCGCCCGGGTTGACCACGGACGGGCTGACGGTGCTCGAACGCGAGTGGGTCGAGGACACCCGCGATTTCTGGCACCACCGCGCCGCGTACGCGAAGCAGCAGGCGACCCGGCCGCAGACCGTCGGCTACTCGCTCGTCGACTCACCGGTCGGGCTGCTCGCCTGGATCCTGGACAAGTTCGCCGAGTGGTCGGACACCGAGGACAGCCCGTTCGAGACGATCCCCCTGGACCGGGTGCTCGACGACGTGACCCTGTACTGGCTGACGCGGACCGGAGCATCGGCGGCGCGCATCTACTACGAAAGCCACAACTCGCTCGACCCCGAACTCCGGGTCGACGTCCCCTCGGCGATCACCATCTATCCCCGCGACATCGAGAAGTACCCGCGCCCCTGGGCGCAGCAGCGGTACCGGCAGATCGTCCGGTGGCGCGCACCCGAAACCGGGGGCCATTTCCCGTCCCTGGAAGTTCCCGGGTATTTCGTCAAGGACCTGCGAGAAGGGCTCGCCGCGGTGCTGGCCGCCACTCGCTGAACGCACCGCGAACCTCGGCTTCGCCACACCGCAGCCTGGCGGAACACGCGAGGTCGCGCCAAGATGATCGACATGACGCTACCGACCCTGAGCCAGATCGTCCTCGACTGCACCGACCCCCGCCGCCTCGCCGAGTTCTACCGCGAGCTGCTCGGGCTCGTGTACCGGGCGGGCGACGAGGACGGCGATCTCGACTGGCTGGTGCTGCGGACCCCGGACGGCGTTCCCCAGCTGGCGTTCCAGCAGGTCGGCTCCCTGCCGGAGGCGACGTGGCCGGACGGCCCGGTCCCGCAGCAGCTGCACCTCGACATCACGGTGCCCTCGAAGCACGACCTGGACGCCCAGCACGAACGGGTCCTGCGCCTGGGTGGACGGCTGCTGCGCGACCAGAGCGACGACCCCGTGGAGCCGCTGCGCGTGTACGCCGATCCGGCCGGTCACCCGTTCTGCCTCTTCGTACCGCCGTCGTTGGCCGCTACCAGGTGACCGGGAGTTCGTGCACGCCGTAGATGTTCATGTCGGTGCGCAGCTGCACATCAGCGGCGGGCACGGCGAGCGCGAGGCCGGGGAACCGGCGGAGCAGCCCGTCCAAACCGGCCCGCATCTCGATCCGGGCCAGTTGCTGGCCGAGGCACTGGTGGACGCCGTGGCCGAACGACAGGTGCCCGCGCGCCTTGCGGTGCACGTCCAGCACATCCGGGTTCTCGAAGCGCCGCGGGTCGCGGTTCGCCGCGAGCAACGACACCACGACGGTCGACCCCTTCGTGATGAGTTCACCGCCGAGCTCGACGTCCTCGGTCGCGTAGCGGTAGAAGATGTCGGCGACGGACAGGTAGCGCAGCAGTTCCTCCACCGCGCCGGGCATCAGGCCGGGATCGGCACGCAGTTCGGCCAGTTGTTCCGGGTGTTCCAGGAGCGCGAACGCGCCCAGCCCGAGCATGTTGGCGGTGGTCTCGTGGCCCGCGAGCAGCAGCAGGAAGGCGGCACCGGTCAGCTCCTCGATCGTCAGGTCGTCGTGGCGGGCCAGGTCGGACAGGATGTCCTCGCCCGGGGCGGCGCGCTTGGCGGTGACCAGTTCGGACAGGTACGTCATCATCGCGCCGTAGGCGGCCATCTTCTCGTCGATCGCGAGGTCCCGGACCATGAAGCGGGCGGCGTTGGTCTGGAAGGTGTCCCGGTCGGCGTAGGGCACGCCGAGCATCTCGCAGATCACCAGCGACGGCACCGGCAGGGCGAACTCCCGGACCAGGTCGGCCGGCGCCGTCAAGGACGCCAGGTGGTCCAGCTGCCGCTCGACGATCCCGGCGATGTGCTCCTCGAGCGTCTTCATTCGCTTGACCGTGAACGCGCCGGTCAGCCGGCGCCGCAGCCGGGTGTGCTCCGGCGGGTCCATGGCGATGAACAGGCCCGGGATCGGCGGGGACGGCTCGGTCTGGACGGGCATGCCGGGCACCTCATACGGCACGTGGAGGACACCGATGTCCTGCCGGGAGCTGAACCGGATGTCGGTCATCATCCGGCGCACCTCCTCGTAACCGGTGACCAGCCAGCCCTCGTGGCCGTCCGGGAAGATCAACGGACTGACCGGGCGGGCGCCCCGCAGCCGGGTGATCTCGGCGGGCGGGTCGAAGGGACCGGCGTCGCGTTCCGTCGGAAGACCGTGCGGGACCGGAACCGGGTGGGTCATCGGGTGTCCTCTCGTCGCGGTTGTGCCGCCACGATGACCGGCGCGCCTGACACGGCCCTGACACGACTCTGACACCGGCCCCGCCCGACCCGCGCCGCGACCTACACGGTCAGGACGATCTTGCCCCGGGTCCGGCCCGACTGGCTGAGCCGCCACGCCTGAGCCGCCTCGGCGAGGGGCAGCGCGTGATCGACGTGCACGGTCAGCTTGCCGTCGTCGGCCAGGCGGGCCAGCTCGGCCAGTCCGGCGTCGTCCGGACGGACCCACACGTAGTGGCCGCCGCGGGTCTCGGCTTCGGGGTTGGCGACCGACGCCACCCGTTCGGGGCGCACGAACTCCAGGGACACCTCGACCGCGTCGCCACCGACGAAGTCCACGGCCGCGTCGATCCCACCGGCCGCGCGCAGCCGCTCGGCCAAGCCCTCGCCGTAGGCGACCGGCTCGGCGCCCAGCGACCGCAGGTAATCGTGGTTGCGCTCGCTCGCCGTACCGATCACGCGGGCGCCCAGCGCCACCGCGATCTGCGTGGCGAAGGACCCGACACCACCCGCGGCGGCGTGGATCAGCACCGTGTCGCCGGCCCGGACACCCACCCGCTTGAGCGCGCGGAGAGCCGTCAGGCCCGCGAGCGGCACGCCGGCGGCCTGCGCCCAGTCGAGGGAACGCGGCTTCTTCGCCAGCATCCGGACGTTCGCCGACGCCAGCTCCGCGTACGCGCCCTGCTGCACCCAGTCCTTGCGGATGTACCCGAAAACCTCGTCACCGACGGCGAACTCGCCCGCGTCCAGCCCCACCTTCTCGACCACGCCCGCGACGTCCCAGCCGGGCACGAGCGGGAACCGGACCTCCATCAGGCCGTCCAGCCCACCGGCGGCGAGCTTCCAGTCGACCGGGTTGACCGCGGCCGCCTTCACGCGGATCAGCACCTCGGCCGGGCCGACCTTGGGATCCGGGAGGTCGATCAGCTGGAGGTCGTCTGCGGAACCGTACGCGCGCAACGCGATTGCCTTCATGTGCTGGGCAACGACCCGGTCCGGAAGAGATATTCCCGCGCTAGGGCGGCCCGCCCTGGCCCCCGGCGACCGGCCCGGCCAGCTCCGCCACGACGGCGATGCCGTCGGCGATCTCACCCGGAGGTGTGGCGCCGTAGCCGAGCACGAGGCCCGGCGGCCCGGGGAGCTGCCGGTGCCAGGACAACGGCTGGACCTTCACGCCGCGGGCCAGCGCCGCGGCGGCGAGCTCCACATCGGACAGTCCGGGGCGGAACGTGATCGTCAGGTGCAGGCCCGCCGCCGCGCCGTGCACGGTCGCCGACGGGAGGTGGCGGGCCAGTGCGGCGATCATCGCGTCCCGGCGGCGCCGGTGGCGGCGGCGCAGCAGCCGCAGGTGCCGCTCGAGTTCGCCGGACTCCATCAGGTGCCCCAGCACCAGTTGCGGCAGCACGGCGTTGCCCAGGTCCGCGTGCCGCTTGACGTCGACCACCTCCCGCTGGTAGCGAGGGGGCACCAGCACCCAACCGATCCGCAGCGCCGGGGCGAGCAGTTTCGAGATGCTGCCGGCGTAGCAGACGCGTTCCGGCAGCATCGACCGCAGCGCGGGCACCGGCGCGCGGTCGTAGCGGTGCTCGGCGTCGTAGTCGTCCTCGATGATCAGGCCGCCGTCGCCCGCCCACCGGATCAGCTCGCGCCGCCGCCCACCGGCGAGCACGACCCCGGTCGGGAACTGGTGCGCGGGCGTCAGCAGCACCGCGGGTGACCGCAGACCGGTCACCCGGATGCCGTCGTCGTCCACCGGCACGGGTGGTGTGGTGAGGCCGGAGTTCCGCAGGTGCTGCCGCACGCCCAGCGACCCGGGGTCCTCCACCGCGACCTCGGTGATGCCGTGCCCGGTGAACACCGTTGCGAGCAGTCCCAGCGCCTGCGCGACGCCGGCCACCACGACGACATCGCCGGGACCGGCCCGGATTCCCCGGTTGCGGGCCAGCCAGTTGACGACCGCGAGCCGGAACGCCGGCGCGCCCCGCGGGTCGCCGTACCCGAGGTCCGGCGCCGACAGGTTGTCCAGCACGGCTCGTTCCGCACGCAGCCACGCCGTCCGCGGGAACGCGGCGAGGTCCGGCAGGCCGGGAGTGAGGTCTATGCGCGCCGGGGCGGCGCGCAGGCGGTCGAACACGTCCGGCCCGGGGTCGAAGCCGGTGACGGTGCTCGTTGCCGTGCTCGTTGCCGTGCCTGTTGCTGTGCCCGTTGCCCGGACCGGGGCGGGTACCGGCGCCGTCACCGGCACCGCGACGACCACTGTGCCGGCCCGCCCGCGCCCGGCAACGTGCCCCTCCTCCACCAGTCGCTGGTACGCCTCGGTGACCACGCCGCGCGACACGCCCAGCTCGGCGGACAGCGTGCGCGTCGCGGGCAGCCTGCTGCCCACCGGCAGGCGGCCGTCGGCGATCGCGTCCCGCAGCCGCGCCGCGAGCCACGCCGATCTGCCGCCCGGGGGCGCCGCGCCGATGTCGAGCTGGAGGAAGTCCGAGCCCGTTATGGTCCCCTCGACCGGCTCCCCTTTGGACCTGTGCACCGGACCAGTATCCCGTCAGGGTGGTGTCATGTCCGTCGAATTCCTGCTCACCGCGCTGGTCATCGTGGCCACGCCGGGGACCGGCGTCCTGCTGACCGTCAACGCCGGTCTGACCCGCGGCCCACGGGCGAGCGTCGTCGCCGCGCTCGGCTGCACGCTCGCGATCGTCCCGCACGCGGTCGCCGCGATCACCGGACTCGCCGCCCTGCTGCACGCCGGCACGGTCGCGTTCCAGGCGATCAAGTGCGCCGGCGTGGCATACCTGCTCTACCTGGCGTGGTCGTCGTTGCGCGAGAAGGACCAGCCGCCCGGGACGGCCGCGCCGAAGTCCCCGGGCCGGGTGATCCTCTCCGCGGTGCTGGTGAACGTGCTCAACCCGAAGGTCACGATCTTCTTCTTCGCGTTCCTGCCGCAGTTCGTGCGCCCCGGGGACCCGCGTTCGCTGCTCACCATGATCGAGCTGAGCGGGGTGTTCATGGCGCTGACGCTGGTCGTGTTCCTCGGGTACGGGGTGGCGGCCGCCGCGGTGCGCGACCGCGTGCTGGCCCGGCCGCGGGTGCGGGCGTGGATGCGCCGGGTCTTCGCGGGCACGCTTCTCGCCCTCGCCGCCCGGCTGGCCGTCGAATGATCCGCTTCCGGCACGCCCCCGCGATCTGGTCGGACTTCCCCCAGCTGGTCCCCGGCGTCCTCCACGCGCAGCACGCCGGCACCACCGGCGAGCACCTCGAGCACTACTGGCGGATCGCGGCGGAGCGGCTCGCGGCCGGTACCGAATCGGGGCTGCCGGAGATCCAGGCGTGGCGCCACGCCTTCGCGCGGATGGGCCTGAAGCCGACGCGGTACCGGTGCGCGGCGGAGTCGCTGTTGCGCCGGTTCCGGCGGGAGGGGTCGCTGCCGTCGATCCACCCGCTGATCGACCTGGCCAACGCGGTCTCGCTCGCCTACGCGATCCCGGTCGCCGTGTTCGACGCGGACGCGATCGACGGCCTGCTCGAAGTCCGCTACGCCACCGGGGACGAGACGTACCTGGCGTTGTCCGGGGAGACCGAACACCCCGAGCCCGGGGAGGTGATCTTCGCCGACGAGCACGGCCAGGCGCACGCACGGCGGTGGACGCACCGCCAGAGCGCGCGCTCGGCCGTCTCGGCCGGCACCGGGTCGGTGCTGATCGTCGCGGAAGCCCTGCACGCCGGCGCCGCGCGGGACGTGCCCCGGCTGCTCACCGCGCTGGGCGACGAGCTGCCGGGATCAGTGGCCGCACTGCTGACCCCCGGCGCCCCGGAGTTCCGCACGAGCAATAGTTGACTCTGACTAATCAGTCCTGGATAGTCGAGTCATGGCGAAGAAGCGACCGGTGGGGAACCTGCTGGCACTGGCCGTGCTGGCCTACCTCACCCGCGAACCGATGCATCCGTACGAGCTCAGCCGCACCCTGCGCACCAACGGCGACGCCCGCAGCATCAAGTTCACGCACGGCTCGCTCTACATGGTCGTGCAGCAGCTCGCCAAGGCCGGCTTCATCGCCGCGCACGAAACCCGGCGTGAGGGCCTCCGGCCCGAGCGCACCACCTACGCCCTCACCCCGGAAGGCCGCGCGGAACTGCGGGACTGGCTGCGGGAACTGGTCGAAGAACCCCGGCACGAGTACCCGCACTTCGTCGCCGCGCTGTCGCTGATCGGGGCGTTGCCGCCCGACGACGTGGTGACGCTGCTGCGCAACCGCAAGCGCCACCTCGGCGAGCAACGCGCCGGGATCACCCAACTGATCGAGTCGGCGACGGCCGATGGCGTGCACCCGCTGTTCCTGGTCGAGGAGGACTACCGGCTGGCGGTGCTGGACGCGGAGATCGCGTTCGTCGACCGGTTCCTCGACCGGATCGGCGACTGGCGGGACACGTGGGCGAAGTTCCACGAAGAGAGGGGAAACCCATGACCAGAACCGCAGTGGTCGCCGGCGGCGGCATCGCCGGACCGGTGGCCGCGATGGCGTTGCGGCGGGCCGGCATCGAGGCCGTCGTGTACGAGGCGTACCCGGGTACCGCCGACGGGGTCGGTGGCGGGCTGAGCATCGCGCCCAACGGCCTGGATGCGCTGGCGGTGGTCGGCGCGCATGCGGCCGTGGAGCGGATCGGCACCCCGATCGCGGGCATGGTCATGCAGAGCTGGACCGGCAAGCGCCTGGGCGAGTTCGGCAGCCCGGCGCACCTGCCGGCGATGCAGTTCGTCTGGCGCGACGAGCTGTACCGGGCGCTGTACGACGAAGCCGTCCGCGCCGGTGTGACCTTCGCACACGGCAAACGGCTCGCCGGCGCCGAGGACCTCGGCGACGCCGTCCGCGCCCGCTTCGCGGACGGGACCACCGCCACCGCGGACATCCTGGTCGGCGCCGACGGAATCCGCTCCACCGTCCGCGGCCTGATCGACCCCGCGGCGCCCGGACCGCGCTACACCGGTCTGCTCGGCTTCGGTGCGCGCACGACCGCGAGCGGGCTGCCGGGCACCGGCGGGCGGATGCACCTGGTGTTCGGCAAGCGGGCCTTCTTCGGCTACCAGATCGAGGCCGACTCGTCCGGCGGCTGGTTCGCGAACCTGCCGCGGCGCACCCCGATGAGCCGCGCCGAGGCCGCCGAGATCCGCGCGGAGGACTGGCTGCGCGTCCTGCGTGACGCCTTCGCCGCCGACCGCACGCCGGCGACGCGGCTCATCGACCTCACCGACCCGGCCGACCTCGTGATCACCGGTGCGCTGGAGGACATTCCCCGGGTGCCGGTGTGGAGCCGGGGCCGGATGGTCCTGATCGGCGACGCCGCGCATCCCACGTCACCCAGCTCGGGCCAGGGCGCGTCACTGGCGATCGAAAGCGCTGTCGAACTCGCCCGCTGCCTGCGCGATCTGCCGCACGGCACAGCGTTCGCCGCATACGAGCGGGCGCGGCGGTCGCGTGTCGAACGGATCATCGCCCTCGCCGCCCGCACCAACAGCGACAAGGCGGCCGGGCCGGTCGCGCGCGTCCTGCGCGACCTGCTGATGCCGGTCGCGATGCGGTTCGCCAAGCCGGAGAAGTTCGCGTGGCAGTTCGAGCA
This sequence comes from Amycolatopsis granulosa, assembly GCF_011758745.1. Taxonomy (NCBI): domain Bacteria; kingdom Bacillati; phylum Actinomycetota; class Actinomycetes; order Pseudonocardiales; family Pseudonocardiaceae; genus Amycolatopsis; species Amycolatopsis granulosa. Next base: position 2,077,468 of record NZ_JAANOV010000001.1, read on the forward strand.
CCACATCGAGTGGGACTCCCCGGCCACGGTGCCCGCCTGACCGGCTGTGCCGGGGACCGGCCGGCCCCCGGCACCACTTCCGCTCAGGCGTTGACCAGCATCCCGTGCGGGTCGAGCACGTACTTGCGCGCCGCACCCTTGTCGAACTCCTGGTACCCGCGCGGAGCCTCGGCCAGCGGGATCGGCGTCGCGTTGACCGCCTTGGCGATGTGCACCCGGTCGTGCAGGATCGCCATCATCAGCCGCCGGTGGTACCGCATCACCGGGCACTGCCCGGTGGTGAACGCGTGCGACTTCGCCCAGCCCAGGCCGATCCGGATGGACAGCGAGCCCTGGCGCGCCGCCTCCTCGGACGCGCCCGGGTCGCCCGTCACGTACAGGCCCGGGATGCCCAGGGCACCGCCGGCGCGGGTGATGTCCATCAACGAGTTCAGCACCGTGGCCGGGTGCTCGGTCGCCGCCTCCTTGCCGTGCCCGCGTGCCTCGAACCCGACGGCGTCGACCCCGCAGTCCACCTCGGGTACGCCGAGGATCTGCTCGATCTGGTCCTTCGGGTCACCCTGGGACACGTCCACCGTTTCGCAACCGAAGCTGCGGGCCTGCGCCAGCCGCTCCTCGTTGAGGTCGCCGACGATGACCACGGCCGCACCGAGCAGCTGCGCGGACGCCGCCGCCGCGAGACCGACCGGCCCCGCGCCCGCGATGTACACCGTCGACCCGACACCCACGCCCGACGTGACACAGCCGTGGAACCCGGTCGGGAAGATGTCGGACAGCATGGTCAGGTCGAGGATCTTCTCCATCGCCTGGTCGCGGTCCGGGAACTTCAGCAGGTTCCAGTCGGCGTAGGGCACCATCACGTACTCCGCCTGGCCGCCGACCCAGCCACCCATGTCCACGTAGCCGTACGCCGACCCCGGCCGGTCCGGGTTGACGTTCAGGCAGATGCCGGTCTTGCCCTCCTTGCAGTTCCGGCACCGCCCGCAGGCGATGTTGAACGGCACCGAAACCAGGTCGCCCTCCTTGATGAACTCCACGTCCCGGCCCGTCTCGACCACCTCCCCGGTGATCTCGTGCCCCAGCACGAGCCCTTCCGGTGCGGTGGTGCGGCCGCGGACCATGTGCTGGTCGCTGCCGCAGATGTTCGTCGCGACACTCTTCAGGATGACGCCGTGGTTGACCTCGCGTCCCACGTTGGCCTGGTGCACGCCCGGGCCGTCCTTGAGCGAGAAGGTCGGGTAGTCGATCGTCTCGACCTCGACCTTGCCCGGCCCCATGTAGGTGACCGCCTTGTTGCCCGCCATGACTTCTGCCGCCTCGATTCCTCGTTCGCCGTTGAACGTCTGGACCCGATGCTAGGAACCCCCGCACGGGCGGGCCTAGGGCCGGAAGACCATTTCGGAGCGGGATTTCCGGACGCGGGCCGGGTGACCGGGACGAATGCGGCACCGGTGAGCGGGGAACAGCCCGCCGGCTGCTGTGCGAGGCGGTCAGGGCAGCAGCACGACCTGCAGGGCGGTGAGCACGCCCGCGGCCGCGACGGCGATCGAGGCCGCGGCGAGAACGCGCCGGGAACTGCCGGTCCGGGGTGGGCGCCGCACGGCGACGAACCACAGCACCACGACGACGGCTGCGCACCCGGCGGCGGCGAAGTCGAGTGGAGCGCCCCGGGTGAGCCCGCTGCGCAGCAGCAGCACGGCCGCCACGGCGGCGGCGAGCGCGGTGCGCTGCCAGGCCAGCTCGGTGCGCTCCGGCTGGAGCCCCGGATCGCTCATCGCACGCTGGCCAGCACGACCACGAGGACGACGGCCCCGGTGGCCGCCGCCGCCCATCCGACGATGAACGGCAGCCACGTCATCGGCAGGGGCCGCTTGTGCCGCATCGCCCGCTGCACCCGCGCCCAGCGGCGGTAGCCGAACCCGGCGAGGAGGGTGCCCGTGACGGCGAGCAGCGCGGCGAGGGCGGCCCGCAGCCCGGCGACGGAGAACTGCGGTACGAACTGCATGAGCGCCACGGACCCGGCGACGAGCGCGAGCGCGGTCCGCAACCAGGCGAGGAACGTGCGCTCGTTGGCCAGCGTGAACCGGTAGTCGGGCTCCTCCCCCTCTTCGTACCACCGTGGGCTCATGCGGCTCACGTTACTGTTCGGCCAGGTCGGGGCCGCCGGTGGTGTCCCGGCGCCCTGCGGCCGGGAGCATCTCGACGGCCGGCGCCGGGAGAGCGGGTCAGCGGGCGCGGGGCAGCTGGACCGGGTCGTCGTGGAGGGTGGCGAACAGGTCGCCCAGTTCCGCGGTGCGGTCCAGGACGTCGTCGCTGCGGAACGTGAGCTGGGCGGGCCGGCGACAGGCCTCGACCTCGTCCCAGGTGAGCGGTGTCGAGACCGTCGGCTCCGCGCGGCCGCGCAGCGAGTACGGCGCGACCGTCGTCTTGTGCGGGTTGTTCTGGCTCCAGTCGATGAACACCTTTCCCGGTCGCAGGCTCCTCGTCATCGCGGCGGTGACCGTGTCCGGGGTCTCGGCGGCGAGTTTCCTCGCCGCTTCCCTCGCGTAGGCCGACGTGTCCTCCGGCGTCGCGGTGCGCACCGCCGCGTACAGCTGCATGCCCTTCGACCCGCTGGTCTTCGGGTACAGCCGCAACCCGTCGGCGGCCAGCAGGTCACGCAGCCGCTCGGCGACCCGGCAGCACTCGACGATCGTCGCCGGCTCCCCCGGGTCGAGATCGAACACCAGCAGGTCCGGGTTGCGGCGCGCGCCCCGCGGGCCCACCGTCCACTGCGGCACGTGCAGCTCCAGCGCGGCGAGGTTCGCCGCCCAGATCAACGTCGGCACATCATTGACGAGGGGGTAGGCGTTGACGTCCGAACTCTGCCCGCGGCCGCCGCCGGCGATCTTCGCGGTGCGCACCCAGCTGGGCGCGTGCCGTCCGGCGTCCTTTTCGTAGAACGGGTTCGCCTGGACACCGTTGGGCCAGCGGCGGAAGGTCAGCGCGCGGTCCCGCAGGTGCGGCAGGATCACCGGAGCGATCCGCGCGTAGTAGTCGATCACCTGACCCTTCGTGAAACCGGCCTCCGGATAGAGGACCTTGTCCAGATTGGACAACGCCAGCCGGCGCCCGTCGACCTGCACCGTCACCCTGTCCTCGGCCATGCCCCCAGCGTGCCCCAGCACCACCCGCCGTGCACGGCGGCTCGGAGCGGCAGCCGGCGTCCCCCGGACACGCGCCGCCCGGCGGCTCAGGGCACCAGGACCAGGCGGATCGGGTTGCCCTCCTTCCGTTCCAGGTGTTCCACCGCCGTCACGGCCTCGGCGAGCGGGAACGTGCCACTGATCGAGCGGCTCCATTCGACGCGGTGGTAGCGGGCCAGCTCGATGAGCTGCTCCACCGCGCCGGGCGGCGACCCGTAGTGGCCGAGCAGGCGCTGCCCGCGGTAGCTGAACCCGATGCCGTCGGTGACGGTCAGCGGTTTCGGGGTCAGCCCGACGAGCACGAGACGCCCGCCGAGACCCAGGCAGCTCACCGCCTGCTCGCGCACGGACGGCACCCCGGCCATGTCGAAGGCCACGTCCAGCCCGGCTCCCCCGGTGACGGCGAGGATCTGCTCACGCAGGGTCGGCTCCTCCGGATCCAGGACCAGGTCGGCACCGAACTCCAGCGCCCGCTTCCGCGCCGCCTCCAGCGGATCGACCGCCACGATCGGCGCCGCGCCGACCAGCCGGAGCAGCTGAACCGCGTGCGCACCGAGGCCGCCCGCGCCCCAGACGCCCGCCGGCCGCGCGGGCTGGGCCTGCCCGGTGCCGGTGATCGCGCCCCACGGCGTGGACACCGCGTCCGGCACGATCGCCGCCTGCACGAACGGCAGGTCGTCCGGGATCGGGATCAGGGTGTGCTGGCTCGCCAGGGCGTATTCGGCCCACCCGCCGTCGTAGTCCACGCCCCGTGTCCGCACCTGGAGGCAGGGGTCGCGGAACCGGACGCAGTTCGGGCACTGGCCGCACCGCTCACCCGCCTCGAGCGCCACGCGCTGCCCCTCCTGCCACCGGCCCGGCACGTCCGGCCCGATCGCGTCGATCTCGCCCGCCACCTCGTGGCCGAGGGTCACCGCGGGAGCGTCGAGGAAGAGCGGGGTGAGGCTGCCGTCGATCAGGTGCACGTCCGACAGGCACACCCCGGCCGCACGGACCTTGATCCGCACCTGTCCGGGGCCGGGTTCGGGTACCGGCACCTCCGTCACGCCGAACGTGCGCGAACCGATCTCCAGCCGGCCGGCCAGCATGGTGGCCATCGGTGTCCTCCCGTCGTCGCGGCCCGTGTCCTCCACATGGTGACCCGGCCGCGCGGACTTCACACGTGAGCGGGGGGACCACGATCGATGACGGATGCCCGCTCTCGACACCGGCCGACCGTCGTCGGGTTCGCCCGATCGGGGAAGAACAGGACAGCGCTGGCCGGCGCTCGCCAATCCCGCGGTGACGAGGACAGGGCCGGCTACCTGTGGTGGAGGCGCGGACCGCTCAGCGGTTGCGGCACGGGCGGGACGTCGCCGCGGCGGGCGGTGACCTCGCCGTCGATCCGTGGCGCGTCCCGGTCCGCGACGTCGAAGCTGCCCGACATCCGCGGTGACCCCTGGCGGCGGTGGTTGTGGTTGAGGCTGCTCACGACGAGGGCGACGAGCAGGAGGACTGTCAGCAGTGCGATCATGGCAGAAATTATTCGCTCCTGGAAAAACTGCCAGAAGTGGCAGAACCGACCATGTTCGTCAAAATCCCGCCAGTTGTCAGCTATGCTGAGGCATGCTCCGCACCGTGGCCAGTGTGCTGGTGGACCGCTCCGCCGTGTTCGAGTTCGGCGTCGTCTGCGAGGTGTTCGGCCTCGACCGGACCGAGGACGGCGTCCCGCCCATCGAGTTCCGCGTGTGCGGCGAACGCGCCGGTGAGCCGATCCAGGCCAGCGTCGGCGTTCAGCTGGTCCCCGAACACGGCCTGGACGCGCTCGACGGCGCCGACCTGGTCACGATCCCGGCGGCCACCGTCCGCGACGAGTACCCGGAGGCGGTGCTCGACGCGATCCGGAAGGCGCACGCGAACGGCGCCACCATCCTGACCGTGTGCAGCGGCGCGTTCCTGCTCGGCGCCACCGGCCTGCTCAACGGCCGGCCGTGCACGACGCACTGGAAACACATCGACGACTTCAAGCAACGCTTCCCCGAGGCCTACCTCGACCCGGACGTGCTGTTCGTCGACGACGGCGACATCATCACCAGCGCCGGCACCGCCGCGGGCATCGACGCCTGCCTGCACCTCGTCCGCCGGGAACTGGGCTCCGCGCCCGCCACGGCGATCGCCCGCCGCATGGTGGTGCCGCCGCAGCGCGACGGCGGCCAGCGCCAGTTCATCGACCTGCCGATCCCGGAGTCCACAGCGGACAACCTGGAACCGGTGCTGTCGTGGATGGTCGAGCACCTCGCCGACGAGCACACCGTCCCGGAGCTGGCCCGGCGCGCGCAGATGTCCGAGCGCACCTTCGCGCGCCGGTTCGCGGCGGCGACCGGCACCACACCGGTCAAATGGCTGACCACGCAGCGCGTCCTGCACGCCCGCACCCTGCTGGAAACCAGCCGGCTGGGCATCGAGGAGATCGCCCGCGAGTGCGGGTTCGGCACGGGAGCCCTGCTGCGGCACCACTTCCGCCGGGTGGTCGGGGTGTCCCCGCACGATTACCGCCGCACCTTCGCCGCTTCGTGAGGCATGCTGGGCCACGTGACCTACGACGTGACCACCGTCCGCGCACACTTCCCCGCGCTCGCCGAGGGCGCCGCGCACTTCGACGGTCCGGGCGGATCCCAGGTGCCCGATGTGGTCGGCGAAGCGGTCGCGGCGACCCTGTGCGCGGCGATCGCCAACCGCGGCTCGGTCACCGCCGCCGAACGCCGCGCCGACCGCATCGTCGCCGACGCGCGCCAGGCCGCCGCCGACCTGCTCGGCGCCCAGCCGGGCGGCATCGTGTTCGGGCGCAGCATGACGCAGCTGACCTACGACTTCTCCCGCACGCTGGCGAAGACGTGGCAGGCCGGCGACGAGGTGGTGGTGACCCGCCTCGACCACGACGCGAACATCCGGCCGTGGGTCCAGGCCGCCCAGAGCCGTGGGGTGACCGTGCGGTGGGCGGACTTCGACCCGGCGTCCGGTGAACTCGCCGTCGAGGCGGTCCGCGGCCTGCTGTCGGACCGCACGCGGCTGGTCGCGGTCACCGCCGCGTCGAACCTGCTCGGTACCCGCCCGGACATCCCGGCGATCGCCGCCGCGGTGCACGAGGCGGACGCGCTGCTCTACGTCGACGGTGTGCACCTGACCCCGCACGCGCCGGTGGACGTCACCGCCCTCGGCGCGGACTTCTACGGCTGCTCCCCGTACAAGTTTTGCGGCCCGCACCTCGGCCTGGTCGCCGCCGCGCCCGAGCTGCTGGCGACCCTGCACCCGGACAAGCTGGCGCCGTCGACGAACGCGGTGCCCGAGCGGTTCGAGCTGGGCACCCTGCCCTATGAACTGCTCGCCGGAACCACCGCCGCGATCGAGTTCCTGGCGAACCTCGTCCCGGGCGAAGGCACCCGCCGGGAGCGGCTGCTGCGGTCGCTGACCGAGCTGGAGAAGCACGAACAGGCCCTGCTCGACCGGCTCGACACCGGGCTCGCGCAGATCCCGGGCGTGACCCGGTACGGCTCTCCCAGCAGGCACCGCACCCCGACCGTGCTGTTCTCGGTCGCGGGCGTGCCCTCGCAGGTGGTGTACGAGCGGCTCGCCGCGCGCGGGGTGAACGCGCCCGCGAGCAGCTTCTACGCCCTGGAATGCTCCCGCCACCTGGGGCTGGGTGACGCGGGTGCGGTGCGCGCCGGAATCGCGCCGTACACCACGGCCGGCGAGGTCGACCGACTTCTGGACGCGGTCCGCGAGCTCTGACCGGCCGAGGTGCACAGGCGAGCGGGCGAACCTGTGCACCTCGCACAGTGACCGGGGCGTTGGCGCTGTTTACGGTGCTGTGAACCGCATCTTCTCCGGATAAAGGAGGTCGCATGGCCTCGTCAGTCGGTGTCGACGACTACGCCCTGACCAGAGTCCCGGACAGCGCCCGCTACGCCTGGTGGTCGGTCGCGGTCCAACGGTTCGGTCAGGTCTCCGCGCTGTCCCAGTTCCTGCTCGGCGCCACCATCGGCTTCGGCATGGGGTTCTGGCAGGCGTTCCTCGCGTTCACGCTGGGCGCGGTCATCCTCGAACTGATCACGATCCTGGTCGGCGTGATCGGCATGCGCGAGGGCCTGTCCACGTCGATGATCGCCCGCTGGACCGGTTTCGGCCGCGGCGGCTCGGCGCTGATCGGGCTCGCGATCGGGATCAGCCTCATCGGCTGGTTCGGCATCCAGTCCGCCGTGTCGGCGCAGGGTCTCGTCTCGCTCATCGGCGGCCTGCCGGAATGGGGCTGGGCGCTGGTGTTCGGCCTGGCCGTGACCGCGATCGTGGTGCGCGGCTTCCACTCGATGACGTGGACGGCCTACCTCACCGTGCCGGCGTTCCTCATCCTGGTCGGCTGGTCGATCATCTCCGAGCTGTCCAGGCACGACATCGGCGCACTGGTGGCGTCGGCACCGCCCGGGCCGCAGCTGAGCCTGCTGCAGGGCACCACCCTGGTCGCCGGCGGGTTCATCGTGGGCGCGGTGATCACGCCGGACATGACCCGGTTCAACCGCACCACCGGTGACGTGGTCAAGCAGACCCTCGTCGGCGTCACGCTCGGCGAGTACGTCATCGGCATGGCCGGTGTCCTGCTGGCCCACGCGGTGTCCTCCGCCGAGATCACCACGATCGTCACGTCGTCGGTCGGCTGGGTCGGGCTGCTCATCGTGATCGCCGGCACCATCAAGATCAACGACTGGAACCTGTACTCGTCCGGGCTCGGGGTCGTGAACTTCATCGGCACCGTCTCCGGGCGCAAGGCCCACCGCGGCCTGGCCACCGCACTCCTCGGCCTGGCCGGCAGCGTGCTCGCGGCGGCCGGGATCCTGAGCAAGTTCACCGACTTCCTCACCGTGCTCGGCGTCGCGTTCCCGCCGATCGCCGGGATCATGGTCGCCGAGTACTTCGTGGTCAAGAAGTGGCGCGGCGACCTGGAAGCGGCGCGCGCCAACGGCACCGTGCCCGAGGACGCACCGCTGTGGGTGCCCGCCACGATCGTGGTCTGGGTCGCCGCCGCGCTCATCGGCGAGTTCGTCGACTGGGGCCTGCCCAGCATCAACTCGCTGGTCGTGGCGTTCGTGCTGTACGTGGTCGCCGGCAAGCTCGGGCTGATCCGCGGTGTCGGCCGCAGCCGCACCGCCGACGCCGACCCCATCCCCGCTCACTGACACATCCAGGAAAGGAAATCTCGTGCGCATCGGCATCGACGTCGGCGGCACCAACACCGACGCGGTCCTGCTCGACGGGCGCAAGGTGCTCGCCTCGATCAAGACCAGCACCACCGAGGACGTCACCTCCGGCATCGTCGCCGCGATCAACGGCCTGCAGCAGCAGCGGGCGTTCGATCCGGCCGCGGTGCAGGCCGTGATGATCGGCACCACGCACTTCATCAACGCGCTGGTGGAGGCGCACCGCCTGGCGCCGACCGCCGCGGTGCGGCTCAGCCTGCCCGCCGGGGCGTCGCTGCCGCCGATGGTGGACTGGCCGCAGCGGCTGGTCGGCGCGGTGTCCGGGCGCAGCTACCTGGTGCACGGCGGGCACGAGTTCGACGGCCGCCACATCGCCGAGCTCGACGAGGGCGAGCTGCGCAAGGCGGCCGAGGACATGGGGCAGGCCGGGGTGCGCAGCGTGGCGATCACCTCGGTCTTCTCCCCGGTCAACGCCGAGTTCGAGGCCCGCGCGGCGGAGATCATCGCGGCCGAGCTGCCGGACGTGGCCATCTCGCTGTCCCACGAGATCGGGCGGATCGGTCTGCTGGAGCGGGAGAACGCGACGGTCATCAACGCGGCGCTGCGTGAGCTGGCCGCGCACATCGTGGACGGCCTCGCGGCGTCGGTGTCCGGCGCCGGCATCACCGCTCCGCTGTATCTGAGCCAGAACGACGGCACGCTGATGGACGTCGACTTCGCCCGCCGCTACCCGGTGGCGACCTTCGCCTCCGGTCCGACCAACTCGATGCGCGGCGCCGCCGTGTTGTCCGGTTTGGACACGTGCGCGGTGGTCGACGTCGGCGGCACCACCAGCGACGTCGGCGTGCTGCGGCAGGGCTTCCCCCGCGAGGCGACCACGGACGTCAGTGTCGCCGGGATCCGCACCAACTTCCGCATGCCGGACGTGCTGTCCATCGGCATCGGCGGTGGCAGCCGGGTACGCGGCGGCGCGGGTGACGTCACGGTCGGCCCGGACTCGGTCGGCTACGAGCTGACCTCGAAGGCACTGGTCTTCGGCGGTGACACGCTCACCGCGACCGACATCGCGGTGGCCGCGGGCCGCGCCGGGATCGGGGACCCGAGCCTGGTCGCCCACCTCGATCGTGACCTGGTGCGCGCCGCGCTGGACAAGATCGCCGCGGACGTGGCCGACGTGGTCGAGCGGATGCGCACCTCGGCCGAGCCGCTGCCGGTGGTGGCGGTGGGCGGTGGTTCGGTGTTGCTGCCGGACGAGCTGGCAGACGCCGGGACGGTGCACCGGCCGGAGAACTACGCGGTGGCCAACGCGATCGGCGCCGCCATCGCGCAGATCGGCGGCGAGGTCGACCGGGTGTACGCGATCGAGCCGGGGCGCCGCGAAGCGGTGGTCGAGGAGGCCAAGCAGGAGGCCGTGGACCGCGCGGTCGCCGCCGGGGCCAGCCCGGCCTCGGTCGGGATCGTGGACTTCGACGAGGTGCCCATCCCCTACCTGCCCGGCAACGCCACCCGCATCCGGGTCAAGGCCGTCGGCGACCTGCAGCTGGGAGCGTGACGATGCACGAGATCACGATCGACCACCTGGACGACATCGCGCGCGGCGCGGCCATCCTCGGCACCGGCGGCGGGGGCGACCCCTACATCGGCCGGCTGCTGGCCTCCGCCGCGGTGCGCGACCACGGCCCGGTGCCGCTGGTGCCGCTGGACGAGATCGGCGACGACGCGGTGGTCCTGCCCGTCGCGATGATGGGCGCGCCCACCGTGATGGTGGAGAAGCTGCCCTCGGCCGAGCAGGTCGGGCTCGCCGCCCGGACCCTGGCCACCTACCTGGGCAAGGAACTGACGCACATCGCGTGCGCCGAGGCCGGCGGGGTCAACTCGCTCATCCCGGTGGTCGCGGCGGCGCAGCTGGGCCTGCCCCTGGTGGACGCCGACGGGATGGGCCGCGCGTTCCCCGAGCTGCAGATGGTGCTGCCCACGCTGTACGGCGTCCGCGCGACCCCGATGTCCATCGCCGACGAGAAGGGCAACCGCGGCGTCCTGGACACCGTGGACAACCACTGGGCCGAGCGGCTCGCCCGCTCCGCGACGGTCGACATGGGCTGCTCGGCGATGATCAGCAACTACGCGATGTCCGGCGCGCAAGCCCGCGAGTCGCTGGTGCCGGGCACCCTGACCCTGTGCGCCGAGCTGGGCGCGCGGGTTCGGCAGGCGCGGGCCGAGCACGCCGACCCGGTCGCCAGCGTGGTCGAGCGGCTGGGCGGCCGGACGCTGTTCAGCGGCAAGGTCGTCGACGTCGCCCGGCGCACGGTGACCGGGTTCGCCCGCGGCGAGGCGAAGCTGTCCGGAATGGACGGTGACATGGGCAGCGAAATGGTGCTGAAGTTCCAGAACGAGCACCTGGTGGCCGAACGCGACGGCGTCCCGGAGGCGTCGGTGCCGGACCTGATCTGCTGCCTGGACCACGAATCCGGGGAGGCCGTCACCACCGAGGGCCTGCGCTACGGCCAGCGCGTCACCGTGATCGCCGCGCCCGCCGACCCGCGCTGGCACACGCCGGGCGGGATCGAACTGGCCGGGCCGCGCTACTTCGGCTACGACATCGACCCCGTCGGGGTGTTCGCGTGAGCTGGACGCTGACCGAGGAACACCTCGAAGACCTCGCGCGCGGTGCGGCCGTGCTCGGCACCGGAGGCGGCGGCGACCCGTACGTCGGGCGGCTGCTGGTGCGGCAGGCGATCCGCGAGCACGGGCCGGTCACCGTCCTCGACCCGTCCGAGGTCGGCGACGAGGACCTGGTGGTGCCGACCGCGCAGATGGGCGCGCCGACCGTGGTGCACGAGAAGCTGCCCAGCGGCGCGGAACCGGTGCTGGCGCTGCGCACGCTGGAGAAGCACCTCGGCAGGCGGGCGAGCGCGACCATGCCGATCGAGTGCGGCGGGATCAACTCGATGATCCCGCTGGTCGTCGGCGCGCGGCTGGGCCTGCCGGTGGTCGACGCGGACGGGATGGGCCGCGCGTTCCCGGAACTCCAGATGGAGACGTTCGGCGTCTACGGCGTGCCCGGGTCGCCGATGGCCATCGGCGGGGAGCGCGGTGAGACCACGGTGATCGACACCGGGACCGACAACCGGCGGATGGAGTGGCTGGCCCGCGGCATCACGATCCGGCTCGGCGGGGTGGCGCACATCGCCGAGTACGCGATGAGCGGCGCCGAGGTCAAGCGCACCGCGGTGCCGCGCACGTTGTCGCTGGCGCTGACCGTGGGACGCACGATCCGGGAGGCGCGGGAACGCAACCTCGACCCGGTGGCGGAACTGGGCACGGCGCTGGGCGAGACGCTGTACGGCCACCTGCGCGTCCTCTTCCGCGGCAAGGTGTCCGATGTGGAACGCCGGACCGAGGCGGGCTTCGCGCGCGGCCGCGCGCAGGCGACGTCGTTCGACGGTGACCACAAGCTGGAGCTGCTGTTCCAGAACGAGAACCTGCTGGCACTGGTCGACGGCGAGGTGCGCTGCCTGGTACCGGACCTGATCTGCGTGCTGGAGTCGGAGTCGGGCGAGCCGATCACCACGGAGACGCTGCGCTACGGCCAGCGGATCGTGGTGGCCGGGATTTCCACCCCGCAGCTGATGCGCACCCCCGAGGCGCTGGCCACCTTCGGACCGGCCGCGTTCGGCCTGCCCTACGAATTCACCCCCGTGGAGGAACTGCAATGAATCTGACCGAGCGCACCGTGGTGATCATCGGCGGCGGATCGGGGATCGGGTTCGAGGTGGCGCGCCGCGCGGCGGACGCCGGCGCCCACGTGTTCCTCGGGGGCCGAACCGAGTCGACCCTGGCGGCCGCGGCCGAGAAGATCGGTGCGCAGTGGCACGTCGTCGACAACACCGACCAGGACTCGCTGGCCGAGTTCTTCGGCGCCGTGCCGCGCGTGGACCACCTGTTCACCCCCGGCGCTTCCTACCGCACCGGGCCGATGCGCGAGCTGTCCGACGAGGACGCGGCGAGCCCGTTCGTCACGAAGTTCTGGGGCCAGTACCACGCCGTGAAGCACGCCGCCCCGAAGCTGTCCCCGGACGGGTCGGTGGTGCTGATGTCCGGTGCGGCGAGCGTCCGGCCGCCCGGGCCGGCACCCGCGTACATCGCGTGCAACGCGGCGATCGAAGGGCTCGGCCGCGGGCTCGCGGTGGAGCTGGCACCGGTGCGCGTCAACGTCGTCGCGCCCGGCACGATCGACGGGAACCTGTGGTCGCAGCGGCCCGCCGAGGTGCGTGAGGCGAGCTTCGCGCAGTACCGGTCGGACACCGTGCTGCACCGCGTCGGCCTGGAGTCCGAAGTGGCCGACGCGGTGCTCTACCTGTTCGGCGCCACCTTCACCACGGGTTCGACGCTCTACCCGGACGGCGGCTACTCGTTCCGCTGAACCGGCACGCGGTACTCGCTGTCGGCGCGGTCGGTGATGAACATGTGGCCGGGCGAGTGGGTGATCGCGAACGGTGGTTTCGACGCCATCAGCGCCGCCTGCGGCGTGACCCCGCACGCCCAGAACACCGGTACGTCACCGGGGTCCGCCTCGACCGGTTCACCGAAGTCGGGGCGGCCCAGGTCGGCGATCCCGAGCTCCCCGGGGTCGCCGACGTGCACCGGTGCGCCGTGCACCGCCGGCATCGCCCCGCTGATCGCGACGGCCTCGCCGACCAGGCCGGCCGGGATCGGGCGCATCGACACGACCAGCGGGCCGTGCAGCCGCCCGGCCGGGCGGCACCGCCGGTTCGTCACGTACATCGGCACGTTGCGGCCCTGCTCCAGGTGCCGCAGCGGGACGCCGGCGGCACGCAGTCCGGCCTCGAACGTGAAGCTGCATCCGATCGAGAACGCGACCAGGTTCTCCTGCCACAGGCCGCTCACGTCCTCGACCTCCTCGGCCAGCTCGCCGTGCCGCCACACCCGGTACCGGGGCAGGTCCCGGCTCAGGTCGGCGCCCGGCGCGAGCACCGTCGAGGTGTCACCCGGGTCGGTCACGTCGAGCACCGGGCACGGCCGTGGGTTGCGCTGGCAGAACAGCAGCACGTCGTAGGCCCAGTCGCGCGGGACGGCGATCAGGTTGGTCTGCGTGAAGCCGGGAGCCCATCCCGACGTCGGCGCCACGGTCCCGGCGCGGAACGCCGCGCGCGCCTGCTCCGGTGAGGTGGTCGCCGGATCGTCTACCCTGGTCATGCCCTCCAGCTCAGCACACGAAGGCCGGCATGCGCATCACCGCGGCGGACGTTCCCGCACTCGAACGGGGTGTCGCGCTGCTCGGCTCCGGCGGGGGCGGTGACACGATGACGGCGGCGGCGCTGCTGCGCCAGCACGTGATCCACGGGCGCGAACCCGAGGTTCCCGCCGCACTGGACCCGGCGACCCCGGTCATGCCGGTCGGCATCGCCGGCTCGACCGCGGCCTTCACCGAAAAACTGCCGAGCGGGTCGGAGTTCGCGACCGCGGTGTCCGCCCTCGAACGCTGGACCGGCGCCCGCGCCGGCGCCCTGATGTCGATCGAGATCGGCGGCCTCAACGGGCTGGTGCCGCTGGTGGCCGCCGTCGAGCTGGGCCTGCCGTGCGCCGACGCCGACCTGTCCGGACGCGGCCTGCCGCGGCTGGACCAGCTCGCCATCGCCGCGGCCGGCCGCGGTCTCGCCCCGGCCGCGCTCGCCGAGCCCGGCGGGCAGGTGCTGCTGCTGGCGGCCGGACCGGACGAGGCGATCGAACGCAGCGCCCGCACGTTCGTGGCCGGTTCCGGTGGCTGGGCGGCGATGGCGTTCGCCCCGGTGCCCGCCGGTGAACTGCCCGGGTGCGCCGTCATGGGCAGTGTGCGCGCGGCGCTGGAGCTCGGTAGGCGCGTGCTCGCGGCCGGGGAGAGCCCGGACCCGGACCGGCTCGCCGCGGCCTCCGGCGGGCAGGTGCTGGCGATGGGCCGGGTGCTGGAGGTGTCCAGGCACGTCGGCCCCGGGCGGCACGGCAGCGCCGGGTTCGGCCGCGGCAGCGCCACCCTGACCGACCACCGCACCGGCGCGCTGCTGCGGCTGGAGATGGAGAACGAGTACCTCCTCGCGCTGCGCGACGGGCAGCCGGTGGCCTCCACGCCGGACGTGCTCGCCGTCGTCGACCACCGCACCGGGGTCCCGGTGTCCTGCGACACGATCCGCGCCGGGATCGAGGTCGACGTGCTGCGCCTCGCCGCGGCGCCGTTCTGGACCGATCCGCGGCGGCTGCCGGTGCTGGAGCCGCGCGCCTACGGCATCGACTGCGATCCGGTGCTCGCACCATGATCCTGCGCCGACTGCTGGCCCTGCCGTCGTGGGCCGCCGACGTCCGGGTCGTCGCCGGGCGGTCCGGGCTGGACGGTCCACTCAAGACGGTCCGGGCGACCCTGGACGCCGCGGACAGCCCGGGCCCCGGCGAGCTGCTGGTGCTGGCCCGCGAACTGCGCGGCACGGACTGGCAGATCGACGCCCTGCTGCGGCGCGGCGCCGACAGCGGCGCGGCCGGCCTGCTCCTGCCGGAGGTCGACCCGCAGACCGCGACCCGGCTGCTGGCCGACCGGCTGGCGATGCCGCTGCTGGTGACCTCCGCCCGGCCACTGGACCTGCTGGTGGACGCCCGGCTCATGCTCGCCGCGCCGGACCTGGACCGGGCGAACCTGGTGCTGGCGACGCACCGCGCGCTCGGCGAGCGGCCCCGGTCGCCGGAGGAGGTCGTGGCGGCGCTGCGCGGGCTGCTGCGGTCGCCGGTGGCGCTGCTGGACGACCGGGGCGAGCCGGTGGCCGGGGAGCTGCCGTCGGCCGGACGACTCCGGGTGGCCGAGCCGGTGCCGCAGCGCGTCGAGCTCGACGACGGTGTCCTGCTCGCGCATCCCGCGCTGCTGGCCGGTCCGGTGCTGTGGGTGGCGGCCGAGCTGACCGGGGTGCACGCGGCGCGCGCGGACGTCGTGCCGCCCGCGCTGGCGGTCGCCGCCGGCGCGGTGCAGCGGTGGCTGCTGGCGAACCGGCTGGAGCTGGAGCGGGACGCGCGGTCGCGGACGGCGCTGCTCGGTGATCTGCTCCGGCTGGACGCCGAGCCCGGCGCGGACCTGCGGCGGCGCGCGGCCGACGCCGGGTGGCGGCTGGGCGGCTGGCACGTGGGACTGCGCATCGGCGTACCGTCCGGTGTGGACACCGTGGCGCGGACGACCGAGGTGGTGCGCGCGCTGCGGGCGGAACAGATCGAGGCCGTGGTCGTCGAGCACGGCGACGGGTGGACCGGGTGGGTGACGTTCGACCAGGAGCCGACGGCCCAGCGCGTGCGCACGCTGGCGACCCGGCTGCGCGCGGCGCACAAGGCGTTGCGCCGCACCCTCGGCTCACACCTCGGGGTCGGCCGGCCGCACCCGCAGCCGGACGGCCTCGCGGCGACGGTCGCCGAGGCCACCGACGCCGCCCGGCTGGCCGCGACCCGACCCGAGTCGGGGCACTTCCTGCACGTGGACCAGCTCGGGATGGCGCAGCTGCTGCTGGAGTGGACGCGCACCGACACGTTCGAGCCGGCGGCACGGGCACTGGTCGCACCGTTGCGCGGTGCGCCCGGTGACCTGGTGCGCACCCTGGCCACCTACCTGGACGCGGAATCGTCGATCGCCGAGACCGCCGCCGTG
Source organism: Amycolatopsis granulosa (assembly GCF_011758745.1). Classification (NCBI taxonomy): domain Bacteria; kingdom Bacillati; phylum Actinomycetota; class Actinomycetes; order Pseudonocardiales; family Pseudonocardiaceae; genus Amycolatopsis; species Amycolatopsis granulosa. The sequence continues at coordinate 2,093,553 of NZ_JAANOV010000001.1, forward strand.
CTCGGCGTGCACCGCAACACGGTCGCGGCGCGGATCGCCCGCATCGAACAGCTCCTCGGGGTGGACCTCTCCCGCCCGGACGACCGTCTCGCCCTGCACCTCGCCTCCCGCGCCATCACCCTCGGCGACTGAGCCCGGGGGCGCCGCCGCCCGGCCCGGCCAACACGCCGAACACCGGCGTGTTCGCCACTCCCGCGCACGTACCCGGGTTGGCCGCTTCCGACGCTTCGTGAGCAGCCAACACGGCACCCCGAGCGGCGAACACGCCGCGGCGGCCGGCCAACACGCTGCGAGGTCATCCGCCGGGCGGCGCGCTGCGTCGGCCCGACCGCCCCTCAGCCCTTGAGCTGGGGCAGCACCTTCGACGACCAGGCGTCGAAGAACTTGTCCTGCTCCGGCCCGATCTGCGACACGTACACCTCGTCGAACCCGGCGTCGGCGAACTGGCGCACCGCCTGCGCGTGCGCGTCGGCGTCCGGGCCGCACGGGATCTGGCCCGCGACCTGCTCCTCGGTGACCACCGGCACGGCCTGCTCGAAGTCGCGCGGGGTCGGCAGGATCCGGCCGAGGCTGCCGGGCAGCAGGTCGCTCGCCCACAGCCGGTGCGCCGTCTCGCGGGCCTGGTCGGCCGAGTCGGCCCAGCACACCTTGAACCCGCCCTGGACCGGCCCGCGGCCACCGGCCTCCCGGTAGGAGTGCACCAGCTCACCGTCGGGCATCACCGTGGCGAAGCCGTCCGCGATCTTCGCGATCCGGCGCGCGATCCTGGGCCCGAACGCGGACACGTAGATCGGCACCGGCTGCTCCGGCAGGGTGTAGATGCGGGCCTGCTCCACCGTGTAGTGCTTGCCGTAGTGGGTGATCTCCTCGCCGGTGTGCAGCTTGCGGATCACCTCCACGGCCTCCTCCAGCATCTCCAGCCGCCGCGACCCGGGCGGCCACCGGTCGCCGAGGATGTGCTCGTTGAGCGCCTCCCCGGAACCGACACCGAGGACGAACCGGCCCTCGCACTGCACGGCCGCCGTCGCCGCGGCCTGCGCGATGATCGCCGGGTGGATCCGCACCGTCGGGCACGTGACCGCTGTCGTGATGGGCAGCGACACGGCCTGGGACAGAGCACCGATCACCGACCAGACGAACGGGCTGTTGCCCTGCTCGCCGGTCCACGGGTGGAAGTGGTCGGAGATCCACAACCGCTCGAACCCGGCCTGCTCCGCCTTCTTCGCCTGTTCCACCAGCTCACGGGGCCCGTGCTCCTCGCTGGACAGGAAATAGCCGACACTCACCATGTGCCGGGACTACCCACACCGCTCACCGCTCACGCACCGTCGCCAACGGCTCGAAGCCGGACATCATCAGGACCCGGCGCACGGGTGAGGCGGGTGCCACGATCAGGTCCAGACCCATCTGCAGCACCTTCAGCCTCCCGGCGAGCGTGAACAGCACCCGCAGACCGGAACTGTCCAGATAGGTCACGTCGGTGAGGTCGATCGAGACGTGTGACGCGTCGTTGCCGATGGCGGAGAAAACCTGTTCCTGGACGAGGTCGGCGTTGGCCAGGTCGATCTCGCCGCTGACCGTCAGCACCACGTGCCCGCCGTCGTGCTCCGCGTCGATGGTCGCCGTGGTCATTGCGCTTGCCCGTCCACGATCGTCCGGCGAATCATGACCTCCGTCCCCTGGGGCCGATGGTCGATGCGGACCTCGTCCCCACAGCGGTGCATCAACAGTGTCCCGCGGCCGCGGTTCTCGCCGCGCGGGGGACGCCAGCGGCCCTCGTCGCACACCCTGGCGATTACGTCGGACCCGTGCCGGTCAAGCTGGACGCGGACCACGCCGCCGGCCGGCCCGTAGGCGTGCTCGACCGCGTTCGAGGTGGCCTCACCGACCGCGACCAGCAGGTCGGACGTGGCGTCCGGGCTCGCCCCGACGAGGTTCAGCCACCGCCGCATCGCGGAGCGGACCTCCTTCAGCGACTCGGGCACCGCGGGCACGGCGAGGTCCAGCGGGCCGACCTCGCTGCCGTCCTGGCGGCGCACGGCGAGCAGCGCGACGTCGTCGTCCGGGTTGTCCTCGCCGATCATCGCGCCCATCACGTCGGCGCAGACATCGGTGACCGGCACCGGGCGCACGGCCGCGCACAGGCGGTCCAGCCCCTCGTCGAGCGGGACACCGCGTCGTTCGACGAGGCCGTCGGTGTAGAAACAGACGACCGAGCCGGGCGGGATGTCCACCACGCTCACCCGGCGCCGCACGTCCCGCAGCGCCCCGATCGGCGGGTCGACGGCGACGTCCAGCAGCCGGGCCGGTTCCCCGACGCGGCCCTGGACCGGCACCAGGTGGCCGGCCGAGGACACGTGCAGCCGCTCGAAGTTCGGCTCCACCACCGCGTAGAGCACGGTCGCCATCATGCCCGGCTCGAAGTGCTGCATCTTGCGGTCGAGGTTGACGAGCACCTCGGCCGGGTCGCCGCCCTCCAGAGCGAACGCCCGCAGGGCACTGCGCATCCGGCCCATGACGATCGCGGCCGGCAGGCCGTGCCCGACGACGTCACCGATCACCACGCCGAGCCAGTTGTTCGGCAACAGGAACACGTCGTACCAGTCGCCGGCGATCGCACCCTGGTCCCCGGGGACGTAGCGGGCGGCGAGCTCGAGCCCCGGGACGACCGGCAGCTTGCTCGGCAGCAGGCTGCGCTGCAGCTCGGCCGCCGCGGCCCGCTCGGCCTGCGACCGCTGGGCGTGCGCGGCCAGCGCGATCCGGTCGGCGGCCAGCTGGAGCAGCTCGACGTCCTCCGGGGTGAACTCGCGCTTGCTCAGCGTGCCGACGTGCAGCACACCCAGCGGTTCACCACCGACCAGCAGCGGAACCCCCAGCAGGGTCTGGATGCCCTTCTCCCACAGCAACCGGTTGACCACCGTCGTGGAGTCGACCCGCTGCAGCTGCACCGGTTCACGGCGCGCGACCACCTGCCCCGCGAAACCCTTGCCGACCGGGACCCGCACGCCCTGCGCCACCTCGGTTTCGATGCCGCGCGCGGCGACGGCGAGGAGCTCGCGGCCGCCCGGTTCGAGCAACAGCACGGCCGCGGTGTCGGTGTGCAGGACCTGGCGCACCCGGTCCAGCAGCTCGGTCAGCAGGTCCTCGGCGGCCAGGTGGGCCAGCGCGCTGTCGCTCACGAGACCGATGCGCTGCAACTTCTGCTCGGCTTGCAGGCGCGTGCTGGCCGATGTGGACATGATGCGAGACTAGCCCCTGCCCCGGGCGGAGAAACCTGTGGTTTCCAGCTGGTCGGAGCGGTTCCGCCACGGTTGTGCACCGGTAGGCCGCACGAGCGGTACGACAACCCCGCAGGCCAGGCCGTTCCGGCCGGGATGTGCACCACGATCCGCGCCGGGACCACGGCGTCCGCCACGCGGACCGAGATGACCTTCCCGGGTGATCATCGGCCGCCGCTCAGCCACGCTCGATGAGGTGCCCGACGACCTCCGGACCCGGATGCGGCGCACCGGACGCGTCGCGGCGGATGGTCGGTTCCGGCAGCTCCACCGGGTCGCCGTTCTTCGCGGCACCAGCGGGCCGCGGGCCCACCCAGCCGACCGTCAGCCGCGCCTCGCCCTTCAGGAACCGGTGCGCGCGCACCCCGCCCGTCGCCCGGCCCTTCGCCGGGTACTCCGCGAACGGCGTCGTCTTCACGCTCTGCCCGGTGGCCGTCACCACCATCGGCTCGCCGTGCGCGGCGTCGTCGGTGCGGACGGCGCCGAAGAACACCACCTCGGCATCCCCGGCCAGCTTGATGCCCGCCATGCCGCCGCCCTTGAGACCCTGCGGCCGCACCAGCGACGCCGGGAACCGCAACAGCGACGCATCCGAGGACAGGAACGCCAGCGTCTCCTCGCCGCCGGTGAGCCACGCCGCGCCGACCACCTCGTCACCGTCCTTGAGGCCGATGACGTCGAACTCGTCGGAGCGCACCGGCCAGTCCGGTGCCACCACCTTCACCACCCCCTGCCGGGTGCCGAGCGCGAGTCCCGGCGACCCGGCGGCCTGCTCGCCCAGCGGCGCGATGCCGACGACCTTCTCGCCCTTGTCCAGCGGCACCAGCTCGCGCGCCGCCATCCCGCCGCGCAGCGACACCGTGCCGGCCCGCTCGGGCAGCACCGGCAGGGGCAGCACATCCGTTTTGAACGCGCGTCCGCGGCTGGTGAGGAGCAGGATCTGCCCACGCGCGGTGGAGTGCACCATCGCCGCGACGGTGTCGTGCTTCACGCGCCCGTTGCGGCGGCGGCCCTCCGGCGCCTCCTCCGACTCCGCCGCGGTGCGCGCGACCAGGCCGGTGGCCGACAGGATCACCTGGCACGGGTCGTCGGCGACCTCCAGCGGCCCGGCCGGCTTGGACGCGGCCAGCACCTCCTTGAGGTCACCGTCGATGAGCGCGGTGCGCCGCTCGGTCGGGAAGTCCTTCGCGATCTTCGCCAGCTCGGCGGAGACGACCTTCTTCAGTTCCCGGTCGTCGTCGAGGATCTTGGTCAGCTCGGCGATCTCGGCACGCAGCCGCTCCTGCTCGTCCTCGAGCTCGAGCTTGTCGTACCTGGTGAGCCGCCGCAACGGCGTGTCGAGGATGTAGGTCGCCTGGATCTCGGACAGCTTGAACCGCTTCATCAGGCCGTCCTTGGCCTCCGCGGCGTTGTCGCTGTTGCGGATCAGCCGGATCACCTTGTCGATGTCCAGCAGCGCGACGAGCAGGCCCTCGACCAGGTGCAGCCGTTCCTCGCGCTTGCGGCGCCGGTACCGGGTGCGCCGCGTCACCACCTCGTAGCGGTGGTTCAGGAACACCTCGAGCAGCTGCTTGAGCCCGAGCGTCTGCGGCTGCCCGTCGACCAGCACGAGGTTGTTGATGCCGAACGACTGCTCCAGCGGCGTGAGCCGGTAGAGGTCGGCCAGCAGCGGCTGCGGGTTGACGCCGACCTTGCACTCGATGACCAGGCGGGTGCCGTTCTCCCGGTCGGTGAGGTCCTTGACGTCGGCGATCCCGGTCAGCCGCTTGGACTTGTTGACCTCCTCGGTGATCTTCTCGATCACCTTCTCCGGCCCGACGCCGTAGGGCAGCTCGGTGACGGTGATGGCCTGGCGGCCGCGGCTGCCGGGCAGCGGGCCGATCTCGACCTTGGCCCGCATGCGGACCACGCCTCGGCCGGTCTCGTACGCCTTGCGCACCTCGTCCAGGCCGAGCAGCATGCCGCCGGTCGGCAGGTCGGGGCCCGGGACGAACTCCATCAGCTTGTCCAGCGTGGCGCCCGGGTGGTTGATCAGCCACCGGGCGGCCGCGATGACCTCGCCCATGTTGTGCGGGATCATGTTGGTGGCCATACCGACCGCGATGCCCGAGGTGCCGTTGACCAGCAGGTTCGGGTAGGCGGCCGGCAGCACCGACGGCTCCAGCAGGGAGCCGTCGTAGTTGGGCCGGAACTCGACCGTCTCCTCGCCCAGCTCGCCCACGAGCAGCATCGCCTCGGGCGACATGCGTGCCTCGGTGTACCGGCTCGCCGCCGGGCCGTCGTCCGGGCTGCCGAAGTTGCCGTGCCCGTCGATGAGCGGCGCGTTCATCGAGAAGTCCTGCGCGAGGCGCACCATCGCGTCGTAGATCGCCGTGTCGCCGTGCGGGTGGTAGCGGCCCATCACGTCGCCGACCACGCGCGAGGACTTCACGTACGCGTGGCTGGGCCGGTAGCCCGCCTCGTTCATCGAGAACAGGATCCGGCGGTGCACCGGCTTGAGACCGTCGCGCGCGTCGGGCAGGGCGCGGGAGTGGATGACCGAGTAGGCGTACTCCAGGTAGGAGTCCTCGATCTCGGTCTTGACCGGGTTCTCGAAGACCTGCGCGCCCGCCTGGTCGAACGCGGCCGGATCGACGCGGGTGACGGTGGTCTTGGATCGGCGTGCCATTGCTGTTGTCTCCTAGGAAAGCTCAGACGTCGATCGCTTCGCGGTCCACCCGGGCGGCGGATTCGACGAGCCAGTTGCGCCGGGGTTCGACCTTCTCCCCCATCAGCAGCTCCAGCGCGGCTTCGGCCGCCTCGGCGTCGTCCAGGGTGATGCGGCGGACCGACCGGGTGGCCGGGTTCATCGTGGTCTCCCACAGCTCGTCGGCGTCCATCTCGCCCAGGCCCTTGAACCGCGGGACCGGCTTGACGATCTGCTTGCCGGCGGCCTCCAGCTCGGCGACCTTCTGCTCCATCTCGCGCTGGGTGAAGGTGAAGATCGTCTCCGGGTTGCGGCCCTTCGTCACGATCTTGTGCAGCGGCGGCATCGCGGCGAACAGCCGGCCGTCCTCGATCACCGGCCGCATGTACTTGGCGAACAGCGTGATCAGCAGCGTCCGGATGTGCGACCCGTCCACGTCCGCGTCGGCCATCAGGATGACGCGGCCGTACCGCATCGCGGACAGGTCGAACGTGCGCCCGGTCCCCGCGCCGAGCACCTGCACGATCGAGGCGATCTCGGCGTTCTTCAGCGTGTCGCCCAGCGAGGCCTTCTGCACGTTGAGGATCTTGCCGCGCAGCGGCAGCAGCGCCTGGTACTCCGACACCCGCGCCATGCGGGCCGAGCCGAGCGCGCTGTCACCCTCGACGAGGAACAGCTCGCTGCGCGAGATGCCGGTGGTGCGGCAGTCGACGAGCTTCGGTGGCATCGCCGCGCCCTCCAGCGCGGTCTTGCGGCGCGCGGCGTCCTTCTGCTGCTTCTGCGTCAGCCGCACGCGCGCGGCGTCGACGACCTTCTGCAGCACGACCTTGGCCTCGGCCTTGGTCCGGCGGTGCTCCGTCCACTCCTTGAGCTGCCGCTCGACGACGCCCTGCACCACGCGGGTGATGCCGGTGGTGGACAGCTCGTCCTTGGTCTGCGAGGTGAACTGCGGCTCCGGGATGCGCACGTGGATGACCGCCGTCATGCCCTCCAGCACGTCGTCGAGCGTGGGCAGGTCCTCCTTGGCCTTGAGCAGGCCGCGGGTGCGGGAAATCGCTTCCTGCACCGCCTTGGTGACCCCCCGGTCGAAGCCGCGGCGGTGCGTGCCGCCGTGCACGTTGCGGATCGTGTTGGTGAAGGACTCGACGGTGCGCTCGTAGCCGGTGCCCCAGCGCAGCGCGATCTCCACCTCGGCCTGACGCTCCACATTGGACCGCATGACCCCGTTGGCGTCGGCCGCGTTCTCCTTGTACGTGCCCTCCCCGCGGATGATCAGCGTGCCGGACACCGGCTTCTCGTCCGACGGCGCGAGGTACTCCACCATGTCGGACAGGCCGTGCGGGAAGTGGAACGTCTCCTCGCTGATCGACCCCTCGGTGGCGGTGCGCAGCACGTACTCCACGCCGGGCACGAGGAACGCGGTGTTGCGCAGCTTGGTGCGCACCTGCTCGACGTCGAGCTCCGCGCCCTTTTCGAAGTAGCGCGCGTCGTGCCAGTAGCGGATCGAGGTGCCGGTGCGCTCGCCGCGCTTCATCTTCCCGGCGACGCGCAGACCCGGCTGCGGCGTGAACTTCGCCCTCGGGCCGGGGCCGTCGAACACGCCGGGCGTGCCGTGCGCGAACGACATCTCGTGCACCTTGCCGCCCTGCTTGACCGTGACGTCGAACCGGTGGGACAACGCGTTCACCGCCGAGGCGCCCACACCGTGCAGGCCACCGGAGGTCTTGTAACCGGACCCACCGAACTTGCCACCCGCGTGCAGCCGGGTCAGCACCAGCTCGACACCGGACAGACCGGACTTGGCGTGCACGCCGGTCGGGATGCCGCGCCCGTCGTCGTCGACCTGGACGCTGCCGTCCGCGTGCAGGGTCACCACGACCCGGGTCGCGTGACCACCCACACCCTCGTCCGTCGAGTTGTCGACGATCTCGCTGAACAGGTGGTTGACGCCACGGCTGTCGGTCGACCCGATGTACATGCCGGGGCGCTTGCGGACCGCTTCCAGGCCTTCCAGGTGGGTAAGGTCGTCGGCCCCGTAGAGAGGCTCAGCAGAAGCAGTCACAGGTTCTTCTCTCCCAGTAGTGATTGGGGTGATGTGGCGCCCGTGGCCCCACGAGAGTGCAGGGTAACCGAGGGCACCGACAACCCCGGTGATCGCGGCCCGCCGCCTCGCTGTGCGGCCCGGCCGGCCACCAGGGGCGGAGGGAGCACCTCCAGTGTAGGCGCCCCCGTCCCCGGCCGTCCGGCTCCGGTCTGAGCTGCGCGGACGTGACGGCTACAGTGCTCGTCGATGAGACGCAAGCCGCCCCCGTCCCCGTTGCCGCCACGCGACGGGGTGAACGCGGCGCGCATCCGGACCCCGCCCGAGGGCCCGTGGGCCACGATCCGCGACTACCTGGTGCGGAAGCTGACCCGGCTGCCGCCGGAGACGATCGACGCCATGCTCGCCCAGGGCGCCGTCGTCGGGCTGGACGGGCCGGTCGGCATCGACACCCCGTTCACGCCCGGCACGTTCCTGTGGTTCCACCGCGACCGGCGGGACGAGGTGCCGGTGCCGTTCGAGCTCACCGTCCTGCACGAGGACGACGCGCTGCTGGTGGCCGACAAGCCGCACTTCCTGGCGACCACGCCGCGTGGCGGGCACGTGCGGGAGACCGCGCTGGTGCGGTTGCGGCACGCGCGTGACCTGCCCGGCCTCTCCCCGGCGCACCGGCTCGACCGGCTCACCGCGGGCGTGCTGATGTTCGTCAAGACCGCGGAGCACCGCAGCACCTACCAGAACCTGTTCCGGGATCGGCTGGTGCACAAGGAATACGAGGCGATCGCACCGTACGCGCCGGAGCTGGCGCTGCCGCGGACGGTGACCAGTCGCATCGTGAAGAAGCGCGGGGTGCTGACGGCGCGTGAGCTTCCCGGGCCGGCGAACGCGTCGACGTACGTGGAGCTGCTGGAACACCGCGACGGGCTGGGGCGCTACCGGCTGGTGCCGGAAACCGGCCGCACGCACCAGCTGCGCGTGCACCTGAACTCGCTGGGCGTCCCGATCCTCGGCGATCCGCTGTACCCGGCGATCCGCGAGGTGCCGCCCGGTGACTTCTCCCGGCCGCTCCAGCTGCTGGCGAAGGTGCTCGCGTTCACCGATCCGCGGACGGGCCGCGAGCTGCGCTTCGAAAGCCGGCTCCGGCTGGGCGCGTGGGACTCCTACACGGACTGGGCCGGCGAGTAGGACCGTCCACTCCGGAGTCACGACCCGCCGGCCGGCGGTGCCAGCGCGATCTGCCGGTCCAGCGTCGTGCGGAAGACGTCCCGCGCGGTCTCCGCCGGGCCGGTCGTTTCGACGACCACCACCCGGTCGTAGAGCACGTACGCGGTGCCGAACCGGGCCGGTGCGGTACCCATCGGGGTCCGGTGGACGGTCACGCCCCGCATCGACAGCTCCCGGTCGGTGGTCAGGCCCTGGTCCGCCATCCCCTGGCCGTAGGCGGCGACGACGACCGCCGGATCGGTGGTGACCAGGGCGAACAGCGTGGTCGTCGCATCCGCCCGCAGACCGGTGCGGCGCACCGCGTCGCGCAGTCCGGCCGTGGTGAGCACGTCGACCACCGACTGCGGCAGGGACACGGTGCTGCGCAACGCGGCGAGCTGGAACGGCCCGCCCGGGCCGGGTGCGCCGGGCGGTTCGACGAGCGCTGCCGCGCTGTCCGCGGGCGGCGGCTTGGCGTCCGGCGGGTCGGGCAGGCCGGCGTTGCTCGTGCGGAGGTAACCGGCCGCGGACACGGCGAGTCCCAGTGCCAGAACCACGACGATCGCGATCCCGAGGTTGAGCTCCCGGCGCTGCCGGCGGGCGAAAGTGGACACCGTCGGTTATTCCCTCCCCGCCGGAGATTACCGGGCATCGGTCACCGGACCGCCCGCGGTACCGGTAGCCTTCCGGCCCATGGGTTCCCCGGGGAGCGTGTCCGGCGAGGTCCGGGTGATCTACGAGCAGTACCACCGCTACGCCCTCGCCGCCCGCTACGCGTTCGGGCGCCGCGTGCTCGACCTCACCGGCGGTGCCGGGCAGGGCAGCGTGTTGCTGGCGGCCAGCGCCGCCGAGCTGGTGCGGCCAGGCGACCCGGGCACCGGGGAGTTCGGTACCGGGCAGTTCGGCGTGATCACCTGTTTCGACCTGCCCGAGCGGGCCGCGGAGCCGGACGAGCTGATGAGCGTGGTGCGCGAGCGGCTCGCGCCCGGCGGCCTCTTCTTCGCCGCCACCCCCGACGCACTGGCCGGCGCGCGCTCCGGCGGGTTCACCGAGCCCGCGTTCCGCGCGCTGCTCGCCGGCTCGTTCCGGCACGTGACGGTCCTGCGGCAGAACATCGCGGTCGGCTCGGTGCTGACCGGCGATCGCGAGCACGGACCGGTGCTGTCGCAGCAGCTGCGCCGCGCGGGCACCTGGTCGGCCGGTCCGGGCGTGCCGCACACCCACCTGGTCGGGATCGCCTCCGACGAGCCGGTGGAGCCGCCGGCGGCGGCCACGCTGCTCGACCCGGACGAAACGCTGCTCACGGCCGTCGCCGACGGCGCCGCGGAGCCGCTGCGCACCGAGATCGAGCGGCTGGCCTCCGGCCACGACGACGTGCGGCCGGTGCGGCGGCTGATCGGGCGGTACCGGCCGCACCGCCGCGCCACCGAAGACCCGGTCGCGGTGAGCACGAGCGACGAACCGCTGGTCACCATCGTGATCCCGGTGCACGGTCGGTGGAGCTACACGCGCCGCTGCCTCCGGTCGATCGAGGACAGCGGTGCGCGGGTGCCGTTCGAGGTGGTGGTGGTCGACGACGCCTCGCCCGACGACTCGGCCGCGCAGCTCGCGGCGTGCCCGGGCGTGCGGCTGGTGCGCACCCCGGAGAACACCGGGTTCGGCGGGGCCGTCAACCTCGGCGCCGCGCACGCCCGCGGCGAGCTGCTGGTGCTGCTCAACAACGACACCGAGGTCCGGCCCGGCTGGCTGGACGCGCTCACCGGCGTCGTCCGCGGCGACGAGTCGGTCGGCCTCGCCGGGGCGAAGCTGGTGTACCCGGACGGCCGGCTGCAGGAGTGCGGCGGCATCGTCTTCGCCGACGGCAGCGCGGCGAACTACGGGCACGGCGACGACCCGGACGACCCGCGCTACCAGGGCGTGCGTGACGTCGACTACTGCTCCGGCGCGGCCATCCTGGTGCGGCGCGACCTGTGGGAGCGGCTCGGCGGGTTCGACGAGCGCTACTCCCCCGCCTACTACGAGGACACCGACCTCGCGTTCGCGGTCCGTGACGCGGGCTACCGCGTCGTGGTGGTTCCGGACGCGGTCGTCGTCCACCACGAGGGTGTTTCGCACGGAACCGACATCACCCAGGGCATCAAGCGGTTCCAGGAGGTCAACCGCGCGGTGTTCGCGGAGAAGTGGGCGGCCGCCCTCGCCGAACAGACCGACCCGGGCACCACGCTGTGGGTGGCGCGGCAGCGGACGCCGGGCCGTGCGCCGCGGGAGGCCGAGTTCGTCCTCGTCGCCGATGTCGTGGTGCCGGCGCCGGACCGCGACTCGGGCTCGGTGCGGATGCGCGCCCTGCTGGACGAACTGGTCGCGCTCGGGCACCGGGTGGTGTTCTGCCCGATGCACGACGCGCCCCGGCAGCCCTACCTCGACCAGCTGCGGCGCGCGGGCGTCACCGTCCTGCCCGATCCGGCCACCCGGGAACAGTTCCTGCACGAGGCGGGCGGCCGGATCCGGCTGGCGCTGCTGTCCCGGCCCACCGTGGCGTGGCACCTGGCGGACCGGCTGCGGATCTGCGCACCCCGGGCGCGGATCGTGTTCGACACCGTCGACCTGCACTTCGTGCGGCTGGCGCGGGAGGCCGAGCTGGTGGAACGGCTCGGCGGCGCGCCGGAGACCTCCGCGATGCTGCACCACCGCGCCCGGCTGTACCGCGAGCTGGAGCTCGGGCTGGTGCGGGCCTGCGACCGCACGCTCGTGGTGTCGGAGGCGGAACGGGACCTGCTGGCCGAGCTGGCGCCCGGCGCGCCGGTCGATGTGCTGTCCAATGTGCACAGTCCAGGGCCACCGGCGAGCCCGGCGGGGCGGCCGGGTGTGCTGTTCGTCGGCAGCTTCGAGCACGCGCCCAACCGGGACGGGGCCCACTGGCTGGCCGGGGAGATCTGGCCGCTGGTGCGCCGCGAACGGCCGGACGCGGTCCTGGACCTCGTCGGGCACGATCCGACGGACCAGCTGCGCGCGCTCGACGGGCACGGCGTCCGGTTCCGCGGATGGGTGCCCGATCTCGCCGCGCTGTACGGGACCGCGCGGTTGTCGGTGGCGCCGCTGCGGTTCGGCGCCGGTGTGAAGGGCAAGGTCGGCGAGAGCCTCGCCGCCGGGGTGCCGGTGGTCGGCACGACGCTGGCGTTCGAGGGCATGCGGTTGCGGCACGGGGCCGAGGTGCTGGTGGGCGACAAGGCCGAGGAGATCGCCGCGGGAATCCTGTCGCTGCTCACCGATGACGGGTTGTGGCTGCGGTTGTCCCGCGCCGGGCAGGACGCGGTGGCCGCGCAGTTCGGCCCCGAAGCCGCCCGTGCCACGCTGACCGGGCTGCTGGGCTGAGCCGTGGTCGCGGTCGGCAACGCGGCGGAGCGCACCCAGGAGATCCGGCCCGCCCGCTACGCCGGGGCGGAGACCGGGTTCGCCTGGCTGCGGCTCATCGGGGCGAGCATGGTGGTGATCGAGCACTCGTTCCCGCTGGTGAACCCGGAGCGGCTGTGGATGCTGCCGCAGAGCTGGCAGATCTCGCCCGGCTACTTCGCGCTCATGGGCTTCTTCGCGATGAGCGGGTTCCAGATCACCGACAGCTGGACGCGGGACGCGTCGTGGTGGCGCTACACCGTCAAGCGGGTGCTGCGCATCTGGCCGCCGCTGCTGGTGGTCGTCATGGTCACCGCGTTCGTGATCGGCCCGCTGGTCACGGTGGTGGATCAGGCGGAGTACTGGCGGGACCCGGCGACCTGGGGCTACGTGGTGCACAACGCGGCGATGTACCCGTTGCAGCACCTGCTGCCCGGCGTGTTCGCGAACAACCCCTACCCCTGGTCGGCGAACGGCTCACTGTGGACACTGCCGATGGAGACCACCGGGTACGCCCTGGTCCTCGTCGCGGGACTGACCGGACTGCTCGGGCGCGCCCGCGCGGGCCTGTTCGCGGTGCTCGCCGGCATCGTGGTGCTCGACGGTTTCCTCGGCGCCACCTACGCGTTCCAGGGCCGCGGTGGCTCGTTCCTGTCGATGCCGGTCGGCGCGACGGTCGCGTTCGGGGTGGCGTTCGTGACCGGGATGGTGCTGCACCGCTTCGCCGGCACGATCCCGTTGTCCCGCGGCGCCGCGTACGCGGGCGTCGCCCTGTACCTGGTGGTCAACTTCGTGCCGGTGCTGCACCCGTGCGCGCGGACCGTCCTGCCGTTCGCCGCGGGATACGGCGCGGTCGTGTGGGCGCACCACTGGCCGCGGCGGCTGGCGCGGTACGACAAGTGGGTCTACGGCAGCTACGGGATGTACATCTGGGCGATGCCGGTTCAGCAACTGATCGTGTTCGCCGGGGTCGGTGAGACCGGTGACCCCTACCTGCTGATGGCGCTCGCGTTGCCGCTCGCCTACGCGTGCGGGTTGCTGTCCTGGCTGGTGGTCGAGGTGCCGACGCAGCGCTTGCGGGTCTTCCTCCGACCGCGGCCGGCAGCTTCCCGCCCGGCGGTGAGCCGGGCCGGCCGCCCATAGCAGGGGCGGCCGGCCCGGGTGTCACCGCTTCAGGATGCTCCGGATGGCGTCGCGTGCCCGGTCCATGAGCGCGGCGGGCGGGCCGAGCAGCATGTTCTTCGCAGCGCTTTCCGCACCGGGGTGCGGGCGGGTCGGGGCCACGGCCTCGGCGGCCCGCACGGTGTCGGCCATCGCCGCGAGCCGCGAGGCGTCGCAGTACCGGCGCAGCAGCGGGAATTCGGCCCGCTCCTCGTGTTCGGCGTGCGCCAGCACGTCGTCCCGGAGCTGGATGAGCAACGTGTCGAAGCCCTCCGCGTCCGGCCCCATGTCGTCCAACGTGGACAGCAGTTCCTTGGCGCGGTGCTCCTCGCCGAGCCGTGCCTCGACGATCTGCTCACCGCCCTCCTGGCGGCGCACCTCGGGGTGGACCAGTTCTTCCTCGGCCGTTTCGTGCACCGACAGCAGGTGCACCAGCTCGCGGAACGCGTCCCGGCGTTCGTCGCCCTTGGCCCGTTCGACCTCGCCGAACAGTCGGCGGATCTCCTGGTGCTGGTCCTCCAGCAACGCGATGACGTCCTTGTTGTCCGTCGGCACGATGTCCTCCTTCGCTTCGCCGGGGGGCTACCCGGATCGGCGGCGGTTCACTCGCTCAGTGCCGGACGCGGACCACGACCTTGCCCACCTGGGCGTTGGACTCGAGGTGCCGGTGGGCCTCGACGATGTCGGACAGGTCGTCGAACACCCGGTCCACGGCGGGGCGCAGCGTGCCGAGGCGCAGTCCGGCGTTGATGAAGTGCTCCGACCGCCGGCGCCGTGCGGGATCGCGCTGGAGGTAGCTGACATTGCCGTAGCCGAAGACGGTGACCTGGCGGTTCCAGTTCATCGGCAGGGGCGGCCTTCCGGCCACCCAGCCGTACTCGATGAGCAGGCCGCCGACGGCGGTGGCTTCCACCAGGTCCACCACGCCCGGGCCGCCCACGGAGTCGAACGTCAGCCGGGCACCCTCGCCACCGGTGAGCGCGCGCACCTCCTCGACCAGGTCCTGCGAGTCCAGGGTGACGACGTGCGCGGCGCCGGCGGCGAGCAGCTGGTCGCGCTTGGCGCCGGTGCGGGTGACCGCGATCGGCACCGCTCCGAAGTGGTTGGCGATCTGGATCGCGGCCAGGCCGACCCCGCTGGAGGCGGCGGTGAGCAGCACTGGGTCGCCGGGGCGCAGGCCGCCCCGTTCGACCAGCGCTCCGTACGCGGTCTGGTAGGTGAGCCAGACTGCGGCGCCGGTGACCTCGTCGACGGTGCGGCGGACCAGGCTGGACGCCGGTACGACGACGCGGTCGCCGTACACGCTGTAGTCCCGCATGGAGAACGAGGCGATCGTGCTGATCTCGGTGCCCTCGGGGAAGCCCTCGACGGCGGTTTCCACGACGCCGGCCGCCTCGTAGCCCAGACCCGAGCCGGGCAGCACCGGCTGCTCGAAATAGGTGCCGGCGCGGAACATCGCCTCGGCCCGGTTGAGGCCGATCGCGTCCACGCGGATGCGCACCTCCCCCGGTCCCGGTTCGGGGACCGGCCGGTCCTCGACGCGCAGCACCTCGGGTCCGCCCAGCTGGTCGAACACCACCGCTCTCGCCACGACTACTCCTCATCACCGTTCATTTACTACACGGCGTGTAGTGACTACACGGGGAATAGTAGACCAACGCCGTACAGTGTCAAGGTGGGTGAAGCGAGGACGAGCCGCCGGGAACGGCTGCGGACGGAGACGGCGCGCGAGATCAAGGCGATCGCGCTGGAGCTGATGGCCAAGGGCGGGCCGGACGCCATCTCCCTGCGCGCCATCGCGCGGGAGATGGGCATGACCGCCGGCGCGATCTACGGCTACTACCCCACCCGGGACGACCTGGTCACGACGCTGATCTCGGACGTCTACACCTCGCTCCTGGACGCCGTGGAGCGGGCGCGGGACGCGGTGCCCGCCGACGATCCGGGCGGGCGGATCCTGGCCTGGGGCCGGGCGCTGCGGCGGTGGTCACTGGACAACCCGGAGGGGTTCCGCCTCGTCTACGGCGACCCGGTGCCCGGCTACCGCCCGCCGGACGGTGGCGCAGCGGCCGACGCCGGGCTCCGCGCGTGCGCGGGACTGACCGGGCTGGTCGCCGCCGCGTGGCCGTCGATGGGAGCGCCGCCGGACGAGTTCACCTGGGCGGACTTCGGCCCCGAGCTGGTGCGGCACATGCACGAGGAGTTCCCCGGCCTGCCGCCCGCCGTGCTGGCGCTGTCGCTGCGGACGTGGGGCCGGATGCACGGCCTGATCACGCTCGAGGTCTACGGGCACCTCGGTCCGCAGGTCACCGACGCGGAGAAGCTGTACGAGTCCGAGCTGCGGGACCTGGTCCGCTCGCTGGGGTGGTGACCGCGCCACGCCGGTGGTCGTTCACAGCCGCTGGGACACCCCGGCCAGCCACACCCGCACGGGCCGCGCCAGAGCCGTGATGTCCGTCAGCGGATCGCCGTCCACCAGCAGCAAGTCGGCGTCGAAACCGGGCCGGATGCGGCCCTTGTGGCCGCCCAGGCCGGCCACGTCCGCGGCCACCGAGGTCGCCGAGGCAAGGGCCGCCGCGGTGGCGACACCCCCGTCCACCAGCCATTCCACCGAGCTCGCGACCATGCCGTGTGGTTTGGCCGGGGAGATGCCCGAATCGGCGCCGGACACGATCCGCACCCCGGCGCCGGCCAGCCGGGCCACCTGGCCGATCCGGTCGCGGATCGTCGAGCCCGTGCGAACCAGGAAGTCCCGCAGCGCCGGTGGCGGCGTCATCTCGCCGATCGCCCCGAGCGTGGGGCACACCGTGACGTCCTGTCCGGCGATCGTGGCGGCCAGCTCGTCGCTCATCCGGATGCCGTCCGGCGTGAAGCAGCTGCAGTGCTCGATCCCGTCCACCCGGGCCGCCACCGCCTGCTCGACCGCCGGCGTGCCGTGCGCGTGCGCGGTCACCGGCAGACCGGCGGCGTGGGCCTCCTCGACGATCAGCCGCAGCTCGGCGAGCGTGAACTGGCAGGCCAGGATGTCGCTGCCGGGTGTCATGCCGCCGCCGCTGGCCATCACCTTCACGACGTCCACGCCGCGCTCGGCCCGCTCCGCCACGGCCGCGCGCAGCGCGTCCGGGCCGCCGGCCTCGCCGCCCATGTTCCAGCAATGGCCGCCGACGCTGGTGATCGGCGGACCGGCGGCGAGGATCGTCGGTACTCCGGGCCGGCCGCGCCAGCGGAGGGTCGCGTAGCGGCGGTCGCCCAGGTCCCGCACCGTGGTGACTCCGGCGGCGAGCTGGGTCCGCAGCGCACGCTCGATCACCTGGTCCAGCTCGTCCGCGGAGTACCCGGCGAGCCGGTCCAGCGCGCCGGGCCCCCCGTCCCCGCACAGGTGGGTGTGCATGTCGAACAACCCGGGCAGCAGCGTGCCGGGCGAGCCGGTCACCGGCAGCCCGGCCGGCACCGGGCCGCCGACCGCGTCGATCCGGCCGTCCCGCACGACGACCGGCAGGTCGTCGTGCACCCGCTCGCCGTCGAACACGCGGGCGGCGCGGATCGCGAAGCCGTCCATCGCCGATTGGTGCACTTGCCCCCGCCGCTAGGCGCCGAGGGTGTCGATCTCGGTGGAGAGGATCGCGGCCTGCTCGTCGAGTTCGTGCTCGCCGGGCTGGTCCCCGGCCCGCTGCCGCAGCGCGTCACGCTCGATGACGGTCAGCGCGCCGCCCGGCGCCTCACCGGCCGGCAGCACCTCGAGCCGGCCCTCCTGCAGCACGAGCCGTGCTCCGTCGCCGGCCTCCAGCAGCGCCTGCAGATCCGCCGCGGTCACCTTCATCGGGTCTCCCTTCGCCGCGCGCCGGTTACCCGCTCGGTGCGGCGGTCAAGCGTGCAGGGCGTGCACCCGGAGCGCGAGCTGGATCTCCAGCGCCCGGCCGGGCTGCTGCCAGTCGTCGCCGAGGAGGGACGCGACGCGGTCCAGCCGCTGCACCACCGTGTTGACGTGGACGTGCAGCGCCTCCTTCGCGCGCGTGGAGTTGCCGCCCGCCGCGAAGTACGCCTGCAAGGTGCCGATCAGATCGGTGCCGCGCCGCTCGTCGTAGTCCAGCACCGGGCCGAGCGTGCGCCGCACGAACCCGGTCAGGTCCCCGCGATCGCCGAGCAGCACGCCGAGGAACCCCAGCCCGGCAGCCGAGGCACCGTCACCGGAACGGCCCAGCGCCAGCAGCGCCCGCAGGCACCGGACGGCTTCCGCGTGGGCACCGGCGATCGCCACCGGACCACGGGCCGGGCCGGCCGCGCCCACCGTCACCGGCGTGTCCACGGCGGCCGTCAGCGCTTCGGCCGTGCGTGCCGCCACCGCGTCCGGATCGTCGCCGCGCACCAGCAGCACCACCTCCTCGGCGTGGATACCGGCCAGCGTCGCGTGCCGCGCGGCGGCCACCGCGAGCCGGGCCCGGGACACCGACTCGGCGTGCGCGAGCAGCACCGCGTGCGCTTCGGTCAGGTCGACGCCCAGTCGTCCGGCCCGGGCGAGCAGGGCGCCCGGGTTGCGGTCCGGCGCGGTCAGCAGGTCGGTGAGCAGCTCGCCGCGGACCTCCTCCTCGGCCTTCGCCACCGACCGGCGGAGCAGGAGCAGCAACGCGGTGACGACGGCGGCCCGCTCGAACAGCCGCCGGTCGGCGTCGAGCAGCGCGTCCCGCCCGGCCAGCACCATGCTGCCGAGCAGTTCGGGGCCGGCCTGCACCGCGCACACCAGCGAGTCGTCCCCGGCCACCGAGCGCCCGGTGCTCCGCGACGCCGCGACCACCTCCGGATCGGGCGCGGGCGGGGCGGTTCCCGCGTGCGCCAGTTCCTCGCCCGCCGCGTCGAACAACCCGATCGAGCCGTGCAGGACCCCGGCCAGCGCGGCGGCCACCTCGGGCACGTCCCCGCCGCGCAGCACCAGGTCCATCAGCCGGTCGTGCGCCTCCTCCGCGCGGTGCATCGCCGCCGAGTGCGAGCTGATCTCGTCCAGCAGGCGGGCGTTGTCGAGCGCGATGACGGCGTGGTCGGCCAGCGACGACAGCAACGCGACCTCGTCCGGCGTGAAGTCGCGCGGTGTCCGGTCGGACGCGTACAGCACACCGATCACCGACCCGCCCAGCGACAGCGGAACGCCCAGGATCGCGGCCAGCCCCTCGTCACGCACCGCCTCGTCGATCGGGCTGGTGTGCCGGAACCGCTCGTCCCGGAAGTAGTCCGGGGTCGCGTAGGGCCGCGCGCTCTGCGCCACCAGGCCGCCGAGCCCCTCGCCCATGCCCAGGATGACCTCCTTGAACAGCGGCGACACGCACCCGTCGGTGACGCGCATGTAGGTGCGCCCGGCGGTTTCGTCGTTGAGGCTGAGGTAGGAGACGTCGGCGCCGAGCAGCGTGCGGGCCCGCCGCACGATCGAGCGGAGCACGGCGTCCGGGTCGCGCAGGCGGGCCAGGTCGCTGGCCGTGTCGAACAACGCGGTCAGCTCGGCTTCGCGCCGGCGGTGCGCGGTCAGCGTGGCGTGGATGCGCAGCGCCAGCTCGGTGGCCTTGGGGTCGGCGGCGCCGGCGTGCGCCAGCTGCTCGCTGCTCGCCCCGCCGGCGAGCAGGTCGAGCAGCCGGCGCACGTCGTGGTCCACGCCGGTCATCGTCTCACCGGACGACGGGTTCCGCGGTGCTCCCGGTGGTCGCGGGGGCCTCGTCGTGCAGCGAGGTCCGCGCGGTCTCCTGGGCGCTGGCCACCGCGATCAGGGTGAGCACGCACATCGCCACCACGTACAGCGAGACCGCCGCCGTGCCGCCGAACTCCTTGAACAGCGCGACCGCGAGGATCGGGGCCAGCGCGCCCGCGGCGATCGAGGACAGCTGGCCGCCGATGGACAGGCCGGTGTAGCGGACGCGGGTCGGGAACTGCTCGGCGAAGAACGCCGCCTGCGGCCCGTACATGGCGCCGTGCAGCACCAGGCCGACGGTCGCGGCGAGCACGATCATCGCGGGCGAGCGGGTGTCCATCAGCGCGAAGAACGCGAACGCCCAGCCCGCCATCGCGACCGTGCCGAACAGGTACACCGGGCGGCGGCCGATCCGGTCGGACAGCGCACCCCACAGCGGGATCGTCACGAAGTGGATCGCCGAGCCGATGAGCACCGCGTTGAGCCCGGTGGACTTGCTCAGCCCGAGCGGACCGGTGACGTAGACCAGGATGAACGCGGTGAGAACGTAGTAGGACACGTTCTCCGCCATCCGGGCGCCGATGGTGATGAGCACCCGCCGCCAGGCGGTGCGGAAGACCTCCACCGCCGGGGCGCCGTGCTGTTCGCCGCGCTGCCGCGCCTTCTCCTGCGCGGCCAGGAAGACCGGCGATTCGGTGACGGTGAGCCGGATCCACAGGCCGATCATCACCAGCACGCCGGAGAGCAGGAACGGGACCCGCCAGCCCCAGGAGACGAACGCGGCGTCGGTCTGCACCGCGGCCAGCACGGCGAGCACCGCGGTGGCCAGCAGGTTGCCGCCCGGGGCGCCGCACTGCGGCCAGGAGGCCCAGAACCCGCGGCGGCGGTCGTCGCCGTGTTCGGACACGATCAGCACCGCGCCGCCCCACTCGCCGCCCAGCGCGAAGCCCTGGATCAGCCGCAACGCGGTGAGCAGCAGCGGAGCGGCCACGCCCACCGCGGCGTAGGTCGGCAGCAGGCCCATCGCGCAGGTGGACCCGCCCATCAGCAGCAGGCTGAACACCAGCAGCTTCTTGCGGCCCACCCGGTCACCGAAGTGGCCGAACACCAGCCCGCCCAGCGGCCGGGCCAGGAAGCCGATCGCGTAGGTCGCGAAGGACAGCAGGGTGCCGGTCAGCGGGTCGCTGCCGGGGAAGAACAGCTTGTTGAAGACCAGGGCCGCGGCCGATCCGTAGAGGAAGAAGTCGTACCACTCGATCGTCGTGCCGACGAGGCTCGCGCCGACGACTTTCGCGATCGCGCGCTTCTCGGTGCGGGGCATGGGCAACACTCCTTTGTGCCGTGGCGGAAACGTCAGGCGGCGGTCCAGCCGCCGTCGAGAGGGAGGGACACCCCGGTGATGTGGCCGGCGGACGGACCGCACAGCCAGCGCACCGCGTCGGCGACCTCGGCCGGGTCGACGAGCCGCTTGATCGCGGCACGCCGCAGCAGGACCTCGCCGACGATCTCGTCCTCGGGACGGCCGTGCGCGGCGGCCTGGTCGGCGAGCTGGCCGCGGACCAGGGGCGTGTCGACGTATCCCGGGCTGACGCAGTTGCTGGTCACCCCGTGCGGCGCGCCTTCCAGAGCGGCCACTTTGGACAGTCCTTCGAGCGCGTGCTTCGCGGAGACGTACGCGGACTTGAAGGCGCTCGCCCGCAGGCCGTGCACGCTGGAGACGTTCACGATGCGGCCCCAGCTCTGCGCGTACATGTGCGGCAGCACGTGGCGGATCAGCAGGAACGGCGCGGTGACCATGACCGCGTGCATGCGGGTGAACACCTCGGGCGGGAACTCGGTCAACGGCGCGACGTGCTGGAAGCCGGCGTTGTTGACGAGGATGTCGACGTCGGCGGGCAGCCCCGCGGCGGCCGCCGGGTCGGCCAGGTCGGCGGTGTGCGCCCAGCCGCCGGTCTCGGCGGCGACCCGCTCGGCGGCGGCGGAGTCGATGTCCACCGCGTGCACCTTCGCCCCGGCCGCGGCCAGCGCGACCGCACACGCCCGCCCGATCCCGCTGCCGGCGCCGGTGACCAGCGCGACCCGCCCGTCCCAGTACTCGCTCATGGCGACCGAAGGTAAGCGCGCGGCCGCGGTAAGCCTATGTGCGCACCCACCACAACTTCGTGGACAACCATGGGTCTGCCCACTAGCGTCGGCGGCATGCACCTGCGCATCGCCGAGGAGGGCGACCACCCGGCCCACGACTACGAGGGGCCGGGCGAGGACCGGGTCTGCTTCGCGAAGGCGCTGCCGGAATAGGCCGCGGACCGGGCTTGTTGCGTCCGGGGAGGGGTATCCAGAGGAGGTTCACGCATGGCGACGGTCACCCTGACCAAGGACAACTTCGAAGAGGTCGTCAACTCCGACGGCATGGTGCTCGTCGACTTCTGGGCGGACTGGTGCGGGCCCTGCAAGATGTTCGCGCCCGTGTTCGAGGGAGCGGCCGGCCGGCACGACGACATCGTGTTCGGCAAGGTCGACACGGAGGACCAGACCGAGCTGGCCCAGGCGTTCGGCATCCAGTCGATCCCGACGCTGATGGCCGTGCGGGACGGGGTCGTGCTCTACGCGCAGCCCGGTGCGCTGCCCGAGGCGAGCCTGGAGGAGCTGATCGGCAAGCTGCGCGAGGTCGACATGGACCAGGTGCGCGCGGAGATCGCGAAGCAGCAGGCCGAGTGAGCGTTTGCCGCTGATCGCCGGCGGGCCGATGATGGTGCCATGACCTCCTGGGGCGGGCGCCGATGAAGTTCGAGACGGTCGCCGACGAGCTGTACGCCCTGCCCCGGGACGAGTTCACCGCGGCCCGCACGGAACGGGCCAAGGCGGCCAGGGCCCGGCAGCCGGACCTCGCGAAGCGCATCACCGGCCTGCGCAAGCCGACGGTCGCCGCCTGGCTGGTCAACCAGGTGGTGCGGCAGCACCCGCGGGAGATCGAGCAGCTGGACGACCTGGGGTCGCGGTTGCGGGCCGCGCACCGGAAACTCGCGGGCGACGAGCTGCGCACGCTGTCCCGGCAGCGCAACGAGCTGATCCGCCGGTTGAGCGGCCTGGCGAGCGCCATCGCCGACACCGTGGGCGTGGCCTACCACGACACCGCCGAGCGGCAGGTCGAGGACACGTTCGAGGCGGCGGTGTCCAATCCGGACTCAGCGGCGGAAGTGCGGGCGGGACGGTTGTCCACCGCGTTGACACCGTCCACTTCGGAGGACTGGCTCGCCGCCGCGCTCGCCGCGTCGCCGGCGCGCAAGGCCGCGCCGCAACCCCCTGCCCGGGCCCGGGCGAAGCAGCAGCGATCACGCGACCCCGAGGCCGAACGCCGGGAGGCGGCACTGGCCGAAGCACGCGCGAACGCCGCCGCCGCGGCCGCCGCACGCGACGAGGCTCAGCAGAACCTCGACGAAACCACCGCCCGCGCGGCGGAAGCGGCCGAAACGGTGGCCGGCCTGCGCACCCGTTTGGACGAAGCCGTCCGGGCCGAACGCGCGGTGCGCAAGGAAGTGACGGCCGCGCGCAGGGCAGTCACGGCGGCGGAGAAGGCGGCCGGGGAAGCCGAACGACGGGTCACCGAAATGACGTCGTTCGGCCGACGCTCCCGGCGGTGACCTTGTGCCACACTGGCGGGAACCCGCGACCGGAAGGTGGTGATCACCGATGACCCCGAAGGCACCGCGCGAACGCACCACCGCGACGGCCGCCGGCGTCTACGACTGGTACCTCAACGGGCGGCACCACCTGCCCTGCGACGCGGAAGCGGCGATCGCCGCGCAGCAGGCGTTCCCCCTCGCCGGGCAGACCGCCCGGTACAACCGCGACTTCCTGCAACGGGTCGTCCGGTGGATGACCGAGCACGGGATCCGCCAGTTCCTCGACATCGGCTCGGGTTACCCGACGGCCGGCAACGTGCACGAGATCGCGCAGCGGTACGCGCCGGGTTCGCGGGTGGTCTACGCCGACCTCGACCCGGACACCGTCGAGGTCAGCAACCGGCTGCTGGAGGGCACCCCGGACGCGACCTGCCTGCGGGGCGACGTGCGCGAACCGGAGGACATCCTGGGCCGGGCGGAGCTGCTGGACCTCACGCGGCCGGTGGGGCTGCTCCTGGTGTCGGTGCTGCCGTTCGTGCCCGGGGACGTGGCCGCGCTGGTGCGCCGCTTCCTCGTCCGGCTGGCGCCGGGAAGCTACCTGGCGCTCACGCACGTCACGACGGCCGAGGACGAGCGGATCCGCCGGCGGCAGGCGGACGTGGAACAGACGTACAACGCGAACGTGCAACAGAACGTGCACCTGCGCGACCCGGAGGAGATCGCGGACCTGTTCGCCGGCACCGAGCTCGTGCCGCCCGGCCTCGTGCTCGCCACGCACTGGCACCCGCCGCGGGGTTACCGGCCCGGCCCGGACGACCAGGCGAGCGCCGTCCTGCTCGGTGGCGTGGGGCGGATTCCCTAGCGCGACCGGTCAGACCACCGGCTCCGCGCGGGCGGCCCACCGGCCCTCGGTACGCGTGATGCGGACCGGGTGGTCGAAGCACTTGCTGATGTGGTCCGTCGTCACCACCTCACCGGCGGGACCGGAGGCCAGGCACTGGCCCTCGCGCAGCAACAGCGCGTGGGTGGTGCTCGCCGGCAGCTCCTCGAGGTGGTGCGTCACCAGGACCGTCGCCAGTTCCGGGTGTTCCCGGCGCAGCGCGTCCACACTGGACAACAGCTGCTCGCGTGCCGCGACGTCCAGGCCGGTGGCCGGCTCGTCGAGCAGCAGCAGGCGCGGCGCGGGCATCAGCGCGCGGGCGATCAGCGCCCGGCCCCGCTCGCCCTGGGACAGGGTGGGCCAGCGGGCGTCGCGCTGGGCCGTCAGGCCGAGCATGCGGATGAGGTCCTCGGCGCGGTCCCGCTCCGCCGCCGCCGGCTGCCGGCGCGGCACCAGCTCGGTCGTGTTCGTCAGCCCGGTCAGCACGACCTCGAACACGGTCAGCGGCGAGCGCAGCGGGTGACGCGGGTTGATGTGGCCGAGGAACGACCGCAGCTTGCGCATATCCACCCGGCCCAGCCGGTGCCCCAGCACGTCGACCGTCCCGCGGGTCGGGTGCGTGACCGCCCCGAGCAGGCCGAGCAGCGTGCTCTTGCCGGCCCCGTTCGCCCCGAGCAACGCCCAGTGCTCACCCTCGCGCACGGTGAGCGAGATCGACCGGAGCAGCTACCTGCCGTCCCGCACGAGATCGACATCGTTCACCTGCAGCACCGGCGTCATGGCGGTACCGTATCAAGTCCTCAGACGTCCGATGAGAGAGCACATCCGATAACGTCGGGGAATGGATCGGGTCGAGACACGCGAACTCGCCTACTTCGTGGCCGTCGCGGAGGCGCTGCACTTCGGCCGCGCCGCGGAAGGACTGGGGCTGGCCCAGCCGGCGCTGTCGAAAGCCGTGCGTTCCCTGGAACGGCGGCTGGACGTCACCCTGTTCGACCGCACCAGCAGGCGGGTCGAGCTCACCCCGGCCGGAGAAGTGCTGCTCGGCGAGGCCCGGAAAGCACTCGCCGCGGTCGCCGCGGCGGCCCGGCGCGCCCAGCGGGCCGGACGCGGCGTGCCCTACCTCGCCCTCGCCGCCAAGCCCGGCGGCGACGCCGGCCTGCTGCCGCGCATCCTGCGCCGCTACGAAACCGATCCGGCCGCGGTGCCCGTCGAACTGGTGCCCGCCCACGAGGACCGGGTGCCGATGCTGCACGACGGCCGGGCGGACGTGGCGCTGCTGCACACGCCCTTCGACGACGCGGCGGGACTCGCGACGGAGGAACTGCGCGCCGAACCGCGGTCTGCCCTGCTGTCACCACAGCACCACCTCGCACAGCGGGCGATCCTGCAGCTGGCCGACCTGCACGGCGAACCGGTGGGGCGCTGGGGCGGCTATCCGGACGACGGCGGCGTGGAGGTCACCGACCTGGCGAAGCTGCTGCGGGTGACGGCACGCGGCCGGGCCGTCGCGGTGCTGCCGAACTCGGTGCTGGACACGCTGGACCACGACCTGGTCACCGTCCCGGTCGTGGACGCCGCGCCGGCCCGGCTGCTGCTCGCCTGGCCGCAGGGAACCCGCTCCCCCGCGGTCGCGGCGCTGGTGCGGGCGGCGCGAGAGGTCGCCGCCGGTTACGGCTCGACGAACACCTCGGACAGATCCTTGCGACCGGTGGGGATGGCGGACCGCCCGCGCGGCCGCTGACCCGGCCAGCCCAGCGCGAGCGCGTGGTGCGCGCGCCACGGGTGCGCGTGGCCGACGAGCGCGGCCGCCTCGACAGCATTGGCCTCGGGGTACAACGACACCGGGCAGCTGCCGAGCCCGGCGAAGTGCGCGGCGACCACGAGCGTCTGGCACACCCGGCCCAGGTCGAACTCGGTGTCGTGGCCGGCCTCGGCGTCGGAGAGCAGGACCAGCGCGACCGGCGCGACCGCCAGCGGCAGCGCGTACCGGCCGAGCCCGGCGAGCGCGCGGCGCAGGTCCGGGTCGGTCACCGGGACGAACCGCCACGGCTGCCGGTTGCGCGCCGACCCGGTCCAGCGCGCGGTGTCGGCGAGCGCGGCGACGAGGTCCCGCGGCACCGGCCGGTCGGCGAACACGCGCGTCGCCCGGATCGTGGTGAGCACATGCAGGGCATCGGGGAGCACGCCCCGATCCTGACACGCCGGAGCGGACCTCCGGCCCGCGGCCGCACCGTCCCGGCCGGGCGGGGCGGCGGCGATCGCTAGCGTGATGGGGTGGCCATCGGAGATCCCGCCGCTGAGGGTGCCCACGTCGGGAAACGGGTTCATCCAGCGTGTCCGGGTGGCTCCGAACGCCGGCACCGGGCGCTATCCCTTCACGCTGCCCGCGGTGAAACACCTGGTTCGCTCGGGCGGCTTGCGGCTCAACCCCGGCGTGACGTTCCTGGTCGGCGAGAACGGCACGGGCAAGTCCACCCTCGTCGAGGCGCTCGCGGTCGCAGCCGGGTTCAACCCGGAAGGCGGCAGCCAGAATTTCCGATTCGCCACCCGCGCCACCGAGTCCTCCCTCGGAGACCAGCTGATCCTGACGTGGGGCGTGAGGAAGCCGCGCACCGGGTTCTTCCTGCGTGCCGAGTCGTACTACAACGTCGCCTCGGAGATCGAGCGCCTGGCCCGCGAGCCGGGACCGCCACTCCTATCAGCCTACGGCGGCGTGTCCCCGCACGAGCGGTCCCACGGGGAATCCTTCGTGGACCTCATGACCCATCGGTTCGGACCACGAGGTCTGTACATCCTGGACGAACCGGAAGCAGCGCTCTCGGTGCGCGGCTGCATGGCCGTCCTGGCGCGCCTCGCCGAACTCGCGAAGCAACACAGCCAGATCGTCGTGGCCACCCACTCCCCGGTGTTGCTCGCGCTGCCCGGCGCCACGATCTATGAGATCGCCGAGGCGGGCGACATCGTCCCCGTGCCCTACGAGCAAGCGCTGCCGGTGCGACTGACGCGTGACTTCCTCACCGCACCGGAACGCTACCTCCGGCACCTTCTCGCCGACGATTGAAAGGCGACCTGGCTCAGGTAACCACTGCTACTCGCCACGCCCGAGGGCGTCCTCACCCTGCGCGCTGAGCGGCCGCCCCCACGGGCGAGGACCACGGCCCCGGGTAGATGCGGGGGCGTCAGGGGATGACCGCCTCGGCGGCACCGGCCGCCAGCCGCGCCGCGCGGTTGGTCTCGGCGAGGTCCTCGGC
This sequence comes from Amycolatopsis granulosa, assembly GCF_011758745.1. NCBI lineage: Bacteria > Bacillati > Actinomycetota > Actinomycetes > Pseudonocardiales > Pseudonocardiaceae > Amycolatopsis > Amycolatopsis granulosa. The sequence goes on from NZ_JAANOV010000001.1 coordinate 2,120,740, forward strand.
CGTCACCCGCGGTGGAACACCGTCGGCCAGCCACGCGGACAGCAGCAGCGCCACCTTGGACCGCATCTCGGTCCGCAGCCGGTGGAACGAGTCGACCGGGTCGGCGCCCACCTGGCCCAGCAGCAGCCACCACGCCCACGCCGCGGCTCCGGCGTTCGCCACGAAGTCCGGGATCACCGGCACTCCCCTGGCGACCAGCATCGCCTCCGCCTCGGGGGTCGTCGCCGCGTTCGCCGCCTCCACGACCACCTTCGCGGCCACGTCGGCGACGTTGCCCGGCGTCAGCGCGTACGAGATCGCGGCCGGCACGAAGATGTCCGCCGCCACCCCGAGCACCGCCTCCCGCGGCAGCCGCCGGACCCCCGCGGGCAGCCGTGACCGGTCCACCTCGCCGTAGCCGTCCCGCAGCTCCAGCAGCGCCGGCACGTCCAGGCCCGCCGGGTCGTACAACGTCCCGGCCGCGTCGGCGACCGCGACCACCCGCAGGCCCGCCTCGTGCAAGTACCACGCCGCACCGCCGCCCATGGTGCCGATGCCCTGGATCGCCACCGTCGTCGCGGCCGGCTCCCAGCCCCACGCACTCGCCACGCCCAGGCACGCCTGCGCCACGCCGTACCCGCCGACCACGTCGCCCAGCAGCAACCCGCCCGGCACCGGAGCGTTCAGCCCGGCCTGCACCCGCCGCAGCGTCCGCGCAGGATCGGGCGACCGGCGGATCGCCGCGTGGTAGGACTGCTCCAGCCCGAGCCGCGCGAAGACGTCGTCGATCAGGTGCTGCGGCACCCCGAGATCCTCCGCGGTCACCCAGTGCGCGTCCAGCCACGGGCGCATCGCCTGGCAGAACCGCTCCAGCACCCCGACGGCCCCCGGGTCCTTCGGATCGAGGTCGATGCCGCCCTTCGCCCCGCCCACCGGCAGGTCGAACGCCGCGGTCTTGGCCGCCATCCCGCGGGCCAGGTCCGCCACCTCGGACAACGTGCAGCCGGCGCGCATCCGGGTGCCGCCGGTGGCCAGACCGGACACCAGCGTGTGCACCACGAGGTAGCCGTGCGTGCCGGTGACCGGGTCCGTCCAGGTCAGCCGCAGCATCGGCTCCTGCGTGCGTGGCCGGGTCCGCTCGCCGGTGGCCCCGCGCGGGTCGTGCATCGTGGTCAACTGTCCCCTCCAAGCCTGGGTCCGGGCACAGCACGGCCCGCCTCCGCCACGGGACGTGGCTTCGGTGACCGGTTGTGTGGATTCGGAAGATCCGCTCCCGCTGCCACCAGGGTGCGGCAGGGCCGCCGGGAACGTCCAGTTAGGGATCATGCACGGTTCCGTTCACGTTCCCTGCACAGCGGAAGATCCTTATCTACCCTGACCTCATGGAGCTTTCGCTGCACCGCTTGCGGATGCTCCGGGAGCTGTACCGCCGGGGCACCGTCACCGCGGCCGCGGCTGCCCTGCACTACACGGCCTCGGCCGTCTCGCAGCAGCTCGCGCAACTGGAACGGGACGTCGGGGGCAAGCTGTTCGAACGGCTCGGCAGGCGGGTGCAGCTCACCGAGCTGGGCGTGGTGCTGGCCGAGCACGCCGAGGAGATCCTGAAGTCGGTCGAACGGGCGACGGCGGCCGTGGCGGAGGCGCAGGACGGGGTCACCGCGCGGCTGACCGCGGGCGTGTGGGCTTCGGTGGCGTCCGGGCTGCTGCCGTTCGCGCTGTCCGCACTGGCGAAGGAGCATCCCGGGATCGAGGTGCGCACGAAGGAGCTGGCGCCGGAGGAGACCGCGGGCGCGGTGCGGGACGGCGCGCTCGACTTCTCGTTCGTGATCGACTACTCCGACTACCCGATGCCGTGGGACCCCGCGCTGACCCGCGTGGTGATCGCGGTGGAACGGCTGCACGCGGCGGTGCCGCGCGGCGCTGTCCCGGCCAGCACCGTGGGCCTGCCCGACCTGGCCGAGCACCCGTGGATCCTGGCCGGGCCGCGCTCGCACTTCGGCCGCGCGGTGCGGCTGGCGTGCCAGCGGCACGGGTTCGAGCCCAAGATCAACCACGAGGTCGGTGAGCAGGCGACGGCGCTCGCGATGGTGGCCGCCGGGCTGGGCGTCACCCTGGTGTCGGACCTGGGGCTGTCGCTGCGGCCGCCCGGCCTCGACGTCGTGGCGCTGACCGAACCACCGATGCGCACGGTGTCCATCGCGCACCGCAGGGCCTCGACGCGACCGTCCCTGCAACTGGTGATCGACGCGGTGCGGGCCGCCGCCGCGGAGCGGGGCCTGGGCGCGGCGGCGCCACTGCCCTGACGCCGGGACCGCGGCTACCATCCGCGGCGCGGAGCCGGTCACATCGGCGGGAGAGGATCCGTCAGAGCGGTATGACCGAGAACGAGTGGCTGGCCGGGCAGTTCGAAGCGCACCGGGGGCACCTGCGCGCGGTAGCGTACCGGATGCTGGGTTCGCTGGCCGAGGCCGAGGACGCGGTGCAGGAGACGTGGCTGAAGCTGAGCCGCGCCGGCACCGGTGAGGTCCGGAACCTGGGCGGCTGGCTGACGACCGTGGTGGGCCGGGTGTGCCTGGACATGCTGCGGTCGCGGACTTCGCGGCGGGAGGACTACCCCGGGCGCCTGCCCGACCCGGTCGTCGACCGTGAGGACGGCACGCACCCCGAGCAGCAGGCGCTGATCGCGGACTCGGTCGGGCTGGCGCTGCTCGTGGTGCTGGACACGCTCGACCCGGCGGAGCGGCTGGCGTTCGTGCTGCACGACCTGTTCGGCCTGCCGTTCGACGAGATCGCGCCCATCGTCGACCGCACGCCGGCGGCGGCCCGTCAGCTGGCGAGCCGGGCGCGGCGGCGGGTGCGGGGCACGCCGACCGCGCCGAACGCGGACCTGGGCCGTCAGCGTGCCGTGGTGGACGCGTTCTTCGCCGCCACGCGGGACGGTGATTTCGCCGCACTGGTGCGCGTGCTGGATCCGGACGTGGTGCTGCGGGCGGAGTCCCGCGCGTTGCCGGCCGGCGCGGCGCGCCTGGTGCGCGGGGCGGAGGCGGTGGCCGGCCAGGCACTGACCTTCCGGCGGGCCGGCGCGGGCGGCCACGCGGTCCCGACGCTCGTCAACGGCGCCGCGGGAACCCTCATCCTGCGCGACGGCCGTCCGCAGACGCTGTTCGCGTTCACGGTGGTGGACGACCTCATCGCGGCGATCGACATCATCGCCGACCCGGACCGCCTCGCCGAACTCCTCGGCTAGCGGCCCCTGCGGCTCACGTGGTGGAGGTCCCCTGCTCGAGCGGCTCCAGCAACTCGGTCACCTCACTGACCGACCAGTGCCCCGCTGCGCCGCGCAGCCCGCACAGGTACCGGGCCACCCGTGGCACCGGCCACCCGTGGGCCTCCCGCAACCCCTCGCCCAGCATCCGCAGGTACACCGCGGACGGCGGGTTCCACGCCACCTCACCGGCCGACCAGGGAGCCGTGAACGTCAGGACCGGGAAACCCTCCCGGTCCCCCACGTACAGCAACGTCTCGTACCGGCCCGGCCCCAGCACTTCCCGCCCGGCCGACAGCACCGTCGTCAGGTCGAGGTCCCGGTCGGGCGCGCGGTACATCTCCTGCGCCGCCAGGTCGGCGAACTGCCCGCGGGTCAGCAGGTACGCCCGTGCGGCGGCCCGCCCCGGCAGCGACGCGTCGTAGAACGCTCGCCCGCCGCCCCAAGTCGCCGATTCCGTCGCGAAGTACACCCCGCCGGGCAGGAAGTGCGGCTCGGTCTTCAACGGCGGGCTGGAGTCACGGCAGCCGGGGCACGACCGCTGCCCGCCCGGCGGGGTACCGCCTTCCAGGTAGTACCGCAGCCGCCCGGCGTGCAGGTTGGACCCGTACCCGACATACCAGACCGGCCCCGCCACGATCCGATTCTGCCGGGCTTTTTCCCGCCCCGCAGGGTGTTGTCGCAGGCAGAGGGGTCTGCGACGATGGATGGTCCGCGGTGGAGGGAGACCGGAAATGGCTTCGCGGCTCAACCCCTACATCACCTTCGACGGCGATGCCCGGCAGGCGATGGAGTTCTACCAGCAGGTGTTCGGCGGCGACCTGAACATCAACACGTTCGGCGACCTCGGCGGGATGGGGGGCGAGAACGCCGACAAGATCATGCACGCGATGCTGGAGACCGAGCGCGGCTTCACCCTGATGGCGTCGGACACCGCGCCCGGCATGGAACGCACGCCGGGCAACAACATCGCCATCAGCCTCAGCGGCGACGACGCGGGCGAGCTGCGCGGCTACTGGGAGAAGCTGTCCAGCGGCGGCACCGTCACCGTGCCGCTGGAGAAGCAGATGTGGGGTGACGAGTTCGGCGCCTGCCTGGACCGCTTCGGCATCTCGTGGATGGTCAACATCGGCCAGAGCTGAAGATCGAAAAAGAGCGTGCCGCCGGGTTACCGTGCGGTATGACCTCTCTCGACCACCGGACGCCGGTCCTCGTCGGCGTCGGCCAGGCATCGGAGCGCATCGACGATCCCGGGTACCGCGGGCTGTCCGCGGTCGAGCTCGCGGCCGCGGCGGCCCGGTCGGCCCTCGCCGACACCGGCGCCGACGTGTCGGCGATCGCGTCCGCCCTGGACACCGTCGCCGGGGTGCGTCAGTTCGAGATCTCCACGCCCGTCTCGCAGTCCCCGCTGGGCCGGTCGGACAACTTCCCCCGTTCGGTCGCCGGCCGCCTGGGCGCGACACCCGCGCGTGCCGTCCTGGACGTCACCGGCGGCCAGTCGCCGCAGCACCTGGTCACCGAGCTCGCCGGGACGATCGCCGCCGGCGGCGCCGAGGTCGCGCTCGTCGTCGGCGCGGAAGCGATCTCCACGGCCCGTCACCTGCAACAAGCCGCGGACAAGCCGGATTTCACCGAGCACGTCGGCGGCGACCTGGAGGACCGCGGGTTCGGGCTGGCCGGCCTGGCCAGCCGGCAGATGCTCGCGCACGGCCTGATCGAACCGGTGAGCCAGTACGCCCTGTTCGACAACGCCCGCCGCGCCCGGCTCGGTCTGTCGCGCGCGGACTACGCGATCGCGATGGGCGAGCTGTTCGCCCCGTTCACGGAGGTCGCCGCCGCGAACCCGCACGCCGCCGCCCCGTTGGTGCGCAGCGCGCCGGAACTGGTGACCCCGACCGAGCGCAACCGGCCCATCGCCGATCCGTACCCGCGGTTCCTCGTTGCCCGCGAACAGGTCAACCAGGGCGCCGCGGTGCTGATGATGTCGGTGGGCGCCGCGCGCCGGCTGGGTGTGCCCGAGGAGAAGTGGGTCTTCCTGCACGGTCACGCCGACCTGGAGGAACAACCGCTGCTGGAGCGCGAGGACCTCAGCGCCGCGCCCGCCGCGGTGTTCGCGGTGCGGCACGCGCTGGAGCTGGCCGGAATCGGCATCGGCGACCTGGCCACCCTCGACCTCTACAGCTGCTTCCCGATCGCGGTGTTCGCGGTGTGCGACGGGCTCGGGCTGGCGCCGGACGACCCGCGCGGCCTCACCGTCACCGGCGGCCTGCCCTTCTTCGGCGGCCCCGGCAACAACTACTCGACGCACGCGATCGCCGAGACCGTCGTGCGCCTGCGCGACCAGCCGGGCGCCTTCGGACTGGTCGGCGCGAACGGCGGCATGCTCAGCAAGTACTCCGCCGGCGTCTACTCGACCACGCCCGCGCCGTGGCGGCCGGACCGCAGCGCCGAACTCCAGGCCGCGCTGGACGCCCGCCCGCGCGTGCCGACCGCGATCCACCCGGACGGCTGGGCCACGGTGGAGACCTACACGGTCCAGCACGCGGCCCGCACCGCGGTGGTGATCGGACGGCTCGACGACGGCCGCCGGTTCATCGCCTCCAGTGACGACGCGGACATGCTCGGCCGGCTGCTCGAGGGCGAGCCGATCGGCAGCAGGGTCCACGTGCGCTCGTTCGGGTTCGGCAACCGCGTCGCGGCGACCCCCGAGCGGATGGACGAGCTGTTCCCGCCCCGCGCGCCGGGGTTCCGGGACCACTACGAGCACGTGCTCGTGCGGCGGGACGGGCGCCTGCTGGAGGTCACGATCAACCGGCCGGACTCCCGCAACAGCCTGCACCCGCCCGCGAACGAGGAGCTGGCGGAGGTGTTCGACGCCTACTTCGCCGATCCGGACCTGTGGGTCGCGATCATCACCGGTGCCGGGGACAAGGCGTTCTCCGCGGGCAACGACCTGGTCTACGCCGCGAGCGGCCGGCCGATGTGGGTGCCCAAGTCGGGGCTGGCCGGGCTGACCGGCCGCGAGTCGCTGCCGAAACCGGTGATCGCGGCGGTCAACGGGTTCGCGCTGGGCGGCGGCTGCGAGATCGCCCTCGCCTGCCACCTCGTGGTCGCCGACGAGACCGCGCGGTTCGGGCTGCCGGAGGTGCGGGTCGGGCTGGTCGCCGCCGCGGGCGGGCTGGTTCGGCTGCCGCGCACGGTGCCGCCGAAGGTGGCGGCCGACGTGATCCTCACCGGCCGGCGGTTGTCCGCGGCGGAGGCCGAGTCGTACGGCCTGGTGAGCCGGGTCGCCCCGGCGGGGCAGGCGCTCGCGGTCGCGCGGGAGGTGGCGGCGGCGATCCTGGCGGGCTCCCCGACGTCGGTGCGCACGTCGCTGCGGATGATGGCGGAGGCGGATGCGATCGCGGACACCACCGCGGCCGTCCGGCACCCGTCGCCAGCCCTCGACGAGCTGCTCGTCACCCAGGACGCGTTCGAAGGGCCCGCCGCGTTCGCGCAGAAGCGGAAACCGGTGTGGCGCAACCGGTGAGCCCCTCGGTCAGGTGTCGTTCGACCCGGGGAACCCCCCTTCCGGAAACGGCACGCCGGGCACAGACTGAACGACGAAATTCCGCCTGGCGGAAACTGGTTCCGGACTCCCTCCCGGAGGGCCACATGCCTGAGCCCGCGCTGGTGCGGGTGGCCGGTCTGCCCGCGGCGCTGGCCGCCGCCCTGGGCACCCCGGACCTGACCGAACGGATGCGTCACCTGATCCGGGCCGAGACGGCGTACCGCGTGTGCGCGGCGGAGGTGGCCGGCCGGATGGGCGACGAGCTGATCCCGGTCCTGCCGCGGACCCTGCGGTGGCAGGCCCTCGGCGTGCGGCGGCGGCTGCACCGCGGCGAGGTGGTCCGGCCGGGCGAGCTGGACTTCCCGCCGCTGTCCCGGATCGCGGCGTGGGGTGCCACGCTGACCGCCGAGACCGCCGCGCTGCGCGAGGCCGTGGCGGACGCCGAACGGACGCGGCACGACCGGATGTGGGCGGCGATCAGCCGTGATCCCGAGGCCGTGCGGGTGCTCGACGCGGCCGCGCCGGAGGTTCTCGCCGATGTCCGCGCCCGCCTGGCCGCGGGTGAGCCGTGGACGAGCAGGCACCTGCGCAAGCGCGGTGACCACCTGCTGCGGCTGGTGTTCCGCGCCACCTTCGGCACCGGCCCGCGGGGCCGGCTCGCACCCGCCGCCCCCGTCGGCGGCGAGGCGGTCCACCGGCCCGGCACCGGCCACGACGACCGCCCGCCGGACACCGTCGGCGCGTGGCCCGACGGGTGGCTGAGCCTGACCCCGCTGCGATGGGCCGAGGACGACCGGCTCTGCTGGGAGCCCACCCACCGCGGCCACCTGGGCACGCCGCGCCGGGGCGAGATCCAGCGCACCGCGGAGGTGGACGCGCTGTGCCGGGTGCTGGGCTCCCGGCCGATGCGCACCCGCGAGGTGGTCGACCTGCTCGCACCGGACGCGCGGCACAAGCCGGTGGTGCGCGAGTCGTTGCGGCACCTGGCTCAGGCGGGGCTCGTGCAGGTGTCGTCCGGGCCGCCCAGGCAGCGTCGACGGGTCACCGCCGAGCCCGGCACGGTCGCGGTGCCGGCGCGGCTGCCCGAGCTGGTGGAGCACGCGGGACGGCTGGCCGCGGTGCTGACCGGCCGCCGGATGCCGCCGGAGCTCGGCCTGATCGGCCCGGAACCACGGCCGGTCATGGAGATCGTCGCGCGGACCGTGGACGCCGCGGAACCGCTGCCCGGACCGCGGTGGCCGGAGCCGCGGCCCGGCACGCCGTACCAGCGGCTGTGCGAGTGGCTGGCGCGGCACGCCGACGACGGCGAGATCGACCTGGGTCCGGCGGTGCTCGATTACCTGGGCGCGCCGCCGGCGAAGCCGTCGCGGTGGCCGGTGGACTGCCTGCTGCGCCCGCTGCCGGAGGGCCGGGCCGTCCTGGAGTCCGTGACGCCGGCCGGGACGATGGACGCCTGGTTCGCGGCGGCGCTGGAGCCTCGGCACGGCGAGCTTCCCCCGGTGACCGCCTACCGCGCGTTCCTCGTCGAAACCGCGGCCCGGTGCGGCGCGGAGCTCGTCGAGATCCTCCCGCCACCGGCCGGTCGCGACGCCACCACGGTCCGCCGCCCGCGCTACACGCGGACCTGGACCGGCGCCGCCGACCCGGCATCCGCTGTGGACGATCCCGCGGGCATGCACCACTACCTGCCGCTGACGGAGATCACCCTGCGCCGCGATGCGCGCCGGGTGATCGCCGAGGACCGGTCCGGCCGCGAGCTGTGGCCCCTCTACCACGCCACCCGGCGCCCACCGCCGCCGTGGGACCTGGTGGTTTCGCTGCTCACCGCGGCGTCCCCGGCCCGGCGGCTCAGCACGCCGTGCGCGTTCGGCGATCCCCGGGCCGCGTTCCCGGGCCGGACCCGCACGCCGCGCCTGCTGCTCGACCGGGACCTGGTGATCGCCCCGGCGACCGTGTTCGCCGGGCGGGGCCTGTTGCCGGAGCCGGGCGGGGACCTGTTCGCCCGGGTTCGGGCGCTGGCGAACCTGCGGCTGGCAACGGGCGTGCCGCGCTGGGTGATCGCCCGGCGGGGGCGCGAGTCCCGGCCGGTGGACCTGGACAACATCGCGACGCTGCGGATCGTCGACCGGATGCTCGCCGATCCGGCCGTGCCGGGGCTGGTCCTGGAGGAGATGCTGCCCGCGCCGGACGACCTGACCGTGTCCGATGTGGACGGCGGCCGCCGGGCGGCGCGGGCCCTGGTGCGGCTGCCGTCCGGCACCACGGCGGCCGAACTGGCGGAGCGGGCCACGCAGGCGTGGCAGCAGATCACGCGCCGCACCAGTGGCGGCGCACCAGTGCTCGCGGCACCGCGGTCACCTTCGGCGTCGCCGGCGTCCGCCGGGCCTCGCGGGCGCTAGCCGGCCCGGAGCCGCCGCAGGGTGAAACCGTGCCCGCCGGGATCCAGCTCGCGAGTCGCCTGCACTGAGAGGAACCCATGACCGTCTCCGACTACGTTGAGTCGCTGCTCGAGCACGCGCGCGAGATCGCCGACCGGCTGGTTACTCTGATCGAGAGCACGGGCGCGATGTGGCACGGCCACCCGGTGCGGAGTTCACGGCCTGGCTCCAGCGGCCGGGGAACTGGAAACGGAGCCGGGGTGGACGGGAGTTCGATCCGGCGCCCCGGCACCAGCCACTGTGGACGGTGGCCGGCACTGCTGCTCCCGGCACCGGCGGGCCACCCGGTTCTTCCGATGACGGGACGTGTTTGTCCCCGCCGGCCGGCGGGAAGGCATCGGATGAGCCCGAGCCGCGGGTGCGTCGTGCAAGGAGGAACCCCGTGCGTCCCAAGGTCTTCGTCCGCGAGTTCCCGACGATCCACCTCACCATCGGCGTGACCGGGAACATCATCTTCTTCGTGGGCAGCGTGTTGTTCCTCTGGCACGCGGCCGAGCGCATCGCGATCTGGCTGTTCATCGTCGGCTCGTTCGGGATGATGCTGGGTGCCATCGGCCACGCGGTCTACATCCACGAACGGCACCGCCTCAACGGCGCCCCCGGCCACCCGGTGCCCCGGGAAGGCGCGCGGACCCGCCCCTGACGCCCGGCCCGCCGGGGCCGGATCACCGCCTCGACGGCGAGCCCCGCCGCGATCGTCACCGAGCCGGAGCGGTGCGCCTGCCGGTGGCGAGGCCGAGGGCGATCATGCCGACGGCGAGGCCGAGGTGGAGCCAGTTGTCCGCGGTGTTGACGGGGACGAAGTTGCCCGCGGAGTCGTGGTCGACGACCAGCCCGTAGATCCAGAGGACCAGGTAGATCGCGCCGCCGGCGATGAGGAACGTGCGTGCGCCGGAGGCGGTGCGGGCCAGCGCCAGGCCGGCGACGCCGAAGGCCAGGTGGACCAGGTTGTGCAGGATCGACACGGCGAACACGCCGAGCAGCATCGCGCCGGAGTGGTGCCCGGCGAAGCTGAGCATGTCGTAGTGGGTGGTCAGGCCGGGGATGAAACCGGCTATGCCGACGAGCAGGAACACGACGCCCACCACGGCGGCGACGACCTGCGCCGGGGTGCGCGACTGGGTGCTGGTGACGGAACGGGACATGCGTTCACTCCTTCGCGGAATTGGTGATGCCGGGAGCGATACCCGGCCGGGCCGGGTCTCAACGCTCAAACTGCATCGATTTTGCGTCGTTTCGCGGTTCACTCGTCCGGGTAGCTGGGATGAATGCGGCCCCGCCTCGGGGCCGCCGCCGAAGGGAATGACAACCAATGACGCAAACCAACCAGCACTTCGCCCAGTGGAGCGGACGCACCCTGTACGACAGCAGCGGCGCCAAGGTCGGCCAGATCGGCCAGTTGTGGACCGACGACGCGGACGGACACCCGACCTGGCTGACGACGCGGACCGGCCTGTTCGGCACCCGCGAGTCGTTCGTCCCGGTGCAGGGCGTGCAGGAACGCGACGACGGCGATCTGGAGACCCGCTACCCCAAGGAGCTGATCAAGGACGCCCCACAGGTCGAGCCGGCTCCCACCGAGCACGGGCAGCACCTCGGCGTGACCGAGGAACAGCAGCTCTACCGCCACTACCAGCTCGCCGGCGAGCGCGGTGCGCAGGCGGGGCACGGTGGTAAGGCCGGGCACGAGGGCGGCCGGCCCGAGGGCGCGGAAGGACACGACGTCTCGGGGCCCACGACCGACGAGGCGATGACGCGCTCGGAGGAGCGGTTGCGCGTGGGCACCGAACGGCGCGAGCGCGGGCGTGCCCGGCTGCGCAAGTACGTCGTCACCGAGACCGAGCAGGTCGAGGTGCCGGTCACCCGGGAGGAAGTGCGGGTCGAGCGGGAACCGATCACCGACGCCAACCGCGAGCAGGCGATGTCGGGGCCGGGGATCTCCGAAGAGGAACACGAGGTGACCCTGCACGAGGAACGGCCCGTGGTGGGCACCGAAGCCGTGCCCGTGGAACGGGTCCGGCTGGCCAAGGACCAGGTGCAGGACACCGAAACCGTCCGCGGTGAGGTCCGCAAGGAACACATCGACACCGACACCGGTACCGAGCGCGGCCGCCGCGAGTGAGCCCCGGCTCACGCCACGGCGACCGCCTGGTGCCCCGGCCATCCGCGCCCGGCCGGGGCACCCCGTCGCCGGTGGCGTTGCCGGCTCGCTCGCCCACCCGGCCGGATCGTGGGCGGGCGGGCACGTCAGGGGTGCCCGCCACCGCGCCCGCGGCCGGGCTCCGCGCCCGTTCCGGGTGATGAACTCCCCTGCCTCAGCTGCTCAGGCCCGGCCGATCGGTCAGGGTCAGCGAGGCACTCACGTCCCGCCCGTCGGGTCCGTGGAAGGTCAGCGTGATCACCTGGCCCGGCTCCCGCCGTCGCAGCTGGACCAGGAAGTCCTCGGGTGTGGCGACGACGGCGTCGTCGACGCGGGTGATCACATCGCCCGGACGCAGCCCGGCGGTGGCCGCGGGACCGCCCGGGACGATCGCGGCCGCGATCACGCCGTCGGACCGGGGCAGCCGCAGCTGCGCGGCGATCTGCGGGGTCAGCTGGGCGGGTTCGAGCCCGGCGAAGGCGTGCCGGGCGCGGCCGGTGGTCCGCAGCTGCTCGGCGACGTCGACCGCGGTGGCGGCCGGAATGGCGAATCCGAGCGACACCGCCCCCGCCTGGGGCGGGATGTAGGCCTCGCTGATGCCGACGATCTCGCCGCCGGCGTTGAACACGCCGCCGCCACTGCTGCCGGGGCTGATCGGCGCGTCGGTCTGGATGAGGTCGACCAGCGCCTGGGTCTCGGCCGCGCTGCCCGGGATCTCCCGGTGCAGGCCCGAAACCACTCCGGCGGTGACGCTGTTTTCGAACCCGAGCGGGCTGCCAATGACGATGAGGAGTTCACCGGTCTGCGGCAACGCGGCCTGGAACCGGGCCGGGGGCAGCCCGGTGCGGGGAACCGCGACGAGGGCCAGATCGGTCACCGCGTCGGCGGCGCGGACGGTTCCCCCGAGCCGCTGACCGTCGGCGAAGGCGACCTGCACGGCGGACGCTCCGCGCACCACGTGCTCGTTGGTGAGAATGAGACCGTCGGCGGTGTAGACGACCCCGCTGCCGTTGCCGCCCGGCGTGAGGATCTTGACCACGCTCGGCTGGGCCTGGCTCGCCACCCCGACCACACCGGCCGTGACCTGGGGCGACGGTGGCTGTGGCGCCGATGTGGGTGATGTGCAGGAGGCGAGGAGGAGGAGCACCGCGGCCCCGGCCGCGGCGGGCACGCGAACCCGCCGCGGGGTCATGTGCGGGAGCCGCCGCGCACGGCTGTGGTGCGCGGGCGATCGGGGCCGGCGGTCCACCGGGTCATCCCAGCCATGCTAGTGGCGGGCAATGCCTTCTGCTGCCCACGAACGGGCGTTCCCACCCCACGTCGAGAAGGTCACGCCGACGAGGCCTGCAGCAGGGTGGCGACCGGCATCACCAGGACGAACAGGTCGGCGACGGCAACGAGCACGAGCACCCGCCCGCTCATCGTCCGAAAGCTCGGTGGTGCGCCCTGCGGGTGAACCACCGGGGCTGCGGCGACGACGAAGACGACCAGGTGGACCGACAGGGCGAGCAGGGTCCGCAGGACTCCGAACCGCCACAGCCCGGCAGTGGCCGCGGCGAGTCCGGCCAGCATGAGGACGCAGGCCACGGCGGTGGCTTTGCGGGCACCGTGGCGCACGGAGGGGGTGGCCGCCCCGGCCTTCCGGTCGCCGCTGACGTCCGGCACCGACCACCACACCGTGCGCCCCGTGGACAGCGCGGTGAGTCCGAGGGCGAGCCACCACGCCCAGCCCGGCAGGCGCGGCACCACCGCGCCGGCCGAGACCAGGAACGGCAGCGCGCCGACCGCCGCGCCGAACACGAATGCGCCGGGAAACCCGCGATGCTTGGCGCGGACCGGGTTCAGGTTGTACGCGGAGTGAGCGAGAGCGGTCGCCGCGCCGGCCAGGGTGGGCAGCAGGTGACCGGTCAGCGCCGTCACCGCGACCGCCGCGGCGAGCCCCGCGCCGATCTCTCCCACGCTCCACCACGCGGCATGTCCGAACCGCCGCGCCGCTGCCGTCAAACCACCCTTGTCGGCATGCCGCGCATCGGTGTCCAGGTCGGCGACCGTGTTGAGCAGCAGGCCGCCGAGGAACAGCAGCCCGTTCGCGACCACCGCGAGCAGCACCGGCGGTGACACCAACTGCGCGGCGTCAGCAGCGGTGAAGGACGCCCCCCACCACCCGTAACAGACAACGAGGACCAGCACCGAGAAGTCCAGGCGGTGGACCGCGGCGACATCGCGCCACATCGATTCCCCTCCGCGCACCGGATCCCTCCGCCCGCGACGGCGCGTGTCCGCGCTGTGCCCGTCAGACCAACTGCTCCCCCGCGTCGCGGAGGGAGGTCCCGCAGCGTACCGGGCCATCGCTACCCGGCCCGAGGTGGTGCGGCTCGCTGACGGCTCGGCCCGGTCCGATCCGGAACGCCGGCGTCGGTCCACTGTGGGCGGCGCCCGCGTTGCGGGATCAGCGGAACCGCTTGCGGTGGCTCACGCAGCAGGTTCCGCTAACCACACCGGAATGCAGGGCACCCTTCGGCGCACGACCCAGCGGTGGGTCGGCGGCGGTCTCGCACGACATCAGCACCGGGTTATGGTGTGCTGGTCCCCTTCCACACAACGGGATTCTGGTACGGAAAGGTGGGCCCGGATGGACAAACCGTTCAAGGCGCCCCCGCCGTACGCTGTCGCCAGCGTCGACAACGCCCTGCGGATCGCGGCGATGTTGCAGCTCGAAGGACCGCTGACGGTCACCGAGGTCGCCGAACGGATCGGCGTCGCGGCCTCGACCGCGCACCGGCTGCTCGCGATGCTCGTGTACCGCGATTTCGCGGTACAGGACGCCAACCGGGCCTACCGGGTCGGCCCGGTGCTGGAGCTGGCCGCCCATTCGCAGTCCGCCGCGTCGCGGCTGCGCGCGGCCGCGCTGCCGCATCTGCGCCGGCTGGTCGACCTGCTCGACGAGTCCGCGAACCTGACCGTCCGCACCGGGGCCAAGGCGCGCTTCATCGCGAGCGTGGAGTGTGCGCAGGCGTTGCGCGTGGGCTCTCGCGAAGGGATGGTTTTCCCGGTCCACGAGACCACGGGTGGCCTGCTGCTGCTCGCCGAACTGCCACCCGAACAGGTGGAGGAACTGTACGCGGTGAACGAGCCCGCCGACCGGCCGGACCTGGCCGCGCTGCGGGCGGACCTGGCACGTGTCCGCCGCAGCGGCTTCGCGCTCAACCAGGGCCGGTCCGAACGGGGAGTGGTCGCCGTCGGAGTCCCGGTGCACGGGGCGGACGGCGCGGTCGTCGCGGGACTGTCGGTGTCGATGCCGAGTGTGCGGTACCGCAAGGACCAGCTGCCGTTGCTGGTGGCGACGCTGCGTGCCACTGCGGACGCGCTGGAGGCGGACCTGCGCGGCTAGCGCGCGGCGATGACGCGCTCGGCGATGGCGACCATGGCTTCGGTGAGCAATGCCATCTGGTCGCGCATGGAACGTCCGGGCTCCGCCTGCCAGGCGACGAAGGCGCCGTCGAACCCGGCGATGCCGAAGTAGTCCAGCGCCTCGCCCACCGCGTCGGCGACCTCCGGTCCCAGGCAGGCCCACGACTGGCGGATCATCCGCCGCATGTGCCGGCGGCCGTCGGTGCGGACGCGCTGGATGATGTCCTTCACCTCGATGTCCTCGACCGCTTCGGCGCTCATCAGCAGGATCAGGTGCAGCCGCAGGAAGTCGGGCTTCGCGACGAAGACCTCACCGGTGCGCTGGAGGAACCACCCGAGCAGTTCGGCCGGCGGCAGGTCGGCGGGCGGATCGGCCTGCGCCTCACGCAGGTGCCGGAAGAACTCGTACGCCCCGCGCTCCATGACGGCCGACAACAGGCCGCCCTTGGACCGGAAGTGGTGGTAGATCGCGCTCTTCGGCAGGCCGGTTTCGGTGCTCAGCACCGACATCGTCGTGGCGGAGTAACCGCGTTCGGCCATGATCCGCGACGCCGCGTCGAGGATCTCCTCCCGGGAACGCCGTCCCCGCCGGTTCCCGGCCCGCGCTGTGTCCACAGCGAGCAGCATAAGGCCACGCATTTTCTGCGCACCGGAATCTCCGGCTCGGCCCTTGACGGATCCCGGGGTGAATGTGATGGTAACCACTAATGAACCGAACGACCGGTACAAAAGTGTGCGGAGCCTGCGATGACTGAGCACTACGACGCCGACGTCGCTCTCGTCGGCTACGGCCCCACGGGCCTGACCGCGGCGCTGACCCTGGCCGGCAAGGGCGCGCGGGTCGTCGCGTTCGAGCGGGACCCGGACATCTATCCCCGGGCGCGGGCGGTGACGATCAACGACTGGACGATGCGGATCCTCCAGGACCTCGGCGTGGACGACCGCGTCGAGCGCGTGGTCGAGCCGCAGCGAGCACTGCGCTGGGTGACCTACGACGGCCACGAGGTGATGCGGGTCGAGCATCCACCGAGCACGCTCGGCACCCGCGGGAGCAAACCGCGGTTCTACAACATCTACCAGCCGGCTCTGGAGGCCGAGCTGCGCCGCTGCGCCGACGAGCGGGACAACCTCACCGTGCGCTTCGGGGCCGAGGTCGTCGCCGTCGAGCAGGACGCCGACGGCGTGACCGTCACCGCGCGCGATCGCGTCACCGGGGAGGAGACCACCGTCCGCACCCGGTACGCGATCGCGGCCGACGGCGGCTCGTCCCCGGTGCGCAAGCTGTGCGGGATCCCGATGCACGGCGACACGGGCGACACGCTGTGGATCGTCATCGACTGCCGGGTCAAGCGCTGGTGGCCGGATCGCGATTTCCTCACGTTCTGGACCGACCGCGAACGCCCGGTCGTCGACATCGCGTTGTCGGCGGGCAACCACCGCTGGGAAATCCCACTCAAACCCACCGAAACCGAGGCGGACTTCCCGACGGACGCCGAGGTGTGGCCGCTGCTGCGCGCGCTGGGCGTGACCGCGGACGACGTCGAGATCCATCAGTACGCGTTCTACCGGCACCACGTGCGGATGGCCGGAACCTACCGCCAGGGCCGGATCTTCCTCGCCGGCGACGCGGCCCACCTGATGCCGCCGTGGGCGGGCGCCGGCATGCAGACCGGGATGCGTGACGCGTACGACCTCGGCTGGAAGATCGCCGGGGTCGTCCGCGGCCAGCTCGGCGAGGACTGGCTCGACACCTACGAACCGGAGCGCCGTCCCTCGGCCGAGTTCTACACCCGGATCGCGGTCGCGCTGGGCCGGGTGATCAAGCAGGAGGCGACCCCGGCGGAGATCGAAGCGATGAACGCTGTGCCGCCGAACCTGGTCACGCCCTGGGAACCGCCGTTGAACGCCCCGCCGACGCTCGCCGACGGATGGCTGCGCGGCGAGCCCGGGGACGCCTCCGTCGTCGGCCGGTACCTCCCGCAGCCGCTCGCCTGCGACGCCGTCGGCCGGATGGAGCGGCTGGATGCGTTGCTGCCCGGCGGTTTCGTCCTCCTCGGCAACGACGTCGACCCGGCAACCCTGCTGACCCCCGGGGAAAAGGCGGGCTGGGACGCGCTCGGCGCGTCCTACATCGCGGTCCGGCCGCGGACCGCCTACACCCGCGCAGCCACCGACCTCGTCGACCTCGAGGACTCGTTGCTGCCGTGGCTCGACCGGTACGGCGTCCAGGCGATCGCCGTGCGTCCCGACAAGTTCGTCGCGGCGGCCGACAAGACCGGCCTCGCCGCGCCGGACCGCCCATCCGCCACCGCATCCGACCGAGCGGCCGCGCCGCACCGAAAGGAAGAAATCCGATGACCGGAGTGAAGGAACTCGCCTACGTCGTCTACGAGGTCCGCGACCTCGCCGAATGGGAACGCTTCGCGGTGTCCCTGCTCGGCATGCAGCTGGGCGGGAAGACCGCCGACGGCTTCACCTTGCGCACCGACGACAAGGCGCACCGCTGGATCCTCACCGAAGGGCCCGCCGACGACCTGGTCCGCAGCGGCTACGAGGTGGCGTCGGCCGCGGAGCTCGACGCCCTGGTCGCGCGGCTGCGTGACGCCGGGGTCGAGACCGTGGAAGGCGACGCCGAGCTGGCCGCGGCGCGGAAGGTCGAGCGGATCGTGCTCGTGACCGACCCGCTGGGCAACGAACTCGAACTGGTCACCGGCCTGGCCGACGCCGCGACACCGTTCCACAGCGAGGTGCTGCTCGGCGGTTTCGTCACCGGAGCCGGCGGCGCGGGACACCAGGTGCTGCTGTCCAAAGGTGTCCCGCGCGAAACTTACCTGGCCTTCTACGAGGGGTTGCTCGGCTTCAAGCTCAGCGACATCATCGTCGAGGAGCTCGCGCCCGGCATCGTCGCCGATCTGGCGTTCCTGCACTGCAATCCGCGCCACCACACGGTCGCGTTCGGGGACATGCCGCACCCGAAGCGGACACACCACTTCATGATCGAGGTCACCGACATCCGCGACGTCGGCCTGGCCTACGACCGGTGCCTCGACGCGAAGCAGCCGTTCGAGATGACCCTCGGGATGCACCCGAACGACCACATGTTCAGCTTCTACGTCCGCACGCCGTCCGGCTTCTCCGTCGAGTACGGCTGGGGCGGTCTGCTGATCGACGACGAGACCTGGGAGGTGCGCACGCTCGACCAGCTGCACTGGTGGGGCCACCGCGCCCCGGAGGTGGTTTCGGAGCTGCTCGGCGCGGCCGTCGTCGCCGGAGGTGAGCGCTGATGGCTTCCCGGTACGTGCGGACGCGGGACTGGAAGATCCACTACCACGAAGCCGGCGAGGGGCACCCGCTCGTCCTGCTGCACGGCGGCGGCCCCGGCGCGACCGGCTGGAGCAACTACGCGCCGAACATCGGCGAGCTGTCGCGGCGGTTCCGGGTGATCGCCCCGGACATGCCGGGCTGGGGCGACTCCGACGCAGCGGACTTCAGCACGCTCGATCACGTCGAAGCCGCGTGCCAGTTCCTGGACGCACTCGGCATCGAGCAGGCCGCGTTCGTCGGCAACTCGATGGGCGGGCACACCTCGTTGCGGCTTGCCGTCGAGCGTCCCGAGCGCGTCTCGCACCTCATCACGATGGGGCCGCCGATCCAGATGAAGCCGTTCCTGTTCGGCGCGGGCGGCGGGCCGACCGAGGGCCTGAAGATCATGTTGGAGACGTACTCCGACGCGTCGCCGGAGGGCATGCGCCGACTGGTCGAAATCATGGTCTACGACAAGGCCCGGTTCGCGACGCCCGAGCTGTGCCAGGAGCGTTCGGACGCGGCACTCGCGCGGCCCGAGCACCTGCGCGCCGTCGCCGCCGCCGCGCCGAAGGCGCCGATCCCGATCTGGCTCGATCTCGCGGCGGTTTCCCGGATCACCGCGCCGTCGCTGCTGATCCACGGCCGCGACGACCGCGTGGTGTCGTTCGAATCGACGCTGTTCCTGGCGGCGAACATCCCGGACTCGCGGGCGGTCCTGATCAACCGGTGCGGGCACTGGGCCCAGCTGGAACACGCGGACGAGTTCAACCGCCTGGTGGCGGATTTCGTCCTGCACCACTGAAACCACCGCGCCCGGCTGGGCCGGCCGCTTTCGATCGTGGAGGATCACATGTGCATGTCGGGTCACGCCGGCGAGGACGCGGGTGAACGCGGCACACTCGGCCGGCGCGGGCTGCTGACGGCGCTGGGCGGCGCGGGCCTCGCCCTGGGGCTGGCGGCCGCGAGCGGCGGACCGCTCGCGGCCGCCGCGCCGTCGGGTCCGGCCCCGCGAAAAGGGCACCTCGAGGTGGTGCTGCTCGGAACCCAGGCCGGACCCCCGCCGAAACCGGACCGCGCCGGCATTTCCACCGCCTTGCTGGTGGACGGCAGCATCTACCTGATCGACTGCGGGCGCTCCTCGCTGACCCAGTTCATGCGGGCCGGTCTCGACCTCACCGCGATCCGGTCGATCTTCCTGACCCACCTGCACATCGACCACATCGCCGACTACTACAACTACGTCGCGCTGGGCGGCGCGCCGGTCAGTGGCGGACTCGGCAGCACCGGTCCGGTCGGCGTGTACGGGCCCGGTTCCGCGGGCGGGCTGCCGCCCAAGTTCGGCGGCGGTACCGCGCCGGTGGTGTCGCCGCCGGATCCGGTCCCCGGCACCCGCGCGCTGACCCAGCAGTGGACGAACGCCGTCGCCTACTCCAGCAACCTGTTCATCCGTGACTCCGGTATCACCGATCCGACCACCCTGCTCGACGTCCACGAGATCGCGCTGCCCGACGTGGGCGCGAGCTTCACCAACACCGCCCCGGCGATGCGGCCGTTCCCGGTGATGAGCGACGACAAGGTGACAGTCACCGCCGTCCTGGTGCCACACGGGCCGGTGTTCCCCTCGTTCGCGTTCCGCTTCGACACCGCCTACGGATCGGTCACGTTCTCCGGCGACACCACCCGCAGCCCCAACCTCCTCGCCCTCGCCGGGAACACCGACCTGCTCGTGCACGAAGCGATCAACCTGGAAGGCGCCCAGCTCCCGCCCGCGCTGCGCAACCACATGCTGGAGTCGCACGTCGAGGTCCAGTCGGTGGGCTCGATCGCCGAGGCGGCGCACGCCAACCGGCTCGTCCTCAGCCACCTGGTCGACTTCGCGCACGATTCGATCGACGTGCCCCGGTGGCGGCGCTGGGCGCAGAACGGCTACACCGGCCCGGTCGTGGTCGGCACCGACCTGCAGCGGATCGGCGTCGCGTGACCCGGCGCCGCCGGCGGGTTCCTGCCGGCAGGGCTCGGTGACACCGTCCACCTGGGACAGGGTCCCGGGCCGGGCTGCTGACGGGTCCAGCCCGGGGCCTCACCTCTCGTCGCGGTACACCGGCAGCAGGCCGCGTTCGCCGAACACCTTCTTCGCCACGAAGGTCGCGTTCACCGCCTTCGGGAAACCGCAGTACACCGATGAGTGCAGCAGCGCCTCCACGATCTCCACCGGCGTCAACCCCACGTTCAGCGAAGCGTTGATGTGCACGTCCAACTGCGCCTCACAGCCGCCCAGCGCGGTCAGCATGCCCAGCGTGACCAGCTGGCGGTCCCGCGGCGACAGGTTCTGTCGCGAATAGACTTCCCCGAATCCCCACGCCACCACCTGGTGACCCAGCTCCGGCGAGATCTCGGCGAGCGAGTCGATAACCCGCCGGCCTGCCTGGCCATCCACCTCGTTCAGCACCTTCATGCCGCGCTCGAATCGGTCCTGCCGGGTCTCTGCATTCGTCATGCCGCGGACGCTAGGAGCTGGAGCGCGCTCCAGCGCAACACCGGGAGTCGTGTCCGTTCCCCCACAGGCCGACCTCGTCCGAGGCCGGTGCGGCGAAGGTTCACCCGTGGCCGTCTTCGGTGAGCTCGTGCCGCAGCACCGTGCAGCGGCATTGCCGCCCGCTACCGGTAAGCCCGCACCCGCATGCGGATCCGGGGTGAGGGGGCCATGGTGTGCGCGCGCAGTTGCTCGACGGGCCCGCGGTGTTCGACCAGCTGGAGGTCGAGACGGCGGAGGACCCGGGCGAGGATCTCCCGGACCTCGAGCTGGCCGAGTTGCGCGCCCGGGCAGTGGCGGGTTCCGCCGCCGAACGGGAAGAACTGGGTGATGGGCCTGCGGTACGCCGTGCCGTCGCGGTCGAGGAAGCGGTCCGGGTTGAAGCGGCGTGGGTTTTCGAACGTGGCCGGTGAGCGGTGTGCGATGTAGATCTGCGGCATGACGACCGTGCCCGCGCGGAACCGGCGGTCACCCAGGTCGCAGTCCGTGGCGAGTTTACGGGTGCCGGCGGCCGGAACGGGCGGTGTCAAGCGCAGGGTCTCGGACACGACGGCGTCCAGCAGCGGACTGCCGTCGTGGCCGGGCTCGTCAGCGCGGGTACGGTCG
This sequence comes from Amycolatopsis granulosa, assembly GCF_011758745.1. Taxonomy (NCBI): domain Bacteria; kingdom Bacillati; phylum Actinomycetota; class Actinomycetes; order Pseudonocardiales; family Pseudonocardiaceae; genus Amycolatopsis; species Amycolatopsis granulosa. The sequence goes on from NZ_JAANOV010000001.1 coordinate 2,141,968, forward strand.
AGTTCGGCTCGTACCCTGTCGCCGATCTCGGGATGGCGGTGCAGCCAGTAAAGGGCCCACGCGGCGGTCGAGGCGGTGGTTTCGTGGCCCGCGAACAACAGGGTCACCACCTGGTCGCGCAACTCGTCATCGTCCATGCCCGCGACCGGGCTGTCGTGTGCGAGCAGGTGCGCGGACAGGGTGCGGGGGTCGCGCCGTGCGGCGCGGGCCTGTTCCACGAGCAAGCGGTCGAGCTCAGGTCCTGCGGTGGGGAGACCGCCCCGGAGGTGTCGGTAGGCGAGGGTGCGCGGGCGTGAGCCAATGGCGCGGGTCATCCAGCGGGCGAACGGCCGGAGGAAACTGGTGTCGTCCATGCCGAAGACGAACGCCCCCATCACGCGGAGCGCCAGCGCCCGGGTCCAGTCCGCGAGGGAGAACTTGGTGCCGGGGGTCAGGTCGTCGATGAAGGAGTCGACGATGCCGGCGATCATGCCCCGGTAAGTGTGCAACTGCCGGACCAGCGGGACACTGAGCGCCGCGCGGTAGTCGCGGTGCCGCTGCCCGTCCGCCCAGATCAGCGAGTGCTCGCCCAGGACGGGGCGGAACGTGCGACTGCCCGGGTGGGCCAGTGTCCGATCGGCATGCCAGATCCCGCCGATCACCTCCGGATTCCAGACCAGAACCCGAGGTTCCGACGTGTTGCCGAGCTCGAGCAGTCCGTCGCGGGTGCCGGCAGCGTGGCTGTTGAAGAACTGCAGGGGCCGCAGCAACAGGGCGAGTTCCGCTGGCGTCATCACATCTCCCTCACACCGCTACGGATTGGCTCGCGGACACGCGGTTGCGGCGTGCCCATTCGCGCAGTTCGGCGACCTCGGGACGCCGGAAGGCCCTGGCGAGCCGGATGAGCGGCCGGTCCTCGGCGATCTGGGCCTTCAGGGAAAGCGGCTCCGCCGCGATGTCCGGCATGTCGTCGTACATCTCGATACCCCCAGGGGTGATCTTCACCAAGATCGTTGCTTTGTGTGGTGTGACCTCGGTGGCGTGCGCAAGCAGCTGACGTACTCGTTTGGCGCGTTGCGCGGGCGAGTCCGCCCGGCAGACGTCGTCGAAGGCGTCGAGTGCCGACGCGAGCTCCGCCGCTTTGACCAGTGCCTCGGTCTTCGCGCGGGACCGCCCGCCGGCCGCGGCCCGTGCCCGTTCCGCGATGCCGGGGTGCACGTAGGGCGCCAAGCCGATCCGGACGTCCTGGATCTCCCCGGTGATCCAGGTGCGCTGGACAGCGCGATCGTCGTCGTCGCAGTGGAGGAGGAGCTCGGCGGGCAGTGCGTCGTGCAGGGGGGCCATCGCTCGGACGGACCACCATGCCCATCCGAGCAGGAGCCGCTCCATCACCGCGGGCGTCCACATCAGCCAGGTCGCCCCGAGGACCATGGGCGCGAAGGTGGCCGCCGAGAGGATCTCGCTGATCGTGTTGTCCAGCACGGTCCCGCCGTGCCGATCGCCCCACGCCCGCGCGATCTGCCACGCGGACAGGACGAGGGCGAACACGCCTCCGGTGATCTCCAGCCAGATGCTGGTCGCGACTCGCCGCGGCGGATTCTCCCGGCGGAGGTACCTGCTGCAGATGACGAGGAACTCGGCGGCGCCGACGGCGATGTAGAGGGTGTAGATGGTCTGGATCCACACAACGCGCGGCTCTCCGCCGTAGTCCGGGAAGACGGGGACGCCGGGCGGGGTGTGCAGGCCGATCGCCAACACGATCATGGCGATCGTGCCGCCCAGAAGCGTCAGCGCACGTCGGACCGTGGGCCGGCGCCCGCTGGTGGCTTTCTCGTCCAGTGTGCTGGACAGCATCGACAGCACGGAGAAGGTAGCGATGGTGGGCAGGAGGCAGCCCAGGAGGTACGCGACCTTCGGCGGCAGCCCGGCTTGCACGATCGCATGGTTGGTGACCGGGTCGTAGAAGAGCGCGCCAAGGCCGCCGGTGATGAAGACCGCGCACAAGAAGCTGAACCCGGGATCGCCGGATCGCAATCCGCGTGCCAGCAGGGCGACAACTGCCAGCACCGCTGCCACGGCGGCGCCCGTGCCGTACCAACTGCCGATCCGCACGCCCAGTACCAGCACCGCGGCGACCGCCAGCGCGGATACGACGGCTACCCCGCTACGACACCAGCTCCGCACGTCATCCTCGCCGACCGCGCCGGCTGGTGCTCCCGAACAGCGACTCCGCCGCGGTGCGGGGTTTCCACCGCCTCATCGCGTGAGCCACGTCGGTCGTGTAGTGCTCCAGCAGCCGCGCCGACGCTTCGACCTGCTGTTCGGTTGCCGTGTCGTAGACGTCCCGGCCCAGGATGGCGAACGGTTCTCTGCCACGCACGATGCCGAGGAGTTCCTCGTCGTCGTCCACCAGGCCAGGCGCCACCCGATGCCAGAACTCGCGCCGCTCCGCGTCGGCCTCCTCCTCGATGCGCGCGGCCCGGTCATCCCGGTCCCCCTCATCCGGGTTCGGGGTTGCGACTGGGCCGGCGGCACCACCGGCGCCGAGTTCCCGGTAGTGGAAGTACTCGTGCCACCAGACCCGTCGGCCGACGGCACGACCTCCGCGTTCGGGGACCCGGTCGCAGACCACCACCAAGTCGCACTCGTCGTACTGCACGGTGAGGCCGCAGGTCACGCTGCCGATCGGGCCTCGAGCGAAGTAGATGGTGCGGGCCCGGCGCTGCGACTCGAGCCAGAACAGGTCCTGGGGCCGCAGGGGGCCGTCAAAGCGCTGCTCATGCAGCTCGATGACAGACATGGCCGCCGCCTTGGCGGCCTCGAGCACCGCGGGTTTCACCCGGCGGAGGAAAGGGTCCGAGGACACCAACCGATCGCTGCCCGCGGGTTCGACGGTAGCGGACACGTTTCAGTCACCCCCCTGGTAACGCGGCGCGAGGAACTGCGGTCCGGCCGGCGACGAGGGCGATGACGCACCTCGCGCCCGCTCCAGCTCCACGACCACTTGAATGAGACCCGCGAGGTCCAGGTGCTCGGCTTGCCTGGCTGCCACCGGCAGACCGTCGAGGCGCCAGCGCAGCTCCAGGAAGTGGCCAACCTCGGCCTCGTCGAACTCGGTCTCGCGACGGAACAACTTGAGCGTCGCGTGGAAGAACTGCGCGATGGCGTCGAACGCCTCCGCGCTGATCAGGCGGAGCGGGTGCCGTCTTCCGCCAAGGAAGTTCTCCACGTCGGAGACGGTCCACTGTTCGCCGGTCTTGTGGCTGAGGTGGGCGGCCAGCTCCGGCACGGTGTAACCACCGCCGCCGGGCCGGGACCGGCCGGCGAACATCCGGACGACGAAGTTGAGGCGGCTGACCAGCTCGTCGAAGCCCGCGGGATCATTGATCTCCAGCGTGAGCTCGACGATCCGCGTGACCACCTCGTCTCCAGGCCATGGACGCAGCTGGTTGAGCAGGTGATCACCGATGCCGAAGTACAGGGCCATGGCGCCGATGCCCCTGCTCCCGGGGTTGTCGATCTCCCCTTTGAGCAGCTTGCTGACCTGGGCCTCGGTCCACTGGCCGGCGTGCTGCTGAACGAACTCCGCGCAGTTGCGCTGGTTGAACGCCTTCCCGTCGATCGGCCGCGTCCGTCCGCGGTACCGGGCGAAGAAGAACTTCGCCCGTTCCGCGGTCGAGAGAGTTGGGTGATCCTCTGACAATCGACACCCCACTCCGCGGCCCTACCCCGCGACACGATCATCCCGAGGTTGCAGCCTGGTTGAGTTCGCTGACCGGAACCAGTGTTGAGCTTAACCCTAACACAATTCAAGAGGAAGTAGGCCAGTACGCGCGTCCCGTGCTCGTGAGGACGAACCGGCCAGAGGGAGTCGAGCTGGGGCCACGATATGGACACGCGCCGTCGCGGACAGGGGATCCGGTGCGCCGAGGGGAACCGATGTGGCGCGATGTCGCCGCGGTCCGCGCCCTGGGCACGGATGCGCGGCATGCCGACCAGGGTGGTCTGACGGCAGCGACGCGGCGGTCCGGACATGCCGCGTGGTGGAGCGTGGGAGAGATCGGCGCGGGGCTCGCCGTGGCGGTCGCGGTGACGCACCGCCGTGGCCTGCGTTCCTCATACTGGCCGGACTCGCCGCAGCCCCGGTCCTCGGACCTTAACTGAACAACAAGTAGTGACGTCAACTCGAGGTTGACGTCACGATCGACGTCGATCTCCGACCGGTGAATACTTGCGTTTCGGTTGACTTTGCCGGGAGTCACTGTATAGAACTTAACTACAGCACAAGTTGGAGCCCACGATCTGCGCTCCGGCACGACAACACCGGAGGGGCCCCGCGGATAAGCAACCGCGGCCTTCGTCGCCCAATTCGCGCACATCAGCGCAGTGACGAAGCACGGCATACCGGGAAAACCGACATGTGACCCCCGAACGGGTAAAGCGATGGCGAGAACGAGCATGGTGCGGAAGGTGTTTCCCAACGCGCCAGCGGTCGCGGCCGCGATGACCGGTGGCGCTGCGTCGGTGCCTCACTTATCGGATGGCCAGAGGTCGCCGGAACGATGGCCGGTACAGGCACCGGCGAGGGAGCCGTGCCCGGAGGTCGTGTCTGATTCCGGCCAGGCGAAGGTGATGCTGATCGAGCTGAACCGTGAGTTCAACATGATCGAGAAGGTCCTCCAAGCCAGGTGGCCGGAATCTTGCGCACGCGCTTGACCAATGCACCCCGGCCTTGATGGCAGCGCTCGCAGACCGGGCCGGCAGCGGCAGACACCTTGGTTGTAACTGGCATGACACCACGTGAAGGGCGACAGTCGTGGTCCTTGATCTCCCGGCGAACCCGCTCTCGATTGAGCTGACATTGAGCCACCGACGGTTCTGGTGGCAGATTGACGACGAAGACGAGCAACCGGAGCAGTGGGATGCCTCCGCCGACGTCTCCTACCTCGAGCTCTGCCCCGATGACCTCCAGCATGTCGGAGACATCTCATTCGTGATCGCGGACCTCGCCCGGAAACGGAATCTACTGGACGCCGTCGTGCTGGGCGAGTGGGCGTTGGATTTCATCGCCGAAGCTGTCGTCGACCCGGACCAGGGCAAGCTGCACGCCGAGCTGGACGACATCATCAGCAAAGGCGCCCCGCGCATGCTCATCGTCCGCTCGATCGGTGTCGAGAAGCCCTGGCGCGGCCACGGGCTCGGCGCGGCGCTGACCGCGAGCGCGTTACGCATCATGGCTCCGAACGCCCGGCTGGCGGTGTGCCGGGTGTCCCCACTGGACTTTCGCGGTGCCGGCACGGATGCCGCCGAAACCGCCGCCTTTCGTGCCGGCGCGATGCTGGAGCGAATCGGGTTCCACCGCTGGCGCGGCGTGCACATCATCGACCTTCGCAACCCCAGCCTTGTGGAGGTGCGTATGGACATGCTCGACCAGTGGTGGCCCGAGCACTGCGCCGACGAAGGAGAGGATTCGCCGTGCAATCACACGGCGACCTGAGGGAGAGGAACGGCGGACCAGAGCCGGCGCAGGCGAACGACCCAATTTCCCGCACCGTGAATCTCGTTGGTGGCGAAGCCGGCCTCCGCGGACAGGGGTCGCACTGACGTGGGATCGCGCCGCCCGACCTGGCCCTCCTCGACCGGTGACCATGAACGGGTCAGCCCGCCTCAAGCTTCCCGGAGAAGCGCCTGGGACCACTTCGGACGAGGGCGACTCATTCAAATGGCTGGTCCGGTACGCAAACGGCAAACTGCGTATGGAGTGGGCGCCCACGCCACTGACCACGGAAACCTATACCGGCGTCGAGACCATCTGAACGAATTTCGTCGCGACATGTCTCCTCGATCTGCCTCACGGACCTGGCCGAAGGGCATCACCAGAGAGGCGATCATCTCCGCCGCCATGGAGCTCACGAGCGACAAGGGCCTGGAAGCGTGGACAGTACGAGACCTCGCGAAAGCCCTCGGCGTCTACCCCGCAGTCATCCACCACCACATGGGCAACCGCGAAACGGTTGTCACCGCCGTCCTCGACCGCGTCCTCGCGAAGTACCAGCTCCCCGGCGAAAACCTGCCGTGGCAGGACTGGTGGCGGAGACTTCTCACCAACATGCGCGAAGTCTTCATCCAGTTCCCCGGATCAGCCCGGCGCATCGCAATCAACGGCCCTTCTCGGGGGCCCGATGACCTGATGGTGGACCGTGCGATGAGAACGCTTTGGGACGCAGGATTCGAACGGGACGAGGCGGCGGTCGTGTGCCGAATACTCGTCATCCAAGCCTGTCTGTTCATCTCGCTCGAAGACGACCGGCGCTGCACGGGCAAGACCAAGGACCACGTCTCGGACGCCGAAGGCGGGTGGTCGCCGACGCCGGTTCCCCCGGCCGGAGTGAATCCGGCCGAGACCGCGAAGGACCATGTCGAAGATCCAGAGAAGAATCCCGACCACTCCGGCGACCTGTTCGACTACGCCATTGGCCGCATGCTCGACGGCGTCGAGATGCGCCTCAAGGAGATCCGCCGGGGGTCCTGACCGCCGCCCACGTCGTGGTCTCGGTGGGCTGTGGCGAGTCCTGCCCGATCCTGCCCGGACGCCGCTTCGACGACTGGCCATCGACGACCCCGCCGGCCGGCCCGGCGAACGAGTCCGCGCGATCCGCGACAAGATCGGCAGGCGGGCGCGCAAGCTGATCGCGGAACTCCTCCCCCGAGTGCCCGACTAGATCGCGGGTGACCGGCGCTCGAGGAGTACGGTGTCGTGCCACACGCCGTCGCGCTGGGCGATGCGCTCGCGGATGCCGACCGTGCGGTAACCCGCCTGGTGATGCAGGGCGAGGCCGGCCCGGTTCTCGGTGAAGATGGCCGTTTGCAACATCCACAACCCGGCCGCGTCGGCGGCCGTCACCTGCTGGCGCAGCAACGCCTTGCCCACCCCCCGACCGCGGTGTCCGTCGCCGACGTAGACGGACGTTTCCGCGACCCCGGCGTAACAGTCCCGAGTGGACACCGGCGTGGCAGCCGTCCACCCGACCACTTGCCCGTCCAGTTCGGCCACCCAGCGATGCCCGGGCAGCCATTTCGCGTCCAGCGCCGCCTTGCTGGGCACCGTGGTCTCGAACGTGGCGATCCCGGTCGCGATGCCCTCGCCGTAGACGCGCCGCACCGCCGGCCAATCCGCGGCTTCCAGCTCGCGAACCGTCACCTCGGCCGGCACGTCATCCGGGCAGCAGGGGCGCGGCGCGAGCAGGCCCATCACCGCATCGGCAGCGTGCGGCAGCCCGACACAACACGCCTGGTTGACCGTGACGATCGTGGCCGTACCTTCCTTGCGCAGCAGCACGAACCCGACGTCGGCCAGCTTGCGCACGTGGTGCGAGCAGGTCGACTGGCTGACTCCCACGATCTCGGCGAGCGACCCGATCGTGATCCCGGGCGGGCTGGTCGCGACCGCGTGCAGCAGCCGTACCCGCACCGGCTCGGCCAGACACGCGAACCACTCCGCGTAGGTCGCCGCCTCGCTCGCGGGCAACACCTGGGCTTGGGCCAATGGGATCACCATGCCCCCACTATATCGACGCGCATCGATGGTTGCGTTCATCGACTCCGATCGATACAGTGCCCTTTCATCGAAAACCATCGATGAAAGGGCATCTATGACCGACACCGACCTGCGCGAAACCGTCCGCGCTCGCTACGCCGCCGCCGCGACCGCGGTCACCAGTGGAGGCACCGGCTGTTGCGGCCCCGCCGCACCCGACGTCGACGACTCGTTCGGCGCTGCGTCGTACTCGACCGCCGACCGCGACCAGTTGCCCGCCGAGGCCATCGCTGCCTCCCTGGGCTGCGGCAATCCCACCGCCGTCGCCGAACTCCGAACCGGCGAGCGCGTGCTGGACCTCGGCTCGGGCGGCGGTATCGACGTGCTGCTCTCGGCACGCAGGGTCGGTCCCACCGGCAAGGCGTACGGCCTGGACATGACCGACGAGATGCTCTCCCTTGCCCTGGCGAACACCGCCAAGGCCGGCGTCACCAACGTCGAGTTCCTCAAGGGCACCATCGAGGCCATCCCGCTGCCTGCCGGCACGATCGACGTGGTGATCTCCAACTGCGTGATCAACCTGTCGGTCGACAAGCCCGCCGTGTTCGCCGAGACCTACCGCGTCCTCGTGCCGGGCGGCCGGATCGGCGTGACCGACGTCGTCGCCGACGATCACCTCACGCCTGAGCAGCGCGCCGAACGCGGCGACCACGTCGGCTGCATCGCCGGGGCACTCACCTTCGCCGAATACCGCGCGGGACTGGAGGCCGCTGGGTTCACCGGCATCCGCGTCACCCCGACCCACGCGGTCGCCGACGGGATGCACTCCGCGATCATCCACGCCACCAAACCCATCAGCCCCGAGCAGACCGGAACCGCCAGCAGTGACAAGGGCGGCGCCTGCTGCGGCGTCAGCGCCTGCTGCACCTCCGGTGAGAACACAGTCGACCCGACCACCTCCGTCGCGGAGGCCAAGACGGCGGCCGGCTGCGGCTGCCAGTCCTGATCCGGCGGAAGGATCACGACGCCGCGAGGATTTCCGCGGCTGCCCGCACTCCCGAGGAGATCGCTCCGTCGATGTAGCCGTTCCAGCCGTCGGCGGTTTCGGTCCCGGCCCAGTGGATCCGGCCCCACGGGCGCCGCCAGCCGGAGCTGCCGTGGGCCACCCACGCACCGGGCGTGGGGTTGGCCGCGTACCCGCCCTGGACCCAGGGATCCTCCGGCCAGATCTTCTCCAGGTACTCCACCGGTTCACCGGCGCGCGGTCCGAACAACCGCGTCAGCGTGGCCAGCACCGCCGCCCGCCTGGCCGGTCCGTCCAAGGTGGACCACGCGCGCAGGCGGTCGCCGTAGACGAATCCCACCAGCACTCCGGGCCCGGGGTCCGGCGGCGAGTTGTCGAACACCACTCCCACCGCGTCCTCCCCGTACAGCGACGCGATTCCGGACAGGCCCTCGTTCCGCCAGAACGGCTCCGCGTACACGACGTGCACTTTCGCCACATCGCCCATGACGCTGCGCTGCACCCAGCGCGCCCTGGCCGCCGGCAGTCCGGGCCGGAACCGGATCCCGGCGGTCGCGGGTGGTGGTGTCGCCACGACCACCCGTCCTGCGCGAACGGATCCGCGCGCGGTGTGCACCAGCACCCCGTCACCGCCCTGGTCGACCGACTCGACCGGTGTTCCCAGGACGACCGCGTCCCCCAGCCGCCGGGCCGCGGCCAGCGCGGGCGCCTGCGCCCCCGCGACGAACCGCGCGTCCTGCGCCGCGTTCCGGGTCTGCATCAGCTGGTCGAACCCGCCCGCGCTGGCCGTGTAGAACAGCAGGTGCAACAGGGAGATCTCGCGTGGCTCCGCGGCCCACACGCCCTGCACCGCCAGCGCCAGCCTGCGCCGCGCGTCCGGGCACGCGACCTCCCGCGACAGGTACGACTCCACGGTCTCGGCGTCCCACGCCGCGGCGTCGGGACAGCTACCGGGGTCGCTGGTGTCCACCCGGCGGGCCAGTTCGTCCAGCCTCGCCGTCGCGGCAACGTACTCAGCGAGGCCGGGCGCACCGTCCGGTCCGTCCCCGGTGTAGCGGCGCAGCGCACCGTCGTGCCACAGCTCGAGGTGTGCGCCGGTGTCCCACGTCGGGAAGGTGGCACAGCCGAACCGTTCCGCCCAGCCGAGCAGGTGCCGTTGGGTCGGCCCGACCCATTGGCCGCCGTGGTCCACGACCGCGCCGGAGGACGTGGACTGCGAGAGGATCCGGCCGCCGACGCGGTCGGCGGCTTCCAGGACCAGAGCGGGTACCCCGGCGTCGTGCAGGGTCAGTGCGGCGGACAAGCCCGCGTACCCGGCACCCACGACGACGACGGGGACCTGGGAGGGCAGAGCGGCAACGGTCATGTCTCCCATCGTGAGGATTCCTGGTCCGCCAGTCAACTATCTTCGCGTCGTCTCGGGCCGAACCCAGTCCGATCTTTGCCGCACAATGACTCTTGACAGATGTGTGCACCAGATCACAGACTCCTATAACTAATCCGCCAATCAATTATGAGGAGTCCCCGCTGTGCCCGAGTCCTCCTTCGAGGCCGAGCTGGAACACCGGCTCGCCCTGCTCGAAAATCCCGACAGCGACGAGACCTTCCTGCCCGACCTCCCGTGGCGCGACGTCGTGCTGGCGGCCGTCGTGCTCGCCGTGGTGAGCGTGCTGCTGATCTGGTGGGGGTACCCGGCATGAGCACACCCGCCAGGACCGGCGGCACGGAGTCAGCCGGCACCGACGCCACCCTCAACGAACTGCCCCTGTTGCGGCGCGAGCGACTCTGGGGCTTCTGGGGCTATTCCTCGGTGAACGTGGGTCTGTCGATCGCCACGTGGGCGTTCCTGCAGGGCGGGGCGGTCGCCCTCTACGTCGGCGCCAAGGCCGGGATCGCCAGTATCGTCGTCGGCTACGGGATCAGCGTGCTGCTCGTCGCGCTCGCGCCGTGCCTGCCCTGCGCGAAGTACGGTGTCGAGCAGTTCACGACGCTGCGCAGCGTGTTCGGCTCCGGCGGCGCGCGACTGCTGATGATCACGATGTCGACACTGCTCGCGGCGGCCTGGTCGGCGGTGCTCGCGATCATGTGCGGGCACGCGCTGGGCAACGTCGCCGAGCAGGTCTTCTCGACCGACATCGACAACTCGGGCATCGTGATCAGCCTGATCGCGCTCGTGGCCGTGCTGCTGTCGTGGCTCGTGCTCGCCCGTGGCCCGGTGTCGGTGGAGTGGGTCAACCGGATCGTCGCCCCCGGGCTGGTGATCGTCACGGCGGGCATGCTCGTGCTGATCTTCACGCAGACCTCGTGGTCGGAGCTGGCCGCGATCCCACCGCTGGCCTCCTCGGGCGACGCGCAGCTGGACTTCGTGCTCGCCGTCGAACTCAACATCGCGGGCGGGTTCGCGTGGTGGCCCAACGTCGGCAACCTCGCGCGCCTCACGCGCTCCTCCCGCGCGGCGTTCTGGCCCAACATGGTGGGGTTGTTCTTCACCTCGGTCCTCGCTGCCGTCGTCGGCGCCTTCGCCGCACTGGCGTTGGCCTCCGAGGACCCGACCATGTGGATGGTGCCGCTCGGTGGCGCCGCGCTCGGCGTGCTCGCCCTCGCGTTCGTCGGTTTCGCGAACATCACCAGCGTCGTGTCGCAGGGTTACTCCTCGCTGGTCGCGCTCAAGGGCGGCGGCGGCGGGCTGCTGCGCCGCGTGCCGTGGGCCCTGATGGCCGCCGGGATCCTCGCGCCGGCCGCGGTTCTCGTGTTCTTCCCCGCCGCGGTCTACGACAACTACTCGCGGTTCGTCTCCTGGGGAGCGATCCTGGTCGCTCCACTGTGTTCGGTCCAGGTCGTCGACTACTTCGTGCTGCGGCGCGGGCGGTTGCGCGTACGGGACCTGTACCTGCCCAACCAGGAGTCGTGCTACGGCTTCTGGCGCGGGTTCAACCCCGTCGCGTTCATCGCCGTGGGGGCGGGCGCGGTCACCTACGCGCTGCTGCTCAACCCGGTGACCTACGAGCCGGCCGGACCGTTCCGGTACCTGACGGCGTCGTTGCCCTCGGTCGTGGTCTCCGGGGTCCTGCACTACGCCCTGACCGTGCTGGTCGTGCGGCGCCGCGCCAAGGGCGGGTACCTTCCCGTGGAACAACTGACTGATGCGTGAATCAACTCCACTACACTGGGTCGCGCTGCCACCGGGGGAAGAAGGAGTACGCATGCCGCGGCCCAACGTCGAAGCGGAACGGCGTGAGCAGATCCTGCGAGCCGCGTGCCACGTCATCGCCGAGCAGGGGTTCCGCGCGCTGCGGCTCGCCGACGTGGCGAAGGCGGCGGGGTTGTCCTCGGGCATCCTGCACTACTACTTCACCAACAAGCAGGACCTGGTGCGCGCGGCGTTCGAGCAGAACGTGGCCCGGTCGTTCGCCCGCCGCACCGCCATCCTGGAGTCCGACACCGACGCCGTCAGCAAGCTGCGTGCCCTGGTCGACGCCTACCTGCCCGCCGACGACGAGACCGTCGAGTCCTGGCACGTCTGGGCCGAGCTGTGGGTCGAGGCCATCCACGACCCGGACCTGCAGGACCTCAACGAGCGCGCCTACGGCGAGTGGCGACGGCTCATCGCCGGCATCGTCCGGGACGGGCAGGCGGCGGGTCAGATCGGTGACGCCGACGCGGTCGAGCTCGCGAACCTGCTGGTCGCGGTGCTCGACGGGCTGGCGCTCCAGGTGCTGGCCGGGTCGCGGAACATGACCCTGGCGCGGATGCGCACCACCTGCCAGTCCTTCATCGACCGGGTCATCCTGCCCCGGTAACCCCGAGCCGCACGATCTGGACCGGGTGTCGACTGGTCCGCATCATTGACTGACGAGCCAGTTATTTATTACGCTGGGAGCCCGGGCGCGGTCCGTGCTCGACATTCCCTCCCCGTTTCCGAGGAGCCATCCGTTGCGTCTACCCACCGAGCTCGTCGCCCTGACCGACGAGCAGAACCACATCCTGGACCTGTGCCGCCGCTTCGCCGAACAGGAGATCCGGCCCATCGCGCGGGAGGTCGACGAGGCCGACACCGAAGTCCCGTGGGACATCTGGTATTCAGCCGCGAAGGTCGGCCTCACGTCGTTCATGCTCCCGGAGGCCTACGGGGGTGGCGGTTTCACCGACGTGTTCACGCAGTGCCTCGTGCAGGAGGAGCTGTGCACGGGTGACCTCGCCATCGGGAACCTGCTGACCGCCAACGGGTTCTTCGCCCACCCGATCCTGGAGCTGGGCACCGGCGAGCAGCGGGAGCGCTTCCTCACCCCGCTGGGGGCGCAGCGTCCGCCGATGACCTCCCTCGCGGTGACCGAGCCCGACACCGGCTCGGACGCGGCGAGCCTGACCACCCGCGCCGTCCGCAAGGGCGACCGGTACGTCCTTTCCGGACGGAAGGCGTGGATCTCCAACGCCGGTGCCTCCGAGCACTACATCGTGTTCGCCACCGTCGACCCGGCACTGCGTGCCCGTGGGGTGACGGCGTTCGTCCTGCACCGCGACACTCCCGGGTTCACCGTGTCCGAGCCGTGGAAGAAGATGGGCCAGCGGGCACTGATCAACGCCGAGCTCGTGCTCGACGAGGTGGAAGTGCCGGAACGCGATCGGATCGGTGCCGAGGGGGAGGGTTTCCGCGGCCTGATGCACACCTTCGACCGGTCGCGCACGATCCTCGCCGCGGCGGCGACCGGTGTCGCGCGCGCAGCCACCGAGTACGCCACCGAGTACGCGCGCCAGCGCCGTCAGTTCGGCAAGCCGATCATCGAACACCAGGCGGTCGCCTTCCGGCTCGCGGACATGGCGACCAGGGTCGAGTCCGCGCGGCTCATGACGTGGCGCGCGGCCAGGCGCATCGACGCCGGGCTGCCCGCCGGCCGGGAGTCGGCCATGGCGAAGCTCGTCGCGTCCGAGACAGCCATGTTCGCCACCTGGGCCGCGGTGCAGACGCTCGGCGGGTGGGGCTACTCGCGGGAGTTCCTGGTGGAGAAGTGGATGCGCGACGCCAAGCTCGAGGAGATCGAGGAAGGGACCTCCGACATCCAGCGGCTCATCATCTCCCGGAGCCTCGATGACCGCCGCTGACACCTTCACCGGCCGCGCGAAACCGGTGGGGGATGACCTGTCGCCCCTATGGGCCCCCCGTTCGGTCGCCGTCGTCGGTGCGAGCGACAACCCGGCGAAATGGGGTTACTGGCTCGCGTCCGGCGCGCTGAGCGGGCGGGGCCGCCGCGCGGTGCACCTGGTCAACCACCGGGGTGGCACCGTTTGCGGGGTTCCCGTCGCGCGCAGCCTGCGTGAGCTGGGCGGGCCGGTGGACCTGACGGCGGTGGTGGTGCCGGCCGCCGTTGTCGAGGAGACGGTGACCGGCGCGCTCGACCTCGGGTCGCGGGCGCTGCTCGTCATCAGCGACGGCGTGCAGCGGCTGCCCGGCGGGTCCGCGCTGCTCCGCGACCTCGCGCGGCGCGCCCGAGAGGCGGGAGCCCGGCTGCTCGGTCCCAGTTCACTGGGCATTGTGGACAGTGCACAGGAGCTGCGGCTGGCCTGGGGCCACTTCACACCGGGACCCGTCGCGATCGTCACCCAGAGCGGCCAGGTCGGCTCCGAGCTGGCGCACCTGTTGCACCGGCACGGGTCGGGCGTGTCCAGGTTCGCCTCGGTCGGAGCGCAGGCCGACATCACGTTCGAGGAACTGCTGGCCGGGCTCGCCACACACCCGGCCACCACGGCGGTGATCGGCTACCTGGAAGGAGTCCGGGACGCCGCCGGGTTCCTGTCCGCGGCGAGGGCGTTGCGTGCGGCGGGCAAACCGCTCGTGGTCCTGGCCGTCGGCGACAGCGCGGCAGGCAGCGCCGCGGCGCGGTCCCACACCGGGGCGCTCACCGGCAGCATGGACGTGCTCGACGCGGCCTGCCGCGCCGTGGGCGCCGTGCGGGCGCGGACCCCGGCGGAGGCGGCGGCGCTCGCGCACGCCCTCGCCGCGGGTGTGCGCCCGCGCAGCGACCGGATCGTCGTCGTCTCCGACTCGGGCGGGCAGGGAGCGCTTGCCGCGGACATCGCCACCGCGGCCGGTCTGCGGGTCACCCCGCTCGGGTCCGGTACGCGGGCGCGGCTGGCCGAAGCCCTGCCGGACGGCCCTGCGCCCGGCAACCCGGTCGACCTCGCCGGCGCGGGGGAACAGGACCTGTCGTCCTACGCGGCGGCCGCGGAGGCGGTCGCGTCCGATGCGGGCGCGGTCGTACTGACCGGCTACTTCGGACGGTTCGGAGTGGACAGTCCAGGGTTGGGCGAGGCCGAGTGCGCCGTCGCGCACCGGCTGACCCGCCTCGCCCGGACGGTTCCGGTGGTCGTGCACAGCATGGCCGAGGACGGGCCGACTGTCGACGTGCTGGTCCGCGGCGGGATCCCGGTGTTTCCCGACGTGGAGACGACCTTGCGCGCGGTCGCCGGGTGCCTGCGGTGGGAGCGCGCGGTAGCGCGGGACGTGCCTTCCCCGGCCCCGGTCGGGGAAGGCGACCGTTGTTCGTACCCGGCAGCGCGCGAAATGCTGCGCGACGCGGGGATACCGGTGCCGGAGGCCGGTACCGCGCGGTCGGCGGAGGAGGCCGTGACACTCGCGGAGAGCTGGCCGGGCGCCACGGTGCTCAAGGCGGACCTCGACCACAAGACCGAGGCGGGCGGTGTCGTGCTCGGGCTGCGCACCGCCGGGGAGGTGGCTGCCGCGCACCGGGACCTGACCGCCCGGCTCGGCCTGGACTCGGTGGTGGTCGAGCGGATGGACGAGCGCGCCGGGGTGGTCGAGGTGCTCGTGGGGATGCGTCACGACCCCGTGTTCGGGCGGGTCGTCGTCGTCTCCTCGGGTGGTGTCGAGGCCGAGTTGTGGCGCGACACCGTGCTGGAACTGGCCCCGGTCGACGAGGCCGGAGCGACGGCCATGCTCACCCGGCTGCGCAGCCATCCCCGGCTGCTCGGCTGGCGCGGCGCGCCCGGCGTGGACATCCCGGCGCTGGCGCGCGCGATCGCCGCCGTGTCCCGGATGCCGGTCGCGACGTGCGAGATCAACCCCCTGCGGGCCGGTGCCGACGGTGTGCTCGCCGTCGACGCGCTCGTGTTCCGCGGGCACAGCGAGGAGGAAACGGCATGAGCGAGTTCGCGGGACGCGTCGCGGTGGTCACCGGTGGCGGGTCCGGCATCGGCCGCGCCATCGCCCGCCGGTATGCCGCGGGCGGTGGCCGCGTCGCGGTGCTCGGCAGGCGGATCGAACCGCTGACCGAGACGGTGGACCTGATCGGCGCCGCGGGCGGCACCGCCACCGCGCTGACCGTGGACGTGCGTGACTTCGACCAGGTCAGCGCCGCGATGAACGCGGTGCGCGACCGGTTCGGCCGCATCGACGCGCTCGTCAACAACGCGGCGGGCAACTTCGTGTGCCCCGGGGAGCGGCTCAGCCCCGGCGGCTGGCGCGCGGTGATCGACATCGTGCTGAACGGCACGTTCCACTGCACGCGGGCGGCCGCCGACGTCATGCTCGAGCAGCAGTCCGGCAGCGTGCTGTCGGTGATCGCCAGCTACGCGTGGCACGGCCACCCGGGCACGGTGCACAGCGCCGCGGCCAAGGCCGGGGTCCTCGCGATGACCCGCACCCTGGCCGTCGAATGGGCCGGCCGCGGCGTGCGGTTGAACTGCCTGGCGCCGGGGCCCACGGAAACCGCGGGCGCGGGAGCGGCGCTGTGGGGCGATCGGGCCAGCCGCGACCGCGTCGTAGCCAGCGTGCCCCAGCGACGCATGGCCGCGACGGACGAGATCGCCGGGACGGCCGCGTTCCTGCTCGGTGACGGCGCCGCCTACGTCACCGGCGAGGTCCTGACCGTCGACGGTGGACAGTGGCTCGGCAAACAGGTCTACGGACCCGAGCTCGGTGCCGGGGAGGCCGCTGATGCCCGCTGACGCGGCTGCCGTGTTCGTCGACGGCGAGTGGCACCGGTCGGCGGCGGCCATCCCGGTGTCGAACCCGGCGACCGGGGAGGTCATCGGGCACGCCGCCGACGGCACCGAACAGGACGTGGCGCGGGCGGTGGCCGCGGCGGCGCGCGCGTTCCCGGGATGGGCCGAACGCGGGTACGCCGAGCGCGCGGCTCTGCTCGGCGCACTCGCCGACCGGCTGCGGGACCGGCGGGACGAGCTGGTCGACACGGTCGTTGCCGAGGTCGGCTGCCCGGTCACGGTGACGCGGGAGTCCCAGGTGGACGTGGCGATCGACGTGGTGCGGTACTACGCCGAGCTCGCCGCGCATCGGTCACCTGTCCGCGAGATGGGCACGTCGCTCGTGCACGAGGTGCCCGCCGGTGTGGTCGCCGCGATCACACCGTGGAACTACCCGCTGTACCAGCTGGCCGCGAAGGTCGCACCGGCGCTGGCCGCGGGGTGCACCGTGGTCGCCAAGCCGGCCGAGCTGACGCCGTTGAGCACGTGCCTGTTCACCGAAGCCGTCGCCGAAGCCGGCGTGCCGCCCGGGGTGGTCAACGTCGTGCCGGGTCGCGGCCAGGTCGTCGGCACGGCGCTGGCATCCCATCCCGACGTCGACGTGGTGTCGTTCACCGGGTCGACCACGGTCGGGCGGGCCGTCATGGCGAGGGCGGCCGAGTCGGTGAAACGCGTGTGTCTCGAGCTGGGCGGCAAGTCTGCGAGTGTCGTGCTGCCTGGCGCCGACCTCACCACGGCGGTGCGTGCCACGGTCGCTTCGGCGACCCTGAACTCCGGTCAGACGTGCAGCGCGTGGACCCGGCTGCTCGTCCCGGCCGCGCGGCACGACGCCGCGGTCGACTGCGCCGCCGAGGCGATGGCGGCGGTGATCGTCGGTGATCCCCGCGACCCGGCCACCGAGAACGGACCGCTTGTGTCCGCGGCACAGCGGCATCGCGTGGAGTCCTTCGTGCAACGTGCTCGCGTCCGCGGCGCGCGGGTGGCGGGGAGCGGGCGCGTTCTGCCCCCGCGCGGGCATTTCACGCCGCCGGTCGTCGTGGCCGGGGCGAGGGAGGACTGGGAGATCGCGCAGGAGGAGGTGTTCGGCCCGGTGCTCGTGGTGCTGCCGTACCGGGACGAGGGCGAGGCGCTGCGCATCGCGAACGGCACCCGCTACGGCTTGCACGGCGCGGTGTGGGGGGAGCCGGAGCGGGCCCTGGCGTTCGCCGCGCGAATGCGCACGGGTCAGGTCGACGTGAACGGACCTGCCTTCAGCCTCGACGCCCCGTTCGGCGGGTTCGGCCAGTCCGGGGTCGGCCGGGAGCTCGGCGAGGAGGGCCTGCGCGAGTACACCGAGACCGTGGCGGTGCAGGGAGTGCTCGGCTGACCCGTGCGCGGCCCCCCGGGTACGGCGCCGGCATCGAGCAACTCGGCGCAGCTGCGGTCGGAGGTGGCCGTAGACCGCTGAGGCCTCCCGGACCAAGGTCCCAGACCCTGATGTGGACGGCGTGAACATCTCGCCCGCCGGTGCGGGCGAGACCGCGGCGGGCAGTACCCGACTCGTTGCGCTCCCGTACCCGGCGGCTTGACCTGCGCGCCCTGACGATCTTCGTGTCACCACCCCGCCAGCGCCCGGGCCTAGATTGATCGCTGTTTGTAGTAGGTCGCAACAAAAACCCCGGAGGGTGTGGATGCGCAAGCATTGGAGACCGGCGATCACCGGCGCGGTACTGGCCCTGGGACTGGCTTTGCTGCCGACGCCGTCCGCGTCGGCGGCTTCGCCCGATGGTTCCTGGTCGGTCACGCCGGTGGACGGCGGTTACCGGATCACGCTGACGCTCGGCAAGCGGCTCCCGGCGCGTGACGCGTCGCCGGAACTCGCGGTCGACGGCCGGTCGCTCGGTGAGGCACAGGAGTCACGGGACGGCCGGACGCTCACCCTGGTGACGCCCGATCCCGCCGCGGCGCACCCGTCGTCGGTACGGGTGGCGTGGCAGGGCGTGGTGCCCGGCACGACCACCCGCAACGCCACCACCGCGACCGACGTGCCCGCCGGGACGCCGATCACGTCCGCACCCGAGGCCGCGGGACGCTACGGCGTCACCCGCGCCGACTACGACTTCGGTGACACCGCGCTCCAGCTGTCCGGGTTGACCGGCGTACCGGTCGAGGAGCGGGCAGCGGCGTGGGTGCCGGTCGGCGCGTCCGGCAAGCGGCCGGTGGTGGTGTTCCTGCACGGCCGCGAGGACGCCTGCTACGACCCGGGTTCCGGCGCGCTCGACAACGCGAACTGGCCCTGCGTCAACGGCCTCAAGCCGATGCCCAGCTACCTCGGCTACGCCCGGTCGGCCGAAACGCTGGCCAGCCAGGGTTACGTGGTCGTGTCGATCAGCGCGAACGCGATCGGGGCCTTCGACCAGAGCACGGCCTCGCCCGACCGCGGTGGCCTGGCCCGCGGCCAGCTGGTGATGGCACACCTCGACCTGCTCGCCAAGGCCGACGCCGGCACCGCTCCCGGAATGAGCCCCGTGTTCAAGGGCAAGCTGGATCTCGGCAACGTCGGCCTGATGGGCCACTCCCGCGGCGGCGACGGCGTGGTCCGCGCCGCACTGCTCAACGCCGCCCGCCCCACCCCGTACGGGATCAGGGGCGTGCTCCCGATCGCGCCGATCAACCGGACCCGCCCCGCACTGCCCGACGTGCCGATGGCCGTGCTCCTGCCCTACTGCGACGGCGACGTCTCGAACCAGGAAGGCCAGCACTTCTTCGAGGACTCGCGGTACACGAGCGGCACGGACTCCGCACTGAAGTCGTCGCTGCTCATGATGGGCGCCAACCACAACTACTTCAACGACGTGTGGTCACAGGTGTACGGCGACGACTGGGACGTCTACGTCGACCGGGCCGACCCGGCCTGCGGCAGCACCGCGGCGGGCAGCACCCGGCTCACCCTGGACCAGCAGCGGGCGGCCGGCGTCGCGTACACCGCAGGCTTCTTCCGCATGACCCTCGGTAGGGAAACCGCTTTCCTGCCGATGTTCCAGTCCGGCTTCGGCAGCGCGGTCCAGGTCGGCGCGGCGACGGTCCTGCAGGCGACGCAGTCGCCCGCAGCGCAACGGCTCGACGTCGCCCCGCTGCAGGCGGCAGCCGGGAACGTCACGTTCTCCGGCAAGGTGCTCGGCCAGTACTGCGCGAGCCTCGCCGGTGCCTCCCCGCAGAGCGGCCTGCCCTCGTGCAGCGACTCCACCGCCACCAGCCGCTTCCCGTCGTTCACCCCGGTGACGCACACCACGAACGTGCCCGCCACTCCGATGCTGCACCTGACCTGGGCCAACGGGGGCCAGATGACGGCCGCACTGCCGTCCGGCCGGTACGACGTCAGCGGCTACGGCGCACTGACCCTGCGGGCGGCGCCGGACGCGGGCAACACCGCCGCTGATCTGCGGCTCACCGTCGTGGACGGCTCCGGCAGGACGGAGTCCACCACCGTCTCGGCCCTGAGCGGCGCGCTCTCACCGCTGCCGGCGGGGAACCAGGACCTGCTGCCGAAGACGTGGCTGCGCACCGTCCGCTGGCCGGTCGCCGCGATGACCAGGGTGGACACGACCGACATCCGGCAGGTCGCGATCACGACGGCGACCGCCACCGGCGGGGTGCTCCTGTCCGACCTCGCGTTCACCACGCCGTCCGTCGGCATCGGTGCGCCGACCAAGCTGCCGCAACTGTCCGTCAGCGACACGACGGCCAATGAGAACGCCGGCAACGCGACGGTCGCCGTGCGGCTGTCCAAGCCGAGCTGGCTGGCGGTGACCGTGCACCTCCAGGCCAGGACCGGTGCCGGCACCCAGATCACCGCGGCGGCGCAGAAGGTCACGATTCCCGCCGGGCAGACCACCGCCACGGCGACCATCCCGATCCAGGACAACTCGGCGGTGGACGCCAGTGCCGACACCCCGTACGAGGTCGTACTCGGCTACCCCACCAACGCCGTAACCGGCAAGAACACCGCCTACGTCACCATCCACGACGACGAGGCATGATCCCGGCGCCGGGGGTTTCACTCGCTCGAGCGAAACCCCCGGCACTGCCGGCCCGCTGGGTTCTGTTTCCTTCGATGGCGGCGCCGCTTGCGTGGGCCGTCAACCGGCACCGCCGCGGGTTCGAACCGGCGCCGCCGCAAGAAACGCGACCGTTGCCGCCGGTGTCACGGCGTGGTGCCATGGCGGGGCTTCACGGCTCACGTTGATGTCTTCGCAGCTCATAGCTGCGCCACGACCTCAGTTATGGCACGGGTCGATGCCGCACGAATCCCCGTGGCACGCCGGAGAAACGAAAAAGCCGGGGCGCCTCACGCTTCACACGGTCGGCGACGCGCGCTCCAGGAATCGCAGCACGGCCAGGACTCGCCGGTGATCGCCCTCCGAGGTGGGCAGATCGAGCTTGGTGAAGATGCTGTTGATGTGCTTGGCCACGGCGCTCTCGCTGACCACGAGTTTCTCCGCGATCCCGGCGTTGGACCGCCCCTCGGCCATCAGCCCGAGCACCTCCCGCTCCCGCCCGGTGAGCCGGTCCAGCGGGGTGTTCTGCCGCCGCACCAGCAGCTGCGCCACCACCTCGGGGTCCAGCGCGGTGCCGCCCGCGGCCACCCGGCGCAGCGACTCCAGGAAGACGTTCACGTCCGCGACCCGGTCCTTGAGCAGGTAGCCGACGCCGGTGGTGCTCGTGGAGAGCAGGTCGGCGGCGTAGCGCTCCTCGACGTACTGGGACAGCACCATGATCGCCACCTCGGGCCACTGCCGCCGCACCACCAGGGCGGCGCGGATCCCCTCGTCGGTGAAGGTCGGCGGCATCCGCACGTCCGCGATCACCAGTTCCGGGCGGTGCCGCTCCACCGCGGCCAGCAACCCGGCGGCGTCGTCCACCGCGGCGGCCACCTCGAAACCGGTGGTCTCCAGCAGCTTGGTCAGCCCGGCGCGCAGCAGCACCGAGTCCTCGGCGATCACAGTTCGCACGGAAGCTCCACCATCACCGTGGTCGGCCCGCCGACCGGGCTGACTATCTCGAGCCTGCCATCCACCGAGGCCGCGCGCTGCGCCAGGCCGGTCAGCCCGGAGCCGCGGGCGGCGTCAGCGCCGCCGATCCCGTCGTCCGCGACGGACAGCCGCAGCAGGGCGCCGTCCAGCCACACGTCCACCCGGGCTGCGGACGCCTGGGCGTGCTTGGCCACGTTGGCCAGGGCCTCCGAGACCATGAAGTACGCCACCGCCTCGACCGTCGGCGGAACCCGCCGGGGCACGTCCACCGCCAACCGCACCGGCACCGGGGAGCGGGCCGCGATGCCGGAGAGCGCCGCGTCCAGGCCGCGGTCCTCAAGGACCACCGGGTGCAGGCCGCGGACGAGGTTGCGCAGCTCGCCCAGGGCCTCCTTGGCCTCCTCGTGTGCCTCGGCCAGCGCGGTCCGGGCGTCCTCGGGCAGGTCCTTCAGGGTCGCCCGGGCCAGGCCCAGGTTCATCGCCAGGGACACCAGCCGCTGCTGGGCGCCGTCGTGCAGGTCGCGCTCAATCCGGCGGCGCTCGGCGTCGGCGGCGTCCACCACCGCGGCCCGGCTCTCGGTCAGGTCGGTCAGCCGGCGGGCCAGCCGCTCCGCCCGGCTGGGGCCGAGCAGGTCGGTGGCGAACTTCAGATCCCAGCGCACCGAGGCCATGACCAGCCAGGGCGCGAGGTAGACCACTACCAGGCACGCGAGCGCCCTCCACAGCGCCAGGGACGTCGCCATGGACAACCACTTCCAGTCCGGCCCGAGGACGATCGCCATGCCCAGCCAGCCGAAGCAGATGAGCCCGGCGACCCACATGGTGCCCGCGATCACGCCGACCAGGTTGGCCGCCGGTCCCGCGATCAGGTGGTAGCAGGCCTGCCGCCAGGTGCGCGGGTGGCGCAGCCGCACGCGCATCCGCTGGAGGAACGGCGCGTCCGCGGACGCCGCGTCCCGGGTCGTGTGCGGGGCCCGGGGGATCTGGGCGCCCCGGATCTCGTAGTACACGTACCGCCGCAGCGTCGTGAGCTGCGGGCCCAGCAGCACCGCCGCCAGCACCGGGAGGAAGGCGCAGGCGAGGATCGACGGCAGGTGGGTGGGGGCGAAGACCGCCCACGGCAGCCCGATCAGACCCAGCGGGAGCAGGCTCAGCGCCGAGGAGAGGATCACGAACCACAGGTCGCGCCACGCTCGCCCGCGCCAGGGCGCCAGCAGGAAGCGGCCGATCGGCGCCAGGACGGTGTTCATGGCCCCGACGGTATTCGATCACGTGAGCGGCGCTCCATGGCGCTGGCGCCCGCTTCGGCCTGTACCTGGCACCACCCCCGGAACGGAACTCCACGCTACTGATCCGCCGGGCCGCGGCGGCCAGAGTGGTGATCATGCCCGGCGCACCACCAGACGCCGACGCCGGGCGGGGAGGGGACAACCGCCATGCTCGCCGCCACGGACCGCCTCGACCGCGACCCCGTCCTCAGCCGGATCGGGTCCGAGCCCCGGCCGGGGCGCGGGCGGCCGGGCGCCCGCGCCGACCGCCCCGGTGGACGCCGGCCGAGCGCGCTCGGTGCCGCCTTCGTGGTGGCCGGGCTCGCGATGATCCCGTGGGTGTTCTACCTCTCGGTCACCCTGCCGGCCAGCGCGCGGGACGCGCACTGGTCGCTCACCTGGGTCGGCCTGGACAGCTGCGAGGCGCTGGCGTTGTTCGCCACCGGCCGGTTCCTGCTGCGACGGGACAACCGGTGCGTGCTGACCGCGGTCGGCACCGCGGTGCTGCTGCTCGTGGACGCCTGGTTCGACGTCACCTCGGCGGCGCCCGCCGCGGACCTGGCCACTGCGATCGTCATGGCGGTCTTCGCCGAGATCCCGATCGCGCTGGTCTGCGCCGTGCTCGCCGCGCGCGTCCTGCGCACCCCGTTCCCGCGGGGCTGACCGGCCGCCGCGTATCCGTTCCGTCCGCGCCCTGTCGCGCGTCACCGAGAAGACAAGACCGATGCCGCTCCTCAGCCGTCCCTCGCGCAAGACCGTCCTCGCCGCCACCACCGGAGCCGCCGCCGTCACTGCGGGTGCGTGGTGGTCCAACGACCGCGCACCGTATCCGTATTCACAGCGTCGGCTGTTGGATCTGGAGCTGCCCTTCCTGGGGCTGTCCGATCTGGACGTGGTGCTCCGTCCGAGGACGGGTGAACTGATGCTGGAACTCGGGTGGCGGGTAGTTTCGGAACTCCGCCAGCGTCTGATCACCGAGGTTGTCGCGGTCTATTGAACCCGCCGAACTTCAGCAGCCGGTAGGACCCGGTGACCGCCGTGTAGGTCTTGCCGGCACCGGTGGCCATCTGCACCAGTGAGCGGTCGAACCGCCGCTCGACCAGCGACTTCTCGATCCCGCGGATCGCGGCGACCTGGGCGTTACACGTCGGGCGCTCGTCCAGCCGCAGTCAGCGAAGCCCAGTGTGCAGCGATGCCGGCTGTGTTCCGCACCTCCGCCGAGCACGAGCCGGCGTTCTTCCGCGCACCAACTGAAGCGAGCAGCTCGTGAACTACCGTGAGCGGCACAACGCGTCGTCCGGGAAATGGCCGATCACAATGGGTTGCGCGACGGGGCCGGTCGGCGATGCTGGCCGGGTGAGCGAAGCGATCTCCTACGCCTGGCGGGACCCCATCACCGACGACGAGATGGTCGATCTCGTCCGATCGCACGGCGGCAACGCCGTGGCCGGCTGGTGGAGCCGGATCCAGCAGCACAGCCTGGGCTGGGTGGGCGCCCGTGACGGCGAAGGGCTCCTGGTCGGCTTCGTGAACGTGGCCTGGGACGGTGGCGACCACGCGTTCCTGATCGACACGAAGACCCGCGGCTCGCACCAGCACCGCGGGATCGGAACGGCGGTCGTCCGGCTGGCGGCGGCGCGGGCACGTGCGGCGGGCTGTGAGTGGCTGCACGTCGACTTCGAGCCGGAGCTGCGACGCTTCTACTTCGACGCCTGCGGCTTCCGCACCACTGATGCCGGGCTGATCCACCTGGCCGCAGGGCGCTGACCGGGCGGTACCCACCCGGTAGTAGCGAGTTGAATGCCGTTGCTTCCCTGGCCGGCGGCGCCCGCGGCGGTCGCGGGGGTCGAAGTCGCGGGTGGCCTCGGCGTAGGCGGGCGGGGGCGCACAGCCTTCCTCATCGGGCCTGGAGCGCGCACAACGAAGCCGTTCCTCGACACCCGCCTCATGACGTTGCTCGATCGTTCGGGTCACGTGTGAATACGTTTCCCGTACCTTGTCGGGCAGGACGTGGCCCATGCGCATCGCCTGGGCAATCTCGGGCACGGCGTCGTCAATCATCGTGGCGCGCCAAAAAAGATCGCCTGACCTGCTGAGGTGAGCAGGTCAGGCGATCTGGAAAACTGTGGAGCTAAGGGGACTCGAACCCCTGACCCCCACACTGCCAGTGTGGTGCGCTACCAGCTGCGCCATAGCCCCGGAGCGAAGGTGAACTCCGCATCTCGTCTGCGACTACTGTACATGACCCCACTGTGGCCGTTGCGCGGGGGGTCGGTGTGACGGCCGGCCCCCCGCGGCGCGCGTCAGCCGGCCTGGTTGATCAGGTTCGTCAGCCAGTCGTTCTGGGTCCAGTTGACGACCGTGCCGTTGTGCATGACCGTCGGCGTGCCCTGGAAGGCCGGGTTCTTGGAGACCTCGGTGAGGGCGTCCTGGAGCTGCTGGTTGTACGTGCCGGCGTTCACGCACCCGGCGAACCCGGGCGCGGTGACGCCCAGGTCCTGGCCGAGTTTGATCAGCTGCGCGTTGTCGTAGCCGCGCTTGCCCTCGGCGGGCTGGGAAGCGAACAGGCTGTCGTGGTACGGGGTGAACTTGCCCTGGTCGGCGGCGCACAGGGCGGCGTTGGCGGACGCCAGCGAGTAGCCCGGCGGGTCCGACCGGTTGTTCAGCAGCGGGATCATGTGGTAGGTGACCTGCACGTTCCCCGCCTGGATCTGGTCCTCGATCTGCTTGCCGTACTGCTGCTGCAACTGCGCGCAGTAGGGGCACAGGAAGTCGGCCCAGATGTCGAGCTTCACCTTGGCCTCGGCCTTGCCCGAGACGACCGTGGCACCCTGACGTTCCGCCGGGGTGTCCAGCGCGGCCGACGCCGTCTGCGGCGCGATGGTCGTGCCCTCGGTCGCGTTCTTCGACTTGTTGGTCCAGATCACGCCGCCGATCACCACGGCGGCGAGCACCACCACGGCCACCACCGACACGATCGTCTTCCGGCTGGGGCCACCACCGCGGGCCTGGGTCACCGCCCTGGCCGCCGGGGACTGCTGCTGGCGGCGCTTGCGCGCGGACCGTTCCGCTCCACCCACGTTCTTCAGATCCTCTCTTTCTCCGTCTCGGCCCGCGGCGCCCCGCCGCGCAGCCAGCGATCCAGTGCGATCCGGGTGGCCGGGCGCACGATCAGCCAGCAGGCCAGGACCAGGAAGCCCACGTCACGCGCGATCTCCTCGGGGTACCGGGTGTGGCCCGCCTCGACCTGACCGCCACCGCCGAAGCAGCCGCAGTCGATGGTCAGCCCCCGCGCCCAGGACTGCGCGACCCCGGCGATGAACACCAGGAGCAGCAGGGCCGAGACGACGCTCACCCAGCGGGTGAGCAGCCCGAGCAGCAAGAAGGCGCCCAGGGCCAGCTCCAGCAGCGGCAACCCCGTCGCGACCGGGTGCAGCAACGCGTCGGGCAGCACCTCGTACGCCTTGACCGCCAGGTACGTCTGGCCGGAGTCGCTGATCTTGGCAACCCCGGAGACGAGCCACACGGCGGCCAGACCGAGTCGCACGAGCGTGCCGACGATGTCGAGCACGGAAGGGGACGGGCGGGACACGGGCCCAGGCTAGCGGCCCGCCCTGAGAAACCTGTGAGTTCCGGCCGTGCCCGGCCAATGCCATACGTCCGGGTGACCGGCGCCGCGGTCGTCTACCGTGACTCCCGCCATGAACCTGCCCGACCTCCCCGTGCGCGCCGTCCTCGACGACCTCGCCGGTGCCCTGGCCGCGCACGGCACCGCGGTGCTGGTCGCGCCACCCGGGACCGGCAAGACGACCCTCGTTCCGCTGGACCTGATGTCGCGCACCGCGGGCCGGGTCGTCGTGGCCGAGCCGCGGCGCCTCGCCGCGCGGGCCGCGGCCGCGCGCATGGCGGCGCTGCTCGGGGAACCGGTCGGCGAGACCGTCGGCTACTCCGTGCGGGGCGACCGGAAGGTGTCGCAGCGCACGCGCGTCGAAGTGGTCACCTCGGGCCTGCTGGTCCGCCGCGTGCAGAACGATCCGGAGCTGCCCGGGGTCGCGACCGTGCTGCTCGACGAGTGCCACGAACGGCACCTGGACGCCGATCTGGTGCTCGCGCTCCTGCTCGACGTGCGCGGCGGGCTCCGCGACGACCTGCGCTTGCTGGCCACCTCGGCCACGGTGGCGTCCGGCCGGCTCGCGGACCTGCTCGGCGGTGCTCCCGTAGTGACCGCGCAGGCCCGGACGTTCCCGGTCGACACGATCCACGTCCCGCCCGCCCGCGGCGAACGGACCGAGGCGTGCGTGGCGCGGGCGATCCACCGGGCTCTGGCCGACGGGGGCGGGGACGTCCTCGCCTTCCTGCCGGGTGCCGGCGAGATCGCCCGGGTCGGCGCCATGCTCGACCTCCCGGAGGTGGACGTCCTGCCGTTGCACGGCCGCCTCGCACCCGGCAAGCAGGACGCGGCGCTGCGCCCGGGGCAGCGCCGCCGGGTGGTGCTCGCGACCGCGGTGGCCGAGTCGAGCCTGACCGTCCCCGGCGTCCGGGCGGTCGTCGATTCGGGGCAGGCCCGGGTGCCGCGCGTGGACCACCGCCGCGGGTTGCCGGGCCTGGCGACCGTGCGGGTTTCGGCCGCCGTGGCCGAGCAGCGCGCCGGCCGGGCCGGCCGTGAGGCGCCGGGACGGGTGTACCGCTGCTGGTCCCACCACGAGCACGCGAGCCTGCCGGCCTATCCGGAGCCGGAGATCCGCACTGCCGAGCTGGCGCGGCTCGCGCTGGAGCTGGCGTGCTGGTCGACGCCGGACGGCGCGGGCCTGTCCTGGTGGGACCCGCCGCCGGAGGGACCGCTGGCCGCGGGCCAGGCGCTGCTCCGCACGCTGGGCGGGCTGGACGGCGACACCGTGACCGCCCGTGGGCGGCGCATGGCCGAACTCGGCCTGCACCCTCGCCTCTCGCGCGCGTTGCTCGACGGGGCCGCCGAGGTCGGTGCCCGGCACGCGGCCGAAGTGGTGGCACTGATGGATGCCGGTGGGACGGCGACGGATGTGGAGACCGAGCTGCGCCGCCTCCGCGACGACAGCGACGACCGCGGCGCGCGCTGGCACGCCGAGGTCCGCCGGTTGGCGCGTCTGGTGCCGGGCGGGCCGGACGCGCCCGATCCGGCGCTGGTGGTCGCGCTGGCTCATCCCGAGCGGCTGGCCCGGCGACGGGGACCGGACTCGCCGGTCTACTTGATGGCCGGTGGCACCGCCGCGGAGTTGCCGGCCGGCAGCGGTCTCGGCGACGCGGAGTGGCTGGCCGTGGCCGAAGCCACCCGGGACCCCGGCCGCGCGCACGGCGTCATCCGGCTCGCCGCGCGGGCGGACGAGGAGCTGGCCGTGCGGGCGGCACCGAACCTGGTCTCCGAGCACGACGACGTGTCCTGGGACGGGGACGTGGTCGCCCGGCGGGTGCGGCGGTTGGGCGCGATCGTCCTGCGTGACCGTCCGTTGCGGGACCCGGACCCGGCGCGGGTTCGCGAGGCGCTGCTGACCGGGCTCCGGACCGGAGGGGTGCTCACCTGGACCGCGGAGGCGGACCGGTTGCGCGCGCGGCTGGTCTTCCTGCACGAAGTCCTGGGCACCCCCTGGCCCGCGGTCGACGACGAGGCGCTGTGGTCGAGAGTGGACGAATGGCTGGACCCTGAGCTGTCCCGCTCCCGCCGCCGCGCCGACCTTGCTCGCGTGGACACGGCAGCCGCATTGCGTCGGCTGCTGCCGTGGCCGGAGGCGGGGCGGCTGGACGAGCTGGCACCGGACCGGATCGAGGTCCCCTCGGGCGGCCGGTTCCGGGTCGACTACTCAACCGGGCGCCCGGTGCTCGCGGTGAAGCTACAGCTCGCCTTCGGCTGGCGGGAGACCCCGAAGGTCGCCGACGGTCGTGTCCCGGTTCTGCTGCACCTCCTCTCCCCCGCCGGCCGGCCAGCGGCGGTCACCAGTGACCTGGAATCCTTCTGGGTGAACGGTTATCCCGCGGTGCGGGCCGAACTTCGCGGCCGGTATCCCAAGCACGCGTGGCCCGCGGATCCGCGGGTGCGGTGAGGTCGTCGGCTCTGCACGGCCTGGCGCGTGGCGGCGACCACGCCGCCGATGTAGCAAAGTCTTGCGGTCGTGGTGTCCCCGTGGGCTGTGCCTCGGCCTCCGTCCACCAGGCGGGAATGAGGTTGCCGGCCGCCAAGACAACCGGACATACTCCGGGTATGAACGCCCGAGCCCACGCCGACGCTTGGCTGGACGCGTGGAAGGCGCGCGACCTCGATGCCATCATGGCTTGCTACGCCGATGATGTGGACTTCGCCGCCCCCACGGTGATACGTCGGTGGGGCAGGCCCGATGGTCGGCTGCATGGCAAGTCCGAACTTCGCCGGCATTTCGAACTCGGGTTGGAACTGGCCCCGAGCCTGACCTTCACCGAGGAAGCACTGCTGACCAGCCCGGGCGGCTACGCACTGCTCTACCGGCGCGAGAACGGCAATCGCGCACTCGACGTCGTCGAGCTCGACCAGGATGGCCACGCGGCCCGGGTGCGCGCCTTCTACGAGCATCTCCAGCAGTAACTCCGCCGCTGATCCCTGCCTGGGCGGGCACGTCCTCAGGTGCTGTAGGAGCGCTGGGGACGAGCCGGCAGGTCGTGCTCGAGTTCTTCGTCCTCCTCCTCGTGCAGGCCGAGCACGACCGCCTGCCGGATCTGCTCGCGGTTCTCCCGGACGACGTGCGCGAAGAACGCTTCGGTGCGCGGGTCGGTCAGCACCTCGAGGATGACCCGCATCGTCGTGTCCACAAGGGACTGGAGGACCTCGTCGTGGAACGGCAGGCGGGACAGCCGCCCCGCCTGCGGGTCCGTCTTGATCTTTTCCGTGATGATCGCTCGCAACGTCTCGCGGTTTTCGCCCAGCGAACGAGCTAGGTTCTCCGGGTAGTTGCCCGTCTCGATGACCTTGACCACCTCGTCGAGCACCGCGACGGTGATCGGTTTCTTGATCGCCAGCACGATGGGCCGGGACATCCGCTCGACCAGCCGCTGGGTGAACAGTTCGCCGAACGCCCGGTCCGCGGTGCGCGCCAGCCGCACGATCACCATGACGATCCGCAACAGCCGGAAGCTGCGCAGAGCGGGGTGTGCGATCGGGATCATGCCGAGGATCTCGTACCAGTTGCGCAGCGGAAACCGCTTGTCCCAGCCAACGCGCGACCACCGCCACAGGAACTCCGCCAGGAACACCCCACAGATCGAGGTGTCGATGACGAAGATGTGGTGCGCCGTTTCGGGTGTGTGCGGGAAGAACGTCACGTAGACGACCAGGCCGACGGAAACGACGGCCAGCGTCAGCATGGTCACATCGAGGGCGCTCACCCTGCGCCGAGCAATCATGCGCCGCATTCTGCCCTGCCGAAGGTGCAGGAAGGTGGATGCCCTTCGGCCGATGCGCCCGGGCGCGCCCGGTTCCTAGGGTCGGCAGCATGATCACGGTACGAGCGCTGACGAAGCGCTTCGGCGAGAAGATCGCCGTGGACCAGCTCACCTTCACCGTGCCACCGGGCACGGTGACCGGCTTCCTCGGTCCGAACGGCGCCGGCAAGTCGACCACCATGCGGATGCTGCTCGGGCTCGACCGTCCCACGTCGGGCACGGCGCTCGTCGACGGCAAGCGGTACGCCGAGCTGCGGTGGCCGCTGCGCACCGTGGGCGCGCTGCTGGACGCCAAGGCGGTGCACCCGGGACGTTCGGCGGGCAAGCACCTGCTGGCGATGGCCCGCAGCAACGACATCCCGGACCGCCGCGTCGAGGAGGTGCTGGCGACGGTCGGCCTGTCCGACGTGGCGGGCAAGCGGGCCGGGCAGTTCTCGCTGGGCATGGGACAGCGGCTCGGTATCGCCGGTGCCCTGCTCGGCGACCCTGCCGTGCTCCTGTTCGACGAACCGGTGAACGGGCTCGATCCGGACGGCGTGCGATGGGTGCGGCAGCTGATCCGGTCGCTGGCCGCGGAGGGCCGGACCATCCTGGTCTCCAGCCACCTGATGAGTGAGATGCAGCTGACCGCGGACCACCTCCTCGTGATCGGGAAGGGCCGCCTGCTGGCGGACGCGCCGCTGACCGAGCTGCTCGCAAGCGGAGCGGTGGTGCGGGTGCGCTGCGCGGATCGCGGCGACTGCGCGCGGCTGGCGGCCCACCTGCCCGGCGCCCGCGTCGAGGGCGATTCGGTGCTGGTGGTCGACGCACCGGTCGAGTCCATCGGCGACCTGGCGTTCGAGCTGGGCATCCGGCTGCACGGCTTGAGCGAGGAACAGGCCTCGCTGGAACAGGCGTATATGGAGCTGACCGCGGACGCGGTCGAGTACGGCGCGGGCTCCGCGCGGAATGCTGGTGTGCGATGACGACCACGGCGGCGATCCGGTCCGAGTGGACGAAGTTCTGGTCGGTCCGGTCCACGTTCTGGGGACTGGCCGGCGCCATCGTGCTGATGCTGGTGTTCGTCCTGCCGTCGGCGATGTCGCTCGCCGCCAACCGCAGCCGGGCGGGTTCGGCACCCGACCTGGTGGCCGGCGGCACCTTCTACCTGGCGGAATTCGCGGTGATCGCGCTGGCGAGCCTGTTCGTGGCCGGGGAGTACGCGACCGGCAGCATCCGTTCCACGTTGCAGTGGGTGCCCGTCCGCGCCCGCGTGCTGACCGCCAAGGCCGCGGTGCTGGCACCGGTGTTGTTCGTGCTGGGAGTGGTGGCCGCGGCAGGGGCGATCGCGGTGGCGACGCCGTTGATGGACGGCTTCGGCCGCGCGGCGTCCGCCGGCGAAATCATCCAGGCGTGTGTCGCGAACGGCACCTACTTCGCCCTCACCGGACTGCTGAGCCTCGGGATCGGCACGGCGTTGCGCAGTGTCGCCGGGAGCGCCACGGTGTCGTTCCTGGTCATGGTGATGAGCGCGATGGTGGCCGGTTCGCTCGGACTGGGCGTCGCGGATTACATGCCGGGCATCGCGGGGGTCACCGCCTTCGTGCCGTCGGGACAGCCCAACCCCGTCTCCGGCGCCATGGCGCCGTATCCGTCGTGGGCCGGGCTGGTGATCCTCGCCGTGTGGACGGCGGCCGCGCTGGCGGTGGGGCACGAGGTGCTGCGCCGCCGGGATGCGTGACCTCATGTCACCAGCCCGGCCTCGTGGGCGATGATCGCGGCCTGGACCCGGTTGCGGACGTCGAGCCGACCGAAGATCGTGCTGACGTAGGCCTTGACGGTCCCTTCCACCACGAACAGCCGCTCGGCGATGTCCGCATTCGACAGTCCGGCGCCGACGAGGGTGAGCACCTCGCGTTCGCGGTCGGTGAGGACGGTGATGCGCTCCCGCGCCGCAGCGGCCCGGGAGACCCGGTCACCGGACAACTGGGCGATCACCCGTTGCGCAACTCGCGGGGACAGGAACGCCGCCCCGTCGGCGACCGCGCGCACTCCGGCAAGCAGCTCGCGGGGGTCGCCGGACTTCAGCAGGAACCCGCTGGCGCCACCGGCGAGCGCGCGCTCGATGTAGGCGTCCTCACCGAAGGTGGTCAGCATGACGACACCGGTGCCGGGCACCAGCGTGCGGATCTCCTCGGCCGCGGCGAGGCCGTCGAGGCGAGGCATGCGGATGTCGAGTAGCGCGACGTCCGGACGGGTGCGCCGGGCCTGCTCGACCGCCTCGCGGCCGTCTCCCGCCTCGGCGACGACCTCGATGCCGTCGTCGGCGGACAGGATCGCCGCCACGCCGGCCCGGATCATGGCCTCGTCGTCGGCCAGCAGTACACGGATCACTTCGGTTTCCTCCCGGATCACGTGCCCTCGCGCACGTCGGTCAGCAGTTCCTTGCTCGCGAGCCGCTCGCCGTCGAAGCAGAGGCGGTAGGCGTCCAGCCGGAGCTCGACGATGCTGCGCCCGGTGCCGTAGTACTCGCACCTCAGCCCGGGCGGCTCGGGCGCCACGACGTGCGGCCCGCGTTGCCGGTGCGGCAAGACGGCGGCGACCTCGGCGCGGCTCTGGCCGGGCCGCAGCTGCTCGTAGCCGGCGGGGTCCAGCACGGACGTCTGCCACTGGTACTGGTAGGTGGCCCCCACGACCCCGAGCAGACCGGCCAGGATCGACGGCGGCACGACAAAGGCGGCGACCAGCCTGCGCCGCACTGTCCGCCGCACCTGACCGAGCTGCCGCGCCGACTCGGACTGCACCGGCTCGGCGGGCGCGGGTGCCGAGGCGTGCGGCAGCCGCGCCACCACTTCGAAGCCACCGTCGCGGGGGCCGGCACTGAGTGTGCCGCCGAGTAGCCGCACCCGCTCCCCCAGGCCCACCAGGCCCCGCCGTCCGGAAACGGTGCTGGGCAGCGGCCCGGCCGGCGGCGGACTGTTGCACACCCGGACGACCGTCTCCGCCGGTGCTCGCGACACGGACACGATCACGCCCGCGCCCGGGGCGTGTTTGGTGACATTGGTGAGGGCTTCCTGGACCACGCGATAGGCCGCGCGTTCGACCATCGGCGGAGCCGATCGGCCGCCGGCTTCGTCGTCCGCTCCGGACACCTCGTCCTCACGCAGGACGATGTCCATCCCGGATTCCCGCGCCCGCTCCACCAGTGACGCGACACCGTCGTCCACGGGCTCGACCGGCGCGGCGTCCTCACGGAGCACCCCGATGATCTCGCGCAGCCGTTCCGTGGCCGCGCCCGCGCTTTCCCGCAGCGCCTTGGCTTCCGCGCTACCGGACATCTCCAGCGCGGCGGCCCGCAGGGCCATCAGGCTCAGCTCGTGGCCCAGGGAATCGTGCATGTCGCTGGCGATCCGGGCCCGCTCACGAAGCCGGGCCTCCTCCGCGACGATCCGCTGCCGCAGCTCCAGCTCCTCCGCGCGCTGCCACCCGGACCGCACCAGTTCGTCCCTCGTGCGCATGTACCGCCCGAGCTGCCACGGCAGCACGGCGAACAACAGGACCCCGAACATCGGGCCCCAGTCGCCCAACTCGGCCCGGCCGGCCGCCAGCGACAACGGAATGCTGATGACGCTGACCGCGAAGAACGTCGCCAGCGCGGGCCGCGCCGACTCCATCCGGCGCCCGGCCAGGTACCCGAACGGCACCATCAGCAGCACCGGCCATGCCGGGACGCGGCCGGCGAAGTTGAACAGCATCGCGGCGCTGGAGGCCACCGCGACGGTCAGCGACAGCCAGGGGCCGCGCCGGGCGGCGGCGATCGCGAGGACGATCGCGACCAGCCCGGCGACCAGCTCCCACGGCTCGGCGTTGTGCCGGCTCTCGTAGAGCAGCACGGCGGCGGCCGGCACCCCGGCCAGCACCTCGGCTGCGCGACCCCAGAATCTCCCCACGTCCGGGACGCTACCGACCGAAGTGGAGCCGCGGTATCTGTCGAAAGTCAGATTTTCGTGGTCACCCGGATGAAATCCAGCACCTGCGGCCAGGACAACGCGAACGCCCCGGCGTTGACCGGCTCACCGTGCCGCGCCCGGCTGGCGAAGCCGTGCTCGGCGCCCGGGTAGACGTGGATCAGGCTCGCTCCGGTGACCCGCCCCTGCAACGCGGCCTGCAGCTCGTCGAACCGCGAGCGCGGCACGAGCTCGTCCGCCGTCGGGTACAGCATCATCACCGGCGCCTTGATCAGACCGGCGTGCGCGACCGCGTCCACCGTGTGGTTGAGCGGCGTCTCGCCGGGGACCGTCGGGTGGTAGGCGACCACGTTGGCCACCCGGTGGTCCCGGCCACCGAGGATCAGCGCGAACCGGCCGCCGAGGCACCACCCGATCACACCGGCGGAAGCGCAGCCGAGCTCGCCGAGCAGGTGGTCCAGCAGCTGCGCCTGCTCGTCCGCCGCCACCGCGTCGTCGAGCTCGGCCATCTTCGCCAGCAGGTCCGGCATCGACGTGTCGTCGCTGCTCGGGCCGTGGAACGGATCCCACACCAGCGCGGTGACGCCGGTGGCCGCGAGCTCGTGCGCCCAGTCCCGGACCTGCTCACCGATGCCGGTCACCATCGGCAGCAGGAGCATCCCCGACCGGCTGCCCCCGGCGGGCCGCGCGAGGTAGGCGCCGAGGCCGTTGACGACGAGTCGTGACCTTTCGATGTCCTGTTTCATGCCGTGACATTAGGCATGATGATCGCCATGGCCGAACGCACCCTGACCGAACAGCTCGGCGCCGAACCGCCCCCGGGCGTCGCCGCGCTGGACCCGGCGCACCAGCGGGACCTGGCGGACGCGCTGCGCAGCGCCCGGCGGCGGCAGGCGGCGGCGCTGGCCGAGGCGGGCAACGACGCGCTGAGGTTCGTGCCCGCCCTGCTCCGGCCCGCCGTGCGGAAGGCGGTCGGCCTGTGACTCCTCAGGAAGCGGAGATCCGCAAGCTCGCGCGGGTGCTCGGCGTCGGCGCCGAACGGCTCGGCTACCTCGCCGAGGTGCCCGTGGCGGACCTGCGCGAGCTGCGGGAACGTGCCACGACCGTGTTGTTCGACGCGCACCTGGGAGTGCTGGAGCGGATGGCCGGTGCGAGCAAGCTGCTGCCCACGCCGGTGCTGGCGAAGATGGCGGAGCGGGTGTTCGGGCCGCTGCTCGCGGCACGTATCGCCGGCCTGGTCGAAGCGTCCCGCGGGGCGGAGATCGCCGGGCGCCTGTCGCCGTCGTTCCTGGCGGACGTGGCCGCCGAGCTGGACCCGCGGCGGGCGCGGGGCATCATCGCGAAGTTGCCGGCCGGAGTGGTCGTGGCAGTGGCGCGCGAGCTGACCCGGCGGCAGGACTGGATCACCATCGCGTCGTTCGTGGACCACCTCCCCGACGCGACGATCGCGGCGAGCCTGCGGTTCATCCCCGACGCGGCGCTGCCCGAGGTCGCCGCCATGCTGGACGACCCGTCGAAGATCGCGAAGGTGCGGGAGCTCCTGCCGCCGGAACGGGTCGCGGCGCTGCCGGAACACCTCCGCTGAGCCGCCCGGTTCCCATTTCGCCAAGCCGGCACGGGCGGGCGCGCGGCACGATGGACGGGTGATCAACCGCATCATCGCCTACGCGGGCGCGACCGAACCGGCCGCGGCCAGGGATTTCTACGTCCGCATCCTCGGGCTCGAAGTCGCCATGACCGACCCGGTGCTGACCCTGCGTTCCCCGGACAACCCGGCCGCGCAGGTCATCGTCCTGCCGGACGGGGACACTCCCGCGCCGACGTTCGGCGTCGACGTCGGCGACCCCGCGGCCGTCGACGCCATCCACGACGAGGCGCGGCGCGCCGGGTGGCGGATCGTCTACCCCCTCACCGACGAGCCATGGGGTGTACGGCGCTTCTTCGTCGAGGACCCGGGCGGCACGGTGGTCAACGTGCTGGCCCACCTGCCGGTCAGGCCGCCACGATGAGGTAGATCCCGTACAGTACGACGGCCGCGCACGCGGCGAAGCACACGCCCGCCGTCAGCGTGCCCGCGGCACCGGTTCCGCCGCTCTCCCGGTCGTCGGTGCGGGCGGCGACCCCCCGCACGCCCGCCGCGAACAACCCGGTGACCACGGCCACCGCCGCCAGGGCGGTCACGAATACGCTGCCCAGCGCAGCCCAGTCGATGTGCACGAGCGCCTCCTCAGACCGCCACGGGAACCGGCTGCTCGGACGCCATCGACTCCGGCGTCACCGGGTTGCGCCGCGACCACAGCCAGATGCCGCCCGCCGCGGCCACCAGCACGAGGCCGACCACGACGGTGCCCACGGTGCCCATCGTCGCGACCTCGGCGGACACCGCGCCGACGGCGGCCGCGGCCGGCAGCGTCAGCAGCCAGGCCAGCGCCATCCGGCCGGCGACGCTCCAGCGCACCTCGGCCAGCCGGCGCCCGACACCCGAGCCGATGATGCCCCCGGAGCAGACGTGCGTGGTGGACAGCGCGAACCCGAGGTGCGAGGAGGCCAGGATCGTGGCGGCCGCGCTGGTCTCCGCGGCGAACCCCTGCGGCGTCTGCACGTCGGTGATCTTGCGGCCCATCGTGTGGATGATCCGCCAGCCACCCACGTAGGTGCCGAGCGCGATCGCGAGCCCGGCGCTGAGCACCACCCACAGCGGCGGACCCGACCCGGCGGCCAGCGCACCCGAGGAGATCAGCGTCAGGGTGATGACACCCATGGTCTTCTGCGCGTCGTTCGTGCCGTGGGCGAGCGAGACCAGCGACGCCGACAGCACCTGCGCGCGCTTGAACGACCTGCTCACCACGTCCTGCCGCACCTTCGCGGTGATCCGGTAGACGAGGTAGGTGCCGACGACCGCGATCAGACCCGCCACCAGCGGCGAGGCCACGGCCGGGATCAGGACCTTCTGCACGACCTTGGCGAAGTGCACCGCGTCGGCGCCCGAAGCGACCCAGACCGCGCCGATCAGCCCGCCGAACAACGCGTGGGAGGAGCTGGAGGGCAGCCCGACCAGCCAGGTCACCAGGTTCCACAGGATCGCGCCGACCAGTCCGGCGAAGACGACCACGGGGGTGACCTTGGTGTCGTCGACGATGCCGCCCGAGATGGTCTTGGCGACCTCGACCGACAGGAACGCGCCGACGAGGTTGAGCACCGCGGAGATGGTGACCGCGACCTTGGGTCTCAAGGCGCCGGTCGCGATGGAGGTCGCCATGGCGTTGGCGGTGTCGTGGAAACCGTTGGTGAAGTCGAACGCCAGTGCGGCGACGATGACCACGAGGACGATCAGCGAGAGGTCCACACCCTCCACGGTACCGTTCGGGTGACGGCCCTCCGCCGGTGGTCGATGAACTTCCGGTGAACTGGCCGCCGGAGTGATTTGCCTTACGCCACAGCGGAACCCTTCCGCCAGACGCGCCAGGTGAGCGGCACCCCGGGGCGGTAGGCGAGGTGCGTGCGGGAGGGCGCGTCGAGCACGTGCAGGTCGGCCCGGGCGCCCGGCCGGAGCACGCCGACGTCGGTCCGGCGCAGCGCACGCGCCCCGCCGAGGGTGGCGGCGCGCACGGCCTCGTCGACGGACAGGCCCATCTGCAGCACGGCCGTCGCCACACAGAAGGCCATCGACGTGGTGTACGAGCTGCCCGGGTTGGCGTTCGTGGCGAGCGCCACGGTCGCTCCGGCGTCGAGCAGCCGCCGGGCCGGTGCGAGCGGCTGGCGGGTGGACAGGTCGCACGCGGGCAGCAGGGTCGCCACCGTCTCCGACGACGCGAGCGCCGCCACGTCCTGATCGGACAAGTGGGAGCAGTGGTCCACACTGGCGGCGCCGAGCCGGACCGCGAGCCGCACCCCCGGCCCCGCGCCGAGCTGGTTCCCGTGCACCCGCAGGCCGAGCCCGTGCCGCGCGGCGGCACGCAGGACCCGTTCCGACTGGGCCTCGTCGAACGCCCCGGTCTCGCAGAACACGTCGGCCCACCGCACCGATCCGGCCACCGCGTCGAGCATCTCACCGCACACGAGATCCACATAGGATTCCGCGTCCGAACCGGGCGGCACGAGGTGGGCGCCGAGGAAGGTCACCTCGTCGGCGACCGCGGCGGCGATCCGGGCGGACCGGGCCTCGTCGTCGACCGTCAGGCCGTATCCGGTCTTGGTCTCCAGGCAGGTGGTGCCCTGCCGCGCCGCCTCGGCCACGTGGCGGCGCAGGTTCGCGGTCAGCTCGGCGTCGGTGGCCTTCCGCGTCGCCGCCGTGGTGACCGCGATGCCGCCCGCCGCGTACGGCTGCCCGGCCATCCGCGCCTCGAACTCGGCGGTCCGGTCGCCGGCGAAGACCAGGTGCGTGTGGCTGTCGACCCACCCGGGCAGCGCGGCGCGGCCCTCGACGTCCACCCGTTCGTCCGCGTCCGGTGCCGCCGCGGCCGGGCCCACCCAGGCGACCGCGGGGCCGTCGAACACGATCGCGCCGTGGTGGAGCGTGCCCAGTTCGTCGTCGTTCGTGGTGAGCTCGCCGATACCGGTGATCAGGACCGCCACAACGCCTCCACCTCGTCCGCCAGCACCGCCGAGGGCCGGTCGACGAGCCGGTGCACCCGGTCGCGCACGACCCAGCGGCCGCCCACCAGGACATCGGTCACGTCCGCGGCCGAGGCGGCGAACGGCACGCCCGCGGGCTCGGTCCCCGCGGTGCGCACCGAGTCCAGCGCCACCACGACCAGATCGGCCGGCGCCCCGGCGGCCACCCGGCCCGCGTCCCACCCGATCGCTGCGTGCCGCGTCGCCGCGTCGACCAGCTCCGCGACGCCGAACCGCCCGCGCTCCCCGGCGGCGAGCCGTTCGTGCAGCTCGAGCGACCGCAGTTCGTCGAACGGGTCGATCACGGCCTGGCTGTCGCTGCCCAGGCACAGTGGCACGCCCGCATCCGCCAGTGCCCGCGCCGCACCGATCCCGTCGCCGAGGTCGCGTTCGGTGGTCGGGCAGAAGCACACGCCGGTCCCCGACCGGGACAGCAGGCCGACGTCGGAGTCCGTCAGGTGCGTCGCGTGCACGGCGACGGTGGCCGGCCCGAGGACGCCCGCGCGGTCCAGCAGCTCCGCGGGGGTGCACCCGTGGTGCGCGCGGCAGTCGTCGTTCTCGGCCCGCTGCTCGGACAGGTGGACGTGCAGCGGGCCGAATCCGGTGCGGGCGAAGGACGGCAACTGGTCCGCGGGCACGGCGCGGACGGAGTGCACGGCCGCGCCCACCCGCGCCGCACCGGGCTTGATCGCGCCCACGCGCGCTGCCCAGCCGTCCACGTCCCCGTCACCGAAGCGGAGCTGCACACCGGCCAGCTCGCGCCCGAACCCGCCGGTCAGGTAGCAGGTGTCGAGCAGGGTGAGCCGGATGCCGGCGTCCTCGGCGGCCTGGATCAGCGCGTGACCCATCGCGTTCGGGTCGGCGTAGCGCCGCCCGCCGGGCGCGTGGTGCAGGTAGTGGAACTCCCCGACCGCCGTGTACCCGGCGAGCACCATCTCGGCGAAGACGCCACGGGCGAGCCGGTGGTAGGAGTCCGGGTCGAGCCGTCCGGCCAGCGCGTACATCCGCTCGCGCCAGGTCCAGAACGTGCCGCGGTCGTGGTGCGTGCGGCCGCGCAGCGCGCGGTGGAAGGCGTGCGAGTGCCCGTTGGCGAAACCGGGCATCACCAGGCCGGCGAGCACCGTCCCCGACCGCGGCGCATCCGGGGTGACCGTGGTGAGCCGGCCGCCGGCGATCTCGATCCGGACCCCGGACGCGACGCCGTCCGGCAGCCACGCGTACTCGGCCCACAAGATCGTCATGTCGACAAGTCCTCCAGGACCCGGGTGAGCGCGACCGCACCCGCTTCCACGTCGGCGTCCTCGGCGAACTCCTCCGGCGCGTGGCTGATGCCGGTCGG
The DNA here is from genome assembly GCF_011758745.1 of Amycolatopsis granulosa. Classification (NCBI taxonomy): domain Bacteria; kingdom Bacillati; phylum Actinomycetota; class Actinomycetes; order Pseudonocardiales; family Pseudonocardiaceae; genus Amycolatopsis; species Amycolatopsis granulosa. The sequence goes on from NZ_JAANOV010000001.1 coordinate 2,182,129, forward strand.
GTTGCGCACGTACAGCATCGCGGTGGCCGTGTGCGCGGCGAGGACCGCGGCGTCGTGCCCGGCGCCGGTCGGCAGTTCGGGCGCGTCCAGCAGACCGGTGAGCCGGTCGCGCAGCGCGGGGTCGAAGGTGACGGTGCCGCCGTAGGACTCCTCGGCGACGGTGACCGTGCAGCCTTCGGCCGCCGCGGCCGCCCGGGCCGCTTCGGTCAGCTCCGCCACGATCTCACGGCCGTGTCCGCGGGCGTCCACCCACAGGTCCACAGTGGAGGGGATGACGTTCGTCCCGCCCGGGCGCGCCACGAGCCGCCCCACGGTCGCACGTCCATCCACTGTGGATGCGATACGGCGGGCGGCGAGCACCACTTCGGCCGCGGGCAGCATCGGATCGCGCCGGTCGGCCAGAATTGTCGTACCCGCGTGGTTGCCTTGACCGGTGAACGAAAACCGCCACCGCCCGTGCTCCAGCACCGTGCTCCCGACGCCCACCGGCACGTCCAGCGCCCGCCCCTGCTCGACGTGCAGCTCGACGAACGTTCCGATGCGGCCGAGAGCCTCGTCGTCGCGGCCGAACCGCGCCGGATCCACCCCGGCGCGCGCCGCGGCCTCGGCGAGCGTCACGCCGTCCGGATCGCGCAGCGCCCGCGCGCGGTCCGGATCGAGCGCGCCGGTCAGCAGCCGCGACCCCAGGCACGGCACGCCGAACCGGCCACCCTCCTCCTCGGCGAACAATACGACGGCGAAGGGCCGCGCCGGGCGCGCCGGCAGCCGCGACACCGCCTCCAGCGCACTGGTCACGCCGAGCGGGCCGTCGAACGCGCCCCCGCCGGGCACCGAATCGAGGTGGCTGCCGGTGACCAGCGCATCCGGTCCCGGCTCGCCCCACCACGCCCAGAGGTTGCCGTTGCGGTCGGTCTCGACATCCAGACCGCGGCGCCCGGCCTGCTCCCGGAACCACTCCCGCAGATCGCTGTCCGCGCGGTCGAACGCGTGCCGGGCGTACCCACCACCGGGAGCGCGGCCCACATCGGCGAGGTCGTCGAGCAGGCTCACGCCTCCTCCCGCATCGGCACGCGCACCCCGCGCTCCGCCGCCACCTCGGCGGCGCGCTCGTATCCGGCGTCCACATGCCGGATCACGCCCATACCCGGGTCGTTGGTCAGCACCCGCTCGATCTTCCGCGCCGCGAGCGGCGTGCCGTCCGCCACGCACACCTGACCGGCGTGGATGGAGCGTCCGATACCGACACCGCCGCCGTGGTGCAGCGACACCCAGCTGGCACCGGACGCGGTGTTGACCAGGGCGTTCAACAGTGGCCAGTCGGCGATGGCGTCCGAGCCGTCGGCCATCGCCTCGGTCTCCCGGTAGGGCGATGCCACGCTGCCCGCGTCCAGGTGGTCACGGCCGATCACGACCGGTGCGCTCAGCTCGCCGCTCGCGACCATCTCGTTGAACCGCAGGCCGGCCAGGTGCCGTTCGCCGTAACCCAGCCAGCAGATGCGCGCCGGGAGGCCCTGGTACGCCACGCGCTCGCCGGCCATCCGGATCCAGCGGGCGAGGGAGTGGTCGTCCCCGAACAGGTCGAGGATGGCGCGGTCGGTCGCGGCGATGTCCGCCGGGTCACCGGAGAGGGCGGCCCAGCGGAACGGGCCCTTGCCCTCGCAGAACAACGGCCGGATGTAGGCGGGCACGAAACCGGGGTAGTCGAACGCCCGCGCACAACCACCGAGCTTCGCCTCACCACGTAAGGAGTTGCCGTAGTCGAACACTTCCGCACCGGCGTCCAGGAACCCGACCATGGCGCCGGCGTGCTCGGCCATCGACTCGCGCGAGCGGTCGGTGAACTCGTCCGGTTTCGCGGTGGCGTAGTCGTGCCAGTCGGCGACATCCACACCGATCGGCAGATAGGCGAGCGGGTCGTGCGCCGAGGTCTGGTCGGTGACGACGTCCGCCTCGAGCCCGCGCCGCAACAGGTCCGGCAGCAGTTCGGCGGCGTTGCCGATCACGCCGACGGACACCGCCTCACCGGCCCGCTTGGCAGCGGTCACCCTGCGCACGGCGGAGTCCACATCGGACGCCAGCTCGTCGAGGTACCGGGTGTCCAGGCGACGACGGGCCCGCCCCGGATCGCATTCCACGACGAGCGCGGTACCGCCGTTCATGGTGATCGCGAGGGGTTGCGCACCACCCATGCCGCCCAGCCCGGCGGTCACCGTCAGCGTCCCCTTGAGCGTGCCGCCGAACCGTTTCGCCGCCACGGCGGCGAACGTCTCGTAGGTGCCCTGCAGGATGCCCTGGGTGCCGATGTAGATCCACGAGCCTGCGGTCATCTGCCCGTACATCGTCAAGCCGAGCTGCTCCAGCCGGCGGAACTCGGGCCAGGTCGCCCAGTCGCCGACGAGGTTGGAGTTCGCGATCAGCACGCGGGGCGCCCACTCGTGCGTGCGGAACACGCCCACCGGTTTTCCGGACTGCACCAGCAGGGTTTCGTCCTCCGCCAGCTCGGTGAGGCAGCGGGTGATGGCGTCGAAGCTGGCCCAGTCGCGGGCGGCCTTGCCGGTGCCGCCGTAGACGACCAGGTCCTGCGGGCGCTCGGCGACCTCGGGGTCGAGGTTGTTGTGCAGCATCCGCAGCGCGGCTTCGGTCTGCCAGTTCCTCGCCGTCAGCGTGGTTCCGCGGGCGGCCCGGACGGTGCGGCTCATGCTTCCTCCAGTGCGGTCAGGACGGCTCCCGAGCGGACGAGTTCTTCGGCGGCGGCGATCTCCGGCCCGAGGTGGCGGTCCGGCCCCGGCCCGGCGACGCGTTCCCGGAGCAGGTCGCGAACGGCGGCGGTGACCGGTGCGGGCCGCAGCGGAGCCCGGAAGTCCAGCGCGCGTGCGGCGGTGAGCAGCTCGATGGCCAGCACCGAGGTGAGCCCGTCGACGGCGCGGCGCAGCTTGCGGGCCGCGGACCAGCCCATCGACACGTGGTCCTCCTGCATGGCGCTGCTCGGGATGGAGTCGACCGACGCCGGCACGGCCAGCCGTTTCAGCTCGCTGACGATCGCGGCCTGCGTGTACTGGGCGATCATGTGCCCGGAGTCGACACCGGGGTCGTCGGCGAGGAACGCGGGCAGACCGTGCGAGCGGGACACGTCGAGCATGCGGTCCGTGCGGCGCTCGGCGATGCTCGCGACGTCGGCGAGCGGGATCGCCAGGAAGTCCAGCACGTAGGCGATCGGCGCACCGTGGAAGTTGCCGTTCGATTCGACCCGGCCGTCGGCGAGGACGACGGGGTTGTCGATCGCGGCGGCGAGTTCCCGGTCGGCGACCAGTTCGGCGTGCGCGACGGTGTCCCGCGCCGCGCCGTGCACCTGCGGCGCGCACCGCAGCGAGTAGGCGTCCTGTACGCGGGTGCAGTCCGGACCGCGGTGACTCGCGACGATCTCGGAGTCCGCGAGGGCGGCGAACATCCGGCGCGCGGACACGGCCTGCCCGGGGTGCGGGCGCAGGGCCTGCAGGTCCGCGGCGAACGCCCGGTCGGTACCGAGCAGCGCCTCCACGCTCATCGCCGCGGTCAGGTCGGCGGTGTCGAGCAGGCGGCGCAGGTCGTCGAGGGCGAGGACGAGCATGCCGAGCATCCCGTCGGTGCCGTTGGTGAGCGCCAGGCCCTCCTTCTCGGCGAGCGTCACCGGCTCGATCCCGGCCTCGGCGAGGGCGTCGGCCGCCGGGCGGCCGTCGAGCACCTCACCCTCACCCATCAGCGCGAGGGCCACGGCCGCGAGCGGCGCGAGGTCGCCGGAGCAACCGAGCGAGCCGTACTCGTGGACAACCGGGACGATGCCGGCGTTGAGCATGGCGGCCAGCGCTTCCGCGGTCTCCGGGCGGACACCGGTGTGGCCGGACGCGAGGGTGCGCAGCCGCAACAGCATCAGTGCGCGGACCACCTCCGGCTCGACCGCGGGACCGGTGCCGGCCGCGTGGGAGCGGATCAGCGAGCGCTGCAGGGCGGTGCGCCGCTCGGCGGGGATGTGCCGGATCGCGAGTGCACCGAATCCGGTGGAGATGCCGTAGGTCGGCTGGTCGGCGCCGGCGAGCGCGTCGATGTGGCGGCGGGTCTCGCCGAGCGTTTTGCGGACCTCGTCGGTCAGCTCCACCCGGGCACCGCCGCGTGCCACCGCGACGACCTGCTGCCGGTCGAGGGGCCCGGAGTCCAACCGCACTGTGCTCATCGGCCCATTGCACCTCCAACCGAGGGCGGGTGGAGTACGCCACCGGGTGGTTGTGTCTGGTATCCCAGACAGATGACGGATGTCCCCGCGCTCCGCCGCGGCCTGGCGGTGCTGCGCGTTCTGGCGACCCGGCCGGGGCCGATCTCGGCGGGCGCGATCGCCCGCGAGCTGGAGCTGCCGCGCTCCACGACCTATCACCTGCTGGCGGAGCTGGCGGCGGCCGGTTTCGTCGTGCACTTGCCGGCCGAACGCCGGTACGGGCTGGGTATCGCGGCCTTCGAGCTGGGCTCGGCCTACCTGCGGCACGATCCGCTGGAACGGCTGGCCGCGCCGTTGCTGCACAGGCTCGCCGGTCGGGTGGGGCACCCGGCACAGCTGGGCGTGCTGCACGGCAACGAGCTGCTGTACCTGGTGAAGGAACGGCCGCCCGCGCCGGAGACGCTGGTGACCGACGTCGGGGTGCGGTTACCGGCACACCTGCCGGCCAGCGGTCAGGCGCTGCTGGCACACCTGCCGCACACGCACGTCCGGGCGCTCTACCCGCGCGCCGCCGCGTTCGTGAGCCGCACCGGCCGCGGCCCGGCGACCCTGGCCGCGCTCCGGCGTTCGCTGGCGGCGGTCCGGTCCCGCGGCTGGGCGGTGGAGGACGGCCACGTGACACCCGATTTCGCGTCGGTGGCGCACGCGGTGTTCGACCACAACGGCAGCCCCCTCGCCTCGGTCGCCGTCACGTTCCGCCACGTCTGCCCGGCCGGGTGCGCCGAGACGTGGCCCGAGCTGGCGCACGAGGTGCGGACGACAGCGGACACGCTGACGCGCCGCGTGGGCGGCCGGAAACCGGACCAACTCCAGTGACAGGCGTTGGCAGGGGAGGTCGCCTGGCGGGCCGCCATGACCAATCTGAGCGCTCTGACCAGGTGTTACACGGCCGTGTGGAGGGACGCCGTCGAATTCACCGACTCCGGGCGGTACGCGGGGCTGGACGAGATCGAGGCACGGATGACCGCCGCCCACGAGGAGTTCGTGGCCTTCCCACCCTCCCCCACGCAACCACCGGATGGGGGTCCAGGGGGCGAAGCCCTCCTGGCGGGGGCCCGGGGGTCCGACCCCCGGCCAACACAACGAAGACCGAGACCCCGCGAGCGTTCCCGGCCAGCGTTCCCGGCGAGCAGGTCTCGGCCTCCCCACCCACGCAACCACCGGACGGGGGTCCAGGGGGCGAAGCCCTCCTGGCGGGGGCCCGGGGGTCCGACCCCCGGCCAACACAACGAAGACCGAGACCCCGCGAGCGTTCCCCGCGAGCAGGTCTCGGCCTTCGGTCGAGTGGAGGTGCCGGGAATTGAACCCGGGTCCTCTGGCGCCTTGCCTAGGCTTCTCCGTGCGCAGTTCGCTCTGCCTCTACTCGGCCCCACCGGTCACGCGAACAAGCCGGTGTGACGGGCCCAGCCGCTGTGGTTTTCCCATCCGGTCCCCGCGGCCGGGTCCGGATGGTGAGCCTCCTAGCTGATGCCGGCTACCGGGACGGAGGCGCTCCCGGGCCGACAGACTCGCACTCGCTCAGGCAGCGAGGGCGAAGTCGCGCTGACTATTAGTCTTGGCGCTTATTTGGTTACGACGACGCTTAACGGTGGTCTCTCGCCTGCACCGGCACGCTTCCCTTGACTCAACGTCCAGAGTCGAAACCGTTCACCCCCTTGATGGTGTTTCGCAACCAGCATAACGCCCGGGGCAACCCGGTTTGTTCCGGCGGGGTGGGGTTGTCCCTACTCCGGGCACGCCCGCGCACCCCATGGTCCACCAGCGGAAACCTCGCGATGCTGGTCACGTGCTCCACAGAGAGGAACGGACCATGACGGTGACCACTTCCGACGGCACCCGGCCGCGTCCCCCGCTGCTGGGTTCGCTCGGGTACCTGCTGAGCAACCTGCCGCTCGGCGTCGCGGGGTTCAGCGTGATGGTGGTGCTGTTCACCGCGGGCCTGGGCACCGCCGTCGTGTGGGTTGGCCTGCCGATCCTCGCGGCCGCGGTGCTGGTCGCCCGGGGTGCCGGGCGGCTCGAGCGCGTCCGGGTGCACCGGATGCTGCGCGCCTACATCGCGACGCCGTACAAGCCGTTGCCGGAGTCCGGTGTCAGGGCCCGGTGGCTGGCGCGGCTCAGCGACGGCGCCACCTGGCGGGAAGTGCTTTACCTGGTGGTGTTGCTGCCGCTGGGGATCGCCGAGTTCGTCCTCGTGGTGGCCTTCTGGTCGACCGGGCTCGCGCTCGCCACGTTGCCGTTCTACTGCACGCTCCTGCCCGGCGGGGCGTATTCCTTCCCGTCTTTCGACCAGCGCTGGTTCGTGGTCGATTCGCCGGTGGCGGCGTTGCCGTGGGCCGCGCTGGGTCTGGTCGTCCTGGCGCTTGCGGTCGCGGTCACCCGCGGTCTCGGCACGGCCCATGCCTACTTCGCCCGCGGTGTGCTCGGCCCGGGGCCGCGGGCCCGTCGCCTCGCCGGATCGGACATCGGCTCGCCGGCCCCGGTGGCATGATGAGCGACGTGGGGAGTCAGCCGGTCGAGCAATCCCGCCCGGGAGCGGCGAGGTCGATCGGCTACATGATCGCCTCCTTCCCGCTGCGGCTGGTGCAGTTCGTGCTGATCGTGACGCTCGCGCTGGTCGGGATAGCGACGACGGTCGTGTGGGTGGGCATCCCGATCCTGCTCCTGACCACCAGCATGGTGCGTGGCTTCGGCGACCTTGAGCGCCGCTGGGCCCGGAAGGTGCTGGGCACTCCCCTGCCGCCGGCGGACCGGGCGCCGGCCGAGGGCAATCTGCTGGGCCGCTGGCGGGGCCGTCTGGTGGACGGCACCACGTGGCGCGACCTGGCGTACCTGATGGTGGCCTTCCCGCTGGGCGTCGTCGAATTCGCGGTCGGCCTCGTGTCGATCCTGCTGGTGCCGATGGCGATCTGGGTCGCGCCGTGGATCGGCTGGATGCACGGCTCCCTGGCCATCGCGCTGCTCGGCCCGAACCGCGCGGAACGGCTGGAGGTCAAGGCGCAGCAGTTGCAGGCGTCGCGGGCTCGCGGGGTGGACGCGGCGGAGGCCGAACGCCGCCGCATCGAGCGGGACCTGCACGACGGCGCGCAGCAGCGGCTGGTCGCGGTGGCACTGAACCTGGGCCGGGTGAAGAACAAGCTGGACCGCGATCCGGAAGCGGCGCGCGCGCTGATCGACGAGGCCCACACCGATGCCAAGCTCGCGGTGTCGGAGCTGCGGGACCTCGCGCGCGGCATCTACCCGGCGGTGCTCGGTGACCGCGGCCTGGACGCGGCCCTGTCCGCACTGGCGGCGAGGACACCGATCCCGGTGGAGGTGACGGTGGACATCGAACCGCGCCCACCGGCGGCCGTGGAAACCACCGCCTACTTCATCGCGGGCGAGACGCTGACCAACGTCGCCAAGCACTCCGGCGCCACGGAAGCGCAGGTCAGGGCGTGGCGGACGGACGACAAGGTGGTCGTCGAGATCACCGACAACGGGCACGGCGGGGCGGAGGTCCGGCCCGGTGGCGGGCTGGCCGGCCTGGCCGACCGGGCGGCGACGATCGACGGTGTGATGACGGTGGTCAGTCCCCAGGGCGGGCCGACCGTGGTGCGAGCCGACCTGCCGTGCACCTGGTGACCCGGTCCGTGAGTGAATAGGGCGGATTCACTCACGGACTGGGGGTTGCGGCATGCGGGTCGTGATCGCGGAGGACGCGGTCCTGTTGCGGGCCGGGGTCGAGCGGCTGCTCGCCGACGAGGGCATCGAGACGGTCGCTGCGGTGGACAACGGGGACGCGCTGGTCGGTGTGGTCACCGAGCACAAGCCGGATCTGGCGATCGTGGACGTCCGGATGCCGCCGACGTTCACCGACGAGGGTCTGCGGGCCGCGCTGGCGGCGCGCGAGGCGGTGCCGGGCCTGCCGGTGCTGGTGCTGTCGCAGTACGTCGAGGAGAGCTATGCGGTCGAACTGCTCTCCGGCGGGGCCGGCGGGGTCGGCTACCTGCTGAAGGAACGCGTGGCCGACGTGGCCGACTTCCTCGACGCGGTTCGCCGGGTCGCGCGGGGCGGCACGGCCATCGATCCCGAGGTGATCGCGCAGGTCATGGCCAGAGGACGGAAGAACCCGCTGGACGCGCTCACCGCGCGGGAATCCGAGGTGCTCGGGCTGATGGCGCAGGGCCTGTCGAACTCGGCGATCGCCGCCGCGCTGGTCGTCTCACACGGCGCCGTGGAGAAGCACATCGGCAACATCTTCGCCAAGCTCGGGCTGGAAGCCAGCGCCGAGGAGCACCGCCGGGTCCGCGCCGTCCTCACCTACCTCGGCCGGGCCTGACCGCTCAGCTCGCCCACGGCGGCACGACCGTGGTGCCGCCGACCCGGCCGACCATTCCCGCCGACGTGCACACGATGGCGCACGCCGGTTCCGCGCCGGGGTTGTCCAGCCGGAACAGGGTGTCCGGGGGCACGATCATCGCATCCCCCGGCGTGAGCCGGTGCGTCTCGCCGCCGAGGACCACCTCCAGCGCGCCGGAGTGGAGTACGAAGACCTCCTCGCGGCTCACCGAATGCTCCTCACCGGTAACGCCCGCGGCGAGCTCCAGCGACCAGACAGCCAGCTGGACGGCTCCGCGGCTGGGCACGGCGAGCGGCCGGAACACCGCGCCCGCGCGCTCGAACCGGGGCGCTTCCGCCAACGCGGCAACAGGCATCACGACCTCCAAGTAGTCAAGTAGCTTTACCAGCCATAAGGTAAAGCAGCTTGACCGTATAGTCAAGGAGGTTGACCATTGACCGCCGGGGACATGCCGGGGCTGCTCGCGCTCACGTTCCGCGCGCTGATGGACGAGATCCACGCGCACCTCGCCGAGGAGGGATTCGCCGACGTCCGGCCCGCACACGGGTTCGCTTTCCACTTCCTGTCCCACCGCCCCGCCACCGCCGTCGAGCTGGGCGAGCACCTCGGTATCACCAAGCAGGCCGCCGTCCAGCTGGTCGACGAGCTCGCCGCCCGCGGGTACGTCGAGCGCCGCCCGCACCCGACCGACCGGCGCAGCCGTCTCGTCGTCCTCGCTCCCCGGGGCCGGCAGTGCGTCGATCGGGTGGTGGCGTTGTCGCAGGCCGCCGAAGCGCGGTGGGTGGACCTGATCGGCGCCGACGCGTTCGCCCGGCTGCACCAGGGGTTGTCCGCGTTCGCGACGGAGATGGCGCGGCATCGGAGCGTCACCGTGCGCCCGGTGTGGTGAACCGCTCCTCACCCGTTCTGACGGCGGCGCCGGGTGGGCACCCTCACCTACCATGGGCGGACATCGCCGTCGTTTCCCCGATGAGGAGGGCTCCATGGCCGAAGAGAACGTCCGGTTCTTCGGCGGGCCCCTCGACGGCCGGGTGCAGACGCTGGACGACCCGGTGAGCGGCACGATCGTGCGGCACGTCCACCTGCACGAGGGCCCCAAGATCGAGACCTTCTACCAGCTCGGCTACACCCCGGAGTCCGGTTGGGAGTACCGGCTGTGCGGCCTGCCGGCCACCGAGGTCGGCGAGGCCCGCGAGCGGTAGGTGGGGCCTGCCCCACCACGATCCTGCACCTGACCCCCCGAAGAAGACGGCGGTCTGCCCGGCTGTGCCGGAAACCCGTGCCGACCAGGCTTTACCCATGCGACAGAGCCTGCGGCAGGCCCCAGCGGGAGCCCGCGACACCTTCCTCGACGTGGTCCGCGCGACCGCGATCCTCGCGGTCATCGGACAGCACTGGCTCATGCCGGTGCTCAGCTACGACCACGGCACCCTGGCCACCGGGAACGCCCTCGCCACCCCGGGCTGGTGGGCGCTGACCTGGCTCTCGCAGGTGATGCCGATGGTGTTCTTCGCCGGTGGCGCGGCGAACCTGTTGTCCCTGCGGCGCGCCGCGTCGACCCGGGACTGGCTGTCCACGCGGCTGAAGCGGCTGCTGATCCCGGTCCTGCCGCTGTTCGCGGTGTGGCTGCTCGCCCCGGACCTGTTGCGTGATCTCGGTGCACCGGAGCAGCCGGTGCAGATCGCCGGTGCGATCGCCGGGCAGCTGCTGTGGTTCCTGGCCGTCTACCTGATCACCGTCGCCGCGACGCCGCTCATGCTGGCCGCGCACCGGCGCTGGGGGCTGGGCGTCCCGCTGGCGCTGACCGGGCTCGCGGTGATCGTCGACATCGGACGGTTCGAGGTGTTCGGCCCGCTCGGGTACGCCAACGCCGTGTTCGTGTGGCTCGCCGTGCACCAGCTCGGCTTCCACTACGCCGAGGGCCGGCTCGCGACGCTGAGCCGGCGGGGCGCGGCGCGGCTGGCCGTCGCCGGGTTGGGCGTGACCGCGCTGGCCGTCGCGTTCGGTCCGTATCCGGGAAGCATGATCGGCATGCCGGGGGCGCCGGTGTCGAACATGAGCCCGCCGACGGCGGTGCTGATGAGCCTCGCGGTCGGGCAGATCGGGTTCTGGCTCGCGCTCAAACCGACCCTGACCACGCTCGCCGAGCGCCCGGCGGTCGCCGCCGTGCTGCGCTGGAGCGGCCCGCGGTTCATGAGCCTGTACCTGTGGCACATGCCGGCGCTGGTCGTCGTCGCGGGTGTCGCGGTGCTGGGCTTCGGCTACGCGACACCGGAGCCGGGCAGCACCGGCTGGTTCGCCGTCGCTCCGATGTGGGTGGGCGCGGCCGCCGTGGTGCTCGCCGGACTGCTGAAGGCGTTCGGCCGCTTCGAGACCCGGCCGTCCCCCGGCAGTGCGGTCGCCACCGGGCAGCTCGCGGCCGCGACCGCGCTGGCCTCCGGCGGGCTGCTCGGCCTGGCCGCACACGGGTTCACCCCGCCCGCGCACGGCGGCTCGCTCGCCGGCCCGCTGCCCTGGGTCGCACTGGTGCTGGCCGCGCTGCTGCTGGTGAGCAAGCCGGTGCGGGTGGCCGTCAGAGGTTGAGCAGTTTCGCGGGAGTGTCGTGCAGGACGGCCCGCAGGAAGTCGTCCCCGAGGCGGTCGTCGGCAGCCCAGCCGGCGACCGCCCGCAGCTGGGTGGCGTAGGAGTACGGGATGTTCGGGAAGTCGGTGCCCAGCACGACCCGGTCGGCGATGTCCACCAGCCGGTCCGTCCAGTGCGGCGGCAGCGGCATCAGCGACTCGGTGAACGGGACGCCGACCATGGTGGTGTCCAGGTGGACGCGCGGGTACCGCTCGACCAGCGCGAGCGCCTCGTCGTACTCGGGCATGCCGGCGTGCGCGAGCACCGCGGTCAGGCGGGGGTGCTTCGCCAGCACCTCGCCGAACACGTCGAGCCCGGTGTGGGCGCCGCGATGGGGACCGTGCCCGGCGTGCACGACGACCGGCACCCCGGACTCGGCGAGCGCACCCCACGCCGGGTCCAGGAGCTCGTCGCGCGGGTCGTAGGCACCCACCTGGACGTGCGCCTTGAAACAGCGGACGCCGCCTCGCAACGCCTCGGCGACGTAGCCGGCCGCCGACGGTTCGGGGTAGAACGTGGCGGTGGGCACCGCGGCCGGCACGCGTTCGGCGAACTCGCGCAGCCACCCGTTGAGCCATTCCGCCATGCCCGGCTTGTGCGGGTAGGCCAGCGGCGCGTACCGCAGGACGCCGAACGACTCCAGCAGGGCGACGCGTTCGTCCTCGGACACCCGGTACCGGATGGGCCAGTCGTAGCCGGTGCGCTCCCGCATGGTGTCGAAGTACGCCCAGACCTTGACCAGCATCCGCTCGGGCAGGAAATGCAGGTGCAGGTCGACGAGCCCGTCCAGGCCGAGGCCGCGCACCCAGGCCGGGATGTCCTCGTCGCGCTCCGGGCCCACCTAGCGGCGGCCCTTCAAGGCGCGGCCCACGGCCCGGCTGATCTCCCGCTGGGCATCCCGCTTGGCCAGGTCCTGGCGCTTGTCGTAGGCCTTCTTGCCCTTGGCGAGCGCGAGCTCGACCTTGACCTTGCCGTCCTTGAAGTACATCGACAACGGGACGAGCGACAGCCCGCCCTCCTTGGTCTTGCCGATCAGCTTCTCGATCTCGCCACGGTGCAGCAGCAGCTTCCGCTTGCGCCGCGACTCGTGGTTGGTCCACGTGCCGTGCTCGTACTCGGGGATGTGGACGTTGCGCAGCCACACCTCACCGTCGTCGACGGTGGCGAACGCGTCGACCAGCGAGGCGCGGCCCGCGCGCAGGCTCTTCACCTCGGTGCCCACCAGCGCGATCCCGGCCTCATAGGTGTCCAGCACCGCGTAGTCGTGCCGCGCGCGGCGGTTCGACGCGATCACCTTGGAGCCTCGTTCCTTGGGCATAGTTCCAGGTTATCCCACACGTCCTGGCCCGGGCACGGCGTTAATGCCGGACGTAGAGCCGCAGCGTGACGTAGCCGGTGGTGGCCGAGATGATGATCGACGCGAGCAGCAGCCACGGCGCCACCACGATCACGTCGAGCACCTGGACGTTCGGGATGATGCCGCCGGTCACCGACAGGATGCGGTCGACGAACGCGAACTTCGCCGCGATCAGGCCGCCCACCGCGATCGCCCAGCCGACGACCCCGGTGACGACCGCCTCCAGCAGGAACGGCAGCTGGGTGTACCAGCGCGTGGCGCCGACCAGCCGCATGATGCCGACCTCCTTGCGGCGCGTGAACGCCGAGATCTGCACCGTGTTGGAGATCAGCAGCAACGCCGCGAGGGCCTGGATCAGGGCGACGACGAACACCCCGTCGCGGACGCCGCCGAGGACGCCGAAGAAGCGGTCCAGGAACTGCTTCTGGTCGTCCACCCGGGACACCCCGGGCCGTGCGCCGTACTCCTGCGTGATGACGTCGCTGCGGCTCGGGTCCTTCAGCTTGACCTGCAGCGAGGCCGGCAGCGCCTCGGGGCGGGCCGACTGCACCAGGATCGGGTTGTCCTGGAACAGCCGCTTGAACCGCTCGTACGCCTGGTCGCGGTTTTCGAACACGACGGACTCGACGGCCGGATTGCTGTTCAGGTCGGCCCGCAGTCCGCGGCAGGGGTCCTGGGTGCAGGTCTTGTCGTTGGCGCTGACGTCCTGCGTCAGGTACAGCGACACCTCGACGTCGGCCATGTAGTTGACCTGCATCTTGTCGATCGTCCGCACGATCAGCAACCCGCCGCCGAGCATGCCGAGCGAGATGGCCGTGGTGATGATCATCGCGATGGTCATCGTGATGTTGCGGCGCAGGCCGGTGAAGACCTCGCTGAACACGAAACTGGCACGCATCGGGGGGTTGGTTCCTCAGGTCGGGGGCAGGCGGGGGTGGGAGCGACTAGCGGCCGACGCCGTACACGCCCCGGGCGTCGTCACGGATCACCTTGCCGAGCTGGAGCTCGACGACCCGGCGTCGCATGGAGTCCACGATGGAGTGGTCGTGCGTGGCCATCAGGACGGTGGTGCCGGTGCGGTTGATCCGCTCCAGCAACAGCATGATGTCCTGGCTGGTGTCGGGGTCGAGGTTCCCGGTGGGCTCGTCGGCCAGCAGCACCAGCGGCCGGTTGACGAACGCGCGGGCGATCGCCACGCGCTGCTGCTCACCGCCGGAGAGCTCGTGCGGCATCCGGTCGGCCTTCCCTTCCAGCCCGACCAGTTCGAGGACCTCCGGCACCACCTTCTTGATGGTGTGCTTCGGCTTGCCGATGACCTCGAGCGCGAACGCGACGTTCTCCGCGACGGTCTTGTTCCCGAGCAGCCGGAAGTCCTGGAAGACGCACCCGATGGTCTGCCGCAGCCGGGGGACGCGGCGGCGGGCCATCTTGGCCACGTCGAAGTTGGACACGAAGACCCGGCCCTTGCTGGGGACCTCCTCGCGCAGCAGCAGGCGCAGGAACGTCGACTTGCCGGACCCGGAGGGCCCGATCAGGAAGACGAACTCGCCCTTGTCCACGTCGACCGACACGTTCTCGAGCGCGGGACGTGTCGATGTCTTGTAGACCTTGGAGACACTGTCGAGCCGAATCACGGTGCGCCATCCTACCCATCGGCCCCGTCAAGCCCCGGTTGGCCTATTGCCACGGCGTGGCGATCACGCAGCGTTGACCTGCTTGCGCCACCGGATCCCGGCCTCGAGGAAGTCGTCGATCTCGCCGTCCAGCACGGAGCTGGGGTTTCCGACCTCGTGCTCGGTCCGCAGGTCCTTCACCATCTGGTACGGGTGCAGAACGTAGTTGCGCATCTGGTTGCCCCAGCTGGAGCCGGAGTCCTTGAGCGCGTCGAGCTCCGCGCGCTCCTCCTCCTTCTTCTTCAGCAGCAGCTTGGCCTGGAGGACCTTGAGCGCGGCGGCCTTGTTCTGCAGCTGCGACTTCTCGTTCTGGCAGGACACGACGATGCCGGTGGGCAGGTGCGTGATGCGGACGGCGGAGTCGGTGGTGTTGACGCTCTGCCCGCCGGGGCCGGAGGAGCGGAACACGTCGACCCGGATGTCCTTCTCCGGGATCTCGACGTGGTCGACCTCCTCGACCTCGGGCAGCACCTCGACGTGGGCGAACGACGTCTGGCGGCGGCCCTGGTTGTCGAACGGCGAGATGCGGACGAGCCGGTGGGTGCCCTGTTCGACGGAGAGGGTGCCGTAGATGTAGGGGGCCGCGACCTTGAAGGTGGCCGACTTGATGCCGGCCTCTTCGGCGTAGGAGATGTCGTAGACGTCGGTCGGGTAGCCGTGGCGCTCGGCCCAGCGCAGGTACATGCGCAGGAGCATCTCGGCCCAGTCGGCCGCGTCGACCCCGCCGGCCTCGGCGCGGATGGTGACCACCGCGTTGCGGTCGTCGTACTCGCCGGAGAGCAGGGTGCGGACCTCGAGGGCGTCCACCTCGCGCGCGAGGCGGGTCAGCTCGGAGTCGGCCTCGGCCTTGCTGGCGTTGTCACCCTCGGCCTCGGCGAGCTCGTGGAGCACCTCGAGGTCGTCCAGACGCTGGCGCAGGTCGGTGACCCGGCGCAGCTCGGCCTGCCGGTGGGACAGCTGGCTGGTGACCTTCTGCGCGGCCTCCGGGTCGTCCCACAGGTTGGGGTTGGACGCCTGCTGTTCCAGGTCAGCCACCTGGGCGCGCAGGCCGTCGAGGTCCATGACGGACTCGACCTGCGTCAGCTTGCCGGCGAGGTCCTTCAGGTCGGCTGCGAAGTCACCACTCACAACCTTCAAGGTTACGGCACGAGGCGCGGCCGGTTACGGGAACCGGCCGCTAGGACCTCGTGGGCGCCGGTCAGAGGGCTCAGAGGGCGTTGACCGCGTCGACCAGCTTCAGCGCCCCGCGGACGCACTGCTGGCGGTACTCGGCGGTCGCCTTGCTGAGGGGGTCGTCGGCCGCCTTGACGGCGGCCCTGGCGTCGTCGAGTTCCGCCTGGTAGGCAGCCCTCGCCGTGTCGATCAGGGCGCCGCGCTGCTTGGCGGTGAGCGAGCCGGCGTGGACGAGGCGCAGGATCAGCGGGCTGCGGAAGTGGTCGGGGCCGGCCTCCGAGGCCAGCCACGCCTTGAACGCCTTCTTCCCGGCGGCCGTGATCACGTACTGCTGACTGGAGCGCGGACCCTGCTTGCCGAGCCGGACGAGCCCTTCCTGGGCGAGGGCGGGCAGCTCACGGTAGACCTGGCTGCGGGTGACGCTGAAGAACGCCCCGAACCGCTCCTCCGCCGCCGCAACCAGCTGCCCCCCGGTGGCCGGACCGTCCTGGAGCAGGCCGAGCAGTGCCGCTGCTGTTGCATTGAGTTCAGACACCCCTCCACGGTGCCACTCTTCCGCGGATCTGTCCACTGTGGTCAAGGACAATGTCCACAAAGGCCATTACCTTCCCCCGTCCGGCGCAACCGGCGGTCGCCCAGGCGCACGAAAAACGGCCCGGTTCAGATGAACCGGGCCGTTCTCCACTGGTAGCGGGGACAGGATTTGAACCTGCGACCTCTGGGTTATGAGCCCAGCGAGCTACCGAGCTGCTCCACCCCGCGTCGTAGACACCACTATACACACCCCGGGCACCCCCTTCGCGCCACCCCCGACGATCCCGAGTGGACGCCTCCGGCACCGTGCGGCCGCACCGTGCCCGAGCGCCGCCGCCGGACGGGAGCGGCGCACCGGCCATTCCTCGCCGCGACCCGCGGCTGGTCCGGGTCTGGACCCTGCAACCGATTGCAAGGCGGTCTCGCCAAGCGCTGTCGCACACCTCGCGCGTCGGAGCATGCGCGCTGAGTTGACGGGCTCTTGTGACGCTTGACGCACCATCAGACGCCCGCTTATGGTTCTGCAACCGATTGCAAGCAACATCGACGAAACACAAGGAGACCGCAGTGACTGCTCGTCTGACGGATCGCACCATCGTGGTGACCGGAGCCGCCCGTGGCATCGGCGCCGGTATCGCGCACGCGATGGCGGCCGAGGGCGCGAACATCGTCGTGGTGGACCTCCTGGCCGAGGAGGCCGCGGAGACCGCCGAGCGCATCGTCAAGGACGGCGGGAAGGCGGTCTCCATCGCCGCCGACGTCACCAACCGCGAGCAGGTGCGCGCCGCGATCGACCTCGCCGTGTCGGAGTTCGGCCGGCTCGACGCCATGTTCAACAACGCCGGCGTCAACGACCCGCGCAACTGGCTCGACATCGACAAGGACAACTGGGACTTCATCACGGGCATCAACGGCTGGGGTGTCGTCGTCGGAACCCAGGAGGCGGCGAAGCAGTTCATCGCGCAGGGCAGCCCCGGCAAGATCATCAACACGGCCTCCATCGCCGGCCGCCAGGGTTACGCCGCCATCGGCCCCTACTGCGCGTCGAAGGCCGCGGTGATCTCCCTGACCCAGTCCGCCGCCCGCGCGCTGGCCCCGCACGACATCACCGTGAACGGGTTCGCCCCCGGCGTCGTCGACACCCCGCTGTGGGTCGAGCTCGACAAGGCCCTGGACAACATCGGCAAGCCGGAGCTCAAGTTCGCGGGCATGGCCGCCGACATCCTCCTCGGCCGGCCGAGCCAGCCCGCCGACATCGCGCCGACCGCCATCTTCCTCGCCGGCCCGGACTCGGACTACATCACCGGCCAGATCATCCCCATCGACGGCGGCATGATCCTCGTCTGACGAGGACGTCCGGCCCCACTTCTCGCCTTCGGAAACGGACAGTCCATGACCACCTCACCACGGCCCGTGCTCGAGATGCGGGGCATCACCAAAGCGTTCGGCAGCGCCCTCGCGCTCGGCGGCGTGTCCTTCGACGTGCTGCCCGGCGAAGTGCACGCGCTCTGCGGCGAGAACGGCGCCGGCAAGTCCACCCTGATGAAGGTCCTGAGCGGGGTCTACCCGCACGGGACCTACGACGGCGAGATCTGGTTCGAGGGCGAGCTCCTCCAGCTCAAGGACCTGCGCGACAGCGAGCGCCACGGCATCGTCATCATCCACCAGGAGCTGGCGCTGAGCCCGCACATGTCCGTCGCCGAGAACATCTTCCTCGGCAATGAGCTGCGCGGGCGGTTCGGCCTGATCGACTGGAACAGGACCAAACGCGAAGCCGCGGCTCTCCTCGATCGGGTGGGTCTGCGCGAGGACGTCAGCGCTCCCGTCTCCGGACTCGGCGTCGGGAAGCAGCAGCTGGTCGAGATCGCCAAGGCGCTGTCGAAGGAGGTCAAGCTCCTCATCCTCGACGAGCCGACCGCAGCACTGAACGACGAGGACTCCCAGCACCTGCTGAACCTGGTCGTCGAGCTGAAGAGACAAGGCATCGCGTCGGTCATCATCAGCCACAAGCTGAACGAGATCGAGCAGATCGCCGACCGGGTGACCGTCATCCGGGACGGCCGGGTCGTCGAGACGCTCGACGCCGCGGACGTCACCGAGGACCGCATCATCGTCGGGATGGTGGGGCGCGACATGGAGCACCGTTATCCGGAGCGCCCCGCCAAGCAACTCGGGCCGTGCGTACTGCGCGTCGAGGACTGGACGGTGTACGACACCGTGGACCCCACCCGGAAGGTCATCGACTCGGCCAGTTTCGAGGTACGGGCCGGCGAGATCCTCGGCGTCTGCGGCCTGGTCGGATCCGGGCGCACCGAGCTCGCCATGAGCCTGTTCGGTCACGCGTTCGGCAGCAACATCACCGGCCGAACGTGGGTCAACGGCCGCGAGGTCACGATGAAGACCGTTCGCCAGGCCATCGACCACGGCCTGGCCTACGCGACCGAGGATCGCAAGGCGCTCGGCCTCAACATGATCGACGACATCCGCCGCAACATCACCCTCGCGTCCTTGAACAAGGTTACCACACGCGGACTCCTCGACGAGCGCAAGGAAATCGGGGTGGCCAAGGGTTTCCGGGACTCCATGAACATCAAGGCCCCCTCGGTGTTCGCGGAAGCCGGCCACCTCAGCGGCGGCAACCAGCAGAAGGTCGTCCTCAGCAAGTGGATCTTCGCCGATCCCGACGTCCTCATCCTCGACGAGCCGACCCGCGGGATCGACGTCGGCGCCAAGTACGAGATCTACAACATCATCCACGAGCTGGCCCGCAACGGTAAGGCGATCCTCGTCGTCTCCTCCGAACTCCCGGAGCTTCTCGGAATCGCAGACCGAATCATGGCCGTATGTGAAGGCCGCATCACCGGCGACCTCCCTGTCGAAAGCGCAAACCCGGAAAGCCTGATGCGGCTCATGACCCTGGAGAAAGCACGATGAGCGCGACCCTGTCCAAAGACGAGCAGAGCACGCCGGCGCCCCTGGTGGGCCTCGAGGAGCGCCGGCGCGTGAACCCGCTCGTCGCCGCCCTGTCACGCAACAGCATGTTCGTGGCCCTGGCCGCGGTGATCGTGGTGTTCACCCTCACGACTGACGGCGTCATCGTGCGGAACCAGAACGTCTCCAACGTCATCGTCCAGAACGGCTACATCCTCATCCTCGCCATCGGCATGGTGATGGTGATCGTCGGCGGGCACATCGACCTGTCCGTCGGCTCCCTGGCCGGATTCGTCGGCTCGGTGTCCGCGGTCCTGATGGTGAACCACCACGTGCACTGGGGACTCGCGGTCGTCCTATCCCTGGTCATCGGCGCGGCCGCGGGAGCGTTCCAGGGGTTCTGGATCGCCTACGTGGGCGTCCCGTCCTTCATCGTCACCCTGGCCGGGATGCTCACCTTCCGCGGCCTGACGCTCATGGTCATCGGCCCGACGAACATCGGGTCGTTCCCGGCGGGCTTCACGAAGTTCGGCTCCGGCTACCTGGGCAACCCGCACCCGGGCAAGGGCGTCGACCTGCTGACCGTCATCCTCACCGTGCTCCTCGTGGCCGCCATCGTCGTGACCCGCGTCCGCGGGCGCATGGGGAAGAAGTCGCACGGCGAGCCCGTCGGTTCCCCGATCCCGTTCGCCCTCGGTCTGATCGCGCTCAGCGCGGCCGTCTTCGCCCTCGGCTGGGCACTGGCGAGCTACCGCGGTACCCCGATGGTCCTGGTCATCCTCCTCGTGCTGGCCGCGGTGTACACCCTCATCGCCAAGCGGACCTCGCTGGGCCGGTACATCTACGCCGTCGGCGGCAACCGCCGCGCGGCCGAGCTGAGCGGGATCAACGCGAAGCGGATCGTCTTCTTCCTCTTCGTGAACATGGGCTTGCTGGCCGCGCTCGCCGGCCTCGCGTTCACCGCCCGGCTGAACCTGGCGTCCTCCGCAGGCGGCTCCGGGTTCGAACTCGAGGCCATCGCCGCGGCCTTCGTCGGCGGCGCCGCCGTCCAGGGCGGCATCGGCACCATCAGCGGAGCCATCATCGGTGGCCTCACCATCGGTGTGATCAACAACGGCATGTCGATCATGGGCCTGGGTGCCCAGTGGCAGCAGGCCGTCCTCGGGCTGGTTCTTCTCGTCGTCGTCGCCTTCGACTTCTGGAACAAGAAGCGGCGCGGTCGCCAGAGCGTCTGAGCCCGCCTCCACCCGCTGCCGTTCGGGGGCGGCGCGCAGCCCTCGCTGCAAACGATTGAAAGGTACAAGGCCCGTGAAAAAGATCCTTCTGGCCGTCCTCGGCCTGGCGCTCACCGCAGCGCTCGCCGCGTGTGGCGGGGGCGCGTCCGGCTCCGGTGGCAGCGGAACCATCGGCATCCTGATGCCCAGCACCACCAACGCCCGCTGGCAGATCGAAGCCAACCAGATGACCGCCACCCTCAAGGAGCGCGGTTACGACACCTCGGTCCAATTCGCCAACGACGACGCGCCGACCCAGGTGTCCCAGCTCGAGGACATGGTCACCAAGGGCGTCAAGGCCCTCATCGTGGTCGCGGTCGACGGCAAGGCTCTCAGCGGCCCGCTTGCCGACGCCAAGGCGAGCAACATCCCGGTGGTCGCCTACACCCGGCTCCTGCAGAACACCGACGCCGCCGACTTCTACACGACGTTCGACTACAAGAAATACGGCGCGCTCAGCGGCACCGCCATCCTCCAGCGCCTGGGCATCCAGGACAAGGACGGCAAGGACACCGGCAACAAGGGCCCGTTCAACATCGAGATCGTCAACGGCAGCCCGACCGACTCGGTGGCCTACGACATGTGGGAAGGCTACAAGGCGACCCTCCAGCCCTACGTCGACAACGGCACCCTGCGCGTCCTCTCCGGACAGACCACCTTCGACCAGTCCGCCACGCTGAACTGGAACCCGGAAACCGCCCAGAGGCGCATGGAGAACATCGTCACCAAGACCTACTCCGGCGGCGCCAAGCTCGACGCCGTCTGGGTGCCCTACGACGGTCTCACCCGCGGCGTCATCTCGGCCCTCACCGGCTCCGGCTTCAGCCCCGGCAGCGACCGCTGGCCGCTGCTGACCGGTGGCGACGCCGAGGTGGACTCGGTCAAGGCGATCCTCGCGGGCCAGCAGTACTCGACCGTGTACCTGGACTACAAGGCACTGGCCAAGGGCACCGCCGACCTCGTCGCCGACAAGCTCGAGGGCAAGGGCTTCCCGAAGGCCGACACCGAGTACGACAACGGGACCACGAAGGTGCCGACCAAGCTCTTCGACCTGAGCCTGGTGCGCAAGGACGACGTGAAACCGGTCCTGGTCGACCGGGGCTTCTACACGGCCGACCAGATCGGCCTCAGGTAAAGGTCAGCAATCCGGTTGTGGGCCGTCGGCGAAGCGTCCGGCGGCCCACAACCTTGTGCGCGTTCCCAGGGTCACACGAGGTGCCGCGGCAGCTGGTGTTCCGCGGCCGCGAGGGTGCTGCTCTCGAACGGGGTCGCCGGGAGCGAGCCCCCGCCGTACGCGGCCCGGATCCGGTGCTCGACCTCGGCCACTCCGCAGCCGGGCACCTCGTCCGCGACCGAGCCGACGGTACCCGGATCGAACGGCAGGTCGAGAGCGGCGTAGACGTCGCTCAGCACGCGCCGGAGGGGCTCGGCGTCGTCGATGACGATCAGCGCGCTGAACAGCCACCCGTTGCGCACGACACGCTGCGCCGTGCCGACGAGCTTCACGACCGAACGGGCGTTGACGCTGTGCTCGCCCGCGCAGTACTCACCGGGGACGGGACCGACCCGGGCATCGACACCCAGCTCGCGGAGAGCGGTGGCGTAGCGGGCACCGAAGCGCGCGAACCGGTCGTTCAGGCCCGCCGCGGCAGGCACCTGCTGCCGCACGTGGTCGATCACGAGGGCGTTCCCGGTGTAGGCCACGGCCCGGCCGCCGACACCGCGGACGCTCGTCTCGAACCCCGCCGCGGCGGCCGACTCGACCGCGGCCCGGAACCCGGGACGGTGCGTGTCCCGGCGGCCGAACACGACGGCCGGGCCGGCGGGGCGGTAGATGCGGAGCGTCTCCGGGACCTCACCGGCAGCGGCCTGCCGCAGCAGGGCGGAAGTGACAGCGAGCTCCGCGGCCTCCGAAGCACCGGCCCTGCCGGTATGCAACCGCATACCACCCTGCCTACCAGATGATCAGGGCCAGGACACGCACCGGGCCGGGGGCCTCATCCATGGGCGTGCAGGGGCTTCCCGGACAGCGCGAGAGCGGCTTCGCCGAGCGCTTCGTTCTGCGTGGGGTGGGCGTGCACGAAACGGGCGACGTCGCCGGGGAGCGCTTCCCAGTTGACCATCAGCGCCGCCTCGCCGACCTGCTCGCTCATCCGGGCGCCGATCATGTGCACGCCGACGATCGGGCCGTCCGGCTCGCGGACCAGCTTCACGAACCCGCTGGTGCCGAGCATCTGGCTCTTGCCGTTGCCGGTCAGGCCGTACTCGAGGGTTTCGACCTCGCCGAACCGCTCACGCGCCTGGGACTCGGTGAGACCGACGGACGCGATTTCGGGTTCGCAGTAGGTGACGCGCGGGATGGTGTGGTCCTCGACCGGCGGCGGGTTCAGTCCGGCGATCTCCTCGGCCACGAAGATGCCGTGCGCGAAGCCCCGGTGCGCCAGCTGGAGACCGGCGACCAGGTCGCCGACCGCATACACGTGCGGCACCGAGGTGCGCAGCCGCTCGTCGGTCACCACCCAGCCTCGATCCAGCTCGATGCCGTTCTCCTCGTACCCCAGCCCGGCCGACACCGGCCCGCGGCCCACCGCGACGAGGACGAGATCGGCGGGGATGGTGTCGCCGTTCTCCAGGCTCACCAGCACACCGTCGCCGGTCTGCTTGACGCCGCTGAAGCGGGTGCCGGTGCGGAAGGCGATGCCACGCTTGCGGAACGCGCGCTGGAGCTGCCTGCCGATGGCCGGGTCCTCCAGCGGGACCAGCGACGGAAGTGCCTCGATGATCGTGACCTCGGCGCCGAAGGACCGCCACACGGACGCGAACTCGACGCCGATGACGCTGCCGCCGATGATGACGACGCTGGCGGGGACCTCGGTGAGCCGGAGCGCGTCGTCGCTGGTGATGACGCGGCCGCCGATCTCCAGACCGGGCAGGGTGCGTGCGGTGGAACCGGTCGCGAGCACGAGATCGGTGGCGGTGTAGCGCTCCCCGCCCACGTCCACTGTGGTCGGACCGGCCAGCTTCCCCTCCCCGGGGACCAGGGTGATCCCGCCCGCCTGCACGAGCCCCTGCAGGCCCCGGTACAGCCGGGCGACGACGCCGTCCTGGAACGCGGTGACACCGGCCATGTCGATGCCCTCGAAGGACGTCCGGACGCCGTGCGCGGAACCGGCGCGCGCGGCGTCGGCGAGCTCGGCCGCGTGCAGCAGCGCCTTGGTCGGCACACAGCCGCGGTGCAGGCAGGTGCCGCCGAGCCGGTCGCGCTCGATGAGCGCGACCGACCGGCCGAGCTGGGCGGCGCGCAGCGCGGTCGCGTAGCCACCGCTGCCGCCGCCGAGGACGACGACGTCGAAGTCGCGGGTCATGATCTCTCCTGGCCTGTCGGGGTCGTGGGTCGCGGCCGGGTCAGACGACCAGGCTCAGCGGGTTCTCGATCGCGGTGACGAGGGCGTCCATCCACTGCGCCGCGAGGGCGCCGTCAATGGCGCGGTGGTCGACCGACAGCACGAGCTGCACGGCCGTGCGGACCGCCACCTCGTCCCCCACCACGACCGGCGTGGGGCGGCCGGCACCGACGGCGAGGATCGCCGACTGCGGCGGGTTGATGATGGCGGAGAACTCCTCGACGCCGTACATGCCGAGATTCGAGATGCTGATCGAGCCGCCCTCGAGGTCCTGCTGCTGGAGCCGGCCGGCATCGGCCTGCTCGACGAACGTCTTGACCTGCGCGGAGATCGCCGAGAGCGAGGATTTCTCGACCCCGCGCAGCACCGGGGTGACCAGGCCCCGCGCGGAGGCGATGGCCACCGAGATGTCCACGCCGTCGAAGTGGCGCAGGGCGTCGTCGGTCCAGATCACGTTCGCGTCCGGCACCCGGGTGTGCGCCACGGCGACGGCCCGGATGAGGAAGTCGTTGACGGAGATCTTCGTGGGTGCGGCGTCGTTGAGCCGGGCACGGAGCGCGAGCAGCTCGTCGAGCACCGCGGTGCGCTTGACGTAGAAGTGCGGGATCTCCTGCTTGCTCTGGGTGAGCCGCCGGGCGATCGCGCGCCGCAGCCGGGTGTGCTCGACGTCGGTCCAGCCGGTCCCGGCCCCGGCAGTAGGTGCAGTCGGTGCGCTCGGTGCAGACGGCGCTGTCGGTGCGGCTGGCGCTGTCGGTGCGGCTGGGGCCCGGCTCGCTGCGGCCGCGGCGCTGACGAGGTGCTCGACGTCGCGGCGCCGGATGCGGCCGTGGGGGCCGGTCCCGGTGACGCCGTCGGGGCTGAGCCCCGCCTCTCGCAGCAGCTTGCGCGCGATCGGGCTGATGAAGGTTCGCGCACCATCGGTGGTTCCGGCCGACGGACTCGGCGGCGCCGCCGCCTCGGTGGCGGGCACGGTGGCGGGTGGCTCGGCGCTGCCCGCTGCGGTCACACCCAGCTCGGCGAGCACGGCATCGAGGTCCGTGGTGAGCTCGTCGGCACTGCCGAGCAGCGCCATGGGCGCTCCGACGTCGACGGTCGAGCCGGGCGCTACGAGAGTGCGCAGCAGGGTCGCGCCCTTCTCCGCCTCCATCTCGACAACGGCCTTCTCGGTCTCGATGACGGCGATGAGGTCGCCCGCCGCGAACTCGTCCCCCACCGTGACGAGCCACTCGGCAACGACCACCTCGGTCGCCCCGGCAGCCACCTCCGGCACCGGCAACAGCTCAGCCATGGAACAGTCCTCGTCTCTGGATCGGTAGCGGTTGGTGCGGGGTCACTCGGCGGCGATGCGCCGCAGGGCGGTGACGACCTCGTCGGTCTTCGCGATCGCGGCGCGCTCGAGCACCTTGCTGATGCTCGGCGACGCCTCGCCGCCGGTCACCCGCTCGACGGGGGCGTCCAGCCAGTCGAAGAGGCGGCGCTGGATCTCGTCGGCCAGCCAGCCGCCGTAGGAGGTGCCGATCGCTCCCTGCTCGACGATCAGGACCCGGTTGGTCTTCCGCACGCTCTCCTCGATCGTGGCCCAGTCCAGGGAAGCGCGGTCCAGCCAGCGCAGGTCGATCAGATCGGCGGAGACCTCGCCGACCTCGTCCAGCGCCTCCAGGCAGTGCCCCACCATGGAGAGGTAGGAGATGACCGTGAGGTCGGTGCCCTCCCGTCGCACGGCCGCCTTGCCGACCGGCAGGTGGTAGTCGAGGTCGTCGACCGGGCCGACACCCGTCGTGGTGTAGAGGTCGACGTGCTCGAGCACGACCACCGGGTCGTCGCAGGCGAGCGCGGTGTTCATCAGCCCGACGTAGTCGAACGGCGTGGACGGGGCGACCACCCGCAGCCCGGGCGCGGTGGTCAGGATGCCGGCCGGGTCCATCGAGTGCTGGGAGCCGTAGCCGGTTCCGGCGGCGAGCTTGCTGCGCAGCACGAACGGGACGGCGCTCTCACCGCCGAACATGTGGCGGGCCTTGGCGACCTGGTTGAACAGCTGGTCGGCGGCGACCCACATGAAGTCGGCGTACATGAACTCCACGACCGGCCGGAACCTGCCGTCGAGGGCCATCCCCCCGCCCAGCCCGGCGAAAGCGTTTTCACTGATCGGGGTGCCGAGGACCCGGCCGGGGAACAGTTCGAGGGCGCGTTTGGTGGCGCCGTTGGTGCCGCCCTTGAGGCCGTCGACGTCCTCGCCCATCACGACGATGCGGTCGTCGGTCTCCATCCGCCGGCCCATCACGTCGCTGACCACGTCGATGAACCGCCGCTCGCCGAGCTCGCCGGTGAAGTCGTCCTGGTCCTCGAACCGGAGTCCCTCCAGCTCGGCGAGGTCGCCGCGCACGCCGACGTCGACGAAGCTGGTGTCGGGCCACAGCTCCGGCCGGATGCGGCGCTGCCCCGGCTTGCCTCCGGCGACCGGCTCCAGCAGCCCGTCACCGATACCGGCCATGACCGCGTCCACCTCGGCTTTCGCCGCGTCGACCGCGTCAGCGGTGAGCAGGCCCCGCTCGACCACGGCGGCACGCAGCTGGTCGATGGCGTCGCGCTCCCGCCACGCCTTCTCCTCGGCCTTGGAGCGGTAGCCGAAGGCGGAACCGGGGAAGGCGCCGTTCTGGTGGAAGTAGCGGTAGAGATCGGCCTCGATGATCGTCGGGCCGTGACCGGCCCGCATGTGCTCGACCGCTTCGGTCATCGCCGTGTACACGGCGAGGGCGTCCATGCCGTCGACGCGCCAGCTCGGGATGCCGAACCCGGGGCCACGAGCCGACAGCCGGGTCTCCGCGGTGGCCTTGGCCACCGGCGTCGAGACGGCGTACTGGTTGTTCTCGATGAAGAAGCAGATCGGCAGCTTCCAGGCGGCCGCGAGGTTGAACGTCTCCAGGACCGAACCGATGTTGACCGCCCCGTCGCCGAAGTAGGTGACCGAGACCGCGTCCGTTCCGGCGTGTTTCATGTTCCAGGCGAAACCGGCGGCCTGCGGGACGCCGCCGCCGACGATGGCGTTGGTGCCCATCGCGCCCGCTTCGCGCCACTGCAGGTGCATCGACCCGCCGCGCCCGCGGCAGAAGCCGTCGGCGAGACCGCAGATCTCGGCGAGCGTGCGGCGGAACACCTCGTGCACCTCGGGCGTGATCTCCGGGAGCGCGCCGGGCTTGGGCTGGAGAACGTGGCCGACCGCCTTGGCGATGAACTGGTGGTGGCCGCGGTGGGATCCGTTGACGAAGTCGTCGGAGCGCAGCGGGAGGATCGAGCCGACGGCGCCGCCCTCCTGGCCCACGCTGGAGTGGGCCGGGCCGTGGATGAGGCCCTGCCCGGCGAGTTCGAGCACGTACTCCTCGAACGAGCGGATCCACTGCGCGCGCCCGAGCAGCTGCAGAAGCACGTCCGGGTCGGCGTCCGACCAGTCCCGCGCGCTGGTGGACAGCTCCACCCAGGGTGCGCCGGGGACCAGGTCCGTGTGCGTCGTCATGGTGCCTCTCCCGATCTCGTCAATGGATCCATTATCGGATCTGACGCTGGCTTCTACCGTGGAATACCTCTACCCTAAGGGGTGGAATGTATCCATTGCAAGGAAGAGGCGCGATGACCACCACGCGAATCCCGGGCGTCCGGGGCGTCGACCACTTCGGCGTCACCGTCCCCGACCTCGACCAGGCGCACACCTTCTTCACCGAGGTCCTGGGCTGCGAGTACCTGTACCGGCTGGGGCCGTACCAGCACGACGACGACTGGATGAGCGTGCACCTGGGCGTGCACGAGAAGGCGGTGATGCGACGGCTGCACTTCTACCGGCTCGGCGGCCAGGCGATCTTCGAGGTGTTCCAGTACGAGGCACCCGATCAGCGGACCGAACCGCCCCGCAACAGCGACATCGGCGGCCACCACGTCGCGATCTACGTCGAGGACCTCGACGCCGCCGTGGCGGCCCTGCACGCGAACGGCCTGACGGTCATGGGTGAGCCGACCGCGAGCAAGAACGCGAGTGAAGGACAGCGCTGGGTGTACTTTCTCAGCCCGTGGGGGATGCAGTTCGAGCTGGTCTCCTACCCCGGCGGAAAGGCCTTCGACCACAACCCTTCCGCCTTCGACTGACCGGAAGGAGTGTTCGTGACAGCGACAGGGGCCGCACGGGTCGCGAGCCAGCGCATCGCCGAGGTCCTGCGCGAGCGCATCCTCGCCGGGCAGCTCCCGCCCGGAACCCGGATCAAGCAGGACGAGCTGGCCGAGGAGCTCTCCGCCAGCCGGATCCCGGTCCGCGAGGCGCTGCGCATCCTGGAGTCGCGTGGCCTGGTCGAGGTTCGCGCCAATTCCGGCGCGTGGGTCACGCAGATGGACCTGCACAACCTGACCATCACCTACCAGATCCGGGAACGGATCGAGCCCCTGCTGCTGATGGACAGCGTGCCCCGGCTGGATCCGGCCGTGGTCGCGCGGATGCGCGAAATCCAGGCGGAGATCGAGACGAACGACGACCTCGAACGGTTCATGGCGCTCGACCGCGAACTGCACTGGGCGACCTACGCCGGCAACCGGACTCCCTACCTGGCGACCATGGTCGAGCGGCTGTGGGACACCACCCAGCACTACCGGCGCGAATTCGCCCGCCAGATGGGCGATCGCGGCACCTGGGCGGTCAACACCGAGCACCGGCTGCTGATCGAGGCGATCGCCAGCGGCGACACCGCCAGCGCGTCGAACGTGCTCGCGCTGCACATCCAGCGCACCCGGGTGGAGCTGGCACGCAACCCCGAGTTCCTGGCGTCGATCGGGCACGAGACGGCGCGGTCCTGACGCCCGGGCGTGACCGCGTGGTGCGGTTGCGGTGCGGGCGGCACCGCAACCGCACCACGCGCGGTCAGGCGGTGAACCGGGCGCTCCACCCGGCGTTGACGTCGATCGTCGAGCCGCTGATGTAGCGCGACTGGTCCGAGGACAGGAAGAGAACGGCGTTGGACACCTCTTCGCTGTCCAGACGGCCGGCCGGAATGGTGTGCACGGCCCAGTTCACGTACGACGTGACGTCGTCCTCGGTCGCGTCCGGGTTGTCCGGGAAGAACATCGGCGGCAGGGTGCCGTTGTTGATCATCTCGGTGCTGATGTAGCCGGGGCAGACGGCGTTCACCCGCACGAAGTGCGGGCCGAGGTCGACCGCGGCCGCCTTGACGAGCCCGATGACACCCCACTTCGAGGCGATGTAGGCCGGGTTGTTGGCGGTGCCCACCTTGCCGACGCTGGAGGAGATCCCGACGATGGACCCGCTGCGCTGCTCGACCATCTGCGGGGACACCGCCCGGATGGTGTTGAAGACGCCGGTGAGGTTGACGTCGATCGTGTCCTGCCACTGC
This sequence comes from Amycolatopsis granulosa, assembly GCF_011758745.1. Lineage (NCBI taxonomy): Bacteria > Bacillati > Actinomycetota > Actinomycetes > Pseudonocardiales > Pseudonocardiaceae > Amycolatopsis > Amycolatopsis granulosa. The sequence continues at coordinate 2,211,069 of NZ_JAANOV010000001.1, forward strand.
TGCGCCGTCATGGCCTGGACGGGTGTGTAGGAGTCGATGCCGGCGTTGGCGACGGCGATGTCCAGACGCCCCCACCGCTCGACGATCTCGCCGACGGCCCGCTCCATCTCCGGCAGCGACCGGACGTCGGCCTCGATCGCGAGGCACTCGCCGCCCGCGGCGTTGACGAGCTTCTCGGTCTCGGCGATGTCACCGGGGCGGTTGATCGCGTAGGCGGTGTGGTCGAAGGATCCGGTGAAGTCGCAGAAGGCGACCTTCGCGCCGGCGCGGGCGAAGGCGAGCGCGTGTGAGCGGCCCTGTCCCCGGCCGCCGCCGGTGACGAACGCGACCTTGCCGTCGAGGTGGTACGTCATCAGTTCTCCTCGGTGTCTGCTCGTGCGGCGGCGATGCCGGCTTGCACGATCGGGCGGGCCGTGCTGATGGCCCGGGTGAGGGCTTCGTCGATCGGGAGTGCGCGGTGCTCGCGCGAGATGATCTCCACCCCCCACCCGCCGGTCCAGCCGGCGCGGGTGAGCGTCTCGACCAGCCCGACGAGGTCGAAGACCCCTTCGCCGCACAGCCGGCGGTGGTGGATGGTGTCCTCGAACAGCGTGCCCCGCACCGTGGCGTCCGCGTCGTCCAGTTCGGCACCGAAGAGGATGTCGGGGGTCAGTGCGGCTTCGAGCTCGGCCAGGGTGGTACCCGCCCGGAACACGTGCCAGCTGTCCACGATCACACCACAGCCGGGATGCCCGACCGCGCGGGCCAGCTCGGCCGCGGCCGGGACGCTGCCGATCAGCGAGAACGGCATGCCTTCGATGGCGATGCGGGTGCCGCGGTCGACCGCCTGCGCGGACAGCTCGCGCAACGGCTGCACGAACGGCGTCAGGTCCTCGGCCGGATCACCGTAGGTGGTCGCGACCTTGATGTGGTTGGCACCGAGCTGTTCGGCGGCGTCTAGGAGCAGCTGCCGGGTCTCGTCGGAGCGGGCCCGGCGGGCGTCCGTGGTCCACCAGTCGGTCAGGAGCTCGACCTCGGTCTGGGCGATGCCCGCCTCGGCGATCAACTCACGCAGCGCGCGGAACCCGATGGTGTCCCGCACTTCACGCAGATCGTCCTGGGCGATGCCGATGCCGTCCCAGCCGGCCGCGGCGACCGCCCGGACGCGCTCTTCGATCGCCAGCGGGCTGCGCTCGTCGGCATCCATGGGCGCGACGTTGCCCGCGCTCGTCCAGCAGGTGGCGATCATCGCCGGCTGCGGACCCGATGTGTGTGCGGTCGTGGTCACCAGTCCACCGCCACGTACTTGCTCTCGGTGAACTCGAGCATGCCCTCGTGGCCGCCCTCGCGACCGAGACCCGACTGCTTCGTGCCACCGAACGGGGCGGCGGGGTCGGAGACCACCGGACGGTTCAGCCCGACCATGCCGGAGTCGAGGCGCTCGGCGACCCGCATCCCGGTGCGCAGGTCGCGGGTGTAGACGTAGGACACGAGACCGAACTCCGTGCGGTTGGCCAGTGCCACGGCCTCGTCGAGGTCGTCGTAGGCGACCACGGGTGCGACCGGGCCGAAGATCTCCTGGGACAGGATGTGGGCGTCCTGCGGCACCCCGCCGAGAACGGTTGGCGTGTAGTAGTAGCCGACCCGGTCCGGCGCGGACCCGCCCGCGACCGGTACCGCCCCGGCGTCCAGCGCCGACTGGACGAGCTCGGCGACCTTGTCCCGGGTCTTCGCGTTGACCAGCGGGCCGACCTTGGTGCTCTCGACCAGCCCGGGACCGACCTCGAGCGGCTCGACCGCGGCCGCGAACCGCCGGGTGAACTCCTCGGCGACGGCGGAGTGGACGATGAACCGGTTCGCGGCGGTACACGCCGAGCCACCGTTGCGCAGCTTGGCCACCAGCGCACCGGCGACGGCTTCGTCGAGGTCGGCGTCGGGCAGCACCAGGAACGGTGCGTTGCCGCCGAGCTCCATGGACGCGGAGACGACCGTCCGCGACGCGTGGCCGAGCAGGACGCGGCCCACCTCGGTGGAGCCGGTGAAGGAGACCTTGCGGACCAGGTCGTGATCCAGCAGCGTCGAGCTCACGTCGTTGGACCGCGTCGACGGAACGATGTTGACCACACCGTCGGGGACGCCGGCCTCGGCGAGGATCGCGACGATCGCCAGCGCGGTCAGCGGCGTCTCGGACGCGGGCTTGAGGATGACCGAACAGCCGGCGGCGAGGGCCGGGCCGATCTTGCGGGTCGCCATGGCGGCGGGGAAGTTCCACGGCGTGATCAGCAGCGACACCCCGATCGGCTGGCGCAGCACGACGATCTTGTTGGTGCCGGCGGGAGCGTGCTCGACCACGCCGGAGAGGCGGACCGCCTCCTCGGAGTACCAGCGGAAGAACTCGGCCGCGTAGGCGACCTCGGCCCTGGCGTCCGGCAGGGACTTGCCGTTCTCCAGCACGATCAGGCGGGCCAGCGCCTCGGCGCGCTCGGTCATCAGGTCGAAGGCACGCCGGAGCACGTCGCTGCGGAACCGCGGGCTGGTGGCCGTCCAGCGGCCCATCGCCTCCTGCGCGACGTCCACGGCGGCGACGGCGTCCGCGACCGTGCCGTTCACCACCTCCGCGATCACGTCTTCGGTTGCGGGGTTCGTGACTTCGATGACGCCGTCGCCATCCGCCGGCTTGCCACCGATGACGGGCCCCAGTGGGATGGGTCCGAGCACCTTGATGATGTCGTCGAGATCGTTCACAGCTGTCCTCTTCTGTGGTGTTGCGCGGGAGTGATCGGGCGGCCGGGGCTTCCTAGTACGGGTTGGTGACGACGAGGTCCTGGGCGGGGAACAGGGTCAGGACCTGGGGACCGTCCTCGGTGATGACGATCTCCTCCTCGATCCGGGCGGCGGAGAAGCCGTCGGTGGCCGGGCAGTAGGTCTCGAGCGCGAAGACCATGCCGACCTGGAGCTCCACCGGCTCCTTCATCGAGTTGAGGCGGGAGATGATGGGCCGCTCGTGCAGGCCGAGGCCGAGGCCGTGGGCGAACTGCAGGCCGAAGGCCTCCATCTCGCTGCCGAAGCCGAACTCCTCGGCCGCGGGCAGCAGGGCCGCTACCTCGTCGGTACCCACGCCGGCCCGGATGCCCTCGATGCCCCGGTCCATCCACTCCCGGGCCTTCTTGTAGGCGTCGCGCTGGGCCGGGGTGGAGCTGCCGACCGCGAAGGTGCGGTAGTAGCAGGTCCGGTAGCCGTTGTAGGAGTGGATGATGTCGAAGAACGCCTGGTCGCCGGGCCGGATGAGCCGGTCGGTGAAGTTGTGCGGGTGCGGGTTGCACCGTTCCCCGGAGATCGCGTTGACGGCCTCGACCTGATCGGATCCCATCTCGTAGAGCCGCTTGTTCGCGTGGGCGACGATCTGGTTCTCCCGCACGCCGGGCTTGAGCATCTCGACGATGTCCTGGTAGACACCGTCGACCATCGCGGCGGCCTGGTTGAGGAGCATGATCTCGTCGGCCGACTTGATGCACCGGGCGTCCAGCATCAGCTGCTGGGCGTCGACCACGCGCAGGCCCTGCCGTTCCATCTCGAACAGGAACGGCGGCTCGACGATGTCCACCCCCACCGGCATGTCCGCGACCCCGGCCTCGACCAGCATCGACTTGATCTCGGCGACCGCCTCGGCCATCAGGCCGACCGAGGGTGCGACGGCGCCTCGGAAGCCGAGGAACCCGGCGCGGTAGTTCTCCTCGGGAACCCACCGGGAGTACTTCTTGTGGTGCTTGACCGCCGACCCGAAATCCCACAGGACCGGGTCCTTGTCGCGGGCCAGCAACGCGTACCGGATCATCTTGTCGCCCAGGGCGCCACCGATCCAGGTCTGGGTGGTGTACCGGATGTTGTAGAAGTCGAAGAGCAGGAACGCACCGCACTCGCTGCTCGCCAGCGCGGCTTTCGCGCGGTCCAGGCGGTAGCGGCGGAGCCGGTCGAAGTCGACGCGCTCCTCGTAGTCGACGCCCATGTGCCCGGGCGCCGGCAGGGGCTGGGGTGCTTGCGTGGTCACTGGAGATCCTTCAGACGGCGGGGTTGTGGATGTGGACCTTGATGTTGTTGCGGTCCTTGGCGGCTTCGAGCGCGGCCAGCGAGTCGGTGAGCGCGAACCGCTTCGACACCAGCGCGGAGAGGTCCACGGGAAGGCGCTCGACGAAGCGGATGGTGGCGTCCCAGGAGGTGCCGAAGGAACCCATGCAGCCACGGATGCGCAGTTCCTTGCCCATGATCAGCCCGAGCTCGGCCTGGGCGATCCCGCCCACGTTGATGCCGACGTAGTTGAGCTGTGCGTGGTAGGCGGCCATGGTCAGCGCGCTCGCCTGCGCCGCCGTGTTGCCGGAACACTCCACGACACCGGTGGCGCCCCGGCCGCCGGTCAGCTCGAGCACCTGCTCGGTGGCGTCGCCGGCCAGGGGGTCCACGACGTCCTCGGCACCCAGCGTCCTGGCCAGCTCGCGACGGCCGGCGTCGGGTTCGACGACGATGGTCCTGGCGCCCTTCGCGGACGCCGACGCCGTGGCCAGCAGGCCGATCGGGCCGGCGCCCAGGATCGCCACGATGTCGCCGCCGTCGAACTCCCGGGTGGCGCCGTAGGCGACGATGAACGGCTCGATCAGCGCGGCGACGGTGTCATCGATCGTGTCCGGGATGCGGTGCAGCCAGGCGGCGGGCACGGTGAAGTACTCCGCGAGCGCGCCGTCGTGGGTGAACCCGAAGTGCTCGTCGGCCGCCACCGAGCACTCGCCGACCACCCGGTCACCGACGGCGAACGTGGTCACGGCCGAGCCGATCTCGGCCACCCGGCCGTGCCACTCGTGGCCCGGGACGAGCGGGAACTCCAGTGGCAGCACGTAGTTGCCCGCGAGCAGGTCGAAGTCGGAGTGGCAGATGCCGACGGTGACCATCTGCACCAGCACCTCCGACGGGCCCGGTGCCGGTCGGTCGCGGTCGAGGACCTCGGCGACGCCAGGGGCGGTGTAGACGAGCGACTTCATGAGTTTCCCCTTTCCCCGGTGGGAAGACGTGCGGTGTCCGGCTTCGGTCAGCCGGCGGACGGGGGCGTGCCGCGGAGGTACTCCGCCAGGCCGGACTCGTCCAGGTCGGCGTACCCGGCGTCCACGGCCTCCCGCAGCAGCCGCCGGTTGGTCTCGGCCTGCGGCATCGGCGCACCGGCGTGATCCGCGACCTCGAGCGCGAGCCGGAGGTCCTTCTCGGCCAGGGCCAGCCGGAACGCGACCGGCGTCTCGTCCGGGCGTTCGTAGGCGGCTTGCCGGTACTGGACGAACGGGGCCGCGACGGCGCTGTTGAGGAACACCTGGTACGCCTGGGTTCGCGGGATGCCGGACTTCTCGGCGAGCACGAGCGCCTCCGAGACCGCACCGTTGAGGCTGTGCACGATGGAGTTGACCGCGAGCTTCATGATCGCGCCCCGGCTGCTCTCCCCCAGGTAGACGACCAGCCGGCCCATGCCGGTCAGGATCGGGCGCGCCCGGTCCACGATGTGCTCGTCGCCGGCGGCCATGATCGTGAGTGCGGCCGCGGTCGCGGCGGCGGTGCTGCCGGAGACGGGAGCATCCACGAAGTGGGCGCCGGCTGCGGCCACCTCGTCGCGCAGCGCGAGCACCGTGCGGGGCGAGACGGTGCTCATGTCGATCGCGATGGCGCCGGGCCGGAGGCCCGCGAGGATGCCGTCCGGGCCGCGGTGCGCGTCGAGAAGGGCGGCGTCGTCGGCGAGCATGGTGATCACGAAGTCGGCGCCGGCGGCCGCGGCGCGGGGCGTGTCCGCGGCAGTCGCGTTGTTCTCGCGGGCGAAGTCGGCGGCCTTGGCGGCGGTCCGGTTCCACACGCACAGCTGGTGACCGGCCTTCGCGAGGTTCGCTGCCATCGGCAGCCCCATTCGGCCGAGGCCGAGGAACGCTACGGTGCTCATGCTCCGGCCACCATCCGGGTCTCGCGGGTTGTCGTGGCGTGCGGGTCGATGAGGGTCTTGATGCGGGTGCTGCGGCGCTCCACCAGCGGTTGCAGACCTTCCGGGACGAGCTGGTCGAGTGAGAGAGCGATCGGTGCGAGGTCGGTCCACGGGTCGGGCCGGGACGCCAGCAGCTCCAGCGCGGTGGGCATGTCGGTGGCGAAGACGTGCGCGTTGGTGCCGATGAGCTCGTGCTCGATCAGGCTCAGCGTCCGGACGTCCCACTCGACCGGCCGGCCCTGCAGGCCCACCAGGACGAGACGGCCGCCGCGAGGCAGGATCGACAGCGCGGTCCGCAGCCCGGCCGGGGTCCCGGACACCTCGTAGACCACGGTCGGGTCGAGGCCGAGGTCACCGACGGCGGCACGCGCCTCGTCCGGATCCCCGGTGCGCAGGACGTGCGGGGCGCCCAGCGCGTCGGCGATCTTGAGCCGCTGCTCGTCGATGTCGATCACCAGCAGGTGGTCGGTGACCGACTTCGCCGCGAAGGTCAGGAAGGCGCCGATGCCACCGGCGCCGACGATCACGGCGTGGTCCGCGCCGGTCAGCCGCCCGCGGCGCATCGCGTGCACGGCGATCGACATGGGCTGGGCCAGTGCGGCGGCGTCCGGGGTGAGGCCGTAGGGAGCGACCTGCAGGCAGTTCGCCGCCGGGGTGGCCACGTATTCGGCGAGCGCGCCGTGGCGCTGCAGGCCGACGGTCGTGTACCGCTCGCAGAGGTTGGTGCGCACGCGGCGGCACTGGACGCACTCGCCACAGGCGATGCCGGCGCCGGAGACGACGAGGTCACCGACCGCGAAGCCGGTGACCTCCGGGCCCACCTCGCGGACGACACCGGAGAACTCGTGACCGGGGATCATCGGTCCGATGTGGCCGGAGACCGGGTGCTGGTCGTGGACGGGGAACATGTGCGGCCCGCTGTGGTATTCGTGCGCGTCGGTTCCGCAGATGCCGACCGCCCGCACCTCCAGTACCAGGTCGCGGGGTCCGCAGGTCGGTTCGGGGACGTTCTCGATGCGGATGTCGTCCCGGTCGTGGAAGACGGCGGCTCTCATGTCGATGTACTCCTGCAATCGTTTGCACGCGCGGCCGGGTCAAGGTGCGCCGGCGGTGGTGGCTGCGGGTGGGTGACGGGTGCCGCGGTCAGCCGCGGCGGACGGTGTCAGTGGTCACTGGGCGACGAAACCTCCGTCGACGTACATCTCGGCGCCGGTGACGAACTTGGACTCCTCGCTGGCGAGGTAGACCGCGGCGTGCGCGATGTCGTCGGGCTCGCCGGGGGCGCCCATCGGGGTGGCGGCGACGAACCCCTCGGTCGCCCAGGCGGGCTGCTCGGCCACCATCGGGGTGGCGATGATGCCGGGGTGGATCGAGTTGACCCGGACACCGCGCGTGGCGAAGGTGACGGCCGCGTTCTTCGTCAGGGTGCGGACGCCGCCCTTGGCCGCCTGGTAGGCCGGTGCGACGTCGTGACCGACCACCCCGGAGATGGACGACACGTTGATGACCGACCCGCTTCCGGCCTCGAGCATGCGCGGGATGACGGTGCGCATGCCCAGGAAGCAGCTGGTGAGGTTGAGGTCGACGACGCGGCGGAAGAGATCCACCGAGGTGTTCTGCAGGGGCTCGAAGCTGATCACCGCGCCGGCGTTGTTGACGAGGACGTCGATCGGCTGACGTCCCCAGGCCTCCTCGACCACGCGGTCCCAGGCGTCGGCGTCGGTGACATCCATCCGGCTGAAGCGGGCGCCGTTCCCGAGGTCCTGCGCGGCGCGCTGTCCCTCGGGCTCACGGATGTCGGCGATGGTGACGATCGCGCCCTCGGCGATGAAGCGTTCGGCGATCGCCCGGCCGATGCCGCGTGCGCCGCCGGTGACCAGTGCGTGCTTGCCGTTGAGGCGGGACATCGATTCCTCCGGTTCGGGATCAGAGCGGGACTGGCGGGATGCGCGGGGCTCGGCCGGGACGGTCACGTGAAATCGAGGCCGCCGTTGACGTTGATGCACTGGCCGGTCACGTAGGAACCGGACTTCGAGGCGAGCCACATGATGGCGCCGGCCATGTCGGAGCCGTAGCCGTAGCGGCCGAGCGGGATCGTGTCGAGCTCGATCTGCTTCATCTCGTCGAAGGTGATGCCGCGTTCCTTCGCGTCGGACTCGACGAACGCCCAGTGCATCTCCGTGGCCGCGAGGCCGGGGCAGAGCGCGTTGACGTTGATTCCGTGCTTCGCCAGTTCGAGGGAGAGCGACATGGTGAGGGTGTGCACCGCGTTCTTGCTGGCGCCGTAGGCGGCGGAGCCCGGGTGGCCGACCTTGCCGAAGTAGGACCCGGTGTTCACGATGCTGCCGCCCTGCCCCTGGGCGATCATCTGCCGGCCGGCGTGCTTGCAGCCGTGGAAGATGCCCTTGTAGTTGACGGCGAGCAGCTTGTCGACGTCACTCATCGCGGTGTCCACGACGTCGGCCGGGGTGACGTGGATGCCGGCGTTGTTGGCCATGATGTCGAGCCGTCCGAACTCCGCGACGGCGGCGGCGACGACGGCCTCGACCTGTTCCTCGACCGAGACGTCGACGACGCGGGAAGCGACCTTGACGTCCGGGTACTCCTTGGCGATGCGCTCAGCGGTGGCGTGCACCTCCTCCCGCACGTCGGCGAGGAGGACGTTCACCCCCTCCGCGGCCAGGGTCTCGGCGATACCCTCCCCGATCCCCCGGGACGACCCGGTGACGATCGCGTTCTTGCCTGCGACGCTGCGAAACTCGCTCACTGTCGTTGTCCTCGCACTCTCGTTGTCGTGGGGTTGGCGGGCGGCTCAACCGGCCCGGGAAAGCGGTGAGGTGCTGGTGCGCTTGAACGTTCGCGCGAACCAGCGCTTGGTGGCGGCGGAGTCCTTGATCAGCTCGACGGCGAGGACGACCAGGACGAGCACGCCGATCGCGAAGTTCGCGACGTACACGGCGCTGCCCTCGATGCTCAGCCCGCTGACGATGAAACGCAGGGTGAGCGTGCCGGCCGCGATACCGAGGACGGTGCCGCGGCCACCGCGGAGGCTGACGCCGCCGATGAGCGCGGCGGTCACCCCGGGAAGCAGCAGATCGGCGAACTCGGTCGGCGAGGCGGAGCCGGATTTGAGGCTGAGCATGGCGCCGACGAGCGCGCCCATCGCCCCGGACATGCCGAACGCGATCAGCAGGGGGCGCCACAGCGGGATCCCGGCGGCGAGTGCCTCCACCCGGCCGCCACCGACGGCCCCGATCTCCTTGCCCCACCGCGTGTAGGAGAGGAACAGGCCGGTCAGGACCAGCACGACGATGGTGAGGATGCTGAAGGGCGAGAAGATGTACAGCTTCTTCGACACCAGGTCGGCGATGTCCAGGTCGGGCACGATGATCGTCTTCGAGTCCGACAACAGGTAGGCGACGCCGCGGAAGGCGACGAGCGTGCCGATGGTGAAGACCAGCGAGTTGATCTTCAGCCAGAAGATCGCGATGCCCTGGGCCACACCGAGAACGAGGCCCACCGCCAGTGCGGACAGGACGGCGACGTAGATGCCGTGCCCGGCCTGCTTGACGGCGATCACGCCACCGAGTGCGGCGACCGACGCGATCGACATGTCCAGTTCGCCGGCCATGACCGTCAGGCCGACACCGAGCGCGATGAGACCGAGGAAGGCGAACCCCTCCATGACGGTGAACATGTTGCCGGTCGAGGAGAACACCGGGAAGGTGATCGCGAAGTAGGCGAAGACGATGACCGCGACGCCGAGCCGGACGGCGAGGTCACTGTCGATCTTCTTGGGGATGGTCATGCCGACCGCCTCCGTGCGAGTGCGTAGGTGCTGACGGCGATGACGACGGCGAGACCTTCGACGGTGATGCGCACGCCGAAGCTGTAACCGCGAAGCGCCAGCAAGTTGGACACCATGGCGATGAAGATCGCGCCGAGACAGGTTTGCCACATCGACCCGCGTCCGCCCTGCACCAGGGTTCCGCCGACCAGCACCGCCGCGATCACCTCGGTGTTGAAGTCGGGGAACTGGTTGACGATCCCGCGGCTGGTCTGCGCGGCCGCGAACACGCCCGCGAGCCCGGCGGCGACGCCGGAGATCGTGAACGCGGTCAGCGACGCGAGCTTGACGTTGAGGCCGCTGGCCTTCGCGGCGTGCCGGTTGGCGCCGACGAGCGTCATCTGACGTCCGGTCCGGGTCCGGATCAGCACGATCGAGAAGACGACGGTGAGCAGGATCAGCGCCCAGGTCTGGACGGGCACACCGAGCGGCCGGCCGGTGCCGATGAACAGGGCCGTGTTGTCCTGGATGTTGACCTGCTTCTGGTCGGTCATCACCGACGCCAGGCCGAACAGGGCGGCGCCGGCGCCGAGGGTGGTGATGATCGGGTTCGCTCCGGCGGCCACCACCAGTCCCTGCGCGATGCCGACGACGGCGGCCAGGAGCAGGGCGAACACCACGCTGAGGAGCCAGCCGATGCCGGTGTTCATCAGCATCGCGAAGCTGACCGCGGTGAACGCCGCCGTCTGCTCGACCGACATCGAGAAGTAGTTGCCGGACATCGTGATGAAGGTCATGCCGAGCGCGGCGATGCCGACGACCGAGGCCGCCCGGACGATGTTCAGGATGTTCTCGGTGGTGAGGAAGGCCGGGGTCGCCAGCGCACCGGCCACGAGGACGGCGACCGCGATGACGACGATGACCACGACCGGCAGGGTGCGCTTGTTCGGCACCCAGCGCGGCGCCCTGGCGCCACCGGTCCCGGCGGTACGGGAGGACCGCGCCCCGGGCGGGCCCGGCGGCACCGGGGCCGGCTCGGTGTCCGGCTCGGCCAGATGGGCGTTGCCGTGTGGAACGGTCATGACGCGACCTCCTCGCGCGCACCGGCGGGGTGCGTGATGTCTGCAGTGAGCTGGGCGTAGTCGACGTCCTCGGCGTCGCGGAAGGCGACCAGGCGCCCGCGGTACAGCGAGCCGATCCGGTCGGCGAGGCCGAGCACCTCCTGCGCGTCGGAGGAGGCGAAGAGGATGGCCAGGCCCTCGTCGGCGAGCTTGCGCAGGTGCCGGTAGATCTCGGCACGGGCGCCGACGTCCACTCCCCGGGTCGGCTCGTCGATGAGCAGCACCCGGGGTTCGATACCCAGCCACTTGCCCAGGACGATCTTCTGCTGGTTGCCGCCGCTGAGCGTCGAGGCGAGTGCCTTGAGGCGCTTGGTGTCGAAGCTGAACGCCTGGGCGATCTCGGTGCCCATCCGGCGCTCGCGGGAACGGTTGAGCCATCCGCCCGGCGTGACCTTGGCCAGTGAGGCCGAGGTCAGGTTCTCCGACACGGGGCGGATGCCGAACATCCCGTCGCGCTTGCGGTCGCCGGAGCAGTAGGCGATACCCGCGCGGATGGCGGCGTGCTGGTTGCTGGGTTTCACCGGCGTGCCGGCCAGCGTCACGCTCCCGCTGTCGCTGTGCCGCGCGCCCGCGATCGCCTCGAGCAGCGGCGTGGCACCGCTGCCCACCTGGCCGGCGAGACCGACGATCTCCCCCGCGCGCACCTCGAGGCTGATCGGCTCGGCGAGGCCCGCGGCGGCGATCCGCGATACGGACAGGACGGTCGCGCCGAAGGTACGCCCGGCAACTCGATCGGGGAACATGTTCTCCAGGCGGCGGCCGAGCATCTTGGTGATCAGGCCGTCGACGTCGAGGTCGGCTGTCTCGAGCGGTGGGCTGCTCTCGCCGTTGCGGAACACGGTGACCCGGTGCGCCAGCTCGAAGATCTCACCGAGCCGGTGGGTCACATAGATGACCGACCGGCCTTCGGCGGCCACGCTCTTCACGACGGCCTTGACCCGCTCGATCTCGGTGTCGGACAGCGCTGCCGTCGGCTCGTCGAGGATCAGGATGCGGGCATCGCGAGCGATCATGCGCGCCACCTCGACCAGCTGCTGCTCGGCGACGGAGAGCGTGCCGGCCTGGGCCTGCGGGTCGACGTAGTCCAGGCCGACCGTCTTCAGGTGCTCCCTGGCGCGGGCGGCGAGCCGCCGGCCGCTCCAGTTCTGCCCGCTGCCCGCGTTGCCGAGGAACACGTTCTCGGCGACCGTCATCGTGGGCACGACGCTGAGTTCCTGCTGGACGACCGCGACGCCGACCTCGGCGGAGCGGCGGGACGAGTGGATGTCGACCTGCTCGCCGTTGATGCGGATCTCACCGCTGTCCGGCCGGTGGATGCCGGACAGCATCTTCACCAGGGTGCTCTTGCCGGCACCGTTCTCACCGGCCAGCGCCATCACCTCGCCGGCGCGGAGCTCGAAGTGCACGCCCTTCAGCGCGTGCACCGCGCCGAAACTCTTGGTGATGTCTGTCATCCGCAGATAGGGCTCTGTAGACACCGGATTCCTCGCATCTCGTGTGGAACGTTGGGGGGCGCCCGGAGGCGGTGGCCCGTCGACGGGACGGGCCACCGCCACGGCATCGATCCGGTTCGGCCTCAGTACGTGCAGAGGTCGGTCATCTTGTGACCCCACAGACTGGTGGACTGCACTTCGTTGGAGTGGACCATCGGGTTCGGGATGAAGTTGTACCGCGAGACGGAGTCGACCGTCGGAGCCTTGTCCGGGGAAGCTTCCGGACGAGCCTCGCCGTCCTTGACCTGCTTGGTCTTCAGGTAGGTGTTCACCACGTCGACCGTGTACTGCCCCTCCAGGCTCGCGGCCTGGAGACCGGTGCCGAACTGCTTGCCGGCCTGGAGGTTGCTGAAGTCACCGTGGCAGTTGCCGCCGACCACCGCGACGTTCTTGCCGGGCTGGTAACCGGCCTCCTCCAGTGCCTGGATGGCGCCGTCGGCGAGGGCGTCGTTCTCGGCGTAGACGATGTCGATGCCCTTCGCCTTGTTCGCCGCGATCAGCTGGGCGCCGATCTTGTAGCCCGTCGTCTGGTCGAAGCCGGCCGGAGCCTCGGCGATGACCTGGATACCGGATCCCTCGATGCGCTTCTGGAAGCCCTTCATGCGGTCCTCGGTGGCGCCGTAGCCCGCGGGGAACGTGACCGCGATGGCGTTGCCACCGGCGGAGTGCAGCGGAACGCCGGACTCCTTGAGCTTGTCGCGGGCCTGGACGGCCAGCTGGCCGGACACGTCACCGTTCTGGGTGTCGTCCACACCGGCGTAGGCCACGATGTATTCGAGTCCGCGGCTGTCGGGGTTCTGGTTGGTCTGGAAGGTCGGGACGTCGCTGTCGTGCAGCTTCTTGAGCGAGGCGAGTCCGGCCGCGTTGTCCACCGGCCACCAGATGTAGGCGTCGGGCTTCGAGCCGCTGCCCAGTTGCTGCTGCACCTGCGTGTCCTGCTCGGGCTGGCTGAACTGGTTTTCCAGGATCTTGATGTCGATGCCGAGCTTCTGGGCCTCGGCCCGGGCTCCGCGCTGCCACTCGGCGAGGTAGTTGTCCGAGCCCGGCGGCATGAAGACGACAACGCTGCGTGCGTGGTCGCCGCTGCTGGCGGTGCCCGCGTCGCCGCAGGCGGCGAGCGTCGCACCTGCCACTGCGAACGCGAGGGTCAACCCGAGGGTGCGGCTGTTCTTGATCACTTGCTTCTCCCGTGCCTTGCGACTGCGCCCTTGCAATCGTTTGCAACATCAGTCAGAAAAGAGCCGTGGCGTCCAGCTCGACATGCGGTACTCGATCGGCGCCTGGTGTGGAGTTGTGTCCCGGAAACCGAGGGAACCAGGTCCGGACGCTGGTGGCTGCCGACCTCTCGTTCGCTCGCTGCAATCGATAGCAGGGACGGTAGGTCGAACCGGGCGCCGGTGTCAAGGGTCACAGGTGAACAGCAGCGGAACCGGCTGGCCAGGCGGGTTTCGGGCACCCCGGCACGCTCACCGCGGGACCAACACGACCCGGGTCCGACAGTGCTAACGATTGCCGCTCCACGGTGGGGCAGCACCGGGCCGGCGGTACACGGATACCCGCGCAGTGCCGCGCCCGCGCGGCCTTCGCCCGGTTCCCCGCCGACGTGTACCGCATCCGATGACGCGCTGCTATCGTTTGCGAGCATGGGTGGACTGAATGGTTGACGGCGCCGACCGGCGGCGCGACGCACGACAGGCGGGGGCGGCGATGAGATCGCGTGACGCGGGTCCGACGCTCAAGGACGTGGCCGCACTGGCCGGTGTCCATCCGACGACCGCCTCACGCGCCCTCGACCCGGCGAAAAGCCATCTGGTCAGCGAGGAAACGCGGCAGCGGATCCGGCAGATCTCCGCCGAGCTCGGCTATCAGGTGAACGCGATGGCGCGAAGTCTGCGCACCGGTTCCAGCGGCCTGATCGGGATGGTCGTGGCCGACGTGTCCAACCCGTTCCTGCCGCCGATCCTGCGGGCCATCGAGCACGTGATCCGCCACGAGGGCTTGATGCTCCTCATCGCCGAAACCCACGACGACTCGCGCACGATGCAGGAAATCCTGGGGCACTTCGCGCGCCGTCGCGTCGACGCGATCATCCTCAGCGCCGCTCACCAGGGAGATCTCGAAGTCGTCCGCGCGGCCGCCGCGAGCACTCCGGTCGTCCTCGCCGTGCGCAGCGTGGACGGCGGCAAGTTCCCGACGGTGACGCACGACGACCGGCTCGGCGGACGGCTCGCCACCCAGCACCTCGTCGAGCTGGGCCATCAGGACGTGGCCCAGCTCCGCGGACCGGAGGACGTGTCGTCGTTCAGCGGCCGCTCGGCGGGCTTCTACTCGGTGCTCGCCGAGACAACCGCCCGCGAGGTCGGTTCCGGCCTGGTGGCCGCCAGCCCGACCGTCGAGGAGGGACGCCGGCTGACCGCGGAGTTGCTGGCGGCCAGGGGCGACCGGCCGACCGCGATCTTCGCCCACAACGACCAGATGGCCGTGGGCGCGATGGACGCTCTGCGCGAGGCCGGCCTGAGCTGTCCCCGCGACATTTCCATCGTCGGGTACAACGACGCGCCGCTGGCGGACCACATCGATCCCCCGCTGACCACCATCAGGCTGCCCGCGGCGGAGCTGGGCAGGCGGGTGGCACGCCTCGCGCTGGAACAACTGTCCGAGGAGCCGGTCGACACCTCGACGGTGCGCCTGCCACCGGAACTCGTCGTCCGCCGCTCGACGGCGCCGCTCACGGCCTGACCCCGGACCGGAGCCGGGCGGCGATGTCCGCGATGCCCGCCGGGCAGGCACTCGCACACATGCATCAGGCGCGGACCCCGAGCCGGGATCCGCGCCTGAACGTGGTAGCGGGGACAGGATTTGAACCTGCGACCTCTGGGTTATGAGCCCAGCGAGCTACCGAGCTGCTCCACCCCGCGTCGTGAGAATCAGTTTACGCGGTGGTGCCGAGGGCGTGCACACCGGGTGCCGGAAGCGGTTCCGGCACCCGGTCGGCCGCGTCAGCCACCCGGTTGGGGCGGCGCCGAGCTGGTCTGGCCGGCCTTGGCGTTCTCGTAGGCGCGGGTCGCCGCGTCGAGCGCGGCGAGCGCCTGCCCCTGGGCGGCGAAGTCGCCGTTCTGCTGGGCCTGGTGCAGCCGGGTGAGGGCAGACTGGATGTCGGCGACGGCCTGGTCGAGGGCCGGGTTGCTGCTCGCGCCACCGGCGGCCGGCGGCGTTGTCGACGTCGACGGGGGCGTGCTCGGCGACGGGGCGGTGGTCGGGCTCTGCTGGGTCGGCGCGGTCGCCGCCTGACCGGCCTGGTCGCCGAACACCTGCTTGAGCGCCTCACCGATGGTGGGGGCGAACCCGACCTTGGAGCCGTAGGACACGAGCACACGCGCCAGCTGCGGGTAGCTGTTCTGGTTGCGTTGCTGGATGTAGACGGGCTCCACGTAGAGGAACCCGCCGCCCACCGGCAGGGTGATCAGGTTGCCGAAGATCACCGTGACGCTCTGGTTGCTGAACAGGGTGCGCTGCTCGGCGAACCGCGAGTCGCTCTGGAACCTGTTCTGCACCTGGACGGGTCCGTCGACCTGACTGTTGCCGGATGCCGTCGTCGGCAGCCGGAGCACCTTGATGGCGCCGTAGTCCTTCGGATCCGAGGACACCGTCATCCAGGCGGCCAGGTACTGCACCTGGAGCGCGGTGAGCGGACTGGTCAGCTGGAACGTGGTGCCGTTCTGGCCGGGCGCCTGGGCGAGGACGTAGTAGCCGGGCTGGTTGGCCAGGCCGGAGGCGCCCACGTTGGTGCCGCCCTCCTGGGTCGGGTCCTGCGGCACGTTCCAGAAGGTGTTGGTCGTGTAGAACTCCTGCGGATCCGTGACGTGGTACTTCGTCAGGAGCTCCCGCTGGACCTTGAAGAGGTCCTCGGGGTACCGGAAGTGCGCGCGCAGATCCGGTGTGATGTCGCTGCTCGGCTGGACCACGCCGGGGAAGACCTGCTCCCACGCCTTGAGGACCGGGTCCTTGTCGTCCACCGAGTACAGGGTGACGGAGCCGTTGAACGCGTCGACGGTCGCCTTCACCGAGTTCCGGATGTAGTTGATGTTGTTGTTGGCCTGCCGGGCGACACCCGCGAGGCTGTCCTGCGTCGCCGCGCCCAGCTGCGTCTGCTCCGAGTAGGGGTAGTTGTTCAACGTGGTGTAGCCGTCGACGATCCAGACGATCTTGCCGTCCACGACCGCCGGGTACGGGTCGCCGTCCACGGTCAGCCACGGCGCGACCTTGCTGACCCGGTCCCGCGGGTCGCGGTTGTACATGATCTTCGAGCCGTCGCCGATCGCGTCGGAGAAGAGGATGTTGCGCTCGCCGTACTTCGCCGCGAAGGCCAGCCGGTTGAACCAGTTGCCGAGGTTGACACCACCGCTGCCGTCGTAGCGGTAATTGCTGCTGCTGGCGCTGTCGTACTCGCCGGGCGCCTTGCCCTGCTGGCCACCGACGATCGCGTAGTCGTTGGTCAGCTCGCCGTAGTAGATCCGCGGCTGCTGCACGGCGATGCCGGGCGCGGTGGGGTTGGCCGGGTCGATGCCGGCGCCCGTCGGGTTCTGGGTGTCGCTGGTGACCGCGATCGGGTAGCCGCCGTCGCTGTTCGCGCCGCTCACCGCACGGTCGATCGTGTTGGCCGGAGCCGCCACGAAGCCGTTGCCGTGGGTGTAGACCATGTGCTTGTTGATCCAGTTGGTCTGGTTCCCGGTGAGGTTCGCGGTGTTGATCTCACGGGCGGCGACCACGTAGTCCTGGGTCTTGCCGTCGATCGAGTAGCGGTCCATGTCCAGCTTCGCCGGGAAACCGTAGAAGTTCTCGCGGCCCACGCGCTGGGTGAAGGTCGGGGACAGCACGTTCGGGTCGAGCAGGCGGATGTTCGGCACGGTGGTGGTGTCCGCGCTGATGTCCGCGGCGGTCGCCTGCCCGGTGCCCGGGTAGTCCTCGTACTGCACGTTGTTCAGCCCGAACGCCGCCTTCGTCGCCGCCATGTTGCGGCTGATGGAAAGCGCTTCCTTCTGGTTCGCGTTAGGCTTGACCGAGAACTGCTCGAGGATCGCCGGCCAGGCGACACCGACCAGGACGCCGGACAGGATCAGCAGCACCAGCGCGATCGCGGGCAGCTGGATGTTGCGCAGGAACGCACCGGCGAAGAACGCGACCGCGCAGATCGCGGAAATGCACAACAGGATCAGCTTCGCCGGCAGCACCGCGTTCAGATCCGTGTACGTGGCGCCGTAGAACAGCGGCGCGTTGCGGTCGGAGAACAGCAGGTTGTAGCGGTCGAAGAAGTACTCGACGGCCTTCAGCAGCACGAACAGCCCGGCGGTGACCGCGAGCTGGACCCGGGCCGAACCGGCGAGCTGCCCGCCACGGCCGGCGAGCCGGATCCCGCCGAAGAGGTACTGCGCGATGAGCGCGCCGACGAACGAGATCGTCACCGCGACGAACAGCCAGCCGAGCAGCCACTGGTAGAACGGCAGCGTGAAGGCGTAGAAGCCGAGGTCGTTGCCGAACTCGGGGTCGGTCTGGCCGAAGCTCGTGCCGTGCAGGAACAGCTGGATGCGCTGCCAGTCGCCCTCACCGGTCGCGCCCGCGATCAGACCGGTCACCAGCGGGATGCCGATGCCGAACAGCCGGATGCGGCCGACCACGGCCGAGCGGTAGCGCGACAGCGGGTCATCGGCGCCGGAGACCGGGACGAACACCGGGCGGGTGCGGTAGGCGATCCACAGGCTGAGCGCGAGCGACCCGCCGACGAGCAGCCCGATCGCGAAGAACAACACGATGCGGGTGACGACCACGGTGTTGAACACCTGACGGGCGCCCACCTCGCCGAACCACAGCCAGTCGACATAGGTGTCCAGCAGACGCGCGCCCAGTAGCAGCGCCAGAACGATCACCGCGGCGACGATCAGCAGTACCCGGCTGCGACGGGACAGCTTCGGCAGGCTCACTGGGGGCCGACTGGCCACTGCGCACGCTCCTGTTGTCGTGGTCCGCTGGCGGGGCACCGGTCACGCACGACACCCCTGAACCCCTAACTCTAGGAGGCCCGCTCCGGGTTCCCCGACCGGCCCGAATCGGACGCCTTCGGCGGTCACCTGCCACGATGAGCAGATGGGATCGGAGAGCAACCCCGCCGCGCGCCCGGCGGTCGCCGCGCTCGCGCGTGAGGTCGAGGAGTTCGTGGCCGCCGCCGGGTGGGACCAGGCGCCGCAGCTGTTCGCGTTGGTCCCGACCGCCTCGTTGCTGCGCGAGCAGCCGGAGCTGGCCGGGCAGCTCGACCCGTCGAGCGCGCTGACTCCGGTGGCGCAGGAGCCGCTGCCGGAGGGCGACCTGGCGGAGGCGCTGGGCCGGATCGCCTGGCCGGAGGCCGTGACGGGCTGCGCGCTGGCCCAGGAGATCGTGGTGCTGCCGCCGAGCGTCGAGTCGGAACTGTCCGGCACCGGCGACCTGGACCGGCTGCGCCAGGCCGCGGCGGACCATCCGGAGAGGACGGAGGCGCGGCTGGTGGCCGCGGTGCTGCGGGACGGGCCCAGTGCGTGCGTCATGCGCCTGCGCGGCTACGCCAAGACCGAGGACGCCGAGGACGCCGAGCCGGCCGACCAGGTCATCGAGCACCCGGACCTGGCGCCGAACCTCCTGGACGCGCTCCGCGCCACGCTGGCCCCCTGAGGAGCGCTGCGCTCGTCACGAAGCCCCGTCCACCGGCGACCGATCGGTTGATCGCCTCCAGCGGCCGGCTAGGCCGGTCCCGGCGGAATTCCCGCCCGCCGGGGCGCGGGTCAGCAGGACGGGGTCGGCTGCCCGGCCTTGAGCGCGTCCAGCGCGGCGAGCGCGCTGTCCAGACTGGTCACCTTGACCAGCTTGAGCCCGTCCGGATCGGCGGCGGCCGCCTCGGCGCAGTTGGCCTCGGGCGTGAGGAACGCGGTGGCACCGGCCTCGCGCGCGGCGACCAGCTTGAAGGAGATCCCGCCGATCGGCCGGACGGCACCCTTCTCGCTGATTTCGCCGGTGCCCGCCACGTGCTCACCGGCGACCATGTCGCCCGGCGTGAGCCGGTCGACGATCGCCAGCGCGAACATCAGGCCGGCCGAGGGGCCGCCCACGTCCTGCAGCGAGATCTTCACCTCGAACGGCACGTCGGCCCGGTCGATGGGCTGCAGGCCCATGAAGCCCTGCTTCTTGCTCGGGTCCGGGTTCGCGGCCAGCGTGATCTGCTCGGTCCGCGGCGGCTCGGTGCCGTGCTGGAAGGTGATGGGCACGGTCTGGCCGGGCGCGGTGTCGGCGACGGCGGCGGTGACGTCGTCCTCGGTGCTGATGGTCCGGCCGTTCACCGACAGCAGCCGGTCGCCGGGCGCGAGGACCCGGCTGACCGGGGAGTTCTCCACGATGGTCTGGGCGAGCACCTTGATCGGGTAGCCGAGGTGGCGCAGCGCGGCGACCTCGGCGTTGCTCTGCGAGTCCTGGAACTGCTGGACGTTTTCCTGCTGGACCTGCTCGTTGCTCTCGCCCGGCCGGAAGTACTCCTCGCGCGGCGCGAGGGCGTACCGGCCGCTGACCCACAGCCCGAGGGCACCGAAGAGGCTGATCTGGTCGTTGAGCGACACGGTGGTCATGCGCAGCTCGCCCGCGGTGGGATAGGTCCGCTGCCCGTCGATCTCCACCACCGGCACGCCCTTGACCTGGCCGAGCGTGTCGTAGGTGGGGCCGGGGCCGATCGCGACGTAGGGCACCTGGACGAACGCGCCGATGAGCCCGAACACCAGAATGAGCGCACCACTGGCCACCACGGTCCAGCCGCGTCTGGTCAGGCCGGCGCGATCGCGCGGCCGCGTGGCGCGGTGCGCGTCACGGGCCTCGCCGTCGCCGGGCTTGGTGCCGGTCGCGGCGCCGGGAGCAGTGCTTTCGTCGCGGGACTCGCTCACGGCCCACAGCGTACGGTGAGCGGCCCGGACGCCCGATCACCAGGCCATGATCGCGGGGAGCGAAATCGGACACCACTGGCGCGGTCGGGGCTGCTCCGGCCGCGTACGGTGGGGGTATGAGCAACCTCCCGTTCGGCTTCGGGCCCCCGGATCCCGACAAGCCCGGCGACAACGGGCCGTCGGAGGGCGGCCAGCAGTCCGGTGCCGACGCGTTCAACCAGCTCGGCCAGATGTTGAGCCAGCTCGGGCAGATGCTGAGTCAGGCAGGCAGTTCGTCGGGTCCGGTGAACTACGACCTCGCCAAGCAGATCGCGCTCCAAAAGCTGAGCGGGAGCGCGGGCGGCACGATGGGTTTCGCCTCCAGCGGCGACGCCGACAGCGCGGTGCGCGACGCGGGTCACCTCGCGGAGCTGTGGCTCGACGCGGCGACGATCCTGCCCGCCGGCGCGTCCGTGACCACGGCGTGGTCGCCGCGCGACTGGGTGCACAAGACGCTGCCGACGTGGCAGCGTCTGTGCGATCCGGTGGCCCAGCAGGTGTCGGGTGCCTGGGTCGAGGCGCTTCCCGAGGAGGCGAAGCAGGCGGCGGGGCCGCTGCTGTCGATGGTCGGTCAGATGGGTGGCATGGCCTTCGGCTCGCAGCTGGGCAACGCGCTCGCACAGCTCGCCGCGGACGTGCTGACCTCGACGGAGGTGGGGCTGCCGCTGGGCCCGGAGGGCACCTCGGCGCTGCTGCCCGCGAACATCGAGAAGTTCACCGAGGGCCTGGAGCTGCCGAGCAGCGAGGTGCTCGTGTTCCTGGCCGCGCGGGAGGCCGCGCACCAGCGGTTGTTCTCGCACGTGCCGTGGTTGCGGCAGCGGCTGCTGGCGACGGTGGAGGAGTTCGCGCGCGGCATCAAGGTGGACACGTCGGCGCTGGAGCAGCTGGCCGGCCAGGTGGACCCGTCCAATCCGGCGAGCATCGAGGAGGCCCTGTCGTCGGGGCTGCTCGAGCCGCAGACCACGCCCGAGCAGCAGGCGGCGCTGAACCGGTTGGAGACGCTGCTCGCCCTGGTGGAGGGCTGGGTGGACGTGGTGGTCGCCGAGGCGGTCGGGGATCGTCTCCCGGGAGCCGGCGCGCTGCGTGAGACGCTGCGCCGGCGCCGCGCGACGGGCGGTCCGGCCGAGCAGACGTTCGCCACGCTGGTGGGGCTGGAGCTGCGCCCGCGACGGATGCGTGCGGCGTCGGCGCTGTGGAAGCTCGTGGGCGATCAGCACGGCGTCGACAAGCGGGACGGCCTGTGGTCGCACCCGGACCTGATGCCGACCGCCGAGGACCTCGACGACCCCATGGAGTTCTCCGAGCGCCTCGGAAAGCCCGGCGAGCTGGACGACATGGACCCGATGGCGGAGCTGGAACGCACCAAGCCGGAGGCCAAGACCAAGCCGGAGACGAAACCGGAGACCAAACCGGACGCCGCCGAGGACGACAGCCCCGAGGACGACGAATCCGGCCACTGACGCCGCAGCGGCTCCACCGTCCGCATGAGCGCCCGCCCGTGTGGACGGTGGCGGCCTGCCACGTTTTCCCGTCCGAGGCCATCGATGCTGCTGACCTCAGGCACCTCGACCCGCGGGACTGCCCGCCGGCTTCGCCACCGCTGTCCGCCGCGCCCGTCCGACCAGCAGCGGGCGTGCACCCGCCCGCGATGGCGGTGTTTCGGCACCCACCAGTCCGGACCAGGCGCGCCGCCACCAAACGGCTGTTGCACCCTTCGCGCGGCTCCTCCTCGCGAAGCCTTCCGGCAGCTTCTTCGTGACACCCTTCCCGCAGCTGTAGCTGATCCGCCCCGGCGGCGGCGACCGCACACACCCCGCACAGCGGCCCAGACAGGCTGTGCAGACGAGCTGTGGCAGCACAGGCGGCCGAGCACAGGCCCGGGCACCGACCGCCCAGCCCAGGCCGCCCAGCACCGGCCTGGGCGTTTCACCAGCCGTTCTCCGGCCGGCTGAGCAACCCGAGGCGCCCCAGGCCGGTATCGCGCCACTCACCTCGGCATTCGCCCTGGGACCGAAGCACGCCGCAGGCCCTCCCGCCCGTCCCAGTGGCGCGGAAACTCGCCCGCCGCACCTGGTGACGGCTCCCCCAAGGGCCCCCCGCCCGCTCCGAGAACGCTGCCGCCCCCCCACCCGGACACCCACCCACGCCCGCCGCACCTGCTCGGCGGACCCACCCAGCCCGCGTGACCTGCTCACTCCTCGTCCAGTTCGCTGATCCCCCATCCCGCGGCCGTGGAGAGCCCCTCGAGGTAGCCGATGGCCCGCTCGGTCTTCGGGTACCGCCGCACCAGCTCCCAGAACTCCGCGTTGTGAGCCGCCACCCGCAGGTGTGCCAGCTCGTGCACCAGCACGTAGTCGAGCACCCACGCGGGCACGTTCTGCAGCCGATCGCTCACCCGGATGGTCCGATCGGCAGGTGTGCAGGACGCCCACCGGGTGCGCATGGGCGGCACCCAGCGGACACTCGCGGGCAGTGCCTGCCGGCCGAGGTATCGCGCCGACAGCTGGGCACAGCGCGCGAGCAACGCCGCGTCCGATTCGCGCGCCGGAGACGCCCGCCGGGTCTCCGTGCGCTGGAGCTTGCGCTCCATCTCGGCCACCCAGTGTTTCTCCTCGGCTCGGCTCATGCTCGCCGGGATGAGCACCACGAGGGTGTCGCCGTCCCGGTAGGCGCTGACCGTTCGCCTTCGTCGTGCACTACGTCGTACTTCCACCTTGAGCTGCGGGTTCGATGACTGCCCGGTGTTGTCCCGGTTCCTCAGAGAAGGCACCCGTGCGTTCGCCACTCGTCCACGGTAAAGCCACGGACCGACAACCTGGGAGGGTCAGCTTCCCGAAGGCCCGAGTTATCCACATCTCAGCCACCCTGTGGATAACTCGGGTACGCACTTAGCGAAAACTTAGCGACGGTTCGCCACCCTGTGCTGCATGACGGACACCGTGAACAGTCAACGCCCGGTCTTCCTGCCCGAACGCCCCTGGCTGCGGCCCGGTCTCGAGGTCTTCGACCGCGGTCCGGGCGAGCTCCAGATCGGGCTCGATCCGCGCCACGCGATGCTCGGCAAGGGCCTGCCACCGGACGTGGTCCGCGCACTGCACCACCTCGACGGCAACCTCCGGCTGGAGAGCCTGCTCGCGCTCGTCGACGGCGAACACGTCGAGATGCTCAGGGACCTGCTGACCCGGCTGACCCGGCTCGGGCTGGTCGAGGAGGCGTGGCCGCCTTCCGCCTACAGCCGCACGGTCAACGAGGCAGGCCTGTGGTCGCTGTCCGCGCGGCAGGGCCACGGCGAGACGGTGGCGCGACGCCGACACAGCGCCGTCGTCCTGTTCGGCTCCGGGAGGCTCACCGTCGCGATGGCGGTGCTGCTGGCGTCGGCAGGGGTCGGACAAGTCCGCGTCGAGGCCGAGGGCGCGGTGACCGAGCACGACACCGGCAGCGGCTACACGGACGCCGACATCGGCCGGGCTCGTGCCGCGGCTGCCGCCGACGCGATTCGGCGGGCGAACCCGGCGACCGTCACACGGCGCCTGCGTGACGGGCGGTTGCCGGAGCTCGCCGTGCTCGCCGATGCCGTGGTCCCCGCACCCGAAGTGGTCCGCCAGCTGATGCACGAGAAGGTGCCGCACCTGGCCGTCCGCGTCCGCGAGGGCATCGGGATCGTCGGGCCGCTCGTCCATCCGGGCAGGAGCAGTTGCCTGGGCTGTGCGGATCTGATCCGCCGGTCGATGGACGATCGCTGGCCGGTCGTGGCCGGTCAGCTGGCCGGCCGCAGCCAGCCGGCGGACCTGGTGACAGTCCAGGCGACGGCGGCTCTGGCGGCCGGCCAGGTCCTGCGGGCGCTGGGGCCGGCCGACGGGGTGCCGCCGGGCTGGAACACGACCATGGAAGTCGACCCCTACGAGAACACGATCTATCACCGTCCGTGGTTGCCGAACCCGGTGTGCACCTGCGGTGCCCGCCCAGAGCCGCAGGTCAGCGCCGCTCCTGCGCCGATGGCTGCGGAGATCACGGTCGACAAGGCAGAATCGAAGGAGTGACCGACTTTCCGGAAGCGACCGACGACCGTGCCGATCCCGGGATCCCCCGCCGCACCGCCGCCCGCGCTGCCAAGCTCGCGAGTCTGCCCCTGGGCATCGCGGGCCGGGCGGTGGGCGGCTGGGGGCGCCGGCTGACCGGTCAGAGCGCGGAGGAAGTCAACGCGAACCTGTCCGCGAAGGCAGCGGAGCAGCTGTTCGAGGTGCTGGGCACGCTCAAGGGCGGCGCGATGAAGTTCGGCCAGACACTGAGCGTGTTCGAGGCGGCAGTGCCGGACGAGTTCGCCGCCCCGTACCGGGACGCGCTGACCCGGCTCCAGGCGGCCGCACCGCCGATGCCCGCCCGGCAGACGCGCCGAGTGCTGGCCGAGCAGCTGGGCCGGTCGTGGGAGACGCGGTTCCGGGAGTTCGACGAGGTACCCGCCGCGGCGGCCAGCATCGGCCAGGTGCACCGCGCGGTGTGGCATGACGGGCGCGTCGTGGCGGTGAAGGTGCAGTACCCCGGCGCCGACGAGGCACTGCGCAGTGACCTGCGGCAGTTGCAGCGGTTCAGCAGGCTGTTCCAGGCGTTGCTGCCGGGCACGGAGGTCAAGCCGCTGCTGGCCGAACTGTCCGCGCGCATGGACGAAGAACTCGACTACCGCGGCGAGGCCGACAGCCAGCGCGAGTTCGCGAAGGCTTTCGACGGCGACGAGAACGTCCTGGTACCGAAGGTCGTCGCCAGCGCCCCGAAGGTGCTCGTCTCCGAGTGGATCGACGGCACCCCCCTTGCCAAGATCATCGCCGGTGCCGACGCCGAAACCCGCAACCACGTCGGCGCGCTGCTGGCCGAGTTCCACTTCTCGTCACCGGCGCGAGCGAAGCTCCTGCACTCGGACCCGCACCCCGGTAACTTCATGCTGCTCGACGACGGCCGCCTGGCCGTGATCGACTTCGGAGCCGTGGCCCGCCTGCCGCAGGGCATCCCCCGTCAGCTGGGCGAGATGACCCGTCTCGCTCTGGACCACCGCTCGGACGAGCTCATGGAGCTGCTCCGCTCGTCCGGTTTCATCCGTCCCGGCACCGAACTCGACGCCGACGACGTGCTCTCCTACCTGGCACCGTTCACCGAGCCACTCGCGACCGAACGCTTTCACTTCACGCGTCGCTGGATGCAACGCCAAGCGATGCGCGTCGGCGATACCCGCGGCCGCGATTTCCGCACCGGCCGGTCCTTGAACCTGCCACCGGAGTATCTCCTGATCCACCGCGTGACCGCCGGTTCGACGGGGATCCTCTGCCAGCTCGACGCCGAGATTCCTGCCCGCGGCATCGTGGAACGGTGGCAGCCGGGTTTCGCCGAATAGGCCGGAAACCATCCGCTCCGCCTGTCACCGCCATCGGGGTCTCCACACGCCCGTGAGCCCTGTCGTTCCTCGTCCGTCTCCCCGCCACGTGCGCCGCCACACAATTCGGCCGGCCACGACCTGCGCTTGCTACCTCATGAGCACCACCTGATCACTCGCTACCCAGCACCTGTGTTGCCACTGCCACCCGCTCTCACATCGCGCAGGTTCGCCAGAAGTCGCTCCTCCTCTCGATTCCGCCGCCCGCCGGTCCACGCCCGCACTCGCCGTCACCGCCGACTGCAAGCATGCCGGAAAGAACGGACGACGCAATCAAAGCGGGGCTGCACGCGGGTAGTTGTCCACAATTTCGGCGACAACCGCACGAGATCGCCAGTCATACCACGAAGTTGTCCACAGTTTTGCGCTGTGTCTTCCGGGGATTACGGCACCGCGTCAGGCTGTGGTCATGACCGAAACCATCAGTGCTCCCGCAACGGGAGAACCGGCGCACAGGGATGGAGTCACCACCAGCACCCATCTGCGCCGGGCGGGGCTGAGCCAGCACGCCATCTCATCCCGGTGCCGACCCGGCGGCCCCTGGCGGCGTCTTCTGCCGGGAGTGATCCTGCTCAGCAACCGAGAGCCGAGCCGGGATCAGCAGTTGCGCGCGGCCGTCTACCACGCCGGTCCCGATGCGGTCGTCAGCGGCACGGACGCCTTGCAGGCACAGGGGATTCCGCTGTCACCGTCCCGGCGCGTCCACGTGCTGATCCCGATCGGCAGGCGCCTCGCCTCACACGAGTTCACCTGGCTCGACCGCACTTCACGCGTGCCCGATCCGGTCCTGGTGGACGGCATTCCGTTCGCCCCGCCGGCCCGGGCCACCATCGACCTGGCTCGTCACGAAACCGATCCGGACAGGTTGCGGCGCCTGCTCACCCTGCCGGTCTACTACGGCCTGTGCACCGCGGAGCAGTTGCGCAACGAGCTCGACGCCGGCAATCAACGAGGATCATCAGCCGTACGCCGGACACTGCTCACGCTCGGCTCCCTCCGCGACACCTACCAGCAAGGTGTGGCACGGGAACTGCTCGGTGGTGTACCACTGCCACCGCCGATCTGGAACGTGACCGTGTGCGACTCGGCGGGAGGGCGGTTGGGTCTGGTCGACGCCTGGTGGGACGAAATTGCGATGGGCTGGCTCCTCGATCAGGCCGCGCCTCGTTCGGACCATTCCGTCGCGAGCCACCTGCCGCTCACCGGCGCAGGGGTGGTCCTCGTCCGCACCCCTGCCAATCGGCTGCGCGGAGATGCGACGGCGGTGGCCCGGGAGCTCACCAGCGCCTTCGGAGCGGCGGCTCGTCGCCGGAGGCCAAGGGTTCAGGCGCTGCGGGAGGTGGCGGCATGAGCGGTGCTCACCAGTACTCGGACGGCAGCTTTCCCTCGATGTCCCGCACATGTTCACGTGCGCAACGCGGGCAAAGCCAGCGCAGGGCACCTCCGTCCCGGTCGCTGACCCAGGCCAAGGCATCGAGGGGATCCGCATCTGCTTTGCGTGAAATCCCGCATCGCGAGCAGACCACGGGCTCGGTCATGGCCGGAATCCGAAGTGGACCGTCTGCGTACCGAGCACGTAGAGATCGTCCCGCTTGCCCAGGTAATGCGGCCCGGCGGGGTCGAGAAGACGACGCAGGACGTCCCGATCTTCCTGTGTCACGAGATCGTCACCGGCTGAACCCAGCCATTCGATGTGTTCGAGCACGTAGTTCCGGACCGTCTCGTCCGGCGGCGCGGGCCGGTCGATGAGGTGGCTGAACGAGCCGACGCGTTCCAGCCCCGCCTTGGCCAGGGCGATGTTCCAGCCGTAGGGCATTCCGACCGCACCCGGCATGCCGGCACGCATCTGTCCGAACCAACGATCACGAGCCGCCAACAGGCGACGCTCGAGCCCCGGTTCTCCGATCCCGAGATCCCAGGGCAGGCAATAGGTGGGTGGGCTGCCCTCGACCAGGGCGAGCATGCCACCCGGTTTGAGCGCAGTGGCGAGGCCGGACACGCCGGCTTGTTGATCAGGGAGGTGATGCACCATCGCAGCGGCCCAGACCAGATCCGCGGCCGGGACGAGCCGACCGAGGCCGGTCGACGCGACATCGGCGTGCACGCGCTGGATCCGAACCTGGCCGGTGAGCGCGGCAGCGGAGACAGCGTCGACCCCGGGGTGAGCACGCCCCACCGTCGCGGCCACGACGGCGCCGTCAAGCCCAGCTCGTGCGTGCTCGGTCCCAGTACGTTCCCGGGCGGGCACGTCCGGAACCGTGCCGGCACGACCGTCTTGGGACGTCCCCGGCGAGTTGTTCGACGGCGTCGACAAATCCGGATTCACTCGGAGACGTTCGACGGCCGCCTCGGCAACGGTCTCGGCGACGTCGAGCAAAGCGGGTACTGCGTCGACCAGAACGAGCGTTCCGCCACCGCGGCGCGCGAGCTCCGCGGCGAACGCGGCACTCATGCCGCCCGCTCCGCTGCCGGCATCAACGACGACCGGCTGGTCATCGAGCTGCTCGACCAGGCGGGCCGCGACCTCCGCGTAAACCGGTGCGTGGAGGTCGTCGGCATGGCGCAAGGCCGGAATTCGCTCGGTCCAATCGATGTCGTCGTGCGTGTGTGCGCCCATACGGGCCATTCAACACCTACGGCGGGCCCTGTGAGTGGACATAGGATTCCTTGGTGGCGGACAGGAGACCTGACACATCCGCGGACAGTGGTTTTCCTGGCTGTGGTCTCGGGATGTGGCCGTGATTGGGGGTGCCTTGAAGGTTCGCGGTTACGCGGGCGGCACAGGGCGTGTTCGGAAGCGTCGATCAGCAGGGTGGCGACGGTGTCGGCCGATAGGGATCGTCCGGTGAACAGTAGGTCGAAGGCCTCGAAGGTGGTGTCGAGCCAGAGCAGGTGAGCAGTCTGCTCGATGGTGCCCTCGTCGCGGAGCGCGCCCTGGTCGTGGAGCCGTCGGGCTAGGTCGTTCATGCCCTGGGCACGGCCGCCTTTCAGGCGGCGGAGTGTGCCGCCGACGGCTTCGGCGTCGAGTTGTGGGATGGAGAACAAGGCACGCAGCACGTCCCGGTGCGCGGCGTACATGTGCACCTTGCCGACGGTCCCGTCACGGAGTCCACGCCGGGGCGTCGGGTTGCAGGATGGCGGTGACCATGTCGGTGAAGCCGACGCGGTGGAGCAGGTCCATACCGAGCGCGTCGAACAGGCCCGCGCGTGATCCGAAGCCAGCCACGATGACGGTGGCCCGCTCGTCCATGACGCGCGGACGGACTCGAAGTACTCGAGAACCACCTGCTGCATGCTGCGCGCACGCTATATGCCTACTCAATCGCGCGCCGGAGGTGAACTTCGTGGGCGGGCAGCGCTGCACCGCCCCGCAATCGCGGTGACGGCCGGAAGCAACATCCCCGTCCCGGGCCGAGGTCGAGGACGGGAACGCACCAACGCGGGGAGCCCGGCAGCGTGCGGAGGTTCCTCCACCTCCGCACGCTGCCGGGCGTGGGAATCGCTAGGCGCGGTACCGTCCTGCGCGCCGGGATGCCCAGCGTGCTACTCGGTCCCAGCGGCGTGCAGCGCGTGGGTTGTTGCGCATCGGCCGCGGGCGGACGTCGAGGTGCAGGTCCTGTATTCGCGCTCTCGCCAGTTCTTCATTGAGCAACATTCGGGTCATCTCCTTGGTCATGCGCGCGACCCCGGCGCGGGGGCGGGGCGTGCTCGGATGCTTCGTCCAGCTCGTGAGGACGAATGGGGCTTCAGTACTCATGCGGCTGCGCTCTGCTGGTCAATGCGGTTGACGCGCTCGACGCGCTTCTCCGCGACGGGCGTTTCCACCGGGTTCTTACGAGGACGACCGCGCGGCCGCTTACGGGCGACCACGACACCGCGCTCGAAGATCTCGCCTCCCCAAACCCCCCAGGGCTCCCGCCGGGCGAGCGCGCCGGACAGGCACGCACTCCGGATCGGGCAGTCGGCGCACCGGCTTTTGGCCAGCTCCAGATCCGCCGGTGACTCCGCGAACCACAGGTCGGCGTCACCCGACCGGCAGGGCAGGTCCGCATCAGGCAAGGCCACGGCGTCGAAAAGCTCACCGATCCCGGATCCCGGAAGGGTGAGTTCGTCGGTTAACGCCTTCTCTGACGCGAAGGCGATTGCCGATGACATCCCGTTCTCCTTTGTGTAGTAACGGTTTTGAGGTGGTACAAAAACACGAGGGCCGCGGATCCGAAACTCGGTTCCGCGGCCCTCGTGAGCCTGTCTCCCTGACGGGGGGTCAGAGTCTGAGCTCCGGCGGAGCCAGCGGAACGTGGAGTCGGGTCTGCTTGACGGTCGGGACGTACACCGGCTTGCCGGCGGACACACCGGTCCCGTCGAAACGGTCACGCGGCCGGGCGAGAACCGGCACTTCGACGCCGGCCATGCCAGCGCCCCAGCCGTTCCCGCACGCCATCACCGAGCGGGCAAAGGGCAGAGCGGCGCCAGGGTTCGTGACCGTGGTCGAGATCTTCACGTCCCAGCACCTCCTCTCATCCTTCGCTCATCGCCGGTGGGCAATGGGCGGTCGCTTCGCGGGCACTCTTCACCCGCCCATGCAGGCTATTGCCCCTGCCGGATCTGGGGCAACTCATTTTCCGCAGAACTTTCCCCGGCGACGAAGATCGTCGTTGAGCAGCGGTTCCCCCGCACGAAGCAGCCCTTGGACGCGGTCAACCATGCGCCCGCTGCGATGCCCGAGTAGGCGAAACCGCCCGTGCCTCCTCCGGCGCACCGAGCGCGCAGGCTGTGTCGGTGAGCACAGCACGGCGACCGCGCACACCACCGCAACCGCGCCGCGCAGCACTCACCGAGTGGCGGCGAGCGTACCCACTGCCAGGAACACGTCTCGCGCCCCATCTGTGGACCGCGCGCTGGCCGCGCTGCTCTAGGACCACAACGCGAGCCGCTCAGGTGCCAGTCCCGATCGGGCCCGTACGACCGCTACCCCGGGAAGGATCAGGAGCGCTGTCGGCGCAGCAGGGACAGCACCTCGTCGCCGAAGCGTTGGACCTTGGTGGGGCCGATGCCGGAGATCGAGACCAATCCGCGCGGGTCGTCGGGGCGTTGTTCGGCGATCGCGATCAGCGTGGCGTCCGTGAAGACGACGAACGGGGGCACCTTCAGCTCCCGCGCCCGCTCCGCCCGCCACTCCTTCAACCGGTCGAGCAGGCCCTCGTCCAGGTCCGACGGGCACCGCGCGCAGCGGCCGAGCTTGACCTCCAGCGTGTTCGCGAGCTGCTCGCCGCACATGCGGCAGCTCGGCTTCGTCCGGGTGGCCGGTTGCCTTCGCGGCACCCGGGCCGCCGGGTGCTCCTCGGGCACCAGCCCGTACAGGAACCGGCTCCGTCGCCGGTGCCGACGCCCGCCCGGGTGCCGCGACAACGACCACGACAACCACAGGTGCTCCCGCGCCCGCGTCACCCCGACGTAGAACAGCCGCCGCTCCTCCTCGATCGCCGCGTCGTCACCGTCCGCGCGCTGGATCGGCACCGTGCCCTCGGCCAGCCCGACCAGGAACACCGCATCCCACTCCAGGCCCTTCGCCGCGTGCAGCGACGCGAGCGTCACCCCCTCGACGGTCGGCGGGTGCTGCGCCGCCGCGCGCTGCTCCAGCTCCGCGACATAGCGGCCCAGCGACACGTCCTCGACCGTCGACACCAGCTCCTCCGCCAGTTCGACCAGCGCCAGCAGCGCGTCCCACCGCTCCTTCGCCGTCCCGCCCGCCGGCGGCTGTTCGGTGAGCCCGAC
The DNA here is from genome assembly GCF_011758745.1 of Amycolatopsis granulosa. Taxonomy (NCBI): domain Bacteria; kingdom Bacillati; phylum Actinomycetota; class Actinomycetes; order Pseudonocardiales; family Pseudonocardiaceae; genus Amycolatopsis; species Amycolatopsis granulosa. The sequence continues at coordinate 2,242,641 of NZ_JAANOV010000001.1, forward strand.
CCGCGACAGCACCGTGCGGACCGCCGGCACCAGCTCCCCCGGTGGCGGGTCGCCCGCGGCCGTGCGCAAGGCCACCATCGCCTGCCGGATCTCGCGGCGCTCGAAGAACCGCTCCCCGCCACGGACCAGGTACGGGATCCGCAGGTCCGTCAGCGCCTGCTCGTAGACCTCCGACTGCGCGTTCACCCGGTACAGGATCGCGACCTCGCTCGCCGGCACCCCCGAGTCGAGCAGCTGCCGCACCCGCCCGGCGACCGCACCGGCCTCCGTCGGCTCGTCGTCGAACTCCGCGAACCGCGGCTCCGGACCGTCCGGCCGTTGCCCGATCAACGTCAGCCGGGAGCCCGCCGGACGGCCGCGCGCGGCACCGATCACCTTGTTGGCGAGTGCGACGACCTGCGGTGTGGAGCGGTAGTCCCGCTCCAGCCGGACCACCGTCGCCTCCGGGAACCGGCGGGTGAAGTCGAGCAGCGGCCGTGGCGAGGCGCCGCCGAAGGAGTAGATGGTCTGGTTCGCGTCGCCGACGACCGTGATGTCGTCACGGCCTCCGAGCCACGCGTCGAGCAGCCGCTGCTGCAGCGGCGTGACGTCCTGGTACTCGTCGACCACGAAGCACCGGTACCGGTCGCGGAACTCACGCGCGACGTCGGCGTTCTCCTCCAGCGCGGCCGTGGTGTGCAGCAGCAGGTCGTCGAAGTCGAGCACGCGGGCCGCGTTCTTGACCTCTTCGTACTTCCGGTAGACCTCGGCGACCTGCGCGGCCTGCACGGGGGTGTCCCGCTGCAGGCGGGCGGCCTGCGCAGGGTAGTCGTCCGGGCTGATCAGCGACGCCTTCGCCCACTCGATCTCGTTCGCGAGGTCCCGCAGGACCTCGGTGTCGCTGCTGATCCGCGAGCGCTGCGCCGCCTGGGCGACCAGCCGCAGCTTGCCGTCGAGCAGGTCCCACATCCGGTCGCCCACCACCCGCGGCCAGAAGTAGCGCAGTTGACGTCGGGCGGCCGCGTGGAACGTCAAGGCCTGCGCGCCGTCGACCCCCAGCGCCCGCAGCCGGGTCCGCATCTCCCCCGCAGCGCGCGCGGTGAAGGTGACCGCGAGCACCTGACTCGCGGCGACGTGCCCGGTCGCGATCAGGTGCGCGATGCGGTGGGTGATGGTGCGGGTCTTGCCGGTGCCGGCGCCGGCCAGGACGCAGACCGGTCCGCGGGGGGCTGCGGCGGCGGCACGCTGCTCGGGGTCCAGCCCGTCCAACAGGCCCGTCGGGGACTTCGTCACACGTGCGCTACCCACCCCGGCATCCTCGCAGAGGGGACCGACAGGATCGCGCCGCCCCGCCCGGCCGTATCCTGGTTCATATGGCGGGAAAGCAGGACAAAGAGGCTGCCAAGCAGGCCAAGGCGGAACGGCGCGCCGAGAGCAAGGCCAAGCGCGGCCAGATCTGGGAAGCGTTCAAGATGCAGCGCCGGGAGGACAAGGCGCTGATCCCCTGGTTGCTCGGCGCGTTCCTGGTCGTGGTGGCCGTGTTCGTCGTGGCCGGGCTGCTTCTGAAGATGCTGTGGGTCCTGCTGCCGCTGGGCATCGTCCTCGGCGTGATGGCCGCGTTGATCATCTTCGGCCGCCGGGTCCAGCGCACCGTCTTCGGCAAGGCCGAGGGCCAGCCCGGAGCCGCGGGCTGGGCGCTGGACAACCTGCGCGGCCGCTGGAAGGTGACCCAGACGGTGGCCGCCACCACGCAGCTCGACGCCGTGCACCGCGTGCTCGGCGGGCCGGGCGTCGTGCTCGTCGGTGAGGGCGCCCCGCACCGCGTGCGGAACCTGCTCACGCAGGAGAAGAAGCGCGTGGCCCGGCTGGTCGGCGACACCCCGATCTACGAAGTCGTGGTCGGCAACGACGAGGGCCAGGTCCCGCTGCGGCGCCTGTCCGCGCACATGATGAAGCTGCCGCGCAACCTGCGTCCCCCCCAGGTGGACGCACTGGAGGCCAAGCTCGCCGCGCTCGGCAACCGCGGTGGGGCGGCGATGCCGAAGGGCCCGATCCCGCAGGGCGCGAAGATGCGCAGCGTGCAGCGCGTCATCAAGCGCCGCTGACCGCTGACACGAGGAAGGCCCCGGCCCGCCGGCCGGGGCCTTCCTCATGTCAGCGCATCCGGACGACCACCGTTCCGGTGAGCCGGTCGAGCCAGCTGCGGCCGTCGGCGTTGCGGATCGCGGCAGGGATGATCACGAAGGTGAGCGCCGCGCGGACGATCGCCCGGGGCACGCCGACCATCTGGGCGCCGTCCAGCCGGGCGACGCGGATCCCGGTCGCGAACATGCCCGGGGTGAAGCCGAAGAACGACGCCGGCACGACCGTGACGACCGCCCACACCCCGATCGACCACAGGTTGTAGGACTGCATCGTGGCCGTGTCCTGCAGGTCCGGCCGGATGAACAGGGACGTCAGCAGGGACGCGACGATCAGGTCGATCACCAGCCCGAGCAGGCGGGAGCCACCGCCGGCGACCGAACCGGCCCCCTGCTCGGGGAGCCCGAGCCGTTCCCCGCGCCAGCGCGGAGGGTCCTCGGCGTCCGCGCCCGGCCGGGGTGCGGACAACCATTCACCGGTCCATCTCGCCACCCGACCAGGGTAGGCCGGTGGCGTGCGCCACTGCCGCCCGGTCCGCCGGGACACCCGTTAACATCCGCGAAACATACGGGTGACGGTCGGGCAACACCGTTCTCCTAGCGTGAGCCGAAGAGAGTACTGCCCCCGGCAATGCGTATGAAGGAGTTACAGAGGGTGACCACTACTCCAGACGATATCCAGCGTCTCATCGCCGATGAGAACGTGCAGTTCGTAGACGTCAGGTTCTGTGATCTGCCGGGTGTGATGCAGCACTTCACCGTCCCCGCGAAGGCTTTCGACGCCGACGCGTTCGAGGAGGGCCTGGCCTTCGACGGTTCCTCGGTGCGCGGCTTCCAGTCGATCCACGAGTCCGACATGCTGCTGCTGCCCGACCCGGAGACGGCGCGGATCGACCCGTTCCGCAAGGAGAAGACCCTCTCCCTCAACTTCTTCGTGCACGACCCGTTCACCCGTGAGGCGTACAGCCGGGACCCGCGCAACATCGCGCGCAAGGCCGAGCAGTACATCGCCGAGTCGGGCGTGGCGGACACCGTGTACTTCGGCCCGGAGGCCGAGTTCTACGTCTTCGACTCCATTCGCTTCTCGTCCTCGGAGAACGCCTCGTTCCACGAGATCGACTCCGTCGAGGGCTGGTGGAACACCGGCCGCGAGGAAGAGGGCGGCAACCGCGGGTACAAGACCCCCTTCAAGGGCGGCTACTTCCCCGTCCCGCCGGTCGACCACTTCGCCGACCTGCGTGACGAGATCAGCCAGCGGCTGATCAACTCCGGTTTCGAGCTGGAGCGCGCGCACCACGAGGTGGGCACCGCAGGCCAGGCCGAGATCAACTACCGGTTCAACACGCTGCTGCACGCCGCCGACGACCTGCAGCTGTTCAAGTACATCGTGAAGAACACCGCGTGGAACGCCGGCAAGACCGCGACCTTCATGCCGAAGCCGCTGTTCGGCGACAACGGTTCGGGCATGCACTGCCACCAGTCGCTGTGGAAGGACGGCCAGCCGCTGTTCTACGACGAGTCCGGTTACGCCGGCCTGTCGGACATGGCCCGCCACTACATCGGCGGCATCCTGGCCCACGCCCCGTCCCTGCTGGCGTTCACCAACCCGACGGTGAACTCCTACCACCGTCTGGTGCCGGGCTACGAGGCGCCGGTGAGCCTGGTGTACTCGCAGCGCAACCGCTCGGCCTGCGTCCGGATCCCGATCACCGGGTCCAACGCCAAGGCCAAGCGCATCGAGTTCCGGTGCCCGGACTCGTCCGGCAACCCGTACCTCGCGTTCGCCGCGATGATGATGGCCGGCCTGGACGGCATCAAGAACAAGATCGAGCCGCCGGAGCCGATCGACAAGGACCTCTACGAGCTGCCGCCGGAGGAGGCCAAGGACGTCAAGCAGGTCCCGGCCAGCCTCGACGAGGTGCTGAACAACCTGGAGGCCGACCACGACTTCCTGACCGAGGGCGGCGTGTTCACGCCCGACCTGATCGAGACGTGGATCTCGCTCAAGCGGGAGACCGAGATCGACCCGCTGCGGCTGCGCCCGCACCCGTACGAGTTCGCGCTGTACTACGACGTGTGATCCGAGGTGGCGCGCTGAGCTGCTGGAACGCGGTCAGCGCGCCGCTCGGGCGCGTTACCTCGCGCTTCCATGGCCCGCCGGCACCGCGCCGGCGGGCCATGGCACGTGACGGCCAAGAGCGGTCGAAGCCGGGCCGCATTCGCGCTGACCAGCGGAAACGACCAAGAGTGTCGCGCCAATGAAGCGGCTAGGTCACCTGTGCCGAAATCGTCGCCTCAAGTTCGGCTACTGCCTGTGAATTGTTCCGGTACAGCACGGCGTGGAGGCCGGCCTCGCGGGCTCCGGTGACGTTGACCTCGAGATCGTCGAGGAAGATCGTCTCCTCGGGAGCGACACCGAGCCGGGTACAGGTCAGCTGGTAGATCCGCGGATCGGGCTTGTTCATCCCAACCTCGTGCGAATAGACGAGGTCGTCCACGAGCGCGGGAAAATCGTAAGCCTCCTGCTCACGCTCGCGCGCACCGACGAAGCTGTTGCTGAGGATGCCGGTCCGATACCGGGGCCTCAGCCCCCGCAGGTACTCGATCAGCTCGTCGTTCCCGATACCGAGATATTCACTCCACATCTGCGACATCATCAGCTCGACTTCCGCACCGGAGAGATCCAGCCGGTCTCCGATCGAACGATGAACGTGGTCTTCGGAGACACTGCCGACCGAACCCCCGGCCCACACGTCGGCCAGACGCCGCCCGATCTCTCCCGGGGAAAGCCCCAGCTTCGACTCCCAGTTCCAGGTGAAGGTCATCTCCTGGGTGATCTCCAGTACCCCGCCGATGTCGAACACCACCGCACGTATCCCCATTGCCGCAAGCTAAACCCGGGCACGCTTCACGACAACAGCGAACCGGCTGCGCGCACGGCTTCGGCGAGCCTGTGGATCTCGCGTTCACCGGACAGGAACGCGCTGCGTTTTCGGCCTGTCGAGAGCGCCCGGCGGGCGCTCTCGACAGGTAGACCTCCGCCACACGCGAAAAGGACTCGGCTGCCCGCGAATCGTCCCGGGCAGCGGCGTGTCAGGCCAGCGACTCCGTGATCCACTCGGTGACCGACGTGTGCCGTGGCCGCCAGTCGAGCTCCGCACGGGGCGCCACCCCGCGGACCCGGCTGTTGGACCCCAGCGCGTAGACGGCGGGCTCGTAGCCCCATTCCGCGATGGCCGACTCGATGTCGAGGGGCTCGGGCCCGGGGAGTCCGAGGGCACCGGCGATGGTTTCGGTGATCTCGCGGAAGCTGGCCTCCCCGTTCTCCACGAAGTAGAACGAGCCGGGAGCGGCACCGTCCAGCGCGCGGAAGTAGAGATCGCAGACATCCGCCAGGTGCACGTTGGACCAGATATTCGCGCCGGGGCCGATGTGGCGGACGACGCCCGTCCGGCGGCTGGTGGCGACCAGACGCGGGATCTGGACGCTGTCGGCGCTCAGTCCCAGGCCGGTCCCGTAGATCATGGAGTTGCACAGGACGACCGACCGCACGCCGCGGTTCGCGGCGGCGAGGACCGCGCGGTCGATCGCCACCCGGGCCGCCTTGTCCGGTGCCGGCTGCCACCCGGCGCCTTCGGCCACGTCGGCTTCGGTGTAGACCTCCTCCTGCGGTTCGCCGGCGGTGGCCTCGCCGACGATGCTGGAACCGCTGGTGTGCAGCAGGGGTTTGCCGGAGCCCGCGAGTGCGGTGACCAGTGCGGTGACGGCGCCCGCGTGGTCGCTGTCCGCCGCGTTGATCACCGCGTCGGCGGCTCGTGCCTCCCCGGCGAGAACGTCGGGCCGGTCGAGGTCGCCGAGAACCGGATCGACGCCCCGCGCGCGGAGGGCGGCGACCGTGCTCTCCGAGCGCGTCAGGCCACGAACGTGGTGCCCGGCTTCCACCAGTTGCACGGCGAGCGAGCCGCCGAGGTAGCCGGTCGCTCCGGTGAGGAAGATGCGCATGAACGTGTTGCCCCTCGTGTCAGTGTCGGCTGTCCGGCTCGGTGCCGGACAGGATGTCTCGCGCGGTCTGCAGCGGCGTCTCCGGTTCGTGCACCAGTGTCATGAGCGCTCGAACCATCCGCCGCGGATGGGGATGGTGGATGATGTTGCGGCCGTACACGATGCCCGCCGCACCCTGCCGCATGATCTGCGCCGTGCGTTCCAGCAGCTCATCGTCGGGAGCGCGGCCACCCCCGCGCACGAGGACCGGCACCGACGTGGCGACCTCGACCACCCGGTGGAACTCTTCCGGATCGGTGCACGGATCGGCCTTGATGACGTCGGCACCGAGCTCGGCGGCCTGGCGGACCAGCGCCATGATCTTCACCAGGTCGCCGTCGACCTGGTAACCGCCCCGCGAGTTGGGCGCCATCACCAGCGGCTCGATCATCAACGGCATGCCTGCCCGCTCGGTCGCGCGCTTGAGCCGGGATATGTTGCGAATGCACTGGTGGTGCAGTTCGGGCTGGTCCGGCAGCTGCATCAGGTTGACGACCACGCAGACCGCGTCCGCGGCCACCGCGATGTCCACGACCTCGTCCACCAGCGTCGAGAACGGGTGCCGCGGCAACGTCGAACCGTACACATTGGACACGTCGGTGCGCAGCGCCAGTGCCGGACGGCGGCGCCCGCGCAGCCCGTCGAGGTGGCGCACCATGCCCGGGGTCAGCTGGATGACGTCCGGTTCGGCCTCGGCGAGGGTGTGCACGGTCGTGCGCATGTTCTCGATGCCACCGAGGAAACTGGGTTCGTCGACCATGCCGTGGTCGATGGCGACGTCGAGGCAACGGCCGCTGGCGTTGAACATCCGGTCCAGTCGTGGGGTGACCATGTCAGCGCGCGTCCTCCGGCGGGTAGACCGAAACCATGTCCGGCGGCAGGTCGAGCAGCGGGCAGTTGCCGAGTTCGTAGATGAAGTCGAGCTTGGGTTCGGTGCCCAGGTAGTAGTGGACGTCGGTCTCGAACTGCCCGGTCTGCAGCACACCGATCCCCTTGTCGCGGAATCCGGCGAGCACGCGGTCGATGTCCTCGTCGGGGATCTGTTCCTTGATGTGGTGCAGTCCCTCGCCCTTGCGGGCCAGGTGGTCCTCGTAGATCGTCGGCCCGTACACCGGCTGGATGATCTCCAGCTGCATGTCGCCGATCCAGGAGATCGCGATCAGGAACTTGAACGGTTCGGTGACCTCCTGATCGGCGACCTTGAGGTACTTCATGGTCTCTTCGGTGAACGTGAGGACGGTCCACGGACCGATGCCCAGGTTCTCCACCCAGGACCGCATGCTCTTCTCGAGATCGCGGGTGATGAAGGCGATCTGGTAGATCTTGCGGCGCTTGTTGAGTTCGGTGAGTTCGGCGTTGTTCATCGGTTGCCTTCCGTGTCGAGAGGTGGACGACGTGAGGTGGTCGTCCGCCCAGTCCGCCATGGCCGTGAAGATCAGCGCGGTGGACAGGGCGCCCGGGTCGGGGTGGCCGAGGGATCGGTCTTTCAGGCTGACGGCCTTGCCGAACCGGGCGAGGTAGTTCCTGGTGCGGTCCGCGCCGTCGGCAGCGGCCTCCGCCGCACGGCGCACCGCGGTGCGGAGGTCGTGGCCGGCCGCGGCGCTTTCGGCCAGCGCGCGGGCGGCTGGTTCGAGCGCGTCCACCATGGTCTTGTCCCCCGGTGCCGCACCACCGCGCTCGGTGATCTGGGCCAGGGACCGGGCGAAGTGGTCGGCGAGCCCCGCGACGTCGATGTGGCCGGCTGCCGCGCGGTCAGCTGCCCCGGCGCGGAACAGGAGCCCGAAGATGACCCCGGATGCACCACCCATGCTGCGGAGGAGAGCGTTCCCCGCCGTGGTGAACACCGCGTGCACGTCGTCGAAGGTGGCGCCGGCGAGCGCGGCGCGCGCGGCGGTGAAGCCGCGGGTCATGCCGAGGCCGTGATCACCGTCCCCGACCTCGCGGTCCGCCTTGCTCAGCTCGGGCTCGGCGGCGATGACCCGGTCGGCCACGTTCACCAGCATGTCCCGCAGCTGGCCTGCGGCGAGTTCGGTCGTCATGATCCGTTCACCCCGTGGAAGAACGAGGTGCGGGCGGGCGCGTCGTAGTGCGGCCGCAGTTCGGGGGGCATGGCGAACACGCTGAGCGAGAAGCCGTGCATTTCCTGGCTGGTGGCGAACTCTCCGACCTGCGTGTCGTGGATCGCGACTCCGCGCTCGGTCAGGTTCTCCACCGCCCGCCGTGCCGCGATGAACAGTTCGGCGCGAGTCGTCGCGCCGAGTCCGTTGACCAGCAGGCACACCGGGTCTCCGGCGGGGACCGGACGGTCGGCGAGGACCAGGTCGAGCATCGCGTCCACGGTGTCGTCGGCGGTCATCAGGTCCGCGCGGCGCACCCCGACTTCGCCGTGCATCCCCATCCCGATCTCCATCTTCCCGTCCGGCAGCTCGAAGGTCGGCCGGCCGGTACCGGGGACGATGCCCGCACCGCTGGCCACACCGATGCTGCGGGTGCAGTCGGCCGCTTGCTGGGTGAGCGCACGAACGCTCTCCAGCGGCAGCCCGGCTTCGGCGGCGGCGCCGGCGATCTTCGCGGCGAAGAACCCGCCCGCGATGCCCCGCCGGTCGGCCATCCGGTCGGGCCCGGCCGCGGCGACGTCGTCGGCGATCCGGACCGTCTCGACCTGGTGCCCGTCCTCGCGCAACAGATCCGCCGCGAGGTCGAAGTTGAGCCGGTCGCCGGAGTAGTTGCCGTACAGGAAAAGCACGCCGTGTCCACTGTCGACGGACTTCGCCGTGGTCACGATGCTGTGCGGGTCGGGAGCAGCGAAGACGTCGCCCTGGCAGACCGCGTCCGCGAAACCCGGACCGAGGTATTCCAGCCAGACCGGCTCGTGCCCGCTGCCACCGCCCGAGACGATCGCGACCTTCCCGGTTCGCGACCGCCGCCGGATGGCGAGCGCGCCGGGCACCGCCTCGAAGTCCCGGCCGTGAACGGCGAGGAACCCGTCGAGGGTCTCCCTCGCCACCGCATCCGGTTTGTTGATGAACTTCCGCATGGTTTCTCCGAAACTGCGTCGTCAGCCCGCGTGGGTCGCCAGGTATTCCTGGACGGGGGCGGGGTTGTCGTGGGTGAAGGCGGGGCCGGGCGTGTAGTGCTCGTACGGTCCGGTGTTCTGTCCGCTGTGGATCTGCTCGGCGATCTTGATCACCTCGCCCGCCCAGGACGCGGCGTCCTGGCCGGTGGTTTCGACGACGGTGCCGGCCGGGTCGAGCAGGAGCTGTCCGACGGTCGGGTTGATGCCGATGCCGAAGACGACCGCCTTGCCGGTGAGGCCGCGTGCCCTGATGGCGTTCGCGGCGGCGACCACGCCGTCCTCGTTCTCGGCGAGGAAGACGTCGACGTCGGGATGCGCGGCGAGGATCGAGGTGGCCACCGGTGTCGCCTTGTCCACGACGAATCCTTCCTGGGCGGCCGCGACGTCGATGTCCAGGCCGGCCAGTCCCTGGTCGAGTCCCTCGCGCCGTTGCTTGCACACGTCGTAGGTCTCGCACGTCAGGTAGGCGATGGTGGCCTTGCCGCCGAGCTTGGTCCGGATGTAGTCGGCTGCCGCGGCGGCGGTGGTGGCACCGAGCTTGCGCTGGTCGTTGGTGACGAAGGCCCGGGTGAGCTGCTGGTCGTCCGGCGCGTTGAGGCAGGTGTTGTAGCAGATCACCGGAACACCGCTGGAGTTCAGGCGGCGCAGCGCGGCCAGTGATCCGGTGGGTGAGACGACACTGGCGATGACCATGTCCACCTTGCGTGTCCCGCACGCGGTGAGGACCTGGTTCTCCTTGGCCGAATCGTTGCTGACGTCCTGGACGTCGAACGTCATGCCGTGCTGGGCGCCCTGGTTCTGCAGGGCGGTGGTGAACTCGGCGAACGTGCCGGTCGGGAACAACGTGGTGACACACGCGGTGAAGCGGTTGCCGCCGCCGGGGGCCGACGTGCACCCGACGAGCACGAGGAGGCCGGCGGCGAGCACGATCGCGGCTGTCCGCCGTGCCGCGGTGAATCGGCGTTTCATGATGGGAAGTCCTTTCTCACCCGGCTAGTTCCGGCCGGTACCGATGAGCCGCCGGGGCCGCGACGACGGCTTGATGGCGCTGACGAGTACGGCCAGCAGCACGATGGCGCCGTTGGCGACGTTCTGCGCGTAGCTGTTGACACCCAGCAGCACCATGCCGTTGTTGAGCACGCCGATGAACACCACGCCGAGCAGCGTCCCGACCATCGAGCCGCGACCGCCGTAGAGGTTCGCGCCGCCGACGATCACGGCCGTGATGACCTCGAACTCGACACCCGTGCCGATGGTGGGGTTGCCCGCGCCCAGCTGGGACGTCTGCAGCAGCCCGGACACCGCCGCGAGCAGTCCGGTGGTGGCGAACAGGGTCGTCCGCACGGCGCGCACCGGGATCCCGGACAGCCGCGCGGCTTCGGCGTTGCTGCCGATCGCGTAGACGCTGCGGCCGAACGTGGTCCGCTTGGCGATCAGCCAGAAGATCAGGAACAGCGCCAGGAAGATCACCGCGGGAACGGGCACGCCGAGCACGGATCCGTTGCCCCAGGTGGCGAAGCCCGGATCGGTGATCGGCAACGGGACCGCGTCGGTGATCAGCAGTGCCAGGCCGCTCAGCGCCGAGAAGAGCGCGAGGGTCACGATGAAGGACGGCATGTTCAGCACGGCGCGCACGAGCCCGGCACCAGCGCCGATCAGCGCGCCGAGCACGCACACGGTGACCGCGGCCAGCCACATCGGCCAGTGCTGGTGCACCACGAGGACACCGAACAACGACGAGTTGAACGCGATCGCCGAGCCGACGCTGATGTCGATCTCGGCGGCCACGATCACCAGCGTCATGCCGAAGGCGATGATCCCGGTGAACGAGAGCTGCCGCGCCACGTCCAGCAGGTTGCTGCCGCTGAGGAAGTTGGGGGCGGCGAAAGACAGCACCACGACCAGCGCGACCAGCGCACCGAGCAGGCCGAGGTGATCGCCGCCGACGCGACCGGTCACCCGTGCCAGTGCACCTCGCGGTGGAGCGGGCTCGGAGGCGGGCCGGGTTGCGGTGGGTGCGGGGGTGGTCACTGCTGTCCTCCCATCGCCAGGGCCATCACCGAGGGCAGCGCGGTGTCCGCGACCTCCGGTTGCGCCACCACGTGGCCGTCGCGCAGGACGAGCAGCCGATCGCACACTTCGAACAGCTCCTCCAGTTCGGAGGAGACCATCAGGACCGCGGCTCCGGTTGCCGCCAGATCCCGGATGAGCTGGTAAATCTGGTCCTTGGCCTCCACGTCGACCCCGCGGGTCGGCTCGTCGAGCAGGAGCACGCGGGTACCGGCGTTCAGGAGCTTGCCGAGGACGACCTTCTGCTGGTTGCCGCCGGAGAGGGTGCCGACCGCGGTGCGCAGCGACGGTGTCTTCACCGAAAGGCGCGTGCAGCTGGCGGTCGCCGTCCGGCGTTCGCGCCCGGCGGAGAGCAGGCCGCGCGACCGCACGGCGGGCAGGGACGCCATCACGAGATTGGCCGAGACGCTCATCCCCAGTGCCAGTCCCTCCCGCTTGCGGTCTTCCGGAGCGAGCCCCACTCCGGCGCGTATCGCCTGCCGGGGGTTGCGCGGCCGGAACGGCTGCCCGTCGAGCCGCATCGACCCGCTGGCCGGCGTCGTGAGGCCGGACAGGCAGCGGAGCAGCTCGGTGCGCCCGGACCCGAGGAGCCCCGCGATGCCGACGACTTCGCCTTCCCGCAGTTCGAACGTAACGTCGCGCACCTTGTCCGCTGTGGACAGTCCGCTCACCGAGAGCACGGTGCGCCCGGCCGCGGCGGTCGTTCGCGGGCGGTGGGAGTGGATCGCGCCTCCGGTCATCATGTCGACGATCTGCGCGGTGTTGGCCTCGCTGATCGGCCGGGTGGCGACGTGCTGCCCGTCGCGCAGTACCGTCACCGAGTCCGCGACCCGGGGAATTTCGTCCATGCGGTGCGACACGTACACCACGGACAGCCCGTCGGCGGCCAGCCGGCGCACCAGCTCGAGCAGGGCCGCGACCTCGGCCGTGGCCAGCGAACTGGTGGGCTCGTCCAGGATCAGGACCTTGCCGCCGTAGGACAGCGCCCTGGCGATCTCGACCATCTGCTGTTGCGCGACGCTGAGTGCGCCGACCTTGGCCTTCGGGTCGATGGCGACGCCCAGGACACCGAGATGCCGCTGCGCGTAGGCGGCCATCGCGGCCGGGCTGATCAGGGGCCCCCGGGTGCCGGCCTCGTGCCAGCGCCCCAGCAGCAGGTTCTCGGCGACCGTCAGCTCGGGCACCAGGCTCAGTTCCTGGTGGACGGTGGCGATGCCCGCCGCCCGTGCCTCGGCGGGTCCGGCCGGCTGCACCACCTGGCCGTCCAGCTCGACACGCCCCGCATCGGCACGCAGCGCACCCGAGAGGATCTTGACGAGGGTGGACTTCCCGGCCCCGTTCTTGCCCAGGAGGGCCCGAACCTCACCGGCCGCCAGGTGGAAGTCCACACCGTCCAGGGCGCGGACACCCGGGTAGTTCTTCACCAGTCCCCGCACGGCCAGGCGCACCGGGCCGCCGCCCGCTGCGTCCGCTCGGCAGACCGACCCAGACGGGTCATCCACGGAGGGCTTCATGCCCTGCTCCTTCCAGCTCATCCCGCCACGTCGCGGGCGACTCGGCGTCGCGTTCGAAATTTCGTCGCGTCGGCCGAATTACTGAACAGTGAAATGGGCTGGGCAGGTTCTGTCAAGAGGCAGAGCGGAGTAGCAGCCCCAGGAGAAGCCCGGGAAACTCAGTCCTGGATCAGCTCGGCGAGCCGGCGAGCGAGCAAGCGCACCGGCTCGGCGTCCTCGTCGGGGTCATGGACCTGGTCGAGATCGACGACGGAGCCGACGGCCGCCACACAGCCGGTCAGGCCACCGACGACGGCCGCGGTGCCGGCCAGCTGCATCTCGCCGAGCTCCGCGTTGGAGGCGTAGCCGCGCTGCTGGGCCAGCGTGACCGCGGCCGTCAGCTCGGCGAGCCGGAACGGGTGCCCGCTCGGCGATTCGGGCACCCGCCCGCGGTGCATCCGTTCGACCACATCGACCGGCAACGCGGACAGCAGTGCGCGCCCGGTGCCGGTGGACCAGGCCGGCATGCGCATGCCGGGCTTCAAGGTCAGCGCCAAGGGACGCACACCGGGCCGGACGGCCAGGTAGGCCACGTCGAGATCCGCCAGCACGGCGAGCACGACGGTACGGCCGCGCAGGCCCGGCGCCTGGGCGCACGCGCGCGGAAACACCTCCAGCAGCCGGCTACCGCCGACCAGCCCGCGGGCGATCCGGCCGATCGCCGGGCCGACCTGCACGCCACCGTCGAGATCGCGGGTCAGCATGCCCAGGTCCAGCAGGACCCCGCAGATGTCGGCCAGCGAACTCTTGGGGGCGTCCAGCCGGCGGCTGAGTTCCGCCACGCTCACCGTTTCGTCCTGCGCGGCGAGTTCCCGCAGAACCCGGGCCGCGCGACGCACGGCGGGCGAACCGCTCCGACCCTCTGCTTGCGCCATCGTCATCCCCACGGCTGGTAGTCGGCGAGAGTGTCCCTGGTGATCAACTTCGTCGGCAGGAGCCTGCGCTTCCCGTCGGCGAGCGCGTCACCGGCGTGCGCCTGGGCGGCGTACTGGACGGCCAGCCGGCCGAGGCGCGCGGGATCCTGCGCCGCGGTCGCCTGCCACGGCCCGCCACTCCCGATCGCCTCGACCGCGACCGCGGCGCCGTCGATGCTCACCAGCGGAACGGCGACACCGAGGTCCGTCATCGCGGCCAGCGCGCCGGCGGCCATCGGATCGTTGATCGCGAAGATCGCGCTCAGGCCGGGATGGCGGGTCAGCAGCCGGCGCGCGATGTGCTCGCCCGAGGCCACAGAGTGATCGCCTCGCTGACGGGCGACGATCGTGATGTCCGGGTGGTCGCGCAGCGCCCCGAGGAACCCGACGATCCGGTCCGCGACCGCGGTCACCGGCTGACCGTCCACGATGGCGACGCTTCCCCGTCCGCCCAGCAGACCGGCCAGATGGCTGCCCACCAGGTGCCCGGCCTGCACGTTGTCCGTGGTCACGGTCGCCCGCGCGCCTTCCGCACCGACGTTGACCGCGACCACGGGGACACCGGCAGCCTGCGCCTTGGCCACGACCTCGCCGACGGTGGTCGAGTGGACCGCGTCCAGCACGATCGCGTCGAGCCCCGCCGCCACGAACTCCTCGATCTGCCGGACCTGGGCTTCGGCATCTTGCTCGGCGTCGACCGCGACCACCTCGGCACCGAGCTCACCCGCCGCCTGCCGGATTCCCGCGATCTCCACCGCGTAGAACGGGTTCAGGCTGTTCGGGACGGTGACGCCGAGCGTGCCGAGCAGCGGCGGACGGGCCGCCTGGGCGGCGGCGAGCTCCGCGACCGCGAGGCCGAGCGTGTACCGGCCGCCCAGGTCCTGCGCGAGCAGCCGCTCCTCCATCAGAGCCTGACAGATCCCGAGGAGGCTGCTCTTCGGCAAGGCCAGGCGCCGGGCCAGGTTCGCGAGCGTCGCCGGACCGTTGCGGGCGAGGTCGTCGAGGACCGCAACCGCGCGGCTGACAGCAGGCACCCGGGAAGCGAGGTCGACAACCGGCCCCTGCTCTCCCTCGCTCGCCTCGGCCACACCAACCTCCCCACGCCCGTCCGCGCGAGCACTTGACACCGACACCCACGAATGTATCTTGTTCACAATACCGCGTTCTCGGCCGAAATATCGACCGACGCTCGATCTCCCTCGGCTCTGCCCTCCCGGAACCGGCCAGGCAGAGCGAACACCGCTGGGCAGCAAACCCCTGGGCCAAGTTCCGCTGCCCGAATCCGACCCGATCCGGCCCGACGGAGACGACGATGTCCCGAACCGCCCGCACGCTCGCCGCCACCCTACTCACACTCACCGCGATCACCACCGCCTGCGCACCCGGCACGGGAAGCCATGCCCGGCCGAAGATCGGTGTGGTGGAACTGTTCTCCAACCCCTTCTTCGCCGAAGCCCGAGCCGGAATGGAGAAGGCCGCCGCGGAAGGCGGTGCCGACCTGGTCATCAACAACGCGAACGCGGACTCCGCCAAGGAAGCCGGCTTCGTCACCACCTACCTCACCCAGAAGGTCGACGCGATCGTGCTGTCCGCGGTGTCCCCCACGGGTTCCCTGGCCACCCTCCACCGCATCAAGGCCGCCCACGTGCCCGTCGTCTGCTACGACACCTGCGTCAACCCACCGGACGACCAGCAACTCGTCGACGCCTTCGTCACCAGCGACAACCGGGGCCTCGGCGCGACAACCGGCCGCCAGGCGGCCACCTACATCAAGGACGAGCTGGGCGGGAGCGCCAAGGCCATCATGCTCACCTGCGAAGAGTTCGACGTCTGCAAACAGCGGCGCGCCGGGCTCGACGCGGAACTCGCCGGAGCCCACCTCGATCTGCTCGCCGAGCAGGAGGGCTACCAGGTCGACAAGGCCACCCCCATCGCCAACTCCATGCTGGCCGCACACCCCGACACCCAGGTGATCATCGTCGAGAACGAGGACGCCATCCTCGCCGCGGCCACCGCCGTCAAAGCACGCGGACTGACCGGGAAAGTGGCGATCTTCGGCATCGACATCGACCCGCAAGTGGCGCTCCTGATCACCCAACCCGCGACCGACGTGAAGTGGACCACCGGTCAATCCCCGTTCGACATGGGTTACCAAGCGGTGCAAGCCGCCATCGCGAGAGCACACGGCCGGCCGGCCGGCGACTTCTACCACTACACCCCATCACCCACGTTCTCCTCGGCGGACCCGGCCAGTGCCCGGAACTACCTCGATTCGCACCACACCAATTGAGCGCTACCAGGAAGGCGACATCGCATGAGCAATCCCGACAACGAAAAGGTCGTTCGCCAGTTCGTCGACGCTCTCAACGACGGCGACCTCACCACCATCGCCGACGTCCTCGCCGACGAGGCGAGCTGGCACCTGCACGGAACCCTGCCCGTCGCGGGTCACTACGAGGGACGTGACGCGGTCCTCAACGACTTCCTCAGCCAGGGGCTCGGGCTGTACGAACCGGGCAGCCTGAAGATCGAACTCACCAGCATCGTGTCGGACGGTCCCACCGTCGCCATCGAATGGCACGCCACCGGGCGCAGCGCCAAGGGAAACCCCTACGACAACGAATACGCCCTGTTCTTCCACCTGACCGACGGCAAGATCACCGCGATCCGCGAGTACTGCGACACGCTGCACGTCAACGACGCGCTCTACGGCTGACCGGACAGTGACCTGGGCCGCGTCCGTACACAATGGACGAGATCCGGGCGCCCTGATCACGGGCACGGCCGGTGGCTACCCACCGGCCGTGCCCGCCGCCTCAGTCGGCGGTGAAGACCGACAGGTCCACGCCGGCCCGTTCGAAGTGTCCACGCGGATCGTCGACCAGCTTGCGCCGCCGCAGGTCCATCAGTCCCAGCGTGCAGGTGATCTCGGCGGCGAGGGTGCCGTCCGCCTTGTGGAGGTCGTTGGTCATGTGGAACGTCTTGCCGGTGCCGAACTTCGCGGCGCAGCCGACGTACACGGTCTCACCGGCCCGGATCTCCCGGCGGAACACGATGTGCGACTCCAGCAGCACCGGCGCCAGCTGCTGTTCCCGCAGCGCCGCGCCCCCGGCCTGATCGAGCGCCTCCGTGCGGGCGACCTCGCCGTAGGAGTGGTAGACGGCGTGGTTGAGGTGGCCGAGCGTGTCCAGCTCGTAGTGCCGGACCTTGATCTCCACCCGGAACGGTTCGCGCTGGGTCACCAGCCCACTGTAAATCGCTGTCGCGCGGCGGTCAGTGGTCCTGGGACGTGCGCCACGTCACGGCTCGTAGAAGAGCCGTTCGACGACGGCGTGCGCCCGCCGGGTGATGCGCCGGTAGGAGTCGAGGAATTCGCCGGGGTCGTCGTCGGCGGTGTAACCGAGGACGCGGGCAACGGCGGCGAGGTCCCGTCCGGAGCTCGGCACCTGGTCGACGGCCTTGCCGCGCACCAGCATCGCCGCGTTGCGCACCCTCGTGGCGAGCAGCCACGCCTCGGTGAGCGACGCGGTGTCCTCCGGATCGGCCAGCCCCGCGTCGGCCATCGCCGCCAGCGCCCCCGGCGTCGACGTGGTGCGCAGCTCCGGGACGTCGAACGCGTGCCGGAGCTGGAACAGCTGCACGGTCCACTCCACGTCCGCCAGCCCGCCGCGGCCCAGTTTGGTGTGCAGCGTCGGGTCGGCTCCGCGCGGCATCCGTTCGGTGTCCACCCGGGCCTTCATGCGCCGGACCTCGCGAGCCCGGGACGCGTCGAGCCCGCCGTCCGGGTAGCGGATCGGGTCGATCATGGTGATGAACCGCTCCCCCAGCTCCTCGTCACCGGCGACGAACCGGGCACGGAGCAACGCCTGCGTCTCCCACACCTCGCCCCAGCGGGCGTAGTAGGCGCGGTACGAGTCGAGGGTGCGCACCAGCGGCCCGCCGCGTCCCTCCGGTCGCAGATCGGCGTCCACCTGCAACGGCGGGTCCGCGCTCGGGGCACCGAGCATCTTGCGCACCGTCTCGGCGACCGAGGACGCGTACCGGACGGCGTCACCGTCGGACACGCCCTCGTCCGGCTGGCACACGAAGAGAACGTCGGCGTCCGAGCCGTAACCCAGCTCGGCACCGCCCAGCCGGCCCATGCCGATGACCGCGAGTGTGGCAGCCTCGCCGCCGAGCTCGGCGCGGCGTTGCCGGATGGCCGCGGTCAACGCGCTCTGCAGGACCGCGACCCACACCGAGGACAGCGCCTCGCACACCTCACGCACGTCCAGCAGCCCCAGCAGGTCGGCCGCCGCCACCCGGAGGACTTCGTGGCGCCGCAACGAACGGGCCGCCGCGACAGCTGCCTTCAGCCCGGGTTGCCTGCGCACGGTCGCACGCAGCGACTTCGCCACCTCGGCGGGGGCGCGACCGGTCAACCGGGCCGGATCGCCGAGCAGCTGCAGGACCTCGGGCGCGCGGACGAGCAGGTCGGGCACCAGCTTCGACGTGCCCAGCAGGGACGCCAGCCGCTCGACGACAGCGCCCTCGTCGCGCAGCACCCGCAGGTACCACGGCGTGTCCTCCAGCGCCTCGGACACCTTCCGGTAGGCGAGCAGGCCACCGTCCGGGTCCGGGGTGTCGGCGAGCAGGTCGAGCAGGACGGGCAGCAGCGCACGCTGGATCGACGCGCGCCGCGACACCCCGGCGGTGAGGGCTCGGATGTGCTGCAACGCGCCGTCCGGCGCCGCGTACCCGAGCGCGGCCAGCCGCTGCGCGGCCTGCTTGGTGGTCAGCCGCAGGTCCTCAGTGGACACGTTCGCCACGGATTGCAGCAGCGGCCGGTAGAACAGCTTCTCGTGCAGGCGGCGGATGCGCTGCACGTGCCGGCGGAACTCGACGAGGAGGATGTCCCCCTCGCCACGGCCCATCTCGGGGCGGACGCCGATCGCGCGGCCGAGCACCCGCAGTTCGGCGGAGTCGTGGAAATCGGGGAACAGGTGGGTGCGGCGGAGGCGGCGCAGCTGCAGCCGGTGTTCGACGGTCCGCAGGAACTCGTAGGACATCTCCAGCTCGGCGGCGTCGCTGCGGCCGACGTACCCGCCGGCACCGAGCGCGGTGAGCGCCTCGACGGTCGACGGCGATCGAAGACTGGGGTCGGCTCGGCCGTGGACCAGCTGGAGCAGCTGGACCGCGAACTCGACGTCCCGCAGTCCGCCCCGCCCCAGCTTCAGCTCGCGCTCGGCCAGTTCGGACGGCACGTGCCCCTCCACTCGGCGGCGCATCTGCTGGACGTCGGCGACGAAGTTCTCCCGTTCGGCGGCCGCCCACACCACCGAGGTGACCATCTCGGCGTACTGGTTGCCGAGGTCCGCGTCCCCGGCGACCGGGCGCGCCTTGAGCAGTGCCTGGAACTCCCAGGTGCGGGCCCACTTCTCGTAGTAGGCGGTGTGGCCCTCGAGCGTGCGGACGAGCGCCCCTTGCTTGCCTTCGGGCCGGAGCGCGGCGTCGACCTCGAAACACGCCTTGCCGACGACCCGCATCATCGTGCTGGCCAGCCGGGTGGCGAGCTGCAGATCGCCGTCGCCGACGAAGATCACGTCGACGTCGCTGACGTAGTTCAGCTCACGGCCGCCGCACTTGCCCATGGCGATGACGGCCAGCCTGGTGTCCCCCAGGCCCTGCGGGGCCTGCTCGGCCTGCGCGATCTCCAGGCCGGTGGCGAGCGCGGCCTCGGCGAGGAGCGTGAGCTGCTGCGCGACCTCGGCGTAGGCGGGCCGGTCGAGACCGGCTTCGACCAGGTGTCCGAGGTCGGTGCCGGCGATTTCGAGGAGCAGGCCGCGGTAGGCGGCGCGGAGGGCGGTCTCGGCCGGGGCGCCGGTGCGGATCTCGCCGTCGTCGCGGACCGCATCGAGCATGGCCTCGGCGTAGCAGTCGGCTTCGGTGCACTTGTCGGCCGCGAGGCGTGTCCACTCGTCCGGGTGGCCGACGAGGAAGTCGCCGAGGGCACTGGACGTGCCGAGTACGGCGACCAGCCGGCCGCGCACGGCGCGGTTGTCCCGCAGCGCCTCGGCGAGCTCCGCCCAGTTCCGCTCGTCGGCTTCCCGGATGCGGTCGAGGCTGCGCAGGGCGAGGTCGGGGTCGGCGCTGCGGGAGAGCGCGACCAGGATGTCCAGGGCCTCCCGGGCCGGCCCGGCGTCGGTCCACCACCCGGCAGCGCGGAGGTGTTCCTCTGCTCGATCGTCGGTGAAGCCGTAGCGCGCAGGGGACCCGGCCCCTCGTGACTGCTCTGCCATCACCGTCCACCGTAGCCGGGTCGCGGGGGAAACCGTTGATCACGCGAACGGGAGCGACGCCGGTGGGGCGGGCTCCAGTGCGCCGCGGGCGAGCTGGACGAACCGGGTCGCGAACGGCTGCCAGGTCTCGGCGATGTCGGCGTGGTTGCGGTCGAGCGTCTCGATGTCGAACACGTCGGCCGGGCGGGTCGCCGCCATCCGTGGTGCGTCCCGTGCCCAGGCTCGGACGGCCGCGGTGGTGGTTTCGATGTGGAACTGGAGGCCGTAGGCGCTGCGGTGGAGCCGGAACGCCTGGTTGGGGTATCGCGGAGCGGATGCGAGGAGGACGGCACCGCGGGGCAGCCGGGTGATGACGTCCTCGTGGAAGTGCATGACGTCCTGCATCAGCGGGAGGTCGGCGAAGAGGGGGTCGCTCCACGCGGCGTCCTTCTTCGCGACGAGCGCCGCACCGACCTCGGGGCCGGATTCGCCCACCTCGACCCGGCCACCGGCGCCGACCGCGAGGAGCTGGGCTCCCAGGCAGATCGCGAGGGTGGGCACGTTCGTCCGCGCCGCATTGGCGAGGAGCGTGCGGACGTCGGCAAGCCACGGGTGCCGGGTATCGTCCTCGGCGCCCATCCCGCCGCCGAGGCACACGACGCCCTGATGCTCGTCGAGGGTGGTGGGAAGGGAGTCCTGTGGCAAGCTCCGGATGTCCAGTTCCGCGCCGGCCTCGGTGAGCCAGTCGGCGAGGGCCCCCGCCGGATCCGTGGGATCGGGTTGCAGGACCAGGAGGCGCGCCGTCGTCATGTCCGCCAGCATAAGGGCACAAAAAGGCCCAGGGGCCCGGGAGAACGTGAAGTTCTCAACCGGGCCCCTGGGCTTTTGTGAAGTTGTGTTCGGCGGTGTCCTACTCTCCCACACCCGCGGGGGTGCAGTACCATCGGCGCTGGCAGGCTTAGCTTCCGGGTTCGGAATGGGACCGGGCGTTTCCCTGCCGCCATGACCACCGAAACTCTCCGAAACAACACCCGTTGCCTGGGTGTGGTGTCTCAGAGTTGCAGAGCGGATGCGTAGCAGCTTTGTGGGCAAGTCCTCGGCCTATTAGTACCAGTCCACTCAAAAACACATTACTGTGCGTCCATGTCTGGCCTATCAACCCAATCGTCTCTTGGGGGCCTTAACCCACAAAGGGGTGGGAGACCTCATCTAGGAACAGGCTTCCCGCTTAGATGCCTTCAGCGGTTATCCCTTCCGAACGTAGCTAACCAGCCATGCCACTGGCGTGACAACTGGCATACCAGAGGTTCGTCCGTCCCGGTCCTCTCGTACTAGGGACAGCCTTCCTCAAGTCTCCTACGCGCGCGGCGGATAGGGACCGAACTGTCTCACGACGTTCTAAACCCAGCTCGCGTGCCGCTTTAATGGGCGAACAGCCCAACCCTTGGGACCTACTCCGGCCCCAGGATGCGACGAGCCGACATCGAGGTGCCAAACCATGCCGTCGATATGGACTCTTGGGCAAGATCAGCCTGTTATCCCCGGGGTACCTTTTATCCGTTGAGCGACATCCCTTCCACCAGGAGATGCCGGATCACTAGTCCCTGCTTTCGCACCTGCTCGACCCGTCAGTCTCACAGTCAAGCTCCCTTGTGCACTTACACTCAACACCTGATTGCCAACCAGGCTGAGGGAACCTTTGGGCGCCTCCGTTACCTTTTAGGAGGCAACCGCCCCAGTTAAACTACCCACCAGGCACTGTCCCTGAACCCGATCAGGGCCCTAGGTTAGATTCCCAATCCGACCAGAGTGGTATTTCAACAATGACTCCACCCGAACTAGCGTCCAAGCTTCACAGTCTCCCACCTATCCTACACAAGCCGAACCGAAAACCAATACCAAGCTATAGTAAAGGTCCCGGGGTCTTTCCGTCCTGCCGCGCGTAACGAGCATCTTTACTCGTAGTGCAATTTCACCGGGCCTGTGGTTGAGACAGCCGGAAAGTCGTTACGCCATTCGTGCAGGTCGGAACTTACCCGACAAGGAATTTCGCTACCTTAGGATGGTTATAGTTACCACCGCCGTTTACTGGCGCTTAAATTCTCAGCTTCGCCCCACAAGGAGACTAACCGGTCCTCTTAACGTTCCAGCACCGGGCAGGCGTCAGTCCATATACATCGTCTTACGACTTCGCATGGACCTGTGTTTTTAGTAAACAGTCGCTTTCCGCTGGTCTCTGCGGCCAACTCACCCTAGCCCGCAAAGGGGCTTCAAGTGCTTTGGCCCCCCTTCTCCCGAAGTTACGGGGGCATTTTGCCGAGTTCCTTAACCACAGTTCACCCGACCGCCTTAGTATTCTCTACCTGACCACCTGTGTCGGTTTGGGGTACGGGCCGCACATGTTCTCGCTAGAGGCTTTTCTCGGCAGCATAGGATCACCCTACTTCACCTCAACGGCTACGCATCACGTCTCAGACACATAAGCAGCGGATTTACCTACCACTCGTCCTACACGCTTACACCAGTACAACCACTCACTGGCGGAGCTACCTTCCTGCGTCACCCCATCGCTTGACTACTACCAGCTCAGGCCCCACGCAGACCAACCTCAACCCGAAAGTCTCAGCCAGCCCGGGTGGTTAGTATCACCAGCCTCGTCATGGGCGAACATACGCGGGTACGGGAATATCAACCCGTTGTCCATCGACTACGCCTGTCGGCCTCGCCTTAGGTCCCGACTTACCCTGGGCAGATTAACTTGACCCAGGAACCCTTGGTCATCCGGCGGCAGAGTTTCTCACTCTGCATTCGCTACTCATGCCTGCATTCTCACTCCCACACCCTCCACCACTCGCTTCCACGGTGGCTTCCCCGGATGCAGGACGCTCCCCTACCCAACAACACCACTACACAACACTCACAAGGAGCGAAGTGGATGTACATGTGTCATTGACACGGCTTCGGCGGTGTACTTCAGCCCCGCTACATTATCGGCGCAGGACCACTTGACCAGTGAGCTATTACGCACTCTTTCAAGGATGGCTGCTTCTAAGCCAACCTCCTGGTTGTCTCGGCGACCCCACATCCTTTCCCACTAAGCACACACTTAGGGGCCTTAGCCGGTGTTCTGGGCTGTTTCCCTCTCGACGACGAAGCTTATCCCCCGCCGTCTCACTGCCGCACTCTCACGTGATGGTATTCGGAGTTTGGTTGACTTCGGTAACCCGGTAAGGCCCCTAGGCCATCCAGTAGCTCTACCCCCACCACGAAACATGCGACGCTGCACCTAAATGCATTTCGGGGAGAACCAGCTATCACGGAGTTTGATTGGCCTTTCACCCCTACCCACAACTCATCCCCCAGGTTTTCAACCCTGGTGGGTTCGGCCCTCCACGAGGTCTTACCCTCGCTTCAGCCTGGCCATGGGTAGATCACTCCGCTTCGGGTCTAGACCACGCGACTCACACGCCCTATTCAGACTCGCTTTCGCTACGGCTACCCCACACGGGTTAACCTCGCCACGCAGCACTAACTCGCAGGCTCATTCTTCAAAAGGCACGCCATCACAATCTCACGATCGCTCTGACGGCTTGTAGGCACACGGTTTCAGGTACTCTTTCACTCCCCTCCCGGGGTACTTTTCATCTTTCCCTCACGGTACTAGTCCGCTATCGGTCACCAGGAAGTATTTAGGCTTACCGAGTGGTCCCGGCAGATTCACAGCAAATTCCACGAGCTCGCTGCTACTCGGGAACACCAACACACCACACCAACACAGCTTTCGCGTACGGGACTCTCACCCACTCCGGTCCACCATCCCAGGCGGTTCCACTAGCCATGCAGCACGATGCCAGAAGTGTCAGCTCCTGGAAGTCAGGTCCCACAACCCCGCACACACAACCCCTGACAGGTATCACATGCGCACGGTTTAGCCTCCTCCGCTTTCGCTCGCCACTACTCACGGAATCACTAAGTGTTTTCTCTTCCTACGGGTACTGAGATGTTTCACTTCCCCGCGTTCCCTCCACGCACCCTATATATTCAGATGCGGGTAACACCTCATAACAGGTGCTGGGTTTCCCCATTCGGACACCCTCGGATCACAGCTCGGTTGACAGCTCCCCGAGGCTTATCGCAGCCTCCCACGTCCTTCATCGGCTCCTGATGCCAAGACATCCACCATGTGCCCTTAACAACTTGACCACAAAGATGCTCGCATCCACTCTGCAATTCTCAAACACCACACCCAGAAACAACACACGTGTTGCCTCAGGACCCAACAGCGTACCCATGAGCACCCACCGATCCGGCCAGCCATGCCGTTCCACACTCCCCGAAAGAAGCAGTACTAAACCATCACCACACCATCACGATGAGCATCAGCCAGCCGTCCACAATTCCTCGAGCAACCAGACAGCGCCACAGGCGGACACTGAGCCTGGCCACCCCACTCACCGAAACCGGTGAGCGGATGTGTTGTGCTCCTTAGAAAGGAGGTGATCCAGCCGCACCTTCCGGTACGGCTACCTTGTTACGACTTCGTCCCAATCGCCAGTCCCACCTTCGACCACTCCCTCCCCGCAAGCGAGGTTGGGCCATGGGCTTCGGGTGTTACCGACTTTCATGACGTGACGGGCGGTGTGTACAAGGCCCGGGAACGTATTCACCGCAGCGTTGCTGATCTGCGATTACTAGCGACTCCGACTTCACGCAGTCGAGTTGCAGACTGCGATCCGAACTGAGACCGGCTTTAAGGGATTCGCTCCACCTCGCGGTATCGCAGCCCTCTGTACCAGCCATTGTAGCATGTGTGAAGCCCTGGACATAAGGGGCATGATGACTTGACGTCATCCCCACCTTCCTCCGAGTTGACCCCGGCAGTCTCCCGCGAGTCCCCGCCATTACGCGCTGGCAACACAGGACAAGGGTTGCGCTCGTTGCGGGACTTAACCCAACATCTCACGACACGAGCTGACGACAGCCATGCACCACCTGCACACCGGCCACAAGGGGGCCGACATCTCTGCCGGTTTCCAGTGCATGTCAAGCCCAGGTAAGGTTCTTCGCGTTGCATCGAATTAATCCACATGCTCCGCCGCTTGTGCGGGCCCCCGTCAATTCCTTTGAGTTTTAGCCTTGCGGCCGTACTCCCCAGGCGGGGCGCTTAATGCGTTAGCTACGGCACGGACAACGTGGAAGTCGCCCACACCTAGCGCCCAACGTTTACAGCGTGGACTACCAGGGTATCTAATCCTGTTCGCTCCCCACGCTTTCGCTCCTCAGCGTCAGTATCGGCCCAGAGACCCGCCTTCGCCACCGGTGTTCCTCCTGATATCTGCGCATTTCACCGCTACACCAGGAATTCCAGTCTCCCCTACCGAACTCAAGCCTGCCCGTATCCACTGCAGGTCCGGAGTTAAGCCCCGGATTTTCACAGCAGACGCAACAAGCCGCCTACGAGCTCTTTACGCCCAATAATTCCGGACAACGCTTGCACCCTACGTATTACCGCGGCTGCTGGCACGTAGTTAGCCGGTGCTTCTTCTCCAGGTACCGTCACTTACGCTTCGTCCCTGGCGAAAGAGGTTTACAACCCGAAGGCCGTCATCCCTCACGCGGCGTCGCTGCATCAGGCTTCCGCCCATTGTGCAATATTCCCCACTGCTGCCTCCCGTAGGAGTCTGGGCCGTGTCTCAGTCCCAGTGTGGCCGGACACCCTCTCAGGCCGGCTACCCGTCGTCGCCTTGGTAGGCCATCACCCCACCAACAAGCTGATAGGCCGCGGGCCCATCCCGTACCGCCGAAACTTTCCACCCACCACCATGCGGTGCCAGGTCATATCCGGTATTAGACCCCGTTTCCAGGGCTTATCCCAAAGTACAGGGCAGGTTACCCACGTGTTACTCACCCGTTCGCCACTCATCCACCCAGCAAGCTGGGCTTCAGCGTTCGACTTGCATGTGTTAAGCACGCCGCCAGCGTTCGTCCTGAGCCAGGATCAAACTCTCCAACAATGCTAGAAAATCGATCCGGCTATAATTCATAGCCTCAAAGGAACCCACAAAGGGTTCTAGCTAATCAAACTGGCTTTAGCTCATCAATACACTGTTGAGTTCTCAAACAACACGAAGCTGCTGCTTCTTCAAAGCTTTTGTTGGTTGTCGCGGAGGGCGTCAGCAACCCTACTCGTTTAGCAGTAGTGGTTGGCGACCCACCCGCGGGCCGACCAAGAACTTTACCCGGTTCGGTTCGCGGTGTCAACCGCCCGACCCTGGCCCGTCCGCCGGGGCTTGCGGCCCCGTCGTCCCGGTCTCCCTGGCGACGAAGAGAAGATTACACGCTCTGGACCCCCCTCGAACAGGGGGGTCCCTTAACGGCATTTCCGCTGATCAGAGCACCGGCAGCAGCGTCATGAGCTCGTACGGCGTGACGGAGCGGCGGTAGGCGTCCCACTCGGCGCGCTTGTTCCGGAGGAAGAAGTCGTAGACGTGCTCGCCCAGCGCGTCGGGCAGCAGCTCGGACTTCTCCATCTCGGCGAGCGCTTCGCCGAGGTTCTGCGGCAACTGGTCGTACCCGGCCGCGCGGCGCTCCGCGTCGCTCATCGACCAGATGTCGTCCTCGGCCGCCGGCGGCAGCTCGTACCCCTTCTCGATGCCCTTCAGCCCGGCGGCGATCACGACCGAGTAGGCCAGGTAGGGGTTGCACGCCGAGTCGATCGTGCGGATCTCCACCCGGCGGGAGGACGCCTTGCCGGGCGAGTAGTTCGGCACCCGCACCAGCGCGGACCGGTTCGCCCGTCCCCAGGAGACCGTGGTCGGTGCCTCTCCCCCGCTGATCAGCCGTTTGTACGAGTTCACCCACTGGTTGGTCACTGCGGAGATCTCCCGCGCGTGGTGCATCAGCCCGGCCACGAACGCCTTGCCCGTCTCGGACAGCTCGTACGGGTCCTCCGGGTTGTGGAACGCGTTGCGGTCGCCCTCGAACAGCGACACGTGCGTGTGCATGCCCGACCCCGGCTGCTCGGTGAACGGCTTGGGCATGAACGTCGCGCGCACCCCCTGGGTCAGCGCGACCTCCTTCACCACGTACCGGAACGTCATCACGTTGTCGGCCATGGTCAGCGCGTCGGCGTACCGCAGGTCGATCTCCTGCTGCCCCGGGGCGCCCTCGTGGTGGCTGAACTCGACGGAGATGCCCATCGCCTCGAGCGCCTCGATGGCGTTGCGGCGGAAGTGCGTCGCCGTCGCGTGACTGGTCTGGTCGAAGTACCCGCCGTTGTCGGCGGGCTCGGGTTCACTGCCGTCCGACGGCAGGCTCGACAGCAGGAAGAACTCGATCTCCGGGTGCACGTAGCAGGTGAACCCGGCCTCACCGGCCTTGGACAGCTGGCGCCGGAGCACGTGCCGCGGGTCGGCCCACGACGGCGAGCCGTCGGGCATCGCGATGTCGCAGAACATCCGCGCCGAGTAGTGCCCGCCCTCCGGGGTCTCCCAGGGCAGCACCTGGAACGTCGACGGGTCGGGCTTCGCGATCATGTCCGATTCGTAGACGCGCGCGAAGCCTTCGATGGCCGATCCGTCGAACCCGATCCCGTCGCTGAACGCACCCTCCAGCTCGGCGGGAGCGACGGCCACCGACTTCAGGAAACCCAGGACGTCGGTGAACCACAGACGGACGAACCGGATGTCACGTTCTTCCAGCGTGCGCAGCACGAACTCCTGCTGGCGATCCATGGCCGCACCCTACGCACGGCGTGTTAACGGCATGTTTCGTGGTACCCGCGTTGCCCTGGCCGAGGGAATCAGCAGCGACATCACCGTGGCCAGGGCGCACAGGCCGCCCGCGATGTACCACGCGGGGTTGTAGCTGCCGGTGTGGTCGTGGATGAGGCCGGCGCCGGTCGCGGCGATCGACGCGCCGATCTGGTGGGAGGCGAACACCCAGCCGAACACGATGGGGCCGCTCACGCCGAAGCGCTCGCGGGCCAGCGCCACCGTGGGCGGCACGGTGGCCACCCAGTCCAGCCCGTAGAAGATGATGAACGCCCACATCGGCGGCTGCGTCGTCGGTGCGAACAGGTGCGGCAGCAGGATCAGCGACCCACCGCGCAGGAAGTAGTACACGCCGAGCAGGATCCGCGGGTCGAACCGGTCGGTGAACCAGCCGGAGGCGATCGTGCCCGCGACGTCGAAGAGGCCGACGACCGCGAGCAGCGAGGCCGCGGTGGTGGGCGGCATACCGTGCTCGTGCGCGGCCGGCACGAAGTGGGTCTGGATCAGGCCGTTGGTGGACGCCCCGCAGACGGCGAACCCGCCCGCGAGCAACCAGAACGTGCGTGTCTTCGCGGCCTGTCCCAGCACCTGCAGCGCGCGCCGGGCCGCTCCCGACGACGGTGGCACCTCCTCGGCCTCGGTCGCGCCGTACGCGGTCAGGCCGATCTCGCTCGGGTGGTCACGCAGGAAGATCAGCGTGATCGGCACGACCGCGAGGGCGGCGAAGGCGACCACCAGCGACGCGGTGCGCCAGCCCTGGTGCGTCGCCAGCGCGGCGAGCAACGGCAGGAACACCAGCTGCCCGGCCGCGCTCGCCGCGGTGAGGATGCCGCTCACCAGGCCGCGGTGGCGGACGAACCAGCGGGAGGTGACGGTAGCCACGAACGCCAGCGCCATCGACCCGGTGCCCAGCCCGACCAGCACGCCCCAGCACAGCAGGAGCTGCCAGCTCGCGGTCATGAACACCGTCAGCCCGCTGCCCGCAGCGACCAGGACCAGCGCGCCGACGACCACCCGGCGCATGCCGAGCCGCTCCATCAGCGCGGCGGCGAACGGTGCGGTCACGCCGTAGAGCAACAGGTTGATCGACACCGCGGACGAGATCGTGGAGGTCGACCAGCCGAACTCCTCGTGCAACGGGTCGATCAGCACGCCGGGGACGGCGCGGAACCCGGCGGCACCGACGAGCGCGACGAAGGCCGCGAAGGCGACGAACCAGGCCGGGTGTATGCGCGCGCGGGACTGCGTTGAGGTCACCGGGCCAGCTTCACCGATCACTGCGCCGCAGACGAGTGGCCGGAGCGCCAATCTGTGCAAGAATCTGGCCATGCACCGGGTGGTGGTTCTCGCGGTTTCCGAGGTGGTGGGGTACGACCTGAACATCGCCCCGCTCGTCTTCGGCACGGCGAGCCAGGACGGTGCCCAGCTCTACGACGTGCGCGTGTGCAGCCCGGACGGCCGGCCGGTGCGGGTCAGCCACGGTTACGACGCGCACCTCGACCACGGTCCGGAGGCGCTGGACGACGCCGACACCGTCGTCATCCCCGGCACCCGCGTGACCGGGCCGCGCCACGAGGGCGTCCTGCCGCCCGACCTGGCGGCGGCCATGGCCCGCATTCCGCCGTCGGCCCGGCTGGTCTCGATCTGCACCGGCGCGTTCGTGCTGGCCGCGGCCGGGGTGCTCGACGGGCGACGGGCGACCACGCACTGGGCGCACGCGGCCGACTTCCGGCGGCTCTACCCCCGGGTGGACCTCGACGAGAACGTGCTGTTCGTGGACGACGGCGACGTGCTCACCTCCGCCGGGCTCGCCGCCGGCGCGGACCTGTGCCTGCACCTCGTGCGCTCCGACCACGGCAGCGCGGTCGCCAACCACGTGGCCCGGTACTGCGTGGTGCCGCCGTGGCGCGACGGCGGGCAGTCCCAGTTCATCGAGCAGCCCCTGCCCGACGGGGACGGCAGCACCGCGGCCACCCGCGCCTGGGTGCTGGAACGGCTCGCCGACCCCCTCGACCTGGCCACGCTGGCGCGCCACGCGGGCATGAGCGTGCGCACCTTCAGCCGGCGGTTCCGCGCCGAGACCGGGCAGTCGCCACGTGCCTGGCTCATCCAGCAGCGCGTGCTGCACGCCCGGCACCTGCTGGAGACCACGGACCTGCCGGTCGACCGGGTCGCCGCCGAGTCCGGCCTCGGGACGGCGGCGTCGCTGCGCCAGCACCTCAACGCGTCGATCGGGGTGGCACCGCTGGCATACCGCCGGACCTTCACCCGCGGCTGATCGCTACCGTGGACCGCATGCTCCGCCGACGCACCGCCGGTGTTCTCGCCCTGGTCCTGGCGCTGTCCACCGCCTGCTCGACGGCGCCCCAGGAGCCGCTGCCCGACGGGCGAGCGCTCGTGGACGCCGCCGGCGTGAGCCTCGACGGGGTCCGCAGCGTCCGGTTCGACTTCAGCGTCAGCTCCACCGTCCCCGGCCTGGACATCCGTGAGGTCAAGGGATTGGCCAGCAAGGACGGCGGTCCGCACGGCACGGCGATCGGGCAGGCGGACGTGCAGGCGTCGGTCGAGCGGTTCGAGCTGGACTACGTGCTGGCCGGCGAGACGCTGTTCCTCACCGACCGGAAGGGCAGGCAGTCGCAGGTTCCGGTGCCCGCCGACTACAACCCCGCGACGCTCCTCGATCCCGGCCGCGGGCTGCCGAAACTGCTCGCCGAGGCGACCGGGCTGAAGACCGAGACCAAGGAGGACGTCCTCGGCGTCGAGGCGTACCGGGTCACCGGGAAGCTCGCCAGGGACGTCATCTCCGGGGTCGTGCCCGGCATCCAGGCCGATGTCGACGTCAAGTTCTGGGTGACGCAGGCCGAGCCGCGCAACCTGGTCCGGGTGTGGATCCAGGTGCCGCCGCGGCAGCCGAACGAGGGCGCTACCCAGCTGGAGCTCGCGCTGTCCGATCAGAACGTGCCGGTCGGAACCACCCCCGGCCGTTAGGCCGGGCAGCGCGTGCCGGGGGCCGGCTGGGTGCCGTCCACCAGGTAGTCGAGGCCGGCGACGTCCACGCACATGTCACCGTGCAGGAACGCGGTGTGCTGCGTGCCCGCCACCGTCAGCAGCCCGCCGTGGAACACGTTCGCGAGGTTGACCCCGGCCTGGTACGGGGTGACCGGGTCGCCGGTGGTCGAGATGACCAGCGGCGGCGCCGGCGGCACGACCACCGGCTGGTGCGGCTGGGACGTGCTCGGCACCGGCCAGTGCGCGCACACGTCCAGCTCGCCCTGGTCGGGACGGCCCCAGCCGAGGAACGGCGCGGCGTCGATCATCCGCTGCCGGACCGCGGCGGGATCCGCCACCGGCGCGTTGTCCACGCACCGCACCGCGTAGTAGGCGTCCTGCAGCGACGAGTACCTGCCGTCCGCGGCGCGCTCGTAGTAGCCGTCCGCGAGCCGGAGCAGGATCGAGCCGTCCCCGGCGCGCAGCAACCCGAGCCCGGTGTTGAGGAACGACCAGGACTGGCTCGAGTACATCGCCTCGACCACCCCGGTGATCGCATCCCGGTAGGACAGGTGCCTGCCGTCCCCGGTCCGCGCCGGCGCCGTGATCAGCGGCTGGACCAGGTTCTCGAACTCCGTGGTCGCCTTGGCCGGATCGCGGCCCAGCGCGCAGCCGTCGTGCCGTGCGCACTCCGTCGCGAACTGGCCGAACGCGCGGGAGAACCCGCTGCCCTGCGCGACCAGCGAATCCGGGTCGTTCTCGGCCGGATCGATGGCGCCGTCCAGCAGCAGGGCACGCACCCGGTCCGGGAACGCCTCGGCGTAGCTGTACCCGACCTGCGTGCCGTAGGAATAGCCCAGGTAGCTCAGCTTCGCGTCACCCAGCGCGGCCCGCAGCACGTCCAGATCCCGGACGACGTCACGGGTGCCCATGTTGGCGAGCATCGCCGCGCCGTGTTCGGTGCGCTGGGCGCACTTGCCCGCGTAGTCCGCCGCCTGGCCGCTCCACGCCGCGTCGGAGGTGCCCGGGGTACTGTCCCGCACCGCGTCGCGCTCGGCGTCGGTCAGGCACTGCACGCGCGGCCGGCTCGCGCCGACACCACGCGGGTCGAACCCGACGAAATCGAACCGCAGGCCGATCGCGTTGTTCACGACCGTCGGCACCAGCCGCGCGGCCGCCTCCATCCCGGAACCGCCCGGCCCGCCCGGGTTCATCACCAGCGACCCGATCCGGTTGGCCGGGTCGAGCGCCTGGTGCCGCAGCACGCCCAGGGTGATCGTCTCGCCACGCGGGTTCGCGTAGTCCAGTGGCACGGTCAGCCGCGCGCACTCCAGCCCCGGCGCGCGGAACACGTCCTGGCTCTGCTGCCCCGTCGCGTACGCCGCGCAATCACCCCACGCCAGCTTCTGCTCGTAGAAGCGGTCGAGTGCGTGGGTGTCCGCGACGGGTGACGGGGACGGCGGCGGCGCCGTGGCCTGCGTGGTGCACGCGGTCAGCGCGGTGGCCAGCAGGCCGGCGGTGATCAGCGTCCGTAGGCGGGAGAAGCGCATCTCCCACATCGTGCCAGCCCGGTCACGGAGCGGTACAGCGCGCACCCTCGGGCGGGAGCGTCCCGTTGATCAGGTAGTCACTGCCGATCCGGTCCACGCACGAGATTCCCTGCAGGAAAACGGTGTGCTGAGTGCCCTCGAAGGTCAGCAGCGCACCCTTCATCGCGTTCGCGAGGTTCACCCCCGCTTGGTAGGGCGTGGCCGGATCGTTCGTGGTGGAGATCACCAGGACCGGCGGCACGCCCGAGACGTGCGGCTCGTGCGGCTGCGACGTGTTGGGCACCGGCCAGAACGCGCACGGGTCCAGCGCGGCACCGTTGGGCCTGCCGTCGTCGAGGAACGGCGCAGCCTGGTCGTACCGGTTCTCCGCCGTCAGGATCTCGGCCCGGTCGGTGACCGGCGGATCGTCCACGCAGCGGATGGCGGTGAACGCGTCCTGGGTGTTGGTGTAGTGGCCACTGCTGTCGCGCTCGTTGTACTGGTCGGCCAGCGCCATCAGCGTCGTGCCCTGACCGTCCTTCACCTCGTTGAGCCCGGCGTTCAGCGGCGGCCACAGCTGCTGCGAATACAGGGCCTGGATCGTGCCCAGCGTGGCGTCGTCGAAGGTGAGTTCCCGGCCGTCGCGCAGCCGGACCGGGTGGTCGATCAGCGGCCGCACCAGGTCCTGGAAGGCGCGGGTGGCGGCGGAGGCGTCCGGGCCGAGGGCGCAGTCCCGGCGCGCCGCGCACCACTTCGCGAAGTCGTTGAACGCGACCCCGAAACCCCGGCCCTGCGCGACCAGCGACGAAACCTCGTCCTCGTTCGGGTCCACCGCGCCGTCGAGCACCATGGCACGCACGTTCTGCGGGAACGCCTCGGCGTAGGTGTAGCCGAGGCGAGTGCCGTAGGAGTAGCCCAGGTAGGTCAGCTTCTGCTCGCCCAGCGCCGACCGCAGGACGTCCATGTCGCGGACCACGTCGCGGGTGCCCAGGTTCGCCAGCATCGCCGCGCCGTGTTCGGTGCGCTGGGCGCACTTGGCCGCGAACTGCTTCGACTCGGCCTCCTGGCGGGCCACCCCGGCCGGCGAGCCGTCGGTGTCCAGATCCTCGGTGCGCTCCTGGTCGCGCTCGGAATCGGTCAGGCAGGTCACCTCCGGCTCGCTGGCACCGACACCGCGCGGGTCGAACCCGACCAGATCGAACCGCTTGCCGAGATCCGTACCGGCCACCTGTGAAGAGAGCCCGGCGGCCGCGGACATGCCGGACGCGCCCGGCCCGCCCGGGTTGAGCACAAGCGCGCCGGTGCGGTGCGCGCTGTCGGACGCCTTGTGCCGCAGCACGCCGATCGTGATCGTGTCGCCCTGCGGCTTGGCGTAGTCCAGCGGCACGGTCAGCCGCGCGCACTGCAGGTCGGTCCGGCCGAAGGCGGACCGGGCGTCGTCCGACGTCGCGTAAGGTGCGCAGG
Organism: Amycolatopsis granulosa; assembly: GCF_011758745.1. NCBI lineage: Bacteria > Bacillati > Actinomycetota > Actinomycetes > Pseudonocardiales > Pseudonocardiaceae > Amycolatopsis > Amycolatopsis granulosa. The sequence goes on from NZ_JAANOV010000001.1 coordinate 2,276,425, forward strand.
CGCCCCAGGTCAACGGCTGGGCGTAGAACCGGTCCAGCCCCGCGGGGACCGGCCCGGCCGGCCCGGCCGACTCCGTCGTCACCGTGGGCGCCGCGGGCGCCGGCTGCTGCGGCGAGGTGCACGCGGCGAGCGGCATCAGCAGGCAGGCGCCGAGGACGGCGGCGCGGACGGACCGGGACGTGGCTCGCTGAAGGAGGGGCACTTGCTGATCGTGCCATCCTGAGTGGGAACACAGGTGCACCGCCACCTCGTTGGCCGGCGGGTAGCGCGCGACAAGGACAGGAGACCACGGGTGCCAGCACTGATCAGCCGAATGGGCAAGCGGCTTCGCCGGCTCATCGAGCGGCCGGGCAGCGTCGAGCTGACCGGGTACGAGGCACTGCTGCCGGACATCGGGGCACTCGAACCGGAGCTGGAGAAGCTGAGCGACGCCGAGCTGACCGAGCGCGCCGGCAAGCTCCGCCTGGAGGCCGAGCTCGGCGACTCCCAGCTGGTCGAACTGTGCGCCCTCGGCCGGGAGGCCGCGCGCCGCGCCCTGGACGAGCGCGCGTTCGACGTGCAGCTGCTCGGCACCATGGGCCTGCTGTCCGGCCACGTCGTGCAGATGCAGACCGGTGAGGGCAAGACCCTGGCCGGTGCGCTCGCCGCGGCGGGCTACGCGCTGCAGGGCAAGCGGGTGCACGTCATCTCCGTCAACGACTACCTGGCCCGCCGCGACGGCGAGTGGATGAAGCCGGTGTACGACCTGCTCGGCGTGTCCGTCGGCTGGGTCGACGGCAGCCTCACCCGCGAGGAGCGGCGCGCGGCCTACGACGCCGAGGTCACCTACGGCGCGGTCAGCGAAATCGGGTTCGACATGCTGCGCGACCGGCTCGTCACGCGCGCCGGGGACGTCGTCCAGCCCGCGCCGGAGGTCGCGATCGTCGACGAGGCCGACTCGGTGCTCGTCGACGAGGCGCGCGTCCCGCTGGTGATGGCCGGTTCGGTCGACCAGGCCGTCGCCGACACCGAGGTGGCCAACGTGGTGCGGCGGCTGCGGCTGGGCCTGCACTACGAGACCGACACCGACGGCCGCAACGCGTGGCTGACCACCGCCGGCGCGTCGGTCGTGGAGAAGGCACTCGGCGGTGTCGACCTCTACAGCGACTCCGGCTCCGACCGGCTGGCCGCGGTCAACGTCGCCCTGCACGCGCACGCGCTGCTCACCCGTGACGTCGACTACCTGGTGCGCGACGGCAAGGTCGAACTGATCAACGCCTCCCGCGGACGGGTGGCCGAGTTGCAGCGGTGGCCGGACGGGCTGCAAGCCGCGGTCGAGGCGAAGGAACAGGTCGCGCCCACCGAGCGCGGCGAGATCCTCGACTCGATCACCGTGCAGGCGCTCATCGCGCGCTACCCGCAGGTCGCCGGCATGACCGGCACCGCGGTCGCGGTCGCGGAGCAACTGCGCGAGTTCTACCAGCTCGAGGTCGCGGTCATCCCGCCGAACAAGCCGAACATCCGCGCGGACCTCGACGATCGGATCTTCGCGTCGCCGTCGCAGAAGCTGCGCGCGATCGTCGGCGAGATCCGGGAGGTGCACGAGACCGGGCGGCCGATCCTCGTCGGCACGCAGGACGTCGCCGAGTCCGAGGAGCTCGCCGACAAGCTCGCGAAGGCCGGACTGCCGTGCGTGGTGCTGAACGCGCGCAACGACGCCGAGGAAGCCGCGATCATCGCCGAGGCCGGTAAGTACCGGGCGATCACCGTGTCCACGCAGATGGCCGGGCGCGGCACCGACATCCGGCTGGGCGGGGCCGACGGCCAGGACCGGGAACGCGTCGCCGAGCTGGGCGGCCTGCACGTCATTGGCACCGCGCGGTACCCGTCCAGCCGGCTGGACGGTCAGCTGCGGGGCCGGTCGGGCCGTCAGGGCGACCCGGGCAGCGCCGTGTTCTTCGCGAGCCTGAACGACGAGCTGGTCGTCTCCAACGCGCCCGACGTGCCGGAGGACATCACCGCCGACGACGAGACGGGCGAGATCACCGACCCGGCGGCCAAGCGGCACATCGACCACGCGCAGCGCGTCGCCGAGGGTGTCGACCTGGAGATCCACCGCAACACCTGGCGCTACACCCGCCTCATCGAGCACCAGCGGCGCGAGCTGCTGGACCACCGCGACAAGCTGCTGCGCACCGACCTGGCCGCCGAGGAACTCGCGGGCGAGAAGCACTACGACGAACTGGTCGAGAAGGCCGGCGAGGAGCAGGCGAAACAGATCTGCCGTGAGATCATGCTGTTCCACCTGGACCAGCTGTGGTCGGACCACCTGGCGTTCCTGACCGACGTGCGGGAGAGCATCCACCTGCGGGCGCTGGCCCGGGAGACCCCGCTGGACGAGTTCCACCGCATCGCGATCCCCGAGTTCCGCAAGATCGTGCCGGCGATCCGCGAGCGGTCGGCCGAGACGCTCGCGGACGCGGAGATCGGCGAGGACGGGATCGACCTGGGGGCATCGGGAGTGCGCCGGCCCAGTTCGACGTGGACGTACCTGGTGCACGACGCGCCCTTCGACGCCGGCTTCGAGGAAACGCTGCGGCAGGTGCGCAGCCTCTTGCGGCGCAAGAAGAACTGAACCGGCGGACGAATCCCCCGCGGCTGTTCCGGCGCGGGAAATTGTCGGACCCGGGTGGGACGATCCCTCCAGGTGCCGGAACTCCTCCGGCTTCCCGTGGAGAGGATTCGTTGACATGCCTGGAAAAGTCCGTCCCGTCGCCGACGAGCGCGACGGCCTGCTCGCCTTCCTCGCCCAGCAGCGGTACGTCCTGCGCCTGACCGCGCACGGGCTCACCGACGAGCAGGCCCGGCTGGTGCCGACGCGAAGCGCATTGAGCGTCGGTGGCTTGATCAAGCACGTCACGAGCACCGAACGAAGCTGGATGGCGGCTGTGCTCCACCGGGAGAAACCACCGGAGCGGCCAACCACCCTGTGGTGCGCGGATTTCCGGCTCGGCGACGGCGAGACACTGGGTGATGTGCTGGCCGCGTACGACGACGCGGCCCGGTCGACGGAGGACATCGTCGCGGGGGTGGCGGATCTGGGGCAGGCGGTCCCCGTGCCGCGGGAGGCGCCGTGGTTCCCGGACGAACGCGACGCGTGCTCGGTGCGCTGGGTGCTGCTGCACCTGATCCAGGAGACGGCACGGCACGCCGGGCACGCGGACATCGTCCGGGAGCACATCGACGGTGCGACGGCCGTGCCGTTGATGTCCGCGGCGGAGGGGTGGCCGGTCACGCCGTGGCTGCAACCCTGGCGGCCCGGCGGTTGACGTCGCTTCGCGGTGCGGCGTTCCCGCGCCACCGGTTCACCGGGCGCGGTGCTCCGATGGCCGGGCGCGGTCAGAAGAGGGTCGGCTGGACGTCCGCACCTTCGATGATCAGCATCTGGCGCTTGGTCTCGACGCCGCCGCGCGCGGAGAACCCACCCATGCGGCGGCCGGCGGCGAGCACCCGGTGGCAGGGCACGACGATCGGGAACGGGTTGTGCCCCAGTGCCTGGCCCACCGCCTGTGCTGAGCCGGGCATGCCGAGCCGGTGGGCGATGTCGCCGTAGGTGAGGGTTCGTCCGGGCGGGATGGTGCGCGCGATCTCGTACACCCGGCGGTTGAACTCCGGCACGCCCTGGTAGTCGACGGTGATGCCGAGGAGGTCGCGGCGCTCGCCGTTCAGCAGGGCGACGATGTCGTCGATCGCCGCCTGGACCTCCGCCGGCGGCGTCGACTCGGCAGCCTCGGGGAACGCGGCACGCAGGCGCGCCCGCATGGCGGCGGGATTACCGTCGGGCAGGTGGACCGCCGTCACCCCGTGCTCGCCCCAGGCGAGGCCGCAGTGGCCGATCGCGGTGCCGAAGAGCGTGTAACCGAGTGTCGTCATGGTGTCCCCTCAGGCCGCCGGGCCTCGAGCGTCTTCTTGATGGCGGCGGTGCCCTGTTCCATGAAAGCACCGGTGCGCTCGGCGAGGGTGTCCGGGAGGAGATCGGCGACCCAGACGAACCGCGTCCGGCCCGGTCCTTCGGCGAACACCTGCGCGGCGCCGTTGTGGTGCCGGTAGGGGCCGCCGGTGACCGACCAGACGAGACGGTGCGCGTGGTCGTCGAGGTCGACCAGCGCCTCCCGGACGACGGTGCCGTCGAAGAAGGTGACGACGCGGTCGGGCCCGTCCAGGCGGGTGTCCGTGACGAACCCGGGCGCGAGGCGTTCGTGGAGTGCGCCCCAGTCCCGCAGGGCCGCCCAGGCCGAATCGAGAGGAGTGTCGATCAGGGTTTCCGTACGAATCGAAGCCATGCGGCCAGCGTGGACCGGCGCAAGCGCGGACGTCTTGAAGATTCTTGCGGTTCCGCGCGGGTATCCGGGGCCATGGACAACCTGCGGGTCGGTGTGGTCGCGTCGTTCGACTTCACCCGGGACGACGAGATCCGGCGCTGGGTACCGGACGGCATCGAGCTGGACGTGCGCTGGACCGCGGCGGTGCCGGCGGACGACAACCTGGCGATGGTGTCCGCCCTGGCCGAACCGGCGTACCTCGCCACGCCGGTCCGGTCCCTCTGCGCGGGCGACCCGGCGGCGATCGCCTATGCCTGCACGGCGTGCAGCTTCGTCCGTGGTGCCGCGGGCGAACGCGCGCTGCGGGCGGCCATGACGTCCTGGGGCGCGCGGCACGCACTGACGACCTCGGGTGCGGTGGTGGACGCGCTGCGGAGCGTCGGTGCGCGGCGGGTGGCCGTCGTGCACCCCTATGCGCCCGCGGTCGGCCGCCGCCTGCAGGCGTACCTGACCGAGCACGGCTTCCAGACCACCAGGACCACCGGTTTCGCCTTGACCGTCGACGAGGTTCCCGCCGTCCAGCCCGACGAAGTGGCCGACCTGATCCGCGAAGGCGACACTCCCACCGCCGACGCGGTGTTCGTCAGCTGCACCGGGTTGCCGACCTACGAAACGATCACCCCGCTGGAGGCGGAGCTGGGCAAGCCGGTGATCACCGCCAACCAGGCCACGATGTGGGCGCTGCTGCGCGCGGCAGGTACGAAGGCAACCGGTCCCGGTCAGCGGTTGCTCGCGAGCTGACGCCGTTTCGAGCTTCGACCTGCGGAGCTGACGTGCGCCGGACCGGGCTGTGCGGGCCGACAACCGGCGTGCCACGAACTCTCCAGGATGCGCGTGGCCGCTGGGCAGGGCCGCTCCTGCTCGCGTGACCCGGGATTGTCGTACCGCCGCGATAGCTTCGGCGGATGGTGGCCGTTTCGTTGATCGCCGCGCAGCCGGGGTTCGTGGTGCGTGTTGTCGAATGCCGCGGCGGGCATCGCGGGTGGTCCGAGCCCGAGGAGCGCAGCCGGCCGGAGCTGGTGCTGGTTCGCGGGGGATGGTTCCGCCGCCGTACGCGAGCCGGGATCGTCGATGCGGACCCGACCCTCGGGTACCTCGGTCTGCCGGGTGAGGAGGAAACCTTCGCGCACCCCGCGGGCGGCGACGTGTGCACCGCCGTACGGTTCACGCCGCAGCTGTGGGACCAGTTGTTCGGCGGACGGCCGCCTGCGGGCTCGAGCGTGTACATCGACGCCGCGCTCGAACTCGCCCACCGCAGGTTCGTGGCGGCGACCCGGCAGCCCGACGTGGAGTACGCGCTGTCCGAGCACTTGCTCGAGCTGGTCCGCACCGCACTCCAGGACCTATGCACCACACCGGACAATGTGCGCGCCCGCCGCGGTGAACACCACAGCGGGTTCCGCAAGCCCGGCGATCCCGGGACACGCCACGGGCCGGACACCGGCGGCAACGGAGAATCCGGCGCCGCAGCCGAAAATCCCGGCAACCCGCCCCCTCCCCAGCCACCGCACCCCACCCCACACGACGCCCACCACAACCCCTCCGGGCACCCCGCCGCCGCAACGCGGGGCACCGGCAACCCATCCGTGGCCGGTGGGGCGCCGGACACTTCCGGAGGCGCGTCCCGCCACTCGGAAGCTGCGGCCCGTGCCCACCGTCCGGCCGGCGCCCGTGATCGGGACCTGGCCGGCGAGGCGCGGCTCGCCATCGTGGCGGGCGATCCGGCCGCGGGCAGCCTGCTGTCGCTGGCCGGGGCGCTCGAGGTGTCGCCGTTCCGGCTGAGCCGCGCCTTCAGCCGCGAGGTGGGCGTGTCGCTCACCCACTACCGCAACCGCGTGCGCGTCAGCCGCGTGCTGGCGCGGCTGGAAGCCGGTGCGGCGGATCTCGCGGATCTCGCCGCCGAGCTCGGGTTCGCCGACCAGGCCCACCTCACGCGCACGGTCCACCGGTACGCCGGACACCCACCGGCACATGTGCGGCGCCTGCTCGGCACCGGCACGACCACGGCGGTGTGAAGCTCATCGCAGGCCCTTGGGGCGCTCGTCCGGTGGTGTCACGCTGGGGCTCCCAGATCCACGACCCGGGGACCCGACGAGGGCCTCGAGGGAAGGACGGTCGACGACGATGTCCACCACCAGCGGCGAGACCGCGGCTCCGTACGGCTCCGGCCCGGCTCCCGGCGCCACCGCCAAGCGGGTCCGCATCCCCCACCTGCAGGAACTCAAGCGCCGCGGCGAGCCGTGGCCGATGCTCACCACCTACGACATGTACACGGCCGAGCTGTTCGACGAGGCGGGCATCCCCGTGCTCCTCGTCGGGGACTCGGCGGCGAACAACGTGTTCGGCTACGACACCTCGCTCCCGGTGACCGTCGACGAACTGCTTCCGCTGGTCCGCGCTGTCACGCGCGCAGCCAAACGGGCACTCGTCGTCGCGGACCTGCCGTTCGGCTCCTACCAGCTGTCCCCCGAACAGGCGCTCGCCACGGCCGTGCGGTTCATGAAGGAAGGCCGCGCGCACGCGGTCAAGCTCGAAGGCGGCCGCCGCTTCGCGCCGCACGTCGAGGCCCTCACCGCCGCGGGCGTGCCCGTCATGGGCCACATCGGCTTCACCCCGCAGAGCGAGCACAACCTCGGCGGCTACCGCGTCCAGGGCCGTGGCGAGGCCGGTGCGGGGCTCATCGCCGACGCGCTCGCCCTGCAGGAGGCCGGGGCGTTCGCCGTGGTGATGGAAATGGTGCCGGCGGAGGTGGCCAAGCAGGTCACGTCCGAGCTGACGATCCCGACGATCGGCATCGGCGCCGGCCCGGACTGCGACGCCCAGGTGCTGGTGTGGCAGGACATGGCCGGCCTGCGCCGCGGTAAGGCGCCCCGCTTCGTGAAGCGGTACGCCGACGTCGCGGGTGTCCTGTCCGGCGCCGCGACCGCGTTCGCCGACGAGGTCCGCCGAGGCGAGTTCCCAGCGCCGGAACACGCCTTCCACTAACGACACCGACGGCACTGACGGCACTGACGGCTCCCGGGGCGCGGCGGACGACGCCGCGCCCCGGGAGCACGGTCACCGTTCGCGTTTGAAGCGTTCGGCCAGCACCGGGTCGTTCTCCCACCAGAGGCCCTCCCGCGCGGGCTCTTCGTCCTCGATCTTCGCCTGTCGTTCGTCCGCGCGCAGCCAGCGCAGCAGCAGCACAACGACGAACGGCAACCCCGCCAGGTCACCGCCGATCCACAGGATCCCGGCGCCGATGATCTGGTCGGTGCGCGCGTCCGGGCCCCAGGTGCGGCCCAGCGCCTCGTAGTACCCGGCCGCCCGCAACGGGCCCAGCCACAGCACCAGCCCGAGCGCCGCGTCGACGACGACCTCGGTGAAGCTGATGGCGAACGACACCAGGTGGTGGTCCTCCCGCGGGGTCGGGTCGACCCGCAGCCGCGTCCAGAAGTAGACGAACCCGCACCCGAGCAGCGCCAGGCGCACCAGCTCGTCGACCGCCGCGTGCCGCAGCGTCAGCTCGTACAGCGGCGACAGGTAGATCACCAGCGGCGGCACGATCAACAGCACCGAGATCACCAGCGGGAAGGTCAGCGCCCGCGCCACCCGTCCGCGGCCCCACCGCCGCAGCCGGCGGCTCGGCACCACCGCGAGCAGCAGCGTGACCGGCGCTCCCAGCGCGAGCAGCAGCGGCGTGATCATCAGCAGCACCACGACCTGCACCGCGCGCGGCCAGAACAGGACGTCGTCGTAGACGCCGAGGGACGAGCACGTCACCAGCACCACGGTGGCCAGCCCGGCCAGGAACGCCACCGTCCGGGAACGGGGCCACGGACGCGCTCGACGCGCCGCCCACAGGTAACCCGCGGCGAGCACCACCACGAACACCAGCGCCGGGACGTCGGCCGTCCACGCGCTGATGATCCGTTCCCCGGACAGCGGGCTCATGCCACGAAATACACCAGACTTCCGATTCCGGCGACCACACAGTAAATCGCGAACGGGGTCAGCGTCCGGGTTTCAAAATAACGCGTCAGGAACCGCAAGGCCAGGTATGCGGCGACCCCCGCCACCAAACTGCCGACCAGCGCTGGGCCGAGCGACGCCTGGTTGTCCGCCGTGAACAGCGACGGCATCTTCAGCACGCCCGCCGCCAGGATCACCGGTGTGGCCAGCAGGAACGCGAACCGCGCGGCGTCCTCGTGGGACAGTCCGCGCCGCAGCCCGGCCACCATCGTGATGCCGGACCGGCTGATGCCCGGGAACAGCGCGAGGATCTGCGCCGCGCCGATCAGCACGGCCTCCCCCACGCCGAGCCGGGCCAGACGCCGGTCGGCGGCCTCCTCGGCCCGCACGACCCGCAGCGGCATCGTGGCCTCGGCGGAGAAGTCGCGGGTGGTCTCCGACGCCTCGGGCGCCGGCGCGACCGGCACCGGCCGCCGCCCGGCACGGGCGAACCGTTCCACCGCCAGCAGCACGACACCGTTGAGCGTCAAGAAGATCGCGGTGGGCACCGGTTTGCCGAGGAAGTTCCGCAGCGCGCTCTCCAGCAGCAGACCGGCGATCCCGACCGGGATGGTGGCGAGCACCAGCAGCCAGGCGAGCCGCTGGTCGGCGTCGACCACCTCCCGGTCGCGCACCGAGGTCCACAAGCCACGCACGATGCGCACCCAGTCGCGCCGGTAGAACACCACGAGCGCCAGCGCGGTCGCCACGTGCATCGCGACGAGCACCGCCAGGTATGGCGAATCCTTGCCCATGCTCAGGTCACGCGCCCAGGAACCGCCCAACCAGGCCGGGATCAGGATGCTGTGTCCCAGGCTGGACACCGGGAACAATTCCGACACACCTTGCAGAGCGCCGACGACAATTGACTCGAAATACGTCACAGCGGACACCGCGGACCTCTTTTCCGACCGCCAGAAGCGTCCGCCAAAATACCTGAGGCGCTACAGCCGCCCGCCGCTGGCCGTGTCACCGGACAACCGCTGCGCGAGGTACACCGGCACCGTCGACACCACGATCAGCACCGCGGCGACCACGTTGACCACCGGCGCCTGGTTGGGCCGGAACAGGTTGTCCAGGATCCAGATCGGCAGCGTCTGCAGCCCGGCGCCGAGGGTGAACGTGGTGACGATGATCTCGTCGAAGGACAGCGCGAACGCCAGCAGCCCCCCGGCGAGCAGCGCCGACCGCAGCATCGGGAACGTGACCAGCCGGAAGGTGGTGATGCCGTCGGCGCCGAGGTCCATCGACGCTTCCTCGAGGTTGCCGCCCATCCGGCGCAGCCGCGCGACGACGTTGTTGAACACCACCACGATGCAGAAGGTCGCGTGCGCCACGATCGCGGTGAACAATCCGAGGTCGACGCCGAGGATCGTGCGGAACGCGTTGTTCAGCGCGATGCCGGTGACGATGCCGGGCAGCGCGATCGGCAGGATGATCAGCAGCGACACGGTGTCCTTGCCGAAGAACCGGTACCGCTGCAGCGCGAACGCCGCCATCATGCCGAGCACCAGCGCGAGCACGGTGGCGGCGAGTCCGGCTTCCAGGCTGGTCACCAGCGCCCGGAGCACGCCCTCGTTCTGCGCCGCGCGGCCCCACCATTCGAAGGTGAAGCCGGACGGCGGCCAGCCGAACGTGGTGTCGGAGTTGACCGAATTGAGCAGGACCACGACCAGCGGCACGTAGATCACGGCGAGCCCGAGCACCAGCCCGGCGAGCAGCACGTACTTGGTCTTCTTCGAAAGCATCATCTTCGACCGCCTACAGGTTGTCCAGCGCACCGGTGCGGCGCACCGCGGCGAGGTAGACGAGCATGATCACGACCGGCACGGTGGCGACCGTCGCCGCGAAGGGGAGGTTGTTCGCCGCGCCGATGTTGTCGTAGACGACGTTGCCGAGCATCTGGTTGGCGCCGCCGACGATCTTGACCGTGATGTAGTCGCCGAGGGTGAGCGAGAACGTGAAGATCGAGCCGGCCACGATCGCGGGGAACGTCAGCGGCAGCACCACCGACCGGAACGTCCCCCACGGCCGCCCGCCGAGGTCACCGGACGCCTCGACGAGCGAGTTCGGCAGCCGGTCCAGTCCCGCGTAGATCGGCAGGATCATGTACGGCAGCCACAGGTAGGACAGCGTGATGACGGTCGCCGCCAGGCCGTAGCCGGGGGTGGCGCCGAAGAGCCACCCGATCAGCCCGTTGCCCGACAGCATGATCCGCCACGAATACGCCTTGACCAGGTAGCTGGCCCACAGCGGGGTCATCACCGCGATCACCAGCACCCGTTGCGCACGCGGGGACGCGAACTTGGCCATGTAGAAGGCCATCGGGAACGCGATCACGGCGTCGATCACGGTGACCGCGACCGCGATGCCGAGCGTGCGGACCGTGATCGTGCGGTAGACCTCGTCGCGGAACAAGGTGGCGAAGTTGTCCAGCGACCACTCCGTCACGACCTGGCCGGTGAACGTGTCGGTGTGCCAGAAGGCGGTGACGAACAACGCCGCCAGTGCGCCGAGGTAGGCCAGGCCGAGCCAGAGCAGCGGCGCGCTGAGCAGCATGCCCAGCCGCAACCTGGGTTTGCGGTAGAGGAATCCCGACACACTGGCGGCGATGCTCATGTCAGCCCTTGATCTCCGTCCACGCGCGAGTCCACTCGCCGTAGTCCTTGCACTTGACGTCGGTACGGCCGTCGATGCACTGCGTGATCGGCGTGGTCCAGTACCAGATCCGGCTCGCGTAGGCCGCGTCACCGGCGTGGTAGACCTCGCAGTGCTTGGCGTCCGCGGTCATCGAGCACGCCTTCGGGTTGGCCGGCGCCTCGCCGAAGTACTCGGCGACCTTCGCGTTGGCCTGCGGGCTGACGATGTGGTCGAGCCACTTGTAGGCGCAGGTCTTGTGCGGCGACTTCGCCGAGACCATCCAGGTGTCCGACCAGCCGGTCGCCCCCTCGGTGGGCAGGGTGGACTGCACCGGCGCGCCCTCGGACTGGGTCAGGTTGACCGTCACCTGCCAGGCGGTGCCGATGACGGCGTCGCCGTTCTTGAGCGCCTGGCTCTCCTTGAGGTAGTCCGACCAGTACTCCGACACCAGCGGGCGCTGCTGCTTGAGCAGGTCGACCGAGGCCTGGAACTGCTTGTCGTCCAGCGCGTAGGGGTTCTTGATGCCCAGTTCCGGCTTGGTCTTCATCAGGTACAGCGCGGCGTCGGCGATGTAGATCGGCGAGTCGTACGCGATGACCTTGCCCTTGTACGGCGAGTTCGGGTCGAACATGGTGGACCACGAGTTCGGCGCCGGGCTGACCTTGTCGGTGCGGTAGGTCAGGACGTTGGCGCCCCAGCCGTGCGGCACGCCGTAGGAGACGTTGTTGACGCTGTTCCAGGGCTTGCTCTTGAGGAAGTCGTAGATGTCGGCGTAGTTCGGCACCAGGCTGGTGTTCACCGGCTCGACGTCCCCGCCGGCGATGAGTCGCAGCGACGCGTCACCGGAGGCGGAGATCACGTCGTACTGGCCGGTCTTCATGAGGCTGACCGCCTCGTCGGAGGTGCCGAAGGTCTTGACGTTGACCTTGCACCCGGTCGCCTGCTCGAACGGGGTGACCCAGTCGACGTTCGGGTCGTTGGACCCGTTCTCCGCGTAACCGGGCCACGCCAGGATGTTGAGCGCGCCCTCGGGCTGGCCGAGCTGGGACAGGGCTTCGAGCTTGGGCGGGGTGAACCCCCCGCCGCCCGCGCTGGACGAGCTGGTGCTCGACGTCCCGCAGGCCGCCAGGGCGGTGCCCGCGCACATCACCCCCGCGATCAGGCGCAGGGTCCGGCTGTTGCGCATGGATTGGCTCCTTCGGTTTTTTCTGAGCGGTGGAACGGAAGTCGCACGGCCGCGGGCCGCTTGCTCACTGGTCGTTGATGCGGAAGTTGTGTTCCCGCCGCCAGGACAGGCGGACCCGGTTGTCGGCGAGTTCGAGGGGTGCGCCGGCGTTCTGCCGGACCACCGACAGCTGCCCGCCGACGTCGAGCGCGACGACGTAGCGGACGGTGGCGCCGGCGTAGGAGGTGCTGGTGACCGTGCCGGTCGCGCTGACCTCACCGGACGCGGCGGGCTGGGAGAGATCGGTGTCGATGCGGATCTTCTCCGGCCGGATGCTGAACACGCCACGCGTGCCGAGCACCGCCTCGGCGCCGTCGCCGGACAGCAGGTTCGACGTGCCGACGAACCCGGCGACGAACGCGGTGGCCGGCTTTTCGTAGACCTCGCTCGGCGTGCCGACCTGTTCGATGCCGCCGGTGTTGAACACCGCGATCCGGTCGCTCATCGTCAGCGCCTCGTCCTGGTCGTGGGTGACGAAGATGAACGTGATGCCGACCTCACGCTGGATCTGCTTCAGCTCGCTCTGCATGGCGTGCCGGAGCTTCAGGTCCAGTGCGCCGAGCGGTTCGTCGAGCAGCAGCACCTTGGGCCGGTTGACCAGGGCGCGGGCCAGCGCGACGCGCTGCCGCTGGCCGCCGGAAAGCTGGGTGGGTTTCCGGCTTTCGAACCCTTCCAGGTGGACGGTCCGCAGTGCCTCGCGGGCGCGTTCGCGGCGCTGCGCGCGCGGCACCTTCTTGACCCGCAGCCCGTATTCCACGTTCTGCTGCACGGTCATGTGCGGGAACAGCGCGTAGTCCTGGAACACGGTGTTCACGTCCCGCGCGAACGGGGCCAGCCGTGTCACGTCGCGGCCGGCCAGTTCGACCGTGCCGGACGTGGGCAGCTCGAACCCGGCGATCATGCGCAGCACGGTGGTCTTGCCGGAACCGGACGGTCCGAGCATCGAGAAGAACTCGCCCTGCGCGATGTCCAGGTCGACGCCTTCGACGGCCACCACGGAGCCGAACTCCTTGCGCAGGCCGCGCAGGCGGATCGCGCTCGTGGCCGTCGCGCGGGCGGCGGTCTTCTCGGCGGTCAGGGAAGGTGCTTGGTTGGGCGACATAGTCCTCACCACGCCGTCATGACGTGCTTGATCCGGGTGTAGTCCTCGAGCCCGTACAGCGAGAGGTCCTTGCCGTAACCGGACTTCTTGAACCCGCCGTGCGGCATCTCGGCCACCAGCGGGATGTGCGTGTTGATCCAGACGCAGCCGAAGTCGAGCTTCGCGGACAGGCGCATCGCCCGCCGGTGGTCGGTGGTCCACAGCGACGACGCGAGCCCGTACTCGACGCCGTTGGCCGCGGCCAGCGCCTCGTCCTCGCCGCCGAACCGCTGCACGGTGATGACCGGGCCGAACACCTCGTTCTGCGAGATCTCGTCATCCTGCCGGACGCCGGAGATCACCGTCGGCTCGAAGAAGTAACCCTCGTCGCGGGCCGGTTTGCCTCCGGTGTGGACGGTCGCGTGCGCGGGCAGCCGCTCGACGAACCCGGCGACCTTCGCGAGGTGGCCGGCGCTGTTGAGCGGACCGTAGAGCACGTCGGGGTCGTCGGGCAGGCCGGTTCTGGTCGCCTCGGCGTGCCGGGTCAGCGCGGCGACGAACTCGTCGTGGACGTCGTCGTGCACCAGGACACGGGTAGCGGCCGTGCAGTCCTGGCCGGCGTTGAAGAACCCGGCCGTGGCGATGGTCTCGGCCGCGTTCTCCAGGTCGGCGTCGGCGAAGACGAGCACCGGGGCCTTGCCGCCGAGTTCCAGGTGCACCCGCTTGAGGTCGCTGGCGGCGGCGCCGGCGACCTCGATGCCGGCGCGGACCGAGCCGGTGATCGACACCATCGCCGGGATCTCGTGCTCGACCAGTGCCCGGCCGGTGCCGCGGTCCCCGCAGACCACGTTGAGCACGCCGGGCGGCAGGAACTCCGCCGCGATCTCGGCGAGCAGCACCGTGGACGCCGGGGTGGTGTCGGCCGGCTTGAGCACCACCGTGTTCCCGGCCGCGAGTGCGGGCGCGATCTTCCAGATCGCCATCAGCAGCGGGTAGTTCCACGGCGTCACCTGCGCGCAGACGCCGATCGGTTCGCGCCGGACGTAGGAGGTGTGGCCGGTCAGGTACTCGCCCGCGGCCCGGCCCTCCAGCGCGCGGGCGGCCCCGGCGAAGAACCGGAGCTGGTCGACGATCATCGGGATCTCTTCGGCCGTGATGACGGCCAGCGGCTTGCCGGTGTTCGCCGACTCGACGCGCACGATCTCGTCGGCCCGCTGCTCGACCGCGTCGGCGATCTTGAGCAGCGCGACCTGGCGCGTGCCGGGCGTGGTCTCCCGCCACTCCTCGAACGCCCGGGCCGCGGCACGCAGGGCGCGGTCCACGTCCTGGGCGGCGCCGACCGGGGCGGTGCAGTACGGCCGTCCGGTGACCGGATCGATGATCTCGGCGACGGCTCCGTCAGCGGAATCCGCGGGTTCGCCGTCGATGAAGTGCTTCAGCTGATGCACGGGCAGGCTCCTGGCTCGGCGGGGGCGGTGCGGGTCGGTACCCCGATGGCCGGAAAACATATAAGACCATATTTCATAGGACAAGGTCTTCAGGCAGGATTGTTGCGGCGCTACCCGAAAGAAGGAGGCCGATGCGCAGGCCGTTGACATCCCCCAGCGCGCGATCGGTGCTGTTCGCGCCCCTGGACCAGACCGGGCGGGCCGAGCTCGTCGCCCGGCGCCTGGTGGACGCGATCACGCTGGGTGTCCTCGCCGACCAGGAGCAGCTGCCGAGCGAGGCGGAGCTGGCCGAGCAGTTCGGGGTATCGACCGTGACCGTGCGGGAGGCACTGGTGGCGCTGCGGCAGCAGGGTCTCGTGCAGACCAGGCGTGGTCGCGGCGGCGGCAGTTTCGTCTGCGCACCCCCCGAGGAGAACGACGAGACCTGGCGCGCGCGGCTGCGCGAGGTCTCGCTGAGCGAGCTGCGCGACATCGGCGACGACTACGTGGCCATCGCGGGCGCGGCCGCCCGGCTGGCCGCGGAACGCAGCTCGGCCGAGGACATCGCCCGCCTCCAGCTCGCCGCCGAGGACCTCCACGGCGCGGTCGGCACCGCGGCTGCCCGCGCCGAGCGGCAGTTCCACCTTGAGGTCGCCGCCGCGTCCCAGTCCCCCCGGCTCACCCACCAGGAGATCCGGCTGCAAAGCGAACAGGGTGCTCTGCTGTGGCTGCCGCTCGGCCACCACGATCCGGTGACGGCGTGCACCGAGCACCGGGCCATCGCGCTGGCGATCGCGCAGGCCGACGGCGACCGGGCACGCATATTGACCGAGCAGCACATCCTCGACACCATCGACCGATTGGGTGAGGTGCATCTTGACCTACTCGGGTCCTAAGCTTCGACACCTCGACTACTTCAGGGACGGCACCGTGAACGACACGCTGGCCGGCGAGGGCATCGCCGAAGAGGTGTCCGGCATCGTCGAGGACGTTTTCGCGCGGCTCGCCCCGGTCGTCGCCGCGGCCGGCGCGATCCTCGGGCGGACCGGCCCGGTCCGCGCGGCCGACCTGGACGCGCTGCGCCCGGACGTGCAGGCGGCCCTGGGCGGGCGGATCGTCGGCGCCGGGTTCATCGCGGCCCCGGACACGCTCGCCGACCAGCGCTTCGGCTTCGAGTGGTGGACCTGCACGCCCGGCGGCCCGCCCGCACAGCTGTTCATCAGCCTCGACCCGGGCAGCGACCACTTCCTCGACTACACGCGGCAGTCCTGGTTCACGGTGCCGCGCGACTCGGGCCGCCGGCACATCACCGGCCCCTACGTCGACTACCTCTGCACCGACGAGTACACGCTGACGTTCACCGTCCCGGTCCTGCGGAACGGCACGTTCGCCGGGGTGGTCGGCGCGGACGTGTTCGTGCACGAGTTCGAGCGTCTGCTGCTGCCGAAGCTGCGCCGCGTCGACGGCCGCGCGGCGGTGATCAACGCGCAGGGCCGGGTCATCGCGGCGAACACCGCCCGCCAGGCGACCGGTTCCCTGGTGCGCGACCCCGACATCGCGTCCTGGTGGAACGCCGGGGCGCAACCGGTGCACGAGGCCGGCACCCTGCTGCTGCGCTGCGGGGACGCGCCGATCGCCCTGCTCGTCACCAGGCGCTGAACGCGGCCTCCAGAGTGCGGTGGGCGTCCACCAGCGACGGCCCGTACCAGGTCAGGTACCGCCCGGAGACCAGCACGAACGGCACCTCCGGGAACGCCTCCGGGCCGTCGTTGTCGGTGAACAGGTACGGCTCGTCGGGCAGGACCAGCAGATCGGCCTTGCCCTCGGCGAACCGCGACCGCAACTCGTCGATCTTCGGCCGCGGGTACCGGTCCTCGTGGCCGGCGTAGACGTTTCCGACACCCAGCCGGCGCAGCACGTCACCACCGAAGGTGTCCCGCCCGAGCACGACCCACGGTTTGCGCCAGACCGGCACGATCGCGCGGACGCGCTCGGGCCGCGTGTCCCGCCACAGGCTTTCGGCGGTCACCAGCCAGTCCGGTTCGGACACCTCCAGCCCCTGGGTCAGCAGGCGGCGCAGGGAGGCCAATGCCTGCGGGACGGTCTCCGGAGCCGCCATCACCCACACCGGGATCCCGTTGGCGCGCAAGCGTTGCACGTCCTCCGGCCGGTTCTCCTCGGAATTGGCCAGCACGAGATCCGGGCGCACCGCGAGGACCTCGTCCACCTTGGGGTACTTCGACCCGCCGACGCGGGACACCTCGAGCGACTCCGGATGCGTGCAGTAGTCGGTGGCCCCGGCGATCCGGCCGGGCGCACTCACCTCGACCGCCTCGGTCAGCGCGGGCACCAGGGAGACCACGCGGCGCGGCACACCACGCACCGGCACGTCCGCGCCGAGGTCGTCGAACAGGGTCATCGCTTTCCTTCGAGGTGCTCCAGCAGGACGTCGCCGTGGCAGGGCAGCGGCGCGCACCAGCAACCCAGGGCCCGGCCGGCCAGCTCGGGCAGGCGCGCCAGCAGGTCCGGCTGCCCGGCCAGGTATTCACGGTAGTGCCGCACCATCGCCTCCCGGTCGTGCTTGGCCTCCTTGACGAACGGGTTCGCGAAGTCGGACTCCGGCCACGAATGCCGGTTGCCGCGGTGTCCGATGTAGGTGATCAGGTCGTGCTCGACCAGCCACGGCACGAGGTGTCGATGCGGCCCGGACTTGCGGACGTTCACCAGCACCGCGTGACCGTCCCGGACGCGCCGGGCCAGTTCGCGCTCCTCGTCGGTCCACTCGCCGGTCATGCGCGCTCGAACGACACCTTCCGCTTGTCGGCGTCCACCGCGGTGAGCCGGACGGTGATCCGCCGCCCCTCCGGCAGGTTCTCCCCCGCGCACCGCGCCATCACCGGCGGGTCGGCGAGCATGATCTCGGCACGGTTGTCCTCCGCCCGCAGCACGACGGCCTTGAAGGTGTCCCCGGCGCGGCCGGCGAGCATCCAGGCTTCGACCTGGTCCAGGCATGCCTTTTCGACGCGCGCCGCGAGCAGGTCCGACGCGTTCATCAGTCCCGGCAGGGCGGGCAGTGCCTCGCGCGCCCACGCCGGAACCGGCTCCCCGGCGGACACCGCCAGGCAGATTTCGGCGGCGAACCGGTCGGCCAGCCGCCGGATCGGGGCGGTGACGTGCGCGTACGGGGCGCCGATGCCGGCGTGTGCGACCGTCTCGGGCAGTTCGCCGTCGAAGGCGGTGTACCCGGCACCGCGCAGCAGCCGGGTGGTGTCGGTGTACAGGGCCATCGACTCCGGTTGCGCCGGGTCGAGTCCGGCCAGCAGTTCGGCCACACTCGTGCCGGCGGGCCAGTCGATGCCGAGCGCGCGGGCCGAACCACGCAGCCAGAGCAGCGTCTGCGCGTCCGGATCCGGCAGGGTGCGCAGCAGGCCGATCCGGGCGTCGATCATCATCCGCGCCGCGGCCATCCCGGTGAGCAGGGAGATCTCCGCGTTCCAGGCTTCCAGCCTGGTGCGGGGCCGCATGCCCAGCACCCACTCGCCCCCGTTCGCGCCGATGGCCCGGTCCGGCAGCTGCGGTTCCACCGCGCCCCGGCGGACCGCCAGCTCGCGGCGCAGCGTGCCCAGCTCCGGCAGGGCGGCGATCGACGGGTGCGGGGCAGCCGGGTCCTCGGTCGCGTAGTCGAGCTGCTCGGTGGAGCGGACCAGGGCGCGGCGCACGTTCGCCTGCGTGAGCTCGCCGTCCCGGTCCAGCTCCAGCGTCCACAGCACGGCGGGACGTGCCTCGCCGGGCAGCAGGCTCGCGGCACCTTCGGACAGCACGGGCGGGTGCAACGGCACCGTGCCGTCCGGGAGGTAGAGGGTCTGCCCGCGGCGACGCGCCTCGCGGTCGATCGGGCCGCCCGGCGTCACGAACGCGGCCAGGTCGGCGATCGCGTAGTGCACCCGGAAGCCACCCGCCCGCCGCTCGATCAGAATGGCCTGGTCGAGGTCCTTCGCGCCCGGCGGATCCAGCGTGACCAGGGGCAGGTCCGTCGCGTCGGCGCGACCGGCGGCGAACTCGGACGGGTCCATGACCATGCTCTCGGCCTCGGCGAGCACGGCCGGGTCGAAGTCCTCCGGCAGCTCGAACTCGGCGCGCAGCCGGGCGAAGCCGCCGTCCGCCGAGTTCGTGCCGGTCACGACGTGGGACACCCCCCAACCCTAACCCGGTACGCGCGCATCGGTCGCCCGATCGTGCTTGCGCCGGATGGGTGTATCTTGCCCGCACACTGACGAAAACCGATATCGTTTTCATCAACGGAAGGGTGCGCACACTGTGAAAGTCGCCTTCGTCGGCAAGGGCGGCAGCGGGAAGACCACGCTGACCTCGCTGTTCGCCGGGTACCTCGCCGGTTCCGGCTGCCCGGTCCTGGCCATCGACGCCGACATCAACCAGCACCTGGCCGTGGCACTGGGCGCGTCCGCCGAGGAGGCGGCCGCGCTGCCGGCGCTCGGCGAGCACCTCACCCTGATCAAGGACTGGCTGCGCGGCGACAACCCGCGGATCACCGGCGCCGGCGCGATGATCAAGACGACTCCGCCCGGCCGGGGCTCACGACTGCTGCGGCCGTTCGAGGACAACCCGGTCTTCGCGGCCTGCTTCCGGGACGTCGCCGGCGTCCGGCTGGGCGTCACCGGCCGGTTCTCCGAGGACGACCTGGGCGTCGCCTGCTACCACTCCAAGGTCGGCGCGGCCGAGCTGCTGCTGAACCACCTGGTCGACGACGCCGGCGAGTACGTCGTGATGGACATGACGGCGGGCGCCGACGCGTTCGCCTCCGGCCTGTTCACCCGGTTCGACGTGACGTTCCTGGTGTGCGAGCCGACCCGGCGCAGCGTCGGCGTGTACCGGCAGTACGCCGAGTACGCGCGCGACTTCGGGGTGCGGCTCGCCGTCGTCGGGAACAAGGTCACCGACGACGAGGACGTCGAGTTCCTGCGTGCGGAGCTGGGCACCGATCTGCTGTGCTGGCTGACCGGGTCGGCGCACGTGCGGGCCGCCGAACGCGGCCGGGCACGGCCGATCGCGGCGCTGGAGCCGCACAACCTGGACGCACTGGCCACGCTCCGGTCCACTGTGGATTCCACGCAGCGGGACTGGGCGAAGTTCCACCGCCAGGCGGTCGAGTTCCACCTGCGCAACGCCCGGTCGTGGGGCAACGAGCGCACGGGCGAGGACCTGGCCGCACAGGTGGACCCCGAATTCGTGCCCGGCCCGCCCGCGCTGGCCGGGGCCTAGTGGAAACCGGAAGGAGCACGATGTCCCTCGATGTACCCGCCGACCTGCTCGCCCGCGCCGAATCGGGTGCCGTGACCGATGACGAGTTCGTCGCCTGCGTGCGCGACTCGCTGCCCTACGCGTGGCAGGTCGTCAGCCAGGTGGCCGCCGACCTCGCGGCCGGCACCGCCGGCTTCGCCGGCCACGCGACCCCGCCGCCGAGTGAGCAGGAGCGCGGCCAGCTGCTGCGGGCGCTGGCGTCCGACGCCATCCGCGGCGGGCTGGAGCGGCACTTCGGCATGAAACTGGCCTTCCAGAACTGCCACCGCGTCGCGGCGTTCCGTCCGGCGGCAGTGGACAGCGACGACTACCGGGAGTTCATCTCACCGGCCGGTCAGCTGCGCAACCAGAGCCCCGAGCTGCGCGACTGCTGAACGGGTCGAAGCGGCCCCGGACCGGACCCGGTCCGGGGCTCTTCTCATTTCCACCTGGCGTCTTCCTCATCGGCCTTGCGGGTCCGCTCGCGCGCGATCTCGAGCGCCCGTTTCGCCGTCGCCTCGTCGGGATAGGGGCCGAGGAGGTCGATGGACCGCGACCGCTCGAGGTGTTCCACCTCGCCGGTGCGGGTGTTGTAGTACCAGCCCTGGTCCGGGTTCGGGTCCGTGTCTTTCGCCATGCCCCGAGCTTCGCACCCGGCGCGGACCCGCGCCAGCGGTCAGGGGCGGTAGCGGTACGGCAGCTCCGTCGGCCGGCCGGTCGGGCCGAAGTCCTGCTCCGGCTGGTCCTCCTCGAACCAGTCCCGGTTCGCCCTCGCGGGCGCCGCCGGCTCCGCATCGGCCGTGCGGCCGCCCAGGGGGATACCGGCCGCCGGAGTGGGCTGGGGCTGCGGCGGCAACGGCTCGGTGAACCGAGGCCGCTCCTCCACCGGCTCCATCGTGCGCCACGCCTGCGGGTCCGTGACCGGCCGCGTATCCGGCTGCGCGGTCGCCGGCGTGGGTAGCGCCGCACCCGGCTCGGACACCGGCGCCCAGCCGCTCTCCCGCGCCGGCCTGGCGCCCGCTTCGGGCGGCGTTCGCGGTGCCGCCAGCTTCTTCGGCGGCTCCGGCAGCGGCGGCACCTCGGGCGACGGCGTGGTCGGCGTGGTCCGCCACACCGGAGCCGGCGGGATGATCATCGGCGCGGCCCGCGGCGCTTCCGGGGCCGGGGCGGCGGCCCGCGGTTCGCGGCGGGACTGGCCGCGTGGCGGGATCGGGTCCAGGCACGGCACCAGGACCGTGGTGTTCTCCGGCTCCTCGACCTTCCGCCCGCTGCGCTCGCGGTAGATCATGTCGCCGTCGCCGTCGATCTCGACCAGGTAGCCGACCTCCGCGAGCTGCTCTTCGTCCAGGTTGACGAGCTTTTCGTAGCGCGACGGCACGGTGCGGTACACCGGCCACGACAACGACCGGTGCTGCTGGTGGAACTGCGCCAGCAGACCGGCCATCTGCTGCTGCCACGGCAACGACATCGACTCGGCCAGCGACCGCGGCAGCACGACGTAACCCTCGTCCACGCCGGGCAGCGTCTGCGACAGGTAGTCGGCCAGCGGAGTGCTGGACGCCGGCGGCCCCGAACGCGGCGGGGGCGGCGGGGCACCGAACAGATCGCCCAGCTGCGCCGGCTTCTTGCGCTTACCGAACTTCTTCGCCACCGGGAATCACCTCCTACACACCGGGCCGGACTGCCTGCGGCACGAGTTCGTCTTCGGTCCAGGAAACCTTCCGGATGTGCACCGGCACACCGTCCTGCTGCGCCTCCACGATCTTCCCGTCGCCAAGGTACATCGCGACGTGGTGAATGGTCGCCGGGTTCGAGGTGTCGTAGGCCCAGAACAGCAGGTCACCGGGCTGGGCGTCCCGCACCGGGAGCATCGCGCCGTTGTGGTACTGGTCGCGCGACACCCGGCTGAGCGTGATGCCCGCCGCCTCGTACGCCCGCAGCATCAGACCGGAGCAGTCGTAGGCGTTCGGGCCCGTCGCGCCCCACACGTAGGGTTTGCCCTGCTCCCCCAGCGCGAACTGGATGGCGGCCGACGCGGCGTTGTTCGGCGGCAGCACCAGGCCCGCGCTCTGCCCGCAGCCGACCATGTCCGCGACCTGCCCGAGGTTTTCCACCAGGTGGGCGGCCATCTGCTCCCACTTGTGGTACCGGTCCGGGAAGGCCGAACGCTCGACGTCCTGCGCCGAGGCGCCGGGACGCTGCTTGTCCCAGTCCGGCACGGCGAGCAGCACGTCGTAGAACTTGTTGATCTGGTACGGAATGTCCTGCAGCTGCGCGACCGTGCCCCAGCCCATCGACGGCCGCATCTGGAAGATGCCCAGCGAGTCGCGGTCGCCGTAGTTCAGGTTGTGCATGCCCGACTCGGTCATCCCGGCCTGGATCGCGATCTGCCAGGCACGCGGGGACAGGCCACGCTGCTTGCCGATCTCGATGATCTGCCCGACGATGAACTGCTGGTCGCCGGTGAGCCGCGCGGCTTGCGCGGCACCCTGGTCGCCACCCGGCACGCTCGGCCCGATCGCGGCATCGCAGCTGACGTTGCGGTAGGCGGCCTGCATCTGGGCCTGCTGCTGGTCGGTCACGACCTTGCTGAGCACCCCGACGGTCGCCACCCCGGCGAACAGGACGGCGGCCAGGCCGCCGGCGAGGACACCGATCCGCATGGGTCAGCTCGCCTGGTCGAAGCCGGTGACGAGCCAGCCGGCCGGGGTCTTCGCGACGGTGATCGACAGCCTCGGGCCGTCGGTGGGGACGAGCACCTCGACGGAACTGGTGTAGGACTTGGTGACCGTCGGTTCGCCGGTCACCCGGGTGGCCGGGACGTTCGCCGGGTCCACTGTGGACATCTCCGGCAGGTACTCCGCCGTCGTGAGTGGACGCAGGCCGTCCAGCCACTGGGCGTTGGTGATCCCGGCCGGGTGCGTGGACCACGCGGTGGCCCACTGCCTGGCGACCTGCAGCGCCGCCGGGTCCGGCGCGGCGGGCGTCGGCTGCAGCAGGGGCGCGGTGAGCCGGGTCGGCAGGGGTGTCGACGTGGCACCGCTCGGTGGCCGTGTCGTGGTGCCGTCGGCACCCTGCACGCGGACCGGGGCCGGCCCGGGACGGCCGGGATGGCCCAGCAGCTGCGGCACCACGATGCCGATCGCGACGATCAGCACGATGACCGCGACGGCGCTGCCGACGAGGTGGGCGGGCGAGCGCAGCGGGAAACCCCAGATGCGGCGGTAGACGGCGGCGCGGCCGCGGTTGGTCCGGATCGGCATCTACCTCACCGCACGATCCGGTCGGTGTCCCGGAGATCCTCGCGCACCTCGAGCCCGCGCGAGGGCCGGTACAGCACGTGAACCGGCTTGCCGCCGACGAGTTCCCGCCCGGCGCGGCGTGGTTCCGGCCGCTGCGCGGGGGTGGCGGACACGCCCGGCCGCGAAATGCGCGACGGGATGACCACCGGGTCGGGTTCGTCCCAGCCCCGGTCGTAGACCGGCGAGGTGTCCACGCGGCGGCTCGGCGGCTGCGCGACCGGCGGCATCCAGCCGTCGGCGCGGCGCGTGGTGCCCGGCGGCGCCGAGTAGACGAACGCGTCCGGATCGGCGCCCTGCGGGACGTAGCCGGCGTGGGCGGGCTGGTTGCCACCGCCCGAAGGCAGTCCACGGCGGGTCCGGGCGGGCAGCGCGGGGCCACCACCCGGCCACGGCGCGCCGGACCAGGCAGCCGCCGGGCGGGCGGCCATCGCACCCGCGCCGTCGAGCCGCTGCGCGGTGGCGAACACGGTCGCCTCGGGACGCCCGCGACCGGCCGACCCGGTCGGGCTGGCCACCTCGCTCTCCTCGCCCTCGCGCACGCTGTCCCAGAACTCGTCCTGCGGCGTCGGCCCCTGCTTCTTGCGGAACCGGCTGAACAGCCCCCCGCTCGGCGCCGGAATGGACGACCCGACCATGCCGACCGACATCTCGACCATCTGCCACAGGCGGCGCACCGGCCGCCCGACGAGGAAGAGCAGCACCGTCACCAGACCCGCCATGACCATCTGGGTGAGAATCGACAGCGAATTCCCCGCAGCGAAGATCGCCTGCAACAGCAGGGCGTGCACACCGGCGAGCACCGAGAGGACGAGCAGGTTGAACCCGACCGCGCCGATCAACCGGGCGACTCGGCGCAGGATGTCGTGGTGCAGGAGCGCGACGAGCCCGATCAGCGGAGCGGTCAGCACGAACAACCGGATCAGCACCTGGGCCAGGAGCACGGAAGCCTTGGCCAGCAACTGGAACAGGGCGTAGACCAGGCTCTGGCCCAGCGCGAGGAATCCCGAACCAGTCCGGCTGCCACCTTCACCCGTGAAGTACTGGGTGGCGGGACCGAGCTGAGTGGAAATGTTCTTGTAGGCGGCCTTCTTCCCGTCCACCACGCCCTGGTTGGCATCATCGCCGTTGCGGATCTGGTCCCATGTGAAGGCTTGCGCGTCGAGCAGCGGGCGCCCGAACTGCTGCGCCTGCGAGGAATCCGGGGCGCCGAATTCGCCCCGCAACCAGTTGCTGTAGATCACCTGGTTGTACAGGTCGGTCGGCAGAATCTCACGCACGATACGGTCGCCGGAGTTGTCCACGAATCCGGCCTGGATGTTCGTGCTCGTTTGCACGATGGCCCGGTCGATGGGATCGAAGTACTGCAGCATGGCCATCGACGAGGCCGCGAGCCAGACGGCCCCAAGGGCGTAGAGCCCGCGTTTGCTCACGGCCGACAGATCACCCCGCCAGATGTTGCGGAACATCATGATGGCGAGCACCAGCGCGAACAGGCCGAACAGCTGGGCGTAGATGTTGTTGTAAACCTTTTCCGCACCCGACTTGACGGCGTTGTAGATGGGGTTGAGGAGCCCGCCTTCCATCACGGTGTAGTGCAGCGAGTTGGTCGCTCCGACGATGTTCTTGCCGATGTTGAACAGCTGGTTGCCGGCCCAGGTGTCAATGGTCGTGTTCGGGCTGGTGATTCCGGACAACGGGCCGCAGTCGGTCTGGTAGACGTACCAGACGGTGCCCGCATAGCTGTAGTCGAGGTAACCACTGCCGTTCTCGCCATGACGCGCCGGCGGGTCCAGCGCGCCCACCAGCCCGGAACCGGGCCGCTCCGGATTCGGTGCGTCGCCGCAGGCTGCGGCTGACGCGGAGGGCGCCAGGACGGTCGTCTGGAAGGCCATCACCAGGACTACTCCCAGCACGGCCGTCCAGCGGGGTGGTCTCTTGCGGCGGCTGCCGCGGTTCTTCAGACCCCTGCGGAGCGCGTGCCAGCACCCGGCCAGGGCGAGCACGCTCAGGACCGTCACGAGCGTCATGCGGCGTCCCAGCCGCCGCGGTTTCCGGCACCCGCCCGCTCGCCCGCGCCGGGCACGTCCTCGGCGAGGATCTGCTCCTCCGTGAGCCCCACCTCGCGCTCGGCGGCCAGCTCGAGGTCCGGTTCCAGCTCGTCCTCGGGTGGCGGCGCCGGGACGTGCTGGTCCTCGACGGCGGGCTCGGACTCGCGGGCCCGCGAGTCGGCCGGCAGGGCGTCCTTCGAACCCGGCGTCGTGTCCAGGGCGGCGCGCAGGTGGGCCAGGTGCGGGCCGGAGAAGTCCACGCGGATGCGCTCCACTCCGCCGGCGCCGTCGCCGAAGATGAACTGCCGCGGCTCGCGGTCGCGCTCCAGGCCGCGCTGCGCGCCGGGCCGCCGGCCCAGCGAGGCGACCACCTGCTCGTACCCCACGCCGACCGGCACCTTCAGCAGCCGCAGCGCGTCGGCCTGTGCCTCGTCGTCGTCGAGGCGCCCGACGAACACCGAGTCGAGCAGTGCGACGAACCCCTGGATCTTCAGGAAGTCCGCCGGGATCTGCGAGGACAGCAGCACACGGACGTTCCACTTCCGCGAGTCACGCGCGAACCGGTTCATCAGCACGCGCCCGGTCGGGACCTCGGACAGGAAGAACGCCTCGTCGATCCACACGCCCTTGCGCAGGTCCTTCGGCTTCTCGTACACCGACCGCTGCGTCAGCCACGCGGCCAGGTTCAGCATCTCCACGCCGAGCGCCTCGGCGTCGGTCCAGTGCTCGCGGCCCACGCCGTCCTTCGGCAGCGTCAGGCCGGCCATCGTGAGCACCGTCAGCCGGTCGTCGCGCGTCTCCGAGTACGGGTCGGCGTCGCTCTCCGGGATCAGCAGCGACATGCGCTCACGCATCTCGTCGAGGAAGTCCGCGACCACCACCGCGTGCTCGTGGTGCTCGCTGGAGTCCCGCCGCAGCGCATCGATCACCTGGCCGGGGTCGGCGTCGTACCGGCCGCCGACCGCGCGCACCGCCCGCAGCAGCACGATCCGGCTCTGCGGCATGCGCGCGACCTCGTAGGGCAGCACGCCGGTGAGCACGTCGAGCACCAGCCGCCGCCGGGTCGCGCCCGCCAGCGCACGCTCACGCCGCCACGCCCGCTCCGGGTCGTCCTCGTCCATGAAGTGCTCGAGCAGCGGTTCGGCCACCACCCGGTACGGGTTGAGGATGCCGGGCTGCGCGTTCAGCAGGTTGATCGGCCGCGCGTAGGGCCGGATCTCGGGCAGGTCGCACAACCGGGACAGCGGACCGGACGGGTCGAGCAGGGTCCAGTGCGCCCCGGCCCGCAACGTCTTGTAGACGATGCCGCCGCCGAGGAACGACTTGCCGCCGCCGAGCCCGGCGACCATCGCGGTCAGACCGGATCCGTCGCGGATCTCCTGCGCCATCCACGGGTCCCACGCCACCGGGCGCCGCGTGGCGGTGCAGGTCTCGCCGAGCAGGATGCCGCGCCGGTCACCGACCTCCGCGGTCGCCGTGGGCACCGCGGCCGCGGCCCACACCACGGAACCGCGGCGCATGTAGGCCGCCGAGGACAGCGGCTCGCCCGGGATGAACTCCCGCGCCAGCGCGTACTGCGCCTCCGGGTGCTCGATCGCGATCTTCGGCTTGTACAGGTCCAGCAGCTGCTGGGCCAGCCGCAGCGCCTCGCGCTCGCTCTCGCCGGACACCGCCAGCCGCCACCACGACCGCACCCGCGTGGCCAGCGCGGTGAAGCCCGAGGTCATCTCGTCGTCGATCTCCAGCACCCGGCCGGCCTGGCGCGCCAGCGACTGCGGCGGCTCCAGCTCGTGCTCGTCGGTGTAGTGCTTGACCTGCGAGCGCACCTTGTTCATCTGGCGTTGCAGCTCGCCGGCCACCTCCTCGGGGCGGCGCACGTAGATGCGCGCCGACCACTCCACCGAGGCGGGCAACCGGTCGGCGTGCTGCACCCACGGGTCGTCGACCTCGGGGATCTGCAGGCCGTGCATCTGGCCGACGGTGAGCACCGCGAGGTGACGCTGCACGCCCGCGTTGGAGCCGGTGCGCCCCCGCACGGTGAGCGTCGGCGCGTACGGCTCGGCGTGGAAGTCCGCCGCGTCGGTGAAGCTGGCCAGGTCCTCCGGCTCCCACGCCGCACCGGGCACGGCGGGCAGGTGCCGGGGCGCGGGCAGGCCCAGCGAGCACGAGCGGTGCATCAGCCAGGACATCTCCTCGGCGTGCACCGGGCGGCCCTCCAGGCCGGACGAGCCGATCACCTGGTCCAGGTGCTCGACCTCGGAGTCCAGCGCGGCCAGCTCGGCGTCGACCGCCTCGGGCAGGATGCGGCGCAGCAACGGGGCGGCCCGCTCGACCGCCCGGTCGACCGCGCGCCGGGTCTGCACCTGGACGCCGAGGTAAACCTCCTTCTCCGCCATCGACCGGCCGAGCAGCTGCTGCTGCTCGCCGATCAGGTAGTCGTCGAAGGACAGCGCGCCGGGCACGTCCGGTGGGCGGCGGACGGCGTTGTGGACGTGCGCCTCGGCCCACATCCGGATCGGGTAGGGCCGGGTGGTGACGCGCAGGTGCAGCCACCGGCCTTGCAGTTCGGCGTACTGACCGGCGATCGCGGCGATCAGGTCACGCCGTTGCGAGTCGGAGCGGAACGACCAGCGCTGCGGCGCCAGCCGGTACCAGGCGTACACCTCGTTCCCGGTGCGCACCAGGTGCCCGTCGATGGTGCGCAGCGCGATGGACGGGGTGTAGCTCGGTATCGCCTGCTCACCGGGCAGCCGGCGGCCCTGCTTGCCGGGCGCGCGGCCCGGCTGCGGCGACCACTGGGTGGCCCCGCCCGGGTCCGGCTTCCCGGCCTTCCGGCGTCCGCCGCTTCCGAACAACCTCTACCTCCTACCGTGGCGCCGGAGGGCGTGCGCCACGCGGTCGTGCTGTCTGGTGGTGAGGATGGGCCCCCGCCGCGGCGGGGTGCCGTTTGTGCTTGGGCAGCGGCCGCTGGTTCCGCACGCGGATCTTCGTGGCCGTGACCGCACCGCCCGCCCCGGAGGTCTGCTCGCGGGGCGTTTGCAGTTCGCGCAGCCACATGGTCAGGACGGCACCGAGCGGACGCTCGTGACTGATCTTGGCGGTGATCATCCGGGTGATCAAGATCGTCAGGACGAAGGCCCACGCGGTGGAGAAGAAGCCGAACCCGAAGCCGAGCTGCCGCTCCACCGCGAGGACGAGGAGGAACACCGGGATGCCGACGCCCCACGCCACGTAGCGGGCCCGCCAGGGGAACGTCGCCTTCGGCGGCCCGAGCCAGACCGCGTCGACCCGGTAGACCTCGTCATCGGTTCGAATCCGCACGCGTGTTATCCCGCGCCGTCAGCTGGTGAACAAGCCGGCGATCCACTGGCCGACGTTGACGCCGAGCCCGCTCACCGCGAGGCCGACGATCGCGAGCGCGATCACCACACCGGCGAGGCGGCGCATGACGCCGGCGTTGTCGCCTTTGCCGCCGCCGAGCCAGAGCAGCAGCAACGCGACGGAGAGCAGGACCAGGGGGATGATGTTGTCCAGCAGCCACTGCTGAACCCCTCGGGTCCTGATCTCCTGCTGCGCCAGGTGCTGCACAACTGTCATCATGGTCATCGCGTACTCCCAGGTGCGAGGAGTGTGGGTGTCGGGTGGGTCAGCGCGGGCGGGCCCACGAGGTCGGAAAGTTCGTCCGGTCTGTCTAGCCCATCATGGCGTCACGAGCTGTGACGGTCAAAGCGCTCACTGTCGAACGGCAGTCCATTCACACCAGGCACAGTACGGCCACTTCCACTGAACTCGTCGCCCTCCATCATCGTGGCAACACCGCTCAGGGTTAACCCCCTGCACCCGGATTTCCTAGTGTGGGCATGGACTCACTCACAGGCGCAATCTCGGCTCACTCTGGGTGTGCGGTATCGCTGGTCGATGGCGCGGGGAACAGTGTGGCATGACCCGTTCGGCCGCATCGCATGTACCCGGGCGTGACGGCCCCTCCGGGCGAGTCGATCATCCGATCCGGCGAACGCGATCACGGAGCGCCCCGGTGGCTCGGCCGGGTGATCACGAAGCGTGATCGGTAAGCACTTTCGGCTGAACTCTGGTGTAAGCGCTCGCCCGGTCGGCCCGAGGTGCGCAGCTCGCTCGCGGTGCGGCGCAAACGCTTTCGCGCCGGCGGGCGGGCGCGGTTGCCCCCTCGCCGCACCGCGTGGATCAGGTGCGCCAGGACGCGGACACGCCGCGGCCGGATCTCGGGGACGCGCGACGGCTCCTCGAGCCCACGCGCGGGGGTCGACGTCGCCGGCGGTGGACGAGACCACGTCCGCGCTCACCCGGCCCACGGCGGCGGACCGGCTCGCGAACCGGATTCGTGCGGGCAGCGGCGCCCGCACCCGGCGGCACCGGTCAGTGCAGCCGGGCGCCGGCGCGCACCTCGCCGTGGTCCACGAGCCGAACCGCGGAGCCGGGAACCCCGGGGATCGGGGCGGACGAGTTGGCCTGTAAGCCGGATCCTGTCCCGCGGCCGGAGCCGCGGTGGCGGCCATCCATCTAGGCCCGCCGTCGCCGACGGGCTCGAGCGGCCTACCCGCAGGCATCGGACGGGCCGCCCTCGATCGCCTGCGCAGGCACCTTCCGGCGCCCTCTTGGCCTTGCTCCGGGTGGGGTTTACCGAGCCACCCCGGTCACCCGGGGTGCTGGTGGTCTCTTACACCACCGTTTCACCCTTACCCCGATCCTGCCGGACCGGGGCGGTCTGTTTTCTGTGGCACTGTCCCGCGGGTCGCCCCGGGTTGCGGTTAGCAACCACCCTGCCCTGCGGAGTCCGGACTTTCCTCGAGGGAGTGACCCTCGCGGCCGCCCGGCCAACTCGTCCGCCCATCCAGGGTAACCGTTCCCACGGCGTGGACGTCGGTTGCCCCTCCTGCTGCCCACCGCTTTACTCGGAATCCGATCGCGCGACCGTCGACGCACAATTCCCGACACCATTTTCGTGGAGCATTCATGCCCTCATTTCCCCCGCCCGGTCCGCGTGAACCGCTGAAATTCGCCTATTGGGTACCGAACGTCAGCGGCGGGCTCGTCACGAGCCGGATCGAGCAACGCACCGACTGGAGTTACGACTACAACCGCGAGCTCGCCGTGCTCGCGGAGAACAACGGCTTCGACTACGCGCTCACCCAGGTCCGCTACACGGCCAGCTACGGCGCCGCCTACCAGCACGAGTCCACCGGGTTCAGCCTGGCGCTGCTGCTGGCGACCCAACGGCTGAAGGTGATCGCGGCCGTCCACCCCGGACTGTGGCACCCGGGTGTACTGGCGAAGTTCGTGGCGAGCGCCGACGTGCTGTCCGGCGGCCGCGCCGCGGTCAACGTGGTCAGCGGCTGGTTCAAGGACGAGTTCACCGGCCTCGGTGAACCCTGGCTCGAACACGACGAGCGGTACCGCCGGAGCGAGGAGTTCATCCGCGTCCTCAAGGAACTGTGGACGGCCGACTCGGCCGAGTTCCGCGGTGACTTCTACCGGATCCACGACTTCGACATCAAGCCGAAACCGGTGGCCGGAGCGGACCGCCCGCACCCGGAGGTGTTCCAGGGCGGCAACTCGACCGCGGCCCGCAAGCTGGCCGGGCGCGTGTCGGACTGGTACTTCAGCAACGGCAAGGACTTCGACGGGTTCAGCGAGCAGGTCGCGGAGGTCCGCGGGTACGCGGCGGAGAACGACCACCACGTCCGCTTCGGGCTCAACGGGTTCGTCATCGCCCGTGACACCGAGGCCGAGGCCCGCGAGGTACTGCGGGAGATCGTGGACAAGGCCGACGTGGCGGCCGTGAAGGGCTTCTCCTCGGCGGTCCAGCAGGCCGGAAGGTCCACATCGGACGGCAAGGGCATGTGGGCGGACTCGGAGTTCGCCGATCTGGTCCAGTACAACGACGGCTTCCGCACCGGGCTGATCGGCACGCCCGAGCAGATCGCCCGGCGGGCGATCGAGTACAAGCGGCGCGGGGCGAACCTGCTGCTGCTCGGTTTCCTGCACTACCACGAGGACGTGGAGTACTTCGGCCGTCACGTCCTGCCCATCGTCCGCGAGCTCGAGCAGGAGTTCGACACCACCGCCGCCACCGCCGAGCCCGTGGGGAGCCCCGCATGACCACCATCGGAACCGACTGGCTCGTGCGGGCGCGCGAGGTCGCCGCGCAGCTGGCGGTCGACGCCGTCCAGCGCGACCACGAGGGCCGCACCCCCACCGCCGAGGTCCAGCTGCTCAAGGACAACGGCCTGGTCACCCTGCTCGGCCCGGTCGAGCACGGCGGCGGCGGACAGACCTGGGAGACCGCCTACCGGGTGATCCGTGAGATCGCGAAGGCGGACGGCTCGATCGGCCAGCTGCTCGGCTACCACTACCTGTGGGCCTGGGCGGTGCGGCTGGTCGGCACCGACGCGCAGATCGCCGCCGTCGAGGAGCTGTACACGCGCGGCAACCTGTTCTTCGGCGGCGCGGTCAACCCGCGCGACTCCGACCTGCGGATCAGCGAGGACGGTGACGACCTGGTCTTTCGCGGGCACAAGTCGTTCTCCACCGGCAGCCGGGTGTCGGACCTGACCGTGCTGGAGGGGGTGCTCGACGGCACCGGCGAGCACATCTTCGCGATCGTGCCGTCGAACCAACCGGGAATCGTGTTCCACGACGACTGGGACAACATCGGGCAGCGGCTCACCGAATCGGGCAGCGTGACCATTTCCGGCGTGCGCGTGCCGTGGCCGGACGCCGCCGGATACGTGGACCGGAAATTCCGGCCGCTGGTCTACAACACGCTGAACGTGCCGGCCATCCAGCTGGTGTTCACCAATTTCTACCTCGGCATCGCGCAGGGCGCGCTGGAATCGACGCTGGCCTACACGCGGGAACGGACCCGCGCCTGGCCCTACGGTGGCGACGACAAGGAGTCCGCGACCGACGAGTGGTACGTGCTCGAGGGTTACGGCGACCTGCAGGCCAAGCTGTGGGCGGCGGAGGCCCTGGTGGAACGCGCGGGTGCGGCGATCTCGCCGATCCTGCACGCGCCGCGGGAGGAAGTCACGCCACAGGCGCGCGGCGAGGTCGCGGTGCTGATCGCCGCGGCCAAGCAGCGGATCGTCGAGACCGGCCTGGAGATCGGCACGCGGATCTTCGAGCTCACCGGAGCGCGGGCGAGCGCGTCGAAGTACGGGCTGGACCGGTTCTGGCGGAACCTGCGGACCCACTCCCTGCACGACCCGTTGCCCTACAAGAAACGGGAGGTCGGGGACTACGCCGTGAACGGCCGCCACCCGGAGCCGACCTGGTACACCTAGCCACCGGTTGCCCGCGGGCCACCCTCGCCGCCGGACAGGGCGCGGGGGTGGCCCGCACCGTCCCGCACCGTTCCTGGGCGTCACCGGCCGCCGGTTCGCCGTCCGGGGCGGGCACGCCGGGACGGTCGCTAACGTGGAGACATGGTCGCGGCGGTCGGGAGCCTGGGTGCGCTCGCGGCCGTTCTCGGGTTCGCCATGGCCCGGCCGCGCGGCTGGCCGGAAGCGGTGGCCGCGGTACCGGCCGCACTCGTCGTCCTCGCGCTCGGTCTGGTGCCGCTCCGGGAGGCGGGTGCCCGGATCGCGACCTTGGCGCCGACGCTCGGGTTCCTCGCGGCGATCCTGGTTCTCGCCGACCTGGCCGCCCGCGAGGGTGTCTTCCGCTGGCTCGGCGCCCGGCTGGCCGGCGCCTGCCGCGGCCGATCGCGCCTGCTGCTCGCCCTGACCTTCGCCGCGGCGGCCGGCACCACGGCGATCCTCAGCCTCGACGCCACGGTCGTGCTGCTGACTCCGGTGGTCCTCGCGACCGCGCAGACACTCGGCCTGCCGCCGAAACCGCACCTCTGCGCCTGCGCCCACCTCGCGAACTCGGCGTCCACGCTGCTGCCCGTCTCCAACCTGACGAACCTGCTGGCCTTCGCCGCCTCCGGGCTCACCTTCACCGGGTTCGCCGCGCTGATGGCGCTGCCGTGGCTGGTCACCCTCGCCGTGGAACTGGCGGTCTTCCTGTGGTTCTTCCGGCGCGACCTGACCGGGCACGCCCGCGCCCCGGAGCCCGGCCCGCCGGCGCCGGTGTTCACGCTCGTCGTCCTCGCGCTGACGCTCGCCGGGTTCGGCGCCGGGCCGCTGATCGGACTGGCACCCGGCTGGGTCGCCGCGATCGCCGCCGCCGTCCTGGCCGTGCGCGCGCTGCTGCGGCGCGAAACCGGC
Source organism: Amycolatopsis granulosa (assembly GCF_011758745.1). Taxonomy (NCBI): domain Bacteria; kingdom Bacillati; phylum Actinomycetota; class Actinomycetes; order Pseudonocardiales; family Pseudonocardiaceae; genus Amycolatopsis; species Amycolatopsis granulosa. Next base: position 2,310,046 of record NZ_JAANOV010000001.1, read on the forward strand.
CCGCGGCAGCTGGTGGCCGCGGCGAACCCGCCACTCGTGCTGTTCGTGGCCGGGCTCGCGGTCGTGGTGCAGGCCGTGTCCGACCACGTGCTCGGCGGCCCGCTGCGGGCGCTGCTGCCGGCCACCACCGGGCTGCCCGAACTGCTGCTCACCGCGTTCGTCGCGGCAGCGCTGGCGAACCTCGTCAACAACCTGCCCGCCACGCTGATCCTGCTGTCCGCGATCGGGCCGCACCCGGCGCCCGGGGTGCTGCTCGCCGTCCTGCTCGGGGTGAACATCGGCCCGAACGCCACCTACATCGGTTCGCTGGCGACGCTGCTGTGGCGACGGGTCCTCGGCCGGGACGCACCCGGTCTCGGCGAGTTCACCCGGCTCGGCCTGGCGACGGTCCCGGCCGGTCTGACGGCCGCGACCGTCGCGCTGTGGCTCGTGCTCTAGCCCAGGTGGGAGATGTCGTTGACCAGCCGGACCGAGGCGTTGCCGTCCGGGTAGAACTCGACGATCGACAGCGACGCGAGGTCCAGGTGCAGCCGGAACAGCAGCGACGGCCCGGCGTCCAGCCCGAGGCGCAGCAGGGACTTGATCGGCGTGACGTGGCTGACCACCACGATCGTCCGCCCGCCGTGGGTCTCGACCAGCTCGTCCCGCGCGCGGCGCACCCTCCGGTGCACCTCGTCGAAGCTCTCCCCGCCGGGCGCCGGCACGGACGAGTCGCGCAGCCACCGGCCGTGCAGCACGGGGTCGCGCTCGGCGGCCTCGGCGAACGTCAGACCCTCCCACTCGCCGAAGTCGGTCTCCAGCAGACCGGGATCGGTCGCCACGCGCGCGCCGAGCGCGTCGGCGACGGCCTGGGCGGTCTGCCTGGTGCGGGTCAGCGGGGAGGCCACGACGGCGGTGTCCGCGCCGAGATCCGGCATCGCGGCGAGGCGTTTCGCGGCGGCCGCCGCCTGCTGCAGGCCCTGTTCGGTGAGCGGCACGTCGCCACGGCCGGAGTAGCGGCGGTCCACCGACATCGCGGTCTGCCCGTGCCGCAGCAACATCATCCGCGTGGGCGTGCCCTGCGCGCCGGTCCACTTCTGCGGGGTGGTGCGCTCGGTGGCGGTGCTGCTGCCGGCCTGGGTGTCCATGGCCTCGTTCGCGAGCCGGTCGGCGTGTGCGTTCTGGGCGCGCGGGATCCACTCGTAGGTCACGCCCGCGAACCCGGCGGCGAGCTCGCGCGCCTGCCCGGCGAGCTCGCGCAGCGCCTCGTGCTTGATCTTCCAGCGGCCGGACATCTGCTCGACCACCAGCTTGGAGTCCATCCGCACGGCCACCTCGGTGGCACCGAGCCCGGCCGCGGCCCGCAGCCCGGCGATCAGGCCGGAGTACTCGGCGACGTTGTTCGTCGCCACACCCAGGCCCTCCCGCCGCTCGGCCAGCACCTCGCCGGTGGCCGCGTCGCGGACCACTGCGCCGTACCCGGCCGGGCCGGGGTTGCCGCGCGAGCCGCCGTCGGCCTCGACGACGACCTTCACAGGCCCGACTCCACGGTGCGCACCAGGATCGCGCCGCAGTTCTCGCACTGCACGACCTCGTCCTCGGGCGCGGCCTTGATCTCGGCCACCGTGTTGCGGTCGAACTCCATGTTGCACGCCAGGCACCGGCGCTGCCGGACCAGCGCGGCGCCGATGCCCTTGTGCGCGCGGACCCGCTCGTACAGCTTCAGCAGGCCCTCTGGGAACCGCGGCACCAGCTTGGCGCGGTCCTCCTCGCGGCGGGCCTTCGTGGTGTCCAGGTCGGCGAGCGTCTCGTCGCGGCGGCCCCGCACGTCGGCCAGTGCCTGCTCGGTCTTGTCCACCTCGGCGCCGGTGCGCTGCACGTCCAGGGTCAGGGCCTCGCGGCGCTCCATCAGCTCCAGCAGGTCGTCCTCGAGCGCGCTCTGGCGGCGGGCCAGGGTCTCCAGTTCGTGCTGCAGGTCGGTGACCTGCTTGGCGTTGACGGTGCCGCCGTCGATCAGTTTGCGATCGCGGTCCTCGCGGGCGCGCACCGACTCGATCTCCTTCTCCTGGCGCGCGATCTCGCGGTCCAGGTCCGAGGCCGCGGTCTCGTGGCGGATCGCGGTGTCCCGCAGCTCGCGGAGGGTCTTCTCGATGCCCTCGATCTCGGCGGTCTCGGGCATGGTGCGGCGGCGGTGCTCGACCCGGGACAGCTCGGCATCCACTTTCGCGAGCTCGAGCAGCTGACGCTGGACGGCCGGCTCTGCCTTCACTGGTACTCCCTCGGTTCACCCACGGATGGTCCACGGATCGGTTCGGCGCGTGGACACGTGAACGTTGACGTTACCCGCAAACGCCGCGCGCAGGACGGCCGAGGCTTGGCCGCACCACGGCCACTCGCTCGCCCAGTGGGTCAGGCCGACCAGCGCGGGCGCGCCGGGGCCGGTCTCCAGGTGCTCACCGGCCGGGTGGTGACGCAGGTCGGCGGTGACGTAGGCGTCCACGCCGGCTTCGGCAGCGGCGGCGAGGAAACCGTCGCCGGCCCCGCCGGACACCGCCACCGTCCTAATCGGACGATCCGGGTCGCCGGCGCCGAGCACGCCCGGTTCGGTCCGTGGCAGGGCGGCGGCGACCCGGCGCACGAACGCCGCGAAGGGCTCCGCCCCGGGCAGCTCACCGATCCGGCCCAGGCCGGTGGTGCCGTCCGGGTGCGGGTCGAGCGGGCGGAGCACCCGCAGGCCGATCGCCTCGGCGAGCGCGTCGGAGACGCCGGGGTTCGCCGAGTCGGCGTTGGTGTGCGCGCAGTACAGGGCGACACCGGCGCGGATGAGGCGGTGCACCAAGCGGCCCTTCGGCGTGTCGGCGGGCACGCCGTGCACGCCGCGCAGCAGCAGCGGGTGGTGCGCGACGACCAGCTGGACGCCGGTCTCGATCGCCTCGTCGACGGTCGCGGCCACCGGGTCGACGCAGACCAGCACGTCCGTGACCGGCTCGGCCGGGTCTCCGCAGACCAGGCCGACGGCGTCCCAGCTCTCCGCGAGCGCGGGCGGGTAGGCGTCCTCCAGGGCGGCGATCACTTCGGCGAGCACGGGCATGGGGCGATCTTCGCACGCGCGGTGGGGCACACTGCGGGGTGTGACCGAGCCGAGCCTGCACATCTGCTTCGTCTGTTCCGGCAACATCTGCCGCTCCCCGATGGCGGCGATCGTCGTCCGGGAGCACCTCCGGCGGGCCGGGCTGGCCGACCGCGTGCGGGTCACCAGCGCGGGAACCGGGCCGTGGCACGTCGGCGAACCGGCCGACCCGCGCGCCCGGGACACGCTGCGCGCGAACGGCTACTCCGCCAAGCACGTCGCCGCGCAGGTGGACGGTGACCACCTCGCCGCCGACCTCCTGCTCGCCGCCGACCAGGGCCACCTGCGCACGCTGCGGCGGATGGTGGACGACCCGGACCGCGTGCGCCTGCTGCGCTCGTTCGACCCGTCCGCCCCGGACGGGGCGGAGGTCCCGGACCCGTACTACGGCGGCGACGACGGGTTCCCCGAGGTGCTGGTGATGATCGAGCGCACCGTGCCGGGGCTGCTCGACTGGGTGAAGGCCCGGTTGTGACCGTGTCCGTGCGCCGCCCGCCGCACCCGGATACCGTGTCGGACATGCCGACGCGGGTACAGCGACAGCCATGAGCGCGCGGGAAGCCGTGGAACGGCTGCTGGGAGTCGAGGTCACCGGGGTGCGCCGCAGCGGCGGGGCCGTGTGCCTGGTCACCGCCGCGGGACGTGGTGTGCTGGTCGCCAAGGAAGGCGCCGGACCGGGTGCGACCGACGCCGAGGCCGCGGGGCTGCGGTGGCTCGGCGAGTACGGCGACGTCCCGGTCCCCGAGGTCCACGCGCACGACGGCGAATGGATCGTGATGGCCTACGTCCCGCCGACCTACCCGGAGGCCGCGGCGGCGGAGGAGTTCGGGCGCGGCCTGGCGCGGCTGCACCTGCGGGGCGCAGACGCTTACGGGTCGCCGCCGCCGGGCGGGCCCGCCGACGCGTGGATGGGCCTGGCGCCGATGCGCAACGAGCCGGGCGAGGACTGGGCGTCGTTCTACGCCGCGCAGCGGGTGCTGCCCTACGTGCGGATGTGCGTGGACCAGGGCCTGTACGACACCGAGCAGGCCGCGGTGTTCGAGCGGTTGTGCGCGCGGTTGCCGGAGCTGGGCGGGCCGCCGGAGCCGCCGTCCCGCATCCACGGCGACGCGTGGAGCGGAAACGTGCACTGGGCGCAGGGCGCGGTGTGGCTGATCGACCCGGCGGCGCACGGCGGGCACCGCGAGGCGGACCTGGCCATGCTGCAGCTGTTCGGGACGCCCCTGCTGAGTCACATCCTCGGCGCGTACGAGGAGGCGGCGAAGGACCTGGACGCCCCGCTCGCCGAGGGGTGGCGGGAGCGGGTGGAGCTGCACCAGCTGTTCCCGCTGCTGATGCACGCCGCCGTGTTCGGCGCCGGTTACGCCCGGCAGGCCCTGCGCGCGGCGCGGGCGGCCCTCGGCTGACGCGGCACGGCCGTGACCTGCGGCACGCGCGGGAGTCCGGGTCGGGCCGCACCCCCCGGTGCACTCACGCACTGGGCGTACCTCCCACACCCACCCCACCCGCCACGGCTACCGTAGGGGTGTGCGGCTGAAGTTCCTCCTCAGGCCGAGCTGGCTCGCCCTCGTGGTGGGTGTGCTCGCGTTCGCGTTCGCCTGCTTCACGCTGCTCTCGCCGTGGCAGTTCTCCCGCAACGACCAGCGCGAGGCGCAGAACAAGGCCATCGAAGCCTCGCTCACCGCCGAGCCGCGCCCGCTGGACGACGTCCTGCCGCCCGGCGCCACCCCGGACAGCCGCACCGAGTGGACCCGCGTGTCGATCACCGGCACGTACCTGCCCGAGCACGAGGTCGTGGCGCGGTTGCGGACCGTGCAGGGCCAGCCCGCCTTCGAGGTGCTCACCCCCTTCCGCACCGCGGACGGGCAGGTCGTGCTCGTCGACCGGGGCTACCTGCCGCCCGACTCGCGCACCGAGGTGCCGCCGTACGCGGCGCCGCCGGCCGGTCCGGTGACGGTCGTGGCACGGATCCGGCAGGACGAGACCGACCCGAAGAACCGGGACGCCTTCGCCGACGCGTCCACCCGCGGCAAGCTCCAGAGCTACGTCGTGGACAGCCGCGTGGTGGCCCGGGCGAGCGGTCTGGACATTCGCGCGGGCTACTTCCAGCTCGACTCGGACCAGCCCGGCGTGCTCAACCCGCTGCCGCTGCCGCAGACCGACGCCGGGCCGTTCTTCTCCTACGCGCTGCAGTGGATCGCGTTCGGGATCATGGCCATCGCCGGGCTGGTGTACTTCACCGTCCGCGAGATGAAGCCCGGTGGCGTGCTCAACGAGATGGCCGGGAAACGCAAGCGCAAGTCGGTCGCGGAGATCCTGGCCGAGGACGAGGCCGAGCACGCAGCCGCCGCAGACCGGGAAGACGCAGACCGGGAAGAGCAGCCAGCACAGCGGAACTGACCCCGGCCAGCCACCCGGCCACCCGGGACAGCTCGACCGCGCGGGTCACGTGGCCGGCATCGGGGTTCCGGCCGTCGCCCAGCACCGGGAGTTCCTCGACGCCGTGCGGGTAGACCGTGCGGCCGCCGAGGCGGATCTCCAGCGCACCGGCGAACGCGGCCGCCATGCGGCCCGTGGTGGGGCTCGGGTGAGCCGCGGTGTCGCGCCGCCACGCACGCCACGCCCCGGCCGCCGAACCACCCACCACCGGTGCGCCGGCCACCGTCAACGCGGCCGCGAACCGGGCCGGCAGCAGGTTGACCAGGTCGTCCAGACGCCGGGCCGACCGCCCGGCCGGCCGGGTCGGGTCGTTCACCGTGCGCAGCACCGAGGCGGTGCGCGCGGCGAGCAGGCCGGGCATCCCGGCCACCGCACCCCAGAACAGCGGCCCGACGACCGCGTCCGCGGTGTGCTGGGCGACCGACTCCACCGCCGCCCGGGACAGGCCCACGACGTTCAGCCCGTCGGTCTGCCTGCTGTCCAGTTCGGCGAGTTTCTCCCGGGCCGCGTCCAGCCGGCCTTCTTCGAGGTCGCGGGCCAGTTCGGTGCCGTCCGCGGCGAGCCCGGCGCCACCGAGGACCGCCCAGGTCACGACCGCGGTGCCCAGTGCCTGCAGGACCGGGCGGCCCCGCACCGACCGTTCGGCGAGCAGCCCGGCCAGCACGGCCGAACCGGCCAGCCCGCCGGTCAAGGCGATCCCGGCGGAGCGGTGCGGGGGCAGCCGGGTGCCGAGGTCGCGGACGGCGCGGGTGAAGGCGGTGACCGGCCGTCCGCGCTTCGGCTCGCCGATCACCCCGTCCGCCGCCGCCCCCAGCAGCAGGCCGATCGCCCGTGCGGCACTCACGTCGTCGCTCCCCGGAGGTCGAAGTCCGCGGGCAGACTACTGGAACTGCTGGGCGACCTCATCCCGCGCCTGGACCATGATGCCGCGCATCGCCTGTTCGGCCAGCTCCGCGTCGCCCGTGTCGATCGCGTGCGCGACCTCCAGGTGCAGGGCGACGGCCGCGGGCTGCGGTTCCGGCGGCATCAGGCCGTGCTCGGTCCGCCCGGTGAGCACCTCCGCGACCACCGCGGACAGCTGCCCGAACATCGGGTTCCCGGACGCCGCGAGCACCAGGTGGTGGAAGGCGATGTCGTGCCGGAGGAAGGTGGTCAGGTCCCGCGCGTGCGCGGTGGCCTCCAGCCGGGCGCCCAGGGCGCGCAGCCGTCCGCGGTCCTCGGGGCTCGCCCGGAGCGCGGCGAACCGCGCGGCGCTCGGCTCGACCGCCCAGCGCAGCTCCATGAGGTTGCGCAGCGCCACCGCCCGGTGATCGCCGTCCAGTTGCCAGCGGATCAACCGGGGGTCGTAGTGGTTCCAGTCGGCGCAGTCCCGCACGGTGATGCCGACGCGGCGCTTGCTGGTGGTCAGGCGCATCGCCTCCAGCGCGCGCACCACCTCCCGGGCGACGGTGCGGGAAGCTCCGTAGCGCTGCTGCAGCTCCTCCAGCCGCAGTACCGAGCCCGGCGGCAGCTGCCCGCAGGCGATCGCGGTCCCCACCGCGTCGAGCATGCGCTCGTGCATTCCCTCGGCCACGACGGTGACGTTATACCTCTGACTCGATTAAGTATTACTTATGAGCAAATTAAGTAGTACCTTTGCGGTGCAGTGATCAAACGTGGGAAGGTCGGCGAGATGACGGTCATCGTCGTGATGGGGGTAGCCGGGTCGGGCAAGACCACGGTGGGCGCGACGCTGGCCGAGCGCCTGGGCGTCGAGTACGCCGAAGCGGACACGTTCCACCCACCGGCGAACATCGAGAAGATGTCGTCCGGCCATCCGCTCACCGACGACGACCGGTGGCCGTGGTTGCGGGCGATCGCGGCGTGGATCTCCGCGCACCAGCGGTCCGGCGGTGTGGTGTCGTCGTCCGCGCTCAAGCGCTGTTACCGGGACGTGCTGCGGACCGGCGGGGACGTGTGGTTCCTGCACCTGGACGGCCCGCCGGACGTGCTGGCGGAGCGGATGCGCGGACGCCACGGGCACTTCATGCCGGTGTCGCTGCTGGACTCCCAGCTCGCCGACCTCGAACCCCTCGGCACGGACGAGCGCGGGATGGTCGCCGACATCCGGGAATCCCCCGCGGCGATCGTCGACCGGGCGGTCACCGAGATGGCCAAGGAGCAGCCGTGAGCACCCTCGCCGCCGCATGGACGGGGCACGACACCCGCCTGGTCGTCGCGACCCTGATCGGCATCGCCGTGATCGTGGCGCTGATCAGCAAGGCCCGCGTGCACGCCTTCCTGTCCCTGATCGTCGGGTCGGTGGTGGTCGGCCTGCTGGCCGGCCTGCCGGTCGACAAAGTGATCAAGAGCTTTTCCGCCGGAGTCGGCTCGACGGTCGCCTCGGTCGGCCTGCTGATCGCACTCGGCGCCATGCTGGGCAAGCTGCTCGCCGATTCCGGAGGCGCCGAACAGATCGTCGACACGATCCTGTCCCGCACCTCGCCGCGGGCGCTGCCGTGGGCGATGACCCTGGTCGCCGCGCTGATCGGGCTGCCGATGTTCTTCGAGATCGGCCTGGTCATGCTGATCCCGGTGGTGCTGCTGGTCGCCAAGCGCAGCGACCGGCCGCTGATGCTGGTCGGCGTCCCCGCGCTGGCCGGGTTGTCGGTGCTGCACGGTCTGGTCCCACCGCACCCAGGCCCGCTGGCCGCGGCCGCCGCCCTGAACGCCAACGTCGGGATCGTCCTCGGGTTCGGCCTGCTGGTCGCCATCCCGACGGTGATCATCGCCGGACCGCTGTTCGCCAGGCTCGCCGCCCGGTGGGTGCCCGCGGCGACCGCGCCGGAACACCTGGTGCCGGCGCGCGGCGGCAGCGAGGACGAGCAGCGCCGGCCGGGCTTCGGCGCCACCCTGGCGACGGTGCTGCTGCCGGTGGCCCTGATGCTCGCCAAGGCGATCGCGGACATCGTCGCCGGCAGCTCGAACCCGGCGCGCCGGGTGCTCGACTTCGTCGGCGATCCGCTGATCGCGTTGCTCGCGGCCGTGCTGCTGGGCATGGTCACGCTGGGCCGGGCCGCCGGGTTCACCCGCGACCGGCTGGCGTCGACGGTCAGCGGGTCGCTCGGCCCGGTCGCCGGGATCGTCCTGATCGTCGCGGCGGGCGGCGGGTTCAAGCAGATCCTGGTGGATGCGGGGGTCGGCAACGTCGTCACGCAGCTCGCCACCGGGGCGCACATCCCCGCACTGCTGCTCGGCTGGCTGGCCGCGGTGCTGATCCGCCTCGCGACCGGGTCGGCGACGGTGGCGACGGTCTCCGCGGCCGGGCTGGTGTCCGGCCTGGCGGCCACGATGCCGCCCACCGCGGCCGCGCTGCTGGTGCTCGCGATCGGCTCCGGGTCGCTGTTCTTCTCACACGTCAACGACGCCGGGTTCTGGCTGGTGAAGGAGTACTTCGGGCTGTCCGTGGGCCAGACCGTCCGGAGCTGGTCGATCATGGAGACGGTGATCTCCGTGGTCGCGATCGCGATCATCCTGCCGCTGGGCGCGCTGCTGGCGTAGCGGCCGGTGTTCCGGGCCTCCGGCGCGTGCCGGCGGCCCGGAACACGTCAGCCCCGCTCGGCGTACGCCCAGGCTTCCAGCATCACCCGGGCGATCGAGGCGTTGCCCGGCAGGATCAGTTCGCTCGCCCCGTCCAGGACGCGCACCGGACGGCCCCCGGCTTCGAAGGCCGCTCGCACATCGGCGCGCGGCACCCACATCGCGGTCTCGATCTCGCCGTCCGCGGGCACCAGCGGGCGCGCCGGGTCGGCCCTGGCGGTGAACCCGAGCATGATCGACCGCGGGAACGGCCACGGCTGGCTGCCCAGGTACCGCACGTCGTGGACGTCGGCGCCGACCTCCTCGCGGATCTCCCGCGCGCAGCAGTCTTCGAGTGACTCGCCGGCCTCGACGAACCCGGCCAGCACGGAGAACCGCCCGGGCGGCCACACCGGCTGCCGCGCCAGCAGCACGTGCTCGCCGTTGACGCCCTCCTCGTCGTGCACCAGGCAGATGACCGCCGGATCGGTGCGCGGGTACTCCTCGCGACCGCACGACTCGCACTTCGACGCCCAGCCGAACTGCACCAGGTGCGTCGGGCTGCCGTCACGCACGCAGAACCGCGCCTGCCGGTGCCACAAGCGCAGCGCCTGCGCCGTGGTGAACAGCCCCGCCGCGGTGTCGTCGAGCTGATCGCCGTGCGCCCGCAGGGTCACCCACAGCTCGCCGTCGACGCGGGGCACCTCCTCGGGCACGCCCCAGCTGCCCGGCTGCTGCACGATCTCCGGTTCGCCCTCCGGCTCACCGGGCAGCGACCAGTGGTCGACGCCCTGCCATTCGCCGAGGAACACCGCGTCAGCCGGCGGTTCCTCACCGTAGGCCAGTGCTTTGCGGGTGGCCAGGACCCGCTCCCCCTCGCGCACCGGCGTGCGCAACTGCTTGTCCAGCAGCATCACCTGCGCGTCCGCCCAGCGGGTGCGCAGGCGCTCCGGGTTGGTCCGCAACATCTCCTGGCGGTCCACTGTGGACCGCGAGAGCGTCGGGACGCGGCCCAGCGTGAACGGTGCGACGGTCACTGGCCCGGCTCCCCCACGGCGACCCCGCCCAGCGCGGTCAGCTGCGGCGCGAGCGTGTCGGCGTCACCCACCACGACCCCGGTGAACCGGGCCGGGGCGAAGAAGTCGAGCGCGGCCTGCGCGACCTCCTCCACCGTGACCTCGGCGACCCGCCGCGGGTGCTCGGCCAGCCACTCCGCACCCAGGCCCGCCGCGGTCAGCGCGGCGAGCTGGCTCGCCAGCCCGGCCTGCGACGAGGTCGCGGTCAGCAGCGAGCCGATCGCGTACTGGCGCACCGACTCCACCTCCTCGGCCGTCGGCGGCACGACCGCGAGCCGGCCCAGCTCGTAGCGGGTCTCCAGCAGCGCGGCCGCGGTGACCTCGTTCGCCGTGTCCGCGTCCACACCCACCGTCGCGGTGGTGCCGGTGAACTCGAAGCCGGAGTGGGCGCTGTAGGTGTAGCCCTTGTCCTCGCGGATGTTCTCCACCAGCCGGGAGGAGAAGTACCCGCCGTAGGTCAGGTTCGCCAGCTGGAGCGCGGGGTAGCGCGGATCGGTGCGCGGCAGCGACTGCGCGATGAGCCGGATCTGCGACTGCACCGCCCCGGCCCTGGGCACCAGCAGCAGGTCGCCACCGGTCACCTCGGGCAGCCCGGGCATCGCGGCCGCCGGACGGTCCGACGCCCAGCCGGACAAGGCGCGCTCGACGTCCCCGGCGATCCGCTCCGGGTCGACGTCGCCGACGATGACGAGCACGGAACCACGCGGCAGCACGGACGCTGCGTGCAGTGTGCGCACCGCCTCCGGCGTCACCTGCTCGACGTCGGACGCCTGCGGCATCTCGCGGGTCGCCGGGTGGTCGCCGTAGACGTGCCGGAGCAGCGCCTCGCGCGCGATCACCCGCGGCTGGGTGCGGGACACGGCCAGCCGCTCGACCAGCCGGGCCGACTCCCGCGCCACCTCGTCGTCCACATAGGACGCGCTGGTGAGCGCGTCGGCGAGCACGTCCAGCAGCGTCGGCAGGCCGGTCGCCAGTCCGTTGCCGGAAATGGTGAGCCGCTCCGGGTCGACCACGGTGTTCAGCTCGCCGCCGATCAACGCCAGTTCGGTGTCGATCTCGACGCGGTCCCGCCGGGTGGTGCCGGTGAGCATGGTCTCGGCGAGCACTTCGGCGGTGGCCGCGTGCAGCGGCTCGGCACCGCCGAACGGGATCCGCAGGCGCAGCTCGACCAGCGGCACGGTCGGCTTGCGCACCGCGAGCAGGCGCAAACCGCTGGCCAGCACGGTGTCCACGTGCGCGAGGTCGGCGGCGGCGATCTGCGCGCCGAGTTCCGGGACCGGGCGCGGGCCGCCGGCCGTGCGGCCGATCTCCTCGGCGCTGCGGTGTCCGACGGTCGTCACTTCGCTCCCCCTTCGGGCTCGACGAGCAGGACGGCGCGCGAGTCGGGCCGCAGCGCCTTCGCCGCGGCGGCCACGTCCGCACCGGTGACCGCGGCGATCCGGTCCGGCAGCTGGTGCACCAGGGACGGGTCGCCGTAGAGCAGTTCGAACGCGCCGAGCGACAACGTCCGGGACATCAGCCGGTCGTGCTCGGCGTGCAGGCTCGCGCTCCACCGCGCGGTCACCTTGGCCAGTTCCCGCGCGTCCGGCGGCGTGGCCGCCAGCTTCTCCAGTTCCTCGTCGATCGCGGTCAGCACCCGCTCGGCCGTCACGTCCGGCGAGTGGATCGCGGTGATCGAGAACGTGTCCGGGTCGCGCGCCTCGAACGGCCCGAACAGGCCGGCGCCCGCGCCGATGTCGGTGACCAGCGGCTCCCGGTGCACCAGCCGCTGCTGGAGGCGGGAGCCGTCGCCGTCGGTCAGCACACCGGCCAGGACCAGGTTGGCGAGGTAGGCGTCCAGCTCGCCGACGGGGTCCGGCATCCGGTAGCCGACGGCCAGCGCGGGCAGCGGCGCGTGCGGATCGGTGTGGTGCCCGCGGACCTCGCCGGACGGCGGCGGCTCGGCGAACGAGCGCTTGGGCGGCACCGGGCGGTGCGGCACGTCGCCGAAGTGCTTGCCGATCAGCTCGCGCGCCCGGTCCGGGTCGAAGTCGCCGGCGACGGTGAGCACGGCGTTGACCGGCGAGTAGTAGGTGTCGAAGAACGCGGCGCAGTCGTCCAGGCTCGCCTGCTCCAGGTCGGTGAAGTCGCCGTAGCCGTTGTGCGCGTTGGGGAACGTCCGGTACAGCACCGGGGGCAGGAGGATCCACGGGAACCCGCCGTAGGGCCGGTTCAGCACGTTGAGGCGGATCTCCTCCTTGACCACGTCGATCTGGTTGGCCAGGTTCTCCCGCGTCAGCTTGGGCGCGCGCATGCGGTCGGCCTCGAGGAACAGCGCGCGCTCCAGCGCCGCCGAGGGCAGGACCTCGTAGTAGTCGGTGTAGTCCGGGTGGGTCGACCCGTTGAAGGTGCCGCCGCTGGACTGCACGATCTTGAAGTGCGCGAGCTTCTCCAGGCTCTCGCTGCCCTGGAACATCAGGTGCTCGAACAGGTGGGCGAACCCGGTGCGCCCTTCCGGCTCGGAGCGGAAGCCGACGTCGTAGTGCACGGCGACGCCGACCACCGGAGCGGTCGGATCCGGCGCGAGCACCACGCGCAAGCCGTTGTCCAGGGTGAACCGGGAGGTCCGGGAAGTCTCCGCCATGCGACCCACCTTACGGCCATCGCGCGGGCCGGCCCGGCGGCGGTCCCGGGCGGCGACGTGGTGTTCACCGAGCGCGAACGCCACCCCGGGCGCGCGAGACAGCCGGTGCCGGACGTCAGCCGGGCGGGGCGAAGCCGCGCGGCGGCCCGGCCTCATCCGCCTCACCCGCCTCGGCCGGTGGCACGGCGACCGGCGCCGGGGCGAGCGGCGCTTGCGGCGGGGCGGGCGACCAGCCCACCCCGGCCTGGTCGCCCGTGCGGCGGCGCCGTTCCGCGAGCACCGCCTGCAGATAGGCCCACGGCGGCACGCCCCAGGGCAGTGGCGCGCCGATGCGGGTCGCGACGTCGTGCACCAGCTCGTGCCCCAGGGGTTCCCGGGCCCGGTCGCTCAGCTCGCCGTACCGCGAAAGGTACTGGCGGGCCGCCAGCGCCAGGTCGTCGGTGAGCGCGGTCAGGTCCAGCTGGGCGGCCCACCCGGCCAGCGCGGGCGGCATCTCGATGGCCGGCGCCACCGGCTGCGCGGCGCGCTGCCGGATGACGACCGTCCCCGCCAGGTAGTCGCCCACCCGCTTGGACCGCGGCGAGGACAGCGACACGAACAACGCCACCGCGCTCCACAGCAGCACCGGTCCGAAGTCGACGATCACACCGGCCAGGGCACGGGTCAGGGCGTGGCGGAAGCGGACCGGGCCGCCGTCGTCCCGCACCACGCGCAGCCCCATCGCCATCTTGCCGAGGGTGCGGCCGCGGGTGAGCGTTTCGAACAGCACCGGGTACCCGATCCGCACCAGCACGAAGAACCCCAGCGCCAGCGCGCCCAGCAACGCCTCGTCGTGCGTCCCCGCCAGCAGGAGGACAACGGCGAAGATCAGGAGCGCGGCGGCCTGGATCGCCACATCGAGCGCGAACGCCGCGGCCCTGCTGGCGAGCTGCGCGACCGGCAGCTCCAGCACGACGGCCTCGCCGGTCACCAAGCCGGGTTCTGTCACCCGGTCACTGTAATCTGCCCCCCATGGACGTGGACCTGTTCGTCGCGGCCCACCGCGCCGAATGGGCCCGGCTGGACCGGCTGCTCGCCGCGCGCAGGCTGAGCGGCCCGGAGGCCGACGAGCTGGTCACGCTCTACCAGCGGGCGGCGACCCACCTGTCGGTGGTGCGCTCCGCCGCCCCGGACCCGGCGCTGCTGTCGTGGCTGTCGGCACTGGTCGCGCGCGCCCGCTCGGCCGTCACCGGCGCGCACACGCCGGCCTGGCGCGAGGCCGGGCTGTTCTTCGCGCAGCGGTTCCCCGCCGCCGTCTACACGAGCGTCCGGTGGTGGTTGCCGGCCGCGGTGGTGTCGATCCTGCTGGGCGGCCTGATCGGCGCGTGGATCGCGGGCGACCCGCAGGTGCGGGCGAGCCTCGCGACGCCGGAGGACATCCGCGCGCTCACCGAGCCGGGCGGGCAGTTCGAGAGCTACTACTCGGCCAACCCGGCCGCCTCGTTCGCCGCGCGGGTGTGGACGAACAACGCGTGGGTCGCGGCCATGTGCCTGTTCTTCGGGGTGCTGCTGGGCGTCCCGGTGCTGATCGCGTTGTGGCAGAACGTGGTCAACGTCGGCGTGTCCGCCGGGTTCATGGCCGCCGCCGGGCGGCTGGACGTGTTCTTCGGGCTGATCACCCCGCACGGGCTGCTGGAACTGACCGCGGTGTTCGTCGCCGCCGGCACGGGCCTCCGTCTCGGGTGGACGGTCCTCGCCCCGGGGACGCGATCCCGTGCGGCGGCGCTGGCGCAGGAAGGCCGGGCAGCCGCGGGCATGGCGCTCGGGCTGGCGTGCGTGCTGCTCGTGTCCGGTGTCATCGAGGCGTTCGTGACGCCGTCCGGCCTGCCGACGTGGGCCCGGATCGTGATCGGGCTGGCCGCGGAGGTGCTGTTCCTGCTGTACGTGTTCGTGCTGGGGCGGCGGGCCGTGCGGGCCGGGGTCACCGGGGACGTGGCGTCCCGGCACGCCGGTGACCTGCTGCCCGAGGCCGGCTGACACGCCGTTGCCCGGAATCGCCGGCGCCACGACTTAGGGTGGAGGGCATGCGGCTGGAGCTTTCCGATGACACGTACGCGCTGGTGACCGCCCTGGCCGAGCAGGCGGACCAGTCCGTGGGCGACTGGGTGCGGGCCGCCGTCGGGCGGGAGGCCTACCGGCAACTGTGCGAGCAGCAGGCGCGGTGGAACGCCGAGCACCCCGAACAGGTGCGGGCCGCCGCGGACGACTGGCGTGCCCGTGGCTCCTCGGCCGCGTAGGGGCGAGATCTGGGCCGTCTCCCCCGGATCGCGGCGGGTGCTGGTCTTCTCCGGCAACATGCTCAACGACATCGACGACGAGCACGTCGTGACCATGGAGGTCATCGAGCACCCGGTGCCGCTCAGCGTGGCCACCGGCGGTGGTGGATGGGTGCGCTACACGTGGCTGGACCACGTGCCCAAGGAGTCGCTGACGCGTCAGCTCGGCGAGGTGCCGGAGGAGCTGATGCAGCGCCTGAGCACCCGGTTGTTCATGGTGATCGCGACGGACTGACCGCGGCCCGTGCGCTACAGGCGGCCGGCGGCCTTCAGGGCCAGGTAGGTGTCGGCCAGCGCGGGCGCCAGCCGGTCCGGCACCGCGTCCACCACCGTGACCCCGCGCTGCGCGAGCAGGCTCGTGACGCGCCGGCGCTCGGCCAGCGTCCGTTCGGCGGCGGCCGCGTCGTAGACGGCTTCCGCGTCTCCGCGGGAGCGGGCCATCGCGGTGACGCCGGGGTCCGCCACGCCGGCCACCACCAGCTGGTGCCGGGCCACCACGGATGGCAGCACCGGCAACAGGCCCTCCTCCAGCGGTGCCGCGTCCAGCCCGGTCAGCAACACCACCAGCGACCGGCGGCGGGCGCGGCGGAGCACCTCGGCCACCATGCCCCGCGCGTCGGTCTCCACCAGGCTCGCCTCGAGCGGCGCCATCGCGGTCACCAGCCCCGGCAGCAGCTCACCGGCCGCGAGCCCGCGGACGTCCGCCCGCACCCGGCGGTCGTAGGCCAGGAAGTCGACCCGATCGCCCGCCCGGGACGCGAGCACCGCCAGCAGCAGTGCGGCGTCCATTGACGCGTCCAGCCGCGGCACGTCGCCCACCCGGCCCGCCGCCGTCCGGCCGGTGTCCAGCACCACCAGCACCCGGCGGTCCCGCTCCGGCCGCCACGTCCGCACCATCACGTCCGCGGCGCGCGCCGTGGCGCGCCAGTCGATGGAGCGCACGTCGTCGCCGATCACGTACTCGCGCAGCGAGTCGAACTCGGTGCCCTCGCCACGCACCAGCGCCGCCTGCCGCCCGTCCAGCTGTTGCAGCCGGGTCAGCCGCGACGGCAGGTGCTTGCGGCTGGTGAACGGCGGCAGCACCCGCAGGGTCCCCGGCACGCGGTGCGACCCCTGCCGGCCGGCCAGCCCGAGCGGTCCGAGCGCCCGCACCGTCACCCGGTGCGCCGTCCGGTCCCCGCGGCGCACCGGCCGCAGCCGGACCACCACCGGCCGCCGGTCCCCCGGCGGTACCGCGATGCGGAACCGGTCCCCTTCCGTCCCGGCGCTCGGCGGCCACGCGTCCCGCAGCACCCCGCGCAGCGGCCGCTTTCCCGGGTTGGTCACCCACAACGTCACTTCGGCCGTCTCACCGAGGCGGACGACCGCCGGCCCGGACCGCGCGAAGGTCAGCCCCCGCACCGGGGCCGCGAGCAGCACGTCCACCGCGACCGCGACGGCGAGCACACCGAGCACCAGGAGCACGCCCGTCCACGACGGCAGCCCCATCGCCACCGGGACGACGCCGACGAGCGCCAGGAGCCCGACCTTGCCGGTGATCGCCATGTCAGCGCGGGACGGGGACGGTGGCGAGCACGCGCTCGATCACGCCGTCCGCGGTCGCGCCCTCCAGCTCGGCCTCCGGGCGCAGGTCCAGCCGGTGCCGCAAGGCGGGTCGCGCAAGCGCTTTCACGTCGTCCGGTGTGGCGAACCCGCGCCCGGACAACCAGGCCCACGCCCGCGTCGCCGCCAGCAACGCCGTCGCGCCGCGCGGGGACACCCCGATCCGCACGGACGGCATCGCCCGCGTCGCGCGGCACAGATCGACGATGTAGCCGAGCAACTCCGGAGCGACCGTCACCCCGGCCACCGCGGCCCGCGCGGCGGCGAGCTGCTCCGCCCCCGCGACCGGCCGCACCCCGGCGGCGGCCAGGTCACGCGGGTCGAAGCCCTGCGCGTGCCGGGTCAGCACGCCGATCTCGTCGTCCCGGGCCGGCAGCGGCACGGTGAGCTTGAGCAGGAACCGGTCCAGCTGCGCCTCGGGCAGCGGGTAGGTGCCCTCGTACTCGACCGGGTTCTGGGTGGCGATCACGATGAACGGATCGGGCAGCGGCCGCGGCCGGCCGTCGACGGAGACCTGCCGCTCCTCCATCGCCTCCAGCAACGCGCTCTGCGTCTTCGGCGGGGTGCGGTTGATCTCGTCGGCGAGCAGCAGGTTCGTGAACACCGGGCCCGCGCGGAAGGAGAACTCGCCGGCGCGCGAGTCGTAGACGATCGAACCGGTGACGTCACCGGGCATCAGGTCCGGGGTGAACTGGATGCGCGTGGTGTCCAGGTCGAGCGCGGTCGCCAGTGCCCGCACCAGCAGCGTCTTCGCCACGCCGGGCACACCCTCGACGAGGACGTGCCCGCGGCACAGCAGCGCGATGATGAGCCCGGTGACCGCGGCGTCGTTGCCGACCACCGCCTTGCCGACTTCGGCGCGCAACGCCACCAACGCGTTGCGGGCGCCGGTGCTGGTGTCCGTGCTGGTCAACTGATCTCCCTCTCGATGCGGTCCAGCTCGTCGGCGAGGCGGACCAGTCCGGCCTCGTCACCCGGCGCCGGGCCGTACAGCAGCTCCTCGACCGCCACGCCGGGCCGTCCGGTGCGGGCCGCGACCGCGGCGACCACCGCCCCCGCTTCCGCCGCCGGGCCGAGCCCGAGCAGCGGCCGCATCCGGCCCAGGGCCGCCTGCCGCAGCGTATCCGCGGCGTGGCCGGCGGCACCCGCGCGCCGGTAGAGCCGGGCGCGGCCTTCGGTGGTTTCGGCGGCGCGGACGACGACCGGAAGCGGTTCGGTCACCACCGGCCCGAGCCGGCGGGCCCGCCACAGCGCGAACAGCACCACGGCGGCACCGAGCTGGATCGTGCCGAACACCCAGGGCCGCGGGACGAGGTCGGTGAACGAGCGGGCACCGATCCCGCTCCCGGTGTCCGACGGCGACGGCAGGTACCAGACGAGCGTCGCGCTGCGGCCGAGCAGGCGCAGGGTGAGCGCCGCGTCACCCTCGTCGGCCAGGCGGTCGTTGGTCATCGGGGTGCCGTCACCGAGGATCGTGGTCGTGCCGCGGTCACCGGGCAGCTGGAGCAGCGTCCCGTCGTAACAGCCGCGGGCGCGGCCGTGCGCGGCGTAGGCGCGGCCACCGAGGACCACGTTCCCGGCGGCGACGGCGGCGGCGACGGTGCACGCGGGTTCCCGTACCGCCGGGCCGGGCTCGCCGGTGCCGGCCACCCCGGGCGCCAGGACGCTCAGCACGCGATCACCGGGGCCGATCAGCACCGCGTCCGCCGCGCGCGCCCGAAGCGCCGCGAGCTTCGCAGGGTCGACCAGGTCGGGACCGGTCACCAGCAGCGTGGCGTCGTCGCGCAACGCGGCTTCCGCGTCGGCGTAGGTGCGGGCGGTGACGATTCGCACGCCCGCGCGGTCGAGCAGCCGCGCCAGCGCCCGCGAGCCCCCCGGGTCGGCCGAACCGGGGTCGAGCGCCCCGTGCTGCTGCCCCGCGGAGCCGAGCAACACCACGAGTGCACCGAGGACCACGATCACCGCGATCACCGCCGGCGCCCGCGCGGCCCGCCAGATGCGGCGCGCGTCCGGGGACACGCTGGTCACGCCGGCACCTCAGGACGCGCCCGGCGGACCTGGTCGTCGAGGTCGGCGAGGTCGCGGTACTCCCCGGGCGTGGCCGGCCGGCCGCCGTAGTGCACGGCGTCGAACAGCTCCGCGCCCTGCCGCAGCGCGTCCCGCGCGGACGGCATCCGGTCACCGGCTGCCCGCGCGGCCTCGTCCGCGGTGCGCCCGGGCCGCTCGTCCAGCACGCCGCGTTCCTCGAGCACCCGGACCACCGCGCGGAACCGGTCGCGCACGGCGGCGCCGAGGTCCCCGGCGGCGAACGCCCGCTCCGCCGCGTCCCGGTAGTCCTGTGCCGTGCGTGCGGACTCCGCGAACACCGCACCGGGCCGGCGGGCCGGGCGGGCGAGCGGACCGACCCGCAGCCGCACCACGACGACCACCAGCACCACGACGGCGAGCAGGACGAGCACGCCGAACCCGCCGCCGGGCACGCTTCCCAGCGCGCCGAACAGGTCCGCGATGCGGTGCACGAGCCAGCCGATCGCCCGGTCGAACCAGTTCGGCTGTGCCTGCGCGTAGACCGGGTCGGACAGCTCGGCCCGCGCGGCGCGGCGTGCGTCGTCGGCGTCGATGACGACCGGGACGTCGGCGAGCCACGCGGCGATCAAGCCGTGCCCGCCGCCCGCGCCAGCTGGAGGTCCATGCCCTCCTTGCGCATCCGCTGGTCGATGTAGAGCAGGGCGGTCGTGTTCGCCGCGAACGGCTGCACGATCGTCAGCGCGATCACCTGTCCCAGCGCGACGACCAGCAGGCCGCCCCAGCCGGCCGGGACCTCACCGGTGATCGTGCCGCCCGCCAGCAGCCGGAACGGGATGTCGATCAGGTACTGGAGCACCGTCGCGATCAGGCCGGCCAGCAGCAGGATGCCGAAGCACCGCCACCACGAACCGGACACCAGCTGCCGGGAGCGGCTCAGCGACTCGCCGACCCGCCCACGCTCCAGCACGAGCGCGGGCGTGGTCAGGCCGAGCAGCGTGAACAGCCAGATACCGGGAATCAGGCACAGCACCGACCCGAAGCCGACCGCCAGCGAGTACACGATCGTCGCGCCGAGCAGCGGGAGGAACCGCGGACGCGCCTCGGCCATCGCCTCGGCGAAGGTCACCGGCCTGCCCAGCACGGCCTTGCCGATCACCACGGTCAGGAACCCGGACAGGAAGGTCTGCGTGAGCACCGTGATGATCAACGCGATCCCGGTCACCAGCCCGGTGTCGCCGAGCGCCTTGAGCGCCGCGTTCTGGACCTGCTGGTCGGTGGCCGCGGGGCCGAGGTTCTGCAACGCCGACACGTCCGGCAACAGGTACCGGCTGGCCAGCAGCTGCAGCACCGCGGCGACGACCGCGACGACAGCCGAGGAGCCGAACACCAGCCCCGGGTGGCGGCGCATGGTGGCGATCGCACCGTCCAGGATCTCGCTGACCGACAACGGGCGCAGCGGGATCACCCCCGGCTTGCCGTAGCCGGGCGGCGGACCCCAGCCGTACTGCTGGTAGGGCGCTCCCGGCGGCGGCGGGGCGGGCGGGATCGGGCCTCCGGCGGGAGGCGTGGCGTCGTCGGGCCGGTCCTTCGGATCGGGTCCGGCCCAGCCGCCGGTGTCGCTCATCGGGTCTTCTCCACTCACTGCGGATCGGTTCGCCGCCCACTCTCGCAGAGCGGTCCGGTACCGGCCACGGGTGGCACGCGGCCGCCGCCGAGTCGTGATCTCCCGGACCGGTCCGGGCGCTGACTATGCTGGCGCGCGATGACGCCTCCGCCGCAGCGCCCCCGGGAACCGTTGCCGCCGCCCTCCTCGGCGCCGCGGCACCGGGCACGTCGGCGTTCCACACGGCCGGTCACCGCCTTCGCGCTGAGCGCCGTGGCGGTGCTGCTCGCGGGCCTGGTGGTCTTCGTCGCGGTCCGCGCCGGGTCGGGCCCGTCCCCCACCACCACCGCCGCGCCGCCGGCCACCGCGGTCAGCGGCGGCAACGCGGCGGGCGCGGCCACCAGTGCCCCGGAGGGCGAGAAGATCCTCGCGCTGGCGGACCACCCGATCCTGCAGAACCCGGACGACGGGCTCCGGAACCTGGCGTGTGAGCTGCCCGGCTGGCGCAGCGACCAGTCCTCGGCCGAAGCCTTCTTCACCGCGGCCGACGAGTGCCTCAACGAGGCGTGGGGCGACTTCCTCCGGCAGCACCACCTGCCGTTCACCCCGCCCGCCCTGCACTTCCCCACCGGCACCCACTTCACCACCGCGTGCGGCACGATCGCGGTCAGCGTGGCGACCGCGGCCTACTACTGCGACGACAACCTCTACGTCCCCTTCCGCGGCCTGCAAACCGATCAGTACGGCGACAACCCGGGCGTGTACCTGGCGCTGTTCGCGCACGAGTACGGCCACCACGTGCAGGAGGTGGCCGGGATCATGGACGCGGTGTGGCAGCAGATCTACGCCGTCGGGCAGAACACGCCGGCCGGGCTGGAGCTGTCCCGGCGCAAGGAGCTGCAGGCCCAATGCTTCTCCGGGATGTTCCTCGGCGCCGTCGTCGGCCAAGGTGGTGCGGTGACCCGGGACGTGTACGCGAAGGCGTGGCGGGACCAGGACAGCCGCGGCGACAACACCTCGGGCAGCAACGACCACGGCACCAACGCGCACTACGCGCAGTGGTGGCGCACCGGCGCCCAGTTCAACCGCATCGCGAAGTGCAACACCTTCGCCGCGCCCGCCTCCGCGGTCAGCTGACGCTGGCCACCGCGTCCCGGCGCGGGCCGCGGCGCACCAGGAACGCGTAGGTTCCCCCGCCGAGGCAGCTCAGCGCGAGCAGCGCGAGCCCGACCGGGCGGCGCCCGCCGTCGTGACCGGTCACGACGTCGGCCAGGTGGACCTGGATGTCGTGGGTGTCACCGTCCCCGGCGGAGGCCGGCACGGTGACGTCGACGCGGTCGTTCGGGTCGTGTCCGCACGCGTCCAGCGTCCCGGTGCGGTTCCGGCCGTCCAGGGTGATCTCCACCGTCTCCTTCGGGTCCGCGGCCGAGCACTCGGCACCCGTCGTGACGGTGGCCTGCGCGACCGTGCCCTGCGCCGCGGACGCGGTGCCCAGCACGCCCGGGCCCGCCCACCACACAGCGGTCACGATGGCGATGCCGACGAGCACGGGGACGGCGACGGTGTTCCAGCGCAGCACGGCTCCCATGCTCCCAGACGGCCGGTGGGATGCCCACCCGCCCGCGGGTGCGCCGAATCTCTCACTCGACCTGTTCTGCAGGGGTCACTTTCCGCACATACAGCAGCCGGTCGCCCGGCTCGATGGCGTCCACCGCGGGCGAGTCCACCCGGTGGAGCTGCCCGCCGCGCACCACGCCGAGCACGATGTCCGGCAGGTGCCGGGGCGAGCCGCCCTCCTCGGACTTCTCCGCGGGCCGCTCGGCGATCGCCAGCCCGGACTCCGGGGTCAGCAGGTCCTCGAACATGTCGACGACCACCGGCGTGGACGTGGCCATGCCGAGCAGCCGTCCCGCGGTCTCGCTGGAGACCACCACCTGGTTGGCGCCGGACTGCTTGAGCAGGTGGACGTTCTCCGCTTCGCGCACCGACACCACGATGTGCGCGTCCGGCGCCAGCTCACGCGCGGTGAGCGTGGCCAGCACCGCGGAATCGTCGCGATCGGCGGCGACGACGACCGCGCGTGCCCGCTGCACCGCCGCCACCCGCAGCACGTCCGAGCGGGTGGCCGAGCCGTGCACCGTGACCAGGCCCATCGCGGCGGCCGCGTCCAGCGCCTGCTGGTCGGTGTCCACCACGACGATCTTGTTCGGCTCGACGGCCTCGTCGCCGAGCAGCGTCTTGACAGCGGACCGGCCCTTCGTCCCGAACCCGACGACCACCACGTGGTCCCGCACCCTGGACCTCCACTTCTGAATCCGGAACGCCTGCCGTGACCGTTCGGTCAGCACCTCGAGCGTGGTGCCGACCAGGACGATGAGGAACAGCACCCGCAGCGGCGTGATCACCAGGACGTTGATCAGCCGGGCGGTGCTGGTCACCGGCGTGATGTCGCCGTAGCCGGTGGTCGAGAGCGAGACGGTCGCGTAGTAGAAGCAGTCCAGCAGCGACAGCCCGTCGTCGTTGACGTCGCGGTACCCGTCCCGGCCCAGGTACACCAGGAACACGGCGGCCACCAGCGCGATCAGCGCCCACAGAACCCGCCTGCCGATGGATCGGATGGGGCTGACCGCCGGCTCGGGCATCCGGACGACGCCGACGGGCGACGGGTCCGGTTCGTCCGCGACACGCACCCGCGGATCGTAAACGATCATCGTTCCCCCCGCCAGGGCTCCGGCACGCCGCGGAGCAGGTCCCGCAGGCCGTCGCCGTCCAGCAGGTCCACCGGGCGCACGGTGCGGTTGTCGCGCACGTAGTGGAAGGCGGCCCGCACCTTCTCCAGCGGGGTGCCGGACAACGACGCCCACGCCAGCCGGTAGGCCGCGAGCTGCACGGCGAGCGCCGCCATGCGGCTCTCCTCCGGTACCGCGCCGGTCTTCCAGTCCACCACGGTCCACCCGCCGTCCGGATCGGCGAACACCGCGTCCATCCGCCCGCGCACGGTCACCCCGTCCACCTCGGTCGAGAACGGCACCTCGACCTCGTGCGGGGTGCGCAGGGCCCAGTCGCCGCGGTCGAAGGCGTCCCGCAGCGCGTCCAGCTCGTCGTCGCCTGCCTCGTCCGGGTCGGCGGCGCCGGGCAGCTCGTCGAGGTCGAACAGCCGGTCGCCGGCGAACCGGCGTTCCAGCCAGCCGTGGAACGCGGTGCCGCGGCGGGCGAAGGTGTTCGGCGGAACCGGCAGCGGCCGGCGCAGGCGGCGGGCCAGCGCGGCCGGGTCGGCGGCGAGCTCGACGAGCTGGCTCACCGACAGGTGGTCGGGCAGCGTGACCTGCTCCGGGGTACCGGCGCGGCTGGCGTACTCGGCGAGCAGCACGTCGGTGTCGGCGATCCAGCCGTCCGGGTCGTCGCTGTCGTCACTGTCATCACTGTCGTCGCTGTCGTCGGTCTCCTCGCCCTCGGCCAGTGCGGTGCGGACCAGGTCGGCGCCCTCGGCCACCGCGTCGCGCCGGCCGGTCAGCGGATCGGACGGCCACTGCGCCGACCGGCCCTGGCTGACCAGCGGGTTCTCCTCGTCCGCCGGCGGTTCCGCGGCCCACGTGGCGATCTTGCCGATCCCCTCGCGGGTGAGCTCGCCGACCTCCAGCAGGAAGTCCGAGGGCCCCTTGGGACGGGTGCTCGTCTCGTTCCACCAGTGCCCGGAGACGAGGAGGGTGCGCTCGGACCGGGTGAGCGCGACGTAGCAGAGCCGCCGTTCCTCGTCCGCCTCCCGCTCGGCGAAGTCCTGCTCGTGGATCTCGAACGCCTCGGTGATCTCCTTGCGGTCCATGCCGTCGGACACGCGCAGCTTCGGCAGGTCGGCCGAGTCACCGCGCAGCGCCGCGGGCAGCGACGTGACCGTGCGCAGCCAGGACGAGGACCGGCGCTTGTTGGGGAACACCTCGCGAGCCAGGTGCGGCACCGCGACGACCTCCCACTCCAGCCCCTTGGCCGAGTGGACCGTGAGCACCTGCACCCGGTCCGGCAAGACCTCGACCTCACCGGGGGTGAGGCCGTCCTCCGCGTGCGCGGCCGTGGCCAGGTAGTCCACAAAGGACATCAAGGTGGCGTTCGGTGACGTCTCGGCGAAATCGGTGACCACGTCGGCGAAGGCGTCCAGGTGGGCACGGCGGGCGCTGCCGGGGCGGGCCTGGGCCTCGACGTCGAGCAGCAGCGTGCGCTCGACGTCGGCGACCAGCTCCGGCAGCGACTGGTCGAGGCGGCGGCGCAACGCGGCCAGCTCGTGGCCCAGCTCGCGGATCCGGCGGTAGCCCTCCGGCGAGTAACGCCGCGGGTCGCCCGGGTCGTCGATGGCGTCGATCAGGCCGGTCTGCTCGGCGCGCTCGGCGAACAGATCGTCCATTCCGGACTCTTCGGTGGGTGGCGGTGCGGAGATCTCGTTGGCGCGCCGCCACAACGCGGCGAGGTCGGCGGCCGCCAGGCGCCAGCGGGCGCCGGTGAGCAGACGTGCCGCGGCGGTGCCGGCCAGCGGGTCGGCGAGCACGCGGAGGGTGGCGACGAGGTCGGCCACCTCGGGTTCGTCCAGCAGCCCGCCGAGGCCGACGACCTCCACCGGCAGGCCGCGGGCCCGCAGCTCGGCGGCGATCGGGGCCATGTCGGCGCGCCGCCGGACGAGGACCGCCGCGGTGGGCGGGGCGCCGTGTTCGGCCTGGTGGCCGAACCAGCGCTGGGCGAGCGCGCCGGCGACCCACTCGCGTTCGCTGCGGATGTCCGGCAGCAGGGCGACCTCGATGTCGGCCGCGGGCGCGTCGTCCCGGGCCCGCAACCGTTCCACGCCGAGGCCACGGGCACGCAGCGGTTCGGCGATGCCGTTGGCGAGCACCAGGACCTCGGCGGGGTTGCGGAAGCTGGTGAGCAGGCCGTACTCGTGGGCGGGCCGGAGACCGGCACGCGGGAAGTCGGTGGTGAAGCGGGGCAGGTTGGCCGCGCTGGCACCACGCCAGCCGTAGATGGCCTGCGCGGGGTCGCCGACCGCGGTGACCGGCATCGGCTCGTTCCCGGTGCCGCCGAACAGCGAGCGCAGCAGGATGCGCTGGGCGTGGCCGGTATCCTGGTACTCGTCGAGCAGGACGGCGCCGTAGCGGGCGCGTTCGCCCTCGGCGACCTGCGGGTGACCGTCGGCCAGCGTCGCGGCGAGCGACATCTGGTCGGCGAAGTCGAGCGCGCCCTCCGCGCGTTTGCGGCGCTGGTACTCCTCGATGAGCGGGATGAGGGAGAGGCGGAAGGTCTGCGCCGCGATGATGTCGGTCAGACTCTTCGGCATCGCCGCGCGCTGGCCCTTGGCGCGCGGGGCGCGTTCGATGAGGTCGCACAACCAGCGCGTGTAGCCCGCGAGCTGCTCCTCGGTGACCAGGTGCTCGCCGAGTTCGCCAGCGAGGGCCAGCAGCTGGGCCGTGACCGAGGCCGGTACGCGGTCGGTGTCCAGGTCTTCGTCCCAGGTGGACACCACCCGGTGGGCGAGCTGCCAGGAACTGGTCTCGGACAGCAGGCGGACGCCGGGCTGCACGGGGAGGCGGAGGCCGTGTTCGGCCAGCAGGCGGCCGGCGTAGGCGTGGTAGGTGAGCACGGTCGGCTCCCCAGCGAGCACCGCGGCCCGGCGCGCGCCACCGGGGTCGAGGCGGTCGAGCAGACCGGACCCGGCGAGGCGGCGCAGGCGGGCGCGGACCCGGTCGGCGAGCTGGCGGGCGGCCTTGCGGGTGAACGTGAGGCCCAGGACGCGGTCCGGGGTGACGAACCCGTTGGCCACGAGCCACACCACCCGCGCGGCCATGGTTTCGGTCTTGCCGGCGCCCGCCCCGGCCACGACGAGCGCGGGCTCGATCGGCGCCGCGATGACCGCCGCCTGTTCCGGGGTCGGCGGGTGCAGGCCCAGCGCGTGCGCGACTTCGGCCGGGCTGGCGAGCTGCGTCATCGGGTTTCTCCCCCGGCCCGTGCCGCGGGTGGCACGCTCCCGGCGGCGGCGGTGCCCGTCACGGCCCCGTCACCTGCCTGCCCTCCGGCCGCAACGGGCAGGTACCCTTCGCCGGGCACCGGTCGCAGTCCGGGTTTTCCGTGGCGTCGTACTCCGGCCCGGTGGCGGACGCCGCGACCTTCCGCACGAGCTCGAGCCACTCGCGGCCGCTCTCCTCGTCCAGCGCGGGCTGTTCCCGCACCGCCGCGCCCGTTCTGTTGTGGGACTTCGCCAGGTAGACGAGCTTCGCGCCACCGGGGCGCCGCGCGTCGCCGAAGGCCCCCAGCAGCACCGACAACTGGTAGGCCGCCAGCTGCGGGTTGAGCTCCGCGTCCGCGGCGCTGACCACGGTCTTCCCGGTCTTCAGGTCGACGATCACCGGGCGGCCGTCGCGGTCGTGCTCGAGCCGGTCGACGCGGCCACGCAGCTTGACCAGCAGTCCGTCCGACCCCACCGGCAGCTCGACCTCGATGTCCTGCTCGATGCCCATCTGCCGCAACTCGTGCCGGGACGTCGCCAGCCACGCCAGGAAGTTCCGCACCATCTGCTCGACCCGGTTCCGTTCCCGCCGCGAGAACCACGGCGCGCCCGCGTCGACCCTCGCCCACGCCTCGTCCAGCGCCCGGCGCAGCCCCTCCTCATCCATGCCGCCCGCCGCGGCCTGCGCCAGCTCGTGCACGAGCGTGCCGGTGATCGCCGCGAGCTGGGCCGGGTCGCTGCCACCGTGCCGCTCGATCAGCCAGCGCAGCGGGCACTTCTTCAGAGTGTCCACAGTGGACGGAGAAATGCGCACCACGTCGCCGGTGGCGTAGAGCGGCGCGTCCGTCGACGGCTCGACCGTGCCGTACCACGAATCCGGGTGCGCGCCCGGTACCCCGGCCCGCGCCAGCCGCGCCAGCTGCCGCGCCGCCCTGGCCCGGCGCTCCGGCTCCACCGCCGGATCGCACACCGCCCGCCGCAGGTCACCGACCAGTTCGGCCAGCACCAGCGACCGCCCCGGCGGCTTGACCCGGGAGTCCAGCCCGGACTCGTCGGCGGAATTGGCCTCCAGGTCGTCGACGAACCGGGACGGCTGCTCGTCCTCCCCGATCACCGCGCTGACCAGCAACGTCCGCTTCGCCCGGGCGGCGGCGAGGTAGAACAGCCGCCGCTCCTCGGCCAGGATCGGCGCGGTGGCCGAGACGGTCTCCTCCTCCAGGCCGGACAGCAGGTCCACCAGCCGCTCGACCCCGAGCAGCGACCCGCGCAGCCGCAGGTCCGGCCAGCTGCCCTCCTGCACGTTCGCGACGGCCACCACCGTCCACTCGCGACCGGCGGCCCCGTGCGCGCTCAGCAGCGACACACCCGCACCACGCATCGCCACCGGCGCCAGGCTGTCACCAGCGATGTTCTGCGCGGACAGGTAGTCCGCGAAGGCCGCCACGCTCGCCTTCGGCAGCCGGTCGACGTAGGTGCCCGCGGCGTGGAACAGGGCCACCACCGCGTCCAGATCACGGTCGGCCTGCGCACCGAGCGTGCCCCCGCGCGCGGACAGCCGGACCCACCGCTTCTGCAGCCCGCTGTCCCGCCACACGTCCCACAGCACCTGCTCGACACCGGCGCCCCGCTCGATGGCCGCGCGGGCCGTGGCGATCAGCCCGCCCACCCGGCGGATCGGTGCCGCCTCGGCCTCCGCGAGACCGCCGAGCTTGTCGTTGTCCCGCAACACTTCCACGAGCAGCTCGTCACTGGGCCGCTCGCCACCGCCGGCCAGTTCCAGCCGCCGCAGACCGCGGCGCATCCGCCGCAGCGCCAGCGGGTCCGCGCCGCCGAGCGGGGACGCCAGCAGCATCTCGGCGGTGTCGGCGTCGAGGAGGTCCGGATCACCGGCCACCCGCAGCACCGCGAGCAGCGGCCGGACAGCAGGCTGGCGGGCCAGCGGCAGCTCCTCCGCGGCGGACGCGACCGGCACGCCGGCGGCGCGCATCGCGCGCTGCAACACGGGCAGCGACCGGCCCGGCGAGCGCACCAGCACGGCCATGTCCGACCACGGCACCCCGTCGATCAGGTGCGCGCGGCGCAGCTGATCGGCGACCCAGCTCGCCTCCGCGGACGGCGTCGGCAGCAGCCGTACCTTGACCTCTCCCGGCTCGGACCCGGGATCGACGGTGATCGCGCGGTGCCGGCCGGCGCCCGGCAGGGTGGCGCCGAGCTTCCGCACCGCCTCGTGCACGGCCAGGCTCATCCGGTGCGTGCGGGTCAGTGTCACGGTGCGCCCGCCGTCGGCGTCGGCGCGGGTCAGCAGGTTGGGATCGGCGCCGCGGAAGGAAAAAATCGCCTGATCCGGGTCGCCGGCCACGACGAAGTCCTCGGCCGCCGTGCCGAGCAGCCGCAGCAGCCGGAACTGCAGGTGATCCAGGTGCTGGGCGTCGTCGACGAACACGTGCCGGATCCGCGCCTGCTCCCGCGCCAGCAGATCCGGATCGCCTTCCAGCTCGACGAGCGCGCTCGCGACCAGCTCGGCGGCGTCCAGGGCCGGTGAACCGGGCGCGCCCAGCGCGTTGCCGCCCGCGCCCTGCAACACGGTGACCTCTTCGTACTGGCGCCAGAAGAGGCCGGCGGCGACCCACTCCGGACGGTCCTTGCGGCGGCCGAGCTTGACCAGGTCCTCCGGGCCCAGGCCGCGCTCGGCGGCACGCAGCAGCAGGTCCCGCAGCTCCTCGGCGAAACCCGGTACGGCCAGCGCGGGACGCAGCTGCTCGGGCCAGTTATCCGCGCCGTGCGCGAGGTCGCCGGCCAGCAGATCGCGGACCACCACGTCCTGCTCCGGGCTGGACAACAGCCGCGGCGCCGGCACGTCCTGCAACCCGGCCTGCAGGCGCAGCAGCGAGAACGCGTACGAGTGGACCGTCCGCACGATCGGCTCGCGGATCGTGCGCGGCACCCCACCGCTCTCGCGGGCCGTGACGCGCCGCGTGATCTCGGCGCGCAGGGCGTTGGCGGCGCGGCGGGACGCGGTGAGCACCAGCAGGCTCTCCGGATCGGCGCCACCCTGGATGCGGGCCGCGGCCGCGCTGGTGATCAGGGTGGTCTTGCCGGTGCCCGGGCCGCCGAGGACCCGGACAAACCCGCGCGGCGCCGCCAGCACCGCCCGCGCCTCGCCGTCCCAGAGCTCGGGGCGCGGCTCGGTGACGGGCGGCCGAACCAGCCGCGCGCCCACCCGGGACCGGGTGCCCTCTCCGCTCACGTCTGGCATGGAATCACGACGGACCGACAGAACCACGCACCGGCACACCCTGGCGGTAGTTTGGTCACGTGGACGAGGAGCTGCACGAGCGGGTGCGCGAGGTGATCGCCACCGTGCCGCCGGGGAAGGTCGCCACCTACGGCGACATCGCGGCCGTCGCCGGAGCCCCGTCGCCGCGGATGATCGGCCGCGTCCTGTCCGAGGACGGCGCCGACCTGCCGTGGCACCGGATCCTGCGCGCCAACGGCACGCCCGCGCCACACCTGGTGCACCGGCAGCTGGAGCTGCTGCGGGCCGAGGGCGTGCTGGCGGACGGGCAGAAGGTGGACCTGCGCACCTACCGCTGGCGCCCCTAGCCCGCCCCGCCGGCCGACGAGCCCAGTTCCGCCACCAGCAGCTTGACCAGCGCACCGAGCCGCTGCCGTTCGGGTTGCCGCGTCGGGATGCCCGCCTCGGTGAACGGTGCCGCGGTCACCGGGCCGACGCACGCGCACACCACGTCCCCGCGCAGCGCGCGCACCAGCTCGTCGTAGCTGCCGCGCTCGCGGGCCAGCCGCAGCAGGTTCGCGCCGGCCGGGGCGCTGGTGAACGCCACTGCCCGCACCTCGCCGCCGAGCACGCCGTCCAGCAGTTCGTGCGCCGGGCGCAGGTCGGCGGGCCACTCCCACCGGTACGGCTGCACCTCGGTCACCCGCGCCCCGGCGCCGCGCAGCGGCTCGGTGTGTTCCGGCAGCGGCGAGCCGTGCAGCTGGACCGCCAGCCGCGCACCGGTCACCCCGGCGGCCAGGATGTGCCGGAACAGCTCGCGGTTGCTCTCGCCCGGCGCGGCCCACTCCTCGGTCAGGCCCATCCCGCGCACCGCACCCGCGCCTTTCGGTCCGCGGACGAAGATCCGGGCCCGGCCCAGCGACGCGAGCAGCTCCTCGCGCAGCCCCCAGCCCTCGGCCGCCTCGATCCAGCCGCGGAACCCGGCGCCGGTGGTCACCGCGAGGAGGTCCAGTGGCTCGGCGAGGACCTCCTGGGTGGCCGCGCGCAGCCGGTCATCGCCGGACAGCGGCACGATGTGGATCAACGGCGCGTGCCGCACGGCCGCTCCGTGCCGTTCCAGCGCCGCGATGAACTCCCCGGCCCGCCGCTCCGCGGTCACCCCGATCGTGACGCCACTGAGCTCACCCATAGATCGCACCCATCCTGCCGACGGCCGCCGCCACCTGGTCGCGCAGGTCCGCCGGCTCGAGCACCTGCAGCTCGGGTCCGAACCGCAGCAGCTCGCCGAGCGCGGGCGCGCCCGGTTCGACCGGCAACTCCACGCGCAACCACCCGTCCTCGTCCGGGGTTCCGCGGCACTCGCGCAGGGCGCGGGCGCCGACCGCCCCGAGGTAGAACGGTACGAGGTCCCGGCCCAGCGGGGACAGCCGCACCACGGCGACGCGCGGGTACATCCGCCGCTCGAACTGCTCGGACCACTCCCGCCAGTACCCGGTGAGGTCGAAGTCCGCCGGGCGCTCGAACACCGCTCCGGGTTCCACCGAGAGGATGCGGGACACCCGGTAGGTACGGGTCACCCCCGCGCAGCGGGCGGCGAGGTACCAGTTCCCGGCCTTCAGGATCAGCCCGAGCGGCTCCAGCACGCGGTTCGTCTCGCTGTGGTCCCACCGCTGGTAGCGCACGGACACCCGCCGCGAATCCCACACCGCCTGCGCCACCCCGGCCAGCAGCGGCAGGCTTTCGATGCCGCGGAACCAGCCGGGCACGTCGAGCACGAACCGCTCGGCGACCTTCCCCGCGCGGCTGCGCAGTTCCTCCGGCAGCGCGGCGTACAGCTTGAGCTGCGCCGCGGTCAGCACCGTGCCCAGGCCCAGCTCCGCGGCCGCGTCCGGCAGCCCGGCCAGCGGGAGCGACTGGGCCTCCTCCCCGGTCAGGCCGGTCAGGCGGGTGCGGTAGCCGTCGAGCAGCCGGTAGCCGCCGGCCCGGCCGCGCTCGGCGTAGACCGGCACACCGGCGGCCGACAGCGACTCGATGTCCCGGTACACGGTCCGCACCGACACCTCGAGCTCCGCGGCCAGCTCCTCGGCGGTCATCCGGCCGCGGCTCTGCAACAGCAGCAGCACCGACAGCAACCTGCTCGCACGCATGGGTCCAGTATTCCGCGGAAACCTGACAGGAGATGTCAGGTCGAGGTCGCACACTGGGGACATGACGAACACTTTCACCATGCGCAGCTGGGACGAGAAGGTCGTGAGCGGCCCGGAGGACGGCCCGCGGTACGCCCACGCGCACGCCACCTTCGCCTATTCGGGTGTCATCGAGGGCGAGTCGGCGTGCGACTACCTGCTGTACTACCCGGGCGAGGGCTACACCGGCAGCACGCAGACCGCGCCGGGGTTCGAACGGATCGAGGGCACCGTGGACGGCCGGAAGGGCAGCTTCGTGATCCGGCACGAGGTGGCCTACGGCGCCGAGGGCATCCGGGGCACGTTCACCGTGGTCGAGGGCTCGGGCACCGGCGAGCTGGCCGGGATCACCGGCGGCGGCACGATCGGCGGGGCGAGCGAAACCGTGTCCTACACCTTCGACCACCGGTTGTGATGCTCGAGGTCGATCGCGAGCAGGTGCTCGCCCACCGGATCGCGGCGCAGGGACTGCACCGCGAGGTGGCGGACGCGGCCGCGCTGGCCGTGTTCGACCTCGGCCTGCAGAGCACGCAGCGCGACACCGCGGCGATCTCCCTCGCGGCGCGCCTGCCCGGCCCGGTCACCGAGGAGTCCTTCGCGGAGGATCCGCGGTTCGTGCTGGCCTGGACCCACCGCGGGGCGCCGCACTTCCACCGCGCGACCGAGATCGGGCAGGTCACCGCCGCGCTGGTCCCCCTCGGCGAGGACGACGCGATGGCGCGGATGGGCTGGCAGCGCAAGCAGGTCGAGGCGGCCGGGACGAGCGCCACCGACGCCCTGTTCACCGCGGCGAAGGCGATCCGCAAGGTCGTCACGCGCACGATGACCAAGGGCGCGGTGAGCGAGGCGGTCACCAGGATCATCCCGGACGGGTTGTCCTACTGGTGCCGCGGCTGCCAGGCCACCCACATCCTGGAGCAGCTCATGCGGCTCGCCGCGATCCACGGCGGCGTACGGCTGGAGGCCGGCGCCCAGCCCGCGACGCTGGCGCCGCTGACCGGCCGTCCGCGGATGCGCACCACCCCGGATCCGGCGGCCGCGACCGCGGTCGTGCGCGACTACCTGCGGTTGCACGGCCCGGCCACGCCGTCCGAGGCCGCCGACTTCGTCGGCACGAAGGTGACGGTGGCACGGCGGATGTGGCCGGACGACCTGGTCGAGGTGCGCGTGGCGGGCCGCACCGCGTACCTCCCGGAGTCCGATGTGGACGCGCTGGCCGATCCGCCGGAGCCGGACCTGGTGCGGTTGCTGCCACCGTGGGACCCGTTCCTCCAGTCGCGGGACCGGGCCCTGCTGGTGCCGGACCGGGCGCGGCAGAAGGAGGTCTGGCGGATCCTCGGCAACCCGGGTGCGCTGCTCGTCGGTGGCGAGGTGGCCGGCGTGTGGCGGAGCAAGGGCAGCGGCCGGAAGCGGCTGGACTTCACGATCACCGCGTTCGATCCGCTGCCGCCCGCGGCCCGCGCGGCGGCGGAAGCCGAAGCCGAACGCGTCGCGGCGACCCGTGGCTTCGCCGATCTGCGGGTCACCTGGTCCTAGCCTGGGTTCTCAGCCACCGTCGAAACCCGCCTAGCTCGGGTCGGCGATCTGGATGAGGTTGCCGCAGGTGTCGTCGAAGACGGCGGTGGTCACCGGGCCCATCTGGGTGGGCTCCTGGGTGAACCGGACACCCAGCGCGCGCAGCCGCTCGTACTCGGCGCGCACGTCGGGCACGGCGAACATGGTGAACGGGATGCCGTCGGCGACGAGCGCGTCCCGGAACGGCTTCACCGCCGGGTGGCCGCTCGGTTCGAGCAGCAGTTCGGTGCCGTCCGGATCGTCGGGGGACACCACGGTGAGCCAGCGGGCCCCGCCCGCGGGCAGGTCGTGCTTCGGCACGAAACCCAGCACCTCGGTGTAGAACCGCAGGGCCTTCTCCTGGTCGTCGACGAACACGCTCATCACGGTGATCCTCATGTCTGTCCCCTCGCCCGGAGCCACCGCTCGACGATCGGTTCGAGCGGCGCCGTGTTGATGTAGTGGAACTTGTACCGGCCCTCGCGCCTGATCTCCACCAGTCCGGCGGCCTCCAGCACGTCGAGGTGCTGCGAGACCGCCTGCCGCGACGACGTGAGCCCGTGGTTGGTCGCCAGCCGGCTGCAGATCTCGAAGAGCGTCTGTCCATCCCGGACGGTCAGTTCGTCGAGGATCGTCCGCCGCGTGGGATCGGCCAGGGCCTTGAAGACGTCACCCACCACGTCACGGTAGGCAAGTCGCCACTTGCCTGTCAACCCGGCGCTTCTCCGGCGGCGAGCGTGAGCTGACGCTGCGCCTGCCGGTAGCGGGCCAGCACCAGCTCCACCACGTCCGGGTGCACGCCCAGCGGATTCGCCACCACGTCGGCGCCGGCCTCGGCCACCCTGCGCTGGAACAGGCCCGGCGCCAGCAGCCACGACGCGATCGCCACCCGACGCCCGCGTGCCCGCGCGACGGCGTCGGTGATCGCCGGCCGCGCGGTGGCCGCGTAACCGACCCGCACGGAGGTGCCCAGCAGCGCGCCCAGCCGGTCCGCCGCGACCCTGACTTCCGCGAGCGCACGCACGTCGCTGGACCCGGCCGCGGCCAGCACGACCGCGTCACCGGCGCGGTAGCCCGCCCGCTCCAGCCGCTCCCGCAGCACGCCGATCAGTTCCGGTGCCGGGCCGAACGGTTCGGCCGCGACGGCGTTGCGGTGCCG
This sequence comes from Amycolatopsis granulosa, assembly GCF_011758745.1. NCBI lineage: Bacteria > Bacillati > Actinomycetota > Actinomycetes > Pseudonocardiales > Pseudonocardiaceae > Amycolatopsis > Amycolatopsis granulosa. The sequence goes on from NZ_JAANOV010000001.1 coordinate 2,344,516, forward strand.
GCTCGCCGCGATCTGCGCCGGGATGTCCGTGCGCACGTGGTAGCCGGACGCGAGGAACACCGGGACGACGACCGCCTGGTAGCCGCGCACGGTGCCGAGGACGGTGGCGAGGCCGGGTTGCCGGACGTCGGCGTAGGCCACGCGCACCGGCACCGGCGTCGCGGCCCGCACCCGGTCCGCCAGTTGCTCGATCACCCGCGCTCCCCGCGGGTCGCGGGTGCCGTGGGCCGCCAGCACGATCATCGTTCCACCGCCAGCCGGTAACCGCGTTTCACCACGGTCTGCACGAGCCTCGCTTCCCCGAGCGACGTGCGCAGCCGCCCGACCGCGGTCTCCACCGCGTGTTCCGCACCGCCGCCGGGGAGCGCCGAGGCCAGCTCCCGGCGCGACACCACCCGGCCGGGTTCGCGGGCCAGCGCCCGCAGCACCGCCATCGGCGCGGGCGCCACCTCGCACAGCTGACCGTCCACAATGGCCGCCTGCCCGCGCAGCTCGATGCACCGGCCGGCGGCGCGCAGTTTCGGCGACCGCCCGGCCAGCGCCTGGGCCACCACCCTCACCAGCGCCCCGAGCCGCGCCCGCTCCGGCTGGACCGCCGGGATCCCGGCCGCGGCCAGCGGGGCGGCCGTGACCGGGCCGACGCACGCCACCAGCACCCGGTGCGTCAGCGCGTCCACCAGCCCGGCCAGCCGCCCGGTGCGCCTGGCCATCGCCAGCGTGCTCGCCGCCGCCGGTGCGCTGGTGAACGGCAGCGCATCGACCGAACCGTCCAGCACCGCGTCGATCAACCGGTCCAGCGGCCCCGGATCAGCCGGCCCGACCCAGCGGTAGACCGGCACCTGGATGACCTCGGCACCGGCCTGCCGCAGGGACTCGGCGAAGTACGGCAGCGGCTCGCCGTGCAGCTGAACCGCGATCCGCCGGCCCGCCACGCCGGACTCCAGCAGGTGCTGGAGCAGCTCGGCGCTGCTCTCCGACGCCGGCGCGTAGCTCTCCGACAGGCCGGCCGCCCGGATCGCGCCCCGGGCCTTCGGGCCGCGGGCCAGCAATGCCGCCGTGCCGAGCCGGCGGACGAGCTCCTCGGCCAGCCCCCATCCTTCGGCCGCCTCGACCCAGCCGCGGAAGCCGATCCCGGTGGTCGCCACGACCACGTCCACCGGTTCCGCCAGCAGCCGTTCGGTCGCGGCGCGCAGCTCGGTGTCGTCGGCGAGCGGCACGATCCGGATGGCCGGTCCGTACCGCACCGTCGCGCCCTTGCGCACCAGCAGCGCGCCGAGCTCGTCCGCGCGGCGGGCGGCGGTGATGCCGACCGCGAACCCGGTGAGCGGAAGGGTTCCGGAAGCCTCGATCATGCTTGGAGGTACACCACGCCCTCGGTCACCCGCACCGGGTAGGTGCGCACGGCCACCGTCTCGTCGTCCAGGCAGTGCCCGGTGGCCAGCTCGAACCGGTGCTTCAGCATGGGCGACGCGACGTGCGGCACGCCCCGGACGTCACCGATGATCCCCCGCGACAGCACGGCGGCCCGGGTGAACGGGTCTACATTGGACAGGGCGTGCACCTCGCCGGTCGCCGTGCGGAAGATCGCCACCTGCCTGCCGTCGGGCAGCAGGGCGGCCACGCCGCGGCCGGGAACGAGCCGGTCGACCGGGCAGATCTTCAGGGCGCTCGTCGTGTGCTTCTGCGCCAGCGCGGTCATCGCGGCACCACCTCCGGGACACCCAGCAGGACGGGCACTTTCTGCTCGCGTTCCGCGCGGAACGAGATCGTCGGGTCGGGCACGCCCGGCGCGTTGACGAACGAGGCGAACCGGGCGAGCATCTCCGGGTCCTCCAGCACCCCGCGCCACTCGTCGGCGTAGTTCGCCACGTGCTTGGCCATCGCGGCCTCCAGCTCGGCGCAGATCCCGAGCGCATCGTCGACGACCACCGCCCGCAGGTGGTCCAGCCCCCCGTCCATCTCCTCGATCCACGGTGCCGTGCGCTGCAGCCGGTCGGCGGTGCGGACGTAGAACATCAGGAACCGGTCGAGGTACCTGATCAGCGTGCCCCGGTCCAGGTCGGACGCCAGCAGCCCGGCGTGCCGCGGCAGCGCGCCGCCGTTGCCGCCGACGTAGAGGTTCCACCCCTTCTCGGTGGCGATCACGCCGAAGTCCTTGCCGCGGGCCTCGGCGCACTCCCGGGCGCAGCCCGAGACGCCGGCCTTGAGCTTGTGCGGTGAGCGCAGGCCCCGGTAACGCAGCTCCAGTTCGACCGCCAGGCCGACGCTGTCCTGCACGCCATAGCGGCACCAGGTGGACCCGACACACGATTTCACGGTGCGCAGCGACTTGCCGTAGGCGTGCCCGGACTCCATCCCGGCGTCCACCAGCCGCTTCCAGATGAGCGGCAGCTGGTCCACCGTCGCGCCGAACAGGTCGATGCGCTGCCCGCCGGTGATCTTGGTGTAGAGCCCGAAGTCCTCGGCGACCTCGGCGATCACCTTCAGCTTCGCCGGCGTGATCTCCCCGCCGGGTATCCGCGGCACGACCGAATAGGTGCCGTTGCGCTGCAGGTTCGCCAGGAAGTGGTCGTTGGTGTCCTGCAGCGCGGCCTGCTCGCCGGCCAGCACGTGGCCGCCGGTGCGGTCGGTCGTGTCGAGCGTGGCGAGGATCGAGGCGACGGCCGGTTTGCAGATCTCGCAGCCGGTGCCGGTGCCGTGCCGGGCGATCAGCTCGCCGAACGTGGTGAGCCGGGTGGCACGGATGATCTGGAACAGCTCCTGCCGGGAGTGGGTGAAGTGCTCGCACAGCGCCGTCGACTGCTCGACCCCGCAGGCCTCCAGCACCTTCGCCAGCATCGGCACGCACGACCCGCAGGTGGTGCCGGCCTTGGTGCAGCCCTTGATCTTCGCGACGCTGTCGCAATCCCCGTGCACGATCGCCTCGGTGATCGCGCCCTTGCTGACCGCGTTGCACGAGCAGACCTGCGCGTCCCCCGGCAGCGCCTCCACACCCACCGCGCCCGAGGTGCCCTCGGGGGCGAGCATCGCCGCCGGGTCCGCCGGCAGCGGGCTGCCGACCAGCGGGCGGAGCAGGGCGTAGGCGCTCGCGTCACCGACCAGGACACCGCCCAGCAGGAGCCGCCGGCCGTGCTCGTCCGATTCGGACACCACGAGCTTCTTGTAGTACCCGCCCACGGCGTCGGACAGCACGACCTCGGCCGAGCCCTCGGCCGTGGCGTGCGCATCACCGAAGCTGGCGACGTCCACACCCATCAGCTTGAGCTTGGTGGACAGGTCCGCGCCGGGGAACTGACCGGACCGGCCGAGCAGCCGCGCGGCGACGATCTCGGCCATCGTGTAGCCGGGGGCGACGAGCCCGTAGCACCGGCCCTCGACCGCGGCGCACTCGCCGACCGCCCAGATGTCCGGATCGCTGGTGCGGCACGAGGAGTCGGTGACGATCCCGCCGCGCTCGCCGACCTCCAGGCCGGACGAGCGGGCCAGCTCGTCGCGGGGCCGGACACCGGCGGAGAACACGACCAGGTCGAGGTCCAGCTCGGTGCCGTTGGTGAGGGTGGTGACGAGCCGGTCGCCGTCCGGCTCGATCCGCTCCGCCGATGTTCCGGTGTGGACGGTCAGGTCGAGGTCGGTGACCAGCTTGCGCAGCAGCCGTCCGCCGCCGTCGTCGACCTGGATCGGCATCAGCCGCGGCGCCATCTCGACCACGTGCGGGGACAGGCCCATGTCCCGCAGCGCCTTGGCCGCCTCCAGCCCGAGCAAGCCACCGCCGACGACCATCGCGGCCGCGCGGCCGCGCCGGGTCGCCTTCGCCCGCTCCACCGCGGCGCGGATCGCGTCCAGGTCCTCGATCGTGCGGTAGACGAAGCAGCCCGGCAGGTCGTGCCCGGCCACCGGCGGCACGAACGGACGCGACCCGGTGGCCAGCACCAGCGCGTCGTAGGGCTGCACGTGCCCGGCCGCCGTGGTGACCTGCTTCGCGGCGCGGTCCACCGCGGTCACCGGGTCACCGAGCCGCAGCTCGACCAGGTCGTCGCCCGCGTAGTCCGAGCCGGGCAGGGTGATCGCCTGAGCGTCCCACCCGTCCACGTACGAGGTCAGGGCGACCCGGTCGTAGGCCGGGCGCGGCTCCTCGGCGAGCACGACCACCCGCCAGGTGCCCGCGCTGTCCTCGTCCCGCAGTGCCGCCACCAGGCGGTGGCTCACCATGCCGTTGCCGACGACGACGAGTGTGCGCATCACCGAAACCTCCTGCTCGCTCGTCAGACCCGCGCGCCGGCCAGCGCCAGCCCGCGCTCGCTCACCGGGGCGTCCGACTTGCGGAGGTAGACCGCCCAGGTGAGCAGGAAGCAGATCCCGTAGAAGACGAGGAACCCGGCGAACGCCGGCACCCCGCTCCCGGTGTCCAGGAACGACTGGCGGAACGCCAGGTTGATGAACAAGCCGCCGAGCGCGCCGATCGCACCGGCCAGGCCGATCAACGCACCGGAGCGCTTGCGGGCCGTGCGCATCTCGGCGGCCTCGTCGGCACCGGCCGCGATGGCCGCCTCGGCCTTGGTGCGGAAGATCGCCGGGATGCTCTTGTAGGTCGAACCGTTGCCGACCCCGGCCAGCACGAACAACACGATGAACGCGGTGGTGAACAGCGCCAGTGACCCGGTGTTCGACGCGACGATGAGGATCACGGTCAGCACCGCCATACCGGCGAACGTGGCGAAGGTGACCCGCATGCCGCCCACCCGGTCCGCCAGCCGGCCGCCCGCCGGGCGGGCGACCGACCCGAGCAGCGGGCCGAGGAAGGTCACCGCGGCGGCCTGCAGCGGGGTGCGGCCGAACTGGTTCTGCAGCACCAGGCCGAACGCGAAGCTGTAGCCGATGAACGAGCCGAACGTGCCGATGTAGAGGACCGACATCACCCAGGTGTGGGCGTCGCCGATGATCTCGCGCATCGCCTTCGTGTCACCGCGGACCGCGGCGATGTTGTCCATGAACAGGGCCGCGCACAACGCGGCCAGCACGATCAGCGGGACGTAGACGGCGAGGACGATCCGCGGCGCACCGGTGCCGGTGGTGGCGATGACCAGCAGTCCGAGCAGCTGGATCACGGCCACACCCAGGTTGCCACCACCGGCGTTCAGGCCCAGCGCCATGCCCTTGGCCCGCTCCGGGAAGAAGGCGTTGATGTTGGTCATCGAGGACGCGAAGTTGCCGCCGCCGACCCCGCCGAGGGCCGCGACGAGCAGGAACGCCCACAGCGGGGTGCCCGGCTCCATCACGATCGCCGCACCGATGCTCGGGATCAGCAGCAACAGCGCGCTCACGATCGTCCAGTTGCGACCGCCGAGCCACGCCACCGCCCAGCTGTAGGGCAGCCGCGCGAGTGCGCCGACCAGGGTCGGGGTGGAGGTCAGCAGGAACTTGTCGGCCGCGGAGAACCCGTAGCGCGGGTCCATGAACAGGACCATGACCGACCACAGTGTCCAGATGGAGAAGCCGATGTGCTCGGCGAAGACCGAGAACCACAGGTTGCGGTGGGCGATCCGCTTGCCGGTGGCCGCCCAGAACGCCGCGTTCTCCGGCTCCCAGTGGTCGATCCAGTGCTTGCGCGGCTTGGTTGTCGTCATGTGCACACTCCCTAGGCGGTGGTGGCCAGCCAGTCCGCGATGCCGCGGACGGCGTCGCGGCAGCTGCCGCATCCGGTGGTCGCTCTGGTGACGGAGGCGAGTTCGCCGACGTCGGTGGCTCCGGCGCGGAACGCCTCGACCAGGCGGCCCTTGGTCACCGAGTTGCACCGGCAGACGACGGTGGCCGCCGGGAGGTCGGCGGGGCTCGACGCGACGGTCGCCCCGCCCGGCAGCGCACGTCCGAGCAGGACGGCGAGCCGGTCTTCGGGAACCGGGACACCCCGGTCGAACAGGCGCGTGATGGTCGCGGCCGCGTCCGGCGCGCCCAGCAGGATCGCCCCGGCGACGCGTTCCGCGCGCACGACCAGCTTCGCGTACCGGCCGCGGACGGGATCGGTGAGGCACACGACCTCGGCGTCCGGGTCGGCCGCGTCGGTGTGCACGTCGCCGAGGGCGGTGAGATCGATGCCGCGGGCCTTGAGCTTGGTGACGACCCGGGTGCCGCGGTAGCGCGCCGCGACGTCGGTGCCGGTGAGCAGGCCGGCCAGTACCTTCGCCTGCTGCCAGGCCGGTTCGACCAGGCCGGGCACCGCACCCGCGTGCTGCGCGCAGTCGCCGATCGCGTGGATGCGGCCGTCACTGGTGCGCAACGCGTCGTCGACCACCACGCCCCGGTCGACCAGCAGGCCAGCTGCGGCGGCCAGTCCGGTCTCGGGTCGCACCCCGGTGCTGACCACGACCAGATCGGCGGGCACCTGGGTGCCGTCGTCGAGCTTGAGCCCGTCGCCGGGCAGGTACCGGGCCGCACCCGCGCCGATCCGGAAGCCGATGCCCAGCTCGCCCAGCGCGCGGGCGAGCACCCGTCCGGCGCCGGCGTCCAGCTGGCGTTCCATCACGTGCGCCGCCGGGTGCACGACGGTGACCAGGTTGCCGCGCCCGGCCAGGCCGCGGGCGGCCTCCAGGCCGAGCAGGCCGCCGCCGAGCACCGCGACCGGCGCGCCGGCCCGGGCCGCGGCCAGGATGCGGTCGCAGTCGTCCAGTGTGCGGAAGGTGGCCACGCCCGGCGCGGGCGTGCCGTCGTCGAGGGTCAGGCCCTCGACCGGCGGCAGCCAGGGCCTGCTGCCGGTGGCGAGCACCAGCGCGTCGTAGTCCACACCGGACCCGTCGCTGAGCCGGATCCGGCGGGCGGCGCGGTCGAGGTGCTCGGCCGTGACCCCGGTGCGCAGATCGATGTCGTGCTGGGCGGCCCAGTCCCCGTCGTGCAGGCGGACCAGCTCCGGTCGCATCGTGCCGGCGACCACGGCCGAGAGCAGGACGCGGTTGTACGCCGCGTGCGGCTCCGCGCCGACCACGGTCAGCGCGACGCGGGTGCATTCCGGGTCGCGGGCCCGGATCTCGTCGGCGAGCCGGGCCCCGGCCATGCCGTAGCCCAGCACCACCACCTTGCGGGTCATGCCGCACCGTCCTTCGGCGCCAGGCGGACCGCGCACACCTTGAACTCGGGCATGCGGCTCGCCGGGTCCAGGGCTGGGTTCGTCAGCAGGTTCGCCCGCTGCGCGCCGGGGAAGTGGAACGGCAGGAACACCGTGTCCGGCCGCATCGAGGCGACGCAGCGCACCCGCGCGGCGGTCTCACCACGGCGGGAGATCACGCGGGCCCGGTCACCGTCGGCCAGTCCGTGCCGGGCCGCGGTGTCCGGGTGCACCTCCACGTAGACCTCCGGCACGACCTCGCTCAGCTCCGCGATCCGCCGCGTCTGGGCGCCGGACTGGTAGTGCTGCAGGACCCGTCCGGTGGTCGCGATCAGCGGGAACTCGTCGTCGACGGGCTCGGCCGGGCCGCGGTGCTCGACCGCGGCGAACCGGGCGCGGCCGTCCGGGTGGGCGAAGGAGTCCAGGAACATCCGCGGCGTGCCGGGGTGATCGGTGCCCGGCACCGGCCAGTGCAGGGCCTCGCCGTCGCGCAGGCGGTCGTAGGTGACGCCGGAGTAGTCCGCGAGCCCGCCCCGCGACGCCTCGCGCAGCTCGGCGAACACGGCTTCGGCCCGGGCCGGGAACCGCTGCGCGGGCTGGCCGAGTCGCCGCGCCAGTCCACTGAGGACTTCCAGGTCGGTGCGCACCCCGTCCGGCGGCTCGATCGCCTTCTGCCGCAGCAGGACGCGGCCCTCCAGGTTGGTCATCGTGCCGCTCTCCTCGGCCCACTGGGTGACCGGCAGCACGACGTCGGCCATCGCGGCGGTCTCGGACAGCACGAAATCGGCGACGACGAGGAGGTCCAGGCTGCGCAGCCGCTGCCCGACGTGCGCCGACCGCGGGGCCGAGACCACGACGTTGCTGCCGAAGACGAGCAGCGCCTTCGGGCCGCTTGCGGTGCCCAGCGCGTCGAGGAGTTCGTAGGCCGAACGCCCCGGTCCGGGCAGCGACGCGGGATCGACACCCCACACCCGCGCCACGTGCTCGCGGGCCGCCGGGTCGTCGATCCTGCGGTACCCGGGCAGCTGGTCGGCCTTCTGACCGTGCTCGCGCCCGCCCTGGCCGTTGCCCTGGCCGGTGAGGCAGCCGTAACCGGAGCCGTCCCGGCCGGGCAGTCCGAGCGCCAGCGCCAGGTTGATCCACGCGCTGACGGTGTCGGAACCGCTGGCGTGCTGCTCGGTGCCGCGGGCGGTGAGGACGTAGGCCTTGCGGGCGCTGGCCAGCAGGGCGGCGACGCGACGCTGGTCGGCGGCGGCGACACCGGTGATCCGTTCGACGCGCTCGGGCCACCAGCGGGCCGCGACCCGCCACACCGCGTCGAAACCGCGGGTGCGCCGCGCGACGTAATCCCGGTCGGCGCGGCCCTCGGCGACGAGCGCGTGCAGGATGCCCAGCGCCAGGGCGAGATCGGTGCCCGGTGCGGGTGCCAGGTGCAGGCTCGCCCGCTCCGCGGTCGGCGTGCGGCGCGGGTCGACGACGACCAGCCCGCCGGCGTCGACCGCCCGGCGCAGGTGCTGCATGAACGGCGGCATCGTCTCGGCCGGGTTCGCGCCGACCAGCAGCACCGCGTCCGCCTCGGCCACGTCGGTCAGCGGGAACGGCAGACCGCGATCCAGGCCGAACGCCCTGGTGCCGGCGGTCGCCGCGGACGACATGCAGAACCGGCCGTTGTAGTCGATCTGTGCGGTGCCGAGCGCGACCCGCGCGAACTTGCCCAGCAGGTAGCTCTTCTCGTTGGTCAGCCCACCGCCACCGAACACCGCGATCCCGTCGCGGCCGTGCCCGGCCTGGATGTCGGTGATCCGGCGCGCCACGAGGTCGAGCGCCTCGTCCCAGGTCGCGGGCACCAACTCCCCGCCGGTCCGCACCAGCGGCGTGGTCAGCCGCTGGGAGGTGGTGAGCAGGCTGCCCGCGGTCCAGCCCTTCTGGCACAGGCCGCCGCCGTTGGTGGGGAACTCGCGTGGCGCGACGGTGTCGCCGGACAGGCTCATCCCGCACTGCAGGGCGCAGTAGGGGCAGTGGGTGGGGACCCGGTGTTCCGCGGTGAGCGTCACGCGCACCTCCTTCCGCCGTTCGGGACAGACGGTAGGAAGGCCGTGTTACCTGCGAACGCCGGAATGTTTCCGGCGGTTGACATTGCTGCCGGAGTTCACGGGACGCCCGGTGAGAAGAGGCGCCCGCTACAGGATTTCGCTGACCGCGGCCGCGGCGGCGCGCAGACCGTCCAGGGAGGCAGCGGTGGCGCGCGGGCTGAGCGCGTTGCCGGCCAGGCGGAACAGCACGGCGCGCAACAGGAGCTGGGGCCATTCCGGCAGGTGCGACCAGCGCTCGAGGAAGCCGGGCGCCGCGCCGCCCCAGGCGACCGCGTCCACGGCGACCACCGCGGCCCCCCACTCCGCGGGCCGGTGGAACGGGTCGAAGTCGACGATGCCCGGCGGGGCGTCTTCGTCGAAGAGGACGGCGCCGAACAGGTCGCCCGGCACGACCTGGTCCGGCAGCCGCACGGGTCTTCGCGCCACCGCGAGCACCTCGAACCAGCGGCCACCCTTGGCCTCGTCGACCGGCACGGCGGCCTCGCCCCAGGCGATGCGGTCGGCCAGCGCGTCCGGGTCGGTCCTGGCCGCGAGGTGTTTCGGGCGGGGCAGGCCGTGCAGGGCGTGGGCGAGCTTGAGCGCGGCGAGCATGGTCTCGTCGTGCCGGTGCTCCGGCGTGCCGGGCAGGTAGCGCCGGGCCGACCACCCGGCGACGATCCAGCGCCCGTCCCGGGAGCGCAGCGGGCGGGCGATGCGCAGGTCCGGCACGTCCAGGTGGTGCAGGGTGTCCGCCAGCCAGGCCGTCCCCGGCCGGTCCCGCACCAGGGTCAGCACCGCGTCGCCGCAGCGGTACGCCCGGCCGCCCGGCAACGGCTGCGGGGCGGTGTGCTGGAGCCCGAACGCCAGGAGCACAGCCGCCGGCGGCGCCTGTGCTGCTCTCGGACCGGCACGCACCGCCCGAGATTACCGCGCCGCACCGACATTTCCGGGCTCCCGGCGCGGCCCGTCAGGGGGACGGAAAAGGGCCCGCCGCGGCGAAACCGCGACGGGCCCTTCCGGCAGGAGCGTCAGTACGTCGGCAGGCTCTTGTCGATCTGCGCGGCCCAGGCCAGCACGCCGCCACCGAGGTGGGTGGCGTCCTTGAACCCGGCCCGGTGCAGGGCGGCCAGCGCCTCCGCCGACCGGGCGCCGGACTTGCAGTGCAGCACGATCGGCTTGTCCTGCGGCAGCTCGGCCAGCGCCTCACCGGACAGGATGCGGTCCTTCGGGATCAGCTTGGCGCCCTTGATGTTCACGATCTCGTACTCGTGCGGCTCGCGGACGTCGATCAGCTCGAAGTCCTCGCCCGCGTCGAACTTGGCCTTCAGCTCGGCCGGGGTGATGGTGCTCCCCGACGCCGCCTGCTGCGCCTCGTCCGACACGACACCGCAGAACGCCTCGTAGTCGATCAGCTCGGTGATCTTCGGCGTCTCCGGGTCCTTGCGGATCTTGACCTCGCGGTAGCGCATCTCCAGCGCGTCGTAGCTGATCAGGCGGCCGAGCAGCGGCTCACCGATACCGGTGATCAGCTTGATCGCCTCGGTCACCATGATCGAGCCGATCGAGGCGCACAGCACGCCCAGCACGCCACCTTCGGCGCACGACGGGACCATGCCCGGGGGCGGCGGCTCCGGGTAGAGGTCGCGGTAGTTGAGGCCCTGGCCGTTGGGCGCGTCCTCCCAGAACACGCTGACCTGGCCCTCGAACCGGAAGATCGAGCCCCACACGTACGGCTTGCCCAGCAGCACCGCGGCGTCGTTGACCAGGTAGCGCGTCGCGAAGTTGTCCGTGCCGTCCAGGATCAGGTCGTACCCGCGGAAGACGTCCAGTGCGTTCGCCGTGGTCAGCTGCTCGGTGTGCAGGATGACGTCGACGAACGGGTTGATCTCGGCGATCGACTCCTTGGCCGAGACGGCCTTGGGCTTGCCGATGTCGGACTGGCCGTGGATGACCTGGCGCTGCAGGTTGGACTCGTCGACGACGTCGAAGTCGATGACCCCGAGCGTGCCGACACCGGCGGCGGCGAGGTAGAGCAGCGCCGGGCTGCCGAGACCGCCCGCGCCGATCACCAGGACCTTCGCGTTCTTCAGCCGCTTCTGCCCGTCCATCCCGACATCCGGGATGATCAGGTGCCGACTGTAGCGGGCCACCTCTTCCTTGGTGAGTTCGGCCGCCGGCTCCACGAGCGGCGGCAGCGTCCCTGCCATCGGTCCTCCAAATCGCGCGGCTGTCGTTGTCGCTTCCCCCAGTATCCACAACACGCGGACCGACCGGACCCTTCCCGCCTCCCACCCTGCGGGACGGGCCTAGCCCGCGGGGGCGGTGTCGCCGAACTGGAGGACGGGCCAGGCGTTGGGCACGCAGGTTTTGCCGTCGGCCGGCACGGCCTTGGAGTTGTACTGGTCGACCGCGTTCAGCTGGGCCACGTAGTTGTTCGACACGCCGAAGGTCTGCTGCATCATCACCGGTGCCAGCGCGCCGTTCTCCTGGCAGCCCACGTGCGATTTGCCCAGCGCGTGGCCGACCTCGTGGTTGATCGCGTACTGCCGGTACAGGCCGAGGTCGGCGAACGCGAGCCCGCCGCGGACCCACCGGGCGAGGTTGATCACCACCCGGTGGTTGAACGTGCGGGAGTAGCACGAGGTCGGGAACGGGATGCTGAACCCGCACACATCCGGCCGCTTCGCTGTCTCGGGAGTGGTGAGGCTCACGCGGAAGTCGATGTCCCCGTAGTCCGCGCCGACCCGTTGCAGCCTGACCTTGCCGGTGCCGATCCAGCTGCGCACGTCGGACAGCGTCCGCTCGACCGCGCTGGCGAACGCGTCGTCACCCGCGTAGCTGGACGGGTCGATGCCGTTTTCCACCTCGATCGTGTAGTGGTAGATCTTCCCGCCGCTGCCCGCCTCCTTGCCGCTGACGCCGTCGTTCGGGACCGGGACGACGTGGTAGGCCATGGCGGCGCTCCGCGTGAACTCACCGCCGGTGGGGAGCTCGGCGGTGGGGATGTTCAGGTCCCGCGGCGCGGCCGGTTGTTCCGCGAGTGCACCGTCACCACCCTGGCCGGCGCCACCGTTCTGCGACGCGCCCGTCTCGGTCGGGGCGGGTGCGGTGGCGGTGTTGAACGCCACGAGGACGGTGATCACGACGAGAACCGGGAGCGCGTAGACCCGCCAGCCGTAGGCGCCGACGAGACGGCCGACCCGGCCCTGGCGGCGCCGCGCCTTGCGAGCTTCCTCCGGGTCCTGTTCGAGCTGTGCCTGGGGCGGCCGCCACTGCGCCGCGAGCGGCTCGGCCTGCACCCGGCGGGCCCGCGGCCGGTACCGGTCCTCACTCAGGCGAACCGACGATCGATCCGACCGGGGCGCGTACTGCGTTCGCCGTTCATCGCCACGCTCGCTCGCCCGGTTCACGGCACCCAGATTGCCACATGCGCAGAGTTACGCAACGCGCGACCAAGTCGTCACGCAGCGGGCTCGGCTTAACCCGAATGGGCTACCACGAACCGGCGGCGACGGCTTCCCACATACCCAGAACAGCCTTCGCTACGACAACCGGGCGTTCCATTTGTGCCACGTGACCGGTCCGCGGCAGCACGAGCAGCCGGGCCCGCGGGATCACCTTCGCGGTCCGGGCGGCGCGGCGCACCGAGATCACCTTGTCCTCCGTGCCCCACACCACCAGCGTCGGCACGCGCACGTTCGGCGCGACCCGCCACAGCGACGCCGCACCACGCGCGAACCAGGTCCGGAAGATACCGAACGTGCTGCGCGACATCGCGACGTTCGCCCACGCCTGCTCGGCCCGCGCGGTGTGCTCCTCGACCAGCTCGGCCATCCGGTGCTCCGGGAACCCGTCCGGGTCGGCGAAGCACAGCTTGATGACCATCTTCGCCCGCTCGTACGCCGTGTAGGCGGCGAGCCTGCGGCGCGCTCTGCGGCCCACCAGCGGCAGGTAGGCCAGCGCCATCAGCGGATCGGACAGCCGGCGCGGATCCGGCCGCCGGTCCGGCATGGCCGGCGAGACCAGGGTGAGCGTCCGCACCAGGTCCGGGTGCCGGGCCGCCATCAGCAGCGCCACCGCGCCGCCCATCGAGTTGCCCAGCAGGTGCACCGGCCCCGTGCCCAGGCCCCGCACGAACCTGGCGAGCACCTCGGCGTGCGCGTCGAGGCTGAAGTCGAAGGCGCGTTCCGGCTCGGAGAACCCGAACCCGGGCAGGTCGATCGCCACTCCCCCGGCCACCGGCGCGAGCAGCGCGGCCAGGTCGGTCCAGTTCGTCGACGACCCGCCGAGCCCGTGCACGTAGACGGCGGTCTCGTCCTGTGCGCCGGGTGTGCGGCGCACGTGCAGGGAAACCCCGTCGACCTGCTCGGTGACGCCCGGCCACGGCGGCAGCCGCGGGTCCAGTTCGGGCAGCTCCCGAGTGGACAGCGGTACCCGGGTGAGTGGCTCGCGGCCCGCTCCGGAGTCCGGGGCGGGCCGGGAGGCCGGGACGGTGCCGGTCATGTGTCCAGGATGCCTAGCCACCCGTCGCTTGGCGAGCCGGCGATACCGGCGAGTAATCTCGAATGGGCTCTTTGGGAGGGAAGCATGACGGAGACCGCGGCGGCGCAACCACGGGGAGTACGACTGCCCCGTACGGAACGGCGGGCGCAGCTTCTGGCTGCGGCGCAACGGGTCTTCGCGGCCAACGGCTACCACGCGGCGGCCATGGACGAGATCGCCGAGCAGGCCGGCGTCAGCAAGCCCGTGCTGTACCAGCACTTCCCCGGCAAGCTCGACCTCTACACCGCGCTGCTGGAGAACCACGTCGACGAGCTGGTCGCGCGTGTGGGCGCGGCGCTCGCCTCGACCACCGACAACAAGCTGCGCGTGCAGGCCGCCGTCGGCGCGTTCTTCGACTTCGTCGCCAACGAGACCGGCGCCTTCCGGATGATCTTCGAATCCGACCTGCGGGGTGAGCCGGTCGTGCAGGAGGCGGTCGACCGCGCCACCACCGAGTGCATCAACGCGATCACCGACACCATCACGGCCGACGCCGGCCTGGACGAGGGCCGGGCACGTCTGCTGGCGGTCGGCCTGGTCGGGCTGAGCCAGGTCAGCGCCCGGTTCTGGCTGGCGCACCACAGCACCATGAGCCGCGAGGAGGCGGTGTCGCTGACCGCGACGCTCGCCTGGCGCGGCATCGGCGGTGGCTTCCCCCTCCAGCACGCACCGGGTGAGGCGTGAGCTAGGGCCCGAGCAGGCGGTTCAGGCGCGCGGCGACCTCGCGGGTCCGCTCGTAGGTCAGCTCGTGGCCGGCGCCGGGGAGCAGCACGAACTCCGCTTCGGGCAGCTCCTCGGCGATGACCCGCGCGTGGTGCACCGGCGTGATCCGGTCCCGGTCGCCGACCATCACCACGGTCGGGGTGCCGCGCAGGTTCTTCAGTGCGACGCGCCGGTCGTGGTCGGACATCGAGTCGCGGAACCCGCCCACGCTGCGCGGATGCGCCCGCAGGAACTGGTCCGTCATCGCCCGCACGTCCGCGCGGCGGGCCTTCTTGCCGAACGCCAGCCACTTCACCGACGGCCGGGCCAGCGGCGCCGGGATCGGCAGGTGGTCCTTGCCGTACCTGGTCAGCATCCGGCCGAAGGACTTGTCGGCCCGCATCGCGATCCGGCCCGCGGCGCCGTTCAGGCCCAGGGTGAGGCGGTCCATGTCGCAGCACGAGGTCGCAATGAACGCGACGCCGCCGGCCCGCGCGGCGACCAGGTCCGGGTGCCGTTCGGCCAGTGCCATCACGGTCATCCCGCCCATCGAGTGCCCGGCCAGGACGAGCCTGCCCGCCGGCACCAGCTCGCCGATCAGCTCGGCGAGGTCGTCGGCCAGCTGCGCCACGGTCGCCGTTCCGGGCCGCGCCGGCTCGCTCAGCCCGTGCCCGCGGTGGTCGTAGCGCAGCACCTGGACGCCGGAGGGCAGCAGCGGCAGCACCGGATCCCATTCGCGGTGGTCCTGCGTCCAGGCGTGCACCAGGACCAGGGTGGCCGCGGCGTCGCGCGGCCCGGACAGCTCGACGTGGAGTGCGGTGCCGTCGCTGGTGGTGAAGCGACGGTCCGTCCCCCGTCGCCGGACCGTCGCCGTCATCGGGCCCCCAGCAGGAAGGACTTGCGCCACCAGTAGGTCCCCGGCTGACCGACCAGCCCGGCGTCGTCCAGGAACGCCATGATGCGCTCACCGGACCAGCGCAGCGTCTCGTGCCAGTGCGGGTTGGCCATCGCGGTCTGCCACGCCTCGCGCGCGTCGAGCCCGATGGCGCGGTAGACGCGCGGGTTGATCAGGCTGCGGGTGATCGCGAAGCTGACCACGGCGATGAGCCAGCGCTGGTAGAACAGCTCGGCCTTGCCGAGGCCGGCCATCCCGCGGGTGACCTCCTCGCGGGCGAACGTGACGTGCCGCGCCTCTTCCAGCACGTGGATGCGGTTGACCATGCGCACCAGCGGCTGGATGTTCTCGTCCGCCATGCTCTCCCGCTGGATGCGGTCCAGGATCTCCTCGGCGACCAGGATCGAGCCGTACAGCGCGGGGCCGTAGCCGATGAACGGCAGCAGCTTGCCCAGCCGGTGCACGATCTTCACCGGCCCGTAGGCGGGCGCACCGACGGTTTCCACCGAGCGCGCGAACATCGTGGAGTGGCGGCACTCGTCGGCGATCTCGGTGAGCGCGTACTGCACGTGCTTGCGGGTGGGGTCGGAGTTGTAGACCTCCTTGAGCAGCAGCTGCATCAGCAGCACCTCGAAGAAGATGCCGTTGCTGGCGATGCTGGCGAGCTCGTGCCTGCCCAGCTCGAGCCGCTGCTCGTCGCTGAGCCGGTCCCACAGGTGGGTGCCGTAGAGCGAGCTGCGGTGTTCCAGCTGGAAGGGCTTGCCCTCCGCGAGCGGGGCGGACCAGTCGATGTCCACCTCGGGGTCGTAGAACTTGCCGGCGGAGGACTTGAGCAGTCGGTCGGCGGTCTTCTCACGGCCGTGGTCGTCCAGCGTGCGCGTCATCGCGTGCTCCCCACTGATTCTGTAACCCGTGGTAACAGTTACCTCTGGTAGCATGAGGCGCGTGGCGGATCATGTCAAGCGCGGCGGCAAGCACCCGACGGCCGGCGAACCGGCGACCGGTGACGCACGGCGGGACCGGTGGCGCAAGCACCGGGTGGAGCGGCGCGCCGAGTTCGTCGAGGCCGCGCTGAGGGCGCTGGCCGAGCACGGGCCGGACCTGGCGATGGACGACGTCGCCGTCGCGGCCGGCGTGACCAAACCGGTGCTGTACCGGCACTTCGCGGACAAGGCCGACCTGTACGACGCGCTCGGGCAGCGCGGCACCGAGCTGCTGTTCTCGCGCCTGGTGCCGGCGATCAACGCCGAGCTGGCGCCGGTGCCGCGGATCCGCATGGCGCTGGATGCCTTCTTCACCGTCATCGAGGAGCACCCGAACCTGTACCGGCTGCTGGTGCGCGGGTCGTTCGCCGGCAAGCCGGCCGACGCCGACGTGGTGGCCGAGGACAAGGAACTGATCGCCACCGCGCTGACCGCCCTGCTCGGCGACTACATGCGGATGTTCAACATGGACTCCGGCGCCGCCGAGCCGTGGGCCTACGGCATCGTCGGGATGGTGCAGAACACCGGCGAGTGGTGGCTGGACCGCCGGTCGATGAGCCGGGACAGCGTCGTGGAGTACCTGACGCAGATCATCTGGGCCGCCATCGACGGGCTCGCCCGTCAGCACGGGGTCACGATCGACCCGAACAAGCCGCTGGAGGAGAACAAGATCGTCCAGCTCGGACGGGCGCACCCGAAGGAGGACACGGATGTCGGCTGACAGCGCTGACAGTGCTGACAACGCTGACCACACGGACGACGCTGAGGGCTACACCGGCCCGGCGACCGTGGTGATCGACGGCAGGGAGATCGCCGTCGAGGTGGAGTTGCGCGGCCACTTCCAGCCGATCGACGGCTACTACCGCTGGTACGGCCGGATCGCGCCGAACGCCTCGCTGGACGCGGCGTGCGGCGGCCGGAAGAAGAAGGGCGAGATCCGCACCCCGGACGGCGCCGCGGCCGGCGAGCTGTCGGATCCCGACCCCTGGGGCCGCTACCGCATCCTCGGCACGAGCACGCCACCGTTCACGGTGCCGAAAACCCTCGCCCAGCTGGCCGATCAGTGAAAGCCGGTCAGTGAAAAAAGGGGCGCCCGCCGAATTCGGCGGGCGCCCCTTTTTCCGGGAAGACTTCAGGAGCCGACCGCGAACCCGACCCGGCGCACGTCCGAGGGGGCGATCTCGACGTAGGCGATCCGGTCCGACGGGACCAGGAACTTCCGGCCCTTGTCGTCGGTGAGGCTGAACAGGCCGTCCGCGGTCTTCAGCGCGTCGGCGACCAGCTTCTCGACCTCCTCGGCGGACTGGCCACTGGACACCACCAGCTCACGCGGGGTGTCCTTGATGCCGATCTTGACCTCCACCTGTTACCTCCGACTGGTTCTGCCACGTTCTGCAAGGCCCAGGCTAGCCCAGCCCGAGCACCTGCATCCGTTTGGTGTGCCCCTGCTGCAACCGGCGGAACAGTCCCGCGATTCCCGACAGGTCGCCCGAGGAGGACACGATCAACTCGGCCAGCGGGTCCCGCTCGGCCACCACGTACTGCGCCTGGGTGAGCGCCTCGCCGAGCAGCCGCCGCCCCCACAGGGCCAGCTTGTCCCGTGTCTTCGGATCGGCCTGGATGCCGGCGGCGACCTCGCGCTCGGCGAAGGCCGAGTGCCCGGTGTCGGCCAGCACGGTGACCACGAGATCCTTGGTCTCCGGGTCCAGCCAGCTGCCGACCTCCCGGTACAGGTCGGCCGCCAGCCCGTCGCCGACATACGCCTTGACCAGCGATTCCAGCCACGACCTGGGCGCGGTGGAGGCGTGCCAGGCGTCGAACCGGGCCACGAACGGCGCCATCGCGTCCTCGACCCGCCGGCCGTGGTCGGCGAGGAACTTCGCGAGCATCTCGTAGTGCCCGATCTCGGCGGCCGCCATCGACGACAACGCGGCGCGCCCGGCCAGGGTGGGCGCCTTGCGGGCGTCCTCCGCCATCCGGTCGAACGCGGACAACTCGCCGTAGGCGATGACCCCGAGCAGGTCGACGACGCCTTCGCTGATCTCTCGTGTCACGGGCGTGAGCGTACCGCCGTGACGAAGAGACGAATCTTACGCGGACACACCGGGCCGAAATACCGGGGCCGGGCCGGTACCGGTTACAATTGGACGGGAAAGCTACCGCATCCGCAGTAGCGCGCCCCATCCGAGGCACCCCCGCCTCGACTCGCCGGAGGACGAGCAGACCCGGGCGCCATTGCGAGCGGCAGGTAATGCGCGTGCACGCCGTCCAGGCAATCCCGGTGGACCTTCCCGCCGGTTGAGTGCCCAGTCTCGACCAGGCCGTGCGCGCTGGTAGAGAGAGGCGATCACACTGACCGCGACCGAATCCGACCACAACCAGATCGACCCGGTGGCCCTGGAGCACAGCGAGACCGGGGTCCCCGATACCGACACCTCCCACCCGCTGCAGGCCGACCACCTCGAACCGGCCACGCCGACCTTCGCCGAGCTGGGCGTCCGCCCCGAGATCGTGCGGGCGCTCGCCGAAGCCGGCATCGAACGCACCTTCGCGATCCAGGCCCTGACCCTGCCGCTGGCGCTCGCCGGCGACGACCTCATCGGCCAGGCCCGCACCGGCATGGGCAAGACCCTCGGGTTCGGCGTGCCGCTGCTCCAGCGCGTGGTGACGCCCGGTGACGGCACGCCGCAGGCACTGGTCGTCGTGCCGACCCGCGAGCTGTGCCTGCAGGTCACGCGCGACCTCACCGACGCCGGCAAGCACCTGGACGTGCGCACCCTGGCGATCTACGGCGGCCGCCCGTACGAGCAGCAGATCAGCGCCCTGCGCAAGGGCGTCGACGTGGTCGTCGGCACCCCCGGCCGCCTGCTGGACCTGGCCGAACAGAAGGCGCTGGTGCTGGGCAAGGTCCGCGCCCTGGTGCTGGACGAGGCCGACGAGATGCTCGACCTGGGCTTCCTCCCGGACATCGAGCGCATCCTGGGCATGGTGCCCGACCAGCGCCAGACGATGCTGTTCTCGGCCACGATGCCGGACCCGATCATCAAGCTGGCCCGCACCTTCCTCGACCGCCCCACGCACGTGCGGGCCGAGGAGAACGACTCGAGCGCGGTGCACGAGCGCACCGCGCAGTTCGCCTACCGGGCGCATTCGCTGGACAAGCCGGAGCTCATCGCCCGCGTCCTGCAGGCGAAGGACCGTGGGCTGACCATGATCTTCACCCGCACCAAGCGCACCGCGCAGAAGGTGGCCGACGACCTCGCCGAGCGCGGGTTCGCGGCGGCCGCGGTGCACGGTGACCTGGGCCAGGGCGCCCGCGAGCAGGCGCTGCGCGCGTTCCGCTCGGGCAAGGTGGACGTGCTGGTGGCCACCGACGTGGCGGCACGCGGGATCGACGTCACCGACGTGACGCACGTGATCAACTACCAGACGCCCGAGGACGAGAGCACGTACGTGCACCGCATCGGCCGCACCGGCCGCGCGGGCAAGACCGGTGTCGCGATCACCCTGGTCGACTGGGACGACCTGCACCGCTGGCAGAGCATCAACGACGCGCTCAAGCTCGGCATGCCCGAGCCGGTGGAGACGTACTCGACGTCGAAGCACCTGTTCAGCGACCTGGACATCCCGGCGGACGCCACCGGGCGGCTGCCGCTGTCCCAGCGCACCCGGGCCGGCCTGGCGGCCGAGCCGGAGGAGCAGATGGGCGGGCGCCGGCGGACCGCCGCGCCGCCCCGCGCCCGCCGGCGCACGCGGGGCGCGAAGACGACCGAGGGCGAAACGGCCGAAACCACCGAAACCGCTGGTGAGGAGCGCCGCCGGCGGCGCACCCGCGGCGGCAAGGCGACCGGTGAGACCTCCGGACCGGCGGAGAAGGGCCCGGCCGAGCGCGAGGCCGGCGAGTCCGCCGACCGTCCCGCCCGCCGTCGCCGCCGTCGCCGTCCGGGCTCGGCGGGGGCCGCGGCGAACACGTCTGATACACCGGGTTCGGCAGACTGAGGCCGACCGGCGCCGTCGGCGCCGTCGAACACCGGGAGCAGGAACGTGAGCGAGCCCGTGGAAGGGGGACGTCATCGCCGTCCCGAGGGCGGTGAGACCACCGGGCTGATCGGCGCGGAGGACGTGCTGGCCGGCGGCCCCGCCGCGGCTCACGGTACGAAGCCACGCCGGAGCCGCCCGTCGCCGTGGAACCGCCCGCGCGACCGGGTGACCGCGGTCGTGCTCGCCGTCGCCGTCATCGCCACCGGCCTCGCCGTCTGGGCCGGAAGCGAGAGCCGGGCCACGGTCCAGCAGACCTCCGCGCCCGGCGCCCCGGTGCCGCTCGGGCCGGACGCGGTGCCGGCGACCCTGCGTGAGCTGTGGCAGGCGCCCAGCGGCGCGGCCCCGGTCCCGATCGCCGAGGGGACGGCCGTGGCCACCGCGAACGGCGACGAGATCACCGGCCGGGACCCGTTCACCGGCCAGGTCCGCTGGCGCTACGCCCGCGACCTCCCGTTGTGCACCGCGGCGGAGGTGTGGGGCCGCGTACTGGCGGTCTACCGCAAGGACGGCCTGGACGGTCGGTCCGGCTGCTCGGAGGTCGTCGGCCTCGGCATCGACACCGGCCTGCGCAAGGCCCAGCGCACCGGCAGCGCCGAGCTGGGCACGGGGCTGGTGACCGACGGCAGCCAGGTCACCGCGACCGGCCCGGACCTGCTCGTGACGTGGCGGGACGACCTCGTCGAGACCAACGAGTACGGCCGGGTTCCCGCGCTGGTCAACCCGGACAAGCAGCCGCGCACCGGGTGCACCTACGGCTCGGTCGCGATGGCTTCCGGCCGGGTCGGCGTGATCGAACGCTGCGCGGGCGACCCGGGCGACCGGTTGACCGTGATGAAGGCTGTGCCGAAGGAGTCGGACCAGCCGCAGGTCTCGTTCAGCACGATCGTGGCCGGTCACCACGCGCAACTGGTCGCGATGTCCGGCGACTACACCGCGGTGGCGCTGCCAGACCAGCGGCTGCTGGTCCGTTACGACGCGGACGGCGAGCAGACGGCGGCGTACCCGCTGGACCTGCCGGCGCCGGACCTGGGGCAGGATCCGCCGGGCCGGGTTGCCGCGACGGAGTCCACCTCCGCGAACGTGTACTGGTACACCGGGTCGAAGGTGCTGGCGCTGTCCCGGGACAACCTGACTCCACTGTGGACGGTTAATGGCGCTCTCGGTCCGGGGGTCACCTTCGCGCACCAGCTGGTCGTGCCGATCCCGGGCGGGCTGGCGGTGCTGAACGAGTCGGACGGCTCGACGATCCGCACGATCGCGGTGGACCGGCACGGCTACCCCGGCCCGGTGCGCCTGGCCGCACTGGGGCCGGTGCTGCTCGAACAGCGCGGCGGGACGCTGGCCGCGTTGTCGTGACCGCTCAGTTGACGCCGCACGGCGCGGAGAAGGTCCGGGTGCGGGGCCTGGCGGCGTTGCGGACTCCGGCTCCGGCGAAGGCGACGGCCGTGCTGGTTCCCGGCTACACCGGGTCCAAAGAGGACTTCGCGCCACTGCTGGACGGATTGGCGGCCGGTGACTTCCGCGCTCTCGCCATCGACCTGCCGGGCCAGTTCGAGTCGCCCGGTCCGGCGGATGAGACCGCCTACCTGCCCGCACCGCTGGGCGCCGTGGTGGCCGGGCTGGTCGAAGACGTCGCGGCCGAGGGGCCGGTGGTGCTGCTCGGGCACTCCTACGGTGGCCTGGTCGCGCGCGCCGCGGTGCTGGCGGGCGCGCCGGCAACGGGGCTGACCCTGCTGGACAGCGGCCCGGCCGAGCTGCCCGACGGTGCCCGGCGGCAGGCGCTCGGCGCCGGTGAGCCGGTGCTGCGGGCGTCCGGCCTGGACGCCGTGTACCGGGTGCGCGAGCAGGTGAGCGCACGGTCACCGCTGTGGGCCGCGCTGCCACCTGATCTGAAGGACTTCCTGCGGGAGCGGTTCCTGGCCTCCAGCCCGGCCGGCCTGCTGGGGATGGCCGCGGGGCTGCGCACGGAACCGGACCGGGTCGAGGAGCTCGCCGCGACCGGCGTGCCGATCCTGGTGGTGGCCGGTGAGCGCGACGACGCGTGGAGCGTGCCTGCGCAGCGCGCGATGGCCGCGCGGCTCGGCGCCCCGTTCGAGCTCATCCCGGGCGCCGCGCACTCGCCGAACACCGAGAATCCCGCTGCACTCGTGCGTGTGCTGCTACGTGCGTGGCGGCAGTGGCTGGTGTGAGACGCCCACGGTCATCAGCGGCGGCAGCGGGCAGTGCAGCATCGCGCAGACGGTGCGCAACAGCTCGCTCTCGGCCACGCCCACCACGCCGTCGTTGCCGATGACCGTGGTCAGCCCTTCCACCACCAGTGCCTTGTCCGGCCCGGCAAGACCGTCGAGGACCGGCCACACCCCGTCCAGCGCCTGCCACGCCTGAGCGGGCGGCTGGAACGGGACCGTCGCCACGAGCACGACCCGCGACAGCCCGGCGCGGAACGCGGCCTCGGCCGCCGCCTGCTCCCGGTGCCCGACCGCGGCGACCACGGCGAACAGCGCGGCGACCGCGGGTCCGGCGTGCGGCAGCGCGATCCGCCGCACCGGCCACGGCGGCCGGTGGTGCACGGCCTCGTGCAGGTCACGACTGAGCAAAGTGGACAGGCAATACTCGAAGGTGTCCACGTTCCCGTCGAGACGGACCACTTCGGACAGCACCGCCTGGACCGCGTGCAGCTCGTGCGCGGGCCGTCCGCTCAACGCGGGGAAGGCCAGTTCGGTGAGCGGCAGCCGCAGCGCGGGATCGAGCCCGCGGAGCCGCTCGCCCTCGCGCCACGCGGCATCGGCGAGCGGGGTGCCCAGCCGGGCCGCGAGCAGCCGGTACTGCGCCGTGCGCATGTGCGGTTGCGCCGACAACAGCAGGCCGAGGACCAGCGGCACGACGGTTTCGGCTCGCCGCGCCTGCGCCTGCACGTCCTCCGGGATGCCGCGCAGCAAGCCGCCGGCATGACCGAAGGAGCCGCTCGCCGGGTTGCCGATCGACGCGACCACCGTGGCGGGTGGCGCGGCCACCGAGGCCGGTACGGCCACCGGCGCCGCGGGACCGGCCAGGCCGAGCGCCCGGTCTTCGTCCGTGCCGGACGGTGGCACGGCCGTCCACCGCGCGCCCAGCTCGTCCAGCTCGCGCACGTCGAAGGCCGGGTCGAGCAGCTGGATGCGGCGCTCCAGCGGCGGGTGGGTGGCGAACAGGGGCAAGGACTTCCGGCCTTCCCCGAACAGCATGTGGCTCACGTCCTCGGCTTTCGCCGCGTGCAACCGGGAACCGGCGGGCACCCCGCCGATCTTCTTCAGCGCACCCGCGAGCCCTGCGGTCTGCCGGGTGAACTGCACGGCCGAGGCGTCGGCGAGGAACTCCCGCTGACGGGACACGCCGGCTTTGATGAGCCGTCCGATGAGGACACCGGCGTACCCGGCGGCCACCGCGGCCAGCGCCGGGAGGACCAGCGGGCCGGCCTGGCGCCTGCTGCCGCGCCCGGACAGCAGCATCCGGCCGAGGACGGCGAGGCCGACGATGCCGGCGAGCACGCCCATCAGCCGGATGTTGAGCCGCATGTCGCCGTTGACGATGTGGCTGAACTCGTGCGCGACCACGCCCTGGAGCTCGTCGCGGTTGAGCCGGGCGAGGGCCCCGCCGGTGACGACGATGGCCGCGTTGGCGGGAGTCCACCCGGCCGCGAAGGCGTTGATGCCGGGCTCGTGCGGCAGCACGTACAGCTGCGGCACCGGCATGCCGGAGGCGATCGCGATCTCCTCGACCACGTTCCGCAGGCGCCGCAGGCCCGGGGCCGCGGTGTCCGGCGGGACCACCACCCCGCCCAGGGCCACGGCGACCTTGCCGCCGCCACCACGGCGCAGCAGCAGGGTGCGGATCCACGAGGTGAGACCGATGACGAGCACGGTGAGCAGACCGGCCGCGACCAGCACGCGCACGGCAACGCCGGTGGGCCGGTGCCCCAGCCGGAAGGCCACCCAGACGGCCAGGTCCACGAACGCGACGATGATGAGCACGGCGAGCGCGAACAGCCACACCAGCCGCGCCGAGGCGCGGCGCACTTCCAGTTGTCGTTCGAAGAAGTTCATGGGTCAGAAGGAGATCCGGGGCGCCTCGCGCTGTTCGGGCGACTCGATCTCCAGCAAGGCGGCCGGGGCGAACCCGGACACGCTCGCGATCAGGTTGCCGGGGAACACCTCGCGCTTGGTGTTGTAGGCCATCACCGAGTCGTTGTAGCCCTGCCGCGCGAAGGCCACGCGGTTCTCGGTGGAGGTCAGTTCCTCGGACAGCTGCATCATGGTCCGGTCGCCCTTGAGGTCCGGATAGGACTCGGCGAGCGCGAACATGCGGCCCAGGGACCGGGTGAGGGTTTGCTCGGCGCCGGCGAGCCGCCGCATCGCGCCGGGCTCGCCCGGGTTCCCGCGGGCGGCGGCCCGGGCGCGGACGGCGCCGCCGCGGGCCGCGACGACGGCTTCGAGCGTCTGCCGCTCGTGCTGGAGGTAGCCGCGGGCGATCTCCACCAGGTTCGGGATCAGGTCGTGCCGGCGCGTCAGCTGCACGTCGATCTGCGCGAACGCGTTCCGGTACGCGTTGCGTCGCTTGACCAGCCCGTTGTAGATCCCGATCGTCGCGATGGCGAGCACCAGCACGACGACCACGACCAGGATCGCCACTGTCACCCCAGTACCGTTCCCTTGAACCGTGTTCTCGGCGGGAACGATAGGGGTGCCGCGGAACCGGCGGAGTCCAGTTCGCGAAGATCGCCTCGGCTGTACCCGTTAGGGTGAAATGGGTGAGCCGGGGGCCGGGTCTAGGCCCACCAGAAGGTCCACAGCGCCACGGCAACGATGACGACGACCGCGACCCCCGCGACACCGGCCACCGGACCGTCCCGCCGATCGGCGGCGCGTTGCGCGAGGAGGGCGAGCACGGCGGCGACGGGGTGAGCGATCATCGGAACGGCACCGGGGCCGGGCACGTCGAGGAAGGTGCACAGCAGCCCGGCGCCCAGAACCACGACCGCGAGCGCGACGAGACCCGCGGCGAGCGAGCCGGTGAACCCACGCCACCAGCGGGACATCCACCGCCGCCCACCGGCCGGGGGCCGTGCCAGCTCCTCGGTGTCCATCGTTTCGTCGCTCACCAGTGCCACCGGATTCCTCCCCACCGAGCCGCCGTCGAAGATTCCACCATGCCCCACGCCCCGGGGAACAGGACCACCCGGGCCGGGACCTCGTGCGCGTGCCCGTGCCATGGCGTCCGGGTCGGAGACCCACCGGCGCCACCGACGCCACCGGCCCGCCACAACGCCCTGCTCCGCCGGCCCGGTGCAGCCCAGCACTCCCGGCCTCTCCCCCGGCCCGCGGGAACCCACCCCGAGCCGGCCGCCCAGCCACCGTTCCCCACCTGCGCCCTGCCCTTCCGGCTCACCACGTCCGCGCACCCCGGCAACCGGCAGACGCACCCGACCACGAACCCGGCCGACGCTCGCCCCTCATCTCCGGCGCCGGTCCGCCGGATCCCAGCTCCCCGCGGCCACCGTCGGTAACCCATCCGCGAACCCGTCCGCGAACCCCTACGGGGACAACAGCTCCCACGGCTTCGCGGCGGGACCCGCTTCCCGGCCCACTGCGCAGCTGGGACGGAAGTCGCACCAGGCGCAGCGGCGATCGGGGCGGGCGGGAAACAGCTCGTCGGCGTCGCCGCCCGCGTCGAGGCTGTCCGTGGCCAGCCGGACGTCCTCCGCGGTCTCCTGCGCGCGGCGGAGGTGCCGGGTCAGGCTTTCCGGCGTGTGCGCCGCCTCGGCGACCGTGCCGCTGGGCAGGTGGTGCAGCTCGACCTTCCGGCACGGCCGCCGCAGCGTGCGTTCGGCCGCCACCGCGTACATCGCCAGCGCCTGTGAGCTACGCGCCTCGAACTCGTCCGGCGCGCGGCGGCCCGTCTTGTAGTCCACGATCACCAGTTCGCCGCCACGCTGGTCGATGCGGTCGGCCCGGCCCTCGATGATCATCGACGCGGGCTGCCCCGGCTCCGGGTTCACCGGCGCGGACACCCACCGCTCCAGTCCGACCGGGTCGCTGCTCACGTCGTGGTGCTCGGCGTACCCGGCGACCCACTCCTTCGCGCGGGCGCGGTACACCGCCGCCTGCTCCCGGTCGGCGAAACCCGCGTCCTGCCAGTGTTCGGACAACAACGCCGCCGCGCGCTCCGGGGTGCGGCGCTCCGGTGGCAGGTCGAACAGCGCACGCAGCGCGTTGTGGACGACCGCGCCGAGCGTGCTGTGCGCCCACGGCCCGGTGCGCGGCGGGGTCGGCCGGTCCAGGTAGGTCATGCGGTACCGGCGCGGGCAGTCCGCGAAGGTGGCCAGGCGCGCCGGACTCACCTTCGTCAACCGCCGCGGCTGGACCGCGAACTCGAACCCCAGTTGCTCCACGTCCACTACGGTACGCACCACCACCGACACTTTCGGCTCCGCCCGCCTTCCACGCCCCCTATGATCTGGGCGGTTGGCTTTCGAATCCGGGGGGAAATGGGTGTTGACGTTCGAAACCGCGCCTGCCGAACTGGACGTGCTCGACGAGGAACTGGGGCTCGGGAGGTTCGTCTATCCGCACCGGATCCCCTTCGTCAGCGGCACCCACACCGAACGCGCCGAGCAGCGGCAGCGCGTGTTCGACCACTGGCAGCGCCTCGGGCGCATGTCGCGGGACCGGCTGCGCGGCGAGTTCGAGGACCTGCTGCGGTTGTGGGCGCGCCCCACGGTTGTCGTCACCCAGGTCCTCGCCGAGCTGTCGGCGGACGTCACCGTCCTGTCCCGCGGCGGGTGGACCGGTGAGCACGGCGTGCTGAGCCGTCAGACCGGGGACCGGGTCAGGTTCACCGAGCTGCGTGCGGGCCAGGTGCTTCCCCAGCTCCTCGACGCCCTGCCGGAGGTGCCGCCGGCACGGATGACGCCGGTGAGCTACGTGTCGCCCGGCCGCGATGACGCCGATCCGTTCGGCGGTGCGGAGCCGCCGCGCGAGAAACGGCTCGCGGACCGGTACTTCACGGTGCCGCCGCAGCGCGCCGGGGTGATCTCGTGCTCCGTGCGGGGCACCGACGCGGGTCGGCTGACCTGGTTCGACACCCCGGACGGCCGCTTCTTCACGACAGTCGAGACCCTGCCCGACGGTGCCCAGCGGCACACGTTCACCCCGGCCGACCGGGCACGCATCGGGCAGTGGGTGCGCGACCACGTCAACCGGCTCCTGTCCGAGGCGAACCGGTAACACGATGAGCGGGAAAGCGCTACCGTGAGCAACCGGGAGCCAGGGGAGGACGAACAACCATGACACAGCCGGACAGCGGGTACTCCCGCCGCAGGTACGAGGCCGAGGTCTACGCCGAAACGGCGGGCAAGTCGGCCGGGAAGTTCTTCCGCCCGGACCCCGCGGCGGTCGCGGGCAAGTACTCGACCAAGTCGGCCGAGATCTACACGACCAAGCTACAAGCCGAGGGCGGCGGCTACCGCGACGGGCTGGCTCCGTCGGACATGCGGTACGAGTCGATGCCGCACCAGCAGCTGGCCGAGATGGTCAAAGCCTCCTCGCCAGAGGAGGTCGACGAGCAGGGCGTCATCGTCAACGACCTCGGCAACGCGTTCGGCGAGATGTCGACCGCGCTCCGGCAGGGGGTCGCCAAGGAGCAGGCCGGCTGGCAGGGCAACGGCGCGTCGTCGGCGTTCGGGTACTTCACCACCCTGGCGGGCTGGGCGGACACCTCGCGCGACGCGGCGTTCCTGTCGGCCAACCGGTATTCGCAGACCTCCGCGGCGCTGGTCGACGCACGCAACAAGATGCCGGAACCGGCGGGCCGCACGGTCGAGGAGTCGGTCGCCACCGCGCGCCGGCAACTGGTCGGCGGTGACTGGGAGGCCGCGAGCGCCACCATGAACGACATGCAGAACCAGGCCGCGCTGCAGCACCAGGCGCAGCAGCAGGCCGCGGCGGTCCTGGCGCAGCGGGACGTCATGCTCCACTCGGGCGGCTCCACCCAGCCGGTCTACGCGACGCCGACCGCGCCGGCCGGCACCGGTCAGCGCACCGCTCCGCAGTTCCCCTCCGACGACCACACCGTCGCGGCCCACGCGGGCGGTGTCGGCCCGATGGGCGCGCCGACGGGAACCGTGCGGACCACGGCGGGCATCGCACCGCCCAGCACGGCACTGCCCAGCGGCGCCGGATCGGCCACCGGTGCCGTGCCGCCCGGCGGCTGGGCCGACGCGGGCGGTGGCTGGGGTCGTTCCCCCGCGCCCACCGTGCCCGGCAGCAGCACCGCGGCATCGGCAGGTGCGGGGATGATGCCGGTCGCCCCGGGCCAGGCCGAGCAGAACCGCACGGCACCGCGGCCGGGTTCGGGTGGGGGCCGGACGGGATCGTCTCCGTACGGGGGCGGTGGCGGGGGCGGCCGCGCCGCCGGGGGCGCGGGCGGCCGTCTCGGCGGTGCCGCCGGTGCGGAACGGGCTCCCGGCCGCAGGGCCGGGATCGGCGAGCCCGGCGCGCGGGCCGCGGCGGAAAGCGCCGGCAGCGGCCGGGCGGGAGCCGCCGGGAAGGCGGGCACGTCCGGGGCCCCGGGCGTGGGTCCGGCGGGCGGCAAGAAGAAGGACGAGGACAAGGACCACGAGCGCGCCGCGTACCTGCTCGAGGACGACCCGGACAGCATCTTCGGCCTCGACGGCGCCACGGACGAGAACGGCAACCGCATCAGCCCGCCGGTGATCGGCGGGTGACGCCGGGAATCAGCCGCCCGCGATGAAGCCGCGCACCGAGTTCGCCACCAGCTCCACCGCGATCGCGGCCAGGAGCAGGCCCGCGATCTTCGCGAGCAGGGTGATACCGCTTTCCCGGATGACCCGGATCACCAGGCCGGAGAACCGCATGGCCGCGTAGATCACGAGGTGCACCGCGACGATCGCGCACGCCAGCGCGACGTAGGCACCAACGTGCCCGGCCGCTTGCCGGGCGAAGACGATCGTCGCGGCGATGGCGCCCGGCCCGGCCAGCAGCGGAGTGCCCAGCGGCACCAGCGCGACGTTGACGTCCTCGACCACGTTGGGCTCGCTCGTCGCGCCGCGTCCGGTCAGCAGGTCCAGCGCGATCAGCAGCAACAGCAGGCCGCCGGCGCCCTGCAGCGCCGGCACCCCGATCCCGAGGTAGGCGAGGATGGCCTGCCCCGCGATCGCGAACAACGAGATCACCAGCAGCGACACCAGCGCCGCCTGCCGGGCGGCGCGTGCCCGCACCGCCGGTGGCTTGCGGCCGACCAGGCTCAGGAACACCGGCACCGTCCCCGGCGGGTCCATGATCACGACTAGCGTGATGGACGACGCCAGAAACAGCTTCACGTCGAAGAAGTCGGCGACGGCCAAGGTCAGCCCACCGCGATCTGGGCGCCCGACGCCTTGTCGATCAACGCCTCGAACTGGTCCGGATCGGTGTTCTCGGCACCGATGGGGATCGTCTTGTTGGTTCCGTGGTAGTCGCTCGATCCGGTCCGCACCAGCCCCAGCTCACCGGCCAGCCCGCGCAGCTCGGCGCGCGTCCCCTCGTCGTGGTTGGGGTGGTCGACCTCGAGCCCGGTCAGGCCGATCTCCGCCAGGTCGGCGATCACCTCCGGCGAGACGATCCGGCCGCGGCTGCGCGCGAACGGGTGCGCGAACACCGTCACACCGCCGGCCTCGGCGATCATCTCGATCGCCCGCTCCACCGGCGTGTCCTGCCGCGGCAGGTAGTAGCCGCGGCCGCCGCCGAGGTACTCGGCGAACGCCTGGTCCACACTGGTCACCAGCCCGGCCCGCACCAGTGCCTGCGCGAGGTGCGGCCGCCCGGCCGGCGAGTCCGGTCCGAGGGAGTCGAGCAGCTCGTCCGGATCGATCGGCAGTCCGTCGGCCGCCATCCGCACCGCCATCGCCCGCAGCCGGGTGCGACGTTCCTGGCGCAGCCGGGTCTGCTCGGCCACGATCGCCGGCGCGGTCGGGTCGAACAGGTAGGCCAGCAGGTGGATGCTGATGCCGAGACTGCTCACGCAGGACAGTTCCGCTCCCGGCACGAGCGTGAGGCCTGGCGGGAGCGCGGCGGCCGCCTCGGCCCAGCCGGCAGTGGTGTCGTGATCGGTCAGTGCGACCACGTCGAGCCCGGCGGCGGCGGCCGTGGCCACGAGTTCGGCGGGAGTGTCCGTGCCGTCCGACACGGTGGAGTGGGTGTGCAGGTCGATGCGCATCGCCCTACATTGTCGCCTACCCGGCCGGCAGGCCGCCGACCAGGCACGACGACCGGTCAGCCGACGATCTTCTTGCCGCGCGCGAGACGCTGCGCCTTGATCATCGAGAAGCGCTCGCTCTGCTTGTGCTTGTCGCCGAACACGAGCTCGGAGATGGTGTCGTAGAAGTCCTCGGGGCTCGGCAGGAACTCGATGCGGTTCAGTGCCTGGATCTGACCCGCGGACTCGACCACGACCGTGCCGTAGCCGAACATCCGGCCCCACCACGTGCGCTCGTAGGTCAGGTCGGTGACCTTGGAGATCGGCATCATGGCGACCTTCGTGGTGAAGACACCGGTGGTGAGCACGAACCGCTTGTCGGTGACCACCAGGCGTTCGACCCACCACTCGATGACCTTGAACGCGTACACGAGGACCACCAGCAGCGCCGCGTACCAGAGGATGTTCTGGACCACCCACAGCGACGGCGGCAGCAGGTAGGACACCATGACGCAGATCGCGAGCAGGGCGATCGCCTCGAACGTGTCCCAGGCGAGGTACGCCCAGTGCCTGCGAACCCGGACGACGCGCCGCTCGGTGTCGAGCAGGTACTCGTCGGGGTCCCGTGGGGCGAACATCAAGCCAGCCTACCGGCCGACTACGAAGTGAACACGTTGCTGACGAAGGTGATGACGGCTTCGGCCGATTCACGCAGGAAGCCGACGATGTTGCCGACGAGGTTGGCCGCGTTGGCCGGCTGGGCGATCACGAAGAACAGCACCAACGCGATACCCACGAGCCCGGCAATCTTCTTCGCGTTCACAAGATCAATCCCGTCTCTTACTCCGGCATCGGACTGGCAAGGTCACCAGTAACGTTGTACCGCACTCCGCAGTGTTACGGGAGGTAAGTCCCGCGCTTGGGTCAGTGTCCGGGTGTGATCTCATCGGTCGATTACTCTCCGCTTCCACCCTGCCGGGCTAGGCTGCGGTCATGAGCGCGAGCGGCCGGGCCCGGGTGCGGTGCGTGGGCGGGATCGTGCACGATCCGGCGGGCCGGCTGCTGCTGGTCAAGCGCGCGAACGAGCCCGGGCGCGGGCTGTGGTCGATCCCCGGCGGACGGGTGGAGCCGGGGGAAACCGACGGCGCGGCCCTGGTCCGGGAGATGCGCGAGGAGACCGGTCTGCGGGTGCGGCCGGACGAGCTGGCGGGCCACGTGGTCCGTGGCCGCTACGAGATCTACGACTACGTCTGCCACGTCGAGGGCGGTGTGCTGCGCGCCGGGGACGACGCGGCGGACGCGCGCTGGGTCGACGCGGCGGCCTTCGCGGCACTCGCCTTGACCGATGGGCTGGCCGACACGCTCCGCGGCTGGGCGATGCTCCCGCGCTGCTGATTGCGCTTTCCGCCGGACTGCGCGTCCCCGCCCGACCCGCGGGACGCCTCCGCCCAGCCAACACCCCGCCCGCAACGGCAAACACGCCAACCCGAACAGCGAACACGCCACCCACCCGGCGTGTTCGCCGCTCCCCGCGGCGTGTTTGCCGCTGGCGGCGGCGTGTTTGCCGCTCCCGGTGGTGTGTTTGCCGCTCCCGGTGGTGTGTTTGCCGCGCGCGGCGGCGTGTTCGGCGCTCGTGGCGGCGTGTTGGGTGCTCAGCCCTGGATGCGTGCCTCCGCGCCGCCCCACTCGCGTTCCCGCAGCTGGAACTTCTGGATCTTGCCGGTCGAGGTCTTCGGCAGCGCGTCCAGGAACTCGACCTGGTCCGGCACCTTGAAGCGCGCGATCTGGCTGCGCACGTGCGCCCGCAGCTCGTCCGCCGACACCGATGCCCCCGGCCGCAACACGACGTACGCCTTCGGCCGCTCGCCCCACTTCTCGTCCGGCACGCCGACGACCGCTACCTCCGCCACGGCCTCGTGCGAGTCCAGCGCCGCCTCGACCTCGATCGTGGAGATGTTCTCGCCCCCGGAGACGATGATGTCCTTGGCGCGGTCGCGCAGCTGGATGTAGCCATCGGGGTGCCACACGCCCAGATCGCCGGAGTGGAACCAGCCGCCGCGGAACGCCTTCTCCGTCGCCTCCGGGTCGGCGAAGTAGCCGGACATCACGTTGTTGCCGCGCATCACGACCTCGCCCATCGTGGCCCCGTCGCGGGGCACGTCGCGCATCTGCTCGTCAACCACGCGGATCCCGTCGGTGACCACCATGCCGACGCCCTGCCGCGCCATCAGCGTGCTGCGCTGGGCGATGTCCAGACCGAGCCACCCCTCCTGCGGCTCGCACACCGTGTACGGGCCGTACGTCTCGGTCAGCCCGTACACGTGCACCAGCCGGGCGCCGAGGTCGGTCATCCGGCGGATCACGGTCGGCGACGGCGGTGCGCCCGCCGTGGTCACCACCACCTCGCGCGCGAGCGGGTGCGCGCCCGAGTAGCCGGCGATCGTGTTCAGCACCGTCGGCGCGCCGTTGAGGTGCGTGATCCGCTCGGTGTCCAGCAGCCGCCAGATCTCCGCCGCGTCGACCGCCCGCAGGCACACGTGCGTGCCGCCGATCGCCGTGACCGCCCACGTGGTGCACCAGCCGTTGCAGTGGAACATCGGGAGCGTCCACAGGTACCGCGACTCCGGCGAGTGCCCCGAATGGATGATCTCCGCGAGCGAGTTCAGGTAGGCGCCGCGGTGGTGGTACTGGACGCCCTTGGGCCGCCCGGTGGTGCCGGACGTGTAGTTGATCGAGATCGTGGACCGCTCGTCCGCGACACGCCACGGCAGCGGCTCGTCGCTGCCGCGCGCCAGCAGCTCGTCGTAGGTGATGCCGCCGACGGCCGGGTCGGGAACAGCTCCGTCGACGACGGTCACGATGTCCACCGCGGCGTCGCGCGGCACCGAGGAGTGCAGTGCGGCGTCGACGACCAGCACCTTCGCGCCGGAGTGCTCGAGGATGTAGCGGATCTCGGCCGCCGCGAGCCGGGTGTTGATCGCCACCAGCACCGCGCCGGCGAGCGGCACCGCGAAGTGCGCGACCAGCATCTCCGGGATGTTCGGCAGCAGGTAGGCGACCCGGTCACCGGGCTCGACGCCGCTCGCCCGCAGCGCGTGCGCCACCCGGGTGGTCTCGGCGGCGAACTCGCGGTAGCTCACCCGGCGCTCGCCGTGGACGATCGCCTCCTTGTCGCCGAAGACCTCGGCGGATCGCTCCAGGAAGGCCAGCGGGGTGAGCGGGGTGAACCACGTGTCCTCAGCCATGACGACATCCTCACCGCAGTGGCGGCCATCACACAACAGCTAGGCGGCCAGCCAGGTCATCCGGGCGCCGTAGCGGGTGGTGCGGGCCAGCGCGACGGCGTCCCAGCCACCGGCGACCGGTCGCGCGAGGCCCAGCGTGGTCAGCCCGTCCGCGGCGAAGGCCAGCTCGTCCCGGCCCGGCAGGACCGCCGACAGACCGTGCTCGTAGGTCTCGTCCATGACCCACCACAGTGGACGGGACTCGCCCAGGGCCGCGAGCTTGGACCGGAACTCCGCGCGGTCACCGTCCGGTATGTGCCCCATCGTCCGGCTGGTGAGCACCACCAGCGGCAGCTCGGCGGGGAACCGGGAGACGGCCTCGTCGAACCCGCCGACCGCGTCCGCGGCGATGATCTCCGGCGGCGACTTGCGCTGGGCGAGCGCGGCCGCCCGCAGCAACCGCACCCGGTCCGGCTGGTCGGCCCAGACGCACGCCTCCAGCCACGCCAGCTCGTCCTCATCGGACAGATCGATCGGCTGCGGGTCGAGACCGGCGCGGGCCGCGACCGTGAGCTTCTTCGGCAGCTTCGGCAGCGTCGCGCCGGGCGCCAGGTCCAGCGCACAGTGCAGGCCGACCGCCGCCTTCGCCGGGCCGGCCACCAGCTGCTCACCGCCGTCGCACTGGTAGCGGTAGGCGAACTTGTCCATGCCGAGCAGCAGGCCGCCCGCGGTGCCCACCTCGAGCAGCGCGATCTTGCCGCCGGCCTGCTTGGCGGCCATCGCGACCGCCGGGAACGCGCACGCGGCCCGGCGCACCTCGTTGTTCGCCAGCGACCGGGACGCGAGCATCTCCGCCGCGACATCGGCGTTGGCGAGCAGGAACTCGCGGAACACCGCCCAGGTCCCGTCGTCCACGCCGTCGAACCCGCCCAGCGACGGGTAGTAGCGCGACAGCGGGTGGATCGGATCGGCCTGGATGAGCCGGTGCGCGACCGCGAACAGCAGCGCGGGACTGGCACTGTCCGGCGCGGCGGCAAGCAGGCCGGCCACCTCGTCGTCCTCGGCGGCCCGGGACGCGAGGTATTCGTAGAGCGGCGACTCGTCCGCCGCGCCCCCCGCGAACTCCGCCAGCTGCCGCTTGGCCCCGGTCAGCCCGATCGCCACCGGCCCTCCCTCACTCGTGCGGAACGGGACGGCCCGGCTGCTCGCCCCCGCGCGCCTCACCGTAGTTCTGCTTCGGCACCAGAACCTTACGCCGGAAAACGCACACTACCGTGCCGTCCTGCTTGTAGCCCCGGGTCTCCACGTACACCACGCCGCGGTCGTCCTTGGACTTCGACGGCGTCTTCTCCAGCACCTCGGTCTCACCGTAGATGGTGTCGCCGTGGAACGTGGGCTTGACGTGCCGCAGCGATTCGATCTCCAGGTTCGCGATCGCCTTGCCCGACACGTCCGGCACCGACATGCCCAGCAGCAGGGAGTAGATGTAGTTGCCCACCACCACGTTCTTGCCGAAATCGGTGGTCTCGCCGGCGTAGTGGGCGTCCAGGTGCAGCGGGTGGTGGTTCATGGTGAGCAGGCAGAACAGGTGGTCGTCGTATTCGGTCACCGTCTTGCCGGGCCAGTGCTTGTACACCGCGCCCACCTCGAACTCCTCGAAGTACCGCCCGAACTGCACTGCTGGACCTCCCTGCGGGTAACGCCACACCGACCTGGAGCGACGTCAGCTGATGTTGAGGAGTACCCTCGACCAATGGTGGCAGTGCGTCAACGCGACAGCCGCCACGTTGCCGGTCCGGCTGGAGGAGGTGAGGAACGCGCGATGAGTAGTGGCGATAGTCCGCTCCCTAGTGAACCCAGCGTTTCCCTCCGGACGACCGGATCCCGTTTCCGTCGTTAGGCGCAATTTCCCGGGAAAACGCTGGTAGTGCCGGGCGGACACCTGTGCCGCCCGGCGGTCGTGGTACGCACTGCGAAAGCCAGGAGATCCCATGCCTGCGATTCCCTCCCTCGGTGGCCTGCGCGGCCGGGGCAACGGCCGCACCAGCCGTGTCGAGCCGCCCGTGCCCGTGCCGGTCTCGGCCTACATCGTCGACTGCGCCGTGTACGTCGACGGTGCACGGCTGCCCGGGCGCTGGACGCACGCCGAGGCCATCAAGGAGGTCCGGCGCAGGCGGGACGGGTTCGTCTGGATCGGCCTGCACGAGCCGGACCAGCAGCAGATCCAGGGCATCGCGGACGTCTACGGCCTGCACGAACTGGCCGTAGAGGACGCGGTCCAGGCGCACCAGCGGCCCAAGCTGGAGCGCTACGACGACACGCTGTTCATGGTGCTCAAGACGGTCCGCTACGTCGAGCACGAGTCGCCGACCACGGCCAACGAGATCGTGGAGACCGGCGAGCTCATGGCGTTCCTCGGGCTGGATTTCATCATCACGGTGCGGCACGGCGCGCATTCGGGCCTCGCCCGGCTGCGCCGCGACCTCGACCAGGACCCGGAGCGCCTGGCCGCCGGGCCGGCCGCGGTGCTGCACGCCATCACCGACCTGATCGTCGACCAGTACCTCGACGTCACCGCATCGATCGAGGACGACATCGACGAGATGGAGACGCGCGTGTTCGCGCCCCGCTCGACCGTCAGCGCCGAGCAGATCTACCTGATGAAACGCGAGGTGCTGGAGCTGCGCCGCGCGGTGCTGCCGCTGGTCACGCCGGTGCGCCGGCTCGCCGAGGGTTTCACCCGGCTGGTGCCGGAGGAGGTCCGGTCCTACTTCCGGGACGTCGACGACCACCTGGCCACCGTGTCGGAACGGGTGAACAACTTCGACGAGCTGCTGACCACGCTGGTCGACGCGACGGTCGCGAAGATCACGCTCCAGCAGAACACCGACATGCGCAAGATCACCTCGTGGGCCGCGATGATCACGGTGCCGACGATGATCGCGGGCATTTACGGGATGAACTTCGATTTCATGCCCGAGTTGCACTGGCGCTTCGGATATCCGGTGGTGCTCGTGCTGATTCTCGGGATCTGCCTGCTTCTCTACCGAATATTCAGGAAGAACAACTGGCTGTGAGTCCCGTTTCCTGAACTGTTCGCCGGAAGGAGTTGAGCGATGACCAGACTGCTCACGAGCCTGAAGTTCTGGGCCCTCACGCTCACCGTCGCGTGGATCGCGGTGGTGGCGGTCCTGATCGCCGACCACCCGGAACTCGCGCAGGCCCGCTGACGAGTCCCTATCGTGGAGTCATGCGTGCACTGGTGGTCGCCGACGAGGTCGACGAACAGCTGTGGGCCGGTCTCGGCCCGGGCGGCGAGGTCGATCTCGTGCTGGCCGCCGGTGACCTGCCGTTCGACTACCTGGAGTTCCTGACCGACTCGTTGGGCGGGGTGCCGTGCGTGTTCGTGCCCGGCAA
The DNA here is from genome assembly GCF_011758745.1 of Amycolatopsis granulosa. NCBI lineage: Bacteria > Bacillati > Actinomycetota > Actinomycetes > Pseudonocardiales > Pseudonocardiaceae > Amycolatopsis > Amycolatopsis granulosa. Next base: position 2,381,718 of record NZ_JAANOV010000001.1, read on the forward strand.
CCACGACCCGGACCTGTCCGGGTTCACCCGCCACGGCGGCCTGTTCCTGCGCGCCGGTTTCCCGCAGGCGTGGCCGGGCCCGGCCGGCGGCATCAACGCCGACGGCCGGGTCGTCGACGTGTGCGGCCTGCGCATCGCCGGCCTGGGCGGTTCGGTCCGCTACAACGACGGCCCCAACCAGTGGACGCAGGCGCAGCAAGCCCGGCGGGCCCGGCGACTGGTCCGGCTGGCCGCGCGCCGGAACCGCCGCGACGGACGCGGGGTCGACGTGCTGCTCACGCACGCCCCGCCGCGCGGCGTCGGCGACCGCGAGGACCCGCCGCACCACGGGTTCGACTGCCTGCACGGCGCGGTCGCGAAGATGCGGCCGGACTGGTTGCTGCACGGCCACATCCACCCCTACGGCGAGCATCCCCGGGAGCACCGGATGGGCGGCACGCGCGTCCGCAACGTCGTCGGCAAGCACGTCATCGAGTTCACCCCGCACGGAGTGCGGGCATGAACGCCGCGCGCGACACCGGTTTCCCCCGCGCGGACGCCGAGCACGACTTCCTGCGCGCGCGGCGGCGCCAGGTGCTGTCCCGGCTGGCGAACTGGCTGCGCCGGGAACCCGACGACGTCAACATCATGCTGCCGTTCGACGAGGTGGTGGACGCGCTCGGTTACCTGAGCGAGCGGCGGATCGGGCTGCGGGTGATCCCGCTCAGCTCGATCGTCGGCAGCGTCGACCGCGGCCGCGACTTCGACCGCCGGTTCCGTCCCACGTCCGGGCGGGTGCGGGAACGCTGGGAACGGCTCGCGCTGGCGGCCCGCCGCGGCGAGAGCATTCCGCCGATCGAGGTGTACCGGGTCGGTGACCTGCACTTCGTGATCGACGGGCACCACCGCGTTTCGGTCGCCTACGCCCTGGGGCTGACGACCATCGACGCGATGGTCACCGAGGTGCGGACGAAGCTGAACCCGCAGGGCATCCGGTACCGGGGCGACCTGATCGTCAAGGACTACCGGCGGTTGTTCCTCGCCCGGGTGCCGCTGCCGGGCGAGGCCCGCGCGTCGGTGGTGGTGACCGACCCGTGGGACTACGCGCACCTCGGCGAGCACGTGGAGGCGTGGGGGTTCCGCCTCATGCAGGACGAGGGACGGTTCCTGGACCGGCCGGCCGTGGCGAAGCGCTGGTACGAGGAGGAGTACCAGCCGGTGGTGGAGATGCTTCGCCAGGCCGACCTGATCGGCGACCGGACCGAGGCGGAGGCGTACATGTGGGTCGCGGGTGAACGCTACCGCCTGATCCGGACGCACCGCTGGGACGACGAGGTCATCGAGGCCCTGCGCTCCCGCCGGCGCTGAGCCCCGGGTCAGCCGCGCTCCCCGCTTCCCGGTGACGTGGTGGCCAGCGGGGCCGGCCGGCCGCGGAGCCTGCGGAACGCCGCGTCGCTGAGGGCCCGGCCGCACACCGTCACCGAGCCCACGGCCCGCCCGTCGGCGTCGAGGATCTGCACGTCGTAGCGCGGCCGGTTGCCGCGCTCGCCCGCCTTGGCCCAGCTCAGGACCGCTCCGGCGGACGGTCCAGCGGGCACCGTGGCGGCGAGCCGGGTGAGCACGAAGCGGGTGCCCTCCTGCCGCTGGTTGTCCGCGTACTCCAGGAGGGTCACGAACTGCCGCGCCGCTTCGATGAGCCGTTCCGCGGTCCGCCCGCCGTCGAGGTGGTGCCCGGCGGGCGGCGGCAGCACGGTCACACGCCAGTCGTGTTCGCTCTCCACGAGGTCACCGACGAACACGTTCTCCGCGCGCCTGCGGTGCACGAGCCGTTGATCGACGGGCTGCACGGGCCAGGAGGGCGACCCCGGCGAGGTCTCGGCCGGGTCGCCTTGCTCGATCGTGCCGGTCATGATCGTTCTGCCGTCCTGGTCGGCGTGGACCTGCCACAGCCGGCCGGTGGAGTCCGGCGAGTCGGCGGACAGCCGGACCGGCGCGTCCAGCTCGCCCATGCCGCGGAAGTCGAGCGTCAGGGTGACGGCGGGGTCCGCGCCGGCCGGGCGGACGAGGTCGAGCGCGGCGCTCAGGAGCATCATGCCGGGCAGGTGGTCGAGTTCGTGGTCGAAGAAGAACGGATCGTCGAGGTCGGCCAGGAGCTCACGGGTCCGCCGCTCGGGCCGCGGCCACCGGTCGACCACGAGCACGTCGGCGAGCGGCGCGCGCCGGGCGGGGCGGAACGATCCGCCGTCGTGGTAGGCGGTCGGGATCAGCACACCCTGCCGGATCCCGGGCGGCAGGCCGAGGATGTCCGCGATCTCGGCCTCCCGGCGCAGGTGGCAGGTGGTCCACGCGGTGCCGAGCCCGCGTGTGCGAGCGGCGAGCATGTAGCTCCAGGCGGCCGGCAGCAACGACCCCCACGAACCGGCCTGGCTGCCCTCGGGCAGCCGCGGCGCGACGAGGCACGGCAGCACGAGCACGGGCACGCGGTGCAGGTTGTCGGCCAGGAACCGGGCGCTGTCCAGGTCCCGGGACGGTCCCGGGTTGCCCAGCTCCGCGACGTACTCGGCGAAGCACCGCCGGTACACCTCGGCGATCCTGGCGCGCTGCACCTCGTCCCGCACGACGATCCACCGCCACGGCTGGCGGTTGCCGCCGTTGGGCGCCTGCAAGGCGACCTCCAGGCACTCTTCGATCACCTGCTCCTCGACGGGCACGTCGAGCAGCAGCCGCCTGCGAACGGCCCGAGTGGTGGTGAGCACCTCATCGACCGGCAATGTCATCGGAATCTCCTTCCGCAATACCAACGGTATTTCGACATTACCGAACGAGGCGTCACCCTCGTGGGCCAATTCACACTTCGCTTTGGTAACGACAGAGGGCCACTCCTCCAGCCGGAGGAATGGCCCTCGTCGCACACCGCGGTGCGGTCACTCCTCGTACGTCAGGTTCCGTCCCGAGGCCGGGTCGAACAGCTGGACCTTCTGCACGTCGAACCAGACGTCGAGCGACCCGCCCTCCCGCGCCGCCGACGACGGCGACAGCCGGGCCGTGATGGACGCGCCACCGCCGGGCACGTCGTCCGCCCCGGCGTCCGCCGCCAGCTCGGCCAGCTCCGACGTGGTGGCCACCTCGCCGCCCTCGACGGTGAAGTAGGCGTACTTCTCCGAGCCCATCGACTCCAGCACGTCCACGTGCGCGCTGAACACGCAGCCCCGGCCGACGGCCGCCTCGTCGAGCAGGCCGGCGTCCTCGAAGTGCTCCGGCCGGATACCGGCGATCAGCTCACGCGGCGCGTTCGCCTCCTCCGCCAGCCGGCGCAGCCGGTCCGGCAGCTGGACCGTGCCCAGAGCGCTCTTCAGACTGCCGTCCTCGAGCGTCGCCGGGACGAAGTTCATCGACGGCGACCCGATGAACCCGGCCACGAACAGGTTCCGCGGGTGGTCGTAGAGGAACTGCGGCGAGCCGATCTGCTGCACGTACCCGGCCCGCAGCACCACGACCCGGTCGCCCAGCGTCATCGCCTCGGTCTGGTCGTGCGTGACGTACAACGTGGTGGTGCCGAGCTGGCGCTGCAACTTCGACACCGACGTGCGCATCTGGCCACGCAGCTTCGCGTCCAGGTTGGACAGCGGCTCGTCCATCAGGAACGCCTTGGGGCTGCGCACGATCGCCCGGCCCATCGCCACCCGCTGCCGCTGCCCGCCGGAGAGGTTGGACGGCTTGCGATCCAGGTGCTGGGTCAGGTCCAGGATCTCCGCGGCCTCCTCGACCTTCGCCTTCACGGTCGCGTCGTCGACCTTGGCCAGCCGCAGCGGGAAGGCCATGTTCTCCCGCACGCTCATGTGCGGGTACAGCGCGTAGGACTGGAACACCATCGCGATGTCCCGGTCCTTCGGCGCCCGCTCGTTCATCCGCTCACCGTCGATGCGCAGCTCACCGGAGGAGATGTCCTCCAGCCCGGCCACCATGTTCAGCGTGGTCGACTTCCCGCAACCGGACGGGCCGACCAGGATGATGAACTCACCGTCGGCGATCTGCAGGTCCACTTCGGACACGGCGAGCGCGCCGTCCGGGTAACGCTTGCTCACCTTGTCCAGCACGATCTCAGCCATGGCGCTACCCCTTCACCGCACCGGAGGTCAGCCCCGCGACGATGCGGCGCTGGAAGAACAACACGAACAGGATGATCGGGACGGTGATCACCACGGCCGCGGCGCAGATCGTCCCGGTCGGGTCCTCGAACTGGGAGGCCCCGGTGAAGAACGACAACGCCGCCGGCACCGTCCGCGACGCGTTGGTCGAGGTCAGCGAGATGGCGAACAGGAAGTCGTTCCAGCAGAAGATGAACACCAGGATGGCCGTGGTGAACACGCCCGGCGCGGCCAGCGGCGCGATCACCCGCCGGAACGCCTGCCCCGGCGTGGCACCGTCCATCTTGGCCGCCTTCTCCAGCTCCCACGGGATCTCGCGGAAGAACGCCGACAGCGTGTAGATCGCCAGCGGCAGGGCGAAGGTGATGTAGGGCAGGATCAGCCCCGGCCAGGTGTCGAACAGCCCGAGCGTGCGCTCGATGTTGAACAGCGGGCTCACCAGCGACACCTGCGGGAACATCGCGATCAGCAGCGAGACGCCGACCAGCAGCTGCTTGCCGGGGAAGTCCAGCCGCGCGATCGCGTACGCCGCCATCGTCCCCAGGACCACCGCGATCAGCGTCGCGATGAGCGCGATGCCGATCGAGTTGATCAGCGCCCGCACGAAGTCCAGGGTCTGGAAGATGTCCCCGTAGTTCTGCAGCGTCCACGAGCGCGGGATGAACTTCCCGTCGTCGATCGTGTCCTTGGTCTTCAGCGACAACGACAGGATCCACAGCACCGGGACCAGCGCGTAGACCACCACGACGATGTCGATCAGCGTCCACCGGGTCTTGCGGGCGGTGGTGACCGCTCCCCCCATCACCATCAGCGCTTCCCTCCCTGGTCACTGCCCGGCGCCGCGGTGCCGAACAGCTTGATGAAGATGAACGCGATGATCGCGACCGTGATGAAGATGAGCACCGACATCGTGGACCCGATCCCCAGGTTCAGACCCTTGATCAGGTTGTTGTACGTCTGCATGGACACCGACGACGTGTTGTTCTGCCCGCTGGTGAGCACGTAGATGTTGTCGAAGATGCGGAACGCGTCCAGCGTCCGGAACAGCAGCGCCACCAGGATCGCCGGCTTCATCACCGGCACCATCACCTTGATGAACCGCTGCCACGCGTTCGCGCCGTCCATCGCCGCCGCCTTGAGCAGGTCGTCGGGCACCAGCGCGAGACCGGCCATCAGCAGCAGCGCCATGAACGGCGTCGTCTTCCACACCTCGGCGAGGATGATGATCGCCAGCGACGGGATGTACTGCGTCAGCGGCGCCGAGTTCCCGGCGAGGGTGTTCGCCAGGTAGCCGGTGTCCGGCGTCCACGCGTAGTACCACGAGAACGCCGCGACCACGGTCACGATGCCGTACGGGATCAGCGAGACGGTCCGCACCAGGCCGCGCCCGACGAGCGTGCGGTGCATGATCAGCGCCAGCAGCATGCCCAGCACCAGCTCGACGGCCACCGAGATCACCGTGATGACCATCGTGGTGGCGAACGCGGTCCACCAGTAGGAATCGGACAGCACGGCCGCGTAGTTCGCGAGTCCCACGAACGCGGTGTCCTGCGGGAACCGCAGGTCGTACCGCTGCAACGACAGCCAGACCGAGTACACGATCGGGTAGGCGGTGACCGCGACCATCACGATCGCGGCCGGTGCGCAGAGCAGCCACCCCAGCCGCCGCTCCGCCCGCTTCCCTTCGCTCAGCGCCGGTTTGCCGGATCTTGCCGTGGTCTGCCGCGGAGTCGCGGAGACGTCCTCGACCGTGCTCACGGAATCACCCCTTTCGAGTTCAGCGCGTCGGTCAGCTTGCTGCGCAGCTCGTCGGCCGTCTTCTGCGGGTCGATCTTGGACGGCGGCGACAGCACCTTGGAGATGACCGTCGACAGGCTCTGGTACGCCGGGGTCAGCGGGCGCACCGCGGAGTCCTTGAGCGCGGCGAGGATGGTGTCCCGCATCGGGTACGCGGTGGCCATGCTCGGGTTGTTGTCCGCGTCGACGGGTTTGGCCGGGTCGAGCGGGGTGTTGTCGGTGTAGAGGGACTCCAGGCTCGGCGGGACACCGTCCTTGACCGCGGAGAACTTCTGGTTGTCCCGGTTGCGCAGGCACAGCGCCGCCTCGAACGCTTCCGGCTTGTGCTGCGACGTGGTGCTGACCGCCAGGTCGTAGCCACCGATCGTGGTTTTCGCCGGGACGCCGGGCTGGACGGACGGGTAGGTGGACCACTTGAAGTGCGCGAGGTCCTTCGGCTGCTCGTCGGCGTAGGACGCGTAGACGAACGGCCAGTTCAGCTCGAACGCGCCGTTCCCGCGCTGGAACGCCTGCCGGACGTCGTCCTCCTTCTGGTTCGTCAGCGACGGGTCGGTGATGCCGCTGGAGGTGACCCGTTTGAGGATCTCCAGCGCCTGCACCGCGCCCTGGTCCATCACGACGGACTTCCCGTCGGCGGACAGGATGTGCCCGCCCGCGGAGGCGACCAGGGTGTTGTAGATGACCACCAGTCCCTCGTACTGGGCGCCGGTGAACAGGATGTTGTGCGGCTTGCCCGCGGCCTTGAGCTGCTCGGCCTCACCGATCATCTGGTCCCAGGTGGCCGGTGGCTGCGGCGTGATCCGGTCGTCGTACCAGAGCAGCTGGACGTTGGTGTTCTTCGTGGCCGCGTAGAGCTTGTCGTTCCAGGTCGCCGTGGCCAGCGGGCCGGGCAGCACGCCCGCCTCGGCCTGCGCCTTGTTCGCGCCCGTCCACTCCTCGGCCCAGCCGGCCTCGGCGAACTCCGGCACCCAGGTGACGTCCAGGCCCAGGATGTCCAGGCCCTTGTCACCGGCGGCGAGCCGGCGCGCCATCTGCAGCCGCTGGTCGTCGGCGCCGCGCTGGAGCTTGTTGTAGACGATCTTGTAACGACCGGCCGCCTGCGCGTTGCAGTTGTCCACGACCTTCTGGAACGTGTCCTCCGGCGCGTAGTACAGGTTGAGCGTGATTCCCTGATCGGATCCGCAGGCGGTGACGAGACCAGCGGTCAGCATGCCCGCGCCGACCACCGCCGCCATCCTGCCGGGCGGCCTGCCCCGCCCCGTTCCGTTCCCCATGAGGCCTCCTACTCGGCACGCGGCCGGCGGGAGACCCACCCCACACGCCGTCGTGCATGCAATCAAGCAACCCGAGGCTGTCAACCCGGGTCGCACGATCGGTGGGAAGTCAAACTATTCCTAGCGATCACGGCCCGCAACCGCTGGAGGTCACGATTCAGCCGGTTGACCCGGATGGCCGCATCGCGAGCTTCGCGAGCAGGTTGCGGCCCTGCTCGGCGTTCCGCGGCTGGCACAGCACGTCGTACCGGCCGGCCACGAGCTGGCTCGCCGACGCGAAGTCCCGGCGCCCGCGTGAAGAGGCGTAGCTGATCGCGGCGAACACCAGCCCGAACAGCACACCGGAGGCCAGGCCGACCAGGATCGGCTGGTAGGTGACCGTCGCGCCGGAGGCGAACATCGCCAGCAGGAAGCCCACGAACAGGCCGAACCAGGCGCCCGACATCGCGCCCGTCATCAGGACGCGGCCCCACGACAGCCGGCCCAGCACCCGCTCCACGAGCATCAGGTCGACGCCGACGATGGTCACGTCCTCGACCGCGAACTGGTTGTCGGCGAGGTAGTCGACGGCCCGCTGCGCCTCCTGGTAGGTGGCGTACGACCCGATCGGCCATCCGGTGGGCGGGGTGGGCAAGCGCGGCAGACCCTGTGCGGGGCGGCCGCCGGAGCTGAACGGGCTGGTCACGGTCATCACCTGTGCTGTCGTAGTGATCGAGTGACTTCATCCTGCCAACCCCCATGAAACCACGCGAACCCGACACTCCAGGGGCTTCGGTCAGGAGCGGGACCGGTAGTCGCGCAGGAGGCCGCGGCTGATGATGGTTTTCTGGATCTCGCTGGTGCCCTCGCCGATGAGCAGGAACGGCGCCTCACGCATGAGCCGTTCGATCTCGTACTCCTTGGAGTAGCCGTAGCCGCCGTGGATGCGGAACGCATCCTGGGTCACCTCGGCGCAGTACTCCGAGGCGATCAGCTTGGCCATGCCGGCGGCGACGTCGTTGCGTTCGCCGGTGTCCTTGAGCCGGGCCGCGTTGACCATCATCAGGTGGGCCGCCTCGACCTTGGTGGCCATCTCGGCCAGCTTGAACGCGATCGCCTGGTGCTGCGCGATCGGCTTGCCGAACGTCCGGCGCTGCTGCGCGTACTCGATCGCGAGCTCGAAGGCCCGGATCGCGATGCCGCACGCCCGCGCCGCGACGTTCACCCGGCCGACCTCGATACCGTCCATCATGAACGCGAACCCGCGGCCCGGCGCCTCACCCAGCACCTGCGACGCCGGGATCCGGAAGCCGTCGAACACCGCCTCGGTCGTGTCGACGCCCTTGTAGCCCATTTTGTCGATCTTGCCCGGGATGGTCAGGCCCGGTGCGACCTCGCCGAAGCCCTCCGGCTTCTCCACCAGGAACGTGGTGAGGCGATCGTGCGCCTTCACCGGTTTCTGATCGCCGGCACCGTCGGCAGGACCCTCGTCGGTGCGCACCAGCAGCGCGATCAGGTTCGACGAGCCGCCGTTGGTCAGCCACATCTTCGACCCGTCGATGACGTAGCTGTCCCCGTCGCGCTCCGCCCGGGTCTTGATGGCGGCGACATCGGAGCCGAGGTCCGGCTCCGACATGGAGAACGAGCCACGGATTTCCCCGGCCGCCATCCGCGGCAGGTACTTCCGCTTCTGCCCGTCCGTCCCGTGCCGGGAGATCATGTGCGCCACGATGAAGTGCGTGTTGATCACGCCCGACACGCTCATCCAGCCCCGCGCGATCTCCTCCACCACCAGCGCGTAGGTCAGCAGCGACTCGCCCAGCCCCCCGTACTCCTCCGGGATGGTGATCCCGAACAGCCCCATCTCCTTCATGCCCTCGACGATGTCGGCCGGGTAGGCGTCCGCGTGCTCCAGCTCCTGGGCGTGCGGGATGATCTCCTTGTCCACGAACGACCGGACCGTGGACAGGATTTCCGCCTGCACGTCGGTGAGGCCGGCGGTCTGGGCCAGACGGGCCATGGGGCGACTCCTGTCGTCTGCGGGACGTGTTACCGGCGAGTATGGCCGTCGGCACCGCCGCCCGCATATGGCGCGTCTCACCCAGCGGCGCGGTCCTCCGACTGGCGGGGAATCGTGGCGTGGCCGTTCACCGGCTGCTCGGCGGGCGGCTTGTCGGGCTGGGTGGTCTGTCGTTCGAGAAAGCGCAGCAGCTCCACCGGGAACGGCAGCACCAGCGTGGAGTTCTTCTCCGCCGCCACCTGCACCACCGTCTCCAGCAGCCGCAGCTGCAAGGCGGCCGGGGTGTCGGCCATGACGCCCGCCGCCTCGGACAGCTTGTGCGACGCCTGCAGCTCGCCGTCCGCGGAGATCACCCGCGCCCGGCGCTCCCGCTCGGCCTCGGCCTGACGCGACATCGAGCGCTTCATCGACTCGGGCAGCGCGACGTCCTTGATCTCCACCCGGTCGATGTGCACGCCCCAGTCCAGGGCCGGGCTGTCGATCATCAGCTCGAGCCCCTGGTTGAGGCGCTCGCGGTTGGACAACAGGTCGTCCAGGTCGCTCTTGCCGATGATCGAGCGCAGCGACGTCTGCGCCACCTGCCCGACGGCGAACCGGTAGTCCTGCACGTTGATCGCGGCGACCACCGGGTCGATGACCTTGAAGTACACGACCGCGTCCACGCGGACCGTGACGTTGTCCCGCGTGATGCCCTCCTGCGCCGGCACCGGCAGGGTGACGATCTGCATGTTCACCTTCTGCAACCGGTCGGCGCCCGGCACCAGCAGGGTCATGCCGGGCTCGCGGACGGCGGGCCGGACCCGGCCGAACCGGTAGACCAGTCCGCGTTCGTACTGCCGGATGATGCGGACGCTGGTGGCGAGCCCGGTGACTCCCACCGCGGCGACGATGGAGATGATTTCGGCCAGCATGGCGGCTCCCGGGGGTGCGTGTCCCTTGACGCGATGTTACCCCCGTCACAGCGGATGGGAAGTGCCTGATCAGGGCCCCGCGCGGCCCGCGGATGCGGCCCCGTTCGTCCCCCGGTGCCCCGACGGGCCCGGACACCGGGGACGAACCGGCGGAACTGTCCACCTGGGACGGCTCGGGCGTTCCGGCACGCCCGGCGCGCGGGCCCCGATTCCCTGCCGTGGAACCGGTCCACCCGGTCCACAGTGGAAGCACGGCCCGGCGGCGGCCCGCGCCCCCGGCCGGTGCCCGCGCGCGGGCACGCGCTGAGATCGCCGAGCGCGCGGCGCTCGAATAGTGTGACGGCATGGCTGGAGTGAACAGGGTCTTCGCCGCCCAGCTGGCCGGCCTGCCGGTGTTCGGGCCGGACGGCGAGTCGATCGGCAAGGCACGCGACCTGGTCGCCGGCCTCCGGCTCGACCAGCAGCCGCCGCGGGTGCTGGGGCTCGTCGTCGAGCTCGCCACCCGGCGCCGGGTCTTCGTCCCCATGCTCCGGGTCACCGCGATCGAGCCCAACGCCGTCACGCTCGCCACCGGTTCGGTCAACATGCGCCGGTTCCACCGGCGCCCCAACGAGGTGCTCGTGCTCGGGCAGCTCATCGACGCCCAGGCGCACCTGGCGTCCACCGGTGCGCGGGTCACCGTCGCCGACGCGGCCATGGAACCGCTGCGCAGCCGGGACTGGGTGCTGACGAAGCTCGCGGTGCGGGAACGCGCCACCCGGCTCGGGCTGGGCCGCCGGCGGTCGGCGCTGCAGGTCCTGCCGTGGTCGGACGTGCGCGGCCTCGGCCTGACCGATCTGACCGGCCAGCCGCAGGGCGCCGGTCAGCTGCTGATGCTGTTCGACACGATGCGCGCGGTGGACATCGCGGCGACGATGCGCGACCTGCCGACCAAGCGGCGGCACGAGGTGGTCGACTCGATGGACGACGAGCGGCTCGCGGACGTGCTGGAGGAGCTGCCCGAGGAGGACCAGAAGGAGCTGCTCGCGCACCTGGCCGAGGAACGCGCCGCCGACATCCTCGAAGCGATGAACCCGGACGACGCCGCCGACCTGCTCGCCGAGCTCGCACCGGCCGACCAGAGCAGGCTGCTCGACCTGATGCACCCCGACGAGTCCGAGCCGTTGAAACGGCTGCTCACCTACTCCTCGGACACCGCCGGCGGCCTGATGACGCCGGAACCGGTCGTCCTCACCCCGGACGCCACGATCGCCGAAGCACTGGCCCACATCCGCAACCCGGACCTGCCCGCCGCGATAGCCAGCCTGGTGTTCGTATGCCGCCCGCCCACCGAAACCCCCACCGGGCGGTACGTCGGCTGCGTGCACTTCCAGCGCCTGCTGCGGGAGCCACCGGCGGAGCTGGTCGCCACCGCCGTGGACACCGACCTGCCCGCGCTCGGCCCCGACGCCACGCTGCCCGAGATCACCCGGTACTTCGCGGCCTACAACCTCGCCTGCGGCCCGGTCGTGGACGACCAGGACCACCTGCTGGGGGCCGTCACCGTCGACGACCTGCTCGACCACCTGCTGCCGGACGGCTGGCGGGAGACCGGGCTGCACGACATCACCGAAGGACAGGAGATCGACAGTGCCTGAGCTGACCACGCGCCGCCGTCTCGACCAACCCCGCGCCGGGCGGGGTCTTCTGGTAAGCATCGACCCGGACAGTTTCGGCCGGGTGTCGGAGCGGCTGGCCCGGTTCCTCGGAACCGGGAAGTACTTGTTCTGGCAGACCCTGATCGTCGTCGTCTGGATCGCGATCAACCTCGGCGCGGCCACGCTGCGCTGGGACCCGTACCCGTTCATCCTGCTCAACCTGGCGTTTTCCACCCAGGCCGCGTACGCCGCGCCGCTGATCCTGCTGGCGCAGAACCGGCAGGACGACCGCGACCGGGTGTCGCTGGAGGAGGACCGGCACCGGGCGGCGCAGACCAAGGCCGACACCGAGTTCCTGGCGCGCGAACTGGCGGCGCTGCGCCTGGCCGTCGGCGAGGTCGCCACCCGCGACTACCTGCGCGGGGAGCTGGACAAGCTGCGCGAGGACCTCAACACCAAGCCCCGGCGTGGCAAAGGCAATAGGGCCCAGGCGGATGCCACTACCGGTCCGTAGCATGGTGGGGTGACCAGTACGCAGCAGATCCCCAGCGTCGAGGACGTCCGCGCGGCGCTGAAGGACGTTCACGACCCCGAGATCCGCAAGCCCATCACGGAACTCGGCATGGTCAAGGACGTCACGGTCGGCTCGGGAGACACTGCCGGCGTCGTGACCGTCTCGGTGTACCTGACGGTGGCCGGTTGTCCGCTGAAGGACACGATCACCAAGGACACCCAGGCCGCGGTCGGCAAGCTCGACGGGGTGCGGGAGGTGCGGGTCGAGCTCGACGTGATGAGCGACGAGCAGCGCACCAAGCTGCGGAAACAGCTGCGTGGGGACGCGGCGGAGCCGGTCATCCCGTTCGCCCAGCCCGGCTCGATGACGCGGGTGTACTGCGTGGCGTCCGGCAAGGGCGGGGTCGGCAAGTCCAGCGTGACGGTCAACCTCGCGGTGGCGATGGCGCAGCGCGGGCTGTCGGTGGGGGTCGTCGACGCGGACATCTACGGGCACTCGGTGCCGCGCATGCTGGGCGCGCGCGAGAAGCCGACCAAGGTCGAGCAGATGATCATGCCGCCGCAGGCGCACGGCGTGAAGGTCATCTCGATCGGCATGTTCACCCCGGGCAACACCCCTGTGGTGTGGCGCGGCCCGATGCTGCACCGGGCGTTGCAGCAGTTCCTCGCCGACGTGTTCTGGGGCGACCTGGACATCCTGCTGCTCGACCTGCCACCGGGCACCGGTGACATCGCGATCTCGGTGGCACAGCTGATCCCGAACGCGGAGATCCTGGTCGTGACGACCCCGCAGCAGGCCGCCGCCGAGGTGGCCGAACGCGCGGGTGCGATCGCCATGCAGACGCGGCAGCGGCTGGCCGGCGTCATCGAGAACATGTCGTGGCTGGAGACGCCGTCCGGGGAGCGCATGGAGATCTTCGGTTCGGGCGGCGGCCGGACGGTGGCGGAGTCGCTGAGCAAGTCGGTGGGCACCGAGGTGCCGCTGCTGGGCCAGGTCCCGCTCGACCCGCGGCTGCGCGAGCAAGGGGACGCCGGAACGCCTCTCGTGCTGGCCGAACCGGACGCCCCGGCGTCGGAGGTGCTGCGCGACGTGGCGAAGAAGCTGTCCGTCCGGGCCCGCGGCCTGGCCGGCAAGATGCTGAACCTCAGCCCCAGCGGCCGCTGATCAGGAGCCCGACGCCACTCCCGGCGCCGTGTTCGCCGCTGCGGGCGCCGTGTTGGCCGGTGCGCTTCAGCCCGTTCGCGTTCCGGCTCCGCTCGCGCTGACCGGCGAGTCAACGCGCAACAGCGAGCCCCGGCTCAGGTGGCGTCCGGGTCCACCGGGGGCTTCTCGCCGGGCTTGAGGGTCTCCGGCTCCGCCTTCGCGGTCGGGCTGGTGGCCGCGGGGTAACCGTTGGGCTTCGTGCTGCCGCCGGACAGGCCGTTGATCCCGAGCGGGTCCGGGTCGCCGTCGAACAGGTGCTGCGTCACCGCGCGGCGGGGATCGAAGTTGCGCAGCTGCCGCAGATCCTCGAGCGGCTTCTGGAACTGCTCGAAGTCCGAGCCCATCTCCTCCTTGAGCTGCTGCCGCGCCCCGTTCGCGAACTCGCGCACCTTCCGCACGTTGCGGCCCAGCCACGCGGCCGCTTCGGGCAGGCGCTCCGGCCCGAGGATGAACAGGCCCGCGACGATGAGGACGAGGATCTCGCCCCAGCCAACGCTGTCGAACATTCGCGAACCTCCGCCTCACCCGGCCGTAGCTTCCTCAGATTACCTCGTCACCCAGCCCGTCCGGGGCTGCCGAGAGGAGTTCACCGCGCGTCCACCGGGCTGTCAGTCCGAGCCCAGCGTCACATCCACGACCAGCGCGCGGCCCTGGCGCACCAGCTGCACCGGCACGGTTTCGCCGATCCCGTGCTGCCGCACCGCCACCGTCAGCTCGGCCGCGTTGCGGACCAGCCGGCCGCCGAGCTTGGTGATGACGTCACCCTCCGCGATGCCGGCCCGGGCGGCCGGACCGCCGTCGGCGACGTTGAGCACCTGCGCGCCCTCCGACGTCTCCGCCGCGACCGACGCCGCGTTGACCCCGATGTCGGAGTGCCTGACCTGGCCACTGCTGATGAGCGTGCGTGCGATCTTGATGGCGTCGTCGGCGGGGATCGCGAACCCGATGCCGATGCTGCCGCCGGAACCGTCCGCACCGCCGTCGGTGCGGATCGAGGAGTTGATGCCGACCAGCGCGCCCGTCGAGTCGACCAGCGCCCCGCCGGAGTTGCCGCGGTTGATCGGCGCGTCGGTCTGGATGGCGTCGTAGGTGACCGGTGGCTCACCGTTGTCCCCCGCCGCGGTGACCGGCCGGTGCAGCGCGCTCACGATGCCCGATGTCACGGTGTTCTCCAGACCCAGCGGCGAGCCGACGGCGATCACCGAATCGCCCGGCTCGAGCTTGGCCGGATCGCCGATCTGCAGCACGACCGGGTTGCGCACCGCGACCTTGATCACCGCGAGGTCGGTCTTCGGGTCCGTCCCGACGATGCGCGCCTCGGTGCGGGTGCCGTCGGTGAACACCGCGGTGATCTTGGCCTGCGGGTCGCTCGTGGCCAGCGAGACGACGTGGTTGTTCGTGATCGCGTAGCCCTGCGGGTCGATCACGACCCCCGAGCCGACACTGCCGGACTGACCGGACTTGACCTCGATGGAGAGCACCGCGGGCGCGACCCGTTGCGCGATGTCCGCGATCGACCCGGGCGCGCGCTCCTTGCCCGCCTCGGCCTCGGAGATCGTCGCCGACCCGGTCAGTGCATCACCCGCGCCGCCCAGCCACCAGCCGATCAGACCGCCGACCGCACCGATGAGCAGGCAGACCACCCCGAGCAGGCCCAGCGCGACCGGCTTGACCCGGCGGCCGAACAGCAGCTCGGGCAGGGACAGCTGGGCGCTGCGCGGGCGGGTGGCGTCCGCGTTGTCCTCGTCACCGGGCTCCAGCGCGGGCCGGCCCAGCACCGCCGCGGATCCCGGATCGCGCCACGGGTCGGTGACGCGCGACCACAGCGGTGGCTCCGGATCACCACCCGGCCGCCTGCCGTTGTCCCCGGCGGGGCGCTGGAGCTGGACGTCCTCGGCGCCGGGCGGGCGGCCGAACGCCTCGGCGAGCGATTCGGGCGCGGGCGGAGCCGCGGCCACCTTGTCGCCGTTGCGCGTGCCGGGGGTGTAAAGCTTGTCGAACGCGCCGTCCACGCCGCGCGGACGGCCGAACACACCCGCCTCGGCCGGATCCACCGGCGGCCGCGCCAGGGGCCGCGGCGCCAGCCGCGGTTCGGCCTGCGGCGCGCTGTCCTGTGGCGGATTCGGCTGACTCATCGTTCCCCGGGTGGCTGGCTCGTCGTGCTGTCGGCGCGACCCTACGCCACCGATTGTCCCGGGCGGACGGTGAAGGGCGCGTCAGCGCCCGGCCACGGGCGTGGGAGCCGTCGTGGTCGTCGTGGCACTCGCCGGGACGGCGGGCTCGCCACCGAGCTGGGCACGCAGCACACCCGGTGCGGGCGCCGGACCCGGCTCCGGGTTGGACGGGGTCGGGTCGGCGCTGGTCGCCGAGGTCGCGACGAGCGCCAGCGCGCTCAGGACGAGACCGGACACGGCCACTCCCGCGCCCTGCGCGACGCGGCGCCGCACGGACGGCTGGCGCTGCGCGCCCAGTACCGCGGAACCGCTACCGAGTGGCGCGCTCGACCCGAGCGGCGCCGAAGATCCGAAAGGGGACGATTGGAGACCGGCCACCCGGTCGGGTCGCTGGATCGCCACCAGCTGCCCGTCCTCGGTCATCGCGAGGTTGTCCGGGCTGGTCGGCAGGTCGGTGTCCTGCGGGATGTTGCGCAGGACCGCCATCAGGCCGGCGGGCATCGAGGGTGCCTGCGCGTGTCGCACGGCCGCGCGCACCTGACGTTGTGAGGTCACCTCGGCCGCGCAGACCGGGCACCGCGCCACGTGCGACGCGGCGCGCTCACGGGCGCCCAGGCCCATCTCGCCGTCCACGAAGGCGACGACGGCGTCGGGAAGCAGGTGAGACTCGGGCAGGCCCCAGCCTCGCGGTTCGCTCATGCGGAAACCCCCACGGACTCCTCCTTGGCCGCCCGGCGCCGTTCGAGCGAGGCACGCAGCGCCTGCCGGCCGCGGTGGATCCGGCTGCGCACGGTGCCCAGCTTCACGCCGAGCGTCGCACCGATCTCCTCGTAGGACAGTCCTTCGACGTCGCACAGCACCACGGCGGCGCGGAACTCCGGCGGCAGCTCGTCGAGCGCGGCCTGCAGGTCCGGATCCAGGTGGGTGTCGCTGTAGACCTGCTCGGGGCTCGGGTCGTCACCGACGATGCGGTCGGTGTCCTCGGGCAGCCCCTCCATGCGCACCCGCGAACGGCGGCGCGCCATGTCCAGGAACAGGTTCGTGGTGATGCGGTGGAGCCAGCCTTCGAAGGTGCCGGGCTTGTAGGAGGCCAGCGAGCGGAACACCCGGATGAACGTCTCCTGGGTGAGGTCCTCGGCGTCGTGGCTGTTGCCCGTCAGCCGGTAGGCGAGCCGGTACACCCGGTCGCCGTGCTCGCGGACAACCTCGTCCCACGACGGCGGAGTCCACGCGGACTCGTCCACCGTGACCGGCTGGCCCTCGGCCTGGTCGTTCTTCAGGCTGTTCTGCATCGTGGGGGACGGCACCTCCATCAGGCTGTTCTCCCAACTGATCTCTCCAACGCGGGCCATCGGCCCCGTGTTCCCAGCATCGCCCCTCTCCTTATGGAGGTGGTGAGACGAGACTGAGAGTCACCTGAGAGAACTGTGCACGTCCTGCACGGGTTTGGCGGCGGCCGGCGCTAACCTTGCCCGCGTGACCTCCGAGACGCTCGCGGCGAGTGGCGGCGACCACACCGAGGGCTACCTGCCCGGCCACCCCGCCGACGCCGCGCTGCTCACCGCACGCGTGCGGGCGGAGGAGCTGGGTTGCGCGGTGCTGGAGCCGGACGCCGGGGCGGCGCTGTGCTTCCTGGCGACCAGCCTGCGCGCCCGCGCGGTTGTCGAGATCGGCACCGGCGTCGGGGTCAGCGGGCTCTACCTGCTGCGGGGCATGGCCCCGGACGGCGTCCTGACCTCGATCGACATCGAGCCGGAGCACCACCACGCGGCGCGTCGCACGCTCCGCGAGGCGGGGTACCCGCCCGGCCGGACGCGGTTGATCATGGGCCGGGCGCTGGACGTCCTGCCGCGGCTGACCAGCGGCGGGTACGACCTGGTGTTCGTGGACGCCGCGCGGGCGGAGTACCCGCGCTACTACGAACACGGGGTGCAGCTGCTGCGGCAGGGCGGGGTGATCGCGTTCCACGGCGTGACGGACGCCGCGCGCGGCGAGCGGCGGGATCCGGCGCTGCTGGCGGCGCGTGAGCTGGCGCGGGCGATCCGCGAGGACGAGCGGTTGGTGCCGGCACTGCTGCCGGTCGGCGGGGGGATGCTGGTCGCCGCGGTCCAGTAGCGCTGGTCCGTGTCGGCGCGCGGACCGGGAGTGACGCCGCTCGAAATTGTCGTACCCCTGGGGCACGATCTGCTCATCTGGAACTGTCCGGATCGGCGAGGGGTCGGCACATGCGTGAGGCAGTCGTCAGCGCCGCGCGGTTCATCAGCACCCGCGCGGCGGAACCCATCGGGCTGGGGGACGTCGCGGACCACGTCGGCTACAGCCCGTTCCACCTGGCGCGCGTGTTCGAGCAGGAGCTGGGCCTGCCGCCCGGCCAGTACCTCACCGCGCGGCGGTTCGAGAAGGCCAAACAGCTGCTGTTGCGCGGTGACGAGCGGATCATCGACGTCTGCAACGCGGTCGGGTTCTCCGCACCGGGCACGTTCACCACGCGGTTCACCGCGGCGGTCGGCGCCACGCCGGTGGAGTTCCGGCGGCTGCCGGAGGTCCTCACCGGCTCGCCGCCGCGACCGGTCGTCCTCCCGGGCGGCGATCGCACCGGTGGCACGGTGATGGGCACCGTCCGGCTGAGCCCGGCGGCGGCGGTGGCGCTCGGCCCGGACCCCGCGGTGTACGTCGGCCTGTTCCCGAAGCGCGTGGCGCGCGGGTTCCCGGTCAGCGGCACGCTGCTGGCGCAGCCGGGTGATTTCCTGCTCGGCGGCGTTCCGCCGGGCACGTACTGGGTGCTGTCCTCGGCGCTGCCGAGCCGGGCCGGTGCGGCGGCGCAGCTCCTGCCGGGGCGCAGCGTGGTCGGGGCGTCCTCCCGGGCGGTCCACGTGTCGGCGCAGGCCCCGGTCCACCAGCGGGACGTGCACCTCGACCTCGGCGCGGACTGGTCGACGCCGGTCCTGATCGCGCTGCCCGCTCTCGCCTCGGCCGGCGCCCAGGACCGGCGGCGGCGCCGGTGACGCGAGGTCAGGCCGGAACCGCCGCGCGCGAGCGGGCCCGGCCGGTCAGGCGCGCCACCGCCAGCCCGGCCAGCCCCAGCCACAGCACGGCCACGCCGACGAGCCAGCTCCAGCCGAAGTGGCCGAACACCACGCTGCCGAGCGTGCCGCCGACGCTGCTGCCCAGGTAGTAGGCCAGGGTGTAGGCGCCGGACGCCTGGCCGCGCGCGCCCTCCGGGGCCTCGGCCGCGGCCCACCCGTTCGCCACCGCGTGGGCGGCGAAGAACCCGCCGGTGAGCACCACGAATCCGGCCACCACCAGCGGCAGCGAATCGGGCAGCGTGAGCAGGATCCCGGTCGCCATCACGGCCAGCCCGCCGAGCACCGCCCGCCGCCGGCCGAACCGGGCGACCAGCCGGCCCGCGTTCGAGGACGACACCGAACCCACCGCGTAGGCCAGGAACACCAGCGACGCCACCGCCGGTGACAAGTTGAGCGGCGCACCGGTCAACCGGAAGCCGGCCGCGTTGTACATCGCCACGAAGGCGCCCATCGCGAGCATCGCCACGCCGTACTGCACCAGCAGCACCGGCCGCCGCAGCGCCATGCCCACTCCGCTCAGCACGTTCGGGGACCGCTCCCCCGGCGCCGTCCGGGAGGCGCCGGGCAGGGCCAGGATCGTCGTCGCGCTGAAGGCCAGCGCCACCCCCGCGACGACAGCCAGTGCGCCGTGCCAGCCCAGCGCCCCGGCGCTGAACCCGGCGGACAGCCGGCCGAGCATGCCGCCCACCGTGTTGCCCGCGATCATCGCACCGACCGCCGCGGCCACCCCGGTCTTGCCGAGCTGCTCCACCAGGTAGGCCGAGGCGACCCCCGGGAAGCCGGCGATCGCCACCCCCTGCAGCGCCCGCAGCACGAGCAGCACCGGGTACGACGGTGCGAGCGGCATCACCAGGCCCAGCACGACCGACAGCGTCACCGACGCGATGATGATCGGCCGCCTGCCGAGGATCTCCGACAACGCCGCGATCGGCAGTACCGCGATGGCCAGCGCCCCAGTCGCCACCGACACGGCGAGCGAGGCCGAACCGGGGTCGAGGTGGAACTGCGCGGCAAGCTGCGGCAGGACCGGCTGCGGGGCGTAGAGCAGCGCGAACGAGGAGATACCCGCGGCGGCGACCGCGAGCTTCACCCGGCGGGTGACCGGCATGGCGAGCACATCGACTGACACGACCTCGAAAGTAAGCTTCGCTAATCAATACGTCCAATACGACGAAGTGGCATCATCCATACCGTGTCGTATGAGATTGGCGGGGAAGCCTCCGACCAGCGGCTGGCCGCGCAGCTGGCGCCCAGCCTGGCCCTGCTGGCGGCCGTCCGGAACACTCGCAACATCACCCGTGCGGCGGAGCGGCTCGGCATCCCGCAACCGACGGTGAGCCGACGGCTCGCCGCGCTGTCCGAAGTCGTCGGGGCGCCGCTGACCCAGCCGGACGGGCGCGGGGTGCGCCTGACGCGGGCGGGCGAAATCCTCGCCGCGAGTGCGGCCCGGGCACTCACCGTGGTCGAGACCGGCGTGCGGCAGACCCGGGAGGAGATCGCACCGGACAGCGGGCACGTGGTGCTGGGCTTCCTGCACCTGCTCGGCCGGTGGCTGGTCCCCTCGCTGCTGCACGGTTTCCGGGCCGGCCATCCGGGCGTGCGGTTCTCGCTGGTCCAGGGGTCGCGACAGCACGTGCTGGACCGTCTGGCCGGCGGCGAACTGGACCTCGCCCTGGTGGCTCCGCTGCCCGACGACCCGGCGCTGGACGGTTTCGCGCTGTCGGAGCAGGAGCTGCTGCTGTCGGTTCCGGAGGCGCACCCGCTGGCGCGGCGCCGCCGGATCCGGGTCGCCGAGCTGGCCGACGAGCCGTTCGTGACGCTCGAGCACGGCTACGGGCTGCGCCAGATCGTGGACGACCTGTGCGCGGCGGCCGGGTTCGAGCCGAAGATCGCGTTCGAGAGCCAGGAATCGGACACCGCCCGCGGCCTGGTGGCGGCGGGACTCGGGGTCGCGCTGCTGCCGCACTTCGCGGGCGCATCACCGGCCGGAGTGGTGGAGGTGCCGCTGTCCCCCCGGGTCAGCCGCACGATCGGGGCGGCCTGGCGGGCGGGCGAGCAGCTGACCCCGGCGGTGCGCACCTTCCGCGACTACGTCCGCGCGAACGGCACGCGCTACGCCTGACGCGCCGGGTCTAGGCCTGGTCCGACCCGAACGCCTCCGCGAACGCCACCAGCGTCCGCGCCGCGAAACCGGTCGCGCCGGGGACCACTTCCGCGTAGGGCTTCTCGGCGCGGGCGGGACCCGCGATGTCCAGATGGGCCCACGGCAGGCCCTCGGTGAACTCGCGCAGGAACAGCGCCGCCGTGATGCCGCCGGGACCGCCGGGCGCCTGCCTGACGTCGCCCAGCTCGCCGCGCACCGCGTCGGCGTGGGCGTCCAGCAGCGGCATCCGCCACCACGCCTCCCCGACGCTCGCGCCGGCCTCGCGGATCTCGTCGGCCAGCTTGTCGTCCGTCGCGAACAACCCGCCGGTCCGCAGGCCCAGCGCGACCTTCATGGCGCCGGTCAGGGTCGCCACGTCGACCACCGCGTCCGGGCCGAACCGGCGGATGCCGTACGCCAGCGCGTCGGCCAGCACCATCCGGCCCTCGGCGTCGGTGTTGGACACCTCGGTGGTCCGCCCGCCGTAGTGCCGCACCACGTCGCCCGGCCGGTACGACGACCCGGACACGTGGTTCTCGGCCGCCGGCACCAGCGCCGTCACGCGCACCGGCAGGCGCAGCGCGGCGATCGCCCGCGCCGCGGCGATGACCGCACCACCGCCGGCCATGTCGGTGCGCATCAGGTGCATCCCGTCGGCGGGCTTCACGGACAGGCCGCCGGTGTCGAACGTGATGCCCTTGCCGACCAGCAGCAGGTGCCGGAGCGCGCCGCGCGGCCGGTAGGTCAGCTCGATCAGCCGCGGCGGGCTCGCCGAGCCGCCGCCGACCGCGAGCATCCCGCCGAAGCCCTGCGCGGCCAGCCACTGCTCGTCCCGGATGGTGGCCGACAGGCCGGGCACCTCGCCGGCCAGACGCGCGGCCGTGTCCGCCAGCCACTCCGGGTTCTTGATGTTCGATGGGGTGTTCGCGAGGTCGCGGGCCAGCGCCGTCGCCTCCGCCAGCGCCCGCACGCGCGCCACGACCCGCTGGTGCCCGGCGTCCTGGGTGACCAGCCGCAGGGTGCGCAGCACACCCGGGCCGGCATCCGCACTGACCCGGAAGCGGTACCCACCGAGCAGGGCACCCAGCATCAGCTCCGCCACCTGCTCCCCGGTGGTGTCCGCGGGCAGTTCGACCTGGACCGCCGGGACGGCGTCGGCGGCCTCCCGGGCGAGCGCGGCGCCCGCGGTGCGCCACCGCGCGGGCTCACCGTCGCCGATCCCGACCAGCCAGCGCGCGTCCCCGCCGGGCATCCGCCGGACCTCACCGGCCTTGCCGGAGTGCTCCGCCCCACCGGCCGGGCCCGCCGGAACCAGCACGGCCCGCTCGGCGCCGCGGCGGCGCTCGCCGGCGACCTCGACGTCGATCAGCCGGCTGGGAACGGACGGCAGGGGAAAGCGCGCCATCTGGCGACCTCCTGGAACTCGGGGACTGCGGCCGCGCGTGACGTCAGCCGGTGACGACGGGACGGGAACAGCTCAGCTGGTGGCCTCCTGCAGGGCGACCCCCAGGTCCTTGGCCTCTTCGGCCGACAGCTCGACGACAAGTCGCCCACCGCCCTCGAGCGGAACGCGCATCACGAGGCCCCGCCCCTCCTTAGTCACCTCGAGGGGACCATCTCCGGTCCGGGGCTTCATGGCCGCCATAGCGTGCTCCCTCCGTATCAACCGGCGCGCCCGGGTCGCGCTCTTCAAGCCAACCGGGTCAGGCCCATTCTCCCTCATCAGGATGGGCGCGCGAACGCGGACCGATCTTTTCGTGTTTGCTTGGGTGTTTGGTATCCCCCGTACCCGAGATATCAGGAGGACCTCCGGTGACCTCAGAGGACGTGCTGCTCACCGCCGACGCCGAGGGCGTCCGCACCGTGACGTTGAACCGCCCCGCCGCGTACAACTCACTCACCGTGGAACTCAAGGAGCGCCTGCTGGCCGCGCTGCGCGAGGCGGCCGGGGACCCGGCGGTGCGCGCGGTGGTGCTGACCGGAGCAGGCAAGGCGTTCTGCGCGGGCCAGGACCTCAAGGAGCACGTCGGGCTGCTCCAGGCCGGCGACCCGGCGCCGCTGCGCACGGTCCAGGACCACTACAACCCCATCGTCCGGGAGATCGTCGGCATGCCGAAGCCGGTCGTCGCGGCGGTCAAGGGGCCGGCCGCGGGCGCCGGGGCGGCCTTCGCCTACGCCGCCGACCTGCGCATCGCGGCGTCCTCGGCGAACTTCCTGATGGCCTTCGCGAACGTCGGGCTGGGTCCGGACTCGGGCGCGTCGTGGACGCTGCAGCGGCTCGTCGGGTACGGGCGGGCGGCCGAGCTGATGCTGCTCGCCCGCACCGTAGACGCCGGGGAAGCGCTCTCCCTGGGACTGGTCACCGAGGTCGTCGGGGACGAGGAGCTGGCCGACCGGGCCCAGGCGGTCGCGGCGAAGCTGGCCGCCGGGCCGACGGTGAGCTACGCCAAGATCAAGCAGGTCCTGACGGTCGCCGCGGAGGGCTCGCTGGAGGACGCGCTCGCCGCCGAGGACGCCGCCCAGACGGTGCTCGGCTCGACGGCCGACCACCGCGAGGCGGTGGAGGCGTTCGTCGCCAAGCGCAAGCCGGACTTCCAGGGCAAGTAGGTCGAGGTCCGGACCGCGGAGCCACGGCCGGCGCCGGGTCACGGAGTCGCGCGGAAGCAGGTCGCCAGGTGGTCGTCGACCATGCCGGTGGCCTGCATCAGCGCGTAGCACGTGGTCGGCCCGACGAAGGCGAACCCGCGTTTCTTCAGCGCCTTCGCCATGGCCGTCGACTCGGGCGTGATCGCCGGGACGTCGGCCATGGTGCGGGGGCGCGGGCGCTCCCCCGCCGGCGCGAACGACCACAGCAGCTCGTCCAGCGGCTGGTCCAGCGCGACGACCGCGCGGGCGTTGGTGATCGCGGCGAGGATCTTGGCCCGGTTCCGCACGATGGCGGCGTCGGCCATCAGGCGCTCGACGTCGTCGTCGCCGAACAGGGCCACCTTCTCCGGCACGAACCCGGCGAACGCGGCCCGGAAGCCGGCGCGCTTGCGCAGGATGGTGATCCAGGACAGCCCCGACTGGAACGCCTCCAGGCACAGCCGCTCGTACAGCGCGTCCTGCCCGCGCACCGGCACGCCCCACTCGGTGTCGTGGTACTCGGCGTAGTCCGGGGCCGAGTTCCCCCACGGGCACCGCGCCACCCCGTCGGCGCCGACCGTCGCCGTCATGCCTGCCCCACCGTGTAACCCTCCGCGAACCTGGCGAACCGTTTCAACGAGTACCGCAGCCCGAGCACGAACGCGGGCTTGACGACCGGCCAGCCCAGCTGCCCCGCGGGCCCGAGCGGCGGCACGAGGCTCTCCGCCCAGACGAACGTGGACCGGTGCGGTCCCTTCGCGTGCACGTGGAACGCCCCGGTGCCCTTGACGACGCTGCCCACGTGACGGACCGTGCACCGCACCGGCGGCTCCCAGCTGGTGATCTCCATCGGATCGGTGAACCCCACCCCGCGCACGCCGGTGAACGCCGTCAGCTTCGACCCGACGCTGCGGCCGTCGCCCTCGGCCACCTCGACGTAGGTGCCCAGCATCCACTCGTGCTGCCGCTCCCAGTCGGTCAGCGCGAGCCACGTGGTGCCGGCGTCCGCCTGCACGTCCACCGACAGGACCAGATCGATCATCCCGACGTCTGCCGTTCCGCCTCGAGCTCGGCGACCCGGTGCCGGAGCGTGTCGATCTCGCCGCCGAGGCGCCGCATCACCCAGTCCACTTCGGACATCTTGTACCCGCGCAGGACGAGCTGGAAGCGCACCTCCCGCACGTCCTCCCCGGTGATGTCGCGCACCGGCAGCCGCGTCGGCGAGCTGCCCGGCGGCAGCGGCGCGAGCTCCTCGCCGCGGCCGAACACGACGGCGGCCAGCAGGAACACCACCGCCGCCACCAGCAGCATGATCACGAGGTAGATCAGGGCGGTCGTCACGCAGGAAATCGTGTCACACCGGGCCGTGGTTCGTCCCGCGAGCGCACCTGCCGCATGGGCGGCCGGTCGGCGACCAGGACGTCGGTGACCTGCGGCCGCCACGTTCCGTCGTCGGGGACGAACTGGGTCAGCGCACCGGAGGCGCCCGCGTCGATCCCGCAGCGCGCCAGCGCCGTGCCGAGGATCTGCCGGGCCATGACGCCCAGCTGCAGCAGCGACCGGTTGCGGTGCTTGCGCACCCCGAGGTTGACCTGCGCGAGCCCGTCCATGCCGTACCGGGCCTCGGCGTCGAGCAGCAGCCCGATCTCCACGCCGTACCCGGCCGCGAACGGCACCGACTCGAGGAACTCGCGGGTCGCCGCGTACTCGCCGCCCAGCGGCTGGACCACCGACGACAGCGCGGGCCGCAACGCGGACAGCACCGGCCGCGCGAGCAGCTCGGTGACCCGGCCGCCGCCGGTGCCTGCCTCGGCCGTCTCCAGCCGCAGCGGCCGCCGGTAGAACCCCTTCACCAGGTGCACGTCCTCGGCGAGCAGCAGCGGGCCGAGCAGCGCGGGCACGAACCCGGGGTCGGGGTCGACCAGGTCGGAGTCGAGGAACACGACGAGGTCCCCGGTGGTCGCGGCGAGCGACCGCCACAGCACCTCACCCTTGCCCGGCAGCGGTTCGAGGTGCGGCAGCACGTCCTCGCGGCGCACGACCCGCGCGCCGGCCGCCGCGGCGACCTCGATCGTCGCGTCCGTGGAACCGGAGTCCACCACCACGAGCTCGTCGACGAGGGTGCCGGCCAGTGGCCGCACCGAGGCGATCACGTCACCGACCGTCTCCTCCTCGTCGAGCGCGGGCAGCACCACCGACACGGTCCGGCCCGCTTTCGCCCGAACCAGGTCAGCCGGGTCGAAATCGGGCTCCTGCCACGTGCGCCGCGCGAACCAGCCGGTGTCCATGACCGCCGATCGTGCCATGCTGGGATCGACGACGAACGGGAGGAACCGTGCTTTACCAGCTCATCCGCGTCCTGGCGGTCCCGGTGGTCAAACTGATCTACCGGCCGGAGGTGCGTGGCGCGGACCGGGTTCCCGAGCACGGGCCGGTGATCCTCGCGCCGAACCACCGGGCGGCCGTGGACACGACGCTGCTCGCGCTGGTCAGCCCGCGGCGGGTGCGGTTCCTCGGCAAGGCGGAGTACTTCACCGGCAAGGGGCTGAAGGGCCGGTTGATGGCCGCGTTCCTGGACGCGGTGGGGTTCGTGCCGGTCGAACGCGGCAACGCGAAGGCCGGGCTGGCCGCGCTGGAGTCCGGCCGCAAGGTGCTCGACGAGGGCGGCGTGTTCGGCATCTACCCGGAGGGCACCCGGTCGCTGGACGGCCGGCTGCACCGCGGGCACACCGGCGTCGGGTCGCTCGCGCTGGCGACCGGCGCGAAGGTGGTGCCCGTGGCGCTGATCGGGACGGAGAAGCTGGTGCCGAACGGCAAGCTGTTCCCGCGGTTCGCGAAGGTCGTCGTGGAGTTCGGCGAGCCGCTGGACTTCTCGCGCTACGACGGGCTGGACGCCTCACCGGCCATCCGGCGCGCGGTCACCGACGAGGTGATGTACGCGATCGCCGAGCTGTCCGGGCAGGAGTACGTGGACAAGTACCACAAGCGGCCCGGGGAAGCCGCCTAGCACTCCCGCTGAAGATCGTGCTCCGGCCGGCCGGACCGGGTGGACTGATCAGCGTTGCGCTGCCGGCCAGGCCGCCAGCGCCAGTTCGGCCACCTCGGTCAGCTGAGTGGCGGTGGCGCCGTCCTGGGCTCGTTGCGAGAGTCCCTGGAGGACGGTGGCGAAGTACTCGGCCAGGGCGCGGGGGCTGGCCTCGGCGGGCAGTTCCCCCGCCCGCTGTGCCTCCCGCAGCCGGGCCTCGAACCCCGCTACGTTCTTGTTGCGCAGGTCACGCAGGAATGCGCGCACTTCGGTGTCCTGCGGGCTGACGTTGATCGCCGCGCTCATGGCCAGGCAGCCCGCCGGGTGCGAGGGGTCCGGGTAGATGACCGCGGCCTCCCGGAGGATGCGCGCGAACGCCCGGTAAGCCGTGGGCTCCTCGCGAAGCGCCGCACCGGCGAAGCCGCCGACAGCTGACCGGCCGTAGGCCTCGACGACTTCCTCGAACAGCGACTTCTTGTCCCCGAAGGCCGCGTACAGGCTTCCTGAGCGGATGCCCATCGCCTCGGTCAGCTCGCCGATGGAAACGCCTTCGTAGCCGCGCTCCCAGAACAGGCGCGTGGCCGCGGTGAGCGCGGCTGCGCGGTCGAAGGTGCGCGGGCGGCCGCGTTTCGCTGTCTCGGTCATACGTCACATTCTAGAACGCTCGACCAACAAACCGTGCTACGGTCTTTCTTGGTCGATCACTCAACAAATGGAAGGTGGCCTACGATCATGGGTACGCAGCAGCTCGAGGGCAAGATCGCGCTCGTCACCGGAGGCAGCAGGGGCATCGGGCGCGCCGTCGCGGAGCGGCTCGCCCAGGACGGTGCCCTCGTCGCACTGACCTACGCCCGCGACGAAGACGCGGCGCACGACACCGTGGAGCGCATCCGGAAGGACGGCGGCCGGGCCTTCGCCATCCACGCACCGCTGGGCCGGCACGGCGACGCCGCGGCCCTGTGGTCGGGCTTCGACGCCGAGATCCGCCACCACGCACCCGGGCCGGCCGTCGACATCATCGTCAACAACGCGGGTATCGGACGCAGTGCGGACCTGGCCGCACTGACCGAGGACGGGTTCGACGAGGTCTTCGCCGTCAACGTGCGAGCGCCGTTCTTCATCGTGCAAGAGGGCCTGAAACGACTGCGCGACGCCGGCCGGATCATCAACATCTCCAGCGGCGCGGCCCACCTCGCCATGCCGGAGGCCATCGCCTACGGCGCCACCAAGAGCGCCCTGGACAACTTCACCCGCAACCTCGCCAAGGAGCTGGGCGCCCGGGGCATCACCGTGAACTCGGTCGCGCCCGGGATCATCGACACCGACGTCAACGCGGGGTGGCTGCGGGGCAACCCGGAGGCCGAAGCCCACGCGGCTTCCCTCGCCGCGCTGGGCCGCGTGGGCCGCCCGGAGGACGTGGCCGACGTCGTGGCCTTCCTCGCCTCGGACGACGCGCGCTGGGTCACCGGCAAGGTGGTCGACGCGACCGGCGGCTCCGGCCTGTGAGCCCGCGCCCCCGGGCGGGAGTCCCACCACGGGACCTCCCGCCCGGGGGAACTCACCGGTGGGATCGGGTGCGAGAGGCGAACCGGTTCGCGCGGTGGGCGGGGTGCCCGGCCGCTACTGCCACTTCGCCACGTCGGGCGCCCGGTAGGCCGCGAACGCGTCCAGCAGCGCGGCGGGGTCCTCGTCCACGAAGACCAGGTCCCGGTGCTCCGGGCGCAGGAACTTCTCCGCCACCATGTGGTCGATGAAGTCGCGGAACGGCCGGTAGTACCCGGCCACGTCGACCAGCCCGATCGGCTTGCCGTGCAGCCCCAGCTGCGCCCAGGTCCAGACCTCGGCCAGCTCCTCGAGGGTGCCCGCCCCGCCGGGCAGGGCGAGGAAGGCGTCGGCGTACTCGGCCATCTTCGCCTTGCGCTCGTGCATGTCGGCGGTCACCACCAGCTCCGACAGGTGGTCGTGAGCGATCTCGACGCGCTTGAGGTGCTCCGGGATCACGCCGATCACCTCGCCGCCCGCGGCCAGCGCGCCACCGGCGACCGCACCCATCAGGCCGACGCTCGCGCCGCCGTACACCAGTCCGATGCCGCGCTCGGCGAGCAGCTTGCCCAGCCCGGTGGCCGCGTCGGCGTACACCGGATCGCCGCCGCCGGACGACCCGCAAAACACACAGATCCGCTTCACCTAGTGCGTGTCCTCCCATGCCTTGTAGGCATCCTCGACCATCGCGACCGCCTCGTCCACGTCGTCGGTGAGGTGCAGCAGCGCGAGGTCCGAATCGCTGATCTTGCCCTGGGCGTGCACCGAGTCGCGCACCCAGTCGTAGAGCCCGCCCCAGTAGGACCGTCCGAACAGGACCACCGGGAACTTCGTCACCTTCTTGGTCTGGACCAGCGTGAGCGCCTCGAACAACTCGTCCAGTGTGCCGAACCCGCCGGGCAGGCAGATGAACGCCTGCGCGTACTTGATGAACATCGTCTTGCGGGCGAAGAAATACCGGAAGTTCACCCCGAGATCGACCCACGGGTTCAGACCCTGCTCGAACGGCAGCTCGATGCCCAGCCCGACGGACAGACCGCCGGCTTCCGACGCGCCGCGGTTGACCGCCTCCATCGCGCCCGGGCCGCCGCCGGTGATCACGGCGAACCCGGCGCCGGCCAGGCCGGCACCGATCTTGCGGCCCAGCTCGTACTCGGGGTGGTCGCGGGGCGTGCGGGCGGAACCGAACACGGTGACCGCGCGCGGCACCTCGGCCAGCGCGCCGAAGCCCTCGACGAACTCGGCCTGGATGCGCATGACCCGCCACGGGTCGGTGTGCACCCAGTCGCTGGGCCCGCGCGAGTCGAGCAGGCGCTGGTCGGTCGTGGTCGACTCGATGCGCCGGTCGCGGCGCAGCACGACCGGTCCCCGCTGCTTCTCCCGCGGGTGCTCGGGATACTCGGACGTTCCGTCCACCTCTGACCCTGTCACCTCGCCGAGCTTACTGGGCCAGGAAGTCCCGCAGCACCCGCGTAACCTGCCGGATCTCCCGGGCCGCCACGCGCTCCTCGCGGGTGTGCGCGAGGGTCGGATCACCCGGGCCGAAGTTCACCGCCGGCATGCCCAGCGCGGCGAACCGGGCCACGTCGGTCCAGCCCAGTTTCGCCGCGACCCGGCCGCCCGCCGCCTCGACCAGCTCGGCCGTCGCGGGCGCGGTCAGCCCGGGCAGCGCGCCCGGTGACAAGTCCACAACGGACAGTTCGTAGCCGTCGAACACCTCCCGCAGGTGCTTTTCCGCCTGTTCCGCGCTGCGGTCCGGGGCGAACCGGAAGTTCACCGCGAGCACCGCCTCGTCCGGCACGACGTTGCCGGCGACGCCGCCGGAGACCCGCACCGCCTGCAGGCCCTCCCGGTAGGTGAGGCCGTCGATGTCCACGGTCCGCGCCTGGTACGCCTCCAGCCGCCGCAGCGGTTCGCCGAGCGCGTGGATCGCGTTCACACCCATCCACGCCCGCGCGGTGTGGGCGCGCCTGCCGGGCAACCGCAGCTCGACCCGCATGGTGCCCTGGCAGCCGGCCTCGACGACCGCGTTCGACGGTTCGCCGACGATCGCCAGGTCACCGGCGAGCCAGTCCGGCAGCTCCCGCTCGATGCGGCCGAGACCGTTGCGCACGGCCTCGACCTCCTCGTTGTCGTAGAAGACGAACGTGACGTCGTGCCGCGGCTCGGTGACGGTGGCCGCGAGGTGCAGGAACACCGCGTCGCCGCCCTTCATGTCCACCGTGCCGAGCCCGTGCAGCACCTCGTCGTCGCCGGAGCCCTCGCGGCGCACCGGGAGGTTCTCGTTGACCGGCACGGTGTCCAGGTGCCCGGCGAGCACCACGCGCGAGCGGCGGCCCAGGTTGGTCCTGGCGAGCACGGCGTCGCCGTTGCGCACCACCTCCAGGTGCCCGGCCTGCGCACGGAGGGCGGACAGCACCGCGTCGGCGAGCGCGGCCTCCTGACCGGAGACGCTGTGGACGTCCGCCAGCGCGGCGGTCAGGTCGACCGGGTCGGCGTGCAGGTCGAGAGTGGTCATGCCCCGACTCTAAGGGGTGCCGTACGGTGAACACGTGCGCACGTGGAAGCCCCTGATCACCCTCGGCGCGGTGGCACTGGTGCTGGCGGGCTGCTCCAACGAGGCCGGGCCGACCCCGAAGGGCAGTGTCGGCCAGGCGACCAGTCCGTACGCGCTGTCGGTCAAGCTCGACGCCATCACCACCGACGGGTGCTTCCGCGAGCCGGCCGGATCGACCCCCCGGGGCTGCGCCAAGTACGTCACCGAGCTGGGCAGCGTCCCCGGCCTGGCGCGCGAGCAGGCCGGCACCAAGCACCCGGACCTGGTCGCCACGGCGAACGACCTGGACAAGGGCATCGGCGCCTACCGCGACAACCACTGCGACACCGTCCCCCAGCCCGGTGGCGCGTGCACCACGGCGCTCACCGCGATCGCGGACAGCCTGCGGTCGGCGAAGCAACTGGTGGACACCCAGCTGACGAACCACTGAGTTACGGTTACGGCCGTGAGCGAGCAGACCCCGAACCCCGAGACCACCGGTGCGCACGGCGTCGGCCTGGCCACCGTCACCACCGACGGGACCGTGCTGGACACCTGGTTCCCCCAGCCCAAGCTGAGCGAGCCCGGCACCAGCGGGACCGAGCGGCTGACCCGCGACCAGGCCGCCGAGCTCCTGGGCGAGGAGGCCGCCGCGCTGCTCGGGCCGGACGACGCCCGCGGCGTCGAGGTGGTCGCGGTCCGCACCACCATCGGCACCCTCGCGCAGCCCCCGGCCGACGCGCACGACGTCTACCTGCGCCTGCACCTGCTGTCGCACCGCCTGGTGCAGCCGCACGGGCAGAACCTCGACGGCATCTTCGGGCTGCTGGCCAACGTCGTGTGGACCAACCACGGCCCGTGCCAGGTCGAGGGCTTCGAGCGGACCCGCCTGCGGCTGCGCGCACGCGGCCCGGTCACCGTCTACAGCGTCGACAAGTTCCCGCGGATGGTCGACTACGTGGTGCCGGCCGGTGTCCGGATCGGGGACGCCGACCGCGTGCGCCTCGGCGCGCACCTGGCCAGTGGCACCACGGTCATGCACGAAGGTTTCGTGAACTTCAACGCCGGCACGCTCGGCGCGTCGATGGTCGAGGGCCGCATCTCGGCCGGGGTGGTCGTCGGCGACGGCACCGACGTCGGCGGCGGCGCGTCGATCATGGGCACGCTGTCCGGCGGCGGCAAGGAGATCATCTCGCTCGGTGAGCGCTGCCTGATCGGCGCCAACGGCGGGGTGGGCATCTCGCTGGGTGACGACTCGGTGGTCGAGGCCGGGCTGTACGTCACCGCGGGCACGAAGGTCGTGGTCGAGGGCAAGACCGTCAAGGCGCGTGAGCTGTCCGGCATTTCCGGCGCGTTGTTCCGGCGCAACTCCGGGACCGGCGCGGTCGAGGCCGTGCCGCGCACCGGGGCCGGCATCGAGCTGAACGAAATGCTGCACGCGAACTGAGTTCGTCCCGCGGCCAGGCGCCGGGCTCACCGGCGCCTGGCAGGCGGCAGTGCCGCGGCCGATGCCGCACGGGGTGCTACTGGAGCCGCTCGGCCGCGGCCTCGACGCGCTCGTCGGTCGCGGTCAGCGCGATCCGGACGTGCCGGCCGCCCGCGGGACCGTAGAAAGTGCCCGGCGCGACGAGGATCCCGCGCTCGGACAGCCACTGCACGGTCTGCCAGGCGTCCTCCCCGCGGGTGGCCCACAGGTACAGCCCGGCCTCGGAGTGGTCGATGTCGAAACCGTTGTCCTGCAACGCCTTGTGCAGCACCACGCGGCGGCGCGCGTAGCGTTCGCGCTGGGTCTCCAGCGCGCTGTCGTCGGCCAGCGCGGCGGTCATCGCCTCCTGCACCGGGCGCGGCACGATCATGCCGGCGTGCTTGCGCACCGCCAGCAGCCCGGCGACCAGCTCCGGGTCACCGGTGACGAACCCGGCCCGGTAGCTCGCCAGGTTCGCGGACTTGGACAGCGAGTGCACGGCCAGCAGGTTGTCGTGGCGGCCGCCGCACACCGAGGGGTGCAGGATCGACACCGGATCGGCCTCCCAGCCGAGCGCGAGGTAGCACTCGTCGGAGACCACGATCACGTCCTGCTCACGCGCCCACTCCACGATGCCGCGGAGGGTGCCCGCATCGGCCACCCGGCCGGTCGGGTTGGACGGCGAGTTCAGCCAGACCATCGCGGGCGGCTCGGCGAGCTCCCGCGGATCGTCGCTGCGCAGCACGCCGGCACCGGCCAGCAGCGCACCCACTTCGTACGTCGGGTACGCGAGTTCGGGGATCACCACGGTGTCGCCCGGCTCGGCGCCGAGCAGCCGCGGCAGCCATGCCACGAGCTCCTTGGACCCGATCGTGGGCAGCACCGCCACCGGGTCCACGCCCGTCACGCCGTGCCGCCGGCGCAGCGCCGCCACCGCGGCGGCGCGCAGTTCGGGCGTGCCGTGCGTGGTCGGGTAGCCCGGGATCTCGGAGACCGACGCCAGCGCGGCCCGGATCGACTCCGGCACCGGATCGACCGGAGTGCCGATCGACAGGTCGACCAGGCCACCCGGATGGGACTTGGCCCGCGCCGCGGGCCCGGCGAGCGAGTCCCAGGGGAAGTCGGGCAGGCCGGTACCGCCGCGGTTCATTCGCCCTGCGGCGGCAGGTCCTTGATCCACTGGGGATCGTTGCTGGTCTTGCCGACCTTGGAGGCGCCGCCGGGCGAGCCCAGGCTGTCGAAGAAGTCGACGTTGGCCTTGGTGTACTCGGCCCACTCGTCCGGCACGTCGTCCTCGTAGTAGATCGCCTCGACCGGGCACACCGGCTCGCAGGCGCCGCAGTCCACGCACTCGTCGGGGTGGATGTAGAGCATGCGGTCGCCCTCGTAGATGCAGTCGACAGGGCACTCGTCGATGCACGCCTTGTCGAGCACGTCGACGCAGGGCTCGGCGATCACGTACGTCACTGCGGTCTCCTGCTAGGTCAAAGGATCCACTACTCATGCTGGACATTACGCGCAGACGTGGTGGCCTTCCACAGTGAGGCCACCCTTAATCCGGCGGCCGGCGAGCACAATGGGAGCCGTGGACGCCTTCGAGGAGCTCGAGCTGCGCTGTGCCGACGCCTGGCCCGCAGTGACCGTGGACAAGATCGGTGACTGGCGGCTTCGCGCCGCGGGCGGGTTCACCGGCCGGGCCAACAGCGCGCTGGCGGTCGGCGATCCCGGGATGCCGATCGCGAGCGCCCTGCGGGAGGTGTGTGACTTCGCCCACGCCCACGACATTCCGCCGGTCCTGCACGCGGTCGTGGGC
Source organism: Amycolatopsis granulosa (assembly GCF_011758745.1). Lineage (NCBI taxonomy): Bacteria > Bacillati > Actinomycetota > Actinomycetes > Pseudonocardiales > Pseudonocardiaceae > Amycolatopsis > Amycolatopsis granulosa. The sequence continues at coordinate 2,415,589 of NZ_JAANOV010000001.1, forward strand.
AGCGCGAACGAGCGCGCGATCGAAGCGGCGGGCTGGGTGCCGAACACCGGCCACGTGGCCGGGCACCGCGTGTCGGTGCTCACCGGTCCGCTGGGCACCGGCGCCGAGGGTGCCGGGGGCGCCACGGTGCTCGCGTCCCCGACGGCCGGGTGGTGGGAACTGACTGTCGGACGGCCCGAGCCCACCGCGGCCGAGCGGCACGTGCTGACCACCGGCGAGGTCGGCTACGGGGTCGCGGAAGTGACCGGCGTCACCGCGGGCGTGGTGCGCGCGGCCGTCGCCGGCGACGTCCTGCACCTCGCCCGGCTCGAGGTCCGGTCCCGGCACCGCCGCCGTGGCCTCGGCTCGGCGCTGATGGCCGCGTGCGGGGCGTGGGCGGCACGCCGCGGCGCGCGGCGGACGGTGCTGCAGGTCGCGGCCGGCAACCACGCGGCGCTCGCGTTGTACCGGCGGCTCGGGTTCACCGAGCACCACGAGTACCGGTACTGGGTCCCCCGCCCCCGGGCGTGCGAGGATCGCTCGCTGTGAAGGTTGTCGTAGTTGTCGGCGGGGTGGGCGGCGCCCGCTTCCTGCTCGGAGTCAAAGCGGCGCTGGGCCTGCCCCCGATCGGCCCTGGCGAGTCACCGCACGAGATCACCGCGGTGGTGAACACCGGTGACGACGTGTGGATGCACGGTCTGCGCATCAGTCCGGACCTGGACACCTGCATGTACACGCTCGGCGGTGGCATCGACACCGAGCGTGGCTGGGGCCACCAGGGCGAGACCTGGGTGGTGAAGGAGGAGCTGGCCGCCTACGGCGCCGAGCCGACCTGGTTCGGCCTCGGCGACAAGGACATCGCCACCCACTTGATCCGCAGCCGCATGCTGCGCGCCGGCTACCCGTTGTCCGCGGTCACCGAGGCGCTGTGCGACCGGTGGCAGCCGGGCGTGCGGCTGCTGCCGATGACCGACGACCGGGTCGAGACCCACGTCGTCATCGACGACCCGGACGAGCCCGGCAACCGCAAGGCGATCCACTTCCAGGAATGGTGGGTGCGCTACCGCGCGGAACCCCCGGCGCATTCGATCGTGCCGGTCGGCGTCGAGGAGGCCAAGCCGGCACCGGGCGTGCTGGACGCGTTCGCCGAGGCCGACGCGGTCCTGTTCGCACCGTCCAATCCGGTCGTCTCGGTCGGGACGGTGCTGGCCGTGCCCGGCGTCAAGGAGGCGCTGCGCAAGACCGACGCCGGCGTGGTCGGCGTGTCCCCGATCATCAGCGGCAAGCCGGTGCGCGGCATGGCCGACGCGTGCCTGACCGCGATCGGGGTGGAGACATCGGCGGAGGCGGTCGGCATCCACTACGGATCGCGGCAGACCTCGGAGGACGGGCTGCTCGACGGCTGGCTCGTCGCGGAGGGCGAAACCGTGCACGTGCCGGGCGTCGCGGTGCGCGCCGTGCCACTGTTGATGTCCGATGTGGACGCCACCGCCGCCATGGCCGCTGCGGCCCTGGAACTCGCGGGGGTCGACGTTGACTGACCACTCCACCCGACGGCTGGAGATCCTGCCGGTGGAAGGGCTGCCGGAGTTCCGTCCCGGCGACGACCTGACGGGCGCGATCGCGTCCGCCGCGCCGTGGCTGCGCTCCGGTGACGTCGTCGTGGTCACCAGCAAGGTCGTGTCCAAGATCGAGGGACAGCTGGTTCGCGTGCCCGCCGATCCGGAGGCGCGCGACGCGGCCCGGCGCGAGCTGGTCGAGCGCGAGGCGGTGCGGGTGCTCGCGCGGTTCAACCGGACGCTGATCACGCAGAACCGCATCGGCATCGTCCAGGCCGCGTCCGGGGTGGATGCGTCCAATGTGGAGGGCGACGAGATCGCGCTGCTGCCGGCCGACCCGGACGCCTCCGCGCTGGCGCTGCGCAACGGGCTGCGCGAGCGGCTCGGCGTGGAGATCGCGGTCGTGGTCACCGACACGATGGGCCGGGCGTGGCGGGTCGGGCAGACCGACAACGCCATCGGCGCCAGCGGCATCCGGGTGCTGCACTCCTACGAGGGCGAGGTCGACGCCCAGGGCAACGAGCTGCAGGTCACCGAGATCGCGGTGGCGGACGAGATCGCGGCGGCCGCGGACCTGGTGAAGGGCAAGCTGACCGCCACCCCGGTCGCGGTGGTACGCGGGCTGGAGCTGACCGACGACGGGTCCACCGCGCGCAAGCTGGTGCGACCGTCCGAAGAGGACATGTTCTCGCTCGGCACGCGGGAGGCGATCGCGCAGGGCCGGCGCGAGGCGGTGCTGGTGCGCCGGTCGGTGCGCTCGTTCACCGGCGAGCCGGTCGACCCGGAGGCGGTGCGCCGCGCGATCGGCGCCGGGCTGACCGCGCCCGCGCCGCACCACACGCGGCCGGTGCGGTTCGTCTGGCTGCGCGACCGCGGGCTGCGCACGAAGCTGCTGGAGGCGATGCGCGCCGCCTGGCGGGCCGACCTGTCGCGCGACGCGTTCACCGAGGAGCAGATCGCGAAGCGGATCGCGCGCGGCGACATCCTGTTCGACGCGCCGGAGGTGGTGATCCCGTTCCTGGTGCCCGACGGCATGCACACGTATCCGGACGAGCGGCGCAACGCCTGCGAGCGGACGATGTTCACCGTCGCCGGGGGTGCCGCGGTGCAGGGGCTGCTCGTGGCGCTGGCGGCCGAGGACCTGGGATCCTGCTGGATCGGGTCGACGATCTTCGCCGCGGACGTGGTGCGCGAGGTGCTGGGGCTGGAGCCGTCGTGGCAGCCGCTGGGCGCGGTGGCCATCGGACATCCGGATGCGGCCGCCTTGCCGCGCGAGCCGAGGACCGACGGACTGGTGGAGCTGTGAGCCTGCACGCGGACGCCGTGGCGACGCTGACGAAGTGGCCGGCGGGGACCAGCGGGCAGGAGGCGCTGCGGCACGCGTTCCTCGGTTTCCTCGCCGCGCGGGAGGACGCGTGCCGCCGGGCGTGCGCGGCCGGGCACATCACGGCCTCGGCGGTGGTGCTCGACCAGTCGCGTACGCACGTGCTGCTGACCCTGCACCCGCGGGTCGGGCGGTGGGTGCAGCTGGGCGGGCACTGCGAGGAATCGGATGCTTCGCTGTCGGCGGCGGCGCTGCGCGAGGCGTCGGAGGAGTCCGGGCTGAGCGGGCTGACCATCTCGGCTGAGCCCGTGCACCTCGACGTGCACCCGGTGACCTGCTCGCTCGGGGTGCCGACGCGGCACTTCGACGTGCGGTACGTGGTGACCGCACCGGACGGTGCGGCACCGGTGCGCAGCGCGGAGTCCGACGACCTGCGCTGGTGGCCGCTGGCCGCGCTGCCGCCCGGGTCGGAGGCGGATCTGACGGAGCTGATCGCGGCGGCGTGCGCATGATCGTGCCGGTCGACCCGTCGTCCGGGGTGCCGCCGTTCGAGCAGGTCCGGTCCGGACTGGCGCGGCGGATCAACGACGGGACGCTGGCGGTGGGCACGAAGCTGCCGACGGTGCGGGGGCTGGCCGGGGAACTGGGCATCGCGCCGAACACGATCGCGCGCGCGTACCGGGAGCTGGAGGACGCGGGCCTGATCGAGACCCGCGGCCGGGCCGGTTCCTTCGTGGCCGCCGCCGGCGACGAGTCACGCGCCCGCGCCCGCGAAGCGGCGGAGAGCTACGCCGCCGTGACCCGCGCACTCGGCCTGTCCCCGGACGAAGCGCTGCAGATCGCCCGCGCCGCACTGAACCACACCCGCTGACCGCGCGGGCGTCAGATCGCGCGGTAGTCCCGCGGCGAGAACCGCGGCCCGAAGCGCGGGCGGGAGAAGCCCGCCGCCTCCAGGTACCGCACGGCGCGCTGGCGCTGCGGCGCGTAGGGCGCCAGGACTTCGGCCATGCCCTCGTCGTCCAGCGGCTCACCGAGCAGCGCGTAACCGACCACCGCCGGGATGTGGACGTCGCCGAAGCTGACCGCGTCCGGGTCGCCCCACGCGCGCTGCGCCACCTCCGCCGCGGTCCACACCCCGATGCCCGGCACCTTGCGCAGCCAGGCCCGGCCCTCCGCGCCACGCAGCGTCGCGGCACGCTCCAGCCGGTGCGCCACCTGCGCGGCGAAGATCAGCGCCTTGCGCCGCGCCAGGTCCACCCCGGCGCGATGCCAGGTCCAGTCCGGAATGGACAGGACCGCCTCCGGTGCCGGCGGCACCCGCATGCCCGCCGGGGCGGGGCCGGGCGCCGGCTCGCCGAACCAGCGGCACAGCTCCCGCCACGACCGGCGCGCCTCGTAGCCGGTGACCTTCTGCTCCAGGACCGCGGGCAGCAGCGCGTCCCACACCCGGCCGCTCGCCCCCAGGCGCAGCCCCGGCATCCGGCGCCGCACCTGGGCGATCCGGTCGTGGTGCGAGACGAACCCGCTGTCGTCGTCCCCGGCGCCGACCAGCGCCGGCACGCCGTCCAGCAGCCGGTCCGCTCCCGGTCCCCAGGCCGCGGCCTCGATCTCGCCGTCCGCGTACCGGCGCAGCGCCAGCGTGCCGGGGCCGTCCGGCGTGTTGCCGGTCAGCCACGTCGTGCCCGCCTCGTCCGCGCGCAGGCACGGGTCGCCCTTGCCCCGCCGGTGCGGCCGGAGGACCGCGTCGAGGTCGAGGGGGAACGGCGGGCGGTACCGCATCAGGCGTCGCTGGAGAACCGGATCGAACCGTCGGGCAGGGTCACGTCCGGCCACACGCGGGCGCCGTCGAGCAGCTCGCACCCGGCGCCGACGACCGCGCCGTCCCCGACGACGACGCCCTTGAGCACCGCGCCCTTGCCGACACGCGCACCCACCCCGAGCACGGAGTTCTCCACAACCGCATTCTCCGCCACGGACACCCCGTCGAACAGCACCGACCCGGCGATCCGCGCGCCGGCGGCCACCTGCGCCCCGCTGCCGACCGTCGACCCGCCGGTGACGGACGCGTCCGCGGCGACGTTCGCGCCCTCCAGGACCAGGGCCGCTCCCGCCGGACCGGGCAGCGCCGAGGTCGGGGCGAGCCCGCGCACCAGGTCCGCGCTGCCGCGCACGAACGCCTCGGGCGTGCCCACGTCGAGCCAGTAGGAGGCGTCGACGAACCCGTGCAGGTGCGCGCCCTCCGCCAGCAGGCCCGGGAACGTCTCGCGCTCGACCGACACGCGACGGCCGGCCGGGATCGACTCCAGCACCGGGCGCCGGAAGACGTAGCAGCCGGCGTTGATCTGATCGGTCGGCGGGTTCGGGGTCTTCTCCAGGAACGCGGTGACCCGGCCCTCGGCGTCGGTGGGCACCGAGCCGAACCGGCTCGGGTCCTCGACGCGCTGGAGGTGGAGGGTCACGTCGGCGTCCGTGTCGAAATGGGTCTGGACCAGAGCCCGCAGATCGGCTCCGGAGAGGATGTCGCCGTTGAAGATCACCGCGTGATCGGCGCGCAGGTGGTCCGCGACGTTGCGGATCGCGCCGCCGGTGTCCAGCGGCTCGTCCTCGACCACGTACTCCAGCTCCAGCCCCAGCGCGGCGCCGTCGCCGAAGTGCTCCTCGAACACCTCGGCGCGGTACGACGTGCCGAGCACGACGTGCCGGATCCCGGCCGCGCGAACGCGCGACAACAGGTGCGTCAGGAACGGCACGCCCGCGGTGGGCAGCATCGGTTTCGGGGCGGACAGGGTCAACGGCCGCAGGCGCGTCCCCTTGCCGCCCACGAGAACAACGGCATCGACATCAAGTTCCGATGTCACGTCAAGATCCTTCCCATTATCACGCACCGGCGGGCGACAAACCGCGGGAAACGATGACGGCGACGGCCCCGAGGGCCTACCCTAGACAGCACACGGAGGGCCCCGTTCGGAGAGGGCCCACGTCGAGCCGGGAGGCCTAGCGGATGGACCCCCGCGATCGAGCGGATGCTCTGCTGGCCAGAGCACAGTCCCGGGGCGCGTTCGTCGTGACTCCGGACGCCGCGACCTCGCCGATGGACGCGTCGACCACCCAGCAGATCCCCCGGAGCGTCGTCGCGAAGATCGACGAGGAGGACCCGGATACGACCGCCGTCGTGCCGGCGTCGGTGATCGAGTCGGTGCAGGGCACCCTCACCGCCGCGAAGCCGGACACCCGCGTCTTCCTCCGGCCGGTGCCGCCGGAGGAAGAGGTCGAGGGCCTCGTGCCGACCACCAAGACGCAGAGCGGCACCTCCGACTTCGCGCGCAGGCTGGACGGGCTGTAACACCGCCGGGCCGGGCTCAGGCCACGACGCCCTAGGCGCCGCGGGTCTCGAACTTCAGGCGCAGCTTCAGACCCAGCCGCACCACGGCCAGCACCGGCTTCCAGGCCGGGCCCCGGTGCCGGTCCGCGAGGTAGCGGTAAGCGCTTTCGTGGTGCGCCGCCAGCATCTTCTTCGGCGCGCGGGACGTGGCCTTGCCGCCGATGTGCGTCACCGCGGCCGAGGGCACGTACACGTTGTGCCAGCCGGCGCGGCCGATGCGGTCGCCGAGGTCGACGTCCTCGAAGTACATGAAGTAGCGCGTGTCGAAACCGCGGACCGAGTCCCACGCCTCCCGCCGGATGAGCTGGCACGAGCCGGACAACCAGCCGGACGTGCGTTCCACCGGCGCGCCGCGTTCCTGCCGGTAGGCGCGGGTCCACGGGTTGGCGGGCCAGACCTTGCCGAACACCGCGTGACCGATGCCGCGCCCGAGCGAGGGCAGCAGCCGGGCGCTCGGGTAGACGGTGCCGTCCGGGTCCCGGATGAGCGGCCCGAACGCGCCACCGCGCGGCCAGCGCCGCGCCGCGTCGAGGAGGATGTCGAGCGAGCCGGGTTCCCATTCCAGGTCCGGGTTGGCGATGACGATCCAGCCGTAGCGGTCGTCGAGCGTGGCCACCCCGCGGTTGGCGCCGCCACCGTAGCCGAGGTTCTGGCCGATGCGCAGGACGTGGGTGTTGTTCCGCTGCTCGGCCCGGTCGAGGGCGTCGTCGGTCGAGTCGTTGTCGGCGACCACCACGTGCACGTCGCGGGTGGTCGCCTTCTCCAGGCTGTCGAGGAAGCGGTCGAGGTCCTCACCGGGGAAGTACGTCACGACAACCACGGCGACCCCGTCGCCATAACGGCTCGGCTCGGTCACGGGCGCCATTGTGCCCCGGCTACGCACCGCACGGGGACAGGCACCCCTCGACGGTGAACCGCGGCAATCCGCTACCGCGCGCAACCGGACGTGCACGCACCGGGAGAATGGCTCGGTGTCGGTACACGCCTTCATCGACGAGTCGATTCGCGACAGCCGCTACATCCTGTGCGTCGCCGTGCTCGACCCGGCCCAGCTCGTGCCCGCGCGCAAACAGCTGGCCCGTCTCCTGCTGCCCGGACAGCGCGAGTTGCACTTCAAGTAGGAAAAGCCGCCGCGGCGCGGGCTGCTCGCCGACCGCATCGGCGGGATCGAGGCGTCGGTGACGATGTACGTCACCACGCGGACGCGGAAGACCGAGGAGCAGGACCGGCAACGCTGTCTCGAGCAGGCAGTGCACGACCTCCTGGAGCTGCGGGCGAATCGCCTCGCGCTGGACAGCCGGAGTCATCGGGACATCCGCGACCTGACGACGATCTACCAGGCACTGGGGCGGCGACCGGCGGACACGAATGTCACCTACGAGCACCTGAAGTCGGCCGGCACGCCGCTGCTCTGGATTCCGGATGCTGTCGCGTGGTGCTACGGCGCCGGAGGGGACTGGCGCCGCCGGGTCCTGCCGATCGTGCGGAAGGTCGTCGACCTCTAGACAGCGCGAAGCCCGTGAGACGACCGTCCGGACGCGTCACGGGCTCACTTCTCGGCCCTACGGGGGCCTCGCAGGAGCCACTATACCCCAGCCGCCCGAACAGCGTCCAACGACTACCGCTCGCGCTGGCGCAGGTGCCACGCCCTGGCGTACGCCTCGCGGTGCTTCTCGGCGCTCGTGGACCAGGAGAACTCCTTCGCGCGCCGCTGGGCGGCCGCGGCCAGGAACGCGCGCCGCGCCGGGTCGTCGAGCAGCTCGCCGAGCGCCGCGGCCACGTCGCCGGGGCCGACACCGCAGTAGGCGACCGCGTCGCCGCCGACCTCGGGCAGCGACAGGCGCCGGGTGGTGAGCACGCACGCACCGCAGGCCATCGCCTCCAGCACCGGAAGCCCGAAGCCCTCGCCGAGGCTCGGGTAGGCCACCAGCTCCGCCCCGCCGAGGAACCCGGCCAGCGTGTCGAACGGCAGGTACCCCGCGCGGATCACCCGCAGCCGCAACGGCGCCGCCGCCAGGGCGTTCTCCACCTGCGTGTCCCAGCCCGGCTGCCCGGCCAGCACCAGCGCGGGCGGGTCGGGACGGTTCTCCACCGCCTTGACGAAGCCGCGGATCAGCGCCGGCACGTTCTTGCGCGGCTCCAGCGCACCCAGGAACGCCACGTACGGCGTTCGCTCCAGGCCGATCGCCACCCGCGCCGCATGCACCTCTTCCGGGGCCGGCGGGTGGAACCGCTCGACGTCGACCCCGTGCTCGATGATCTCCAGCCGCCGCGGCCGCGCCACACGGGCCAGCTCCGACGCGGTCGCCCGCGACGGCACCACGCACAACGTGGCGCGCTGCAACGCCGTACGTGTCCACCCGCGGAAGAACCGCGCCTTCACCGACGAATGCAGCACCGCGTCGGTGAAGAAGGTCGCGTCGTGCAGGGTGACCACCGACGCGGACGGCCCGGCGAGCGGCATCGTGTAGTGCGGCGAATGGACGACATCCGCACCGAGCCGTCGCGCCAGGGACGGCAGCGTGGTCTGCTCCCAGATCAGCCGCCCGGTGCGGGTCGCGGTGGACTGGACCGCGGGGACGACCCGCGAGCGCGGCGCGAGCCGGCCGAAGAGCCGGAAGTCCCGCGGCTGGCACACCACGGTGACGGGTGCCCCATCGGCGTCCAGCGCCGCCACCAGCGAGTCCACGTAGCGGCCGACCCCGCCCCGGTCCGCGGGTACGGCCGTGGCGTCGATCAGGACGCCGGGTTCGCCTCTTCCCACTCGTGCAGGGTACGGCGGCGCGGCAACCGGGCGATGAGGAACTCACGAAGTGGCACGCTCGTGCACCGCCCAGACGGCGCGCGCCGCCCGCTCCCAGGAGAATTCGCGCGCCCGGGCGCGGCCCCGATCCGCCAGGTCAGCCGCCCGCTGGGGGGAGGACAGCACCTCGCGCAACGCCGTGGCCAGCGCCTCGGAATCCCCGCGCGGGACCCGCACGCCCGCTCCGCCGGCCACCTCGGCCAGCGCCGGAGCGTCCGAGTGCACCACCGGCACGCCGGCCGCCATCGCCTCCAGCACCGGCAACCCGAATCCCTCCGCCAGGCTCGGCGCGGCCAGCACGGACGCCCGGCGCAGCACCGCCGCCAGGCGGGCGTCGTCCAGCCGCCCCAGAACCCGCACGTCGACCCGGTCCCCGGCCATCGCGCGGGGGTCCAGACCACCCCAGCCCGGCTGCCCGGCCAGCACCAGCGGCACGCCGACCCGCACCATCGCGGAGATCAGGACGTCGATCCCCTTGCGTGGTTCGATCGTGCCGATCGCCAGGACGTACCGGTCCGGTACATCCACTCCGGGGAGATCCGCCCGGGTGAACACCTCCGCGACCCCGTGCCCGGCCACGGTCACCGGCACCGGCACCGGCACTCGCGTGGCGAGGTCGTCGGCCACCGCGCGCGTCGGGACGACCAGGCCGTCGGCCCGCCGTGCCACGCGCGCGATCATGGAGCGGTGCCAGCGCACGCCGCGCGGCGTGAGCGTCTGCGGGTGCGTCCACGGCACCGTGTCGTGCACGGTGACCGACAACGTCCGCCCGTGCGGCGCGCGCGGCGGGGCCAGTGGCGTGGGCGCGTGCACGGCGTCCCCGCCCGGCCAGTACGGCAACCCCGCCTGCCACGCGGCGGCCAGCACCCGCGGCGGCAACGGCAGCATCCGCGCGCCGGGCAGGCCGTCCGGATGCCGCGCGGTGACGCTCGACACCGTCCACCCGCCCGGCGCGGTCGAGGTCAGGGCGCGCAGCAGCTCGGCGGTGTAGCGGCCCGTCCCACCGGGCACGGGTGCGAGCAGCTGCTCGGCGATGACCACGAGTTCCGGCACGGCCCGTATTCTTCCCGCGTGCCGATCCGCAGCACCGTCGTGGTGGTCACCTGGCGCGGCCACGACCACATCACCGCCTGCCTGGACGCCGTCGCCGCGCAGACCCGGCCGCACCGGCTGCTGGTGATCGACAACGCCTCCGACGACGGCACCGCACACCTCCTGGCCGCACATCCCAGCGCACCCGAGGTGATCCGGCTGCCCCGCAACGTCGGGTACGCCGGGGCCATGGCCCGCGCCCTGTCCGAAGTGGACACCGAGTTCATGGTGTGGCTCAACGACGACGCGACCCCGGCGCCCGGCTGGCTCGCCGAGCTGGAGGACAACCTGGGCGATGCGGCCGCCGCCTCCGCGCGCCTCGAACACCCCGGCGGAGGGGTCCAGTCCCTCGGTGTCGGCCTGACCCCGGACGGCCACGGACGGGACGTGACGACCGGCCCGGTGTTCGGCTTCTGCGGCGGCGCCGCGTTGATCCGCACCGCCGCCCTGCGCGAAGTGGGCGGCGTGCCGGCGAGCTATTTCTGCTACTACGAGGACACCGACACCGCCTGGCGGCTGCGGCTCGCCGGCCACACCATCGTGACGGTCCCCACCGCTCGCGTCACCCACCGCCACGGTGCCAGCACCGGACTGGGATCGGTGACCTTCCACCGGTGGAACGAGCGCAACCGCCTGCTGACGCTCCTGCGGTGCGCCCCAGGAGTGGTCGCCGCGCGCGAGCTGGCCCGGTTCGCGGCGATCACCGCCACGCTGCCGCTGCGCCGGAACGTGCCGGACGCGCCCAATTTCCGCCCCGGCCTGCGCTGCCGCGTCCTCGGTGCCGTGGTCCTCCGGCTACCGGCCACGATCGCCGCGCGGAAGTCGATCACACGCCGCTCGACGGTCCGCCGAGGCGCGGTCTGGGCGGCCTGGACCTCCCGATAGTCTCTGCGCACAGTCGGCGAGTACGGAGGTCGGGCGTTGGTCCAGGGGGACACACCACTGCCGCTGGTCTCGGTGATCTTGGTGAACTACCGGGGTGCGGAGCACACGATCGCCTGCCTGCGCGCCCTGCGCGAGGACCTCGACTACCCGGACCTGGAAGTACTGGTGGTCGACAACGCCTCGGGCGGGGACGACGTCGCCCGGATCACGGCCGCCGCGGGTGACGCACGCGTGATCGAGTCGCCCGCCAACACCGGCTTCGCCGGCGGCTGCAACCTCGGCGCCCGGCACGCCCGCGGCTCCGTCCTCGCCTTCCTGAACAACGACGCCCGCCCGGATCCCGCGTGGGCGAAGGCCGCCGTCGACGTGCTGCGCGCCGACCCCACGGTCGCGGCCGTGGCCAGCAAGGTCCTGGACTGGGACGGCACCGGGGTGGACTTCGTGGACGCCGGCCTGACCTGGTTCGGCATGGGCTACAAGCGGCACGCCGGTGGCGCGCTGGCCGACGTCCCCCGTGGCGAGCACGAGGTCGCCAAGGACGTGCTGTTCGCCACCGGGTCCGCGATGTTCGTGCGGACCGAGGTGTTCCGGGCGCTGGGCGGGTTCGACGAGCGCTTCTTCATGTTCTACGAGGACGTGGACCTGGGCTGGCGGCTGAACCTGCGCGGCTGGCGCGTGCGGTACGTGCCGGAATCGGTGGCCTACCACCGCCACCACGGCACGATGTCCGAAGTGGACGTCCCGGAGACCGGCCGGGAGACGTTCCTGCTGGAGCGCAACGCACTCGCCGCCCTCTACAAGAACCTGTCGGACGAGACCCTGGCGAAGGTGCTGCCCGCCGCGCTGGCGCTGGCCGTGCGGCGCGCGACCGCCCGCGGCGAGCTCGATCCCACGCAGCTGGACCTCGCCGGCGGCGGAGCGATCGAGACCGCGCCGGTGCCGATCCCGCGCACCACGCTGGCCGGGGTGCTGGCGATCGACCAGTTCGTCGAGCTGCTGCCGTCGCTGGCCGGGTCGCGGGCGACCGAGCAGGCCGCCCGCGTTCGCACCGACGCCGACCTGGTCCCGCTGATGCGCAAGGCGCTGGAGCCGGCCTACCCGCTGCCGCGCTACCTGGCCGCGCACGACATCCTGGCCGGCGCCTTCGGCATCGAGGGCGTGTTCGGGCAGCGCCGGAAGGTCCTGGTGATCACCGGCGACGCGATCACCGAACGCATGGCGGGGCCGGCGATCCGCGCGTGGAACATCGCCTCGGTGCTGTCCGCCGAGCACGACGTGCGCCTGGTCACGGTCAACCCGCTGGCCGCGCCGCCGCCCGCGCCGTTCCCGGTCGGCGCCGCCGGCAAGCGCGACCTGACCGAGCCGGTCGAGTGGGCCGACATCGTGATCCTGCAGGGTCACGTGCTGGAGATGGCGCCCGCGCTCAAGGCCCGGGACTCGAACAAGATCGTGGTCTGCGACCTCTACGACCCGATGCACCTGGAGCTGCTGGAGCAGGGCAAGAGCGCGCCCGACGACCGGCGCGCCGCCGACCTGGCCGGGGTGACCCGGGTGCTGGACGCGCAACTGCTGCGCGGCGACTTCTTCCTGTGCGCGTCGGAGCGGCAGCGGTTGTTCTGGCTGGGACACCTGGCCGCGCTCGGCCGCCTCTCGCCGCGGCTCTACGACGCCGACCCGACCACCCAGTCGCTGCTCTCGGTCGTCCCGTTCGGCCTGTCGCCCGAACCCCCGGTGCGCACCGGGCCGGGCCTGCGGGACACCCTGGACCTCGACGACGGCGACCGGGTCGTGCTGTGGGCCGGCGGCGTCTACAGCTGGTTCGACCCGCTGACCCTGGTGGAGGCGATCGACCGGTTGCGGCAGCGGCGGCCGGACGTGAAGCTGGTGTTCCTCGGCATGAAGCACCCGAACCCCGAGGTCGCCGAGATGGACATCGGCGCACGCACGATCCGGCTCGCGGACCGCCTCGGGCTCACCGACAAGCACGTGTACTTCAACGAGCAGTGGGTGCCCTTCGCCGACCGGCAGAACTGGCTGCTCGACGCGAACTGCGGTGTCACCACGCACTTCGAGCACGTGGAGACGACGTTCGCGTTCCGCACCCGCGTTCTGGACTACCTGTGGGCCGGGCTGCCGATCGTGACCACGGACGGTGACGCGTTCGCCGACCTGGTCCGCGACGAGCAGCTGGGCGTGGTGGTGCCGGCCGAGGACGTGGACGCCCTCGCCGACGCGCTGGAGCGGGTGCTCTACGACGAGGAGTTCGCCGCGGGATGCCGCGCGCGGATCGAGGTGGTCGCGAAGCGGTACGCGTGGCCGACCGCGCTGGCGCCGCTGGTGGAGTTCTGCCGCGACCCGCGTCCGGCGGCCGACCGGCTGGTCGGCGCCGCGGACCTGACGGTGTCCGCGCCGGTGCGCGGCGCCGAAGCGGTCCGCCGCGATCTGGCTCTGGTGAAGGAATACCTCGCCGACGGCGGCCCCAAGGAACTGGCGCGCCGCGTCGCGGGCCGGGTGCGGAAGGTAGCGCGCCGCCGTGGCTGAGCGAGCGCTTCGGGTCCTGCTGGACGGCACTCCCCTGCTCGGGAACCGGACCGGCGTCGGGCGCTACACGGCGTCCCTGGCCGAAGAGCTCGCCTCGATGTCCGATGTGGACATGCGGGCGGTGGCGTTCACCCTGCGCGGCTGGCGCCGCCTGCGGCACGTGCTGCCGCACGGCGCCCAGGCCCGGGGCATGCCGGTGGCCGCGCGGATGCTGCGCAAGGCGTGGCTGCGCTCCACGTTCCCACCGATCGAGTTGTTCGCCGGGCGCGCGGACGTGGTGCACGGCACGAACTTCGTGCTGCCCGGTGCGGTGCGGGCCGCGGGTGTGCTGACCATCCACGACCTGGCGTTCCTGGACGCGCCGGGCGAGCTGCCGCCCAGCGACCGGGAGCTGCCCGAGCTGGTCCGCCGCGGCGCCGCGCGCGCCGATGTGATCTGCACACCCACGGCAGCGGTGGCCGACGCGGTCGCGGCCCGGCTGGATGTCGATCGGGCGAAGGTCGTGGTCACCCCGCTGGGCGTGGACGCGGCGTGGTTCACCGGACGCCCGCCCGACGAGCCGATGCGCGAGCGCCTGGGCCTGCCGGAGCGGTACCTGTTGTTCGTGGGCGCCGCCGGACCGCGCAAGGGCGTGGACTGGCTGTTGCGGGCTCACACGGCGGCGGACGATCTGCCACCACTGGTGTTCTCCGGCCCCGGACCGGCACCGGGCACGCCGCGCACCCGGCGGCTGGGGTACCTGTCCGAACGGGACCTGCACAACGTGGTGGCCGGAGCGGCCGCACTGGTGCTCCCGTCACGGGACGAGGGTTTCGGGCTGCCGGTGCTGGAGGCGCTGGCCTCGGACGTCCCCGTGGTCTGCTCGGACATCCCCGCGCTGCGGGAAATCTCCGGGGGCTTCGCCCACCTCGCGCCGTACGGCGAGGTGGACGCGCTGATCGCGGCGTTGCGGAAGGCGGTGGCGGAACTCCCGCTCGCGTCCCGGTCGATCGAGCGCCGCGCCCATGCGGCGAGCTTCACCTGGCGCCGCACCGCGGAAACGACACTGGCCGCCTACCAGCAAGCCACCCAGCGCTAGTCCCCCGACCCCGACCACCCCCGCGCACCGCATTCGCCCCGGCGGCTGGTGATGCGGAGACGGTCGTCAGTGCGCCGTGCGGCTCTCCTGCCCCGAAGCGGCGAGGTAGTCGTGCAGCGCCTCGCGCCACGAGCGCAGCGGCGTCAGCCCGGCCTGGCGCCACGCCTCGTTCGACAACACCGAGTACGGCGGCCTCGGCGCGGGCCGCGGGAACTCCGCGGTCGCGCACGGTTTCACCCGCGCCGGGTCCGCGCCCAGCTCCTCGAAGATCGCCCTGGCGAAGCCGTACCACGTCGTCTCGCCGGCGTTCGTGCAGTGCAGGATCCGTCGCTGCGGTGCGTCTCCCGCCGCGATCCGCCCGCCGAGCTCCAGCAGCCCCGCCGCCAGATCGGCCGACCACGTCGGCGAACCCCGCTGGTCGTCCACAACGGACAGCGTGTCGCGTTCGCCTTCCAGGCGGCGCATGGTGTCCACGAAGTTCGCGCCGTCCGCGCCGTAGACCCACGCGGTCCGCACCACCCACGCTCGCGCGCCCGAACCCAGCACGGCGTCCTCACCCGCGGCCTTGGTCCGGCCGTACGCGCTGCGCGGCCCGAGCGGATCCTCCGGCTCGTACGGGCGGGACGAGTCACCGGGGAAGACGTAGTCCGTGGAGACGTGGATCAGCGGCACGCGGCGCGACGAGCACGCCGCGGCGAGGACCCGGGCGCCGTCGGCGTTCACGGCGAACGCCCGGTGCTCGTCGCTCTCCGCGGCGTCCACCGCGGTGTAGGCGGCGGCGTTGATCACCAACGGGTGCCGCCCGGCTTCCGCGGCCCCGGCGGCGAGCGTCCCGACCGCGGCGATCACCTCGCCGGCGTTGGTCACGTCCAGCTCGGCCGACGCCGGCGCCACCACCTGGACCTCCGGCGAGGCGAGCGCGGACAGAGCACTGCCGAGCTGACCCGTCCCGCCGGGTACGAGCACACTGAGCATCGTCACTTCCCCACCAGCGTGGCGCGCCGCTTCAACGGCTCCCACCACGCGCGATTGTCGGCGTACCAGCGCACCGTATCCGCCAGACCCTCGTCGAAGGAAACCCTCGGCGCGTACCCCAGCTCGGTGCTGATCTTGGTGATGTCCACCGAGTACCGGCGGTCGTGCCCCTTGCGGTCGGGGACCGGCTCGACGCGCTCCCAGCCGACACCCACCGCCGCCAGCAGCCGCTCGGTCAGCTCCCGGTTGGTCAGCTCGGTGCCGCCGCCGATGTTGTAGATCTCGCCAGGGCGGCCCTCCTCGGCGACCAGCTGGATGCCGTGGCAGTGGTCGTCCACGTGCAGCCAGTCCCGCACGTTCAGCCCGTCCCCGTACAGCGGAACGGTGCCGCCGTCCAACAAGTTGGTAACGAAAAGGGGTACGACCTTCTCCGGGAACTGGTAGGGACCGTAGTTGTTCGAGCACCGGGTCACACACACGGGCAGTCCGTGCGTCCGGAAGTAGGAGCGGGCGATGAGATCCGAAGACGCCTTCGACGCCGAGTACGGCGAATTCGGCTCCAGCACGTGATCCTCCGACCACGATCCGCTCTCGATCGAGCCGTAGACCTCGTCGGTCGAGACGTGCACGAACTTGCCCACCCCGGCGTCCAGCGCCGCCTGCAACAGGGTCTGCGTGCCGAGCACGTTGGTCAGCACGAAGTCGGCCGGGCCGACGATCGAACGGTCCACATGGGACTCGGCGGCGAAGTGGACGACCAGGTCGACGCCCGCCATCAGCTCCGTCACGACCCGCGCGTCGGTGATGTCGCCACGCACGAACCGCAGCCGTGGCGAGCCGGAAACCGGCGCCAGGTTCGCCTCGTTGCCGGCGTAGGTGAGCTTGTCGAGCACCACCACCTCGGCGTCGGCCAGGGACGGGTATGCCCCCGAGATCGCCTGCCGGACGTAGTGCGAGCCGATGAAACCCGCGCCCCCGGTCACCAAGACCCGCATCGCCTTCTCCTCCTCAAGATCGTCACGGACCAGCCCACGGCCGCTTCACTCTCCGAAACAGTAATCTGGTGCCATTCACTCGGGTCGGGGGCTGGGAGGGATCGAGTGTGACCGGAGGAGTTACCACCCGGCTGGAGGCCACGGACGAGACCATGTGGCCGGCCCGGCCCGTCCCGTCCACCAGGCGGCGGCGCCGTGGCGTCGCCGTCCTCGCGCGGCGCGGCGGCAAACTCGTCGTCGCGCTGGTGTCGGTCGCCGTGCTGGCCGTGACCTGGTACGGCTGGCAGTTCATCGGCGACCCCAGCTCGGGCCTGTCCACCACGCCGGTGTTCGACGACGAGCAACTCCACGCGGTGCCGCTCGACGGCGCGATCGACATCCTCCTGGTCGGTATGGACAGCCGCACCGACGCGCAGGGCAACCCGCTGCCGCGCGAGGTGCTGGACATGCTGCACGCCGGGGACGCCGACGGCGAGAAGCAGACCGACACCATGATCCTCGTGCACATCCCGCAGGACGGCCGCCGCGCGGTGGCCATCTCGTTCCCCCGCGACTCGTGGGTGGAGCTGGCCGGCGGGTTCGGCAAGCACAAGCTCAACGGCGCGTTCGTCTACGCCTACAACGACAAGTTCAAGCAGCTCCAGCAGCGCGGCGCCGACATCAAGGAAGCCGACAAGCAGGCCAAGGTGGCCGGGCGCAAGAACCTGATCACCACGCTGGAGACCTTCATCGGCAAGCCCGGGATGATCGACCGCTACGCGGAGGTCAACCTGGCGAGCTTCTACGAGGTGACCCGTGCCCTCGGCGGCATCGAGGTGTGCCTCAAGGCGCCGGTGCGGGAACGCAAGTCGGGCGTCGACCTGCCGGCCGGGCGGCAGTCCGTCGAAGGTGTGCAGGCGCTCGCGTTCGTCCGGCAGCGCTACGACCTGCCGGACGGGGACCTGGACCGGATCGGCCGCCAGCAGGCGTTCCTGTCCGGGCTGGCGCGCAAGATGCTGTCCCGGGACGTGCTGGCCAATCCCGGCAAGCTCTCCGACGTGATCAACGCGGTCAAGAAGTCCGTCGTGCTGTCGGACAACTGGGACCTGAGCGAGTTCGCCGCGCAGATGCGCGGCCTGAACGGCGGGAACATCGAGTTCTACACGATCCCGGTGGTCGGCAACGCGGTGATCGGCGGCGCCGACGTGGTGCGGGTCGATCCGCAGGCCGTGCACGCGTTCGTCGACCAGCTGACCTCGGATTCGGGCAGCCGGACGTCGGCCAGCGCCACACCCACCCCGGGACCGCCGTCCAGCACATCGTCCAGCTCCGGCCCGCGGCCGGGCACCTCGCCCGTGCCGTCGAGGGCGTCGAGCACGTCGAGCAACCCGGTGCCCTCCCCCGCCGCGCCGCCCATCACGGCGGGCGACGTGCCGTGCGTGAACTGACGCCCGTGGTGCCTTAACCTGGGACCGGAGGGGCTCAGGAGGGGGAACCGGGGATGGACGACGTGCCGAAACCGACGCCCTACCCCCGGCCGGCGGCCACCGGTGACGCGCCGCCGCGACCCCGGCGGCGCCCGTTGCGCACGGCCGGGAGGGCGCTGCTGGCGCTGGTGTCGGTGGCCGCGCTGGCCACGACCGGCTACGCGTGGGCGACCTACCACGAGGTGCAGGGCAACGTGCACACCACGGACGCCCTCGACCTGCCGGCGGACAAGCCCGCGCCACCCGCGGACGACGGCGGTGAGGACATCCTGCTGGTCGGCACGGACGCGCGCACCGACATGCAGGGCAACGCCCTGCCGCCGCAGGTGCTCAAGACGCTGCGCACCGAGCAGACCAGCGGCGTGAACACCGACACCATCATCGTCGTGCGGTTGCCGAAGAACGGCGCCAAGCCGTACGCGGTGTCGATCCCGCGGGACACCTGGATCGACGTGCCGCGTGGCGGCCAGGGCAAGATCAACTCGGTGTACGGGCCCGCCAAGCAGGCGAAGGCCGACGAGCTGCGGCGCCAGGGCCGGCGCGACGCGGCCGGTATCGAGCGGGACTCCGACCAGGCCGGGCGGCAGGCGCTGGTGCAGGCCGTGCAGGACTTCACGCAGGTGCGCATCGACCACTACGCCGAGGTCAACCTGCTCGGGTTCTACCTGATCACCGAGTCGCTCGGCGGGGTCCAGGTGTGCCTGAACCACGCAACCGAGGACAAGGACTCCGGCGCCGACTTCCGCGCGGGGGTGCAGACGGTGTCCGGCGGTGCGGCGCTGTCGTTCGTGCGGCAGCGGAAGAACCTGCCGCGCGGCGACCTCGACCGGATCGTGCGGCAGCAGGCGTTCCTGTCCTCCGCGCTGCACCAGGTGCTGTCGGCCGGGGTGCTGGCGAACCCGGGCACGCTCGGTGACCTGGCCGACGCGCTGCACCGGTCGCTGGTCCTCGACCCGGGCTTCGACCTGCTGCAGTTCGCGGAGAAGGCCAAGGGCCTGGCCACCGGGGACGTCACGTTCACGACGATCCCGGTCATCACGATCAACGGCCGCAGCCCCGACGGTCAGCAGAGCGTCGTCGAGGCCGACCCGGTGGCGGTCCGGCAGTTCTTCGCGGGACTGGCGGGCCGGAGTGCGGGCGCGGGCGGGGGTGGCGCGCCCGGTGGCGGCGTGGCGCAAGCGGTGCCCGCGGGGGTCTCCTGCGTCAACTAGGCAGGCGCCCACCACCCGTGACCGGCGCGCTGCGCCCGGCGGCTACATTCAAGCCCGTGTCCTTGACTGATGCGCTGTTCCGCCCCCTGCTGGCGCAGCCGGGAAAACCGCTGATCACCCATTACGACGACGCCGCGGGCACCCGGGTGGAGCTGTCCGTGGCGACCACCGCGAACTGGGCCGCGAAGACGGCGAACTGGCTGGTCGAGGAGTTCGACGTGGAGCCGGGCGATCCGGTCGCCGTGGCGCTGCCCGCGCACTGGCAGACGGCCGGTGTGCTGCTGGGCGCGTGGTGGTGCGGGGCCGAGGTGGTGGCGTCACCCGCGGGGGCACGCGTGGCGTTCGTGGCGCCGGACGGCTCCGGAGCGGGCGCCGAGGCGACGGCGATCGTGGCGCTGGACCCGATGGGCCGCGGTCTCCGGGCGCCGGTCGAGGGGGCGCTGGACTACCTGAACGAGGCCCGCGCCTACGGCGACGACTTCCGTCCGATGACGCCGGTCCCCGGGGACACCCCGGCACTGGCTGGTTCCACTGTGGACGAGGTACTGGCGGAAGCCCGGTCCCGCGCGGAAAAGATCGGCCCGGGTGCCCGTATTTTGTCCACTGTGGAGTGGGAGGTGCCCGACGGTGTCCTGCACGGGCTGCTGACCCCGTTGGCCGCCGGCGCCCACCTGGTGCAGATTTCCCACCCCGATCCGTCGAAGCTGGACGACCGCCGGGCCGCGGAGCGAACGACGGTCGACCTGCCCGGCTAAGCGGCCTGCGGGTCGCTCTCGGGTGCCTTCGGAACAGAAAGGCGCGGCGCCCGGGCTGGGCGCCGCGCCGGGACAGGCCGGGGTGGTCAGCTCTTGAGCAGGGCGCGGGCCATGACCATGCGCTGGATCTGGTTGGTGCCCTCGTAGATCTGGGTGATCTTGGCGTCACGCATCATGCGTTCCACCGGGAAGTCACGGGTGTAGCCGGCGCCGCCGAACAGTTGCACCGCGTCGGTGGTCACCGACATCGCCACGTCGCTGGCGTAGGCCTTGGCCGCCGAGGCCATGAACCCCGCCCGCGCATCACCCCGCTCGGTGGCCGCGGCCGAGGCGTACACCAGGTGCCGGGCCGCCTCGATCTTCATGCCCATGTCGGCGAGCATGAACTGCACACCCTGGAACTGTCCGATCGCCGTGCCGAACTGCTTGCGCTCCTTCACATACGCCACCGCCGCGTCCAGCGCGCCCTGCGCGATACCCAGCGCCTGCGCCCCGATCGTCGGGCGGGTGTGATCCAGCGTGCGCAGCGCCGTCTTCAACCCCGTACCCGGCTCACCGATGATCCGCTCCGCCGGGATCGTGCAGTTCTCGAAATGGATCTCCCGCGTCGGCGAGCCCTTGATCCCCAGCTTGCGCTCCTTCGGCCCCACCGAGAACCCCGGATCGTCCTTGTGCACCACGAACGCCGAAATCCCGTTCGACTTCTTCGGCGCCTCCGGATCGGTCACCGCCATCACCGTGTACCACGCCGACTCCCCGGCATTGGTGATCCACGCCTTCGTGCCGTTGAGCACCCACTGGTCCCCGTCCAACCGCGCCCGGGTCCGCATCGACGCCGTGTCCGACCCCGCCTCCCGCTCCGACAACCCGTAAGACGCCGTGGCCCCCGCCGCGATCTCCGGCAGAACCAGCTTCTTCAACTCCTCCGACGCCGACAACAGGATCGGCTGCGTCCCCAGCTTGTTCACCGCCGGAATCAACGACGCCGACGCATCAACCCGCGCCACCTCCTCGATCACGATGCACGCCGCCACCGCGTCCGCACCCTGACCCTCGTACTCCTCCGGAATGTGCACCGCGTTGAACCCCGACGCGTTCAGCGCCTCGAGCGCCTCCACCGGGTACCGCTCCTGCTCGTCCACCTCGGCGGCGTACGGCGCGATCTCCTTCTCCGCCAGCGCCCGCACGGCGGCACGCAGCTCCTCGTGCTCCTCGGCCAGCTGGTAGAGGCCCGGGGTCTCCGACACCTGCGTCACCTTCCTCGTACGGGTAAGAAGTCCGCCATCCATGTTAGTGGTCGTTCACCAGCGCCAATTGTGTTCTGGGCCGCAGATCCGTCCTATGGTGGAGTGATGCCGATCACTGCTGGGTCATGGCCGCCCCACCTCCCGCGATCGCTGGACTACCCCGACGTCCCCGCCGGCTCGATCCTCGCCGGTGCCGCGAAGCGATACCGGGACCGAATCGCGTTCGCCCACCAGGACCGTTCCCTGACGTACGCGCAGACGTACGCGGGCGCATGCCGGTTCGCCAACGCGCTACGGGCACAAGGGATCGGGCCGGGTGCGACCGTCGCCATCCACCTGCCGAACTGCCTCGCCTACCCCATCGCCTATTACGGGATTCTGCTCGCCGGCGCGACCTTCACCCCGGCGAACCCGCTGCTGCCGCCCGCCGACCTCGCCCACCAGCTCGCCGACTCGGGCGCCGTCGCGGTGGTCACCCTCGGCAGGGTGGCACCGGCGCTGACCGCCGTCCGCGACCGGACGCCGGTCCGCCTGGTGGTCGTCGTCGCTCCGGACGACCTCGCCGGCGACCAGGTCGAGTTCCAGTCGTTCCTCGCCGGTCAGCCGGACACCCGCCCCGCACTCGACATCGACACCCGCACCCACCTCGCCCACCTGTCCTACACCGGCGGCACCACCGGCCGGTCCAAGGGCGTTCGCCTGCCGCACCGCAACGTCGTGGTCAACACGCTCCAATACGCCTGCTGGGGCACCGGGTCGGTCCCGGCCCTCGACGAGGACGGCGACCTCACGCTCGACCAGGTCGGCGGCGCGGACGAGTGGCCCACCCGGCTGGGCACCGGCTCGGGCATCAACCTCACGCCGTGGTTCCACGCGATGGGCACCATCGGGGGGCTGAACGTCCCGGTCATGGGCGGCGGCTCCACCACGCTGCACGACCGGTTCGACCCGGTCGCCTACCTCGCCGATGCCGAGCGGCTGCGGGTGACGTCCATCGGCGGCGCGCCCGCCCTGTTCGCCGCGTTGCTGGCCTGCCCGGACCTGGCCACCCGGGACCTGTCGTCGGTGCGCGGGATCAGCTCCGGCGCCGCACCGATGCCGCACGAGATGCTCAAGGCGCTGGCCGCCCGGTTCCCGGACGCGGTCATCACCGAGGGCTACGGGCTCACCGAGGTGACCATGGGTGCCACCATCAACCCGGCGTTCCGGTCCGGGCTGCGCAAGCAGGGCACCGTGGGCGTGCCGGTATTCGACACCGAGGTCAGGATCGTGCCGCTGGAGGGCGGTGCGGACCCGGTGCCGGAGGGCGAGCAGGGCGAAGTGTGCATCCGCGGCCCGCAGGTCATGGCGGGCTACCACGACCGGCCCGAGGAGACCGCGGCCGTGCTGGTCGACGGGTGGCTGCACACCGGGGACGTCGGCGTGCTGGACAAGGACGGCTATCTGTCCATTGTGGACCGGAAGAAGGACATGCTGCTCTACAAGGGGTACAACGTGTACCCGCGCGAGCTGGAGGAGCTGCTGATCGCGCACCCCGGCGTGGCCGCGGCGGCGGTCGTCGGACGCAAGCAGGACGAGGTCGGCGAGTTGCCCGTGGCGTTCGTCGTACGCGCGGACGACAACGTGACCGCGGAGGAGATCCTGTCCGCGGTCAACGACAACGTGCTGCCCTACAAGCGGATCCGCGAGCTGAGGTTCGTCGACGAGATCCCGGTCTCGGCGGCCGGCAAGATCCTCAAGCGCGAGCTGCGGCAGCGGCTCTAGAGCGCGGGCAGCACCCGGACGCGGTAGAACTCGATGGCCGCGCCCGGGTCCTCCTGCGGGAAGTGCAGGAACGGCGTCACCCCGGCGTCGAGCAGCTTCCGCACCGCCGCGACGTGCACCGCCGGATCGGTGCCGACCACCCACCGGCCGGCGACCTCGGCCAGCGATGTGGACTGGGCCGCCTGCTGGATCGCCTCCGGGTTGGGCAGGTCGGCCGGCCGGACCGTGAACCGCCACCGCCGCGCGGCCAGGTCGATCTCCCGCTGGTCGCCGACCACCGCGAACAGCTCGGCCCACTTCGGCATCGCGTCCGGGTTCTTGCCCGCCTCCCGGGCGCCCGCGGCGAACGCGTCCCGCAGCGCGGGGTCGAGAGCGGCGCCGGCCTGCGTGATCCAGCCGTCGCCGTACCGGCCGGCCAGCCGCGCGCTCTTCGGGCCCTGCGCGGCGACGTACACCGGGGGCGGGTTCGCCGGCAGGTCGTACAGCTTGAGCTGGTCGGTCGCGAAGAACCGGCCGCGGAAGGTCACCCGCTCCCCCGTCCACAGGCGCCGGATCAGCTCGATCGCCTCGACGAGCCGGTCGTGCCGTTCCGGGTAGCGGCCGTACTGTCCCGTGCCGGCCTGCTCGTTGACCGCCTCACCGGTCCCCGCGCCGAGGAACGTCCGACCGGGCGCCAGCAGCTCGAGGGAGGCAAACGCTTGCGCCACCTCCGCCGGGTGGTACCGGTAGCTGGGACAGGTCACGCCGGAACCAAAGGTGACCCGCCGCGTGCGCTCGCCCACCAGGGCGAGCGTCAGCCACGGGAACATCGCGTGCCCCTGGTTGTCCTGCCACGGCTGCAGGTGGTCACTGGCCCAGACGAACCCGAAACCCGCCGCCTCGGCCTGCCGGGCGAAATCCAGCAGCCGGGACGTCGGGAACTGCTCGTGCGACAACACCAGCCCGACCGGCACGCGTGTCACCGGCGGCTCGGTCCGGACCAGCCCGGCGGAGGCGGCGAACAGGCCCAGCCGGCGACGCGAGAACTCCATGATCGGCGGTTACCCGGCCGGCCACGCGGCGACCAGGAGTTCACCCGCGCGTGTCGGCCCCTCCGGACAGCGCGGCTAGGACTGCACCTTCTCGCGCAGCTTCGCGTCCTTGTCCAGCACGAGCTGTTCGAGATCGGCCTGGAAGGCCGCCATCTTCTCGCGCAGCGCGGGGTCCTGGGCGGCCAGGATCCGCACGGCCAGCAGCCCGGCGTTGCGGGCACCGCCGATCGACACGGTCGCGACCGGAACCCCGGCCGGCATCTGCACGATCGACAGCAGGGAGTCCATCCCGTCCAGGTACTTCAGCGGCACCGGCACGCCGATCACCGGCAGCACCGTCGCCGACGCGACCATCCCGGGCAGGTGCGCCGCGCCCCCGGCACCAGCGATGATCACCTTGATGCCGCGGTCGGCCGCGGTGCGCGCGTAGTCCAGCATCCGCTGCGGCGTCCGGTGCGCGGAGTACACGCCGACCTCGTAGGACACGCCGAACTCGTCCAGCGCCGCCCCGGCCGCTTCGAGCACGGGCCAGTCCGAGTCGCTGCCCATGATCACGCCGACGTCGGTCACGCGTGCTCCTCTCAGTGGATGTCGTATCCGTCGGGCCATTCGGCGTGCGACAGCCAGTGCGCGGCCAGCTTGGCGCGGGTCCGCAGGTTCGGCAGGTCGCCGCCGACGAAGTTGACGTGCCCGAGCTTGCGGCCGGGCCGTTCGCCCTTGCCGTACAAGTGCACCCGGGCGTCCGGGAAACGGGCGAACAGGTGGTGCAGCCGCTCGTCCGTGGTCATCTCCGGGGTGGTCGGCGCGCCCAGCACGTTGGCCATCACGGTTGGTGCGATCAGGTCGGTCACGCCCAGCGGGTAGTCCAGGACGGCGCGGACGTGCTGCTCGAACTGGGAGGTCGCCGACCCGTCCATGGTCCAGTGGCCGGAGTTGTGCGGGCGCATCGCCAGTTCGTTGACCAGCAGACCGCCGTCGGTCTCGAACAGCTCGACCGCCAGCACC
Source organism: Amycolatopsis granulosa (assembly GCF_011758745.1). NCBI lineage: Bacteria > Bacillati > Actinomycetota > Actinomycetes > Pseudonocardiales > Pseudonocardiaceae > Amycolatopsis > Amycolatopsis granulosa. The sequence continues at coordinate 2,440,681 of NZ_JAANOV010000001.1, forward strand.
CCGACCACGTTCAGCTCGTCGGCCAGCCGCAGCGCCAGTTCCTGCGCCTCGTGCACCTGGCCCGAGGTCAGCCCCGGCGCGGGCGCCAGCACCTCGGTGTTGATGCCGTTCTCCTGCACGGTCTCCACCACCGGCCACGCCGCGCCCTGCCCGAACGGTGAACGCGCGACCAGCGCGGACAGCTCGCGCTTCATCGCGACACGCTGCTCGGCGAGCAGCTCGGTGCCGGCCGCGAGCAGCTCGGGCACCAGGGTGCGCGCCTCGGCCTCGGACTCGACCATCCACACGCCACGGCCGTCGTAGCCGCCGGTCGCGGCCTTGAGCACGACCGGCCAGGAGTGCTCCGCGCCGAACTTGACCAGGTCCTCCACCTCGGACACCTCGGCGTACGGCGGGCACGGGAACCCGGTCGCCGACAGCCGGTCACGCATCACCAGCTTGTTCTGCGCGAACGTCAGCGCGTCCGGCCCCGGCCGCACCGTGAAACCCTCGTTGACCAGCGCGAACAGGTGTTCCCACGGTACGTGCTCGTGGTCGAAGGTGACCACGTCGACGCTGCGGGCGAACTCGCGCAGCGCGTCCAGGTCGGTGTGGTGCCCGAGCTGGACGTCCCCGGCGACCATCGCGGCCGAATCATTGGCGTCGACGGCGAGGATCCGCATCGACTGCCCCAGCGAGATCGCGGCCTGGTGTGTCATCCTGGCGAGCTGGCCGCCGCCCACCATCCCGACGATCGGGAGCCCTGTGCGCTTGTCCATAACGGCTCCAGATTAGTTACCGCAACGCGGAGGGCTTCGGTCGAGGGTGGTGCTCGGCCAGCGGCGGGCTCGACGGGAGACGCAGCTCACGCGCGGCGAGCCCGAGGATCCCCAGTGCCGCGGCCACCACGTAGGCGTTGCCGGGCACGAACAGCTCCGGCCCCCAGCTGAACTCGGTGACGCCGCCGTTGGGCACCACCATCACGATGCAGCTGGCGAAGAACACGGTCACCAGGCCGGCCCACACCCAGCGGCCCTTCGAGGCCAGCAGCACGATCAGCGGCACCGCCCACACCCAGTGGTGCGACCACGACACCGGCGAGACCAGCAGTCCGAGGAACGCCGTCACCAGCACCGCGACGAGCGTCTCGCCGCGCCGGTGCAGCCGTCGCACCAGCCACGCCGCCGGCACCGCGAGCACCGCGCCGATGCCGAGCGCGAGCGCGGGCGACCAGGACGCCTCGTGCGACGCGCGGTTGATCATGCCGGTCAGTGACTGGTTGAAGATCCAGGACGCGCCGCCGACGCGGTGCGGGTCGAAGACCGCCGTCGACCAGTACCGCGCCGCATCGCCGGGCATCAACGCGAACATCACGATCTGCAGCCCCGCGAAGGTGCCCAACGCCCGCAGGCCGTCCCGCCACCGCCCGGTGACGAACAGGTGCGCCACGAAGATCAGCGGCGTCAGCTTGATCGCGGCCGCGACGCCGACGAGCACACCGGACCACCGCGTGCCGGCCAGGACCAGCACGTCGAGCACGATCAGCGCGAGCAGCACCAGGTTGATCTGGCCGAGGAAGATCGTCTTCCACACCGGTTCCAGCACGAGCGCCGCGACCGTCAGCCCGGCCAGCGCCCAGCCGCGGAACCGCCCGGTCACCCGGATCACCACGGCCAGCGACAGCACCGACGCCGCGATCAGGAAGCCCCAGGTCAGACCGCTCGGTACGGCCACCAGCGGCACGAACAGCAGTGCCGCGGCCGGCGGGTAGGTGAACGGCAGCGACACCCACGACGGCAGCGCGGTGAGCCGCTCCGTCGTGTAGACCTGGTCACCGTGCAGGAAGGTCAGCGCCCCCGCGCGGTACACGGCGCTGTCGGCGCCCAGCTGCCAGCCCCCGAGCCAGCAGATCACCCCTACCGCGAACGCCCCCAGGACGAGTGCGCCGACCAGTGCCGGCTCAACCCGTGATCGCAGCGTCGTCACGCACCTTCTCCCGCCTGCGCTGCAATGCCCAGCGCGTCACCAGCACCACGGTCAGCACCACCGGCGTGAGGATGTAGGCGTTGCCCAGCACGCTCTGCCAGAACTTCCAGTGCAGCTCGATGTTGCGCCCGTTGGGCAGCGCGAGCAGCACACAGCTGATGAACACCGCAGCCACCGCACCGATGCCCGCCCAGCGCTTCCAGGCACCAGCGCGCGTGGTCTGCGGCAGCCGCGACACGAGCAGGACGATCAGCGGCACCGCCCACACCCAGTGGTGCGACCAGGAAATCGGCGAGGCCAGCAGCCCGAAGAACGCCGTCACCAGCAGCGCGGCCAGCGCCTGCCCGCGGCGGTGGAAGCGCAGCACGAGCCACACGGCCGGGACGGCCAGCACCGCGGCGATCCCCAGGGCCGCCTTCGACGCCCACGGCGCGAGGTCGGTGACCCGGTTCATCAGGCCGTTGAGCGACTGGTTGCCCGCCCAGTGCACCGGGCCGATCCGCCCCGTGTCGGAGATGGTCTTGGTCCAGTAGCGGATGGTGTCCCGCGGGATGAGCGCCAGCATCAGCAGCTGCAGGCCGGCGAACACGCCGAACGCGCGGACCGCTTCGCGGCGGCGTCCGGTGAGGAACAGGTGCGCCACGAACACCAGCGGCGTCAGCTTCACCGCCGACGCGATGCCGACGAGCACCCCGCCCCAGCGACTGCCGCGCGTGGTGACGACCAGGACGTCGAGCACCACGATCGCCATGAGGATCAGGTTGATCTGGCCGAGGAAGACCGTCCGCCACACCGGCTCGAGGCCGAGCATGAGCACCGAACACACCAGCGTCGCCCGCGCGGGCGAGGACCACCAGCGCCGCACCGTGGGTGGTGTCGGCAGCGAGCCGATCGCCACGCGGATGACCAGCGCCATCGCCAGCACTGAGATCGCGGTCAGCACACCCCAGGCGATCTGCACCGGCAGGGCCGCCAGCGGCACGAACAGCAGCGCGGCGGTCGGCGGGTAGGTGAACGGCAGCAGCGCCCACCACGGCTCGGACGCCAGTGTGCTGGCGTCGTAGAGCGGGTCGCCGTCGAGCAGGGTGATCGCCCCGGCCCGGTAGACCGCGCTGTCCACGCCCAGCCGCCAGTCCAACAGCCAGCCGAGGACACCGGCGACGAGCGCGAGCAGCGGCACGAGTGACAGCAGCAGGATCGAACGCGGCCGCACCGACAACCGGGCGAGCGAAGTCCGCAGCGCCAGGCGCGGTTGCGCCGGCTCGCGGAGCGGGTCGCCACCGGCGGCGGGCACTGACTGTGTCACCCTTCCAGGAAATCACGAAACCATGACGCCGGAGCGACAAGGGTCAGGTTCGCGCGAGCCGCTGGAGGAGCTGGCACGCGGACTCGTGGGCCCCGGGCAACCGGACCAGCCTGATCTTCGGCGGGCCGACGGATTCCAGCTGGTCGTCGACCGACAGGCGCTCGTGCAGCTCGCGTCGCAGCATGACGGCCTTCGCCGCGATCCGGCCGTCCCGGGGCACCGCGGCGGCGACCGTGGCCGGGCCGAGCGAGGCGATGCTCTCGCCGCCGTCGAACACCACGCGCATGGCCTCCGCGATCAGGATCATCGCGGTCATCCGGGGCCACCCGCGCACCCCGGACAGGTCGACCGAGACGACCAGCAGCGTGTGGTCCTCGCCGGTCCGGCAGCCGGACCGGCCGTACAGCTCACGCAGGCGCGTGCGCAGGTAGGCGGCGGTGGGCAGGCCGGTCAGCGGGTCGATCACCTCGGTGCTGGCGAGCTTGTCCATCGCGACCTCGGCCCACGCCAGGGCCGCGACACGCAGCAACCGGGACGGCAGGGCGTCCACGTCGGGCGGCGCGGCCTCACCCGATGAGGTGGTCACGGAGTGCAACGCCGCGAGGTCCAGCAGTGTCTCCCCGAGCCCCGCCCCGGCCGCGGCACGCGCCCGGGCCAGGCCCGCGACCGGAACCTCCACCGAGCGGTCGCGCACCAGCGCCGCGCACACCGTGTCGACCTCGGGCAGGCCCCAGTCCCCGGGGAACCGCCATCCCGCGGCCAGGCTCGCCGACCGCCAGCGCGTCCGCAACGCACGCAGCGATCCGTCGCCGCCGGGCTCCGGTTCGCGCCGCAACCTCATGGCCGGCACGTCCACTGGCAACCGTCCTTCCGTCCCGCGACCGCTGTTCCGGTGAAGTGACGATCGAAGCGGCGCGGTGTGACGGAATTACACCGTGCGGGTCAATAGGGCGAGGTGGCGCGTGACGTGGGGGGGCCAGTCAGTCACACTGATCGCGCGCAACACTGGGATAAGGAGAGCGGTGTCCACCCTACCGGCCGATTTCGAGGGCAAGAGCGACGCGGAGCTGATCACCGAGGTCCGCACCGGCACCCTGGCCGCGTACGGCACCCTCTACGAGCGGCACGTCGCCGCGGCCTACAACCTCGCGCGGCAGCTCGCCCGGTCGGCCGCCGAAGCCGACGACCTGGTGTCCGACGCGTTCGCCAAGGTGCTCGACACCCTGCGCGGCGGCAAGGGCCCGGACAGCGCGTTCCGCGCCTACCTGCTCACCGCGCTGCGGCACACCGCGTACGACAAGACCCGCAAGGACAAGCGCGTCGACCTGAACGAGGACATGACCACGGTCGGCAGCGAGGCGCTGACGGTCCCGTTCTCCGACACCGCGCTGGCCGGCCTGGAGCGCACCATGGCGGCCAAGGCGTTCGCGTCGCTGCCCGAGCGGTGGCAGGCGGTGCTGTGGCACACCGAGATCGAGCAGCAGAGCCCGGCGGAGGTCGCGCCGCTGCTCGGCCTGACGCCCAACGGCGTCTCCGCGCTCGCCTACCGGGCCCGTGAGGGGCTGCGGCAGGCGTACCTGCAGGTCCACCTGGTCGAGACGTCCGCCGAGAAGTGCCGCGCGTGTGCCGACCGGCTGGGCGCCTGGACCCGCGACGGCCTGTCCAAACGGGAACGCGCCCAGGTCGAAGCCCACCTGGACGAGTGCGCGGACTGCCGCGCCCTGGCCGCCGAGCTGGCCGAGGTCAACGGTGCGCTGCGGGCGATCATCGCCCCGATCGTGCTGGGCGGGGCCGCGCTGGGCTACCTCGCCGCCGCCGGCAAGGCGACCGCCGCGACCGCGGCCACCGCCGGCGCGGCGGCCGGTTCCGCCGGTGGTGCCGCCTCGGTGGCGGCCGCGGGACCGCGTCAGTTCGTCGGGCTGGGCGTCGCCGGCACCGCGGTGGCCGCCGCCGTCGCGGCCGCGCTGGCGGCGGGCGGCGGCACCCAGGAGATCCCGGCCGCCGCCTCCGTTCCGGCACCGCCGCCGGTGGTCGCGCCGGCACAGCCCCCGGCCGTGCCGCCGGTTCCGGCCGCGCCGCCCGCCGCGCCACCACCCGCGCCCGCGGTCGAGCCGCCACCCGCGCCGGTCGCGCCGCCGGCGCTCGCACCCGTTCCGGCGCCGCCACCTCCGCCCGGCGCGCCGGCGAACATCACCGCGGACGGCCCGTCCTCGGGCCTCGAACTCCAGCCGGGCGGCGACCCGGTCGCCCTGCCGATCACCGTGCGCAACACCGGTGGCTCGGTGTCCGACCCGGTGACGGCGACGCTGAACCTGCCGCCCGGCATCCAGGTGCGGCCGGCGGGCGGCGGTGGCGGCGCGGCCGGCACGTTCGGGACGCAGGCGCCGGCCGGTCCGCTCCTGGTCGACTGCCCGCCCGGGGCGGGCACGGTCACCTGCACCACGCCACGCGGGCTGCAGCCGGGCGAGACCGCGGTGCTGACGTTCCTGCTCGAGGCCACCGGCGCGGCAACGTCGGGACAGGTGACCGGCACGGTGAACGCCGGCGCGGACGTCCGGATCGCGGTCAACGTGCCGGTGGCCGTGTCGGAGGCACCGGACCAGCTGGCCCTGGACGCCCGGGGCTGGGCCGGCGAGCAGCTGTGGGACCGGCGGGCGTGGCTGTCGGTCGACGTCACCAACAACGGCCCGAACACCAAACCGGTCAGCCTGCGGATCGACGACGACGCGCACCTGGTCACCGGTGGCTTCCAGGCGGCGTGCACCAGCGGCCCGACCACCACCTGCACCAGCCTCACCACGCTCGCGCCGGGCCAGCACCTCCGGCTGTGGTTCGCGCTGGACCGGCCGGAGAAGCAGACCCGGACCGTCACCGTGTCGGCGACGCTGGGCACCGCGAGCGCCTCGCGCACGGTCGGTTTCGACTGCTGGTTCCCGTTCTGCGAGGTGACGCCACCCGGTCTGACCCCGCCCATCACCCCGCCCTCGGTGACCTCGTCGTCGGGCTCGGCGACCACCACGACGGGTGCGCCGACGACCAGCACGACGACGACCGCACCGACCACGACGACCAGCACGACGACCACACCGGGCAGCACCACCACGACCACCACGCCGGTGCCACAAACCACGGGCTCCTCGGCGACGGCACCGCACCCGCCGCCGAAGGACCACGGACGGCCGTGGTGGTGGCTGCCGTGGGTCCCCTATCCGCGGAATTGAATCGGATAAATCCGGCTTACGCCGCCGCCAGCCGATCCCCGGGGCGGACGACTACGTACACTGCGCAAGTGACCGTTGTGGAAAGCGTGTTGTCGCACACGCCCGAGCCATTGCGCTCGGTGTTGATCAAGCATCGGGAGCTGCTGAAGTTCGGGATCGTCGGCGGCACCACGTTCGTCGTCGACAACGGTATCTGGTACCTGCTGAAACTGGGCGTGCTGGAGGACAAGCCGACCACCGCGAAAGCGATCGCGGTCATCATCGCGACGATCGTGTCCTACATTCTCAATCGCGAATGGTCGTTCCGCACCCGTGGTGGCCGGGAAAGGTCCCACGAGGCCGCGCTGTTCTTCGTGATCAGCGGTCTGGCCGTGGTGGTGAACCTGATTCCGCTGTACGCGTCCCGGTACGTCCTGCACCTGGAGGTGCCGAACGTGACCCGGTTCGTGCAGGAAACGGCGGACTTCATCAGCGGGTCGATCATCGGCATGCTGCTGGCGATGGTCTTCCGCTTCTGGGGGTTCAAGAAGTGGGTCTTCCCGGACGATCTGGGGCAGCGCCGCCGGGACGTCACCCGCAGCAGCACCGACGCCTGACCCGGCCGCGAGCCCGGTCAGCGCGAGCCCGGTCAGCGCGGCACCCGCTCCGCCGGCCAGCGCACCTCCGGCACGTCCCCCGGGTTCGGCACGCGCAGGAACAGGCTGAACACCGCGGGCCGGCGGCTCGACAACTCCAGCCGTCCGCCGTCGGCCTCCGCCAGTGCCCGGGCGAGGGCCAGGCCGACGCCGGTGGAGCCACCGCCGGAGAAGCCGCGCTCGAAGATGTGCGGCGCGAGATCGTCCGGGATACCGGAACCGGTGTCGCTCACCTCGACCACCACCGTGCCCTCGGTCTCGCCGCGCCGCGCCGCCAGCGTGACCGTCCCGGCGCCGTGGCGCAGCGCGTTGTCCAGCAGCACGCCGACCACCTCCCGCAGCCGGCCGGGCGTCGCCCGCGCCATCAGGCCCTCACCGATCCGCAGCCGCAGGTTGCGGCCCTCCGCCCGCAGCAGCTCGCGCCACTCCTGGGCCACCTCGGGCAGCTCCGCGGCCAGCTCCAGCGCCTCGGTGTCCACCTCGCTGGCCGCGCGTGCCGCGGCCAGCAGCTCCTCCAGCGCCTCCGACAGCCGGTCCGCCTGTTCCTGCGCCGCCCGCGCGTCCTCCGCGGTGTCCGGATCGCCGGTGACGGCCAGCGATTCCAGCCGCAATTGCAATGCCGTCAGCCTGCTCCGCAGCTGGTGCGAGACGTCGCCGACCAGCTGCCGCTCCCGCTGCACGAGCTGCGCCAGGGCGGTGCCCGACGTGTCCAGCGCCTCGGCCACCATGTCCAGCTCACCGATGCCGTACCGGCTGGGGTCCGGCCGGAAGTCGCCACCACCGAGACGCGCGGCGCGGTCCGCGACGTGCCGCAGCGGCTTCGCGAGCCGCCGGGCCGTCACGGTCGCCACCACCGTCCCGATCGTCACCGAGAACACGACCAGCAGCAGCACGGCGAGCGTCACCGTGGTCTGCCGCGACCGCAGCGGCCCGGACGGGATCGACAGCTCGAGGTGCCCCTGCCGCGCCAGCTGCACCGTCGCCGTGACCGGATCCGGTCCCGGCGCGGCACCCTCGGTGATGCGGCCGCGGCCCGGCACGTCCACGACCAGCTCACCGCCCTGCGGGATCGCCACCGACACCTGGGTGAGGTCGTTCTGGTCGAGCACGCCGTCGGCCAGTTCGGTGTCCAGGGTCGCGGCGATCTGCGCGGCGCGCCCGGCGAGGTCTTCGTTGTAGATGCTGTCCACCAGCTTCCACGCGGTGACGCCGAGCGGGATGCCCAGCGCCGCCGCGGTGACCGCCACGGCGAGCAGGATGGCGAGCAGGATCCGGCGGCGCACTAGTCTGTGTTGAACCGGAAGCCGACGCCGCGCACGGTCGCGATCCGCCGCTCACCGTCGCCGTGGTGGATCACCGACCCCTTGCCGTCGCTGCTCACCGACAACTTCCGGCGCAGCCACGACATGTGCATGTCGAGCGTCTTCGACGTCTTGGACTCCAGGTCGTTCCACACCTCCGCGAGGATCTCGTCGCGGCTGACCACCTGGCCGGCGTGGCTCATCAGCACCCGCAGCAGCTCGAACTCCTTGTTCGCCAGCTGCACCTCGCGGCCGTCCACCAGCACCATCCGGGCGCCGAGGTCCATCCGCACACCGCCGGCCTCGAGCACGTCGGGCGCCCGGCGGCGCAACAGCGCGCGGATGCGGGCCAGCAGCTCGGCCAGGCGGAACGGCTTGGCCACGTAGTCGTCGGCACCGGCGTCGAGCCCGACGACGAAGTCCACCTCGTCGGTTCGGGCGGTGAGCATCAGCACCGGCAGCTCACTGCCGTGCGCCCGCAGCCGACGGCACACCTCGAGCCCGTCCATGCCGGGCAGGCCCAGGTCGAGCACGAGCAGGTCGACCCGTTTGGCCAGGGTGACGTCGAGTACCGCGGGGCCGTCGGCGACCACCTCGACGTCGTAGCCTTCCCGTTCCAGGGCGCGCGACAGCGGGTCGGCGATCGCCGGGTCGTCCTCGGCCAGCAACACCATGCTCACCTGGCCAACTCTACGACCGGGGGTCGTGAAAACATCGTCGCGTGGCGAGCTACACGGACGATCTCATCCTCGCGGGGAAGCTCGCGGACGCGGCGGACTCGATCACCACGGCCCGGTTCCGCGCCCGTGACCTGAAAGTCAGCAGCAAGCCGGACCGCACCCCGGTCACCGACGCGGACACCGCGGTCGAGGACGCCGTGCGCGAACTGCTCGCCGCGGAACGCCCGGACGACAACGTGGCCGGCGAGGAGCGCGGCGGCACGGCGTGGCAGTCCGGGCGGGCGTGGGTGCTGGACCCGATCGACGGCACGAAGAACTTCCTGCGGGGCGGCCCGGTGTGGGCGACGCTGATCGCACTGGTCGAGGACGGCCGCCCGGTGGTGGGCATGGTGAGTGCCCCGCTGCTGGGCCGCCGGTGGTGGGCCGCGGCGGGCGAGGGCGCGTGGATGAGCGATCAGGCCGGCGAACGGCGGATCGGCGTGTCGGCGGTGTCCGCGCTGTCCGACGGGTACCTGTCGACCACCGACCTGGGGTCGTGGACCGAGTACCACTCGCGCGAAGCGTACCTGGGGCTGGTCGACGCGTGCTGGGAGACGCGCGCCTTCGGCGACTTCTGGCAGCACTGCCTGGTGGCGGAGGGCGCGATCGACCTGGCGGCCGAGCCGATCGTCAACCCGTGGGACGTCGCGCCGATGCAGATCCTCCTCACCGAGGCCGGTGGCCGGTTCAGCGATCTGACCGGCGCGGCCCGCTTCGACGGCGGTTCGGCGTTGTCCTCGAACGGCCACCTGCACGAGGAAGCACTGCGGCACCTGAGCCGCTGAGCCGTGTGGCGGCGATCGAACGGCAACGCCAGCGGGGACACCGGGTCGTCCTCGCGCATCTGCGTCGCGTCACGCCGGCGCCGGCAGCAATCCGACGGCTCCGCGCGCGACCTGCGACCACGCCAGCCTGCCGAACAGGTAGTGGCAGGCGACCTGCTCGTTGGTGAAGCGTGCCCAGTCGTAGCGGTTGCCCTGCTCGCGCCAGAACACCTCCCAGACCGGGCCGCCCTCTTCGGACTCCTCGACCCGCAACAGGCACCACGCGTTGTCGGCCTCGCGGCCGATCGAGATCACCTCACCCGGCACCCCGATGGCTGCCAGCCACCGCACGATCGACTCGACGTTCACTGCGCAGCGCCCTCCTCGAACGTGATGTCCGCCAGGTATCCCAGGGTGACGAGCTCGTCGGCGGAGTAGATCGCGCGGTACCGGGCGCCGCCGCCGGGCTGGCCGAACCACGGCGCGGACACCGTGTGCCACACCGGCACCTCCCGCAGCACGCGGTATCGCCGGTAGCCGGCGTCGCGCGCCGCCGGCGGCAGCGACCGGTGCGCCAAGGGCGTGTCGGCGGGCGCGAACACCCGGCCACGTGGATCACCGAACCGGTCCAGCACGGTGCCCGCGGTCAGCACTTCCGGCTCGCCCTCGCCGGTGCCGCCCTCGGGATAACGCTCTCCGGGTGGCCACGCGTACTCCGGCACCTCCCGGCGCTTCCCGGCCAGGAACCGCCGGTCCCAGTCGCGTTCGGGCAACCCGCCGCGCGGGTCGTACCCGGCGAGCACCTCGGCCGGAGGCGGCGCGGGCGGTGACGGCAGCCGGCCGTACCCGGCCTCCACCTTCGCGAGCGCGTCGTCGGTGCGGATCAGGTCCGACCGCGGGTGGTCGTGGGGCGGGAACCGCAGTCCCGGCGCGAAATCGACATCGAACGGCGGCGGCGGCAGCTGCCGCGCGGGCTTGTCGGTCGCGACGGGCAGATGGCCGATCGGGAACATGTGGACCCGGAACAACGCGACGACGGCTTCCCGCTCCTGCCGGGGTGCCCCCACCGGCGGTGGCGGTTCCGGAGCGGGCCGCACGTCCGGCGAGTACGTCCGGGGCGGACCTGGTGCGTAGGGCATCGCGACCGGTGGAGCGGGCGCGGGGACGACCGCGGCGGGCGGCGCGAACTGCGCGGGCGGCCCGTACCCGCCCACCGGTGCCGGGACCCCCTGTGCGGCGGGCACCGGAGGCGGCGGCACGACCGCGCCGGTGAACCCGGCGGCGACGGTGGCGTTCGCGACGCCGGTGGACGGTGTCGGCACCTCGTCGAAGCCGCGGGACTCGAGCAGCCCGCCGTACTGCGGCGAGGACGGCGGTGCCGGCGGATCGGGCAGCCGGATCGGGCCGGTGTCGGTGTCGGCCAGGGCCGGTTCGGGGACCACGGGCGGGATCACCGGCGGGGTCAGCAGGGACGAGGACACCACCGGCGCCGCGCCGAGCGCCGCGGGCGACGGCACGATCGCGGGCGCAACCAGTCCCGGGGCCAGACCGGTGACCACACCGAGCAGCGCGCCCTGCCCGTCCGGGGTCCGGACGCCCGGATTCGGCTCGACGAGCGGGGTGACCAGCGAGCCGCCCGGCTCCGGCCCGAGCGTCGCGGCCAGCCCGCCCGCCACGACGGCCAGGTTTGCCGCCGCGCCGCGCAGAGTCGTGTCCACGCCGAGGATCGCGGTCGGATGCCCGTTCCCGGCGGCGGCGAGGCTCGCGTCCCGGTTCTTCGCGGCCTCGACGAGCTGCCGCACGAGTTCCACCTTCGCGGCGCCGACCTGCTCGGCCGCGTTCTCCAGCCGGTCGGCCGCCTCGGCGGCGCCACGCGCGGCGACGGTCAGGTGACCCTTCTCCGGATCGACGAACTCCGACCAGACGTGGCCGGCGGCCTCGCCCGCGTCCGCGGACAGCGCGGCGACCGCGCGGCCGGCGTGCTCGTCGGCTTCCCGGGCCAGCGCGGTCAGCTCCCGATGCGCGTCACGCCACGCCACAGCCTGTTCCCGTAACCGGTCCTCGTCCGCTTCGGGCCAGGACAAACCGGTCTCGGCGGCGAGATCGGCGAGTTCCCGCGGCAGCTCGATGCCCATGTCTACCCCCGCGCCGTGTCGGTGATCGCCTGCTCCGCGTCCTCTTCGGACCCGCGGAAGCTGCCGGCGGCCTCGCCGACGGTCTGCCCGAACCGCGACAGCCGCCCGGCGAGGTTGCGCAGCACGTCGAGGGTTTCGCCGGCGCGGCTGACGTGCACGGCCGCGAAAGCCTGCCCCACGGCGTCCGTGCCCCACGCGCGCTCGGCCCCGTCGAGGGCGCGTTCGAGTCGTTCCGCGACCGCCGCCGCCCGGATGGCGAGGCCGTCGAAGTCGCCGGAGGAGACCGTGAGCCGGTCGGCGTCGGTCTCGAACCCGGCGCTCATCTGGTCATCCAGCGGTGGTCCTCGAGGCTCTCCTCGTCGGGCGCGGGCCGCGGTTTCGCGGGGGCGATCTCGGTCGCGTCGAGGTCACCGGTGCCGAGCAGCAGCGCCTGCGGATCGGTTCCGGCCGGCAACACGGGCGCCAGCACCTCCCCCGCGCGGGCGAGCGCCCGCACGGTGGCCTCGGCGGTGATCCGCACGATCTGCTGCGCCAGCTCGTTCGGCCGGTAGCGCCAGTACGCGCCCTCGGCGACGGTCAGCGAGGTCAGGGTGCCGCGCGGGCCGACGGTCGCCGTGATCAGCCCATCGGCGTCGGTCGCCGAGGCGGTGACGGCGGCGAGCGCGCGTTGCGCGGCGGCGAGATCGTCCCGGCTGCGGCGGTAGTCGGCGAGCAGTTCCTCCACCTGCGCCCGATGCTCGGTCACGGCACCCCTCCTCGCGAGTAGAGCAGTCGGCTCGGACTCGGACGCGCGCCGCCGCGCTCCGGTTCCCCCTCCGACAACAGGTTGCCTCATCGCGGCGAAATACGCATCGGGGCGCCGAGGTGTGTCGGGCACGCGACGCAATCGAGACCGGGCGGAGAGAATTCCACGCGGTACCAACGGTTTTCGGCGCTCGTGTCACGGAGCGCGCTCGGCGATTCGCTGGATCGGGTGAAGTCAGCGGGCGCCGCGGCCACGCGCGTGCGGACCTTGCTCGCCGGGGAAGTCGTCGTAGGGGTTGTCGTTGACCTGGCGGTAGATCATCGTGTGCACCCGCTCGACACGCGGGATGTCCTCGAACCGCAGCGGCTCGTCCGAAGCGGACTCGATCACCAGCGTGCCGCAGCCGAAGATCCGGTCCACCAGACCGTGCTCGAACTGGACACTGCTGATCCGGCCCATCGGGATGTCGATCCCGGTCCGCTTGATCACGCCCTCGCGGACGATGAGGCGATCGGTCGTGACGATGAAGTGGGTGGTGCGCCAGCGGATCAGCGGCACCACGAAGAACGCGATGATCAGCACGACCGCGGCAACGGCGATCGCGATGCGGGCCACGTCGTGCCACGGGGCGGGCGCGCCGGCGGCGAGCGTGACCAGCCAGATGGCTGCCCCCAGTGTCACGAGGAACCCGAGCACCGGCCCGATCAGCATCTTGGCGTGCGGATGGCTGTGCACTACGACCTGCTCGTTCTCACTGAGCAGATCGTCGGGGTAGGCCACTGCGAACTCCTCTCGCGACGATTCACCGTACCGGGCGCAGGTGCACGACGTCCCCGGCGAACACGGTGTGCCGCCTGCCGTCCTGACCGGTCACCTGCAGCTGGCCGGACCCGTCGACGTCCTCCGCCGTGCCGATGATCGTGTGGTCGCCCGGCATCAGCACCCGCACCTCCTGACCGAGCGTCTCGCAGCGGGCCCGGTAGTCGGCCAGCAACCCGGCTCGCGCCAGGTCACCACCGGCCGCTCGCCAGCGGTCCTCGCGGTCGGCGAGCGCGGCCAGCAGCAGCGCCGCGATGTCGGTGCGGTCGGTGGTGCGCGCGCCCTGCTCGGCCAGCGAGGTCGGCACCAGCCCGCCCGCGCCCGGCTGGACACCCGGGCCCAGCGGGCGCACGTTGAGCCCGATGCCGAGCACCACGGCGACCTCGTCCCCCGCGACCGCCTCGGACAGGATCCCGGCGCACTTGCCGCGATCCGGTCCGGCGAGCACGTCGTTGGGCCACTTCAGCACGGCGTCCACGCCGAGTTCGGCGGTCAGGTCGGTCACCGCGAGCCCCGCGGCGATCGCGAGCGAACCCAGCGCGCTGAACGGCACCCCGGCCGGGCGCAGCAGCACGCTGAGGTACACGCCACTGCCCTGCGGCGACGCCCACAGCCGCGCCCGCCTGCCCACCCCGGAAGTCTGCTCCTCGGCGATCAGCACGGTGCGGTCCGCCGCGCCCTCGACACCGGCCTTGCGCAGGTCGGCGTTCGTGGACCCGGTGCTGGGGACGACGTCCAGCGCCGCGTACGGACCCTCCGGCGCGAGCAGTTCGGCCCGCAGCCGCCCGGTGTTGATCGCGTTCATGGGGGAAGCCTATTCGCCTGCCGTCACGCGGGCGGGGGTCCGGTCGTTGGATCCCTGTGACGGCCGAGGGCGGTGTCTTTTAGTGTGAACGGGGTGACCATGCGTTTCCGATCGTGGGGGCGGGCCGCCGCCGGGCGTGCCCTGATCGCGCTGATCCTCGTTGCCGCCGTGGCGACCTGCGGGTGGCTGCTGGTGGAGCCGCCACACCGGACGGTGCAGACCGCTGCCGACGTGGTGCCGGCCGAACAGCCGGGCGGGAACGCGGCGATCGCGGCCGCGCCCACCGTGCTGGAGCCGAACGCGCCGGAGCAGGCGCAGGCTCCCCGGGAGCAGGGCCGCAGCGAGCTGGAGAAGTGGGCGGCGAACCTGAGCGGGCCGCTGGACATCCCGGAGCGCGCGCTGATCGGGTACGCGACGGGCGAGCTGACACTGCGCGACGAGGATCCGGGCTGCCACCTGTCGTGGGTGACGCTCGCCGGGATCGGCAAGGCCAGCTCGAACCACGGCCGGTTCGGCGGCGCTTCGCTGGCCGCCGACGGGCGGATGACGAAAGCGCTCGGCGCGGTACCGCTGACCGGTGCCGCCGGCGAGCCGGCCACCGAGCCGCGCAGCGGTCCGATGCAGCTGACGCAGGGCGAATGGCATCGCGCCGTGGCGCACGGTGATCTCCAGGACATCCAGGACATCGACGACGCGGCGGTCGCCGCGGGCCGCACGTTGTGCGCGGGCAGCACCGATCTCCAGGCCGGCCAGGGCTGGTGGAAGGCGGTCGCCGGGTACCGCGATTCGGACCTGTTCCGCCAGCAGGCGCTCGGCAACGCGCAGCTGTACGCGCAGCTGTCGCTGGACCCGGCGTCGGCGTCCGCGCCGTCGGTCCGCGCCACCCGGTTCGCCCTCGACCAGCTCGGCCTGCCGTACGTGTGGGGCGGCAACGGGCCGGACGCGGGCGCGGCCGGGTTCGACTGCTCGGGCCTGACGAAGGCCGCCTACGACGCGGCGGGCATCGACCTGCCGCGCACGGCGGACACGCAGTTCCGGTCGGTCCCGCCGGTCACCGAACCGAAGATGGGCGACCTGGTGTTCTACGGCAACCCGGCCACACGCATCCACCACGTCGGGCTCTACCTGGGCAACGGTCTCATGATCAACGCGCCGACCCAGGGCATGGCCATCCAGATCGCGACGTACCGCACCCGCACCGACGACTACGCGGGCGCGGGCCGCCCGGCGCGGTAGGGGTACTTGGCCCGCGGCACCACTCTCGCCGGGCCGGCCGCCGAACTCCCCGGCAGCGGACTCAACCCGAACTCGTCACCAGGAACGGCCGACCCCGGTGGCCGTGATCCACAGCTCACGGACGAGGTCGACGCGCAGAGTGTGGAACTGGTGATCCAGGCCGGGCTCCCGCACATGATGGCCAGGGTGCGGCGCCAGACTGGAGAACACCAGCCAGTTCCTCCTCCACGTCCTGGACGACGTGGTCCGCTCAGCCCGGCCCTGGCACAAGATCTACTCCACCACCCTCGGCAGACGTCCGAGGGCTGACCGGATCACCTGGCTTGTCCGCCCCGCCTGGTCACGACCTCGCCGAAATCCCCCGTCCGACAGGTACAGCCTCAGGTGCTCGCCGCCGGCGTGGCCGAGCTGCCTTCCCGCAGCGACAGGACCAGCGCGGCGAGGGGGAACAGGGTGAGCCACAGGTTGGGCAGCCACCAGGCGGGGTCGAACTCGCCGCGCAGAGCCCAGAAGCTGATCGCGAGCAACCCGGCCGCGTGGGTCAGGGCGAGTGAGACGGCCCGCAACGCTGTCGCGCCCGCCCGGCGACGGCGGGTCCAGCGCAGGGACATCAGGCCGGTGGTCGCGGCGATCACGTCCAGTCCCAGGAAGGACCAGTTCCACGCGTTGAGCACCGGTTCCGGGTAGGGCGGGATGATGCGGACGACGTTGGCCAGCCAGTACAGCAGGAAGCCGACGTCCGTGCCGAACATCAGGCGCTTGATCCACTTCTCGGACATCGCCACCTCCAGGACGCCGGCGGCGGCCCGCCGTTCTCACCCGCGTGACGACAGTACCGTCTGGACGGTACAGCTGGCCAGGTCCTCAGCTGTGACTGATCACGATCTTGCCGAACCCGCCGCCGGACGCGCAGTACTCGAAGGCGTCGGGAACCTTCTCGAACGGGAACTCCCGATCGATCACGGGGCGAAGCCGGTGCATCTCGACCGCGCGGGTCAGCTCCGTGAAATGGGCCCGGCTACCGGTGGCGATCCGATGCAGGACCGCGCCCGCGCCGAACAGGGCCGCGGGATCGACGGGCCGTGCGCCCTCGGCCCCGGACAACCAGTAGCCGACGAAGGCGAGGTCCCCGCTGGCTGCGACGGATTTCAGCGACTGCTCCAGCGGGCCGGTCGCGTCCACGACCCGGTCCGCGCCGCGGCCACCGGTCAGGTCGAGAACCTGTTGCGACCACTGCGGATTTTCGCGGTAGTCGATCACCGCGTCGGCACCCAGCGCGCGCAGCCGCTCCGCCTTGACCGGGCTCGACGTCGTCACGATGACCCGCGCACCCGCCAGCTTCGCGAACTGCAGGACGAACAGCGACACCCCGCCGGAGCCGAGCGTCAGCACCGTGGAACCCGGGCGCAGCGGGCCGCCCGCGCTGAGCGCGTGCCACGCGGTCACCGCCGCGAGCGGCAACGTGGCGGCCTCTTCGAACGACAGGTGCGCCGGGACGGGCACCACGGCGTCCTCACCGAACACCGGCGTACTCGGTGAGCACGCCGTCGATCATCGTGCCCAGCTGCGCGGCGTTGTCCCGGATGAACGGGCCGTCCAGCCAGCGCGGGAACACGGTGGCCGCGACCCGGTCGCCGGGCCGCACCCGGTTGACCCCGTCCCCCACGGCCACGACCTCACCGGCGCCCTCGCACCCGGGCACCACGCCGGGTGAGATCGGCAGCGGGTAGTTGCCGTCCAGGACCATGAGATCGCGGAAGCCGAGCGAGTTCGCGCGGATCCGGACCAGCACCTGACCCGGGCCCGGTTCCGGCACGTGCCGCTCGTCCAGCGTCAGCCCGGCCAGACCGTGTGCCGGGTCGAGGCGGTAACACTTCATTCCCTGTCCTCCTGTCGTCCGGTGCGGAATCGTCGGGGAAGGCCAGGCGTGACGGCAATTCCCGCGCGGGAATCGTCCGCCTGCGGGCTCGTGTAGAACGAAGCTGTGGACACCGAAGTGGACAGCGCCGGGGTCGGCGCGGAACTGAGGCGCTGGCGCCGGTCGCGCCGGCCAGCTCGAACTGGCCGCGCTGGCGGGTACCACGCAACGGCACCTGAGCTTCATCGAGAGCGGCCGGTCCCGGCCGGGGCGGGCGACCGTGGTCAGGCTGGCCGAGTCCCTGGGCCTGTCGCTGCGGGAGCGCAACGACCTGCTCATGGCCGCCGGGTACGCACCGGTGTTCACCGAGTCCACATTGGACGAGGCGGCCCTGCGCCCGGTGCGTGAGGCGCTGGAGGAGATCCTCCACGGCCACCTCCCGTACCCCGCGCTGGTCATCGCGCCCTACGGCCGGGTGGTCGCCGTCAACGACGCGGTCGAAGTGTTCACCGAAGGGGCGGCCCCGGAGTTGCTCACCCCCGAGGTCAACATGCTGCGGCTGATGCTGCACCCGGAGGGGATGGGACGCCGGGTGGCGAACCTGGCTCAGTGGGGCCGCCATGTGGTGGAGAACCTGCGCGCCCGGGCGCGGCGAAGCCCCGACCCGCGCCTCGACGAGTTCGTCGCCGAACTCGCGGGATACCTGCCCGAGGCTCCGGTCAGCGGCGATCACCTGGGCTTTTCCGTACCGATGCGGCTGGCCACCGCCGACGGGGAACTGCGGCTGATCACCACCTTGACCTCGTTCGCGACCGCCACCGACGTCACCCTCGCCGAACTGCGCCTCGAAGCGTTCCTGCCGGCCGACCAAGCGACGGCCGACGCCCTGCGCCGCCGCGCCGGGCGAAAGGGCTACCGCCGGGTGTGACCGTGCTCGGCGAACCCGGGTGAGCATCGCGTTGCGGGAGCCGCACCGGCTGCTCACCCCGGTGCCCTGACCCGAACGCCGCACGGCGTCACCCCGGCCACCGCCGTCCGGGCGTGGGCCAGCAGCTCGTCGACCGACCACTGGTCGTAGGCGTGCCCACCGTGCTTGCCGGCCAGCACACGCCCGCTCGGGTCGATCAGGAAGTCGGCGGGCAACCCGAGCCGGCCACCCTCCTGACGCGCGGCGGGTGGGCGGAACCGGCCGCGCAGCGTCAACGCGGAACCCCGCAGGATCGCGCCCCACGTGCGCGGGTGCAGCAGCGCCCGGCCCCCGGACTCGACCCCGAACTCGCGGTAGTACCGCTTGCCCGGATCGGCGACGACCGCGAACGGCAGGTCGTACTCCCGAAGCTCGTCGGCGGGCGAGTGGAAGAACACCACCTCGCGGATGCCCGCGGCGCTGATCTCGTCGTGCCGCTGGACGATCGAGCGCAGGTGGAGGTTGCAGATCGGGCAGCCGGCGAAGCGCCGGAACTGCAGGTGGACCAGGCGCGCGGGATCGGGCACGGGGACGCGCTCGCCGGTGACCGCGACCAGTTCGCGTGGGCTGACCTCTCGCATGTGCGGCTCCTTCGGTAAGCGTGTGGTGTACGCCTACGACCGTATGCGCGTATTCTGTACGCTGTCAAATGCCATGCCACGCCGCCGTTCCCTGACCTCCGCGCAGATCGCGACCGCCGCCCTGGCCGTCCTGGACCGCGACGGCCTGGAAGCACTTTCCATGCGCGCGGTCGCCCAGGAGCTCGGCATGGGCACCATGTCGCTCTACCGCTACGTGGCCGACCGCGGCCAGCTCGAAGGGCTCGTGGTCGACCTGGTGCTCCAGACGATCGACCTCACGGTCCCGCGCGGCTCGGCGGCGAAGCGGCTGAGCGTGCTGGCCGACCGGGTCCGCGTCGCCGTCGGTCGGCACCCCGCGGTCGTGCCGCTGCTGCTGATCCACCGGCACCGCGTGCCCAGCTCGATCCGGTGGGGCGAGACGATGCTGACGGTGCTGACCGGGGCGGGCATCACGGGCACGCACCGGGCGATCGCGTTCCGCGCGATCATGGGATACGTGTTCGGCGCCCTGCAGGTCGAGCACTTCGGGGCCCTGTCCGGGCCCGGCACCGCCGCGCTGGCGGATCTACCGCCCGAGGACTTCCCGATCCTGTCCGAGACCGCGGCGCAGGCGCGGTCGATCCCGCCGGCGGAGGAGTTCCGGCAGGGGTTCGACATCCTGCTCCGCGGCCTCGGCCTCTAGCCAGATCCGGGAAACGGGCCGGGTCGCCCACCGGCCACCCGAGATCACTGTGGACGGTTGCGGCCTGACGCGTCACGGGCGCGCGGGCGCAGCAGCAGGCTGCAGACGACCGCCCCGGAGGCGAAGAACCCGGCGGACCAGGAGAACGCCACGCGGTAGCCGTGCACCGCGGCTTCCGCGGCCAGTCCTGGCACCGGCGCCTTGCCGCCCGGGAACGTCGTCACCGCGTTGGCGACGAGGGTGCTGACCAGCGCGGTGCCGATGGAGCCGCCGGTCTGCTGAGCGGTGTGCACCGTGGCCGACGCGACACCCGCGTCGCCGGCCCGCACCCCCGTCGTGGCCGCGCTCATCGCGGGCGCCGTCGACACGCCGATGCCCAGACCGAACACCATCAGCGGGAACAGCACCCCGCTGAAGTAGGTGCTGACGGTGTCGATCGCGCTGAGCCAGCACAGAGCCGCCGCCGCGATGAGCATGCCGAGGCTGATCAGCGCACGCGAGCCGAACTTCGACAGCACACCGCTCGCGGCCGCGGCACCCGCCATCAGGGTGGCGACCATGGGCAGGAAGGCCACGCCGCTGGTGATCGGCGCGAGCCCGAGGTCCCGCTGCAGGTAGTAGGTGAGGAACAGCAACACCGGGAACATCCCGATGCCCCGCAGGAACACCGACAGGAACGAGCCGCCGCGGTCCCGGTCGAACAGCACGCGCATCGGCAGCAACGGATGCTCCACCCTGGTCTGCAGGTAGACGAACAGGGTCAGCAACGCCACGCCGACGGCCAGGAAACCCCACACCGAGACGGCCGACCACGGCTCGGCCTCGGCGTGGGCGAACCCTTGGACGAGGGCGAACAGACCGGCCGACGCGGTCAGCGTGCCGGGGACGTCCAGTTTGGGCCGCCGCCCGGTGCGGGGAAGCGGGCGCAGCATCGCCACGGCACCGGCGAACGCGACCGCGGCGAAGACGATGTTCACGAACATGCACCAGCGCCAGTCGAGGTACTGGGTCAGCGCGCCGCCGAGCAGCAGCCCGATCGCGGCACCGCCCCCGGCGATCGCCCCGAAGACACCGAACGCCTTGCCCCGTTCCGCGGGATCGGTGAACGTCGTGCTGAGCAGCGAGAGCGCGGTCGGCGCGAGCAACGCGCCGAACACCCCTTGCCCGGCGCGGGCGACGATCAGCAGTTCGATGCCGTTCGCCGCACCGCCCAGCGCGGACATCAGGGCGAAACCGGCCAGCCCCACCAGAAAGGCCGGTCTGCGGCCGAACAAGTCGGCGACCCGGCCGCCCAGCAGCAAAAGGCTGCCGAATGCGAGTGCGTACGCCGTGACCACCCATTGGCGCGCGTCATCGGAAAACGCGAGGTCGTGTTGCGCCGACGGCAGTGCGATGTTCACGATCGTGGAGTCCAGCACGACCATGAGCTGCGCAAGGCCGATCACCACCAGGATCCACCAGCGGTTCGCGTTCGCGTTCCCCCGTGCGGGCGCGACGGCGGCAACGGATGACGGCGGCATAGGTATGTCCTCGCAGAAGTGAAGTGGATGAGTCCCCTGGGCCATCAAGCTACGCACGGCGGGCCGCATATTTCCGCCTTGGGTGTCGCTTCTCGCGAACGCTGGCGAATGGTTATGCGATATGGCCTCGAATTGCGACGGCGCCGCAGACTGCGAGGGCACATCCAGCTTTTCGGACCAGCACCGGGTGCCCGCCGCGCCCGGCGGCGTTGACTTATATGCCAGTTGCGTTATATTACTCGTATGGCATCTACCTTCGAGGTGCTCGCCGAGCCCCGGCGCCGGGAGATCCTCGACCTGCTGCGCACGTCGGAGCGGCCGGTCGGTGATCTCGTCGAGCGCCTGTCCCTGACCCAGCCCGCGGTGTCCAAGCACCTGAAGGTGCTGCGCGAGGCGGGCCTGGTCGAGGTCCGGCAGGACGCGCAGCGGCGGTGGTACCGGCTGCGCTCGGAGCCGCTGGCCGAGATCGACGCGTGGCTGGCGCCCTACCGCCGCCTGTGGAACGCGAGCCTGGACGCCCTCGAACGGCACCTGGACACGATGGAGGAACCGTGACCGAACTGCTCACGATCGCCGGGAAACCCGTGCTCCGCTTCGAACGGCGGCTCGCGCACCGGCCCGAAAAGGTCTGGCAGGCCGTCACCGACCCCGCCGAGCTGGCGCACTGGTTCCCCGCCCGCGTGGAAACCGAGGCACGGGTGGGCGCGCCGATGCGGTTCGTCTTCCCGGACGCGGCGCCGGTCGACGACGGCGGCAGCGGCGAAGTCCTCGAGTTCGACCCGCCGAAGGTGTTCGCGTTCCGCTGGAACCTCGACGTGCTGCGGTTCGAGCTGGTGCCCGACGGGGACGGCTGCCTGCTGGTGTTCACGCAGACGATCGGCGGCGGCGACGTCGGGCGGCTCTCCGGTGGCCGCAACGCGATCGGCTGGGACTTCTGCCTGGACGGCCTGACCGCCCGGCTGGACGGGGCCGGCGCCCCGCCCGAGCCGGACTGGCTGCACGGGATGGAGCGCTACATCGAGGAGTTCGGTCTCGGCGACGGCACGGTGCACGAGACGGCGCACGGGTACGAGCTGCGGTTCGCCCGCGACCTGGTGTGGCAGCCCGCCCCTGAGGTCTGGCGGTTGCTGACCGAGGAGGCGACCGTGCAGCCGGGTGACCCCGCCCCGCTGCGCGCGACGAACGGTTACGTGCCGGCCGGGCGGGTGCTGGTGGCGTCGGCGCCGAACGTGCTGGAGTACGAGTGGCTGCACGACGGCTCGCCCGCGGGCCGGGTGCGGTGGGAAACCGTGGCCGACCGCGAGCTGGGCACCCGGATCGAGCTGACCCAGACGGTGCCGTTCGCGCTGGCGCACCTGCGGGCCGAGGCGCTGGCCGCCTGGCACACCCAGCTGGAGCTGTTCTTCGCCGCCACGTTCGGCGAGATCCGCTGCCCGTGGCCGGAGGAGCGCACGGCCGAGCTGACCCGGCGCTACGCGCAGCGGCTGACCGGGTGACAGGATTCGCGCGGAGTTCATCTCGGCGCCGCCCGCGGCGCCTAGGTTGTCGATCATGACGAAATCGGTGACCCGGCGCGCCGTGCTCGGCGGCGCCCTCGCCCTCACCGCCCTCGGCGGCGGTACCGCGGCCGCCTCGCGGTCCCCGCGCGTGCTGATCGCGACCAACGAGCCGTGGGGCACTTACCACGTCAAACCGCTGCTCGCGGAGGCCGCGCGACGCGGGTGGCGGCTCACCCAGCTGGTGCCCGATCTGACCCGCGTGACCCCCGGCGATCCGGTACCGGTCGCCACGCCGGACACCGCGCCCAGCGCCGACCTGCTCGTCGTCACCGGCGCCGGGGACTGGCCCGCCGACTGCGCGGCCCGCTTCCGGCGGCTGCCGCTCGTCGCCAGCTCCCTCGCCTACCAGCAGCCGGTCCAGGCTCCCCGCGCGCGGGAACTGCACCCGCGGCTGATCACGTCGTCCTCACCGGCCGAGGCGCGGGCGTTCGGCGCCTACCTGGGCCGTCGGCGGCACATCCGGATCGTCGGCTCGCCGCAGACCGACGACCTGCCGCGGCGGGCGCCGGAACCGGGCCTGGTCCTGGTCCTCACCAGCGTCACGCACCCCGACGGCACCGGCGCCGCCGCACCCGGCACCGAACTGCTCCTCGCCGCGGCGGAGAAGCTCGCCGCCGCCGGGAAGCGGATCCTGGTCGGCCTGCACCCGCGCGAGGACCGCACGCTGTGGGACCGCTACGAGATCAGCTCCGTGCCCTCGGTGCAGGCCGCCGCCCGCGCGGAGGCCGCCATCGGCATCCCCGGCACGGTGTTCCCGCTGGTCGTCGCCGTCGGCACGCCCGTCGTCGGGTGCACCGACCCGGCGCTGACCGTGCCCGACTACCTGCGGTCGGTGTGCTCGTCCACCATCACCGACCCCGGCCAGGCGGTCGCGGCGATCAGCGGCGCGCACCTGCCGGACGCGAAGACGCTGGCCGACGCGGTCGGACCGGTCGGCGGTTCGGCCCGGCGGCTGCTGGACGCGTGGTCGCGGTTCGCCAGGTGAGGTTCACGCCACACACGCGCCCCTTGCGCAATGGATAGGCTCCCGTCATGAGCAGCGCGACGGAGCCGATCGGGACGCCTCCGGCGGAGGAGCCGGACATCCACACCACGGCCGGGAAGCTGGCCGACCTGTACCGCCGGAACGACGAGGCGGTGCACGCCGGGTCCGCCCGGGCCGTGGAGCGTCAGCACGCGAAGGGCAAGAGGACCGCACGCGAGCGGATCGACCTGCTGCTCGACCCCGGGTCGTTCGTCGAGCTCGACGAGCTGGCCCGGCACCGGTCGACGAACTTCGGGCAGGAGCGCAACCGCCCCTACGGCGACGGCGTGGTGACCGGGTACGGCACGATCGACGGGCGCCCGGTGTGCGTGTTCAGCCAGGACGTGACCGTGTTCGGCGGTTCGCTCGGCGAGGTCTACGGCGAGAAGATCGTCAAGGTCATGGACCTGGCGATCAAGACCGGCCGCCCGATCATCGGCATCAACGAGGGCGGCGGCGCGCGCATCCAGGAGGGCGTGGTCTCCCTCGGCCTCTACGGCGAGATCTTCACCCGCAACGTCAAGGCGTCCGGCGTGGTCCCGCAGATCTCGCTGATCATGGGCGCCAACGCGGGCGGGCACGTCTACTCCCCCGCGCTCACCGACTTCGTGGTGATGGTCGACCAGACCTCGCACATGTTCATCACCGGCCCGGACGTGGTGAAGACGGTGACGGGTGAGGAGGTCACGTTCGAGGAGCTGGGCGGCGCCCGCACGCACAACACCAAGTCGGGCAACGCGCACTACCTCGCCTCGGACGAGGAGGACGCGATCTCCTACGTCAAGGAGCTGCTGTCCTTCCTGCCGTCGAACAACCTGTCCGAGGCGCCGGTGTTCGACCCGCCGGAGCCGGTGGACTCCTCGATCGCGGACGGCGTGACCGAGTCCGACCTCGAGCTGGACACCTTGATCCCGGACTCGCCGAACCAGCCCTACGACATGCACGAGGTCGTCACGCGCGTGCTGGACGACGGCGAGTTCCTGGAGGTCCAGGAGCTGTTCGCACCGAACGTGATCGTCGGGTTCGGCCGGGTGGACGGGCACGCGGTCGGCGTGGTCGCCAACCAGCCGACCCAGTTCGCCGGCTGCCTCGACATCGACGCCTCGGAGAAGGCCGCGCGGTTCGTACGGACCTGCGACGCGTTCAACGTGCCGGTGCTGACCTTCGTGGACGTGCCGGGCTTCCTGCCGGGCACCGACCAGGAGTGGAACGGCATCATCCGGCGTGGCGCGAAGCTGATCTACGCCTACGCCGAGGCGACGGTCCCGCTGGTCACCGTGATCACGCGCAAGGCCTACGGCGGGGCGTACGACGTCATGGGTTCCAAGCACCTCGGCGCGGACATCAACCTGGCGTGGCCGACCGCGCAGGTCGCGGTGATGGGTGCGCAGGGCGCGGCGAACATCGTGCACCGCAAGACGCTCGCCAAGGCCGCCGACGAGGGCAAGGACGTCGAGGCGCTGCGGGCCGAGCTGATCCAGGAGTACGAGGACACGTTGCTCAACCCGTACGAGGCGGCCGAGCGCGGCTACGTCGACGCGGTGATCGTGCCGTCCCACACGCGTGGTCACGTGGCGCGCGCGCTGTCGATGCTGCGCGACAAGCGCGAGACGCTGCCGCCCAAGAAGCACGGCAACATCCCGCTGTGAGGGAGTCGGCATGAGCGAGCCCGAGGAGAATCCCCCCGCCCGGCCGGTGCTGCGTGTGGTGCGCGGCAACCCGGACGAGGCGGAACTGGCGGCCCTAACGGCCGTCGTGGCCGCGGCGGCGTCCGCCGGTGGCGAGGAGACGCCGCGGAAGCCGGAGCGGACGTCCTTCTGGGCGGACCGCGCGGCGCTGGTGCGCCGGCCGCTGCCGCGGCCCGGCGCGGGTGCCTGGCGCGCCTCCGCCTGGCCGCGGTAGTCCCACGCTCCCGCCCGCGGGTCGCGCACTCGCGAGCGGGAGTGGCTCAGGCGGCTGGTTCCGGCACGCCTTCGGGGTGGGGTGAGCGAACCCCGGCGTGCCGGTGCAACACCAGCAGCCGCGCGGTGCCGGTCAGCGCCATCGCCAGCGCGACCAGGAACGACAGCCGGTAGGCCGGCGGCGCGGCCACGCCGTGCCGGAGCAGCTCGTCCAGCAGCAGCCCGGCCGCCAGTTCCGCGACCACCGCGAAGGTGAAGCCGCCCATGTTGGCGACCCCGCTGGCGACCCCGGCCTGATGCCCGTGGTTGGCCGAGCGCGCCAGGTCGAACGCGAGCATGCTCACCGCCCCGGCGGCTCCGACGAGGAACAGCACCGGTGCCAGCACCGGCGTCGGCACCGGGCCCGGCACCACGATCAGCACGGCCCAGCACAGCACGCTCACCACGGCCGCCGACGCGACCATCGGAGCGCGCAGGCCGGGCCGCCGGGACGCGACTTGCCCGGCGACCGTCCCGAGCAGCACGAACCCGGCCACCACGACGGTCAGCAGCGCGCCGGCCGCCGCGGGGGTCCGGCCCTGCGCGTGCACCAGGTACGGCTGCCCGAGCACCGCGGTGAACGTGACGAACGCGCCCATCAGCGTGAAGTGCGTCCACATCGCGTGCCGCGTCCCGCGATTGCGCCAGGCGTGCCGCAGGCTCACCCGCAGCGGCTCCGCCGGCACCTCGCGGGCCGCGGCCGCGGGCCCGTCCCGCAACGCGAGGGCCACCGCGACCAGCAGCACCGCCGTGATCACCCCGGCGGCGAGGAACGCGGGCGTCCACCCGAACCCGGTCAGCAGGGCGGCCAGTGGCGCGGTCGCGATCAGCTGGCCGAGACCACCGATCATCCCGGTCAGCGCGGCGACCAGCGCGTACCGGCGGCCGGGGAACCAGTTGTGGGCCAGCCGCAGCACGTTGACGAACAGGAACGCGTCGCCGGCGCCGATCAGCGCGCGCCCGGCCATCGCCGCCGGGTACGCGGTGGCGACGGCGAACACGATCGACCCGGCGGCCATCAGGGCCATCCCCAGCGCCAGCGATTTCCGTGGCCCGAACCGGTCCGCGGCGGCGCCGGCCGGCACCTGGAGCACGGCGTAGAGCACGAGCTGCACCACGGAGAACACGGCGAGCCCGGTCGCGTCGATCCCAAAGCGTTCCTGCGCGGTGAGCCCGGCTACCGACAGGCTCATCCGGTGGAACAGTGCGGTGAGGTAGCACAGCGCGCCCAGCCCCCACATGAACCAAGCCCTGGTCACCGGACCACCTCCTGTTGCATCTATCTTGTATCCATGAGCGTCGTGGCTACGATGCGCGCATGTCAACGAGGGACCGCTCACAGGCGGCCGGCGACCGGGCCTACCGCTGGACCAAGGACCGCATCCTGGACGGTCGCCTCGAGGGCGGACGGCTGATTAGCGAGGGCGAGGTCGCCGATGCGCTGGCCCTGTCCCGCACCCCGGTCCGGGAGGCGTTCCTGCGCCTGGCCGCCGAGGGACTGCTCCGGCTGTACCCGAAACGCGGCGCGCTGATCGTCCCGGTCTCCCCGGGCGAGGTGCACGACATCGCCGAGGCCCGGACCTTCCTGGAGCGGCACGCGGCGGCGAAGGTCATCGCCGCCGGCACCCACCGCGAGGTCGCCGCCGAGATGCGCGCGGTCCTCGACGAGCAGCGGGCGGTGCCGATGCCCGAGCACACCGCCCGCTTCACCCAGCTCGACCGAGAGTTCCACGCCACCCTCGTGCAGGCCGCCGGGAACGCGCTGCTCGCCGGGTTCTACTCCGGACTGCGCGACCGCCAGCTGCGGATGGTCAACACGGCACTGCGGGACAACACCGTCCGCCCGCCGATCATCATCGAGGAGCACGCGCGGATCTGCGACCTGCTCGCCGCCGGGGACACCGAGACCCTGCAGGCCCTCATCGGCAACCACATCGCCGCCGTGCGAGACGAAGCCACCCACTGAAGCTGCACTGAACCGGCACTCAACCAGCACTGAACCAGCCTTGTACCACGCTGTCCCGCGCCGTATAGTCCACGTGGAATAAACGAACTGGAGCACCGATGTCCTCCGTGAAGCTCACGCCCCTCGCACTCGCCGTCCTGGAACTGCTGCACGAGGGACCGATGCACCCGTACGAGATGACCCAGCTCATGCGGGACCGGCACATCACCAACCGGGTCCCGGTCAAACCGGGCTCGCTGTACCACACCGTCGACCGGCTGCTCACGGCCGGACACATCGCGGTCGTGGAAACCCAGCGGGAGGGCCGCCGCCCGGAACGCACCGTGTACGCGCTCACCGAGCAGGGGCGCGACGCCTTCATGGACCGCGCCCAGGTGATGCTCGGCACCGTCGCCGAGGAGTACCCGCAATACGTCACCGGCCTCAGCACCATGGACGACCTCGGCCGGGATGTGTCGCTGGAACAACTGCGGTTGCGCGTGATGCGGCTCGAAGGGAAGGTCGCCGAGCACGAGGCCATCCTC
This sequence comes from Amycolatopsis granulosa, assembly GCF_011758745.1. Classification (NCBI taxonomy): domain Bacteria; kingdom Bacillati; phylum Actinomycetota; class Actinomycetes; order Pseudonocardiales; family Pseudonocardiaceae; genus Amycolatopsis; species Amycolatopsis granulosa. Next base: position 2,468,953 of record NZ_JAANOV010000001.1, read on the forward strand.
CGCCGCCTGGAAACCGAAGGCGTGCCGCGCATCCACTGGGTGGACTGGTGCTACACCACCGCCCGGCTGCAGTTCGAACTGGACTGGACGCGCGAACTGATCCAGGACATCACCACGGGACGGCTGCCGTTCCTGGCCGAGCAACGGCAGCCCGACCTCTCCATCGTCCCCACCGAATCCACCGAGGACAAACCTGATGACCGAGCGAGCTAACCCGTGGGCAGCGCTGAGCGCGCTGTGCATCGGGTTCTTCATGATCCTGCTCGACACCACGATCGTCTCCATCGCGATCCCGTCGATGGTGCGCGGGCTGCACACCGACCTCAACGCGGTCGTCTGGGTGATGAGCGTCTACCTGCTCACCTACGCGGTCCCGATGCTGTTCACCAGCAGGCTCGGCGACCGCTTCGGCCCGAAGCGGCTGTTCGTCGCCGGCCTGGCGGTGTTCACGCTCGCGTCGCTGTGGTGCGGCCTGTCCGGCTCCGCCGGCATGCTCATCACGGCCCGCGCCGTGCAGGGCCTGGGCGCCGCCCTGATGACGCCCCAGACACTGGCGTTCATCACCCACCTGTTCCCGCCGGCCAAGCGCGGCCCGGCGATGGGCCTGTGGGGCGGGGTGGCCGGGCTGGCGACCATCACCGGACCGCTGCTCGGCGGTGTCCTGGTGGACCACCTGGGCTGGGAGTGGATCTTCTTCGTCAACGTGCCGGTCGGCGCGGTCGGCCTGGTCCTGGCGATGGTGCTGGTGCCCGACTGGCAGCCGCGCAACGCGCACTCGTTCGACGTCCCGGGCATCCTGCTGTCGGTCGCCGGGCTGTCGCTGCTGGTCTTCGGCCTGCAGAACGGGCAGCACTACGACTGGGGCACGGTCGCCGGCCCGATCACCGTGTTCGAGGTGATCGCCGCCGGCGCGCTGCTGCTGGTCGCGTTCGTGGTGTGGCAGCACTACAACCGCCGCGAACCGCTGCTGCCGCTGCGGGTGTTCGGCAACCGCAACTTCTCGGCCGGGACCCTCACCGCGGTCACCATCGGCTTCACGATGACCGCGATGTTCCTGCCGCTGGTCATCTACATCCAGGACGTCCTGCTGCTCTCCCCCACCGAGGCCGGGCTGATCACGGCCCCGATGTCGCTGCTGTCCGGCGTGATGGCACCGTTCATCGGGCGGTTGTCGGACCGGGTCAACCCGAAGTACCTGGTGATCTTCGGGATCGTCGCGCTCGCCGCCGGGATGGCGCTGATCGCCCTGATGGCGCGCGAGACGAGCACCTGGTGGGTCACCTTCCCCGGCCTGCTGCTGTGCGGGATGGGCACCGGATCGGTGTTCGCGCCGATGAGCAACGCGACGATGAGCTCGGTCGAGCCGCGGCTGGCCGGCACGGCGTCGGGCATCTTCAACACCGCCCGCCAGGTCGGTGGCGTGTTCGGCAGTGCGGCGACCGGCGTGCTGTTGCAGGCGCGGATCAGCGCGGGCATGGCGAGCAGCCACGGCAACGCACCGGTCGCGCTGACGACCGCGGCCCGCGAAACCCTGATCCTGCCGATCGGGGTGCTCCTGCTCGGGATCTTGGCGGCGGCCGCGATGCACCGGCCGGTGCCGCGGCGGGCGCCCGCCCAGCCGGACCCGGCGGGGGCCCGCGCGTAAGGCGTTACCCTCGCGCTCGTGCGATTCGTTCTGGCTTCCCAGTCCCCCGCCCGGCTGGCGGTGCTGCGCGCCGCCGGCATCGAGCCGAGTGTCGTGGTCTCCGGCGTCGACGAGGACGCGGTGGCCGCGGCGCTGACCGACCCGTCCCGCGAGGAGCTCGTCACCGCGCTGGCGCTGGCGAAGGCCGGGGCCGTGCTGGCCGAGGTCGCCCGCACACACGCGAACGCGGTGGTCGTGGGCTGCGACTCGATGCTGTCGTTCCAGGGGGAGATGCTCGGCAAGCCGGGCGACGCCGGTACCGCGCGGAAGCGGTGGGCGCAGATGGCCGGTGGCTCCGGCGACCTGCTGACCGGGCACGCGGTGCTGCTGGTCGAGGACGGGCGGAAGGTCCGGCAGGCGACCGGCACGCAGTCGACGCGGGTGCGGTTCGCCAGCCCGTCGCCGGCCGAGATCGACGCCTACGTCGCGACCGGCGAGCCGCTGCAGGTCGCCGGCGCGTTCACCCTCGACGGGCTGGGCGGCTGGTTCGTCGAGGGCATCGAGGGCGACCCGTCCAGCGTGATCGGCATCAGCCTGCCGCTGACCCGGCGGCTGCTGGCGGAGGTCGGGGTGAGCGTCACCGACCTCTGGTCTCCCACATCGTGAGAAGTCGCCCACACGAACGGGTCATGGGGAAGAGTCCGGTGACGGCGCGTGTTGACCACACGCGGCACAACCAGTGACTTTCACGCCCCGGAGCGAACCAGTGTCCCTGTTACGGTCCTACACCAAACCCAAGGTCTTCGGCCTGATCGTGGTCGTCGCGCTCGTCGTGGGCGCGCTGCTGGGCGTCCTCGCCAAGCAGACCGGCCAGGACTGGCTCGTCACGACCCTGAAGACGATCGGGACGATCTTCACGAACCTGCTGCAGGTCACGGTCCTGCCGCTGGTCTTCACGGCCATCGTGCTGGGCATCGTGAGCCTGCGCGGTCTCGGCGGCGCCCGCACCGCGGCCCGGCTGGGCGGCAAGACCGTGCTGTGGTTCGCCACGACCTCGCTAATCGCGGTGCTCATCGGCATCGCCGTCGGCAAGATCGTCAACCCGGGCAGCGGGGTCTCGCTGAAGCCCAAGCCGGAGACGGTGCAGAAACTCGCCTCCCGCGACCACGGCTCGTGGCTGGACCTGATCAAGAACCTGGTGCCGAGCAACCTGTTCGAAGCCTTCGCCGACGGCGAGATCCTGCAGGTCGTGCTCGTGTCGCTGGCGGTCGGCCTGGCCGTCTACACGCTGGGCGACCGCGCCGAACCGTTCGTGAACCTCAACCGCGCGGTGTTCGACATCGTGCAGAAGGTGCTGAGCTGGATCATCCGGCTCGCGCCGCTGGGTGTGCTCGGCCTGATCGGCAACGCGTTCGCCACCTACGGCGACCAGTTCGTCCGGCCGCTGCTGTCGCTGATCATCGCCGTCTACGTGGGCACCCTGCTCGTGCTGTTCGTCGTCTACCCGCTGCTGCTGCGGTTCGTCGGCAAGGTGAGCCCGGCGCTGTTCTTCCGCAAGGCGTGGACGGCGCTGCAGTTCGCGTTCGTGTCCCGCTCCTCCGGTGCGACACTGCCGCTGAGCCGCCAGACCGCGGTCAACCTGGGCGTGGATCCGGGCTACGCGAGCTTCGCGGTGCCGCTCGGCACGACGACCAAGATGGACGGGTGCGCCGCGGTGTACCCAGCGGTGGCCACGATCTTCATCGCGAACCTGTTCGGCATCCCGCTGTCCTTCGGCGACTACGTGCTGATCGTCGTGGTCGCGGTCTTCGGCGCGATCGCCACGGCCGGGGTGACCGGCTGGTTCACCATGCTCACGCTGACGCTGAGCACGCTGAACCTGCCGCCAGAGGTGATCGCCACCGGCATCGCCGTGATCTACGGCATCGACCCGATCCTGGACATGATGCGCACCGCCACCAACGTGGCCGGCCAGATCGCCATCCCGACCTGGATCGCCCGCACCGAGGGGCTGCTCGACGACGAGGTGCTGCACTCCGACACCACGGCGCCGCTGCTCGGCGCTCCCGCCACCGAGCCCTCGCCCGCCCGGGCCTGACGCGCACCCGGCGGGCGTGCTGAGTCAGGAACACGCCCGCAGATCACCCGGCGCGAGCTGCACCTCGGGCCAGCCAGGCACCTGGCTGACCGAGGTGTAGCGCCGGGTGCACCCCAGTGCGCTGCCGTCCAGCGCGAACACCCGCGCCAGCACCGGCGCGGTCTGCACGACCACGACCTCCGGCGCGTCGTCGCCGCTGACGTCCGTCAGCCGCACCACACCGGCGCTCGAGTAGTACGGCTTGCCCACCGGCCGCCAGGTGCCGCCGCGCTCGACCACCAGCTCGGCGATCGTCGCGCTCTCCTGCCGCGCCTGCACCAGGCACGCGGACACCGCGGCCGTGGCGCAGGTCAGCGAGTTCGCGTCCAGCCGCCCGCCAAGCTCGCTGACCGCCACCTCGAGCACGCTCGCGCCCGCCTGGAACCGCACGTTGCCGCCGCCGGGGCCGGCCAGCAGCTCCACCTGCTCACCGTGCACGCTCGTCTGCGACACCACCTGGCACGGCCCGTCGCCGCAATCCGCGCCCGCGATCACCGCGCTGCTCCCGGCAGCCGCGGCGGGCGGCGCAGCGCCGCTACCGTCCGCCCGCAGCAATCGCACGGTCACCAGGGCGGACAAGGCCACCACCGCGGTCAGGACCGCGGTCACGACGACCGAACGAGGCGCGCTCCCCCTGCCCACGTGCCCACCCCTTTCCCTTTCAGGGTAAGCGTGAGCCGGGTCTCACCGCAGCTGGACTACGCCGCCGTAAACTCCGGGAAAGGCCCGCGGAAGCGCCGCGCGACGCTCCGGGGGGATTGCGTGAAGGACCAGATGGAGGTATAGGCGTGCCCGAGCAGGCCAGCGCGACCCAGGGCGGACCGGTGACGAAGATCCTCGTCGCCAACCGGGGCGAGATCGCGGTCCGCGTCATCAGAGCGGCCAGGGACGCCGGGCTCGCGAGTGTCGCGGTCTACGCCGATCCCGACCGGGACGCGCCGCACGTCCAGCTCGCCGACGAGGCGTTCGCCCTCGGCGGCACCACAGCCGCCGAGAGCTACCTGGTCATCGACAAGCTCATCGACGTCGCGAAGCGTTCCGGCGCCGACTCCGTCCACCCCGGCTACGGCTTCCTCTCCGAGAACGCCGACTTCGCGCAGGCGGTCATCGACGCGGGCCTGACCTGGATCGGGCCGAGCCCGCAGGCCATCCGCGACCTCGGTGACAAGGTCACGGCGCGGCACATCGCGCTCAAGGCCGGTGCCCCTCTGGTCCCGGGCACCAAGGACCCCGTGGCGAACGCGGACGAGATCGTCGCCTTCGCCGAGGAGCACGGCCTGCCGGTCGCCATCAAGGCCGCCTTCGGCGGTGGCGGCCGCGGCCTGAAGGTCGCGCGCACCAAGGAGGAGATCCCGGAGCTGTTCGAGTCGGCCACCCGCGAGGCGGTCGCCGCGTTCGGCCGGGGCGAGTGCTTCGTCGAGCGCTACCTGGACAAGCCGCGGCACGTCGAGGCCCAGGTGCTGGCCGACCTGCACGGCAACGTGGTGGTCGTCGGCACCCGTGACTGCTCGCTCCAGCGCCGTCACCAGAAACTCGTCGAGGAGGCGCCCGCGCCGTTCCTGAACGACGAGCAGCGCCGCACCATCCACGAGTCGGCCAAGGCGATCTGCCGCGAGGCGGGCTACTCCGGCGCCGGCACCGTCGAATACCTGGTCGGCGTGGACGGCACCATCTCGTTCCTGGAGGTCAACACCCGCCTGCAGGTCGAGCACCCGGTGTCGGAGGAGACCGCGGGGGTCGACCTGGTGCGCGAGATGTTCCGCATCGCGCAGGGCGAGAAGCTGCGCTTCACCGAGGACCCGACCCCGCGCGGCCACTCGATCGAGTTCCGCATCAACGGCGAGGACGCCGGCCGCAACTTCCTGCCGGCGCCGGGCACCGTCACCAAGCTGGTCTTCCCCGAGGGCCCGGGCGTGCGGGTCGACTCCGGCGTGGTCACCGGCAGCGTCATCGGCGGCCAGTTCGACTCGATGCTCGCCAAGGTCATCGTCACCGGCACCGACCGGCAGAACGCGCTGGAGCGCAGCCGCCGCGCGCTGGACGAGATGGTCGTCGAGGGCATGGCGACGGTTCTGCCGTTCCACCGCGTCATCGTGCGCGACCCGGCGTTCGTCGGCGACGAGGACGGGTTCTCCGTGCACACCCGGTGGATCGAAACCGAGTTCGACAACCAGATCGAGCCGTTCACCGCGGCTGCCGAGGCCGAGGACGAGGACGAGCCGCGGCAGACGGTGGTGGTCGAGGTCGGCGGCCGCCGTCTGGAGGTCTCGCTGCCGGGCGACCTCGCGCTCAGCGGTGGCGGTGGCGGCAAGGGCAACGGTGGAGCCAAGGGCAAGCCGCGCAAGCGGGGCGGCGGCACCAAGTCGGCGGTCAGCGGCGACGCCGTGACAGCACCCATGCAGGGCACCATCGTCAAGATCGCGGTCGAGGACGGCCAGCAGGTCGAGGCGGGCGAACTGCTCGTCGTACTCGAGGCGATGAAGATGGAAAACCCGGTCACCGCACACAAGTCGGGCACCGTGACCGGACTTTCCGTCGAGGTGGGCACGGCCGTGACACAAGGCGCTTCCCTGCTCGAAATCAAGGACTAACCTGACGGTGTGACCGAGGTTCCCTCCCCCGATCTGCGCATCGGCGACCACGACCGGGAGTCCGCGCTGAAGGTGCTCGGCGAGCACCTGAGCGCCGGGCGTCTGGACCTCGACGAGTACGGCGACCGTTCGGCGAAGGTCACCGCCGCCCGCACGCGGCGGGACCTCGCCGGGCTGTTCGCCGACCTGCCCGAACCGCACCCGGTGTTCGAAACCCCGGTGCAGCCGGTGGCGGCTCCCGTCGTGAAGAAGCCGGACCAGCCGGTGCAGTGGTCCGACCGGCCGCTGCCGCAGCGGGTGGCGGCCGCCGCCGTGCCCTTCCTGTGGGTGGCGGCGGTCGTGTTGTTCTTCGCCGTCGGCGGCTGGTGGTGGTTTGCCCTGCCGTTCGTGTTCACCGCCGCCGGCAGCGCGTTCTGGGGCAAGGACTGGGAACGGGACCGGCAGGCCGCCTACGACCGGCGCAGCTACCGCCGGGACCGGTGGGACCGGCGCCCATGACCGACCGGCCGGATCTGCGGCTCTCCGATGCCGAACGCACGGAGGCCATGGACGCCCTGTCCGAGCACGTCCGCACCGGCCGCCTGGACATCGACGAGTTCGGCATCCGGTCGGCGAAGGTGGCGGCTGCCCGGACCCGGGGGGACCTGGCGCCGCTGTTCACCGACCTGCCCGCGCCGCGGCCACGCGTGCTCGACGTCGAGCCGGCCCCGGCTCGTCCGCCCGCGCGGAAGCTCGGGATGGGTCTTCTTCCGCTGCTGATCGTCGCGGCCGTGGCGTTGTTCGTGCTGACGCGCGGGATGTGGCTGGTGTTCCTGGTCCCGGTGGTCGCCGGAGCGGCCCTGACCTGGCGCCGCTGACCCCCACCGCCAACACACCGCCACAACCGGCCAACACACCGCCACGAGCAGCCAACACGGCGCCGGGCGCCGTGTTCGCCGCTCCTGGCGGCGGGTTGGCTCCCGCGGGACAAGGCCGGCGCGCGCGGGGAGCCCCGGCCGGGACCTCGGGTCGCTGATACGCCGCCAATAGGCGGGTGTGGCCCAGTCCTCTTGTGCCGGGCGACACAAATCCTCGCGCACCTCGGTGACCTTGTGGTGATCTGGTTTCAGATTCCGATTCAGCGCTGAACGGGGGGACCGTGGGCGAGTCCAGCGTCTTTCTGACCCGCATCCTCGACATGCTGCTAGATGGCGGCGACCAGGTCGCCTTTGCCCATCGTAGCCGGTCGACAACGTATCGGGAGACCTTCGACACATTACGGCGGCTGCATGCGACCCTGAAATCGGAAGGGATCGCGCCCGGTCAGCTCGTCGCCATTACCGGAGAAAATGCGCCGGAAACAATTCTTCTCCAGTTCGCTTCCCAGTTGCTCGGCGCTCGGGTGGTGCATGTGGACGGTGCGCGCACCGATCTGGTGGAGCTGCTCGAAGTGGACCACGTGCTGACGACGGATCCGCAAGGCCCGTTGGTGACCTCGCGCGTCGCCCGGGGCCCGCGCCGGGGCGAGGACGTCCCGTTGCCGCGCACGATCGAGACGATGTTCTCCGGGGACGGCACGAACCTGGTCTGCTACCGCGACGTCTACGAGGAGATGGCCCGCACGACGCAGCCCCACCTCGGTGACCCCCAGCGGGTGCTGCTGATCGCGCCCCTGTCCCACCCGATCGGCAACCGCCTGACGTGCAAGGCGCTGCTGGCCGGTGACACGGTGGTGCTGCACGAACGCACAGCGGGCACCGGCACCTTCGCGACGGCCAACCTCGCCGGCGAAGCCTGAGCGACCGGGTGGTGGTGCCCGCCCGCACCACCACCCGTCAGCACGACAGCCAGCCGGTCAGCCCACCGGAGCGGTCAGCCGTGCCCGTGCCTCGGGCGCGCTGGAGCGCCGTTCATCAGCCGCCTCGTCGCTGGGCTGGGTCTGCGAATCCCGCTCCGCCGCGACCCGTGCGGTGTACACCTCGACCTCGTGCCGGATCGTGTCCTCGGACCAGCCCAGCGTGTCCGCCACCATCCGCGCCACCGCCTCGGCGCAGTCCACGCCGCGGTGCGGGTACTCGATCGAGATGCGCGTGCGCCGGGCGAGGATGTCCTCCAGGTGCAGCGCCCCTTCATGGCTGGCGGCGTACACGGCCTCGACCCCGAGGTAGTCCGGCGCGTGCTCGATCGGGCGCAGCAGCTCGGGCCGGTCGTCACCGAGCGCCAGCACCTCGTGCACCAGCGAGCCGTACCGGTCCAGCAGGTGCCGCACGCGGTACGGGTGCAGGCCGTGCTGGGTGGCCAGATGGTCGGCCTGGTTGACCAGCGCGTGGTAGCCGTCGGCGCCGAGCAGCGGCACCTTGTCGGTGATGGAGGACTGCAGCCGTCCCGGCAGGTCGGGCGCGGCCGCGTCCACCGCATCGGCCGCCATCACCCGGTAGGTGGTGTACTTGCCTCCCGCGATGGCGACCAGGCCGGGCGCCACCCGCGCCACCGCGTGCTCCCGCGACAGCTTCGAGGTCTCCTCGCTCTCCCCGGCCAGCAACGGGCGCAACCCGGCGTAGACGCCCTCGATGTCGTCGTGCGTGAGCGGTGTCGCGAGGACCTCGTTGACGTGCTCGAGGATGTAGTCGATGTCGTTCTTCGTGGCCGCCGGGTGCGCGAGGTCGAGGTTCCAGTCGGTGTCGGTGGTACCCACGATCCAGTGGTTGCGCCAGGGGATCACGAACAGCACCGACTTCTCGGTCCGCAGGATCAGCCCGGACTCGGACACGATCCGGTCACGCGGCACCACGATGTGCACGCCCTTGCTGGCGCGCACCCGGAACCGGCCGCGGCTGCCGGACAGCCGCTGCAGCTCGTCGGTCCACACCCCGGTGCAGTTGATGACCGCGTTGGCGTGGACCTCGGTCTCGCGCCCGTCCTCGACGTCACGCACCCGCACCCCGGAGATCCGGTCGGCCTCGCGCAGGAACCCGACGACCTGCGTGCTCATCCGCACCACGGCGCCGTAGTGGGCGGCGGTGCGCGCGACGGTCATGGTGTGCCGGGCGTCGTCGGCCTGCGAGTCGTAGTAGCGGATCCCCCCGATCAGGGCGTCCCGTTTGAGCGCGGGGACGAGCCGGAGCGCACCCGCCCGGGTGAGGTGCTTCTGCCCCGGGACCGACCGCGCGCCGCCCATCGTGTCGTAGAGGAACAGGCCGGCCGCGGTGTAGGGGCGCTCCCACACGCGGTGCTGCAGCGGGTACAGGAAGCTGACCGGTTTCACCAGGTGGGGCGCGATCCGGGTGAGCATCAGCTCGCGTTCGCGCAGCGCCTCGCGGACCAGACCGAACTCCAGCTGTTCGAGGTACCGCAGCCCGCCGTGGAACAGCTTGCTGGACCGGCTCGACGTGCCGGACGCCAGGTCACGGGCCTCGACCAGGGCGACCCGCAGGCCGCGGGTGGCCGCGTCGAGGGCGGTTCCGGCGCCCACCACGCCGCCACCGATCACCACGAGGTCGAACGTCTCGGCACCGAGCCGCCGCCAGGTCTCCTCCCTCGCCTCCGGCCCCAGCTTCGCCTCAGTCACTCCGGCTCCTCCCTCACGACGTCCGTCCACGCCTCCAGCATGACACGTTTGCGCACGTCTTCCCTCCGCAAGCGCTTGTCCGGTCCGCGTCAACGGCGCACCATGTGACCTTCGAGGCATTGTCGTCTCGCACAGGGAGGTGTGTCATGGCCGACCGCACGTCTCGTCCGTGGACGAGACTCCGGCAGACCACGGTGGGTGAACTGCTCGCCGAGTTCCTGGGTACCGCGATCCTGATCATCCTGGGCTGCGGCTCCGTCGCCGTGGCGGTGGCGGGCCTGCCCGGTTCGGGCCGCCAGACCGGCGACTTCGGACCCGCCAACTGGCTCATCATCGCCTGGGGCTGGGGCTTGGCGGTGACACTCGCCGTCTACGTGGCCGGCGGGGTCAGCGGCGCCCACATCAACCCGGCGGTGACCCTGGCCTTCGCGATCCGCCGCAAGTTCCCGTGGGCGAAGGTGCTGCCGTACTGGGTCGCGCAGGTCGTCGGCGCGTTCGCCGGTGCCGCCCTCGTGCTGGGCGTCTACCACAACGCGATCAACGCGTTCCTCGCCGCGCAGACCCCGCCGACGGACCGTCCGGGGTCACTGCCGACGTTCTCGATCTTCGCGACCTTCCCGGCGAAGTACTTCGGCAACGGCGTGTGGGGGCCGCTGGTGGACCAGATCGTGGGCACGGCGATCCTCGTCGCCATCCTCGCCGCGATCATCGACTCGCGGAACCAGGCGCCCGCGTCGAACCTGGCGCCGTTCGTCGTGGGTCTCATCGTGGTGGCGATCGGTCTCACCTACGGCACGAACGCCGGGTATGCGATCAACCCGGCCCGCGACCTCGGACCACGGCTGCTGGCCTTCGTGGCCGGATGGGGGTCCAAGGCGTTCCCGGGGAACGGGGACTGGTTCAGCGGGTACTGGTGGATACCCATAGTCGGTCCGCTCGTCGGCGGTGTGGTCGGCGTGCTGGTCTACGACTTCTTCATCGGCACCGTGCTGGCGGTCCGGCCGGCACCGGGAGCCGAGCCTACGCCGGAACCGGGGCGGGTCCCCGGGTCGGCCGACGGGGCCGGCGACGGTGCCAGGGCCGAGGGGGAGGCACTGTCCGACGCGGACCGTGCGGGGTCCACTCAGGCGCAGAGATCCGAATAGCACCAACAAGGCAGGCAACCCATTCGGAGGAAACCCATGCCCTCATACGTCGCCGCGATCGACCAGGGCACCACGTCCACCCGGGCGATGATCTTCGACCACTCGGGGCGGGTGGTCGCCGTCGACCAGCGCGAGCACGAACAGATCTTCCCGCAGGCCGGGTGGGTCGAGCACAACGCCGAGGAGATCTGGGAGAACACGCGCGCCGTCACCGCGGGCGCGCTCGCCAAGGCCGACCTGCAGGCGGGTGACATCGCCGCCGTCGGCGTCACGAACCAGCGCGAAACGACGCTGGTGTGGGACCGGAAGACGGGCAAGCCGGTCTACAACGCCATCGTCTGGCAGGACACCCGCACCGACCGGATCGTCGACGAGCTGGGCGAGCTCGGCGGCGGCCAGGAGCGGTACCGCCCGAAGACCGGTCTGCCGCTGGCGACGTACTTCTCGGGTCCGAAGGTCAAGTGGATCCTGGACAACGTCGAGGGTGCGCGGGAGCGGGCCGAGGCCGGTGACCTGGCGTTCGGCAACATGGACACCTGGACCGTGTGGAACATGACCGGCGGCCCGGAGGGCGGGTTGCACATCACCGACCCGACGAACGCCTCACGCACCCTGCTGATGGACCTGGACACGTTGAGCTGGGACGCCGACAACGCCGCCGACATGGGCATCCCGATGTCGATGCTGCCGGAGATCCGCTCGTCGTCCGAGGAGTACGGCAAGGTCCGGCCGCGCGGTGTGCTGTCCGGGGTGCCGATCGCCGGGATCCTCGGCGACCAGCAGGCAGCGACCTTCGGACAGGCGTGCCTGTCCCCCGGCGAGGCGAAGAACACCTACGGCACCGGCAACTTCGTGCTGCTGAACACCGGCACGGACAAGGTGATGTCGGAGAACGGCCTCCTCACCACGGTCTGCTACAAGATCGGGTCGAACGACACGGTCTACGCGCTGGAGGGTGCCATCGCGGTCACCGGTTCCCTGGTGCAGTGGCTGCGCGACAACCTCGGCATGATCAGCAACGCCGCCGAGATCGAGGCGCTGGCCCGCTCGGTCGAGGACAACGGCGGGGCGTACTTCGTGCCGGCGTTCTCCGGACTGTTCGCACCGTACTGGCGCTCGGACGCGCGCGGCGTGATCGCGGGCCTGACGCGGTACGTGAACAAGGGGCACATCGCCCGCGCGGTGCTGGAGGCGACGGCGTTCCAGACACGCGAGGTGATCGAGGCCATGAACGCCGATTCGGGTGTGCCGTTGAAGTCGCTGAAGGTCGACGGCGGAATGGTCGTGAACGAGCTGCTGATGCAGTTCCAGGCGGACATCCTGGACGTGCCGGTGATCCGCCCGGTCGTGGCCGAGACGACGGCGCTCGGCGCCGCGTACGCGGCCGGCCTGGCGACCGGGTTCTGGGCGAGCGAGGACGACATCCGCAACAACTGGGCCCAGGACAAGGAATGGACCCCGTCGATGGACGCCCAGCACCGCGAGACGCAGTACCGCAACTGGAAGAAGGCGGTGACCAAGACCTTCGACTGGGTGGAGTGACCGAGCGGCGTGTTTCTCTTGGCTGACGGGGGAAACACGCCGTCCACACCGGACCGGCCCGCTGGCGGCGGGCGACGTGACCTCAGTCCAGGTCGTCGTGACGCATGAGCTGCCGGGCAGCCTCGGTGATCGAGCCGGACAGCGACGGGTACACCGCGAACGTGAGCGCCAGGTGGTCCACCGTCAGCTGGTTCTGCACCGCCAGCGCGATCGGCAGGATCAGCTCGCTCGCGGTCGGCGCGACGACCACGCCACCGACGATCACCCCGGTCGCCGGGCGGCAGAACAGCTTCACGAACCCGCGCCGCAGACCCTCCATCTTGGCACGCGCGTTCGTGGCCAGCGGCAGCATGATCGTGCGGGCCGGCACCGCGCCGGAGTCGATCGCGCTCTGGCTGATGCCCACGGTCGCGATCTCCGGGTGGGTGAACACGTTCGCGGCGACGGTCTTGAGCTTGATCGGCGCGACACCCTCGCCGAGCGCGTGCCACATCGCGATGCGACCCTGCATGCTCGCCACGGACGCGAGCATCAGCACGCCCGTGCAGTCACCCGCCGCGTAGATCCCCGGGACGGTCGTGCGGGACACGCGGTCGACCGTGATGAAGCCGCCGGGTCCCGGCTCGATACCGACCTTCTCCAGGCCGATGTCCTTGGTGTTGGGCACCGAGCCGACGGTCATCAGCGCGTGGCTGGCCTCGATCACCCGGCCGTCCTGCAGGTGGACCTCGACGCCCTTCTCCGTCCGCTCGACGCGCTCGGCGCGCGCGTGCTTGACCACGGTGTTGCCGCGCTGGGCGAACACCTCCTCGAGCACGGCGGCGGCGTCGGCGTCCTCGTGCGGCAGGACGCGGTCCCGACTGGAGACGAGCGTGACCTTGACGCCCATCTCGGTGTAGGCGGAGGCGAACTCGGCACCGGTGACACCGGACCCGACCACCACCAGGTGCTCGGGCAGCTCCGGCAGGTCGTAAAGCTGGCGCCAGTCCAGGATGCGCTCGCCGTCGGGCACCGCGCCGGGCAGCACGCGCGGGGTGGCGCCGGTGGCGATGAGGACGACGTCGGCGTCGAGCACGTCGACGTCGCCGGTGTCCTTGGTGACACGGACCTTGTGCGCGGCCAGACCCGGCTCGTCGTCGTCGAAGCGGCCGGTCCCGGTGAGGATCTTCACACCTTCGCGTTGCACGCGGGCGCGGATGTCGGCGGACTGCGCGAGCGCCAGGCCCTTGACCCGGCCGTGCACGGTCCGGAGATCGACGCCGGTGTCGGCCATGTCGGTGATGATCCCCAGCTCACCGAGACCGTGCATGTTCGCGCGGGCGCCGGAGGAGGCGATGAACGTCTTCGACGGGACGCAGTCGTAGAGCACGCAGGCACCGCCGAGGCCGTCCTTCTCGACGATCGTGACGTCGGCGCCGTGCTGCGCGGCCACCAGGGCCGCCTCGTAACCCGCCGGTCCGCCGCCCATGATCACGATCCTGGTCACGTGGCTCTCCTCCTCCTTACGCGCACCTCGCCCACAACCTTAGGCGGCGACACCCGGAGTGCGTCCGGTTGGGTGAGAGACGGGCAGCTAGGCTGTGCGCGTGCCGTTGTATGCCGCCTACGGGTCCAACATGGATCCGAATCAGATGATGGAGCGAGCGCCGCATTCGCCCATGGCCGGCACCGGCTGGCTGGAGGGCTGGCGGCTGACCTTCGGGGGCGAGGACCTCGGCTGGGAAGGCGCGCTCGCGACCATCGTCGAAGACCCGGGCGCCCGGGTCTTCGTGGTGCTGTACGACGTGACGCCGCTCGACGAGGCGCTGCTCGACCGCTGGGAGGGCGGCGAGCTCGGCATGCACAACAAGATCCGGCTGCGGGTCCAGACCATGGACGGCTCCGCGCTCGCCTGGTTGTACGTCCTGGACGCCTACGAGGGCGGCCTGCCGTCCGCGCGGTACCTGGGCGTGCTCGCCGACGCCGCCGAAGCGGCCGGCGCCCCCACCGACTACGTGGACGACCTCCGCACCCGCCCCTGCCGCGGCATCACCTCCTGACCCGCTCCCGGCGCCGTGTTCACCCCTCCGCGCGCCGTGTTCACCACCCCGGGGCAGCGAGGTCGCCCTTCCGGACGCGGATGATGCACCAGCCCCTGCTGGTGAGCCGGGCGTCTCGCGCGGCGTCCTGGGCCTCCCGGGCCCTCGTGCGCTTCGTACCCGTCGTACCAAGCCCGCCTTCGACCGCACCCAGGCGGGAGAGGGCACGCTCGCCGAGAGCGGCGATCAGGTCGCTACGGCGCGCCGCGCCGTGCTCCGTGTCAGGTATCCCGAACAGGGAGCCAGGCTGCACCCGTTCAACGACGGGTAGTGACCGTCCGTGGAATCTGTGGACAACTCAACGGCATGTGGACAACTCCGGGCAGCGCTTCCGCGACCGGCGCGGCCAACACGGCGCGCTGCGCGGCGGACACACTACCCGGAGCGGCGAAGACGGCGTCGGGAGGAGTCAGGCCAGAGCGGCCAGTGCGGTGTGGACCAGGACCCGGACGCCGACGTGCAGGGCGCGTTCGTCCAGTTCGAAGGTGGGGCGGTGCAGGTCGCGCTGTTCACCTTCACCGGACCACACGCCCAGCCGGCAGAAGGCGCCGGGCACGTGCTCCAGGTACCAGGCGAAGTCCTCGCCGCCGGACGACTGTTCGGTGCCGGTCACCGCGCGGTCGCCGAGCGCGGCCCCGATCCCGGCGCGCAGCAGCGCGGTGCTGTCCTCGTCGCCGACGACCGGCGGCACGCCACGGCGGTAGTCCAGCTCGAACCCGACCCCGGTGGGCGCCAGCAGCGACTGCACCGACGACGCGACGAGCGGCTCCAGCTGCTTCCACACCTCGTGCTCGGCCGTACGGAGCGTGCCGCGCAGCACGCCCTCCTCCGGGACGGCGTTGGCGGCCTGCCCGGCGTGCACCGCGCCCCACACCAGCACGGTGCCGGACCGCGGGTCGACGCGCCGGGACAGCAGCGACGGCAGCGAGGTGATCACCACGCCGAGCGCGTGGACCAGGTCGGCGGTCAGGTGCGGCCGGGACGTGTGGCCCCCGGGCGAGGTCAGCCGCAGCTCGATGAGGTCGGCCGCCGAGGTCAGCGCGCCGTTGCGGGTGCCGATCTTGCCGACCTCGACGCGCGGGTCGCAGTGCAGCCCGAAGATCCGGTCGACACCGTCGAGCACGCCGGCGTCGATCAAGTCCAGCGCGCCGCCGGGCATGACCTCCTCGGCGGGCTGGAAGATCAGCCGGACGCGGCCGGGCAGTTCGGGCGCCGACGCGAGGGCGTTCGCCACACCGAGCAGGATCGCGGTGTGCGCGTCGTGCCCGCACGCGTGCGCGGCGCCCTCCACGGTCGACGAGTACGGCAGGCCGGTCGCCTCGGTCAGCGGCAGCGCGTCGATGTCCGCCCGGAGGGCCACGCAGCGGTCGCCGGTGCCGATGTCGCACACCACGCCGGTGCCGCCCGGCAGGACCTGCGGGGACAGCCCGGCCGAGCGCAGGATGCCGACGATCAGCTCCGTGGTCGCGAACTCGTGGCGCGCCAGCTCCGGGTTGGCGTGGATGTGACGGCGCCACGCGACCAGGTCGGTTCCGCCGCGGTCGAGCCACTCGTCCAGCCAGAAGGGGCCGCGCCCCGCACCGAGATCGGTCACGGGAGCCATGCTGACGCCGTCCTTCGTGATCAGCGCGTCCGGCGCCTCGAACGAGGTAGGGCGACCGCCGTGATCACCGGGAACCTCCGGGCGGGAGTCCAGCACGGTCACGCCGCACCTCCATGCACACCGAGAACTACGTAACCCATTTGACGCAATCCTGCACCATGCAAGGAGCAATCTTCGAACCAGATCTCACTCTGCGCGACAGCCGGTAGTGGATCTGCGTTGAGCGGCGCTACGGAATACGGCGTAACCGAACCCCGCCGAACGGCTCAGCCGGCGGCCTTCCGCTTCTTCTTCCGGACGCTGCGTCCCCAGAGGACGATCAACGCGAGCACCGCGGCGAGCACGCCGACGATGATCTTGTTCTTCGTCTTCTGCTGGTTCGCCTTGCTGTTCTGCTCCGGGTCGATCCGCGGCCCCGGATCGGTGGCCTGTTGCGGCACCACCGCCGCGGCGGTGACGTGCGCGGTGACCGGGGTGGCCAGCGCGGGCGCGGCCGGCGTGGCGAGCACCACGAGCGTCGACAGCATCAGACCCGCCAGCAGCGCACGCACCTTGACCATGAAGCCCAGTGTGCCCGGTCGGTTACCGGTCAACAAGCGGACTCACGGACTCACGCGGTGAAGGCGTCGAGGATCTTCTGCGCGCCCAGGGTCGCGGTGAGCCGTCCTTCCCGGACGTCCTGTTCGACCTGCGGGACCAGGGCGCGCACGCCCGGGTGTTCGGCGAGCCGCGCCTGGAGCTGTTCACGGACCATCGCCCAGGTCCAGTCGACCTGCTGCTGCTTGCGCTTGCGGTCCAGTTCTCCCGATCCGGACAGCGCTTCCCCGTGACGCTCGATCTGCTGCCACACGACGTCGAGTCCGATGTCGTTGAGCCCGCTGCAGGTCAGCACGGGTGGCGTCCACGCGGCGTCCGGTCCGTAGATCATCCGCAGGGCACCGGCGAGCTCGCGCGCGGCACGTTTGGCGTCGCGTTCGTGGTCACCGTCGGCCTTGTTCACCGCGATCACGTCGGCCAGCTCCAGGACGCCCTTCTTGATGCCCTGCAGCTGGTCGCCGGTGCGCGCCAGGGTGAGGAACAGGAAGCAGTCGACCATGTTGGCGACGGTCACCTCGGACTGCCCGACGCCGACGGTCTCGACCAGCACCACGTCGTACCCGGCGGCCTCCATCAGCACGATCGTCTCGCGGGTCGCGCGCGCGACGCCGCCGAGCGTGCCGGAGGTCGGGGACGGCCGGATGAACGCGGCCGGGTCGTTCGCCAGCCGCGCCATCCGGGTCTTGTCGCCGAGGATGCTGCCGCCGGTGCGGGTCGACGACGGGTCCACCGCCAGCACCGCGACCCGGTGACCGGCCTCGGTCAGGTCGGTGCCGAGCTGGTCGATGAAGGTCGACTTGCCGACCCCGGGCACCCCGGTGATGCCGACGCGCCGCGCGCCACCGGCGTGCGGCAGCAGCTCGACCAGCAGCTCCTGGGCTTGCTGCCGGTGGTCCGGCCGGTGGGACTCGACCAGTGTGATCGCCCGGGACAACGTGCCGCGGTCACCCGCGAGCACGCCCTTGGCGTAGGCACCGACGTCGATCTTGCGCGGCAACGGCTCAGGACTCCTGCTGCTCGAGCTGGTCGAGCAGGTCCAGCGCGGCGTCCGCGATGACCGTGCCCGGCCCGAAGATCGCCGACGCGCCGGCCGCGCGCAGCTCGTCGTAGTCCTGCGGCGGGATGACCCCGCCGCACACGATCATGATGTCCTCGCGGCCGAGCTGGGCCAGCTCCGCACGCAGCGCCGGCACCAGCGACAGGTGCCCGGCGGCCAGCGACGACACCCCGACGACGTGCACGTCCGCCTCGATCGCCTGGCGGGCCACCTCGGCCGGCGTGGAGAACAGCGGGCCGACGTCGACGTCGAAGCCGAGGTCGGCGAACGCGGTGGCGATCACCTTCTGGCCGCGGTCGTGCCCGTCCTGGCCCATCTTGGCGACGAGGATGCGCGGACGGCGCCCCTCGGCCTCGGCGAACGCCTCGACCCGCGCACGTGCCTTGTCCACGTTCTCGGATTTCCCGACCTCGTCGCGGTACACGCCGGAGATCGTACGAATCTGCCCGGAGTGGCGGCCCCACACCTTCTCCAGCGCGTCGGAGATCTCCCCGACGGTCGCCTTCGCGCGGGCGGCGTCCACCGCCAGCTCCAGCAGGTTGCCCTCGCCCCCGGCCGCGGCGGTGAGCCGCCGCAGCGCGTCCTGCGTGGCGTTCTCGTCGCGTTCCGCGCGCAGCCTCCTGAGCTTCTCCAGCTGCTGGGCCCGCACCCCGGCGTTGTCGACCTTGAGCACCTCGATCTGCTGGTCGTCGACCACCCGGTACTTGTTGACGCCGATCACCGGCTGACGGCCGGAATCGATCCGCGCCTGCGTGCGGGCCGCGGCTTCCTCGATGCGCATCTTGGGGATGCCGGCGTCGATCGCGCGGGCCATGCCGCCCGCCGACTCGACCTCGCTGATGTGGCCCCACGCCTTGCGCGCGAGGTCGTAGGTCAGCCGTTCGACGAACGCGCTGCCACCCCACGGGTCGATCACCCGGGTGGTGCCGGACTCCTGCTGCAGCAGCAGCTGGGTGTTGCGGGCGATGCGCGCCGAGAAGTCGGTCGGCAGGGCCAGCGCCTCGTCCAGGGCGTTGGTGTGCAGCGACTGCGTGTGCCCCTGGGTCGCGGCCATCGCCTCGACGCAGGTGCGGACGACGTTGTTGAACACGTCCTGCGCGGTCAGCGACCAGCCGCTCGTCTGGCTGTGGGTGCGCAGCGAGAGCGACTTGTCCGAGTTCGGCGAGAACTGCTTGACCAGCTTGGCCCACAGCAGCCGGGCCGCCCGCATCTTGGCGACCTCCATGAAGAAGTTCATGCCGATCGCCCAGAAGAAGGACAGGCGCGGCGCGAACTTGTCGACCTCGAGGCCGGCGTCCAGCCCCGCTCGGATGTACTCGACACCGTCGGCCAGCGTGTAGGCCAGCTCCAGGTCGGCGGTCGCCCCGGCCTCCTGCATGTGGTAGCCGGAGATGGAGATCGAGTTGAACCGCGGCATCCGCTGCGAGGTGTAGCCGAAGATGTCGGAGATGATCCGCATCGACGGCTGCGGCGGGTAGATGTAGGTGTTGCGGACCATGAACTCCTTGAGGATGTCGTTCTGGATGGTCCCGGCCAGCTGCTCGGGCCGCACCCCCTGCTCCTCGGCCGCCACGATGTACAGCGCCATGACGGGCAGCACCGCGCCGTTCATGGTCATCGACACGCTCATCTTGTCCAGCGGGATGCCGTCGAAGAGCTGGCGCATGTCGTAGATCGAGTCGATCGCCACGCCCGCCATGCCCACGTCACCCGCCACGCGCGGGTGGTCGGAGTCGTAACCGCGGTGGGTGGCCAGGTCGAAGGCCACCGACAGGCCCTTCTGACCGGCGGCGAGGTTGCGGCGGTAGAAGGCGTTGGACTCCGCGGCCGTGGAGAACCCGGCGTACTGCCGGATCGTCCACGGCTGGTTCACGTACATCGTCGGGTACGGGCCGCGCAGGAACGGCGCGATGCCCGGGTAGGTGTGCAGGAAGTCCAGGTCGGCGGTGTCCTCGGCGGTGTAGAGCGGCTTGATCCCGATGCCCTCGGGGGTCTCCCAGGTGAGGGCGTCGGGCCCCTTGCCGGTGCTCGAGTGCAGCGCCTCGGCCCAGTCGGTCTGGCTGCCCGGGTCCGGGATGCCGAGCTCGACGTCTGCGAAGTCCGGGATGGCCATCACTTCACTCCCAGCGTGTCGAGGAGGCCGGTCAGGGCGGCGAGTGCGTCGCAGCCCGCGTGGACGTACGTGTCGACGCCCGGGTACTCCGGCTTGCCGGCGAGGATCACCCGGCGGGCGCCGGCCTCGGTGAGCCGCTTCGCGGTGTCCGCGGCGTGTTCGGCGTAGAGCTTGTCGGTGCCGCACAGGCACGCGACCTTCGCACCGCTCTCCCGGAACGCGGCGACCAGCTTCTCGGTGTCCGCCACCGCGCCGGGGTTGACCGGCTCGATGCCGCCGGCCTGCAGGAGGTTCGCGGCGAAGGTGGCGCGTGCGGTGTGCGCGGCCACCGGTCCGAGTGTGGCGAGGAAGACCTTCGGCCGCTCGCCGGTTTCCGCGAGGTGGGCGTCGGAACGGTCGCGCAGCGCCTCGTACGCCTGCGCGTACCGCACGCGTGGCAGGCCACCCTCGTCCACCACGGACGGCGCCGGCGTCCGCTCCACCGGCTTCTCGTGCAAGTCCGGGAACTCGCTGACGCCGGTGATCGGGTCCGCGCGGGTCGCCAGGCGCTGCTGCCGCTTCTCCCACGTGTCCGCGAGCCGCGCGGCCAGGGCACGCGAGTCCAGCACCGCCTCGATGCCGCCCTCGCGCTCGATCCCGGTGAACACGCGCCACGCCGCGTTGGCGAGCGCGTCGGTCAGGTTCTCGACGTACCAGGAGCCACCCGCCGGGTCGATCACGCCGGCGAGCTTGGACTCCTCCAGCAGGATCGACTGGGTGTTGCGGGCGATCCGGCGGGAGAACGCGTCGGGCAGGCCGATCGCGAAATCGAACGGCAGCACGGTCACCGCGTCCGCGCCGCCGATGCCGGCGGCGAAGCAGGCGACCGTGGTGCGCAGCATGTTCACCCACGGGTCGCGGCGGGTGAACATCGCGGGCGAGGTGACGGCGTGCTGCCGCATGCCGCGCCCGGCGCCGGCGCCGGCCACCTCGCAGACCCGCGCCCAGAGGCGGCGGGCGGCACGCAGCTTGGCGATCGTGAGGAACTGGTCCGCGGTCGCGGCGAACCGGAACTCCAGCTGGTCGGCGGCCGCGTCGACGCTCAGCCCGGCATCGGTGAGGGCGCGCAGGTACGCCACCCCCGCCGCGATCGCGGCGCCGAGCTCCTGGGCGTCGGATCCGCCCGCCTCGTGGTACGGCAGCCCGTTGACGACGAGCGTGCGCAGCTTCGGGTGCTTGCCGGCCAGGCGCGCGGCCAGCGCGGCGGCCGGTGCGATGTCGTGCGGGCGGCCGGTGCGGGCGCGCAGCGCGATCGGGTCCGCGCCGATCGTGCCGGTGACCTCGCTGTCCGGGATGTTCTTGTCGGCGAACAAACTCAGGAGGGCGTCCGCGGCGGCTTCGTAGTCCGCGCCGGGATCCAGGACGATCGGCGCGAGGTCCAGGTAGACCTCGTTGAGCGCGTCGGCGAGCGCATCCGGTGGCAGAGCGTCACCACCCACGCGCAGCCACACCGAGGTGGCGCCGTTCTCCAGGTCCGCGAGGATGGCCTTGTTGGCCTGCGCCGGGTCCGCGCCGCCGTGCAGCACCCGCACGTCCCAGCCGGTGCCGACGTGGCCCTCCGGCCGCGCGCCGCGCACGTACGGCGGCAGCCCGGGGTAGCCGGCGGACGCCGCCGCGGTGTCCACGCTGTCGGCGGTGTAGAGCGGCTGGATCTCGATGCCGTCGTAGGTCTTGCTGGTCAGGAGGCTTTCCGGGGCGCCGTCGAAGTCCTCGGGCAGCACTCCGCTCTTCGTCAGCACCCCCGCGACGAGGCGTTGCCAGTCCGCCCGCCGCGGAGCCGTGAACTCGGCGGCGAGGGCGAGCTCGTCCGGCGAATCCGGGGTGGGCGCCGTTGTCCCAGCCTGAGTCATAGCTCTGATGGTAGGGCGCGGGCAAGGGGGACGATTGTGACTCTGCTCGCGGCCGGGCAGTAGTCGCGATCACGCAGCGCGCATCCGCAAGAATGATGACGTGGCGAGCGAGGAGACCAGGGTGGTGGCCGGGCGGTACCGGTTGCGCTCCGTTCTGGGTTCCGGCTCGATGGGCACCGTCTGGTCGGCCTACGACGAGTTCCTGCACCGGCCGGTCGCGGTGAAGGAGATCCTGCTGCCGCCTGGTGTCACCGCGGGCCAGGCCGATGAGCTGCGGGAGCGGACGCTGCGTGAGGCGCGCGCCATCGCCGTGCTGTCCCACCCGAACGTGATCACCCTGCACGACGTCGCCCGTCAGGACGGCGAGCCGTTCGTGGTGATGGAGCTGCTGCCCTCGCACAGCCTGGCGGAGCTGATCCGCGACCACGGCCCGCTGTCGGTCGAGCAGGCAGCGGCGGTCGGGGACGCGGTCGCCGCCGCGCTGGGCGCCGCGCACAACGCCGGCATCACGCACCGCGACGTCAAGCCGGGCAACGTGCTCGTCGCGGAGGACGGGCGGATCAAGCTCACCGACTTCGGCATCGCCCGCAACGTCTCCGACGCCTCGATGACCCGCACCGGCATGACGCTGGGTTCGCCGGCCTACATCGCCCCGGAGGTGGCTTCCGGCCGGGCGGTGACACCGGCCGCGGACCTGTGGGGGCTGGGCGCGACGCTGTTCTGCGCCGTGGAGGGCCACCCGCCCTACGACGCGGACGGAGATCCGCTGGAGACGATCGGGCGGGTCGTCAGGGGCGACGTGCCGCGGCCCTCGCCCGGCCCGCTGGCGCCGTTGATCAGCGCGTTGATGGCGAAGGAGCCGCGGGACCGGATGCCGCTCGCGCAGGTGCGGCGGGAGTTGCACCCGATCCTGGAGAAGGCGCCGCGGGTGCTGTTCGGGCCGGAGATGTTCGCCGCGGCCAGTGGTCAGCGTGAGGCGGCGACCGACACGCGGGAGATCTCGGCGAGCCCGCAGCCGCCGGAGGACCCGCCGGCCGGTCAGCTGGCGGCCGACCCAGGTCCGTTGCCGTTCGCCGGGCCCGCCGCCACCGGTGAGCTGGCTGCGGACCCGGGCCCGCTGCCGTTCCGGGCGGCGGGGTCGGGTGGCACGCTGACCGCGGATCCCGCTCCCGCCCGGCCGGTGGGCGCACCCGTCACCGGCGGCCGCGGCACGAGGGCGACGGTGGTGCTGGTCGCGGTGTCGATCGTGGTGTTCCTGGCCGCCGCGTTCGGTGGTTTCGCGGCGGCCCGGGTGATCGGGGCGCAGCCGGTGGTGCCGCCGTCGAAGGAGCAGACGTTCGAGCCGTCGGCCCCGCAGCCGACGGTGTTCGAGCGGCGGACGGGTGAGGCGTCGAACGTGAAGGGCGCCCAGGGCGGGGCGTTCACCGTGGACGTGCCGGCCGACTGGACGCGGTTCACGAGTTCGCAGGCCGGGGACGGGCTGCCGCTGTCCACGCTGGTGCAGTTCGTGTCGGCGGACGGTTCGCAGATGCTCGCGGTGAACCACTTCCCGAAGTACTTCCCGGCCAACAGTCTCGACGACTACCTCAACGCCGTGGAGCGGAGCCGGTCCAACACCGGGTTCACGCTGGTGTACGAGGCGAGGCTGACCGAGCAGGACGGCGTGACGATGATGTACCGGACGATCGACCGTTCCCCGGCGGGATCGGTGAGCCGCACGACCTACGCGAACGTGTTCCGGCAGGGCACCAGCCTGTGGGTGGTCGGCGTGACGGTGCCGACGGACCAGGAGGAGACGGCGAAGACCGCACTCTACGAGCGCATCGTGCCGACCTTCCAGGTAACCGGCTGACGGCCGGACCGGCGGCGGGCGCTCGCCCGGTTCTGGCGCGCCGCTGGGAAGATGGTCGCCATGACGGAAAAGGACGTGGCGGCCGCTGCTGCCGCCACCATCGCCGAGCGCACCGGGTTCGCCAGGCACGACATCGCGGTGGTTCTCGGGTCGGGGTGGCGTCCCGCGGCAGACGTGATCGGCGAGCCGGAGGCGGAGATCCCGCTGGGTGAGCTGCCCGGGTTCGAGACACCGACGGCGGTCGGGCACGGCGGGACCGTGCGGTCGGTGGACGTGGACGGCAAGCGCGCTCTGGTGCTGCTCGGCCGCACCCACCTGTACGAGGGCAAGGGCGTGGGTCGCGTGGTGCAGAACGTGCGCACCGCTGCCGCGACGGGCGTGAAGTCCGTGCTGCTCACCAACGCCGCCGGCGGGTTGCGCGAGGAGTACCACGTCGGCCAGCCCGTGCTGATCTGCGACCACCTCAACATGACCGCGACGTCCCCGATCACCGGCGCGAACTTCGTCGACCTGGTCGACCTGTACTCGCACCGGCTGCGTGACCTCGCCCGCGAGATCGACCCCGGGCTGACCGAAGGTGTGTACGCGGGTCTGCCCGGCCCCCACTTCGAAACCCCCGCCGAGATCCGCATGCTGCGCACCCTGGGTGCGGACCTGGTCGGCATGTCGACCGTCCTGGAGGCGATCGCCGCGCGGGCCGCCGGTGTCGAGGTGTTCGGGCTGTCCCTGGTCACCAATCTGGCCGCGGGTATGACCGGGGAACCGTTGAGCCACCAGGAGGTCCTGGCGGCCGGACGGGCGTCGGCCGAGAAGATGGGCACCCTGCTGCGTGAGCTCGTGGCCCGGGCATGACTCGTCTGCCACCCGAGCTCCGGGACCGGGCGATCCGCTGGATCGCCGACGACGTCGACCCCGCCGCCCGGCACGAGCTGCAAACCGTGCTGGCGGCCGCGATGAGCGGTTCCGCCGACGGGGTGGCCGGTCTGGCCGACCGGATGGCGGGGCCGCTCGCGTTCGGCACCGCCGGGCTGCGCGGCCCGGTCCGGGCGGGGCCGAACGGCATGAACACGGCCGTCGTCGTGCGCACCACGGCCGGCGTGGCGAGCTGGCTGACCGCGCACGGCAAGGCGGGGCAGATCGTGGTCATCGGCCGGGACGCCCGGCACGGGTCCGCGTCGTTCGCGGCCGCGGCGGCCGAGGTGCTGCACGCCGCCGGGTTCGACGTGCGGGTCCTGCCCCGGCCGCTGCCGACGCCGGTGCTGGCCTTCGCGGCGAAGCACCTCGGGGCGGCCGCTGCCATCCAGATCACCGCGTCGCACAACCCCCCGTCGGACAACGGCTACA
Source organism: Amycolatopsis granulosa (assembly GCF_011758745.1). Taxonomy (NCBI): domain Bacteria; kingdom Bacillati; phylum Actinomycetota; class Actinomycetes; order Pseudonocardiales; family Pseudonocardiaceae; genus Amycolatopsis; species Amycolatopsis granulosa. The sequence goes on from NZ_JAANOV010000001.1 coordinate 2,494,072, forward strand.
AGCTCTACGACGACAGCGCCATCCAGATCGTGCCGCCGGCCGACACCGAGATCGAGGCCGCCATCGCCGAGGCGCCCGGCGCGGTGAGCGTGCCGCGTCAGCCCGGTGCGACCGTGCTCGGTGAGGACGTCCTGGACGCCTACCTGGACCGCGTCGCCCAGGTGCCGCGGTCCACGGTGCGGGGGTTGCGGGTGGCCGCGACGGCGCTGCACGGGGTCGGGGCGGAGGTGCTGCGTGAAGCCCTCTCCCGGGCCGGGTTCACCGACGTGCACCTGGTCGCCGAACAGTCCGGTCCGGACCCGGACTTCCCGACGGTGTCGTTTCCCAATCCGGAGGAGCCGGGTGCGACGGACCTGCTGCTCGCGCTGGCCGCCGAGGTCGGCGCCGACCTCGCCATCGCCCTCGACCCCGACGCCGACCGGTGCGCGGTGGGTGTGCCGGACGCCGGCGGGCGGTGGCGGATGCTGCGCGGGGACGAGACCGGGGTCCTGCTGGGCGAGTACGTCCTGTCCACGACGACGAACCCGGATCCGCTGGTGGCGACGACGATCGTGTCCGCCGCGATGCTGCGGGAGATAGCCCGGGCCCATGGCGCCCGGTACGCGGAGACGCTGACCGGGTTCAAGTGGCTGACTCGTGCCGGGAACGGCCTGGTGTTCGCCTACGAGGAGGCGCTGGGGCTGTGCGTGAACCCGGATTTCGTACGGGACAAGGACGGCATCGCCGCCGCGGCTTTGGCGTGTGACCTCGCGGCGAAGCTGAAGGCGGAGGACCGCTCGCTGCTGGACGAGCTGGATCGGCTGGCGGTCGCGCACGGTGTTCACGTGACCGACCAGGTGTCGTTGCGGGTGACGGATCTTGCGGTGCGCGGGCAGGTGATGACCCGGTTGCGGAAGGCACCGCCGGCCGAGCTGGCCGGTGTGCCGGTCGGAGTGGAAGATCTCCTGCCGGAGACGGACGCGTTGCGCATCGCCGGTGGTGGGGTGCGGGTGGTGATCCGCCCGTCGGGGACCGAGCCGAAGTTGAAGTGTTATCTGCAGGTGATGCGGCCGGTCGGGGACGCGGCCGCGCTGGCCGCAGTGCGAGTGGATGCGACGGGGACGATGGCGGCGCTGCGCCGCGACGTCGAGGCCCTGCTGGGCTGATCGGGTGCCGCCCGCGCCGTGGCGTGGGCGGCACCTGGAGACAGCTCGAGGCCCCGGGAGAACCGTGACGGTTCTCGACCGGGGCCTCGAGTATCAAGTTGTGTTCGGCGGTGTCCTACTCTCCCACACCCGCGGGGGTGCAGTACCATCGGCGCTGGCAGGCTTAGCTTCCGGGTTCGGAATGGGACCGGGCGTTTCCCTGCCGCCATGACCACCGAAACTCTCCGAAACAACACCCGTTGCCTGGGTGTGGTGTCTCAGAGTTGCAGAGCGGATGCGTAGCAGCTTTGTGGGCAAGTCCTCGGCCTATTAGTACCAGTCCACTCAAAAACACATTACTGTGCGTCCATGTCTGGCCTATCAACCCAATCGTCTCTTGGGGGCCTTAACCCACAAAGGGGTGGGAGACCTCATCTAGGAACAGGCTTCCCGCTTAGATGCCTTCAGCGGTTATCCCTTCCGAACGTAGCTAACCAGCCATGCCACTGGCGTGACAACTGGCATACCAGAGGTTCGTCCGTCCCGGTCCTCTCGTACTAGGGACAGCCTTCCTCAAGTCTCCTACGCGCGCGGCGGATAGGGACCGAACTGTCTCACGACGTTCTAAACCCAGCTCGCGTGCCGCTTTAATGGGCGAACAGCCCAACCCTTGGGACCTACTCCGGCCCCAGGATGCGACGAGCCGACATCGAGGTGCCAAACCATGCCGTCGATATGGACTCTTGGGCAAGATCAGCCTGTTATCCCCGGGGTACCTTTTATCCGTTGAGCGACATCCCTTCCACCAGGAGATGCCGGATCACTAGTCCCTGCTTTCGCACCTGCTCGACCCGTCAGTCTCACAGTCAAGCTCCCTTGTGCACTTACACTCAACACCTGATTGCCAACCAGGCTGAGGGAACCTTTGGGCGCCTCCGTTACCTTTTAGGAGGCAACCGCCCCAGTTAAACTACCCACCAGGCACTGTCCCTGAACCCGATCAGGGCCCTAGGTTAGATTCCCAATCCGACCAGAGTGGTATTTCAACAATGACTCCACCCGAACTAGCGTCCAAGCTTCACAGTCTCCCACCTATCCTACACAAGCCGAACCGAAAACCAATACCAAGCTATAGTAAAGGTCCCGGGGTCTTTCCGTCCTGCCGCGCGTAACGAGCATCTTTACTCGTAGTGCAATTTCACCGGGCCTGTGGTTGAGACAGCCGGAAAGTCGTTACGCCATTCGTGCAGGTCGGAACTTACCCGACAAGGAATTTCGCTACCTTAGGATGGTTATAGTTACCACCGCCGTTTACTGGCGCTTAAATTCTCAGCTTCGCCCCACAAGGAGACTAACCGGTCCTCTTAACGTTCCAGCACCGGGCAGGCGTCAGTCCATATACATCGTCTTACGACTTCGCATGGACCTGTGTTTTTAGTAAACAGTCGCTTTCCGCTGGTCTCTGCGGCCAACTCACCCTAGCCCGCAAAGGGGCTTCAAGTGCTTTGGCCCCCCTTCTCCCGAAGTTACGGGGGCATTTTGCCGAGTTCCTTAACCACAGTTCACCCGACCGCCTTAGTATTCTCTACCTGACCACCTGTGTCGGTTTGGGGTACGGGCCGCACATGTTCTCGCTAGAGGCTTTTCTCGGCAGCATAGGATCACCCTACTTCACCTCAACGGCTACGCATCACGTCTCAGACACATAAGCAGCGGATTTACCTACCACTCGTCCTACACGCTTACACCAGTACAACCACTCACTGGCGGAGCTACCTTCCTGCGTCACCCCATCGCTTGACTACTACCAGCTCAGGCCCCACGCAGACCAACCTCAACCCGAAAGTCTCAGCCAGCCCGGGTGGTTAGTATCACCAGCCTCGTCATGGGCGAACATACGCGGGTACGGGAATATCAACCCGTTGTCCATCGACTACGCCTGTCGGCCTCGCCTTAGGTCCCGACTTACCCTGGGCAGATTAACTTGACCCAGGAACCCTTGGTCATCCGGCGGCAGAGTTTCTCACTCTGCATTCGCTACTCATGCCTGCATTCTCACTCCCACACCCTCCACCACTCGCTTCCACGGTGGCTTCCCCGGATGCAGGACGCTCCCCTACCCAACAACACCACTACACAACACTCACAAGGAGCGAAGTGGATGTACATGTGTCATTGACACGGCTTCGGCGGTGTACTTCAGCCCCGCTACATTATCGGCGCAGGACCACTTGACCAGTGAGCTATTACGCACTCTTTCAAGGATGGCTGCTTCTAAGCCAACCTCCTGGTTGTCTCGGCGACCCCACATCCTTTCCCACTAAGCACACACTTAGGGGCCTTAGCCGGTGTTCTGGGCTGTTTCCCTCTCGACGACGAAGCTTATCCCCCGCCGTCTCACTGCCGCACTCTCACGTGATGGTATTCGGAGTTTGGTTGACTTCGGTAACCCGGTAAGGCCCCTAGGCCATCCAGTAGCTCTACCCCCACCACGAAACATGCGACGCTGCACCTAAATGCATTTCGGGGAGAACCAGCTATCACGGAGTTTGATTGGCCTTTCACCCCTACCCACAACTCATCCCCCAGGTTTTCAACCCTGGTGGGTTCGGCCCTCCACGAGGTCTTACCCTCGCTTCAGCCTGGCCATGGGTAGATCACTCCGCTTCGGGTCTAGACCACGCGACTCACACGCCCTATTCAGACTCGCTTTCGCTACGGCTACCCCACACGGGTTAACCTCGCCACGCAGCACTAACTCGCAGGCTCATTCTTCAAAAGGCACGCCATCACAATCTCACGATCGCTCTGACGGCTTGTAGGCACACGGTTTCAGGTACTCTTTCACTCCCCTCCCGGGGTACTTTTCATCTTTCCCTCACGGTACTAGTCCGCTATCGGTCACCAGGAAGTATTTAGGCTTACCGAGTGGTCCCGGCAGATTCACAGCAAATTCCACGAGCTCGCTGCTACTCGGGAACACCAACACACCACACCAACACAGCTTTCGCGTACGGGACTCTCACCCACTCCGGTCCACCATCCCAGGCGGTTCCACTAGCCATGCAGCACGATGCCAGAAGTGTCAGCTCCTGGAAGTCAGGTCCCACAACCCCGCACACACAACCCCTGACAGGTATCACATGCGCACGGTTTAGCCTCCTCCGCTTTCGCTCGCCACTACTCACGGAATCACTAAGTGTTTTCTCTTCCTACGGGTACTGAGATGTTTCACTTCCCCGCGTTCCCTCCACGCACCCTATATATTCAGATGCGGGTAACACCTCATAACAGGTGCTGGGTTTCCCCATTCGGACACCCTCGGATCACAGCTCGGTTGACAGCTCCCCGAGGCTTATCGCAGCCTCCCACGTCCTTCATCGGCTCCTGATGCCAAGACATCCACCATGTGCCCTTAACAACTTGACCACAAAGATGCTCGCATCCACTCTGCAATTCTCAAACACCACACCCAGAAACAACACACGTGTTGCCTCAGGACCCAACAGCGTACCCATGAGCACCCACCGATCCGGCCAGCCATGCCGTTCCACACTCCCCGAAAGAAGCAGTACTAAACCATCACCACACCATCACGATGAGCATCAGCCAGCCGTCCACAATTCCTCGAGCAACCAGACAGCGCCACAGGCGGACACTGAGCCTGGCCACCCCACTCACCGAAACCGGTGAGCGGATGTGTTGTGCTCCTTAGAAAGGAGGTGATCCAGCCGCACCTTCCGGTACGGCTACCTTGTTACGACTTCGTCCCAATCGCCAGTCCCACCTTCGACCACTCCCTCCCCGCAAGCGAGGTTGGGCCATGGGCTTCGGGTGTTACCGACTTTCATGACGTGACGGGCGGTGTGTACAAGGCCCGGGAACGTATTCACCGCAGCGTTGCTGATCTGCGATTACTAGCGACTCCGACTTCACGCAGTCGAGTTGCAGACTGCGATCCGAACTGAGACCGGCTTTAAGGGATTCGCTCCACCTCGCGGTATCGCAGCCCTCTGTACCAGCCATTGTAGCATGTGTGAAGCCCTGGACATAAGGGGCATGATGACTTGACGTCATCCCCACCTTCCTCCGAGTTGACCCCGGCAGTCTCCCGCGAGTCCCCGCCATTACGCGCTGGCAACACAGGACAAGGGTTGCGCTCGTTGCGGGACTTAACCCAACATCTCACGACACGAGCTGACGACAGCCATGCACCACCTGCACACCGGCCACAAGGGGGCCGACATCTCTGCCGGTTTCCAGTGCATGTCAAGCCCAGGTAAGGTTCTTCGCGTTGCATCGAATTAATCCACATGCTCCGCCGCTTGTGCGGGCCCCCGTCAATTCCTTTGAGTTTTAGCCTTGCGGCCGTACTCCCCAGGCGGGGCGCTTAATGCGTTAGCTACGGCACGGACAACGTGGAAGTCGCCCACACCTAGCGCCCAACGTTTACAGCGTGGACTACCAGGGTATCTAATCCTGTTCGCTCCCCACGCTTTCGCTCCTCAGCGTCAGTATCGGCCCAGAGACCCGCCTTCGCCACCGGTGTTCCTCCTGATATCTGCGCATTTCACCGCTACACCAGGAATTCCAGTCTCCCCTACCGAACTCAAGCCTGCCCGTATCCACTGCAGGTCCGGAGTTAAGCCCCGGATTTTCACAGCAGACGCAACAAGCCGCCTACGAGCTCTTTACGCCCAATAATTCCGGACAACGCTTGCACCCTACGTATTACCGCGGCTGCTGGCACGTAGTTAGCCGGTGCTTCTTCTCCAGGTACCGTCACTTACGCTTCGTCCCTGGCGAAAGAGGTTTACAACCCGAAGGCCGTCATCCCTCACGCGGCGTCGCTGCATCAGGCTTCCGCCCATTGTGCAATATTCCCCACTGCTGCCTCCCGTAGGAGTCTGGGCCGTGTCTCAGTCCCAGTGTGGCCGGACACCCTCTCAGGCCGGCTACCCGTCGTCGCCTTGGTAGGCCATCACCCCACCAACAAGCTGATAGGCCGCGGGCCCATCCCGTACCGCCGAAACTTTCCACCCACCACCATGCGGTGCCAGGTCATATCCGGTATTAGACCCCGTTTCCAGGGCTTATCCCAAAGTACAGGGCAGGTTACCCACGTGTTACTCACCCGTTCGCCACTCATCCACCCAGCAAGCTGGGCTTCAGCGTTCGACTTGCATGTGTTAAGCACGCCGCCAGCGTTCGTCCTGAGCCAGGATCAAACTCTCCAACAATGCTAGAAAATCGATCCGGCTATAATTCATAGCCTCAAAGGAACCCACAAAGGGTTCTAGCTAATCAAACTGGCTTTAGCTCATCAATACACTGTTGAGTTCTCAAACAACACGTCTTGTTGTGTCACCCGACGACCCGTTCAGCGGCACAGAGTCTCCCGACTCCATTTCGCTGTGGCTTCGTCCGGCGGCGGTCACCCACTCTACCACCCCCAGGTGGGAGCTTGGTTCGTGACCCCCCGCCCGGTTTCCCGTTCCCGTGGGGCTTTTCTTCCCCGCCGGCCCGGTCTTCCTGGCGACGAAGAGAAGATTACATGCCCGGAAATGGGGTCCGCACAGGGGGGTCCCTTAACGGTAAATGCGCTGATCAACTGCCTGCCGAGGGCGTGGCGCCGTCGGTACGCGGGACCTCCGGGCGGTTGCACCGGCGCGCCGACCACGGCACGCTCCTCAGGCGTGCCCACGTTGCTGATCGTGCACCACACGCCCTCGCCGAACGTGCAAGCCATGTTCGAAGCCGTGGTGGACGGCGCGACGACCGACGAGATCACAGGGGTGACCGTGGTGCGCCGGGCCGCTCTCGCGGCCACCGCCACCGACGTCCTCGAAGCCGACGGCTACCTGCTCGGCACCACGGCGAACCTCGGCTACATGGCGGGGGCGCTCAAGCACTTCTTCGACCAGGTCTACTACCCGTGCCTGGACTCGACGCGCGGCCGGCCGTTCGGGTGTTACGTGCACGGCGGCAGTGACGTCGCCGGGACGGTCCGGGGCATCGAGTCGATCACCACGGGTCTCGGCTGGGTGAAGGCGGCGGAGTTCGTGACCGTTACCGGTGCACCGTCGAAGGCCGACCTCGAGAAGTGCTGGGAGCTGGGGGCGACGGTGGCGGCGGGCCTGATGGAATAACGAAGTTATGTAACGGTGTTACGATCCTCGTAGGTCTCCCCGAAAGGAACTCGCGATGATCGTCCTGTCCGGTCCCACCCAGCTGTTCACCGTGATCGCGCTGGTCTCGCTGCCGACCGTGATGTTCGGCGGGTACTCACTGCTCGCCCTGCTCCGCAAACGCGCGCTCACCGAGCAGCAACGGGCCTACTTCCGCGCCGGCCACGCACACGCCGGCGTGCTGCTCGTGCTGGCGCTGGTCACCCTGCAGCTCGTCGCCGCCGGCGGGCTCGGCACCGCCGGCCAGTGGATCGTGTCCGTCCTGCTGCTGATCGGGATCCTCGGTCAGTCGGGCGGGTTGTTCCTGCACCTGCTGCCCGGGCGGAAGGCGCTCGCGCACGGGGTGACGGTCGGCGGCGCCGTGCTGCTCGCCGCGGCGATGATCACCACCGCCGTCGGCGTGGCGGTGGCCTGAGCGGGATGCCCAAACCGGCGGACCTCACCTGCCGACGGTGCGGGCCAGGGCCGCCGGGTAGCGCTCCCCCGCCACGGCGTCGGCCGGGACCGCCGCCTCGATCCGCTCGACGTCCTCGCCGGACAGTTCGAGGGTCGCGGCGGCGACGTTCTCCTCCAGGTACCGGCGGCGCTTCGTCCCGGGGATCGGCACCACGTCGGCGCCCTGGTGCTGCACCCAGGCCAGCGCCAGCTGCCCCGCGGTCACGCCCTTCTCCTCCGCCAGCTCCCGCAACGCCTCGACGATGCGCAGGTTCCGGTCGAGGTTGCCCCCGGCGAACCGCGGCAGGTTGCGGCGCATGTCGTCGGCGGGCAACTCGTCCACCGTGGTGATGCTGCCGGTCAGGAACCCGCGCCCGAGCGGCGAGAACGGCACGATCCCGATGCCCAGCTCGCGGCAGGCCGGCACCACCTCGTCCTCGATCCCCCGCGTCCACAGGCTCCATTCACTCTGCAGGGCGCTCACCGCGTGGACGGCGTGCGCCCGGCGGATCGTGTCCGCGGACGCCTCCGAAATGCCGAGGTAGCGGACCTTGCCCTCGGCGACCAGCTCGGACAGCGCGCCCCACGTCTCCTCGACCGGGACGTCCGGATCGACCCGGTGCTGGTAGTAGAGGTCGATGTGGTCCACGTTCAGGCGGCGCAGCGACCGCTCGGCGCACTGGCGCACGTAGGCCGCGTCCCCGCGCACCTGCTGCCCCTCGTCGTCGCGGCGGATGCCGAACTTGGTGGCGAGCACGACCCGGTCGCGGTTGCCCGCGATCGCGCGGCCGACCAGCTCCTCGTTCGCGCCGTCGCCGTAGACGTCGGCCGTGTCCAGCAGGGTCACGCCCAGCTCCAGGGCACGGTGGATGGTCGCGATCGACTCCGCCTCGTTGTCGCGCACGCCGTACGCCTGGCTCATGCCCATGCAGCCCAGGCCCTGCGCGCCGACTTCCAGCCCGCCCAGCCTCCTCGTGCCGATCACGCGGAGATCTCCTCCCTGACCACACCGGCATCCGGGATGCGGGCACAGATCCGGTCGTAGTTGTCGATCTTGTAGTCGAGGACGTCCAGGCACGCCTGGAGCTCCGCGATGCGCCCGGCGACCGAGTGGCGCTGTTCGACGAGGATCGCGCGGCGGCGGGCCACCCCCGCGTCACCGGCCTGCCGCAGCTGCGCGTACTCCCGCATCATCTTGATCGGCATGCCGGTCGTGCGGAGCTTGGTGAGGAACTCCAGCCACGCGAGGTCGTCGTCGGAGTAGACCCGCCTTCCCGCCGCGTCCCGGGCGGGCGGCTCGACGAGCTTGATGCGCTCGTAGTAGCGGAGGGTGTCGATCGACAGCCCGCTGCGACGTGCGGCTTCCGCTATCGAGTAGCTCATAAGGCGACAGTACGACCTGGAGTGCGCTCCAGGTCAAATCCGGACCCCGGGATCGGTAACAGCGTTGCGATATCCTGGGAGCATGCCGAGACCCCGGACACACGACGAAACGCTCCGGCTGAAACTGCTCGACCGCGCCGGTGAACTCCTGTCCCGGGACGGGCCCGCGGCGCTCAGCCTGCGCCGGCTCGCCGCCGACGCAGGCACCTCGACCACCGCGGTGTACTCGCTCTTCGGCGGCAAACCGGAGCTGGTCAACGCGGTCTACCTGGAGGGGTTCCGGCGGTTCGGGGCACGGCTGCGCGGGATCGAGCGGACCGGCGACCCGGTCGAGGACTTCGTGCGGCTCGGGCTGGCGTACCGGACGAGCGCGCTGGCCGACCCGCACCTGTACTCGATCATGTTCACCAAAGCGGTCCCCGGTTTCGAACCGGCCGCCGAGGCCACCCAGGTCGCCCAGGACTCACTGGCGCCGCTGGTGGACACCGTGCGCACGGCGATCGCGGCCGGGGCGTTCAAACCGGTGGCACCCGAGGTGATCGCGGTCAGCGCGTGGGGCATCGTGCACGGGCTGGTCTCCCTGGAGCTGGCCGGCAACCTGCCGCCGGACTTCGACGTGGCCGCCTCGTACGAAGCGGCGCTGCGGGCGCACGCGGCCGGGTGGCGCGCCTAGGGTTTCCGCCAGGTCAGGGAGTACCGGCGGAGCACGTGCCAGCGGTAGCGCACGCCGGGCAGGAGCCGCTGCGCCGCCTCCCGCACCTCCCGGTAGGTCATCCGCGGCGTGGCGACGGGCATGTTCTCCGGTTCGCTCGCGCGGCGCAGGACCTTCACCACCCGCACGGCCGGCGCGGCGGCGATCCTCGCGATCCAGTCGCCCACGCTCGCTTCCCGGGCCAATCCGACCACCACCAGCGTGCCGCCCGGCCGCAGCAGCTCCCGCATGCGGGCCAGCGCCGCCGCGAAGTCCATGTGGTGGATCGCGGACACCGAGCAGATGAAGTCGTAGCCCGCGGCCAGGTCGGCGGTGAGGAAGTCGCCCTCGACGAACGTCAGGTCACCCTCGGCGAGCTCGCGGGCACGGGCGATCATCTCCGGCGAGCTGTCGATCCCGGTGACCCGCTTCGCCCGCCCCGTCAGCTTCCGCGCGAGCAGCCCGTCCCCGCAGCCGACGTCCAGCGCGTCACCGCATCCGGCGGGGACGGCGCGAAGGATGTCACCGTGGCGGGCGACGTTGGTGTTCCAATACGACACCTACCGGGCCCCGTACTGCCGGTCCCCCGCGTCCCCGAGACCCGGGACGATGAACCCGGAGTCGTTGAGGCGCTCGTCGACGCTCGCGGTGACCACCCGCACCGGCAGGCCGGAATCCGCCAGGTGCTTGAGCCCCTCCGGCGCGGCGAGCGCGCAGATCGCGGTGACGTCGGTGGCGCCGCGGCCGCTCAGCAGCCGGATCGTGTACGCCATGGAACCGCCGGTGGCGAGCATCGGGTCCAGCACCAGCACCGGGCAGTCGGACAGGTCGTCGGGCAGCGACTCCATGTACGGCGTCGGCCGCAGGGTCTCCTCGTCGCGTGCCAGCCCGACGAACCCCATGCGCGCCTCGGGAATCAGCTTGTGCGCCTGGTCGGCCATCCCCAGCCCCGCCCGCAGCACGGGCACCAGCAGCGGCGGGTTCGCCAGCCGGAACGCGTCGGTCCGGGCGACCGGCGTGTGGATGCGCTCGGTGCGCACCGGCGCCTCGCGGGTGGCTTCGTAGATCAGCATGACGGTCAGCTCGTGCAGGGCCGCCCGGAAGGCCGCGCTGTCCGTGCGGGCGTCACGCATGGTCGACAGCCTGGCCTTGGCCAGCGGATGATCGACGACATGCACGTCCATGACGCGTCACGGTAGTCGATCGACTCGGCGAAACGGCCCCTGTACCGGGGCGAAGCTCGGTAGGCTCGCGCGGTGGAACATCCTGCCAGTCCCGAGCACCCGCCGATGCGGGCCTCCGACGCGGACCGGGAACGGGTCGCGCAAATCCTGCACGCCGCGCTGGCCGAAGGGCGGATCACCGTGCAGGAGCTCGAAGAACGGCTCGACACCGTGTACGCCGCGAAAACCCTCGCCGAGCTCGGACCGCCCATCGCTGACCTGCCCGGCGTCTCCGCCGGTGCCGTGCAGCCCGCCACGCCCCGGACGCCCGCCCTGGACGACCGGATCGGCGGCGTGCCCGGCTCGAAGATGTCCGTCGCCATCATGTCCGGCGCCGACCGCAAGGGCGCCTGGACCGTGCCGGCCGAGCACAACAGCTTCGCGTTCTGGGGCGGCGTCGAACTCGACCTGCGCGCCGCCCGCTTCGCCGAGCGGCACAGCACCATCACCGCGGTCGCCATCATGGGCGGCATCGACATCGTGGTCCCCGACGACGTCATCGTCGACGTCACCGGCATCGGGTTCATGGGCGCGTTCGAGAGCCAGGACCGGGCCGGCGCCTCCACGCAGCCCCCGCCGCCGGGCGCGCCGGTGGTCAAGGTCACCGGGCTGGCGTTCTGGGGCGCGGTGACGGTGATCCGGAAGCCGCGCCGGTAGTGGGGACCACGGCCGGCACGGTCTCCACCCGGGGGCACGGCCCGGTACTAGCCTCTACGAGGTGAGCGCACCCACTCTGCCGGCCGCTCTCGCCGACGCCACCCGCGACGACGCGAGCCTCCGGCGCTTCCTGCACGGGCTGCCCGGTGTGGACCAGGTCGGGGTCGAGGCCCGGGCCGCCGCGCTGGCCACCCGCAGCATCAAGAAGGCCAGCAAGCTGTGGGCCATCGACACCGCGATTTCGATGGTCGACCTGACCACCCTCGAGGGCGCCGACACGCACGGCAAGGTCCGCGCGCTGACCGCGAAGGCCCGGCGTCCGGACCCGGACCGGCCGGACACACCGCAGGTCGCCGCGGTGTGCGTGTACCCCGACCTGGTCGCGGCGGCCGTCGAAGGGCTCAGGGGCACCGGCATCGGCGTCGCGAGCGTCGCGACAGCTTTCCCGTCCGGCCGCTCGTCGCGGCAGGTGAAGCTGGCCGACGTGGCGCTGGCCGTGGACTCCGGTGCGACCGAGGTCGACATGGTGATCGACCGCGGCGCCTTCCTCGAAGGGCGCTACGGCGCGGTGTTCGAGGAGATCCAGGCCGTCAAGGCCGCCTGCGGGAACGCGCACCTGAAGGTCATCCTGGAGACCGGTGAGCTGGTCACCTACGACAACGTGCGCCGCGCGTCCTGGCTGGCCCTGCTGGCCGGCGGCGACTTCATCAAGACCTCCACCGGCAAGGTCTCCCCCGCCGCGACGCTGCCGGTCACGCACGTGATGCTGCAGGCGGTGCGTGACTGGTTCACCGCGACCGGCGAGCTGCGTGGCGTGAAACCGGCCGGCGGCATCCGGACCACCAAGGACGCGATCAAGTACCTGGTGGCCGTGCACGAGATCGCCGGTGAGCAGTGGCTCACCCCGGAGCTGTTCCGCTTCGGCGCGTCCAGCCTGCTCAACGACCTGCTGTTGCAGCGGCGCACCCAGCACGACGGCCACTACGGCGGCCCCGACTACGTGGCGGTGGACTGATGCCCGCGTTCGAGTACGCACCCGCGCCCGAGTCGCTCGAGCTGGCCAACCTGAAGCCGGGCTACCGGCCGTTCATCGACGGCGAGTTCGTCGACGGCGGCGGCGAACCGCTCAAGACCGTCAACCCGGCCACCGAGGAGGTGCTCGCCGAGGTGAGCACCGCGAGCGCCGCGGACGTCGACACGGCGGTGAAGGCCGCGCGCAAGGCGTTCGAGAAGACGTGGGGCCCGATGCCGGGCAGCGAGCGCGCCAAGTACCTGTTCCGCATCGCGCGGCTGATCCAGGAACGGTCGCGGGAGCTGGCGGTGCTGGAGACGCTGGACAACGGCAAACCGATCAGGGAGTCCCGGGACTCGGACCTGCCGCTGGTCGCCGCCCACTTCTTCTACCACGCGGGCTGGGCCGACAAGCTCGGCTACGCCGGGTTCGGGCCGGACCCGAAACCGCTGGGCGTGGCCGGGCAGATCATCCCGTGGAACTTCCCGCTGCTGATGCTGGCGTGGAAGATCGCGCCCGCCCTGGCCACCGGCAACACCGTGGTGCTGAAGCCGGCCGAAACGACCCCGCTGACCGCCCTCGTGTTCGGCGAGATCTGCCAGCAGGCCGGGCTGCCGCCGGGCGTGGTGAACATCCTGCCCGGCGCGGGTGACACCGGCGCGCGGCTGGTGGAGCACCCGGGCGTGGACAAGATCGCCTTCACCGGCTCGACCGAGGTCGGCAAGCTGATCCAGCGTCAGGTCGCGGGCACGCCCAAGCGGCTCACGCTGGAACTCGGCGGCAAGGCCGCGAACGTGGTCTTCGACGACGCCCCGCTGGACCAGGCCGTGGACGGCATCGTCAACGGCATCTTCTTCAACCAGGGCCACGTGTGCTGCGCCGGTTCCCGGCTGCTGGCGCAGGAGTCCGTGGTGGACGAGCTGCTGGACAAGCTGCGGTACCGGATTTCCACGCTGCGGCTGGGTGATCCGCTGGACAAGAACACCGACGTCGGCGCGATCAACTCGGCCGAACAACTGGGCAGGATCCGCGAGCTGGCCGACTCCGGCGAGGCCGAGGGCGCGCAGCGCTGGACCAGCCCGTGCCCGGTGCCCGAGCGCGGGTTCTTCTTCGCCCCCACCGTGTTCTCCGGGGTGCACCAGTCGATGCGGATCGCCCGCGAGGAGATCTTCGGCCCGGTGCTGTCCGTGCTCACCTTCCGCACGCCCGACGAGGCCGTCGCGAAGGCCAACAACACGCCCTACGGCCTGTCCGCCGGAATCTGGACCGAGAAGGGGTCACGGATCCTGTGGATGGCGAACCGGCTGCGGGCCGGCGTGGTCTGGGCCAACACGTTCAACCGCTTCGACCCGGCCGCCCCGTTCGGTGGCTACCAGGAGTCGGGCTTCGGCCGCGAAGGTGGCCGCACCGGTCTGGAGGGATACCTGGATGTCTGAGCGGGTCACCGTCGCGAAGACGTACAAACTGTTCATCGGCGGCAAGTTCCCGCGCTCGGAGTCCGGCCGGGTGTACCCGGTGACCGACCGCAAGGGACAGTTCCTCGCCAACGCCGCGCACGCCTCGCGCAAGGACGTGCGGGAGGCGGTGGTCGCCGCGCGCAAGGCGTTCGGCGGCTGGTCGGGCGCGACCGCCTACAACCGCGGGCAGGTGCTGTACCGGGTCGCGGAGGTGCTGGAGGGCCGCCGCGACCAGTTCGCCGCCGAGGTCGGCGCGGCCGAGGGTCTGCCGTCGCGGCGCGCGGAAACCGTGGTGGACGCGGCGATCGACCGCTGGGTCTGGTACGCGGGCTGGACGGACAAGGTGGCGAGCGTCCTCGGCGCCGCGAACCCGGTCGCCGGGCCGTACTTCTCGTTCACCGTCCCGGAACCGACCGGGGTGGCGGGCATCCTCGCGCCGCAGGAGTCGTCACTGCTCGGCCTGGTGAGCGTGCTCGCCCCGGCGCTGGCAGCCGGCTGCACCGCGGTCGTGGTGAGCAGCGCGGACCGGCCGCTGCCGGCCATCACCCTCTCGGAGGTGCTGGCGACGTCCGACCTGCCGGACGGAGTGGCGAACATCCTCACCGGCCGGGCGGGCGAGCTGGGGCCGTGGCTGGCCTCGCACGGCGACGTCAACGCCCTCGACCCGACGGGCGCCGATCCGGAGATCCGGGCGGACCTGGCGCGCGCGGCGGCGGGCACCGTCAAGCGCGTGCTCGCGGTGCCGGCCGCGGAACCGGACTGGACGCAGCCGCCGGACATCGCGCGGCTGCGCCGCTACCTCGAGGCGAAGACCGTTTGGCACCCGATGGGTGTCTAGCGGTCCCGGTGCCGACCGCGGGGCCGCCAGTGACGGCCCCGCGCCCGTTCGACCGGGAAGTCGGGATGGATCCCGGCGAACTCGGTGTCCGCGATGCCCATCAGCACCAGATACTTGACGCCGTCGCGGGACAGTTCGGTGTCACGCACCCGGCCTTCCTCACGGAAACCGAGCCGGGCGTGCAGCGACAGCGACGCGACGTTGCCGCCGTAGATGCTGACCTGGCATTTCCGGTAGCCCTGCACGCCGAACATGAACCGCAGCAGGGTGATCACCGCGTCACCGGCGTACCCGCAGCGGCGGTGCCGCGGCCCGATCCCGATGCCGTAGCTGAACCGGTCGGGCACGTCCGCCTCGGTCGCCGACAGCGAGCCGACGACCAGGCCACCACGTAGCGTCTCGATCGCGAAGTGGAAGTCGGCCTCGGCGCGGTGCGCGGCCCAGTGCCGGTACTCGCCGACCCGGCGGGTCTCGGCCGCGTCCCGGTCGAACCCGGCCAGCGTGCGCCGGTCGGCGACCGTGACCTCACGCAACCGCACCTTCCGCCCGGCCATGCCCTCAGCCACCGACGAGCGGTCGCGCGCCGGGCCGAGACGGGGCAGGGGCATCACCATCGCGAGCACCATACCGGTACTCGCCACCGGTTTTGGAGGTCCGGAACGGTGATCGGCCGCCCCGGCTCCTGCCGGCCGGGGACGCCGCCGGTCTACGGTGGGCACGAGTTCCCGGCTACCTGGTAGGAGGACCCATGCGCATCGCCGCCGACACCGACCTCTGCATCGGCGCGGGCCAGTGCGTGCTGACCGACCCGGAGCTGTTCGACCAGGACGACGACGGCACCGTGGTCGTCCTGGACGACCACCCCACCGGCGACAAGGAGGACACCGCCCGGGAAGCGGTCAACCTCTGCCCCGCCATGGCGCTGTCCCTGCGGGACTGACCGCCGCACCTCACCGCCTGACATCCTCCGCCTGCTCGGCTACATTTGTGCTCCACAGCACAGACGTCCTGGCGAGGAGGCGGTGTGACCACGGTCGACGAAGCCGCGCTCCGGGACATCTGCGCGCGCTACGGGATCGCCGAGCTGCTCGTGTTCGGTTCCGCCGCGCGTGGTGAGGTTCGCCCCTCCAGCGACATCGACATCGTGTAGGAACTCCGGCTCGGCTGGGAGATCGAGGATCTGAACGAGGAACTGGCTGCACTGTTCGGTCGCCCGGTCGACCTCGTGGCGAAGCGGTACCTGAACCTCTGCTGCGCGATGCCGTGCTCGCCGAATCAAGGCCGCTCTATGCGGCGTGAGCGCCTGCTGACGGCTCGCCGCGCGGTGCTCGGCGAGCTCACCTGACCCGGACCGGGAGGCTGTCCACGCCGTAGACGATCGACGTCCGGCGGTAGCTCAACCGTTCCGGCTCGACGTCCAGCCGCAGGCCCGGGAAGCGGCGGACGAGCGCCGGGTACGCCGCACGCAGCTCCATGCGCGCCAGCTCGGCCCCGATGCACCGGTGCACGCCCCAGCCGAAGGCCAGGTGCTGCGCCGGCGGTCGGGCGGGGTCGAACGACTCCATTTCGGACCCCAGCGCGCTGTCCCGGTTGGCCCCGCTGAGCGACACGAACACGATGTCGCCCTTGGCGATCTCCTGCCCGCCGACCGTGACGTCCTCCCGGGCGAACCGGGGGAACGCCACCTGCACCACCGTCAGGTACCGCAGCAGCTCCTCGACGAACCGGTGCGCGGCGTCGTCGGAGTCGCGCACCAGGTCGAACGTCGCGCGGTCACGCAGCAGCACGATCGCACCCAGCGCCAGCATGCTCGCCGTGGTCTCCAGGCCGCCGGTGAGCACGCCGTCGGCGAGCCCGGCGAGCTCACGGTCGGAGATGTCGTCGCCGTGTTCCTTCACCAGCATCCCGAGCAGGCCGTCCCCCGGCGACTCGCGTTGCTTCCGCACGATCTCCAGCAGGTAGGACAGGGACTCGGAGATGGCGCCGAACGAGGCACCCGCACCGGCGAACAGGTCGAACCGCACCGTGCTCAGCCGCTGGAAGTCGTCCCGGTCCTCGTAGGACACCCCGAGCAGCTCGCAGATCGTCAACGACGGGATCGGCAACGCGAACGACTGCATCAGGTCGACCGGACCGTCCGCCGCGTCCATCGCATCGAGCTGGGCGGCGATGATCTCGTCGATGCGCGGGGTGAGCCGGCTCAGCCGCCGCATCGTGAACTCCGGGGTCAGCAGCTTGCGCAGCCGCGTGTGGTCCGGCGGGTCGGCGAACCCGAGCCCGCCCGGGTTCTGCTCGGCGGACAGGCCGGCCTTGCCGACCAGGTTCGTGTAGTCGTTGCTGAACTTGTCGGTGGCCGCGAGGACTTCCTTCGCCTCGCCGTACCCGGTGACGAGCCACGCGGTGATGCCGAACGGCAGCGGCAACCGGCGCACCGGCGCCTCCCGCCGGGCCGCGCCCAGCTCCGGCACCGGGTCCAGCCCGTCGCGGCGCAGCGGCATCAACGCCGAGTCGGGCAGGACCGACAGGTCGAAGCCCTTCTTCTGCGCCCTCGCCAGGTAGCGCCGGCCCACCCACGAAACCACACGCGCGCGAAGCCCCATAGCCGCAGGTTACACGCGGCCACCGGCGGTTCCCGCGTCACTCGCGCAGGTGGTGCTGGTCACCCACTAGGTCGGCGTGCGGTCTGGACCAGAGGGTGGCGGGTACATCGTGGCGTCACCACAACAAGGGGAGTGTGCCCAGATGCCCGACAAGGCCCGCCTCGGGATGGCCGCCGCGCTCGGCGTCCTCCTGTCATCCGGCTCCGCGGTGGCCTCCGCCGCGCCCGCCGGGAACCAGTACGCCCTCTCGCAAGAGCAGCTCAGCCACCTACCCCCGGGACTGTGGGGCTTGCTGGGGCTGCTCGGCCTGTTCGGGCTGGTGGGCGTGTCCCGGCGGGGGCCGAAGCGCAACGGCAAGAACCCGCTGGCCGGCTACTCCGGTGAGGACGACCTGACACGCCCGCAAGGGCGTCACCACGCCGCGCCGGGGCAACGGCCGATGGAGTTCCAGTCCGGCGCCGACCGGAACCCGCAGGCTGAGCGCCCGCCGACGATCGGGACGGACCCGGCGGCCGCCCAGATGCGTCCCGAGGCGGCGCCGATGCCCGACCCGCGGCGGCCGGTCACCCGCACGCCGTCGGATGTGCCCATGCCGTCCTACGCCTCGTTCGACGCGCCCTCCGGGAGTCCGTACGGGATGGAAGCACCGCCGGGGAACCAGTACGGGAACCAGTACGGCAGCCAGTACGCGACACCGGCCGGCGGTCAACCGTGGACGGACGCGTCCTCCGGTGGCCGGCCCTACGCCGCCGCGGACACGCCGTCGGGCAGCCAGCCGATCCCCGGCTACGGCACGGAAACCTCGTCCACCGGGCCGCAGCCGTACCCGATGGCGGAACCCGGCGGCGGGCAGAGCTACGGCACCGACACGCCCGCCGGCGTCCCGTCGTACCCATCGGCGGAACCGTCGTCCAACGGCCAGCCCTACCCGACGACCGTGTCCTCCGGCGACCAGCCGTACCCGGCGGCGGAAACGTCCTCCGGCGACCAGAGCTACCCGGGGGAACTGCCGGGCGGCCACCAGTCCTACAGCGGCGAAGTGCCGACCCAGTCGCGGATCTACGCCTCGCCCGACGGGCCGTCCGGCGCACAGCAGGCGTACGCCGCGGACGTGACGCCCGGCATGCAGGCCGGCTCGCCGATGGACACGGCCCCGACCGCGCCGACCCCGGCGCTGTACCGCCGCAACCCGGAGCCGTTCCCGCAGACCGACCAGGACCAGCCGCCGGCCGTACCGCAGCAGCAGGGGACGGGCACGTTCGCGGGCCTGCCCCGCTACCCCGACGCCGCCGCACCGGACGGCGGCCCGGTCGACGCTGTGCCCCGACACCAGCGTTGACCAGCACTCCTCGCCGCGGCGTCCCAACCCCCAGGACGCCGCGGCGAGGAGATCCGCCGCACACCACTCAGAGCTGGTCGACCGCCGTGACCCGCAGGACCGCACTGCCGGCCTCGTCGGAGGCGGCCAGGTCCACCTCCGCGCTGATGCCCCAGTCGTGGTCGCCCGCCGGGTCGTCGAAGATCTGCCGCACGCGCCACACCTCCGGCTCCTTCGAGATCATCAGCATCGCCGGTCCGCGCGCGTCCGGGCCGATCCCGATCGAGTCGTGCTGCTCGTAGTAGGACTCCAGCGCGGCTTCCCACTCGATGTCGTTCCAGCCGGACGCCGCGTCCAGCTCCCCCAGCTCCGCGTACGCGCGCCGGGCCGCCAGCTCGACCCGCCGGAACATCTGGTTGCGCACCAGTACCCGGAACGCACGCTCGTTGGCGGTGACCGGCGGCGGTTTCTCCGGCAACGCGGCGGCCGCGACCGGCTCCTCCCCCGGGTGCCGCAGCGCCTCCCACTCGTCCAGCAGGCTCGAGTCGACCTGGCGCACCATCTCACCGAGCCACGCGATCAGGTCCTCCAGCGGCTCGGTCTTCGCCTCGTCCGGCACCGTCCGCCGCAGCGCGTCGTAGGTGTCGGCCAGGTACCGCAGCACCAGGCCCTCCGAGCGCGCCAGCGAGTAGAAGTTCACGTATTCGACGAAGTTCATCGCCCGCTCGTACATGTCGCGGACGACCGACTTCGGCTTCAGCTCGTAGTCCGCGACCCACGGGTGCCCGCGCCGGTACGTGTCGTACGCCGCCTCCAGCAGGTCCTGAAGCGGCTTCGGGTAGGTGACGTCGTCGAGCAGCGCCATCCGCTCCTCGTACTCGACCCCCTCGGCCTTGAGCGCCGCGACGGCTTCGCCGCGAGCCTTGAACTGCTGCTGCGACAGCACCGGCCGCGGATTCTCCACTGTGGACTCGATCACCGACACCACGTCCAGCGCGTACGCCGGGGACCCGCTGTCCAGCAGTTCGATCGCGGCCAGCGCGAACGGCGACAGCGGCTGGTTCAACGCGAAGTCCAGCTGCAGGTCCATGGTCAGCCGCACGGTCCGGCCCTGGTCGTCCGGTTCGGACAGCCGCTCCACCACACCCGCGGCGACCAGCGCCCGGTAGATCGCGATGGCGCGGCGGATGTGCTTGCGCTGCGACGGCCGGTCCTCGTGGTTGTCCTCCAGCAGGTGCCGCATGTGGGCGAACGCGTTGCCCGGCCGCGAGATCACGTTGAGCAGCATCGCGTGGCTGACCTGGAAGCTGGACGTCAGCGGCTCGGGCGGCGACGAGATCAGCCGCTCGAACGTGCTCTCGGTCCAGTTGACGAACCCCTCCGGCGCGCTCTTGCGGACGATCTTGCGCTTCTTCTTCGGGTCGTCGCCCGCCTTCTGCAGGGCCTTCGCGTTCTCGACCACGTGGTCCGGCGCCTGCACCACCACGTACCCGTCGGTGTCGTACCCGGCCCGTCCGGCGCGGCCGGCGATCTGGTGGAACTCGCGGGCCTTGAGGTGCCGCTGGCGCACCCCGTCGTACTTGGTCAGCGCGGAGAACACCACCGTGCGGATCGGGACGTTGATGCCCACCCCGAGCGTGTCGGTCCCGCAGATCACCTTCAGCAGCCCGGCCTGCGCGAGCTGCTCGACGAGCCGCCGGTACTTGGGCAGCATCCCGGCGTGGTGCACGCCGATGCCGTGCCGGACCAGCCGGGACAGGGACTTGCCGAACCCGGCGGAGAACCGGAAGTCGCCGATGGCCTCGGCCAGTGCGTCCTTCTCGGCGCGGGTGGTGACGTTGATGCTCATCAGCGCCTGCGCCCGCTCGATCGCCGCGGCCTGCGAGAAGTGCACCACGTACACCGGGGCCTGCCCGCCGGCGAGCAGCTCGGTCATCGTCTCGTGCAGCGGCGTGAGCGCGTAGCGGTAGGTCAGCGGCACCGGGCGCTGCGCCGAGGTGACCACCGCCGTCGGGCGGCCGGTGCGGCGGGTCAGGTCCTTCTCGAAGAACGTGACGTCACCCAGCGTGGCCGACATCAGCACGAACTGTGCGTGCGGCAGCTCCAGCAGCGGCACCTGCCAGGCCCAGCCGCGGTCGGGCTCGGAGTAGAAGTGGAACTCGTCGGCCACGACCTGGCCGACGGGCGCGTCGGCCCCGTAGCGCAACGCGATGTTCGCCAGGATTTCCGCGGTGCAGCAGATGATCGGGGCATCCGGGTTGACGGCGGAGTCACCGGTCATCATGCCGACGTTGTCGGCACCGAAGATCTCGATGAGCTGGAAGAACTTCTCCGAGACCAGTGCCTTGATGGGCGCGGTGTAGTAACTGCGCTTGCCGTGCGCGAGAGCGGTGAAGTGCGCGCCCACCGCGACCAGGCTCTTCCCCGATCCGGTGGGGGTGGACAGGATGACGTTCGCACCGGAGACGACCTCGATCAGCGCCTCTTCCTGCGCCGGGTACAGCTCGAGCCCGCGTCCGGCCGTCCAGGCCGAAAACGTCTCGAACAGCGTGTCTGGGTCGGGATCCGCAGGCAGGAGGTCTGAAAGGCTCATCGTGGGTACCATCGTGCCATTCGCGGCCGCAGAGCGGATGGGGCCCATCGCGGCCGGTCCCGTCAAGCCGTAGGCTTCCCACACACAGGTGTAATCCGGAGGGCTGGCATGGCACAGGACATCGTCCCGATCGAACTCGGGCTGCCGCAGGGGGACCTGGTGACCCTTTGGGCCCCGCGCTGGCGGGAGGACGGTGAGGAGTGGGAGGCGTTCCTCGGCGACGAGGACGACCTGTACGCCTTCCCCGACGCCGCGCACCTGGCCGCGTTCGTCCGGACGGCCGAACAGCACGACCTGATCGACCACCCGGCGTGGGCCGCGGTGCCCGCGCTGAACGTGCCGGAGCTGATCCCCGACGACGACCACTCCTACGACCTCGTCGGCGTCCCGGAGCTGGTGGCCGAGGACCCGGATTCGTGGACGATCAGCGAGCTGGCCGAGATCGTCGGCATCGTGCGGTCGCTGGCCGACGTCTGCGAGCTGGACGAGGTACACGAGATCCTGGACGCCACCGAGGGCTTCTCGCTGCTGGAGCAGGGCAGATTGCCGTTCACCGGCCGCGAGGGCGAGCGGCTGTGGAACGACCTGTCCGAGGCGGTGTCCGAGAAGTGGGACACCGTGCTGGACGCGATCGACGGCCTGGTCACGGTGCCCGATGTGGACGCCGGCGTGCTCGAGCAGACCGCGGAGGAGCTGGCCACGTTCCTGGAGGAGTCCGCGGAGGCCGAGGTCGAGTCCGAGCAGGCCGACGAGGACCTGGACACGGTCGAGACCACCGACGGCGACCAGGACGAGGAGGAGGACGAGGAGGACGTGCCGACCGGTTTCTGGGCCGAGGTCGGCATCGACCCGATCAAGATCATCACCGTCGGCCACGAGTACTACTCGCTGCGGTGCTACCTCGACGACGAGCCGGTCTTCCTCGGCAGTGCGGGCAAGATCGACGTGTTCAAGTCGGAGAAGGCGCTGGGCCGCGCGCTGGCCGACGGCAACGCCTTCGCCGACAACGACCTGGCCGAGGTGTCCACTTGGGACGCCGTGCTGTCCCGGGCGACCGCGGGCGAGCTGGAGGTCGAGGTCGATCCCGAGAACACCTACGTGCTGGCGGGCCTGGACGAGGACCTCGCCGCCGGGCCGGACGCGATCGACCCGACCCAGCTGGACCTGGCGGTCGAGCTGCTCACCGACGCGGCGGACTGGGCCGGTGACGACTCGACGGCCGCCGCACTGTCCACTTCGGAGAGCCTGGGCTGGCTGGTGTCGTTCGTGCTGAAGCCGGACCCCGGCCGGCTCGCGCCGAGCGCACCGTTCGACACCGAGCAGAGCGAGTGGCGCAAGCTGGTCGAGGCGTTCGAGAACCGGCTACGGGTCCACTGAGTCACCCGGGTCCGAGCAGGCGCGCCGCGTTCCCACCGAGGACCGCGGCGCGCGCTGTGTCCGTCCGGCACCGACAATCATGATTCCTCCGGGAATCGTGGGTTCCCGGCCGGTGTTGGTGCCTGACATGGTGGGAAGGTCACGCGATGCTGATCGGTGAGCTGGCCCGGCGCACGGGCACGAGCGACCGGCTGCTGCGGTACTACGAGCGCGTCGGCCTCCTCGCGGCCGACCGGCGGGACAACGGGTATCGCGAGTACGACGCGGGTGCCGTCGAGCGCGTGCAGCAGATCCGCGAACTGCTCGCCGCCGGCCTGCCGACGCGGGAGATCCGGCGGATCATCGACTGCGCCCACCCGGACGGCAGGCTCGACGCCTGTCCCGGCGTGCTGGACACGCTGCGCGCCCGGCTGACCGAGCTGGACGCCCGCGCCGCGGAGCTCACCGCCGCGCGGGCCGCCCTGCGTCAGGCCATCACGACGACCGAGTCTCAGCGCGAACGGGCGTGAGGCCGATGGCCAGCACCGGGAAGATCGCGGCCACGCAGAACGCCAGCGCGTAGCGCGAGTCGCCGATCACCAGGCCCAGCAGCGGCGGGGTCAGGGATGCCGCGACGTTCTGGGCGGTGTTCTGCGCGCCCATCGCCCGGCCCGCCCAGTCGATCCCGGCCAGTTCGGCCGAGGCGGTGAACCCCAGCCCGTTGTCCGCGACCGTGATCACCGCGGCCAGCGCCAGGGCGAGCAGCACCACCCACGACCAGCTCACGTCCCCGACGGCGACCAGCAGCATGACCGCCGCGCTCGCCACCGCCAGCTGCCGCATCGGCCGCAGCCTGCTGCCCACGCGGTCGGACCAGTAGCCGGAGACGAGCCGCCCCGCCGCGCCCAGCACCTGCACCACCGCCAGGAACCAGCCCGCGGACAGTGCGCTCCACCCGTGCTCGGACACCAGGTAGATCGGCGCGAACGCGGACACCGCGAACTGCGGGACCACCAGCAACGTGCTGGCGCCGTGCAGCCGCCACAGGGCCGGCCTCCGGTAGGGGGACGCGGGTTTCGGAGCGCCCGCCTTCTTCACCGGCCGCGGCGGGTCGATCACCAGCCAGGCGACCAGCGCGGCCACCACCAGCCCGAAAACCCCGGGGAACAGCACCGCCGCCGCAAAGCCCGCGTGCTCCGCCAGCGGCGGCAGGGCCAGCGCCGCGATCCCGACACCGAGCGGCTGCGCGGTCTGCCGGATGCCCATGGCGGTGCCGCGTTCGTCCGGCCCGAACCAGCCCATGACCGCCCGCCCGCTGGCCGCGTTCACCGACGCGGTGAGCGCCCCGGCGAGCAGGAACAACCCGAACAGCACCCCGGTGGACGGCATGACCAGCCCCGTGACCAGCAGCAGCACCGACGACGCGCCCAGGCCCAGCGCCATCACCACGCGCTCGCCGTAGCGGTCGGCCGCCGCGCCCCACGCGATCAGCGTGAACAGCAGGCCGATGCTGGGCGCGGCGACGATGGTGCCGGCCTGCGCGAGCGTCAGGCCGGCCGTCCGCATCGCGGGCACCAGGAACGGGATGCCGAAGAGGAACGAGCAGCTCGCGGTCTGGGCCGCGAGGCCGAGCGCGAGGATGCCCCACCGGCGCCTACTCCTCGTGTCCACCGCTGCTGCTCGGCTCATCGCGACCGTCCCAAGATATGAGAAGAACTTCCTACATCTTGGACTTTACTTGCTGCGGCTAACGATCACAAGCGGCTTTCACAGCAGCTCCGCGTAGCCGGGTTTGATCACGTTGTTGATCAAGTCGAGTCGTTGATCGAAATCGAGGAACGCCGACTTCATCGCGTTGATCGTGAACCACTGGAAGTCGGCCCAGCCGTAGCCGAACGCCTCCGCGAGTGCGGCGAACTCACTCGACATCGTGCAGCCGCTCATGAGCCGGTTGTCCGTGTTCACCGTCACCCGGAAGCGCAAGTCCGCCAGTAGCCCGATCGGATGGTCGGCGATCGACGCCGCCGCACCCGTCTGGACGTTGGATGACGGGCAGATCTCCAGCGGGATGCGGCGGTCGCGGACGTAGCTCGCGAGCCGGCCCAGGTGGACCGTCCCGTCCGGATCGCGCTTGATGTCGTCGACGATTCGCACGCCGTGCCCGAGCCGTTCCGCGCCACAATGCTGAATCGCCTCCCAAATCGACGCGAGCCCGAACGCCTCACCGGCGTGAATGGTGAAATGCGCATTGTTGGTGCGCAGGTATTCGAATGCGTCGAGATTGCGGGTGGGCGGGAATCCCGCTTCCGGTCCGGCGATGTCGAACCCGGCCACACCGGCGTCCCGGTAACGCACCGCGAGCTCGGCGATCTC
This sequence comes from Amycolatopsis granulosa, assembly GCF_011758745.1. NCBI lineage: Bacteria > Bacillati > Actinomycetota > Actinomycetes > Pseudonocardiales > Pseudonocardiaceae > Amycolatopsis > Amycolatopsis granulosa. Next base: position 2,519,320 of record NZ_JAANOV010000001.1, read on the forward strand.
CGCCGCGCGCGCGTGCTGACGCATCGCACACAACAAAGTACCCATTCGGATGACTTTTCCCTGCTGAGCGGCTCGGCGCTCACCCTCCGCAAACCCGGCCTGAACGGCCTCGACGACGGCGTCGAGCGACAGCCCGCGCTCGACGAACAGCTCCGGCGCGTACCGCACCTCGGCGTACGCGACACCGTCCGCGGCGAGGTCCTCCACGCACTCCCTGGCGACCCTGACCAGGGCTTCTTCGGTCTGCATGACGCCACAGGTGTGCGCGAAGGTCTCCAGGTAGGACTCCAGGGACCCGGAGTCGGCCGCCTCGCGGAACCAGCGGCCCAGCTCGGCCACGTCGGTGGTGGGCAGATCGCGGTACCCCAGCGCGTCGGCCAGTTCGGCGACGGTCCCCGGACGGAGTCCTCCGTCGAGGTGGTCATGGAGCAGGACCTTGGGCGCGCGGCGGATGTTTTCCGTGGTCAGGGGCGCGGGAGTGGAGTTTCCGGACATGCTCCGACGGTACCCCGGAAGCGGTCACCCACCCGGTCTCGCGCGCTACCAACTCTCAGCCTCCACTCAAGCTTCAGGCCGCTTGTTTCGGGCCCGGCGGGCCGGGCTGGACGCGCCCGCCTTTACGGGGGCGATACCCCGGGAATTTCGGCAATGGTTAAGCTTCGCCCACGTCCCTCTTTCCCCGCCGACGAAGGACATCGAAGTGACCACTGATAACCACATTGGAGCTCCGTCCTTCGACCGGATGCGCAACATGCTGGTGCGCGCGGCCGAAGTCCGCGAGAGCGAGCAGCAGCAGATCTTCGACGCGCTCGATGACATCTACGCGCGGCTGGCTCCGGTCGACTCGCTGGGCGCCGTGCGCAAGCGCCTGTCGGAGCTGCCCGACCGCACCGAGGTCGGCGTGCTCGCCGAGCGCCTGGACGAGGCGATGTCCCGCCTGGAGGCGCAGGACAACGCGCTGGCGGACCTGGCGCGCGCGGTGGAAAGCATCGTCGACAAGCTGGCGAAGCCGTTCGCCCAGCTCGACGGTCGTCTGGACGGCGTGGCCGCCCGGTTCGAGGGCGTGGCCGGCCGGATGGACGGGCTCGAGGACAAGCTGGAGAACATCCACCGCCGCCTGGACGACCTCAACGGTCACCTGGACAAGCAGGACGCGAAGCTCGACGCGCTGCCGCAGGCCGTGCACGGCCCGGTCAAGGAGCGCATCGAGATGGCCGAGTCCATCCTGCGCGACCGGGTCGACTCGGGGCTGGGCGAGCTGCGCGAGCGGGTGGAGAACGGTGCCGGCGAGCTGCGGGAGCGGGTCGACAACGGCCTGTCCGCGCTGCGCGGCCGCGTGGACGAGGCGGACGCCCAGCACCGGGAACGCGTCGAGGCGGCCACGCAGTCGCTGCGCGGCGCGATCGACGAGACCGCCGAGATGCTGGACCCGACCGAGCGGCTGGAAGCGCTGTCCGCACGGCTGGAAGAGATCACCGGCCGCCTGGACAACCTGGCCGGCCGGGTCGACAAGGTCGACGAGGGCGTGGCCGCGCAGTTCGGCGACCTCGGCGGCGCGGTGAAGAGCGGCTTCTCGCGGGTCGAGGGCACGCTGGCCAGCCGTCCGGACACCGAGTCGGTCGGTTCGCTGGTGCGGCGCAGCAACGAGGAGTCCGAGCGGCGCATCGGCGGTCAGCTCGACGAGGCGATGGCGACGTTCGCGGAACTGATGCTCGGCGGCGGCCCGTCCGTCCCGCAGATCGCTCCGCCGCCCCCGGTGCAGCGCCAGCCGCGCCGCGCCCGCAACGGCCGGGCGCCGAAGAACGCGGACGTGAAGACCAAGCCCGAGGGCGACGACTCCGACGCCTGAGTACCGCTTCCCCGGAAAGCCCCGGCACGCTGGTTCGTGTCCGGGGCTTTCCGCATGTTCTAGGGTGAGCGCCATGCTGCGACTGGGGATCACCGTGCTCGGAGTGGACGACCTCGAGCGTGCGACCGCGTTCTGGTCGGCGGCGCTCGGCCTGACCAGAAGCAGCGAGTGGGAGAACGAGAACTGGCGCACGCTCAGCGACCAGCGCGGCCCGGTCCTGGGCCTGATCCGCAGTGAGACGCCCGTGCAGCGGCATCCCCGGCTGCACCTGGACCTGTTCGCCGACAACCGTGCGGAGCAGGTGGCCGAGGTCGCGCGCCTGGTGTCGCTGGGCGCGACCGAGGTGGACTGGGACAGCTACCCGGCCGACCCGGACTTCGTGGTACTGGCCGACCCGGAGGGCAACATCTTCTGCGTGGTGGACCTCAGCCACCCGGCGTCAAGCTGACCCCCACCCCCACAACGGCGAACACCCCGCCCACACCAGCAAACACGCCGCGCCCAACGGGTGGTGAGTTGGCCGGTCCGGTGGCTGAGCGCCGCGTGACGGTGGGGATCAAGGGGCGTGGACCCGGTCCAGGATCAGCGGGCCCGGGGTGGGTGGCGTCGCGGTGATGTCCAGAGCGCCGGCGAGCGCTTCGCGGGCGGCGGGGACCGCGTCCGGGGTGTTGGTGTGCAGCTCCAGCAGGGGCTGGCCGGCCGAGACCCGCTCGCCCGGCTTCGCCAGGCACCGGACGCCGGCGGCGTGCTGGACCGGGTCCTCGCGGCGGGCGCGGCCGGCGCCGAGGCGCCAGGCGGCGACTCCGACCGCATAGGCGTCCAGCCGGGACAGGTAGCCCGATGAGGACGCTTCCACAACCGCGACGTGCGCGGGCTTCGGCAACGGCGCGGCCGGATCACCACCCTGGGCGGCGATCATCCGGCACCACGTTTCGTACGCTTCGCCGGAGGCCAGCACCTCGGCCGGGTCCACCCGGATGCCCGCGAGGGCCAGCATTTCCCGCGCCAGTGCCAGCGTCAGCTCGACCACGTCGGCCGGCCCCCCGCCTTGCAGGACCTCCACCGCCTCCGCGACCTCGATCGCGTTGCCGACCGCCGCGCCCAGCGGCGCGTTCATGTCCGTCAGCAACGCGGTCGTGGCCACGCCGTGCGCCGTCCCGATGTCGACCAGCGTCCGCGCCAGCTCCACCGCGTCCGCACGCGATTTCATGAACGCACCGGAGCCCGTCTTCACGTCCAGGACCAGCCCGGCCGAGCCTTCCGCGATCTTCTTGCTCATGATCGAGCTCGCGATCAACGGGATCGACTCGACCGTGCCCGTGACGTCCCGCAGCGCGTACAGCTTCCGGTCCGCCGGCGCCAGCCCCTCGGTCGCCGCGCAGATCACCGCGCCCACGTCGTTGAGCTGCCGGGTGATCTCGTCCACCGGCAACGACGCCCGCCAGCCCGGGATCGACTCCAGCTTGTCCAGCGTGCCGCCGGTGTGGCCGAGCCCGCGCCCGGACAGCTGTGGCACCGCCGCCCCGCACGTCGCGACCAGCGGGGCCAGCGGCAACGTGATCTTGTCACCGACCCCGCCGGTCGAGTGCTTGTCCACCGTGGGGCGGTCCACCCGCAACGACAACCGCGCACCGGAGTCGATCATCGCGCCGGTCCAGGTCGCCGTCTCCCGCGCGTCCATCCCGCGCAGGAACACGGCCATCGCGAGCGCGGCCATCTGCTCCTCGGCCACCTCGCCCCGGGTGTAGGCGTCGACCACCCAGCGGATCTGCTCGTCGGTCAGCGCTTCGCCGTCCCGTTTGGACCGGATGACGTCGACCGCGGCAAACGCTTTCACGGCAGGTCCGCCGGCCCGAACGCGTCGGGCAGCACCGAGGTCATCGGCAGGATCCCGGACGGCGTGTCGACCAGGCAGGCACCGCCGCCCAGCTCGAACAGGATCTGACGGCACCGGCCGCACGGCATCAGCAGGTCCCCGTCGCCGGATCGGCACGCCACCGCCACCAGGCGGCCGCCGCCGGACAGCCGCAGCTGCCCGGCCATCGTGCATTCGGCGCACAGGCCCAGGCCGTAGGAGGCGTTTTCCACGTTGCAGCCGACGACCACCCGGCCGTCGTCCACCAGCCCGGCCACGCCCACGTGCAGGCCCGAGTAGGGCGCGTACGCGCTCTTCGCCGCGACCACGGCCCGAGCGCGCAGCGCCTCCCAGTCGATCTCGCTCACTGGTCCCCCTCCCCGCGGCGGTACCGCGCACCGGCGGCCTTCGGCGGCCGCAACCGTTGCGAAGCCACCGCGAGCACGATCAGCGTCACCACGTGCGCGGTGTACGGGGTCAGCTCGCTCGGCAGCGAGTCGTTGGACCAGTAGATCCAGTACAGGACCCCGGCCCCGGCGACACCCAGGGCCGCGGCGATCCACTGCCGCCGGATCAGCTGCACGACGACGATGACCACGAGCAGCAGCACCACGCCGTACAGCAGCGCCAGCACCGCCTTCCCGCCACCGGAGAGCTGCAGTCCGTCCGCGTACCCGAACAGCGCGGCACCGCCGAGCAGGCCGCCCGGCCGCCAGTTGCCGAAGATCATCGCGGCCAGACCGATGTAGCCGCGGCCGTTGGTCTGGTTCTCCAGGTAACCGCCGCCGCCCTGCAGCAGCACCAGCGCGGCGCCACCCATGCCGGCCAGACCACCGGAGACGAGCACGCCGAGGTACCGGTGCGCGTACACGTTGACACCGAGCGATTCGGCCGCCACCGGGTTCTCGCCGCACGAGCGCAACCGCAGCCCGAGCCGCGTCCGCCACAGCACCAGGTAGCTCAGCGGCACCAGCAGGATCGCGATCATCGTCAGCGGCGCCACCCCGGTCACCAGCCCGTTGAGCAGGCCGGCCGCGTCCGAGACGAACACCCGCTGCTGGTTCTCCAGGCCGGTGAGCCAGTTCGACAGGAACGTCGCCGAGTAGGTGTCGAAGGTCGGCACGGTCGGCGACTGCCGTGGGTTGCCGGACAGCGGCTCGAAGATCAGCGTCGCCAGGTACTTGGCCACACCGAGCCCGAGCAGGTTGATCGCCACACCGGAGACGATGTGGTTGACGTTGAACGTGACCGTGGCGATGGCGTGCAGCAGGCCGCCCAGCGCGCCGAACACGATCGCCGCGCCCAGCCCCGCCCACGGGCCGCCGTGGTAGGCGCCCCACGCCGCCCCCCAGGTCCCGAGGATCATCATGCCCTCGAGACCGATGTTCACCACGCCACCGCGCTCGGACCACAGGCCGCCGAGCCCGCACAGCAGGATCGGCAACGCGAGCCGCAACGCGGTCTGCGCGGTGTTGGTCGAGGTGAGCGTGTTGACACCGGTGAAGTACGACGCGGTGGACAGCACCGCGACGATCCCGATCGCCCACAGGACACCCCGCGCCCACCCGGGAATCCGGCGACGCCGCGGTGCGGGCGGCACCGTCATCGGCGCCTCGGCCTCGGTCGCGAGACTCATACCGCGCCCCCTTCACTCACCGACGCGGGCCGTCCGCCGGACAGCGCGCGCCCGACACGGCGCTGCGCGGCGGCCAGGTCGGCCCGCTTCACGATCTCGTACGCCACGACGACCGACAGCACGATCGCGCCCTGCATGATCGTCGCGATCTCCTTCGGCACGTCGACCTGCTCCAGCGACACCGCCGACTTGTCCAGGAACGCCCACAGCAGCGCGCCGAGCGCGATCCCGCCGGGGTGGTTGCGGCCCAGCAGCGCGACCGCGATACCGGTGAAGCCGTAACCCTGGGTCGAGGTGATGGCGTAGCTGTAGTCGCGGCCGACCAGCTCCGGGATGGCGACCAGACCGGCGACCGCGCCCGAGAGCAGCATCGCGATCAGCGTCATCTTCTTCGCGTTGACCCCGCCGGCGGCCGCCGCCGTGGCCGACTCGCCGCCGGCCCGCAACTCGAAACCGAACCGGGTGCGGTTGAGCATGAACCAGTACGCGAACCCGATCACCGCCGTGATGACCACGAACCCGAACAGCTCGCCGCCGCCGACCGGGATGTCCGGCACCCGGCCGGACGGCGCGATCTCCTTGGTCTTGAGGTTGTTCCCGGTCAGCACACCGAACTGGTCGGGGTTGATCAGGAACGCGACGATGCCGCCGACGATCGCGTTGAGCATGATCGTCGAGATGACCTCGCTGACCCCGCGGGTCACCTTCAGGATCGCCGGCACCGCCGCGTACAGCGCGCCGGCCACCAGGGCGACCGCGATGATGAACACGACGTGGATGACCGGCGGCAGGGCCACGGCGCCGCCGACGATCGCGGCGACGACGCCGGCGAAGCGGTACTGGCCCTCGACACCGATGTTGAACAGGTTCATCTGGAAGCCGATGGCGACCGCGAGCCCGGACAGGTAGTACACCGTCGCCAGGTTCACCGTGTCCACGGCGGTCGTGCCCTTGCCGAGCTGACCGATCATGGTGCCGTAGGCCCGCAGCGGATCGGCTCCGGAGATCAGCAGCGCGATCGAGCAGATCAGCACCGAGAAGACGATCGCGAGCAGGGGCGGGAGCACCTTGGTGCGCCAGGAGGTCACGCGGCTTCCTCCGCTCCGGTCATGGCCGAACCCAGCTCGGTGGGGGTCACCGTGGCCGGGTCGGCCTCGCTCACCAGACGTCCGCGCAGCATGACGCGGATCGTGTCGGACAGGCCGATCAGCTCGTCGAGGTCGGCGGAGATCAGCAGCACCGCGAGCCCGTTGTGCCGCGCCCTGCGGATCTGCTCCCAGATCAGCGCCTGCGCGCCGACGTCGACCCCGCGGGTCGGGTGCGAGGCGATCAGCAGCACCGGCTCGCCGGACAGCTCGCGGCCGACCACCAGCTTCTGCTGGTTGCCACCGGAGAGGGCGGCCGCCGGGACGTCGATCCCGGGTGTGCGGACGTCGTAGTCGGTCACGATCCGCTCGGTGTCCCGGCGGGCGCCGGGGATGTCGAGCAGCTGCCCCTTCGACACCGGCCGCCGGGTCTGGTAGCCGAGGATCCGGTTGGCCCACAACGGCTGGGTGAGCAGCAGGCCGTGCCGGGTGCGGTCCTCGGGCACGTAGCCGATGCCGGCCTCGCGGCGGGCGAGTGTGCCCAGCCCGGTGAGCCCGCGGGCGGTGCCGTCGGCGCCGACCAGCTCGATCGTGCCGCCGGTGGCCTTCCGCATGCCCATGATCGTCTCGACCAGCTCGGTCTGCCCGTTGCCCTCCACACCGGCGATGCCGAGCACCTCGCCCGCGTGCACGGTGAAGGTGACGTCGTCGAGCACCGCCCGCGCCGTGTCGTTGCCACCGCCGGCGACCAGCCGCAGCCCGGACACGCGGAGCACGTCCCGGTCGGTCACCGTGGACTCGCGCGTCTCCGGGCTGGGCAGCTCGGAGCCGACCATCATCTCGGCCAGCTCGCGGGAGGAGATCCGCTTCGGATCGGCCGTGCCGACGGTCGTGCCGCGCCGGATCACCGTGACCGTGTCGGCGATGGCACGCACCTCGTCGAGCTTGTGCGAGATGAAGATGAACGTGAAGCCCTCGGCCTTCATCGCCCGCACGGTGTCGAACAGCGCGTCGACCTCCTGCGGCACGAGCACCGCGGTGGGCTCGTCGAGGATGACGATCCGTGCACCGCGGTAGAGCACCTTGATGATCTCCACGCGCTGCCGGTCCGCCACGCCCAGCGTCTCGACGAGCGCGTCCAGCGGCGCGGACAGGCCGACCTGCTTCTCCAGGTCGGCCAGCTTCGCCCGGGCCGCGCGCCCGATGCCGTGCAGGTTCTCGGCGCCGAGCAGGACGTTCTCCCGCACGGTGAGGTTGTCGGCGAGCATGAAGTGCTGGTGCACCATGCCGATCCCGGCGCGGATCGCGTCCTGCGGGTTGCGCAGCCGGATCTGCTCGCCGTTGATCGCGATGGTGCCCTCGTCCGGCGGCTGCATCCCGTAGAGGATCTTCATCAGGGTGGACTTGCCGGCCCCGTTCTCGCCGCAGATGGCGTGGACCTCGCCGGATGCGACGGTGAGGTTGATGTCGGAGTTGGCGACCACGCCGGGAAAGCGTTTGGTGATGCCGCGCAGTTCGACGGCCGGTGGTGAGCTGGTCATGAGACCCCCGGAAACGGCGTACGGGGCCCGGGAAGGGGTCACCCTCCCGAGCCCCGGACGCGGCTGGACGATCGGTTACTTCTGCGGCGTGGTCGGGACCTTGACGGTGCCCGAGATGATCGCCTGTTTGTAGCCGTCGAGCTGCGGTTTGATGTCGTCGACCTGGCCACCGGAGGTGGAGTAGCCGACGCCGTCGACCGCGAGGTCGAACCGCTTGGGCAGCGAGCTCAGCGTGTTGCCGGCCAGTGCCTGGATGTAGTCGAACACGGCCACGTCGACCCGCTTGAGCATGGAGGTCATGATGACGTTCTTGTACTCGGCGACGGTCGCCTGGTTGTACTGGTCGGAGTCGACGCCGATGGCCAGGCCCTTGGCCGCGCTCGCGGCCTGGAAGACACCCTTGCCGGAGGCGCCGGCGGCCTGGTAGACGACGTCGGCGCCGGCGGAGAACTCGGCGGCGGCCTTGATGTTGCCCTTGGCCGGGTCCTGGAAACCGGTGTTGTCACCGGCCGGGGTCAGGTAGTCGCTGCTGATCTGGACCTTGTTCGAGGCGGCCTTCGCGCCCGCGATGAACCCGGCCTCGAACTTCTGGATCAGCGGGGTGTTCACGCCGCCGACGAAGCCCACGTGGCAGTTCTTGCTCTTGTAGACCGCGGCGACACCCACCAGGAAGGAGCCCTGCTCCTCGGAGAAGACCAGCGGGGTGACGTTCGGCGCGGTCACCGAGTCGTCGTCGACGATGGCGAACTTGGTGTTCGGGAACTTCGGCGCCACGGCCTGCACAGCGCTCGCGTAGGCGAAGCCGACCGCCACGATCGGGTTGTACCCGTCGGTGGCCAGCTGGCTCAGCCGCTGCTCCTTGGCGGCTTCGTCCTCGGTCGGGGAGGCGGTGCTCTCCCGGACGTCCTTGACGCCCAGTTCGCTCTTGGCCTTGTCCACGCCCGCGGCGGCGGCGTCGTTGAACGACGCGTCGCCCCGGCCCCCGATGTCGAACGCGAGCCCGACCCGCAGCGCGCTGGCGTCGACCTTGGCGCCGGCGGCGCTCGAGCTGGTCGACGTCGCGCTGGCCGCGGGGGCCTGTGCCGTGACGCAGGATCCGGCTGCGGCGTTGTTGTTGTTGCTGCTCCCGCTGGTGCCGGAGTCCTTCGCACACCCCGCCAGCGCGAGCGCCGCCGCCATGGCGGTGGCGGCCAGTGTGGTGGCACGCGTCTTACGCACCCTGTCTCTCCCTCCCCGCTGGTGTACCAGCGGACCCGAGAACGACCCGGCTCAGCTGCCGGGCTCGACGGGCGAACCGTACCCGCCGGTGAGCAAATAGCCATGCCAGAGCCACGCCACGTAACCTAAATGTTTGCTTTGCCGCCCGGCACGGCGATAGTTCAATCACACCGGGTCACCCCCCGGTTCGAGCGGGCGAGATCCACCTCACTCCGGGACGTTCGCTCACCGTGTTAATGCGGGTGAGAGCTACGACACGCGTACGGTGTCTGGTCGATCACACACACCAACCACAGGTTGAGTGCGGTATGGCGAGCAGGTCTAGCATCCCCTTTATCCAAGCTCGATGGCCTTGAACACCCCCCGCCGGGGCGCCTGCGAAGTCCCAGGTGGACGCTCTGCGCGGCCGGTGGATTCGCAGGTCAGCCGGGCACAGTCCAACCACGACGTTGGAGGCCGTACACCGATGTCCACCACGGCGAGCACCGCCGCCGACCAGACGGCGGCGGAGGCGAGCGATCGGGCGGGTGCCTCACGCCGGAGCGGGACCTTCTACCGGGGTGACCCGGGCATGTGGTCCTGGGTCCTGCACCGGATCACGGGCGTGCTCACCTTCTTCTTCCTGTTCGTCCACGTCCTCGACACCGCGCTGGTCCGCGTGTCCCCCGACACCTACAACCAGGTCATCGAGACCTACAAGACCCCGCTGGTCAACCTCATGGAGGTCGGCCTGGTCGGCGCGGTGCTGTTCCACGCGCTCAACGGCATCCGGGTCCTGCTGGTCGACTTCTGGTCGAAGGGCACCAAGTACCAGAAGCACATGTTGTGGACGATCGCCGTCGTCTGGGTGGTCGTGATGATCCCCGGCGCCATCTCGATGCTGTGGCGCACGGCGTCGGAAATGTTCGGAGGCTGAGCGAGAGATGGCAACCGAGACCCTCGCACTCGACAAGCCGCGCTCGCCGCGGCGCCCTGCCGCCCGCCGCAGCAACTTCGAGCTGTACAGCTGGCTGTTCATGCGGATCTCCGGCCTCGCCCTGGTCGTCCTGGTGCTCGGCCACCTGTTCATCATGAACATCCTCGACGGCGGCGTGCACCGGATCAACTGGGGATTCGTGGCCGGCCGCTGGTCCTCGCCGTTCTGGCAGGTCTGGGACCTGCTCATGCTGTGGCTCGCCCAGCTGCACGGCGGCAACGGCCTGCGCACGATCATCGACGACTACGCCCGCAGGGACAGCACGCGCTTCTGGCTGAAGATGGTGCTCTACGTCGCGATGGTCATCATCCTGTTCGTGGGCACGCTGGTGATCTTCACCTTCGACCCGAACATGGCCGGCAGCTGACCCACCACCACCCGAGGAAGAAGCGGACATGCAGTTCCACAAGTACGACGTGGTGATCGTGGGCGCCGGTGGCGCCGGGATGCGCGCCGCCATCGAGGCGGGCCAGCGCGCCCGCACCGCGGTCCTCACCAAGCTCTACCCGACCCGCTCCCACACCGGCGCGGCCCAGGGCGGCATGTGCGCCGCGCTGGCGAACGTCGAAGAGGACAACTGGGAGTGGCACACCTTCGACACGGTCAAGGGCGGCGACTACCTGACCGACCAGGACGCGGCGGAGATCATGGCCAAGGAGGCCATCGACGCGGTGCTCGACCTGGAGAAGATGGGCCTGCCGTTCAACCGGACGCCGGAAGGCAAGATCGACCAGCGCCGGTTCGGCGGGCACACCCGTGACCACGGCAAGGCCGCGGTGCGCCGGGCCTGCTACGCGGCCGACCGCACCGGTCACATGATCCTGCAGACCTTGTACCAGAACTGCGTCAAGCACGGGATCGAGTTCTTCAACGAGTTCTACGTGCTCGACATGATCACCACCGAGACCGAGAACGGGCCCGTCGCCACCGGCGCCGTCGCCTACGAACTCGCGACCGGCGAGATCCACGTCTTCCAGGCCAAGGCGGTCATCTTCGCCACCGGCGGCTTCGGCAAGGTCTTCAAGACCACGTCGAACGCGCACACCCTCACCGGCGACGGCATGGGCATCTACTACCGCAAGGGCCTGCCGCTGGAGGACATCGAGTTCTACCAGTTCCACCCGACCGGCCTGGCCGGCCTGGGCATCCTGCTGACCGAGGGCGCCCGCGGCGAGGGCGCGATCCTGCGCAACGCCTCGGGTGAGCGGTTCATGGAGCGCTACGCGCCGACGATCAAGGACCTCGCGCCGCGCGACATCGTCGCCCGCTCGATGGTCCTGGAGGTCCTCGAAGGCCGCGGCGCCGGTCCGCACAAGGACTACGTGCTCCTGGACTGCACGCACCTCGGTGCCGAGGTCCTGGAGACCAAGCTGCCGGACATCACCGAGTTCGCCCGCACCTACCTGGGTGTGGACCCGGTGAAGGAGCCGGTTCCGGTGTACCCGACCGCGCACTACGCGATGGGTGGCATCCCGACGAACGTGCACGGTGAGGCGCTGCTCGACAACGACACCGTCCTGCCCGGCGCCTACGCCGCCGGTGAGGTCGCCTGCGTGTCGGTGCACGGCGCGAACCGGCTGGGCACCAACTCGCTGCTCGACATCAACGTGTTCGGCCGCCGCGCCGGCATCGCCGCCGCGGAGTACGCCACGAGCCACGACTTCGTCGAGCTGCCGGAGGACCCGGCCAAGATGGTCGAGGGGATGGTCGAGCACCTGCGCACCGCGCACGGTGGCGAGCGCGTCGCCGACATCCGCACCGAGCTGCAGCAGACGATGGACACCAACGCGGCGGTGTACCGCACCGAGGACACGCTGAAGACCGCGCTGACCGACGTCCAGCGGCTCAAGGAGCGCTACGGCCGGATCTCGATCCAGGACAAGGGCAAGCGGTACAACACCGACCTGCTGGAGGCCGTCGAGCTGGGCTTCCTGCTCGACCTGGCCGAGGCGCTGGTGAACGCGGCGCTGGCCCGCAAGGAGTCCCGCGGCGGCCACGCCCGCGAGGACTACCCGAACCGGGACGACGTCAACTTCATGCGGCACTCGATGTCGTACAAGATCCTGCCGGACAAGCCGGACCCGGACGCCCCGCTGGGCATCAGCGGCTTCATGGCCGACATCCGGCTGGACTACAAGCCGGTGACCTTCACCCGGTACGAGCCGATGGAGCGTAAGTACTGATGGGACAAGCACAGCCTTCCGGCATTCCGGTCCCCGCGGAGGAAGCGAAATGACAGCCGTAGCCGAACCTAAGACCGTCAACGGGATTCCCGCGCCGGAGGGCTCGGTCACCATCACGGTGAAGATCCAGCGGTACAACCCCGAGGTCGACGACGCGCCGCACTGGGAGTCCTACGACGTCCCGGCGCTGCCGACCGACCGGGTGCTGAACCTGCTGTTCAACATCAAGAACTACGTGGACGGCACGTTGTCGTTCCGCCGGTCGTGCGCGCACGGCATCTGCGGTTCGGACGCGATGCAGATCAACGGGATCAACCGGCTGGCCTGCAAGGTGCTGGTCAAGGACCTGCTCGCCAAGGACGGCAAGGAGACCACGGTCACCGTGGCTCCGATCAAGGGCCTGCCCACCCTGAAGGACCTCTACGTCGACATGGAGCCGTTCTTCGAGGCCTACCGTGCGGTGAAGCCGTACCTGATCACCTACGGCAACGAGCCCACCCGTGAGCGGATCCAGTCGCAGGCGGACCGGGAGCGGTTCGACGACACCACCAAGTGCATCCTGTGCGCGGCGTGCACCTCGTCGTGCCCGGTGTACTGGAACGACGGGTCGTACTTCGGCCCGGCGGCGATCGTCAACGCGCACCGGTTCATCTTCGACAGCCGGGACGAGGGTTCCGAGGAGCGCCTGGACATCCTCAACGACGCCGAGGGCGTGTGGCGCTGCCGCACGACCTTCAACTGCACCGACGCGTGCCCGCGTGGCATCCAGGTGACGAAGGCGATCCAGGAGGTCAAGCGCGCGCTGCTGTTCAAGCGCGTCTGAGCACCCCGGCCCGCGAAGGCCCCTCGCCGGTGCGGCGAGGGGCCTTCGTCGTCGGTCAGACCCGGCGCCGCGCGAGCAGGATCACGACCCCGGCCAGGACGACGGCGACGACGACGCCCACGCCGACCCAGATCGGCCAGGTCGTGGACCCCCCGGCGATGGCGGTGAGCGCGGGCGCGGACGGGACGGGTGTCCGGGCGGCACCGGCGTAGGACGGGCCGTCCTCGCGCTGCCCGCCGACGGTGACGTCCAGCGTGACCGGCACCGGGACGTCGTCACCGGCCTGGACGGTGGCCCCCAGCTTGACCGCGATGTAGTACCAGCCGGCAACGGCCTCGGCGCGCACGGACGAGTTGTCGCCGTCGCGGTTGCGGTAGCGGACCGGGACCGTCGCGATGGCGTCCTTGCCGGTGGGCAGCGTGTGCGGGGTGCCGGTGAAAACCGTGGTGTCGGAGCCGATCTCCGCCCGGTACGGGTCGTACAGGCTGGTGGCGATGTTGGACACGTTGTCCACGCCGTTGCCGCCCGCCTGTCCGAAGTGGACGCGGTAGGCCAGGCCCTGGCCCCAGTCCAGCTTGACCCGGTAGAAGACGTACTCACCGCGCTGCAGGGTGTCGGTGTAGCGGCCGCTGCCGGGCAGGGTGGCGGCGACGTTGAACGAGCCGCCGCCGGTGGTGTCCCGCGTAACGGACGGTTCCGCGAGGGTGACCGGGGGCAGCACGGCCTTCGGTCCGGGATCGGTGACCGGCGGTTCGACGAGGGCCAGCACCTCCACCGGCAGCCGCTCCGGGACACCGGTGGACACGCGGTCCCAGGTGAGGGCGAAGTAGTAGCGGCCACCACCCCGGCAGGTCCCGTCCGTGCTGTCCACGGTGCGCGCAACGGTCAGCGCGACGCCGTCGCTGGACATGGTGGCCTGCTCGGACTGGAAGATGTGGCAGTCCTTGCCGCCCTCGCCGTAGACGCGCAGCTGGAGGGTGTTGAAGTCCTGCGTGCTGGAGACGCCGGGCACGCGCGGGAACGACACGGTGCCGCTGAAGTGGGCGGTTCCGCCTTCGGGCACGTCGAGTGCGTAGTAGCGCGTTTCATGCCGGCCCAGGGTGTCCAGGTGCTGGCCGGGCTCGGCGACCGGCGCGTTCGTCCAGGCCGGGGTGCCGGTGATGGGGGTTCCGGCAGGCTCGTAGGTGCGCAGCGCGGTCGCGGAGACGCGCGGCAGGATCCGTTCGAGGGTCTTGCCGTCGGGCGCGTCGTTGTAGGTGCCGCCGGTGACCTGCGCGATGCAGGTGAGCTGGCGGCGGGACCGCTCGTCGACGTCGAAGCCGACCGTGTGCACGACGAGCTGGGTGCCCTGGACGGTCAGTTCCTTGGCCACCTCGCACGGGTCGGGCGGGGCGCAGGTGTCCTCCCCGTCGGAGACGAGCACGATCGCGCGCGGGCCGGTGCTGGGGAGGGCGCCGGCGGCGGTGCGCAGGGCCGTGCCGATGGGCGTGTACCCGCTGGGCCGGATGCCGTCGACGGCCGCGGTGAGGGCGGGTTTGTCGACGGTCCGCGGCGGGGTGAGGACCTGGACGTCCTGGCAGCCCGCGGCCTTCTCGGCGTCGGACGAGCCGGTGCGGGTGCCGTAGACGGTCAGCCCCACCTGGGCCTGCACGGGGGCCGACCCGATGAACCGGCGCAATGCGTTCTTCGCGGCGTCCATCTTGGTGCCGCTGCCCGGGTCGGCCTGCTTCATCGAGCCGGAGCCGTCGAGCACCAGCATGGTCGGCGCGTACTGCGGCTGCCCAGTCTGCTCGGCCTGCCCGGTTTGCTCGATTTGCTCGGTCCGCCCGGTCTGCTCGGCGTGCGCCACGGGCGCGAGCCCGGACACCAGCAGACCGGCGACGGCCGCCGCGAGAAGTTTCGAGAGCCGGAACATGGTCCCCCATCCGTGTGATCGATGGGGGTTGGATGCGGTCGTGAACCGCTGGGTTCCCGGACTTCGGCGTGCGGCCTCGCCCGGGTCCGCCGTCCGCGGACCGTCCCTAGGCGTCGACCTTCCCGGTGCGCCTCGCGCGCAGCCCGCGGTAGCCGATGACCCCGATGATGGTGCCGAGGACGAAGCTCACGATCGCCAGGACGAGGTGCACGACGAAGAAACCGGTGGCCGATCCGTCCGGCGCCCACGAGTTGTCACTGGCCCACAGGTTCTTCACGAACGTGATCCAGATGATCCACGACCAGACTCCGAAAGCCAGCAGGAACAGCGCCACACGACGAGACATGGCCCGAGTATCCCCCGATCGAATCAGGGCGCCGCTGCGGGGAACCCGTGCGCGCGTCCTCTAGCCTGCTTTGGTGCGACGCGGTCTTCTGCTCTCCCTCGTTCTGGTCGTGCTGTCCGGTCTGGTGCCGTTCGCCGGTACCGCGGCGGCCGCTCCCGCGGTGTGCCCGGACAGAACCGCGCCGCCCCCGCCGGTCGACACCTCGGAACAGCCCCAGCCCGGTGTGCCCGCGCCCGCTCCCCTGCCGGTGCCGACCGCCCCGGTCGGTGGCGCGCGCATGGGCGAGTGCGGCGTGATCTATCCGTCCGGCGCCGCCGTCCCGCCCGAGACCACCGCGGCCTCCTGGGTGCTGCAGGACCTCGACACCGGCGACGTGCTCGCGGCGAAGAACCCGCACGCCAGGGAGCGGCCCGCGTCGCTGATCAAGACGCTGCTGGCGCTCGTGGTGATCCGGGAGCTGAAACCGGACCAGGTTCTCGTCCCGACGGCCGAGGACGCGAGCCAGGAGTGCACCTGCGTCGGGCTGGTCGCCGGCGGCCGGTACACGGTGGACCTGCTGCTGCACGGCCTGCTGATGCACTCGGGCAACGACGTGGCGCACACGTTCGCCACCGCGCTCGGCGGGGTTCCGGCGACGGTGCAGAAGATGAACCGGCTGGCCGCGTCGCTCGGCGCGTCGGACACCCGCACGGCGACGCCGTCCGGCCTGGACGGCCCGGGCATGTCCGCGTCGGCCTACGACCTGAGCCTGATCTTCAACTACGCGATGAAGCAGCCCGAGTTCGCCGCCGCGATCGCGACGCGGGCCACCCAGATCCCGGACCAGCCGGGCAAGCCGGCGTTCTCGATCGTCAACGACAACAAACTGCTCGGCACCTACCCCGGTTTCCTCGGTGGGAAGACGGGCTTCACGGACGACGCGCGCCACACCTACGTCGGCGGCGCCGAACAGAACGGCCGGCGCGTCGCGGTGGTCATGATGCGCGCCGAGCAACGGCCCGCGCCGGTGGTGAACCAGGCCAGGGCGCTGCTGGACTACGGATTCACCCTGGCGAGGACGAAGACGGCCCCGGTCGGGCACCTCGTGTCGCCCATGGTGTCGGAGGAGACGGAGAACGGTGGCACGTCCGGCGTCACCGGCGCCACCGCCGGCGCGAAGGACCCGTTCGGGGTGACCGGGTGGATCCTCACCGTGGTCGTCGCCCTGATCATCGTGGCCGGTTTCGTGATCGGTCACTACCGGAAGAAAGCGCACGGCCCGCAGAACTGACGGGCACTTTCCGGTGCGGAGACCCCGCGGTCAGCGGCGCCGCAGGCCCAGCCAGGCCAGCATGGCGCCCGCGCTGAACGCACCGGCCACCGCTCCCGCACCGGGGCCGCGCCGGACCTCCACGGTCGGCCGGATGACGGCCGGCTCGGGTGGCGGCACCGTCCGCACCACGTTCTCCTTCGCGGTCGCCGTCCAGGCGGTCACGAACAGCAGGAACCGCGACACCAGGTTCGCGAACACCAGCAGGCCGATGATCGGCCCGAACAGCACGCCGCTGGGCGACTTCGTGACGCTCGCCAGGTAGATCGACCCGACCTGTTTGAGCACCTCGAACCCGACCGACGCGATCGCCGCGCCCTTGATGGCGCTGCGGACGGACACCTTCTCCCGCGGCAGCCGCGACAGCACCCACAGGAACACCAGCATGTTCGCCAGCAGCGCCAGCACGATCGTCGCCAGGCGCAGGAGGAACAGCGCCCAGCCCTGGTCCTCCAGCCCCACCAGCCGGAGCAGCAGACGGCCCACCCCGCCGCCGACCGCGGTCAGGCCGAACGACACCACCAGCGCCAGCCCCAGCCCGCCGAGCGCGAGCAGGTCCTTGACCGTCGTCGACACCAGCGGGCGGCTCTTCTTCTCCTGACCCCACTGGGCGGTGAGCGCGTCCCGCAGGTTGCTCATCCAGCCGATGCCGGAGTAGAGGGCCAGCAGCAGGCCGAAGATCCCGACGCCGCTCCGCGAGTCGAGCGCCGCGTTGACGATCCTCGCGACGAAGTCACCGATGCCCGGTGGCGTCGAGGAAACAATCCCGTCGCGCAGCTCGTTGAGCGCCGTCTCGTTCCCCGCCAGCACGAACCCGGCGATCGAGAAGCCCACCATGAGCAGCGGGAACAGCGACAGGACGCTGAAGTACGTGATCGCCGCCGCGTAGTGGTTGCCGTAGCGCTCGCCGAACGCCTCGTTGGCCCGTACCAGGTGGTCGAGCCACGGGTACTTCCGGCGCAGCCGCGGGACCAGCTTTTCCTTCTCTTCCGCCACGGGAAGACGCTAACGATCCCGCGTCGGCGTCGCAATTCGGGGGCGGAATCCCTCCACTGTGGACGTCAGCGGGCGGGCGGCAGGAACCCGACGCGGTCGAACACCAGCTCCAGCGTGCCGGCCGACACCGCGCGCGCCTTCTCCGCGCCGCGGGCCAGGACCTTGTCCAGTTCGGCAACGTCGTCCAAATAGGACTGGACGCGCTGCTGGATGGGGGTGACCCAGTCGATGAGGACCTCCGCGAGGTCCTTCTTCAGGTCGCCGTACCCCTTGCCCGCGTAAGCGGCTTCCAGGTCGGCGACGGTGCGGTCGGTCAGCGCCGAGTAGATCGACAGCAGGTTCGACACACCGGCCTTGTTCTCGCGGTCGAACACGATCTCCCGGCCGGTGTCGGTGACCGCGGACCGGATTTTCTTCGCCGAGCGCTTCGGATCGTCCAGCAGCTCGATGATGCCGTTCGGTGAGGACGCCGACTTGCTCATCTTCACCGTGGGGTCCTGCAGGTCGTAGATCTTCGCCGTGCCCTGGACGATGTGCGGCTCGGGCACGGTGAACGTCTTGCCGAAGCGCTGGTTGAACCGCTGCGCGAGGTTGCGGGTCAGCTCCAGGTGCTGGCGCTGGTCCTCACCGACGGGCACGGCGTCGGCCTGGTAGACCAGGATGTCCGCGGCCATCAGGACCGGGTAGGTGAACAGGCCGACGCTGGCGTGGTCGGTACCCTGCTTGGCCGCCTTGTCCTTGAACTGGGTCATCCGGCTGGCCTCGCCGAACCCGGTCAGGCACTCCAGGACCCAGGACAGCTGCGCGTGCTCGGGAACCTGGCTCTGCACGAACAGCGCGCTGCGTTCCGGGTCGACGCCCAGGGCGAGCAGCTGCGCGGCGGAGACCCGGGTGCGCTGCCGCAGCACCTTCGGGTCCTGCTCGACCGTGATCGCGTGCAGGTCGACGACCATGTAGAAGGTTTCGTGCGTGTCCTGCATGCGCACCCACTGCCGGAGGGCACCGAGGTAGTTGCCGAGGTGGAACGAGTCGGCGGTCGGCTGGATCCCGGACAGCACGCGCGGGCGGGCGGTGGTTTCTGGCGCTTCGGACACGACCTGGATTCTCTCAGGCGCCGCGGCGGCGGTGCGGTCCGGGTTTGGGCGACCGCGGCGCGGGGAACCAGGGTGGTGCGGGCGGCTCAGGGCTGCGGGCGCCCGTAGGGGGCGAGAACGGGACCAGTGGGCTCCTCGACGACGACCGGAGCCTGGGCGGGCGCCGGCTCCGCCTGGACCTTGCGGCGCTGGCGGACGATGCCCAGGACCATGCCGAGGATGCCGAGCAGCACCGCGGCGAGGCCCACCGGGCCGAGCAGCCCGAACGAGACGCCGGTCGGCTCGGCCTGCGTGGCCGGCGCCGCCGTGGCGACGCCGGTGGTCGTGGTCGCCATGACCGCCAGGACCAGACCGGCCCGCAGTACGTGCACGGTTCGGTTGCGCACGGGTGTGCCTCCTGAGACGAGACTGCCGTTCCAAGGATGCTGTCACCCTCTCGGGTGAAGGCTGCCACGTGAAAACTACCGAGCGTGTCAAGCCCTGTCGTTTTGATCACCAGCGGGCCAGAGACTAGCGCCCGTCGGAGTGCCGGGGACACGGGGGCCGGACCCCGGGCCACCCGTTGGCAGCGGTGCAGGTCAGGGCTCAGCCAGCCGGTCTGCTTCGCAGCCCGGGATCGGCGTACACCTCGGCGGTGTGCCGCCAGGACGCGATGACCTGTGCTACTGGCGCCGGGTTCCCCAGCGCGTCGGCGCCTCAAGAGTGTCGACGAGTCCGACGACGAAAGCCTGCACGTCAGCGCGCGGCAGGAAGCGCACCCGGGGAAACGCTTCGAGCGCGACCTCCGTGACCAGCGTCCGCGCCTGGTCGTTGTGCTTCATCAACGCCAGCAACTTGCCAACTCGGCCCCTGGCAACCCGCCCACGAACCGCTGTCCCCGCATGCAGCCCCGCCACGCGGCCACGTCATCGCCGAGGACATCCGGGTGGTGGCGGGCCAGGCGAACCTGGGGTCAGGCCGGGTCGAAGTCGAACGTCGCCGTGACCGGGGCGTGGTCGGACCAGCGCAGCTCGTAGCTCGGCGCCCGCTCGACCACCACCGAGGTGCACTTCTCCGCCAGCCCCGGAGTGGTGACCACGTAGTCGATGCGCCAGCCGGTGTCGTTGTCGAACGCCTTGCCGCGGTAGGACCACCAGGTGTACGGGCCGGGCCCCTCCGGGTCGAGCTTGCGCTGCACGTCCACGTACCCGGCCTCGCCGAAGACGCGGCTCATCCACGCCCGCTCCTCGGGCAGGAAACCGGAGTTCTTCCGGTTGCCCTTCCAGTTCTTCAGGTCGATCTCGGCGTGCGCGATGTTCCAGTCGCCCCCGACGACCACCTCGCACCCGGCCGCCTCGGCCTTGCCGCGCAACTCCACCAGATAGGGCAGGAACGCGGCCATGAACCGTTCCTTCTCGTCCTGCCGCGGCGTACCGACGTCCCCGCTCGGCAGGTACAGGCTCGCCACGATCACGCCCGGCAGGTGCACCTCGAGGTAGCGCCCGCTGTCCTCGAACTCGGCGTCGCCGAACCCGGTCCGCACCTGCGACGGCTCGGCCCGGCTGTACACGGAGACGCCGTTGCGGCCCTTCACGGCCGACGGCGCGTGGTGGGCGTGCCAGCCTTCCGGGGCGACGACGTGCCGGGGCAGCTGGCCGGCCTCGGCCCGCACCTCCTGGCAGAGGATCACGTCCGACCCGCTGCCGGCGAGCCACTCGACGAACCCCTTCTTGGCGGCCGCGCGCATCCCGTTGACGTTGATCGTGGAGACGGTGAACACGTCCCGCACGCTACCGCCCGCCGCAGCCGCCGGAGGAGTCAGCAGGTGGCCCCGTTGACCGGCTTGAGGAACTCCGCCTTCGCCCACTTGTTGTCGGCGATCTTGCGGAACCCGTTCTGCACGTCGACCTGCGCCGCGGTCTCGGCGTTCTGGTTGAACTTGCCCACGATCTCCGCGCGCGGATCGGGGGCGGCACGCACGTTGAGCACATCGGCGGTCACGGTCACGCGGCAACCGCTCGAACCGCCGCCGGTGGCGCCCTCGGAGGGCCGCTTGTCGGTGCCCATCACGTAGATCAGGCCGACGCCGGCCAGGATCGCGACGATGATCAGTGCCCGCTTAGGAATGCCCAGGAACACGGGTGCTCCTCACCAGCTCAGTGGGTTCCGGGTAAGGGTAGCCACACTTCAGCCCTCCTCGACAGGTCCGCGCGGGCGAACCACCCGAGCGGCGTCACCACCCGAGCACAGTGGGTGATCGAACGGTGGCCCGGAAAAGCCCGGTCACCCAGGGGTGACCGGGCTGTTCGCGGTGGCCGGTGAAACGCGGGCTCAGCCCCGGGCGATCTTCGCCGCCAGGTTCTCGTCCAGCGTGGCGAGGAACTCCTCCGTCGTCTGGTACGGCTGGTCCTTGCCGACGAGCAGCGCCAGGTCCTTGGTCATCTTGCCGCTCTCGACGGTCTCGATGACGACCTGCTCGAGCTTGTTGGCGAAGCCCACCAGCTCGGAGTTGCCGTCCAGCTTGCCGCGGTGCTCGAGACCCCGGGTCCACGCGAAGATCGACGCGATCGGGTTGGTCGAGGTCGGCTTGCCCTGCTGGTGCTGGCGGTAATGCCGGGTGACAGTGCCGTGCGCGGCCTCGGCCTCCACGGTCTTGCCGTCCGGCGTGCGCAGCACCGAGGTCATCAGGCCCAGCGAGCCGAAGCCCTGCGCGACGGTGTCGGACTGCACGTCACCGTCGTAGTTCTTGCACGCCCAGACGTACCCGCCCTCCCACTTCAGGGACGCGGCGACCATGTCGTCGATCAGGCGGTGCTCATAGGTCAGGCCCTTGGCGTCGAAGTCGGCCTTGAACTCCTTGTCGAAGATCTCCTGGAAGGTGTCCTTGAACATGCCGTCATAGGCCTTCAGGATGGTGTTCTTCGTCGACATGTAGACCGGCATGCCGCGGTCCAGGCCGTACTGCAGCGAGGCGCGCGCGAAGTCCTCGATCGACTTGCGGTAGTTGTACATGCCCATCGCCACGCCACCGCCCTCCGGGTAGCGGGCGACCTCGAACTCCATCGGCTCGGAGCCGTCCTCGGGCACGTAGGTCATGGTCACCGTGCCGGGGCCGGGAACCTTGAAGTCCGTGGCCTTGTACTGGTCGCCGTGTGCGTGACGGCCGATGATGATCGGCTTGGTCCAGCCCGACACCAGCCGCGGGATGTTGGAGATGATGATCGGCTCACGGAAGACGACGCCGCCGAGGATGTTGCGGATGGTGCCGTTCGGGCTCCGCCACATCTTCTTCAGGCCGAACTCCTCGACCCGGGCCTCGTCCGGGGTGATGGTGGCGCACTTGACGCCGACGCCGTGCTTCTTGATGGCGTTCGCGGAATCGATCGTGACCTGGTCGTCGGTCCGGTCCCGCTCCTCGATGCCGAGGTCGTAGTACTCGAGGTTGATGTCGAGATAGGGGTGGATCAGCTTGTCCTTGATGAACTTCCAGATGATGCGAGTCATCTCGTCGCCGTCGAGTTCTACGACGGTGCCCTCGACCTTGATCTTGGCCATGAGCCGCGGTGCTCCTCTCGCGGATCTGCGCGTGTCCGTGCAGCACGTCTATGCGGTACAAGCGTACTGCTATTAGGAGACGAACGCCTTAAGTGGTGACGTACCTCAGTCTCCCAGGCACGGGAAGTGGCCGACGTCACCGCCCCGGCCCCGGGCACGCGGGAGTGCGGGCCACCCCGCGCGGGTGCGACGATGGGCGCATGCCGAAGAAGCTCCGTCTCACCGGTGACGCCGACGCGGACAAGCTCCTCTCCGAGGACCCGTTCGCCCTCCTCACCGGGATGTTGCTGGATCAGCAGATCGCGATGGAGACGGCGTTCCTGGGCCCGAAGAAGATCGCCGACCGGATGGGCGGCTTCGACGTCCGCAAGATCGCGGAGTCCGGCCTGGAGGAGTTCGTGGAGCTGTGCGTGACCCCGCCGGCCATCCACCGCTACGGCGGGTCGATGGCCCGCCGTGTGCACGCCCTCGCCAACCACGTCGTCGAGCACTACGACGGCAAGGCCGACCGCATCTGGAAGCGGGGCACCCCGGACGGCAAGGAGGTCCTGCGCCGTCTCAAGGAGCTGCCCGGCTACGGCGACCAGAAGGCCCGGATCTTCCTCGCGCTGCTCGGCAAGCAGCGCGGCGTGCAGCCCGAGGGCTGGCGCGAGGCGGCGGGCGCCTACGGCGAGGAGGGCTCGCGCCGGTCGATCGCCGACGTCGTCAGCCCGGAGACCCTCGCCGAGGTCCGCGCGTTCAAGAAAGCCGCGAAGGCCGCCGCGAAGAACTGATCAGCCGGGATGGGCGCCGGCCGTGTCGCGGATTTCGGTGCCGAGGCCAGACCCGCTCGCCCGCGCGCAGTGCGCGCAGCAGAAGAACCGGCCTTCGACCTCCACCCCGTGACCGAGGATCCGGCACCCGCAGTGCTCACACGACGGTGCGATTTTCTGCGCCGCGCACTCGATGCTGTCGAACGTGTAGGTGTCCCCGCTGACCGTGCGGACCTCGAACGACATCCAGTAGTCGTTTCCGCACACCACGCAGCTCGCCATCGTCGTCCTCCTTTTCCACCCGGACGAATCGAAGCGTGCTCGTCACCCGCGAGCGGGGCAACTCGATCAATTCGCCTCGGTGTGACAATCGGCGCCGGGCCGAATTACCCTGGTTCCCGCGGAGGTGGTTCTGATGCACGCAGCCGTAGGAGACCGGATTCTCGTCCACGGTCGTACCGTCGGAGCGGCCGAGCAGTCCGGGGAGATCGTCGAGGTCCGCGGGGAGAACGGCGGGCCGCCCTACCTCGTCCGGTTCGCCGACGGCCACGAGGGCCTGATCTTCCCCGGGTCCGACTGCGAGGTCACCCACGAGCGGCAGCAGAACAACGCTTGAGCGCGTGGGGCTTGTCACCCCGCGCCCGGGATGACACCGGCACCCCGGCCCGTTGAGACTGAACGAGGGCAGCTCGTGCCGCCATGGACGGCGATGGGCTGTCCTTCTTCATGCCGCTCGACTGTATCGATGCAGACCACCTGGAAAGGAGTACCGTGCCCATCGCGCTCCTCGCGCTCGCCGTCGGTGCCTTCGGTATCGGCACCACGGAATTCGTCATGATGGGTGTCCTTCCGCAGACCGCCGCGACCTTCGGGGTGGACATCCCGGCCGCCGGCCACCTCATCTCCGCGTACGCGCTCGGCGTGGTCGTCGGCGCGCCACTGCTGACCGCGGTCGCCGTCCGGTTGCCGCGCAAGATCATGCTGCTGGCGATGATCGCGCTGTTCACCGCGGGCAACCTGCTCTTCGCGCTGGCACCGGACCAGCGGTTCGGCCTCGTGTTCCGCTTCCTCACCGGGCTGCCGCACGGCGCGTTCTTCGGCGCCGGTGCGGTCGTGGCCGCGAGTCTCGTCAAGCCGGGCGACCGCGCGAAGGCCGTGTCGATGATGTTCCTCGGCCTGACCCTGGCCAACGTCGTCGGCGTGCCGCTGGGCACGCTGCTCGGTCAGCAGGTCGGCTGGCGCTTCACCTTCGGCGTGGTGGCGATGATCGGCCTGCTCGCGGTCCTGGCCATCGCGAAGCTGGTGCCGCACCAGGGCCGCCCCGAGCAGCCGTCGCTGCGCGGTGAGCTGGGCGCGTTCCGCCGCCCGCAGGTGTGGCTGGCGCTGGGGATCGTCACGTTCGGGCTGGGCGGCGTGTTCGCCTGCCTGTCCTACGTGACGCCGCTGATGACCGACGTCGCCGGCTACCAGCCGGGAAGCGTGACCCTGCTGCTCGCCCTCGCCGGTGTCGGCATGACCATCGGCAACCTGCTCGGCGGCCGGCTGGCGGACAAGGCGCTGATGCCGAGCCTGTACGTGGCGCTGGTCTCGCTCGCGGCCGTGCTGGCGGTGCTCACCGCCACCGCGCACAGCAAGGTCGGCGCCGCGATCACGATCTTCCTGGTGGGCGTGGCCGGGTTCATGATCGGCCCGATGATGCAGACCCGCGTCATGCTCAAGGCCGGTGGCACGCCGTCGATGGTCTCGGCCGCGGTGCAGTCCGCGTTCAACATCGCCAACTCGATCGGCGCCTACCTCGGCGGCCTGGTGATCGCCGGCGGGCTCGGCCTGGTCGCGCCGAGCTGGGTCGGCGCCGGGCTCGCCGTCGTGGGTCTGGCGATCGCCGTGGTGTCCGGTTCGCTGGACCGCCGCGAAGCCGCCCGGACCCCGGCGATGGCCGAGGCCTGAGGAGTCAGGAGCCGAACGGTCCGTCGGTGATCGTGAAGGCCAGGAAGAGGATGAGCACGCCGAGCCCGGCGTAGCTCAGGACGTCCACCGGGCGGCCGCGGATGGCCAGCAGGCCGGCCCGCACGCCCGGCAGGACGGCCCGCAGGATCGCCGCCACGAGCAGGGCGCCACCGATGATCGCGGCGCCCTGCCGCCAGTGGTACTGCCAGATCCGCAGGCCGGCGATCGCCACCAGCAGCATCACCAGGGCGAACGGGACCTGCTCCAGGACGGCCGCGCGGTTACGCCGTGGCGAGTGCACGCTCGGCCGCCTCGACGACGTTGGTGACGAGCATCGCCCGGGTCATCGGGCCGACCCCGCCCGGGTTCGGCGACAGCCACCCGGCGACCTCCGCGACCGCCGGGTCGACGTCACCGGCGAGCTTGCCGTGCACGTGCGAAACGCCCACGTCGAGCACCGCCGCGCCGGGCTTGACCATGTCCGGCTTGATCAGGTGCGGCACCCCGGCGGCGGCGATCACGATGTCCGCGCGGCGGACCTCGGCGGCCAGGTCCCGGGTACCGGTGTGGCACAGCGTGACGGTCGCGTTCTCGCTGCGGCGGGTCAGCAGCAGACCCATCGTCCGCCCCACGGTGACACCGCGGCCCACGACGGTGACGTTCGCGCCCGCGATCGGCACGTCGTGGCGCCTGAGCAGCTCGAGGATGCCGTACGGGGTGCAGGGCAGTGGCCCGGTCTCGTTGAGCACCAGGCGGCCGAGGCTGACCGGGGCGAGGCCGTCGGCGTCCTTCTCCGGCGCGATGCGCTCCAGGATCCGGCCGGCGTCGAGGTGCCCCGGCAGCGGGAGCTGGACGATGTAGCCGTGGCAGGCCGGGTCGGCGTTGAGCTCGTCGATGACGGCCTCGAGCTTGGCCTGGCTGATGTCGCCGGGCAGGTCACGGCGGATGGAGTTGACGCCGATCTTCGCGCTGTCCGCGTGCTTCATCCGCACGTAGGAGTGCGAGCCGGGGTCGTCGCCGACCAGGACGGTTCCCAGCCCGGGCGTCACGCCCCGCTCGGCCAGGGCGGCCACCCGCGGCTCGAGCTCTTCGAAGATGGCGTTCTTGGTCGCTTTGCCGTCGAGAACCGTCGCAGTCACGGCTCCCATTCTGGCAAAGGAATGAACGTGGCCTCCCGCGAGGACGCCCGAGGCCACTACGGGTAGTTCCGCTGAAACCCTTCGTACCCTAATCGATGTATCTGCACTGGTCATTGCCCCTATTGGTGCGGGTGGTGTGCAATCGGATCAGTGACCAGTCAAAATGGCCTGGTGGCGCAACCGACGACCCAGCTGAACGCGACCGAGCAGGACACCCTGGTCAAGCAGATCGGACTGGCCCTGCTGCGGGCCGCTCCGCGGGACTGGCGGCGGGTGACCGCGCACTACCGGGCGGTCGGCCGGTACCACGAGCTGACCGGTGAGGTCGTGCTCGAGGACGGGTCGGCCCAGGAGTGGATGGCCACCCACGACATCGCCACACTGTTCGGCCGGCTGCGAGCCGGGATGTACCGCGAAGGCCGCGGCACCTGGTTCAACGCGCGCTACCAGCTCGACCACCCGTCGAGCTACAACCTGGAGTACGACCGCGACGAGCCGCGGTGGGACCTGATGCCGCCGCCGCAGGCGTACGCCGACGAGCTGCGGATGTTCCCCCGCTCCGAGGACAACGTCCCGGAGTGGCTGATGCGCCGCATGGCCGGCCTCGCCCCCGAGCAGCCCGGCCCGCGGTTCCGCATCGCGCGGATCTTCGACGGCCACGAGCCGAACGGCCGCCCGGTGCTCAACCGGCCGGAGCTGGATGCCGACGAGCAGCAGCGGGTGCTCGAATACCTGAACAACGCGCCGGTCGTGCATGCCGAACGCGGCTTCGACCTGGACCGGCTGGCGCAGCAGCCCGCGCCGACCGTGCCGGTGGCCTTCCACACCGACGGGTCGTGGATCTGGCCCGCGGCCATCAACTACTACCTACAGGAATACGGCGTCGCACCGGAGGCGGAGCTGGTCTCGCACATCGCCGGGACCGGGTACGCGCTGCCGGAGGTGCCGGAGCAGATGGTGCAGGCCGCCGCTGCGTACCTGGGCCGCGGCACGCAGCAGCCGCCGCGGCAGGCGCCGCCCGCCGAGCCCGTGTTCGAGGCGCGGCCGGAGCCTGCTCCGCCCGTCGACCAGCCGACGACGTTGACCCCGGCGATCGAGGCGGACGCCGGGCCGCCGACGATGCTCGTGCCACCCGCCGTGCCCGGCGACGAGCCCCGCAACGGGCGGGAAGCGGTGCCGTCGGTGCCGGCGGTGCCCTCCGCGCCGGCCGGTGCCCCGGAGCCCGCGTCCGCCGTCGAGGAGACCCAGACCTGGGACGCCCGGGAGGCGTTCAGCGACGAGCCACCTGGTGGGCCGGACGCCCGCGAGTGGACCGAGCCCGGAACCGGCGGCGCATCGGCGGCGCCCGGGGGACGTGGCGCGGAGGACACCCGCGGCTGGGAAGACGCGGAGAGCCACGGCGCCGGGGCGCACGCCGGACCGGAGGGTCACGGTGCGGAGCCCTGGACCGGGCCCGAGGGACACGACGCCGAAGGTGCCGCCTGGGGCGGGCCGGAGGGGCACGGCCAGGAGCCGCCCGGGTTCGTGGACGAGGAGCCCACGGCGTCCTGGGACGGCCGCGCGCCGGAACGCGGCCCGGATCCGGCGGGGCCGCGTGGTCTCGCCGGTCCGGCGGCCCAGGGCTGGGAGTCGCCGGAGCCCCGGGGCGCCGCGGAGCCGGACGCCCAGGGGCAGGAGGGCATCCCCGGACAGCACCGTCCGGAAGCCCAGGGCGACGCGACCGGACCGGAGCAGTTCGCGGAGGGCCGGGGCCGGCACGACTTCGCCGGCCAGGCCGGTGCCGCGGGCCTCGCCGCCGGAGGCCAGGAGCAGTTCGCGCAGGAAGCCCCGGACGCCGGGCGTGACCCGCGCCGCCAGGAGCGCGCCGAGGGCCCCGAGGGGCGCGGTGCGGAACCGTTCCGCCCGGAGGGGCGCGGCGGCCCCCAGGGGCTGGACCCGCGCGTCCAGGCCGCTTTCGGCCAGGAAGCCCCCGGGGAACGGGAGCCCGGCCGGGCCGAGTTCGCGCAGAACGGCGTTGCGCCGGGCGAAGTGGACCCCCGCGTCCAGGAACACGCGCCGGGTCAGGCGCCCGGGCTGGCTCCGCACACCCCGGAAGCGCCGGGTCAGCAAGCGCTCGACCCCCGCCACCATGAGCGTCCCGAGGCTCCCGCGGCCAGCGGTCCGGAGCGCTTCGGCCAGGACGTGCCGCAGACCCGCGATCCGCGTGGCCTCGCCGCGCCGGACGCGCCCGAGTTCCGTGGTCCCCGTGGGTTCGCCGGGCCGGAAGGCTTCGCCGGGCCGGAAGGGCAGGAGCCGCGCGGCGGCTGGGAGAGCCCGGGAAGCGGCTTCGCCGGTCAGGAGGCTCCGCCGGAACCCCCGCGCGTGCGCGGTCCGGAGCGCGGCGCCCCGGCGGAACCCCGCGGCGGTTTCGCCGGGCCGGATCCGCGTGCCCTCGCCGGGCAGCAGCGGAGCGGCCGGCCGGCACCCGAGGGGCCCCCGACCGTGCTGGCCCGACCGGTGGCCCCACCGAGCGGCCCCACCGAGCCGGCGCTGGACAACCTGCGCGCGAAGCTGTCGGACCTCGGTGTGCCCGAGGGCGCCTACCGCATCGGCGAGCCCGCCGAACACGGCTGGAGCCTGGAGAAGATCGAGGACGGCTGGCGGGTCGGCTGGTACGACGAGACCCTGACCAGCCCCGCGGTGTTCGGCGACGCCGACGACGCGGCCGCGTTCATGCTGGGCAAGCTCCTGCTCGGCCAGGGTGGCCGGCCCACGCCGCCGGCGCGCCCGGAGATGGACGTCAACGAGATCCCGCGCACCCCGGCGCAGGAACCGGTGGAGCCCCAGCGGCACGACCTGCCCCCGCGGGCGTTGTCGGACCGCCTCGGCGAACCCGACCCGGCCGGCGCGCCCACGATGCTGGCCGCCCCGGTCGCACCACCTCCGCCCGCTCCGCCACGCCGGGAGCCGCCGCCCCGGCGGGTCGAAGCCGCGGCGCCCGCGGCCACCGCGTCCGCCGGGTCCGCGTCGTCCGGGGGCAACCAGCAGTGGCCGATCCAGCCGCTGCCCGGTGAGCCGCCGCTGACCCTGTTCCGCGGCAAGGAGATGCGGGAACTGCCGGCGGGCAGCGAGCTCGACCGGTTCGGCGGCCCGAACGGCAACCTGACCTACGCGGCCGGCACCCCGTTCGCGGAGCGGTCGCTGGTGCCGGAGTGGATCAACCGCCCCTACCACGTGTACCGGGTGCAGCGGCCGCTGGAGGCGCTGGCCGGGATCGCGATCCCGTGGTTCAACCAGCCCGGCGGTGGCGCGGCGTACCTGCTGCCCGCCTCCATCGAGGACCTGCTGGCCTCGGGTGACCTGATCGAACTCGACCCGGGCGAGCCGCCGATCGATTGACGATCGCGCGCGGTCTGGCGGTCAGCGGACCACCAGGCCGTGCGCGGCGGCGAAGGCGACCGCGGTGTCAAGGTCCACCCGGGCGCCCCGCAGGTTCGCCTGCACCAGCCCGTGCGCGTCGAGCTGGGCGCCACGCAGGTCGGCGCCCGTCAGGTCCGCGCCGTGCAGCCGCGCCCCGCGCAGGTCGCTGTCGCGCAGGTCGGCCCCGGCCAGGTTCGCTTCGGAGAAGTTGGCCTCCCGGAACCGCAACCCGGACAGCGCGCGGCGCCGCAGGTTCGCGCGGCTGAAGTTCGCCAGCGAGAAGTCGCTGTCCCGCGCGGACATCCCCGCAGCCCACTGTCGGCAAAGGACGAGCCGAGCAGCGAGCAGCCGTGGAACCCGCTGTCGGCGAGCACGGTCCGCTCGAACACGCACGACCGGAACGCCGACGCCCGGTGCCGGGACTGCCCGAGGTCCGCGCCGGAGAAGTCGCACCCGTCGAACGTGCAGCCGTGCGTGACCAGCCGGCGCAGGTCGGCCTCGCGGAAGTCACACCCGCTGAACTGGCGGTTCTCCCACGTGGTCCCGGGCAGCACGGCGTCACGGTAGTCCTCGGCTATCTCCATCCGGCGAGCTAACCACACCCGGCGGACCCGGTCGTCCATCCCGAACACCGCGCGCGAACCGGGATCGGCAGGCCGGTCACCGGAAGTCCCGCGACTTCGACGGCACCCGCATGGACAGGTGCTGCAACTTCTCCGCCCGCACGCTCACCACCCCGTCGGCCCGCTCGATCACCCCGCGGATCAGCATCGCCGCGCTGCCCCGCGCCACCCGGTGGTAGCGGCGCCACAACCCGGCCGAGCACACGACGTTGACCATGCCGGTCTCGTCCTCGATGTTGAGGAACGTGACCCCGCCCGCGGTCGCCGGGCGCTGCCGATGGGTCACCGCTCCCCCGATCAGCACCCGGGCGCCGTCGGCGAGGTCCGGCAGTTTTCCGGCGGGCACCACGCCCAGCGCGTCCAGGCGCTCGCGGATGAACTCGGTAGGGAAGCTGTCCGGCGACAACCCGGTCGCCCACACGTCGGCGATCGCCTCGTCGATCTCGTCCATCCCGGGCAGCGCCGGTGCGTGTGCCCCGGCCAGTGCGACCGGGAGTTTCTCCGGCCGTTCCTGCGCCACCGCACCGGCCGCCCACAGCGCGCGGCGGCGGTCGCCGGCGATCTCGGCGAACCGGCCGAACGCGCCGGCCGTGGCGAGCGCCTCGATCTGCGGCGTGGTCAGCCGCACCCGCCGCGCCAGGTCCGCCATGTCCCGGAATTCTCCGCCCCGCTGCCGTTCCGCGACGATCTCCTCGGCGAGCTTCTGCCCGATCAACCGCACCCCGGCCAGCCCGATCCGCACCGCCAGGCCATCACCGTGGGGTTCGAGCGTGGCGTGCTGCAGGCTCGCGTTGACGTCCGGGCCGTGCACGGTGACGCCGTGCCGCCGGGCATCGGCGACCAGCGACTGCGGCGAGTAGAACCCCATCGGCTGGGCACGCAGCAGCGCGGCGCAGAACGCCTCCGGGTGGTAGCGCTTGAAGAACGCGCTGGCGAACACGAGGTAGGCGAAGCTCAGCGCGTGGCTCTCCGGGAAACCGAAGTTGGCGAACGCCATGAGTTTGTGGAAGATCCGCCCGATCAGCTCGTCGTCGAGCCCGTTGCGCCGGGCGCCCGCGTAGAACCGTTCCCGCAGCCGCTCCATCTTCCGGGTGGACCGCTTCGACCCCATCGCGTGCCGCAGCTCGTCGGCCTCGGCGGCGGTGAAGTCCGCGACGTCGAGGGCGATCTGCATCATCTGTTCCTGGAACAGCGGCACCCCCAGGGTCTTGTCCAGCGCCCCGGCCAGCAGCGGGTGGTCGTGTGCCCACTTCTCCTTCTTCGTCGCCCGCCGGATGTAGGGGTGCACGGAGCCACCCTGGATCGGGCCGGGCCGGATCAGCGCGACCTCGATCGCCAGGTCGTAGAACGTCTTCGGTTTCAGCCGCGGCAAGGTCGCCATCTGCGCCCGGCTCTCCACCTGGAACACTCCGATCGCGTCCGCGCGTTGCAGCATCTCGTACACCTCGGTGTCCTCCAGATCCAATCTGGACAGATCGACGTCGGTGCCCTGGAACTCACGCACCAGGTCCAGCATGTAGTGCAGCGCGGAGAGCATGCCGAGGCCGAGCAGATCGAACTTGACCAGCCCCACCGACGCGCAGTCGTCCTTCTCCCACTGCAGCACGCTGCGCTCGGCCATCCGCGCCCACTCGATCGGGCACACCTCGCTCACCGGCCGGTGGCAGATCACCATCCCGCCGGAGTGGATGCCCAGGTGCCGCGGGAAGTCCTCCAGTGCGGCGGCCACCTGCAGCACCGGCAGCGGGATGTCAGAAACGACGGAGTCGGTGTCTCCTTGCACTTCCCTCAGCGGGCCCCAGCGGTCGATCTGCTTGCTCCACGCGTCCTGCTGGCCGGGTGAGTACCCGAAGGCGCGGGCGGCGTCCCGGATCGCGGACTTGGCGCGGTAGGTGATCACGTTCGCCACCTGCGCGGTGCGCAGCCGCCCGTACTTGCGGTAGACGTACTGGATCACCTCCTCGCGCCGGTCGGACTCGATGTCCAGGTCGATGTCCGGGTAGCCGTCGCGGTCCGGCGCGAGGAACCGTTCGAACAGCAGCTTCCAGCGCACCGAATCGACCTTGGTGATGCCCAGCGCGTAGCAGACCGCGGAGTTCGCCGCCGAACCGCGGCCCTGGCACAGGATGTCGTTCTTGCGGCAGAACTCGACGATGTCCCAGACGATGAGGAAGTAGCCGGGGAAGCCCAGCTGCTCGATGATCCGCAGCTCGTGCTCGATCTGCCGCAACGCGTCCGGATCGTTGTCGTAGCGGTGCGCGGCGCCGCGGTAGACCTCCTCGCGCAGGAAGGACGCCTCGGTGTAGCCGGCCGGCACGTCGTAGGGCGGCAGCTCGGGGGCGACCAGCTTCAGGTCGAACGCGCACTCCAGCCCGAGCAGCGCCGCCCGCTGCACCGCGCCGGGGTACCGCGCGAACCGCTGCGCCATCTCCTCGCCGGAACGCAGGAACGCCATGCCGGACGCGGGCAGCCAGCCCGCCATGTCGTCGAGGCCGCGGCGGCCGCGGATCGCGGCCATCGCACCGGCCAGCCGCCCCCGGTCCGGGGTGGCGTAGTGCGCGGCGGTGGTGGCGACGGTCGGCAGCCCCTGCTCGGCGGCCAGCGCGGCCAGGATGTCGTTGTGCACCCCGTCCTCGGGGTAGCCGTGGTCGGTCAGTTCGACGTAGACCGCCCCGGCGCCGAACCGCTCGGTGAGCCGTCGCAGTTCCCGCCCGGCCGCGTCCGGGCCGCCGCGGGCCAGCGCCCGGCGCACCGCGCCCTTGCGGCAGCCGGTGAGCACCACGACCTGGCCGGCGACCTCGTGCACGACGGCGTCCAGGTCGTAGACCGGGCGGCCCTTCTCCGCCCGGTCGGTACCCACGGCGTGGTCGTGCCCGGCGAGCTGGCCGGCGGTGATCGCCCGGCACAGGGCGGCGTACCCGTCCTGCTGCTTGGCGAGCAGCAGCAGATGCTCGCCCTCCGGGTCGGCGACGCCGTTCTGCGGTGCGGGCAGGCCGAAGCTCAGCTCGGTGCCGAACACCGTGCGCACGCCGAGCTCGCGGGCCGCGTCGGCGAACCGCACCACCCCGTACATGCCGTCGTGGTCGGTGAGCGCGATCGCGTCGAGCCCCAGCCGCGACGCCTCCTCGACCAGCTCCTCCGGGTGGCTCGCGCCGTCGAGGAAGCTGAAGTTGGAGTGGCAGTGCAGCTCCGCGTAGGGCACGCGGAGCCGGCCGCCCGAGTGGTCGTCCCCGCGTGGCGGGCCGACCGCGCTGGGCCGCACGTAGCCCTCCCGTTTCCGGCTCCAGGCGGGGCTGTCCCCGCCGTCGGCCGACTCGGGTTTGCCGGACAGCCTGCGTTCCAGCTCCGGCCACGGAACGGGCGGGTTGTGGAAACCCATCAGTCCGCCGGGCGGCGTGGCACCGGGATGGGCAGCAGCATCTGCTCGGCCCCGGCCGGGTCCAGCGACTCCACCACCTCGCGCGGCAGGGCCAGCCAGTGCTGCAGGTCCCGGAAGTACTCGTCGTCCATCAGTCGTACACTCCCTCCACTGTCCATTGCGGACTCGATCCGCCCACTCTCGTCAGCAGGACCGCCGTTTCGCCTTCCCCGGCCAGCACGACCTGCACCCGGGTGCGCACACCGTCGCCACCCGGCGTCCACCAGTGCGCGTCGACCAGCCACGGACCCGCCCAGTCGAGGACGTCCCGCAGCGGGCCGTCGCCCACCGCGACCCGGTGCGGCGGCGCGGACAGTTCCCGTCGCCGGGTGATCCGCACCTCGTGGCCCGCCGCGTCGAGGACCCGCGCGGGCAGCGGCTGGGCGTAGACCGTGGCCGGGGACGGCGCGGGCAGCCGCCCCGGCCACGGCAGGTCCGCCGGGTGCCGCGGTGTCCGCGGGTCGCCCCACGGCACCAGCCGGACACGTTCGGCCGGCCCGCGGCCGCCGTCGAGCACCGCGGTGACGACGCTGTCCGGGCCGAGCAGGCCCTGCACCCGGACCAGCGCGCGGCCGGCCCGCTCGGCGGCCGGCCCGTGTTCGTCCGCCAGGCCACGCACACCCTCCTGCCACAGGCCCAGCTGCAGCGAATGCCCTTCGACGGTTTCCTCGGGCGCCAGCCGGAGCTGCTCCACACCGGCGGTGGGGCGCTCGTCCGGCGCGGCACGCAGCCAGCCCTCGAACTGCCAGCGCACCCGGTCCGCGATGCCTTGCGGCGTCAGCGGTTCGGCGCAACGCCACACCCGGCTGAGCTCCTGGCCGTGCTCGGTGATGGCGTAGATGCCCAGGCGGGTGCAGGCCAGGCCGTGCCGCGCGAGACCACCGTGGAACTGCTCGGCGAGGGTGCGTGCCATGAACGCGGCGGCGTCGACCCGGTCCAGCGGCGGGTCGAAGGTCTTGGTGACGGCGAGTTCGGGTGGCGGCCGCCTGCGGTGCGGTGGCCGTTCGTCCAGGCCGCGTGCGAGCCGGTGGGCGACCAGACCGGCGCGGCCGAACCGCGCGGCGACGTCCCGTTCGGCGAGTTCCGCGAACGCCCCGAGGGTGCGCAGTCCCAAGCGGCGCAACAGGTCCACCAGCTCGGTGCGGCCGGTGCCCGGCTGGTCCAGTTCGGTGACCGGCAGCGGCGCGAGGAATTCGCGGGTCCCGGCGCGCTCGACGATGGCCGAGCGGTGGGCGGCCAGGGTCGCGGCGAACAGTCCGCCGGCGATGCCGATCTGGCACTCCACCTGCCGGGAGACGTGCTCGACGAGCAGTTCCGCGAGGCGCAACTCGCCGCCGAAGTAGCCGGACGCGCCGTCGGCGGGCACCGCGACGAGACCGGGACGGACCACTTCGACCCCGACGACCAGCTCCTCCACCGCGGCGGCGACGGGTTCGAAGAGGCGTGCGTCGCGATCCTCGTCCGGGGCGGAGACGTGGAGATCGGGACAGCGGGACTGCGCGTCGCGGCGACGCATGCCCCGGCGGATGCCCGCCGCCCTGGCGACCGCGGTGCAGGAGACCACGCGGTTGGCGTGGAACACCGCGGCGGGCAGGTGCAGCGGCACGCCCTCGGCCAGGCACGCGGCCACCGCCGGCCAGTCCGGGCACCAGAGGACCAGCATGCGAGCCGGGCTGTCTACTGTGGACATGGAGCGCTCTTCCGCCCGGCCGCGCCGGGGTCCCGGGCCGGCACTGGCACATCCCCCACGGCCATCCCGGTGCACCTGGTTGGCGCGCTGCGCCGAACCGCAGCCCTGGCCCCGCCGGTAGCGCCGCGCCGCGCCACCGCCGGAACCTCGCTCGCCGCCGACGCCCCGCACATCCCGCACCGGGCCGCCGCCACTGTCCCCGACGTCGTTGGGGCCGGGTACATCAGCCCGCCTCCCGCGCCAGGCTCAGCACCGGCTCGGGGGGTGCTGCTGCCGGGGCCCCCGCAGACCCCGGCAGCAGCAGATCCGCCCGCCGGGGGCGCGTCGCCGCGCCCCGGCCGGCACCCTGGACACGGACCCGCCGCTCACGCAGGTACCCGTGCCCGCCATCGAGGCCGGTCCACCGGCCGGCCTCACACCTCAGCTCCACCTCGGCGCCGGGCCACGGCCCGAGGGAGAGCAGCACGGCACCCCGATGCCGTGCCCGCGCCGACAGGCGCCGAGCCTCCGGCGGCGCCGCACCCCGCGCGGCGACCGCCACCACGTCCATCCCGTCCAGCAGCGCGCCGGTGACCGTGACGAACTCCGCCCCTGGTCGCGGCACCAGCGCGAGGCGGCTCACCTCGACGCCGAGCTCCGCCGCGGCCACCAGACCGAGGTCCGGCATCCCCACCGCCGCCGCCCACGATCCGGTTGCTGTCGCCTCGGCCAGCAGCGCCAGCAGCAACGACACCGATCCGCGCACGGCGACCGTGCTCCCGCGGCGCAGGCCCGCCCACGGCAGCAGCGGGCGCAACTCCGGCCGCACCGGCAGCACCCGCCCGGTCAGCTGGGCGTGCTCCGCCGCGGCGGCCACCCCACTGGCCGTCTTCACGCCGGGCAGGGCGGCGAGTGTCGTGACCGGTGCCGTCACCGCATGCCACCTCCCCACGACGCGCCTGGAAGACCCTGTCGACGTCACCGTGGGGAAGACGGCGACTTGTCGAACGCGTGTTCGACAAACTCAGTGTGCCTCGAACACCTGTGCGATGTCAAGAGGGTGCCGAGCAGCCCCGCGAACGGCAGGATCGTTGCCATGACCGAGGTTCTTCGC
Source organism: Amycolatopsis granulosa (assembly GCF_011758745.1). Taxonomy (NCBI): domain Bacteria; kingdom Bacillati; phylum Actinomycetota; class Actinomycetes; order Pseudonocardiales; family Pseudonocardiaceae; genus Amycolatopsis; species Amycolatopsis granulosa. The sequence goes on from NZ_JAANOV010000001.1 coordinate 2,555,741, forward strand.
TACACCGCGTTCAGCACGGACCCCGCCGGCGGCAACCCGGCCGGCGTCGTACTGGATGCGCACGAGCTCACCGACACCGACATGCAGAAGATCGCGGCGGAGGTCGGCTACTCCGAGACCGCGTTCGCCACCAGCACCGCGGACCGCCACTACCGCGTCCGCTACTTCAGCCCGCTGGCCGAGGTCGCCTTCTGCGGGCACGCGACGATCGCCACGGCGGTCGCCCTCGCCCAGCGCACCGGCACCGGCGACCTGCGCTTCGAGACACCCGCCGGCCCCATCACGCTCCAGACCAGTGGCCAGGAGACGATCACCGCCGGGTTCACCAGCGTCCCCACCCGGTCCCGGCCGGCCACCGACGACGAACTGCGCCGCACCCTCGATGCGCTCGGCTGGTCCGGCTCCGACCTCGACCCGGCCTGGCCGGCGCACGTCGCCTTCGCCGGCAACGATCACCTGGTGCTCGCCGCCGCCACCCGGGACCGGCTGGCGCGCCTGGACTACGACTTCGACCGGCTGGGCGACCTCATGCGCGAGTACGGCTGGACCACCGTGCACCTGTTCCGGCCGGAGAACGAAACCACCGTGCACGCCCGCGACCCGTTCCCGGTCGGCGGCGTGGTCGAGGACCCGGCCACGGGCGCGGCGGCCGCGGCTTTCGGCGGTTACCTGCGGGCCCTGGGCAAGGTCACCGAACCCCGGCGCATCACGATCATCCAGGGCGAGGACATGGGGCGGCGCAGCGAACTCCTGGTCGACGTCCGCCCGGACGACGAGCGGGTGACGATCACCGGGACCGCCACCCCGCTCTGAAGCGTCAGTGCGTGAAGTGCCGCGTCCCGGTCAGGTACATCGTCACGCCGGCCTCTTCGGCCGCGGCGATGACCTCCGGGTCGCGGATCGAGCCGCCCGGCTGGACCACCGCCCGCACACCGGCGTCGATCAGCACCTGCAGCCCGTCGGGGAACGGGAAGAACGCGTCCGACGCGGCCACCGAACCCTTGACCCGGTCGCCCGCACGCTGCACGGCCAGCCGCGCGGAGTCGACGCGGTTGACCTGGCCCATGCCCACGCCGACCGTCGCCTGCCCGCTGGCCAGCAGGATCGCGTTCGACTTCACCGCGCGGATCGCCCGCCACGCGAACACCAGGTCCGCGAGCGTGTCCGCGTCGACGGCCTCGCCGGTGGCCAGAGTCCAGTTCTCCGGCGAGTCACCCGGCGCGTCGATCCGGTCGGCCGTCTGGACGAGCATCCCGCCGGAGATCGGCCGGAACTCGATCGGGTCCGCATCGGTCAGCGCGGGCAGTGTCAGCAGGCGCACGTTCTTCTTGCGCTTGAGCACGTCCAGCGCCTCGTCCTCGAACCCGGGCGCGAGCACGACCTCGGTGAACACCTCGGCGATCTGCTCGGCGGCCTCACGGGTGATCGGCCGGTTCGCCGCGATCACGCCGCCGTAGGCCGACACCGGGTCGCAGGCGTGTGCCTTGCGGTGCGCCTCGGCGATGTCCGCGCCCACCGCGATGCCGCACGGGTTGGCGTGCTTGATGATCGCCACCGCGGGATCCGCGAAGTCGTAGGCGGCCCGGCGCGCGGCGTCGGTGTCGACGTAGTTGTTGTAGGACATGGCCTTGCCGTGCAGCTGCTCGGCGTGTGCCAGCCCACCGCGCCAGTGCCGGTACACCGCCGCGCGCTGGTGCGGGTTCTCGCCGTAGCGCAGCACGTCGCCGCGTTCCCAGGTGCCGCCGGTGAAGTCCGGGAAGCCGGAGTCGGCCGCAGTGCTGTCCGGGGCGTAGACGCTGGCGAACCAGGAGGCCACCGCCATGTCGTAGCTCGCGGTGTGCGCATACGCCTGCGCCGCGAGCCGCTTGCGATCGGCGAGGTCGAAACCGCCGGCCCGAACCTGCTCCAGCACCCAGCCGTAGCGGGCCGGGTCGACCACGACGGCCACGTTGTTGTGGTTCTTCGCCGCGGCGCGGACCATCGCCGGGCCACCGATGTCGATGTTCTCCACGCAGTCCTCGGGGCTCGCGCCCGAGGCGACCGTCTCGCGGAACGGGTAGAGGTTGACCACCAGCAGGTCGAACGGCGCGATGTCGAGCTCGCGCAGCTGCTCGACGTGCTCGGGCCGGTCGCGGTCGGCCAGCAGGCCCGCGTGCACCCGCGGGTGCAGGGTCTTGACCCGGCCGTCGAACGACTCCGGGAAACCGGTGACCTGCTCGACCGGCGTGACCGGCACCCCGGCGTCCGCCAGCGTCTTCGCCGTGCCGCCGGTGGAGACGATCTCCACACCGGCCGCGTGCAGCGCGGTGCCCAGCTCCAGCAGGCCCGTCTTGTCCGAAACGCCGATCAGGGCGCGCTTGACCGGACGCCGACCTTCCACCGTCACCGCAACCTCACCTTCCGTCCCTCGACCGTGGCACCGGCCCGGCCGAGTCGTTCCACCACGTCCACGAGCAGCCGTCGTTCCACGACCTTGATGCGCTCGTGCAGCCTGTCCTCGTCGTCGTCCGGTTCGACCGGCACCGCTTCCTGGGCGATGATCGGCCCGGTGTCCACCCCGCCGTCCACGAAGTGCACGGTGCACCCGGTCACCTTGACGCCCAGCTCCAGCGCATCGGCCACGGAGTGCATCCCCGGGAACGACGGCAGCAGGGCCGGGTGGGTGTTGATCACACGGTTCGGGAAGCGGGCGAGGAAGTTCGTCCCCAGGATCTTCAGGAACCCCGCCGACACCACGAGGTCGGGCTCGTAGGCGGCGACCGCCTCGGTGAGCGCCTTGTCCCACGCGTTGCGGTCCGGGTGGTCGCCCAGGCGGACGGTGAAGTGCGGCACGCGCGCGCGTTCGGCACGCGCCAGCGCTTCCACCCCGGGCCGGTCCGTGCCCACGGCCACGACCTTCGCCGGGAAGCCCATGCGCTGGGTCGCGTCCAGGAGCGACTGCAGCAGCGTGCCCGACCCGGAGGCGAGCACCACCAGCTTGACCGGGACGGGCAGTTCCAACCGGCTGGAGTTCAACGCCTCTCCTTCGCCCGTGCCAACGTCGGACCGAGTCTATGCTGCGCCGCCGAGCGGCTCCGTTGCGGGCGGGGGGTGGCTAGCTGGGCTCGTCCGGCTTCCCGTCGGTGGGCGGCGGTTCCTCTGCTTCCGGCTCGTCCGCGGGATCCTCGTCCGGCTCGTCCTCGACGTCCGCTCCGGGGTCGGCGGTGCTAGCGGGGTCGGCGGTGTGGTCGGCATCTGCTTCCGTGGCCTCGGCCCGGACCTCCGCTTCGAGCTCCTCCAGCTCCGCATCGAGGTCCTCCAGTTCGGCCTCGATCTCGGCCGCCACCCCGAATTCCTCGGACCCCGCAGAGTCCTCGGTGTTCTCGGTGTTCTCGGTGGTCTCAACGTCCTCGGTGGATTCGGTGGATTCGGTGGATTCGGTGGATTCCGCGCTTTCCGCGGTCTCCGCCGGTTCCGGTCCGGGGCGGGCACGCGGACCGGCGAACCACGCCACCAGAGCACCGGGCACGGCGATCCACCCGAACGCGGCCACCGACAGCAGCCCGACCGGGATCGTCACCGGATCGAACGCGCCACCGCCGAGCCGCCCGCCGGCGAGCGTGCCGAGCACCACGCAACCGAACCCGACCAGCGCACCCGCGATGGCGACGATCCGCAGCCGCGCGAGCGGGTTGTCGTCCGCGCGGCGCAGCGTCCAGCCGAGCATCGCGCCGACCGCGGCCGGCAGGAACATCAGCACCGGCCACCAGGGCGCGAAGTGTTCCGGGACACCGGCGAGCACCGGCAGGCCCGGCACCGGGCCGCCCGTGAAGGAGAACGCGCCGATCGAGAACGAGCCGATCGAGAAGCCCGGACCGGTGGCGAAGGCCAGGCCACCGATCACCGCGTTCGGGAGGTAGCCCAGCGACAGCAGCAGCATCCCGGCACCACTGCCGAAGCCTGGCGCGTTCGACGCGAACAGCTCGCGGATCGTGCCCGACGCGAGCACCAGCGCCACCGTGTGCACGAGCGCGCCCGCCGCGAGCAGCCCGGCCAGGCCCAGCGCCCCGGCCCGCAGACCGCGCACCGCCTGGGGGTCCAGGTAGTTGCGCAGGGTCGCCACCAGCCCGGAACGCGACGCCGCTCCCGCCGCCGCGGCCACACCGGCGACGGCGGCGGGCACCGTGAAGGCCGGCAACGGCTCGACCCGCACACCACCGCTGTCGTCGAACAACGCGATGCCCAGCCCGCCCAGGGCGTGCGCGCCGGCCATGGCGGCGACCAACGGCACCGCCGCACCCGGCTCGCGATAGCCGAGACGGGCAGTGGCGTTCGCCGCCGCCCGGACGACCAGCGCGACAGCTCCGATCGTCGCCAGCAGCGGCAGCACGCCCAGCGGGCGCCCGGCGATCGTGACGGGCACCTGGTAGGCGGCGAGCCAGCCCGGCCCGGCCGCGCGCAGCACACCGCCGATCGAGAACTGCGCCACCGAAGCCATGGCCGTGACCAGCCCGAACAGGGCGGCGACCACGACGTAACCGGTGACGACGGGGCCGAGGACCGCCGCGGCGAACACCCGCGCCCGGACCACCGGAGAGCGCTCGCCCCGGTGCTCCGGGTCCGTCACCCCATCCCCGGACCGGCCGTACGAGGTGAGCACCTGCATGCCTGGCACCCTCGCACCAACACTGGGCCGACCGGGTGAGCCACGCCGTTCGTCCCTCATGCGGGTTAAGCCACAAGCGGCTGGTCCCGGAACACGAAGAACGCCCCTTCCCAGGCCGGGAAGGGGCGTTCGGCACGAAATCAGCTCTGCGGGCTGCCGCCGGGCGGGGTACCCGGCTGCTGGCCCTGCCGGCCCTCGGACCCGGGCGGGCTGTAGAACTGGCCCTGCTGCGGGGCGTAGACCGTGGACTGCTGCTGCGGCGGGGACACCGGCGGACCGTACTGCGTGCCCGACGGGCCGCCCTTCGGCTCACCGTGACCCGGCTGACCCGGCTGACCGGGCTGGCCGAACTGCTGCCCCGGCTGACCGCCGTAGGGCTGACCGTACTGCGGCGCCTGCGGCTGCGGCATCTTCAGGACACCCGCGTCGAACAGCAGCGCCGCGATCGCGACCAGCATCTGCAGGATGCCCAGGATCAGGATCACCGTGTAGATACCCGGCGTCTCCGCCTGGGACGGGACGTGCACGACCACCAGGATCGCGGTGAGTGCGCCGAGCACGCTGAACAGCACCGCGAACGGGAGCGTGCGCGGGCCCCGCGGCAGCACCGCCAGCGCCGCCAGCAGACCACCGACGAGCAGGAAGAGCACCGGCTGGTCGGCGCCCTGCGCCTCCTCGGAGAATCCGATGAAGTAGTTCACCAGGCCCAGCAGGCCGATGAACAGCGTCAGGATCATGCTCAGGTTCGCCGGCGACAGACCCGCCCCGGACTGCGCCGGAGGCTGCTGCTGCGGCAACCCGCCGGTCCCCGGGGGCTGGCCACCGCCGCCCTGCTGCGGGTATCCCGGTCCACCACTGGGGAACGTCATTACGCGTGCTCTCCTGTCTTCGCCCGAACCGGGGTGCCGTCGGGTCCGGGAACGGTTTAGCGCATTCCGGGGCTCCCGGCCACCCCATCCGGCTATCCGACGTGTCATCGCGGCGAACGGTTGCGTCGGATTTCGGAGGCCGGGTCGCACACCGGCCGGGCACCGCGAACGGTGCCCGGCCGGTGAGTGGACCATACGGGGTCAGTGCAGGTTCTCGTACAGCTCCCGGGCCAGCGCGGCGGTCTCGGACGGCGTCTTGCCGACCTTCACGCCCGCGGCCTCGAGGGCCTCCTTCTTCGCCTGCGCGGTGCCGGCCGAGCCGGACACGATCGCGCCCGCGTGCCCCATGGTCTTGCCCTCGGGGGCGGTGAAGCCCGCGACGTAGCCGACGACCGGCTTGGTCACGTTCTCCTTGATGTAGGCCGCGGCCCGCTCCTCGGCGTCGCCACCGATCTCGCCGATCATGACGATGACCTCGGTCTCCGGGTCGGCCTGGAACGCCTCGAGCGCGTCGATGTGGGTGGTGCCGATGACCGGGTCACCACCGATGCCGACGGCCGTGGAGAAGCCGATGTCCCGCAGCTCGTACATCATCTGGTAGGTCAGCGTGCCCGACTTGGACACCAGGCCGATCTTGCCGGGGCCGGTGATGTTGGCCGGGATGATGCCCGCGTTGGACTTGCCCGGCGAGATGACGCCCGGGCAGTTCGGACCGATGATGCGGGTCTTGTTGCCCTTGGCGACGTTGTGCGCCCAGAAGTAGGCCGAGTCGTGCACCGGGATGCCCTCGGTGATCACCACGGCGAGCGGGATCTCCGCGTCGATGGCCTCGATCACGGCGTCCTTGGCGAACTTCGGCGGCACGAAGATGACCGACACGTCCGCGCCGGTCTCCTTCATCGCCTCTTCGACCGTGCCGAACACGGTCAGGTCCTTGCCGGCGATGGTGACCGTCTGGCCGGCCTTGCGCGCGTTCACGCCACCGACGATGTTCGAGCCGGCCTGCAGCATCTTGGTCGCGTGCTTGGTGCCCTCGGACCCGGTGATGCCCTGAACGATGATCTTGCTGCTGGAATCGAGGAAGATCGACATGTCTCTTACGCTCCTGCCGCGGCCAGCTCGGCAGCCTTGTCCGCTGCGTTGTCCATGGTGTCCACCTGCGTGACGAGCGGGTGGTTGGCCTCGTTGAGGATCCGGCGGCCTTCCTCGACGTTGTTGCCGTCGAGACGGACCACGAGCGGCTTGGAGGCCTCGTCGCCCAGGATCTTCAGCGCCTCGACGATGCCGGTGGCGACCGCGTCGCAGGCGGTGATGCCACCGAAGACGTTGACGAACACCGACTTGACGGCCGGGTCGTTCAGGATGACGTCCAGGCCGGCGGCCATGACCTCGGCCGAAGCGCCACCACCGATGTCGAGGAAGTTCGCGGGCTTGACGCCGCCGTGCTTCTCACCGGCGTAGGCGACCACGTCCAGCGTGGACATGACCAGGCCCGCGCCGTTGCCGATGATGCCGACCTCGCCGTCGAGCTTGACGTAGTTGAGGTCCTTGGCCTTGGCCTTGGCCTCCAGCGGGTCCTCGGTCTGCTTGTCGACGAGCTCCGCCTGCTTGGGCTGCCGGAAGCCGGCGTTCTCGTCGAGGGTGACCTTGCCGTCCAGCGCGACGATCTTGTCCTGCGGGTCGCGGACCAGCGGGTTGACCTCGACCAGCGTGGCGTCCTCGGCGACGAAGGTCTCCCACAGCTTGACGACCACGTCGGCCGCCTGGTCGCGGATGGCCTCGGGGAAGTTGCCCGCGGTCAGGATCTCCAGCGCCTTGGCCTTGTCCACCCCGGCGATCGGGTCGACCGGCACCTTGGCGAGCGCCTCGGGCCGCTCCACGGCCAGCTGCTCGATCTCCATGCCGCCCTCGGACGAGGCCATGGCGAGGAAGGTGCGGTTGGCGCGGTCCAGCAGGAAGGAGAAGTAGTACTCCTCCGCGATGTCGGACGCCTCGGTCACCAGCACGCGGTGCGTGATGTGGCCCTTGATGTCGAGGCCGAGGATGGCTTCAGCCTTCTCCTTGGCCTCGGCCGGGTCCTTGGCGAGCTTCACGCCGCCGGCCTTGCCGCGGCCACCGGTCTTGACCTGGGCCTTGACGACGACCTGGCCGCCGATCTTCTCGGCGGCGGCCTGGGCTTCTTCCGGGGTGCTCGCTACGGCGCCGGGCAGTACCGGCACGCCGTGGGCGGCGAAGAGGTCCTTCGCCTGGTATTCGTAGAGGTCCACTACTCCAGTCTCCTGACGACACACACCGCCTGAGTCACCGGTCGTCTCGCGAGGGGCGATCCGCAGGCGGGTGCTTGTTGCAAACCATGCTGCCGGACGGAGACGACCCTAGCGACCTGCGCTTTGGCTCGGGGCGGCGCATCTGGTGAACTCGGTCACCGTATGGATCCAGAGCGTGGTTTCGGAGTGTGAGTCGTCCCACGCGCGGCCAGCACGGCGGCGACGACGAGGGCCAGGGCAGCCGCCAGCGCCAGCCACCAGCCGGGTCCCGCGTGGGCGCCGGCGATCTCGTGGCGGGCGAGGGGCAGCTCGGCCGCCCGCAGCGCGGCGACGCAGGCGGCACCGGCGAGCAGCGCGGCGGCCCGGGCGGGGCGGCAGCGCGGGGCGAGGACGCACGCGCCGAGGACCGTGAGGAGCGCGACCAGCAGGCCCCACGAGGGTGTGCCGAAGCTGGTCCAGAGGGCGGGCTCGACGTAGTCGGTCGCGAGGATCGACGGGATGCCGAAGGCGGCGAGGGCGAGGATCCCGGCCGCGGCGAGCGGGGCGAGCAGGGCGGTGCCGGGGACGGCCGAGCCGTTGCCGAGCGCGGTGGCCGGGTCGGTGGTCTCGTCGCGTTCCACCATGCCCGCGACGACGGAACAGCAGGCGGTGATGGCCGAGCCGGCGATCGCGAGCGCGGTCCACAGCACACCCGGGCCGGGGGTGAGGCCGGCGCCGAGTTCGGTGGCGGTGACGGCCATGGTGAGGACCGCGGTGCCGGCGAGGGGGACGGTGACCCAGGCGACGGAGAGGACGGGACGGACGTAGGCGGCCGGGCCGGCGGTGAACAGGACGAGACCGAGGACGCCGACGAGCAGCCCGGCGGCGAGCAGGGCCCACCGGGACGGGCTGGGCGGCCCGTCGAAGTTGCCGGTGACGACCACCTGCGGGGTGAGCGCACCGGCGACTGCGGCGGCCGCGGTGAGCACGGCGAGGGCACCGGTGACGATGCGCAGCCGCCGGATGCCGGGCAGGGTGATCTCGCCGGCGCTGCCGTCCGGGCTGTCGTCCGGTGCGGCGTCCGCCGCGGCGGTGGGCAGGAAGGCGGCGGCGATCATCCCGGCGGCGCCGACGAGGACGAGGATCGGGCCCGCGGAGAGCCGCACCCCGGGCAGGCTGAGGCCGGCGACGAGGTTCGGCAGCCCGACGACGGCCGCGGTGACGCCGAGGCCGAGCAACCCGCCCCGCGCGACCGCGCTGCCGGACCCGGCGAGCAGCACGGTGGCGACGGGCAACGCGAACGCGAGCAGGAGGCTGCCGGCGAGCACCAGACCGGGGCCCTCGAACGCGCCGGCCGCCGGCAGGAAGGCATCACTGGACGCGAAGGGCGCCATCATGAGCCCCACCGCCGCCACGACGGCCGCCGCGAGGCCGAGGATCAGTCCGGACCGCCGGGCCGGTGCGGGCTGCGCGGCCTCCGGCCAAGCCGGGGTACCGGGACCGGGCTCCCCGGCGACGGTGGCCGCCGGGCCGCTGGACCCGGCGCGACTCCGGGCGCCGTCGCGCTCGGCGGGACCGTCGGTGGCCGCGCGCTCGCCGCCGTCAGCGTTGGTAGCCGCACGCCCGGCACCGCCGGCGGTGGGGGCCGCCGGGCCGCCATTGGTGCCGGTGGCTTCGCCGCGGCCGGCCGCCGTGGGCTCGCCACCGGCAGCTGACTCGGGACCGCCAGAGGTGGTGCGCTCGCTGCCGGCGGTACGGGGCTCGGTGGGGCTGCTCGAGGTCGCGGGTACGCCGGCGGAGGTTTCCGCGTCCGTCGCGTGCGCGAGGGACGCCGTGACACCGTGACGCGCCTTGCTCGCCGGCACTGCGCTGGCACCCGGCTCACCCAACACCTCGGCGGGAGCGGATCGGCCGGCCGCTGGTCGGTTCTCGTTCCACCGGGCCTTCGCGGCGACCGCCTCGGCGGCGGCGGACGGCGGCGGGGGCCACGAAGCGTCCGCGCTCGGGGCGACGGCGCGGATGGCCAGCACACCGGCCGCGATGGCGACCACGTGCCCTGCCAGCAGCAACCACAACCCGGCACCGGTGGCGGGCTCGGCCAGTGCGTGCAGGCGGAACAGCTCCGGGCGCGCCGCGCGCAGGGGGTCCGTGAGCAGGATCAGGTCGAGCACCAGCCGCCCGGGGGCGAGGGCCGCCACCGCTGCCAGCACGCCCGCGGCCGCCTGGTGGCGGCCCCGCACCGCGAGCACGGCCACCACGACCATCGGCGCCACGGCGAGCACCACCAGCAGCGGGACGCTGGCGTAACCCCGCGGCACGCCCTCCACCACCGGCGCCACGCCACCCGCGGCGAGCAGCACGGCCGACACCGCCCCGGCCACGTAGGCCGCCGGGGACGGCGACCGGCCGCCGGGGACGGTGTCGGCGTAGGAGGTGGCGTCGAGCTGCACGGCAGCCGCGCCACCGGTGCTGTCAGTGTCCATGTGATCTCACGTCGTCGAGGGTCGGAGGAGCGGTCAGGACAGCCGGCCTCGGCGTCCGGAGCCACGGGCCCAGAGCCGCTGACACAGAGCCGCTGGCTCAACAGACCCGTGCCTGGCACCGGCGCCCGGCGCGGACCGCCTCACCCAGGTGATCACGTCCCGCGCGGCGTCGCCACCCACACCGGCGCCCGACGCTAGCAAGCCGGGAAGGTTGCCCTGGAAACCCCACGATCTAACAAACCGTGTCGCACATCACACAAATGGCGGAATATCGCGTCTACCCAGTGTCATCGACACTGATCGGCCGCGAGCTCCCGCGCCACGTTCGGCCCAGCGGGCGTCCGCTCCTTGCCGCCGACCACATCCCTTCGTTACTGTCCCCCGGGTCCCCATCACGGTCAGGTCACGATGTGGGCGGCGGGCAGCCACCCCGAACGGTTGCCCTCCGGGATCCCCCGCCCGGAACCCGCCCGCTGACCCCCTGAGTAACGGAAGGCCCCGACTTGGCTCGATACCGCTCCCCCGGCGGCCAAGCTCCTTCCCCGGTACTCGATGACGACGCTGCGGACGGCGGCGTCGTCCGGGTCCGGGGCGCTCACCGGCTCCCCGCGCCTTCCTCGGCGCTGCGTGGCCGGGTCGTGGTCGCCGCCGTTGCGGCCGGCGCGTTCGCCGCTGCCGCCGCCGGGCAGACCCTCCAGTCCACGCAGACTTCCGACGCCGACATGACTCCCCTGGCCGACACCGGAGACGCGAGCGCGTCGTTCGCCTTCGGTGGTGACGCCCCCACCGGCGCGCCCGAGATCCTTCCCGCGGCCAACTTCACCGACGCGTCGGCTGAGGTGCAGCGCCTCACCGACAGCGAGAACGTCACGATGGCCCGGCAGGCCCACGACGCCGAAGCCGCCCGCGCCGCGGCCCGTGAGGCTGCCCGGCCCAAGACCTGCCTGCCCGCGAAGGGCACGTTCACCTCCGGCTTCGGCGCCCGCTGGGGAACCAGCCACCTCGGCGTCGACATCGCCAACTCGATCGGCACCCCGATCTACGCCGCGACCGACGGCGTGGTGATCGAGGCCGGCCCGGCGAGCGGCTTCGGCCTGTGGGTGCGGATCCAGATGGACGACGGCACCATCCAGGTCTACGGCCACGTCAACACCTACTCCGTGCGCGAGGGCCAGAAGGTCAAGTGCGGTCAGCAGATCGCCGAGATCGGCAACCGCGGCCAGAGCACCGGGCCACACCTGCATTTCGAGATCTGGCAGAACGGCACCCGCAAGATCGACCCGCGGCCCTGGCTCGCCGCCCGCGGCATCAACCTCTGACGGCCCTTCCCGGGCCCGGTCACGGATCCGGCCGCCGCAGGAAGTAGGCCACCGCGACCTGCCAGACCCCGCACAGCCGTCGCGACGTGCCCCGGCACCGCAGGCACCGGCCGTCCGGCCCGCCGTGCCGCTCCAGGAGAGCCTGCCAGGCGGCGAGGACCACGAGCGCCTCGCCGGCCGGTAATGCCCCATCGCGGACCGCACGCGCGACCATGCGCTCGGTCCGCTCCAGGACGCCTGCCCGCACGTACGGGAACCACTGCCTGCCCACACCACGACCTCCCCCGGTTCGAACTTCCGTTCGAGACAGGTATAGCGGAGGGGTCCGACAATTCCGGGGCGGCCGGTGAGCCGGGCCCGCTGATCACCCGATCGGACCAGGCAGCGAGAGCCGGGCCGCCGGCGCGAGGACATAGCGGCCCGGGCCGGGACCTACAGCTTCACCATGGGGACGCTGCCGATCAGCATCAGCTTCACCTTGCCGGCGCTGCCGAAATCGATGGTGGCCGTGGCACGCGGACCCTCACCGGAAGCTTCGACCACCGTGCCGAGACCGTACTTGTCGTGGTTGACGCGGTCACCCACCTCGAGCTTCAGCGCCACGGTGTTCTGCCAGCCCTTGAACGGCGTCGACCGCATGCCGCGGGCCGCGATGCCGGCCTGCGCGGAGTCCTCGCCGAAGCGGGAGCGCCGCCCCCAGGTGGTCGCCGCCCGGGGCGAGCCGAACGACGGCTCCGCGGCCGACGACGGCTCCTCCCGGCGCCAGTCGAGCAGCTCGGACGGCACCTCGTCGAAGAACCGGGACGCCGGGTTCGTCATCGGCTGTCCCCACGCGGAGCGCGTGATCGCCCGGCTCAGGTACAGCCGCTTGCGCGCCCGCGTGATGGCCACGTACGCCAGCCGCCGCTCCTCGGCCAGCTCGGCGGGCTCGCCCAGGGCCCGCAGGTGCGGGAAGACGCCGTCCTCCCAGCCCGTGCAGAACACCACCGGGTACTCCAGCCCCTTGGCGGTGTGCACGGTCATCAGCGTGACCACCCCGGAGTCCTCTTCCTCACCATCGGAGTCCGGTGTGGGCACCGAGTCCGCGTCGGCCACCAGCGAGACCCGCTCGAGGAACGCCGCCAGCGAGCCCGGCTCGGGCACGCCCGCGTCGTCCTCGGCGAGCGGCGGCATCTCGGCAGCCTGCTCGGCGAACTCCCGCGCTACGGTGACGAGCTCGGTCAGGTTGTCCACCCGGGAGGCGTCCTGCGGGTCGTCGGACTCCTCCAGCTCGGCCCGGTAACCCGTGCGCTCCAGCACGGCCTCGAGCACGTCGGCGACCTCCGCGCCCTCCTCGACCAGCGCGATCAGCCCGTCGAGCAGCTCGACGAAACCGGCGATCGCCTTCTGCGAACGCGGGTTGAGCAGCGGCACCTTGCCGGCCACCGCGTCCCGCAGCGCGGCCGCGAACGAGATCCGCTCCCGCTCGGCGTGGGTGGCCACGCACGCCTCCGCCCGCTCACCGATGCCCCGCTTGGGCACGTTGAGGATGCGCCGCAGGCTGACCGTGTCCTCCGGGTTGGCCAGCACCCGCAGGTAGGCCAGCGCGTCCCGCACCTCGCGGCGCTCGTAGAAGCGGACGCCGCCGACCACGCGGTAGGGCAGCCCGAGCCGGATGAAGATCTCCTCGAACACCCGCGACTGGTTGTTGGTGCGGTAGAACACCGCCACGTCGGAGTACTTCGCCTCGCCCTGGTCGACCAGCGCGTCGATCTCGCCCGCGACGAAGGCCGCCTCGTCGTGCTCGTTGTCGGCGACGTAGACGCCGATCTTCTCGCCGTCGCCGGAGTCGGTCCACAGCCGCTTGTCCCGCCGGTTCGGGTTGCGCGAGATGACCGCGTTGGCGGCGGACAGGATGGTCTGGGTGGAGCGGTAGTTCTGCTCCAGCAGGATGGTGCGGGCGTCCGGGAAGTCCCGCTCGAACTCCTCGATGTTGCGGATGGTGGCGCCGCGGAACGCGTAGATCGACTGGTCGGCGTCACCGACCACGCACAGCTCCGCCGGCTCGACACCGCCCTCGGTCCGAGTGGTCCCCACCAGCTCCCGGACCAGCGTGTACTGGGCGTGGTTGGTGTCCTGGTACTCGTCGACCAGGACGTGCCGGAACCGGCGGCGGTAGTGCTCGGCCACGTCGGGGAAGGCCTGGAACAGCTCGACCGTGCGCATGATCAGGTCGTCGAAGTCGAACGCGTTCGCCAGCCGCAGCCGCCGCTGGTACTCGGTGTAGACCTCGGCGACCCGGCGCTCCAGGTCGTTGGACGCCTTCGCCGTGGCGTCCTCCGGGTCGGTCAGCTCGTTCTTGTGGTTGGAGATGTGCACCGCGAGCGCGCGGGCCGGGTAGCGCTTGGGGTCGATGTCCAGGTCCCGCGCGACGAGGGTGACCAGGCGGCGCGTGTCGTCGGCGTCGTAGATCGAGAAGTTCGACGACATGTCGAGCGTCTTCGCCTCGCGCCGCAGCAGCCGCACGCACATCGAGTGGAACGTGGACACCCACATGGCGTTCGCGCGCCTGCCCACCAGCTCACCGACGCGCTCCCGCATCTCGGCCGCGGCCTTGTTGGTGAACGTGATCGCCATGATCTCGCCGGGGTGCACACCGCGCTCGGCCAGCAGGTAGGCGATGCGCCGGGTCAGCACCCGGGTCTTGCCGGAGCCCGCGCCGGCGACCACCAGCAGCGGCGCCCCGGTGTGCGTGACCGCTTCCCGCTGCGCGGGGTTGAGGTCGGCGAGCAGATCGGCGTGGCGGCCCGGCGCGGGACGCGCGGGCGGCTCGGCGGGGAGGTCGAACAGGGTGCTCATCGGTTGTCCACGCTACTCGGGGGCTCCGACGGTTTACCGCGGTGGACGTACGGCGAGGTGTCGTCACCGGATGGACGCGCGGCGCGCCGCCGGGGCGGACCATCGACGGCATGAACACACCATCGAAACGGATGCGGGCCGGTGACCAGGACCGGGAGCGCGTGGCGGGCCGGCTGCAGCAGGCCGGCGGCGAGGGCAGGCTCTCGCTCGCCGAAACCGAAGACCGGATGGGTGCCGCGTACGCGGCGACCTACCTCGACGAACTGGCCGCGCTCACGCAGGACCTGCCGCGGCCGGCGCCGCCGGAACCACCGAGGCCGCCGCGCTTCCCCGTGCCGCTGCGGGTGCACGCCGCGGTCGTGGCCGTGTTGTCGGCGCTGCTCATCGTCCGGTTCGTCGCGTCGGGCGCGCCGTTCTTCTGGCCGGCGGTGCCGTTGTTCTGGCTGGGTGTGAGCCTGCTCGCGCACGCGGCGATCCGTTACCGGCGGCGAGCTGTGCCATACTGATCCCGTGCAGCACCACGCGTACCGATTTTTCTACGGGATCCGGACTCCGGCTCCCGTGATCGCGTAGGTGCCCACACCACCGTCACTGCAAGCCCCGGAGTCCGCGGACCCGGGGCTTTCGTCGGCTTCGGGGCCGCGCGGTCCGGAACCGACCGGAGGGCCCGATGAACGCACAGACACATGAGAAGGACACCTCGCCGGAGTCCTCGGGGGAACCCGTGGCGACGGCCGAGGAGATCGCCGAGCTGCGCAAGGAGATCGACTGGCTGGACGCGGAGATCCTGCGGCTCGTCAAGCGCCGCGTCGAGGTCTCCCGCCGCATCGGTGCCGCGCGGATGGCCGCGGGCGGCACCCGCATCGTCTACAACCGCGAAATGGACGTGCTCGCCCGCTACCGCGAGCTCGGCCCGGACGGCCGTCAGCTCGCCATGGCCCTGCTGAATCTGGGGCGTGGACGGCTCGGCCGCTGAAAACATTGGAATCCGGGGGTTTCCCGGAGGCCGGACAGCGTGGCGGACGGGCACACTGGAGACATGATTAACGTCATCGCGGTGATCATCGCGATCGCCAGTGTGCTCGCCTCGCTGGCCCACGTGGGCTACCTGGCGCTGCTGAACAACGCGGCGAACAAGCGCGCCGGCGGTGCACCGGTGGCGCAGTACGTGCGCAGCCGGTGGGCGCTCGCCGGCGGCACCACCGCCGCGTCGCTCCTCGCGTGGCTGTTCACCTCGGGCAACACCGGGATGGACATTCTCGCGATCATCGTCGCCGCGGGTAGCGGCGCGGTCGCCACCAAAGCCCTGCAGTCCACCCAGGCGCGCTACCGAAACGGTGGCTGACGAAGCGCGAAAGCCCCGACTGAGTGAACTTGCGGGCTCACGCTTTGACAACTGCCGCCTGCTCTTACCCTGGATGGCGTGGAACGGCCTGGATTCGCCTCCACGCGCCCGGCGCAATGCCGCGCGCGTGCAGGTGAACGTGCACCAGCACTTGCACCGGCTGCTCCATCCGGTCGAATTGGCTCGGGTCCGGCGTCAGAGCGCGCGCAGGGCGGTGTCCACACGGCATGACGCGCGGGGCCGAATTCACGGACAGTTCTCGTTCCGGGACCGGCCGGCACCGACGTGGTGCCGGAACCTGGACCCCGGTCGTTCCGGCACACCGGGCGGGCGCCGGGCGCGCGCCCGAGCCGGCCGACCCGCCCGCCCACGGCTCGCTCGCGCTCACCGGTCTGATCCCGGACACCCGCCCCGCGACCGAGGTGTTCCCGCCCGCGCACGGTGAGCTGCCCGTCGCCGGGCCCGCGGCACCGTCCCGGCAAACGCCGGAGCAGCCGCCCCGGCGCACAAAGGTCAAGCTGACGCCGCCGCGCTGCCGGAACGACCCCGACCGCGTCGAGGACACGGATGTGCGGGTCTACGAGGTCGCCCCGGCGACCGGCCTCGGTTCGTTCGACCTCGGTAACGTGCCCGCGTCGGTGACCCCGCCGCGCAGCTGGCGCAAGGCCGCCTGGTTCGCCACCGCCTCGTCCGGTGGCGTGGTCGTGGCGCTGATGTTCGCCGGCTCGGCGTTCGTCGCCAAACCGGCGCCCGACCAGGCCGGCGGGGGCTGGATCCCCGGCCTCGGTGGCGGCGTGCCGACCCTCTCCGGCGAGCAGATCGCGCCGCCCGGCCCCGGCGGCGACGAGAGCCGCACCACGGCGAGCACACCCCACGGCGAAGCGACGTCCCCGGATCCCGAGCCGGTCTCCGCGGATGCCGGGCCGACCGGGAGCGCCGGCGTGCGCGCACCCGGCCGGAGCACGGTCGAGAGCACCTCGTCCACCGGCCCGGCGACCGAACCGGCCACCGCGCCGCCCGCTGCCACCACCCCGGCCGTCCCGCGCAAGCCGCCGCCGTCGCCCGCGCCCTACGACGCGGACCCGACCCGGTTCACGTTCACCCAGGAGGACCCGAAGAAGCTGGCGAGCACATCGCAGAGCTACCTCGACACGGTCACCGAGAACGCCGAGGCAGCGCAGGAGATGACCGGCGGTGAGCTGCGGCAGGAGGGCGCCGAGGGCCTCCAGCGCAAGTACGCGCAGGTGGCCTACTTCGAGGTCAAGCACATCCGGGTGCACCAGTACGACGGCAAGACGGTGTGCACCGTGCAGACCGTCTACAAGGACGGCCGGCAGGTCACCGAGGAACGCACGCTCGAGTTCGCCGGTGGCAAGATCACCAGCGACGATGCCTGAAGCCCGACTGCGCCAGGTGGGTGACGACCGCTACCGTTCGTCGTGCCGTGACTGCCCTCCACCGATCGTGGGTGGCCGGTAACGCGCGGCCGGGGTTCGCTGATGAACAGCACGACAAACCCCGGCCAGTCCCCGCGACACGGAAGATCCAGACGACAGGTCCATGAGAGTCGCACACGAACGGCGGCGCGAAACCCGCGCGCCGGAGGCCCTCCGCGTCGAGGAGCTGATCTCCCCCGAGATCCTCGACAACGAGATGGTCGACCGCGAGTACCTCACCCAGGTGTTCCGCGAACCGCGGAAGTACCTGCCGCCCCCGCGCGTCCGGAACAGGACCGAGCCGCAGCGGGAGCCGGAGAGCCGGGGCGCGAAGCTCGCCAAGCTCACCGGGCTGACCATGGCAGGCACGTTGCTCGTCGGCGCCGTCGTCGCGTCGTCGGTCCTCAGCCGCGGACGGGACCAGTCGGCGGCACCAGCCGCACCGGTTCCGCCGCAGATCACCGGAGTCGCAGCGCTGGGCGGGTTCGTGTCGACCGGGACGCCGCAGGCGCGCCGCGGCGGTAACGCCGCCGGTCACGCACCGGTCGGGACCAGCTCGGCCGCTCCGGCGCCGGTGGCCCAGACGCAGACACCGGCGGCCGGTGCCCTGGCCGCACCGGGTGACTCCGCCGCGCCGACGACCACGGCACCCGCGCCGACCGCGGGGCAGAAGCTCGCGGTGGTCCGCGAGTTCTACCGGCGGGTGGACAACGCGCCGGAGAAGGCGCTGGACCTGCTCAGCCCGGCACTGGCCGGGGAGGAGGCCGGGGACCTCGTGCGGGCGTGGAGCACCATGCGCCAGGTCGAGGTGACCGACGCGCACGTGCAGCCCGACGGGTCGGTGCTCGCGGTGGTGCTGATGCGCCGCGACGACGGCACCCGGCTGCGGGTGACGCAGCAATTCGGCCTGGACCGGACCGGCCGCAGCATCTCGGAGGCGGTCCTGCTGGCCGCCGAGGAGCTGTAGCGGCTGCTATACCAGGCGTGGTCTTCCCACGCCAGACAGTGCCGGATGCATGTGCGCAGAGTGAGCACCCTAGCCTTGACCGAAACGGATCTGGCCAAACCGGCCTACGGGCCGAGCTACGTGCAGAGGCTCCCAGGCGTGCGGCACTGCGTCACGCCCTGAAACAGCCCCGAAGGAGGTCGCGTGAGCGACGAGGGTCGCCTGGTCGCCGGCCGGTACCGGATCGAACGGCGAATCGGCACCGGCGCCATGGGTACGGTGTGGCAGGCGCACGACGAGCTGCTCGGACGAGCGGTCGCGATCAAGCAGCTGCTCCTGCAGCCGGGGCTGGACCCGCACGAGGCCGAGGACGCCAAGCAGCGCACCATGCGCGAGGGCCGGATCGCCGCGCGGTTGCACCACCCCAACGCGATCTCCGTGTTCGACGTGGTCACCGACGACAACGGCCACCCGTGCCTGGTCATGGAGTACCTGCCGTCGACCAGCCTCGCCGAGCTGCTGCGGGAGCGGAAGACCCTGCCGCCGCGTGAGGTCGCGCGCGTCGGCGCCCAGATCGCCGCAGCGCTCAAGGAGGCGCACGCCGTCGGCATCGTGCACCGCGACATCAAGCCGGGCAACATCCTGCTCGCCGACAACGGCGTGGTGAAGATCACCGACTTCGGTATCTCGCGGGCCAAGGACGACGTCACGGTCACCAAGACCGGGATGATCGCCGGCACCCCGGCCTACCTGGCGCCGGAGGTCGCGATCGGTGGCGACCCCGGCCCGGAGGCGGACGTCTTCTCGCTCGGCTCGACGCTGTACGCGGCGTGCGAGGGCCAGCCCCCGTTCGGGCTGAGCGAGAACACCCTGAGCCTGCTGCACGCGGTCGCCGCGGGGCAGATCAACCCCCCGCGGCAGTCCGGCCCGCTGGCGAGCGTGCTGGCCGTGCTGCTGCACCCCGAGACCCGGCACCGGCCGACCGCCGCGGAGGCGGAGGAGCTGCTCGCCGCGGTGGCCCGCGGTGAGACCCCGCTGGGCGGTCCGGCGGGCGAGACCCGGTTCGCGCCCTCGGGCGGGGCGCTGGCGGGCGGTGCGCTGGCCGCCGGAGCGCTCGGCGCGGCGGCGGGTGCCGGTACCACGCGAGCGTTTCGTGGTGACAACTTCGGCCAGCAGGCAGGCACTCTGGGTGCGGCGGGCAACCAGTTCTACGACGAGTACGACGACTACGCCCCCACCTCGGCCTACCCCGAGGAGGACTACGACCGCCAGGGCGCGACCCGTGCGGCCCCGGCCGGCTACGACGACGAGCCCGCTCCTGCCACGGACGAGGACGACGAGGCCAAGCCGGGCAAGTGGAAGGTCCCGGCGGCCATCGGTGCCGTGGTGGTGGCCGGGCTGGTGGCCCTCGGATTCTGGTTGTTCGGCGACTCGCACGGCAACACCGCCAACACCACCGGGACCCACCAGCCGGAGGTCCCGGCGCCCCTGACCAGCTCGTCGACGTGGAAGACGGAGGACTGGACGCCGACCGCGGGCAGGCCGAGCCAGTTCGATGACGTGCCGACGAAGTCCCCCGGTTCGCGCCGCAGCAGCTCGGAGGGGAGCGTCGAGGAGCGGCCCACCTCGCCGCCCAAGTCGAGCGCGTCGAAGACGGTGGTCCAGACCTCGACGCCGGAGAAGTCGTCGATCGAAGACGTGCCGGCGCCGTCGTCGTCGAACGGCAACCCGTAACAACGACCGCCGGAAACCTTCAGGGTCAGTCAGTAGGGTGGTGGGGAACCATCCGACACGCCGGGACGACGAGAGGGTGTAGTGGGTACTGAGGACGCACTCGTCGGCGGCCGGTACCGGCTGGATCAGCCGATCGGTCGCGGGCGGGCCGGGATTGTCTGGCTGGCGTACGACACACAGCTGAACCGCACCGTCGCCGCGAAGAAGATGTCCGTCGCGCCGGGGCACAGCGAGCAGGCCGTCGCCACCGCGATGGACGAGGGCCGCGCGGCGATGCGGATCCAGCACAATTGCGCGATCGGTGTCTACGACGTGTTCCGGGACGGGCCGGACCCGTGGCTGGTCATGGAGTACGTGCCGTCCCGCAACATGGCGGATTTCCTCACCGAGTACGGCACCCTGACCCCGGAGCAGACCGCGTTCCTGGGTATCCAGCTGGCGTCCGCGCTGGCCGCGGCCCACCAGGCCGGCGTCGTGCACCGCGGTCTCGAGCCGGGCAACGTGCTGCTCGCCGACGACGGCGGCGTCAAGGTCACCGACATCGGGTTCACCGGCGCGGGGTTCAACCCGGCCTACCGGGCGCCGGAGCTGTCCCGCGGAGCGACCGCGGCACCGGCCACCGACGTGTTCTCCCTGGGCGCGACGCTGTACACCGCTGTCGAGGGCGTGCCGCCGTACGGCGAGCACGGCAACGGGCCGCTGCGGCAACCCGAGAAGGCCGGTGTACTCGCCCCGGCCCTGATGAAGCTGCTGCGCGAGGACCCGCTGAGCCGCCCGACGCTGGGCGACAGCATCACCTCGTTCCAGGCCATCACCCAGGGACGGCAGACGGCCTTCATCCCGCCGACCGCGCCCGCGTTGCCTACGGTGCCCGCGTTCCGGGCCCAGCCGCCGCCCCCGCCGCCGCGGCAGCCGGTGGTCAACCTGTCCCCGGCGCGGGTGCGCCAGCTGATCCTCGCGACCATGGCGGTGCTGGCCGCCGCCGCGATCGGGATCGGGGTCACCCAGCTGCTGTTCCTCTAGGGGCCCCGCGGGTTTTGAGCACCTCGATGAGGTGCCGGACGGCCGGTTGGTCGCGCGACCGGGTCGCGACGACGGCGTGGATCGGGCGGATCGGTTCCGGGTTGCGGATCCGGCGGACCACCGCGCCCGGTTGCGGCGCGCCCAGGCCGAGCACGGGAACCAGGCTGATTCCCAGCCCGGCCGCGACGAAGCCCTGCGCCGTGGCGTAGTCCTCGCACTCCATCGCGAAGTTCGGCACGAAACCGGCGGCTCCGCAGGCCGCCATGAGCACGTCCCGGCAGGGGCCGGGGGTGACTTCGTTGTTGATCCACGGCTCGTCCGCCAGGTCGGTGAGGTCCACCACCTTCTTGCGCGCGAGCGGGTGCGTCTTCGGCAGCGTCACCCGGTACGGGTCGTCGAGCAGGTGGTACTGCTCGACCCCGGCCTTGCGGTACTCACCGTGGAACACCACGATCGCCACGTCGGCGTCACCGTTTTCCACCTGCGACAACGCCTCCCCGGGTTCGAGGAGCCGCAGGTCCAGCTGCACACCGGGATACTCGCTGCGCAGCGCCGCCACCGCCGGGGGCACCAGCGACGCACCGGCGGTCGCGAAGTAGCGGATCGCCAGGCGACCGGTGCGGCCCGCCTTCAGATCGGCCAGCTCCGCCTCGGCCTTGGACAGCTGGACGGACAACGCCTCGGCGTGCGCGGACAGCAACGCGCCCGCGGGCGTGGGTCGCACACCGCGGCCGACCCGTTCCAGCAGGAGCGCGCCCGCCTCGCGCTCCAAAGTGGACAGCTGCTGGCTGATCGCGGACGGGGTGTAGCCGAGGTTCCGGGCGGCGGCACTGATCGAGCCGCCCGCTATCACGGCCCGCAGCACCTGGAGTCGCCGGACGTCGAGCATGACCCGATCCTACAGTTTTGCTAACGCCGACGTGTAGCAATTTTCGCTTGTCCTTACGGGTCCCCGCCCGCGATGGTGGAGTCGTGGGTGAACTGAAGACTCTGCTGCGCCTGGGTGCGCTGGCGCTGATGTGGGGATCGAGCTTCCTCTGGATCAAGATCGGGCTGACCGCGTTCACGCCGGTGCAGCTCGTGCTCATCCGCACGGCGCTGGGCAGCGCGGTCCTGGTCGGGCTCTGCTACGGCGCGGGCGACCGGCTCCCGGCCGGCCGCCGGATCTGGCGGCACCTGCTCGTCGCGGCGTTGTTCCACAACGCGCTGCCGTTCCTGCTGATCGCGGTCGGCGAGCGGACCGTCAGCTCCGGCATCACCGGTGTGCTGAACGCGACCGTCCCGCTGTGGACGCTGGTCATGGCGCTGTTGGTGGGCACCGAGCGCCGGCTCGGCCCACCGAAGCTCGCCGGGCTGCTCGTCGGCCTGGCCGGCAGCGTGCTGATCTTCGCGCCGTGGCAGGAGTCCGGCCTGCTCAGCTGGGGCGCTCTGGCCTGCGTCGCCGCCGCGGTGAGCTACGGTTTCGTGAACGTCTACGAGGGCAAGTACCTGTCCGCCACGGGCTCGTCGCCGGTCGCGGTCGCGGGAGCCCAGATGAGCGCCGCCACCGGACTCACGGTGCTCACGATGCCGGTCGGCGGGACGGCACCGGTCCACTTGTCCCCCGCGCCGGTGATCGCCGTGGTCGTCCTCGGGGTGTTCTCGACCGGGGTCGCGTTCGCGCTGAACTACCGGCTGCTGGCGACCGAGAGCGCGGTCACGGTGTCCGTCGTCGGCTACCTGCTGCCCGTGGTGTCCCTGGTCCTCGGCACGCTCGTCCTCGGCGAATCCCTCAACCCGCGTGTGCTGACCGGAGTGGCCGTCGTGCTGGCCGGTGTCGCGCTCACCCGCGTGCGGCGCCGGGTCGTGGTTCAGACCAGCCTGCGGTCGGAGGCCCAGCGGGAGAGCTCGTAGCGGTTCGACATCTGGGTCTTGCGCAGGACGCTGGAGACGTGCGTTTCGACGGTCTTCACGGAGATGAACAGCTCCGAGGCGATCTCCTTGTAGGCGTAGCCGCGCGCGAGCAGGCGCAGGACGTCCCGCTCGCGCGGGGTCAGCAGATCCAGCTCCGGGTCGCTGATCGGCGCGGAACCCGGCCGGTCGGCGAACGCGTCCAGCACGAACCCGGCGAGCCGCGGCGAGAACACCGCGTCGCCCTCCGCGACGCGGGCGATCGCGCGGACCAGCTCCTTCGAGGAGATCGTCTTGGTGACGTACCCGCGCGCTCCGGCACGGATGACCGCGATGACGTCCTCGGCCGCGTCGGACACCGACAGCGCCAGGAACACGACGTCCGGCAGCTCTTTGCGCACCCGGCGGAGCACCTCGGCGCCGCCGCCCTCGGGCATGTGCACATCGAGCAGCACGACCTGCGGCTTCGTGCGGACGATGCCGGCGACCGCCTCGGCGACCGAACCGGCCTCACCCACCACCCGCACCTCGTCGGTGATCGAGTCCAGTTCGGTGCGCACCCCGGCCCGGAACAGCGCGTGGTCGTCCACCAGGAACACGCTGATAGGGGCTTTCGGCTGCGGTGTCTCGCTCAACGCGTCCCTCCGGATTCGGCTTTGATCGGCATTTCCAGCTGCACCTCTGTCCCGTCCCCCGGCGCCGTGCGCAGCCGTACCGTGCCGCCGTTGCGCTCCATCCTGCCCCGGATCGAATCGGCCAGGCCATGCCGGTCCTCCGACACGCTGTCCGGGTCGAAGCCCTTGCCCCGGTCGCGCACGAACACGGTCACCGCGGTGGGCTCCACCTCCGCGTACACGCTCACCTCGTCGACGCCCGCGTGCTTGGCCGCGTTGACCATCGCCTCGCGAGCGGCCAGCACCAGCGCGACGAGGCGGTCGTCCAGCTCGGCGTCACCCACCACGACCTGCGAAACCGAGATCGCGAAGGTGTCCTCGACCTCGCCGCACGCGGTCGCGACGGCCTCCGACAGGCGGCCGCCGCCGACGTTCTTCGGCGCGCCGTAGCCGGCCGGGCCGTACAGCCAGCCGCGCAGCTCGCGTTCCTGGCTGCGCGCCAGCCGGGCCACCTCCTTCGGCGCCTCGGCCTGCTTCTGGATCAGCGCGAGGGTTTGCAGCACCGAGTCGTGCAGGTGCGCCGCGATCTCCGCGCGCTCCTCGGTGCGGATCCGGGCGCGCCGCTCCTCCCCCAGGTCCCGCACCATCCGCAGCCAGAACGGCACGGTCAGCACGGCCACCCCGACCAGGGTCGCGAGCACCGAGATCAGTGCGAACTGCACCTGGCCGAGCGTGCCGCTGCGCAGCACCACGACGGCGATGCCGGCGATCACCAGCGCCACGCCGGCCAGGACGCGGATCGCGGCCGACCACCCGCCGCCACCCAGGACCACGCCCGCGACGCTGGAGCGCGCGCCTTCCCGCCAGCGGCGGCGCTGGGACTCGTCCGCCTCTCGCCAGACGACGGCGGCACCGACGAGGGCGAGCGCCAGCGGCACCGCGACCCACCCGTTGATCGCGCCGGTGATCGCACCACCGGCGACCAGCAGGCCGATGCCCAGGACGAGCAGGCCGATCGCCTGCTGCTTCTCCTTGGGCGTGGACGGCGCGTCGGCCTCCTCGCGGCGCTGCTGCGGCACGAACACCCACAGCAACCCGTAGGCCACCAGGCTGGCCCCGCCGAAGGCGGCCAGCACCGCGAAGACCGCGCGCACCCACAGCACCTTCACGCCGAGGTGGTCGGCGAGGCCGGAGGCCACGCCCGCGACGATGCGGCTCGACCGGCGGCGGTACAGCTTGGGCCGCTCGTCGGCCTCCGCCAGCTCCGTCCCGGCAGCCGCCGTCACGGCCGTCTCACCCGCGGGACGCGGTAGCGGCATGACGGTCTCGGTCCGGGACTCTTCCTGCACGTGATCCATGGTGGCACGGCGGCGAACACGATCCATCGGGGAATTCCCCCGGGATCGCCACCCGCGAAATCTCAGGGTCGTTCCCCGATGTGCGCGGGCGGCCCGCTGCACCATCCTCGTCACCATGAACGACACGGCAGAGGCTCCGAAACCGCACGGCCTGAGCGGTTTCGAGGAGACCGTGAAGGACTTCTGGGCCAGCCGCCCGCGCCGTCCCGCGCGGGGCGGCAAGATCGGCGGTGTGGCGGCGGCCATCGGCAACCGGTACGGCATCGACCCGGTGATCGTGCGGGTGGCGTTCGTGACGGCGACCGTCTTCGGCGGTGTCGGCGCCTCGCTCTACCTGCTGTGCTGGCTGCTGTTCCCGGCCGAGGGCGACGAGGTGTCGCCGGTCGAGTCGTTGTTCGGCCAGGGCCGCAGCTCGATGAGCAAGGCACTGACGATCGTGCTGGCGGTCCTGTTCTTCCCGCTGTCCAGCTGGGCGTTCGCCGGGGGCTGGTTCGACGGGGGCGGCATCATCGGGGCGGCGATGATGGTCACGGCGCTGTACCTGCTGCACCGCGGGCGCGGGCACCTCTACCGGCCGGTGCCGGTGACCCGCTCGGCCACGGCGGCGTTCTCGATGTCCGGCCCGGGCGCCACCCGGACGAGTGACTCAGGCTGGGATCCGCTGGCCGCGGACCCGATGGCCTGGGACCTCCCGGATCCCATCCCGGCGCCGGCCCCGCCGCCACCGCCGCGCGTGCCGCATCGGCGGAGCAAGATCGGCGTGACCGCGTTCGCGCTGGCTTTGCTGGTGGCCGGTGCGGGAACGGCGCTCGGCTCGACCGGCGCCACGTGGTTCTCCGCGCCGCACGTCATCGGCCTGGTGCTCGGTGTGCTGGGTGTCGGAATGGTGGCCGGCGCGTTCGCCGGCGCCGGGCGCAAGCTGGTGCTCCTGGCGGTGCCGCTGTCGATCGTGGGTGTCGTGCTGACGTCGACGTCGCTGAGCGGCTACTCGGGCGGGATGGGCGGCCTGACGGCCCGGCCCGCGACCGCGGCGCAGGTGCTGCCGAGCTACCAGCACACGGCCGGGACGATCGACCTGGACCTGACCGGCCTGCCCGCGGACGTGCCGGTGGCGACCGAGGTGCACCTCGGTGCGGGCGACACGACGGTCCGGGTGCCCGCCACGGCCGATGTGACCTACACGTGCCAGTCGCAGGCCGGGACCGTGGACTGCTTCGGCCGCGAGAGCTCCGGCCTCGGGGTCAGGTCGCTGACCGGCGTCGACTACGGCCCGGACGGCCCGGGCGGGTTGCAGCTCACCCTGAAGGTGGACCAGGGTGCGGGAACAGCGGAGGTGCGTCGTGGCTGACCAGGAAAACCCGTACTCCTACAGCACGGAGACCGCACCGGAGCGGCGGCGCGGCGTGGATGTGTTCACGCTGATCCTCGGCGTCGCGACGCTGCTGGTCTCGGCCTACGTCCTGTCCGACGGCGCGGGGTGGCTGCCGTCGTTCGACCTGAAGTGGGTGCTGGCCGGCGGCGCGGTGTTCGTCGGGGTAGTGATGCTGGCCGCCTCGATGCGCGGCGGCCGGCGCAAGTGACCAGAAACGGAAAAGGCGGGAGCCGCGGCTCCCGCCTTTTCCGGTCACTCCCACTCGATGGTGCCCGGTGGCTTGCTGGTCACGTCCAGCACGACCCGGTTGACCTCCGCGACCTCGTTGGTGATCCGGGTGGAGATGCGCTCCAGCACGTCGTAGGGCAGACGGGTCCAGTCGGCCGTCATCGCGTCCTCGCTGGACACCGGCCGCAGCACGACCGGGTGGCCGTAGGTGCGGCCGTCGCCCTGGACGCCGACGCTGCGGACGTCCGCGAGCAGCACCACGGGGCACTGCCAGATGTCCCGGTCCAGGCCGGCGGCGGTCAGCTCCTCGCGTGCGATGGCGTCGGCCGCCCGCAGCGTCTCCAGCCGGTCCGCGGTGACCTCACCGATGATCCGGATGCCCAGCCCGGGGCCGGGGAACGGCTGGCGGTGCACGATCGTCTCCGGCAGGCCCAGCTCCAGCCCGACGCGGCGGACCTCGTCCTTGAACAGCAGCCGTAGCGGCTCGACCAGCTCGAACTGCAGGTCCTCGGGCAGGCCGCCGACGTTGTGGTGGCTCTTGATGTTGGCCGCACCGGTGCCGCCACCGGATTCGACGACGTCGGGGTACAGCGTGCCCTGCACGAGGAACCGGTAGTCGCCCACGGCCTTGAGGTCGCGTTCGGCCTGCTCGAAGACGCGGATGAACTCGCGGCCGATGATCTTGCGCTTCTCCTCGGGATCGGTGACGCCGGCGAGGGCGTCCAGGAAGCGTTCCCGGGCGTCCACGGTCACCAGCTTCACCCCGGTGGCCGCGACGAAGTCCCGCTCGACCTGGGCCCGCTCGCCGGTGCGCAGCAGGCCGTGGTCGACGAAGACGCAGGTCAGCCGGTCGCCGATGGCCCGCTGGACCAGCGCGGCGGCCACCGCGGAGTCGACCCCGCCGGACAGCCCGCAGATCGCGCGGCCGTCCTCGCCGATCTGTTCGCGGATGCGGGCGATCTGCTCCTCGACGATGGAGGCCGTGGTCCACTCCGGCTTGAGGCCGGCGATGTCGTGCAGGAAGCGGCGCAGCACCTCCTGGCCGTGCGGCGAGTGCAGCACCTCCGGGTGGTACTGGACACCCGCGATGCGGTCCTCGACGTTCTCGTACGCGGCCACGGCCGCGCCCTCCGAGGTCGCGGTGACCTGCGCTCCGGCGGGCGGCTTCGTGACGCTGTCGCCGTGGCTCATCCACACCTGGTGCCGCTCGGGCAGCTCGCGGTGCAGGACGCCACCGTCGGCCGCGATGTGCACCTCGGTGCGGCCGTACTCGCGCCGGCCGGTCGCCTCGACCGTGCCGCCGAGCGCCTGGGCGAGGACCTGGAAGCCGTAGCAGATGCCGAAGATCGGCACCCCGGCCTTGGCCAGCTCCGGGTCCATCCCGGGCGCGTCGGGCGAGTAGGCGCTGGCCGGGCCGCCGGACAGGACGATCGCCGACGGGTTCTTCGCGAGGATCTCGTCGACCGGCGCCGTGTGCGGCACCACCTCGGAGTACACCTGCGCCTCGCGGACGCGGCGGGCGATCAGCTGCGCGTACTGCGCGCCGAAGTCGACGACGAGCACCGGACCGCTCGGATTGGACACCGGACCTCCATCAGGACGACGTGTGTCTTCCATCGTCCCAGGTGGGCTGAGTCACGTGCACCCCGGGACGGGGCCGGGGCGGCTTCCGCGCCAGCCAGAAGAACACCGGCGGCAGCCCGACCTCGATCCCGGTCAGGACCAGCCTCCAGGCCGGCGGCTGTAGCAGGCACGACGAAGGCCCCGGACGCGTGGTCCGGGGCCTTCGCGGCTTGGGTGGCCGGCACGGCGGTCGCCTCTCGGCGAAAGGTCCGAACAGGGCTCCGGCCGAACCGGTATTCCCTGACGGCTGAAATGGTGAGGCCCGGGGGACACGGACCGCACCGACCGCTCTGTACAACGGACCTGCCACCGAAGTTGTTCCCGGCTCCGCCGGTGCGGGCATCCCGGGCGCCGATTCACCCGATGCGGTGGACGCGGCGAGACCCGAACCACGCTCCGTCAGGCGTTCTAAGTTGTTCGGCATGGACACCATCACGCCGGAACCGCGGCCGGCCTGGATCGCCGGCCGGCCGGAGCAGGGCACGAGCACCTTGACCGTCCATCACCCGTTCGACGGGAGCGAGGTGGCGACCGTCGCGGTGCCCGGGGCGGACCAGGTCGAGCGCGCGGTGGCCGCGGCCGTCGCCGTCGCGCCGAAGCTCCGCGCGGCGCCCGCCCACCAGCGGGCCGCCGCGCTGGACCACACGTCGCGGCAGCTCGCCGAGCGCGCCGAGGAACTCGCCGAGCTGATCACCGCCGAGAACGGCAAGCCCCTGAAGTGGGCCGAGGCCGAGGTGCGCCGTGCGGTGTCGGTGTTCCGCATCGCCGCCGAGGAGGCCCGCCGCTTCTCCGGGGACCTGCAGCGGCTGGACACCGACAGCGCGGGCGAGGGGCGCCTCGCGCTGGTCCGCCGGGTGCCCCGCGGCCCGGTCCTGGGCATCGCGCCGTTCAACTTCCCGCTCAACCTCGTCGCCCACAAGGTCGCCCCCGCGCTCGCGGCCGGCGCACCGATCATCGTGAAGCCCGCGCCGCGCACGCCGCTGTCCGCGCTGGTCCTGGGCGAGATCCTGGCCGAGACGGGGCTGCCCGAGGGTGCCTTCTCGGTCCTCCCCCTCGGCAACGACGACACCGCGAAGCTCGTCACCGACCCCCGCCTGCCGGTCGTGTCGTTCACCGGTTCCGGCCCGGTCGGCTGGTCGCTGGCCGACGCCGCGCCACGCAAGCACGTCGTCCTCGAACTGGGCGGCAACGCCGCCGCGGTGGTGCTCGCCGACTGGCCGGATCTCGCCGGCGCGGCGCAGCGCATCGCGACCTTCGGCAACTACCAGGCCGGCCAGTCGTGCATCGCGGTGCAGCGCGTCATCGTCGAGCGGTCCATCGCCGGCGAGTTCGTCCCGGCGCTCACCGACGCCGTCCAGGCCCAGCGCACCGGCGACCCGTACGACTCCACAGTGGACGTCGGGCCGGTCGTCGACGAGGCCGCCGCGGCGCGGATCACGGCCTGGATCGACGAGGCCGTCACGGCCGGCGCCAAGCTCCTGACCGGCGGCGGCCGTGACGGCGCGACCGTCGAGCCGACCGTGCTCACCGACGTCCCAGCCGACGCGAAAGTCTGGTCGGAGGAGATCTTCGGGCCGGTCCTGGCCGTCTCGGTGGTCGACGACGCCGACGCGGCGTTCGCCGCGGTCAACGCCTCCGCCTACGGCTTGCAGGCCGGCGTCTTCACCCGCGACGTGCGGCTCGCCTTCCGCGCCTCCGCCGAGCTGGTGGTCGGCGGGGTGATCATCGGCGACGTGCCGTCCTACCGGGCCGACCAGATGCCCTACGGCGGGGTGAAGGGTTCCGGGGTGGGCCGCGAAGGCGTGCTCGCCGCCATGCACGACCTCACCGAGGAGCAGGTCACCGTGTTCGCCGGGATCGACTTGTAGCGGTCAGCGGCAGCCGCAGGGCGGCCGGGGCTCCGGCCGGCACCGCCGCGTGCTCCGGCGGGACCGGCTGGATCCGCCGGTAGCCCTGCGACTGGCCGGGCCGCGCGTCCGGCTCGCCCTTGTTCGGCCAGAACGAGAACGCGCGCTCGGCCTGCGCGGCGATCGTCAGCGACGGGTTGACGCCGAGGTTCGCGGTGATCGCCGTGCCGTCCACGATGGACAGTCCGGGGTAGCCGAACACCCGGTGGTAGGGGTCGATCACGCCGTCCTCGGCGCTGGTGCCGATCGGGGCGCCGCCGATGAAGTGCGCGGTGAGCGGGATGTCGAAGATCTCGCCCCAGGTGCCACCCGCGATGCCGTCGATGTGCTTCGCGGTCAGCTCGTTGGCCCGGTGCCCGGCCGGGATGAACGTCGGGTTCGGCTCGCCGTGCCCCTGCTTGGACGTGTACTTGCGCTGGCCGAACAGGCCGCGCCTGGTGTACGTGGTGATCGAGTTGTCCAGGCTCTGCATCACGAGCAGGATCACGGTCCGTTCGCTCCACCGGTACCCGTTGAGCAGCTTCGCGCTCTGCACGGGGTGCTTGGCGATGAACCGCACGGCCTGCAGCCACCGCGGCGCCGGCGCGGACCCGTCGGTGGCGATCGTCTGCAGCAGGCTCATCGCGTTGCTGCCCTTGCCGTAGCGCACCGGCTCGATGTGGGTGGACTCGTCAGGATGGAACGACGAGGTGATCGCGACACCCTTGCTGAAGTCGCGTGCCGGGTCCACCGCGGGACGGCCGGCGCCGATGATGGCCTCGGAGTTGGTGCGGGTCAGCTCGCCGAGGCGGGGCGAGAGGCGGGGCAGCACGCCGCGGTCGCGCATGTCGTGCAGCAGCCGCTGGGTGCCCCAGGTGCCCGCGGCGAGCACGACCTGCCCGGCGGTGAGGGTCGTCCGGAACCTCTTCGACCGCGTGCCGGTCTTGTGCACGTCGACCTCGAACGACCCGTCCCCGCGCGGGCGCACCGCGGTGACGGTGGTGAGCGGGATGACCTTCGCGCCGCCCTGCTCGGCGAGGTACAGGTAGTTCTTGACCAGCGTGTTCTTCGCGCCGACGCGGCACCCGGTCATGCACGAGCCGCATTCGGTGCAGCCCGTCCGCTCCGGCCCGGCGCCGCCGAAGAACGGATCGGGCACCCGCTCGCCCGGCTTGTCGAAGAACACCCCGACCGGTGTCGGGTGATAGCTGTCCGCGACTCCCATGTCGGCGGCGACCTTCTGGATGACCTCGTCGGACGGGGTCACGCTCGGGTTGGTGACCACCCCGAGCATCCGGCTCGCCTGGTCGTAGTACGGCGCGAGCTCGGACTCCCAGTCGGTGATGTGGGCCCACTGCTTGTCCTGGTAGAACGGCTTGAGCGGCCGGTACAGGGTGTTGGCGTAGACCAGCGACCCGCCGCCGACCCCGGCGCCGGCGAGGATCATCACGTCCCGCAGCAGGTGGATCCGCTGGATGCCGAAGCAGCCCAGCGCGGGCGCCCACAGGTAGCGCTTGAGGTCCCAGGACGTCTTGGCGAACTCGTCGTCGGCGAACCGGCGGCCCGCCTCGACGACGGCCACCCGGTAGCCCTTCTCGGTCAGCCGGAGCGCGGCGACGCTGCCGCCGAACCCCGATCCGACCACGATGACGTCATAGTCAGCCGCATTGCTGTTACGCGTGGTCACAGGTAAAGCGTAACCACGACCGGGCGGATGTGACCAGTAGTAAGTTACCGATCAGTTGGGGCAACCTCCGGGTGATTTGTGACGTCTCGTACGGGCTAGTGGTTATCGTGCAATGGCCACACCACCCTGGGGAGTCCCACTTGTCGCCACCGCCATCCCTCGAGCGGGTCCGCCGGCTGATCACCGACGGCTCGTGCGCGGCGCTCTCGCTCGATGTTTTCGACACCATCCTGTGGCGGCGGACGCCCCGCCCCACGGACGTGTTCGCCGTGCTCGGCGCCCGGCTCGTGCGCGACGGCCGCTGCCCGGAGTGGGTCACGCCCGCCGCGTTCCGGCGCATGCGGATCACCGCCGAACAGGACGCGCGGCGCAGTGACACGGCCCTGGGGCCCGAGGTGTCGTTGGCCGACATCTGGCAGCACATGCCGCTGGCGATCTTCGATGCCGGCCTGCCCGAGCTGGTGCGCGCCGAGGTGTCCTGCGAACGGGACTTCACCGTGCCCGACGCCGACATCGCCGAACTGGTCGAGCTGGCCGCGAAGCACCACGTGCCGACAGTGCTGGTGTCCGACACCTACTTCACCGAGGAGCACCTCGCCGAACTGCTGGACCGGCCCGGCCTGGGTGCCCTGCGCGACGCGCGGATCTTCCGCTCCCACCAGCACGGCCTCGACAAGGCGTCCGGGCTGTGGAAGATCGTGCTGGACAACTTGGGCGTGCGCCCCGAGCAGGTCGTGCACATCGGGGACAACGTGGTCGCCGACATCGAGGTGCCCGGGAAGCTGGGCATCCGGACCGTGCACTACGAGCGGCTCGACGAGCAGTTCCACGCGGTGCTCGAGCGGGAACGCGAACCACTCGGCCTGGAGGACCCGCTCGGCGAGCACCTGGACCTCGGCCACGGCGACTTCGGCCTGACGAGCCTGCGCGCGAAGGCGCTCCTGCGTGCGGATCCGGCAGCGCACACGCCGATCCGCACCGCGTGGCGCTACGGCGCATCCGTGCTCGGCCCGGTGCTGACCGGGTTCGCGGAATGGGTGGCGCGGCGTGCACACGAGTCCGGCATGCCGGTGGTGTGGTGCCCGATGCGCGAGGGCACGATGCTCTCCGCCCTGATCAACAACGCCGCGCAGGCCCGCGGATGGCAGGTGGAGGCCCGGCCGGTCTGGCTGTCCCGGCACGTCACCTCGCTGGCCGCGCTCGACCCGGCCGACCCGGGCTCGCTGCGCGAATTCATCCGGCCGCGGCACGCGTTCACCGTCCGCCACCTGCTCCAGGCCCTGCACCTGCGGCCGGGCGACGTGCCGCCGCTGGCCGAGATGCTGGACGCCGTCCTGGACAACGACCCGGCCATCGGCCTGGTCTGCGGCGTGCTCACCGAGACCGCCCACCTGCGGAACCGGCTGACCGTGACGGTGACCCGGATCCGCGAGCGCGTGCTGGCCGAGCTGCGCCGCGCCGGGATGCTGGACGCGCGGGAACCGGCGCTGGTCGACCTGGGCTGGGGCGGGACGATCCAGTACTTCCTCGGCCGGGTGCTCGACGTGTCCGGTACCGGCGTCCAGCCCGCCGGCTTCTACCTCGCCACCGACGACCGCTCCACCCGCGTGTTCCGGGCGGGGCTGCGCATCGAGGGCTATCTCAGCCAGGGCGGGCACCCACCGGAGATCGCGCGCACCATCAGCCGCAGCCCGGAGGTGCTGGAGCAGTCGGTGAACGACTTCTGCGGGTCCCTGCTGGACTTCACCGCCGACGGCTCACCCGTGCTCGGCCCGGCCTCGGACGGCGAGGCCCAGCTGGCGCAGCGGCGCGCGGTCCAGGACGGCATCCGCGAGTTCCAGGCCCAGTGGTACCGCTACGCCGACGACGGCCGGCCGGACCTGACCGGTACCGCCCGGCACCGGCTGGCGAACATCCTGGTGTCCGCGCTCAAGGCGCCGACCGCCGAGGAGGCCGCGGTGTTCGGCAACTGGGCGCACGAGGACAACTTCGGTTCCGCGCTGGTCACGCGGGTCGTCCCGGAGGACCTCGTGCCCGCGATCCCCTACCTGTCCCCCGCCGATCTGGGCGACCTGGCGATGCGCGACGCGTTCTGGCCGGCCCTGCTGGCCGCCTCGGACACGCGCCTGGCCGCCGGGGCGCGGGCGCTGGCTGAGCGGCGGGTGGACCCGGACCTCTTCGAGCCGTCCACTGCTCCGGCGCAGACGCGGCTGACCTTCCGCACGCGCGACGGGGAATGGCACGAGGGGCCGCGGCGGCCGGTGCGGATCAACCACAACGGACTCTCGTTCGCCAGGCTGGACTTCCGCTCGGCCGACATCACCGACCTCGCGGTCGCGATCCCCGGCCGGCCGGCGCTGGTGCGCATCGACTGGGTCGAGGTGCGGGCGCTCGTGCCCGGCCAGAGCGTGCCACGTGTCGAGCGATGGGAGCGACCCGAGGACTTCGCCGGGCTGATCCACGCGGCCTGCCGCTGGCTGGGCGGCACGCTGTTCGAGTTCGAGGCCGACGAGTCGGCGATCTGGTTCCCGGTCGCCGCGCGGATGGGCGCGCCGGTGACGTCCGGGCAGGTGAGCGTGGCGTTCGCGACGTTGCCGAAGTCGCGAACCGGGCTCGGCGGGCACCCGCCGTCGGCCTCGCGCGTGGCGCGGGTGACCAGCCGGGTGCGTGAGGAGATCCGGGTGCGTGGGACGGTCGGCCTGGCCACCTCGGCGGCCCGCATCGCCGTGCGGCAGTTGCGGAGCGGCAAGTGAACTACGGCACCCGCACCGACCCGCACGCCCAGGCCCGCGCCGCCCGGCAGGGGCCCCTGCTGCTGCATTCGCTGTCCTGTTTCCGGGAGATCTTCGAGATCGTCTACGCGAGCCGTCCAATCAGGACGGTAGTCGAGGTCGGTGTGGAATCCGGGCAGGTCAGCGGCATCTACACGGAGCTCGGCGCGACCGCGGTGTACTGCGTCGACCCGGAACCGACGGACCGCCTCCGCGCCGCGCTCGCTGGGAACCCGGCCCTGCACCTGGTCGAAGCACACTCCCCGGACGTGCTGCCGGAGCTGCCGGTCGCCGATCTGTACGTGCTCGACGGCGACCACAACTACGCCACCGTGCGCGCCGAGCTGGACTGGGTGCTGGCGAACGCGCCGGACGCCGTGGTCGTGCTGCACGACCTGCTGTGGCCGTGCTCGCGGCGGGACCAGTACTACCTGCCGTCCCGGCTCGCGCCCGAGGACCGCCATCCCTCCAGTGCGGACGGTCCGACGGTGTGGCACGACGAGCTGACGCCCGCCGGGTTCGTCGGCCTGGGCGCGTTCACCGCCGCCCAGGAGGCCGGTGGCGAGCGCAACGGCGTGCTCACCGCGGTCGAGGACGCGCTGACCGCGAACGACGGCTGGCACCTCGCGATGATCCCGGCGATCTTCGGCGTCGGTGTGGTGACCCGGCACGAGGCGCTGCTCGGCGCGCTGGCGCCGTACCGCGACTCGCGGTTGCTGTACACCATGGAGAACAACCGTCTCGCGCTCTACACGCGCCTGCTGCAACTCCAGTTCGAGGCCGTCGCGCACGCGGAGGACGCCGACACCATGGCGGAGACCGTCAACCGGCAGCGGCAGGAGATCGAGCGGCTCACGGCCGAAACCGCGGACCTGCGCGCCCAGGCCGACGACCTGCGCCGGCAGAACGAACGGCTGCGCGCGATGGTCGACGCGCGTTCCCCCTCGCTCGCCGACCGCGTCCTGCGGCGGCAGTGAGCCGGCCCCGCTGACGACCCGGGTGGTGGCGCGCCTCGTACGGCCACCGCCCGGGTACAGCCGTGGCCCTAACCGCGCACCGAGAGGCCGACGCGCTGGAACTCCTTCAGATCGGAGTACCCGGTCTTGGCCATCGCCCGCCGCAGCGCGCCGAACAGGTTCACCGCTCCCTCGGCATCCGACGACGGGCCGAACAGCAGCGTCCTGAGATCCACTTCGATGTCCGGGCCCGCGGCGACCCGCGAACGCGGCAGCGACGGGTGCGCGGCGGCCGCCGTCCAGTACAGGCCGTGGCCCGGGGCCTCGGTGGCCGCGGCCAGGGGCGAGCCGAGCACCACGGCGTCCGCACCGCAGGCGATCGCCTTCGCGATGTCACCCGAGCTGGTGATCCCGCCATCGGCGAGGACGTGCACGTACCGGCCGCCGGTCTCGTCCAGGTAGTCGCGGCGCGCGGCGGCGGCGTCGATGATCGCCGTCGCCATCGGCACGCCGATGCCCAGCACGCGGTCGGTGCTCGTGACGCCCGGCGTGTAGCCGTGGCCGACGATCACGCCGGCCGCGCCGGTGCGCATCAGGTGCATCGCCGTGCGGTAGTCGGACACGCCACCGGCGATCACCGGCACGTCCAGGCCACCGATGAAGTCCTTGAGGTCCAGCGGGTCGGCGTCGTCGTGGGCGACGTGCTCCGCGGAGATGATCGTGCCCTGCACGACGAGGATCTCGACGCCGGCGGCGATCAGGTGCGGGGTCAGCTCGGCCGCGCGCTGGGGGCTCACCCGCGCCGCGACCGTCACACCCGACTCGCGGACGCGGCCGATGGCCTCGGCCAGCAGCTCCGGCCGCACGGGTGCGGAGTGCAGCTCCTGCAACGTCCGGGTCAGCGCGGTGCGGTCCTCGTCCTTCGCGGCGTCCAGCAGGCGGAGCAGCGCCTGCTCCGTGTTCGCGTGACGGGCCCACAGACCCTCGGCGTTGAGCACGCCGAGGCCGCCCAGCTTGCCGACCTCGACCGCCGTGTCCGGCGACACCACCGCATCCGTCGGATGGGTGACCATCGGGATGTCGAACCGGTAGGCGTCGATCTGCCACGCGGTGGACACGACCGCCGAGGAGCGGGTCCGCCGGGACGGGACGATCTCCACGTCATCGAGGTCGTACGCCCGTCGCGCGGTGCGTCCCATGCCGATCTCGACCAGATCGCGCACGTCAGGTCCCTTCTCGCCGCCAGTAGTTGACGGCCCATTGTCGCTAGGCCACGAGTGTGACCTGCGCGCAGGGTCAGCGCGAGGTGTAGTTGGGCGCCTCGACGGTCATGGTGACGTCGTGCGGGTGGCTCTCCTTCAGGCCCGCGGCGGTGATCCGCACCAGCTGCGCCCGCTGCAGCTGCTCGATCGTCTCCGCGCCCGCGTACCCCATCCCCGAGCGCAGCCCGCCGACGAGCTGGTGCACGACGCTGGCCAGCGGCCCGCGGAAGCCGATGCGGCCCTCGATGCCCTCCGGCACCAGCTTGTCCTCGCTGAGCACATCGTCCTGCGAGTAGCGGTCCTTGGAGTACGACTTGCGCCCGTCGCGCGACTGCATCGCGCCCAGCGACCCCATGCCGCGGTAGGTCTTGTACTGCTTGCCGTTGACCAGGATCAGGTCGCCCGG
Source organism: Amycolatopsis granulosa (assembly GCF_011758745.1). Lineage (NCBI taxonomy): Bacteria > Bacillati > Actinomycetota > Actinomycetes > Pseudonocardiales > Pseudonocardiaceae > Amycolatopsis > Amycolatopsis granulosa. Next base: position 2,592,678 of record NZ_JAANOV010000001.1, read on the forward strand.
CGACTCGGCGGTGCCGGCCAGCAGGCTGCCCAGCATGACGGTGGACGCGCCGGCGGTGATGGCCTTGGCGATGTCCCCGGAGTACTGGATGCCGCCGTCGCCGATCACCGGTACCCCGGCGGGGCGGCACGCCTTGTCCGCCTCGTAGATCGCGGAGATCTGCGGCACGCCGACACCGGCGACGATCCGGGTGGTGCAGATCGAGCCCGGGCCGACGCCCACCTTGACCGCGTCCGCGCCCGCGTCCACCAGCGCCTGAGCACCCGCCCGGGTGGCGACGTTGCCGCCGACGACGTCGACCGTGTCGCCCAGCTCCTTCTTCAGGGTGGCGACCATGTCGATGACCGCCCGCGAGTGGCCGTGCGCCGTGTCCACCATCAGCACGTCCACGCCCGCGTCGGCGAGCGCCATCGCGCGCTGGTGACCGGCCGCGCCGACGCCGACCGCGGCGCCGACGACGAGGCGGCCGTCCGGGTCCTTGGTCGCGTGCGGGTACTGCTCGGTCTTGACGAAGTCCTTCACGGTGATCAGCCCGCGCAGCTTGCCCGCGCCGTCGACGATCGGCAGCTTCTCGATCTTGTGCCGGCGCAGCAGGCCCAGCGCCGCGTCCGCGGTGACGCCGACCTGCGCGGTGATCAGGTTCTCCTTGGTCATCACCTCGCTGACCGGCCGGCTGTGGTCCAGCTCGAAGCGCATGTCGCGGTTGGTGATGATGCCGACGAGGGCGCCGGACGCGTCGGTGACCGGGAGGCCGGAGATGCGGAACCGGGCGCACAGGGCGTCGACCTCCGCGAGCGTGTCCTCCGGGGAGCAGGTGACCGGGTCGGTGACCATGCCGGCCTCGGAGCGCTTGACGACCTCGACGGCCGCGGCCTGCTCCTCGATCGGCAGGTTGCGGTGCAGGACGCCCACCCCGCCCTGCCGCGCCATGGCGATCGCCATGCGGGCCTCGGTGACGGTGTCCATGGCCGCGGAGACCAGCGGGATGCGCAGGGTGATGTTGCGGGAGAGCCGGGTCGACGTGTCGACGCTGCTGGGCACGACATCCGATTCGGCCGGCAGCAGCAGCACGTCGTCGAAGGTCAACCCGAGCATCGCGAACTTGTCTTCCGGGGCGAACTCGCTCGTCATCTGGGGGGCTGACCTTCCTGGTGGTGGCGGGTGAACCTGCACTCGATGGTATCTGGCCGCCGCCCGGATACGGCCCGGGCACGGGCCAGACGTGACCGGGGAAACTCGCTGCCCGCCCAGGGGACTGAAAGCCCCTGGACACGCAACCGGGTCGGACGGGTACGGTGCCACGCGTGCCGCACGAAGTGTTGCCCCCCGACCCGTTCGCCGACGACCCGGACGATCCCGCACGTGAGCTCGCCGGCTTCGGGGACGACGAGCTGGCCGAACCGATGGATGAGCAGGCGCGCGCGGAGCTCCTCGCGGACCTGTCCGACCTGGCCGTCTACCAGGCACTGCTGGAGCCGCGCGGGGTGCGCGGCATCGTGGTCGACTGCGGCGAGTGCGACCAGCCGCACTACCACGACTGGCACCTGTTGCGCGCGAGCCTCGAGCAACTGCTCGCCGACGGTCGGATGCGTCCGCACGAGCCGGCCTTCGACCCCGACCCGGCCGACTACGTCAGCTGGGACTACTGCCGCGGTTTCGCCGACGGCATCACGACCACCGAAAGCGCCTACTGAGCCTACTGACCACACGACGAAGGCCCGGCCGGAAGCGGCCGGGCCTTCGTCGTACGAGCCTGTTCTCGCGGATCCGGTCAGTTCGAGCTGGTGCTCGAGCCGGTGCCGGTGCCCACCCCGGAGGACTTCTGACCGGTGCCGTTCGTGGTGTCGGGCGGGTCGTACCGCACGCCGCCGGAGGTGCCGTCAGTCGCCGGCGGAGTTGTGCTGCTCGGTGACGTGGTGCTCGGCGGAGGCGTGCTGCTCTCCGACGGGGTCGTCGTCGTGGTGGGCAGCGGCGTGGTCGTGGTGGACGAGGCCGCCGGCTTGGTCGAGCTCGGCGGCGGCAGCGCGGCCGACGTGGGCAACGACACCGACGAGCCCGGCGTGGTCGTGGTGGAGCTCGGCAGCATCGAGGCGAGCTGCTGGTGCTCGGCCATCAGCTGGCTGAGGTTCTCCTCCTCGGTGACCTGGCTCAGCTTCGCGGCGGCCTGGGCAAGCGCCTGCTGCGCCTCGGCGATGCGGCCCTGCGACAAGGCGATGCTGGCCTGCTGCAGCTCGATCCGGGCCGCGGAGGCGGCCTCGACCGACCGCGCGTGGTCGGCGTAGAGGACCTTGGTGAGGCCCCAGAGCGTGTCACCGGGCTGCGCGTCGCGCGCGGCGACGCTGGTGCCGGTGAAGCCGATGGCGAGGACCGCGGCGGCCGCGGCGACCGGCACGAGCAGGCGGCGACGGCGCGCCTGCTGCCCGTGGCGGCGAGCCAGCGCGGCCGTCCTGATCGTGGTGACCGCGGTGTCGGTGTCGATGAGCTCGGCGAGCGGTTCGCTGTCGATGTCCCGCCGCCAGGACAGCAGCAGCGCGTTGAGTTCCTGGTCGCCCAGGTCGTCGGCGATGCCGGGGTCGGACCCGCCCAGCGCGTCGAGCAGAGCGTCGTCCGCCCGGATCGCCGTGAGGTCCGCCTCGAACTCCGCCTGTGACGAACTCAGCATGGTCGAGTCGAACTCGAGCTCGTCGAGCTCACGTCTACCGTCTTCGCGATCGGTCACTCAGGCCACCTCCTCGGACGCCAGCGCCTTGCGGAGCCGGGCCAGCGCACGGTGCTGGGCGACGCGGACGGCACCCGGCGTCGAGCCGACCGCGTCCGCGGTCTCCTCGGCCGACAGGCCGACCACCACGCGCAGCACCACGATCTCGCGCTGCTTGTCGGGCAGGACCCGCAGCAGTTGTGCCATGCGCTCGTTCAACTCCCCCTGCAGAGCACGCTGTTCCGGCCCGATGTCGCCCTCGATCTCGTCGGGGAGCTCGGCGACGGGCTCGGCTCGGTTGCGCGCGGCGGCCCGATGCGCGTCGGCCACCTTGTGCTGGGCGATGCCGTACACGAAGGCCAGGAACGGGCGCCCTTGGTCACGGTACGAAGGCAACGCCGTGAGCACCGCTAAACACACCTCCTGGGCCACATCGTCTGCCGAGGCGAACGACCGCTCCTGTCGTCCGACCCGGGCGCGGCAATACCGCACCACCAGGGGACGGATAGCGGCCAGCAGCCGCTCGACCGCCTGGGGATCCCCCTCGACAGCGGCGGCGACTGGCTCGTCCAGCCCGTCCCCCACATTGGCCATCGCAGACAACAGTCCCAGCGTTACGTGTAGGCGTGCAGAATCAACGGCGCGGCAACCCCCATATCGCTCACGCCGGTGATGCCTACCGTACCTGCCGACGCCGGCGCCGCGTGTGCGCGGTCGGCTATGACCCGTCGCGGCCCCGGAACGCCGAGGGCGCCCAGTATCGCACGAAGACGGCCTCTCGGAGTGCCCATGAGCGAAGCAACGCGCGGATTCGCGAAGAATTTTCGCTGGATCCGCGCGTCGCGTCAGGAGACCAGGCCGCGACGGAAGCCGTGGGCGACGGCCTGCGCACGGTCACGCACACCCAGCTTGCGGAACAGCCGGCGGGCGTGGGTCTTGACGGTGTCCTCGGACAGGTAGAGCTCACGGCCGATCTGACCGTTGCTCTTGCCCTGGCTCATGCCGCGCAGCACCTGCAGCTCGCGCTCGGTGAGCTGGACGCCCGGGTCGGCCGGCTGGCGCGGCGCGGGCACGGAGGTGCTGGCGAGGGTGTGCGCGAGGGCGGCGACCAGTTCCGGGCGGGACGCGTCCCAGCGCAGGTAGCCGCGAGCGCCGCCGGCGATGGCGGCGGCGATGCTGCCGGCGTCGTCCGGCGCGCCGAAGACGATCACGTTGGCCTGAGGGTTGGCGGACACCAGCCGCCGAGTCGCCTCCACCCCGGCCGGCATCGCGCGCTGGGTGCCGACGAGCACGACGTCGACCGGCTGCCGCGAGTACCGGGCCAGCAACTCGTCACCGTGCGCTACACAGTCGATGCGACTGACACCGGGGACAGCAGACATCACGCGGGTGAGCCCTTCGCGGACACTGCGTCGGTCGTCGCAGATCAAGACCGTCGTCACGGGTGTTCCTTCCTGCAGCCGGGTGACATTCCATATCCCCTATCGGACGCTTGAGGCCGTACCTTGACACGATCCGGTGGCTTTTTTTGGGAACTTCTTCGCCCGGATGTCGGTATGGCCGGCTGATGGCCGCGCCGGGGATCAGACAGGCACCCACGGTGATTCACGGGCGAGCCGCCTCCCCTCCGGATCGGACCCTAGTAACACTGCGTGTAACACCGCGGCGGTGCGCGATCGGTGGCGGTCCGCCTCGGCGGGCCACAGATCGGCCGCGATCAGCCCCGCGGGCCAGGACAACGAGGACAAATCATAGGCGTCCGCGTCCGCCTGCGCGCCGGAGACGAGCTCCCGGGCTCTTCGCTTCTGCCCGATGGTGCCGAGCGCGGCAGCGAGCACGAGCCGGGACTTGACGGTGTGCCGGACCGAGCCGGCGGCGATGGCCTCGGCCAGGGCCGCCTCGGCGGGCTCGACGGCCGCCGGGCCGTCACCCGAGGCGAGCGCGAGCTCGGCGGTGACCCAGCCGAGCCGGGTCCGGGTGCGCCAGCTCGCCGCGGCGGCGGCCGCCCGGCGAAGCACGCGCCGCGAGGCGGTGAGCCGACCGGTGCCGAGGTGATCGGCCGCCAGACCCAGCAGCGCATCGGCGAGCGCGCCGGGCGCGTCGAGGCCGTCCGGATCGGTGTCGGTGCCCAGCCCCTCCGCCGCGCAGGCGTGGCGGAGGGCGGTGCCGTCGAGGGCGCGCGCGGCGGTGTGCCCGCCGAGCTGCCGGCGGTGCGATGCGAGGGTGGTCAACGCGAGTGCGGCGATCACCGGGTCGCGGTCACGGGTGAGCGGGTCCAGCAGGGTGGCCGCGGCGGCGTAGCGGGCCCGTGCGCCGAGCACGATGGCGGCCAGCAGGCGGTGCACCGGTGGCCCGTCGGCCGGGAGCAGGCCCGGCGGCGGCCGGTCGCCGAAGGCCGCTTTTCGCAGTTCGATCTCGTGCACGTCACTTCCCCACCAGAACGTACTCGATGCGGTCCGCGGCGGTGCGCAGGCCGGGCAGCAGTTCGACCCGGTCCGGCAGTTGCACGTCCGCCCAGCCCGGCCCGGCCGCGAACAGGCGGCTGCGCAGCCCGCCGCGGGACACCTCGGGGAACAGCCCGGCGTCGGCCTCGGCGGGACGGCTCGCCCAGAGCACGACCGCCGCGGGCGAGCTGCGCCGCACGGCCGCGGCCAGCGCGGGCGCGGGCAGCGGCAGGCCGAACAGCTGCGTGCCGATGCGGCGGCCGGCCAGGCCGGCACCGAGCACGTGCAGCGGGAGCGGGTCCGGCTCGTCCGGCACCCGGACGAGCAGGACCGGGCGCTGGTTGCGCGGATGGCCGAGGACCGGGGTGGCCCGCACGACGGCGGCGAGCACGCACTCCGTCAGCAGCGCCTGCACCTCGACCCCGGCCGGAGTGCCGGGCCAGCCGTTGCCGCACGCGTCGAGGACCGGGGCGATCACGCCCTCCCAGGCCTCGAGCACCCCCGCGGCGCCGATCGCGTCCCCGAGCGTCTGCTGCACGGCCCGCCCGTCGAGCGCGACCGCCGCCGCCCGGAGCCGCCGCGCCGCGGCGCCGTTCCGCGCGGCCGCCGTGTGCTCGGCGGGCGGCGGCAGCGGCTGCGCCGGGGTCTGCGGAACCGCGGAGTACGACTTCGGCATCTGCTGGAGCGCGTAGCGGGCGGCTTCCGCCGTCGACGCCCCGCGCAGCAGCGCGCGTTGCATCAGTTCGAGGCGGCCGATGTCGGCCGCGCAGTAGCGGCGGTGCTTGCCGCCGGTGTGCCGGCTCGGGCCGAGCCCGTAGCGGCGGTCCCAGGTGCGCAGCGTCGAAGGCGCGACCCCGAGCCGCCGGGCGACGGCGGCCACGGGCATCGTCGGCTCGGTCTGACCGGCACCCCTCGGACGGCTCACCCGGTCCAATATCCCGGCGCCACTCGAACGGGGCAACTTGAATCGGTTTCGTTATTTTGCCTGTTTACGGCCCTGATCTCACGCATCCGGGGGAACCTGACGGCTGAATCACCCGGATTCCCTTGAACAACTATTGGCGCGCTTCTAACGTTACCGCCGTTGCGCCATTCGGAGTAATCGCCGGGCAACACAGCAGGGGTGGCACGACCGAATCGGAGGGCGGTCACGATGGCAGACACGCGCAGGCTCCCGGGCCCGAACGCCGATATCTGGGATTGGCAGCTACGGGGGTCGTGCAGGGGGATGGACAGCGGCGCGTTTTTCCACCCGGATGGGGAGCGGGGGCCGGCGAGAGCACGGCGGGAGGCCCGTGCGAAGGCGATCTGCCAATCCTGTCCGGTGCTGCGGCTGTGCCGGGAGCACGCGCTCGCGGTGCACGAACCGTACGGGATCTGGGGTGGGCTCTCGGAGGCCGAGCGGGAAACCATCATCCGCACCGGAAAACCACAGTTGACCCTTTCCGGGCACTAGCCGGACGGGAAAAACCGGACGGCACCCGGGGCGCACGCGTCAGCCGGGTGCCGTCTTTTTTCCGGCGAATCGCGGCCACAGCGACATCGCGGTGTCGATGACCGCCTCGAGGTCCGCGAGTTCCGCGCCATCGCGGGCCTGAATCGACATTCCGTGCAAAATCGTTCCGTAGAACCGGACGATCCCCGCGATGTCGGCATCCCCGGGCAGATCACCCTCGGCGACCGCATGGCGCAGCCGCTCCTCCAGCTCAGCCAGATTGCCCCGGCGCTTCTCCGCGAGGAAATCCTGCACCGGCCGGTTCTGCTCGGTGCAGTTGACCGCGGCGAGCACGACCATGCATCCGCGTGGATGGTCACTCGCCACGAACTCCCGCGCACTGTCCCGCAGCCACGTCTCCAGCGCCTCGCGCACCGCCGTTCCCTCCGGCAGGTGGTGGGCGAACCGCTCGCGGTACCGCTCGACCGCCTCCCGGAACAGGGGCTCCTTCCCGCGGAATGCCGCGTACAGGCTCGGCGACCCGATACCCATCGCGGCGGTCAGATCGGACAGCGAGGTGCCCTCGTAACCGCGCTCCCAGAAGACGTACATCGCCTGGTCCAGAGCCGCGTCCCGATCGAAGGCGCGTGGACGGCCGCGTGGTGACATGCTTCGCAACGGCGCATGGGTTCGCTGGACGGCAAGGTGGCACTGGTGACCGGGGGCAGCCGCGGCATCGGCGCCGCGATCGCGCGGAAGCTGGCCGCGGAACGGGCGGACATCGCGCTCACCTAGGAACGGGCGGCGTCGCCGGCCGCCGAGGTGGTGGCCTCGGTCGAGGGGCTGGGCCGGAAGACGCTCGCGATCCAGGCGGACGGCGCCGACGCGGACGCGCTCACCGCCGCCGTCGACCAGGCCGCCGAGGCGCTGGGCGGACTGGATGTGCTGGTCAACAACGCCGGCATCTTCCCGCTCGGCACGGTCGAAGACCTCAGCCTGGCCGACTTCGACCGCGCGCTCGCGGTGAACGTCCGGGCGGTGTTCGTGGCGACCCAGGCGGCGGTACGGCACCTCCCGGCCGGCGGCCGGATCATCACGATCGGCAGCACCCTGGGCGAGCGGGTGACCCGGCCGGGGCTGAGCGCGAACTCCGCGTCGAAGGCGGCCGTGGTCGGGATGAGCCGCGCGTTCGCACGGGACCTCGCTCCGCGGGGGATCACTTCGGTGGTGGTGCAGCCGGGACCGACGGACACGGACATGAACCCAGCCGACGGGCCGCACGCCGCGAGCATCCTCGCGTTGTCGGCCGCCGGGCGGCACGCGACGCCGGACGACATCGCGGCGACCGTCGCCCAGTCGCGGGGCCAGCGGGGGCGTTCATCACCGGGTCGACGATCACCGTGGACGGTGGCGTGAACGCGTGACACGCCACAACTGAACCGGAGCGGCACCGGCGGTTCCGCTCCGGGAAAAGAAGAAGGCCCCCGCTGGTGGCGGGGGCCTTCTGCCGTGGTCAGTGTGCGTGACCGTGACCGTGGCCGGTGTCCTCGGACTCCTCGGCCGGCTTGTCCACCACGGTGCTCTCCGTGGTCAGGACGAGACGGGCGATGGAGGCCGCGTTCGCGACCGCGGAGCGGGTGACCTTGACCGGGTCGACGATGCCGGCCTGCAGCAGGTCGGTGATCTCGCCGGTCGCGGCGTTGAAGCCGTAGCCCCAGCCCTGCTCCTGCACCTTGGACACGATGACCGGGCCCTCGTAGCCGGCGTTCGCGGCGATCCAGTTCAGCGGCGCGGTCAGGGCGTCCCGCACGATGCGGACACCCGTGGCCTCGTCACCGGAGAGTTCGGCCTCGAGCGTCGCCAGTTCCTTGACCGCGTGCACGATCGCCGAGCCACCGCCGGGCACGATGCCCTCCTCGACGGCCGCCTTGGTGGAAGCCACGGCGTCCTCGATGCGGTGCTTGCGCTCGTTCAGCTCGGTCTCGGTGGCCGCGCCGACCTTGATCACCGCCACGCCGCCGCCCAGCTTCGCGAGCCGCTCCTGCAGCTTCTCGCGGTCCCAGTCGGAGTCGGTGGTCTCGATCTCCTTGCGGATCTGCGCGATGCGGGCCTCGATGTCGGCCTTGGTGCCGGCACCGTCGACGATCGTCGTGTTGTCCTTGGTGATCTCGATGCGCCGGGCGGTGCCCAGCGAGTCGAGGCCGATCTCGGACAGCTTCAGGCCCACCTCGGAGGAGATGACCTGGGCGCCGGTGACGACGGCCAGGTCGTCCAGGAACGCCTTGCGGCGGTCACCGAAGAACGGCGCCTTCACCGCGACCGCGACGAGGGTCTTGCGCAGGGCGTTGACCACCAGGGTGGACAGCGCCTCGCCCTCGACGTCCTCAGCGATGATCAGCAGCGGCTTCTTGGACTCGGCGACCTTCTCCAGGACCGGCAGCAGGTCGGCCAGCGCCGAGATCTTCTCCCGGTGCAGCAGCACGTAGGCGTTCTCCAGGATCGCCCGCTGCTCCTCCGGATCGGTCGCGAAGTGCGCCGACAGGTAACCCTTGTCGAACTGCACACCTTCGGTGATCTCGAGCTCGGTGGCCAGCGTGGAGGACTCCTCCACGGTGATCACACCGTCCTCGCCGACCCGCTCCACGGCCTCGCCGAGCAGGGCGCCGATGGTGGCGTCACGCGAGGTGACCGTGCCGACCTGGGCGATGTTGTCGCGGCCCTTGACCGGGGTGGCCCTGGACTTGAGCACCTCGATGACCTTCTCCGCGGCCGCCTCGATGCCCTTGCCGAGGCCGGCCGGGTTGGCGCCGGCGGCCACGTTGCGGAGGCCGACCTTCACCAGCGACTGCGCCAGCACGGTGGCCGTGGTGGTGCCGTCGCCGGCGACGTCGTTGGTCTTGGTGGCCACGTTCTTGGCCAGCTGGGCACCCAGGTTCTCGAACGGGTCCTCCAGCTCGATCTCCCGCGCGACGGTGACCCCGTCGAGGGTGATGGTGGGGCCGCCGAACTTCTTGTCCAGCACGACGTGCCGGCCACGCGGGCCGAGGGTGACCTTGACCGCGTCGGCCAGCTTGTTCACGCCGCGCTCGAGCGCTCGACGAGCGTCCTCGTCGAAGTTGATCTGCTTGGGCATGGAAGTCCTCTCAGACAGCAGAACGCCCCGTCCCCGGCTTTCCAGCGGGGCCCGGGGCGTTCACCGCAGCGCCGATGTCAGTTGACGACAGCCAGCACGTCGCGAGCGGACAGGATCAGGTAGTCCTCACCGTTGTACTTGACCTCGGTGCCGCCGTACTTCGAGTAGATGACGACGTCCCCGACGTTCACGTCGACGGGGATGCGGTTGCCCTTGTCGTCGACACGGCCCGGGCCCACGGCCAGAACCTTGCCCTCCTGGGGCTTCTCCTTGGCGGTGTCGGGGATGACGAGGCCGGAGGCGGTCGTCTCCTCGGCCTCGCTCGTCTGGACAACGATCTTGTCCTCGAGCGGTTTGATGTTCACGCTCACCGGGTTGACCTCCACGGGTCGTCGAAAGCGTTGGCAGGTACTTACTTGGTTTCGGCGCCTACCACCCCCGCCGTCGCGGGTGCCGGGGCGTGTGCGGTGCCTTCGATTAGCACTCTAGCCACGGGAGTGCTAGCCGCGCAAGGAGGGTCCCCCGGTACGGCACGGACCGTCGGGCGAGGCGCCTGACCGGCGACTTTACCGGCGTGGTCACGGAGCGGGGTCACCATCTCACTCGTTGAGCGGTGTCGGCGTTCCGGGCCGCTCCCTACCGTGGGAACCGGCCCGGACGCGACTGGAAGGGATGGTGTTCCGATGGGTGGTTGCAGCTGTTGCAGCTCGTGCAGTGGCTCCGGATGCGGGTGCTGCGGAAGCTGCTAGCGCCGGCCTCGACCTGAGCGGCCCGGGAACCACGGTGTGGTCCCGGGCCGCTCGCCGTCTACACGGTCAGCACGATCTTCCCCCGCACCCGGCCGCTCTCGCTCAGCTCGTGGGCCTTCGCCGCGTCCTCCAGCGGCAGCACCTGCGACACGTGCACCCGGACGCCCTCCACCGCGCTCGCCAGCTCCGCGCCGGAGGGCTGCACGTAGAACCGCCGGTAGCGCGGGTCCTCCGTCGCGTCGTTGCCCTGCGCGTCGATGAGCACGCCGTCCGGCGTGAGGACCTCGAGCGAGCGTGACCCGTAGGAACCGCCCACCAGGTCGTACACCACGTCCACCCCGGCGACCGCCGTCGTGAAGTCCACCGCCGTGTGGTCGATCAGTTCGTCCGCCCCGAGCGCGCGCAGGAAGTCGTGGTTAGCCGACCGCGCCGTGCCGATCACGTACGCGCCCCGCGCCTTCGCCACCTGCACCGCGACGTGCCCGACCCCGCCGGCCGCCGCGTGGATCAGCACCCGTTGTCCCGGCCGCACGCCGGCAAGCGCTTGGGTCGCCGTCAGCACCGCTGTTGGCGACGCGGCGGCCGCGACGTGGTCCAGCTCAGCCGGCTTGGGCGCCAACGCCGACGACGGCACCGCCACGTACTCGGCGTACGCGCCCCACTGCGACATCACCAGCCCGAACACCTCCTCCCCCGTCTCCTCGACCACACCGGAGAAGTCCAGCCCGAGCCGGAACGGCGGCGCGAACGGCCACTGCTCGATGAGTCCACGGCGCAGCATCCAGTCCGCCGGGTTCACCCCCGCCGCGTGCACCCGCACCAGTACCTCGCCCGGTCCCGGCACCGGACGCGGCGCGTCCACGACCTCCAGCACCTCGGGCCCGCCCAGGGCCCGCACATCGACAGCTCTCATGCCGAAGATCGTCGACTCGCACGGTATCCGTTGTAAAGAAGGCACCTTCCTGATATCCAGGTACCTCATGGATACCGTCCAGTCCTACCTGAAGGCCTGCCCGGCCCGCACCGTGCTCGACACGCTCGCCAACAAGTGGAGCCTGCTGGTACTCAGCTCACTGCGCCGCCACGACGGCCCGATGCGGTTCAACGAGCTGCGCCGCCTGCTCGAGGGCATTACGCAGAAATCGCTCACCCAGACGCTGCGCGTCCTGGAGCGCGACGGCCTGGTCGACCGGGCCGTCTACCCGACCGTGCCGCCGCGGGTCGAATACGCGGTGACGGACCTGGGCGCGCAGGTCGGGGACATGTTCTCCGTCCTCGGCGACTGGGCCCAGGAGCACGTGGACGAGATCCTGGCGGCCCGGGAGGCGTTCGACAACCGGCCGACACCCGGACCGGTCCGGTAGTTCCCAACCGGGTTGACCGTCGGTAGTTTCCTCGCTACAGGACGAGGGAGGCTGCATGACGTCGATCACCCGCCGCCACGCGCTGCGCGCGTTCGCCGCCGGAACCGCGGGGGCCACCGTGGTCTCCGGCGCGTCGCTCAGCACGCCGCCCGGTGCGTTGGCCGCCACGGGCGGGGCGCGGCAGCGCGCCTTCGCCGCCGCGGCCGCGGAGTTCGGCGTCCCGGAACCCGTGCTGCTCGCCGTGTCGTACCTGAAGTCCCGCTGGGACTCGCACGGCGGCGCGCCGAGCACCGGTGCCGGTTTCGGCCCGCTGCACCTGACCGACCTGCGTGCCGTCGCCGCCGGCGGCAGCCATCACGACCACGGCGCCGAGGACCCGCGCGGGGACAGCGCGCGCCGGGTGCTCGCGCCGCACACGTCGCCGGCGTTGCAGACGGTCGACCTCGCCGCGTCGCTGACCGGGGTGGACGCCGAGACGCTGCGGACCGACCCGGTGCAGAACATCCGGGGCGGCGCCGCGGTGCTGGCCCACTACCAGCGCGAGCTGGGTGTGCGGGCGGACGGGCCGGACGGCTGGTACGGCGCGGTCGCCCGTTACAGCGGGGCGCCGGACACCGGGACAGCGACGTTCTTCGCCGACGAGGTGTACGCGACGATCATCTCCGGCGCGAGCCGCACCACCGACGACGGCCAGGTCGTCACGCTCCCCGCGACGCCGGTGTCGCCGCGCCGCGAGCAGGTGCTCACACTCGGGTTGACCACCATCGCCGAGGGTGCTCCGGAAGCGCCACCCGGGCTGCCCGTCGAGTGGATCCCGGCCCCGTACCAGGACCTCGGCAACGGCGACCACGGCAACTACGACCAGGCCGACCGGCCGAACTCCCAGCGCATCACGCACATCGTCATCCACGACACCGAATGCACCTACGACGAGGCGATCGGCCTGGTGCAGGACCCGACGTACGTGTCCTGGCACTACACGCTGCGCTCGACCGACGGGCACGTCGCGCAGCACGTGCTGACCAAGGACGTCGGCTGGCACGCAGGGAACTGGTACCTCAACGCGAAGTCGATCGGCATCGAGCACGAGGGGTTCGCCGCGCAGGGCACCTGGTTCACCGAGGCGATGTACCGGACCTCGGCCACGCTGGTGCGGTACCTGGCCGAGACGTACCAGATCCCGCTGGACCGCGAGCACATCGTGGGCCACGACAACGTGCCCGGCCCGACGCCGTCGAACGTGGCGGGGATGCACTGGGACCCGGCGCCGTACTGGGACTGGGCGCACTACTTCGACCTGCTCGGCGCACCGCTGAACCGGCGGCCGCTGCGGCAGCCGACCGGGATGGTCATGATCAAGCCGGACTTCGCGTCGAACACCACGGGCTACACGGGATGCGACACGTCGGCGCCCGCCGCCGCGTGCCCCGCACGCGGGTCCTCGGCGCTGTTCCTGCGCACCGAGCCGCGCGACGATGCACCGCTGTTGCCCGACCCCGGCCTGCACCCCGACGGCGGGCCCTCGACCACCGGGATTTCCGACGTGGGCAGCCGGGTGTCGACCGGCCAGCGGTACGCGGTGGCGGAGACGCGCGGCGAGTGGACCGCCATCTGGTTCCTCGGCCGGCAGGGGTGGTTGCGCTCCTCGGGCGTGGTGCCGGTGCTGGGTCAGGTGGTGACGCCGCGTCCTGGCCTCGACTCGGTGCCGGTGTACGGACGGGCGTATCCGGAGCCCGAGGCGTACCCGGCCGACATCCCGCCGCAGGAGATCGTGCCGCTGCAATACACGCTGCCCGCGGGCCAGAAGTACGCGGCGGGCCCGGCACTGCCCGGCGAGTACTTCTGGGCGGCGACCTTCGACCCGGCGCAGCACGTCGTGGTGCGCGGCACGACGCAGTACGTGCAGATCCAGTTCGGCCACCGCGTGGCCTTCGTCAAGCTGGACGATGTGCTGCTGTCACGCACGCGCCCCTGACCACCGCGTCCCGGCCGGGCGGTCTACGCCTCGATCGAGACGATCTCCACCGGCAGCGCCGGGTTCGCCGACAGGTCCAGCGCCGACGGCTTCCGGCCGGCGGCGACCACGTGCGCACCCAGCGCGGCGATCATCGCACCGTTGTCGGTGCACAGCCGGGGCCTCGGCACCCGCAGTTCGATCCCCGCGGCCGCGCACCGCTCACGCGCCAGGGCCGACAGCCGGGAGTTCGCGGCGACCCCGCCGGAGATCACCAGCGTGCCGATGCCCTCCTCCCGCGCCGCGCGGACCGCCTTCGCGGTCAGCACATCGGCCACCGCCTCCTGGAAGGACGCCGCGACGTCGTCGACCGGGATCTCCTCACCCCGGCGCTCGGCGTTCTCGACCCACCGCGCCACCGCGGTCTTCAGCCCGGAGAACGAGAAGTCGTACTTCGCGTCGCGCGGCCCGGTCATGCCACGCGGGAAGGCGATCGCCGACGGGTTGCCCGCCCGCGCCGCCTGGTCGATCGGCGGCCCGCCCGGGTACGGCAGGCCCAGCACGCGGGCGACCTTGTCGTACGCCTCACCGGCGGCGTCGTCCACAGTGGATCCCAGCTCGGTGATCCCGCCGGCGATGTCGTCCACCCGCAACAGTTGCGTGTGGCCACCGGACACCAGCAGTGCCAAGCACGGCTTCGGCAGCGGGCCGTGCTGCAACGTGTCCACCGCGATGTGCCCGGCCAGGTGGTTGACGCCGAAGAGCGGAACGTCCAGCGCCGCCGCGTACGCCTTCGCGGCCGAGACCCCGACCAGCAGTGCACCGGCCAGGCCCGGCCCGGCCGTCACCGCGATCGCGTCCACATCGGACAACCCGAGCCCGGCCGTGGCGAACGCGCGCTGCGCGGTCGGCACCATCGCCTCCAGGTGGGCGCGGCTGGCGACCTCCGGCACCACCCCGCCGAAGCGCGCGTGCTGCTCGACGCTGGACGCCACCTCGTCCGCGAGCAGCTCGACGGTGCCGTCGTCGTGCAACCGCACGAGACCGACACCGGTTTCGTCGCAGGAGCTCTCGATGCCGAGGACGACACGGGACATCAGCCCACCTCCTGCTCGCTCGCGCCGGGGCGCATCATCGTGTACGCGTCCGCCCCGGACGGGTGGTAGTAACGCTTGCGCAGGCCGATCCGCTCGAAACCGTGGCGCCGGTACAGCTCCTGCGCGCGGTGGTTGTCCGTGCGGACCTCCAGGAACACCGGCGCGCGCAGCTCGTCGGCCCGGTCCAGCAGGGCACGCAGCAGCGCGGTGCCGACACCCTGCCCCTGGTAACCCGGGTCGACGCCGATGGTGTGGATGCTCGCCTCGTAGTCGCCGCGGGGGCCGACGACCGCCAGGCCCGCGTAGCCGATCAGGACGTCCTCGGAGCTGTACGCGCCGAGGTAGTAGGCCCCGGACTCCAGCTCGCTGTGGAACGCCCGGGCACTCCACGGGTCGTCGACGGCGAACAGCACCTTCTCGATCTCCACGCAGCGCGGGACGTCCTTGCGGCGCAGCTTGCCGAGCTTCACGACGCGGTCACCCGCTTCCGCGCGCCGGGCTCGACCGCGTCCGGGCGACGCAGGTACAGCGGCGTCAGCGGGGCGGGCTCGGCCCCACCGAGCAGGGCGTCCCGGGCGGCTTCGGCCAAACCGGCGGTGCTGGGGTAGTACGGCTCGACCACACGCGCGCCGAGCTGCTCGGCGTACCGGCGGGCGCCGTCCCCGGCGGCGACGGAGAAGGACAGCTCAGCGGGCGCCTGGACGTGCGGGCCGTCGGTGCGGGTGCCGTCGGCGGCGTAGGCCGCCCAGTAGACCTCGCGGCGCCGCGCGTCGGTCACGACGTGGAAGGGCTCGCCCACGGTGACCTGCCGGGCGATCGCGTCGAGGCTGCACACCGGGTGGACCGGCACGCCGAGCGCGTGCCCGAGGGCGGCTGCGGTGGCGAGACCGGCGCGCAGCCCGGTGAACGGCCCGGGCCCGGCGCCGACGACGATCGCCGCGACGTCCGTCACCGCGGCACCCGCGTCCCGCGCGGCCTCCAGGGCGTGCGGCGTGATCAGTTCGCCGTGCGCCCGCGCGTCGAGCGTCACCCGCTCACCCAGCACGGCGACGCCCGCGCCGAGCTCGGCGACCCCGGCGGTCACCGCGGGCGTCGACGTGTCCAGAGCCAGTACCAGCACAGCTCTCCAGCGTACGGCGTGCGCGCCGACCTGCGGTTACCGGGTTGGCCGGGCTGGTGGAACACCTCAGGTGTCCTCGGGATCCCAGCTCAGCAGGCGCACCTCGGCGACCGTGCGCAGGTGCTGCCGCATCGCGGCGGAGGCGGTTGCCGGGTTGCAGTCGCGGATCGCCTCCGCGATCGCGATGTGCTGCTCCAGCGAGCGCGGTGGGCGGCCCGGCTGCCGCAGCGATTCGGTGCGGCTTTCGGTGATCTGGTCGGCCATCGCGTCCATGAACTCGGCCAGCAGGGCGCTGTGCGCGGCCGCCGTCACCGCGGCGTGGAACCGCCGGTCGCCCTCGACGCCGGCGCCGCCGTCCGCCAGTTCGGACGCCATCAGCTCCAGCGCCGACTCCAGCGCGCGCAGATCGTCCTCCGTCCGGCGCATCGCCGCCAGCTCGGCCAGCTTCGTCTCCAGCGCCTCGCGCGCGTCCAGCACGTCCGGCAGGCGCCGGCGGCGATCGACCAGCCGCTCCACCGGCTCGGTCGCGTCCAGGGTGTCCCGCACCAGGTACGTCCCGCCGCCGTGCCGGGTCTCGACCAGGCCCTGCACCTCCAGCACCACGATCGCCTGCTTCACCGACGCCCGGCTCACGCCCAGCCGCTGCGCCAGCTCCCGCTCGGCCGGCAACCGGTCGCCGGTGCGCAGCCCGGCTTCCGCGGCGTACGCCCGCACCCGCTCCAGGACCTGCTCGTACAGCCGCGGGCGGGCCATCGGACTCAGCGCATCGGACACGAACCGCAGCCTAGCCCTTGACAGGCTGAGGTGGCTGAGCCGCAAAGTGGTTCAGCCACTCAGCCAGTTGTCGGCCGCGGTGTGGGTCCAGCGGGTTTCCTTCTTCCGGCACCGCTCGTCCGCGGCGGATCATGGGCGCGTGGTACCCGCCGTCGTCCGGCTCGTGTGCATCGTGCCCGGGCGCGGCTGATCTGTGAGGAGTTGACGTGACCGAACGGCTGTTCCCGGCTCTGGCGGAGCCGCCCGAGAAGGAGGCCCTGCGCTTCGGCGAGGTCTCGCTCGACTACGCCGAACTGGCGGTGATCGCCGGTTCGCTCGCCCGGGAGATCCGCGCCCAGTCACCCACCCGCGTCGCGGTCTGGGCGACGCCGACCGTCCACACGAGTGTCGCGGTGGTCGCGGCGCTGCTCGCCGGGGTCGCGGCGGTTCCCGTCAACCCCAAGATCGGCGAACGCGAACTGGACCACATCGTGAGCGACAGCACTCCGTCGCTGGTGCTCACCGAACCCGGCGCGAAGCTGCCCGAGCGGCTCGCCGCCCTGCCGCGTCAGCAGGTCCCGCTGATCGGCAGCCCGGGCGACCTGCCCGAGGAGCCCGGAGACGAGGCGCCCGCCCTGATCGTCTACACCTCCGGGACCACCGGGCCGCCCAAGGGTGTGGTCCTCCCGCGCCGCGCGATCTCCAGCACCCTGGACGCGCTGGCGGACGCGTGGCAGTGGACCGCCGACGACGTGCTCGTCCACGCGCTGCCGCTGTTCCACGTGCACGGGCTGATCCTCGGCATCCTCGGCCCGCTGCGCCGCGGCGGCACCGTGCACCACACCGGGCGGTTCGCCACCGAGGTGATCGCCCGTGAGCTGGCCACCGAGGCCACGATGATGTTCGGCGTCCCCACCATGTACCACCGGATCGCCGAGGAGGTCGGCGGCAACCCCGAGCTGGCGCAGGCGCTGAGCGGGGCCCGGCTGCTCGTCTCCGGGTCGGCGGCCCTGCCGGTGCACGACCACGAGCGCATCCACGCGGCCACCGGACAGCGCGTGGTCGAGCGGTACGGCATGAGCGAGACGCTGATGAACACCAGCGTGCGCGCCGACGGCGAGCGCAAGCCGGGCACGGTGGGCGTGCCGCTGCGCGGGGTCGAGGTGCGGCTGGTCGACGAGTCGGGCGCGGTCATCGAAGCCGGTGACGGCGAGACGGTCGGCGAGATCCAGGTGCGCGGGCCGAACCTGTTCACCGAGTACCTCAACCGCCCGGACGCCACCGCCGAGGTGTTCACCGACGGCTGGTTCCGCACCGGCGACATGGCCACCCGGGACGCCGACGGCTACTACCGGATCGTCGGGCGCAAGGCCACCGACCTGATCAAGAGCGGCGGCTACAAGATCGGCGCCGGGGAGATCGAGAACGCATTGCTGGAGCACCCGGGCGTGGCCGAGGCCGCGGTGACCGGCGAGCCGGATCCGGATCTGGGTGAGCGGATCGTGGCGTGGATCGTGCCCGCCGGTGAGCGACCCGCGGAGCGGGAACTGGCCGACCACGTGGCCCGGCTGCTGTCGCCGCACAAGCGGCCGCGAGTGGTGCGGTTCCTGGATGCCCTGCCGCGCAACGACATGGGCAAGGTCATGAAACGGGCCCTGCATGCGTGAGGGTGCCCGCGCCGTGATCGGCGCGGTGTGCTCCGGGTTCACCGAGCTGCCCGCACCACCGGAGGGCGGGTCCGCCGCGGACGGCCCGATCGGCTGGCCCGGTTACGACGACGCGCGTGCCCGGGCGGCCGAGCGCACCGGTGAAGCGGAATCGGTGGTGTGCGGGGTCGGCGACTTCGGCGGCACCGCGGCCGTCGTGATCGCCTGGGAGTTCGGGTTCCTCGGCGGCTCCGTCGGGCGGCGCACCGGTGACCGGATCGAGGCCGCGTTCACCCGGGCGCGGGAGCTGCGCACGCCGGTCGTGTCGATGATCGCGACCGGCGGCAGCCGCATGCAGGAAGGCATGGCGGCACTGTCCCAGCTGCAGCGGATCGCGCGGCAGGCGGCATTGATGCGCGACGCCGGGTTGCCGCAGATCGCCGTGGCGCGCGACCCGACGACCGGCGGCGGCTGGGCGACGCTCGGCGCGGGTTCGGACGTGACGCTGGCCCTGCCGGGCGCGCAGATCGGGTTCGCCGGATCGCGCGTGCGACCGCCCGGCGACACCTCGGCGTACACGGCGGAGTCCCAGCTGGCGTCGGGACACGTGGACCAGATCGTGCCGGCCGCGGAGCTGGGCGAGCGGCTCGGCCGGTGGCTGTCGCTGCTCACCGGCGCGGACGGCCGGCCGGCTGCGCCTCCGGCGGCGCTGGGCTCGGTGGATCTGCCCGCGGACGGCTGGGCGGCGGTGCGGGCGGCCCGCGCTCCCACCCGACCACGCGCGGAGTCCTATTTGGACGCCTACTTCGACTGGCGGGAAGAACTCGGCGGCGACCGGTGTGGCGGCGTCGACCCGGGCGTGCGGTGCGGGTTCGGGATGCGTTCCGGTGCCGCGATCGCCTATGCGGCCCAGTGCGGGACCGCGACGTTGCCCTCCGGCTTCCGGACCGCGGCGCGGCTGATCCGGCTGGCGGACCGCCTCGGGATCCCGGTGCTGACCCTGGTGGACACCCCCGGCGCGGCGAACGACCCGGACGCCGAGCGGTCCGGGGCGGGCGCGGCCATCGCGGAGGTGTTCGCGGCGGTGGCCGGTGCGCGGGTACCGGTGACGACGCTGGTGATCGGCGAGGGCGGGTCGGGCGGCGCGCTGGCGTTCGCGCACCCGGGGCGGACGTGGGTGACGCCGGACAGCTACTTCTCGGTGACCTCACCGGAAGCGGCCACCTCCATCCTCAAGCGACCGTCCGAAGAGGTCCCGGCGACCGCGAACCAGCTGCGGTTGCGGCCGCAGGACCTCGTGGAACTGGGTGTCGCGCGGGGCATCGTGGGCCGCTGACCCCGCGCCGGACGCGGGACCCCGCGAGCCGGTCAGGCAGCCGGCCCGGGCACCCGTCCGACCCACGAACCGTGCGGCTCCAGGGTCAGCTCACGCACGTCGTCGGGCCGGCGTTCCAGCCGCACCACCAGGTGGTCCGCGGACAGCCGGCCGGCGGCACCCTCCCCCCATTCCACCACCACCGCGGCGGACTCGAGGTCGGTGTCCAGGTCGAGGTCGTCGAGCTGGGTCAGATCGCCGCCCAGGCGGTAGGCGTCCACGTGCACCAGCGGGACACCGCGCTCCCCCGCCGGGTGCACGCGCGCGAGCACGAAGGTCGGCGAGCTGACCCGCCCGGACACGCCGAGTCCGGCCGCGATCCCGCGCGTCAGCACGGTCTTGCCCGCGCCGAGCGGACCGGCGAGCAGAACCAGGTCACCCGCCCGCATCGTGCGGCCCAGCGATTCGCCGAACGCCACCGTGTCCTCGGCCGTCTTCAGTTCGACGCTCATGGGTTCAACCACCGCCACTTCCCCCGCGCGCCGGACTCCTCGGTCACGCCCGCGCATCGCTGTACCAGGTCGATGAGGTGGCTGTCGACCACCTCGGGCTGTTCGAGCTGCACCATGTGCCCGGCACCGCGCACCCGCACCAGCTCGGCGTCGGGCAGTTCGGCCGCGATCCGCTCGGCGTGCGAGTACGGCGTGAACCGGTCGGTGTCACCGCCGATCACGAGTACGTGCGCGTGCTTGAGACCGGCCAGCGCGGCGTACCGGTTGTGGCTGCCGAGCGTGTCGACGAACCCCACCAGCTCCTTCACCGACGTCACCGCCAGCATCTCCAGCATGAAGTCGACCAGCCGCGGGTCGACGTCACGGGAGCCGAACGCGAGCAGCCGCACCGCCTGCCGGGTCAGCTGCCCGCCGGCCGCGCGCACGAACTCGACCAGCCCCGGCTGCCACCCGGCGAGCTCGCCGACCCCGCGGGTGAGCGGGTTGTACTTGGAGAGCAGCCCCCGCGGCAGGCCCTTGCGGCCGACCTCGCCGGCGGCGGTGGCGATGAACGCGACACCGCAAATGCGGTCGGCGAACAGCTCCGGGTTCTGCTGGGCAAGCTCCATGATCACCATGCCACCCAGGGAGTGGCCCACGAGCACGATCGGCCCCTCGGGCGCGACCGCGCGCAACACCGCGTCCAGGTCCCTGGCGAGCTGTTCGATGGTGCTGGCGTTCTCGCTCGCCGGGCCGGACGTGCCGTGCCCGCGGTGGTCGTAGTAGACCTGACGGACGCGGGGCAGCGTGAGCGACGCCAGGTCGCGGCGCTGGAAGTGCCAGCTCAGCTGCGACAACGCGAACCCGTGCACCCCCACCACGGTCAGCTCCGGCTCACCGCCGTCCGCCGGGTCGATCTCGGACACCGACAGCGGGGTGCCGTCGTCGGCGGCGACGGTGGAGGTGCGGTCCGGGGCGAGGCTGCCCAGCGGTTCGGCGTCGAGCTGGTCGCGCTGACGCTGCTGCTGGGCGGTTACCGCGATGGTCGCCGCGGCGGTGCCGGTCACGAGCGCGACCGCGCCACCGAGCACGGTGAGCATCCGGCGGGACGCCATCAGGCGTCCTCCCCCACGTACCGCCGGTGGATCCGCGGCCGGTACATGCCGGTGACGATCTCGTAGTCGATGGTGCCGATCTTGTCGGCCCATTCGCGCGCGGTCGGCTCACCGCGGTCGCCGTTGCCGAACAGCACCACCTCCGCGCCCAGCGGCGGCTCGTCGTCACCGCAGTCGACGACGAGCTGGTCCATGCACACGCGCCCGGCGACCGGGCGGCGCTTGCCGTGCAGCCACACGTCCATGCGGCCGGACAACGTGCGCGGGACACCGTCGGCGTAGCCGGTGGGCACCAGAGCCAGGGTGGTGTCCCGCTCAGCGGTCCACGTGTGTCCATAGGAGACGGACTCGCCGGCGCGGATCCGTTTGGTGTGCACGACCGAGGACCGGAAGGTCATGACCGGCCGCAGGTCCTCGGGCTCCGGGTTGGGGTTGAGTCCGTACGCCGCGATGCCCGGCCGGACCAGGTCGAAGTGCAGGTCCGGCCGGTTCAGCGTCGCGGCCGAGTTCGCGATGTGCCGCAACGGGTCCAGACCCGCGTCGCGCGCGATCCGGTAGGCGGCGTGGAAACGTTCGGCCTGCCGGTCGATCGACGGGTGGCCCGGCTCGTCCGCGCACGCGAGGTGCGACCAGATCGCGACGACCTCGACGTGCGGCTCCGCGGCGGCTTCCTTGACCAGGGCGGGCCAGTCCTCGGCGGGACAGCCGTTGCGGGACAGGCCGGTGTCGATCTTCAGGTGGACGCGGGCACGGGTGCCGGTGCGGCGGGCGGCGTCGGCGATGCGAGACAGCTCGGTCAGCGAGCTGGCGGCGAGATCGACCCCGGCGGTGACGCCCGGCGCGAAGTCCATGGTGGGCAGGTCGAGCCAGCTCAGGATGGGCGCGGTGACACCGGCCTCGCGCAGCGCGAGGGCTTCGCCGAGGGAACACGCACCGAGCCAGGTCGCACCGGCCTGGAGCGCGGCGCGCGCGACGGGCACGGCGCCGTGACCGTAGCCGTCGGCCTTGACGACGACCATCGTGGCGGCGCCGGAAGCTGCCGCCCGGCTCGCGAGCAGGGTGACGTTGTGCCGCAGGGCAGTCAGGTCGACGACGACCTCGGCGCGGGGGAGGTGAGAGCTCATCGACCCCCATTTTCCCACGTCGGCGACAACACCGCGGCAGCGGCCGGGAACCGCCGTGAGCGGCCCGGGCGGCGGTCACCCAGCTGGTGCGGCACCCGAGGTCAGGCCCCTTGAACCGGCACGTCGTGCACCAGCTGCCGCACCGCCAGGTGCCGTCCCCTGATCTCCTCGCCCACCTCGGGCGAGGCGGGCCGCTCCAGGGTCACCTGGGTCTTCGCCTCCCACGCCGGCGGTTCGGCGCCGCCCGCGAGGGCCCATGCCGCCTGCCGCGCGGCGCCCAGCGCCACGTGCTCCGCCGGATCCGGCACCACCACCGGCGCCCCGAACACGATGGGCGCGACGGCCCGCACCGCTGCCGACTGGGCCGCACCGCCGATCAGCAGCACGCGCCGCACCGGCACACCCTGCGCCGCCACCGCGTCCAGGCCCGCCGACAACCCGCACAACATGCCCTCGACCGCGGCGCGGGCCAGGTTCTCCGGCGTCATGTTGCTCCGCCGCAACCCGTGCAGCGAACCGGCCGCAGACGGCAGGTTCGGGGTGCGTTCGCCGTCCAGGTACGGCAGCAACGTCAGGCCCCCGGCCCCCGGCGGCGCGGACAACGCCAGCCGGTCCAGACCCGCCAGGTCGGTGCCCAGCATGCCGGCCGTGGCGGTCAGCACACGCGCCGCGTTCAGCGTGCAGGCCAGCGGGAGGAACCGCCCCGTGGCGTCCGCGAACCCGGCGACCAGGCCGGACGGGTCCGCCGGTGCCGTCCCGCTCACACCGAACACCGTCCCGCTCGTGCCCAGCGACACCACCACGTCACCGTCACCGAGGCCCAGTGCCAGCGCCGCGGCCATGTTGTCGCCGGTGCCCGCCGACACCAGCACGCCGGTGGGAGTGCGTCCCGCCGCCTCCGCCGGACCCAGCACCCGCGGCAGCTCCGGGTCGCGGCCACCGAACGCGTGCTTGAGGATGTCCCGGCGGTACACCCCGCCGGCAGGTGAGAAGTAGCCGGTGCCCGACGCGTCACCGCGGTCGGTGACGGCATCGCCACCGGTCAGGCGCCAGGTCAGCCAGTCGTGCGGCAGCAGCACGCGCGCGACCCGGTCGGCCGGCCCGGGCTCGTGCTCCGCCAGCCACCGCAGCTTGGTGACCGTGAAGCTGGCGACGGGCACCGACCCGACCGCCTCCGTCCACGCGGCCGGCCCGCCCAGCTCCCGCACCAGGTCCCCGGCGGCCCGGCTGGACCGCGTGTCGTTCCACAGCAGCGCCGGGCGCACGACCTCGCCGTCCTCGTCGACGGTCACCATGCCGTGCTGCTGACCGCCGACCCCGAGCGCCACGACCCCGTCCAGCAACCCGTCGCTCGCCTCGGTGAACGCCCGCCACCACTCGCGCGGGTCGACCTCGGTCGCGTCGGGGTGGGCCGCCCGGCCGGTGCGGACCACGGCGCCGGTCCCGGCGTCGCAGACGACGACCTTCGTGGACTGCGTGGAGGAGTCGATCCCGGCCACGAGTGCGGGCTTGCCCGTCATGCGTCCTCCCGAAAGTTCGGCGACCAGCACTTCCACACTCAACACGAAATCCGGTGACTAGAGAGCCCGTATCCGCCGGATGGCGGCCGGGAGCGCGGCGACGATGCCGGACGCCGACACCGGCACCCCGCGCGCCGCGAACTCGCCGGCGAGCGAGTGCACGTGCGCGGCGCACCCCGCGGCGAGCCAGGGATCCAGGCCGCTCGCCAGGAGCGAACCGATCAGGCCGGACAGCACGTCGCCGGACCCGGCGGTGGCCAGCCACGATCCGCGCGCCACGTTCACCAGCACCCGCCCATCCGGGTCCGCGACGATGGTGACGTTGCCCTTGAGCAGCACCACCGCATCGAACTTCGCCGCGGCCTCGCGCACGGACGCCACGCGGTCCTCGCCCGGCGGGCGTCCCATCAGCCGTTCGAACTCGCCCGCGTGCGGGGTCAGCACCAGGGGCGTGCCCGGGTCGCGGGCGTCCAGCACGTCCGGCCGGTGAGCCATCAGCGTGGTCGCGTCGGCGTCCGCGCAGACCGGCACCCCGGCGCCGAGCACCTGGGCGAGCACGTCGAGCCCCTCGCGGCCGGTGCCGGTACCCGGCCCGACCACCCACGCCTGCACCCGTCCGGCGTCGGTCACCGAACCGGTGGCGATGACCTCCGGCCACCGGGACCGCACCACATCTGCCGCCGGGCCGGCGTAGCGCACCATGCCGGACGTAGCCAGCACCGCGGACCCGGTCGCGAGCACCGCGGCCCCCGGGTAGGTCGCCGAACCGGCGGCGATACCCGTCACGCCCTGGCTGTACTTGTTGTCCTCGGGACCGGGCACCGGCCAGGCGAGACCGACGTCGACGGCGTCCAGCTGACGCAGATCCGGGTCGTCGAGCTCCAGCCCGATGTCGACGAGCTCGACCCGCCCGCAGCGGGACGGGTTGAGCACGTGCACCGGCTTGCGTGCGCCGAACGTCACCGTCCGGGTGGCCGTGACCGCCTCGCCCGGCACCACTCCGGTGTCCGGTTCGACACCGCTGGGCAGGTCGACCGCCAGCACCGGCGCGGCGATGCGCGCGACCAGCTCCGCCGCGTCCGGACGCAGCCCACCGTGCGCGGACAGGCCGACGATGCCGTCGATCACCAGGTCGGCGGCCGCCAGCACGGCCGGACCGTCGTCGGCGGCCACCACCCGGCCCCGCGCGCGGCGCAACGCGGCCAGCCCCGCGGGGTGCGCCTTGCCGGGCTGGAGCAGGATCGCGGTGACGCTCACGTTGCGCCGTCGGAGGAACGCACCGGCCCACAACGCGTCACCGCCGTTGTTGCCCGCCCCGACCAGCAGCGCGACGCGGCGGCCGGACACCTTCCCGGTGTGCTCGGCCAGCATCTCGGCGGCGTGCACGGAGACCGCGAACGCGGCCTTGCGCATCAGCGCCCCGTCCGGGGTGACGGCCAGCAGCCGTTCCTCGGCCGCGCGGATCCGGTCGGTCTTCCAGAAGCCTCGCATCGCTCGAATCTAGCGGCGCGCGGCGCCGCGGGTGCGGTGATCTACTCGACCGTCACCGACTTCGCCAGGTTCCGCGGCTTGTCGACGTCGTACCCGCGGGAGCGCGCGATCTCGGCCGACAACACCTGCAGCGGCACCGTCGAGACCAGCGGCTGCAACAGGGTCGGCACCGCCGGCACCTCGATCAGCTCGTCGGCGAACGGGCGCACGGTGTCGTCGCCCTCCTCGGCGATGACGATGGTGCGCGCGCCACGGGCCTGGATCTCGCTGATGTTGGACACCAGCTTGGCGTGCAGCACCGCGCGGCCCTTCGGCGACGGCATGACGACGACGACCGGCAGGCCCTCCTCGATCAGCGCGATCGGGCCGTGCTTGAGCTCACCGGCGGCGAACGCCTCGGCGTGCATGTACGCCAGCTCCTTGAGCTTGAGCGCACCCTCCAGCGCGACCGGGTAACCGACGTGCCTGCCGAGGAACAGCACCGCCTTCGAGTCGGCGATACCGCGGCTCACCGCACGCACCTGGTCCACAGTGGACAGTACCTTGTGCACGGCGGCCGGCATGGCCTCCAGCTCGGCGAACTCACGCGCCACCTCGTCCGGGTACTTGGTGCCGCGCGCCTGCGCGAGCGCGAGGCCGACGAGGTAGTTCGCCGCGATCTGCGACAGGAACGTCTTCGTCGCCGCGACACCGACCTCCGGGCCGGCGTGCGTGTAGAGCACGGCGTCGGACTCGCGCGGGATCTGGGCGCCGTTGGTGTTGCAGACCGCCAGCACGCGGGCCTTCTGGTCGCGGGCGTGGCGGATCGCCTCCAGCGTGTCGGCGGTCTCCCCGGACTGCGACACGGCCACGACCAGCGTGTCGCGGTCCAGCACCGGGTCCCGGTAGCGGAACTCGCTGGCCAGCTCGACCTCGACCGGCAGGCGGCACCAGTGCTCGATCGCGTACTTCGCGACCAGCCCGGAGTGGTAGGCCGAACCACAGGCGACCACGAACACCTTGTCGACCTCACGCAGGTCCTGGTCGGAAAGGCGCTGCTCGTCGAGCACCACGCGGCCGCGGTCGAAGTGCCCGCGCAGCGTGTTCGCGAGCGCCTCCGGCTGCTCCTCGATCTCCTTGAGCATGAAGTAGTCGTGGCCGCCCTTTTCCGCGGCGGAGAGGTCCCAGTCGACCGTGAACGGCTTGCCCTGCGCGGGTTCGCCGGCGAAGTCGGAGATGTCGTAGCCGTCTCGCGTGATGACCACGACCTGGTCCTGTCCCAGCTCCACGGCCTCGCGGGTGTGCTCGATGAACGCCGACACGTCGGAGGCGACGAAGTGCTCACGCTCGCCGACACCCACGACCAGCGGGGACGACCGGCGGGCCGCGACGATCATGTCCGGCTCGTCGGCGTGGGTCACGACCAGCGTGAACGCACCCTCCAGTCGGCGGCAGACCGTGCGGACACTGGCGGGCAGGTCACCGGCGGTGGGGCCGTCGGCGTAGGCACGGGCCACCAGGTGGGCGGCGGTCTCGGTGTCGGTGTCGCTGGTCATCTCGACACCGTCGGACTCCAGCTCGGCGCGCAGGGCGGCGAAGTTCTCGATGATGCCGTTGTGCACCACGGCGACGCGCTGGGTGGCGTCCCGGTGCGGGTGCGAGTTGCGGTCGATCGGCGCGCCGTGCGTGGCCCACCGGGTGTGGCCCATGCCCGCGGTGCCGGCGAACCGGCCGAGCCCGGTTTCGGCGAGGGCGCCCTCCAGGTTTGCCAGGCGACCGGCCTTGCGTTCGACGGTCAGCGCTCCCGTGCCGTCCAGCACGGCCACACCGGCCGAGTCGTAGCCCCGGTACTCCATCCGGCGAAGCCCGCCGAGCACGACGTCCAGCGCCGGCCGGTGACCGACATATCCCACGATTCCGCACACACCACCAGCCTAACGAGGGATGCGCGGGACGCTCCCCCGGCTCATCTCCGCTCCGGTGAAACCGCGCTTCCGATGGATGTTGCGCGGCCGGGACGGGGTGGGCTGCCCTAAGCTGCCGACCATGGTCAGCAAGCCCAAGGAGCTGCTCGAAGAGCTGTCGCACGCGGGACCGCACGAGGTGCTGCGCGGCAACCTCGCGCTCGCCGGATTGCCGGGTGTGGTGTTCACCCCACGAACCGGCCTGAACCTGCCTGCGGTGGCGTTCGGCCACGGGTGGCTCCAGCCGCCCGGCCGGTACCGGGGGCTGCTGAGCCACCTGGCGAGCTGGGGTGTGATCGCGGCCGCACCGGCGACGCAGCAGGGACCGCTGCCGTCGCACCGCCTGCTGGCCGCCGACCTGCGCACGACCCTCGACGTGGTCACCGGCGTGCGCCTCGGGCAGGACGACATCAGCGTCGACGCCGAGCGGCTCGGGCTGGCGGGCCACTCCACCGGCGGCGGCGCGGCGGTGCTGGCCGCCGCTTCGGGAGGTGTCCGGGCAGTGGCCACCTTCGCCGCCGCGCAGACCCTGCCGTCGGCGAGCGCGGCGGCGGTGAAGATCACCGCGCCGGGGCTGCACCTGGCCGTCGACGGCGACCTGGTGGCCCCCGCGGGCGGCAACGCCGAGGCGATCGCCCAGGCATGGGGCGGACCGGTCCAGTTCCGCAAAGTCGGCAAGTCGACCCACCTCGGGTTGACCGAGGGCAGCCACTGGAGCCAGCGGCTGCTGCACGGCAAGCCGAACCACCGGACGCAGGTGCTGGTCCGCGCGCTGTTCACGGCGTTCTTCCTGACGCACCTCACCGGGACCGACAAGTACCGCCCCCTGCTGGAGTCGGATGTGAAACGCGCGTCGATCGGCTTCGAGCGCGGCCCGGAGCCGGTGGCCGCCTAGCCGGGGCGATCCCCTGACCGCTCACGTGCCGGCAGGGCGGCCCCGTCGCAGCTCGCCCGCAGACGCGGCGGCCCCGTGACCGCTCGACTCGTAGCCCGGCCCAGTCCGGCCCGGCCGTGCCCTAGCGTGGCCGGCGGGCCGGAAACCGCCCCTCCCGGCGAGCATCCGGTCCGGTTGTCGGCGAACGTGAGAGCACGGCCCCGCACCACCCGCTCCGGGTGGCGTCCGCCCGATCGGGCCTCAGCCGAGCCAGTCCTTGGTGGAGTAGTCGTCCTCGGCTTCCTCCGGGCGGGCGTGGCGGCCCCGGCGACCCGTCGGCCGGGGCGGGGACGCGTGGCGGTTGGTCGGCTCGGTGGACATCTCCGGATCTTCGAAGGCCATGCCGAGTGCGGCGTTGGGGTCGGGCTTCTCCCGCAGTTCCCAGCCCGCGGCGGTCTTCGCGCGAGCGGCCTGCTCGACGAGGCGCTGCACGGTGGCCGCGGCCGCCGCCGTCAGGTCGTCGGTGCGGGTCCGGCTGTCCGCGAGGCTCGCGGCGACGCGGCGGCTGATCAGGTCCTGGCGGGCGACCCGCTCGGCCGCGATCGCGTCGAGCCTGGCCTGGAACTCACTCACCTTCGGCTCTCCTCGTCGTCCAGGGAGCCGCTGATGCGGCCACCGGAGTGGGCGGTGTCGAAGATGCCGCCGTCGATGCGGTAGGCGCGGGACGTCCGTTCGTGGTCGTCGCTGTCCTGGTTGCCGCCGGCCGCGGGCAGGCCGCCGAGCATGCTCATCGCGCTCGGATCGCCGGGCACGCCGCTGCCGACCGGATCGAGCCCCGGCGCGGCACCGAGAGTGGCACCGGATTCCGCGGGCGCCGTGGAGTGGCTCAACGAGCCGGCGTGCCCGAGCCCCCCGCCGGCCGGGATCCCGTCCGCGACACCGCCGAGCTCGTGCACCGGGGCGGTCCGGTCGGAGCCGCCGCCGAGGCCGTGACCGGTGGGCGCCGGCCCGGCGGCAGCGGCAACCGAATCGGGCGGAGCGCCGGGACCACCGCTTCCAGCGGGAGATGGCCCGGGCGGGCTTGCGGCAGCCTCGCCACCAGCGTCCGCAGCTGCGACACCCCCAGCCCCGGCGGCACCACCAGCACCACCAGTGGCACCATCGCCCGAGTCCGCGGCACCAGCAGCACGCCGGGCGCCGACCGGGCCAGGCACGTCATACGAGTCGCCCGCTCCGCCACCACCAGCGGCACCGATCCCCGGATCCCCAGCGCCGGCAGCGCCTGCCCGGCCGGGCACGTCGTCCGGGCCACCACCCCCGGGGCCCGCGGCGCCGCCGGCATCCCAGGCCCCCACTCCGCCAGGCACGTCGAACGCACCACCGGCGGCGCCCCAAGCCCCCACCCGGTCGGCAACCCCGCCAGCGTCCACCGTCCCGGCCGCCCCATCGACGGCCGGGAAAGCGCCAGCGGCGCTGACGGCGTGCGCACCGCCGATGCCGAGCGCCGGCTGACCCGTGCCACCGCTCACGGCACCGCCCTGCCCGGCGCGGTAGGCAGCCTCCGTCAGGCGACCGCCACGCGTATCGGCCGGCCCGGCGGCGGGGTCCGGCTTCTCACCCAGGGTGTACGTGGTGGGGGCGGCCGTGCCGTCGTCGACGGTGACCACCGTGGGACCGGTCTCGCCTCCCGGGCGTTCCGCCGTGATGTGCAGCGCACCGTCGTCGACGTGGATCTTGCCGTCGGCGCCGGGGGTGTAGGCGGGGCGGGCCGGGTCGGCCGCGCCCCAGTCGAGCTGGTAGTCCTTCGCCGCGCCGGGACCGGAGTCGATCTTGATGTTCATCCGGCCGGTCCGGTCCGGCTCGGTCATCTCCAGCGTGCTGTCGCCGCGCTGAACCGTCAGCGTGTCCAGGTCATCCGCCGCCGGAGCGGTCACCGGTGGGATCACCGGGGGCACCGCGGCCGCCGGTACGGCCGATGGCGCAGCGACCGGCGGCACGACCGGTGGCGCACCAGCACCGCCGCCACCGGCGCCCCCGCCCGCCGCGCCACCGCCGTTGCCCTTCGCGGAACCCGGCCCGTGGGAATCCTGCCCGGAACCGCCGCCGGAGCGAGGCGGCACGGCCTCGCCGACTCCCGAGAACGGGTTGTCCGGCACCTTCTGCAGTTCGGCGTTCAGCGCCGCCCACTGGCTCGCCACGGCGACGCGGGTGTTTTCGCACATCGCCTGGAACTCGCCCATCAGCCCGGCGAACCAGCCGCAGAATTCGGCCAGCCAGCTCTTCGCCCAGGACTGCACCGCGTCCAGCAGCTCGTCCGACAACCCGAAGTAGGCAGAGCTGACCAGCTGAGCGGCCAGGGGCGACTGCTGACCGGCCAGGAACGGGATGAAGTGCTTGAAATCGTCCGCGCTCGCGTTCCGGCCCAGCTGGGCGATCCGCGCCAGCCGGTCCGTGTCCTGCGCCGTGAGGCCCTGCTGCTGCGGCCACGACTGGAACGAGTGCTGCAACACCCAGGAAGCCTTGTCGCGGCACGATCCGGCGATCGCGGCGATCGTCCGGTTGATCACGTCGGCCGCGTGGTCGAGCGCCTGCTCGACCACCTTGACCCCGTCCCCGAACTTCGCCCAGGACGCCGCCGCGGCGTTCTTCCCGTCGCCGTCCCACTGGCCGAACAGGCTTTGCACCGCCGAGTTCTGCGCCGGCGCGGCGTCGGCCACCGACTCCCGCACCTGCACGATCTCGCCGGCCCCGGCGGTGAACTTGTCGAACGGGATGTCGCGCTGCTCGTCGTACCGGTCGATCAGCTCCTGGAGCCGGAAGTCGGGCAGGCCCGGCGCGGCGACCGCCCGCGCCGCGCCGTACACCGGCAGCCAGGTGCGGAAACAGTCCAGCCCCGGCACTCCGGTGTCCAGGATCTCGTTGGAATTCCGCGCCCCCGGGCTCGTTTCCGACCCCTTGAGCGAGTCGAGCCGCGCCTTGCCGTCCTCGACCGCGCGCTGCTGCTCCTCGCGCAACGCGTTCATGTTCGCGTCGTGCCGGCCCTGCGCCCGGGAGTAGGCGTCGTAGGCGAGGTGGCCGTCCTTCAGGTCCCGCTCGGCGAAGCCGAACCTGTCCGCGAAGGACTTCAGCAGCTCCTGCTTCTCGTTCTTGTTCTGGAACCCGTAAACGACCGGGTCGACGTTGTCGATGGCATCGAAGTAGCGCACGAGGAGGGTCCGTTTGGTGTCGTCGTCGATCTTCGGATCGTCGACGAGCTGCTGGACCTCCTGGATCGTCGGCAGCCGCTCCGCCATCAGCTCGCCGCCTTCCGGACGTCCGACCCGGACTGATCGTCCGCCCCGTGGTAGGACTTGCCCGCGCCGGACAGCCGGTCGGCGAACTCACCCGACGCGCGCACGTAGCTGTCCACACAGGCCACCAGCCGCTGCACACCCGCCTGGTAGCCCGCGAAGGACTCGTGGTGCTTGCGGCCGAAGTCCTCGGCCCGGATCTGCACGTCCTTCAGGTTGGGCAGCGTGTACTTCAGCTGCGACCCGGGCTCGTCCCGGACCGTTCCCGCCGCGGCGGTCACCTGCTGCGGATCCACCTCGTACCCGGCCACGACCACTCCCCCTCGCTCAGCGTCGTGCACCGAATGTACCGAGCGGGTACGACAGTTCGCAGTCGGTTCAGGAGACGGACGACACGACTCCGGCAAGCCGGTCGGCCGCGGCCTGCGCGATCTCCTGCGCCGGCGCCTCGACCATCACGCGCACCAGCTGCTCGGTGCCGGAGGGCCGCAACAGGACGCGGCCCTCGTCGCCCAGCTCGGCCTCCACGGCCTCGACCGCCTCACGCACCACGTCGGACTTCGCGACCGTCGCCTTGTCCGACACACGCACGTTGACCAGCACCTGCGGCAGCTTCCGCATCACCCCGGCGAGCTCGGCCAGCGGCTTGCCGGTCGAGGCGACCCGGCTCATCACCCGCAGCGCCGTGAGCAGGCCGTCGCCGGTGGTGGCGAGCGCGGGGAACACGACGTGACCGGACTGCTCGCCGCCCAGCGCGTAACCACCGGAGCGGAGCTCCTCCAGCACGTACCGGTCGCCGACCGCGGTCGTGCGCAACGTGACGCGGTGGTCCCGCATGGCCAGGTGCAGGCCGAGGTTGCTCATCACCGTCGCGACCAGCGTGTCGTGCGCTAGCTCACCGGCCTCGGCCATCGCGAGCGCCAGGATCGCCATGATCTGGTCGCCGTCCACCAGCTCGCCCGAGGCGTCCACCGCCAGGCAGCGGTCGGCGTCGCCGTCGTGCGCGATGCCCAGGTCGGCGCCGTGCTCGACCACCATCGCCTGCAGCATCTCCGGGTGCGTGGACCCGCACCCGTCGTTGATGTTGATGCCGTCCGGCTCGGCGTGGATGGCGATGACCTCGGCCCCGGCCTTGCGGTAGACCTCGGGCGCGGCGAACGACGCCGCACCGTTGGCGCAGTCGACGACGATCCGCAGGCCGGTCAGCGGGTGCGGGGTGGCGGCCAGCAGGTGGTCGGTGTAGCGGTCGACGGCGTCCGGGACGTCGCTGACCCGGCCGATGCCGGCACCTGTCGGGCGGGGCGCGTCGCCGGTCAGTCCGGCTTCGATCTCGTCCTCGATACCGTCCGGCAGCTTGTGCCCGCCGGAGGCGAACAGCTTGATCCCGTTGTCCGGCATGGGGTTGTGCGACGCGGAGATCATCACGCCGAGGTCGGCCTCCAGCGCGCCCACCAGGTAGGCGACGGCGGGGGTCGGCTGGATCCCGGCGCGCAGCACATCCGCGCCGGCCGAGGCGAGTCCGGCCACCACGGCTGCCTCCAGCATCTCGCCGCTCGCGCGGGGGTCGCGGCCGACGACCGCGACGGGGCGGTGCGAGCGGTCGTGCGCGGCGAGCACGCGGGCCGCACTGGCCGCCACGGACAACGCCAGCTCGGGCGTCAGCTCCCCGTTGGCCAGACCACGAACCCCGTCGGTGCCGAAAAGGCGAGCCATGTCATCCTCTCCTCGAGCCGAGCAACCCCGACAACCTAGCGTCCTGGAGCGTCGACCGTAGCGCCCCCCACACGGTCGCCGGAGGGGTGCACAACGCTGGACGAACGCGGTTTTCGCACGTTACATAATGCGCCCGCCTGTCACTTGGCGGGAACGACGAAGGCGCCCATCCGGACCGGATGGGCGCCTTCGAAACAGCCTGGGCGCAGGTCAGCGCTTGCTGTACTGCGGAGCCTTGCGGGCCTTCTTGAGGCCGTACTTCTTGCGCTCGGTGGCCCGCGCGTCCCGGGTGAGGAACCCGGCCTTCTTCAGCGCGGGACGGTCGTCGGCGTCGACCTCGACCAGGGCGCGGGCGATCGCCAGGCGCAGCGCGCCGGCCTGACCCGAGATGCCACCACCGGTGAGGTTGCCGAAGATGTCGAACGAGTCCGGCTTCTCGACGGTCACCAGCGGCTCGCGGATGAGCTGCTGGTGGACCTTGTTCGGGAAGTACTCCTCGAGGCTGCGCCCGTTGAGCTTGAACTTGCCGGTGCCGGGGACGAGCCGCACGCGGACGACGGCCTCCTTGCGACGGCCGACGGTCTGGGCGGAGCCACCGGCAGCGCGCGACGGCCGCGGCGCGGCGGGCGTCTCGCTGGTCACGACCGCCTCGGTGGCCTCAGGGGCCTGGGAGGCCTCGGGGGCCGCGGGGGCCTCGGTCTCGGTGCTGGTCACAGACACTTCCTCACTCACTTGGCGACCTGCGCGATCTTGGTGATCTGGAACGGCTGCGGCTGCTGCGCGGCGTGCGGGTGCTGCGGGCCGGCATAGACCTTCAGCTTCTTCGCCTGAGCGCGACCGAGCTTGTTCTTCGGCAGCATGCCCTTGACGACCTTCTCCAGCAGCCGGTCCGGCCGGGTGTCGAGAAGCTCGCCGAAGGAGCGCTTGCGCAGACCGCCGGGGTAACCGCTGTGCCGGTACGCGAACTTCTGGTCGCGCTTGTTACCGGTCAGCCGGACCTTCTCGGCGTTCACGATGATGACGAAGTCACCGGTGTCCACGTGAGGTGCATACGTGGGCTTGTGCTTGCCGCGCAGCAGCGTAGCGACCTCGGTCGCGAGCCGGCCGAGCACGACATCCTCGGCATCGATCACATGCCAGGCACGGGTGACATCGCCAGGCTTAGGGCTGTACGTGGGCAAGGGTCTACCTCGTGGTCAACGGTGCGTTTGGGGTCGAGTGCGTACCCAGCGCGGACGCTTGCTGCACGCACAACGACATATAAAGATACCCGCCGGGTTCGGCGACCTTGTAGGCGGGGTGTCCCCGGCCTACATACTAGGGTTACGCGGAGTCGACGACGTCGACAACACGGGCAATCACCTGGAGGGGACCATCCGCGTGTCCGCGCGTGCGAAATCCAGCCTACCGAGGTTCATCGCCGTGCTCGCCACGGTGGGCCTGCTCACCGGGTGCGGCAGCGCCCGGGCCGGCAGCCCGGTCGCGAACGGCGAGGACGCGGCCGCCTACGTCAGCGCGAAGTTCGACGACACGCTGGACGCACTGTCCGACCAGTTCAGCGCCAACGACACCCGCAAGACACGGCTGGACCAGGTCGTGCGGTTCGACCAGAAGCGCATGAACTCGACGGTCACCGCGGTGCAGCTGGGACACCCACCGGCCCGGCTGAGCCGCAACCACTCGAACCTCGACTCGAACGAGTACCTGGACGTCTACCACCCCGCCAACAGCCCGGTCGAGTACATGCTGCTGGGACCGGTGTACGCGAGCCTCGCGCCGACGCCGTGGGTGCAGATGCCCTACACCGAGGGCGCGTACAACGAGTGCGTCTGGCCGGGCGCGCGCACAGTGTGCAAGATGCTGGGGGCCATGCAGGACTCGGCGCAGGCGGGGCGGGCCGCGAAGAGCGCCAACCGCAAGCCCGACGGCAGCGTCGAGCTCATCGCCGAGGTCACCCTGACGGCGTTCATCCACGCCGACGTGATGACCTTCCCGGCGGCGATCGGGAACGAGCTCACGCCCGAGATGCGCAACCAGACGCTGCGCACCCGGGTCGCGCTCGACCCACGCGGCAAGCTCACCGAGATCGAGATGTCAGGCAAGATCAGCGGCAACGGGCACGAACTGGAGATCGACTACCACTACCAGCTCGACGGCACCCCGAGCGACGTCGATCTGCCCAAGATCCCGGACCCGTCGCAGGTCACGGTGCTCTCGAACAGCGCCGCGGTGGACGACTTCTACGACCGCCTGGGCGACATCCAGAGGCAGGGCAAGTGAGCGCGTACGAACCGGGACGGGCTC
This sequence comes from Amycolatopsis granulosa, assembly GCF_011758745.1. Classification (NCBI taxonomy): domain Bacteria; kingdom Bacillati; phylum Actinomycetota; class Actinomycetes; order Pseudonocardiales; family Pseudonocardiaceae; genus Amycolatopsis; species Amycolatopsis granulosa. The sequence goes on from NZ_JAANOV010000001.1 coordinate 2,628,251, forward strand.
CCCTGGCTGATCACCTGCGGTCGCGCACGGCGGGCGGGGATGGCGTGCGAGGCTGCCGTCGGCCTGGATCGCAGTTCTCGGCGAGCGGGGTGAGCGGTCGGTGAACCAGCCGGAGTGGCAGCGCCAGAGCGGGTGGGGCAGGCAGGGGGCTCCGCAGAACGAGGGGGCCCACGGGTCGCCGAACACACCCGGGCAGCAGGGTGGTGCGCCGCACGGCCCGGCCACACCGCCCGCGCAGCCCGGCACCCACCCGGCGTCGGGGCAGGCGGGGCCTGCCGGACCGCCGCCCGCCGGCCAGCCGGCCGCCTGGGGTCGACCGGTTCAGCCGATCGGCGCATCCGGCTCCGGGAGCGGACCGGTGCCCCAGCCGTGGAGCCAGACCGGCCGGCCGGGCACCACCAGCGGACCCGTGCCCCAGCCCTGGGGCCACGCGGGGCGTGCCCCTGGCCAGGTCGGCGACCCGCGGAGCGGGCCGATTCCCCAACCCTGGAACCAGGCGAGCCAGCAGACCTGGGCACCGCCCCCCACCTCGGCACGGCAGCATCCGGCCGGAGCGGGTGGGCAGCCGTGGCAATCGACCTACGGCGGGTTCGGCGCGTTCGACGAGCGGACGCCGAAGCGCTCGCGCAAGCCGCTCCTCGTCGGCGTCGTGGTCGTCGTTCTGCTCGCCCTGGGTGGCGTCGGCGCGTGGCTGCTCGGCGCCTTCCAGGGTGACACCCTCGACCAGGCCGCGGTGCAGGACGGGGTCGCGCGGATCCTGCACGAGGACTTCGGCGAAGGGGATGTCGCGAACGTCCAGTGCCCCGACGACCAGCCGGTGAAGACGGGCACCACCTTCGACTGCACGGTGACCGTCGCGGGGCAGCCGAAAAAGGTGACGGTTCGCGTGCTCAACGAACAGGCCCAGTACGAAGTGGGCATGCCGCGCTGACGACGAAGGGCCCCGGCGGGACAGCCGGGGCCCTTTCCGCACAACCGGAATCAGCCGCCGAACATCCTCGTGACACCCTTGTCCGTCTCCTGGTAGCCGTCCGCGATCTGCGGCAGTGCGGTGGCGATCCGAGCCAGCAGACCCTTCAGGTCCTCCAGCGCGCGGTTCCACTCGTCCTGACGCGCGTGCCACGCGTCCTTCGCTTCACCGGACCAGCCATCGGTCAGCGGCCTGATGTCCGACTTCAGCTTCTCGAACAGGTTCCCCAGCTCGCCACCGGTCTTGTTGCAGTCCTCCGCCGCCTGGTGGATGGTGGCGTAATCGACCTTCATCGGGCCCGACATGATTGTCCTTTCTGGTCAGGGAAGTCTCAACGGGAATGACGGCGCGCAGGCCGCGATCACAGACCCTCGAGAGCGGCCTGGAGCGGGCTCAGCGTCTGCTGAACGTCCTGGTCGTGCGTCTCGTACTTGATGCCAGAGGACTTCAGCAAATCGGCGATGTGGTCGAGCGCGTCGTTCAGCTTCTTCGACTTTTCCGCGAAAGCGTCCATTACCTGGGTGAAGACCGTCGCCGCCGGTCCGGTCCAGCCCGCACGGGTGGCGTCGATGTTGTTGGCCAGCTGCATCAGGTTCTGATCCATGGCGAGCTTGGTCTCGGTCACCTTCGAGTGCGCGTCCGCGAACTGTGCCGGGTCCCCGGTAAATCCGTCCATCAGGAGCTACCCCCTTCGTCGTGGTGTCGTCCGCAACGTTCCCAACCGCCTGCGGATCTCCGACGATGACCTTGCCACGGCCGGTTCCGCCTTGTCCTGGGCTACGTGGAAGTAGTTGCGAGAGTGAATGCCAAGCTCACCCGGTCGAGTGGGAAAGATCCACTCATCCGCTGATGTTCAGCGTGCCGATGACCTGGGTACAGGCCGCGTTCACCCGCTCGCGCACGGGTTCATTCGCGTACACGCATCCCACGTTCACCTGGACATTGCCCTGGGCGAGGGCATACCAGTCGATCGACGCGTTCCGGTCCGGCAGGGCCTGGTGGTAGAAGACCACCTTCCGGCCGGCGTAGGTCGCCGCCGGGTTGAACCCGGAGTACTGCGCGGGATTCTGCTGAACCTGCGCGCGCAACTCGGACACGAGCCGGCCCGGATCCGCGGACGCGTCGTAGGACAGCGGATGCTCCTGCACCGACACCGCATCGAACTGCTGCGGCGCATCGGCCGGCTTGATCAACGTCTCCCGCCACTCGGGAGAACCGCCCGTCTGCGTCCAGTCCTGCGGCGCGGTGAACTGGTAGTGGTACTGCGCGACGACCTTCCCGGGCGGGGGCTGCTGGTCCCCGTCGGCGTGCAGCGCCAGCAGCAGTCCGGCCACCGCCGCGGCGACGAGAACCACCACACCACCGGCGATCCACGGCAGTTTCCGCTTCCGCGCGGACGGCGGCGCGGGAATCCCTCCCGGCGGTGACGGCGGATGCGGCGGCCGCGGCGGCCCGGGCGGCGGACGGCGCACACCCTGCGGACCCTGGCGCGGCATGGCCGGACCGCTGAACCCGCCCGGCGGTGTCGGCGGGCGCGGCGCGAAACCGGGGCGCGGCGCGTTCGGGTTGCGCACCACCTCGGTGCGCTGGTCCGCGAGCTGCCGCGCCGGGACGCGCGGCGGCGGCGCGGACGGGCGCTCCGGCGGCTTCTGCACAGCCAGCAGCGCACCACGCGCCACCACCGTCTCCGGCTGGTCCAAAGTGGTCGGCACCACCCCGGTGCGCTCGTGGATCAGCCGCGAGATCATCGGGATCCGGCTCGACCCGCCGACCAGGAAGATCGCGGTGAGCTGCTTCGGACGGAGCCCGGCGTCCTCGATCGCGGCGCAGGTCAGCTCGACCGCCCGGCCCAGCGGGGCGGCCACCAGCCGCTCCAGGTCCTCGCGTGTGACGTGCGCGTCCGCGAACGGCGGCGGCATCGGGACGTCCGTGTAAGCGTGCCGGGAAAGCGTTTCCTTCGCCCCCCGGACGTCCTGACGCAGCACGCGCCGGCGGCGCCGGTCGGTCAGTTCCCGGCCCTCGACGAGCTGCCGCCACGCCGACTGATCCACAGAGGACACCAGACCACCGACGTGCTCCAGCAGCAACTGGTCGACGTCGGCACCGCCGAAGCTCGGGTCACCGCGCGTGGCGAGCACCTGGAAGCCGCGGTTGCCGGAGACCCGGCTCACCACACTCACGTCGACGGTGCCGCCGCCGAGGTCCAGCACGGCCAGCGTCGCGCCCGGACGGGTGCTGATCTCGACCGTGCGATCGGAGTTGATCTCCTCCGGCGCGAACGTGGCGGCGTGGAACACCGCGGCCGCGACCGGCTCCGGCACCAGCGTGACCTCGCGGGCCAGCCCGCTCGCGGCCTGACGCAGGAGCCGGGTGCGCACCGCACCCCACTCCGCCGGGTGCGTCAGCACGAGCAGGTCGACCTCCGCGTTGCTCGCCAGCCGCCGCGCCTCGGCGACGGCGCGGCCCAGCACCGTGCGCACCACGTCGGTGACCCGCAGGACGCGGTCACCGAGCAGCAGTTCGCCCTCGTCGATGCGGCGCTTCGGGTTCGGCTCGTACCGCGACGGGTCCATCGCCGCCTGCCGGTCCGCCTCCTGACCCACGAACACCGTGCCGTCCGGCGCGGCGTACACCGCCGACGACATCAACGGCTGCCCGTCGACCACCACCACCTGCGGCGGCCGGCCGTTCAACGCGGCCACCACACAGGTGCTCGAGGTGCCGAAATCCACGGCGACACGCAGAGTCACGAGACGCCCCCGCGGCGCGCGCGCACTCGAGCCGGGCCGTGGCCCTGGTACCCCTGACGGACCGGCCCTGGACGGACCCCTTCGATCACTCCGGCTGGATCCACGACACCTGCATCAACTGCTTGCCGACCTTGCGGCTCACCAGCACTCCACGGCCCGGCGGCATCGCGGACGGCTTGACGTTGCCCAGCAGCTGGCCCTCGTCCTTGCTGCCGTTCATGACGAGGCCCGGAGCGACGATCTCCTTCAGCTTGCCGATGATCGGGTCGTAGGAGGCCCGGGAGGCACCACCCGTGCGCCGCACGACGATCATGTGCAGGCCGACGTCCTTGGCCTGGGCCAGGAACTCCGACAACGGCTTGAGCGGGTTGGACGTCTGCGTGGCCACCAGGTCGTAGTCGTCGACCACGATGAACAGCTCCGGACCCTTCCACCAGGACCGGTTGCGCAGCTGCTCCTGCGTCACGTCCGGCCCGGGCAGCCGGCGGGTCATCGAGCCGACGATGTCCTTGACCATGCCCTCCAGCTGGTTGGACGACACCGCGTAACCGAGCAGGTGGTCGCCCTCGACGAACCCGAGCATCGTGCGCCGGTAGTCGACCAGCACGATGACCGCTTCCTTGGCCGTGTACCGCTCGGTGATGCCGCGCGTGATCTGCCGCAGCAGGTTCGTCTTGCCGGACTCGCCGTCGGCGAACGCGAGGAAGTGCGGGTCGGCGTCGAAATCCAGGTACACCGGCGCGAGCTCGTCCTCGTTGATGCCGATCGGGATGAGCCGGGTGTGCCGCTGCTTGTCCATGGACAGCACGTCCGCGTAGGACACCATCTCCGGCAGCAGCCGCACCTGCGGCGCCGGCCGGCCGGGCCAGGCGGCCCGGATCTTGGCGACCGCGTCGGCCACGCCCGCGCCGATGGTCTGCGGATCGCTGGACCCGTCGATGCGTGGCAGGCCGATCAGCATGTGCAGCCGGTCCCGGGTGAGACCGCGGCCGGGCCGCCCCTCGGGCACGTTCACCGCGACCCGGCGGTCGATGTCGGACTCGCTCGGATCACCGAGGCGCAGCTCGAACCGCGTGCCCAGCATGTCCTTGATCGCCGGGCGGATGTCGGCCCACCGGTTCGCCGAGACGATCACGTGCACGCCGTAGGCCAGGCCGCGCTGGGCCAGCGCCGTGATCTGCGGCTCCAGCTCCTCGAAGTCGTCGCGCAGCGCACGCCACCCGTCGACGATCAGGAACGCGTCGCCGAACGGGTCCTGCTCCGGCGTGATCTCACCGCGGCGCTTGCGGTTGCGGAAGTCGCTCATCGAGTCGATGCCCAGCTGGCCGAACAGGCCCTCGCGCTCGTTGGCGAGCGCGTTGAGCTCCGCCACGATGCGCCGGGCCTTGTCCGGCTCGCGCCGGGCCACCGCCACCCCGCCCACGTGCGGTAGGTCGGACAGACCGGCGAGGGTGCCGCCACCGAGGTCGATGCAGTAGAACTGCGCCTCCTCCGGGGTGTTCGCCAGCGACAGCGACATGATCAGCGTGCGCAGCAGGGTGGACTTGCCCGACTGGGGACCACCGACGATGACACCGTGCCCGGCGGCACCGGAGAAGTCCGCCCACAGCGGGTCGCGCCGCTGCTCGAACGGCCGGTCCACGATGCCGATCGGCACCTGCAGCTTGCCGTTGCCGAAGAAGCCCACCGGCGACAGACCGCGGTCGTCGGTCGGGTTCAGGTTCGGCAGCAGGGTGTCCAGCGAGTTCGACTCGTCCAGCGGTGGCAGCCAGACCTCGTGCGCCGGCGGGCCCTGGCCGACCAGCCGGTCGACGACGACCTCCAGCTCGGTGGGCTCGGTGCCCTCCTGCTGCTGCGGCTGCTTCGGGGCGTCCACCCGCGCCGCCTCGGGCTCCGGCGCCGGCGGCAGTTCGACGTAGTCCGGGACGAACAGCTGCGGCCGCTTGTCCGCGCGGACCACGTTCGCCACCGGACCGGCCGCCTGCATCCCGGCCGGCCGGTAGGGACCGGACACGTAGGACGCCTTGAAGCGGACCATCGTGTTCGTGTCGTACTTGAGGTAACCGGAGCCCGGGATCGACGGCAGCTCGAACGCGTCCGGCACCCCGATCGCGGCACGGGACTCCGCCGCGGAAAAGGTCTTCAGGCCGATCCGGTAGGACAGGAACGTGTCCAGACCACGCAGCTTGCCCTCCTCCAGGCGCTGCGAGGCGAGCAGCATGTGCATCTGCAGCGACCGGCCGACCCGGCCGATCTGCAGGAAGATGTCGATGAAGTCCGGCTTCGCCGTCAGCATCTCGGAGAACTCGTCGATGCAGATGAACAGCGCGGGCATCGGGTCGAGGTCCGCGCCGTTCTCGCGCGCCTTCTCGTAGTCCCAGACGTTCTTGTAGTTGCCCTTGGCGAGCACTTCCTGGCGCCGCGCGACCTCCCCGGCGATCGCGTCCTTCATCCGGTCGACCAGCGTCAGGTCACCGGCCAGGTTGGTGATGGTGGCCGCGACGTGCGGCGCCTTGTCCAGGCCGAGGAAGGTCGCGCCGCCCTTGAAGTCGACCAGGATCATGTTCAGCGTCGTGCTGGAGTGCGTGGCCAGCAGGCCGAGCACCAGCGTGCGCAGGAACTCCGACTTGCCGGAACCGGTGGCGCCGATGCACAGGCCGTGCGGCCCCATGCCCTCCATCGCCGCTTCCTTGATGTCGAGCTCCACGGCCTGGCCGAACTCGCCGATCCCGAACGGGACCCGGTAGCGGTCGCGCACCGGGCGCGGGCGCCACGCCTGCTGCACGTCGAACGTCATCGGGTCGCCGGGGATGCCGAGCAGCTCCAGCAGCGTCGGGTTGGACAGCAGCGGCTCGTCGTCGCCGGCCTCCTGCGCCGCACCGCCGACGCGGTACGGCGCCAGCTTGCGGGCCAGCGCCTCGCACTCCACGGCGCTCAGGCTGTCCGGCTTGCCGAACCACTCGATGCCACCGCCGCTGCGCGCGCCGACCCGCTCCTTCTCCACCACCAGGCGCAGGCCGCGGCGCGCGGGAAGGTTGCCCAGCGAGTCCGACAGGTCGATCAGCGTGACCCCGACGAGGCCCTCCTCGAGGATGATCTGCTCCTCGCGGGTGATCTCGGCGTCGTCGAGCACGATCACGATGTGCGGCTGGTCCGGCGACGGCGTGGCGTTGCGGGAGAACCGCGGCCGGTCGCGCAGCTCGGCGTCCAGCCACTGCTCGATCTGCGCCAGCGAGCCTGCCATCATCCGCAGCTGGCCGATGCCGTCGGACAGCTCCGGGTGCTGGACGTGCGGCAACCACTTCGCCCATTCCCACTCGGCCTTCGCGCGACCGGTGGTGGCGAACGCGAGCAGCACGTCGTCACAGCTGTGGAAGGTGACCAGCTGGGCCAGCATCGCCCTGGTCAGCCCGCGGGTCAGCTCCTTGTCGCCGCTCACGCTGACCGCCGCGAAGCCGCGCAGCGTGATCTGGGTGGGCAGGTCCGGGACGATGGAGTGGGCGCGCACGAACCTGCGCAGCGCGAGGGTGGCGATCGGCTCCAGCTCGTCGACCGGGCCGGTCTGCGGCGGGACCAGGCGCGTGGCCAGCCGGTGCGAGCTGCGGCCCACCCGCAGGTGCAGGAAGTCCTGGTCGTTCTGACGGCGCTCCCACATGCGGCGGCTCGCGGCCAGCGACCACAGCGACTGCGGGTCCGGGTGCACCCACTCCAGCGAGGCGCGCTGATCGGCCATCGCCTCGCGGGCGCGCTCCCGCATCTGGCCGAGGTACCGCAGGTAGTCCTTGCGGTCCTCGTTCATCTCGGCCTTCTTGGCGCCGCCGCTCTTGCCGCCGCCGGCGAACATGCCACCCATCGACATGAGCATCATCAGCGGGAACATCAGCGTCAGCGGGCTGCGCGCGGCGGCCCCGCCGGTGGTGAACATGACCACGACCATGCCCAGCGTGGCCACGATCATGACCACGGGCATCATCTTCTGGACGATGTTGCCGGGGATCGTGCGGGGCACCTCCGGTGGCGGTTCGAGGTGGACCTCACCGCCCGGTGGACGCGGTGCAGCAAGCCGTGGTGACCTCTTGAACTGCAGCGTGCTCACCGAAGGGTCCCCTCTTCACACTCGATGTCGCCTGCTCCTCCAGCGCCCACACGGTAGCGAACACCAGCCCTGTCCAGGGTCGAGACCGCCCAGCCCGGCACCGATCGCCCGAATCCACCCCCGTGGCAGAGCCAGGTGCAGTAATACTAGGACCGCCCACCGACAGTCCGGAACGATCCGCGGGCACGCGTCGGGCAGGATTCACAGGCAGCGGCTGCCGCGGACGAGGGCGTTCGGTATAAGTAGCCCGCAGCATTCTCTCGGGTAGGGGGCAGGCAGGTGGCAACGGGCACGACGGTGTTCAGCAGGGTGACGGTGGTCGCGCCCCGCACCAGGATCGACGTGGCGCTGCCCGCCGACGTCGCGGTCGCCGACCTCATGCCGATGCTGCTCGAGATGGCCAGGGAAACCTCCCCGGACGGTGGCGCCCGCCACGGCGGCTGGGCGCTGGCCAAGCTGGGCGACGCCCCGCTCGACCCGAGCCGCACGCTCGCCTCGCTCGGCATCGTCGACGGTGACCTGCTCCAGCTCCGCAAGCGCAACGACAACCCGCCCCCGCCGCTGTACGACGACGTGGTCGACGCGATCGCCGACGCGCAGCCGGACACGTTCCGGCCGTGGACCAAGGAAACGGCACGGCGCATCGGGCACATCGCGGGCGGGCTGGCCCTGTTCACCGCGGCCGTGGCGCTGTTCACGGGCGGCCCGCTGTTCGGCGGGAACGCCCTGGCCGCCGCGCTCACCGCCGGTGTCGCCGCGATCGCGTGCCTCGCCGTCGGCGCGACCCTGGCCAAGGCATACCAGGCCGAGGCGACCGGTGTGGTGATCGCCGCCGCGGGCGGGCTGCCGTTCGCGTTCGTCGCCGGCTTCTCCGCCGTGCCCGGCCTGACCGTGCGCGCCAACCTGCTCCTGGCCAGCGGTCTGGTGGTGATCCTGGCCGCCGTCGCGATCATGATCATGGGTGCGGGTATCACGACGTTCATCGCCGCCGCCACGGCCGGGGTGATCGGGGTGGTCGCGTTCACCGTCGCGACCCTGATCGCCCACCCGGCCCCGGGCATCGCCGCGGGCACCGCGGCCGGTGCGCTGGCGCTGATCTCCCTGCTGCCGCGCGCGACGATCTGGCTGGCCAAACTGCCGCTGCCGCACGTGCCCAGCACCGCCGAGGAACTCAAGGAAGACACCGCGTTCCCCGACTACGCCGAGATCGAGCGCCGCACGGCGGTGGCGCACAAGTACATGACCGGGCTGCTGATCGGTTGCGGCGGCGCGACCGCGATCGCGGCGATCATCACCGCCACCGCGCCCGGCGTGTGGGGCATCCTGACCGCCGCCGTCGCGACGATGGTCCTGCTGCTGCGGGCCCGCTCCTACGCCAACGGCAGCCAGGCCGTCGCGTTGCTGACCACCGGCATCGTCTCCGGCGCGGGCATCCTGATCGGCTGGCTGGGCACGCAGAGCCCGGCGGGCCGGCTGCTGTGGGTGTTCGGGGTGCTGGTCATCATCGGCGCGGGTGCGCTGGTGGCCGGCGTGGTGTTCCCGAACCAGCGGTTCTCGCCGCCGTTGCGCCGCACCGTCGAGATCTTCGAGGCCGTCTGCATCGCGACCGTGCTGCCCCTCGCGCTGGCCGTCATGGACCTCTACGCCACGCTGCGGCACATCTCGTTCTGAGCATGACCCGAGGGGGAACTCGCGTGCGGAGATTCGGGGCGCCCGGACGGACGGTCACCGTCCTGCTGGCGGCGTCGATCGGCGTCCTGGGGACCGGTTCGGCCGAGGCGCAGACGGACGGCACCGGTTCCGGTGGTTCGTGGGCCGTGCCGCCCCCGTTCGTCGCCGGCTACCTGCCGACCGACAACGGCGGCCGCAACGGCTTCGACTACCAGCCCAAGAACGCGTGCGTGACCCGCGATCTCGGGCAGAAGAACGTCGTCCTGCGGGAGAAGCCGTGGGGTCAGCAGTACCTGCAGATCGAAGAGGCCCAGCAGCTCGCGCGGGCGAGGACCGGTTCCGCCGGCGGCGGGATCCGGGTGGCCGTGATCGACACCGGCGTGACGCGGCACCCGTACCTCCCCCGGCTGGAGGGCGGCGGGGATTACGTCGTGGCAGGCGACAACGGCCTGAACGACTGCGACGGCCACGGCACCGAGGTGGCCGGGATCATCGCCGCGCAGACCCCGCAGGACCAGATCGGGTTCACCGGCGTCGCCCCGGACGCCACGATCGTGTCGATCCGGCAGTCCAGCCAGAACTACGCCAAACCGAACACCGCGGGCGGCACCAGCGGGCAGCAGACCGGTGGCCGCCAGCAGAACGACGCCAACGGCGCGGGCACCACGACGTCGCTCGCGCAGGCGATCGTGCGAGCGGTCAACCTGCACGTCAACGTCATCAACATGTCGGTGGACAACTGCCGTCCGGCGGACGGCACGATCACCGACGGCGAACGAGCCGTGCAGGCGGCGGTCCGCTACGCCGTGGACCAGAACGTGGTGGTGGTCGCTGCCGCGGGCAACACCTCCGAGACGTGCCCGCAGAACGACCAGGCCGACCCGAACGAGCCGCGGTCGATCGTGACCCCGCCGTGGTTCTCCGACGACGTCCTGTCCGTGGCGGCGATCGACGAAACCGGTGGGGTCGCACCGTTTTCGGTGCACGGTCCGTGGGTGAGCGTCGCCGCGCCGGGCACCAACATCATCTCGCTGGACCCGTCGAAGGGTTCGAACCAGCTGGCGAACCAGACGATCGAGAACGACAAGGCCATGCCGATCCAGGGCACCAGCTTCGCGGCGCCGTACGTGGCCGGGGTCGCTGCGCTGGTGGCCGCGCAGTACCCCGGGCTCTCGGCGCGGCAGATCATGAACCGCATCCGGGTGACGGCGCAGCACCCGGGTGCGCAGGACGGACGGGACAACTTCACCGGCTACGGCGTGGTGAACCCGGTGGCGGCGCTCACCGCGATCGTGCCGTCCGAGGAGAACGTGGCCGCGCACGCGCCGCGGCAGCTGCCGTCCGGGCTGCCCGACGCGTCACCGAAGAACTGGACGCCGATGGTCGTCGCACTGGCCGGCACCGGCGGCGGCCTCGTGGTGCTGCTGGTGGTGATGTTCGTGATGCGGACGATCCGCCGCACCCGCGAAGGCGCACCACGAACACAGTGAGCCGGGTGTCCTCCCGGAGCCTGCGCGGCGGGCGCCTCGCGGTTGTCGCTTGTGGACTAGTTGCCCGCCGCTCGCTGTTGCCGGCTGGGGAAGCTGCCCGCGTCCGGTGAGACCGGGACCGAGTCGTAGCTTCGCTGCGCGTCCTGCACGTTGAGGGATGCGCCGGTCGGCAGCAGGCGCACGATGGCGTCCGGGGCGGGCCGCGGGTCGGTCAGGCCCAGGGCGTTCGCGGTGTTCGCGTCGGGCACTCCGTAGCGCAGGCCGCGGTCGGTCACCAGGGAGATCGGTCCCGTGGCGAAGGACTGCTTCGACGTCGCCGAGCGGACGACGGCTCCGCGGCCCGGCGGCAGGTAGAAGTTGTCGATCTTCAGGCCGTCCGGGCTCGGCTGTCCGATCTGGATGAGTTTCGCGTCGGCCGGGACCGGGAGCTGCGTGCCCATGTACACGGCGGTGTGCTGGTCCTCGGTCGTCGGATCGCCCGGGTTCACCACGTTCCAGCCCAGGCACGTCACCGGCGTCTGCGTCGGGTCCAGGACCGTCGGGATCGTGTTCGGCATGGTGTCGACCTTGAGCGCGTCGGCGTCGCCGGACTGGATCTGGCGGATCGCGGTGATCGTGTTCGGCGGCAGCTCCTGGGGGCGGGGCGCCGCGGCCGAGCTGCCCGAGAAGCGGATCAGGTCCGCGACCGCGGGCGAGACGCGCTGGATCCCGTTCTGCAGCACCACGTAGCTGCTGCGGGTGCCGTCGGAGAACGAGACGACGAACACGTCGCCCACCGCGAGCCCGGCCGTGCCGAGCGGCTGGAACTGCGACGCGCTGCCCTTGCCCGGGATCGCGGGCGGCGTGAACGGCGTCACCTGCGGGATGGCGTTCAGCAGACCGATCGAGATGCGCCGCGCGTTCTGCGGGTTCAGACCGAGTGCCGTGTAGACGCCCGCGCGCGACGGGTCGAGCTCGGCCCGGACGGTGTTCGCGTTCGGCTGGTTCGGGTTCCGCTCCAGCCGGTAGATCAGGTACGGCTTGCCGTTGTCGCCGACGGCGAGGACGGCCTCGTTGCCGCCCAGCTCACGTCCGGGGTTGGGCACTCCGGCGAGCACCGTCGTGGCGTTCGTGGCCTGCTGCAACGCGAGCTGGCTGGGCAGGTCGGAGCGGATGGTCAGCCGGTCGCACACCGCCCAGTCGTCGGAAACCCGCTGCGACGTGGTCGGCAGCAGCTGCGGACCGTCCACAATGCCCGTCAGCCGCCCGCGCGGGATGTCCTTGAGCTGGTCGTCCGGAACCACCGACGGCTGCACCGCCGCGGTCGCCGCACCGCCGTTCTGCCCCTGCTGCGCCATGAGCAGCAGGCGCGCCGACGCCAGGTTGAACGTCGGGACGAGCTGCTTCGGGTTTCCGGTCACGACGTAGATCGCGCCGGACTCCTCACCGATCACGATGTTGCCCGAACCCGGCACCGCCGGTTTCGGGCTGATCAATCCGAAGATCGCGAAGCCGACGATCCCGAGCAGCGCCACGAGGAAGCCGACGATCGTCGCCCGGCCGTGTGTCCGCATCGGATCGTGGAGCATGACCGAGTCACGCCGGACCAGCGCGGACTGCATCCGGCGCAGCACGAACTGGTAGGCGTGAACCTGGGATTTCGTTGTCGGTGTTGACGGCATTCTCGACCTGCTGCTCCCCGAGTCGCGGTACGGTTCCGCAGGATAGCGGTACGGGAACAGGGGCGGTGTGGGTTTCTCCCATCTCCGGCTAGGGTCAGGTTCCCGGCCGACCGGCTTGCCGGGATCGCTGTAGGCACGAGGGGAAGAACGCGCGGATGTCCGTCACCACTCCGCCACGTCCGGGTGGGCCTCCGGGTCCGCCGCCGCCGGGAGGTCGTCCGCCGGGCCCGCCGCCGCACCAGGGGCGACCGGGCGGCCCCGCCGGACCGCGCATCCCGCAAGGACCTGGAGGCCCGGGAGGACCTGGTGGACCAGGCGGCCCCGGCGGTCGTGGCCCCGGCGGACCCGGTGGACCTGGTGGACCCGGTGGACCCGGTGGACCTGGTGGACCGGGCGGGCCACCACCCGCGCAGCCGCCGCCCGAGCCGCCGGCGCCGGTCGCTCCCCCGGCTCGCCGCCGCGCCCGGAACACCCGGCTCGGGCCGGTTCCGGTGGCGAACCTCGTGGTGCTCGAAATCGGCCTGGCGGTCGGGCTGATCCTCGTCGCCATCAACCAGTCGCTGCTCTACGCCGGCGTCGGGGTGCTCGCCGCCGCCCTGATCGTCGCGGTGCTGCGCTGGCGCGGTCAGTGGTTCACCCAATGGGTTGGACTGACGCTGCGTTATTCGTTCCGCGGCCACGACCGGGTGGCCACACCGCCCTCGCCCGACACCCGCGAGACCGCCCCGGGCGAGGTGTCCGTCACCGGACCCGACGACGTGCGCGTCAGCCTGCTGCGGCTCGTCGTGCCCGACCTCGTGGTCGCCCACGGCAAGGACCACGAGCTGCAGGAGGTCGGGCTCGCCTGGCACGAGGGCACCTGGACCGCCGTGCTGCTGGTGGAGCCCGCGCCCGCGCTGATCACCCAGGCCGGCGGCGCGCCGAGCCTGCCGCTGTCGGCGCTGGCACCGTGCCTGGAGGACCGGGGCGTGGTGCTGGACTCCATCCAGATGATCTGGCACTGCTACCCGGGCAGCGCCGCGCTGCCCGCCGACTCCCCCGCGCTCACGTCCTACCTGGAGGTCCTCGGGCCGCTCCCGGCGGCGGCGCGCCGCACGACGTGGGTCGCCATCCGGCTGGACCCGCGGCGCTGCCCGACGGCGATCCGGGAGCGCGGCGGCGGTGTGGTCGGTGCCCACCGTGCCCTGATCGGCGCGTTGTCCCGCGTGCGCAACGCCCTGGAGTCGCAGGGGGTGCCGACGCGCCCGCTGAACCCGGACGAGCTGCTGCGGGCGGGGATCTCGGCCGCCGAGTTGACGGCGGCGGTCGCCGGCGGGTCGGCGGTGAACCTGAAGGAGAACTGGACCAGCGCGACCGCGGCCGGCATCGGGCACGCCAGCTACGCGATCACCGGCTGGCCGAAGGGCCGGGTCACGGCCACGCTGAACGCGTTGACCAGCGTGCGGACCCTGTCCTCGACGGTGGCGCTGTCCATGTCACCGTCGGACGACGAGGGCAAGATCGGGCTGCGCGGCGTGGTACGGCTGAGCGCGCGCAGTCCGCGCGAACTGGACGCCGCCGACGAGCGGCTGACCGCCCTCGCCGAGCGCATCGGGGTGTCGCTCACCCCACTGCGGGGAGTGCAGGTCGGCGGTCTCGCCGCCACCATGCCGATGGGAGGCACCGCATGAGCCTGCGGCTTCGTGATCCGGGCCGGAACACCGGCGTGGCGCCGGAGTTCGTCGTCGACCCGGCGCTGCTCGACGCGATCAGCCCGTCCGGCGACCGCGGCGGGATCGTGGTCGGCTCCGGGCTCAAGGGCGAGCCGCTGACGATCTCCGCCCTGCGTGCCGCGCCCACCCGGATCGTGCTGGTGGGCGGTCTCTACCTGGCGCGCCAGGTCGCGTTGCGGGCGGTGGCCGTCGGAGCGTGGGTGACCATCGCGACCGGACGGCCCGCGGCGTGGCAGGTGCTGCCGAAGGCGGCCGGGAACCAGCCGAACGGACGGCCGTCGCCACTGGTGACGATCCGCCGGCTGTCCCCGGTCGAGCTGCCGCGCCCGTCCGAGGACGCGCCCCTGCTGGTGGTCACCGATGGCGGGCCGACGCCGCAGGACCTGTTCCCGCCGCGCTCCCCCTGGCACACGACGATGTACGTGCTGCCGTACCTGCACCCCCAGGCAACGACGATCGCCAACGCCGCGGACGTGGTGCTGATGCAACGGCTGCCGGTCGGGCAGGCCGAGCTGGCGGCCCGCATCTGGCGACTACCGCCGCAGATGATGCGCCAGCTGACCACGCTGAAGGACGACCAGGTGGTGGCACTGGGCCAGAACCTGTGGCGCCCCCTGCGGCTGGTCACCACACCGAAGGAGCAGGCTCTCCTGGGCCCCGTCCGCCGCGGTGACTGACCCACCGAGCCCGCCGAAGCACCTGCGCCGGGTGAGCCGGACGGCTTTCGCTGATCCCGGAGGCTGATCGTCGGGCGAGGACTCTTGTGGTGGCGGTGGCAAAAGCTCTCCACAGGCACGCTCCGACCTGTGGACAACTCCTGTGGATTGTGGATAACCCTAGGAAGCCTCGGAGGCCGCGCGCATGTTGCGGGTCTGTTCCGCGCGGGCCGCGAGCTCCTCGTCCGCGGGGTAGTCGACCCCGATCAGGGTCAGCCCGTGTGCCGGGGCCACCGCGCTGTCCCGCACTCCCCCGCTCAGCAGCTCGGCCGGCCAGGACACCGGCCGACGCCCGTCGCCCACCAAGAGCATGGCGCCGACCAGGCTGCGCACCATCGAGTGGCAGAAGGCATCGGCGGACACCGACGCCTCCACGACGTGCGTGCTGATTCGCCGCCAGGCGAACCGCTGCAACTCGCGGATCGTCGTGCCACCCGCGCGCTGCTTGCAGAACGCGGCGAAATCGCGCAGGCCCAGCAGCTTCTCCGACGCCTCGTTCATCGCGGTCAGCGACAGCGGTCGTCCCCACCCCAGCGTGTCGAAGCGGTGCAACGGGTCGACGCCCCACGGCGCGTCCGACACCCGGTACCGGTAGTGCCGCCGGATCGCGGAGAACCGGGCGTCGAATCCCGCCGGCGCCACCCGCGCGTCAAGCACCCGTACATCCCCCGGCAGGAACCGGTTCCACCGGTGCCGCATGCGCTCGAGATCGGGGATACCGCGGGCATCCACGGCCAGGCGTCCGGACGGCGCGGACAGCGGCACCACGTCCACGTGCACGACCTGCCCGGTGGCGTGCACCCCGGCATCCGTGCGCCCCGCCACGACGACCGGCTTCGGCACCGCGGCACCGGGCGGCTGCTTCGCGAGCGCGTCCTCGAGCAGGCCCTGGACCGTCCGGCGCCCCGGCTGCCGGGCCCAGCCCGAGAACGCCGTGCCTTCGTAGCTGACGTCCAGGCGCAGACGAACGAGCCCGCCCTCCCCAGAGGGAGCAGCGGGCTCGTTGCCTGGACCGAACGCAGCCGTCAGGACTCGTCCTTCTTGTCCTCGGCCGGGGTCTCCTCAGCGGCACCCTCGGCCGGTTCGGCGGTCGCCTCGGTCGTGGCCGACACGGGCGCCTCGGCGTCCTGGTCGGTCACCTCCGCGGCGGTCTCCTCGGCCTTGCTCTCCTCAGCCGCGGGCGACGCCTCGGCCGAGTCCTTGGCGAACTTGGTCCGGCGCGCCTTCTCGGCCTCCGAGGTGACGGTCTTCTCGGACACCAGCTCGATGACCGCCATCGGGGCGTTGTCGCCCTTGCGCGGCAGCGTCTTGGTGATCCGGGTGTAACCGCCCTCGCGGTCGGCGAAGAACGGGCCGATCTCGGCGATCAGCTTGTGAACCACGTCCTTGTCGCGGATCACACGCTGGATCTGCCGCCGGTTGTGCAGGTCACCGCGCTTCGCCTTGGTGATCAGCTTCTCGGCGAGCGGCCGCATCCGGCGGGCCTTGGCCTCGGTCGTGGTGATCTTGCCGTGCTCGAACAGCGACCTGGCGAGGTTCGCCAGCATCAGCCGCTCGTGGGCCGCGGATCCACCGAGACGGGGGCCCTTCGTGGGGGTGGGCATTGCTTCTCCTCGTAAATCCGGCCGCTTTCAGGCCGGCGCCCGCCCCGCACGCATCACCGAGCGGGGCGGGCCGCCGTCCTTACAGCTGCTCCGTCTCTGCGTAGTCCTGGCCGTCGTCGTGGCCGTTGTCCGACAGACCGCCGACACCCTCGGCGGACCAGCTCTCGCCGCCCTCGTAGGACGCGGCAGCCGCGGTCGGGTCGAACCCGGGCGGGCTGTCCTTCAGCGAGAGGCCGAGACCGACGAGCTTCATCTTGACCTCGTCGATCGACTTCGCACCGAAGTTGCGGATGTCGAGCAGGTCGGCCTCGCTGCGCGAGACCAGCTCGCCGACCGTGTGGATGCCCTCGCGCTTGAGGCAGTTGTACGACCGGACGGTCAGGTCCAGGTCCTCGATCGGCATCGCGTAGGCGGCGATGGTGTCCGCCTCCTGCGGCGACGGCCCGATCTCGATGCCCTCGGCGTCGACGTTGAGCTCCCGGGCCAGGCCGAACAGCTCGACCAGCGTCTTGCCGGCGGAGGCGACGGCGTCGCGCGGGGTGATCGACGGCTTGGTCTCGACGTCCAGAATCAGCTTGTCGAAGTCGGTGCG
This sequence comes from Amycolatopsis granulosa, assembly GCF_011758745.1. Taxonomy (NCBI): domain Bacteria; kingdom Bacillati; phylum Actinomycetota; class Actinomycetes; order Pseudonocardiales; family Pseudonocardiaceae; genus Amycolatopsis; species Amycolatopsis granulosa. Next base: position 2,645,513 of record NZ_JAANOV010000001.1, read on the forward strand.
CTGCTCGACACGGGTCGCCTCGACCTTGTAGGTGACCTTCAGCACCGGCGAGTAGATCGAGTCGACCGGGATCCGGCCGATCTCGGCACCCGCCTGCTTGTTCTGCTGAGCAGGCACGTAACCGCGGCCGCGCTCGACGACCAGTTCGATCTCCAGCTTGCCCTTGCCGTTCAGCGAGGCGATGTGCAGATCCTGGTTGTGCACGGTGACACCGGCGGGCGGGACGATGTCCGCCGCGGTGACCTCACCCGGGCCCTGCTTGCGCAGGTACATGGTGACCGGCTCGTCCTCCTCGGAGGAGACGACCAGTTCCTTGAGGTTCAGGATGATGTCGGTGACGTCTTCCTTCACCCCGGGGACCGTGGTGAACTCGTGCAGCACGCCGTCGATGCGGATGCTGGTGACCGCCGCGCCCGGGATGGACGACAGCAGCGTGCGCCGCAGCGAGTTGCCGAGGGTGTACCCGAACCCGGGCTCCAGCGGCTCGATGGTGAACCGGGACCGGGTCTCGTTGATCGGCTCCTCGCTGAGGGCCGGTCGCTGGGAAATCAGCACTTTCTTCTCTTCCTTTCCTGCCGGCGCCCGCCATATGACGCCGAAAGGGATGGCGAAGCGGCGGCGCGCGGGTGCGCGCCGCCGCTGCCGATCACTTCGAGTAGTACTCGACGATCAGCTGTTCCTGGACCGGAACGTCGATCTGCGCCCGCTCGGGGAGCTGGTGCACCAGGATGCGCAGGTTCGACGGCACGACCTGCAGCCAGCCGGGGATCGGCCGGTCGCCGAAGGACTCCTTGGCGGCCACGAAGGGCAGCATCTGGAGCGACTTCGGCCGCACGTCGATGATGTCGAACTTCTCGACCTGGTAGCTGGGGATGGTCACCTTCACGCCGTTGACGGTGAAGTGACCGTGCGCCACCAGCTGACGCGCCTGACGGCGGGTCCGGGCCAGACCGGCCCGGTACACGACGTTGTCCAGGCGCGACTCGAGGATCTGCAGCAGGTTCTCACCGGTCTTGCCGGGGCGCCGCGCGGCCTCCTTGTAGTAGCGGCTGAACTGCCGCTCCAGGACACCGTAGGTGTAGCGCGCCTTCTGCTTCTCCTGCAGCTGGAGCAGGTACTCGGATTCCTTGACCCGGCCGCGGCCGTGCTGGCCGGGCGGGTACGGGCGGCGCTCGAAAGCCTGGTCGCCGCCGACGAGGTCAACCTTGAGGCGCCGCGAGATGCGAGTCGCGGGGCCGGTGTAGCGAGCCATGTGTTGTTACTCCTCCCCGTTCCTCAGACCCGGCGCCGCTTGGGCGGGCGGCAGCCGTTGTGAGGCTGCGGGGTCACGTCCTGGATGGTGCCGACCTCGAGACCGGCGGCCTGCAGCGAGCGGATCGCCGTCTCCCGGCCGGAACCCGGGCCCTTGACGAACACGTCGACCTTCTTCATCCCGTGCTCGGCGGCCTTGCGGGCCGCGTTCTCGGCGGCCATCTGGGCGGCGAACGGGGTGGACTTGCGGGAGCCCTTGAAGCCGACGTGGCCGGACGAGGCCCACGAGATCACGGCACCGTTCGGGTCGGTGATCGACACGATCGTGTTGTTGAACGTGCTCTTGATGTGCGCGTGGCCGTGGGCCACGTTCTTCTTTTCCTTCCGCCGGACCTTCTTGGCCCCGGCGCGAGCCTTGGGTGGCATGTGGGTGGTGTCTCCTGCCTAACGCGAGTTTTCGGTCTGTGCGGCGGCCGCGGCGGCCTCGCGGGCCTCCTGCTGGCCACGCCGGATCAGCGAACCGGCGTCGGTGTAGAGCTGGCGAAGCGCCATCGGGCGGGCATACAGGGCCTTCGGCGAGACGCACGAATTGTTGCGGCGGCGCATCTGCCCGGCGCCGGTCCGCACGACCTTCTTGCCCTGGACGCTCACTTCTTGCCAGCCTTCTTCTTGCCGGCGACCGTCTTCTTGGGACCCTTGCGGGTGCGGGCGTTGGTCTTGGTCCGCTGACCGCGGACGGGCAGACCGCGGCGCCACCGCAGGCCCTCGTAGCAGCCGATCTCGATCTTGCGACGGATGTCGGCCTGCACCTCGCGGCGGAGGTCACCCTCGACCTTGAAGTTCTCTTCGATGTGATCCCGCAGCTTGACGAGGTCGTCGTCGGTGAGGTCGCGGACCCGGGTGTCCGGGTTCAGCGACGTCGCCGCGATGAGCTCCTTCGAGCGGGTACGACCGATGCCGTAGATGTAGGTCAGCGCGATCTCCAACCGCTTCTCGCGGGGGAGGTCGACGCCGGCGAGTCGTGCCATGGCGCTTGATGCTCCTTGTCGGTGTTCGTCGCTCCAGGTGTTCTCCCCGCCCGGTTCCGGGACCGACTCGCACGTCGTCCGGTGCACTTGCGTGCCCGGTGTCCCGGCCCCGGCCTGGAGTCCGGGGGTCGGCCGGTTCGCTCACGCGACCCGGCAGGTGCGGGGAGGGTGTTCAGCTGTCCGTCCGCTCTGCGTGTGCAGGCGGTGATCAGCCCTGCCGCTGCTTGTGCCGCAGGTTCTCGCAGATCACCATGATCCGGCCGTGGCGGCGGATCACCTTGCACTTGTCGCAGATCTTCTTGACGCTCGGCTGGACCTTCACGTCTCCTGCTTCCTTATGCGTTGCTCACCGTGTCACTTGTAGCGGTAGACAATGCGCCCGCGAGACAGGTCGTACGGCGACAACTCGACGACAACCCGGTCCTCCGGGAGGATGCGGATGTAGTGCTGCCGCATCTTGCCGCTGATGTGCGCCAGGACCTTGTGACCGTTCTCCAACTCGACTCGGAACATCGCGTTGGGGAGTGGCTCGATGACCCGACCCTCGACCTCGATGGCCCCGTCTTTCTTAGCCATGTCCTCCGCGTTTCGTGACTTGGTAGAGAGCGTTCGGCTTCTCTCGGTGTAAGCGCACACGCCACACCGACCCCTGAGAACCCGAACATTTACGAGCACGTTGGAACCGGCGTGATGAGTACGCCGACTAGACAGTGTACGCAGCCGGTGTCGCACCTCGCGAGGCGGGGTGGGATGTGGTAGGCGATGTCACCCCTACGATACCCCGCGCCGCGGGCGACGGGAGGAAACCGCAGGTCAGGCGTCTTCGGGGAGGGTCAGGACGCGGGGGCCGTCCTCGGTCACCGCGACGGTGTGCTCCCAGTGGGCGGCACGGGAGCCGTCCGCGGTCACGACGGTCCAGCCGTCCTCGAGCTCGACCGTCTCGGCGCTGCCGCCGGTCAGCATCGGCTCGATCGCCAGGGCCATGCCGGGCTTGAGCCGCGGCCCCTTGCCGGGCTTGCCGACGTTCGGCAGGAACGGCTCCATGTGCATCTCGGTGCCGATGCCGTGCCCGCCGTACTCGACGATCTGGCCGTAGTCGATGCCGTCGGCGGCGGCCGACGTCTCCGCCGAGGTCTGCACCGCGTGCGAGATGTCGGTGAGCCGTGCGCCGGGCACCGCGGCCTCGATACCGGCGAGCATCGCCGCGCGGGTGGCCGCGGAGAGGGCCTGGTCGGCCGGTGCGACGGTGCCGATCGCCAGGGTCACGGCGGAGTCGCCGTGCCAGCCGTCGAGGATGGCGCCGCAGTCCACGGACAGCAGGTCCCCGTCGGCGAGCACCGTCGACGAGGCGGGGATGCCGTGCACGATCTGCTCGTTCACGGAGGCGCAAATGGAGGCCGGGAAGCCGTGGTAGCCCTTGAACGAGGGCACCGCCCCGGCCGCCCGGATGGTTTGCTCGGCGATCTCGTCGAGGTCGGCCGTGCTGACGCCGGGCTTGGCGGCCTCGGCGACCGCCGCGAGGGTGCGGGCCACCACGATCCCGGCGGCCCGCATCGCGTCGAGCTCGCCCGGCGTCTTGATCTCGATGCCGCGGTGGCGGCGGAGCACGGAAGGCACCAGGTTCACGCGCGCGCGTCGAGGGCGTTCACGATCCGCGAGGACACCTCGTCGACCTCGCCGACGCCGTCCACCTTGACCAGGATGTCCCGGTAGTAGTCGAGCAGCGGGGCGGTCTCCGACTGGTAGACCTGCTGCCGCCGACGGATGACCTCTTCGGTGTCGTCCGTGCGGCCGCGGCCGAGCAGGCGCTCGACCAGCACGTCCTCCGGCACGTCCAGCTGGATCACGGCGTCGAGCTCGCTGCCCGACTCCGCCAGCATCTCGCCGAGGACCTCGGCCTGCTTGGCGTTGCGCGGGAATCCGTCCAGCAGGAAGCCGGCCTTGACGTCGGACTCGGCCAGGCGCTCGCGGACCATCTCGTTGGTGACGCTGTCCGGGACCAGCTCGCCGGAGTCGAGGTAGCGCTTCGCCTCCTCGCCCAGCGGCGTCTGCTCCGCGACGTGGGCGCGGAAGAGGTCACCGGTGGAGATGTGCGGGATGGAGAGCCGCTGCGACAGCGCTACCGCCTGAGTTCCCTTTCCTGCTCCGGGCGGGCCGACAAGAACCAGGCGCGTCATCGCAAGAACCCTTCGTAATTCCGCTGCATCAGCTGGCTTTCGATCTGCTTCACCGTGTCCAGTCCGACGCCGACCATGATCAGCACGGCGGTACCGCCGAACGGGAAGTTCTGGTTGTTGCCCTCCTGCGTGATCGACAGGAAGAAGTTCGGCAGGATCGCGATGATGCCGAGGTAGAGCGACCCGGGGAAGGTGATCCGGCTGAGCACGAAGCTCAGGTATTCGGCGGTCGGCCTGCCGGGCCGGATGCCCGGGATGAAGCCGCCGAACTTCTTCATCTCCTCCGCGCGCTCGTCCACGTTGAACGTGATGGTGATGTAGAAGTACGTGAAGAAGATGATCAGCGCGAAGTACAACAGGATGTGCACCCAGTTGGACTGGCTGACCAGGTAGGTCTTCACGAACGCCTGCCAGCCCGACCCGCTCGTCGGGTCACCGAACAGCCGGCTGATCAGGTCGGGCAGGTACAGCAGGGACGAAGCGAAGATGACCGGGATGACGCCGGCCTGGTTCACCTTGATCGGCAGGTAGGTCGACGTGCCGCCGTACATCCGGCGGCCGATCATCCGCTTGGCGTACTGCACCGGGATCCGGCGCTGGCCCTGCTCGACGAAGATGACGCTGGCGATGATCACCAGGCCGAACACGCACACCAGCGCGAACACGATGCCGCCCTGGCCGCTGAGGATGGCGCCACCCTCGGCGGGGATCCGGGCCGCGATGTTCAGGAAGATCAGCACCGACATGCCGTTGCCGACGCCGCGCTCGGTGATGAGCTCGCCCAGCCACATCATGACCGCGGTACCCGCCGTCATCGTGACGACGATGAGCGCCAGCGAGAAGATGCTGTTGTCCGGGATGATCGCCTGCTCGCACGAGGGGAACAGCAGGCGGCGGTCGGCGAGCGCCACGACACCGGTCGCCTGCAGGATCGCCAGCGCAATGGTGAGGTACCGGGTGTACTGCGTCAGCTTGTTCTGGCCGGCCTGGCCTTCCTTCTTCAGCTCCTCGAACCGCGGGATGACGACGGTGAGCAGCTGGATGATGATGCTGGCCGTGATGTACGGCATGATGCCGGTCGAGAAGATCGACAGCTGCAGGAGCGCCCCGCCGCTGAACAGGTTCAGCAGGGAGTAGATGCCCGACTGGTCGGCACCGGCCTGGCAAGCCTGCACATTGGGATAGGAGACCCCGGGCGCCGGCGTGACCGCACCGATCCGGTAGACGGCCACGATCAACAGCGTGAACAGGATCTTCTTGCGCAGGTCCGGCGTGGCGAGAGCCGAGCGAAAGGCGCTGAGCACGCGGGGGACCTCCTCGGCGTCGCCGGTGGGTGTCACCGGCGATCGGCTTGGCCGGCACAGGGGCCGGCAGGAACACCATGTCGCTGGCAAGCCAGCAGCGCTCCGGGGCACGAATTACCCCGCAGCGCGTTCGTCCGACTCTAACAGCCGGGCGTTGCAGGCCTGTGAGGTAGGCCGTGTTATGCGGTGGCACGGCCGGCGCTCCGGCCATCCGGAGCAGGACGGCTTCCCGCGGACGCGGGCGGTGGCTGAACGGCGCGAGCCGGTTCCGGCCGCGGAACACCGCCCCGGCGGCTACCGGTCGCCGTGGGGGAACCCGGGCGACGGCGGATAGTGCTGGTAGCCCCCGCCGCCGGGCGGCTGCGGGGCGCGCCGGTACGGGTCGGCCGTGGGCCACTGGGGCGGCGCGGCGAACGGCGGCTGGTGCCCCTGCGGCAACGGAACGCCGTACCGCGGAGTGGTCACGTCGGACCGGGGCGCGCGGCGGAGCGCGGCCAGGACCGCCGACGCGATGCTCGCCACCGCAGCTCCCCCGACGAGCCAGAACCCGAGCCCGAAGCTGTCCGCCGTCGCGAAACCACCGATCCCGGCGGCCGCGCCCGTCGGCCGGAAGCTCTCGTGCAGGCTGACCCCCTGCAGGGCGATCCCCAGGGCCGTCGCCATCAGGAACGCCGATCCCACCGCCGTCAGCAGCGCCGCGGCGAACTTCCGGCCGGGCGGCGATGCCCGCCGCGCCGCCGCCAGCCCCACCACGGCCGCGACGAGCAGCAGCAGCCCGGCCACGGCCAGCGGGTACCCGTTCCGCACCGGGCTGCCGAACGTGCCGGCCGGCACACCGGGCCGGACCGTCTCCGCGGACAACCCCCACCCGGTCACCGCGATCGTCAACTGGGTCTCACCCTGGAACAGCAGCGAACCCTGGAACAACGGCAGGAGCGAACCCGTCACCGCCGAGGCGGCGGCCAGCAGCGCCAGCACCGCCCCGGCGACCCGGCCGCCCTGGCGGCCGCTCGGCGCCGGTGGACGAACCACGGGTGGCCCCGGAACCGACATCATCCGATGGTGACACCCGGGCCGGACAAAAGGAACGGCCCGCCGGTCACGAAGACCGGCGGGCCGTGCCCGTCGAACAGGTCAGAGCTCGGTGGCCGAGCCGCCCGCCGCCTCGAGCTTCTCCTTCGCGGACGAGGAGAACTTGTCGGCGGTGACGTTCAGCTTCACGCCGTTCAGGTCACCGTTGCCGAGGACCTTCACGAGCTCGTTCTTGCGGACCAGCCCGCGCGCGACCAGCTGCTCCTTGGTGACGTCGCCACCGTCCGGGAAGGCCCGGGCGATGTCACCGACGTTCACCGGCTGGTATTCGGTGCGGAAGCGGTTCTTGAACCCACGCAGCTTCGGCAGCCGCATGTGGATGGGCATCTGCCCACCCTCGAACCCGGCGGGCACGTTCTTCCGGGCCTTGGTGCCCTTCGTACCGCGACCGGCGGTCTTGCCCTTCGAACCCTCACCACGACCGACGCGGATCTTCTCCCGCTTCGAGCCCGGGGCCGGGCGCAGGTGGTGGATCTTGATGGCCGTCATGCCTGGACCTCCTCAACAGTCACGAGGTGGCGGACGGTGTGGATCAGACCGCGGACCTCCGGGGTGTCCTCGCGCACCACGGACTGCCGGATCTTGCGCAGCCCGAGGGTCCGCAGGGACTCCCGGTGGTTGTGCTTGGTGCCGATCTTGCTCTTGACCTGGGTCACCTTGAGCTGAGCCATGTCAGACCCCCTGTCCCGCGCGCTGACGCAGCATCCGGGCCGGGGCGACGTCCTCGAGCGGCAGACCGCGACGAGCCGCCACCTCCTCCGGGCGCTGGAGACCCTTCAGGGCCGCCACCGTCGCGTGCACGATGTTGATCGCGTTGTCGGAGCCGAGCGACTTCGACAGCACGTCGTGCACGCCCGCGCACTCCAGCACCGCACGCACCGGGCCACCGGCGATGACACCGGTACCGGCGCTGGCCGGGCGGAGCAGGACCACACCGGCGGCCTCCTCACCCTGGATCGGGTGCGGGATGGTGCCGGCGATCCGGGGCACGCGGAAGAAGTTCTTCTTCGCTTCCTCGACGCCCTTGGCGATGGCCGCGGGAACTTCCTTGGCCTTGCCGTAGCCGACGCCGACCTGACCGTCGCCGTCACCCACGACCACGAGGGCGGTGAAGCTGAAGCGACGACCACCCTTCACGACCTTGGCGACGCGGTTGATCGCGACGACGCGCTCGAGGTGCGGGGTCTTCTCCTGGCCGGCCCCGCCACGGCCACCGTCGCGACGGTCGCGGCGGTCACGACGGTCGCGGTCGTTGCCGCCCGGACCGCCCTGCCCACCGGACTGCCGTGTACGTCCCGGCATCAGGCTTTCCTTCCATTCGCGAGCATGTGCATGGTTCTCAGAACTCCAACCCCGCCTCGCGAGCGGCGTCGGCCAGCGCGGCGATCCGGCCGTGGTAGCGGTTGCCACCGCGGTCGAACACGACGCTGGAGATGCCCGCACCCTTCGCGCGGGCGGCCACGAGCTCGCCGACCTTGGCGGCCTTGGCCTTCTTGTCGCCCTCGAGCGCACGCACGTCGGCCTCGAGGCTCGACGCCGAGGCCAGGGTGTGCCCGGCCACGTCGTCGATCACCTGGACCGTGATGTGCCGCGAGGACCGGTGGATGACCAGCCGGGGCCGCGCAGCGGTCCCGCCGACCTTCTTGCGAAGCCGGAAGTGACGGCGCGCCTTCGCGACGCGGCGCCGGGTCGAGATGTCCTTGCCGACCGGCTTCCGCTTCTTCGTCGACGGCTGAGCCGTCAATGTGCTCTGCGTTTCGCTCATCACTACTTACCCGTCTTTCCGACCTTGCGACGGATGCGCTCACCCTCGTAGCGCAGCCCCTTGCCCTTGTACGGGTCCGGACGGCGAAGCCGGCGGATCACCGCGGCGATCTGGCCGACCTTCTGCTTGTCGATACCGGACACCGAGAACCGGGTCGGGGTCTCGACCTTGAAGGTGATGCCTTCCGGCGCCTCGATCAGCACGGGGTGGCTGTAGCCGAGGGCGAACTCGAGGTCGCTGCCCTTGGCCTGGACGCGGTAACCGACACCGTGGATCTCGAGCTTCTTCTCGTAACCCTCGGTGACACCCACGACCAGGTTGTTGACCAGCGTGCGGGTCAGCCCGTGCAGGGCACGGCTCTCCCGCTCGTCGTCCGGGCGCTTCACCAGCAGCGCACCGTCCTCACCGCGCTCGACCCTGATCGGCTCGGCGACAGTGTGGGAAAGGGTCCCCTTGGGCCCCTTCACCGAGATGTTCTGGCCGTCGATGGTCACCTCGACCCCGGAAGGGACGGTGATCGGCTGCTTACCGATGCGCGACATGCCTGCTCTCCCTTCCGTTACCAGACGTAGGCGAGGACTTCCCCGCCCACACCGTTGCGCTTGGCCTGCCGGTCGGTCTGAAGGCCGCCCGACGTCGAGATGATCGCGATGCCCAGCCCGCCCAGCACGCTCGGCAGCTCGGTCGACTTGGCGTACACCCGCAGACCCGGCTTGGACACCCGGCGCAGACCGGCGATGCTGCGCTCGCGGTTGCGGCCGTACTTCAGTTCCACGATGAGGTTCTTGTGCTTCTCACCCGGCTCGTCCCGGTAGCCCGAGATGTAACCCTCGCGCTTCAGGATCTCGGCGATGTTCGCCTTGAGCTTCGAGTGGGGCACCACGACCTCGTCGTGGTACGCCGAGTTGGCGTTGCGCAGACGTGTCAGGAAGTCTGCGATGGGGTCGGTCATCGTCATGGTGACCTTCAACCTTTCTCGCCTGGTTCCCCCTGCTCAGAGGGCCTGTGGCGAAGTGGGAGCTTCTGTCGTTCCTACCAGCTGGACTTGGACACACCGGGCAGCTCGCCCGCGTGCGCCATCTCGCGCAGGCAAACCCGGCACAGTCCGAACTTGCGGAACACCGAGTGGGGCCGGCCGCACCTGTTGCAGCGCGTGTAGGCACGCACCTTGAACTTCGGCTTGCGGGCCGCCTTGGCGATCAGAGCCTTCTTGGCCATCAGTTCTCCTTGAACGGGAAGCCGAGCTTGCGGAGCAGCGCGCGGCCCTCGTCGTCGGTGGTAGCGGTGGTGACAACGGTGACGTCCATGCCGCGCGGGCGGTCGATGGAGTCCGGGTCGATCTCGTGGAACATCGACTGCTCGTTGAGACCGAAGGTGTAGTTGCCGTTGCCGTCGAACTGCTTGGCCGACAGCCCGCGGAAGTCACGGATACGCGGCAGCGCGATCGTCAGCAGCCGGTCCAGGAACTCCCACATGCGGTCGCCGCGCAGGGTCACGCGCGCACCGATCGGCTGGCCCTCACGCAGCTTGAACTGCGCGATGGACTTGCGGGCCCGGCGCACCTCGGGCTTCTGACCGGTGATGGCCGCGAGGTCGCGGATCGCACCGTCGATCAGCTTGCTGTCCCGCGCGGCGTCGCCGACACCCATGTTGACGACGACCTTGACCACGCCCGGGATCTGGTGGACGTTCTCGTAGCCGAACTCGCTGCGGAGCTCGCCCTTGATCTCTTCGCGGTACCGCGTCTTCAACCGCGGCACGATCTTCTCTGCGGTCGTCATCAGATGTCCTTACCGGTCCGGCGCGAGATGCGAACCTTCTTGCCGTCCTCGCCGATGCGGTAACCCACGCGGGTCGGCTTGCCGTCGGAGTCCACGACCATCACGTTCGACACGTGGATCGGGGCCTCCTGGGTCACGATGCCGCCGGACTGCGCGCCGCGCTGGGTCTGCGAGATCCGGGTGTGCTTCTTGATCCGGTTCACGCCCTCGACCAGCACCCGCTGACGCTCCGGGTAGGCCTTGATGACCTTGCCCTTGGCGCCCTTGTCCTTGCCGGCGATGACGACGACCGTGTCGCCCTTCTTCACCTTCATCAGAGCACCTCCGGCGCCAGCGAGATGATCTTCATGAACTTGCGGTCACGCAGCTCGCGGCCGACCGGTCCGAAGATGCGGGTGCCACGCGGCTCGTTGTCGTTCTTGATGAGCACCGCGGCGTTCTCGTCGAACTTGATGTAGGAGCCGTCCGGGCGACGCCGCTCCTTCGTCGTGCGGACGACGACGGCCTTGACCACGTCACCCTTCTTCACCCCGGCAGCCGGGATGGCGTCCTTGACGGTGGCGACGATGATGTCGCCGATACCCGCGTAGCGCCGTCCCGAGCCACCGAGCACGCGGATGCAGAGGATCTCCTTGGCACCCGTGTTGTCGGCGACTCGCAGCCGCGACTCCTGCTGGATCACGTCAACTCCTGTATGTCGCGCCGGTTCTCAGCTGACTGAGCCTGGCGGAACGGAGGAGGCCCGAGATGGGCCTCCGATTACTTGGCCTTCTCCACGATCCGCACGAGCCGCCACCGCTTGGTGGCCGAGGTCGGGCGGGTCTCCATGAGGATCACGCGGTCACCGATACCGGCGGTGTTCTCCTCGTCGTGCGCCTTCACCTTGCTGGTGGTGCGCAGGACCTTGCCGTACCGGCGGTGCTTCTTGCGGTCCTCGAGCTCGACCACGATCGTCTTGTCCATCTTGTCCGAGACGACGTAGCCCTCACGGACCTTGCGGTAGTTGCGATCGGTCGCGGAAAACACAGCGCTCTGGTCCGTGCCCGCGAGCTCTGGGGTCTGCTCACTCATCAGGCAGCACCTTCTTCATTCTCGGCGTCGGGGGAAACGGACAGACCGAGCTCGCGCTCCCGCATGACCGTGTAGATCCGAGCGATGTCGGCACGGACGGTGCGGAGGCGGCGGTTGTTGTCCAGCTGCCCGGTAGCCATCTGGAAGCGGAGGTTGAACAGCTCCTCCTTGGCCTCCTTCAGGCGCAGCACGAGCTCCTCGTTGGTGAGCTCACGCAGCTCTGCGGCGGCGACACCAGCCTGCGCCATCAGAACTCACCACCTTCACGGGTCACGATGCGGCACTTCATGGGCAGCTTGTGGATCGCGCGGCGCAGCGCCTCCCGAGCCTGGGCCTCGTTCGGGAAGCTCAGCTCGAACATGACGCGGCCCGGCTTGACGTTCGCGACCCACCACTCGGGCGAGCCCTTACCGGAACCCATGCGGGTTTCGGCCGGCTTCTTGGTGAGCGGGCGGTCCGGGAAGATGTTGATCCACACCTTGCCGCCACGCTTGATGTGCCGGGTGATGGCGATACGAGCGGACTCGATCTGCCGGTTGGTCACGTAGTGGTGCTCAAGCGCCTGGATGCCGTACTCACCGAAGGTGACCTTCGTGCCGCCCTTGGCGGCACCGGCGCGCTTCGGCGAGTGCTGCTTGCGGTGCTTGACCTTGCGTGGGACGAGCACGCCTCAGCCCTCCGTCTTCTCGGCCGCGTCCGGCGAGCCCTGCGCGGGCGCCTCGCTGGTCGCGACATCCGTGTCGGCCTTCGCGGCGGCAGCGGCGCGGCCGGCTTCGGTCGAGGTCGGCGTCGTGCCCTGGGCGCCGGACCGGCGCGGGCGCGACGGACGCTCCCGGCGCGGACGCTCGTTGGCGGCCGCGGCGTCCCGCTCGGCCTTGGCCTTGAGGCCGCCGACCAGGTCGCCCTTGTAGATCCACACCTTCACGCCGATGCGGCCGAAGGTGGTGCGGGCCTCGAAGAAGCCGTAGTCGATGTCCGCGCGCAGCGTGTGCAGCGGGACCCGGCCGTCGCGGTAGTGCTCCGACCGCGACATCTCGGCACCGCCGAGACGGCCGCTGCACTGCACGCGGATGCCCTTGACCTGCGACGAACGCATGGTCGTCTGGATCGCCTTGCGCATCGCGCGGCGGAACGCCACGCGGTTGGACAGCTGCTCGGCGACGCCCTGCGCGACGAGCTGGGCGTCGGCCTCGGGGTTCTTCACCTCGAGGATGTTCAGCTGCACCTGCTTGCCGGTCAGCTTCTCCAGCGAGCCGCGGATCCGGTCGGCCTCCGCGCCGCGGCGGCCGATCACGATGCCCGGGCGCGCGGTGTGGATGTCGACGCGCACGCGGTCACGGGTGCGCTCGATCTCGACCTTGGAGATGCCGGCGCGCTCCATGCCGGTGGAGAGCAGCTTGCGGATCTTGACGTCCTCGGCCACGTACTCCGCGTACTGCTTGTCGGCGTACCAGCGCGACTTCCAGTCGGTGGTGATTCCCAGCCGGAAGCCGTGCGGGTTGATCTTCTGGCCCACTAGCGGCCACCTGCCTTCTTCTTACCGCTCTTCTTGGCCTCGGGACGCGACTCCACCTCGACGGTGATGTGGCTGGTCCGCTTGCGGATCCGGTACGCACGGCCCTGGGCGCGCGGCTGGATGCGCTTGAGGGTCGGTCCCTCGTCGGCGTACGCGTTCTTCACGAACAGCGTGTCCGGGTCCAGGTTGAGGTTGTTCTCGGCGTTGGCCACGGCGCTGGCGAGCACCTTCGCCACCGGCTGGCTCGCCGCGTACGGCGAGAACCGGAGCACGGCGAGGGCTTCGGCGGCGCTAAGACCCTTGATGAGCTCGATCACCCGGCGCACCTTCGTCGGCGAGTCCCGGACGAAGCGAGCCCGCGCCACGGCCACCTGGGCCGGAGCGGTTTCTGGGGCTGTCATCGCTTGCTTTCCCTAACTCTCGTGTGCCCGCTCAGCGGCGGCGCGACTTCCGGTCATCCTTGACGTGACCCTTGAAGGTCCGCGTCGGAGCGAACTCACCCAGCTTGTGGCCGACCATGGCCTCGCTGACGAACACCGGCACGTGCTTGCGGCCGTCGTGCACCGCGATGGTGTGACCCAGCATGTCCGGGATGATCGTGGACCGGCGGGACCAGGTCTTGATCACCGTCTTCTTGCCCGACTCGTTGAGCGCGTCCACCTTCTTGAGCAGGTGGTCGTCCACGAACGGGCCCTTCTTCAGGCTACGCGGCATGTTGTCTTACCTCCCTGCTCAGCGCTTCTTGCCGGTACGCCGGCGGCGGACGATCAATGCGTCGGACGGCTTGCGACGGCGGGTGCGGCCCTCCGGCTTGCCGTTCGGGTTGACCGGGTGGCGACCACCCGAGGTCTTGCCCTCACCACCACCGTGCGGGTGGTCGACCGGGTTCATGACGACACCCCGGACGGTCGGGCGCTTGCCACGCCAGCGGTTGCGGCCCGCCTTGCCCCAGTTGATGTTCTGGTGCTCGGAGTTGCCGACCTCGCCGACGGTGGCGCGGTTGCGCACGTCCACGTTGCGGATTTCGCCCGAGGGCATCCGCAGCTGGGCGTACGGGCCGTCCTTGGCCACCAGCTGCACGCGGGCGCCGGCCGAGCGGGCGATCTTCGCGCCGCCGCCGGGGCGGAGCTCGATCGCGTGCACCACGGTGCCGACCGGGATGTTGCGCAGCGGCAGGTTGTTGCCCGGCTTGATGTCGGCGCGCGGGCCGGCTTCGACCTTGTCGCCCTGCTTCAGCTTGTCCGGCGCGATGATGTAGCGCTTCTCGCCGTCGGCGTAGTGCAGCAGCGCGATGCGGGCGGACCGGTTGGGGTCGTACTCGATGTGCGCGACCTTGGCCGGGATGCCGTCCTTGTCGTTGCGCCGGAAGTCGATGACCCGGTAGGCCCGCTTGTGGCCGCCACCCTTGTGGCGGGTGGTGATCTTGCCCGAGGAGTTGCGGCCGCCGCTCTTGCTCAGCGGGCGAAGCAGCGACTTCTCCGGCTCCGACCGGGTGATCTCGGCGAAGTCCGACACGCTCGAGCCACGGCGGCCCGGGGTGGTCGGCTTGTACTTACGAATACCCATGACAGCTTCCGTCCCTTACGCGGCGGGTCCGCCGAAGATCTCGATCGGCTTGCTCTCGGCGGACAGCGTCACGACGGCGCGCTTGACGGCCTTGCGCTTGCCGAAGCCGTAGCGGGTCCGCTTGCGCTTGCCCTGCCGGTTCAGCGTGTTCACGCTGACCACCTTGACGCCGAAGATCTGCTCGACGGCGATCTTGATCTGCGTCTTGTTGGCGTCCGGCCGGACCTCGAACGTGTACTTGTGGTCCTCGAGGAGCCCGTAGGACTTCTCGGAGATCACCGGCGCGAGCACGATGTCACGAGGGTCCGGGATGGCGACGCTGCTCACTGCGCTTCACTCCCTTCAACCTCACTGGCCCGAGCGGAAGCCTTGGCCGCCTTGCCCTTGACCGGGCCGGCGATGAAGGCGTCGTACGCGGCCTTGGTGAACACCACGTCGTCGTTGACCAGCACGTCGTAGGTGTTGAGCTGGTCGGGGTTGATCAGGTGCACGTTCGGCAGGTTGCGGGCGGACAGCCAGCCCTGCTCGTCCTCGCGGTGCAGCACGACCAGCAGGCGCTTGGCCTGGGTCACGGCAGCGAGGGCCTTCTTCGCCTCCTTGGTGTTGGGCTTCTCACCCGACACCAGCTCGGTGATGACGTGCACCTGGCCGGCGCGCGCCCGGTCGGAGAGGGCACCGCGGAGGGCGGCGGCCTTCATCTTCTTCGGGGTGCGCTGCGTGTAGTCGCGCGGCGTGGGGCCGTGGACGGTGCCACCGCCGGCGAACTGCGGGGCGCGGGTCGAACCCTGGCGGGCGCGGCCGGTGCCCTTCTGGCGGTACGGCTTCTTGCCGCCGCCGGAGACCTCGCCGCGGGTCTTCGTGTCGTGCGTGCCCTGGCGCGCGGCGGCCTGCTGGGCCACCACGACCTGGTGCATCAGCGGCACGTTGGCCTGGACGTCGAAGATCTCCGCGGGGAGCTCGACGGTGCCACCGGAGACGCTGCCGCCGCCGGCCGGGTCTTTCAATTCGATCGTGGTCATGCGGTCGCACCACCCTTCGCGGCGGTCTTGACGAAGACGAGGCCGCCCTTGGGACCGGGGACGGCGCCCTTGATCAGCAGCAGGCCATCTTCGGCGCGCACGTCGTGGATCGTCAGGCCCTGGGTCGTGACCTTGGCGCCACCCATGCGGCCGGCCATCCGCAGGCCCTTGAACACACGGCCCGGGGTGGCGCAGCCACCGATCGAACCGGGGGCGCGGTGCTTGGCCTGGTTACCGTGGCTGGCGCCCTGGCCCTTGAAGCCGTGGCGCTTCATGACACCGGCGTAGCCCTTGCCCTTGCTGGTGCCCGTGACGTCGACGCGGGAGCCCGCGGGGAACACCTCGGCGGTGATCTCCTGGCCCACCTCGTAGCTGTCGACGTCGGTCGTGCGCAGCTCGGCGAGGTACCGCCGCGGGGTCACGCCCGCCTTCTGGAAGTGGCCGGTCTCCGGCTTGTTGACCTTGCGCGGGTCCACGGCGCCGAACGCCAGCTGCACGGCCTGGTAGCCGTCGTTGTCCTGGGTACGGATCTGGGTCACCACGTTCGGCCCGGCCTGGACGACGGTCACCGGGACGATCCGGTTGTCCTCGCCGAAGACCTGGGTCATGCCGAGCTTGGTGCCCAGGATGCCCTTTACTTGCCTGTCAGACATGAGTCTCTTATCTCCGCCGCTCGCCCAACGCTTACTGGATGTTGACGTCGACGCTCGCCGGGAGGTCGATGCGCATGAGCGCGTCGACCGTCTTCGGCGTCGGGTCGAGGATGTCGATCAGCCGCTTGTGCGTGCGCATCTCGAAGTGCTCGCGCGAGTCCTTGTACTTGTGCGGCGAGCGGATGACGCAGTAAACGTTCTTCTCGGTGGGCAGCGGCACAGGTCCGACGACCGAGGCGCCGGTGCGCGTCACCGTCTCGACGATCTTGCGCGCGCTGGCATCGATCGCCTCGTGGTCGTAGGCCTTGAGCCTGATGCGGATCTTCTGTCCCGCCATGGTCGCAGCTCGTTCCTTCGTCTTGTGCCGCTATCTCTACCCGCGCTTTCGCGCCGGTTTCCGCACGTCAACGCCCTCGCGTCCGATCCACGCGGTCGGGCGTGTCGCGCCCGCTGCGCAGACTGATCCCGCAGGAGGATCGTCGTCGTGCCGGTTGGTCTTCACCGCGAGACGGCCGTGCCGGCCATCTGACGCGCCCGCGGTCTCCCCCTTGGAGAAACCCACGGACCAAGGCCACTCGCGCCGGGGCGGCCGATTTCTCTGCAGATATCGGCCGCCCCGCAACGAGCAACTCAACTAGTGTCGCACACGTGCTTTCGCAACCCGGCCCCGGGGTGCTATAGCGCCCCGGGGCCGGTACGAAATCACTTGATGATCTTGGTGACCTGGCCCGCGCCGACGGTCCGGCCACCCTCGCGGATGGCGAACCGCAGACCCTCGTCCATGGCGACCGGCTGGATGAGCGACACCTTGATCTCGGTGTTGTCACCCGGCATGACCATCTCGGTGCCCTCGGGGAGGGTCACGACGCCGGTCACGTCGGTCGTCCGGAAGTAGAACTGCGGGCGGTAGTTGTTGAAGAACGGCGTGTGTCGGCCACCCTCGTCCTTGGACAGGATGTAGACCGAACCCTCGAACTCCGTGTGCGGAGTCGTGGTGCCGGGCTTCACGACGACCTGGCCGCGCTCGACGTCCTCGCGCTTGATACCACGCAGCAGCAGACCGACGTTGTCACCGGCCTGGCCCGAGTCGAGCAGCTTGCGGAACATCTCGACACCGGTGACAGTCGTCTTCTGCGACTTCTCCTTGATGCCGACGATCTCGACCTCTTCGTTGACGTTGATCTGGCCGCGCTCCACGCGACCGGTCACGACGGTGCCGCGGCCGGTGATGGTGAAGACGTCCTCGATCGGCATCAGGAACGGCTTGTCGAGGTCACGCACCGGGTCCGGCACGTTGTCGTCGACGGCCTGCATGAGCTCCAGAACCGACTCCGACCACTTCGGGTCGCCCTCGAGGGCCTTCAGGCCGGAGACCTTGACCACCGGGGCGTCGTCGCCGGGGAACTCCTGCGAGGACAGCAGCTCGCGGACCTCCAGCTCGACCAGCTCGAGGATCTCCTCGTCGTCGACCATGTCGGCCTTGTTCAGCGCCACGACGATGTAGGGCACACCAACCTGGCGGGCGAGCAGCACGTGCTCACGGGTCTGCGGCATCGGGCCGTCGGTCGCGGCGACCACCAGGATCGCGCCGTCCATCTGGGCGGCACCGGTGATCATGTTCTTGATGTAGTCCGCGTGACCGGGGGCGTCCACGTGGGCGTAGTGGCGCTTCTCGGTCTGGTACTCGACGTGCGAGATGTTGATCGTGATACCGCGCTGCTTCTCTTCCGGCGCGTTGTCGATCTGGTCGAACGCCCGGGACTCGTTGAGCTCCGGGTACTTGTCGTGCAGAACCTTGGTGATCGCCGCGGTCAGCGTGGTCTTGCCGTGGTCGACGTGACCGATGGTCCCGATGTTGACGTGCGGCTTGCTCCGCTCGAACTTCGCCTTCGCCACTGGAATGTCCTCCTGGACTCTTGCTTTGCTTCACCGGACGGCGTGGCAGCCGAACGGCGACTCAATCTGGTCGGTTGTGCGGACCCTAGGGGAGGCCCCTGTGCGCGCCCGCGTTGGGTGCTGCGGGGTGTTACTCCCCCGTCGCCTTCGCGATGATCTCCTTCGCGACGTTCGACGGAACCTCGGCGTAGGAGTCGAACGTCATCGAGTAGTTCGCCCGACCCTGGGTACGAGACCGCAGGTCGCCGACGTACCCGAACATCTCGGACAGCGGAACCAGTGCCTTCACGACCCGGGTGCCTGCCCGCTCGTCCATGGCCTGGATCTGGCCACGGCGCGAGTTGAGGTCGCCGATGACGTCACCCATGTAGTCCTCGGGGGTGGTCACCTCGACAGCCATGACCGGCTCCAGCAGAACCGGGCTGGCCTGGCGCGCGGCCTCCTTGAGCGCCATCGAACCGGCGATCTTGAAGGCCATTTCCGACGAGTCGACCTCGTGGTAAGCGCCGTCCAACAGGGTCACCTTCAGCCCGACCAGCGGGTAACCGGCGAGGACACCGTACTGCATGGCGTCCTGGGCACCGGCGTCCACCGACGGGATGTACTCCCGCGGCACGCGGCCACCGGTGACCTTGTTGTCGAACTCGTAGAGGGCGCCGTCACCGGTGGACAGCGGCTCCAGCTTGATGATCACGCGCGCGAACTGACCGGAACCACCGGTCTGCTTCTTGTGCGTGTACTCGTGCTTCTCGACCGTGCGGCGGATCGTCTCGCGGTAGGCGACCTGCGGCTTACCGATGTTCGCCTCGACCTTGTAGTCGGACTTCATGCGGTTGACCAGCACCTCGAGGTGCAGCTCGCCCATGCCCGCGATGATCGTCTGACCGGTCTCCTCGTCCAGCTGGACCTGGAAGGTGGGGTCCTCCTCGGCCAGCTTCTGGATCGCGGTCGACAGCTTCTCCTGGTCGGCCTTCGTCTTGGGCTCGATGGCCACCTTGATGACCGGCTCCGGGAAGGTCATCGACTCGAGCACGATCGGGTTCTGCGGGTCGCACAGGGTGTCACCGGTCGTGGTGTCCTTCAGGCCGATGACCGCGTAGATGTGGCCGGCCTGGGCCTCGTCGACCGGGTTCTCCTTGTTGGAGTGCATCTGGAAGAGCTTCCCGATGCGCTCCTTGCGCTCCTTGGTCGAGTTGATGACCTGCGCGCCGGCGGCGACCTTGCCCGAGTACACCCGGACGTAGGTCAGCTTGCCGAAGAACGGGTGCGCGGCGATCTTGAACGCCAGAGCCGCGAACGGCTCGTCGACCGACGGCTTGCGCGACGCCGGGGTCTCACCGTCGGTGAGGGTGCCCTCGACGGCCGGGACGTCCAGCGGCGACGGCAGGTAGTCGATCACCGCGTCGAGCATGGGCTGCACGCCCTTGTTCTTGAACGCGGAACCGCACAGCACCGGGTACGCCTCGCGGGCGACGGTCAGCTTGCGGATGCCGGCCTTGATGTCGGCCTCGGACAGCTCCTCGCCGCCGAAGTACTTCTCCATCAGGGCGTCGTCGGTCTCCGCGACGGCCTCGATCAGCTTGTCGCGGTACTCCGCGGCCTTGTCGGCGAGGTCGGCCGGGATCTCCTCGACCTCGTAGTCCTCGCCCTTCTTGACCTCGCCCCGCCAGGTCAGCGCCTTCATGCGGACCAGGTCGATGACGCCCTGGAAGTCGCTCTCGGCACCGATCGGCAGCTGGATGACCAGCGGGCGGGCACCGAGGCGCTCCTCGATGGTGCGCACGGTGAAGTAGAAGTCCGCGCCCAGCTTGTCCATCTTGTTGACGAAGCAGATGCGCGGGACCTCGTACTTGTCGGCCTGGCGCCAGACCTGCTCGGACTGGGGCTCGACACCCTCCTTGCCGTCGAAGACGGCGACCGCACCGTCGAGCACCCGCAGCGAACGCTCCACCTCGACGGTGAAGTCGACGTGGCCGGGGGTGTCGATGATGTTGATCTGGTGGTCGGCCCAGAAGGTGGTGGTAGCAGCCGAGGTGATGGTGATACCCCGCTTCTGCTCCTCCTCCATCCAGTCCATCGTCGCGGCGCCGTCGTGCACCTCGCCGATCTTGTAGTTGATCCCGGTGTAGAACAGGATCCGCTCGGTGGTGGTGGTCTTACCGGCGTCGATGTGAGCCATGATGCCGATGTTGCGGACCTTGTTCAGGTCGGTCAGCACGTCGCGTGCCACTGCACTGTTCCCCTGTCTCGAAGCTTGGGGCCCGGCCTGGCTTGTCTCGGCAGCCGGGCTACGTTCACCACCGGTAGTGGGCGAACGCCTTGTTGGACTCGGCCATCTTGTGGGTGTCCTCGCGGCGCTTCACGCTGGCCCCGAGGCCGTTGCTCGCATCGAGCAGCTCGTTCTGCAGACGCTCGATCATGGTCTTCTCGCGGCGGGCCCGCGAGAAGCTGACGATCCAACGCAGCGCAAGGGTGGTCGAGCGGCCGGGCTTGACCTCGATCGGCACCTGGTAGGTGGCACCACCGACGCGGCGGCTCTTCACCTCGATGCTCGGCTTCACGTTGTCCAGCGCACGCTTGAGCGTGACGACGGGGTCCGTGCCGGTCTTCTCCCGGGCACCTTCCAGCGCGCCGTACACGATGCGCTCGGCCAGCGATCGCTTGCCGTCGGTCAGCACCTTGTTGATCAGCTGGGTGACCAGCGGGGAACCGTAGACCGGGTCGGAGATCAGCGGCCGCTTCGGGGCCGGACCCTTGCGGGGCATTAGCTCTTCTCCTTCTTCGCGCCGTACCGGCTGCGCGCCTGCTTGCGGTTCTTCACACCCTGGGTGTCGAGCGAACCGCGGATGATCTTGTAGCGAACGCCGGGCAGGTCCTTCACACGACCACCGCGCACGAGCACCATCGAGTGCTCCTGCAGGTTGTGGCCCTCGCCCGGGATGTAGGCGGTGACCTCGATGCCGCTGGTCAGCTTCACACGCGCGACCTTGCGCAGCGCCGAGTTCGGCTTCTTGGGCGTCGTGGTGTACACGCGAGTGCACACGCCACGCCGCTGCGGACTCCCCTTGAGGGCCGCGGTCTTCTGCTTGGCAGCCTTGTCCTGGCGGCCCTTGCGGACCAGCTGCTGGATCGTGGGCAATGGACCAGCCTTCTGTCGCGTCTTGCTTGTTCCGTCTTTGTTTCTCCCCGGTCCCCGAGGTCGGGCGTGTCGGCCCGCGTCTGGGCCTTCCGGCCGTTAACGTTCCCTCGGATTTTCCGCGGAGCTCCGCTTCGCCGCGGCCGTCGCCACGATGCCGGAGCATCCCCGCTTGGCCGAAAAGCACGCAGAGCGGCCCGACACATGCCGGGCACAGTCGTCAAAGATACCCGCCCGTGGACAAGGGGACGACTTGGGGGTCGTTTCCGGCACGAGGAGGGCGCAGATGGCGCTGTCCCAGCTTATCCGATCGAACCCGCCCGCGGGGCTCGCCGGAGATCATGTTCCACCGCGCACCTGCATGGGGTGCAACGCGCGACGGCCCGCGACCATTCCCCCGACCAGGGGTCCGGCGGGCATTTTCGGAGATTTCGCCCACCCGGTCGGCGACTGCCGCCATGCTTGGACCACGCGACCCCGGAGTCGCGCGACATCGTGGGGAGGTTCGTCGTGTCACCCGAGTTCGATCGGCTCGTGGCCCAGTTCGAGCAGTTCCGGTCCCGGTTGCGGCGGGCCGACGAGCGGTTCGCCGCCGTCGGCCGGATGAGTCAGGAGCTGGCCGGGCTGGAGGTGGTCGCCACCTCGCCCGACCGCGCGGTCACGGTCGTCGCCGGCCCGTCCGGCGCGATCAAGGACATCCGGCTCACCGAGCAGGCGATGCGCCGGCCGCCGCAGGCGCTGTCCACCGCGCTGATGACCACCCTGCGGCAGGCCGTCGCCGAGGCCGCGCGGCGACAGGCCGGAATCGTGGAGAACGCGGTCGGTGGCGAGATGAACCTCACCGACCAGGTGCTCGAGACCCAGGCCCAGCTGTTCGGGACCACCGCCGAGGAGCTGCGCGCCACGATGGGGCGGACCACGCCCGCACCGGCCTCCCCGGCTCCGCAGGCGGAGACTGCGCCCGCGGACCCGGCTCCCGCGCGCCGTCCCGGCCACGAGGAAGGCGAAGACTTCTCGCAGGAGGACTTCTTCGACGACAAGGCGTCACCGGCTCCCCCGCCCCCGCCCGAGGACCACCAGGACGACGACTTCCTCGGCCTCGACGAGGAGGACCGGTGAGCGCGGGCGGCTACTCGGTCGATCCCGCCGCGCTGACCAGGTACTCCGGCGAACTGAACGCCAACCGGGCCGCGGTCGCGCAGGTCACCGGCAAGGTCGGCCAGGCCGACGTGGGCGACAGGTCGTGGGGCCTGGTCGGGCTGTTCGTCAAGCACCAGTACACCGAGCTGCTGACCGATCTGAAGGGCCTGCTCAAGGACATGGAAACCGGTCTGGGCTCCGCCTCGGCCAAGATCGCGGACGCCGCCCGGGCGTACCGGGAGGCGGACGACACCCACGGGCGTGCCCTGGCCGAGATCGCCGAGCAACTGGACGACGTCATCGTGGGTGATCTCAATGGCTGAGGGGGAAGTGGCGGACCCGCTGGGCGCCATCGAGATCGAGCCCGAAAAGACCTACGGCGAGAAGTTCGCCGAGGCGCTGCCGGTCGCCGGCGCCGCGATCAAGACGTTCGACAGCGGCACGAAGGCTTTCGAGGACGGCAACTTCCAGTTCGCCGAAATCCGGAACGTGGCCGCGGAGGGCGGCAACTTCGTCCAGTCCTGCCTGGACGTCAAGGAGATCGCCACCGACCCGATCGGGTGGCTCGTCGGTGAGGGCCTGGACTTCCTGGTGTCGGTGTGCGGACCGCTGCAGGACGCGATCCACTTCGTGAGCGGCGACGGCGAGGAGCTGTCCCGGGCCGCGGACAACTTCAACTCCATCGCCGAGGGACTCGAGGAGTTCGGCAAGCTGTTCGCCGACCAGGCGGAGACCGCGTTGTCCGGCTGGGAAGGCCAGGCGGCGAACACGGCCGCGGACAAACTGGGGCAGTTCGCGGGCGGCGTCGGCGGGGTAGCCGCGCAGGCCGGGAACATCGCCCAGCTGCTGCAGATCTCGAGCATGGTGATGACCGTCGTCGAGGAGTTCGTGAAGGGCCTGCTCACCGAGCTCATCACGTGGCTGGTGATGATCTGGGTACCCGCGCTGGCCTCGGCGATCGTCACCTGCGGCGCGTCCACCGCGGCCGCGGGTGCCGCCACCACCGTCCGGGTCACGCAGGCCGGCGGCCGCGCGACCCGGCAGATCGGCAAGCTCCAGCAGATCCTCGACCGGATCAGGGAAATCCTCGCCGATCTGAAGACCTTCGTGACCGACGTGCGCGGAGTAGCCGGGAGGGCGCTGGACGCCAGGCGCGTGGAGACGGCCGCGCGAGGTGCGGTCGGTGAGCGTCTGCACGACGGGTTCGGCCGGTCCGTGCTGCGCAAGGTGGGCCAGACGTCCGCGGACCAGGTCAAGCTGACCAAGATTCCCGAGCACTTCGACGGTGTGAGCAAGGCCGTCGAGTACGGCGGCGTCGGCGAGCAGTCCACGACCGAGGAGACGAAGCAAGACCTGGACTTCTAGCCCCGGCGCGACCCACCGCAACCCGCCAATTCACCGCCCCCAACGGCGAACACGCCGCCCGCACGGGCGAACACGGCGCCCGCAGGGGCGAACACGCCGGCGGCGACCGGCGCCGGCGTGATGGCTGGCCCGGGCGGCGTGTTGGTCGTCGGGCGCCCGGGTTGAACACCGGTAGTGCATGATCCGGTACCGAAGGTGCGTTTTTTCCACCCGGGGAGGGACCGGATGCCCTACGGCAGCCACGGCGATCTGATCGACCACCTGCACCGCAAGCTCGGCGAGGCCGAGCAGCGCAAGCGCGACGGCGCGCGGCGGATGGCGGCGCTCACCCAGATGAAGGACCAGCTGAGCGCCCTGTCGGTCACGGTCTCGTCGCCGGACCGGTCCGTCACGGTCGTCGCGGGAGCCGGCGGCGGTGTGCGGTCGGTCCGCGTCAGCCAGGACGCACTGGACGGTAGCGCGATCCAACTGTCGTCCACGATCACCAGCACCATCCACGAGGCGGTCGCCGCGGCCGCCCGGCAGCAGGCGGTGATCGTGCAGGAGGCGCTCGGCGAGCAGAGCACCGTGCTGGAATCGGTGCTCCAGACGCAGGCCGAGGCGTTCGGCACGACGGTCGCCGACCTCAAGGCGAAGCTGGCCGACGAGCGCCCGGTCGTCCCGCCACGCCCGATCGACCAGGGCGCGGACTTCACCGAGGAGGACTTCCTCGACGAACGGCCGGAGGAACGCCCCGCTCAACCGGCGCCCCGTCGGGAGGCGGGCGACGAGGACTACATCGACCCGTTCGCGGACGCGTGATGGCCGACGGGTTCCAGGTCGACGTCGACGCCCTCCGCAGGACGGCGGCGCAGCTGAGTGGCCGCACCGAGAAGGTGTCGGAGCTGCAGCAGGCGGCGGCCGGGGCGGACGTGCCGCCGGTGTCGTGGGGTCTGCTCGGCGCACCCGTGCACGCGTTCTACGGACAGATGCTCGGCCACCTGAAAGACCACCTGAAAGAGATGTCCGACGGCTATACCGCGATCGGCACGAAACTGACCGGCGCGGCCGACGCCTACCAGGGGATGGACGACGAGGTGGTGGGCGCGTTCGGCGACCTCGGCGAACAGCTCGCGGAGACCGGCACCGGACCGGAGGTGAACTGACGTGCCCACGAACGCGGAGGCGCTGGCCGAGAACTTCGGTTCCGGCTACGACGCCGAAGACGTCCAGGAGAAGATCGACGACACGGCGCCGGTCAAGCTGTACTCGGGCGCCGCCGACACCGTCGAGGCCGGGTTCCGGCTCGGCGAGGACCTGGCGCAGGGCGACGTCCAGGCGCTGGTCTCGGACGCCGCGGACGCGTTCGGCACGGCCACCTCGTTCGTCGACGAGGCCACCGACACCATCGGCGGCATCGTGTCCGACCCGCTGGGCTGGCTCATCTCCAACGGCGTCGGCTTCCTGGTCAGCTGGATCAAACCGCTCGAGGACGCGCTCGAACTCGTCACCGGCGACCCCGACGCCCTGGAGGCCGGTGCGACCGCGTTCAACGAGCTCGGCGCGCAGATCGAGGCGCTGCGTCAGGAGACCGAAGAGCTGCTCACCACCGGTCTCGCCGACTGGCGGGGCGACGGCGCCGACGCCGCGAGCAAGCGGCTGAGCGACTTCCGGGACGGCCTGTCGGGCACCGCCGGCGCGACGACGGAACTGGCCACGCTGCTGGCGGTGAGCTCGGCGGTGATGAGCATCGCGAAGGACGTCGTCCTGAGCATCATCAGCGACTTCGTCGAATGGCTGATCGTCACCTGGCTCGCCGCGCTGGCCGCCACGTTCGTCACCTTCGGCGGCTCCGAAGCGGCGGCGGCCGCGGCCACCGCCGCCCGCGCCGGGACGGAAACCACCAAGGTGAGCCGCTGGGTGCAGAAACTCACCACGGTGCTCGACAAGATCAAGGGCCTGATCGACAAGATCAAGGCGTTCCTGGACAAGATCCCGGGGTTCCGCAAGATCGCCGATTCGGTCGGCAAGGCCGCGGACGGCCTGGGCACCAGAAAGCTCACCGACAAGGTCGGCCGTCAGCTGACCGACGGCGTGCTGACGGACAACCTCGGCGAGGAGGCGGCGGCCGCGATCCGCGAGCGCGCGAAGGACGCGGCCGGCCACGCGATCGGCCGCGGGAACACGCCCAGCCTGACCAGGGACCTCCACGAGGCGGTCAGTGACACCATCGGCGGCCAGGCCGCTGGCAAGCTCAAGGAGTTCGCCGTCGATGCGGTGAAGGACAAGGTCTACGCGACGAGCGAAACCGGCAGCGACGAGGTCCCCGGCGGCAAGCGGGAGACCCCGGACATCCCCGGCACGATCGAGAAGACCCAGGAAACCGTGGACGAGTTCACCGAGGCCGTCGAGCAGGTCGAGGACCACGGCGACCGCGGGATGCCGGATCGCGACATCAGCGGCAAGCTCGGCTTCTGACCGGAACGCGAACGGGGCCCCAGGCTCGTGCCCGGGGCCCCGTCACGTGTGCGAGCTATTCGTCCTCGTCCGGCTTCGCGTGGTCCGGCTTGCCCGGATTGGGGTCGCGGGACAGGTCGATGGCCGGGTGGCGCGGGGCGCCCTCCGGTGCCGCGTGGCGGCCGGTGGCCGGCGTGTCCTGCGGCGTGTGCTCAGCGTTCACAACGCCCTCCTCGTGTCGCTCCGGTGTGAACCCGGGGCTCACGCTACCGCCGCGCCCCGGCCCGGACACGACGAAGCCCCCGGCTCCGGAAGAGGAGCCGGGGGCTTCGCGGCTGTCAGCGGAAGTCGCGACCGAAGTCGTAGTCGTCCAGCGGAACGGCCGCACCCGTGCCGGTGCCGAAGACATCCGGGGTGTAGTAGCCGTCGTCGTAGGACGGGATGGCGTACGCCGCCACCCGCGCCTCCTCGGTCGGCTGCACCTGGATGTTGCGGTACCGGTTGATGCCGGTGCCGGCCGGGATCAGCTTACCGATGATCACGTTCTCCTTGAGGCCCACGAGCTTGTCGCTGCGGCCGTTGATCGCCGCATCGGTCAGCACCCGGGTGGTCTCCTGGAACGACGCCGCGGACAGCCACGAGTCCGTGGTCAGCGACGCCTTCGTGATACCCATCAGCACCGGACGGCCCGAGGCCGGCTCGCCGCCCTCGGCCACGACCGACCGGTTCGTGCTCTCGAACTTGGTCCGCTCGGGCAGCTCGCCCGGCAGGAAGTCCGTCGAACCGGAGTCGATGATCGTCACCCGGCGCAGCATCTGCCGGACGATGACCTCGATGTGCTTGTCGTGGATCGACACACCCTGGGCCCGGTACACCTTCTGGACCTCTTCGACGAGGTGCATCTGCGCCTCGCGCGGGCCCATGACACGCAGCACCTCGTGCGGGTCCGGCGTGCCCTCGAGCAGCAGCTGGCCGACCGACACGTGGTCACCGTCCTGCAGCGGCCCGGTCGGCGTGTTGGCCAGACGCTGGCGCTTCGACAGCTTGTCGAAGACGATCTCCTCGCCACCGTCGTCCGGGATGAGCGTGATCTTCCAGAACCGCTCGCTCTCCTCGATGCGCACCCGGCCGTCGACGTCGGCGATCGGCGCCTTGCCCTTCGGGACCCGGGCCTCGAACAGCTCGGTGACACGGGGCAGACCCGTGGTGATGTCGTCACCGGCGACACCACCCTGGTGGAAGGTACGCATCGTCAGCTGGGTACCGGGCTCACCGATCGACTGGGCGGCGACGATACCGACGGCCTCACCCACGTCGACCAGCTTGCCGGTCGCCATCGAGCGGCCGTAGCACATCGCGCAGACCCCGACGGCCGACTCGCAGGTCAGCACCGAGCGGACCTTGACCTTGGTGATGCCGAACGAGATCAGCTTCTCCATGGCCGGGTCGGACAGGTCGTCACCCGCGTTGAGCACGACGTTGCCCTGCTCGTCGGTGACGTCCGAGGCGAGCGTCCGGGCGTACACGCTGGTCTCCACGTGCGCGCCGCGCAGCACGGTGCCGTCCGGCTGCTTCTCGCCGATCACCCGGGTCACGCCGCGGCTGGTGCCGCAGTCGGTCTCCCGGACGATGACGTCCTGCGACACGTCCACCAGACGACGGGTCAGGTAACCCGAGTCGGCGGTCCGCAGCGCGGTGTCGGCCAGACCCTTCCGCGCACCGTGGGTGGCGATGAAGTACTCCGCCACCGACAGGCCCTCGCGGAAGTTCGACTTGATCGGGCGCGGGATGTACTCACCCTTCGGGTTCGACACCAGACCACGCATACCGGCCAGCGACCGCACCTGGGTCATGTTGCCCGCCGCCCCGGACTTCACGATCATCGAGATCGGGTTGTCCTCGGGGAAGGCGTCCTCCATGATCTCCGCGACCTCGTCGGTCGCCTGGGTCCACACCTTGACGAGCTCGTTGTTGCGCTCGGCGTGCGAGAGCTGACCACGCTGGTAGCGCTTCTCCACCTGCGCGGCCTTGGCCTCGTACCGGTCGAGGATCTCCTTCTTCTCCGGCGGCACGATGACGTCGAACATCGACACCGTGACGCCCGAGCGGGTGGCCCAGTAGAAGCCGGCGTCCTTGAGCCGGTCCAGGACCTGCGCGACCTGCGTCATCGAGTACCGCTCGGCGAGGTCGTTCACGATCGCCGCCTGGCGCTTCTTGGGCAGCGGCTCGTTGATGAACGGGTAGTCCGCGGGCAGCAGGTCGTTGAACAGCACCCGGCCGAGGGTGGTCTCGGCCAGCCACGGCTGACCGGGCTCCCAGCCCTTCTCCGACAGCTGCGCGAGCTGCTCCTTGTTGGGCTGACGGTCCTTGACGCGGATCTTGATCGGCGCGTGCAGGCCCAGCGTCTTGCGGTCGAAGGCCATGATGGCCTCGGCCGGCGAGCTGAACGCCTGGCCGGCCCCGATCGCGTTCTCGTCGAGGCGGGTCAGGTGGAACAGACCGGTGACCATGTCCAGACGCGGCATGGCCAGCGGGCGGCCGGACGCCGGCGACAGGATGTTGTTCGCCGACAGCATCAGGATCCGGGCCTCGGCCTGCGCCTCGGCCGACAGCGGCAGGTGCACCGCCATCTGGTCACCGTCGAAGTCGGCGTTGAACGCCTCGCAGACCAGCGGGTGCAGCTGGATGGCCTTGCCCTCGACCAGCTGCGGCTCGAACGCCTGGATGCCGAGGCGGTGCAGCGTCGGCGCCCGGTTGAGCAGCACCGGGTGACCGGTGATGACCTCTTCCAGCACGTCCCACACCTGCGGGCGGGCCCGCTCCACCATCCGCTTCGCGGACTTGATGTTCTGCGCGTGGTTCAGGTCGACCAGCCGCTTCATGACGAACGGCTTGAACAGCTCCAGCGCCATGTCCTTGGGCAGACCGCACTGGTGCAGCTTCAGCTGGGGACCGACGATGATGACCGACCGGCCCGAGTAGTCGACGCGCTTGCCGAGCAGGTTCTGGCGGAACCGGCCCTGCTTGCCCTTGAGCAGGTCGGACAGCGACTTCAGCGGCCGGTTGCCCGGGCCGGTGACCGGACGGCCGCGGCGGCCGTTGTCGAACAGCGCGTCGACGGCCTCCTGCAGCATCCGCTTCTCGTTGTTGACGATGATCTCGGGCGCGCCGAGGTCGATCAGCCGCTTGAGGCGGTTGTTCCGGTTGATGACCCGGCGGTACAGGTCGTTGAGGTCCGAGGTGGCGAAGCGGCCACCGTCGAGCTGCACCATCGGGCGCAGGTCCGGCGGGATCACCGGGACCGCGTCGAGGACCATGCCGCGCGGGTCGTTGCCCGTGGCCTGGAAGGCCGCGACGACCTTGAGCCGCTTCAGCGCGCGCAGCTTCTTCTGCCCCTTGCCGTTGCGGATGGTGTCGCGCAGCTTGTCGGCCTCGGCGTTGACGTCGAACTCGGTGGCCAGCTTCTGGATGGCCTCCGCGCCCATGCCGCCGGTGAAGTACTCGCCGTAGCGGTCGTACAGCTCGCGGTACAGCGTCTCGTCCGCGATCAGCTGCCGCGGCTCGAGCTTGGTGAAGGTCGTCCAGACCTCCTCGAGCCGGTCCAGCTCACGCTGGGCGCGGTCGCGGAGCTGCTTCATCTCGCGCTCGCCGCCCTCCTTGACCTTCCGGCGCACGTCGGACTTGGCGCCTTCGGCCTCGAGCTGGGCGAGGTCGGTCTCGAGCTTCTGCGCGCGCGCCTCGATGTCGGCGTCGCGCTTGGCCTCGATGTTCTTCCGCTCGACGCTGATCTCGTTCTCCAGCGTCGGCAGGTCGTTGTGCCGCAGCTCCGTGTTCACCCCGGTGATCACGTAGGCCGCGAAGTAGATGATCTTCTCGAGGTCCTTCGGCGCCAGGTCGAGCAGGTAACCCAGGCGCGACGGGACACCCTTGAAGTACCAGATGTGCGTGACCGGCGCGGCCAGCTCGATGTGGCCCATCCGCTCACGGCGCACCTTGGCGCGAGTCACCTCGACACCACAGCGCTCGCAGATGATGCCCTTGAAGCGGACCCGCTTGTACTTGCCGCAGTAGCACTCCCAGTCCCGGGTGGGACCGAAGATCTTCTCGCAGAAGAGCCCGTCCTTCTCCGGCTTCAGGGTGCGGTAGTTGATGGTCTCCGGCTTCTTGACCTCGCCGAAGGACCACTGGCGAATGTCGTCCGCGGTCGCCAGGCCGATCCGGAGCTCATCGAAGAAGTTGACGTCCAGCACGTGGGTGCATCCCCTTTGGGGTTGATTCGGCTAGAGGAAGCGGGGACCCGGGCGGGGCGGTGCGGCCCCGCCCGGGTTCCTACGTCATTGCACGACGTCGTCCACCGAGGGCGACTCGTTGCGGGACAGGTTGATGCCGAGGTTGGCGGCGGCGCGCTCCAGGTCCTCGTCGTCGGAGTCGCGCATCTCGATCGCGGCGCCGTCGCTGGAGAGGACCTCCACGTTCAGGCACAGCGACTGGAGCTCCTTGAGGAGAACCTTGAACGACTCGGGGATGCCCGGGTCGGGGATGTTCTCGCCCTTGACGATGGCCTCGTACACCTTCACGCGGCCGACCACGTCGTCCGACTTGATCGTCAGCAGCTCCTGCAGCGTGTAGGCCGCGCCGTAGGCCTGCATCGCCCAGCACTCCATCTCACCGAAGCGCTGGCCACCGAACTGCGCCTTACCACCCAGCGGCTGCTGGGTGATCATCGAGTACGGGCCGGTGGAGCGGGCGTGGATCTTGTCGTCGACCAGGTGGTGCAGCTTGAGGATGTACATGTAGCCGACCGCCACCGGGTACGGGAACGGCTCGCCGGAGCGGCCGTCGAGCAGCGTCGCCTTGCCGTTCTCCTTGACCATGCGCTCGCCGTCCCGGTTGGGCCGGGTCGACGCGAGCAGGCCGGTGAGCTCCTCTTCCTTGGCGCCGTCGAACACCGGGGTGGCGGTGTTCGTGCCCGGCTCCACGTCGTAGAGCTCCTCGGACAGGTTGCGTGCCCACTCCGGGTTGCCCTCGATCTGCCAGCCCTGCGAGGCGAGCCAGCCCAGGTGCAGCTCGAGGATCTGGCCGATGTTCATCCGTCGCGGCACACCGTGCGTGTTCAGGATGATGTCGACCGGGGTGCCGTCCTCCATGAACGGCATGTCCTCGACCGGCAGGATCTTGCCGATGACACCCTTGTTGCCGTGCCGGCCGGCGAGCTTGTCGCCCGGCTGGATCTTCCGCTTCTGCGCCACGTAGACGCGGACCAGCTCGTTCACGCCCGGGGGCAGCTCGTCGTCCTCCTCGCGGGAGAACACGCGGACGCCGATGACCTTGCCGGTCTCGCCGTGCGGCACCTTCAGGGAGGTGTCGCGGACCTCGCGGGCCTTCTCGCCGAAGATCGCGCGGAGCAGGCGCTCCTCCGGGGTCAGCTCGGTCTCGCCCTTCGGCGTGACCTTGCCGACCAGGATGTCACCGTCGCGGACCTCGGCACCGATGCGCACGATGCCGCGCTCGTCGAGGTCGGCCAGGACCTCCTCGGAGACGTTCGGGATGTCCCGGGTGATCTCCTCGGCGCCGAGCTTGGTGTCCCGGGCGTCGATCTCGTGCTCCTCGATGTGGATCGAGGTGAGCACGTCGTCCTGCACCAGGCGCTCGGAGAGGATGATCGCGTCCTCGTAGTTGTGGCCCTCCCACGGCATGACCGCCACGAGCAGGTTCTTGCCGAGCGCCATCTCGCCCTCGTCCGTCGACGGGCCGTCGGCGATGACCTGGCCGGCCTCGACGCGGTCGCCCTCGGACACGATCGGACGGTGGTTGAAGCAGGTGCCGGCGTTGGTGCGGCGGAACTTGTGCAGCCCGTAGCTCTTCCGGGTGCCGTCGTCGTGCATGATCGTCACGAGGTCGGCGGAGAGCTCCTCGACCACACCGGCCTGCTCGGCGACGAGCACGTCACCGGCGTCGACCGCGGCACGCAGCTCCATGCCGGTACCGACGAGCGGCGACTCGGCGCGCAGCAGCGGCACCGCCTGGCGCTGCATGTTGGCACCCATCAGCGCGCGGTTGGCGTCGTCGTGCTCGAGGAACGGGATCATCGCGGTGGCGACCGACACCATCTGACGCGGCGACACGTCCATGTAGTCGATCTCCAGCGGGTCGAGCAGCTCGACCTCGCCACCCTTCCGGCGGCCCAGCACCTTGTCCTCGGCGAAGTGACCGTCGTCGGTCAGCGGCGCGTTGGCCTGCGCCTTGACGTACCGGTCCTCCTCGTCCGCGGTCAGGTAGTCGACCTGGTCGGTGACCCGGCCCTCGACGACCTTCCGGTACGGGGTCTCGATGAAGCCGAACGGGTTGACCCGCGCGTAGGAGCACAGCGACCCGATCAGGCCGATGTTCGGGCCTTCCGGCGTCTCGATCGGGCACATGCGGCCGTAGTGCGACGGGTGGACGTCACGGACCTCCATGCCGGCACGCTCACGGGACAGACCGCCCGGGCCCAGCGCGTTGAGGCGGCGCTTGTGGGTCAGGCCCGACAGCGGGTTGTTCTGGTCCATGAACTGCGACAGCTGCGAGGTGCCGAAGAACTCCTTGATCGCCGCCACGACCGGACGGATGTTGATCAGGGTCTGCGGCGTGATCGCCTCGACGTCCTGCGTGGTCATCCGCTCGCGGACGACGCGCTCCATCCGGGACAGACCGACCCGGATCTGGTTCTGGATCAGCTCACCGACGGTGCGGATGCGGCGGTTGCCGAAGTGGTCGATGTCGTCGACCTCGACCGGGACCTCGTTCTCACCCTCGCCCATCGTGGTCTCACCCGCGTGCAGGCGGACCAGGTACTCGATGGTGGAGACGATGTCCTCTTCGGTCAGCGTGCCGGTCTCGTACGGCAGGTTCAGGCCCAGCTTCTTGTTGAGCTTGTAGCGGCCCACCTTGGCCAGGTCGTAGCGCTTCTCCTTGAAGAACAGGTTCTCCAGGAGCGTCTGGGCGCTCTCCTTGGTCGGCGGCTCGCCCGGGCGCAGCTTGCGGTAGATGTCGAGCAGCGCCTCGTCGGTGCCGGCGGTGTGGTCCTTCTCGAGCGTGGCGAGCAGGGTCTCCGAGAAGTGGAACCGCTCGCGGATCTGCTCGGTGGACCACCCGAGGGCCTTCAGCAGCACCGTGACGGGCTGGCGGCGCTTGCGGTCGATGCGGACGCCGACGGTGTCGCGCTTGTCCACGTCGAACTCGAGCCACGCGCCACGGCTCGGGATGATCTTGACGCTGTAGACGTCCTTGTCGGTCGTCTTGTCGACGCTGGTGTCGAAGTACACGCCGGGCGACCGGACCAGCTGGGACACCACGACACGCTCGGTGCCGTTGATGATGAAGGTGCCCTTTTCGGTCATCACGGGGAAGTCGCCCATGAAGACCGTCTGGCTCTTGATCTCGCCGGTCTCGTTGTTGATGAACTCCGCGGTCACGAAGAGCGGGGCCGCGTAGGTCATGTCCTTGTCCTTGCACTCCTCGACCGAGGCCTTGACCTCGTCGAAGCGCGGGTCGGAGAAGGACAGCGACAACTTGCCGGCGTAGTCCTCGATCGGGGAGATCTCGTTGAGGACCTCTTCGAGGCCGCCGACGGGGTTCTCCTCCCCCTCGTTCACGCGGCGTTCGAACCACTTCTCGTCACCGGTGAACCACTGGAAGGACTGGATCTGCACGTCCAGCAGATTGGGGGTGGGGAGGGGCTCGCGAATCTTCGCGAACGAGACCCGCTTGGGGGCTCCGGGAATTCCCGTCGGGTTCGGCTCCGTGACAGCCGAGGTGGTCGCAGCAGTGGCCTGGTTCGCGGGAGAGACTGCCAAGATGCGTCCTTCCGGGGACAATGAGCGGTGCGCAGCCGCGATAGCAACAGCTATAGCGACTGTCAAGGGTGCCGTGTGCCCACTATCCTAGCTTCCGTCTTCGGGCAGCCTGAAAGAGGGCAGCGCAAAGAAGCAGTCTAGCCCGAACGACGCGTTCTGTCGAGGGGGCCGCTCGATGGGGCCCGCACCTCGATCACGACGTCCTCAGGCATCGCCTCCCGGCAGTCCCTCCCGCAGGGTGCTGCCGTTGGCGATAAGCGTGAACCCCCGGCGCCGAAGAGTCAAGATGCCACGCGGCGAACCCGCCGGTTGGCGCAACGGGACAGCCGCCCGAAGACCGCCATGACCTGCGGTTTTTCCTTGTCCGGACCGTCGGGCGACGGATCCGATCACGGCGGGTTGCGGCCGGGGTCACGGCGGTTCAAGATCGTTCCGGGCGCCGGTGCGGAGCCTCGCGAAGCGGTGCGCGGGGCGCCGCGAGCGGGCCGTGGATCACGACGGGGAGTGGTGCGCTTCACCGGCAACGAGGGTCCGGGAGCACCCGGTTACGACGACGGCCCGCCGGGCAGGGCTCGGCGGGCCGTCGGTGCGCGATGTCGGCGCCCTCAGCGGGACGGCGCCGGGGACGCCGGCGGCGCGGGGCTGGACGGCGCCGGGGTCGCGGCGGCGGGCGGCTGCTCGGCCTGGTAGGTGTTCAGCGCCGAGACCTTCCACTTGCCGTCCGCGTACTGCATGTTCAGCCACAGCTGGGCGCTGCCGCTGGCGGTCTGGTTCTGGTCGGTCCGCGTCGAGGTCTGGTCGACGAACACCATCACCTTCGCGCGGTCGTCCTGCAGCGTGAGCACCGCGCTGCGGGTGGCCTTCACGGTGACCACGATCTTCTGCTGCGGGGCCAGCCGCTCGACGTCACCGAAGATCGCGTTGTAGGTGTTGCGGACGTCGTCGTTGAGCAGCAGGTCCTTGGCCGCGTTCTGCGTCTTGGCGATGTTGTTGTAGTCGTAGGAGAACAGCGACTCCACGGCGCCGGACGCGGCCTTGCCCACCTCGGCGGTGCGGGCGGTGTCCAGCAGGGCGGTGTTCGAGGTCAGGGCCTCGACGCGGTTGTCCTCGATCTTGAACCACACCGCGAACCCGGCCAGCACGAGTGCCAGGCCGAACAACGCGCCGGCCAGGACGTACGGGCTCGCCTTCCGCCGGGGCGCGGCCTCGTCCGGTTCGCCGGCCTCCTCGGGCTCAGTCGCGGCGGCTTCGGCCTCGGCGTAGCTGCCCGGCCTCGGCTCGCCCGCGTCGCGTGTCTTGGGCCGGGGGCTCGGGCGGCGCGGCGCGGCCTCCTCCGGCGCCTCGGCGACCTCCGGGGCATCGACAGCCGCAGCCGCGGGCGCCGCGTGCCCGTCGGCGGCCTCCGCGGTGTCCGTGGCCTCGGCTGTGTCTGTGGTGTCGGCCTCGGCGGTGTCGGCGGTGTCGGTGGTCTCAGCGGTCTCAGCGGTCTCCGGATGGTCCTCATCCCGGGGCCGCGGGCTCGGCGAGGGCCGCCGGATCCCGGCACCGGCGATCTTGGGACGGCGGCGCACCGGCGGCGTCTGCCGGCGAGACGGTGGCATGACTGGTCCTCTCCTCGTTACTGCCCGCTCACGAGCGGCACGGACCCGATCCCGGACACCTTCCAGTCGTCCCCGACCCGGGTCATCTGGACCTCGAGCCGCAGTGACTTGGCGGCGGGCTGCGCGCCCTCCTTGGTGATCGTCGTGCTGATCGCGGCCAGCACGCTCGCCTTGCCCTCGTGCAGGTTCAGCTCCTCCACGCCGACGTCCTGCACGGTGGTGGTCACCTTGGTCCTGGCGTCGGCCATCGCCTGGCGGTAGTTCTGCTCAGTGGCGCTGATCTGGTCGGCCAGCTCCTGCGTGGACACCGCCTTCTGCTGGGCGAAGTAGGCGTCCGGGTTGGTGTAGTCCAGCTCGGTGTACGCCTTCACCGCCGTGGTGCCGGCCTTGGTCACATCGTCGCGGGCCTGGGCCAGCGCCAGGTTGTCGTCGGCGGAGGCGACCCACCACTGGATGCCGAAGATCGCCGCGACGATCAGGGCCGCGGCGGCCAGCGCGGCGCTGCCCAGCACCAGGTAGCGGCCCCGCTTGGCCTCGGCTGCGGGGTCCTCGGCCGGCGGGCCCGGGACGCCGGCCTCGCCGGTTTCCTCGCGCGGCTCGTCGGAACTCATGATTCTCCAGACTAGGTCGGCCGGGTGCGGGCGGCGTCAGCCGGGCAGGCCCAGCAGTGCGGTCAGGCTCGTGATCGTGACGCCGGGCGAGCCGACGACACCGGGGGTGCCCCGCATGTACGCCAGCTGCTGCTCGTCGCGGTCGGCATTCTGCTGCACGTCCTGCGGCGTCGGCGCGACCGGCACCCCGTTGTACGGCGCGTTCTGCGCACCGCGCACGTCGATCGGGCTGCCCTTGGGCTCGGCGCAGTAGGAGTTGAAGTTCGGGTCCCGCGGCGTGGTCTCGTTGCCGGGCCGGTACTGCTCCGGGCTCATGTAGCCCTTCGTGCAGGCCGGCGGGTCGAACAGGTTGAGCGCCAGCCCGAGGTGCGCCGTGCCGTCCCCGGACACCACGCTGCGGGCGCCCACCGCCAGCACCGGGTAGCTGACCAGCACCTGCTGGATGCCGTCCTGCCGGGTCAGCAGCAGGTTGGAGGTCGTCAGCAGGTTCGCGGTCAGCTCGCCGAGACCGGGCCCGAGGTCGGTGACGAACTGGTTGAGCGTCTGCGCGGCACCGGGAGCGACCTCGATCAGCCGCCGGATGTCGGCGTCGGAGCCCTTCAGCGTCGCCGACAGCTGGTTGAGGTTGCGGCTGAACTCGGTCAGGTTGCCCGCCTCCGCGTTCTGCGTGGCGAGCACCTTCTTGCCCGAGTCGAGCAGCTGCACGGTCTGCGGCAGGTACTGCTGCGCCGTGGCCGTGAAGTCGCGCGCGGTGTCCAGCAGCTGCTGCAAGCCGGGGCCGGTGCCGTTGAACGCGTCGTAGGACTCGTCGACGACGGTCCGCAGCGCGTCCTTCGGCACCGACGCGGCCAGGTTGTCCAGGTCGCTGATGATCTGGTCGGTGCCGATCGGGGTCTGCGTCCTGGCGGCGGGGATGACCTCGCCACCCCGCAGGTACGGCCCGCCGTCGGCGACCGGCCGCAGGTCGACGAACTGCTCGCCGACGGCCGACCGGTTGGCGATCACGGCCCGCAGGTTCGCCGGCACCTGCGGCGATTCGGGCGAGATCTGCAGCTCGGCCTCCAGCCCCTGCGCGGTGAGCCGCAGCTGGCCGACCTTGCCGATGTTGAAGCCGCGGTAGGTCACCTCGGCGCCGGTGAAGATGCCGCCGGACTGCGTCAGCTCCAGCTTCACCGTGTAGCCGTGCTGGCCGAACACCTGCCCGAGCCCGGCGAACCGGATCAGCGCGTACACCACGGCCACCACGGAGATGACCAGGAACGCGACCAGTTGGATCTTCGTCCTGCGAACCAGCATCACGCACCTCCCGCGAGCAGCCCGAAGATGCCCGCGACCCCGGTTTGTTGCGGTTGCGCCCCGGTCGCGCCCGTGGCACCACTGGCGGCCGCGCTCTTGGCCGCGGCGCCCAGCGGCAGCGGTAGCGGCAGCGGGGGCGGCTGGTTGGCCTGCTCGCCGACGACCCCGCCGGTGAGCCCGTCCAGCGCGGGCGGCAGCAGCCCGCCGAGCGGGTTCTGCCTGCTGCGGCTGAGGTTCTGCAGCACGTTCTGCAGGTTCAGGTCGACCTTGGCGTAGAGGTTGAAGTAGTCGCCCTTCACGCCGTTGATCGCCGCGTCGGTGAACGGGTAGGTCAGCAGGATCTCCAGCGACTTGGGCAGGTCGGCGCCGGCCTCGCCGAGCTTCTGCAGCGTCGGTAGCAGCGCACGCAGGTCGGCGACCAGATTCTCCTGGCTCCGGTGCAGCGTGTCGACGGTGACACCGGACAGGTTCCGCAGCGCCTGGAGCATGGTGACCAGCTGCGAGCGCTGCTGCTCCAGCACGCCCAGGCCCGGCCCGAGGTGGTCGATCGCGTTCACGATCTGGTCCTTCTGCCCGGCCAGCGTGCTGGACAGCCGGTTGAGACCGTCCAGGGCGCGGGTGATGTCCGCCGATTGGGCGTCCAAGGTGGACACCAGCTGGTCGGCGTTGTCCAGCAGCCGGCGGATGTCCGGTTCACGGCCCGCGGTGGCGGCGTTGAGCTCCTTGGTGATGGTGTTCAGCTGCTCCACCCCGCCGCCGTTGAGCAGCATGGACAGGGCCCCGAGCACCTCCTCCACCTCGACGCTGCGGTTGGTGCGGGCCAGCGGGATCTCCGCGCCGTCGGTCAGCGTGCCCTGCGCCAGGTCGTCGCCCGGCGAGGTCAGCTCGACGTACTTCTCGCCGAGCAGGCTGGACTGGCGGATGTTGGCCAGCGCGTTGGCCGGCAACTTGACACCCCCGTTGAGCCGGACGGTGACCTCGGCGTGCCACCCGTCCGGGGTGAGCCCGATCTCCTCGACCCGGCCCACCGGCACCTCGTCGACCTTGACACCGGCCTGCGGCACGAGGTCCAGCACGTCGGCGAACTGGACCTTCACCGTGTACGGGTGGTCGCCGAGATCGGCGCCACCGGGCAGCGGCACGTCGTAGATACCGCCGAACGCGCAGCCGGA
The DNA here is from genome assembly GCF_011758745.1 of Amycolatopsis granulosa. Taxonomy (NCBI): domain Bacteria; kingdom Bacillati; phylum Actinomycetota; class Actinomycetes; order Pseudonocardiales; family Pseudonocardiaceae; genus Amycolatopsis; species Amycolatopsis granulosa. The sequence continues at coordinate 2,684,224 of NZ_JAANOV010000001.1, forward strand.
CAGCGTGAGGGTGCCGGCCACTCCGGCGGCGACGAACGCGAGCGCCTTCTTCACCGTCCCGCCCCCGTTCCGTAGACGGTCTGGGCCAGCGGGAGCGGCAGCGGGGGCAGCTCGCCCTTCTGCAACGCGTGCACGGTCTGCGCGACCGACGGCAGCGGCACCGCGCCGTCCACCAGCGGCGCGACCGAGCTGCACAGGTTGCCCAGCGCGTCCAGCGCCTTCGGGGTCTGCTTGAGCAGGTTGCAGATCATCACGATCGGCGGCTGGGTGAGCTCGTTGAGGTTGGGCCGGGCATCCAGCGTGCCCGACGAGCCGTTGTAGGCGTTGATCACGTTGTTCAGCCCGACCGGGGCGACGTCGAGGATCTCGGCGAGCGCGCTGCGCTGGTCCACCAGCACCCTGGTCACGCTCGCCAGCTTGTCCACGTTGGACTTGAGCCGGTCGCGGTGGTTGTCGATGAACTGCTGCACCGTGGCGAGCGTGGTGCCCAGCTGCCGAACGGTGGCGGCGAGGTTGTCCTTCTCCCCCGCCAGGTACCCGGACACGTCGGCCAGGCGCTGCTCGAACTGCCGGACCTGGCCGTCGCTCTGCGCCAGCGCGGTGGTGAAGTCGGCCAGGTTGCTGATCGTGGCGAACAGGTCGTCCTTGTTGCCGGCGAGCGTGCGCGACGCCTGGCTCAGCTTGGTGATCGTGTCGTGCAGCGCCTCGCCGTTGCCGTCCAGGTTCCGCGCCAGCGTGGTGAGCAGGTCCGACAGCGAGCCGTTGGAGTTGACCCCGTTCGGGCCGAGCGACTGGCTGATCTTGTCCAGGCTCGCGTAGAGCTGGTCGACCTCGATCGGCACCGCTGTCTTCTCCAACGGGATGACCGCGCCCTCACTGATCACCCGGCCACCGGTGTAGGCCGGCGCGAGCTGCACGTACCGGTCGCTGACCAGCGACGGCGCGACGATCGCGGCCTGCGCGTCGGCCGGCACCCGGACCGCCCGGTCGTACTCCATCTCGACCTTGACCCGGTCGCCCATCGGCTGCACCGCGGTCACCTTGCCCATGTCCACGCCGAGCACCCGCACGCTGTTGCCGACGTAGAGGCCGGTCGCGTTGGTGAAGTACGCGGTCACGTGCTTGCGGTCGGCGTCCTTGAGCGTCCACCACAGCACGCCGGCCACGACGAGACCGAGCACGCACGCGGCGGCGACGCCACGCGCGAGGGAACGTCCGAAGCGGGTTTCCGTCATTTCTGATTGCACCCCTCTTCGTTCAAGGGGCCGACCGACGGCAGGATCAGGCCGCAGATGTAGTTGTCGAACCAGTGCCCGTTGCCGACGGTGTTGGTGAACACCCGGATGTAGGGCGCGAAACGGGCGATGCCCTGGGCCAGGTTGTCCTGGTTGCGCTGCAGCATCGAGGTGAGCTGGTCCAGCGACGTCAGCACGGGACCGAGCTGCGCGTCGTTGTCGCTGATCAGCCCCTGCAGCTGCCGGGACAGCTCCTGCGAGCCGGTCAGCAGCGTGGAGATCGCCTGCTCACGGGCCGCGACCTCCTGCAGCACCAGGTTGCCGTCGGACAGCAACCGGGTCAGCTGCTGGTCCCGGTCGGCCAGCGTCCGCGAGATCTGGTTGGTGTTCTGCAACAGCTCCGACAGCTGGCTGTCCCGCTTGGCGATCGTGTCCGACAGCTGCGACAGGCCGTTGAGCGCGCCCCGGACGTTCTGCGGGGTGCCGGACAACGTCTGCGACAGCACGTCGAACGAGCGCGCCAGCTGGTTGGTGTCGATGTCGTTCACCGTGGTGGACAGGTCCCGGAACGCGTCCAGCACGTCGTAGGGCGCGAGCGTCCGTTCCCGCGGGATCGGGGTCCCGGGGTCCAGGGTCTTGTCGCCGACCGGGTCCAGCGCCAGGTACTTCTGGCCGAGCAAGGTCTTGATCTTGATCGCGGCCGCGGTCTTGTCGCCGAGCCAGGCGTCCTTGACCTTGAACGTGACCTTCACCGAGGCGCCGTCCAGGGCCACGTCGGTGACCTTGCCGACCTTCACGCCGGCGACCCGCACCTCGTCGTCGGGCTTGAGCCCGGCCGCCTCGCTGAACTCCGCCTGGTAACTGGTCCCGGCGCCGATGATCGGCAGGTTGTCGGCGTTCAGCGCCGCGACGAGGCCCAGCACCATCAGCACGAGGCCGACGACCGCGATGGGCACCGGGTTGCGTGACTGGAAGCTCCTCATGATCCGCACCGGTCCCTGGTCTGCGGCAGGATCGGGATGTTGATCTCCTGGTTGATCAGCGGTGGCAGCGACACGCTCCCGGAGGCCGAGCAGAGGTAGAAGTTGAACCAGGAGCCGTAGTCGGCCGTGCGCGTGAGCGTGGTGACCTTCTGCGGCAGGAACTGGATGAAGTGCTCCACCAGCGGCTCGCTGTCGTCGAGGTTCCGGGCGAGCCCGCCCAGCGCCGAGATGTCGTTCTTCAGCGGGTCCCGCGCCTGCTGCACGAAACCCGCCGTGGTGTTCGCCAGCCCGCCCAGCGCTTCGATCGCGTCACCGATCGCACCGCGGTCCTGCGCCAGACCGGTGGTCAGCCGCTGCAGCTTGTCGATCAGGTCGGTCAGCTGCGGCGTGTGCGCGTTGACCGCGTCGAGCACCGTGTTCAGGTTGGTCACCACCTGGCCGATCACCTGGTCCTTCTGGGCGATCGTGGTGGTCAGCGACGCGGTGTGGGCGAGCAGGCTGTCGATCGTGCCGCCCTCGCCCTGCAGCACCTGGATCAGCTCGTAGGACAGCTTGTTGACGTCCTCCGGGTTCAGCGCGCGGAACAGCGGCTTGAACCCGTTGAACAGCTCGTCGAGGTCCAGCGCCGGGCGCGTGTGCTCCAGCGGGATCGTGCTGCCCGGCTTGAGCGTGCCCTTGTCGGCACCGGTGCCCTGCGCGAGCGAGAGGTACCGCTGGCCCACCAGGTTGCGGTACTTGATCTGCACGGTGACCCCGGCGGGCAGGCTGCGCCCGGAGTCGACCTGGAAATCGATCTGGGCCTGCCGGCGGTCGACGATCTTGACGTCGGTGACCTGGCCGACCTTCACCCCGGCGATCCGCACGTCGTCACCGGGCAGCACGAGGGTCGCGTCGGTGAAGCGCGCGCTGTAGCCGGTGGTGTTCTGCGTGTTGATGTTGGCGATGCTGATGCCGAGGATCGCCGTGAACAGCACCGTGATCACGATGAAGATCGTCAGCTTGATCAGCGGCGCGAGCAGTCCCCTCACTTGACCGTCACCTCCGCGCCCCGGTACAGCGGCCCGACGAGCAGGCTCGACCAGCCGGGCATGTCCGCGGGGTCGACGCCGACCTGCGGGCCGACGAGCTGGGACAGGAAGTCCAGCTCCGCGCGGCTGTTGGCCGGGTTGCCGCCCGCCGCGCCGCCACCGTTGTAGCCGCCGGCGTTCGCGATGGTGTTGGCCGGCACGAGACCGTCACTGGCGGCGCGCGAGCCGGGTGTCGGCTGGGCGCCGTCCTTGATCGGCCCCTCCGGCGGGTACTGCGGGAACGGCTGCGGGAAGTCCTTGACGTCATAGCAGCGCGGACCGCGCTTGTCCGCGAAGCGCGGCTCGTCGCGGCCCGGCTGGTAGGGCCCGCGGTTGGTGACGATCTCGATGGTCGCGTGCAGGCCGGGCTGGCTGGTGCCCTTGCCGAGCGCCTGGTCCACCAGCGGCACCAGCTGGGCCATCGACCCGAACAGGCACGGGTACTCCGGTGCGTACCGGGCCAGCAGCTCGGCGGTCGGGCGCGAGTTCTCGGCCAGGCTGATCAGGTTGCTCGCGTTGGCGCGCACGAACGATTCCAGGGTCTGCGACGCGGCCGTCACGTTGCCGTAGAGGGCCTGCAGGTTCTGCTGCTCGTCGAAGACCGTCCGGGTCGTGGTGGTCAGGTTGTCCAGTGTCTGCACCAGGTCCGGGGCCGCGGTGCTGAGGTTGTCGGAGAACTTCGCCAGCTCGCGCAGGTTCTGCTGCAACTGCGGCAGGTGCGGGTTCAGGTCACCCAGGTAGGTGCCCAGCTCCGACAGCGTCTTCCCGAGCGTCTCGCCGCGGCCCTGCAGCGCGGTGGAGATCGCGGTCAGGGTGGTGGACAGCTTCTCCGGCTGCACGGCCTGCAGGACCGGCAGCAGGTCGTCCAGCGCCTTCGCCAGCTGAACCGCGTCCTGGGTGCGGTCCTCCGGGATCACGTCACCGGGGGCCAGCGTCCTGGCCGAGGGCCGGTCCGGGATCTCCAGCGACACGTACCGCTCGCCGAACAGCGTCTTCGGCAGGAAGCGGGCGCTGACGTTCTCCGGGATCAGCTTCGCCGACCCCGGGTCCAGCGCGAGGGTGAGCGTGGCGCCCTCGGCGCCCGCCTCGATCGACTTCACCGAACCGACGATGAGTCCGCGCACCTTGACGTCGGACTGCGGCAGCAGCTGGTTGCCGACCTCACCGGCCTGCAGCTTCACCTCGACCGTCGGCGTGAAGGCGTTGTCGTACATCGCGATGGACAGGGTCACCCCGCCCACCAGCACGGCGATCAGGAGCAGGCCCAGCAGCCTGCGGCGCAAGGTCACCATGGTGTCCTCACCCTGCGATCCGGACCGTCACCGAGGTCCCCCAGAGGGCGAACCCGATGAAGAAGTTGATGATGGCGACCGTGACGATGCTCAGCCGCACCGCGCGGCCCACCGCCACACCCACGCCGGCCGGGCCGCCCGAGGCGCGGTACCCGAAGTAGCAGTGGGTCAGGATGATCACGACGCTGAATATCAGCACCTTGATGAACGAGTAGAAGACGTCCTGCGGTGGCAGGAACAGGTTGAAGTAGTGGTCGTAGGTCCCGGCCGACTGCCCGTAGATGTAGACGACCACCAGCCGCGACGCCAGGTACGACGACAGCAGGCCGATCACGTACAGCGGGATGACCGCGACGAACCCGGCGATGATCCGCGTGGTCACCAGGTAGGGCAGGCTCGGCACGCCCATCACCTCGAGCGCGTCGATCTCCTCGGAGATCCGCATCGCGCCCAGCTGAGCGGTGAACCCGGCGCCGACGGTCGCCGACAGCGCGAGCCCCGCGACCAGCGGCGCGATCTCGCGGGTGTTGAAGAACGCGGTGAGGAACCCGGTGAACGCCGAGGTGCCGATCGAGTTCAGGGCCGAGTAGCCCTGCAGGCCGACCAGCACACCGGTGAACAGGGTCAGGCCGATCATCACGCCGACCGTGCCGCCGATGACCGCCAGCGAACCGGAGCCGAAGCTCACCTCCGCCAGCAGCCGCAGCACCTCCTTGGTGTAGCGGCGGATCGTGCGCGGTGTCCACGCCAGCGCCCGGATGTAGAACGACATCTGGTCGCCCAGGGTGTCCAGGACCTCCAGCGGACGGTGGACGATCCGCTTCGCCGTCTGACCGATGCTCGCCATGATCAGCTCAGCTTTCCGGGGACGATCTGCAGGTAGATGAGCGTGATCACGAAGTTCACGACGAACAGCATGAGGAACGTGATGACGACGGACTGGTTCACCGCGTCACCCACGCCCTTCGGGCCGCCGGCGGGGTTCAGCCCGCGGTAGGCGGCGACCACGGCGGCGATGAAGCCGAAGATCAGCGCCTTGATCTCGCCGACCCACAGGTCCGGCAGCTGCGCCAGGGCCGAGAAGCTCGCCAGGTAGGCACCCGGGGTGCCACCCTGGAGCACGACGTTGAAGAAGTAGCCGCCGAGCACGCCGATGACGCTGACCATGCCGTTGAGCAGCAGCGCGACGAGCATCGACGCGAGCACGCGCGGCACGATCAGCCGCTGCACCGCGGAGACGCCGAGCACCTCCATCGCGTCGATCTCCTCGCGGATCGTCCGCGCGCCGATGTCCGCGCAGATCGCGCTGCCGCCGGCGCCCGCGACGAGCAGCGCCGTCACCAGCGGCGCGGCCTGCTGCACGGTGGCGAGCACGCTGCCGGCGCCGGTGTAGGACTGCGCGCCGAGCTGGCGCGCGAGCGAACCGAACTGCAACGAGATGACCGCGCCGAACGGGATCGCGACCAAGGCCGTCGGCAGGATCGTGACGCTCGCGATGAACCACGACTGCTGGATGAACTCCCGCAACTGGAACGGCCGCTGGAAGAACCCGCGGATGATGTCCAGCCCGAGGGCGAACAACTTCCCGGTTTCACGCAGCATCCCGAGGCCGGGAACCTTGGCCGAGTTGGCCGTCGAGCTCATGCCTCACCGGCCCCCGGGCCGCGCGACCCGTCGGTGCTGTCGGATCTGCCGGGCCACGCCGACTGCGGCAGGCGGGCGATGTCGTCCTCCGGCAGCTGCCCCTGGTGGTGCGCCGGCATCGGCTGGGTGGCCGCCGCGTGCCGGCTGCCGGTGGACACCGCGCGGCGCGGGCTGACGCCGTAGTGGCGCTGCTCGTCCGGGGTGAGGGACTCGATGATGCCCTCCTGCGCGGCGGGCGGCAGCGTGTGCAGGATCTTCATGACCCGGTCCTTGCGGCGGATCGCGCCCTGCCGGGTCGGCACGCCCGGGGTGGGCTGCATCTGGGCCGGGATGCCGGTGACGTCCTCCACACCGCCGGCGTGGTGACCGGCCTCGAACATGGCGCGCTCGGCCGCGATCTGTGCGGTGTCCTTCTCCTCGGACATGCCGATCGGCCCGTCCATGCGACCGTTGAGGAACTGCTTGACGACCGGCTCCTCACTGGTCAGCAGCACCTCGCGGGGCCCGAACATGACCAGCTCCTTGCGGAACAGCATCCCCAGGTTGTCCGGCACGGTGCGCGCCAGGTTGATGTTGTGCGTGACGATCAGGAACGTCGCGTCGATCTGGGCGTTGACGTCGATGAACAGCTGGGAGATGTAGGTGGTGCGCACCGGGTCCAGGCCGGAGTCCGGCTCGTCGACCAGGATGATCTCCGGATCCAGGACGAGCGCGCGGGCGAGCCCGGCGCGCTTGCGCATACCGCCGGAGATCTCGCCCGGCAGCTTCTTCTCGGCACCGGCCAGACCGGTCATCTCGAGCTTTTCCAGCACGATCCGGCGGATCTCGGTCTCGGATTTCCTGGTGTGCTCGCGCAGCGGGAAGGCGACGTTGTCGTAGAGGTTCATCGACCCGAACAGCGCGCCGTCCTGGAACAGCACCCCGAAAAGCTTTCGCGTCTCGTAGAGCTTGTGCTCGCTGCACCGCACGATGTCGACGCCGTTGATGACGCACTTGCCCCGGTCCGGCTTGAGCAGCCCGATCATGGACTTGAGGAACACCGACTTGCCGGTGCCCGACGGGCCCAGCATCACCGACACCTCGCCCGGGGGCAGCGTCAGGGTCACGTCCCGCCAAATGGTCTGCCGCCCGAAGGACTTGGTCAGCCCTTCGATGACCACCTCGGCACCCATCGAACCTCCCGCAGCTCCGACGCCGTGGATCAACACCCTGGCACACGCCTGCCCGGCGTCAACAGGGTGCAACGAGTCAAGTCCCGAGCAGGTTACTCACCGGTTTTTCAAGCCACAATCCAGGTGAACGAAAAAAGCGAACCATCCGCTGGGGATGGTCCGCTTTTTCGAGATGCGAAATGCGTGACTACTTGACGCTGACCTTGGCGCCGGCAGCCTCGAGCTTCTCCTTGGCCGCGTTGGCGGCGTCCTTGTCGACCTTCTCCAGGAGCGGCTTCGGGGCGCCCTCGACGAGCTCCTTGGCCTCCTTCAGGCCCAGACCGGAGACGACCTCGCGGACGACCTTGATGACCTGGATCTTCTTGTCGCCGGCACCCTCGAGGATGACGTCGAACTCGTCCTTCTCCTCCTCGGCCGGGGCGCCCGCGGCACCGGCACCCGGGGCGGCCGCGACGGCGGCGACGGGGGCGGCAGCGGTGACGTCGAAGGTCTCCTCGAACTTCTTCACGAAGTCCGAGAGCTCCAGCAGGGTCAGCTCCTTGAACGCGTCGAGCAGTTCATCGGTGCTCAGCTTCGCCATGATGGCGTTCCTTTCCTAGCGGGTGGTACGGGGTGGGTGGGTACTTCAGCTCTCGGCGGGTGCCTCGTCGCCCTGCTGCTTGTCGGCCAGGGCCTGCGCGAGGCGGGCGACCTGGGACGCCGGGGCCTGGAACAGCGCCGCGGCCTGGGACAGCTTGGCCTTGAACGCGCCGGCCGCCTTGGCGAGGAGAACCTCGCGGCTGTCGAGGTCGGCGATCTGGTTGACCTCGTCGACGGACAGCGGGCGGCCGTCCATGTAGCCACCCTTGATGACCAGGGCGGCGTTGTCCTTGGCGAAGTTCTTCAGGGCCTTGGCGGCGTCGACCGGCTCACCCTGCACGAAGGCGATCGCGGTCGGGCCGACGAAGAGGTCCTGAAGACCCTCGACGCCGGCCTCTTCCGCGGCCCGCTGCACGAGGGTGTTCTTCGCGACCCGGTACTTGGCACTGGTGCCGAGAGCGCGGCGCAGCTGGGACAGCTGGGACACGGAGAGGCCGTTGTACTGCGTGACGACGGTGGCCGAGCTGTTGCGGAAGTGGTCCGCGATCTCGGCGACGGCCGCCACCTTGTCCGGCTTCGCCATGGGTCGCCTCCTCTCTTTGGCTGGGTCGACCGCCTGTGAGGAGTCCCTGGGAAGAAGAAAACGCCCACGCGCAGCAAGCACGGGGCGTCATGGGCACACCAGTGGTGCGCCTGCCTCGTTCCTCCTGCGCAGGCCGCCCCTCTTCGTTCGGGGCACTTCGCTTCACGCCTGAACGACGTGAAGAACCAGCGGTCTTCGGTAGAACCGTCATCCATCGTACCTGCTGGTTTCGACCGGGTGCCGGTGGCCCCGCTTTTCGCGGTCCGTGCTGACCCGGGCACGCGGGGGCAGGCATCATGGGCGCGTGGTGGAGCAGCGACCAGCCCGACAACCCGACGAGCCCGCCCCGGACGGCAACCAGCCTGCCCCAGCCGATGGGGGGCCGGCGGCGACCGGCGGCGGGCCGAACCCCGGCGGCCAACCGCAGCTGGATCCGGAACAGCTTCGTCAGTTCCAGCAGTTCCAGCAGTTCCAGGACTTCCTCCGCTACACCGAGGCCCAACGGCAGGCCGGCAGCCGGCCTGCCGCTCGGCAGGACGCGCCGATCCAGAGCGCCCCCGGGTACGGCCCGCAGCCAGGCGGTGACACCTCGGGCCAACTCGGCCCGGCTCAGCCCGGCCGCCTGACGCCATGGCAACCCGGCACCGCTCAGCCCGGCCACCTGACGCCGACGCAGAGCGGCCACCTGACGCCGGCTCACCACGGCGGTCCCCCAGCCCCACCACCACCGCACGGTCAGCTCCAGCCGGCCCCGCTCCCCCAGCCGGGACCGAAGATCAAAGCCCCCCGATGGGCGAAGCGCCTCGCCGGCAAACTGCTGTCGGCCCTGTTGTTCCTGCTGGTCCTGATCATCGCCGGCAAGCTGGCCTACGACCACTTCTTCCCCAGCGACGACCCCGACCTCCCCGCCTCCCAAACCGGGGGCGGCACCTACCACACGAACAAGATCTTCTCGACGTCGCCGTACGAATCGGTCCGGATGGTCTACGCCCAGATCGCGCAGAACCGGCCGGACCTCGCCTGCGGTTCTTTCGACATCCCGGTACAGCAGAAGTTCGCGGAAGACCTCGGCTATCCCGACTGCCGTCAGGCGGTGTTAGCGGTGAAGGCACAGGTCACCAACATCAACGACTACGCCGAGTCGATTCCCAGCTCGGTCTCGGAGCCGCCGGCAAGTGACACCGTAACGATCGATTCCTGCCGTTTTGTGGTGCGTGGCGGGCCCGCGCTGGGTGTGTTCACGGCGCAGCGCGTGGAGAAAGGCCAGTGGCTCATCACGGCGCACCAGCCAGGGCCCCGCACCTGTCCACTGCCGAGTACCCCGGCCAGCGCGGCGACGCCGAGCAGCCGGTAGAACGGCAGAAGGGCCCCGGCGCGGTCAGCGCCGGGGCCCTTCTCAGCGGTCAGCTTAGACGGTCGCTTCCTCGGCGAGGAGGTTGCGCGTCCGGGCCGGGTCGACCGGGATGCCGCGGCCCATGGTGGTCGAGACGACGACCTTCTTGAGGTAGCGGCCCTTCGCGGCGGACGGCTTCGCCCGGAGGATCTCGTCCAGGGCAGCCGCGTAGTTCTCCACCAGCTTCTCGGCGTCGAACGAGGCCTTGCCGATCACCAGGTGCAGGTTGGCCTGCTTGTCGACCCGGAAGTCGATCTTGCCGCCCTTGATCTCGGTGACCGCCTTCGCCACGTCGGGCGTCACGGTGCCGCTCTTCGGGTTGGGCATCAGGCCACGCGGGCCCAGGATGCGGGCGATCCGCCCGACCTTCGCCATCTGGTCGGGCGTCGCGACAGCGGCGTCGAAGTCGAGCCAGCCACCCTGGATTCGCTCGATCAGGTCGTCGCTGCCGACGGCGTCCGCGCCGGCGGCCTCGGCCTGCGCGGCCTTGTCGCCGACCGCGAACGCGATGACGCGGACGGTCTTACCGGTACCGTGCGGCAGGTTCACGGTGCCGCGGACCATCTGGTCGGCCTTACGGGGGTCGACGCCGAGACGCATCGCGACCTCGACCGTCTCGTCCATCTTGGACTTGGCGAGCTCCTTCGCCAGCTTGACGGCCTCCAGCGGCGCGTACAGCCGCGTGCGGTCGACCTGGTCAGCGGTCTGGCGGTAAGCCTTGCTGCGCTTTGCCATGTCTGTCCTTAACTAGAGAGTGGATCAGTTGTGGTGACGAGCCAGCGCCTGGCTCTCCCACGCCCGGAGACCGGGACTTACTCGACCGTGATGCCCATCGACCGGGCGGTGCCGGCAATGATCTTGGCTGCCTGGTCGATGTCGTTGGCGTTGAGGTCCGACTTCTTGGTCTCGGCGATCTCCCGCACCTGGTCCCAGGTCACCTTCGCGACCTTGGTCTTGTGCGGCTCCGCCGAGCCCTTGTCGATACCCGCGGCCTTCAGCAGCAGCCTCGCGGCCGGCGGCGTCTTCAGCTTGAAGTCGAACGACCGGTCTTCGTACACGGAGATCTCGACCGGCACCACGTTGCCGCGCTGCGACTCGGTCGCGGCGTTGTAGGCCTTGCAGAACTCCATGATGTTGACGCCGTGCTGACCCAGCGCGGGGCCGACCGGCGGAGCCGGGTTCGCGGCACCCGCCTGAATCTGCAGCTTGATGATCGCTGCAAGCTTCTTCTTCTTGGGTGGCATTCCTAGTTCCTATTCAGTACCGAGTACCCCGCGCACCTGCCTGCGCACGAGGGCCAACGATCCAGTGTACTGGGTCGTCAGATCTTGGAGACCTGGTTGAACGACAGCTCGACCGGCGTCTCGCGGCCGAAGATCGACACCAGGACCTTCAACTTCTGCGCGTCCGCGTTGACCTCGCTGATCGTCGCGGGCAACGTCTCGAACGGGCCGTCCATGACCGTGACCGACTCGCCGACCTCGAAGTCGACCTCGACCGCGGGCGCGCCCAGAGCGGCCGCGTCCGACGCGGCTTCACCCCTGGCCTTCGCCGGGGCGGGCTTCTCGACCTCGGGGGCGAGGAACTTCACCACTTCTTCGACGGTCAGCGGCGAGGGCTTCGAGGTCGCGCCCACGAAGCCGGTGACACCGGGCGTGTTGCGGACCGCGCTCCAGGAGGCGTCGTTGAGCTCCATCCGGACCAGGATGTAGCCCGGCAGCACCTTCTCCTGGACGATCTTGCGCTGACCGTTCTTGATCTGGGTGACCTCTTTGGTGGGCACCTCGATCTGGAAGATGTAGTCCTCGACGTCCAGCGTCTGGGTGCGGGTCTCGAGGTTGTTCTTGACCTTGTTCTCGTACCCGGCGTAGGAGTGCACGACGTACCAGTCGCCCGGCAGCGAGCGCAGCTCCTTGCGGAGCTTCTCGACCGGGTCCAGGTCGTCGTCCTCGGCCGGAGCGGCCTCGGCGGCGGGCTCGTCCTCACCGGCGGCCTCGGCCGGCTCGGCGTCGAGTTCGGCGACCGCGCCGTCGGCGTCCTGGTCGGACCGCGCGACGTCAGACTGGGCGGCCTCGTCCTCGGCCACGGTGGCCGCCTCGACCGGCTCGTCGTACTCGTCGCCGGCTGCGACGCCGTTCTCGGAGGTCACGTTCCGTCCTCTCGTTTGATCGCTTGTCGTGTCGGTGCCGGCCCCGCAGACGCGCTCAGCCGAACAGCCAGAACACGCCCTTGCGGAACACGAAGTCCAGCAACGAGACCAGCGCGACCATGAAGGCCACGAAGACCAGCACCACGGTGGTGTAGGTGATCATCTGCTTGCGCGTCGGCCAGATGACCTTGCGCAGCTCGGCCCACACCTCGCGGATGAACCGCACCAGCCTGGCGAACAGCGACGGCTTCTTCTCCGTGCGGGTCCGCTTCGGCGTCGCCCGGCCCTTCTTGACCTCGCCGGCCTTGGCCTTGCCGTCGGCCGACGGGGCGGCGCTGACCGAAGCCTTGCCCGAGGGGCGCGCCTTGTCGCCGTCCTTGGCGGCCTTGCCGGCAGGGCGCGCGGAGGCACGGCGTTCGCGCCGCGCCGCGGCCGTGACCGGACGCGCAGCCCGCTTGGGCTCCTGCTCCTGGCCCTTGCCGCCGGCGTCGTTGTCGCTCACGACCACTCCTCCGCTAAGGCACCTACATCGACGCAGGGGTGACAGGACTTGAACCTGCAACCTGCGGTTTTGGAGACCGCTGCTCTGCCAATTGAGCTACACCCCTTCGAGCAATCCAGCCGCTCGCTGGACGCCCTTGACCCTCCCCGCATGCCCTGCGGGGTCAGGCGCCGGACGTTCCAAGTTCGGAAGTCTACGGCAAGCCCCGGACAGCCCCGCAACCGAGGGGCGCGGAACGGGCTCCCGCGTGCTTCTCGACACACGCTACGTGCGAACATGAAGGCCATGAGCGCACCTGCAACCGTCACTGCCAGCTCCCGCATCTCGGCCCGCATCGCCGGCATCACGCCGTCGGCCACCCTCGCCGTGGACGCGAAGGCGAAGGAGCTGAAGGCGCAGGGCCGCCCGGTGATCGGCTTCGGTGCGGGGCAGCCGGACTTCCCCACCCCCGACTACGTCGTCGAGGCCGCCGCGAAGGCCGTGCACGACCGGTCCAACCACGGTTACACCGCGGCCGGCGGCCTGCCCGAGCTCAAGGAGGCCATCGCGGCGAAGACCCTCCGCGACTCCGGCTTCGCGATCGAGCCCAGCCAGGTCCTGGTCACCAACGGTGGCAAGCAGGCCGTCTATTCCGCGTTCGCGACGCTGTGCGACCCGGGCGACGAGGTTCTGCTGCTCGCGCCGTACTGGACCACCTACCCGGAGTCGATCAAGCTCGCGGGCGGGGTGCCGGTGCAGGTCACGGCCGACGAGTCGACCGGCTACCGGGTCACCGTCGAGCAGCTCGAGGCGGCGCGCACCGACCGCACGAAGGTGCTGCTGTTCAACTCGCCGTCCAACCCGACCGGCGCGGTCTACACCCGGGAGCAGATCGAGGCCATCGGCAAGTGGGCCTACGAGCACGGCATCTGGGTGATCACCGACGAGATCTACGAGCACCTGGTCTACGACGGTGCCGAGAACCACTCGATGCCGGTCGTGGTGCCCGAGCTGGCCGACCAGACGCTGATCCTCAACGGGGTCGCCAAGACCTACTCGATGACCGGCTGGCGGGTCGGCTGGATCGCCGGCCCGAAGGACGTGGTCAAGGCCGCGACGAGCTACCAGTCGCACCTGTGCGGCAACGTGTCGAACGTCGCGCAGCGGGCCGCGCTGGCCGCCGTCGCGGGGCCGCTGGACGTGGTCGCCGAGATGCGTGCCGCGTTCGACGCGCGCCGCAAGAAGATCGTCTCGCTGCTGTCCGCCATCCCCGGGGTGACCTGCCCGACGCCGGAGGGCGCGTTCTACGTGTACCCGTCGTTCAAGGACCTCCTGGGCAAGGAGATCCGCGGTGAGAAGCCGTCCGACACGCTGGAGCTGGCCGACCTGATCTTGCGGGAGGCCGACGTGGCCGCGGTGCCGGGCGAAGCGTTCGGGACCCCGGGCTACTTCCGGTTCTCCTACGCCCTGGCCGAGTCCGACCTCGTGGAGGGCGTGCAGCGGCTCGGTGCCCTGCTGTCCGAGGCCAAGTAACCCGATCCGGGTGTTCGAAGCGCCACTTCCACTCCACGGAAGTGGCGCTTCGGCGTTTTCGGGGTAGTCCGGGTGCGTGGGGAAGACGAAGGTGCTGATCGGGGTAGTGGTGGTGGCCGCGCTCGTGGGGGCGGCCACCGCCGGTGTCATCTACTGGCGCGGTGACCGGGGCGAGTCGGCCGCGCCGCCCAAGCCGGCCGGCTCGGAGATCGGCCCGGGCACCGGCCGGTACGTCGCGCTCGGTGACTCGTACACGTCGGCACCGCGGACCGGTGCGCCCGTGGGCGACCCGCCTGGTTGCGCCCGATCGGACAACAACTACCCGCACCTGGTCGCGGCGGAGCTGCGACCGGCGTCGTTCGCCGACGTGAGCTGCGGCGGGGCGACGACCCAGCAGCTCACCGAGCCGCAGACCACGCCGAACGGCACCAACCCGCCGCAACTGGATGTGGTCACCCGGGACACGACCCTGGTCACGCTCGGCATCGGCGGTAACGACGTGGGGCTGGTTGGCCTGGCCCGGGAGTGCCTGACCACGAACCGGGCGGTGTCGCTGTGCCGGCCGCGGCTGACGGCCGGCGGGCGGGACCTGCTGGCGGAGCGGATCGCGGAGACGGCGCCGAAGATCAGGGACACGCTCACCCAGATCCACCAGCGGGCACCCCGGGCGCAGGTGGTCGTCGTGGGCTACCCGACCGCGCTGCCGGACGGCACCGGGTGCTGGCCGTTCCTCCCGATCGGACCGGACGACGTGGCGTACCTGCGGTCGTCGCTGGCGAAGCTGAACACGATGCTCGCCACCGAGGCGAAGGCCAACCAGGCCGGGTACGCGGACACGGCGACACCGAGCAAGGGGAAGGACATGTGCGCCAAGGCGAAGGTCAAGTGGGTCGAAGATGTGGTGCCCTCCTCACCAGCGATGGAGCTGCACCCCAACGCCGTCGGCGAGCGCGGTATGGCGGACGTGGTGCTGCGGCTGGTGACGTGACCGCTCAGCGAGCCGCAACCGGAGCCAGGCGCCGAACTGCCCGCCGTGACCGGGCGACCCATCGAACCGGTCTCGCCCCAAAACCCCAACGCCGATGGTCGGGGTGCGCACTCCGCTCAGCGAACGACGGCCTGCGCCTTCCCCAGCACCGTTTTCCCCTCGAATTTCGCCGTGATGTCCACGCGCGCCGTGCCGTCCTCGCGGACCTCCGCGACCTTGCCGGTGAACTCGACGTCCGCGCCGTCGGGTGAGACCACCACGGGACGGGTGAACCGCACGCTGTACTCGACCAGCTTCCCGGGGTCACCCAGCCACTCGGTGACCAGCCGGCCGCCGAGGGCCATCGTCAGCATTCCGTGCGCGATCACGTCCGGGAGGCCGACCTCCTTGGCGAACCGCTCGTTCCAGTGAATCGGGTTGAAGTCGAGCGACGCGCCCGCGTAACGGACCAGCTGGTCACGCGTCACGTGCACCGTCAGCGGGGGCAGTTCGGTGCCCTTCTCGTACGCCATCAGGCTCCCTCTCCCCGCACCACGAGCTGCGCCCGCGTCGTGCACACCAGTTGCCCCTCGGCGTCGACGACCTCGCCGCGCACGGTCAGGAAGTCGTTGCCGGCGCGGGCCATGATGTCCTCGACCGTCGTCGTGATGCGGAGCTGGTCGCCCGCGTGCACCGGACGGGTGTAGCGGAAGCTCTGGTCGCCGTGCACCATCCGGCTGTAGTCCAGGCCCAGCTCCGGGTCCTCGGCGATGGCGTTGATCGCGTCGAGGTTGATCACCGTGAGGAAGGTGGGCGGCGCGATGACGTCCGGGTAGCCGGCCGCGCGGGCCGCCTCCGAGTCCGTGTAGAGCGGGCTGGCGTCACCGATCGCGGCGGCGAACTCGCGGATCTTCTCGCGGCCGACTTCGTACGTGGCGTCCGGCGGATACGTCCGCCCGACGAACGAGGGGTCCAAAGGCACCCGAGCAGCCTACCTAGCGGGCGAGCGCGCACAGCGCCTGTCTGCTGACCTCGTCGAGCGGGTAGAACAGCTCGATCGCGAGCTCGGACAGCGTGACGTCCGCCGGCGCGCCGAACGTCGCCATCGTGCTGAACAACGCGAGCTCCCCGTGCGGCGTCCGGAGCCGCAGCGGCACCTCGATCGGGCTCCGGCGGGTGACCGCATCGTCCGCGCCTCCGTCGGGCGGAGCGTAGGCACACACCTCCTCGTACAACGCACGCAACTCGCCGTCGCCGGTGACCTGGACCTGGCGGCGGAGGCGGTCGAGGAACAGCCGGCGCACCTCACGCAGGTTGACCAGCCGGGAGGCGAGACCCTCGGGGTGCAGGGCGAGGCGGAACACGTTGGGCCGGGGAAGCAGCAGCTCGGGCGGCACCCCGGCCATCAGCAGGGCCATGCCCCGGTTGGCGGCCAGCACGGTCCAGCACCGGTCGACCACGACGGCCGGGTAGGGCTCGTGCGTCTCCAGCATCGTGTCGAGCGCCGCGCGGACGCCGGTCATCTCCTCATCGTCGAGGCTGCTCTCCCGGTAGGCCGGTGCGTATCCGGCGGCGAGCAGGAGCGTGTTGCGTTCCCGCAGGGGCACGTCGAGCGCGGCGCAGAGGCGGAGCACCATCTCGCGGCTGGCCCGGGCGCGACCGGTTTCGACGCACGACAGGTGCCGCGCGGACGTCTCCGCCTGGAGGGCGAGGTCGAGCTGGCTGAGCCTGCGGCGCCGCCGCCAGTCCCGCAGCAGCCCGCCGATCCGCGCCTCCGTCGCCATGACGTCACCGTATGCGCCCGCGATCATGTCAGCCATGACCTCTCGGGTCATTGATCGGTCGTGACCACGCTGCCAGCGTGGCGGGCATGAACGCCACGACCACCAAACCCGCGATGCTCCGCGCGACCCTCCGCGCCGATGGCTGGGGCACCGCCGCCTTCGGTGTCCTCATGCTGACGGGCAGCGGGTGGCTGGCGAAGCCGCTGGGTCTGCCGCTGTCCTGGTTCGCGCCGATCGGCGCCGTGATGATCGCGGGCGGCGCGGCGCTCGGCTACCTTGCGGAACGTCATGCAATCCGAGCGTGGGCGGTCCGGGCCGCGGTGCTGGTCAACACGGCGGCCGCGGTCGCGATCCTGGCGCTGCTGGTCCTGCTGCCGCTCACCGCGGTGGGCGTGGTGTTCCTGCTCGCCGGGGCCGCGTGGGTGACCGCCTTCGCGGTCCTGGAGCACCGCGGCTCGCGCCGGCCGCCGGAAACGCACGAAGGCCGTTCCGGCGAACCGGAACGGCCTTCGTGAAAACTGAGGGATGCTGGCGTCAGCGGGTTTCCTTGTGAACCCGGTGCGTACCGCAGTTCGGGCAGAACTTCTTCATCTCCAGGCGATCCGGGTCGTTGCGCCGGTTCTTCTTGGTGATGTAGTTGCGGTGCTTGCAGACCTCGCACGCCAGCGTGATCTTCGGTCGCACGTCGGTGGCAGCCACAGCAAAGCCTTTCTCTACACAACGAACCCCCCACAGGCGACTGTAACCTCATCAGCCGCCCCGCGTGGGGGTCCAGGGGGCTCGCCCCCTGGCGGGGGCCCGGGGGTCAGACCCCCGAGGAAATGGCGAAGCGGATCAGGCTCACGCAGTCCGTGAGCATAGTCCGCCCATCCGCGTAGCGGTGGCCGGACTTGAACCGGCGACACAGCGATTATGAGCCGCTTGCTCTACCGACTGAGCTACACCGCCTTGACCCGGCCGTCAGGCCCTCCCACCGGAGCGGGAGCGTCCTGCTGACCACCGAGCCCCAATACGGAATCGAACCGTAGACCTTCTCCTTACCATGGAGACGCTCTGCCGACTGAGCTATTGGGGCGAGTCCAACGCGTGAACGTTGAAGCCTCGAAGAGATTACATGGCCCGGTCCGGGGCTCCCGCAGGGGGGTCCCCTTTCACGTGAGCAGGGTCAGGACGGTCTCCATCTTCCGTCCCACCGACCGGGCGGTGCGCGCCTGCAGCCAGGCTTCCAGCCGGTCCTCGGCCAGCGGGCGGGAGATGAGGTAGCCCTGGGCCACGTCACACCCCATCGCCTCCAGCTGGTCCCGCGCGACGTCCTCCTCGACGCCTTCCGCGACCACCGCGAGGCCCAGCGAGTGGCCCAGCTCGACGATCGAGCGCACGACCGCCAGGTCGCCCAGATCGGTACCCATGCCGAGGACGAAACTCTTGTCGATCTTGACCTCGTCCACCGGCAGCTGCCGCAGGTAGGCCAGCGACGAATAGCCCGTGCCGAAGTCGTCGACCGCGAGCACGATGCCGAGGCCGTGCAGCTCACGCAGGATCGGCAGCGCCTTCTGCGGATCGGCCATGACACCGGACTCGGTCAGCTCGAACGTGAGCAGCTCCGGTGGCACGTCGAACCTGCGCAGCGCCCGCACGACCTTGGCCGGGAAGTCCTCGTCGGCCAGGTTGCGCACGGACAGGTTGACCGCGACGGAGATCCGCAGCCCCTCGTCCATCCACTTGCGCACCCGGATCAGCGACTGCTCCAGCACGAACCCGGTCAGCACGCCGACCAGCCCGGCCGCCTCGACGGCGGGCACGAACTCGTCCGGGTCGAGCCGGCCGAACTCGGGGTGCTGCCAGCGCACCAGCGCCTCCACGCCGAGGACCTGCTTGCTCGGCAGCGACACCTTCGGCTGGTAGTGGACGCTGACCTGACCCTCCTCGATGGCCTGCCGGAACTGGGTGACCATCTGGAACCGGCGCAGGAAGATCTGCCCCATGCTGGGCACGTACCCGCGGACCTCCTCGCCGCCGCGGGTGGCGCGGACGGCGACGTCGGCCCGCTGGAGCAGGGCGTCCACGTCGCCGGGGTCGACGGTGTCGTCGTCCGCGATGGCCGCGTAGCCGACCATCGCGTTCGCCTCGACGGTGAGCCGGTCGACGGGGTAGGGCACGGACAGCTGGGCGCGCAGCCTGCCGGCGGCGTCGTGCACGGCCTGTCCGCGCACGCCGGTGAGCAGCGCGGCGAAGGACGCGCCCTCCAGCCTGGCCAGCGGCACGTCCGGGCCGAGGGCGTCCCGCAGGCGGCGTCCGGCAGCCATCACCATGCGGTCGGCCCAGGCGTAGCCGAGGGCGTCGCTGACCGTCGAGAACACATCCAGGTCGATGCGCAGCACCGCGGCGTCGGCGGAGCCGGCGTGCTCGGCCAGCGGTTCACGCGCGACCTGCCGGAAACCGGGCCGGTTGAGCAGGCCGGTGAGCGGGTCGTGGTAGGCGTCGTGGCGCAGGGTGGCGAGCAGGCGGCGGTTGTCCAGCGCGGTCGCCAGGTGGCTGGCCATGGTGCCGAGCAGCTGGATGTCGTACTTGCCGAAGCCCCGCCAGCGGGACAGGCGGTCGTGCGCCTCGACGACGCCGAGCAGCTGGTTCGCGGTGCGCAGGGGCACCACCAGCGCTTCCTGCGCACCGCGGGTGATCAGGCCGGCGGCGATGTCGCCGTTCGCCTCGGTGACGCGGAAGTGCCGCACGTGCGACCCGGGCAACCGCAGCATCGGGTCGTCGGCGGGTGGGTCGGCCGAGGGCATCGGCTCCCCCGCGACGACGGTCCGCATGTCCGCGGTCGGTTCCAGCCGCAACCGCAGCACCACGCGACCGGCGGAGAGCTGGTCCTTGATGCGTTCGGCGATGGTCTGCCACTCGCTGACGTTGACGCCGGCCGCCAGGTCGTCGGCGCCGCTGGCCGGGCGGGCGGCGGCCTGCTGGCCGGACCGCGCGACCATCAGGCTCACGTCGGAGAGCGCTTCCATGTCCCGCTGCTCGCGCAGCAGGTCGGAGTAGGCCCAGTAGAGCGCGGACAGCCCGGCGAAGACGGCGAGCACCAGCGGCCAGGCGTTGGCGGTGCCCTCGATCACCAGGTAGCCGCTCAGGCCGACCGAGGCGTTGACGAACCCGACGACCAGGATGCGGCCGGTGAGCCGCAGCGCCGTGCCGATCCGCATGCGGCGGCGCAGCACCCGGACGGCGGCCAGGGCCAGCAAGGTGCTGGTCAGCGGCGCCGTCAGGGTGCCGGCGAGCGCGGCCGGCCAGCTCATCTCGGTGGTGCCCGCGATCAGCTGGACCAGGCCGGCCACGGCGAATGCGCTGGTGATCTCCAACAGGAACGCGCCGGCGTTGTAGAGGACGCGCCCGGAGACGCGACGGACCACGAGCGTGCTGATCCCGGCCACCAGGTGCGCGGCGAGCACGACCTCGAAAGGTGCCACGAAGAAACCGATGACCAGCGGGATCTCGGTGAAGGAAATGGTCCAGGAGATGCCCGACCGGACGTCGACGTTGATGCCGAGCTGCTCGGCGAGCAGGAAGGACAGGGCCAGCACCGGACCGATCCACCACAGCTCCGCCGAGCCGTGGAACGGCAGCCACAGCGCGACGGCCGCGGCGGTGAGCACACCGACGGAGAAGACGGTCAGCGTGTAAAGCCGGAAGCGGCGCTCGTCCGCCCGCGCCTCGGCACCACCAGAATTGGCGGCTGCCGCCGGGATGGGGCCGTCCGGCTTGCCATCGGAGTCCGGCATGCAACCTCCTTCCACCCACTCGCCCCAGTGCGCCCGCCGGTACCCATCGCACACGGAACCGTGATCCCGGTGCGAATGAGGGGATCACTGTACCCCGGAGGGCTTACTTGAGCCTCTTTCCGGCCACGATGAGATCAGCTCATGGTTAACAGCGTGCCAACTGCGGTGACCAGCGGAGACTTCCGGGTGACGGCAGCATTTCGCCGGTCGCTCCGGGTAGCCACCGTTCCGTACTAGTCGCCCACGCGATGACAGTGCGTAATTGGCCCAGCGGCATCGGGAAAAGATTCGCGGCAATGCGACGAGGCTCTCACTCCTGGGATCCGCAACGGCCACCGCTGCCCCGGTTTATTCCCGATTGCCGTCCGCTGCAAGCGAACTACCTGCGGAAACAAACCAGCCGTCGAGAAAGTTGAGCTATGCAGACTCAACCAGGTAGGGAGCAAACGATGACCGAAACCAGGCTCCTCCCCGTACTGCCCCTCGACGGCGACGTGGTGCTGCCCGGCATGATCGTCCCGCTCGAGCTCGACGGCGACTCCGGCGGCGAGACGCGCGCGGCGGTTGACTCCGCACAGGCGAAGGCACCGAGCACGTCGTCCTTCCCGGGCATCCGGTCGCTCCCGGCCGCGCAGGCCGAGGTCCTGATCGTCCCGCGGGTCCACGGGGAGTACGCCGAGCTGGGCGCGGTCGCGACCATCGAGCGCGTCGGCCGCATTCCCGGCGGCAAGGCCGCCGTCCTGCTGCGCGCCACGCGGCGCGCACGGGTCGGCCAGACCGGCGACGGCCCCGGCGCCGCGCGATGGGTGTACGCCGAGCCGGTGACCGAGCTCGCCGGCGAGCGCGCCCAGGCGCTGGCGGCCGAGTACAAGACCGTCGTGATCTCGATCCTCCAGCAACGCGGCGGCTGGCAGATGATCGACGCCGTGCAGCAGCTCGAGGACCCGTCGGCGATCGCGGACCTCGCCGGGAACTCGCCGTTCCTGAGCACCGGGCAGAAGCTGGAGCTGCTGAGCACGCTGGACGTCGCGGCGCGGCTGGAGAAATCACTGGAGTGGAGCCGGGAGTACCTGGCCGAGCTCGAGGTCACCGACACCATCCGCAAGGACGTCGCCGAAGGCATGGAGAAGCAGCAGAAGGAGTTCCTGCTGCGCCGCCAGCTGGAGGCCATCCGCAAGGAACTGGGCGAGCTGGACGGCACCGCCGACTCCGACGACTACCGCGCCCGGGTGGAGAAGGCCGACCTGCCGGAGCACGTCCGCACGGCCGCTCTGGCCGAGGTGGACAAGCTGGAGCGCACCTCCGACGCCTCGCCGGAGGGTGGCTGGATCCGCACCTGGCTGGACACGGTGCTGGAACTGCCGTGGCGGACCCGGACCGCCGACGTGCACGACATCACGGCGGCGCGGGCCGTGCTCGACGCCGACCACGCGGGCCTGGACGACGTGAAGGAGCGCATCATCGAGTACCTGGCCGTGCGGGCCCGCCGCGCGGGCGCGGGCAAGGGCCAGGTCGGCGGGCGCCACTCCGGGGCGGTGCTGGCGCTGGTCGGTCCGCCGGGCGTGGGCAAGACCTCGCTCGGCGAATCGGTCGCGAAGGCGATGGGCCGCGAGTTCGTCCGGGTCGCGCTGGGCGGGATCCGGGACGAGGCGGAGATCCGCGGCCACCGGCGCACGTACGTCGGCGCCCTGCCCGGCCGCATCGTCCGGGCGATCAAGGAGGCCGGCTCGATGAACCCGGTGGTCCTGCTCGACGAGGTGGACAAGGTGGGCGCCGACTACCGCGGCGACCCGACCGCGGCGCTGCTGGAGGTGCTCGACCCCGAGCAGAACCACACGTTCCGCGACCACTACCTCGAGGTCGAGCTGGACCTGTCCGACGTGGTGTTCCTCGCCACCGCCAACGCGCTGGAGACCATCCCCGGCCCGCTGCTGGACCGGATGGAACTGGTCACGCTGGACGGCTACACCGAGCACGAGAAGATCGTCATCGGCCGCGACCACCTGCTGCCGCGGGAGCTGGAGCGGGCCGGGCTGGGCCCCGACGACGTGCGGTTCACCGACGCGGCGCTGGGCCGGATCGCCGCCGAGTACACCCGCGAGGCGGGCGTGCGCAACGCGAACCGCACCATCGCGAAGGTGCTGCGCAAGATCGCGACCCGGGTCGCGCTGGACGAGGCGACGCTGCCGGTGACCGTCGACGCGGCCGACCTGGAGGGCTACCTCGGCCGACCGCGGCACCTGCCGGAGTCGGCGCTGCCCGCGTCGACCCAGCGGACCGCGATCCCCGGCGTCGCCACCGGTCTGGCCGTGACCGGCGCGGGCGGTGACGTCCTCTACATCGAGGCGTCGCTGGCCGACCCCGAATCGGGCAGCTCCGGGCTCACACTTACCGGTCAGCTGGGTGAGGTGATGAAGGAGTCGGTGCAAATCGCGCTGTCCTACCTGCGCTCGCACGGCGCCGAACTGGAACTGCCGGTCGGCGACCTGAAGGACCGTGGCGTGCACGTCCACGTCCCCGCGGGCGCGGTCCCCAAGGACGGCCCGTCCGCCGGCATCACGATGACCACCGCGCTGGCGTCGCTACTGTCCGGCCGGGTGGTGCGGGCCGACGTGGCGATGACCGGTGAGGTGTCGCTGACCGGCCGCGTGCTGCCGATCGGCGGGGTCAAGCAGAAGCTGCTCGCCGCCCACCGGGCCGGGATGAAGACGGTGATCATCCCGCAGCGCAACGAGCCGGACCTGGACGACGTCCCCGCGGACGTGCTGGCCCAGCTCGACGTGCACCCGGTGTCGAACGTCCGTGAGGTGCTCGACCTGGCGCTGGCGCCGGCCACCTCCCCGGTGGCACAGGCCGCCTGACGTGCTGCCGAGAGGCCGCCCTCCATCCCCCGGGAGGGCGGCCTCTTGTCATGCGACGGGTGCGTTTCGCGGCCGGATCGAGGACCGCGGACGCCCGGCACCACGCGGCCGGAGAACCCTGCGGTGCCGGGCGATGCGCGGTGATCACCAGGTGATTCCGGAGGTGGCGGGGCGCTCACGGGAGCGGCGGGTAGCGGGGCCGGCCCGGGAGCATTGCTTGTCGTCGCCGGCCCCGGGCGTGGTGCGGCGGGAGCGGTCCGCGCCGACCGTCCACAGTGTCCGGATCTCGCCGGTCTTCGTCATGGTCCGGGTCGCGCGCCGGCCTCGGCCTCGCCGCGCTGGTGGCACCGTCGCCATTCCACTGTCGCCACGCCACCGAGCACCACGTCCACCACCCGTTCCGCCAGATCGTCGGTGACCGGGAGGTGTCCGAACAGGACACGGTAGTAGGTGGTGGACGCGAGCATGTCCAGCACCAGATCGAGGTCGAGCTCCGGGTCGAGGTCACCGCGGTCGATGCCGCGCCGCAGCGCCGCCGCGGTGGACGACCGTCGCTTGTGGAAGTACTCGCGCAGGAACAGCTCGGCCAGTTCCGGGTCGTCGGCGAGGTCGGCCACCAGCGCGGGCAGCACGCGGCGCCCGATCCTGGTGGTGAACGCCTCCGTCAGCGAGTGGATGCCCGCGATCAGATCGCAGTGCGTGCAGCCGGTGTCGGGCGTCGGCGCGGCGCCGACCGTGGTCACCAGGGCGTCGACGACCAGGTGCTGACGGCCGCGCCAGCGCCGACGCAGCGCGGGCTTGCTGGTGCCGGCCCGTGCAGCCACCGCTTCCAGGGTGAGCCCCGCGTAGCCCACCTCGTTCAGCACGTCGACGGCGGCATCGCGCACGGCGACGTCGATGCGGTGGTCGCGCGGCCTGCCGGCGCGGCTG
Source organism: Amycolatopsis granulosa (assembly GCF_011758745.1). Lineage (NCBI taxonomy): Bacteria > Bacillati > Actinomycetota > Actinomycetes > Pseudonocardiales > Pseudonocardiaceae > Amycolatopsis > Amycolatopsis granulosa. The sequence continues at coordinate 2,708,653 of NZ_JAANOV010000001.1, forward strand.
TTCGTCACGGCGCCCAGTCTACCACTTGCGTTCCGTTCCGGAACGGAACATAATCGCTTCCGTGTCCATCACCTCGACATCAGAAGGCGTGTTCTCGCCCCGCTACCGCGCCCGCACGGCCGGCATCGTGCTCACCGTCGGACTCGTCGCGCTCGAATCCCTGGGCGTGGCGACCATCCTGCCGGACATCGCGCGCGGGCTCGGTGGCCTCGGCTCCTACGGCTGGGGCCTGGCGGCGTTGATGCTGGCGAACATCGTCGGCACCGTGCTGGCCGGGCACGCCGCCGACCGCGGCGGTCCGGGCCGGCCGCTGGCGCTGGGGCTGGTGTCGTTCGCCGCCGGCAGCGTGGTGGCCGGGCTCGCCCCGACGTGGCCACTGTTCCTGGTCGGCCGGTTCGTGCAGGGGCTGGGCGTGGGCGCGGTGATGGCGATGGCCTACACGCTGATCGGCCTGGTCTACCCGGAACGGCTGCGCGCCCGGATGTTCGCGCTGCTGTCCTCGGCGTGGACCATTCCTTCCCTGGTCGGCCCGGTGATCGCCGCGACGGTCGCGAGCACGATCGGCTGGCGGTGGGTGTTCCTGTTCATGATCCCGCTGGCCGCGGTGGCCGCCTGGGGCACGCTGCCCGGCCTCGAGCGGCGGGAGCCCGGCCCCGCGGTCACGTCCCGGTGGCGCCCGCTGATCGGCAGCATCGCGCTCACCGCCGGCACCGGCCTGCTCCTGGCCGCGCTGGAGCTGCGCACGATCGCCCTGCTGGCCCCGCTCGCCGTGGCCGGGCTCGCGGTTGCCGTGGTCGCGCTCCGGCAGATCACCCCGGCCGGGACCCTCGCCGTCCGACGGGGCGTACCCGCCGGGGTGGTCGTCCGGTTCCTGCTGTGCGCGGTGTACTTCGGCACCGAGGCGTTCCTCCCACTGGGGCTGACCCAGCTGCGGCACCTCGACGCGTTCGAGGCGGGACTGGGCCTGTCGGCGGGTGCGCTCACGTGGGTGGCCGGTTCCGCGCTGCAGGCCAAGTGGGATCGCCACCGGCGGGTCACCGTGGCGCTGGGTTTCGCGGTTCTGGTCGCCGGAGTCGCGGTGCTGGCGTTCGGTGTGCTCGTGGGGCCGGGACTGCTCGCCGTGCTCGGCTGGGCGATCGGCGGCGTGGGCATGGGTGCCGCGTTCAACGCCGCCACCACCGAGACGCTCGGCCGCACGCCGGAGGAGCAGCAGGGGTCGGTCAGCGCGTCGCTCCAGCTGGCCCAGACACTCGCGACCGCCGTCGCGAGTGGACTCGGCGGCGCGCTGATCGCCCACCAGGGTCCGGTACCGGGCGCGTTCCTGGTGGTCTTCCTCGGCACCGCGGTCCTCGGTCTCGCCGGGGTCGTCGCGGCCCGGCGGCTCAGCGGAGCTGAGGTGTGATGCAAATCTCCCTCGTTCGCCGCTTGCCGCGATGATCCCTCCTGGGTTAGCACTCTTAGCAGGAGAGTGCTAACTGAAGAGAGGCCTTGACGGTCCGAGGAGGCAGCTTGAGCAGCGCGCATCGTCCTGCGTGGAAAGCCCGATCTGTTTCGCACCCCGCCGTGCACCGGGACAGCCATGATCGCCCGCTCCGGGTGGCGATGATCGTCCCGCCCTACTTCGACGTTCCGCCGAAGGCGTACGGCGGAGTCGAGGCGGTGGTGGCCGATCTCGCCGACGCCCTCGTCGACCGCGGGCACCGGGTCACCCTCATCGGCGCCGGCCACACCGGCACGAAGGCCGGGTTCGTCCCGGTGTGGGAGCGCACCGTCCCCGAACTGCTCGGCCAGCCGTACCCGGAAGTCATGCACGCGATCGCCGCGCGCCGGGCCGTGCAACGTCTCGCCGCGAGCGAGGGGGTCGACGTGGTGCACGACCACTCGCTGGCCGGACCGCTCAACGCACCCGCCTACGGGGTGCCGACGGTGGTCACCGTGCACGGGCCGGTGGGCGAGGACATGGCGCGCTACTACGGGGAACTGGGCGACGACGTGCACCTGGTGGCGATCAGCGACCGGCAGCGGGAGCTGGCGCCGGGTCTGAACTGGATCGGCACCGTCCACAACGCACTGCGCCTGGCGGACTGGCCCTACGAGTCCGAAAAGGACGACTACGCGCTGTTCCTCGGCCGGTTCCACCCGGACAAGGCGCCGCACCTCGCGCTCGAGGCCGCGCACCGCGCGGGGCTGCGGCTGGTGCTGGCCGGCAAGTGCGCCGAGCCGATCGAAAAGGAGTACTTCGAGCGGGAGGTCCGGCCACGCCTGACGGACAACGACCACGTGTTCGGCGTCGCCGACGCGAGCGCGAAGCGGGAACTGCTCGCCAAGGCCCGCTGCCTGCTCTTCCCGATCCAGTGGGAGGAGCCGTTCGGCATGGTCATGATCGAGGCGATGGCGTGCGGCACCCCGGTTGTCGCGCTGCGGTCCGGGGCGGTGCCGGAGGTCGTGGTGGACGGCGTCACCGGCCTGGTGCGCGACGATCCGGCCGACCTGGTGCAGGCCCTGCACGACGTCCGGCACCTCGACCCGGCCAAGTGCCGCACGCACGTCGCGGAGCACTTCGACGTCGGCGGGCTCGGCGCCGGCTACGAGACGGCGTACCGGCGGGCCGTCGAGGTCAGCAGTCTCCGCCGCGACTACGCCGCGCTGGACTCGGCGCTCGACCGCGCCTACGACCAGATGGACAACGGCGGCCCGGCGTTGCAGCCGTCCGGAGGCCGGTCGTGACCCCGGAAGCGTTCAACGCGGGCGAGCCGGTGCCGGTGACCAGCGCGGGCGGCACGGTCACGCTCGTCGAGGGCAGCACGTTCTGCCTGTCCGGGCCGGGCGGCGACATCCAGCCGGGCACCTCGCACGGCCTGTTCTTCCGGGACGCGCGGCTGATCTCGCGGTGGGAGCTGCGGCTGGACGGGCAGCCGCCGCACCCGCTGTCGGTCATCTCGCCGGAAGCGTTCGCGGCGCAGTTCGTGCTGCGCCGCAATCCCAAACCGGGGCAGGCGGACAGCACGCTGCTGCTGGTGCGCGAACGCCTCGTCGGCGACGGTCTCCGGGAAACGATCACCCTGCGGAACCTGGGCCGGGAGAACACGGTCGCGAACCTGACGCTGCACGTCGACGCGGACTTCTCGGACCTGTTCGCGGTGAAGGAGGGCCGGCCCGCGCACGGCGGGGCGGACGCCACGGTCGCCGGCTCGGAACTGCTGCTGCGGGACCGGTCCGACGGCTCCCGCGGCCTGTCGGTCAGTGCCACCGCCGATCCGCTGGCCGCGCCCGGAGTGCTGAACTGGCGGGTCGTCGTGCCCGCGCGCGGCGAGTGGTCGACCGAGATCGTGGTCCAGCCCACCGTCGGGAACCGGCGGGTGCGGCCGCAGTTCGATCGCGGCGAGGAGGTCGCGGCCAGCGGGCCGGCCCGCAAGATCCGGGCGTGGCGCGACGTGAGCACGATGATCGCGGCCGACGATCCGGTGCTCACCCAGGTGCTGCAGCGGACCGAGAGCGACCTCGGCGCACTGCAGATCCACGACACGAGCCAGGACGGACGGCCGTTCGTCGCCGCCGGCGCACCGTGGTTCATGACCCTGTTCGGGCGGGACAGCCTGCTCACCGCGTGGATGGCGCTGCCGCTGGACGTCGGCCTCGCGCTCGGCACCCTGGAGACCCTCGCCGAGTTGCAGGGCAAACGGGTCGACCCGCTGACCGAGGAGGAGCCCGGCCGGATCCTGCACGAGCTGCGCCTCGGCCCGGACAGCGACCAGGTGCTCGGCGGCAGCCACTACTACGGCACGGTGGACGCCTCGCCGCTGTTCGTCATGCTGCTGGCCGAATGCTGGCGCTGGGGGGCGGACGAGACCGCGGTGCGGGCTCTGCTCCCGGCCGCGGACGCGGCGCTGGACTGGCTGGAGCGCTACGGCGACCGCGACCGCGACGGGTTCGTCGAGTACCGGCGCGCAACCGACCGCGGCCTGCTCAACCAGGGGTGGAAGGACAGCTTCGACGGCATCAACGACGCGGCCGGGCGGCTGGCCACCACGCCGGTCGCGCTGTGCGAGGTCCAGGGGTATGCCTACGCGGCCTGGCTGGCGCGCGCCGAACTGGCCGACGCGTTCAACGACCCGGCCACCGCCACCCGCTGCCGGGAACGGGCCGATCAGTTGCGCGAGCGGTTCGCGGAGACGTTCTGGCTGCCCGAGCAGGGCTGGTACGCCGTGGCACTGGACGGGCGCAAGCAGCCGCTGGACGCGTTGACCAGCAACACCACTCACTGCCTGTGGTCGGGCATCGCCACCGACGAGCACGCCGCCGTGCTGATCGAGCGGCTCAGCCGGCCGGAGATGGACAGCGGGTTCGGGTTGCGCACGCTGTCCTCGGCGATGGGCGCCTACAACCCGATGAGCTACCACAACGGCTCGGTGTGGCCGCACGACACGGCGATCGCCGTGGCCGGCTTGCTGCGCTACGCGCACCTGCCGGGCGCGGTGGAGCTGGCGCAGCGCCTCGCGACCGGACTGCTGGACGCGGCGGCCGCGTTCGGCGGGCGGCTGCCCGAGCTGTTCTGCGGTTTCTCCCGGTCGGAGTTCAGCCCCCCGATCCCCTATCCGACGTCGTGTTCGCCGCAGGCGTGGGCGAGCGCGGCACCGCTGCTGCTCGTGCGGTCGTTCCTCGGGCTCGAACCGCACGTCCCGCAGCGGCGGCTGGCGGTTCGCCCGCACCTGCCCGAGCGGTGGGGCCGGCTGCGCCTGTCGGACCTGCGGCTGGGCGAGCTGACCGTGCACGTCGAGGCGGACCACGACGTGGCGAAGGTGCGGGGGCTGCCGGAAGGGTGGGACCTGCGGATCACCGGGTGATCCGGATCCCCACGGGCTCGTCGCCGGCATCACGGGCGGGAACTACCTGGTCGTCGACGTGGGGAGTCCGACGCATTGGACATCCCGTGGGGCTGGCGAAGCTGGAGCCGGGCCTGGCCAAGCTCCGACCGCGACCGGGAAACAGTCTTCCCCGTTCCGGCGGGGAAGGCTCTTTACTGGTGTGCATGCTGTCGCTGCCGGATCCCCTGCCCGAGTTCGGTGACGTGCGGTTGCGTCCGTTCGACGACGGTGACGCCGACATGCTGATCGACATGTCGTCGGATCCGTACGTGCCGTTGACCGGGACGCTGCCCGCCAACGCGACGCGGGACGAGGCGCTGGCCTACATCCGGCGGCAGCACGGCCGGTTGCGGACGGGGTACGGCTACTCGTTCTGCATCGCCGACCGGCGCAGCGGCGAGCCCTGGGGGCAGATCGGGCTGTGGCTGGCCGGGCTGGACCAGGGGCGGGCATCGGCCGGGTACTGCATCGCGCCACGCAGCCGGGGGCGCGGGCTCGCCGGACACGCCCTGCGCGCGCTGACGCGGTTCGCCTGGACGATCGGCGAGGTGCACCGGGTGGAGCTGTTCATCGAGCCGTGGAACGCGGCGTCGGTGCGCACGGCGGAGGCCGCCGGGTACGAGCGGGAGGGGTATCTGCGCAGTTACCGCGAAATCGGCGGGAAACGCGTGGACATGCTGTTGTACGCGGCGGTGCGCGGGCGGCACGCGGGCACCCGGCGGCAGGCGCCCGCGTAGCCGGGCGTCACAGCTGCGCGTTGATGTCCTCCTCGGACAGCGCGTCCACCTCCAGCTAGATCTGCTCCAGCGCGCCAGCAACGGCAAACACGGTGCCCGGGACGGCAGACACGGCGGCCGGAGCGGCGAACACGGCGCGCTGTGGGCTAGTCCTTCTTCGCCCGGCTGGGTGCGACCCGGGGCGGCTCGTTCGGCTGTTTCGGGTACACCGGTGGCCAGGGTGCGTCCATCAGGCCCGCCGCCATGTCCCGTTCGGACATCTCCAGCAGCGGCTCGATGGACTGCGGCCGCGAGTACATCCCGGCCCACGGGTCACCGCGCCGGGACACCAGCTCCGGTACCGTCGTGAGGGTCAGCTCACCGGGCTCCACAGTGGACAACTCGTCCCAGCCGATGGGTGCCGACACCTGCCCACCCGGCCGTGGTCGCACGCACCAGGCACCGAACACGGTCTTGTGCGGTGCGTTCTGGTTGAAGTCCACGAAGACCCGCGCCCCGCGTTCCTCCTTCCACCACTGCGCGGTGATCAGTTCCGGGTGCCGCCGCTCCAGCTCCCGCGCGAGCGCGACGGCGGCGGCACGCACCTGGTACGAGTCCCACCGGGACTCCAGCGCCACGTACACGTGCAGCCCGCGCGAGCCGGTGGTCTTCAGGAACGATGCGATGCCCAGCGAGTCGAGCCGGTCCTTGGCCAGCACCGCCGCTTCCCGGACCTGCGCGAAGCTCACCCCCGGCGACGGGTCCAGGTCGATCCGCAGCTCGTCGGTGTACGAGGGCTCCGACGCGCGGTAGGGCCACACGTGGAACCCGATGCACCCGAGGTTCACCGCCCACAGGATGTGCGCCAGGTCCGCCGCCACCAGCGCGTCTGAGGTCGTGCCGTTCGGCGTCGACACGACCGTCGTCCGCGCCCAGGACGGAGTGGACTTCGGCACCCGCTTCTGGAACCACGACTTGCCACTCGCACCGTCCGGGTACCGCTCCAGCAGCAGCGGCCGGTCCCGCAACGTGTTCATCAGCGGGCCCTCGACCGCCTGGTAGTACCGCACCAGGTCGAGTTTGGTCTCGCCGCGTTCGGCGAAGTACACCTTGTCCGGCGACGAGATGCTGACCTCGGTGCCCTCGATGGGAACGGCGCTCACGCTTTCACCTCGCTGAACAGGGCGGTCAACTCCGCCGGCGGTACCTCTTCCAGCTGGTCGTAGCGGCACGACCCGGGTGTCCGGTCGGGACGGAACCGCACCAGCCGGGTGGCGTGCCGGAACCGGGCGGCCTGCAGGTGGTCGTAGCGGACCTCGGCGACCAGCTCGATCCGCACCGGCTCCCAGGACAGGTCCTTGCCGGCGTTCCACCGGCTCTGCGCGCCCGGCATCCGGCGCCCGTCGGGAACGAACGACGCCCATTCGCGCCACGGGTGCTGCTCCATCGCGCCCTCGCGCAGCGGTGCCAGCTCGCCGGCCAGCTCACGGCGCCGGGCGGCGGTGAAGCTGCTGGCGACGCCCACGTGGTGCAGCCGCCCGCTGTCGTCGTAGAGACCGAGCAGCAGCGACCCGACACCGTTGCCGTCCTTGTGCCACCGGAACCCGGCGACCACGCAGTCGGCGGTGCGCTCGTGCTTGACCTTCCACATCACGCGCTTGTCCTGCTCATACGGCAGGTCGCCGGGTTTGGCCATCACCCCGTCGAACCCGGCGCCCTCGAACCGGGTGAACCAGTCCTGCGCCACGTCCGGGTCCAGCGTCATCGGGGTCAGGTGCACCCGGGCGAGGGAATCGTCGAGGACTCCGTCGAGGACGTGCCGGCGGCGGTGGAACGGCTCGCCGGTGAGGTCGCCGTGGTCGAGGGCGAGGATGTCGAACGCGACGAAGCTGGCCGGTGTCTCCCCCGCGAGCTTGCGCACCCGGGACGCGGCGGGGTGCAGGCGCAGCTGGAGGCTGTCGAAGTCGAGGCCGTCCCGGGTGACGATGACGATCTCGCCGTCGACCACGCAGCGCGGCGGCAACGCGGCCTTGAGCAGGTCAACCAGTTCGGGGAAGTACCTGGTCAGCGGCCGGTCGTTGCGCGAACCCAGCTCGACCTCGTCCCCGTCGCGGAACACCACGCAGCGGAACCCGTCCCACTTCGGCTCGTAGTGCAGGCCCGGTTCGCGGGGCATCTCGTGCACGGCCTTCGCCAGCATCGGCTTGACCGGTGGCATCACGGGCAGGTCCACACGCAAGACTCTAGGCCGGAAAAATCCCGCGCGCGCCATGTCGAAAACGGCGGATCCGCTCCGGACCTCCTTCCGAAACCAGCCCGACCAGGAAGGATGAGCCCATGAAGTACATGGCGATTCTCTACGGCAACCAGGAGTTGTGGGACTCGATCACGCCGGCGCAGTGGCAGGAGGCCATCGCCGCGCAGGATGAGTTCAACCGGAAGTACTTCGCCACCGGTGAGCTGCTCGGCGTCTACGGGCTCGGGGACGCGCCGAAGGTGGTCCGGGTGCGTGACGGCCAGCCGGCCGTGACCGACGGGCCGTACCTGGAAACCAAGGAGTACCTGGGCAGCGTGGCGATGCTGGAGGTGGACAGCGAGGAGCGGGCGCTGGAGATCGCGGCGGACAACCCGTTCGCCGCGTTCCGCCAGGTGGAGGTGTGGCCGGTGCTGCACGGCGGCGAAAAGTGATCGAGGACCTGCTGCGCGACCTGGCGCCGCAGGTCCTCGCCATCCTCATGCGCCGCTACGGCGGGCTCGACACGTGTGAGGACGCGGTGCAGGAGGCGCTGCTCGCGGCCGCGACGCAGTGGGCCGGGAGCGGGGTGCCGGACAACCCGCGCGGCTGGCTGCTGACGGTCGCGACGCGGCGCCTCACCGACTGGATGCGCAGCGACAGTGCCCGGCGCCGCCGGGAGGACGAGGACCTGATGGCCACCCCGGCGGCGCGGCTCGTCGCACCGGGCGCGGACGAGCGCGGCCCCGGCGACGAGGACGACACGCTGACGCTGCTGTTCCTGTGCTGTCACCCGGCGCTGTCGGTGCCGTCGCAGATCGCGCTGACGTTGCGGGCGGTCGGTGGCCTGACCACGGCGGAGATCGCGAAGGCGTTCTTCGTGCCGGAGGCGACGATGGCGCAGCGGATCAGCCGGGCCAAGCAGAAGGTGAAGGGCGCCCGGTTCGCGCTCCCACCCGCGGAGGAGCGGGATGAGCGGCTGGCCGCGGTGCTGCACGTGCTGTACCTGATGTTCAACGAGGGGTACACCGCCACGGCCGGACCGGAGTTGCAGCGCGAGGACCTGGCGGCGGAGGCGATCCGGCTGACGCGCCTGGTGCGGCGGCTGCTGCCGTCGGACTGGGAGGTCGCGGGCCTGCTGGCGCTGATGCTGCTGACCCATGCCCGGCGTACGGCCCGCACCGCCGCCGGCGAGCTCGTGCCGCTGTCCGAACAGGACCGCCGGTTGTGGGACCGGGCGCTGATCGAGGAGGGCACCGCGCTGGTGAGCGAGGCGCTGGCGCGGACCCGCCGCCTCGGCGCCTACCAGCTGCAGGCCGCGATCGCCGCGGTGCACGACGAGGCGGCGAGCGACGAGGAGACGGACTGGCCGCAGGTGCTGGCGCTGTACACGGTGCTGGAGCGGGTTGCCCCGAACCCGATGGTGACGCTGAACAAGGCGGTGGCGGTGGCGATGACGTCCGGACCGCACGCCGGGCTCGAGCTGGTGGACGCGCTGGCGTCGGACGACCGGCTGGCCAGGCACCACCGGTTGCACGCGGTGCGCGCTCATCTGCTGGAACGCGCGGGGCAGCCCGCGGCGGCGCGGGAGGAGTACCTGCTGGCCGCCAGGTACACGACGAGCCTCCCGGAGCAGCGGTACCTCCACCGGCGGGCGAGACGAACTGTCTAAGCGATGGACAGCTCGTATAAACTGCTGCCATGCTCGATCTCGAAGCCATCAGGAGCGCCGCCAAGCGGATCGACGGCGTGGCTCATCGGACGCCGGTCCTGACCTCCACCACCCTCGACCACCGCAGCGGCACGACAGCGTTCCTCAAGGCCGAGAACTTCCAGCGCATCGGCGCGTTCAAGTTCCGCGGCGCCTACAACGCGATCTCCCAGCTGACGCCGGAACAGCTCAGCAAGGGCGTCGCGGCGTACTCGTCCGGCAACCACGCCCAGGCGGTCGCACTGGCGGCCCGGCTGACGGGCACGACCGCGGTCATCCTGATGCCCGAGGACGCCCCGGCGTCGAAACTCCAGGCCACCCGCGAGTACGGCGCCGAGGTGGTCACCTACGACCGCTACACCGGCGACCGCGAGGCGATCGGCGCGGAGCTCGCGCGGGAACGCGGCCTGACCCTCATCCCGCCCTACGAGCACCCGCACATCATGGCCGGGCAGGGCACCGTCGCGCTCGAACTGCTCGAGGAGACCGGTTCGCTGGACACCCTGGTCGTGCCGATCGGCGGCGGCGGGCTGATGGCCGGGTGCGCGACCGCGGCCAAGGCCCTGCAGCCGGGTATCCGGGTGATCGGCGTGGAGCCCGAACAGGCCGACGACACCCGGCGGTCCCTGGCGGCCGGTGAACGCGTGCGCATCCCGGTGGCCCGCACCATCGCCGACGGGCTGGCCGCCGACGTCCCCGGCGAACTGACGTTCTCCGTCAACCAGCGACTGGTCGACGACGTCCTCGTGGTCGGGGAGGACGAGATCCGCGAGGCGATGCGGTTCGCGTTCGAGCGGCTGAAGATCGTCCTCGAACCGAGCGGGGCGACCTCGCTCGCCGCGGTGCTCCAGGGCACCCTGTCCGGCCGCGCCGGGGTGGTGCTCTCCGGCGGCAACATCGGGGTCGAGCGGTTCCGCGAGCTGCTGGCCTGATCCGCGGCGCTACCGCCGGTCCCGCAGCGCCGCCGCCGGCCCCGCCACCGCGGCGGTCACCAGCACGGCCGACAGCAGCGCCCAGCGCAGCCCGACCCACCCGGCCAGCACCCCGATGATCGCCGGCTCGATCAGGAACCCGGCGTATCCGCAGGCCGCCACCGCCGCGACGGCCCGGCCGGGCGCGTCGGCCCGCTCGCGTCCGGCCGCGCTCCAGGCGACCGGCACGATCCCCGCCACGCCGATGCCGACCACGGCGAACCCGAGCAGACCGGCGATCGGTACCGGCACCCCGATCACGATCACGAACCCGACCACCGCGACCGCGGACGCCAGCCGCAGGAAACGCACCGGCCCGGCCCGGGCGACGACCCGGTCGGTCCCCAGCCGCACCACGACCATCGTCAGCGAGAACGTGAAGTAGCCGAGCGACGCGACGGCGGGACCGGCCGCCGTGACGTCGGTCAGGTACACGGCACCCCAGCTGTTGACCGCACCCTCGGCCACGAACCCGCAGAACGCCACCACCCCGAGCGGCACCAGCGCCCGGCCGGGCCAGGCGAAGGCCGGGCCGCCCTGACCGCGATCGGGTCCGCGGAGGAACCCGGTGCGCACCGCCCACGACGCGACCGCCAGCAGAACCGCCCCCGCCACCGGGAAGTGCGTGGTCACTGGCACGTGCCAGGCCGCCATGAGGGCGTCGGCCCCGGATCCGGCGAGACCGCCGATGTTCCAGAACGCGTGGAACCCGGCGAAGATCGGCCGCCCGTAGCCGTCCTCGACGCGCGCGGCGTGGGCGTTCATCGCGACGTCGAGGGTGCTGTTGCCGATCCCCAGCACCACCAGCGCGGCGACGAACACCGGCACGCTCGGGGCGAACGCCACCAGCGGCAGCCCGCCGCAGAGCACGACCGCGCCGAGCAGGGTCGCCGCCCGGCTGCCCGTGCGGGTGATGAGCGCGCCGGCGAGGAGCAACGCCACCACCGACCCGGCGGCGAGCCCGAACAACCCGGCCGCGAGCTGTCCGGTGCTGAGCCCGAGCCGCTCCTGGACGGCCGGCACCCGCGCGAGCCAGGTCCCGAAGGCCGCGCCGCAGACCGCGAACACCACCGACACCGCCCGGCGGGCGCGCACGAGTTCCCCGTTCATGATCAAAACGTTAGTGCTCCAGCCGGAATTGGTTGTCCTGGCTGATGACGGCGCCGGAAGACGAGTGCGGATTCCACACGATCACCAGCAGTTGCGTGGGCCACTCAAGATCAGGTGGGAGCCATCGTGGGCGCACCGTTGCGGCACATTCCTGACCAAAGAGATCATGATGCAGGTGGAGTACTGGCCTCCAGGACGGAGGCGCTCCGCTTCGCCAGCTTTCTGATTCTCCTGCTGGAATCCCTCTTGGCCGTGGCCCTGAGCAGCTCAGCGAAGCATGGCCGGCCCGTGTGCATGATCGCCTCGATCCCGGCAGTTCGTACCTCCTCCGAGGGATGCTCGACGGCAGTGGAGAAGGCGTGCACCCACGGCTCGGTGATTTCCTCCGGTGCGCCGAGGCCGGCCCGGATCAGAGCGGTTGCGTGCTCGCCCGGGTCTGAGGCGGCGGACACGGCGCCGATCAGCTCCTCATCGGTCCACACGTCGAGCCCAGCGAACTCCAGGCTCACACGTGGCAATTCCAAGAAGGCGCCAGCGACTTCCCGGCCGAGGATGCTCAACACGGCCAGGTATGCGAGCTGACGCTCGGGGGATTGGAACAGTGTGACGAACACGCCCGCGGTGAGCTGCCACGACGACCGCCGCGGCGTGCCCGTCGAGGGCTCGGCGGGCAGTTCTCCAGCGACGGGCCAACCGACCTCGGCGGCATTCGCGGCGAACTGCTCCGCGGAGTCGTACTCCTTCAGGACCAGCCGGCGAGACCGGTACCACCTCATACCTAGCTCCTCGCTCACAGCCTGGGCACGCAGAGCGGTGATCTTCGCAGATCCTCGGTGGGCCGCGGTTACCGCCTCTTCGCCGGTCCGCACAACCGAAAATGATCAACAGCCGGAGATTCACTTTTGCCCGAGCCGCCGAGAAGGGGATTTGTTTTCCTCGTTTGCCGGGAATTGACCCGGGTAGTCGCGCGAAATCGGATTTGGAGGAGGACGGATGAGCCAGCAAACCAGCAGTTCGCCGCCGCAGGCCGTGCGTGATCAAGCCACGGAGTCCGGCAGCCACGTGGCCGGAACCGCGGCGGATCAAGCGAAAGAGGTCGCGTCGGAGGCGCAGCGGCAGGCGCGGAATCTGACCGAACAGGGTGCTGATCAATTACGCGAGCAGGCACGGAAAAGCCAGCAGAAAGCGGCTGGGAATCTGCATTCGATCGCCGACCAGCTGGGCCAGATGTCGGACCGTTCGGACTCGGGGATCGCGCAGGACGTCGTCCGCGAGGTCGCGCAGCGGGCGAAGAAGGTGGCGTCCTGGCTCGACTCGCGCGAGCCGGGTGATCTGGCCGACGAGGTGCGTGACTTCGCGCGGCGCAAGCCCGGCCTGTTCCTCGCCGGTGCGGCCGTCGCGGGCCTGCTCGCGGGCCGGCTGACCAGAGGCGTCGCGGCGGCGGTGAGCGACCAGGGCGGCGGCAGCGCGCCCCAGCCGCGCACGCCGGCGGACACCCCGGCGACCACCGGTACGCCGGCCCAGGCCGCCACACCCCCAGCGGCCGCACCCACACCGACCACACCGGCCACCGGCTACCCGGCGGAAGGCGCGTACGCCCCTCCGGGGACCGGTGAGTACGGCGGACAACACCGGGCGGAGCCCTCATGACCTACTCACAACCACCCGGGCAGGGCCCGGACGTCGGCGACGTGTCGGTCGGCCGCCTGATGAGCAACATTTCGCAGGACCTGTCGACGCTGGTGCGCCAGGAGCTGGAGCTGGCGAAGGCCGAGGTGAAGGCCGAAGCCAAGCAGGCGGGGAAGGGCGCGGGCATGCTCGGCGGCGCGGGTTTCGGCGGCTACATGGTGCTGCTGTTCCTGTCGATCGCGTTGTGGTGGGGCTTGTCGAACGTGATGGACCAGAGCTGGGCGGCGCTCATCGTCGCCGGGGTGTGGGCCGTGATCGCCGGTGTGCTGTACGCGCTGGGCCGCAACCGGATGCGCCGGGTGGAGCCGGTGCCGGAGCGGACCGTGGACAGCCTGAAGCAGATGCCGGACCAGTTGAGGAGGACGACGTGAGCACGGATCCGGATCGCCTTCGGCAGGAAATCGAAGGCACCCAGCAGAATCTCGGCAGGGACGTGGACGCGCTGGCCGAAAAGGTCACGCCGAGCCGCGTCGTGCAGCGGCGGGTGCACCACGCGCGCGGTCTGGCGCAGAACCTGAAGGAGCGGGTGATGGGCAGCACCTCCAGCGGCGTGCAGGCGGCCACCGACCGGATGCACCAGGCGGCGGACACCGCGACGTCCTCGGCTTCCGAGGGACTCCAGGAGGCACCGCGGGCCGTGCGGCGCCAGACCGAGGGCAACCCGCTGGCGGCGGGACTGATCGCGTTCGGCGCCGGGTGGCTCGTGTCGTCGTTGTTCCCGGCCAGTCGCCCGGAGCGGGAACTGGGCGGGCAGGTCAAGGACACGGCGCAGGGCATGGCGGGACCGCTCGGTTCCGTGGCGCAGGACATGAAGGAGAACCTGCGTGACCCGGCGCAGCAGGCGGTCGAGTCGGTGAAGTCCACTGCCGGTGACGCCGCCTCGACCGTGGCGGACGAGACCAAGTCCGCCGCGCAGGACGTCAAGGAGACGGCGCAGAACCGTTAGTGCGGCTGCGCGAACGGTGCCTGGTGGGCGAGGGCCACCAGGCACCGTTCGCGTCCGGACGGCGTCGGCCACCCGGCGCGTCGTCCCGCCACGAGGCAGGTCCGGCAGATGGTCGTCGTCGAAATGCCCGACCGGACATGCCTCCCCGCTGCCCCGGCCGGGTCAACGAGGACACCCCGACGGGCGTCGTGACCGCCGCCGGTTCGACCCTCCGCAAAACCGCTCCACACCGATCGGTCAGTCCTTGGTACCTCAGGTACTCAATCAGGCAACGAACGTTCATTTGCGCAGTACGCTCGGCTCATGGGGACCTCCACAGCGCGCACCACCGCGGCCGACCGCGTCCGTGCGGCGGCGGTCGACCTGTTCTTCGAGCAGGGCTACGGCCGCACCAGCGTCCGGCACATCACGGCGGCGCTGCGACTCACCTCGGGCGCGCTCTACAACCACTACCGTTCGAAGGAAGAGCTGCTCTACTCCATCGTTTCGCGCACCCACGCCGATGCGGAGCGCGTCACCGCCGACGCGATCCTGCGCGCCGGTGACGACCCGGCCCGTCAGCTCGCGGAAGTGGCCCGGGCGCTGACCACTTTCTCGGCCACCTACCGCAAGGAAACCTCGATCAGCCACGCGGAGTGGCGCAACCTGCCCGAGCCGCAGGCAGCCGAGATGCGGGGCAGCCGCCTGCGGCTCGGTCACCTCGTCGAGCGGCTGCTGGAACGCGGGATCCGCACCGGCGTGTTCCAGGGCACGGCCGACAACGCCCTGCTCGCGAAGATGCTGCTGAGCACGTGGACCGAGGTGGGCCGCTGGTACCACCCCGGCGGCCACCTCAGCGTGTCGAACCTCGCGGACGAATACGCCCTGCTCGCGCTGCGCACGGCCGGTGCGGCCGCGCCCATCAGTGTTGAGCGATTCGCTCCTGCTTGACGCGGAGACCGACGGCCTCCCGATCCCACGTGTCGGTGGTGACGCCGGCCGACCGCAACCGATGCTTCTCGATCTTGCTCGTGGGCGTCTTGGGCAGCTCGTCGAGCACCCGGATGTAGCGCGGCACCATGAAGTGCGCCATCCGGTCGGACAGGAACGCCAGTAGCTCGGCCGGATCGATCGTGGCCCCGTCGACCGGTGCGACGACGGCCAGCACGTCGTCCTCGCCGTGCGGGCTGGGCACCGCGACGACCGCCGCTTCGCGCACCGCCGGGTGGGCCAGGATCTCCGCCTCCACGTCGAACGAGGAGATGTTCTCGCCGCGCCGCCGGATCGCGTCCTTGACCCGGTCGACGAAGAAGTACTCGCCGTCGGGGCTGCGGCGGAAGGCGTCACCGGTGTGGAACCAGCCGTTCCGCCACGCTCGTGCCGTCGCCTCCGGCATGCCCCAGTAGCCGGAGTTCATCGCCCACGGCCGGTCGGTGCGCAGCACCAGCTCCCCCACCGCCCCGTCGGGGACCTCCCGGTCGAACTCGTCGACCAGCCGCGCCTGCACACCGCGTCGGACCCGGCCGCACGTCGCCGGAGTGGTCGGATCGTCCTCGGAAATGATCGGGATCGACGTCTCCGTCATGTTGAACAGGGCGGTCACCCGCACCCCGAAGCGCGCGGCGAAACCCGCCACGTCGTCGTTGAGCGGCACCATGTACACGTGCCGCAGCGGGTGGTCGCGGTCACCGGGCGCGGGCGGCTGCTTGGCGAGGAAGGTCGCCATCACGCCGAGCAGCGTCACGTGAGTGGTCCCGGTGGTGCGCACCACGTCCCAGAACCGGGCGGTGTCGAACCGGTCGACGATCGCGATCGACGCGCCCTTCAGCAGGGCGGCGTAGCAGCCGATCGTGCCGCCGGCGTGGAACAGCGGCAGGTTGATCATGTACCGGTCCTCGCTGCCGAACCGCTCGTCGAACGCCGCGGCCGCCGTCGTCGCGACGTGCGCGTAGGAGCACACCACGCCCTTCGACGGTCCGGTGGTGCCAGAGGTCAGGATGATCGCGTAGGGGTCCCACGGCTGGACCATCTCGACGGGCACCACGTCCGGGCCGTCGTCCGTCCAGTCCTTCTTGGTCAGCGGCACCACGTGGTCCAGCTGGCCACCCTCCAACGTGGCCAGACGCGGCACCAGGTCCGGGTGGGCGACCATCACGCGCGCACCGGACAACCGGATCGCGTGCTGGAGCAGACCACCCCGGTAGGCCGGGTTCAGCGGCATGTAGATGGCGCCGAGCAGGTTCACCCCGTACCAGACCCGCAGCGCGTCGGGTCCGTTCGGCAGCCAGGACAGGACGCGGTCACCGGGCTGGACGCCCAGCGCCGCCAGCTTCCGGGCCACCGCGTTCGCGGCGCGCCAGGTCTCGGCGTAGGTCCAGCGGCTGCCGTCCTGGAACACCGCGTGGACGGCGTCCCCGCGCTCCCGCGCGTGCCGCCGCAACAGCGGTCCCAGCACGCACTGCTCCGGCTCGGGCACGGTCGAACTCCACCAGTCCATCTCGTCCATGTCACTGCCTCACTTCCGTCGAATCAGCGGGGTCGCTGGACGAGCTCCCCCCAGCGAACGCGCCCAGGTACGCCTGGCGCAAGGCGGGTCCCCGGAGCAGGTCCGGTCCGGGTCCCTCGGCCACGATCCGGCCGTTCTGCATCACGAAGCCCCGGTCGGCGATGCTCAGCGCCCGCTCGACCACCTGCTCCACCAGCAGCAGGCTCAGCCCTTCGCCGCGCAGCACCTCGATCGTGTCGAAGACGCGGTCGACCATCACCGGTGCCAGCCCGAGGGAGGGTTCGTCGAGCAGCAACAGCCGCGGCTTGCGCATCAGCGCCTGCCCGATGACCAGCATCTGTTGCTCGCCGCCGCTGAGCACCTCCGCCTGCGCGGACATCCGGGCCCGCAGGAACGGGAACAGCCCGAGCACCCAGTCCAGCCGGTCCCGCTGGTCGGTCTTGCCGAGCCGGGACCGCCACAGGCCCAGGTCGAGGTTCTCCCGCACCGTCATCCCGCGGAAGATCCGCCGTCCCTGCGCGACGTGGCCGAGCCCGCGCCGCACCACGGTCTCCGGCGCGGCACGGCTGAGGTCGGTGCCGTCGAAGGTGATCCGGCCGCGATGGGCACGCCGCAGGCCGGAGATCGTGGCGAGCAAGGTGCTCTTGCCCGCCCCGTTCGCCCCGACGAGCGCGCAGACCTGGCCCGGTTCGACCGCGAGCGTGACGTCCTCGACCACGATCGCCGAGCCGTAACCCGCGGTGACGCCGGACAGTTCGAGGAGAGGATCCATCAGCGCCCCAGGTAGACGTCGAGAACACGGTCGTCGGACAGGGCCGCCGCCGGTGGCGCGGACAGCAGCGTCGCGCCCTCGTGCAGCACGGTGACCGCATCGGACACCTCGGCGACGAGTTCGATGTGGTGCTCGATGAGCACGACGGTCACGCCTTCCGCGCGGATCTCCCGCAGCAGCCGCCCGAGTGCGTCGAGCTCGGTCATCGACAGGCCGGCCGCCGGCTCGTCGAGGAGCAGCAGGCTCGGCCGGGCCATCAGCGCGCGGCCGATCTCCAGCAGCCGCTGCTTGCCGTGCGGGAGCGCGCCCGCCTGCTGCCCCGCGACGTCGCCGAGCCCGACGAACCGCAGGTAGGCCATGGCTTCGGCGGCGAGCGCGGCGGCCTCCCGGCGCGCCCACGGCAGGCCGGTGGCGACCACCACCGCCGGTGAGCGCTCCCGTGCGTAGGCGCCGAGGAGGACGTTGTCCAGGGCACTGAGCTCCGGGAGCAGGCGCGGGGTCTGGAAGGTGCGCCCGACCCCGGCGCGGGCCATCCGATGAGGTGACCGGCGGCCGGTGCCGCGCCCGCCGAGCTGCACGGTCCCGCCGTCCGCGCGGACGTAGCCGGTGATGGTGTTGAGCAGCGTGGTCTTCCCGGATCCATTCGGCCCGACGACCGCGTGGATGGTGCCCGCGGGCACCTCCAGATCGGCCGAGCGCAGCGCCCGCACCCCGCCGAAGCCCTTGGCCAGGCCCCGTGCCGACAGGCTCAGGGCCTCCCGCGGCGCCGCCCCGGTCGGTTCCGGCGGCGGTTCGCCCGGCGGTGGTGCCGGTGGCCGGCGCGAGCGCCACCAGCGGGACCAGGCGCCGGCGATCCCGTGCGGCGCGTAGACGGCGACCACGAGCAACACCGCGCCGTAGACCAGCAGGCGCCATTCCGCCAGCGCCCCCAGCAGCTCGGGCAGCACGAAGAACGCCAGTACACCGACGACCGGGCCGCCGAGCCGCCCCGCACCGCCGACGATCACCACGAGCAGGAAGAACACCGAGAAGTCGATCGTGAAGTCGTCCGGCGTCACCATGCCCTTGAACCCGGCGAGCAGGGCGCCCGCCGCCCCGGCGAGCACCGCGCTGAGGAAGAACGCGAACACCTTGAGGCGCACGATGTCCGCACCGGACGAGCGGGCCGCCTCCTCGGCGTCCCGGACGCTGATCAACGCGCGGCCGATCCGCGAGCGCACCAGGTTCCGCAGGACCACGTAGGTGACGACGACGAAAGCGAGGACCAGCCAGAAGAACCCCGGGTCGTCCAGCGGCAGCCCGCCGACCTCCGGCCGGGGCACGCCGAGGATCCCGGAGAAGCCGCCGGTGATCTCCCGCATCTCGACCAGCAGGCCGTTGACCACCATGCCGAACGCGAGCGTGATGAGCGCGAGGTACCACGCGGTCAGGCGCAGCGCCGGCAACGCCATCACGCTGCCCACCAGCCCCGCCGCCACCATCGCGGCCGGCAGGGCGGCCCAGAACGACCACCCGTACGTGGTGGTCAGGACCGCGGCGACGTAGGCGCCGACCGCGACCAGCGCGCCGTGGCCGAGCGAGACCTGCCCGGCGTAGCCGAACAGCAAGTTCAGGCCCATCGCGACGAGGGCGTAGATGCCGACCAGGGTCGCCAGGTAGACCACGTACGGGTCACCGGCGACCAGCGGCAGCGTGGCCACGGCCGCGGTGACGAGCACGATGCCGGCCGCTCTGGTCCGCGGCCCGCCGACGGCCCGCGGGCGGCGGGCGGTCAGGGTGGCGTCAGACATGCCGCAGCACCCCGCCCGAGCGCCGCAGCCCGGTGGGCCGGACCATCAGCACGACCACGACGACCCCGAACAGGACCGCGGTCTGCATGCCCGGCGAGACGTACCGCGCGCCCGCCGCTTCGACGACGCCGAGCAGCCAGCCGGCGACCAGCGCACCCCGGTGGTCCCCCACGCCGCCCACGATGGCCGCGAAGAACCCGCGGATGAGCAGGCCGAACCCCATGGTCACGGACGCCAGCAGCAGCGGCGCGGCGAGCACGCCGGCGAGCCCGGCCAGTCCTCCCCCGATCAGGAACGAAATGCGGCCGATGCGGTCCGGCCGGATGCCCTGCAGGCGCGCGCCGTCCCGGTCCGCGGCGACGGCCCGAACGGCGCACCCGAAGCGTGTCCGGTCGCCGAACTCGAGGCCGACGACGAGCACCACGACCACCCCGATCACCACGAGCTGGTAGCTGCTGATCTGCAACCCCCACAGGTCCATCGGCCGCAGGGACAGCGGCGCGGGAGGCGCCACCGACCTGGGTTCGGCCGTCCAGATCCGGCCCGCGACCTGACTCAGGATCAGCGAGAAGGCGAGCGTGGTGATGACCCAGCCGGCGGCGTGACCGGAGCGGCGCAGCACGGGCGTGACGGCCAGCCGTTCCTCGAGCAACGCGATCAAGCCGACGACCACGACGACGCAGACCAGCGCGAGCGGCCACGGCAGGCCGCCGAGACCGGTCGCGGCCATCAGCATCGCGCCCACCATCACCAGGTCGCCCTGGGCGAAGTTGAGCACGTTCGTCGGGCGGTAGAGCACGTTGAGCCCGATCGCGACGAGCGCGTACAGGCTGCCGAAGGTCAGCCCGGGAACGAGGATCTCGCTGACCGGATTCACGCGGCCAGCTCCCGGAAGATGCCGCCCGCGGACGCCTCGTCCTTGGCGGAGAGCAGCGTCGCGATCGCGATGGCGTCGTCACCGATTCCACAGTGGTCGGTCTCGGTGAACGAGATGGGCGCACGGACGCCCTGGTACCCGCGCACCCCGTTCATCGCCGCCCGCAGCCGGCCCGGGTCCGTCGTGCGCTCCTGCTCGACGACCACCGCGAGCAGCTTCAGGAAGTCGTAGTACGGGCTGTTGGCGGCGGAG
Source organism: Amycolatopsis granulosa (assembly GCF_011758745.1). Taxonomy (NCBI): domain Bacteria; kingdom Bacillati; phylum Actinomycetota; class Actinomycetes; order Pseudonocardiales; family Pseudonocardiaceae; genus Amycolatopsis; species Amycolatopsis granulosa. The sequence goes on from NZ_JAANOV010000001.1 coordinate 2,729,070, forward strand.
AACGCGAGTTGGCCGGCCTGGGCGCGGATCTTGTTGGCGTAGTCCAGGGCGGGGCCGGACGGCGCGCCGCCCTTGGGGTAGGTCAGGGAGCGGTACGCGGTGCCGTAGAAGTTCCGCAGCAGCTCCACCGGGATCTCGTTGTAGGCGTCGATGTAGTTGAGGTCGTGCGCCACGATCAGCGGCGCGAAGCCGCTGTTGGCCATCGCGCGCAGGGACAGCACGGCCGCCTGCGGCTGCCCGCTGAACATGCCGAGCCCCTCGACCCCGGCGCGCGCCAGCTGGTTGAGGTAGGGCGCCATGTCCGGCGCGTTCGGTTCGAAGACCTGCACGCCGGCCAGTTCGGTGCGGTAGGTGTCCCGCAGGGTGCGGGTGAACGACTCCTGCATGGACTTGCCGAACTCGGAGTTCTCGGTGAGCAGCCCGATCCGGCGGATACCGCGGGTCTCGAAGAGGAACCTGGCGGCGGCCGCGCCCTGCCTGCTGGTGTTGAACACGAGCTGGTAGTGCGTGGGGAAGCGCCTCCCGTCGCCCAGGATGTCGGCGCCACCCCAGGCGGACTGGATCGCGTTGCCGCGCGCGAGCGCGGTGACCGACGCGACGGCCTGCGAGCTGCCGGTCGGGCCGACCACGAAGTCCGGCCGGGCGCTGAGCAGCCGCTGGGCGACCGTCGACTGCGTGGCCGGTGATCCCTCGTCGTCCTCCTCGTGCACCTGGATCGCGGCGCCGAGCAGGCCGCCCGCGGCGTTGATCTCCTGCAACGCCAGCTGCGCGCCGATGAAGGTCGGTGCGTAGGCGCTGGCGAGGCGCCCGGTCTTGGGCTGGATCCAGCCGAGCTCCGCCTGTCCGTCCGAGGAGCCCGCGCCGCGCCCGGCGCAGGCGGACAGCCCGGCGCCGAGGAGCGCGGTTCCCAGGGCCAGTGCCCCCGACAGGGTGGTCCGGCGGGACAAGCCGGGTCCACCGCGGCTCAGGTTGGTATCCATGTGCGCCTCCGTTGGCGTCGGATCACCCGAATCGGGCACGTGTATGAGCGTTTATATACATGGCTCTTCCCGCCCGTCAAGAGACGTGACGAACAGCCCTGAGCACTTGCTACCGCCGCTGGGGAGGGTCATATTGCATGTACGTTCATTCACCACGAGGAGGAGTGCAGCCATGGCCGACGCAGTCCATGTCCTGGGCGGCGCGCAGACCGACTTCGCCGTCAACTGGTCCAAACAGAGCGACAACCCGCTCTTCGACATGCTGGAACAGGCCGTGCGGGACTGCCTCGCCGCGACCGGGCTCGAACCGTCCGACATCGCGACCGCCCACGTGGGCAACTTCGGCGGCGAGCGCTTCGCCGGGCAGTCGCACCTGGGCGCGATGATCCCGATGCTGGACCCCGCCTGGGCCACGCTGCCCACCAGCCGGCACGAAGCCGCCTGCGCGTCCAGCAGCGCCGCCGCGCTGGCCGCGATGGCGGAGATCGAGGCCGGGCGGTACGACGTCGTCCTGGTCGCCGGAGTCGAGCTGATGCGCAACGTCGCCGGTGAGGAGGCGGCGCGCAACCTCGGGTCCGCGGCGTGGACGCCCGAGGAACTGGACACCGACGAGCTGCCCTGGCCCCACCTGTTCGACCGCATCAGCCAGGAGGTGGAGCGCCGGTACGGGCTCGACCAGAACCACCTCAACCGCATCGCCGAGCTCAACCGCACCAACGCCCGCCGCAACCCGCTGGCCCAGACCCGCGGCTGGACGGCCGAACCCGGCCACTTCGAGGCCGACGACCTCGCCAACCCCATCGTCACCGGCCGCACCCGCAAGAGCGACTGCGGCCGGATCACCGACGGGGCGAGCGCCATCGTGCTGGCCGGCAGCCGGTTCACCGAGTCCTGGCTGCGCGGCTCGCCGGACCGCACGGCCAGCCGGATCAGCGGATGGGGCCACCACACCGCGCCACTACCGCTGCGCGCCAAGTTCGCCAACGAGGGGCGCTACCTGTTCCCCAACATCCGGGAGGCGATCACCGACGCCTACGGCCGGGCCGGCGTGCGCGGGCCGGAGGACCTCGACGTGATCGAAACGCACGACTGCTTCACGATCACCGAGTACGTCGCGATCGACCACTTCGGACTGACCGCGCCCGGGGAAGCCTGGCGGGCCATCGAGAGCGGGTACATCGACTTCGACGGACGCCTGCCGGTGAACCCGTCGGGCGGCCTGATCGGCGCCGGGCACCCGGTGGGGGCCACCGGGGTGCGGATGCTGCTGGACGCCCACCGGCAGGTCACCGGGACCGCCGGTGACTACCAGGTGCCCGGGGCCCGCACCGCCGCGACCCTCAACGTCGGCGGCAGTTGCAGCACGGCGGTGAGCTTCGTGGTCACCGCCTGAGCGGGACTCCATCACGCGCCCACCGCCGGGACGGACTGCTCGGCCCCAGGGGTGAACGCGGGCAGTGATCGCAGGGTGGCCCAGCCGCCGCACACCCGCAGCTGGGCGCCGTCCACCATCGCGGACGCGGGGCTGATCAGGTATGTCACCGCCGCGGCGATGTCCTCCGGGTCGCACAGCCGTCCGGACGGGATCCGCCGCAGCGACGCGGTGACGAACGCGGGGTCGGCGGTGTCGGTCATCGGGGTGCGGACGATGCCCGGCAGCACCGAGTTGACCCGGATGCGGTGGCGCGCCAGCGTCACCGCCAGGTGGGAACTCAGCTGGGCGACCGCGGCCTTGCCCGAGCCGTAGCTGTACAAGCCCGGCACCGGCGCGGTCTGCGCGCTCGTGGACGAGACCGAGACGATGTTGCCGCGGTGGCCGGAGGAGATCCACCGCGGCGCGAGCCGTTCCACGGCGTCGGCGAAGGACAGGACGTTGATCCGGTAGGCCTCTTCGCGGTGCCGCCGCGCCTCGGGCTGGTCGTCGCGGGGCAGGATTCCCGCCGCGTGCACGAAGTCGTGCACCGCGCCGGCCTGGCGCACGGCGTCGTCGACCAGGTCGTCGGCGGCACCGGCACGGGACAGGTCGACGCGGACCGTCCAGGCCCGCCGCCCGAGGTGTTCCCGGATCGCGGCGGCCACCTCGTCCAGCTCGGGGAGCCGCCGTGCCGCGAGCACCACGTCGGCACCGCGCCGGGCCAGTTCGAGAGCGGTTTCCGCGCCGATCCCGCTGCTGGCCCCGGTGACCAGTACCGTTCGACCGTCGAGGGACCACGGTCGAGCCGGCAGCGCCGTGCTGCGGTCCACTTTGGCCGTTCCGGTGGCGCTGACCGGGACGATCCCGGTCTCCAGGCCGCCGTCGAGCGGCAGCACCTCACCGACCATCGCGTCCAGGCCACGGCTGAGCAGCAGGGTCAGGGCCGCCTGCAGGTCCGCCTCGGTCACCGGGCGTCGGACCACCTGGTGCGCGTAGAGCACCGCCTCGGCCGGCTGGGGCAGCGAATGGCCGAGGAACGGCGCGTAGCCGATGCGGATCGCGTTCATCCGCACCCCGTGCGGCGCCACCCGGGAGGCCAGCTGCTGCCACCAGTGCAGATCCGCGCTCTGCCGGGCCGAGCGCTCGACGTGGGCCGAACCGGCCGGCCACGGCAGGGCGTCGGTGACGAGCACCATCCGGCCACCACCCGACCGGGCCATCCGGGTCGCTGCCTCCAGAACCGCGGAACGACGCAGGCAGCCACCGCTGCCGTGCACGCCGAACGCGGCGTTCTCCACCTGGACCGCGCAGAACGCTTCCGCGCCGGTGCCACCGGTGGCGGTCCGGAAACCGGCTCGCTTCAGCAACGCGTTGACCGCGCCGAGTGCGGCGGTCTTGCGCGGCGCGTCGATCTCGACCGTCGCGGAACGGGGCCGCAGCGACACCGTCCTGGACGGTGCCGTGCTGGTACTCGTCATGGGACACCTCCGCAGTAGCGCACATCGCGAAACTACGGGCGTCCCGGCCCGCCGTCATCGCCCCGCGAGTACCCCTTGGGCACCGCGGGCCGTGACGGGAAGTACTGCCGGATCAGGCCTTTCCGGTGACCTGGACGGGCACCTGTTCGTGCCGGAGGATCCAGGACGCCTCGCCCCGCTGGCGGAAGTCGGTGCCGAACCAGCCCGGGTTGTAGGCGCTGCCACCGCCGTCGACGAGCAGCGCCGCGCCGTTGACGTAACCGCTGTCGTCGGACACGAGGTAGGCGATCGCGTTGGCGATGTCCTCGGGCTTGCCCAGCCTGCCCAGGGGCGACTCGGCCTCGTTGTAGCTGCGTGCCCCGGTGGCCAGCAGTCCACCGGTCATCGCGGTCTCCGTCACGCCCGGCATCACCGCGTTCACGCGGATGTCGAACTGCCCCAGTTCGTAGGCCATGATCTTCACCATCATGTTCAGCGCCGCCTTGGCCGAGCAGTACGCGCTGAACAGGGCGACCGGTTCGACGGCGCCGGACGACGAGGTCACCACCATCGCTCCCCCGTTGCCCAGCTCGGCCATCCGGCGCGCCGCGGCCTGGCACATGAGGAACGTCCCGGTCACGTTGATGTCGAACGTGCGGCGCCAGGTCTTCTCCGGGATCTCCAGGAACGGCCCGAACCGTCCCCAGCCGGCGTTGGCCACGCAGATGTCGAGCCGGTCGTGCTGCTCCAGCCGGTCGAACAACGCCGCCACCTGGTCGGGGTCGGTCTGGTCGCACGGCACCGCCTCGGCCCGGCCACCGGCGTTCTGGATGTCCTTGGCGACGGCTTCGGCACCCTCGCCGTCGATGTCCGCGATGACGACGGTCGCGCCGTCCTGGCTCAGGCGCCGTGCGGTCGCCTGCCCGATGCCGGACGCGCCGCCGGTCACCAGTGCGACCCGGCCGCCCAGCCGCGCAGCGTCAGCGTTTCCCATGTTCCTTGGTTCCTTCCCGAATTCCCGTGTCTGGGTTCTGTTTCTCAAGCGGCACCGCTACCCGCACCGCCACGCAAGTCACTTCGGAACACGCACTAGTTCCGGACCCAGCCGCCGTCGACGAAAAGCACCTGACCGGTGATGTACCGCGCCTCGTCCGACGCCAGCCAGACCGCGGCGCCCGCGACCTCGTCCGGCTGCCCGGTCCGGCTCAGCGGCAGGGTCGCGACGGTCTTCTCGCCGATCCGCCCGAGGTCGGCCGCGTGCCCGGTGTCGGTGTCGATGAAGCCGGGCGCGATCGCGTTGGCCCGGATCCCTTCCCGGCCGAGTTCGACGGCCAGCGACCGGGTCATGGTGAGCAGGCCGCCCTTGGAGGCGTCGTAGGCGATCTGGCGGAAGAACCCGATCACCGCGACCGAGCAGATGTTGACGATCGCGCCGTGCCCGGAGGCGGCGAGGTGGTCGACCGCGGCCTGGCTGAGCACGAACGGCGCCTTGAGGTTGACGTCGATGACCCGGTCCCAGTGCTGCTCGGTCTGCTCCCGCAGCGGCAGCCGGTTGACGATGCCCGCGTTGTTGACCAGGATCGCCAGGCCGTCCAGCCGATCCGCGGCGGTGGCGACCAGCTCACGGGCGAAGGAGGTGTCCGCGATGTCGCCGGCCAGCGCCACCCCGTCCCCACCCGCCGCCTGGATGCGCTTGAGCGTGGCCTGGGCGGCCTCCGCGTCCAGATCGTTCACCGCGACCCTGGCCCCGTCCGCGGCGAGGCGTTCGGCGATCGCCGCACCGATGCCGCGTCCGGCTCCGGTCACGAGCGCGGCACGTCCTGCGAGGTTCATGGGTTGCTCCACTTCGTTGTGTATGAACGTTCATTTTTATGGCGGCGGACCACGGGGTCAAGACGCGACACCCGGTGGGACTAGCTCGGGTCCAGGTTGAGCAGGCGCGCGCCGTTGCCGTGCAGCCACGCGCACTTCGTGCGCTCGTCGAGCGCCAGCGCGGAGACTTCGGCGGCGAGCGCGCCGGTGGTCATGCCGTGCACCCACTCGATCCCGCCGAAGAGGATCTTGTTGCGGACCGTGGAGGCCCCGTGCAGCAGCAACGGCTCCCAGCCGGATCCGGGCCGGGCCATGTGGCGCGGGCGGTGCGTGGAGAACTCCAGGTAGACGTTGCGGTGCCGCTGGCACAGCGTCATCATCTCCAGCACCCACGGCCAGCCGCCGTGCCCGGCGATCACCACCAGGTCCGGGTGCCGCCGCGCGATCTCGTCCAGCTCCCGCCAGGTGCACCAGTTCATCGGCACGCGCGTGGACAGGTTGTGCCCGGTGTGCATCCACAACGGCACGCCCAGCTCGCTCACCGTCCGGTAGAACTCGTGCGCCCCCTCCGACAACGGGTCGGCGACGTCCAGGAAGTGGGTCACCGACACCCCGCGCATGCCGAGTTCGAGCACACAGCGCCGCACCTCGGCGATGGCGGCATCGGGATCGGCGAGGTTCACGCTCCCCCACGCCTGGAGACGGTCGGGGTGGCGCGCGGCGAACTCGGCGATCCGGTCGCTCACCATCCGGCCGTCCGGCAGCGGCCGCATGCTCGAGTGCAGGACCTGGTGCCGCACGCCTTCCTCCGCCAGCCGGGCGACGTAGGCGTCCAGGTCGAAGTCGAACGCCGGGCTCGCCAGGAGCAGGTCGAGCGCGGCGGCGGGATCCTTGCTCGCCGCGGCGAAATCCCGCGGGTCGATGCCGGCGGTGATCGCGAGCCGCTGGCCGAACAGGCGGAAGTAGTCCGGCGCGTACTCGGCGAACCCGCCGAGGTAGGCGCGCCAGCAGTCGCGGTCGAGCACCATGCCCGACATGTCGACGATGGGGTGCGGGTGGACGGCCATGCATCACCTCTCCGGTTCGCGAAGAGGCCGGGGACCGGTCTCAGCGAACCTTGCTGATGGAACGGAGGACGAGATCGGCGTAGAAGGTCGCGAACGCGGCGTCGGACACCGGGCCGTCCGGGCTGAACCAGCCGGCCACCCGGAAGGACATGTCGAGCGCCGCCGTGGCGGCCATCCGCACCGGGTCGCCGTTGGGCACCTTGGGCAGTTCGAAGACACCGGCCGCCGCGCCGTCGCGGATGACGTCGGAGACCCTGGCCCGGATACCGAGCCGCAGCCGGCGCACTTCGTCACGGTGCTCCTCGTCGAGCGCGCGCCACTCGTCGCCCACCACGGCTTCCTTGCGGTAGCGCGTGTGGTGCAGCACGAACGCCTCGATCAACCCGTGCAGCCGCTCCGGCGGGGGCGCATCCGCCGGCACCGCGTCGAGCCGCCGGTCGAGCGTGTTGTGCCCGTCCATGATGATCGAGTACAGCAGCTCTTCCTTGGACCCGAAGTGGTTGTAGAGGGCGCCGGGCGTGAGCCCGCAGGCCTCCGTGATGTCCCGCACCGAGGTCGCGTGAAAACCCTTGTTGTAGAACAGGCGCGTGCCGGCTTCCTGCAGCCGGACCCGCGGGTGCTGCCCGTTCCTGCTCCGCGTCCTGACCGGCGTCCCCATCGCTTCCCACCGACTTCCGTGCGACCGAGCGGTGCGCCCGGTGGTCGCGCCCCCAGGGCACGACCACCGGGATGTATGATCGTTCATACATCGACCGCGCCGCCCACCTTACCGGAACGGGCGGACAGGCCGATCTGTGACCTGTCGCACGTCCCTGCCGGTACGCTCAGCACCACACCTCCGTACTGTCGTCGGTGTAGCCGAGCGAGCGGTAGACGGCGTCGACCAGGCTCTGCCCCCGGTCGTTGAGCAGCGTGCCCGGCCCCATGTTGTTCATGGTGTAGCCGAAGGACATGCGGTTGTCCGGCGAGGCGAAGCCCAGGCTGCCGCCGAAACCGGGGTGCCCGAAGGCGTCCGCGGACAGGATGATGCTGTCCCGCAGGCCGTAGGGCCGGTGCCGGTTGTCGATCGACCGGAAGTAGCCGGCAGAGAACCGGCTGCCGATCAGCAGCGTCTCGTCGTGGCCCGCGGAGATCGTCGTCATCATCCGCGCGAGGGCGCGCCGGTCCACCAGCTCCACTCCGGCGAGCCCGCCACCGCAGGCCAGCGGTGCGTACATCCCCGCCAGCCCGCGGGCGTTGCTGATCCCGCCCGCGGCGCCGATCTCGGCCGCGTGCGCGTTGCGCGAGTCGAACCCGGTCGGCCCGGGCAGCATGTACCCGCCGGAGTTGGCGAAGATCTGGCCGGGGATGGACTCCGGTTTGGTCGCCGCCATAGTCATGAACAGCGACGGCTCGTCGCCCTCACGGGGCTCGGGGAAGATCATCGGTGCGAGCCGCGGCTCGACCTCCTCCGGGCACCCGATCCAGAAGTCCAGGCCGAGCGGACCCGCGACCTCGTCCCGGAAGAACTCGCCGAGCGACTTCCCGGACACCCGGTGGACGACCTCACCGACCAGCCAGCCGAAGGTGAGGGCGTGGTAGCCGTGCCTGGTGCCCGGCTCCCACAACGGCTTCTCCACCTCGAGCGCTGCGATCATCCGGTCCCAGTCGAAGAAGGCGCTGTCCGGCAACGGGGTGCTGATCACCGGCAGTCCACTTTGGTGACTCAGCAGCATCCGGACGGTGATGTCCTCCTTGCCCGACTGGCCGAACTCCGGCCAGTAGCGCGCGACCGGCGCGGCCAGGTCCAGCTGCCCGCGGGACGCGAGCACGTGGGCGCACAGCGCGGTCGCACCCTTGGTGCAGGAGAAGATCACGCTCGCGGTGTCCTGCTCCCACGGGCGGCCGGTCTCCCGATCGGCGACGCCACCCCACAGGTCCACCACCGGTTCGCCGTCGATCATGACGCAGACCGACGCGCCCACCTCCCCGCGGTCGGCGAAGTTCCGCTCGAACTCCTCGCGGACGCGCGAGAACTCTTCCGCACAGCTACCACCGATCATCGGACTTCCTTTCCTCGGACGCACTCCGTCGTGCGCACCGTGTTCATCCCCCAACCGACTGCTGGAGGGATGCCAGCAGCGCGGGAAGCGCCGCCGGAAGCTGCTCACCCGTGATGCGGGCCGTCTGCTGCCAGCCGTCCAGCAGGCGCGGCAACAGATCGGGCACCTGCTGCGCCAGTTGCGCGGTCCCCGCCGGAAGCGCGGTCAGCGCCGCGAACCCGGTGCGCGGAACGTCCATCAAGGACCGGATGGTGCCGGCGGCGGCCAGCTTCCCGCCGCACCCGAAGATCGTGCAGCCCTTCGGCGCGTTCGGACCGAGCTGCGCCACGGCGAGGTTGTCGGGCACGCTGACGAACAGGCTCGGGTCGACCGCGCCCGGCTTCGGCGCGACGTACGGCGGCGCCGCCGGCTGCCGGGGCGTGACGACGGACTGCATCAGCAGGCGGAAGAACTCGTACTCGACGCGGCCGGTCTGCCCCGGCGCGACGGCGGTGAGCGGATCGCCCACGTCGACCCGGCTGGGCGGCCAGTTGAGCGTCCCGCTGGAGCGGGTCACCACCATGTCCAGGCTGGGGATCACGAAGATGTGCTGGCCGAAGAACCCGTACGAGAAGTACATGTCGGCCGGCGCGCTGGAGATCATCGGCGCCGGGTTGCGGGTGGCGGCGAAGGCGGACGGGGTGATCCAGTACGGGCCGGCGTTGAGCCAGGTCAGGTAACCGTAGCCGGGGTTGTTCGGGCTCGGCGTGCGCAGATCACGCAGGTAGCTCTCGGAGATCAGCCGCTTGCCGTGGAAGGTTCCGCCGTCGGCCAGCAGCTGACCGATCCGCCCGAAGTCGTCACCGGGCAGGAACAGGTTCGACCAGCCGTCGGTGTTGCCGTCGCGGTCGCGCAGCCAGAACCAGTGGTCCCGGGCGATGCCGACCGGACCGAAGAGCTCGCGCTGCGCGAAGTCCTGGAGGTCCTCGCCGACCGCGCGCTGCACCACGTAGGCCACCACGGACGGCCCGGTCTGCGAGTAGCGGTAGAAGGTCCCGGGCTGGTGGTCGAACGGCAGGGACAGGAACTCGCGGATGCGGTCGGGCATGGCGAGGTTCAGCTCGCGCGTCCAGTTCGCCCGGACGCCGCTGGTCTGGGTCAGCAGCTGGCGGACGGTGACGGCGCGGTGGGCCGCGTCGCCGAGGCCCGGTGGCAGGTACTTCCCGATCGGATCGTCGACGGAGAGGCGGCCGAGGGTGACGGCCCGGCCGGCGAGCAGGGCGGTGATCGTCTTGGTCTGGCTCCAGTTGTTGCCCGGGATGTGACCGAGCAGCGGGTCGAAGATCCCTGTCCCGACGAGACAGTCGTGCCGGTAGACCTGCACCGTCTCCGACCCGTTCACCGAGAGGAGGTTGAGCGCGTGGCCGAGGGTGACGGGATCGAGACCGACCTGCTCGGGGCGTGCGGTCTGGTACCGGTCACCGGCGTCCGCGCACCCGGTTCCGCCCGCGGCCGTGGCGCGCTCCGGTGCGACCGCCCCGAGGGTGGTTGCGACCAGCGCCGCGGCCAGCACGCCGGCGAGCGCGGCCCACCGGCGCGAGAGTGACAGCTTCATCGATGCCTCTCCGGTTCCTGACAGGTCGGCCTGGCCGGGTACTCAACCCGACCAGACCGACCGTTGTCAATGATCGTTCATATACGGCTGTTCAGACGAAGACCCGCGCGTGAAGTGGCGCGCTCAGGGTGCGCCGATGGACGCAACAGGTCCTAGCTGTATGAACGTTCATAATGGAACCGGCAGACGGCGGCAATGGCGTCCGCTCGAACAGGTGACGGCGCTCGTCCGTCTCAGAAAGGTTTCACCCAGCTGGGTGACGCACGCCCCAGGCACGCAACACGGCCTCGGTGTCGGAACCAGGCTCTCGTGGTGCGGCCGGCAGATCGGGCGCGCTGCGGGAGAACCGCGGCGCCGGAGCGGCCTGGCGGACCCCGCCCAGCTCGACGATCGTGTCGCGACCGGCGAGCTGTGGTTCGTCGACGGCTTCCGCGAAGTCGAGCACCGGGGTGACGCACGCGTCGGTGCCGGCGAACCGGTCGGCCCACTCGTCCCGGGTCCGGGTCTCGAACGCCCGCTGGAAGGCTTGCCGCACATGCGGCCACCCGGAGCGGTCGAGCTGCTCCGGGAGATCGGCATCGCCCAGGCCGAGGCCGTCGACGAGCTGGGCGTAGAACTGCGGTTCGATCGCGCCGACCGCGACGTACCGGCCGTCGCGGCAGCGGTAGGTGTCGTAGAAGGGGGCGCCGCTGTCGACGAGGTTCGACGCCGGCTCGTCCCGCCACTGGCCGACGCCGCGCAGCGCCCACACGCCCTGGGCCAGGGACGTCACGCCGTCCACGATCGCGGCGTCCACCACCTGCCCGAGTCCCGAGCGCGCGCGTTCCCACAGCGCCGACAGCACACCCAGGACGAGGTACAGCGATCCGCCGCCGAAGTCCCCGACCAGGTTCAGCGGCGGCGTGGGGCGCGCACCGGCCGTGCCGATGGCGTGCAACACGCCCGTGACGGCGAGGTAGTTGATGTCGTGCCCTGCCTGGGTGGCGCGCGGGCCGTCCTGGCCCCAGCCGGTCATGCGCCCGTAGACCAGGCCCGGGTTGCGGTCCAGGCACTCCTTCGGGCCGATGCCCAGCCGCTCGGTGACCCCGGGCCGGAACCCCTCGATCAGCACGTCGGCCTTCTCGACCAGCGCGAGCACCAGGTCGCGCCCCTCCGGCTGCTTCAGATCGGCCGAGATCGAGCGCCGGCCGCGCATCAGCCAGTCAGCGGCGTCCTCGGGCACCACCCGCAGGCCGCCCCTGGGCCGCTCGACGCGCACCACCTCGGCGCCCAGATCGGCCAGGAGCATGGCCGCATGAGGCCCCGGGCCGATCCCGCCCAGCTCCAGAACGCGCAACCCGTACAACGGTCCCGCCACGGCGGTCCTCCTCCTCGGTACGGCCGGCGGGAGCGCGCACCTCAGGCGAGCCGCAGCAGCAGCGACGTCGTGTCGCCACCGCCGGAAAGGCCCACCGTCATCGCCGTCCGCCGGCCACTGTCGGCAATCCGCTCGGGACTACCAGTCAGAGCGCGCGCGGGCAAGCGGGGATAGGGGTTCACCAGGTTCGCCGTGGGGGCCACCCGGTTCTCGGTCAGCATCACCAGACTCGCGAGCACCTTGAGCAGACCGGCCGCCCCCGGCAGGTGCCCGTAGCACGCTTCCTGCGAGGTCAGCGTGAGCGGCGCGTCGTCGCCGAGGTTCGCACGCAGGGTGGCCAGCGTCTCGCACAGGAAGTCCTCGAGCTGGCGGTTGCCCTCCGCGAAGTCGCAGAAGAAGGCCAGCTCGCCGAGGCTCACCCCACCGGCCGCGAGCAGCCGCTGGATGTCGGTCGCGCACCCGGTCGCATCGCCGAGGCCCATCGGGTTGCCGCCACCGTTGCGGGACGAGAACCCGATGAACTCGATGCCGGTGTCCACCCCGCCGCCGGGGTGCCGCGTGGAGCTCAGCACGGCGGCGGCCGCCCCTTCGGCCGGCGCGTTGCCGGTCTGCACCGCGTCGTGCGGCCGGATGTCCGCCGGATCGTCCGAAATGGACGAAGCGCGGTGGCCGGACCGGCCGGCGTACCCCGTCGCGGACAGGTACAGCGGCTCCAGGATCGTGTCGACCCCGACGACGACCGCGTGCTCGACCTCGCCGCGCGCGACCATGCTCGCGGCGAGCTCGAACCCCCGCAACGAGGTGCTGCACCCGCCGGTCACAGTCAGGGTGGGGATGTCGAGGCCGAGGTTGGTGCACAACCCGGACGCGATGCTGCCCGGCGCCACCTTGGACCAGTAGTCGAAGGCGACACCCGCCGGACCGGCGTCGGCGAACCGGTCCAGCAGCGCGGCCGTCTCCTGCAGGGCGAACTGGAACGACGTCACGATCAGCACCGCGTCCCCGCGGCTGATCTCGGCGGCCGTCAGCTCCGCGTGGTCCAGGGCACCGGCCACCGCGGTGTGCGCCAGCCTGCTCGCCCGCGGCAGCCTGGACAGCAGGCGATCGGGCAGGTCCAGGGTCTCCGCACCGGTCCCCGGCACCTGACCGGCGACCCGGATGGGCGTGCCCGGCAACTCGAACGGCGTGATGGCGCAGGTTCCGGCCATTACCGCGTCGGCGAACTCCTTGTAGTCGTGGCAGGGGCGGTCCGCGCCGGGCAACGCGAAACCGGCGCCCCGGACCGTGACGGGCTTCCAGGCGGCTTGGGCAGGCAACATCGGGACTCCAGTTCGTGAGTGCTCGCGGGTCAGGGCAGGCCACCGTCGATGGAGTACGACTGGCCGGTGATCGATCGGGCGTGGTCGCTGAGCAGGAAGGCCGTCATCTCGGCCACCTCCTCCGCGTCGATGAGGCGACGGAGGGCGGTGCTCTTCACCGTGCTGCGCCAGTAGCGTTCCCAGGTCAGGTCCGGCGGGCCGGCGTGCCGGCGAACGCTGTCCATGAAGTCCCCGCCGAACTGGCTTTCGTCGCGCACCATCTCGGTGTCGGTGAAGCCCGGGCACACGGCGTTGACCCGCACCTGCGCGGGCCCCACCTCCAGGGCCAGCGACCGGACCAGGCCGTTGATCCCCCACTTCGAGGCCGAGTACGAGGTGTTCGCGGGAACTCCGCGTTTGCCGGCCGCGCTCGAGATGAGGACGATCGAACCGCGCCGGCGGTGCATCATCCCCGGCACCACGGCCCGGCAGAACCGGAACGACCCGGCGAGGTTGGTGTCGATCGTGCGCAGCCACGACTCCTCGTCCTGGTCGCACAGGTACTTCTGCCCCTTCGCGGTCCCCGCCGCGTTGACCGCGAAGGTGACCGGCCCGTACCGCTCCTCCACCTCGGCGACGGCGGACTGCACCGAATCCAGGTCACGCACGTCACCGGGGCAGGCGAACGCCTCGCCACCGGCCGCGACGATCTTCTTCTCCGCCGTGCGCAGGCGCTCCAGGTTCCGGCCGAGCAACCCGACGGCCGCGCCGCCGGCCGCCAGCACCTCGGCGACCGCGAGGCCGATACCGCTGCCACCACCGGTGACGAACGCCACCTGCCCGTCGAAGCGCGCGCCGGCGCCGGGTTCTTCACGCGATGCGGCCGGGAAAGCCACCGCCATCCACCTCCAGGACGTTGCCGGTCAGGTACTCGTTGTCGATCGCGTGCACGATGGTCCGCGCGACCTCGGACTCCGTCGCGAACCGCCGCAACGGGATGTGCTCGCGCAGCCGCGCCATGTGGGCGGCGTGCGCGGGCTTGCGGGCGCACTTGTCCCGCAGCGCGGCACCGTCGATCACGCCCGGCGCCACGCACACCACCCGGATCCCGTGGTCGGCCAGTTCCAGGGCCAGGCTCCGGGTCAGGGACACGACCCCGGCCTTCGCGGCCGCGTACGCGGGCTGCCCCCAGGAGCCGCGCCAGGTCGAGCTGGCGATCGTGACGATGACGCCACCCCGCTGCTGCCTCGCGAACAGCAACGCCGCCGCCCGCGCCACCCGGAACGTGCCGGTCAGGTTGAGGTCGAGCGTGTCCTGCCAGTCCCGTTCCGAGTGGGCCAGCCACTGCCCGCCGTCGTCCCCGGGCGGGACGAGCAGCCTGCGGGACAGGTTGCGCCCGGCCGTGTTGACGCACGCGGTGACCGGCTCGCCGGCCTCGTCGAGCGCGGCGAAGAGCGCGTCCACGCTCCGCTCGCTCCGCACATCGGCGACCCGGGTCTCCAGGGGCAGCTTCTTGCGTTCGGCGATCTCCGCGACCTCGGCCAGGCGCTCGCCGCCCCGGGCCGCCACGAGCACGCGACGTCCCGCCTCGGCGAGCAGGAGCGCGGTCGCGAGACCGATCCCGCTGCTGCCGCCGACCACCAGCACGCTGCCGCTGGTGCCCGGCGGCACCGGAACGCCCGTCATCAGTAGATCCGGTAGAGCATGGCGCCGGAGTACCAGCCGGCGCCGATCGCGGGGCTGAGCACCAGATCACCCGGGCGGAAGCGGCCCGCCGCGATCTCCTCCGCCAGCACGATCGGGATGGACGCGCTGGAGGTGTTCCCCCTGGTCTCGAAGTTCACGATGAACTTCTCCTCCGGGACCTCCAGGGCGGCGCGGACCCGCCGGTGCACGACATCGGTTCCCGGGTGCGGAACCACCCAGTCGATCTCGTCCATGGTCACGCCGGTGCGCCGGAGGATCTCCGCGCAGGACTCGACGATGCTCGTGACCGCGTGGTCCGGCAGGCTGGACTGGCTGCGGATCCAGCCGCGGGGCGCCGCCACCCTGATCACGTCGGCACGCGAACCGTCGCTGTGCAGCACCACGTCGATCAGGCCGCCGCGGTCCGACTTGCTCAGCACCACCGCCCCCGCGGCATCGGAGGTCACCAGCTCGCCCTTGCTGCCCGGGCGGACCCGTCGGCTGAACTGCTCGCTGCACACGACCAGCGCGTGCCGCGCCTCCGGAACGCAATGCAGGTAGGCGGCCGCGGTCTGCACGCCGTGCAGGAAACCGACGCAGGCACCCGAGATGTCGAACGCCAGCGTCCGCGGACTGCCGATCAGTGCCGCCACCTCCGGCCCGTACTCCGGGGTGAACGGCGGTGTGGTCCAGTTCGACAGGACCAGCAGATCCAGCTCGGTCGGTTCCAGGCCCGCGTCCTTCACCGCGGCCTTGCCCGCCTCGGCCGCCATGAACTGGACCGTCTCGGTCTCGCTGCTGCGATGGCGGGAACGCACGGACACCGTGCCCAGCACCGAGGCGTCGATCGCGTTGCCGGGCACCGCTGCCACGTCCGAGTTGACGATCTGTTCTTCCGGGTAGTACAGACCGAAGCCCCGGAGCACCAGGCCGGCGGCCTCCCACCGGGGGCCGGCCGCACCGCCCTGTTCGTACGACATCGCTGACAGCACCTTTCCTTCGTGGCTTGTCCGATCAGGCACGCGACGGTTCCCCGTAGCGGAAGACCATGGCTCCCCAGCTGAACCCGCGGCCCACACTCATCGCGAGCACCCGCTGTCCTCTTCGGATGGTCCCGTCGTGCACGTGCTCGGAGAGGCAGCTGGGGACGCTCACGCTGGAGGTGTTGCCGCGGCGGTCGATGTTGACGAGCACCCGTTCCGGCGGCAGTCCGAGGATCTCGCCGACCTCGTCGATGATGTGGATGTTGCCCTGGTGCGGGATGATCCAGTCGATGTCGTCGAGCGTCAGCGAGCACTGGGCGAGCACGTCACGCGCGGCCTCCGACAGGAACCGGGACGCTACACCGTTGACGACCTTCCCCTTCATGATCATCTTGTCCTGGTCGTCGATGTCGAAGGCGTCGTAGAACTCCGCGTCCGATCGGAGCACGGCGCCCTCCAGCCCGCCCGGCGCGTCCGAGGCGCGCCACACACCGGCAGCCGCCCCGCCGCCGAACAACGCCGCGTTGCGGAACCCGAAGTTGAGGATGGGTCGCGGGTTCTCCGCCGCCACGACCAGCACCGTCCGGACCGCCGGGTTCGCGAGCAGGCCCTGCGCCACGACACTGCCGTGCAGGAACCCGGCGCACGCGACACCGGTGATGTCGAACGCGAACGCGTGGTCGGCCCCGATGCGTTTCTGCAGCGGCAGAGCCAGGTCCATGTACCGGTTCCCGCTGGTCGTCGGGTTGGTCCTCGGCCGCGCGGTCGCGGTCGTGCCGATGACGACGTCCACGTCCGCGGCGTCGACACCCGCGTCCTTGAGCGCCATCGCCACCGCGCGTTCCGCCATGTCGGCGTGGTGCTCGCCGGGGGGCGGCCAGTGCCGCGCGCCGACCCCGGTGTGCTCGCGGATCCACGCGTCGTCGATGCCCAGGCCGGGGTGCTCGGACTCGAAGTACTCGTTCGTGACCGGGGCGCCGGGGAAGTCGTGTCCCACCCCGGCCAGTTCGATCGGACGGCCGCCGGGCGGTTCGTGTGTGGTCATCGGTAGAAGCCCTCCGGGTCGAGAGTGCGGAGTGTGGACAGTTCCTCGTCCGTGATCGGCTTTTCCCACTCGGGAGAGCTGTCCGGAACGGGCCACGACGTGCGGTCGCGCAGCGTGGCAACCGGGTCCGCGCCGGTGTCGTCGTCCGGCGCCATCCACGTGGCGAGGTGGAACGGTGCCGCGGCGGACTCCCGCGCGAGGCGCCCGTACTGGGTCGCCACGGTCAGCACGTTCTGGCCGGGGCAGGTCACGAAATGCACCCGCGGCACCAGTTTGCGCGGAGACGCCGGTGCGACCACGAGCGTCTCCAGGTGGGTCGCGAAGTCGTTCGCCCCGCCCGACCCCACCAGGTACCGGCCGTCCGCGGTCCGGCTGCTGTTGATGCGGCCCGCCGGATCGATCTCACCGGCCGAGAGCACCGCCAGCGCCCGGCCGTACCCACCCGCGGTGAGTGCACCGAGGACGTCGAGGCTGTCGCCGTGCGCGCGGGACCGGGCCACGTGGGACTGGGCGAACAGGAACGCGTCACCGGCCGCCGGGCTCATGTCGATCAGTCCCAGCTCGGCGTGCACCTGCAGGGCGTGCCCGTCCCTGGCCAGCTGCGCCGCCGCCAGCCAGGACGCGATGTGCGCGGTACCGATGCCGGCCAGGAGCGTGCGGTAGCCGGCGGACCGCACGCGGTCCGCGATCGCCCGGGACGCCACCACGATGTGCCGTTCCCGCCAGGACGGCGCTACCCGCGCGACCGGCCGGCGGATCGGGTCCAGCCGCCGCAGCGCGGCCAGCCGGTCGGGGCCGAGCTCGGTGAGGTAGTCCAGGTGCCCGGCCGGGGCGAGCACCCAGCGGTCGAACCAGCTGTCCGGCCCGCCCGGCCGCGCGAAGGTGCCGGCGAGTTCGGCGAGGAAAGCGTAGTCGTCCCGGTAACCGGCGAAACCGCACTCCGGCCACGCGGGAAGCCCCTGCGGGTGCGCACCGAACTCGCAGCGCGCGATACCGAGCACCCGGTCGGCCGGGATGGACACCCCGCCGCGGGGCGGGGTGTCCACCACTCGCTCGACGGTGGCCAGGACACCGCGGCGCGCCGCCATCGCACCCCACCAGCCCTCGCCGCGCGGACCGTTGAGGTAGAGGTTTCCCCGCCGGTCCGCGCACGTGGCGTGCAGCAACGTGACGTCCGGGCGCAGGGCCGGAACGGTGAGACAGTCCCGGGCATCCGGCATCTCGGCGGGAAGCCGCGTGCCCCGGCTCTCCAGATCGGAACCGGCGAGCGACGTCGTGACCGCGACCGGGTTCCCGCACGCACCGGCGATCAACCGCTGGAGGAGCGCGAGCAGGCTCCACTCCTCCACGGTGAACGGCTTTCCCTCGGGCAGGTGCGCGTACAGCGGGTTCGGCCGCGGCGACGGATAGGTGTCCCCGGCGAAACAGGTGATCGCGTGCCGCACGACACCGGCGATCGCCAGCGCGTGCATGTTGGCGTGGAAGGCGTTGCTGCTGACGTCGAAGACCGCCCGGCCGCGGAACACCCGCGCCACGGCGAGCAGCAGAGCGTTGGGCCGCGACATGGTGGACGCCACGTGCACGTGCATTCCCGGCACCAGGTGGCGCCGGCACAGCGCGTCCGGGTCCTCGATGATCTGCGGTGTCATGCCACCTTCTCCAGCGCCACCGCCGAACTCTGGCTGCCGATGGCGAACGACAACGACAACGCCCGGCGCACGAGGGCCGGTCGCGCCCCCTCCTGCACGTGGTCGTGGTCGCACTCCGGATCGACCTCGACGCAGTTGATCGTCGGGACCAGGCACTGGTTGCGCAGCACCAGGGCGACGGCCGCGCAGTTCAGCAGCCCGGAGGCCCCCAGCAGGTGGCCGAAAACCGGCTTGATCGACCCGAGCGGCGGCCACCCGGCGCGGTCGTCGCCGTACACCAGCCGCAGGGCCCGGCTCTCCGCCACGTCGTTGTACCGGGTGGCGGTGCCGTGACCGCAGATGTAGTCCAGCTCCTCGGCGGGATGACCGGCGGCGGCCGTCGCCTTGCCGATGAGCTCGGCCGTGAACCGCCCGCTCAGGTCCATCCGCGTCGCGTGGCCGGCCTCGCTCAGGCTGACGGCGGACCCGACCGCGGCGTAGGGCTCCCGCTGCCGGCGCTCGGCGTGCGCCCGGGTCTCCAGGACCATGGCCACCGCGCCCTCGCCGAACGCGAACCCGTCCCGGCGGCGGTCGTAGGGCTTGATGGTCTGCCGGGGATCGCCCTGGGCGCGGGACAGCACACCGGCGCTCGGCGAGGAGTACAGCCGGAGCATCTCCGGCACGAACGGCGTCTCGTGGCCGACGAGGATCATCACGTCCGCCTGCCCGGCGCGCAGCGACTGGATGGCGAAGGCGATCGACTGATGACCGGCGACGCACGCGTTGCTGAGGGTCGTGACGGTGCCCTGCGCGCCGAGCCGGATCGCGCTGAGGGTCGCCGGGCTCCCCGGGAGCGAGGCGAAGATCGCCTGGTCGACGTCGATCGGCGGGTTCTCCGGATCGAGCGCGCGACCGCGGGCGGTCTGCGACCACCATTCGATCGGCCCGCGGGAACTCGATCCGATCACGCCCACGCGCTCGGGTTGGGTGACGGAGTCCCCGATGGTCAGATCCGCGTCGCGCCTGGCCTGCTCGACCGCGGAGAGGACCATCAGGATTTCCCGGCTGTACCGCTTCGTGAACGCGTCCGGCAGGTCCGGCACGTGCTTGGTGTGGTCGAAGTCGCGGACCCTGGCACCGACGCGGCTCACGCTCCCGGCGGGCGCCCCACCGGTGATCGTCTCCGGGAGGACGTCGATCTGGGAGACCCCGTCGCGCAGCGTCCGCCACACGTCGTCCCGGCTTTCCGCGCCGGGCAGCACGAATCCCAGTCCGGTGATGACAACTTGCTGGTCGTCGTTCGTCTGCTGCATGTCACATTTCTCCGATCACGGCGTCCGGCGCTGAACCGGAGAGCCGCGAGATGTGGGGACCGTTCAATGACCGGTGAAGTGCGGTTTCCTGCCTTGCAGTAGCGCGCGCAGGCCTTCGCCGCTGTCCGCGACCTCGGCGTGGCTGCGCCGGTGGAACCGGTCCTGCATCCGCAGAGCGGACAGCACCGGCTGCTCGACCGAGCGCTCGCGCAGTTCCTTGTACAGAGCGATGGCCTTCGTCGGGCCGTGGGCGAGGTCGTGGGCGAGCCGCAGTGCCTCGTCCACGACCTGCCCGTCCTCGGGAACCAGCCGGTCCAGCAGACCGATCCGGTGTGCTTCGTCCGCGCCGACGAGGCGTCCCGAGAGGAAGATCTCGGTCGCCCGGGCCGGGCCCACCACGCGCCGCAGCATCGCGCCGATGCCGACGTGCCCCACCCGGATCAGACCGCACCCGATCCGGCTCCCCGGGCCTCCGATGCGCAGGTCGGCGGCGCACGCGATCTCCGTGCCCGGTCCGATGGCCACGCCGGTCACCGCGGCGAGCACCGGTTTCGGTGCGAGCACGATTTCCTCGCAGAGCCGCACGTAGAACGCGTCCGCGGTGTCGGCGGACGCGGGCGCCGCCGCGACGTCACCGTCGGCGTACTTCCGCAACGAGTCCAGATCGTCGCCGGAACAGAAAAAGCCGCCGCTGCCCCGCAGCACCATCGCGCGGACCCGTTGATCGGCAGCACCGTCCGCCACCGCGGCGAGCAATGCCTTTCCCGTTTCGAAATCGAGCCCGTTACCACTTTCCGGCCGGTTCAGCGTGACGGTCAGCACCCCGTCCTGGCAGTCCAGCTGAACTGGTGCCGGCATTTGTGATCCCTTCTCCCGGCAGGTGGCGGCGACAATTCAAGGAAACCGTCTCACCGGCATCGGCGGCAGACCTTCCGAGTACCAATTCCCGGAGCACGGAAGGACCGCCGGTACCACCGTCAGGATGCGAGGGATGACGGACGGGCCGCTGGGAAGTCAGTCGACCGCGTCCGCGGGCGGGGAACCCGGTCGACGCGTGCTTCCACCGACCGGAAGAGCTCCTTCCTGCTGCCGAAGCCCAGCTTCTGCAGGACCTTGCTCACGTAGTTCTTGACCGTCTGCTGGGCGAGGCACAGTTCGTCGGCGATCTCCTCGTTCGACCGCCGCTTCAGCAGCAGGGAGAGCACCTCCTGCTCCCGGTTGGTCAGGTCGGTGCCGGGCAGCCGGGTGGACTCCGCGCTCCGCGGCGCGGTCTCGCCGAGCACCCACGCGCGGCGGCCCGAGCAGGTCGCTTCCACCACTTCCAGCACCTCGGCGCAGCTGGCGAACTTGTGGAGGAAGCTGTCCGCTCCGGCGTTGAGCGCCGCGGCGATGGCCGCCGGCGCGGCATCGCCGCTGATCACGATGGCCGGCACGTCCGGCCGCCGGTCCTTGACGAACCGGCACACCCGCAGCCCGGTTCCGCCGCCGGGCAGCGTGAGGTCGGTGATGACCAGGCCGGGGAGCTCCTCGGCGCAGTATCGCAGTGCCTCCTGCTCCGTGGCCGCCTCCACGACCTCGCCGACCGCGTCGAGTTGCTCGATCAGACTGCGCAGGCCGAACCTGAGCAGGGGCTGCTGCAGCACGACCAGAACCCTGAGTCGAGGTGCCATCATTCGGTCCCCCATCGTCGATTTGCGGATACCCTAGGTACCGAAATACCGCGCGCCCGCAATATCGACAGCAAGTCAGAAATCCGCGTGATCATGCGGAGAAGCATCGAACCGGGGACGCCGACACCGGTGTCGGGTACTTCAGCACACGCACTCCCATCATTGTTGCCACCGTCCCCCACGGCGGCAATACGGTAAACGTCAGGTTCTGTCCAATGGGCGCCTGGCCCCCTTTTTCGAGATCATTCGCGCAAAGTCGCGGACGGGCTCTCCCCGAACCTTTGGCGATAAATAACCGAAAACCGACCCGGATGCGGGAATCCCCAACGCGACGCGATCTCACCCACCGTCGCGTGCTCCGGCCGGTGCGCCCGGAGCTCATCCCGCACCCGCTGCAGCCGGACGTCGTTGAGGTACTCGCGCGGGGTCACGCCCAGCTGCTCCCGGAACCCGCGCTGGAGCGTGCGCACCCCCACCCCGGTGACCCTCGCCAGGCTGCCGGTGGTGTGCTCCCACTCCGGGTGGTTCTGCATGATGTCGACCGCGAGCCGCACCGGGCGCGAGGGCGCCGGCCGGGTGTTGCGGTCGAGGAGCTGGTGCTGGAACGGGTGCGGCTGAGCCAGCAGCAGCCCCGTCAGCAACCCGGACTCGAACTCCGCCGCGGCGAGCGGGTGCTCGATCATGCTGTCCGGCTGGTCCAGCAGGGTGACCAGGGTCCGGAAGCCGGCCGCCCAGGACCGGCCCGGTCCGGCATCGAGGGGCATGGTGGGCGCGAACCGCAGCGGCTGGTGCAGCGTACTGCCCAGAAGTTTTCCCAGATGCGCTTCCAATGCCACCCGCTCGATCCGGTACACGAGGTGCGCGCAATCCGCGGACCAGTTCATGACGAGCGAACGGTCCGGTGGCAGAACCGCCGCTGCCCCGGGATGCGTGCGGACCTGCTCGCCGGCGTATTCGATCCGGCATTCCCCGGCGAGGGGGAGGAGCACGGCGAAATACGTGCGTTCTTCCGGTTCGATGAGCACGTCCCCGCCGTAGGCCAGGTAGGAGACGCTGGTGCCGTTGCCGACCCGCTTGGTGTGCAGCCGGGCGTCGATACCGTTCGCGAGGTCGAGCGGCTCGAGGTTGTGCGCGCAGAAGGCGCGCGCGGTCATGTCACGGGTGTAGTCGACGTCTCTCGACTGGAACAACTCGAACCGGTGAAGTGGTAGCAGCGCCATCCCGTCAGTACCCGTTCCTCGTAGCCGGGCGGGGTGCGCGCCGCTGCGACACGTTCACTCCAGCGGATCCGGCCCGCGGGTCGCTGTTCGACCGGATGTCCCTGACTGCACATTGCTCACCCGAGGACTCGCGCCGAGCCCGATACCCACTGGACGCTAATGGCGCCGCGGCCGTGCGGGTAGCCGATACGCGAACCGTTTCAGCCGATTCGCGCAGGGCCGGCGCCGTGAGCTACCGGGCCACCGCCTGCCGGCACTCCACGCCGGGCCCGCGGAGCTACCGCCGGTCCAGCTCCGCGAGGAACCGGTCGACCGAGCCGCGCCGCCGGGCCTCGTCCGCCAGGGGCTCACCCACGATGCGCTCGGCCAGCTCCACCGCCAGCCGGCCGAGTTCGGGCCGCATCTCCGCCGCGATGCGGCTCCGCTGCCCGGCCAGCTCGGCCTCGCCCTGGGCGATCATCCGCCGGCTCTCCGCCTGGGCTTCCGCACGCAGCTCCGCACGCACGCGCTCACCCTCGGCGCGCGCCTCCTCGCGGATGCGCGCGGCCTCCGCACGGGCGTCGGCGAGCTGGGCGCGGAAGCGCTCGAGCGCCTCGGCAGCGGCGGCCTGAGCCTGCTCCGCCTTCTCGATCCCGCCCTCGATCTTGTCCGCCCGGGCCGCGAACAGCGCCTCGAACCGCGGCACCACGAACCTCGCGAGCACGTACAAGAGCAGGAGGAACGCCACGAGGCCCAGCGCGAGCTCGGCAAGATGCGGCTTGACGGGATTCTCCGCCGCCAGAACGATCATCTCCACCCCCAGGAGCGCAAGATCGATGCCACACCGTAGCGGAGGACCGGCCGCGACGGGAAGCCACCAGGCACCGCACTCGGGCGAGACCGCCCGGCGGAACGGGAAAAGCCCCGCGACCTGTTCGCGCAAGTCGGCGGGGCTTTCCCAGTGCTGGTGTGGCGGGTAGAGGATTCGAACCTCTGAAGGCAGTGCCGTCTGATTTACAGAGCGGTGAGCAAACCGCCTCTGACCTCGG
Source organism: Amycolatopsis granulosa (assembly GCF_011758745.1). Taxonomy (NCBI): domain Bacteria; kingdom Bacillati; phylum Actinomycetota; class Actinomycetes; order Pseudonocardiales; family Pseudonocardiaceae; genus Amycolatopsis; species Amycolatopsis granulosa. The sequence goes on from NZ_JAANOV010000001.1 coordinate 2,752,664, forward strand.
CATATCTGCCTACGCCACTCCCACTCTGGGGCGAATTTGGGGCGTCACTACCAGCTCGTCTCAAGCAAAGGGGCCTGAAACACCGATCTGCCACACTGACATCCAAGCCAAAGGCAGAGGAGGAGCATCAGCGTGGCGGACACTGCGAACACCGGAAGGTGGCTACACGTGGCGCAAGCGGTTGCCGCTCCCCCAGATGGCTCCGACGCCGGCGAGGTCATCCGCTGGTACCGGCAGCACCACAACCTCACCCAGCAGGAAGCCGCTGACCTGCTCAACACCACGCAGTCCTGGGTGTCGAAGGTCGAGAAGGGCAAGCTCGTGCCCGGCCTGGCCGAGCTGCGGTCGATCGCGTCGAAGCTGCACATCCCGCCGGAGCGGCTGGGCATCCTGCCGGACCACTCGGCGGACGCCATCCCCAAGCCGGGGCAGGTGAGTGAGGCCGGCGCCCCGCACGAGAGCCAGGAGCACTGGAAGGTCGTCCGGCGCGAGCTCAACGCCAACCGCGCCCGGCTCGGCGACCTCGCCTCCGAGCTGTACCCGCACGCCCACTGCATCCCCGGCACCACCGTTCTGACCCAGCCGGGCTGGCTGCCCTCTGAGCCAGTCGAGCTGTCCGACATCGAGCTGTACTGGCTCGCCGAGGCGCTGCCCAAGCCCGCCATTACGGGCGGTATCGAGCAGACCGAGAGCGTCCGGCCGCTCGCCGCGGACGGCGAGCACTTCCGGCTCTACTCGCGTGCGCTGCGGGACCTCGCCCGGCCGAAGTTGCTGGACAACCGGGTCAGCTACCGGCTGGCTGAGGTCGACTGGACCGGCGACAAGGGTCGCCTCGGGTTCAGCTACACCACGTACTTCGACGTCCTGGACGTCTGCGAAGCCGCAGCCCACGAGTTCGCCGACGCGTGGCTCCGCGCCGGCCGGAAGCGGCCCAGCCTCGCTCACCTGCCGCTCCGCCGCCACATCACGGACCCGTTCGACCTGCTCGCCCGCCCGATGCTGCCCAGCATCAACACCCTGACCATCCGGCGCGACCCGATCGACGGGCACCGGATGTACCTGCACCGCCGCGACGCCAAGGCCACCGCGGTCGCGGGCGGCATGTTCCATGTCATCCCGGCCGGGGTGTTCCAGCCCGCGGCCCTCGCGCCGGCGCACCAGGCCAACGACTTCTCCGTGTGGCGCAACATCCAGCGCGAGTACTCCGAAGAGTTCCTCGGCAACCCTGAGCACGACGGCAACTCCCTCGACCCTATCGACTACGAGCACGACGAGCCCTTCCGTTCGTTCACCGCTGCTCGCGCGGCCGGCGACTTCCGCGTCTTCACCTGCGCGGTGGTGCTCGAACCGCTGACGCTGTGGGTGGAGCTGCTGACCGTCGCCGTGATCGAGGGACCCGTGTTCGACCAGCTCTTCGCCGACATGGTCGAGGTCAACGAAGAGGGCGCTGCGGTCAGCACCGACGCGGCCCGGCCCACAGTCGGTATCCCCTTCAACACCGAGTCCCGCGAGCGGCTCAAGTCCGAGCCGCTCTCGCCGATCTCGCGCGCCTGCATCGAGCTGGCTTGGCAGCACCGGAACACGCTTCTGGCAGGCTGAACACGTGCGCGTTCTCGTCACCGGCGCCGCCGGGTACCTCGGATACGCCGTCGTCGCTGCCCTCGCCGAGCGGGGACACGAGCCGGTGGCGTTCGTCCGCGATGCCGCCAAGGCCCCAAGGCACTCGGCGCGCACGGCGGTAGGGGACCTCGAGGACGTCGCGAGCGTCCGCGCTGCTGTCCGCGACGTTGACGGCGTATGCCATCTCGCGGCCCGTGCGCGCGTCCGCGAATCCCTGTCGGACCCTCTCCCCTACTGGCGAACCAACGTCGGCGGCACGCTCAACCTGCTCGAAGCCCTCACCGACGGGGATGCGCCGGCCAAGCTCGTGCTTGCATCGACGGCTGCCGTCTACGGCACGCCGGAAACCCAGCCCATCGATGAAGACTCTCCGATCGCCCCCGCCAACGCGTACGGCGCGACCAAAGCCGCAGCCGACCTCGCCGCTGCCAACGTCGCTGCGTCTGGTCAGCTCGGAGCGATCAGCTTGCGCGCCTTCAACGTCGCCGGCGCAGTAGACGACTGCACGGATCGTGACGTCACCCGCCTGATCCCCAAGGTGCTCGCCGTCCAAGCCGGACTCGCCGACGTGCTGGCCGTCAACGGCGACGGCACGACAGTCCGCGACTTCGTGCACGTCGCCGACATGGCACACGCCTTCGTTCTCGCCGTCGAAGCGTGCACCCCCGGGCGCTGGCGCGCCTACAACGTCGGCAGCGGCCGGGAAACGTCCATTAACGACGTTCTCACGGCCGCCGAGCAGATCACCGGACGTCCGGTCCCGATCAAGCGGAACCCGCCCGCGAACGAGCCGCGTGTGCTGCTCGCAGACAGCCGACGCATCCGCGATGAGCTGGGCTGGCAAGCCCCGAACTCGGATTTGTCGCAGATTCTTTCGGACGGCTGGAAGGCCCTGACCAGCGCGTATGCCGCCCCGGAATAGTCCTTTCCGGAATAGCGCGGACGCGACTGCGGATCGCCTACCAGCGCGGCCGTTCCTGCGGTGTTCTTAGGTCATGACAGCGAACACGAACACCGGGTCAGCGCGACCGGCGCTCCTTCTCCAGGGCCTCGACTCGCTCCCGGAGGTCCGCGACCTCAGCTCGGAGGGCTTCCATGGCGTCGGCGTTCGAGGCTGCCTCGTCCGGCAGAGCACGGACGAAAGTGCCGCGGCCCGTGGAGGACTCCAGAACGCCCGCGTGCTGAAGCTCCCGAATCGCGCCGTGCACCGTCAGCTCGGCAACGCCGTAGTCCGTGGCGAGCGCCCGAAGCGACGGAATCTTCTCCCCCACGTTGAACTCCCCCGCGCGGATGCGGCGGGCGAGGTCGTCCCTGATCTGAGTGCTTAGCGGCTGAGCGCCGTGCTGATCGATAGGCACTGACCGAGGGTACCTCGGAACAAACATCACCCTAAAGCACCACATGTACGACCTTGACGCACCTCAGCACCATGTAGTGCACTAGTGCACATTAAGGCATTGACTCGGAAGGGAGACCCGATGAGGTCCGCACACATCAGTCGTCGGCAAGCCGAGGCCAAGTTCGACGTTCTGGACATCGACTACGACGAGGTGTTCGCGGTGCAGGCGCAGGCTGCTTGCGCGGCGGATGCCGACGAGTTGGCCGGCGCGCTGGACCTGCTCGACGAGATCGACCCCGAGTTGGAGGCCGCCGCGCTCGCGGCGCTGGCTCGGGTGCCGCGGTTCACCGATCCGCGCCGGGCGGGGCGGGAGCTGCGCCGGGCGGAGGCGACCGTGATGCGGTCGCTGCCGGCCCGGCTGGACGTGGCCGACCTGATCGAGGGGGAGGCCGCCTGATGGACGCCTTCGGAATGGACGCGCCGCCGTTGGTGCTGCGGGCGCACGAGCAGGTTCGGGACGAGTTGCGCCGAGCGGACGCGAAGGCCACGACGTTGTTGTCGGTGGTTGGGGTGGCGCTGGCTGGGGTGGTGGCGCTGGCCAAGACCGGGATGCCGGTGCCGGCGCTGGCGGCGTTGTGGTTGTCCGCGCTGCCGATCTTCGGTGCGGTGCTGGTGCTGCTGGCCACGATCCGGCCGAAGCTCTCGCAGTTCCCGACGCCGGGTTCGTGGCTGGACGCTACGTTGCACGGTCCGAGTGTGCTGCTGGAGGCCGGGAGCTACGCCGCCGAGGCCGCCGCGCACGACGTGTGCGTGCTGGGGCACCTCGCCGTGGACAAGCACACCCGCGTCAAGCACGCGGTGAACCTGCTCATCATCGGCGCCGGCGCGCTCGCAGTCGCGCTCGTCCTGTCCGTCCTCGCCTGAGGGGGTCGGGGTGTTCCGGTTGGACGCGGACTTCGAGGGCTCGGTGGACCTCTACATCCCCGGTGGCACGAGCGCAGGCTCGGAGAGGCTGACGCTCACCGCAGGGCAGATCGGCCCGCAGGAGGAGGAGTTCTTCGGGCAGAGCCAGTGTCACTGGCTGGCGGCGGCGATGAGCTGCATGACCGGCTGGGACCTGGTGGGCGTCAAGCTTCGCTACCCCGACCGGGGATGGACCGCCGTGCACACCGCGGTAATCACACCGGATGGGGCAGTGCTGGACATCTACGGCCGCCACCACTCGCTGGACGCCTTCGCCGAGTGGTACCGGAAGTTGACCGTGCTCGATGTGGCGGTGCGTCGGATGCCCCGTGAGGAGCTGTTCCACGGCCACCTCACCAGCACCGATCCGAGCCTGATCGACGACCCGTTGTGGTGGACCCGCACCAGCTCCGACCGCGGGATGACCGCCGTGTACCAGCACTACGCCCGGCTGGTGCTCACCAAGGCCGGACACCAGGTGCCCGAACACTGCCGCCCCGCCGCAAAACCGGCCGCCAACGAGAAGCGCACACCCCCACCGACGAGCAGCACGACAACCACCACCACAGGAGGAACACCCGCCATGTCCAGCATCGATGAGATCCGCGCAGTCCTGGCCAGCAGCAACGAGCAGGCCGAGGGCGTGCTCGCCGCGCTCGCGCAGGCATCCCAGACCACGACCGAGATTCAGGGCCGCCTGCACCAGGTTGCAGCGGCCAGCAGCCAAGCGCCCGTCCACGAAGCGATGGGTCTCTACGCCCAGATCACCGAGAACGTCTCGCAGCTCATGGGCCTGGTGTCCGCCGCTCGCTCGGCCGTCGAGAGCTACGCCGCGAACTTGTAGGAGGTCGTTCCGATGACCCGCTTTGTGATCACGGACCCCGGCACGGCGGCCCACTCCGCCAAGAACGTGCACGCCGCGCCGGGACTCCCCAACCAGTCGCGAAACCACTCGGGAAGGAACCCCATGGTAGGCACCAACCGCACCCCGGAGGAGTCCGGCGGCATGCTGGCACAGCGGCAGGCCGAAGGCTTGCGAGCGCTGGCCACGCTGATCGAGCAGAACCCCGCCCTAGCCGACAAGCTGAGCTACGCGCTGAACATGCTCGCGCCGCTGGTCAACCACGAGCCGGACCCGCGCGTCACGTTGACCGCGTTCCACGCGGCTGCCGTCACGCACGGCACCGAGGTGAGCGTCATCAACGAACCGCACGGCTGCATCGTCGCTGCCAAATTCGGCCCGGTCGTTGTCCGGATGCACGCCCGTGCCGACCTGATGGCGGGCGGGCGCACGCGCTACCCGCACTACGAGCCCCTGGTCATCGACGACGCGGACGGGGGTGCGCGCTGATGCTGCCGAAGAGCCTGAACCTGCCGATGTGGGCCGAGCTGGAGGACCGCTCCGGCGAGGTGATCGAGCTGGTGCCGCTGAAGGTGAAGTTCCGCTACCGCATCGATGACCCGCTCGCGGTGGTACTGGACTTCGCGGTCGGCGCCGAGCAGTGGGTGCGCTGGCACATCGCCCGGGACCTGCTCGCCGAGGGCCTGGCGCTGCCGCCGCGCACGCCCACCAGAGTCGGTGAGGGAGACGTGGCAGTCGCCCCGGACCTGGACGTGCCGTGGCGGGTGTGGGTCACCCTGTCCTCTCCGACTGGGGTGGCGGACTTCGCGTTCAAACGCGCCAGCCTGATCGACGCGCTGGCCAAGACCGAGGCCCTGGTGCCGATCGGCAGCGAGTCCGACCGGATCGACTGGGACCGCGAGTTCGCGGCGCTGGGTGGTGAGGCCGCGTGAGCCGCCGTCAGTACCCGTGGACCCTGACGGAGGTCCCGTGGTCGACGGATCGGGAGTTCACCCGCGGCCGGCTGGACGGGCTACACCTGCTCTCCTACGGCATCGCGCCGCGGGACAAGCTCGCGACGCGCCGCCAGCTGCGGGCGATGGGGTTGCGTCCGGGCGGGCAGGACCCGGTGGCGGTGCTGTACTTCCGCTGCCGCAAGGCCGGCAAGCAGGTCCAGGCCAACCTTTACCTCATTGACCGGGCCAAGCCGGTCCGTCCGATGACCCCGGCCCGCGCCGCCGCCCTGGCGAAGGCCATGCGGGCGCGGCGTACGTGCCGCCAGTGCGGGGAGACGGGCTACGCCGAACTCCCCAAGCCCTACCGGGTGTGCGAGCCGTGCCGCTACCGCTTGGGGTTGCCGGCGGATGACTACCTGCACGACTACCTCACCGGCACCCCGACCCTGACCGCCGACGAGCACGCAGCGCTGGACGCGCGGCCCGACAACGTGATCCCGCTGCACCGCCGCTCCCGCGTGGACGGTGCCTCGAACGCCCGGAAGGGGGTGGCCTGATGAACTCCACCGTCATCTACGTCCTCGGCGCGTTGGCGCTGATCGGGTTGTTCGCGACCTGGCGGTCCGGCCGCAAGTCCGCGCTCAAGGCCCGCAAGGGCGTGCGGGAGGTGACCCGGCTGGCCGGAAGCACCGTCCGCACGCTGGTCACCGCCGCCGTGATCGTCGGCGCCCAGTGGCTGGTGATCCGGTTCTGGCACAACACCACGGCCCTGGCCGTCGCGCTGATCGTGCCCGCCCTGTTCGCGGGTGCGGCCGTGGCGCGGCTGCTCGCCGTCACCGAGATCGTCACCACCACCCGAGGAGGCCACCGATGAGCACGGATCTCGCGACCAAGCAGGACGCTCGCGTGATGCCTCTGTCCACTGCGGACAAGCTGCGTCAGGACGCGGAGACCGCTGCTGAGGTGCGGGCGCTGTCCAACCACCCGGACGTGATCGCGCTGCGGGTGGAGAAGGTCCGCAGCTTCGTGGACACGCTGGTGTGGATCGGCATCTTCCTCGGGCTGGCCTTCACGATGGTCAACGTCCAGACCTTCGCCGCTGCCGGCGCCACGATGTGGTCGCTGCCGTGGCTGGCCGCGTGGCTGCTGGACCCGATGGTGTCGCTGGTGCTGGTGGCGGTGCTGCGCGCCGAGCAGATCACCGCCCGCTACCAGGTGCGCGATGGAATGGTGTGGGCACACCGGACGAAGTGGTTCGCGTTCCTGGCCACCTACGTGATGAACACGTGGCAGTCCTGGACCGAGCTGCACGTCGCCGGAGTCGTGCTGCACTCGGTGCCGCCGGTGCTGGTGTTCCTCGCCGCGGAGACCGCACCGGTGCTGCGTGACCGGCTCACCGAGGCCGTCACCAAGGCCGCCGCCCCGGCGTTCACCGGCCAGCCCGCCCAGCCTGCCGAGGAGTCCGTTCCACAGTCCGCCCCGGAGACCGTTCACGAGACGGCTCCCGAGCCGGTCACGCCGCCTGCTCGCCGCGCGCCACGCAAGCCCAAGGTGGCGACCAAGCCCGCACGGAAGCTGCGTGCGGACTACCTCGCCGAGGCGCGGGCGGCGTGGGCGCCGGGAATCGAGATCACCCCGGCGTGGGTCCGGACCGTGTGCCCAGACATCTCGCGGGGGACCAGCAAGAACGTTGCCGATGACCTCACCGTGGAGGTCACCTCGGCCACCGGGGCGAGCACCGCGCCGACCCCGTTCCCGTCCGAGCAGTCCAGCGCCGAGCGTCGTGAGGAGGCCGCCTGATGTCCGTCCCGACCCAGCCCCGCCCCGGTGACGACGCCAACCGTGAGGAGCCCGTGAACACCCCCGAGCAGGAGCCCGTGAACACCCCGGCAACCCCGGACGTGAACGCCTCCGACACCCCGGCCGTGAACACCGAGCAGACCGACACCGTGAACGGCAAGGTGCTGCCGTTCGCGCCGCGACCCGACAGCGCCGCGAATGTCGAGGCGATCCCCGTTCAGGACCGCCGCGACCTCGCCCGGTCCGAGGTGATCGACGCCGAGATCGTGGACGACGACGCCGCCGCGGCTGCGGCGCCGGTGCTGGTCGATCCGCCCGAGGCGCCGCGGACCTGGTGGGAGACCATTGGGGACGCCACCGCCCGCCCGCTGGTGGCCAAGTGGCTGACCTCGTGGGAGGAGTTCACGGCCCGCGCCAAGTACCTCGCCCGGTACGCAGCCCACGCGTTCGCCTTCCACGCCCTGCGGGTGCCGGTGTACGTGCCCACGGCATTCCTGCGCTCGTTCGGCGCCATCGGCCGGCTGGTCGCCCGGCTGTACCGGTGGGTGTACGACGCGGAGTCCAAGCCGGTGCGCATGGCTGCCCGTGACCGGGCGGACGTGAACGAGTACATGAAGCTGCGTGAAGCCCGTAACGAGACCGTGCGCAAGCGCATGCTGCCGGTTTGGCTCGGGCTGCTGTGCCTGATCGGCGTGGGGTACGTGTGCCTGTCCACGCTGTCGGCGTTCTGGAACTGGACGCTGCTGCTGTCGGTCATGACCATGATCGGGTGGTGGGGTGCCCCGGCCGACAAGCCGGTCGCCGGTCGCGCCGTGGACAGCGTGAAGACGCCGAAGATCACGTCCCAGATGGTCGAGGACGCCCTGTGTTCGCTGGGCATCGGGGCGCTCAACCAGGCTTACACCAAGGGCAAGCGCATCAGCTTCCCCTCACCGATCCAGCGCGACGGCGATGGGTGGCGCGCGGAGGTCGACCTGCCGTTGGGCGTGCCCGCGGGGGACGTGATCGCCAAGCGGCAGGAGCTTTCCTCGGCGCTGCGTCGTCAAATCGGCTGCGTGTGGCCGGAAGGTGATGCGAAGGTCCATGAGGGACGGTTGGTGCTGTGGGTGGGTGACCAGGACCTGTCCAAGTCGCGTCAGCCGGCGTGGCCGCTGGCCAAGCCGGGTGCGGTGGTGGACCTGTTCAAGCCCCAGCCCTTCGGCACCGACCAGCGCGGCCGGTGGGTGAACGTGACCCTGATGTTCGTGTCCATGGTCATCGGCGCGGTTCCGCGGATGGGCAAGACGGTCACCCTGCGGGAACTGCTGCTCATCGCGATCCTGGACCCGCGCGCCATCGTCTACGCCTACGACCTCAAGGGCACCGGTGACCTGGCCGCGATCGCCCCGTGCGCGCACGCCTACGGTGTCGGCGACGACCCGGAGGACATCGAGGTCATGGTGGCCGAGATGCGCAAGCTCCGGGAGGAAATGCGCCGACGTACCAAGGTGATCCGCTCGCTTCCGGAGTCGATCTGCCCGGACAACAAGGTCACTCCCGAGCTTGCCGCGCGCAAGGACCTCGGCCTGGCGCCGATCGTCGTGGGTGTGGATGAGTGCCAGGTGTGGTTCGAGCACGAGAAGTACGGCAAGGAGTTCGAAGAGATCTGCACCGACCTGGCCAAGCGCGGCCCGGCGCTGGGCATCCTGCTGATCCTGGCCACCCAACGGCCGGACGCCAAGTCCCTGCCCACCGGCATCAGCGCGAACGCGATCCTGCGCTACTGCCTCAAGGTCCAGGGCCACACCGAAAACGACATGGTGTTGGGCACCAGCATGCACAAGAACGGCGTCCGGGCCACGATGTTCGCCCGCACCGACCGCGGTATCGGCTACCTGGTCGGTGAGGGCGAAGAAGCCAAGATCGTGCGGTCGGTCTACAAGGACGCCACCGACGCCAAGAAAATCGCCGCCGGTGCCCGCCGTCGCCGGGAAGAGGCCGGGAACATCACCGGCTACGCCGCCGGCGAGTCCGTCGACATCGAGGCAGCCCGCCTGGACCCGCTGGCCGATGCCCTCGCGATGTTCCAGCGTGGCGAGGACAAGCTCTGGTCCGAGGTCATCGTCACCCGCCTCGCCGAGCTGCGCCCCAACCAGTACGGCAACTGGACCCCCGCCAACCTCGCCACCGCCCTCAAGCCCTACGGCGTCAAGCCCAAGCAGGTGTGGGCCACCGACCCGACGACCGGCAAGGGCAGCAACCGCAACGGCTACACCCGCGACGCCCTCCACGCAGCACGCGACACCGCGAAAAGCAACGGAGCGTAATCGCCACTCGGGCTAGGGGCGGCCCGCGCTCTAGACCGGACCGCCCCTAGACCTAGACCCCACCCCTAGACACCAAAACCACCGCTGACCAGCGCACTAGCGACCTAGACAGCCGGAGCGCTGACCAGCGGAAATCCCGCCAAGGCCCGGCTCACGGGCACTCGCCCGCCCCTAGCCCTACCTCCGCGCACTCAGCTGCAATCACAAAGAGTAATTGACCGTTGGGGACGTGACCCCGGAAGAGGAACCGACATGTGCCGCTCGTCCAAGCACGGAGGCCGCCGCTGCCCCGGCAGCAACACGACCCGCACCCGCGCCCTCAACACCGCGCGCAAGCAGGTCGAACGCGCCAACCGACGCCTCGACGCCGCCCGCGCCACCGGAGATTCCACTGCCATTCAGGCCGCCGAAACCCGCCTCATCGAGGCCCGGCAGCGACTGGCCGACACCTACGCCGCCCACCCCCGCACCTCACAGGAGCGCCCCATGACTGAAAAGCCTGCTGAGCACAGGGACATGACGGCACCCAACGGCCAGCCGCAGCCCGAACCGGCCGCGCGAACGGAGAACACCACCGTGATCCACCACGCCGAAGGCCCGATCAGCACCGGCACCGAAACCCAGATCAACGTCTACGACGGCAACCGCCAGGTCACCAGCACCACCATCGGCTCGACCGGCCCCATCGACCAGGCGGCATACGAGGCGCGCAGGCAGGCACGCGCCACCGAGCGGGCGGCCCGCGCCGAAGCGCGCGCTGCCCGCAAGGCCGCCAAGGCGCAAGGCCACTGGCGGCAGACCAGCAACCAGCCGCCGGCCGGCACGACCATCCACCACCTCCACGGACCGGCCCACTTCGGCAGCGGCAACACCTACACCAGCGAGCCCGAGTGATGAAACCCGCCGCTCACCACAGGGACACGACACCTCACCGAAGGAACCCCATGCACACCCGCACCAGCCTCAGTCTCGCGCTGCTCGCCACCCTCGCCCTGACCGCCGGATGTGACCCCCTCACCGACGCCGGCGCCACCACGGCCGACTCGACCGAGGCCACCGCCGCCCTCGCCGCGCTACCCGTCGCCCCCGAGGACACAGGCTTCCACTACGACCGCGACGACTGGCCGCACTGGAAGACCGTGCACGGCACCTGCAACGCCCGCGAACAAGCCCTGCTCGACCAGGGCCAAGGTGTGCACGTCGACGACCAGTGCCGCCCGGTCGCCGGGACGTGGGTCAGCCCCTACGACGGGGTGACCGTCACGGATGCGTCCAAACTGGACATTGACCACCTCGTGCCGCTGGCCGAGGTCGCCCGCTCCGGCCGCATCGAGAACGGCCGGCGCGTCGGCCCTCGCACGTGGTCTCGGGCGGAGCGGGAGCGCTACGCCAACGACCCCGACGTCCTGGTCGTCGCGACCGCCCGCGCGAACCGGTCCAAAGGGGACCAGGACCCCGCGCACTGGCTCCCCGAGCGGGACCGCTGCGGCTACGCCACCCGCTGGATCGAAACCAAGACCCGCTACCGCCTCTCGATCGATCAGGCCGAACACGACGCCCTGGCCGCCGTCCTCGCGCACTGCGACTGACACCGAAGGGACCACCATGGCTACCGCCACCGATGCCCTGACCAACCCGGAGCGCCAGTTCCTCGGCTGCCTCATGCAGATGCACGCCCGCGCGGCGCGGCATGTGCTGGCCGGGATGCGTGCCACCGACTTCGCCGGCGGCATGGCCGCCCACGTCCTCCAACTCGCCATCGAGGTCGTGGCCGCCGACCAGACCCCCGCCCCGGTCGCCCTCTACGCCCACGCCGTCGCCACCGGGCAGGCACCGGGCGAGAAGCGCCGCGAGTGGCTGTCCGGCTGGCTCATCGACACCTACCGCGACGCCCCGATGCCCGAGCTGGCCGACCACCTCAAAGCCGTCCTGCTGGAGACCGCATGGCGACGCGCCCTGCTCGCACACGCCCGCCGGATCGAGCAGGCCGTGTCCGGTTCCCCCACCGAGGTGCTGCGCGAGCTACCCGACGACACCGCCGCGATCGACGAACTGTGGACCCGCTACCAGGCCGCCGTGACCGGCCGCCCGAGTCTGGAGGTGGCCGCCTGATGCCCCAGCTTCGCCAGCCGCGCCGCATCACCGGCACCACCACACCCGGCCGCGCCCCAGCCGTCCCGCCGACGTGGGCCGTCCTCGGCGTGACCGCCGCCGAGCTTGCCTGGCACGAGCAGGCCGCCTGCCGCGGCACCGACCCGGACGCGTTCTTCCCCGAACCCGGCCCCGGGGCCGCCGAGCTGACCGCCGCGGCCAAGCGGGTCTGTGCCCGCTGCACCGTCCGCGCTGCCTGCGCGGAGTGGGCTCGGAGCCACGACGAGGAGTTCGGCATCTGGGGCGGACAGACCGAGCAGGAACGCCCGCACCGCCGGCACCGCCCGCAGAACCCGCGGGACCGGGAGGTCGCCCGCCTCACCCGCGCCGGCAAGACCGCCCGCGAGATCGCCTGCACCCTGCGCACGACCCCGCGCACCGTCGTCCGTGTCCGGGCTCGGCTGCGCGACGCCGCCTGACCACCCGCTCTCTGGAGGAAGGAGGGCCCCAGCCATGACCTACCCCGTCCGGCTGGTGCACCCGGCGCCGATCCCGGCCGGCGCCGACGAGTTCGAGGCCAAGGCCGCCGCCGCGGTCGCCCGCGCCCGCGCATGGTTGCCGACCTTGGACGAGACCGTGTTCGACTGCTACCTCGGACACCTCGTCCGGCAGATCGAGCCGACCAGCGAGGCCGACCCGGTGGCGATCCTCGCGTCGCTGCTGTGCTTCGCCGGGGTGCACCTCGGACGGCACCCGCACGTCCGTGCCGGTGACGACCCGCACCCGCTGTTGGTGTGGCCGCTGGTCATCGGCCACACCAACACCGGTAAGAAGGGCTCGTCCTGGTCGGCCGCCAAGCGGGTCATCACCGACACCGACGCCGAGTTCGTGCCCGCCAACATCAAAGCCGGTCTCGCCTCCGGCGAAGGGCTCGCCCAGCGCTTCGCCATCAACGAAGACGACGACACGGGACCGCGGGACCTGCGCCTGCTGGTGATGGAACCGGAGTGGGGCGGGGTCATGGCCAAAATGAAGCGCGAGGGCAACAGCCTCTCCCAAGTGCTGCGCGCCGCCTGGGAAGGCGGCGACCTGTCCACCCTCACCGTGAACGCCCGCATCGCCCCGGAGTCCCACGTCGGGATCGTCGCCCACATCACCCCGGACGAGTTCCGCGCCAAGCTCTCCGACGCCGACATGGCCGGCGGCACCTACAACCGCTTCCTCCCGCTCGCCGTCGCCTGGTCCAAAGCCCTGCCCGACAGCGTCGGCGCCGCCCCGAACCTCGTGCGCTCACTCGCCGCCGGGCTCGCCGACCGGCTCGCCGCCGGCGCCCGGCTCGGCGCCTTGGACCTCGCCGAGGACGCCCGCCCCCTGTGGCGCCAGCTCTACCTGGAGTTCAACACCGACACCCACCACCCCAAGGTTGCCCAGTTCGTCTCACGCGCCCTGCCGTACTGCAAACGGATCGCCGGAATCCACGCCGCCCTGGACGGAGAACCCGCCATCCACGCCGCCCACCTCCACGCCGCCGCCGCACTCGTGCGCTACTCCATCGACTCCGCCCGCGCCCTGTTCGTCGACACCACCACCCCCGCCAAACTCGCCGCCTGGATCGCCGAAGCCGGCGAGACCGGCCGCACACGCAAGGACATCACTCGCGAGTTCTTCGGCGGGAACGCCGACCGCGCCACCATCGACGGCATCCTCACCCAGCTGATCCACGCCGCGATGATCAACCGCAGTAGCCGCCGACCGGACAGCGGCAAGGGCCGACCGATCGAGGTCTACACCGCCCGCGCGCCCGACCCACGAACTAAACGAACTAACGAACAAGCTCCCTGACCAGCACAAACGCAGAACAGAGGTCCGGCATTAGTTCGTACCGAACGAACTAATACCCACCCCGCCAACACCAAACCCGCAGGTCAACGCGTTAGTTCGTTAGTTCGTTTCCTTCGTCGCCTCGCAACCCAAGTCGCCAACGAAAGCACTGCGGAGTCGCCATGCCTCATACCAGCCGTCGCCGACCGTCACCACTCCTCGGAGGACACCTCGTCATGGGCGCCACGTCCCGATTCCTCACCTTGAAAGCGTTCTGCGAAGAGCTTCAGGTCGCCAAGTCGACCTTCTACGACTGGTGCGCAAAGGGCCGCGCGCCGCGCCACATCAAGCTGCCGAACGGCGAGATTCGTATTCGCCGCTCGGACCTCGACGCGTGGCTCGAATCCCGAGAGGTGGCAGCCTAATGCAGACCAGCCACGACGTCCGTATCTGGGCCGTAGAGAAGATCAAGGGCAAGCGGAAGACCAGCTACCGCGTGCGCTGGCTCGTGGCGAAACAGAGGTTCGGCGAGTCCTTCGCGACGGTCGGTCTCGCCGATAGCTTCCGCTCGGATCTCGTCACCGCAGCGCGTAAGGGCGAAGCGTTCGACACCGAGACCGGCCTGCCGGTCTCGATGATGCGGAAGCTCGCGACAATGCCATGGTTCGAGTTCGCGTGCGAGTACGCCGACATGAAGTGGCCGAACTCCTCGCCTCGATACCGGAAGTCCACTGCGGAATCGCTCGCACGAATCACCTTGGCCATGACCGAGAGCCGCGCTTCGTTGCCTGATGCAGGCAGCCCCGAGGGACGGGAGTTGCGGCAAGCCCTGATGGCTGCGTTCAATCCGACGACGCGCAAGGCAGCCCTGTCCGGCCGGATGGCCGGCGAGCTGAGCACGATCGCCCGGAACAACCGGAACGTGAACGACCTGGAGAAGCCCGAGGTACTCCGGTCCGTGCTGGCCGACCTCGAAACCAACCTGGACGGGAAGCGAGGATCGGCGAACACCGTGCGCATCCGCAAGGCCGCGCTCACCAACTCCATCGACTACGCCATTGAGAAGAAGCTGCTCGCGGGAAACCCACTCGCCGAGCTGAAGACGAAGCGGCGCAACTACGCACTCAAGGAGGTCGACCCCGCATCGGTCGTGAACCCGATGCAGGCGCGGATGTTGTTGGAGGCAGTCGGAAACGTGGGGAAACCGGGACCACCACTCGTTGCCTTCTTCGCCACGATGTACTACGCAGGTTTGCGCCCCGAGGAGGCCGCGAACCTGAACAAGACTGATCTGGCGATTCCCGAGGAAGGTTGGGGTGACCTCAACCTGAGTGGCGCGCGCCCAGAGATCGGGAAGGAGTGGACCGACTCGGGTGAGGCGAGCGAAGTGGGTCCGCTGAAGCACCGCGAGGAGAACATCGGCCGGACCGTTCCGTGCGCGCCGGCGTTGACGGAGATCCTGCACAACCACCTCACCCGGTTCGGCACCGCGCCGGACGGTCGCCTCTTCCGCGGCGCCCGGGACGGCGGTCGGGTGTCGAGCAGCGTCTACGGACGCGTGTGGGCTGCCGCGCGCGAGCTGGTGTTCACCGAAGCGGTGCAGGCCGGTCCGCTCGGCAAGCGGCCGTACGACCTCCGTCACGCGTGCGTCTCAACGTGGCTGAGCGGCGGCGTAGAGCCCACCCGGGTAGCGAAGTGGGCAGGCCACAGCCTCTCGGTGCTGCTGAAGGTCTACGCGAAGTGCCTGGACGGCGGCGAGAAGGCCGCTCGTGACCGCGCTGAGCGCGCCATGCGTGGCTGGTAGGGCTCTGGGGCGTATTTGGGGCGGGATGCCGGTCCGTGCCGGACCGAGTCGGACACAGCCGGACATACGAGAACACCCCCGCGTCCTGTTCGTGCAGGTCACGGGGGTGTTTGCCCTGTGTGGCGGGTAGAGGATTCGAACCTCTGAAGGCAGTGCCGTCTGATTTACAGTCAGATCCCTTTGGCCGCTCGGGCAACCCGCCATGGCCGGGCGTCCCGGCCGGGTACTAGCTTACCAACCCCCGCGGGCGCGTCCGCCGGGGGGCGGGGCGGCGCTATGGTGTGGTCAGCCGACAAGCGAAAAGACGAGGTAGGACACGTGGCGGATCCGTCATTCGACGTGGTGAGCAAGGTCGACCGGCAGGAGGTCGACAACGCGCTGAACCAGGCGGCCAAGGAGCTTTCCACCCGCTTCGACTTCCGCGGCGTCAACGCCAAGGTCTCCTGGGCCGGCGAAGAGGCCGTGACGATCGAAGCCGACACCGAGGAGCGCGCCAAGGCCGCGGTCGAGGTGTTCAAGGAGAAGCTGATCAAGCGCGGCATCTCGCTGAAGGCGTTCGAGGCCGACGAGCCCGCGGTGTCCGGCAAGATCTACAAGGTCAACGGCAAGATCGTCCAGGGCATCGCCACCGACAAGGCCAAGCAGATCGCCAAGGCGATCCGCGACGAGGGTCCCAAGGGGGTCCAGGCGCAGATCCAGGGTGACCAGCTCCGCGTCTCCGGCAAGAAGAAGGACCACCTGCAGGACGTCATCGCCCTGCTGAAGGACAAGGACTTCGGCATCGCGTTGCAGTTCACCAACTATCGCTGACCCTCAGGACAGCAACAGCGCCACGTCCCACGGCGCGGGGTTGCCGGCGTAGGTCGCCAGTGCCAGTGCCGCCCCGGCCGCGCCCTGGAGCAGGCCGGGCTCGTCCGCCCGCTCGCCGGTGTGGCGGAGGTGCCGGAACCCGAACGGCGCCGCCGGGTCGAACGCCGCCAGCACCCGCTCGGCGACGGTGTCCCCCGCCACCCCCATCCGTGTGGTGATCTGCAGCAACCCGGCGTCGCCGTGGCAGAAGGTCGGGCCCTCCGCCGGGCCCGGCCTGCGCACCGCGGCCGAGGCCAGCCCGGCGACCCCGGCGTCGCGCAGCTCGGCTGCGGCCAGGTGCAGCGCGTACGCCACGCCGGCCGTGCCGTAGCACCAGGCCGAGCGCGACGCCGGCACCGCCGAGCCCCGCACCTGCGCGTCGAACCCGACACGCGACGGCCAGCTCACCCCGGTCTCGTCGGTCCACGCCCACCGCAGCAACCAGTCCGTGATCACCCGCATCGCATCGGTCATCCCGTCCACCCGGTGGCCGTGCCGGTGGGCCAGCGCCAGCAACGCGAGGGGACCACTGATGCCGTGCGCCAGGCCGAGGTTGAAATCGCCGCGCGGGTAGCGCTCGCGGTCGACCGGCACCGCGTACCGCTCGGGCGAACACCACCAGCCGGGCACCTCGTAGCCGTCCACAACGACCGGCCGGGTCAGCCCGACGAGATACGACAGCACCCCGTCCAGCGCGGCCGCGCACCGGTCACCGCCCACGGCGAGCAGCAGCCGGCCCTTGCCGGTGAGACCGCTGATCACGTCGTAATCCGGCACGCCGAGCGGGCCGCGCGCCGGCCACGACTCACACACCCCGGCGAGCGCCGCACCGGCCTTGCGCAGCAAGCCGTCGTAGCCGCCGCCGTGCACCGCGCGGTGCACCAGCACGGCGGGAATCAGCGCGTCCGGGGCCGCCCCCTCCGCATCCGCGAGCTGGGCGTGCGTCACCGGCGCCCAGGCCGGGTCCCAGGCGGACAGCGCCGCGTGCAGGAGCGCGATCCCGGGGTGCCCGTCCAGCAGCCCCGGCCCGCGGCCACGCACCGCGCGCAGGCGATCACCCACCTCGAACGCGACCGCCGCCGCCGTCACCGGCCGGCCTCCCCGCGCGGGAACACCCACGCCGTCGAGCGGCCTCACCGGCCGTGCCCCGCCCGGTCCAGGCGCAGCGACAGTCCACCGTGGACCACCGCGTACACCTCCTGCTCCCGCGTCCGGTCCAGGCCGAGCACGCGGTTGCAGTGCATGTGCGCCAGACTCAGCGCCACCCGCCCGTGCTGCTCCGGCGACAGCGTCTTCAGGTAGTCCGCGAGCACCTCGCTCCGCCGCCGCCACGGTTGGCCCAGTGACGGCCGGCCGGTGGTATCCAGGGCCGCGGCCAGCGCTTCCCGGCTCTCCCGCCGTGCGGCGCGCCGCTGGTCGAGGGGGACGGCCGCGGCGAGCCAGCCGAGTACCCGCGGACCGGATCCGAAGTGCCGGACGAGATCGAGCACGCTCAGGGCCAGCAGTTCCGCCGTGTCCCGCTCCAGCACGGCGAGCGCGACCACGGAATCGGCGTGGAACACCCGCTCCGCCTCGGCGATCGCATCCGGGCCGCCGTACCGTTCGACCTCGGGGTCGTAGCTGTCCAGCACCAGCCGGGACAGCAGTCCGGCGTCGCGGAGCGCGCCCGCCCAGGTGTGCAGGCGCGGCAGCAGCGTCGTCCACAGGACGTCGGGCTTGCCGGCGAAGCGGATCCGCAGGTGCGGATCGGGATCGGCGTAGCGGACGAAGTGCCAGTCGTCCACCCCGCCGACCAGCTCGGGCAGCCGCGTCCGGAGGATCTCGCGCTGCGCGGTGTCCGCGGCGTACAGCTTGGCGTACAACCAGTCACCGCCGGGCAGCCGCAGCGCGTCGGAGCGCGTCCGGACAGCCGGCGCCGGCCGCTCGGCGGGGCGTTCGCCGAGCAGCGGGAAGACGACCTCGCACGCGTGCCCGCCGAGCCAGCCGTCGCCGTGGGCGAGGACCTCCTGGACGACCAGCCGTGGCGTCTTCCGCAGCTCCGCGTCGAACAGCCGCAGGTGACCGGGGTCGTCGAGGTCGATGCGGATCCGGTTGTCCGAGCTGGTCAGCTGCACCCATCGCGGCACCTCCCAGCGCTGCCGCCAGGCCCGGACCGCCTCCGGCCAGCTGGAGGTGCGCTCCAGCATCTCGTGACTGGGCCGCCACCGCGCGGGCGCGAGCACGGTCCGGCCGTACCGGACCCGCGGCAGGTACGGGGCCGGCGCGAGCGCGCCCCACCGCCACGGCAGGCACGACGGGTTCGCCTGCTCCCCCAGTTCGAGCAGGAACCGCGCGACCGGCGGGACGTGGCCGCTGCGCGGGTTGAGCATCGAACCGGACACCGGCACGATCCGCCGCCCGGTTTCCCGGTCCACCAGGTACAGCTCGTCCTGCGTCGCGCCCACGGCCAGCCGGTCCAGCCGCACGTCGGCGACCCGCGCGACGGCCGGCCCGCACCCGACGGGAAGGCGCACCGGAAGCCGCTGCGGCACCGCGGCGACGTTGGCGGAGCGGATCGTCCGCGGCCGGAACGCGACCTGCGCGGCGCCGGCCGGGGCGCCGTTGCGGACCAGCGCGGTCAGCTCGGCGTCGACCTCCGGCATCAGGTGCGCGAACCGCGCGCTCGTCGACCCGGCCTGGGGCGACCCCAGGTTCTCCCCGACGACCAGCCGGAAGTCCCCGGCGCACAGGGCCTCCCAGTGGGGCGCCAGCACTTCCGCGCACAGCTCCATCGACACCGGGCGGCGCGCGGGCGGATCCTCGGCGAGGCGGTCGATCAGCTCGTCGTCGAGTTCGATCTCGTCGCGGCCCGCCCGCACCGCCGCCAGCAGGTGCGTCACGAGGTCCTCGTGGCCGTGCGGGTCGGGCCGCTGCCCGAACTCGGGCAGGCCCAGGCCACGGGTATCGTCGAGCAGCTCCAGCACCGGCACCGCCCGGTCACTGCCGTACCGTTCGAGGAAGCGCTGCCGATAACCGTCCAACCAGGACGGAGCGGACACGCTTCCCAGCCGCCACAGCACGTCGGCGGCGCGCGCGGCCTCCGCGCCCACCTCGGCCGGCAACGTGGCCGTGAGGTCGAGCCGCAGGTCGGTCTGGATCACGTCGTTCGCGTCGTGCAGCGCGCGCATCCGCGCCACGACCGTCCGCCGCCGTGACCGGCGGTCCTCGGCGGCGACGTCCGCGGCACGGAGACCGGCCTGGATCGCGCGCAGCTCCGAGTGCACCGGGTGCGCGGGCGGAATCCGGTCGAGGACGTGGGCGAGCGGGTCCACGCAGTCCGGCGGCGGGTCGAGGTCGGTGAGCAGGACACCGGCCTCGACGAGCTGCCGCAGCACCGTCTCGAACCCGGTGCGCCGGAAGCGGCGGCACAGCGCCTCGACCAGGTCCGGCCACGCCACCGGTGTGCGAGCGATCTCCCGGACGGCGCGCACGAGCGGGGTGAACCGGACCGACGCTTCGCGGCGATGCGCCGCCTCGTACCGCTCCGGCAGCACGAGCCGGTCCCCGCGGACGAAGACGATGTCGTTCGCCACGAGGACCGCTCGATCGAGGACGAGCGGATCGGTGCGCAGCCGGTGCAGCAGCCCGTCCAGCCACTCGGCGTCCGGTCGCGTGGCCGGACGATGCCGGTCGCCGAACCGCAGCTCGGGCCGCTCGCCCAGCCGGACGGGCGCGACGCCCGCGAACAGCCCGAACGGCGTGGCCCGGCTGGTCATGCGCAGGTGGTACTTGCCGAGGGCAAGGGCGGCGCGCCTGCGGACCTTGTCCTTGACCGGTTCGCCGCGCACCACACGGTGAACGTCGGCGGCCAGGCTCGGGCTGGCCGTCTCCACCGCTTCCATCAGGACCCGGTCCGCCGCGAGCGCCTCCAGCGGCGGGAGCGGCCCCGTGGCGCGCGGACGCACCGCGGCCCGCAGCAGGGCCGGGCTCGCACAGCTGAACATCGGTTCCCCTCCCGGCTGGAACGGGTGGCGGGCCCCCGCAGACCCGCCACCCGGGATCAGGTCAGCAGGACGGCCACAACGTGGCGCAGATGTCGCTGAAGCCGGACTTGGTGGTCAGCACTTCGCCGTCCTGCGTGGGCGTGCTGATGCGGAGGTCCAGGTCGAAGTCTTCGGGAGCCAGGTTTTCCATCGGCATGCGAACTCTCCTTCGTCGTGAACGGTGGCTTGTGCCACCGCCTCCGAACGTAGGGATCGTTGAACAATCCATCAAGGGGTTGATTTACACGTAGTACTGCGCTACAAAGTGGCCGTTTGTCAGCCTGGCGGCGCGGCCCCGGACGATCACGCTGTGGTCTAATTCCGCTGCTGACAGTGAGGGGGACGAATGCGCCGGATTGCCGCGCTGATGCTGACAACGCTGGTCATGACGGCCGCGCTGACAGTTCCGGCACAGGCCGCGCAACGCACCGAACTCGGGGTCGGCGCCTACCCACGGGCCATCCGGTTGGAGCACACGCAGTTCCGGCGCGGACGGATCATCGCCTCCGTCAACAGCTGGGACGGCGGCGGGGCGTTCGCGCGCATCTTCGAGAGCACCGACGAAGGCGCGTCGTTCCACCCCATCGCCGAGATCCGCGATCCGGAGGGCGCCCGGGGCGAGTGCTGCGGCAGTCTCTACGAGCTGCCGCAACGCGTCGGACGGCTGCGTGCCGGCACCCTGCTGTGGGCGGCGTCCTACGGGCAGAACGACGGCGCGGACCGGCGCATGTCGATCCGGATCTGGTCCAGTTCGGACGGTGGACGGAACTGGAGCTTCCTGTCCGAAGCCGTCCGCTCGCACACCGGCGACGGCGTGTTCGAGCCGGAGTTCACTGTGGACTCCGGCGGGACGCTGTGGATGCACTACGCGGACGAGACCGAGGCGCCCCGGCACAGCCAGGTGCTCAACCGGGTCCCCTCCACCGACGGCGTCACCTGGGGAACCAGGCAGACCACGGTCGCGATCTCGCCGGACCGCGTCCGGCCCGGCATGCCGATCGTGCGCAAGCTGCCCGACGGGCGCTACTACTTCGCCTACGAGATCTGCAACTACGGCAGCCGCTACTGCGATCCGTACTTCAAGATCTCACCGGACGGCGCGGACTACGGCGACCCCGCCGACCCGGGCACCCGGGTCGGGACGGCGAGCGGCAACTACTTCCAGCACGCCCACACCGTCGCCGTGTTCCCCGGCGGACCGAACGGCGTCCGGCTGGTGATGGTCGGCCAGATTTACACCGACGGCACCGGTCGCCCACTCCCCTCGAACGGGCGGGTGCTGCTCGCCAACGACAACTTCGGCGCCGGGAACTGGTACGAGCTGCCGGCCCCGGTGCCCGTTCCCGGTGCCTACAACAACTTCTGCCCGAACTACAGCTCGTCGCTGCTGCCGGTGGACGACTCCCGGAACGTGCTGGAACTGGCCGCCGACTACGACGGCGGCGTGTGCAAGGTCTACTTCGGCAAGGGGCCGGTGTCCTGATAGGTCTTGTCCAGCACGGTGGCGAACGTTTCGGTGGGCTGGGCCCCGGAGACCGCGTAGCGGCGGTCGAAGACGAAGAACGGCACCCCGTTCGCGCCGAGCGCGCGGGCCTGGTCGATGTCCGCGCGCACCTCGTCGGCGTAGCCGCCCTCGGCCAGCACGCGGCGGACCTCGGCACCGTCCAATCCGGCCTCCGCGGCCAGCCCGGCGAGGGACTCCGCGTCGAACACCGAACGGTGCTCGGTGAAGTAGGCCCGGAACAACCGCTCGGCGACCGCCTCCTGCAGACCGCGCTCGCGGGCGAGGTGCAGCACGCGGTGGGCGTCGAAGGTGTTGCCGATCAGGCCACCGTCCAAGTGGTACTCCAGGCCGTCGGCCGCGGCGAGCCGCGTCAGGCGCTCCTCGTTCGCGGCGAACTCCGCCTCGCTGATCCCGTACTTCGCGGCGAGCAGCGGGGCCTTCGGCTGCGGCTCCCGCGGCGCGCCCGGATCCAGCTCGAACGGCCGGAACACCACCTCGACCTGGTCGCGGTGCTCGAACGCGGCGAGCGCACGCTCGAAGCGCCGCTTGCCGAGGTAGCACCACGGGCACACCACGTCGGACCAGATCTCGACCTGCACGAAACGGACAAACGTCGCCGGCCCCGGAATTATTCCGCGAGCAGGCCCAGCAGCCAGGTGGCGAGCACCTGCTCGGCGTCCGAGCGGGCCTGGGCGGGGTTGTCGGCGTGCGTGATCATCAGCGCCGCCTCGTTCACGGCGCTCAGCACGAGCTGCGCGAGCACCTCGACCGGGAGCGGTTTGACCAGGCCCCGCTCGACGGCCTGCCGCAGCACGGTGGTGATCAGTCCCAGGCCGTGCCCGGCCTCGATCTCGCGCCAGGCGGCCCAGCCCAGCACGGCCGGGGCGTCGACCAGCGAGATCCGCCGGACCTCCGCGCGCTCACACGCGTCGAGGAACGCCTTGAGCGCGAGCAACAGGCCTGTCGCCAGGTCCGGCGCGTCCGTCATGGCGGCCTCGACCTCCGCCGTGACCTCCAGCTCGACCTGCTCGAACACCGCGCGGAACAGGCCCTGCTTGTCGCCGTAGTGGTGGTAGAGCGCGCCGCGGGTCACCCCGGCCGCGCGCACGATCTCATCCGCGGGCACGGCCTGGTAGCCGCGCTCGGCGAACAGCTCGCGGGCGGCCGCCACCAACGCGGCCCGGGTGTTCTGCGATCGCTCTTCCTGTGTCCGGCGCACGGCCCCTAATCTGCCATGACGCCGGCGAACGCCAGGATGTGCCGCACCAGCTCGGCCGGCTGGTCCTCGGGGACGAAGGCGGAGGAGTCGGCGATTTCGACCAGGCGCGCGCGGGGCAGGATCTCGGCGAGCCGCCGGGCCAGGCGGAGCGGGAACATCCGGTCGTCGTCACCCCAGGCGAGGAGGACCGGCTTGTCGAAGGCGCGCAGCTGCTCCGCGGCCGCGAGCGTGTAGCGCGGGTGTACCGCCCGGACAACCTTGCGCACGTCGCGGCGGATCGCGGCGGAACGGTGCGCCGGCCGCACGTAGGACTCGGTGATCGGCGCGGGAAACGGCCGCTTGGCCACCCAGCCGAACACGAGCGGAGTCCGGTGCAGGGCCTTGACCTGGAGCAACGCCGCAACCAGGCGCATCGAACCCGGGATGCGGGCGAGCTGGGTGAGCGGTTTGTACAGCGGCGGGAAGAAGTGACCGAAGCTGTCCGACGGGGTCAGCACGACACGGCCGACCCGTTCGGGGCGCCGCGACAGCATGATCTGGGTGAGCGCACCACCGGTGTCGCTCGCGACGAGGATGACGTCCCGCAGGTCGAGAGCGTCGAGGAAGTCCGCGATGAGATCGGCCAGGCCGGGCGGGGTGAGGTCGGCGTCCGGGCGGACCGGGATCTCGTGCGCCCCCAGTGGCATGTCGACCGTGAGGCAGTGGAAGCCGGCGGCGGCGACGTCCGGCACGACCTTGCGCCAGAGGTCGGCGTTGACGAAGGCGCCGTGGACGAACACGACCGGTCGGCCGGTGCCGCGGTCGAAGTAGCGGACCTCACCCTGCGGGAGGGTCACGTGCCGGGGCTGGCCGAGTGCTGGTGAGCGAGTCATCCTCCGAACATACATACAGACTGTATGTATGTGAAGCGATTCGGCACGCTAGGGTGGTTCCGGATCGATCCGGGAGGAGCTGAGGCATGAAGGGCATCGTGCTGGCGGGCGGCAGCGGGACGCGTCTGCACCCGATCACCCAGGCGGTGTCGAAACAACTGCTGCCGGTGTACGACAAGCCGATGATCTACTACCCGCTCTCGGTGCTGATGCTCGCCGGGATCCGGGAGATCCTGATCATCTCCACACCCGCCGACCTGCCGAACTTCCGGCGGCTCCTCGGATCCGGCGACCAGTTCGGGTTGCAGCTGGCCTACGCCGAGCAGCCCAGCCCGAACGGCCTGGCCGAGGCGTTCCTCATCGGTGCGGACTTCCTCGGCGACGACGACGTGGCGCTGATCCTCGGCGACAACATCTTCTACGGCCAGGGGTTCTCCGGGCGGATGCAACAGGAGGTCGCCACGCTCGACGGGTGCGTGCTGTTCGGGTACCCGGTGAAGGACCCGCAGCGCTACGGCGTGGGCGAGCTCGACCGCGACGGCAGGCTGGTGTCGATCGAGGAGAAGCCGGACCGGCCGAAGTCCAACCAGGCGATCACCGGGCTGTACTTCTACGACAACCAGGTCGTGGAGATCGCGCGCGGGCTCACCCCTTCGCAGCGCGGCGAGCTGGAGATCACCGACGTCAACCTGGCGTACCTGCGGCAGGGCCGCGCGAAGCTGGTCGAGCTGGGGCGCGGATTCGCGTGGCTGGACACCGGCACGCACGACTCGCTGCTGGAAGCCGCGCAGTTCGTGCAGGTGCTCGAGCACCGCACCGGGGTGCGCATCGCGTGCCTGGAGGAGGTGGCGCTGCGGATGGGCTACATCGATCCGGACCAGTGCCTGGCGCTCGGGCTCAAGCTGTCGAAGTCCGGGTACGGCGACTACGTGATCGCGTGCGCGCGGGCGGCCGGGGCGACCGGATAGGTCAGAACGGGCCGCGGCGGGCCATGTCCTCCAGGCGCCGGATCCGGTCCTCGATCGGCGGGTGCGTGGAGAACATGCGGGAGAACGACTCGCCGGGGCGGAACGGGTTCGCGATCATCAGGTGCGACTGCGACACCAGCTGCGGCTCCGGCACGAGCGGGGCGCGGCGCGTGCCGTCCTCCAGCTTCCGCAACGCCGAGGCCAGCGCGAGCGGATCACCGGTCAGCTCGGCGCCCGACGCGTCCGCCTGGTACTCCCGCGAGCGGCTGACGCCCATCCGGATGATGCCCGCGGCGATCGGGCCGACCAGGATGATCAGCAGCGTGACCAGCGGGTTGTTGCCCTCGCGGTCGTCCCCGCCGAACACGCCGGCGAACATCGCCACGTTCGCCAGCACGCTGACCATGCTCGCGAGCGCCCCGGCGACGCACGAGATGAGGATGTCGCGGTTGTAGACGTGGGACAGCTCGTGGCCGAGCACCGCCCGAAGCTCGCGCTCGTCCAGCAGTTCCAGGATGCCCGTCGTGCAGCACACAGCGGCGTGCCGCGGGTTGCGGCCGGTGGCGAACGCGTTCGGCGCCTTGGTCGGGCTCACGTACAGCCGCGGCATCGGCTGGCGGGCCGAGGTGGCCAGCTCCCGCACGATGCGGTGCATGACGGGCTGCTCGGGCTCGGACACCGGACGCGCGCGCATCGCCCGCAGCGCGATCGTGTCGGACTTGAAATAGGCGTAGGCGTTCATGCCCAAGGCGAGGGCCAGCCCGATGAACAACGCGCCACGCCCGAACAATGAACTGATCGCGATGATGATGGCACTCAGCAATCCGAGCAACAACGCCGTTTTCAGCCCGTTCTGGTGCCTGTGCACGTCCCCTGCGCCTCCTTCCACTTCCGCAACGCGCGAACGGGAAGCGGAGTTCCGCAGCAACTCTCGCGTGCGCGCGGGCGGGCACGCCAGGTTGCGGCTGGATCCGGGTGCCCCACCCATTGTGGAAAACGGCTGGCGCGTCGCGGACGGGCACTGGCGCCACCGCCTCGGGGAATGCCGTTCGCGCTGGTCAGGGCAGCACTGTCGGAGACTCGCGGCCGGTGCCTAGCGGTCGTCGCAGGCGGCCCTGGCCCGGGTCATCGCCGCGTCGAACTCCGGCCCCTTCGCGGCGAAGTTCTGCATCACGATGTCGACCGGGGCCTTCAGGGCGTCGGCGAGCGACTGGTAGCGCGGCTCCTGCTCGGCGGCCGCGGCCGCGAGCTGCGCCGCCGCGCCCCAGCGCTGGAACCCGGCGTGCTTGTCCACCGGATCGAGTGACGTGGTGCGCGCCACCGCGGCGCATGCGGCGTCGACGTCGGCGGCGGCGTCGGATCCCGCAGCGCCCGGACCGGACCCGATCCAGACGAGCCCCACGACTCCCGCGCCGACGACGAGCCCCACGACCAGGGCGACCACGGCGAGCGGCCACCGGTGGCGCGGAGACGGAACGGGGTGCGGCTGGGCCATGTACGGCTGGGCCATCGGAGATCCTTCCAGCGTGAGCGGTCCTCCCATGGACGCACCCCCGCCGCGTCCGGTTCCGGGGCGTTGTGCCGCCCACAGCGAGCCCCGGAGGGAATCAACGCAGGCCGGGGACGAGACCCTCGATGAGGACGTCCAGTGCCTGCTCGACGTGCACGTCCTCCGCCACCTGGACGGCGGGCCGCCCGCCGCGCCCGCTGCTGCTGTCCGCGCGGGTGCGTCCCCGTGCGGCGCCCTCGGCCAGCTCGACCCGCACCGGTGTGGAGCGGCAGCTCACCAGGTCGGGGCGGGCCAGGACGGCCGCCGCGAGCGGGTCGTGCAGCGGCATCGGCGGCCGCTGATCCGGTGGTGCGGCGGCGAGCAGCGCCGCGAAGCCGCCCCAGGGCAGCGGGTCCTGCGCCAAGGCGGTGAGCCACCCGGTCGTGGGCTGGACCTGGCGGGTCACGTCGAGCCCGACCAGCGTCAGGTCGAACCCCGCCGTGAGAACCATGTCGGCGGCCTCCGGGTCGCACCAGATGTTGGTCTCGGCCACCGCGGAGACGCTGCCGTCACCACTGAACACCCCGCCCATCACCACGACCCGGCCGGCCAGCTCGGGCAGCCGGGGTTCCTGCCGCAACGCCAGGGCGAGGTTGGTCAACGGGCCGAGCGTGAGCAGGGACAGCGCGCCCGGGCGTGCCCGCACGTGCCGGACCAGCTGGGCGGCGGCCGGCTCGCCGACGGGACCGGCCGCGGGCGCGCCGAGCAGGCGGCCCACCGGGTCCTCGGGATGGCGGTAGTGCACCTCGCGGGTCAACGGCCCGGTAGCTCCTTGCGCGACCGGCACCTCGGCCCCGAGCAGCTCCAGCACGCGCAGCGTGTTGCGCGCGGCGGCCTCGGCGGGCACGTTGCCGTGGACCGAGCCGATCGCGACGACGTCGACAGCGGGGCTGCGGGTGAGGAACACCAGTGCCAGCGCGTCGTCGAGGCCGCCGTCGGTGTCGACGAGGACGGGGACGGGTGCTGCCTGCGGGGTCATGGGAGATGACTGTGCCGTAACGCGTGAACCTCGCGCCGCCCGCCCGGTTCACGTCGCCAATTCGGGTACCCCACCACCCGTCAGCGCCCGCGGCACCACCCGCTGGTCGTCAGCACCGGAGCCTGAAGTTCGAAACCACGCAGAGGACACCCATGAAACTCGGACTGCAAATCCCCGACTTCACCTGGCCCGGCGGCCCCGCCACGCTCGGCCGCGACCTCGCCGACGTCGCCCGCGCCGCCGACGACGCCGGATTCGGCTACCTCGCCGTGATGGACCACTTCTTCCAGATCCGCGCCGTCGGACCCAGCGAACACGACATGCTCGAGGCGTACACCACGCTCGGCTACCTCGCCGCCCACACCGAGCGCGTCAAACTCCTCACCGTCATCACCGGCGTCCTCTACCGCCAGCCCGGCGTGCTCGCCAAAGCCGTGACCACCCTCGACGTCCTCTCCGGCGGCCGCGCCATGCTCGGTATCGGCGCCGGCTGGAACGAAGAGGAGAGCCGCGGCCTCGGCTTCCCGTTCCCGCCCACCGCGGAACGCTTCCAGATGCTCGAAGAGACCCTGCAGTACGTGCTGCGCATGTGGTCCGACGACGACGGGCCCTTCAGCAGCCCGCACATCGAGGCCGAACGGCTCCTGAACGTCCCGCAGGCGCTCACGAAACCACACCCGCCGATCATGATCGGCGGCAGCGGCGAGCGGAAAACCCTGCGGTTCGTGGCGCGGTACGGCGACGCCTGCAACATCTTCGACGGGCCCGACCTCGAACACAAGCTGGACGTCCTGCGCGGGCACTGCGAAACCGAGGGCCGCGACTACGCCGACATCACCAAAACCGTCTACCACCCCCTCGACGTCGGGGCGCACGGCGACAAGGCCGACGAGCTCAAGGGTGAACTGCGCCGCCTGCACGAGCTCGGCGTGGACGCCGTGATCGGCTCCATCCCGGGGCTTCCGGACCCGGGCCTGATCGAAACCTTCGCCGACGACGTCATCCCGTTCGCCGAAGCGCTCTGACCGCCGGTTCCCGCCCCAGGAGGTTTCTTCCTCGCGGAAACCCGACCAGGACAACGGTTTTCCGCGA
The DNA here is from genome assembly GCF_011758745.1 of Amycolatopsis granulosa. Taxonomy (NCBI): domain Bacteria; kingdom Bacillati; phylum Actinomycetota; class Actinomycetes; order Pseudonocardiales; family Pseudonocardiaceae; genus Amycolatopsis; species Amycolatopsis granulosa. Next base: position 2,781,259 of record NZ_JAANOV010000001.1, read on the forward strand.
CCGCGGCCCGTAACGATGTCCTCCCGTCCCCCGACCTCTGGGTCAAGCCGGTGGCGGCGGGAGGATTTCCATGAAGATCAGCGTCTTCGGGCTCGGCTACGTCGGATGCGTTTCGGCCGCGTGCCTCGCCGGTGAAGGACACCGGGTGATCGGCGTCGACATCAATCCCGGCAAGATCGATCTCATCCGCCGGGGCAAAGCACCCGTGGTGGAAGAACGCATCGGCGAACTGACCGCACGGGTCGTCGCGAACGGCGCGCTCACCGCCACCACCAGCGTCGCCGACGCGATCGCCGGCAGCGACATCTCCCTGGTCTGCGTCGGCACGCCGTCGGCCCCCAACGGCAGCCTGTCCACCGCATTCCTGGAACGGGTCACCGAGGAGATCGGTGGCGCACTCGCCGGGAAGACCGGCCGGCACACGGTCGTGTTCCGCAGCACGATGCTGCCCGGCACGTGTCTGGACCTGCTGGTGCCGATCCTGGAAAAGACCTCCGGACTCACCGCCGGTGTCCACTTCGGCGTCGCCGTGAACCCCGAGTTCCTGCGGGAAGGCAGCAGCGTCAGGGACTTCTTCGACCCGCCGAAGACGGTCATCGGGGAACTCGACCCGGCCAGCGGCGACGCGGTCGCGGACCTCTACGCGGACCTGCCCGGCGACGTGTTCCGCGTGCCGATCCCGGTCGCGGAGATGACCAAGTACGCCGACAACGCCTTCCACGGCCTCAAGATCGGCTTCGCCAACGAGCTGGGCGCGATCTGCCGCGCCCTCGGCCTCGACTCGCACCGCGTGATGGACGTGTTCCTCGCCGACCGCAAGCTCAACGTCAGCCCCGCCTACCTGCGGCCCGGCTTCGCCTTCGGCGGCTCCTGCCTGCCCAAGGACCTGCGCGGGCTGGTCTACGCCGCGCACCGCGCCGACGTGTCGGTGCCGCTGCTCGCACACGTGCTGCCCTCCAACGAAGAACACCTCCGCCGCGCGTTCGACCTGGTCGCGCGCACCGGCAAACGGCGCGTCGGCCTGTTCGGGCTGTCGTTCAAACCGGGCACCGACGACCTGCGCGAGAGCCCGCTCGTCGAACTCGCCGAACGCCTGCTCGGCAAGGGCTACGACCTGAAGATCTACGACGCGAACGTGAGCCTGTCCCGGCTGGTGGGCGCCAACCGCGAGTACATCGAAAGCCGCCTGCCGCATCTGGGCCAGCTGCTCGCCGGCTCGCCCGGCGAGGTGCTGGACCACGCCGAGGTGTGCCTGGTGGGCAGCACCGACCCGGCCGTGCTCGCCGTGCTGCCGCACGCCGGCGGCCGGACCCTGATCGACCTCGTCCGCCTGCCCGACGCCGCCGTGCGCCGTGCCGAAGAAGGATACGTCGGCCTTGCCTGGTAACGCCCTGATCCTCGTCGAGAACCTGTCCGTGCCGTTCGACCGGCGGGTCTGGCAGGAGTGCACCACCCTGCGCGACGCCGGGTGGACCGTGCACGTGATCTGTCCACAGGGGACAAAACGGGACAGCGAACCGGAGGTCGTGCTCGACGGCGTGCACATCCTGCGGTACCCGCTCACCGCGGCCACCGGTGGCCCCGCGGGTTACCTGCGGGAGTACGGTGCCGCGCTGTGGCACACGGCCAGGCTGGCCCGCACGGTCGGCCCGGTCGACGTCGTGCACGCCTGCAATCCGCCCGACCTGCTGTTCCTCGTCGCGCTCCGGCTCAAGCGCCGTGGCGCGAAGTTCGTCTTCGACCACCACGACCTGGTCCCCGAGCTGTACCTGTCGCGGTTCGGCCGTGGCCGGGACCTGCTCTACCGCGGCGTGTGCGCGCTGGAACGCGCCACGTTCCGCGCCGCGGACGTGGTCATCTCGACCAACGAAAGCTACCGCGACGTGGCGCTGACCCGCGGGGGCAAGCGGCCGGCGGAGGTGTTCGTGGTCCGCAGCGCCCCGGTCGTGGAGCGGTTCCACCAGGTGCCGCCGGAGCCGGAACTCAAGCGCGGCAAGCCGCACCTGCTGTGCTACCTGGGTGTGATGGGGCCGCAGGACGGCGTCGACCACGCCCTGCGCGCGCTCGCGAAACTACGGGACGACCTGGGCCGCACCGACTGGCACGCGGTGTTCGTGGGATCCGGCGACGCGTTCGACGCGATGGTCGTGCTGTGCCGGGAACTGGGCCTGGACGACCAGGTGGAGTTCACCGGCCGCATCCCGGACGCCGACCTGGTCCGTTTTCTGTCCACAGCGGACGTCTGCCTGTCCCCGGACCCGCGGAATCCGCTCAACGACGTGTCCACCATGAACAAGATCATGGAATACATGGCGATGAGCCGGCCGATCGTGTCGTTCGACCTGCACGAAGCGCGGGTTTCCGCCGGCGACGCGGCGGTGTACGCGCCGGCCAACGACGAACTCGAGTTCGCCAAGCTCACCGCGCGGTTGCTGGACGATCCCGCGGAACGGCGGCGCATGGGTGACATCGGCGCGGCGCGCGTCACGGGAGCGCTGTCGTGGGCCAACTCGGCGAAATCCCTGCTCGCCGCATACGCCGCCGCGAGTCGGTGATTCGCTGACCGGTACCGGGAAAACCCCGTCGAGAAACTTTTTGCACAAGGCCGGTAACCAATTCAGGAATTGCCGCGACCTGGTTCGTGAAAGCCCATCCAACCGGACGCCGGTGGCGTCCCGCGGATCGATCGAGGGGGCAACAATTGGGTGACGACACCGTGCGCCTGTCCACGATCGGACGGATCCTGCGCAACCGCTGGCGCGTGCTGGCGGCGCTCGCGGTGCTCGGCGCGCTCGTCGGGGCGGGCGCGTCGCTGCTGTTCTCCCCCGGTTACCGGACCTCGACGAGCGTGCTGCTCCAGGGTTCGCGCGACGCGGGCGAACTCCTCACCGAAGCCCAGGTCGCGACCAGCACCGTGGTGCTCGACCGGGCCGCGCAGGCACTGGGCTGGGGGGTGAGCGGGACGGCGCTGAGCGGCAACGTCAAGGCCGGTGCGAGCCAGGCCAACATCATCGACATCACCGCGACCGCGGACACACCGGACAAGGCGCAGAAACTGGCCGACCAGGTGGCCAACGCCTACGTGGCCTACACCGCGCAGCTCTTCGGCGCGAATTCCGACGCCGCGAGCCAGGTGGCGCAGGAACAGGCGAACGCGTTGCGCCACCAGGTCCAGGAAACCAACGACCGCATCACCGAACTGTCCCAGTCCGCGCAGAAGCTGTCCGTGGAAACGGTCGACGTGCGCACGCAGCTGGAACAACTGCGCAGCGACCTGGCCGACGCGATGCTCAAGCTGGACCAGTCCGACCAGACGATCAGCCAGACCAGGACCGTCGTGATGGGTTCGGCGCAGCTGCCGACCAGCCCGGCGTCCCCGACGCTGATCCAGTTCACCGGTGGTGGCGCGGTGGCGTTCTTCCTGCTCGGCGTGCTCGGCCACCTGATCGGCGCGCGAGCGGACCGGCGGCTGCGCGACGAGCAGGAGATCGGGTCCGCGGTCGGCGGCCCGGTACTCGGCAGCGTCGACGTGCCGGTGGACCGGCACACGCACCAGGCGACCGGCAAGGCGCGGCACGCCTGGTCCCGCTGGCTCGGCCTGGACCGGGCGTGGAACGAACCCGAGCTCCTGCCGTCGGTGGACCGGGCGAGCCGGGAGGTGCGCTACCGCCGGGTGCTGTCCCGCCTGGGTGACGACCGGGGGACGTTCGGGCTCGTCGTGCTGCTGGTCGCCGACGACGACCCGGCCGGGCGGGGCGCCGCCGCCCAGCTGGTCGCGGCCTCGGCCGGCCGGCCCGAACTGCGGATCGTGGTGACCAGCGCCGCCCGGCCCACCGTCGGCGAGGTCGAGGGCGCGGACGGTGTCGTGGTCGTGCAGGGCAGCGGCACCCGGACCGGCTGGGAGCTGGTGGACCTCGCAACCGCGTGCGGGGACGCCGGGCTGCGGGTGCTCGGCACCGTCGTGGCCCACCCGGCCCGCACGTCCCCGCGCTCCGCGGACGAGCCGGCCGGGGCGCCGCGAACGGACGAGGCATTGGCGGGTTCGGCATGACCAGACCCGACCGCGCACCCGCGGACCAGCCGCTCATCGACCTCCACCGGCTGCTGACCTCGATCCGCCGCAGGCGGCGGATGTGGCTCGCCACCGCGGCCATCGGCCTGCTCGGCGGCGCGGCGTTCGCGTTCCTGACCCCGGCGAAACCGACCGCGGTGACGTCCCTGCTCGTGCTGCACACGGCCGACCAGCCCAACGACAGCAAGAGCCTGATCCAGACCGACGTGGCGGTGCTGCAGAGCACCCGCATCGCGGGCGCCGCGGTCAAGACGCTGAACCTGCCGGCCACGCCCGAGCAGTTCCGCACCACCTACACCGGTGCCGGGCTGACGAACAACATCATGCAGGTCACGGTCACCGGGCCGACGCTCCCGGACGCGCTCACCCGGGCCAAGGCGGTCGCCGACGCGTTCATCACCGACCACCGGCAGCGGTTGCAGGCGGCCGCCGACGCCGAGGCGCAGGCGCTGCTCAACCAGCGCGACCAGCTGCAGGGCGAGCTGAACCAGGTGGACGTGCAGATCGCACAGGCGTCGGGCCGCAACAGCCAGATCGGCCCCGCCGAGCTGCAATCGCTGTACGCGCGCCGGGCCGACCTCGCCTCGCGCGTCTCGGACTACACCGGCCGCGCCACCGAGGCCCGGGTCGGGCAGCCCCAGCTGGGTGCGGGCAGCCAGATCGTCGACGGGCCCCGCCCGGTCGCCTCGTCCACGCTCGGCTCGGCCGTGACCACCGGCGGGATCGGCGGTGGCTTCGGCCTGTTCGCCGGGCTGGCGATCGCCGCGGTGCTCAGCGTGGTGCGGGACCGCCCGGTGCTGCGCCGCGACATCGCCGCCGAGCTGGGCGCCTCCGTGATCGGTGAGCTGCCCCAGCCCCGCCGGGTGCGGCGGTCGCGGGCCGCCGCCCAGCACAACCGGGTGGCCGCCACGATCGCCCGCACCGTCGCCCCGGACGGCGGGTCGGTGTCGGTCCTCGAACTGGGCTGCCCGCGGATCGCGGCCACGCTCGCCCTGGACGTGGCCAAGCACGTGGCCGGCGAACTCGACGGCCCGGAGCACACCGTTGTGCTCGTCGACGACCTGCCCGGACGCGAACTCAGCGCGGTAGCCGGTGACCCGCCGGAGATCCCGGTGGTCGACGGCGAGCGACCCCTGGGCGCGGGCCTGCGGATCGGCGTCGGCTCGGTGGCGCCGGGCACGGCGTGGACCGACCTGAGCCGTCTCGGCGCGGAAACCGTGCTGGTGGTGCGCGCAGGGAAGGCGACCACCCAGTGGCTGCACACCGTGGCGCGGCAGCTGGCCGACCTGGGCATCCCGGTCATCGGGATCGTGCTGGTCGCGCCGGACCCGAAGGACCGCACCGACGGCACCCTGTGGGACGGCCTGCACACCGCGCTGCGCGGCCGCGCCACGTTCGCCGCCACCGCACGCCCGGAGGGCGGCAGCGGCCACCCCGCCCGGTGGTACGCGCCGCTCCCGGGCCGCAACGGCGAACGGACGGTGACGCTCGAACCGGTGCACGCCGACCTGCCGGCGAAGCAGTTCGCCCCGGTCACCGGCCCGGCCGGGCCCGCCGGGTCGTGCACCAACGGCAAGCCGCCCCTCGAACGCGAAGGCTGACCAGCGCATGTGCGGTATCGCAGGAACCCATCACCTCCCGGACGGCGGCCCGCTCACCGACCGGCTCACCCGGCGGCTGGCCCACCGTGGCCCGGACGGCGAAGGCCGCTACGACCACGGTGACGTCCATCTCGGGCACCGGCGGCTGTCCATCATCGACCTGTCCGGGACCGGCGCGCAGCCGATGGTTTCCGGCGGGCTCGCGCTCACCTACAACGGCGAGCTGTACAACGCGCCGGAGCTGCGCGCCGAACTGCGGGGCAAGGGTGTGCGGTTCCGCGGCACGTCCGACACCGAGGTCCTGCTGGAGGCGTGGCGGCGGTGGGGCGTGGAGTGCCTGCCGCGGTTGCGGGGCATGTTCGCGTTCGCGGTCTTCGACGAGCGCACCGGCGAGCTGTTCCTGGCGCGCGACCAGCTCGGCATCAAACCGCTGTTCTACGTGCGCCGCGGCGACGGACTCGTGTTCGCCTCGGAGCTGAAGGCGCTCGCCGGCGAGCTGGGCGGCGGGCTGCACGTGGACGAAACCGCGCTGGTCGCCTCGCTGCTCTACTACTGGGTGCCGGACAGCCGCTGCGCGTTCCGCGAGGTGCGCAAGCTGCCGCCGGGCAGCTGGTTGCGGTCCCGCCCGGACGGGCGGGTGGACACCGGCCGGTACTGGAACCTGCGGGACGTGGCCACCGAGGCGCAGGCCGGGCCGCCGGCTGATCTCGCCGCCGTGGTCGAGGACTCTACGCGGGCGCACCTGCTCGCCGACGTGCCCGTGGGGACGTTCCTGTCCGGCGGGCTGGACTCCAGCTACCTGACCGCCCTCGCCGCCCGGCACCGGCCCGGGATTTCCGCCTACACCATCGGGTTCCGCGCCGCGGACGCGAAGTTCGAGGCGATGCCGGACGACCTGCGCTACGCCCGGATCGTCGCGCGGCGCTTCGGCGTCGACCTGCACGAGATCGAGATCGCGCCGGACGTGCAGGAACTGCTGCCGCACATCACGCATCACCTGGACGAGCCGATCGGCGATCCAGCGGCGATCAACAGCTACCTCATCTGCACGGCCGCGCGCGAGGCCGGGGTCAAGGTGATGCTGTCCGGCATGGGCGCCGACGAGTTGTTCGCCGGGTACCGCAAGCACCTGGCGAACCTGATCGCGCTGCGCTACCAGAAGATCCCGCCTGGCCTCCGCCACCCGATCGAGTCCGTTGTGGACCGTCTGCCGGTGGCGAACGGGAAGCGCGGCTTCCGGTCCGTGCGGTTCGCCAAGCGGTTCCTGTCCTTCGCCGAGCTGCCGGAGGAAACCGCGTTCCGGCGCAGCTACACGATGTACGACCGGGACGAGCTGACCGGCCTGGTCCACCCGGACCTCGCCGCCGCCGTGGACGACGTGCTCACCGAGCACGCCGACACCTACCACGACAACCAGTTGCACGACTTCGTCAACCGCATGTGCCTGGCCGACGCGCGGATGTTCCTGCCCGGGCTGAACCTCACCTACACCGACCGCGCCAGCATGGCGGCCTCCACCGAGGTGCGAGTGCCGTTCGTGGACGTCGAGGTCGTCCGGGCCGCGTTCAGCCTGCCCGGCAACCGCAAGATCGCCGGGCGGCAGGGCAAGGCGGCGTTGAAGGAAGCCGCGTCGCCGATCCTGCCGAGGGAGATCGTGTACCGGCCCAAGGGCCTGTTCAGCGCTCCCCTGCGGGCGTGGATGAGCCGGGACCTGGCGCCGCTGGTGCGGGAGGTCGTGCACGACGGCGAGCTGGTGCGGTCCGGGCTGCTGCGGCGGGAGGCGTTGCAGCGCCTGGCCGACGAGGACGCCGCCGGCCGCGAGGACCGGTCCAAGCACCTCTGGCACGTCCTGACCCTCGAGTACTGGTACCGCGGCGCGACCGAAGCCGGTGCGGCCGAGCGAGCAGCGTGAAGGAGCCCTGGTGAAGCAGGTCGTGCAGAACTACAAGAGCGGCGAGCTGGCGCTGCTGGACGTCGAGGCGCCCGCGTGCAAGCCGGGCGGGGTGCTCGTGCGGACCGCGTACTCGCTGATCTCCACCGGCACCGAGATGATGAAGGTGTCCGAGGCGAGCATGTCGATGCTGGGCAAGGCGCGCTCGCGGCCGGACCAGGTCGCCAAGGTCGTGCAGAGCGTCGCGGCCAACGGCGTCGGCCCCACCTACCGCAAGGTGATGAACCGCCTCGACTCGTACACGCCGCTGGGCTATTCGCTGTGCGGGGTGGTCGAGGAGGTCGGTACCGGGCTGGCGGGCACCGTCGAGGTCGGCGATCTGGTGGCGTGCGCGGGCAACGAGCACGCGCTGCACTCCGAGCTGAACTGGGTGCCGAAGAACCTGTTCACCCGCGTGCCGGCCGGGGTGCGGCCGCGGCACGCCGCGTTCGGCACCGTCGGCGCGATCGCCCTGCAGGGCGTCCGCCGCGGTGAGCCGCAGCTCGGCGACACCGCGCTGGTGATCGGGCTCGGCCTGATCGGGCAGCTCGTCGTGCAGCTGCTGGTGGCGTCCGGGGTGCGCGTGGTCGGGGCCGACCCGGACACCGGGCGGTGCCGGCTGGCCGAGCGGCTCGGCGCGTCGGTGTGCGGTCACCCCGGTTCCGGTGAGGTGGCGGTCGCGGTCGGCGAACTGACCGGCGGGCACGGCGTCGACCAGGTGTACCTGGTGGCCGGCGGCGGCACCAACGAGCCGGTCGAGCTGGCCGCGAAACTCGCGCGGGACCGCGGGCGGGTGGTCGACATCGGCAAGTGCCGGCTCGACCTGCCGTGGAACGCCTACTACGAAAAGGAACTCGACGTCCGGTTCTCCCGCTCGTACGGACCGGGCCGCTACGACCCGGAGTACGAACTGGACGGCCGGGACTACCCGATCGGCTACGTGCGCTGGACCGAACGCCGCAATCTGGCGTGCTTCCTCGACCTGATCGCCCGCGGCCGGGCCGACGTCGAACCGCTGGTCTCGCACGTCGCGGACTTCGCCACCGCCGTGGAGACCTACCGCAGGCTCGACGAGGGCGAGCTGGCGGCCGTCGCCGTGTTGTTCCGCTACCCGGGCGCGGAGCACGAGCCCACCGAGCCGGAGCTGAGCGCCGCGGTGCCGCACCGGGAGCCGGTCCGCACCTCGCGGCGCACCGGCCGGATGCGGACCGCGTTCCTCGGCGCCGGCAACTACGCGTCCTCGATGCTGTTGCCGCACCTGGCGGAGCGGGCGGACGTCGAGCTGCGCCGCGTGGTCACCACGTCCGCGCTGTCCGCGGCGAACGCCAAGCGCAAGTTCGGGTTCGCCGAGGCCGCCACCGACGTGGCCACGGCACTGGCCGATCCGGACATCGACGCGGTGTTCGTGGTGACCCGCCACAGCTCGCACGCCGAGCTGACCCGGCGCGCGCTGCTGGCCGGCAAGGCGGTGTTCGTGGAGAAGCCGCTGGCGCTGACCGAGGCCGAGCTGGGCAAGGTGCTCGGCGCGATCGAGGAATCCGGCAACGACCGGCTGCAGGTCGGGTTCAACCGCCGGTTCGCGCCGCTGCTGCGGGACAGCGCCGGGCGCTTCGGCAGGCGGATCGGCCCGGCGTCGGTGCGGTACCTGGTCAACGCGGGCCGCCTGGAGCACGGCAGCTGGTACGACCGGGCCGCCTCGGAGGGCACCCGGTTCACCGGTGAGGGCGGGCATTTCATCGACACGGTGAGCTGGCTGCTCGGCGAGGACCCGGTGTCGGTGTACGCGGCTGCCACGCCGGACCAGCAGGACCTGCAGATCCTGCTGCGGTACCCGGGTGGCTCAACGGCGACGATCAGCTACACCACCAGCGGCGCGGCGGGCTTTCCGAAGGAGACGCTGGACGTCGCCGCGGACGGCAAGGTGCTCGCGTTCGACGACTTCGCCCGCGCTTCGGTGTACGCGCGCAAGCGCTGGACCAGCTCGCGCATCCCGCAGGGCCGGGACAAGGGTCAGCGCGCCGAGCTGGACGCGTTCGTCGCGGCGGTCACCTCCGGCGGCCCGATGCCGGTGCCGCTGGAGTCGCTGGTCGCGACCACGCTGGCCACGCTCGCCGTGCAGACCAGTCTCGCCACCGGCGCGCCGGTCAAGATCGGGGCCCGCCCATGACAGACCTGGGCTGGTACCTGCGGCGGCTTTCGCGGATGGGGCCGCGGGAAGCCGCCGGGCGCGCCGCGGACGTGCTGAACCGGCGCAGGCTGAGGCGGGCGCTGCCCGAGCCGTCCGCTCCCCTGCCCGGCCGCCGGTTCACCGCCGTGCTGCCTGCGGGCGTGCCGGTCCCGCCGGCCGCGCGGGTGCGGGTGCTGGCCACCGCGGACCGGCTGCTCGACGGCCACGCCGAGTACTTCGGCGTGCCGCGCGACGATCTGATCAACCCGGACTGGTCGCTCGACCCGAAGACCGGCCGGCGCGCCCCGACGGACACCGTCGCGTTCGACATCCCCTACCGGGACGAGGACGTGGTCGGCGACATCAAGCAGATCTGGGAGCCGTCCCGCCACCAGCACCTCACCGTGCTCGCCACCGCCTACGCGCTGACCGGCGAGGACCGGTACGCCGAGCGGGTCGCCGACCACCTGAAGTCGTGGTGGGCGGCCAACGCGCCGATGACGAGCGTGCACTGGGTCAGCGGGATCGAGCTGGGCATCCGGTTGCTGTCCTGGGTGTGGGTGCGGCGCCTGCTCGCCGCCTGGCCCGGCGCGGCCGGGCTGTTCGAGGACAACCCCGAGGCGCTGCACCAGATCTGGCACCACCAGCGCTGGCTGGCGACCTTCCCCAGCCGCGGGTCGTCGGCGAACAACCACGTCATCGCCGAGGCGGCCGGGCAACTGGCCGCGGCGCACGCGTTCCCGTGGTTCCCCGAGTCGGCGGCCTGGCGCTCGGCGGCGCTGCGGTCGCTGGCCGACCACCTGGACGCCAACACCTTCGGATCCGGGCTGAACCGCGAACTGGCCACCGAATACCACGGCCTGGTCCTGGAACTGGGCCTGGCCGCGGCGGCGGAGGCGGGGCCCGCCGCACCGGACTCGCTGTGGCGGACGCTGCTGCGGATGACCGACGCGCTCGCGGCGGTGGTGGACGTCCGGCTGCGGCCGCCGCGGCAGGGCGACGGCGACGACGGCCACGGGCTGGTCCTCGACGGCCACGGCACCGACCGCTGGTCCTCGCTGTTGTCCACCGGCGACGCCGTGTTCGGCCGGCTGGACTGGTGGCCGCGTCCACGTGGGGACGACGTGCGCACCCCGCTGCTCGCCGCGCTGGCAGGGCGGCACGAGCTGCCCGGCCGCCCGGACACCCGGGCCGACCACTTCGCCGACGCCGGGCTGACCCTGCTGCGCACCCCGCCCGGCGACGGCCGCGCCGAAATCTGGTGCCGGTGCGACGGTGGCCCGCACGGGTTCCTGTCGATCGCCGCGCACGCGCACGCCGACGCGCTGTCCGTGGAGGTGCGGCACGACGGCATCGACATCCTCGCCGACCCGGGAACCTACTGCTACCACGGGGAACCCGGGTGGCGCGCCTACTTCCGGTCCACCCTCGGCCACAACACGGTGCAGCTGGACGACACCGATCAGTCCACTTCGGGCGGTCCGTTCCTGTGGACCCGGCACGCCAGGAGCCGGGTGCTGGCCCGGCCGGGCGGCGGGGTGCCGCGCTGGTGCGCCGAACACGACGGCTACCGGCCGACCGTGCACCGCCGCACCGTCGAACTCGACCCGGCCGACCGCGCACTGCGCATCACCGACGAGATCACCGGCGGTCGGCAGCACCCGGCGCGGCTCGCGTTCCACCTCGGTCCGCGGGTGTCCGCGGAGCTGGCCGGGAACGCGGCCGTGCTGACCTGGACGGCGGGTGGCCGCGACGGAACGGCGATCCTCGAACTGCCCGGCGGGCTCGCCTGGACCGCGCACCGCGGCCGGACCGCGCCCCCGCTCGGCTGGTACTCGCCCGGCTACGGCCGCCGCGAGCCGGCCACCACCCTGATCGGCAGCGGATGCACCGGGCGCGGCAGCGCGCTGGTCACCCTGCTGCGCTTCGCCCGCTAGCCGGAGGTTGGACGCCGTGCCCGCACGATCGACGACCCGGATCCGCCTGCTGCTGCCCGCACTGGCACTGCTGGCGGTGCCGGCGTGCACGTCCCCGCCGACCACGGCGAACACCGCGCACGAGGGCCCGCCGGATCACGTCGCCGCGGTGTGCGGCCACGTCGAACCCGGGCCGGTGACCCCGCCCGCGGGCGCGGTCGTCGTGCACCCCGGCCTGCCCAACGACCTGGCCGTCCAGACCGCGGACCACCCGCCGGGCACCACGTTCTGGCTCGCGCCGGGCAGGCACGTCCTCGGCGACGACCAGTACGACCAGATCCAGCCGAGGAACGGTGACGTCTACCTCGGCGCGCCCGGTGCGGTGTTCGACGGCCGCGGCGTCAACCGGTACGCCTTCGCCGGTTCCGGAGCGAACGTGACGATCAGCCACCTCGTGGTCACCGGGTTCAACGCGCCGGTCAACGAGGGTGTGGTCAACCACGACTCCGGTGACGGCTGGGTGATCGAGCACAACAGCATCGAGGACAACCACGGCGCCGGGCTGATGGCGGGCGCGCGCCAGCAGGTGCGGGGCAACTGCCTGCGCACCAACGGCCAGTACGCGATGAACGCTTACCAGGCCGGAGACCACATCACCGGCCTCGTCGTCGAGGGCAACGAGATCACCGGCAACAACACCGACCACCTGGAGGAGCAGTACAAGGGTTGCGGCTGCACCGGCGGCATCAAGTTCTGGGCGGTCGACGGCGCCGACGTGCGCGGCAACTGGGTGCACGACAACCAGGGCACCGGGTTGTGGGCCGACACCGGCAACAACGACTTCCTCATCGAGGGCAACGTCATCGAGGGCAACGGCGGCTCCGCGATCATCTACGAGACCAGTTACAACGCGGTGATCCGCGACAACACGATCCGCCGCAACAACTGGGTCGACGGCCGCTCCTTCGTGGACAAGGGCGACACCTTCCCCGCCGCCACCATCTACATCTCCGAGTCCGGCGGTGAGCCGCGCGTCCCGGCGCGCACCGACAAGATCGAGATCACCGGCAACGACCTGATCGACAACTGGTCCGGGGTCACGCTGTGGGAGAACGCGGACCGGTTCTGCAACAGCGCGGCGAACACCTCCACCGGTTACTGCACGCGCCTGGTGCGCGACGCGGCGACCTGCTCACAACCGGCCATCGCGACCCCGCCGCTGTACGGCGACTGCCGCTGGAAGACCCAGCGCGTCGACATCCACCACAACCGGTTCTCCCTGGACCCCAAGGTGGTCGGCTGCACCGCGCTGTGCGGGCGGATGGCGGTGCTGTCCAACTACGGCACCTATCCGGACTGGTCGCCCTACCGGGGCGAGGTGATCCGGCAGGCGATCACGTTCCACCAGGGCAACCAGTGGCACGACAACACCTACGCCGGGCCGTGGAGCTTCATGGCGCTCGACACCAACGGGGTGCTCGACACGCTGGCCTGGCAGGCGCCGCCCTACCAGCAGGACACCGGCAGCACCTTCACCGGCGGGACGGGCAGCCGATGAGCGCCGGCACGTTCCTCCCGCGCGCCGGACCGGGCTCCGCCGCGGAGACCTTCCCCCGGCTGCTGCCGGCGATCTGGGGGCTGCTGGTGTTCAACACCCTCGGTTCGCAGGGCGGTCAGCTGCTGATCACGCTACCCCGCACGGTCGTGCAGGTGGCCACGATGGGCTCGATCGTCGCCGCGTTCGGGCTGGCGCTGGTCATCAACCCGCGGGTGCGGATCCGGCCGAGCGCGTTCCTGTTCCTGCTCACCCTGCTGCTGGCGTCGAGCATCGCCGGCAGCGTCCGGCTCGAAGCAGGCTGGGGCTCGTTGTTCCGCTGCTTCCGGCTGACGTTGTTCGTCGCCACGCTGTGGCTGATCAGCCCGTGGATGGGGCACGCCGTCCGGTTCATCCGCATGCACCTGCGGGCCTTGATCGTGGTGCTGGTCCCGGTCGGGATCGGCCTGTTCATCTCGCCGGGCAACGCCCTGCCGGCGAGCAACCAGGGCCGCCTGAGCGGCACCTTGTGGCCGATGACGGCGCCGCAGGTGGGCGCCTACAGCGCGATCGTCGCCGGGCTGGTCGTGCTGCTGTGGATGACGCAGGAGACCGACGGCCGCACGGTCGCCCTCGTCGCCGGTCCGGCGTTCGGCATGCTGGTGCTGAGCCACACCCGCACCGCGATGCTCGGCGTCGTGGTCGCGCTGGCCGTCGCCGGGCTGTCGGTGTTCCTGACCAGCCTGCGGGCCCGCAAGGCGTTCACCGTCGCCGCGGGTATCGCCGCGCTGGCCGCGATCCCGCTCGGCCCGCTGGTGCAGGCGTGGATGCTGCGCGGCCAGGACCAGGAGGCGCTGAGCAACCTCACCGGGCGGACGAAGGTGTGGGACGCGCTGCTGACCGAGCCGCGCGGCTGGTTCGAGCAGGTGTTCGGCACCGGGCTGTCCAACAAGTCCTTCAACGGCCTGCCCATCGACAGCGGCTGGCTCGCGGTCTACCACGAGCAGGGCTGGCTCGGGGTCGTGCTGGTGGCGCTGTTCGTGCTGACGCTGGTGATCGTCGCGTTGTCGCGCCCCCCGTCCCCGTCGCGGGCGTACGCGATCTTCCTGATCACCTACTGCCTGGTCGCCTCCTACACCGAGGTCGGTATCGGGGATGCCTCGCCGTACCTGCTGCACCTCTTCGTCGCCGCCGGATTGCTGTCCGCGCCGCGCGGAATTCCACAACGGACGGTCACCGGATGGCCGTAACGGACACCGTGGTCCCCGCGACCTCAAGACATCCCAGGAGAGGTGGTCGAACCGTGAGCCAGCCAGGGGTTCTGCTCGACCGGGACGGCACGATCATCGTCGACAGCGGGTACGTCGGCTCGGTCGACCGGGTCGAGTTCATCGACGGATCCATCGCCGCCATCGCCGCGCTCAACCGCGCGGGCATCCCGGTCGCCGTGGTGACCAACCAGGCCGGGGTGGCGCGCGGCTACTACGGCATCGCCGACGTGGAACAGGTCCACAAGCACATGATCGCCGAGCTGGCGCGGCACGGCGCGCACGTCGACCTGTGGCTGTTCTGCCCGTACCACCCGGACGGCGTCGTCGAGGCGTTCGCGCGGCGCAGCGCCGACCGCAAGCCCGGGCCGGGCATGGCGCTGGCCGCGGCCGAGGCGCTCGACCTGGACCTCTCCGCGTCCTGGGTGGTCGGCGACAGCCCGTCCGACGTCGGGCTCGCCCGCGCGGTCGGCGCCACGCCGCTGCACGTCGGGCCGCCGGGGTCGGCGGTGACCGGCGTCCAGGCGTTCCCGGATCTCGCCGCCGCCGTGGGGTTCATCCTCGGCGGCGCGGCCGTGCCGCAACCGGTGCCGCGGCGGGCGCCGAAGTTCCCGGCCGCGCGGTTCCACCGGGCCGACTCCTACGGCGGCGCGTACGTCGCCGAGCTGTCCCGGGCGTTCGCCACCGTCGACCTGGAGCAGGTGAGCCGCGCGGCGAAGATCCTGGACACCGCCTACGACTCCGATGCGGCCGTGTTCGCCTGCGGCAACGGCGGTTCCGCGTCGATCGCCAACCACCTGCAGTGCGACCACGTGAAGGGCGTGCGCAACGGGACCGGTGTCACCGCGCGGGTGCAGAGCCTGAGCACCAACGTGGAGTTGTTCAGCGCGATCGCCAACGACCTGGGATACGAGCACGTCTTCGAATACCAGTTGCAGTCCCAGGCACGGCCGGGCGACGTGCTCATCGCCGTGTCGTCGTCCGGCCGCTCACCGAACATCGTGCGGGCGCTGGACTGGGCGACGGCACACGGCCTGCGGACCATCGCGCTCACCGGGTTCGAGGGCGGGCCGGCGCGGCGCCGCGCCGAGGTCGCCATCCACGTCGGCTCCGCCAACTACGGCGTCGTCGAAGACGCCCACCAGGCGTGCATGCACCTGCTGGCCCAGTACGTCCGACAGTCGAGGATGACCCCAGATGCCGTTGCCGCCCAGACGTTCTGACCGCATGCGCGTCGCGATCAACCTGCTCACCGACGACCCGGGCAACCCGTCGGGCGCGCACTGGTTCTGGACGCGCGTCATCCCGGAGATGGCGAAGCTGCTCACCGAGGGCGAGTCGTTCCACCTGATGGTGAGCCCGCGGTCCCGGCCCACGCACTCCGGCTACGGACCGGGCGTGGAGTACCTCACCTACCCGTGGTCCAACGAGAAGCGCAACCTGCGCACGCTGTCGGAGCACCTGTATTCGCCGCTGCGCCTGCCGCTGGGCCGGATCGACGTGCTGAACACGCTGATGGCCCCGATCGTCCGGTCCGCGCCGAAACTCGTGGTGCACATCAAGACGCTGCACGCGTACACCACCCCGCACGCCATCTCGCCGCCCGCGCGGCTGTACCGGCAGCTGAGCTACCCGCGCACCGGGCGGCTGGCCGACGCGATCATCCTGAACTCGCGCAGCCTGGTCGACGAGGTCCAGCGGTACCTGGCGGTCGATCCGGCGAAGATCCGGCTCATCCCGGAGGCGGTGGACCACGACCTGTTCCGGCCCGGGGACCGGGACGAGGCGTTCGCGCACCTGTCGGCCCGCTACGGCGTGCGCGGGCAGTTCGTGCTGTTCGTGTCGTCGCTGTGGCCGTACAAGAACTGCGAGGGCCTGATCCGCGCGTTCGCGGCGGCGAAGTCCGATCTGGGCGGCCGGCAACTGGTCGTCGTCGGCCCGGGCCGCGACGTCGAGTACGTCGGGCAGCTCAAGTCCCTGGCGGCACGGCTCGGCGTGGCCGGCGACATCGTGTGGGTGGGCGGGGTGCCGCTGGCGGAGACCGTGCAGTTCTACCGCGCGGCGGACGTGTTCGTGTACCCGTCGCACAACGAGACGTTCGGCCTGCCGATCCTGGAGGCGATGGCGTGCGCGTGCCCGGTGGTCACCTCGAACGTGACCGCGATGCCGGAGACGGCCGGCGGTGCGGCGCTGCTGGCCGACCCGGCGGACACCGGCTCCATCGCCGACGCGATCGTCAAGGCGTGCGGCCCGGAGGGCGAGCGGCTGCGGGCGCGCGGGCCGGCACGCGCCGCCGCGTTCACGTGGGCGGCCACGGCGAAACGCACGCTCGACGTCTACCGGGAGGTGCACGCCCGATGAGGATCCTGGTCACCGGCGGTGCCGGGTTCATCGGGTCGCACACCTGCGACCGGCTCACCGAGCTGGGGCACGAGGTGATCGTGCTGGACGCGCTCGCGCCGCCGGTGCACCGCGGCGGTCCGCCGGAGCACCTCACGCCCGGCGTGGAGTTCTACGAAGGCGACGTGCGCAACCGCGACCTGATGCGCAACCTGATGCGCCGGGTGGACGCGGTGTACCACCTCGCCGCACACCAGGACTACCTGCCGGACTTCGCGAAGTTCACCGACGTCAACGTCACGTCCACCGCGATGATCTACGAGATCGCCGTGGCCGAGAAGCTCGACCTGGCCCGCGTCGTGGTGGCGTCCTCGCAGGCCGCGATGGGCGAAGGGCTGTACCGGTGCACGGTGCACGGTGAGCAGACCCCGGACATGCGGCCGGAGTCCCAGCTGCGCGCGGGCCGCTGGGACATCGGGTGCGCGGTGTGCGGTGAACCGCTGGAGATGCTGCCCACGCCGGAGCGGATCGCGAACCCGCAGAACGCCTACGGGATGTCCAAGCACGGCGAGGAGGTCGTGGCGGTCAACCTCGGGCGCCGCTACGGGATCCCGACCGTCGCGTTGCGCTACAGCATCGTGCAGGGGCCGCGGCAGTCGGTGTACAACGCCTACTCCGGCGCGTGCCGCATCTTCAACCTGCACTACCTGCTCGGTGGCGCGCCGACCCTGTACGAGGACGGGCAGGCGATCCGCGACTACGTCAACATCCACGACGTTGTCGACGCGAACGTGCTGGTGCTCACCGACGACCGCGCGGCCGGGCGGGTGTTCAACGTCGGCGGTGGCGCCGGGTACACCACGCGGGAGTTCGCCGAGATCGTGCGCCGGCAGTACGGATCGGACCGGCCGGGCCGGATCAGCGGCGAGTACCGCTTCGGCGACACCCGGCACATCACCTCCGGCATCGACGCGCTCGGGCAGCTGGGCTGGTCGCCGAAGCGGACCCCGGCCGACTCCGTCGCCGAGTACGCCGGGTGGCTGCGGGATCTGCCCGGCCTGGACGACATCCTGGCCGGGGCGGACGCGACGATGCGCTCGCTCGGCGTGGTCCGCAAGGCGGCAACGTGAAGGCGGTCCTGCTGGCCGCCGGGCTGGGGACGCGACTGCGGCCCCTGACCGACCACGTCCCCAAGTGCCTCGTCGAGGTGGCCGGGCGGCCGATGCTGGACATCTGGCTCGACGCGCTGGACGCCGCGGGTGTCGGCGAGGTGCTGGTCAACCTGCACCACCTCGCGCCGCTGGTGCGGCGGCATCTGGCCACGCGCACCGGCGGCCCGCTCGTGCACGCGGTCGAGGAGCCGGAACTGCTCGGCAGCGCGGGCACGTTGCGCGCCAACCGGGCGTTCGTCGCGGGCGAGGAGATGTTCCTCGCGCTCAACGCGGACAACCTCACCGACTTCGACCTGCGGGTGCTGATCGACGCGCACCGCGCGGGCGGCGCCATCGCCACGCTGTCGGTGTACCACGCCGCCGACCCCACCCGCTGCGGGATCCTCACCGTCCACGACGGACTGGTCACCGGGTTCACGGAAAAACCGGCGAAACCGGCCTCGTCCCTGGCGAACGCGGGGATGTACGCGTTCAGCCCGGCCGTCCTCGACCTCATCGGGCCGCCGCCCCGCGACATCGGCTACGACCTGCTGCCGGAACTCGCCGGGCACGCCCGTGCGGTCTCCATCGGGGACTCCTGGTTCCTCGACATCGGCACCCCCGCCGCCCTGGACAGGGCGCGCGGTGAATGGCAAGGCAGGCGAGCATCGTGATCATCACGCAGACCCCGCTGCGCATCGGGCTGGTCGGCGGCGGGACCGACCTGCCGGGCTACTACGCCGAACACGGCGGCCGGGTGCTCAACGCGGCCATCGACAAGTACGTCTACGTCGTGGTGAAGCAGCGCTTCGACGACGAGATCTACGTCAACTACTCGCGCAAGGAAATCGTCTCCCGCGTCGAGGACCTCGACCACGAACTGGTGCGCGAGGCCATGCGGATGACCGGGGTGCGCAGCGGTGTGGAGATCACCACGCTCGCCGACATCCCGTCGGCCGGGTCCGGGCTCGGCTCGTCGTCCTCGGTGACCGTGGGGTTGCTGCACGCGCTCTACGCCTACCGGGGCAGGCAGGTGACCGCGGAGGAACTGGCCGAACGCGCCTGCGCCATCGAGATCGACCGGTGTGGCAAGCCGATCGGCAAGCAGGACCAGTACGCGGCCGCGTTCGGCGGTCTGTGCGACCTGCGGTTCGGGCCGGGCGACGCGGTCGGCGTCGAGCAGATCGACCTGCCCCGCGCGGACTGGCGGAAGCTGCAGGACGAGCTGATGTTGTTCTTCACCGGCATCACCCGCAGCGCGGACACGATCCTCGGCGAGCAGAACGCGAACGTGGGCAGCAGGCTCGCCCAGCTCGGCCAGTTGCGCGACCTCGCCGGGGAGGCCGCGGACGGCCTGCGCCACGGCGACCTGTCCGCGGTCGGCATCGCGCTGCGCAAGAGCTGGGAGGCCAAGCGGGCGCTCGCCTCCGGGGTGTCGAACCGGCAGATCGACGAGGCCGTGGACACCGCGCTGGCCGCGGGTGCGTCGGGCGCGAAGGTGACCGGCGCGGGCGGCGGCGGGTTCCTGCTGGTCACCTGCCCGCTGGAGCACCAGCGGGCGGTGCGCGACCGGCTGGCCGGGATGACCGAGCTGCCCATCAAGCTGGAGCGCCTCGGGTCCCGGGTCATCCTGAACGTGCACCACGACATCTGGAGCTGACGCGTGACGAAACCGGCCACCGCCCCGCCCGTCGCCGCGGCACCCGAGGTCCGCGGGCACCGGCTGTGGCCGGCAGGCACCCTCGCGGCCGTCCTGGGGCTGGCCGGGCTGTGGTGGTGGGCCGGGCCGGCGCCGATGTCCGCGCCGTGGGACGTGTTCATCCTGCTCGACGGCGGCTACCGGATCACCGAGGGCCAGGTGCCGGGCACCGACTTCGCCAACCCGATCGGGCCGCTGGTGTACGGCCTGGTCAGCGTCGGGATGCGGATGCAGGCGGTGCCGTCGCTGAGCGCGGTCGTCTACGCCGGGCTCCTCTTCCTCGCGATCGCCGCGCCACTCGCGTGGTTCGTCGCACGCCGCCGGCTGCCCGCGGCGGCCGCGGCCGGGTTCACGGTCTTCACCGCACTGCTGGTGCTCGCCGCCCGGCCGCTCGGGTTCTCGCCGTGGATCACGACGTACGCGATGCTCTACAACCGCTACGGCTGGGTGCTCTACTCCACCCTCCTGCTGCTGGTGCTGATCCGGCCCCGCGGGCCGCTGACCGCGCGGCGGGCGGTCACCGACGGGCTCGTGCTCGGTCTGCTGCTGGGCCTGATGTTCTTCGCCAAGGCCAACTTCTTCGCGGCCGGCGTGGTCGCGGTCGTGGCCGGCCTGGTCCTGGGCACCCTGCCGCGCGGTGTCCGGCTCGGCGCCGCGGCGCTCACCGCGTTCCTCGGCGTGGTGGCCGTGATGCGGCTGGCGTTCGGCATCCGGCTCACCGGCTACCTCGCCGACCTCGTGCACGCCGGTGCGTCGCAGGGCGGGCAGCGGCTCGGCATGCTGCTGACCAGCGCGGCCTACACCGCACCGGTGCTGCTGCTCGCCGTGTCGGTCGTCGGAGCGCTGGCCGTGCGGGCGCGCCGCCGGGGACTGCCCGCGCGCCCGCTCGCCGGGGTCGCGGTCGCGGCCGGGTTCGTCTGGGTGTCCAGTGTGCTGGTCGCCTCGGCGAACACCGCCGAGCACGGCGACCTGCCCGCGCTCGTGGTGATCCCGCTCCTGCTCGTCCCGGTCCTGCCCGCGGCAGCACCCCGGGCGGTGGGGGTCGCGGGCCTGGCGGTGCTGGTCGCCGCCGCGGTGGGCCCGATCGCCGGGAAGGACGCGCTGTCGCTGGTCCGGGCCGTCGGCGGGCACGAGTCCGTGGCGAGCCCGCCGGTGAGCCAGCGGATCGACAGCCCGGGTCTGCGGGACTTCGTGGTCCCCGCCGACGCCCGGTGGCAGACGGCCTACCGCACCGCAGGCGCGGTACCGGCGATGATCGACGACGGCATCGCGGTGCTGCGCCGCCACGCCGGGCCGGCGGACACCGTGTCGACTCTCGCGCTGGCCAACCCGTTCTCGTTCGCGCTGTCCCTGCCACCGGCCGCCGGCGGTCCACTGTGGTGGGACGTGGGCATCAGCTTCGACGCGTCCACGCACCCCACCCCGGAGCAGGCGTTCGGGACGACGAAGTGGGTGATGATCCCCCGGGTCGTGGACGGCCAGGGCTGCTGCACCGAGACCGTCACCGCGCTGCGTCAGATCTACGGCCCCTACCTGGCCCAGCACTTCACCGAGGTCGAGACGACGGCCGACTGGGTCCTGCTCGGGCGGACGCGATGACCGGCGTGCGGGAACCCGCGACGAGACGGCGGAACCGGCCGCTGCTGCCCGCACCCGCGGCACGGGTGCTGCACCTGACCGCGGCCGTGGCGGCGGTGGTCGTCGTGCTGCTGGGCGTGCTCAACGCCGGGCACAGCGAACCGGGCTGGTTCGACGCGTGGGTGCAGCCGGCCGCCACCCGCTCGGTCGGCGCGGCCTGGTCCGCGGCGATCGCGGTGGACTTCCTCGGCGAACCACGGGGATCGGTGACGGTCGTCGTCGTGCTCGCGGTGCTGTTCGCGGTGCTGCGCCGGTGGCGGATGCTGGCGCTCGCGCTGGCCGGCCCCGGGTTGACGATCGCCGTGACCACGCTGGGCAAGACGCTGGCGGGCCGGACGATCCACACGGTCTACCTGTCCTATCCGAGCGGGCACACGGCCTTCGTCACCGCGGTGACGCTCGCGCTGGCGATGCCGCTGGCCGGACGGCTGCGTGCGGGTCCGGTGGTGGTGCTGGCGTGTGCGCTGGTCACCGGCGCCTACGCGGGCTGGGCGCAGGTCGGGCTCAGCGCGCACTACGCCACCGACGCCATCGGCGGGTTCTGCACCGCGCTGGCGGTGGTCCCGGCGACCGCGACCCTGATCGACCGGATCTGGCGACGGGCCGCGACCGACGCCCGCCCGGGTCAGGCGTAGGGCCGGAACACCGGTTTGACGGACCGGCCGCCCAGCCACGGCGTGGGATCCTCCACGTCGAGGGCCTTGCGGTAGACGGCGCACGCCTGCGCGACCACGTCCACCGTCCGGTCGATGTCGGTCTCGGTGAGCGCGCTGCTGACCACGAACGACGGCCCGAGCACGCCACCGGCCACCAGCTGGCGCAGGAACAGCGTCCGGTACTGCTGGGACGGCCGCAGCTGCTCGTCGAGCGTGCCGAACACCAGGTTGCTCGCGCGGCCGCGCACGACCACGTGGTCGCCGACGCCCATCGCCGCGGCCACGTCCCGCACCCCGGCCGCCAGCCGCTCGCCCAGCGCGTGCAGCCGCGCGGTGATGCCCTCCGCCACGTAGGTGTCGATCACGGCCATCGCGGCGGCCAGTGAATGCGTTTCCGCGCCGTGCGTGGTGGACAGCAGGAACACCCGTTCGCGCGAGTCGCGCAGGCCGCCCAGCTCCATCAGCTCCCGCCTGCCCGCCAGCGCGGACACCGCGAACCCGTTGCCGAGCGCCTTGCCGAAGGTCGACAGGTCCGGCGTCACCCCGTAGTAGCCCTGCGCGCCCGCCTCGGACCAGCGGAACCCGGTGATCATCTCGTCGAAGATCAGCACCACGCCGTAGCGGTCGGCCAGCGCACGCAATCCGGCGAGGTACCCGGGCGGCGGTTCGACGGCGGTCGCCGCCTCCAGGAGCAGGCAGGCGACGTCGTGCCGGCGCAGGACCTCCTCAGTCGCGGCCAGGTCGCCGTAGGGGAAGCGCACGGTCAGGTCGGTGATGTCGCCCGGGATGCCGGCGGGCATGCCGGTGGTGCCGATGAACCAGTCGTCGGTGGAGAAGAACGGCTGGTCGCCGCAGACCGCCGCCACCCGGCGCCCGGTGACCGCTCGCGCCAGCCGCACCGCGGCCGTGGTGGCGTCCGACCCGTTCTTGGCGAACTTGACCATGTCCGCGGTCGGTACGGTGGCCAGGAACCGCTCCGCGGCGGCCAGTTCGATGATGCCGGGGCGGACGAAGTTCGTGCCCCGCTCCAGCTCGCGCCGCACCGCCTCGACCACCCGCGGATGCGCGTGCCCGAGGCTGACCGAGCGCAGCCCGGAGCCGTACTCGATGTACTCGTGGCCGTCCACATCCCACACGTGCGCGCCCCGCCCGTGCGAGATGACCGGCGCCAAACCCTCGGGGTACTGGTCCTCGCCCTTCGCGTAGGTGTGCGCGCCGCCGGGCACGAGCCTGTGCAGCCGCTCGTTGGCTTCGGCGGACCGGGGCAGGAGCTGCGCGTCCATGACGGTCACCTCAGGGTCTTCAGAACTTCGGCGAGCGAGGGCGCGCGCCGGTCACGGTCGGAGGTCAGGGTCACCGGCAGCGGCCACGGGATCGCCAGGCCGGGGTCGTCGAAGGCGATCGCGACGTCCTCCGACGGGTCGTGCGGCCGGTCGATGCGGTAGGACACGTCGGCGGGGTCGGTCAGCGCCTGGAAGCCGTGGGCACAGCCCGCCGGCACGTAGACGGTGACCTGGGTGTCGCCGGAGAGCTGGAAGTACTCGCTGTTGCCGAAGGTGGGCGAGTCCGGCCGCAGGTCGACCACCACGTCGAACACCTCGCCGTAGGAGCAGCGGACCAGCTTGGCCTCCCCGGCGCCGGAGCGCAGGTGCATCCCGCGGATCACGCCCCGCACCGACCGGGACAGGCTGTCCTGGGCGAACCCGTCCGGGTCGATGCCCACCGACGCCACGACCTCCCGGTCGAAGGTGCGCGAGAAGAAGCCGCGCGCGTCGGCGTGCGGCGTCGGTTCGAACAGCCAGGCCCCGGCGATGCCGGGCACCGGAACGGCCTTCATGTCCGGCCCCCTTCCAAGACGGATTGGGACAGTGTGTCGAATTGGTGACGAATCCGCTCGGACATTGCGCGATTGCGGTCCTTGAGCACGGCGATCAGCTCCTCGCGCCGGTCCTCGGCGGCGCGGAACCGGCCGACGAGCCGGTCGAAGTCCGGTTCGCGCGCGGACAGGCAGAACTCGCCGAGCCCCATCGCGTCCATGAGCACGTCGTTCTTGCGCGCGTAGCCGAGCGAGACGGTCGGCCGCACGGTCTTCAGCGCGCACAGCACGTTGTGGTAGCGGGTGGCGACGACGACGTCGACCTCGGCCATCCGCTGCATCAGGTCGGCCAGCGAGGTGACCGGCTCGGCGGTGACCCCGGGCACGGCGGCCGCGATCCGGCGGGCGATCTCCTCGTCGGCGGTGTCGCCGGTGAACAGCCGGACGGGACGGCCCTCCGCGGCGAGCAGGCGCACGAACCGGGTCACGGTGGCCAGGTAGGCGCGGTGGATGTCCGCCGCTCGCGCGCGGTCGTCGTTGCCGCCGGAGTACGCCATGACCCCCACCCCGACCGCACCGGCCGACGGCCGCGGCTGCGGATCGGGCAGGCCGAACGCGAGGTCGGGGTGGACGGCGTCGCCGCGCACGTCGACGCCCATCCGCGCCATGGCCCGCCGCGAGTGTTCGTCCCGGTAGGAGCGGTGGTGCGCGAGCCGCGCCGCACGCGTGATCACCCAGCGCGTGGCGGGCCGGCGCACGTACTCGGCGCCGGCCGCGACGAGCGCGACCTTCGTCCCGGTCAGCCGCGCGGTCAGCCCGAGCAGCAGCAGCGAATAGGGAAACCCCCACGGCCGCAACGGAAGCGTGGCCTCCAGCACCCCCATGCCGGGCACGATCACCACGTCGTGCCGGCGGACCCATCGTCCGATCCACAGCGGGTCGGCGAGCTTGCCGAACACCTTGGCGGCCGGTGATTCCGTGCGGAACCAGTGCAGGCGCACGGCGGGGATGCCGAACCGCGCGCGGATCTCGGCGGGACCGCCGCACAGCGCGTCCACGGCCGCGTCCGGGTGTTCCCGGCGCAGGAATTCCAGCAGGGCCGCCAGGGATCCGTCGTTGCCGAGGTTTCCCTGTCCCAGCAGGCCGAAGACGCCGATCCGCATCACCGGCCCCCGCGCCCCGCCACCACCGCGTCGACGACCACGTCCAGGTCGTTGTCGACGTGCGCGAACTCCTCGGACGGTTCCCGCCGCAGCGCGCGGCGGCCCAGCCACTCGCCCAGGTGGCGGTAGCACTCGCGGCGCTCGGCCGGGGTGATCGGCGCGCGCTGGACGATGCGGATCCAGCCCCACACGTACCCGCCGAGCAGGCGGGCGGCCGGGTGCCGCAGCGGGTCGGCGCGTCGGGGGTCGAGGTTGGCGCAGCGGGACCGGATGGTCGGGTTGGCCCGCTCGGCGCGGTCCGGGTGGTCGCGCCGGAAGTACAGCAGCTCCGGGACCTGGAAGAACGGTCCCTGCAGGGCGATGTCGGCGACGAAGGTGCGGTCGGCGTGGTGGTAGCTGTCGTGCGGCTTCACCCGCCGCAGCGCCGACGCGCGGATCACGCCGTAGAAGTCGTCGCCGCCGTCGGCGAACAGCAGCGCCCGGAACCGGGTCGGCGGATGCGGCGAGTCGGTGGCGAGCCGGTACTCGAACGGCGCGGTCACGCCACCGGCGCCGTCGATGATGGCCGTGCCGGCGTGCGCGAGCACCATCTCCGGGTGCTCGTCGAGCGCCTCGACGCAGCGCCGCAACAGGTCGCGCCCGTACAGGTCGTCGTGGGAGGCCCACTTGAACAGCTCGCCGCGCGCCTCGCGGAAGACGAGGTTGTGGTTGGGCGCGGCCCCGATGTTGCGGGGCAGCGGGAGGAACCGGATGCGCCGGTCCTGCCGCGCGTACCGGCGGCAGATGTCCGCGGTGCCGTCGGTCGAGGCGTTGTCGGCGAGGATGAGCTCGAAGTTCTCGTAGGTCTGACCGAGCAGCGCCTCGAGGGATTCGGCCAGGTACTCCTCGCCGTTGTGGACGGGCAGTCCGATGCTCAGCCTGGGGGTGCCGGTCATGCGGTCCTCATTTCCTCGGAGGTGGGAGCGGATTCGCGGAGGCAGAACTCCAGTTCGAGCCACCGGGCCGCCGCGCCCAGCGCACTGCCGGCGGCGGTGCCCCAGCTGGATCCGACGGCGCCGCCCATCGCGGCCCCGGCCAGCCCGCCGCCGACGTAGCCCGCGAACGTGACGACCTCGGCGCGCAGTCCGCGGCCCGCGGCGCCGAGCGCTCGCAACGCCGACGACGAACCGGTGGTGAAGCTCGCGGCGGCGACGGCGAGCGTGGCGGGCAGGATCAGCGCGGCGGCCGAGGGCCACACGTCGCCCAGCAGGCAGCGGCCGGCGGATTCGGGCAGCAGCACGATCAGCGCGAGGCCCCACACCATCGCCGCGGCTGCCTGACCGCCGCCGAGCAGCAGCGCGAACAGCCGCAGCCGGTGCGGCCGTTCCCGCACCACCCGCGCCGCCTCGGACACGGTGACCAGCGACAGTCCGATGAGGACGGCCATGAACGGCCCGAGCAGCAGCTGGGATCCGCGGACCGCGCCGACGTCGGCCAGCCCGGCGATCGCGCCCAGCCCGTACATGCGCAGCTGCCCGGACCCGGCCACCAGCACGTTCTCCGCGAGGAACCGGCTGCCGAGGTCGCGGTGCTCGCGGATCCAGCTGCCCGTCCCGCCCCAGGCCGGGGTCATCCGCGTCTGCCAGTAGCCGTAGGCCCCGGCGACCGCGGCGGACAGGCCCCACGCGAGCAGGAACGCGACCACGCTGCCGTGCGGCATCGCCAGCAGCAGCGCCGGCACCAGGGCCACGTTCCACACCATGTCGTTGACGAACGCCTTGCGGCCCTGCCCGGCGGCGAAGAACGCGAACCGCCAGCTGTCCTGCAGCATCAGTCC
Organism: Amycolatopsis granulosa; assembly: GCF_011758745.1. NCBI lineage: Bacteria > Bacillati > Actinomycetota > Actinomycetes > Pseudonocardiales > Pseudonocardiaceae > Amycolatopsis > Amycolatopsis granulosa. The sequence goes on from NZ_JAANOV010000001.1 coordinate 2,808,026, forward strand.
CGGCAGCACGACGCCGAGCGCGATGAACGCGGCACCCACGGTCCCGCCGATCACCAGCCCGGCGAGCGCGCTCACCACCCCGGTGGCGGCACCGACGAGCAGCGCGGTGCCACTGGACCGGGCCACCGCGCCGCGCCACAAGCCGGTCGAGACGCCGCTGAACCGCACGGACAGCGGATCGGTCGCGAGCCCGCGCGAGAAGCCCAGCACCACGCCGTAGGTGACCCAGGCGAGCGTGAACACGCCGAAGGCCGCCGCGCCGAGCGAGCGGGCGACGTAGACGCCGACGAAGAAGTTGCTGACACTGGACACCGCTTGATCGCCGAGGCCCCAGGTGATCCGGCCGGCCATCGCGCGCAGCGGCGAGTCGCGCACCCGGCGGTGCCGTCCGGTCCGGTCCGTCACCGCCATGTCCGCACCCCGCCGGCAAATCGCTCCACCAGCGCGTGCATCCCGGCGCCGGTCCGCATCAGGTGAACCGCAGGGAGTCGTCGACCAGGCCGTCCTCGCGGTGCTGCCGGAGCCGGGCCAGCCGGGTGAAGCGCTGCTCGAACGCGCGGCGCGTCAGCCCGTACCGCTGGTACGCCTCGACCAGCTCGACCGCGCCGTCCTTGACCAGCCACTCGCAGGTGAAGCCGGGGACCGCCGCGCGGAACCGGGAGAAGTCGACCCGGTAGGACCGCGGATCGGCCCCGGCCTCACCGGTGATCCGCAACCGGGAACCGGGCACGGCCTCCACGACCTGCCCGGCGATCTCGGCCACGGTCACGTTGTTGCGTTCCGTGCCGATGTTGAACGCCTGGTCGTGCACCGCTTCCCGGGGCGCGACCAGCGCGGCGGCGAAGGCCCGCGCGATGTCCTGCGCGTGCACGAGCGGCCGCCACGGCGTGCCGTCGGAGAGCACCAGCACTTCCCCGGACAGGCACGCGTGCCCGACCAGGTTGTTCAGCACGATGTCCGCGCGCAGCCGCGGGGAGAACCCGAACGCGGTCGCGTTGCGCAGGTAGACCGGCGAGAAGCCGTCGTCGGCCATCGCGTGCAGGTCGTCCTCGACCAGCACCTTCGACTCCGCGTAGGGGGTCACCGGCCGCAGCGGCGCGTCCTCGGTCACCAGGTCCGCGCCGCCGGAGGCGCCGTAGACCGAGCATGTGGACGCGTACAGGAACCGCGACACCCCCGCGTCCTTCGCCAGCCGGGCCAGCCGGACCGCCGCCCGGTGGTTGATCTCGTAGGTCAGCTCGGGCGCGAGCGCACCCAGCGGATCGTTCGACAGCGCGGCCAGGTGGATCACCGCATCCACATCGGACACCTGCGCGGGCGTGACGTCCCGCAGGTCGGTCCGGTGCCCGGGCGGGTCCTGCGGCGCCGGGCCGAGCACGCAGTCGTCGAACAAACCGGAGTCGAGCCCGGTCACCTCGTGACCGGCGGCGGTGAGCACCGGCGCCATCACCGTGCCCAGGTAGCCCTTGTGCCCGGTCAGCAGCACACGCATCGCTCAGCCCTCCAGGTGGAGACGCATCTTCTGCACGTGGAAGCCCTCCGCGTACCGCGCCTGGCATTCGATGCCGCGGATGCGGGCCAGCCCGAGGAACGCTTCCCGGTCGTACCAAGGACGATGTCGCTGCGAGGCGTAGTGCCGTTGCAGCAGTTCCACTTTTTTCCCGGCGAGTTCGTCCCGCAGCGGCACGTACGCGGTGGGCGTCGTGAGGTCGCCGTCCCATTTCACGATCTCGTAGCCGAGGGTGAGGTGGCCGCGGAACGCGGTCGGCACGAGTTCCGCCAGGCCGCGGTGGTCCTGGTGCGCGTCGCCGGTGCGGGGCGCGAGGATCAGGTCCGGATCGGTGCGGGACCGCAGGTCCTCCAGCGCGTTCTTCACCTCGTCCCAGTGCGCGGGCAGCCGCCCGTCCGGCGTCTTCAGCACCGTCACGTCGAGGTCCGCGCCCGGGCAGAACGCGGCGAGCGCGGACCGTTCCTCCTCCTCGCGCTCCGTGCCGCCGCCGGAGGAGACCAGGGCGTCCACCCGCAGCCCGGGACGGGCGAGGGTGAGCAGGGTGCCGCCCGCGCCGATCGCGATGTCGTCGCAGTGCGCGCCGAGCACGACGATCCGCTGGATGCGTCCGGCAGTCAGTCCGATCACGCCGGCACTCGGTCCTTCTCCCACAGCGCCCACGGGCGCACCCCGCGCGTGTAGCCCTCGTCCAGGGCGAAGCGTTCCTTGACGGTGTCCGTCGGCTTCCAGAACCCGCGGTAGGGGTAGGCCAGCAGGCGGCCGCGCTTGGCGAGTTCGGCGCACCCGTCGGCGACCAGGTCACCGCCGGGCGGGATGTGGTCGAACACCTCCTGGCGCAACACGAAGTACCCGCCGTTCTCCCACAGCGGCATCTCGCTCACCGCGGTGATCGAGCCGACCAGGCCGCCCTCGTCCATCTCCACGCAGTGGAACGACGACTGCGGTGGTACGACCATCATCGACGCGCCCGCGTCGGTGGCGGCGAACCGCTCGATCATCGCCGGCAGCGGGGCGTCGGTGAGCACGTCGGCGTAGTTGGCGAGGAACATCGCGTCACCGTCGAGGTGCTCGCGCACCCGGCGCAGCCGTTCCCCGATCGGCGATTCGATGCCGGTCTGCACGAACGAGATCGTCCAGTCCGCGATGTCGGTGGACAACAGTTCCGCCCGGCCGCCCCGCAGCACGAAGTCGTTGGACGTGGTCTCGGAGTAGTTGAGGAAGAAGTCCTTGATGTGGTGGGCACCGTAGCCGAGGCAGAGGATGAACTCGGTGTGCCCGAAGTGCGCGTAGTAGCGCATGACGTGCCAGATCAGTGGCCGGGGACCGACCATGGCCATCGGCTTGGGCACGTCGGAGGCGGTGCCGCCGCGCATCCGCATTCCGTACCCGCCGCAGAACAGGACGACCTTCACGATGGGTTCACCTCGACGATTTCCAGGTGGGGTATGGGGAAGACCAGCCGCCCGCCCCACTCCCCGACGTAGGACAGTTGCCGGACCAGTTCGTCCCGGAGGTTCCAGGGCAGGACGAGGACGTAGTCGGGCCGGTCCGTGGCGATGCGGTCCGGCGGCAGGATGGGAATGCGCGTGCCGGGCGTGTACCGGCCGTGCTTGTACGGGTTGCGGTCGACGGTGTAGGCGAGCAGGTCCGGCCGGATGCCGCAGTGGTTGAGCAGGGTGTTGCCCTTGCCCGGCGCCCCGTACCCGGCCACGGTCGCGCCGTCGTCGGCCGCGTCGACGAGGAACCGCAGCAGGTCCCGGCGCACCCTCGCCACCCGGGCGGCGAACTCGGTGTAGCCGGACAGCTCGTGCAGCCCGGCGGCCTTTTCCCGGGCCAGCACGTCGAGCACGCGCCGGCTCGGTTCCCCCGCGGCCTCCACCGGCCGCGCCCACAACCGGATCGAGCCGCCGTGCGTCGGCAGCAGCTCCACGTCCACAAGCGACAGTCCACCGGAAGCGAGGGCGCGTTGTGCGGAAGCGACCGTGTAGTACTGGAAGTGCTCGTGGTAGATCGTGTCGTACTGGGTCTTCTCGATCAGCGTGAGCAGGTGCTGCACCTCGATCGAGACCCAGCCGTCGTCGGCGGTCAGCGACCGCAGGCCCTTCGTGAAGCCGGTGACGTCCGGGATGTGCGCGTAGACGTTGTTGGCCACCACCAGATCCGCCGGGCCGTGCTCGTCGCGCACCCGTGCGCCCGTTTCCGGGCCGAGGAACGCGGTGAGCGTGGGCACGCCGGCCGCGCGCGCGGCCTGGCCGACGTTCACCGACGGCTCCACGCCGAGACACCGGATCCCTTGTGCCACAACGTGCTTGAGCAGGTACCCGTCGTTGCTCGCGACCTCGACGACGAACGAGTCGCCGTCCAGGCCCAGCCGGTCCACCGCACCGGCGACGAACTTCCCCGCGTGGTCCACCCAGGACCGCGAATACGACGAGAAATACGCGTATTCGGTGAATGTTTCCTCCGGCGTGATCAACGGCGGAATCTGCGCGAGCCAGCAATCCGTGCAGACCCGCAGGTGCAAGGGAAAGGTATTTTCCGACTCGTCGAGCTGTTGCGCGGTCAGGAACTTCTCGCACGGCGGCGTTGCGCCGAGGTCGACGACGCTGGCCAGGTGGGTGGAACCGCAGAGCCGGCAGGAGGTCATGCCCCTGATTCGGGAGACACCGCGGAGCTGTTACAAATCCCGGGCACATTCCCGGCGCCGAGCTCGAAATGAGACGCGGGAACTACTTGCGGATCTCCAGCGTGCAGCACTTCGGGCCGCCACCGGCCTTGCGGAGTTCGGAGATGTCCACGAACACCGGTTCGTAGCCGCGCGCGACGAGCCGCTCACCCAGGCCGGTGGCCTCCCGCGGCAGGACGACGTTGCGGCCGTCGGACACCCCGTTGAGGCCGAAGCACTCGGCGTCGGCCGCGGTGGCGAGCACGGCGTCCGGGAACAGGCGCGCCAGGACGCGGCGCGACCCGGCGGAGAACGCTTCCGGGTAGTACGCGATCTGCGCCGGCGTGGTGTCGGTGGCCTCGCTGAGCACGAACAGCGCGGTGTCCAGGTGGTAGTAGCGCGGATCGGTCAGGCGCAACGACAGCACCGGCACGCCGAGCACCTCCTGCGCCTCGGCGTGCGCGGCCGGGTCGGTGCGGAAGCCGGTGCCGGCCAGCAGCAGGCGACCGGTCCAGGCGAAATCGCCCTCGGCCTCGTTGACATAGGAGGGCATGACGATGTCGCGGTAGCCGTGCTCGGCGAACCAGCGGCGGAAGTGGGCGGCCTCGGCGGCGCGCTGCGGAGCGCGGAACTTCGCGCCCAGCACGCGCCCGTCGACGACGGTGCCGGAGTTGGCGGCGAACACCATGTCCGGCAGGCCCGGCTGCGGCTCGATCTCCTCGACGGTGTGGCCGAGGCGGCGGTAGGTGTCGCGCAGCTCCCGCCACTGCCGCATCGCCCGTTCGGTGCTGACCGGCTGCGCCGGGTCCATCCAGGGGTTGATGGCGTAGTCGACCGCGAAGTACCGCGGCGGGCACATGAGGTAGCGGCGGGTGGTCGGTACCCGGGTCGTCATGGAATCAACGGTATGGCTCGATTCAGGGACAAGCAATCGCTGTTCTTTGCTCATCAACCTGATAAACATTGCGTGTGAACACTCTCGATCAGCAGATCGTTTCGTGTCTGGTGACGAATGCGCGCGCAAGTTACGCCGAGATCGGCAAGGTGGTCGGGTTGTCCGCACCGGCGGTGAAACGCCGGGTGGACCGGCTGCTGGAGACCGGCGTGCTGCGTGGCTTCACGGCGGTGGTCGACCCGGAGGCGCTGGGCTGGGGCACCGAGGCGTTCGTCGAGGTGCACTGCCGCGGCAACGTCTCCCCGGCCCGCATCCGGGCGCGGCTGGAACCACTGCCCGAGGTGGTCGCGGCCTACACCGTGACCGGCGCGGCGGACGCCATCGTGCACCTGCGGGCGGCCGACATCCACCAGCTGGAGATGGCCCTGGAGCGGGTGCGCGGGCTGGAGATCATCGACCGCACGGTGTCCACCGTCGTGCTGTCCCGGCTCCTTGAGCGCCCGCCCAACCCCGCGACATGATGGCGGGATGACCGAACGGATCGTTTCCGAGCGGCACGGCGGGGTCGCGGTGGTCACCGTGGACGCCCCGGCGCGGCGGAACTCGCTCACGGTGTCGCTGTCCACCGAGCTCGCCGAGGCGGTCGCCGAGGCGGAGCGGGACGTGCGGGTGCACGCGCTGGTCGTCACCGGGACGCCGCCGGCGTTCTGCGCCGGTGCCGATCTGACGACGCTGGGCAGTGCCGGGGAGGAGGGTCTGCGGGCGGTCTACGCGGGCTTCCTGGCGGTGGCCCGGTCCACGCTGCCGACGATCGCGGCGGTCGGCGGCGCGGCGGTCGGCGCCGGTCTGAACCTCGCACTCGCCGCGGACGTCCGGCTGGCCGGGCCGCGTGCGAAGTTCGTCCCGCGGTTCCTCGAACTCGGCCTGCACCCGGGCGGCGGGTTCACCTGGATGTTGCAGCGCGCGGTGGGTGCCCAGCGCGCGCGGGCGATGACGTTGTTCGGTCAGTCCCTCGACGCGGCCGCGGCCGAGGCGGCCGGCCTGACCCTGGGTACCGTGCACGGCGACCACGGCGACCTGCTGGCGGCGGCGCTGGAGCTGGCGGAACCGGCGGCGGAGGCACCCCGGGACGTCGTCCTCGCCACGAAGTCCTCCCTGCGGCAGACCGCGGCCATGGCCGAGCATTCCCGCGCGGTGGACACCGAGCTCGAACCGCAGCTGAAGTCCCTGGATTCGCCCGGGTTCGCGGACCGGCTCGCCGCGATGCGGGCGGCGATCGGCGCGGCGAAGTAACTGTTACCATTGGTAGCAGGTAACCGGGATCACACCGCCGATCCACGACCGGGAATCCCCGCGCACAAACAGCAAGTAAGGTGGAGGTATCGGCGAAAGTGTGCCCACGGCCACGTGTCGACGACACGACCGATCGGGAGAGAGGGATTCTCTGACCCATGAGCACGACCACGAACGGCAACGGTGTGCTGTCGGCCAGCAGGCCCACTGAAGTCGCCAAACTGGACCGCGTGGTCATCCGCTTCGCGGGCGACTCCGGCGACGGCATGCAGCTGACCGGCGACCGGTTCACCTCCGAGGCCGCGGCGTTCGGCAACGACCTGGCCACCCTGCCGAACTTCCCCGCCGAGATCCGGGCACCACAGGGCACCATCCCGGGCGTCTCGTCGTTCCAGGTCCACTTCGCCGACTACGACATCCTCACCCCGGGCGACCGGCCGGACGTCCTCGTCGTGATGAACCCGGCCGCGCTCAAGGCGAACCTGCGGGACGTGCCCGCGGGCGGCACGATCATCGTCAACACCGACGAGTTCACCAAGCGCAACCTGACCAAGGTCGGCTACGGCTCCGACCCGCTCGAGGACGACACCCTGTCGGCGTTCCAGGTCCACAAGGTCGCCATGTCGACCCTGACCCAGGGCGCGCTGGAGGGCACCGGGCTGGGCAAGAAGGACGCCGAGCGCTGCAAGAACATGTTCGCGCTGGGTCTGCTGTCCTGGATGTACCACCGGCCGACCGAGGGCACCGAGGCGTTCCTGCGGGAGAAGTTCGCGAAGAAGCCGGACATCGCCGAGGCCAACATCCTCGCCTTCCGGGCGGGCTGGAACTACGGCGAGACCACCGAGTCGTTCGCCACGACCTACCAGGTGGCGCCGGCCAAGCTGGACAAGGGCACCTACCGGCAGATCACCGGCAACACGGCCCTGGCGTACGGGATCGTGGCGGCCGGGCAGCGCGCCGGGCTGCCGGTGCTGCTGGGCACGTACCCGATCACCCCGGCCTCGGACATCCTGCACGAGCTGTCCCGGCACAAGAACTTCGGCGTGATCACCTTCCAGGCCGAGGACGAGATCGCCGGCATCGGCGCCGCACTGGGCGCCGCCTACGGCGGGGCGCTGGGCGTGACCTCGACGTCCGGGCCGGGCATCGCGCTGAAGTCGGAGACCATCGGTCTCGGCGTGATGCTCGAACTGCCGCTGGTCGTGATCGACGTGCAGCGCGGCGGCCCGTCGACCGGCCTGCCGACCAAGACCGAACAGGCCGACCTGTTGCAGGCGATGTTCGGCCGCAACAGCGAGTCGCCGCTGCCGGTCATCGCACCGCGGTCCCCCGGGGACTGCTTCGCCGCGGCCCTGGAGGCGGCCCGGATCGCGTTGAAGTACCGGACGCCGGTGATGATCCTGTCCGACGGCGCCAACGCCAACGGCTCGGAACCGTGGCTGATCCCGGACGTCGACCAGCTGCCCGACCTGTCGGTCGAGTTCGCCACCCGGCCCAACGCCACCGACGGCTCGGGCGAGTTCTGGCCGTACGTGCGTGACCCGGAGACGCTGGCACGCGCCTGGGCCGTGCCCGGCACACCGGGTCTGGAGCACCGCATCGGTGGCCTGGAGAAGGCCGACGGCAAGGGCAACATCTCCTACGACCCGGACAACCACGACCACATGGTCCGGCTGCGCCAGGCCAAGATCGCCGGCATCGACGTACCGGACCTGGAGGTCGACGACCCCTCCGGGGAGGCCCGGGTGCTGGCGCTGGGCTGGGGGTCGACGTACGGCCCGATCGGCGCCGCCGCCCGCCGGGTGCGCAAGCAGGGCATCCCGATCGCGCAGGCGCACCTGCGGCACCTCAACCCGTTCCCGCGCAACCTGGGCGAGGTCCTGGCGCGCTACGACAAGGTCGTGGTGCCCGAGATGAACCTCGGACAGCTCGCGATGCTGCTGCGCGCCAGGTACCTCGTGGACGTGCACTCCTACACGAAGGTCGCCGGCCTGCCGTTCAAGGCCGAGGAACTGCAGCACGTCTTCACCGACATCATCGAAGGAGCGCTGACCCGATGACCGCCACCGACTTGGGCCTGCCCACCCTGGGCGGTCTGGACCTGGTGCCGACCACGGACGAGACCCAGAAGGCGAAGGACTTCAAGTCCGACCAGGAGGTGCGCTGGTGCCCGGGCTGCGGCGACTACGTCGTGCTCAACACGGTCCAGTCGTTCCTGCCCACGCTCGGGTTGAAGCGCGAGAACATCGTGTTCATCTCCGGCATCGGCTGCTCGTCGCGGTTCCCGTACTACCTCAACACCTACGGGATGCACTCGATCCACGGCCGTGCCCCGGCCATCGCGACGGGCCTGGCGACCACGCGGCCGGACCTGTCGGTGTGGGTGGTGACCGGTGACGGCGACGCGCTGTCCATCGGCGGCAACCACCTGATCCACGCGCTGCGGCGCAACGTCAACCTGAAGATCCTGCTGTTCAACAACCGGATCTACGGCCTGACGAAGGGCCAGTACTCGCCGACGTCCGGGCAGGGCATGATCACCAAGTCCACCCCGATGGGCTCGGTGGACACCCCGTTCAACCCGGTCTCGCTGGCGCTGGGCGCGGAGGCCACGTTCGTCGGACGGGCGCTGGACAGCGACCGGAAGGGCCTGAGCGAGGTGCTCACCGCCGCGGCGCAGCACCGCGGGTCCGCGGTCGTCGAGATCTACCAGAACTGCCCGATCTTCAACGACGGCGCGTTCGACGTGCTGAAGGACAAGGACGAGGCCGCGCACCGGATCATCCCGTTGCGCGCCGGGGAGCCGATCCGGTTCGGCCCGGAAGCGGAGTACGGCGTGGTGCCGACCCGCTGGGGCGGGTTCGAGATCGCCAAGGTGGCCGAGGTGGGCGAGGAGAACGTGGTGGTCCACGACCCGTCGATCCGGGACACCTCGTACGCCTTCGCGCTGTCCCGGATCGGTGACCAGAACCTCGACCACACCCCGACGGGCATCTTCCGCCAGGTCAGCCGCCCCACCTACGACGACCAGGCCCGCGCCCAGGTCGAGCAGGCCCGCTCCGCGAAGCCGGCGGACCTGCAGGCGCTGCTGACGGGCCGGGACACCTGGACGGTCGACTGAGGTACCGGCCGACGGCCCCGCGCGGATCCGCCCCGCGGGGCTCGGCGGTACCCGGCCACGCCGGGCGCTGACGTCACCTCACAGCGGCCGGAACCCGACCCGCTCCGCGTCCTCGGCCGACCGGAACCACACCTCGGCCACCATCCGGCCGAACTGCGGCGACTCCTCCGTGCAGTACCGCAGAGCCGTCACGCTCGCCTTGACGGTGTACTCCTCGGACGGCTTCCCGCCGCCGGGCCGCGGCATCGCCGATCCGGGACCGAACGGCCCGGGCGGCACGGTGGCACCGGCGGTGTCGCTACGGGCCGACGGCGGGGTCGGCTCGAACAGGGAGCCGCTGCGGCCGCCCTCCTCCGGCGGCACGGGTTCGCGCCGCTCCACGGTCCGCATCGAGGGTCGCGGCGGCTCGACACTGTGCGCCGGGCGTCGTGGTTGCCGCCTCGGGAGGACCTGGGTGGTCTCGGTGGCCGTCTCCTCGTCGGCGGGCCGCTCCGGCTCGTCACCGCCGAAGGCGTAGGCCGGCGGTTCCGGCGCGGCGAACGGCGAGAACCCGGGCTCCTGGCCCCGCGCCGGCTCGGGTGCGGCGAACGGTGCGAACGTCCCCGGCTCCGCCTCGCGCGACGGCTCCGGCGCGTGTCCGGGGTCGAACAAGGACCCCGGCTCCGGCTCCGGAGCCTCGCCCCGGCCGAACAGCGACCCGCGGCCGGTTCCGGGCTCGTGCGCGCCACCCGGCTCGAACAGCGACCCGGCGTCCGGCTCCGGGGCTTCGCCCGGCTGGAACAGCGACCCGGCCTCCCGGGTGTCCTCCCGGTCGAACAGCGGCCCGCTCCCGGCCTCGAACCGTGCCGCCGGCTCCGGCTCGGCGTCCGGCCGCGCGTGCGCCCCCCGCCTCGGCTCGGCGGCCTCGGCCTGGTCCCGCTCGAACAGCGACGCGTGGCCCCGCTCGGCACCCGCCTGCCCGGACGCCGCCTCGAACCCGGCCGGCCGCTCGAACAGCGAGCCGGCGAGCCCCTGGTCGGCCGCCTCCCGGCCCTGCTCGAACAGGGCGCCCCGCTCGGCTGCCTCGTCCCGCGGCTCACCGGCCGGCCCGTGGTCGCCCGCGAACCGCGCGCCGCGCTGAGCGGACTCGTCGTCGCGCCCGAACGCGTCGAACACCGTCGTCGCGTCGGGCCGGGGTTCGGGGTCGAACAGCGCGTCGTCGTCGATCTCGGAACCCGGCTGGTACCCGGGGCGCCCGGCGAGGCTGTCGCGCTCCAGCCAGGACGTCCGCGGGTGGTGCGGCTCCTCCGGCGCGGGCTCCTCCGCGCCGATCGGCTTCTTCCGCGCAACCGGCGCCGACACCGGGTCCCGGTCCAGGGCTCGCGTCGGTTGCGCGGCACGTGCGTTCTGCGCGTCGAGCAGCCGGCGCTCCAGGTGCCGGCTTCTCGCCTGGGCCGGCCGGGCCAGGAACAACCAGGTCAGCAGCACCCCGATCACGAATGCCGCCGCGCTCCAGAGCCAGACCTGTCCGAAGAGGGACATCCGTGCTGCCCTTCCTTTCCTACCGCGCGGTTACCACTCTCAGTGACGCCGCACCGGCTCGAGCATGACGCGACCGGCCCGCCCGTCGTCAACCGCCGACCGGTCCGGCGGTCGTCACCGCGTCCGCGCGACCAGGTAATTCGCGACGGATTCGCACGCGTCCCGCGCGGGCCCGGCAGGCAGGGAGGCCAGCTCGGCCCTCGCCTGCTGAGCGTAGTCCGACAGGGTGCCCATGGCGCGGTCCAGGCCGCTGGAGGACCGCAGCAGCGTCAGGGCCTCCTCGACCAGGTCGTCGTCGGTGACCGGGCCGTCCAGCAGCTCGACCAGGCGGGGGTCGGTGTCCGGGTCGGCCAGCGCGTACAGCATCGGCAGGGTCCGCACGCCTTCCCGCAGATCGGTGCCCGGCGTCTTGCCGGACTCGTGGGACGGCGAGGCGATGTCGATGATGTCGTCGGAGATCTGGAAGGCGGTGCCGACGATCTCGCCGAACCGCTGCATCGCCCGGATCGCCTCGGGCTTCGCACCGGACATCATCGCCCCGAAGCGGCCGGAGGTGGCGATCAGCGAACCCGTCTTCTGGGCGATGACGCTGAGGTAGTGGTCGACCGGGTCGTCGCCCTCGCCCGGGCCCACGGTCTCCCGCATCTGGCCGGTGACCAGCTCGCTGAAGGTCTCGGCGAGGATGCGGGCGGCGTCGGTGCCCAGGTCGGACACCAGCCGCGAGGCGTGCGCGAACAGGAAGTCGCCGGTCAGGATGGCGATGCTGTTGGTCCAGCGGGCGTTGACGCTGGGCGCGCCCCGGCGCATCGTCGCCTCGTCCATGACGTCGTCGTGGTACAGCGTGGCCAGGTGCACCAGTTCGACGGCGGCGGCGGCGATCACGACGTCTTGGTGGTTGCCCTCGCCGAACTCGCCGGCGAGCAGGGTCATCAGCGGACGGAAGCGTTTGCCACCGGCCTCGACCAGGTGCGATGCGGCGTCGTGGACGGCGCGCACCTCGCTGCGGGCGGTGTCGCGCAGCAGCTTCTCGACGTCATCGAGGCCGGCGGCCAGCGTGCGCAGCAGCTGCTCATCGGCGATCTGCAGGCCCACGCTCCCGCGCAGCTCCTCGATCGTGCTACCCCGGTGCCGCACTGACACGTTGTCCGCCCTCTCCGCACTTGCATGACCGGTCCTCACCAGCGTAATGGCTGGCTCCGGGGCGTCTGTGGGCCCATTGCGAACCGTCCCGGTGATGCCGGTGACAACCGGCTCCACACCATCGGGTGAGGCGGCCCGCGGATCGCCCTGACCAGCACCAATGTTCGCCGCAACACCGTCCGGCTGGCGCCGGGCGTGCTCGGTGACCGTCCGCTCCGGTCTTGGTGCTGGTCGGGGCCGCGTTGCGCGGCCGGCGGTCCGGGCCACGGCGCGGCCACGCGTCGACTACCGGGGGGATCGTCCTCATCGCACTCGCCTCGACCGGGTTGACACCGGTGACGAGCTGGGGCGGGGCCGAGTACGCGCGGGCGTCACCGATCGCGGCTGCTTGAGCCGCGCGCGGCGGAACCGGTGCGCTCGGCTAGCACCCGGGTCCGACAGAATCGGTGTCAGGCGGCGAAATTCCCCGGCTTTGTCCACATGCCGCTGAGCCATCCACAGAATGTGGTTCTGTTTCCCACGCCGCGGCTTCACCGGGCACGCTCGAGACATGACCGGACAAACCATTTCCCGCCGCCGCACCAGCAACCAGGCCACCCGGCCGGCCTTCGACGACGCCCGCCAGCACGGCCTCGCCCAGCGCCACCTCCGCAAGCTGATCCGGGTGGCGCAGGACAACCCCTGCCGTTGCGGCGGAGTCCACCGGCACACCTGTTCCTACGGCGACGTGGTGCACGCGCTGGATTCCCCTTGACCCCGGACACGCCAGTGCCCTCCGGCCCGGATGGGCGGAGGGCACTTCCGGTGGCGCTGCCTCAGAACGCGAAGGCCCCTGCCCCCGCCCAGTCGAGCGCGAACGCGGGGGCGACCCCGAGCAGCAGCGTGATGATCACGCCGAGCGTGATCGCCGCGGTGGTGAACGCGCCCGGCACCGTCACGGTGGGCCCGTCGGGGGCCGGCTTAGAGAAGTACATGAGCACGACCACCCGCAGGTAGAAGAACGCCGCGACGGCGCTGAACACCAGCGCGATCACCACCAGGGGCGCCATGCCGTCCCGCAGTGCCGCCGAGAACACGACGAACTTGCCGACGAACCCGCTGGTCAGCGGGATCCCGGCCAGAGCGAGGAGGAGGAAGGTGAACACCCCCGCCAGCACGGGCGACCGCTTGGCCAGGCCGGCCCACGCGGACAGGTGCGTGGCCTCGCCCTTGGCGTCGCGCACGAGGGAGACCACCCCGAACGCGGCGAGCGTGGTGAAGCCGTAGGCCAGCAGGTAGAACAGCGTTCCGGACAGGCCCTGGCCGGTCATCGCGAGCACGCCGACGAGCAGGAAGCCGGCGTGCGCGATGGACGAGTAGGCGATCATGCGCTTGACGTCGGTCTGGGTCAGGCCGAGCACGGCGCCGACCGCCATCGAGATGATCGCGACCGCCCACAACACGCCGCGCCACTCCCAGCTGGTCGACTCGAAACCGACGGTGAGCACCCGCAGGATGCCGCCGAACGCGGCGACCTTCGTGCAGGCCGCCATGAAGGCGGTGACCGGGGTCGGCGCGCCCTGGTAGACGTCCGGCGTCCAGGTGTGGAACGGGCCGACCGAGCCCTTGAACAACAACCCGACCACGAGGAGACCCATGCCCGCGAACAGCAGCAAGTCCGAACGATCCGAGCCGGCCGCCGCGCCGGCGATGTCGGCCAGCTTCACCGAACCCGCGTAGCCGTACAGCAATGCGAGCCCGTAGAGGAAGAACGCCGACGAGAACGCCCCGAGGAGGAAGTACTTGACCGCCGCCTCTTGCGACAGCAGGCGCCGGCGCCGGGCCAGGCCGCACATCAGGTACAGCGGCAGGCTCAGCACCTCGAGCGCGATGAACATGGTGAGCAGGTCGTTGGCCGCGCAGAACGTCATCATCCCGCCCAGCGCGAACAGCGCCAGCGGGAAGACCTCGGTCTGCATCCCGGTGGAGCCGACCTGGGCCCGGTCCTGCACGGTGCCCGGCCGGATCGCGGCCTGCGCGACGAACGCCCCGCCGGGCTCGACCGAACGGTCCGCGATCAGCAGGATCGCGGGCAGCGCGAGCGCGAGCAGCGTGCCCCACAGGAACAGCGCCGGCTTGTCGACCGACACGGCACCGCTGAGCGTGGTGAGACCCTGAACGGGCGAGCCGCTGACGTACACCGCGAGCGCGATCCCGGCGGCGGCGAGCCCGGCGAGGCTGAGCAGCACCTGCGACGGCCACCGCAGGTGCCGGGGCAGGAACGCCTCGAACAGCACGCTGACGCACGCCGCGCCGAGCACGATCAGCACCGGCAGAATCGCGCCGTAGTCGATGTGGGGTGCGGAGATGTGCCCCTGCTGGGCCAGAATCCCGGGCATTTCACTGGCCTCCGTTGAGTGCGGAAAGCGTCGCGTCGACCGACGGGGTCACCGTGTCCAGCACGGGTTGGGGGTAGAAGCCGAGGCCGATGACCAGCACGGCCATCGGCACCAGGATCGCCAGCTCCCGGCCGCCGAGGTCCCGGATGGTCCGCCGGGCGCCCAGCTCCGGGGCGATGGCGGCGCCCGGGCCGCCTCCGGCGCCGACCAGCGCGGTCCCCCGCACCGGACCGTTCATCAGGCGCTGGTACAGCCAGAGCACGTACGCCGCGGCGAGCACCATGCCGACGGTGGCGAGGATCGAGTACACCGGCTGGGTCTCGAACGCGCCCAGCAGCACCAGGAACTCACTGACGAACGAGTTGGTACCGGGGAGGGACAAAGTGGACAGACCGGCGATGAGCAGCATGCCGCCCAGCAACGGGGTGAGCTTGTACATCCCGCCGTAGTCGGAGATCCGGGTGGAACCGCCGCGGGCGATCACCAGGCCCAGCACCACGATCAGCATGCCGGTCGCGAGGCTGTGGTTGAGCATGTAGGTGACCGCACCGACGGTCGCCTGCTGGGTGAAGGCGAAGATGCCCAGGGCGATGAACCCGAAGTGGGCGATGGAGACGTAGGCGACGAAGCGCTTCATGTCCTGCTGCCCGGCGGCGAGGATCGAGCCGTAGAGCACCCCGATCACGGCGAGCACCAGCACCAGCGGTGCCAGGTCCTTGCTGGCCTGCGGGAACATCGGCAGGCAGTAGCGCAGGAACCCGAACGTGCCGACCTTGTCCAGCACACCGACCAGCAGCACGGCGACGCCGATGGGTGCCTCACCCGCCGCGTCGGGGAGCCAGGTGTGGAACGGCACGAGCGGCGCCTTGATCGCGAACGCCAGGAAGAACCCGAGGAACAACCAGATCTGGGTGCTCGCCGGCGCGTCCCGGACCACCGTCACCAGCGTGGCCCAGTCGAAGGTGCCGTGCCCCAGCTTGTCGGCGGCGAGCGAGTAGGCCCCGATCGCCGAGGCCAGCATGATCAGACCGCCGAGAAAGGAGTACAGGAAGAACTTGACCGCCGCGTACTGCCGGTTCGCACCGCCGTAGCCGCCGATGAGGAAGTACATCGGGATCAGCATGATCTCGAACAGCACGTAGAACAGGAACACGTCGGTCGCGGCGAACACCGCGATGGTGATGGCTTCCTGCACCAGGATCAACGCGAGGAAGCCACCCGCGCTGCGGTCCTGCGGCAGCTTGTCCGCCGTGCCGAGCGCGCCGATGACGATCGGCACCAGGAAGGCGATCACGGCGATCATCACCAGGGCGATGCCGTCGATCCCGAAGGAGATGTGCACGCCGAAGCTCGGGATCCAGTCCATCGAGCTGGTGTGCTGCAGACGGGGGCCACCGGGGTGGTACGTCGCCCACGTCGGGATGATCATCGCCAGCTCGACGAGGGAGAACACCACGGCGGTGACGGTGGCGAGCCGGTCGTTGCGGCGCAGCCCGGTGACCACGCACGCGCCGGCCAGCGGCCAGAGGATGAGGGCCAGTACCCAGGTCATGAGAACCTCACCATCAGCAGTGCGGCGACGAGGACGAACGAGCCGGCCAGCATCGACAGGGCGTAGGAGCGGACGAACCCGGTCTGCAGCCTGCGCAGCCGCCCGGATCCGCCGCCGAGCGCGGCGGCGAGGCCGTTGACCGCACCGTCGACGCCCCGGCTGTCGAGGTAGACCGAGAACCGGGTGAGCCACATGCCCGGGGTCGCCACCAGCGCCTCGTTCAGCGCGTTGCCGTAGAGGTCCTTGCGGGCCGCCTTGACGACGGCCGAGACGTTCTCGGGCCGCTCGACCGGGGTGTCGCGGCGGCCGACGACGAGCCAGGCGACCAGCACGCCGAGCGCGGAGAGCACGACCGTGATCCACGGGATGAGCGAGTGCGGGATCGCGGTGTGCCCGGCCTCACCGAGCTCACCGAGTGCGGGGGCGAGCCAGTTCGACAGCCGGTCGCCGAGGGCGAAGAACGCGCCCGCGCCGACCGAACCGATGGCCAGCACGATCATCGGCGCGGTCATCACCGGCGGCGACTCGTGCGGGTGGTACTCCTCGCCCTCGGCGGTGCGCAGGTCGCGCCAGCGTTCCTTGCCGAAGAAGGTGAGCAGCATCAGCCGGGTCATGTAGAAGGCGGTCAGCGCGGCGCCGAGCATCGCGGCGAGACCGAACACCCAGCCGCGCCAGCCCTCCTGGCCGAACGCGGCCTCGATGATCGCGTCCTTGGAGAAGTAGCCGGACAGGAAGGGGAAACCGATGAGCGCCAGGTAACCGAGCCCGAAGGTGACGAACGTGATCGGCATGTGCCGGTACAGGCCGCCGAACCTGCGCATGTCGACCTCGTCGCGCATGCCGTGCATGACCGACCCGGCGCCGAGGAACAGCCCGGCCTTGAAGAAGCCGTGCGTGAGCAGGTGCATGATGCCCAGCGCGTAGCCGAACGGCCCGAGCCCGACGGCGAGCATCATGTAGCCGATCTGGCTGACGGTCGAGTACGCGAGCACCTTCTTGATGTCGTCGTAGGCGCAGCCGATGACACACCCGATCAGCAGCGTGACCGCGCCGACGAGGGTGACGATCAGGCGTCCCGCCTCGGTCTCGTTGTAGATCGGGTTGGCCCGCGCGACCAGGTACACACCGGCGGTGACCATCGTGGCGGCGTGGATCAGGGCGGACACCGGGGTGGGGCCCTCCATCGCGTCCGGGAGCCACGCCTGGAGCGGGAACTGACCGGACTTGCCGCACGCACCGAGCAGCAGCAGGATCGCGATCGCGGTGATCACCGCGGGCGGCGCGTCGCCGATGCGGGCGAACACGCCGGCGTAGGTGACCGTGCCGAGGTACTTGAACATCAGGAAGATCGCCAGCGCGAGCCCGACGTCACCGACGCGGTTCATCAGGAACGCCTTCTTCGCCGCGGTCGCGGCGGACGGGCGGTCCGAGTACCAGCCGATCAGCAGGTACGACGCCAGGCCGACACCCTCCCAGCCGAGGTAGAGCGTCACGAAGTTGTTGCCCAGCACCAGAACCAGCATGGAGGCCACGAACAGGTTCAGGTAGCCGAAAAAGCGACGGCGGTCGCGGTCCTCTTTCATGTAGCCGATCGAGTAGATGTGGATCAGCGCACCGACCCCGGTGATCAGCAGGACGAACACGAGTGACAGCGCGTCGATCCGCAGTCCGAAGTCGATCTGCAGGGAGCCGACCCCGATCCAGGTGAACATCCGGGTGTCGGTCACGTGCCCGTCGCTGCCGAAGAACAGCACCAGGCCGTACACGAACGACGCGATGACGGTCGCGCAGCCGAGCAGGTGTCCCCATCCGTCGGTGCGCCTGCCCCCGGCCAGCAGGACGAGCGCGCCGAGGGCCGGGAACGCGACCAGCAGCCACGATGATGCGATCACTGAGTAGCCCTCTCAGTACTTGAGCAGGTTGGTGTCGTCGACCGACGCCGACCGGCGGGTGCGGAAGATGGCCATGATGATCGCCAGGCCGACGACCACCTCGGCGGCGGCGACGACCATCACGAAGAACGCCATCACCTGGCCGTGCAGCCCGCCGTTGATGCGGGAGAACGTGACCAGGGACAGGTTCACGGCGTTGAGCATCAGCTCGATGCACATGAACACGACGATGGCGTTGCGCCGCACCAGCACGCCGACCGCGCCGATGGCGAACAACAGGGCCGAAAGGAGCAGGTAGTAGGTGGGGGTCATTCCTCGTCACCCTTCCCGACCAGTGCGTGGGCGCCGGGCTCCGGCTCGGTGCCCTCGACCTGCTTTCGCTCGGCTTCGAGCCGGGCGGTGGGTGTGGACTCGATGATCGTGGACAGCGACTCGGGCGCGACGGAGCCGTCCGGCAGGATCGCGGGCGTCGTGACCGAGTGGGAGGTGGCGAACACGCCCGGCCCGGGCTTGGGCGAGATGCGCTCGTACTCGCCGCGGAACCGGGCCTCGACCAGTTCCTTCTGTGTGCGGTGGCCGCGTTTCTCGGTGAAGGCCAGCACCATCGCCCCGAGGGCGGCGGTGATCAGCAGCGCCGAGGTGAGCTCGAACGGGAACAGGAAGTCGGTGAAGATCAGCCGGCCGAGCCCGCCCGGCGTGCCGTTCGGCGCGGGGGCCGGGGTGGCGTTGGCGAGCGCCCGGGTGAGCGCGGTGGCCAGCAGCCCGGCGATGCCGATGCCGAGGATGCCACCCCACAGGCGCTGCCCGCGCAGCACCTCGACGACCGAGTCGGAACTCTCCCGCCCGACGAGCATCAGCACGAACAGGAACAGCATCATGATCGCGCCGGTGTAGACGATGATCTGGGTGAACCCGAGGAACGGTGCCTGCTGGACCATGTAGAGGATGCCCAGCGAGAACATCGTGAGGGCCAGGAACAGCGCCGAGTGCACCGCGTTGCGCGCGAAGATCAGTCCGAGCGCGCCCAGGAGAGCGATCGGACCGAGGATCCAGAACGCGACGGCCTCGCCGGTGGAGACCGTTTGCGCGGCCTGTGCCAGCACCATCACCGCACCTCCTCGGGAACGGCTCGCGCGGTGTCGCGGCACGAGGGGTGGGGTGACCGGGGTGTCGGTGTCCTCATTGGATCGCCTCCTCGCGGGAGGTTTCCACGGTCTCGCCGGCCGGGACTCCGCGGCCGCGGGCCAGTTCCGGGCCGTGCACGTAGTAGTCCTGCTCGTTGTCGCCCAGGCGCATCGGGTGCGGCGGTTGCTCCATGCCCGGCAGGAGCGGCGCCAGCAGGTCCTCCTTGGTCCAGATCAGCTTCTGGCGGTCGTCGTCGGCCAGCTCGTAGAAGTTGATCATCGTCAGGCTGCGCGTCGGGCAGGCTTCGATGCACAGGCCGCAGCCGATGCACCGCAGGTAGTTGATCTGGTAGTCCTTGCCGTACCGCTCACCGGGCGAGTAGCGCGCGTCCTCGGTGTTGTCACCGCCCTCGACGAAGATCGCGTCCGCCGGGCACGCCCACGCGCACAACTCGCAGCCGACGCACTTCTCCAGCCCGTCCGGATGCCGGTTGAGCTGGTGCCGGCCGTGGTAGCGCGGCGCGGCCGGGGCACCGATCTCCGGGTACTCCTCCGTCGCCACCTTCTTGAACATCGTGCCGAAAGTGACGCCGAAACCCTTGATGGGGTCAAACAGTCCCATCGGAACCCTCCTTCCCGGCGCCCACCTGCGCGGGCTCCGAAGTCCGGCCGGCGACCCGGCGCCCGCGCTTCCCCGCGCCCCGTTCGGGCACATCGGGCACGCGCAGGTCCAGCGGCGGCAACGGGAAACCACCGCCGGTGACCGGCACCGAATCGCCACCGGCCTGCTTCTTCTCCGGCACCAGCAGCGCGATCGCGACCGCGACGACCACGACGATCGCACCGCCGATCAGGATCTGAGCGGTCGTCAGGCCACCGTTGTTCCGGATGGCGCGGATCGTCGTGATGATCAGGATCCACACCAGGTTCGCCGGCACCAGGACCTTCCAGCCCAGCTTCATGAACTGGTCGTACCGGAACCGCGGCAGCGTGCCGCGCAGCCAGATGAACCCGAACAACAGCGCGAACAGCTTGATCGTGAACCAGATCAACGGCAGCCAGCCCCGGTTCAGCGGCGAGTCGAGCCCGACGAACGGGAACATCCAGCCGCCCAGGAACAGCGTCGTCGCGAACGCCGACACGATCACCATGTTCACGTACTCGGCGAGGAAGAACATCGCGAACTTCATCGACGAGTACTCGGTGTGGAACCCGCCGACCAGCTCCGACTCCGCCTCCGGCAGGTCGAACGGCGCGCGGTTCGTCTCCCCGACCATCGAGATCAGGTAGATCGCGAAACTCGGCAGCAGCAGGTAGAAGTACCAGCCCCCGGCCTGCGCGTGCACGATGTCGCCGGTCGACATCGACTGCGAATACAGCACCACGCCGACGATCGACAGGCCCATCGCGATCTCGTAGGAGATCACCTGCGCCGCCGACCGCAACCCGCCGAGCAGCGGGTACGGCGACCCGGACGACCACCCGGCCAGCACGATCCCGTACACCCCGACCGACGAGCAGGCCAGGATGACCAGCACCCCGACCGGCAGGTCGACCAGCTGCAGCACGGTCTGCTCGCCGAAGATCGACACCTGCGGCCCGAACGGGATGGCCGCCAGCGCGATCAGGGCCGGTACCGCGGACAGCACCGGGGCGAGGAAGTAGACCTTGCGGTCGGCGCCGTCCGGGATGATCTGTTCCTTGAACGGCAGCTTGATCGCGTCCGCGAGGGACTGGAAGTAGCCACCTGGGCCGACGCGGTTCGGGCCGGGCCGGTTCTGCATCCGGCCGATCGCCTTGCGCTCCCACACGATGAGGAACACCGTCAGCAGCGGACCGATCAGCAGGATCACGACCGTCTTGAGCAGGACCAGCCACCACGGGTCGTCCGCCAGCAGCTGCGCCCGGGTCATCTGCTCGGGAACCTGGGCCAGTAACGCAGACATCAGCGCGCTCCCTCGATGTTCACGACCGCCCCGTGCCCGGCGCCGAGCGTCTTGCGCACCCGTGAGCCGTCCGAGTTGCCCGGCAGCCACACGACGTCGTCGGGCAGGTCGGCGATCTCGACGGGCAGCGTGATCGCGCCGCGGCCCGTGGAGACGGTCACCTCGTCGCCGAGGCGCGCCGCGGTGCGGGCCGATACGCGGGCCACCACGGCGCGGGCGGTCCCGGCGAGATTCGGTTCCTCCGCCTGCAGCGAACCCTCGTCCAACAGCTGCCGCCAGCTCGCCAGCCGCGCCTGCCCGGGACCGGCGTGCCCGGCGGCGCGCGGCGCGCCGGACTCCCAGAACTTGCCGTGCACGGCGTTCGACGAGCCCAGCCGGGCGAAGTCTCCGCGTGCGGCCGCCGGGGTCTGGGTGAACAGGTCGGCGTCCATCTCGACGGCGAGCGTGTCCAGCACCCGGCAGTCCGGCAGGGCTCCGGTGCCTTCGAGGGTCGTGTCGAACTCGCGGCGGCGGCCCTCCCAGTTGACGAAGCTGCCGGACTTCTCGACGACCGGCGCGATGGGCAGGACCACGTCGGCGTGCTCGGTGACGGTGCTCGGCCGCATCTCCAGGCTCACCACGAACTCCGCTCTCCCCAGCGCCTGCCGGGCCAGCGCCGGATCCGGCAGGTCGTCCAGGTCGACCCCGCCGACGACCACACCGGACAGGTAACCGCCGGCCAGCGCGCCGATGATGTCGTTGGTGTCACGGCCCGGTTCGGCCGGCACGGGCGCACCCCAGACCGCCTCGACCTCGGCCCGCGCGGCCTCGTCGGTCACCGGGCGGCCGCCGGGCAGCAGCGTCGGCGCCGCACCCGCCTCGAGCGCGCCGCGTTCGCCGGCCCGGCGCGGGATCCAGGCGACCTTCGCGCCGGTCCGCGCGGCCAGCCGGCGCACCGCGGCGAACAGGCCGGGCACCTCGGCCGCCCGTTCCCCGACCAGCACGACCGCGCCGTCCGCGCCCAGCGCCGCCTCGACGTCCGGCGCGTGCTCGGGGATCCCGTCCAGCGCCGCGGCCTCCGTGCCGGGCACGCAGGCCAGCAGCTCGCCGGAGGTCTTGCGCACCGAGGGCGTGGTCCACTGTCCCAAGTGGACGACCCGGGCCCGCTTCTTCCGGGCGGCCTTGCGCAGCCGGAGGAAGACGATCGGCGCCTCCTCCTCGGGTTCGAACGCCACGCACAGCACGGTCGGGGCGTTCTCGATCGCGCCGAACGTGACGCCCTCCTCCGGCGTCGTACCGACCACCTCGGCGGCGAGGAACTCCAGCTCCTCCGGCGAATGCGCCCGCGCCCGGAAGTCGATGTCGTTGGTGTGCAAGGCGACCCGGGCGAACTTCGCGTAGGCGTAGGCGTCCTCCAGCGTCAGCCGGCCACCCGCGAGCACCGCGGCGCCGCGGTTGTCCCGGGCCCTGGCCAGCCCCTCCGCGGCGATCCGGAGTGCCTCGGTCCACGGCGCCTCCCGCAGCTCACCGGAGGCGTCCCGCACCAGCGGCCGCCGGATCCGGTCGGCCGCGGTGGCGTACCGGAAGGCGAACCGGCCCTTGTCGCAGATCCACTCCTCGTTGACGTCCGGGTCGTTGGCCGCCAGCTTGCGCATCACCTTGCCGCGCCGGTAGTCGGTGCGCTCGGCGCAGCCGGAGGAGCAGTGCTCGCACACGCTGGGCGCCGACACCAGGTCGAACGGCCGGGACCGGAAGCGGTACTGCGCGCTGGTCAGCGCGCCGACCGGGCAGATCTGGATGGTGTTGCCGGAGAAGTACGACTGGAACGGCGCGCCCGACGAGGTCCGCGAAGCCAGGTCGAGCACGTCCGCCGTTTCAGCCGTGCCGATCTGCTGGTGCGCGCCGCGCTCCAGCAGGTCGATGAACGGATCCCCGGCGATCTGCGCGGAGAACCGCGTGCACCGCTGGCACAGCACGCACCGCTCACGGTCGAGCAGCACCTGGGTGGAGATCGGCAGCGGCTTCGGGAACGTGCGCTTGGTGTCGCGGAACCGGGAGTCGGCGCGGCCGTGTGCCATCGCCTGGTTCTGCAGCGGGCACTCGCCGCCCTTGTCGCACACCGGGCAGTCCAGCGGGTGGTTGATGAGCAGCAGCTCCATCACGCCCTGCTGGGCCTTGTCCGCGACCGGGGAGGTCAGCTGGGTCTTGACGACCATCCCGTCGGCGACCGTCATCGTGCACGAGGCCTGCGGTTTCGGCATCGGCCGGCCGCCCATCTCCACCTCGACCAGGCACTGGCGGCAGGCGCCTGCCGGGTCCAGCAAGGGGTGGTCGCAGAACCGCGGGATCACGGTGCCGAGCCGCTCGGCGGTGCGGATCAGCAGCTCGCCCTTCGGCGCGATGACCTCCTCACCGTCGATCGTCAGCTTGACGTGACCTTCGGGGACCGGCGTCTCGGTCCCGGGGTTTTCCGGCGCGATCGTCATGCCTGTGCTCCCACCAACTCGCGCTTGTTGCTCTCGCACAGGGCGAGGAACTCGTCGCGGAAGTACTTGATGCCGCTGGTGATCGGGCTGACCGCGCCGTCACCGAGGGCGCAGAACGAGCGGCCGAGGATGTTGTCGCAGACGTCCAGCAGCGTGTCGATGTCCTCGGCGGTGCCCCGCCCGTCGACCATCCGCTCCAGGATCTGCGCCAGCCAGTACGTGCCCTCGCGGCAGGGCGTGCACTTGCCGCACGACTCGTGCTCGTAGAACTGCGTCCACTTCATCACCGCCCACGGCACGGACACCGTCTCGTTGAACACCTGCACCGCGGTGGTGCCCAGCATCGACCCGGCCTCCGCGGCGCCCTCGAAGTCGAGGGGGATGTCCAGGTGCTCGGCGGTGAACATCGGGGTGGACGAGCCGCCCGGCGTCCAGAATTTGAGCGGGATGCCGTCCTTCATGCCGCCCGCGAGCTCCAGCAGCTGGCGCAGCGTGGTGCCGAGCGGCGCCTCGTACTGGCCCGGGTTCTCCACGTGCCCGGAGATCGAATAGATCTTCGGGCCCGGCGACTTCTCCCGGCCCATCTTGCGGAACCAGTCGGCACCGCCGTTGACGATGAACGGGACGCTCGCGATGGTCTCGACGTTGTTCACCGTGGTCGGCGCCGCGTAGAGACCGGCCGCCGCGGGGAACGGCGGCTTGAGCCGCGGCTGGCCGCGGCGGCCCTCGAGCGAGTCGAGCAGCGCGGTCTCCTCACCGCAGATGTAGGCGCCTGCCCCGGCGTGCACTGTGATGTCCAGGTGGAACCCGGACCCGAGGATGTCCGTGCCCAGGTACCCGGCCCGGTACGCCTCGCGCACGGCCGCGTTGAGCCGCCGGTACGGGTGCAGCGCCTCGCCGCGCACGTAGATGAAGCAGTGGTGCGAGCGCATCGCGTAGGCGGCGATGATGCAGCCTTCGACCAGCGAGTGCGGATCGGCCATCATCAGCGGGATGTCCTTGCAGGTCCCCGGCTCGCCCTCGTCGGCGTTGATGACTAGATAATGCGGCTTGTCCTCGTTCGGTGGCATGAACGACCACTTCACGCCCGCCGGGAAGCCCGCACCGCCGCGGCCGCGCAGGCCGGAGTCCTTGATCAGCTGCACGAGCTGCTCGGGCGTGCCGCGCAGCGCCTTGCGCAGCGCGGTGTAGCCCTCCAGCTGTTCGTAGGTGGACAGGCGCCAGGAGTTGGGCGAGAGCCAGCGCTTGGTCAGCACCGGCGTCAGCGGGTCGGTCATTTCGCCTCCACCTCCGGCAACGGCACGTCGTCCGCCATGACCGGGGCGGTCCAGCCCCGTTCCTGCGCGATCCGCGCGCCCCTCAGGGTTTCCGGCGCCTGGGACGGTCCGTCCACCTGCGACCGGTAGTTCTCCTCGTCCTCCGGGAAGAACCCGGCGAGCTGGAGCTCCGCGCTCTTGAAATCGCCGAGCGGGGCGCCGCGCGAGGGCTGCGGCTTCTCCCCGCGCCGCAACGCGTCCACGAGTTCGACCGCGCTGTCCGGGGTCTGCTTGTCGTAGTACTCGTAGTTGACCTGGAGCACGGGCGCGAGGTCGCAGGCGGCCAGGCACTCGGCGTGCTCCAGCGTGATCGACCCCGGCTCACCCGGGGTGCCCGCGGTTTCCTCGTGCCCCAGCGGTTTCCCGTCCTCGCCGAGGTGTTCCTGCAGGGTGCGGTAGATCGCGTCGCCGCCCAGCGCCGCGCACAACGTGTTGGTGCACACGCTCACCAGGTGCTCGCCGCACGGCCTGCGCTTGTACATCGTGTAGAAGGTGACGACCGCGCTGACCTCGGCCTCGGACAGACCCAGCTGCTGCGCGCAGAACGTCACGCCCTCCTGGCTGACGAACCCCTGCACCGACTGGACGAGGTGCAGCATCGGTAGCAGCGCCGACCGGGACTGCGGGTACCTGGCCATCAGCTCCCGCGCCCTGGCCACCGTGTCCGCGTCGAAAACCGGTGCTGTGGGCTGTGTCTTCAACGGTCCACTCCTCCCATGACCGGGTCCACGGACGCGACCGCCGCGATCACGTCCGCCACCAGGCCGCCCTCTGACATCGCCGGCAGGGCCTGCAGGTTGACGAAACTCGGTTCCCGGACGTGCACGCGCACCGGGCGGGTGCCGCCGTCGGAGACGAGGTGGAAGCCCAGCTCGCCGCGCGGCGACTCGATCGGCGAGTACACCTGCCCCGGCGGCACCTTGAAGCCCTCGGTGACGAGCTTGAAGTGGTGGATCAGCGACTCCATCGACTGACCCATGATCTTGCGGACGTGTTCGAGCGAGTTGCCCATGCCGTCGCTGGAGATCGACAGTTGCGCCGGCCACGCGATCTTGCGGTCCTCCACCATCACCGGGCCCGGCTCGATCTTCTTCAGGCACTGCCGGATGATCCGCAGCGACTGGTGCATCTCCTCGACCCGGCACAGGTAACGGCCCCAGCAGTCGGCGTCCGTCGAGGTCGGCACGTCGAACTCGAACTCGTCGTAGCGCGAGTACGGCTCGATCTTGCGCAGGTCCCAGGGCAGGCCCGCGGACCGCAGCACCGGGCCGGTGACACCGAGCGCGAGGCACGCGTCCACCGGCAGGTAGCCAACGCCCTTGAGGCGGTTGCGCCAGATCGGCTGGCCGGTGAACAGCTTGTCGTACTGGGGCAGGCGCTCGTCCATCACCTTGACGAACTCGCCGACCTTCTCCCGCCAGTCGGCCGGCAGGTCCTGCGCGATCCCGCCGGGACGGATGAACGCGTGGTTCATGCGCAGCC
Source organism: Amycolatopsis granulosa (assembly GCF_011758745.1). Taxonomy (NCBI): domain Bacteria; kingdom Bacillati; phylum Actinomycetota; class Actinomycetes; order Pseudonocardiales; family Pseudonocardiaceae; genus Amycolatopsis; species Amycolatopsis granulosa. The sequence continues at coordinate 2,834,326 of NZ_JAANOV010000001.1, forward strand.
CGGTCAGGTATTCCAGCAGGTGCAGCACTTCCTCGCGCTCGCGGAACCCGAACGTCATCGCGGTGGTGGCGCCCAGCTCCATGCCGCCGGTGGCGATGTAGACCAGGTGCGAGCCGATGCGGTTGATCTCGCACAGCAGGACGCGGATCAGCTCGGCCCGGCGCGGCGCCTGGATGCCGAGCAGCTTCTCCACACCGAGGCAGTAGCCCAGCTCGTTGAACAGCGGGGACAGGTAGTCCATGCGGGTCACGAACGTGACGCCCTGGGTCCAGGTCCGGTACTCGCAGTTCTTCTCGATGCCGGTGTGCAGGTAGCCGATGACCGAGCGCAGCTGGGTGACGGTCTCGCCCTCCAGCTCGAGCACGAGCCGGAGCACGCCGTGGGTCGACGGGTGCTGCGGGCCCATGTTGATGACGATCCGCTCGTCGTGCTGGGCGTCCTCCAGCACGTCGTCCCAGTCGCCGCCGCTGACGTGGTAGATGCGGCCTTCGGTGGTGTCCCGGGATTCGGCGTAGCCGGTGGCGCTGTCCGTGTTGTCCGTGCTGTCGCTGCCCGGCACGGACGTGTCCGTGCCGGTGCTGACGTCCGAGAGCCGTTCCGTGGTCATGCCTGGACACCTCCCCGCTGTGCTCGTTGTCGCCTTCGGGTGGTCACGAGTACGACCTCCGCTGATCGGGGGGCGGGATCTCCGCGCCCTTGTACTCCACCGGGATCCCGCCGAGCGGGTAGTCCTTGCGCTGCGGGTGACCGTCCCAGTCGTCCGGCATCAGGATCCGCGTCAGGGCCGGGTGACCGTCGTAGACGATGCCGAACAGGTCATAGGCCTCGCGCTCCTGCCAGTCTGCCGTCGGGTAGACCTCCACAATGGACGGCAGGTGCGGATCGTCCAGGTCCACCGCGACCTCCAGCCGGATGCGCCGCCGGTAGGTCATCGACGTCAGGTGGTACACCGAGTGCAGCCGCTGCGGCACGTCCGGCCCGTAGTCCACGCCGGAGACCGAACTGCACAGTTCGAACCGCAGCCCGGCGTCGTCCCGCAGGATGCGGCACATCGCCACCAGGTGCTCGCGGGCCACGTAGAGCGTGATCTCGCCGCGGTCGACGGTCACCTGGTGCACCGCCTCGGCCGGCACGTCGTTCTCGGCCAGCGCGGCGAAGAACTGGTCGGCGAACTCGTCGAACCAGCCACCGTAGGGCCGTTCCGCGGGTGGCGGCAGGTAGGCCGGCAGCCGCAGGCCGCCGTAGCCGGAGGTGTCACCGCTGTCGCGGACACCGAACATGCCCCGGCGCTCGCGCCCGGCGACGATCGGCTGCGCCGGGCGCGGCCCGCGCGGCTCCAGTCCGGTGTCCGGTCGCTGGGCGCTGGACTGCTCGCCGCCGGCCTCGGGGGTTTCTTCAGCCATGCCGCATCACTTCTTCGCGTACTTGATCGACGAGGGGATCAGCTCGGTCTGCTGCCCGGCCTTGAGCGCGGCGCGGCGCGGTCCGAGCGGCTCGTCGGCGATCTTGGCGTGCAGCTTGAGGATCGCGTCGAGCAGCATCTCCGGCCGCGGCGGGCAGCCGGGCAGATACATGTCGACCGGGACGATGTGGTCGACGCCCTGCACGACCGCGTAGTTGTTGAACATGCCGCCCGAGGAGGCGCACACGCCCATGGCCAGCACCCACTTCGGCTCGGCCATCTGGTCGTAGATCTGCCGCAGGACCGGCGCCATCTTCTGCGTGACGCGGCCGGCGACGATCATCAGGTCGGCCTGCCGCGGGGTCGCGCTGAACCGCTCCATGCCGAACCGGGCGATGTCGTAGCGCGAGCCACCGACGGTCATCATCTCGATCGCGCAGCAGGCGAGCCCGAAGGTGGCCGGCCACAGCGAGTTCTTGCGCGCCCAGTTGACCAGCTTCTCCAGGCTGGCCAGCAGAATGCCGTTGGGGAGCTGCTCTTCGAGTCCCATGACGTCCCTCCCCTAGTTCCAGTCGAGCCCGCCGCGACGCCACACGTAGGCGAAGGCGAAGCCGACGGTCGCGACGAACAAGACGATCTCCACCACGCCGAACAGGCCGAGCGCGTCGGCCGAGACGGCGAACGGGTAGAGGAAGACCATTTCGATGTCGAACAGGATGAACAACATCGCGGTGATGTAGTAGGCGACCGGCATCCGGCCGCCGCCCACCAGCGGTTGCGGTGACGGCTCGATCCCGCACTCGTAGGCCATCTGCTTCGCCCGGTTGTACCGGCGCGGGCCGACCAGCGGACCGAGCAGCACGGAGAACACCGCGAAGCCCGCGGCGAGGACGAACAACAGGACCAGCGGCAGGTACATCTCCAGCCCCGGGGACGAGGCGGCCTGCGCGAGGGGACTCGGGGACTGCGACATCAGCACGGTGCTTGCCGTCCTTTCCGCGCCGTTGCGAACGTGCCGCTTGTGAAACTGTTCACAATCTGTCCTGCGACGTTGTGAACCGGTTCACAAAGCATAGGGGCAGTGTAGGACGTGGCTCACATTGTTGTCGCGGGGTGTTTCGGGTAAGGCGAACCTAACCAAAAGACGCCCTGGTGGGGAGCCATAAGCCCGAGACCAGCACGAAAAGGATCTTCACGATCACGCAACGCACAACTGGTGTGACGTAACCCACGGAACCTGAGCCGGGTGCGGCCCAGATCACGTCCGCGGAGAGCGCCGTCGCGCCGCTCGCGGGCGGCAGCCGGACCGCCCGTCAGGCGCTCGGCGTGAGCCGGGCGGCCAACGCGATCAGCCGGTCCACGGCGTCGCCGCCCTTGGCGTCGTAGCAGCCGGACAGGCCCTTGTAGATCAGCGGGATCAGCGGGTTGATCCGCAACCCGTACTTCGTCGCCGCACGCATGACCTTCGGATTGCCGATGGCCTTCGCGAAGACGTTGCCCAGCCGGTAGTAGCCGCCCATCAGCTCCTTGAGCGCGAGCTGGTACCCGTGCAGCGCACGCTCCCGCGACGAACCCGCGGGCCGGGCCAGCGCCTGCACCACGAACTCGGCCGCGAGCTGCGCCGACTCCATCGCCGCCGAGATGCCCTCGCCGTTGAACGGGCTCACCATGCCGCCCGCGTCGCCGAGCAGGAGCAGCCCGTCGCGGTAGTGCGGGGTGCGGTTGAACCCCATCGGCAGACCGGCGCCGCCGATCCGGCCGATCGCGTTCTCCTCGCGGTAGCCCCACTCCTCCGGGGTCGAGTCCAGCCACTGCCGCATGAGGGCGCGGTAGTCGGTGTTGCGGAAGGACTTCGACGTGGACAGCATGCCGAGCCCGACGTTCACCGTGCCGTCACCGAGCGGGAAGGCCCAGCCGTAACCGGGCAGCAGCCGCGGATTGCGCGGATCCTTGCGGTCCCACAGCTCCAGGTGCCCCTCGATGAACGGGTCGTCGTGGCGCGGGCTCCGGTAGTAGCGCCGCACCGCGACGCCCATCGGGCGGTTGTCGTCCGTCTCGATGCCGACCGACCGGGCCAGCCGCGCGGACACACCGTCGCACGCCAGCACGAGCGGTGCGTGGTAGCGGACGGGCGTCTTGTCGGGACCCTGTTTGCCCTCGACCCCGATCACCCGGCCGCTGCGCTCGTCGGTGATCGCACCGGTGACCGTGGTGCGCTCCAGCAGCCGGGCGCCCGCCTTGACCGCGGTCCTGGCCAGCAGGTCGTCGAAGTCCTGCCGGGTGCGCGAGACGCCGTAGGGCGGGTAGCTGGTCAGCTCCGGCCAGTCCATCTCCAGCGTCAGCTCGGCGGTGCGGATCCGCAGGCCGCGGCTGTGCACCCAGCCCGCCTCGCGGCTGGTGTCGATGCCCAGGTCGATCAGCTGCTTGACGCCGCGCGGGGTCAGGCCGTCGCCACACACCTTCTCGCGCGGGAACTCCGTCTTCTCGCAGACCAGGACGTCCAGCCCGGCGCGCGCCAGGTACGTCGCGACGGTGGATCCGGCCGGGCCCGCGCCGACGACGATTACCTGAGCGTCCTGGGTCATGCCCCGGAGTTTACGGAAGGCTTCGTGGCACGGTGGATGGCGACGACGCCGAACGTCAGGTTCAGCCACTCCACCTTCGTCCAGCCCGCGTCGGCGATGATCCGCGCCAATCCGCGCTGGTCGTGCCACGCGGCCATGGATTCGGCCAGGTAGGAGTACGCCTGCGGGTTGGTCGAGGAGAACCGGCCGAGCAGGGTCATCACCCGCAGGATGAACCGCCGGTAGACGAACCGGATCGGCGGGAACGTGGGCGTCGACACCTCGCAGATCACCAGCCGCCCGCCGGGCTTGACCACCCGCGCGATCTCCTCGAGCGCGGCCCGGGTGTCGACGAAGTTGCGGATGCCGAAGGTGATCGTCGCGGCGTCGAAGCTGTCGTCGGCGAAGGGCAGGTGCAGCGCGTCGGCGGCGACCATCGGGACGCGGCGGTGCTTGCCGCTGCGGAGCATGCCGAGCGAGAAGTCGGCGGCGAGGCACCACGCGCCGCCACGCGCGTACTCGGCGGTGGACACCCCGGTGCCGGCGGCGAGGTCGAGCACCTTCTCCCCGCGGCGCGCGTCGAGCACGCGGGATGTCATCGTGCGCCACCGCCGGTCGAACCCGAACGTCATGACCGAGTTCGCCCGGTCGTAGCCGGCCGAGACGCCGTCGAACATGGCGGCGACCTCGTGCGGATCTTTGTCGAGGCTCGCACGGGACATGCCTGAAGCCTAACCGCGGTGCCCGCGCCCCCGGGTCAGGGTGGCGGGGACAACGCGGACAACATCCCCCGCACGCTGGCCGGCCAGGCGAACTCCTCCGCCCGCGCCCGGGAAGCCGCACGCCGCACGTCCTCGGGCCGTTCCAGCAGTCCGGTCACGGCGGTCGCGAACGCCCGCGGCAGGTCCGGCACCGCGGCCCCGCACCCGGGCCGGACGATCTCCCGCAGCGCCGACGACCGCGACACCACCACCGGAGTCCCGGACGCGAGCGCCTCCAGCGCGGCGAGCCCGAACGTCTCGTGCGGACCGGGCGCGAGCGAGACGTCCGCGCTGGCCAGCAGCCGCGCGACGGTGGTGCGGTCGGACACGAACCCGAGGAACGTCACCGGCAGGCCGCGGGCCCGCCGCTCCAGCGCCCGCCGCCGCGGGCCGTCCCCGGCGATCACCAGCCGCACCCTGGCGCCGGACCCGGTCAGCTCGGCGACCGTGTCCACGCTGCGTTCCACGTGCTTCTCCGGCGACAGCCGGCCACAGTGGACGAGCAGGGCGTCCGCACCGGACGCCAGCTCACCGCGCAGCGCGGCATCGCGGTGGGCGGGCCGGAAGGTGGCGAGGTCGACGCCGAGCGGGACCCGCCGGACGTTGCCGGCACCGATCCGGTCGAACTCCTCGCGGGCGAACGAGGTGGTGCACACGACGGTGTCGTAGTTGCCGGCCATGCGGCGGTTGGCGACGTCGGCGACCCGGCGCGCCAACGGCCCCGGCACGAGGAACTGCTCCAGCAGCCGGTCCAGCCGTTCGTGCGAGATCACCACACTCGGCACGTCGTGGCGCCGCGCCCACACCCCCATCCCGCGCAGCGTCAGCCGGTCGGACACCTCCAGCCGGTCCGGCCGCAACGCCGACAGCAGCGCCCGCACCCGGTACGGGTCGACCGCGCGGTAGCCACCGGTACCGGGGATCCTCGGTGCGGGCAGGCTGATCCGGCGCACCCCGGTCGGCAGCCGCTCCTCGGCGTGCCGGGGTCCCGGCACGACCAGCGTCACCCGGTGGCCGCTCGCCGCGTACCCGGCGCCGAGGTGGTGCAGCGCGGTGCGCAGGCCACCGGAGCGGGGCCCGTAGAAGTTCGCCAGCTGGACGATGTGCACGGCCTCACGCGGCCCGCGCCACCCGGCCGGTGACCGCCTCGTAGTGGTGCACCAGCTCGCCGCACACCGCCGGCCACGTGCGGCCCAGGACGACCTTGCGCGCCTTGCCGCCCAGCCGCTCGCGCAGCGCCGGATCGCGCAGGTCGCGCACCCGCCGCACCAGCGCCTCGGCGAACCCGTCCGGGTCCGGTGGCAGCAGGTAGCCGGTGCGGCCGGGCAGGACGAGGTCCCGCGGGCCGCCCGCGTCCGGCGCCAGCACCGGCAACCCGGAGGCCATCGCCTCCTGCACCGCCTGGCAGAACGTCTCGTGCGGTCCGGTGTGGACGAACACGTCCAGGCTGGCGTAGGCGGCGGACAGCTCCGCGCCGTAACGGGCGCCGAGGAAGGCCGCGCCGGGCAGGCGGGCCTGCAAGTCCTCGCGGTCCGGACCGTCACCCACGACCACCAGCCGCACCCCGGCCATCCCGGCCAGCGCCGCGAGCCTGCCGACCTCCTTCTCCGGCGCCAGCCGCCCGACGAACCCGACCAGCAGCTCCCCGTCCGGGGCCAGCCGGGCGCGCAGCTCCGGATCGGCGTGCGCGGGCGAGAACCGGTCGACGTCCACCCCCCGCCCCCAGCGGTGCACGCGCGGCACGCCGTGTGCCCTGAGGTCCTCGACCGACTGGGTGGACGGCGCGAGCGTCCGGTCGGCCTTCGCGTGCAGCCGCCGCACCCAGCGCCACGCCGCCCGGGCGCCCAGGCCGAGCCCGTAGGCGGTGGCGAACCCGGCGATGTCGGTCTGGAACACCGCGATCGAGGGCACCCGCAGGCGGCGGGCCGCGGCGAGCCCCCGCGCGCCGACCACGAACGGCGAGGCCAGGTGCACCACGTCCGGGCCGAACGCGGCGAGCGCGGTCAGCACCGTCCGGGTGGGCAGGCCGATCGGCAGCGAGTTCACCACCGGCAGGTCCAGCGCCGGGATCCGCACCACCGGCACGCCCCGGTAGCGCACCGGCCCGGCCAGGCCGGGGGCGACCACCAGCACGTCGTGACCGGTGTCCAGCAGGTGCTCGACGATCCGCAACACGGAGTTGGTCACGCCGTTCACCTGCGGGAGGAAGCTTTCGGTGACGATGGCGACGCGCACCGTCCCACGGTGACAGCCGGTCCGGTTCGGGCGGAAAAGCGTGCGTGACGAGGCAGCCAACGGTGCCCGAACTTCGCGAAGCTTTTTCCCCTTCACCTGGGTGTTGCCACCCGGACACCCGGCGCCGCCACACTCGGCTGGCGTGACCCTCCTCTCCGCCCGCCCGCCCCACCCGGTCGAGCCGGGCCTGCTGTCGCGAGCGCTCGAGGTCGCCGGACGGCTGGCCAACGACGCCACCGACGTGATCACCGCGACCGCGGGGCGCGGCGCCCACCCGGACGTGGCGGACTCGCCGTTCGACTGGGTCACCGACACCGACCGCATCCTGGAACGGCACACGCGCCGCGTGCTGACCGCCGAGTTCCCCGGCATCCCGGTCGTCGGCGGCGAGTTCGGCGCCGACACCGGCGCGGACTCCGCGGCCTACCGCTGGGTGGTGGACCCGGTCGACGGCACCGCCAACTACGTGGCGGGCGTGCCCTGGTGCGCCTACAGCCTGGCCCTGGTCGACGCGTCCGGCCCGGTCGTCGGCGTGGTCGCCGACCCCTACCGCGCCCAGATCTACGCCGCCGCCCGCGGTCGCGGCACCCGCGCGAACGGCAAGCCGGTCCGGCTGACCGGACGGGACCGGATCGCCGGGGCGATCGTGTGCACCGAGCTGGCCCGCAAGGGGCCGTGGCCGGGCATGGGCTCGTTCATCGAGCACGCCGCGGCCGCGCGCGCCGGGGTCCGCGTGCTCGGCTCGGCGGCGTTGTCGATCGCGCAGGTCGCGCTGGGACACGCGATCGCCGCGGTGCTGCACAGCTACCACGAATGGGACGTCGCCGGCTCGGTGGCGCTGGCCATCGAGGCGGGCGCCGTCGTGCTGGACCGCCGCGGCGACGACAGCCCGCTGCCCACCGACGGCCTGCTCGTCGCCGCACCCGGCGTCGCCGGGGAGGTCCTGTCGTGGTGGCAGGAAACCGAACGCGGGATCCGTGCGTCCTAGATCCGACGAGAATCCGGAACCGGGAGCGACACGAATGATCATCTATGGCTGGCGCAAGAGCGTCCAGGACCTGGCCACCGCGACCTACCTGTGCGGGAACTGCCAGAACCCCAGTGCGCACGCCCTGCGCCGGGCCGTGACGAAGTTCACCCTGTTCTTCATCCCGCTGTTCCCGATCAGCTCGACGTACTTCACCGTGTGCACCTTCTGCGGCATGACGAACAAGCTGACCAAGCAGGAGGCGCAGCAGGTCCAGGCCATGCAGCAGGCGCAGCCGCCCGCCGGGTACCCGCAACAGCCGCACCCGGCCTATCCGCAGGCCGGGTACCCGCAGCAGCAGCCGCAGCCCGGCTACGTCCCGCAGCCGCAGGTGCAGCAGTACCCGCAGCAGCAGATCCAGCCGCCGCGGCAGGGTTTCTAGCGCGTCACGCGGTAGCGGAGGTAGACGACGTCCGCGCCGAAGGTGCGGGTCTCGACGAGGTCGAGATCCACCCGGCGCTCGCGCTGCGGGAAGAACGGAACGCCACCGCCGAGGAGCACCGGGTAGACCCTGGCCCGGTACTCGTCGATCAGGCCCGCCGCGGCCACCTCGGCGGCGAGGGTCGCGCCGCCGATCGCGATGTCGCCGTCCCCCGGCTCGGCCCGCAGCCGCTCGATCTCCTCCGCCACGCCGCCGGTGGCCAGGCGAGCGTTGCCCCGCACCTCCCGCAGCGTGGTGGAGAAGACGACCTTGGGTAGCGCCTTCCAGATCTCGGCGAACTCGAGCTCCGCGTCATCGAGGGACTGCTCCTGCTCGGCGGTCTCCCAGAACAGCATCGTCTCGTACAGCCGCCGTCCCATCAGGTGCACGCCGACTCCGCGCACCTCGTCGAGGGCGAGGCGGAAGACCTCCGCGGTGGGGACGCTCCAGCCGAAGGAGCCGTCCGGCCCGACGATGTAGCCGTCCAGCGAGACGGCCATCGAGTAGGTCACGCTGCGCATCGGGCCCCCCGGGCCGTCGGATTCAGCCGGATTTGACCGGGGCGTCGTCGTCCACGACGGCGACCTCCGGTTCCGCCGGTACGGCGCGGCGCAGGCGGTGCCGCATGCCCCACGACGCGGTACCGGCGACCAGCCAGGTGACCAGCACCGTCAGGCCCAGCGGCAGCAGGGTGAGCGTCGCCGTGCGGCCGGCCACCCGCGCCAGGTCCGGATCCGTCGCGTCGTACTCGACGCGCACCAGATCGCCCGCGACCAGGCCGCTCGGGTAGAGCACCCCGTTCGACGGGATGCGCACGATGCCGTCCGGGGTTTCGAAGCGGATGATCGTCCGGTCCCACGCCACCGCGTCGACCTCGGCCGTCGCCGTGCCCAGGTGGCCGGTGATCGCCTCGTCGTTGCGGATCGCGGCGAGCAGCAGCCCGGCGCACAGCACGGTGATCACGACGCCGACGGCGAGCACGCAGCGACGGCCGATCTTCAGCCACCACAGACTTCTCGCCGTCACCCGTCCGAGCATAGAAGGTGCGGGTTAACGGCTTCCCCCGGCCGCCAGGAGCCGGTGGGTCCGCTCGATCGACGGGTACGACTCCGGCTGCGCCGCGCCGCGCAGCGTCACCGCCCCGTTCGGCCCGGTGGCCGGTTTGCCCGCGGTGAACAGCCACGTCTGGAACAGCTGGCGCAGCGGTTTGCCGGAGACCTGCTCGGCCAGCGCGACGAAGTCGCTGATCCGGGCGTCGCCGCCCCGGTGCCGCGCGACCCAGCCGCGCAGGATGGCGAAGAACGCCTCGTCCCCCACCGCGGTGCGCAGCGCCTGCACCGCCATCGCGCCGCGGTCGTACACCGCGTCGTCGAACTGCGCGGCCACGCCCGGGTCACCCGGCAGGACCTGCCAGAACGGCGCGTCGGCCGGGTGGGAGTCGTAGGCGTACTGGGCGAGCTCGGCGGCAGTGCCCTCGCCCTGGTGCTCCGACCACAGGTACTCGGCGTAGCTGGCGAAGCCCTCGTTGAGCCAGATGTCGCTCCACCGGCCCAGCGACACCGAGTCGCCGAACCACTGGTGGGCGTTCTCGTGCGCGACGACCGAGGTGTTCGCGCCCGGGACGAAGAACTTGGTGCCGTACACCGGCCGCGTCTGCGCCTCGAGCGCGAAGGTCAGGCCGGTGCTGACCACGCCGCCCTCCGCCTCGAACGGGTACGGGCCGAACTGGCTCGCCAGGAACCCGACGATCTCCGGCGTGCGCTCGACACTCGCCTTCGCCGCGGCCAGCGACTCACCCGCGGACGGGTCGTACGCGGTGGTGAACGGCTTGCCGTCCGGGGTCGCGGACTGGTTCACCTCGAACTTGCCCACTTCGAGAGTAGTGGCGTAGGTGTTCTGCGGCTGCGTGCTGCGCCAGTTCCACCGCGTCCAGCCGGCCCGCTGCTTGGTCTTGCGGACGAGCGTGCCGGTGGACAGGGCGGCGACGTCGTCGGGCACCTCGACGGACACGTCGTAGGTGGCCTTGTCCGTGGGGTGGTCGTCGGACGGGTACCACCACTGGGCGTTCTGCGGCTCGTCGACGGCGAGGGCACCGTCCGGGGTCTTCTTCCAGGCCGTGTAGCCGTCGATGACGACCTTGGACGGTGTGTCGGCGTAGGTCACGACGACGGTGATGGGCTGGTGCTTCGCCAGCGGCCGGACCGGGGTGACCTCCAGCTCGCCCGGCCGGGTCACGCGGAACGCGGCGGGCGCGTTGTTCACCCGGATGGAGCTGACCCGCAGGCCGAAGTCCAGGTCGAAGCTGGCGAGCTCCTGCGTGGTGGTGGCGAGGATGGTCGTGGTGCCGGCGAGCTCATCGGTGGCGGGCTGGTAGGTCAGGCGGATGTCGTAGTGCGCGACGTCGTAGCCGCCGTTGCCGGCGTACGGGTAGTAGGGATCGCCGGCGCCGGGCGCGCCGGGCGCCGGCGCGGCACTGGCGGTCGAGGCGAGCAGAACGGTCGCCAGTCCGGTCGTCACGGCCCCCAGGCCTGCGCGAGTTCGCAAACGCATGCGGCGACGCTAGCCGGAAAACTCCGCACCGGACACAGCCGAAAGATGGTTCCTGCCCACGGGAAGCGGCTGGCCGCCGGAAACGCGTCGCCGACCAGCCGACTCACCGCCCGCAAGAGCCAACACGCCACCCGGAAGGGCAAACACACCGCCCCAACCAGCAAACACGCGCGCACCAGCGTGTTCGCCGCTCCCGGCGGCGTGTTGGTGCGTCGGGGCGGCTGCGGGTCAGGAGAGGGCGGTGGAGACCGCGGCGCGGATGCGGGCATGCAGGTCGCGGTGGCGCGAGCGGTCCACCTGCACCTCGACGACCCGCAGCCCGGGCGCGGGCCGGAGGGCCGCGTGGAACTCGTCGATCGTGCCGGCGAGCACGTGCGGGACGTCGAAGCCCGCGCACAACGCCGCCAGATCCGCGCCGTGCGGGGTGCCGAAGACGTGCTCGAACGAGTCGCGGTGCTCCGGTGCGCCCTGCTCCAGCAGCGAGAAGATCCCGCCGCCGTCGTCGTTGAGCACCACGATCGTCAGGTCCGGCCGGACGTTCGCCGGGCCGGCCAGGAGGCCGTTGATGTCGTGCAGGAACGTCAGGTCGCCGAGCAGGGCGTAGGACGGGCCGCGGTGCACCGTCGCCGCGCCGATCGCCGTGGACACCGTGCCGTCGATGCCCGCCACCCCGCGGTTGCGGTGCACCAGCACGTCCGGGCGCATGCGGCCGGCCAGCGCCACGTCCCGCGCCGGGTTCGACGAGCCCACCACCAGCAGCGCGTCCGGCGGGAGCGCGTCGACCAGCTCGGACGCCAGCCGCAACCCGCTGGGCCACTGCTCCTGCCGCAACGCCCGGCCGACGGCCGCGTTCGCCAGGCCGTCCGCACGCTGCCACGCGGCCAGCCAGTCCGGGTCGGCCGGCTTGGTCGGCGAGTCGAACCACTGCCCGACCTGCCGCACGTTGTGCGCCGGCGCCGGCCAGTCCGAATCGGGCCGGACCAGCAGCACCTCGACATCGGCGTCGGACAGCAGCTGCTGGATCTGGCGGAACACCGTCGGCCGGCCCAGGCACAGCACCTGCTCCGGCTTGTGCCGCCGGATGAACTCCTCGGCACCGAGCAGCCACACCCCGGACGAGATCGCCGACGACCCGAGCAGGCCCAGTCCCCCGGTCTCCGAGATCACCGGCCAGCCGTGCTGCTCACCCCATTCGCTCGCCGCGCGCACCCCGCTGTCGCAGGCGACGACCAGACCGCAGCGCGCCGACGGCACCACGAACGACGGCAGCGCACCGAAGTCGGGCAGCTCGGTCCACCGCTCGCCGCCGGGCCTGCCTTCCAGCGACTCGTACCACTCGTTGTCACCGTCGGGCACCAGCGGTTCACGGAACGGCACGTTCAGGTGCACCGGGCCGCAGCGCCACTCGCCGTAGGCGGCGTTCCACGCCCGGCAGATCTGGCTGCGCCAGTACGCGTTCTGGCCGCCGCGCCGCTCGGCGACGGCCAGCTCGTCGAAGTACCGGACCGCGTTGCCGTACAGCCGCTGCTGGTCGATGACCTGGTTCGCGCCCGCGGCGCGCAGCTCGGGCGGGCGGTCGGCGGTGAGCACGATCAACGGGACCCCGGCCCGGTCGGCTTCCAGCACGGCCGGGTGGAAGTTCGCCGCCGCGGTGCCGCTCGTGCACGCGACGGCGACCGGGCGGCCGGTGCGCGCGGCGATGCCGAGCGCGAGGAAGCCGGCGCCCCGCTCGTCGATGCGGACGTGCAGCTGGAGGCGCCCGGCCGCGGCGGCGTCGTGCAGCGCCAGCGAAAGCGGCGCGTTGCGCGAGCCCGGGCACAGCACGACGTGCGAGACGGTGTTGCGGACGAGTTCGTCCACGATGACCTTGGCCTGCGCGGTCGACGGATTCACCGGGCACCGCCCGGCGTGTCACCCGTCACCACAGTCACACGGCCTATTCTCCCAAACGTGCATGACGCCCGCGTTTCCGAGCTGTTCGACCCGTCCGCCTGGACCGAAATCGAGGGTTTCGGTTTCACCGACATCACCTATCACCGTTCCGTCGAGGCTCGCTCCGGCAAACGCGTCGTCCGCGTCGCGTTCGATCGCCCCGAGGTTCGTAACGCCTTCCGCCCGCACACCGTCGACGAGCTGTACCGCGCTCTCGACCACGCGCGGATGAGCTCGGATGTCGGCTGCGTCCTCCTGACGGGGAACGGTCCCTCGCCGAAGGACGGTGGGTGGGCATTCTGTTCCGGTGGTGACCAGCGTATTCGCGGTCGGTCCGGGTATCAGTACGCGAGCGGCGAGACCTCCGACACCATCGACCCGGCGCGGGCCGGGCGCCTGCACATCCTCGAGGTCCAGCGGCTGATCCGGTTCATGCCGAAGGTGGTGATCGCGGTGGTCCCGGGCTGGGCCGCGGGCGGCGGTCACTCGCTGCACGTGGTGTGCGACCTGACGCTCGCCTCGGCCGAGCACGCCCGGTTCAAGCAGACCGACGCCGACGTGGGCTCGTTCGACGGCGGGTTCGGCTCGGCCTACCTGGCGCGTGAGGTGGGCCAGAAGTTCGCGCGGGAGGTCTTCTTCCTGGGCCGCGAGTACGACGCCGAGCAGATGCACCGGATGGGTGCGGTGAACGCGGTGGTGCCGCACGCCGAGCTGGAGGCCGAGGCGCTGCGGTGGGGCTGGGAGGTCCTCGGCAAGTCGCCGACGGCCCAGCGGATGCTGAAGTACGCGTTCAACCTCATCGACGACGGGCTCGTCGGGCAGCAGGTCTTCGCGGGGGAGAGCACCCGGCTGGCGTACATGCAGGACGAGGCCGTCGAGGGCCGGGACGCGTTCCTGCAGAAACGCGACCCCGACTGGTCGGCCTTCCCCTACTACTACTGAGGTCGCCGTGCGCGAGGTGTGGCTGCGGGGGCCGGAGTCGATCGACGAGCTGGCCGGGGCGGTGGCCGCCGCCCTGGACGGGGGCGAGCCGGTGCTCCCCCTGGACGGCCGCGATCCGAAGACCGCCGGGCTGCTTGCCGCGATGCGGCCGGACCAGCCGGTCGAGGACGGCACGGCGGTGCTCATCGCGACCTCGGGATCCACCGGTGAGCCCAAGGGCGTGCTGCTCTCCGCCGACGCGTTGCGGGCGTCCGCCACGGCCACCCACGCCCGGCTCGGGGGTCCCGGGCGGTGGCTGCTCGCGACCCCGGCGAACTACATCGGCGGGCTGCAGGTGCTGGTGCGGTCGATGCTCGCCGGGCAGCCGTTCGCGGTCCTGCCGTCCGGGCCGTTCCGCGCGGACCGCTTCGCCGAGGCCGCCCGCCCGGTGCTCGCCGCGGACGGGCCGCGGTACACCGCGATGGTGCCGACCCAGCTGACCCGCCTGCTCGACGCCGGTGGCCCGGGGCTGGCGGCGGCGAGGGCGTTCGACGCGATCATCCTCGGCGCCGCGGCGACCACCCCGGCCCTGCGTGCCCGCGCCGCCGAGGCCGGGGTGCGGATCGTCCCGTCCTACGGGATGAGCGAGACCGCCAGCGGGTGCGTCTACGACGGCGTGCCGCTCGACGGGGTCCGCGTGCGGATCGCCGGCGACGGGCGCGTCCTGATCGCCGGGCCGGTCCTGACCCACGGTTACCGGCTGCGGCCCGACCTGACCGCGGAGTCGTTCGACGGCGAGTGGTTCCGGACCGGGGACCGCGGGCGGCTGCGCGACGGTCGCCTCGAGGTGCTCGGCCGCCTCGACGACGTGATCAACACCGGTGGGGTGAAGGTGTCCGCGGCAGCGGTGGAACGCCTGATCACGGCCCTGCCCGGGGTGCGGGAGACGTGCGTGGTCGGGCTGCCGGACCCGGAGTGGGGCCAGATCGTGGCCGCCGCGGTGGTACCCGAAGGCGAGGTGCCGGACGTGGCCGAGCTGCGGGCCGCGGTCCGGGCCGAGGCGGGCGCCGCGGCCGTGCCGAAGCGGGTCGAGTTCGTTACCACACTCCCGCTCCGCGGACCGGGCAAAATCGACCGGACGGCAGTCGCCGACCAGATTTTTCCCCCGGTTGGTTGACATCTGACGCGGTCCGTCTTTGAGTTACCCAATGAGATCGCTGCAACGTTTCCTCGTCGCGGCCATCGGCGCCGTGCTCGCCGTCTCCGCGGCCACCGGCACGGCGGCGGCCGTTCCGCCCCGGCCCGACTCCGGAACACTCACCTGGTCCGTCCCGGTCACCGGGGAGTAGACCGTTTCCGCTTGAATTGCGGTCATGGCGACTGTGACGGAATGGATCGAGGGGGCCCGCCCCCGGACGCTGCCGAACGCGGTGGCGCCGGTGGTGGCGGGTGTGGGGGCGACGATCCAGCTGGGGGCCTTTTCGTGGTGGCAGTCCCTGCTCGCCCTCCTCGTGGCGCTGGCGCTGATCATCGGCGTCAACTTCGCCAATGACTACTCCGACGGCATCCGCGGCACGGACACCGACCGGGTCGGTCCGCTGCGCCTGGTCGGCTCCGGTGCCGCGGCGCCGAAACTCGTGCTCGCGGCGGCCCTGACCTGCTTCGGCGTGGCCGGCGTGGTCGGGCTGGTGCTCGTCGCGGCCACCGGCCGGTGGTGGCTGATCGCGGTGGGCGCAGCGTGCATCCTCGGCGCCTGGTTCTACACCGGCGGCCGCAAGCCCTACGGGTACGCGGGCCTCGGCGAGGTCGCGGTGTTCATCTTCTTCGGGCTGGCCGCGGTGCTCGGGACGGTGTACGTGCAGGCAGGCCGGATCAGCTGGGAGGCACTGGGGGCCGCGGTGGCGGTGGGGTGCTTCTCCATGGGCGTGCTGGTGGCCAACAACCTGCGGGACATCCCGACCGACCGGGTGGCCGGCAAGGTGACGCTGGCCGTCCGCCTGGGCGACGCGGGCACGCGGCGCTTCTACCTGGCGCTGATCGCGGTGCCGTACGTGGTGACGCTGCTGCTGGCGATCGGGCACCCGCTGCCGTTGATCGCCCTGGTGACCGCGCCGCTGATGCGCACCCCGGTGCGGGCCATCACGAGCGGCGGCACCGGCCCACGGCTGATCCCGGTGCTGAAGGACACCGGACTGGCGATGCTGGGGTGGTCCGTGCTGACGGCGATCGGGCTCGCGGTCAGCTGACCCACTTGCCGGTGGCCAGGAACTCCTCCATCCGCGCGGTGTGCGGGGCCAGGTCGAAGCCCTGCTCGGCGATCCACTCGTCGTTGTAGTAGGTGTGCGCGTACCGCTCGCCACCGTCGCAGATGAGGGTCACCACACTGCCCACCTGGCCCGCTTCGAGCATGCCGGCGATGATCTCGAACGCCGCGTACAGGCTCGTGCCGGTCGAGCCGCCCGCCCAGTGCCCGGTGCGTTCCCGCAGCAGCCGGATCGCCGCCATGGACGCGGCGTCCGGCACCTGGATCATGTGGTCGATGACCGTCGGCACGAAGGACGGCTCCACGCGTGGCCGGCCGATGCCCTCGATCCGGGACGGCATGCCGGTCGTGTAGTCCGGTGCGCCCGTTTCCCACGCCCCGTAGAACGACGAGTTCTCCGGGTCGGCCACCGCGACCTTCGTGGTGTGCCTGCGGTAGCGCACGTACCGGCCGAAGGTCGCGCTCGTCCCGCCGGTGCCCGCGCCCACCACGATCCACGACGGCACCGGGTGGCGTTCGGCACGCATCTGGGCGAACACCGACTCCGCGATGTTGTTGTTGCCACGCCAGTCGGTGGCCCGCTCGGCGTAGGTGAACTGGTCGAGGTAGTGGCCGCCGCACTCGGCGGCGAGCCGTTCCGCCTCGCTGTACATCGCGGACGGGATGTCGACGAAGTGGCACCGGCCGCCGTAGAACTCGATCAGGTCGATCTTCTCGCGGCTGGTCTTGCGCGGCACCACGGTCACGAAGTCGAGCCCGAGCATGCGCGCGAAGTACGCCTCGGACACCGCGGTCGAGCCGCTGGACGCCTCGATCAGCGTGGTGCCCGGGCCGATCTGTCCGTTGACCAGCCCGTACAGCAGCAGCGAGCGCGCCAGGCGGTGCTTGAGCGAGCCGGTCGGGTGCACCGACTCGTCCTTGAGGTAGAGGTCCACGCCCCATTCCGGCGGCAGCGGGAAGCAGTGCAGGTGGGTGTCGGCGCTGCGGTTCGCGTCGGCCTCCAGCAGCCGGATCGCCTCGCGCACCCAGGCCCTACTCGCCGGTGGCATCTTCACCTCGCAGCTGGGCGCGCAGCTTGGCCCGCTCCCGGGCGCGGTGCTCGTTGCGGGCCGCGAGGCCGGCGGTGACCCGCGCGTTCAGCTTGCGGAAGACGAGCAGGCCGACCGGCAGCCCGACCACCACACCGACGGCCACGGCGACCAGCAACGGCACCTTCACCAGCACGAGCACGGCCGCCACGACGACGATCAGCCCGAACCGCGCGAGCAGGTAAAGCGTCAGGTCGCGGCCCAGATGGGTACGGGTCTCGCTCACGTCTGAGGAGCCTACGCGCCGGACCGCGGCGGATCTTCGAGCACCGTGTTGTTCGGCCGTCCCTCGAACCGCGTCGACAGCACCACGGTGGTGCGGGTGCGGGCCACCCCGCCGATGCGGCGCAGCCGGCCGAGGGTGTGCTCCAGCTCGTCGACCGTGGGCACGCGGACCTTGACCACGAACGCCTCGTCGCCGGCGACCGCGTAGCAGCTCTCCACCTCCGGCAGCGCGCCCAGCTCCTCGGCGACCTCGTTGTCGTCGGCGGTGTCGGTGGGCTGGATGCCGACCAGCGCGGTGACGCCGAGGCCGACCGTGCTCGGGTTGACGGTCGCGTGGTAGCCGGTGATCACCCCGGCCGCCTCGAGCTTGCCGACCCGTTCGTGCACGGACGAGGCGGCCAGCCCCACGGTCCGGCCCAGCTCCGCGTAGGTGGCCCGGCCGTTCAGGCGCAGCGCGGCGATGATCTTGCGGTCCAGCGTATCCACGCGGCTCAGCCTAGGCCGCACCCGCTCGCCGCCGCCGGAACGCCCAACTCACCACCCGAACCGGCCAACACGGTGCCCCGAGCAAAATGGCTAACCGGCGACCCGTGAGGCAACCCCGATGTGAACAACTTTTCCTTTGTTCTTGGGACAGGTTGCGCGTGATACTTTTGGCGGCGATACGACATTGCCCTGTACCCTGTTCTGGTGACTCATATTCCCACACTGCACCTCGACTGAATACCTCGAATAGGCTTGCTTGTCGGGGTTTGTCGGCCGGCAAGTTGCTTCCGCGGTGTAATCGCCCGTCTTTCGAGTTACACAGTGC
The DNA here is from genome assembly GCF_011758745.1 of Amycolatopsis granulosa. Lineage (NCBI taxonomy): Bacteria > Bacillati > Actinomycetota > Actinomycetes > Pseudonocardiales > Pseudonocardiaceae > Amycolatopsis > Amycolatopsis granulosa. The sequence goes on from NZ_JAANOV010000001.1 coordinate 2,852,526, forward strand.
GGGTCTGCCGAAGCGGGTGTGGCCATCAGCGGCACGAGCCCTGCGACCGTCACCACGGCGAGCACCTGACCAACAATACGCCTGGACTTTCCACGAAAATTCAACCCCATGATCCGCACCCTATCAACCCTACGGCGATGCACCTTCCTCGGGCGTGTTTCATCGGCCCGCGGTCGGCGAGTAAACCGATCGCCTTTGCGGCGCGTCCGATGCGAACATTTTTTGCGTTTGATGCGAAAATTTTTCTGGTGTATTCGACCAGGCGGAGACAGCTGCTCATTGGCATGAGCGCGCCGTCAGCCGGCCACCGGTCAACGGCATGAGGGTGTGTGGCAACGCCAGGAGCGGGCCGGGGCGCCGGCCGCAGCACCGTGTCTTCCGGTGCGCACCGAGGTGGCAGCGGGCGCGCGCGGCGTGGGCGTTTTGTCCCTTACTACCTCTTTACCTATCGACAACCGTTCGAGTACCTGGCGGGTGAAGTGCCACGATTGCCGCGTTGATGGGACCGGGGCTCCGGCCTCCGGTTTAGCAGTGTGGTCGTGAAGGAGGCGGAAAATGACCGCGAGCACGGGAGGGCGCCTGCTGACGCCCGGCGAAGTCGCCGCGTTGTTCCGGGTGGACCCGAAGACCGTGACCCGCTGGGCGACCGCGGGCCGCATCGGCTCGATCCGCACCCCCGGTGGGCACCGGCGGTTCCGGGAGTCCGAGGTCAACGCCCTGCTGGCCGAGCTCACCACGGACGCCAGCGAGCCGACGCGCGTCTGACCTGCGTGGCGCGTCCCGCGGACCGGCCCGGACAGCCGGATCCCGCGGGGCCCGAGCGCGTCAAGGAGAACTCACGCCGCAGGGGTTACCCTCGGGGCAGCAGTTCCGCGCCAACGCACTCGGAAGGGAGCGGGGATGATCTACCTGCTCGCAGCGATCGGAGCGCTCACCATCGCTGTCCTGTTGTGGCGAGCGTTCGGCCCCGAGCACGTCGGGGTGTCCTCGCGAGCGACGGTCCCACCGGACGACGACCCCGAGTTCCTCCGCAAGCTGGGCCAGCAGAAGCCACCGAAGTCCGACGAGGACTGATCAACCCCGGTCACGCGCCCGTCGGCGTCATCGCTTTCCGGGAAACGCGTCGGCCATGGTCGCGGCGAGTTCCAGGAGCGCCGTGCGCGTCTCCGGCATCAGGCGCTCCAGCTCGATCTCCGCGCCCTCCTCCAGGTGCGGGTCGAACGGGATCCGGCACACCGCCCTGGTCCGCGCCGCGAAGTGTGCGGCCAGCTTGTCCAGGTCCACCGAACCGGCCTTCGGCCGCACCGAGTTGATCACGGTCACCGACCGTTTCACCAGGTCACCGTAACCGTGCGCGTCCAGCCAGTCGAGCGTGGCCGACGCGCTGCGTGAACCGTCCACCGACGCCGAGGACACCACGACCAGCGAGTCGGCCGCGTCCAGCACGCCCTTCATCGCCGAGTGCATCAGACCGGTGCCGCAGTCGGTGAGCACGATGTTGTAGAAGTGCTCCAGCAGCGCGATCGTGCGCAGGTAGTCGCTTTCCGAGAACGCCTCCGACACCGCCGGGTCCTGCTCACTGGCGAGGATCTCCAGCCGGCTCGTCCCCTGCGAGGTGTAGGCCCGCACGTCGCTGTAGCGGGTGATCCGGTCCGCGTCCCGCAGCAGGTGCCGCACCGTGGCGGTGGTCTCGATCGGGATCTTCTGCGACAGCGTGCCGCGGTCCGGGTTGGCGTCCACCGCGATCACCCGGTCGCCACGCAGCGCCGCGAACGTCGAACCCAGGGTCGTGGTGATGGTGGTCTTGCCGACCCCGCCCTTGAGGCTCAGCATCGCGATCCGGAAGCACCCGCGCAGCGGCTGGTTCACCCGCCCCACCAGCTCGCGCTGACGCTGCTCCTGCGGGCTCTCCCCCGGGTTGATCAACTTGCCGGAGGCGACGTAGACCGCCTTGCGCCAGCCCGAATGGGGCACCCGTTTCGGCGGCCGCACGCCCTGCTCGGGCGCGGCGTGACGGGGCCGGGAGGGCTGCGGCAGCGGCGGGTACTGGTACTGCGGCTGCCCGTACTGCTGGTGCAACGGGGGCAGGTTGGGGTCGTAGCCGGGCTGCGGGAGCGGCCGCGGCGGCGGAGGAGCCGGATGCGAGGCGGAGTCGGTTCGTTCGTCGGAGAAGTAGGACTCGGGTTCGCGCGGCTCGGTCATCAGCCGACCCCGGCGTAGGAATGCAGGCCGGTCGTGACGAGGTTGACGAAGAACAGGTTGAACACCGTCACCGCGAACCCGAGGGTGTTGATGACCGCGGCGCGGGTGCCGCGCCAGCCGGCCGTCGCCCGCGAGTGCAGGTAGGCGGCGTAGACGACCCACGCGATGAACGCCGTGGTCTCCTTGGGGTCCCAGCCCCAGAACCGGCCCCACGCGGCCTCGGCCCACACGGCGCCGCACAGCACGCCGAAGGTGAACAGCGGGAACGCGAAGACGGTGGTGCGGTAGGCGATGCGGTCGAGCACGTCGGCCGCGGGCAGGCGCGAGCCGAACCGGGCGAACCGCTTCGGGTCGCGCTCGTGGGCGGTGCGGACCAGGTAGAGGATGCTGGCCACACCGGGCACCAGGAAGATGCCGGACGAGGTGGCGGCTGCGGACACGTGGATGACCAGCCAGTACGACTGCAGCGCCGGCTGCACCGGCGCGGCCACGGTGTAGAGCATCGTGCCGCCGACGAACATCAGGATGACGACCGGCAGCAGCAGGAATCCCGACAGGTGGCGGGCCGGGAACTTGCGGATCACCACGAGCCAGGTCACCACGGCGATGAGCGTCACCGCCATGATGTATTCGTACATGTTCCCCCACGGCACGCGGTGGGTCGCCAGGCCGCGCAACACCAGCGCGGCCACGTGCAGCAGCGCGCCGAGGACCGTGAGGGACACGCCCATCCGGCCGATGCGCTCGGCGCGGCCGCGGCTCGCGCGGGCCGCTGGAGGTTCAGCCGGAGGGGTGACGGTCTCGGTGCTGCCCGGACCGCCGGCGCCGACCAGTTCGCGCGCTCGCTCCCGGGAGCGCTCGGCCGCGCGGCGCCCCTTGGCGCCGAAGGACTGTTCGATGAGGAAGAAGACCAGCGCCAGTACGTAGACGGCGGTCGCGGTGGTGTAGGACCAGTCGCTGTACTGGGACAACGTTGCATCAACAGCAGCGCCCGGCATTTCGGTTACCTCGTCTTCCTGGTGCCTGTGAGCAGCTCTTCCGCGATCCGGGTGAACTCCTCGCCGTAGCCCGCCTGGTCGGTGCGGGCGAGCCCGCCCACCTCGACCACGGTACCTGTCCCGGCCTCGCCGTCCGGGACGACCCGCACCCACAGCCTGCGCCGTTTGATCACCAACGACAACCCGAGGCCCAGCAGCATGGCGATCGCGAACCCGAGGACGTAGGTCTGGGTGGGGTCGTGCGAGATCTGGAGCGACACGTAGCGCTGGGCCCCGTCGAACCGGACCACGGTGCCGTCGTCGAGGGTGATCGACTGGCCGACGCCCAGGTTCTGCCGGGCCACCCGGGTGAGCCGTCCGTCGTCCACCATGGACTGGTCGATGGAGAAGATCGACTGGCTCTTGCCCGAGTCGAGGCCGAGGTCACCGCGCATCACGTCGACCGCGGCCATCGGGTCGGTCATCTGCGGGCCGCCACCGGTGAGCACGCCGCCGTGCAGCACACCGGCCGGCGCGAACAGGCCGGTGATCGCGAGCTGCTTGGTCCGCCGCGCGAACGGGTCCGTGATGTTCGGCGGGTCGAACTTGGTGGCGCCCTCGCTCAGGGTGGCGGTGCCGTCGGTCGGGCGCCACTGGACCGCCCTGGTGCGGGTGGTGCCGTCGGGCCAGGTCACCGTGAAGATCGGCGAGTAGCCGTTGCCCAGCAGGTAGACGCGGTCGCCGGCGAGCCGCAGCGGCGAGTTCACCTCGAGCAGGTAGTTCCGCCAGGTCCCGGTCTGCAGGTCCGTGCCCGACTGGTACTGGACGTTCGACCGGTACTGGACGGGCTGGCCGGCCGGGGTGAAGTCGGCGGTGAAGTCGTTCACCTTCACGCAGAACGGCTCGAGCTCGGTGCCGTCCACGCGCAGGCCGGGGGTGAACGAGTCGTAGGCGTAAATGCCGGAGTTGCAGAACTGGGACCCGTTGGCCTGGACGATCACCTGGCCCTCGTAGGTGTACATCTTGCCGAGCGCGAAGGCGAGGATCAGGCCGAGCATCGCGAAGTGGAAGACCAGGTTGCCGGTCTCACGCAGGAAGCCGCGCTCCGCGCTGAGCGTGCGGACCCCGCCGTCCTCCGCGCGCTCGACGCTGCGCCATCCCTTCAGGCGAGCGCGGGCGGCGGCCATCACCTCGTCGGCGTCGCGCGGCGTGGTGGCGGTGGCGAAGTGCGGCAGCCGGGACAGGTTGCGCGGGGTGAGCACCGGCTGGGCGCGCATCGCCTTGAGGTACTCGACGCTGCGCGGCAGGAGGCAGCCCACCAGCGAGACCATCAGCAGCAGGTAGATCGCCGAGAACCAGACGCTCGAGTAGACGTCGAAGAACTGCAGGCGGTCCAGCAGCGTGCCCCACCAGCCGTGGGCGGCGATGTACTGCTCGGTCTTCGGCGCGTTGAGCGTGCGCTGCGGCAGCAGGGCACCGGGCAGCGCGGCGAGCGCGAGCAGGAACAGCAGGATCAGCGCGGTGCGCATCGCGGTGAGGCCGCGCCAGGTGTTGCGCAGGAACGCCAGGATCCGCTTGGCCGGTGAGTTGCGGTACGGCTTGGGGTGCGGGGGCGCTTCGGTGGCGGTCACAGCGGCAGCACCGTGTCCGTGACGAAGGCGTCGCGCAGCCAGCTGACCAGCTCGCCCCACAGGCCGGTGACCAGCAGGACCCCGACGACGAGCAGCAGCCCACCGCCGACGAGCTGGACGCGCCGGCCGTTGCGGCGCACCCAGTCGGTGGCGCGCACGGCCCAGCGGGCGCCGAACGCGATGAGCAGGAACGGCAGGCCCAGCCCGAGGCAGTAGACCAGGACCAGCAGGTATCCGCGGACACCGCTGGAGCCGGTGCCGGCGGCGAGGGCGAGGACGCCGGACAGCGTGGGGCCGATGCACGGTGTCCAGCCGAGTCCGAAGACCGCGCCGAGCAGCGGCGCGCCGAGCAGCCCGGCGCGCGGCACGCGGTGCGAGCGGACGTCGCGCTGCAACGCCGGGACGAGCCCGAGGAAGACCAGGCCCATGGCGATGGTCACCACGCCGCCGACCCGTTGCAGCAGGTCCTGGTTGACCAGCAGGGCGTCGGCGAGCCACACCAGGCTGCCCACGCCCGCGGCGAACACGACGGTGAAGCCGAGCACGAACAACGCGGCCGCGCCGAGGACCGCGTACCGGCCCTTCTTGCGCTCCTCGCCGGCGGTCACGGCGGGCGCGTCGGCGCCGACCAGCGCCGCGAGGTAGGCGAGGTAACCCGGCACGAGCGGGACGACGCACGGCGAGGCGAACGAGATGGCCCCGGCGAGCAGGGCGACCCCGGCGGCGAGCAGCAGCGGCCCGGAGGTCGCCAGCTCGGTCACGGAGTTCACGGTTCGAGGGTAAGCAGTGAGTTCGGTGTGAGTTCACCGGGATGGCCTCGGCCGAACGGCCGAGGCCGGCGAGCCCATCGACCGAAGCCGTGACCGTGGTTCCCACCCTACCTTTTCGGCCATGACCGTTCCGCTGCGTGTGCACGCGTTGCTGTCCGTGCTGGTCGGAGCACCGCTGGTGTGGGAAATCACCCGGGTCGACCTGAGCCGTCCCGCCGCGTACGCGTTCCTGGCCTGCTCCGCGCTCGTCGCCGCCGCGCCGTGGTTGGCACTGTGGTTCCGGTGGTGGGCAGGGGTGCTGGCCGCGGCGGCCGGCGTGCTCGGCTCGGCCGGGCTCATGCTCCTGCTGGACTGGTTGCCGGCCCGGCCCGAGGTGGCGAACCTGCCGCTGGTCCAGGTGACCGCTGTGCTCGCGGTGCTGGTGATCGTGCTGCGCGATGCGGGGCGGTGGGGCGCGGTGCTGGGCGCGACCGGCCTCACGCTGTCCGTCGCGGCCGCCGCGGTGGCGGTCCAGCAGTGGGCGCGGGTTTCGCCGCACCTCGCGACGCCGTACGCGCCGACGGTCGCGGGCACGGCGCTGCTGGTGTTCGGCGGGGCGCTGGCCGCCGGGGTCTACCTGCGTTCCGGCGACTCGGCCGCGAGCCGCCGGACCACCGGCTCGATGTCGCTCGCCAGGATCGACCGCAGGTAGACGGCGGCCACGCGCTGCTGCTTGTCGAGGATGATCGTCGACGGCACCGCGTTGCGCGGGTAGCCGGACAGCTGCAGCAGGCTGCGGCCGGGCGGGTCGTAGATCGACGGGTAGGTCAGCTGCCGGTCGCGCACGAAGTCCTGCGGCGCCGACCGGTCGTCGTCGCGCACGTCCAGCCCCAGCACCTGCACGCCCTGCGCCTGGGTCTGGGTGTACAGCTTCTCCAGCTCCGGCGCCTCGGTGCGGCACGGTGCGCACCACTGGCCCCAGATGTTGACCACCACGACCTTGCCGGTGTAGTCGGCGACCGAGACCTTCCTGCCTTCGGACATGAGGTCCTCGCCGGACAGCTCCGGGACCGGCTGCCGGTCCGCGGTCTCGTAGAAGATGTCGGTCTTGCCGCCGGGCGCGACGAACTGGAAGCTGCTGCCCTGCGACACCGCGTCGCTGCCCGTGCTGCACCCGGCGAGCACGAACACGCCCGCCAGGACCGCCGCCAGGACCCGCCTCATGCTCCGGTGACCTTCGGGTCGGTCGCACCCGCCGGCTCGCTGTACACGATCTTCACCAGCTCCTCACCGTGGAACACCAGGCTGGTCAGCGACGCGAGCGAACACTGGCGGCGGCGCGGGTCGTGCCACAGGGGCTTCGCCTCGAGGAACCGGCGCAACGTCCAGATCGGCAACTGGTGGGACACGCACAGCGCCTCGTGGCCCTCGGCCTTGCCCCGGGCGCGCTGCACCGCAGCGAGCATCCGGTGCGCGATCTCGCGGTACGGCTCGCCCCACGACGGCTGGAACGGGTTGCGCAGCTTCGACCAGTGCCGCGGCTGCCGCAGCGCGCCGTCACCGACCGACACCTTCTGGCCCTCGAACGCGTTGCCCGCCTCGATCAGCCGCTCGTCGCTCTGCACGTCCAGCCGGTGGGCCGCGGCGATCGGCGCCGCCGTCTCCTGCGCCCGCTGCAGCGGCGAGGAGACCACGTAGGTGATGTCGTGGGCCGCGACCGCCTCGGCGACGGTCAGCGCCTGACGGCGACCACGCTCGGACAGGTGGAACCCGGGCAGCCGCCCGTACAGGATGCCGTCCGGGTTGTGCACTTCGCCGTGCCGCAGCAGGTGCACGATCGTCGTCGTCACGGGCGGGCCGCCTCTGCGCTCAGCGCCGCCTGCGCGGCCGCGGGCAGCGCGGCCTCGATGATCTCGAAGGCGGCGTCGTCCATCGCGGCGTTGACGAACCACGCCTCGAACGGGCTCGGTGGCCCGTACACGCCGCGCTCCAGCAGGGCGTGGAAGAACGGCGGGAAGCGCCAGATGTCGCCGCTGGTCGCGTCGTGGTAGTTGCGCACCGGCTCCTCGCGGAAGAACACGCTGAGCAGGTTCCCCGCGTAGGCGACGTGGTGCGGCACGCCCGCCTTCGTCAGCGCTTCGCTGAACAGCGCGCCCAGGCGCTGCGAGTTGGCGTCGAGGCGGCGGTACACCTCGTCGTCGGCCGCGCGCAGGGTCGCCAGGCCGGTGGCCACCGCCACCGGGTTCCCGGACAGCGTGCCGGCCTGGTAGACCGGGCCGGTCGGGGCGAGCCGCGCCATCACGTCGGAGCGGCCGCCGAAGGCCGCGGCGGGCAGGCCACCGGACATGACCTTGCCGAACGTGTAGAGGTCGCCGGGCACGCCTTCCACCCCGAACCAGCCGGAGCGCGACACCCGGAAGCCGGTCATCACCTCGTCCATGATCAGCAGCGCACCGTGCTCGTGGGCGAGGTCCCGCAGCCGGGCGTTGAAGTCCCCGTGCGGCGCGACCGCACCCATGTTGCCCGCGGCCGCCTCGGTGATGATCGCGGCGATCGCGTCCGGGTTCTCCGCGAAGGAACGGCGGACGGCCTCGATGTCGTTGTAGGGCAGCACGATCGTGTCCGCCGCCTGCGCCCCGGTCACGCCGGGCGAGGTGGGCAGGCCCAGCGTCGCGACGCCGGACCCGGCCTGCGCGAGCAGCGCGTCGACGTGCCCGTGGTAGCAGCCGGCGAACTTGATGATCTTGGTGCGCCCGGTGAACCCGCGGGCCAGGCGGATCGCGCTCATGGTCGCCTCGGTGCCCGAGTTGACCAGGCGCACCTGGTGCACCGGGTCGACCCGGTCGATGATCTCCTCGGCCAGCTCGACCTCACCGATCGTCGGCGTGCCGAACGACAAGCCGGAGCCCGCGGCCGTCCGGGCCGCCTCGACGACCGCCGGGTGCGCGTGCCCGAGGATCATCGGTCCCCAGGAGGACACCAGGTCCACGTAGCGGTTGCCGTCCGCGTCCCACAGGTGCGGACCTTCGCCGCGCACCATGAACCGCGGGGTGCCGCCCACGGAGTTGAACGCCCGCACCGGGGAGTTCACGCCCCCCGGCGTCACGGCGGCGGCGCGGTCGAACCACGCCCTGGACTTGTCGACTGCTTGCGTCACGGACCCCAGTCTTGCAAAGGTCCCGTCAGGCCCGGTTCAGGTGTCCGGCGAAGTAGCCGAAGTCCTCGGTGTCCCGGCTCTTGCGGCGACGCTTGACCCGCGTCGCCAGCAGGACCTCGCGCACCGCGTCGGCCAGCAGGATCCCGGCGACCATGCCGAGTCCGATCGCCGCCGCCATCCAGCTACCGACCCACCGGGTGCTGGTCAGCACGGTGCCGTCGGTGAGCCGCACCACGACCGTGTGCACACCGGCGCCCCACACCACGAACGCGCCCCACACCGCGGCGGCCGCCAGCAGCACCTCGACCAGCGCCACCGCCGCCCGCGCGGGCTGGTTCAGCCGGGCCTGTTCAGTCACGTGAGAAGCCTCTCATGCCGCACGCGCCCCCTGCAGCGCGGTCTTCAATGCGCCGACGTCCTTCGCCCAGGCGAGCACGACGGTGCCGTCGGTGAGGCGGAGGGGCAGCGCGTCGTACTTGTTCGGCACGGACCAACCGCCGCCGAGGACGCGGGCACCGGTCGGGGCGCCGACGTCGGTGACCTCGGCGATGTCGGCCAGCGGCAGCTGTTCGCGGCCCTGGCACAGGAACGAGCCGGTGACCTCGACGGTCAGGAACCGCCGCCGCGCGTAGATCCACGGCGCGGTGATCGCCGCCAGTCCGAGGCCGACGAACACCCACGCGATCGCGTGGGTGGTGCCGGTGAACAGCTCGGCGAGGTAGCCGAGCACGGCGAACCCCGACCCGTAGGCGAGGGCCGACCAGCTCGCGCCACGCTCGAGGTACCGGGTCACGGCTACCGGCGGCGGACCTTCGGGAAGTACGGCTGCACCCCCGGGATGTACATCAGCGCCAGCGCGACGAGGCCGAGCAGCGTCGCGATCAGCGAGATCCCGGTGTAGGTCCGCAGCAGCACCTGGAACAGCAGGACGATGACGAGCAGGACGGTCAGCACCGTGCGGGCGGACCGGGTGCCCTGCCGCGCCTTCCACGCGAAGAGCACGAAGAAGGCCCCGAACGACACCGACCCGACCAGCAGCATCGCGAACAGCACCGTGATGCCCGACGCGATCTTCTCCGGCGTCACCTGCGCGTTGGTGTTCGTCCGGACCAGGTCGTCGACCAGCTGCTGCCGGGTGAGGAACGCCACCAGGTAAGCGGCGGCCAGGACGACGCCCGCCGCGACCCACAGCCAGAACGACACCTGCACCGGCCTCGGCGCCTCCGGCCGCTCGGCCTCCTCGCCGGCCAGGCTCGGCGCCGGCGGCAGACCCCGGGCGCGGCGCTCGTCGTCCGATTCGTTCGCTGCGGTCACCCGTCAGAGACTACTGCGCCGGAGTGCGCCGCGATGCCCTCACCCGACCTCGGCGACGCGGTAGGCGATGCCGCCCTCGACCAGGTAGCCGGAGCCGACGCAGACGATGTCGTTGAGCCAGGCGTGCTGGTGGGCACCGGTCTCGAACAGCGGTGTGGTCCGGAAGTAGTAGCGGGCCGGATCGACGTGGTGCCGCGTGCCGCGGTCGGCCAGTGCGGCCCGCAGATCGGGCGGGACGATCCAGCGGCCGTGGTAGGTCATGTGCACGAGGGCGGCGTCGTCGGTGCGCAGCGTCAGCCGGACGTCCAGGGACATCCCGCCGTCCTCCCGGAACAACGCCCAGTCGCCGCCACCCGGCAGCACCTCGCCCCGGATCCGCGGCCCGGTGAAGCTGCCCCCGGCGGCGCCGAACAGCACGCGCCGCCCGAACGGTCCGGAGCCGAAGTCCAGCCGCGGATCGAGGTCGACGACCATGTCGAACAGGTGCCGGGTGGTGATCTCGCCGATGTCCCGCAGCCGGGGGTCCGCGGTCACGAGCGGGCTCCGAACTGTGTCCGTCGCACGGTATCGGCCGAGACGCCCGACTGGGCGCACAGTTCGGCCAGGTCGAAGAAGAACCTCTCACCGGCGATCAGGTCGTCGGCGAAGGTGAACTGCAGGAACACCGGCAGCTCGGCGCGCCTGCCGGTGGGCACCACGCCGAACCGGTCGCCGGTCATGGTCATCCGCGCCACGCCCCAGCAGACCAGGGTCGTGCCGTCGCTCGCGTGTCCGTCCAGGGATATTTCGTAGTCGGGGAAGGAGGCGAAGAAGCGGGCCAGCGCCCGCTCGTTCGCCGCGTGGCCGGCGGCCCGGGTGCCCAGCGGTGGCGACTCCAGCAGGATCTCGGGGTGCAGCAGCCGCAGGGCCGCGGGCAGGTCCTGCCGGCTCTTCGCCACGGCCAGCTGGGAGGCCAGCTCGAACATCCGGTCTTCGTTCATCGGATAAGCATACGGTCGACCGTACTTTTTGCAATGAGTCTGTGACAGGATGGTTCAGGTGAGCGAGGTGGTGCAGGACCGGCGGCGGCTGCGAGGCGCCCGCTCCCGGCGGACGATCCTGCGGCACGCCGTGGACGTGGCGTCCGCGGACGGGCTCGACGGCCTCAGCTTCGGGCGGCTCGCGGGCGACCTCGGGGTGAGCAAGGCCGGCATCCAGACCCTGTTCGGGACCAAGGAGAATCTGCAGATCGCGGTCGCCGCAGCGGCGCGCGAGGTGTTCCAGGACGCCGTCGTGGCCCCGGCGCTCGCCGTGCCGCCCGGCCCGGCCCGGCTGCGCGCGCTCGTCGACCGGTGGATCGCCTACGCGGCGGAACCGTTGTTCCCCGGCGGCTGCTTCTGGGCGGCGAACCTGCCGGTCTTCGACAGCAGGCCGGGTCCGCTGCGCGAGGTGCTGGCAGCCCAGCAGCGGGACTGGCGGGCGCTGCTCGCCGACCAGGTGCGCCACGCCGCGAGCCCGAGTGGGAGGGCACCCGCCGAGGCGGACCTGGTGGCGTTCCAGATCGACGCCGTGCTCACGGCGACCAACACCGCGCTCCGGCTCGGCGAGACCGGCTCCGTGGACCGCGCCCGCCGCGCGATCGACCGTCTCGTCGGTCCGGCCGCCTGAGCCGCCCGCGACCGCCGGTCAGTCCAGCCAGGCCGCCGCTTCGCTGGCCCAGTAGGTGAGGATCATGTCCGCCCCGGCCCGCCGGATCGACGTCAGCACTTCGAGGATGGTGCGCTCGCGGTCCAGCCAGCCGTTCGCGGCGGCGGCCTCGACCATCGCGTACTCGCCGGAGATGTTGTACGCCGCGACCGGGACCGGGGACACGTCCGCCGCCTGGCGGAGGATGTCCAGATAGGACAGCGCCGGCTTGATCATGATGGCGTCGGCGCCCTCTTCGACGTCCAGTTCGATCTCGCGCAGCGCCTCGCGGGCGTTGCCCGGGTCCTGCTGGTAGGTCTTGCGGTCGCCCGTGAGCTGCGAGTCCACCGCTTCCCGGAACGGGCCGTAGAAGGCACTCGCGTACTTGGCCGAGTAGGCCAGGATGCCGGTGCCGAGGTGCCCGGCCTCGTCGAGCGCCCGCCGGATCACGCCGACCTGGCCGTCCATCATGCCGCTCGGGCCGAGCATGTGGGCGCCGGCCTCGGCCTGGGCCACGGCCATGTCGGCGTAGACCTTCAGGGTCGCGTCGTTGTCCACACCGCCGTGGTCGTCGAGCACGCCGCAGTGGCCGTGGTCGGTGAACTCGTCCAGGCAGGTGTCCGCCATCAGGACGGTCGAGTCGCCCAGTTCCGACCGCAGGTCGCGCAGGGCCACGTTCAGGATGCCGTGCTCGTCGACCGCGCCCGAACCGGTCGCGTCCCGCTGCTCGGGGATGCCGAACAGCATCAGCCCGCCGACCCCGGCCCGCACCGCCTCCACGGCGGCCTTGCGCAACGTGTCCCGGGTGTGCTGGACGACACCGGGCATGCTGGAGATGGGCCGGGGCGTGTCGATCCCCTCGGCGACGAACAGGGGCAGGATCAGCTGCCGGGGGCGGAGCGTGGTCTCGCTCACCAGGCGCCGCAGCGCCGCCGTACTCCGCAACCGCCGGGGACGATGCTCGGGAAACACCCCACCGACGGTACTCCGGGACCGGACGCGGCCCGGGGCCGCCCGTGACATCGCACAGGCGGCCCCGGACAGGCGGCGATCAGGAGGAGCGGCGGGTGCGCTTGGCCTTGCGCGGCGGCGGCAGGGCACCCTCGGCGCGCAGCTTCGCGGCGTGCGCGGCCAGCGCGTCGACCAGGTGCGGCACGTCCGCCACCTCCGGTTGCACGTCCACCCGCAGGCCGAACTCCACGGCGGTCTCCGCGGTCTTCGGCCCGATGCACGCGACCAGCGTGCGCGTGTGCGGCTTGCCGGCGATGCCGACCAGGTTCCGCACCGTCGAGGACGAGGTGAAGCAGACCGCGTCGAACCCGCCGGTCTTGATCATCTCGCGGGTCTCGGCCGGCGGCGGCGCCGCCCGGACGGTCCGGTAGGCGGTCACGTCGTCGACCTCCCAGCCGCGCTCGACCAGGCCGGCGGACAGCGTCTCGGTGGCGATGTCCGCCCGCGGCAGCAGCACCCGGTTCACCGGGTCCAGCACGTCGTCGTACGGCGGGAACTCGGCCAGCAGACCCTCGCTGGACTGCTCGCCCTGCGGGATCAGCTCCGGGTTGATGCCGAACGCACGCACCCGCGCCGCGGTGGCCTCACCGACGCAGCCGATCTTGACCCCGGAGAAGGCGCGGGCGTCGAGGCCGAACTCCTCGAACTTCTCCCACACCGCCTTCACCGCGTTGGCCGAGGTGAACACGATCCACTGGTAACGGCCGTCGACCAGGCCCTTGACCGCGCGCTCCATCTGGGCGGGGCTGCGCGGCGGCTCGACCGAGATCGTCGGAACCTCGTGCGAGGTGGCGCCGTGGATGCGCAGCCGCTCGGCCATCTCGCCAGCCTGCTCCTTGGTGCGCGGCACCAGGACCTTCCAGCCGTAGAGCGCCCGCGACTCCCACCAGGACAGCTTCGCCCGCTGCCCGGCCTGCTCGCCGACGGTCACCACGAGCGGGCCGGCCAGCTCACCGGCGTCCTGCGACAGGCTCGCCAGGGTGGTGTCCACCGTGCGCTGCGTGTTGATGGTGCCGTTCGCGGTGACCGCGACCGGGGTGGTGCCCGCCAGGCCGTGCTCGGTCAGCGCGCCCGCGGCCTCGGCGAGCTGGGCCGACGTCGCGTGCAGCACGATCGGGCCCGGCGCCGCGGCGACCTTCGCCCAGTCGACGTCACCGCGGACGTCCACGTCGGTGTGGCTGCCGCCGAGCGCGATACCCGCGTACGCCGGCACGGCCGAACCCGGCGTGATGCCCGGCACGACCTCGAAGACGGCACTGGTCTTCGCGACGGCCTGCACCTCGGCCACGGCGGCGGCGCTGGTCAGCGGGTCGCCACTGGACAGGCGCAGCACGAGCCGGCCGCCCTTGGCCTCGTTGGCGAGGTCCTTGGCGACCTCGGCCGGCTCGCCGACGGCGGGCCGGACCTCGGCGTCCGCGCTGGCGCCCGCGAGCACGCCGGCGGGCACGTCCGGGTCGGTCACCACGACCTCGGCCTTCGCCAGGAGCTCCTGGGCACGTACGGTCAGCAGTCCGGCGTCGCCGGGGCCGGAGCCCACGAAAGCGACGCGCCCAGCGGTTGTCCGCGCGGGGGTCATCGTGTCTTTCTCCTATTGATCGGCGCGAGCGCGCCGAGCCGTTCGAGGAACTTTCACCGGTTTTCGCGGCCCGGGCCGGACAATGCGCCGGCTCCGAGGTCGAGCAGCTCCGCGGCCAGATCGCGGCCGAGTTGCTCCGCTTCGCTCTTGCCGGCGACCGCCGAGGCGCGCAGCAACTGCACGGACTCGTCGTCGAGGCCTGCGGCGGCGACCCCACGAAGCGAGACGCGCTCGACCACGCGGGCGTCCTCGCCTGTGTCTTCGTAATCCTCCACAACCTCGGCGAGTGCGCCGACGGGCGCGCTGCAGCCGGCTTCGAGCGCGGCCAGCATGGCCCGCTCCGCCGTCACCGCGGCCCGTGTCGCTTCGTCGTCCACAATGGACCGAAGAAGGTGTTCGATGTCCACGTCGTCGACGCGGCACTCCACCGCCAGCGCGCCCTGGGCGGGCGCGGGCAGCATCTGGATCGGGTCCAGGGTCTCGGTGATCACGTCGGCCCGGCCGAGGCGGACCAGGCCGGCGCGCGCGAGCACGACGGCGTCCAGTTCGCCGTCGAAGACCTTGTTCAGCCGGGTGTCGATGTTGCCGCGGATGGGCACGACCTCGAACCCGAGGCCGAGCGCACGCAGCTGCGCCGTGCGGCGCGGCGAACCGGTGCCGATCCGGGAACCGGACGGCAGCTCACCCAGGGTCAGCCCGTCACGCGCGATCAACGCGTCGCGCGGGTCCTCCCGCGGCGGCACGGCGGCCAGCACGATGCCGGGCTCCGGCGCCGTGGGCAGGTCCTTGTACGAGTGCACCGCGACGTCGACCTGCTTGTTCAGCAGGGCCTCGCGCAGCGCGGAGGTGAAAACGCCGACACCGATCTCCGCGATGGGCGCGCTGGACCGGTCGCCGGGCGTCGTGATCGGGACGATCTCGACCTGCTCACCCGCCTTGCGCAGCACGTCGGCGACCGTGCCGGTCTGCGTCCTGGCGAGGGCACTGCCCCGCGTTCCGATCCGAATGGTCCTCGTCACTGGGTTTCACCGTCTGTCCTGGACAGGCGCTCGGGGGTCGGGCTCGACACGACGGCCGGCGAGGCCGGGTCGAGCTCGAACAGCTCCCGCAGCGCGTTGGCGTAGTCCGTGCCCTGGGTCTCCGCGGCGAGCTGCTTGACGCGCACCGTCGGCGCGTGCAGCAGCTTGTCCACGACCCGGCGCACGGTGCGGTTGACCTCGTCGCGGACCGCGGTGTCGAGGCCGGGCAGCCGGTGGTCCAGCCGCAGCATCTCGGCGTCGACGACCTCGGCGGCCCGCTTGCGCAGCGCGGTGACGGTCGGGGTGACCGCGGCGCTGCGCTGCGCGGCGAGGTACTCGCGCACCTCGTCCAGCACGATGCCGTTGGCCCGGGCGAGCTGCTTGGCGCTGCCGGCCGAACCCCGGTCGTCCATCCGCTTCCGGACGGTCTCCAGGTCGACCAGCCGCACGCCCGGCAGCGTGTCCACGCCGGGGTGCACGTCCCGCGGCAGCCCGAGGTCGCACACCACCACCGGGCGGCCGCCACGGGCCAGCAGGTGCTCGGGGGTGACGACGACGTCCTGGGCACCGGTGCAGGCGACCACCACGTCGGCGTCGGCCAGGCGCTCGGCCAGCTCGTCCATGCCGGCCGCCACGGCGGGCACACCCTGCTCGGTGACGTTGGCCGCGAGCCGCTCGGCGTTGGCCAGGGTCCGGTTGACGACCGTGATCCGGCCGATGCCGGCCTTGCGCAGCTGGCTCGCCGACAGCGCGCCCATCGAGCCGGCGCCGACGATCACCGCGTGCTTGCCGGTGAGGTCGGGCGCCTCGCCGAGGGCCTCGGACACCACCGACGCGCCGAGGTGGTCCAGGCCGGTCTCGGTGTGCACGCGCTTGCCGACCCGCAGCGTGGTCTGGATCAGCTCGTGCAGGGTGCGGCCGACGGTGCCGGCCTCGCGCGCGGCGGCGTAGTAGTTGCGCACCTGGCCGAGGATCTGGGTCTCACCGACGACCATCGAGTCCAGGCCGGCGGCCACGGAGAAGATGTGCTCGACGGCGGCACCCGCGTAGTGCACGTACAGGTTGTCGTAGAGGTCGGCCGCCGCGCAGCCGGCCTGGCGGGCCAGCACCTCGGAGATGTCGGCGAGGCCGCCGTGGAACGCCTCGACCACCGAGTAGACCTCGATGCGGTTGCAGGTCGAGACGACCATGACCTCGTTCACGTGCGGCGACTGCTGGAGCTCGTGCAGCACCTTGTCCAGCTCGGTGGCCGGGATGGCGACCTTCTCCAGCGTGCGCAGGTCCGCAGTGCGATACGACAGCCCGACGGCCAGGACACTCACTTACCGCACCACCATTCCGTTACCCACGTTCTCCGCTCGCCGGGCCACGTGGAACGACAGGATCTGCAGCTCCACGGCCAGGTCGACCTTGCGCACCTCGACGTGGTCGGGCACCTGGAGGACCACCGGCGCGAAGTTCAGGATGCACTGCACCCCGCCCGCCACCAGCCGGTCGGCGACCGTCTGGGCCGCGGGCGGCGGCGTCGCGATGACGCCGATCGAGATCCCCCGCTCCGAGCACACCTCGGGGATGTCGTTGAGGTGCGACACCGGGATCCCGCCGACCGGCACGCCGATCAGGTCGGCGTCGATGTCGAACAGCGCCTCGACCGGGAACCCGCGGCCGGGGAACCCTCCGTAGTTGGCCAACGCATGACCGAGGTTACCGATTCCGACCACGGCCACCTTGTGCTGTCGCGTGAGTCCCAGTGTCCGTTCGAGCTGCCCGACCAGCACCGCGACCTCGTAACCGACGCCACGCGTGCCGTACGAGCCGAGGTAGGACAGGTCCTTGCGCAGCTTGGCGGAATTCACCCCGGCCGCGGCGGCGAGCTCCTCGCTGGCGACGGTGGTCGCGCCCTGCTCGGCCATCGCGGAGAGCACGCGCAGGTACACGGCGAGACGGGCGACGGCGGCCTCCGGGATCGCGCGGACCCGGGCCTCCTCGGCGCCGTTCTCGGTGACCGCGGGCATCTCCGCGGTCGGGGCGTTGTCGGCGTCCGGGGTGGACAGCTTCCGGGCGACGGCCGCACCGTTGCGCCGGCCACGCTGTGCCACCACGCCGGCCTCCTCGTTCCGCCCGTCGACACGCTTCGAATTTCCCCTTGACCCGGGCCGAGAAGTCGGGTTCGATGCACGGCCGTCGTGAGGGGTACCGGGAATACGGTAGCCACTTGTGAACGCAGGCACAAAGTGGCTGGTCAGGGGCATGACCGAAGCCACACCTAGCGTGCTGTGAAGGATATCGTGTGCCAGCCGGTGGCGCCGTCGGGAACGACGTCCGCGAGCTGGTCGGTCTGGGTGTAGCCGCGGCGGTCGGTCGCCCGGACCCGCACGAGGTGGCTGCCCCGCGGGGCGGCCACGTCCACCCACCACATCCGCCACGCGTCCACCGTGACCTCGGCGGACAGCTCGGCCGGTACCCACGGTCCGTCGTCCACGCTCACCTCCACCCGGTCGATGCCGGTGTGCTGCGCCCACGCGATGCCCGCGATCCGGACCCGCCCGGCCGGCACCGCGTCGTGCGGGGCGTCGATCCGGGACTCGGTCTTGACCGGCGCCTGCTCGGCCCAGCCGCGCTGGAGCCAGTACGGGGCCCGCGCGTCCCAGGTGGTGACCTCCAGGTCGGTGACCCATTTCGTCGCGGACACGTAGCCGTAGAGCCCCGGCACGACCAGCCGGGCCGGGAACCCGTGCTCGATGGGCAGCGGCTCGCCGTTCATGCCGATCGCGAGCATCGCGCCGACGCCGGGATCGGTCATCGCGGACACCGGGGTGCCCGCGGTCCAGCCGTCGGCGCTGGTGGAGAACACTTGCTCGGCGCCCGGCCGCACCCCGGCCTCGCCCAGCAGGTCGGCCAGGTCCACGCCGACGAACCGCGCCGTGGAGATGTACGGCCCGCCGACCGGGTTGGACACGCAGCACAGCGTGACGATCCGTTCGACCAGCGGGCGGTCCCGGATGTCCGCCCAGGAGTGCGTGACCTCGCGCTCCACCATCCCGTGGATCCGCAGCGACCAGTCCTCGGTGCGCACCTGCGGCACGACGAGCGCGGTGTCGACCCGGTAGAAGTCCGCGTTCGCGGTGAGGAAGGCCGGCGTGCCGAACTTCGCGAAGTCGGCACCGGCGGGCACCGGCGGTGCGGTCCGCGCGGGCACCAGCGGCCCGACGGCGGCGCGGGAGCCGGCCGCGTCGCGGCTGGTGCCGGCGAGCTGGCCGGCGATCCCGGCGGCCCCGGCCCCGAGCGTCGCGAGCAGGAAGTTCCGCCGTGCGGCCGACTCCGGCCACCCGGCGAGCGCGGTGCGGTGCAGCCACGCGAACACCGCGAGCCCGGCGACCAGGCTGACCACCGGCGCGAGCAACGCGACCTGCCCGAGGTCCGGCCGGGTGACGACGGCGACCCCGCCGAGCGCGCCGACCACGGCGACGAACACCAGGCCGGGGGCGGCCCGGCGGCGCGAGGCCAGCCCGGCGGCGACCGCCAGCGCGAGCGCAACCACCGCCATCCCGGCCAGCAGCACCGCCTTGTCCGCGGTGCCGAACGCCGCGACCGCGAAGTCCTTGAGCCAGACCGGGGCCAGGTCGATCGCCGCATCACCCACCGCGACGAACGGCGAGGCGCCGGCGCCGACGAACCCGGCCACCAGGTGCCCGGCACCGAGTGCCGCGACCAGGGAGACCACCCCGGTCAACGCGGCCACGGGTGCGGACAGCCGGGGCGAGTCGGTGCGCACCCCACCAGTCTGACCCCGGTCAGGCCAATGCGGCGCGGAAACGGTCCTCCTCGACCTTCCAGTAGCCGTGCTCGGCACCGTCGACGAGGATCACCGGCACCCGGTCGCCGTACTCGGCCTGCCAGTCCGGGTCGCTGTCGACGTCCTCGGCGCGCCACGGCACGCCCAGCTCGACGCAGATCCGCTCGACGTCCCGCTCCGCCTGGACGCAGGACGGGCACCCCTGCCGGGTCATCACGGTCACTTCGTGGGCCATGGCGACATCATCCCCGCAGCTGGACCCGGCGCAGCTTGCCGGTCGGGGAATGCGGCAACCGCTCGGCGAACTCGACGGCGTGCGGCACCTTGTACCCGGCGAGGCTGGCCGCGCAGTGCTCGACGACCTGCTGCTCGGACAGCGAAGCCCCCGCCGACGGCACGACCACCGCCTTGACCGCCTCCCCACTGCGCTCGTCGAGCACGCCGACCACGGCGACCTCGGCGACCTCCGGCAGCTGCGCGATGACCTCCTCCACCTCGTGCGGGAAGACGTTGAAGCCGTTCACGATGATCAGGTCGTTGGCGCGGTCGACCAGGTGCAGGTCGCCGTCGCTGTCCAGGAACCCGACGTCGCCGGTGCGGAACCAGCCGTCGGCGTCCGGCCCGTGCGCCCCGTCCGGCCAGTAGCCGGAGAACAGGTTGGCGCCGCGGATCGCGACCAGGCCGGTGCCGTCGCCGTCCTCCTCGAAGACGTCCTCCGGGTCCTCCGGATCGAGCGGCACCGGTTCGCCCGAGCCGTCCGGGCCGACCAGCCGCACCTCCACACCGGGCAGCGGGCGCCCGGTCGAGCCGGGCTTCGGGTAGCCGGTGACCAGCGTCGATGTCACCACCGGCGCGGTCTCGGTGAGCCCGTAGCCCTCGAAGACGCCCAGCCCGGTCTTCTCCCGGATCGCGGCCAGCACCTTCGGGTGCAGCGGTGCGGCGCCGGAGGTGAGCAGCCGCACCGTCGCCAGGCCGGCGGCCAGCTCGTCCGGTTCCAGCTCGGCCAGCTCGGCGTACATCGCGGGCACGCCGCCGATGACGGTGACCCGGTGGTCGGCGCACGCGCGCAGCGCCTGACGGGCGTCGAACCGCTCGGCGAGCACCGCGGTCGCGCCGGACGCGGCGCTGAGCAGCAGACCCGGGCCGAGGCCGTAGACGTGGAACAGCGGGATCGCGATCAGCACCCGGTCGTCGTGCCCCACGGGCGCCGGGTCGAGCCGGCTCAGCTGGTCGAGGTTGGCCAGCAGCGCGCGGTGGGACAGCATCACGCCGCGCGGCGGACCGGTCGTGCCCGAGGTGTAGGACAGGACAGCGATGTCCTCTCCCCCGCCCGCGGCGGGGAAGCCCGCACCGGGACCGAGTTCCGGCCGCAGCACGGGCACCGCGGCGGTGCCGTCGTCGGGGTTCCGGCTGATCACCAGGTTCGCGCCGCTGTGCGCGAGGACGGGGTCCAGCTCCGGCCGCGGTGCGAGCGGCGAGACCGGCACCGCGATCGCACCGGAACGGGCGACACCGAACAGGCTGACCGCGAAGTCCGCCGAGGTGGGCAGCCGCAGCGCCACGCGGTCACCGGCGCGGACGCCGTGGTCGGTGAGCCGCTGCGCGAGCCCGCCCGCGGCGGCGTCCAGCTCGGCCCAGGTCAGGCTCACCCCGCCGGTGGTGTCGATCACCGCGACGGCGTCCGGCCACCGGTGCGCGGCGCCGGCGAGCAGGTCGGCGATGTTGACCGTGTGCATGTGGCCAGTGTGGCACCAGCGCCGCCCGTCATGGGGTGGCCCGGCGATCGTCGCTCTTCCGGGAGCCAGCACTACCTACTTCCGGGTAACTACCCGTATGCTGCTTCTCGCGCGTCGGAGTGGTGGTGATCACTCGGGTCGGACAGAGGAGTCGCCGTGACGAACTGGCTTGCCGCCCGCCCAGCGGGCCTGCACGTCGGCACGGTCGCCCGCACGGCGGAAGTGCCGGACGAGCAGGCGGGGCCGTGGGCCCTGGTCCGCGCCGCCCAGCAGGGCGACACCGCCGCCTTCGGCGTGCTCTACGACCAGTACGTGGACGTGGTGTACCGCTACGTGTACTTCCGGCTCACCGACCGCGAGCTCGCCGAGGACATCACCAGCGAGACGTTCCTGCGGGCGCTGCGCCGGATCTCGTCGGTGAGCTACCAGGGGCGTGACGTCGGCGCGTGGTTCATCACCATCGCCCGCAACATCGTCCTCGACCACCTCAAGTCCAGCCGCTACAAGCTCGAGATCGTCACCGGCGAGATCGGCGACTCGGGCACCGCGCCGTTCGCCGCCGCGAGCGGGCCGGACGCCGGGCCGGAGCAGCAGGCGGTCACCAGCGCCACCCGCGACGCCCTGCTGTCCGCGATCGCCGGCCTGGGCGACGACCAGCGCGAATGCATCGTGCTGCGGTTCATCCAGGGCCTGTCGCTGGCGGAGACCGCCCGGATCATGAAGCGCAACGAGGGTGCCATCAAGGCGCTCCAGCACCGCGCGGTGCGCAAGCTCGCGCAGCTGCTGCCGGACGCGTGGCGCTGATGGGCGTAACGACCGCGCGGTTTCCCTCGTTGCAGCACATGTGGACGAGCCCCGGTGGTCGGCGCGTGAGCTGGAGGTCATCTCCGGACTGCGCGGACTCGGTCGTGCCGGCGAACCGGACGACGACACCCGGGCCCGCATCCGCGCGGACATCTCCCGCAAGCTCGCGGCCGAGCCGAGTCGGCGGCGGCGGGCCGTGGCGACGGTCCTCGCCGCCGCGGCCGCGCTGATCGTTCTCGCGGGCGGGCTCGGGCTGGTCCTCTCCCGCGGGGCGCTGCCCGGCGACCCGCTCTACGGCGTGAAGCTGGCCGGCGAGAACGCCGAACTCCAGCTCACCTTCGACGACGGTGCGCGGGGGGCGAAGCACCTGGAGTTCGCCACGCACCGGCTGGCGGAGCTCTCCGCGATGCGGTCCCCGGTCGCCCGTGATTTCCTGACAACGTTGTCGGCCTTCACGTCGGAGGCGAAGGCCGGCAGCGCGCAGCTCACCGTGCTCGGCGTAGCCGGCGACAGCGGGCGGCTGGACCAGCTGCGCACGTGGACGCACGAGCAGAGCGGCAAGCTGGACCGCCTCGCGGTCCCGGACGGAGCGCGGCCCGAGTTCACGCAGGCGGCCGCGTTGCTGAACCGCATCGACGAGCGCGCCGTGGCGCTGTCCGAGCGCCTGCCCTGCTACCGGATCACCACCGGCGCGGCCGACGAGCTCGGCGCCGTGCCCGCCACCGGCGAGTGCACCGGGCCGCCGGAGGCCACGCCCGGCACCCCGTCCGGCGTCCCGCTGCCGCCGGTCAGCGCGGTGGCACCGCCGCCGGTCGCGATCCCGGCCAACCCGGCCACGCCGGGCACGACGCAACCGGTGGTGCCCCCGGCGACCGGTCCGGTCCCGTCGGCGGGCGGGCACGCGCCGACCGTGGCGCCGCCGCCGATCAGCGCGCCCACCGCAACCCGTCCACCGACGACGCCGACCACCACGCCACCGCCGTTGATCTCGGTGCCGCCCCTGCTGCCGGGCCTGCCCGGGCTGGGGATCGGCTGACGATCAGTGCAGGACCTTGAGTCCGAGCACCCCGGCGACGATGAGTCCCAGGCACACCAGCCGGGTCGCGGTCACCGGGTCGCCGAGGGCGACCATGCCGTAGACCGCGGTGCCGATCGCACCGATGCCCACCCACACCGCGTAACCGGTCCCGATGGGGATCGACCGCATCGCGACCGATAGCCCGGCCATGCTGGCGACCAGGGCGACGGCGAACACCACGGTCGGCAGCGGACGGCTGAACCCGCGGGCGGCGTTGAGGGCGGCCGCCCACACGGTCTCGAGCAGGCCGGACACGATGAGCACGAGCCACGCCACGGGTACCTCCGAAGACTGAAGCGACGTTGTCCTGCGTCGTCTTGTCCTGCCGGGTACGACGTCCCTCGTCCGGGGTGGCGTGCCACCACCGCCGAGAATACCCGCCGACGCCATCGCCTGATCCGGATCTGTGACGTGCTCGCTACGCTGATCCCTAGGACAAGCGCAGGAGGCGGTGTGCGTGTGGCGGAGCAGGGGTGAGAGCCCGGAGCGCGAGCGGCTCGCCGAGATGGCCGGGGAGGCGTCGGCCGACGCCGCCGTGGCCATGGAGTCCCAGCCGGACGCACCGCCGGCACCGCCGGACCTGACCGCCGCCGCGTTCTTCGACGTCGACAACACGATGATGATGGGCGCGTCGATCTTCCACTTCGCCCGTGGCCTGGCGGCCCGCAAGTACTTCACCACCTCGGACCTGGCCGGGTTCGCCTGGCAGCAGATCAAGTTCCGGGTCGGCGGACGTGAATCGCACAGCGGCGTGCAGACCAGCCGGGAACAGGCGCTGTCGTTCGTCGCGGGCAAGACCGTCGCCGAGATGAACCAGGTCGGCGAGGAGATCTACGACGAGCTGATGGCCGACAAGATCTGGTCGGGCACGCGGGCACTGGCGGAGATGCACCTCAACGCCGGCCAGCGGGTCTGGCTGGTGACGGCCACTCCGGTCGAGCTGGCCGCGATCATCTCCCGGCGGCTCGGGCTGACCGGTGCACTGGGCACGGTCGCCGAGCACGTGGACGGCGTGTACACCGGCCGCCTGGTCGGCGATCTGCTGCACGGCAGGGCGAAGGCGCACGCGGTGCGGGCGCTCGCCGCGCGGGAGGGCCTGAACCTGCGCCGCTGCACGGCGTACTCGGACTCGTCGAACGACATCCCGATGCTGTCGGTGTGCGGCACGGCGGTCGCGGTCAACCCGGACGCCGGGCTGCGCGAGGTGGCGCGTGCCCGCGGCTGGGAGATCCGCGACTTCCGGACCGGCCGCAAGGCGGCGAAGATCGGGGTGCCGTCCGTGCTGGGGGCCGGTGCCCTGGCGGGCGCCGTCGCGGCCGGGATGGCCTACCGCCGCCGCTGACCCCGGTCGTGGGTCGATTCGCCGGCGGCAATTCCGGTGATCAGGTTCGCCAGCTTCAGCACCGTGCCCACGGCCCGGCCCACCGTGTACCCGACACGCTTGATCAGCCCCATGCCTCCCAGCATGGCACGGTCAGTCCCGGAACGGGCTGCGCCGGTGCGCCAGCCGCCGGTACAGCGTGGTCTGGATGACCTCCCGCACCTGGTCGGTCAGCGAGAACACCAGCATCGGGTCGTCGCGGTCCTCCTCGGCGTAGGAGTCGGTCCGGATCGGCTCCCCGAACTCGATGTGCCACTTCGTCGGCAGCGGGATCGCGCCGAGCGGCCCCAGCAGCGGGAAGAACGGCGTGACCGGGAAGTACGGCAGCCCCAGCAGCCGCGCCAGCGGCTTGAGGTCGCCGATCTTCGGGTAGATCTCCTCCGCGCCCACGATGGCGCAGGGGATGATCGGAACCCGCGTGCGCAGCGCGGCGGACACGAAGCCGCCACGCCCGAACCGCTGCAGCCGGTACCGGGCCGAGAACGGTTTGCCGATGCCCTTGTAACCCTCCGGCCACACGCCCACCAGCTCACCCGAGCACAGCAGCCGCTCCGCGTCCGCCGCGCACGCCAGCGTCTGCCCGGTCTTGCGGGCGAGCGTCCCGAGCAGCGGTGTCTGGAAGACCAGGTCCGCGCCGAGCATCCGCAGGTGCCGGCCGGGGGTCTCGTCGTGCACCGCGATGGCGGTCATCACCGCGTCCAGCGGCAGCGTGCCGGAGTGGTTGCACACGATGAGCGCGCCGCCGTCGTCCGGCAAGTTCTGCGTGCCGTGCGTGGTCACCCGGAAGTACTTCTCGTACAGCAGCCGCAGCGGCGGCAGCAGCAGGGTGTCGGTCAGCTCGGCGTCGAAGCCGAACTGGTCGACGGCGTAGTCGCCGGTCAGCCGGTGCTTGAGGAACCGCACGAGCCGGGAGACGGCGTCCGGTGCCGGCTCCGGCTCCGCCGCCGGTGCGGTCCGCCCCGGAAAGGCCACCACGGGCGCGTCGGCCGGGGTCTGCCCAGGCCGGGGCGGCTCGTCCGCCGGCTTCTCGCGCCCGGGTGCGTGCAGGGGGATGACCCGTGCTTGCGCGCTGGTCGTCACTTCTTCGGCCCCGCTTTCCTCTCTCTGGTCATCGGATCGCCGCCAGCACCTTGCCGGCCGCCGCGGCCAGCTGCGCACCGTCCAGCACGGGCCGCAACCCGCGTCCGGTGACGTAGTCGTCGAAGGCCGCCGCGGTGGACCACCGCGGCCGGTAGCCGAACACCTCGGCCAGCCGGGTCGTGTCGACGACCCGCCCGTAGTTCAGCAGCCGCACCTGGTCCGGCGAGAAGTCCGCCTTCGCACCACGCAGCACCTTGGCCACCGTGCCCACCGCGGCCCGCGGTACCGGCAGCTCGACCCGGCCCGCGCGCCGGATCGCCTGTGACAGGGTGAGTACCCCGTCACCCCCGGCGTTGAACACCCCCGGCTTGTCCTCCAGGGTGGCCTGCTCCAGGATCGCCAGCGCGTCGGAGGCGTGCAGCAGCTGCAACCGCGCGTCGTAGCCCAGCACGGTGGGCACGACGGGGAGCGCGAAGTAGCGGGCCAGCACGGTGTCCACGTCCGGCCCGATGACGTTGGTGAAGCGGGTGGTGGTGATGGTCAGGTCGGGGCGGCGGCGGGCCAGCCCGCGCACGTAGCCCTCCACCTCGACCGCGTCCTTCGCGTAGCCGCTGGACGAGGCCGGGATGAGCTCGGCGTCCTCGGTGAACACGGCCGGCGACCGCGGCCCCGCGCCGTAGACGGCGGCGGTCGACTTCACCACGAGTTTGCGCACCTTGGGGGCCCGCTGGCACGCGGCGAGCAGGCGCATGGTGCCGATGACGTTGACTTCCTTGATCGCCGTGCGGCGCGCGGGTCCCGCCGGGTGCACGGTGGTGGCGCAGTGCACGACGGTGTCGACTCCGGCGGAGTCGAGGATCCGGGCGATCAGCGGGTTGCGGATGTCGGCACGGACGAACTCGCCGTGGCCGAGGCGCTGCAGGATCGCCTTCGGTGGCGGCGCGGTGTCGACACCGATCACCCGCTCGACATCCGGGTTGTTGCCCAGCCGTACCAGCAGCCTGCCGCCGAGTTCGCCGCCGACCCCGGTGACCAGCACGACAGTGGACGCCATGAAACCCCCTGACACGGGTGTGGGACGTGGTGTTCGCGGCAGTGGCCGATGCTACCCCGCAACCCGGCCCGAGTCAGGTGCGCTCACCCCCTGTTAACCCAGGTCAGGGACTTACGCCGGGAATGCCGGAAAAGGCACGCGGCCCGCCCAGGATCTGGACGGGCCGCGTGCGGAACTTTCGCGCAGGGACTTACTTGCCCTGCTTGCGCCGCTGCATCCGCGTGCGGCGCAGCAACTTGCGGTGCTTCTTCTTGGACATGCGCTTGCGGCGCTTTTTGATCACCGAGCCCACGGGCGCTCCTTCACGTTTCGTCTGCTTCACACGCTGCCCAGCGCAACGTCCAAAGAGTTGAAGCGCTACAGGCACGAGCGGGCTTCAAGGTTACCGGGCGGGCCCGCGCACCGGCGCGGGCCCCCGGCCTAGTGGATGTTTCGAGCGGCGGAACCGTCGGCGCTCCTCCAGCGAGGGGCCGCCTCAGGTTCCGCTGCCCGCACCACGCACGAGGCTCTTCCTGGTCTCAGCCCACATCGAAGTAGGCGCTCTCCAGGTACTCGTGGACTGCCTTCTCGGGCACCCGGAACGACTTGCCGACGCGAACGGCCGGTAGCTCGCCCGAGTGCACGAGCCGGTAGACGGTCATCTTGGAGACCCGCATCAGCGCAGCCACCTCGGCGACCGTCAGGAACTGGACCTGCCCGACAGCGGGCACGTCCTTGTTGTTCGACGGCATACGTCACCGTGCCCTTCGACACGTGTCGTGCCGCTCGGCTTCCCCACCGGGCGGTACCGACACGCACGTGCTTCACCCTTGAGGGTAGCGGGACAGCTGGGGCCAATGCGACGCCCGGACGGTACTTTCCCGCGAAAGTGCCCGGTCGGCGGCGCCCGTTCGGCCTAGTCGGAGAAGCGGCTGGTGGCCGCCGACCCGCGGGTCGGACCCGGACAGCGAGAGGCATTCGGCCGCACCCCCGGCGGCCGAATGCGCCGGGAGCCTACCAATCCGGCAGCCTCTTGAACAACGTTTCCGCTACTCGTGGGCCTTGCCGAGCTCCACCGAGCGGTCCCGGGCCGCCTCGATGGCGGCCAGGAGCGCCGCCCGCACGCCGTGCTTCTCCAGCTCCCGGATGGCGTTGATCGTGGTGCCCGCCGGCGACGTGACGGCCTCCCGGAGGATCACCGGGTGCTCGCCGGTCTCGGCGAGCATCTTCGCCGCCCCGACGGCCGACTGGATGATCAGCTTCTCGGCCACCGCGCGCGGCAGGCCGAGCAGGATCCCGGCGTCGATCATGGCCTCGACCAGGAAGAAGAAGTACGCAGGGCCGGATCCGGACAGCGCGGTGACCGCGTCCTGCTGCGACTCGGGCACCTCGACGACCTGGCCGACGGTGGACAGCATCTCCGTCACGAGCGCGACGTGCTCGCGCGTGGCGTGCCTGCCCGGCGACACGGCGCTCATCGCCTCGCCGACGACCATCGGCGTGTTCGGCATCACCCGCACCACCGGCACGCCGTCCGGCAGCCGCCGCTCGTACAGGCTCGTCGGCAGGCCCGCGCACAGCGACACGACCAGCGAATTCGGCCCCACCAGCGGTGCCAGCTCGGCCAGCACCGGCTCGATGTCCTGGGGCTTGACCGCGACGACCAGCACGTCGGCGCGCTTGGCCGCCTCCGCGACCTCGACCCCGGCGATCCCGTACCGCTCGGTCAGGTCCGCGGAGCGCTCCGGGTGGCGTTCGGTGAACAGCAGCTCGGCCGGGCCGCGCCCGCCCTGCAACAGGCCCGCCAGCAGCGCCTCACCGATCTTCCCCGCCCCGAGAACCGCAATCACCGTCATGCCACCAGCGTGCCAAAGCCACCTCAGGGCGCCGGTGCCAGGGCCAGCTGCCGCGCCTGGCAGACGAGTTTCCCGGCGGAATCGATCACCGTCGCGTCCGAGTCGAACCACGCTTCCTGCACCGTCCGGCAGTCGACCTGGACGCGGAGCCAGCCGGGCGCCGGGCGCGCGCGGACCAGCGCGGTCAGCTGGGCGGTGGGGGCCCAGCCCGCCCGGCCCAGGTTGACCACCACGGGCGGGTTGATGTCGCCCGCGAGCAGCGCGAAGAAGGCGTCCGGCGCCGCATGCCGCGGCTTCACCCACAGCCGGAGGCGGGGCGGGTCGCCGGGCCGGCCGGTCAGGAAACCGGCGGTCGCGGGGTCCACCCGCACGTCGCAGCCCTTGGCCAGGTTGAACACGCCTTCCGCGGTCTCCCCGGCGAGGTGGATCGCCCGCGGCGGCGGCTCGGCCGGCATCCGCGGGAGGTCCGTCCAGTCCGGCCGCCGCACCGGCAGCCGCCCGGTGGTGACCGTCGCCTCGACGCAGCTGCGCCCGCGCTGCTCCAGCCGGACGGCGACGACGGTCGCGCGGCGGCCGACCTTGCGGATGTCGGTGCGCAGCAGCGCCGGGCCGATGGCGGGCGGGCGCAGGAACTCGGCGCTCACCGCGAGCGGATCGGTGGAGGGCTCGCCGTGCTCGGACAGCACCGCGAGCGCCGCGCGTGCCATCAACGCGATCACGAATCCCCCGTGCGGGTGGGTACCGATGGACCACTCGTGCCGCAGGTCGGCGGTCAGCGTGCCGTCCCCCAGCGACCGGACCGCGCACGCCACTTCGAACGCGGCGGGGTCGGGGACCTCTGCGACGCTCACGAACGGCTGACCAGCGCGCGCAGGAAGAACAACAGGTTCGCGGGCCGCTCCCCGAGCCGCCGCATCAGGTACGGGTACCAGTGCTCCCCGAACGGCACGTACACGCGCACGGTTTCCCCCTCGCCCGCCAGGCGGCGCTGCTCGTCGGGCCGCACGCCGTAGAGCATCTGGTACTCGTAGCTGCCCGGCTTGCGGCCGTACCAGCGGGCGCGTTCGGCCAGGATGGCGATCAACCGGGGGTCATGGGTGGCGAACATGGGGTAACCATCCCCCGCCAGCAGGAGATTCGCACAACGGACATAAGCCAGGTCCACCTCGTGGACACGCGAGTACGCCACCTCGTCCGGTTCGGCGTAGGCGCCCTTGCACAGCCGGATCCGCGAGCCCGCGCCCGCCAGTGCCCGCACGTCGTCGCCGGTCCGGCGCAGGTACGCCTGCAGCACGCCACCCACCCATGGCCAGGTGCGGCGCAGCTCGCCGAGCACCCGCAGCGTCGCGTCCGTCGTGGTGTGATCCTCCATGTCGAGGGTCACGGTGGTGCCGCACTGCTCGGCCGCCGCGCACACGCGGTGGGCGTTGTCGAGCGCGAGCCGCTCGTCCAGCCGCAGCCCGAGCGCGGACAGCTTCACGCTGACCTCGGCCCGCCCGGCCAGCCCCGCACCGTAGAGGCGGTCCAGCAGCGCGAGGTAGGTCTGGACCGTCTGCTCGGCCTGCGCGGGCTCGGTCACGTCCTCCCCGAGGTAGTCCAGGGTGACCGCCAGCCCGTCGCCGGTCAGCCGGGCCACGCGGGTGACCGCGTCGGCGACGGTGTCCCCGGCGACGAATCGCGCTACGACACCCGAGGTCCCCGGGGCGGCCGCCACGATGCGGCGGACCGCGTCGCTTCCGGCGGCGGCGAGAATCGGTGATCGCAGCGGGTTCACAGCCGGAACTTTACGTGTTCATCCATCGGAATCCCACGATCCAACTCGGAAAGTTGATCTTGTAGGGGGGCTCACCGGCCGAGGTGGAAGCGCGCGAACAACAGCGCTTCGGCCAGGTCACGGGCGCGGTCGGCGCTCGCCGCGCGGCGCGTGTTGACCTCCAGGACCACCTGACCGGTGAACGACGCCGCCACCAGCTTCTCCAGCAGCTCCGCGCACGGCTGGTTCCCCCGGCCGGGAACCAGGTGCTCGTCCTTCGGGACTCCGGTGCCGTCCGCGAGGTGCACGTGGGTCAGGCCCGGCCCCATGCGGTCGGCGAGCGCCAGCGCGTCCATCCCCGCGGCGGCGCTGTGCGACAGGTCGAGCGTGTAGTGCCGGTAGCCGACCTCCGTCGGGTCGATCGACGGCCGGAACGCGGACACGCGCGCGTCCCGGCGACCGCCCGGCGGCCGGACCTTGAACATGTTCTCGACCGCGATCTCGACGCCGGTGTCGTCCTCCAGCTCGGCCACGAGGTCGGCGAACGCGTCGCCGTAGCGGCGCTGCCAGCGGAACGGCGGATGCACGACGACGGTGCGCGCCTCCAGCTCGAGGGCCGCCTCGACGCTGCGGCGCAGCCGCACCACCGGGTCCGGCGACCACACCCGCTGCGTGATCAGCAGCGACGGCGAGTGCACCGACAGCACCGGCACGCCGGTCCGCCGGGAGAGGCGCCGCAGCGCCCCGACGTCCTGGCTGAGCGGGTCGACCCAGACCATCACCTCGACCCCGTCGTACCCCAGCCGCTGGGCCAGCTCGAAAGCCGCGCCGGCCCGCAGCGGCCAGACCGACGCGGTGGACATTCCGATCGGTACCGGCACGCTCGCCTTACCTCGACAACAACAGCAGGGCCGCGGGCGAGACGGTCACCACGAGACCGACCAGCACCGCGAGGACCGTGGTCTGGATGTCGTCGGCGCGGCGGATGCGCCGGACGATCCACACCAGCCCGACGATCACCACCAGCGCGGCGATCAGCGCCGCCGCCGGGATCTTGCCCCACAGCCAGTTGAAGCCCAGCCACACGGCCGCGCCACCGACGACCCCACCGGCGAGCTGAGCGGCCATCGAGAGCCACTGCTTCGCCGGCGAGGGCTCCGTCTCCGGTTCCGCGTCGGGTTCGGCGGCGGCCTCCTCCGGCTCCGCGGCCTCCTCGTCGTAGTCGTAGCCGGGTTCGGCCCCCTCCTCGGCTGGGCCGAACTCGCCGAACTCGTCCGCGTCCTCGACGTCGTCGAGGTTCTCGACCTCCTCGATGTCCTCGGCGAACGGGTCGTGGAACCCGGTGGCCTCCAGGTCCGGTCCGGGCTCGTCCGGCTGCGGCGGACCGCCGGGCGGGAACGTCGCCGGGTGGAACCCGGTCGGCTCGTCGGGACCGCCCGGGTCCCGCACCGGCGGCATGATGCCGACCTCGGTGTCCTCCTCGGCGCGGGCCGCCTCCCGGCCACGGCGCCAGCGTTGCAGGCCCGCGGGCGGAGCGGCCAGCCCGGCCGGCGGCGCGTCCGGCGACGGCTCGTCGGCCGGCTTGATCTCGCCCACCGGCTCGAACTGCTCGGTGCTCGGGTCCGGCGGCGGGGTGACACGCGCCGGGGCACGCCGCGGGCGGCCCGGCGGCGGGAACGTACCGGTGGCCCGCCCGCCGGTGGGCGGGACGTCCGGGTCGACCGGCGCGTCGAGCCCGTCCAGCCGCGCGGCGAGACCGGTGCTCGTCTCCTCGCCCGGCGGACGGCGGCGCAGCGGTGGCGGTACCGCCTCGACGGGCGGCACCGGCAGGGCGCCGGAGTCCTGCGGCGGCAGCGGCAACGCGCCCGACTCCTGGGGCGGGCGGCGCAGGTACGCGGAGTCCTGCGGGTGCGGGCGCCGCAGCGGCATCGAATCCTGCGGCGGCGGCAAGGCGCCGGTGTTCGGGCGCGCGAAGCCGCCCGAGTCCTGCTGGCGCCGCGGGAGGGCACCCGGGTCCGGACGAGCCGGGCCCGGCGGCTCCGGCGCCGGCGGGCGCGGCATCGCGGCGGAACTCTGCTGACCGGGCGGTATGGGCGAACCCGGCGAGTCCGGCAGGACCGGCCGCGGCATCGCCGCGGAGCTCTGCTGACCCGGCGGCACGGGCTGGCCCGGGGGAACGGGGTGACCCGGCGGCACGGGCTGACCCGGCGGTACCGGCGGCGGGCCCTGCTCGGGCCGGCGGAACCCGGCCGGGTCCGGACGGCCCGGCGAGTCGGGCACGGCCCGGCGGCCGCCGTTGCGCCCCGGGGGCGCACCGTTCGCGCGGACCCGGTCGATGATCGCCTGCGGGCCGGTCTCGGTGACGTCGTGGCCGCGGCGCGGGCCGTCGGCCTCCTCGGGCGCCACGTCCTCGTCGTCGGCCGCGCGACGGCGCCGCCGCCGGCCCTCGATGTTCCCCCCGTGGAGGGCGAGCAGCTCGGCGACGGTCTTCTGCGACCGGTCTTCTCGGCTCTCTCGGCTCATCGTGTCATCCCAACCAGCGCGTAGGGCCACAAGACGCGGGCTCGTGTACCGCACACGCCCACCACCGCCTTACGCATCCTTCCGCCTTTCACCGTGCCTGATCGAGCTCACCGAGGTCCAGCCGTGTGCTGTCACCGGTGGTTCTGCCGCGGCGAACAGCCGCCTCGTCACCGTTGGAGTGATCAAGCCGCCGCAGGATGACGCCCTCTCGCAGCGCCCAGGGGCAGATCTCCAGTTCGTCCAGCGACAGCGCCCGCATCGCGGCCTGGGCCACCAGCGCGCCACCGGCCAGCTGGTGCGCGCGGCTCGCGCTGACGCCCTCCAGCTCGGCGAGGTCGGCCGCCTCCATCCGGGAGATGAAGGCGATGAGCTGCCGCAGTGCGGTCTGGGACAGGGTACGGCGTACCCGCGGGCCGGCTGCGGAGGGCGCCGCCCCGGTCAGTCTGGCCAGGGAACGAAAGGTCTTCGAGGTCGCCACCACGCGGTCCGGCGGGCCGAGCTTGGCGACCCGTCTGGCCAGCGGCGCGAGCTGGTCCTCCAGCCACGCCGAGGTGGATACGAGCTCGGACCGGGTCGGCGGGTCGTGCGCGAAGCGGGTGCGGCTGATCCGGCCCGCGCCGAGCGGCAGGGACTCCGCCAGCGCCGGCTCCTCGTCGATCCCCATCGCCACCTCGAGCGAACCGCCCCCGATGTCGAGCACCAGCAGCTGGCCGGCCGACCAGCCGAACCACCGCCGCACCGCGAGGAAGGTCAGCCGGGCTTCGTCGACCCCGGACAGCACGGTCAGCTCGACACCGGTGGCGTCGGCGACCTTGCGCAGCACCTCGGAGCTGTTGTCGGCCTCGCGCACCGCGGAGGTGGCGAACGCCATCAGCTCCTCGCAGCCCAGTGCCGCCGCGGCGACCTTGGCGTTCTGCACGGCCTCGACCAGCGCCTGCGCACCCTGCTTGGCGAGGTGGTTGTGCTTGGTGATCTGCTCCGCCAGCCGCAGCACGGTCTTCTCGGAGTGCATCGGCGTCGGGTGGGCACCGCGGTGTGCGTCCACCACGAGCAGGTGGACGGTGTTCGAACCGACGTCGAGTACCCCTAAGCGCACAAAACCCTACGGTACCGGTACCTCCCGTGTGCGGCCGCAAAGTGCCGGATAGGCCACCTCGGCTTGCTCAGGACTCGAACTTGTACCCGAGACCGCGCACGGTGACCAGGTGGCGCGGCGAGCCCGGATCCGGCTCGATCTTCGAGCGCAGGCGCTTGACGTGGACGTCGAGCGTCTTGGTGTCGCCGACGTAGTCCGCGCCCCACACCCGGTCGATCAGCTGCCCGCGGGTGAGCACCCGGCCGACGTTGCGCAGCAGGTATTCGAGCAGGTCGAACTCCTTGAGCGGCAGCGACACCTCGCCGCCGTCGACGGTGACCACGTGCCGCTCGACGTCCATCCGCACCGGACCGGCCGCCAGGACGGGCGGCGACAGCTCGCCGTCGCCGCCGGTCTCGCCGCCACGCCGGAGCACCGCGCGGATGCGGGCGATCAGCTCCCGCGCCGAGTACGGCTTGGTGACGTAGTCGTCGGCGCCCAGCTCCAGGCCCACGACCTTGTCGATCTCGCTGTCCCGCGCGGTCACCATGATCACCGGCACGGCCGAGCGCTGCCGCAGCTGCTTGCACACGTCGGTGCCGCTCATCCCGGGCAGCATCAGGTCCAGCAGGACGATGTCCGCCCCGTTGCGGTCGAACTCGTCCAGGGCCTGCTGGCCGTTCGTGGCGACCGCGGCCGTGAACCCCTCCTTGCGCAACAGGAAGGCCAACGGGTCGGCGAAGGACTCCTCGTCCTCGACGATGAGCACTCTCGTCACTACTTTCCTCCCTGGTTCCGGCCGTCCTTGGCGGCGGTCACGAGCCGCGACAGCTGTGCGGTGGTCTGGTCGTCGCGAGCGTCGGGGGTTCCGTCCCCGTTGCGCCCGGACTGGTGCATCGGGATCCGCAGTGTGAACGTCGATCCCGTGCCCGGCCTGCTCCACAGCTTCACGTCGCCGCCGTGGTTGGCGGCGACGTGCTTGACGATGGCCAGGCCGAGCCCGGTGCCGCCGGTGGCGCGCGAGCGCGCCTTGTCCGCCCGGTAGAAGCGTTCGAAGACGCGCTGCTGGTCCTCCTCGGCGATGCCGATGCCGCGGTCGGTCACCGCGATCTCGACCATGCCGCCGGACAGGCGGCGGCTGATCGTCACCGGGCTGCCCGGCTGGGAGTAGTTGACCGCGTTGTCCAGCAGGTTCGACAGCGCCGTGACCAGCAGCGTGCGGTCGCCCTCGATGAGCAGGCCGCTGGGCTCGTCCGTGGTGATCTGGATTTCCCGGGACTCGGCGGAGAGCCGGGTGCGGCCCAGCGCCTCCCGCACCACGGCGTCCACCTCGACCACGTTCAGATCGGGCAGCCGCTCGGCGCCCTGCAGCCGGGACAACGCGATCAGCTCGCTGACCAGGGTGCCGAGCCGGGTCGACTCGTGCAGGATCTTGCCACCGAAGCGGCGCACCTCCGTCACGTCCTCGGCCGCGTCCAGGACCGCCTCGGCGAGCAGCGCGATCGCGCCCACCGGCGTCTTGAGCTCGTGGCTGACGTTCGCGACGAAGTCGCGCCGCACCGCCTCCAGCCGGGCCGCCTCGGAGTGGTCCACCGCCTCGACGACGGTGAAGCCCTCGCCGAGCGGCCGGATCTCGGCGACCACGGCCTCCGGCTGACGGCCGCGGGCCTCCAGGGGCGACAGGTCGATATCGAGGGGATCGCCGGTCTCCTGGACCTGTTCGGCCGCGACCCGCGCCCGCGGGTCCGCGCGATTGGCCTGGACCAGGCCGAGCACCTCGGCGCGGTGGTTGGACAGCACCAGGTCGCCGAAGCGGTTCAGCACCAGGATCCCGTTGTTCGACGAGCGGACCAGCCGGAGCAGCAGCTCGGCGACCGTGGGGCCGACGGGCCGTCGCTGGGCCCGCCGCTGCCGCAGCCGCGGAACGAGGTAACCGGCGATCAGGCCGGCCAGCAGACAGCCGACGGCCAGCAGAACCGCACCCGGCGCACTCACGGGTGAATCGTAAGCATGGAAGTGGCGCTCCGGCCTAGTCCCGGACGACTTCTCGTGACGGCTGTGACACCTCCACGAGGGGTGTTTCCCCGCCCGTCAACCAGCGTTCACGCGTCCTGTCCCGTCCCGTGACCATTCACCCCGTCGAGTCGCGCCAGTTCGTCTTCGGACAGCCGCAGCAACGCGGCCGGGCTGGCGAGCACGTTCGGGCCCTGGTGCACGGTGGTCCGCGGCCGAGCTGCCGATCGGCTCGTTGACCGAGTGGTCCAGGCCAGAACGCCAGGTCCGGTCCAGATCGTCCAGGTGCCGGGCGCAGCACCGCCGGCAACTCCGCCGGCGGCCACGCGTCCGGGTGCTGCACCGGCGCGGCCTGCTGGCGGACCTGCTGCTCAAGACGGCGATCGTGGCCGGCGCGGTCGTGGTGTTCGCGGTCTGCGAGGTGGTCCTGTGGCGGCGGATCGAGCGCCGAACGCGCGAACGGCCGGCTCCCGGGGCGGGAACCGGCCGTTGGCGGGTGCGGTCTAGCGGCCCTGGTTGGCCACGGCGGCAGCGGCCTCCGCGGCGGCGTCCGGGTCGAGGTAGGTGCCGCCGGGGGTGACCGGCTTCAGGTCGGCGTCGAGGTCGTAGCGCAGCGGGATGCCGGTGGGGATGTTCAGGCCGGCGATGTCGTCGTCGGAGATGCCGTCGAGGTGCTTGACCAGGGCACGCAGCGAGTTGCCGTGGGCGGCGACGAGCACGGTCCGGCCGGCGCGCAGGTCGGGCACGATCGCGGAGTCCCAGTAGGGCAGCAGGCGCGCCACCACGTCCTTGAGGCACTCGGTGAGCGGCGCGTCCGGCCCGTAACGCACGTCGGTGTCCTGGCTGAACTCGCTGCCGCGCTCGATCGGCGGCGGCGGCACGTCGTAGGAGCGGCGCCAGAGCATGAACTGCTCCTCGCCGAACTCGTCCCGGACCTGCTTCTTGTTCTTGCCCTGGAGCGCGCCGTAGTGCCGCTCGTTGAGGCGCCAGTCGCGGCGCACCGGGATCCAGTGCCGGTCGGCGACGTCGAGCGCGATGTTGGCGGTCGAAATCGCCCGGCGCAGCAGCGACGTGTGGACGACGTCCGGCAGCAGCCCGCTCTCGGCGAGCAGCTCACCGCCCTTGCGGGCCTCCTGCTGCCCGAGCTCGGACAGGGGCACGTCGACCCAGCCGGTGAACAGGTTCTCGGCGTTCCAGGTGCTCTGCCCGTGGCGGAGCAGCACCAGCGTCCCAAGTTCGGCCATACCGCTAGCCTGCCAGAACACGGCGAGCGACCGGATGACGGCCCACCGGGCAGCGGCCTTCTACGGACAGTGTGCCGCCACCCGGTAGAGGATCGCCCGACCGCTTTTTGACGCGCTGGGCCGCGGTCTTGAAAGTGACACTTACTGCACACCGTTAACACAGACAGTGAGAATCACTCGAACGGAGTAACCAGTAGTCTTGTGATTACTGGTGGACATCTGCCAAGTTGACTTACGTCCCGCTCGGCTGGAATTCCACGCACTCCCCAGCCGGTCGCGGGGTACGACCGCAGCCTGTCTCCCCCTGCCGGGCTGCGGCCCGCCGGCCCCGTTGGCACTCCCCCTCGCCACCGGGTCCAGAAGCGGCGGGAGCGTTCGCGGGGCGGCTTGAGTTCGCGACTCCCCCTCCCTCAAGCCGCCCCGCCCGCTCGTCCGCGTGCTCGCTCCGCTCGCCGCGGGCGGGCGTCACGGTGCGAGCTCCTCGCCTTGGCGGGCGCTGGGCGCGATGGGCGTGGACCAGCACGCCCCCCGCGGTTACTCAGTCAGGCTGCCGGGGTCATGGGGTTGTTCTGGCTCTATCAGATGCTTGAACGCCTGCAGGTTCGCGAGGCTCTCCCCGCGGCTCACCCGCCAGTCCCACTCCCGTTTGATGCTCGTCGCGAAGCCGAGTTCCAGGATCGTGTTGAAGTCGCCGTCGGCGGCTTCCAGCACCTGCCCGAGGATCTTGTCCAGCTCGGCCTCGGTGACCGTGCCCTTGCCGAACCGGCCCACCAGATAGATGTCCCCCAGCGCGTCGACCGTGTAGTGCACGCCGTAGAGCTTCGCGTTGCGGCGCAGCAGGAACCGGTACACCTGCTCGTGGTCCTCGTCCGGACGCCGGCACACGAACGCCTCCACGGCCAGCGCGTGCTCGCGCTCGATGAGCCACACGGTGGTCTGGAGCTTCTTGGTGCCGGGCAGGGTGACGAAGTACTTCCCCTCGTCCTTGCGGTCGTAGGCCAGCCCGGCCTCGTCCAGCGCGGTCCGGATCGTCTTGTCCAGCGTCATACCGCGACCTCCTCGTGCAGCGCGGCCAGCGTGCGCGAAGCCGCCGCGTACGTCTCCAGCAAGGCGTCCGTGGTGCGTGCCCAGGAGAAGCGCCGCGCGTGCACCAGCGCGTTCTCGGCCAGCTCGTCCCGCCGGGCCGGCCGCAACGCGACGCTGGCCAGCGCACCGGCCCACTCCCGCGCGTCGTGCGAGGGCACCAGCAGCCCGGACACGCCGTGCGCGACCGCCACCGGAAGACCGCCGACCTCGGCCGCCACCACCGGCGTCCCGCACGCCTGCGCCTCGAGCGCGACCAGGCCGAACGACTCGTTGTAGCTCGGCACCGCCACCACGTCCGCGGCGCGGTACACCTCCGCCAGCCGTTCACCCGGCTGCGGTGGCAGGAACCGCACCACGTCCTGGATACCCAGCGAAACCGCCAGCTCACGCAGGGCCTGCGGCTGCTCCAGCCCGGTGCCCGACGGGCCGCCCACCACCAGCACCACCAGCCGCTCCCGCAGCCCGGGACGGCGCCGCAGGAGGTGCGCCGCCGCGTGCAGCAGCACGTCGGGAGCCTTGAGCGGCTGGATGCGGCCGGCGAAGGCCAGCACCACCGCGTCGCGCGGCAGACCGAACCGTCGTCGCGCCCCGGCCCGCGAACCGGGCACGAACCGGTTCAGGTCCACGCCGGGCGCGACCGTGTGCACCCGCTCCGGATCGGCCCTGTAGAGCTCCACCAGCTGCCGCGCCTCGACCGGCGTGTTCGCGACCAGCCGGTCGGCCTCGGCGACCACCTGCTCCTCGCCGATCACCCGGGTCCGCGGCTCGGGCTTGTCGCCGGCCGCGAGCGCCGCGTTCTTGACCTTCGCCAGCGTGTGCGCGGTGTGCACCAGCGGCACGCCCCAGCGATCGCGCGCGAGCCACCCCACCTGGCCGGACAGCCAGTAGTGCGAATGGATCAGGTCGTAGTAGCCCGGCTCGTGGAACGCCTCGGCGCGCAGCACGCCCGAGGTGAACGCGCACAGCTGCGCGGGCAGCTCGTCACGGCCCAGCGGTTCGAACGGGCCGGCCGGGATGTGCCGCACCAGCACCCCGGGCGCCAGCTCGGCGACCGGCGGCTGGTCGGACGAGGTCGCGCGGGTGAACACCTCGACGGCGATGCCGCGCCGGGCCATTTCGACGGCGGTGTGCGTGATGTAGACGTTCATGCCGCCGGCGTCCCCGGTGCCGGGCTGTTCCAGGGGTGACGTGTGCACCGACAGCACCGCGACCCTGCGCGGCGAAGGCGTCTGCGTCCAGCGGGATCCGCGCAGCGAGATCGTCACCTGGTTCAACTCCCGTGTCAGTCTGTCCGCATCGGGGCGGTGCCTGTGCACGA
Organism: Amycolatopsis granulosa; assembly: GCF_011758745.1. Taxonomy (NCBI): domain Bacteria; kingdom Bacillati; phylum Actinomycetota; class Actinomycetes; order Pseudonocardiales; family Pseudonocardiaceae; genus Amycolatopsis; species Amycolatopsis granulosa. The sequence continues at coordinate 2,891,603 of NZ_JAANOV010000001.1, forward strand.
CAACGCTCACCGGCCTCCGCCATCTTCCCAGCGGGGTGAAACCGTCACAGAGCCGACTTGGCCCGCCAGGCGTTCCAGCTGACCAGCCAGTCCATGACGTCGGAGTTGACGACCGGGCCCAGGCGGGAGCCGGTGATCTCCACCGGATCGCCGATCAGTGCCGAATCGAAGTAGTCCTTGGCGTCGGCCTCCAGCAGGTTGACGCAGCCGTGCGAGGTGTTGGCGCGCCCGATGTTGGCCGCGTTGTCCTGGTTCTCGTGGATGAACTCGCCGTGGTTGGAGATGCGGCAGGCCCACTTCTTGTTGACGTTGGTGTAGCCGTAGCGCGCGTTGTCGAAGATCGCACTCGGCTCCTTGGTCATGACGATGTAGGTGCCGTTCGGCGTGTTGCGATTCACATCGGAATCGAGCCCGTTGCTGCACGGGTAGCTCTTGGCCAGCGCGCCGCCGCGGTAGACGTTCATCTTGTGGTCCGGAGTGTTGATCTTGACCACCTGGTTGCGGCCGATCTTGAACTCGGTGGTGACATCGGCCCGCGGGTAGACGCCACCGCCGAGGTCCACGCCGTAGAGCTTCGCCTCGACCTTGACCTTCGTGTTCGCCGGCCAGTACTCCTTCGGCCGCCAGTCGACCTGCTGGTCGGACAGCCACCCCCAGGAGCCCTCGACATCGGTCGAGGTCTCGATCTTCAACGCCCGCTCCACCGCGGCCTTGTTCTTGACCGCGCTGGTGAACTTCACGCTCACCGGCATCCCCACGCCGACCGTCGCGTTGTCGGCCGGGTTCAGCGTGACCCGCGCCGTCGAGGCCGGCTTGAGGGTGCGGAAGCTGCCGGACAGCTGCACCGGCTTGCCGTCGGTGCCGGTGGCCGACGCGGCGTAGGTGTAGGTCTTGTCGTAGCCGAGGGTCTCGCTGCTGGTCCAGGTGGTCTTGTCGGCGCTGAGCGCCCCCGCGACGGCCTTGCCGTCGGGGTTGGTGAGCTTGACCTCGGTGAGCGTGCCCTGCGCGACCTTCACCGTGACCGGCTGCAGCACGGGCACGTCCCGGGCGTCCACGGCCGGCTCGGCGGTGATGACCGCCACCGGCTTGGTCTCCGCCGGCGCGCCGCCCCCGGTGTCCTGCCCGCCGCCACCACCGTCACCACCGCTGGTGCAGGCCGCGGCCATGGTCGCCGCGCCCGTGGCGAGCGCGGCCTTGAAGACCGTGCGCCTCTCGATCACCCTGTACCTCCGCACTCCGTACTTCTCCTCAAGCGTCCAGCGACGCTCGGCCCTGCCGCGTTACCGGCCCGTCCCCCGCTGGGAGTATGTGCGGTATGACGACCAAGCGAACCGCCGTGATCACCGGCGCCAGCGCGGGTATCGGCGAGGCGACCGCTCGCGCTCTCGCCGAAGCCGGGTTCCACGTCGTGCTCGGGGCTCGCCGCCTCGACCGCCTGGAAAAACTGGCCGCCGATCTGTCCGGAACCGCACACGTACTGGACGTCACCGACCCCGATTCGGTTGCGGCGTTCGTCCAGCGGGTTCCAGATTGCCACGTTCTCGTCAACAACGCGGGTGGTGCGCGTGGTCTGGAGCACGTGGCGGACGCCGACGAGGACCATTGGCGCTGGATGTGGGAGGTCAACGTCCTCGGCACGCTGCGCATGACGAAAGCGCTGCTGCCGAAGCTGATCGCCTCCGGTGACGGTCATGTCGTGACCGTCACCTCGATCGCAGGCCACGAGGTGTACGCGGGCGGTTCCGGCTACACCTCGGCCAAGCACGCCCAGTCGGCGCTGCACCGCACGCTGCGGTTGGAGCACCTGGGCGACCCGATCCGGATCACCGAGATCGCGCCGGGGCTGGTCGAGACCGACTTCTCCGCCAACCGCTTCGACGGCGACACCGACCGCGCGAAGAAGGTGTACGCGGGGCTGACCCCGCTGACCGCGCGGGACGTGGCGGAGGTCATCGCGTTCGCGGTGACCCGGCCGCCGCACGTGAACCTGGACACCATCGTGCTGAAGCCCCGCGCGCAGCTCGACGGCACCCGCGCGCACCGCATCTGATCACAGGGAGCAGTTGATCAGCAGTGGTTCGGGACGGAGGGTGACACCGAAGCGGTCGCGCACGCCGTCCCGAACCTCGCGCGCCAGCGCCAGCAGATCGGCGGTGCTGGCCGGGCCCCGGTTGGTCAGGGCGAGCGTGTGCTTGGTGGACAACGCCACGCGCCCGCCCGGCCCCGGATGCCCCTTGGCGAACCCGGCCCGCTCGATCAACCAGGCCGCGGACAGCTTCACCCCGCCGTCGGCCGGGTACCGCGGCATCTCGACACCCACCAGTGCCCGCGGGATCTCGGCGACGATCGGGTTGGTGAAGAACGAGCCGGCGCTCCACGTGTCGTGGTCGGCCGGGTCCAGCACCATCCCCTTGCCGCGGCGCAGCGTCAGCACCGCTTCGCGGGCCCGCGCCGCCGGGACCCGCGCCCCCGGTTCGACGCCGAGCGTGCGGGCCAGCTCGGCGTAGCGGATCGGCGCCGACAGCCCGTCCCCGCGCAGCGCGAAGCGCACGCTGAGGACGATGCCCGCGTCGGTGCCCTTGAGCACGCTGGTGCGGTAGCCGAAACCCAGCTCGTCCGCGGTCATCCGGCGCACCTCGCCGGTGCGGCGGTCGTAGCAGTCGATCGAGGTGAGCAGCTCGGCGACCTCGCAGCCGTAGGCGCCGACGTTCTGGATCGGGGTCGCCCCGACCGAGCCGGGGATGCCGGACAGGCATTCCAGCCCGCCGAACCCGGCCTCGACGGTCGCCGCGACGAACTCGTCCCAGTTCTGCCCGGCCGCGACCTCGACCTCGGTGCCGTCGATGCGCCAGCCGCGGGTCGCGATCTTCACCACCGTGCCGGGGAAGCCCGCGTCACCGACGACGAGGTTCGACCCGCCGCCGAGCAGCAGCACCGGCCCGTCGGCGGAGCGCACCGCGTCCAGCAGCTCGGCGGTGGTCCCGGCCACCGCGAACGCGCGCGCCGGGCCGCCCAGCCGCAGCGTGGTGTGGTCGGCCAGGGTCGTCTGGGTCGGTGTTTCGAGACGGCTCACGAGGACAAACGGTACTGTCTGGCCCCATGGCATCCCGTATCGAGCACCGTGCGGAGTACGCGTACGGCGTCTCCGAGGTGTTCCGGGCCGAGACCGGTGAAGAGGCGCTGAAGGCGCGTCTGGCCGAGATCGGCGGCAAGAACAGCGCCCTGCTCAGCCACTCCGCGGACGAGAACGGCGCACGCTACCAGCTGCGCCAGGGGATCGAGGCGGACAAGCTGCCGCCGATCGTGCGCAAGCTGCAGCCCGGCGACCTCTACGTCGACCGGGAGCACACGTTCACCCGCGACGGTGACGGTTACACGGGTACCGCGCGGGCGACGGTGAGCGGGATGCCGGGCGAGATCACCGCGCGCACCGAGATCCGGCCGGCGGGTGACGGCACCGTGGTGCAGACCCGCGGTGAGGTCAAGGTCCGGATCCCGCTGGTCGGTGGCAAGCTGGAGAGCTTCGTCGCCGCCGAGCTGACCACCCTGCTCGCCCGCGAGGCCGAGTTCAGCCGCGAATGGCTGGGGCGCGCCCGGTAGGCGCGCCGACCCGGGGAACCACGAATCCCAACCGCCTCCGCCGCGTCGACCGCTGGCTGGCCGGTGCCCCCGAGGTGGCGGCCGCGCTGCGCCGCGCGCCGGACCCGCTCGTCGTGGACCTCGGGTACGGCGCGTCCCCCGTGACCACGGTCGAGCTGGCTGCCCGGCTGCGCCGCGCGCACCCGCGGATCCGGGTGCTCGGGCTGGAGATCGATCCGGCGCGGGTCGCGGCGGCCCGGCCGGCCGCGCACCCGCCGGTCCTGGAGTTCCGGCAGGGCGGGTTCGAGCTCGCCGGTACCCGGCCGGTGCTCGTGCGCGCGTTCAACGTGCTGCGCCAGTACCCCGAGGACGAGGTCGCGGGCGCGTGGAAGCTGGTCCTGGACCGGCTCGCGCCGGGCGGGTTGTTCGTCGAGGGGACCTGCGACGAGATCGGCCGGCTGTCCACCTGGGTCACCCTCGACGCCGACGGCCCGCGTACGCTCACCTTGTCGTGCCACGTCGGCTCGCTCGACCAACCGTCCACTTTGGCCGAGCGGCTGCCGAAGGCGCTGATCCACCGCAACGTCGCGGGCGAAGGCGTGCACGACCTGATGTCCACACTGGACACGTGCTGGGCCACCGCCGCACCGCACCAGGCGTTCGGTGCCCGCGCCCGGTGGCTGGAGACCGTGCGCCTGCTCGCCGCGCGCGGCTGGCCGGTGCTGACCCGGCCGCGCCGGATCCGGCTCGGCGAGCTGACCGTGCCGTGGGACCGGGTCGCCCCGGGTGGCAGCGGGTAGGGCTGCCCCTACTTCGGTAGGAGGGACACCACGTACGGGGCTTCCCCGGGTTGTCCCTGATCTTGCCGGAAGTCCCTGGTCCCGCGGTCCTCGCCGGGACACGATCGGCGCATGACCACGACGCTCACCAGCACCCAGTACGAAACCGCCATCACCACGGACCGCGACGTCGTCCGGGCGTGCCAGCGCCTGCGGCACGAGGTGTTCACCACCGAGTTCGGTGCCGCACCGCGCCCGAGCGGCCTGGACACCGACGAGTTCGACGAGGTGTGCGAACACCTCGCCGTGTTCTCCGGCGGCGAGGTCGTCGGCACCTACCGGCTGCTGCCGCCCGGCCGGACCACCCGGCTGTACTCGCAGTCGGAGTTCGACCTGGACGGTGTGGCGCCGCTGCGGCCGCACCTGGTGGAGACCGGCCGTTCGTGCGTACGCCCGGACCACCGCTCCGGTGGCGTGATCAACCTGATGTGGGCGGCGATGGCGCGCTACGTCGTCGGCCACGGCTACCGCTACCTCGCCGGCTGCGCCTCGGTGTCGCTCGCCGACGGCGGCACCTCGGCCGCGGCCACCTGGGCGCTCGCGCAGGCCCGCCACCGCCCCCCGGACGACCTGCGCGTCGCACCGCACCGGCCGTGGCTGCCTCTCCCGCGGACCGGGCGTGCGCCGAGCTACGCCCAGGTGCCCCCGCTGCTGCGCGGTTACCTGCGCCTGGGTTCGTGGGTGTGCGGGCCGCCCGCCCACGACGCGGACTTCGCCGTTGCCGACTTCTTCACCGTGCTGGCGGTCGACGAGATCAACGAGCGCTACCGCCGGTACTTCCTCGGGGACGATGCATGAACCCGTGGGACGTGACTTCACCTTGTACCCCTCACTGCGTCACCCACCGGCTGCCTGAGGTCGGCACACTGCGAAGCGTGCGACGGTGGATGGGGCTCGGCGCGGTCCTCGCCGGCGTGCGGCGGGGGAACCTGCAGCCGCACGCCCGCGGTGTGCTCGACGCCCTCGGCGTCACGCTGGAGGCGAACACCGACCTGCTGCGCGTCCCCGCCGGCACCGGAACGCTGATCGTGGCCAACCACGTGTCCTGGCTGGACATCGTCGCGGTGCTCGCGGTCGATCCGGTCGGGTTCCTGGCCAAGCGCGAGGTGCGCTCCTGGCCGCTGATCGGCTCGCTCGCGCAGGCCTGCGGCACCCGGTTCATCGCCCGCCGCGAACTGCGCGAACTGCCGGCGGTGGTCGCCGGGCTGGCGGACGCGCTGCGGGCAGGCGAATCGGTCGTGGTGTTCCCGGAGGGCACGACGTGGTGCGGCGGCACGGGCGGCACGTTCCGGCGGGCCGCGTTCCAGGCGGCGATCGACGCCGGTGCGCCCGTGCGGCCGGTGACCTTCGAGTACGCGCAGGGCGGACAGCCGAGCACGGTCGCGGCGTTCGTCGGCGACGACGCGCTCCTGCCGTCGCTGAACCGGGTCACGCGCGCCCGCGACCTGCGCATCAGCCTGACCGCGCACCCGCCGCTCGACCCGCTCGGGGACCGGCGGGAGCTGGCCGCGCGGGCGCAGGACGCGGTCCGCGCCACCCGGGTCCCGGCCCATGCTTGACTTCCTCGACCACCTCGGCGAGCTGCTGCAGAGCACGCTCGGGTCGCCGTGGCTGTGGCTGATCGTGTTCGCGGTCGCCGGGCTCGACGCGCTGCTGCCGTTCATGCCGAGCGAGACGACGGTGATCACGGTCGCCGTGCTGCTCGGCACGGACCTGCCGAAGCTGGCGTTGCTCGCGCTGCTCGCGGCTGCCGGGGCGCTAGCCGGGGACTGCCTGTCACACGCGGTCGGCCGCGGTGCCGCGCCGGCGCTGACCCGGTGGCTGCGGGCGGGCGAGCAGGACCGCTACGAGTGGGCTCGCGACCAGGTCGAGCGCAACGCGGGCCTGCTGATCGTCGCCGGCCGGTACCTGCCCGGCGGCCGGGTGGCGAGCGGGCTGGCGACCGGCAGCATGGGCGTGCCGTGGGCGCGGTTCGTCACACTCGACGCACTGGGGGCCGGGATCTGGGCCGTCTACAGCGTGGTGATCGGCGCCATCGGTGGCGCGAGCTTCGACGGTCAGCCGGCCAAGGGACTGCTGCTGTCGTTCGGGATCGGGCTGCTCATGGTCGGTGTCATCGAGGTGGTGCGGCGGATACGCTCTCGGCATGGAGCACGCCTCGTACCTCGCGATCATCGCGAACCAGAGCAGGGAGCTGTGGGCGGCGGCGGCGAAGGCGGGGCCGGAGGCCCCGGTGCCGACCTGTCCGAAGTGGACTGTCCAGCACCTCGTCGCCCATCTGGCCAAGGTCCATTCCTGGGTCCGCTCGGCACTCACCGACCCGACCGGCGAGAACGTGCGCCGCGGGCAGCCGCCCGAAGACTGGACTGAGCTCCTGGAGTGGTCGGCGGAGCAGATGACCGCCATGGTCGACGAGCTCGCCGACCCGTCCGCACCCGCATGGCTGCCCTTCACCCGCTTCGAGCAGAACGCCGGGTCCTGGGCCCGGCGGCAGGCGCACGAGACCGCGATCCACCGGCTCGACGCCGAGCACGCGCTCGCCGGCAGCGCCGATCCCTCGTCGGTCCCGTCGCTGGTGTTCGACCCGGAGTTCGCCGCGGACGGCATCGACGAACTGATCGCCTGGATTCTGCCCACCCGGGCGAAGTGGGACCGGTTCACGGTCTCCGGCTCGGTGCTGGTGCACGCCGCCGACGCCGGCCGCATGTGGCGGGTCGTGCTGCACCCCGGCGAACCGGCGACGATCGACCCGGTGACCGCGGCGTTCGAGGCCGACGTGACCATCGCGGGCACGGCCGACGCCGTGTACCGGCGGGTGTGGGGACGGCCCAGTCACGCCTCGGTGGCCGGTGACGTGAGTCTCCTGGCGCCCCTGGCCGCGCCGTGAGCGGGGAAGATGGTGCGGTGTCCGAACGACGTTATGTGATCACCTTCGGCTGTCCCGACCGCACCGGCATCGTCGCGCGCGTCGCGTCGTTCCTCGCCGACAACGGCGGCTGGATCGTCGAGGCCGCCTACCACACCGACCCGGACACCGGCTGGTTCTTCACCCGCCAGGAGGTCAGGGCGGATTCGCTGCCGTTCGGAGTGGACGAACTGCGGTCCCGCTTCGCCGAGGTGGCCACGTCCCTGTCGGCGGAGTCGAACTGGCGCGTGGAGGACACGGCCGAGCGACGCCGCGTGGTGATCCTGGTGTCGAAGGAAGGGCACTGCCTCTACGACCTGCTGGGCCGGGTCGCGGCCGGTGAGCTGGACGTCGACGTGCGGGCGGTGATCGGCAACCACGACAACCTGGCCGACATCACCCGGGCGCACGGGATCCCGTTCCACCACGTGCCGTTTCCCGCCGGGGACAAGGCGGAGGCGTTCAGCGAGGTGCGCAAGCTGGTCGACGAGCACGATCCGCACGCCGTCGTGCTGGCGCGGTTCATGCAGATCCTGCCGCCCGAGCTGTGCCGGGCGTGGTCCGGCCGGGCGATCAACATCCACCACAGCTTCCTGCCGTCGTTCATCGGCGCGCGGCCGTACCACCAGGCGCACCGGCGCGGGGTGAAGCTGGTCGGCGCGACCTGCCACTACGTCACCGCCGACCTGGACGCCGGGCCGATCATCGAGCAGGACGTGATCCGCGTCGACCACGGCGACACCGTGCCGGATCTGGTGCGCAAGGGCCGCGACATCGAGAAGGTCACGCTCGCGCGCGGGCTGCGCTGGCACCTGGAAGGCCGCGTTCTCGTGCACGGCAACCGCACGGTGGTGTTCTAGGCCCGGCGATCGCGCCGGGCGGATCAGAGCCGGACGAGCATCTTGCCGGTGTTGGCCCCGGCCAGGAGGTCCAGGAACGCCTGCGGCGCGTTCCGCAGCCCCTCGACGATCGTCTCCTCGTACTTCAGCTCGCCGGAGCGGACCAGCGGGGCGACCTCGTCGAGGAACGTCGCCTGCAGGTCGTAGTGGTCGCTGACCAGGAACCCGCGGATGCCGAGCCGTTTGCCGATGATCTGGCCCAGGTTCCGCGGCGCGGCGGGCGGCTCGGTGAGGTTGTAGATGGAGATCATGCCGCACACCGCGAACCGGGCGTGCACGTTGGCCGAAGCGATCGCGGCCTCCAGGTGCTCGCCGCCGACGTTGTCGAAGTACACGTCGATGCCCTCGGGCGCGGCCTGCGCCAGCTGTTCGGCGACCGGCCCGTCCTTGTAGTTGAACGCGGCGTCGAAACCGAGGTCGTCGGTCAGGTGCCGGACCTTCCCGGCGGACCCGGCGCTGCCGACGACCCGTCCGGCGCCCTTGAGCTTCGCGAGCTGACCGGCGACGGACCCGACCGCGCCGGCCGCACCGGAGACGAACACGGTGTCGCCCGGCCGGAACTTCGCGATCTCCATCAGCCCGGCGTAGGCGGTGAGGCCGGTCATCCCGAGCACGCCGAGGTACGCCTCGCGCGGCGCCGCCCCGGCGTCGATCTTCGCTGCCTGCTCCGGCGTGACGACCGCGTGCGACCGCCAGCCGAATCCGTGCAACACCAGGTCACCCGGCCGCAGCGCGTCCGTGTTCGACTCGACGACCACACCGACCGCGCCGCCCAGCATCACCTTGCCGACCTCGTAGGGCGGCACGTACGACTTGGCCGAGCTCATCCGGCCCCGCATGTAGGGGTCGACGCTGATCTCCAGATTGCGAACCAGCGCCTGGCCGTCGCCCGGCCGGGGCACCTCGACGTCGACGATGTCGAAGTTGTCGAGCGTCGGTGCGCCGTGCGGACGGGAAGCGAGCCGGATCTCGGTCGCGGTGGTGCTCACGATGACTCCTGGTGCCGTGGGATGTGGTCCACCGGCGCCAACGCGCTAACCGGGGCAGCGACCCGGGTTCGTGTCCGAAGCCACCGGCTCAGACGAGCTCGGCCAGCTTGGCCAGCACACCGTCGTAGATCCGCCGCAGCCCGGCCGGCGCGAAGGTCTTCTCGAAGAAGCCGCCGATGCCCCCGGCGCCCTGCCAGGTGGTCTCGATCCGGACGACGCTGCGCTCGCCCACGGGCCGCACCGTCCAGGTGGTGACCATGCTGGAGTTGGCGTCGGTCTCGACCAGGGTGCCCGCTTCCGGCTCCGTCACACTCGCCGCGACGTCCCGCACCCGCTTCGAGGTGGCCTGCAACTTCCACTTCGCCTTGGTGCCGGCCCCGGTCCCGCCCTCGACCACCTCGTAGTCGCGGTACTGCTCGGTCAGGATCTTCGGCCGGGTCTCGGCGTAGTCGGCGACGAGTGCCCGCACCTTCTCGGCCGGCGCGTCGATCGTCCGTTCCGCGGTGGCCGTGACCTTCGCCATAACGCCTCCTGATCTGCTCGAACTCCGTTGCCCGCGACTCTAGGACCCCCGCCGCGGGGAGCTGTGGCCGCGGTGCCGGTGGCGGCGCGGAACGCCGCCACCGGAGCGGATCAGATCAGGCCCTGTCCGCGCAGCCAGTCCTTCGCCACGTCGGCCGCCTGGTCGCCGTCCTCGTCGACCTGCTTGTTCAGCTCCCGCAGCTGGTCGGTGGTCAGTTTCGCGCTCACCGCGTTGACCGCCGCCGCGAAGTCCGCGCCGCGCTCGTCCAGCACCTTCTTGTTCACCGCGGGCACGATGTTCTCGGTGGCCACGATGTGCTGGTCGTCCTCCAGCGCGGTGAAATCGGAGCTGCCGACCAGCGGGTTCACCGAGTCGAGCGGGATGACCGTGACCGCACCCGAACGCAGCTGCTCGACCCGCGGACCGGACTCCTGGATGCTCGAGAACGTGGCGTTCAGCTTGTAGACGTCCCGGAAGCCGACGAAGCAGTTGGCCCGGGTGCCGCACTCCGGCGGCCCGCCGAGGACCACCTTGTCCAGCTTCTTCAGATCGCTGATCGTCTTCAGCCCGTGCTGCTGCGCGAGGTCCGACTTCACCACGTAGGTGTTCTTGTTCTCGGCCGGCGCGTAGTCGAGCAGCCCGACGCCGGACGGCGCGAACAGCTCGGCCAGCTTCGCGTGCTCGGACGCCGCGTCGGTGGGCGCCTGCTCGTTGAAGCCGGAGCTGATGGCCGCACCCTGGTACTCGGGGATGAACTGCAGCTCGCCCGACTTCAGCGACGGGTACACCAGCTCACGCGAGCCTATGTTGAACTTCCGCTGGACCGGATAACCCTTCGCCTCCAGCGCCTGCGAATACACCTCCGCCAGGATCTGGCTGTCCGTGAAGTTGAAGGACGCCACCACGATCGGCGCGCCGCCCTTGCCCGGCTGCGCCGACCCGCTGTCGCCGCCACCGCCGCACGCCGTCAGCCCCAGGACCGCTACCGCGAGCGCCCCCGCCGCCCGCAGGCTCCGTGTCCATCGCATACCTGTTCACCCTCCAGTGCCGTTCGTCAGAGCGACCCTAACCGCAACCACCGACAGAATTCACATCGTGAGATCGCACGCCGGTGGTTGTCGGCCCCCGCCCGTATGCTCGCCGCGTGAGCGAGTACCTGCTGGCCGCGGGCGATCGGCCGCTGTTCGAGTGGCGCTGGGTCGAGCGCAACGCGGACCAGATCGTGCAGCGCCTCGGCGAGCACCTGGCGCTGACCGCCGCCGCGCTCGCGATCGGGCTGGTGGTGTCCCTGGCGCTGGCCGTGCTGTCGCTGCGGTGGCGCTGGTTCTACGCGGTCGCACTGGGCACGGCGGGCGCGCTCTACGTGATCCCCAGCCTGGGTGCGTTCGCCCTGCTGGTGCCGTTCTTCGGGCTGTCGTTCACCACCGCGGTGATCCCGCTCGCCACGTACACGCTGCTGATCCTGCTGCGCAACATCGTCACCGGCATCCAGCAGGTGCCCGAGGAGGTCCGGGAAGCCGCGATCGGCATGGGCTTCACGAGGGTGCGCCTGCTGCTGCAGGTCGAGTTCCCGCTGGCGCTGCCGGTGGTCGTGGCCGGGCTGCGGGTGGCGGCGGTCACCACGATCGGGCTGGTCACGGTCACCGCGATGCTCGGGATGGGCGGTCTGGGCTTCTTCATCCGGCAGGGCATCCAGACGACCACACCGAACCCGACGGCGATCATCGTCGGGATCGGACTGTCCATCGTGCTCGCCGTGCTGGTCGACGCGTTGTTGTGGCTGAGTGAACGGGCGCTCGCCCCGTGGGCGCGGAAGGCGGGCCGGGCATGAACGCGGTCGAGCAGGCGCTGGACTGGCTGGGCCGGCCGGGCCGGTGGAGCTGGACGGACCCGGCCGGCATCCCGTACCGGACGGTGGAGCACCTCGGGTTCTCGGTGTTGTCGCTGCTCGTCGCGGCGGCCCTCGCCGTGCCGTCCGCACTGCTGCTGGCGCACTTCCGCCGCGGCGCGTTCCTGGCGAGCAGCGCGGTGAACATCGGCCGGGCGATCCCGAGCTTCGGCCTGATCATCCTGTTCTGGTACCTGGCGAGCAGGTGGGGCGTCGGCACGTCGTTCTGGCCCTTGCTGCTGGCACTGGTGGCGCTCGCGCTGCCGCCGTTGTTCAGCAACACCTACGCGGGCGTGGTGTCGCTCGAGCCGGACGCGGTGGACGCGGCGCGTGGCATCGGCCACACCGAGCGGCAGATCATGCTGCGGATCGAGCTGCCCCTGGCGCTGCCGGTGGTCCTGGCCGGTGCGCGGGTGGCGTTCCTGCAGCTCGTGGCGACCGTCGCGATCGGCGCGATCGTCAACGACGGCGGGGGCCTGGGCCGCTTCATCGTGGACGGGTTCGCGCAGGGCGCGGGCGGCTACGGCGAGATCCTCGCCGGGGGCCTCGCGGTCATCGTGCTGGCCCTCGCGTGCGAGGGCGTGTTCGCCCTGCTGGAGCGGTTCGCGGTGCCGCGGGGCCTCATCCTCTCCCGACGCACGACACTGACGACCCGCCCCGCCTAGCTCACCGGCTTCGCCAGTCCCTCAATCACCTCGGCCCCGGGCAGCGAGGCCAGCAGCTCCCCGGTGACCAGCAGCTTCCCGCCGCGCGTACCGCTGCCGATGACGAGTTCGGGCGAGTCCGCGACGGCCTTGTCGACGAGGATCGGCCAGTCCGCGGGCAACCCGACCGGCGTGATGCCCCCGTAGGCCATCCCGGTGAGTTCGACCGCCTCGTCCGTCGGCGCGAAGGACGCCTTGCGGACGTCGAGACGCCGTTTGATGACGCCGTTGACGTCGGCGCGGGTCGTGGCGAGCACCAGCGCGGCGGCGAAGCGCACCTCCCCGGCCCGCTTGCCGGAGACGACGACGCAGTTCGCGGAGGCCGACAGCGGCGAGGAGTAGGCGTCGCAGAACGCGGCGGTGTCGGCCAGGCCGGGATCGATCTCGACGACACCGGCCTGGGTGTCGTCGAGAGTGGCGAGCGCCTTGGCGACGGGCTCGGCCAGCAGGTCGGTGCGTTCGGTGGCCGGGTGGACGGTCAGCGTCCCGGCGATGCTCCAGGTCCTCACGACCGCCAGGATAGGCGGTGCCGGTCCCGGAGGCGGTTCACCAGTTCTTGCCGCCGCGCTGGACCTCGATGAGCCGCGGCCGCACGTCCACGAGGTAGACCAGCACGGCCACGAGCCCGGCCAGCCAGAAGAAACTCCCGGCGCCGACGAACTGGAACAACCCCATGGCGATGGTGCCCGCACCCGTGATGGCCAGCCAGATGGGCTTGGTCTTGCGGTCCGCGGCCTGGTAGGCGTCCGCGCGCTGGACGAGTGCGTGGATGAACGCACCCACGCCAACCGCTGTGCCGGCCCAGCTGATGACCTGCAAGATCCAGAACGCGATGAACGGCACCTTCCCAGCCTACGTCCCTTCGCCCCCATCGTCCGATTCGGTCATCCCCAGAATGCCACGAACGCGAGTACGGCGTCACCGCCGCCGATTTCCGTGGCCCGGCCATGCCGTCGGCGAGACCGCCACGCACCGGTGACCCGGCCCCACGGCAGGAAAACGGCCCGGTCGCCAGGACCGGGCCGTTTTCCGAACCGTGTTCGCGAACCGCTTACTTGGTGGTCTTCGGCGTGGTCGCGTTCGCCGGGCGCTTCGCCGGCGTCGTGCTCCGGCGGGCGGCCGGGGCCTTCGTCGGCGCGGTCTTGGGAGCCGCCTTCGGCTGCTCGTCGACCTCGTCCTCGATGGTGCCGGCGACCTCGTCCGCGGCCTCGGCGACCTTCTCACCACCGGCGCGGGTGCGCTTCGCGACCAGGCCGAGCACGTCCTCGACCTTCTCGCGCGCGTCGGTGCTCACCTCGCCGACGCGCTCCTGCGCGGCGGTCAGTGCCTCCTCGACCTGCTCGAGCACACTCTTCACCCGCGGCTCGGCGCGGAACTTGTCCCACGCCTGCTCACCGGTCTCGGCCAGCTTGTTGTACAGGTTCAGCGCGGCCAGGGTGTACTCGTCGATGACCTTGCGCAGCTCGGCCGGGTCGAGCTTCTCGCGCAGGGTGGTCACCTCGCTGGGCAGCTCCTCGAAGTTCTTCCGCGCGGCCTCGCTGCCCTCGGCGACGCGCTCCCGGGCCTTGCCCACGGCGTCGACGACGGCCTGGCCGGCCAGGTTGCCGGCACCCAGGGCGGCGAGCAGCGGGGTCCGGAGCTGGTCGATGGCGGTCTTGGTGTTGGGCATTGTGCTCACTCCTTGGCGATGGCGGTTGTCGGTCCTCGATCGCCGCCCGCCGCCGCGTTCTCCCGGCGGAACGACTCGTACACGTCGAGCAGGACCTGCTTCTGCCGCTCGGTCAGCTCGGTGTCCGCGCGGATCGCGTCGGGCACCGGCCCCCCGGTCGGCAGGTCGAGGATTCCGGCCTGCACGTAGAGCGCCTCCGCGGAGATCCGCAGTCCCTTGGCGATCTGCTGCAGGATCTCCGCGCTGGGCTTGCGCACCCCGCGCTCGATCTGGCTCAGGTACGGATTGGACACTCCGGCGAGCTTTGCCAGTTGCCGCAAGGAGATCTTCGCGTTGTTGCGCTGCTGGCGGATGTACTCACCGATCCCGGAGGCGATGTCGGCGACCTTGTCGACCGGTCCGCCCGCCGAGTTGTCGTGTCCGTTGTCCTCCGGCATGTCAGTCCTTCTCCTCGCGACGGGATCCACGCTACGCCGAGGTGCTAGCTGTTGCAAGCACACTGCTTGCAACCATCGAGTGTTAGCTGGGTCACGCCACCACGCACCGCCGGCCGAGGGCGGCAGGTCCCGTTCTTGTCCTCGGTGGACGGTTACGGCAGGCGCGATCGCACCCACTGCGCCACGTGCTCGACGCTCGCCGCGAGCGGCACGGTCGTGGTGTCGAAGAGGGAAACCGGCGGATCGAGCGTCTCGGCGTTCTTCCGCAGCCAGTCGTTGAACTCGAGCATCTCCGCGATGCGGGGTTCGTCCCACCCGCGCCAGGCCGGGCGACGGCGGAGGCGCCGGGCGAGCACCTCGGGGTCGGCGACGAGGGCGAGGTAGTGGATCTCGCTGAACAACGCCCGCTCGGGCAGGGTCTCGAACTCCGGCGGCACCACCGTTCCGCACAGCACGACCGGCCGGCCGTTCTGGTGAACCATCGCGGCCATCCGCAGCCAGGTGCCGCGGAACGCCGGATGCCCGTTCACGTCGTCCCGCAGCCCGGCCACCCAGAGCACGTCCTGCTCCAGGACCATGACCCGGCCGCCGAGCCGGTCCACCAGGGCCGGGCCGACCGTCGACTTGCCCGCACCGCTCGGTCCGGTGAGCGCGAACAGCGGCAGCCGGCGAAAGGGCCAGCGGTGGCCGCACCGGTGGCACCACCGGATGTCGCCGGCCACCGCCGGCACCTCGGCCAGATCCCCGCACCGAGGGCAGATGCGCGGGTCCAGCATCGCTTCCGGCATCGCGTCAGTCGGCGTCAGTCGAAGAGCTGCTCGAGGAAGCTCCGCTTGCGGTGACCCCGATGCCCGTAGGGACGCGGAGAGTCGGAGTAGTGACCACCGTGGTACGGCCGTGGCGAGTCGTCGTAACCGTGCCCACGGTAAGGACGGGGGGAGTCGCCGTATCCATGACGACCGTACGGTCGCGGTGAATCCCGGTACGGCTCGCCGTGCCCCACGCCCTGGTACGGCGGCGGAGCAGCGGCCGGACCGCCGTAGTAGGCGCTCTCCGCACCCACGATCTGCTCCAGCTCGCCGTGGTCCAGGAAGATGCCCCGGCAACCGTCGCACTGCTCGATGTGGATGCCGTTCTTGTTGACGGTCCGCATCACGTTCTGGCA
This sequence comes from Amycolatopsis granulosa, assembly GCF_011758745.1. NCBI lineage: Bacteria > Bacillati > Actinomycetota > Actinomycetes > Pseudonocardiales > Pseudonocardiaceae > Amycolatopsis > Amycolatopsis granulosa. The sequence continues at coordinate 2,907,200 of NZ_JAANOV010000001.1, forward strand.
TTTCGGACAAATCACAGGTCTCACATTACGCAGGATCCGGGCCGTGGTCCGCCGGTTCCGGCTCGACGCGCATCATTCGGCCCGCAGCGCCTCCACCCTGGTGACCGCCCGGAGCGCGGGCATGACCGCGCCGGTCACCGCGAACACCAGGACCACCGCCATCGCTGCGGTCAACGCGATGAACCCGGCGTCAACGTGGAACACCACGCGGGGGCCCATCAGCCGCACGGTCAGCGCTGCGGTGCCGATCGCCACCGCCACGGCGACCACGACTCCGAACACCAACGGGATCGCGTTCTGCCAGAGCAGTGACCGCGCCAGGACCGGCAGCGGCACACCGGACGCGTGCATCGCCGCGAAGGCCCTCCGTCGTTCGCTCAGCTGACCAGCCAGCAGCACCAGCAGACTGACCGCCGCGATGACGAGACCCAGCAGGCCCCCGGTGTAGAGCACGCCGGTGGCCGCTGCCAGGAAGTCCTGGCCACTGCCGCCGAGGTACTCGTCGTCGCCCCGGACCGTCGCCTGCCAGCCGAGCGGTCCCAGCGCGGCCCGGACCCGGTCCAGTGAGTCCGGCGCGAGCAGGACCGCGATCGTCGGTCCGGTCGCCGGCAGCTGTTGCCGGCTCGCCGCCGCCGGCGTGACCGCCACCGAAATCCCGCGGACGAGCGCCGCGGTCCCGGGAGACGCGGACGCCGCGTCCGCCGGGACCGTGAACCGCGCCTCGTCCACGGTCATCGTCGAACCGGGGTGGACGCCCGAGCCGCCCACCACGTAGGCGGCGCCGTCGGCACACCCGGACGCGCCGAGGAGCTGCGCCAGCACCGGGCACGGCGCGACCAGCAGCCCAGCCGGTCGCCCATCCCCCCGGTGCGCCGTCAGCCGCTGGATCGGGTAGGCGCCGGTTACCCCGGGCGTCCCGTGGAGCAGCCGCAGCGCCTCCGCCTCGGTGCTGTCGACGACGTTGGCCATCGCTGTGCCGCCGGCCGCCGCCGGTGCCCGGTCCACGTGCGCGGCCGACGAACCGATCATCGTCTGCAACGTGATGACCCCGGCCAGCACGACCACCACGCCGGCCACGACCCGGTTGGGCGTGCCGCTGTCGAGCTGCAGCCGACGGACGGCCAGCTGGCACGCCGGGCTCCCGCCCCTGATCCGCCGGACCACGAACCCGGTCACCCAGGGCATGACGGCGGGCACGGCGATCAGCAGGAACGCCGCTCCGGCGAGCAGGAACGGGAGGGTGCTGCCAGGGCGGGACTCCACCCCCAGAAGCTTGTCCGGCAGCAACGCGACGACGCCGAGCACGAGCAGGACCAGCCGCCACCACAACCGTCTGCGCTCCGGCTTCGCCTGGCGCAGCACCGCGAGCGGTTCGACGATGAGCCGCCGCAGCCCGAACCACGCCGGGCCGATCGCGAGCACCGGGACGAGCAGGGCCACCACCACCCCCAGCGGCCAGCCCGGCACGAAGTCCGAGGGGAACACCCTGATCCCCTCGAACTCCAGACCCGCTGCCAGGCTCCGCACGGCGAGGTAGAGCGCGAGGCCGAGCGCTCCGCCGGCCAGCGCACCGGCCAGCGACTCACCGGCCGCGATGCGGTGCACCTGCCCGCGGCGCGCGCCCGCTAGACGGAGCGTGGACAGCCGGCGTTCCCGCTCCGCGCCGCCGATCCGGCTCGCGGCGCTCAGCAGGACGAGCATCGGAACGAACAGCAGGACGACCCCGACGATCAACAGGAAGATCAGCTGGGGGGACGAGCCGTCCGGCGGGGCGCTCGCCCCGAAACCGCTGATCGCCGAGCCTGCGTTGGCGGCCCGCATACCGGTCGCGCCCACGTAGGCGAACAGCTCGTCCGGCCCGTCGAGCCCGCCCGGCGCGATGGCGCCGACCACGCGCTCGGGAAGCCTCTGCCGCAGCAACGGGTCCGTCGCGAGCCGGTCGGCCAGCGCCGGCGACACGACCATTTCCCCGGGGTGCGGAATCGCCGCCAGCCCGGGCGGGACCGGCGCGTCCGGACCGGTGGCTTCCAGCCAGCTCACCGTGAACGTCCGGTCTCCGACCGGCGTGCTCTGCGTGGACAGGTACAGCGACGCGGGCCCGTCCACCGGCACCGGTTCCCGCCCGGCGATGCGGTCGCCCCGCTCACCCAGTGCGTTGATCGTGCTCGTGGCCAGCAGGAGCATCAGCAACGACAAGCCGATGCCGATCGTGGTGAGCACCAGCCGGGGCAGGTTGGCACGGAACGTCCGGCCGCCCCCGACAGCCAGCCGGAAGCCCAGTGCGAAGTCGTTGAACCAGTTCACCGGGCGGCCACCCGTTCCGGAGTCCGCCCGTCCCGGACGATCACCTCGCGATCCGAGTAAGCCGCCACCCGCACGTCGTGCGTGACCAGTACGACGGCGGTTCTCAGGTCCTTCGCCGCCGCCACGAGCAGACGCATGACGCGCTCGCCGTTCAGCGAATCCAGCGCCCCGGTCGGCTCGTCGGCGAAGACGACCTTCGGCGTGGTGACCAACGCGCGCGCGATCGCGACCCGCTGTCCCTGGCCGCCGGACACCTCGCCGGGCCGCTTCCCGGCGAGGTCGCCGAGCTCGAACCGGTCGAGCGCCTCCCGTGCCGCGGCCTCGGCCGGTTTGCGCTTCGTCCCGCCCAGGCGCAGGGGCAGTGCGACGTTCTCCAGGCAGGACAACTCGGGAACGAGCTGGCCGAACTGGAAGACGAACCCGAACTCGGTGCGGCGCAAGGAAGAACGATGCGCGTCGGACATGGCCGCGAGATCCTGATCGCGGTAGCGGACCACACCGCTGTCCGGCCGCACGATCCCGGCGAGGCAGTGCAGGAGCGTGGACTTGCCCGATCCGGACGGTCCCATGACGGCGACGATTTCGCCCGCGTCGACGGCGAAATCCGCGCCACGCAACGCTTCCGTCGGCCCGAAGGACTTGCGCAACCCATCGGCGCTGAGCAGGCTCATGTCCGCACCTGCCGGGCGAGCTCGTCGAGCCGGGCAGCCGTCAGCTCGAGCCAGCTCAGGTCGGCTTCCAGGTGGAACAGGGCGTGGTCGCAGATCAGCGTGTCCGCCAGGTCGCCCTCGGCCTTGCGCCGGGTCAGGTCACGCATCACCTTCAGGTGCTCCGCCCGCTGCGTGTCGAGCACCATTCCGGCGTCCCGATCGGACAGCAGGGCGAGCACGACCTTGGTGTAGAGCGTGTTCTGCAGGTACGCCTCGGGTTTCTCCGGCGTGGTGAGCCACTGCTCGACGTCGGTGATCCCCGCGTCGGTGATGGCGTAGCTCTTGCGCTCCGGCCCGTCGCCCGGCTCGATCCCGCTTTCGGTGACCAGCCCGTTGCGCAGCAGGCGCGCCAGCGTGGCGTACACCTGCCCGTAGTGCAGCGGGCGGTCGTGACCGAAGCGCTCGTCGTAGGCACGTTTGAGCTCGTAGCCGTGCCGCGGGCCGGTTTCGAGCAGCCCGAGAAGCGTTTGTCCGATTCCCATGCGCCGGACTATACACACAATGTATAGTCGTCGTCTATACACCCAGTGTGCAGCGGGAACCCCGGATCGTTCCGGGCCGGTCAGCAGGCACAGAGACAGAAGGGATGACCGGCCGGATCGGCGTAGACGCGAAAGGTCTCCGGCTCCTCGTCGAGCGTTTTCGCGCCCAGTTCCAGCGCGCGGGCGTGCGCGGCTTCGAGATCGGTGACGTCGAGGTCGAGGTGCAGCTGCTGCGGCAGGTCCTGCCCCGGCCACGCGGGCGGCCGGTAGGACTCCACCCGCTGGAAGGAGATTCGCACCCCGCTCGGATCGCTCAGGTTCACCCAGTCCCGGTCGTCCCCCACCGCCGGCTCGGGCAGGTCGAGCAGGCGGGCGTAGAACCCCGCCAGGGCAACGGGATCCGGGCAGTCCAGAACGATCGCACCCAGCTTCGGCACCGCGCTCATCAGAAGTCCTTCCAGAATGGGGAACACCGAGCGACGAGTATGGGAGACGGGCGACACCAGCGCAACCAGTGTCCGGCTTACACTGGTGACGTGAGCTCGTCCGACGTGGCACTTGTCGTGGATTTCCTCAACACCCTCGACGTGGCGGACGGCACCGACGTGCTCACCCGCGGCGCCGGATGGCGCGGCTGGAGCCGCGAACGCGGCCTGGTGCCGGGGCCGGTGTCCGCGGCACGGGCCGCCCGCGCCGCATTGCGTGCGGCCGTGGGTGACGCGCTGCGGGCGGCACCGTTGACGGTTCCCGTCGTGGTCGAGGTGGATGTACGCGTGGGACCGGTACTGGTGGCGCGAGACGCCGTGGGCGCCGTGATGGCGGCCGCGGCCCGGCTGGTCGTGCTGGGGCACTGGTCGCGCGTGAAGATCTGCCCGGCGGACGACTGCCGGTGGGTGTTCTACGACGAGTCCCGCAACCGGTCGCGCACCTGGTGCTCGATGCGGGTGTGCGGCAACCGGGAGAAGGCGCGGAGCTGGCGGCAGCGGCAACCCTGACTGCGCACGGCCGGAGCCGGGCGCCGCTCGGTGTTGACCGGCGTGCACGACCGGGTTCGCGCGCGGGCCGATGCCCGGCCGCATCGCGCGGAGTTCTACGCGGAGTCGCCGCCGGCCTGCACCGGCCACCCGGTGGAATTACCCACAGCGGGCCTGTGGACAACTCGCCGGTCTGTGGACAACTCAGAAGAGCAGCTGGGCGACCGTGTAGATGACCAGTCCGGCGAGCGCGCCGACGACGGTGCCGTTGATCCGGATGAACTGGAGGTCCCGGCCGACCTGCAGCTCAACCTTGCGCGAGGTCTCCTCGGCGTCCCAGCGCTCGACGGTGTCGGTGATGATCGTGGTGATCTCGGTGGAGTAGTTGCGCACCACATACGCCGCCGTGCCTTCGAGCCAGCCGTCGACCTTGCCGCCGAGCCCCTCGTCCGACACGAGCCGCTCGCCCAGGCTCCGCAGCCCCTCCCGCACCCGGCGGCGCAGTTCGCTGGACGGGTCCTCGGCCGCGCTGAGCAGCATGCCCTTCGCGGTGCTCCACGCCGAACCGATCAGCTTCTGCACGTCGGGGTGGTCGAGGATCTGCTGCTTGACCTGCTCGGCGCGAGCCATCGTCTCGGGGTCGTTCTGCAGGTCCTGGGCGAACTCGCCGAGGAACTTGTCCAGCGCGAGGCGCATCGGGTGGTTGACGTCGGTCTTGACCGCCCAGGCGAACGACAGCACCTCGCCGTACACCTTGTCGGCCAGCATCGCGTCGACGAACTTCGGCGACCAGCTCGGTGCCCGGTCCGACACCACGCGCAGCACGGTCGCGTGGTTGTCCCGCACCCATTCGTAGGCGCGGTCGCACATCAGATCCACGAGCTTGTAGTGCGCGCCGTCGGCGAACACCTGCTGCAGCAGCTTGCCCAGCGGCGGCCCCCACGGCTGACCGACGACCCGGCGCACGACCGCCTGCTCCATGACGGCCTGCACGTCCTCGTCCTTGAGCACCGTCACCACCCCGCGCACGACGGTGGCCAGCTCGGAGGTGACCCGCTCGGCGTTCTCCGGCTTCGCCAGCCACTCCCCGAACCGCCGCGAGACCTCGACGCGCCGCAGCTTGTCGCGGATCACCTGCTCGGACAGGAAGTTCGTACCGACGAACTCGCCGAGGCTGCTGCCGATCATGTTCTTCTTGCTCGGGATGATCGCCGTGTGCGGGATCGGCAGGCCCAGCGGCCGCCGGAAAAGCGCCGTCACCGCGAACCAGTCGGCCAGCGCGCCGACCATGCCGGCCTCGGCGGCGGCGCGCACGTAGCCGACCCAGCCGGTCCAGCCCGCGGACTGCGCCCACGTGGTCAGCAGGAAGATCACGGTCGCGCCGAGCAGGAAGGCGAGCGCCACCAGCTTCATCCGGCGCAGCGCCCGCCGCTTGCCCTCCTGGTCCGGGACCGGGGGAAGGCTGATGTCAGCGGGGGTCGGTTGCTCCACAGGCCCATTGTCCGTGAGGATCGGCGATTATGCGCGAACCAGCTCTCGTCCCCCGGCTGCGGCCGTTCACGTCGACCATCTTCGCGGAGATGACCGCGCTCGCCGTGCGCACCGGGGCGGTCAACCTCGGCCAGGGCTTCCCGGACACCGACGGCCCACCGGGAATGCTCGACGCCGCGAAGAACGCGCTGTTCGGCGGCGCGAACCAATACCCGCCGGGGCCCGGCCGGCCGGAACTGCGGGCGGCGATCGCGCGGCACCGTTCGCGCTACGGACTGTCCTACGACCCGGACACCGAGATCCTCGTCACGGCCGGCGCCACCGAGGCCATTTCCGCCGCGCTCCTCGCGCTGACCGGACCCGGCGACGAGGTGATCGTGATCGAGCCCTACTACGACTCCTACGCGGCGGCCGTCGCGTTGGCCGGCGCGACCCGGCGGGTGGTGCCGCTCACCGAGACGGCCGACGGGCGGTTCGCGCCCGACCTCGACGCGCTGCGGGCCGCGGTCACCCCGGCGACCCGGGCGATCCTGGTGAATTCGCCGCACAACCCGACCGGAACAGTGTTCACCCGCGAGGAGCTGTCCGCGATCGCGGAGTTGTGCTGCGACCGCGACCTGATCGCGGTGACCGACGAGGTGTACGAGCACCTGGTCTTCGACGACGCCGAGCACGTGCCGCTCGCCGCGTTCCCGGGGATGCGCGACCGGACCGTCTCGATCTCCAGCGCGGGCAAGACGTTCAACTGCACCGGCTGGAAGATCGGCTGGGTGTGCAGCAGTCCCGGGCTCGTCGCCGCGGTGCGGGCCGCGAAGCAGTTCATGACGTTCGTGTCCGGCGGCCCGCTGCAGCCGGCCGTCGCGTACGCGCTCGACCACGAGCTGCCGTGGGTGGAGTCGCTGCGGACGTCGCTCGCCGCCAAGCGCGACCGGTTGTCCGCGGGGCTCGCCGCGGCGGGGTTCGCGGTCCGGCCGAGCCGCGGAACGTACTTCGTGTGTGCCGACGTGCGGCCGCTCGGGTTCACGGACGCGGCCGAACTCGCGTGGCAGCTGCCGGAACGGGTCGGTGTCGCGGCCGTGCCGGTCGGCGCGTTCACCGATCACCCCGCGGAGTGGCAGCACGTGCTGAGGTTCGCGTTCTGCAAACGGGACGACGTCCTGGACGAAGCGATCGAGCGGCTGCACAAGCTGGCTTGATCACCGTTCCGCTCAGGGGTGGTCGTAGCCACGCGCCTCCAGGTACCGGCGCAGCCGGTCCAGCGCGCGGCGCCGGAGCGGGCCGACGCTGCCGACCGCGATACCGAGCTCGGCCGCGATCTCGGCGTGCGTCGCGGGCGGGTCACGCAGCAGAAGCTCCGCCAGGCGCTGCTGGTGGCCCGGGAGCGCGGCGACCCCCTGCCGCAGCACCGCGTCCCGTTCGGCGATCAGCAGCACCCGCTCCGGTGCCGGGCCCCGGTCCGGCCGGTCGCGCTCGACGGGGACCTCATGGCGCCGCATCTCGAGCACCCGCAGCGCATGCCGCCGGGCGGTGGTCGCCAGCCAGCCGGGCAACCGGGCCGGGTCGCGCAGCTCGCGTCGCTGCGCCAGCGCCGCCCAGGTGTTCTGGCAGACGTCGGACGCGTCGGCGTCACCGAGGCGGTGTGACCGCGCCACACCGAGGATGACGGCCGACAGCCCGCGCACCAGTGCGGCCCACGCCGTCTCGTCCCCCCGCCACGCGCGAGCGAGCAAATCGACGAAGTCGGAATCGATCATGGGACTCCTCGTGATCACCAGTCCCCACTCAGATGGCACCGGCAGTCGGAAAGCTCCCGAAAACCGCAGGTAGGCCGGAAGTTGAGTAGAAATACGCACACCGTCCGTGATCAACTAACGAACAGGCACACGGATGGCGGAACCAGGGTTCCGTCGTACGGGGCTGGATCCATCGCTTTCGAGGTGAAACACTCGCCACCGGAGCCAGAACCGGCGGACATCAGCGCACCTGATGACCAGGCCGAAACATTCTCAGACTTGTCGTTCGTGGACGGTGGTGGTGGCGATGCGCGGCGCGGTGGGTGCGCGTCGGTCCGCGTGGCCACTTCCGATGGAACTCAAGCTGCTGCTCACGGGCGGATTCGTGTTCGCGGGCTGGCTGCTGTTCGCGGTGCTGGGAGCGCAACCCGCCGCCGCGGACGAGGGTCCGTCCGAACCGGACAGCGTCGTCACCGGACAGCAGCCGGGCCTCCTCGGCGCGGTCACCGGAATCCTCGGCACCGTCGACCACGCCGTGAACAGGGTCAGCGACGCCGTTGGCACCACCCTTTCGGCCGTCACCGGAACGGTGGATGCCACGGTTCCGAGGGTGACCGAAAAGGCCGACCGGACCACGAACCCGATCAGCGACACCGTCGCCCGCACCGTCGAGACCGTGATCCCCCTGGCGCCCGAGCCGGCCGGGCACGGGCAGACGGAAGCGGCGGTGCAGACCGGGGCGGAGCCGGTCATCACCGAACCGGTCACCGCGCCGATGGTCACCGAGCCAGCGCCGCCGCCCACCGTGCTCAGCGCACCGGTCGCCCCGGCAGCCGCACCGGCGCAGCCCGCCGTCCACCGGAGGCCGGTCACCGTGACACACGAACCGGCGCCACCGAAGCATCCGCAGGACAGCGTCGATCCGGCGCGCGCGGACAGCACGCCGCCGGCTCCGGCACCGGCCGGCCCGGGTGATCCGGGCGTGGTCATCTCCGTTTCCCACGACTCGGGCAACGGCGGCCGCGACCTGGTGGCGGTACTGGGGCCACCCGCCGCGACCATCCCGGTTCAGCCTATCGAGGGAGCGCTGACCAGCGCTTTCGTGGGTACGGCCACACCAGCGGGTCTGCCACCCACCTCGCCCGACTAGACGCGAGGCTCGTTCACACAGGCGACCCGCGTCCACAACAAGATCGAGGCGTGGGTTCGACCGGGGCGTTTTCCGCACCATCCGAGGGCCACTGAGACTTCCCGACCGGCCAACCGCGCCTGGCCGGATCGGGTGCTGGTCCCGGCGTCGCGATGCCCCCGCGACGCCGGGGCCCCAACGGGCACGTGTCCGGAGCTTCCGCTCACCGCGCCGAGCGGAAGCCCGATGCGCGCCTAGCCGCGATGGCCCGCCGGCACGTCGAGGGGCGGTGCCGGCGGGTCACCGCGGTGCCCGGTCCGGAGGGATCCGGGCCGGGCGACCGGCAGCCGGTGCGCTGGACGTCATCCGCCGAGCTTCCTCCCTGGAGCGGCAGATCCGACGGTCCAGCGCACCGGCGGCTCCGGTGGTGAACCGGAAGCGTCAGGCCACCGGTAGTTCGTCGGCCGGGGTGGCGCGGATCGAGGCGGCCGCAAGGGCCAGCCGGGTGGTGGCCTCGGTCAGGCGGGACGCCGGCTGGGCGAACGGGAGCCGGATCCAGCGTTCCAGCCCGCCCTGGGCGCTGAACCTCGAACCGGGCGCGATCTGCACTCCGTGATTCGCCGCGGCGACCGCCAGACGGGTGCTCATCGGCTCGGGCAAGCGGCACCACAACGACGAACCGCCGGCCGGCACGCGGAACCGCCACTCCGGCAGCTCCCGCCGCACCGCCTCCACCAGCGCGTCCCGCAGCCCGCGCAGGTCCGCGCGCCGCGCCGCCAGTGCGTCGTCACCCGCGGCGAACAACTCGGCCAGCACCAGTTGCTCGAACACCGGCGACCCCAGGTCGGAGCCGAACCGGGCCGAGGACAACCGGGTCAGCAGATCCTCCGACGCCCGGATCCAGCCGATCCGCAGACCACCCCAGTGCGACTTCGACGCCGTTCCCACGCTGATCGCCCAGTTCCCGGCGAACGCGGCCAGCGGACGGGGCCCGTCGAGCGGATCGGCCTCCAGGTCCAGCTCGACGAACGTCTCGTCGACCACCGCATGCGTTTGCGTGCGCGCCAGCAGCGCACCGAGGCGCTCCCGGCCCGGCTCGTCCAGCCGCTCCCCCGTCGGGTTGTGGAAGTCGACGATGAGGTACGCCATCCGGGGCGCGGTCTGGCGAACCGCGGCCTCCATCCCGGCGAGGTCCCACCCGTGCTCGCCGAGCGCGACCGGCACCGGCGTGGTGTGTGCGTTGCGGATCGCGTCGAGCGCGTTGGGGTAGGTCGGCTGCTCGACGAGCACGCGGTCACCGGGATGCGTCAGCATGCGCAGCGCGAGCACGAACGCGTGGTGCGCACCGTTGGTGATCATGATCTGGTCCGGGGTGGTCGGCAGGCCCCGCGCGGCGTACCGCTGCGCGATGCGCTCCCGCACCGCGGGAAGGCCGCGCCCGGTGTAGCCGTGGCCGCCGAGCTCGTCGACCAGCAGCAGCCGCGCCCGATCGACCGCGGCCGCGAGGCCCGGGATCGCCGGCGACGCGGCGCGGGCGAGGTCGATCGCCTCCGGGCTGTCCGGTGGCGCGGCGGCCGGCGGCCGGCTCCGCGGCGTGGTGATCCACGACCCCGCGCCGCGCCGGCTGGCCACCAGACCGGCCTCCCGGAGCCGGTCCAGGGCGGCCGCGACGAGCGTGCGGCTGACCTCCAGCGCCTCGGCCAGCTCGCGTTCCGACGGCAACCGGGTGCCCACCGGGAGCTGGCCGTCCAGTACCCCGAGCTCGATCGCCGCCGCGAGGTCCGCCGCACCGTGACGAGAGCCACTGCGTCGCCAAGCGCCGAGCACCAAGGCCAATCTGCGGGCGGAAATGCGGCCTATCGCGTCCATGACAGCCAATTATTGCAAATTGGCCCTGGCCGGGAACAGCCAGTTCACCGCAAAGTGGGTTTCGTGACTGCGATCGATCTTCGGCCGGTGCGCGTGTCGATCAGCCCCGCGCGCCGGCTCACCCAGCTGCTGGCCGGACTCGCCCTCTACGGCACGAGCATGGCGATGATGACCCGCGCCCGGCTCGGCCTCGACCCGTGGGACGTCCTGCACGAGGGCATCACCAAGCGGACCGGTCTCACGTTCGGCACGGTCGTGGGGATCGCCTCGGTCGCCGTGCTCCTGCTGTGGATCCCGCTCCGGCAGCGGCCCGGGCTCGGCACCGTGCTGAACGTGCTCGTCATCTCGGTGGTCGTGGACCTGGTGCGCGCCGTCCTGCCCGACCAGCAGGTGCTCGGCTGGCGGATCACGTTGCTGATCGCCGGCATCCTGCTCAACGCCGTGGCTACCGCGGTCTACGTGGGCGCCCGGCTCGGCCCCGGGCCGCGCGATGGCTTGATGACCGGACTGGCGGCGCGCACGGGCTGGTCCGTCCGGCTGGTGCGCACCGGCATCGAAGTCACCGCGCTGGCGGCAGGCTGGCTGCTCGGCGGCACGGTGGGTGCGGGGACCATCCTCTACGCGCTCGCGATCGGCCCGCTCACCCAGGCCCTGCTGCCGCACGTCGCCTGGCGCGAATCACGCTAGCGCCTGCCGGACCCGCCGCGCGTCCACGTCGAACCGGGCGAGCACGTCGGCGGCGGGTCCGCGCGTCGCGGCGAGCGCGAGCAGGACGTGTTCGGTCCCGAGTTCCTTGCCGCCCAAGGAGATCGCCTCGTTCTGGCACACCTGCAGGACCTTCTTCGACTCGGTCGAAAACGGCGTGCGCCATCGCCTCCGCCCACCGGCGCCACCGGTGAGCGCGTCCGGCCCGTGCGCCTGACCGACCCGGTCCAGGATCGCGTCCACGTCGATGCCGAACTCGCCGAGCGCCTCGGCGTCGGCCTCGGTGATCCCGCCCCGGCGCCGCACCCGCGTGGTCTCGGCGGCCACGTCGTCGAGCGCCACGCCGAACCCGGCGAGCAGGCGCCCGGCCGTGCTGTCCGGCAGGTGCAGCAATGCCGCCAGCAGGTGCAACGGGTCGATCCGTGGCGAACCGAGGCGGATCGCGTCCTGCTGCGCCCCGGCGACCACCGCGCGGGCATCCGAGGTGAACCTCTCGAACATCACTGCCTCCCGTACTTCTTGTGCACTGCCTGCCTGCTCACGCCCAGTTCGGCCGCGATGTCCTGCCACGACCACCCCTGGGCCCGTGCGCTGCGCACCTGGACGGCTTCCAGCTGCTCGAGCAGCCGCCGCAACGCGGCCACCGCACGCAGGCCGACCTGGGGATCGCGGTCGCCGGCGCGGGCGGCCAGATCGGTTGCCTTTGTCATGACGTCAACCTACGTTGACAACGCTCGTGCGTCAACCATGGTTGACAGTTAGGGTCGGACGGATGATCCGCACAGCCCAGCGACCCGGTGTCGGTCTCGACGGCGGCCCACGCCCGACGGAGGACCGCATCGTGGTGCTCGATCACGCGGTGGCAGTGCTCGACGGCGCCACCTCGGCCGACCCGGAACAGCCTTCCGGCGGCTGGTACGCGGACCGGCTGGCATCCCGGCTCGCCCGCGACCTCGGCGCTCCCGATGCCGGCGACCTGCGTGACGTGCTGCGCGCGGCGATCGCCGGCGTCGCGCGCGAGCACGGCCTGCGTCCCGGAGCGTCCCCGTCCAGCACGGTGGCGATGCTGCGCTGGGACGCCGAACGGGTGGACGCGCTGGTGCTCGCGGACAGTCCCATCGTCGCGTTTGGACAGAGCGTGGACGTGCTCGCCGACGATCGTCTGGTCACGCTCCGCCGCGCCGGCCGGTTGCGCACGCAGCATGCCGTGCGGGCGCTGCGCAACCAGCCGGGCGGGTTCTGGGTGGCCGAAGCCGATCCGGACGCCGCCGCCCACGCCCTGGTTCGCAGCTGGCCCCGCGCCGCGCTGGACGCCGTGCTGCTCGCCACCGACGGGGTGTCCTGCGGCGTCGGCGACTACGGCCTGTTCACCTGGCGGGAAACCCTGTGGCTGGCGCGCACGCGAGGTGTGGACGCGGTGCTCGACACGGTCCGGGCCGCGGAGGACGGCGACCCGGACCGCATCCGCTGGCCGCGGGCCAAGCGTCACGACGACCAGGCGCTGGTGCTGGTCGAGTTCCCGCGACCCTAGGGGAAAGATCGGGGACTTCTCCGGATCTTGGGGACCACTTGCGGCGGAAAGCTGGGCCGCATGGAGATTTCCGGAGGTACCAAGGGCGACAGAGCCCGCCCCTGGCTGCTCGCGGCGAACGTCGCGATCGGCTGGGGACTGCTGACCGTCTTCGTCCTGCACATCGTCAGCGCCCGCAACCCGGTGTGGGACACGTTGTCCAGTTACGCGCTCGTCAAGGGCGGGATCGGACTGCTGGGCGTGAGCATGATCGCCGTCGCCGCCGGATCGGTCGCGCTGCTCGCCGCATTCCGGGCCGCCGGGCACCGGCTCAGCCCGGCGGCACACGTGTTGTTCTGGACGTGGTCACTCGGACTCGTCGCGGCGGCGCTGTTCCCCGCGAGCTATCCCGAGCGGTTCCGCCCGGCAAGCGGCGAGATCCACGAATATGCTTGCGCGGCAGCGTTCCTGAGCCTCGCCGCGCTCGGCTGGACCCTGCCCGCGCCGGTGCGCACGCACCCCGCGATCGTGCGGCTCACCCTGCTGACGCTCGGCGGCGTGCTGCTGTTCGGGGTCAGCTACCTGATGCCCGGGGTGCTGCCGATCGGGCTGACCCAGCGCCTCGCGCTCGCCGCCGACATCGGCCTGCTCGTCACGCTCGCCCGCGCGGTCGCCGTGACCGCGCCGGCAAAACCGCGGGAGCGCGTGCCCGGCTGACCCGGGCCGGCCACGGACGGGACGCCGCGCCGGCCCACCTCAGGCGGTTCCGGTGATCCGGAAGACCGGGAAGCCGGGCGCGACGTCCCGCAACACCTCGTCCGGCGACTGGTGGTCGACACCGTCGAAGAAGCGGCTGACCTCCCACGCCCACCGCTTCAGGTAGGCCCGCAGGATCGGCACCTTCTCCGCTTCGGTCAGCTCGGCGAACCGGAACGTCTCGACCCGGCGCCCGACCCGCAGCTGCCCCTCACCGGCCGCGCGCAGGTTGCGCACCCACTGCGTCTGGCCGCGCGGCGCGACGAGGTAGCGCTGCCCGCCGACCTTCAGCAGGTTCACCGGCGTGGACCGGATCTGCCCGGACTTGCGGCCCCGCACCAGCAGGACCCGGCTGCCGGCCACGCTCAGGCCCAGTTTGGTCAGCACGCCCACGACGGCGTTGAACACTCCGTCGGCCTTGCCCGGCCGGAGGTAGCGGTTCATCTCGGTTCTCCCTTCCGAGAGCGGTGCTCTCTGTTGAGATCAGTGAACACCTCGGGGTTCGCGCTGTCAAGAGCGCTGCTCTCCAATTTGTGCGCCGCTCTCAGAATGTGGCAGACTGTCCCGCATGCCTGCCACCAGGACCGCCCGGGAACGCGCCCGCGCCGAACTGACCCGCGAGATCAAGGACGAGGCGCGCCGCCAGCTCGGCGAGGTCGGACCGCACGGGCTGTCCCTGCGCGCGGTCGCGCGTGAGCTCGGGATGGTCTCCTCGGCGCTCTACCGGTACTTCCCCAGCCGCGACCACCTGCTCACCGACCTGATCATCGACGCCTACAACGAGATCGGTGAGGCCGCCGAACGCGCCGACGACCCGTCCGCGAAACCCCGCGAACGGTGGATGCGCGTGTGGGCCGGCACGCGGGACTGGGCGAAGCGGAACCCGCACGAGTACTCGCTGATCTACGGCTCCCCGGTGCCCGGCTACCACGCGCCCCAGGACACCATCGCGCCCGCCGGGCGCGTCGCCGTCGCGCTGGTCCGCGTCATGGAGGCGGCCGAGCTCGGGCCCGCGATGGCCGGCCCGCCCCTGTCCGCCGAGCTGGCCGGGCAGGCCGACCGGGTCCGGACGGCCCTCGGCACCTCGCTCACGGACGACGACCTCGTCCGGCTCATCACCGCCTGGACGCACCTGTTCGGCGCGATCAGCTTCGAGTTGTTCGGCCAGTACGCCCGCACGGCGGACCCCGCGGACCACTATTTCGCCTACGCCGCAGCGCAGATGGCCGATTTCGTCGGCGTGCGGTGACACCTTCACGCGTTGTGGCAGACTCGTCACATGGCGGCAGACGACGAGGTGCTGCGGGCTGTCGAGGGAAGCCTCGACCGGCCGTCCGCGGCACGGGTGTACGACTACTTCATCGGCGGGAACCACAACTACGCGATCGACCGCGCCTTCGGTGACAAGGTGCGCGCACGGCTGCCCCTGATCCCCGACTCGGCGGTGGCCTGCCGCCAGTTCCTCGGCCGCGCGGTCCGGTACACCTCGAAGGCCGGCATCCGCCAGTACGTCGACATCGGCTCGGGCCTGCCCACCGCAGGCAACGTGCACGAGGTCGCCGACGAGGCCCGCCCCGAGCAGGACACCACGGTCGTCTACATCGACAACGAGCCGATCGCGCTCGCGCACTCGCAGCTGCTGCTCGCCGACACCGCGGACCCGGACCGCCACCAGGCGATCGCCGGCGACCTGCTGGAGCCGGTCAACCTGTGGCAGCGGGTCGCGGACACAGGCGTGATCGACTTCGAGCAGCCGGTCGCGCTGGTGATCAACGCGGTGCTGCACTTCATCAAGGACGAGCAGCAACCGCACCAGGCGCTCGACTTCTACCGCGACCAGCTCGCGCCCGGCTCGATGCTGATCATGTGCCAGCTGACCGACGAGAACCCTGCCGACGACGAGGAACGCCAGGCGCTGGACGACCTCAAGGCCTACTACGAGACCACCACCAACCCCGGGCAGTACCGCTCGCGGGAGGAGTTCCTGAAGTTCTACGGCGACTTCGAGCTGGTGGAGCCGGGGCTGGTCTTCGCGCCGGAATGGCACCCCGACGAGCACGCGCTGTTCGCCGACGCGCCGTCGAAGTCCCGCATCCTCGCCGCGGTCGGCCGCAAGCCCTAACGCAGGTGGTCGCTGAACCAGGCGGCCGCCAGCTGCGCCACGGCCTCCAGCGCGCCCGGTTCCTCGAACAGGTGCGAAGCCCCGGGGACGACCTCGATGCGGTGCGGGGCGGTCAGTTCCGCCGCCGCCCGCTGGTTCAGCCGCAGCACCTCGTCGTCGCGGGCGCCGACGATCAGCAGCGCCGGGCTCTGCACGCGGGGCAGCGCGTCGCCGGCGAGGTCGGGGCGCCCGCCGCGGGAGACGACCGCCCGCACGCGCCCGGGTTCGGCCGCGGCGGCGCGGAGTGCGGCGGCGGCACCGGTGCTCGCCCCGAACAGGCCGAGCGGCAGGTCCGCCGTCTTCTCGTGCCGGGACAGCTCGGCCATCGCCGCCCGCAGCCGTCCGGTCAGCAGATCGATGTCGAACCGCGTGCCGCCACCGTCCTCGCCGGGGCTGAGCAGGTCGAACAGCAGCGTGGCGAACCGGTTGTCCTGCAGCTCGCGGGCCACCGCGATGTTGCGCGGGCTGCGCCGGGAACTGCCCGAGCCGTGGGCGAACACGACGACACCGAGGGCGTCGGCCGGAACCGTCAGGTCGCCCTCCAGCCCGGGATCGACGGTGAGCGGAACGGTCATGGCGTCTCCAGCAACTCGAGGACCTCGTCGTCTCCGGTCTGGCGGAAATCGGTGTACCACTGCCCGACCGACCGGAACCCGTGCGGTGCCAGCAGGCACAGCACCTCGTCGGCGTCGCTCTTCAACGCCGCCGCGGCCTCCGGGGCGCACACCGGTGCGGCGAACACGAGGCCGTGCGGGCGGTCCTCGCGCAACGACCGCAACGCTGCCCGCGCGGTCACCCCGGTCGCGAGCCCGTCGTCGACCACGAGCACGTCCCGCCCGGCCCGCGGCACCGGCGGACGGCCACGCTGGTAGACGACAGCGCGGCGGCGGGCCTCGGCGCGCTCGGCAAGGCACGCCGCTTCCAGTTGCGCGGGCCGCAGTCCCAGCACGGACAGCGAGTGCTCGTCGTAGTAGGGCGGGCCGTCCGGCGTCACCGCGCCGACACCGAACTCCGGCTGCCCGGGCGCACCGATCTTCCGCGCGACCGCGACGTCCAGCGGGGCGCCCAGCACCTCGGCCACCGCGTGACCGACCACCACGCCACCGCGCGCCAGGCCCAGCACCAGCGGATCGAGCCATTCGCGCTCACGCAACAGCTCGCCGAGCTGCCTGCCGGCCTCGCGGCGGTCACGGAACGTGTGTCGCCGCCTCATGCTCCCGGTCTACCCGTGGCCGCGGCGCGTCAACCCGGTTCGCCGCGGCGCTTGCGGTGCACGACCCACAGCAGGTCGACCACCAGCCCCACCACCAGCAGGGACATCAGCACCGTCACCCACCACGCGTGGATGGTGGCGAACAGGACGGCGGTCCCGATGGCGAGGACGATGCCGATCGACGCGAGCCAGATCCGCAGGGTCAGCGCGCTGTAGGTGGGCGCCGCACCACCGAAGCCGGCCGTCGGGTCGTGGTAGCCGGGAAGGCCCCGCTCGTACTCCGCACGGGTGCGAGGCCGCTCACGCGGGAATCGCATCCCTGCGACTACCCGTGCGCCGGCACTCGCACACGTGCGCGGGCTCACCCGGTCCGGCCACGGCCCGGTGGACGCCCCGGGCCCTGGGTTACCGTGAGCCGCGGAAGCCATCCCGCGCCGAGAGGACCACCGAAAACCCATGAGGCCGGCCCAGCCCCTGACCCGGCGACTGCTGCTCGTCCTGGCTGCCGGGGCCCTGCTCACCGCCGGCGTCGTCTACACCGGCGGCGACGAAGCCGACCAGCAGGTCCCGGCCGCACCGCCGGCACCGCAACCGCGGATCTCCGCCGTCAACGGCCCGGACGCCTGCGCCACCGTGATCAGCCAGCTCACGCCCCGCCAGCGGATGGCCCAGCTCGTGGTCGTCGGGGTGGACGCCGCGGATCCGCGCGCCACCACCGACCTGGTCCGCTCCGAACAGGTCGGCGGGATCTTCCTCGGCGGCAACGCGACGGCGCTGCTGGAGAACAAGGCGCTCGACGAGGTCCAGCGGGCCGCCCGGGTGCCGGTGTCCGTCGCGGTCGACGACGAGGGCGGTCGCGTCCAGCGCATCGACGACCTGGACGGGTCGATGCCCAGCGCCCGCCGGATGGCCGCCACGCTCACGCCCGCCCAGGTGCGCGACCTCGCCCGCGACCGGGGACGGGCGATGGCCGCGCGCGGGGTGACCACCGACTACGCGCCGGTGCTGGACCTCACCGACGCGGCCGCGGACGAGGTGATCGGCGACCGCTCGTTCAGCGCCGACCCGGCGACCGCCCGGCGTTACGCGCAGGCCTTCGCCGCCGGGCTGTCCGACAGCGGTGTCCAGCCGGTGCTCAAGCACTTCCCCGGCCACGGGCACGCCACCGGCGACTCGCACAAGGGCTCGGTCACCACGCCGCCGCTGTCGCAGCTGCGTGACGCCGACCTGCTGCCGTACCGGAACATCGGGGACTTCGGCAATGCCGCGGTCATGGTCGGCCACCTCGAGGTGCCGGACCTGACCGGCGGCGAACCCGCGTCGCTGTCCCCGGCGGCCTACCAGCTGCTGCGCGGCGACTTCGGTTTCCGCGGGCCGATCCTGACCGACGACCTGGGCGCGATGAAGGCGATCACCCAGCGCTATCCGCTGCCGCAGGCGGTGGTGAAGGCCCTGCAGTCCGGCGCCGACCAGGCGTTGTGGTCATCCGGCGGCCGGGTGTCGGCCGTGCTGGACGCGCTGGAGCAGGCGAGCACCGACGGGACCTTGCCGGGGAACCGGGTGACGGACGCGCTCACCACGGTCCTGCGCGCCAAGCACGCGTGCTGAGGGAGTGGGGCGGCTGCGCCGGCCGCTCCTCGACGCTGAGGTACCGGCCGGCGCAGCGGGATCTGGGGCGTCTCGCCGCGGCAAAGTCTACGTAACCGTCGCGTCGGTTCAAGGTTTCGTGTTCGGATCGAAACAGTCCCTGGTCAGGGCGCTTCCTCATCGGCGTTTCGCCGGTTCCGGGAACCGGCGCGACCAGGCCGCCAGGGCGACTCCGCCAACGGTGAGCACGAGGTGCCCGGTGAGCTGCCCGGCGTTCGCGGAAGCGGTGTGGCGGCTGGCCATGCGAGGCGGACTGGAGGACGTCAGCCCGCGGCAGGTCGCCGCCGAGGCCGGCGTCTCCGCCCGCCTGCTCCAGTGCCACTTCGGCACACGGGACCAGCTGTTGCTCGGCGCACTGGAGATCCTCAACGCCGACGCCGAGCGGCGCGCCCGCGAGCGCCTCATGCACCTGGACGGAACCGGCGACATGCGCGCCATCGTGCGTGGTGTGCTGCTGGAGATGCTGCCGCTGGACGAGGAGCGACGCAGTCGCTACCTGGTGCACGTGGCGTTCTTCGTCCGCTTCCTCGCCGACGAGGACCTCGCGGAAGCCGTCCGCGACGGCCCGCGCGCCCTCGAAGACCTCGTCACCGATCTCCTCCGGCAGGGCCGGGAACTCGGCCAGGCACGGCCCGACATCGACGCACGCGCCGAGGCCGCGTTCCTCCTCGCCGGAGCCGAAGGACTCCAGACGTCGATGCTGCTCGGCCAGCGCACACCGGACGAGGCGGAAGCCCTGCTGAACCACCGGATCGACCGGATCTTTCCAGGAGAACCGGCCGAGCACCCCGCAGGAGCGCGGCCGGCCTAGCGCACCGCGCTGGGCCGGCGCGGTGCCGGCTCCACGGGTCTCACTGGCGCTGCCGCCACTGTTTCGTCGCCCGCGCCGCCGCGCGCAACTCGTCCGGCGGCACGCCCAGCACCCGGCTCAGGTGCTGCTGCCAGTACGGACCGGGCACCCGTTTTCCCCGCTCCCAGCGGGAAACCTCACCGCGGCCCAGGCTTTCGTTGCCGGAGACCAGGACGAGCTCGTCCGCGAGCTGGTACTGGGTGAGCCCGCGCCGCTGCCGGGCGGACCGGATCAGCCGTCCGATGGGGACCGCCTCCTGGGCCGCCACCGTCTCGCCGCTCACCACCCGGGTACCGCGCGCGCCCCACCGGCGCACGCTCCCCGGCGTGCCGTTCTGCTTTCGTCCCGCACGATTTCACCCCTTCAGACCTCGAGTAGACGCCGCGACCGGCGGCGCAGCGTCGCGTTGGGCGACTCGCCGAACCGGTCCCGGTAGGCAGCCGCGAAACGGCCGTGGTGCATCAGCCCGTACTTGCTGGCGACCTCCCCCACCGTGGTGACCTCGACCTGGGCGGCCGACAGCTCGTCGTGCACCCGCTGCAGCCGCACCCCGCGCAGGTACTCGCCGGGCGAACTGCCGAGCTGCTCCCGGAACGCCTTCTGCAGTGCCCGCACGCTCACCCCGGCCTGGTGCGCCAGGCTGGCCGTGGTGTGCGGGGCCTCCGGCCTGCCGTGGATCAGGTCGAGCGCCGCCCGCAGCGGGCGCGAGGGCACCGGGCGGTCCCGGCCCTCGATCATCGCCGTGTAGTTGTGCGGCTGCGCCAGCAGCAACCCGGTGATCAGGTTCCGTTCGAACACCTCGACGGCGGCCGGGAGCGTGAGGATCGTGTCCGACTGGTCCAGCTCCGACACCCCGTACGCGAGCGTCCGGTACCAGCTGCGGCCGTAGCCCCGCGAGAGGTCCATGCCCGACCGGAACCGCACGGGCTCGGACACCGGGCCGTGGATGAGCTCGGCCAGGCGCGCCTCCAGCGCGGGCCGTTCGATCCGGACCACGAGCTGGACGCAGTCGGCGGACAACCGCATGCGCATGGGCTCGTCCGTGCCGACCACCGCGGCCGTGCCCGGCGTGACGGTGATCTGCTCCGGTCCGCACCGGACCACGCCTTCACCGAACACCGGAGCGAGGATCACGTAGAACGAGCCGAGCTCGCCGAGTTCGACGCGGACGTCGGTGCCGTAGGCGAGCATCGCGATCGTCACGTTCTCCAGGCGGCGGTAGTTCACCCTGGTGTTCAGCTGCGGGCCGCGGCCGACGGTGTGCATCTCGTGCGCGCAGAAGATGCGGCTCACCTGCTCGCGGGTGTCGTCCACGTCCCGCGAGTGGAAGAGCCGGTAGCGATCCAACGGCAGTACTGTCATGTTTCCGGGCAGTCGAGAAGGTCAACGATCGGTGGCGCCGACTCCCATACACCTCCACGGCACCACTCTCCGTTGTTCGCTGTTCAATTGCTACCGACGAACGGGCGAATTTGCGGATTGCAAATTGCATCTCGTGAGATTCCCGGCGCCGGCCAGGGCCGCGACGGCACTACTGGGGGACGGCGCCACGAACGACTCCTCCCTGGTCAGCGCGAACGACCAGACCAGCCTGGAGGGGCCGCGGCCGACCGCGGTAGGGGCCAGTTCGGAGGCATCCGAACGGAAAAGTGAGGTCAACCACAATCCGCCGACGATCTGGCCTCGTTGGCCTCGCGGCGGCGGAGGATTCAGGCTGTGGCAGCTGCGGACGGGGAGGTGGGCTTCGCCTTCCAGCCGCTGTACAGCCTCAACACCGGCGGGGTCGTCGGCGTGGAAGCCCTCGCCCGGCCGGCCGCCGGCCGCGTCCAGGACCTGCTGCGGGCGGCGCAGCGCCGCGGACGGCTGGTCCACGTCGACGCCGGGCTCGCCGCGCAGGCGGTGCTCGCCGAGGCGGCCCACGAGACGCTGCTCCCGCTGCACCTGAACCTGACCGCGCTCTCCGCCGCGGCGCCGCACCTGGTCCTCGATCCCCTGCTCGAATCTCTCGGCCGCACCGGCCGCCGTCCCCGGGAGATCGTGCTGGAGATCGGGGCGCCGTTCCACGGGGTGTCGCCGAACGCACTGCTCGCCGGAATGCACCGGTTCGGCGAACTGGGGTTCCGGCTGGCCTTCGACGGGCTCGGCTCGGGTGACCTGCCGTTGAACCTGCTCGCCGAGGCCCTGGTCGACCTGGTCAAACTGGACCGCACGGCGCTGCGGCGCTTGCCCGGCGATGCCGCCACGGTCGCGCTGGTCGAATCGCTCGTGCACTTCACCGCACGCACCGGCATCCGGCTGGCCGCCACCGGCATCGAGGCCGAGGAACAGCTCGCGACGGTGCGCCGGCTGGGGATGCGCATCGTGCAGGGCAACCTGTTCGCGCCCGCCCGCACCAGCGGCATGCCGTCCGGGCTGGTCACTGAGCCGCCCGGGCCGGCGCTGCCGGTGCCGCCGACCCCGACGACCGCGCCGCGCGTGGACGACTTCCTGCACCCGGCGACCACCCTGCCGGACGACGCGACGTGTGACGACGTCCGGCGGGTCCTGCTCGACCACGACGCGCCGAGCGGGATCGTCGGACTGGACGGCGCGCGGCGGCCGCGGTGGTCGATCGACCGCGCGCGGTTCCTGCTGGACCTGACCGGCCCGTTCGGGCACGCACTGCACGCGAACAAGCCGGCCGCGCGGCTGGCCGACCCGCCGCGCACGATCCGCACCGGCGCCGGTGCGCTGGAACTGCTCGACCTGGTCACCGACGCCGACCTGACCCGAACCGGCGACGACGTGATCGTGATCGGCCCGGACGGCGAGTGCCGCGGCGTGGTGTTCGTGACCGAGATCGTGCGTGCCATGGCCGAGGCGAAGATCGAGGAAGCGGCCGCGCTGAACCCGCTGACCCGGTTGCCGGGCAGCGACGCGGTCGCCCGTGAGGTGGACCGCCGCATCGCCGAGGGCCACCCGCTCGTGGTGGCGTGGCTGGACGTCGACTCGTTCAAGCGGGTCAACGACACGGTGGGCTTCGCGGCGGGCGACGACCTGATCCGGGCGCTGGGCCGGACGCTGACGGAACTGGCGGCGAAGCTGCGCAGCGTCACGGTGAGTCACGTGGGTGGCGACGACTTCCTGATCGCGTGCGCCATCGACGAGATCCCGATCGTCGCGGACGCCCTGCTGGACACCCCGTGGACGGCCGAGCACCTGCCGGTCACCGTGTCGCTGGCGACGGTCGTGTGCGCGGGCGATGCCGCGAGGTCCTACCGCGAGGTGTCGCGGCTGCTGGCGCCGCTGAAGAAACACGCCAAGGACGTCGACGGGTCCAGCTGGGTGAACAGCTGGCCCGGGACCGATCGGTTCGAGATCCTGCGCGGGCGCGGCCACGACTCATTGCGTGAGCCGAATCAAGTCCGATGAGAACACGGCACCGGACCGAATTCCGCCACCCGGTAGCGTGAACGCGCCGGGACGTTCATGGTCAACCCCGTCATAGCGCGCACAAGTGCATCAGGGAGCAACCGCCGAATCGGCCCCTATTAACGCCGTTCTACGTTCTCCGCGTGACCGTCCCAGACTTCGACCCGAGCGGACAGCCGGGCTACCTCTACGAGATGATGGCCGAGCACCTCGCGGCCCGGATCGAGTCGGGTGAGCTGCTCCCGAACACACCTCTGCCCGCCGAACGACGGCTGGCGGCGGAGTACGGCGTGTCGCTGGGCACGGCCCGCCACGCGACGCACATCCTCCGCCAGCGCGGCCTGGTGTTCACCATCCGGGCGAAGGGCACCTTCATCGCCGACGAGGGACGCCGGCAATCCTTTTCCGGGAACTCGTGACAGCGATTCGCTCGCGGGACGGCCACCGCGTCCACTGATCGGGTCCGAAACGAAACCGAGACCGGTCCGGCGAAACGAAACTGTCGGTAGGTCCGGTTAACCTCGCATCGAGTGGACGACCACCTCGGCGTGGAGGTGTGCGATGGCGGTTCTCCGGACGGTCGCCGGCGAGATCGCGAGCGTGGTGGCGCACGCGGTCCGGTACCCGGCGGGTATCGGGCGGCGCTGGTCCGTGCGCCCGGGTGGCGCGGCGCCGGTCCGCCCGCTGGTGGTGCTGCCCGGTCTGGCCGACAACACGGCGGTCTTCACCGACCTCAAGCTCGCGCTGGAGCGCTGCGGCGCCGGGCCGGTCGTGTCGTTCAGCTACAGCCTGCTGCTGCGGGACGTCCGGTCCGCGGCGGCGCGGCTGGCCGAGCAGGTCGAGCAGCTGTGCGAGGTCACCGGCGCGACGCGGGTCGACCTGGTGGGCCACAGCCTGGGCGGCCTGATCGCCCGGTACTACGTGCAGCGGCTCGGCGGGCACCGCCGTGCCGGGACGGTGGTCACCGTCGGCACGCCGCACGGCGGCACGGTCGCGGCGTGGTTGTTCTCGCCTCTTCCACTGGCCCGGCAGCTGCGGCCGGGCAGCGACCTGGTGGCGGAGCTGAACCAGCCCGCCCCGGGGTGCGGCACGAAGTTCGTCACGTTCTCCAGCGACGGCGACGAGGTGGTGTTGCCCAGCAGGCACGGCCGGATCGAGCACCAAGACCTGGACGTGCGCAACGTGGTGCTCCCCGGGGTCGGCCACCTGGCGCTCGCCGCACACCGCCGGGTCGTGGACGAGATCTGCGCGTTGTTCCGGCCGCTCGGCGCTCCCGGCGACGGGGAGCCGCTGAGCCGCTCGGCGTGACACGCCGGGCAGGTCCGGGGCTTGCGCCGGACAGAAGCGGCCCTAGCCGGAGCGCGCGCGGGCCTGCTGTACCCTTCTGGGCGGAGGATTGGCCGAGCGGCCTAAGGCGCACGATTGGAAATCGTGTTGGGTGTAACAGCCCTCACGGGTTCGAATCCCGTATCCTCCGCCGCTGAACAGGCGAAACGCCGGGCGACCCGCACAGGGCGCCCGGCGTTTCCCCGTTGGGGGAGTCCGGGCGCATGTCGGACCAGCAGTGGGTCGTGGTGCTGCACGACGACGACGTGAACTCCCACACCACCGTCGCGTTCGCGGTCGCCCGCGCCTACGGGCTGCCCGTGGAACGCGGGTTCAAGATGGCCCACGACGTCGACACGACCGGCGAGGGCTGCCTGACCTGGTGCACCACCCGTGAGCAGGCCGAGGCCCTCGTCGCGGACCTCCAGTTGTGGGGCCTGCACGTGACGCTCCGGAGCCGGTAACGATGGCGGGATACCAGTTCAGCGCACGCCCGGCCCCGGGCGGGACGGTCGAGATCAGCATGGCCGGGCCGTTCGCGGCGCGACTGCGCACGGAGGTCGCCGGTCTGCTGCGGGCGCTGGAGCCCGGCGTGTTCCGGCGCCGGCGCGGGCTGCCGGACGCCGAACTGTTCCCCGATGCCTACGACGACCAGGCGCGGAGCGCGGGCTTCCGCGAACGGCATGGTGCCGATATGCGCGCGCTGCTGATCGAAGCCGGCAGCGCGTGCTCGCGCAATGCGTTCCGGTCGACGAGCTCGTGCTCTACGACCAGGCGGTCGCGGACTGGTTCATCGTTCTCGCGCACGCCAGGAACCGGCAGCACCGGCACGGACGGGGAGACCGGCGGCTCCGGATCCGCGACTGGCTGCGGGCGATCCAGGAGCACATCGCGCTCGCCTCCGGTGGCACCGCGTGCCCCACCTGCAGCCACTGAGCGGATGGTGTCCACACTTCACCCGGATGCACCAGTGCCCAGGCTCATGGTCCGGCGCGCTCTACCGATAGTTTGGTAACAGGCCGCGCACGCGGCCGGACGGACCGCTAGCTCGAGGAGAACCCGCGTCACTATGGCCGGAGTGGAAGAGATCCGCGCTGGGATCGCGATGGCGAACGAGAAGTGCAATGCCGGCGTCGCAGCCCTCCAGCAGGCCGCTCAGGCACTCGAGGAGGCCCAGCAGATCCTGGGTCAGGTCACCTCGGGCAGCACGCAGCCGGAGGTGACCCAGGCGAACAGCATGCTCGCCGAGGCGCTGCAGGGCATCAGCGGGCAGCAGAACACGATCCAGGCCGCCGTGTCGTCGGCCGAGTCGTACGCCGCCCGGCTCTAGATGTTCTCGCTCCCCGAGCTGCAGGCCCAGCTGGCCGCGTTCCGTGCGAAACTGGCCGAGGCAAGCGAACACACCAACCGTGCGGTGGAGCTCTTGGACGAAGCACGCGAAGTGATCGTCAACGCCCATGAACACGCCGAGGCGTGGGTGCCGCCGGAACTCGCGGCGGCGGCCGACCGGCTCGGCAAGGACGCCGACCGGCTGCGCGCCGCGGACGACCTGGTGAACACCTACCTGGCCCGGCTGTAGGCGCGCGATGCCGAAGCCCAACGAGCAGAAACGCCGGGTCGTCGCGGCCCTGGGCGCCATGCGCGAGAAGCTCGGCATGGTGCTGGGCGCCGCGCAGGCCGGACGCCAGATCGCCGAGACCGAACTGGCCCGGCTGCAGCTGGAACAGCAGATCGTGCGGGCCGGCATCGACGCCGCGGCCGGGGACGAGCACCTCGCCGCCGCACTGCGCAGCCCGGTGATGGCCGGAGTCCGGGACAAGCTCAACGCGCAGCACGCCGCGTTCTACACGGACGCGGCGACCGTGCCGGCCCGGCTGCGCGACCTGGTCGCGCAGGTCGCGCCCGGACCGGCGAGCCTGCCGCCCAGCGCGTGGCTGGGCCGGCCCGGTCGGGAACCGCTCAGCCCGCCGCCGCTGTGGCGCATCGGCTCGTCCACGATGGACTCTTCCGGCCCGTTCCCGGTGGTGGTGCCGCTGCTGGACGACTCGCACCTGGCGATCACCACCGCCGTGCACACCCGCCGCGCGGTCGAATCGCTCATCGAGGGCCTGCTGCTGCGGGTGTTCAGCGCGATGGAGCTCGGTGCGGTGCGGGTGCACCTGTGGGACGTCGCGCAGCTGACGGCCGTGCTGCCGAACCTGTATTCGCTGTCCCGCACGTCCGCGGTCACGCTGTACGACCCGGACCAGCTCGGCGTCCTGCTCGACGAGCTCACCGGGCACATCCGCCGCATCCACGCCCAGACCATGCAGTCCGGGCACACGTCACTGCGCGGGCTGCGCGACCAGCTCGGGCAGCGGGTCGAGCCGTGGCGGATCGCGGTGCTGTTCGGCAACGGCGAGACCTGGGCGCCCGAACCGCTGCGCGAGCTCAAGCGCATCGCCGGCGCCGCGCTGGCCGCCGGCATCTCGCTGATCACCGTGGACGTCCCGGCGATCCTGGGCGGCTCCTTCGAAAACATCCGCATGCTCGACGAGCACCACGCGGCGACCAGCATGACCGGGCCCGACCTGGTCGTCGACCTGGACCCGCCGATCCCGTCGACCGAGGTCAGCGCCGCCGCCAGCCGGCTCGCCGACGCCCTGATCGAAAAGCAGGGCGGCCCGCGGTCGTTCCGCGATTTGCTGCCGGCCGAGCTGGGCCAGGAGAGCTCCGCGCGCGAGCTGCGCGCGCCGGTCGGGTTCTACGAGGGCGATCCGGTCGAGGTGGTGATCGGCGACGCGAGCCCGCACGCGCTGATCGGCGGGCCGAGCGGGTCGGGCAAGACCAACTTCCTCTACGCCCTGCTCGGCAGCCTCGCCGCGCGCTACCCACCGGACGAGCTCGCGCTGTACCTGCTGGACTTCAAGGAGGGTGTGTCCTTCGCCGGGCTCGCGCCGGGCCGCCGCGACGCGAGCTGGCTGCCGCACGCGCGGTTGATCGGGGTGAACGTCAACACCGACCGCGAGTTCGGCCTGGCGCTGCTGCGGTTCCTCGCCGACGAACTGCGCCGCCGGTCGGCCGCGGCGAAGGAGCACGAGGTCACCGACCTGGCCGGGCTGCGCCAGCAGGACCCGGACGGGCACTGGCCGCGGATCGTGGCGGTGATCGACGAGTTCCAGTACCTATTCGCGGGCCGGGACGGCGTCACCAACCAGGCGACGGCGCTGCTCGAGGACATCGCCCGCCGCGGCCGCGCGCAGGGCATCCACCTGATCCTGGCCAGCCAGGACATCGCCGGGATCGACGCGTTCTGGGGCAAGCCGGCCGTGTTCGAGCAGTGCACGCTGCGCATCGCGATGCCCAAGGCGCGGCGCGTGCTCGCCGAGACCAACAACGCCGCCGTCGCCGCGCCGAAGTGGCACGCGGTGATCAACCACGACTCCGGAGTGGCGCACGGCAACCAGCTCGCGCACGTGCCCGACGCGAGCAGCAAGGACATCTTCTCGACGCTGCAACGGGAACTGTGGGAGCGCTACGCCCGGGAACACGAGCGGCCACGGCTGTTCGACGGCGCGCACTCACCGGTGCTGGAGCACTCGGCCGCGTACGGCGCGCTCACCACGGGCGGGACGCCGCGGGCGCTGCTGGGCCAGTCGATCGACGTGGCCGACACCGCGTGCGCGGTCGAGCTGACCGGGGCGCCCGGCCGGAACCTGGCGGTGATGGGCACGGCGATCGCCGAGGCACTGTCCATCATGGACGCCGCGGCTCGGTCGCTCGGCAGGCAGTACCCGCCGCACGAGGTCGAGTTCCTGGTGTCCTGCCTGGTGGACCGGTGCGCGTCCGCGGTCGGCGAGCTGGCCGACGGTCTCGAGGCCGACGGGCACCGCGTGGTGCGGCTGAGTGACGTGGAGCTCGGCGAGCACATGGCGAAGCTCGCCGAGGAACCACCCGAGCACGCCAGGATCCTGCTGCTCTACGGCGTGGACGGAGCGTTGCCCATCCTCGAGCAGAAGGCACCCGGTCAGCTGAGGAGCGGGCTCGACCACTTCCGGGTCGTGCTCAAGCAGGGTCCCGGAAAGGGCACCCACACGATTGGCTGGTGGCGCAGCACGGCGCGGCTGAAGGACACGCTCGGGTTCGCCGGCACCGACGACATCGGGGCATGGGCGGCACTCGACGTGCAGGGCGCGGAGCTGAGCCAGTTCGCGGCCGGACAGGTCGTGCACTGGTCGCCGCGGCCAGGACGCGCGTTGTTCTTCGACCGCAGCACGCACGTGTCTCCCGAGGTGATGATTCCCTTCGACCGCCCGGAGCACCAGACATGAACGCCGGCCAGGAGTACAAGCAGATCGTCGGGCTGGCCGGCAAGGCGGCGCAGGAGCTGCGGGCGTGGGAGCGGCGGCGAGCCGAGGAGCTGGACGCCGAGATCGCCGCCGCGGAAGCCGCCGTGGCCGAGGCCCGGGAGCGCGAGACCCGCACCGTGCAGGGCGCGCAGCACTGGTGGCGGATGGCGCAGGACAACGTGAGCCGCCTGCCCTGGCTCGAGGTGGGCGCCGACCCCGCGCCGGCCCCGCACGCCTACGCCTCCCGGCTGGACCTGTACCTGCGCGAGGTCAAGGAGGCGTACCAGGAACTGGTCGACGCCGTACTGTCACTGGGCTGGCGCGCGCGGCGGTAGCTAGTTGGCCGGGCGCATCCAGGTCTCCGGCTCGAGCGTGTCCGGCTTCGGTGTCGGACGGCGCACGTAGACCCGCGCCCAGGTGAGGTCGCCGCGCAGGGTGGCCGGCACCGCGGGCGCGACGTCGCGGCGGGAGAGGTGCTCGACCGTGGCTCGTGTCCAGTGCATGGTTGTCAGACGTTGCGCGGGTGTGGTTGGTTCCTCACGGAACCACTGGGGAGTCGGTGACGGGCGATGACCGACGGAGCGAAAAGAGGTCCGGGTGAACCACGATCTGACCACCAGGTCCGTCGAGGAGCAGCCGGCCGCCCGGCGCCGCCAGGCCGCGCAGCAGGTCACCACGGCCCAGGATGACTGGGGGCTGGTCGAGGTCGGTGTCTCGCCCAGTGGCGAGGTCATCGAGGTCGCCGTCAACTCGGCGCTGTTCGAGCAGGTGCAGCCGATGGACCTCGCCGAGGCGATGCTCCAGGCCGCCCGCGCCGCTCAGCGCCGGGCTCGGCAGCTGCACCGCTGACCGCCGCCGCGCTGGGGGCGGCGGCGGTCAGCTGGCGTCAGCGGGCCGGGCGGTAGCGGATGATCTGCGGATCGTGGTCGCTGGCCTGCTCGGCGAACTCGGCGTTGATGTGCACGACGTCGTAGTCCACCCGCGCCAGCGCGGGCGAGGTCAGGATGTGGTCGAGCACCTGCGAGTTACCCTCGTAGACGTAGCTGTACCGCTCGCCCGCGGGCAACCGGTCGATCTGATCGGTCAGCGCACCGCCGGCGGTGAGCGTGCGCAGCGCCGGGGAGAACTGGTAGTCGTTCAGGTCCCCGGCCACGACGACATCGGCCCAGGGGTCGGCGGCCAGCAGCTGGTCGACGAACCCGCGCAGCACCCGGGCCTGCTGCCCGCGCTGCACCTCGGAACCCCGGGTGGGCGGCTGGTACCGGCCGTGCACCGGCTGGTCCCCGCCCTTGGAGTTGAAGTGGTTGGCGATCACGAACACGGTGTGCCCGTGGAAGACGAACTCCCCGGCCAGCGGCTTGCGGCTGTTCGTCCACGCCGGGTTGCCCGGGTCGATCCGTCCCGGCGACACCGACAGGCGCGGCCGGCCGTGGTCCGCCACCACCGACACCGGCGTCGTCGCGTCCCCACCCGGACGGTCCACGAAGGACACCCGGTTCGGGTTGAAGAGGAAGCCGACCCGGATGTTGCCGCCCGGCTCCCCACCGTCGGTCCGATCCTGTGGGTCGATCTGGCGCCACTCGTAGCGCGGGCCGCCCGCCGCGACGATCGCGTCGGTGAACCGCTTCAGGGTTTCATCGGCGGCCACCACGCCGTCGCCGCCGGCGCCGTTGTTGTCCTGGATCTCCTCCAGGGTCACGATGTCGGGCGCGGCGAGGTTGTCCACGACAGCGTGTGCCAGCTGGTCGAACTTCGCCTGATCGTCCACAGCGGACAGGTTCTCGACGTTGTAGGTCGCGACGGCGAGCTCGCTCGGCGACTGCTTGCGCGTCACCTCGCGCTGGATGCCGCCGTCCTTGACCTCACCCAGGGCGGTGGCCTGCACGGTGTAACCGCCGTAGCTGTCGTACTCGATCGGCCCGGAGGTGAGCCCGGTGAGCGTGTCCCCGGTGTTCGCCTGCGGGAAGGGGTGCTGCGCGAACGGGATCAGCGACTCGACCTTGAGCACGCCGGTGTTCGGCGAGTCGTATCCGGTGTAGACGGTGCCACCGCGTCCGGTCGGGTTCTCCGCCGGTTTCGTGGTCACGTAGACCTCGTGGTAGCTGGTGGACGGTCCGACGACGCGGGCGTCCGGGACCGTGACGACCTCGCCCTCGTGCGCCTCCCAGAAGTCCAGCGCGTACTTCGCCGGCTCCAGCGGCAGGTTCTCGATGTTGCCGCCCGGCTGCGGCACGAGCGCGCCCGGGACGGTGTCCGGCGTGATCACCGTCGGGGCGGGCAGCGTGTTGCCGGTGGACTGGACGGTCCAGCGCGCACCGGTGATCTCGGTCGTGGACTGGTGAACGGAGGTGGCCGGGCTGTCCGGGTAGTACTCGGTGACGGTGCCGGACACCGTGACCGCGTCGCCGACGGCGACCGCGGGCGTGGCCGAGCCGGTGAACACCAGCACGCCCTCGCTGGTGCGCGGGTCGTTGTCGGGCCGCGGATCGGTCATGCAGAAGCCGCGCGCGGAACCGAACGCCCGCACGGCGGTGACGATGCCGGTCACGCCGGTGACCTTGGTGCCGGCCAGCGGCGAGATCCGCGTGGTGCCCTGGACGTCGTGGATCCTGGCGGGTGCGCCACCCGCGTCACCGCCGGAGGTCTGACCACGGCCGTTGACCGGGGTGGGGGCACCGGTCGCGAAGTCGGCCGCGTTGTCATCGGTGTCGGTGAGGGCCGCCCGGGCGACCGAGGTGGTGTTCCCGGGCGCGGGGGCCGGATTGCGTTCGCGGACGGCCGCGGAGCCGTAACCGACGAGGTCACGGATACGTGGATCGGCGGCGCAGTCCGGCGCGGTGAGACAGGTCAGGGGTGTGGTGCCGTGGACGAGCGCGACGGTGCCGGACGTCGCGGCCATCGCGATCGAGCCGGTGGCGTCGGCGGCGGGCAACGGCACCGTGCCGCCCGAGCCGGTGGCCTCGGCCACCAGGTAGCGGCCGCCCGCGGCCACCGAGCCGGTCAGCGGAGTGACCTGCCAGCGGCTCGACGCGCTGGGCGAACCGGGCAGGTACTGCACACTCCAGCCGTCCAGCCCGACCGTGCCGCCCGCGGTGGCGAGTTCGATGAAATCGCTGGTCAACGTGGCGCCGCTGTTGCCACCGCCCCCGTAGACCTCGGCGATCACGACGTCGGCGCTCGCCGCCGAGGCGGGTGCCGCCGCTACCGCCGATGCGGCCAGCGCGGTGGCGGCGAGCACGCCGATTCTTCGAGTGGTCGTCACCCTGAGTCCCCTCGTCTGATCATCAGTCGAGGCATCTTCCCTCGGTGAGGTGAGGCGAAGAAAGACTCAGCGACAACAACCGGTAACGGTTCGCCCGCCCGGCCTACGACCGAGGACGGGTGTCAGTGGTCGTTGGTGTATCCGCTGTGCGTGGCGTAGCCGTTGTCGCCCTTGTAGTAGAGATCGATGTAGACGCCCTCCGGCAGGTTGTAGGCGCCGCCCTCGCTCGCCCGGTGGGTGGTACAGGTGCCGAAGCCGCTGGCCACGGCTTCGTACTTCCACGGCCCGGCCCACACGTTGACGACCGCGCTGGCCCCGTTGGCCGCCGTGTCGCACACCGCGATCCGATCCCCGTACTCCTCGGCGTAAACGGTGACGCCGAGCGCCGAGAAGGTGTGGTCCCAGCCGTCCCCCGGCGGGTCGGGCATGGCGGAGGCGCTACCGGCCGGGACGAGCACCCCGGCGGCCGCGAGGGTCACCACGGCGGACAGGGTGCGGATGTTGATCAGTGTCATTGGCCGAACGTAGGCTCGCACCCCGACCAACTGCTGACACGATCGGGTGACGACTTGCCGAGGTCAGGACCGGTCGGTGCGGGCGGGCTACGGGAATCGGCGGTCGGCGGAGAAACCGCTCCCGTACCGCCTCAACCCACCGGTTCCGGCGGTAGCTTGGCTCCGTGCAGCCATCAACTCTGGAACGAGCGCGGAGCGCCGGCGGTGCTCCGGTGGATGATCCGCGAAGCTGGAGCCGCGCGCGCGAGGACCTGCGACGGGGATTCCGGTCCTGGCGGCTGTGGGGCCACCTCGGGTGGAACGACATCAGGAGCCGCTACCGTCGCTCCCTGCTGGGACCGTTCTGGATGACGGTGACGATGGGCGTCACGACCGCCGGGCTCGGCAGCGTGTTCAGCCTCATCTGGCACAGCCCGGCAGCGACGTTCTTCCCCTACGTCGGCACCGGCCTGATCGTCTGGGCCTTCATCGGAGGCTGCCTGTCCGACGGGATGGGCAGTTTCACCGAGAGCGCGGAACTCCTCTCGCAGACGTCGGCACCGCTCACCGTCTACGTGTTGCGGACCGTGTGGCGGCAAACGCTCATCCTCGCCCACAACCTGATCATTTACTTCGTCCTTCTCGCGTTCTTCTTCCGCCGGCTGCACGAGCACGGCTACACGATGGACGGGCAGGCGTGCGGGACACCGGACGGCATGGTGTGCCACCCCGGCCTCGGCTGGAACACGTTCCTGGTGCTCCCCGGTTTCGGGCTGGCACTGGCCGGTGGCATCGCCGCGGCGCTGATCCTGGGCATCGTCGCCACGCGGTTCCGGGACGCCCCACCGCTGATCGGCGCGATAATCCAGCTTCTCTTCATCCTCGTCCCGATCACCTGGCCCTTGGACAAGCTGATCCAGAACGCACCGGGGAAAGCCTGGATCATCGAGCTCAACCCGCTGTACCACTACGTGCAGATCGTGCGGCAACCCTTGATCGGACAGCAGCTGCACTGGTGGAGCTGGCTGGTGGCCGGCGGTCTGACGCTCGCCGCGTGGACGGTCGCACTCGTCATGCTGCGGAACTACCGGGCGCGTGTGCCGTACTGGATCTGACCGCTCCGGCTCCGCCCGCGATCCGGCCCGCGGAACGACAGAACGCCCGCCCCCGTAACGAGCGGGGGCGGGCGTTCTGCCTGTTCGCAGCGGTAGCGGTGGGATTTGAACCCACGGACGGGGTCAACCGTCACACGATTTCGAGTCGTGCTCCTTCGGCCGCTCGGACACGCTACCGCCGACTAGGTTACTAGACGCCCGAGAGCGGCTCGCAGGCACTCCTCACCTGGTGCGGAAGCGGCGCTGCGCGTCGCGTGCCGCGGTGGCCGCCCAGTCCGCGACCTCGGTCGTCGTCTCACGCACGATGCCGCGGATCCGCTCGGCGCGGCCGGCCGCCTGGTGACGGCGGCTGCCGGTCAGGCGGCCGAACAGCTCCCGCGCCCCGCCCTTGGCCTGACGGGACCGGCTCGTCATCCGGTTCTTCACGACGTTCATCGACCCTCCTTCGACGCGGTCGCTCCGGGGCTACCCCGCCACCCGGCGGATCACACGTCGCGGTGACCGGCGAAGAACTCGGCCAGCAACGCGACGCAGTCGGCCTCGAGCACGCCGCCGCGCACCTCCGGCCGGTGGTTGAGCCGGCGATCGCGCACCACGTCCCACAGCGACCCGACCGCGCCGGTGCGCGGCTCCCACGCCCCGAACACGACGCGGGCCACGCGCGCGAGCACCAGCGCCCCGGCGCACATCGTGCACGGCTCGACCGTCACCGCGAGGGTGCAGCCGTCCAGCCGCCAGCCGTCGCCGAACTGGCTGGCGGCCGCCCGCAGCGCCAGGATCTCCGCGTGCGCCGTCGGGTCGCCCAGCTCCTCGCGCGCGTTGTGGGCGCGGGCGAGGAGGCGGCCGTCGGGAGCGAAGACCGCAGCGCCGATCGGCACGTCCGGGCCGGCCTCCCGCGCGGCGGCCAGCGCCGCGGACACCAGGTCGGCGTCGGACACGTCAGATCTCGTCGAGCAGCGCGGTGAACTCGCTGCCGAACCCGCAGCGCTGCGCGATCATCTGCAGCTGCTCGTCGGGGTAGAGATCGACCTCACCGGCGATCACCTCGAGCTCGGGCCCCGGCAGGCCGAGGTCGGCGAGGATGTCGAGGTCGCCCTCCGGCCAGATCGAGTCGTCCTCCTCGTCCGGCGGATCGACCCGGAGCACGTCGAGCACGTCGGCGGCGATGTCGTAGTCCAGTGCCGCCGCCGCGTCCGAGAGCAGCAGCGACGGTCCGCGCGGGCTCGGGCGCACGATCACGAAGAACTCGTCGTCCACCGCGAGCAGGCCGAACACGGCCCCGGTGGACCGCAACTTGGCCAGCTCGGTGATGGCGGCGTCCAGCCCCGCGAGCGCACCGGCGTCGAGCGCGCTGCAGCGCCACTTGCCGTCCTCCCGGACCACGGCCACCGCGAATCCCGAAACCGGCTCCTTCACCGACATAGCGCACACCGTATACCTGGACGGATCATCGGTGCAGTCGCTCTGCGAGGATCGGATGATGACGGGACCCACCGAGTTGCCCCCTTTGCCGGACACCCGGCTCGCCGTGTTGCGCTCCGAAGCCGAGGCTCTGCAACCGGCCACCGTCGCGCTGCGCCGTGAGATCCACGCCCACCCCGAGCAGGGCCTGCACCTGCCGCACACCCAGGCCGCCGTCCGCCGGGCGCTCGAGGACCTGCCGCTGGAGATCGTCGAAGGGAAGTCGACCAGCGCGCTGACCGCCGTGCTGCGCGGCGCGCAGGACGGGCCGGCGGTGCTGCTGCGCGGCGACATGGACGCGCTACCGCTGCAGGAGGACACCGGCCTGGAGTTCGCCTCCGAAGTGGACGGGACCATGCACGCGTGCGGACACGACGGCCACACCGCGATGCTCGCCTCGGCCGCGCGGCTGCTGGCGGCGCGCCGCCACGAGCTGGCCGGCTCGGTGGTGTTCATGTTCCAGCCCGGCGAGGAGGGCTACCACGGCGCCCGGCACATGATCCACGAAGGCGTGCTCGACGCCGCCGGCTCGCGGGTGGAGCGGGCCTTCGGCATCCACCTGCTGGCGCACGTCGAGTCCGGCCTGATCACCACGCGTCCCGGACCGCTGATGGCCTCGAACGACACCTTCACGATCCAGGTGACCGGCAAGGGCGGGCACGGTTCGAGCCCGCACATCGCGATCGACCCGATCCCCGCGGCCGCGGCGATGGTCGGCGCGTTGCAGACCATGGTGACCAGGCGGATCAGCGTGTTCGACCCGGCGGTGGTGTCGGTGACCCGGATCGCGGCCGGCACCACGACCAACATCATCCCGGAGACCGCGGAGGTGGCCGGGACGATCCGGACCCTGTCCGAGGCGACCCGGGCCCGGGTGAAGGCCGAGCTGCCGAAGGTGTGCGAGGCGGTCGGTGCGGCGCACGGCTGCCGGGTGCTGGTGGACGTCGAACCCGGCTACCCGGTGACCGTGAACGACCCGGATCAGGCGCTGCGCGTGCTCGACCTGGCCCAGCGCGTACTCGGCCGGTCGGAGCTGCTGACCGACCCGAACATGGGTGCGGAAGACTTTTCCTATGTGCTGCAACGGGTCCCCGGCGCGTTCGCGTTCCTCGGGGCGTGCCCGCCCGAGGTCGATCCGGCGGCGGCGCCAACCAACCACTCGAACCGGGTGCGCCATCACGAAGGCGCTTTCCCGGCCGGGGTCGCGATGTACGCGGCCTTCGCGCTCGACGCCCTGGCAGGATGACGCCCCGTGCGAGACGTATGCGTGATCGGACTCGGGTTGATCGGCGGCTCGGTGCTCCGTGCGGCCGCCGCGGCCGGGCGGACCGTCTGGGGCGCGACGACCGCGGCGGCTGACGCGGAGGCGGCGCTCGCCGACGGCTTCGACGCCTCCACCGACGTCGTGGCCGCGCTGCGCCGGGCCGCCGACCGGGATGCGCTGGTGGTGCTGGCGGTCCCGCTGACCGCGGTCGAGGAGGTGCTGCGGACGGTCGGTGAGTGCGCGCCGTCCTGCCTGCTCACCGACGTGACCAGCGTGAAGGCCGGCGTGGTGAGGGCCGCGCGGGCGTTCGCACCGCAGGCCCGGTTCGCCGCCGGGCACCCGATGGCGGGCACCGCGGAGTCCGGCTGGCGTGCCGGCACCGCGACGTTGTTCCGGGGCGCGGCGTGGGTGGTCTGCGTCGAGGACGACACCGACCTCACGGTATGGGCCGAGGTGGCCCGGCTCGCGATCGACCTCGGCGCGCACGTGGTCCCGCTGACCGCGGCCCGGCACGACGAGGCCGTCGCGCGGATCTCCCACCTGCCGCACCTGCTGGCCGCCGTGCTCGCGGCCGTGGGCGCGGACGGCGGGCCGGTCGCGCTGGCCCTGGCCGCCGGGTCCTACACCGACGGCACGCGGGTCGCCGCGACCCGGCCGGACCTGGTGCGCGCCATGACCGAGGGCAACCGCGAGGCGCTGCTGCCGGTGCTCGACGAGGCCCTCGGCCGGCTCGGTGCGATGCGCGGATCACTGGCCTCGACCGGCGGTCTCGCCGTCAGCATCAACTCCGGTCACGAAGGCGCGCAAGCGCTGGCGAGCGCCCGGCAGGCCACGCCGTCGGGCGTCCGCGTCGCCCTGGACGCACCGGACGCCCGGAACGGCCTGCGCGCGCTCGGGGAACGCGGCGGCCGCATCACGGCTCTCGCCGACGGCACCGCCATCGGCGAGGTGCCGTAGGTCCTACGGCTCGGTCGGTCCCGTCGGTCCTGTGGGTCCCGTCGGTCCTGTGGGTCCCGTCGGTCCTGTGGGTCCCGTCTGGGGGCCCGCCGGACCGGGACCGCCCTGCGGGTCGGAGCCGCCGCCGGACTGCTTGTGCAGGAAGTCCTTCGCCTTCGACGTCACGCTGTCGATCTTGTCCGCGTGCTGGCCGAGCTTCGACTTGGCGAACCCGCTCGCCTTGTCGATGCCGCTTTCGATCTTGTCCGCGTTCTGGTCGAGCGCCTGCTGCGCCTTCTTCTTGATGTCGTTGAAGTCGATGCCCATGAACCCATGAAACCCCAAGGTCAGCGGCCCCGCATCCGGTGAAGCCCTGGTTTACTGCTCGGTAACCCCGACTCCGGACGGAAAGGCCAGCAATGCCGCGCAGAACGTTCTCCTTCGAGATCACCCGCACCAGCAGTGCCCCGCCGGCGACCCTGTTCCGGCTGGAGAGCGACGGCGCACGCTGGTCCGAGTGGGGAAAACCGCTCATCGTGGTGTCCCGCTGGGACCGGTGGGCAGGCCCGGGGGGCGGGGTCGGAGCGATCCGGGCCGTGGGCGCGTGGCCACTGCTGATCCGCGAGGAAACGCTGGAATACGAGCCGGACCGGCGGCACGTCTACACCTTCGCCGGCGCGGCGCCGGTGCACGACTACCGCGCCGAGGTGCTGTCCGAGCCCGACGGCAACGGCACGCGGCTGACCTGGCGCGGCTCGTTCCAGGAGAAGGTGCCGGGCACCGGGCCGATCGTGCTCGCCGCGCTGCGCATCGCGATCACGGTGCTGTCCGCACGGCTGATCAAAGCCGCCGAGCGCTGACCGGTGCCGAGGAGGTCCCAGCCGCGGGCCGGTGTGCAACCACCCAACGTCCCTAGGACGAGCGGGTGACCGCATCCGCGAGCGTTTCGGCCCACAACCGGTACCCGGGCGGCCCGGGGTGGAAGCCGTCGGCCGCGAAGAGGGCCGGGTCGACCACCTCACGGGGTACGGCGCAGTACGTGACACCCGCCAGAGCGGCGAGCGTCGCCGCCGCCGTGTCCAGCGCTTGGCCACGCAGGCCCAGGACGAGGCGCAACGGCTGCGGAAGTGCCGGGAACGCGCCGAGCGGCGGCACCCCGGCCAACAGGACCGGCACCGGCCCGAGCGCGCGCCGCGCGGCGACCACCAGGGCCAGCAGGTCACGCCGGTACCGGCCCGGCGAGCGCAGTTCGATGGTGTCGTTCACCCCGAGGGCGACGACGAGCAGGTCGGCCGGTTCCCGGCAGGCTTCGTTCAGCAGCTCGGACCGCACGGTGCGCGCGTTGGCACCGGTCCGGCCCGCCACACGCCAGGAAACCCCGCGGTGCAGGCGGCTTGCCAGTGCCACCGCGAGCTGCCCGGTCAGCGCGTCCTCGTGCGTCCGCGCCCCGACGCCATCCACAGTGGACTCGCCGACGACCAGCAACCGCAGCGGGTCGGGCCCGGGCACGGACCCGTGGCTTGGCCCGGCCGCCCCCGGCAGCCTCGGCGTGGTCCGGCGTACGCGCAACCCCTGGGTCACCAGCACCGGCGCGAGCCCGGCGGTGGCGGCGAACGTCAAACCCGCTCGGAACGGAAACACTCCGGCACCCGCCTGCTTCGCACGCCGCGTCCCCGCCATCCTGACCTCCGGCTCCCGTCAACCCTTCGCCACCGAGACGGCAACCCGGGACAGCGCGGGATCAGCGACCGCGCGCAGGATGTAGTCGGCCAGGTCGGCCCGCGAGATGGTGAAGCTCCCCCGCACGTTACCCCTGGTCTCGCTCGCGATGCGGCCGGTGTGGGGACCGTCGCTGAGCTTCGGTGGTCGCACGATGGTCCAGTCGAGCCCGGACGCGGTGACCCGGCGCTCCATCTCGCCCATGTCCGCGTAGCTCTCCCGCAGGATGCGGATCAGGACGGGTTTGAACACCAGCCTGGTGAACCACCCGTCCCCCTCCCGGTGCATGCCGCTGTTGCTGACCACGACCAGGCGCCGCACGCCGGCCGTCTGCATCGCGGTCATGATGCTGCTCGTCCCGTCCCGGCAGATCACGCTCGGTCCACGGCCACGCGGCCCCAGCGCGGACACGACGGCTTCGCGACCGCTGATGGCGGGCACCAGCGCGTCCGGGTCGAGCACGTCCGCCGGCACCACCTCCAGTCGCGGCTGCCCCGGCACGTCCAGGCGGGCCGGATCCCGCACCACCGCGGTCACCTGGTGGCCCGCCGTGAGCGCCTGCCGCACGACGTGCGCGCCCGTCCCACCGGTCGCACCGAACACCGTCAGTTTCATGGCTTCCTCCGTGGTTAGTGTTCACTCACCTGCTATAGTGAGTGAGTACTCACCAACCGTCAAGCACGGCCTGAGAGAACGCTGAGGAGCGATGGGAACGCGGGAGAAGATACTGGCCGCGGCCGCGGGGATCATGCGCGAGCAGGGTTATGCGCGGGCCACCACCAAGGAGATCGCCCGCGCCGCCGGCTTTTCGGAAGCCGCGCTGTACAAGCACTTCGCGGACAAGACCGAGATCTTCCTGGGCGTGATCTCATCCCAGTTGCCGGCCCTGGACACCGCGCTGGGCGAACTGACGGCGGGGCGGCACACCCTGCGCGGCAACCTGGTCCGCATCACCGCGACCGCGATCGACTTCTACACCGAGAGCTTTCCGATCGGCGCGTCCCTGTTCTCCTCACAGGACCTGCTGGACGCCCACCGCGCCGCGATCCGCGAACACGGGGCGACCCCCCGCACCCCGGTTGCCCGCCTCGCGGAGTACCTGCGCGCGGAGCGCACCCTCGGCCGCCTACCGTCCACTTCGGACCCGGACGCGATCGCGGCCCTCCTCCTGGGCGCCGCGTTCCAGCAGGGCTTCCTCCGGAACTGGGACGCCGAGTCCGGCGACCCGGCGGGACTGGCCCGCAAGCTGGTCAAGGCCGTGGTGCCCTAGCGGTTCGCACGTTCCTTCTCCCAGCGCTCGAACAGCAACGGGAGCTGCTCGATGAGGAAGGCGAGGAAGTCCCGCATGTCGGCCAACCGCTTGCCGGCGGGCGTGTCCTCGCCCACCACCGGGATGCCCTCGACGGCCGCGTCCCGCCACAGCTCCATGAACCGGTCGCGCTTGCGCATACTGGCGAACCACATGTCGTCGGTCACCCGGAAGTGGTCGCGGCGCGATCCGGGTTCCCGCTCCCGAACGATCATCCCAACCTGCTCCAGGTAGCGGACGGCTCCCGACACCGCGGCCGGGCTGATCTGCAGCTTCTCCCCGATCTCACCCGCGGTGAGCCGGCTTTCGTCGGTCACCACCAGGGCCGCGAACACCCGCGCGGGCATGCGCTGGAAACCGAGCTGCGTGAGCACCAGCGCCAGGCGCTCGACGTAGCGGCGCACCGCCTCCTCGTCCCGCATGCAGATCACCCTTCCGCAGTCGTCCAGCGCTTCAGCCAATCTATACGTTTTCCTAACTTCACAACTTTGTGAAATAACTGTACGTTCGGCGCATGGACAACGCCATCTCCATCGCGGGCCTGCACAAGTCGTTCGGCGCGACGAAGGCCCTCGACGACCTGAACCTGCAGGTCAAGACCGGAGAAGTGCACGGCTTCCTCGGCCCCAACGGCGCCGGGAAGTCGACCACCATCCGTGTCCTGCTCGGTCTGCTGCACGCGGACCAGGGCACCGTCCGCCTCCTCGGCGGCGACCCCTGGCGCGACGCCGCGAGCCTGCACCGCCGGCTCGCCTACGTCCCCGGTGACGTCAACCTCTGGCCCAACCTCTCCGGCGGCGAGGTCATCGACCTGCTCGGGCGGCTGCGCGGCGGACTCGACAGACGCCGCCGCGACGAGCTGATCGAACGCTTCGACCTCGACCCGAAGAAGAAGGGCCGCACCTACTCCAAGGGCAACCGGCAGAAGGTCGCGATCGTCGCGGCCCTGTCCTCCGACGTCGAGCTGCTGATCCTCGACGAGCCGACCTCCGGCCTCGACCCGCTCATGGAGGCCACCTTCCAGTACGCGATCCAGGAAGAGCGCGACAAGGGCCGCACGGTGCTGCTGTCCAGCCACATCCTCGCGGAGGTGGAGGCCCTGTGCGACCGGGTCAGCATCATCCGCAACGGGCACGCGGTCGAGACCGGCACCCTCAGCGAACTCCGCCACCTCACCCGGACGTCGATCGTGGCGGAACTCGCCGGTCACCCGAACGGCCTCGCTTCGCTGGACGAGGTGCACGACCTGAAGGTCGAGGGCAACCGCGTCCGGTTCGACGTCGAGACCCAGTCGCTGGACGAGGTGCTGCGCAAGCTCACCGAAGTCGGCGTGCGCAGTCTGACCAGTCAGCCCCCGACGCTGGAGGAGCTCTTCCTCCGCCACTACACGACGGAAGCGAGCGCACGATGAGCGCGCTGGTCGGTACCCGGCACCTCGTCCGCCTCGCGCTGCGGCGGGACCGGGTCGTGCTGCCGATCTGGGTGCTGGTGATCGGCCTGTTGCCGGTCACCTCCGCCGGCGCCTACGGGCAGCTGTACCCGGACGCCGCGAGCCGGGCGTCCCTGACCGCGGGGATGAGCGCGAACCCGTCCATCACCCTGCTCTACGGGCCACCGTTCGACCTGTCCACGGCCGGCGGGTTCACCGCATGGCGGTACGGCGTGTTCGCGCCGCTTTTCCTGGCCCTGGCCTGCATCTTCACCGTCACACGGCACACCCGGCAGGAGGAGGACACCGGACGCCAGGAACTGCTGTCCTCGGCGGTCACCGGCCGCTACTCCGCTCTCACCGCCGCGGTGGTCACCGCGGGGATCGGCGCGGTCGCCACCGGCTTGCTGGTGGCCCTGGGCCTGACCGGAGCGGGTCTGCCCGCCGGCGGTTCGGTGGCGTTCGGTCTCGGGATCACGCTGACCGGACTGGTGTTCGCCGCGGTCGCCGCGGTCGCGGCCCAGCTGGCCGAGTACTCGCGTACCGCCAACGGCATCGCGGCAGGCGTGCTCGGGGTCGCCTTCGCGCTCCGCGCCATCGGCGACGCGGCCACGGACGCGTCGTGGCTGTCGTGGCTGTCGCCGCTCGGCTGGGCGACCCGGCTGCGGCCCTACGCCGGAGACCGCTGGGCCGTGGCGTTGCTGCTCCTCGCCGCGGCGCTGGTGCTGGGGCTGGTGGCCTACCGCCTGCTGCCGCGCCGGGACGTCGGCATGGGCCTCTTCCCAGCCCGGCCCGGCCCGCCGGTGGCCGCACCCGGACTGCGGTCGCCGTTCGCCCTGGCCTGGCGCCTGCACCGCGGCGCGCTGCTCGGCTGGATCGCCGGCTTCGCGGTGTTCGGCGCGATGTTCGGGTCCCTCGCGGCGGGCATCGGTGACATCGTCGGCGACAGCGCCCAGACCCAGCAGATGTTGGAGCGGCTGGGCGGGGCGCAGAACCTGATCGACACGTTCCTCGCGGCGATCGCGAACATCTTCGGGATGATCGCCTCCGTCTATGCGGTGCAGGCGACGATGCGGATGCGCGCGGAGGAGACCGCGCTACGGCTGGAACCGCTGCTGGCGACCCGGGTGCGACGCTTGCAGTGGGCCGCCGGGCACCTGGTGTTCTCGCTGCTCGGCACGGCCCTGCTGCTCGTGGTGTCCGGCCTGTTCGCCGGTCTGCTGCACGGGCTGCGGGTGGGCGACGTCGGCGGCCAGATCCCCGCGGTGATCGGGGCGACGGTGGCGCAGGTACCGGCGGTCTGGGTGGTCACCGGGATCACCGTGGTGGTCTTCGGGTTCGCGCCCAGGTTCGCGACAGCCACCTGGGCAGTGCCCGGACTGTTCGTCCTGCTGTCGCTGTTCGGCC
Source organism: Amycolatopsis granulosa (assembly GCF_011758745.1). NCBI lineage: Bacteria > Bacillati > Actinomycetota > Actinomycetes > Pseudonocardiales > Pseudonocardiaceae > Amycolatopsis > Amycolatopsis granulosa. The sequence continues at coordinate 2,950,195 of NZ_JAANOV010000001.1, forward strand.
CGGTGGTGCAGGCACCGCAGCCGGTGCTCGACATCTCGCCGTTCACCCACATTCCGAAGCTGCCCGCTGCGGAGTTCACCGCGACCCCGTTCGCGTGGCTGCTCGGGATCGCCGTGATCACCCTTGCCACGGGTCTGGCACGGTTTCGGCGGCGGGACATCGGGTAGTCCTGGCGCGGGCGAGTGGCGGAGCCCGGACCGGTCGGGGGTCCGGGCTCCGCCACTCCGTTTTTGTCGGTACCCCTCGCTAACGTCGTTCTCCTCGACGACGTGGGGGGAACATGCGATGGGGGTTACTGGGACACCCGGATTTCCGGCGTCTCTGGCTGGCCGACGCCCTGAGCCAGTTCGGCGACCGGATCAACCTGCTGGCCGTGCCGTTGCTCGCGGCGCTCACGCTGCGAGCCACCGCCTGGGAGATGTCGCTGCTGCGGGTGCTGGAGACGCTCGCCTTCCTGCTGCTGGCCCTGCAGGTGGGCGTGTGGACCGACCGGATGCGCAAGCGGCGCGTGCTGGTCCTGGCCGATCTGGGGCGTGCGGTGGCCTTCGGATCGGTGCCGCTCGCCGCGGTGGCCGGGGTATTGACGATGACGCACCTGTACGTGGTGGTTGCCGTAGCCGGGGTGCTGTCGGTGTTCTTCGACGTCGCGCACCGGACTTACCTGCCGGGCCTGGTCGACCGCGACCGGCTGGTGGAGGGCAACGCCCGGTTGCAGGCGAACGTGTCGGTCGCGGCGGTGGCGGCGCCGAGCCTGTCGGGTTGGCTGGTGCAGCTCTTCGGCGGGGCCGCCGCGGTCGGGGTCAACGCGGTCAGCTTCCTGTGGTCCGCGTGCTGGTTGCGGCGGATCGGGGCGCCGGACCGGGTACCGGTCGCGCGGGCCCGGGCGCCGCTGCGCCGGGAGATCCGCGACGGCCTGCGGTTCGTCGGGCGGGACCCGGTGCTCCGGGCGAACGCGGCACACAGCGTCTGCGCCGGCGTGTGCCAGCAGTTCCAGGTCACGGTGGCCGCGCTGTTCCTCCTGCGCGAGGTGCACCTGTCGCCCGGCGTGATCGGATTGCTGCAGGCAGGCGGGCTGACCGGGGCCGCCCTCGGTTCGGTCGTGGCGCGGCGGCTCGGCGTCCGCTTCGGCGAGGCGCGGGTGATGTGGGCCGCCGCGCTGCTGTGGGGCGCGGGTTACCTGATGATCCCGCTGACCGCGACGGGCGCGGCGGTCGCCTGGTACCCGATCGGCAACTTCCTGACCGGGCTGAGCATCGTGGTGCTCAACGTGCACCAGCTCAGCTACCGGCAGGCGGTCACGCCGGAGTGGTTGCAGGGCCGGGTCGCGGCGACCAGCACGTTCCTGTACTTCGCTCCGGGGCCGGCCGGGAGCCTGCTGGCGGGGGTGCTGGCGACCACGGCCGGGCTGCGCGGCACATTGTGGCTGGCCGGCGCCGGAGTGGCGGCGTCGGCGCTGTGGCTGGTCTGTTCACCGCTGCGCCGGATGCGGCGGTTGCCCGAGGCATACGAGGAGGAGCGCACGGGTAGCCACCGCGCATGACCCTCGATGGAGTACCGCGTCAGCTCTTCCTCGCCGGCCAGTGGCGGGACGCCGCGGACGGCAGCCGCTTCGGCGTGCACGACCCCGGGACCGAACAGCAGCTGTGCGAGGTGTCCGACGCCCAGGACGCCGACGTCGCCGAGGCGATCGAGGCGGCCACCGCGAAGCAGGAGGAGTGGGCCGCCACGCCGCCGCGTGAGCGGGGCGAGATCCTGCGCCGCGCGTGGCAGCTGATGACCGACCGCGCCGACGAGCTGGCCCGGCTGATGACGCTGGAGATGGGCAAGAGCCTGGCGGAGTCGGCGGCGGAGGTCACCTATGCCGCCGAGTTCTTCCGGTGGTTCTCCGAGGAAGCGGTACGCGTCGACGGGCGGTACTCGCGCAGCCCGGCCGGAGGTGGCCGCGTCATCGTCTCCAAGCACCCGGTGGGGCCGTGCATCCTGGTGACACCGTGGAACTTCCCGCTGGCGATGGGCACGCGCAAGATCGGACCGGCCATCGCCGCGGGCTGCACGATGATCGTGAAGCCCGCGCAGCTGACGCCGTTGTCGATGCTGAACCTCGCCGGGCTGCTCAAGGAGGCCGGCCTGCCCGACGGTGTGCTGAGCGTGCTGCCCAGCACCTCCGCCAGCCGGGTGGTGAACCCCGCGCTCGCCGACCCGCGGATCCGCAAACTGTCCTTCACCGGCTCCACCGAGGTCGGCCGCAAACTGGTCGAGCAGTGCTCGCCCAACCTGCAGCGGATGTCGATGGAACTGGGCGGCAACGCACCGTTCCTGATGTTCGGGGACGCGGACCTGGACGCGGCCGTGCAGGGCGCGGTCACGGCGAAGATGCGCAACAACGGCGAGTCGTGCGTCGCGGCGAACCGGTTCCACGTGCACTCCTCGGTGTCCGGCGAGTTCGTGCGGCGGCTGACCGACGCCATGTCGTCGCTGAAGGTCGGGCACGGCACCGAGGACGGCGTGCAGGTCGGGCCGTTGATCAACGCCGAACAGCGGGACAAGGTCGTCGAGCTGGTCGAGGACGCCCTGTCCCGCGGCGCACGCGCCACCACCGGCGGCAAGGCGCTCGACGGTGACGGCTTCTTCTACGCGCCGACGGTGCTCGCCGACGTCCCGCCGGACGCGCGCATCCTGCGCGAGGAGGTGTTCGGCCCGGTCGCGCCCGTCACCACGTTCGAGGACGAGGACGAGGCGGTCCGGCTCGCCAACGACACCGAGTTCGGGCTGGTGGCCTACGTGTTCACCCGCGACCTCGACCGGGCCATCCGCGTCGGCGAGCGGATGGCGACCGGGATGGTGGGACTCAACACCGGTCTGGTGTCGAACGCGTCCGCGCCCTTCGGCGGCGTCAAGGCGTCCGGGTTCGGCCGCGAGGGCGGGGCCGAGGGCATCGAGGAATACCTCGACGTGAAGTACCTGGCCCTGGCGCTCAACGAAAGCTGACCACCACAGTCCGGTTCGGACAGTCCTAGTGCGTGCCCTCCCGCAGGTGCGCGCTGACCGGGATCACCAGCGGGGTGCCGGAGACCGGATCCGGCAGGACCTTCGCCGACAGGCCGAAGACCTCGTCCAGCAGCGGTTCGGTCAGCACCTCGGACGGTGCGCCCTGCGCGAGAATGCGCCCGCCACGCATGGCGACCAGCGTGTCGGCGTAGCGGGCCGCCAGGTTGAGGTCGTGCAGGACCATCACGACCGTCGTGCCGCGGTCGCGGTGCAGGCGGTGCACCAGGTCCAGCACGTCGATCTGGTGCGCCAGGTCGAGGTAGGTGATCGGCTCGTCCAGCAGCAGGAGCCCGGTCTCCTGCGCCAGTGTCATCGAGATCCACGCGCGCTGCCGCTGCCCGCCGGACAGTTCGTCCACCACGCGGTCGGCGAGCACGTCCATTCCGGTCAGCCGCAGCGCGGTGGAGATCGCGTCCTCGTCCGAGGACGACCACTGCCGGTACCAGCGCTGGTGCGGGTGCCGTCCGCGTGCCACCAGGTCGCCGACCGTCAGACCCTCGGGCGCGACCGGCGACTGCGGCAGCAGACCGACCACCTTCGCCACCTCACGCGTCGGCAGCTTGTCGATCCGCTTGCCGTCCAGCAGCACCGCACCCTCTCGCGGAGCCAGCAGCCGCGCCAGCGCCCGGAGCAACGTCGACTTGCCGCAGCCGTTCGGGCCGATGATCGCGGTGATCGTGCCGTCGAGGACGTCCAGGTCCAGACCGCCGACGACGAGACGCTCGCCGTACCCCAGCTTCAGGCCCTGGGCCCGCAGTCGTGACGTCATGCTCGTGCCTCCCGGCGGCTCCGGACGAACAGGAAGATCAGGTACGGCGCGCCGAGGACCGCGGTCAGCACCCCGACCGGCAGGTCCGGCAGCAGCAGCCGGGTCAGCAGGTCCGCGCCCACGGTCAGCAGCGCGCCCAGCACCATCGACCCGGCCAGCGGCGGTTGCGCGGTCTTCGCCAGCCGCATCGCAATCTGCGGTGTCGCCAGCGCGACGAACGTGATCGGCCCCGCCGCGGCGGTGGCGATCGCGGCGAGCGTGGCCGCCAGCAACAGCAGCGCGCCGCGGGCGCCGTCGACCCGGATGCCGAGGCCGCGCGCGGTGTCGTCGCCGAACTGCAGGCCGCCGACGGTCCGCCCGCACACCAGCGTGACCGGCACCAGCACGGCCAGCGCGATCGCGACCGGGCCCACCGAGTCCCATCCGGTGTCGGCGAGGTTGCCCACCAGCCACGTCGTCGCGCGTGCCGCGTCGTTCACGTCCCCGGCGGCGAGCAGCCAGTTCACGATGTTGTAGCTGATCGCCCACAGTCCGATGCCGATCAGCACCATGCGGTAGCCGTCGACGCCGCGCCGCCACGACAACGCGTACAGCAGCACCGCCGCCAGCAGTCCGCCGAGCAGCCCGGCGACGGGCACGCCGATCGCGCTCACCATTCCGCTGACCTGACCGCGGTACCCGCCGGCGACGATCGCGGTGACCGCGCCGACCCCCGCGCCCCACGTGATGCCCAGGATGTCCGGGCTGGCCAGCGGGTTCCGCGCGACCGACTGGAACAACGCGCCGGACAGCCCGAGCGCGGCGCCCACCAGCACGCCGGCGAGCGTGCGCGGCAGGCGCAGGTCGAAGATGATCCCGCGTTCCCGGCGGGTCCCGCCGCCGAGCAGGGTCTCCAGTACGTCCCAGATCCCGATGCGCGAACTGCCCATGCCGATGTTGATCGCGGCGACGAGCACCAGCAGCACCGCCGCGACGACCACGACCGCGATCACCCGCGGCTTGACCGTCCACGCCACCGGCCCGGCGGCCAGCACCTTGCGCGTCATACCTTGCTCAGCCCCCGCCGCCGCACCAGCACGATGAACACCGGCGCCCCGATGATCGCGAGCAGGATGCCCACCTCGAAGTCGTCACCGGTCAGCACTCGCCCCAGCACGTCGGCCGTCAGCAGCAGCACCGCGCCGAGGAGCCCGGCCACCGGCACCAGCCAGCGGTAGTCCGGGCCGGTGATCGCGCGGGCGAGGTGCGGCACGACGAGCCCGAGGAACGCGATCGGCCCGCACGCGGCGACCGCCGAGCCGGTCAGCAGCGTGATCGCCGCGACGCCGAGCACACGCGTGCGCAGCACCCGCTGGCCGAGCGCGGTCGCGACGTCCTCGCCGAGCGCCAGCGTGTTGAGGCCGGGCGTGTTGATCAGCGCGAGCAGCAGGCCGGCCACCAGGAACGGCGCGATCTGCCCGGTGATCGCGAAATCGCGCCCGGCGATCGACCCGATCCGCCAGAACCGGTAGATCTCCATGCCGCGCTCGTCGCCGAGGATGATCGCCGACACCAGCCCGTGCAGCAGCGCGCTCACCGCGGCCCCGGCGAGCGCGAGCGTCACCGGTGTCGCGCCCTTGCCGCCGACCGCGCCGAGCAGGAACACCGCGACGCTGGCCAGCAGGGCACCGGCGAACCCGAACCAGATGGACCCGTAGAGCCCGTCGATCCCGAGCACCACGACCGCGAACACGACCGCGAGCGCGGCGCCGTGGGTGACGCCGAGCAGGCCGGGATCGGCGAGCGGATTGCGCGTGTGGCCCTGCATGAGCGCGCCGGCGACGCCGATCGCGAGCCCGACGAGCAGGCCGAGCACCGTGCGCGGCACCCGCAGCGACCGGACGATGATGTCCGGTTCGGACCCGGCGGGGTGGGTGAGCGCCGTCCACACCTGCCCGAGCGGGATCGTTTTCGTACCCAGCGCGACGCTCGCCGCGCAGACGAGGACCAGCAGCACGGCGAGCACGCCGATACCGGCCAGCCGGCGCTGCCTGCGCGTCCGTGGCCGGGCTGTCGCCACCACCGTCACTGCTGTCGCCTATCCAACTCGATCTTCCAAACGGGACGAACCGCATCTTATGCTTCTCGTTAGGCTAGGCTAACCGAAAGAGAGATGCCGATGACGAGACCGTGGCGAGCAGCACTGGCGCTGGCGGTGACCGCGTGCCTGACCCTGACCGCGTGTGGCGGCGGCGCCGGAGAATCCGCGCAGCAGAGCGGGGCGAGCCAGGCGGGCTATCCGCGCACCATCCAGCACGCGATGGGTTCGACCGTGCTGGAGACGCAGCCGAAGACCGTCGCCGCGCTCGACACCAGCTACGTGGACGCCGCGCTCGCGCTGGAAACCCAGGTCGTGGCGTACACGAAGTACCGCAACTACGACCAGCTGCCCGACTACCTCGGCGACGACCGCAGGTTCGGCGCGGGCGCCAAGGTGATCGGCCCGCTGGAGAGCCCGGACGTCGAGCAGCTCTACGACATCAAGCCGGACGTGATCGTCTCGGCGAAGGTGCGCCACGAGAAGTACTACGACCAGTTCACCGGGGTCGCCCCGACGGTCTTCTCGACGACGACCGGCGCGATGTGGAAGGACAACACCCGGCTGCTCGCGCGGGTCCTCGGCAAGGAGTCCCTGGCCGAGCAGAAGATCGGCGCCTACGAGCAGCGGGCGCAGCGGATCGGCCAGGAGATCGCCGCGAAGCTCGGCCGCACGCCGACGGTGTCCATCGTGCGGTTCGTCGAGGGCGAGCCGACCGTCCGGCTCTACAGCAGCACGTCCTACCCCGGCGTCGTGATGGCCGATGCCAAGCTGTCGCGTCCGGCCGGCCAGCCGGACGCGGCCGACAAGATCTCGGTGAACCTCAGCCAGGAGGACATCGCGAAGCTGGACGCGGACATCATCTTCGTGTCGTCGTACTCGGACGAGACGAAGACGGCGGAGGACCCGAAGGCGAAGTTCCAGGCCAACCCCCTGTGGGCGACGCTGAAGGGCAAGATCGTCGATGTCTCCGACACGACGTGGTTCAGCGCGGTGAGCCTGCAGGGCGCCTCGGCGATGCTGACGGACCTGGCGAACCAGTTCGGCGTGACGCCGTGACCCGGGCGGGGCCGCGTCCGGTGTGGACGCGGCCCCGCCGCTCTACGGTGGACCCATGATTTTCATCACCGCGAAGTTCCGCATCCTGCCGAAGCACGCCGACGACTGGCCCGCGATCGCGCGGGACTTCACCCTCGCCACCCGCGCCGAGGACGGGTGCCTGTGGTTCGACTGGTCCCGCAGCGTCGAGGACCCGACGGAGTACGTGCTGGTCGAAGCCTTCCGCGACGGCGAAGCGGGTGCGGCGCACCTCCGGTCCAGCCACTTCGAGACCGCCCAGCGGACCCTGCCGCCCTACCTGGCGGAGACACCGCGGATCGTCAACTTCGAGGTGCCCCAGGACGACTGGTCCGAGCTGGGCGAGCTGGCCGTGCAGCGCTAGGCGCGCAGACCGTCGGCGATGATCCGCGTCAGCGGCCGGCCCGCCGGGGCCCGCCGCCGCATCGCCAGGTACCCCGCCAGCAGCGCGGTCAGGTCACCGGGCTCCACGTCCGCCCGGACCGCGCCGGCCGCCTGCGCGCGGCGCAGCAGGTCGCCGAACGCGGCGCGGAACTCGCTCCGTTCGTCCGGCGCCGCCGCGAACGGGGTGCCGGTGCTCGCCCCGAGGGCGTCGCACAGGGCCTTGTTCAGCAGCGCCTGTTCAGCCACCACATCGAAGAACTCGAAGAACGCCCCGCCCGGGTCGGCCGCGTCGAGCCGGTCGCGTGCCTGCCCGGCGAGCCACTCGATGCGGTCGAGCACGACCGCCTCGAACAGCATCTCCTTGCTGGGGAAGTGCCGGTAGACCGTTCCCGCGCCCACCCCGGCGCGCCGCGCGATCTCGTCCAGCGGCACCGACGGGCCCTCGTCGGCGAACGCCTCCTGAGCGGCGGCCAGCACGCGCGCTCGGTTGCGGCGCGCGTCGGCACGCAGCCCGGTGCGGCCCGCGGAACCAGTCATCGGAAGCGATTCTAGTCAGCGGCCGGCCGCGACGACCGGTTCGGCGAACAGCCCGACCAGCCCGGACCACGCACCGGGCACCAGCACCACCGCCAGCACCGTGAACACCGGCACGATCAGGAACTTCTCCACGCCCTTGCCGGTGCGGAAACGCAGGAACCCGGGCGGCCGCAGCTCGTACCAGGTCTCACCGGCGATCGGCACCGGGAACAGGAACGGGCACCCGGCCTCGGTGAGCGCGTCACCGAGGCAATGCGTGACGCAACCGGCCGCGACCGCGATCCCCAGCCAGCCGGTCAGCTGGGACAGCTCCGCCGCCGCGCTCGCGGTCAGCGCCCACCAGGCCACCCCGCCACCCGCGACCAGCAGCAACCAGTCCCCCAGCGCGTCCGCGGCGAGCAGCAACGCGAACAGCACCACGGCGGTGACCACGTACCAGCCACCCGCCCGGGTGCCGGCCGTCGTCGCCGCGCCTGTCCCGAGCGCGAACAGCAATGTGTGTGACAGGTGCCGGTGGCTGCCCCGGCGCCGCTCGTCACGCGGCCCCTTCGTCACCGCGTACAGGCCCGCGGAAGCGTGCCGCAGCAACCAGCACACCATCCCGGTGATCGGGCCGAGCAGTTTCGAGGCGCGGGCACCGGGGTGGTCCAGGTCCGGCAGCAGCGCGAAGCCGGCGGTCGTCGCGGCGAACGCGAGTGCCTGGTGGACGGAGCCGGCGCCGATGGCCGGGGCGAGGGCGAGACCGGCGCACCAGCCGGTCAGCGCGTGGGTGGAACCCATCATGGAAGAGATCTTGGCAAGATGGACCGGGACGGATGCGAAGGGACGGGCATGATCACGACCACGGCAGCGCCCAGCGACGAGCTGCGGGCGTTCTGGGCGGAGCGGCACCTGTGCCTGCTCACCACGCTCCGCCCGGACGGCGGACCCCACGTCGTGCCGGTCGGTGTCACGGTCGACGAGGACTTCACGACGGCGCGGGTGATCTGCCGCCGCGGCAGCGTCAAGGCCCGCAACGTCCGGCGCGGTGACCCCGCGCTCGCCGTGGTGAGCCAGGTCGACGGCCGCCGTTGGTCGAGTTTGGAGGGAACCGCGGTGATCCGGGAGGATCCGGAATCGGTGGCCGACGCGGAAAACCGGTACGCCGTGCGCTACCACCGCCGGCCGGCGCCGCACCCGGAGCGGGTGGTGATCGAGATCAGCATCGGCCGCCGGCTGGGCATGAGGTAAAGCACACCGATGGCGGGTTGCGGGCGAACCGGAAGATAAGGCAGTAATTCAGGGTGCGGACCGTGAAGACCCTCAAGATCGACAGCCCGTTCGCGGGCGGCACGACGTGGGACGTCGTCGATCGGACCGTGATCGGCGCACTCGCGCCGTCGATGATCAGCACCCTGCGCCGGGGTTCCGAGGACTTCCTGTGGTTCGCCGAGCGGCGCATCGCCGGGCACCAGCTCGGCCGGCCCGGTCGCTGGGACCACCCGGTGGAGCGGGAACTGCTCGGATGGCGTTCCCGGCTGGCCTTCGCACTCGACCCGCCCGTCGCGATCCCGGAGATCGACCTCAAGCTGTCCCACTGGGTCCGCAACACGCACGCGGTGTTCCTGCGCCGCCTGCCCGAGACCGGCGGCGTGGTGCAGCTGGAGAGCGTCCAGGACGTGGACGCCTGGCTGCACACGCTGATCGACCACTACAAGGCGGTGAAGGCCGCCGGCGAGCAGCAGCTCGACCCGGACGCGCGGGCCACGTTGATGGCGTGGTTCCGGAACACGTTCTTCAAGATCCGCCAAGCCGCCGATCGGGTGGGCCTGTCGAGAGTGCGTCCCTGAGGTCCACCCGCCGGGCCTTGCGATCAGCCGATCGGCTGCCACCAGGGATCGACCGGTGGCGGGCTGTCCACGTCGATCCGCTCGCCGGGGCGGGGGATCGCCAGCGTCACGTCGTGGGCCTTGGCCTCGCGCCACACCCGTTCGGCGGGTTCGCTCCAGCCGTGCATCGCGAGGCGGAACGTTCCCCAGTGCACCGGGATCAGCAACCCGCCACGGGCGTCGAGGTGGGCGGCGACTCCCTCCTCGGGTGTCATGTGGATGTCGGGCCACGCCGGGTGGTAGGCGCCGATCTGCACGAGTGCCACGTCGAACGGCCCGTGCTTCGCACCGATCTCGCGGTAGCCGTCGAAGTAGCCCGAGTCCGCCGTGTAGAAGGCCTTCCGGCCGGCTCGCGACACGATCCACGACGCCCACAACGTGTTGTTCCGCGTGAACGCGCGGCCCGAGAAGTGCTGCGCCGCCGCCGCGGTCACCTCGACACCGGCCACCGAAACCGACTCGTCCCAGTCCAGCTCGATGATCCGGTCCGCCGGGATCCGCCACCGGCGCAGGTGCGCGCCCACCCCGAGCGGCACCACGAACGGCGCGCGCTGGGTGCGGGCCAGCCGCACCACCGTCGGCCGGTCCAGGTGGTCGTAATGATCGTGCGAGACGATGATGACGTCCAGCTCGGGCAGGTCGGCCAGCTGGTGCGGCGGCCGGTGCAGCCGCTTCGGTCCGGCGAACCGGGACGGCGACACCCGCTCGCCCCACACCGGGTCCACCAGCACCTTCCGGCCGTCGATCTCGATCAGCGACGAGGCGTGACCGAACCAGGTGACGTGCAGCCCCGCATCTGCGGGCGCGCCGGGCGGCACCAGCGGAACCGGCCCGGTCGGCTTGCGCTGCTGCTTGCCGAAGAGCATCTCGCCGACCAGGTCGCGGGCGCGGGCGGGCTGCACGAGCGGCGGGGCGAGGTTCCGGAACCGTCCGTCGTGGAACTGCGGGGACCGCCGCATGCGCTCCGGGTCGGGCTTGCCGCCGAAGGAGACCGGGATCTCCCCCAGCGCCCACACCGCCGCGCCGAGCAGCGCGGGGAGGGACCACCGGATCATCTTCGCCATGACCTCGAAACTACGCGGGGCCCGGTGAAGTTCCCACCGGAGCAGCCGGGCGGGGCGGGGCGGGCGCGGCGCGATGCCGGGACCGTCCACTTGGCACGGTCGTGACCCGCGCCGGTCACGCCGGCCTGGTCTCCGCGATCAGCCACTCGAGGTACTCCGCGCTGCCGCCCTCGATGGGCGTCGCGATGATCTCCGGCACCTCGTAGTTGTGCTGCCGCTTGATCAGCTCGACCAGGGGGGCCACCCGGTCGGCCGCGGTCTTGATCTCGACCCGCCATTCGGGGTCGGCGTGCACCTCGCCGTCCCAGCGGTAGACGCTGACGATCGGGCCCACGATCTGCGCGCAGGCACCCAGCCGTGCCTCGACGGCCCGCGCGGCCAGCTCACGAGCCGTCGTCTCGCTGTCGGTCGTGGCGGCCACGATCACGTGTTCACGCATGGGCAGGATTACAGCACCGGACCCGGCTCAGACCCAGCCCGCCTGCCGGCCCTCGCGTTGTTCGTCGGCGTCGGCGCCGGCTTTGTGGGTGAGTGCGGCGACCGCTTGCGCCATTTCGGTGCGCACCTGGTCGCCGTCGGTGCGGCGGGTGTGCACCGTCATCGCGATCTCGCACTGCGCCGGCCCGCGGTCGATGACGTGCAACTCACCGCAGTCGTCGCCCTCGCTCTCGGTGCCCCACGCCAGTTGCCTGCTCGCCGCATCCGCGCGTAGCCAGCCCTCCGCAAGGTCCTGCGGGAGGAAGCGGGGCAGGTTGGGCGCATCGGAGATGAACGCGAACGCCTCGTCGGCGGGCAGATCGGCGGTCGCGGTGTAGCTGTACGTCTCCATGACGTCGGAAATAGCCGTGTGACAGAGGGATAAACGGGGTACGCCGGACCTTATGCGACTCGGCGTGCTCGACATCGGTTCGAACTCCGCGCAACTCCAGATCGTGGATGCCCACCCGGGGGCCCCGCCATTACCCGCATTGGCTGTGAAAGAGCCCACACGGCTGGCCGAGCAGATCGACGAGACGGGAGCGATCGCGGAGGAGGGCGTGTGCCGCGCGGTGGACGCCGTGGAGTCGGCGCTCGCCGCGGCCCGGCTGCACCGGGTGGAGCAGCTGTTCCTGTTCGCGACGTCGGCGATCCGCGACGCGGCCAACCGCGACGAGATCATCAACCGGATCGAGGAACGCACCGGAGTGCGCCCGCAGTTCCTCACCGGTGAGGACGAGGCCAGGCTGACCTACTCCGCGGCGCACCGCTGGTACGGCTGGTCGGCGGGCCGACTGCTGCTGCTCGACATCGGCGGCGGGTCGCTGGAGATCGCGCTGGGACGGGACGCCGAACCGCAGCTCACCCTGTCCCTGCCGCTCGGCGCCGGGCGGCTGACGCGGATGTTCCTGACCGACGACCCGCCGACGGCCAAGCAGGTCAAGGCGATGCGCCGGCACGTGCGGGACATGCTGCGCGAGGTCGCCGACCGGCTGAGATGGGAGGGTGTGCCGGCGCGCGCGGTCGCCACCTCCAAGACGTTCAAGCAGCTGGCCCGGCTGGCCGGCGCACCGCCGCAGCGGCGCGGTCCGTTCGTGCGGCGCACGCTCACCGTCGACGCGCTCAACTCGTGGATCCCCCGTCTGGCCGAGATGAAGGCGTCCGAACGGGCGCGGCTGCGTGGCGTGTCCGCGCCGCGCGCGCGGCAGATCCTGGCCGGCGCGATCGTGGCCAAGGCGACCATGGACACGCTCGACATCCGCAAGGTCGACGTGTGCCCGTGGGCGCTGCGCGAGGGGATCATGCTGCACCACCTGCACACCCTCCAGGTCTACGACGGTCTGCCGCTCCAGGCGATCAGCACCGCGGGGCCGGAGGTGTCGGGCCGGGGTCTGCCGGGTAAGCCGCTGGTGGGACTGAGCCGAGGAGCGTGAGGAGTTTTCCATGTCGGAGACGGTCGGCGACTACCTGCTGCGGCGCCTGCGGGAATGGGATGTGGAGCAGGTTTTCGCCTACCCGGGCGACGGGATCAACGGGATCGTCGCCGCGTTCGGCAAGGCGGACGACCGGCCCCGGTTCGTGCAGGCCCGTCATGAGGAGATGGCCGCGTTCGAGGCGGTGGGGTACGCCAAGTTCAGCGGGCACGTCGGGGTGTGCATGGCGACCTCGGGGCCGGGCGCCATCCATCTGCTCAACGGGCTCTACGACGCCAAGCTCGACCACGTCCCGGTGGTGGCGATCGTGGGACAGACCGCGCGCAGCGCCATGGGCGGCAGCTACCAGCAGGAAGTCGACCTGCAGCCGTTGTTCAAGGACGTCGCGAGCGAATACCTGGTCGAGGTCAACGTCGCCGAGCAGCTCCCCAACGCGCTGGACCGGGCTATCCGCACGGCACTGGCGAAACGGGCACCGACCGCGCTGATCATCCCAGCCGATCTGCAGGAGCAGCCGTACACGCCGCCGAAGCACGCGTTCAAGCAGGTGCCCTCCAGCCCGCCCGGGTTCCCGCACCCGGTGGTGATCCCGCCGGAGGACGAGCTCGCCCGTGCCGCCGAGGTGCTGGGCGCCGGGGAGAAGGTGGCGATCCTGGTCGGCCAGGGGGCGCGCAACGCCGCCGCCGAGGTCCGGGAGATCGCGGAGCTGACCGGCGCCGGTGTGGCGAAGGCGTTGCTGGGCAAGGACGTCCTGCCCGACGACCTGCCCTACGTCACCGGCTCGATCGGGCTGCTCGGCACCCGGCCGAGCTACGAGATGATGCGCGACTGCGACACGCTGCTGATCGTGGGCTCGAACTTCCCGTACAGCCAGTTCCTGCCCGAGTTCGGCCAGGCCCGCGCCGTCCAGATCGACATCGACGGCAGCATGATCGGCATGCGTTACCCGACCGAGGTGAACCTGGTCGGCGAGGCGAAGGGGACGCTGCGGGCGTTGCTGCCGATGGTGCACCGCAAGGACGACCGCGCGTGGCGGGAGAAGATCGAGAAGAACGTCGCGTCCTGGTGGGAGACCGTCGAGCAGCAGGCGATGGTCGACGCCGACCCGGTGAACCCGATGCGGGTGGTGCACGAGCTGTCGAAGCGCATTCCCGTGGACGCGATCGTCACGGCCGACTCGGGGTCGTCGACCAACTGGTACGCGCGGAACCTCCGCATCCGCGGGCGGATGCGGGGCTCGTTGTCCGGCACCCTGGCCACCATGGGACCGGGTGTGCCGTACGCGATCGGGGCGAAGTTCGCCTGCCCCGACCGGCCGGTGATCGCGCTGGTCGGCGACGGCGCGATGCAGATGAACGGCCTGGCCGAGCTGCTCACGATCCGCCGCTACCGGCAGCTGTGGTCCGATCCGCGGCTGGTGGTGTGCGTGTTCCACAACAACGACCTCAACCAGGTCACCTGGGAGCTGCGGTCGATGGGCGGCGCGCCGAAGTTCGAGCAGTCGCAGTCGCTGCCCGAGTTCTCCTACGCCGGGTTCGCCCGGTCGCTGGGGTTCGAGGCGGTCGCCGTGGACGACCCGGACCAGCTCGGCCCGGCGTGGGAGCGGGCGCTGTCGGCGGACCGGCCCGCGCTGCTGGACGTGCGTTGTGATCCGGAGGTGCCGCCGATCCCGCCGCACGCCACGTTCGAGCAGATCAAGTCGACCACCGAGGCGATGCTCAAGGGCGACCGCGACGCGTGGCACATCCTGGTCGAGGGGCTGAAAACCAAGGCGCAGGAGCTGCTGCCCAACCGCTGAGACGTGGTCCGGACATGGCTTTGCGTGGCGGCGCGGGTAGCGGTGCCGGCTGACGGCCCACCGCAAGCGGCTCCGCCGCAAACAACAGAATCTAGACGCCGTCCTTGAGCCAGCTTCGGACCTCGTCGGTGTGCTCGCCCAGCCGGGGCGGCGCCTGGCGGTAGGCCGGCGGTGTCTTCGCCAGCCCGATCGGGTTGCGCACGACATCCAGCCCGCCGAGCGGGACGCGTGGCGCGAGCCCGAGCCGGTCGGCGAGCTGGAAGGCCTCGGCGAGGTCGTTCACCGGGCCGCACGGCACACCCAGGGGCGTGAGCAGCTCGAACCACTCGTCGGCGGGCCGGGCCCGCAGCCGGGCGCCCAGCAGGTCGGCGAGCTCGCCGACGTGCGCGACCCGCTGCGAGTTGGTGGTGAACCGCTCGTCGGCCGCCAGGTCCGGCACGCCGAGGGCCGCGGTGAAGGCCGCGAACTGCCGGTCGTTGCCGACCGCGACGACGATCGGCCGGTCGGCGGCCTGGAACACCTCGTACGGCGCGATGGACGGGTGCCGGTTGCCCATGATGCCGGGGACCACGCCCGCCATGACGTGGTTCGCGCTCTGGTTGACCATGCTGGACAGCAGCGCGCCGAGCAGGCTGATCTCCATCAGCTGGCCCTCGCCGGTCGCGTCGCGGTGACGCAGCGCGGACAGGATGCCGACGGCCGCGTGCAGCCCGGTCAGCACGTCGACGAGCGCGACCCCGACCTTGGTCGGCTCGCCCGGGGCCGGCCCGGTCACGCTCATCAGCCCGCCCACGGCCTGCAGCAGCAGGTCGTAGCCGGGCAGGTCCGCCCCGGCGCCGCTGCCGAACCCGGAGATCGAGCAGTACACCAGGCCGGGGTTGGCCGGGGCGAGGTCGTCGTAGCCGAGGCCGTAGCGCGCCATGGTGCCCGGGCGGAAGTTCTCGACCAGCACGTCGGCGCGCGCGGCGAGCTCCTTGGCCGTGGCCAGGTCCGCCGGATCGGTGAGGTCGAGCGCGATCGAGCGCTTGTTGCGGTTGACCGACCGGAAGTAGACGGCCTCGCCGTCGGCGTGCGGTGGCCCCCACGCGCGGGTGTCGTCCCCGCTGCCCGGCCGCTCGACCTTGATCACCTCGGCGCCGAGGTCGGCGAGCAGCATGGTCGCGTAGGGCGCGGCGAGCACCCGGCTGAAGTCGGCGATGACGACGCCGGACAGCGCCCCGGTTCGATCGGTCACACCGTCCCTTCTACCTCATCGGGGCCAGCTTCCGGACCACGTACCGCGCGTCGCGGCCGACGCCGCGCAGGCTCGCGGACACCAGCGTGCTCTGCCACTCCAGCCCGACGTACCCGAGGCCGGGCACCGACGTGGACACGCCGCGCCGGTGCTTCGGCACGCCGCGCCCGTCCAGCGCGCCGAGGCCGTCGAGGTAGGGCATGTCCGGCCGGTACCCGGTGGCGAGCAGGAGCGTGTCGACGGGTTCGCGGTGGCCATCGGACCACACGACGTGGTTGCCGTCGAGGCGGGTGAACATCGGGCGGCGGTCCGGCTGCCCGGCGCGGATCAGCCCGCGGTAGTGGCCGGTGTCGATCACCGGCACGGTCGGCGGCTCGCCCTTGATGCGCCGCGGCAGGTACGCGACACCGGTGACCGAGAACCAGAACTGCAGGTCCTTGCCCAGCGGCCGTTGCGGCGCGTACCGCACCGGCCTGCGGGTCGCGAGCGTCACCAACGCGACCTCGGCCAGCTCCGCGGCGATCTGCACGCCGGAGTTGCCCGCGCCGACCACGACGATCCGCTGCCCGGCGAACGCGCTCGGCTCGCGGTAGTCCGCCGCGTGGATCACCTTGCCCGCGAAGGACTCCAGCCCGGGCAACGCCGGCGTGTGCGGCTTGCCGAACCACCCGCTGGCTGCCACTACGACCGGCACCTCGAACTCCTCCCCGGCGCGCACGACGAAATTCCCGTTGTGGCGCACGGATTCCACCCGGTGCCCGGTGCGGATGTCCACGTCCAGCCCGGCGGCGTAGTCCCGCAGGTAGGCGACCACCTCGTCGCGCACCGGGTAGTGCCGCGGATCGCCGGGAAAACGCTTGCCCGGCAGGGAACTGTAGCCCGCGGGCGAGAACAACGTGAGGCTGTCGTAGTAGCGCGGCCAGGATCCGACCGGCTCCGCTCCCGCCTCCAGCACCACCGGCTTCAGCCCGGCCTCCCGCAGCGCGTGGGCCGCGGCGAGACCGGACTGGCCGCCTCCGATCACGATCGCGTCGGGCATCACGCCTCCCCAGGTCCGAAACCGCTACGGTAGTCGGCTCCTGGGGAGGCGCGAATGGTTACTTCCCTACGAGAACGCGCGCAGCCGCAGCGAATTGGTCACCACGAAGACCGAGCTCAGCGCCATCGCCGCCCCGGCGATCATCGGGTTGAGCAGGCCGAGCGCGGCCAGCGGCAGCGCCGCCACATTGTAGGCGAACGCCCAGAACAGGTTGCCCTTGATCGTGCCGAGGGTGCGCCGCGCGAGCCGGATCGCGTCCGCGGCGACGCGCAGGTCGGCCCGCACGAGTGTCAGATCGCTCGCCTCGATCGCCACGTCGGTGCCGGTGCCCATCGCCAGACCGAGGTCGGCCTGCGCGAGCGCGGCCGCGTCGTTGACCCCGTCCCCGACCATCGCGACCCGGCGGCCCTGGTCCTGCAGGCGTTTCACCACCTCGACCTTGTCGGCCGGCAGCACCCCGGCGATCACCTCGGTGACGCCGACCGCGCGAGCCACCGCCCGCGCGACCGTCTCGTGGTCGCCGGTCAGCAGCACTGGACGCAACCCGAGAGCCCGGAGCTGCCGCACCGCTTCCGCCGAGGACGGCTTGACCGTGTCGGCCACCGCCAGGGCCGCGCGCACCTGGCCGTCCCAGCCGACCGCGACCACGGTCCGCCCGAGTTCCTCCGCCCGGGCCTTCGCCCGCGCGAGCGCGTCCGGAAGGTGCAGACCCCGCTCGGCGAGCAAGGCGCCGCGCCCGGCGACGACGGCACGGCCGTCGACCACGCCTTCCACGCCGAGACCTTCCAGGTTCCGGAACTCCGTCACCGGCACGTGGTCGTCCACGGCGGCCGCGACGGCTCGGGCGATCGGGTGCTCGGACGCGTGCTCCAGCGAACCGGCCAGCCGCAGCACCTCGCCGCGGTCTTCGCCGTCGGCGAGGCACACGTCCACCAGCGCCATCCGCCCGCTGGTGACGGTGCCGGTCTTGTCCAGCAGGATCGTGTCGATCCGCCGCGTCGACTCCAGCACCTCGGGGCCCTTGATCAGGATGCCGAGCTGCGCGCCCCGGCCGGTGCCCACCAGCAGCGCGGTCGGCGTGGCGAGCCCGAGCGCGCAGGGACAGGCGATGATCAGCACCGCGACCGCCGCGGTGAACGCCGCCGCGGGCGGCCCGCCGAGGGAGAGCCAGGTGATCAGGGTGCCCAGGGCGAGCACCAGCACGATCGGCACGAAGACGCCGGCGACCCGGTCGGCCAGCCGCTGGACCTGGGCTTTCCCGGTCTGCGCCTGCTCGACGAGCTTGGCCATCTGCGCGAGCTGCGTGTCCGAGCCGACGCGGGTGGCGCGGACGACGAGCCTGCCGCCCGCGTTGACGGTCGCGCCGACGACGGCATCCCCCTGCCCGACCTCGACCGGCACGGACTCGCCGGTCAGCATGCTCACGTCGACCGCGGACGAGCCCTCCTCGACCTCGCCGTCGGTGGCGATCTTCTCGCCCGGCCGCACGACGAACCGGTCCCCCACCACCAGTTGCCCTGCCGGGATCCGCACCTCGGCGCCGTCCCGCAGCACGGCGACGTCCTTCGCCCCCAGCTCGAGCAGCGCCCGCAACGCGGCACCGGCGCGGCGCTTGGCGCGGGCCTCGAAGTAGCGCCCGGCCAGGATGAACGTGGTCACCGCCGTGGCGACCTCGAGGTAGATGCGGCTGTCACCGCCGCGGGCCAGGGTGAACTCGAACGGGTGGCGCATCCCGATCTCCCCTGCGCCGGTGAACACGAGCGCGTACAGCGACCACAGGTAGGCCGCCAGGGTGCCGACGGAGATCAGCGTGTCCATCGTCGCGGCACGGTGCCTGAGGTTCGTCCACGCCGCCGTGTGAAACGGCAGGCCGGCGCCGAACACCACCGGGGTGGCCAGCGCCAGTGAGATCCACTGCCAGTAGTCGACCTGCCAGGCCGGGACCATCGCCAGGACGACCACCGGCAGCGACAGGACCGCCGCGGCGATCACCCGGTCGCGCAGGCCGGTCACCTGTTCGCCGCCCCCGTCGCCGGGCTGCGGCAGCGTGGCCGAGTACCCGGCGGCGACAACCGTGTCGACCAGCTCCCGCGGGTCGAGTTCCGCGGGGAAGCTGACCTTGGCCTTCTCGGTGGCGTAGTTCACCGTGGCGGTGACGCGGTCGAGCTTGTTCAGCTTCCGCTCGATGCGGTTCGCGCACGCGGCGCAGGTCATGCCGCCGATGGCCAGTTCGACCTCGGTGAGCTCGGGGGCGGCGGTCATC
Source organism: Amycolatopsis granulosa (assembly GCF_011758745.1). Classification (NCBI taxonomy): domain Bacteria; kingdom Bacillati; phylum Actinomycetota; class Actinomycetes; order Pseudonocardiales; family Pseudonocardiaceae; genus Amycolatopsis; species Amycolatopsis granulosa. The sequence goes on from NZ_JAANOV010000001.1 coordinate 2,969,263, forward strand.
GGGTCACCGCGGGGCGAGTGCGTACCCGGCCTCGTCGACGGCGGCGCGGATCGCGTCATCGCTCAGCTCTCCGGCGCTCACGACGGTGACCGCGCCGGTCGGCAGGTCGACCTTGACGTCCTGGACGCCCTCGATCCTGCCGACCTCCTCGGTGACGGACGCGACGCAGTGCTGGCAGGTCATCCCGGTGACGGTGTAGACGGTCTCAGTCATGCCGGAACTATACCCCCTACCCGTACAGGGGCTACTCGGCGTCGGCGGTCCAGCGCTCCTCGATGCGCCCCAGCCGCCACACCAGCCAGGCGACCACCCAGGTGAACGCGAACAGACCCACGATCACGAACCCGGCGTGGTCGAGGTTGATCTCGGCGATCGACGCCAGCGGGCCACTCGTGATGCCGGTCCGGTCCACGACCACCGAGATCAGCTCGATCACGCCGATCACCAGCGCCACCACGACGGACAGTGCGGTGACGGCGATGTTGTAGAAGATCTTGCGGGCCGGCCGGGCGAACGCCCAGCCGTAGGCGTAGTTCATCAAGAACCCGTCGGCCGCGTCGAACAGGGTCATGCCCGCCGCGAACAGGATCGGCAGCACGAGGACGGCGTACCAGGGCAGGGCGAACGCGGCCGCGCCACCGGCCAGGACCAGCAGGCCGACCTCGGTCGCGGTGTCGAAACCGAGGCCGAACAGGACGCCCACCGGGTAGATGTGCCACGGTTTCCGCACCGCCGCGGTGACCCGGCCGAGGACGCGGTTGAGCAGGCCCCGGCCGGCGAGCCGGGCCTCGAGCTCGGCCTCGTCGAACCGGCCGCCACGCAGGTCGCGGGCGAGACGGAGGATGCCGACCAGGACGACCAGGTTGATCACGCCGAGCAGGCACAGGAACGTGCCGGAGACCGACAGGCCGATCACGCCGGTGACGTCGTGCAGCGTGGAGGAGCCGTCCTCGACCTCGCCGGCCAGCGCGCGCACGCCGAGCGAGAGCAGCAGGCACAAGCCGAAGACGATCGTGGAATGCCCGAGGGAGAACCAGAAGCCGACGGTGAGCGGACGCCGTCCCTCCGCGATGAGCTTGCGGGTGGTGTTGTCGATCGCCGCGATGTGGTCGGCGTCGAACGCGTGACGCATGCCGAGGGTGAACGCGGTGACCCCCAGGCCCACCCCGAAGACGCCGGACGCGCCGATCGCGAAGTGCCGCGGCACGACCAGCAGGAGGAGCACCCCCCACCCGGCGACGTTGAGCGCCAGGATGCAGCAGGCCATCGCGGCCACCGACAGGCGTTCCCGCCTGCCGAGGGGAACTCCACCCCGCACCGGAACCTCCCTCACCTGCTCAGGTACTCAGGTGAACAGATGCCCCCGGTTGACGCAAGGGTGTACATACGGGGAGCGGGTATGATGGCCCGGAGTGCCGAGAGCGGAGGCGGACATGGCGAGCTACAGCGGTGACAAGGACGCCTACCTCAAGCGACTGCGCCGGGTGGAGGGCCAGATCCGTGGCCTGCAGCGGATGGTCGAAGAGGACAAGTACTGCATCGACATCCTGACGCAGGTCTCCGCGGCGACGAAGGCGCTGCAGGCGTTCTCCCTCGAACTGCTGGAGGAGCACCTCTCGGGCTGCGTGGTGGACGCGGCGCGCGCGGGCGGCCGCGAGGCCGAGGTGAAGGTCCGCGAGGCCAGCGACGCCATCGCCCGGCTGGTCAAGTCCTGACGCGTCGCGTCCAGCCCGTCCACTCCGCGCGGTTCCCCTGGGCAGCGGGAGCTGGACCCGGCGTCACCCGCCGAGCAGGGCAGTCGCGATGGCCTTGGCCCGCAGCGCCGGTTCCGCACTGCGCTCCCGCAGCGCCGTGACCAGCGCGCCGTCGATCAGCAGCATCAACTGGGCGGCGAGCGTCTCGCTCTCCCGGTAGCCCGCCTTGTCCAGCAGTCCGGCCAGGTATTCGGTCACCGCCGCCTTGTGCGCGCGGGCCAGCTCGTAGACGGCCGCGTCCGCGTCGCCGACCTCGGCCATCGCGTTGATGAACGCGCAGCCCCGGTAGTCGGCGCGCGCGAACCGCTCGGCCAGGAAGTCGAAGACCGCCAGCGGGTGGCCGCCGCGCGCCGCGACGCCCTCGGCCAGCAACCGGCGCCACGCCTGGTCCCGCTCGGTGAGCACCGTCTCGACCAGGTCGTCCTTGCTCGCGAAGTGCCGGTAGAACGAGGCGCGCCCGACGCCGGACGCCTCCAGCAGCCGCTCGACACCCACCGCGCGGATGCCATCGGCGTAGAACAGGTCCTCCGCGGTCTGCACGAGTCGTTCACGGGCACGAGTGGGCATGTCCCCACCATATCCGAGCTTGACCGAAAACGGAACTAATCAGTACCGTTAATACGGAACCGATCAGTACCGTTTTGAGGGGCTCATGACCACCACGACCCGCCTGCCCGCCCGGATCGGCGTGCTGACCGTCGCGACGTTCGCCGTCGGCACGGACGCCTTCGTCGTCAACGGCGTCCTGCCGGAGCTGGCCCGATCCCTGGACGTGAGCGTCGGCCAGGCCGGCCAGCTCGTGTCCGTCTTCGCGATCGCCTACGCCGTGTTGTCCCCAGTGCTCGCCGCCGCTACCGGGAACTGGCCACGACGCACCGTCCTGCTGGCGGCGCTCGGCGTCTTCGTCCTGGGCAACGCCGTCACCGCGCTCGCGCCGGACTACGGCCTGGCACTGGCCTCGCGGGTGATCGCCGCGGCCGGTGCCGCCGCCATCACACCGACGGCCGCCACCGCCGCGGCCGCCCTGGCCCCACCGGACCGCCGTGGCCGCGCGATGTCGCTGGTCACGCTGGGCCTGGTGTCATCGACGGCGCTGGGCGTGCCGATCGGGACACTGCTCGGTTCCGTGGCGAGCTGGCGGCAGACCATGTGGCTGGTCGCCGCGCTCGGCGTGGTCGCCGCGGCCGGTGTCGCGCTCTGGCTGCCGCCGGTGCCGAACCCGCCGGCGACCACCCTGCGGGAGCGCCTGGCGCCGCTGCGGGACCGGGCCGTCGTGCTCATCCTCGCCGCGACCGTGGCCATGTTCACCGGGATCTACCTGGTCACGATCTACCTCAGTGTGATCGTCGAAGGCGCGACCTCGGGCGACGGCGTCCGCCTCACCGTCCTGCTGTTCGCCGCCGGAGTGGCCGGCACCATCAGCAACATGGTCACCGGCGGCTGGACGGACCGCTTCGGCCCGATGCGGGTCATCACCGTCGCGATGACCCTCGGCGTGCTCGACTACGCGTTCATGCCGTGGACCACCGCGACGTTCACCGGCGCCCTGATCGCCGTCGTGGCCTACGGTCTCGCGTCATGGGCCGTGATGGTCCCGCAACAACACCAGCTGATCGCCGCGGCGCCGGCGACACCGTCCCTGGTCGTGTCGCTGAACGCGTCGGCGGTCTACCTCGCGGTGTCCCTCGCCGGAGTGCTCGGCGCCGGCGCGCTCGAGCTGGTGCGCGCCGCTTTCCTGCCGTGGTTCGCGGCCGTGTTCCTCCTCGCCGGGCTCGCCGCTGCCGCCGCGGCGGCGAAGTTTAAACGTTGAACCACAGGCAATTCCCCTGCGCATGAGCGCGTCCACCCTTCCCAACGTGGCGCGTGGACACCTGGACATCCTGGACGAGACGCTGAGCGCGCTCCGCCGGCAGACGGGGCGCCTCACGCGCTGGGGTCAGGCGCTCGCCGAGCGGCTGGGCGAAGGCAACCGGCTGCTCGCGGCGGGCAACGGCGGCTCCGCCGCCGAGGCCCAGCAGCTCACCGCGGAGCTGCTGGGCCGCTACCACGACGACCGGCCACCGTTCTCGGCGATCGCCCTGCGCGCGGACACCTCCAGCTTCACGGCCGTGGGCGACGAATACGAGTACGACCACGCCGAGGTGTTCGCCCGGCAGGTGCGGGCACACGCACGCCCGCGCGACGTCCTCCTGCTGCTGTCGGCCAGCGGCCGCAGCCGCAACCTGGTGCGGGCGGCCGAGGAAGGCGCACGCGCCGGGGCAACGGTGTGGGCGCTGACCGGCCCGACGCCCAATCCGCTCGCCAACGTCGCCGCGGACGCCCTGTGCCTGCCCGGCACGGCCGCCACCGTGCAGGAAGCTCACCTGGTCGCCATCCACATCCTGTGCGCGGAGGTGGAGAACGTGCTGGCCGGCGGGGGCGCCGAGCGGCGCGTCTCCTGACCACATCCCGCCGCGCAGCCGGCCTCGCGGCGGTAAGCGCGCGGCGCACCGCCGTTCCCCGCGAGGCGGCCGGGCGAAATCCGTGGCCGCCGGATCGGAAGCGGCCGAGATTGTCAGACCCCACCCCTAATCTCGAACCCGTGTTCGACCACCTCACCCCCGGCAGCGAGCCGCCGGGCACCTCACCCCGGAGCGGGCAGCGGATCGTCGCCGTAGAGCCGCCTGCCCTCGATCGATCCGTCTCGTCGCTGGATCCTGAGCACACTCGGGCGGTCGGCGCGCGCCAGCTTCGCGGCCGCACGCACCGCGTCCCGCTTGCGCTCGTGGTGCGACAGCACCTCCCCGCCCCGCCTGACGTCCCAGCTGCCCAGCATGGGCGAGACCCAGTAAACGACCCGCGACATGATCCGGCTCCCTCCTCCACTGTTGCACACCTGCAACACTGTCCCAGTATTACACCACTGTTGCTCCTCCGCAACGGTTCGGCAACACTGCGACGCGACGAGAGGCGGAGGTGGGCCACATGGGCGGACGACTGGACACGAGCAGGCTGTACGCGGCGCTGGACGCGGAGCGGGAGTCTCGCGGCCTGTCCTGGCGGCAGCTCGCGGCCGAGGCCGGGGTGAGCGCGTCCCTCGTCAGCCGGATGAGCAACGGCCACCGGCCGGACCTGGACGGGTTCATCGCGCTCGTCCAGTGGCTCGGCATGCCCGCCGAGACGTTCATGGTGTGGCCGGAGGGTGAGCCCGACGGGCGGCGCCGGCCCTCGCTCGAAGCGCAGCTCGCGCCGCTGCTCCGGGCCGAGGAAGAACTCAGTGCGGCCGACCAGCAGCACGTGATCGACGTGGTCGGCCTGACCATGCGACACATCCGCGCAAGGAACAAGGAGCTGCAATGACCCTCCGCCGGGGTTTCAAGAAGCAGGCCAGGGAACTCGCCCTGGAGGTCCGCGCCGAGCTGGGCCTGCCGGTCTTCGCGCCGCTGGATCCGTGGGCGCTGGCCGAGCTCTACGGCATCGAGGTGTTCGACCTGTCCAACCCGATCCTGCCGCCGGAGTCCGTGCGCTACCTGACCGAGGAGCGCCCGCACGTGTTCTCCGCAGCGCTGGTGCCGCTCCAGCCCAGCGGCGCGGTGATCATCGAGAACCACGTGCACCCGCCGCGCCGCAGGCGGTCCACGATCGCGCACGAGATGGCGCACGTGCTCCTGGAACACCCGTTCGGTCCCACGCTGACCGACGAGAACGGCTGCCGCTCGGCGGTGGCCGAGATCGAGGAAGAGGCCGCCGAGCTCTCCGGCGAACTCCTGATCCCCACCGACGCCGCGCGCGTGGCCGCGTTCAAGGGCTGGTCGGATCACTCGGTGGCCAACCACTTCCGGGTCAGCGTCGCGATGGCCACGTGGCGCATGAACATGAGCGCCGGCCGACGGATCGCCGCACGCACACGCGGCAAGGAGGAGACGGCCCACTACGCGACACCCGCCTGAGGTTGTCCACAAACCGATCCACAGGTGCCCAAATCTGTGGACAACTCGTCTGTCCATTGAGGACGCGCGTGCGTGGCCGGACACCGCCGCTCCCACTAGCGGGTTAATTCTGGTAGAAGAACTTGTGGACCTTGAAGCAGAAGTCGACGTCCGGCATCGGATCATGGCGCGGCTTCAGGAGGCTGTCGATGCGTCGCCGTCGGGGACGTTGAGTCGTCGAGAATTGAGCGCGTTCGAGGTCGACGGACGCACTTGGCGACTGCTCGACCAAGGACGCGGCATTCGCAATCCCAAGGACCTGCAGGCCACGCTCACGATCATGACGTCGTTGCACGGTCCCTACGGCGATGAGCCGATGGAAAGCGGCTTGTTCCGCTATCACTACCAGTCGTCATCCGACGCCGGCGACAACACCAAGCTCAGAAGGGCGTGTGAGCTGCAGCTCCCCTTGATCCTCTTCTGGATGTTGGAGCCGGGGCTGTACGTGCCCGTGTTCCCGGTGTACGTGGTCGCGGACGACCGGCCGAACCGGGTGTTCCTCATCGCCTTGGACGAAGGACTGCGATTCCTCCCCGATCCAATGGACCCCGGTGAAGCCGCGAAGCGGTACGCTCATCGAATAGCGCGGCGACGGCTGCACCAACCCGTGTTCCGCGCGAGCGTGCTCCGGGCATACGAAGTGCGCTGCGCGGTGTGTCGGCTCCAGCACGGAAACCTGCTCGACGCCGCTCACATCATCCCCGACGGTGCTGATCACGGCGCTCCGATCGTGTCGAACGGGCTCAGCCTGTGCAAGATCCACCACGCCGCCTACGACAACCAGCAGCTCGGCATTTCACCGGACTATCGCGTCCACATCGCGCCCGACCTCCTCGTCGAGGTGGATGGGCCGATGCTGCGACACGGACTGCAGGAAATGCACGGCCAACTCATCGGGTTGCCGTCGCGCCCCAAGGAGCGCCCTGACCGCGACCGGCTGGACGAGCGTTACCAACAGTTCCTCCGCGCGTCCTGACGTTGTTCACGCGGCGGGGATGGATTCCTCGCCGAAGAGTTCGGCGACCGCGCGCGCCCGGAGCCGTTCCAGGCGCGTCGCCTGGCTGCGGGCGTTCGCGATCAGTTCGTCGAGGCGGTCGGCGTCCAGGCGCGAGTCCGCGGTGGCCCGCGCGCGCAGCGTTCGCCAGGTGGCGACCTTGCCCTCGACGCCGAGCCGGAGGCCTTCGAGTTCGACCACGCGGCTCAGTGGCGACCGGCTCAGGAGGCGGCCGTTCAGCTTCAGCCTGCCCGCCTTCTCCAGCAGCCGGCCTGCCCACTGCCCGGCCGGGCGGGCGGCTTCGCCGAGCGTGCGCATCATCTCGACCAGGGCGTCGCGGTCCTCGGCCATTTCCTCGGCGAGCCGGTCGAGCTTCCCGTTGCCGGCCCATTCCGCCTCGGCACGCGCCAGCCGCCGCGCCAGTTCGGCGCAGGCCGTCACCACGACGACGTGGTCGTTGAGGTAAATCCCGAGCAACGTGCGACCCATACCGGTGAGTACCCCACGACGCGGAGATCAATCCAGGTCACTGCCTGCCCGCGACGCGATCCGGCGGGCCCGCGCTCACACCACCCCGTCCGCGCGCAGCCGCGCGATCTCCGCCGGCGCGTGGCCCAGCTCGGTGAGGATCGCGTCCGTCTGGCCGCCCACCTGCGGCACCGGGTCCATCCGCGGTTCCACTCCGGCCATGATCACCGGCGGCAGCAGCGCCGCCATCGTCCCGCCGGGGATCGGCACCTCCCGCCACCGGTCGCGCTCGGCGAGCACCGGGTGGTCCAGGAACTCGTGCACCGAATTCACCCCGGCGTTCGCGACCCCGATCCCGTCCAGCAGCGCCATGACCTTCTCGCTGTCCAGCTCCCGGAACCGGGCCGCCACGACCGCGTTCAGCTCGTCCCGGTGCGCCACGCGCGCGGACCCGGTCGCGAAGCGCGGGTCGTCGGCGAGCTCGGGCCGCTGCAGGAAGTGGGTGCACAGCGCCACCCACTCCGGCTCGTTCTGGATCGAGAACAGCACGTCCTTGCCGTCGGCCGCGGTGTAGGCCCCGTACGGCGCGATCGTGGCGTGCTGGGTGCCGACCCGCGGCGGCTGGGTGCCGCCGTAGCGGGTGTAGTAGGCAGGCTGTCCCATCCACTCCGACAGCGCGTCGAACAGCGACACCTCCACCGGCCGCGCCTCGCCCGTGGTGGCCCGCGTGAACAGGGCCGTGAGGATGCCCGAGTAGGCGTACATGCCGCCCGCGATGTCGGCCACCGAAATTCCGGCCCGTGCCGCGCCCTCCGGGGTGCCGGTCAGCGACACCAGACCGGTCTGGCACTGCACCAGCAGGTCGTACGCCTTGCGCCCGGCCCACGGGCCGTCCGTGCCGTATCCGCTGACCGTGCACGGGATCAGCCCCGGGTACCGTTCGCCCAGCGCCGCCGGCTCCAGCCCCAGCCGCGCGGCTGCCCCGGGCGCGAGGTTCTGCACGAACACGTCGGCCCCGGCGAGCAACCGGTCGAGGATCTCGCGGCCGCGCGGGTCCTTGACGTCGAGCGTCAGCGACTCCTTGGAGCGGTTCAGCCAGACGAAGTAGCTGGACTGCCCGTGCACGGTGGTGTCGTAGCGGCGCGCGAAGTCGCCGCCGCCCGGCCGCTCGACCTTGATCACGCGGGCGCCGAGGTCGGCCAGCTGACGCGTGGCGAACGGCGCCGCGACCGCCTGTTCCAGGCTGACGACGGTGATCCCGGCGAGCGGCCGGGTCACAACGCGCCCAGCTGCGGGTCCCCGTCCGGCAGCGGCGTCAGGAACTGCAGGTCCATCGGCTTGGCGAGCAGCCCGTCCAGTGTCTTGCCCAGCTCGGCGAGCGCGGGGCCCTTGCCGTGCACGCGCAGCGCCTGGCCGGAGGCCCACTTCTCCACCATCACGAACGTCGACGGCGAGCTGGAGCCGCGGTGCAGCGCATAGCGTTCACACCCCGGCTCGGCGTGCACCGCCCGCACCGCCGTGCGCAGCGCCTCCTCGACCTGGGATTCCTTGCCCTCAGCGGCCTGGAGGGTGGCGATCACGACGACGACATCGGTCTGGTTCATCCCGCCATACCACCGGATACCGGGTGCGACCGCAAGGTCACGGGCGCCACTCCGGTTCGATCACCAGCTCGGTGAGGTGCGTGTCGCCGGGCGCGGCCAGCACGGACCGCACCGCGTCCGCGACCGACCCGGGATTCAGGTACCGCTCGGGTTCGTAGCGGCCGCCCTCCATGCGGCGCACCGTCTGCTGCATCGGCGTGGCGACCCGGCCGGGGTAGATGCTGGTGACGCGGACACCGTTGGGCAGCTCCTCGCGGTGCAGCGCCTCCGCGAACACCCGCAGCGCCGTCTTGCTCGCGGCGTAGGCGACCCGGTTGGCCGGCGGGCCGAGCGCGGCGGTGGAGTTCACCAGGATCACGCGGCCCCGGGCGGCGCGCAGCCCGGGCAGCAGCGACTGGGTCAGCCCCGCCACGCCGAACAGGTTGACCGCGAACAGTTCGCGCCACGCCGTGGGATCGGTTTCCGATACCGAGCCCAGTTGGAAAACCCCCGCGCAATGCACCAATACGTCGACCGACGACAATTCCGGTGGATTATCTGGAATGTCCGAATCCGCGAGATCAACAGTCCAGCAATGCGCATCGGGCAGAGTTTCGGCGCATTCCTTCAGAGCGGTCTCATCCCGCCCGACCAGCCACAACGCGTACCGTTCGGCCAGCGCAGCGGCAACCTCGGCGCCGATTCCACCGGTCGCTCCGACCACCACTGCGTTTTCTCTGCCGCTCATCGACGATGACGATAAACGGCGGAAAAGTGCCCGTCCAGGACGGACGGGCACGTTCGGGAAAATATTCAGCCCTGCCGGGCCTTCCAGTGCGGCAGGCGCTTGTTGACGACGAACACCCGCCCCCTGCGCCGCACCACCACCGAACCCGGGCGGCGTTTGACGGACCTGAGCGAACTCCTGCTCTTCACGACCCGCTCCTTCCTCGCCCACACCTCAACGACCGGTGGGCTCGCGGCATTCCGCCGGGTGCAGCGGCGGGGCACCCACCGCGCAGTGGACGTGCACCGGGCTCGGCGCCGCCGGCTTCGGACGCCCCGGGACGAACGCGAACGCGATCACGCCACCGGCGGCGAGCATTCCCGCGCACACCAGCATCGCGGTGCGGTAGGCGGGCGCGAGGGCCACCGGATCGGTCAGGCTGCCACCGCCGATCCCCGCGACCAGCGGCAGCACCGCGACGGCCAGCAGCCCGGCCGTTCGTGCGATGGCGTTGTTCGCGCCGCTGGCCACCCCGGCGTACCGGTCGTCCAGGGCTCCCAGCGCGGTCGCGGTGAGCGGCGCGACGGTGAGGGACAGCCCGAGCCCGAGCACCACCACCGCGGGCAGCACCTCGGTGAGGTAGGACGGGCTCGCCGAGATCCGGGACAGCAGCACGAGCGCCACCGCGCAGACGAGCGGTCCGGCGGTCATCGGCAGCCGCGGCCCGGTCCGCTGCCCCAGCGCGCCGGCCCGGGCCGACAGCAACAGCATCAGCGCGGTCACCGGCAGCATCGCCGACCCGGCGGCCACCGGCGAGAACCCGCCGACGACCTGCAGGTTGAGCACCACGAGGAAGAACACCCCGCCCAGCGCCGCGTACACCGCGAAGGTCACCAGGTTCGCGGCGGTGAACTGGCGGGACGCGAACACGCCGAGCGGGAGCATCGGGTGCGGCGAGCGCCGCTCGACCAGCACGAACGCGACGATCCCGGCGACGCCGACGGCCAGCGCGATCAGCACCGACGGCGCACCCGGTCCGAGCGACGGCCATGCGGTGAACCCGTAGCTCAGCCCGGCCAGCCCGAGGGCGCCCATGGCCGCGCCGGTGAAGTCCAGTTGCCGCGCCGCGCCGGGGTCGCGGGTCTCCGGCACGTGTTTCAGCGCGACCAGGACCACGATCGCCGCGAGCGGGACGTTGATCAGGAACACCAGCCGCCAGCTGGCCACCTCGACCAGCCATCCGCCGAGGAACGGACCGAGCGCGCCGGCGATGCCGCCCAGCCCGGACCACGCGCCGATCGCCTTCGCCCGGTCGTCGGGGTGGAAGGAGGCCTCCAGGATCGCCAGCGAGCCGGGCGCGAGCAGTGCGCCACCCACCCCCTGCAGCACGCGGGCGGCGATCAACGTCCAGATGTCGGGCGCGAGCCCGCAGAGCAGGGACGCGATCGAGAACCAGGCGACGCCGATGGTGAAGATGCGACGCCGGCCGAAGCGGTCGCCCAGCGAGCCGCCGAGCAGGATGAGCGCGGCGAGACTCAGGGTGTAGCCGTTGATCGTCCACTGCAGACCGGCGGTGCCGGCCCCGAGCGAGGTACCGATCCGCGGCAGGGCGATGTTGACGACCGTCGCGTCGAGGAACGTCAGACCGGACCCGAGCACGGTCGCGAACAGCACCCACCGCCCGCCGGCCTGGCCGTAACGGAGCGCGGGTTCGGTGACTGTCACGCCGTCCGATCGTGCTGGGTTCCCGCCCGCCGCGCAACCGCCTGGGACATCAGTCCCCGAACTCGGCGCGGACCTGGGGAAGCACCTCGGTGCCCAGCAGTTCGATGGCGGTCATGACGCGGTCGTGCGGCACCCCCGACCAGTCCATGTTCATCGCGTACCGGTCGGCGCCGACCAGCTTGCCCACGCTGATCAGGCGGTCGGCGACCTCGTTCGGGCTGCCGGTGAACAACGCCGTCGCACCGTCGGTGTAGGCGTCGTACTCGGCGCGGGTCGGCACCGGCCATCCGCGGGCGCGGGCGCCGTACTTCATCGTCTCCAGCCAGTACGGGTAGTACACGTCCTTCGCGTCCTGCGACTTCCGCGCGATCAGCCCGATCGCACCCATCGTCACGTGCTGCGTCGCCGGGTCGTTGCCGGACACCTCGCTCGCGCGGCGGTACAGCTGCACCAGCGGCGCGAACCGCTCCGGGCGGCCGCCGATGATCGCGTACACGACCGGCAACCCGAGCGCGCCGGCCCGGATCGAGGAGTCCTGGTTGCCGCCGGTGCCCACCGAGATGCGCAGGTGCTCGCCGTGGGGGCGGGGCAGCACCCGGGCGTCCCGCAGCGGCGCCCGGAACTTGCCGGACCAGGTCACCGGATCGTTCCGGTCCAGTGTCAGCAGCAGCTCGAGCTTCTCTTCGAACAGCGCGTCGTAGTCGTCGAGGCTCGCGCCGTACAGCGGGAACGACTCGATGAACGAACCGCGGCCGATGAGCAGCTCGGCCCGGCCGCCGCTGAGCTGGTCGAGGGTGGTGAACTGCTGGTACAGCCGCACCGGGTCCTCGGTGCTCAGCACGGACACCGCGGTGGACAGCGTGATGTGCTCGGTCACGCTCGCCGCGGCCGCGAGCACCGTGGCGGGGTTGGAGATGGCGTAGGAGTCCAGGTGGTGCTCGCCCACGCCGTAGAACCCCAGCCCCAGCTGGTCGGCCAGCCTGATCCGCTCCAGCGTGTTGCGCAGCGCGGTCGAGACCGGCAACTGCACGCCGGTGATCGGGTCGGGCGGGCGGTCGCCGAAGCTGTAGATGCCGAGTTCCACGGTCTCACGGTATCCAGCCTTGGATGACGCGTCAACCAAATGCCGCGATGATCACGCCGAGGGGCCGCGACCGATCACTCGTACCTTCGCCCCGGTCACGTCGAGGTCCACCCAGGTGGCGTTGTTGGCCCGATTGCTCTCCAGGAACAGACCCTGCGCGTCGGCGGTGGCCAGGAGCCGGTACCGGCCGTCGGGCAGGTTGGTGATGTCGATGAACTGGTCCGGCAGCGTCCACGCGTACCGGTCGGCCCAGCCGACGGACAAACCCATCGTCACGGTGAGCGAGTCCCGCTTGCCGCACCCGGTCTCCGGGTACACTTTGGACTTCGGCGTCCCCGGCATCGAGCGGCGGTAGACGAGGGTGTCGTAGAAGCAGAAGCCGCCCTTGGCCGCGACCCCGGCCGTGCCGCCGTGGTCGAGGCCGATGATCTGGTAGCTCTCCAGGTCCCGCACGTGCCAGTGGTCGTGACCGTCCCCGCCGTACACCAGTCCGGCGCGCACCGGGACGTCGGTCCGCGTCCCGTCCGCGCGCGGTACCTGCTGGACAACGCGGAAGGGCGCGTCCGCCGCCGCCCGGCTGGCCACGATCTCGAACGGGCCGTGCCCGACGTTGACGATCGTGGCCGAGAACCGGAGCTGCCGCTGGCCGGACGCGGTCGTGGCGACCTTGAGATCGGTCAGCGGTGCCATGCCGAGGTCGGGCCGCGCCTCCGCGGCGGCACCGGCCGTCCCGGGCAGCTGGGCGAACAGGACGGCGGCCACGACCACCGGCGCGAGTCGACGGAACACCTTGCCTCCGAGGAAGATCAGTGAGCGCCGACCATAGCGACCCGGCACCCCCGCCGGCCCCGCCCGCCGCGACGAATCCCACTATCGGGGCGGCCGCTGGATCAGATCGACGCCTTCGCGGTCGCGTCGATGATGTCGGCGAGCTGGGCACGGAGAGTGCCCTTGCGCGGGTTGTACGCCCCGGAGAGCGCGGCCTGCCCGATGGTGAACCCGTCCGCGCCGGCCTGTGCCAGAGCAGCGATCTGTTCGGCGTTGGTGATGCTGCCGGCGACGACGAGGTGTCCGCTGCCGGCCTTGCGGGCGGCGCGGACGAGCTCGAGCGGATCGGCTTCGGAGGCGCGATAGGCGAGCAGATCGACGCCGGCGGCGCCGGCGGCTTCGAAGCGCGCGGTCTGTTCGGCGATCTGTTCTGGGCTGCCGCCGAGTTTGGTGGGGTGCCCGACGGGGGTGCCGGGGAAGGGGAGGTAACGGGTGCCGCTGCCCTCGAGGATCTCAAGGGTCTCCTCGACCCAGGTGCCGCCCATCAGCCAGTCCACCCCGAGGTCACGGCCGATGCGCGCCGACTCGAGGGCGGATCGCTGGGTGGTGCTGACGACCTCGAGGTAGGTTTCCGCGTTGATGCCGCGGAGGGCGTCGTGCAGCTTGGTGAGCGTGGGCAGGTCGACGCCGATGTCCTTGAAGCCGATGTGCTTGAGGGGCAGGTCGGCGATGTCCTCGACGATGTCCAGGGCGTCGGTGACGGTCTGGTCGTCGCGGGTGAGCATGAAGATGAAGTCCATGTCAGTCCTTCTGGTGGATGGCGAAGACGCGGGCGGGGAACCCGGAGCCGTGGAGGGCCTTCGGCCAGGTGGCGATGATCAGGGCTCCGGTCTCGGGGAGCTGGTCGAGGTTGGCGAGCAGTTCGATCTGGTAGTGGTCGGTGCCCAGCACGTACCGTTCCAGCGCGGAGTCACCTCGGCTGACGGCGATACCGGGGTCGGTGTCGGTGGTCTCGTGCCCGCAGGCGGTGACCCCTCGGTGTTCGAACAGGGTGGTCAGGACGCTGCGGCTCCATCCGGGGAAGTGGCAGACCCCGTCCGCGTCGGCGTTGAGCATCAGCTGCTGGGAGGGCCACCGCGCGGACCACCCGGTGCGCAACGCGACGAATGATCCCGCCGGAACCCGGCCGTTGCGGGTCTCCCAGTCCGCCAGGTCCGCGTCGCTGACGACGTAATCCGGGTCCCGCTCGGCCTGCGCGGTGATGTCGAGCACCACCAGGGGCAGGATCATCTCCTCGACGGGGATCTCATCCTGGTGACGCAGGCCGGGCACGAAGTGCGCGGGCGGGTCGACGTGGGTGCCCCACTGCCCGACGTGACGGTACTCGTGGCTGAGGAACCCGGTGAGGGATCCGTCGGCCGCCTGCCCGATCGAGGACACCACGCTGCGCGACTCGGGTTCGAAGGCGGGACTGTGCGGGATGCCGTCGTGGAAGGTGTGGGTGAGGTCGACCCACGTCGCGGCCCGGAGGGCGTCCAGTGCCTGTGTCAGCGGCGGCGGTGTCATGACTTCGCCAGCGCCGGCTGCCCGACCATCAGCAGCGCCTGGTCCAGCGCGACCCGCAGGCTGCGGTGGTCCGCGATGCCCTTGCCGACGATGTCGAACGCGGTGCCGTGGTCGACGCTGGTGCGCACGAACGGCAGCCCGATGGTCACGTTGACGCCCTTCTCCAGCCCGAGGTACTTGAACGGGATGAGGCCCTGGTCGTGGTACTGCGCGACGACCACGTCGAAACCGCCGGTGCGGGCCCGGAGGAACACCGTGTCGGGCGGGAACGGGCCGGAGACGTCGAACCCTTCGGCCCGTGCGCGGTCAACGGCCGGGCGGATCGTGTCGATCTCCTCGGTACCGAGCACCCCGTTCTCCCCGGCGTGCGGGTTCAACCCGGCCACCCCGATCCGCGGCCGCGCACCGAGCGAGGGGCGCAACGCGGCATCGGCCAGGCGGATCACCCGGAGGATCGAGTCCTCGTCGATCCGGGCGATGGCGTCCTTCAGCGGCTCGTGGATCGTCACCAGCACGACACGCAGGTCCTCGCTGGCCATCATCATCGTGTAGTCGTCCGTGCCGCTGAGCTCGGCGAGGATCTCGGTGTGCCCCGGGTACGGCAGACCCGCCAGCCGCAGCGATTCCTTGTTCAACGGGGCCGTGACGATCGCGTCGATCTGCCCGTCCATCGCGTACCCGATCGCCGCCGCCACCGCGTCGTAGGCGGCCTGTCCCGCCTCCGCACCGGCCACACCCACCGGCAGGTCGGCACCGACGGCGCTGGTGGTGATCACCGGGAGCACTCCCGGTGCGTCCGCGGCGTCCGCCGGAGAGCTGACCTCCTGCAGGGTGATGTCGAGCTTCAGCTGGTCACGGGTGCGGGTGAGGACACCCGCGTCACCGAGCACGACGAGCGGGACCCGGTCGCGCACCTCCGCGGCGAGCTTCAGCACGATCTCGGCGCCGATCCCCGCGGGGTCGCCCATGGTGATCGCTATGGGTTTCATGGTTGCTCCTGACCGATGTGTGAGGTGAGCAGGCGGTGGAGGCGGACGAAGGTGCCCGGGTCGCCGAACCCGCCCGCTTTCACGAGGATGGGAAACCGGTCCGGTCCGGTCGTGGCGGCCGCGACGACCCCGGGCTCCGGTTCGGCGAGCAGGTCCAGTGCGCCGATCCGGAGGGCGTCGAGCATTGCGCGGGCGGTCGCGCCGCCGGTGACGATGACCGCGTCGAACAGATCCGACCGTCGTGCCGCGACGACCGCTCGCGACAACCGCGCGGCAGCTTCGTCCACAGTGGACTCAGCGGTCCGGTCCGTCAGGCCGGCTACGCCGGTTCCGGCGAACGTGGTGCCCAGGGTGGCGAGGACGTCGTCGACCGGTCCGCCCGCATCCGCGATGCCGGTGCGCGGCAGGAGCTGGTCGAGCTGGGCGAGACTGGCCCGGTTCCGGCTGCCCACGACCACCAGCACGCGTTGTACGCGCGGCCGGACCGGCGTGACCGGAGGAGCCGGCGCTGTGGCTACGGCGCGGGCGAGTGCCGCGGCGATGCCCGGCGAACCCACCCACAGCACGTCCTCGAGGGCTGTCCCGTGGACGATCCGGTCCAGGTCGGCATCGCAGGCGGCATCGGCGAACACGATCCGGTGCGTGGTCGGTTCCCCCGGCGTCCAGGGGGCGGCCTCGGGCAGCAGGGTCGCCAGCGAGCTCGAGCGCACGGGATGTGTCGGGTCGGCGGCGAACCCGGTTTCGTGCACCGGGACGCCATCCAGCAGTTGCACGCCGCCGACGGTGGTGCGACCAGCCGCCGGGAACGCGGGGGCGATGATCGCGGCCCGTCTGCCGCTGGCCGCGAGTGCGGTCCGCACCTCGTCCCGGATGTTGCCGCGCAGGGTCGAATCGATCGTCTTGTACAGCACCCGGCGGTCGCGCACCGCACGCACGGCGGCGGTGGTGACCCGCGCGGCGACGGCGGCTGGGCGGCGGCGGGTGTCCGTGTCGATCGCGACCACTTCCGGCCCACCGTCCATCTGCGCCCGGGTCGGGTCGAGCAGCACGCTCGCGCGTAAGCCTGCGGCGAGGAACGGCGCGGCGCCATCAGCCGCGGACGTGAGATCGTCCGCGATGACCGCGACGTCGTGGTTCACGATCAGCCCAGGCGGTCGAGGTCGCGCACCGTGCGCGCGTCGTCCACCGCGTCGCCCGTGTTCAGGGTCGTCGCCGGCTCCATCAGCACGACCTGCGCGGTCGGCAGCGCCACCGGCCGGTGTTCCACGCCGTGCGGGATCACGACGAGCTCACCGGGCGAGAGCTCGACCGCGCCGTCACGAAGGTCGATACGCAGCTTGCCGTCGACCACGAGGAACAGCTCGTCCTCCTGATCGTGGCTGTGCCACACGAACTCACCCTCGAACTTCGCCAGCTTCACCTGCATGTCGTGCAGATCGGCGGCGACCTTCGGACTCCAGGTGTCGGTGAAACTCGCGAACGCGTCCGCGAGCACGACCTTGTTCAGCATCGACTGGCTCCCTATCTGTGACGATGCCTCAACGATCGACCATCGAATGGCCTGCGTCCAGCACAAGATTCGCACAAACCTGTGAGTCGAACGCACATATTCACGGGCGGGGGAGCCGTCCGCCGCGGCGGAGCCCTCAGGCGGACTTCCCCGCTCGCTCGTGGGGACCGGGGAGGGTCGCGGAGGCGTTCTCGCGCAGCCAGCGGTACACCATCCCCACTCGTGGGTCGGTCGCACCGGAACGCGTGAGGAGCACGTACTGGGTGCCGTCCTCGACGAACCCGAGGGGCGCGACGAGGCGTCCCGAATCGAGATCGTTCGCGACGAGCGGATACGGTCCGATCGCGACTCCCAGCCCCGCAGAGGCGGCCTCCAAACTGAGGTAGAAGTGCTCGAAGGTCTGCACCGGAGCGGGCGGTACCGCGACGCCGGCGAGACGTGCCCAGGTGTCCCAGGCGACCGGACGGGTAGCGGAAACCAGCCGCGGCAGCGCGGCCAGGTCGGCGGCCTCACCGATCTTCGCGGCGAGCTCCGGGGTGCAGACGGGGCCGATCCACTCGTGGAACAGGGGCAGCGCTTCCACGCCCGGGTCGAGGTCGAAGTCGTTGCGGCGGATCGCGACATCGACGCCGGCCCGGCGCAGGTCGATGGCCCCGCCGGCGGCGGACAGATGCACGTCCAGGCCCGGGTTCGCCCCGGTCAGCGAGCCGAGCCGCGGCAGCAGCCAGCGCATCATCAACGTCGGCTCGCAGGAAAGCACGAGAGGATGCGGCTGGGTGCTCGACCGCGCCTGCCGGGCTGCCGCGGCGAGCCGTCCGAGCGCGTCCACGACCTGCCGGTTCAGCTCCACCGCGGCGGGGGTGGGAACCAGCACGCGTCCGTCGCGGCGGAACAGTTCCACGCCGAGGGCGTGCTCCAGCGACTTCAGCTGGCGGCTGACGGCGCCATGGGTGACGTGCAGCTCGGCAGCGGCCTTGGTCAGGCTCCCCAGCCGCATCGTCGTCTCGAAGGGCACCAGCGTGTTCATCGGCGGCAGATCGGTCCAGCTCATGTGCGTAATGCTCACACGTTCTTGAGCAAGTTGTGCTTGTTGCGGCGGGACTGGCCACTCAATCTAGGAAAACTACTCAGATTTTCCTGGCGGTTTGCCACCGTCGCTATGCTGGCCGGCGGCCATGCCCCTCGGCAAGCGTTCGGAACTGACCCCGAGCTCCGAAGGGTGCTACGGCCCTCGTTGTTGTCGGCCGCTTCCCCAACCCCGTGCGGCCGCTCAGGGGCGTGACTCACGCCGCCGGCGAGGTGGAGCACGACACGATCGCGCACACGCGCAGTAAGGACGACGATGACTCAGCACAACGTAGTGCCGGAAACCGCGGCAGCCGATGAGCACGGCTACCGCCGGCACCTCAAGCCTCGGCAGATCGCGATGATCGGTCTCGGCGGCGCGATCGGCACCGGCCTGTTCCTGGGTTCCGGGGGCCGTCTGCACCAGGCCGGGCCCGCGCTCGCCATCTCCTACGTCATCTGCGGTGTCTTCGCGTTCCTGGTGCTGCGCGCCCTCGGTGAGCTGATCTCACACCGGCCGTCCTCGGGCTCGTTCGTCTCCTACACGCGGGAATTCTTCGGGGAGAAGTGGGCGTTCGCCGTCGGCTGGACGTACTGGCTGAACTGGGTCGTGGTCACCATCATCGACTCCACCGCGGTGGCCCTCTACCTGTCGTTCTTCGGCAAGTACGTGTCCTGGATGGCGGACGTCCCACAGTGGTGCTACGCCCTGGCCGTCGTCGCCGTCGTGGTGCTGCTGAACCTGATCTCGGTCAAGGTGTTCGGCGAGCTCGAGTTCTGGTTCTCGCTGATCAAGGTCGCCGCGCTCGTCGTCTTCATGGTCGTCGGCATCGTGGTGATCATCACCGGCACCCCCGTCGCCGGCCACACTCCGGGTTTCAGCATCCTCGCCGGCAACGGCGGGTTCTTCCCCCTCGGCATCGTCCCCGCCCTCGTCCTCATCCAGGGCGTCGTCTTCGCCTACGGGTCGATCGAACTGATCGGCACCGCCTCCGGGGAGGCGCAGAACCCGGAGAAGACGATGCCGAAGGCGGTCAACGCCGTGGTTCTCCGGATCGCGGTGTTCTACGTCGGCTCGATCGTGCTGCTGTCGCTGCTGTTGCCGTACCAGTCGTACGCCGCCGGCACCTCCGCGTTCGTCACGTTCTTCGGCGCGATCGGCGTGGACGGTGCCGACGCCATCATGAACATGGTCGTGCTCACCGCCGCCCTGTCCTCCCTCAACGCCGGCCTGTACTCGACGGGCCGGATCATGCGTTCCCTCGCCGCACGCGGGTCCGCGCCGAAGTTCACCATCCGGATGACCCGGTCCGGCGTGCCGTGGGGTGGATTGCTGATGACCGCCGGCGCGGGACTGGCCGGCGCGTTCCTCAACTACATCGTCCCCTCGGAGGCGTTCGAGATCGCCCTGAACGTCGACGCGATCATCCTGCTGCTGACCTGGACCGCGATCATCGCCTGCCAGATCCGGCTCCGCTCCCGCACCAAGCGGGGGTTGCTGCCCACCCCGGCGTTCCGGATGCCGGGGGCTCCGGTGACCGCCTGGGCCACCCTGGCGTTCTTCGCCGTCGTGATCGGGCTGATGTTCTTCGACACCAGCGGGATCGGCCGCCCCACGGTGTTGTGGTCGCTGCTACTGGTCCCGGCCCTCGTCGGCGGCTGGTACCTCGCACGCCCGCACGTCGCGCGCAACGCCGCCGAGCGCGCCGAGACCGGCGCCGACACCGTCACCATCCCCTAGGCGGAGCAAGCCCCCGGTCGGCGCTTCTCGCGTGAGGGAGCCGACCGGAGGCTTGGTCGAGCGGTTCTCGGTGACGCTCCTCGGGTTCGACCGAGTCACGATTTCCCCAAGACCGCGCCCACCGGCCCCGGACAGCAGAAAACCCGCCGTCTCCGGCGGGTTTTCTGTACTGCTGTCTCAACCAGACGCGCGCCCGATCGGATTCGAACCGCTAACCTTGCGATGCCGTTTCGGTCATCGCCGACACTCCCCGTTCTTTGTCGATTCCTGCCGCCTCGTGCAACCCGCGGCTGGCCTCCTTCCAGACCCGCCGAGCCCGGTGCCGCGTTCGCTGCGCACGGCGTGTTTGGCGGCTGAGCTGATCGAGCACGTCGAGCAGCCCGTGAGCAGGATGGCCCTCCTCAAGCCAGCCCAGCGCGAGCTCAGCCCAGTAGTCCGATGTCCCTTCCAGCGCGAACCGCAGCACCAATTCCCAAGCAGGGCTGATTTGAGCATCGGGGTGCTCAGTCGTCACGCGGTTGATCTCCCGGTAGGACTGCTCGAGCACGGGGAGCATGCTCATGAGCGCATCCTCCAGTGGAAGCGGGGCGCCTCCGGTGCCGCCGACGACCCACCGCCCGTCACGGGCCAGCCCAAGCCGAAGCCCATGATGGCCGATCGACGCGACGGGTTCCCAGTCGTGGTCATCCACGAGCTGACTCTAGCCGGGCCGCTCCCCCACGGGCCGGAAACCAGATGCTGAAGCGGAACACCGCCTTGATCCACCCCGAACAGCAAGAAACCCCCTGTCACCAGGGGGTTTCTTGGTCTTGCTGTCTCAACCAGACGCGCGCCCGAAGGGATTCGAACCCCTAACCTTCTGATGTGGTTTCCACGAATTCCGAGTAGATGCTGTTGTTTGCCACTATGGCTCTTGACCTGCACAGATACGATCACCGATTCCCGTCATCGCATACGTTCCCCTTCGTCCTTTCGCGATGATTTTTGGCAATCATTTGGCGAGGCTGATCGCCCTATCCATGGCGCAGTGGTTACGGTCGGTTCTCAACGTGGCTTCGGGTTGCTCCGGCGCCCGGGCACCGTGCGCAACAGACCGATGGGCTTCTCAGCGCCCCGTCCCAGCCAGTGCCGCCAACGAGCCACCTCGACGGCGGGGAGACACACAGCGAGTCGATGGCAACAGGCTGATGACATAACGTGACCGGCCGTTGCATTCTGCGCGTTCTGTGCGATCGTGTAAGCGTGGGGAACGTCGTCAGCTTGCTCGATCGTCCGGTCTACCTGTACCGCGAGGTAGACCGGGTGCTTGGCCTGAGCAACGGCACCACCCGCCGATGGGTCAATGGCTACTCTAGGCAAGGGCGGGACTACCCGCCCATCCTGCGGGTGAAGCCCTCAGACACCGAGTGGACCACTTGGGGAGAGTTCGTCGAGGTCAGGATCCTCGCCGAATATCGTGATCAGAAGATTCCCACCAAGCGCCTCCGGGCTGCAGTGGAAGAACTACGCTCCGTGTTCGACCTTCGGTACCCTCTCGCGCATGCCCGGCCCTACCTTGAGGCCGAACGAGGCGACCTTGCGGTCCGAGGCGAGGGCCTGGCTGATATGGACGACGAACACCTACTAATTGTCCGCACCGGCGAAATGCTGCTCACAGGGCGGGGCCGGTTAGTCTTTGACGAGGCGACCAAGGATGGCTTAGGGGACGATGACCTAGTGGTCACCGAGATCATTCCTGATCCGAAGTATCCGGACATCGTCGTCAACCCTGAACGGCGCGGTGGGCTACCGACGCTCAGGGGGCGGAGCATCTTGGCAGCCACTGTAGCTGGAATGGTCAACGCTGGCGACCCGCTGAGCGATGTTGCGTCGGATTACGGGCTCACAGAGGCCCAAGTGCAACAGGCGATCGACTACTGCGCTATCTACCGGATTGCCGCTTGATCGTTGACTGTCGAACTTGAGCGCATCCGGTTTGTAGTCGACGAGAACCTCCTCCGGCTGGGTCGCGCGCTGGTGCAGTTGCGTGAGGATGTCGGCTGTTTCGGCTTGAAGCCGCTGGACGAGGCCTTTCCTGTAGGTCGGTTAGACCCCGAGTGGATCCCCGCCGTGGGGATACGCGGCTGGGTGGTGATTACAGACGACAAGCATCTGAGAACGCGACCAGGCGAAGCCGAGCTCGCCATCAAGCATCACCTAAAGGTGGTGCACTTGGACGGTGTCGGACATAGGACGAGATGGGAGCAGCTTCTTCGCCTTACATCTCACTGGGAGGCCGTGGAGTTGGCCGCAGTCTCTGAGCCAGAGGGCCCGTGGTGGTTAGCCCTGCGAAAGTCCCAGGCGGTGAAACTTCCCTACCAACCCGGCTCGCCGATCTGAGCTCTCACTCCAGGACTCGCGGTTGGCAGGATCGGTCGCCGTTAGCCCCTTGGGCCGGCGTCAGGCGCCAGACTTCTGGCTAGCCCCGCCGACTCGAATGGACCTCGAACCTCCCGTTGAGGGCACGCGGTGCCGTGATAGCATGCAGACACGTACGGAGAACCGAGGTGCCGCCTCCATCCGGCTCGCGACCGGGAGTTCTCGCAGAAAGGTGGAGACCCGGGTTCGAGTCCCGGCTCCGGAGCAATCCGGATGTAGCTCAATAGGAAGAGCCCCCTTATGTCTCTTTAATATACTTGCTCCCTTTATTTCGTCTCCTATTTTTGCTTCTTTCGGGCACCACTCCTTTCCCCCGCGTCCAGAGACCCTCTGATATGGCCGCGTCCTCTAGGTCCTCCCGAGGAATACTAAGCGGTGTATAGTACATTCGCGAAAACCCCCAAAGAGCCCTCATCCAAGGATCACTATTTCGTGTCTTATCGGCACCTGCGGCAAAGTCTCGAACGATAACCTGTGCCCACTCTCGACTGCCGATTGGAGCTTTCTGCAAGGCATAATTAATCTCACGGCCGAGGCGCTTCGTAACGGCGAATGATGCGAATATTTCACCAGTAGTGTACGTTATCCGGCCGTTCGAGATCATATCCTCTGGCTCTCTCCCAGAAATCCTTTTCCACACGGATTTTCCCGCAGTTGTCATATTATCGACATACTCTTGGAGATCCGTTTCCACCTTGGACCCAGCGTGGATCTGGGCATTTCTTGTGCGACGAAGGAGATGGAAGAGCTCTAACGCCGAGGTTGGCTCCGGAAGGCCAATACTGCGGTAAAAGATTTCGTGCATGTTCCATGCCTTGATCGGCTTACGTCTCGTATCGAGCGATACCCCGACACTCTTGATCCACGCGAGGATGGTAGTGACGAAGTCTTCGTGAATAGCGAGCGCATACGGAACAGTGATCGCGCCAAGATGACTGTCTGCGGCAACGAGCAGTTTGCGTGCAAGTTCCGTCTTGAGATTGAATCTTTTGATATGCGAGACAGCCGGGAAGATGTCTGCAAGCAGCTTATCTGAGCCGGCTGTGAGCTGCAAGGTATGATCAGCGAGCCTTGAGCCCGCAAGGAGGGCCATTATTGAATTATTTGCCTCTTGCCTTTGTTTAAGATACGCACGGTAATGCGGGAAGTTGATTTCTTTCCGGATCGAAATGACTCATCCTCCTTTCGGTGAAGATCGTTGAGTTCGCCAATATATCGGGCGTTGTCGCGCGCCGTTACACGATCCCGAGACAGAGGTCTGCTTGATGGTCATCCCGTCGCCTGATGGCGTCTCGCTCACGCCGTGTTGGGGCCGCAACCTCCGTGCTCAATCGCCGGCCGAGCTTGCCAACCTTGCGGCCCCAGCGCGGCGTGGTAGCCATCAGACTGGCGACGGGATGACCATCAAGCGCCCACCCTGCCAGCGCAACCTGGCCTGCGGTCCCTGATCATCCCGGAGCCTGCCTGCCCGGCGAGGGCATCTTTGTTCTTCCTCTTGCGGCGGCTGTGGGGCCGCCCGGCCTTCGTCGAACCGCCACGCGGGACCGGCGCCAGCCGCATGCCCGCGTCTGGCGGTTCGACAGGGTGAGGGCCGGATCAGCGGCCCCGCAGGGGCCGCCTTGAACAAGTAAGGAAACTCTGAACACCGGCGGTGCGCTGCAGATGAGGCAGGCCGTCGGCAAGATCGACGACTCACTGACCCAGTAAGCTCAGGACGATGGCGACAAAAGACCAGCAGGTGAGGCACGTCGTGGAGGGGATGGCACTTGGTGTACTGGCGCAGAACGTCGAGGCGGTCACCAGCGCGAAGCCGCCGCTGGAGCTAGCTTTCAACGCCGCCTGGCGTCGCTGGCCGATCAGGTCTGCGTTCCCAAACATCGCGGGGGCGGAAGCCGGCAACCTGTTTTGGATCGGGCTGGGCAAGTCGGAGAGGCGTGTCGGAGCCCGAGCTGGTTGGAGCGCAAGCGGGCCGTGGCTGCGGCCGTATGTGATGCTGGACGGCTGGAACGTCGAAGATTGCCTCGAAACCCATGCCGATGAACGGGCCTCCGCTGCCGACTGGCGGGAGTTGGGCGGTCTCTACGTCCAGCACTTCAAGTCGGAACACCTGGTTGGTGCTGGCGAGTCGTAGCGGCCGGTCCCACATTCGACGTGAGCAACCGTCACGTTGCTCATTCTCCTACCTCAGGGGCACCCCGCTCGGCTCCTAGCCCTCATGAGCGACAAACGAACCTCGTGCGGTTCTTCATCGCTACTGATGAACGGCGGGGCGAGGCGTTGGGGGCGCACTGGTCGGACTTCGATCCCGAGGCGGAGAGCCTGACGATGACGGGCAACATCGTCCAGGTCCGCGGCAAGGGCACCATCCGGAACCGCGGGAAGTCGGAGACCTCCAACCGTACGATCCCGCTGCAGGCCTGGTGTGTGGAGATGCTGAAGGAGCGAAGGCCAAGGTCGGGGTGGTCGACCCCGACAAGCCAATCTTCCCGAACAGCCAGGGCGGCTACATCAACGCATCGAACCTGACCAACCGCTACTGGGTGCCCTTCCGAGAGCGGGCCGGGTACGAGGGGGTCACCTTCCACACGTTCCACAACACGGTCGGGACCCCACTCGATGAGGCTGGCCTCACAGCCCGGCAGATCGCGGACGTCCTGGGGCACTCGCACCCGTCCATGACCCTGAACAACTACATGGGCCGCGGGCAGACCTCCCGGGCGAGTGCGAATGCTCTCAATGTCGTGATCGTCGACAAACCGGCATCGTGAGGCAAAGTTGGCGATAGCTTGGCAACCCGGCCTGACACGCCTTCCGCCTTGATCCACCCCGAACAGCAAGAAACCCCCTGTCACCAGGGGGTTTCTTGGTCTTGCTGTCTCAACCAGACGCGCGCCCGAAGGGATTCGAACCCCTAACCTTCTGATCCGTAGTCAGATGCTCTATCCGTTGAGCTACGGGCGCTTGTTCAGTTTTCACTTTAGCACTCGGGGTCCGAGTGCCTTGCGGAGGCTCCGGGATTTGAACCCGGGAGGGGGGGTTACCCCCAACCGCATTAGCAGTGCGGCGCCATAGACCAGACTAGGCGAAGCCTCCCGGATCACGACCACTGCCGACATAGCGTACACAGCCCCGAAACCGGTGCGCAAAGACCCCCCTCATCGCCGCAGCAACCGTCGCAACCAGGGGGAACGTCCGGCGAGCCCCTCGGCCTCGAAGACGGCCACCCCGACCCGCGGGAGTTCGCGGACGCCGGGGTAGACCAGGTACCGCGGCACCCACCGCGGCTGGAACTTCGCGTTGAACCGGTACAGGGTCTCGATCTGGATCCAGTGTGACATCCATCCCAGGAACTTGGCCGACGCGCGCGCCACCGGACCGGCGCCGATCCGCCTGCCCTGCTCCAGCAGCTTCCGGAAGGCGGCGAAGTTCAGCGAGACGTACTTCACGCCGTGGCCGGGGGCGGCGAGCAGCAGTTCGGAGATCATCAGCTCGTTGATGCCGTTGTCCGCGGCCCGGTCGCGGCGCATCACGTCCAGGGACAGGCCCTCGGTGCCCCACGGGACGAACTGCAGCAGCCCGCGCACCACGCCGTCCTGCTCCGCCGTCACCAGCACCGAGCCCGGGTCACCCATCCGCCCGAGCGCCATTGAGAACCCGCGCTCGCCGTCGCTCCCCCGCCACTTCGCCGCCAGCGACTCCAGCTCGGCGAGTTCGCCCGCGGTCAGCTCCTCCGCGCGCCGCACCCGCACGCGGTAGCCGGCCCGCTTGGTCTTCGCGACCGCCTGGCGCACCCCGCGCATCACACGCCCCTCGAGGGTGAACGTGTCGGCGTCCACCACGGCCTCGTCGCCGATCTCCAGCACGT
The DNA here is from genome assembly GCF_011758745.1 of Amycolatopsis granulosa. NCBI lineage: Bacteria > Bacillati > Actinomycetota > Actinomycetes > Pseudonocardiales > Pseudonocardiaceae > Amycolatopsis > Amycolatopsis granulosa. Next base: position 2,995,488 of record NZ_JAANOV010000001.1, read on the forward strand.
CGAGGTTGTACCGGGCCCACGCGGTCGCACCCAGCTCGGAACAGCCCATCGCCGCGGGGACCCAGCCGTGGCGGCGGCACACCGCGAGGAACTCCTCGATCGCACCCGGCCACGCCTCGTTGTCGCCCAGCGGGTCGGCGGAGGCGACGGCCGCGCCGGCGATCACCCGGTAGGTCACGGCCGCCTTGCCGGTCCTGGAGAAGACCACGAACTTGTCGTCACGCAGCGCGAAGTAGCCCAGCGAGTCACGGGCGCCGTGCCGGTCCAGCAGTGCCTTCAGCCGCTCCTTCTCGTCCTCGCTCAGGTGCGGCGCCGGCTCGGCCGAGCGGAGCAGGAAGTACGCGGCGAGCAGCACCGCGCCCAGCCCGAAGAGCAACCCGACGGTGGCGGTCAGGTCGTCCATCCACTCCACGTGGAACACCGCCGGGCCACTGACCCCGAACAACGCGAGGGCCGCGTCGGCCAGCCGGTCCGGGAACGGCAGCGGGTCCATGACGCGTGCCGGGGCCACCGACAGCAGCGCGACGTCGATCAGGAACCCGGCCACGAGCAGCTGCAGGAACACGCGCAGCGCGACCCACTTCCCGGTCACCGGGTCGGGCAGCGCCACGAAGTGCCGCCGGTTCAGGACCAGGGTCACCGCGAGCGCGACCGCCACCAAGCCCGCGCCGAACACGTGCTGCATGCCGAGGTGCGAGACCGCGAGCACGACGCTCGCGGCCAGCGCGAGCTGCCAGGCCCGGCGCTTGCGGCGCCGCAACCCGGAGGCGAGCAGGATGAGCAGGACGCCGACGACCAGCACGACGGCGGCGGCCGCGGTCGTGGCGTCCTGCGGCAGCCCGAGCCACTCGGCCACGTGCCCCCGCATGCCGCGACGGGCGGTCGGCAGGACGACCGAGACCACCGCCAGCAGCCCCACGAGCCTGGTCACCCAGGTGATCGCGAACACCGATGCGGCTCCGGTCACACGCCACACCGCCGGCCGCTCCCCCGTCAACGTCCTCCCGGACACCCTGCCCCCTCAACTCCCCCTGGCGAGCTCCACGAACGGATCGAGTGCCGCCGGGTTGGCGAGCGCGTCCCGGCTGACCGCCCGCTCCGGCGCCACGCCGGTCAGGATCTTCTTGACCGGCACCTCACACTTCTTACCGTTCAGCGTCCGCGGGACCTCCGCCACCTCGACGAACCGATCGGGCACGTGCCGTGGCGACAGCCCCCGCCTGAGCTCCGCGCGCAGTTCCGGCTCGACCTCGGCCAGTTCCGCGCCGGGCGCCATCACGACGAAACACAGCAGTTCACCCTCCGTATTCCCCGCACGGGTGGTGTCGATGACGAGTGAGTCGGCGATCTCGTCGAAGCCCTCGACGATCCGGTAGAACTCGGCGGTGCCCATCCGCACGCCGCCGCGGTTGAGGGTGGAGTCGCTGCGGCCGTAGATCACCGCGGACCCGCGAGGCGTGATCCGGATCCAGTCGCCGTGCCGCCACACGCCGGGGTAGGTGTCGAAGTACGCCTCGCGCAGCCGCGACCCGTCGTCGTCGTTCCAGAAGAACACCGGCATCGACGGCATCGGCCGGGTCACCACGAGCTCGCCGACCTCGTCGACCAGCTCGCGGCCGGCCTCGTCGAACGCGGTCACCGCGGCGCCGAGCGCCCGGCAGGACAGCTCGCCGAGCCACACCGGCACGTCCGGCGCGGCGGCGACGAACGCGGCACACAGGTCGGTGCCGCCGGACACCGAGCAGATCTGCACCGACCGGCCGACCTCGTCGGCGATCCACCGGAACCCGTCGTCGCTCAGCGGCGCGCCGGTGGACCCGACCGCCCGCAACGCGGACAGGTCGAAGTCGGCGCCCGGGTGCAGCTTCGCCTTGAGGCAGCTTTGGATGAACGGAGCCGACGTGCCGAAGTAGGTGATCCGCTCCTCGGCCGCCAGGCGCCACAGCGCCGTCAGGTCGGGATGCCCGGGACTGCCGTCGTACAGCACGATCGTCGACCGCGCGAGCAGACCGCCGAGCAGGAAGTTCCACATCATCCACCCGGTGGTGGTGAACCAGAAGAACACGTCGCCGGGCCCGAGGTCCATCTGCAGCACGGTGGCCTTGAGGTGCTCCAGCACGATGCCGCCGTGGCCCTGCACGATGCCCTTCGGCAGGCCGGTGGTGCCGGACGAGTAGAGCACCCACAGCGGGTGGTCGAACGGCACCGGCTCGTACGCCATCTCCGCGCCCGCGTGCTCGGCGAGCAACGCGTCCCAGCTCAGCGCGTCCGCCACGGTGCCGCCGCCGGCGTAGTCGATCAGCACGGTCGCGGTCAGCGACGGGATCCGCACACGCAGCTGCCCGACCGTCGGCCGGACGTCGAAGGACCGTCCGTTGTAGACGTAGCCGTCGACGGCGACGAGCACCTTCGGCTCGATCTGGGTGAACCGGTCGCTGATCGCGCGGACGCCGAAGTCGGGCGAGCACGACGACCAGATCGCACCCAGGCTCGCGGTCGCCAGGAACGCCACGACCGTCTGCGGGCAGTTCGGTGCGAGCGCGACCACCCGGTCACCCTTGCCGACGCCGAGCGCGACCAGAGCCGACCGCGCCGCGGCCACCTGCTCCCGCAGGTCCCGGTAGGTGAGCCGGTCGGCGGCGCCGTCCTCCCGCCGGAAGATCACCGCGAGGTCGTCGTCGGCCCCGGTCAGCGCGTGCTCGGTGTAGTTGAGGGTGCCGCCGGGGAACCAGCGGGCTCCCGGCATGCGGTCGCCGGCCAGCACCGCGCTGGGCACCGAGTGCCAGCGCAGGCCCAGGAACTCGGCGGCGGCGCCCCAGAATTCCTCGAGCTGCTCGACCGAGAACCGCCACAGCTCGTCGTAGCCGGAGACGTCCAGGCCGCGTTCCGCACGCAGCCAGTCCCGGAAGGCCTGGATCCTGGTCGCGGCGACCCGTTCCGGGTCCGGTCGCCACAACACTTCCGGGGTGTCAGCAACGTCGGTGGTCACCCCCGGAGCGTATTAGCGGAGGTGGGCGTCGAACCAGCTCAACGTGCGCTGCCAGGCTTCGATCGCGGCGTCCGGGTCGGCGTCGAAGCGGTGGTTGGCGCCCGGGTACCGGACCACGTTCGTGGCCACCCGGGACGCGGCCGCCGCCTCCCGCAGCTTCTCGACCTCGGCCGCGCTCAGCTCGTCGCCGGCGTCGCCGTAGAGCCCGAGCCACGGGCTGACCAGCTCGCGGGCGATGTCGACCAGGCCCGGCTTCTCGTCCACGCCGTGCCCGCCGACGCTGACGGCGGCCCCCAGCTTGCGGTTGGCGGCGACCAGCAGCGCGGCGGTGCCGCCCAGGTCGAAGCCGACGACGCCCAGCAGGTCGGCCTGGACACCGCGGTCGACCAGCCAGGCCAGCGCGATGTCGGTGGCGGCGAGCACGGCGTCCGGGGTCGGGGCCTCCGCGAGGTGCGGCGCGGCGGCCAGCCAGCCCTCCGCGGCCAGGCTCGAGATCAGCAGCCGCACCCCGTCGCTGACGCCGCCGACCTCGTGCAACACCACGAGCCCGCCCCGCACCACGTTGTCGGGTTCGGCGTAGGTCAGGTCGATCACGCGGCCGTCGTCACGTGCGTAGTGCTCGGTGTGCGTCTGGGTCATCGTGCTACTCAACCACTCCCGGGTGAACGACAGTCAACAACAATCCTCTCGGCGTGGCCGGGATAACGTGGCAGGATCGCGGTTCGACCCCCGAAGGAGTGCCAGTCATGTCCGTGCCCACCCGCCCCGATCTCGGCTCGCTGCCCGCCTACGTGGCCGGGCGGACGGTGCCGGGCGCGATCAAGCTCGCGAGCAACGAGTGCCCCGGCGGCCCGCTGCCCAGCGTGCGGTCCGCGATCGCCGAGGCCGCCGCGGACGTGCACCGCTACCCGGACATGGGGGTGAGCGCCCTGGCGGACCGGCTGGCGCGCAAGTACGACTTCCCGGTGGAGCGCGTCGCGGTGGGTTGCGGGTCGGTCGCGCTGTGCCAGCAGCTCGTGCAGGCCCTGTGCGCGCCCGGTGACGAGGTGCTCTTCGCGTGGCGCTCGTTCGAGGCCTACCCGATCGTGACGCAGATCGCGGGTGCCACATCGGTCAAGGTTCCCTTGGACGCGACGCACACCCACGACCTGGACGCGATGCTCGCCGCCATCACGCCCCGGACGAAGCTGGTGTTCGTCTGCAACCCGAACAACCCGTCCGGCACCGCGGTTCGCCGGGCCGACCTGGTCCGGTTCCTCGACCAGGTACCGCCGCACGTGGTCGTGGCACTGGACGAGGCGTACCGCGAGTTCGTCACCGACCCGGACGTGCCGGACGGCATGGAGTTCGCCCGGACCCGGGACAACGTCGTGGTGCTGCGGACCTTCTCCAAGGCGTACGGCCTGGCCGGCCTGCGGGTCGGGTACCTGGTCGGCCCGGCCGAGCTGACCGAGGTGGTGCGCCGGGTCTACATCCCGTTCAGCGTGAACTCGCTGGCGCAGATCGCCGCGCTGGCCTCGCTCGACGCCGAGGACGAGATGCGCGAACGCTGCGCCGGGATCATCGCCGAGCGGTCGCGCGTCGCGGACGAACTGCTCGCCCTCGGCTACGAGGTGCCCGAGACGCACGCCAACTTCGTGTGGCTGCCGCTGCGGGAGAAGGCGCTCGACTTCGCCGAGCACGCGCTCGCGAACAAGGTCGTGGTGCGCGCGTTCGCCGGTGACGGCGTGCGGGTGACGATCAGCACCCGCGAGGAGAACGACGTGTTCCTGCAGGCGGCGCGAAGCTTCACCGGTTGAGCACCAGCTGCACGATCGCGGCGATGCCGACCACGACGATCACGCCGCGCAGCACCGGCGCGGGCAGCCGGCGCCCGATCGTGGCGCCGAGCTGCCCGCCGACCGTGGACCCGATGGCGAGCAGCCCGACCACCGGCCAGCTGACCGGCGCGATGAACGCGTAGACCAGTCCGGCGACGACGTTCACCACGGCGGCCAGCACGTTCTTGATGCCGTTGAGCCGCTGCAGCGGATCGGTGAGCAGCATGCCCATGAACGCCATCAGCATGACGCCCTGCGCCGCGGTGAAGTACCCGCCGTAGATGCCGACGAGGAAGATCAGGACCAGCACGAGACCGCCGTGCGACCGGCCGCCGGACCCGGTCTCGCGCCGCCGGGTCACCCACACCGACACCCGGGGCTGGATGATCACCAGCACCACGGCGAGCCCGACCAGCACCGGCACGATCGTCTCGAAGGTGTTGGGCGGCAAGGAAAGCAACAGCGCCGTGCCGCACACCGCGCCGATCGCCGACGGGATCGCGTACCGGACCACCCGCCGCCGTTGCCCGGTCAGCTCGCGCCGGTAGCCGATGGCGCCGCTGATCGTGCCGGGCGCGAGCCCGATGGCGTTCGACGTCGTCGCGGTCACCGGCGGATAACCGAGCGCCACGAGGACCGGGAACGTGACCAGCGTGCCCGATCCGACGACCGCGTTGATCGTGCCCGCCCACAGGCCGGCCAGGAACACGACCAGTGCTTGCCACCACTGCATTCCCCCATGAAACCCCGGCGTTTCGGGGCGAGTGCAGCCGGGTAAGAAGCGGGCATGGACACGACGACGCTGCGCCCGCTCGTGACCGCCGCCGGCCCGTTCACGTCCGTCTACTTCGAGGATTCGCACGACACCGCGGACGCCGAGAAGCAACTGGAGCTGAAGTGGCGTGAGCTGAAGGACGCGCTGACCGCGCAGCACGCCCCGGACGGTGCCGTGAGCGCGCTGGAGGCCGCGATCCTCGACGGTCCGCGCGCCACCGGCCGGAGCGGGCGCGCGCTGCTGGCCGCCGGCGCGGAGGTACTCGTCGACGAGCAGCTCGCGAGCCCGCCCGCGACGACCATCGCCCGTGTCTCCGACCTGCCCTACCTGCTGCCGCTGGCGCGGTACGGCGAGCTGGCCCTGCCGCACGTGGTCGCCCAGGTCGACCAGGTGGGCGCCGACATCCGCGCCTACGACGAACACGGGAACGAAACGGTGGCCGAAGAGCTCACCGGGCAGGACCACCCGGTGCACAAGACACGTGGTGGTGGCGAGGCGCACCACCGCATGCAGCACCGCACCGAGGAGGTCCGGCACCAGAACGTGACCGAGATCGCCGGCGCCATCGCCCGGTTGGCCGAACGCACCCGCGCCCAGCTGATCGTGGTGGCGGGTGAGGTGCAGGGCCGCAAGGCGGTGATCGAGGAACTGCCCGCGGCGGCGAAGTCGATCGCCCGTGAGGCCACTCACTCCGACGTGGCCGACGAACTCGCCGAGGCCGTCCGGCACAGCCGCGCCGACGACGTCGTGTGGCGCTTCCGCGGCGCGCTGAACCAGCCGGACGGCCTTGCCGTGCAAGGGCTCGAGGCGGTGACGGCCGCGCTGCGCGAGGCCAATGTGGAGACCCTGCTGGTCGGCAACCCGGGCGCGGACGTCGTGTGCACGGGAGCGACCCCGGCGCAGATCGCGCTGGGCGAGGAGGAACTGCGGGCCTACGGTGCGACGGAGATCCACCGGTGCCGGGCCGACGAGGCGGTCCCCGCCGCGGCGGTCGCCGTGGACGCGGACCTGATGCACGTCGACGAGGAGCTCGTGGAAGGATTCGGCGCGATCCTGCGCCATCGGTGAGGAGACAGTCATCAATCCAGCTACACAAAGCTTCCGGACGGTAACCGGACCGAGCGAACTTCCCTCGTTCGAGGCATGATGGGTCCGAAGCAACACTCGAACGACGGTGAGGTGAACGTGACGGACTGGGAGCCACCGTCCTTGCGCGCGCAGAACGAAATCGAACTCTGGCTCGGTGCCGACCTGGCACACCTGCCGATCGTCCGGTCGGTGGTGGCGACGCTGGCCACGCGGGCCGACTTCGACCTGGACTCGATCGCGGACCTGCGGCTCGCCGTGGACGAAGCGTGCTCGACCCTGATCACCCGGGCACTGCCGGACTCCACCATGCGCTGCCGCTTCGTGGTCGAGGACGACGAACTGCGTTTCCAGGGCACGGTGCTGTCCGGCAGCGGCAGCGCGCCGAGCACCAAGTCGTTCGGCTGGCGGGTCCTGAGCACGCTCACGGACTCCGTGGACACGCATGTGAAATCGAACGGCCGAGGCCACCAAGTGGACATCGAACTCGCCAAGCGACGCGTCGTCGTGGACGTCCCAGGGGCAGGCGCGTGACCGGTTCCCGGACCGAGCAGACACAACCCACATCGTCGAACGAATACGGGCACCTCACCCCGCTGTTCGACGAGCTGGCGGGCCTGCCGGCCGACGATCCCCGGCGCGCCGAGCTGCGCGACGAGCTCGTCACGGGCCACCTGCCCCTGGCCGAGCACATCGCGCAACGGTTCTCCGGGCGCGGGGTGGCGAAGGAGGACCTGGTCCAGGTCGCCACGGTCGGGCTGATCAACGCCGTGGACCGGTTCGACCCCAGCCGCGGATCGGACTTCCTGTCCTTCGCCGTGCCCACGGTGATGGGCGAGGTGCGCCGGCACTTCCGGGACACCGGCTGGCTGGTGCGGGTGCCGCGCCGGCTCAAGGAGCTGCACCTGTCGATCTCCAGCGCGAGCACCGAGCTCGCGCAGCGGCTGGGCCGCGCGCCCACGCCGAGCGAGATCGCCGCGCACCTCGGCGTCAGCCAGGACGAGGTCTACGAGGGGCTGGAGGCGGGCAACGCCTACCACTCGATGTCGCTGGACGAGGTGCTGTCCGGGGACACCGAGAACCTCGCGCTCGGCGACACGCTGGGCGAGGAGGACGCGGGCCTGGAGGGCGTGGAGAACCACGAGGCGCTGCTGCCGCTGATCCAGGACCTGCCCGAACGGGAACGCAAGATCCTCGGCCTGCGGTTCGTGCACAACATGACCCAGACCCAGATCGCGGAGCGGATCGGCGTGTCGCAGATGCACGTGTCCCGGCTGCTCGCGCGCACCCTGCAACGGCTGCGCGACGGACTCACCGAGTCGGACGGCGAGCTCTGACCTGCGGTTTTGCCTCGCGTTTGGCAGGGTAACCGCCGATCATGGCAGATCCCGGGTGGCGCGCGCCGATGCTGGCGACGCTGACCCAGCAGCCGTTCTCGCGCGAGAACTGGCTGTTCGAGCGCAAGCTCGACGGGGTCCGCGCGATCTGCGCCCGGGACGGGAGTGCTCCGGTGCTGTGGTCGCGCAACCACAACGACATCAGTTCCGGCTACCCGGAGCTCGGGGAGGCGCTCGCGGATCGCGGCGCCTCCTCCTTCGTCGCCGACGGTGAGATCGTCGCGTTCGACGGCAAACAGACCAGCTTCGCGCGGCTGCAGCAGCGCATCCACCTCGCCGACCGGCGGCGCATCGAGGCCACCGGGGTCGCGGTGTACCTGTACCTGTTCGACCTGCTGGCCTTCGACCACCAGGACACGACGGGCCTGCCGCTGCGGCAGCGCAAGCAGCTGTTGCGCAGGGCGTTCGACTGGGGCGGGCCGCTGCGGTACGCCAACCACCGCAACACCTCGGGCGAGGAGTACTTCGGCTACGCCTGTGCGCACGGCTGGGAAGGCGTGATCGCCAAGCGCGCCGACGCGCCGTACCGGTCCGGGCGGACGACCGACTGGCTGAAGTTCAAGTGCGTCAAGGAGCAGGAGTTCGTCGTCGGCGGGTTCAGCGCTCCGGGTGGTGCGCGGACCGGCTTCGGGGCGCTGCTCGTCGGGTACCACGAACGTGGCCGGCTGCGGTACGCGGGCAAGGTCGGCGCCGGCTACACCGAGACCACGCTGCGGGAATTGATTGAGCGCCTCACCGCGCTCGAGCGCCCGCGCTCGCCGTTCGGCGAGCGGGTTCCCGAACGCGGGCCGCGTTGGGTCGCGCCGGAACTGGTCGTGCAGGTCCGGTTCTCCGAGTGGACCGGCGACGGCAAACTGCGGCATCCCCGGTTCCTCGGTGTGCGGGACGACAAACCGGCTGCCGAGGTCGTCCGGGAGCAGCCGTGAATCCCGCCGCGATCGAGGTGTCCCGGCCCGGGAAGGTGTTCTGTCCGGCCCGGGTCTCGCCGGACGGGTTCGACCTGCGCCGGGTCCCCGTCGGCTGGCGCGCAAGGCCGATCCGTGGCGGGATGTGGGTGTGCGGGCGGGTTCGGCGGCGAAGGCACTGGACCGGCTGACTCGGGAGGCGTGATGGTGCGGGCGATCTGGAGCGGTGCGATCAACTTCGGGCTGGTGACGGTGCCGGTGGAGTTGTACTCGGCCACCGAGGACCACACCGTGCACTTCCGGCAGTTCGAGCGGGGGACGTCGGACCGGATCCGGTACAAGCGCGTGAACGAGCGGACCGGCGAGGAGGTGCCCTACGAGGACATCGTGAAGGGCTACGACCTCGGCGACGGCGACTACGTGCTGGTCGAGCAGGAGGAGCTGGACCAGATCGCGCCAGGGCGATCGCGGTCGATCGACATCGAGTCGTTCGTCGATCTGGGCGAGATCGATCCGCTGTACTTCCAGAAGAGCTACTGGCTCGCGCCGACGAAGGAGGAGTTCGGCCGCGCGTACGGGCTGCTGATGCAGGCCATGGCGGAGACGAACAAGGCCGGCATCGCGCGGTTCGTGATGCGCGGCAAGGAGCACATCGCGGCGGTTCGCGCGGGCAACGGTGTGCTGGTGCTGGACACGCTGCTGTTCGCCGAGGACGTGCGGGACCCGGCGAAGGAGCTGACGAAGCTGCCGGAAAAGGCTTCCCCGCGCGGGCGTGAACTCGAGATGGCGATCGCGCTGGTGGACTCGATGGCCGACGACTGGCGTCCGGACGACTACCACGACCAGTACAACGAGCGGGTGCTCAAGCTGATCGACGACAAGAAGGCCGGGCGCACGGTGAGCGTCGAGGAGCCGCCGTCGGAGCCGACGAAGGTCGTGGATCTGTTCGAAGCGCTGTCCCGCAGCGTCGAGCGCCGGAAGGGTTCCTCCGGTGGGTCTCGTTCGTCCGCCGAGTCGCGCGAGAACAGCGGATCGAGCAAGCGTTCGGAGTCGGGCACGGGTTCCGGTAAGCGGAGCTCCCGGAAGCCGGCCGACCCCGACCTGTCGTCGCTGAGCAAGGCCGAGCTGGACCGGATGGCCCGGGAGCTCGACATCAAGGGCCGGTCCAAACTCAACCGCGCCGAGCTGGAAAAAGCCGTCCGGAATGCCCGGCCGGGCCGGTCCCGCAAGCGCGCCTCCTGACGCCACCGGCGGGCCATCCGGACAAGCCGCCGCCCACCGAGCGGCGACGACGCGGCCTCCGCCCCGGGCGCAATACGATCACCATCGTGCCGAAGTTCGCCCAGCTCGCGAAGTTCCGCGTGGCGCTGCGCACCGGGCTGGGGTTCGTGACGCTCGGCGTCGGGTCGAGTGTCTGCGGTGCCGCGGCCGTCGGGCTGTTGCTGTTCCTCCAGGGCATCCCCGCGGACATGGGCGACCGCAACTGGGTCCTGCTCAGTTGTGCGGGCGCGTACGTGCTGCTCTCGGTGCTCGTCGGCTCGGCGTGGTCGGCGATCCTGCACCGGCGCACCGCGGTGTGGTTCTTCCAGGGCCGCCGCCCCACGCCGCCGGAAGCACGCCGCGCGCTGCGGCTGCCCCGTGACCTCGCCCTGGTCAGCGGGAGCCTGTGGCTCGGCGGCACGATCATCCTGGGCTCGCTCACCAACGTCCTCGGGTCCGTCCTGGACACCGTGGGGGTGACGCTCGCCGTCGGGCTCGGCGGGCTGCTCACCGTCGGCCTGATGTACCTGGCCGCGGAATGGGTCGCGCGCCCGATCCTGATCCGCGCGCTCGAGGTGAGCCCGCCGCGGAACGCGGTGTCGGTGAGCGTCCTGTCCCGGCTCGTCATCACCTGGGCGGTGGCGAGCGGTGTCCCGCTGCTCGGCGTGCTGATCGTCGCCGCGCCACCGAACATCGGCAAGGCCGACCAGACCGCGAGCCTGATCATGCTCTCGATCGTCGGCCTGCTCTCCGGCGCGATCGGCACGGCGCTCCTGGCCCGGGCGGTCGCCGCGCCGCTGCGCCGGTTGCGGATGGCCGTCGGGCTCATCGCGCGCGGCCGCAAGGACGTCACCGTCCGGGTCGACGACGCGAGCGAGATCGGCTCGCTCCAGGTGTCGGTGAACAGCATGGTCACCGGGCTGCGGGAACAGGACCGGTTGCGGGACCTGTTCGGGCGGCACGTCGGCATGGACGTCGCCCGGCACGCGCTCGAACACGGCGTGTCCCTGAGCGGCGACGTGCGGGAGGTCGCGGCGTTGTTCGTCGACGTCGTCGATTCCACCGCCCTGGCCTACCGGCTGCCGCCCGAGGAGATCGTCCGCAAGCTCAACCGGTTGTTCGACAGCGTGGTGTCGGCGGTCGACGCGCGGGGCGGGCTGGTGAACAAGTTCCAGGGCGACGCCGCGTTGTGTGTGTTCGGCGCGCCGACCCGGTTGTCGGACCCGGCCACCGCAGCGCTGTCCGCGGCGCGCGCCATCCGGGACGCCGTGCGTCAGGAGGGTGAGCTGGACCTCGGCATCGGCGTCGCCTGCGGTCCGGTGTTCGCCGGGCAGCTCGGTAGCCGCAGCCGCCTGGAATACACGGTCATCGGCGACGCGGTGAACGAAGCCGCACGGCTGACCGAGCACGCGAAGCACGTGTCCGGCCGCATCCTGGCCAGCGACACGATCCGGTCGCGGGCGTCACCGGGCGAGCAGGCGCAGTGGTCCCGGCACAAGGCGATCCAGCTCCGCGGCCGGGACACGCCCACGGAGACCTGGACGAACTAGGCGTCGCCGCCCGGTTTGACGTCGGGCCAGGTCAGGAGCGTCGAACCCCAGGTGAGCCCGGCGCCGAACGCCGTCAGCAGGACGCGGTGCCCGGGCTGGAGGTGGCCGTCGTGGCACGCGTCGGCCAGCGCGAGCGGAATCGACGCCGCGCTCGTGTTGCCGACCCGTTCGATGTTGGCCACCACCCGGTCGCCGGCCATCCCGAGCTGCTTGGCGGTGGCCTGCAGGATGCGGATGTTGGCCTGGTGCCCGACGAACCGGTCCACGTCCGCCACGGCGAGCCCGGACCGGTCCAGTACGGCACGCGCGGATTCGGCCATGCGGGCGCAGGCGTGCCGGAACACCGCGGTGCCCTGCATGGTCAGGTAGTGGTCGTCCGGATCGTCGGACCGGCGCTGTTTGACGCCACCGGCCGGAACGATCAGCAGGTCGGCGTGCTCCCCTTCGCTGTGCAGGTCGAACGGCCCCAGGGCGCCCGGCTCGTCGGCGGTCCCGGCGCGCAGGACCACGGCGCCGGCACCGTCGCCGAAGATCGGGACCGTGGTGCGGTCGTCCGGACGGCAGTAGCGGCTGAAGGCGTCGGCGCCGATGACGAGCACCCGGCCGGCCACCCCGCCGGAGATCAGGCCCGCCGCGGTGGCCAGGGCGTAGATGAAGCCGCTGCAGACCGCGTTGACGTCGAACGCGGCGACGCCGCTGAGCCCCAGCGCCGAGGCGACCTGCGGAGCGCTGGCGGGGCAGAGCTGGTCGGGCGTGGCGGTCGCGAGCACGACCGCGTCGACCAGCTCGGAATCGGCGCTGCGCAAGGCGTTGCGCCCGGCGGCGACGGCCATGTCCACAGTAGACGTGCCGGCGTCGGCGATGCGGCGTTCCCGGATGCCGGTCCGGGTGCGGATCCACTCGTCGGAGGTGTCGAGGCGCCGGGCGAGGTCGTCGTTGTCCACCACCCGCGGCGGCAGCCAGGCTCCCAGGCCGGCAAGGACCGCGTGGTGTCCTTCATGCATGGAACACTTGTAGGGGCTACCCCTGGGTAGACCGGTCAGTTGTGTTCCAGGTCACATAAGTGGAGCCCGGAAGGACTACGCGGACAAGAACTGTCACCGGTACGTTCTAGGGTTCGCCCATGCCGGAGACACTGAGCCCGCGGGCCTTGAACCGGGCCCTTCTCGCTCGTCAACTGCTGTTGCGCCGGGCGAAGGCCACCCCGCTCGAGGCCGTCCGTCACCTGTGCGGGTTGCAGGCGCAGGCCCCGTGGCCACCGTATTACGGGTTGTGGTCGCGGCTGCACGGCTTCCGGCCGGAGCAGCTCGGCGGGCTCCTGCTGGATCGGCAGGTGGTCCGGATCGCGGTGATGCGGGGGACGGTGCACCTGGTGACGGCGGAGGACTGCCTGTGGTTGCGGCCGTGCGTGCAGCGGCTGTTCGACCGCGACTTGGCCACGAACGCCAGCTATGCGAAGGCACTGGCCCCGCTCGACCTCGAGGCGGTCGCGCAGCGGGCGCGTGCCGTACTGGCCGGGGAGCCGCTGACCCCGTCGGCGCTGGGCAAGGCACTCGCGGCGCACTGGCCGGACACCCCACCGGCGGCGCTCGCGCACGCGGCCCGCGGTCTGCTGCCGCTGGTCCAGGTCCCGCCACGCGCGGTGTGGGGGCAAAGCGGGCGGACGGCGCTGACCACGGCGGAGGACTGGCTGGGCCGGGCGCTGGACCGGACCGCGTCGCTGGACGATCTGGTGGTGCGCTACTTGGCAGCGTTCGGGCCGGCGAGTGTCGCGGATGTGCAGGCGTGGAGTGGATTGACCCGGTTGGGCGAGGTGGTGGAGCGGCTACGTCCCCGGCTGCGTGTCTTCCGGACCGAGCAGGGCCGGGAGGTGTTCGACCTGCCGGAGGCACCGCGCCCCGACCCGGCGACACCGGCGCCGCCGCGGTTCATCGCGGAGTTCGACAACCTGCTGCTCGCGCACGCCGACCGGAGCCGGGTGCTGCCGGAGGACGCGCGCAGGCGGGTCTTCAACGCGCCGAACGGGGTGCTTCCCGGGACGGTCCTGCTCGACGGGATGGTGGGCGGCGTGTGGCGCATCCACCGTGCCCGCGGCGCGGCAACCCTGGAGATCGAGCCGTTCCGCCAGATCTCCACAAAGGACCGGGATGCACTGGAGAGCGCGGGGGCACGGCTGCTGCGTTTCGCTGCCGGCGAGGATGCCCGTGACGTCCGCTTCGTGCCGGTCGCGTGAGCCGCGTCGCACGACCCCGGTTGGTTACGATGCGGTGGTGCCCGCCCCTGACCTGGATAAACTCGACTACGAGATTCTGCGCCGCTTGCAGGACGACTCGCGCACGATAGCGGAGGCGATCGGCGCCGAGGTGGGGCTCTCGGCCGCCGCGGTGCAGCGCCGTATCAAGCGGCTGCGGCAGGCCGGGGTGATCTCCCGCGAGGTGGCGGTGATCGAGCCGTCGTCGGTCGGGGTGACCATGACCTTCATCGTGATGGTGGAGATGGAGCGCGAGCAGCGGGAGGTGCTGGACGCGTTCCGGAAGCAGGCGATCGCTGACTCCGCTGTGCAACAGTGCTACTACGTTACGGGGTCGGCGGACTTCATCCTGGTCGTGCAGTGCCGGGACATGGGTGAGTTCGAGGCGTTCACGCGCCGCATGTTCTTCGACAACGGTGAGGTGCGGCACTTCACCACGAGCGTCGCCATGGAACGCGTCAAGGTTGGCCTCAGCGTTCCCCTGAACGGCGGCTGATCGGGTGGCCCGCGCGTGTTACAGGTTCCGGGGGTATTGCAGCCGATCGCGTGAAAGTCGGCGGCGAGACATCATTTTCCGCCGCCGCTCGCATCTCATCGCTGTCCGACCCGTTCGCGCCGGAGCGCGAACCCCGACCGCGAGAGGTGGCACGTGAACACCGATACCGTCACCCAGAGCCAGTTCGTGTCACTCAACGGCTCCAGTGCTCCAGTCCTGTCTCGACTGTCGTACGTGGCGAGCGAGCCGTTTGCCGTCAACATCGCGTTCCGCACGGAGCACGGCCGCTGGGTGGAGTGGACGTTCGCGCGGGAGCTGCTCGTCACGGGGCTGCGCGAGCGCTCCGGCATCGGCGATGTGCGCGTGCGCCCGGACCTCTCGACGGACGAGGGCATCCTGATCCTCGAGATCGAGTCCCCCGACGGCTACGCCTTGGTGGAAATGGAGCGCGAGGACGTGGAGCGCTTCCTGGACGCCGCCACCGAGCTCGTTCCGGTGGGCGCGGAGAGCGACCACTTCGACGTCGACGCCTTCATCGACGAGATCACCAACGTCTGACCCCGGCCGCCGCTCCACCCGCGCGCCGGCCGAGACGTCACGCTCAAGCACCAGTCCGGCACCCCGCCCAAGCACCAGTCCGGCACACCACACCCGAGCGCCAGCCCGCCAGGCCACGCTCAAGCGACCGGTCCGGCACCCCGGACTCAGGCGTCGGTCCGGCACACCACACCCGAGCGCCAGCCCGCCAGGCCACGCTCAAGCGACCGGTCCGGCACCCCGGACTCAGGCGTCGGTCCGGCACACCACACCCGAGCGCCAGCCCGCCAGGCCACACTCAGGCACCAGTCCGGCACACCCCACCTGAGTGCCGGTCGGGCACGCCACGCTCAAGCACCAGTCCGGCACCCCGCCCAAGCACCAGTCCGGCACACCACACCCGAGCGCCAGCCCGCCAGGCCACACTCAAGCACCGGTCCGGCACCCAGCCCAGGCATCGGCCCGGCATACCACACATGAGTGCCGGTTCAGCGGATCACGTGGGCGCAGCGCCGTGGCTACTCCAGCGCTGGGCACCGGCGCGGCACAATACGCGGCGCCGGCAGGCACGGCATCGCCGGACGGAACCCGGGCCGCCGCCACACCTGGCACTCACCCGGACCGCCCAGGATTCCGGGCGCCCGAGGCAACCCGTCCGATCGGCGCCCCGGCATCCGCCACATCGGGTGTCAGCCCGGTCGCGGCCAGAGTCCCCGACGCGAATCCTGCGTTCGCCGGGCACATCCGGCGCGATCGGCTCCCCAGCATCCACCACGAGCCACGCGCCAGCCGCCCACCAGCCGCGCCCCGAGCCGCGCGTGGGGCCTGCCCGGAGCCGCACGAGCGACGGTGCCGCCAGCGGCTCGTGCGACGGTGCCGGACGGTGCAGCGTGTTGACGCAGGAGCGTCAGGCCCGCCGCGCCCGCGGTTCTCCGGGTGATGCGCATGATCGCGCTCAGCTACTTCGCCGGTGCGTTCGGTCGCACCTGGGGTTACGCCTGGGTAGTACCTCAGTGCCCGAACGGACCGAAAGACCTCAACGTCCGGTCCAGCTGCCCGGGGCCACTCGAACGGTTCCGCGTCCATACCTCGAACAAGTGCTTGATCTGATCGTCGAGCGACTGCGCGATTGGCTTGTCGCGCGGAGTGGTGGTTTCCTCGACGGGATCGACCCGCGGTTCCGACCGGTCGGAGGTCGACGTCGTGGTGGGGGCGCCCCTCTTCCGAACCGGCGGGGTCGTGCCCGTCGTCGACGGCGGCACCGCGGTCGGCCGGGTGGTCGACGTCGGCAGCTGGGGAGCAGGGCTCGCGCTAGGAGTCGGCTGTACCGGCTCGGCGGGCCGATCCTCCGGCATGGCCCCTACCGCGACCGCCGGCGTCGGGTCCGGGTCGTCGGCGAAGCCGAACGTGTCGCCACCGACCCAGCCGACGCCCATCAGCACGACGGCGGCAGCAGCCACGATCAGGTTCCGGCGGCCCCGGCGGAGCAACCTACGCTCCTCGCCCGCCCGCGCCTGCGCGACCGTCTGCCAAGGAAACGCGAGCTCGAGCTGACCTGGCACCGCCGTCAGATCGACGACCGTCGGATGGCGGTCCCGGGACCGCTCGACCGGCTTCGGCGCGCTGGCAGCGATGATGCCCGTGCGGTCTGCCAGCTGCACGCTCCGCACGAGGTCGTTCGACCTGTCACGCAGAACTGTGCGCGCCATCAACACTCTCCATCGGCATGGCGTTGACCTTCCCCAGTACTTCGCCGCTCTCGCCTGACGTCACTCGACCCCCCACAGAGTCGGCTGCGGCTGAGCCAAAAACTACCAGCGCGATGACTTCTCAGATGCCGACAGACTCTCTCTTTCCCCGATCATGGAAAAAGACAACTCCATCGGGTGACGATCAAGCAGACGATCGTGCGCTGGGTGATCATCGTTCCGCCTCGAACACTCGACTTGTTGTTACTTCTCGACTTCCCACCTCACTCTCCTCGCAGGTTTCCCACGCCCAGGTGGCGATCGCGACCCGATTACGCAGGTCCAGCTTCCGCTGGATGCTCCTCAAATGCGTTTTCACCGTCCCAGCCGTGATTCCGAGTGACTGCGCGATCTCCGGGTTGGTCTTCGCCTGGGCGACGAGACGGACGATGTCCCGTTCGCGTCCCGATAACACTGTCCAACGGCGGCCGCGGCAGGGCGGTCGCCCGGACAACCGGAGCAGGCTCAGGGTCATCTGCGGGCTGACCAATGTGCCACCGGACACCGCAGCACGAACACCTTCGACCAGGAGCCGCGGCCCTGACCTTTTGAGCAGAAACCCGCAGGCGCCGTTCTGCAGTGCGGTATACGCATACTCGTCGAGATCAAACGTGGTGATCACCACTACCTTCATCGGTTCCGCCACCTCGGGCCCGGCGAGCGCACGGGTGACGGCCAGCCCGTCCCGTCGCGGCATCCGGACATCCACCAGCACCACGTCCGGCTTCAGCGTGCGGGCCTGTTGCACAGCCGACTCGCCGTCCGCGACCTCACCCACCACTTCGAAGTCGGCTTCAGCCTCCAGGATGCGCCGCAGGTTCCGCCGAACCACTTCCTGATCGTCCGCGACGAGGATCCGGACGGCTGTCATACGGCGACCGGAACAACTACGTGGACCGCCCACCCGGCCGATCCCACCCGCCCCGCCCAGGACTTCCCGCCCAGGGCAGCGACCCGTTGCATCAGGGCGTCCAGTCCACTGCCACCGGCGCGCCCACGCTTGAGCAACCCCTGCCGCCGCACGCCATCGTTCACCACCCGGACGATCAGGTGACCGGCGTTTCGACGGACCTCCACCGACACCTCCCGAGCTGCCGGGGCGTGACGCCGGACGTTGGTCAACGCTTCGAGTACGACGCGATAGACCGTGGCCGCCACATCGGGGCCGACCTCCCGCGCGCGTTCGTCCAGGTTCAGCACGACGCCGATCGACCCGAGGCCTTCGAATCGCCGTACCAGAGCCGGAAGGTCCGTAATGGCCATCGATCGGCCACCGCCCGTCGTCGCGGCCACTTCCCCTCCCGCACGCAGCCAGCACAGCGCGTTGTCAACACAGTCGAGAACGCGCACTCCGGCCTCTTCGATCCGCCGTAAGGCATGCTCCACCTCTCCGGCCGGCCGTCCCGCGAGCCGCGCGGCCTGCGCTTCCAGCACCAAGCCCGTCACCTCATGGCCGAGCCAGTCGTGCAACTCCCGGGCGAGTTGCAGGCTTTGCTCCCGCCGTGCCGCGCGGGCCGACTCTTCACGCGCTTCGTCGAGCGATCGCAGATACAGACCGATGGCGACGGCGCACGCGGCCAGCAGGCCGCAGCCGAAACTCCATGCGAGAACGGAAGCCGCCGCCGGGGACGCACGAGCCGCCGCCCCAAGCCTCAGCGGTGCCAGCACCACCGCGCTCACCAGCATTCCGGCAGCTGGCAGCACAAGTGCGATCCGAAGCCGCCGTACCGATTGGACGAGGAGACACAACAGGAACACGGTCTCCAGCAACAGCCACGCGGCCGCGCCCTCTTCGGCGCGCCCGCCGCACGCGACGGTAACCAGGACCGAGATGGCGGAAGCAGCAACGGAAGCGGCCACGATGACCAGGGGCGGCCGGCGGCGGTACAGCACTGTTCCCATCGCCGCAAGGAGAACGGACAGCGCGGACACGGTCTCGGGCGCCGAGGCCACCGGCATCGCAACCAGAACGGCGCACAGGGCCCCGAGAACCGGAACCGGCCAGCCCATGTCGAGCCCTCCGCGCCGGATGATGCCCGTGGTCGTGTTCATCGACCCTCCCCTTTTCCATGTCGGTGACGAACCGAGAATGCAGGAAAGGGCGCGCGCACGCCATCTACCAAAAGGCAGATATTCCTGGAGAATCGATCGATCGGACTAGAACACGCTTTCGATTCGTGGTGTACTGTCGTCGATGGCACCACGGATCCAGTGCCGAACCTTCCTTGCCCCACAACGGAAATCGCAGCAAGGAGCGATCATGAAGCATCTTTCGCGCACGACAAAGACCTACATCTCGCGAGCACGCGAGATGACCGGTGGCCGCGTCACCGAAATGCCTGGTGGCTCGCCCGCGAAACGCTCGATTTCGACGAGCACATGTTGCCCCGTGCATCCTTGCGACAGCTGGGACGATGGCCGATCGGCGGTCAGCACGTTGGGGTTGCCGTGGACGCACAGCGACCCCTGGGGATCAAACCAGGCGCCCGTCGGCAGTTGCACCACGCCGGGTCGGAGATCCGGGGTGAGCACGGCTCCCGCCAGGCACGCCCCGCGCTCGTTGAAGACCCGCACCAGGTCCCCATCGCCGATGCCTCGACGCGCAGCGTCCGCGGGGTGCAGCCGGACCGCCTCACGGCCGGCGACCTTCGCCGCCTGGCTGACCGCGCCGACATCGAGCTGGCTGTGCAGGCGCGCATGGGGCTGGTTCGCGATGAGGACCAGCGGAAAGCGGCTGGCGCGCTCGCCGCCGAGCCACTCGACGGGCTCCAGCCACACCGGGTGGCCGGGACAGTCGTCGTACCCGAACGACGCCACCCGCGCGGACGTGATTTCGATTTTTCCGCTCGGGGTCGGGAGCCGATGCGTCACAGGGTCGGCTCGGAAGTCGGCCCACAAGGTTCGATCGGACTCGTCGTTCGGCAGCTGGAACCCACCCGCCTCCCAGAAATCCGGAAAGGACGGTACATGAATTCCCTTGTGTGCCAGGTTGTCCCGCCACGTACCGTAGAGGTGGCGAAGCCACTCGCGCGCGGTCCGGCCTTCGGTGAACGCATCCTCGATGCCCAGGCGGGCGGCTAGGCCGGCCAGGATCGCGTAGTCGTCGCGGGCTTGCGCACGCGGTTCGGCGATTCGGTGCATCGCGACGAGGTGGGTGTCACGGCGTCCAGCGCCGAAGTCCTCCCGTTCCAAAGCCGTGGTGCTGGGCAGGACTATGTCGGCATGACGCGCGGAAGAAGTCCAAAAGGGATCGTGGACAACGACGGTGTCCGGCCGGGTGAAAGCCTTCCGCAGCCGGTTGAGGTCCTGGTGGTGGTGGAAGGGATTGCCGCCCGCCCAGTAGACGAGACGGATGTCCGGGTAGGTGCGTTCCGCGCCGTCGTACTGGTAGCGCGTCCCCGGGTTCAGGAGCATGTCCGCGATCCTGGCGACGGGGATGAACTGCTTGACGGGGTTGATTCCCTGCGGAAGGTGGGGCACCCGGAAGTCCGGGCCGATGTCACCGGTGTCACCCATCGAGCCGTAGCCGTGCCCGAAGCCACCACCGGGCAAACCGATCTGGCCGAGCATGGCGGCCAGGGCGATGGCTGCCCACACCGGCTGCTCGCCGTGCTCGATGCGTTGCAGGCTCCACGTGACGGTGATGAAGGTGCGGCGTCTCGCCATACGGCGGGCGAGGTCGACGATGTGCGCCGCGGGGATGCCGGTCAGGCCGCCGGCCCAGGCGGCATCCTTCGGCACCCCGTCGTCCGATCCGAGGAGGTAACGCTCGAACTGTGCGTAGCCAGTGCAGTAGCGGTCGAGGAAGTGCCGGTCGTGCAGCCCTTCCGTGACGAGGGTGTGGGCGAGCGCGAGCATGAGTGCTGTATCGGTCGCGGGGCGGATGGGGTACCACTGCGCATCGAGTTGCCCGGGGAGGTCCGCGCGGAGCGGGCTGACGAGAGCGACCTCGACGTTCCGCTCGGCCAGCTGGGCGAGGAAACCCGGGGTGTGGTGCCGGGTGACCCCGCCGGGGGTGACGAAGACGTTCTTCTCGGGGACGCCACCGAAGGCCACGAGGAGTTCGGTGTTCGCCACGATCGTCGGCCAGCTGGACCCGTTGCGCAGAACGTCGTCGGCACTGCCGACGATGTGCGGAAGCACCACCGCACTGGTGCCTGTGCTGTAGGTGTTGCGGGAGGAGGTGAACCCCCCGAAGGCATTGAGGAAGCGATGGAGCTGGCTCTGGGCGTGGTGGAACCGCCCTGCGCTCGACCAGCCGTAGGAGCCGCCGTAGATCGCCTCGTTGCCGTGTTCGGTCCGCACCCGCAGGAGCTCGGCCGCAAGGAGGTCGAGGGCGTGGTCCCAGCCGACCTCGACGAACTCGTCCTCCCCGCGCCTGGGGTCGGGGCCAGGGCCGCGCTCCAGCCAGCCGCGCCTGATGGCGGGCGCCGCGACCCGCGTGGGATCGGTCAGGGCGCTGGGGAGGTTGCCGAGCAACGGTGAGGGTGCGGGATCCGCGGGGTGCGGGACGACCTCGAGATTCCCGTCCTCGTCCGGGGCCGCGGAGAAGGCTCCCCAGTGCGAGGTGCTCGGACGCAGGCGCATACGTCTACAACTACCAGGAAGGGGTGGTGACTGACCGTGCTGTGAGACCGTGAAGCGTATGGACAGGACAGGGTTGACCGCGGACGTGTTCGGCGGGCGGATGCCGACCAGGTCCGGCGATCTCGTGCTCGAATCCCACGGGATCATGCCGGTGCCGGCCGGGAACCGATTCGGACGGCCGGTGCGCCTGCTCACGGTGTTCTTCGCCCCCAACCTCACGATGACCGCTGTGTTCTCGGGCGCCCTCGGCGGCGCGCTCGGGCTCGGGTTCGGAACCGGACTGGTGGCGTTGCTGCTGGGCACGGTCATCGGCGCCGTACCGGTCGCCTACCTCGCGACGTGGGGACCGGTGACCGGGACGGCGCAGCTGCCGATGGCGAGGTTGCCGTTCCGCCGGACCGTGGCGCTGCCCGGCCTCGTGCAGTGGTTCAACTCGATCGCGTGGGACGCGCTGGTCGGGCTGTTCGGCGGCGAGGCGCTCGCCCAGCTGAGCGGCATGCCGTTCTGGCTCGCGGTGGCGGTCATCCTGCTGCTGCAGTGTGCCGTGGGCGTCCTCGGGTACGAGGTGATCCACCGGGTGCAGGCCGTGATGACGGCGGTGACCGCGGTGTTCTTCGTGGTCCTGACGGTGAAGCTGGTCGGCGGCCATCCGGTCGTGACCTCCGACTCGGTGTCCGGCGGCGACCTCGCCGGGGCGTTTGTCCTGTTCAGCACCATCGCCTTGAGCCTGTCGATCTCGTGGGCGAGCTACGCGTCGGACTTCAGCCGGTACCTGCCGTCGACGACGTCGCGTCCGCAGGCGTTCGTGTACACGCTGCTCGGGCTCACCCTGTCCTTCGGATGGGGTGAGGCAATCGGGCTCGCGGCCGGGGCAATGATCAGCAGCCAGACCACGGAAGGGATCAGCACCCTGCTCGGTGGTGGGGTGCTGGGCACGGTCGCACTGGTCGTGATTGCGCTGACCGCGATCTCGTCGAACGCCATGAACGACTACAGCGGCTCGCTCGCGCTGCAGACGATCGGCGTGCGGCTGCGGCGACCGGTGTCGGCCGTTGTGGTGACCGTGATCGCGTTCGCGCTGATCATGTGGATGCACGGCGGCGACCTGGCGTCGAAGTTCGAGGACGTGCTGCTGGTGATCGGTTACTGGATCCCGCCGTTCGTCGGGGTCGTCGTCCTGGACTGGTGGAGCCGGACGCGGCGGGGCAGGCGGTTCGACGTGCTGACGGAAGCGGCTGCGACGCAGCCGGGGTGGCCGGCCCTGGTCGCGTTCCTGCTCGGGTGCGCGTCGGTCGTGCCGTTCATGAACACCAGTGTGTTCACGGGGCCGGTAGCGGCCGCCGCCCATGGCGCGGATCTGGCGTACTACGTGGGGCTGGTGGTGTCCGGGACGGCGTACGCGCTGCTCAGGCTGGTGCCGGCCGCACGAGGCAACCAGCCGGAGCGGCACGCGGACACCTCGGCCTAGGGGTTCGGCCCGGTCGCCGCGGGACGGTCGGGCTGGTTCGACCACTGGGACCACGAACCGGGGTACAGCGCGGCGTCGATCCCCGCGACGGCCAGTGCCGCGATCTCGTGTGATGCGGTCACGCCCGAGCCGCAGTAGACGGCGACCGGGCCATCGGCGGCGCCGAGTTCGCGGAAGCGGGCGCCCAGTTCGGCGGGTGACCGGAAACGGCCGTCGGCGGCGAGGTTGTCCCCGGTCGGCGCGCTGACAGCGCCGGGGATGTGACCGGCCCGCGGGTCGACCGGCTCCTGTTCGCCGCGGTAGCGTTCGCCCGCCCGCGCGTCGAGCAACGTGCCCCGCGCAGGCAATACGGCGGCCTCGTCGATGGAGAGAACGGGCAGGTGACCGGGCTTGAGCACGACGTCACCCGGCTCGGGCGGGCGGCCGAAGCCGGTCTCCAGCGGCCGGTCGCCCCACCCGGCGAGCCCGCCATCGAGGAGCCGGACGTCCGCGACTCCGGCCCACCGCAGGAGCCACCACGCACGGGCGGCGGCGAGGTTCCCGCTGTTGTCGTAGGCGACGACGGACGAGTCTTCGCGGATGCCCCAGCGGCGGGCCGCTGCCTGGAGGGCCTCGATGTCCGGCAGGGGGTGTCGTCCGTCGGCGGGTGACGGCGGGCCGGCGAGCTCGGTGTCGAGGTCCACGTACACCGCACCAGGCAGGTGACCGTCGAGGTAGTGACGGTGCCCGTTCGGGTCACCGAGCGCCCAGCGGACGTCCAGCAGGACGGGCGGAGCCGCCGAGCCGAGCTGCCGCTGGAGTTCGTCAGCGCTGATGAGCACCGGCGGCCGGGGCAGGTCGATGTCGGCGAGGTCGGCGGAACCAGGAGCTTCACCGCGCGCGGCGGCCAGCGCAAGACGTCGCTGCAACGCGGCGTTGAGCGGCGTCGGCACCCCGTGCAGCCGCCCGAGCAGGACGATTTCGCCGTTGAGGAAATCGCCCTCCACCGAGCCGGTGCCGCGGGCCAGGCTCTGCCTGGTCGAGCTGCCGACACGAGGACGCCCGGGAATCGGTGCGGGATCAGCGACGGAGGTGTCTATTTCGGATGCTTCGCGAAGATCGACCGGATCGATCCCGGCCGCGGCGAGCACGCGGCGGCCCTCGTTGCGGAGTTCCTTGCCGAGCCGTCTGGTGCGCTCTTCGCGGCCGAACAGGGCGTCGACCGCGTTGCCGAGGTTGGCGAGCAGCTTGCCCGCCTTCCAGCGCAGCAGGTCCGGCACGATCTGCACGCCGAAGTCCGCAGCCCGCAGGTCGGCGGCGATCGCCGTGAGTCGCGGATCGTCACCGGACGGGAATTGCCCCAGCCAGAGGATGCCCGGCTGCTCGGCGCCCTGGGCGCAGACCTCCCCCGGCTCCACGTAGGACGTCGGCATCCACAGTGACGCGCCGAACACGGTGGCGAACCGGCGCAGCGCTGCTCGCTCGTTCTCCAGCCCGTTCTGCAGCATCACGACCGGCAGGTCGGCGGCCACGCCGGAGCCGGCCTGCCGCCACGACCACTCCTGGAGGACCTCCTCGGTGTTCTGGGTCTTCGTGGCCACGACCAGGACGTCGTCCGCGGCGAGCTCGACCTCCTCCGCGCTCGCGGCGACGGGCACCCGCACGAGCTGCTCGCCCGAGGGCCGGAAGTACCGCAACCCGTCCCGGCGAATCCTGGCGCCGTGCTCGCCGCGGGCGATGAGCACGACCGGAATTCCGGCGAGGTGCAACTGAGCGGCGACGGTCGAGCCGACCGCGCCCGCTCCGACGATGACGTAGCGCATGAGGCCATCGTGCCCGATCCGCGCCCGCGGAAGGGCGGAGCGGCCGCTCGGGGTGCCGCGGCGAGGCAGGCCGTCGGCGGCGGGCTGCACCGGACCCTGAAACGAGATCGTGACGTGCAGCGGTCAACCTCGCCGCCGGGGCGGGCGTCTACCCACACGTATAGATCATCAGAATCTGGGGGACGAACCGTGACCGTCAAGAAGATCATGCTGGCTGTGTCCGCCGCGGCGGCCGTGCTGGTGCTCGCCGCGTGTGGCAGTGCCTCCGAGCAGGCCGCCGGTCTGCAGCAGGTCGCCGCCACCGCTTCGACGACGACCACCACCCCGCCGTCGAGCACCTCGTCCGCTCCGGCTTCCAGCAGCAGCCGGGCGACCCCCTCCAGCAGCCCCTCGAGGTCGTCCAGTCCCACGAGCACCCCCAAGAAGCCGGCACCCACCCAGGAGGCGCAGGCCGCGGGCGTCCCGTGCGCCGCCACCGTCGACGCCTGCGTCGACCTTTCGGCGCGCAAGGCGTGGCTCCTCCACGACGGCCAGATCGTTTACGGGCCGGTGCAGATCATGCCCGGCATGGCGAGCCACCCGACCCCGGTCGGCACCTTCCGCGTCTCCAGCAAGGTCAAGGACTACCACAGCCGCGAGTTCGACGCGCCCATGCCGAACTCCGTCTTCTTCCAGCCCGGCGTCGCCTTCCACCAGGGCAGCCTGTCCCGGTACTCGCACGGCTGCATCCACCTGTCGACCAGCGCGTCGGAGAAGTTCTTCAGCTCGCTGTCCAGCGGGGACACCGTGCAGGTGGTTCGCTGAGGCGGGGCCGGCGGTGGTCGCGGCGCTCGGCTAGGACGCCACCTGCACGATCTCCCGCAGCTCGGCCAGCAGCTCACCGCGGCTGGACGCCCCGAGGCGCTGCCGCATGCGCGCCACGTGGTGCTCCACGGTCTTCGCGGAGATGAACAGCCGGTCGCCGATCTGCTTGTAGGTCAGTCCGGCGACCACGAGCTCCGCGACCTGCCGCTCCCGCTCGCTCAGCCGCGCCCCGCCCGTGTGCTCCACCGCTTCCCGGCCTGGGCGGCCCTGGAGCACCCGGGCGCAGTCGAGCAGGGTCAGCATCGCCTTGCGGTCGGACGTCCGGATCGCCGCCTGGCCGGCCAACCGCGCGCCGTCCCAGCACAGGCCGACACCGTGCAGGTCGCGGGCCGCCGACTCGACCTCGACCGCGTCGACCTCGCCACCGAGCACCTTCAGCCAGCACCCGGCCGCACGGGCGATCGTCGCGAAGTACGGACCCGCCACCGCCGCGTCGGCCAGCGCCGAGGCGTGCGACGCCGCCTCCTCCGGCTGCTCGGCGATCACCGCCGCGTGCAGTCCGCTCCAGTGCAGCGCGCTCGCCCACAACGGCGGATCACCGAGCCCGGCCAGCAACTCCCGCGCCTGCCGCAGGTGCGGCGCCAGCCGGTCCCGCTCGCCGAGCCGCGCCGCCGCCACCTCGAACTCGCCGAAGGGCAGGAACGTGAACAGGTCCACCGGATGCCGGACCACGGCTTCCCGGGCCTGGATCCAGATCCGCCGCAGCCCCGCCAGGTCACTGGCCCGGCGTGCCAGCCCGACCCGCAACCCGACCGCGAACAGCCAGTCCCGCGGGGACAGCTTCTCCCCGGCCGAGCGCAGCTGAGCGTTCGCGCCCTCCTCGTCGCCGCGGAGCATCGCGATCCACGCCAGCAGCAACCGGTGCCGCGGCACCAGCACGCCGGACGAGATCGCCCGCTCCAGCAACGGCTCGGCGATCGCCGCCTCACCGCAATGCAACGCCACCAGCGCGCCGAGCGCGGCCGGGCTGTCCGGCAGCAGCACCCGGTCCGACACCGGTGCCAGCATCTCGGCCGACCGGATCAAAGTGGACAGTGCGACCGTCGGCTGGCCGGTCACCGACTCCAGCACGCCCGTCGCGGCGGAGGACACCGCCCCGGCGAGCAGGGTCGGCGGGCCGTCCACCTCGGACCCGGCCAGCAACTTCTCCGCCTCGGCCAGCCGTCCGGACCCGGTCAGCCCGATCACCGCGAAGCACCGGGCCGCCGCGGTGCCCGACCACTGGAACAGCTCCGCGCTGCGCGCCAGCTGGCCGCGGTGGGCCAGCGCGGCACCCGCCACCTGCGCGCCCTCGGCCCGGTCCGCGGCGTCGTCCGAGGCGATCACCTGGTCGGCCAGCTGTAGTGCGGTGTCGAAGTCCCCGGCGCGCGCGACCGCCTCCGCCCAGCGGGATCCGACCGCGGCGGTCGGACGGCCCGCGCGCACCGCCGCCTCGTACAACCGGGCGGCGAGGGCCGGTTCCCGCGTCGCCTCGCCCGCGGCCACCTCGAACGCCGCCGCGACGTCCGTCCCGGTCACCCCGGTCCCGATCAGCGGCCGGACGAGGCTCAGCACCGGGCCGCCCCGGTCCAGCTGGCGCCGGATGAGCCGCAGCCGCAACGCGATCCGCCGATCGGCCGGCACCAGCTCCCGCAGCGCCCGTGCCGCGACCGGCAGCAACCGGCCGTCCGGTCCCAGGAAGCCGGTGGCGCGCACGGCTTCCGCGGTGGCTGCGGGCAGGTTCAGCGCGGCGAGCAGGTCGGGATCCGCGCCGGCTTCAATCGCCAGCAGGTAACACAACGTGTCCTCGCCCGCCTGGTCCAGCTCGTGCCGGAACGCGGCGACCAGCTCGCCGTCACCGGCGGCCAGCAGACGCACGAACCCGGGGACGCCGCCGGTTTGCGCCAGCACGGCGTCGGCCTGCAGCGGGCGCCCGGCCCCGGCCAGGAACGTCTCGGTGCGCGGCCGGTCGAACGGCCGCAGCACCAGCTGCCCGGTCAGCCGGCCGAGCACCTGGTTGAGCGCGGCGGGGCGGGGGTGCGGGCGGGCCGCGATGACCAGCCCCGTCGTGTCGTCGTCGAGCTGACCGGCCACTTCGGACAGTTCGGTGTCGGTGAGCAGGTGGGCGTCGTCGACCAGGCGCACGCCCGGCGCACCGGTGAGGTGGCCGAGCACGGCGGTCTTGCCGTAACCGCCGGGTGCCACGATCGCGAGGCGGACCGGTGCGAGCTGACCGGATTTGATCGCCGCGCAGACCCGCTCGGTGGGTTCGTCCAGCAGGATCACTCGTCGTCCTCGCTTCGGGAGCCGCCGCGGCGGGATGGCACGAACCGGCGACGGGGCGGTTCGAGCGGAGTCAGTACGACGGGCGGCCGCGGCGGAACGGGTTCGTCGTCGTACACGTCTTCGGGTTCCAGGTCGGGAAAGCCGGTCACCTTCGGCACGAGCGCGGTCGACTCGACGGCCGCGCCCTCCGCCAGCCGCGCCACCAGGGCCGCGCCGCGCGCGACCGCGGTGGCCGGCTCCGGCTCGGTCACCGCGCGGCAGCCGGTCAGCCCGACGACCAGGTCGGCCAGCAGCGGGACCGCGGCCGTGCCGCCGACGAGCAGCACGGCGCTCAGCCGCTCGTACCGGCGCAGCGGTTCCAGCGTGGCGAGCAAGCCCGGGCGCGCCAGCCGGTCGAATTCGGCACGCGTCACCCGCACCGGCCCGATCTCCGTCTCGGGCAGCACGGACAGCCGTTCCTTCGCCTCGGTGCACACCAGCCGCAACGCCGACGGCGCTACCTCGCCGCACCGGTCGCGGACGTGGTCGAACAGCAGGTCGTCGAGCACCTTGCCGGACACCGGCTCCGCCGGCTCGGCGTGCGTGACCAGCTCGAACGCGGTGGGACCGCGGTGCAGAACGGCCAGGTCGGTGTGCTCGCCGCCTATCCGGCACACCCCGACCAGCGTGCCCGGGTCGATCCGCTCGCGCGCGAGGTGACCCTCCGCGGCGGCGACCGGCGCGGGCAGGAGCATGGCGGGCGGGAGCCCGGCCGCGTGCAGGGCGTCGAGCAGCAGCTTGCGCCGGTAGGTGCCCCAGCTCGGCGGGTGGGTGACCGCGATCCGCTCGGCCGGCTCGCCTTCCTCGGCGGCGACCTGGTCCACGACCCAGCCGGCGGCGGCTGCGGTGAGCGCTTCCGCCGTATACAGTTCGTCACCGAGCAAGAACGGTACGTCATCACCGACGCGGCGCAGGAACCCGCGCGCCGTCCGGTCGGGCTCCGTCACCGACTGCCGCAGCGCCTCCGCACCGACCGACACGGTGGCGTCCGGCGCGACGTGCAGGATCGACTCGACCGGCGGCACGGCCACCGGCTCCGACCAGCTCTCACCCACGCCGCGGCACACGGCAGCGGCGATGCCGGTGCTGCCGATGTCGATGCCGAGAACGTGACGCATAGGGGCGGAATCCTCACTCACGGGGTTGCCCCTTCGTACCAAAGTCGCCCGTTGGGGTCACATCCCCTAATCCCCTAACGAGTGGCGTGGATGACCCGGTTCGAGGTTGCGGCCCGATCCCCGATGCCGCGGTAACGGAACGATCACTAAGTTCGGCCAAGGCGTCCTGCGATGCACCCCGGGCGCCTTGTCCGTTTTTTCCACCCCCGAGATCCGCGGAGATAATTCCTTGTCTCTCCCCGCCCAGAACCTGCACGAGTTCGTGCTGAACCTGCTGAACGACGAGGCTGCCCGGTCCGCGTTCGCCGCCGACCCCAGCAACGCGCTCGCCGCCGCCGGCTTGAGCGACGTCACGCCGCAGGACATCCAGGAAGTCGCCCCGCTGGTCGCCGACTACGCCCCCGCGCCGCTGGCCGACGCGCTGTCCGCGCTCCCGCTGGACGCCGGCACGACCGACCTGCAGGGTGCGATCGCCCAGCTCCAGGCCGTGGCCCAGGTCGCGGACGCGCTGCCCGTCGGCGCTCCCGAGCTGCCGCTGGACCTGCCGGCGCGCGCCGACCTGCCCACCGACGCCCTCCCGACCGGCGCGCTGCCGGTCGAGGCCCCCGAGCTGGGCGACCTGCCCGCGCTGTCCGAGGTGGGTCACCTGCCGGTGCACGCTCCCTCGCTGCCTGCCGACGCGCTGCCGGGCGCCCTGCCGGAGCTGGACGAGCTGCCGGTCGAGGTGCCGGGCCTGCCGACCGATCTCCCGGCCCGCAACGACCTCCCCGTCAACGACCTCCCCGTCAACGCGCTGCCGGTCGACGCGCTCCCGACCGACGGCCTGCCGGTCGCGCTGCCCGAGCTCAGCGACCTGCCCCTCGATGCCCCGGCTCTGCCGGCCGAGCTGCCGGTGAACGACCTGCCGGTCGACGCGCTCCCGACGAACGGCCTGCCGGTCGCGCTGCCGGAGCTGGACGAGCTGCCGGCCCTGCCGACCGACCTCCCGGCCCGCAACGACCTGCCCGTCAACGCACTGCCGATCGACCAGCTGCCGATCGACGCGCTCCCGCTCGGCGCGCTGCCGATCGACGCGGCCGAGCTGCCGGTGTCGCTGCCCGAGGTCGAGGGTCTGACCGGCGCGCTGCCCCAGCTCCCGGTCGAGCTGCCCAACCTGGGCGAGCTGCCGTCCCTGCCGGGCGTGGGCGCCGAGCGCGCCGACGTGCCGAACGCGGTGACCGGCCTGCCGGTCGACACTGCGGACCTGCCCGTGGGCACCGAGGACCTGACCGGTCTGGTCGGCACCGACGCCCTCGGCGCGCTGCCGGTGGACGCCCCGTCGCTCGGCGAGGCGCCGGACCTGAACATCCCGGTCGTCGGCCGCATCGCCACCGACAGCGCAACCTCCGCCGACGGGTACGCCGCCACCGTCTCCTACGCGGGTCACGTGGCCGACGGTGCCGCCGCGGCCGGCGTCGATGCCAAGAACGGCGCCGCCGTGGGCGGCACCGCGGGCACCCCGGCCGGTTCCTTCCTCGGCAGCGCCGCGGGCAGCACCAGCGGCTTCACCGGCGGGTTCGGCATCCAGAACAACGAGGGCGCGCTGCAGGCCGGCCTGACCGCCGACGACGACGCCGTCCTCGGCGGTGCACGCGCCGAGTCGGCGCTGGGCACCTACGGCGTCGGCATCAACGGCGTGCCCGCCGACCTGCCGAACTTCGACCAGGCCGGTGACCTCGCCGGTTCCCTCGACTCGGACGTCCTGAGCCGTTCCGAGCCGGCCGCCGGCCCGATCGCCGACTACGTCTCGATCGGCGGCGACCTGCTGGGCGGGAAGATCGCGCAGAGCTCGGCCACCCTCGGCGAGTACCTGACCGCGGGCGGCACGCAGTTCGGCGCGGCCGTGACCAACGCCGGCGCCCAGGCCGGCACCGCCGTGTCCGATGGTGGTCACCAGGCCGCCGACCTGGCCTCGGACCTGCCCGCCGCCCCCGGCGTGCCGTCCGCGCTGCCGGCCGAGGTGCCCACCACGATCCCGGCGGGCGACCTGCCGGTGCACCCGACCGCCGAGCTGCCGCAGGGGCTGCCGCACCTGCCGGTCGCGAACCCGCTGCCGGAGGTCACCCACCACGTCGAGCACGTGCTGTCCACCGACCCGGGCAAGGAAGTCCTGTCCGTCACCGACAGCCCGCTGACCGACGCGATCGGCCCCCTCAACCACGCACCGCTGCCCGAGGCCGCTGACCTCGGCGGCCTGCACGGTGACCTGCCCCTGGGTCACTGACCGGTCGCCGCGACGGCGCGGCTACCACTCACCGATGAAGCGGCGGGGTTCGTCTCAGAACGGACCCCGCCGCTTCACGTTTTGGTCACGACACGGCACACTCCTCCGCGTGCTTGCACCGCCCTGGCTCGACGTACTGGACGACACGGCCCACGTCTGCGCCACCCAGCGCCGTCCCGACCTCGTGGACCGGATCCGCAGACGCAGAGCGCAGCTGCTCGACGAGAAGCTGCGGGTGGTCGTGATCGGCGAGGCGGGCCAGGGCAAGAGCCAGCTGGTGAACGCCCTGGTCAACGCGCCGGTGTGCGCGGTCGGTGAGGACGCCACGACGACCGTGCCCGCCGTCGTCACCCATGCCGCCACCCCGACCGCGGCGGTCGTCACGGCCGGTCCGCGGGTCATCGAAGGCCCCGCCCGGGAGGCGGTGCCGGTCGATGCGGTCACCGGCCAGGCCAACCGGGACGCGGTCGCGGTGAGCGGCCCACCGGTCGTGCGGGCCGAGGTCGGCCTGCCCCGCGCGCTGCTGTCCGGCCTGGCGCTGGTCGACACCCCGGCGCAGGCGGCCATGGACACCGTCGACTCGGCCGACGCCGTGCTGATGGCCACCGACGCGACCAGCGAGTTGTCCGCGTCGGAGATCCACCTGCTCGAGCAGGTGATCCGGCTGTGCCCGACGGTGCTGGTGGTGCTCACCAAGATCGACCTGGTGCCGGGCTGGCGGACCGTCGCCGAGCGCAACCGCAGCCGGCTCGACCAGCGCGGCCTGGCGGCGTCGATGATCCCCGTGTCGGCGGCGCTGCGGCTGGCCGCGGCGCGCACCGGTGATCAGGAGCTCAACGCCGAGTCGGGATTCGGCGAGCTGGTCCGGTGCCTGCACCGCGACCTGCCCGGCCAGGCGGATCTGCTGGCCCGCCGCTCGGTGGCGGCGCTGAGCACGACCGCGGTGGAGTCACTGCAGAACTCGCTGCACGAGGAGTTCGCCGCCACCCAGCAACCGGACAACGGCGACACCGTCGCGCGCTGGCGGGCGGCCGGGCACCGGCTGGAGAAGCTGCAGCGCGACGCGAGCCGCTGGCAGACGATGCTGTCCGACGAGGTGTCCGACCTGATCTCCGACGTCGAGTTCGACCTGCGCGACCGCACGCGCAAGATCCTGGTCGAGGTCGACGAGTACTTCGACACCGCCGACCCGGCGAAGACGTGGGACGAGTTCGAGGCGTGGTTGCGGGAGAACCTCACCGCGGTCGCCGAGACGAACTCGGAGTGGCTGCTGGACCGGTTCGAGTGGATCGCCCGCAAGATCGCGCGCCAGGTCGCGCCGCACCGCGAGGACGCGCTGCCCGACTCGCTGCCACGCGACATCCCCGGTGACGCGGTCGGTGACCTGCGGATGCCGCGGGTCGAGCGGTTCGGCGTCGGGCAGAAGCTGTTCGTCGGCATGCGCGGGTCCTACAGCGGGCTGCTGATGTTCGGTCTGGCGACGACCATCGCCGGGCTGCCGCTGATCAACCCGATCTCGCTCGGCGCCGGCGCGGCGTTCGGCGCGAAGAGCGTGTTCGAGGAGCGCGGCAACCGGCTCAAACGACGCCAGCACGCCGCGAAGACCGCCGCGCACCGCTACGTCGACGACTTCTTCCTCCGCTACGGCAAGCACAGCAAGGACACCGCCCGGCAGATCCACCGCGCGCTGCGCGACCGGCTCAACGCGATCGCCGACGAGTTGCGCGGCGAGATCACCGAGACCGCCAAGACGTTCAAGCAGGCCATCGACGAGGACAGCACCCGCCGCACGGCCCGCGCGAACGAGATCCGCCGGATGATGGAGGAGCTGAACGTCCTGCGCCGGCGCGCCCAGGCCCTCGCCGCGCCGCCCCAGCTGCCGACCCAACGGGGGATCACCGCGTGAGCCTAGCCGCGCGGACGCGGGCGGTGCTCCAGGAAGCCGTCGGCGTCTACCAGGACAGCCCACGCGCGACGAGCTGGCTGCAGCGCCAGCTGACCCGGTTCGACGACCCGCTGCGCCTGGCGGTGGTCGGGCCGAGCGGGTCCGGTCGCTCGACGCTGGTCGCCGCGCTCGCCGGGGAGCCGCCGCAAACCGAGATGACCTGGTTCCGGACCGCACCGGGGCGCTCGGGGGACGAGCTGATGCTGATGGACACCCCGGCGATCGACGGCGGTGCGGCACCCAGCACGATCGAGGGGATCAGCATGGATGCCGACGCCGTGCTGTACCTCGTGCGGCGCCCGTCCGGAGCGGATCTCGGTTTCCTGCACACCCTGCAGGACCATCCGGTCGCGCGCGCGGCCCCGGTCAACGCGCTCGTCGTGCTCTCCCGGGCCGACGAGCTGGGCGGGGGGCGGATCGACGCGGTGATCTCCGCGCGGCAGGTGGCGCGCCGGTACCGGGTGGCGCCGCAGGTGGCCGGGTTGTGCCAGGACGTCGTGCCGGTGGCCGGGCTGCTCGCCGCGGCCGGGCGCACGCTCACGGAGCCGGAGTTCTCGGTGTTGCGCACGCTCGCGGCGATACCGCGGGCGGAGCTGGAGCCGGGGTTGCTGTCCGCGGACCGGTTCGCTGCGGTGGAGTTCCCAGCGCCGGTGGCCGCGCCCGACCGCGCCGCGCTGCTCGGCCGGTTCGGGTTGTTCGGGGTGCGGCTGGCGGTGACGTTGATCCGCCGTGGCGCGGACACGTTGCCCGCGTTGGCCGGGCAGCTCGTGCCCCGCAGTGGCCTCGCTGACCTGCGGGAGGCCATCGACGGGTACTTCGTGGCGCGGCGGGACGTGCTGAAGGCCCGTTCCGCGTTGATCGGGCTGGAAGTGGTGCTGCGCATGGAACCGCGGCCGGCCGCGGCGGGGTTGGCCGCGGAGCTGGAACGGCTGCTGGCGGGTGCCCACGAGTTCCGGGAGCTGCGGCTGGTGTCCGCGCTGCGAACCGGACGGACGTCCTTTTCCACCGAGCTGACCGCGGATGCGCTGCGGCTGCTGGGTGCTGCGGGCACCTCCCGCACCGAGCGGCTGGGCGGCGAACAGGTGCTGCCGGCCGTGCGGCGATGGCGGGACCAGGTGGAGAACCCGGAGCTGAGCGCGCGGCAGCGGCGTGCGGCGGCGGTCGTGGTGCGCAGCTGCGAAGCGATGGCGAACGGGACGATCTGACGCTACGGACCGTCCGGCCGGGTTCAGTCGTCCTCGGGGCCGGCGGGCTTGAGGTAGGCGGTGCCGCCGGTCGGCATGCGGCGGAAGAAGTCGACGCGGGTGATCGGCCGGCCGCTGGGCCGGTTGCCGGGATCCGGAGACTCCGGCCGGGGCACCGTCGCTTCGCCGGGCCGGTTTTCGTGCCTCCGGCGCGGATCCCACTGGATCGACATCAGGTTCCTTCCGACGTGCCTGTTCCGTCCGAAGAGGACAGTACTCCGCCGCGCGGGGTGGCACGAACCAAGGTCGCCTCCGCCAGCGCACCCAGCACCGCCGCCCGTCCGGCACCGATTTCCGACAGGGACCGGCCGGCCGGAGCCCGGCTCAGCTCGACCACCAGTTCGGCGGCTTCCCCGTCCAGCCAATGCAATTCGGGCGGGGTGCCAGGACGTCCGGCGAGCACCCGGCCGGTGGACTCGATCCGGGCGAGCCGCACCATCGGGTCCAGCGTGTAGTGGCCGTCGCAGATCGAACGGGTGACGGGCGACGGTGGTTCGGGCTCACCGCCGTCCCCGAGCAACGTGTGCAGCAGCCACCTGGCGTCGGATTCCAGCGCGTCCTGTTCACCCAGCAGCCAGCGTCCGATCTCCGTCGCCCGCTCGCGCGCCCGCGTCAGCAGCGAATCCGGGCCCAGTTCCCCCATCTCCCCACGACGAGCGACGTCATCGGCGAACTGGGCCAGGCAGGTGTAGGCGTGGAACGCCGCCATCACCTGTTCGACCGGCCACACCGCGACCGACCAGGACGGCCGGAACTCCCGCCCCGCGGCGACGTCCGCGCCGAGGAAGTTCCGCGTGATCGCGAGGTCGAACAGCTTGACGTGGGCGCCCTCGTGGACGACCGCCTCGGCGACCGCGTAGGCCGACGACGGCCGGTCGATCAGGATGAGACCGGGGAACAGCCGCGACGACGCGGAGATCAGCCCGCCGGAGGTGGCCGGATCGAGGACCACCAGCAGGCCGACGTGCGCCAGCAGGTCGTCGGCGAGCGCAGGGCTGACCTCCCGCACCTTGCGCAGACCGGCCGCGACCGTGGCCAGCGCTTCGTCGTCGCCGGTCAGCGGTTGTGGCGGGCGCCGTCCGGGCAGGCTCTGGGTCTGGATGACCCGCATCGCCCCGGCCAGCCGGTCGTCGGTTCCGGTGACCACGCGGATGGTGAACGGCCCGGCGGGCAGCTCGGTCGTGCGGGCACCGAGGTCGTCGTCGATCCGGGGGTCGAAGGGCATCCGCCCGGCCAGCGCTTCCCCGATCCGGAACCGGAACAGGGGGTTGTCGAGCTGTGTGACCGGAACCGGCTCGTGCCCGGGCGCCAGGAGCTCGAGGCCGAGCCGGTACAGCGCGCGGCGCTCCTCGATCACCGCGCCGGCCGGCGCCAGCGCCGCGTGCACGGCCGTGGCATCCGGCCAGGCAGGTCTGGACATCCGCGCGGCTTCCGGTAGGTGGGGAACAGCCCTGGACCGCGCGAGAGTACAACTCGCACCGGACCCCGCCGCGCAACGGGGCGGCTGTCAGACAACAGACGGATCAGGCTCCTAGGTACCCGCACCGAGGAACGAGACGATCTGGACGAACCCCAGCACCGCCAGGACGAATCCCGCCGTCAGGGTCATCACGATGACCGTTCGCCACCCGATGAGGGTTACTCCGAGAGCCACCAAGAAGATCACAGCGAACAGAGATTCCGGGTTCATGGCGAAAACCTCCTCACTGGCCGCGGTGGCTCCGGGCTGGTGGCCCGGCCGCTCACCTGCTGTCGGCATCTGTATGATCGCGTTGCTGTCAGTTGTCTGTCAAGCAACTACTGCTGACAGACAACTTGCGTCTGGCATCTGATCAGAGTTAGGGTTTCTGGAAGCTCGGGGACTCCAGGAGCCACGCGAGAGGTCGACGATGGACGACGAGAGCTGGGCTCTCTCACCGAACACCCGCAAGCCGCTGCCCGAACTGATCGAGGACAAGATCAGGTCGCTGATCCGCAGCGGCAAGTTCCAGGCGGGCGACCGGCTGCCCACCGAACCCGAACTGGCCCAGCGCATGGCGGTGGCCCGCAGTTCGCTGCGCACCGCCTTGCAGCGGCTACAGCTCCAGGGCGTGGTCGAGGTGATGCGCGGCCGCGGCTGGTACGTCCGGTCGACCGACGTGTCCGAGCACGACGAACCCCTGGTGTTCGACCGGCGCGTGAGCGATGCGGACCTGTTGGAGGTCCGCATCGCGCTCGAGACCACCGCGGCGAGCCTGGCCGCGACCCGAGCCACGGAGGGCGAGCTGGACGACATCGCGAAGCTGGCGAAACTGCACCAGTCCGCGTCGATCGACGACAAGGACGAGCTGCTGCAAACCGACGAGGACTTCCACGCCGCGGTCGTGCGTGCCAGCCACAACGAGCTGCTGGACCAGCTGTACCGGTCGCTGGTGCCGCAGCTGCGCGGGTACCGGCGCAACAGCTACAGCAGCTCCGAGGTGCACGTCCGCTCGGCCAACGACCACAACCAGGTCACCTGGTTCCTCAAGCGCCGCGACGAGGGCGGCGCCCGCGCGGCGATGGCGACGCACCTGCTCGGCCTGTACACCGACCTGATCACGCAGACCGGCACACCGACCGGCCGGCGGGCCACGCTCACCACGTACGCACTGGAAGACGAACCGCGCTGGCAGCAGCCGTGAATTAAGCCTATCGGCCGCTTTCGCCGTCCCGGCCGCTCCGCCGATCATGAGTTCTCTCGAACCGGGCGGAGAGGCTGTGACAGCTGGGGAGAAACAGCGGCCTGGTGTGCCCGCGCGCCCTGGTGTGCTGCACCTCGCGATCGGCCTGGTGGCCGCCGGGGTCGCCGCGCTGCTCGCCGTCGTGTCCTGGCCCGCCGCGGCCGGGTGGCCGACCGCGGTGCACGACGTGCTCGTGGCGATGTTCCCGCTGGTCATCGCCGCCGGATGCGGGATCGGCGGGTACGAGCTGTTCGTGCACCGGCGGCTGGTGGCGGAGCTCGCCCGGATCTCCGGCCCGCGAATCGTGGAGGCGCTGCTGCCCCAGCAGGTGATGGAAACCTTCCTGCACTCGATCTACGGCGACAACGAGGCCAACCGCGACGTGGTGACGGGCGTGCTGGGCGGCGAGGGGCTGCGGCCGCTCGGCGGGGACCTGACGATCAGCACGCACACCGGCGTGATGTTCGAGCTGAGCGCGGTGGACCACGAGATCTACCACCTGACCACGGCGGTGACGTACAGCTTCAAGAAGAACGTGCAGGTGGACCGGTTCATCATCTTCGCGACCTGCGATGCGCTGCTGCGGGACTCGATCAGCGCCGGCTGCCAGCTGCCGCTGTTCGAGCTGTGGTTCGTGCCGGACAGTTCGCTGTTCGAGAGTTCCGTGGACGACATGCTGCCGTCCGTGCAACTGCGGATCGAGTACCTCGACGAGGCGGGCCGGCACCACGTGGCATCGTCGAACCGGCTCGAACTGCGCGAGGTGAAGTACCAGCAGTGGGCCGACTACCTGACCTTCTTCCGCACCAACATGGGCCCCCTCCCCCGCCAGAACACCCTCGACCACCTGTCCGACCTGCGCATCTTCGAATGCGACCTGTCCGACATCGCCGGCGACGACCACGCGGTCGCCGCGATCGAGCGCCTGTCGATGCGGGCGACCGCGCTGCAACGCATCGACGACGGATACTGCTACTGGCAGGCGCCGTACCCGTGTTACGTCGAACGGATCTCGATGTCCGCCAGGGAACTCGCCCTCGACGGCGGCACCCGCTTCGAGTTCCGGGTCGTGCCTTTCACCTTCCGGTCGAACACCGCCTCGGCGCACTGGCTGAAGGCGGAGGACCTGCCCGACCTCGACGTGCGGTCCTGGCTGCTGCCCGGCCATGGCGTGGCGCTGCTCTGGCG
The DNA here is from genome assembly GCF_011758745.1 of Amycolatopsis granulosa. NCBI lineage: Bacteria > Bacillati > Actinomycetota > Actinomycetes > Pseudonocardiales > Pseudonocardiaceae > Amycolatopsis > Amycolatopsis granulosa. The sequence continues at coordinate 3,033,787 of NZ_JAANOV010000001.1, forward strand.
CCCGGCGAAGTGACGCGGGAAGGCTCACCCCACGACCGGAGCCGAACCACGGCACCCAGCGAGAGCCGCCGGTCATCGGTCGTTCGGGGGGATCTCGAACAACCTCGCGACGTCGGCCAGGTCGCCGCGTCCTACCGCGAGTTCAAGCTGCGTCCCGTAAACCAGGACGACGTCAGTGCGGACCAGGCGGAAACGCTCCCAGGCAGTCCGTCGCCGCGTCCTAACCGGTGTTGCAGCTACGTAGTCCAGCTCCGTGACAGCCGATCGACGTGAACGCGGCGACCAGCGCGCTCGACCTCGGGACAGCCGCAGGCGCCCGGACCGCCACCGCGGCAAGCCTCCCTCCGGCCACCGCACCGCGCACCGCAGCCTGATCTCGCCCCCCGACTCGAAATCCTTCCGACGTCTGCGCGACACACGTTCCCGCCGCCGATCGGTATCGAGCTCGAAGGACGGAGCCCCCATCAGCGACCCCACCAGGTCGGCGAGCACGTCCCACATCCCGCAGAAGCTACCCGCCCCGCGGGACGAGCCGGCCCGGCGAGACCAGGGCACCCGCCACGACACCGGCCAAGGATGCCGGACGCGGCATATGCCCTGGTCACAGACGCGGAAGCGGAGGGATTTGAACCCCCGGTCGGTTTCCCGACGCTCGCTTTCAAGGCGAGTGCATTCGGCCGCTCTGCCACGCTTCCCTGGGCCTCAGGGTAGCTGCTCAGCCGCCCAGGCCATCGAGGTGTTCGGCGACCCTGGAGAACACCGTGGCGAGCACCGCCTGCTCCTCGGGCGTAACCAGGTCGATCAGGTGCGCGCGCACGCCTGCCACGTGCGTCGGGGCCGCTTCTTCCAGCAGGGCCGCCCCGCCGGGCGTCAGCTCGGCCACGACGCCGCGCTTGTCATCCGGGTCGGGCGCGCGCCGGGCCAGGCCGGCGGCCTCCATGCGTGCGATCTGGTGCGACAGCCGGCTCTTCGTCGACGCCATCACCGTGGCGAGATCGGACATGCGCATCCGCCCGTCCGGCGCCATCTCCAGGCACACGAGCACCTCGTAGTCGGTCAGCGAGACGCGGTGCGCGGCGGCCAGTTCGCGGTGCAGCCGCTGGCGGAGCCGTAGCGTGGCGACGATGTACGCGCGCCAGGCCGACATCTCCGGCTCACTCAGCCAGCGCGCCTCACCCATGCCGGAACATTAGCCGGGAGGCCCGAATACCAACCAACGAGGGACGACGCCCCGGTTGAGGATTCGATGCCGCAGGCGCAGACTTGGGGGCAACGGCGGATCGGTCACCGGTCCGGGACGCACTACCCGGGTGCGGCCCACCGAGCCGTCCGACGGGAGAGGATCAGGTGGTTCAATGACGAGAAGTTCCTCGCGGTTGACTACCGGATTACGCTGTGGACCCACGGCCGGGATGCGATGAACCCAGTCCGGCTGTGACTGTGAGCAGCACGGGTTTCCATCTCGATGCGCCTCGACCATCGTTAGCGCACTACGGCGATTTCGAGCCTGTTTCGGTGCGGTCTCCGTGTCCGCACCGCAGAGCGACTCGCCGGCCCGCGACGTGGTCAACCGCTGATTACAATTGACAACCTCGGTAATCCTGGGTGCGGACCGGCCGGTCCGCACCCAGGCTTGTGTGAGGGAGAACGCGTGCGGTTTGACGAAGGCGCCGGGCTGGACACGTCCGAGGTCGACGACCTCCGCGGAGGTGGTGGCGGGATCGGGAGCAGAATCGCGCTCGGCGGTGGCGGCCTCGGCGTCGTCGGCGTGATCATCTACTTCGTGCTCTCCCAGATCGGGGGGGTCAGCCCCAGTGGTGCGGGCAGTCTGGGCGATCTCGGGTCCGGGGAGCAGGTCACCAACGGGCGGCTCGCGCAGGAGTGCCGCACCGGCGCGGACGCGAACTCCAACCACGATTGCGCGATCGTCGCCATCGTGAACTCGGTTCAGGACTACTGGAGCGACCAGTTCGCGCGCTCCGGCCGCACCTACCGGCAGGCGCAGACGAACTTCTTTAGCGGCGCCGTGCGCACCGGCTGCGGCAACGCCACCTCCGACGTCGGACCGTTCTACTGCCCGGCCGACTCCGAGGTCTATATCGACTTGTCGTTCTACAACGAGCTGCGCACGCGATTCGGGACGCAGGGCGGGACGTTCGCCGAGGCGTACGTGCTCGCGCACGAGTACGGCCACCACGTGCAGAACCTGCTCGGCACGTCCCGCCGGGTCGGCAACCAGACGGGACCGACGTCGGGTTCGGTGCGGCTCGAACTCCAGGCCGACTGCTACGCCGGCGTGTGGGCCAACCACGCGACAACCACACCGTCGTCCAGCGGGCGGCCACTGATCAGCGACGTCACGCAGGACGACATCCACCGCGCGCTCGACACCGCCTCCCGCATCGGCGACGACTACATCCAGTCGAAACTCGGTGGGGGCCACGTGGACTCCTCGCAGTTCACGCACGGCACATCGGCGCAGCGGGAACGCTGGTTCACCACCGGGCTGCAGACCGGCGACCCCGCCCGCTGCGACACCTTCGGCACCAACAACCTGGGCTGACGCCGCTGCTGCACGAGTGGACAGTTCGTCTGCGCGCGAGTGGGACTCTCGCGTGTCGGTGAGTGATTGGGCCGTTCACCGACCCGCGAGAGGGACACCTCACGCACTCATGACTGCGAAGCTCGCACGCTGATGAGCGAATGGGTATCTCGGGCGGTCACGGGTGGAGCGTCTCGTGGGCCGGCGAGTGGGCCTGTGGTGCGGTCGGCGACTATCCCTTTCGCACAGCCCGAAATCGGCCGTCGCGCGCCCGCGAGTGGAACCGTTCATGCCTGCGTGAGTAGAACTTTCGCGCGCCCGTGAGTGGCACCCTCGCGCCAGCGCGAGCGGCACCCGCGTGCCAGCGTGAGCGGCACCCTCGCGCCCGCACGAATGGAACCTTCACGCGCCCACGAACGGCACCCTCGCGCCAGCGCGACTGGGAACCTCGTGCCCGCACGAATGGAACCTTCGCGCGCCCGTGAACGGCACCCTCGCGCCAGCGCGAGCGGCACCCGTGTGCCAGCTCGCGGAACCGTCCGCGCCGCGCGGGTGGAACCCTCGTGCCTGCGCGGGTGGAACCCTCGTGCCTGCGCGACTGGAACCCTCGTGCCTGCGCGGGTGGAACCTTCGCGCGCACGTCAGCGGCACCCTCGTGCTGGCGCGTGCGGCATATTCGCGCACGGGGCCGGCGGGGTCGTCGTCACCGGCGGCGCGGAGGGAGATTTCGCGCAACCGTGACTGGGACTTCCGCGTGAGTTGACCGGACCTTTCACGCGTCCCGAGTGGAACGGTCGAACAGCACGCGAGTGGAACTGTTGCATGCGCGTGAGCGGGACTCTCGAGTGGTCGTGATTGGAGACTTCGCGCGTCCACCAGCAGGGCTGTCCTGCTCGCACAAGTGGGACTTTCGCGCAGTGTGCATGGAACTCTCGCGCGTCGACGAGCGAGACCATCGTGCCTACGCGCGAACAGGACCCTCGCGCGTCCGCGAACAGGGCCCTCGCGCGTCCGCGAACAGGGCCCTCGCGCGTCCGCGAACAGGGCCCTCGCGCGTCCACGAACAGGACCCTCGCGCGTCCGCGAAGTGGGGCCGTCGCCCGTCGGGCGAATGGGACGGTCCTGCGCGGACGGCTCGCCGGCACGGAAAGGAGGTGTCGCCCGGCCCGGGGCCGGGCGACACCTCCTGCACGATCAAGCAGCGGCTGACGCCGCGGCCCGTTCAGCCACGCGATCGGGGCCGCGCCCGGCGGTCAACCGGGTCAGGCAACAGCCGACCTGGCCGCCTTCGCCGCGGGGTGCCGGTGCGGTTTCACCGCCGGCTTGCCCGGGGCGACACCGTTCACCGACTCCGTGCTGAGCGCGAACGTTCCCAGTGCCCAGGCGATCGTGTCGGCGTTGCGGTCCAGTGCCACGCGGTCCACGTTGCCGAGGTTGTCGCACGCCTGGTGGTAGCACGGGTCGTACGCGACACCTGCCTGGCCGCCCCACTTCGCGGCCTGCTCGGGCGTCTTCGCGTCCTCCGCGCCGGTGAACAGGCCACCCGAGGGAATCCCCACCGCGATGAACTCACCGTAATCCGACCGGCCGTCGAAGTCCGTGCCCTCCGTGGGAACGCCGCGGTCGTTCAGGTATCCGGTCAGGGTCCGCTCGATCTGCGCCGAACCGTACGGGCCCGGTCCGGCCCCCACCCCGTCGGAATTGTCGCCGTCGTAGGCGAAGTACGCCGCGTTCGGCGAGCCGATCATGTCGAAGTTCAGGTACAGCGCGATGTCCAGCTGCTGCTCGAACGTCAGCGAGTCCACATAGTACGTCGATCCGACGAGGCCGTACTCCTCGGCGCTCCACCACGCGAACCGCACCGCGTTCTCCACCTTCGGCTTGCTGCCCAGCTGCAACGCGATCTCCAGCAGCGCCGCCGAGCCGGTGCCGTTGTCGTTGATGCCCGGCCCTGCCGGAACGCTGTCCAGGTGCGCACCGGCCATCACCACGTTGTCCTTGCGGCCGGTCTTCGTCTCCGCGATCACGTTGTACGACGTCCGCTGCTCCCGGAACTCGCGCAGATCCAGCGTCACCGTCGCACCGTTGCGCCCGGCGAGCGCCTGCCCGTCGGCCTGGGAGATGCCGCCCGTCGGGATGCGCGAGGCAGCCGGGTCGCCGAGCGTTCCGTTCAGCGGGCCTGCCTCGTTGTTGTAGATGATCGCGCCGAGCGCACCGGCGTCCGCGGCCGCCGCCTGCTTCTGCGCGAACGGGCACGCGCCGCGCGACACCAGCACGATCTTGCCCGTCACCCCGGTGTAGTCCGACACCTCGCAACCGGGGGTGGCGTCGACCGGGACCACCGCCAGCGGCGCCGTGATCCCGCCCGCGGGAGTGGACGCGCTGTAGGTCATGACGGTGATCGGGACGTCCGCCCCACCCACCGTCAGCTTCTCCGCGAGCTTTTCGGTGTAGACGAACGGGAACTCCTGCCGCGTCACCGAATACCCCGCGTCGGCGAGCTTGCCGGCGATGTACTCGGCCGACGCGGCGTGACCGTCGGTGCTCGCGGCGCGGTTGCCGGCGTGGCTGTCGGCGATGCGCTGCAACGCGACGAGATGGCGGTTGATCGCACCGGCGTCGGTCTTCTTGACGAGCTGTGCGGGTAGCGGGGACGGGGCTGCCGTCGCGGCCGGGGTGACGGCCGACGCGAGCGCGGCGGTCAGCACCAGGGCGGCAAAGGTTCGCTTTGGCCGAAGTGACATGGGCAGTCACTTTTGTCCCGATCCGCCCGAAGGTCAATCGTGCATTCGGTCTACCCCGGCAATAGGGTCGGGCTCATGCATGCGATCAAGCTCCGTGAACCCGGCGGCCCGGACAACCTGGAATGGGTCGAGGTCGCCGACCCGCAACCGGGCCCCGGCGAGGTCCTCCTCGACGTCGCCGCCAGCGCGGTGAACCGGGCGGATCTCCTGCAACGCCAGGGCAACTACCCACCGCCACCCGGGGCGAGTGACATCCTCGGCCTGGAGTGCTCCGGCAGGATCGCGCGGCTCGGCGAGGGTGTCGAGGGCTGGCAAGTCGGCGACGAGGTGTGTGCGCTGCTCGCCGGTGGCGGCTACGCCGAACGCGTCGCCGTGCCCGCCGGGCAGCTGCTCCCGGTGCCCGGCGAGGTCGACCTGATCACCGCCGCCGGCCTGCCCGAGGTGGCCTGCACGGTCTGGTCCAACATCGTGATGCACGCCGGCCTCACCGAGGGTGATGTGCTGCTCGTGCACGGCGGCGCTGGCGGCATCGGCACGCACGCGATCCAGGTCGGCAAGGCACTGGGCGCCACGGTCGCGGTCACCGCCGGCTCGGCGGACCGGCTGGACCGCTGCCGCCAGCTCGGTGCCGACCTCGCGATCAACTACCGCGAGCAGGACTTCGTCGAAGTGCTCCAGAAGGAAACCGGCGGGGCCGACGTCATCCTCGACAACATGGGCGCGAAGTACCTGGACCGCAACGTCAGCGCGCTGAGGACCGGCGGCCGCCTGGCGATCATCGGCATGCAGGGCGGCGTCAAGGGCGAGCTGAACATCGGCAAGCTGATGAGCAAGCGCGCCAGCGTCGCGGCCACCACGCTGCGGGCGCGACCGGTGGACGACAAGGCGCGCATCGTCGCGGACGTGCGGGACCGCCTGTGGCCGCTGGTCGCCGAGGGCGCCGTGCGGCCGATCATCGGCCAGGTCGTGCCGATGGCCGATGCGGCGGCGGCCCACCGTGCCCTCGAGGAGGGCGGCGTGTTCGGCAAGGTGCTGCTGTCGGTCCGCGGCTAGCGCAGCTCTTCCAACACCCGCGCCAGCTGGTTGACCTCGAAGACGTTGGAGTAGTGGGCGAGCGCGATCCGCACCGCGCCGCCCACCTCTCCGACGCCGAGCGCGGCGAACACGCCGCTGGTGCCGAGGTCGGCGAACGCGCACAGGCCCTGCGAGGCCAGGTATTCGGCGATCTCGGGCGCCTTCTTGCCCATCACCGTGAAGGCGAGCGCCGGGATGCGGCGCATCGCGTCGCCGATGACCATGACGTGCCGCAGCGCGCGCAGTTCGGTGCTGAGCTGGGCGAGCAGTCCCGCGTGGTAGGACTTCGCCGACCCCAGCGAGGTCACCAGACGCTCGCGGCGGGAGCCGGTGGCGGCGTCGTCCAGGCCGGCGAGGTAGTCGATGGACGCGATGAGCCCGGCCAGCAGCGGGTAGGCGTGCGGCCCCAGCTCCAGCCGGGCGGGCCCGCGGGCACCCGGGTCGAGCGACGCGGACGGCAGCCGTTCCAGCAGGTCGGGGTCGCGGAAGACCAGGGCGCTGACGGCCGGACCGCCCCACGCCTGCGCGGCCACGACGAGCACGTCGGCACCGAGGGCGTTCATGTCGAGCGGCACGAACGGCGCGGCGGCGGTGGCGTCGACGACCACCAGCGCACCGACCCGTTTGGCGAACTCGGCGATCGTGGGCACGTCCGGGCGGGTGCCCACCGCTCCGGAGGCGGCGGTGACGGCGACCGCCTTGGTGCGGGCGTTGACCAGGTTCTCGTACTGCCAGGCCGGCAGCTCGCAGTTCTCGATGTCGATCTCGGCCCAGCGCACCACCGCGCCGACCCGTTTCGCGCCGTGCGTCCAGGGCACGATGTTGGCCTGCTCGTCCAGGCGCGAGACCACCACCTCGTCACCGAGGGTCCAGCGCTCCGACAGGGCGTCGACGAGCCGGCGCAGCAGCACCGCCGCGCTCGACCCGAGCACGACACCGGCCGGATCGGCACCGACGAGATCGGCCACCGCCCGTCTGGCCGCGGTCACGATGCTCTCCGCCCGCTGCGACGCCGGGAACGCGCCGCCCGGTCCGGAGACCGGGGCGCGCATCGCCGTCGAGACGGCGGAGGCCACCTGTTCGGGTACCAGCATTCCGGCAGGGCCGTCGAAGTGGATCCAGCCGTCACCCAGCGCGGGGAACAACCCACGAATTCGAGCGACGTCGAACGCCATGAGCACCACCGTACGGACGAGTAGTTTCGCGGCGCGTCCCGGGGTTGGGCTGTCCCCGACCGCCGCCGCGCGGAAAGACTAGGCTCGGACACAGCGCGTTGCCGAACCAGCCAGGATGGAGCAATGACGGAACCGAAGTTCTCCGAGTCGAACTCCCCCGACGAGCAGCCCCACCGCGTGGTCGTGGTGGGTCCGGACGGGTCTCCGGTGGGCACGGCCCGGATCCCCAACGGGGAGGACGAGCACCAGGAGTCGGTCGGTGACCTCGTCGAAGAGCCGGCGAAGGTCATGCGGATCGGCACGATGATCAAGCAGCTCCTGGAGGAGGTGCGGGCCGCCCCGCTGGACGACGCGAGCCGCGACCGGCTGCGGGAGATCCACCAGACGTCGGTCAAGGAGCTGGAGCAGGCGCTCGCGCCGGAGCTGCAGAGCGAGCTGGAACGGCTGGTCAAGCCGTTCACCGACGGCACCACCCCGTCGGACGCCGAGCTGCGGATCGCGCAGGCCCAGCTGGTCGGCTGGCTGGAGGGACTGTTCCACGGCATCCAGACGGCGCTGTTCGCGCAGCAGATGGCGGCGCGGGTGCAGCTGGAGCAAATGCGCCGCGGGCTGCCCCCCGGGCGCGGCGGGCAGGAAGGTCAGCCGCCGGGCATCAGCGGGACGGGCCAGTACCTGTAGTCGCGGTCCCGGTCACGTAGTCGCGGTCACGGCTGCCGGCGTGGGCACACGGTCACGTCGTCGGTGCGCAGGGCGCGGGAGCAGTCGAACCGGTCGCGCACGGCGGCGGCCATCTCCGGCGGCAGCGCGGCCGGGGTGATCCACACCGGCTCCAGCACGACGTAGCGCACCGACTCGTCGGACAGGCACGCCACGTTCTCGGCGTAGCTCGCCGTGCCCCGCAGTCCGGGCGGGTACCCGCCCTGGTGGAGGTACGCCGGTGACGGGTACCGGCACGGCGTCGGGTTGCCCAGGAAGTACGGGATGTCACCGAAGGCCAGGTACACCACGGGTGTGCCGGCGCCGATCCGGTCCCGCACCGCGAGCAGTTCCCCGGTGAACTTGTGCTCGATCTCGACCCGGCCGGCATTGGTGTAGTCGGCGTGCACACCGTCGAACGAGTACGGCGTGGTCGGCAGGATCGGCACCGCCAACGCGAGCACGCCCACCAGCACCGGCACCGACAGCACCGGCCGCCCGCCGCGCCCGGGCTCGACCGCGCACGCCAGCACGGCCAGCACCACCAGCCCGGCCAGCAGCCCGTACGCGAGCGTGCCGTGCCCGGACCGCCAGTCGAACGACGCGCCGAGGCACACCCGGGCGGCGAACGTGACCACCACGGTCGCCCCGACCAGCGTCCACGGCGGGCGGCCGTGCACGAGTGTCCAGCGCGCGATCGCCAGTGCCCACCACCCCGCGGCCAGCGGGACCAGCGCGGCCGCCTGGAACTGGAACCACTGGCCCGGCACGGCCACGCCGGCCAGCACCGCGGCCACCGCGAGCACCGTCCACACCACCCAGGCCGTGCGGGCACGGGACACCCGCATCAGCACCACCAGGCTCGCCGGCAGCAAGGCGAGCATCGGCGTGAGCATGGCCTCGTTCGCCGCGAACTTCACGAGCGCGCCGATGCTGCGCGTGACACCCTCGTCGAGCTGCACCGACTCGCGCAACCAGCGCCATTCCCGCGGTGCCAGCAGGCTCAGTCCGAACAGGACGGCCGTGACCACCACCGCCGTGCCACCGGCGACCACCGCGCGCCGCCGGTCCAGCGCGGCGATCACGCCCAGCGCGATCAGCGCGGTCGGCAGCGTCGTGTACCCGACCAGCACCGCGAGCGCCAGCAGCACCCCGCCGACCGCCGCCGGAGCCGTCAGCGCCGCCCCGATGGCGGCCACCGCGCACACCGCGGCCACCCACTCCGGCTGCAGGAAGTCCCCGTTCGGCGCGAGCGCGAGCGCCAGTCCGACCGCCGCGGCGACGGCCGACGCCTCCCCGGGCCGCAGCCCGCGCCGGAGCCCGGCGCGCAGCCACCACGCCGCTCCCGCCACGACCGCCAGCGTGACCAGCCGGACCAGGCCCTCGCCCACACCGACGGAGCCCACGTCGAACACGCCCAGGCCGTGCACCAGCCACCGGTACGCCGGTGGCCGGTCCACGAACGCGCCGGCCGCGCCGAACCGGCTGACGTCGAGCCCGCCCAGCACGGCCCGCACGTCGTGGCCGAGGCCGATCCACGACGCGGTCAGCGCCACCGGCAGCGCCGCGACCCCGGCCCACACCCAGCCGCGGATGGGCCGGCGCCGCACCTCGTCGCGGACGGTGGTGGTCATGGTGGTCACCTACTGCCCCGCCCGCCGGCGGCCGGGGCTCCTCCAGCCGCGCGCGGGTGCCCGGCGCGGATCCTTTCGGCGAGGCACACGGCAATCACCCTTCGTCATCGAGGCGGACGACTCTAGCGAGGTTCACCGGAGGCGGCGACGCGAAACAACCTGACCAGCACGGACGCGCCCCACCCCGTCGCGACGGCGGTCTCCGCCCGGACGACCGCCGGCACCCGGGTCTTCCGGCCCTCGGCGGGGCAACGCGAGCACGTGACGATTCGATACACAGGTGTCACGGACAGTCGCACACCGTGATTTCACACGATGTCCAGGGAATCCGGGCGTCTCCGCCCTGCCCGGAGCGCGGGTGTCCCGCTCGCTACGCTAGGTCCCGTGCAAGCCACCAGCACGGTCGACCAGACCAGCGACGATCTCGCCCGCGCGGCGGAGCTGCCCCCGTTGTCGGACAGCCGCACCTTCGGGCGCGCCGTGGGCGACATCAGGCAGGGGCTCCGCGAGCGCGAACTGTGGAGCCACCTCGGCTGGCAGGACATCAAGCAGCGGTACCGCCGGTCGGTGATCGGCCCGTTCTGGATCACCATCAGCCAGGGCGTCATCGCGCTCGGACTGGGCCTGCTCTACTCGCAGCTGTTCAAGATGAACATCGGCACGTTCCTGCCCTACATCAGCGCCGGGTTCATCGTCTGGGCGTTCATCCAGGGCTGCCTGGTCGAGGGCATGGAGACGTTCATCTCCAACGAGGGCCTGATCAAGCAGATCAAGGCGCCGCTGACCGTCTACGCACTGCGCACGGTGTGGCGCCAGACGCTGATGTTCGCGCACAACCTGATCGTCATCGCGCTCGTGGCCGCGATCTTCTTCGGCAACCTCTCCCACGGCTACTCGCTGACGACGAAGGACGGGCACTGCACCGCGGACCCGAACCTGATCTGCCACCCGGGCCTGGGCTGGTACACGCTCAGCGCGATCCCGGCGTTCTTCCTGCTGGCCTTCAACGGCCTCTGGGTGACGCTGCTGCTCGGCATCGTGTCGACCCGCTACCGGGACCTGCCGCAGGTGATCAACTCCCTGGTCCAGCTGCTGTTCTACCTGACCCCGATCGTCTGGCCGATCGACCAGCTCAAGAGCGGTGCCCGGGAGGGCGTCAGCTGGGCCGAGCCGATCATCAAGCTCAATCCCATCTACCACTTCGTCCAGATCCTGCGCGCGCCGCTGATCGGGCAGGCCGTCAGCGTCTGGAGCTGGGTCGCCGTCGGTGGCATCACGATCGTGGGCTGGCTGCTCGCGCTCGTCGCCATGCGCAACTACCGGGCCCGCGTCTCCTACTGGGTGTGAGAACAGACCATGGTCAGCATTGATGTGCAGAACGCCTACGTCGACTTCCCGATCTTCGACGCCAAGACGCGTTCGCTGAAGAAGAAGGTCCTCGGCAAGGTCGGCGGCAAGATCGGCACCGACGCGAAGGTGCCGATCATCGAGGCGCTGCAGGACATCACCCTGTCGCTGCGCGAGGGGGACCGCGTCGGGCTGGTCGGCCACAACGGCGCCGGCAAGTCGACGCTGCTGCGGCTGCTGTCCGGCATCTACGAGCCCACCCGCGGCCTGGCCCGCGTCGAGGGCAAGGTCGCGCCGGTGTTCGACCTGGGCATCGGCATGGACCCGGAGATCTCCGGCTACGAGAACATCATGATCCGCGGCCTGTTCCTCGGGATGACCCGCAAGCAGATGGAGAAGCGGGTCGACGACATCGCGGAGTTCACCGAGCTCGGCGACTACCTCGCGATGCCGCTGCGGACGTACTCCACGGGTATGCGGGTGCGGCTCGCGCTGGGTGTGGTGACCACGATCGACCCGGAGATCCTGATCCTCGACGAGGGCATCGGCGCGGTCGACGCGGCGTTCCTCAACAAGGCGCGGGACCGGCTGGTGGATCTGGTGAACCGGTCCGGCATGCTGGTCTTCGCCTCGCACGCCGACGACCTGCTCCTGGAGCTCTGCACGACGGCCATCTGGATGGACGAAGGCCGGATGAAGATGCGGGGCGGCCTGCGCGAGGTACTGACCGCGTACAAGGGTCGTGACCCGTTCGAGAACATCAGCGCGGAAACCGCCCAGCGGCTCGAGACCGCGCCCGCGGTCCAGGGCGGGGAGTGACATGAGCGGTCCGGAGCGGCCTCCGATGCAACCGGGCGGCGTGGCAGCGGTGGTCGTCACGCGGCACCGCCGCGAGCTGCTCGCCGACTCGCTGAAGGTCATCGCCGCGCAGACCCGGCCGGTCGACCACCTGGTGGTCGTCGACAACGGACCGGACCAGTCGGCGCGGGACGTGGTGGAGTCGTTCCCCGGGCCGTACACGTACCTGCCCTCCCACCACAACCTCGGCGGGGCCGGCGGGTTCGCACTGGGGATGCTGCACGCGCTCGCCCTGGGCGCGGACTGGGTGTGGCTGGCCGACGACGACGGCCGCCCGGCCGACGAGACGGTGCTGTCGGTGCTGCTGGAGGAGGCCGAGAAGCGCGGGCTGGCCGAGATCTCACCGATGGTCACCAACATCGACGCACCCGGCAGGCTGGCGTTCCCGCTGCGGCGGGGCCTGACCTGGAAGCGGTCCTCGGCCGAGCTGGGCGTCGACTTCCTGCCGGGTATCGCTTCGCTGTTCAACGGTGCCCTGTTCCGGTCGTCCACTTTGGACGTGGTCGGGGTACCGGACCTGAGGCTGTTCGTGCGTGGTGACGAGGTCGAGGTGCACCGGCGGCTGGTCCGGTCCGGGCTGCCGTTCGGCACGTCGCTGCGCGTGGCGTACCTGCACCCGGACGGCTCGGACGAGTTCAAGCCGATGCTCGGCGGGCGGTTCCACGCGCAGGACCCGGAGAACGAGGTCAAGCGCTACTACACCTACCGCAACCGGGGCTACCTGCTGTCCCAGCCGGGGATGCGCAAGATCGGCGCGCTGGAGGTCCTGCGGTTCGGGTTGTACTTCGTGGGGGTCAAGCGCGACCCGGCGGCGTTCGTGCGGTGGCTGAAGCTGGTGCGGCAGGGACAGCGGGAGCGGTTCTTCCGGTACTGACCACCGGCGTGGCTCCGCTGTGCGCGAACTTTGTTGCCGCGCAAGATCGGTGGCTGGTGTGCTGGGGTCATGGCTGATGAAAAACCCGCGCTCGTGCTGCACCTCGCCACCGGCGGCGAGCCGTTGGTGTTCGCGCTGGCGCCGGACGACGTCGACGAGCTGGACAAGGAACTGCACCTGCTCCTCGAACACGGCACCGTGCAGTTGGTGAAGACCAGGGAAGGCTCCACGGTGAGCATCAACTTCCGGCACGTGGCCGTCGCCTACATCGACGACCTGCAGCGGAAGAACAAGGTCTTCGGGCTGCACTGAGCCGGGTGCCGCCGGGCAGGCCGGTGAGCCGCGCTCCGGAGCGGAGCCGGCGGCCCACCGGCCACCAGGTACGGGTCAGAGCCGGTACAGACGCTTCCAGTTCTCGCGGCTGGTGAGTTGCGGCAGGGCGCGCTGGTACTGCTCCTGCACGGCGCGGCCCTCCTTGCGGAGGCGGTTGAGCGTCTTCACCGCGCGCTTGCCCAGCTCGAGCATGCGGTCCCGGTCGTACTTGCGTACCCGCACGCCCTCCTGGGACGCATCGGTCACCACGGCCGTGTCGAACAGCGCCACGTGCCACCAGTGCGCCTCGTCGGTGGGCACGGCGCCCAGCGCGAACCGGGAGTGGCCGCGCAGCCGGTCGAGGACGCGCTTGACCAGGATCAGCCGCTGCAGCGCGGGCCGCGGGGCGGCGTTGATGATCCCGATGTCGTTGGACGCGATCCCGGGCACCTCGGTCGCGTCGTGGCGCTTCGTCTCGGGGTACTGGGCCCGGATCGCGCGGATCTCCTGCATCGCGGCGACCCCGCCGTCCTCCAGGATCGACGGGCCCTCCAGGAAGTCCTCGACCGCCTTGATCAGCGTGTGCGTCAGCCCGTACTGCATGCCGAGCAGGTACCGCACGACCTGCGCCATCAGCGTCCGGCACAGCACGTTCAGGTTGAAGTCACTGTGCAGCGCGGCGGTGATGATCGAGTTGCGCAGGTTGAAGTAGCGGTGCCACTCGTCCCAGTCCTTCCAGTGGAAGTCGGCGTGCCACACGCCGGCGCCGGGCAACGTCACCGTCGGGAAACCGTGCGCCCGCGCCCGGTAGCTGTACTCCGCGTCGTCCCACTGGAAGAAGAACGGCATCGGGTACCCGATCGCCTTGACCACCTCGTACGGGATCAGGCACGACCACCAGCCGTTGTAGCCCGCATCGAGCCGCCGGTCCTGCCGGTTCGGCTTACCGGTCTCCTCGTCCACCCCGAGCAGGTCGGCCGTCTGCAGGCTGTGCTCCACCGGGACGCCCGGCTCCAGCGTGTTCAGCCGCGCGTACTCGGCGCCGACGTGGATCTGGTGCGGGTGCAGCAGGTTGAGCATCTGGCCGCCGACGATGACCGGGTTCACGGCCAGGTTCGAAAACGCCGTCATGCGGACCACCAGGTCCGGCTCGAGCAGCACGTCGTCGTCCATGAACAACACGTTCGCGTGCTCGGTCTCGGTGTGCCCGGCCACCTCGTAGAGCCCGCGGGTGAAGCCGCCCGCACCGCCGAGGTTCGGCTGGGTGATGTAGTGCAGCTTGTCGCCGAGGTCGGCCGCGACCTGGGCGAAGCCCTCGCGCGAGTCCACCCGGTCGGTGCCCTGGTCGGCCACGTAGATCGCGTCCAGGGTGTCCAGCGACTGGAGGTCACCGGCCAGCGCCTGCAGGTTCTTCAGGCAGTCATCGGCGCGGTTCATCGTGCAGATGGTCACCGCGGTGGGCCGGATCTTCTCCGGCGGCTCGACGGTCCAGCGCACCCGCTCGACGGTCAGCCGCTGCCCGGGCCGGGTCTCCAGGTCCAGCCACAGCGCGCCGCCGTCGTAGAACTTGTCGATCCGGACATCGAACGACACCGGCGTCTGCTCGGCGCCCTCGATCTCCCGGGCCTCGATCGTGCGCGGCTCGCCCTCCACGTCGGACGCGCGGACGGCGAGCTGGCCGCCGCCGCTGACGACCGCCTCGAGACGGACCTGGCGGACCTTCGCCCAGCGCTGCCAGTAACTGGCCGGGAACCGGCCGAAGTAGGTGTTGCCGGACACCCGGGCCGACGGCTCCAGCGTCACGCCGTCGCGGTCGCGGTTGACCACGCCCTCGAGAACCTCGGAGTAGAGGTCCTTGGACACGATGGGCGACGGCCCGGTGTAGAGCCCGCGCTGCGCGGTGAGGCGGCCCTGGGGCGTGTGTTCGGCGAACGTGGTCTGGTCCTCTTTCACCTGGGCGCCGTTGGTCTTCGCCTTCGCGGGCGCAGGCTGTCCCGCGGCAGTCTTGCCGGCCATCAGTTCTCAGTCCTCCAGGGGAATCCGACTCGCGTGCGCCAAGTTACACGGGTCACCTGTGACCTCTTCACGAGCCGGACTCCGGCGAAACATCCGTCACACCGGGTTCACGGAAGACAACCCACTTGAGCATGACGAAGTTGATCGCCGTCGCGGTGCCCTGGGAGATCACCCAGGCGACGGTCGGTTTGAACGCGAACTCGCCGAGCACGTGCAGCATCAGGGCGTTCACCCCGACGGCGACGAAGAACGTGACCCCGTACAGCAGGACGAAGCTGCCGATCTGGCCCTTGCCGTCCTTGCGGGCAGCGGAGAATGTGAACTTGCGGTTAAGGAAAAATGCGGTCGTGGTACCCAGGATGAAACTGATCGCGCGCGCCACCGTGTCCCACGGAGCGTGATCGAGGCCCATCGCCCGTAACCCGCTGTAGGTACCCAGATCGAGCAGCGCGCAAAACCCGCCGATCAGCGCGAATCGCACCAGCTGGCCGAGCAGGCCGGGGCTCGCCTTCTGCGTCATTGCCTGCCCCTGCGGTTCCGTAGACACCACTGCACTACCTCGCCAGCATGCGATTTCCAGGACCGGAAAAGTGTAGAAGCGCCTCGGTCAAAGCCGCCCCCCGGGGATGGTTACCCTGGTCCGGGTGAACACGACACCGCATACCGAGCGGCGGACACTCACCGGGTGGGGTCGCACCGCCCCGACCGTCGCAGACGTGCTGACCACGCCGGACGTGGAGACGATCGCCCGCGCGGTGGCGCAGGCCGGCGAGCGTGGCGTCATCGCCCGCGGGCTCGGCCGGTCCTACGGGGACCCGGCGCAGAACGCCGGTGGACTCGTCATCGACATGACCGCCCTGAACACCATCCACTCGATCGACCCGGACAGCGGCGAGGTCGACCTGGACGGCGGGGTGAGCCTCGACCAGCTGATGAAGGCCGCGCTGCCGTACGGGCTGTGGGTGCCGGTGCTGCCCGGAACGCGCCAGGTGACCATTGGTGGCGCGATCGCCAACGACATCCACGGCAAGAACCACCACAGCGCGGGCAGCTTCGGCAACCACGTGCTGTCGATGGACCTGGTGACCGCGGACGGCAAGATCCGCACGCTCACCCCGGACGGCCCGGAGTCGGAGCTGTTCTGGGCGACGGTCGCCGGCATCGGCCTGACCGGCATCATCGTGCGCGCGAAGATCCGCATGAAGAAGACCGAGAGCGCCTACTTCATCGTGGACGCCGACCGCACCGCGAGCCTGGACGAGACCCTGGAGCTGTTCAGCAACGGGTCCGACCTGAACTACGACTACTCGATGTCGGTGCCCGACCTCATCAACTCCGACAGCCGTCTCGGTCGCGCCACGTTCTCCCGCGGCTCACTGGCCAAACTGGACCAGCTGCCGCCGAAGCTGCAGGCCGACCCGCTCAAGTTCGACGCGCCGCAGCTGATGACCCTGCCCGACGTCTTCCCGAACGGCCTGGGCAACAAGCTGACCTTCGGCATGCTCAACAACGTCTGGCAGCGCACGGTGCCGAAGAAGGGCGCGCGCGGCAAGATCCAGAACCTGACGCAGTTCTACCACCCGCTGGACATGCTGGGCGAGTGGAACCGCGCGTACGGCTCCAAGGGCTTCCTGCAGTACCAGTTCTCCGTGCCGTTCGGCCGGGAGGACGCGCTCAAGGACCTGTGCCGCAAGATCGCGAAGTCGGGCCACTACTCGTTCCTGAACGTGTTCAAGCGGATGGGCGAGGGCAACCGCGCTCCGCTGTCCTGGCCGTCGCCGGGCTGGATGCTGTCCGTGGACTTCCCCATCAAGGGCGGCCTCGGCCGGTTCTGCACCGAACTCGACGAGGACGTCCTGGCGGCCGGTGGGCGGCTCTACACCGCGAAGGACTCGCGCACCACGCCGGAGACGTTCGCGAAGATGTACCCGCGGCTGGAGGAGTGGCGCAAGATCCGCCAGTCGGTCGACCCCGAGGGCGTGTTCGCGTCCGACATGAGCCGGAGGCTTGAACTGTGATCGACGCTGTTGGCAACCCCCAGTCCCTGCTGCTGCTCGGCGGCACGTCGGACATCGCGCTGGCGATCGCGCGGAAGTACCTGGCCGACGCCCCGCAGCTGCGCGTCGTCCTGGCGGCGCGGGCGTCCGAACGGCGCAAGTCGGCCGCCGAGTCCCTGCGCGCGGCCGGCGCCGAGGTGTCCGAAGTGGACTTCGACGCGACGGACACCGCCGCCCACCCGGCGGTGCTCGACCAGGCGTTCGCGCACGGGGACATCGACGTGGCCGTGGTCGCGTTCGGCCTGCTCGGCGACCCGGAAGAGGCGTGGCAGAACCACGCGGCCGCGGTCGAGCTGGCGACGGTGAACTACACGGCCGCGGTGTCGGTCGGTGTGGCGCTCGCGGACAAGCTCAGGAAGCAGGGCCACGGCTCGGTGATCGCGCTGTCCTCCGTGGCCGGTGAGCGCGTGCGGCGGTCGAACTTCGTGTACGGCTCGACGAAGGCCGGGTTCGACGGCTTCTACCTTGGCCTGGGCGAGGCGCTGGCGCCGTCCGGCGTCACCGTGACGGTGGTGCGGCCGGGCCAGGTCAAGACCAAGATGACCGAGGGCCTGGGCAAGGCGCCGCTCGAGCAGACGGCCGAGCAGGTGGCCGAGATCGCGGTCGACGCGGCACGCAAGGGCAAGGACCTGGTGTGGGCGCCGGCCCAGTTCCGCGCGGTGATGTCGATCCTGCGGCACGTGCCGCGGCCGATCTTCCGCAAGCTGCCGCTCTGACGCGGTTCAGCATCTGACGACAGCCCCGGGCACGCCGTGCCCGGGGCTGTCGCACGCGTGCTTCGTGCCCGGGGAGCTCCCCGGGCACGAACCGTCGCCACCGCCCGTCCCGCGACAGCCAACCCACCACCCCGGCGGGCCGTCGGGAAGGGGAGCCCTACTGGCTCAGCCAGTAACCATAGGAGGTGTAGTCCGGGTACGGGTTCAGCAGCGGGCGCGGCTGCTGGATCTCGATCCGCACCGATGGGCTCGTGACCAGCTCCGCCGGAACGGTGAAGCTGTACGTCGACCACGTCGTCTTCTGCTCGGGGCGCGTCCACATGCCCGCGTCGACCCCGTTGACCACCACACGCACCTCGGGCACCGTGCCGTGCATCGCCGTGCGGGAGGTGATCGTCAGCGGGCGGCCGGGCACCAGGTCGTGCGCCGTGAACGTCTCACCGCCCACGATCGGGCGGGCGCTGTCGATGACGTCGCCGACGCGGGCCAGCGTCGTCCACGGCTGGGTGCCCACCTGCGCGAGCACCGGCGCGTACCCGTGCTCGCCCTCGCTGCGCAGGTCGCCCACGTTCACGTAGTCCCGCAGCTCGCCCGGTACCTCCTGCCGGTCACCACTGCCCGCCAGCGACCAGTCGGCCCGGTACACGCCCAGCTGCCGGAACGGGACGATCAGCCGCCCACCGAGGTCCGGCTGCGCCTGCACGTCGAAGCTCATCTCCCCCGGCATCTTCAGCACGCCGACGTCCTTCAGCGGCTGCATCGACGGACCCGGCCACGGGTCGTACACCGCGAAGTACGCCGGCCGCTGCGCCGGTGGCAGGTGCTTCAACGCCTCGTACAGCGAGCCCGTGCCGTTGTTCGCCGGGGCGGCGAACCCGTTGGTGCCCAGGCCGATCAGGTCCAGCACCGGATGGCCGCCGAAGTAGGCGACCGCGCCGACGTCCTTGACCGCCACGATCGCGCCGGGCGGCAGGTTGCCACGCACCCACTGCCCCACGGACACGTCGGTGTCGCGGATCGCCGCCGTCGCGCGTCCGAACCGCACCGACCAGCTCGGCAACGTCACCAGCGACAGCACCAGCAACACCACGAGCGCGGCGTGCAGCCCGATGCGCCGGACGCGCTCCTGGGTGGCGAGCCGGGTCAGCCCGTGCACACCGATCACCGCGAACAGGATGAGCAGCGGCATGAACGGCTGCACGTACCGCAGCTCGTGCGCCAGCGCGCTGTTCAAAGTGGACACCGACAGCAGGACCAGCAGCAGGCCGCCCGTCACCGCGTACAGCATCGGCCGCCAGGTCGGCCGCGTCAGGAACACATAGGCCATCCCGGCCGCGGACACCAGCAACGCACCGGGGAAGGCGAAGTCCTGCCCATCGAAGCCGAGGAAGATGCCGAGGAACGCGCGCATGTTCGCCACCGTGCGGTCGGCGAACTCGCTGGCCCAGAACACCGGCCGGTCATGCAGGAACGACTTCGACTGGATGCCGTTCGCGGACGCGGTGCCGGTCGCGATCTTGTAGAACAGCAGCTGCGCGGCGCCGACCGCGAGCGGCAGCAGAACCCACAAGCCGCGCCGCACGGCCCGGCCGGGCGCGACGGCCTTCCGGTACCTGAAGATCGTCCACAGTGCCGCCAGCCCGAGCGCGGCCGCGAGGATCAGGCCCTCGGTGCGCACGAGCGCGAGCAGCGCGCCCAGCACGGGCGTCCACCGGAACCGCACCCACGGCTGCTCTGTCACGAACGCCAGCAGCGTCGCGACCACCAGCAGCATCACCAGGCCGACCTCCATGCCGCTGGCCGAGCCCCAGGCCAGCGGGCCGCTCAGCGCGACCAGGACCCCGGACCACACGCCGACCGCGCGGGACACCAGCCGCGTGCCCAGCACGGTGACCAGCCCGGCCGCCAGCGCGAAGCACAAGACCCCGAAGCCGACCGCGAACGCCAGCAAGAGCGTGCCGTGGAGCCCGGCCGCGTAGGCGGCACCGAGCACCAGCACGTACAGCACGCTGCTCGCCCCGGCGCTGATGTCGTCGCCGGTGTTGAACTGGAAGAAGTGCCCCATCCCGATCTGCTGGCCGTACTGCAGGTGGATGTAGGCGTCGTCCAGCGGCGCGATCAGCTTGCCCTGGTTCCACACCATGCCGCTGACGACGAACAAGGCACCGACCAGCGCGGCGAGCGCAACGGTCAGCCAGAAGGCGGGGTCGGCGCCCAGCACGCGCCGAGTGCGGCGCGAAGTGCGGTCGACCTCGTCCGGAAGTTCGAGAACCTGTGTCACGTCACGCACACGCCTGGGCCCGGTTCTGTGGTTGCCTCATCCCGCCAGGCTATCGCGCGACTCCCGCCACTGGTCGAACAGCAGGTCCTTGTGCAGCTCGTGATAGCGCGCCAGGTCGAAGATGTGGACCGTCCTCGCCCAGCGGAGGTTCTCGTCCGGACGGAACCCGTCCGCCTCCGCGCGCTCGAAATCGGTGCCCAGGTAGTAAACCCCGACCGAACCGTCCATGCTGATCCCGGCGACCTCGCAGGAATACCCGAGATACTCGGCGCGCGTGGTCACCGCGGCGACCCGGCCGCCCTCGGTCTCCAGCACCCCCGAGCGCGGCCGGCCGGCGACCACCGCCGCCTGGCCGTTGGGCCAGCCACCGTGCATCGGCACCCCGTCGACCGGCCGCACGAACCGCGCCGCCCGCCAGCGCGTGAAGAGCAGGTCGTTCTGCCGCTCGGCGTAGTCACGCAGATCCCGCATGTCGACGGTCTTGTAGTACTCGTACGAGTTCTCCTGCACGAACCCGTTGATCGTGGCCCATTCCTGGTCCCATTCGGCGTCGAGCACGCGGGCGGTGCCGTTGTCGAACGCGGCGTCCACCATCACGCGGTGGTCCCGGTAGGCGGCGTAGACCTGCACCGAGAAAACGCGTTCACACATCTCCACCGGAACCGCGCCGGCGAGCTCCTGGCGCGGGAACGGGACCGGCCCCGGCGTGGCGGGCGGGAAGTGCACGTAGTTGTCGCCCACCGAGTACGAGACCGGATGGGACACGCCGTCGACCACGGCGAAAGTGCCGGTGCGGTACAGGGGGTAAGTCACGCCGGTGCCCCCTCGAAGTGTCCGACCAACGGGTGTGTGCGGAGCAGTTTACGAGAAGCTCACACAATCAGCTAATCGGTGATGCCGAAGTGTTCACGATCACCGTGAACGGCCCGACATCGCGCCGCTGGAATTCGGGCGACGCGAACAGTTCCGGCGCGAAACCCACCTCGTCCACCCGCAGCGGAACGGCGCGCGGGAACGTGTCCGAGGTGATCGGCGCCAACAATTTTCCGTCGTTACCTCGGCGCAACACGAACACGTTCGGTGCCTCGTGCGGATTCGCCCGCAGCCGGGCGAGCAGGTCCGCGGAGCCGCGGGCCGTGGCCCAGGACCGGATCTCGTCGTTGCGCTGCGCATACGCGCCCAGGGGATTGGCGTAGTGCGGCGTCGTCTGCTGGAAACCCCAGTACGGTTCGAACGACAGCAACCGGTCGTGCGCCGACAACACGATGTTGCCGGTCGGCGGGCGCCCGGTCAGCTGGGCGATCGTGCTCACCAGCTGCGGCGTCCAGTACCCGTCCTGTTTCGGGTCGTGCTCGAAGTTCGCGTTCCAGCCGTCCGGGTAGTAATCGGACTCGGCGGTGTCCACGACGTCCTTGAGCGACGAGCTCACGATCGTCTGGGACACGGACACGGCGCCGAGCACGGCCAGGACGAACGCGACCGTGCGCACCGGGCGGGCGCGGCCGGTCAGCTTCGGCAGCGCGCGCACCAGCTCGGCCAGCGCGAACACCCCGGCCACCGCCAGTACCACGTCGACGGTCACGATGAACCGGAACGACAACAACGTTGTGCGCACCAGCAGGGCGAGGTTCGACAGCGCGAACCACGCGTAGACCAGCGCGGCCAGCACGAGCAGCACGAACGCGACCGGGTCGCGGCGGGCGCGCAGCAGCAACCAGACCAGCCCGGCCAGGCACAGCACGCCGAACGCGTTCACGGATGTGAACGGCATCGGGAAGTACGCGCTGATCTCCGGCAGGAAGTGCGCGGCCACGTTCGGCTTGCCGAGACCGCCGGCGAGGATGAACGGCCCCCAGGTGATCAGGGCGAGCGCCGCGGTGACCGCCCCGATCACCACCAGGCGCAGCAGCAGCCGCCTGAGCACCGGCCCGGCCGGCTCCCCCGCGCGGATGGCCAGCACCAGGGTGATCAGGGCCAGCAGCACCACCGCTGCCACCCCGAACGCCACGTGCAACGTGTAGGTGACCGCGGAGAACCCCAGGTAGACACCGATCAGCACCAGCGTCCAGGCCGGCACCCGGCCGCGGAACCGCAGCACCCGCCAGGCCAGCAGCATGATCGGCGCCAGCCACGCGGTGGTCGGCCACGCGTAGGGCTCCTCGGGCGCGACGGCGACGAACCCGGCCAGCACGGTCGCCACCGACGCGAGCAGCGCCATCCGCCGCCGCACGACGAGGCTCCACAACACGAACGCGACCACCCCGGACACCGCGGCCCAGGTGATCGAATACGGCTTGTAGGCGGCCCAGCCCTCCAGGCCGAGCAGGTTCGCGAACCGGCCACCGAGCCAGAACCAGCCGCCCGGGTAGTAGGCGGCCAGGCCGTGGTAGTTCACGTCCGGCAGCCCCGCCGACGTGGTCAGCCGCTCCATGTACTGGAGGCGGAAGGTGTTGTCCACGCTGGAGCCGCCCAGGAAGAACCGGGTGCCCTGCAGCGGGATCGCCAGCAGCAGGGTGGACAGCGCGGTCAGCGCCGCCCAGCTGCCGCCCAGGCGCACCCACAGCGGCCAGCGGGCCGCGCGGGGGTACACCAGCGCGCCGAACAACAAGACCAGGATCGCCGCGACCGCCAGGTTGACCAGCGCGTCCGGCACGTACGTGCCCGGGTCGATCCGCAGCCGGTTCGCGCCGAACTGGAGCACGAGGCTGAGCACGACCGCGGCCACGATGCCCAGCACGAGCTCGGCCAGGGTGCGCCCGGGTCCGAGCCGGGTGAGCGGCTGGTGCTTCCCGGGTTCGGTCGCCGTGTCTCCGCCGGGCCGGGCCAAGGTGCTCGTCACAGGTAGAACGTGACCCCGAGGGTGGCGACCCACAGCACACCCAGGATCTGCAGGACGCGGTCCTTGAGCACGATTTCGTCCGGCGCGCCGGCGGTGCCGCCGTCCACGTCGACCGCGTACCGCAGCACCGCGATCACGAACGGCACCATCGAGATGACCGGCCACACCGACTGGTCGGCCCTCTCCCGCAGCTCGAACGCCCACAGCGAGTAGGACATGATCAGGATCGCGGCCGCGGTGGCCCACACGAAGCGCAGGTAGCTGGCCGAGTACTTCTTCAGCGACGACCGGATCTTCGCCCCGGTCCGCTCGAACAACATGATCTCGGCGTACCGCTTGCCCGCCACCATGAACAGCGAACCGAACGCCGTGACCAGCAGGAACCACTGCGACAGGGCGATGCCGGCCGCCACGCCACCGGCGATCGAGCGCATCAGGAAGCCCGACCCGACGATCGCCAGGTCGATCACCGGCTGGTGCTTCAGCCCGAAGCAGTAACCCAGCTGGACGGCCTCGTAGACTCCCAGCACGATCGCCAGCTGCGGGCTGGCCAGGAACGACACGGCCAGGCCGACGCCGAAGAGCAGCACCGCCACCACGTACGCGACGGGCACCGGCACGATCCCCGCCGCGATCGGCCGGTTCCGCTTCGTCGGGTGCGCCCGGTCGGCCTCCACGTCGATCGCGTCGTTGACCAGGTAGACCGACGACGCGACCAGGCTGAACGCCACGAAGGCGATGACCGCGTCGAGCAGCACCGTGCCGTTGGTGATCTGAGCCGCGGTGAACGGCGCGACGAAGACCAGGACGTTTTTCGCCCACTGCTTCGGCCGCGCGGTCTTGGCGATGCCGACGACCATGCCCAGCGGGCCGCGCTGCGCCGCCGGAGCGGTCGCGGCCGGCTCGGTGGCCGGCTCCCCCGGCTCCGCAGACTCCCCCGGCTCCGCGGACTCGACGGGCTCCGCAGACTCCGCGGAGTCGCGGGTCTCCGCCGTCTCCGCCTCGGCCGTCTCGCTGGTTTCGTCCACGATCTCGGCTTCCGCGTTGTTCACTGATTTGGTCACGGGTGGTTCCCTACCCCTTTTTGCGGATCTTCCTGCGCAGCAGACCTCCGACCACACCGCCGAGCGCCGCGCCGGCGAGCACGTCGGTCGGGTAGTGGACCCCCAACACGAGCCGGGACGCCAGCATCGGCGGGACGAGCGCGGGAACCAGGTTACGCCCGGTCAATCCCGAGTAGAGCACCGCCGCCGCCGTAGTGGACGTGGCGTGCGAGGAAGGGAAGCTCAACCGGCTCGGCGTGCCGACCAGGACCTCGACGCTCGGGTCCTCCGGGCGGGGGCGCCGGACCACGCGTTTCACCGCGATCGAGGCACCGTGCGCGCCCACCACGCCGGCGGCCGCGAGCAGCCAGTCCTTGCGGCGCTTGCGGTCGACCGCCGCACCGACCAGACCCGCGGCGAACCACCCGATGGCGTGCTCACCGAAGTGGGACAGGCCGCGGGCCGCCTTCACGGTCGCCGGACGCTTGAGCACGCCCTGGACCCTGGCGAGCACCTGGATCTCGGCCGCGGCCTCCGCCGGCTTCTGCTCAAGCATCGATGCTCCCGTCCAGGGGGGCGCCGCTGGTCAGGTGCGGGGCGATCTTGTTGTCGAACACCGACAGCGCCGAACCGATGGCCATGTGCATGTCCAGGTACTTGTAGGTGCCCAGGCGGCCGCCGAAGAGCACGTTGCGCTCGCGGGCCTCGCCCTTGGCCAGCTCGCGGTAGCGCTCGAGCTTGGCCCGGTCGTCCGGGGTGTTGATCGGGTAGTACGGCTCGTCGTCCGCGTCCGCGAACCGCGAGTACTCCCGGACGATGACCGTCTTGTCCTTCGGGTAGTCCCGCTCCGGGTGGAAGTGGCGGAACTCGTGGATCCGGGTGTAGGGGACGTCCTCGTCGTTGTAGTTCATGACGGAGGTGCCTTGGAAATCCCCGGTGGGCACGACCTCCTGCTCGAAGTCCAGCGTGCGCCAGCCCAGACGGCCCTCGGAGTAGCCGAAGTAGTGGTCCAGCGGACCGGTGTAGACGGTCGGCGTGCCGGCCGGGATGTGCTCGCGGACGTCGAAGTAGTCGGTGTCCAGGCGGACGTCGATCAGCTCGTGGTCGGCCATCCGCCGCAGCCACGCGGTGTAGCCGTCGACCGGCAGGCCCTCGTAGGTGTCGTTGAAGTACCGGTTGTCGAAGGTGTAGCGCACCGGCAGCCGGGTGATGTTGGCCGCGGGCAGCTCCTTCGGGTCGGTCTGCCACTGCTTCGCCGTGTAGCCGCGGAAGAACGCCTCGTACAGCGGACGGCCGATCAGCGAGATGGCCTTCTCTTCGAAGTTCTGGGCGTCCTTCGTGTCGATCTCGCTGGCCTGCTCGGCGATCAGCTGACGAGCCTCGTCCGGGCTGTAGGACCGGCCGAAGAACTGGTTGATCAGGGCGAGGTTCATCGGCAGCGGGTAGACCTGGCCCTGGTACTTGCCGAACACCCGGTGCTGGTAGTTCGTGAACTCGGTGAACTGGTTGACGTAGTCCCAGACCCGCTTGTTCGACGTGTGGAACAGGTGCGCACCGTAGCGGTGCACCTCGATCCCGGTCTCCGGCTCGGCCTCGGAGTAGGCGTTGCCCCCCAGGTGGGACCGCCGCTCCAGCACGAGCACCCGCTTGCCGAGCTGGCTGGCCGCGCGCTCGGCGACCGTGAGCCCGAAGAAGCCGGAGCCGACCACGACCAGGTCGTACCCGGCGAAATCGGCTGCGGTGGAGTCAGTGTTGCTCGTGTGCTCGCTCACGGGAAGCGAGGGTACCGACGCTACTCGGGGCGCCCGCACCCACGTTGACTATCGCGCGCCACGCAGGCCCGGCAGCACGTCGGCGACCACTTCTTCGAGCACCGCCTCGCGGCCCGCGTACGGGCCGGACGACCGCGGCCAGTGCACGACGACGTCGGTGAAGCCCAGCTCTGCGGCGCGGCCCGCCGCATCCACGAACGCCTGCTTGCTGACCAGGGAAAACACCGGCGAGGCGTCCAGGGTGAGGTACCGGTGGACCTCGTGGCCGGCACGGCGCGAGTCGGCCAGCGTCTGCTCGAAGCGCTCCGTCAGCCCGGCCACCCCGCGCCACCAGTCGTCGAGCGACTCGGTGTCCGGGCCGGTCGTCACCCAGCCGCCACCATAAGTTGCCGCAATCTTCATCCCGCGCGGTCCGTTCGCCGCGATGAGGAACGGAATCCGCGGCCGTTGCACGCACCCGGGCAGGTTTCGCGCGCCGCGCGCCGTGTAGTACGTGCCCGCGTAGTCGAACCGGTCGGTGGTGAGCAGGCCGTCGAGTGCTTCGACGAACTCGGCGAACCGGTCGGAGCGCCGGCGCGGGGACAGCTCCTCGCCGCCCAGCACGCCCGCGTCGTACCCCAGGCCGCCGGCGCCGATGCCCAGCACGAGCCTGCCGTCGGAGACGTCGTCGAGGCTGATCAGCTCGCGGGCGAACGGCACCGGGTGGCGGAAGTTGGGCGAGGCGACGAACGTGCCGAGCCGGATGGTGGAGGTGACCATCGCCGCGGCGGTCAGCGTGGGCACGGCGGAGAACCACGGGCCGTCCACCAGCGTCCGCCAGCCGAGGTGGTCATAGGTCCAGGCGTGGTCGAAGCCGTACTCCTCGGCCGCCCGCCACTTCGGCTCGGCCGCCCACCACCGGTCGTCGGGAAGAATCACGATGCCTACGCGCACTCGTCCACGCTAGCGGTCAGCACCGACGATTCGGCCGGCCGCACCCCAAGGGACAATGGGGGTGTGGACAAACCCCTGCTGATCGCCTCGGACGTGGACGGCACCCTGCTCGACCCGATGGAACGCATGTCGCCACGCACCGCGGCGGTGCTGCACCGCGCCGGCGAGGCGGGGGTTCCGGTCGTGCTCGCCACCGGCCGCCCGCCGCGCTGGATCCCGGCCGTCGCCGGGCCCGGCGGGCTGACCGGTTACGCCGTCTGCGCCAACGGCGCCGTGCTGTACGACATCGCCGCCGACGAGGTGGTCAGCGTGCACGGCGCGCTGGAGCCGATGCTGCTCACCGACGCGGTCGGCGAGCTGAGCAGGGTGCTGCCGGGGTGCGGGTTCGCCGCGGAACGGGTCGGCAGGCACGCCCTCGACCCCGAGGTGCAGCACCTGGTCATCGAGCACGGCTACCGCAACCCGTGGGGCGACGGCGAGGGCGCGCGGGTGTCGCGGGCCGAGATCGTCGGTCGTCCGGCGGTGAAACTGCTGGTCAGCCACCCGGACATGACCTCGGACGAGATGGCCCGCGTGGCCAGGGCGGTGCTCGACGAGTCGGTGGACATCACGTTCTCGGCGAGCGGCGGGCTGATCGAGATCGCCGCGCACGGCATCACCAAGGCGACCGGGCTGGCCGAGGTCGCGGAGCGGTTCGGGGTACCGGTCGAGCGGATCATCGCGTTCGGCGACATGCCCAACGACGTGGAGATGCTGAAGTGGGCCGGGCACGGCGTGGCGATGGCGAACGCGCACCCGGACGTCCTCGCCGTCGCCGACGAGGTGACGGGCCCGAACAGCGAGGACGGCGTCGCGCAGGTGCTCGAACGCTGGTTCTAGGGGCAGGGCACGTAGGTCAGGTTGCCGTCGCCGGCGAGTTGCGCGAGCAGCCGGGACTCCACGTCGCCGCGCAGGTAGACCGTGAGCCAGCCGAGGCCGGTGCGCTGGAACGTGGCGACCTCGTACCGCTGGGCGTACTGCTCGGCGATGCCGCAGTCCTGCGCCCGCGCGTACCAGGCCAGGGGCGCGGCGAGCACCGGCAGGCCGAAGTGCGCCACCGGCGCGTACTCGTCCGCGGGCCCGGACGCGGTGACACCGGTGATCCGCATCCGCGAGCCCGCGCGGAAGGCCAGTGCAGCGTTGCCCGACGTGTCGATCACCGAGCCCGCCGGGAGCCGGTCACGCAGCCAGTGCCCGATCTCGGTGGTCTGCGCCAGCCGCTCGCGCTCGGCGTGCACGACCTGCTGGACGGCGAAGGCGACCGGCACGCTGACCGCGCACAGCACGAGCGCGACCAGCGGCACGACCCGTCGCTCGGCCAGGCTCCGCCGCGGTCGCGGCGACGGCTGGTTCCGGCGTTCCCCGGCCTTCTCGCACAGCACAGCCACCGCGACCGCGGCCAGGGTGCACAACAGGAACCCGTACGACAGCTGGGCCGACGCCGGCCACTCCGGTCTGGCGCGGCCGTAGTAGGTCGCCTCCCACACCCACCACGGCACGAGGAACACCAGTGCGCCCAGCAGGTACCCGGCGGGGCCCCACCAGCTGGCGCGGCGCCGCACCGCGGTCAGCACCAGCCACAGCTCACCCAGCACCGCGAGGACCGCGCCGTCGGAGCGGGTCATCACGGCCAGCGCGGCGAGCACCCCCGCGACCAGCGGGTGCCCGGCGGCCAGGGCCAGGCACACGGCCAGCACGAGCAGGACGAACAGCGGCGTCTCGGTACCGGCCAGCCCGTGGGCGGCGAGGATGCTCGCGCCGGCCGTCAGCAGCGCCGCGACCACCGCGGCCCCGCGGGCGAACCGCTCCGCCAGCAGGTACGCCAGGACGACGCAGCCGAGGGTCGCGGCGATGCCGAGGACGACCGCCGCGGTCACGATGTCCACACCGAACGCCGCAGCCGGCAGCGTGACCAGCACCAGCCACAGGAAGTTCGGCAGGCCCTGGGTCTGCTCGCCGATCGTGTAGACCGCGCCGTAGCCCTCCGCGATGTTGCGCGCGTAGCGGAAGGTGACGAACGCGTCGTCCGGCACCGTCGCCACGACGATCTGCAGGACCAGGGCGAACACCAGCGCGAGCACCACGATCCAGGCCCGGTGGGCGCGCCCGTTGCCGACCCGCGGCCACACCGCGATCGCGACCCCCGCCAGCGTCAGCCACGCGGCGACCAGGGCACCAGGCACTTCTCACCCTCCGTGACGCCGCTCCACCCTCTCCGTCAGTATCGTTCTCGCGCACGAATTGTTTCGGCCTCGACATTTTTGGCGGTCCCTTGCCCATCCCGATGAGCGCTCCCGGCGCCGCCGCGACGATCGCGGTGTACCTGCTGGTGCTCTTCACGCCCGGCCTGCTGATCGGCGCGCTCGCCGGTGCCCGCGGCTGGCTGCTGGCGGGGCTGGCGCCGCTGCTGACGTATTTCGCCGCCGGGCTGGCCGGGCCGTGGTACGCGCAGCTCGGTGTGCCGTTCAACGTCCCGACCTTCCTGGTGGCCGTGCTGGTGGCGGCCGCGATCGCGTTCCTGGTGGGCCGCCGCCGGGTTGCCGAGCCGGGTGTGTGGGACCGGCGCGGGCACCTCGCGGTCGCGCTGTGCCTGCTGGCGGGCGCGGCGGTCGGCGCGCGCACCGTGCTGAGCGGCATCGGGCGGCTCAACGCCGTGCCACAGGGCTTCGACGCGGTGTACCACGGCAACGGCATCCGCTACATCGCCGAGACCGGCGACGGCAGTCTGACGGGTACCGGGACGGTCAACTGGTACCCGAACGGGTCGTTCTACCCGAACGCCTACCACCTGGTCGGGTCGATCGTGTATCGGCTGACCGGGGCGGAGATCCCGGCGGTGCTCAACGCGAACACGGTGCTGCTGCCCGGGTTGCTGGCGTTGTCGCTGGTCGTGCTGGTGCGGGCGTTCCGGGGCCGGGCGGTGCTGGCCGGGGCGGTCGCGCTGGTGTGCGTGGCGCCGGTGACACTGCTGTACGAGGCCCTCGACTTCGGGCCGCTGCTGCCGTTCCTGCTGGGGATCGCACTGACGCCGCTGGTCGCGGTGGTGCTCGACGGCTACCTGCGGCGCCCCGCGCCGGACAGCGGGTTCCTGCTGGTCGCGGCCGCGGTCGGACTGCTGACCATCCACTCCTCGACGCTGTTCGGCGGGCTGCTGTTCGCGTTGCCGCTGCTGGTGAGCCGGTGGCGGCGGCTGTGGCGGCTGCTGCCGATCGCGGTGGCCGGGCTGCTGCTCGGGTGGCTCCAGCTGTTCGGGGCGATCGGGCTGGCCGCCGGGCCGCTGCCGTACAACGGGTGGCCGACGGCCGCGTCGGCGAACACCGCGGTCGGCATCCTGCTCACGTTCGAGCACGTGGCACCGCATCCGCAGCTGTGGCTGTCGGCGGCGCTGGTGCTCGGGATCGTGCGGTGGCAGCGGCTGGGGTCCCTGCGCTGGGTGGCCGGGACGGCGCTGCTGTTCGGCGTGTTCGCGGTGGCGGTGTTGTCCTCGGGGAACCCGCTGGTCAAGGCGGTGTCGCGGCCGTGGTGGAACGATCCGTACCGGTTCATCGCGATGGCGGCCATCCCGTGCTGCCTGCTGGCCGCGCACGGGCTGGCGGAGATCCAGCGGTGGCTGCGGGACCTGGCCCCGCGCTGGGCCTGGGTGGCCGGAGTGGTCACGCTGGCGGGCTTCGCGGTCGCGACCAACGGCCTGTACTCGACGTCGAACGCCGACGTCGTACGGCCGGCGTACGCCGCGGACGGCGACCTCCCGCTGAACCGGGGTGAGGCGCAGGCGATGCTGGAACTGGGGAAGCTCGCCGGGCCGGGTGACTGGGCCATGAACGACCGGGCCGACGGGACGGCGTGGACCTACGCGCTGAGCGGGGTGCGCCCGGTCGCCGGCCACTTCGACCCGGCCTTACCACCGGCGGACGCCGTGCTGCTGGCCGCCCACTTCCGCGAGTACGAGACGAACCCGCTGGTGCGGGAGGCGGTGCAGCGGCTGCACATCCGGTGGGTGATCCTCGGGCACGGCGGCTACCCGCGCGGCGCCGAACGCCCACCCGGTCTGCGGGACCTGGACGGGCTGCCGTTCCTGACGGTCGCCTACCGCAACGCGGACGCGGTGGTGTACGAGCTGGTGCGCTGACCGGCGACCGCGAGCAGCGCGGTCAGCACGTCGGCCACCGTGAACATCACCCGGGACACCAGGGCGAACGCCAGCGCCTGCCCGGCGGTGAACCCGGCCGTGCCGAGCAGGGCCACCAGCACGGCCTCACGGACACCGGCGCCGCTGGGCAGCAGGAACGCGAAGGTGCCCGCGGTCATGGCGATCGCCATCGCGCCGACGCAGGACGGAAAACCCACGGACGGGGCGAGCAGCCACAGGTGCAGGCCCTGCAGCGACCACGCCAGCACCGAGGCCCCGAACGCCCGGCCGATCGCCGGCAGGCTCAGCGACCGGGGCTGCGGGTCGCGGCGCAGCACGCGCAGCACCAGCCCGGTGCCCCACGCCAGGACGCGCGGGTGCAGCGCCACCAGCCCGATCGGCAGCAGCACCAGCAGCCACCGGGCCGGGCCCGCGACCGGCAGCGCGAACACCGACAGCAGCAGCGCGGCGACCAGCCCGATGCCGAACTGCACGAGCGAACCGGTGAAGATCCGCGCCCGGGACACCCCGGCCTTGCGGCCCAGCTCCATCTGCAGCAGGTACGCCCACACGGACCCCGGCACGTACTTGCCCAGCTGCCCGACCAGGCAGATCCGCGCGCCGCGCCGGTACCCCACCCGGTCGCCGAGGCCGTCGACCACCACCTGCCAGCCGTAGGTCGACACCGCGATGCTCGCGGCCAGCGCGGCGAGGCTCAGCACCGCCGCCGGCCAGGCGATCGAGTGCAGCGTGTGCCAGAACTCCGCCCAGTCGGCGACCAGCACCCGCACCACGAACGCGGCCACGACGGCCAGCGCCACCCAGCGGGCGGCGTCGAGGAGTCGGTTCATCGCGGTCAGACGGTAACAGTGACGATTCTGGTGAATTCGGTGAGGAGATGGTAGCCGTCCCACACCGGCGCGAACTTCAGCGCCGATCCGAACGGCACCAGGCGGTCCACACCGGACAGTTGACGCGCGAAGGCGATCAGCTCCGCCCGGGAAAAACCGAAATGCGTGATCGTCTGATCGCGGCGGACAACTTTCGGTACCAATTCGTCCAGCGTCGAAACGCTCGACTGGGTGAGTACACCCGCGCCCAGCCAATCCCGGATCACCTCCGGTGCCTCCAGCGTGATCAGGGCCGGGCCGTCGAACGCGATGCGCGCGGCCCGCCCGTCCGCCGCCGCGCCATAGGCACCGACCCGGTTCTGCACCGCCATCGCCGGCTCGGGGGCCGCCGCGACCTCGGCCAGCATCGCCCGGAACTCGCCGGCGTGCGAGCCGCCCACCCAGTACACCCCGCGCGGGGAGGCGCACGCCGCCTGGTCGAACCAGAACACGTCGTTGCGGAACCCCTCGACGGCGGCGCGCCGTTCCGCCTGGGACGCCCGGGCCCAGCCGTCGGCGGAAATGATCGCGAACGACGACCGGTCCGGGAACGTCAGGTCACGCGCGTGCGGGGCCAGTTCGAACCGCCGCAGGGCACGCACCGAGGCGTCACCACCCCACAGGACCCGCAGGTCCGCGGCGGCGGACAACGCGGCCGTCACCGCGTCGTCCCGGTCGTAGGTGACGATCCGCTGCGACGCGCGGACCGCGTCGCCCGGCACCCCCGGCTCCCCCGGCAATGCCGCCCGCATCGCGTCCAGCACCGCGTCCGCGGCCCCCGCCGCACGCGGCGACAACCGCACGACGTTCCGGTTGCCGGCGAGCGCGGACAACGCCCACGAGTACACGAAGATCGTGTCCACGTTGGCCGGCGGTACGTGGAACACCAGGCCGCGCGGCAGCCGCAGCTCCTCATCCGCCAGCCGCGCCAGCGCGCGCCGGATCCCGCCGCGGCGCAGGAAGAACCCCAGCGACGCCAGTTCCGGGTACGCACGCGCCACCGCCGGCGCCAGCAGCGCCCGGGCGAACCGGCCGAGGAAGTCCACGACCCGCTCGTCCCCCACCTCCAGCGCGGGAGCCGCGCGCAGCTCGTCCAGCAGCGCGGCGACTTCCACGACGTCGCCGCCGTCGCCGCCGTTGCCGCCCTGGACCGGGCCCGGGAACAGCTGCCTCATGCGGTCGGCACCGCGAAGGTGTCGGAGCAGCCGCGCACCTCGGCCTTGGGCAGCCTGCCCAGCACGGAGAACCGTTTGCCGGGCCGCTCGCCGTCGTCGATGCCGTGGCACACCCCGAGGTCCTCGGTCAGCAGCACGTGCCCGGGGTACGAGCGCGGCAACGTGCTCACGACCTCGATCACGCCGGGAACGCCGACCGGCTGCTCCGCGAACGTCACCGGGTCGCGGATGATCACGTCGGCGAAGTCCGGGCAGTACAGGCCGTCACCGGCGGCGCCCTCCACGAACACCGTGCCGATCTGCTCGACCATGCCGTAGTAGTTGTGGATCCGCCGCAACCCGGTGTCCGCGGCGAAGGCGCGGCGGAAGGTCGCGTTGTCCACCGCCTGGTCGGCGAGCTTCTTCCAGCCGCCGGAGTGCAGCAGGATGCCGTTCGACAGGTCGAACCCGTGCTCGCGCGCCATCCGGTACAGGTACCGCCACACCATGAAGGTGAACCCGAAGATCAGGAACGGTTCGTCCCCGTGGCGCGCCAGGAACCCGCGCACCGCCTCGACGTCCGGTTCGTCGTGCTCGTCGAGGACGTAGACGTGCTTGCGCCCGAAGTTCGCCATGCCGAGCACGCCGGCGCCGCGGGCGGAGAACGTGCGCCGGTCCTGCACCACCCCGGCGGTGTCCACCATCAGCATCGGCAACCGCCGCGGGCCGAGCACCGTTTGCAGCGTCGCGGCCAGGTGCTGGGTCTGCGCGGCCGCCGCCGCCCGGTCGAGGAAGATCCGCGACGGCGCGCCGGTGGTGCCGGAAGAGGTGAGGACCTTGAACACCTCCTCGGCCGGGATGCTCTTCAGCTCGTGCGTCTTGAACAGCCGGACCGGCAGCCACGGCAGGTCCGCCACGGACTCGAACTCCCCGCCCGCGCCCAGCGCGGTGAGGATCCGGTCGTAGGCCGCGCAGCGCGCCCGGTGGTGGGCGGTGAGCGCGGTCAGCTCGGCGAGCAGGTTCATACCTCGTCCGCCAGCGCCTGGTAGTCGATCTTCCCGCTGGCCAGCAGCGGGATCGTGTCGATGGGCCGCACGTCGAAGCCGGACGCGTGCAGGTGCAGCCGTTCCGCCAGCGCCCGGGAGGCGGCCTTGCCGGTGTCCGCGGTGATGCCCTCGGCGAACAGCACGACCTTGTCACCGGCCGGGACCGCGGCCACGATGTCGATGCCCAGCCCGGTCGCGCGCGTGGCCTGCTCGAGGTCGTCCAGGCTGATCCGGTTGCCGAACACCTTGCCGATCCGCTTGAGCCGTCCGGTGACGAACAGGAACCCCTCCTCGTCGAGGTAGCCGAGGTCGCCGGTGGGCAGCACGCCGCCGCACTCGTCGCCCAGCGCGAGCTGCCCGGCCGTCGACGCGTAGCCCATCATCACGTTCGGCCCGTGGTAGACGATCTCGCCGGTGATCTTGGGGTGGGTGGTGTCGCCGCCGTCGGGGCGGCGGATCGCGAACCGCCCACCGGGCAGCGCCGGACCGACCGAGCCGATCTTCTCGGCGAGCCGCTCCGACGGCATGATCGCCATCCGCGGTGCGGCCTCGGTCTGGCCGTACATCACGAACAACCGGCCGCCCGCCGAGCGCATGAGCGTGTCGAACTCGGCGATCAGCTCGGGCCGCATGCGCCCGCCGGCCTGGGTGAGCGTGTGCACCCCGGGGTTGGCGGTGGGGTCGAACTTCAGGCGCCGCAGCACCTCGTAGTGGTAGGGCACGCCGGCGACCGACGTGCACTCGTGCGCGGTGACGGCGTCCCAGAAGCCGCGGCCGAGGATGCCGTCCCGTTCGACGACCACGGTCGCGCCGCTGACCAGGTGCGAGTTGAGCACCGACAGCCCGTAGCTGTAGTGCAGCGGCAGCGTGGTGGGCGCCACCTCGCGCTCGTCGATGCCGAGCACGCCGGCGATGGCGTGCGCGTTGGTCAGGACAGCCTCGCGGGACAACCGGACGAGCTTCGGGTTGCCGGTCGAGCCGCTGGTGGGCAGCAGCACGGCGAGGTCGGGGTGCGGGCGGATGCCGTCGGGGTCCCGGCGGAGCCAGTGCCCGCCGCCCGCGGCCCGGTATCCGTCCGGGGGCCCGGCCGCGGGCGCGCCGAGCACCGCGGCCGGGCGGAACCGCTCGATCAGGCCGGTCAGCACCGGCACGTCCAGCGCGGGGTCGATGAGCGCGACCGCGCGGGACGCCGCCATGGCCGCGAGGTAGGTGAGCACGCTGGGCAGGTCCACGCCGGTGCGGGCGAACAGCACGCCGTCGGGCAGGGCGGCGAGTTCAGCGGCGCGCCGCTCGACCTCAGCCGTCAGCGCGGCGCCGCCGAGAACGGTGCCGGTTGCCGCGTCGACGAGCCGGGCGCCGGGGGCCGGCAGGGTCACCGCACCATCCCCCCGTCGACGCCGAGCACCTGGCCGGTGACGTAGGACGCCTCGTCGCCGGCGAGGAAGACGATCGCGTTCGCGACCTCCTCGGCGCGGCCGCGCCGTCCCAGCGCGGTGTCCGGATCGGGGATCCCGGCCGTCATCTCGGTGTCGATCACGCCGGGGGCGACCGCGTTGACGCGGATGCCGAAGCGGCCGAGTTCCTTGGCCGCGCTCTTCGCGATGTTCGCGACTGCGGCCTTCGACGCCGCGTACGCGGTCTGGCCGGCGGCTCCGCGTTCGCCGACGACGGAGGCCAGCACGACGATGGACCCGGAGCGAGCACGGGTCATCGCGCGCGCCGCGGCCTGCACGGTGTGGATCGTGCCGGCGACGTTGGTGGACAGGACCGCGTCGACGTCACCCACCATGCCCAGCACGCCCTCGGCGTAGATCCCGGCGTTGGCGACGACCACGTCCAGCCGGCCGTGTTCCTTCGCCGCAGCCCGCACGACCGAGGCGACGGCCCTGGCGTCGGTGACGTCCAGTGCGACCCCGGTGACCGGCCCGGGCACCGACGCGGCGACCTCTTTGGCCCGGGCCTCGTCGCGGCCGGTGAGCACCACCGCGGCGCCCGCACCGGCGAGCGCGCGCACCGTGGCCAGGCCGATGCCGCGGGTCCCGCCGGTGACCAGCGCGACCCGGCCACGCAGGTCAGGCACGCGCCAGCTCCGCCACCATCTTGTGCGCGACCTGGAAGCTGCTCAGGTCGATGACCTGGTCGGTCTCCAGTTCGATGTCGAACTCGTCCTCGATGGCGGCGACCAGGCTCATGTGTCCGACCGAGTCCCACGCGTCGATGCCGCGGTAGGTCAGCGCCGCCACGTCGACGTCGTCGCCGAGGTCGAGCGCCTCGGTGAAGACCTTGCGCAGCCGGGTCTCGATGTCCACGTCTAGTCCTTCCGGTCGTTCCACGCCTGCACCAAAGTAGAGACGCCGGCGGGCAGCCGGTCCAGCAGCCCATCGGGTGGAATCGGACCGGTGCCTTTGAGCCACAGTTCGAGCCCGGCGATCTGCTCCCCGGTCAGCCCGAGCCGGGTCAGGCCGACCACGTTGAGGCCGGTCACGCGGGCCGGGTTGCCGACGGCGATGGTGAACGCGCCGACCTCGCGGCGCACCGCGGAACCCATGCCCACCATGGCTCCCGGGCCGATCCGCACGTGCTGGTGCACGACCGCGCCCATGCCCAGGTTGGCCCGCGACCAGATCGCGGTGTGGCCGCCCAGCACGACGTTCGACGCGAGGGTGACGTCGTCGCCGATCTCGCAGTCGTGCGCGACGTGACTGCCGCGGAGGTAATAGCCGTTGTCACCCAGTCGTGTGATCCGGCGGGTGCCCTGGTGGATGCTCACGTATTCGCGGATCCGGTTGCCACTGCCGATCCGGACCCCGGCACCGGCCGGGTCGTCCTCCCACGACACCGGGTGCGGGCCGGTGCGGTCCTCGGCCGGAGTGCCGATCGTGACGTGTGGACCGATCCAGTTCCCGTCCCCGATCACCAGCGGCCCGGCGAGCACGGCGTAGGGTCCGACGACGTTGCCGTCGCCGAGTTCGACACCGGGCCCGAGTACTGCAGTCGGGTGGATGCGGTTTACCACGGGAGATCCATTCGTACAGTCTTACGGACGCCTGAGTCGCACACAGTAAAGGACAGCCGCCCCGCATGATCCCCATCACCGCGGTCGACGTACGCGACGCCGAACCCCTCGTGGTCGAGGTGCTGCGATCGGGGACGCTCGCGCAGGGCCCGATGGTCGCCCGCTTCGAGGACGGCTTCGCGCGCGCCGCCGGCACCGCCCACGCGGTCGCCGTGAACAGCGGCACCACCGCGCTGGTCGCGACGCTGCAGGCGCTGGGGCTGGGCCCCGGTGACGAGGTGATCACGACGCCGTTCACGTTCGTCGCGACGCTGAACGCGATCCTGGAGACCGGCGCGACCGTCCGCTTCGCCGACATCACGCGCGAGGACTTCGCGATCGACCCGGACGCCGTGGCGGCCGCGATCACCCCGCGCACCCGCGCGATCCTGCCGGTCCACCTCTACGGCCAGACCGCGAACCTGGGCAAGCTGGTGCCGCTCGCCGAGGAGCACGGGCTGCACCTGGTCGAGGACGCGGCGCAGGCGGTGGGCGCGACCTTCGCCGGGCGGCCGGCCGGCTCGTTCGGTGTGGGCTGCTTCTCGTTGTACGCCACCAAGAACGTCACCACCGGCGAGGGCGGCGTCATCACCACCGACGACGACGATCTCGCCGACCGGTTGCGGCTGCTGCGCAACCAGGGCATGCGGTCCCGCTACGCCTACGAGCTGCCCGGGCACAACTACCGGATGTCCGAGCTGCACGCCGCCGTCGGCATCCCGCAACTGGCCAAACTGGACGAACTGGTCACCGCGCGGCGGCGCAACGCGCGTCAGCTGTCCGTCGGCCTGGCCGGGACGCCGGGCCTGGCCCTGCCGGCGGTGCTGCCCGGGCGTGAGCACGTGTGGCACCAGTACAGCGTGCTGATCGGACCGCACGCCATGCTCGCGCGCGACGAGCTGATCACCGAGCTGACCGAGCGCGGCATCGGGACCGGCGTGTACTACCCGAAGCTCGTCTTCGACCACGACTGCTTCCGCGGGCACCCGCAGATCCCGGAGGTCTCGCCCGCCGGCTTCCCGGTCGCCGCGCGGGTCGCCGACGAGGTCCTGTCCCTGCCCGTGCACCCCGCACTGTCCGAGTCCGATGTGGACACGGTGGTGCGCGAGGTCCGAGAGGCGCTCGGCGCTTGAGGTACCGGATCGCGCTGGTCGGCGCCGGCACCATGGGTGCGCTGCACGCGCGCGTGCTGTCCCGCCACGACCGGGTGGACCTGGTGCGCGTGGTTGAACCGCGAGCCGCGGCTGGGCGCGCGTGCGCGCGGCGGTACGGCACGTCCTGGACTCCCGGGCTCGGCGAGCTGTCCGATGTGGACGCGGTGGTGCTGGCGTCGGCTACCGAGACGCACCACGCGCTCGCGCTGGAGATCCTCGGCCAGGGCAAACCGCTGCTGGTGGAGAAACCGGTGGCGAACAGCCTCGCCGCGGCCGAAGAGGTCGTCGCGCTGTCCGCCACCCGGGACGTGCCGCTGATGTGCGGCTTCGTCGAGCGGTTCAACCCAGCGGTGCTGACCGCGCGGGCGCTCGCCGCGCGGCCGGTGCACCTGATGGCCCGCCGCCACGGGCCGTACGCGCCGCGCATCCGCACCGGCGTGGCGTGGGACCTGCTGGTGCACGACGTCGACATCGCCATCCAGTTCTTCGGCACCACCCCGCACCGCATCACCTCCGGTGCCGGGTACTTCCACCCGGATTCCGCGGACGGCGCGGAGGACGCGGTGGAGGCGGTGCTGTCGTTCCCGTCCGGGCTCGCGACCGTGTCCGCGTCCCGGGTCGGGCAGCGGAAGGTGCGCTCGCTGGTGATCTCCGAGCTCGACCGCCTCATCGAGCTGGACCTGATCCGCCGCGACGTCACGCTCTACCGGCACGTGTCGCACGACGCGGTCACCCCGGACGGGCTGGGCTACCGGCAGCAGGCCGTGATCGAGATCCCCGAGCTGGTGTCGGCCGCGGAACCGCTGGCCGCACAGCTCGACCACTTCCTCGCGCTGCTCGACGGACGGGCCGACCCGGATGCGGAACGGGCTTCGATCCTGCCCGCGCACCGCGTGGTCGCGACCGTGCTCGACCAGGCCGCGCGATCAGCCGGGCTCGTCCAGAGTGGACAACAGCAGCCAGCCGATCGCGGGCAGCGCGATCAGCGGGAGGAGCGCGGTGTGCAGTGAGGTGGCGTCCGCGAGCCCGCCGAGGACCGGGGCGGCCAGCCCGCCGATGCTGACGGTGAGACCCAGGGTGATGCCGCTCGCCGTGCCCATCCGCCGCGGCAGGTAGTCCTGGCCGAGCGTGACGTGCAGCGAGAAGGGCACGTACAGGCCGGCCGAGGTGCCCGCGACGAACAGGTACAGCAGCGGCCCTGGCACGAAGACGACCCCGGCGACCGAGGCGACGGTCAGCGCGTAGGACCACCGCACCACGGCGATGCGGCCGAACCGCGACGCCAGCCACCCGCCCGCGACGGTACCGGCCGCGCCGCCGACGTAGAGCACGAACAACGCGATCGTGCCGGACAGCTCGCCGCCGCCCGTCCGCTGCCGCGCGTACAGGCCGATGAACGCGCTCAACCCGACGAAGACGATCGAGCGGCACACGATCGCACCGGACAGCTTCGCGAACGAGGCCCAGTCGTCGCGGCCGGCTGCTTCCCGGGCCGTGGCACCGCCGGTGACCCGCGCACGCCGCAACGCCATCGCGCACAAGACGGCCCCGGCGAGGGCGGGCAGGACCAGCAGGGGTGACCGCGCGAGCCCGCCGGTGCCGACGACGACCGCCACGAGCAGGGGCGCGGTGGCGAACCCGACGTTGCCGCCGAGGGAGAACCAGCCCATGGCGGTGTGGCTCCCGCCGCTCACCAGCCGGGCCGCGCGGGCGGCTTCCGGGTGGTAGGCGGCGACGCCGATGCCGGACACGGCGACGGCCACCAGGGTGAGCGGGTAGGAGCGCCCGATCCCGGCGCACGCGACGCCGAGCCCGCCGACCACGACGCTGACCGGGAGCAGCCACGGCACCGGCCGCCGGTCCGCGAGCGCGCCGAACAACGGCTGCACGACCGACGACAGCAGCGACGCGGCCAGGACGACGCCGGAGACGGCGGCGTAGGTGTAGGCCCGCTCGGCGACGAGGAACGGCACCAGCGAGGCCACGGCGCCCTGGTAGACGTCCACGCACGCGTGGGCCAGGGACAGGAGGGTGATCGGCCGGGTTCGCACCGGTTCATGGTCGCCGCGGCGAGCTCTGGCGCGCTTCCGATAATCTGCCAAGTGATGACGCGAATCCGCCACATGTCGCAGGCCCCCACCCGGACCCAGGTCCTGGCCCCGGGCGAACGCATCGACGCGCACCGCCACGACGACCACCAGATCGTCTACGCCGGCTCGGGTGTCCTCGCCGTCACCACCGGCACCGGGACGTGGTTCGCGCCCGGCACCCGCGCGATCTGGATCCCCGCCGGGTGCGTGCACGCCCACCTCGCCCACGGCCGCACCGACCTGCACCTGCTCGGCCTGCCCGCGGAGGCGAACCCGCTCGGCCTCGACCGGCCTGCCGTGCTCGCCGTCAGCCCGCTGCTGCGGGAACTGGTCCTGGCCGGCACGCGTACCCCCGACGACGGCTCGCCCGAACGGCGGCGGCTGCTCGCGGTGCTGTTCGACCAGCTGCGGGCCGCACCCCAGGAACCCGCCGGGCTACCCACGCCGGCCGACCCCCGCCTGCGCGCGGTGTGCGACCTGCTGCACCGCGACTGCGCCGACCCGCGCACCCTGGCCGAGCTGGGCGCCGCCGTCGGCGCGAGCGAACGCACCCTGAGCCGCCTCTTCACGCACGACCTCGGCATGTCCTTCACCCGGTGGCGCACGCAACTGCGGCTGTACCACGCACTGCGGCTCCTGGCCGACGGCGTCGGCGTGACGTCGGTGGCGCACCGCTGCGGCTGGTCGTCGGCCAGCGCCTTCATCGACGTGTTCCGCCGCGCCTACGGCACCACGCCCGGCAGCCACCGGCGGGACCGGCCGTGACCGTCCACATCAGACGCCCTGGTCACCGGCGTTCTGCGCCCGCACCCGTGCCGCCTCGGCCCGGATGAACTCCTCGTCGTAGCGCTGGAACACGCGCGCCGGGTTGCCTGCCACCAGGCACCGGTCCGGCACGTCCTTGGCGACCACCGACATCGGCTGCACCGTGACGAAATCGCCGATCGTCACGCCCGGCATGACCACCACCAGGCTGCCGATGAAGCAGCCCTTACCGATCCGCACCGGTTTGCGCTCGATCAGGTCGCTGCCCGGGCGGTTGTCCAGCATCATGTTCGCCAGCCAGCTGGAATGGGTGAACACCAGCGCGCCGACCCCGATGCTGGTGTGCTCACCGATGCTCAGGCCGCCGCTGGCGTCCAGCGCCGCGCCCTCACCGATCCAGCAGTGCTCGCCGATCTCCAGCCGCTCCGGGCTGATGATCTTCGCCCGCTCCCGGATCCGGGTGGTCCCGGGCAGGCCGAACAGCCGGGCGCGCTCGGCGTCGTTGAGGTACTGCCCGACGAGCTCGGTCAGGATCTGCGGACGCAACCGGTTGCTGCGCTCGTCGTCGAAGAACATCAGCGGCCCACCATCTTCGCCAGCACACGCAGGTGCTCGCCCGCCACCACGTCGAGCGCGAAGTTGTTGCGCACCAACGCCTGCTGCCGGGCAGCCAGCGCCCGGCGCTTACCCGGCTCGTTCAGCAGCTCGATCACGTGCGCCGCGACAGCCGCGGCGTCATCCGGTTCGACGAGCAGGACGTTCCAGCCGTTGCGCAGTTCGAGCCCCGG
Source organism: Amycolatopsis granulosa (assembly GCF_011758745.1). Classification (NCBI taxonomy): domain Bacteria; kingdom Bacillati; phylum Actinomycetota; class Actinomycetes; order Pseudonocardiales; family Pseudonocardiaceae; genus Amycolatopsis; species Amycolatopsis granulosa. The sequence goes on from NZ_JAANOV010000001.1 coordinate 3,075,810, forward strand.
GTAGTTGTCCTCGCCGACGGACGCGATGGTCGCTGTTCCGGCCGCCATCGCCTCCAGCGACGCCGTGCCGCAGCCGCCGTTGAGGTCGTGCGCCACGATGTCGGCCGCCGCCAGGTAGGAGGGCACGTCGTCCTTGGGCACCGCGCCGGTGACCAGGAACGCGTCCTCGACGCCGAGTTCCCTGGCGCGCTTGCGGAACGCGTCGTGGTAGACCCGGCCGACCACCAGCACCTTGACGTCCGGGTGCCGCTCGCGGATCGCCGGCATCGCCTCGACCAGCGGCAGCCGGTTGCGCAGCGGGATGACGTGCCCCAGCGAGACGATCAGCGGCCCGTCGATCCCGTGCTCGGCCCGGACATCCCTGCGCGGGGCGGAATCCAGGTGGTCGGTGTCGACCGCGATCGGGAAGAACTCCGCATCGGTGACGCCGTACCGTTGCGCGCAGTAGTCCAGCCCGAGCTTGTCCAGGATGACGAACCGCGGCGCGATCGAGTTCAGGACCGGCCGCACCAGGACCGCGTCCAGCAACCGGAACAGCCGGTCGTAGCGGCGCCGCTCGCTGACCAGCAGCGTGTGGATGGTCAGCAGCGACGGCAGGCCATGCTTGCGCGCGTACCGGCCGGCGAGCCAGGTGAGGTCGAAGAACTGGCCGTGCAGGTGCAGCGCGTCCGGGCGGAACTCGTCCAGCAGCCGGCGCAACCGGCGGCGGCTGTCCCGGCGCGGGGCGACGAAGCTGAGGTCGAAGTCGATCGACAGGCCGGTCTGCGGCATCTGCACCGCCGGCAGCCGCACCACGCGATAACCGTCGCGCTCCTCGGTCTCCGGCGCGTCGCCGTAGGCCGCGGTGATCGCGAGGACCTCGTGGCCCTCGGCCGCGTACCGCTGGGCCAGCGACGCGGCCATGTGCGCGCTGCCGCCCACCCGGGGCGGGAAGAAGTTGTTGACGACGGCGATCCGCATCGGCCGCTGTGCGCCCGGCCCGGCCGCGGGCGCCCTCACCGGTAGCTCGCCACGAGGTCACGCATGCCCTGCTCCACGGGGATCTCCGGCACCCAGCCGAGCACCTCGCGGGCCCGCGTGATGTCCGCGGCACGGCGCGAAACCAGCACGTCCCGCGGGTTGAACTCGGGCTCCACGTCCACCCCGACCGCGTCGATGAGGATCTTCGCCAGGGTCGCGATCGAGGTGTCCACGCCGGTGCCGATGTTGATCGGCAGGTTCGCCGTCGCCGACTCGCACGCCAGCACCACGGCGCGCGCGAGGTCGGCCACGTGCACGAAATCCATCGACTGCTCGCCGCGGCCGTCGATCACCGGCGGTTTGCCCGCCCGCAGGCGCTGGATGAAGTGGTTGATGACCGACGTGTAGTACGCCTCGATCCGCTGGCCCGGCCCGTACACGTTGAAGAACCGCAACGCGATCCAGGACAGCCCCTTCTGCCGCTGGTAGAACCGCAGCAGATCCTCGCCCGCGCGCTTGCTGATGCAGTACGGCGTGAGCGGGTCCAGCCGGTCGTCCTCGTGCATCGGCAGCCTGTCCGGCTCGCCGTACACCGATGCCGACGACGCGAAGACCAGCCGCCGCACGCCCTCGTCCGCGGCGGCGGCGAACACGTTGTGGTTGCCGGTCATGTTGATGTCGATCGACTCGTGCGGGTCGGCGATCGACTTGTTGATCGACACCGTGGCGAAGTGGATCACGTGCGTGCAGCCGCGCATCGCCTCGCGCACGGCGCCGCCGTAGCGGACGTCCGCCTCGACCAGCTCGACGTCACCGCCCGCGACGAACCCGGCGACCCGGTCGCGGTCACCGCGGGTCATGTTGTCCAGGATCCGCACCGCGTAGCCCCGCTCGGTGAGCAGCGGGATGGTGTGCCCGGCGATGAACCCGGCACCGCCGGTGAGCAGAACTCGCACTACAGCTCTCCTACGACTTCTCGGACGGATTCGACGACGCGCTCGACCTGCTCGTCGGTCAGGTCGGCGTGCATGGGCAGGGCCAGGTGCCGCCGGAACAGCTCCGCCGACACCGGCCGCGGCTCCTGCGGCCCGTACACCGGCTGGAGATGCGAGGCGTAGGTGCCGAACGTGCACTGGATCCCGCGCGCCCGCAGCTTCGCGATGGCCTCGTCGCGGCCCGACCCGAGCAGCAGCAGGTACGCCTGCCACGGGTGCTCGCGGTCGGGCAGCTCCGCCGGGACCGACACGCCGGGCAGGCCGGCGAACGCGTCGGAGTACCGCTTGGCGACCGCGCGGCGGGCCGCGAGCAGCCGCGGCAGCCGGTCCAGCTGGACGCGCAGGATCGCGGCCTGCACGTCGGAGAGCCGGAAGTTCCAGCCCAGCTCGTCGAACTCCGGGATCGTGAGCTCACCCTCGCGCGACAGGGCCGGCGCGATGCCGTAGGTGTGCAGCTTGCGGGCGTGCTCGATCAGGTCGGCGCGGTCCGAGACGAGCGCCCCGCCCTCGCCCGCGGTGATGCCCTTGCGGCCGTGGAAGGAGAACGCGGCCAGATCGGCGAGGCTGCCCGCCGGGCGGCCGCGGTAGGTCGCCCCGGCCGAGCAGGCGGCGTCCTCGAACAGCCACAGGCCGTGCCGGTCGGCGATCGCGCGGTAGGCGTCGAAGTCGCCGGGCTGCCCGGCCACGTCGACCGCCAGTATCCCGACGGTGCGGGGCGTGACCAGCGCTTCGACGGACGCGGGGTCGGCCGCGAACGAGTCGGGACGGACGTCGGCGAACACCGGCGTCGCCCCGGCCTGCCGCACCGCGTGCCCGGTGGCGGGGAAGGTGTAGTCCCCGACGATCACCTCGTCGCCCGGCCGCACCCCGAGCACCCGCAGCCCGAGGAACAGGGCGGCACCGCAGCTGCTGGTCGCGAGGGCGTGCGCGGTGCCGGTGGCGGCGGCGAAGCGCTGCTCGAACCGGCGGCAGGCCGGGCCGGCACCCGCGAGCCAGCCCGACGCGAACACCTCGGCCACGGCGGCGAGCTCTTCCTCGCCGACGGTCGGACGGCCGAGCGGGACGGGTTCGGGCATGAAACTCCTTCAGGTCGCGCCGCAGTCTAAGCAGGAGCCCCGTGACCCGAACGGGCGACGACCCGGGTTACCGGTGTATACGCTGTCCGCGTGGTGAACCGGGTTGTCGTCATCGGCGGCGGAATCATCGGCCTCGCGACCGCGTGGGAGCTGACCCGGCGCGGGTCGGCGGTGACCGTGCTGGAGAAGGAGGACCGCTGGGCCGCGCACCAGACCGGCCACAACTCCAACGTCGTGCACGCCGGCCTGTACTACAAGCCCGGCTCGGCCAAGGCGCGGATGTCCGTGGCGGGCAACCGGTCCATTGTGGAGTTCGCCCGCGAGCACGGGGTGCCGGTCGAGGTGTGCGGCAAGCTGGTGGTCGCCACCAGCGAGGCCGAACTGCCCGCGCTCGGGGTGCTGGCCGAGCGGGCCGAGGCCAACGGCGTGCCGGCGAAGCTGGTCAGCGCCGCCGAGGCCCGCGACTACGAGCCCGAGGTAGCGTGCGTGCGGGCGCTGCGGGTCGAATCCACCGGGATCATCGACTTCCCCCGGGTGTGCACGGCGCTGGTCCGCCTGCTCACCGAGCACGGCGCCGACCTGCGGCTGGGCACCGCCGCGCTGGGCATCCGGCCGGGCCCGACGGGCGGTGTGGAGGTCGCGACCGGTGACGCGGTGTTGCGCGCCGACGCGCTGGTCAACTGCGCCGGCCTCCAGGCCGACCGGGTCGCGGAACTCGCCGGGCTGCGGCCGAGCGCGCGGATCGTGCCGTTCCGCGGCGAGTACTACGAGCTGCGGCCCGAGCGGCGGCACCTGGTGCGCGGTCTCATCTACCCGGTGCCCGACCCGGCGCTGCCGTTCCTCGGCGTGCACCTGACCCGCATGCTCGACGGCAGCGTGCACGCCGGGCCGAACGCGGTGCTGGCGCTGCGGCGGGAGGGCTACCGCTGGCGGGACGTGTCACCGGCGGACCTCCTCGACGTCGCCCGGTTCCCCGGCTCGTGGCGGCTGGCGCGGAAGTGGGCCTACCCGACCGGGCTGGACGAGGTTCGGCGGTCGCTGTCGAAGCGCCGGTTCGCGGCCGGCCTGGCGCGGCTGGTGCCCGCGGTCGGCCCGGACGACATCGTGCGGCACGGCTCCGGGGTGCGCGCCCAGGCGCTGCGCCCGGACGGTTCGCTGGTCGACGACTTCCTCATCGAAACCGCGCCGCACCAGGTGCACGTCCTCAACGCCCCCTCCCCCGGCGCCACGTGCGCCCTGGAGATCGCGAAGTACGTGGCCGACCAGGTCGATTGACCCGCCGCCCCCACCCCCAGCAGCCAGCCAACCGCCACGAGCGGCCGACACGACGCGCCTGACGGGACGGGGTCAGCGTTGCGGCAGGTGCCCGGCCACGACGGGCGCGGCGCGTTCGGCCACCACGCACGACTTGCTCTCGTCCAGCAGGTTCTGGCCGGTGACCACGACGAACTCCTGCTCGCCGAGCTTGACGGCCAGGTTGCACAGCCAGTCACCCATCACCGAGGAGTAGCGCTGCCACGTGATGCCGCCCAGGTGCTCCTCCCCGGCCGGCTGCGTGGCGAAGTACTCCTCCATCGTCTGGCCGGTGCCGTAGTACGCCTGCAGCGAGTCGTCCAGACTGGCGTCCGGATCGAGCGGCCGCCAGTCGCAGCCCGCCGGCACCCGCTGCTTCGGGTTGGCCGGGATCGGGGTGCCCGCGCCCAGGCCCAGCGAGGCGGCCTCGTCGATGGTGAGCAGCGTGCACGGATCGGTCGAGGCCGCCGGCGTCACCGTCACCCGGCCGGGGGCCGGCTGCGGGGTTCCGCCGACCGTGGCGGTGCACGCGCTGACCAGCGCGGCCGTGGCCACCGCGACGGGGATCCACCACCTCACTGAAAGCCTCCCGTGCGGTTCCACCCGCGCGGTGACGCGCGGCGTGCTCGGTTGTCGCACGCCGAACCTAGCCTGGCGCCCGCGGGCGCGGAGAGGCCGCCGACCGGGTAGGGCGAAAGTCGCTGGTCGGGCTCGTTACGCTGGAGCGCATCCCTACCGGCTCGCACCTGGAGTACCGATGCACGACCCCCGCCAGCTGCTCGACCCCGAGGTGGACGCGGCCGCCAAGCTGCGCCGCCGCGGGTATGTGCTCGACACCGACCACCTGAGCAAACTGGTGAGCAGGCGGTCCTCCGTGATCAGCGAGGGCGACCAGGCGCGCGCGGAGTCGAAGAAGGCCGCGGCCGAGGTCGGCGCCGCCGCGAAGCGCGGTGCGGATGTCACCGAGCTGCGTGAGCGCGCCCGCGAGCTGAAGAACCGGATCACCCGGCTCGAGGAGGAGCAGCGCGAGGTCGAGGCCGAGCTGCACGAGTTCCTGCTCGGTATCCCGAACCTCCCGCTCGACGAGATCCCGGACGGCGCGACCGAGGAGTTCGCCGAGGAGGTCCGCCGCGTCGGCACCCCGCCGGAGTTCGGCTTCGAGCCGCTGGACCACGTCGACCTCGGCGAGCGTGCCGGCATCCTCGACCTCACGCGGGCGACCAAGCTGTCCGGTCCGCGGTTCGCGGTGTTCAAGGGCGCCGGATCGCGCCTGCAACGCGCGCTGGCGCAGTTCTTCCTCGACATCCACACCGGCGAGCACGGCTACACCGAGTTCAGCCTGCCCGCGCTGGTCACCCGGCAGACCATGACCGGCACCGGTCAGCTGCCGAAGTTCGAGGAGGACCTGTTCCGCACCGGCGTGGCCGACCGGGAACTGTTCCTCATCCCGACCGCCGAGGTACCGCTGGTCAACCTGCACGCCGGGGAGATCCTGCCGCTGGAGGAGCTGCCGCTGCGGTACACCGCGCACACCCCGTGCTTCCGCTCCGAGGCCGGCTCGTACGGCAAGGACACCCGGGGCCTGATCCGGCAGCACGAGTTCTCCAAGGTCGAGCTGGTGCAGTTCGTCGAGGAGGAACGTTCGCGCGCGGCGCTGGACGAGATCCTGTCGCACGCCGAGGCGCCGCTGCAGCGGCTCGGGCTGCCGTACCGGGTCATCAAGCTCGCGGCGGGCGACACCGGTTTCTCCGCGCAGATCACGTTCGACGTCGAGGTGTGGCTGCCGAGCCAGGGCACCTACCGGGAGATCTCCAGCGCGTCGGACACCGGCACCTTCCAGGCGCGCCGGGCCGGGATCCGCGGCAAGGGCAAGGACGGCAAGCGTGCGCAGATCGCCACGCTGAACGCATCCGGCCTGCCGATCGGCCGCACCCTGGTGGCCGTGCTGGAGAACAACCAGCAGGCCGACGGGTCGATCCGGATCCCGGAGGCGCTGGTGCCCTACACCCGCTTCGAGGTCATCAACCCGGACGGCACCACCGCCTGAACCGGGCCGGCCGTCCACGTTGGACAACTTCGCGGCCCCTCACGTGAGTGACGCCCGATGGTGTCAGTTTCGCGCCCCCGTAAGACCGTCTACACCCATGGCGGCTCTAAAAAACGCGGAAGGAGCGAGCCATGACTGGCACCATGCGTCCGGAAGAGCTCATGGAGAACGCGGTGGTGGACTCCCACGGCCGCAAGATCGGGAAGGTCGGCACGGTCTACGTCGCCGACGACACGCAGCAGCCGGAGTGGGTCACCGTCCGCACCGGGATGTTCGGGCACAAGGAGAGTTTCGTGCCCCTCCAGGGCGCGACGATGCACCGCGACGGGCTGCACGTGCAGGTCACCAAGGAAAAGGTCTCCGAGGCGCCGCAGACGGAAGGCGACCGGCACCTGTCCGAGCAGGAGAGCGCCGAGCTGTACCGGTTCTACGACATGCCGGCGCCGCGCGGCAGCCAGGAGAACCGCGGCCGGGGTGAACGCACCAAGCCGCAGCAGCCGCAGCAGCAGACGACCCGCGGCGGCGAGTCGATGACCCGCTCGGAGGAGCGGCTCAACGTCGGTACGGAGCGCGTCGAGACCGGCCGGGTGCGGCTGCGCAAGTACACCGTCACCGAGGAGCAGCACGTCAAGGTGCCGGTGACGCACGAAGAGGTGCGGGTGGAGCGCGAGCCGATCACCGAAGGCGACCGCACCGGCGCGCGGATCGCCGACGAGGAGCAGGAGATCACCCTGCACGAGGAGCGGCCGAAGGTGGAGAAGGAGACCGTGCCGGTCGAAAAGGTGCGGCTGGACAAGGAAACCGTCCGCGACGAGCAGACCGTCTCCGGCGAGGTGCGCAAGGAGCGCGTCGAGGTGGACGACGACACCAAGCGGCGCAAGAACCGCTGACCTGCCCCCCGATGTGGCGTCGCGCGGACGCCACATCGGGCACGCCGGTCACGCGAACCGGGTGTCGAGGGAGATCGCCTCCCAGCGGTCGAGGTCAGCGAGCTGAGCGGTGAGCTTTTCGCGGATGCGGGTGACCGCCTCCGGTCCCAGCGGCAGCCGCAGCGGCGAATCCACGTCCCGCACCGCCCGGATGATCGCCTCCGCGGCGCGCGCCGGGTCGTTCGGCTGCTTGCCGTCCTGCTCGGCGAACCGCGCTCGCAGCGCACCGGCCGGTGTCCCGGCGTAGTCGTCGATCGGGTCGGCGTAGCGCATCGAGCGGCCCGCGAAGTCCGTGCGGAACGGGCCGGGTTCCACGATCGTGACCCGGATGCCCAGTGGCGCGACCTCACCAGCGAGCGCCTCGGACATCCCTTCCAGCGCGAACTTCGAGGTCGCGTACGCCGTGTGGCCGGGGTTGCCGACCACCCCGCCCACCGACGAGAGCTGCACGATGTGTCCGGAGCGCCGTGCCCGCATGTGCGGCAGCACCGCCCGCGTCACCGCCGCCGCGCCGAAGACGTTCGTCTCCAGCACGGCGCGGAACTGCTCTTCCGACAGTTCCTCCAGCGCGCCGACCAGCCCGTGCCCGGCGTTGTTCACCAGGACGTCGATCCGGCCGAACTCGGCCACCGCGGTGTCCACCGCCGCGTCGATCGACGCCCGGTCGGTGACGTCCAGCCGCACCGGTGAACCCAGCCCGGCCACGGCGCCGGCGTCCCGCGCGGTCGCCACCACCCGGTCACCCCGGTCGAGCACCGCTTCGGCGAGCACCCGCCCGAACCCGCTGCTCGCCCCCGTGATCATCCAGACCTGATAGTTTGACATGCAAGTCAAACTATCTTGAGCATCAAGGGGTGTCGAGTGGATTCGGTGACCGCGGAGCTGAGCGGGTGGATCGCGCAGATGCCCGGCGACGTCGACCCGGGTGTCGAGGGGGCACGGCAGCGGATCGGCCGGCTGTCGCGGCAGTTCGCGCGAGTGCTGGACCGGGCGGCGGCCGAGCACGGCATGACGGTTGGCGACTGGGAGGCGCTGTCGGTCCTGCGCCGGACCAGCCCGGTGTGCACCCCGAAACAGCTGGCCGCGGCGTTGAACCTGACTTCGGGCACGGTCAGCGTGCGGCTCGACCGGCTGATGCGCGCCGGGCTGGTCGAGCAGGTCGCCGCCGCCGACGGCCGCAGCCGCCCGGTGCGGCTCACCCGGAAGGGTCACGCCCGCTGGCGTGCCGCGACGGCCGCCCGCACCCGCTACGAGCGGGAGCTGTTCGACGGCGTGGACCTCGCCGCCCTGAACTCGCTGCTGGCGCAGCTCCTGGCTCGCTTCGAGACCGAGTTCGGCCTCGTCTCCGGGCACGACCAGGTGGGGTAGCGGACCCCTCAGCCGGTGACGAACCCGGCGATGACGCGGCCCAGTTCCGCGCCCTGGTCCTCCTGCAGGAAGTGCCCGGCGTTCGCCAGGGTCCGGTGGTCCTGACCCGCGGCGCCTCTCATGGCGCGTTGCAGAACCGGCGCCATCGGGCCCGTGATGGGGTCGCTGTCGCCGAACGCGCACAGGAACGGGATGTCCAGTTCGGACAGTGTGGCCCAGGCACGGCGGTTCGCCTCGCTCGCCGGGTCGTCCGGCCGCGTCGGCACGAGCCCGGGCATCGCGCGTGGACCGGCCTTGTACAGCTCGTTCGGGAACGGCGCGTCGTACGCGGCCCGCTCCGCCTCGCTCAGCGTGGTCCGGCAACCGGACTGCACGAAACGGCCGATGTCGAGCACCGGCGCTTTCCGGACCGCGTCGTGGAAGGCCCACCATTCGCGTGGCATGTCCTGGTCGCCGGTGGGCAGTCCGGTGTTGGCCGCGACCACGCGCGCGAACCGGTCCGGGTTCTCCGCGACCACGCGCAACCCGATCAGGCCGCCCCAGTCCTGCCCGACCAGGGTGATGTCCCGCAGGTCGAGCGCGTCGAGGGCGAACGCGCGGATCCACTCGACGTGCCGCGCATAGGTGTGGTCGGCGACGTCGACGGGCTTGTCGGAGCGGCCGAAGCCGATCAGGTCCGGTGCGATCGCCCGGATGCCGGCGGCGGCCAGCACGGGCAGCACCTTGCGGTAGAGGAACGACCAGCTGGGCTCGCCGTGCAGGAGCAGCACGACGGGGCCGTCGAACGGGCCGGCCTCGACGTAGGAGATCCGGACGATGCCGTCGTGCTCGCTCTCCAGGTCGGCGTAGAGCGGCGGGTGGTCGAAGTCGGGGAGGTCGGTGAACCGGTCTTCGGGAGTCCTCAGCAGGCGCACACACCCACCCTAGGGGCTCGCCGTCAGCTGATCGAGACCGCGACGACGAGGCCGAGCGCCAGGTGCGCGGCCGCAACCACGATGCTGGCCGGGGCGAACACCTCGCTCTCGATCGTGCCGCGCACGTCGATCCGGGTCGACCATTCCAGCAGCCGCACCGCGAGCACCTGCACCACGATGCCGAGCAGGCCGTAAACCAGCGACGTGACCAGGCCCTCGGTCAGGTCGCTGGCCGAGTTGAAGATCGCGACGACCACGATGAACGCCATCGACAGCATCCCGGACGCGGTGACGACCACCGCGTTCGGGAGCCCGCGCCGCACCAGGTCGGACAGCTTGCCGGGTGTGGTCCAGTCGATCGCGTAGAAGCCGACCAGCATCAGCAGCAGCCCGATGACGCCGTACAGCAGGATCGCGCCGATCCCGCGCACGAGATCGGATCCGAACGTGCCGGACAGCGCGAGGGTCGAGGTCACGGGGTCTCCCAGATCGGTGATGGACTTGCTCGCGGGTGGTTTATCACGTTTGCGGGATGCGGTGTGGGACGAACGCGGCACCGTCGTCGGTGACGAGACCGGCGGTTTCGCGGATGCCCAGACCGGCCGCGTTGTCCCCGACGATCCACGCGCCCAGCGCCGGGCGGAACCCGTCGAACTCGGGCAGCGGGTCGAACGCCTGGTAGACGTAGCCTTCGGCGCCGTAGACGCCGCCCGTCTCGGTCTCGTACCCGGGCGCGACGATCTGCACGTTCGCGCCCTCGCGGCCCAGCTTCGGCTTGCGCACGTACTCGGTGAGGATGCCGGGCTGGTCGGCGAACGCGGGCAGCAGGTTCGGGTGGCCCGGGTAGTTCTCCCAGAGGATCGCCAGCAGCGTCTTGTTGGACAGCAGCATCTTCCACAGCGGCTCGATCCACAGCGTCCGCGGCAGCGACTCGGCGGCGAAGCGGCCGAACTCCTCCTCGACCACCCATTCCCACGGGTAGAGCTTGACCACGGTGTTCATCGGCGCCTCTTCGAGGTCGACGAACCGGTGGAGCACCGGGTCCCAGCCGATCTCCTCGATCGCCAGCCCCACCGTGTCCAGGCCGGCCTCGGCGGCGGTCTCCTGCAGGTAGGACGTCGTGATGTGGTCCTCGCCGGTGGGGTCGGCGCTGGACCAGGTGAAGTACAGCTCGTTGGTGGGCAGCTGCCCGCGGATCTCCTGCCAGCGTTCGACCAGCCGCTCGTGCACCGAGTTCCACTGGTCGTCGTCCGGGAACACCGCGGTCTTCCAGTGCCACTGCAACACCGACGCCTCGAGCAGCGAGGTCGGCGTGTCGGCGTTGTACTCGAGCAGCTTCGCCGGGCCGCGGCCGTCGTAGCGCAGGTCGAAGCGGCCGTAGACGTGCGGGTCGCGGCGCTTCCACGACTCCGCGATGTGCGGCCACACCCATTCCGGGATGCCGAACTCGCGGTAGCGCTCGGTCAGCACCACGTTGTCGACGGCCTCCAGGCACATCGAGTGCAGCAGCTCGACGTCGGCCTCCAGGCTGAGCACCTCGTCCATCTCCAGGACGTAGTGCACCGACTCGTCCCAGTACGGCCGCTCGTGGCCGGAGCCGTAGCGGGCCGGGGTGCCGAACACCAGGCCCTGCTCCTCGACGATGCGCTGCCAGTCCCGCCGCGGCTGGGCGGTCCCCCTTCGCACCTAGGATCCCCCGCTCTTCCCGCCACCGCCGCTGGTCTTGCCGCTGATGCCGAAACCGCCGCGCTGGACGGTCTTGCCGGAGCTGGTCTTGACCGTGGTGTTGCCGGACGGCTTGGTGTAGGTGCCGCCGGACACGGGCTGGCCGATCGCGCCGGTGCCGCCGTAGTTGTAGCGGTACTGCCGGTAACCGCCGCCGTTGGGGAGCGGGATGAACCAGAACCCGGTGGCCGAGTTGTAGTACCCGCCGTGGCTGGTGGCGTAGCTGTCGTCGCAGTACTCGTCGGGCTGGACCGTGTTGCCGCCGTCGGTGCAGACGGCGTTGACCGTCTCCCCGGTGCCCGCGACGTACCAGGTCGCCACCACGGCGACCAGGCCGACCGTCACGCCACTGCCGATCAGCACCTTGCGGCGCGTGGCGGCCTTGCGCGTCGCCTCGGCGTGCGCCTGCTTCGCGGCGGCCACCCTGCGGTCGTGTTCCTCCTCCGCCTTGCGCCGAGCGCGTTGCTCGGCCAGCGTCGGTTCGCGTGGTGTGGTCGTCGACGGGTCCTGGAACCGCATCGAGCCACGCGGGGGCTGTTCTTCCGGGGGCTCTGCGGCGCCCGGCGCACCGTCTTCTGTCATCGCGCTAACCCTAACCACCCGAGGGGTGTCCCGTCCCGCAGACGCAGGCATTATGGGACCCGATGCTGGGACATGGAGTGGAAAAGATCACGCTGCGCACCCGCCTGATCATGGCGGGTGCGTTTCTGGGCGCGATCCTGGCGCTGTCGCTCAACGTCGCCTTCTCGTGGGGCGGCCCGGTCAGCGGCGGCGGGAAGCCCGACGAGTCCCCGGCGGCGAAGGCGGCGTTCACCGCGGCGCCCGGCAGTTGCGTCACCTGGACCGTCCCGGACATCTCGGACATCCGCGTCGTCCCGTGCGCCCAGCCGCACCTGTACGAGGTGACGGGAGTGGTGAACATCGGCGACAAGTACCCGCCGAACGCGCCCGCGCCGACGGTGGACCAGTGGCGGGACATCGCGCTGGAGCGGTGCACCGCCGGGGTGGAGAGCTACCTGCACCAGCCCCTCGACCCGTTCGGCCGGTTCACGGTGAGCGCGTTGCGCCCGGGCAACGACGAATGGGCCGACGGCCACCGCGAGATGCGATGCGTGCTGCAGTGGGCCGCGCCGGGCGGCAAGCTGGAGCCGATCACCGGCGCGGCGGCGGGCCAGTCGCAGTCGGCGGTGTGGGAGCCCGGCACCTGCCTGGCGCTGGCCGACAAGACGGTCGGCAACCCGATCGACTGCACCCAGCCGCACTCGTACGAGATCGTCGCGACGCTGGACCTGAAGACGAAGTTCACCGGTGGCTACCCACCCCAGTCCGACCAGAAGACCTGGCTGGACACCGAGTGCAACAAGGCGGTTCAGGACTACGCGGGACAGATCGACCTGGCCGCGCAGAAGCTGATCCTCACCTGGGACACCCGGGAGCAGGAGAGCTGGGCCGCCGGGTCGACGCTGGTGAACTGCAAGGTCGGCGCGAAGCTCCCGGACGCGAGCGGCCTCGCGCCGGTGACCGGCAGCATCCGCAAGGCGGGCACGCCCGCCCCGTCGTCGCGCCCGGGCGGGTAGTGGCGTGCCGGTGGAGATGTCGCGGACCCGGTTCGAGGAACTGGTCGCCGACGCGCTGGACGCGGTGCCGGAGGAACTGGCCGGCGCCATGGACAACGTGGTCGTGCTGGTGGAGGACCACAACGAGGAGGCGCCGGACATCCTGGGCCTGTACCACGGCGTGGCGCTGACCGAGCGGACCAGCGACTACGGCGGCGTGCTGCCCGACCGGATCTCCATCTACCGCACGCCGATCCTGCGGATGTGCGACAGCGAGGAGCAGGTGGTGGAGGAAGTGCTGATCACGGTGGTGCACGAGATCGCCCACCACTTCGGCATCGACGACAGCCGGCTGCACGACCTGGGCTGGGGCTGACCCGGCGGACGCCGTCGGGGATACTGATCAACTCGCTTTTCCTGGCCGGCTCGTGGCAGCATCGGAAGCACTGGGGAATCGGAACACCACCGAGGGTGATCATGGCGGACCGGCGGCTGACCTGGCTGCTGTCGGCCAATGCGGTGGGCAACCTCGCCGACGGCATCGGCAAGGTGGCCTTCCCGCTGCTGGCCGCGACGCTCACGCGCGATCCGGTGCTGATCGGCGCCCTGTCGGCGACCCAGTTCCTGCCGTGGTTGCTCTTCGGCGTGTTCGCCGGGACCCTCGCCGACCGGGTGGACCGCAGGCACGCGGTGATCCTCGCCAACGCGTCGCGCGCGGTGGTCGTCGGCCTGACCGCCGTGCTCGTGGTCACCGGGACGGTGTCGATCTGGCTGGTCTACGTCGCCGCGTTGCTGCTGGGCGTGGCGGAGACCGTCGCGGAGAGCGCGGGCAACGCGATGATCCCCGCGCTGGCCCCGCCGGCCCAGCTGGAGAGCGCGAACAGCAAGTTCCAGGCCGCGGAGATCCTCGGCCAGACGTTCCTCGGCGGGCCGGTCGGCAGCCTCACCTTCGCGGCGTTCGCCGCGTTCCCGTTCCTGCTGAACTCGGCGGGGTTCGCGATCGCCGCCGCGCTCCTGATCGGGCTGGCCGGCAGCTTCCGGCCGAAGGCGCCCGCCGAACCGACCCGGTTGCGCACCGATCTGCTCAGCGGGCTGAAGTGGCTGGTCCGCCACCCGGTGCTGGGCCGGCTGGTGATCATCGCCGGGCTGATCAGCTTCGCGAGCGAGATGGCGCAGGCGCAGCTGGTGCTGTACGCGCTGCAGGACCTGCACCTGAGCGACGCCGCGTTCGGGTTGTTCACCTTCGTCGGCGGCATCGGCGGACTGCTCGGCGCCGCCGGCGCGGCGCGGCTGGTGCGGCGGGCCGGGCGGCGGCCGGTGCTGGTGGCCGGCATCTTCGCGGGCGGCCTCGGGTTCGGCGCCATGGGCTTCGTGCACCAGCCGATCGCCTCGGCCGCCCTGTTCGGGCTGTTCGCGGCGGCGGTGGTGACGGTGAACGTGGTCCTGGCGACCGCCCGCCACACGCTCGTGCCCAGCGAGCTGCTGGGCCGTGTGCTCGGCGTGTGGCGGACGGTCGTGTGGGGCTCGATCCCCCTCGGCGCCCTGGTCGGCGGCGCGTTCACCCAGCTGCTCGGCAGCGCGAGCGCCACGTTCGCGCTGTCCGGCGCCGCGCAGGTCGCGCTGGCCGTGCTCGCCGCGCTGATGCTGCGGCGGTTCTCGATCGACCGGGAGGCGGTCAGTTCTTCCTGAGCAGGAACCGTTGCAGCTTGCCGCTCGGGGTCTTCGGCAGCTCGTCGACGAAGTGCACCTGACGCGGGTAGGCGTGCGCCGCGTACTTCGTCTTCACCAGCTGCTGCAACTCGGTGACCAGCGCCTCGCCCGGTTCCGCGCCCGGCCGGAGGACGACGAACGCGGCCAGCACCTCGCCGCGCAGCTCGTCGGGCAGGCCCACCACGGCCGCCTCGGCGACGGCGTCGTGCTGCAGCAGCACGCTCTCCACCTCGAACGGCCCGATCCGGTAGCCGGCCATCAGGATGACGTCGTCGTCGCGGGACGCGAAGGTGAAGTAGCCGTCCGGCGACTTCGTCGCGACGTCACCGGTCAGGTACCAGCGGCCGTCGGCGGAGAACCGCTCCGCGGTGCGGTCGGGCGCGTCACGGTAGCCGGTGAACCACATCAGCGGGCTCTCCTGCAGGTCGATCGCCACCCGGCCCTGTTCACCGGGCGCGGCGACCTCGTCGGCGTCCGGGCGCAGCACCTCGGCCCGCCACCCGGGCAGCGCCCGGCCCATCGAACCGGGCCGCAGCTCGCCGTGCACGTCCGGGTGCCAGCCGTTCGCGATCACCATGCCCAGCTCGGTCTGGCCGTAGTGGTCCCGGATGGGCACCCCGAACACCTTCTCGGCCCACTCGATGACGTCCGGGTTCAGCGGTTCCCCGGCCGACGAGCAGTGCCGCAGCCGCAACCCGTCCGGCACGGGCACGTCCGCGTTGCGCAGGGCCCGGTACACCGTGGGTCCCGCGGTGAAGTTGGTGACGCCGAACCGCTCCAGCACCGAGTAGGTCAGTTCCGGCGCGAACCCGGCGTGCAGGAGCAGGCTGCGCTGCCCGAGCGCGAGCGGGGCGATCACCGCGTAGTAGAGGCCGTAGGCCCAGCCCGGGTCGGCCGCGTTCCAGAACACGTCCTCGGGCCGCTGGTCCAGGCCGTACTCCTGGTACATGCGGAACGCGGCGAGCGCCCTGGCCCGGATCGGCACGCCCTTGGGCGCCCCGGTGGTCCCGGACGTGAACAGCTCGACGATCGTCCCGTCACCGCCGACGGCCACCGGCTCCGGCTGCGGGTCCGCGCGCAGCAGGTCGGCGAACGCCAGGTCGTCGCCGCTCGCCTCGCCGGTGACGATCACCCGCCGCTCGCCGGGTACCTGGTCGAGCTTCGCGCGCTGGTTCGGGTCGGTGATCACGACCCGCACGCCACCGACGCGCGTCTCGATGGCGGGCGGCGCGAACGCGGTGAACAGCGGCACCTGTACCGCGCCGAGCCGCCAGATACCCAGGACCGCGACGACGAAGTCCGCCGACTTCGCCATCAGCGTGGCGACCCGGTCGCCACGCCCGATACCCAGCTCCGCCAAGGCGGTGGCGAAGCGGGCGGAGGCGTCCCGCAGTTCGCCGAAGGTGAGGTCCCGGCTGGTCAGGTCGGACTCGACGACGGTGAACGCCACGTCGCCGTCCGGGTGGTCGTCACACAGCAGCCGCGCCACGCAGGCGTCCGGCCGGTCGTAGCGGGACAGCAGGTCCGCGATGCTCGTCATGCCCGTATGTTTCCCGCCGAGCGGCGCAGCTGCCACCCCCGGATGGGGGCCGATCGGCGTCTGGTGCGCGCGCCGGGTCGGTGCTGCAATGTCCTATGCGGATCAGCGAGGAGCCGCTGGCGGGGCGCCGCCGCCTGGTACTGGCGGCCGTCGCCGGGTTCGCGGTGGGCGCCGGGCTGATCGGGGTGCTGTGGGCGTCGACGACCGCGGTGAGCGGCCCGACCGCGGACGCGAAGGCGGCGTGCGCGGCCCTGGACCGGGCGCAGCCACTGCCCTCGACCCGCGTGGACCGGGGCTCGCTCGACCCCGCCGTGCTGCAGCACGTCATGGCGGCCGACGACCTCGCCGCGGCGGCCGCCGACCTCAGCGCGACCTACCACGACCTCGCCGACCACATCGACGGCGTGCGCCGGATGGTGCTCAGCCTCAACTTCGCCGACCCCAACGGCCGCCACCACCTGGCGCAGGCGCAGGCCATCTGCGGCACGATCTGAGCGGCACGCTACTGGCCGCCGCTGCCCTTCTGGATGGTCTTGACGGTGAGCTGGTCGCCGGGGATCTTGTCGCTCGCGCAGCCGGTGGTCTGCAGCGGGACGAACACCGACGCCGTCTCCTGGGGCGGGTAGACGCGCAGACCTCGCACCATCTGCGGCTGGCAGGTCACCGTGTCGTAGTTCTGCACGTTGACGAACCCGACCTCGGCGTAGCCGCTGTCCCCGTTGTTCAGCGTGAACGGACCGCCCTTGTCGCCCTGCCGGACCGCGGCCGGGCCGACCTGGTGCCCGTCCTCGCCGGCGACGTACGAGACACCCGGGAAGCCCTGGATGACGCAGGGGTGGTTGCTGACGTTGGTGAAGATCAGCGGGCGGTACACCGTGCCGGCACCGGCGTCACCGTGTCCCAGGCTCAGCTTGAGCTCACTCGACTTGCACAGCGCCTCGCCGGTCTTCGTGCTGGCCGCCGTATCCGGCTGGGTCGTCGCGGTCGGCGCCGAGGCGGACGGGCTGCTCGACGAGGTGGGATCGGACGTGGTGGGCGGGGCCGGCTGCGGTTGCGCGTCGTTCGTGCCGGTGGTCCCGCAGCCGGCGAGAACCGCCACCAGCGCCGCCGTCGTCACACCCAGCCCGATGCGTGGAGAAGTCGCTCGAACCACGATCCTTCGCCTCCCTGTGCCGCTCGGAGCACTACCCGGAGGACGTGCGGCGCACACCCGCGGTTGCGCCCCGGCACGCCCTGTCCCGACCATCCGCCGCCACATGGGGTGAAACTACAACAACACAGCGTCCGCGACCGGGTGGCACGTCCCCTACATGGGCATTCCCACCCAGCTCAGGCACTGCCAGCCGCCGTCCGCGGCGGGCTCCAGCTCCACGATGCCGGTGTTCGGGATCAGCCCCTGATCAGCGAGCTGGGGACCCACGTTCGGCGCCAGCCATTCGGCGCCGAGCCGGATCAGGCCGCCGTGCGAGACCAGCACCACGACTCCCGCCGATCGGGTGAAATCGTGCCGCTCGGCGAGCCGGGCGATGGCGGTGGTGAACCGCTCCCGGGCCTGCTCGCCGCTCTCCCCGCCGGGCATGGCGACGTGCAGCTCACCCCGGGTCCAGCTGCGCGCCACGCTCAAGTACTGCTCGAGCGCGCCGGGGTCGTTGCGGCCCTCCAGGTCGCCGACCACGATCTCGTGCACGCCGGCGACGGGCTCGACCTGGAGGCCGAGCGCCTGCGCGAGCGGGGCGGCGGTCTGCTGCGCCCGCGTGGCGTGCGAGGCGTAAACCGCCTCCACCGGCTCGGTCGCGAGCTTCTCCGCCAGCTGGCGGGCCTGCTCGTGGCCCAGCTCGGTCAGCGACGGCCCGGGCAGGGCGGTGTCCAGCTTGTTGGCGATGTTGGCCGGGGTCTGCCCGTGCCGGACCAGGTACAGCTTCACGCCTGTTCCCCTCTCTGCACCGCGGCGACCCACGCGGCGGCCTCGGTGAAGTCCTCGTTGCGGGCGACCGGGTCGATCGTCGCCGGCACTTGGTCGGCGCGGGCGAACGAGCCGAGGAACCGGACGTCGCGGCAGCGGCGGCGCAGCGCGGCGAGCGCGTCGGCGATGCGCGGCTCGGTGGCGTGGCCCTCGAAGTCGATGAAGAACCGGTACTCGCCGAAGTTCTGCTTGTTCGGCCGGGCGTCCAGGCGCGTCAGGTTGATGCCGCGCGTCGCGAGTTCGGTGAGCAGCTCGGCCAGCGCGCCGGTGCGGTTCACCGCCGCGGCCACGAGCGAGGTCCGGTCGGCGCCCGTCGGTTCCGGCAGCGTCACCGGGGGTTTGCGCATCAGCAGGAAGCGCGTGCGGGCGTCGGAGACGTCGGCGACCCCGGTCGCGAGCACCTTGAGCGGGTAGTGCTCGACGGCCACCGGCGCGGTCACGGCCGCGTCGAATTCCCCGGCCTGCACGGCGACCGCGGCCGCGGCGGTGGAACCGGCGGCCACCGCGCGGGCGTCCGGCAGGTTGTCCGCCAGCCACTGCCGCACCTGCGCCAGCGCGTGCGGATGGCTCGCCACGGTGCGGATTTCGTCCACGTCGTCGCGCGTGAGGATGCTGAAGTGCACTGGCAGCAACGCTTCCGCGACACCGATCAGCGGTTCGCCGACGGCGAGGCTGTCCAGCGTCGCGGGAACCGCGCCCTCCACGGAGTTCTCCACCGGCACGCACGCGGCGTCGGCGGCACCCCGCCGGACGGCGTTCAACGCCTCCGGGATCGTGGCGGCGGCGACGAGTTCGTCCTGCGCCGTGGTGAAAGTGCGGGCCGCCTGCTCGGTGAACGTCCCGACCGGCCCGAAATATGCGATCCGTGACACGCGGACAGGCTACGCACCGCCCGGGATCCTGGTCTGTTCAGGCATTCGAGTGGGCCGCGTGGTTACGCGGGTTCCGGTTTTTTGGCATGGTGTAGGGGTGACTGCCGAATCGGGCACCCAACCCACCGGCAAGCGAACGGAGGACCAGGTCCCGCCCGCCACTCCCGGCCTGGTGCTGTGTGCCGTCGACGAACCACTCGCCCGCGCGTGGCGATCCGTTGTGGACACCATGACCGGCTCCGTGCGCGTGCACCGGGGTTCGGTGCTGGACGTCGTCGCCGACGCCGTGGTGAGCCCGGCGAACTCGTTCGGCTGGATGCGCGGCGGGATCGACGCGGTGTACGCCAGGGCGTTCCCGTACGCCGAGCAGAACGTGCGCAGCACGATCCTCGCCTACCACGGTGGCGAACTCCCCGTCGGCAACGCGGTCGTGGTCCCGACCGGTGAACCGGCCCCGGCGTGGCTGATCAGCGCCCCGACGATGCGGGAGCCGGGTGAACGGCTGCCTGCCGACACGGTCCACCCGTACCTGGCGGCGCGGGCGGTGTTCCTGCAGTGGCGTGACGCCGTGCTCGAACAGGGCGTGCCGGTGCGCTCGGTCGTGGAGACCATCGCGATGCCGGGGCTGGGCACCGGCGTCGGCGGGGTCGACCCGCGCACCTGCGCCCGTCAGGTCGCGGCCGCCTGGGACGAGGTCTTCCGGCGGCATTGACCCTCCCGCCCTGGTCAGGGGCGGGAAACCGCCCCGGTGGGTGTGCGTGTAGAAGGTCACAGCGCATTTACGGGCGGTAAGCCCTACCGTTGAGGCTGCGTTACCGGGATGTCGGGGATGCCGACGCCAGCCCAGCCCACCGACGGGCAAGGAGTGTGGGAATGCCACGGGTACGTGAGCTCAGCCCGTACGTCGAGCTCCACCGCGAGCAGTGGCGGGAGCTGCGCCGCAGCACCCCGTTGCCGCTGACCGCCGAGGAGCTGCGCGGTCTGCGGGGACTCGGCGAGCAAATCGATCTAACCGAGGTCGCCGAGGTCTACCTGCCGCTGTCCCGGCTGATCAACCTGCAGGTCGCGGCCCGGCAACGGCTGTACGAGGCCACCACGACGTTCCTCGGCGAGGACTGCCGCGGCACCAAGGTGCCGTTCGTGATCGGCATCGCCGGCAGCGTCGCGGTCGGCAAGTCGACCACCGCGCGCATCCTGCGCACGCTGCTCGCCCGCTGGCCGGACCACCCGCGCGTCGACCTGGTGACCACCGACGGCTTCCTCTACCCGAAGGCCGAGCTGGTCCGCCGCGGGATCATGCACCGCAAGGGCTTCCCGGAGAGCTACGACCGCCGCGCGCTGCTGCGGTTCGTCTCCGACGTCAAGTCCGGCGCCGAGTCGGTCAGCGCGCCGGTGTACTCGCACCTGGCCTACGACATCCTGCCCGGCGAGGAGCAGGTGGTGCGGCGGCCGGACATCCTCATCATCGAGGGCCTGAACGTGCTGCAGCCCGGCCCGAGCCTGACCGTGTCGGACCTGTTCGACTTCTCCATCTACGTCGACGCGCACATCGAGGACATCGAGCGCTGGTACGTGGAGCGGTTCCTCAAGCTGCGCGGCACGGCGTTCGCGGACCCGGCCTCGCACTTCCACCACTTCGCCACGCTGGACGACGTCGAGGCCCGCGCCGAGGCGCGGCACCTGTGGCGCACCATCAACGAGCCGAACCTGGTGGAGAACATCCTGCCGACGCGCCCGCGCGCCACGCTGGTGCTGCGGAAGGACCCCGACCACAGCATCAACCGCGTGCGCCTGCGCAAACTGTAGGCGTCCCTCGGCCGAACGGCTGACCCGGCGAGCGCGGTGGTAACCGGTTGGCCGATACCGCCGGCACCTCGCAAAGCCCACCCTGGAAGTCAGGAAATACGCCCTGACCAGGGAGGAGGCAGGCCGGTGTTCGCGATCATCATGACGTGGATCGGTGCCGTGCTCGGTATCGCGGTGCTGTTGGTGATGGCCTTCGGTGCGTTCGTCCTCGATTTCGAGGACGCCCTCGCCGACCGGCGCCGCAACCGGCCCGTCAAGCCGGCCCCCGCGCACGGCCCGGCGGCCGGGCTCTAGTCCTCCGGTTCCGCGTCCAGCTCGTCGAGGGCGGCGACGTAGTCGTCGAGGTCGAACTCGAGGTCGCCGTCCTCGCCGGCGATCAGCCGGTCCTCCAGGACCGCCGTCAGCTCGGCCAGCACCTGGTCGCGTTCCAGACCGGCCTCGGTGAGGCGCCGGGCGGCCGCCCAGGTTTCGGCGGGCTCGCCGTCCCACAGCTGGTCGACCACGGTGGTCAGCGCCACCGCGCGCAGGTCGGGCTCGTCGCCGTCGAACTCCGCGGCGAACTCGCTCAGCACCAGCACGCGGCGCTGGCCGGGGTCGGACGGGTCGAGCTCGACCTCGTCGTCCTCGGTCTCCACGGTCAGCGACGGGAGGGCGAACTGGCGGCGTTCGAGCAGGTCCTGGACCTCGTCGGGGGCCAGGCCCTCGGATCCGGCGAGGTAGACGTCCAATGCGGACTCCGCGTCCGCCTCGCGGTCGTCCAACCGGTCCTCGACCGCCTCGACCAGGGCCGTCAGCGCGTCCTCGGGCAGCCCGTCGCGCTCGCCGAACACCCGCGCCCAGACCGGCAGCAGGGCGGCCATCGCGGCGTCCTGCTCGTCGGTGAGCTCGATCTGCCCGTCGTCCACGAAGTCCACAAAGGACTCCAGCTTGGCCGGGCCGGCCCGCAGCGGCCGGCGGGGGTCGTGCTCCATACCGAACTCGATCAGCCGCAGGGCCACCACCCTGGCGTCCTCGCTGTCGCCGAGCTCACCGGCCGCGGCGGCGAAGAACGAGTCGATGACCTCGGCCTGCTCCTCGACGGTCAGCGGCTCCGGCTCGTCCGCCTCCGGCGGCTCGGGCAGGGTGCGCAGCCGGGCCAGCGCCAGCGCCCGGAACCGCACGAAATCCTCGCCCACCTCGGGCTCGGCCTGCCACTCGGTGCCGGCGAAGGCGTCCGCGATCACCTCGTGCGCCTGTTCGGGACTGATCTCCTCGCTGGTCACGGACTCGTCCACGGCCCGCAGGTCCGCCAGCACCTCCCGTGGCGACTCGACGATCGCGGCGTCGCTGACCCACCCGCCGAAGCTGCCGTAGTTGATCGACACGACCAGGCCGTGGTCGCCGAAGGAGACCACCAACGAGCTCTCGTCGCCGTAGACGTCGGTGGTGCGCCAGCACTCGCCGGGCGTCACCTGGTTCAGCCGCGACGCCCACGCCGGCTCGGGCAGCCCGAACTTCTCCAGCGCCAGGGCCGCGGCCTCCCGGTGGTCGGCGTCGGTGGCCAGGACGCGCAGCGCGGCCAGCGGCGCCACCAGGCGCTCCGGCCGCGCGGTCCGCGCGGCGAGGTCGATCAGGCCGGCCGCGAGGTCGTCGTCGGCCTCCCACCACTCGCCGAGGATCTCCGAGGTGACCAGCTCGACGCGAGTCGGATCGGCGTCGTCCCCCAGCTCGGCGAAGGCGTTCAGGACCTCGTCGAAGGGCGTCTCCAGCTGCGGCACCTCGGTCATGGCGGACATGGTCGCACCAGCGGCGCCCGTTGCGGCGCGCGGGACCGGCGTTTCACTCCTTGGGCAACGCGATCCGGGCATTCCGGATCTCGGTGAGCAACCGGGCCTTGCGACGGTGGGTGGCGACCAGATCGGCGAGGTAGGGCGCGAAGTCCGCCGGGCGGCCCACGGTGCGGTGAAGCGTGCGCAGGCGGCGCAGGACGCGGGCCGCCTCGCGGTAGTGCTCGACGGTCCGGCGGGCGATCAGCTCCGCGACGCGGCGGCGGTGGACCTCCAGCAGCGCGGCCGCCTCGTCCCGGCGGCCCGCCGCGACCAGGGCGTCGATCAGCCCCTCGGCTTGCTCGGGGGTCGGCGCGGCCTCGAACTCCGCGCGGCGCAGGCCCAGCACGTCGTCGGCCAGCTCGGCCGCCGCCGGGTCCTGCTTGAGCGCCCTGGCCGCGTAGCCGATCGCCTCCCCGGTGCGGCCGG
Source organism: Amycolatopsis granulosa (assembly GCF_011758745.1). Lineage (NCBI taxonomy): Bacteria > Bacillati > Actinomycetota > Actinomycetes > Pseudonocardiales > Pseudonocardiaceae > Amycolatopsis > Amycolatopsis granulosa. The sequence goes on from NZ_JAANOV010000001.1 coordinate 3,098,798, forward strand.
CCGCACGCAGGACGCGGACGATCCGCAGGCTCGCCTCCATGCGCGGCAGCTGCTTCGACAGGATCGCGACCAGGCCGTCCACGTCGCCGGAGACCTCCACGAGCTGCTCGTGCAGGCGTTCCGCGACCGGATCCGGGCGGGCCTTGTCCACGTGCGAGCGCAGCCGGGCCAGTCCGGTCTCGCCGAGCGGACCGGCGAACTCGGCCAGGTCGATCTCGGCCCGCCCGTCCAGCGCGACGCCACCCAGCCAGTCGGCCAGCTCCACCGGGTCCGGTGGGCGGGCGGCGCAGGCGCGGGCGTACAGGCCGAGCGCCCGCCGCAGCTCGGCGCCGTCACCCTCGCGGCGGATGCGTTCCACGGTGCGACGGGCCAGCGGGGCGACGTCGGCGCGGGTGCCGGAGTCGAGCAGGCGCTGCACGGTGTCCAGGACCGGGCCGACCGTGCCCGGATCCGGCTCGCGGACCGCGGCTCGCGCCGCCAGCGACCTCCGCAGCTCCGGATCGCGCTCGGCCTGGTCGTGCAACAGCCCGGCCAGCGTCTCGGGATCCAGGGATTTCAGGTAGGCGCGGAGGTCCGTCACGCCGCACATCCTGGCCTACCCGCCACGCCCACGGCCGCGGCGGACCGGGCTCACGCGCCCAGGCTCGCCGCCTTCCGGGTGGCGCCCGGCTTCGGCACGGCGATGCGCGCGTTGCGGACCTCGACCAGCAGCCGCCGCTTGCGCTTGTGCGTCTCGACCAGGCCGGCCAGGTACTCGCCGAACTCCGGCACCCGGTCCGCGCGCTTGTGCAGGGCACGCAGCTCGCGCAGCCGCTGGGCCGCCTCGCGGTAGCCGTCCGGGTCCCGGAGCTCGATGAGCTCCTCGACGTGCAGCCGGTAGACCGGGATCGCCGCGGCCGGATCCCGCTCGGCGAGCTGGGCGAGCGCCTGGGCGCGTTCGGCAGGCCAGCGGTCCAGCTCCTCGGCGGCGGCCCGCAGCGCGCGATAGGTGTCCGGGGACGGGTTGCGGCGGAACTCGGCCCGGCGCAGGGCGAGCACACCCTCCCGGGGGTGCACGACGGTGCGCGCGGCGTGCGCGATCGCCTCGCCGTGCCGGCCCGCGGAGCGGAGCAACCGGACGATGCGCAGCGTGGTGGCCGGGGTGGGCGGCTGGGCGGCCAGGATCGCCAGGAGGGTGTCGACGTCGCCGGTGACCTCGGCGATCTGTTCGGCCAGGCGGCGGGCGGCCGCGCTGCGCGGTTTCCCGTCGAGCGTGGCGCGGAGGTGCTGCAGGCCCTCGTCGCCCAGCGCGACGGCGAAGTCGGCGAGGTTCATCGCGGGCCAGCCGGGACGCTCGAGCTGGGTGTCCAGGATCCAGTCGGCCAGCTCACGCGGATCCGGCCGGTGGGCGGCGCAGGCACGGGCGTAGAGGCCGATGGCGCGGCGCAGCTCGGCGCCGGCGGCGCAGCTGTCGGCCATCCGGCGGGCGAGCGGGGTCAGGTCGGCCTGGGTGCCCGCGTCGAGGAGCCGCTGCAGGGTGTCCAGGATCGGACCGACCTTGCCGTGCGCGACCGCGCGCAGCTCCAGCTCGTGCCGCAACCGCGGGTCGCGGCCGGCCTGCTCGAGGAGCAGGTCGGCGAGGGTCTCCGCGTCAAGAGTGCGCAGGTAGCCGCGCAGATCCGGGGCGGAGGTCATGCGCACATCCTGCCGCACCCAATGGGAGGAGAACGTCACCCGAGAGCGTCATTTTCCCGAACCGCACTGACGCTGCGTGAGCATCAGCAGGGGCTGAGCCACTGGAAGAAGTACCCGGTGGACGCTTCGCGATCGAGGTCGTCCAGAAGGGGAACGGGCGAGATCTCCGGCACGCTGCGCGGGTACGGGCGCCAGCGGCCCGCGTCGGCGAGGTAGTACAGCGACCACATCTCGTCGAGGCCGTAGCGGAGCTGGGCGAAGGGCCGCTCGGCCGGGCCGTCGCCCGCCCACTCGGCCCGCCGCTCGACGAGGGTCACGATCCGCCCGCGCCAGCGGGACAGCACCGTGTACTCGCCGCGCTGACCAGCCGGAACCCGCCGCTCACACCAACGATCGATCTGGCGTTGCTGCAGCTCGGGTATCGGCGACATACCCACAGTGATACCGCAACTCGACCGGGCCGGGTGGCACCGGATACTGCCCCCTGTGACACTCGACGATCTGCGACGGCGGCTGGCCGAGTTCGCCGCCGCCCGGGACTGGCAGCGGTTCCACACCCCGAAGAACCTGGTCATGGCACTGTCCGGCGAGGTCGGCGAGCTGACCGCGCTGTTCCAGTGGCTCACCCCCGAGGAGTCCGCGCGGATCCTCGACGACCCCGCCTCCCGCGCCGCGGTGCTCGACGAACTCGCCGACGTCACGCTCTACCTCACCCGCCTGGCCGACGTGCTCGGCGTCGACCTCCTCGAAGCCGCCCAGGCGAAGATCGATCGCAACGAGTCCCGCTTCCCGGCTGATCGTTTCGACTAACCTGGCAGGCGCGGCCCGACGGGCACCGAAGCAGCCGCTTCGTCGCTGCCCCCACCCGCACGTGGATGACGCGTGCCCAGTGGGGGAATCGAAGTGGCTCTTGTCCGGCACAGTGCCGCACACCTGCTCGCGGAGGCGAACACCGGCCAGTTGCCCAGGACCCTGAACGACCAGGCCGGTTTCCAGTGGGGACACCGGGTCGCCGCGAGCGAGGTGCGCTCGTGGGCCGGCAGCCTGCCACCGTTCCTGGCCGACGTGGTGGACGCCGGGCTGGGCCGGGTCGAGGTGCTGCTGGAGCACCGGTTGCCGCACAGCCCGAAGCGGGTGGACGTGGTGCTGTGCGGGGTGCACCCGAGGACGGGCGCGGCCAGCTACGTCCTCGTCGAGCTGAAGCAGTGGTCGAAGGCGGAATCGCTGGCGGCGGATCTCGTGCTGATCGACTCGCGCCGGGAGCCGGTGCTGCACCCGGTCGAGCAGGTCCGGCGGTACTGCGAGTACCTCCTCGATTCGACGCCCGCGCTCGCCGAGGCACCGAACGCCCTGCACGGCATCGCCTACCTGCACAACGCCGAGTCGGCCGGGGTGCCGACGCTGCACCAGTACCAGCCGAGCGAGTTCGGCTCGCTGTTCACCATGGACGACAAGGCGAAGCTGGCCGATCGCCTGCGGGCGGTCCTCGACCCCGGCGCCGACCGCGACGCGGCCCGCCGGGCGGCCGACGAGTTCCTCGGCTTCACGCACGCGCCCACCAAGCCGCTGCTCGACCTCGCCGCCCGGGAGATCCAGGAGCGGGAGCAGTTCGTCCTGCTGGACGAACAGCAGGTCGCGGTCGAACTCGTCCGGCAGGCGGTCGAGCGGGCCCGGGCCGCCCAGACCCGCACGGTGGTCGTCGTCCTGGGCGGCCCGGGCTCGGGCAAGAGCGTCATCGCCCTGAGCCTCCTCGGTGAGCTGGCCCGGGCGGGCCGCCGGGTGCACCACGCCACCGGGTCCAGCGCGTTCACCAACACGATGCGCAGGATCGCCGGGCGGCGGAACCGCCGCGTCCAGACGCTGTTCAAGTACTTCAACGACTACCTGGAGTCCGCGCCCCGCGAGCTGGACGTGCTGATCTGCGACGAGGCCCACCGGATCCGGGAAACCAGCGTCAAGCGCTACACCAAGCGGCACGTGCGGGAGAAGGCCGGGCGGCAGATCGACGAGCTGATCAGCGTCGCGTCGGTGCCGGTGTTCCTGCTCGACGAGAACCAGACCGTCCGGCCCGGTGAGATGGGCTCGCTCGCGGAGATCACCGCCGCCGCCGAAGCGCTCGGGTGCCGCCTGGAGGTCGTCCGGCTCAGCGGCCAGTTCCGCTGCGGCGGGTCGGACGCGTTCGACACCTGGGTGGCCCGGCTGCTCGGCCTGGACCGGTTGCCGCCGATCCCGTGGAGCAAGCTGGCCGGGGACGACGAGTTCGTGGTCACCGCGTCGCCGAGCCCGTCCGGCCTGGAGGCGTGGCTGCGTCAGCGCATGGACGACCTCGGCGGCACCGGCCGGCTGTCCGCGGGGTACTGCTGGCGGTGGAGCGATCCGGAGTCCACTGCGGACGGTCGTCGCCTGGTGCCCGACGTGGTGATCGGCGGGTGGGCCCGGCCGTGGAACGCCAAGCCGGGCCAGCGGGTCCCGGACGCGCCGGAGTCGTACTACTGGGCCTCCGACGAGCGCGGGTTCGGGCAGGTCGGATGCATCTACACCGCGCAGGGCTTCGAGTACGACTGGTCCGGCGTGATCTTCGGACCGGACCTCGTGCGCCGCGACGGGCGCTGGGTGGCCCGCCGCGAGTACTCCCACGACCCGGCCGCGCGCCGAGCGGACGATCTGGAGTTCGGCCGGCTCGTGCGGAACACCTACAAGGTGCTGCTGACCCGCGGGATGCGGGGGACCTGCGTGTACTCGACCGATCCGGAGACCCAGGCGTTCCTGGCGGAGATGGCCGGGTAGCGCGGCGAGCGGCGGATCTCCGGCCGCTGGGTGATTAGGCTGGTGGCATGGCCATCGAAGTGCTGCTCGTCGACGATCACGAGGTTGTGCGGCGCGGCCTGCGGGAGATGCTCAGTGACGAGCCGGACATCGAGGTCGTCGCCGAGGCGGGCAGCGCCGACGAGGCACTCGCCGTGGCCATGCACGTCGAACCGGACGTGGCGGTCGTCGACGTGCGGCTCGGCGGCACCGACGGCGTCGCGTTGTGCCGGGAGCTGCGGGCACGGCCGAACCCGCCGTACTGCCTGGTCCTCACCGCGTTCGACGACGAGGAGGCCATGGTCGGCGCGATCATGGCCGGGGCGTCGGGTTACCTGCTGAAGCAGGTCCGCGGGCAGGACGTGGTCAACGCCGTCCGGGAGGTCGCCGCGGGCCGGTCGCTGCTCGACCCGGTCACGACCGCGCGCGTGCTGGACAAGCTGCGGCACCCGGCCGACGACGAGCTGGCGCGGCTCACCGAGCGGGAACGCACGGTGCTGGAGCTGATCGGCGAGGGCCTGTCCAACCGGGAGATCGCCGAGCGCCTGTTCCTCGCCGAGAAGACGGTGAAGAACCACGTCACGTCCGTGCTGTCCAAGCTGGGCATGCAGCGGCGCACGCAAGCCGTGGCCTGGGTGGCGCGCCGCGGCAAGTAGTCAGGCCGGCTGGTACCCCGCGCCGTGTTCACCGGTGCGGGCACCGTGTTTGCCCCCTCTGCGCGCCGTGTTTGCCGTCGTGGGTGCCGTGTTGGCGCGGCCGCGAACGACCAAGACATTGCCCGGGGCGACCCACACGCCGACCGGAGCGACCAACACGCCGACGGGAACGGCGAACACGCCGGCTGGGGCGGCGAACGCGGGATGAGGGGGCTGAGCCGCGGTCCCGTACCGGTCCCGTAGTGGCCCATTGCAGCGCCATGAGCGCGCCATTAACGCGCCCTTTCCGGCGCCAGCTCCGGGTCACCGGGACCCGATAGCATCCGGCGGCATGAAGTTCCGCAGAACCGCCACCGTCCTCATCGGACTCACCCTGGTGAGCGCCGCCTTCCCGGCGACCGCATCCGCCGCGAAACCGAAGCTGAGCTGCGTCAAGGCGAAGGTCCACAACGGCTGGGCCGGTGACGACGCGACCGCCACCAACAAGTGCGCGGGCAGCGTCCAGGTCAAGTTCATGATCAACAACGACTTCGACTCGGGCTGGCGCACCGTCAAGCCCGGCAAGAGCACCACCTACGGGTACGCCGCGTGGGGCGGGTTCGACGGGCTGCAGATCAAGTACCGGGGCAAGGAGTACTTCAACCCGGGCTGACCGGCGCTCGGCCGGCGCGCTCGTCCAGCGGCAGCTCGAACGCGACGAGCGTGCCGAGGCTCGGCGAGGAGTTGAGGTAGAACTTCCCGCCCGCGCGTTTGGCCCGTTCCTCCAGGTGCCGCAGGCCGCGGGTCTGCACGTCCTGCGGCACCCCGGCACCGTTGTCGCGAACCCGCAGCCGCACCTCGTTCCGGTCGCGCACCAGCGTCACCCTGGTCTCGCTCGCCCCGGAATGACGCACCACATTGGACAGTGCTTCGCGCAGCGCGGCGCGGATGTGGTCGGCCCGCTCGGCCGGGATGTCGGCCAGCTCGCCGGACAGCTCCAGCGTGGGCGGGAAGCCGAGCAGCTCCCCCGCGATCCGCACCTCGGCGCGTGCCGACTCCGCCAGGTCGGTGGCGGGTGGCTGCTCCGCCTCGGGCTCGGGCGAGCGCAGCTCGCGAACGGTGTGCCGGATCTCCTCGATCGTCTCGTCGAGCTGGTCGATCGCCTCGCCGAGCCGGCTCGCGTCCGTCCCGGCGAACCGTTTCCGCATGCGGCGGCGCACCCGGTCCAGCTGCATGCCGGCCGCGTAGAGCCGCTGCACGATCACGTCGTGCAGCTCGCGGGCGATGCGCTCGCGCTCCTGGTAGAGCGTGATCCGGTGCCGGTCGTTCGCCGCCTCGGCCAGCGCCAGCACCACACCGACCTGCGCGGCGAACGCGGTCAGCACCTCGACGGTGGCCTCCTCGAACGGCCGGCCACCCCGCTCCCGGTACACGGCCAGCGCGCCCAGCACCCGCCCGCCGGACCCGAACGGCGCGGCCGCGAACGGGCCGAACCGGCGCAGCTCGGCCGGCACGTACGGGGCCGTGCGCGGATCGGTGGTCATGTCGTCGGCGACCACGGTGACACCGCCGCGGGCGACCTGCCCGGCCGCGGACTCGGCGGGCAGCACCACACCTCGCGGGTCCTCGCTGTGCGTGCCGTGGGCGGCTTCGACGGACACCTTGCCGTCCTCGGCGCGGACCATCACCAGGCACAGGTCGGCACCGGCCAGTTCCGCGGCCTGGTACACCACCGAGTCGAGGACCGTGGCCGGGTCGCCGCCGGACAGGGCGGCGGTGGTGATTTCGGTGGCCGCGGACAATGCGCGGGCGGCGAGGGTCGGTTCCATGAGCAGTGTCAAGCGTAGCCGCCTTCCAACGCCGGGATTCGCGGGCGGACACGCCCGTCCCGCACCTCCAGGACGAGGTCGGCCTCGGCGGCTTCTTCCGCCCGGTGGGTGACGTGGACGACGGTCCGGCCGGCCAGTGCGGTGCGCAGGTTCGCGCGCAGCCGCCGGGCCGTGGGCTCGTCGAGGTGCGCGGTCGGCTCGTCGAGCAGGACGAGGTCGGCGTGCGGAGCCCCGACGAGCGCCCGCGCGACCGCGAGCCGTTGCGCCTGCCCGCCGGACAGCCCGCTCCCCGCGCCATCGAGGACCGTGTCCAGCGGGAGCTCCAGGCAGGCCAGCCGCAGGGCTTCCCGCAGCCGGTCGTCGTCGGCGTGCGGGTCGGCCAGGCGCAGGTTCTCCGCGACCGTGGTCGAGACCAGCTGCGGTTCCTGGGGTGCCCAGGCCACCGCCGCGGCCGTGGTCAGGCGCCCGCGCTGGGCGGGCAGGAAACCCAGCAGGGCGGCCAGCAGGGTCGACTTGCCGGCACCGGACGGCCCCACCACGGCGACGTGCGCGCCGTCCGGGATCCGCAGGTCGACGTCTCGCAGGACCGGGGTGGTCCAGCCGATGTCGGCGTGCTCGACGGCGATCGGGCCGGTCGGCACCGGCGGCCGCGCCGGCGCGTCCTCGACCGCGGCGATGCGGGTCATCGCGGCGCGCAACGGATCCCAGTGCTGGGCGACCGGTGGCAGCGTGGCGAGCACCTCGGCCAGCGCCAGCGGCACCAGCGCCAGGACGGGCGCGAGCACCGGGTCGATGCCGGACCCGGCGGCGAGACCGATCCCGGCGACCGCGGCGGCGCCGGTGACCAGGGTGATCAGCGCGTCGGCCGCACCGGCGCCGAACGCCTGCCGCCGGGCCTGGTGCGCCAGCCGGTCGTCGGCGTTCGCGAGCTCGGCGCGGCGGCGCCGGTGGGCGCCGAACGCGATCAGCTCGGCGGCGGCCTCGAACAGCCCGAGCACCTGGGCGCTCACCGCCCGGCGGCCGCTCGCGAGGGTTGCGGTCGCCCGGCGCTCCAGCCGCAGGGCGAGCGCCGGGGCGGCGACGCCGCCGATCAGCACGGCGACGCCGAGCACGAGCCCGGCCACCGGCAGCAGGACCGTCTGCACGGCGATCGCCCCGGCCAGCACGAGCACGGCGATCAGCGGTGGGGTGACCACGCGGGGCAGCAGATCGCGGACGGCGTCGACGTCGGCGACGAGCCGCCGCTGTCCCTCGCCGAACCGCAGGCCGAGCGCGCGGGCGGGGCCGAGCCGGACCAGGCCGCGCCACAGGCGGACCCGCAGCCCGCCGGCGATCCGCAACGCGGCGTCGTGCGTGATCAGCCGCTCCAGGTACCGCAGGGCCGCGCGCCCCAGCCCGAAGGCACGCACCCCGACGACCGCGACGGTCAGCGTCAGGATCGGCGGCTGTTGCGAGGCCTTGGCGATGAGCCAGCCGGACGTCGCGGTCAGCGCCACCCCGGCGAGCAGCGCCAGCGCGCCGGCCACGGCACCGGCGCCGAACCGGCGGCTCAGCACGCCCCGGAGCGGCCGTGGAGCCGCGGTGCCGGCGGCCGGGACGTGCGGCGCGGCCGCCGTCGCCGGGACGGCCACCGCGTGGCTTTCCCGGTGGTGCGCGGCGACGAGCACCGCGGTGCCCAGCGGCAGGGTGGACGCGATGGCCTCCTCGACCAGGGCGGCGTGCACGGCGTCCTGGTGCGCGGTGGGCTCGTCGAGCAGCAGGAGCCAGGCGCCGTGCCGGACCCGCAGCACCGCCCGCGCGACGGCGACCCGTTGCCGCTGACCGGTGGACAGCTCGTGGACCGGCGCGTCGGCCAGCCCGGCCAGGTTGAGTTCCCGGAGCAGCGCACCGGCCTCGACCGGGTCCGGCGGGGTGCCGAGGGCCAGCTCCAGCTCGGCCCGCACGGTCCCGCCGGTGAAGGCCGGGTTCTGCGGTACCCACGCGATGCCCCGACGAAAAGCCGACATGTCGACTTCGCTCAGGGGGAGGCCGTTGACCAGCACGGCGCCCGCGGACGGCCGCACGAATCCCAGCAGCACCGCCAGCGTGGTGGACTTGCCGGCGCCGCTGGGCGAATCGAGCCGGGTCACGGTGCCCGGCCGCAGCGTGAACGACTCGCCGTCCGGCGCGAACCCGCCGCGCCGCGCGACCCGCAGGCCCTCGACCCGCACCTCGCCGCGGCCGGGGACCGCGGTCCCCTCGGGCGCGGCCGGCGTGGCCAGCACGTCGGTCACCCGGCGGACCGCCTCCACCCCGTCCTCGCTGGCGTGGAAGGCAGCACCCACCGCGCGCAGCGGCTGGTAGCACTCGGGCGCGAGGATCAGCACGCCGAGCCCGATAGCCAGTGGCAGGTCCCCGCCCACCAGCCGCACCCCGATGACCACGGCGACCAGCGCGACCGACAGAGCGGCGGCCAGCTCCAGCACGAACGCCGAGGAGAACGCCACCTTGAGCGTCTTCAGGGTCGCCCGCCGGTGGTTCTCGGACACCCGCCGCACCGTCTCGGCCTGCGCCTCGGCGCGGCGGAACGCGGCCAGGACCGGCAACGCCCGCACGAGTTCGAGCAGGTGACCGGACATCCGCTGCAACGCGTCGGCAGCGGCCGCCGACCGGTCCGCGGTGTACTTGCCGACCAGGATCGCGAACAGCGGCAGCAGCGGCACGGTCAGCGCGATGATCACCGCCGACGGCCAGTCGGCGACCAGCACGGCCGCGCCCGCGGCCGGCGGCACCACCGCGGCGGTGACCAGTGCGGGCAGGTAGTCGGTGAAGTAGGCGTCGAGCGCGTCCAGGCCCCGGGTGGTCAGCACGGTCAGCTCGCCCGGCCCGCGCCGCGCGATCCACTCCGGACCGAGCCGCAGCGCGTGGTCCACCACTCTGGCCCGCAGCTCCTCCTTGGCCCCGGCCGCGGCGCGCGCGGCGACCACCCGCAGCGCCCACGCGATCAGTGCCCGCGCGGCGACCACACCGGCGAGGGCGATCAGCGCACCGGTCCCGATCCCGTGCCCGGCGACCACGGCGGCGCACACCGCGGCGAGCAGGAAAGCCTGCGCGACCAGCGCCGCGGCGTTGCCGAGCGCGAGCAGGCCGGAGAGGGCGAGCGCCCGGCGCGCGGCCGCGGACAACAGGGGCAGCGCGCCGAGCGGACCCTTTCCCGGACGCTTGGTGTCCGTTGTGGACACCGATGCGGGAAGGACGGAACGTCCGGGAAGGTTCATGGGGTGTGCACCGGCGGGATGTGCGCGGTGCTGATCCGCTTGCGGAACACCCAGTACGTCCAGCCCTGGTAGACCAGCACCGCGGGGGCACCGAACGCGCCGACCCAGGTCATCACCGTCAGGGTGTACGGACTGGATGCGGCGTTCACCACCGTGAGCGAGTTCGCCGCGCCGAGCGTCGAGGGCAGCACGTCCGGGTAGAGCGCGCCGAACAGCGTGACCACGGCCGCCGCGATGGTGACCCCGAGTGCCGCGAACGCCTGCCCGTCCCGGTCGGCCACCAGCTTGCGCCACGCGCTCACCGCCGCCACCGCGGCGACCAGCAGCGCGACGAGCGTCCACAGTGCACCCTCGCGCCACTGGACGACCACCAGCAGCCCGAACAGCGGCAGCAACGCCACCGGCAGCGCCCGGACGGCGAACACCCGCGCCCGCTCGCGCAGCTCGCCCGCCGTCTTCAGCGCGAGGAACGCGGCACCGTGCACGAGCGCGAACCCGACGACGGCGAGCGCACCGAGCAGGGTGTCCCACCGCACCGCCTCGAACGCGCCGCCGACGCGGTTGCCGTGCGCGTCCAGCGGCAGGCCGAGGACCGTGGTCGTCAGCAGCAGGCCGACGCCCAGCGGCGGGATCCACGAACCGATCACGATGACCCGGTCCCAGTTGCGCCGCCAGCGTGCCGAGTCGACCTTGCCGCGGTACTCGAACGCGACACCGCGGCCGATCAACGCGAGCAGCACCAGCAGCAACGGCAGGTACGCGGCCGAGAACAACGACGCGTACCAGCTGGGGAACGCCGCGAACATGGCACCGGCCGCGACGATCAGCCAGACCTCGTTGCCGTCCCACACCGGTCCGATCGTGTTGATCAGCACCCGTCGCTCGGTGTCGTCCCGGCCGAGAACCGGCAGCAGCATGCCGACGCCGAAGTCGAAGCCCTCCAGGAACAGGTATCCCAGCCAGAAGAGCACGATGACGCAGAACCAGATCGTTTCCAGGCTCATGGCTGTTCCCTAGTAGGCGAAGGCAAGTGTCTTCTTGCCCTCTTCGTCGTTCTGCTCCGGGGGAATGACACCGTCGATCCCGCCGCGGACGTACCTGCGCATCAGGAAGACCTCGACCACGCCGAGCACGGCGTAGAGACTGGTCAGCGCGAGCAGCGAGGTCCACACCTCGCCGGTGGAGATCCGGGACACGGCCTGCGCGGTGAACATCCACACCCCGTCCACACCGGACGGGTTCGGCACCACGACGAACGGCTGCCGTCCCATCTCGGTGAAGATCCAGCCGGCGCTGTTGCCGATGAACGGTGTCGCGATGCTCAGCAGGGCCAGGCGCGGGAACCACTTGGTGTCCGGTATCCGGCCCCGGCGCGTCAGCCACAGCGCCAGCAGGCCGGTGCCGGCCGAGATCGCCCCGAAGCCGATCATGATGCGGAAGCCCCAGTAGGTCACCGCCAGGTTCGGCACGTAGTCGATCGGTTTGCCGGCCAGTTCGCCGAGCGCCGGGTCGTCCGGGTAGTTCGTGCCGTAGTGGGCCTGGTACTGGGTCACCAGGTCCTCCACGCCCTTGACCTCGGTGCGGAAGTCGTTGTGCGCGAGGAAGGACAGCAGCGCCGGCACGTTGAACGTCTTGACGTCCTCGCAGTTCTGCGCGGTCACGTCGCCGATCGCGACGATCGAGAAGCTGGCGGGCTGCTCCGTGTGGCACAGCGCCTCGGCCGAGGCCATCTTCATCGGCTGCTGCTCGAACATCAGCTTGCCCTGGGTGTCGCCGGTGATGGCGAGCACGGCGAACGCGATGATACCGGTCCAGCCGCCCAGCCGGATCGACGAGCGCCACACCGACCGGTGCTCGTCGTCGCTACGGCGCTTGCGCCACAGGTGCCAGCCGCCGATCCCGACGAGGAAGGCCGCGGCGACCGAGAAGGCGCCGGCGATGGTGTGCGGGATCGCGGCCAGCGCGGTGTTGTTGGTCAGCACCGCCCAGATGGACCGCAACGTGGGCTTGCCGTTGACGATCTCGGCGCCGACCGGGTGCTGCATCCAGGAGTTCGCGGCCAGGATGAAGTACGCGGAGGCGATCGTGGCCAGCGAGAACGCCCAGGCGCAGGCCAGGTGCACCTTCTTCGGCAGCCGGTCCCAGCCGAAGATCCACAGGCCGAGGAACGTCGACTCGACGAAGAACGCGACCAGTCCCTCCATCGCGAGCGGAGCGCCGAACACGTCGCCGACGAAGCGGGAGTAGGCGTTCCAGTTCATGCCGAACTGGAACTCCTGCACGATGCCGGTCACGACACCCATGGCGAAGTTGACCAGCAGCAGCTTCCCCCAGAACTTGGTCATCTTGTAGTAGCGCGGCTCACCGGTGCGGACCCAGGCGGTCTGCATCCCCGCGACGAGGACCGACAGTCCGATGGTGAGCGGGACCATGAGGAAGTGGTAGACGGTGGTGATCCCGAACTGCCACCGCGCCAGCTGGAGCACGTCCACGTCAGTAAGCCTGCCCCGCCGCGGGGTCCGGCATCAGGTCCCGCGGTCCCGATCTTGCCGGGACCAAGGTCCCGGTGAGCTTCGAAGAACTGGGGAAGATCAGCCCACGCTCGCGCGGGGATACGAATACCTCAACAACAATCCCCAACCCACCGCGGAGAGCGCGAACAGCGCAGCTCTGCGCGCCCGGCAGCCCGGGCTGATGACCTTCGTGGACCGGCCGGCCCGGGCCGGATCGGCGCAGCTCAAGACAGTTTTCGGAGAGGCGAAACACATTGTGAGCCGACCCCAGAAATAGATCTGGACAACCGAAAACCGGCAATTCGCGAAACCGATTCGCTGGTCATTCCGGGTGCTCCCCTTTATCGTTGCAGAGGAAAGGGGAGTGGAGACTACCGTGAGTACCGCACTGCTGGCACTGCTCAGCGCGTACGTGCTCGTCCTGGCCGTTGAACTGCCGGACAAGACGATGATCGCCACGCTGGTGCTGACCACGCGGTTCCGCGCGTGGCCGGTCCTGGCCGGGGTGTCCGTGGCGTTCGCCGTGCAGTCCACGATCGCGGTGCTGTTCGGCAAGGCGCTGACACTGCTGCCGGAAAGCTTGGTCGCGACCGTCGTCGCGGCCCTGTTCGGGATCGGGGCGGTCCTGCTGCTGCGCGAGGGCTTCTCGACGCCGGACGAGAGCGGCGAGGACGCGGCGCGCCAGGGGGTGCGGCCGGTGTCGTTCGTGCGCGCCGCGGCCACCTCGTTCGGGGTGTTGTTCGCCGCGGAGTGGGGGGACGCGTCACAGCTGGCCACAGCCGGGCTGACCGCCCGGTACGGCCATCCGCTGATGGTGTTCACCGGCTCGCTGCTCGCGTTGCTCACGGTCGCGTCGATCGCGGTGTTCGTCGGGCACAAGGTGCGTGGCCGCCTCAAGCCGAAGCTGCTGCAGCGCATCGCCGGTTTCGTCTTCGTCGCGTTCGCCCTGGTGGCGGCGTGGCAGGCGGTCGCCTGACCGGTCAGCCGGCTGTCGCCGGCGCGAAGGCGCTGATCAGCCCGGTGATCGCACGCGTGATCCGCTCGGGCTCGGCGTCACCGGCGAGCACCAGGCGGTGGAGCACGCCGACCAGCGCGAGGGCCAGCGCCGCCGGATCGGCGTCCGCGGCGACCCGGCCGACCCGCTGTTCGCCGGCGAGGTAGGCAGCGGCAGCGGTTTCGATCGCGTCGAAGCCGGCGGTCCTGTCCCCGAGCACGGCCTGGACGCGCCCGGCCAGTTCCGGGCGCGAGACGAGCAGCCGCGTCAGAGTCAGGACCGTCGCCGGTGACGCCGACAGCGCGGCCGCACACAGGTTGCCGGCGACATCGCCCGTGCCGACCCGCCCCGGCAGGCTCGCGGCTCCGGCGGAGACCAGGAACGCGCGATCGACCGCGTAGGCGGCCAGGAAGTCGTCGACATCGGCGAAGTGCGCGTACAGCAGCCCGGTTGCGACGCCGGCTTCGCCGGTGACCGCACGGCCGCTCAGCCGGCCCGCCCCGTCCCGGGCGATCACCCGTTCGAGCGCGGCGAACAGCTGCTGCCGGAGCTCCGGAATGGCGACACCTCTGGGCACGACGGCCAGCCTACCCGCTTGCACCGAGTTTGAGCACGTGTTCATAATAGTTTGAACATTTGCTCATACTCGACTGGAGGAGTGGCCGTGGCTGAGGGCGTGGAACATCCCAACCGGGCAGTGGTCGCCGGTGCCGGTATCGCGGGATTGGCGACCGCGCTGCGACTGCACCGCGCGGGGTGGCAGGTGCTCGTGGTGGAGCGGGCCCCGGCGCGCCGCAGCAGCGGCTACCTGGTGAACCTGCTGGGACAGGGTTACGACGCCGCGGACCGGCTCGGGGTGCTGCCCGCGCTGGCGGACCGGGACCTCGGGGTGTTCACCTCGATCCTCGTCCGGGCCGACGGCCGGCCGAAGCTCACGATCCCGGCCGCGCTCGCGCAGGCCGCGCTGGGCCCCCGCGCGATGACCGTGTTCCGGGGCGACCTGGAGTCCGCGTTGTACGAGGCGGCGCGCGACGTCGCCGAGATCCGCTTCGGCACCGTCGTGCGGTCCGTCGCCCAGGACCCGGACGGGGTCGACGTCACGCTGAGCGACGGCACGACGGAGCGTGCGGAACTCCTCGTCGGCGCGGACGGGGTGCACTCCGGTGTCCGCGACCTCGTCTTCGGCCCCGAGGCGGGCTTCCGCGTGGACCTGCGGCACGTGGTCGCCGCGTTCCCCCTCGACGGCGTGCCCCGGAACGTGCCGGACGGGGCGGGCGCGACCTTCATCGGTCCACGCCGGACGGCGGCGCTGATCAACCTCGGACCGGGCCGATCGTCGGCGTTCTTCACCTACCGAGTTGATGATCCAGCCGCCGAACTGGCCCGCGGACCGGTGGCCGCTCTCGGTTCCGCTTTCGGGGATCTGGGCGGCGGTGTGCCGGACGCGCTGCGCCGGCTGGCGGCCGCTCCGGAAACGGCCTACTTCGACTCCGTCAGCCAGGTGGTGATGGACGAGTGGTGCCGCGGCCGGGTGGTGTTGCTCAGCGACGCGGCCTGGTGCGTTCCGCTGTTCGCGGGGTACGGCGCCGCCCTCGCGCTCGCCGGGGCGGACCGGCTCGGCACCGCACTCGGCGAACACCCCGGCGACATCACGGCGGCACTCGTGCAGTGGGAGGCGCAACTGCGTCCGGAGATACGGACGCGGCAGGCGCTGGCCCGCAAGGGCACGAGCCAGTACGCGCCACCCAGCAGGGCCCATGTGTGGGCGCGTGACCTGACGATCCGCGCCATCCAGCTCCCAGGGATCCGCGGTCTCGTCCAGCGCTCCGTCCGGCGCGCCAACGCGTGACCCACCGGTGTCAGCGGCCGCGCAGCACCTCGGCGACCGCGGCGGCCGCCTCGGCCACCCGCGGCCCCACGGTCTCGGTGTCGACCGGGCCGAGCGCGATCACCCCGACCGCGGCACGCAGGCCCGGCACCCCGCGCACCGGCGCGGCCACGCCCGAGGTGCCGCGCTGCGGTTCGCCGGTGGCCACCACCCAGCCGCGGCCGCCGCGGCGCAATGCCATCGCCTTGCCGGCCGCGCCGACGCCGACCGGGTGGCGAGCGCCGACCCGGTAGGCGACGTGGAAGTCGGTGCCGGACGGCTCGACGGTGACCACCGGCTCGACCAGATCGCCCTCGGCGATCGACAGGTACGCGGTCGCACCGCAGGTCTCGGCCAGCTCCCGCAGGACCGGACGGGCCGCCGCACGCAGCTGTGGGACGACCTGACCGGCCAGGCGCAGCAGCCCGGCACCCAGCCGGACCTTGCTGCCGTCGCGCCACACCAGTCCGCGCTCGGACAGCGGCACCAGCAGCCGGTAGACGGCGGCGCGGCTCGCCCCGATCGCGGCGGCCAGTTCGGAGATGGTCGCCGCGTCGCCGTCGGCGTCGGCCACGGCCTGGAGCAGCGCCAGGCCGCGGTCGAGGGTCAGCGAGCCTTCCGCGGTCACTACAGCAGGCCGAGCGCCTCGAGGTCGGCGGCCGGCGCCTCGAAGCTGTCGCAGGCGTAGGACGCGAACAACGCGCGCACGGCCTTCGCGGCCGGCTCGGACAGCGCCCGCGCCTCCTCGGCCAGGGAGTCCCCGTCGGTCGAGGCGAGCGCGGCCCGGACGTCGCCGCCGGAGAGGCTGCGCGCCACCGCGACGAGCAGGTTGAGGAAACCGTGGTGGGCGATGCCGTTGTCCGGGTCCTCGTGCCGCACCGCGCGGTGCAGGCTGTTGGTGGCCTTGAAGGACGCCCCGGCCGAGCCGCTGACGACCGCGAGGAAGTCGGCGACCTCGTCGATGCTGGGGAAATTCTCGCTGGACTGGCCCCCGCACCGGATCTTGGGCCAGCTGCCGTGCTCGATCACGCGCCGCACGCCGTCGAGCCAGCCCACGCCCCGCCGCGGCTCGACCACGCGGATCACGTCCTCCGGTACGAACTCGGAGACGCGCTCCAGCCACACCTCGTCGACGTCCGAGGGTGCCGGCATCTCCACCATGCGCAGCGACAGCAGCTCACTGCGGGACTCGACGATCGAGATCGCCTTCGGCACGCCGCCCAGCCCGGTGTCGATGATCAGCGAGAGCGGCAGCGGCTCCTTCGGCTTGATCTTGATCAGCTCGGTGATCAGTTCCGGCAGGCGGGACGCCTGGCACAGGAAGACACCGAGCAGGCCCGCGCGGTCGCCGTCACGACCGGCGAGGTAGTTCCGCAGCGCGTCCGGCATCGTCGCCGTACCGGGCGGGAAGAGCGCCGAGTCGTCTACGAGCCGCGCGAAGAGGGGCGGAATTCCGCGGGGGCCGGGGGGCGTGAGTTCCACAGCGCTTGACACATGGCACACGCTAGTAGCGTACGGGAACCGGACAAACACGTACGCCCCCCGGACACTTCACCTGAGGTTCACGAACCCGAGCACCGGATGACCGGGCAGTCCGGCGGCCATCTTCTTCCCCCGTCCAGGCGCACCGAGGACCCACAGCCGCCCGGTGTCCCGGACGTTGACCAGCAGATCCACCGAGACCCGCTGGAAGCGGACGCCCGCCTCGCCGTCGGCGAGCAGGACGCGCCCCTCGGCCTTGCCGAAAGCGCCGGAACCGCCGACCTCGATGTCGGTGTCGAGCGTCGCGTGCAGTTCCTGCCAGGGCCCGCGCCGCACCGTCGCGGACAGCCCCGCCGTGCGGACCAGCACCAGCAGTCCGAGCACCGCGTAGAACACGGCCAGGGCTGTCGTCACGGCGCTTGCCACCGACAGCTCCAGGACCACCGCGCCCGTTGTCCAGATGACGGCCGCCAGCAGCACGAAGGACACCGTGATCCCCCAGGACCGGCACCACACCTCACGCAGGAACGCGGTCACCACCGGATCGTGCCGCGCCTCCACCAGGTCCCGCGACGGCGCCGCCGGCTCCACCGCGCCCGGCGCGGGCTCCGACCGGATCCGGCCGAACCGGCCGATGATCGCACCCGGCAAACCGACCAGCACCCGGCCGCGCGGATCCGGGCCGACGAGGAACACCCGGCGGTCACCGGCCAGCAGCAACCGCTTCGACTCCGGCAGCCGCACCACCAGCCAGCGCCGCTGGGCGCCGGGCAGCGCGACGCTGACCCGCGACCCGGCCAGCAGCAGCTCCCCCGGACCGGGCGTGACGAGGATCGCCGGGTGGGCGAGCAGCTTCCGGCAAGGCAGGACCCGGAAGAACAGCACGCACATCTGCAGCACCGTGACCGCGCCGAGCAACCCGGCCAGGGCGAGCGTGGCCGCGCCGGGGATCAGCAGACCGGCTCCCGCCGCGAGCAGCACGTAGAGGATCGACGAGTTGACGAGCCGATTGCGCTGCTTCTCGACGACGGCAACCTCGAGCGGGTCCGCCACGGGCGGGTTCCCGGGGTGCGGTTCGTAGGCGAGCACGCGGGGCCGGCCGGAGTCCAGATTGTCCACAACGTCCCGTCGGCCGAACGGTGGAGGACGTTACCTGCGGCTTCCCTTCCCCGCGTTCTCAGGTTAGGCTCACCTAACTAGGAGGTGGCCCGTGACTGAGATCCGACGTCCGCCCGCGCCGAGCCCCGCCGAGCGCGCGAGAACCATCGCCGCGCGGAACGGCCCCGCCGCGCTGCTCACCGCGGGCGACCCGGTCGGCGGTGACCGGGTGGTGCCCCAGCTGCACCACGTTCACCCCTCCGGCAGCGTCAGCGTCCTGCTGCCGGACGACCACCCGCTGCTGGAGCGCACCCGGTGTGCCGAGCGCGGTGAGCTGGCCGTCGTGGTCGAACTCGCCGACCACGCCCCGGTCGACCTGCGCGAACCGATCCGCGGGCTGCTGTGGATCACCGGCCTGCTGCGGTGCACGAGCCGCGAATCGGCGCGCGCCCGCGCCCTGTCGATCGCCGGGACCCGCCCCGACGCACGCCTGCTGGACCTCGGCCACGGGCTGAGCCTGCTCCGGCTCACCCCTGCCTCGTTCGTCCTGGCGGACGCCGAAGGCACCCACTCGCTGCGCCCGCACGTGGTCAACGCGGTCCCGCCGGACCCGTTCACCGACTACGAGGCCGGGTGGCTCGCACACCTGGAAACCGATCACCCGGACGTCCTCGGCCGGCTCGCCCGGCACCTTCCGGAAGAACTGCGCGGCGGCCGGATCCGGCCGCTCGGCCTGGACCGGTTCGGCCTGCGGCTGCGGGTGGAGTCCCCCTGCGGCGACCACGACGTGCGGCTGGCCTTCACCCGGCCGGTGCACAGCCCTGCACAACTGGGCGTCGAGCTGCGGCGCCTGGTCGGCTGCCCGTTCCTGGCGCGCGTGCAGCCCTGACCGCGGGACCTCGCGGCTCAGGCGAGTTCAGGTGGGAAACCACCGGTCGCGATGGGCCCCCACCGCTCGATGGTGACCCGGATGAGGGCCTTGTTCTGCCGGACCATCGCCGCGCGGTAGTCGTCCCAGTCCGGGTGCTCACCGGAGATGCTGCGGAAGTACTCCACCAGCGGCTCGACCGCCTCGGGCACGTCCAGCACCTCGGCGCGGCCGTCGAACTGCACCCACGGCCCGTTCCAGTCGTCGGAGAGCACGCACGCCGACACCGCGGGGGTGCGCCGCGCGTTGCGCGCCTTGGCGCGCTGCGGGTAGGTGGCCACGACGAACCGGCCCTCCGGGTCGATCCCGGCGGTGACCGGGGACAGCTGCGGGGTGCCGTCGGCGCGGGTGGTCATCAGGACGGCGCGGTGCCGGGTGCGGAGGAAGTCCAGCAGCTCGGCGCGGTCCACGTGGTCAGCAGTCGCAATCCTGGGCATGCCTGGCACGGTAGCGTGCGGACGTGCTCCGTTCCTGGCTCCGCCCCGAACGTCCCGGCCTGCCCGAACCGGTGGACGCCGGGACCGCGCGACGGCTGCGGATCGAGGTGGTCGTCGTCTTCTCGATCACCCTGGGCCTGTCCGGCGCGCGCAGCCTGCTGTCGCTGATCGACTCGTTGTTGCAGCCGCAACCGCTGTCCGACCAGCACGTCGCGCTCAACGTCCCGCAGCGCGCGGCCGACCTGCTGGACCTGCTCGCGCAGCTGCTCTCCGCCGTGCAGCTCCTCGGGTGGGGGGCGCTCGGCGCGTACCTGCTGTGGCGCGGCGGCATGAAGCTCACCGACGTCGGCCTGGACCGCACCCGACCGCGCCGGGACGCGCTGTGGGGCGCCGGGCTGGCCGCGCTGATCGGCATCCCGGGACTGGTGCTGTACTTCGTGGGCTGGAAGCTCGGGATCAACCTGGCCGTCGTCCCGTCCCGGCTGAACGACACGTGGTGGCGGCCGGTCGCGCTGACGCTGTCCGCGTTCGGCAACGCCTTCGCCGAGGAAGTGCTGGTCGTCGGCTACCTGCTGACCCGGCTGCGGCAGCTGGGGTGGCGGGAGAACACCGCACTGTTCGCCGCGGCGGTGCTGCGCGGCTCCTACCACCTCTACCAGGGCTTCGGCGGGTTCGTCGGCAACCTGGTGATGGGCCTGGTGTTCGGCCGGGTGTGGCAGCGCACCAACCGGCTGGTGCCGCTGGTGGTGGCGCACACGCTGCTCGACGTGGTCTCGTTCGTGGGGTATTCGCTGCTGCGCGGACACGTCAGCTGGCTGCCCTGAACTGGCACGCAGCGCACTACGCTCAGCGCGTGACCCACGAAACCCCCAGGGTGGACAGCGAGGTCGGCCCACTGCGTACCGTCCTGCTGCACCGGCCGGGCAACGAACTCACCAGGCTCACCCCGCGCAACAACGACAAGCTGCTGTTCGACTCGATCCCGTGGGTCGGCCGGGCCCAGGAGGAGCACGACGCGTTCGCCGAGGTGCTGCGCGGGCGCGGCGTCGAGGTGCTCCTGCTGGCGGACGTCCTGCGGGAGGCGCTGGCCGATCCGCGTGCGCACGCCGCCGGGGTGCTCGCGGCGGTGGACGACCGGCGGCTGGGCGAGGACCTGGGGGACGCGCTGCGCGCGCACCTGTCCGGTGTGGACCCGGTGACGCTCGCCGAGGTGCTGATGGCCGGGCTGACGTTCGAAGAGCTGCCCGCCGCGGCGGGCGCGTCGCTGGTCCGCAAGATCCACCACCCGCACGACTTCGCCGTCGACCCGCTGCCGAACCTGTTGTTCACCCGTGATTCCTCGGTCTGGATCGCCGACCGGGTGGCGATCTCGTCACTGGCCATGCCGGCCCGGCGGCGGGAGACCGCCCTGCTCGACCTCGTCTACGCCTACCACCCGCGCTTCTCGCACGCCTCGCGCGCGTACGGGGCGCACTCCGCGCCGGTCGAGGGCGGGGACGTGCTGCTGCTCGCGCCGGGGGTGCTGGCCGTCGGCATCGGGGAACGCACCACCGCCGCCGGTGCGGAGTCGCTGGCCCGGTCGTTGTTCGCCGACGACATCGCGCACACCGTGCTCGCGGTGCCGATCGCGCAGGCCCGCGCCACGATGCACCTGGACACCGTCTGCACCATGGTCGCCCCGGACGCGGTGGTGATGTACCCGCTGGCGCGGGACGAGTTGGTGGCCTTCACCCTGCGCCCGGACGGGGACGGTTCGCTGCGTGTGAGCGGCCCGGAGCCGTTCCTGCACGCCGCGGCGGCGGCGATGGGCATCGAAAAGCTGCGCGTGATCGACACCGGCCTGGACCCGGTGACCGCGGAACGCGAGCAGTGGGACGACGGCAACAACACCCTGGCGCTCGCGCCCGGCGTGGTGGTGGGCTACGAGCGCAACGTGGAGACCAACGCGCGGCTGGCCGACGCCGGTATCGAGGTGCTGGCCATCGCCGGTTCGGAGCTGGGATCCGGGCGGGGTGGACCGCGCTGCATGTCGTGCCCGGTGGTCCGAGATCCCATTCAGGAATAAGGAAAGGCTAACCTGAATGAGTATTTCCTCATCTCGGTAAGGCTATCCAAACGAAGCGGGAATCACCAGGGTTCCGCGCATGATGATCATCGAAATGGCCTATTCTGGGGTCATGGCGATGCTGAAGAAGGAACCGCGCTCGAAGTTCTACGAGCTCCTGCAGCAGCAGGTGCAGAACGAGTTCAACGCGTCCCAGCAGTACCTGGCGCTGGCGGTCTGGTTCGACGACGCGGACCTGCCCCAGCTGGCCCGGCACTTCTACCGCCAGGCGGTGGAGGAGCGCAACCACGCGCTCGCGATCGTGCAGTACATGATGGACACCGACCACCACGTGGAGATCCCGCCGACCCGCGAGGTGCGCAACGACTTCGCCGACCCGGTCGAGCTGGTCGAGCTCGCGCTGGAGCAGGAGAAGGAGGTCACGGCCGACTTCCGCACCCTGGTCAAGGCCGCCCGCGCCGAGGACGACTACCTGGGCGAGCAGTTCCTCCAGTGGTTCCTCAAGGAACAGGTGGAGGAGGTGTCGCAGATGTCCACGCTCCTCACGGTGATCAAGCGCGCCGCCGGGAACATGTTCGAGGTGGAGAACTGGCTGGCCCGCGAGTCCGTGGGCGACGCCGGCGGCGACCCGGACATGCCGCCGGTCGCCGGAGGCGCACTGTAAGAACGCCAGTAGGACCGCCATACCGTGCAGCGCGTACGGAGCCCGGGCCCGAGCGGCCCGGGCTCTTCGCGTGTCAGCAGTCCGGTGAGCCGACCAGTTCCCAGTTCACGACGGTCCCGCCGGAACCGACGGAGAACCGGTATTCACCGCCCGATCTGGTGGTGGTGCGGTAATCGCCCCCGTCGCCCGTCAAATCGGGATAGGCGGCCTGCAATTCCGCCACCGTGGAACCGGTGCCGATGTTTTCCGGAGTGCGTGCACCCGTCGCGGTGAACACCACCACTCCCCCGTCCGGTGAAATGGTCACCGACGCGATGTTCGCGGTGCCCTCGGTGAGCGGGTAGGTGACGCACCCGGTCGGCGGGGTGTCGTCGTGGGCCAGCATTCCGGTTGCCTTGGCCTCGTCGAAGCTCATGCCGAGCCGCAGCTTTCCGTAACCCACGGGTCCGAGCACGGCGGGGGCTGGCGCCGGGCGGCTCGTCGTCCGGCTGGTGCTCGGCGGCGGTGGCGGCCGCGTCGTGATGACCGGCGGCCGGGCCGGCGGGCTCGTCGCCGGTGGCAGGGCCGGCGGCGGGGTCGGGGGCGGCGTGACCTCCGGGAACGACGGCGGCACCACGACCGGCCCCGGCCCCGTCCCCGGCACCGTCGTCGTCGGGACGGGCGGGACGACCGGCGGCGGGGCCGCCTGCTGCGTGCCCGGTTCCTGCCTGGCCACGGTGAGCCCGCCGGCGACCAGGGCGGCCGCGGTGAGCACCCCGGCGGAGGCGGCCAGCGCGGTGCGCCGCCGTCGGCGACGGCGGGCGCCGGCCACGATGGCGTTCCCGGCCCCGGCGGCGGGCGGGATGTCGAGCCGCTCGTCGTCGAACAGCCGCCGCAACTCGGCACCCAGCTCGTCGTCGGGGTTCACCAGTCGTCCCTCCCCCCGGACATCGAGCCGATCTTGGTCCGCAGTGTCGCGATGGCCTTGCTGGCCTGGCTCTTCACCGTGCCCGTGCTGACGCCCAGCGCGGCGGCGATCTCGGCCTCGGACAGGCCCTCGTAGTAGCGGAGCACGATGACGGCGCGCTGGCGCGGTGGCAGTTCGCGCAGCGCCTGCCACAGCGGTTCGTGCTCGAACGGGTCCACCGGGTCGGCGGTGCGCTGCTCGGGCGGATCGGCGACCAGACTCTCCCGCTTCAGCCGGCGCCACCGGCTGATGTGCGCGTTGGCCATGGCGCGGCGGACGTAGGCCAGCGGATCGGCCGTCTTGCGCCGCACGTGGCTCCAGCGGGAGCCGATCTTCTCCAGCACCGTCTGCACGAGGTCGGCGGCGTCGTGCGGGTTGCCGGTGAGGGCGTGACCGTAGCGGAGCAGCCCGGGCAGGCTGGCCTGCACGAACTCACCGAAGTCCGCCAGCTCGTCGCTCACCGCCGACTCCCTCCCCGCCGCGCGAACACCTCCCCAGGTGATGCCCGCGCAACAGAGCCCACCGTATCGCCTCCCGCGACGCAGAGTGCAGCCCCGCCACCGGGTCCAGGCACGACCACACCCGCGGCTGACCGCCCCGGAAAGGGGGACGCGTCAGGCGGGACCGCGTTGCGCGAGGCTGTCCGGGAGGCGGAACCGGCCGTCCGCGCCGGGCGGGAACGGGTGCACGGCCACCACCGCCTCCGCCGGGATGCGGCCGTACACGTGGGGGAACAGCACGCCGTCCGGGTGGGGCGGGTCACCCTCCTCCCAGCGCAGCGGGACGTCCAGCCGGGACGGGTCGATCTCCAGCAGCACCAGGTCGCGGCGACCGGTGAACCGGGCGTTCGCCGGGATCACCACCGTGCCCGGGTCGGCGCAGTGGATGAAGCCGGCCGTGTCCAGGGACGGGGCGCGGTAGTCCGCGCCCGTCCACTCGCTCGCGGCGCAGATGTGCAGGATCACTACCGCAGCGTCAGCTGGCGGCCGACGAGCCCGTCACGTGCGCGGCGCTCGGCCGGGGTCAGCGGTTCGTCCGCGACGGACTTCAGCGCCTCGTCCAGGCGGGCGCCCAGCTGCTCGGCCGGCTCGGCCCACTCGCGGGCGTGCGCCTCGGGGTCGAGGTCCCACACCGGCACCAGCAGACCGTGCGCCCGGAAGGACCCGGCGTACCGGGAGCCCTCGCCCAGCGACAGTTCACCGGCCGCGGACAGCCGGGCCAGCGCCTGCATCAGGCGGCCCTCCGGCTCGCGCCGCACCCAGCGCAGGTGCGCCTTCTCCCCGGCCAGGACCCAGTACGAACCGGTGCCGAGGCGCTCGGTCGGCATGATCGCCTCGTTGGCCCGCTCCAGCGACACCTTGACCTCGCCGCTGGGGTCGGTGTCCTCGGGCAGCCACCAGTCGAAGTTGGTGTGCATCGTGACGTCCAGCTCCGCATCCGCCACCAGCAGGTCCTGCAGGCGCTCACCCTCCTGGGGCGCGCTCGTGGTGTCCGGCACCGGCAGCACGTCACCGGGCTCGGCCGTCAGCGCCCAGCGGACCGCGCGGCCCAGGTCGCGGCTGATGTCACTGGACCGGGTCTGCACCTGGAGCCCGACGAACACCTCGCCGTCGGTGCGCACGAACGCGGCCGCGGCCATCGGCAGCACGGTCGCCAGCGTGATCCTCCGCTCGCCCGCGTCCACAAGGGACAGCGGTGCGGTGGCCGACGGCACGAACTCGCGCAGCGCGATCAGCTCCGGTTCCGCGGCCAGCCCCTCGAACGGCTGCGCCACGAACACGTCCCGGATCTTCGGTGCCTTGTCCTTCTTCGGACCCCGCTTGCGCGCACCCTTGCCCATGTCGCCTCCTCGAACGCCAGGCCGCAGACGCTACCGAACCGGGCACACCCCCAGGGAGCGGGGACTGGTTCTGTTTCCCGCACCGCCACGCAAGCCAGGTCTGCAACAAGTCTTAGGCTCGGACCGTGTTCGATCCTGGTGACCCCGCGTTCCTCGACGATCCGTACCCGGAGTTCGCCCGACTGCGTGCGCAGGCCCCGGTGCACCAGCACGACGGCCTGGGCCTGGCGATCGCGGTGTCGCACGCGGCGGCCTCGGCGGTGCTGCGGCACCGCGGGCTGGGCCGGATCTGGACCGACGCGAGCCCGGCCGAGCAGTTCGTGTCGTTCAACCTCCTGCACCGCAACTCCTTGCTGGAGAACGAACCCCCGGTGCACACCCGCCTGCGCCGGTCGATCTCGTCGGCGTTCGGGCGCGGGCACGTGGAGCGGCTGCGGCCGACGGTCGCGAAGCTCGCCGACGAGCTGGTCACCGGCCTGGTGAACGACATCGCCGCGCACGGCTCGGCGGACCTGCTCGAGGCGCTCGCCCAGCCGCTGCCGGTCGCGGTGATCTCCGAACTGCTCGACGTCCCGGAGGCCGACCGCCCGCGGCTGGTCCCGTGGTCGAACGCGATCGTGAAGATGTACGAGTACGGCCTGCCCGAGTCCGGCCGGGTGGCGGCCGAGCACGCGGCGACCGAGTTCGTGGCGTTCCTGCGCGAACTGGCCGGACGGCGCCGGCGGGAACCGGGCGCGGACCTGATCACCGACCTGCTGCACGCCGACCTCAGCGAGGACGAGGTGGTGGCGACCGCCGTGCTGCTGCTGATGGCCGGTCACGAGGCGACGGTCAACGTGATCGGCAACGGGGTCCGGGCGCTGTTGCGGCACCCGGACCAGTGGCACCGGCTGCGCGAGGACCCCGGCCTGATGCCGACCGCGGTCGAGGAGCTGATCCGGTTCGACGCGCCGCTCCAGTTGTTCGAGCGCACCGCGACCGAGGACGTCGAGATCGCCGGGTTCCGGGTGGCCCGCGGCGAGAAGATCGCCGCGCTGCTCGGCGCGGCGGCCCGCGACCCCGAGGTGTTCGCCGACCCGGACACGCTCGACGTCGGCCGCACCGAAGGGACGCACCTGGGCTTCGGCGCCGGGATCCACTATTGCATCGGTGCGCCGCTGGCGCGGATCGAGATCGGCGCCGCGCTGTCGGCGCTGGTTCGGCGGCTGCCGGAGCTGCGGCTGGCCGCGGAGCCGCGGCGGCGGCCCGAGTTCGTGATCCGCGGGCTGCGTAACCTGCCGGTGACGGCCTAACGAGCGGCGCCGGCCGGACGGGCCGGGCGCAGCGACGGCGCGGGCGCGCCCTTGACCGACCGCACCTGCCACCGGCGCAACCGGTCGGTGCGGGCCGGGGCGAGCAGGGTCGTCAGGCGGTAGACCAGCACCGCGGTCAGCGCGGCGAGCCCGGCGGCCGAGACGTTCAGCAACCCGGTGAGCAGCACGCTGTCCGCCATCGCCTGGACGCCGTCCTTGAACCGCCACCCGATGACCAGCAGCATCAGCACCTCGTTCGCGATCCAGGCCGCCCACCAGGCGAGCACCACCCGGGACGGGCGGGGACGCCGCACGGGCGCGCGGCCGAGGACGAGGTGCTCCAGTTCGGCGAGGATCGACCCGGCCATCACCAGGTTCACCCCCGGCACCAGGACTCCCGCGACCACCTCGCCCGTGGAGCGGGCCGGCTCCTGCCCGGCGGCCTCCGCGGCGGCGGCGCGTGCGATGAGCAGCCACCACAGCGTCGCGCCGAGGCCGAGCAGGCCGAACACGACGGTCAGCAGCGACGCGATGATCTCCAGCGCATCGGAGAACGCCACGGTCGCCGCGTGCAGCGCGGTGGTGCGGCTGGCCACGAGCAGGGCGTAGCGCCAGAACTCGGCGCCCGCCGCGACGACCGCGAGACCGGTGAGGAACCACAGGATCGTGACCGCGTTGCGGTGCAGCACCCGCACGCGCTCGACCGGGCTGGGCCAGCCGGACGGCGTGCCGGGCACGGCCGTCGGGACGCGCCAGGCCAGGTGCGGAAAGCCCCATCGCGGCGGCACGGGGTACGACGGCGGGCCGTCGTACCGCTCGGCCGGCCGGACCGGTCGTGGCGGGATCGCCCCCGGCGGCGAGCTGGCCACCCAGCGGACGCGCGGGCGGTGGGGCCTGGGGGTCGGGTGCACGGCGACTACAGGACCTGCGGCGGCCCGTCGTGCTCGCCGACGACCGGGCGGCCTTCGGTCTCCCACGACTTCATGCCGCCGGCCACGTTGATCGCGTCCCAGCCGCTCGCGTTGAGCCACGCCGTGGCCCGCGCCGAGCGGCCACCGGTGCGGCACACCACGTAGAGCGGTTTGTCGTCGGGCAGCTGGGCCAGTTCGTCGGTGCGCGCAGGCAGCTCGCCGAGCGGGATGTGCACCGCGCCCGGGGCGTGGCCGGCGTCCCACTCGTCCTGCTCGCGCACGTCGAGCAGCACCAGCCCGTCGGCGGGCAGCTCGGACACGGATGCGGTCGGAATGTCACCTGGGTGCACGTTCACATCCTGACACGCGCCCGCATGAACTGCACGTGAGCCCGAGAAAGGGCCACCCCCGGCGCCGGAGGTGGCCCTTCTCGCAAGCAGCCCGGACCGCTCAGCGCGGCAGGCTCAGTGCGCGCTCGCCTTCTCGGCGTGGGCGCCGGTGAGCGAACGGACCTCCATTTCGGCGTACTTCTCGTCGTTGCGTTCCCTGGACAGGACCGTGCCGAGGAAACCGAGCAGGAACGACGCCGGGATGGACACCAGGCCCGGGTTCTCCAGGGGGAACCAGTGGAAGTCCACACCCTTGATCATCGGCTTCGCGCCACCGGACACGGCGGGCGAGAAGACGATCAGCACGATCGTGATGACCAGCCCGCCGTGCATGCTCCACAGCGCGCCCGCGGTGTTGAAGCGCTTCCAGAACAGCGAGTACAGCAGGGTCGGCAGGTTCGCCGAGGCCGCCACCGCGAAGGCCAGCGCGACCAGGAAGGCCACGTTCTGGTTCTTCGCGAGAATCCCGCCGACGATGGCCAGCGCACCGATCACCAGCGCGGTGATGCGGGCCACCCGCACCTCGGCGTGCTTGCTGTCCACCCGGCCCTTCTTGATCACGTTGGCGTACACGTCGTGCGCGAAGGACGCCGACGCGGTGATGGTCAGGCCGGCGACGACCGCGAGGATCGTGGCGAACGCGACCGCGGAGATGAACCCGAGCAGCACCGGGCCGCCCAGTTCGAGCGCCAGCAGCGGGGCCGCCGAGTTCGTCGTGCCGGGCGCCTTGCTGATCTTCTCCGGCCCGACCAGCGCGCCCGCACCGTAGCCGAGCACCAGCGTGAACAGGTAGAAGATGCCGATCAGGACGATCGCCCAGACGACGGACTTCCGGGCGTCCTTGGCCGTCGGCACCGTGTAGAAGCGCATCAGCACGTGCGGCAGACCGGCGGTGCCCAGCACCAGCGCGATGCCCAGGGACAGGAAGTCGAGCTTGCTGGTCCCGGTCTTGCCGTACTGCTTGCCCGGGTCGAGCAGCGCCGCACCGGTCTTGCCGCCCTTGTCCACGGCACCCTGGAGGAGGTGCGAGAAGTTGAACCCGAACTTGCCGAGCACCCACAGGGTCATCGCCAGCGCGCCGAGGACCAGCAGCACCGCCTTGATGATCTGCACCCAGGTGGTGCCCTTCATGCCGCCGATCAGCACGTACACGATCATCAGCACGCCGACGACCGCGATCACCAGGTTCTGGCCCCACTCGCCGGTGATGCCGAGCAGCAGGTTCACCAGTCCACCGGCACCCGCCATCTGCGCGAGCAGGTAGAAGAACGACACCGCGAGCGTGGACACCGCCGCGGCCGCCCGGATCGGCCGCTGCCGCATGCGGAACGCCACCACGTCGCCGAGGGTGAACTTGCCGGTGTTGCGCAGCAGCTCGGCGACCAGCAGCAGCGCGACCAGCCACGCGACGAGGAACCCGATGGAGTAGAGGAACCCGTCGTAGCCGTTGACCGCGATCGCACCCGCGATGCCGAGGAACGACGCCGCGGACAGGTAGTCGCCGGAGATCGCGATGCCGTTCTGCGGGCCGGTGAACGAGCGGCCGGCCGCGTAGTAGTCGGAGGCGGTCCGCGTGTTGCGGCTGGCCCGGAACACGATCACGAGCGTGATCGCCACGAAGATCGCGAAGATGATGATGTTCAGCGTCGGGTTGCTGCCCTCGACGCCGGCCGCCAGTGCCGTCACCGGGCGCCTCCTTCGATCTCGCCGCGGATCTTGTCGGCGACCGGGTCGAGCCTGCGGTTGGCGTACCGCACGTAGAGGCCGGTGATGAGGAACGTCGACACGAACTGCAGCAGACCGATGAGCAGACCGACGTTGAAGTTGCCGACCAGCTTCGCCGACATGAAGCCGTGGGCGTAGTCGGCGAGCAGGACGTAGACGAGGTACCAGACGAGGAAGAGGACGGTCATCGGGAAGACGAAGGTCCGCAACCTCTTGCGGAGCAAGGCGAACTCGGGGCTCGCCTGCACCTTCTGCCAGGTGTCACCCGGACCCGTCTCGTCGACGAGGTCCTGGTCGCTGGTGCTCACGGGACAACCTCCCTGTCCATGATCACTACCTCTTCCGATGTGTGGTGCGGGTAGATCTTGCCGTGAAACGTGAGGCTTGTTGTTAATCCTTTTGGATGAATGATCTTACGGAGAGTTGAAGATCTTACGCCGGTTTAACGAGGGAATGTCCAGTTCTTGGCCGACCAAAGAGGAACAGCTCGCGGAATAGGCCAACCGAAGGTAAAGAGAACCGCCGAAAAGGCCAAACTCGTGGGTGACGTGGCACCACCCGGGTGGGCACCTGCCGGAGCACCAGCTACTTGCGGTGCCTGCCCCGGCCCATCCGCACCCGCTCCTCCGCCTGCCCGAACCGCGCGACGGCGCGGTCCCGCATGAAGCCCAGCCGGTCCGGGGCGTGCAGGCGCAACATGATCGGGTTGACGTCCGCCGGTTTGCCGTTCGGCGTGGCGAGGCTGACCAGGATCGTCACGACGAACGCCACCGGCACGGTGATCAGCGCCGGCTGGTCGGCGAACCACGGCACCGGGTCGCCGGTGAAGCGGCTCACCATCTCGACGGCCAGCGCACCGAGCACCAGACCACCGCCGATGATCATCCCGGCCATCGCGCCCGGCCAGGTCAGCCCGCGCCACCACACGCCGAGCAGCAGCAGGGGCGAGAACGTCGACGCGGCGAGCGCGAACGACATCCCGACGCTCAGCGACAGGTCGTTCGGCCGCAGCACCAGCGCGAGCGCGAACGGAACCAGCCCGACCACCCCGGCGGCGATGCGGAAGTCCAGCACCCGGCCCTTCGACAGGTCCGTGGACACCACCCCGGCGAGGCTCACCAGCAGCCCCGACGACGTGGACAGGAACGCCGCGAACGCCCCGGCCAGCACGACCGCGCCGAGCACCTGCCCGGCCACCCCCGGCACCATCGCCGACGGCAGCCGCAGCACCGCCGCGTCGGTCTGGCCGGTCACCAGCAGCTCCGGCACGTACATCCGGGACAACGCACCGAGGATGATCGGGAACAGGTAGAACAACCCGAGCAGCAACAGGACGTGCAGCGTGGTCCGGCGCGCCGCCCGGCCGTCCGGGTTGGTGTAGAAGCGGACCAGCACGTGCGGCAGCCCCATCGTGCCGAGGAACGTCGCGAAGATCAGCGAGTACGTCTGGAGCAGGTCCGCGAGGCCACCCGACCCGGGCCGCAGCCAGTCGCTGTTGGCGGCCTTCGCGTCGCTGACCGTCGGCACCGGCGTGCCCGCCGGGAACCGCACCCGCGTGCCCTGGCTCAGCCGCTGCGCCGAACCCTGCACCCAGATCTCCGCGTGCTCGGCCGCCGCGCCCGCGGGCCGCACCGCGACCTGCGTCAGCGTACCGACCTCGAACGTGACGTCGGTGCGGATGTCCACAGTGGTCTCGGCGCCGAACACCGGCGGCGCGGGCGAGCCGAGCGAGCCCGCCGGGCCGGGGTTGCCGCCGGCGAGGAACACCCCGCACAACGCGAACGCCGGCAGCGCGATCGCGAACAGCTTGAGCCAGTACTGGAACGCCTGCACCACGGTGATCGCCCGCATACCGCCGGCGATGACGTTGATGCCGACCAGCGCGAACACCGTGACCGCGCCGACCCAGCCGGGCACCGACAGCACGGTCGTCAGGGCCAGCCCGGCGCCCTGCAACTGCGGGACCATGTAGAGGATCCCGATGAACACCACGAAGAACGTGCCGCACCGGCGCAACGCGACCGACCCGAGCCGCGCCTCCAGGAAATCCGGCAACGTGTAGGCACCCGAGCGGCGCAACGGCGCCGCCACGAACAACATCAGCGCCAGGTAGCCCGCGGCGAAACCGATCGGGAACCACAACCCGTCGGCGCCCTCCTTGAGGATGATCCCCGCGATGCCGAGGAACGACGCGGCCGACAGGTACTCACCGGAGATCGCGGCCGCGTTGCGGCGCGAACGAACCGTGCGGCGGGCGACCAGGAAGTCGTGCGTGGTGTTGGCGAACCGGGACGAGCGGTGACCCAGGTAGAAGGTCAGCGCGGCGACGGTCGCGATGCCGCTCAGCGCCCACGGGTTCAACTGCACGATCCGGATTGTCCCCTGCTCCGCGACCGGGCCGGCATGCCGGTCACGACTCGATCATGTCCACGAAGTCCCGCTCGTGCCGCTCGGCCAGCTGGTTGTAGACCAGGCCCGCGAGCAGCAGCAACGGGAACGGCAGCAGCCCCAGCAACAGCCACGCCAGCGGCACCCCGACCACGCGCAGCGCGGCGAAGCCCGGCCACACGTAGAAGGCGACCGGCAGCGCGCCGAGCACCACCAGCACCAGCACGCTCAGCCCGATCGCGGTCCGCAGCTGGTGCTTGACCAGGTCGCGGATCAGCACCTCGCCCCAGCTGGTCTGCTGCTCCAGCTCCAGGCGCGCTCGCAGCGTCGGCGTGCTCCGCCGCGACCGGGGATCGGCCAGCACGACCCGCTGGCGCTTCGGCGGCTTCGCCGGCTCGGACGCCGGCTCCGGCGGCGGCACCGCCGGGACCGGCTCCACCGACGCCGGCTGGTAGCTCTTGCCCAGCGTCGGATCCGGTTCCCGCACCCCGTCGACGCGGCCGTAGAAGTCCTCGGTCATCGACCACCCGTGAGGCGGTCCTTGAGCTCACGGGTGTGCCGCCGGGAGACCGGGAGCAGCTTCTCCTCGTTGCCGATCACGACCTGGTAGCCACCCTGACCCATGCGCAGCTCGGTGATCAGGTTCAGCGCGACGAGGAACGACCGGTGGATCCGCACGAACCCGGCCTTCTCCCAGCGTTCCTCGAGCTGGGTCAGCGGGATGCGGACCAGGTGACTGCTGCCGTCCTTGGTGAACAGGCGCGCGTAGTCGCCCTGCGCCTCGACCCAGCGCACCGACGAGCGCGGCACCAGCTTCGTGGTCCCGGCGAGCTCGACCGGGATCACCTCGTCGTCGTCGGGCGCGGCGGGCGCGGCGGCACCCGGACCCGGCGGCGCGACCGTCTTCAGCTTCTCCAGGACCCGGTCGACCGCCCGGTCCAGCCGGTGCTGGTTGCACGGCTTCAGCAGGTAGTCGACGGCACCCAGGTCGAACGCGTTGACGGCCTCGTGGGCGTGCCCGGTGACGAACACCAGCACCGGCGCGGGGTTGAGCGCCGAGAACACGCGCGCCATCTCCATCCCGGACAGCCCGGGCATCTGCAGGTCGGCGAACACCGCGTCGATCGCGGGCAATCCCCGGTCCTTGCGCTCACGCAGCTCCGGATCGTCCGACGCGAGCAGGCGCAGCGCCTCCGCCGCGTCCACCGCCTTGAACACCCGGCCGATGTGCGGGTTGTTCCGCAGCGTGTCGACCAGCAGGTTCAACCCGTGCGGCTCGTCGTCCACGGCCAGGACGAGGAGTCTTCTGGTGTCTTGTTGCGCACTCACAGTGACTCGCATCCTGCCCACTGCCGGGTGCGATGTCCATACCGCGAATGAATGTTGAACCGGGCCCGGCCGGCGGTGCGAGTTGCCCGCGGGACGACGCGCAAGGCCTCAAATCCCGTAGCGGGACCAGGCCACGCGTTGTGCGACCGCGTCCAGGAGCGCGTGGGCGGCCGCCGGTGCGCCGAGGCCCAGCCGCGCGAGCAGCGGCTTCTTCGGCTCGGCGATGGTGATCTCGGCGTCCGGGTAGCGCTGCTCGACGATCTCCCGCAGGTTGCCGATCCCGTCGACCAGGCCGAGGTCGACGGCCTTCGCGCCGAGCCACACGTCACCGGAGAACAGCTCCTCGGTGTCGGTCAGCCGGCCACCGCGGCGTTCCCGCACCCAGTCCACGAACATCTCGTGCAGCTGGGCGTGCATCTTCTTCAGCCACTCGACGTCCTCCGGCTTCTCCGGGGCGAAGGGGTCGAGCCGCTTCTTGTTCTCCCCCGCCGTGTGCACGCGCCGCTCGATGCCGAACCGCTCCAGTAGACCGGTGAACCCGAAGCCGCCGCTGATCACCCCGATCGAGCCGACCATCGACGTGCGGTGGGCGTAGATCTCGTCCGCCGCGCAGGCCAGCCAGTAGCCGCCGGACGCCGCGACGTCCTCGCAGAACGCCAGCACCGGCACGCCCGGCTTCTTCGCCGCCAGCTGGCGGATGCGCTCGGCGACCAGCCCGGACTGGGTCGGCGCACCCCCCGGCGAGTTGATCAGCAACGCGACCGCCTTGAGCCGGTCGTGGTCGAACGCCCGGGTCAGCGCCGATTCGACGGCCGCGAGGTTGATGGTGCCGCGGGCCAGCGGCGAGGGCGTCGGCGTGATCACCCCGTGCAGCTTGACGACCGCCACCACGTCCTTGCGGTCGCCCCGGTCGCCGATGCGCGGGATCCTGCTGGTCAGCCTGTCGGTCACGCTGGTCATGGCGCCAGGTTACGGACTCCCTCGGATTTGTGCAGACGGCCGTTGCGGGCCGGCTCGGGCGGAGCACCGGCGTAGTCCGGCAGGTCGGTGCGCACGCCGGGCGCGAACTTCGGCACCCGCAGCGTCACCTTCATCCCCGCGCCGGGGGCGGTCTCCACCATCAGCGCGTACTCGTCGCCGAACAGCTGCCGCATCCGCGCGTTGATGTTGCCCAGTCCCACGTGCGCGCCGGTGCGGTGCGAGTTGCGGAGATCGGCCAGCCGCGCCGGGTCCATGCCGATGCCGTCGTCCTCGACGCTGATCAACGCCTCGGTGCCGTGGTCGGAGGCGATCACGGTGACCATGCCGCCGGTGGGCTTGTTCGCCAGTCCGTGCTGGACCGCGTTCTCCACCAGGGGCTGGATGATCAGGAACGGCACCACGACCGACAGCACCTCGGGCGCGATCTTCAACCGCACCTCGAGGCGGCCGCCGAAGCGGGCCCGCTCGATCGTGAGGTAGCGGTCGATGTTGCGCAGCTCGTCGGCGAGCGTGGTGAACATGCCGGAGGTGCGGAACGAGTAGCGCGTGAAATCGGCGAACTCCTGCAGCAGCTCACGCGCCTCCTCCGGGTCCGTGCGGATCAGCGCGGAAATGGTGTTGAGCGCGTTGTAGATGAAGTGCGGGGAGATCTGCGCGCGCAACGCCTTGATCTCGGCCTGCTGCAGCTGGTGCTTGGACTCCTCGAAGCGGGCCAGCTCGAACTGGGTGGTGACGAACTGGGCGACCGCGTCGGCCATCTGGATCAGGCGCTTGCCGGTGCTGCGGCCGACCACGATCAGCGCGGCCTCGACCTCCTCCTCGACGAGCAGCGGCACGATCACCGCGGTCTTCATCTTGCAGGTGCCGCGGTGGTCGCACGGGACGTCGTCGTGCGACACGACCTCGCGGCGCGCCTTGCGGATCGACAACGTCACCGCGTCGGCCAGGTCGAGGTAGTGGTCGTTCGCCTCGCCGTCCCAGGAGACCAGCGTGCCTTCGTTGTCGGTGATGCCGACGGCGACGCACTTGAGCAGTTCGAGCAACTGCGAGGTGATCCGGTCCGCACTGGCCTGGTCGAAGCCCTCCCGGAGGTCCGGCGTGGCCCGGGACATGTGGTAGACGGCCTCGAGCACCGCGTCCTCGATCGAGCTGCTCGGCTTCCGCGTGCGCGCGAGGACCACGATCAGGACGATCAGCAGAACACCCGCGACGCTCCACGGGATGATTTGCGAGATCGGCAGATCGGACACGGCGTCAATGCTCTGTGCTCATGACGCGGCGTGCAAGCACTTGATCGCACTTTCTGTGGTGGCGTCGCCACCCGGTGGGGTGATCCACTACTTCAGCAGCCGGGACAGGCGCCGGTCCGCCAGCGGTTTGCCGCCCGTCTGACACGTCGGGCAGTACTGGAAGGACTTGTCGGCGAAGGACACCTCCCGCACGGTGTCCCCGCACACCGGGCACGGCAGGCCGGTCCGCGCGTGCACCCGCAGACCCGACCGCTTCTCGCCCTTGAGGCGCGCCGCGTCCTGGCCCACGGACCGCTCGACCGCGCCGGTCAGGATCTCGTGCATCGCGGCGGCCAGGCGGTCCAGCGCATCGTCGGACAGCTTGCCCGCGGTGGCGAACGGCGACAGCCGCGCGGCGTGCAGGATCTCGTCGGAGTAGGCGTTGCCGATCCCGGCGATCACCGACTGGTCGGTGAGCACCCACTTGAGCCGCTCGGTCCGGCCCGCGAGCAGTCCGGCGAGCGCTTCCCGGTGCAGCTCCAGCGCGTCCGGGCCGAGCCGCGCGATGCTCGGCACCTCGTGCGGGTCACGCACCACCCACACCGCCAGACCCTTCTTCGTGCCCGCCTCGGTCAGGTCGAAACCGCGGTCCCCGAAGTGGACGCGCAACGCGATCGGCCCCTTGCCCGGCTTCGGCGGCGCGGGCGAGAGGTTGTCCGCCCAGCGGAGCCAGCCCGCGCGGGCCAGGTGCACCACCAGGTGCAGGCCGTCGCAGTCGAGGTCGAGGTGCTTGCCGAACCGGCCCGCGCCGGTCACCTCGCGCCCGTGCAGGTCGGTGTAGGGCGGGTCGAACGTCTTCAGCACGGCCAGCGAGGCCACGTCGACCCGGCTGACCAACCGTCCCACCGCGTGTTCACGCAGGTGGTACGCCAGTGCTTCGACCTCGGGCAGCTCGGGCATGGTTACTCCATCGGCCGCAGCGGGCCCTCGAAGTCCGGGCCCGACTCCCGCTGGATCGTCTTGGCGAGCCTGGTCAGCTCACCCCGCACCCGGAACATGCCGGAAATGATCCCGACCCAGCGCTCCGGCGGGGGATCACCGGTGATGCCGCCGTCGGTCTCCGCGACGACCGTCCACGGCCGGTTCAGCACCCAGCGCAGCGGGAAGAACACCGCGATCAGCAACAACCCGTAGATCACCCACGGCGGCACCACCACGGTGTCGGGCAGCCAGGCGACCAGGATGACGGCCAGGAGGATGCACACGGCGAGCATCGCGATGCCCGAGGTGTGGCTGCCGGAGATGTCCCGCTCGAAGTCCTCGGCGGTTGCCGGGCGGCGCCATTCCATCTGCGCCCGGACGACCCAGTCGCGGCCGTCGCTTCCCCGCACCACGCGGTTCATCTGTCGCTGCCTCCCGCCATGGTCGTACGCCCGACCAACCGTAGCGTGGGTTCCGGGGGCCACGCGAGGCGCGGACGAAGATCAACTACTTGGATGACCCCTTGCCGGGCGGGTTCCCCGGCGGCTCGGACTGCGTCAGCCACCACGCCGACGACCACGACGGCGGCCCGGCCGACTCGGCCTGCGTCGGCTTGTCCTTGTCCCCGCTCTTGCCCCCGCCCTTGTCACGGCCCTTGCCCTTGCCCGGCTTGTCGGGGGACGGGGGCTGCGTGGACGAGTACGGCGTCTCGTCCGTGGCCGGCAGGTCGTCCCGCGCGCTGCCGGTCGGCGAGGACTGCGCCGGCGGCGCATCCGCATCCGCGCGGCCGCCCACCGCGCCCGTCTGCTCACCGCCCGGCGACTGCTGCTGTTGTTGCGCGGGCGGCTGCACCGGCGCCACCTGCTTGGCCGGTGAGGCCCCGTCCCGGGGAACCTGCCCCGGGCGAGCCGGCGCGCCGGGATAGGACAGCGTGACGTCGTCCGGCGCGATCAGCACCTGCGGCGGCGGGCTCAGCCGTTGATCCGGCTCCGCGATCCGCAGCTCAACCCCGCCCTGCGCGGGCAGCCCCACCGGATGCGACTCGTCCACCACCGCCGGGCCCACCGCGAACCCGACCACACCCGCGGCCGTGGTCGACACCAGCGCCACCCCGACCTTGAGCTTCGACACCAGCATCGTCTTCAGCGTGGTGAGCGCACCGGACGCCCCGCCGGCACCACCGGCCACCGCCACCGACGCCGGCGCCAGCATCGCCACCGCACCCGCGTGCGCCCGCAGCGACGAGCACACGTCACGCAGCTCGGCGTGCATCGCCCGGCACGACGCGCAACCCAGCAGGTGCCCGCGGACCCGGCTCGCCTCCGCACCGGTGACACTGCCCGCCGTGTAACCCCCGAGCTTCTCGATCACCCCGCGGCAACTCACGTCCGAAGTCCGGTTCACCGCCAGGTGCGCCTGCAGGTACGCCGCCCGCAGACCCTGCCGCGCCCGCCGCGCCAGCGCCGCCGTCGCGTTCGCGCTCAACCCGAAATGCGGCGCCACCACCGCCGGCTGCTCACCCTCGACCTCGGTCTGCCACAACACCGTCCGCCACCGCTCCGGCAGGCTCGTGAACGCGGTGGTGATCAACGTGTGCTCGGCCGTGCGCGCATGCGCGTCCGTGCCGGCGCCCGCCCGCGAGGTCAGCTCGTCGTCGGTGACCGGCACATCCCGGCGTGCCCCGTGCCACTCCCACGTCACCCGGCGCGCCACCGTCAACAGGTAGGCGCGCACATGCTCCTTCGGGCCCTTCCCACGGCGCAACGCCTGCAACACGCGGAAAAACGTCTCGGCCGTGATGTCCTCGGCCTCGGACGCATCGGCGGCCAGGCTCCGGGCCAGCCTGCGGACGGCGGAGGCGTGCAGCTCGAACAGCTCACGGAACGCGGCGTCCTCACCGGCCCGCAGCCGGCTCAGCAGAACCTGCTCGTCCGCCGATGAAGAACGCTGTTCCGGCACCGCCGCCTCGTCCGACATGCGGCCAGCCACCTCCTCCCCCGTGGGATTAACCCGTTCGGTTGAATGGAGTCACCATACGGAGCGAAACGCTCGCCGTCACCCCTCGTGCTCCGGGAGTGACCGGCTTCCCTCCGGCAGGCGATACCCACCCAAGATCACCCCCACACCACCACCCCGTCAACCCGGCGGACCAGACCGGTATAGACTGTCCCTCGCACCGGTGAACCGGAGCACGCGGACGTAGCGCAGCTGGTAGCGCATCACCTTGCCAAGGTGAGGGTCGCGGGTTCGAATCCCGTCGTCCGCTCGCAGCTGGCCGACCCCTGCTCGCGGAGTGCGCTCGCCTGGGCTGCTCGCCATCGTTCCGGGGGTCGAACCCCCGGACCCCCGCCAGGGAGGGCCTCGCCCCCCCTGGACCCCCCTCGCGGTGCCGGTTGCGTTGTCGGGTTGCCTGTCGATGTTGAGCTGCTCGCGGAGAGCGCTCGCCTGGGGATGAGGGTCAGGTGTCTCGGCGGATCATTCGGCCGGCGCCGGCGGCTACCGTGGTGGCCAGGATCCAGCCCATCGCGGTGAAGCCGTTGCTCACCCACTTGTCCATATCGTGCATGTACCAGCGGCCCTTGTTGCCGAAATCCACGATCGGCACCAGGAGATCCGCGGTGTAGAGCACCGGGTTCCACTCCAGGCCCGTCTCCTGCTGATCAACCGCACAACGGGGGCCGCTCACCATGTACCGCACCGGGTCCTTCACACACGAATCAGTGCCCAGACCGAAATAGACGCTGCCCGCGGCCAGCAGCGCGATCAACCACGCCAGCGCCCGCACCGGGCGGTAACCGTAGCCGACCATCCACCGCTGCAACCAGCTCCACAAGCGCACCCCGGGGCCCAGCACCCGGTAACCCCGGGCGAGGGCCTCGTACCGGTACTGCTGCTTCTTGAACAACACCGTCGACGCGTGCTCCTCGTTGCCGCTGTTGCGCAGCATCGCGGCCAGCTGGTCGTACGGGCCCGGCCGGTAGCCCGCCATCGCGGTGCGCAGCCGCTCGATGCGGTCCCGCACCGCCGCGTCGTCCTTCATGTCGATCGGCTGTTTCAGCACGTCGTAGCGGAAGTCCTCGAGCTCGATACCGCCCTCGGCCCGCCAGAAGTGCTCGTTGTCCGCCAGCGTCTGGCAGTGCGCGTGCCGCATCACGATGGCGCCCGCGGCCGGCTGGGCGAGGTTGAGCAGGAACTCGTCCGCCCCCACGTCACTCACGTCGAGCGCCACCGCGTGCTTGTTCAGCGCGCCCAGCACGGCGCCGGTGAAATCGATCCGGCGCCCCGCCGCCGCGCCGTCCATGTTCACGCCGCCCGCGGCGTGGAACGGCTGCTCACCGGCGCTGGTGAGGGTGATGTCGCGGCCCACCTTCACGGTGCGCAGGTCGACCGAGAAACTGGTCCGGTTGCGCACCGCGGGCTCTGTCACGTCGGTGCCGTAGAGGTAGACGCTGCCGCCCACCTCCACACCCTGCAACCGCAGGGTGCCCTCGATCGTCGCCTCGTGCAGGTGCAGGTTGCCCGCCACCCTCATCCGCCGGGCGGACAGCACGTCCCGCTCCGCGTGCCGCAGCCGCACCCGCCCGGCCAGCACGTTCCCGCGCACCGTCACATCGGCCATGCGCATCTGACCGGACGGGATCTCCAGGCCGGTCGCCTCCAGATCGCTGCCGATCTGTGAGCCGTCCAGGTGCAGCGCCCGGTCGTAGTACGGCTCGACCGCGCCGCGCGGCACGGTGATGCGCGCCCGCGCCAGCCGCAACGTGCCACCGATGCGCGCGTTGATCATGCGCACCGTCCCGACCGCGGTCAGCCCGTCGGACAGCTCGACGTTGCCATCGACCTGCCAGCGATCGCCGACCAGCGCCGGCCACGGATCGACGTAGGGGTCGCTGGACTTCCACGCCTCCAGGACGATCCGGCCCTGCTGCTCGCTGGTCAGCTCGGCGGCGCGCAGCACCACGTCGCCGTTGACACGGATGCTCGGCAGGTGCAGCACGCCGTGCGTGGAAAACGCTTGCCGCATGCTCGCGGCACCGTAGTTGTCCACCTCGCACAGCAGGCTGCCGCCGATGTGGGCGCCGTTCCCGTCGAGCGCGAACCCGTCCGGGTTGCGCAGCCGCGCGCCGGAGAAGTTGACGTTGCCGCCGGTGCGCATGCCCGGCAGCCGGACCTCGCCCTCGGCCTGCATCCGGTAGGCCAGCAGCGCCCCGGCGATGATCAGCCGGTCGGCCTGGATCGCGCGGCCCTGCGGGTGGTCCACCGCGGTGCGGGTCAGCACGACCGAGCCCTCCACGACGGCGTCGGTCAGGTTGATCGCCGCATCCGGCACCCCGCGCTCGCGGGTATCGCCGCGCTGCACGGCCGTCTCGCCGTCGTCACTGCCCGGCAGGACCTGCACGACGCAGCGGATGAGCCGGACGTCGTTGCGGCTGCGCAGGTTGCGGGCCTTGAGACCGGGCAGCCAGCAGCGGCGGAAGACCAGGCCGAGGATCTTGGCCTCCCGCACGTCCGGCGGATGCTCGAAGCGGCAGTTCTCGAAGCGGAACAGGCAGTCCAGGTCCGCGCCGCGCAGGTCGAGACGACCGGTGATGTAAGCGTTTTCCAACGCGACGATCGGCGCGTTGGAAGCCTGCCGGCGGAACCGCAGCAGCCCACCGCTGCCCGGCTCGAGCAGCGGTTTCAGCAGCTCCTCGGCCGCGACGTGGTAGCGCCGGTCCGGCACCCCCCGGAAGGGATCCAGGGCCGGCACGTCCCGCTCCCCGTGTCCCGGCTGGCCACCCACCATCCGCGTCCCCCTCCCCGCGACGATCGCCACACCTGCTCCGACGATCCTCGCGGGTGAGGGGTTCCCGCCGCTACTGCTCGGGCTTGAGGACCCGCGCCAGGAAGGCGCGGGTGCGCTCGTGCCGGGGGTCCCCGATCACCTGCTCCGGCGAACCCTGCTCGACGACGACACCGTCGTCCATGAACAGCACCTTGTCGGCCACCTCGCGGGCGAACTGCATCTCGTGCGTCACCACGATCATGGTCATGCCGTCCCGCGCCAGCTGCCGCATCACGCCCAGCACGTCGCCGACCAGTTCCGGGTCCAGCGCCGATGTCGGCTCGTCGAACAGCATCAGCCGGGGCTGCATCGCGAGCGCACGGGCGATCGCGACCCGCTGCTGCTGGCCGCCGGAGAGCTGCGCGGGGTAGGAGCTCTCCTTGTCCGCGAGGCCCACCCGGTCGAGCAGTTCGCGGGCCCGCTCACGCGCGGCCTGCTTGCTCTCCCGCCGCACCTGCACCGGCGCCTCCATGACGTTCTCCAGCGCCGTCATGTGCGGGAACAGGTTGAAGCGCTGGAACACCATGCCGATGTTGCGGCGCTGCTGGGCGATCTCGCTGTCGCGCAGCTCGTACAGCCGCTCGCCGCGCTGCCGGTAGCCGACCAGCTCGCCGTCGACGTAGAGCCGGCCGGCGTTGACCTTCTCCAGGTGGTTGATGCACCGCAGCAGCGTCGACTTGCCCGAGCCGGACGGGCCGATGAGGCAGGCGACCTCCCGCTCGTGCACCTCGAAGTCGATGCCCCGGAGCACCTCGAGCCGGCCGAACCGCTTGTGGATGCCCTGCGCCTGGACCACCGGGGTCATCACGCCACACCTCCCCCGACACCGCCGCCACCGCCCTGGCCATACCGGAACCCGAGCATGCGGCTCGTCCACTTCGTGCGCTCGCCCACCTGCCGGGAAGTCCCGCGGGCGAACCGCCGCTCGATCTGCATCTGCACCAGCGTCAGGATCGTGGTCATGAACAGGTACCACAGCGCGGCCGTGATCAACAGCGGCGCGATCCGGTAGTTCTGCGCGTAGATCTGCTGCGCCGACGTCATCAGCTCGAAGTACCCGATGACCACGACCAGCGAGGTGGTCTTGAGCATCGCGATGGTCTCGTTGCCGGTCGGCGGGATGATCACCCGCATCGCCTGCGGCAGGATGATCCGCCGCAGCGTCTTGGTCCGCGACATGCCGAGAGCACTGGCGGCCTCCAGCTGGCCGGCGTCGACCGACAGGATGCCGCCGCGCACGATCTCGGCCATGTAGGCGGCCTCGTTCAGGCCCAGGCCCAGCAGGGCCGCGGTGAACGGCGAGATCAGCGAGTTGGTGTCCCAGCTGACGAACTCCGGCCCGAACGGGACCCCGAGGCCGAGCCGCGGGTAGAACAGCGCGAGGAAGTTCCAGAACACCAGCTGCGTGATCAGCGGCGTGCCGCGGAACAACCAGATGTAGGTTCCCGCCGCACCCGCCGCGAGCGGGTTCGGCGACAACCGCATCACCGCGAGCACGACCCCGCCGACCACCCCGATCACCATCGAGATGACGGTGAGGATCAGGGTGTTCTGCAGGCCGCGCAGGATCCGGT
The DNA here is from genome assembly GCF_011758745.1 of Amycolatopsis granulosa. Taxonomy (NCBI): domain Bacteria; kingdom Bacillati; phylum Actinomycetota; class Actinomycetes; order Pseudonocardiales; family Pseudonocardiaceae; genus Amycolatopsis; species Amycolatopsis granulosa. The sequence goes on from NZ_JAANOV010000001.1 coordinate 3,141,456, forward strand.
CGTCGAACAGGTAGTCACCGACGACGCTCCACTGCATGTTCGCGTTGGTGACGACACTGCGGATGACGATGGCCGCCAGGAGCAGGATGATCACACCCGCGATCCACCGGCCGTAGTGGCGGACCGGAACGGCGCGGATGTCCTCCGACTGGGTGGCTTGACGTGTCTCGGTCATCAGCTGGCCGGGTTCAGCTCCGCCTTCGTGAGCGCCCCGCTCGGGTTCAGGCCCCACTTGGCCAGGATCTTGGCGTAGGTGCCGTCGTCGATGAGGGCCTGCACGGCGCCCTGGACGGCCTCGGCGTAGGTGCCCTGGCCCTTCTTGAGCGCGATGCCGTAGGGCGCGGCGTCGTAGGGCTGGCCGACGGTCTCGACCGCGCCGCCGGTCTGCTTGATCGCGTAGTCGACGACCGGGGAGTCGGCGAGCATCGCCTGGCTGCGCCTGGTCTGGACCTGCAGGTTCACGTCGGTCTGCGCCTGGAACTGCTGCACGTTGATCGCCGGCTTGCCGGCCGCGGTGCACTGCTGGGAGCGGGCCGCCAGGTCGTCGACCTGCACGGTGCCCTGCTGGACGGCGATGTTCTTGCCGCACAGGTCGTCCAGCGAGATGTGCTCCGGGTTGCCCTTCGGCACGCCCAGCGAGGTACCCGCCCGGTAGTACGACACCATGTCCACGGTCTGCAGGCGCTCGGGGTTGACCGTGAACGAGGACATCGCCAGCTCGTACTGGCCCGAGGCGAGGCCGGCGAGGATGCCGGAGAACGCGGCGTTCTGGTACTCCATGGTCAGGCCGAGCTTCTGCCCGACGGCGTTACCCAGGTCGACGTCGAAGCCGACGACCTTGCCCTGCGCGTCGACGAACTCGTTGGGCGCGTAGCTCTGGTCCTGACCCACGATTATCTTGCCGTCGGCCGCTATGGCCTGCGGGACCTTGGCGGCCAGCGCCGGGTCCTTCGCCACCGCCGGGATCTGCTCGGACTGGGTCGCCCCCGTCCCGCCGGCCGGCTGCGAGGTGCCTCCGGAGCCGGTGCCACCCGCACCGCACGCCATGGTCAGCCCGGCCAGGGCGAAGGCGGGCAGCAGGGCCAGCGCCTTGATGTGTGTTGCACGAGCCACGGAGCTACTCCTCGTCACTCTAAGTAGGTCTTACCGTTGAGCTCTCGCATCCTGCCATTCGAAAGGAGTACGCGCAGCATCGGAAGGGTCACGTCTGGACTTCGCGGCTCGCCCCGGCCCGGGCCGTGCGGATTCACCCGCGGGCGTGAGCGTCCAGCATGTGCGCGACGGCCTCGGTGAGCCGCTGCGCCTGGGGCAGGTGCAGCCACTCGTCCGGGACGTGCGCGTTCGAGTCCGGGCCGAGCGCCCCGGTGACCAGGAACTGGGCCTCCGGGTACTTCTCGCCGAGCAGGCCCATGAACGGGATCGACCCGCCGAGCCCGACGCTGCGCCACGGCGCACCGAAGACGTGGTCGCTCACCTCCTCCAGCGCGGTTGCCAGCCACGGTGAGGCGTCCGGTGCGTTCCAGCCGTCCGCGGCCTCGACCCCGGACAGCTCGACCGCCGCGCCGTACGGCACGTCCGAGGTCAGCGCCTTCTCGATCGCGGCGAGCGCGGCCGCCGAGTCGGCCGTCGGCGGCAGCCGGAAGCTCAGCGCCAGCGTCGTCGACTCGCGCAGGACGTTGCCCGCGTTCGCCGGCTCCGGCAGGCCCGCCGCGCCGATCACCGACAGCGTGGGCCGCCACGACTGGTTCAGCAGCAGCTCCAGCTCGTCGTCGGAGACCGGCCGCATGCCGGGCACCAGCGGGAACGACCCCTTGGTCGCCCCGGGTGCCACCGCGACCGTCGCCGCGGCCTCCGCGCGCCGGTTCGGCGGGATGTCGACGTGCAGTTCGGCGAGCTTGATCTCGCCCGTCGCGGAGTCCTCGACGCGGTCCAGCAGCTGCCGCAGGACGCGGAACGAGCTCGGCACGACACCGCTGGCCAGCCCGGAGTGCGCGGCCGTCTCCAGCACGCGCACCGTGACGTGCACCTGGGCCAGCCCGCGCAGGCTGGTCGTCAGCCACAGCCGGTCGTAGTCGTTGCCACCGGAGTCCAGGCACACCACGAACGTCACGCGGCCCAGCCGATCCGACAGGTGCTCCAGGTAGAGCGGCAGGTCGGGGCTGCCCGACTCCTCGCCGGTCTCCAGCAGGACCACCGACCGCGCGTGGGCGCCACCGGCGGCGTGCACCGCCTCCAGCGCGGCGGTCGCCGCGTATCCCGCGTAGCCGTCGTCGGCCGAACCGCGGCCGTAGAGCCGGTCGCCGCGGACCACCGGGGTCCACGGGCCGAGCCCGTCGGCCCAGCCGCCGACCGGGGGCTGCTTGTCGAGGTGGCCGTAGAGCAGCACCGTGCCGCGGTCCTCCGCGCCGGGTGTGGCCGGGACGTCGACCAGCAGCACCGGGCTGCGGCCGTCCAGCTGGACGACGTCGATGGTGGCGCCGGGCAGGTTCCGCCCGGTGATCCAGTTCTGCACGTGCCGCACGGCGGCGGCGAGGTGCCCGGTGGTGGCCCATTCGGGGTCGAACGCCTGCGACAGGGCGGGGATCTCCACCAGGCCGGACAGGCTCGGCAGCACCTCGTCGGCCCAGAGGCGCCGGACGGTTTCACGCACGGTTGTTTGCTCCACGCGGCCATTCTGCCCCAGCTGGAGCACGCCCTCCCGCGTCGTCGCGGTACCAGCCTCACGACACCCGCCACGCACCACCCCCTGTGATGCAGTTCACTTTCGAACACGCTCGGCGACCGGCTCGTCGCGGTGCGGTCGCCACCCCGCGCGCCGCGGCTGGTGAGGGCGTGCGCGACAGCCCGAATGTCGGTGCGGCCAGTATCGGGCTTCCTAACGTTTACGCAGCTCAGGCACGCCTTCCGCGGCAACAAATCGGGCCTGGACCTGCACCGGGACCCCCTGTTCGTGTCAGGATGTTCCTCGTAAGCCGTCACGGCCGACGGCTGCCGAGCGCTTCGGACCCGAAACGTCGGTGGCTGCCGGTCAAAGCCGTGAGCGGCCGCCACAAGCGGCCCCGTGGCAGGACACCGAGGAGAACGCGCATGCCGTCCCCCGAACAGTGGACGCACCCGGAGCCCGGCGAAGGACCGGCCGCACAGGCCGCCCAGCCATCGCGGGAGCAGGTGATCGCCGGTTTGCGAAACACGGACGCGGGTGGCGCTGAGGTGACTCAGCTGCTCACCCCCGAAGGCGAGCGAATCGCATCGCCCCAGTTCGACCGCTACATCTCCGACATCGACCCGGACGCGCTGCGCGGGCTCTACCGCGACATGGTGCTGGTCCGCCGGGCCGACCGGGAAGCCAACGCCATGCAGCGCCAGGGCCAGCTCGGCATCTGGGTCCCGCTGCTCGGCCAGGAGGCCGCACAGGTCGGTTCCGGCCGCGCGCTGCGGCCGCAGGACATGGCGTTCCCGAGCTACCGGGAACACGGCGTGGCCTACACCCGCGGCGTCGACTTCAAGGAACTGCTGGGCATCTTCCGCTGCACCGACCACGGCGGCTGGGACTTCAAGGCCCACGGTTTCCACCCGTACACCATCGTGATCGGCAACCAGGTGCTCAACGCGGCCGGGTACGCGATGGGCCAGAAGTTCGAAGGCAAGGTTGGCGACGACGACGGCGAGGCCACCATCGTCTACTTCGGTGACGGCGCCACCTCCCAGGGCGACGTGCACGAGGGCTTCGTGTGGGCCGCGGTGTACGACGCGCCGCTGGTGTTCTTCTGCCAGAACAACCAGTGGGCGATCTCCGAGCCCACCGAGCGGCAGTCCCGGCTCCCGCTCTACCAGCGCGCCCGCGGCTACGGCTTTCCCGGCATCCGCGTGGACGGCAACGACGTGCTGGCCTGCCTCGCGGTGACCCGCTGGGCGCTCGAGGAGTGCCGCCACGGCAACGGACCGGTGCTGATCGAGGCGTTCACCTACCGGATGGACGCCCACACCACCACCGACGACCCGACCCGCTACCGGCTCTCCGAGGAGCTGGAGGTCTGGAAGCACAAGGACCCGATCGAGCGCGTGCGGGTGCACCTGGCCCGCAACGGGTACGCCGACCAGGCGTGGTTCGACCAGATCGAGTCCGAGGCCGACGCCTTCGCCGCGGACCTGCGCGAGTTCTGCTTCAACATGCCGGAACCGCCGCCGGAACGCGTGTTCACCGGCGTCTACGCCGAGCCGTCGCCGGTGCTGGACTCCCAGCGCGACGAGTTCCTGTCCTACCTGGCCGGTTTCGTGGAAGCGGGTGAGCGCTGATGGCCGCCCCGGTGAAGTCCCCTGTGGACGGTGCGGTACCCGCCGTGCAGAAGCTGACGATCGGCAAGGCCCTGAACATGGGCCTGCGCGCGGCGATGGAGGCCGACGACAAGGTCCTGATCCTCGGCGAGGACGTCGGCAAGCTCGGCGGCGTCTTCCGGATCACCGACGGGTTGCAGAAGGACTTCGGCGAGCAGCGCGTGCTGGACACGCCGCTGGCCGAGTCGGGCATCATCGGCACCGCGGTCGGCCTGGCCGTGCGCGGGTTCCGCCCGGTGTGCGAGATCCAGTTCGAGGGGTTCATCTTCCCCGGGTTCGACCAGATCTCCTCGCAGCTGGCGAAGCTGCACTACCGCACGCAGGGCCGGGTCAAGGTGCCGGTGGTCGTGCGGGTGCCCTACGGCGGCGGGATCGGCGCCGTGGAGCACCACTCCGAATCACCGGAGTCGCTGTTCGCGCACATCGCCGGACTGAAGGTGGTGTCCTGCTCGAACCCCACGGACGCCTACTGGATGATCCAGCAGGCCGTCGCCTGCGACGATCCGGTGCTGTTCTTCGAGCCCAAGCGGCTCTACCACAACGGCCAGCTCAAGTCCGAAGTGGACACGACGACGCCGCCGGGACCGCTGTTCGCCTCGCGCGTGGTGCGCGAGGGCACCGACTGCACGCTCGTCGCGTACGGGCCGTCGGTCAAGGTGTGCATCGATGCTGCTGCCGCCGCGGCCGAAGAGGGCCGGTCGCTGGAGGTCATCGACCTGCGGACGCTCTCGCCGCTCGACCTCGCGCCGGTGTTCGAGTCGGTGCGCCGCACCGGCCGGCTGGTCGCGGTCAGCGAGGCGCCGTCGGAGTCGTCGATCACCTCCGAGATCGCCGCGCGCGTGCAGCAGGAGTGCTTCTACTCGCTGGAGGCGCCGGTGCTGCGGGCGACCGGGTTCGACACCCCGTACCCGCCGTCCAAACTGGAGGAGCACTACCTCCCCGACCTGGACCGCGTCCTGCACACCGTCGACCGCGCGATGGGCTGGTGAGGCGGGGTGCCCGAGTACAAGCAGTTCCTGCTCGCCGACACCGCCGAGGGCCTGACCGAGGCCGAGATCCTGAACTGGCGCGTCCAGCCGGGTGACGAGGTCACGGTCAACCAGATCGTCGTCGAGGTGGAGACCGCGAAGGCCGCCGTCGAGCTGCCGATCCCGTGGGCCGGTGTGGTCACCGAGCTCCTGGCCGCGGCCGGGGACACGGTGGAGGTCGGGGCGCCGCTGCTGACCATCGACGTGAACCCGGCCGGCGGGGGCGCGCCCCCGGCAGCGGTGAACGGGTCCGCGGCCGCGGCACCGGCCGAGGAAGAGATGAAGCCGCTGGTCGGCTACGGTTCGAAGGCGACCGAGGCACGGCGGCGCCCACGCAGGGTGGCTGCCGCGGCGGCTCCGGCTCCGGCAGCACCGGCACCGGCACCGGCTGCTCCCGCGCCCGCACCGGACCGGGGCGGTTATGTGCCACTGGCGAAACCGCCGGTGCGCAAGCTCGCCAAGGACCTCGGCGTCGACTTGTCGACACTCACCGGGTCCGCCGAAGGCGGCGTGATCACCCGGGAGGACGTCGAGCGGGCGGCCCGCCCGGCCGCACCCGCCCCGGCGGCCGGTGCCCGGGAGCGGCGCGTGCCGGTCCGCGGTGTCCGCAAGGCGACCGCGGCGGCGATGGTGTCCAGCGCCTTCACCGCTCCGCACGTGACCGAGTTCCTGACCATCGACGTCACGCCGATGATGGAGCTGCGCGAGCGGCTGAAGAAGCACCCGGACTTCGCGGGCGTGAAGCTGACCCCGCTGGCGTTCGCGGCCAAGGCCGTGTGCATGGCGGTCAAGCGGACACCGGACGTCAACGCGTCCTGGGACGAGGCGGCCGGCGAGATCGTCTACAAGGACTACGTGCACCTGGGCATCGCCGCGGCGACGCCCCGCGGGCTCGTCGTCCCGAAGATCCGGGACGCGGACGCGATGTCGCTGCCGGAGCTGGCGCGGGCGCTGGACGAACTGACCACCACGGCGCGTGAGGGCAAAACTCCGCCGGCGGACATGGTGGACGGGACGATCACCATCACCAACGTCGGCGTGTTCGGCGTCGACACCGGCACGCCGATCATCAACCCGGGTGAGTCCGCGATCCTGGCCTTCGGGGCGATCAAGGACGCGCCGTGGGTGGTGGACGGGCAGCTCGCGGTCCGGAAGGTGCTGCAGCTGTCGCTGAGCTTCGACCACCGGCTGGTCGACGGGCAGCAGGGCTCGCAGTTCCTCGCCGACGTCGGCGCGCTGCTGGCCGATCCGGCGATGGCGTTCACGTACTGAGCGGTTCGGACGGGCCGCGTCGTTCCGGCGCGGCCCGTTTTCCCGCTCGCTTGACGGAGTGAGCACTCACTCCACATACTGGTTGCCATGACCGCTCCCGCCCGCCGACGGGCACCTGGCATGAACCCCGAGGACCGACGGCGCATGATCGTGCGGGCCGTGCTGCCACTGGTCGTCGAGCACGGCGCCGCCGTCACCACCGCGCAGATCGCCCGTGCCGCCGGCATCGGCGAGGGCACGATCTTCCGCGCGTTCAAGGACAAGGACGAACTGATCGACGCCTGCGTCGCCGAGGCGGTCAAGCCGGACAGCACGGTGGAGGCGATCGCCGAGATCCCGCTCGACCAGCCGCTGGCCGACCGGCTCGCCGAAGCCACCGAGACCATGTCCGCGCACCTGGACCGGATGGGCGCGCTCATGGCGGCGCTGCACTCGACCGGCCGGCTCAAGCGCGGCGAACCGCGGAAGGGCGCGCGGGCCGAATCCGTCACCGCGCTGCGCCACGCGATCGCCGAGCTGTTCACGCCCGAGGACGGGCTGCGGCTGCCGGCCGACAAGCTCGCGGCGATCTTCCTGTCGATGGTGTTCCTGCGCCGCCGGGACGACCAGGCCACACCGACCGCGGCCGAGCTGGTCGACGTGTTCCTGCACGGGGCGGTGGCCGCGTGATGCACGGCGGTGGCGCACCGATCGGGGTGCGGCGGATGCTGCGGCGGGCCGGCACCTCGGTCCCGCAGAGCGGGCTGACCGGTCCGGTGGACATCCCGGACGCGGTGGCGCCGGACCAGCCCAAGGACCTGCGGTCCCGGTGGCAGAGGTTCCGCGCCTCGGCCGGCGGCACGGTGCGCGGACTACCACGCGTGATCAAACTGGCCTGGCGGGCGAGCCCGGCGGTCACCGTCCTCATCGCACTGTCCGCTTTGGTCAGCGGCCTGATGCCCACCGGCACGGCGTACGTGGCGAAACTGCTGCTGGACGCGGTGGTCGCGGCGGTGCAGGGCCGCGGCGGCACCGATCGGATCGTCCAGCTGGCCGCGCTGGAGTTCGGCGTGTTCACCGCGACCGCGATCAGCACCGCGCTGACGAACGCGGCGCAACAGCTGCTGCAGGAGCGGATGACGCTGACGATCCGGCACCGGGTGATGGCACACGCGAGCAGGCTGGACCTCCAGTTCTTCGAAGGCTCGGAGTCCTACGACCAGCTGCGGCAGGCGTCGCAGGAGGCGCCGCAGCGGCCGATGTCGATGCTGACCTCGGCGCTCGGACTGGTCCGGACGTCGATCACGTTCGCCAGCATGGTCGTGCTGCTGATGTCGGTCAGCCCGCTGCTGGCCGCCGTGGCGCTGCTCGCACCGGTACCGGCGTTCATCTCGCAATCGAAGTACGGGTCGCGGGCGTTCCTGCTGACCCTGTGGATGTCACCGATCCGGCGGCGGATGGACTACCTGAACTCGCTGGTCACGACGGACACCTACGCCAAGGAAACCAAGCTGTTCGGGCTCGGGCCGTACCTGGTGGACCGGTTCCTGCGGCTCGGCCAGAACGCGTACGCGCGCGAGCGGAAGCTGACGACCCGGCGCAACTTCGTGGGCACGGCGTGGAGCCTGCTGTCCACCCTGGCCGGTTCCGGCATCGCGCTCTACATCGCGCTCGAAGCGGTGGCCGGGCGGTTGACGATCGGCGACCTGGCGTTGTACACGGCGGCCGCGGCGGCGGTGCAAACGTCGGTGCAGGGGTTGTTCACCGGGTTCTCCGGGATGTACGAGAACAATCTGTACCTGGACACGCTGTACGACTTCCTGGCCACCGAGCCGCGGATCGTCGCGCCGGCCGTGACGGCGCCGCTGCCCGAGCCGGTGCGCGGGCACATCGAGTTCCAGAACGTGTCGTTCCGCTATCCGGGGTCGGTGGAGAACGCGCTGGACGGGGTCTCGTTCGAGATCCGGCCCGGTGAGACGGTGGCGGTGGTCGGGCGGAACGGGGCCGGCAAGTCGACACTGATCAAACTGCTGTGCCGGCTCTACGACCCGACCGAGGGGCGGATCCTGCTCGACGGGACCGACATCCGGTCGTTCGACCCGGATGCCCTGAGAGCGCGAATCTCGGCGATGTTCCAGGACTACGTGACCTACCAGGGAACGGCGGCGGAGAACATCGGGCTCGGCGAGCTGAGCGCACTCGACGACCGGCCGCGGATCGAGGACTCGGCCACCCGCGCCGGGGTCGCCGCCCGGATCGCCCGGTTGCCACGCGGCTACGACAGCCCGTTGGGCCGGTGGTTCGACCAGGGCGTGTCCCTGTCCGGCGGCGAGTGGCAGAAGATCGCGCTGGCGCGGGCCTTCATGCGGGACGCACCGATCCTGGTGCTGGACGAGCCGACATCGGCGCTGGACGCCGCGGCCGAGCACGACCTGTTCACCCGGTTGCGCGCACTGTCCGCGGGCCGGACCACGCTGTACATCTCGCACCGGTTCTCCACCGTGCGGCAGGCCGAGAAGATCCTGCTGCTCGACCGGGGCCGCCTCGCGGAGGAAGGGACACACGAAGAGCTCATGTCCCAGGGCGGCGACTACGCGTCCCTGTTCACCCTGCAAGCCGCGGCATACCTGGAGGAAGCCGCGTAACTGCGGATCGCGTCGAGCCGGTGACAGCCGGTGGCCGCAGCGATATCGTGCTCCCCCAGGGAGGAGCCACTTACAGGCGCCGAAATTCGGGGAGGACGAGTACGCCAAACGAGCTGCCGAACACTTCCTGGCCGCGATGTACTCCGACGACCAGTCATTGGTCAGGGTTTTCGAGGCGGCACAGGAATTGCTCGAAACCCTCCGTCAGGCCATCGACACCGCGATCAGCAAGTACGATGCCTCGGACGAAGCAGCGACCAGGGCAGTCAGCGAGTTCAAGGATCAGGAAGCCCCGTGAGCATCACCAATCGTGCGAGACGGGCTTTCGTGGGCGCCGCCTGCCTGGCGTTGCTCCTGGCCGGATGCACCAGCACGATTGCCGGGACGCCGTCACCAGCGGCACCGACGAGCTCACCGGCCAGCAAGGACGTCTTCGCCGAACTGAACGCCTGCCGGCTGCTGGACGATCTCACTGCCGGGCAGGGGTTCAACCCCGGAGAAAACAAGAGTCCGCGCAACCAGTGCGTGGCAGTAAAACCGGACTTCGCGTCATACGCCTTGGCGCTCGACCCGGTACAAGGACTCAACGAATTCGACACCGCGAACCCTGGCGCGACGACCATCCCGGTCAACGGCCGCCGCGCCATGCAGGCAGATGTAACCGCGAGCGCGTGCGCAGTAGCGGTTGAGGCCGGACCACACGCCCGTGCCGTGGTGGTGGTGACGATGGTGCGGTACAGCGACAATGCTCAGGCATGTCCGAACGCCAGGGCCTTCGCGGAGAAGCTGGAGCCCCATCTGCCTACGGGGTCGTGATGGACAACTGCGGTCTCCGCCGGGAACGTACAGCTGACAACGGTGAACAGCGACGCGAAGCGAACCGGGCAGGATCAGGCTCACCAGGGGTCCTGGTGACCCGGTTTCGGTTCATTCGAACTGTCGCGGGCATCGCGTGCGTGCTGGGGACTGTCGTAACTGCCTGCACCAGCACCGTATCTGGGAGCCCGTCGCCGGCGCCCGTTGTTCCGCCCATCTCAAGGCCTGGCAGCTCTGACGTTTTCGCGGGCCTCGATGCTTGCCGTCTGCTGGATCAGCTCAACGCCGGGCAAGGGTTCAATCCCGGGGAGAACAAGAGCCGGCGCAACCAATGCACCGCGTCCAAACTCGATTTCGCCACGTACAGCATCGCCCTCGACGCCACGCAAGGGCTGCGGGAGTTCGCCGCAACCAACACGGGCGTGCGGGAGATCTCGGTTCATGCGCGGAAGGCCATGGAGGCTGACATCTCCACCGGTGGTTGCGCGGTCGCGGTGGAGGTCGCGGATCGTGCGCTCGCGTTGGTGCTCGTGACCATGGCGCGAGGGAGCGAGGATGCGCAAGGGTGCCCGAACGCGCGGTCCTTCGCGGAGAAGCTGGAGCCCCTGTTGCCCCCGGTGTCGTGAGGCGTGATCGGGCACTGCCGCAACCACCGGGGGCTTGATCGCGCTATCTTCTGGGTGACGTCCACCGCGTGGAAGCTGACCGAGGAGCCCTGGGATGAGTTGGCAGGATGAGCTGCGCCGTCTGGACGCCGATCTCGCCAACGGCACCATCACCCAGCACGAGCACCGCAAGATGCGGGACGAGCTGCTGGCCGCGGCCTCCGGCATCGGGGCTTCGGCGCCGGTTCAGCCGCGGTGGCAGAGCGCGAATCCGGCCAACCCGGGTTTCGCCCAGCAGCCGGGTCAGTGGCCGGCGCAACCCCCACAGTCCCAGCCCGCCGGCCCGCAGGCCGGGCAGGGGCAACCGGACGCGGGGCACGTCCCGCCGACCGGACCGCCGCGGAACGATGCGAGCGCGCCCGATCAGGCTCAGCTGAGCGCCCTCGAGATCGAGGAGGGACCTACCCAAAGCGCCCTCGCGAACGAGGAAGGGCCCACGCAGAGCATTTCGGCGCACCTGCTCGCCACCAGCAAGCCCACGAGCGCGCCCAGCCCGGCCGACGAGCGTCCCACCGACTCCGTGCACTTCCCCTCCATCGAGGACGCGCCGACCGTCATCACGAACCCGGTGCCGCCGCCGTCGCGGCCCTTGCCCACCATGGCTCCGCCACCGCTGCACCCCGGGCCGTACCCCCAGCACTACCCGCCGTTCGACCCGGTGCCGCGGCTCCAGGCGCCACGCAAACGCAGGTCGGCCTGGCTGTTCGTCACCCTCGGCGTGATCCTCGTCACCGCGCTGGTCGTGGGCGGCATCTGGTTCCTGGGCGGCGGCAGTAACGGCGCCACCACCACGGCCCAGCCACCCACGTCCGTCGTCGCACCGCAATCCGTCGAAGCGCGGCTGCCGGCCCTTCCGGGCACGCCGAGCCCGAACAACGGAACCCTCACCGTCGACCAGGGCATCGACCTCAAGCTGTTCTCCCGCGAGGAGGGACGGCTGATGAAGGACAACGGCGTCACCCAGCTGATCTTCCGCGGCTCGTCCCAGGGCCCGCAGGGCTACCTCGTGCTGGTCATGCCCGCCGGCTCCGCCACCGGCGCCGCCTCGATCACCCGCGGCCTCTACGACCACGCCCTCACCGCCGGGCTGCAGAACGTCCCCTCCGGCTCCACCGACGCCAAGGCCGTCACCGGCCGCAACTCGGCCGGTCAGATGAGCGGCACCTGGTACACCTCGGGCACCTACGCCGTCGCGATCTGGGTTTCCCAGGGCCTCGACGGCGACCCGGCCGCCCTGTCCGAGCGCCTCGCCCAGACGAAGTCCTCCCTGGTCAACGCCCTGCCGCCGAACTAGGCAGCTGCCCGGGCCGCAGCACCGCGCCGCACCGCCCGGTCACCGAACCCGCCCGCTCGGCCTCGACGCGCGGGACGGTCACCCGCGCGTACGCCCGCAGGCGGACCAGATCGTCGCCGTCGAGTGCGTCCAGCCGCACCCAGTCACCGTTCTGACCGGTCCGGTCCAGCACCACCGCGGCGTACTCGCCGGACAGGCGGGCGTCGTGCGTCAGCCCGGTCAGGTCGCTCCACGGCACGTGCGAGTGGATGAACGTCGGCCTGACCTCGTCGAACACGTAGTCCCGGAACCCGGCGAAATCGCCCGCCGACACCAGATCGGCGATGTGCGCGTCGGCCAGACCGACCGAGTCGACCACCCGCAACCGGCTCGTCAGCGTGGTCCCGCCGATGTCCGGCAGCAGCACCGACCCCTCCCGCAGGCCGATCGTGTCCGCGTAGCCGTTGAACACCCGCCCGTACCGCTCCGCGATCTGGCACAACGGCACGACCGGGCCGCTCGCGAACCCGCGACCGGAGTCGGCCAGCGCCGGCGCACTGGGCACCGCCGCGCCCGCCAGCACCACCGCCAGCAGCGCCCGCCGGCGCACCGGCAGCGCCCGCAGTCCTTCGACCACCGTGACCGCCGCGACCAGCGCCGCCATCGTCCACAGTGGAGTGGCGAACCGGAATTCGCCGCCCGGCTCCGGGTTCAGCACGCAGTACGCCACCAGCGCCAGCACCAGGGGCACCAGCCATCCGGCCAACGGCCGGCGCAGGGCGGGGACCAGCCACAACGCCAGCCCGGTCACCAGTACCCCGGCCACCACGACCGGCCACCCCAGGTACTCCACCGGCTCCGCCACCCGCGTCACGTCCGCCAGCGCCGGCGGCTGCTGGTTCTTCGCCACCGCCGTGTTCGGCACCCACCGGCCGAACTCCGCGTGCCGCCACAGCAGATAGGCCCCGTACGGCACCGCGAACGCCAGGACCCCGGCCGAGGCCGGAACCACCGCCCGCACCCGCCGCGCGAACACCAGCACGACCAACGGGTACGCGACCACGAAGATCACCCCGTCCGGCCGGGTCAGCGCCGCCACCGCGGCGAGCAGCCCGGCGCCCGCCGCGATCCGCGCGTCGTGCACCCGTCCGCCGGCGAGCGCGCGGAACAACAACGCCGCGAGCCACGCCACCGCCAGCGCGTACAGCGGGTTCTCCAAACCGGACAGCGACCAGATCACGAAGGACGGGATCGCGGCGAGCAAGCCGCCCGCGAACACCGTCACCAGTGACGGCCATCGCGTGACGCGTTTCACCGCGAAGTGACACGCGGCGAGAATTCCCGCGCAGCAGGCCAATCCGAGTGCCTTCGGAAACAGAACGTAGTCCGGCACACCTAAGATCGCGCCGGTATCGAACAGGTGCAGCACCTTGCCCAGCACCAGCAGCGCGAGCCACGCCGGATTCGAGAAACCCTCCACCGGCGCCGCCCCGGGCTGGAGCACCGGACCGGCGCCTTCGGCCAGGTCACGGGCGTAGGCAAAGGTGATCGCCGCGTCGTCGTTGATCCAGTTGCCGTAGGTCCACCCGTGCAACCCGATCAACGCCGTGCCGCCGGCGACCGCGGCCACGGCGCGCCAGCGTGCCGCCATTTCTCCCCCTCCTCGGTTGATCACCCTCGCAGAACAAGGTCACGAAATGACCCGCACCGGCGATGAGCGGGGTAGGCGTGCACAATGTGCGTCGTCCGTAGCGCTGTCCGGCGGACGCGTTCCGCCTCGTCGAGAGCAGATTAGGGGGCTACCGGGTGTCCTGGCAGGAGGAGTTGCGCAAGCTGGACGAAGAGCTTGCCTCGGGACGGCTCTCCGCCGACGACTACCGCGTCCGGCGCGACCAGGTGCTCTCGTCCGCGGTTTCCTACGGCGAGAGCACCACCCAGCAGCCGGAGCCGGACAACTCCGCAGACTCGACGCAGGTGATCGCGCCGGTCAGCCCGCCGCAGGGCGTGCCGCAGCCGGCGCCGCAGGACCCCTCCGCCGAGCCCACGCAGGCCGTCTCGCCGAACTGGCAGGCCGGCCCCCCGGTCGATCCGGAACGCACCCAGTACGTGGCGAGCCCGTCCCCGCCCGCGGGTTTCCCGGCCGCGCCGCCTGGCGGTTTTCCGCAGTCCGGCCCGCAGCCCGTGCAGCCGGCGTGGCACGCACCGCAATCCGACGTGAGCCCGCCGTGGGGCGGCTCGGACTTCCCGCCGATCAATACGGTGGCGCAGGGCCCGGAGTCGTTCGACGCCAAACCGGGCAAGGGCAAGATCGCCTGGATCTCGGTCGCGGCCGTCGTGGTGCTGGTCGCCGCCGGCCTGACGATCTTCCTGACCACGTCCAGCGGGGACAGTCAGGCCGGCCCGACGCCCACGCAGGCGCCGCCGACGTCGAGCACCCGCAGCAGCTCGCCGAACCAGGCGTTGCTGGACAAGATCCCGCCCACCGAGGGCGCCGCGGACGGCCAGAGCGGTGTGCTGCCGGTGAACCGGCTGGTCGAACTGGGCATCGTGGACTCCGGCGAGGCCACGCTGCTGACCACCCGCTCGGTGCCGGAGGTCGCCTGGCGCGGTTCGCAGCGCCAGCCGGACACCAGCGGCCCGGGCAACGAGAAGATCTCGGTGATGGTCATCCCGCTGGACAGCCCGGCGACGGCGAGCGCGCTGGCCGGCCAGCTGCGCCAGTACTACGTCCGCAGCGGCCTGGTGCTGATCCCCGACCAGCTGCCGAACATCCCGCCGCAGGTGGTGTTCCACAAGCTGGTCGCCTCGCCCATCGTGTACCGGAGCACCTGGGTGTCGGGCAACGACCTGATCCGCGTCAACGTGACGCAGGGCTCCCTGGCCGACGAGGCCGCGCTCTCGGGCGCCTACCAGCGGACCGTCCGCTCGATGCTGCTGCCCTATCCGGTGAGCTGATCGGGGCATGAGCGACCTCGTCGCCGAGATCGTCCGCCACGCCGCCGACCACACCGCGCTGTCCGACGAGCTGCACTTCGCCGCGCTCACCAGCGCCGAGCGGGACCAGCTCGACCACGGCCGCGCGAACGTGCTGCGCGCGCTGCGGCTGCCACCGGACGCGCACGTGCTCGAGGTGGGCGCCGGGTACGGCGCGGTGACCCGGTACCTCGGGGAACGGGTGGCGCGGGTCGACGCGGTCGAACCCGGCCCGGCTCGTGCCGGGGTGGTGCGGGCGCGCACCGCCGATCTGCCCGGCGTGCAGGTGCTCGACGCGGTCCCCGACAAGCGCTACGACCTGGTCGTCGCGTCCGGCACCGAGCACGCGGACCGCGTGCGGCCGGGCGGCACGCTGGTCCTGGCGGTGCCGAACCGGCTGGGAGTGGGCCGGCCGGGTGGCCGGTCCCGGCGCCGGTGGGAACGGGAGCTGACCGCTGCCGGGCTGACCGTCCAGCGGGTCCTCGGCTGCCTGCCGGACCACCGCGTCACCCGGGCGGTGATCACCGGGGAGCTGCTGGAACGGCATCCGCGGCTGGCGGTGGAGCTGTCCGGGCGCGACGAGCGCTGGGCCGAACTGGTCGAGGGCGGCCTCGGTCTGGACACCGTGGACGGTCTGGTGTTCCTCGCCTCGGCCGGCGAACCCGCCACGCACCTGTGGCCGGACGGCGTGCTCGCCACCTACTTCAACACCGACCGCGCGGCCCGCTGGTGCACCCGGGCGGACGTGGTCGGCGACGAGATCCGCCGCACTCCCCTGCTGCCGCAGGAACCCGGCCCGGTCGTCGTGCGCGCGTGGACGGACGTGGTGGTGGACGCGCCGACCCTGCCCGAGGTCCTGACCGAACAGCCGTGGCGCGCCGCGGAACTGCTCACCGCGTGGGCGGACCTGGTGCGGGCGGACCCGTCGTGGGACCTGATCCCGGCCAACGTGCTGGTGACGGACCCGCCGCGGGCCATCGACCTGGAGTGGGTGCGCGTCGGCACGACCGCGGACGAGGTGATCGACCGCGGCCTGCTGCTGCTCGCCGACCAGCTCGCCCGCGCAGGCTGGTCCGGGGCCGCGCCCGGTACGACGGTGCGGGACCTGGCCGCGTGGCTCGGCGTCCTGCTCGGCAGGCCGGTGAGTTTCGTGGACGCGGCGGCCGAACGGGAGGCGGAGTTCCAGGCGATCCGCCGGTGCGGGATCACCTCCGGACCTGGGCTGGACCACGACCGGGACGCGATGCGGCTGGCGTGGCGGCGGCGTCTCGCCGAAGACACCGGACGGGCACCGGCCGGACCGACCGAACTGGACGTGCGGGTCGCCCGCACGATGGCACGGGCCGACCGGATCATCGCGCCCGGCGACTCGATGTTCCGCGGCAACACCGAGCACTACTTCGCGGTGGCCGGCGAGGCGTTGCGGGCCTGCCTGCACGGGTTGCAGGCCGCCGGACGTCCGGCCCCGCGCCGGGTACTGGATTTCGGCTGCGGCTACGGCCGGGTGCTGCGCACGTTCCGGGCCGCGTTCCCCGACGCGGAGCTGATCGCCTCGGACATCGACACCGGCGGCGTCGAGCACTGCGTGCGGTTCTTCGGCGCCACCGGGCTGCCCGCGTCCGTGCGGATCGCGGAGATCCCGCAGGTCGGTGACATCGACCTGATCTGGTCGGGTTCGGTCCTGACCCACCTGGACGTCCCGGCGTGGGACGCGCTGCTCGGCTACTTCGAGCGGGCGCTGGCGCCCGGCGGTGTCGCGGTGGTGACCACACACGGCCGTCGCGTCGCCTGGCGGATGAGCAGCGGCGCCGGGTACGGCCTGACCGCGCAGGACCACGCCCGCGTGCTCGCGGACTACCGGACCTGCGGGTTCGGGTACGCCGACTACCCCGGCCAGCCCGGGTACGGCATCTCGCTGAGCACGCCGGAGTGGGTGACCGGGCACGTCCTCACCCCGCGGCTACGGCTCGCCGGATACGTCGAGGCGGGCTGGGACGGACACCAGGACGTGCTGATCCTGGTCAAGGACGCCGAAGAGACGGTGAAGGCGGAACGATGAACACAGCGGCCGGGTTGGTGCGGCCGGGACGACCGGTGGGGCACCTGTTCGAGCTGCGCGGGTGGGTCACCACCGGCGACCACGTGACCGTCCACATCGGACGACAGGTGGCCGAGGTGCGCCCGGGCTCCACCGGTGCCGAGCCGCCGGGCACGACCGGTCTGCTGATCAGCACACCGGAGCCGGTGCCGACGGGGCGGCACGAGGTGGTGGTCCGCGCGGCGAACGGTGATCCGCTGACCAGCGCCGTCGTCGAAGTCGGCCGGTACGGCGACGAGGAACCGCTGCGGCTGTACGAGATCGACACCCCGAAGGCCGGCGACAACCCGCGGGGCGACGTGGTGTTCGTGCACGGCTGGGTGCTGCTCGACTCGCGGGCCCCGTCGCTGGTCGAGGTCCTCGTCGACGGCGGTGAGCCGGTCCGCGCCCGCACCCGCCTGCCGCGGCCGGACGTGGCCGACCACCTGCCGGACTTCCCGGACGCCGCGGTCAGCGGGTTCGAGGCCCGGGTGCCGGTGGACCTGCCGCCCGGTGCGGACCGCGCGCTGTCGGTGCGGGTGCGCGTGCGGAGTGAGCTGTCCGGGGAGTGGACGTCGGAGGCCCGCGAGGTCGTGCTGTCCAACCCGCCGGCCGAGGAGGCGGACCTGGCGCTCGCGGCGGAACTCGCCGAGCGCACGCGGAAAGCGCTGGCCCGGCCACGGGGCACCACCGATCCGCGGCACCTGCTGGTGTTCACGCACAGCCTCGCGGTCGGCGGCGGGCAGCTGTGGCTGCAGGAACTGCTGGACCGGCTCGCGACCCGGCACGGCTGGCGGATCACGGTGGTCACCCAGCTGGACGGCGAACTGCGGGCCGACTGCGCGGCCCACGGCATCGACGTGCACCTCACCTCGCCGTACCGGGTGCACGACGTCGCCTCCTACGAGGGGCACATCGCCGAGCTGGCCCAGTTCGCGCGCGGCACCGACGCCGCGGTCGCGCTGGTGAACACGCTCGGCGCGTTCCCCGGTGCGGACGCGGCGATCCGCGCCGGGCTGCCGACCGCGTGGGTGCTGCACGAGAGCTTCGACCTCGCCGACTTCGCCTACCAGAACTGGGGCCCGGCGGGCCTGGTGCCGCCGGTGCGCGAACGGTGGCTGAACACGCTGCGAGCGGCGGACCGGCTGCTGTTCGTCGCCGACGCCACGCGCGAGATGTTCCTGCCGTTCTCCAGTCCGGCGCGCTGCCGCACGATCCGGTACGGCACACCGATGGTCGGCCGCGGCGGTCAGGTGTCCGAACGCGACCGTCGCGCCGCCCGGCGCAAGCTGGGGATCGCCGAGGACACCACGCTGCTGCTCAACGTCGGCGTGCTGGAACCGCGCAAGGGCCAGGGTCTGCTGATCAGCGCGATGGACCGGGTGCGGCGCGCGCACCCGGAGATCGAGCTGAGCATCGTAGGGCACCACCCGTCGCCGTACGGGCTGGCGCTGGCCGGGTTCACCGAGCGGACCGGGCTCGCGGACCGGGTCGGCCTGGTGCCGATCCAGCGCGACCCCACGCCGTGGTTCGAGGCCGCCGACCTGTTCGTCAACAGTTCCGACGTGGAGTCCCTGCCGCGGTCGATCCTGGAGGCGGTGTGCTGCGGTCTGCCGGTCGTGGCGAGCGACGTGTTCGGCGCCCGCGAGATGATCACCGACGGGCACAGCGGCTGGCTGTTCGAGCCCAACGACGCGGACGCGCTGACCGTCGCGTTGCTGCGTGCCCTGGACACCCCGGCGGACCGGCGGCGCGCGATCGCCGCGAACGCCTACGAAAAGCTGCACGACTGGCTGGACCCGGCGGGCTACGCCGCCGAATACGCCGACGTGCTCACCGAGCTGGTGAAGGAGCGGGGATGACCGACGAGCTGCCGGGCGCGGTGCGAGCCGAACTGACCCGGCTGCGGGCCGAGCGGGCCGCGTTCAGCGAAGAGCGGGAACGGTTGCGCACCGAGCTGCGCGAGGCCGAGCTGCAGATCCGTGAGCTGAGCCGGCACCGGGACCGGCTGGTGCAGCAGACCGAACAACTGGCCGGCGTCACCGAGCGGGCCGCGCAGGCCGATGCGCTGGCGCGGGACGTGCTGGTCGCCCGCGCGGAACGGGACGCGCTGCGCGCCGAGCTCACCGAGACCCGCACCGAGCGGGACCGGCTGCGGCTGCGGCTGCTGGACGCCGAGCTGCGGTTGTCCGGTGCGACCCCGCCCGAACCCCCGGTCGCGGACGGCACGCTCGCCGCCGAGCACCGGGCCGCCGAGCTGGCGCGGGAACTGGAGGCGACGCGGGCGACGGTGAGCTGGCGGGTCACCGCGCCGCTGCGTGCCGTGCGGCGGCGGACGTCATGACCGCTCAGCTGTGCTTCGTGTCCGCGACAGGCGGGTCCGGGTTCATGGCGGAGCTGCTGGAGGTGGTCGCGGACGCGGTGCGGCGCGCCGGGTTCCCGGCGACCACGGCCATCGGCCGGTATCCGGACGCCGACGGCGACACGGTGTACGTCGTCGTGCCGCACGAGTATTTCGTGGTGACCCCCGAGGCGGACCGGCCGTCCGAGGAGCAGCGGCGCCGCACCATCGCGTTCTGCGTGGAGCACCCGGGCACGGCCACGTTCGAGCGCAGCGCGGCGCTGGTCCCGGAACTGGCCGCCGCGGTCGACATCAACCACGACTCGACCGCCGAGTTGCGCCGCCGGGGCATCCCGGTCGAGCACTTCCAGCTCGGCTACTCACCGCTGTGGGACGCCTGGGGCGGCGATCCGGACCGCGCGCGGGAGGTCGACGTGACCTACCTGGGCACCGCGGAGCGCCGTCGGTCGCTGCTGCTCGCGTCCTACGACGCCGACCTTGCGGACCTGCGGGTCCGGTTGCTCACCCCGCCACACGAACCGATGGGGCCGCGGCGTGCCGACTTCCTGCCGGGCGAGGCGAAGTTCGCGCACCTGGCGAACTCGCGGTTCCTGCTCAACCTGCACCGCGAGCGGTCGCGGGCCCTGGAGTGGGTGCGGGTGCTGGAAGCGCTGTGCAACGGCTGCGTGGTGCTGACGGAGCCGTCGACCGATCTGGCGCCGCTGGTGCCCGGCACGCACCTGGTCGTCACGCGGCCGGAGTCGCTCGGTGCGGCGGCCGCCGCACTGGCCGCGGACCCGCAGCGGGAACGCGACCTGCGCATGGCCGGTTATGAGTTCGTGCGCACCGCGCTCGACCCGCTGGCGTCCGCGAAGATGCTGGTCGAGCTGGCCGAAGGGGTGCTCGCCGCCTCGCCCGGTGTGCCCGTGGGCCCACCACCGGCCGAGACGGCGGTGGACGTGGTGGATGCCGGGCCGCGGCCGCTGGCCGTCGACACCCCGTCGTGGGACGTCCGGTTCGCCGGCACCCGCTCGCTCGGCGCTCCCGCGCGGAACCCGGCGCTGGCCACGCGGATGGGTCAGCAGACCGCGGACGCGCGCCGCACGTCGGGGATGGACTGGTCGCCGTCGGTGGTGCCCGCGGTGTTCCCGGACGCCGGACGGGCGGAGGTGGACGTGCTGCTGGTCCGCCGTCCGGGTGAGCCCGACCCGGAGCCGCTGGTGCGCGACCTGCTCACCGGGACCGTGCTGCCCCGCCGGATCCTCGTCGGGGAGGACGGTGTGGCGCCGCGCCCCCGCCCGCGCGCCGCCGACCTGCTGCGGCACGAGCTGCCGCTGGGCCGCGGCTACACGCGCAACCGGCTGCTGGAGCGTTCGTCCGCACCGTGGCTGCTGGTGCTCGACGGCGGGATGCGTGCCTCGCGGCGGCTGCTGGAACGCCTCGTCGCCGCCACGGACGGAGCGGACGTCGTGCACTGCCCGGTCGCCGACCCGGTCGAGGGCCTGGTAGGCGCGCTGCCGCCGGAGGGCCGGCGGCTGGCCGAGCTGCCCTACCTGGGCAGCGGGTACCTGGTGCGCCGGGCCGTGCTCGAGTCGTTCGGCGGCTGGACCGACGACCCGCTGGTGGACGGCCTGGAGGACCACGTCTTCTGGCGCCGGCTGGCGGCCCACGACCGGCCGAGCGGGCTGGTGCAGCAGGTCCTGCTGAGCCGGTTGCGGCCCGACCCGGCGCCGCGCCCGGTGGACCTCGACCCGCACCGCGTCTGGTCGCTGACGCGCATCCTCGCCGGTGCGCCGGCCGCCCCCATCGAGTGAGATCGGTGTGTCGGGCAACCTCATCCCACTCTCGCGCGCCTCAAGGAGACAGCATCGGGCACCGGAAGGAGGCGCGGATGTGGCTCCAGATCGGCCTCGTCGGCCTGCTCGGCGTGGTGTTCCTGGTGCGGCTGGTGGTCGTGCTGCGTCACGGCCGCGAGCCGCGCGGGGCGACCAGACCGGACTCGTAGGCGAGCACCACCAGCTGGGCGCGGTCGCGCGCGCCGAGCTTCGTCATGATGCGGCTGACGTGCGTGCGCGCGGTGGCCGTGGAGATGACCAGCTGCGCCGCGATTTCGTCGTTGGACAGTCCTCCCGCGACCAGCGCCAGCACCTCACGTTCGCGGTCGGTGATCTGCGGGACGGCGCCGGTGTCGACACGCCGGTTCTCCGGCCGGGTGACGAACTCGCTGATCAGCCGCCGCGTGACGGTCGGGGCGAGCAGCGCCTCGCCCGCGGCGATCACCCGTAACGCACGGAGCAGCTCGACCGGTTCGGTGTCCTTGAGCAGGAACCCGCTCGCGCCGGCGCGCAGCGCCTGGAAGACGTACTCGTCGACGTCGAAGGTGGTCAGGACCAGCACTTTCACCCCGTCGAGGCCGGGGTCGGCGGTGATCTCACGGGTCGCGGTCAGCCCGTCCACCCCGGGCATCCGGATGTCCATGACCACGACGTCCGGCCGGTGCTCGCGGGCCAGCGCAAGCGCTTGCGCACCGTCGGCCGCCTCGCCGCAGACCGCGAAGCCGTCCTCGGTCTCCAGCAGCACCCGGAACCCGGCGCGCACCAGCGCCTGGTCGTCGGCGAGCACGACCCGGATCATCGCTCCTCCAGCTTCTCCAGCGGGAGTTCCGCGCGGAGCTCGAAGCCGCCGTCCACCACCCGGGCCTCGACCTCACCGCCCAGAGCGGCGGCACGTTCCCGCATGCCGCGTATCCCGTTGCCGTCGACCGGCGTCGTGGCGCCTCGGCCGTCGTCACGCACGACGAGCGTGACGGAGCCGTCGTGCCGGGCGAAGCGGATGTCGACCGTGCTGGGCTGGTTGGCGTGCCGGATCACGTTGGTCAGCGATTCCTGCAGGATGCGGTAGGCCGCGCCGTCGACCGGTGCGGGCAGGTCGCCCGGCGAGCCGTGGACGCGCACGGCGAGACCGGTGGCGCGGGTGTGGTCGAGCAGCTCGTCGAGCTGGTCCAGGCTGGGCGCGGGGCCGAGCCCCTGACCGGAGCGCAGGACCGTGACGGTGGCGCGCAGGTCGGCCAGCGCGGTGGCACTGGCCTCCTTGATCGCCCGCAGCGCGGCGACGGCCTGGTCGGGCCGCCGATCGGCGACGTGCACCGCGACCCCGGCCTGGACGTTGATCATGGCGAGGCTGTGCGCGACCACGTCGTGCACCTCGCGGGCGATCCGGAGCCGCTCCTGCTCGGCGAGGCGGGACTGCCGTTCGGCGGTCTCCTGCGCGGCGGCCCGGGTCGCCGCGACCCGGTTGCGCACGGCGGTACCGATGCCGAGGACGGCGGCCAGCCAGACGACGAGCGTGACCCCGGTGGCGAGGTGCCCGGCCAGCGCGGCCACGACGACGACCGACCCGGCGATCCCCGCGACGAGCGGTCCCCGCATCCGGGTCAGCACGAACAACGCGATGGTCGGCAGCACGATCGCCGGGCCGCCCGGCTGTCCGGAGAGGTAGTACGCGCCGGTCAGGGCCGCGGTGACGGCGAAGACCGGCAACGGCACCCGCCGCACGGCGACCAGCGGCAACGCGGCGGCGGCGAGCCACAGGTAACCGGCGGCACCCAGCGGGTGGCCCTGGAACCGGCCCGCCCCGGTGGTCGCCCCCAGCACGAACGCCATCGGGACGAGGGTGAGCACCACGTCCACGAGAGCCGGCCACCGGCGGGGTTCGCGCACGTCCCGAAGCTACGGCAGACGACGGCGCGGCGCGTCCGTCGAAAAGCGGCACTTGGATTACGACCACCGCGGTACCGGCGGGCGAGGCTGGGTGCCGGGACCTCAGCGCGCGGCGATTTTCTCGGCCGTCTCGCTGTCCGCGGGGGTGTAGGTGGTCAGCCGGACCTCGGAGTGCCTGCCGAACCACAGGTGGGTGTAGTCGAAGCTGAGCAGGCCGGCTTCCGGGTGCACGAACACCTTCGTCAGGTTGCGCATCGGCTGCACGTCGTGCTGGTTCCAGACCGCCTCGAACTCGGGGGACTCCTGCCGCAGCCGCTTGACCAGCGCCTTCCAGCTCGGTTCGGCGATGTGCTCGGCCATCGAGGCGCGGAACTGCGCCACCGTGCGCGGCATGCCGTCCTCCCAGTCCCGCAGCCGCGAACGCCACCGCGGGTTCGTGAAGCACAGCAACAGCGAGTTGCGCTCCTCGAAGGGGATGCTGTCCACGTCCATCAGCCAGTCGTAGGTGGCGTTGTAGGCGAGGATGTCGGTGCGCGCGTTCTGGACCGCGGCGGGGAACGGCTCCAGCTGGTCCAGGATCGCCCTGACCTGGGGCGTGACGACCCCGCACTCCTTCTGGATCGGCGGTTCCGGCACGCCGGCGAGGGTGTAGAGGTGGCTGCGCTCGTACGGGTCGAGGCGCAGGGTCCGGGCGATCGCGTTCAACACCTGCTCGGAGGCGTGGATGTCGCGGCCCTGCTCCAGCCACGTGTACCAGGTGACGCCCACCCCGGCGAGCTGGGCGACTTCCTCACGGCGCAGGCCGGGCGTGCGCCGCCGGCCGCTGGACGGTAGCCCGACCTGCTCGGGCGAGATCCGCTCGCGGCGGCTGCGCAGGAACGACGCGAGTTCACGACGGCGGATCTCCTCGGTGGAGACGGCCACAGTGCTGGTCATGATGCCAGCCTGACACACCCCAGATCCTGTTACCAGGTACTTCTGATACCTGGATAACCACACTCTGGTACCAGGTTCCAGCCCGGTTGATCGTAGTACCCATGACGACAACCCTCGCCCCGGCCGTAACCCGGCCGGCCCTCACCCGCGGCGGCCTGGCCACCGTCCTGCTGGGCGCGGCACTGGCACCCATCGACCTGTTCATCGTGAACGTCGCCCTGCCCACGATCAACACCGATCTGCACACGACGACCGCCACCCTGGAGTGGATCGTCGCCGGGTACGGCATCGCCTTCGCCCTGCTGCTCGTCATCGGCGGCCGGCTCGGGGACGCGCTCGGCCACCGCCGCGTGTTCTCCCTCGGCCTGGCCGCGTTCACGCTCACCTCGCTGATCTGCGGGATCGCGCCGACGGCGGCCGTGCTCGTCGCGGCCCGCGTCGCGCAGGGTGCCGCGGCCGCGCTGATGGTGCCGCAGGTGCTCTCGATCATCCAGGCCACCACGACCGGCGAGCAGCGCTCGCGCACGATCGGCTACTACGGCGCCACCGGCGGGATCGCGATGGTCGTCGGCCAGCTGCTCGGCGGGGTCCTGGTCTCCGCCGACCTGGCGGGCAGCGGCTGGCGGCCGATCTTCCTGGTCAACGTCCCGATCGGACTGGCCGGGCTGGTGCTGGCCCGGCGCCTGCTGCCGGAGACGCGCGCGCACGACCCGCTCGGCGTGGACGGCCGCGGCACGGCACTGCTCGGACTGACCCTGCTCGCCCTGCTGGTACCCCTGATGGAAGGCCGCGCGCTGGGCTGGCCGGTGTGGTGCTGGGTCCTGCTCGGCGCGTTCCCGTTCGCCGCGGCCGCGTTCGTGCGCGTCGAACGGCGGTTGGAGGCACGCGGCGGCACGCCGCTGCTGCCGCCGTCGGTGGTGCGGATGCCGAGCATGCGGCGCGGGCTGACCGTGGCCGTGCCGTTCTTCGTCGGCTTCGGCGGGTTCCTGTTCGTCTACGCGCTCACGCTCCAGGACGGGTTGCGGCTGGGCCCGCTCGCGTCGGGTCTCGCGCTCACCCCGATGGCCGTCGCGTTCCTGGTGATGTCGCTGCTCAGCAGCCGGTTGGTGGCGCGCCTGGGTCGCTACGTCATCGTCGTCGGCACGACCGTCCAGGTCGTCGGGCTGCTCGTGCTGATCGCCGCGGTCCTGGTGTTCTGGCCGCACGTCACCGTCCTCACCCTCGTCCCGGGCATGCTGATCACCGGGGCCGGCCAGGGCCTGACCGGGCCCACCCTGTTCCGGGTCGTGCTGTCGCGGGTGCCCGCGGAGAGCGCCGGCGCCGGCAGCGGGATGCTCACCACGACGCAGCAGAGCTCGCTCGCGCTCGGCGTGGCGACCCTGGGCACGCTGTTCGCCGCGCTGACCGGACCGTTCGGGATGGCGGGCGCGCTGGTGCTGGTCACCGGGCTGCAGGCGATCATGATGGCGGGCATCGCGCTCACCGCGCGCCGCCTGCCGGACCCACGCGGCTGAAAAATCCGGGCGGAGCCGTCGGAGAACCACCTCCCCGGACGACGATGGGGTTGTGAGCGAACCGCGGGTACGACCGGACCCGGCTTTCGCGCTGCTCGAGCTGTACGAGTCGGCGCTGCCGGAGGTGTACGGCTACCTGCTGGCGCGCTGCGGCGACCGGGGCGTGGCCGAGGAACTCACCTCGGAGACGTTCCTCGGCGCCGTTCGCGCGTGCCGGAGCGCGGGCGCCCCGCCGGTGAGCACCCCGTGGCTCATCGGGGTCGCGCGGCACAAGCTGGTCGACCACTGGCGGCGCCGGGAACGCGAGGAACGCGGGCTGCGCGTGGTGGGCGACTCCGAACCGGAGTCGGTGGACCCGTGGGACGCCGAACTGGACGCCCTGCTCGCCCGCGAGGTGCTGGAGTCGCTGGGCGCGCACCACCGGGCTGCACTGACACTCCGGTACCTGGACGGACTGCCGGTGCCGGAGGTCGCACACGTACTGGGCCGGACGGTGCACGCGACCGAAGCCCTGCTGGTCCGGGCCCGCACCGCGTTCCGGGCCGCCTACCGGGAGAAGGAGGTGCGTGATGACTGATCCCCTCGACGCCCTCCGCGCCCCCGTCCAGCCGGCCGACCCCGACCCGAGGTTCGCCGCCGAGCTGCGCGAACGCCTGCGTCGCGCTGTGTTGAACGGAGGAGAGATGACCGGAACGGAAGCACCCGCACGGGCGGAACCGCACTCGCTGACCCCGTATCTCGCCGTGCCGGACGCGCGGCGGGCGCTGGACTTCTACGTGGAGGTGTTCGGCGCGCAGCGCCGCGGCGACCCGATCGTCATGCCGGACGGCCGGATCGGGCACGCCGAGGTCGCGATCGGTGACAGCGTCCTGATGCTCGCCGAGGAGTTCGCGGAGATCGGCCACGTGGCCGCCGCGGGTGGCGCGACGATCCGCATCGAGGTGTCCGATGTGGACGACGTGGTGCGCCGCGCGGCGGAACGCGGCGCGGAGGTGCTCAACCCGGTCGACGACCGCGGCCACGGCCGGAGCGGCGCGATCCGCGACCCGTTCGGCCAGCGGTGGCTGGTCGCCCAGGCGCCGGTCCGGGCCAGCGGTACCGACACCGCCCGGCACGGCGAGGCCGTGTACTTCACGTTCCAGGTCCCCGACGACGAGGCCGCGAAGGCGTTCTACGGCGCGGTGCTCGGCTGGCGGTTCACCCCGGGCAGCGTCGAGGGCGCGTGGGGTTTCGCCGGGCCGGGGCTGGAGGGCGGCCTGTGGGGCGGCCCGGGACGGCAGGTCGGCTGGAAGCTGATGTACGCCGTGGACGACGTGCCCGCCGCGGCCGAGCGCGTCCGCGCTGCCGGTGGGCGGGTGACCGAAGTGGACCGGAAGCACTACGGCCTGACCGCCGACTGCGTCGACAACCAGGGCATCGAGTTCTGGCTCTGGCAGCCGTGAGTCAGTGGCGTTCAGTGCCGTACGGTGACGCGGGCGGGGCGCGGGCGGCCGAGACCCACGTAGGACAGTCCCGCGTCGGTGATCACACGCGGATCCAGCAGGTTCCGCGTGTCCACCACCCCGTCGCCCTGCATCAGGCCGGCCAGGTAGCCCCAGTCCAGCGCGGTGAACTCGGCCCACTCGGTGAGCACGACGATCGCGTCGGCGTCCTTGGCCACCTGGTACGGGTCGTCGACCACGGTCATGCCGGGCAGGGCCGCCCGCACCGCGGGGTCGTAGGCGGTGACCTCGGCGCCGTGCGCGGCGAGCATCGAGCACACCGACAGGGCGGGTGAGTCGCGCAGGTCGTTGGTGCCGGCCTTGAACGCCAGGCCCAGCACGCCGATCCGGGCGCCGACGAGACTGCCGCCCACCGCGCCGGCGATCTTCGCGACGATCCGGTCGCGCTGCGCGATGTTCTCCACGATCGCCGCGGTCAGCAGCGAGAAGTCGAACCCGACCGATTCGGCGACCTGCACCAGCGCGTGCGTGTCCTTGGGCAGGCAGGAGCCGCCCCAGCCGGGGCCGGGCTTGAGGAACGACCGGCCGATGCGGCGGTCGTGGCCCATGCCCTCGGTGACCGACACGATGTCGGCGCCGAGCCGGTCGCACAGCTCGGCGATCGCGTTGACGTAGGACAGCTTCATCGCGAGGAAGCAGTTGGCCGCGTACTTGACCAGCTCGGCGCTCGCCGCGTCGGTGACGACGTTCGGCGCGGACAGGTCGCGGTAGAGGCCGGCGACGCGGCGGGCGGCAGCCTCGTCGTCGGAGCCGACGACGATCCGGTCCGGGTGCAGGAAATCGGCGACCGCGCTGCCCTCGCGCAGAAACTCGGGGTTGGCGACCACCGGGACGTCGTCGCGGCCGAGCAGGGTGCGGATGCGCTGGGCGGTGCCGACCGGGACGGTCGACTTGGTGACCACGGCGCACCCGGCGGGCAGGACGTCGGCGATCTCGGCGACGACCGCTTCGACGGCCCGCAGGTCGGCGGCGCCACCCGCGCCCATCGGGGTCGGCACGCACAGGTAGACCGCGTCCGCGCCGGCGACGGCCGGGCGCGCGCCCACGACGAACCGCAGCCGCCGGGTGGCCAGACCGCGGGTGACCAGTTCCTCCAGGCCGGGTTCGAGGATGTCGACGCGCCCGGCGGCGAGCCGGGCGACCTTGACGTCGTCCACGTCCACGCAGGTCACCTGGTGTCCGAGGGCGGCGAGGCAGGCCCCGGTGGTCAGGCCGACGTATCCGGTGCCGATCACGACGATGCGAGCTCCGCTCATGAGCCGACGGTGACAGCCCGAGTTGACCGCAGTCCTAACAGGAGTCGTCCGCGCCGGATACGGCGCGCGACGGGTGAGGAGGGCCACGCGAGTGCCGCGGCGAACGAGCGTTAACCTCGGGGGGCAGAGCAGAGTGGCCGCCACGGAAGGACCTATTCATGCAGATCAAGGACACTGCCGCGATCGTCACCGGTGGTGCGTCGGGCCTCGGCGGGGCGACCGCCCGGGCGCTGGCCGCACGCGGGGCGCACGTGTTCGCCCTCGACCTCGCCGCCGGGATCGAGAAGGCGGAGAAGGTCGAGGGCATCACCTACGTCGAGGCCGATGTGACCGACGGTGACCAGGTCGCGGCGGCCGTGGAGCAGGCGGCGGGCTCGGCGGTGCCGCTGCGGGTCGTGGTGAACTGCGCCGGCATCGGACCGTCCGCCCGGATCCTGTCCAAGAAGGGCAAGCACGATCTGGGGCTGTTCCGCAAGGTCGTCGAGATCAACCTGATCGGCACCTTCAACGTCGTCACCCTGGCCGCCGAGGCGATCGCGCGGACGGAGCCCCTCGCGGACGACGCCCGCGGGGTCATAATCAACACGGCGTCGGTCGCGGCCTTCGACGGGCAGATCGGGCAGGTGGCGTACTCCGCCTCGAAGGGCGGGGTGGCCGGGATGACGCTGCCGGCCGCGCGCGACCTCGCCTCGCACGGCATCCGGGTCATGACGATCGCGCCGGGCATCATCGACACCCCGATGCTGGCCACCGTGTCGGAGGAGTTCCGGGCGGGCCTCGCGGCCGGCGTGCCCTTCCCGAAACGCCTCGGCCGTCCCGACGAGTACGCCCAGCTCGCGCTGAACATCATCGAGCACGACTACCTCAACGGTGAGGTCATCCGCATGGACGGCTCCCTCCGCATGGCACCCCGCTAGGCAGCCGCTTTCGAAACACCCCTAGCGACGCAGTGTCAGGGCCTGGGTGTCGGTGCCCGCGCTGACGTGCAGGACCGCGTCGGCGCCGTCCAGGGTCTCCTGGTCCAGCGGGAAGTAACCCTGCATCGGGTCGGTGTCGGTCCGCGTCTGCGCGTGCGCGAGGTCGCGCGCCGGCACCAGACCCCAGGTGCCGATGCGCCGCTGCAGCAGGCCCTCGAAGGTTTCCGGCGCCGGCTCGCCCAGCTCGATGGCCCTGCTGCGGCCCAGGCTGCCGACGATCAGCCGGTACCGCTCGCCTGCCAGCGACGAGACGATGGCGCCCGCGCTGGACCAGTTCACGTCCATCGGCCCCAGGCGCAGGTGGCTCTCGTTGCGCTGCAGGTGGCGGTTCTGGGCGAACACCAGGACCGGGCCGCGCTCGATGTCGCGGATGTCGAGCAGGTTCTGGGCCATCATCGCGTCGCGGAACGCGCTCAGGCGGGTCCAGCGTGCGGTGTCGTCGACGGGTTCGGCGGCCTGCCGGTGGTAACGCAGGAGACCGAGACCGGCGGTGAGGTGGATCCTCGCCCGGTGCCACTCGGCGCGCGAGGTCGCCGCGATCAGCAGCGGTGCGCTCGCGTAAAGGATCACGAGCATGTCGTCGGCGATGACGCGAAGCCGGTCCGCCTCCGGCGTGGCGCCGGGTGACTCGGCCGCGTTCATCACCGCCTCGGTGCGGTGCCAGCGTTCGTCGTCGCCGGTGAGGCCCGCGATGTCGTGGTCCAGGCCGAGGTAGTCCCGGGCGTGCTCGAGGTAGGGGCGCGGGCTGGGTGCGTTCATCATCTCGGTGGACACGTCGAAGCCGTGGAAGGCGAGGCGCTGCGCGGCCGGACGGTTCTCGTTGTACTCGCGCATCCAGGCGACCAGCCGCCGGTTGTTGTCGAGTTCGCCGAACCGGTGCGAGAAGCCGTCCCGCATCACCGCGTCCAGGCTGCCCGCGCCGTGCTGGACGTAGTCGTTCACGGTGAGCGCGGCGACGCGATCGGTCTCCAGGGCGATCGCGGCGAACCCGAGATCGGCCAGCTGCGCGAACAGGTCGTTGCGGATCCGGGCGAACGCCGGTTCAAGGTGGGTGGGCTCGCCGAGGGCCAGGAAGTCGGCGGCCGGGGTGAGGATTTCCCGAATGTCCATGAGCTTCGATCGTATCGTTGAAAGAACGGTTGAAGCTTTTCCCGATTTTCCAGTGAACACGTGCGGTAAAGTCTCCAACCGGTGGTCACCTACAAACCCGCCGGCCTCGCGCGCGAGCACGGCATCTCGGCCCAGGCGGTCCGCAACTACGAACGGGACGGGTTCCTCCCGGCCGCCGCCCGCACCCCCAGCGGGTACCGGATCTACACCGAGGTGCACGCGGCGGCGCTGCGCGCGTTCCTGGCGCTGGTCCGGGCCGGTGGGCACGCGATGGCCGGGCAGATCATGATCGCGGTCAACGAGGGCAGGCTCGACCACGCACTGACGCTCGTCGACCGCGGGCACGCACAGCTGTTGCGCGACCGGGAAACCCTGGATTCGGTGCGCCGGGCCATCGGTGACCTGACCGGGGCCCCGGCCACGACGGAAGGGCCGGCGCGGACGATCGGCGAACTCGCCCGCCGGCTCCGCGTCACGCCGGCGACCCTGCGCAAGTGGGAGGAGGCGGGAATCGTCGCGCCCACCCGGGACCCGGCGACCGGGTACCGCCGCTACCACGCCGCCGACGTCCGGGACGCCGAGCTGGCGCACCTGCTCCGCCGGGGCGGTTACCTGCTGGAGCACATCGCCCCGGTGGTGCGGCAGGTCCGGGCCGCAGGCGGAACCGAGGCGCTGTCCGGCGCGCTGGCGGCGTGGCAGGCCAAGCTGACCGCGCAGGGGGTGGCGATGCTGGACGCGGCCGCGCACCTGAGCGGGTACCTGCGCGTGGCGCCTACAGGTCGCCCATGAACGGGATGCTGTTCGCGGTGGTGGTCATCCAGTTGCGCAGCGCGTGGGTGGCCCGCACGTCGTCCTCGTTGTAGCGCAGCAGACGGTCGCGCTGGCTCAGGTCGGGTTCGGTGCCGTCCATGCCGACCGCCTGCCGGTACCAGCGCATCGACGCCTCGCCACCGGCCTCCGGGTCGCGCCAGGTGAAGCCGGCCACCGGGGCGACCACCTTCAGGCCCTTGCCCCGGGCACACAGGAACTGGTCGGCCACCGAGCGGAACAGGTCCACCCACTCGTCGGAGTCCACAAAGGACTGGATTTCCTGCTTCGACGGGATGCCCGGATGATCGCCGAAGCGCTCGACCGAGCCGAACAACCACCTGTTCTCGGCCATCGCGTTGTAGCAGTAGGCCCGGAACGTCCGGCCCGCCGCCTCCGCGCGGGCTCGCACCTCGCGCAGCCAGGACCAGAACTCCGCGAACGACCGGGCCTCGTCGCCGGTGGGCAGCGGCTGCCAGGTCACGAACGCGCGGTAGCCCTGCTCGATCCCGATGTCCGCACCGCTGAGCAGGCAGCCCCACAGGTAGGCACCCGACTCGCCGAAGGACTCCATGTCGATGTCGACCTCGACGTCCGCGCGGGCCACCTCGACCCGGGCGACGCGGCGCACCATCGTCAGGTCCGCCAGCCACGCCCTGGCCAGCGCGACCGCGTCGGCGAACGGGCCGGAGGTCCACACGATCGGCGGCTCGTCGTCCGGGTCGAGCGCGGCCAGCTTGTCCACCGTGGACACACCCGCGCGGCGCAGCTCCATCGCGTCCTCGCCACGGACGACCAGGCTCACGTCCCGCATCGCGGTCAGCTCGGCCTCACACGTCGGCCACCACGGGCACGTGCGGCACTCCAGCACCCGGGACGGCTCGGCCAGCGCGGGACCGCCGGCGCGCGCGGCCTCGGCGATCGCGAGCCGGTCGGCGAACCGCGCGTCGTACTCCGTCAGTGCCGTGCGGCCGCCCGGCCAGGTGGCCGCGTCGAGGTCGTGCCACACCACCACGTCGGCGTCCAGGCCGATGACACCACCGACGGCCCGCTCGGCCGCCATGCCATGGGCCTCCAGCATGCGGCGCAGGTGGGCGAGCCGCAGCTGGTCACGCGGGTGGGAGCGGACCCTGCGCGACGGGTCCGGGATCGCGTGCCGCGGGTCGAGGTCGTGCGGCGGCGTGGTGACCGCGCCCGCCCCCGGGTCGGTGATGCGGTGCCGGACCACCAGCACCGGCAGGTAGCCGCCCGCGGCACGGACCAGCAGTTCGGCCCCGCCGCGGCGGTGCCCGGCCCGGTCGGCCGGCAGCAGCGCACCCCAGATGTGATCGGCACCCTGCGCCATCGCCTGCTGGGTGGCCGCGGCGCGCTCCGGCGGCGGCAGCTCCCGGTCGATGACGACCCAGCCGGCGCCCGGGCTCGCCGCGATCAACCGGTCGCGGATCTCCAGCCGGTGGGCCGCCGCGTCGGCGATGCGCTGCTCGGCCGACGGGTCGGGCGGCGCCAGCTCGACCCCGCGCATCGCCGGGTCATGCTCCAGGTGCACGCGACGACGGCAGCGGCTCACCGCGCCGGCCTCGAGCAGCACCTCAGGTTCCATGACACCCACTCTAGAGAGCCCCTCCGACAGTTCCGCGCCGAGTGTGACGGCCGCATTACGTGTCGGACATGCCCGCGCTCGTGGCTGCCGCTACATTCAGCCCATGGCTCGCAAGAAGACCAGGACGCCGGCCGAGACGGGTCTCACGCCGAAGAAGGCCCGGAACGCGGTCGCCGTGGCGAAGATCGTGGTGCCCGCGGTGGCGCCGGCGCTGGCCCCGCTCGCGGTCAAGGCGGCGAGCGCGGTCCGCGACGCCTACGACCACTACCAGGCGCGACGGCTCGGGGTGCCGGTCGACCAGCTGTCGGAGTTCACCGGCCGCGGCGCGCACCTGCTCGCCCGCATCGCCGGCACGTCCGAGGCACTGGCCGAGCTGCGCGGGAGCGAACGCGCGAGCGACGACGACGTGCGGTTCGCCAAGGACGCGCACGCGACGCTCGAGCAGCTGACGGCCGCGGTCCGCGCGGCGGAACGCATGCCGGCGTCCCGCCGGAGGGCCGCCCACCACGCGGTGAGCGCCGAGCTGGAGCGCATCGAGGGTCAGGTGCTCCAGCGTCTCGGCGTCTGAGCCGTCACCGGACGAACCCCTTCGACACCATCCAGTCGCGGGCGACCTCACCCGGGTCGCGGCCGTCGACGTCGACCTGTTTGCACAGTTCGATCATCTGCTGGTTGTCCAGCGCCTTCGCCACCGGTTCGAGCACCTCGCGCACCGCGGGGTGCGCGGCCAGGAACTCCTCCTTCATCGTCACCGCCGCGTTGTACTGCGGGAAGAACCGCTTGTCGTCGGCCAGGACCCGCAGGTTCAGGCCCGCGATGCGGCCGTCGGTGGTGAAGATCTCGCCGAAGTTGCAGGTGCCGGTGGCGACCGCGGCGTAGATCGCCCCGGTGCCGAACGTCTTGACGTTCGTCGCCGGGAACCCGTACGTCCGCTGCACGCCGGGGAACCCGTCCTGCCGGCTCGCGAACTCCGTCTCCACGCAGAAGACCGCCTGGTCCGGATGCTGCTTCAGGAACTCCGTCAGGTCCGAAGTGGACCGCAGGTTGTGCTGGCGGGCGTACGCCTCGGTGGTGGCGAAGGCGTAGGTGTCGTTCACCGGCGAGTAGTCCAGCCACGTGATGCCGAACTTCTCCTCGTCGGCCTTCTTC
The DNA here is from genome assembly GCF_011758745.1 of Amycolatopsis granulosa. Taxonomy (NCBI): domain Bacteria; kingdom Bacillati; phylum Actinomycetota; class Actinomycetes; order Pseudonocardiales; family Pseudonocardiaceae; genus Amycolatopsis; species Amycolatopsis granulosa. The sequence continues at coordinate 3,175,430 of NZ_JAANOV010000001.1, forward strand.
GCCGCGTCGAACTGGGCCTTCTCGTCCGGGATCGGCTCGGTGTTGCCCTGGTAGGAGATCCACGCCGTGCCGGTGTACTCCCAGGAGACGTCGATCTGACCGTTGATCAGCGCCTGCCGCGCCGAGTTCGACCCGCTGATGTTGGTCAGGTCGGTGACGTGCGCCCCGGCCGCGGACAACGCCAGCTCGGCCATGTAGCCCAGGATGATGTTCTCGGTGAAGTCCTTCGACCCCACCGCGACGTTCACGCCGTCCAGGCTCGGCACCGGGCGGATCGACCCGGGTTTCACGTCGTAGGGCAGGGCCGCGTTGACGTCCAGGCCGCACGCGGTCAGCGACGTCGTCAGCAGCACGGCGCCCAGGATCGCCGTCAACCGGTGCTTCACGCCAGCCCCCTCGGACCGAAGACCCGTTCCATCACCGCGCCCAGCCAGTCGATCAGCAGCGCGAGACCGACCGCCAGGATCGCGCCGGTGACCAGCACCGGCACGCGGTTGAGCTTGTAGCCGGTGTCGATCAGCTCGCCGAGCCCGCCGCCGTTGACGAAGAACGCCAGCGTCGCCGTGCCGACGGCGAGCACCAGCGAGGTCCGCAGGCCGGCCAGGATCAGCGGCACCGCGAGCGGCAGTTCGATCCGGAACAGCACCGCCCGGCCGGACATCCCGATCCCGCGGCCGGCGTCGATCAGCGCCGGGTCCACCGAGGTGATGCCGACGATCGTGTTCCGCAGCACCGGCAGCAGCGAGTAGAACGCGATCGGCAGGACCGCGCACCAGAACCCTTCCCAGCTGGTCCACAGGAAGAACAGCACGATCACCCCGAGCGCCGGTGCGGCCTGCCCGATGTTCGCGATGGTCAGGAACACCGGGGCCACCGGCCGCGCCCAGGAGCGCGTGAGCACCGCGCCCAGCGGCACCGCGACCCCGACCACGATGGCCGCGACCGCGACGGTGATCAGCAGGTGCTGCCAGGTCGCCTCCAGCAGCCGGGCAGCGTTCAGGTTCTCCGCCTCGATGGCGTCGTTGTCCCTGGCCAGCGCCCACGCCACGACCGCGGCGACGACCACCGCGACCACCGCGGGCTGCACCAGCAGCCGGGCCCGTTCCGCGCGGCGGGAGCCGGATTCGGTGGTGAACCCCTTGTCGACGGCCGTGGTCACGCCGGGCTCCCGTCGTCGGCGTGCTCCTCGCGCAGCCGCTGGATGGTGCTCGTGACCGTGTCCAGCTCGATCATCCCGGCGTACTCGCCACGCGACCCGGTGACCGGCACCGCACCGCCCTCGACCAGCATCGCCTCGAGCGCGTCCTGCAGCGTCGATTGCAGGCTCACGAAATCGCCGATCGGCTTGCCCACGTGCTCCAGCGACGACGCGGCGGTGAGGTCGCGGACGTGCACCCAGCGGACCGGGCGGCGGCGGTGGTCGAGCACCAGCGCGTAGGTGCGGCGCTGCTCGGTCATCTTCCGCCGCAGGTCGGCGGGCGAATCGCTGGTCGACGCGGTCAGGGTGTCCTGCTTGAGCTCGACGTCGCGCACCCGCAGCAGGGTGAGCTGCTTGAGCGAGGCGCCCGCGCCGACGAACCCGGCGACCGTGTCGTCGGCCGGGTTCGCCAGGATCGCGTCCGGGGTGTCGTACTGCAGGATCTTCGACTGGTTGCCCAGCACCGCGATCTTGTCGCCGAGCTTCACCGCCTCGTCGAAGTCGTGCGTGACGAACACGATCGTCTTGCCCAGTTCCGACTGGAGCCGCAACAGCTCGTCCTGCAGGTTGCCGCGGGTGATCGGGTCGACCGCGCCGAACGGCTCGTCCATCAGCAGCACCGGCGGGTCGGCGGCCAGCGCGCGGGCCACCCCGACGCGCTGCTGCTGACCGCCGGAGAGCTGCCGCGGGTAGCGGTCGTGGAACTGCGCCGGATCGAGCCCGACCAGGTCGAGCATCTCCTCGACGCGGTCGGCGATCTTCTTCTTGTCCCAGCCGAGCAGCCCCGGCACGACGGCGACGTTCTGCGCGACCGTGAAGTGCGGGAACAGCCCGGCCTGCTGGATCGCGTAGCCGACCTTGCGGCGCAGCCGGTCCGGGTTGAGGCTCAGCGCGTCCTCACCACCAATGGTGATCCGTCCGGCGGTGGGTTCGATCAGCCGGTTGATCATCCGCATCGTGGTGGTCTTGCCGCAGCCGGACGGCCCGACCAGGATCACGATCTTCCCGGCCGGGATGGTCAGGGTGACGTCGTCGACCGCCGGCTGCCGGGAGCCCGGGTAGCGCTTGGTGACGTGCTCCAGCTGGATCTCGACGCCGGAGACCGCACCCGGTTCCGATTCGATGGGAGATTCGATGGTTTCAGACACGGACACCCCTCGGGACGGTGAAGCGGGCGATGAGGACGTAGATGCCGTCGAGCACCAGCGCGAGGACGACCACGCCGATCGTGCCGGTGAGGGCCTGGTTCACGGAGTTGGTGCTGCCCGCCCTGGTCAGGCCCGCGAACACCTCGGACCCCAGCCCGGGGCCCTTGGCGTAGGCGGCGATCACGGCGATGCCCATCAGCATCTGGGTCGCCACCCGCATGCCGGCGAGGATCGCGGGCCAGGCCAGGCGCAGCTCGACGCGGGTCAGGACGCCGAACCGGCTCATCCCGATGCCCTTGGCCGCGTCGGTGACCGCCGGATCGACCCCGCTCAGCCCCACGATCGTGTTCCGCACGATCGGCAGCAGCGCGTAGAGCACGAGCGGGATCACGCTGGGCGCGACGCCGAGACCGACGATCGGGATCAGCAGCCCGATCAGCGCGAACGAGGGAATCGTGAGGACAGTGCTGGCCAGCGCGGTGGCCAGGGCCGATCCGATGGGGCTGCGGTAGACCGCCACGCCGATCAGCACGCCGATGACGGCGGCGATCACGGTGCACTGCACCACGGCGCTCACGTGGAGCCAGGCCTGCAACCCGAGCCTGCTCCACCTGTCGGCCACGTAGTCGAACCAGTTCATCCGTGCGGCCGCCTCCTCCCGATTTCCGTCACCCGTTCGGGCTACGTCTCGGCAACCAGTACACCGTTACCGAAAAACGTGAAACTCACAAGCACCGAGAGCGGATCACCGTCGATTTCCACCGGTCAGACCGGAACGCGGCGTTCACCACACGGGACGCCGTCGCCATGATCACCCCGGTCTCCTACGCTGGACCGGTGAGCAAACGACCGCGTCGGCACGGTGCGTCACGCACCGTGCGCGGAGTCTTGCTCGCCGTCACTTCCGGCGGCCTGGCGGTCAGCGCGCACGCGCTCGCCCATGGCGGCCTGCCGGACACCGCGCTGACCCTGCTGCTCGTCCTGCTCGTCGGCTGGACCGGGGCCGCGCTCGCCGAGCGCACCCGCGGACCGCTCGGCGTGCTCACCGTGCTCGGCTCGGCCCAGCTGCTGATGCACGTCGTGCTCGACTCGCTGATGCCGCACCCGGGCTCGCTCCCGGTCGCGATGTTCGCCGCACACGCGGCGGCCACCCTGGTGACCGGGTTGCTGCTCGCGCACGCCGAAGCGCTGCTGCGGGTCGTCGCCGAGCGGTTGTCCCTGCTCCTGCCGGTCCTCTTCGGACCGCTCCCCCCACCGCCGCTGCCGCCCGGCGCGCCCGCTCCGGCGCCCGGACCGGCGCAGATGTTGGTGCTGCTGTGCCGCGTGAACGCGAGACGAGGGCCGCCGGTGCCCGGCGCGCGACCCCTCTTTCACCTCAGCGTAACCCGCTGACCTCGTCTTCTTTCCAGGAGCATCCACATCATGAACAACGCTGTCATCCGCCGCGGCCTCGTCCTGACCGGGACCATCGGGCTCGTCGGCGTCCTCGGCGCGGGCGTCGCGTCCGCGCACGTCTCCGCCAACGTCCTCGGCTCGCAGCCGCAGCAGGGCGGGTACGGGGCGATCACCATCCGCGTGCCGAACGAGGAGGAGAACGCCGGCACCGTCAAGGTGGAGGTCGACTTCAAGCCGGAGTACGCGATCAGCTCGGTGCGTTACCAGCCGATCCCGGGGTGGACGGCGGAGGTCACCAAGACCCCGCTGCCCGCACCCATCAAGAACGGCAAGAACCTGGACGTCACCGAGGCGGTCACGAAGATCGTCTTCACCGCCCAGCCCGGCACGAAGATCGGTCCGGGTGAGTCGCAGTACCAGGACTTCGCCATCACCGCCGGTGCGCTGCCCGCGATCGGCGAACTGGTGCTGCCCGCGATCCAGACCTACGACAACGGTGCGGTCGTGAGCTGGGACCAGGTGGCCGCCGACGGTGCGCCGGAGCCGGAGCACCCCGCCCCGTCCGTGGAGCTGGCCGCCGCGTCCGGAGACGGTCACGGGCACGCCACAGCCAACGCCACGACCACTGCGGCCACGACCGAGGCGTCGGCCGGAACCGACGACACGGCGCGGTGGCTGGGTGGCGCCGGGCTGGTCGTCGGCGCGCTCGGCCTCGGGGTCGGCGCCGGCGCGGTCCTGCGGGGGCGGAAGGCGTCGAAGTAATGCGCCGCCTGCTCGTCACGGTCGCCACGGCGCTGGTCGCGCTGGTCGTCACCGCCACCCCGGCGCTGGCGCACAACGTGCTCGTCTCGTCCGACCCCGCCAAGGACGCCGTGCTCGAAACCGGGCCGTCGAAGGTCACCCTGACCTTCGACAGCCCGGTGCAGGGCGGCGACGTCAACCAGGTCTCGGTCGTCGGCCCGGACGGGTCGCAGTGGGCCGAGGGCGAGGTGCAGATCAGCAGCAACGTCGTCACGGCCGCGGTCCGGCCGCTCGGCCCGGCCGGGCGGTACACCATCGGCTACCGGATCCTGTCCGCCGACGGGCACCCGGTGCTCGGTGATGTCGCGTTCACCCTCAGCAAGGGCGGCACCGGCACCCCGGCGTCGGCGAGCGCCGCGACCGGGGCCGGTGCGGCGCAGCCCGCCGCGTCCTCCGGCGGTGGCGTGCCGGTGTGGGTGTGGATCCTCGGCGCGGTGGTCCTGCTGGCCATCGGGCTGACGCTGGCGTTGCGGATGGGCAGGGACAACGCGTGACACCGCGACAACGACACATGAGCATCGCAGGGCCGGCCACGGCCCAAGGAGCACAGTGGGGAGGCGTCGCGGCATGACCCCGCGACAACGACACACGAGCATCGCAGGGCCGGCCACGGCCCAAGGAGCACAGTGGGGAGGCGTCGCGGCATGACTCTGTCCGAGACCACCTCGCGCGTCCGCTTGCAGGCGATGGCCGCGGTCGTCGCCGCGGCGCTGGCCGGTGTGCTGATCGGCGTCGCGCTGACCGCCACCGCACCGGTGCCGGGCGTGGCGGAGGTCAGCGAGGTGGTCTCGGTCGCCATCCCGATCGTCCGCGTGCTGCTCGACCTGGCCGCGGTGACGACGATCGGCCTGGCCCTGCTGTCCGTCCTGGTCGGGTACGACCGGCCGAAGCTCACCGAGCCGATCCTGCGGCGGGCCCGGCCGGTCGCGCTGGCCGCGTCGCTGGTCTGGGCGACGACCGCGCTGGTCACGCTCGTCCTGCAGACCGCCGAGTACCGGCCGCAGGTGGCGACGGTGAGTTTCGCCGACATCGGCGCCTACGTCGTGGCGGTCGGTGCGGGCAAGGCGCTGCTCGTCGTCGCCGCGCTCGCGCTGGTCCAGGTCGGGCTGGGGGTGCTGACCCTGCGGCACGGGGAGAAGGTTCCGGCCGAGGTGCGCGTCGGGCTCGGACTGTTCGCCCTGCTGCCGCTGCCGGTCACCGGGCACGCGGCGAACTGGAACTACCACGACTACACGATGATCTCGATGGAGCTGCACGTCATGGCCGCGGTGGCGTGGACCGGCGGCCTCGGCGCGATGGTCGTGCTGCTCGCCGCCAACCGGACGCTGCTCGCGCACGCGCTGCCCCGGTTCTCCAAGCTGGCCACCGTGTGCCTGGCCCTGACGGTGGTGACCGGGCTGTTCAACGGGGTCGTGGAGATCCTGCTCAACCCGACGATGAACCTGGTCACCGCGCTGCTCACCACGCCGTACGGCCGGCTGGTCCTGCTCAAGGCGTTGTGCGCGGCCGGCATCGGGGCGCTCGGTGGCGTGGTCCGGTGGAAGCTGATGCCGCGCATCGCCCGGCACGAGCGGACCGCGCTGGCGACCTGGGCCACGCTCGAGCTGACGGTCATGGGTCTCGCGTTCGGGTTCGCCGTGGTCCTCACCCGAGCGCCGGTCAGTTGACGGTCCGTAGCCGCAAGTTGCACCGCGGGCCGCAGGACGGAGCCGGCCAGGGGTGATCGGCAGGGCCGAACTCCCCTCCGCGGCACACCTCTCGGCACAGACGACGAACGGTCCCTACGCGTCGGTAAGTGCCCGCGCATTTCCCACTATGTGGACTACCGGTAACGGGCCCAGCCGCTCTCGGCGCGGCCCGCGCGCAGGTCGCCCAGCCGCCGCCGGAGTTCGCCGCGCACCTGGGGGTGGCTGCGCAGGATGGGCAGCACGCTGGTGACCAGCTTGAGCTCGCGGGCGGCCCGGAGCACGGCGAACCCCTCCCAGCGGGCGACGTCGAAGCCGTAGACGTCGGCCAGCATGCGGTACCGGCCCGCCGGATCCCCGAACCGCTCCCGGCCCACGGCCAGCGGCGTCAGGTCCCATTCCGGCGGGCCGACGCAGGAGGAGTCGAAGTCGCACAGCACCGGCCCGTCCGGGCCGACGATGACGTTGCCCGGGTGCGCGTCGCCGTGGATCAGGCTGCGCCGCAGCGGGAACTCCAGCTCGTCCAGGGCCGCCTCGACCTCCGCGCAGCGCCGCAGCAGGAACCGCCGGTCGTCCGGGTCGAGCTCCTCGGCGTCGGCCACTCGGGCCCGCACGTCCGCCAGCGGTGCCCACTCGCCGACGCCCTCGGGCGCGGGCAGGGCGTGCACCCGGCGCAGCAGTCTGCCCAGGTCGGCCGCGGTCGCGCGGCGCTTGTCCGGCGGCACCCGGACCCAGGCGGTGACGACGTGCTCGCCCACGTGGATCGGCTGGTCCGCGCCGGGCAGCAACCGGATGGCCGGCACGTCGTGCGCCGCGAAGTGCCGGGCGACCCGGACAACCTTGGCGACGCGGTGCCGCAGCGCCCGCGACCCGACGATCCGCATCACGACCGGCGCACCGGCCAGCTCGTAGACGGCGTTGTTGGTGAACCGCAGCAGCGTCGCGCCACGGTGGTCCAGACCGAGCAGCGCACACGCCCCGGCCAGCGCGGCGGCCAGCTTGTCCTTCGTGAACCGGCCGTCCCGCTCGCCGCCCGCGAAGGTGGTCATCGTCCTATCCCGCGTTCCGGCACGGGAACGCCGCCAGCCATCCGGACACCGGCGCTACGCCGCGAAGAACGAGCTGATGCGCTCGTCGAGGTCGCGGGCGTCGGGGTTGTTGCGGCGCTTGGCCGCCTCCTCCTTCATCGGGACCATGCGGTCCTTCACGCGGGCCGACTTGATGCCCTCCGCCGACTCCAGCGCCAGGCGGCCGATCCGCGCGCCGTGGTCGATGTCGCCCTCGAGGAGGTGGTTGGTCGCCAGCGCGGCCTGGTTGAACACCTTGCTGCGCTGCATGTCCTCGCCGTACGCGTCGATCGCCCTGGTCAGCGCCGGGATCGCGTACTGCGTGTGCTTCCGGTCGACGCCGCGCGCCAGTACCGTGTGGACGGTGCCGATCATCGCGTACACGTCCGTCTCGTTGAAGAACCGGACCCAGTCCTCGGCCTCGGCCACGTTCGCGCGGGCGAACTCGTCCTTGGCCAGGCCGAGCAGCTTCAGCGACTGGTCCTGGTTGCCCATCATCGCGTAGGCCCACGCCTGGTTCGCCGCCAGCACGGAGATCGCCAGCTCGGAGCCGGACTCCTGCGCCGCGATCTGTCCCAGCTGGAACAGCTTGAGCGCGTCGTTGGGCGCGTCCTGGTGCAGGTAGACCCGGCCCATCCGGTACAGGATGTTCGCCACCAGGTGGTCGTTGTTGCCCTGTTTGGCCAGCTCGAGCGCGTTGGCGAAGTGCCCCCGCGCGGAGTCGACCAGTCCACTGTCGAACGACGTCCAGCCGGCCAGGCTGTGCAGGTCGGCCAGCGCCACGAACAGGCGCGACCGGACCGGCGTGGCGGCCGAGGAGTCGAGCATCTGCTGTCCCCAGGACAGCTGCGCCACCACGGCGTCGCGGCAGAACCCGCCGCCGTACTGGTAGTCGAGCGCACGCAGCGCCCTCGTCGCGGCCTCGACCTGGCGCACATCGGTCATCCCGATGTGGCCGGGTGCCGGCGTCCTCGCGGGGCTCGCCGCCCATGCCTTGGGCGACGATCCCAGGATGGCCGCCCCCATCGTGACCTGGGCGGCGTGCGCGAGGAAGTTCCGCCGCTTCACGGACTCGTCCTCCTCAGCCTGCTGCTCGTCGGCGGCGCCGACGACCTGAATCTCGGTGGCCTCGTCGTAGGCGAGGCCCATGTATCCACGGGGGACGCCCAGGCCGTCGGCGATCCGCGCGAGCACGTCGTAGGCCATCACCTGACGGCCCTTGAGGATCTCCGAGACCTCCGACTGGGACTGACCGGTGAGCGCGGCGATCTGGCGCTGGGAGATGCCCTCCTTGCGCAGGTTCCGGTACACGGCACTGATGTCCCGGGCGGCCAGGGCCTCCCGCATCTCCCGCTTCTCCCAGGCATCCGGACCGATCGGATGTCCCTGGCGGGCATCAGTGTTGTCACCGGCGTTCATTGCGCCCCCTCACCGTCCTGTCGGGCGTCGATTCGCAGCGTAGGCACACACATTGAACCGTGGGAAACGTCGTTGCGGCACCCCTGATCGGTCGGGGTGAACTCCGCCGACCGTTCACCGGTCCGCCCGCACCGGTCGCCGCTGTGACCGCGGTTCGCCTTCTCTTCCGCTGCGGTTCATCGCAATCTGGTTCTCGGAGTTCCGCGTGACCGAGTGAACACAGGCAGCGATCACGCAGAGCTACGACGAACACGGACAGCAAGCCCGACCGAGAGAGCGGAGACACGCGGTGGAGTTCATGAACTCGATCTCGGCCCCACGCGCCCAGATCCACCGGCGGTCCTTCGCCCCGGCCGGCGCCGCGCCGCGGCCGGCGATGCCCGCCGCGGACCCGCGTGCCGCCCAGCTGCGCCGTTACGAGGGTGGCCAGCTGGTGTGGCGGGTGCAGTGCGGCGACCTGATCAACCGTGACCGTTGCGTCACCGTGCTCGTCCAGGACGGCCAGGTGGTCCTCGTCGGACCGCCCGGTGAAACGGCCCGCCTCACCGCGGGCCAGCTCGGCCAGCTCCAGGCGGCGTTGAACGAAGCCGCCAAATTGGCGGAAAGGTGAGGGTGAGAGTTCCGTGGATCAGATCCTTGGGCAGGTCCTCCGCAACGCGGTCTGGGAGCGCCTCGACATGCTCGCCGATCTCGCCACCAGGGCGGACGCGCAGTCCCTGGTCTCGGTGGCCCGGTCGGAACTGCCGCGGCTGACCGAGGGCTGGCGCGCGATGCTGACCGCCCACGAGCCCGACGAGCGGGGCGACTGCCCCACCTGCTCCACCCGCTGGCACCGGTGCAAGGCGCCGTGCTCGGTGTGGCAGGTCGCGCACGAGCACCTCGTCGCCGGCGGTCTGGCCCCGCAGCAGGACCTGCACCGGCCGTGGCGCCGCAAGTCGGGCGTTCCGTCCCAGACGCGCGGCACAACCCAGGGCGAGCCGACGGGTCGCCACGCGCTGATGCCGCAGGTCGCGAACCACTGACCGCTCGGCGATTAATCCGAAAAACCCGGTCGCAACCCCTGGTGGAACACCGTGGTGGCCGCTATGTTGTCGATCATGGTCCGGGTCGCGCACCCTGACCACCCCCAGACTCCGCGGGCCGGTGCCGTTGCACTCCCCTCCCCCGACCGGCACCGGCCCGCGGGCCCACAGAGCTGAGGGCCTCTCCACACCGGGGAGGCCCTCAGTCCTGTTCACCGCGGTCCTTGTTCACCGCACGGACCGCACGCCCAGGATGAACGCGCCGGCCGCGAGGGTCGCGACCGCGGACGCGGCGAACAGGCCGGGGTAACCGCCCATCCCCGCGAGGATGCCGGTCGCGGCGAGCGGCGCGATCACCTGCGGCAGCGCGTTCGCGACGTTGACCACGCCCAGGTCCTTCGCGCGGTCCTGCGCGGCGGGCAGCACCTCGGTGAGGATCGCCAGCGCGACCGCCCAGTAGGCGCCGAACCCGATGCCGAGCAGCGGGGACGCGGCCAGCGCCGCCGGCCAGGTCTGCCAGAGCACCAGCACGATCGCCGCCGCGGCCATGACCACGGCCGCGGCCAGCACGAACGGCTTGCGGCGACCGGTGCGGTCGGACAGGAACCCCACCACCAGCCCGCCGATCACCAGCGCGACGCCGTAGAGACCCATCATGATCAGCAACCCGGTGTCCGGGTCGGCGTAGTGCACCGCGTCGGCGAGGAAGAACAGCAGGAAGAACGTGCCGAGCGCGTTGCCGAGGTTGATCAGGAAGTGGCAGCCCCAGGCCCACGCGAAGTCCGGGTGCCGCCGCGGCGACACCCACAGCCCGGCCACCACCGCCCGCCGGCCACGCACCGGCCGATTGGATGCGACGGCCGTGCTGTCCGCCGTGCGCAGGACGAACGCGACGGCGCCGACGACCACCACCGCCGCGCACGCCAGGTAGCCACCCGGCAGGCTGGTGACCACGACCGTCACCAGCACGGCGCCGAGCACCGTGCCCAGCATCTGGCTGATGCCCACCAGCCCGCCGATCCGCGCGCGCTGCCCGACCGGCACCCGATCGGGCACCGCCGAGGTGAGCGTGGCGAGCATGCCGCCGAGCCCGGCCTGGACCAGGCACCAGCCGGCGACCATGACGGCCACGTGACCGGCCAGCGCCAGCACGACCAGTCCGAGCGCGCCGCACAGCGCTCCGGCGAGCGTCCACGGGTGCCGACGGCCGAACCGGGAGCGTGTGCGGTCCGAAGCCAGCCCGACCAGCGGGTTGGTGAGCAGCGCGACCAGCGCGCCGACGCCGGTGACGATGCCGAACGCCAGTTCCTTGTGCGCGCCGTCCAGGAGCTCGGCCTGCTCGGGCAGCAGCACCTGGATCGGGGCGTAGATGCCGAGCCAGAGGCCGGTGTTCGCGCCGAAGAGCAGGCCGACCCAGCCCGCCCGGACGGGTACGACCGGCTCGGCGAGGGCGTCGGGGACATGCGTTCCGGTCATGCGCGCACCAGCTTCCGGTACCAGCCGAAGGACCCCTGCGGGGTGCGGTGCCGCGTTTCGTGGTCCACGTGCACAAGACCGAATCGCGGCGCGTATCCCGTGGACCATTCGAAATTGTCCAGCAACGACCAAACAAAATACCCGCGGACTTCGACTTCCGCCGTTCTGACCGCGCCGACGGACCGCGGGTGCGCGTCCAGGAAGTCGATGCGCTCGCCGTCCTGGATCCCGTCGAGGCTCGCGCCGTTCCCGGTCAGGTGGGCCGGTGGCAGCTTCGCACCGTGCCGGTCAGGCAGCCCGACCAGCAGCGCACGCAGCGTACCGGACATGCTCGGCGAGCCGTTGGTGGCCCGCGGGAAACCCGCGATCTCGCGGAGCTCGAACGGTAGCGGATTGCGATGGTTTACGCCGTAGAAATCGGGCGGTTGCGCTATGGTGGGCAAGTCGTCGACATGACCGGGGGGAAGGAGCGACACGATTTCCGCGGGATAACTCCCGAGTAGCAGCGGATCGGAAAACGTGTGGTTGAGCAACGCATCGAGCCATCGGACGGCCTCGTGATCGGCTGCGGTGCCTGAAGCGGGCCACACTGGACAGTGGCGATCGGCGGTGCCGACGCTCGTCGCGCCCGCGGCCCGCAACGCCTGGACCGCGAGGCGGTGACCGAGGTGTTGGCGGTGCGCGTCGGGAGCGGCGTCGAGCAGGAGGTTCCGGCCCCGCGCGTACTCACCGATCGCGTACCCGAAGATCGTCGTCACCATCGGCTCGTTGAGGGGGATCCACATCCGCACGCGATCAGCGAATCGCTCGCCGAGGACCGGGGTGTACTCGGCGAACCGGTGCGCGGTGGCCCGGGACCGCCACCCAGCGGCGTCCTCAATGGGCTGCGGGGTGTCCCAGTGGTAGCCGGCCGCCACCGGCGCGATGCCCGCCGGCCGCGCGACGTCCTCCGGCCGGCGGTGGTAGTGGTCGCACGCGAGGTTCTCCACGGGCGGCGTCCCTTCCCCGGGCGCAACGTGAAAATTCCTCAAATACTAGCCCGTCCCCTCCCGCCGGGGAAGTAGTCGTCAGCGCTAAAGTCCCAGTTCAGAGCATCAGAAGGAGCACAACGTGTCGGAGACCCAGGCGGCCACGCCGCTTCGCCGGCAGCCGGTCCAGCAGCGCAGCGCGAAGCGGGTCGAGCAGATGCTCGACGCCAGCGCCGTGCTGATCGACGAGGTCGGTTACGACGCGTTGACCACCACGTTGATCGCCAAGCGCGCCGGTGTCGCGGTCGGCTCGCTCTACCAGTTCTTCCCGGACAAGCGGGCGGTCGTGCGGGCGCTGACACAGCGCAACCTGGACCGGTTCGTGCACGCGGTGAGCGAGCGGCTGACCCGCGAGGACCCGCGGCACTGGTGGGACGTGGTCGACTCCGTGCTGGACATCTACCTGGAGATGCACCGGACCGTGCCGGGGTTCGCCAAGGTGCACTTCGGCGACGTGGTGGACCGCCAGCTGCTCGACGACAGCCGGGACAACAACCGGGTCATCGCGGACTCGCTGGCCGATCTCATCGCCAAGTACATCGACCTCAACGCACCGCGCCTGTCGCTGGCGATGACGGTCGCGATCGAGGCCGCGGACGGGCTGCTCAAGCTGGCCTTCCACCGCGACCCCGACGGTGACCCGGAGATCGTCGGCGAGACGAAGCACCTCATCAAGGGTTACCTGGCTTCGCGCCTGGGGGAATGATCCGGCCGCCACGCATCAGTTCCGCAGACGCCCACCTGGATTGTCCACAGGGGTGTGGACATGTGGACAAGTCAGCCGAAGCTCTGGTTCTCGCCGCGGTAGGTCGGGACGACGCGCGCCACCCGCCCGTCCACCAGGACGTGGTACTCGCTGAATCGCTCGGCGAGCTCACCGGCCTTGGCGTGGCGCATCCACACCCGGTCGCCGATCCGCAGTTCGCGGGCGGTTTTGCCGGTCACCGGCGTCTGCACCTCCCCGGCGCCCTCGAAGGGCAGCAGCCGCAGACCCGCCGGCAGGCAGGGCGACGGCAGGCGGGTCGCGGAGACGGGTCCGGACGCCACGAAGCCGCCCGAGTAGAGCGTGGCGATGCCGCGCGTGGGCTTGTGGACAACCGGGAGCGCGAACAGAAGCGCGGGCTGTGGACGGAACCGCGAGTACCCGTCGAAGAGCGTGGAACCGATGAGCGCCGAGCCGGCCGCGACCTCCGTGACCACCTGTTCGGCACGGGTCAGCTCGATGCTGCCGCTGCCACCACCGTTCACGAACTCCAGGTCGGCGACCTCCCGCACCGCCGCCACCGCCGCCGCGCGGCGGCCGGACAGCTCGGCCGACGACCGGCGCTGCATCCAGCGCACCAGGACGTCGGCGACGTGGCCACCGGTGGCATCGCCGAGCCCGGCGATCTGACCCTCGTAGGCCATCAGCCCGGTGAGCCGGAACCCCGGCCGCGCGGTGATCTCCCGAGCCAGGGCCGCGGCCTGCCGCGGGCTGCGCACCGGGGAGCGCCGCGTTCCGACGTGCAGGAACGGCAGCGGCCGCCAGGATGCGTCGAGCTCCAGGCACACCCGGATCTCCGGGTGGTCGTGACCGGTTGCCGAGGCCACGAGGTCCAGGTGCGCGGTCGAGTCGACCATGATCGTGATCGTCGCGCGGGCCCGGTCGTCGGCCGCGAGGGCACGCAGCGCGGCGAAGTCGGCCGTCGGGTACGCGACCAGGATGTCGTCGCTCGTGCCCAGGCGGGCGTGCCAGAGAGCCTCCGCCAGCGAGTAGCACATGAGGCCGGCGAACCCGGGCGTGGCGAGGGCGCGTTCGATCAGGAAGCGGCAGCGCACGGACTTGCTGACCAGACGGACCGGCACACCCGCGGCGCGCCGGACCAGGTCGGCGGCGTTGGCGTCGAATGCGGCCAGGTCGACGACGGCGAGCGGCGGATCGAGGTCCTTCGTCGCCGTGTCGTACGTGGTCGCGGTCGCCTTCATGCCAGGACCGTACGTCAGAACCCCTTGAAACGCGAAACCTCTTCACCTACGGTGTCGGCACTCCACACGGACGGGTGAGCACTTCATGAACCGCTGGCAGAACTGGGCGGGTACCGCGAGCGCGGACCCGCAGCGCGTCCACACTCCGCGCAGCGCCGCCGAGATCGCCGAGGTCGTCACCGGCGTGGCCGCCCACGGCCGTCGCGTCCGCGCCTGGGGCAGCGGACACTCGTTCACGCCGATCGCGGTCGCCGACTCGGACGCCATCGACCTCCGCGGGTGGACCGGCATCGCCGCCGCCGACGCCGGCACCCATCACGTCACCGTGCGGTCCGGCACCACGATCCGCCGGCTCAACGCCGAGCTGGACGGGCTCGGGCTGGCGCTGAGCAACCTCGGCGACATCGACGCGCAGACCATCGCGGGAGCGGTGTCGACCGGGACCCACGGCACCGGCGCGCGCCTGGGCGGGCTGGCCACGCAGATCGTCCAGCTGGAACTCGTGCTGGCCGACGGATCGGTGGTCACCTGTTCGGCCGACCGCGAACCCGACCTGTTCGCCGCCGCCCGGGTCGGGCTGGGCGCCCTCGGAGTGATCACGCACGTGACCCTCCAGTGCGAACCGGCCTTCGCGCTCGCCGCGCAGGAACGCCCGGAACCGCTGGAACAGGTGCTCGAAGGCTTCGACACCTTCGCCGCGGAGAACGACCACTTCGAGTTCTACTGGTTCCCGTACGGGAAGAACGCGCTGGTCAAGCGCAACAACCGGCTGCCGGCGGGCGAAGTGAAGCGGCCGTTGAGCCGGGCCCGGCAGTTCTTCGACTACGACATCATGGAGAACCTCGCGTTCGGCGCGTTGTGCCGGATCGGGCGCGCGATGCCGCGACTGGTGCGGCCGCTCGGCCGGTTCGCGTCGTCGGTGCTGTCCGCGCGCGAGTACTCCGACACCTCGCACCGCGTGTTCGTGACGCAGCGCGGTGTGCGGTTCGTGGAGTCGGAGTACGCGGTGCCGCGGGAGTCCGTGCACGAGGTGCTGCGCGAGTTGCGGGCTCTGGTGCCGCGGCTGGAGACCCCGGTGGCGTTCCCGGTCGAGGTGCGGGTCGCCGCGGCGGACGACATCTGGCTGTCCACCGCCTGCGGCAGGGACTCCGCCTACATCGCGATCCACCAGTTCACCGGGATGCCCTATCGCGAGTACTTCGCCGGCTTCGAGTCGATCGTCGCGGCGGTCGGGGGCCGTCCGCACTGGGGCAAGATGCACACGCTGGACGCTGCCGTGTTGCGTGAGCGCCACCCGCACTTCGACGACTTCGTGAAGGTGGCGCACCGCTGCGACCCGGCTGGCGTGTTCCGCAACTCCTATGTGGACCGTGTGCTGGGACCGCTTCAGTCGTGCCAGTAGCGACGGATCCACAGTGGATCCTGCGGCGCTCGCGGTCCGAACTCCACGAGCAGATCCCGCGTCAGTACCTCGATGACCTCGTACAGGTCGAGCGCCGCGAGCAGGCCGCGCGGCACGGTCTCGATACCCCACCGGGCACCGGCGAGCGCGCCGGCCAGCATGCCGGTCGCGGCGGTGTCCCCATCGTGATTCGTCGCGACGGACAAGGTTTCCCGCACGTAGTCGGTGACGACGACCGCGTACACCGCGGCGCCGAGCGCCTGCGCGCCGGTGGTGATCCCGCCGAAGGTTTCGGTCAGCTGCTCCGGTGACGCCGGTGCCTCGACGGTGCGGGCGAGTTCGATCGCGGCGTCGATGGCCTGGATCACCGGCGCGGCTTCGGGCTGGTTCACCCGCCGGGCCGCGGCGATGGCCGCCGGCAACGGCTGTCCCCGCAGGAGCTGTTGCAGCAGAACGACGAATGCCCCTGTGGCCAGGTGATCGTCCGGCCGGGGATGGGTGAGGCGAGCGCTGTCGACGCCGACCTTGAAGCCGAGCGCAGGATCGTCCGACCACAACGCGAGGGGCACGCTACGTGCGACGCACCCGGGTCCGAGGCAGCGCGCGATGTCCTGCTCCTCGCGCGCGTGCCGGATCAGCATCGTGGCGAGGGTGTCGTCGGCGGACCGCCGGTCGAACATGTCCCGGTGCCGCACGAGCCAGCCGGTGTTGCGGTACTCGTGCGGCAGGGGGCCGAACAGGTCGTCGGGCGGGAATCCCTGGGTGACCGCCCAGCGCCGGTATCCCAGGGTCACGTGCATCGCCGGGTTCGTCGTGAGCGGCGGGCCGGGAGTGGCCCGGTCGGCGGCATGCGGACCGATCAGAGACTCGGCGGTGAACAACATGAGCTGCGTGTTCGCCGAGACCATCGCGACGCCGTTGGGGAACACCGGCTCGGTGAACCACCGCGCGCTGTGGTGTCGCAGCGCTTCGGCGCCCACCGCGCTGACCCGGTGGCCCATCGCATCGCCGAGTGCAGCCGCGAAAACCGCGCCGAGGAAACGGCTCTCGATGCCCGGCTGCCCGCGGAGCCGCTGCCCGGTGCGGTGGTCGGCCAGCATGATCTCCCGCTGGCGCTGCAAGTACTCGGCCTCCGCGTCCGCAGGCGGGTCGACCTCGAGGTGGTGCAGGTTGTAGTCGGTTCCCTCCGGCCGCTGCTCCAGGCCGAACGGGGCCCGGTCCACGTGCCGCATCGTCCACTCGTAGTGCCAGTCCGACATCTTCCTCGCCCGGCGGCGGGCCTCGTCAGCGGGCCACCCGGCGATCTCCATGCTCTCCTGCGTCATCCCAGGTACTTCCTGCCGTGCCATTCGACCGGATTCCTCATGCCGGCGCCGGGCTCCATCAACACGATCTTGCCCATCCAGAAGACGTTCCTGCTCTGCGCGCCGTCGAGGTGGGGCGGCCGAAAGAGGTCCGCGATCTCGCGCGGGCGGGGGTAGCCGGGGTGGTTCGTGTCCTCGGCTTCGCCGAGGGTGCGCAGGATGTCCTGGGCCTGCCGGAGCTCGCTCTGGTGCCACCGGATCCGCCGCTCCAGCTCACCGGCTCGCCGCTGGCCGGCGAAGTCCTGGCTCTCCGTCAGCCGCTGGTGCTCCGCCTGCATCTGCGCAAGCACGGCCTTGGCCTCGGCGATGCCCGCACGGAGGCGGGGCATGATCGTCTGCTGGACGTCCCGGTGGTGGGAGAACTCGTAGTCCGCGCGGGCCCAGGTGTAGCTGCCGACGTCGCTGTTCGCCTTGAGGTGGATGAACTCCACGTTGTTGCGCCGGTAGTAGCCCTCCATGTCCCGGTTGAACATCGCGGCGAGCCCCTGCCCCTGTACGGCCCGCCGCAGGTTCAGCGAGGAGTGCTCGACCACGAACCGGTCCTCGCCGTAGCGGCTGAAGGTCCGGCGGAACCCGCCCACCTCCCTGCCGTGCACGTCGAAGATGGCGCCCTGCACGGTGAGGTGGGCGGCACCTCCGGTGACACCGGTGACCTCGATGCGGTAATCGCCGTACTGCCGGTCGTAGACCGCGCCGAAGGCGTCGCGCGCGGCGTCCTCGTTCAAGGAGACGCCCTCGTCCGGGAACAGGTCCTCGAGCCGCGGCATGGTGTCGTAGTCGGGCGGGGTGTCCGGTTCCCGCGCCTCGCCGTGCTCGCCGGGAACCGGTGTGTCCGGCTCCGGACCGGGGGTCGCGGAGTTGTCCGGGAAGTAGTGCCGCGGAACGTCCGGCGGATCCGCCGGACGGTGGCTGGCCGGATCCGGCCGGCTGCGCAGGTCCGCGGGCTGGGCGGTCCGGGGCGCGACCGCGTGGTGCGGCGGCTCCGGCGCGCGCGGCGGGGTGGCCGGTGGCGGCTGGAGCCAGGACGGCGGTAGCGAGGTGGGGTGGTGCGGCGAGGCCGGGGTGTGCGGCGCAGCCGGTGGTGGCGGAGCCACCGGGTGCGGCGGTGGCGGGGTGTGGGCCGGGGCGGACGACCCCCACCGCGGGGCCGCGTTCTCCGGCGGCCGGCTGGGCGGCCCGTCCGGGCGGCCCTGGGCCGGGGGATGGTCCGGCCGTGGAGCCGGCGTTCCGTGCGTCCACGCCGGCTGAGCGGGCCGATGGCCGGCGCGCGGTGGCGGGGCGCCGTGATGGGGTGACGGACCGTCGGCCCGGGTTTCCGGTGGGCTGCCCGTCCGTGGTGCTGCGGTCCCGTGCGGCGGCACCGGCCCCCTGTCCGTGCGCGGCGCGGTGTGGGTGCTTCCGGCCGAGGCGCCGGGGTGATGCGTCGGCGGGGTGTTCGGCCCCGGTGCGCGCGCCGGATCCGGAGCGCCGCTGTGACTCCGCGGCGTACCGGCATCCGCTGGCGCGCCGGTGGCCCGGCCCGGCGGTCCCTCCGATGTGGACGGTGTACGGCCGTGGCCGTCGGGGGTGCGGACAGGCGCACCGCCCTCCGGCACGGACGGGGCACGGCCGGGTGTGGGGGAGGCTGAGTTCGCAGCGCCACCGGAGGCGGTCCCGCCCATCCGCTCGGCGCCGCCGAAAGGTGCCCTGGGCTGTGCCGGGGACGCCGGGGCGCCGGCGGAACCGGCGGGCTGAGCTGGCGGGTTCACCGGCCCACCGCTGCCGGCCGGCCCGAAGGACTGCGGCGCGGCCGGCGCGGGCGAGCCCTGTACCCAGCCCGGCTCGGACGGAGCGTACGCGGTGCGCGCGGCGAGGTCGTCGATCGTCGACGCGGACTGCCGGGACACGTAGTCGTCGGGTGCGGGCTGGCGCGGCGGCTGGGCCGGTCCACCGCCGCCGGAGTTGCCAGCAGCGCCGGGAGAACCGGTGCCCGGACCACCGGAGCCGCCCTGATCGCCACCTCGGGGACTGGCGGGCCCGAGCGCCGGGGGCGCACCGCCGCCGGAGCCATCCACGCGCGGACCGCCGTCCGGTATGTCTTCGCCCAGCGTGCGCATGTCGGCGACCCGCGAACGAACATGGCCCTGCACACCGCCGGTCTCCAGGTCCGACGCACCGCCGAACACACCGCCGGAGGCACCGTAGGCGATGTCCTTCGCAGACAACTTGTCGAGATCACCGGTGACGGCAGCCTGCCCGACCGTGCTCGCCACACCTTCGAGGGCGCCGCGGACACCACCGCGGACGGACGCGTCGAGCAGCTGCCCCGCGGTGCTCGACACGCCCCGGGTGGCGCCCTTCGCGATGCCGAGGCTCGCCGCGCTGACCACCCCGTCGACCGCACCACCGACCGCCGCGTCCTTCGTCTTGCCTTCGTCCCAGTCCTTGCGGTTGCCCTCGGCCATCTGGTAGCCCTGGATGCCGGCATCCAGGGCCAGTGAGATGCCCATGTTGACGGCGATCTGCTTGAGCACCGCCATCGCGACGCCCTTGACGCCCATCGTCATCAGCTTCTGGACCAGCATCCGGAAGATCTGCTGGATCGCGGCGCGCGCACCGGCCTGCGCGACGGGGATGGCGGCTGACGACCCGCCGAAGGTGATCGCGGCCATCGCGAGGGCGTACGCGATGAACGCAGCCGTGATGATCAGCGTCGCGATGATCATCAGCTTGCCGTACTCGACCTCGTTCGCCGCGTCGCCACAGGCGTCGCTGAGCGCCTGGCACACCTTCTGCAGGGACGGGAAGTGGGCCTTGTCGCCCTCGACGAACTTCTTCGCGTCGTCCATGAAGGCCTTGGCGCCGTCGCCCGTCCACATGACCTTCCCGTCCGGCGGGTTGGGCGTCTGCTCCATCAACGTCACGAAGGCGCGCTGCACGTCGGCGGCCCCCTGGGCCGCCGCGGCCCAGCCGTCACGCAGCACGCGCAACAGGTCCTCGTTGCCCTCCGGCCACTCCTGACCGGCCACGATCGAGGCCAGCGGCTTGAGCCAGTCCGGGATCTCGATCGCCACTAGGTCAGCTCCGTGCCCGGCATGGACTTGAGCGTTTTCACCTCGTGCTTGTCGTAGTCATCCATCGCGGTTTCGACGCTCTTCTTCAAGCTGCGGATCCCCTTGGCGAGCTCGGCGAAGAACTTGGTGGTGTCGGGCACACACGGCGAGTAGTCGTTGGCGAACGCCTTTCCCGCCTCGTCGTCACCCCAGCACTCGCCGGCGCTCTGCAGCGCGGCCTCGAGCGCCCTGCCGACATCCTCGAGCCTGTTCGCGGGATCGTCGAACTTGCTCACGACGCCGCGCACGGCGTCGGTGTCCACCGTGTAACCCCCGGACATCGCCAACCACCTCCCGCACAGCACGGTAACGCACCACTACGAGCGGATCGGCTTTTCCCGGTCTACAAGCGAGTGATCGCCTCGTCGACAGGTGTGTTGCCGGTCACCAGTTCCAGCGTGCGGCGGAAGCTGCGCGCCTCCTCCAGGAGCGCCACCAGCACCGCGGCCACGTCCTCGCGCGGGATTTCGCCGTAGTCCACCGTGTCCGCCAGGTGGACCTCGCCGATCGCGGGTTCGTCGGTGAGCCGGCCCGGGCGCAGGACGGTCCAATCCAGATCACGCGAGCGCAGGTCGTCCTCGGCCGCCTTCTTCGCCCGCAGGTACGCCGCGAACACCTCGTCGGTTCCGGGGCGGGCGGGCCGGTCCACGTTCATCGAACCGATCTGGATGTGACGGCGGACACCGGCGCGCTCGGCGGCTTCGGCGAACAACCTCGCGGCGCCGAGGTCGACGGTCTCCTTGCGGGCAGCCCCGCTGCCCGCACCGGCACCCGCGGCGAACACCGCCGCGTCGGCCCCGGTCAGCACCTCGGTGACCTCGTCGACGGCCGCGGACTCCAGGTCGAGCACGACCGGTTCGGCGCTGAGGTCCCGCAGCGCGGGCGCCTGCTCGACGTTGCGGATGATGCCGACCGCCTGGTCGCCCGAACTGGCCAGCAGCCGCTCGAAGTGACGGGCGATCTTGCCGTGTCCCCCGGCGATGACGACGCGCATGGAACCGACTCTAGGCGGCGGTCAGGCCACCGGCAGGTCGTAGGAAGCCAGCAGCTGCTCGTAGACCATTTCGTTGACCCAGCGGGACACGCCGTCCTCGGGCAGGAGGATGCGCTCGCGGCGCACGTCGAGGTCGAGGTCCACCCGCGCGTCCTCGTCGGCGGAGACCACGGCCACCCCGTAGGAACGGGCGCGCGGCAGGCAGTTGTCGAGGTAGTCGCGGCTGAGCACGGCCGAGGAGGGCAGCACCATGGCCGCCTCGCCGTAGCGGCTGAACGGCACGGCGGCGGCCATCCCGGTGCGCCAGTGCCGGGTCACGGCGAGGACACCGACGATCTCCGCGGCCGGGGCCGGGGCGGTCGGGGCGAACTCGGGCCAGGTCCAGGTGGCGACCGTCGCGCGGTCGGTCACCGGGCCGACACCCATCGCGATCCGCTCGGCGTGGGTGTCCGTGCGCAGCCGGGCGACGACGCACACGCGGCGGCCGAGCATCGTCACCTCGGGCAGGACGACGCCGTGCCAGCCCAGCTGGGCGGCGGCGTCGCGGGCCAGCACGCTGACACTGGCCGGGAGTTCGACGGGCGGAACCACACGGGTGGGGAACGAACGCCCCCCGGCCACCACCGAGTTTCCGGTGTGCCCTGGTGTAACCGCCACGATCCGCCTCCTCTTACCGCTGATTCCCCTGCCGGTGCCTCCGGGAAAGAGGCACAGGACAGAGGTACCAGGGGCGGCGCGGTTGATCTGCGGTCAACGAGAGCGCCTGCGATCGGCGGCGCTCAGCGGTCGGTGACCGGTCGATGAGCGGTAAGCGGACTTCAGCCCGACCCTGCTTCCGAATGGGTGACGAGTCGCTGAGCGACATCGCGTCACGGTATTCCGTACCGCCAAACGGCGCAATCAGTTTCACGTTCCACTATGGACAACGTGCGGGTCACGACAGGAGTTCCCGGCCCAGCGGGGTCATCAGGTCGGCCACGTCGGAGTAGGCGACGGCGACCTCGTGGTACCCGCACGCCATCGGGTAGCCGCGCGCGTCGGTGCTGATGCCGAACACGACGGCGTCCTCCCGGAACCCCACCTGGAGCGCCGGGGTGTCGAGGACACCCCACGGACGCAGGTCGCGGGGAGCCAGCGGCACGCGCTCGCCGAGGGGCGGGCTGCCGTCGCAGTACCCGCCCGGCGTCATCCGCAGGATCCGCGACTCCAGCTCGCTCATCGCGGTCTGGCTGCCGGCGATGCCGGCGAACACGTCGGCGGGGGTGATCAACTTGCCGGTCCGCAGGTCGACGTCGAGCCACAGCGTGGTGTACCCGCCGTGGTTGCCGAACTGGCTCGACGCGACCATCAGGTCGTAACGCACCGACAGCACCCGGTCGGTCCGGCGGTGGAACTCCGCCTTGGCGGTGATGGCGGGATCCTCGGCGGGGTCGGCCAGGCCGGCGTGGACGTAGCCGGTGAAGTCGTCGAGCGGTTTCACCAGTTGCGCGTTGATCCGGTCCTGCAGTGCCTGATCGCGCATGCCGCTGACGTGCACGTACTGCGCGTCCACGTGGAAGGCCGGGCCGGTGGCCGCTTCCCGGCGGGTCTCCAGGCTCACCTGCATCGCGCCCTGCTGCCCGGCCGCGGGCACTGGAGGCACTGCGGGCGCCGCGGCGACCGGTGGCGGCGTGTCGGTGTGGCCGAGCACCGCGATCGTGCCGGCCACGGCACCGGCACCGACCGCGACGGCGGCGAGCGCGACCCCGATCTTCGCGCCGAGGCCCATCCCGGTGCCGACCGCCGCCAGCCCGCTCGCCGCACCCGGCGCGGCCGCGGTCCCGGCGCCGAGCAGCGCGAGCGGTGACAACGCGAGCAGCGCGCCGGCCCGCTGCGCCAGCCGGCCCAGCCCGCGTTGTTCCCAGTCCGGCCCGTACCCGGCGATGGCCGCATTCTCCAGCTCGGCGACGAACTCGGCCGCCGTCACCGGCCGCCGGTCGGCGTCCTTCGCCATACCGCGGGTGATCAGGCCGCGGACCGGGGCCGGCGCGGCGTTCGCCGGCACCGGCGCGTGCTCGTGCAGGTCCTGCAGTTCAGCGGTGGTCGTGCCGGCGTAGGGCTGCCTGCCGGTGACGGTCTGGAAGAACACGCACGTCGCCGCGTAGACGTCGGTGGCCGGGCTCGCCGGCGCGCCCCGCCACTGCTCGGGCGCCATGTAGGACGGCGTGCCCACCGGCAGACCGGCCCGCCCGGCGAGCGTGGCGACACCGAAGTCCACCAGCTTGCTCTCCCGGCCCGGCCCGACCAGCACGTTCGTCGGCTTGTAGTCGCGGTGCACGACGCCGGCCCGGTGCGCGTCGGCGAGCCCGAGCAGTGAGCCCTTCAGCACCGCCAGCGCCGATTCGGGTGACAGCACGCCGTCGCGGGCGAGCACCTCGTGCAGCGAAACGCCGGAGATGGCCTCCATCACAATGGCCGCGCCGTGCGGGCCCTCGTAGAACTCGTGGAGCCGGGCGATGTGCGGACTGCGCACCCGGCTCAGCATCTCGGCCTCGCGCCGGAAGGCCGCCAGCCGCTCCGGGTCGCCGAGGTGCTGCCCGAACAGGTACTTGATCGCGGCGAACACGCCCGACGCCTCGTGCCGCGCCAGCACGACCTCGCCGAAGCCGCCGGCACCCAGCCGGTGGAGTTCGGTGTATCCCGGCACCACCCAGTCACGCGTCAGCACCTCACTCCGAGGTGAGTTTCACCGCAGCGGTTCCCCCGGGTTCGTGGTTAGGGTTACTGACGGGTTACATCGCCCGTGCCAAGGGAGGACCGATGCGCTCGCCGAAGGACTTCTTCGCGCCCCTCGCCGTGGGGGCGCCGGATCCCGTCCGCGAGATCCCCGCGCTGCCGTCGCGGATGATCCACTTCTTCGACCCGGGCAACGAGAAGATGGCCGCGAAGGTCCCCGGGCTCGCGACGAAGGTCGACGTGCTGCTCGGCAACCTCGAGGACGCGGTGCGCGCCGACCGCAAGGAGGCCGCGCGCCGCGGCCTGGTGGAAATCGCGAAGGCGCACGACTTCGGGTCGACGCAGCTGTGGACCCGCATCAACAGCCTGGATTCGCCGTGGGTGCTGGACGACCTGATCACCCTGGTCGGCGAGATCGGCGACAAGCTCGACGTGATCATGGTGCCGAAGGTCGAGGGCGCGCAGGACATCCACTACGTCGACCGGCTCCTGGCGCAGCTGGAGGCCCGTGCGGGACTCGGGAAACCGCTGCTGGTGCACGCGATCCTGGAGACCGCGAGCGGGGTGGCGAACGTCGAGGAGATCGCCGGGGCGAGCCCGCGCATGCAGGGCATCTCGCTCGGCCCGGCGGACCTCGCGGCGAGCCGGCGGATGAAGACCACCCGCGTCGGCGGCGGCCACCCCGGCTACCTCGTGCGTACCGACCCCGTCGGCGCGGACCTGCACGCGGGGCGCGCCACCTACCAGCAGGACTTGTGGCACTACACGGTGGCGCGGATGGTCGACGCGTGCGCCATGCACGGGATCCTCCCCTACTACGGGCCGTTCGGCGACATCCGCGACGTGGTCGCGTGCGAGGACCAGTTCCGCAACGCGTTCCTGCTCGGCTGTGTCGGCGCCTGGTCGCTGCACCCCGCGCAGATCGACATCGCGAAGCGGGTGTTCTCACCGGAGCCAGGCGACGTGGCGTGGGCGCGGAAGGTGATCGCCGCGATGGGCGACGGCACCGGCGCGGTCATGATCGACGGGAAGATGCAGGACGACGCCTCGGTCAAGCAGTGCCGGGTGGTCGCCGAACTGGCCGACAAGCTGGCCGAGCGCGACCCTGAGCTGAAGCGGGCGTACGACGAGGCGACGAAGGAAGCACTGGCATGAGTGACGTGAAGCCGCGCCGGTCCGTGTTGTACATGCCGGGCGCGAACGAGCGGGCGCTGGAGAAGGCGAAAACGCTGCCGGCGGACGCGCTGATCCTGGACCTGGAGGACGCGGTCGCCCCCGACGCGAAGGACGCGGCGCGGGAACGCGTGTGCGCGGCGGCCGCGTCCGGTTCCTACGGCAGCCGCGAGGTGACCATCCGGGTGAACGGCCTGGACACCGAGTGGCACGACGCGGACCTGCGGGCCGCGGCGCAAGCCGGTCCGGCGGCGGTGGTCGTACCGAAGATCAACTCCGCGGCGGAGGTGCACAACATCGAGCGCGCCCTGGAACTGTCCGGAGCGCCCGACCACACCAAGATCTGGGCGATGGTCGAGACCCCCGTTGCGATGCTGCACGCGGAGGAGATCGCGTCCGCCAGCGAACGGCTGACCGTGCTGGTGATGGGCACGAACGACCTGGCCAAGGAGCTGCACGCGGAATTCGTCCCCGGCCGGGCGCCGCTGCTGGGCGGGTTGTCGCTGTGCCTGCTGGCCGCGCGGGCCGCGGGCAAGGTCATCCTGGACGGTGTCTACAACGACGTGCCGGACCTGGACGGCTTCGAAGCGGAGTGCCGGCAGGGACGCCAGTTCGGCTTCGACGGCAAGACGCTGATCCACCCGGGCCAGATCGAGCCGTGCAACCGGGTGTTCGCGCCGTCGGAGGAGGAGGTCGCCAGGGCGCGGAAGATCATCACCGCGTTCGCCGAGGCGAAGGCCGCGGGTCGCGGTGTGGCGACCGTCGACGGGCGCTTGATCGAAAACCTGCACGTGGACAACGCGCAGCGGATCCTGGCACTGGCGGAGGCCATCGCCGCGAAGGCGTAGTGCGGCCACCCGCACCCGGCCGCTGGAACAAGGTCAGAAGCGAGTCCTCACCGGACGCGGTGAGCGGATTCGCTCAGAACGGCTCGTCGTGCAGCCAGTCCAGCGCCTTGCGCGCCGCATTGGACACCGCCCGGTCCGGATGCGCCACCACGACCGACTCCAGCACCTCCCGGGCGCTGGGGTGCCCGCAGATCGTCGCGCCCGCCAGGAACAGCAGCTGGTCGGGCCGCGGCTGGGAGGCGAAGTCGGCCAGTGCCTTCTCCCGGCCCTCGGTGCGGATGTCCGCCGCCAGGAGGTCCACTTTGCTGTACGTCCGCTCGTAGCCGGCGACCTCGCTGCGATCGATCAGCCCCGCGTCGAACAGCCAGGCGAGCGCGGCCGGGCCGGCCGCGGAATGGTCCCGGAGCGCGGCGATCGCGGCCACGCCCTCGCCGCCGAGCCGGGCCAGCAGGCGGAACGTGAGCATCCGGTGTTCGAAGTCGTCGGTGCGGCGGGCCAGCGCGGACAGTTCGACGATCGCGCGTTCCGGATCACGTGCCCGCAACCACGTCGCCGCGCCCTCGTCGAGCACCTGCGGGTCCAGCGGCGCCAGGCGCGCGAACAGGACCTCCGCCGTTTCCTCCGCCAGGTCGGTGACGGTCAGCACCGGCTCGCCCTCGGCGACGCGCAACTCGTACGCCGCCTGCACGCCGAGCGGCAGCAACCGCACCACCTGCCGTTCCTCCTCGGGCACCTCGTCGAGGTAGTCCACGCCCGCGAAGTCGAGCAGGTCGTCGTAGTGCTCCTCGCCCGCCGGGAAGATCTCCACCAGCCCGTACTCGACGAGCCGGTGCACGACGCGCAGGATCGTGGCGCCGTCCCCACCCAGCATCTCGACCAGCATCGGGATCGTCGCCGGCTCGGTGGCCAGCTCGGTGACCATCTCCGCCGCGAGCGGGTTGCCCAGGACCGACGTCACCGCCGCCCGCCACAGCTCGACCGGGTCGCCCAGCCGTCGCGCCGCCTTCTTCACCCGCACCAGCCGCCCCCGGTACAAGCGTACGATCCCGGCGCGCTTGGCCATCGTGACGAACTCGGCCGGCGCGCTGATCTCGGCCAGGTCGCGCCCCTCCCCGACCCAGTCGGCGAACCGGCGCAGCTGCGGCACCACGGCCGTCACCTCGGCCTCCGCGGCGAGCCGTTCGGGTGAGGCGAGCGGGAACACCGGGGACGCCGCCGCCGTCTCCGCATCCGGGTCGCCCTGGTAGTGGCGGTAGGCCAGGTCGTGCAGCAGCGCCTGGTCGACCTCGACCTCCCCGCGGCGCACCCGGTCGATGAACGCCTGCGCGGCGACCTCGTTCATCGGGTCGATGCCGTGCTCGGCCATCGCGACGGCCCAGAACTTGGCCAGCCCGAAGTTGGCCGGCTCGTTCATCGCCGCGTCGAACCGGTCCGCGATCGCCGTCAGGTAGGTCCGCAGCACCAGCGGCTGCTCACTGCGCTCGTCCAGCAGGTCGGCGTCCTCGAAGAAGTCCATCAGCGCCTCCACCGTGGACAGCACGGCCGAGGAGTGCGGATCGAGGAGCACGACCTTGCGCGGGAACCACACCAGCAACGCGTTGCGGAGGATGTCGCGCGTCCAGCGGCCGAGCAGTCCGTCCCGTTCGAACCGGAAGTCCAGCATCGCCCCGGCCACGACCGGGTCGACCACCCGTTGCCGCATCTGCGACCACGCGTCCAGTTCGACGAGCAACCGCTGCCGGGCGTCGATGAACTCTTCCTCGTCCGCTCCGGTGTACACCATCCGCATGTCCCGATGGTCCCGCAGATGGCGCTTAATCACACCCCCGGAAACCGCTGTGGGTCACGAATCCGTTCGAACACCGCCGCCAGCTGGAGCACCCCGAGGTCGTCGAACCTGCGTCCGGCGATCTGCAGCCCGACCGGCTGGCCGGCACTCGTATAACCGCAGTTCAGCGATACCGCCGGCTGTCCGGACATGTTGTACGGCACGGTGAACGCGATGTGCTCGAACGGCCGCGCGGGGTCGTTGGTCGGGCTCGCCCACCCGGCGGGTGGCGCCGACACCGGGCAGGTCGGGGACAGCACGAAGTCGAAGCCGTCGACGGCCCGCAGCGCGGCGACGCTGATCGCGTCCATCTGCGCGAAACCGCGGTAGGCCGCGACCCCGGAGACTTCGGCGCCGCCCTGCGCCCAGGCCGCGATGTAGGGCAGCACGAGCGCCTGCCGCTCCGGCGGCAGGCCGCTGATGTCGCACCACGCCCGCACCCGCCAGAAGTCGTCGAGCCCGTCCAGCATCTCCCTGGTCAGGAACGGTTCGACCGGTTCGACGACCGCGCCGGCGGCCTCGAACCGGTGGGCCGCGTCGAGCACGGCGGCGCGCACGTCGTCCTCGACCGGCAGGCCGACGCCGGCGTCGAGCTGCAACCCCAGCCGCAGGCCGGTGACGTCCAGATCGAGCTGGGTCCAGGCGATCTCCGCCGGGGGCAGGCTCAGGTGGTCGCGGTTGTCCGGCGCGGACAGCACGCCCATCAGCAGCGCGGTGTCGGCGACCGTGCGGGTCAGCGGGCCGACGACCCGTCCGGGGAACGGCGGGTGGACCGGGACGCGCCCGAAGCTCGGCTTGAGCCCGACCAGCCCGCACCAGCCGGCCGGCAACCGGATCGAGCCGCCGATGTCGGTGCCGACGTGCAGCGGCCCGTATCCGGCGGCGGCCGCCGCGGCGGCGCCCGCGCTCGACCCGCCGGGCGTGCGGGAGACGTCCCACGGGTTGCGGCTCGCCGGGTGGAAGCTGGACAACCCGGAGGTCAGCATCCCGTAGTCGGGCATCGTGGTCTTGGCGAGCAGCACCGCGCCGGCCTCGCGGACGCGCGCGGCGGCGGGCGCATCGGCCGGTGCCGGGACCAGCTCGGTCGCCGCCGTGCCCAGCGGCACCGGCGTGCCCTTCGTCGCGATGTTCTCCTTGAGGGTGAGGGGCACGCCGTCCAGCGGCCCAGCCTCCCCCGCGGCCCACCGCTGCTCCGATGCCTTGGCCGCCTCCCGTGCCCGCCCCGGGTCGTAGGCGTAGAGCGCGTGCAGCGCCGGTTCGAGCGCGTCGATGCGGGCGAGCACCGCCTCGGTGGCCTCGACCGGGGACAGCGTTCCGGCGCGGTAGGCGGCGAGCAGGTCGGTCGCGGACAGCGCGGTCAACTCCACGGGCTGGTCCCCTCTCATTCCGGCGGTGTGA
This sequence comes from Amycolatopsis granulosa, assembly GCF_011758745.1. Lineage (NCBI taxonomy): Bacteria > Bacillati > Actinomycetota > Actinomycetes > Pseudonocardiales > Pseudonocardiaceae > Amycolatopsis > Amycolatopsis granulosa. Next base: position 3,204,448 of record NZ_JAANOV010000001.1, read on the forward strand.
AGCGGCCGTCCACCGCGGTCCAGCCCCCGTCGACGGCCAGCACCGCACCGGTGACGAAGCTCGCGGCGTCGGAGGCCAGGTAGACGACGGCGCCGGCCAGTTCGGACGCCTTGGCCCACCGGCCCAGCGCGCTCTTGCCGGCGTACGCGGCGTACCAGTCCGGGCTGGCCTTGATCTGCTCGGTCAGCGGCGTCTCGACCACGCCGGGCGCGATCGCGTTGACCCGCACCCCGGACGGTCCGAACTCGGCCGCCGCAGTCCGGAACAGCTGCACGAGCCCCGCCTTGGTCGCCGCGTAGGGCCCCTGGCCCGGTTCGACGGTGGTGCCGCGGATCGAGGAGAACCCGATGATGCTGCCGCGGCCGCGCTCGACCATGCCCGCCCCGAAGGCCCGGACGACGTCGAACGTCGCGCCGAGGTTGAGCGCGACCACCCGGTCGAACTCCTCGCGCCGGTAGTCCAGCAGGCGTTTGCGCACGTTGGTGGCCGCGGTCAGCACGACCACGTCGACCTCGCCCAGCTCGGCCGCCGCGCGCTCCACGGCCGCGGGGTCGAGCACGTCGATCTCGTAGGACCGGCCGCCGGTCTCCCGGGCGGTCTCCCCCGCCGCGCCGGGGTTGCGGTCGGCGCACACGACCTCGGCCCCGTGCGCGGCCAGGGCCAGCGCCGACTCGCGGCCGATGCCGCTGCCCGCGCCGAGCACCACGGCCCGCTTGCCGTCGAGCCGGAACAGCTTCTCGTAGTTCACGCGCGGATCACCGCCATCCGGGTCACGGTCAGCTCGTCGATCGCGAACCGCGGACCCTCGCGTCCGATGCCGGAGTCCTTCACGCCGCCGTAGGGCATGGTGTCGGACCGGAACCCGGGCACCTCGTTGACCACCACGCCGCCCACCTCCAGCTCGTCGATCGCCCGCACGGCGGTCCGCAGGGATCCGGTGAACACGCTGGCGTGCAGTCCGTAGCGGGAGGCGTTGACCTGCGCGAACGCCTCGTCCACATCGGCCACCCGGCGCAGGCAGACGACCGGGCCGAAGATCTCCTCGTCCCAGCAGTCCACCCCGTCGGGTACGTCGGTCAGCACGGTGGGCCGGATCACCCCGTCCACCGCCTCGCCGCCCGCGGCCACCTTCGCGCCCGCCGCGACGGCCGCGGAGATCCAGTCGAGGACGCGGCGGGTGGACCGCTCGTCGATCAGCGCGGACACCCGGGTCTTCTCGTCGCGTGGATCGCCGGCGACCACCTCCGGCAGCCGGGACAGCAACCGCTCGGTGAACTCCTCCGCCACCGCGTCCACCACGAGCAGCCGCTGCACCGAGATGCACGCCTGCCCGGACGCGTAGAACGCGCCGCGCAGCACCGCGTCGGCCGCGGCGTCCAGGTCGGCGTCGCCGGCCACCACCAGCGCGGCGTTCGACCCCAGTTCCAGCAACGTCTTGCGGGGCGCGGCGTCCTTCGCGATCCGGTGTCCCACGGCGGCCGAGCCGGTGAACGACACCGCACCGATCCGCGGGTCGGTGACCAGCGCGGATCCGACCTCGGCATCGCCGGTGACCAGCTGGACCATCGGCAGCGGCGCGCCCGCGGCCGCGGCGGACTCCCGCACGAGGTGCACCAGCCACAGGGTCGTGAGCGGGGTCTGCGGTGCCGGTTTGACGATCACCGGGCAGCCGGCGGCGATCGCCGGGGCGATCTTGTGCGAGGCGAGCAGCAGCGGGTAGTTGAACCCGGCGATGCCGACCACCACCCCGATCGGCTTGCGCACCCAGAACCCGGTCAGCCCCTCACCGGCGGGCAGCAGGTCCAGCGGCACGGTTTCGCCGTGCAACCGGGCGACCTCCTCCGCCGCGGCCTGCCAGGTCACCAGCGTGCGGGCCACCTCGACGCGGCAGTCCACGAGCGGTTTGCCGGTCTCCACGACCAGCAGCCCCTCCAGCTCCGCCCGCCACTCGGCCAGCGACCGGTGCACACCCAGCAGGACGTCACGCCGGACGTGCGAGGGCAGCTTCGCCACCTCCCGCGCGACCAGCACCGCCTCGCTGACCGCGAGCTGGGCCAGCTCCACCGTGCCGACGGGGGCCCGCGCGACCACGGAGCCGTCGAACGGGAACCGGATCTCCGTGGTGTCCGGTGTGGACACCCACTCCCGCCCGACCGGCAGCCCGTCGGGATACGGATCGAACATCATCGTCCTCCCTGCAACCTGGCCAGTTCCGCACGCAGGTTCGGCGCCGCCGCGATCAGTTCCCGCGTGTAGGGGTGCCGCGGTTCGTCGTAGACCTGGTCCACCGCGCCCATCTCCACCAGCTCGCCGCGCCGCATCACGGCGACGGTGTCGCAGACCCGGCGTACCACCGCGAGGTCGTGCGAAACGAACACCAGCGTCAGATCGAACCGCTCGGTCAGTTCGGCGAGCAGGTCGAGGATTTGTTTGCGCACCGACACGTCGAGCGCGCTGACCGGCTCGTCCGCGACGAGCACCCGCGGCCGCGGCGCCAGCGCGCGAGCGATCGAGATGCGCTGCCGCTGCCCGCCGGAGAACTGGTGCGGGTACCGGCCGGCGGCATCGGGCGGCAGCCCGACCGCGATCAGCAGCTCCGCGACGCGGTCCGGGTCGCGGCGGCCCAGCGGTTCGGCGATGATGTCGCGCACCCGCATGCGCGGATCGAGCGAACCCATCGGGTCCTGGAACACCACCTGCACCGCGGACCGCAGGAAGCCCAGCTTCCGCTCGGGCAGGCCGTCGATGCGCCTGCCCTCGAACACGATCTCCCCGGCGGTCGGCCGGTCCAGCCCGGCCAGCAGCCGCACGATCGTCGACTTGCCGGACCCGGACTCGCCGACGATGCCGAACCGCTGCCCGGCCTCGACCGTGAACGACACCCCGCGCAGGGCGTGCACCTCGCGTGGCCGCCGGTAGCGGCGGTGGACATCGCGCAGTTCGATCACGCCGCCTCCAGGTCCGACGCGGCCAGCAGCTTCTTCGTGTATTCGTGCCGCGGCCGGGTGAGCACGTCCGAAGTGGACCCTTCCTCGACGATGCGGCCGTCGAGCATGACGAGCACGCGCGTGCACACCTTCGCCACCACGGCCAGGTCGTGCGTGATGAACAGCAGCGCGGTGTCCCGTTCCGCGACCCCGGCCAGGATCAGGTCGAGCACCTGCGCCTGCACGGTCACGTCGAGCGCGGTCGTGGGCTCGTCGCAGATCAGCAGCGCCGGATCGTTGGCCAGCGCGATCGCCAGCATCACCCGTTGCCGCTGGCCGCCGGAGAGCTGGTGCGGGTAGGCCCGCGCGAGCTGTTCCGGATCGGGCAGCTGCACCGCCTCCAGCAACGCCACCGCAGCCCGCCGGGCCGCGCTCCGCGACGCACCACCGTGCAGCCGGATCGGCTCGGCGACCTGCCTGCCCACGCGCATCAGCGGGTTCAGCGCGGTCATCGGCTCCTGGAACACCATCGCGAGGTCGCGCCCGCGCCGCCGCGACAGCTCACGCTCGGACGCGCCGACCAGCTCGGCGCCGCCCAGCTTCGCCGACCCGGTCGCGTGCAGTCCCTCCGGCAGCAGGCCCATCACCGCGGAGGCGGTCAGCGACTTGCCGGACCCGGACTCGCCGATCAGCCCGACCCGTTCACCCCGGCCGACCGTGAACGACACCTCCCGCACCAGCGGGCTCGGCCCGGCGTGCACCGACAACTCCGACACTTCCAGGGTCATCGCCGCTCCAGCCGTGGGTCGAGACGATCGCGCAGACCGTCGCCGAGCAGGTTGAACCCGAGCACCGCGATCGCGATCGCCAGGCCCGGAACCAGCGCCAGCCGCGGCTGCACGGTCAGCAGTTCCTGGGACTCCTGCAGCATCCGTCCCCAGGACGGCGTCGGCGGGCGCGTGCCGAAGCCGAGGAACGACAACGCCGCCTCGGCCAGCACCGCGATGCCGAACGACACCGAGCACTGCACGATCACCAGGCCGCCGATGTTCGGCAGCACGTGCCGCCGCGCGATGAAGAACCGCGACCGCCCGGCCGCGCGCGCCGCGAGCACGTATTCGGTGCTCATCACCTGCAACGTGCCCGAGCGCGCGATCCGCGCGAACGACGGGATGGTCGCCACGCCGATCGCGATCATCGCGGTGACCGTGCTCGCGCCGTAGACCGCACCGAGCATGATCGCCAGCAGCAGCGCGGGGAAGGCCAGCACGAGGTCGTTGACCCGCATGACGAACTCGCCGAGCGACCGCTTCGACATGCCGGCCAGCACGCCCAGCGGCGTGCCGGCCAGCGCCGCGACGCCCACCGCGATCACGCCGACGTAGAGGGTGGTGCGGGCGCCGACGAGGATCTGGCTGAACACGTCCCGGCCGAACTTGTCGGTGCCGAGCCAGTACTCGCCGGTCGGGCCGAGCAGCCGCGCCGTCGCGTCCACCTTGAGCGGGTCGTGCGGCGTCCACCCGAACGACACCAGCGCCGCCAGCACCACGAGCCCGACCAGCACCGCGCCGGTGACCAGCGTGGGCGAGGTCCGTCGGAACACCGGTGCGCTCATCGTGCCGTCCTCAGCCGGGGGTCGATCACCACGTAGAGCAGATCGACCACGAAGTTGACCACCAGCACCGCCACCACCAGCACCAGCACGATGCCCTGCACCGACAGCAGATCACGCGCGGACACCGAGTCCAGCAGCATGCTGCCCAGGCCGGGCAGCACGAACACCCGCTCCACCACGACCGCGCCGATGAGCAGCGTCGCCAGCTGCAACCCGAGCACGGTCACCACCGGCACCGCCGAGTTGCGCATGCCGTGCCGCATCAGCGCCGGGTACGGGCGCAGTCCCTTCGAGCGTGCGGTGCGCAGGTAGTCCTGGCCGAGGGTGTCCAGCACGGCCGAGCGCACGTACCGCGTCAGCACGGCGCCCTGCACGATGCCGAGCGACAGCGCGGGCAGGATCAGGCCGCGCAGGAACTCGCCGGCACCCTGGTCAGGCGGCGTCCACCCGCCGGAGGGCAGCCACCGCAGCTGTACCGCGAACACCTGCACCAGCAGGATCCCGGCGAGGAACGCCGGCACCGCCACGCCCAGCTGCGACAATCCGGAGATCGCCGTGCCGCCGAACCGCCGGTGCCACATCGCGGCGAGCGCGCCGAACGGCACCGCGAGCACCACCGCGACCAGCATCCCCGCGCCCACCAGCCACAACGTGACGCCGAGCCGGTCGGCGAGCTGCGGCCCGATCGCCTCGCCGGTGACGTAGGACCGGCCGAAGTCGCCGTGCAGCACACCGCCCATCCAGCTCAGGTACTGCTCGACGAGCGGCCGGTCGAGACCGAAGTCCGCACGGGTCCTGGCGAGCAGCTCCGGGGTGGCGTTGATGCCGAGCGCGACCTGCGCCGGATCACCGGGCAGCACGGCCAGGAACGCGAACACCACGATCGAGGCGACCAGCACGCTGATCACCAGGATCGCCACGCGGCGCAGGATCGCCAGTGCCATCAGCCCAGCCCCGTCAGGTCGAAGGACTCGCTGACCTGGTTCGCGGCCAGCCCGGTCACCTTCTTCTTCGCCACCACCACGTTCGGGTACAGGAACAGCCAGTCCGCTGCCGCGTCCGCGGTGATCGTGCGGGCGACCTGGCGCATGTCCGCGACCTGCTCGGCGGGGGTGCCGGCGTCGGCGGCCGCGAGCAGCTGGCGGACCTGCGGGTTGTCGTACCCCCAGTAGTACTTGGGGTTGCCGAAGGTGGTGATGTCGCGCGCCTCGACGTGCTGGACGATCGAGGCGTCGAAGTCGTGGTCGGTGAAGACCTGCTTGAGCCACACCGCCGGGAAGTCCAGCGGCTCGATCGTGACGTGCACGCCGACATCGGCCAGGTCCGAGGCGACGACCTGCGCGGCCGCGGTGGCGTAGGGCAGGTTCGCGACACGCAACCGGATCGACAGGTTCGGCTGCCCCGCTTCGGCGAGCAGTGCCCTGGCCCGCGCCGGGTCGTGCGGGTAGTAGCCGGACAGGTCCTCGTACCACGGGTCGGTGGGCGGCACCATGCTGCCGAGCACCGTGCCGCGGCCGGCCCAGGCGGTGTCCAGCAACGCCTTCCGGTCCACGGCGAGCGTGAGTGCACGGCGGACGCGCGCGTCGGTGAACGGGGCCTTCGCGCCGTTGAAGGACAGCACGACCTCGCCGTTGGTGGTGCCCTGCAGGACGGTGAAGCGGTTGTCGTTCTCGAACTGCGGGATGGAGTCCGGCGCCGAGATCTGCGCGATCACGTCGATGCCGTTGCTGAGCAGCGCGTTGTTCAGGGCGGTGGGATCCTTGATGTACTTGAGGATCACGGTCCGGTAGGCGGGTTGCCGTCCCCAGTAGGCGGGGTTGGCCCGGAGCACGATCGAATCGCCACGGCGCCGGGACTGAACCTCGTAGGGCCCGGTGCCGACCGGGGTGTTCGCCAGGTCCGCGACGCCGGTGGGACTGAACATCGCACCGACGCGACCGGTCATGTCGAACAGCCAGCCGTTGCTCGGTTTCGTCAGCACGACACGCGCGTGCAGCGGGTCGACCACCTCGACGTGGTCCACGACGTCCATCTTGGACTTGATGGAGATCGTCCAGCCGGTCTTGACCCGGTCGATCGAGAACTTGACGTCGGCCGCGGTGAACGGCGCGCCGTTGCTGAACCGCACACCGGGCTGGAGCTGGAAGTCGTAGGTGCGCCGGTCCTCGCTCACGGTCCAGGACTTCGCGAGCAACGGCACGATCTTGCCGCCCGGATCGAGCTTCACCAGGCCCTCGTAGACGTTGTAGAGCAGCGCCTGCGGGATCGCGCTGCCGTCGGTGCGGGTGAAGTCGAAGTTCGCCGGTTCGGCCGTGAACCCGACGGAGAGGGTGTCCGGGCCGGAGCTGACCGAGGCCGTGGACCCGGCGGAGCAGGCCGAGATCACCAGCAGAAGCGCCAGTGCCGCGGAAATTCGGACTTTCATCCTCACCCCGAGTCAGTATGCTGGTCCGACCAGTAGCCTAGGTTTGCACCACGCGAGGTGAAGGTCAAGAGACGATGGAATTCGAGCCGGTCAGCCCGGTCCGCGCGTACGAGCGGATCGTGGAACAGATCGAGCAGGCCGTGCTCACCGGCCGGCTCCGTCCTGGCGAGCGGCTGCCCGGCGAGCGCGAGCTGATGGCCCGCTTCGGCGTGAGCCGCTCCACCATCCGCGAGGCGCTGCGCGTGTTGCAGGCCGGTGAGGTGATCCGGTCGCGTCCCGGGGACCCGCGTGGCCCGGAGGTCCTGCCCGCGTCCCCGGTGAGCCTGCAGAAGTCGCTGGACCGGCTGGCGCGCGCGGAAACGCTGGGGCTGGCGGAGTTGCTCCAGTTCCGGATGATCCTGGAGGGGTCGGCGTACCGGCTGGCCGCGGAGCTGCGCACCGAGGAGGACCTGACGGAGCTGCGCACGGCGCTCGCGACGATGACGTCCACTGTGGACGACTACACGTCGTTCAGCCGGGCCGATGTCGCCTTCCACGACGCGGTGGCGCGCGCCGGGCGGAACACGCTGATCGTGGTGTGCGGCAAGGTCGTGCGCGGGGTGGTGCTGGACCTGATCGCGGGCAAGCTGGAGTCCTCCTCGGACCGCGAGGCGCTGATGCGGGCTTCGGTAGCGCACCACAAGGAAGTGCTGCGCGCGGTGGAGGACGGCGACGGCCCGCTGGCGGCCCGCCTGGCACGGCGTGCGCTGTACGACTACTACGCGGAGTACGTCGGCGCCGAAGACCGGATGGTGCTGGAGCACCTGCTCGACTGAAACGCCGTGTCGACCGCGCGGCCTGATCGCCACGGGCGCGCCATGGCGTGCGAACATCCACTGGCCTACGTGCTCGCACTGGAGGGCCGCCTGCTCGACGACCCGGCGGAGGGCGTGGAGGTCGCACACGTCGACCCCGTCGAGGGGTACGACCTCTGGGCGCCGACCTACGACTCGCCGAACCCGGCGTTCGGCTTCGACGAGCCGTTCGTGCGCTCGGTCGCCGCGGGAATGCCACCCGGAGTCGCGCTGGACGCGGCCTGCGGCGCCGGCCGGGTGACGGCGGTGCTCGCCGGGCACGGCCACCGGGTGATCGGCGTGGACGGTTCTCCCGGCATGCTCGCCGAGGCCCGGAAACGGTTGCCGGACGCGGATTTCCGCCACGGTGAGCTCGCCTCGCTGCCCGTGGACACGGCCTCGGTGGACCTGGTCACGTGCTCGCTCGCGCTGACCCACGTGCCCGGCCTCGGGCCGGTGTTCGCGGAGTTCGCCCGCGTGCTGCGGCCGCGCGGCCGCCTGGTCGTCGCCGACGTGCACCCCGAACAGGTGGCGCGGGGGCACGTGCCGGCGGTGCGCCGCGCGGACGCGACGCCGGGCCGCGTGCGGTCGCACTGCCACCGCACCGGCGACTACCTGCGCGCCGCGCTCGCCGCCGGACTGACGGCGCAGCGGTGCGCGGAACCGGGGGCCGCACCCCGCGCGGTGCCACCCGGCGGACCGGGACCGTGGGAGGCGTGGCCGTGGTCGCTGGCCGGCCTGGCACCCGCGGCCGCGGAAGCCGCCGGCGCCGGTGTGCCGTCGATGATCCTCTGGGAGTTCCGGAACTAGTCGTCCGCGAGGATGGCGTCGATCTGGCCTTCGGCGAGCTTCATGCCCTCCGCCATGCCCATCTCGATGAGCTTCTCCAGCTCCTCGAGGCTGTCGAAGGAGCTGACGGTGGTCATCCTGGTGCCGGTGCCGGACGGCTCGAACGTGACCGCACAGTGGATGACCGGCATGTCCGGGTTGCGTTCGCCGTTCTCGTCGGCGAAACCGTCGTCGAACTCCAGCCGCTTCGGCGCGTCGATCGCCGTGATCCGCCACCAGCCGTGGGCCTTCGTCCCGTCCGGGCCGGTCATGAAATAGCTGGAGCGGCCGCCGACCGTGAAGTCGTGCTGCTCGAACGTCGCCGGCCACGTGGGCGGGCCCCACCAGCGCTCGAGCTTGCGCGGGTCCGCCCAGACCCGCCACACCCGGTCGGCCGCCGCGTCGTACTCGGCGACGATCGTCAGGGTGAGGGCCTGTGTGTCCTGGTGCGAGCTGATGACGGTCATTCGTCCTCCTCGGACAGGATGTCTTGGATGTTGCGGACGCGGTGGTGCCAGATCCGTTCGTATTCGCCGAGCAGGCGAGCCGCGGTGCGCAGGGCCTCGGGATTGCCGTGCACGAGCTGCTCACGCCCGTTCCGCTGCTTGACGACGAGAGCGGCCTGCGCGAGCACCGCCACGTGCTTCTGCACCGCGGCGAAGCTCATGTCGTACCTGCGGGCTAGCTGCGAGATCGACTCCTCCTGCCGGAGCACCCGGGTCACGATGTCGCGCCGGGTGGCATCCGACAACGCGTGGAAGATCCGGTCGATCTCCGCGTCGCCGAGTTGACTTACAACCACATGGTTGTACGTTAGTGGCTGCCGGGGCCGGGCGCAACCATCACGCTTGACCTCCAGCTACCTGGAGGTTCTACCGTCGCCGGCATGATCTTCACCGAACGCGAACGCGCCTACCTGCGCAGCCAGCCCCTCGGCCGGATGGGCACGGTGGACGTCAAGGGACGTCCCCAGGTGCGGCCGCTGGGCTTCGAGTTCAACGACGACGGCACCATCGACATCGGCGGCCCGAACCTGAGCAGCAGCCAGAAGTGGCGCAACATCGAGCGCAACCCGGAGGTCTCGTTCGTCGTCGACGACCTCACGCCGAACGAGCCCGGCGCGGTCAAACCCGGCTGGGGACGGGGCATCGAGATCCGCGGCACGGCGGAGCTGCTCACCGGGGTCGAGCCGCCCGCGTACGGCGGCCCCTCGTTCAGCAACGAGCTGATCCGGATCCACCCGCGGGTCGTCCACGCCTGGCACCTCGACCCGGACCAGCTCGTCCGCCGGGCTCAGGTCAGCGCCTGAGCCAGGTCCCGCCAGAGGTCCTCGGGGTCCTCCAGACCGACGCTGAACCGCACCAGCCCGGCCGGCACGTGCGCGTCACCCGGCCACACCGCCCGCCGTTCGACGAGGCTTTCCACCCCGCCGAGGCTGGTGGCGTGCTGGATCAGGCGCAGCGCGGCGCACAGCTCGTCCGCGGCCGCCGCGTCGGCCAGCTCGAAGGCGATCATCGTGCCCTGGCCGGGATAGCGCACCTTGGTCACGGCCGGGTGCTCCGCCAGCCGCTCGGCGAGCAGCGCGGCGGTGCGGGACTGTTCGGCCAGCCGGACCGGCAGCGTCCGCAGGCCACGCAGGGCGAGCCACGCCTCCAGCGCGCCGGGCGTGGCGCCGTTGCGGGTGCGAGCGTCGCGCAGCTCCTCGGCCACGCCCTCGTCGGCCGCCACGGTCAGGCCGAGGAGCAGGTCACTGTGCCCGCCGATCAGCTTGGTGGCGCTGTGCACCACGATGTCCGCGCCGAGCGCCAGCGGCTGCTGCCCCAGCGGCGTGGCGAACGTGTTGTCCACGACCACCCGGGCGCGCTGACCGGTCAACGGCGCGATGTCGATCAGGTCGAGCGTCGGGTTGGTCGGCGATTCGACCCACACCACGTCGGCTTCGCGGGCGGCGGCGAGCCAGCCCGCCCGGTCGGCCGGGTCGATGCGCCGCACCTTCAGCCGCCCCTTGCCCGCGGCGTGGTCGAGCAGCCCACGGGTGCCCGAGTAGCTGTAGACCGGCACGGCGACCTCGGCGCCCACGTCCAGCAGGTCGATCACCGCCGCGGCGGTCGCGATGCCGGACGCGAACGCCGTCGCCCGGCCGCCCTCCAGCGCGCCGATCGCCTCCTCCAGCGCCGCCCACGTCGGCGTGCCGTTCTCGCGGGCGTACTTGAAGCCACCCCCGGCGACGTAGGTGCTGGTCGCCACCAGCGGTGTGTTCAGCGGCTCGCCGGGCTGGTCCGGCCGCCCGGCGGCGATCGCGCGGCTGCGCGGGGACAGGTCGTCGAGGTTCACGCGTTCTCCCTGATCAGTGTGCGGGCCACGGTCGCGTCCGGGGCCAGCGCGGTCAGCCGCGACACCAGGTCGTCCGCCGCCGCCGACAACGCGTCCAGCGACATCGGCTCGAGCCGTTCCAGCAGGAACAACCCGCGCGTGCTGTCCTCCCGCAACCTGGTCCGCACGCACTGGCGGTGGTTCCAGCGGCGGCACGTCACCCCGGCGTCGTCCCGCCAGACGACCTCGCCGGCGTCCGCGACCTCGGTGTCCGGTTCGCCGTTGCGCATCGTGTCGAAGGGCTCGTCACCCCGCGCCCGCACCAGCCGCGGCAATCCAACGTAACAGTCCAGGTCCTCGCCGCCGACCGGCAGCCGGTGCTGCACCGATACCGCGTTGTAGAGGTCGACCACCCGGTTGACCCGCGGCAGTCCCGAGCCGGCCCGGCGCAGCAGGGCGTCCACCGAGGGCCGGGTGCGGTTGGGCTTGGCACCGAAGGCGCGGTAGGCGTCCCGCCACGCCTCGACGTGCGGATCGTCCCCGGCCCGTTCCGCGGCGACGGCGAGCGCTTTCGCCGAGTCCTCGTCGCTGGGCCCGCTGGGCAGGCCGTCCACCACGACGGCCAGGACCGCGAAGTCCGGCCGCAGGGCGAAGACCGCCGGATCCACCCGGATCCCGGTCAGTAGGTCAGTCATGCCGGTCATTCTAACAACCTGTCAGGTGCACTAAAATGACCATCATGACCGACCCCGCCGCCGTCCTCGCCCGCAACATCCGCGTCCACCGCTCGGCGCGGCAGTGGAGCATGGACACCCTGGCCACCCGCGCCGGGCTGAGCAAAGGGGTCGTCGTCGCGCTGGAGCAGGGCCGGGGCAACCCGAACCTGGCCACCCTGATCCGGATCAGCGACGCCCTCGGCCTCTCCCTGACCGCGCTGCTGGAGGGCGGCGAGCCACCCGCGATCTCGGTCACCGGCACCGCGACCGTGCTGTGGCGGGGCCCCTCCGGCGGCACCGGGCGCCTGTTGTCCGGCACCGACGCGCCCGCACCCGCCGAGCTGTGGCGGTGGCACCTCGAACCGGGCGAGCGGCACGACAGCGAGGCCCACGCCCCCGGCACGCACGAGCTGATCCACGTCCTCTCCGGCGAGCTGCACCTGAGCGTCGGCGAGCGGTCGGTCGGGGTGCCGGCCGGGTCCACCGCCCGGATGACCGCCGACCAGCCGCACAGCTACGCCAACCAGGGCGGCGAGCCGGTCGACTACGTCGGCGTGGTCGTGGTGCCCGGCTGACCGAACGGCCCGCCGCACCGGTGGGTACCGTGCAGCGACCACACCGACAGGGAGGAAAGACGCATGGCACCCCAACGCCCCGAGGTCGACAAGCCGACCGGACCGCCCCCGGCGGAGCTGGAGGTCACCGACCTCACGGTCGGCGACGGCGCCGAAGCCACCGCGGGCAACGTCGTGTCGGTGCACTACGTGGGCGTCTCGCACTCGACCGGCGAGGAGTTCGACGCGTCCTGGAACCGGGGTGAGCCGCTGCGCTTCCCGCTCGGCGCCGGACACGTCATCCCCGGCTGGGACCAGGGCGTGCAGGGCATGAAGGTCGGCGGCCGCCGCCGCCTGGTCATCCCGCCGCACCTGGCCTACGGCGACAGCGGCGCGGGCAACGTGATCAAGCCCGGCGAGACCCTCGTCTTCGTGGTGGACCTGGTCGGCGTCAGCTGAGCCGGGCCGCCACGCGCGTCAGCAGGCCGAGCACGGCCGGCACCGGCGCGGCCGGCCGGGGGCGGTGCACCGCGTAGACCTCGCGGTCCAACCCGCTCCCGGCCAGGTCGCGCACCACGACCCCGTCCGCGCCGCGCAGCACGCTCGCGGGCGCGAGCGCGACACCCAGCCCGGCCCGGACGAGCGCGAGGATCGCCGCGTAGTCCCGCGTCTCGTAGGCGATCCGTGGTTCCACCCCGTCCTGGGCGGCCAGCAGATCCAGGGACGGGCGGTCCGCCGAAATCCAGTCCTCGTCGACGAGGTCGGCCAGCTTCACGCCGCCCGCCCGGTCCGTCCGGGCCGCCGGGTGGTGGGCGGGCAGCACCAGCCGCAACCGATCGGCCAGGAGCGGCACCCGGGTCAGGCCACGGGCCGGGGGCAGCCGCCGTCCCGGGTAGCGGTGGGTGATCAGCAGGTCCAGTTCTCCGGAGACCACGAGCTCGTAGCCGTCCGGTGGTTCCACGTCCACCAGCCGAAGGCGGGTCGCTGGGTGCGCGCGCCGGAACTCGCCCACGACCTGCGGGAACAGCACCTGTCCCGCCGTCGCGAACGTCCCCACGCTCAGCGTGGCGGGCGGCCGGTCCCGGAGCTCCGCAAGCGTTTGCTCCGCCGCCCGGAGCTCCCCGACGATCGTCTCGCCGTGCGCCACCAGCCGCCGGCCGGCCTCGGTGAGCGAGGCTCCGGTGGTGCGCCGTTCCACCAGGGCGCACCCGGCCTCGCGCTCCAGCCGGGCCAGCTGCTGGGACAACGCCGAGGCGGTGAAGCCCATGTTCCGCGCCGCGGCGGCGATGGATCCGGCGTGGGCGACCTCGACCAGGACGCGCAGCCGTTCGGCGACCAGCATCCATTAAGTATCGCTAACTCCCGGCAAGCCGAACGCGCTGGCGGCTTAGGGCCGCTCCGCGCACAGTGGAGTCATGACCACCACCGCTGTCCCCGATGTGACCGCTGCCGCGGAGCGCATCCGCCCCTACGTCCGCCACACCCCGATCCTGCGCGCCGAGGTCGACGGACGGCCGCTCGTGCTGAAGCTGGAGCACCTGCAGCGCACGGGCTCGTTCAAGATGCGTGGCGCGCTGAACGCCTTGCTCACCGGCGAGCGACCGGAGCAGGTCGTGACCGCATCGGGGGGCAACCACGGCATCGCGGTGGCGACGGCGGCGGCGATCCTCGGCCTGCCCGCCACGGTGTTCGTGCCCGCGACCGTGCCGGCGAGCAAGGCCCGCCGGATCGAGGCGGCCGGTGCGCGCCTGGTGCGGGCCGGTGAGCGGTACGCCGACGCGGCCGCGGCCGCGCACAAGGCGGCGGCCACGCCTGGTGCGCGGTACGTCGAGGCCTACAACGACCCCGTCGTGGTCGCCGGCCAGGGCACGGTCGCGGCGGAGATCGTCAGTGACGCGCCCGACGTGGACGCGATCGCCGTGGCCGTGGGCGGGGGCGGCCTGGCGGCCGGGGTGACCCTCGGCTCGGGCGGCCGGCTGACGGTCGCGGTCGAGCCGGAGCGGTGCTCGTGCCTGCACCAGGCGCTCGCGGCCGGTCAGCCGGTGGACGCGGAGGCCGACTCGGTGACGGCATCGGCCCTGGGCGCGACCCGGGTGGGCGACGTGCCGTTCGGGGTGCTGTCCGGGCCGTCGGTGCGCTCGGTCCTGGTCACCGAGGCGGAGATCCTCGCCGCGCGCGACCGGCTGTGGGACGAGTTCCGGCTGGCCGTCGAACCGGCCGCCGCCGTGCCGTTCGCCGCCTGGCTGGCCGGGTCGGTGCCGGGTGAGACGGCGTGCATCCTGCTCTGCGGCGCCAATGCGGAATGGACGCCGTGACCATCCCGACACAAGAAAAGACCCGGGCTCTGGAAACCAGAGCCCGGGTCATCGGGTGGGCGAGGAGGGAGTTGAACCCTCACGTCCTTTCGGACACACGGACCTGAACCGTGCGCGTCTGCCATTCCGCCACTCGCCCGAGTTGCTCTGACAGCGAAGAGAACTCTAGCAGGCCGTCGCGGGGCCCTTCACCGGGGGTCGTGTCGAAGGGCGCGGATCCCGATAGGATCGATGCGAAAGCACATGGTGCGGAGGAGGGCGAGGGTTTCCGTGGGCCGCGTTGAGCGCTTCGATCGACGCCTGGAATCCCTGGTGGGCAATACCTTCGCGCGCATGTTCGGCGGCAACGTCGTCACGCAAGAGGTGGCGCAGGCCCTGGAACGCGAAGGGGAGGACAACGTCCGTGAGCTGGCCGGTGGCAGGCTGCTCGCGCCGAACCACTACATCGTGTCCCTGGGCCCGGCGGACTACGACCGGATGGCCGGCGACGAGTTGCGCGTCACCGGGGTGCTCACGGAGGCCGTCCGGGAGCACCTCGCCGAACACGGCTGGGACACCTATGGTGACGTCGTAGTTTCGCTCGAGCGCAACGACGCGCTGCATACTGGACAATTCAAGACCCGTTCATCCGTCGACCCCGACGTCAGCGCGCGTACTGTCGCGGGTTCAGGACGGTCAGCACGACCCAGCAACGCAGGAGACCCAGCAATGAGCCAGCCTCCCGGCTACGGCCAAGGCCAATACGACCAGGGTGACCCGTACGGCCAGCAGGGCCAGTACGGCTACGGACAGCAGGGACAGCCCGGGTACGACCAGGGTGGCTACGGGCAGCCGCAGCCGGGCTACGACCAGGGCTACGGCCAGCACCCGGGCGGGTACGAGCAGGGCGGCTACGGGCAGCAGCCGCCGCAGCCGGGTTACGACCAGGGCTACGGCCAGCCGCCGCAGCCGGGCTACGACCAGGGCTACGGCCAGCACCCGGGCGGGTACGACCAGGGTTACGGGCAGCCGCCGCAGCCGGGTTACGACCAGGGCTACGGGCAGCCGCCGCAGCCGGGTTACGACCAGGGCTACGGGCAGCCGCCGCAGCCGGGCTACGACCAGGGCGGCTACGGGCAGCCGCAGGGCTACGGCACGCCGCCCGGTGGCTACGGTCCCCCGCAGGGCGCACCGGACCCGTACGCGCAGCAGGGCTACGCCCCCCCGCCCGCCGCGCCCGGCGCCCCCCGTCAGGTCCAGGCGGTCCTGCAGCTCGACGACGGCTCGAGCCGGAACTACACGCTCAAGCAGGGCGGCAACGTCATCGGCCGCGGCCAGGACGCCGACTTCCGCCTGCCGGACACCGGTGTCTCCCGCCGTCACCTGGAGATCACCTGGGACGGCCAGAGCGCGACGCTCGCCGACATCGGCTCCACCAACGGCACCACGGTCAACGGCACCCCGGTGCAGACGTGGCAGCTCGCCGACGGTGACGTGATCCGGGTCGGGCACTCCTCACTGGTGTTCCGCACGCAGGGCTGACACGCGCGCCGGTAACCTGCCCCTGCCCGGGTTCGCACCCGAAATCCCGTGTCCCGCAGAATGACCCCTGCGAGACGCCGTGGCGCGTGCGTGCCACGGTCGGGAGAACAGAAGGCGGAGACACGTGCCGGAGCTGGTCGTTCAACTCACCAGAGTGGGCTTTCTCGTGCTGCTCTGGCTGTTCGTGCTGGCCGCCCTTCGGGTGGTGCGCTCGGATCTGTACGCCGCGTCGGGCCTGAAGGTGGCGATGCCGGGCCTGCGCCGGGCGAAGGAGCAGAAGAAGCCGCGGGGCGGCGCCAAGACGCCCCGCCAGATGCTCGTCACCCACGGGGCGCTGGCCGGGACGCGGATCGCGCTGGACGGCAGACCGATCACGATCGGCCGCGCCGACGACTCGACGCTGGTGCTGGACGATGATTACGCCTCGACCCGGCACGCTCGGCTGTCGCTGCGCGGCGCGGACTGGTACGTGGAAGATCTGGGATCGACCAACGGCACATATCTGGACCGGGCTAAGGTCACTGCACCCCTCCGAGTTCCACTCGGTGTCCCCATCCGGATCGGCAAGACGGTGATCGAGCTTCGCCCATGACACTCGTTCTTCGCTACGCGGCCCGCAGTGACCGTGGCCTGGTGCGGTCGAGCAACCAGGACTCGGTGTACGCAGGCCCCCGCCTGCTGGCGCTCGCCGACGGCATGGGTGGCCATGCTGCGGGTGAGGTGGCCAGCAAGGTCGTGATCGCCTCCCTCGCCCCGCTCGACGACGACGAGCCCGGCGACGACCTGCTGAGCATGCTGAGAGACGCGGTGGCCGGCGGCAACGCGGCCATCAGCGAGCTGGTGGCGAACGACCCCGACCTCGACGGGATGGGTACCACCCTCACCGCGATGTTGTTCTCGGGCTCGCGCCTGGGCATGGTGCACGTGGGCGATTCGCGTGCCTACCTCTACCGCAACGGCCAGCTCACGCAGATCACCCGTGACGACAGCTTCGTCAACGAGCTGCTCGAGCAGGGCCGCATCACCGCCGACCAGGCCGCGACCCACCCGCAGCGGTCGCTGCTGCTCAAGGCGCTCACCGGGCACGAGGTGGAGCCGAGCCTGACCGTGCGCGAGGCGCGCGCCGGCGACCGGTACCTGTTGTGCTCCGACGGTCTGTCCGGAATGGTCAGCGACGAGACCCTGGCCGAGGCCATCCGCATCCCGGACCCGCAGGACTGCGCCGACCGGATGATCGAGCTGGCGCTCAAGGGCGGCGGCACCGACAACGTGACGGTCATCGTCGCGGACGTGGTGGACGTCGAGTACGGCGAGAACGCCCCCATCGTGGGCGGCGCCGCCGGTGACGGCAGCGACCAGTACGACCACCAGGGCGATTCCCCGGCCGCGCGCGCCAGGGCACTGACCCAGCCGCCCCCGCCGCCGCCGCAGATGATCGCGCCGCTGGAGGAGCCGAAGAAGCGCCGCAAGTGGCGCTGGGCCGTCGGCATCCTGCTGGTCCTGGTCGTGCTCGGCGCGGGTGCCATCGCCACCCGCTACTTCGTGCTGAGCCAGTACTACGTCGGCGAAGGCGAGGGCGGCGAGGTGGCGATCTTCCGCGGTGTGCCCGGCAGCATCCTGGGCATTCCGCTGCACCAGCAGGCGGAGGGCTCGTGCCCCGCCGGTGACCAGGTGTGCGACAAGCTCACCGTGCCGCAACTGCAACAGGACGCGCAGGCCGCGGTGCGCAACGGCGTGAAGAAGGACAGCTTGGCCGACGCCCGCGACTACATCGACAACTTCCTGCGCTACAAGACGTTGCGGGACTGCGCGCAGACCACCGTCCCCGGCGCGCCGACCCCCCAGCCGCTGCCGACGAGCCAGCAGCCGGGGAGGGACTGCGCGACGACGACGGTGCCAGGTGGTGGTGGCTGATGAGCCAGCCACCACTGCCGGACCAGGCAGCCGCCGTCTACGCCAGCAACCCGCCGCGGGAACTGCCCACCAGGCGCGGCACCGAGCTGGCCATGCTCGGTTTCGCCGCGTTCATCGTGACCTGCGCGTTCGTGCTCGTGCAGGCGAACCAGGAGCAAGAACTGTCCTGGTCGATCGTCTGGTACGGCCTGGCTTACCTGGGTTTGTTCGCGATCGCCCACGCCGCCGTGCGCCGGTGGGCGGCCTACGCCGATCCGCTGATCCTGCCGTCCGTCGCGCTGCTCAACGGACTGGGCCTGGTGATGATCTACCGGATCGACCTGGCCATGTCCGAGCGGGCGACGAAGGCCAGCCGGGACTTCACCGCGGCCGCGCCCAAGCAGGTGTTGTTCACCGCGCTCGCGCTGGCGCTGTTCCTGGCCGTGCTGATCATGGTCCGCGACCACCGGACGCTGTCCCGGTACGGCTACACGGCGGGCCTGGTCGGCATGGTCGCGCTGGCGCTGCCGGCGCTGCTGCCGAGCTCGCTGTCGGAGGTCAACGGCGCGAAGGTGTGGCTGAAGCTGCCGGGCCTGTCGATCCAGCCCGCCGAGTTCTCGAAGATCCTGCTGATGATCTTCTTCGCCTCGTTCCTGGTGGCCAAACGCGATTTGTTCATGGTCGCCGGCCGCAAGGTGCTCGGCGTCGAGCTGCCACGTGCTCGTGACCTCGGCCCGCTGCTCATCGCCGCCGCGGTCTGTCTGCTGGTGCTGGTGTTCGAAAAGGACCTTGGCACCTCGTTGCTGATCTTCGGCATCGTGCTGGTGATGCTCTACGTCGCCACCGAGCGCGCGATCTGGGTGGTCACCGGGCTGGCCTTCTTCGTGGTCGGCTGCCTCATCGCCTACCAGCTGTTCACGCACGTCGAGCAGCGCGTGGCGAACTGGATCGACCCGCTCGCGACCTACTCCGACCAGGGCGGCGGTTACCAGATCGCGCAGGGCCTGTTCGGGCTGGGCACCGGCGGCATCGGCGGCACCGGCCTGGGCGCGGGGCGCCCGGACATCGTGCCGGAAGCCAACACCGACTTCATCACCGCCGGCCTCGGCGAGGAACTCGGGTTCATCGGCCTGGCCGCGATCCTCGTGATGTACCTGGTGCTGGCCACTCGCGGCATGCGCAGCGCACTGGCGGTCCGGGACACCTTCGGCAAGCTGCTCGGCTGCGGCCTGTCGTTCGCGATCGTCATGCAGGTGTTCGTGATCGTGGGCGGGGTGACGAAGCTGATCCCGATGACGGGTATCACCACGCCGTTCCTGTCCTACGGCGGTTCATCGCTGCTGGCCAACTACATCTTGGTCGCCCTGCTGCTGCGCATCTCCGACGCGGCGCGGCGGCCGGCGCAACGCGCGCGGCCCAAGCAGCCGGTGCAGCAGGCTCCGCTGGCCGAGGCGAACACGGTGATGGTCAACCGGCCGCCCGCCGGCGGGCACCAGACAGGGGAACCCACGGCATGAACAAGCCCATGCGCCGCGTCGGCATCACCATGATCACCATGGTGGTGCTGCTGCTGGCCAACATCACCTACATCCAGGTGGTGAAGGCCGACCAGTACCGGACCGACCCGCGCAACCAGCGGGTGCTGCTGGACCAGTACTCCCGACAGCGCGGCAGCATCGTGTCGCAGTTCGACGGCCAGGTGCTGGCCGACGTGACCGAGACCGACGACAAGCTGCGGTTCCTCCGCCGCTACGCCAACGGCCCGATGTATGCGCCGGTCACCGGCTACTACTCGGTGCGCTACGGCTCCGGCGGGCTGGAGCGGGCCGAGGACGACATCCTCAACGGCGAGGACCCGCGGCTGCTCGTGCGCCGCCTGTCGGACATGGTCACCGGGCGCGACCCGCGTGGCGGCAACGTCCAGCTGACCGTCAACCCGGCGGTGCAGTCGGCCCTGTACAACGCGATGACGTCGAAGGGCTACACCGGCGCCGCGGTCGCGATGAACCCGAAGACCGGCGAGATCCTCGCGATGGTCTCCACGCCGTCCTACGACCCGAACGCGCTCGCCTCGCACGACGGCGACGACCAGCAGCAGGCGTGGTCCCGGTTCAGCGACGACCCGAAGAACCCGATGCTGAACCGGGCGATCTCGGAGACCTACCCGCCGGGTTCGACGTTCAAGCTGCTGGTCGCCGCGGCCGAGCTGGAGAACGGCGCCACCGCGGACACGCCGGTGAGCAACGCGCCGAACGTGAAGCTGCCGGGCACCAACGTCACGCTGGAGAACTACGGCGGCGAGGTCTGCCCCGGCACCACCTTCAAGGACGCGCTCGCCCACTCGTGCAACGTCCCGTTCGCGACCTTCGCCGGCCAGCTGGGCGCGGACAAGCTGCGCCAGACCGCGGTCAACTTCGGCCTCGGCGCGCCGCTGTCGATCCCGATGAACGTCGTGCCCTCGAGCCTGGGCGACCTGGACTCGCAGGCCGCGCTGTACCAGTCCGGCATCGGCCAGCGCGACGTGCGGCTGACCCCGCTGCAGGACCTGATGCTGTCCGCCACCATCGCCAACGGCGGGATGGCGATGAAACCGCAGCTGATCAAGAAGCTGCTCGCGCCGGACCTGTCCGACCTGCAGGGCTTCACCCCGCAGGAGCTCACCGGCACGCCGGCGCTGTCGCCGCAGAACGCGGCCGTGCTGCGGGACATGATGCTCGCCTCCGAGGCCAACACCAAGGGCGGCGGCAAGCGCGGCAACATCCAGATCGCGTCCAAGACCGGGACCGCCGAGCACGGCACCGACCCGAAGGCCACCCCGCCGCACGCCTGGTACACCGCGTTCGCCCCGGCGGCCGACCCGCAGATCGCGGTCGCGGTCATCGTCGAGTCCGGCGGCAACCGCGGCCTGGAGGCCACCGGTGGCACGGTGGCGGCCGAGATCGGCCGCGCCGCGATCAACGCCCAGCTCGGGGGTGGGTAGCGCATGCTGTCCACCGGTCAGCTACTGGCCGATCGCTACCGGCTCGTGCACCGCATCGCGGTGGGCGGCATGGGTGAGGTGTGGCAGGCCAGTGACACCCGGTTGGACCGCATCGTGGCGGTGAAGGTGCTCAAGGCCGAGCTGTCGCAGGACGCGGAGTTCCTGCACCGCTTCCGCACCGAGGCCCGGACGACCGCGTCCCTGAACCACCCGGGCATCGCGGCGGTGCACGACTACGGCGAGACGGTCGCGGGCGAGCACGCGATCGCGTACCTGGTGATGGAGCACGTCGACGGCGAACCGCTGGCCGGGATCCTGCTGCGCGAAGGCAGGCTGGCCGCCGACCGGACGCTGGACATCCTCGAACAGGCCGGCAACGCGTTGCAGGCCGCGCACGAGCGCGGGCTGGTCCACCGGGACATCAAGCCGGGCAACATCCTGGTCACCCCGACCGGCACGGTGAAGATCACCGACTTCGGCATCGCGAAGGCCGCCGACGCCGCGCCCGTCACCCGCTCCGGCATGGTGATGGGTACCGCCCACTACATCGCGCCGGAGCAGGCGCTCGGTCACGACGCGGAACCGGCGAGCGACGTGTACTCGCTCGCGGTGTGCGGGTACGAGTGCCTGGCCGGGCACCGCCCGTTCCTGTCGGAGAACGCGGTGACGGTCGCGATGATGCACATCCGCGACCTGCCACCGCCCCTGCCACCGGACGTGCCGCCGCACGCACGCGCCGTCGTCGAGGCGACCCTCGTCAAGGACCCGCGGCAGCGCTACAACAGCGGCGGCGAGTTCGCGGCGGCGATCGCCGCGGTGCGGACCGGGCACGCGCTCCCGACGCCACGCGGCCTGGTGCAGACTTATGCTCCGGCCGCCGGACCGGTGGCAGTGGCCGGCCCGGTCCCGCAGTCGGCGATGCAGCCGGTGAGCCCACCCGGCGTGCCGCATCCGAGCGGGGTGCTGCCGATGCCGGTGCCACCGCGCAGGCGGGTGCCGATCGCCGTGTGGGTGCTGCTGGCCCTGCTGGTGGCCGGGATCGTGGTGGCCCTGCTGGTGTTCCTGCCCGACTGGGGAGGCACCGACAGCGGCCGGGCCCCGGTCGGCACGACCGACATGGTTCCCGGCTCGCGGCACTTCCCTCCCCCCGAACAGACGACCTACGAGGCATGATGAGCACACCTTGGACGGAATGGAACGGCCTTCCCCGATGACTGCACCCAGGATGCTGTCCAACCGCTACGAACTGGGCGACACGCTCGGTTACGGCGGCATGTCCGAGGTCCACCACGGCACGGACATCCGGCTGGGCCGCGAGGTCGCCGTGAAGATCCTGCGTGCCGACCTCGCCCGCGACCCCCAGTTCCAGGAGCGGTTCCGCCGCGAGGCGCAGAACGCCGCGGCGCTGAACCACCCGGCGATCGTCGCCGTGTACGACACCGGCGAGGCGCAGACCGAGTACGGCCCGCTGCCCTACATCGTGATGGAGTACGTGCGCGGCCGGACGCTGCGTGACATGGTCAAGACCGAGGGTCCGCTGTCGCAGAAGCGGGCCATGGAGGTCATGGCCGACGTCTGCGCCGCGCTGGATTTCTCGCACCGGCACGGGATCGTGCACCGGGACGTGAAACCGGCCAACGTGATGATCACCGACCAGGGCGCGGTCAAGGTGATGGACTTCGGCATCGCGCGCGCGATGCACGACGGCCAGGCCGCGATGACGCAGACCGCCGCGGTGATCGGCACCGCGCAGTACCTGTCGCCGGAGCAGGCGCGCGGCGAGGGCGTGGACGCGCGCAGTGACGTGTACGCCGCCGGCTGCGTGCTGTTCGAGCTGGTCACCGGCGAGCCGCCGTTCACCGGTGATTCGCCGGTCGCGGTCGCCTACCAGCACGTGCGGGAGGACCCGAAGGCTCCCTCGGCGGTCAACCCGGCGGTGTCGCCGGAGCTGGACGCGATCGTGCTGAAAGCGCTCGCGAAGGGCCCGGCGAACCGGTACCAGTCGGCCGCCGAGATGCGCGCGGACCTGGTCCGGACGCTGTCCGGGCAGCGTCCGTCCGCGCCGATGGTCATGACCGCGGACGAGCGCACCCAGGTGATCGGCGGGGCGCCCGGGCACGCCGCCGACTACGACGACGACCCGGCCGCCACCGCGGAGGACGCACAGCGCCGCAAGCGCCGCCGGATCGTCGCGGCGGTCGTCTTCACGCTGATCGGCCTCGGGCTGCTCGCGTTCATCCTGTGGCTGAACCACGCCTTCAACGGCAAGGCCGAGACCGAGATGATCCCCGACGTCCGGAACCAGACCCAGGCACAGGCCGAGTCGGCGCTCCGCGGCAAGGGGTTCACCCACATCGTGCCGGTGGACAAGCCGTGCGTGCGCCAGCCCAACGGGACCGAGACGTGCTCGGCCGACTCCATCGACAAGGTGATCAGCACGGATCCGGCCGCCGGGAAGAGCGTCCCGACCGACCAGGAGATCAAGCTCTACGTCGGCCGCCGGCCGGCCAACGTCGCGGTGCCGAACCTGCTGGGCAAGACCCGCGACGACGCCCAGACGCTGCTCAACCAGGCCGGATTGCTGCTCGACCCGGCCGTGTCGGAGGTCGACGTCGACGACGCGAACCAGTACGGCAAGGTGCTGGGCCAGAACCCGGCCGCGAACGCCCAGATCCCGCAGGGCACCACGGTGGCGATCAGGGTCGGCAAGACGCCGAACATGGTCACGATCACCGACTACACCGGCCAGCAGTACAGCGCGGCCAAGGCCGGCCTGGAGGCACTCGGGTTCAAGGTGAGCAAGCAGGAGACCGACTCCGACCAGCCGCAGGGCCAGGTGCTCAACCAGAAGCCGAACGGCGGCCAGCAGCGCGAGGGCTCGACCGTCGTCCTGACCGTGTCGAACGGGTCGCAGCAGAAGATCACGATGCCGGACGTGCGCGGCCTGACCCAGAACGAGGCGATGCAGCGGTTGCGGCAGGCCGGCTGGGACGGCGACGCGACCTACCAGGCCGACAAGAACGCCGGTGACGACATGGACGGCAAGGTCACCGGCACGGCGCCGGGGCCGAACACCCAGATCGCGAAGAACCAGTCGATCACGATGTTCATCGGCGAGTCCGACGGCGGCGGCGGGAACGAGAGTTCCTCCCCGAGCAGCTCGGCGCGGCTCCCCTTCCCCCACAACTGACCGCCCCACGATTGACCGCGGAGGCCGGGCCCGCTTCCCCTCGGGGAGGCGGGCCCGGTCGCGTTCGTGACCCGGTTATCGAGGGTCTGTAACAGAACGCGTACGTTGTGCACATACCGTGTCCGCATGGTAATCGCTCCTCCGATGCCCCCAGGCCGCATCGAGCAACCCGAGGTCGCCCCTGCCGAGCTGCCCCGCGGCAAGCGGGCAGCGGCGATCGCCGCGGTGGCCGGTGGCACGGCCCTGATCGCGGTCCAGGCCGCGCGGTACGGGAACTGGCTCGTCGACGACTCCGCCATCACGTTCGGCTACGCCCGGAGCTTCGCGCAAGGACTGGGACCGGTCGTGCAGCCGGGCGCGGAAGCCGTGGAGGGGTACTCGAATCCCACGTGGACACTGCTGCTGGCGCTCGGCAGGCTGGTCGGCTTGTTCGACCGCGGCACGATCTTCGGCATCCCGGACTACGTCCTGTTCCCGAAGGCGCTGGGGTTGCTGTGCTGCGCGGCGATGCTGGCCGCGATCCACTGGGCGGCCACGGCGGTGACGCGCCACGCCTGGGTGGTGACCCTGCTGGCCGGGGCCGTGCTCGCGGCGGTGCCGTCGTTCGTGGTCTGGACGGTGTCCGGTCTGGAGAACTCCCTGTACGCGCTGGCGGTGGTCGTGCTCGCCGCGACGGTCTTCCGCGCCGTCCTCTCCGGACGGTTGCGCACCCGCGGGGTCGCGGTCGCGGCCGGTGCGCTCGCGGCAACGGCCGCGCTGACCCGGCCGGAGGGGGCGATCTACGCGGCGGTGTACCCGCTGGTGCTGCTGATCCATCTGCGCCGGCCGGTGCTGCGGTCGAGCGTCCGCCACGCGCTGGTCTCGGCGGCCGTCTTCGCGGTCCCGTACGGCGGATACCTCGCCTGGCGCTACCTGGAGTTCGGCCGGCTGGTGCCGAACACCGCGGTTGCGAAGGCGCAGGAGCTGCCGACTGTCGAGCAGCTGACCCGGGTCGGCGACCTGGTGCACTACGTGGGCGCGCCGGCCGTGCTCGTGCTGGTCGTCCTGGTCGGGCTCGCGCTGTCCCGGTCCTCGCAGTGGCGGGACGGGCTCATCACGTTGCTGGTGCCGCTCGGTCTCGCCTCGCTCGCGTACGCGGTGCTGGCACCGGACTGGATGGACCAGTTCCGGTTCGCGACGCCGGTGTGGGCCATGCTGGCGATGATCGGCGCGCTCGTGACCGTGGAGATCTTCCGTGCCGCCCGCGCGCGGGGCCGGGTGCTGATCGCGCTCGCCCTCGCGATCACCATGGTGCCATCCGCGATGTCACTCGAGCTGGCAGCCAAGAAGTTCGTCCACCAACCGACACTGCCGATGTGCTTCATCGCCGACCGGCTCGGCCGCGTGTTCAACCAGTACGCCGACATCCTGGGCGTTTCCGAGGGTTCCTTCGCGGAGCCCGACCTCGGCGGCGCGTCGATGACCAGCCGGCTGCACATCATCGACCTCGCCGGACTGGTGGACTCGAAGATCGCGGACAGCTGGCACGATCGCGACAACGCCGCCCTGCGCGACTACGTGCTGGAGGACGTGCGCCCGACGTTCCTGCACTTCCGGGATTTCTGGGGCAGGACCACCGGGCTCGCCACCGACCCCCGGGTCGCCCGCGACTACGTGCCGATCTACACGTACCCGGAGCCGGCCGAGTACGGCGGTGACTTCGTCCGTCGCGAAGTGGCTCAGGATCCGGCGCGGCTCGCCGCGGCGCGCGAGTACGCGGCGAAGGCAGTTCCGGCAACCCACGCCGGGGTCGGCGACCGGGGCAGGCGCGCCTGTGGTGACACGCTCACCCCGGGTCAGACCGCCCTCGAATCGCTCTGACCGGTCGTCAGGACCGCCGGTACACGGCCCAGCCGGTGCCGGCGGCCCCGGCGGCCAGCAGGAGCGTGCCGCCGAGCAGACCGAACACGGCTCCCCCGGTGTGGGTGCCGGGCGCGGCCAGCGCCCGCAACATCGGGTTGATCACCGGCACCCACCGGACGAGCAACACGAGCCCGAGGAGGGTGAGCGCGGCGAGCACGGTGTACCCGATCCGCGGGAGCAGCAGCCGGGAGCAGGGAAGCCCTAGTGCGATACCGGCCGCAGCGCACGCGGCGTGTGCGAGCACCCCGTCGACCAGCACGGCGCCCGGCAAGCTGTCGTGCACCAGGGCCGCCCACACCAGGGACAGCGCGGTGAGCGCGGCGCAGCACAGGCCGGCGGCGGCCACGATCCCGCCGAGCACGGTGGACAGCCGCCGGGCGTGGACCAGGGTGATCAGCCGCTGCACCGGGTCCTCGGCGTCCACCAGCGCGATGGTCAGCCAGCAGGACACGACGGTCAGGCCGCCACCGCTGACCGCGAACTCCGGCAGCACCGGCGCGGTGGGGTCGTTGTAGAGGACGGCCAGCAGGACCAGGTACGCCAGTACCGGTGGCAGGTACCGCTGCGAATGCGCGAGCAGGGCGAGCTGGTAGCGGATCACGACCGCACCGCCGGGGTGTCGACGCGCACCACGGACCAGCCGCGGCTCAGCGCGGCCAGCAGCACCTCGTCGGTTCGTTCGGCCGCCACGGTCAGTTCGACCCGATCGCCGTCCCGGCCCGTCGCAAGCGCCCCCGGGATGTCGAGCTCACCCGCCCCGCGCAGCACGACCACCGAAGTCGGCGACGCGCTGCGCAGCACCCCGGCGGTCAGCCGGTACACCTCGCCGGCGTGGGCGTGGGCGCGCTCGTCGCGGTGCTCGGTGAACACCACGCTCGCGCCGCGCGCGCTGGTCTCCGTCATGATCTCCGCCAGCACGTCGTGGGCGTACGGGTCGAGCCCGGACCACGGTTCGTCGAGCACGAGCAGGTCCGGCCCGGCGAGCAGGGCCTGGGCCAGCCCGACCTTCTGGGCGTTGCCCTTCGACAACCGCCGCAACGGGGTCCGCGGGCCGCCGGCCAGCGCCAGCCGGTCCAGCAGCACCTGCGGGTCCACATCGGACCGGCCGGAGATCCGGCCGAGGTGACGCAGGTAGGCGAGCGCGCTCATGCGCGTCGAGGCGGGGAACCGGTCCGGCACGTACCCGACACGCGGGCTGCCCACGACGGTGCCGCTGGAGGGCCGGGACAGCCCGGCGAGGATCCGCAGCAGCGTGGACTTGCCGGAGCCGTTCGTGCCGACGATCCCGACCACCGACCCGGGGCGGACCTCAAGGTCCACCCCGGTCAGCACCGGGGTGTCACGGTAGCGCTTGCCGACCCCCAGCAGCCGGATCACGCAACCGCGGCCTTCTGCAACGCCGCGACCTCACGCTCCAGGGCGTCAACCACGAACGGCTGGACCGGGTGCCCGGCTGAGGCCATCCAGTTCGCCAGCATGCGGTGCCCGCCCTGGGTCAGGACCGATTCCGGGTGGAACTGCACGCCCTCGACCGGTAGCTCACGGTGCCGCATGCCCATCACCACACCGGACTCGGTACGCGCGGTGACCTCGAAGGAGCCCGGGATGGTCTCCGGCAAGACGGTCAGCGAGTGGTAGCGGGTCGCGGTGAACGGGTCGGGCAGCCCGGCCAGCACGCCGGCGCCCTGGTGGTGCACCTCGCTGGTCTTGCCGTGCAGCAGCTCGGGCGCCCGGTCGACAGTCGCGCCCCACGCGACGCCGATCGCCTGGTGACCGAGACACACGCCGAGCATCGGGGTGTGAGTGTCCGCACACCGGCGCACCACGTCGATGCTCGCGCCGGCCCGCTCCGGGGTGCCCGGGCCGGGCGAGACGAGCACGCCGTCGAACTCGGGCACGCGCTCGAGGTCGACGACGTCGTTGCGCCAGACAGTGCATTCGCCGCCGAGCTGGGCCAGGTACTGGACCAGGTTGTAGACGAAGCTGTCGTAGTTGTCGACGACGAGAACGCGCATCGGATCAGGGTATGCGACGCGGAGCGTCTCGGTTGAGGGTGGCGGCGGGGAAGCGGCTGGCCCAGCGTACCGGCGTCCACCATGTGGACCGCAATTCACATCACAGTGAAAGTAAGGGTGACCTATCTTTACCGTGGACGGGTGAGCCGTAGTCCTCTTCGCGTCGCCATCGTCGGTGCCGGCCCCGCCGGCATCTACGCCGCCGACATCCTCGACAAGTCCGACGCCGACGTCAGCATCGACCTCATCGAGCGCATGCCGGCCCCGTTCGGGCTGATCCGGTACGGCGTCGCGCCCGACCACCCGCGCATCAAGGGCATCGTCACCGCCCTGCACAAGGTGCTCGACCGGCCGGGCATCCGGCTGCTCGGCAACGTGGACTACGGCACCGACCTCAAGCTCGACGACCTGCGCGAGTTCTACGACGCGGTCGTCTTCGCCACCGGGGCCATGAGTGACCGCGCCCTGGACATCCCCGGCATCGACCTGCCCGGCAGCTACGGCGCCGCCGACTTCGTGTCCTGGTACGACGGGCACCCGGACGTGCCGCGCACCTGGCCGCTCGAGGCGACCAGCGTCGCCGTCCTGGGCGTCGGCAACGTGGCCCTGGACGTCGCCCGCGTGCTCGCGAAGACCGCCGACGAGCTGCTGTCCACCGACATCCCGCCGAACGTGTACGAGGGCCTGAAGTCGAGCAAGGTCACCGACGTGCACGTGTTCGGCCGCCGCGGTCCGGCCCAGGCCAAGTTCACCCCGCTGGAGCTGCGCGAACTGGACCACTCGCCCAACGTCGAGGTCATCGTCGACCCGGAGGACATCGAGTTCGACGAGGGAAGCGTCCGCGCCCTGCGTTCTTCCAAGCAGATCGACATGGTGGTCAAGACGCTGCAGGAGTGGGCCATCCGCGACCAGGGTGACCGGCCGAAGCGGCTGCACCTGCACTTCTTCCACTCGCCGGTGGAGATCCTCGGCGCGGACCGGGTCACCGGCCTGCGCACCGAGCGCACCGAGCTGACCGGCGACGGCAACGTCCGCGGCACCGGCACGTTCCACGACTGGGACGTCCAGGCCGTCTACCGCGCGGTCGGCTACCTGTCGTCCGAGCTGCCGGAGATCCCGTTCGACCACGACAGCGGGACCGTGCCGCACGAGGCCGGCCGGGTACTGGACATCGACGGCGACCAGGTGCCGGGCGTGTACGTGACGGGCTGGATCAAGCGCGGCCCGATCGGCCTGATCGGCCACACCAAGGGCGACGCCGCCGAGACGATCCGCAGCCTGCTGGCCGACGCGGACGCCCTGCCCGCGGCGAAGCAGTCCGACCCGGACGCCATCACGGCGTTCCTGACCGAGCGCGGCGTGCCGTTCACCACCTGGGAGGGCTGGGGCAAGCTGGACGCGCACGAGCGCGCCCTGGGCGAGCCGCAGGGCCGCGAACGCGTCAAGGTCGTCGAGCGCGACGACATGCTCCGCGTCTCCCGCGGCTAGTTGTGCACCGACACCTGGTTGAACGGGAGCATCGGCTCGAGCCACGGGAAGACGACGAACAGCAACAACGCGATCACACCCAGCACCAGCACCAGCGCGACCACGGCCTTGATCCCGGCCGGGCCGGGCAGCCGGCGCCAGATCCAGCCGTACATCACGCGCCTCCGATCGCTTGCAGCAGCTGCTCGTAGGTGGCCCCGGGGGTCTTCGGGAACTGGTTGGTCAGCACGGCGTGCACGATCAGCCGCTGCTTGTCGGAGAACCTCGGGTGGCAGGTGGTCAGTGTGAGCAGCGAGACCTGCTGAGCCGGAGGCAGCACGTCGGCGGGCCGGTGCGGCACGGGCGCGACCACGTCGCCCTGGTCGGGCGTGACGATCTCGCGGCCGGAGGTCTGTCCGTACGGGCCGCCGCCGGCGGCGTCGGTGCGCAGGGTGCCCACGTTCGCGCACTGCGGCCGCGCCGCCTTGGCCGCGTTCCAGTTCGCGATCTCGTCGTCGTGCGGCAGCACCCGGTAGACGAAGAAGTCGCTCTGCGTCTCGATCACGATCGCGTCGCACGAGGCGAGCAGGTCGAGGTCGTTGAACGGCGCGCCCTTGCCGACCCGGTGCCCGGCGACGGCGAAGTTACCCGGCTGGCCCGGCAGCGCGGTGCCCTTGTAGTGCCCGGGCCCGACCTCCAGTGCCCTGGCGTCCGTGCCCTCCTGGATGGTGAAGTGGTAGTCGGCGCCGAAGCCCGGGATGTACATCTTCGCGAACGCCGCGCCGTCGATGAGGTCGCCGTGCAGCGTCCGGCCCTGCGCCCAGTCCTGGTCCAGAGCCTCGGTGGCGCCGGCCTGTTTGCGCGCCGAGAAGAGGTCGGTCACGTAGAGCTCGTAGACCACGAACAGCAGCACGACCAGTCCGGCGGTGATCAGCACTTCACCGAGCGTCCGCAGGACCGCGGCGAAACCGCCGCCGGTCCTCCGCGGCGGTGGGGTGTCGAGGACTGCCACGCGCGCTCCTCTCTGGGGGACGCTTACGTTAACGTGTGAGGGAGGAGGTGGATGCGCACCACCTGCCCAGACACGAACACGCGAGGTTCTCGATGCCGAAGTCCAAGGTCCGCAAGAAGACGGCGTACACCCCGCCGGCCGATCGGCGCACGCCGGTCAAGGTGCGCGCCGCGGGGCCGTCCAGCCTGGTCTACAAGATCGTGATGTTCGGGCTGATGGTGCTCGGGCTGGTCTGGCTCGTCGTGAACTACATCGCGGGCGACAAGATCCCGTTCATGGCGAACCTCGGGAGCGGCAACTTCGCGGTCGGCTTCGCGCTGATGATCGTCGGCCTGCTCATGACGATGCGGTGGCGCTGAGCGGAAGATCACCACGATTGCTCCGAACAGCCGCTTGACGCGTAATTACAGCGCTGTGACTCATCCCCAGTGTGGATAACCACTGTGGATAACTCGTCCCCGCATTGGGCACCGCGGCCGGTTGTGGTCGGAACCGGTTGTGCCGCGGCGGTTCTCGCCGTGGCCGGGGCGATCCTCACCACCGATCGCGCCGGCACGGTCTTCTTCGCCGTCGCGGCGATCGCACTGACCGCGTTGTCCCTGCACGGTTTGCTCGTGCGGCCGCGGCTGACCGCCGATCCGCGCGGCGTGCGGATCCGCACGGCGACGGGAAAGCACGATCTGCACTGGCCCGAGGTGACCACGCGCGTGCGCACCACCCGGCGCCTCGGCCGGACCACCGAGACCCTGGAGATCGAGTCGGGCGAGCAACTGTTCGTCTTCGGGTGGCTCGAGCTCGGCGCCGATCCCCGCGACGTGCTCGACACCCTGACCGCGCTGCGGCCCTAACCGGGCGGCGGCGCGCAGTACAGCTCGTCGCCGCGGTAGCCGCACACCACGCTCGCCAGCTGCGCGTCGCGCACGAACACCAGCACCACCAGCGCGATCAGCAGCACCGCGATGGTGCCGCCCTGCCAGTACCGGCGCCCCTTCGCGGGCGCGTACACCATCGCGGCGGTGACCAGCGCACCGACCACCAGGCCCCCGAGGTGGCCGAGCAGCGAGATGTTCGGGATCGACACGGTGATGACGAGGTTCAGCACGATCGTGCCGATGGCGTAGGCCGGGTTCAGCCGGAGCCGGATGACCGCGACCAGCAATCCGCCGAGCAGCCCGTAGATCGCACCCGACGCACCCGCCGTGCCGCGGCCGACCGCGTCGAACAGGTACACCGACACCGCGCCGCCGAGCAGCGACACGAGGTACAGCGCGGCGAACCGCACCCGCCCCAGCAGCGTCTCCATGTCCCGTCCCAGGACCCACAGGGCGAACATGTTGACCGCCAGGTGGAAGGGCCCGTAGTGCAGGAAGCCGGACGCGACGAGCCGCCACCACTCGCCCTGACCGGCGATGGCCAGCGGCCACAGCACCCCGTCCCCGAAAAGCCGCGCCGAGTCGTTGCCGGTCAGGCTGCCGGTCTGCGCCGCCGTGATCGCGTACACGATCACGTTGAGCACGATCAGGACGGGCGTGACCACCGGCCGGTGCGAAACCCGGGCGCCGGCCACGGTGCGCGGCGTGTACTGCTGGACCCGCTGCTCCCGGCGCCCGAGCTGCACGCAGTCGATGCACTGGTAGCCGACGGAGGCTTCGCGCAGGCATTCCGGGCACGCCGGACGGCCGCACCGGACACAGCTGAGCCCGGTGGGGCGCGACGGGTGCCACCAGCAACCGGGCAGTGCCGACTGCTGGGGCGGCGGTGCGGCGGGTGGGTGAGGAGGCGTGTTCACGATGCCTCCAACCTACCCGGATCAGCCTTCGCGCTGGATGTCGATCTTCTCGATGACGACGTCCTGCAGCGGCTTGTCGGCCGGGCCGGTCGCGGTGTCCGCGATCGAGTCCACGACGTCCCGCGACTGCTGGTCGGCGACCTCGCCGAAGATCGTGTGCTTGAAGTTCAGGTGCGGCGTCTTGGCCACCGTGATGAAGAACTGCGAGCCGTTGGTGCCCGGTCCCGCGTTCGCCATCGCCAGCAGGTACGGCCGGTCGAACTGCAGCTCGGGGTGGAACTCGTCGCCGAACTGGTAGCCGGGGCCGCCGCGCCCGGTGCCGGTCGGGTCACCACCTTGGATCATGAAGCCGGAGATGACGCGGTGGAAGATCGCACCGTCGTAGAACGGGCCGGAGTTCTCACCCTTGGCGTTCGGGCGGTTGTACTCCTTCGTGCCCTCCGCGAGGCCCACGAAGTTGGCCACCGTCTTGGGGGCGTGATCAGGGAAAAGGTTGATCCGGATGTCACCGGCGTTGGTATGCAGGACGGCTGTCGCCCTCGCACCAACGAGGGATTCACTGCTCTGGGTCACGGCTTCATCGTGCCATCCGCAGCGGGAACGGCGGGAAACGGGCAGGATGGTGACGGGGATGGAACGTGAATCGAAACGATTGTCGAGGTGAAAGGCCATGACCCGAGCTGCGGACTCGGTGGGTGAGTCGGTCAAGGCCGGCTTGCTCGGCCTGAGCAAGCGGGCCGTCGAGGTCGGCAAGGCAGGTGCCGAGGTGACGGCGCAGGCTGCCCAGGCCGCCGAGAAACGGCTGTCCGAGAGCACCGAGGAGGCTCGCCGGGAAGCCGCCCGGCGCGGCCGTCAGGCGCGCAAGGACCTGACCAGGGCGAGCAAGCAGGCGCGCAAGGAGGCCGCGGAGCGGCTGGCCGAGCTGCGCAAGCCAGGCCGTAAGGCGCGCAAGGCCGCCGTCCAGGCCGCGAAGGCCGCCGGCGAGTCGAAGCGCGCGGCCAAGAAGGAGTTCAAGCAGGCCAGGAAGGACTTCCGGGCCGCTCTGGAGGAGGCGAAACTCGCCGCCAAGGGCGCGCGCAAGCGCCGCAGGTGGCCGCTGTTCCTGGTGCTGAGCGTCGTCGCCGCCGCGGGTGCCGCGGTCGCGCTGCGGAGCAAGCAGGAGCCGCCGGTGGCCACGGAGCCGCCGAAGGCCGCGCCCAAGCCGGTCAACCCGGAGTCGACGACGAACGGCCAGCACGCGCCGAGCCCGTCGCCCGCGGAGAAGCAGAACTAGACCCGGTCTCCGGAGGTGCCGCTCGTCCCTGGGACGGGTGGCACCTCCGCGCGCGCCCGCCCGGTGGGTTCCGCCCCTGGACAAGCGAACGGCCGTTCCCCCGGTCGGTACCTCCGGGAGAACGGCCGTGTGCGCCGGGCCTGGATCAGGCGGCGGCCGCGTGCTTGTCGATCAGCTTGCCCAGGCGGGGCAGCGCCTCCTCGACGTTCTTCTTGCCGTTCGGGCGCAGCTTCTCGTACACCTTCTTGATGCTCTCGCGGCTGCTCCGGGCGGCGCGCGCGTCGGTCACGCCCAGCAG
Organism: Amycolatopsis granulosa; assembly: GCF_011758745.1. Classification (NCBI taxonomy): domain Bacteria; kingdom Bacillati; phylum Actinomycetota; class Actinomycetes; order Pseudonocardiales; family Pseudonocardiaceae; genus Amycolatopsis; species Amycolatopsis granulosa. Next base: position 3,238,314 of record NZ_JAANOV010000001.1, read on the forward strand.
CGCGTCCGCGGCCTCCGAGCCACGACCGGACAGGTAGGCGCCGAAGTCGCCCCCGCCCTGGCCCTTGAAGTCGGCGTAGAACGGCTCGAGCGCGGCGGCGAAGTCGTCGAGCAGGCTGTCCACGGCGGAGCCGATGATGCCCGGCTTGATCTTCTTGACCGCGGCGAAGCCGGTCTTGATGACGGCGCCGGAAACGCCGCCCTTGTCCGAGACCTCTTCGTCGACCAGCGTCTCCAGGTCGCTCACGACGGCCGGACGCCTGCTGGAGTCGAGCAGGATTTCCTTGAGGGTGTCAGCCACGAGAATGTCTGTCCTTCTTCACATCGAGGTACACGGGGGCTCTCGCAGCCCGTGGCACGCCCGTGCGGCCGCAGTCTCGACCGATCGCGTGCTGGTCCTCCCCGGCTGCGAGGTGCGATCAGGGTAATACAAGATCAACTTGACACTGCACCCCGGCGGTCCTAAAGCCGGGCGATCGCGTGCCGGGCAACGGATCTCGCCTTCACCGTCTGCTGCTGGTCGGTGGTCACGATGACGGCCGTACCGCCCTTGGCCACGGCATATACCGCGCCGTCCGGCTTCGTGGCGTAACCACCCTGCCACCCTGGGGGATCGTCGGCGGGGTTGCTGGTGTCCACCGGCGCAGCCTGGTCGACAAGTCCCTTCGCCACCGCCGGGTCACCGGTGTAGACGCGCACGGAGAGCTGGAGCTTGCCGGAAAGCGCGTAGAAGAAGCACGCCGGGTGCGGTTCGTCGGCCGAAACCTCGACCTTCGACACGTGCTGGCCGTTGGCGTCCGCGACGAACGAGGTCTCCAGGTACGGGCACGGGGCCGCCCGCGCCGGTGCCGGTGCGGGCGGCAACGGGGCGGCCGCGGTGGGCGGCGCGGCGGGCGGGGGCGCCGGGGCGGGAACGGGCTGGGCGGAGCAGCCGGCCAGCGCGGCGGCCGCGAACAGGGCGGGCAGGACTCGTCGCATGACCCGATCAGTGAACCATCCGGCGTCCGCCGGGTTGTGGTGGGCGCGCCGCTGCCGCAGGGTAGAAGTAACTACTCTTCGTGTTCACTCGGAGGCGAAATGTACCGACGGCGGGGCGCCGGCATCGTGCTGGCCCTGGTGACCGGAGCAGCCCTGCTGGCGGGGCCCGCACCCGCGCGGGCGGCGCCGGCCGACTTCCCGGCCGGCGACGAGGGCTACCACACCTACGCCGAGGTCACGGCGGAGTTGGAGAAGGCGGTCGCGAACCACCCGGACCTCGCCGCGTTGTCCAGCGTCGGCAAGTCCTACGAGGGTCGTGAGCTGAACGTGCTGAAGATCAGCGACCACGTCTCCGCCGACGAGGGCGAGCCCGAAGTGCTGTTCACCTGCAACCAGCACGCGCGCGAGCACCTGACCACCGAGATGTGCCTGCACATCGTGCAGCGCCTCACCGGCGGTTACGCGACCGATCCGAACATCCGGTCCCTGGTCGACGGCCACGTGATCTGGGTGATCCCCAACGTCAACCCGGACGGCTCGGAGTTCGACATCTCGGGCGGCAGGTACCAGTACTGGCGCAAGAACCGCAGGCCGGTCGAGGGCAGCAAGTCGGTGGGGACGGATCTCAACCGCAACTGGGGGTACAAGTGGGGGTGCTGCGACGGCTCCAGCACCAGCCCGTCGTCGGAGACCTACCGCGGCCCCTCGGCGTTCTCCGAGCCCGAGACGCGGGCCGTGTCGCGGTTCGTGGACTCCCGGGCGCCCCGGATCAAGGCGCACATCGACTTCCACACCTACGCCGAGCTGGTGCTGTGGCCGTTCGGGCACACCAAGGACGACACCACCGAGGGCATGACGGCCGAGGAGAACGCGCGGTTGCGCGACGTCGGGCAGCGCATGGCCGCGACCAACGGGTACACCGCGCAGCAGTCCAGCGACCTCTACCTCACCGACGGCGACATCAACGACTGGATGTGGGGGTCCCACAAGATCCTCACCTACACCTTCGAGATGTACCCGACCGGCCCGTTCCCCGGCTTCTACCCGCCGGACGAGGACATCGCGCGGGAGACCACCCGCAACGACGCGGCCGTGGACATCCTGATCGGCGAGGCTCGCTAGACAATCGGTCCACGGTCTGTACATCATGCCCAGGTGACCGATGCCGACGCGGTGCTCGCCGCGCTCCGTCCCGTGCTCGACGGCCTCGCGGCCACCTTCGGCGGCAACTGCGAGGTCGTCCTGCACGACTACCGGCGGCCGGAGGGGTCCGTCGTGGCGGTCGCGGGCGAGGTCACCGGGCGGGCGCCGGGCGGGGCGATGAGCGAGCTCGGGCTGAGCCTGCTCAAGCAGGGCCGGGACGCGCGGGACCAGATCAACTACCTGACGCGGACACCGGCCGGGCGGGTGGTCAAGGCGTCCACGATGCTGCTGCGCGACCGCGACGGCGAGGTGTTCGGGGCGCTGTGCGTGAACGTGGACGTGACGGATCTGCGGCACGCGGCCGTGCTGCTGGGCGAGCTGGCGGCGGTGAACGCCCTGCCCGACGCGACGACGACGTTCACCAACGACACCGGGCAGCTGATCCGCGCGGTGGTCGCCGAGGAGGAGCTGAAGCTCGGCAGGCCGGTGAGCCGGATGACGCGCGCCGAGCGGTTGGAGCTGTTCCGCGCCCTGGACGAGCGGGGCCTGTTCGCGCTGCAGAAGGCGGTGCCCGAGGTGGCGGCCGCGCTGGGCATTTCGCGCGCGTCGGCGTACAACCATCTGGCCGAGATCAGGTCTTGGGCGGCAGGCCGAAGACGTTCCACGGCGGACGGGGGGCGTCCAGGGATTCGGCGTCGGTGATCGCCTTGGCGTTGCCGCGGAATTGTTCCAGGTCCTCGCCGCTGGTGACCCGGGCGGGAAACGCGGCCGAGGCGGCACGGCGGCTGATCGCGTCGACGGGCAGTTCCGCGCGCGAGGCGACGACCACGAGGTTGCCGAAGCGGCGCCCGCGCAGCACGCCCGAGTCGGCGAGCATCACGACGTGCGGGAAGACCGTGCCGATGGTGGCGACGACCCGGCGGGCGAACTTCAGGCCGGGACCGTCGGCGACGTTGATCAGGTAGGTGCCCGCGGCTTTGAGCACCCGGGCGACATCGGTGGTGAACTCCAGCGTCGCGACGTCACCCGGCATCTGCGCGCGCTGGAACACGTCGGCGACGACGAGATCGGCGGACGCGTCGCGTCGGGTGGCAACGCCCGCACGACCGTCGGAGATGCGCACCCGGAGGTTCGGGACGCTGCGCAGGTCCAGTTGTTCCCGGACGAGGTCGATGAGCTGCTCGTCCGCGTCGAAGACGAGCTGCCTGCTGCCCGGCCGGGTGGCCGCGACGTAACGCGGCACGGTGCAACCGGCGCCACCGAGGTGCACGGCGTCGAGCGGGCCGTCGTCCAGGCAGTCGATCACGTCACCGATGCGGCGGACGTACTCGAACTCGAGGTGCGTCGGATCGTCGAGGTCCACATAGGACTGGGCGACCTCGTCGACGGTCAGGAGCCAGGCATTGGCCCGATCGGCATCGGCGAGCAGCTCGGCCACCCCGAAACGCACCGGGTAGCGGCCCGGAACCGGACGAGCGGCGCCCCGCCTGCGGTTCGTGCCCCTGCCTGCCATCAGCGCCACTCTACGTGACCCACAGACCCCTTCACGTCGCACGTTGCGAGCTGAGCAGCATCAGTACACCTTCGCAGCGGTCATGAGTCCCAGCGCTGCTGGTTACCTCCCACGCGCTCCGGATCGAAGGGCTTGCCTTACCGTCCGGCGCCGATTACCGGATGTGCTCAACAGATGACGTCAATCTCCTGACCGCCAACTGCTCACGCGGTAGTGTCTCGCCCAGGCATTGGGGAGGGACTTGACGTGACGGACTGGACCAGCGTCGGTGCCACTTTTGGCGACGAGGCGCAGTTGACGGCTATGCGATCCGAGACCAAGCGAATCCTCGACGGGGCCCGGTCTGGCCAGTGGGCTGTCGATGAGGAGACAGGGTCCCATCTCCGACGGGCAATCACGCAGATGCAGGAACGATTAGCCGGAATCGCACCAAAAATCGTCCAACTGCAGCGGAAGCCACCATTCGGGGACGATCAATACGCCCAAACCGCCGCACGCCATTTCCAGATGGCCATGGACTCAGACGACCAGTCGCTGGTAAGGGTGGTCGAAGCACTTCGGGAAAATCTCACCGACATCGTGGACGCCATCGACGAAGCCGTCGCGCGATACGATGCTTCCGACGAAGCGGCCACACAATATCTGGGCAAATTCAAGGACTGAGGACCTTCGGTGAGTTTCAAATTTCGTGTCGGCCACGTTTCGGGGATCGCGATCCTGGCCGTCGCGGTAGCCGGCTGCACTTCGTCGGTTGCAGGCGCACCTGCACCCGCTCCGGCGACTTCGCCTGCGGGCCCCACCGAAAAAAACCAGGACGTCTTCGGTGGTTTGAGCGCATGCCAGGTCCTCGACCAGCTGAACGCCGGCCAGGGTTTCCGTCCAGGTGAGAATATCAGCAGGCGGAACGAGTGCACCGCGACCAAGAGTGGATTCGGCGGCATCGGCCTCGCTCTGGACCCCGCCCAGGGTCTTCCGGAGTTCCGGGCAAGTGACCCCAGTGCTACTGAGATGAGCATCAACGGCCGGAGGGTGTTGCAGGCCCACACCCTGGCCGGGACATGCTCTGTCGCGATCGAGGTCGGTCAGCACTCACGAGCAATGGTGACCGTCACGATGGCTTCCTCGCACGACGACGCGCAAGCTTGTTCCAATGCCCAGAACTGGGCGGAGCGGCTCGAACCGCTCCTGCCGAAGGTGGCGGGCTGAAAACGTCGAATCCGCTCACCGCCACCGCTGGCGGAGCAGAACGTGCGGAGTCAACGCGTGTCGGACGTTGTGGAGCTGAGGGGAATCGAACCCCTGACCTCTGCCTTGCAAAAGCAGCGCTCTACCAATTGAGCTACAGCCCCGCGCACGGACCGTCCGGCCCGTGGGAAGTTCAGTTGTTCGTGCCTGCTTCAGCGGTCTTCGCCGGGGTGTTGCCGTTCGCGGAGACCGCGGCCAGCGGGCGCTCGGTCGGGGCGGTGGCTTCGCGCCACAGATCGGCCTCGGCCTTGGCGTCCTTGTTGCGCTTGATCACGAACAGCACACCACCCGCAACGACTGCGAGCGCCAGCAGCTTCTTCACGTTCAGGCCCCTCTTAGACGGTCCATCAGACGTCACGATGCTACTGCACCGGGCCGGGCGTGGTTCGCGCGGTGCGCACCCTCCCGGCTGCGGCTGACGGCACGGCCCGCGTCACCAGGGCGCGGGCCGTGCCGTCGGCGCGGCGGTGCTCAGGCGGCGCTTTCCTCGTCGCGGGAAATGCCGGCCAGGTCCCGGCAGTCCTGTATCGCCTGCTCCGCCTGCTCGGCGGTGTGCCGGCCGAGTCCGCAAGCGGTCGACACCGCTGTCGCCTGCCGGCCGAAGGCGTCCTCGAACAGACGCAGCGCCTCGCGCGACTCCGTCCCGCCATCGTGGTGCGCGACCCCGGCGTAGAGCTCGTATCCGGGACGCAGCTGCCGCAGCGGCCGGTAGAACGCCTCGTCGGTGGACGGCGGCTGGTCGCCGAACGCGGCGGGCAGGTGCACCCTCGGCAAGCGTGGCCGGCGGCCGAGCTTCGCGGCGAGCGCGTTGAGGAACAGCACCGCGGGGGCGAAGCTGTCCGGCGTCACCAACGAGCGGTGGGCCAGGTCGCCGTAGCACAGGTGCAGCACCACCTCGGCGTCCTCCGGGAAACCGGCGAGCAGCCCGGCCATCTTGCCGGCGAGCCACTTCGCCGCCAGCGGCCGCGCCGCCTCGGGCGCCGACCACAGAACGACCAGGACGCTCGGCGCCTCGACCTGGAACACCACGTTCTCGCCGTGCCGGTCGTGGATGGCGCGCACGTCGTCCAGCACGGCCGTGCGGAACACCGGGTAGAGCCGCAGCATCGACGCCATGGCCCCGAGTCGCTGCCCGAGCGGAAGCTTCGGCAGCACCCTCGGGTTCGCCAGCGCGAACGTCGTCAGGTCGAGCGGGCTGGGGATGCTCACCTGGAAACGCAGCTGGTCCGCCCCGGCCCGTCGCCGGACTGCCTCGGCGAGGCCGATCCACCCGTCGACGTCCTGGCGCCGCTGGAGCGACACGTGCTCCGGCTGGAGTTTGACGCCTTTCGCGACCCGGTACATCGGCACCCGGTCGTAGTCGCTGCTGTCGCCGTCGGCGACGATCTCGAACACCCGCCGCGAGCCGGCCGACGAGGTGTCCTCGACATCTCGCAACCCGTGCAACCACTGCACGATCCAGTCCGGGTCGCCGTCGCAGGGCAGCGCGGTCAACGCGACCGGCGCCCCACCGTCCGCCTGGCCGTCGACCGCCGACGAGTCGACCAGCCACTTCATCCCGGTTTCCGCGTCCGGGGCTACCGCGGGCGGCAAGCTGCCCACCGCGTGAATCAGTCGAGACACCCAGGTTCCTTTCGCTGTGCGTGGGATGAGTGAACCATCACACCGCCGCGGAGCGTCATCCCCGTACCGGGGAAGATCGTGATCGCCGTTCCACGTGGAACCAGGGCCGCGGCCTAGGCCCCTTGAACGGCCTGGACGTCGAAGCGGAGTTCGACCGTCGAACCGACCACGACCAGGCCCTTCGCCAGCGTCTGCTGCCAGTTCATGGTGAAGTCCTCGCGATGCAGCTCGGCCTTGGCGACGGCGCCGAGGCGGTCGCCGTTCCAGGACCGGAGCCCGAGGTAGGTGGCGTCCAGGCGCACGCCCCGGCTCGCCCCGCGCAGGTTGAGCGTGCCGTCGATCCGCCACCGGTCACCGGCCACCCGCTGGGCGCGGTCGCTGTGGAAGTGGATCTTCGGGAACCGCTCGACGTCCAGGAAATCGGGCGAGCGCAGGTGCTCGTCCCGCTTCTCGGCGGCGGTGTCGATGCTGGCCGCGTCGATGACGACCTCGATGGACGAGTCCTCGATCCGCTCGCCGACGTGGATGCTGCCGTGGAACCGGGTGAACCGGCCGTGGACGCGGGACAGCCCGATGTGCCGCGCGACGAAGCGGATCGACGTGTGATCGGGGTCGATCACCCACCGGCCGGGCCCCGGCAGGCGGATGCTCGCGTCGGGGACCAGCCCGACGTCGCCGAGCGCGGTGTGTTCCCCGCTCGCGACGTCGACCGTGTGCATCGTTTCGCGGTAGCCGCCCGTGGTGAGCGTGACCTGGTAGGTCCCCGTAGCCGCCGTGACGACCGCGAGGCCGTAGTCGTCGGACACGGCCCGGAAGACGCGCGGGCTGCGCCGGTGGCGGAGGACCATCTCGACACCGGCCAGCGGGTTGCCCGCCTCGTCCCGCAGCCGGGCGCTCACCAGACCGGCGCCGGCCGCGAACGTGACCGGCTCACCCTGGCGGCCGGCACGGCGACGCAGGCGGCTGAACATCTGGCACGCTCCCCTTGGTCGGTGGTCCGTAGGACCCTAACCAGCGGAATCGGGTTTCGTGACCCCTCTCGTTACCAGCGTCACCGTGACGGAACGCCCGAATCACCCGGCGAGAGGCGAAGCCTGCCGGGGGTTGTCCCGCAGCCAGCTCAGCACCTGGCTCGCGTGCTCGCCGGGCGGGAAGATCGGGTAGAAGACGTGCTCGATCACGCCGTCGCGGATGATCAGCGTCAGCCGCTTGTAGAGCGTCATCCCACCGGCCTCGAAGGTGGGCAGGTCGAGCGCGCGGGCCAGGCTCCGGTCCGGATCGGACAGCATCGGGAACGGCAGGTGGAGCCGTTCGACGACCTCACGCTGGTATTCGCTGTCCTGAGTGGACAAGCCGAACACGGCGACCGCGCCGGCGGCCAGCAGGTCCTGGTGGTGGTCACGGAATCCGCAGGCCTCGGGGGTGCAGCCGCGCGCTCCCGGGATCGCGTCCCAGCCCTCGGGCAGGTCGACACCCGGCCGGCCGGTGAGCGGGTAGATGTAGACCACCGTGCGGCCGGCCCCGAGCTCGTCGAGGCGGATCGTCTCGCCGCCGGTGCCGAGCAGTGCCAGCTCCGGCAGCTTCATCCCGGGCAGGTGGGCGGCCGCACCGTCGTCTTCGGGCACGGGCAGGTCAGCCGGCAGGTTCGTGTAGTCGGTCATCAGGTCCATCCCTTCGTCGGCTGGTGAGACGCCGCTGTTGCGGTGCGCGGCCACCTGCAGATGCGCGATCAGCTTCGCCCGGCGGGCCGTGAGCCCCTCGATCCGCTGTGTGAGCTCACGGATCGCGTCCCGATAGCCCGCCAGCGACGCCGGGCAGTCGTCCCCGTGCGTGTGGCCGGCCACCAGGCACTCGAGGAACGGGCGGGTGCGCTCCACCGGGATTCCGAGACTGCTGAGCGCGCGGATCTCCTGCGCCAGCCGGACGTCGTGCTCGTCGTAGTCCCGGTAGCCGTTTGCCCGTCGCGCGGGCGTGAGCAATCCCAGCGATTCGTAGTACCGCACCGCTTTGGTCGTGACACCCGCCCGCCGCGCCAGCTCACCGATCTGCATGCCTCTCACCTCCGCGAACTTAAACCTTGCCCTAAAGGGCAGGGTCAAGTCGCGTCGAGGGGCGGCAACCCGCCTTCCCCGGGGTGTCCATCCGGTTAGGGTGGGGCGGTGAGCGTCCGACCGGGCTGCACTCCGTGATCAGCTGGGGTGTGATCGGCTACGGGGCTCTGCTGTCGGCGATCGTGGCGGCCGTCCTGCTGGTCGCCACCACCCGGCGGCAGCGGCTTCCCGTCGCGATCACCGGTGCACTGGCCGCGGCGGCGGGTCCGCTGGCGTGGAACTCCATCCTGCGTGCCACCCGCGGCGTCAGCTTCTTCACCGACGCACCGATCACGGTGTTCCCCGTGAGCTGGCAGGACACCGGCTCCGCGGTGTTCACCCTCGCCGTGGGCTTCCTCGCGCTGTCACTCGGCCCCCTGCGCACCAGTCCCGCCGTTCGCGTGGTCACCCCCGCGGCACTGGCTGCGCTCGCCGCGCTCCTGGTCGATGTCTACCTGTATTGAGCGAACGGCATTCTCAACCGCCCCGCTGCTCGTCGAGGGCGACGAGCTGCTTCGACAGCCGCACGCCCTCCATGATGTCCGGCGCATCCAGCGGCGCACCCGCCGACGACTTGAGCGCCGCATCCTGACGGAGTCGCGCCAGAGCCTTCTCGCCGTCCGTCAGCCAATCCAGGACGTTCCTGGGCCGGGCAGGTGACTGGTTGGTCATCGCGAGTCTCCCTTCACGCGAAAGCCGGTCCGGAGCTTCCCCCTCCAGACCGGCATGCCCGCGATACTAGAACACGTGTTCGACGAACACAAGTTCGAAGGGTTTTCATCGCCACGGAAGGCTGCCACCATCACCAGGATCGAGCTCGCGGCGGGGGAAGAACGGATGGAGGCGCGGGATGCGGAAGTTGATTCTGGGTTTTTACGTGTCGCTCGACGGCAAGAGCGCTGACGGCGACAACGGGATCCGGGACGTCATGATGAGCATCGACGACCCCGAGCAGGAGGAGTACTTCGTCGACCGGCTGTGGGAAGCCGGCGCCTTCCTCATGGGCCGGAACACCTACGAGATCATGGCCGGTTACTGGCCCAACGCGGATCACCCGTCCGCCAAGGCGATGAACGAGATCCCCAAGGTCGTGTTCTCCCGCACGCTGAAGTCGGCCGACGACTGGCCCGAGACCCGGATCGCCAGCGGCGACACGGCAGCGGAGATCGCCAAGCTCAAGGCCGAGCCCGGCAAGGACCTCGTCGCCGCCGGCGGCACCCGGTTCATGCACTCGCTGATCAAGCTCGGTGTGGTCGACGAGTACCGGTTGTGGGTGCTCCCCGCCGTCACGGGCAAGGGCGCGCCGCTGTTCCCCGAGCTGGACGAGGCGGTGAAGCTGCGCCTGGTGAAGAGCACCGCCTTCCCGTCCGGAATCCTCGAACTGGTGTACACGCCGGCGGAGAAGTAGGGCCCCAGCGAGCGCCGCACGGTCACGGCGGCGCGGAGGCGAGGGACCGGCTGGGACCTGCGGCGCCCCGGAGTGATGAGTCCGGGACGCCGCAGGCGGGATCAGACGCCGAACGCGGCGGGGTACCGGATGGTGCCCGCCGGGATGGCGCGGGTGTCGTCCAGGGCCATGGCCATCATCGCCTCGTCAGGGACTTCGAAGGGGGCTCGGATGCCGAAGCGGGAAGCCGGCGTGAAGCCGAACCTCGGGTAGTAGGTGGCGTGCCCCAGGACGGTAACGAGGTTTTCCCCCACGGCTCGGGCAGCGGCCAAGGCGGCGCGGATGGCCGCGGAGCCGGCACCACCTCGCTGGGCTGACGGCAGTACCGCGCACGGGCCCAGAGTGAGGGCGGGATGGCCGTCGACGTGGCAGCGGGTGAGCAGCGCATACCCCACCGGGGTGCCGTCGGGGGCTGCGGTGACGATCGACAGGCCGTCGATCCACGCATCCAGGTCGGCGCGCAGGGCGTCGACGATCGCGGCCTCAGCGGCGGTGGGAAAGGCCGCGAGGACGATTTCCCGGATGGCGGGGATGTCGTCGGCGGTTTCGGGGCGGGCGATCCAGGTGGTCATGGTTCCGTTCGCAGTGGTGGAGTAGGGGTGGAGGTGGGCCGCGTCCAGGTCGGTGCCAGGAGCGTGGTCGGGCATGCCGGTGTCGTTCATTGCTGGCGCTCCCGGAACTGGTACGTGGCACGCAGGTGCCGCGTGATGTCCTTCTTCGCCGCCTCGCGGTCGGCGCGCAGCTGGGCGTCGGTGCGGGAAGCGGCGTAGGCGTTCTCCCTCAACAGCTGGCGGTAGCTGTCCAGACGGCGCTGCGGAACCTTGCCTGCCGCGACTGCGGCCAGCACCGCACAGCCGGGTTCGCTCACGTGTGCGCAGTCCGTGAACCGGCAGCTCTGTGCGAGGTCTTCGATCTCGGCGAAGGTCTGCTCCAGCCCGTCCTGGGCGTCGTGCAGGCCGATCGCGCGCAGACCAGGGGTGTCCAGGAGGACCCCGCCGCCGGGCAGCGGAACCAACTCCCGCCATGCGGTCGTGTGCCGCCCCTTGCCGTCCACGTCGCGCACGGCGCCCGTCGCCAGCCGGTCCTCGCCCAGCAGCTGGTTGCCCAGCGTGGACTTACCCGCTCCGGAAGGGCCCAGGAGCACGATGGTGCCGTTCAGGACGGTCCTCAGGGCTGCCAGACCCAGCCCGGTCACCGCGCTGGTGACCACAACCTCGGCGCCTGGTGCCACTTCGGACACCTCGGCCGCGGCCAGCTGCACGTCGGCGCACTGATCGGCCTTGGTGAGCACCACGACCGGCTGGGCGCCGCTCTCCCAGGCCAGGGCGAGCATGCGTTCGGTCCTGCCGTGCTTCAGCGCGGTGCCCAGCGACACCGTCACCACGACCGTGTCGATGTTGGCGGCCAGGACCTGGCCACGGGAGGTCCGCGACGCGGTGGATCGCACCAGGGCGGTGCGGCGTTCCAGCACCGCGTGCAGCACCGGCCCGTGCGTGGTGGTGGCCGGATGCAGGGCAGCCCAGTCACCGGCGCACGGCGGCGACAACGGACCCCCGGCGGTACCGGGGATCTCCGCACGGACGAATCCGGCGTCGGTGACCGCTTCGCACGAGCCCCGTTCGGATCGCACGATGCGGGCCGGCACCAGTCCGGCATCGCGATGAGGCGCGAAGGCGTGCTCGCGCGCCTCGTCCCAGCCGTAATCCACCAGGGAGTACGACTGAGCATGGTGAGAAGTGAAGTGAGACAACGTAGAGACCCTTGGGTAGGGAACCCCGCTGAACGCGAAGCCCGGCCCCATGAGCCGTCGAGCTCAGGATGGGGTGGACGTCAGGTCAGACCGGGGTCCGGGACGTGAGGATGTTCCGGCGTGCACTGCACACGGCAGCGCCGTTCACGGCGGACATCAACTCACCTCCCTCTGGTCTCACAGACAACCCGGCTATGTCTACACGACCAACCCGGACATGTCCAACTCCCGCGCCGGACGAGGCCGAAGCTGGGCCGGTAGCCGCCCAGAATGACGCTCAGCCCCCGTTTCCCCTGGTGGGGAGACGGGGGCTGACCTGTGGTGGGCCCAGGAGGACTTGAACCTCCGACCTCTTCGTTATCAGCGAAGCGCTCTAACCGCCTGAGCTATGGGCCCTCGAACGGAGAGAAGACTACAACACGCCTTCTACTCGCGTTCCGACAGGGTCACCTCAAGGCCGCCGGCCAGGTCGGCGGACACGTTGTAGATGAACGCGCTCACCGTGGCCAGCGCGGAGAGCAGCACGATGTTGATCGCGCCGAGGATGGCCGCGATGCCGAACACCCGGCCGGCGCTGATGAGCGACTCGCTGGTCGCGCCGGCGCCCTCGCCGGACACCAGGGACGAGTACGTGCCGTTCAGCTTGTCCCACACGCCCATGCCGTCGAGCACCGTGTAGAGCACCCCGACGGCGACCAGCCACACGAAGAACAAGGCGACCCCGAGCACCAGCGACAGCTTCAGCACCGACCACGGGTCGAACCGCTTGATCTGCAGGCTCGCCCGTCGTGGGCCGCGGCCGGGCCGGCGCAGCGCGCTCGGCGCCGAACGGCCCTTGGTGCCGGCACTGGCCACGCTCACCGTCTCCTGCCCCCTCAACCCGGACAACGCGTCGTCGTGCGTCGCGGGGTTGCCGAACAGTCCCTGCGCCGCCGACCCGGTGACGACGGGCTGGTCGTCACCGTTCGAGTACAGCACAGTTTTCTCGGCCTGGCCTTCCGGCGACCATCCGTCGCGGTAGCCGCCGCCCGGCTGCTCGGTGGTCGTGCTCTGACCGGCGTCGCGGCTCAGCCGCTGCCAGGGTGGCGTACCCGCGTCGCCGCTTCGCGCACCGTGCTGTTCGGGGTTCTCCGGTGTCGTCACTTAGCTCTCTTCCGAGACGGGTTCGGTTCCTCCGTTGCCTTCACCATTACCGACGCCCGAGGGCTCGTCGGCGTTGCGCGCCACGGCGAGAAGGGTCGTGCCCTCGCCGAGGTTGATCAGCCGCACACCCTTGGTCTGCCGGCCCGCCTTGCGCACCTGGTCCGCCGGCGTGCGGATGACCCCGCCACTGGAGGTGATGGCGTAGAGCTCGTCGTCGGCGTCGACGATGAGCGCCCCCACCAGCCTGCCACGTTTGCGGTCGTGCTGGATGGTCAGCACACCCTTGCCGCCGCGGCCCTGCACCGGGTAGTCCTCGATGGGCGTGCGCTTTGAGTAGCCGCCGTCGGTGGCGACCAGCAGGAACTTGTCCGGCTTGACCACGTTGAGGGCGAGCAGCTCGTCACCGTCGTTGAACCGCATGCCGAGCACGCCGGAGGTGGCCCGGCCCATCGGCCGCAGCGTCTCGTCGGTGGCGTGGAAGCGGATCGACTGGCCCTCCGCCGACACCAGCAGCAGGTCGTCCTCCGGCCCGGCGAGGACGGCGCCGACCAGCTCGTCGCCCTCACGCAGGTTGATGCCGATCAGCCCGCCGGAGCGGTTGGAGTCGAACTCGCTCAGCCGCGTCTTCTTGACCAGGCCCTTCTTGGTGGCGAGCACCAGGTACGGCGCGACCTCGTAGTTCGGGATCTCGATGATCTGCGCGATCGTCTCGTCCGGCTGGAACGCGAGCAGGTTCGCCACGTGCTGGCCGCGCGCGGCGCGGTTCGCCTCGGGCAGTTCGTACGCCTTGGCGCGGTACACGCGGCCCTTGTTGGTGAAGAACAGGATCCAGTCGTGCGTCGAGCAGACGAAGAAGTGCTGGACGATGTCGTCCTGCTTCAGCTGCGCCCCCTGCACGCCCTTGCCGCCGCGGCGCTGGGACCGGTACAGGTCGGTCTTGGTGCGCTTCGCGTAGCCGGTGCGCGTGATGGTGACCACCACGTCCTCGACCGCGATCAGGTCCTCGACCGACACCTCGCCGTCGAACGGGATGATCTGGGTGCGCCGGTCGTCGCCGAACTTGTCGACGATCTCGGTCAGCTCGTCCTTGACGATCTGCCGCTGGCGCTCCGGCTTGTCCAGGATGTCCTGCAGGTCGGCGATCTTCAGCTCGATCTCGGCCAGCTCGTCGACGATCTTCTGGCGTTCCAGGGCAGCCAGGCGGCGCAGCTGCATGTCCAGGATCGCGGTGGCCTGGATCTCGTCGATGTCCAGCAGCTCGATCAGGCCGGTGCGGGCCTCGTCGACGGTGGGCGACCGCCGGATCAGGGCGATCACCTCGTCCAGCTGGTCCAGGGCCTTGACCAGGCCGCGCAGGATGTGGGCGCGTTCCTCGGCCTTGCGCAGGCGGAAGCGGGTCCGCCGGACGATGACCTCGATCTGGTGCTTGACGTAGTGCCGGACGACCTGGTCCAGCCGCAGGGTCCGCGGCACGCCGTCGACCAGGGCCAGCATGTTGACGCCGAAGTTGTACTGGAGCTGCGTGTGCTTGTAGAGGTTGTTCAGCACGACCTTGGCGACCGCGTCCCGCTTGAGCGTGACCACGATCCGCATGCCGCGGCGGCTGTTGGACTCGTCGGCGATGTCCGCGATGCCGGTCAGCTTGCCGTCGCGCACCAGGCTGGCGATGTTCTCCACCAGGTTGTCCGGGTTGACCTGGTAGGGCAGCTCGGTGACGACGAGTGTCGTGCGGCCCCGCGTGTCCTCCTCGACCTCCACCACCGCGCGCATCCGGATCGAGCCGCGGCCGGTGCGGTACGCCTCCTCGATGCCGGAGGTGCCGAGGATCAGGCCCTTCGTGGGGAAGTCCGGGCCCTTGATCCGCTGCATCAGCGCGGCGAGCGTCTCGTCGTCGCCGGCTTCCCAGTTGTCCAGCGCCCAGACCACGCCCTCGGCGACCTCGCGCAGGTTGTGCGGCGGGATGTTGGTCGCCATGCCGACCGCGATACCCGAGGTGCCGTTGACCAGCAGGTTCGGGATCCGCGCCGGCAGGACGTCCGGCTCCTGCGTGCGGCCGTCGTAGTTCGGCGAGAAGTCGACGGTCTCTTCCTCGATGTCCCGCAGCATCTCCATGGCGAGCGGGTCGAGGCGCGACTCGGTGTACCGCATGGCCGCCGCGGGGTCGTTGCCCGGCGAGCCGAAGTTGCCCTGGCCGTCGATCAGCGGGTACCGCATCGACCAGGGCTGGGCCAGGCGCACGAGCGCGTCGTAGATCGCCGAGTCGCCGTGCGGGTGGTAGTTGCCCATCACGTCGCCGACCACGCGCGAGCACTTGTTGTACCCGCGGTCCGGCCGGAAACCGGAGTCGTACATGGAGTACAGCACGCGGCGGTGCACCGGCTTGAGGCCGTCACGCACGTCCGGCAGCGCCCGCGACACGATCACGCTCATCGCGTACTCGATGTAGGAGCGCTGCATCTCCTGCTGGATGTCGACCGGCTCGGTGCGGTCGTGTTCCGGCGGCATGGTTTCCGTCATGAGGTCCTTCTACTGACGAACGGGCAAGGGGCGGCGGGGGTGCGCTACACGTCGAGGAAGCGGACGTCCTTGGCGTTGCGGGTGATGAACGATCGCCGGGCTTCGACGTCCTCGCCCATCAGAACGCTGAACAGCTCGTCCGCGGCGGCCGCGTCGTCCAGCGTGACCTGCAGCAGCAGCCGGCGGGACGGGTCCATCGTGGTCTCCCACAGCTCCTCGGCGTTCATCTCGCCGAGACCCTTGTACCGCTGGATCGCGTCGTCCTTCGGCAGCTTGCGACCGGCCTCGGCGCCGGCGGCGATCAGGCCGTCGCGCTCCTTGTCCGAGTACGCGTACTCCGGTTCCGACCGCGGCCACTTGATCTTGTACAGCGGCGGCTGCGCGAGGTAGACGTGGCCGTGCTCGATCAGCGGACGCATGAACCGGAACAGCAGCGTCAGCAGCAGCGTGCGGATGTGCTGGCCGTCGACGTCGGCGTCGGCCATCAGCACGATCTTGTGGTAACGCAGCTTCGAGATGTCGAAGTCGTCGTGGATGCCGGTGCCCAGGGCCGTGATCAGCGACTGGACCTCGTTGTTCTTGAGCACCCGGTCGATCCGGGCCTTCTCCACGTTGATGATCTTGCCGCGGATCGGCAGGATCGCCTGGAACCGCGACTCCCGCCCCTCCTTGGCCGACCCGCCCGCGGAGTCACCCTCCACGATGTAGAGCTCGCACTCCTCCGGGTTGGTCGACTGGCAGTCCTTGAGCTTGCCGGGCAGGCCGCCGATCTCCAGCGCGCCCTTGCGGCGGACCAGGTCGCGCGCCCGGCGAGCCGCCATCCGCGCCTGCGCGCTGGACAGCGCCTTGTTGATGATCGTCTTGGCCTCGGTCGGGTTGCGCTCGAACCAGTCGGACAACCACTCGTTGGTCTTGGACTGGACGAACGACTTGGCCTCGCTGTTGCCCAGCTTGGTCTTGGTCTGGCCCTCGAACTGCGGCTCGGCCAGCTTGATCGAGATGATCGCGGTGAGGCCCTCGCGCACGTCGTCGCCGGAGAGGTTCTCGTCCTTGTCCTTGAGGAGTTTCTTGTCCCGCGCGTAGGCGTTGACCACCCGGGTCAGCGCGGCGCGGAAGCCCTCCTCGTGGGTCCCACCCTCATGGGTGTTGATCGTGTTGGCGAAGGTGTGCACCGAGGGCGTGAACGAGTTGTTCCACTGCATCGCGACCTCGACCTCGAGGCCGTCGCCCTTGGCGTCGAAGCAAATGATGCTCGAGTGGATCGGGTCCTTCGAGCCGTTGATGTGCTTGACGAAGTCCTCGAGCCCGCCCGGGTAGTGGTAGACGCGGTCCTTGACCCGCGCCTGCTTGCCGTCGGCGTCGGCCTCGGTCTCCTCCTCGGTGACCCGCTCGTCGCGCAACGTGATGCTCAGGCCGCGGTTCAGGAAGGCCATCTCCTGCAGCCGCCGCGACACCGTCTCGGCGTTGTACGTGGTGGTCTCGAAGATGTCCGGGTCGGCCCAGAACGTGGTGCAGGTGCCGGTGCCCTCGGCGTGGCCGAGCTCCTCCAGCGGGCCGGGCTTGGAGTGGTCGTAGTGCTGCCGCCACCGCTTGCCGTCGCGGCTGACCTCGACGTCGAGCGCCGCGGACAGGGCGTTCACCACGGAGACGCCGACGCCGTGCAGGCCGCCCGACACCGCGTAGCTCTCGCTGTCGAACTTGCCACCGGCGTGCAGCACGGTGTGCACGATCTCCAGCGTCGACTTCTTGTGGACCGGGTGCTCCTCGACGGGGATGCCGCGGCCGTCGTCGACGACGCGGACACCGCCGTCGGGCAGGAGGGTGACCTCGACCTTGGTGGCGTAGCCGGCCATGGCCTCGTCGACCGAGTTGTCCACGACCTCCCAGATCAGGTGGTGCAGGCCACGTTCGCCGGTCGAGCCGATGTACATACCGGGTCGCTTGCGGACCGCCTCGAGACCCTCGAGCACCGTGATGGAGGACGCGTTGTAGTCGTTCTGCTGAGCTGCCACGGGCCTGCTTTCTCCTCAGTCTTGCCCAAGGGACTCCCCACTCGGGTTCATTCTACTTGCCAAGCTCCGCTGACATGCGGCAAGGACACCCCTGATTTCGTCACAGAGGCGCGAACGCGAGTGCGGACGGGTCCGGCGCTATCCGGCAGGGGTCGGACGGCGGTACGGCGCGCTCAGTCACCCATAGGTGTCGCGTGGCCCGCGGCCGGGTACGTGCCGCGCGCCCTTGCGCCAGCTCGGGGCGGTCGGACCGTGGATCCGCATCCGCTTGACCACGCCGTGACCGACGCCCGCCGCGATCTTGGCGATGAGCTGACCCTGCAGCAGGCGCAGCTGCGTGGCCCACGCCGTCGAGCTGGCCCGGACCGACAGCTCGCCGTCCTTGAGCGCGACGGGCTGGGCGTGCTCGGCGACGTCCTCACCGACGAGCCGCGCCCACTCGCCGAAGACGCGGCTGCTGGTCACTCGCTCCTGCCAGCCGCGTTCGGAGACCAGCCGGTTCACCAGCCGGCCCAGCGGCTGGGGGTCACGGGCGTCCGGGCCCGGGCCCGACCAGCGGCGGCGGCGCGGGTTCTGGCCGCCGAGCTCGATCTTGCGGCGGCCCGGCTCGGTGCCCCGGGTGTCCGCCTTGGCGCGTGCGGCAGCCAGGGCGGCGCGGACGAGGTCACGCCCGGTAGGGTTCCCGTTCGGCTCAGCCGGAAGATCACCTTCCGTGTCCGATCCACTCGTCTGAGGCATCTGCACTGGTTCTGACTCGGTCGAAGATCGCCCATTCGGCCGCTTGGTCACTCCCGGCGATAACGCGTTCACCGTGTTATCCACACTATCCACAGACTTGTCCCCAGATCGGTGGGTAACTGGTGTGCTCCCGGTCACTCCGCGTCGATTGTCAGGCACGTTTCACTTCCCCGTCGGCGACGGTGAACCGGATTCCGTCCAGTTCCGCGGGCACGTCCTCGTCCACCGCCGCGGTGACCAGCACCTGTTCGGCACCCGCGGCCACCTCCGCCAGCCGCGATCGGCGCCGCCGGTCGAGCTCGGCGAAGACGTCGTCGAGCAGGAGCACCGGTTCCCCCGCTTCCCGTCGCAGCAGCTCGTAGGAGGCCAGCCGCAACGCGAGCGCGAACGACCAGGATTCCCCATGGCTCGCGTAGCCCTTCGCCGGGGCCTCCCCCAGCACGATTTCCAGCTCGTCGCGGTGCGGACCAACCAGGCTGATCCCCCGTTCCAGCTCCTGCTGGCGCACCTGCGCCATCGCCGCGGTGAGGATACCGCTCAGCACCTCCGGTTCGGCCCGCTTGCCGTCCGGCACCCCGTAGCCCTCGGGCAGCGCCGCCCCCAGGCTGGAGCGGTAGGCGATCCGCGCCGGCCGCGAGTCCGGCGCCACCCCCGCGTAGGCGGCGGTGGTGTGCGGTCCGAGGTCGGCCACCAGGTCCAGCCGCGCCGCGAGCAGCTGCGCACCGACCTCCGCCAGGTGGTTGTCCCACACCTCGAGGGTGGACAACGCGTACGGGTCGTCGCGCGCGCTCCCCTTCTTCTTGCCCGCCGTCTTCAACAGTGCGTTGCGCTGCTTGAGGACCCGCTCGTAGTCGGCCCGCACCCCGGCGTACCGGGGCGCGCGCTGCACCAGCAGCTCGTCCATGAACCGGCGGCGTTCACCGGGGTCGCCGCGCACGAGCGCCAGGTCCTCGGGGGAGAACAGCACCGTGCGCAGGATCCCGAGGATGTCGCGCGGCTTGCCCACCGCACCCCGGTTGACCCGGGCGCGGTTGGCCCGGCCGGGGTTGATCTCCAGCTCGACGGTCAGCTCGCGGTCGTCGTTGACCACGGCCGCCCGCACGAGGGCCCGCTCACACCCGTGGCGCACCAGCGGGGCGTCGGTGGCGACCCGGTGCGAACCCAGGGTCGCCAGGTAACCGAGGGCCTCCAGCAGGTTGGTCTTCCCGCGGCCGTTCTGGCCGACGAGCACCGTCGGCCCCGGGGTGAGCGGCAGGTCCGCGTGATCCCACGAACGGAAGTCGGTGACCTGCAAGTGCCGTACGTGCACGGCGGAGTGCCTACTCGCCGGCCTTCTTCACGGCGTGCCCGCCGAACTGGTTGCGCAACGCGGCCACCGCCCGCATCGCGGCCGAGTCCTTCCGCCGCGAGGCGAACCGCGCGAACAGCGCGGCCGAGATGACCGGCGCGGGCACCGCGTGGTTGATGGCTTCCTCCAGGGTCCACCGGCCCTCGCCGGAGTCCTCGACGTAACCCTCGAGGTCGTCCAGCTCCGGATCCTCGTCCAGCGCGCGGACCAGCAGATCGAGCAGCCAGGACCGGACCACGGTGCCGCGCTGCCAGCCCTTGATCACGGCCGGCACGTCCTCGACGACCTTCGCGGCCTCGAGCAGCTCGAAACCTTCGGCGTAGGCCTGCATCAGGCCGTACTCGATGCCGTTGTGGACCATCTTCGCGTAGTGGCCCGCCCCGACCGAGCCCGCGTGCGAAAAGCCCTCCTCACGCGGGCCGTCCGGGCGCAGCGCGTCGAAGATCGGCATCGCGCGCTCGACGAGTTCCTTGTCACCGCCGACCATCAGGCCGTAGCCGTTGTCCTTGCCCCACACGCCGCCGGAGACACCGCAGTCCAGGTAGCCGATGCCCTTGGCGGAGAGCACCTCGGCGTTGTGCTTGTCGTCGGTGAACCGCGAGTTGCCGCCGTCGATCACCAGGTCACCCTCGGCGAGCAGGTCACCGAGTTCCGCGACGGTGTCCCGGGTCGGTCCACCGGCCGGTACCATCACCCAGACCATCCGCGGAGCGTCCAGTTTGGACACCATGTCGGCGAGCGAGGACGAGTCCGAGACCGCCTCGTTGCGGTCGTAACCGACCACCTCGTGCCCGGCGGCGCGCAGCCGCTCGCGCATGTTGAAGCCCATCCGGCCGAGGCCGACCAGTCCCAGCTGAACCATGGAACTCCCCTTCGTGCGTGCTTCTTCCGTCGCGGTCAGCCGGGTAGGCGGACCGGCATCAGTAGATAGAGGTAACCAGGAACGACCTGGCCCTGCTCATCGGCCGGCTTGATCAAAGCCGGCCGGTTCGGGGTGGTGAAGGTCAGCTCGGCCCGGTCGTGGTGCAGCGCACCGAGACCGTCGACGAGGTAACCCGGGTTGAACGCGATCGTCACCGGCTCGCCCTCGTACTCCACCGGCAGCTCCTCTTCGGCGCTGCCCTCGTCGTCGCCGCCGGCCGACAGGCGCAGCGAGTTGTCCCCGAACTCCAGCCGCACCTGGGTACCCCGCTCGGCAACCAGCGACACACGTTTGATCGCCTCCGAGAGCGGGGACACCTCGATCACCGCGCGGGAGGAGTGCTGGTTCGGGAGGAGCTGCCGGTATGGCGGGAACTCGGCGTCGAGCAGCCGGGTGGTCGTGTAGCGGCCGTTGCCGGACAGACCGAGCAGGCCCTCGCCGCTGGCGAGCCCGACGGACACCTTGTTGCCCGCGGTGCCGAGCGACTTGGCCGCCTCCGCGAGGGTGCGGGCCGGGACCAGGACCGCGGCATCTGCCAGTCCTTCGGCCGGCTCCCACGCGAACTCGCGCATCGCGAGCCGGAAGCGGTCGGTGGCGACGAGGGTGAGCGAGTTGCCGGAGATCTCCAGCCGCATGCCGGTGAGCATGGGCAGGGTGTCGTCCTTGCCCGCGGCGACGGCGACCTGGGTGACGGCCTGGCCGAACGCCTCGCCGGCGACCTCGCCGGCGAACGTCGGCTGGGCGGGCAGCTGCGGGTAGTCCTCGACCGGCATGGTCGGCAGGCTGAACCGGGCGCTGCCACAGGTGATGGAGGCGCGGGAGCCGTCGACCGAGATCTCGACCGGCTGGGCCGGGAGCGCTTTGGTGATGTCGGCGAGTAGCCGTCCGGACACGAGCAGCCGCCCGCCGTCGGCGATCGTCGCCGGGACGCCGACCGTCGCGGAGACCTCGTAGTCGAAGCCGGAGACGGTGAGCGCGTCGGTGGAGCCGTCCGATCCGGCGTCGAGGAGGACACCGCCCAGGACCGGGACCGGTGGCCTCGACGGCAGGCTGCGTGCCACCCACGCGACGGCGTCCGCGAGCCCGTCGCGCTCGACGCGGATCTTCATGTGCCCATCCTTTCGACAGCCGAGCCCCTCATCGCGGCCCGAGAAGATCGACAAACGTCCCCGGGCAGGCCGCGAGCGATGCGCTGACCAGGGATCTCGCAGTGTGGTGTGGCCCGGTGCCGATGTCGCCAACGACGAGCGGGCTGGGTGTGGATACCCACGTTAGAACGTGAGCGGCACCGCCGTCACTCGGGGCAGTCGATTGATTTGTCGACAAGACGACCTTGGTCGGAGCTTTGTCCCCATGTCCACAGCCCCCTGTTTTCCCTCGGAGAGATTTCTTGAGAAGAACCAAGGGCAGTGACAGTAATAGGGGCTGTGGATTCTGGGGACTACTGCCGTCGTCGCAGGTCCGCTCGCGCGGCGGCCTGTGGACAGCTGGGGAAGACTTCCGTGGATAGTTTCGGCCGTCCGTGGACAACTTCCGACCCTCCCCAAATGATCCACAGTTGTCCCCAGCTGTCCACAGATCTGTCCCCAGTTGTGGGGATGTTCGTCCCCATGGCCGCGCACAGACGCGGTCGCCGCAGAACCAACCTCGTGGGTGACCGCTCGCGCGGCATCGATGCGTTGTCGTTACGGGGATCACAGATTCCGCGCCGTTGCGCGTCCTGCCGCGGCCATACTCGCTGTCACACAAGCGATTCCGGCCCGCTCGGCGAACGGCAGCCGCTCGCCGAGCACCACCGCATCGCGCCGCCGAATCCGGCCGGCAGCAAGGTAGGGCGGCACACCGCGGTGGTTATGCGGAACGGCAGCGCGATCACCGCGGCGAGCGTGAGCCTCGATCCATCCGGGACACTCGCGTCGGCTTTCCGGCTCGGCACCAGGTACTCCCGTGGCCCGGGGGACGGCGCGTCCGCCCGGCCGTGCTCGGCCTGCTGCGGATCCGCTGTTTCGCCGGCAGTAAGAGAAGGGACAGCGCCGACTCCCACGAGCTGTTTCTCGCCACGGAGGCCGATATCGCCGTCGTGCTGCTGGTCCCGGACGCTCCGTCCGTCGAGGACGCGCGCTGCACGCAGTCACCGCCCCTGGACGACCCGCAGGATCTCCTTGTCCCGACTGGACATTCCCGGACGCGGCAGGACACAGCAGGACGCAGCAGGACACGGCGGAACTCGCCGACGCCGCGCGCGAGCCGTGGATCGGCACACCGCGTCACAACGCCGTGGATCGCGGACGAAGCCAAGGAGTGGTTCGCGTTGTCCGCGCTCGTAGCCGCCGGGGTGCGGATTGCCTTACGCTGCAACCACTTCCGTCGCGGCGCATCCTCGAGCGGTGTGCGCGGAAGGGGCTACTGACGGGCCCGCTGTTTGATGCGTGCGGTCAGCTCCTGCACCTGGTCGTAGATCCGCCGGCGCTCGGCCATCTCCTTGCGGATCTTCTTGTCCGCGTGCATCACGGTGGTGTGGTCGCGGCCGCCGAAAGTCTGCCCGATCTTCGGCAGCGACATGTCGGTCAGCTCACGGCACAGGTACATCGCGATCTGCCGCGCCGTGGCAAGCGCTTTCGTCTTGCCCGGGCCGCACAGGTCGTCGACCGTGACGTCGAAGAACTCCGCTGTGGTCGCCATGATCGTCGGTGCGCTGATCTCCGGCGCCTGCGAGTCCGGGATCAGATCGCGTAACACGATCTCCGCGAGCCCGACGTCCACCGGCTGCTGGTTGAGCGACGCGAACGCGGTGACGCGGATGAGAGCGCCTTCCAGCTCACGGATGTTCGCCTCGACCCGCGAGGCGATGAACTCCAGCACGTCGCCCGGCACGGCGAGCCGGTCCTGGGCCGCCTTCTTGCGGAGGATCGCGATCCGCGTCTCCAGTTCCGGCGGCTGGATGTCGGTGATCAGGCCCCACTCGAACCGCGTCCGCAGCCGGTCCTCCAGGGTTTCCAGCCGCTTCGGCGGCCGGTCCGAGGACACCACGATCTGCTTGTTCGAGTTGTGCAGGGTGTTGAAGGTGTGGAAGAACTCCTCCTGAGTACCTTCCTTGCCCTCCAGGAACTGGATGTCGTCCACCAGCAGGATGTCGATGTCCCGGTAGCGCCGCTGGAACGCGACCTTCCGGTCGTCGCGCAGTGAGTTGATGAAGTCGTTGGTGAACTCTTCGGTCGAGACGTACCGCACGCGCATGCCCGGGAACAGCCGCTGCGCGTAGTGCCCCACCGCGTGCAACAGGTGCGTCTTGCCCAGACCGGACTCGCCCCAGATGAACAAGGGGTTGTAGGCGCGGGACGGCGCCTCGGCCACGGCGAACGCGGCCGCGTGCGCGAACCGGTTGGACGCACCGATGACGAAGGTGTCGAACGTGTACTTCTCGTTGAGCCGGGTCTTCGACGTCTCGGGCTGCGCGGGGGCGGTGTAGGGCTGACCGGCGCTCGGCTGGCCGGAGAACATCGGCCAGATCTCGTGCGCGGCGGCGAGCGCCTCGCCCTCTTCGTCGACTTCCTCGTCACCGTCGTCCTCGGGGAGGACGGGTTTCACCGGTTCCGGCTGGTGGGGACGTGCGCGGCGCAACGCGGGCAGCATGCCGTCGTCGAGCGGGGGCATCTTCGGCGGCAGCACCGGCACCTCGGTGGCGGCCACCGGAGTTGGTTCGGCCACCGGCGGGCGGCCGGGTGACGGGTAGGGCGCCGGCGGGCCGGCCGGCGCTGGATAGGGCACCGGCGGCGGCGGGGGCGGGCTGACCTCGGCGGTGTCCACCTTCACGGCCAGTGAGACGGGACGGCCGAGGCGGCGCGACAGGGCGTGCGTGATCGGGTCCCGCAGGGCGCGCTCGATGGCTTCCTTGGCGAAATCACTCGGAGCGGCGAGCAGGGCCGTGCCGTCGAGCAGACCGATCGGGCGGGTGACGCGCATCCAGGCCCGCTGCTGCGGCGACAGCGTTCCGTCCGACAGCTCCCGGACCACCTGGTCCCAGACCACGCCCAGATTCAACTGGTGCTCGGACACCGACCTCGTCCCCTCCCCTCGTCACCCGCCGACGACCCACCGAACCCGAAAACCACCCCAGACGGGTAGTTGGCGCACCCTGTCGGCCCCACGCGGCCCCCTCGTGGTCACCGCGCGCAGCAAGTATCCACAGAGTTGTCCACAACTGTGCACTAAATGTACGGCGACCCGCAGTCACTCCACCTGCGGGTGCGAACCTACGCCAGCCAGAGCCTCCACACCTTCCGACGGCGGCGCCGAGCACCTCGACGGGTGACTCAAGAGGAAGACACGCTAACAAAGCTCCGCGCCGTCCCACAAGACACCGTAGGAGCCAGGATTCCATGCCTCACGCCGCGTCGCCACTCGGTACCCCCCGGTGTTTCGCGGGGGCCGGTTGCCGCGGCCCGGAGCGGGGTGCGTACTCTCGATAGGTCTCCCGCGCGCGACGGGTTCATTCGCATGCGCGCGATACGAGACACCCCGAGCCCCTCCGGTGGTTCCAGCGTGCCGCCGGAGTATGTCGAGACCAGGAGTTAGCAGTGAGCAAGGGTAAGCGCACCTTCCAGCCGAACAACCGTCGACGCGCCCGGACCCACGGCTTCCGGCTGCGGATGCGTACTCGTGCCGGCCGCGCCATCCTGTCGGCCCGCCGTCGCAAGGGCCGCGAGAAGCTGTCCGCCTGATCGCGCCCTGCCGAGGCGCGTAGTGCTGCCCCGTGCCGCCCGGTTGCGGCGCAGTGAGGACTTCCGCGAAGTCATGCGCAGGGGTGCTCGGGCAGGCCGGCGTCGCCTCGTGGTGCACGCGGTCCACTCCACCGACCCGTCCGCGGGAACGCCGCGGACGGGTTTTGTGGTGAGCAAGGCCGTCGGCAACTCCGTGGTCCGGCACCGCGTGACCCGGCGCCTGCGGCATCTCGTCCTGCGACACCTCGGAACCCTGCCGCCCGGCAGTTCGTTGGTCGTGCGGGCCCTGCCGCCGGCGGCCACCGCGTCCAGTGCCGAACTCGGTGCCGACCTCGACGCGGCGCTGAAACGGCTGAGCCTGCTCCCGGGCCGCCCGTCGGACGGCTCGGCGACACCCCCGGCCCAAGACGGCCGCGGACACGAGGGGCCACGCCGGTGAAGGACACCAGCACGGATGAACCGCAGCAGGTCGAGCACCCCGGGCCGGTCGCCCGGATCCTGCTGCTCCCACTGCGGTTCTACCGTCGCTTCATCTCGCCCTACCTCCCGCCGAGCTGTCGCTTCTACCCCAGCTGCAGCACGTACGCGGTCGAGGCCCTGACTCGTTTCGGCGCCGCGAAGGGCAGCTACCTCGCCCTGCGGCGCCTGTTGCGCTGCGGCCCGTGGACCATGCCCGGCCGCGACCCGGTGCCCGAGGTGTTCTCCTGGCGCCACCGCCGACCTGGTTTGTCAACCGAGGAGTAGCTCAGTGCTCGACTTCATCTACTACCCCGTGTCCTTCATCCTGTGGTGTTGGCACAAGGTCTTCGGGTTCGTCTTCGGAGCCGACAACGCGATCGCCTGGATCCTGGCGATCATCTTCCTGACGTTCACGGTCCGCGGCATCATGTTCAAGCCGTTCGTGAACCAGGTCCGGTCGATGAAGAAGATGCAGGAGTTCGCGCCGGAACTGAAGAAGATCCAGAAGAAGTACGCGAACGACCGGCAGCGTCAGGCTGCGGAGATGCAGAAGCTCCAGAAGGAGCACGGCGTCAACCCGCTCGGCAGCTGTCTGCCGATGCTGCTGCAGATCCCCGTGTTCATCGGTCTGAACTGGGTGCTGCGCGCGTTCTCGATCAACCCGAACCCGGGCCAGCCGAAGACCGAGAACTACTTCTTCAACCAGCAGGGCGTCGAGTCCTACGTCAACGCGAAGCTGTTCGGCGTCAACATCGGCGAGGCGATCCACAACACCACCATGCTCGGCGGTGTCAATGGCGGCTGGCACTGGAGCGTCGCGCCGGTCGCGATCCCGCTGATGATCCTGGCGTCGATCCTGACCCACCTCACGGCGCGGCACTCGGCGCAGCGACAGAACCTGAACCCCGATTCGCTGACGCCGCAGACCGCGATGATGCAGAAGCTGACGATGTACATCTTCCCGCTGGGTGTGCTCGTGTTCGGTGCGTTCTTCCCGATCGGTCTGCTCTTCTACTGGCTGGCCAACAACGGCTGGACCCTGATGCAGCAGCGCCTGGTCTACACGCGGATCGACAAGGAAGAGGCGGAGAAGAAGGCCGAGGCGACCGAGAAGCGCAACGCGCTCGCTCCGCGTCCGGGTGCGAAGCCCAAGCCGGGTCAGAAGCCGGTGCAGCAGCCGAAGACGACCGCGGAGGACGCCGCGGCCGGTGACGGTCAGGCGGAGGAGCGGTCAGCGGGGCAGGGCAAGCCGGGCTCCAAGGCCGGCTCGCCGCACCGCTTCCCGCAGCAGGGATCACGCCCGCAGAACGGCGCCGGACAGAAGCGCAAGAAGCCGTCGCAGGGCAGCAAGAACTCAGGACAGAAGGGCTCGGGGCAGAAGCGCCGCTGAGCGCTGGGAGCCCGGTGAAAGGAGATGACGATGGCGGAGACGATCGAAACGATCGACGCCGACGACGAAGCGCCCGCAGCCGAGGAGACGAGCTCGTCGTCGGAGGACCTGCTGGTCCGCGAGGGTGACATCGCCGGTGACTACCTCGAGCGGCTGCTGGATCTGCTCGACTACGACGGGGACATCGACCTCGACGTGGAGAGTGGCCGGGCGATCGTGAGCATCGACGGCGGCGACGACCTGGAGAAGCTCGTGGGTGGACGCGGTCAGGTGCTCGAGGCGCTGCAGGAGCTGACGCGGCTCGCGGTGCAGCAGGAGACTGGCACCCGCAGCCGGCTGATGCTGGACATCGCGGGCTGGCGTGCGGGCCGCCGGGCCGAACTGACCGAGCTGGGTCGCACCACCGCCGAGACGGTGAAGGAGACCGGCGAGAAGGTCCGGCTGCAGCCGATGAGCCCGTTCGAGCGGAAGGTCGTCCACGACGCGGTCGCGGCCGTGGGCGGCGTCAAGAGTGAGAGCGAGGGCGAGGAGCCCAAGCGGCGAGTCGTGGTGATGCCGGACGCGTAGGCGTTCGGTGCACACGGAGGCGGCCCACTTCGGTGGGCCGCCTTTTTGTTGCCCCCGCTCCCGGCGCTCCCCCTCCGGCGAGTTTCACGTGAAACCGACCGCAGTTCCGGTCCCGCCTCCCCGTGATGATGTTCGCGTCGTGGAGAATCGGGGGCATTGTCGTTTCACGTGAAACCCGGATTGGGGTGGCGAGTGGTTCCGGTGCCCGAGGTGGCGGGACGAGTGTTCGGTGACGGCCTCGAGCAGGCCGTCGAGTTCGCGGGGATGCTCGAGCGGTACGGGGTCGAACGTGGCCTCATCGGTCCCCGCGAGGTGGAGCGGTTGTGGGACCGGCACCTCCTCAACTCCGCGGTCATCGGCGAACGCATCGAGACCGGGTCGAGGGTGATTGACGTCGGCTCCGGGGCCGGCTTCCCCGGAGTGCCGCTCGCGATCGCCCGGCCGGATCTGGACGTCGTGCTCGTCGAGCCGATGGCGCGGCGCGCCGACTGGCTGAACGAGGTCGTCGCGGCCCTCGATCTGGACGTGGTCGTCGAGCGCGGGCGAGCCGAGGAGAAGGTGCTCCGCAAGCGCACCGGGACCGCCGATGTGGTCACTTCCCGGGCGGTCGCTCCCCTGGCCCGCCTGGTGGCCTGGTGCCTCCCCTTGGTCCGCGAGGGTGGCATGATGCTCGCAGTCAAGGGAGCTAGCGCCCAGGACGAAATCGCTCGTGACGCGGCGGCGGTCGCCCGCGTCGGTGGGGGTGCTCCAGCGGTCTTCGAATGCGGCGTCGGTGTGCTCGAAACGCCGACGACCGTCGTGCGGGTGGAGCGCGTACGCAGTGTGCACGGCCGACGGCGCGCTGGATGACAGGATGGCGTACTGGAGGGCTTGTGGAGGCCAGATCAGCATGAAGCGACCCGTGTTCCACGTGAAACCAGCAGTGTCGATTGCGGAAAGGTGGCTCGGCCGGTGACCCCGCCTGCGTCAGACTGGACCCCCATAGCCGAAGAAGCCGTGCGCGCCGCCCGCGTGCTGCACCCGGACCCGAACTCCCTCCCCCGGCCCGACCGGCGTCGCATCCTGACCGTCGCCAACCAGAAGGGTGGTGTCGGGAAGACGACCAGTACGGTGAACCTCGCCGCGGCCCTCGCCGTCCACGGTCTCAAGACCCTCGTCATCGACCTCGACCCGCAGGGCAACGCCAGCACCGCGCTCAACGTGGACCACCGCTCCGGCACCCCCTCCATCTACGACGTGCTCCTCGGCGATCTCCCACTCGGGGAGGCGATGGCGGTCAGCGAGCAGTCGCCGAACCTGTTCTGCGTGCCCGCGACCATCGACCTCGCCGGCGCCGAGATCGAGCTCGTCGAGATACCGTCCCGCGAGTCGCGGCTCAAGGAAGCTCTCGCCGGTGACGTGGTCGACCAACTCGGCATGGACTACGTCTTCATCGACTGCCCGCCCTCGCTCGGGCTGCTCACGGTGAATGCGATGGTCGCCGCCCGCGAGGTCCTCATCCCGATCCAGTGCGAGTACTACGCGCTCGAAGGGCTCGGCCAGCTGCTCAGCAACATCGATCTGGTGCGGCGGCACCTCAACCCTGCCCTCGTCGTCTCGACGATCCTCCTCACCATGTACGACGGCCGCACGAAGCTGGCCGATCAGGTGACTGCCGAGGTGCGCGAGCACTTCGGTGACGTCGTCCTGAAGACCGTCATCCCCCGCAACGTGAAGGTGTCCGAGGCGCCCAGTTACGGCCAGACCGTGCTGGCGTACGACCCGGGTTCGCGGGGTGCGATGAGCTATGTCGATGCGGCACGGGAGCTGGCCGAGCGCGGAACCGGTATCGGAACGAGGAGGGGCATGTTATGACCGAGCGCAGGGGTGGACTGGGGCGCGGCCTGGCCGCGCTGATCCCGACCGGGCCGCCGGCGGGCGAGAGCGCCGCTTCGTCGCGTCCGGAGACACCGCCGCGTAACGGCGACAAGGACTGGTTCACCGCCAACAGCGAGGTCGTACCGGGCGGTGAGGTGGCAGGCGCCGTCTACCGCGAGATCCCGACCAGCGCGGTCAAACCGAACCCCAGGCAGCCACGGCAGGTCTTCGACGAGGACGCGCTAGCCGAGCTGGAGCACTCCATCCGTGAGTTCGGCCTCATGCAGCCGATCGTGGTGCGGGAGCTGGGCAACGGCGAGTACGAGCTCGTCATGGGCGAGCGCCGTCTGCGTGCCTCGCAGCGGGCCGAGCTCGAGTACATCCCGGCCATCGTGCGGCAGACCGCCGACGAGGCGATGCTGCGTGACGCCTTGCTGGAGAACATCCACCGCGTCCAGCTGAACCCGCTCGAAGAGGCGGCCGCCTACCAGCAGCTCCTCGACGAGTTCGAGGTGACGCACGAGGAGCTGGCCTCGCGGATCGGTCGCAGCCGGCCGGTCATCACCAACACCATCCGCTTGCTCAAGCTCCCCCTCCCCGTGCAGCGCCGCGTCGCGGCTGGGGTGTTGTCGGCCGGACACGCCCGCGCATTGCTCTCGCTGGAGGACCCCGAGGCGCAGGAGGAGCTCGCCACGCGGATCGTGGCCGAAGGTCTGTCGGTCCGGGCGACCGAGGAGGCGGTGACCCTCAAGAAGAGCGAGGCGCCGGCGAAGCCGAAGGCCGCTCCCCGCAAGCCGTTGCAGGCTCCCGGTCTGCAGGATCTGGCGAACCGGCTGTCGGACACCTTCGACACGCGGGTCAAGGTCGACCTCGGCCGTCGCAAGGGGCGCATCGTCGTCGAGTTCGGCTCGATCGACGACCTGGAGCGCATCGTGGCGATCATGGAACCGAATCGGGCAAATCGGGCGGTCAGAACCGATGAGGAATGACACCGGGACGTTTCGTCACGGTGATGATTTGATCTAGCACCAGTGCGGGCCGCCCTCCGGGCGGAAGGCGGCCCGCGGTGGTTCCGGGACTAGGCGGACCGTCGGATCGCTCGTGCGACGAGATCGGCGAAGACCTCACCCAACGACGTGCCGGCGGTCTCGATCGCCATCGGCACCGTCGAGGTCTCGGTCAATCCCGGCGAGGAGTTCACCTCCAGGAACTGGACGGTGCCGTCGGCGCACACGATCGCGTCCGTGCGGGAGATGTCCCGCAGGCCGAGCAACCGGTGCGCGGCGACGGCCAGCTCACCGACCGCCTTCGCGGACTCCTCCCCCAGCCGGGCCGGGGCGAAGAAGTCGGTCAGCCCGGCGGTGTAGCGCGAGGTGTAGTCGTAGACCCCGCTCTCCGGCACGATCTCGACCGCCGGCAGGGCCTCCGGCTCGCCGTCCCGCTCGACGACCGCGACCGCCACCTCTACACCTTCGACGAGCCGTTCGGCCAGCACGGTCTCGCCGTAGGCGAAGCACCCGACCATCGCGGCCGGGAGCTCGGCGGCGTCCCGCACGACCTGGGCGCCCAGCGCCGATCCGCCTTGGTCGGGCTTGAGGATCAGTGGCAGGCCCAGGTGGTCGACGATCGCGTCCAGCACGCCCTGCGCGCCCAGCTCGCGGAACGTGCTGTGCGGCAGCACGACCCAGTCCGGTGTCGCGTACCCGGCGGCGGACAACACGGCCTTCGCGGTCGGCTTGTCCCACGCCCGGCGGCACCCGTGTGAGCTGGTGCCCACGTACGGCACCCGCAGCATCTCCAGAACGGTCTGCACCGACCCGTTCTCACCCTGGCCGCCGTGCAGCGCCACGACGGCCGCGTCGGGCCGGTCGGAGCGCAACCGGTCGAGCAGGCTCGCGTCGGTGTCCCACTCCTCGACGGTCAGGCCCTGCTCCCGCAGCGCGGCGGACAGCCTGCGGCCGGACCGCAGCGAGACATCGCGCTCATGCGAAAGCCCGCCCGCGAGAACGGCGACGGTCGGCATAACCACGCCGGCACTCTCCTCAATCAGCAGTCTACTGTGGACACAACAGCGATCAGGCGGTGTCCGGCGACGGAGTCTCCGGCCCTGGGATCGCGCGCATGTGCACGTTACCGAACGTCCGCATCAGGTCCATTTCGGACTCGAGCACGGCGGCGAGGCGCCGCACGCCCTCCTTGATCCGCTCCGGCGTCGGGTAGCAGTACGACAGCCGCATCTGCCTGCTGCCGAACCCGTCCGCGTAGAAACCGGTTCCGGACGCGTAGGCAACCCGGGCGGTGACCGCGCGCGGCAGCATGGCCTTGGTATCCACGCCCTCAGGCACCGTCACCCAGACGTAGAACCCGCCGTCCGGGTTCGTCCAGCTGCACCCCGGCGGAAGGTACTGCTCGAGGGCGGACAGCATCGCGTCCCGCCGCTCCCGGTAGTTCTCGCGGAAGGTCTTGATCTGGCCCTTCCAGTCGTGCGTGGCGAGGTACCGCGACACGATCATCTGGTTGAAGGTCGGCGGGCACAGCGTGGCCGACTCCGCGGCCAGCACCATCTTCTCGCGCACCGCGTGCGGGGCCAGGACCCAGCCGACCCGCAGCCCGGAGGCGAACGTCTTGGAGAACGAGCCCAGGTACACCACGTTGTCCGGATCCAGCGAGCGCAGCGCCGGGTAGGTCTGGCCGTCGAAACCGAGCAACCCGTACGGGTTGTCCTCGACGACCAGCACACCGTGCGCGCGGCAGATCGCGAGGATCTCGGCCCGGCGCTCCACCGCGAGCGTCACGCCGGCCGGGTTGTGGAAGTTCGGGATCGTGTAGAGAAACTTGACGCGCTCACCGGCGCGCTCGGCGGCGGCGAGGGCCTCCCGCAGCGCCTCCGGCACCAGCCCCGCCTCGTCCATCACGACGTGCACGACCCTGGCCTGGTAGGCGGCGAACGAGCCGAGCGCCCCCACGTAGGAGGGTCCCTCGGCCAGCACGACGTCACCCGGGTCGCAGAACAGCCGGGTGACCATGTCGAGGCCCATCTGCGAGCCGACGGTCACCACGATGTCGTCGGAGTGCGCGGCGATGCCCTCCATCGCCATGACCTCGCAGATCTGCTCCCGCAGCACCGGCATGCCCTGCGCGGAGCCGTACTGGAGGGCGACCAGGCCGTCCTCCGCGATGATCTCGCCGACCTGCGTGGACAGGCTGTCCAGCGGAAGCGCGGCGAGGTTCGGCATCCCACCGGCGAGCGAAACCACCTCGGGCCGGCTGGCGACCGCGAAGAGAGCTCGGATCTCCGACGCCGTCATGCCGGCCGTGCGGGCGGCGTAACGGGCGAGGTGGGGATCGAGGTCGCGGCGGCCGGTGTGCTCGGGTGGGTTCGTCGTCATCGCACTTCGCTCTGTCGAATGGGCAGTTTCCCGAGTGTAACCACTCGTCCTTGTGATATTCCCGGCCTTTCGGCGTGGGTCACAGGCGCCTATTCTCGGATGCGGCCGAGCAGGCTGTGGCGATCTGCCGTGCCTGCTCCACGTCAGGCCGGCCGCCGCGAATCCGGGGAGGGGATCAGGTGTCGCGTCGAGTCGTGGGCGTCACCCTCGACAACCTGGAACACCTGCCCAAGCACTGCCGCCGGTGCGTGTACTGGGAGCTCGCGCCGCACCTGCGGGCGCAGGCGGAGGAGTTCGGCCAGACCGAGGTCGAGAAGGAGGCCTGGGTCTCCTCGGTGTTGCTGGAGTGGGGTTCCTGCGGCCGGATCATCTACAGCGACTCGCTGCCCGTCGGATTCGTGCTCTACGCGCCGCCGAACCTGGTGCCGCGCTCGATCGCGTTCCCCACGTCCCCGCCGAGCGCCGACGCCGTGCTGCTGACGAGTTTCCAGGTGCTGCCGGAATTCCGTGGCGGCGGGCTGGGCCGCACCCTGGTGCAGGCGGTCGCCAAGGACATGACGCGCCGCGGTGTGCGTGCGATCGAGGCGTTCGGCGATGCGCGGCCGGACGATGCGGACAACGAGCTGCTGGGGCACACCTGCGTGGTGCCCGCCGACTTCCTCAGCGCGGTCGGCTTCAAGACCGTGCGGCCGCACCCGAAGTGGCCGCGGCTGCGATTGGAGATCCGCTCGGCGTTGTCCTGGAAGGAAGACGTCGAGGCCGCCCTCGAACGGCTCCTGGGCCAGGTGAGCATCACCACGGCGGAGCCGAGCGCGGCCCGCGCCTAGACAGAGTTATCCACAGAAACGGTCCACAAGGCAGGGGTTATCCACAGCTTCCTGTGGATGACTGCTGTCTATTCGGCCTTGGCGAGCTCGTGCGCGAGCACGTCGGCGAAGGTGAACGTCCCGGTGGGCTGATCGCCCTCACCGAGCAGGTACAGCCGCTTCACCGCGATCAGGATGCCCTCGGCCACGATGTCGCGGAACGCCGGGTCGGACAGCTTCGCGCGGTCGCCCGGATTGCTCAGATAGCCGATCTCCATCCGCACCGCCGGGCACCGCGTCAGCCGCAGGATGTCCCACGTCTTCGCGTGCGTCCGGCAGTCCAGCAGACCGGTGCGGGCAGCCACCTCACGCTGCAGGTAGCCGGCCAGCAGCTCACCCACGGTGGACGTGGTGCCCAGGCCGTTGCCGAAGTGGAACGACGCCACACCCTGCGCGTGCGGCGAGGAGTTGCGGTCGCAGTGCAGCGACAGGAACAGGTCGGCACCCGCGTTGTTGGCGAACGCGGCCCGCTCGGACTCGGCCGGGCCGTTGTCCGGACCGCGCGAAATCAGGGCCTCCATACCGGTGGCCTTCATCCGGCCCTCGAGCCGGCGCGCCAGGTCCCACACGACGTCGGCCTCCCGCAGCCCGGCGATCTCGACGCCCGGGTCGGCACCGCCGTGACCGGGGTCGATGACGATCCGCTTGCCGCGTAGCCGCGGACCGGACTGGCGGACCTGCTCCTGCTCACGCAGCAGCACCGGCCGCCCACCCCGGGCACGCGGGGAGAGCTGCCGCAGGGCGCGGACCGTCGCCGGGCCGCAAATACCGTCGATGACCAGGCCATAGTCGCGCTGGAAGCTGCGCAGCGCCTGCTCGGTCTTCGGGCCGAACACACCGTCCGGACGGCCCGCGTCGTAGCCCAGTTCGGTGAGCCGGTCCTGGAGCGCGAACACGTCGTCGCCGTGCACCGGCGCGGAGATCAGGTAGGCCAGCGGCCGGCTGCCCAGGTGGAAGGTCGCGCCACGCAGGACGTGGTAGGTGGCCGACCCGACGACGCCGTCGATGAGCAGGCCGCGCCGCTGCTGGAAACCACGAACGGCCCGTTCGACCTCGTGGTCGAACAGGTTGCCGGCGTCCGGCCGGAGCAGGCCGATCGAGGCCAGCATCGACCTGATCTCAGCGACGTCGTCCCCGACATCACCGCGGCGGAGCACCCGCATGCACTCCTCGCTCTTCCTTGGGCATCGATCAAAAACCGATGCGGCACAAACAGTATCGGGCTAGCCTCGAGTACCCATTCTGCCCTGAGGACTCTCCGTGACCGCGTGGGGCCGGTCGGTGCGCCATCCGG
Source organism: Amycolatopsis granulosa (assembly GCF_011758745.1). Lineage (NCBI taxonomy): Bacteria > Bacillati > Actinomycetota > Actinomycetes > Pseudonocardiales > Pseudonocardiaceae > Amycolatopsis > Amycolatopsis granulosa. The sequence continues at coordinate 3,273,325 of NZ_JAANOV010000001.1, forward strand.
GCGGGTGGCATGGAAAGACCCGGGGGGCCGTCCTGGGAAGACGCGCACCCCCGGGCCGGGGTTGCCTAACTCAGGCGATTACGTCGGACAGATCCGAGAGCAGCGCGGCCTTCGGCTTGGCGCCCACGATCTGCTTCACCGGCTTGCCGCCCTGGAACAGGATCAGCGTCGGGATCGACATGACCTGGTAGTCGCGGGCGGTACCGGGGTTCTCGTCGATGTCGAGCTTGGCGACGGTCAGCTTGTCCTTGTGCTCGGCGGCGATCTCCTCGAGCACCGGGGCGACCATCTTGCACGGCCCGCACCAGGTCGCCCAGAAGTCCACCAGAACCGGCTTGTCGCTGGTCAGGACGTCGTCGGCGAAGGACTGGTCGGTCACCTTGACGGTGTCGGACATTTCATCTCCCTAACTCGGTACGGGCTGGATCAGATCGCGGGGCCGTAGCCGCCGCCCACGAGCTCGGGCGCGACTTCGGCGTTCTCGGTGCCGGCGTGTTCGGCCAGCCAGCGCTCGGCGTCGATGGCGGCGGAGCAGCCGGAGCCGGCGGCGGTGATGGCCTGCCGGTAGGTGTGGTCGACCAGGTCACCGGCGGCGAACACGCCCGGCAGGTTGGTGTAGGAGGAGCGGCCCTTGGTCAGGACGTACCCCTCCGCGTCGAGGTCGATCTGGCCCTTGACCAGCTCGCTGCGCGGGTCGTGGCCGATCGCCACGAAGAAACCGGTGACGTCGAGCACGGACTCCTCGCCGGTGACGGTGTCCCGGAGCTTCAGGCCGGCCACGGTGGTGTCCCCGATGACCTGGACGACCTGCTTGTTGAGCGCCCACTTGATCTTCTCGTTGGCGCGGGCGCGCTCGAGCATGATCTTGGAGGCGCGGAAGTCCTCGCGCCGGTGCACGATCGTCACCGAACGGGCGAACCTGGTGAGGAAGGTGGCCTCCTCCATCGCCGAGTCGCCGCCGCCGAGCACCGCGATGTCCTGGTCGCGGAAGAAGAACCCGTCACAGGTCGCACAGGCCGAGACGCCGCGGCCAAGCAGTTCCTGCTCGCCGGGCACGTTCAGGTACCGCGGGGCCGAACCCATGGCCAGGATGACCGCCTTGGCCGCGTATCGCGTGCCGTGCGCGGTGACGTACTTGACGTCACCGTCCAGCTCGAGTTTCTCCACGTCCTCGGCCCGCAGCTCCGCGCCGAAGCGCTCGGCCTGCTTGCGCATCTCCTCCATCAGATCCGGGCCCTGGATGCCGTCCCGGAAACCGGGGTAGTTCTCGACCTCGGTGGTGGTCATCAGCGCGCCGCCGAACTGGGAACCCTCGAACACGAGCGGTTCCAGCTGGGCACGCGCTGCGTACACCGCGGCCGTGTACCCGGCCGGACCCGACCCCACGATGATGAGGTTCCGAACGTTTTCCGCTGCCACCCGTAGACCTCCGCTCGTCGTGACCTGCGTACCAGGCTCAACACGATCGTAGGGTCCGCTGTTCCCGGCGTGACACGGCTCGCCCCGGGACGGCGCAGGGTCAGCCGATCACCTTGTCCAGCAGCACGCCGGCGTCGCCCACACCGCAGGTCGGGGCGAAGGCGATCAGCCGGAACTTGGCCAGCTGCCCCGTGGTCAGCAACGTCAGCACGGCGGGCTGCCCGTCGATGCTGCCCGGCCGGACCCCGATGGGCTTCGCGGTGTCGGCGAACCCGGCGGCGGACAGGCACGCGTGCAGCCGGTCCGCGGTGCCCAGCGGACCGTAGTCGAACGTGCCCTGGAGCTGTCCGGCCGCGCTCGCGGTCTGGTCGCCGCGGAGGTTCAACGGCGGCTGCGCGGCGCTCTGGCCGGGGGGTGGTGCCGCCACGTTCCCGCCCGGGGATGGTGCGGGGCCGCTCGGAATGGCGATCGCGACGGCGGCCACCGCGGCGGCGGCCACGGCGACCACCCCGCTGATCCAGCCGACCCGCTTGTTCCGCCGCCGGCGGGCCGCGTCGAGGCTCACCACCGGCGCCAGGCCGGGCTGCGGCGGCTGCGGGAACGCACGGCGGGCCTCCTCGGCGATCACCGCGTCCAGCCGGGTCGCGTACTCGGCCGGCATGGGTGGCACGTCCGCGCGCAGGTCCGCCAGTCCGGCGGTGGCCGCCTCCAGCGCCGCGACGATCGCGCACGCCTCGGGATCGGCGTGGACCCGCGGCCACAGCCGCGCGGCCTCCTCGGCGTCCAGGGCACCGGCGTGCAGGTCGGCGAGCAGGTCGACAGACCAGGGCGGGCCGGCGGCCTCGATCCCCCGACTCTCGTCCGTCATCGTCCCTCCCTCTCGCGCTGTGCCCCAGGCCGGCCGCGCTCCCGTTTGCTTTCGGAAGTTGGGACGCCTGCCGGTGCATCCGGGTTCCGGAGGTGACCGAGAACTTTGGCGAGTTTGGCGCGGCCCCGCGCGCAACGGCTCTTCACGGTGCCCTCGGCGATGCCCAGCATCCGGGCGGTCTCGCTCACCGAGTACCCCTCCACGTCCACCAGCACGATCGGCAACCGCTGCTCCTCCGGGAGCTGGGCCAGTGCATCCTTGATGACCAGCCGGGTCTCCCGGTCGGCCATCGAGTCGCGCGGCGTCGCCGGCTCCTGCACCCCGGTCTCCGGCAGGGGCACCGTCGGGCGGGCCTGCCTGCGCCGGATCCGGTCCAGGCACGCGTTCACCACGATCCGGTGCAACCAGGTGGTGACCTGCGACTCCGCGCGGAAGTTCGCCGCCGCGCGGAAGGCGGAGATGAAGGCTTCCTGCAGGGCGTCGGAGGCTTCCTCGGGGTCGCGCAGGGTGCGCAGGGCCACGGCCCACATGCGGTCCCGATGCCGGCGGACCAGTTCGGTGAACGCGTGCGGATCGCCCGACGCGTGCGCCGCGAGGAGGTCGGCGTCCGTTGGTGCAGCTGCGGTCACCCGCAGCACACTACTGGGCGGGCAGGAACGTCAACTCGCCGATCTGGGACTGGAAGCCCTTGTCCGTGTCGCTCAGCTTCGTGATCCAGACGATCACGTATTGCGCCTGCTGGGGCTGCGCCAGGGTGATGTCGGTGGTGGCCCCGTTCAGCGTTGCCGTGCCGACCACCCGCGTATCGGCCAGCTCGGGGTCACGCGAGCTGGCGAGGCGGATCTCGACGGTCGTGCCCGGGCTGTTCGCGGCGATCGTGACCTTGGCCAGGTTGATCGGCTTGTCGAAGCTCGCGAGCAGGCCGACACCCTCCTTGATGGCCGGGAACTGCTGCCGGTACTGGTCGGTGCGCCAGATGGTGCCCGGGTCGCCGTCCACAGTGTTGCGGGCGCGGCTGGTGTTGTCGCCGTTGCCGTCCGGGTTGTAGACCGTGACGCTCGACGGCCCGACCGCCGCACCGATCTGCGCCTGCCCGCCGCTCGGCGGGGGTGCCACGGAGGACGAACCGGCCGGCGCGGACACCGGCGTGGTCGGGTTCGCCACGTTGATCGGCGGGCCGCCCGTGCCCGGGTCGTCCTGGAAGAAGCTGATCGCGAGCATGCCGAGCCAGGCGAGGATGCCGACCGCGGCGACGACCAGGACGGTGACCCCGAGCGCGAGCTTGCGGCGGCGCGCCCGGTCCTTCACCGGCTTCTTCGTCGTCCAGATCGTGTTGTCGCCGTCGGCCTCCATCTGGGCCTTGATCAGCTGTGTGCGCTCCTCGGCCTCGGCCGCCATCTCCAGCGCACGCACGATCGCGGCGCTGGTGCGGATGCCACCGGGGCCGCCGTCCTCGACCGTGCGCACGGCCAGCGACGACAGTTCCTGCGGCACCGATGGCTGGAGCGACCGCGGCGGCACGAGCCGCCCGTTCGGCGAGTGCGGCGCCGCCGGGATCGCGGCCGGCCCGCCCGGCAGTGGCCACCGGCCGGTGAGCAACAGGTACAGGATGCCGCCGATGGCTTTCACGTCGTCACGCAGCGTCGCGTCCGGCAGCGGGCCGGGGAACGCCAGACGCAGCGAGCCGTCGGTGGTCAGCCGGAGGCGCTGCGGGTGGTCCAGGCCGAGCACGAGGCCCGAGTGGTGGGCCCGTTCGACCGCCTCGGCCAGCCGCTGGACCATCCGGGCCGCGGCGAGCGGCTGGACCGGCCGGTCGGCGACCAGGTCGATCAGGTCCGTGCCCTTGGTCCACTCGGTGACCACCACACCCAGCAGGCCCTCACCCGAGGTGATGCCGCTGCCGAGCGTGAGCACGTCGAGCACGCGGGCGACCGCTTCGTGGTTGAACTTCGCGGCGTGCGTGGCCCTTTCCAGCGTCTTGCGCGCCTGACGTGCGGCTTCGGCGTCCGCGGGGTCGCCGACGAGCAGCGTCAGCGCGACGTCCCGCCGCAGCTGGCCGTCCCGCGCACGCCACAGGTGGGCGCCCGCCCGCTCGTCGATGCCGAACTGGGCGAGCAACCGGTACCGGCCGTCCCCGACGACGCTGCCCGGCGCGAGGGAGCCTCCCCGCGCGCGGACGCCCGTCCGGGTCGGACCGGACTGCTCGCTCCGCTTCTCGTTCACCCCACGCTCGCTTTCCGCGTCTCGAGGTCGAGGGTACGTGAACCCGCGGCATCAGACAGACTGATCGCCTGCGTCGTTCGTTACCCGCGCTTGATCAAACGGGTGATTCTCTTCGTGGCCGGTGCCAGCTCGTCCACCTTCAGCAGCGCGAGCACGCCGAACGACACGCCCAGACCGACCACGCCCTGCAGGATCAGCTTGATCCAGGCGGTCGGCCGCGGGCCGAAGTCCGGCACGATCCAGCCCACCGCGACGGCGGCCGCCACCCCCAGCACGCTCGCCACCAACGTGAACAGGATGACGCCGAGCACGCGCCTGCTGCGCAGGTTGCCCAGGCTCACCCACAGCCAGACCTGGCCCATGATCGCGCCGACCACGAACGTCAGCGAGTTGACCATCATCGCGCCGAGCACGATGTTCTGGTCGGACAGCAGCACCGGGCACAGGTACAACAACGGGATCTTGACCAGGGTCATCACGACCATGATCAACGTGGGGGTGCGGGCGTCCTTCATCGCGTAGAACACCCGCAGCTGCAGCATGACCAGCGCGTAGGGCAGCAGGCCGAACGCGGAGATGGCCAGCGCCTCGCCCAGCCGGGAGGCATCCGCGGTCGTGTTCTGCCCGCCGCTGAACAGCGCCACACCGACCGACGTGCCGATCACCGACATGACCGCCGCGATCGGCACCAGCATCACGGTCGAGATGCGCGAGGCGTAGGACAGGTCGGCGACCACCTTGCGGGTGTCCCCGTCGGCGGCGTTGCGCGACAACCGCGGCATGATCGCCGTCAGCAGCGAGACGCCGATCACGCCGTAGGGCAGCTGGAAGAGCAGCCACGCGTTCGAATAGATCGTCACGCCACCCGGGTCACCGGTGGTCAGCACCCGGGTGTTGACGGTGAAGCCGATCTGGCTGACCGCCACGTACCCGAGGATCCACAGCGCGAGCCCGCCGAACTCCTTCATGCGCTTGTCGATGCCCCAGCGCCACTTGAACCGGAACCCGCTGCGCAGCAGCGGCGGCACCAGCATCACCGCCTGCACCACGATGCCCAGCGTCACGCCGATGCCCAGCAGCAGCAGCTTCGGCTGGCCCATCTCCACCGGGTCATAGGTGATCTTCCCCGGGGTGAGCATGAACACCGCCAGCGTCACGATGACCACGAGGTTGTTCACGACCGGTGCCCACGCCGGCGGCCCGAAGACCTGCTTGGCGTTGAGGACCGCCGACAGCAGCGCGAACAGGCCGTAGAACAGGATCTCCGGCAGCAGTAGCCGGGCGAACGCCGTCGTCAGCTCGGGACTGGTCTTGCCCGGCGAACCGTCCAGGTACAGCGAGGTCAGCCACGGCGCGGCCGCCACCGCGATCACCGTGCCGATCACGAGCAGCACGAACGCGACCGTCAGCATGCGCTGCGTGTAGGCCAGGCCGCCGTCCTTGTCGTCCTGCGACCGGACCAGCAGCGGCACCACAACACTGCTGAGCACGCCACCCAGCAGCAGCTCGAAGACGATGTTGGGCAGCGTGTTGGCGATGTTGAACGAGTCGTTGACCACGCCGGTGCCCACGGCCCACACCAGCAGGATCTTCCAGAGGAACCCGGTGATCCGGCTGATCAGGGACGCGATCGCGATCCGGCTACTGGACTTCGCCAGCGACGGCGCGGCCGGCTTCTCCGGCGCCTCGACCGGTGCGTGGAACCCGGTCGCGTCCAGGCCCGGCCCCTCGCCGAACGAGGTCGACGGCGGAGCCGAGATGCGCGGCATCATCCGCGTCGCGAGCGCGTCGTAGGGGCGCAGCACGTCCGGGTCGGCCACCGGCCAGCGGTTGCTGCCCTGCACGCCGCTGATCCGCGGGATCAGCAGCGTCGCGTCGGGGTCGTTCGGCGGCAGCGGCGGCGCCCCGAACGGCATGCTGTCCTGAGGCCGCTGGCGCTCCTGCCGCCACGGGCGCACCGGCTGCCGCCGGTCCGGCGGGGCCTGGCGGCCCGTCGGGGGGATCGGCTGCCTGCGCTCCGGCGGCGGCTGTCGCCGCGGCGGCTGCGCGATCCGCTCAGGCGGCAGCTGCCCCTGCTGGCGGGTCGCCTGCTGCGGCCGCGGCCTGCCGTTCACCGCGGGCGGGATGCGGCGGGTCTCCTCCTGCCGAGCGCGCTCCGGCGGCGGACGCCGGGTTGCGCGGTCGGCGGGACGCTCGGGTGGCCACCCCGGGTCTCTGTCCAACGCGCGCCCAATCCTCGCCGGTCCGGTTCTGGCACCCCAGAGTAGTCGGTCAGGCCCGTCGCGCCCGGACGCGACGGTAAATCTGCCGCGCGGAGAGCAGGACCAGTGCCGCGGCACCCGCGATCGTGAGGACCAGCGTCACCACGCCGTACTCGTTCGACCGCAGCTCGAAGCGGGCAGGGTGGCCCAGCGGTGTGCCGCCGGGAGTGGTGAGCGACACGGTCAGGTTGAACACGCCGGCACGCAGCGCCTCGGCCGGGATCCGTTCGCTGCCGCCGAGCCCGGCCGGGACCAGGCGGTCCGGCACCTGCTCGACCCGCAGGCCGGGCGTGTTGCTCAGCGAAATCCGCACCGCGATCTGCACGGGCAGCCGGTTGTTGAACGACACCGGCAGCGGCGCCGACCCGGATGCCATCGAGATCGGCACCGACGGCGTGTCCACGGTCACCCGGCCGAGCAGGGCGTCCAGCTCGGAGCGCGCGTCGGCGGCGGAGGCCTCCGCCGCGCCCCGCGCCGGGCGCCAGGCCGATGACGTGCTGCGCAGCAACGCGAACCGCAGCGGTTCGAGCAGCTCGGCCGGCTGGACCCGCGCGGCCGGGTCGATCTGCATCGCGCCCTGCAGGTCGGCCATCGTGGACTCGATCGAGTTCATCTGCTCGGTGACCGACGACGGCGTCGCGGTGGCGAGATCTTCGGCCGTGTAGCTCATCTTCGCGCTGCCGGTGGTCATCGACGTCAGCAGCGTGGGCAGCGGCAGCGGGGTCAGCATGCCCCGCTGCACGAGGTCGCCCACGTTCCGCAGGAACCCGGTCAGCTCGTCCTGTGCCGCGGTCCACCGGTGTGGCGGCGCGACCAGCACCGGCCGGGACGGGGTCCCGGACAGGCCACCGCGGAACGCGAGCGCCGCCAGCCCGTTCTGGGCTGCGACATCGGGGTCGTCCACCGGCGTCTCCGATGTCACCGCCGACGCGTCGGACGCTCCGGCCAGCCCGGCCAGGACGAGGGGGTCGGCCTGCTGGGCGCGCAGCTGGGTGCCCTCCAGCCGGACCGGGCCGGCCACCGGGGTGGCGGAATCCACCGGATCGGTGATCAGTGTGCGCACTCCGGCGCTGCTCAGCGCGGCCAGCGTGCTCTGGTCGAGTGCGCCGTCGGCCCACAGCACGCGGTTCTGCGGCGCGACGCCGAGCAACTCCTGCATCCGCGCGCCGGTGTCCAGCGCGAACGGCAGCAGGTCGCCGCCGCGGACCTTGGTCACCGCGGTCAGGTCGGCGTCCGCGTAGGGCAGCTGCACCACGCACTGCCCGGCGACCAGCTCCCGCAGCGACTGCAGCCAGCTCTTGGCGGTCTCCGCGCCGGTGCCGCCGACCGTGCCGGTGGCGGTGCGCACCTGGTAGCCGTGGGACATGGCCTCGACCGTGTCCAGCAGGTCCGGGTCGATCGCGTAGCACAGCGACCGGGTGACCTGCGGATCGTCGCGGACCGCGTTCGCCGATCCGACCAGGGCGTAGAGGCGGCCGCCGGGGCGCAGCTCGCCGGCCAGCACGTCGTCGGAGAGCACCGCGGTGCCGCCGAGTGGCGCGGCCACGATCCGCGGGCGGGTGTCGGCGATCGGCCACAGCATCGTGAACGCCGCCGGCGGGTTGTTCTGGCCGGTCGCGCTCTTGCCGGGTGCGGACAGCACGGGCAGCAGCATGCTCATCGACGCCAGCCGCGCGGGGCCGCCGTAGGCCGGGGTGCCGTTGACGTTGACCAGCAACGGGTACAGCCCGGGGCTGCCGATGCGCAGGTTGCCGTGCGTGCCGTCGAGCCGGACCGTGACCGCGAGCTGACCGGTCTGCCCGGGTTCGAGCGTGGCCGGCTCGATGTCGACGAAGTCGGTGCTCGACGCCGCGGCCGCGGCCGGACCGCTCATCGCGGCCCGTACCTGGCGCTCGGTGGTGAGCTTCTCACCCAGTTCGAGGCGCACCTGCAGTTTGCTGATCCGCCGGTCACCGACGTTCGTCACGGTGCCGGTGACGTTGAGCGTCGCCGAAGTCGTGGTGATCACGCGCGGGTTGAGCTGCGCGACGTCCAGCCGCAGGCGGCTCGGCGCGTCGGTCTGGGCACCCGCGGTGACCGGGACGAGCATCGCGAGGAGGAACGCAACCAACCCGGTGGCGGCGAACCGCTTCACTCCGACACTCCTTCTGTCGCTCGCGTGCCGTCGCCGAACAGCTCCCTGGCCTTGCGGACCAGCTTCCGCTCGTCGGTGTAGGCGAGCCGGGTTTCCAGGTCGGCGATCGGCACCCAGGCCACCTCGGTGACCTCCGAGTCCTCGTCGGACAGCTCGCCGCCGGTGGCTTCCAGCAGGAAATGATGCACCGTCTTGTGCACCCGCCGCCGGTCGGCCACGAACCAGTAGTCGATGGTGCCGAGCGGCCGCAGCACTTGCGCGGAGATGCCCGTCTCCTCCTTCACCTCGCGCACCGCAGTCTGCTCTTTCGTCTCGCCCTGCTCGATGTGTCCCTTCGGCAGGGACCACAGGAGCTTGCCGTGCCGGTCCAGCCTGCCGATCAGGACGGCGTTGTTCCGGGCGGGGTCGAGCACCAGGCCGCCGGCGGAGGTCTCCACGGAGGTCGTCATCCGCCGGCTGCGTCGGCGGCGCGACCGGCGCCGCGGTTTACCCCCGCCGGAGCGACCGGCCGATCCAGACATGCTGCGATGCTAGTGCGTGGCGGCCGTGCCCGGCCGGTACTGCGTAGCTGACTGTTCACTCCTGGTCGATGGGTAGGCTGGTCCCTCGTGTCTGTCATGGTTGCGTACACCCAGTTCACCTCGGAGGCGGTTCGATCCCGGTGAACGAGCTGACCGCGAAACGGAACGCGGTGACCGAGCTGATGCGGATCTCGCCGCTCGCCGACGAGCTGGCCGGGCTGTTCGCGACGGCCGGTCACCGGTTGTACCTGGTCGGCGGCAGTGTGCGGGACGCGCTGCTGGGCCGCCTGTCCGCCGACCTCGACTTCACCACCGACGCCCGCCCGGAGCAGATCCTGAGGATCGTCCGCGGCTGGGCCGACGGCGTGTGGGAGGCGGGTATCGCCTTCGGCACGGTCGGCGTGACCAAGCGCGGGTCGACGCTGGAGATCACCACGTTCCGCGCGGACGTCTACGACCGGGTCAGCCGCAATCCCGAGGTGACCTTCGGCGACACGATCGAGGGTGACCTCAAGCGCCGCGACTTCACCGTCAACGCGATGGCGATCGACTTGTCGACCAAGCAGTTCGTCGACCCGCACGACGGGATGGACGCGCTGCGGAAGAAGGTGCTCGACACCCCGGCTACTCCGGAGGAGTCCTTCGCCGACGACCCGCTGCGCATGCTGCGTGCCGCGCGGTTCGCCGCCCAGCTCGGCTTCGCGCCCGCGCCGCGCGTGGTGACCGCGATGACCGAGATGGCCGGCGAGCTCGAGCGCATCACCGCCGAGCGGGTGCAGACCGAGCTGTCGAAGCTGCTCCTCGGCCGGTTCCCGCGCCGCGGCCTGGAGCTGATGGTCGACACCGGACTGGCCGACCACGTCCTGCCCGAGGTGCCCGGCATGCGGCTGGCCATCGACGAGCACCACCAGCACAAGGACGTCTACCAGCACTCGCTCACCGTGCTGGAACAGGCGATCGCGCTGGAACGGCGGGACGACCCGGACGCCGAGCCCGACCTGGTGCTCCGGCTGGCGGCGCTGCTGCACGACATCGGCAAGCCGGCCACCCGCCGGTTCGAGCCGGGCGGCGGGGTGAGCTTCCACCACCACGAGGTGGTCGGCGCGAAGATGGCCCGCAAGCGTTTGCGCGCCCTGAAGTACCCGAAGCAGATCATCGAGGACGTCGGTCAGCTCGTGTTCCTCCACCTGCGGTTCCACGGCTACGGCAAGGGCGAGTGGACCGACTCGGCGGTCCGCCGGTACGTGACCGACGCCGGTCCCCTGCTCCCCCGGCTGCACAAGCTGGTGCGCGCGGACTCCACCACCCGCAACAAGCGCAAGGCGGCCGCGCTGCAGCGCACCTACGACGAGCTCGAGGAGCGGATCGCACGCATCCAGGCGGAGGAGGACCTCGCCAAGGTGCGGCCCGACCTCGACGGCAACGAGATCATGAAGATCCTCGGCCTGCCGCCCGGCCCCATGGTCGGCAGGGCGTGGAAGCACCTGAAGGAGCTGCGGCTGGACCGCGGCCCGCTCGACCACGACGAGGCGGTCGCCGAGCTGCACCGCTGGGCCGCGGAGAACGGGCTGTAACTCCCCGGCCCGCCCAGACGACCGGGAGGTCGTGATGTCCCCACCGCGCGCGGCGAGTTACCTCGGCACCCTGCTGCGGCGCGGTGCACCCGCGATGGCCGGGGTGACCGGCGGGCTGGACGACCTCGAGGTCGCCGACCCCGCACCGGCCGCACCTCTGCGGAGGATGCGGCGGATCGCCGGCCCGGTCGAGCCGGCGGCTCCGGACAACCTGCTGCTACGGGCCACCCGGTACGTCGCGATGGTCCCCCTCGCCTACCGGATCCTGGCGGTGACCGGGGCGCTGGTGGCGTTCCTCGCCGACGGACACGGCGGCGTGGTGCCGGTGGTGGCGGTCGCCGCGTGCTTGATCGCGTGGAACGTGTTCGGGCTGACCTGGCTGTTCCGGTCCGCGCCGTTCCACGACCGCGCCGCCGGACGGTTGCTGGTGCTCGACGTGCTGGGCACCATCGCGGCGAACCTGGTGGTCGCGGCGGCCGTCCCGCAGCCGGCGTTCGCGGCGGCGATGCAGGTGCCGGGCAAGCACCTGCTCGGCGCGGTCGCGCTGCTCACCCTCGCGCTCGGCGCCGGCTACGGGCTGGCGTTGCTGCTGCTCAGCGTCCCGCTCGCGGGGCTGGCCTGGCTCCTGAACACCGGCGTGTTCAACGTGAAACAAGCCTTCGCCGGGCTGCCGACGATGCTCGGGGTGCTCGTCACCGCGACGGGCGCGCTGATCCTGCTCGGCCTCGGCACCCGGCTGGCGCTCGCCTACGGCATCCGGCACGGCCGCGAGGCCGAGCGGGCGCGGCAGCACCGGATGCTGCACGACACGGTGCTGCAAACACTGGAGACGATCGCGTTGCCCGGCACGGGCAGCAGCGAACACCAGCTCAGCGAGATCCGGCGACTGGCCCGCGCGCAGGCGATCGAGGTGCGGCAGGCGATCGAAGGCGCGGACGGGACCGGCGCCCTCGGCGAGAAGCTGGCGGCCCTGGCCGCGGAGATGGCGCGCGACGGGCTGCGCGCCCAGCTGGTGATGGCGGAGCTGGACGCGGACACCCTGAGCGAGGTGCGGCAGATCGCGATCCGGGACGCGGCGCGCGAGGCGTTGCGGAACACGCTGAAGCATTCCGGCACCGACCGGGTCGTCGTCCGCGCGGAAGACCGGGACGGTGGCGTCGCGGTGATCATCCGCGACCACGGCACCGGCTTCGACGCGGCGGACCGTCCACCGGGCTTCGGCATCAGCCAGTCGATCACGGCCCGCGTCACCGAGGCGGGTGGTCAGGCCCGGGTCGAGTCCAGCCCCGGCGGCGGCACTCGCGTGACGCTCTGGATGCCGCGATGATTGCCGGGGCAGCACGCGGCACGGCGCGTTCGCAGCGAAAGGGGCTGATCCGCGGTGGATAACTTGCCGCGCATGACCGAGGAACAGAACGAAACCCGGAGACTCGCCATCAAGGCTCTGCAGATCGCCCGGGAAGCTCGTGACGATGCCGCGGCCGCAAGGGTGCTGGCGACCGCCGCGTCCAGGGATGTCGGCGACCTCAAGGCGCAGCTGCAGGCGCACACGAAGGTGCTCAACGCGTTGCGTGAGACGCAGCTCGAGCAGGGAGCCCGGCTGGGCAGGGTCGAAAACCGGCTGGGCAGGGTCGAGGACCGGCTGGACCGGGTTGAGGACCACCTGGAGCGGATGGAAACCGAGATGCGGAACGGCTTCGCGATGATGGCGGGCGGCATGAGCCACATCGCCGAGTTGCTGGAGGGCCGCGAGTCCTAGAGCCGCTCCAGCGCGCCGGTCTCGACGTGCTGTCCGACGGGGTGCGGCAGGAAGTACGCCACCGCGCCGCCGGGCAGCACCCCCCACGGCAAGGTCACGCCGGTCAGCACGCGCAGCGGACGCGCCACGCGGTACCGCGCCCGTTGCGCCTCCCGCTCCGGCAGCAGGGACGTCTCGGCGAACCGCGCGTGCTCCTCGTGCAGCAGGTTCCCCGTCTCGGCGCCGAACCGGACCACCGTCGTTCCCACGGGCAGCGTGACCAGCCGCTTCGCGCGGTAGAGCGTCAGCGGGGGCTCGCCGCGCAGCGGCGCGACCGGCCACTCGCCCGAATCGTCCACCACCCGCACCGGGTAGAGCAGCAGCGAACCGAGCAGGAACCGCGCCGCCTCCTCGACCCGCGTGCACGTCGCCGCAGCCGCACCGTTCGGGGCCGTGACCTCCCAGCCCTGCTCCGTCCGCCGCAGGCTCCAGGCGCCGTCGGCCCGCTCACCGATCCGGTACGCCGACGGCGCGATCCCGTACTCGGCGAGCCGTCGCTCCAGCACCGTCAGCACCTCCGAGGCCCGCAACCCGTGCGGCGGGTCCTCGCCGCGCTCGGTGCGCGTCACCGCGTCGACGTCCCCGGCGTCCGGTTGCGGTGGCAGCGGTTTGCCCAGCAGCTCGGCCTCCGCCGCGGCCCGCAGGTGCACGGGCACGCTCGGCACCCGGTAGCCCTGCGCACGGATGTGCTCGATCAGCTCCGGTTGCGGCGGCAGTCCGTATTTCCGCAGGTAGTGCGGTACCGCGGCGGCCCAGATCCACACCCCGTCGGTGTGGAAGGCGTCCGGCGTGTCCGGCGGGCCGGCGGGGGCGAACAGGTCGGGCAGCCGGTTCGGTGCGCTCACCGCCACCGGTGCGCGGAAGAGGTAGTCGAACACGGCGCGGGCCTCTTCCGGCGGCAGGGCCCGCCGGTTGACCACCGGCGGCTCGCCCGGTGCGTCCACGACGGCCACGTGCCGGAACGACACGTGGACCGGCAGCCCGGCCCTCGCCGCCAGCCAGTCCGGAACCTGGTCGCGTTCGCGCGGGAACCGCGCCAGCTCGGCGTCGTACGAGCCGGCTGTCGGGCGGCCGGCCGGGCTCCGCCGCCAGTTCGGTTCCGCGGCCGAGTCGTAGCCGAAGCTGAATTCGGCGGGCGCCACCAGCGTCAAGGTGCCCGTGCACCAGGTGCCCGCACCCGGCTGGTACATCGCGGCCCGCAGATCGCTGAACAGCTGCCCGAGCCGTGGCGACGCGGGCAGCGACACCGACTCGCCCTCGCCGGCCGCGCGCACCTCGATCTCGGCGTAGTTCCCGACCTGGCGGAACTGCGCCGCGATGCGCTCCCAGCCGTCCGGGACGACCGTGCGCAGCTGCCGCGCGATGTCGCGCACCAGGTCCTGGGGGGCGGCCTCGACGGGCGGGCGCGGCCCGGTCGCGAAGTCGTGCCGTTCCTGCCAGATCGCGGTGATCCCGGCTTCCGTCGCCGTGGTGGTGAACTCGCGCAACCCGAGCTGCCGCGCGCGGACCTCGTCGGTCCCGTTCCAGCGCAGGGTCAGCCCTTCCCCCGGGGCGATGCGGTAGAGGTCGTCGTCGAAGAGGCAGTGCGTCTGCAGGCTGAACGCCGCGGCGACGTCGGCTTCCGGCACGACCCGCGCCGGCCGGCCGGAGAATTCCTCGTCGAAGCCGGCGGGCGCATCCTCGCCGGGTGGCGTCACGAGCAGGACGGTCCCGTCCGCGCTGGAGCGTTCCGCGGGGAAGACGCGCCCCCGCCACACGGCGTGCAACCCGTCCGGGCGATGCGCCAGCTCGACTCGATACCGCACTGCTGTCCCCCTGCTTGCTGGAAAAGGCCCGCCAAACTCAGCCAGGCGGGTAGCGCCGGACCCACGCCTCCTGCAGCGACTTGTTCCGGGCGACGCCGTACAGGTTGAAGTACAGGTAGACGTCGTTGGCGATGTTGTCCAGCAGGCCCAGCGGCCCCAGTGCGCCGACCAGGCCGGCGGGGAGGCCGGGCACACCGACGCGGGCGCCGATCAGCGCGCCCGTGAGCGCGGCCGCGAGCGGCGGGTCGGCGGACTGGGATGCGGCGACCTGGATGGCCAGGGCCGGGTCGTAGTGCCGCTTGGTCGCGGCGAACACGGCGCGCGCGGCCACCGCGAGCGGACTCGCCGGATCGCCGAGCGTCTCGATCTGCTCGGCGTCCGGGATGTCCCGGCCGTCGCGCAGCGCGAGCACGATCGCGGCGATCTCGTCGAACGGCGCCTGCCGCGCCTCCCGCAGGTCGGCCAGCACCGCGTGGAACGGCCACGGCACCTCGCTGCGGGTCAGCAGCTTGCTGAGCACTCGCACGAGCAGCTCGACGGCGGTGCTGTTCTCGCCGTCGGCGCCGGTGAGCGCCCCGGCCACCGCCCGCTGGTACGGCGGGCCGGTGGTTTCGAGCTCCAACCCGGCCGTCATGGTCGCGGCGAGCGCGGCGGTCAGCGCGTTCGGCGGCGCCTCCGGACCGGGCCCGAGCGCCACCGAGAGCCAGCTGTCCGGCTTCGGCGCGGCCGGGAACCCGGCGGGCACCTCTCCCGTGACGTTCATGAACGGCAGGCCGCGCAACACGGTCTCGGTGTGCCGCAGCATCTGCCGCGTCATCGGTCCGGTCACGTCGCCGGTGCCGAGGGCGAGGCACTCGCCGATGGCGAACCCGGTGTAGGCGCCGGCGACGCGGTGCCAGGCGAACAGTCCCGACGGCGTGCCGGTGTCGTGGAACTTGCCCAGCGTCCACGGGCGCGGGTCGGGCCTGCCGCTGTCGTCGTAGTGCTGGACGAGGCCGTTCGCGGCGAGGTCGGCGGGCCACTCGACCGGCCGCCCGGCGTGGCGCAGCCGCAGGTTGCCCACCCACCGGGCGTATCCGCGGGCGTAGCGCTCGCACTCGCCGGCGTCGAGCTCGTAGCCGTTCTGCCGCGACCAGGTCGCGGCCGTTTCGAGCCGCCGCGCGACGAGACCGGGTTCGAGGTCGAACTCGGCCCCGAGGCGGGCGGCGAGTCCGGTGATGCGCGGGGAGACCTCGGGCGCGGTTTCGTCGACGAAGCGATCCGGGTTCCGGTCGGCGGCGCGGACCTCGTCGGCCAGGTCGACGGTCATCGCCAGCACGTGCCCGGAGTCCAGGTCCAGCAGGGTCTCCCCCGCCTCCGGCCGCAACAGGTCCCGGGGCCGGATCCGCCGCCACCGGCGCACGCCGGGCGGGACGGTGGCCGTCGAGGTGTAGGCGGGCACGGCGATCCGGTCGTCGGGGGTGCGGTGGCGGGCGGGCGCGCCGTCGTCGTCGAGCGGGACGAGGACTTCGCAGTCGAGCAGCTGCCGCCGCAGGGTCGCGTCGTCGATCCAGCCGACCCGGCGCATCCCGGTCAGCTTCGCCGTGGGCGTGGTGCCTGGCGGCAGCCCGCGCCACACCGGCCCGGGCACGTGCGCGGGGTTCTCCCGGACGTTGCCCGTCGGCTGCTCGCGCTCGTCGACCTCGATCCATCGCACGATCGCCGCTTCCGGGGTGCCGAGACCCGGGAACTCGTCGCGCCGGAACTCCTCGTCCAGCACGGCCTTCCAGTCGGTGAAGCGCTGCACCGTCACGGCCGGATCGCCGGATAGCGCCGAAGCCATCGCTGCTGTTCCTCCCCCTCCGGGATCCCGTCGAACCTGCGGGCCACGTCGGTGACGACCCGCTCGATCAGCGGACGCAGCTCCAGCTGGTCCACCCATTGCCGCGGCAGGCCGGGCACGCCGTTGCGTGCCCCGAGCAACGTGCCCGCGACGGCACCGGTCAGCGCGCTGCGCCCGGAGTGGTTCACCGCACGCAGCAGCGCGACCTCCGGGTTGTTCTCGAACCCGGTCACCGCCGCGAGGGCGCGACCCAGGACGGACGGCGTGTCCAGGCCGTCGCCGATCGCCTCCGGGTCGGGGATGCGGTACATGCCCCGCTCCGGGATCGCGATCACCGACTGTTCGGCCAGCTCGCGCACCGCGTCCCAGCGCGGCCCCTCCCGGTCCCGCAGCACCGGCCCCACCGACACCCACAGCGCCGGGCTGAAATGGCGTTCCAGCGACCGTTCGAGCAGCAGACCGAGGAACACGGCGAACGTCAGGTCGCTCTCGTCCGACCCGGGCAGCGCCGCGAAGGCCCGCACCGCGGCCTCGGACGCACCGAAGGGCACCTCACCCGGGCCGCCGACGGTGAGCACGCCGGGCAGGGCGCCGAGCAGCACCGCCGGGCCCGAGCGCAGGTCGGCCGGGTCGGGGTCACGCACGGCGTGCAGCTCGCTCAGCTGCGGCAGCCACCCCGCGACGTCCGGTACCGGCTCGCCCTGCGTGTGCCGCCACCGGGCGGTCGCCTCGGGCACCGCGTCCACGCCGCCGCGCAGGACCGCCTCGGTGAGGAACAGCAGCCGCTGGGTGAGCGGCCCGGCCTGCCCGGGCGCGGAGAACGCCGGGACCAGGTCGGTCAGTTGGTCCGGCCCGTGCGCGCGCACGATTTCCTCCCGGCTGAGCCGGTCCACCGGCACACCGAGCGCCTCGCCCAGCGCGAACCCCACGTACGCGCCGAGCAGCCGCTGCCAGCTGAAGTTGGTGTCCTGCCCGACCTCGGCGAACTTGCCGAACGAATCCACCCGCAGCGCGGGCCTGCCGTCGTCGTCGTACCCCGGGGCCAGGCCGAACGCGCTCGGGTCGTGCGGCGGCCGCGGTGGCAGCGCCATGCTCATGCGCCGCACCCACGATCGTCCGGTGACCACCCGGTAGCACTCGTCGGTGGTGAGCTCGAAGCCGTGGGCACGCGCGCTGTCGCCCGCGTCGACGGGCAGCGGCACCGGCTCGGGCAGGCCGATCCGGGCCGCGGTGCCGGCGGCCCAGCGCCGCAGCTCCGCGGAGCCCTCCACGCACTCGCCGGTGACCTCGATCTTGTCGCCGTGGCGCGGGAACTCCGCGTGCGCCGCGCGGATCTCCTCGGTGGTCACCTCGACCGGCAGCTGCCACGGGCCGTGGATGATCAGGTCGGCTTCCGGCACGTGGTCGAGGAGCGTGACGGGGTCCAGCAAGAACCATTCGCGGCTGCCCGGCGGGAAGAAGCGCGACGACGTCCACAGCTCGACCGTCCGGCGGCCGTCCCGGACCGACTGGTGCCGCACGTGTCCGTCGGCCAGCGGCACCAGTACGCTCTCCTCGAGCAACCCGATGACGAACTTCCGCTGGTCGAGCCACCCGACGTGGCGGAACTCGACGAGCTGGTCCAGCGTGGTCCACGGCATCGGGTAACCCCGGCGGCCCGGGCCGGTGCGGTACTCCGGGTTGGGCCGGGTATCGCCGGTTTCGGTGCCGTCCGGCAGGTAACGCCGCCAGCCCATGACCGCCGCGAGCGGCACGCCGAGACGGCCCAGGCCGGCGCCCGCGTACTCGGGGTCGACCAGCTCGGCCCAGTGGTCGCGGCCGGGGTACTGGGCGGGGATGCTCAGCCCGCCGCTGACCGGCGAAGCGTGCCGCAGGTCGCCCTCCGGGGCACGGACGATGAGGGCCGGTGGCGGGACGATCCGCTCGCCGGGGTCGCCGCGGTCGAGGTAGCCGGTCGAGTTGTAGGGGACGTACCAGCCTTCCGGGCGCCGGACGAGATTGGCGTGATCGACGCGCAGGTCCGCACCCGGCCCGTGTACCTCGCGCAGCCACCCCTCGACCAGCGCGACCGCTTCTGCCGCTTCCACTACTCGATCCTTTCCAGGCTTCCGTCGGCCAGGTGCTCGCTCAGCGGTTTCGGCAGGACGTACGCGACGCCACCGCCGGGCAGGTTCGCCCAGGGGATCGCGATGCCGAGCACGACCGCGAGGGTGCGCCGGAGCCGGTAGCGCCGCTCCGCGCGATCCCGCTCGATGGGCAGCGAGGTCGCCGGGAAGCGGGTCTCGTCGTGGTGGACCAGGTTGCCGCTCTCGTCGCCGAAGCGCAGCACGACCGTCGCCGCGGGCAGGCGGACGACGCGCTTGTTGCGCAGCAGGGTCAGCGGCGGTTCGCCGTCGGCGGGCTGGATCGGCCAGTCCGCGAGCTCGGCGGAGGTCTCCAGCGGTGTCTCGGCTCCGCCGGTCATCCGTGCCGGGTGCAGCAACAGGGCGCCGAGCAGGTGTTGCACAGCGTCCTCGGCCCGCTCGAAGTACTGCGGGCGCACCGGCACGTCACCGGCGTAGCGGGCGACCTCCCAGCCGCGGTCGGTCGGGTTCAGGCACCACGCGCCGTCGGCACGCGAGGCCAGCCGGTAGGCGGCGGGCCAGACGCCGTGCTCGGCGAGCCGGTGCGCCAGCACCACCAGCAGAGCAGCGTCCTCCAGTGCCGGATCGGTGCTCGTTTCCAGTTCGGCCGCGATGTCCCCGCTGGTCGGCAATGCGTCGGCGGGATCGGCCCTGGGCCGGGACCGGCCGAGCAGATCAGCCGCCGCCGTGCGCCGAGTCAACTTGTCGACATAGGGTGGCTGGAAGTCCTGGCCCCGGATGTGCGCCAGGAAGTCCGGCTCCGGTGGCGTGCCGTACTTGCGCAGGTAGTGCGGCACCGACGCGTGCCAGATCCACGTGCCGTCGGTGTGGTAGCTCTCCGGCACGTCGGACTCGCTGCCGCCGCTGAAGATGTCCGGGCCGAGACCGCTGCCGACCAGCACCGCGGGCTGGCTTTCCAGGTACCGCAGGAGCGCGGGGACCTCGTCCTCGGGCACCGGCGGACGTCCCAGCACCGGGGCGCCGTCGTCGCCGGAGTCAACCACCCTGGCGTGCCGGAACGTGGTGGCCAGCGGCAAACCGGCGGCGCGACGCCACCAGTCCGGCAGGTGCTCCGGGGCACGGGGAAACGCTTCCAGCTCTGCCTCGAGCGCGGCGCACAGGTCGTCCGGCGGCGTCTGCCACCACGGCCGGGCGGTGGTGCTGACGTCCAGGTCGAACTCGCCCGACGGGTGCAGCGCGTACCGGGCCTGGAGCCAGGCGCCCGCGCCCGGCTCGGACATCGCCCGCCGCAGCTCGCCGAACGCCGTGATCAGCTCGCCCGCCGCCGGGTAGGTGTGTCCGGAACCGCGGGCGAACGCGATCGGCTCCAGCTCCGCGTGGTCACCGATCTGGCGGAAGTGCAGCTCGATGCGTTCCCATCCGGCCGGTGCGTCGGCGCGGGCGAGCGTGCCGATGCGCACGAGCAACGGGCGATACGGCTCCATGGTTGCCGTTGCCTCCCCGGGCCTGTCCGTACTGCCGCTCACTGTAGCCAGCTCACGCGAGGATGGAGGTGCACGGGAACCCGCGGGCTGCGCCGCCCACATGCCGAACGTGCGCCGCTGCACGGAAGCGATGAACGACTCCTCCTGCGTGGTCAACGCCCGGCTCTGCTCCTCGGCCTGCGTGCGGATGCCCTCGATGGTGGCGTAGAGCGCGAACACCGGGCCCTCACCGCGCAGGTAGAACGCGCGCTCGCGCTCGGTCTCCGCGATGAACTCCGCCTCGGTCAGCGCGCGGAAGTGCGACGGCAGCTCGTCCTGGAGGACCTTCTCCAGGTGCGCGCCGTTCTCCTCGAACTCGCCGGTGCGCACGTTGAGCAGATAGCCGGTGAGGTTGCCGTCGCCGTCCCGGTCGACCCGGTAGGTCTTGTTGAAGCACTTGAAGTACTGCGGCGTCGGCACTTCGGTGGGCTCCTCCGCGAGGGGCTGCTCGGGGCCGTCGAGCTTGCGGTGCCTGCCCTCACGGCTCGGACCGCCGGGTGCGGGCATCCCGGGCAGCGGCGGCATCACGGGCATCAAGGGCATCACGCTGACCGCGCCGACCGTGCCGTCGGAGGTGCGGACCTGCAGGTCCAGACCGCCCCCGTGGGCGAGGCGGTCCTCGGTGGACAGGACCTCCACGCCCGGTGCCGCGGCCAGCTGGGTGGCTGCCTGGTAGGCGTCGTCGGCGCTGCCGACCTGGAGGCCGGCCTTGGCGAGACCGGTCAGCCGGGAGGCGTCGCCGTCGAACCCGGCGAGGTTCTGCCGCAGGTCCGCCCAGCTGGGCGACGTCGCGGGGACGGCCGTGCCACCGACTGCCTGGGCGATGGGCCCAAGCGCGGAGTCCAGCTGCCGCCGGGCCGTGGCGGCCTGGTCGAGCCGGTCGTGCAGGTAGGCGTCGGAGTAGCCGGGGTCGGCCGCACGGGAGTGGTCGAACCCGGGCTGGACCGCCTCGCCGGCACCGGTGCCCAGCCCCGGAGCGCCGCCGGTGCTGCCCGGCGCGGAGCCGGGCGGCTGCGGCTCGTGCGGTTGCGCGGGCTGGTCGCCGGGAGCGAGCCCGGGGACGTGGTCCGGGAACCGCGGCATCGGCAGCTGCTCGTCCCACGCCTCCTGCACCACCGGGATCGCGTCCGGGTAGGTGATCAGGTTGACGAGGACACCCAGGTTCGTCAGCAGCAGGTGCCGGAAGCCCGGGTTGTTGTCGACGGCGTCCCGCAGCTCGGGGTGTTCGTCGAGCAGCCGCTGGAAGGCGTCCTCGATGCGCATGGTCCGGCCCCCCACGACGACGGTGTCGTCCTCGGGCGGCAGCCGGTCGGCGGTGCGGGGCCGGTCCGGTTCGGACGGTCGCTCCGGCCGCGGGGCGCCGTCGTCCGGAACATCCGCGGCCCGGCCGGGTGCCGGGGGCGGCTGGGGCGGCATTGGCGGGTGCGGCGGCACCGGTGGTTGCGGCGGATGCGGCGGATGCGGGGGCACCGGCGCGTGCGGGGGCACCGGCAGCTGCTGAGCGTGGTGCACCGGCGCGGTCGGCCCCGGGACGTCGGGGACGGTCGGGATGACGGAACCGTGCTGCACCGGCGTGGTCGGGTGCGGGGCTTCCGGGAACTGCTGCACCGGGGTTGTCGTGTGCGGAGCCTCCGGGAACTGCTGCACCGGCGTGGGCGGGGTCTGGACGTCCGGCGGGGGCGCCTGCGGCAACCTGAGGTTCAGCGTCCGGTGCTGGAGCGCCAGCTGCGGATTGGCCGCCTGCCCGTTGCTCTCCGCGAGCGACCAGAACGGCAGCAGGCTGATGTGCGTCGGTTTGTCCGGGAGGTGCATCAGCCCGCCGTTCTGCGGGTCGATGAACACCACGCCCTCGGGTGCGTTGACGGCGAGGGCGACGTGTGCGAGCTCGGACCCGTCGGATCCCTTGAACGACACGTAGATCACGCTGTGGGAACCGGGCGGCATCTCCGACACGCGTGCGATCGCGTTGTCGTAGCTGCCGATGCCGTGCACCCACTCGGCGCCGAGCTGGTCCTCCAACCACTTCATGCGGACGGCGGCGGTGCCGGGGATGT
Organism: Amycolatopsis granulosa; assembly: GCF_011758745.1. Taxonomy (NCBI): domain Bacteria; kingdom Bacillati; phylum Actinomycetota; class Actinomycetes; order Pseudonocardiales; family Pseudonocardiaceae; genus Amycolatopsis; species Amycolatopsis granulosa. Next base: position 3,295,411 of record NZ_JAANOV010000001.1, read on the forward strand.
CCTTCGGCAGGACCGGGGTGGCCTGCGCGTCGATCCCCACCAGACGCTGCGCGTAGGCGACGACGCAACGCGTGCAGTTGTGCCAGAAGCCCATGTCCGTGGCGTTGATCAGGTTGCGGTTCGGGTTGACGTTCGGCAGCTCCGGGTGCCGGTCCGCGACGTAGGCGCGTTCGTGCACCCCGGCGGTTCCGGCGTGGATGGCCGGCAGGCTGTGCAGCGAAGACGTGCCGGCCAGGTTCGACCAGGGCGCGGGCTGCTTCCCCAGCTTCACCCCTTGGCCGGGCGCGTGCCCGGGGGGCTCCGGCTGGAGCGGCGCGTGCTGCTGGTAGGGGTTGTGCACCGGCGGTTGCTGGTGCGGCCCGGCGGACTGGACCGGGGGTGGCCCGAACTGGTTCGGCTGACCGTGCTGCGGGTGCGGTCCGCCCTGGTGGGGCGGGGGCTGCTGGTATCCATGTGTGGTGGCCGGGGGCTGGGCGCGGCGGAACGGATTCCACCCGGCCGGCGTCGGCCGCTCACCCTCCGGCCGGCTGCGGATCGCGTTGCCGTCGGCGGCCGTCCGGACCGGTTCGGTGCGTTCCGGGGCTCCTCCGAGCAGCTCCTGGATCCGGTTGCGGGCCGGTTCGGCGGCCGGGGTCGGCTCACTCCGGCTGGACAGCGGGGTGCCGTCGCCGGTGTGCGTGGGCATCAGGTGCACGCCGGACGGGTTCGGCGGCAGGTCGGCGAGCCGGTTCGTCATCGGGTCGACCAGCGCCACGCCGTGCTCGGTGTGGACCACGCTGAAGGCGCGCTGACCGTCCGGTGTGTCCACCGACAGCACGGCCCGCGACCCGACCGGCTGGCCGGCCACCTCGCGCACCGCGCTGTCGTAGTCCGGCAGCTGGTGGAACTCGCCGCCGAGCCGACGCGCCAGGTAGTCCCGGCCACGCGGATCGTCCAGCTTGGCCGGGCCGGCTTCGGCGGGAAGGCCCGCCATGCGGCGTTCGAACGCGACCACCGATTCGGCCGAGTTCGTCCGGTAGTGCGCCGGCATCCCGTCGGCGTAGTAGCCACGCACGTTGACGTCGGCGATTTCCGGCAGGTGCTCGCGCAGGAACCGCACTTCCTGGTGCGCGTTGCGGGTGGGCGCCGCCGGCCCGGTGGACTGAACGCTCGGGTCCACCGGGTCGGTGCTGCCCGCGTGGATGGCCGGCTCCCCGACGACGTCGGACGAGCGCCGGATATCGCCCCACCCGTTGCGCGGCTCGCCGAGCTTCCGCGGCTTCGGGGTGTCCACATCGGACCGTTCGCTGGACGTCGGCTCCGGTTCCGGCTCGTCGAGTCCGAACATGCGCGCGAAGTCGCGCCGGGCCGCGGCCTTCATCTCCGCCGCCTGCTGGTCGGCCACGGCGCGGTTGTGTTCCATCTGCTGCTTGGCGGCGTCCGGCGGGAGGAAGCGCGGGTCGTCCGGGGTGATCTCCTCGAGCCGGATCACCCACTTCTTGCCGCCGCCCGGGGTCTCGACCTCGAACCGGTCCTTGACGACCAGCTGGGTGCCGGGCTTGTAGAGGACCTCGTGCTCGGCCTTGTTGGAGGCCAGCGACTCGATGTGCCGCCCGGTCCTGCCCTCGATGATCATCTCGACGTCGCCGGGCCACTTCGGACGGCCGAGATCGGGGCGGCTCGAGCTGAGGAACTGGGACTCGACGACGACCTTGCCGGGCTCGTACCGCGAGGCGACGATCGCCGCCGCCTCGCCCGAGACGTTGACACGGCGCACCGTCTCGCCCTGGTAGGGCGGCATCTCGTGCAGACCGGAGACCAGCGCCCGGATCTGCGGCAGGACCTCGCCGAGGTTGCGTCCGGTGCGCAGCGCCTCGTTGATCTCGTGGAAGACGGCGCTGGAGGTGTAGCTGTGCACGGCGTACGCGCCGTTGTCGGTCATGTGCCGCAGCGCCGCGTCCAGGTCGCGCATCGCCAGCGCTTCGAGGAACTCGTGCTCGTGCGTGAGCCGGCCTGTCCGCGCATCGACGATGCCGCTGGCGAGCTGCGCTTCGCCCAGGGCGTCGAAGTCGGCGCGGTTGTGCGTGCGGAACTCCGGGTCCGCGATGTACGGCTCGTCGACGGGACGGTCACGCCGCGGCGACGCGTCGTCGCTGTCCCGGTCCGTGCGGCTGTGTTCGGGAGCGGGCCCCTCGCCGGAGGGCACGTGCTCGCGTGGCGGGGTCGCGGTGTCCTGCGGCGGGTCGAACGGGCTGCGCTCGGGCGCGTGCTTCGGCGCGGGCTGCTCGGCGGGCCGGGCCGCCTCGGTTCGCGGTGTTTCGGTTCGCGGTGTTTCGGGGCCGGTCCGGTGGCTGGGCACCGGCTGCTCCGGCGGCCGCGCCAGCATCCAGCGCGGGTCGGCGGGCGCACCGGGACGGCCACCGTGCTGCTGGAACGGGTGCTGTGGGGAGGGCGCGCCGTACGGGTGCCCGCTCTGCGGGGGATGCCCCTGCACCGGTGGGCCCTGGCTCCAGCCCGCGTGCGGCGGGCGGCCCTGGACTGGACCACCCTGAACAGGGCCGCCCTGCACGGGACCGCCCTGCACGGGACCACCGTGCATCGGGCCGCCGTGACTGGGCGTGCCGTGGACGGGGCCGGGCTGTGGCGGCCGGCCTTGGAGGTGGCCGCCGTGCGGGGTGCTCTGTCCCCCAGCCCCGTGGGGCGGGCGCCCGTGCGACTGGCCGCCGTGCGCGGGTCCGCCCGATTGCGGCGGCCCACCCTGGGGCGAGCGGCCTTGCGGTGGACCGACCGGCCCACGCCCGACCGGCCCGGGCTGCGGACCACGCGGCGGCTGACCGCCCTGCACTGGGCCGCCCTGCACTGGGCCGCCCTGTAGGGGGCCCTGGGGACCGGCGCCGGGGTAACCCTGCACCGGCGCCGCGGGCGGCGGCTGTTGCTGCGGCGACTGCTGTCCCCGGTCACCGTGCTGGGACGGCGACGGCGCACCCCCGGCCGGGCCGAAGCCGCCCGGGGTGTGACCGGCGCTCACACCGTCCGGACGCGTCGTCGGGCCGCTCGGCCCGAACCCACTGCCCGGCGCCGCCGGGGGACCGCCCGCGGGAACGGGCATCCGGTCCGCCCGCTGCACGGGCGCACCGCCGGCGTCGGCGACCGGAGTACGCGGCGGTGGTCCTCCCGGCGATCCACCGGAGCCGACGGAAGCGCCACCGGACCCGGCGGAGGACCCGGTCCCACCGGCAGACGGCCCACCCGGCGAGCCCGCGCCGGCCCCGGCGGGACCAGCGGCCGAGCCGGAAGGCGCGCCACCCAGAGGTCCGGACGGCGGGCTGCCGGTCGTGGAACCGCTGACGGCGTGGCTCGAGGTGCCCGCGGGGCCTTGGGGCGCCGGGGCCGCGTCCACGGTGGATCGCGGCGCGTCGGCCACCGCCGCCGCCTGGCCGCTCACGTGGTCGTTCGCGAGCGCGTGCGACACCGATCCCGTGCCGTGGCCGGCGCCGGACATCACGGGCTCCCGGGCGGGCGGCCCGCCCGTTGCCGACCGCGAGCCCGCATCCGCCGAGTGCCCACCACCGGCGGACGAGCCGGTACCCGAGCCCGACGACGATCCCTCGGACGACCCACCGGAGTGCGTGGACGACGAACCGGCGTCCACCGGTGGCCCGTCGACCTTGATGTTGCCCGCCCGGATGTCGGCGTTGAAGCCCCGGATCTCCTTGATCTGGTCCTTCGCGCCGCCGGTGGCGCGGTCCACGGCTCCCGCGGACGCCCCCATCGCCACGTCCTTGGCCCTCAGCTGGTCGAGGTCCCCGGTGAGGGCGGCCTGCCCAACGGTCGTCGCGACGCCTTCCACCGCTCCGCGCACACCGTCACGCACCGCGCGGTCGGCGATCTGTCCCGCGATGCTGTCCTGCAGGCCCTTGGTCGCACCCTTCGGCACGGCGTGCCCGGCCGCCCCGGCGACACCGCCCGCCACACCACTGGCCAGCGCACCGGTGGTCTTGTCGACGTCCCAGTCGGACAGCTTGCGGTCGCCCTTGGCGACCTGCAGCCCCTGGATGCCCACGTCCAGCGCCAGGTTCATCCCGACGTTGATCAGGACGTCCTTGGCGACCCGCTTCAGCAGCTGCATCGCGACCTTGCGGAAGCCCTCCTGCAGCAGCTTCTGCACGAGCTGCTTGAAGACCATCTGCACGGTGACCCGGGTGGCCATCTGCGCGGGCACGATGCCCGCCGAGGAGACGCCGAACGTGACCACCGCGGCCGCGATCATCGCCGCGATCTGGATCGCCAGGATCACCAGCGAGGCGATGATCATGTACTTCGTGTACTCGACGTCGAGGGCCGTCGCGTCGGCCGATCGCGCCAGGGCCTCGCACGCCCCGGCCAGGTTGACGAAGTAGGCCTCGTCGCCGGTGACGAACTTGTCCCACATCTTCTGGAACTCGATCGCCGGCTGGCCGGTCCAGGTGCTCAGCGCCTCCGCCGCGGCGCCGTTGGCCTTGTCCACCACGGGCCCGAGCGCGTCCCGGGCCGCCAGCCACGCGTCGCGGACCTCACGCAGCTTGTCCTCATCGCCCTCCGGCCAGTGCTCGCCGACGACGATGGGCAGCAGCCACTTGACCTCGCTGGGGAACTCCATCCCCATGCGTCAGATCCGGCCCCGGCGCTTGATGACCTTCTCGGCTTCCTTGTGCGTGCCTTCGGTGGCGTCCGCGGCCGACTTGACGGTCTTCGCGACGCCCTTCAGCGCCTGGTCCAGACCGGTGAAGGCCGCTACGCAGTTCTTCGCCGCCGGCTCGTAGTCCTTCGCGAACGCCTGGCCGGACTCGTCGTGACCCCAGCAGGCTCCCTGCGCGGCGAGCGCGGCCTTCAGCGCCTCGCCCGCTTCCTTGAGCAGGTCGCCGGCGTGCGGGAACTTCCCCGCGCCGCGGCGGACCGTGTCCGGGTCCATGTCATGGCCGGTACCGGGTCCGGTCATCGGTCACCCCGCGTCATCCACGTCTCCGGCATCTCGTCGTCGTCGGTCGTTGGACGCGGCCGACGCGTCACCGGTTTCGGTGCGGGCGGAGCAGGTGGGGTGGCCGGGCGCAGGATCGGCCGGGATTCCGGGTCCTGGGCAGGCTCCGGCTCCCGCTCGGGGTCGAGGAAGTCCGGGATCTCCGGCATGAGACCGGCCAGCGACGGGGCGCCCTCGATGAACTCGGCAAGGTCGGGCAGATCCGCGGTGAGCGGCCGGAACAGCTCCGCCTGCTCCTGCTTGACCTGCAGCATCCCGCGCCGGACGAGGTCGCGGATCGTGCGGGCCAGCGCTTCCGGCCGGGTGCGGTCGAACGTGGTCGGCGCGAGGGTGAGGTCGGCGAGCGCGCCCTGGGCGTCGACGGTGACCTTGACCAGACCGTCCGGGGAGGACAGTTCCGCGGTCAGCTCGGACGCGGCTCGTTGCGCCTCACGCAACTGCGCGGTCTGCTGGTTGAACTTGTCCAGCAACTGGTCGACGGTCTCGCGCATCGCCGCGTTGCGGGCTTCCTTCTGCGCGCGGTCGTCCCCCGGGGTGCTCACGGGGCCACTCTAGTTGCCGGTCCTCGTCCGGCCGGAGCGATCACCGGAAACCGTTTCACTCGGTGCGCGAGCGGCGCGCGATGACCAGGTAACCGGTCGTGCCGAGCAGGTACACGACGGTGGCGGCGAGCAGCAGCGGCACCGACCGGCCGGTCAGCGGCACGACCGTCGCGGCGAGGGAGACGGCGATCACCTGCGTGATGTTGAGGAGCGTGTCGTAGAGCGAGAACACCCGGCCGCGGGCCTCGTCGGGCACGTCGTGCTGGATGGCGGAGTCCACGCAGAGCTTGACGACCTGCCCGGCCGAGCTGATGACGAACGACGCGACCAGCACCGTCGGCAGGGTCATCGGCAGGCCGAGCCCGGCCTGGGCGGCCGCGGCGAGCAGCAGCGCGCCGGGGATCGTCCGGCGCCGGCCGAGCCGGCGGACCAGCCGCGGCGTGAGGAGACCGGCGAGCAGGATGCCGGCGCCGGCCATCGCGGCGAGCTGGCCCAGCCCGGGCAGCCCGGCCTTGAGCAGGCCGAGGTCGGTGAAGCTGTACCGCAGCAGCAGCACCGTGAGCAGCAGCGAGATGCCGTAGGACGCGCGGTGCGCGAGCAGCGCCACGAACCCGGCGACGACGCTCGGCACCGCCAGGGCGGCCCGGGCGCCGTCGATCAGGCCGCGCGCCACCGCGAGGAGGGCGTCGCGTGGCTCGTCGACCGTGTCCGGCCCGAGGCGGCCGCGCGCGAACCGGCGGGCGATCGCGGCCGCGACCAGCGTGGGCAGCATCGCGGCGGCCGTCGTCCAGCCGGACCCGCTGTTCCCGGTGCCGATCAGCGCCCGCAGCCCGATCGCGGCGCCACCGCCGAGGACCGCGACCAGCGAGCCCAGCGTGGTCGCCAGCGCGTTGGCGGTGACCAGCCCGCCCGGCGGCACGACGTGCGGCAGGGACGCGGACAGCCCGGACCCGACGAACCGCGAGATGCCCTCGACGATCAGCGCGAGCACGAACAGTTCGATCCCGGACGAGCCGAACCCGACGGCGACGGCGGTCGCCACGATCGCGGTGCCGCGCAGCAGGTTGGCCACGATCAGCACGCGGCGGCGGTCCCAGCGGTCCAGCAGTGCGCCCGCGAACGGCCCGATCAGCGAGTACGGCAGCAGCAGGACGGCGAACCCGCCGGCGATGGTCAGCGGATCGGCGCCGCGCTCGGGGTTGAACAGCACCGCACCGGCCAGCCCGGCGCGGAACATGCCGTCGGAGAACTGCGCGCCGAAGCGGGTGAACAGCAGCGTCCGGAAGCCCGCCATCGCGAAGAACGCGCGGGGCGGGACCTTTTCGACCGACGGCTGCGCACTCGCTGTCACGGCTCACCAGCTTACGGTGCGGAGGGCGGGCGGCGAGGCCAAATCGGGGGCCGGCGCACTTGGTCGCCTCTCGGCGGCGTGGCGCAGTGTGGCTCCAGCCGGACGGTATTCCACAAAGGCTTTTCTCTAGTGGGCCCGGGGGACACGGAGTGCGCCGGCCACCTGGTTCAACGGGAGACGGCCGGGCCTTGTTCCCGGCGATGTGGCCTCGTTCCGCCGGAGTGAGATCATGGTGAGGTGCCAGCGGACGCCGAGGTTGAACCGGGATCGCTCCTGGTCGCCGCTCCTACGATGTTCGATCCCAACTTCCGCCGCACGGTGGTGTTCGTCATCGACCACCGGGAGGAGGGGACGCTCGGGGTCGTCCTGAACCGGCCGAGCGACGTGCCGGTGGACGACGTGCTGCCCAGCTGGGGACGGCACGTGGTGGAGCCGCAGTCGGTGTTCGTCGGCGGGCCGGTGGAGAAGAAGACGGCGTTGTGCCTGGCCGCGTTGCGTGCCGGGGAGACGGCGTCCGGGGTGCCGGGGCTGATCGGCGTGCGTGGCCCGGTGGCGCTGGTCGACCTGGACACCGATCCGGATGCGCTGGCGCCGAAGGTGCGTGGCCTGCGGGTGTTCGCCGGTTACGCGGGCTGGGACTCCGGTCAGCTGGCGGGCGAGATCGAACGCGGTGACTGGCTCATCGTGCCGGCGCTGCCCGGCGACGTGCTGGCCGCGCCGGAGCGTGATCTGTGGGGTCAGGTGCTCCGCCGTCAAGGTGTTCCGACGGCGTTGCTGGCCACCCATCCCGGTGATCTGCAGCGGAACTGAGCGGACTCAGGCGCGCTGCACCGCGCATCCGCCGCACGCACAACCCGCACAGCCGGCCGGCACGGTGGGCGCGGGCGGCGGCACGGCCGCGGCGGCGCGGTGACCGAGCACACCACCGCCGGCGACCAGGGCGAACATGCCGGCCAGCCCGATCACGGTGGCGACCAGGACACCCGCGGTCCCCGGCATGAACAGGCCGGCGAGACCGGCGGCGACCCCGACCACCCCGGCCACCATCGTGGGCAGCCCGGCGACCCGGTTCGCGAGCCGGAACGCCTCGTCGGAGCGCAGCGTGGCGACAGTGCGCACCCCGGCGCCGCGGTCGCGCGGCAGCTTCTCCCGCCAGCCGAGCAGACCGCCCCAGCCGACGACGACACCGAGCACCAGAGGAATGAGCGCGACTACCAGCACGAGGTCGAGGATAGGCGTGATGTTCGCGCTAGCGGCTGGACACCCGGGTCCGGTGTGCTGCACGCCATGCTGAAGCGACTCGCGACCGGCGCGCTCGCCGGATGTCTTCTCCTGTCCGTCGCTCCCGCCGCGCACGCGTCCGCCACGCCGGTGCGCTTCCTCGGGGAACGGATCGTCCCGCACGCGCTCGCTGTCGGGAACTACCCGGTCGGCGAGCTGTCGAGCATCGACTACGACCCACGGACCGGGGAGTACGTGTTCATCGCCGACGACACCGCCGAGGGGCCCGCGCGGTTCTTCACCGCGAAGGTCCCGCTGGGCTCCGCGGGTGTCGGGCCGGTCTCGTTCACCGGCGCCGGGCTCTTCCGGCAGCCCGACGGGAGCACCTACCCGGAGGGCTCGGTCGACCCCGAGGAGATGCGGGTCGACCCGGTCACCGGCGCCTACTTCTGGAGCCAGGAGGGCGAGCGCAGCGCGACCGTGCTCGCCGACCCGTCGATCCGGGTGGCCCGCCGGGACGGCGGGTACGTGCGGGACCTGCCGATCCCGGACGACGAGCGGATGCGACCGGAGTCGGGGCCGCGGCGGAACCTGGTGCTCGAGGGGCTCACCTTCGCCGCGGGCGGCACGCTCGTGGTCAGCTCGCTGGAGGGGCCGCTGCTGCAGGACGGCCCGGTCGCCACGGCCGAGCACGGCGCGCTGTCCCGGATCACCGTGCAGACCCGCGGCGGCACCATCCTCGCGCAATACGCCTATCCGCAGGAGCCCGTCTTCGCGCCCGACGCGGGCGGCGGCACCGGTGTCTCCTCGATCCTCGCCGCCGACCCCCTCGACCCCAGCCGCTACCTGGTCATGGAGCGGGCGTTCGTGCCCGGCGTGGGTGACAAGGTGCGGATCTACCGGATCGACACCCGCGGCGCGACCGATGTCCTGCACACGCCGTCCCTGGTGGGCGCGCAGGTCCGGCCGGTGCGCAAGGAGCTGTTGCTCGACCTGGACGACTACCCGTTGTCCAAGGTCGACAACGTCGAGGGGATGACCTGGGGCCCGCGGCTGCCCAGCGGTGAGCGGACGCTGGTCCTGGTGAGCGACGACAACTTCTCGCCGAACCAGATCACGCAGGTCATCGCATTCGCGGTGCGCTGAGAACCCGCAGGCCGGGCCCGCTTACCATGGGCGGGTGAGTGAAGCAATCGAGGAAACGCCCGGCCACCGGTACAACGCCGACCTGGCCGGTCGGGTCGAGCTGCGCTGGCAGAACTACTGGGCCGATCACGGCACCTTCCACGCACCGAACCCGGCCGGCTCGCTCGCGACCGGCGAAGGCGTTCCCTCGGACAAGCTCTTCGTGCAGGACATGTTCCCCTACCCGTCGGGGGCCGGACTGCACGTGGGACACCCACTGGGCTTCATCGCGACCGACGTCTACGCCCGCTACCACCGCATGATCGGGCGCAACGTCCTGCACACCATGGGCTTCGACGCGTTCGGCCTGCCCGCCGAGCAGTACGCGGTGCAGACGGGCCAGCACCCGCGCAAGACCACCGAGCAGAACATGGAGACCTACCTGCGGCAGATCCGCAGGCTGGGCCTCGGCCACGACGAGCGCCGCCGGATCGCGACGATCGATCCGGACTACTACAAGTGGACGCAGTGGATCTTCCTGCGCATCTACCACTCCTTCTACGACGAGAAACAGGGCAAGGCGCGCCCGATCGAGGAGCTGGAAGCCGAGTTCGCGCGGGGTGAACGCGCCACGCCGGACGGGCGCGCGTGGGACGAGCTGAGCCGCGCGGAGCGGTTGGCGGTGCTGGACGAGTACCGGCTCGCCTACATCTCGGAGGCGCCGGTGAACTGGTGCCCCGGCCTGGGCACCGTGCTGTCCAACGAGGAGGTCACGCCGGACGGCCGCAGCGAGCGCGGCAACTTCCCGGTGTTCCGCCGCAACCTGCGGCAGTGGATGATGCGCATCACCGCCTACGCCGACCGGCTGGTGGACGACCTGGACCGCCTGGACTGGCCGGAGAAGGTCAAGGCGATGCAGCGCAACTGGATCGGCCGGTCGCACGGTGCGCGCGTCTCGTTCGCCGCCGGCGAGCACACCATCGAGGTCTTCACCACCCGGCCGGACACCCTGTTCGGCGCCACCTACATGGTTCTGGCGCCCGAGCACCCGCTGGTCGACGAGCTGACCGCGGCGCAGTGGCCGTCCGGAGTGGACGAGCGGTGGACCGGTGGCGCCACCACCCCGGCCGAGGCCGTCGCCGCCTACCGCCGCGCCGCGGCCCGGAAGTCCGAACTGGACCGCCAGGAGAGCAAGGACAAGACGGGCGTCTTCGTCGGCTCGTACGCGGTGAACCCGGTCAACGGCAAGCAGATCCCGGTTTTCATCGCCGACTACGTGCTGATGGGTTACGGCACCGGCGCGATCATGGCGGTGCCGGCGCAGGACCAGCGCGACTGGGACTTCGCGGAGAAGTTCGGCCTGGAGATCGTGCGCACCGTCCAGCCCACCGAGGGCTTCGACGGCAAGGCGTACACCGGTGACGGCGTGGCGATCAACTCGCGCCAGGAGAACGGGCTCAGCCTGGACGGGCTGACCGTCGACGACGCGAAGAAGACGATCATCGCCTGGCTGGAGGAGAACGGCCACGGCACCGGCACGGTGCAGTACAAGCTGCGCGACTGGCTGTTCTCCCGGCAGCGGTACTGGGGCGAGCCGTTCCCGATCGTGTACGACGAGCACGGCCAGGCACACGCGATCCCGGAGAGCATGCTGCCGGTCGAGCTGCCCGAGGTGGACGACTACTCGCCGCGCACCTTCGACCCGGAGGACGCCGACACCGAGCCGTCGCCGCCGCTGTCCCGGGCGAGTGACTGGGTCGAGGTGACGCTGGACCTGGGCGACGGCCCGAAGACCTACCGCCGCGACACCAACACGATGCCCAACTGGGCCGGATCGTGCTGGTACCAGCTGCGCTACATCGACCCGGACAACGCGGAGCGGTTCGTCGACGCGGGCAACGAGCAGTACTGGATGGGCCCGCGCCCGGCCGAGCACGGCGTGCACGACCCGGGGGGTGTGGACCTCTACGTCGGCGGGGTCGAGCACGCCGTGCTGCACCTGCTGTACGCGCGCTTCTGGCAGAAGGTGCTGTTCGACCTGGGTTACGTCAGCGCCGAGGAGCCGTACCGGCGGCTGTTCAACCAGGGTTACATCCAGGCGTACGCCTACACCGACGAGCGCGGCTTCTACGTCCCGGCCGAGGAGGTGGAGGAGCGCGACGGCAAGTTCTTCCACCAGGGCAAGGAAGTCCGGCAAGAGTACGGGAAGATGGGCAAGAGCCTGAAGAACGTGGTCACGCCCGACCAGATGGCGGCGGACTACGGGGCCGACACCTTCCGGTTCTACGAGATGTCCATGGGCCCGCTGGCCGACTCCCGGCCGTGGGCGACGAAGGACGTCGTCGGTGCCCACCGGTTCCTGCAGCGCGTGTGGCGGCTGGTGGTCTCGGAGCAGACCGGCGAGCTGCGCGTGTCCGCGGACGAGCCCACCGACGCCGACCGGCGGATGCTGCACCGGACCATCGCCGGTGTCCGCGACGACTACTCGGGCCTGCGGTTCAACACGGCGGGTGCGAAGCTGATCGAGTACAACAACCACCTGACCAAGGTCTACGGCGGTGCCGAGTCGACCCCGCGGGAACTGGTCGAGCCGTTGGTGCTGATGCTGGCGCCGCTGTGCCCGCACATCGCGGAGGAGCTGTGGCACCGGCTGGGCCACGAGGGTTCCCTGGTGCACGGCCCGTTCCCCGTCGCCGACGAGAAGTACCTGGTCGAGGACACGGTGGAGTACCCGATCCAGGTCAACGGCAAGGTCCGGGCGCGGATCCAGGTGCCTGCCGGCGCCGGCAAGGACGCGGTCGAGGCCGCGGCGCTGGCCGACGAGAAGATCGTGGCGCTGCTGGATGGCGGCACCCCGCGCAAGGTCATCGTCGTGCCGGGCCGCCTGGTGAACGTGGTGCTCTAGGTCCAGGGCGTGTCCAGGCCGATCTCGCGCGCGAGGTCGGCCAGGAGCGCGTCGAACACGGCGTCCGGCTTGGACATCGGGATCGGGTAGTTGCCGAACACCTCCAGCGTCACGTGCCCGTAGAGCCGCGCCCAGAACTGGATCATCACGTACGTGGTGCTCAGGTCGAGCTTCTCCGGGGGGAAGCCGACACCGGACTCGGCGAGCACGGCCAGCAGTTCGTCCTGGAACGCTGTGAGGTCGTCGTGCAGTTCGACGGGCACCGACTCGGCCGGGGGGATCTCCAGCTGGAAGTTGGCGAGCAGGTGGCCCGCGGCGGTGAGGAAGATCCGGCCGAACGGCTCGTTCACCCGGTTCAGCGTCGCCACGCTGCCGGCCGCGGAGCCGACCTCCCCCGTCGGCGAGGCGAACACCAGGGTGAATTCCTTGGTGTGCGTCAGCGCCCAGCGCCGGAAGCCGCGGCAGATGGCGAACAGCTGCACCGCCCCGTCGTCGGGCAGCCCGGACAGTTCCTCGGCGAGTTCGGCGGCCAGGTCGGCGACGACATCGAGGCGGAGGTGCTCGACCAGGTCGTCGCGGGAGCCGTAGTACCGGTACAGGGCGGGTGCCGTGATGCCGAGTTCACGGGCGATGGCCCGCAGTGTCACGGCTTCCGGTCCGCGCTCGACGAGGAGCTTGCGCGCGGTGCGGCGGATGTCCTGGTCGGTCGCCGCACGCTCGCGACCCCGCCGGGTCGGCTTGTCCATTCCGGCATTCTAGAAGGTCAGCGGGGTGATCCGGGGGTGATCGGGCGCCGCCGGTACCGATCGCTCGGGGGGCTACGCGATCGGTACCAGCGACCCGATGCCCGGCTTCCGGTACCGGACGACAGGTGGGAGCCCGCGTAACCCCCTCGCGGGACGTCCCGATCCGGAAAATGCCCCGCGCGGGGGAACTTCTCGGACGCTCACCTTAGTGTCGCACTATTCGCCCCAGAAGTTACACGGAACTTCACGTTCACCCGGAGAAGAATGCTGGGACGGCCTTCGAGGTCGTGGCGCCGGGCGGGGAGAACTCGATCCCGGCCCCCAGGGCGAACCCGGCCCTGGAACCGTCTGACGTGGACGGCGTGCTGGGCCGGGCGAAGGTGTGGTCGCGGCGGAGCGGCTGCAAGCGCTTGCGGGCGAGGTGACCGTCGAGGGCGAGCCGACGGCGCGTGGCGGGAACCACCCGGGCGGGCGGAACCCTAGTGCGCGAAGAAGCCGCGCCGCGGATGGCGGATCACCAGGGAACCGCCGTGCAGGCGGCCCGCGAACACCAGCCGCGGGTTGCCCGGCCGGCCGTCGGACCCCGTCTTGTCCTGCAGCGACCCGTACTTGATCTCGGTGATCGCGTTCAGGTCCACCGCCGCGTGTTCGGGGATGACCACCTCGACCGAGCTCCACTTGGAGTCCAGCTCGATGTGCACCACCGGGCTGGTCACCTGCGCCTCGGTGAAGTCGAGCTTGGTCGAACCGTAGCGGCTGCGCACGACCACCTCGCCCGGCACCAGCCAGTGCCCGTTGCGCACCAGCGCGGAGTACTTCGCGCCGAGCTCGAGCCGCCGGCCCGGCACGTGGGCGACGGCCGGGGCGGGCGCACCCGCGTACGCCTCGGGGTGCACCAGCCCGGGCAGGTCGGCGAGCACCGTGTTCAGCTCTCCCCTGGTCCGCGCCTTCAGGGCGGTGTCGGTGCGCTCGGTGAACTCGTCGAGGTCGATCATGCCGCGGCCGATCGCCTTCTGCAGCACCTCGACGACGTGCTCACGCTCCCCGTCCGAGACCCGCAGGTCACGGGGGTGCAACGGCGTTGTTCCGGTCTCCTCGCCCATGCTCCCAGGCTAAGCCGGTGCATCCCTTAGGGAATCCGGGAAAACCCCTAGTCTTTGTCGAGCCCGTGCTCGATCGCGTACCGTGCCAGTTCGACCCGGTTGTGCAGTTGCAGCTTCCGCAGCGTCGACTGCACGTGGTTCTCCACCGTGCGGGGCGACAGCACCAGCCGTTCGGCGATCTGCCGCGAGGTCAGGCCCTTGGCGACCAGCCGCAGCACGTCCGTCTCCCGCTCGGTGAGCCGCGGCGGCGCCACCCCGCCCGCCGGTGCCTCCGCCATCCGCCGGTACTCGCCCAGCACCAGGCCGGCCAGCCCGGGCGTGAACACCGGGTCGCCCTCGGCGGTCCGGCGGACCGCGTCGACGAGCTCCGCCACCGACGCGGACTTCACCAGGTAGCCGGACGCGCCGGCCTTCACCGCTTCCAGCACGTCGCTGTGCTCGCCGCTGGCCGACAGCACCAGCACCCGCGTGTCCGGCAGCGACGTGGTGATCTCGCGCGTCGCGTCCACGCCGGAGGTGCTGCCCAGGTTCATGTCCATCAGCACGACGTCGGGCCGCACGGTCGTCGCGATGCGTACCGCCGCCGCGGCGTCCGGCGCCGTCGCCCGCACGTCGAACCCGTTCTCGGTGAGGTCGCGTGCCACGCCGTCCCGCCAGATCGGGTGGTCGTCGACCACCATCACGCTGATCATGTCCTCGGCACCCGGATCTCCCATTCCGTCCCCTGCCCTGGCCCGGTCTCCAGGGAGATCGTGCCACCGAGCGCGGCCACGCGTCCCCGCATCGAGCGAACCACCCCCATCCGGCCCTCACCCTCGGCGGCGGCGAGCCGTCCCTCGGGGATGCCCGGACCGTCGTCCCGCACGGTCACCACGACCTCGCCGCCCAGGTCCTCCAGCAGCACCCACGCCTTGGCGGCCGCCCCGGCGTGCTTGTCGACGTTGGACAGCGCCTCGCGGACGACGGCGACCAGCTCGGCGGTCTTCTCCGCGGGCAGGTTCACCTCCCCGGCGGGAGCCGCGACCTGCACCTTCGAGGATCCGAGCAGCTGCAACGCGGCCCGCAGACCGGTCTCGCCGGTGTGGTGCCGCGCCGGACCGGTGGTGACCAGCGCGCGCAGCGCGATCTCCTGCTCCCCGGCCAGCTCGGCGAGCTCGGCCGCCTCCCCGCCCAGCTCGGCGCCGCGCCGGCGAACCCGCGCGAGCACCTGCAGCACGCTGTCGTGGATGTCCCGCGCCAGCCGTTCCCGCTCGGCGTTGGCGGCCTCGGTGCGCAGCGCCTCGGCGAGCGTGGCCGCCGACTTCCGCGCGGTCGTCGCGCTCATCCCGATCAGCAGCCCGCTCGCGACGAGCAGCACACCGTCGCGCGCGACGTCCAGCGTGAACCCGTGCCGGGCGATCCCGGTCGCCGCCGAGACCACCAGTCCCGCGGCGACGCCCCCGAGGCCGCCGAAACGGGTGCCCGCGGCGACCGGGGCGCCGGCCACCCACACCGTCGTGATCAGCGGGGCCACCGCGGTGTTCTGCTGCGCGGTCAGGATCCACGGCGAGGTGAGCATCAGCCCGCAGGTGATCAGCACGTCGGCCAGGACGAACCAGCGCCACCGCCACCGCAGGTCTTCACGCGCGTAGACCAGGCCGGTCGCGACCGTCCACAGTGTCATCGCGCCGAGCACGGCCCAGGCCAGCCAGGGCCGCTGGTAGCCGGAGCTGTGCACGATCACCGCGCCGAGGGCGAACAGCAGCGTGACCACGCGCAGCCCGATCGTGCCCCACCACAGCGGGGTGGCCGGTTCGCGCGCGGTGGGCCCGAACCGGCGGCTCACTTCTTGCCCGGGGCGCCGGGTTCCTCGTCGTCGCCGTCCCGATCGGCGTTGGGCACGGCCTCGATGTCGTGCAGCACGTCGACCTCCGCCGGGTTCGGATCGACCTCGTGCAGCAGCGACCGCACCCCGGCGTTGACGATCGACATCAGCGGCACGGCGAGCAGCGCGCCCGGGATGCCGTAGACCACCAGGCCGGCGGCGATGCCGAGCACCACGGCCAGCGGGTGCAGCTTCACCGCCCGGCCGAGCAGCAGCGGCTGCAGGATGTGGCTCTCCAGCTGCATCACCGCGATCAGGATGGCCAGCACGATCAGCGCGGTCACGAACCCCTTGGTGACCAGCGCGACGAGCACGGCGACCGCACCGGTGATCACCGCGCCGAAAATCGGGATGAAGGCACCCAGGAACACCAGCGTGGACAGCGGAATCGCGAGCGGCACGCCGAGGATCGCCAGCCCGATGCCCACGCCGACGGCGTCCACCACCGCGACCGCGGCGGTGGCCCGGACGAACGCGACGAGCGAGGCGAATCCGCGGCGGCCGGCCACGTCCACGCGCTGCCGGACCCGGCTCGGGACGCCCAGCATCAGCCAGTCCCAGATCCGGTCGCCGCCGGCGAGGAAGAAGATCGTGACGAACAGCGTCAGCACGAAGCCGGTGAGGATCTCCCCGACCGTGGTAGCGGTGGTGAGCGCGCTGTTGGTGAACGCGGCCTGGTTGTTCTGCAGGAAGCTGATCGAGTTGTCGATGAACTGCTGGATCTGCTCCTGCTTGAGGTGCAGGTCGTTGATCAGGAAGTTCTTGATCTGGTTCAGGCTGTTGTTGACCTGGCTGGTCAGCGCGGGCAGGCCGTCGGTGACCTGCGTTATGACGAAGGTGAGCAGCCCGCCCAGCACCGCGAGCCCGCCGATCAGCACGATCGCGGTCGCCAGCCCGCGCGGCACCTTCACCCGCACCAGCCGCGCCACCGCCGGGGCGAGCAGCGCCGCGAGCAGCAGTGCGATCGCCACCGGGATCACCACGACCGACAGGTAGGCCAGCAGGCGCAGGATCAGGTACGCGGCGGCCGCCACGACCAGGAACCGCCAGCCGAACGCGGCGCTCACCCGCAGGCCACGCGGGACGACCGAGTCGTCGCTGAGAAATCCGTACTTCGGAGGCTGCGGCTCGCTCACGGGTCCAGCCTATCGACCCGGACGAACACGGCAGGGCCAGCGCCGCTGAGTGCGCTGCCTGTCCGGCGCGTCACCCGATCGGCGCATGAACAGTGATCGGATAAGCACAAGTTCCGCCGGTATGTCAATCTGCGACCAAGATCGACGGTGCGTGATCGCGCTGCGCCCCAGCGCGATGAGAGGAGTCGGCCTTCGCCATGACGGCACGGACCACCACCTGCCCTCCGCGCTCGCCGCTCGGGACGGAACGGGCGATTCCGCCCCCCGTTCCGCCCGGCATTTCCCTGGCTTCCTTCGCCGCCTTCACCGAATTCTTCCGGAGAGGTCGTCGAACGGTTTCCTGACCTGCTTGCTTCTTTCCGCCTTTTCTTTTTGGCACCGCTCTGACCAGCGCTTATTCGGCGTAGAGCGGTCTTTTGTGCTGCTCTGAACCGGTTTCTTCACACTTCTGGGTGGGGAATCTGGTCAATTCTTTCGAGACGCCCTTACGGTCGATTTCGACGGGAGTGCGTGGAACTTCCGGTCCGGAGAACGAGGAGTGCACTGAGATGTTCAGCAAATTCCGCAAGACGACGGCCGCGGCGGTGCTGGTGGGGGCCGGCCTGCTCGCGATGGGTGTCACCGGCGGTACCGCGTCGGCGTCCGAGGTGTCCTGCCCCGCGCAGGTCCCCGCGCACCCGACCGGCGCCGACTACGTGAACGCGTGGAACCAGTCCGGGGCGTGCTTCGGCGCGGGCGCCGCGGGCCTGGCGAGCTCGGCGTGGGCCGGTGCGATCCCGTCGATCGTCGAGGGCGCGGCCGGGGCCGTGGGCGTCCGGGACGACAGCGGGCTCACCGCCCCGGTGGTGGTGCCGTCGCACCCGACGGGTGCGGACTACGTCAACGCCTGGAACCAGTCCGGGGCGCTGGCCGGTGCCGGTGCCGCCGGTCTGGCGAGCTCGGCGTGGGCGGGTGCGATCCCGTCAATCGTCCAGGGCGCGCTCGGATAGCGCTTTCAGGCTTGAACGTCGTTCGGGAGTGCTGGTGATGCGCAGGAGATCTTCCCGCGGTGTCACGGTTTTCGCGATCTCGTCGATCGTTCGAGGTGCCCAGAGCTGATTTTCCTTGGGGTGCCCAGGATCCGTCGCATCCTGGGCACCCCGCCGGTGCGACCGGGGAAGATCACGTCCGGTGATACCCTGCCGCACGCGGTGTTCTTCACACGATCGTGCGATCAAGGCGTGTCAAAGGTGCGCTGGGGGCCAGAAATTTGGTTATCTCGATCGCGCAAGCGGTTACCGCATCGATGCGACGAGGTTTCGGACGCGACCAGTCCGGGAAGACCGCGATCAACTTCTTCCGACAGGAGCACGGTGTTGCAGGCTAACGCGGCCATGAGCAGGGGCACGGCATCCGCCGTGCGCTGGCTCGTCCGCGCCCTGCTCCTGATCACCGGCACTGTCGCCGGCATCGCGGCCGCCTGGCTGATCGGCGACGCGACCGCCTCCGCCGCCCAGCTCGCCCCCGCGCCCGCGGCCGAAGCGCAGCCGAACGGCGACGAGGCGACCCCGGTCACCGACCGCGTGATGGCCGCCACCGACGACCTCACCTGGGGTGTCTCCGATCTGGTCGGCGACACCACCGCCACCGCGCTGCGGTACGGCACGGCGGGTGGCCCCGCCATTCCCGCCCGCGGTGCGGAGGCTGCTGCGGACCTGCGTCAGACGGTGCACACCTTCACCCGCGACGCGGTGCTGCGCCCGGTGGCGCGCACCCTCGGCACGGCCGAGCACATCAGCCGCAAGCCGCAGGACGCGCCGCAGGTGATCGGCCAGGCGCTGACCCCCACGCCGGCGTTCCGGGACTTCCGCGCCAAGGTGTGGGACTTCCTGCACCCGAACGGCGCCGGCCTGATCAAGCTGCCGGGCCTGCACGCCACCTCCGCGCACAACGAGTCCGTTGTGCCGACGGTGGCGCAGGCGCTGCCCGTCTTCGGGGCCCCGCCCGTCGTGGGCCCGGTCGCGATGACCGCGCCGGAAGGCGCGGCCGTCGAGGCGGTCACGGCCGTCCGGCACGACGATGGCACCGGCCGCACCCACGGTGACGAGCGGGACCAGTTCCCGTACTCGCCGCTGCACGGACCGCTCGCGCCCGCGGGCGTTCCGATGGCCCCCGGTGGTGTCGCCACCGGTGGTCACCTCGACGGCCTGCTGTTCGGCGTTCCCGCCGGCGGCCCGGCCGTGCACGGTGTGGACGACCGCAGTGCCGTCCGCATCGTTTCCCGGCACACGCCGGTTCAGCCGGGCGAGCAGCCCGGTGTCACTCCTGACTGATTTACGCGCGGGGTAGCTCGAGCGCCGCCCTGTTTCGCCGTGCCCCTTCTTCGGACCGGCGTCGCGCGCACAGCCAGAGCACCCCGCTTTTCCAGCCTTCGCGGGCTTCCTCACCCATGCCCGCGATCCCCGGTGCTCTGTTCGTGCACCGACCCCCAAGCCCCGCAAGGGAACCCGAAGAAAAGGAGATACCCCATGCAGACCTGGGCAAAGCGCGGAATTCAGACCGCGCTGGTCACGGGTGGCTTGCTGATGCTGGGTACCGGCATCGCATCTGCCGACGAGAACGTCAACCCGGACAGTCCTGCCGGTCCGCTGGACGTCAACCTGAGCGTCCCGGTCGACGTCCAGGACAACGCCCTGGGCACACTGGGCAAGCAGGTCGACCTTCCCGAGGTGCACAAGGAGATCAGCACCAAGCCGGTCACCGACGCGGTGAACAAGGCTTCGGCCCCGATCGCCAAGACGGGTGCCCTGAAGCCCGCCGCCCCGGCCCTCGGTGCTGCCAACGGTGTGGTCGCGAAGGCCACCGACGCCGCCGGCGGTGCCGCCGAGCGCGTCGGCCAGGCGACGCACCCCGGCGCGCAGCGCGCCGCGCAGGACTTCGCTCCTTCCGTGCAGGACAACGGCGACCCGTTCCACGGCAACAAGGTCTCGGCCAACGCCGCTCTGCCGATCCTGATCAGCGGCAACGCCCTCGGCGTGCTGGGTGACGCGCACGTCCACTCGGACGCGTCCCAGAGCTACGCGCACAACTCCGACATCAAGACCAGCGGCGCGCACGGCGGCCTCGCCGGCAACGTGGTGGCGCTGGACTGGGCCCTGCCCGTCCAGATCTCGGGCAACGCACTCGGCCTCGTCGGCAGCGGCCACTCCTCCGGCAGCGCCACGCAGTCCGCGTCGACCACCGGTGACATCGACACCGACGGCACCAACGGCGGCCTGGCCGGCAACGTCGTCTCCCCGCAGGGCGCGACCCCGCTGCAGGTCTCGGGCAACGCGCTGGGCTGGTTCCTCGGCCACGCCGAAACCGACTTCGCGGGCTCCAGCGAGGCGCAGTCCGGTGGCTCGATCCAGACGCACGGGTCGAAGGGCGCGGGCAGCGGTAACGTCGCCGGCGTGCCGGTGGCCCTGCCCGCCAAGGTGTCCGGCAACGCCGTCTCCTGGGGTGGCGACGCCGACGTGCCGGCCGGTGCCTACGACGCCGCGGCCCAGGCGGGCGACACCAAGCCGGGCATGAACGGCATCCCGAGCTACATCCAGACCGACGGGGACGACTCGTTCCTGGCCGGCAACGTCGCGCAGCCGCAGCCCGCGGTGCCGGCGACCGTCGCGGGCAACGCCGCGGCCTGGATCGGCAACTCGCTCGTCGGCGGCGGCGCGGACCGCAAGCACGGCGGCGTGGACCTCGGCAGCGACGCCAAGTCCGGGGGCTTCACCAGCACCAGCGGTGAGGACGCGGCCGGCTCCGGCAACATCGCGGACGCGCCCGTCGCGCTCCCGGTCGAGGCGTTCTGCGTCGGCGGGACCTGGATCGGCAACGCGCACGCCAGCGGCTGCGACAACGAGACCGACGCCGAGGCCGGCTCGGGCACCTACACCAGCGGCAACGGCTCGTTCATCGGTGGCAACACCGTGTCCGCCCCGCCGGCCGGCACCGTCGAGGTCTTCGGCGTGGGCGGCTCGTGGATCGGCAACGCCTCGGGCAGCGCGACCGAGACCAAGGACGTGAAGGCCGGCGGCTACAACGGCAGCCAGGGCAACGACTCCACCGGCTCGGGCAACGTCGTGCAGACCCCGGTGGCCCTGCCCGCCGAGATCTTCGGCGTCGGTGGCTCGTGGATCGGCCAGGGCGCCGGTAAGGCGAGCGAGACCAAGACCGTGACCTCCGGTGGTGGCGGCAACACCCAGGACGACCACGGCGCGGGCAGCGCGAACCTGGTGCAGGTTCCGGTGTCGGCCCCGGTGCAGGCGTTCGGCATCGGCGGGGCGTGGATCGGCCAGGGCAGCGGCGCGGCCGCGACCGACACCACCTCCACCGCGGGTGGCACCGGGCACGCCAACGGCAAGGAAGGCTTCCTGTCGGGCAACCTGGGCGCGGTTCCGGTCTCGCTGCCGGCGCAGGTGCACGGCATCGGCGGTGCCTGGATCGGCAACGGCTTCGGCCTGTCGGACAACGAGACCGACTCGACCGCGGGCGGCGACCTGTCGACCACGGGTGAGGGCGGCTCGATCGCCGGCAACATCATCGAGGCGCCGGTCGGCGCCGTGGCCACCGTGTTCGGTGACGCCGCGGTGTGGGGCGGTGTCGTGAAGGGCGACGGCGCCAACGACGTCGTGTCCACCGCGGGCGGCGACGCCACGACCAACGGTGACGGCGGCTCGATCGCCGGCGACGTGGTCGCGGCCCAGCTGCTGCCGGTGGCGCAGGTGTTCGGCAACGCCGCGAGCCTGGTCGGCGTGGCGCACGCGGCCGGCCTGAACAGCACCGAGGCCACCTCGGGTGGGGACATCACCACCTCGGGCGAGGGCGGCGCGCTGTCCGGCGACATCTTCGACGTCCCGGCCGCCGCGGTGGCGCAGGTGTTCGGCAACGCCGCCTCGCTGGGCGGGGTCGCGCACGCGGTCGCCGTGAACGACACCACCGGGACCGTGGGCGGCACGGACACCACGTCCGGCCCGGCCAAGGCCCTGTCGGGCATCGCCAAGCAGGTGCCGCTGGGCGCGGTCGTCCAGGTCTACAACATCCCGGCCGGCCTGATCGCGGTCACCAGCACCGCCGTCCAGAACGCGACGGACATCTCGGTCGCCGACCGCAAGCCGCAGATCGACCTGCCCATCACCATGCCGGAGATGGGGGCCACCGCGCTGCCGTCGCTGCCGGTCCGCTCGGAGCGTTCCGCGCTGCCGCAGGCGAACACGCTGCCGGTCGAGCTGCCCGCCGCGGGCCTGCCCACGCTGCCGGAGCTGCCCACGAACGCCGAGGGCCTGCTGCCCCACGGCGACGTCCCGGCTCTCGCGCAGCTGGACTCCAACCCGACCGCCGTCTTCAACCAGGTCACCGACCTGGTGAGCGGCAAGGGAATCCACATCCAGGGCTGATGCCCTGATCGAGGCGGGCCCGGGAGCACACGCTCCCGGGCCCGTTTCGCTGCGCCCGGTCAGCCGATCTGCACGGACCGCTTCGCCAGGCCGTACCAGTAGCCGTCGATCACGGTTTCCGGCCGGTCGTCCTCGGAACCGGCGCCGAGGCTGACGAACAGCGGCGCGAAGTGCTCGATGCGCGGGTGCGCGAGGGTGGCGGCCGGTGCCTTGTGGCGGAAGTCGAGCAGCGCGTCGAGGTCGCGGGCACGCAGCGTTTCCGCGCCCCACTGGTCGAACTCGGCCGACCACTGCGGCGGCGTGCCGTCCACGCCGACCCCCATCGCGGAGAGGTTGTGCGTGAAGAACCCGCTGCCGATGATCAGCACACCCTCGTCGCGCAACGGCTTGAGCTTGCGGCCCAGCTCGAACAGCTGCCGCGGGTCGAGCGTCGGCATGGACAGTTGCAGCACCGGTACGTCGGCGTCCGGGTACATCTCCACCAGCGGCACGTAGGCGCCGTGGTCGAGGCCGCGCTCGGGTGCTTCGTGCACCTCGGTGCCGGGCCCGCGCAGGAGCTTGCGCACCTTGGCGGCGAGTCCGGGCGCGCCGGGTGCCGGGTAGGTGACCGTGTAATAACGGTCCGGGAAGCCCCAGAAGTCGTAGACCAGCGGGACCGTCGTGGTGGCTCCGACGGTGACCGGAGCCTCCTCCCAGTGCGCCGAGACGACGAGGATCGCCTTCGGCTGGGGCAGGTTCGCCGACCAGTCCGCGAGCTGGCGGGTCCATCGGGCATCGTCGGCGAGCGGTGGCGCGCCATGGCTCAGGTAGAGCACGGGAGTCGCACTCATCGCAGCCTCCATGTTTGAAAGTTCAACTACTACCGTACCCGACGCCGCGAGACCGGGCGATATTCCCGCGTCCGGAACCGGTACAGACTGGCCGGCAGCGCGGGGCGCGCGCCTATCCTGGGCCATGGTGGTCAACGTGGCGATCTACCTGGTCACGTGCGTCACGCCGGCGGTGGTGTTCTGGCTCGCGAGCAAGACCCCCGCGATGGTCGCCGCCCTGCGGCGCCACGGTGAGCCCGTCCCGGCCGGCCTGCCCATCGAACGGTTGGCCGCGGACCTGCGCCGAGTGCGCCACGCACTGGAGGGCCTCGCTCCCGGGGCGCCGATGGTCCGCCGCCGAGCGACGTGCCAGGCGTACGACGCGCTGCTGGTGCAGGCGTGCGCCGCGCTCGGCCTGCGGCACTGGCTGGACGACCTCCCCGAGGGCGTGGAACGCGACGTGGAACGCCTGCGCGTCGAGGAGGCGCTGCGCGGGGCCGGGTTAGCGGTTCCCTGACAGCCGGGCCAGGTGCCGCCCGGTCGTGGACCGCTCCTGTCGGACCAGCTCGGCCGGCGGTCCCTGGAACAGCACCCGCCCGCCGTGCCGGCCCGGGCCGGGGCCGATGTCGACGATCCAGTCCGCCCGCGCGATCACGTCCAGGTTGTGCTCGATCACCACGACCGTCGAACCGGCCGACACCAGCCGGTCGAACAGCTCGATCAGGCCGGCGACGTCCGCGGGGTGCAGCCCGGTGGTGGGCTCGTCGAAGACGTAGGTGCGGCCGGGCCGGGCGAGCTCGACGGCGAGCTTGAGGCGCTGCCGCTCGCCGCCGGACAGCGTGTTCAGCGGCTGGCCCAGCGACAGGTACCCGATCCCCACCTCGACCAGCCGGTCCAGCACCGGTTCGTCCGGGAAGACCTCCCGCGCGTCCCGCGCACTGAGGTCGAGCACCTCGCTGATCGTGCGGCCGCGGTAGGTGTAGCGCAGGACGTCCTCGACGAACCGCCGCCCCTCGCACTCCTCGCACGTCGAGACCACCGGGTCGAGGAAGGCCAGGTCGGTGTAGAGCACGCCGAGGCCGTGGCAGCGCGGGCAGGCCCCCGCGGAGTTCGCGCTGAACAGCGACGGGCTCACCCCGTTCGCGGCGGCGAACCGCTGCCGGATGCCGTCGAGCATCCCGGTGAACGTGGCCGGGCTGGACCGGCGCGAACCGCGGATCGGGCTCTGGTCGACCGACACCGCGTCCGGGACGAACCCGTGCACCAGCGTGCTCTTGCCGGACCCGGCCACGCCGGTGACGACGGTCAGCACGCCGAGCGGGATGTCCGCGTCGACGCCCCGCAGGTTGTGCCGGGTGGCGCCACGGATCTGCAGGAACCGCTCGGCCGGGCGCGGGTTCTCCTTGATCCGCGGGCGGTGCCGCAGGTAGCGGCCGGTAGGCGTGTCCGCCAGTCCCGCGACCGCACCCTGGTAGACCACGCGGCCGCCGTCCTGCCCGGCGCCGGGACCGAGGTCGACGACGTGGTCGGCCGCGGTGATCACGTCCGGGTCGTGCTCCACCACCAGCACGGTGTTCCCCTTGTCGCGCAGGCTCTTGAGCAGGGCGACCAGCTGCGTGACGTCGTCCGGGTGCAGGCCGACGCTCGGCTCGTCGAACACGTAGAGCATGTCGGTGAGGCTGCTGCCCAGGTGGCGCACCATCTTCACGCGCTGCGACTCGCCACCGGACAGGGTCGAGGTCGGGCGGTCCATCGTGAGGTACCCGAGCCCGATCGACACGAGCCGCTCCAGTTGCGCGACCAGGCCGGCGACCACCGGTGCCGGTTCGGTCAGCGTGCGCACGAACGTCAGCAGGTCCTCGGCCTCCATCGCGGCGCACTCGGCGATCGAGCGTCCGGCCACTGTGGACGCCAGTGCCTCCGGGGAGAGGCGGGCGCCGTGGCACTTCGGGCAGGTTTCCTGGGTCACCACCCGCTCGAACGCCGCACGGGTGCGGCCCTTCAGCGAGTCGGCGTCCTTGGGCAGCCAGATGCGTTCGAAGCGCGGCAGCAGACCTTCGTACCTCGCCGGCGCCGGTTCCGGTGCACCGTGCAGGAACGCGTCCCACTCCGCCGGGTCATAGTCGGCGAGCGGTTTGTCCAGGTCGAACAGGCCGGATTCGGCGAAGGTGCGCCACATCCACCCGCCCGGCTGGAAGGTGGGGAAGCGGATCGCGCCCTCGTTCAGCGAGCGGCTGCGGTCGACCAGCTCGTCGAGCACGATGGCGCGGGCCGTGCCCAGCCCGCCGCAGCGCGGGCACATCCCCCGCGGATCGTTGAAGGAGAACGCGTTCGAGTACCCGGCGAACGGTCGGCCGGCACGCGACCACAGCAGCCGCATCAGCGAGTAGATGTCGGTGACCGTGCCGACGGTCGAGCGCGGCCCCCCGCCGAGCCGCTTCTGGTCCACCACGATCGCGGCGGACAGGTTCTCGATCGCGTCCACGTCCGGCTGGCCGTACCGGGGCAGCCGGTGGCGCACGAACGTGGTGAACGTTTCGCCCAGCTGCCGCTGCGATTCGGCGGCGATCGTGTCGAACACCAGCGAGGACTTCCCCGATCCGGAGACCCCGGTGACGACGGTGAACGCGTGCTTCGGCAGCGCGACCGTGACGTCGCGGAGGTTGTGTTCGCGGGCTCCCACCACCCGTAGTTCTGTCATGCACCCGAAGCTAGGACCTATCGCGGTCACATCCTGGCCGCGTTTTCTGCCACGATCGACTCGTGCACGGACCGAGCGCGCGGATGCTGGAGCTGTTGTCGCTGCTGCAGACCGGCCGCACCTGGGGTGGCGCGGAGCTGGCGGGGCGGCTCGGCGTGTCCGCGCGCACCCTGCGGCGGGACGTCGAACGGCTCCGTGAGCTGGGATTTCCGGTGGAGTCGGTACCCGGTCCGGGTGGGCGCTACCAGCTCGTGGCCGGACGGGCGATGCCGCCACTGCTGCTCACCGACGAGGAGGCGGTGGCCACCGTGGTCGGCCTGCGCTTCGCGGCGCTGGCGCAGGTGGACGGCGCCACGGGAGCCGCCGAGGGTGCGTTGCGGAAGCTGGAGCAGGTGCTGCCGCCGCGGCTGCGGTACCGGATCGCGGCGGTGCTGGCCTCGACCGAGGCGGCGTCCCGCGCCGCGGGCCTGCTCGACCTGCGCGTGCTGCAGCTGCTCGCGACGGCCGCGCACGCCCGCGAACACGTGCGGTTCGGATACACCAACCGGGCCGGGGAACGCAGCGAACGCCGGGTCGAACCGTACCGCCAGGTGCTCCTGGGCAAGCGGTGGTACCTGCTGGCCTGGGACGCCGACCGCCGCGACTGGCGGACGTTCCGCATCGACCGGATCACCGACGTGACCGTGCCGGGCACGACCTTCCCGCCGCGGCCGCTCCCGCCGGACCCGGTGAGCTTCGTGCAGTCCAGTGCGAACGTCCCGCTGAGCAGACACCGCGGCGTGGTTCGGTTCGACGCCCCGGTCCAGGTGGTGGCGGAACGGTTGATGACCGAGGCGGGCACGCTGGAACCGATCGACGAGCACCGCTGCCGGTTCGTCACCCCGGTCGACTCGTGGGAATGGCTCGCGATGACCCTGCCGATGGTGGGTGTGCCCTACACCATCGACGGCCCGCCGGAGCTCGTCGAGCGCACCCGCGAGCTCGCCGACCGCCTGCGCGCCGCCACCGGCGGGTGAGTCAGGAAGTGAGGAACTCGCCGATCGCCGTGCCGAGTTCGGGTTGCGCGACAGCGCTGAGGTGGTTGCCCGGCACGCTGACGTAGCGTCCGTGCGGCAGGATCTCCGCCAGCTCCCGTGCGGTCTTGTCGTGCGGGTCCTCGGTGCCGGCCACCACGAGCGTCGGCGTCTCGATCCGGGCCACGGCCGCCCGGGACGTGTCGACCGAGGTGTCCAGGACGTGCAGCAGGGCGTCGCGGTCGCCACCGCTCTGCCGGAAGAACGCCTCCGCCCGCCACTCCGGCGTGCCGCGGTCGAACGTCCCGAGGTTCGTCAGCACCCGGCGGAAGTGGGCGGTGCCACCGCTCGTGTACTCGATGCCGTGCAGTCCCATCCCCGCGACGACCGCCCGCCGGGGCCGGGCGCCACGCACCAGCATGCGGATGGCCGTCCGGCCACCGAGCGAGTAGCCGCCCAGGTCGTAGTCGGTCAGGCCGAGGTGCTCGACGAGGTGGAGGGCGTCGTCGGTGAGCACGTCCGGCGGGTATGCGGCCGGGTCGTGCGGTTTCGCGCTCTCGCCGTGGCCGCGCAGGTCCGGCATGATCACGCGAAATCCGAGCCCGGCGAGGTGCGCGGCGTGGCCGTAGCTGATCCAGTTGACCTGGGACGTGGACAAGAAGCCGTGGATCAGCACCAGCGGGCGCCCGTCACCGGTCTCCCGGTAGGCGAGCCGCAGGCCGTCCCGGGCCGTGAAGTACTGGATCTCGGGCCGCACCGACATGCCGACATTCTGCTGCCCGCCCCGCGGGCGACGATCACCCGGTGCCACAGCCGGTGCCTGTGGCGGAGGACACCACCGGTGCGCCCAGCACTATCCTCGTGGATCAAGAACTTCCGGTGAGGATGGTGCGACGGCGATGGATCGTCTTGTCCAGCGGATGATTCATGCGCTGCGTGAGCCGGCCGCGCGCCGCTTGCCGTGGGTGGTGCTGGCCTGCGGCCTGGCCACAGTGGCGGCTGGCGTGTGGGCCGCGGTCAGCTACGGCGGCCTGTTCGTCGACCTGTCGGTGTTCCAGCTGGGTGCCAGGGCCTGGTGGCACGGTCAGGACATGTACGGCAAGCTGCCGCGGGCCTCAGCGGGTAATGAACTGAGCTACATCTATCCACCGTTCTCGCTGCTCCCACTGGCGCCGTTCACCGTGACACCCCTGCGGATCGCGGGAATCGGCACGGTCGTGCTGTCGGTCGCGGCCCTGGCTGTCACCTCCTACGTGGTCACCCGCCGGGTCTGGCCTGCTGGTGGCAGGCGCGCGGCGATCGTGATCAGTGCGGTGAGCACACCGTTGTTCATGCAGCTGGAGCCGCTGCGGGAAACCCTCGGCTTCGGCCAGGTCAACCTCTGGCTGATGGCACTGGTCGCCCTCGACTGCCTCGTCGAACGTCCACGCTGGCCACGCGGGCTGCTGATCGGACTCGCGGCCGCGATCAAGATAACCCCGGCCGCGTTCCTGCTCTTCTTCCTGCTACGCAAGGATTTCCGCACGATCGGCATCGCGGCGCTCAGCGGTGCGACCGCGACCGCCCTGGGATTTCTGGTCGCGCCGGCCGAGTCGGTGAAGTACTGGTTCGGTGGTGTGCTGACCACCGGCGCGGGGATGGCCGGGATCCCGTTCGGCACCAACCAGGCCATCGCCGCCGCGACCGGACGGCTGAACCTGCCGCTCGGCTGGAACTGGGCACTCAGAGCGCCGCTGCTCATCGCGGTACTCATCGCCGCCGTGGTGATCATGTCCCGGGTCGGACCAGCCCTGGCCTTCGTGGTCAACGCCGCGGCCATGCTGGTGATCTCACCGGTGTCCTGGGGTGCGCACTGGGTCTGGATCGCCCCGGCCGCGCTGGTGCTGGCCGGTTACGCGCTACGCGCCAGAAACACGCTCGCGACGGTGGCCTCGGCGGGCGTAGTCGTCGTCTTCGCCGTCGGACCACACAAACTGCTGCCGATGGGCGAAGCCAACGAATACCACTGGACCTGGTGGCAGCACATCATCGGCAACGCCTACACACTGGTCACCCTCGCCGCGCTGTTCGCCACCGCGGCTCATCTCCACCGCACCGCCCGCCGGAAGCCGACACCAGTCGCTCCGCTGGAGGCGCAGGTGTGAACACCGCCAGAACGCGCGGTCGGCCGTTGTCAGCCCTGCGCCAGATCGGCGAACCGGCTGTAGTGCAGCTGGTGCGCGACGACGATCGTGCTGGTCGGCCCCGCGCGGTGCTTGGCCAGGATCAGGTCGGCCTCGCCGGCGCGTGGGTCGTCCCGCTCCCACGCGTCCGGCCGGTTGATCAGGATGACCATGTCCGCGTCCTGTTCCAGTGAACCGGACTCGCGCAGGT
This sequence comes from Amycolatopsis granulosa, assembly GCF_011758745.1. Lineage (NCBI taxonomy): Bacteria > Bacillati > Actinomycetota > Actinomycetes > Pseudonocardiales > Pseudonocardiaceae > Amycolatopsis > Amycolatopsis granulosa. The sequence goes on from NZ_JAANOV010000001.1 coordinate 3,324,710, forward strand.
CGGACAGCATCGGGCGCTTGTCGGTGCGTTGTTCCGGGCCGCGGTTCAGCTGGCTGATCGCGACCACCGGCACCTCGAGCTCCTTGGCGAGCAGCTTCAGTTGCCGGGAGAACTCCGAGACCTCCTGCTGGCGCGACTCGACGCGCTTGCCGGAGGTCATCAGCTGCATGTAGTCGACCACGACGAGCTTGAGATCGTTGCGCTGCTTGAGCCGGCGCGCCTTCGCCCGGATCTCCATCATCGTCATGTTCGGCGAGTCGTCGATGAACAGCGGCGCCTCGCTGATCTCGCTCATCCGCCGCGCGAGCCGGGTCCAGTCGTCGTCGGACATGCGGCCGCTGCGCATGTCCGCGAGCCGGATCCGGGCCTCCGCGGAGAGCATGCGCATCACGATCTCGATGCGGCTCATCTCCAGCGAGAAGATGACGCTGGTCATGCCGTGCTTGACCGAGCACGACCGGGCGAAGTCCAGTCCCAGGGTCGACTTGCCGACACCGGGACGCGCGGCGACGATGATCATCTGGCCGGGGTGCAGGCCGTTGGTCACCTCGTCGAGGTCGGCGAACCCGGTCGGCACGCCCTGCGACACCCCGCCGCGTGAGGCGATCGCGTCGATCTCGTCCATCGTCGGCTGGAGCAGTTCCTCCAGCGCGACGTAGTCCTCGCTGGCCCGGCGCTCGGTGACGTCGTAGATCGCGGCCTGCGCGCGGTCGACCACCTCGTTGATGTCGCCGCCGTCGTTCGCCGCGCCGTAGCCGTACTGCACGATCCGGGTGCCGGCCTCGACGAGGCGCCGCAGGACGGCCTTCTCCGCCACGATCTGGGCGTAGTAGCCCGCGTTCGCGGCGGTCGGCACCGTCGCGATCAGCGTGTGCAGGTACGGCGCACCGCCGACCCGGGCGAGCTCACCGCGTCGTTCCAGTTCGGCCGACACGGTGATCGGGTCGGCCGGTTCGCCGCGCGCGTAGAGGTCCAGGACGCAGTCGTAGACCGCCTGGTGCTTGGGGAGGTAGAAGTCGTGGGGCGCGAGCACCTCGACGACGTCGGCGATCGCGTCCTTCGACAGCAGCATGCCGCCCAGCACGGACTGCTCGGCGGGGATGTCCTGGGGCGGCTGACGGTCGAACTCGCCGTACCGCGGCCCGGGGTCCTCGGGGCCGGGGTCGGACGGGTAAGCCGGACCACGGTCGTCAGTCAGCGCCACCGCGCGGATACCTCCCAGACAGCGAACACCAGTTCGATTATGCCGGATCTCCGCCCGGAGTGCCGGGACCGGCGCGCCGACGGCACTGGTGTCCTCCCGGTCTTTCCGGCCACGGAGTGCGACTACTCCGGCGGCACCGTAGATCGCTGGAACGGGCCAGTGCAAACCCGCTTGGGGACCGTTCTGTGGACAGCTTGTGGAGTGCCGGGGTCAACCAGCCACAGGTCTGCCGCTGCCTGTGGACAGCTTGGGGGTAACTCCGGTGGGCCGCAGAGAAACCGCAGGTCAAACCCTGTGGGTAACCTGTGGAGAACTCCGGGGGAAAAACTTCGGCGTGTCGTCGCGAAAACGACGTTCGGCGTGTCGCGCTGCCGGCAGCGTCATCGCCCGGGGAATTGGTGCACGCAGAGTAGAAGGTCCCTCGCTCGTCCGGGCAAGGGACCGGGATGAACCGATCAGCCCAGCGAAGTCGCTGCGTTGTGTAACCACTGGCCGATGCCCTGCGCGGTAGCCGGGGTGAGCACGATCTCCGGCTCACCGCCACCCGGACGCTCCTCCATCAGCCACCGCCCCTCGGCGATGTCGATGAAGTTGAGCGGCCTAGCGCAGCGGCGCCGCACCCCGGCCCGGTTGCGGACGGCCGCATACAGGCTCCCGCCACCGGTACGCGGCGCGGCGAGGATCCGCTTGATCTCCGCGGCAGGCGACTGCACCGCACGCCCCGGTGCGGCCTGCATGATCGACGACGGCCCCTCGTCCCGTGCCCGCCCGTGGCCCAGGACCTCGCTCTTCGGCGCCACCAGCCGCGCGGAGCCGCCGGGCGGCGCGGGCGGGATCTGCTCGATGAACGCCGGCAGCACCCGTTCCGGCCGTTCGGGCAGCAGCAGGACGCCGTTCTCCTCGATGAACCGGGCGAGGACGAACCCGCCGCCAGGGCCACTGCCGGTGAAGACCGTGAAGTTCGACGGCCGGTCCGGGAACGTGCCCTCGAACCAGCCGTAGAACTCCACGTGCGGCCGCGCGATCGACTCGATCACGGCCGCGAACTCGCGGTCCATCCCACGCGGACCCATCAGCCCGTGCTCGGTGAGCGCGGCGTTGATGCCCTCGTCGATGAGCCGCTGGTTGGTCTCGTCATGCCACACCGGCATCGCGGACAGCGTGTTGTGCGGCTCCGCGCCCCGCCGCTTGATCAGGTGGATCAGCAGCGGGGTGGTGAGCTTGAGCGGTTGGTTCAACACCGTCCGTGCCTCATTCGCCGATGACGGGCGGCGCGGTCAGCTCGTCGGTGCCGAAGAGCTCGTTCGGGTCGTCGCCCACCATGTACTTGTTCCGGTGTTCCTCGTCTTCCTCACCGCGGCCGTGACCGCCGCGACCGCCCATGCCGGGCGAGCCGGGCGTGCCCGCGCGAGTCGTGCCGGCCCGCCCGCCACCGCGGCCCGCGCCGGCGCTCCCGGCGCCGGGACCGGCGCCGGTGCCGCTCGTCGCGCCGACACCACTGCCCGGTCCGAACGCCCCGCCGATCCCCGTCGCCCCGGCACCGCCGGCACCGGCACCACCGGCAGCACTGCCCGCGCCGCCCGGTCCGAACCCACCGGTACCACCACCGGGGCCGAAACCGCCTGCCGACGGCGGCGTGTAGCCGGCCGCGCTGGTCCCGTCCCAGGCCGGCGGGGTGTACGCGCCGGAACCGGTGGCCGGCGAGTAGCCCGCCGGGGCCGCGGTGTGCGGCAGCGTGGCCGCAGGGTGGGTGGAGCTGAACCGCGGCAGATCCCCCGTGTGCGCGGGCATGGCGCCACCCGGCATCCCGCCCGCGCTCGGCACACCGCCACCCCCGCCGGCACCGCCGGGCATCCCGCCGGGACCGCCACCGTCGGAGAAAACGTTGCCCTGCCAGGCGGAGTACTGCGGCAGCTGGCCCGCGTTGGTCATGCTGGCCTGGTAGTAGTTGTTGAACGCCTCGACGTTCGCCTGGCCTTGCTGGTTGTACTTCTCGATTTGCGAGTCGGTGTCCGACAGCGGGTTCATCCCGTCGAGGAACCCGCCCTCCGGCGGCTTGGCCGCGATCTCCTGCACCTTCGACTTCACGGTGTGGAAGGCGGTGGCCTGGTCGCCCAGGTAGGTGCTGCTCCTGCTCAGGTTGGCGGCCGAGTCCTGCAACCAGATGCCCAGCGGGTGCGCACCGGCCTGCACCTGGCCGGAGGCCGGGCCCTTCCAGGCGCCGTCCATCAGGTCGTTGATCTGCTGGATCAGTTTGGCGCGGTCGGTGTGGACGTCCTTCAGCGCCGCCGCGGCCTTGGCGCCCGCGTCGAGGGAGGTGGTGTCGCCGTTGTGGATCTTCTCCCAGATCTGGCGGGCGTCAATCGACCGGCCACCGATGCTGGCCTCGTGGTGCTGCGCTTCCGGCCCGCCGCTGAACATGCTGACCAGACCACCGACGACCGCGCCGCCCACGGCGCCGACCGCGGTGCCGATGACCGGCACCGCGGTGCCGACCATCGCACCCGCGGCGGCGTAGGTGCCGACGGTGGTGAGCGTCCGTCCGGCCTGGTACGAGTCGTTGCCCATGCTCAACCCCTCTTGCTGGCGAAACCGAAGTCGTTGTTCCTCACGCTGCCCCCTTGAGGTGCCGCACCACCGTCGCCGCGACGTCGCCGACGACGGGACACGGGTCGCCGGCGTTCGGACCGGCGAGGATGCTCGAATTGATGTTGACGACCAGCTCGTCGGTCAGGCCCAGCCAGAGCGCGCAGGTGCCGCTGCCGCGCAGATCGGCGTTCGCCGCGTAGACCGCCGGATACCCCTCGATGGTCGTCGGCTCGAAGTAGGCGTCCTGGTCGCGGTTGACGTACACCCCGGTCAGACCGGTCTTCTGCTGCCCCAGCGGTGCGAGGAAGATCTTGTTCGCGTCGTGACCGGCCGACTGCCACCGGCAGGCCGGGCCGCCCGGGCTCTCGTACCGCTCACCCGGTGGCGTCAGGCCGCCGGCCGCGGCCAGTTCGGGTGGCAACGCCGAGCAGGGGTCGGCGACGAGGGCGTCGGCAGGCAACGGCGCCGGGACCCGGGGTGCGGGATCGACCGACGGCGCGCCAGGTTCGGGGGCCGCGGTGCTGCCACCGCTCGAACACGCGGTGAGCAGGCCAGCGGCGATCAGGCCCGCCGCCGCGACGGTCGCTGTGCGGTTCATCAAACCGTCTTGTACCCGCCCATGGCCCGGCGCGTGTCGTGCTCCGTGTCCTCGACGATGCCGGCGGCCTTCTCCAGCGCGTCGATGTAGCGCTTCACGTAGTCGACCATGCGCTGGTGCTGGAGCTGCAACGTCGTGCCCGAGCCCTGGGCGCCCTTGGTCACGAAGTCCGCGCTGGCGAACTCCTTGCCGGGCGGCCGGACCTCGGCGACGGTGTTGGCGTTGGACAGGTCCGTCTGCAGGTCGGTCAGGAGCGCTTTCCACTTGCTGATCACGCCGCGCACGTCGTCGGGTGTGAACTCGTAGCCACCGGCGGTGCCGTTGCCGCCCACCTTGATCGGGGCCGGAGGCGGAACCTCGGTGAGCCGATCGGCTGGTTTGGTCATTCCCGCTACCTCCTCCGTCAGTGCCGCGAGTCCGTGATCATCCACATTGATGCTAACCCAGGGCCGTTGGTTCCCCGCCCTGACAAGCAAAAACCGGGCAGGCCCCGCGATGTCGCGGAAACCTGCCCGGCCGGAACTGCCGGACGGCCTACTGGCCGGCCTTGACCTCGAGGCGCACCGACGCCTGCACGTCGGGGTGCAGCCGGGCGTTCACCGAGTGCTTGCCGACGGACTTGATGTGCCCGTCGGTCTCCAGCACGCGCTTGTCGAGCAGCGGGCCGCCCGCCGCCTTGATCGCGTTGGCGATGTCGGCGGTGGTGACCGAACCGAACAGCTTCTTCGAGCCGGCGGCGGCCTTCGCGGTCAGCTCCACGGTGCCGAGGCCCTCCAGCGCGGCCTTGATCTCGCGGGCGTGATCGAGGTCGCGGATGCGGCGGGACTCCTGGGCGCGGCGGATGGTCCGCACGTTCTTCTCGGCACCCTTGGTGGCCGCGATGGCGTAGCCGCGGGGCAGCAGGAAGTTGCGCGCGTAACCGTCCTTGACCTCGACGATGTCGCCGGGGCCGCCGAGGTTGGACACGTCCGTGGTGAGGATGATCTTCGCCATGATGTGGTCCCTCCTCAGCGCGCGGTCGAGGTGTAGGGCAGCAGCGCCATCTCGCGGGAGTTCTTGACCGCGATGGCGATGTCGCGCTGGTGCTGGCTGCAGTTGCCGGTCACCCGGCGGGCACGGATCTTGCCGCGGTCGGAGATGTACTTCCGCAGCAGGTTGGTGTCCTTGTAGTCGATGAGTTCCGGGTGGCCCTTCTTCTCGGCCTTGCAGAACACGCAGACCTTCTTCTTGGGCTTGCGGATGGGTGGCTTGGCCACGGTGATGCTCCTGGGAATTCGGTACGAGTGGTTGGTCAGAAGGGAGGCTCGTCGGCGAAACCGCCGCTGTCGCCTGCCGGCGGGGCCGAGCCCCACGGGTCGTCGGCGGGGGCACCACCGCCGGCGCCGCCGCCGTAACCGCCGCCGCCGCCGCTACCGCGGCTGACCTTGTTGACCTTGGCGGTGGCGTAGCGCAGCGAGGGACCGATCTCGTCGACCTCGAGCTCGACGACGGTCCGCTTCTCGCCTTCCTTGGTTTCGAACGACCGCTGCTTGAGGCGGCCCTGCACGACCACGCGGGCACCGCGGGTCAGGCTCTCCGCGACGTTCTCCGCCGCCTGCCGCCAGATGTTGCAGCGCAGGAACAGCGCCTCGCCGTCCTTCCACTCACCGGACTGGCGGTCGAAGGTGCGCGGCGTGGACGCGACGGTGAAGTTGGCGACCGCGGCGCCGGACGGCGTGAATCGCAGCTCGGGGTCGGACGTCAGGTTGCCGACCACGGTGATGACGGTGTCTCCGGCCATGGGCTGTCGCCTCAGGCCTTCGCCGCGGCCTTGGCGGCCTTGCGCGGGACCGGCTTGCGGACGACCTTGGTGCGGAGCACGGTCTCCTGCAGCGACAGCTGCCGGTCCAGCTCCTTGACCGCGTCCGGCTCGCTGTTGAGGTCCAGCACGGCGTAGATGCCCTCGGCGTGCTTCTTGATCTCGTACGAGAGCCGGCGACGGCCCCATACGTCGACCTTCTCCACGCTTCCGCCGGACGTGCGGATGACGTTGAGGAAGGTGTCCAGAGTCGGGGCGACCTTACGCTCGTCGAGCGTGGGGTCGAGGATGACCATCACCTCGTAATGGCGCGACACAACCACTCACCTCCTGTGGGCTTCACGGCCACGGGCTTTCCGTGGCAGGAGGGTTTGCCGGGTTACCAGGTTACCTGGCGGCTAGGACAGTTTGCGCAGCACCCAGGTCCGCACCAGCGCGGCGCTCACCCCGGCCAGCGCGACGACGGCCAGGAGCATGGGCAGCTGGACGTTGCCGGTGGCCGGTTCGCCCCCGATGGCGCTGGCGTTGCCCGCGTTGCGCACATCGGGCTGACCGCCGGCCGGCGTCCCGGTCGGGGCGGACGCGCCGCCGAGCACGCCGATCTGCGGCAGCACCTGGTCGGGCAGCGTCGTGGTGGACGGGTAGAGCGCGCCGGGTGGCACCGCGGCGCCGGTCACGCCCGGCACGGCCGCCGGGATGTTGCCGTAGTTGCGCGGCGGGGCGGTGGCTGAACCGGTGCCGGAGATGCCCGGGACGGAGCTGACCGGCCCCGTGCCGGGCGACGGCGTGGTGGTGCCGGGCTGCTGGGACGACGACGGCGTGGGCTGCGTGTAGTTGCTCGCGTACGCGGTCAGCCCGCAGTTGCCGGAGACCTTGCGGGAGATCGCGTCGAGGGTCTTGTGCTGCTGGTCGGAGCCGGTACCGAGGCCGGTCGCGAACCCGTCGCCGGCTTGCTTCAGCGTGGTGGTGACGGCGTTCGCGATCGCGTCGCCGCCGATCGTGCCGCTGGCCGCGTTCGACGGCACCTGACCGACGGGAATCGCCCCCGCGGCGGTGACGGTGTCCGCGATCTTCTGCGGGTCCACGCCGTTGAGGTGCAGGAACCACTCCTGCTCCTGCGCACCGGCCTTGACCACGCCGGCGAGGTCCTTGCCCTGCACGGCGACCGTGTCGCTGAGCGCGCCGATCACCGTTCCCGAGCACGCCGGGGAGAGCACGGTGCTCGCGGCGGCGGTCCCCGTCGTCAGCAGGGAGCCCCCGGCGACGGCCGCGGCGACGGCGGCGACGGTCAGCGCTCTTCGGGTGGTCTTCATCAGGCTGGTGTTGCGCACGAGCGCGGACCTCCAGTGATCGCAGGCGTGTCCCCGGATGGGGTTAACGACGAGCGGACCCAATGGATACTAAGCGGTAGCTCCCCGTAAGACCCACGCGCGTACGAGACCCGCGCTGACACCCGAAAGAGCGACAACGGCCGCGAGCATCGGTAGCGCGACGTTGCCACCGCCGCCGGGGCCGGCGGGCAGGGCCTCGGCCCGGCCGGCGTTCTGCACGCCCGGAACGGCCTTCCCGGGCTGCTGCTGACCGAGCGTGCCGTACTCGGGCGCGTAACCGGGGATCTCGCCGCCGTAGCGCAGGCCCGGCGAGGGGGCCCACAGCCCGGGCGTCGCGAACGGCAGGCCGGCGTAGTTGCGCATCGGCGCGAACGCGCTGCCCGAACCGAACGGCAGGAGGTCGAACGTCGCCGGGTCGCCGCCCAGCACGGGACTGGTCGCACCGGGAATCAGCGCGGCCGGGGCGCCGCCTGCGGTCCCACCCGGCGTGCTGCCCGGCGGCGTCTGCTGCGCGCCACCACCGCCCGGCGGGGTCTGCGGCTGCGGCCCGCCCGCGCTGCCGCCGCCGAGCGCCTGGCCGGCCCGGTTGACGGAGCTGGTCAGGCCGTTCGTGGTGCCCGCGACGGTGCCGTTGACCGCGCTCGCGGCCGGCGGACCCACCACCGGCACCGGCGAGACCACCGTGTCGACCACCTTGACGGTGATCTGGCACAGGCCGCCGAGCAGCCCGCCGACGATCGAGGTGAGCCCGTCGGTGACGGTCCTGAGGCCGAGCGGCGTCTTGATGACGTCGCCGGGTTTGGCGGTGACGGTGTCACCGCACTTGGCCGTGATCGTGTCGGCGTTCGCGGTACCGGGCAGTGCGAGCGCAGCCGACCCGGCCAGTACGAGGGCGGCGGCACCCGCCGCGACAGTCCTGCGTGTCCGACCCTGCATGTTCGTCCTCCAGCGCGTCGCTACTGGTTCAACGAAGCTAGGGCAGGTACGTGACGCGTGCATGCCGGTCAGGCTCGCCGCAGCCACGCGCGGGTGAGTGCGGTGGCCACGATCGCGAGCGCGAACACCGCGATGATCAGCGGTAACCGGCCGGGGGCCGGGACGGACGGCATGGCCTCGGCGGCGCCGGGGTTCTGCGTGACCAGCGGCGGTTCCGTCCCAGCTGGTGGGAGGACATCGGGTGCGGCCTGCGCGACGGCCCCCAACCGGGTCAGGGCGGACAGCGGTGCCGGCGGGGCGATGCCGGCGCCGGCGAGGAAACCACCGGCGACGAACGAGACGGGCACCGTGCCCACCGCCGGCCGCGGCGCCGGGGTACCGGGCGCGGGCGTGCCGGGGGTTCCGCCGCCGGGCACGGGCTGCCCGGGCGCGGGTCGCCCGGCCGGCGCGGGCGGGTCCGGCTGCCCGCCGGAGGTGAGGTTCTGGGTGAGCGCGGACAGCGCGTTCACCGTGTGCTGCGCGGCGGGGCAGACCTGCTCGGCGGCCAGATCGCCGAGCACCGGGGCGTCGCCCACCCGCAGGGTCTTCGCGAGGTCGGCGACGGGCAGTGGCAGCAGCGGTCCGCGCTGGTCCGGACCGGTCGGCGCGGAGTCCGTCCCGGTGCCGACGGTGACCACACCGGGCTGGTTCAGCGGGGCGCCGGCGTCGAGGGTGAGGGCGTGCCCTGGCTCGTCCCGCAGGGTCGCGCCGCAGCTGCCGGCCAGCGCGGGATCGGCGGGATCGGCGAGGGCGCCCGGCGCGGTCAGCGTGGCGGAGGCCGCCAGCACGAACCCCGCGACCCCGGCGCGGCGTGCGGTCTTCCGCATCGCGTCCCCCCAGCACTCAGGTGATGTCCCGAACCGCGCTCACGGTACTGCACGAAGTCCGGCCGGATGGCGAGAACCGCGCCGCTTCCGCCGGTAGCGTGGGCGCATGCAGATCGGTGCGCACGTCCGCGACGACGACCCGCTGACCGCGGCCAAGGAGCGCTCGGCCGACGTGGTGCAGTTCTTCCTCGCCGACCCGCAGGGCTGGAAGAAGCCCGTCGCCCGGCCGCCGAGGGCGGAGATCGAGGCGGCCGGGGTCGAGGTGTTCATCCACTCCCCCTACATCGTCAACGTCGCGTCGCTGAACAACCGCATCCGGATCCCGTCGCGGAAGCTGGCCGCCCAGCACGCCGCGGCCGCGGCCGAGATCGGCGCGAAGGGCCTGATCGTGCACGGCGGCCACGTCGGCAAGGGCGAGGACATCGCGGAGGGCCTGGCGAACTGGCGCAAGCTGTTCGAGCGGCAGGCGGCCGACGGCGGGTTCGCGGTGCCGATCCTGATCGAGAACACCGCGGGCGGCGACGGGGCGATGGCGCGGGAGATGGACGTGCTGGCGCGGCTGTGGGACGAGGTCGCCGAGTTCGGCGCCGGGTTCTGCCTGGACACCTGCCACGCGTTCGCCGCGGGCTGGGAACTCGGCGACGTGGTCGACAAGGTACGGGCGATCACCGGCCGCATCGACCTGGTGCACCTGAACAACTCGCGCGACGAGTTCGGCTCGGGCCGCGACCGCCACGCGAACGTCGTGCACGGTGACGGCACCATCGACCCGCAGGCACTGGTGGCGGTCGCGGCGGCGGCCGGGGCGCCGGTGATCGTGGAAACCCCGGCCGACGGCCAGGCCGACGACATCGCCTACCTGCGGGAGGAGCTCGGCTGACTCACCCCGCGTGCCGCGGGCGGCGGTGCCGGAGCACGACCACGTCCCTGGCCCGGTCCAGCACCCCGCCGGCGGGGTCGTCGTCACCGGCGGCACGCACGGTGTCTCCGGCGTCCCCGGCCGGCCGGTAGATCTCCCGGATCACCAGGACGCACAGCCCGAGCACGGCCAGGTCCCGCAGCACCACGAACCCGAGGAACCAGTCCGGCGGCAGTCCCTTGTGGTCGGTGCCGAGGTAGTAGAACATCCGCGGCACCCAGACCAGCGCGTCGAGCAGCATCCAGCCCAGCAGCAGCCGCCACCGCGGGATCGCCAGCACCGCGAGCGGCACCAGCCACAGCGAGTACTGGGGGCTCCACACCTTGTTGGTCAGCAGGAACGCGGCGACCACCAGGAAGCACAGCTGCGCCAGCCGGGGCCGCACCGGCGCGGCCAGCCCGACGTAGGCGATCCCCGCGCAGCAGGCCAGGAACAGCGCGGCGCTGACGATGTTCAGCCAGGTCGGGCTCTGCCCGGGCGCGAGCGGTCCGTCGAAGCCGGCCCAGCCGGTGAAGTAGGAGATCACGTTGTAGATCGAGTCCGGGTCCATGCCGCGTTGCGCGTTGAGCCGGAAGAACTCCTGCCAGCCGGCGTTCAGGGTGAGCGCGATCGGCAGGTTCACCGCGAGCCAGGCCGCCACCGCGACACCCGCGGCGGTGGACCATTCGCGTAGTTTCCCGGCCCGCAGGCACAGCACCAGCATCGGTCCGAGCAGGAACAACGGGTACAGCTTCGCGGCCGCGCCGAGCCCGATCAGCAGCCCGGCGAGCGCGGGTTTCCGGCGCGCCCAGGCCAGCAGGCCGGTCGCGGCGAACGCGGTCGCGATCGTGTCGAAATTGGTGAACGCGTGCACCAGCACCAGCGGCGAGATCGCGGCGAGGCAGGCGTCCCACGGCCGGCGCCGGGCGGTGCGGCCCACCGCCCACACGGTGATCAGCCAGGCCACCGCGAGCCAGAACGCGGTGATGTTGAAGTAGATCACCACCGGCAGCCCGCCGGGCAGCCATCCGGCCTCGGCCGCCGCGTGCCAGCCCGCGGCGAGCTTCGCGTTGACCCATTGGAACAACCCGGTCAGCACCGGGTACTCCATGTACCGCACCTGCGCGCTGGGCGTGCCCGCGTCGTCGACCCAGCTCGTCCGGTACGGGAAGGCGCCGGCCTGGTCCAGCCGTTCGGCGCTGTAGAGGGGGACGACGTCGGAGTAGCACATCGCGACGTAGGGGCGGCCGGACCGCCAGTCCAGCTGGGTTTGCCCGCTGTCGTCGACGTACTGCTGGATGCAGCTCGCCTTCCCGAACCAGCACAGCATCAGCGCCAGCGTGGCCAGCGCCAGCCCCACCCGCTGCGGCGTCCAGAACGAGTGGCGCCCAACCGCCGCGTGTTCGCCGAGCGGCCCGCCGATCGGTCTGCTCGCGGCCGCGACCAGCGGGTCGGTCCGGGTCGGCGAGACCCGGCCCGCGTCGAGCGACGCCCGCACGGGCTCCGCTGAAGTGGTCTCGTCGGTCGGGCTGGACACCTGCGCGATGTTACGGGCTGGCCCGTGAGCCGGGGATCAGCCGTTGCCGCCGCGGGCGTCCGTCGGCCCGAAGTCGTTGCCCGGCGGCCAGGTCGGGATCGTCACGCGCGACCGGGTCGACGTCGGCGCCTCGGTGGGTTCCGTGCTCGACGAGGACGTCGGCGGGGAGGTGGGCAGCGTGGACGGGCCCGACGAACTCGCCTTCGTGGGCGGCGTCGACCGGCTCGCCGACGTCGAGTCCTCCGCGGCGGCCGCGCTCTTGCCGATCGGCGTGACCGTCGGGAACTTCTCGCTGGGCTTGTCCTTGAGGTAGTCGGTCAGGAACTGCTGCCAGATCTTGGCCGGCAGTCCCGTGGAGGACACCGCGTTGCCGTCCTTGTCACGCAGCGGCGTGTTCTTGTCGCTGCCGACCCAGGACGCGACGGAGATCGACGGCGTGTACCCGACCATCCACACCTGCGAGTTGTCCTTGTCCGACCCGCTGTTGCCGGCGCTCGCGTCGTACTGCTGGGTACCGGTCTTGCCCGCGCACTCGTGACCACTCGGGCAGCTGAGCTTGGAGAACTGGATGACCGGCTTGAGCGCGGTGGTGACGTTGCCCGCGATCTGCTTGCTCTTGTTCGAGTCGCCCTCGGCGAAGGCCGGCTTGGGGTTGCTCGGCGCCTGGTAGACGACCTCGCCATCACCCGGCTTGGTCATCTTCTGCACGAAGTGCCGGTCCAGGTACGTCCCGTCGTCGGCGATCGTGGCGTACCCCGACGCCATGTCCAGCGGCGTGGCCGCCGTGGACCCACCACCCAGCGCGATGTTGTTGTCCACCGCCTTCAACGACCGGACACCGGCCTCCTTCGCCGCGTCGGCGACCGCCTGCGGGCCGGTGATGTTGGCGACCATGTCGAAGAACACGGTGTTGGTGGACCGCATGGTCGCCTCCGCGACCGTGCACTCCTTCGAACAGCTGTTGGACACCCCGGCGTTGTTGATGTAGCGCGGTGAGCCGTTGGGCAGCACGCCGAACTGGCGGTGCGTGGAGCCGTCGAAGGTCTCGCCGAGGCCCTTGCCCATCTTCAGGAACGCGACCAGGTCGAACGTCTTGAACGATGATCCGGGGTTGCGGGCGGTGTCGCCCCAGTCGATGTAGTCGGTCTTGTCGTTGGGACCGCCGTAGTAGGCGACCACACCCCGTGTCTTCGGGTCCACCGCGACGAGCGCCTTCTTGAGCGTGGCCGGCTGACCCTGCATCACCTGGCTGACGGTCTGCTCGGCGATGCGCTGCGCGTTCGGGTCGATGGTCGTGTAGATGTCGTAGCCGCCGGCCTGGAGCCGTTCCTTGGGGAAGCCGGCGGCCTCCAGCTCGTCCTCCACCTGCGCCTGGATGAACGCGTTGTTGCCGGTGATCGCCTGCGGCTTGGTCTGCTCCCGCGGCAGCGGGGTCGGGAACTGGGCCGCGTCCCGGTCCGCCTGGGGCAGCCAGTGGTTCTTGACCATGTTGTCCAGCACGTAGTTCCAGCGCCTGGTCGCGTACTCGGGGTTCTCCGACTTCGACGGCGTCTGGATCACACCGGCCAGGAACGCCGCTTCCGACGGGGTCAGCTGTGCCGCGGGCTTGTCGAAGTAGGCGTGCGCGGCCGCCTCGATGCCGTAGGCACCCCGTCCGAAGTAGACGATGTTGAGGTAGGCCGTGATGATGTCTTCCTTGGACTGGGTCTGGTTCATCTTGAACGACTTGACCAGCTCGGTGGCCTTGCGGGTGAGCGTGTGGTCCTCTTTCGCGGTGGCCTTCTTGATGTACTGCTGGGAGATGGTCGAACCACCGCCCGTGCCATCGGTGAGGTTGTAGTAGACCGCCCGCAGGATGCCCATCGCGTCGAAGCCGCTGTTGGTCTCGAACGTCGCGTCCTCGGCCGCGTACACGGCGTGCTTGACGGTGTCGGAGATCTGGCCGGGCTGGAGGATCTGCCGGTTACCGGTGGTCGGGATTTCCTTGCCCATCACCGAACCGTCGCTGTAGTGGTAGGTCACCACCTGTTCCTGCTGGGCCAGCACCTCCTCCGGCGTCGGCACGTCGACCAGGAAGTAGGCGATGGTGAACGCGATCGCCGGGAGCACGACGAACACCCCGAACAGGGCGTAGAGGACGCGCCGGATGATCTTCCAGCGGCGCTTCTTGCGCTGCTTCGGGGTCAGCGCCGCCTTGTCCTTCTTGCCCTTCTTGTTCTTCTTGCCGTTCCCGCCCTCGGCGTCGTCGGCGTCATCGGCGGGTGTGCCGTCGTCCGGACCGGACTCGTTCAGCGCGACCGGCTCGTCGACGTAGTCGTCGAATTCGTCGTACCCGTGGTTGAGCTCGCTGTGGGTGAGCAGACCCGGCTCGGACTCGGCCATCCCGGGTCGCCGGCCGCCTCCCACGCCGGGCCCGGCCGGCCGGCGGAGGTCGTCCCGCGGCGGGTTCTGCGGCCCGGGCGGCGGGCCCGGCGGCGGACCGGGGCGGCGTGGCGGTGGCGGTGGCGGGGGCACGCGGTTGCCGGCGGGCGGGACGCGCCGGGTGCCGTGCGGGTCCGGGGCCGGACCGTTCGGCCGGCCCGGCCCGCCGCCCTCACCGGGCCACTGGGGTCCCTGCGGTCCCTGGGGACCCTGCGGGCGCTGCGGACCGCGGGCCGGGGGGCGCTGGGGAGGCATCGGGCCTTGCGCCGGGCGCCGGGGCGGTTCGTTGCCGCTGGGCCAGGCCGGCTCACCCTCACCCGGCCACTGGGCACGGCGCGGTTCGTCCGGCTCCTGACCAGGCCAGGAGCGATTGCGATGGTCGTTCACGAGTGAGCCTCCCAGACCGGCGGTACACCGGGCGCCGTTCTGTGATCGAGTGCCGGCGCTGCGCTTCGTGCCCTCACTGTCCGGCTGTCCTCCGGGACGAACCGTGCGGGGTCCCGTTCCCCAGGACGTAGGACCGCACCAGGTGGTTCCAGCGGCATGCGGGGCACACCTCGACCACGTGCACGGTGAACTCTCCCACGCTCCCGGCCAGGCGGGCCAGCTCGGTGGGGGTCCGCGCCGATCCGGACACGTGCCGCAGCTGCTCGCCGAACACCCAGGACACGTTCGTCAGGCCCGCCTTCCCGCACAGCGGGCAGGGAGCCTCGGTCGGTTCACCGTGGAACCGGGCCGCCCGGAGCAGGTACGGATCGGCGTCGCAGACGTCGCGCGTGCCGACCCGACCGGAGCGGACATCGGCCAGCAGCGCACGGCGCTGCAGGGCGTAGTCCACCACCTGTCGCTGGTTCTGCACGCTGACAGCGTACGTGTCCGTCGTGTGCCCACCATGAGCTGTACGGCGTAACGGTCTGGGCCGGACGTGCGACACGCCGACCATTCGATAACACTCTGGTGAACGTTGTGGTGTGTCCTTCACCTCGTTCCGGGTGATCGTTGATGTTGGCTACACCACTTCGATGTATCGGCCCGATATAATTCGACGTTAGGTTGCCGGAGTGTCGTGGGAGTCCGGGAGTTCTCGGAAGGGGGTGCACCGTGCTGGAGTTCGCCATCCTGGGGCTGCTGCACGAGGCACCGATGCACGGCTATGTGCTGCGCAAACGGCTGCACGACACGCTCGGCATGTTCCGCACCTTCTCGTACGGTTCGCTGTATCCGACGCTGCGTCGGCTGCAACGGGCCGGGTTCATCGAAGAAGCCGACAGTGACGTCGGGCAGGCCGGAGAGCCCGTCAAGGGCTGGGGCCGCCGGGCGCGGACGGTGTACAAGCTCACAGCGGAGGGCAAGGAGCACTTCGCGAAGCTGCTCGCCGACGCCGGGCCCCAGACCTGGGAGGACGAAGGGTTCGGGGTCCACCTCGCCTTCTTCTCCCGGACACCGGCCGATGTCAGGATGCGGATCCTGGAGGGCCGGCGACGCCGGGTCGAGGAACGCCGGGAAGGGCTCCGGGCGGCACTCGCCCGGGCCGAGGAAAAGATCGACCGCTACACGCGTGAGCTGCACCGGCTGGGGCTGGAGAGCAGCGAGCGCGAGGTGCGCTGGCTGAACGAACTGATCGCGCACGAGCAGGACGAGCAACAACGCGGGCTTCAGAGCTGAGACCGCATCCCGAAGGCAAGACATCACTGAACGAAGGAGAAACCGGCATGGGCGACAACAGCGGCCGCGTACGGGTGGCCATCGTTGGCGTCGGAAACTGTGCGGCGTCGCTGGTGCAGGGGGTGCACTACTACCGTGACGCCGACCCGGCCTCGCGGGTGCCCGGCCTGATGCACGTGCGGTTCGGCCAGTACCACGTCGGTGACGTGGACTTCGTGGCCGCGTTCGACGTCGACGCCAAGAAGGTCGGCCAGGACCTGTCGTCCGCGATCCTCGCCAGCGAGAACAACACGATCAAGATCACCGACGTGCCGCCGCTGGGCGTGCCGGTTCTCCGTGGTCCCACCATGGACGGGCTGGGCCGCTTCTACCAGGAGACGATCGAGGAGTCCGACGAGGAGCCGGTCGACATCGTCGCCGCGCTCCGCGAGGCCCAGGTCGACGTGCTGGTCTCGTACCTGCCGGTCGGTTCCGAGCAGGCGCAGAAGTTCTACGCGCAGTGCGCCATCGACGCCGGCGTGGCGTTCGTCAACGCGATCCCGGTGTTCATCGCCTCGGACCCGGAGTGGGCGCAGAAGTTCACCGACGCCGGGGTCCCGATCGTCGGCGACGACATCAAGTCCCAGGTCGGCGCCACCATCACGCACCGCGTGCTGGCGAAGCTGTTCGAGGACCGCGGGGTCCAGCTCGACCGCACCATGCAGCTGAACGTGGGCGGCAACATGGACTTCAAGAACATGAAGGAGCTGGAGCGGCTGGAGTCCAAGAAGGTCTCCAAGACGCAGGCCGTGACCTCGCAGATCGACCGCGACCTCGGCAAGGCCAACGTGCACGTGGGCCCGTCGGACTACGTGCAGTGGCTGGACGACCGCAAGTGGGCCTACGTCCGGCTGGAGGGCCGCGCCTTCGGTGACGTCCCGCTGAACCTGGAGTACAAGCTCGAGGTGTGGGACTCACCGAACTCGGCCGGCATCATCATCGACGCGGTGCGCGCCGCGAAGATCGCGCTCGACCGCGGCGTCGGCGGCCCGCTGCTGTCCGCGTCCTCCTACTTCATGAAGTCGCCGCCGGAGCAGTACGACGACTCGACCGCGCGCGACTCGGTGGAGAAGTTCATCACCGGCGACCTCGAGCGCTGACCTCCGAGGAGGAGGGGCCCGGCTCGGCCGGGCCCCTCCTCTCTCATGCCCCCAGTTCTGCCGGCAGGTCCGCCACGGTGCCCAGGACGCGGTGCGCCCGCGCCAGCACCGCCGGGTCCGGCGGGAAGTGCGGGTTGGGCACCGCGTAGACCGTCATGCCCGCGGCCAGCGCCGCCTTCAGCCCGTTCGTGGTGTCCTCGACCGCCGCGCACCTCGCCGCGTCCGCGTCCAGCCTCCGGGCGGCTTCGAGGTAGACGTCCGGGGCCGGCTTGCCCGCGGGCACCTGCTCGCTGGACACCGCGACCTGGACCAGCCCGGTGAGGCCGGTCGCCGTCAGGAACGCCGTGATCAGCACCGGCGGGGACGAGCTGGCGATCGCGACCGGGTACTGCTGCCCGACCGCGCGGACGGCTTCCGGCGCGCCGGGCAGCACCGGCGGGCCGTCGGCGTAGCGGTGCGCCATCCCGTCGATCACGACCTCGGCGATCCGGTCCGGGGAAAGCCGTGCGCCGAGCTCCTCGACCAGGTACCGCGCCCATTCCGGGGTGCTCATCCCCTGCATCGCGCGGGTCGCCTCCGCGGTCCAGGTGCCGCCGTGCTCGGCGACCACCGTCCGGCGCACCTCGTCCCAGGTCTGTTCGGAGTCGACGAGCACCCCGTCGAGGTCGAAAACCACCGCGTCCATGTCGGGCACGGTACCGGGATGACGCGGCTATTCCCGCGCGGCGAGACGCAGGATCGGGTCGAGCAGCCCCGGGAAGCGGTCGTGCAGGTCGTCGGCGCGCAGCTCGACCCGCCGGTGCCTGCCGTCGACGCTCATCGCGATCAGCCCGGCCTCCCGCAGGATCCGCCAGTGGTTGGTCAGCGTGGACAGGGGCACGTCCAGGCCGTCGGCGAGTTCGGAGCAGCTCGCGCCGGGTGCGGTCGACGCCCGGCGCACCAGTTCCAGGCGCACCTGGTCCCCGAGCGCGTGCAGGACCGGCGCGAGGGCGAGTGACTCCGAGGCGGGCTGTGGCAGCGATCGCATGCCGCCGAAGTTACCAAAGATTCGACACTACGGGATTATCGAAGTATTGTGCCCGGCATGACGACTGTGGGATCGCCCGTGGACGCGGGCAGCCGATCGGGCCGTGCGGCACTGCTCGTGATGACCTGTCTCGGCCAGTTCATGGTGCTGCTGGACAGCACCATCGTGGGCGCGGCGCTGCCCGACATGGCGCAGCGGCTGCACACCGATCTGACCGGGCTGCAGTGGATCGTGGACGCCTACGTGCTGCTGGTCGCCATGCTGTTGCTGTCCGGCGGCGTCTTCGCCGACCGCTTCGGCCGCAAGCGCGTGTTCCTGGCCGGAGTCGCGGTGTTCACCGCCGCGTCGGTGCTGTGCGCCGTGGCGCCCTCGATCGGCTGGCTGATCGCCGGCCGGGTGGTGCAGGGCATCGGCGCGGCAGCGCTGAGCCCCGCGTCGCTGGCCCTGCTCGGCGCGGCGTACCCGGTCCCCAGCGAGCGGGTCAAGGCCATCGGGCTGTGGGCCGGGTTCAGCGGGATCGGGCTGGCGGCCGGGCCGCTGGCCGGCGGCATCCTCGTCGAGGCGTTCGGCTGGCCCGCGATCTTCCTGGTGAACCTGCCGATCGGCGCGGCGCTGCTGCTGGCCGGGGTGCGCGTCCTGGCCGAATCACGCAACACCGGCGCGCCGGCGATCGACGTGCCCGGGACGGTCCTGTCCGTCCTCGGCGTGGGGGCGCTGACCTACGGGCTGATCGAAGGCGGGTCCCGCGGCTGGGCCGACCCGGTGATCCTGGGCAGCTTCGCGGTGGCCGTGGTGCTGCTCGCGGTGTTCATCGCGGTCGAGGGGCGCCGCGAGGCGCCGATGCTGCCGCTGCGGCTGTTCCGGGAGCGGCTGTTCACCGTGGCCAACACGGCGATGGTCGTCGTCGGGTTCGCGTTGATGGGCTCGTCCTTCTTCTTCTCCCAGTTCTTCGTGTCCGTGCAGGGCAGCTCGATCCTGCGGGCCGGGTTGCAGACCCTGCCCGCGACCCTCGCGATGGTCGTGGTGAGCCCGTTCGCGGGCCGGCTCGCCGCCCGGCACGGCTTCCGGATCGTGGTCACCGCGGGCCTGGCGATCGCCGGGGTGGGCCTGCTCACGCTCGGCTTCGCGGACGCCAGCACCGGATACGGGAACGTGTGGTGGCGGCTCGCGCTGACCGGCATCGGGTTCGCGCTCACCATGTCGCCGCTGACCGGCGCGGCCATCCAGGCGGTCAGTCCGCGGGAGGGCGGGCTGGCGTCGGGAGCCAGCAGCACGGCCCGGCAGATCGGTGCGGTGCTCGGCGTGGCCGTGCTCGGGGCCGTCGTCCGGGGCCGGGAGGCCGCCGGGGCGTCCTTCGGTGCCGGGCTGGGCAGCGCGTTCGTCGTGGCCGGGGCGGTCACGCTGGTCACGGCCGTGGTGACGGGCTTGTGGCTGGCGCGATCACGGACCGTGTGAGCCGACTAACTTAGCTATCCTAAGCAATAAAGCTTAGGATAGCTAAGTGAATCCAGGAGTAGCAGAGCTCGCGCGTGAGCTGCGCCCGCTGGTCTTCCGCCTGTACTACGTGGTGCGGCGGCTGACCCCGCAGCACCGGCTCACCCTCACCCAGGGGTCGGTGCTGAGCGAGCTGGTCCACGGCGGCCCGCGCCGGATGAGCGTCCTCGCCGAGCTCGAGGGCGTCCGCCAGCCGTCCATGACGGACCTGGTCCGGCGGCTGGAGCGGCTCGGCCTGGTCAGCAGGCGGTCCGATCCGGACGACCGGCGCGCGGTGCTGATCGAGGCGACCGAGGCCGGCATGCGGTACGTGGCCGAGCTCGTCATCGCCCGCGAGGAGTTCCTGCGCGAGCGCCTGACTGCCCTGGATCCAGCCGACCGCGACGCGATCGACGCGGCGCTGCCGGCCCTGCGGAGGCTCATCGATCCGGTCAAGAAGGAGGAACTGCTCTCATGAGCAGTCACGGTCACGGCAGCCTGCTGGACGCCCTCAGGGGACAGCCCAAGCAGGTGTGGATCACGGCGTTCGCCGCGGTCATCGCCTTCATGGGGATCGGGCTGGTGGACCCGATCCTGCTGTCCATCGCCAAGGGGCTGCACGCCACGCCGTCCCAGGTCACCCTGCTGTTCTCGTCCTACCTCGGCGTCCAGGTGATCGCCATGCTGGTCACCGGTGCGGCGAGCGCCAAATTCGGTCCGAAGCGGACGGTCCTCACCGGACTGACGCTGATCGTGGCCGCGACCGCGCTGTGCGCCGCGGCCGGGTCGATCGAGCAGCTGGTCGCGCTGCGCGCGGTGTGGGGACTGGGCAACGCGTTCTTCATCGCCACCGCGCTCTCGGTGATCGTCGGCGCGGCCACCGGTGGCCAGGCCGGCGCGATCCTGCTCTACGAGGCCGCGCTGGGGGTCGGCCTGGCGGTCGGGCCGCTGCTCGGCGCCCTGCTCGGCAGCTTCTCGTGGCGCGGGCCGTTCGTCGGCACCGCGGTGCTGATGGCCGCCGCGCTCGTGCTGTGCTCGATCTTCCTGGCCACCGACAAGCACGACCAACGCGAACCGATCCGGCTGCTCGACCCGCTGCGTGCGCTCAAGCACACCGGCCTGCTGCGCACCTCGATCGGTTCGGCCTGCTACACCGCCGCGTTCTTCACCGTGCTGGCCTGGACCCCGTTCGTGCTGGGCTGGAGCGCTGTCGCGGTCGGGCTGGTGTTCTGCGGCTGGGGCCTGTGCGTCGCGATCGCCGGTGTGGTGCTCGCGCCGAAACTGGCCGGGAAGCTGGGTGAGCGGCACGCCACCGTGGTGTCCGTGCTCGGCTACGCGGTGCTGATGGTGGTGCTCGTGGTGCCGGCCAAGCCGGTGGTCGTGGCCGCCGTGATCGTCTCCGGGCTGGTGTCCGGGTTGCTGAACACCCTGTTCACCGGCACTGCCATGTCGATCAGCGACGCGCCGCGGCCGGTGGCCAGCGCGGGCTACAACTTCTGCCGCTGGCTCGGTGGCGCGGTCGCCGCGACGCTGGTCGGGCACGTCGCCGAGTGGCTCGGGTCGGAGCACGCCCCGTTCGTCGTGGCCGCGATCCTGTGCGTCGTGGCCGGTGGTCTGCTCGCGGTCCGGACCAAGGCCGCCGATCCCCACCAGGTGCCGCGGGAGGCGGTGCTCGTCGGCGAAGAGCTTTAGTCCCTGTTTACCTTCAGTTTCCGGACACCTGGTCTCCGTCGCTTAACGTCACGGGCGTTTCCCCTGACCGAGTGACTGGAGACCAGGTGTCCTTCACCCCCGGGCGGCTGCTGCCCCTCCTTACCCACCCGAGCGGCAGAGCCGCGACCACGTGCCTCTACCGCTGCGGCAACCAGTGCGCGCACGAGGCACCCAACACCTCGTCCAACTCCTACTTCGGTGACGTCGTCCAGGGTGTGTCCCGGCGCGGCGCGTTCAAGGCCGGTGCCGTCATGGCCGCCGCGGCCGGAGGGTTCGCCGCGATGAACGCCCTCGGCGGGGCGACCGCGACCGCCGCCGTTCCGCCGGCGCTCGCCGGGCGCCAGGGCCGCCCGGTGCCCGGCACGGACTTCACCCCGGTCCCGCCCAACCGTGCGGACGCGGTCGTCATCCCGGACGGCTGGGCGCAGAACGTGGTGATCCGCTGGGGCGACCCGGTGGAGCCCGGCGCGCCGGAGTTCGACATCGCCCGGCAGACCGCCGCCGCGCAGGCGAAGCAGTTCGGCTACAACAACGACTTCGTCGGGCTCGTCCCGCAGGACCGACAGGGCAAGCGGTTCCTGATGGTGGTCAACCACGAGTACACGACCGAGACGCAGATGTTCCCGCCCGGCCAGTACGACCCGGCCAACCCCACCGAGGAGCAGGTCAAGATCGGCTGGGCCGCGCACGGCCTGTCCGTCGTGCTCGTCGAGAAGCAGCGCGACGGCGGCCTTGCGGTCGTGCCGAGCCACTACGGGCGCCGCATCACCCTGGACACCACCTTCGAGGTGCGCGGCCCGGCCGCCGGCTCCAAGTACCTGAAGACCTCCGCCGACCCGACCGGCACGAAGGTCCGCGGCACGCAGAACAACTGCTCCGGCGGCGTGACGCCGTGGGGCACGGTGCTCTCCGGCGAGGAGAACTTCCACCAGTACTTCGCCAACTCCGACAAGGTCACCGACCCGGCCCAGCAGGCGCGGCTGACCCGCTACGGCATCGGCAAGGGCACCACCACGCGCAAGTGGGAGCGCTTCGACAAGCGGTGGGACGTGCCGAGCGAGCCCAACGAGGTCAACCGGTTCGGCTGGGTCGTCGAGATCGATCCCAACGACCCGGACTCGACCCCGGTCAAGCACACCGCGCTCGGCCGCTTCAAGCACGAGGCCGCCAACGTCAAGATCACCGCCGACGGCCGGGTCGCCGTCTACTCCGGTGACGACGAGCGCTTCGAGTACATCTACAAGTTCGTGTCCAAGGGCAAGTACAAGCCCGGCACGAGCGCCCACGCCCGCCGCCACAACTCGGCGCTGCTCGACGAGGGCACGCTGTACGTCGCGAAGTTCACCGGCGACAGCCCGGCCGGCCAGATCGACGGCACCGGCAAGCTCCCCGCCGACGGCGAGTTCGACGGCCGCGGCGAGTGGATCCCGCTGGTCAGCGGCGACAAGTCCTTTGTGGACGCCTTCACCGCCGAGGAGGTCTACGTCTTCACCCGCCAGGCCGCCGACAAGGCCGGCGCGACCAAGATGGACCGCCCCGAGGACATCGAGCCCAACCCGGTCAACGGCCGCATCTACGCCGCGCTGACGAACAACACCGACCGCGGCGCGGCCGGCAAGGCCGGTGTGGACGAGGCCAACCCGCGGGTGGGCAACAAGAACGGGCACATCCTGGAGTGGGCGGAGGACCGCGGCGACGCGGCCGCGACGACGTTCTCCTGGCGGCTGCTGCTGGTCTGCGGTGACCCGGCCACCGCCGACACCTACTTCGGCGGGTTCCCGAAGAACCAGGTCAGCCCGATCTCCTGCCCGGACAACGTGGCGTTCGACCCGTACGGCAACCTGTGGATCGCCACCGACGGCAACGCCCTCGGCACGAACGACGGCCTGTTCTCGGTGCCGGTGGACGGCCCGGAACGCGGTCAGGTCAAGCAGTTCCTCACGGTGCCGATCGGCGCGGAGACCTGCGGCCCCAACGTGACGAGCGACTTCATCACGGTCGCGGTGCAGCACCCCGGTGAGGGCGGCACGGTGGCCAACCCGCAGTCGCACTGGCCGGACGGCGGCAGCAACCTGCCGCGCCCCGCCGTCGTTTCGGTGTGGCGCGAGCGCCGCTGAACCGATCGGCCCGGCCCCGGGGAACGCGGTTCCCCGGGGCCGCCCGATGCCCGCTCAGGACCGTCGAGCCGGCTCGGCCTTGGGCCGCGCGCCCAGCGCGAGGGCGACCAGCGCGCCGACGACCATGCACACCCCGACCACCCACAACCCGGTGCGCTGGCTGCCGGTCAGGTCCCGCAGCCAGCCCGTCACGTACGGCGCGGCGAACCCGGAGATGTTGCCCAGTGAGTTGATCAGCGCGATGCCACCCGCGGCCGCCGCGCCGGACAGGAACGTCGACGGCAGCGCCCAGAACGTCGGCAGCGCCGCGCACACCCCGACCGCGCAGATCGTCACCGCCACCATCGCGGCGTACGGGTTGCCCAGGTACAGCGCGATCGGGATGGCCACCCCGCCGATGATCATCGGCAGCGCGACGTGCCACTTCCGCTCGCGCGTGCGGTCGCCGTGGCGCGCCCAGATCACCATCACCACCGCGGCCACGACGTACGGGATCGCGGTCACCAGACCGGCCTGCACGGTCGACAGCTTCGTCCCGAACTGCTGGGAGAACCCGGCGATGATCGTCGGCAGGAAGAACCCCAGCGCGTAGAGGCCGTAGGCGATCGCGAAGTACACGAACGCCAGCCCGAGGATGCGCGGGTGGGTCAGGGCCTTGCGCAGCGGCCAGTGGTGCTCGGCCTCGGTCACCTTGCGCTCGTTGTCCAGCTCGGTGGTCAGCCAGCGGCGCTCGTCCTCGGTGAGCCACTTCGCCTGCTCCGGCCGGTCGGTCAGGTAGAACCAGGTCACGAACCCGAGCAGGATCGCGGGAATGCCCTCGACGAGGAACATGAACCGCCACCCGGACAGCCCGAACGCGCCGTGCCCGTGCGCGATCAGCAGGCTGGACACGGTCGACCCGATCGCCGACGACACCGGCACGGCGGCCATGAACAACGCGACCGCCTTGGCCCGCTGCGCCGCCGGGAACCAGTACGTGAGGTACAGGATGATCCCGGGGAAGAAGCCCGCCTCGGCGACGCCGAGCAGGAACCGCATGATCACCAGCGTGGTCGGGTTGGGCACGAACGCCAGCACCGTGGCGACGATCCCCCAGGTCACCATGATCCGCGCGAGCCAGCGCCGCGCGCCGAACCGGTGCAGCGCCAGGTTGCTGGGCACCTCGAGCGTCAGGTAGCCGAGGAAGAAGATGCCGGAGGCGAACCCGAACGCCGTGGCGGACAGTCCCAGCTCCTTGTTCATCCCGTTCGGCCCGGCGAAGCCGATGTTGACCCGGTCCAGGTAGTTCACGAAGTACAGCAGGGCCAGGAAGGGCATGATCCGCAGCGCGACCTTGCCCAGAATCCGGTCACCCTCGGCGATCGTCCTCGTCGACATCCTCGCATTGCATGCCACTACCGGGTGATTCGTCAAGATCGTGCGAGAATCGACTCGATTTCGTCGCCCCGGTACGCGGCGTCATCCGGCGCGGTGCCGCCAGCCAGCCGGGACCAACCACCTAACGTTGGGGTATGCCGGAAAATCCCCTCGCCCTCGTGACCGGCGCGTCCCGCGGCATCGGCGCCGCCGTCGCCCGCGCGCTCGCCCCGACCCACCGCGTGCTGCTCGGCGGCCGCGACGCCGACGCGCTGGCCGAGCAGGCCGCCGAGTCGCCGGGTGCGGAGCCGTGGCCGGTGGACCTGGCCGACTTCGACGGCGTCCGCGCGGCCGTCGCCGGCATCGACCGGCTGGACGTGCTCGTCCATTCGGCCGGCGCGGCCGAGCTGGGCACGGTCGAGCGGGCCGAAGCCGCGGTGTGGCGGAAGAACCTCGAGATCAACGTTGTCGCGGTCGCCGAGCTGACCCGGCTGCTGCTACCGGCCCTGCGCGCCGCGCACGGGCACGTCGTGATCATCAACTCCGGTCAGGGCCTGTCCACCCGCGCCGGCTGGGGGCCGTACGCGGCGAGCAAGCACGCCGTCCGCGCGTTCGCCGACGCGTTGCGCGCGGAGGAGCCCGGGCTGCGGGTCACGTCGGTTTACCCGGGCCGCACCGACACCGAGATGCAGCAGAACATCGTGGCCGGGGAGGGCAAGGAGTACACGCCGGGGCGGTACCTGCGGCCGGACTCGGTCGCGGCGGCGGTGCTGTCCGCGATCACCGCGAGCCCGGATGCCCAGGTCACCGACGTGACCGTCCGCCCCCGCCCGCACTGAGAACCTGGTCGTCGGGCCCCAGCGAGCCGACGAACTCACGGAAGTCCGGCGCCACGGCCTCGAACTCGCCGGGCGTGCAGGTCAGCACCGCGCGGACGACGGCACGCTGCTCCGCCCCCTCGCCCATCGCGAGGTAGACCTCGCTGCGCACGAACGTCTCGTCGCCGGTGCTGAACCGCAGCTCCTGCACGAACCCGTCGGCGCCGATGTCGTCGCCGCTGAGCACGGTCACCTCGGCCGCGATCTCACGCAGGTCTTGCGCGGCTTCGGCCGCCACCGTGCGCAACGGCACCGACCGCGGCCAGACGCCGCCGGTCAGCATGATCCCGGCCGTGTCCGAGCGGATCGCGGCGAAGGCGGCGTCTTCGGTCGCCACCGGCTCCCAGCCCTCGGGGAGGTCGAAGTGGACGGAGACGGGCAGCTGAGTCATCCGAACAACCCTTTCAGGGACTTGCCGACCCCGGACACGCCCTCGCCGAAGTCCTTGATGCCGTCGCCGACCGCCTCGACGCCGTTGCCGATCGCGTGGGTCGCCGACTTCGCGGTCTGGGCCACCTTGTGGCCGTCGACCTGCAGGTCGAACCCGACCTCGCCGCCGAGTCCGACCGCTGCCCCGACGTTGCCCTTGAGGTGGAACTTGCCGTCCTCGCCCATGCCCAGGTTGAACCCGGCCTCCGCGCCGACACCGGCCCAGCCCTCCGCGGTCGTGCCCACGCCGATCCCGCCGACGTCGGCGGCGCCCCGGACGCTGGCGCGCGCCCCGGCGAACACCCCGGCCTTGGCGTCGAGCGCGGTCTTCGTGAGCCGGACCCCCGCGCGGCCGCGCACACCGAAGGTGCCCTCGGCCTTGCCGTCCAGTCCGAGCAACCCCGCGTCGACCCGCCCGGTCGCGGTTGTCTTGAAGCCGTTGATCGACTCGACTTCCAGCGTGAGGCCCTTCTTGTTCAGCGCCGCCTGGAAGTTGTTCTCGCTGCCGATCATCGTCTCGAGCTTGCCGGTCAGGGTCAGGTCGCCCGCCGTCACCGTGCCGTCGGAAACCTTGTGCAGGAGGTAGGCGTAGAAGCGGTAGCGGCTGAGCTTGCCGTGCTCCGGCGGGATGAACTTCCTGCCGAACTCGTCGTCCTCGGGGCTGGTGATCGAGTGCAGCACCCCGCCGATCGCGCTGCTCACCGCGTCCTCAACCGTCCCCAGTACCCGCATGAGGTCCCCGGCCTGGCGTTCGAGCTGCTCGCGGGCCCGGTCGAGCACCTCCCGCGCCACCTGCTGGAGCAGGTCGCCCTGCGCGCGCTGGTGCTCGGCCTGCTGCTTGGTGTCCTCGTTGGCGCCCGCGGCGGCCTGTGCCGCGGCCTGTGCGTGAGCCCGCTCGCCGTCGTCCCAGAGGGCGATGGCTTCGCCGGCCTGCCGTTGCGCCCAGTGCAGCGTGTCGGCGTAAGCGGAGAGCCCGTCGGCGACGGTGGACAGGCTGTCGGAGGTCTTCCGCCAGTGCGGCGGCAACGACTGGATCAGCTCGCCGAACGCGTCCGACGCGGCACCCTGCCAGCCCGGCACGCGGAAGCCGGACAGCTTCGACCCCATCCCGTCGAACTGTTCCGCCTGGTCGAGCAGGGTCCGCACGTGCTCGGCGATGGTCTCCGGCGAGCCAGGGATCAGCTCGCGCGGGTCCTTGGTGGAGCCGAGCTCGGCGCTCACTGCCCGGCCTGGCGGAGGAGGGCCTCGTTGCCCAGTTCCATGCCCCGGTACACCGTGGCCGTGTCCTGGAGCGCGGAACCGGTGAGGTCCACGTGCTCGTGCAGCACCCGTGCGGCGATGCGGGCCAGCCCGGCGAACTCCGCGAGTTTGCTCGCGAGACCCGCGTGACCGTAGATCTCGGCGTTCGGGGTCACCGCGGCGAGCGCACCGGCGTCCAGGTCGGTCAGCAGGCTGGTGATGTGACCGGCGGCCGTTTCCAGGCCGTCGGGGTCCGCTTCCAGTACTCCGAGTACTCCCCACACGTTTGTCGATGAAAGCGGGAGATCGGGAACGGGGGGTGAATGAGCGTCACCGGATGGGTGAACCGGCCGGGAAGATCATCACCGCCCGATGTGACCGGTCCCTCAGGCGCGCAGCCGGGCGGCGGCCTCCCGCGCGGCGGACTGGACCTTGGCGCGGTCCACGCGCACCGTCTCGCCGCCGGCCACGACCTGCTCGCCGGCTACCCATACGTCCCGCACCTGCCGCGACCCGGACGCCCACACCAGGTTCGAGATCACCTGCTCGTCCGGTTCGTCCAGCCCGGTGGCGAACGCGGGCCCGTCCGGGTCGACGTGCACGAGGTCGGCCCAGCGGCCGGGCGCCAGTGCGCCGATGTCATCGCGGCCCAGTGCGTCGGCCCCGCCGCGAGTGGCGAGCAGCAGCGCGTCCCGCGCCCGCAGCGCCGTGGAGTCCTGAGTGGACAACCGGGCGAGCATCGCGGAGAGCTGGACCTCCTCCCACAGGTCGAGGTCGTCGTTGCTGGCCGGGCCGTCCGTGCCGAGCCCGACCGCGACCCCGGCCGCGCGCAGGTCGGTCAGCCGCGCGATGCCGGACGCCAGTTTCGCGTTCGACCCCGGGCAGTGCGCCACTCCGGTCCCGCGCGCGGCGAACACCGCGATGTCCTCGTCGGACAGATGAACGGCGTGCGCGGCGAGCGTCCGGCCGCGGAGCAGCCCGATCTCGTCCAGCAGGCGCGGCACCGAACCGTACTCCGCGCGCTGCTTGGCGTCCTCGTCGGCTGCCTCGGCGACGTGGATCTGCACCAGCGCACCCCGCGCGGCGGCCGACTCCGCGACCTGCCGCAGCGCCTCGGCCGGCAGCATGTACGCCGAGTGCGGCGCGTAGGACAGCTCGATCCGCTCGCCCGGGCCGAACCGCAGGCCGTCGGTGTCGATCCAGCGGTCGGCGGCCTCGATCATGCGCCGCCAGTCGATGCCGGGCAGGTCGATGATCGGCCCGCCGAGCACCGCCCTGGCGCCGCTCTCCAGCACCGCCTCGGCCATCTGCTCGGCGAAGAAGTACATCTCCGCGCTGGTGGTCACGCCGTGCCGGAGCATCTCGACGGAGCCGAGCATCATCCCGGCGCGCACGTCCTCGGCACGCAGCTTCGCCTCGGCCGGCCAGATGATCTCGTGCAACCAGCGCAGCAGCGGCAGGTCGCCGCCCATGCCGCGGAGCAGCGTCATCGGGGTGTGCGCGTGGGTGTTGACCAGACCGGGCAGCAGGATGCCGGTCAGCCGGGTGACCGGCAGCTCCCCGGGCGCTTCGGCGGCGGGACCGCAGAACGTGATCCGCCCGTCGTCGCCGACGTCGACCACGCCGTCCCGGACGACCGAGCAGCCGGGATCACAGGGCAGGACGACCGGGGCACGGAGACGCTGCGGCATCCCCGGATTCTAAGCGCCCCGCCGCGGCCGCCGACGGTCCCGGCGGTGTGCTCAGTCCATCAGCCCGCTGCGCCACGCCCACGCGGCGATCTCCACCCGGTTGCGCGCACCGACCTTGCCCTGCACGGCGGCGAGGTGGGTCTTCACCGTGGACAGCGACATGTACAGCTCGGCGCCGATCTCGGTGTTCGTCAGGCCCCGGGCCGCCGCCCGGACCACGTCCAGCTCCCGGGCCGTGAGCGGCTCCTTCGGCGGTGCCACCGACCGCCGCGCGGACGCACCCTCGAAGTGCTTCAACAGCCGCACCGTCACCTGCGGCGACACCAGGGCGTCGCCCCGGTGCGCGGCGCGGATCGCCTCGATCAGCAGCGCCGGGCCGGCGTCCTTCAGCAGGAACCCGCTCGCCCCGTTGCCCAGGGCCGTGTGCACGTACTCGTCCAGGTCGAAGGTGGTCACCACGACCACCTTCAACGGGTCGGCCACGTCCGGCCCGGCGAGCTGGCGCGTCACCTCCAGCCCGTCCAGCCCGGGCATCCGGATGTCGAGCAGGCAGACGTCCGGGCGCAGCGCCCGCGCCTTCGTCACCGCCGCCACCCCGTCCTCGACGTCGGCGACCACCTCGATGTCGTCCTGGGCGTCGAGGATCATCCGGAACCCCATCCGCACCATGCTCTGGTCGTCGGCGATCAGTACGCGAATCAAGCCTTTTCCTCCACCGGCAACCACGCCTCCACCACCCAGCCCCCGTCCGGTGCCGGGCCCGCGGCGAGCCGGCCGTCCAGCAGCTCGACCCGCTCGCGCATCCCGACCAGACCGTAGCCGCCCGAACCGCCGGCCGGGCGCGCCGCCACCTCCTTGCCGTCGTCGGCCACCCGGATGTGCAGCTCGCCGTCCAGCACCTCGGCCAGCACGCAGGCGCGCGTCGCGCCCAGCGCGTGTTTGCCGATGTTCGTCAGCGACTCCTGCACGATCCGCAACGCCGAGCGCGCCACCTCCTGCGGCAGGTCCTCCGGCACCCGCACGTCGGCCTGCACCGCGACGCCGTGGTGCCCGGAATCGGCGAGCCGCCGCAGGTCCGCGCCGAGGTTCATGGTGGCCTGGTCGGTGACCGAGTCCGCGCCCGCGCGCATGCTGCCCACCAGCCGCCGCATCGCGGTCATCGCCTCGGTGCCCGCCGCCTCGATGCGCCCGATGACCTCAAGCGCCACCTTCGGGTTCTGGTCCGCGATCACCCGGGCCGCCTGCGCCTGCACGATGATCCCGGTGACGTGGTGTGCCACCAGGTCGTGCAGTTCGCGCGCCAGCGCCATCCGTTCGGAGTTCTGCGCGTCGGCCACCGCGGCCTCCACCACCTTGCGGCGTTCGGAGTCACGCGCCCGGAAGTAGAGCCCGAACGCCACCGCGATGCCGAGCAGCAGGACCGCGCCGGTCGCCAGGTCGGGCAGGTCGTCCATCCGCCACGAACTCCGCTTGGCGGTCAGGGTGGTCAGCGTCGTGATCGCGACCGCCACCGACAACAGGCCGATCACGCCCCACGCCCGCCACGGGCGGGCGTAGCGCACCAGCAGGATCACCACGATGATCCCGGCGATCACCTCGGTGCCCGGCAGTCCGCCGAGCAGCTGATGGTTCCGCCCCGACTCGACCAGTATCGCCGGGGCGGTGACGGCGATGATCGCCGCGAGCAGGAAACCGGCCCGCAGCGGACGGTGGGTCGCGTAGACCGTCGCGGCGGCCGCCCCGACCGAGCACAGCAGCGCGGGCAGGGCGTGCCCGGTGTCGCCTTGCGACCAGTACAGCTCCAGGAACAGTGGCAGGCTCAACCCGCCGATCAGCGGCCATTGCTCGCGCACGAGCCGGCGCACCGGGCTGTCCGGCTGCTGCGGCACGGTACGCCGGAAATACAGCCCGGCGGGCACCACCATGATCAGCAGCACCGCGCCGACCAGAACCGTTTGGCCGAGCGAGTTCCACCTGCCGCTGCCGTCGCGGTACGTGGCCGCGAACAGCCCGGCGATCACCAGGGTGGCGGTGCCGGTGACCATTTCCGGCAGGCGCACCCGCCGCACGCAGAAGAACACCAGCTCCAGCCCGGCGACGGTCTCGCTCAGCGACACGTTGCCGAGCAGCACCGTGTAGGCGGCCGCGTTGGTCAGCCGGATCAGGAAGCTCGAGGCGAACAGGGTGGCGGCACCGGCGACCACCGCGGCCGCGGGCTGGGTTCTCGCCCACAACGCGCACGCGCCCAGCACGATCATCCCGGGCAGCAGCAACAGGTCCCGGCCGCGCGGGCCGAGGGAGTCCACACTGGCCGGCAGCACCACGGCGAGATCGCACACGAAGGCGGCGAGCAGGAGGACACCTTCGAGTCCGAGCCATCGCCAGGCCTTGGTCACGCGCACGGAGAACGACACACCGGAACGGTAGAGGAACCGCGTGGCCACGCACCTTGGCCGCCCGGCCACCCCGGATCGGCCGATCGGCCGATCCGGACACCCCGCCCCTCCTGTGAACCTGCTGTGCGGGAACACCGAAAGGGGAAACATTCATGACTCCACAAGGGAGCGCCGTGCTGTCCGGGTGGGAGCTCGTCAAGCGCTACGGCGAGCAGGTCGCGCTGGCCGGGGTGGACATCGACATCCACGCGGGTGAGGCGATCGCCGTCGTCGGACCGTCCGGTTCGGGCAAGACGACCCTGCTGCACGTGCTGGCCGGGATCCTGCGGCCGGACGGCGGCGAGATCACGCTGAACGGGCGGCGGGTCGACCAGCTGTCCGAGACCGGGCGCAGCGAACTGCGGCGGACCGAGTTCGGGTTCGTGTTCCAGACCGGGATGCTGGTCGCCGAACTCTCCGCAGAGGAGAACGTGGCGCTGCCGATGCTGCTCGCGGGCGCGAAGCGGCGTGCGGCGCTCGGCGCCGCGCGCGAGTGGCTGGGCCGCCTCGGCCTGGCCGGCCGCGAGGGGTCCCGGCCGGGCGAGTTGTCCGGCGGGCAGGCGCAGCGGGTCGCGATCGCCCGCGCCCTCACCCACCAGCCGAAGGTGATCTTCGCCGACGAACCGACCGGCGCGCTGGACACCCGCACCGGCAAGGACACCATGAACGCCCTGCTGGACGCGGCCTCCGGCGCGGGCACCGCCGTGGTCATCGTGACCCACGACGTGGAGCTGGCCGCGTCGCTGCCACGCACCGTGACGATCCGGGACGGGCGGATCGCGCACCCGGTGGAGGTGCTGACGTGATCCCGGTCCAGCTGGCCTTCAAGGTGCTGCGGGCCGACCGCCGCACCCGCACGGCGACCGTGCTCACCGCGGTGGGGGTCGCGGTGGCCACGGGCCTGGCGCTCCTGCTGCTGAGCCTGCCCTTCGCCACGCAGGCCCGCGCCGAGCGGTCGGCGTGGCAGGAGGGGTACGGGCCGCAAACCGACGGCGCGCCGACGCTGATGATCACAACGGGCCACGACTTCATCGGCGACCGGCAGATCTACCGCGTGGACGTCGCCCCGCTGGCCGACGGGATCGAGCTGCCGCCCGGGGTGCCGAAGGTCCCCGGGCCCGGTGAGGTGGTGGTGTCACCCGCGCTGTTCCAGACGATGCAGCGGCTGCCCGCGTCCCAGCTGGCCGACCGGTTCCCGGGCCGCCTGGTCGGCGTGCTCGGCGAGGAGGCGCTGCGGTCCCCGGAACAGCTGGTCGCGCTCGTCGGGCACGCCCCGGAGGCCATGCCGCTCCACGCGAACGAGCGCCACGGGTTCGTCCCACGCGGTGACGCGGAGGTGGACACGCTGCTGAGCCTGCTCGCCGGGGTCGGCCTGGTGGTGCTGCTGGTGCCGAGCCTGGTGCTGGTCGCGTCCTCGGCCCGGCTCATCGCGACCCGCCGCGAGCAGCGGCTGGCCGCCCTGCGGCTGGCGGGGGCGACCCCGGGCCAGGTCGTCGCGATCACCGCGGCCGAGACCGGCGTCGCGGCGGTGACCGGTGCGCTGCTCGGCTGGGCGATCAGCCCGCTGCTGTGGTCGCTGGCGAAGTTCGTCCCGTGGGACGGGGGCACCTGGCTCGCGACCGACTTCCAGCTCGGGGCCGGGCTCACCGCCCTCGCGCTGCTCACGGTGCCGGGTCTGGTGCTGCTGGCCGCCGTGATCGGGCTGCGGCGCGTGGTGCGCAACCCGATCGGCGCGGTCGTGCAGCACACGCCCAAGCCGCTGCGGTGGTGGCGGCTGCTGTCCCTGCCGGCGAGCGCGGCGTTCTTCCTCCTGGAAGTCAAGACGAACGGCAGCCACGACATGATCCTGCTCGGCCTCGGGTTGATGATCGTCGCGGCCATGCTCGCCGGGCCGTACGTGACGGCCGTCATCGGCGGGCTGTTCGTCCGCGGCTGGCGCAAACCGTCGGTGCTGCTGGCCGGCCGGCGGCTGCGCAACGACCCGCGCGGGGCGTACCGGGCATCGGCCGGGGTCGTGCTCGCCGTGTTCACCGGCTCGATGGCGCTGGTGCTGATGCCCAGCTTCGACGCGATGGGCGGAGGTGGCGGGAACCTGCGGGACTCGGTGCTGTCGGCGGCCAGCTACGGCGAAGACGTCGGAGCCCTGGCCGACCGCGCGAACAGCAACCTGGAGCGCTACAACCTGCCGGAGCGGGCCGTGGCGTTGCCCGAGGTGTCGCTCAACTCGCCGGATGGCGCCTACCTCCGCGCCACGGTCGTCTCGTGCGCCGACGCGGTGCGGGTCTACCGCATGCAGGACCACTGCGAGGGGCCGGGCGTCTACAGCACCTCCCCGATCGACCTCGGCGCATTCGGGGTGGCCGGATCCCACTACGACCCGGCGGTGCCGTTCGCCCCTGGCGTCCCGGTGAAACCGCTGGTGCCGGAAGGCGACGCCCAGTCGCTGCCGGTGCTGATCGACCCGTCCCTGATGCCGGCTGGGGTCAAGCCCCAGTACGCGCATGTCGCGGTCGACACCACTCCCGCCGACCACGAGGTGGTGCGCACCGCGCTGATCGCCGCCGCCGGTGCGGAGAGCGTGTCCACCGCCGATCTGGACGTCGACCACGCGCTGGACGACCTGCGTCGCGTCGCGATCATCGGGGTGACCGTGGCGGCCCTCCTGGCCGGGTGCAGCGCGGCGATCACCACGGCCGGATCGGTGATGGACCGGCGCCGCACGTTCGGTGCGCTGATGGCGGCGGGCACCTCGACCCGGGTGCTGTCGCGGGCACTGCGGATGGAGGCCGCGCTCCCCGCGCTGGTCGCCACGATCGGCTCCGGCGTGCTGGGCATGGTCGCGGGACTCGGATTGTTCTCGGCCGCCCTCAGCGACGGATCGAACGCGACGCCGGTCCTCACCCCGTGGCTGGCCGCACCGGTGGTCCTCGGGATCGTGGTGGCGGTGCTCGCCTCGTCGGTCTGCACGCCGGCCCTCAACCGGGTGCGCGCGGAACCGCTGGCCGACGAATGAGTTCCGGCCGGCCGCCCCGTTCGCTGGGGGTGGGGCGGCCGGTCAGCTCACCCGCTCGAAGATCAGATCCCGGCTGATCCGGCCCTCCTGGTCGGCGCGCTGCTCGAACTTCGTCACCGGGCGCCAGCCGGGCCGCGGGGCCCAGTCGTCGAACCGGTTGCGCAACGCGGGCTCGTTCGAGCAGACCTCGAGCATCTGCTCGGCGTAGTGCTCCCAGTCGGTGGCCAGGTGCAGGATGCCGCCGGGCGCCAGCCGCGACGCGACCAGCCGCACGAAGTCGGGCTGGACCAGCCGCCGCTTGTGGTGGCGCTTCTTCGGCCACGGGTCCGGGAAGAAGATCCGCACGCCGGACAGCGAATCCGGCTCGATGTGGTGGGTCAGCGCGATCACGGCGTCGCCGTGCAGCAGGCGCAGGTTCGTCAGTCCGAGCCGCTCGGCCCGCAGCATCAGCTGGCCGAGACCGGCCTCGTACACCTCGATGGCGACGTAGTTGACCTCCGGTGCGGCGGCCGCGAGCTGGGCCGTGGTCTCGCCCATGCCGGATCCGATCTCCAGCAGCACCGGAGCCGGCCTGCCGAACCAGCCGGCGAAGTCGATCGGACCGGGCGGCAGCTCGGTCACCCGCCGCCC
The DNA here is from genome assembly GCF_011758745.1 of Amycolatopsis granulosa. Lineage (NCBI taxonomy): Bacteria > Bacillati > Actinomycetota > Actinomycetes > Pseudonocardiales > Pseudonocardiaceae > Amycolatopsis > Amycolatopsis granulosa. The sequence continues at coordinate 3,359,693 of NZ_JAANOV010000001.1, forward strand.
CAGGTCGGCCCAGTGGCGTTCCCAGGCGCGCTGCTGGCCGACCGTCATCCGGCCGCCCCGCTGCACGTAGCTGACGACACTCCGCAGGCGCGGTTGCTGCTCGCTCTCCACCTGCCCAAATTAGCTGGCCCTGGCGCGTGTGCGGCAAAGGGCTTGCGTGGCGGTGCGGATAGCAGAACCTGAGGCGGCCCCTGGCTCCGGGATCGCCTCCTCATGTATCCCGCGACAGAACCTAGCGGAGCGACTCGAACTCCCCCAACCGGGCGCGCAGCCCGCCGACACCGGCCACCGCGATGGGCGCCGGGGTGCTGCCCGCGTGGGCCGGCAGCACGTCGATCCACCCGTCGTGGCGGCTGGTGGTGAGGATCGTGGTGGGGATCTTGTGCCCGGACCGCCCGTTCTCCGACGGCATGAACTCCCAGTACCCGGACTCGCCGTCGGCGGCCCACGGCACGTACTCCCAGCCCGGACGGCGGGACAGCAGTTGCGCCACCCGGTCCTCGATGCGGAAACCGGTCTCGCGCGAATCCAGCCTGCCGTCCGCGAGCGCCCGCAGCCACCACGGCGACGGAATCATTTCGCCGCGCGCGCTCACCGCCCGGAACAACGCCAGCACTTCGCTTTCCGGCGCGCGGTGGATCCACGCGCGGCGGATCTCCGCCGGCCGGGTCGCGGTCGCCGCGATCCGGGGCAGTTCCACGGCCTGGGACCACTCGAGCGCGTCCAGCGGTTCCAGTGCGGGGGGATGCGCGGCGGTGCGCGGAGCGGGAATTTCCTGACCGATTTCCAGCGTCAAGGGTCACCTCCGTGGAGTCGCCTGACCTGGTAATTCCAGAATGCCTGGTCAGAAGCGGTTCGTCCGCTTCCTGTGAGGGCGCCCACAGGTGTGTTACGCGCAATTAACCCGACGGTCGTAACGGCATCATCCGGCGCTTTTTTCCACGCGGACGGCGAAAGGCCCGGGCCACCCCCCGAATTCGGTGGCCCGGGCCGTTCCATTCCCCCGTGCTCCGGTCCCCACCGGAGCTTCCCCTGTGGTGGTCTCAGGCGTCGCGCTTGCGGGCCACGCCGATCGCGATGGCCAGCAGGGCGACCGCGACCGCGGCGAAGTAGGCCAGCGACCAGCCCTGCGACAGCACGGCGTTGGACAGCGGCGCGCCCGCCTCCGCGTTGCGGCCCAGGTCCGACGCGCCGTCGCCGGTCAGGAACTTGTTGGCCACGTTGAACGGCAGCCACTGGTAGATGTCGTCGCCGATGCCCGGGATCAGCCGGACCAGGTTCTCCACCGCCAGCGCGTAGATCAGCAGCAGCGCGATGGCGCCGGCGCTGTGCCGGAGCAGGATGCCCACCGCGACCGCGATCACCGCGGCGAGCGCGTAGACCACGCCGACCCCGGCCACGTTGATCCAGTCCGCGCCGCTGTCCAGCGCGAGCGGCGCGTTCGGCTTGAGCAGGTTGGCGATCCCCCACGAGCCGAACGCGCTCAGCTCGCCGATGACCAGCGCGACCAGCGCGACCACGGTCGCCTTCGCCACCAGCGCGGCGGCCCGGTTGGGCACCGCCTGGAAGGTCGTGCGGATCGTGCCGAACCGGTATTCGGTGGTGACCGCCAGCGCCGCCAGCACCATGATCACGGCCATGCCGAAGCTGTAGCCGAACTGGGTCGAGGCGACGGTGGGGGCGAACTGCCCGCTGTCCGCGGCTTCCCCGACGACCAGGGCGGAGAACCCGATCGTGACGGCCAGCGCCACCAGGGCGCACCACCACGGCGAACGGGTGGTGAACAGTTTCATCCGTTCCACGGCAAGCAAAGTCATGATGGTTCGTCTCCCCTAGTTCGCCGGCTCGAGCGCGTGCCGGGCCTCGGTCTCCAGACCGGTGTGGTACTCCACCGAATCGCCGGTGATCTGCATGAACGCCTGCTCCAGCGAGCCCGTCTGCGGGCTCAGCTCGTGCAGCACGATGCCGTTGCCGGCGGCCAGCTCGCCGATCTTCTCGCTGTCCACACCGGACACGAGGATGCCGCCGTCGGTGTCGGTGACGCCGTCCGCGGGCAGCAGCGCGCGCAACTGCGCCAGCTGCGGGCTGCGCACCTTCACGGTGTTCTCGCTGGCCCTGGCCACGAACTCGGTGGTGCTGCTCTGCGAGATCAGCCTGCCCTTGCCGATGACCACCAGGTTGGACGCGGTCAGCGCCATCTCCGAGAGCAGGTGGCTGGAGACGAACACCGTGCGGCCCTCGTCGGCCAGCCGGTGCATGAACTTGCGGATCCAGAGGATGCCCTCCGGGTCGAGGCCGTTGACCGGCTCGTCGAACAGCAGCACCTCCGGGTCGCCGAGCAGCGCCGCGGCGATCCCGAGCCGCTGCGACATGCCCAGCGAGAACCCGCCCGCGCGCTTGCCCGCGACGCTGGTCAGGCCGACGGTCTCGAGGACCTCGTCCACCCGGCTCGCCGGGAGGTGGTTGGACTTCGCCATCCACGCCAGGTGGGCGCGCGCCGACCGGTTCGGGTGCACCCACTTGGCGTCGAGCAGCGCGCCGACGGTGCGCAGCGGGTGCTTCAATTCCGTGTAGCGTTTCCCGCCGATCGTCACCTGGCCGCTCGTCGGGTTGTCCAGGCCGAGGATCATCCGCATGGTGGTGGATTTCCCGGCGCCGTTCGGGCCGAGGAAGCCGGTGACCTGGCCCGGGGCGACATCGAAGGACAAATCGTTGACGGCGAGCGTCTTTCCGTAGCGTTTCGTGAGGCCGCGTGCCTCGATCATGGTTGCTCCCCTGGTGGTCAAAGCCTGTTGTTCCCCGTTCCGCTCTCATGCTGACCGATCGGGGCCGGTGTGCGCGTCATCCTGTGGTTCCAACTTCCCACCCGACTGCGGTAGTAGCTTCCCGCGCATCCGGTGCGCGCGCGATCGGTGATGACCCTGAATCGCCCCTGAGCTTCGCCGCCCGGTTTTGTCGGGGTTGCCCGTTGTGGTGCTCGGCATGACGGCGGAGACGGTGCTGGTCACGGGCGCGGCGCGCGCCCGGGGCGGGTTTCAGGCCAGGCCGGGCCGGATCAACCCGGTCTCGTAGGCCAGCACCACGGCCTGCACCCGGTCCCGCAGCCCCAGCTTCGCCAGGATCCGGCCCACGTGCGTCTTCACCGTCGCCTCGGACAGGAACAGCTTCTCCGCGATCTCCACGTTGGACAGGCCCTTCGCGATGAGCACCAGCACCTCGCGTTCCCGCTCGGTCAGCACGTCGAGCTCCGCCTCGTCGCGCAGCGGGCCGCCGCCGCTGACGAACCGGTCCAGCAGCCGCCGCGTGACGGACGGAGACACCACCGCATCGCCGGACGCCACGGACCGCAACGCGGACACCAGGTGGTCCGGTGGCGTGTCCTTCAGCAGGAACCCGCTCGCCCCGTTCTGCAGCGCCGCGTACACGTACTCGTCCAGGTCGAACGTCGTCATCACCAGCACCCGGGACGTCTGCGTCTCGACGATGCGCCTGGTCGCCTCGACGCCGTCCATCACCGGCATCCGCACGTCCATCAGCACCACGTCCGGCCGCAGGCCGGTGGCGAGCGCCACCGCGTCCGCCCCGTTCCCGGCCTCGCCGACCAGGTCGATGTCCTCCTGCGCGCCCAGCACCATCCGGAACCCGACCCGCATCAGTTCCTGGTCGTCGACCACCACCACGCGGATCACGGGTCGAGCCTCACCGGGAAGGTCGCGTGCACCCGCCACCCGCCGCCCGGGCACGGCCCTGCCTGCAGGATCCCGCCGAACAGGTGCGCCCGCTCACGCATCCCGATCAGCCCGTTGCCGCCCGGCAGGTCCGGTGCCGGCACCAGCGCCCGGGCCTTGCCCGCCCCGTCGTCCACGATCTCCACGTCCACCAGGTTCTCAGCCCGCCGCACCCGCACCTGTGCCCGCGCCCCCGGTCCGGCGTGTTTGAGCGTGTTGGTCAGCGATTCCTGCACGATCCGGTACACCCCGAGCGACACCCCGGCCGGCAGCCCGGTCATCTCGCCCTCGATGGACAGCTCCACCGGTACCCCGGCGGCGCGCACCCGCCCCGCCAGGTCCTCAAGCGACTCCGCGGTCGGTTGCGGGATGCGTGGTTCCCTGGTCACCTCTTCGTTGCGCAGCACCTGCAGCAGCCGCCGCAACTCGGCCAGCGCCTGCCGGCCGGTGTCGGAGATCGTGCGGACCGCCCGCTCGGCCACCGCCGGGTCCGACCGCAGCGCGTAGGACGCCCCGTCGGCCTGCACCACGATCACGCTCACCGCGTGCGCCACCACGTCGTGCAGTTCCCGCGCGATCCGCCCGCGCTCCTCGGCGACCGCGATGCGCCCGGCCTGGTCGCGTTCGGTCTCCAGCAGGTGCAGCCGCGCCTCCACCTCGGCGTGGTACGCCTGCCGTGCGCCGACGAACTCCCCGAGCACCCAGCACAACGCGAAGATCAGGACGATGATGATCAGGGTGATCCCGGGCGCCCAGCGCGCCCACATTTGCAGCACGGCGACGGCCAGCTGGGCCACCACGTACAGCGCCGCCTGCCGCCGCCCGACGTAGACGACCATGGTGTACAGCGCGACGCAGCTCGCCGTCGCGCTGCCGATGCCCAGCTGCAACGCGCTGTGCGGCACCGACAGCACCAGGATCACGTAGGCCGTGACCTGCGGGTACTTCCGCCGGAACGCCACCGGGGCCACCATCGCGACGTCCAGCGGGAGCGCGACGTACCACGGCTGGCCGTGGTGCTGGCGCGCCTGCGAGAGCAGCACCAGCAGGTCGACGAACAGCAGCGACAGGGCGAGCAGACAGTCCCCGACCGCCGGGTGCGCCCGCATCCAGAGACTCAGTCGCCGCACACCGTTCACCCTAGGTCGGGTGGGCCGCACCGCGCGTCATCCCGCGGTAGCACCGCGCATGGGACTTCCGGTCGACGGCCGTGGCAGGATCTGGACCGACGCGAGGGACCGGGAGGGGAACGAGGTGGCCGCGACGACGGATCAGGGACGCCTGGCCGGTCCGTTGTCGGTGTCGGTCGCCAACCTCTGCCGTCGGCTGCAGCCGCAGGTGTCCGCGCGCACCGCCGCCGGTTTCGCCGAGGTGCTGCGCCGCCTGGGCGCGCCGCTGCAGGTCGCGGTCGCCGGGCGCATCAAGTCCGGCAAGTCCACGCTGGTCAACGCGCTGATCGGGCGCCGGGTCGCACCCACCGACGTGGGCGAGTGCACACGACTGGTGACCCGCTTCCAGTACGGCACGGTGGACCGCATCGAGGTCGTGTTCACCGGCGGCCACAAGCAGGTGCTGCCGTTCGCTGCGGACGGCTCGATCCCGGCCGAGCTGGGTGTGGACGTCAGCCGGGTCTCGCACATCGAGGCGTACCTGACCAGCGCGGTCCTGCAGGACATGACGGTGATCGACACCCCCGGCCTCGGTTCGCTGGACGCCGCTTCGGTGTCGCGGACCGAGCAGCTGCTGGGCGCGGCCCAGGCCGCCGAGTCCGCCGACGGCGGTGACGAGCTCGACGAGACCTCCCGCAACGCGGTCGCCGGCGCCGAGGCCGTCCTCTACGTCGTGACCCAGGGGGTGCGTGCGGACGACCAGCAGGCGCTCGCCGCGTTCACCGCCGCCACCGCGAGCCGCGAAGCAGGCCCGGTCAACGCGATCGCCGTGCTGAACAAGGCCGACACCATCCCGCCCGAGTCGGTCGAGGGCTCCGGCGGCGACGTGTGGCGCGCCGCGTCGATCCTCGCCGAGAAGCAGAGCGCGCTGCTCCGGCCGCGGGTGGCGGACGTGCTGCCGGTGATCGGGCTGATCGCCGAATCCGCCGAGTCGGGCAACTTCACCTCCGCCGATGCCGACGTGCTGCGCCAGCTGGCCGCCCTGGACGACGCCACGCTGGACACCATGCTGATGGCGGCGGACATCTTCACCAGCTGGGACTGCGAGGTCCCGGCCGGCACCCGGTTGCGGCTGCTGGAGAAGCTCGACCTCTACGGCATCGGCAAGGCGATCGAGGCCATCCGCTCGGACGGATCGATCACCGCGGGCGCGCTGCGGCGGCTGCTGCTCGCCGCCTCCGGCCTGGACGCCGTGCGGGCCCGGCTGAACACGGTCTTCGCCGCCCGCGCCGACGGCATCAAGGCCGCCGCGGCGCTCGCGTCGGTCACCGCGCTGGCGCACTCCTCCGGCGATCCGGCGGAGCGGCAGCGCGTGCACGACGCGATCGAGGTGCTGCTCGCCAAGCCCGAGGCGCACCAGCTGCGGCTGCTGGAGGCGCTGACCCTGGTCGTCGCCGGTGCCGTCGACATGCCCGAGGACCTCGCCGAGGAGGTGCTGCGGGTGGGCAGCAACGCCGGTGTCGACGAGCAGCTGGGCATGCCCGGTGCGGCCCGGGCCGAGCTGGCCGCGCACGCCCTGGAACGCGCCGGCTGGTGGCGCTCGTTCGCGTCGTTCGGGGCGACGCCCGCGCAGAGCCGGGTCGCCCACGTCGTGCACCGGGCGTACTTCCTCATCTGGCAGCAGTTGAGATGACCGCGATCAGCGAGGGGTGAGTGTCATGGCTTCCTGGTTCCGTCGCCGGCCGGCCGACGACGACCCCACCGGGCAGATCCCCGGCGCGCAACTGCGGAAGATCATCGATGAGGTCGAGGGAACCACGGCGGCGCAAGCCCCGTCCAACACCGATGTGAACCGTGTATCCGACGTGGCCGCCGGCCCGGACGCGCTCGAACAGGCGTGGGCCGACCGGCAGGAGCTCATCCAGCTCTGCCTCTACGCCCTGGACCGGGCGCGCAGCGGCGGTGTGGTCGAGCGGCTCGAACAAGGGCTGGCCCGCGTCGGCGTGGAAGCGGTCCGGCCGGACGGGCAGCGGTTCGACCCGTCCGTGCACGAGGCGGGCGGTGCGATCTGCACCGAGGACCCGGCGCTGGACGGCGTGGTCGCCGAGACCGAGGTGGTCGGGTTCACCGACGGCGGCCGCCTGCTGCGTGCGCCCGTCGTGACGGTCTACACGAAGCGCTAGGGTCCGCTCGTGACCGCGCCGCCCCTGTCCACCCTGCCCACCCAGGTCAAGCAGGCCCGCGAAGCGCTGCTCACTCTGCTGCGCGAGTGCGATCCGAAGGCGGCCGCCTGGGTCGAGTCGGTCCGCCGGTCGCGGCCGAAGAAGCCGCAGGTGGTGGTGGTCGGCGAGACCAACCGCGGCAAGAGCTCCCTGGTCAACGCCCTGCTCGCGACGCCGGGGCTGTCCCCGGTGGCCGCCGAGGTCGCCACCGCCGGCTACCTCGTGTTCGACCACGCGCCGGAGTGGGCCGCGCAGGCGTGCTACCCCGGACAGTTGGCCCCGGTCGCGGTGCCGCTGCCGGAGCTGGTCCGCTGGGTGTCGGCCGCGCACGAGCTGCCGGAGGGCCAGTTGCCCCCGCGGTACGTCGAGGTCACCGGCCCGGTCCCGATCCTGGAACGGCTCTCCGTGGTGGACACGCCGGGCGTGGGCGGGCTCGATTCGATGCACGGCGAGCTGGCCGCCGAGGCGGCGGCGGGCGCGACCGCGTTGCTGTTCGTCGTGGACGCCTCGGGCCCGTTCACCGCCGGTGAGCTGGAGTTCCTGCGCCGCGTCGGCGACCGCGTGGAGACCGTCGTGTTCGCGCTGTCCAAGACCGACGCCTTCCGCGGCTGGCGCGAGGTGCTGGAGGCCGACCGGCGGCTGCTGGCGGAGTACGCGCCGCGCTTCGCCGACGCGGCGTTCCACCCGGTCTCGGCACGCATGTTCGAGATGGCCGCCCAGGCGCCGAACGAGCAGGCGGCGGTGGTGCTGCGGCAGCGGTCCGGGGTGATCGAATTGCAGACCGCGCTGCAGGAGCTCGTGGTCGGGCGGTCGGCGATGCTCGGCGAGGCGAACACGCTGCGGGCGCTGTCCAGCGCGCTCGGCGAGGTGCACGCCGGCCTGCTCGCCGAGCAGCGGGCGCTGTCCTCCGGGGAGGCCGAGGCCGAGCGGTTGCGCGAGCGGCGCGACGAGCTCGCGGCCCAGCGCAAGACGTCCACCCGGGGCTGGCAGCTCCGGCTGCGGGGCGAGATCCAGCGCGCCCGGGTCGACCTGGGGCACGAGACCAGCCGTCAGATCCGCGACGCCCAGTCCCACTTCCGCGCCCGCATCGACAACGCGAAGAAGGACGAGCTGGCGCAGTTGCCGCAGCAGGTGGACGCGGCCTTGCAGATGATTTCCCAGCGGGTGTCGGCCATGATGGCGCACCGGTTGAACCGGGTCACCGACGTCGCGCTCGCCGAGTTGTTCGCGCCCGAGGAGCTGGACGTGATCCGCGCCCAGTTCCTGCGCAGCGGTGGTCCGCAGGTGGTGCTCCGGCCGCCGGACCGCAAGCAGTCCACGCCCGAGGACAAACTGCTGATCTTCATGGGCATTTCCGGTGGTGTCGGTGCGTGCAAGCTCGCCGCCCTGCCGCTGGCCGGGGTGGCGCTGCTCAACCCGGTGGTGCTGCCGGCGACCATCGTGGTCGGGCTCGGCGCCGGCTGGTGGATGGCCCGTACCCGGCGGCACGCCGCGGACAAGCAGCACCTCAAGCAGTGGCTGGTGGAGTCGATCGCGGAGGCCCGCTCGATCCTCGACCAGCTGGTCGCCGAGCAGCTGATCGAAGCCGAGCAGCAGTTGTCCCTGGCGCTGGACGAGGCGCTGTCGCGCCGGATCGACGCGATCGAGGCCGAACTCAAGCAGGTCGACAAGTCGATCAAAATGGGTGTGCAGGAGCGGGCGAAGAAGCTCGCCGCGGTGAGCAGGCGGCTCACGGAGGCCGGCGACGGCCGGGACCGCGCCGAAACCCTGCTCGGGCGCATCCGCACCCTGCGTGAGCAGGGCTGACCGGGTCGGTTGTGCGGGGGAACCGAACCGGCATAACGTGAGTCCAAGACTGTGAGTTTGACAGTGTGAGAGTGGGGAGTTCGGCGTGTGGATCGATGAGACCGGCGGAGTTGAGCCCACCGAAGCCACGACCTCCGGCGGTGACCTGGAGATCACCGTCGACGGGCACACCTACACGGCCGAACAGAACATGGACCTGGACCACGACGGCGTCGACGACACCGTGCGCCTGGACAACGCCGACGGCACGATCACCGCGTACGCCGACACCGACGGCGACGGGCACGCCGACCGGTACGTGCACACCGACACCGCGGGCAACGTCGTGGAGATGGCCCGCTACGACGAGTCCACCGGCGACTGGGTCGCCGACCACGGCTCGGCCGCCGGTGAGCGGGGCGCGACCGAGACCGGCCGCGCCGGCGAGATCGTCGCGGACTCCTCGGACGGCATCGTCGAGGTCGGCCCGGCGACGGTGGACAGCGACAACGACGGCACCGCGGACAGCGCGATCGTGACCGACGAGGCGGGCAACACCCGCGTGTTCACCGACGTCGACGGCGACGGCCGCGCCGACGTGCAGACGATCATCACACCCGACGGTGAGACGCACACCTACCAGCACACCGGGCCGGGCGAGTGGACCGAGGCGCCGAGCGGGTTCACCGCCGAGGTGCCGCCGGACAGCGACCGGTTCTGGGGCGGTGACGGCCACCAGGCGGTCGAGGGGGTCGCCCGGATCGATTCCGGCACCGGGCAGTGGATCTCCCAGAACTGAACGGAATCGGGCGAAACCCCGGCCCCGGCGTCCTGTTCGGACGTCCGGGGCCGGTCGCGTTTTCCGGGCAAATCCCCCGCCCTCGATATCGGCAAGATCACCCGCGGACCGAAGAACTTCCTCCGCTAGCCCGGTTCAGCGATATCTGAATCGATTCCCTGATCGTTCTTGTGAGAGAACCGACAGGTCAGCCCTCGGTTACCTGCCGTCCATCCGGCTACCCTCGGGGAATCCCAGTATTTCCAGCACACCGGTAGGGCAGCCGGTGTGCGAAGCCATTCGGTCGCCGGCGACGGAACGCTTTCCCCGGACACGGTTTCGGGGGAGGTGTTCCTGCCGTCGAAGTCAGGAGAAGGAATGACTGCAGTAGCCATCCCGGGACTGGACAAGGCGCCGACGTCGCACAGCGGTGTGCTTGCGTGGGTACGGGAGGTCGCCGAGCTGACCACCCCTGACCGAGTGGTGTGGTGCGACGGCTCCGATGAGGAGGCCGAGCGCATCAACAACGAGCTGGTCGAGGCCGGCACGTTCGTCCCGTTGACGGCGAAGCCGAACTCCTTCTGGGCGGCCTCGGACCCGAGCGACGTCGCGCGGGTCGAGGAGCGGACCTTCATCTGCTCCGAGCGGGAAGAGGACGCCGGGCCGACCAACAACTGGATGCACCCGGACGAGATGAAAGCCACCATGACCGAGCTCTACCGGGGCTGCATGCGTGGTCGCACGATGTACGTCATCCCGTTCTGCATGGGCCCGCTGGGTGACGACAACCCGAAGCTGGGCATCGAGATCACCGACTTCGCCTACGTCGTGGCGTCGATGCGGGTGATGACCCGGATGGGCGCCAAGGCGCTGGCGAAGTTCGTGAAGGAGGACGGCACCGAGCGCGAGTTCGTGCCCGCCCTGCACTCGGTCGGCAAGCCGCTGGAGCCGGGCGAGAAGGACGTGCCGTGGCCGTGCAACGACACGAAGTACATCTCGCACTTCCCGGAGAGCCGGACGATCTGGAGCTACGGCTCGGGCTACGGCGGCAACTCGCTGCTGGGCAAGAAGTGCTACTCGCTGCGCATCGCCTCCGTCATGGCCCGTGACGAGGGCTGGCTCGCCGAGCACATGCTGATCCTCAAGCTGATCTCGCCGGAGAACAAGGCGTACTACGTCGCGGCCGCGTTCCCGAGCGCGTGCGGCAAGACCAACCTCGCGATGTTGCAGCCGACCATCCCGGGCTGGCGCGCCGAGACCATCGGTGACGACATCGCGTGGATGCGGTTCGGCGAGGACGGCCGCCTGTACGCGATCAACCCTGAGTTCGGCCTGTTCGGTGTCGCGCCCGGCACCGGGGTGAAGACCAACCCGGTGGCGATGAAGACCATCGAGGCGGGCAACACCGTCTTCACCAACGTCGCGCTGACCGACGACGGCGACGTGTGGTGGGAGGGCATGACCAAGGAGGCGCCCGTCCACCTGACCGACTGGAAGGGCCGCGACTGGACGCCGGAGTCGGACGAGCCGGCCGCGCACCCGAACTCGCGGTTCTGCACGCCGATCGCGCAGGTCCCGACGCTCGCGCCGGAGTGGGACGACCCGAAGGGTGTCCCGATCTCGGCGATCCTGTTCGGTGGCCGCCGCGCCACCACCGTCCCGCTGGTGACCGAGGCCCGCGACTGGCAGCACGGCGTGTTCATGGGCGCCACGATGTCGTCGGAGAAGACCGCGGCCGCGGCCGGCAAGGTCGGTGAGGTGCGCCGCGACCCGATGGCGATGCTGCCGTTCCTCGGCTACCACGCCGGTGCGTACTTCCAGCACTGGCTGGACACCGGCAAGAAGGCCGACGCCGGCAAGCTGCCGCGGATCTTCTACGTGAACTGGTTCCGCCGCGGTGACGACAAGCGGTTCCTGTGGCCGGGCTTCGGCGAGAACTCGCGCGTCCTCAAGTGGATCATCGAACGCCTCGAGGGCAAGGCGGGCGCCGAGGAGACCCCGGTCGGCCTCGTGCCCCGGGCCGAGGACCTCGACCTGGACGGCATCGCCGAGCCGATCGAGGACGTCCAGGAGTCGCTCGCGGTGAAGCCGGAGGAGTGGCGCGAGGAAGTCCCGCTGATCGAGGAGTGGTTCGCCAAGATCGGCGACCGCGTGCCGGCCAGCCTGCACGAGGAGCTGGCGGCGCTGAAGCAGCGCCTGGGCTGAGTTCTGCTGTGGAACGGCCGCTCCCGGTTTCCCGGGGGTGGCCGTTCCGTCGTTTCCGGCCCTAGTGTCGGGACATGCGGGGGATGCGGTTCGGCGTGAACATGATGACCGCCGGGACACGGGCGGATTTCGTGGACAAGGTCCGGCGGGCCGAGGAGCTCGGTTTCGACGTGGTGACCGTGGCCGACCACCTGGGGATGCCGGCGCCCTTCCCGGCGCTCGTACTCGCGGCGGAGGCGACCTCCCGGGTGCGGCTGGGCACGTTCGTGCTCAACGCGCCCTTCTACCATCCGGCCCTGCTGGCCCGGGACGCCGCGACGACCGACCAGTTCAGCGGCGGCCGGCTGGAGCTCGGGCTCGGCGCCGGGTACGTGCGGGAGGAGTTCGAGGCGGCGGGCCTGCCGTGGCCCGGCCGCCGGATCGACCACGTCGAACGCACGATCCTGGAGCTGCGGAAGCTGTTCGCCGACGACGGGTACCGGCCCAGGCCCGCGCAGGACGGCGGGCCACCGCTGATGCTCGGCGGGTGGGGTGACCGGATGCTGACGCTGGCGGCGCGGTACGCGGACATCGTCGCGTTGACCGGCGCGCCCGCGGTGAAGGACGGCGGGCTGGCCGGGCTCGCCGGCGCGGACGCGTTCGCCGAGCGCGTGTCGTTCTTGCGCGCCCGCCTCGACGGGCGGCCGGTGGAGGTCAACCTGCTGGTGCAGGCGGTCGTGGTGACCGGCGACCGACGCGCGGCGCTGGCCGATCTGCAGCGGTTCGCACCGTCGATGCCGGTGGAGGCGATCGGGGAGCTGCCGACCCTGCTGGTGGGCTCGGTGACAGAGATCGCCGCGCAGCTGGCGGGCATGCGGGACCGGTTCGGAATCACGTACGTAACGGTGCTGGAGCGGAGCATGGGCGCGTTCGCGCCGGTGCTCGAGCAGCTGGCGTAGCCGCCGGTTCCCGGCTCAGCCGGCCGGCACTCCGGTGACCACGTCCCGCAGCGCGTCCAGCGGCAGGCCCACCGCATCGGCGAGGGCGACCACCGTGAAGAACGCCGGGGTGGGGATGCGGCCGGTTTCGATCTTCCGCAGCGTCTCCACCGAGACGCCCGCCTCCAGCGCCACGTCGGCCATGCTGCGCGGACCGCGCGCGGCTCGCAGTGCGGCACCCAGACGCTCGCCGCGTTCGCGTTCGGCTTCGGTCAGCGGGACTCGCACCATGAGCACAGTCTATCCGCCCAGTTGTCCCCAGCCTGTGGACAACTCTGTGCACAGGCTGGGGACTACCGGTACGAGGCCGGCCGGACACCCATCGGCCGGTTCCGCGACGGGGCCCGGAAACGGGAGAACCCCGCCGGACCGGGGCCCGGCGGGGTTCTGGAAGACCGCGGACTAGGCGCCCGGGTCGGGCAGCGGCATACCAGGCAGCGTCTGGTCCTGCGGCACCACCCCGGCCACGAGGAAGTCCTCCACAACCTTGTCCACCGCCGCGTTGCCCCCGGCGTAGATGCCGTGGTCGCCTTCGCCGGTCACGGTGATCAGCCGGGAGCCCTGGAACGCGCGGTGCGCCCGCTCGGCGCCCTCGATCGGGGTCGCCGGGTCGTGCGTCGACTGCACCATCAGCACCGGCGGCACGCCGCGCCCGTCGAGGACCGGCAGCGGCTCCGGCTTGTTCTTCCAGAAGATGCACGGCTGGATCAGCCAGCCCCAGCCCAGCAGCGGGTACCTCGGTCCCAGCTCGGCGGACTGCCGGACCGCCGTGTTGCGGTTGCCGTACCACGGGCCCTCGTTGCAGGGAATCGTCCAGAAGCTCGCGTCGTAGGCGTCGTCGTAGTCGCTCGGCACCACCAGCGGCTGCGGGCCGACCGCCTCGGTCACGGCCTTCACCTGCTCCAGCAGCGTCGTCCGCTGCTGGGCCGACGCGGTGCCCTGGGTCAGGTTCCGCACGTTCACCAGGTAGTCCGCCAGCTCCGGGAAGTACTTCTTGCCGTACAGCTGGGAGGAGATGTAGGAGTCCAGTGCGTTGGCCGAGAGCTTGGTGCCGTCGACCTCGACCGGGTTCCGGGTCAGGGCGTAGCGCACCTGCTCGTACGTCTGCCGCGCCAGTTCGGCGGTGGTGCCGAAGTGGTAGCGGCTGTCGTACTTCGCGATCCACGGCAGGAAGTCCTCGCGCCAGCGCCGCTCGAAGCCCATCGGCTGCCAGTCGAAGGACTTCTGCCAGGTGGTGGTGAACTCGGTGTTCGAGTCGAGCACGAACTTGCCGGTGCGGTCCGGGAACTCCTGCGCGTAGTGCGCGCCCAGCCAGGTGCCCGCCGAGTAGCCGACCCAGTTGATCTTCTGCCGCTTCAGCAGCACGCGCAGCAGGTCGATGTCGCCGACCGTCTGCCGGGTGTTGATGAACGGCCCGAGGTCACCGGACTTCACCTGGCACGAGTCGGCCGCGTACTCGGTGGCGTCCAGGATCAGCTTCAGGTTCTCCCGGCTGCGGTCCCGCGGGTCCAGGTCCTTGCCGGTGCCGACCGCGCCACCGCACGTGATGTTCGTGCTCTTGCCGGTGCCGCGCGGGTCGAAGCCGACGACGTCCTGGTGTTCCCGCAGCCGCGTCTGGTTGCGCAGGCGCGTGGGGAACATCCGGCCGGGCGCACCCGGACCACCGGGGTTGACGATCGTGCTCTCCGTCGCCGCGCCGGTCGCCTTGAGACGGCTGACCGCGATCGTCACGTCGATGCCCTGGTCCGGCGCCGACCAGTCACGCGGGGAAAGGTAGGTGGCGCACACGATGCCCTCCGCCCCGGCCGGCGGGGCCTGCCCGGACAGCTCGTCGCTCGTGCAGGTGTGCCAGTTCAGCGTCTGGTAGGCGTAGCGATCCGGGATGCCGGTGGAGTTCAGCGCGGGTTCGGCCGGTGCCGCCATCGCCGGTGTGCCCGTCGCCAGCAGGGTGCCGGCAAGTGCCGGGATCACCACCGCCCAGCGCGTCCGTGTCATGCTCGCCCCTTCGTCACTAGCCGCAGCCGCACGCATACCGCACGCGGCGGCCTATTTCTATCGGCCGGGCCCGGCAGGGGCAACCTTCGGGCACCCGGGGTTGGCGGCGATCAAATCGATACGCACAGGCACGTGACGCAGCGTGAACCAGGACTTAGGGTCAATCCGCCCTGATACGTCCAAGTGAGGTCACATGTCTGGTAAAGCCGCCGGGAAGGTCACGGGGTTGCAGGTCAGCCCGTGGAACCTCTTCCTGCTGATACCGCTGCTGATGCTCGTGACGCCGTGGTTCAACTTCGACAAGCCGCGGGTGCTGGGCCTGCCGTTCTTCTACTGGTACCAGTTCCTGTTCGTGTTCGTCGGGGTCGTTTCCGTGGCCATCGTGTACGTGGCGACCAAGGGAAAGCCGGTCGTCAAGGGCAAGCCGGACCGGCTCGCCGCCGAGGAACTGGATGAGGGTGAGCAGCTATGACACTGGCACAGGCACCCGGCAGCGGTCTGCAATGGACCGAGCTGATCATCTTCATCGTGCTGTTCCTACTGGTCAGCGTGATGGGCTTCGTCGCGTCCCGGTGGCGGGCCGCGGCGTCGCTGGAGCACCTCGACGAGTGGGGGCTGGGCGGCCGCAAGTTCGGGTCGTGGATCACCTGGTTCCTCGTCGGTGGTGACCTCTACACCGCCTACACCTTCGTGGCCGTGCCCGCGCTGGTGTTCGGTGCCGGTGCGCTGGGCTTCTACGCCCTGCCCTACACCGTGATCCTGTACCCGATCGTCTTCCTGCCCGCGCTGCGGATGTGGTCGGTCTCCCGCTCGCGCGGGTACGTCACGCCCGCGGACTTCGTGCGCGGCCGCTACGGCTCGTCGACGCTGGCGCTGCTCATCGCGATCACCGGCATCGTCGCGACGATGCCCTACATCGCGCTGCAGCTGGTCGGCCTGGAAGCCGTGCTGCGGACGATGGGTCTCAACGGTGGCGGCATCGCCGGTCACCTGCCGCTGCTGATCGCGTTCCTGGTGCTCGCGCTGTACACCTACCAGTCGGGTCTGCGGGCGCCGGCGTTGATCGCGTTCGTCAAGGACGGCCTGATCTACCTCGTCATCCTGGTCGCGGTGTTCTACCTGCCCGCCAAGCTCGGCGGCTGGTCGCACATCTTCGACGCGAGCGCGAAGGCACTGGCGCAGCCGAGCCCGGCCACCGGGAAGCCGAAGGGTTCGATCGTGCTGACCGGGAACAACCAGTTGCAGTACATCACCCTGGCGCTGGGCTCGGCGCTGGCGCTGTTCCTGTACCCGCACTCGCTCACGGGTGTGCTCGCCTCGCGCGGCCGCAACGTGATCAAGCGGAACATGATGGCGCTGCCGGCGTACTCGCTGCTGCTGGGTCTGCTCGCGCTGCTCGGCTACGTCGCGCTGACCGCGGGCGTCAAGCCGATCACCAACGCGGCCACCGGCAACGCCGACTCCAACACCGTGGTGCCGGTGCTGTTCGGCACCCAGTTCCCGTCGTGGTTCGCGGGCATCGCGTTCGCCGCGATCGGCATCGGCGCGCTCGTGCCGGCCGCGATCATGTCGATCGCCGCGGCGAACCTGTGGACCCGCAACATCTACAAGGAGTACCTGAAGCGGGACGCCACCCCGCGGCAGGAGGCCAAGCAGGCCAAGATCGCCTCACTGGTGGTGAAGTTCGGCGCGGTCGCGTTCATCCTGTTCATCGACCCGCAGTTCTCGATCGACCTGCAGCTCATCGGTGGTGTGCTGATCCTGCAGACGCTGCCGGCGGTGGCGATCGCGCTGTACACCCGGTGGTTCCACCGGATCGGCCTGATCGCCGGCTGGGTCGCCGGCATGGCGTGGGGCATCGCGATGCTGTACGTCATCCCGAACCCGAACACGAAGCGCGCCCACTTCGGTGGCTCCGCGCTGCCGCTGAACGACCTGTCGATCTTCGGCTGGCACCCGTTCACCGGCTCGGCCGTGCAGATCTACCCCGGGTTCGTGGCGCTGATCGGGAACCTCGTGGTGGCGGTCGTCGTCACGGTGATCTGCCGGAGCATGAAAGTGTTCAACGGCACGGACGACACCGAGGGCACCGACTACCACGCCGACGAGCACGACAAGGATCTGCGCCCCATCGGCGCCCACCACTAGGGAAGATCAGCGCTCGGGAACACAAGGAGGAACATCGTGGACAGCCGGTTCGGTGTCACCGAGCTCGACGACCTGCCCGACGACCTGCGGGAACGCATCGGCGTGATCGCGGAGAAGTCGGGGTTCGTACCGAACGTCTTCCGGGCGCTGGGACACCGGCCGGCTGAACTGCGGGCCTTCCTCGACTACCACGACGCGGTCATGGAGCGTTCCGACGGCTTGAGCAAGGCCGAACGGGAGCTCGTGGTGGTGGCGACGTCGGGGGCGAACCACTGCACGTACTGCGTGGTCGCGCACGGCGCGATCCTGCGGATCCGCGCGAAGGACCCGCAGCTGGCCGATCGCGTCGCCACGAACCCCTGGCAGGTGGAGCTGGACGAGCGGGGCCGCGCGATCGTCGACCTGGCGCTCGCGCTGACCCGCGAACCGGAGCTGTTCGGCGAAGCGGATGTCGAGGCGGCGCGCGCGGCCGGGCTGACCGAGGACGAGATCTGGGACGTCGGGGCGATCACCGCGTTGTTCGCGATGTCCAACCGGATCGCGCACCTGACCGCGCTACGGCCGAACCCGGAGTTCTACCTGATGGGCCGCGATCAGAAGCGGTAGAGCGCGGCGTGCAGGTCGCGCTGGATCTCGTAGCCGCGCAGCAGGCGGCCGAGGAACCGCGCCCATCGCGTCGCCGGATGCCGGTAGGCGCGGTTCCACAGCGCCGGGACGTGGTCCGGGATGCGCGGGTCGGTCCGGGGCCGGAAGCTCTCGCCGGTGAGGACGACGGCCGGGTGCCCGCGGGGGCACATCGTGGTCACCGAGATGACGCCCGGCGTGAGGTTGTGCACCCACTCGACCTCGTCGACACCCATTAGTGCGCGGGTGCCGCAGGTCTCGCAGTCGACGACGAACACGTCACAACTCCCGTCGCCAGATCTCGCCGACGAGGTCGTGCCCGAAGCTGTGGTGGGGTTGCGAGTCGACGAGTTCGAACCCCGCCCGCCGGTAGATGTTCCGCGCGGCGGCCAGGACGTTGTTGGTCCACAGCTCCATCGCGGTGTAGCCGTGTGCCCGCGCGAAGGCGAGGCACTCGTCCACCAGGCGCGTGCCGACGCCGTGCCCGCGCGCGTGCGGTTCCACGACGAGCAGGCGCAGTTTCGCGGTCCGGTCGTCGGACCCGCGCACGCAGAACACGCAGCCGACGCGTTCCCCGCCGAGCTCGGCGATCCAGGCGGCCTCGCGGGCGGGGTCGAAGTGGTCCACGTAGTCGGCGACGATGCGGGCGACGAGGGCCTCGTAGGTGGCGTCCCAGCCGTACTCCTGGGCGTAGATCGCGCCGTTGCGCTGCACCACCCAGCCGAAGTCGCCGGGCCGGGGCGGGCGCAGCACCAGGGCCGGCGGCTGCTCGCGTGCTCCGACGAGGTGACCGATCGTGCGCATCGAGGTGACCAGGCGGTGCTGGTCGTCCTCGCTGAGTCGGCCGAGGAGCCCGCCGATCTGCTCGATGGTGCGTTCCTCGAGGATCTGCTGCTCGGCCCGGCCGGCCTCGGTGAGACGGGCCAGCTGGCGGCGGCCGTCGCTCTCGTGACGCTCGCGGACCACCAGGCCGCGGCTCTCCAGGCGGCCGAGCAGGCGGCTGGCGTAGCCCGGGTCGAGGTCGAGGCGCCGCCGCAGTTCGGCGACCTCCGTGACGCCCTCCTGGGCGAGCTCGTAGAGCACCCGGGCCTCGCCGAGCGAGTACTCGCTCCCGACCAGCCCTTCCTCCAGCACGCCGATGACTCCGGTGTAGAGCCGGTTGAAGGCGCGGACCTGCGTGATGCGATCGAGGAGCGGGCCGGTCATTTGACCACCTCAAGTAATTCGTTGACTCAGTCAAAGGTTACTCTCCGGCGGCGTCCGTGCAAGGGGTTTCGGGCGGCCACGAGGCAGCCGTGCGAAGGTGGGCACATGACGAGGCAGGGCGCCCATCGTCCGTCTGGGCCGGGGCCGGGGGTGGCCCGCGACTACGTCGCCGATGCGGTGCGGGTGAGCGGTGGACGCGGGGACGCCGTCCTGCGGGTCGATGGCGCCGAGCACGCCCGGCGAACCGGAGCCGGGGTCGGCGCGGTGACGGACCTGCGACTCCTGGACCGCCTGATGTGCCTGCCGCTCGGCGCGGACATCGCCTGGGGTGATCTCGACGCGGAGGATGCCGCGCTGTTCCAGCGGACTTCGCCGGGCATCGTGACGGTCTCGGCCCTCGGTGTTCGCCGCTTGCTCGTGCCCGCCGTCACGGTCGACCTGGTGGTCGTCCGGCAATCGCGGTGGCGTGCGGGGCTCCGCGCCGCCGCGGCATTCGAGCCGTTCGCCCAGCGGGTGTTGCACCTGCCCCAGGCACCAGGCCGGATCGCGGACCTCCTGTGGGAAGCGGACTTGCTCGGAATCGGTGTGTGGGTCGGCGGCGACGACGCTCCCGAACAGCTGCTCGCCCCAGCGCCCTGGCGGCGCCGCTACGTGAAGGCCGCCGGATGGCGCTTCGCTGAGCGAGCGTATGCCGCGTGGCTCAGTGCCAGCTGCCTGCCCGGGTCGCCGAGCGCTGCTCCGGATCGTCGAGTTCGACCAGCTGCCGGAGTAGCGGGTCGACTTCCAGCCGGACATTCCCCAGCCGAAGCCGAGCGTGGCGGCTGAACGCGGTGCGGAGTTCCTCCGCCAGTGCCTGCTGCTGTTCCTCCCGCCTCAGCGGATGCAGCTCGTCCCACATCGCGAGCCACGTGTGCACGTTGTGGCGGAGGATGGCCCGCCGGTCCTGGTCAGTGCCGGCGAACGAATCGAGGGCGCGCCCGCCGCACCTGCCGCATCGCGGGGAGGGACTGTTCGCGTACCAGTCCGCATAGGTCATCGGGCTCCGGTGCTCGCACAGTTCGCGCAGGAAGAGACCGGGCAGAGCCCCGTTCGAGAACCCGCCGCCGGTGACGTCGTCCGGTCTGGCGGGACGGCGAAGTCCGCCGGTGAGCCCGATGGCCGCCGCGGCCGCCCCGCGGGTGAGCCCGTCGAGCGCTGCCAGCACTTCGGTCGCGAGCAGGAGGGAGCCCGGGACCGCGGCGAGCAGCGCGCGCAGACCGGCTACCCGCCCCGCGGACCCCAGCGGGCGGCGTTTCGCGGCGAACACGAACGCGAGTGGCTTGACGGATCGGGACACCACGTCGATGAACGTGCCGAGCTGTTCCGGATCGAGCATGGCGGCGTCGGTGGCGACCAAGGTGATGGCGCGAGGTGACGTCACCTCGTTCGCGGCTGCGACCAACGCCCGGAGGGTGGGCCAGTCGGCGGAAGCGACGAACTTCGAGGGCGTCAGGACCCCGCCAACGCCGTCCGCGACCACACCGGCCACCCACTGGTCGAGGGTGATCTCGAAGAGGCCGTCGCCGCTGGGGAGACCCAGGGGCGAGCTGGGTGAGGCGAGCTCCGCCGCCCACCGGCGCTCGTCGTAGACCAGCGGACCGGAGTCCTTCGTGGACCGGAGGCGGCGCAGGCCGGGGCGGCACCCGGGTCCGGCGGCGACGAGGCCGCTGCTCCGGCCGGTAGCGCTGATCGCCACGTCGAGCCACTTGTAGTTGGTGTAGGTCAGCAGCCTGCCGGCGAGTTCTTCCGGAAGCTGGCCCCGCGAAGCCGTCATCCCGCACCTCGTTCACGCGCGAACGGTGTTCAAGGTACGTAATGAAGCGAAGGGTTGACAAGGATGTGAGTCGGCGAGGGACCGGAAAAGTGGAAACCCCGTGATGCTGCCAGGTCGGGGGTCCGCCAGCATCACGGGGTCATCTGGTGTATCGCCGCCTCCCCCGACGGCGTTACGCCCTGCTTCAGTTGTGGCCTAGCTCACGCGTCAGCGCAAGTTGGACTGGCGCGCCTGGGCGATGGCGATCAGCTCCTGGCGGACCGTGGCGGAGCCGGCCGTGTCGATCGCGCGGCTCAGCGCCCGGCGGGTGCGCGTTTGTGCGCGGCGGGCTCGGAGCTTGGCGGCGATGTTGCTCATCGGTGTTCGCATCCCTCGTTGCATCTCGACTGCTGTGCCTCTAGTATGCGCCTCTTTTCACAAGGTCGCCAACGATTATCCGGTGATCTGACACACCCGCCTATGAATCGTCGGCACGAGCTCGATCTTGCGGAAGATCGTCACATCTACCGCTTGAGCTAGAGAGCGCTAGAACTCTTCAGAGACCCAGATCCGGCTGCGCAGGTCCCGGCCGCGGATCACCTGGATCCGCCACGGTTCCAAGCGCAGGACGTGCAGCTTCGGGTCCGACGGCGACTGCCAGAAGGCACCGAGGTCGTAGCCGGCGCCCCGCGGACTGGTCCTGCGGTAGAGCCGCCACACGTAGGACCGGACCTCGAGCTCGTCCACGGTCGTGGCCACCGCCTCCACGGCGACCGAGTCGTTCCCCGGCTTCCAGTAGGAGAACGAGGTGTGCGGGTTGCGCGCGAGGTGCGCCGTCTTGACCGGCGTCGGGAACGTCGCGAGCCACCCCCGCGGCCGGCCGTCCACGTTCTCCCACACCGGGATGAGGATTCGCGTCCGCGGCCGGTTGCGGGAGTCGACGGTGACCATCGTGGCGTACCCGATCGCGCCCACGTACGCGTTGAACTCGGCTTCGATCTCGGTGAACGATTGGACGGCGCGGCTCATCACGCCACCCGCTTCCGGAGACCGGTACCGCTGATCACCGCGGCCAGTGCGACAGCCGCGATCGGCACCGCGAGGGCCATCCGGTAGCTCCCGGGACCGGCTGCCGCCCCGGTGAGGACCGCGGTGCAGGCCGCGAGCCCCAGCGCCGCGCCGAACTGGAACGAGGTGTACAGCAACCCACCGGCCAGCCCCTGCTCGCTCTCGTCGACGCCGTTGGTCGCGACGATCGTCAGCGGGCCGTAGGCGAGCGCGAACGCGACCCCGAGCACGATCATCGTCGGGAACATGGCGAGGTAGGCGGTGTCGGTTCCGATCGGCAGGAACAGCACGTACGCCACCAGTGCGAGCACCAGGCCCGTCACGACGACCTTCGCGTTGCCGAACCGCCGGACCAGGCGCGGGGTCAGCGTCGGGGCGAGGACGGCGTCCGCGCCGATCGCCAGCATCGCCAGACTGGTCTGCCCGGTGCTCCACCCCCGCAGCTCCTGCAGGTAGAGCACCGCGACGAACTGGAACCCGAAGAACGCGGCGGAGAACAGCAGGGCGGCCAGGTTCGCCCGCACCAGCGTTCCGGACCGCAGCAGACCCAGCCGCACCAGCGGGGCCGCCGACCGGCGTTCGATCCGCACGAACACGGCGCCCAGCGCGAGCCCCGCCGCGACGAGGGCCGCCGTCCAGGCCGCGCCGACGTGCGCGGAGCGCTCGACGCCGAGGACCAGGAGCACGATCGCGGCCGTGACGGTCACCGCGCCGGGCAGGTCGACCCGCCGGCCGGTCACCCGTTCCCGGGGTGTGACGGGGATGAGCGAGGCGCCGAGCACCAGGATGAGCAGCGCCAGGACGGCGGGCACGAACAGCACCAGCCGCCAGTTCACCGCCGTGAGCAGCCCGCCGAGCACCAGCCCGAGCGAGAAGCCGGCCGCCGCGGTCCCGGAGTAGACCAGCAGCGCGCGGTTGCGCTGTGGTCCTTCGGCGAACGCGGTGGTGATGATCGACAGCCCGGCGGGGGCCATCACCGCGGCGGCGACCCCGGCGACGAACCGCGCGGCGATGAGCAGCCAGCCTTCGCCGGCCAGCCCGCCTGCGGCGGAGACCACGAGGAACACCGCGAGCCAGGCCAGGAACATCCGGCGGCGGCCGAACAGGTCGGCGGCCCGGCCGCCGGCGAGCATGAACCCGCCGTAACCGAGCACGTAGGCGCTGATGACCCACTGCAACTGCCCGGTGGACATTCCCAGGTCCGCGCGAATCGCGGGCAACGCCACGTTCAGCATGGCGACGTCGATCCCCTCCAGGAAGATCGCGCCGCACAGGACGAACAACATCCCCCAGGTCCGTGGCGTGAGCCGGGCCTCGGTCGGAACGGTGGTGGACACGGGATCCCTTTCCTCGGTTCTGTTTGGTAACGAAGGAATCTTGTGTCACCATGGGCAATTGTGGAAGACGGCACTTTGCAAGCACTCGGTTACTGCACGGGAACCGAGGACGACCAGGTCAGGCAGTGGGACACCCGGGCGGACTGCGAGGTCCGGCACATCCTCGACCGGGTGGCGGACAAGTGGTCCCTGCTCGTCATCGCGTTGCTGGACCGGCGGGCGATGCGGTTCTCCGAGTTGCGGCGCGCGATCGACGGGGTGAGCCAGCGGATGCTCACCGTCACGCTGCGCCACCTGGAGCGCGACGGAATCGTCACCCGGACCGTGTACCCGGTGGTCCCGCCGCGGGTGGACTACGAGCTGACGCCGCTCGGTGTGTCGCTGCACGAGGTGATCAAGTCGCTGGTGACGTGGACCGAGGAGCACCAGCGGGAGATCGCCGCGGCGCACGCCGCCTACGACTCACGGGCCGCGGCGGAGCGGGAGCTGGTCAGTCCATTGCCCGGCTGAGCAGGTAGTGCCCGAAGTGCGGCACGGTGAAGGCGATGTGCCCGCGCTCGGCGGAGTACACGAGCCCCTTCTTCATCAGGGAGTCCCGCGCCGGTGACAGCGACGACGGCTTGCGCCCCAGGTAGACGGCCACGTCCGAGGTTCCGGCGCTCTCGTCGCGGCCCTGGGTGAGCTCCGCCATCGCCCGCAGGTACTCGCGCTCGGCGGGGGTCGCGCGCTCGTAGCGGGACCCGAAGAAGCCGACCGCCAGCTCCTGTTCCGCCTCGGGCGCGGCGACCCGCACGTCCTGCACGGTGATCGGGTCGTCCGGCGCCGCGTCCCAGGCCGCTTTCGCGTACGCCTGGATGAAGTACGGGTAGCCACCGGAGGCGTCGAACAACGCGTCCAGCGCCTCGGGTTCGATACCGGCGTCCTCCCGCTCGATCGGCGCCAGCACGGCCCGGTCGGCGTCCTCCCGGTTGAGCCGGTCGATGCGCACGTACCGGAACAGGCGCTCGGAGTAGGACTTCGACGCCGACAGGACCGCCGGCACGTGCGGTAGCCCCGCGCCGACCACGACGAGCGGCGCCCCGGACTGGGACAGTTCGTGGCACGCCGCGCACAGCGCCGACACGTCGTCGGGTTGCAGGTCCTGGATCTCGTCGATCAGCAGCGCCACGCCCGTGCCGACGTCCGCGGCGAGCTCGGCCACGTCGGTGAACAGCTCGACGAGGTCGATCTCGATGTCGCCGGAATCGGCGCGGCCCTGGGCGGCGGGCACGTCGATGCCCGGCTGCCAGCGGTCCCGCAGCTTCGCGTCCGCCTTGTTGGACCGCAGCGCGAACGCCTTGAGCACGCCGAGCACTTCCTCGACGCGGTCCGGCGCGCGGTGCCGCACCGCGAGATCACGGACCGCGCGGTGCAGGGCCGCGGACAGCGGGCGCCGCAGCTCCGCGTCCGGCCGTGCCTCGATCTTGCCCGCGCCCCAGCGGTGCTTGACCGCCATCGAACGCAGCTCACCGAGCAGCACCGTCTTGCCGACGCCACGCAGGCCGGTCAGCACCAGGCTGCGCTCCGGCCGGCCACGGGCCACCCGCTGCAGCACGACCTCGAACGCGGACAGCTCGCGTTCCCGGCCGGCCAGCTCGGGCGGCCGCTGCCCCGCGCCCGGGGCGAACGGGTTGCGGATCGGGTCCACCGCGCCAACGTATCGGCGTGTCTAGCGAGCGGCCGATATTTGCGCAGATTGCCACATCGGCGTGTCGCTACTCTTTTCTAGCTTTCTCTAGTCTGGTTGCTAGAAAAGTGCAGGGATGAACAGAAGCAGGAGTGGGTAGATCCCCGGGGTGACATGTCGCACCCGAGGAAGGCGAGGAACGTGATCGTGCGTCGACTGGCCCGCCCCATGCTCGCGGGCATCTTCATCTACGGCGGTATCAACGCCCTGCGGAATCCCGAGGGCCACGCCGAGGCCATCAAGCCCGTGCTCGA
The DNA here is from genome assembly GCF_011758745.1 of Amycolatopsis granulosa. Classification (NCBI taxonomy): domain Bacteria; kingdom Bacillati; phylum Actinomycetota; class Actinomycetes; order Pseudonocardiales; family Pseudonocardiaceae; genus Amycolatopsis; species Amycolatopsis granulosa. The sequence continues at coordinate 3,384,647 of NZ_JAANOV010000001.1, forward strand.
CAAGATCGGGCAGCAGCGGGACAAGCTCCCCGACGCCGTCCCGACCGACCCGGTGAACCTGGTCAAGATCGACGCCGGGGTGAAGATCGCGGCCGGGACCCTGTTCGCGCTCGGCAAGTTCCCGCGGCTGTCCGCACTGGCGCTGGTCGGCAGCCTCGTGCCGACGACCGTCGGCGGCCACCCGTTCTGGGAGGCCAAGGACCCGCAGGAGAAGCAGCAGCAGCTGATCCACCTGCTCAAGAACGCCGGCCTGGCCGGTGGCCTGCTGATCGCCGCCGCCGACACCGAAGGCAAGCCCTCGCTGGGCTGGCGTGCCCGCCGCGCCGCCGGGAAGGCGAGCAGGCAGGCCCAGAAGGCGACGGAGCGGGCGAGCAAGCGGGCGCACAAGGCGTCGAAGCAGATCCAGTCGACCGCCGCGTCCGCGCGCGACGCCCTCCCGGTCTAGCCGAGCGGACGCGGGACCAGGGTGGCGACGGCGCCTTCGGGCGCCGTCATCCCCGGCGTCGCGGGCGAGCGCACCGTGGCGCGGCCCGGGCTCACTTCTCCAGGATCGCCGTGATGCCCTGCCCGCCGGCGGCGCAGATGGAGATCAGGCCGCGGCCCGAGCCCTTCTCGTGCAGCAGCTTCGCCAGGGTCGCCACGATCCGGCCACCGGTCGCGGCGAACGGGTGCCCCGCGGCCAGCGACGAGCCGTTGACGTTGAGCTTCGACCGGTCGATCGGGCCGGGGGGCTGGTCGAGCCCCAGCTTCTCCTTGGCGAACGCCGGGCTCTCCCACGCCTTGAGCGTCGCCAGCACCTGGGAGGCGAACGCCTCGTGGATTTCGTAGAAGTCGAAGTCCTGCAGGGTCAGGCCCGCCTTCGCGAGCATCCGCGGCACCGCGTAGGCGGGGGCCATCAGCAGGCCCTCACCGCCGTGCACGTAGTCCACGGCCGCGGTCTGCGCGTACGTCAGGTGGGCCAGCACCGGCAGGTTCCGTTCGGCGGCCCACTCCTCGCTCGCGAGCAGGACCGTCGACGCGCCGTCGGTCAGCGGGGTCGAGTTGCCCGCGGTCATCGTGCCGTCCGGGCCGCCGAACACGGGCTTGAGCTCGGCGAGCTTCTCCGCGGTCGAGTCCGGCCGCAGGTTCTGGTCGCGGGTCAGGCCGAGGTACGGCGTGACCAGGTCGTCGAAGAACCCGCGCTCGTAGGCCGCGGCGAGCCGCTGGTGGCTGGTCGCGGCGAGGACGTCCTGCTCCTCGCGGGAGATCTCCCATTCCCGGGCGGTCAGCGCCGCGTGCTCGCCCATGGACAGGCCGGTGCGCGGCTCGGCGTTGCGCGGGATTTCCGGCACGATCTGGCCCGGCCGCAGCTTCGTCAGCAGCTTGAGCCGCTGACCCACGGTCTTCGCCGCGTTGAGCCGCACGAGGATGCGGCGCAGGTCGTCGTTGACCGCGAGCGGGGCGTCGGAGGTGGTGTCCACGCCTCCGGCGATCGCCGAGTCGATCTGCCGGAGCGCGATCTTGTTGGCGACGTTGACGATCGCCTGCAGGCCGGTGCCGCACGCCATCTGGACGTCCGCGGCCGGCGTCTCCGGCGAGAGCTTGCTGCCCAGCACGCTCTCCCGGGCGAGGTTGAAGTCCCTGGCGTGCTTGAGCACCGCACCGGCGGCGACCTCGCCGATGCGCTCGCCCTGCAGGGCGAAGCGGCTCACCAGGCCGTCCAGTGCGGCGGTGAGCATGTCCTGGTTGGACGCACTGGCGTAGCGGCCGTTCGAGCGCGCGAACGGGATGCGGTTGCCGCCGACGATGGCGACGCGACGGACGTCCATGACCTTTCCTCCCACTGGGGTGGCGAGCCTAGGATGACAGTGTAACCTACTGGCGAGTAGGTAAGCTCGGTGAGGAGGCACGTGATGGCCGACCGGTATCAGCAGTTCACCAGGACGCCGATCGGGAAGTTCGTGGTGCCCAGGCTCGGGCTGCCCAACCCGCCGGTGCTGCGCCGGTACCGCCCCGGCCAGCCCCCGCTCGATGGTCCCGCACTTGTCGGCGCCGCGCCCGGCGGGCGACTCGGCAAGGCCGTGACGACCCAGCTCACGGCCGCCGGGATCACCGTGCTGACCGGGCCGGCTGGCGGCGACGAACGCTACGGCGCCCTGGTGTTCGACGCCACCGGCATCACCGACCCCGCCCAGCTGCGTGAGATGTACCTGTTCTTCCACCCGGTGATCCGCCGCGTCGCCTCCGGCGGCCGCGTCGTCGTGCTGGGCAGCCCGCCCGAGCTGGCCGACGGCCGGGAGCGGATCGCCCAGCGCGCGCTCGAAGGGTTCACCCGGTCGGTCGGCAAGGAGCTCAAGCGCGGCGCGACCGCCCAGCTGGTGTACGTCGCGGCCGGCGCCGAGGAGGCCGTGGAATCGACGCTGCGGTTCCTGCTGTCCGCCAAGTCGGCGTTCGTCGACGGCCAGGTGATCCGCGTCGGTGCCACCGGCACCCCGGCCGTGCCCGCGATCGAGAACTGGGACAAGCCCCTGGACGGCAAGGTCGCCCTCGTCACCGGCGCCTCGCGGGGCATCGGCGCGGCGATCGCCGAGGTCCTCGCCCGCGACGGCGCGCACGTCGTCGGCCTGGACATCCCGGCGCAGGGCGGCGACCTGTCCGCGGTCGCCAACAAGATCGGCGGTTCCGCGCTGCAACTGGACATCACCGCGGCGGACGCGCCGGACAAGCTGGCCGCATACCTCGCGGAGCGGCACGGCGGGGTCGACGTCGTCGTGCACAACGCGGGCATCACCCGGGACAAGACGCTCGGCAACCTCACCGAGGACGCGTGGGACGCGGTGCTCACCGTGAACCTGGTCGCGCAACTCGCGGTCAACGACAAGCTCATCGCGGAAAAGGTGCTGCGGGACAACGGCCGCATCATCGGGGTCTCCTCGATCGCCGGCATCGCCGGCAACGTGGGCCAGACCAACTACGGGACCAGCAAGGCCGGCGTGATCGGGATGGTGACCGACGGCGCGCCGAAGCTCGCCGAGTACGGCGCCACCATCAACGCGGTCGCGCCCGGGTTCATCGAGACGCAGATGACCGCGGCGGTGCCGCTGTTCATCCGCGAGGCGGGGCGGCGGCTGTCCAGCCTCGGCCAGGGCGGGTTGCCGGTGGACGTCGCCGAGACGATCGCGTGGTACGCCAACCCCGCGTCGGCCGCGGTGAACGGCAACGTGGTCCGCGTGTGCGGTCAGGCATTGCTGGGGGCGTGATGACGGTCAAGGAGATCCGTGAGGCGCCGAAGCTGGCACCGTTGTACGCCAAGGCACTGCTGACCCGCGGCGGTGGGGACAGCCTGCCGGACACCGAGTACCTGCGTGCGGGCATCGGGTTCGACCCCGCGCACGTCGTGGCCTACAACCGGGTCTGCGGGTTCCGGCTGAGCGACGAGCTGCCCGCGACGTACCCGCACGTGCACGCGTTCGGATTGCAGATGGCGCTGATGACGCAGCCGGACTTCCCGTTCCCGTTGCTGGGAATGGTGCACGTCGCGAACCGGATCACGCAGCGGCGACCGGTGCGCCTGTCCGACACCGGCACCATGCGGGTGCGCGCGGAGAACCTGCGGCCGCACGAGAAGGGCCGCCAGTTCGATGTGATCAGCGAGTTCACCACCACCGAAGGTCCGATTTGGACAGAGGTGAGCACCTATCTGCGGCGCGGTGGGGGCGCGGGCGGCGGCACGCGCGAGCAGCTGGCACCGCCGTCGCCGACGGCGATCTGGCACGTGCCCGGCGACATCGGCCGGCGCTACGCCGAGGTGTCCGGCGACCGCAACCCGATCCACCTGCACCCGTTGACGGCGAAGCTGTTCGGCTTCCCGTCCGCGATCGCGCACGGCATGTGGACCAAGGCACGCGTGCTGGCCGCGTTCGAGGGCAGGCTGCCCGGGGCGTACACGGTGGACGTGAAGTTCAAGCTGCCCGTGCTGCTGCCCGCGAAGGTCGCCTTCACCTCATGGCGGGCGGGCGACGGATGGGCCGTCGAGCTGTGGGCGGCGCGGAAACCGAAGCCGCACCTGGAGGGGACGATCACTCCTCCGGACGCCACACCGCGCCCTCGATGAGGTCGTTGAACCCCAGCCACACCAGGTTCATCAGCCACGACGCGAGCACTCCGTCGGACACCTCGGAGTGGTCGAGCCACCAGTCCGCCAGCGACTCGGCGGCACCCACCAGCGCCACCGCGAGGGCCGGGCCGGAAAACTCGGCCCGGTCCCCCAGGCCCTTCTTCATGCCCGCGGTGACCACCAGCGCGGTGACCACTTCGATGGCCCGGGAACGCAACATCGTGATCTCGTCGGCGAACCGTCCGCCGACGGTCAGCGCCTGGCGGTGCAGCACCGTCCAGGAATCGCGGTACTCGGCGACGAACCGGTAGAACGAGCGCAGCCCGTGCCACAGCTGCATGTCCGGCGGCAGTTCCGAGCGCAGACCGTCGCGCACCGCCTCCAGCAGACGGCCCGCCTCGCGGCGGATGCACTTCGCGAACAGGTCCTCCTTGGCGCCGAGGTAGGAGTAGATCATCGGCTTGGAGACACCGGCGACCTCGGAGATCTCGTCCATCGACGCGGAGTGGTAACCGTGGCGGGAGAACACCTCCACCGCGGCGTCCAGGATCTGCCGTTCCCGCACCGGTCTGGGCAACCGCCGCGATCGCGGGGCCTTCACGTCTTCCGTCACGCCGACCTCCTTCACGTCGAAACGCTACCTCTTCGCCCGGTCGCCGGTAGACTCTCCGCCTGTGTCCGGCACAGTGGTCGACGCGTTCGCGCGTGAGCTCGATCTGAGCAAGCTGTCCGCGGAGCAGTTCATCCAGTTGCTCGAAACCCTGCACATGCTGGGCACCGCCGAGGCGGGTGTGCACCTGAGCGGGTTGTCCACGGAGACACTGGCCGACCTGGTGCGGCGTGCGTCGAAGGAGCAGTTGCGAGCCATCGCCGAGCACCCCGAGCTGCGGACGGTGTTCCTCGAGGAGATCTTCCGCCGGATGTCGGACCACTTCCTCGCGGAGAAGGCGCGGTACTCGAGTCTGGTGGTGTGCTGGCGGTTCCCGGGCGGCTCCGGAATCGGTGGCTACGACCGGTTCCAGACCGTGATCGAGGACGGTCGCTGTGTGTCCGGCCGCGAACTGGGACGCGACCCGGACACCACGATCACGATCGCGCCGGACGACTTCTTCCGGGTGGCGACCGGGAACGCGGCAGTGGCGGCGATGTTCGTGACCGGGAAGGTCAAGGTGAAGGGCGAGTACGCGCCGGCGGTGCGGCTGTCGGGTTACTTCGACATTCCCCGGGTCGGGTAGCGCGGCGTCAGCCCTCGATGATGGGGCGGTGCGGGGTCTCGTTGTCGACCACCTCGCTGTCGACCACGATGAGCCGGTTCGGCATCCGCCGTTCCGCGCGCCGCAGCCACGCCCGCCGCACGATGCCACGCGTCGGTGGGAGCAGCAGCGCCAGCCCGGCGAGGTCGGACAGGAACCCCGGGATCATGATGAGCAGCCCGCCGAACGCGACGAGCATGCCGTCGGTGATCTCGGCGTGCGGCGACCGGCCCGAACGCGCGGTGGCGAGGAACGCCTGGGCGGCGCGCGCGCCCTCCCGGCGGGCCAGCCACGAACCGAGGAACGCGCCGACCACGAGCAACCCGAGGGTGCCCAGGACGCCGATCAGCGAGCTGACCGCCCAGACGGCGGCCACCTCGGCGACGATGTACAACAGCAACACGACAGCCATACCGGGTCAACGTGCGCGGCCGCCCGATTTCTCCCGGGCCGCGTTCGGCTCAGGGCTTGCGGGCGACGCCACCGATCACGCGGGACTCCGACGGCACCCGCCGAAACAACGTGTCCCGGTCCGGGTGCCACGCCGGTGCGTACACCAGGCCGGGTTCGAGCAGCTCCCAGTCGCCGAAGAACCGCGCGAACTCGGCGACCGTGCGCAGCTGGCCGGGGTTCGTGGTGGTCTCGTAGTAGCCGACCAGGTCGGCCAGCGCCTGCCGCTCCTCGTCGCCGCGCGGGTTCTCGTTCGTCATCTGCGACAGGACCAGCAGCGATCCCGGCGCGAGGCGCTCGCGGAGGCAGGCGACCCTGCTGTCCGGGTCGTCCGCGTCCTTGACGAAGTGCAGTACCGCGTTGATCACCAGCGCGACCGGCTGCCGGGCGTCGATCAGGCCGGTGTCCAGTACGCGTGCCCACAGGTCCGGTGTCTGGAGGAAATCCGCCGCGATCGCCGCGTGCCGGGCGGGATCGGCGTTGTCGGCCAGCAGCAGTTGCGAGTGCGCGAGCGCGACCGGTTCGTTGTCCACGTACACGACCCGCGTGTCGCGCTGCGGGCGTGTCTCGTCGGCGACGTCGTGGACGTTGCCCGCCGTGGGCAAGCCCGATCCGATGTCGACGAACTGCCGCACACCCAGCCGTACGGACTCCCGGACGGCCCGGCCGAGGAACTGCCGGCTCGTTTTCATGTACTCGCCGATCAGGGGTAGCGTGCGCTGGATCTTCTGCGCGAACTCGCGGTCGATCGCGTAGTGGTTCGTGCCCCCGAGGAAGTAGTCGTACACCCGTGCCGCGGACGGCCGGTCCAGACTGTCCGCCACCGCGCGCACCGCCTCGTCCATGCGAAGTCCCTCCCGACCCTCGCCGCCATGCTAGTGACCGGACCGCCCGGAGGTCTTCATGATCGACTTCGTGCTCGTGCACAGCCCGCTCGTCGGGCCGGCCACCTGGCAGCGCGTCGCCGGCGAGTTGCGTGCCCGCGGCCACCGGGTCGCCGTCCCGTCGCTGCTCGGCGCCCTCGGCGGCGACGGGCCGTACTACCCGAAGCTCGCCGGTGCCGTCACCGAGCCCGGCGTGCTCGTCGTGCACAGCGGTGCCGGCGCGCTGGTGCCCGGCATCGCGGCGCGGATCCCCGTCCCGCGTGCCGTCTTCGTCGACGCCCTGCTTCCGCATCCCGGCCGCAGCTGGTTCGACACGGCGTCGCCGGAGCTGCGCAAGCGTTTGCGGGAGCTCGCCGACGACGACCGGCTGCCCCCGTGGAACCGGTGGTTCCCGCCCGGCACCATCGAAGATCTGCTGCCCGACCAGCACATCCGCGAGGAGTTCCTGGCCGAGCTGCCCCGCGTGCCGCTGTCCTACTTCGCCGAACCCGTGCCCGACGCCGACGTCCCGCCCAGTGCCTACCTCCAGCTCAGCGGCGCCTACGAGGAGGAGGCGGCCCGGGCAGCGGAGCTCGGCTGGCCGGTCGAGCGTCTCGACTCCCACCACCTCGCCCCGCTGACCGATCCCGCCGTGATCGCCACCGCCCTGGAGCGGTTTGAGTAGAAGCACTCAAGACATCGGCCGGCTCACGCGCGACCGTGGTGCCATGACGAAACCCACCGCCGCACCGGCCACCGGTGCGTTCTTCGCGCAGTCGGCGACCTCGTTCGGCATCTCGCTCGCCGCGGTCGCGGTCGGGGTGGCCTACCTGCCGGTCGACGGCTGGGTGCGGGCCTTCCTCGCGATCGCCGTGCTGTACGCGATCACCTCGGCCTTCACGCTGGCCAAGGTCGTGCGCGACCGGCAGGAGAGCACGGCCCTGATGAGCCGGGTCGACCAGGCCCGGCTGGAGAAGCTCCTCGCCGAGCACGACCCCTACCGCGAGCCGGCGTTGTGACATTCCACATCGCGAGCCGGGGGAACAAGGACATTCCGGTCGGAGGTTGAGGAGTTGCGTGGCACCAGAGCATCGCCAGGCGCGCGTGCGTGCGCCCGAACTCGCCGGGGACCTGTGGCTGAACACCGGCGGTGAGCGCCTCACCCTGGCGCAGCTGCGCGGGAAGATCGTGCTGCTCGACTTCTGGACGTCGGGCTGCATCAACTGCCTGCACGTGCTGGACGAGCTGCGTCCGCTGGAGGAGGAGTTCGCCGACGTGCTGGTCACGATCGGCGTGCACTCGCCGAAGTTCGTGCACGAGGGCGAGGCCGCGGCGATCGAGGCCGCCGTGCGCCGCTACGAGGTGCACCACCCGGTCCTCAACGACCCGGAGATGACCACCTGGTCGCAGTACGCGGTGAAGGCGTGGCCGACGCTGGTGATCGTCGACCCGAAGGGCTACGTGGTGCACACCGCGGCCGGCGAGGGGCACGCCGAGGCGTTGCGCCGGGTGATCGCGGAACTGGTCGAGACCCACGACGCGCAGGGCACGCTGCGCCGCGGCGGCAACCCGTACGTGCCGGCCGAGGAACAGCCCGCCGACCTGCGCTTCCCCGCCAAGGCCGTGGCCACCGCGGCGGGCCGCATCCTGGTCGCCGACACCGGGCACCACTCGATCGCCGAGTTCGCCTCCGACGGCGAGACCCTGATCCGCCGCTTCGGCAGCGGCGCCCGTGGCCGCGCCGACGGCGCCTTCGACGTCGCGAGCTTCGCCGAACCGTCCGGGCTGGCGCTGCTGCCCGCCGAGGTGGCCGAGCAGGCCGGGTACCACCTGCTCGTCGCCGATACGGCCAACCACCTGCTGCGTGGCGTCGACCTGGTCACCGGCGAGGTCACCACCGTGGCCGGTACCGGGAACCAGTGGCGCGACGGCGAGACCGACGGCGACGCGCTGTCGATCGACCTGACCAGCCCGTGGGACGTCGTCTGGTGGCCGGCCGCGGACGGCGCGGTCGTCGCGATGGCCGGCAACCACACGCTCGGCCTGTTCGACCCGCGCACCGGCCGGATCTCCCGCTTCGCCGGGACCACCGTGGAGGGCCTGCGCGACGGCGGGGCCGCCGAGGCGTTCTTCGCGCAGACCTCCGGCCTGGCCGTCCAGGGTGAGCGGCTGTGGCTGGCCGACGCCGAGACGTCCGCGCTGCGTTACCTGGAGACGGGTGACGGCTTGACCGTGCACACGGCGGTCGGCACCGACCTGTTCTCGTTCGGGCACCGCGACGGTGCCGCCGCGGACGCGTTGCTGCAACACCCGCTGGGTGTCGCGGTCCTGGCCGACGGCACGATCGCGATCGCCGACACCTACAACGGCGCTGTCCGGCGCTACGACCCGGCGACCGGCAGGGTCGCGACGATCGCGGACGGGCTCGCCGAACCCTCCGGCCTGCTCGTCACCGACGAGGCGCTGCTGGTGGTCGAATCGGCCGGCCACCGCCTGACCGCCCTGCCCGCGTCCGCCGAGGCGGCTCAGCAGGTGACCGGGGACGCGCTGGCCGTGCGCCGGCCGCCGACCGAGCTGGCGCCGGGCGCGATCGAGTTCTCCGTCGTCTTCACGCCGCCGCCGGGCGAGAAGCTGGACGACCGGTTCGGCCCGTCCACCCGGCTCCAGGTGACCGCCGCGCCGCCGGAGCTGCTGGCCGAGGGCGAGGGCACCGGCACCGGGCTGACCCGGACGCTGAAGATCGCCGAGGGGCACACCGAGGGCGTGCTGCAGGTCGTGGCCCAGGCCGCGAGCTGCGACGTGGACGCCGAGCACCCGGTCTGCCGGGTGACCCGCCAGGACTGGGGCGTGCCCGTCCGGATCACGCCCGACGGCCCGGACCGCCTCCAGCTGATCCTCGCGGGGGCGTGAGCCGGCAACCGCTGGTCTCCGCGGCGCGCTGGCGACACGTAGCATTACCGGCGTGTCGGAACCCAAGAAGCTGCCGGACGACGCGGCGAAACTGGAAATCCAGATGCTGCACGACCGCGTCCTCGTCCGGGTCTCCGCGGAGGAGGGTGAGCGCCGCAGCAGTGGCGGCATCGTGATTCCGGCGACTGCCCAGGTGGCACGCCGTCTCGCATGGGGCAACGTACTCGGTGTAGGCAGTAATGTACGTAACGTGAAGATCGGCGACCGTGTGCTGTTCAACCCCGAGGACCAGCTCGAGGTGGAGGTCCAGGGCGAGGCGTACCTGGTGATGCGGGAGCGCGACATCCACGCCGTGGCCACCGAGCGTACGGAGCACGGGACGGGTCTGTACTTGTAGCGCGTCCGGGAGGAAGCGTGCACCGGGAGGACCGGTACTGGCCGGAGCGGGACCCCGATTCCGCCCCGACCACCGAAACCGCCGAGACCAGCGCCGTCGGCGCGCGTCCGCCCGCCGAGTTCCTGCTGGACGAGACACTCGACGCGACCGAGGACGCGCTGGCCGGCGAGCTCCTCGAGGTCGGCGACGTGCCGGTGCAGTCTCCGCCGTCCCCCGCCAAGCGCTTCCTCGCCCGGACGCTGATGGTCGCCGGCTGCCTGCTGTGTGCAGGGGTCGTCCTCTACGGCACGGACCTGCTCCTCAGCGCCGGTGAGGTCCCGCGCGGCGTCACGGTCGCCGGGGTCGCGGTCGGCGGGATGAGCCGCGGTGACGCCGAGGCGAAACTGCGCCAGGACCTGGGACCGCGCCTCGACGCGCCGGTCCCGGTCGAGGCCGGGGACGTCCGCACCACGCTCGACCCCACCCGGTCCGGGTTGTCCGTGGACTGGTCCTCCACCGTCGCGCAGGCCGGGCACCAGCCGCTCGACCCGCTCGATCGCATCCTGTCCTTCTTCCGCACGCGCGAGGTCGGTGTCGTCACCTCGACCGACCCCGACCGGCTGCACCAGTCGATCGCGCGGCTGGCCGCGGAGCGGATCAACCACCCGCCCACCGAGGGCAGCATCGGGTTCGTCCCGGTTCCGGGTAGCGACGGCGGGGTGCAGCCGTACCCGATCGAGCCGCGCGACGGGCAGGAACTGACCGACGTCAAGGGCGCCGGTGACATCCTGCGGGCCACCTGGCTGGACAAGCGGGGCGTCCGGCTGCCGGTCGCGCTCACCCCGGTCCAGGTCACCTCGGCCGGCGTGCACTCGGCGCTGGACCAGCTCGTCGCGCCCGCGGTCGCCGAGCCGGTCACGCTGCACGGTGACGGCGCCGACGCGGTGCTCGTACCCAGCCAGATCGCCGCCGCGCTGAAGTTCAGCCCGGCCGGTGGCGGTGCGCTGAAGGTCGAGGCCGACCCGGTGAAGCTGCAGCAGGCGGTTCACGATCCGCTGGCCGCCACCGAGAAGCGCGGCAAGGACGCGCGGCTGGTGTTCGCCGGTGGCGTGCCGACCGTCCAGCCGTCCGAGGACGCGCGCAGCGTGGACTGGAACAAGACCTTCCAGCCGCTGATGGACGTCCTCACCAAGCCCGACGGCCGCGACCTCACGGTGCGCTACCAGACCAGCCGCCCGCAGACCACCACCGAGGAGGTGACCGCGCTGGGTGTCACGGAGGTCGTCGGCGAGTTCACCACCCGGGCGCTGTCCGATCCCGCGGAGACGAACGTGCAGGTGATGGCGAACTCGGTGGACGGCACGGTCCTGCGCCCCGGTGAGACGTTCAGCCTCAACGAGCGGGTCGGTGCCCGCAGCCCGGCGCAGGGCTACGTCCCGGCGCCGCTGAACGAGGACGGCTCCGGCCCGGTGGTGCCCGGCGGCGGTTCGTCCGAGTTCGCCAGCACCCTCTACAACGCCGCGTACCTCGCCGGACTGACCGATGCCGGGCACACCGAGCACGGCTACTACCTGGACCGCTACCCGGTCGCCCGGGACGCGGTCGCGGTCGCCGCCGACGGCTCGGCGGTCGACCTGCGGTTCACGAACAGCCTGCGCAGCGGAGTGGCGATCGAGGCGTCGGTGTCCGGCGGGAGCGTCACGGTGAAGATCTGGGGCACCAAGCAGTACCGGGTGACGAGCACGCCTGGGGCGTGGTCGGACTTCCGGTCGCCGCCGGTGCAGCCCGGCGGACCGGACTGCACGCCGTCGAGTGGACGCCGCGGCTTCACCGCCAGTGACACCCGGGTGGTCTACGACCTGGCCACCGGTGCGGAGGTTCGCCGTGACACCCGCACCGTCACCTACGCACCCGAACCGGCGGTGCTGTGCGGCTACGGGGTGAGCGGCGACCGGCCGTCGGGTTAGCGCAGCACCAGGCAGTCGTCGAGGTCGTCCAGCCACGCGGGCGCCGTCAGCCGGCGGTTCCACCGCAGGTCGAGTTTGATCAGCGGCAACGCGGCGAGCCCGTCCGGCAGGGTGCGCAGGTCGTTCTCGCGCAGGTCCAGGTACCGCAGGCCGGTCAGTTCGCCGATCGAGGCGGGCAGCTCGGTGAGGTGGTTGCCACGCAGGTGCAGCTCCCGCAGGGCGCCCAGGTCACCGATGCTCTCCGGCAGTTCGTGCAGGTCGTTGCGGTAGAGGCGCAGTTCACGCAGTTCCCGGAAACCGGAGAGGTCCTCGGGCAGGGCGGTGAGGCCGTTGTCGGTCGCGCTCAGGTACCGCAGGCGCCCGAGGCGGGTGAGCGAATCCGGCAGCGTGGTCAGCTGGTTGTCGGAGAGGTAGAGGTATTGCGCCAGGTTCGGCAGGTCGCCGAGCTCGGCCGGCAACGTGGTGAGCCGGTTGTGGCCCAGGTCGAGTGTGTGCAGCGCGGTCAGCCGCGCGATGTCGGGCGGGATCGAGGTGAGCTGGTTCGCCGCGAGGTTCAGCACGGCCAGCCGGTCGAGGTCCCACAGTTCGCCGGGGAGCTCGGTGAGGTCGTTGTCGTAGGCGCTCAGGTGCTCCAGGCCGGCCGGCAGGGCGGGCAGGCGGGTGAGTCCCCGGTGGTCGAGATCCATCGGCCGAACCTACCGGCGAAGCCAGTACGCGCACGATCCGATACTCTCCGTCACCGCTGTCCGAGAGAGGGAGGATGTCCGTGAAGAAGTTCCTGGCCCTGGCCGGTGCGTGCGTGACGGTCGTGCTGCTGCCCGCGGCTGCCGTGGCCGCCGAGCCCGAGCCGGTGTTGGTGCACGCCTCGCCGCAGAACGGGTGCAAGCTGAACATCCGCGCCGGCGCGGACGTCGGGTCCACCCTGCTGCACACGCTGACCTGCACGAACTACACGACCTGCGTGCACACGCCGGAGCGGGACCGGCCCTGCGGGCAGCTCGTCACCGGGGGCACCTACACCTGCGTCGGCTCCGGCGGCAAGCAGGTCACCGACAACCGGTGGGCCGAGGTGCTGTGGCGCTCGCCCGAGCCGTCGTTCGTGGCCGCCGGTTGCGCGGCGTTCCGATCCTGAACACGGAAACGTGCCCGGGAACGGCGGACCTTCCCGGGCACGTTCTCGTGTGCCGTTACCTGGTGATGTTGCGACGGCCGTACACCCCGGCCGCCAGCGAGACGCCGATCGCGGCGATCACCACCTGCGTGATGAGCTCGAGCCAGTCGAAACCCTTGGTGTCCGCGTAGCCGATGCCGCGGGCGATCGCCGTGCCGATGAAGGCCGCCACGATACCGATGATGATCGTGAGCCAGATCGGAATGCCCTGCTTGCCAGGAGCGATCAGGCGACCGAGCGCGCCGATGATGAGACCGACGATGATCGCGCTGATGATTCCACCGATTGTCATCGCAACTCCTTAGCTTCGATGTGCTCAGGGAGTACCTTCGCCCGCTGCTTTCAAACCAATATATTTGTTGACAGTTATATACGGTTGTGCTGATACTTGGGGGCGTGGACGTCTTCGAAGCGGTTGCCGAGCCCAGCCGGCGCACCCTGCTGGACCTCCTGGCGCAGGGCGAGCTCGCCGCCGGTGACCTGGTCGCGGCGCTGCCCGGGCTGACCCAGCCCGCGGTGTCGCGTCACCTGCGGATCCTGCGCGAGGTCGGCCTGGTCGAGGTGCGCCCGGACGGGCAGCGGCGCATCTACGCGCTGCGCCCGGACGGCCTGGCCGAGATCGACAAGTGGCTCGGCCGGTACCGCCGCTACTGGGCGCGGCACCTCGACTCCCTCGAGCGCCACCTGGCGCGCAACCAGGAAGGACACCAGGAATGACCCACGGGATCATCGACATCGACGGTGCGGAGGCGGTCATCCGCTTCGAGCGCCACCTGCCCCATCCGATCGAGGCGGTGTGGGCCGCGATCACCGATCCGGACCAGCGCCGGGCGTGGTTCGGCGCGACGGTGCTGGACGTCGAGGCCGGCACCATCGAGATGCTGCCCGAGGACCCGCCGGTCGCCGCGGACGCCAAGCGGATGGCCGGCCGGATCCGGGTGTGGGCCCCGCCGCACGTCTTCGAGCACGAGTGGCACCAGCGGATCGTCTCCGACGGCGTGGTGCGCTACGAGCTGTCCGAGACGCCCACCGGGACGTTGCTCAAGTTCACCCACCGGGGGCTGTCGGTCCGGGACGCCCGCGGGTTCATCCCCGGCACGCACGCCTTCTTCGACCGGCTGGACGCGCACCTGGCCGGCGTGGAACCGCCGGCGTGGTCCGAGCGCTACGCCGCGCTGGCCCCGTCCTACCCCGCCTGGTCCTGACCGGGGGGCACCGCCCGCGGCAGCGCCCCCGGCCATCGGCGCGGTCACTCGGTGATGGTGGGCGGCTCGGTCAGGAAGGGACGCAGTTCGAGCCATTCGTGGATCGGCTTGCCGCCCGCGCCCGGTGCCGCGGACAGCTCACCGGCCAGTTCGACGGCGCGGTCGTAGCCGTCGACGTCGATCACCATCCAGCCCGCGATGAGGTCCTTGGTCTCGGCGAACGGGCCGTCGGTGACCGGCGGGCGGCCCTCGCCGTCGTAGCGGACCCAGGTGCCCTCCGGCGCCAGCGCCTGCCCGTCGACGAACTCGCCGGTCGCCTCCAGCCGGTCGGCGAACTCACGCATGTACTGCATGTGCGCCGAAATCTCCGCCGGCGTCCACCGGTCCATCGGCACGTCGTTGACCGCAGCCGGCGCGCCGCGGTAGTGCTTGAGCAACAGGTACTTGGCCATCGTGATCTCCGTGTTCGTCTCGGTGTGGTGCGAGCCGTTCTGGTCGCGTTCACTCCGGGGACGGAGCGTGTCACGGGATCTCGACATCGCGGCCGGAATTTCTCCCTGGACGTGTGAAGGGCCCTGCACCCGCGGGTGCAGGGCCCTTCGCCAGGTACCGGTGGAGGGTCAGAACGCCGCTTCCGGGAGCTCCATCAGGTCGTTGTCGGCGGCCTCGATGATCGCCCGACGGGCGGTCAGCTCGGGCAGGACGGTCTTGGCGAAGAACGACGCCACCGCGATCTTGCCCTGGTAGAACGCCTGGTCCTTGGCCGGGGCACCGTCCAGCTTGGCCAGCGCCACCTCGGCCTGGCGCAGCAGCTGCCAGCCGACCAGCAGGTCACCCGCCGACATCAGGAAGCGCACCGTGTGCTGGCCGACCTTGTACAGGTTCCGCACGTCCTCCTGCGACGAGGTCAGGTAGCCGATCATCGCGCCGAGCATGCCCTGCACGTCCTCCAGGGCACGCTTGAGCAGCTCACGCTCGTTCTTCAGCCGGGCTTCGGACTCGGACCCCGTGTTCTCCAGGAACCGGCTGATCTCGTTCGCGATGTAGCCCAGCGCCTGGCCCTTGTCGCGGACGATCTTGCGGAAGAAGAAGTCCTGCGACTGGATGGCCGTGGTGCCCTCGTACAGCGAGTCGATCTTCGAGTCGCGGATGTACTGCTCGATCGGGTAGTCCTGCAGGAAGCCGGAGCCGCCCAGGGTCTGCAGCGACTGCACGAGCTGCTCGGTGGCGCGCTCGGAGCCGACACCCTTGACGATCGGCAGCAGCAGGTCGTTGACCCGCTCGGCCAGCTTGAGCGACTCGGGGTCGACGCCGCCTGCCTCACCAACCCATACCTGGTCCTGGAACGAGGCGGTGTACAGGTACACCGCCCGCAGACCCTCCGCGTACGCCTTCTGCAGCATCAGCGACCGGCGCACGTCCGGGTGGTGCGTGATGGTGACCCGCGGCGCCGTCTTGTCGGTCATCTGGGTCAGGTCCGCACCCTGCACGCGTTCCTTGGCGTACTCCAGCGCGTTCAGGTAGCCGGTGGACAGGGTGGCGATCGCCTTGGTGCCGACCATCATCCGGGCGTACTCGATGACCTGGAACATCTGCGCGATGCCGTCGTGCACCTCGCCCAGCAGCCAGCCCTTGGCCGGGGTGCCGTGCTGGCCGAAGGTCAGCTCGCAAGTGGTGGAGACCTTCAGGCCCATCTTGTGCTCGACGTTGGTGACGAAGACGCCGTTCCGCTCGCCGAGCTCACCGGTGTTGGTGTCGAAGTGGAACTTCGGGACGAGGAACAGCGACAGGCCCTTGGTGCCCGGCCGCGGCTCGATGCCCGGTCCCTCGGGACGGGCCAGCACCAGGTGCATGATGTTCTCGGTCATGTCCTGGTCGGCGGAGGTGATGAACCGCTTCACGCCGTCCAGGTGCCAGCTGCCGTCCTCCTGCAGCACGGCCTTGGTGCGGCCCGCGCCGACGTCCGAACCGGCGTCCGGCTCGGTGAGGACCATGGTGGCGCCCCACGCGCGCTCGATCATGATCCGCGCCCACCGCTTCTGCTCCTCGGTGCCGTTGCGGTCGAGGATCATCGCGAAGTTCGGCCCCGCCAGGTACATGAACAGGGCCGGGTTGGCGCCGAGGATCAGCTCGGCGGCGGCCCACTGCACGGTCGGGGGCAGGCCGAGGCCACCGAGGTCGTTGGTCAGGCCCAGCCGCCACCACTCGCCGTCCCAGAGCTGCTGGTAGCTCTTCTTGAACGACTCGGGCAGCTTCGCCGAAAACGTCTTCGGGTCGTAGACCGGCGGGTTGCGGTCGGCGTCGGCGAAGGACTCGGCCAGCGGGCCGACGGCGAGGTTGTTGAGCTCGTGCAGCGCGCCGCGCGCGGTCTCCTCGTCGGAGTCCGCGAGGACCCCCTTGCCGAGGCGCTCCTGGACGTTCAGGACCTCGAACAGGTTGAACTCGAGGTCTCGCACGTTGGACTTGTAGTGGCCCATGTCGTCGCTCCGTTGTCGATCGGGTTTCCGGCTGGGCGCATGCTGGTCCCCTACTGGCCGGTAACATCAGGATATTACCTGTGGGTAACCGCGGCAAGTGAATCCAGCCGGTTGTGACGCACGAAATCCGCTACCGGGAGCGGTACTCCACGACCCCGGGAGCGGCCGAGCCGGGCATGAGCCGCTGGTCCGGGCCGTCGTCGGGCTGGGCGACGAGGATGCCGCCGCGGAAGGCGATCGTGACCGCGTGCGTGCGGTCCCGGGCGTTCAGCTTGCGGAGGATGCTTTTGACGTGCGTGCGCACGGTCTCCACCGACAGGTAGAGGATCTTGGCGATCCCGGCGTTCTCCAGGCCTTCCGCCACGAGCTGCAGCACCTGGTACTCGCGGCGGGACAGTGGCATCTGCGCGCGGCGCACCGCGGCGGCGCTGGCCGACTGCCGGGCCGCCGAGACCAGCGTGGCCAGGGAGGGATCGACGTAGCGCCGGTCCAGGTAGGCACGCCGGATGCCGTCGATGAGCCGGCGCGGCTCGGCCGAGCGCGGGATCGCGGCGTGCACCCCGGCGGCGATGACGTCGTGCAGGAAGGCGGGTGTCCGGTTGGCCTCCCGGACCAGGGCGATCACGATGAGGGCCGGGTCACCGGCGATGAGCAGCCTGCTCAAGTGACCGTGCGGGTCGAGGCCGGAGTCGACGAGGATCACGTCGGGGTGGATCTGCTCGGCCAGCTGCAGCGCCCCGTGCGGGTTGATGGCCTGGCCCGCCCAGTGCATCCCCTGCGTGCGCTGCACCAGTCCGGACAACCCCTCGCGGTAGATCGGCACCGGGTCGACAGCGGCGACACCCACGCTCCGGCCGGACGGTGGTCCTTGCGGAACTCGGGTGGGGTCGTTACTGCGCGTCATCACGAACTCCGTCTCGGCAAGGCCGATCGTGGGGGGCACGCACAGCCCGGGCGGTCCGCTCCCTCAACGTTCCGCCTGGGCCAGTGTGGCGCCTCGACCCGATCCTCCCTGCTGGAACCGGCCACGACCGACACCCGTCAATTGTGTGACCCGGGAGGGCCGTCCGCGTGACGCGGGTTCACCCGCATGTGTCGCGAACTACTCTGAGTAAACCGCCTCGTGAAATTCGGCGAACGCCTCGCCGAGTGTCGCGGGGGTCCAGTGGGCGTTGAGGCCACTGGGATTGGGCAGCACCCACACCCGTGTGGCGCCGATCCCGCCGGGCTGCCGGCCGAAGGTCGCCTTCGGGTGGCCGAACGCCGTCCGATAGGCGGTGATCCCGACGACCGCGAGCCAGCGCGGCCGGTAGCGGGCGACCGTCGTCCGCAGCCGGGCGCCGCCGGCCCGGAGTTCGTCGGGCGTCAGCTCGTCGGCGCGCGCCGTGGCCCGGTTCACCACGTTCGTGATGCCGATGCCGAGGCCGAGCAGCGCCGCCTGCTCGCTCGGGTGGAACCGGCGTGGGGTGAAGCCGCCCGCGTGCAGGGCGGGCCAGAAGCGGTTACCGGGACGGGCGAAGTGGTAACCGGTCGCACCGGAGTACAGACCAGGGTTGATACCGCAGAACAGCACGTCCAGGCCGGGTGCGAGCAGGTCCGGGATGCTCGTGCCCGCCGCGGCGGCGAGCTGTTCGGCGGTGGGGCGGGAGGAATCCATGCGAAGCCGGATCCTAGCCGTGGCGGTGGACTGCCACGACACCGAAGCGCTCGCGCGGTTCTGGTCGGCCGCGCTCGGCTACGAGGTGGTCAAGCGCTGGCAGGACAGCAAGGGCGCGGAGTACGTCGACATCGGATCCAACGGCCAGTGGCAACTGGTGTTCCAGCCCGTCGGCGAGGACAAGGTGGTGAAGAACCGGCTGCACCTGGACCTCGTCCCGGTGGAGGGGTCCCAGGCCGACGAGGTGACGCGGTTGACGGAGCTGGGCGCACGGGTGCTGTCCGACGACCCGGAGCTGCCGTGGGTGGTGCTGGCCGACCCGGAGGACAACGAATTCTGCGTGCTCCCGCCGCGGCAGGAGGGCTAGGCTGCCTCGCGTGTTCTGCGTGTGCGTGGCCCTGGACTGGTGGGCGCCGTCCCCGTGACGGCCGTTGTGATCCCCACTTCGAGCCGTCTTCGGACGGCCGTACCCGCACGTCCGGAGACGGCTCCCCACCCAGGAGCCCCTCGTGGAACACCTCATCGAAGTCGGCGCCGGCCTGCGCGCCGCGGAAGCCGTCCGCCTCGCGTCGCAGGGCGCGAGCCTGCTGTGGCGCGATGACTTCGCCGCCGCGCGCCGCCTGCTCGCGGCGATGCGCAAACGCTTGCCGGACCGGACCGCGGACTTCTACCGCTACCGCCAGTCCCGCCGAAACCGGGCACGCGTGCTCGGGAAACTGCTGGTCGAGGTCGGCGCCGACCTGCGGATCGACCTGCCGCGCGCCCCGGAGACCCGGGCGGCGATCCAGGCCGCGGGGGGCCGCCCCGGGCTGGTGCCGCTGACCACGGTGCTCGGCATGCTGAGCGCCCACCAGTGGCGGCTGACCGGCGTGCCGGTCGAGGCGCTGGGCGCGCGGATCCACCCGCACTACGGCGTCTTCCCGCCCACCCGGCAGGAGTACGTGTCGCTGGTGGCGCGGGCGCCACTGGCCCGGGTGCGGACGGCGTTCGACATCGGCACCGGCACCGGGGTGCTGGCCGCGGTCCTGGCGCGCCGCGGGGTGCCCGCCGTGGTGGCTACGGACGTCTCCCCGGCCGCGGTCACCTGTGCCCGGGAGAACCTCGCCCGCCTCGGCCTGGACCGGGTGCGGGTGCTGCCGGCGGAGCTGTTTCCGCCAGGCCGGGCGGATCTGCTGGTGTGCAACCCGCCGTGGCTCCCCGGCGCGGCACACTCGCCGCTGGACGCCGCCGTGTTCGACCCGGGGTCGCGGATGCTGTCCGGGTTCCTCGCCGGTGCCGCCGCGCACCTGACCGACGGTGGCGAGGCCTGGCTGGTCCTGTCCGACCTGGCCGAACTCCTCGGACTGCGCACCCGCGCCGACCTGGCGGCGCACTTCACGGCGGCCGGCCTGACGGTGGCCGGCCGCCTGGACATCCGGCCCGCGCCGCGCACGGGCACGGACCCGCTGAGCCGGGCCCGCTCGCGGGAGGTGGTGTCGCTGTGGCGCCTGCGGCGGTGAGCACTCGCCACAGGGCCTCCGCGCGAAGGTGGCGGAATCGACACAAGGCGAGTACGGTATGTGATCTGCCACACAAGCACGACGCCAAAGGAGGCGGCGTGGAGTACGCGATCGTCCTCGGGCTCGTCGTTCTGGTCTTCCTCGCGGCCGCCGCGGTAGTCACGTGGGAGGACCGCCGGGCGGCCAGGCGCAAGGCCCACCAGCGGGCCGCGGCCCTAGCGCGCCTCGGCGAGGTGGACCCGCTCGCGCCGCGGCGGCTGGCCGAACGGCTGGACGGCTGATCGCAGCACCAGGAACAGCGTGGCGGCGATCCAGCCGAGTGCGGCGCCGGTGGTGTTGCCGATCAGGTCGTCGACGTCGAAGATCCGGTACTGGTGCGCGGCGGTGCCGAAGTTCGCGGTGAGCTGCGTGATCTCGACGGCCAGCGAGACGGCGAACCCGAGCAGTACGGCTCCGGTGAACCCACGCTTCCACAGCACCCGGGCGAACAGCCCCAGCGGCACGAACAGCAGCACGCTCATCGTCATCCGTTCGAACGCCAGCGTCGACAGCGCGTGCACGCCGCCCTGCACGGCTTCCCGCCGTGCGTCGGCGACCCACCGGAACGGCGTGAGCTGGATGTTCTGGGCGAGCCCGCGCGCGCCGGCCGCCGGCAGCGGCAGGAACGTCACCGCCAGCGCGAACGATCCGTAGCCGGTCACTGCGGCGGTCCGGACGAGACGGCGCGGGTGGACGCGTCCGAACCGCACGTACGGCAGCACCAGCTGCGGGACCAGCACCGTTCCCCAGACCGCGAGGAACCCGATCAGTCCGAAGTGGAGGGCGGTGGTCCGCGCCGTCGTCATGCGCCGACGATATGGCCGGCAAGGGGCCCGCCGGATCAGCCGGAAAGCCGGAGCGAGGGTCTCTCATCTCGGCCGGATGACCGATGCCGTATCGGACTCTTCACCGGCCTTCCACCTTTCGGACCTGGTGATCGTTGCGCGGCGAAGGTTAGATCGCGCCGGTATGCCCCGTATCGGAGGAACGATGTCCCCTTCACCTCGCGTGCTGCGACGATGCGTTGCGGCCACCGCCGCGGCGCTGGCCGCCGTCACGGTCGCGGCAGCGCCCGCGTCCGCCGCCGCCCGACCGGCCACCACCACCGACGTCCGGCTGATCACCTTCAACGACTTCCACGGCAACCTCGAACCGCCCGCCGGCTCATCGGGCCGGGTCACCCTGCCCGGTGGCGCGACAGTGACCGCGGGTGGCGCCGCCTACCTCGCGACGCACGTCAAGCAGCTGGAGAGCGAGGTGAGCAACTCCCTGCTGCTGTCCGCCGGCGACAACATCGGCGCGTCGCCGGTTGCCTCCGCGCTGTTCCACGACGAGCCCACCGTGGACTTCCTCAACGAACTGGGTGTCCAGGCGTCCGTCGTCGGCAACCACGAGTTCGACGAGGGCTACCGGGAATTGCAGCGGATGCAGTTCGGCGGCTGCCACCCGACCGACGGCTGCCAGTTCCGCGACACCTACACCGGCGCCAGGTTCCCGTTCCTCGGCGCCAACGTCGCCTTCGACAACGGCGCGCCCGCGCTGCTGCCGTTCACCGTGAAGGTCTCCGGCGGCCAGCCGATCGGCATCATCGGCGCGACCCTGAAGGACCTGCCCACCGTCGTCTCGGCCGAGGCGATCAAGGGCCTGGAGTTCGGTGACGAGGTCGAGGCCATCAACCGCACCTCAGGCTGGCTCGACCGGCTCGGCGTCAAGGCGCAGGTCGTGCTGCTGCACCAGGGCGACAACTCCACCGGCGGCCCCGACGACTGCCGCGTCAACGCGGGCCCGGCCACCCGGATCGCCAAGAGCGTCTCCGCGAGCGTGGACGCGATCTTCACCGGCCACAGCCACCAGCAGTACAACTGCCAGATCGCGGACCCGGCCGGCAACCCGCGCCCGGTCGTCCAGGGCCTGTCGTTCGGCCGTCTGCTGTCGGTCGTGGACCTCAAGATCGACAAACGGACCCGGGACGTGGTGCGCAGCGCGACCGTCGCGCACAACGAGGTCGTCACCCGCGACGTCACCCCGGACCCGGCGGCGGCGAAGCTGGTCGGCGAGGCCGTGACGAAGGCGGCGCCGATCGCGAACAAGCGGATCGGCACGATCACCGCCGACCTCAAGGCGGCCGGTGCGGCGTCGGGCGAGTCCACGCTCGGGGACGTGATCGCCGACGCGCAGCTCGACGCCACCGCGGCCAACGGCGCGCAGATCGCGATGACCAACCCGGGCGGTATCCGCGCGGACCTCACCTACGCGTCCTCGCCCGCCGGCGAGGGCGACGGCGTGGTCACCTACGGCGAGGCGTTCACCGTGCAGCCGTTCGCGAACATCATGCAGACCATCACGCTGACCGGCGCGAACCTCAAGAACGTGCTCGAGCAGCAGTGGACCGCGACCGGCACGCGGGTCCTGCAGATCTCCGCGACCCTGCACTACACCTATTCGGCGTCCGCGCCGATCGGCTCGAAGGTCTCCGGCATCACCGTGGGCGGCAAACCGGTCGACCCGGCGGCGACCTACCGCGTGTCGGTGAACAACTTCCTCGCCGGGGGCGGCGACGGCTTCACCGAGTTCACCAAGGGCACCGACCTGGCCGGCGGCCCGGTGGACCTGGACGCGCTGATCGCGTACTTCGGTGCGCACTCGCCGGTCGCGCCGCCCGCGGCCGACCGGATCACCGTCACGCCATAGGCGTCATGCTGGGCGTGCGGCCGTACGGTTCCGCCGGCCGCACGTCCAGTTCCCGTCGCGCCCGGTCGACGTCCGGGCTGCGGTAGAGGTGTTCCGGGATCTGCGCCAGTTCGGAACGGCGCAGTTTGCCGCCCAGGCCGTAGAACTCCTGGAAACTCATGATCAGCGGCCGCCACCGGTCCGGGTCGATGCGGTCGGTGGTGCCGGGCAGCCGGATTTCCGGGTGCACGTGCACCTTCCGCACCCGCACCTCGAAGCACAGGATGTTGCCGCACTGGTCCTCGTCGTCCGCGGCGATCGGGTGGATCGCCTCGACCACGGTTTCCATCGCCACCGGGCATTCGGCGACGCGTGGTGGCGCGACCGTCGACGACGGCACCGGCGTCAGGCCGGCGAGGGAGAACTTGTCCGGCTCGTAGCGATATCCGCGGCGCAGCTTGGATTCCGGCACCGGGGTCGTCCCGGTCGTGCGGGCGAGGCGGTCCACCGCGTCCGCCTGGTGCGCCGACGGCAGGTTCAGCACGCATTCCCCGGTGCGCCGCAGGTTCCGCACGGTCTGCGAACTGGCGCCCACACCGATCACCCCGCGCCAGCCCAGCCAGAACGCCGACGAGATCGGGGCGAGGTTGGGGTTTCCGTCCGCGTCGGCCGTGCTGACGAGCACCACCGGCGTGCCGAAGTACAGGATGTTCGGCTCGATTTCCACGTGTGTCACGAGTCCAGCTTCCCGAGCGGCAGTCCAGGCGGCTGGCGGAAAACGGACACGTCGTTCGCCCCCGGTCGTCACATCGAGCGATTTCCGTGCGCGCCAGTACCAATTCCTCAAGCCACGCCGGCAAGCGGACGAAGACTGGGAGTGAGGAGGTGAAACGGGTGACCGCACGGCGGGCGCGGCCGGATGAAGCCGACCTGCTGAGTCTGCACGAGGCCATCGCGGAGCTGCACGCGTCGCAGGGCGACTTCCGGACGGCCTACGAGCACCTGCGGACCGCGCTGGGTATCGCGGTCAGTTCCCGTTCGCCCATTCCCGAGCAGCTGCGCCGCGAGTTCGACCAGCTCCGCCGCGAACGCGCCGAGGCCCGTGAGGACAGCCTGCGCGACGCGCTGACGGCCGTCTACAACCGGCGCTACCTGGACAACCGGCTCGCGGACCTGCTCGGCGACGCGCGCACGCCGCTGGCGGTGGCGTTGATCGACATTGATTTGTTCAAACGCGTCAACGACACGTTCGGTCACCTCATCGGCGACCAGGTGCTGCGACGGGTCGCGGAGCTGTTGCGGGAGGGCGTGCCGGCACCCGGATTCTGCGCGCGTTACGGCGGCGAGGAGTTCATGCTCGTGCTGCCCGAGGTCCAGCCCGGTACCGCGCTGCGGATCGCCGAGTTCGCCCGGCGGCGGGTGGCGCAACATCCCTGGTCGGAGATCTGCCCGGGGCTCGGTGTGACGGTCAGCGTCGGGTTGTCGCACCAGCCGGTGAGCGGGCCGGAGCAGCTGCGGATGGCGGACGACCTCCTTTACGCCGCCAAGCACGCGGGGCGCAACCGGGTGGCTTATCGGGAACGCGGCGGCGTCCGCGTCCTCGAGCACTGTCCGTAATGACCGGAGTGGGATTCCCCGTTTTGCCGGTGCGCCGCATCACCCCGTTTGTCGCACTCGACCCGCTTTGCCGCACGCTAGGTAAAAAATTCAGCAGGAGGGTGTCGTCAGGATCCAAGAGTATCTCTACGATAACGATGCTCGCCGTCCCGGCGATGATCACTGAGACGGTCCCCTCCCGGCGGGCCGGCGTGACCGACGGAAGGAGACCGGGTGCCAGACGACCACGCCGAAGGCCCCGGTCACAGAGCCGACGACGACGGTTCCACCGGTCGGCGCCGCCGGCGTTCACTGGACTCGCAGGGCGGTATCAACGTCTCCGACCTGGTCGCCCAGCACACCGGCTACCGCCCTCGCTTCGACGCCACGCGCGGCAACGCGCACACCGCGCCGACGGAACAACCCCAGCCGGCGGCTCGTCGCGCCACCCCGCCCGCCCGGCCGGAGCCCCGGGCTCCGGAGCCGCCGCCGCAGCGCCGCGCTGCCGCGGCGGGCCGTCCCGCGACCGGAGCGGCCCCGACGCAACAACCCCGCCGGACCGCCCCGCCGCGCCGGAGCACCCCGGCCCCGCCGACGCGCCCTGCACCGGAGCCGCCGGTCGTAGCCGAGCCGCCCGGTGCGGCCGAGCCGCGGCACGCCGGTGGACTCACCGAGACGCCGCAGCGCTCCGCGCGCCCCGAGGCGACCGGCCGGCACGCGACTGGTTTCGCCGAACCGCAGCCATCCACCCGCGCCGATGCCCCCGGCCCGCACCCGAGCGGTTTTGCCGAGCGTCCGCCGGTGACCGGTGCCGAGGTCCCCGGCGCGGAGCCCCACCATCCGAGTGGCTTCGTCGAGCGTCCGCCGGTGCACGGCACGGGGGCTGCGCCGGGCGTTCCTGGTGCCGAGCCGCGCCATCCAAGCGGGTTCGTCGAGCGTCCGCCGGTGAACGGTGCCGAGGTTCCCGGTGCCGAGCCGCGCCACCCGAGCGGTTTCGCCCCGGCGCCGCCGGTGAACGGAGCAGCGGCTGGGCCGGGCATCCCCAGCGGGGAGCCGCGCCATCCGAGCGGCTTCGTCGAACGGCCGCCGGCGAACGGAACCGCAGCCGCGCCGGGCGTTCCTGGTGCCGAGCCGCGCCACCCCAGCGGTTTCGCCCCGGCGCCGCCGGTGAACGGTGCGGACGCCCCCGCCGCCCCGCTCCGCCGCCCGAACAGCGCTCCGGATGCGCCACCGCCCCCGGCACGCGTGGACGCACCCGGCCCCCACCCGAGCGGCTACGCCAAGGCCCCGCACGTGACCGGCGCCGACGCTCCCGTCCGCCCCGCGAGCACTGCCCGAAGCGAACCCCGCCACCCGAGTGGGTTCGTCCCGGCACCGCAGCCGGTGAACGGCGCCGACGCGCCCGCCCCGCATCCCAGCGGCTTCAGCGAGCTGCCGCTCGCGAACGGCGTCGAACACGCCCCCCGCCACCCGAGCGGCTTCCTGGCCGCCCCGCCGCCGGCCGGCCGCGAAGACGGGCGCCACCCGAGTGGCTTCGCCGAGCCGCCCGGGGACGACGCCGACGATCGTCCGGGCGGGAATCCGCTCGAGACGTCCCAGCCGTCCGGCCGGGCGGAGCCTCCCCGGGCTCGTCCCGGGCCGGCCACGCCCCCGCCCGCCAACCGGCGTCCCGGCGACGATCCGGAGCCGGCCGCGTCCGACGCGGCCGCCGAAGCCACCCAGCTCGCGGAGGCCGTGGGACGGCCGAACGGACCCCGGCGCCCGCCGCGCGCTCGCCCGGTGACGCCAGCCGACCGGCTGACCATGACCGACGAGCTGGAGCCGGTCGGGGACCACACCAAGGTCCGCCGCAAGATCGACAACACCCTCGCCCGGTTCGCGGCCGCCCATGAGGAGCTCGCCGCCGAGGAGGCCAAGCGCCAGGAGCGCCGCGAGCGGCTCATCGCGCGGCCGGTGGCGCTCATCGAGCAGACCCGCACCCGTCTGCAGCGCGTCGTCGCGCCGGTCAAGAGCGCCGACGACGAGCAGGCCGCGCCGCAGACGCGCCTGCAGGAGAAGAAGCAGCGCCGCAGCGAGCGGTCGATCCGCATCACCCGCATCGCCTGCGCCGTGCTCGCCGGCTTGATCTTCCTGGCCACCGGCGCGCTGTGGGGCACCAAGACCTGGTTCAACAGCAAGTTCACCGAAATCGCCGCCCTCGACGAGAACTCGTCGGACATCCAGAACGCGGCCGGCCAGACCGGCGACGAGAACTTCCTCATCGTCGGCTCCGACACCCGCGCCGGCGCCACCGCGGAGGAGAACGTCGGCGACGCCGACGCGGTGGGCGGCGCCCGTTCGGACACCGTGATGCTCGCCCACGTGCCGGCCGACCGGAAGCGCGTGGTGGTCGTGTCCTTCCCGCGCGACCTGGAGATCTCCCGCCCCGCGTGCGAGCGCTACGACGCGAACACCGGGCACTACACCGCCGAGGTCGTCCCGGCGGCGACGAAGGTGAAGCTGAACACCGCCTACGCGGTCGGCGGCCCCAAGTGCCTCACCAAGTGGGTGCAGCAGCTCACCGGGATGCGCCTCAACCACTTCGTGGGCATCGACTTCGGCGGGTTCAAGGACATGGTCGACGCCGTGCACGGCGTGACGGTGCACGTCGACAAACCGATCAAGGACTCCGTGCTCGGGATGGTGATCTCGCAGACCGGTGACGTGACGATTTCCGGCGACCAGGCGCTCAGCTTCGTCCGCGCCCGTCACGTCCAGGGCGACCCGACCTCGGACTACGGCCGGATCAAGCGCCAGCAGGATTTCATCTCCGCGCTGCTGCGGAAGGCGATGTCCCAGGGTGTCATCACCGACCCGACCCAGCTGACGAACTTCGTCACCGCCTTCGCCCGGGCCACCTTCGGCGACAACATCGGCGTCGACCAGATGCTCACGCTGGCCCAGTCGATGAAGGGCCTGGACCCCAGCAAGCTCACGTTCCTCACCGTGCCGACCACGGGTGAGTCGAACGCCCGCGGCAACGAGGTGCTGCTGGAGACCAAGTCGCGGGACCTGTTCCACGCGTTGATCGACAACACCCCGCTGCCCGGTTCGCCCGAATACGAAGCCGCGCACCCGTCGTCGACCCCGATCCCGTCCCCGACACCCACCCCGGCGAAGTCGACACGTTCGCGCTCGTCGGACTCGTGACAACTCGTTAGCACTGGTTCATGCTCGGTTCACTTCGCGATGCGGCGATTGCCCTGATCGGGTCGTAGAGTGTGGCCATGCGCGAGGCTTACCACGTCGAACTCGAAGACCTGGCCGCGAACCTGGCGGACATGTCGCTCCAGGCCGCGGCCGCCATGCAGAAGGCGACCCAGGCACTGCTCGAAGCCGATCTGTCCCTGGCCGAGCAGGTGATCGGCGACGACCAGAAGATCGACGACGCCCGCGCCGAGAGCGAGGAGAAGGCGTACGCCCTGCTGGCGCTGCAGGCGCCGGTCGCGACGGACCTGCGGACCGTGCTGGCCGTGATCCACGCCGCGGAGAGCCTGGAGCGGATGGGCGACCTGGCCCTGCACGTCGCCAAGGCCGCCCGCCGCCGGCACCCGCAGGCCACGTTGCCCGAGCCGGTGCGGGAGTACTTCGCCGAGATGGGCGAGCTGGACGTCCGGCTCGCGGAGAAGGTCGCCGACGTCATCAAGAGCCGGGACGTCGAGACGGCCCGTGCGCTGGAGGAGGAGGACGACCGCGTCGACGAGATCCACCGCCACCTGTTCACGGTGATCATGGACAAGGAGTGGCAGCACGGGGTCGCGGCCGCGGTCGACATCACGCTGCTCGGCCGGTTCTACGAGCGCTTCGCCGACCACGCGGTGTCGGTCGGCAAGCGGATGGTGTTCGTGGCGACCGGCAAGATGCCGGGCTACGCCCACGACGAGGAGCTCTGAAACACGGACTAGGACTGACCGCCCGGTAACCGCTGGTGCAGGGCGGTCATCCGGGCGTCCAGGTCCGCCGCGGTTTCCGCCGCCGCACGCAGTTCGTCGGCGAAGTCGGCCGGCGCGGTGCCGGCGTACTTGTAGAACAGCTTGTGCTCGACGGCGGCCCAGAAGTCCATCCCGACCGTGCGCATCTGGATCTCGACCTTGACCCGCTCGACCCGGTCGGACAGGAACACCGGGATCCGCACGATCAGGTGCAGGCTGCGGTAGCCGTTCGGCTTGGGCGCGGCGATGTAGTCCTTGGTCCGCACGATCTCGACGTCGTCCTGACGGCCGAGCATCTCGGCGACCAGGTAGACGTCGGGCACGAACGGGCACACCACGCGGATGCCGGCGACGTCCTCGATGTGCTCGCGGATCGTCTCGACGCGCGGGTCGAGCCCCTTGCGGGCCAGCTTGTCGAGGATCGCCTCCGGCGACTTGACGCGGCTCGCCAGGTGCTCGATCGGGTCGTGCTGGTTCGCGAAGTCGAACTCCTCGGACAGGATCCGCAGCTTGGTCATCAGCTCGTCGATGCCGAACTTGTAGACCATGAGCTCACGCTGGAGCGCCCGGAGCAGCGCGGCCGAGCGGCCGACCTCGTCGAGCACGGTCATGCGACCAGCCTACCCAGCGGGTTCAGGGTGCGTCCCGCACCGAGCGGGTGGCCCCGATCGAGGCCGCGACGACGCAGCAGATGGCGAGCCACTGCAACGGGTGCAGCGCCTCCCCGAGCACCAGCAGCCCGGACAACGCGGCGACGGCCGGTTCGAGGCTCATCAGGATGCCGAACACCCGCGGCGGGATCTTCCGCAGCGCCTCCAGTTCCAGCGAGTACGGGATGACCGAGGACAGCAGCGCCACGGCCAGCCCGATGAGCAGCACCCACGGCGACAGCAGGTTCACGCCGCTTTCCACGACGCCCACCGGCATCACCGCGACGGCGGCGACCGCCATGCCGAGCGCGAGGCCCTTGCCCTCTTCGGTGCGCTTGCCCAGGGACGCGGACAGCAGGATGTACAGGCCCCAGCAGGCGCCCGCGACCAGTGCGAACAGGATGCCGAGCAGCGAGAGGTCGCCGCGCGTCTCGGCGAGCAGCACGACACCGCCCGCCGCCAGCGCCGCCCACAGCACGTCGAGCCAGCGCCGCGAACCGGCCAGCGCGACCGCGAGCGGCCCGAGGAACTCGATGGTGACCGCGATGCCCTGCGGGATGCGCGCGAGGGCCTGGTAGAAGGTCACGTTCATGGTGCCGAGCACCACGCCGTACGCGATGACCACCGGCAGCGCCCGGCGGCCCATGCGCAGCACCGGACGCCACACGAGCAGCAGCACCAGCGCCGCGAAGAACAACCGCAGCGTGACCGTGCCGGCCGGCCCGGTGCTCGCGAAGAGCTGCTTCGCGAGCGAGGCGCCCACCTGGACGCTGACGATGCCGATCAGCACCTGCAACGGCGGCGGGATGGCCCCGAGTGCCCGCCCCGCCGCCGCGAGCACCCGGGGTTTCGGCAGTCTGCCGCCGACGCCTTCCACGTGAACCTGAACCACGTCTGAAGACGCTAGCGGCCGTCACCGACAGTTCCCAGCGGATCCGGGGCAAGTGCTACGCAGGCCACCCCCGGGGTGTGAGTTCCGGTGGACGCCCGGTCACTCGTTCAGTCCTGGGCGGGGACGTCGGTCAGCCGGCGCAGGGTGAACGGCTCGGCGAGGATCTCCTCCAGGACCTGGGCGACGTGGGTGAAGTGCGGCAGCGAGAAGTGGTAGTCGAGCGCGGCGCTGTCGGCCCACTCCTCGACGATGACCATGCGGCTGGGGTCCGCCGGGTCCGCGTAGGGCTGGTAGCCCAGGCAGCCTTCCTCGGCGAGCGACGGGGCGATCATCGCGGTCAGCTCGTCGCGCAGGCGCTGCTCCTGCCCGGGCTTGGCGGTGAAACCGGCGACGATGGTGAGGGTGTTCGACATGGTGGAATCTCCTGATCATCCGGGGTGAACGAGATCCATCCTGCGGCGCGTGCCCGCACGGGCCCAGGGCTCCGTGCGGCCGGGGTTCACCGAGCCTGGGTCTGCCGGGACCAGGCTCCGCAGCGGCGTTCTCGCGGATACTGGGGACATGGACCGCGCACAGCAGCTCACCGAGTTCCTCCAGACCCGGCGCGCCCGCCTGAGCCCGGACGAGGCCGGTGCCACCACCTTCGGGGGGCGGCGGCGCGTGCCGGGCCTGCGCCGGGAGGAACTGGCGCTGCTCGCCGGGGTGAGCGTCGACTACTACACCCGCTTGGAACAGGGCCGCGCCCGCAACGTCTCCGCCGACGTCCTGGACGCCGTCGCCCGCGCGCTCCGCCTCGACCCGGACGAAACCGCTCACCTGCACAACCTCGCCCAGCCCGGTGCCACCCGGAAACGTCCCAGCCGGCCCCAGCAGGTCGGTCCCGAGATGCGCCAGGCGCTGGAGGCACTGACCACGGCCCCGGCCTACCTGATCGGACGGCGCCTGGACGTCCTGGGGTGGAACGAGCTGGCCCGCCTGCTGGTCGCCGACTTCCCCGCGCTGCCCGCCGCCGAGCGGAACATGGCCCGGCTGGTCTTCCTCGACGACGCGGCCCGCGACCTCTACCCGGACTGGGAGAGCAAGGCACGCGACACCGTCGCCAACCTCCGGTTCGACGCCGGCCGCCACCCCGATGATCCCCTGCTGGCCGCACTGGTGGGTGAGCTTTCCCTGCACAGCGCCGACTTCCGCCGCCTGTGGGCCGGCCACGCGGTGCGCGGCAAGACCCGTGGCCGCAAGCGGTTCGCCCATCCCCTGGTGGGCGAGCTCGCCCTCGACTACGTCGCGATGCGCGCCCCCGATGATCCCGACCTGACCATGATGATCTACAGCGCGCCCGCGGGTTCCGACACCGCGACCGCTCTCCAGCTCCTGGCCGGCCTCGCCGCGCCGGCGGATCCGCGGACCCTGCCCAGCCGCACCTGATCCGCTGCCGGAACCCGGCGGAGACGACGAGACCCCCACAGCGGGGCAGAGCCGTGGGGGTCGTCGTCCGCGGGAAGATCAGCCGAACCGGCCCGAGATGTAGTCCTCGGTCGCCTTCTCGCTGGGGTTGGAGAAGATCTTCTCCGTGTCGTTGATCTCCACCAGCCGTCCCGGCTGGCCGACGCCCGCCAGGTTGAAGAACGCCGTCTGGTCCGACACCCGCGCCGCCTGCTGCATGTTGTGCGTGACGATCACGATGGTGTAGTCCTTCTTCAGCTCGGCGATGAGGTCCTCGATCGCCAGCGTCGAGATCGGGTCCAGCGCCGAGCACGGCTCGTCCATCAGCAGCACGTCCGGCCGCACGGCGATGGCCCGCGCGATGCACAGCCGCTGCTGCTGGCCGCCGGAGAGGCTGCCGCCCGGCTTGTGCAGCCGGTCCTTGACCTCGTTCCACAGGTTCGCGCCGCGCAGGGCCCGCTCGGCGATCTCGTCGAGCTGCTTCTTGTTCTTCGTGCCGGCCAGCTTGAGCCCGGCCACCACGTTGTCCCGGATGGACATCGTGGGGAACGGGTTGGGCCGCTGGAACACCATGCCGATGGTGCGGCGGACCTGGACCGGGTCCACCGAGGACGAGTAGATGTCCTCGCCGTCCAGCAGCACCTGCCCGTCGGCCCGCGCGCCCGGAATGACCTCGTGCATCCGGTTCAGCGTGCGCAGCACCGTGGACTTGCCGCAGCCGGACGGGCCGATGAAGGCGGTGACGTTCCGCGGCGGCACGGACAGCGTGACGCTGTCGACGGCGTGGAACTTGCCGTAGTAGATGTCGAGGTCCTTGACGTCGATTCGCTTGGCCATTGCGGAACGCTCACTTCTTCTTGGGGGCGACCATGCGGGACACCACCGTGGCGATCAGGTTGATGAGGGCGATGATGAGGACCAGCGTGAGCGCCGCGCCCCAAATGCGGTCGAACCCGACGCTGCCCGGCTCCATGGAGTTGGTGGCCCGCTCGTTGTTCATCAACAGCGGCAGCGAGGCCTGGTTGTTGCTGAACAGGTCCCAGTTGGTGTAGGCGGAGTAGCCGACCAGCACGAGCAGCGGCGCGGTTTCGCCCATGACGCGGGCGAGCGCCATCATGATGCCGCTGATGATGCCGGACAACGCGGTCGGCAGGACGATCTTCATGATCGTCTTCCACTTGGGCACACCCAGCGCGTAGGACGCCTCACGCAGGTCGTCCGGCACGATCCGCAGCATCTCCTCCGCGGACCGCACCACGACCGGGATCATCAGCAGCACCAGTGCCAGGGACACCGCGAACCCGCTGCGCGGCAGGCCCAGCGTGGTGATCCACAACGCGTAGATGAACAACGCGGCCACGATCGACGGCACACCCGACAGGATGTCCACCATGAACGTGGTGATCCGCGCGAGCCGGGTGCCCCGGCCGTACTCGACCAGGTAGACCGCGACGAGCAGACCCAGCGGCACCGAGATGATCGCGCACATCAGACCCTGTTCCAGGGTGCCGATGATCGCGTGCAGGGCACCGCCACCGACCTCGTCGGACAGCACCGACCCGAAGTCCTGGCTCCACCAGTTGGTGTACGGAATGCGCTTCACGCCGTTCGAGATCACCGTGAAAAGCACCCACACCAGCGGTGCGACGGCGATCAGGAACGACAGCCACACGAGCACGGTGGCGAGCGCGTTCTTCGCCTTCCGGCCGGGGCTGACCTGCTGGAACGCCGGCGGCGAGGCGAGGCGTTCGGTTTCCGAGAGCGTGCTGGTCATCAGTCCGCCTTCCGCTCGCCGATGATGGACCGGCCCGCGAGGTTCACCGCGAACGTCAGCACGAACAACACCAGACCGGACGCGATGTAGGCACCGGCGGACCTGGGGTTGTTGAACTCGGCGTAGTTCGCGGCGATCTGCGACGCGAACGTCGCGCCGCCGTCGTTGAGGCTCCAGCCGAACGTCTTGCCCGCCGGGATGTAGAGGATCACGGTGAGCGCGATCGTCTCGCCCAGCGCCCGGCCGAGACCGAGCATCGAGGCGCCGATGTAGCCGGACTTGCCGAACGGCAGCACGGTCGTCCGGATGACCTCCCAGCGGGTGGCGCCCAGCGCGAGCGCGCCTTCGATCTGGGCGGTCGGCGTGCGCTCGAACACCTCGCGGGACAGCGAGGTGATGATCGGCAGCAGCATCACCGCGAGCACGACGCCGGCGGTGAAGATCGTGCCCTGGAAGTTCGGGTAGACGTTGCCCGAGCCGAAGATCGGGATGAACCCCAGGTTCTTGTTGAGCCATTCCGCGATGGGCGCGAGCTTCGGCGCGAACACGAGGATGCCCCACAGGCCGAAGATGATCGAGGGCACCGCGGCCAGCAGGTCGACGACGTAGGCGAAGGGCCGGGCCAGCCGGCGCGGCGCGTACTGGGTCAGGAACAACGCGATGCCCAGGGAGATCGGCATCGCGATGATCAGCGCCAGCAGCGACGTGTAGATGGTGACCAGCAGCAGGTCCAGGATGCCGAACCGGAGGTGGTTCGGGTCGCCGGTCTGCCAGGTGCGGGCGGTGAGGAAGTTGAGCTCGTTCGCCTTGAGCGCCGGGATCGCCTGCACGATCAGGAAGACGCCGATCAGCCCGATGAGCGCGACGACGAAGACGCCCGCCCCGGTCGTCAGGTTCTTGAAGATGCGGTCGCCGGGCCGCACCTTGGCGGTCCGGTTCGGTGTGGCCAGTGCCGAGGGGTTCTCAGTGGCCGGTGGTTGCGCCGTAATCGGGGGCCTCCGGGAGTGGTCCAGACGACGACGGACGCCCACCGGTGTCCCCGGTGGGCGTCCGCCTCGCGAATGACTCGCTCATCACGTACTCAGTGCAACCCAATCAGGGGTGGCAGGCAAGGATCAGGAGATCGCGTTGATCGAGTTCAGCACCTTCTCCTGCAGCGACTGCGGGAGCGGCACGAACCCCTTGTCCGCGATCGGCTGCTGCGCGGTGGTCGCCGCGACGGTCAGGAACGCCTTGACCGCCTTGGCGGTGTCCGCGTCGTAGCCCTTCGAGCAAACGATCTCGTAGGTGGTCAGCAGCAGCGGGTACGCGCCCGGGGTGTTGCTGGCGTAGATCTTCTTGAGGTCCATCGCCAGGTCGTTGCTGCCCGGGGTGCGGAACGAGGCGGCGTCCAGGGCCTTCGCCACGTTCTGCGGGGTCAGCTCGACCGCGCCCGAGCCGCTGTCGATCTTGGCGGCGGACAGGCCGTCCTTGACGTAGGACGACTCGACGTAACCGATCGCGCCGTCGGCGGCCCGGATGCCCGAGGCGACACCGTTCGAGCCCTGCGCGCCGTTGCCGACGCCACCCTTGAACGCCTTGCCGGTGCCCTGCGTCCAGGCGCCCTTCGAGGCGGCCTCGAGGTAGGTCTGGAAGTTGTCGGTGGTGCCCGACTCGTCCGACCGCGAGAACACCTGGATCGGCTTGTCCGGCAGGTTGACGCCCGAGTTGAGGGCGGCGATCGCCGGGTCGTTCCACTTGCTGATCTTGCCGTTGAAGATCTTGGCCGCGACCTCGCCGTTCAGGGTGAGCGAGGAGACGCCGTCCAGCTTGTAGGCGATCGCGACCGGGCCGACGACCAGCGGCAGGTTCCACGCCTCGCCACCGGCGCAGCGGGCGTTCGCCGCGTTCTGCTCGTCACCGGTCTTCAGCGGCGAGTCCGAGCCGCCGAAGTCGACCTGCTTCGCGGTGAACTGCTTGACACCGGCACCGGACCCGGACGCGTTGTAGTTCACGATCTGGCCCTGGCAGGCCTTCGCGTACTGCTGCGCGAAGATGTCCACCGCGGTCTTCTGAGCGGTCGAGCCCTCGCCGGCCAGCGGCGTCTTGCCGCCGCAGACGACGTTCGCGGTCGCGCTCGGCGCGGTGGCCGCACCCGAGGTCTGGGTGTTGCCGGACGAGGCCGGGTCCTGGCCGCAGGCGGCGAGCACGAGGGCTGCGCTCGCCGCGATGCCGAGAGCACCCATCGGCCGCATGATCTTCACTTCATGTCCTCCAGCTTGGGAACGCCATTCGTCGCAACCGGACACTAGGCAGCACGGGTGGACAAGCGCCTCTCTACAGATGAACGCAAAGTGAACAAGGCGCCGAATGTGAGGCGCGCTACTTCACTCGACCGGGTGCCGTGTCCTGCCCGTGACCTGCGGGTTCGCGATCTGTGACGAAACATTGGCGGAGGGTTAACGCAACGGAACGGCGATCACCGCTCGTATTGGACGTCGACCTCGTGGCGGGTGAAGCCCAGTCGCGTGTAGACGGCGACCGCGGGTGCGTTGTCGCCTTCCACGTAGAGGATCACCTGGGGCAGCCCGCGGTCGCGCAGGTACCGCAAACCGGCCAGGGTCAGCGCCTTGCCCAGCCCGCCGCCCTGGGCGCCGGGATCGACTCCGACGACGTACACCTCACCCGTCTCCCGGCCGCCGAACCGCCGCGGGTTGGCCGGGTGGACCTTGGTCCAGTGGAAGCCGAGCAGCTTGCCCGTGCCGTCCTCGGCGAGGAAGAAGCCGTCCGCG
Organism: Amycolatopsis granulosa; assembly: GCF_011758745.1. NCBI lineage: Bacteria > Bacillati > Actinomycetota > Actinomycetes > Pseudonocardiales > Pseudonocardiaceae > Amycolatopsis > Amycolatopsis granulosa. The sequence goes on from NZ_JAANOV010000001.1 coordinate 3,420,377, forward strand.
TCGAACCAGTCCTCGGCCTCCTCTGCCCGCAGGTCCTCGACCGTGAGCCTGCCCTGTTCCGGGTGCCAGTCGAAGGCCCGCGCGTTGACCTCGATCACGGCCTGCTCGTCCTGGCCGGGCACGAAGGTGCGCAGCGTGACGCCCTCCGGCAGCCGGGGCTCCGGCCAGGCCGGATCCACCTCGGTGCGCATGACGAGCAGTTCGCGGGCACGCGTGAACCCCGTTCGCCCGGCGAGGGCGGCCGCGCCGGGATGGTCGCCGTGCGCCCAGACCCGCAGCGGCGCCCCGGCAGCGCGCTCGACCAGCGCGGACACCATCTCGGTGCCCACGCCCCGGCGCCGGTCGTCCGGCCGCACGATCAGCTCGGCCACCTGGCGCCCGAACGCGTCACCGCCGGGATCGAGGTGCGCGTATCCGGCGAGCGTGCCGTCGGACCTGGCGAGCAGGTGCGGACCGGTCCGGAACTCGCCGGGCAGTTCCTCGCCCGGGCCCAGGTCCGGTCGTCCGTCCACCTCGCGGGCGGCGAGCAGCAGCTCGCGCACCTCGGCGATGGCCTGCCCGTCCAGTTCGTCGACCCACACCACAGTCAGCACGAGATCAACGCTAGCCCCGATCAGCGGGTGGAGAACTCGGTGGACAGCTCGTTCGGGTCGAAGTTGAGCGAAGTCACGCCGGGCTTGGCGCCGGGCTTGGCCGGGCGCTCGAACTTGTAGCCGACGTTGCGCACGGTGCCGATCATCTGCTCGTGCTCCGGGCCGAGCTTGGCCCGCAGCCGCCGGACGTGCACGTCCACCGTGCGGGTGCCGCCGAAGAAGTCGTAGCCCCAGACCTCCTGCAGCAGCTGGGCGCGCGTGAACACCCGGCCCGCGTGCTGCGCGAGGTACTTGAGCAGCTCGAACTCCTTGTAGGTGAGCTCCAGGGTGCGGCGGCGCAGGCGCGCGGTGTAGGTGGTCTCGTCGATCACCAGGTCGCCGACCCGCAGCTCGGTGTCCGCCTGGGTGACGCCGCCGTCGCGGGTGGTGGCCAGCCGCAGCCGGGCGTCGACCTCCGCCGGGCCCGCGGTGGGGAGCAGGATGTCGTCGGTGCGCCACTCGGCGCTGACCGCGACCAGGCCGCCCTCGCCGACGACGGCGATGACCGGCGTGCCGGCCTCGTCCTCGCCGGTGCCCTTGAGCAGGCGGCAGAGGCTCTTCGCGGACGCCAGGTCGGTGCGCGCGTCGAGCAGGATCACGTCCCGGTGTCCCGCGTCGAGGAGCGCGGTGATCTCCGGCGCGCGGACGCGTACCGTGTGCGGCAGCAGGTCAAGGGCGGGAAGGACGGCAGTGGCTTCCGCCTCGGAAGTGAGTACGAGCAGGTCCAGGCTCATCGCCACACCGCCTTCTTGCTAGTCCGCAGCCTTGAGCGCCCCTGGTCTCCGGCCCAAGGGTAGCGGGTGAACTGCGGAAACCACCTCCCCTGTGCAGCCACCGTCACACTGACGTCACACTGGTTGCCCGAGGCTGAGGCCGTCCCACGCCCCGACGCGAGACAGATCGGACACGAAGAGTGAGCAGACCTGTGACCCAGGACCGAGCCGTTCCGCCCGCCGGTTCGCGGCGCCGTGGCCGTCGCACCCGGCGCATCGTCATCAGCCTGGTGGTGCTCGCCGCGCTCCTGGTCGGAGCCGATTTCGGGCTCGCCGCCTTCGCCGAGCACACGGTGTCGCAGAAGGCCAGGGAGCAGCTGGGGCTCAGCGACGACCCCTCGGTCACGATCGACGGCTTCCCGTTCAGCACCCAGGCGATCAGCGGTGACTACCGGCACATCTCGATGTTCGCGCCCGGCGTGCCGATCAAGGACCTGCAGGACGTGCTGGTGACCGCCGACCTGTACGACGTCCGGGCCCCGCTGTCCGACCTGGTCAACGGCAACACCAAGGCGATCGACATCGGCCGGCTGGAGGCCCAGGTGACGATCAAGGCCAGCGACATCAACAAGGTGGACCCGCTGACCAAGGTCGAGGACCTGCGGATCGCGCCGGCGAGCGTCTCCTACGTGCAGACCGGCCAGGACGCGCAGAGCGGCACCGACACCGGTTCCGGTGGCGGGCAGGGCCAGGGCAGCACGAGCGAGCAGGACCGGGACAAGTCGAAGGCCGGTGTCCGCATCTCCGGGTACGTGCAGGTCGCCGGCCAGCACGTGGAGCTCTTCGCGTTCGCGATGATCGAGCTGCACGGCTCGCGGATCGAGATCGTGCCGACGCGCCTGCAGTACGGGAATGACAAGGGGACGACGGTTGTTCCCCCAGCTGTACAGCAGGCGCTGCTGCCGAACTTCAAGGCCACGATCGACACCGGCAACCTGCCGTTCCAGGTGACTCCCACCGCGGTGCAGGTCAACAACGGCTCGGTCACCATCAAGGGTGAGGCCAAGAACGTGACGTTCGGCGGGGCGAGCGGCTCGACCGGAGGGTGACAAGCTGATGACGGGCGTCTGGGTCGTGCTCGGCACGCTGGTGGTCGCCGGAGTCGCGGGCGCGCTGCTGCGGGCGCGCAACGGGCGTGTCCGCGCCGCGCGGCGCGCGCCTGCCGCCGCGCTGCCCGGGCCCGTCGAAGCGGCGCTCGGCACCGGCGCCCAGGTCACCCTGGTGCAGATCTCCACCACGTTCTGCACCCCGTGCCGGCACACCCGCGCCCTGCTCGGCCCGCTGGCCGAGCGCACCGACGGCCTGGCGCACGTCGAGCTCGACGTGACGAACCAGCCGGAAGTCGCCCAGGCGCTGGGTGTGCTGCGCACGCCCACCACCATCGCCTACCGCTCCGACGGCACCGAGCTGCTGCGCGTCGGGGGCGTGCCGAAGGCGCCCGCGCTGCTCGAGGCGCTGCGGCCGCACCTCCCGGCCCGGATTGCGGACTAGAACGTGTTCCGCGCGGCCACCGGGTTCGCGCCGCGGCCGCCGGGTCCGCTGACCAGGGTGGAATTTATTTCCTGGATGGTGGGAATGCTCTCAGTGCGTGGACACCCCTCCCACTTCCAGGGATCCCCGGGTAGCCTGACCACCGTGTGCAGGCTGCCACTCACTCTGCTGACGCAACGTCGCGCGGTCGACTTCTGCCGCGTGCGCAGCAGCCTGTGTCTCCTCTAGCGGGTCCCACCCGCTCTCCCCGCCGGAAACACTCCGTTCCGACGCGTGCTCGCACGCGCCCTGCCAGGGAGGTCACATGTCAGCAGGCCCAGCCGTAGATCCCCGCGGACCCCGGTTCGCCGCGGTCATCACGACCGTCGTGCTCGCGGTGGTCCTCATCAGCGGATGGTGGCCGCTGCTGGCCGTGCAGACGGTCGTGTTCGCGATCGGTGCGTTCATCGGGCTCAAGCCGGCCCCGTACTCGGTGCTCTACCGCCGCCTCGTGGCGCCGCGCCTGGCGCCGACGACGGAGCGGGAGGACGCGGCGCCGCTGCGGTTCGCCCAGGCGGTCGGGTTCGTGTTCGCGTTGATCGGCACCGTCGGGTACGCGTCCGGGATCCCCGTGCTCGGTGTCGTCGCGACGGCGTTCGCGCTGTTCGCGGCGTTCCTCAACGCGGCGTTCAACTTCTGCCTCGGCTGCGAGATGTACCTCCTGATCCGGCGCCTGGCGCCGAGCCAGGCTTCCTGACGAGTCCACCCACGAGAAGAAGAAAGCGAGTAGTGCTCTCATGAGCCGTGCAGACGTCCTGGTCACCACGCAGTGGGCCGAGGAGAACCTGAACACCCCCGGCGTGGTCTTCGCCGAGGTGGACGAGGACACCACCGCCTACGACGGCGGCCACATCCGCGGTGCGGTCAAGATCGACTGGAAGACCGAGCTGCAGGACCCGGTCCGCCGCGACTTCGTCGACCGGGCCGGGTTCGAGGCCCTGCTGTCCGAGAAGGGCATCTCGAACGACGACCTGGTGGTCCTCTACGGCGGCAACAACAACTGGTTCGCCGCCTACGCCTACTGGTACTTCAAGCTCTACGGCCACGACAAGGTCAAGCTGCTCGACGGCGGCCGCAAGAAGTGGGAGCTGGACGGCCGCGAGCTGACCACCGACGAGGTCAAGCGCGAGCGCACCAACTACGTCGCCAAGGAGCCGGACACCTCGATCCGCGCCTTCCGCGACGAGGTCGTCGAGGCGATCGGCACGAAGAACCTGGTCGACGTCCGCTCGCCGGACGAGTTCACCGGCAAGCTGCTGGCCCCGGCGCACCTGCCGCAGGAGTCCGCGCAGCGCGGCGGCCACATCCCGTCGGCGCTGAACGTGCCGTGGGCCAAGACCGCGAACGAGGACGGCACCTTCAAGACCGCCGAGGAGCTCAAGGAGCTGTACTCCGAGGCCGGTCTGGACACGTCCAAGGCGACCATCGCCTACTGCCGGATCGGCGAGCGCTCCAGCCACACCTGGTTCGCGCTGCACGAGCTGATCGGCCTCGAGGACGTCAAGAACTACGACGGTTCGTGGACCGAGTACGGCTCGCTGGTCGGCGTGCCGATCGAAACCGGAACGGGGAAGTGACGATGAGTGCTGACGGTTGCGGCGCGCCGGTGCAGACGGCGACGCCCGCGGACATCGACACCCAGGGACAGGTCGTGGTCGCCGGCAAGGTCGTCGGCAGCGACGGCCCGGTGAGCGGCGCGTACGTGCGCCTGCTCAACGGGGACGGCGACTTCGCGGGCGAGGTCCAGGCGTCCCCGGAGGGCGACTTCCGGTTCTACGCCGCGCCCGGTGCCTGGACGGTGCGCGCCCTGCACCGCACGGGCAACGGTGAGGCGTCGCTGACCGCTGAGGGACCCGGCCTGCACCAGGTCGCGATCTCGGTCGGCTGACGATCCACCGACCACGGCCACCCCCGCTGCCACGGCGGGGGTGGCCGTTGTCCTGCCAGGTGGGAGCTGCGCGTGGGCGTGGTGCTCGCCACGCCGGTGCGGGGCGAGTGAAGTGCCTGGCAGCGGCTATCCTGCTGGGCGTGGAGATCCTGTTTACGACGCTGTTGGTGCTCGCCGCCATCGCGATCCTCTGGTTCACCGTGTACGTCGTCTACCGGCTGTACGCCGACCAGCGCTGACCGATGACGTCCGGCGATGACGCCGTCGCAGCCGCCGCCGCTCGGGCCGAGGCGACACGTGGGCGCAACCTCCCCCAGTTCGACGACCTGCCCATCCCGGTGGACACGGCGAACCTGCGCGAGGGCGAGAACCTGAACGACGCCTGCCTGGCGCTGCTGCCGCTGGTCGGCGTGTGGCGCGGGGAGGGCGAGGTCAACTACCCGACGATCGAGGGTCCCCGCCGCATCGCCCAGCAGCTCACCATCGCGCACGACGGCCGCCCGTTCCTCTTCCACGAGGCCCGTGCGTGGCTGCTCGACGACGAGGGCAACGTGATCCGCGCGGCCGCCCGCGAGGTCGGCTGGTGGCGCCCGCAGGCCGACGACACGATCGAGCTGCTGCTGGCGCACAACACCGGCATCGTCGAGGTCTTCTACGGCAAGCCGCGCAACCAGACGTCCTGGGAGCTGGGCACCGACGCGGTCGTGCGCACCTCCACGGCCAAGGAGGTCACCGGTGCGCAGCGGCTCTACGGCCTGGTCAACAACGGCGACCTGGGCTACGTCGAGGAGCGCGCCATGGTCGGCGAGCCCATGCAGCCCCACGTCTCCCTCTACCTCAAGCGCGTCGTGGGTTGAAATCAGAGCTGGGTGGTTCGCGTGGCGGTGCGGGTAGCGGAACCGCGGACGCCCTCTCGCTCCGGGACCGCCTCCTGATGAACGCCGATTCACCACGGCGGCGCTGTCCTCGTCACCAGGAGACGTGAGGATGCGCTGGCTGCGTTACGGCCCGGACGCCGCGCTCGTGGAGTGCGAGTCGCTGGCCGAGATGAGTGCCGTGCGTGCCGCCGTGGTCGCCGCGGCCCTGCCCGATCTGGTCGAGGTCGTGCCCGGCGCGCGCACCGTGCTCATCGCCGCGCGTCCCGGTTCCACGGGGCTCGACGCCGCCCGCAGGCTCGTCGAGTCGGCCGACCTGGAAGCCATGGACGGCGGGGAGTCGCACGAGATCACGATCGACGTCCGCTACGACGGCGAGGACCTCGACCTGGTGGCGCGGACCGCGGGCATCACCGCCGACGAGGTGGTCGAGCTGCACACCGGCGCGGTCTACACCGTCGCGTTCACCGGGTTCGCCCCCGGCTTCGGCTACCTCACCGGCCTGCCCGGGCCGCTCCAGCAGTCCCGATTGGACACTCCGCGCACGCGCGTTCCCGCCGGGTCGGTGGCGATCGCGGGCGAGTTCACCGGCGTCTACCCGCGCTCGTCGCCCGGCGGGTGGCGACTGCTGGGGCACACCGACGCCGTCCTGTTCGACAGCCGTGCCGCGCGGCCCGCGCTGCTCGCCCCCGGTGACCGGGTGCGGTTCCGGAGCGTCCGGTGAGCCGCGCGTTGGAGGTGGTCGCGACCGGGCCGCTCGCGCTCGTCCAGGACCTCGGCCGGCCCGGGCACGGCCACCTCGGCGTGCCACCCTCCGGTGCCCTCGACGTGCCGGCGCTGCGACTGGCCAACCGCCTGGCGGGCAACCCGGAGAACGCGGCCGGGATCGAGGCGCTGCTCGGCGGGCTCGCCGTGACGGCCCACGCGTCCTGCACGGTCGCCGTCACCGGCCCGCCGGTCGCGGTGGCGGTCGACGGCCGCCCGGCCGGCTCGCACCTGCCGGTCCACCTCGCCGCCGGGCAGACCCTGACCATCGGGCGGCCGGACACCGGTCTCCGCTGCTACCTGGCGGTCTCCGGCGGCATCGCCGTCGAACCCGAGCTGGGCAGCCGCTCCCGAGACGTGCTGTCCGGGATCGGCCCGCCACCACTGGAACCGGGCGTCGTGCTGCCGCTGGGCGCGCCGCACGGGATCCCGGCCGGCGCCGACACCGTCACCGCCCCGCCGAACCCTGCCGAGCTGCTGGTCCCGGTGGTTCTCGGCCCGCGGGACGACTGGTTCGGTGCGGCCGCCCACCAGTTGTCCGTGCCCTGGACGGTCACCAGCGAGTCGAACCGGGTCGGCCTGCGCCTGGACGGCCCCGCCCTGCGGCGGACCGCCGAGCGCGACGGTGCCGAACTGCCCAGCGAGGGCGTGATCACCGGCGCGATCCAGGTGCCGCCGAACGGGCTGCCGGTCGTGTTCCTCGCCGACCACCCCACGACCGGTGGGTACCCGGTGATCGCCGTGGCCGTGCCCCGCGCGCTGCCGGCGCTCGCGCAGGCCCGGCCGGGCACGACGGTTCGTTTCCGCCCCTAGGCGTAGAGGTCCTCGTAGCCCTGGGCCAGCTCGGCGTGGATCGCCGAGGAGTCCGGCAGCGGGGTGCCGTCCAGCGTGTGCACCCGGGTCAGCTTGCGCACCGAGGACGCGAGGAACACCCCGTCGGCGCCGGCCAGGTCCGCGGTGCGGATCGTCTCGATCTTCGTCGACCAGCCGGCCCGCTCGGCCGCGCGGAACACCGCCGCCTGCGTGGTGCCGGGCAGGATGCCGATGGTCGCGGGCGGCGTGTAGAGCGTGTGGTCGCGCGCGACGATGACGTTCGACGTCGGCCCCTCCAGCACCGAGCCGTCCGTAGCCGTGAAGATCACGTCACCCGCGCCGCGGCGGGCGGCTTCCCGCCCCGCCGCCATGTTCACCGCGTACGACAGCGACTTGGCACCCAGCAGCAGCCACGGCGCGCGTTCGGCCAGGCCCGGGTCGATGCCGCGCTCCAGGGTCACCACGGCGACGCCCTCGTCGCGGGCACGCAACACCTTCGGGTCGATTTCGATGCCGAGCGCGAAGGCGGTCGGCTCGCCGTCGGATTCGACGCCGCGCGTGTACACGAGCTTCAGCGCGAACTCGCGAGCGCCGGACCAGTTGCCGATCACGGTCCGCGCGGCACGCTGCCAGGCCGCGTCGTCCGGCTCCGGCATGTCCAGCATCGCGGCGGAGCGCGCCAGCCGGTCCAGGTGCGGGCGCAACTCGCGGGCCGTGCCGTCGGCGACCAGGACCGTCTCGAAGATCCCGTCGCCGCGCATCAGCCCGAGGTCCTCGACGCGGATGTGCGGGGTGTCCGGGTCGGCCAGGGTGCCATCCAGAAAAGCGAGTACGCGCATGCGGTCACCGTACTCACCTAACATCGGGGTATGTCGCTCGTTTCTCCGCTCCTCGGCGCGCCGGGCGCCGTCCCGCCGCCGGACGACCACCCCGAGCAGGGCGTGCCCTGGCATTGGGGCGACCCGTTCGCCGAGCAGCGCACCGCCGTGCGCGGCGCCGCCGTGGTGGACCGCTCGCACCGCGAGGTGCTGAAGGTGACCGGGCCGGAGCGCCTGTCCTGGCTGCACCTGGTGATCTCGCAGCACGTCACCGAGCTGGCCGACGGCAGCGGCACCGAGGCGCTGGTCCTGGACAGCCAGGGGCACGTCGACAGCCACATGGTGCTGGCGCACACCGGTGCGGCGGTGTACCTGGACACCGATCCCGGGCCGCAGGCCACCAGCGCGCTGCCGAAGGGCGGCAAGCAGACGCTGCGCGAGTACCTCGAGGCGATGAAGTTCTGGTCGCAGGTGGAGATCAGCGACGTCACCGGTGAGCTCGCGGTCCTCACGCTCCTCGGCCCGGACGCGGACCGGGTGCTGTCCGCAGTGGACGTCTCGCTCGGCGCCGAGCCGTACGCCGTGGTGCCGGTGGGCGGCGGCTTCGCCCGGCGCATGCCGTGGCCCGGCCGATCCGGGGTGGACCTCGCGGTGCCGCGCGACGAGCTGGCCGGGTGGTGGCGCCGCCTCACCGACGCGGGTGCCCGCCCGGCGGGCAGCTGGGCGTTCGACGCGCTGCGGGTCGAGTCGCTGCGGCCCCGCCTCGGGGTCGACACCGACGAGCGGACGATCCCGCACGAGGTGAACTGGATCGGCAGCGCCGCGCACGTCGCGAAGGGCTGCTACCGCGGGCAGGAGACGGTGGCGAAGGTGTTCAACGTCGGCCGCCCGCCGCGCCGGATGGTGCTGCTGCACCTGGACGGCTCACCGGAGATCTACCCCGAGACCGGCGACCCGGTGAAACTCGGCGACCGCGTGGTCGGGCGGGTCGGCAGCGTCGCGCAGCACCACGAGCTCGGGCCGATCGCGCTGGCCCTGCTCAAGCGGTCCACACCGGCGGACGCCGAGCTGCTGGCCGGTGCTGAGGACCGGGTCGTGCAGGCCGCGGTCGACCCCGATTCGGTGCCCGCGGAGGGCGCCGCGCCGGGCCGGGAGGCGGCCGCACGGCTGCGCGGGTGACCGCACCCGCCCTGGCGCCGTGGCCGGGTATGGAGCACTATGTCCCGGTGATCGAAGTCCGGCCGGGCGGGCGCCGTCGCATCGACCGTGTCCTGGACCCCACCTTCGTGCGGGGCCTCGCCGAGCTGTCGCTGGAGCAGCTGCGGGCACGCCGCGACGAGGCCGCCCAGGAGGAGACCGATCTCTCCTACCTGCGGCGGTTGCTGCACGCCCGGATCGACATCGTGCGGGCGGAGCAGGAGCGCCGCCGCTCCGGCGGGAGCAGCATCGTCGACCAGCTCGCCGCGATCCTGTCGGACAACGCGCTGCGCCCGGCCCGTGGCTCGGGCCGCCACCAGCAGCTGGAGCCTTCGCGCGCGGGCGAGTACCGGCGCCAGGCCGAGGCGCTGGTGGGCAATGCGGACCTGACCGACGTGGGCGCGCTGTCCGATGCGAAGCTCGCCGGCACCCTCGAGGACTACCGCGGCGAGGAGGAGTCGGTGTCCCGGCGGCGGCGCGAGGTGCAGGACGTGGTGGATCAGCTGAACGCCGAGATCGCCGCCCGCTACGCGCGGGGCTCGGCGAACGTCGACGACCTGCTGGCGGCCGAACGCGCCGAGGACAGCTAGGGCGCTGCGCGTGCTCAGTTGAAGTGTTCGCGGGCGGCCAGCTCGTTCCAGTAGTCGCGCAGATCAGTGAACAACTCGGCGATCTGTTCGACGTCCCCGGAGCGGAGGGCGTCCATGATGCTGTGCACCTCCTCGGCGCTGGTGTCCGACTCCAGGATCGGGTCGGCGATCAGCTGCACCAGCCCGCCGTAGTCGAGCTCCACCGCCGAGCCGGCGTCGAAGTTGGTCAGCCACCGCTCGGTCTCGGCCAGGATCAGGGCCGGGCCGGAGTCGCCGAGGGTCTCCTCGACCAGTTCACGTGCCTCGGCCACGCGCCGGGTCGCGTCGCTCATCGCCACCCGCCACGAGACCTCGCGCTCGGGATCGTCCGGGCCGGAGCCGAGGTTCAGCCGCCGGTGCTTCGGGTCGACCAGCGCGAACCACGGCAGCGGCACGGTCCAGGTCGTGGACAGGACGTGGACCGCGGCCTGCGGGAGGTCGCCGAGCGCCGAGCTGGCCCTGGCCTTCAGCTTCTCCTCGCTCACGCCGGTCGCGTCGAGCACCGTGGCGTGCAGCGCCGGGTGCGCGTCACCGAGGAAGCTCACCAGCGCGGCGGCCGAGCGGGCACGCACCTCCAGCGGGCACACGAGCGGGCCGGGCCCGACCCGCGCGCCGTCGTCCGCCGGGACCTCCGCCGGGTCGAGCACCAGCACGTCGCGGTTCGGCAGCGCCCGCCCGCCGGGCAACTCGCCCGGGAGCAGCCGCACCGGCGTAGTGGTCTGTGACTTCAGCCACATGAGCTGCTCGCGCTCGGCGGCGGACGCCCGGGTCAAGCGGGCCTGTTCCACCGCTTTCCGCAGCTCGGGCGGAGGGGGATCGCCGAACGTGGACAGGGGCTCGTACACCCGGAGGTAGGCCACGAACGGTCGGAGCACGGTTGCATCGTGGCACGTCCACGCGTGCTCGCGTCCACCGACCGGCGCAATCCCGGCAACTGTCGTGACAAGCACACGAAGCCACGTCGCACTGGACCCCCCGGACAGGGTACGGTGTCACCAAGAACCAATTGTCGAGACGATGCGGGGCCGCCGATTCCCCCGGCCGCCCCGTTCCCTGTGCGAGGGGGTCGAGCCATGGGGCGCGGCCGGGCCAAGGCCAAGCAGACGAAGGTGGCGCGAGAGCTCAAGTACAGCACTCCCGACACAGATTTCGCTGCGCTTCAGCGCGAGCTGTCAGGACAGTCCTCCAATTCTCATCCTCATGACGAGGACGAGAAGTACGAGGACCCGTACGACCCGTACGCCGACGAGGACGACGGCTACCGTCGTTGACGTCTGATCAGCACACGAGGGTGGGTCCGGCGCTGACCGGAACCCGCCCTCGTGTGCTGTGTCATGCCTCGGCCGGCGCCGGAACTGGAGAGGTGGGATGGCGGACATCCAGCGGGTGGGCGTGGTCGGAGCCGGGTTGATGGGCTCCGGGATCGCCGAGGTGCACGCACGGGCCGGTGTGGACGTGACGGTCGCCGAGGTGAACCAGCCCGCGCTGGACGCCGGCCGTGCCCGCATCGAGAAGTCGCTGCGGCGTGCCGTCAAGGCGGGCAAGCTCGCCGACGAGGACGCGGACGCGGCTCTCGGCCGTCTCACGTTCACCACCGACCTGACGTCCTTCGCCGACCGCGACCTCGTGATCGAGGCCGTGCTCGAGCAGGAGCAGGCCAAGGTCGAGGTGTTCCGCTCGCTGGACGAGATCGTCGAGCGACCGGACGCGATCTTCGCCTCCAACACCTCCTCCATCCCGATCACGAAGCTGGGCACGGCCACGAGCCGGCCGCAGCAGGTGGTCGGCATCCACTTCTTCAACCCGGTCCCGGTGCTACCGCTGGTCGAGCTGGTGCCATCGCTGCTGACCAGCGAAGACACGATCAAGCGCGCGGACGGGCACGTGACCGGGTCGCTGGCCAAGACCGTGATCCGATCCCCGGACCGCGCCGGGTTCGTCGTGAACGCGCTGCTGGTGCCGTACCTGCTGTCGGCGATCCGGATGGTCGAGTCGGGCTTCGCGTCCGCCGAGGACGTCGACCGCGGCATGGAGCTGGGCACCGCGCACCCGATGGGGCCGCTGCGCTTGTCCGACCTGATCGGGCTGGACACCGTCAGGGCGATCGCGGACTCGATGTACGCCGAGTTCAAGGAGCCCCTGTACGCGCCGCCACCGCTGCTGCTGCGCATGGTCGACGCCGGGCTGCTGGGCAAGAAGAGCGGCCGCGGCTTCTACACCTACGGCTGATCGTGGACGAACCACTGCGCGTCGGGCTGGTCGGTGCGGGTCCGTGGGCCCGCACCGTGCACGCGCCCGGCCTGGCCGACCACCCGGCGACCCGGTTGACCGCGGTATTCACCCGCCGCGCCGAGGCCGCCCGCGAACTGGCCCAGCCCTACGACGCCGACGTGTGCAGCACCTTTGACGACCTGCTCGGCCGGGTGGACGCCGTCGCGTTCGCGGTGCCGCCGGCCACGCAGGCGGAGCTGGCGGTCGAGGCGGCCAGGGCCGGCAAGCACGTCATCCTGGAGAAGCCGGTCGCGGCCGACGTCGCGGGCGCGGAACGGCTGGTCGCAGCGGTGTCCACGGCGGGTGTGGCGAGCCTGGTGATGCTGACCCTGCGTTACTCGACCGCGACCCGGGACTGGCTGGCCGGGCTCGCCACGGCCGGCGGCTGGAGCGGCGGTGGGGTGCGGTGGCTCTCGGGCGGTCTGCTCGGCGGGCCGTACGCGTCCTCGCCGTGGCGGCAGACGGACGGCGGCACGCTCGCCGACGTCGGGCCGCATGCCTTCGACCTGCTCGACGCCGCGCTCGGCAGGATCGAGCGGGTGACGTCGGCCCACCGCGGCCCCAGCGACCTGTGGCACGTGGTGTTCGAGCACGACGGTGGGGCGCTGAGTTCGGCGACGCTGTCGCTGCGGCTGCCCCTGCGGCCGACGGTGGTCGAGTTCGTCGTGTACGGCGAGCACGGGTACCGCACGCTGGGCCGCAAGGACGGCGGCGCGGGCCAGTCGTACACCGCGATGCTGGACGACTTCGCGGCGATGATCGACACCGGCACCACCACCCACCCCTGCGACGTCCACCGCGGCCTGCACCTCCAGCGGTTGCTGGAGACCGCCCGGTCGCTCGCCGCTTAGCGGCGCGTCCGCGCGCTCACCCACCCCGGGTGGCCATCGCCGCGACGCGTTCGGCGAGGCGGGCGGCGGCCGCGCGCAGCTCCGGCGGTTCGAGGATCTCGGCCTCGAACCCGAGCCGGGCGACGTGCACGGCCAGCCCGTCCGGATCGTCCCCGCCTGCCACCAGCACGCACCACCCGTCGCGGTCCTCCTCGACGCGCCCGATCTGCGGCGGCACCAGGTCCCGCACCTCCTCGGCCGTCGCGTGCAGCCGCACCCGGGCCAGGTAGCGGTACGGCGCCGCGGTGACCGACCGCTGCACGTAGGCGACCGGGTCCGGGTGCTGCCGCGGCCGGAACCGCCAGGTCGTGGCCACCACCTCGTGCATCCGGTCCAGCCGGAAGGTGCGCCAGTCGTCGCGGTCGACGTCCCAGGCCATCAGGTACCAGCGGCGGTTGGTGGCGACCATCCGCACCGGCTCGGCCGTCCGCTCCGCTTCCGCGCCGCGGCGGCCCGCGTAGCGGAACCGCACCCGCACCGCGTCCCGGCAGGCGCGGGCGAGGGTGACCAGCAGTTCGGCGTCGATCTCCACTCCCGCACCGACCAGCGTCTCGGTCGCCCCGTGCACCGCGCGCACCTCGGCGCGCAGCCGCGGCGGCATGACCTGGTCGAGCTTGGCGAGCACCCGCAGTGCCGCCTCACCGGCACCGGCGATCGTGCCACCGGTGGCCAGCCGCAGCGACACGGCCGTCGCGATCGCCTCCTCGTCGTCCAGGAGCAGTGGAGGCAACCGGGTGCCCGCGCCGAGCTGGTACCCGCCGCCGACGCCCGCCGTCGCGTGCACCGGGTAGCCGACCGCGCGCAGCCGTTCCACGTCGCGGCGCACGCACCGGTCGGTGACGCCCAGCTCGGCGGCGAGTTCGGCGGCGGTCCACGACGGCCGCCGCTGCAGCAGTGCCAGCAACCGCAGCACCCGTTCGGTGGTTGCTTCCACGCTCATCACCCCATGGTTCCACACATCGCGGAACGTATCTGTCCGCAATGTGCGGGAAGCTGACCGCATGAACTGGAACCCGCTGCTGCGCGAGCAGATCACCGTGCACTGGAGTACGCAGCTGCGCGACCGCCTGGAGGGCCTCACCGACGAGGAGTACTTCTGGGAGCCCGCGCCCGGGTGCTGGAGTGTGCGCCCGCGCGGCACGAGCACCGCGCCGGTGCAGGCCGGATCCGGGTCGATGACCATCGACTTCGCGATGCCGCAACCCGAGCCGGCGCCGGTCACCACGATCGCGTGGCGGCTGGGGCACGTGATCGTCGGTATCCTCGCGACCCGCAACGCCCTGCACTTCGGCCGCACGCCCACCGACTACCAATCCTTCGAGTACGCGCCCAGTGCGAAGGAAGCACTGGCCCAGCTCGACGAGGAGTACGCCACGTGGGTGGCCGGCGTGGAATCCCTCGGCGAAGCCGGCCTCGCGCGCCCGTGCGGGGAGGCGGAGGGACCGTTCGCCGAGCAGCCGATGGGGGCGCTGGTCCTGAACATCCACCGCGAACTGATCCACCATCTGTCCGAGGTGTGCCTGCTGCGCGACCTGCACCTGCACACCCGGACCCGTCCGGAGGCGAACTGAACATGGCACGCGAAGTACAGATCACGATCGACTGCGCCGACCCCGCGGGGCTGGCGGTGTTCTGGGCCGAGGCACTCGGCTACCAGGTGCAGGGCCCGCCCGCCGGGTTCGAGTCGTGGGAACAGGCGCTCGACGCGATGGGCGTGCCCGCCGAACGGCGCAACGACGCCTCCGCGGTGGTCGACCCGGACGGCGCCGGGCCGCGGCTGTTCTTCCAGCGGGTGCCGGAGGGCAAGCAGGTCAAGAACCGCCTGCACCTGGACGTGCGCGCCGCCCCCGGCCTCCGGGGTGACGAGCGGATGGCGGCGCTGGAAGCGGAGGCGGACCGGCTGATCGCCCACGGCGCGAAGCGCCTCGAACGCTTCGAGCCGCACCCGCCGATGGGCGCCGGGCACATCGTCATGGCCGACCCGGAGGGCAACGAGTTCTGCCTGGACTGACCGCCGGGCCGGAGCCCGGTGCGTCTCGCCGCTCGTGACCTCGCCGGGTTCTGCCCGGGGCCGGGCTAGTCGCCGTACTGGCCGCGGCGGCCGCGTTTCACGTCGCCCCGGCGCTTCTTCGCCGCCAGCCGCCGCTCCTTCGCGCCACGCGACGGTTTGGTGGGGCGCCGGGGTGGCGGGGGCGGCGCGGCCGCCGCGCGCAGGGCCGCGGCCAGGCGCTCCCGCGCGGCCTCCCGGTTGGCCAGCTGGGCGCGGTGTTCGCTGGCCGCGATGGTGAGCACGCCGTCGGCCAGCCGGGAGCGCAACCGCTCCAGCAGCCGCGGCCGCAGGTCCTCCGGGATCGAGGGCGACCGGGCCACGTCGAACGACAGCTCGACCCGCGAGTCCGTCGTGTTGACGCCCTGGCCGCCCGGCCCGGACGAGCGCGAGAAGCGTTCGCGCAGCTCGGCGGCCGGGATCACCAGCCGCCGGGACACGTGCAGGTCAGAACCGGGGGTGGTCACCGCTCAGCACGGCGCGCGGGGCGTCGCTGTCCTCGGTCGTGCGGATCTCGCCCAGCACCCAGGCCGGCACGTGCCGGGCGGTGAGCACGGCCAGCGCGCGGTCGACGTCCTCGGACCCGACCACCGCGACCATACCGACGCCCATGTTGAACGTCTTCTCCATTTCGGCCCGGTCGACCTTGCCGCGCTGCTGGATCAGCGCGAACACCGGCGCCGGCGTCCACGTGCTGCGTTCCAGCTCGGCACGCAGCCCGGCGGGGATCACCCGCGCCAGGTTCGCCTCCAGCCCGCCCCCGGTGACGTGCGCGAAGGTGCGGACGTCGGCCTCGGCGGCGAGGGCCAGGCAGTCCTTGGCGTAGATGCGGGTGGGTTCGAGCATCTCCTCGCCGAGGGTGCGGCCGAACTCCTCGACGTGCCCCTCCAGCGGCATCCGGGCGATCTCCAGCAGCACGTGCCGGGCCAGCGAGTAGCCGTTGGAGTGCAGCCCGGACGCGCCCATGCCGATGACCACGTCACCCGGGCGGACCCGCTCCGGCCCGAGCACCTCGGACGCCTCGACCACACCCACCCCCGTGGCGGAGATGTCGTAGTCGTGCTCGCCCATCAGGCCCGGGTGCTCGGCGGTCTCGCCGCCCAGCAGCGCGCAGCCCGCCTGGACACAGCCCTCGGCGATACCGGCGACCAGCGCGGCGATCTTCTCCGGCACCACCTTGCCGACGGCGATGTAGTCCTGCAGGAACAGCGGCTCGGCGCCGGTCACCACCAGGTCGTCCACGACCATCGCGACGAGATCGATGCCGACCGTGTCGTGCTTGTCGAGCGCCTGCGCGACCGCGATCTTCGTGCCCACGCCGTCGGTGGAAGAAGCGAGCACCGGCTCCTTCCACCGGTCGAGCTTGAGCGAGAACAACCCGGCGAACCCGCCGACCCCGCCCAGCACCTCGGGCCGGCTCGCGCGCTCCGCGTGCGGCTTCAGCAGCTCGACGGCCTGGTCACCGGCCTCGATGTCGACGCCGGCGGCGGCATAGGTGGCGCTGGTGGACTCGCTCACGGCAAGCGGACTCCTGAACTCGACGGAACTCACGGACGCCGGACGGCATCCTCAGCACCGTACCCGGCCTGGGTGACCGTCCGGGCAGCCGCATCGGCGGAGTCCAGTCCCTCCAGCACGTACTTGCCGATGAGGGCGTCGTCGGGCAGCGGGATCGGGTACTGGCCGTCGAAGCAGGCCGTGCACAACCGGGTCTTGGGCTGCTCGGACGCCGCGACCAGGCTCTCGAGCGACACGTAACCCAGGGAATCCGCGCCGATCAGGCGGCGGATGCCCTCCAGGTCGGCACCGTTGGCGACGAGTTCGGCGCGCGAGGCGAAGTCGATGCCGTAGAAGCACGGCCACCGCACCGGCGGCGACGCGATCCGGACGTGCACCGCGACCGCGCCGGCCTCGCGCAGCATCCGCACCAGGGCGCGCTGGGTGTTGCCGCGGACGATCGAGTCGTCCACCACGACCAGCCGCTTACCGCGGATGACGTCGCGCAGCGGGTTCAGCTTCAACCGGATGCCCAGCTGGCGGATGGTCTGCGACGGCTGGATGAAGGTGCGGCCCACGTAGCCGTTCTTGACCAGGCCCTGGCCGTACGGGATGCCGGACGCCTGCGCGTAGCCGATCGCGGCGGGCGTGCCGGACTCGGGCACCGGGATGACCAGGTCGGCCTCCGCCGGGTGCTCGGCCGCGAGCCGCTTACCGATCTCCACGCGGGTGCCGTGCACGCTGCGGCCGGCGATGGAGGTGTCCGGGCGGGCCAGGTAGACGTATTCGAAGATGCAGCCCTTGGGTTCCGGGCTGGCGAAACGCGCCGACCGCAGGCCCTCGGCGTCGATCGCGATCAGCTCACCGGGCTCGACCTCGCGGACGAACGACGCACCCACGATGTCCAGGGCCGCGGTCTCGCTCGCCACCACCCAGCCGCGCTCGAGCCGGCCCAGCACCAGCGGCCGCACGCCGTGCGGGTCGCGCGCCGCGTAGAGCGTCGACTCGTCGGCGAAGACCAGGCAGAACGCGCCGCGCAGGGTGGGCAGCAGTTCCAGGGCCGCGGCCTCGGTGCCCTTGTCCGCGGCGGCGTCCGCGAGCAACCCGACGACCAGGTCGGAGTCGCTGGAGGAACCGGTCAGCTCGCGGTGCGGCTTGAGCCCGGCGGCGCGGGTGCGGTCCCGCAGCTCGGCGGCGTTGACCAGGTTGCCGTTGTGGGCGAAGGAGATGCCGCTGCCGGTCGCGGTGTGCCGGAACATCGGCTGGGCGTTCTCCCAGGTCGAGGACCCGGTGGTGGAGTACCGGCAGTGGCCGACCGCGATGTGCCCCTGCAACGAGGAGAGCACCTGCTCGTCGAACACCTGGCTGACCAGGCCGAGGTCCTTGAAGACCACGATCTGCTTGCCGTCCGAGACCGAGATGCCGGCGGCTTCTTGCCCGCGGTGCTGAAGCGCGTACAGGCCGTAGTAGGCCATCTTGGCGACTTCTTCACCGGGGGCCCAGACGCCGAAGACACCGCACTCTTCTCGCGGTTCACGTTCGGGCTGGTCGTCGATGTGGTGGGAAACCACGAAAGTGCTCCCTGGAGACGAGGGCAGGCCTACTCAAGTGTAGATCCTGACCGATCGGAGTGGCCCCCCGTGATCAGTGGCGCTGGCCACGGTGCCCGTCTCCCCCCGCGGAGCGGCCTCAGCTCGCGGCGAGCCAGGTCGCCCGGCCGGTGCCGGTGGGCACCCAGCAGCCGCCGCGTGCGGGCGGCTGCGCCGGGGCCGCCGTGTCGTCCGGCATTGCGAGCAGTTCGTCCAGTACCGGCTCGGCGGCGCCGGACGTGCGCCACAGCACGGTCCGCGGCGCGAGGATGTCCTCCTCGCCGCCGGGCATCCTGGTGGCGACGACGTCGTCCTCGGCGTTGAGGCGGACGACGTCGATGACCGAGTCGTGGGCGCGGACCCCGACGACCGCGATGACGGCGCCTCCGGCGTCCCGTGGGTGCACGAACTGGTAGCCGCGGGCGATCAGGTCCTGCAGCAGGTCGTCGATCGACCTGGGGGCGTCAGTGGAGGACATCGTCGAACTCGCCGTCCTTCGCGCCCGCGACGAAGGCGGCCATCTCGTCGCGGGTGTAGATGAGTGCCGGTCCGTCCGGGAAGCGCGAGTTCCGGACGGCGAAGGTGTCCGCGGTGAGCCGGGCGACCTCGACGCAGTTGCCGTTGGCCCCGCTGCGCGCGCTCTTGCGCCAGGTCGCGCTGGTCAGGCCGCCGGCGGGCATCCCGTTCACGAACTGGTCAGCCATACTTCCCCCAACCCTCGGGTCAGTGCATCTGCATGGTGCAAATGCACGTGCACTGGCCTTGTGGTGATCACGTTACCACCGGTTACTGCATGGGTAAATGCATGTGCATTTGGCAGCGTAGACCGGAATCGCAGGGTGAGGAATGGTGCAAATCAGGTCACTCGACCGGGCGACCAGTACTGGCCTTGATGGCCTTGTTCGATCACCTGCCGTCAGGATTTCCGATCAGAGCTCGGCCCGCTTCTTCAGCAGCATCTGACGGGTGCGATCCGGGGTCTCCGCGTCCACGGTGAGCCGGTCGAAGGCGCGGCCGTAGACCTCCAGGTCCTCCGGCTTCTCCAGATAGGACGCGCCGTTGAGGTGCTCGACGTAGGCGATGTTGGGCAGGTCCGGCTCGGCGAACTGGAGCAGCGAGAAGGCGCTTTCCGCCGCGAACCCGCTCAGGTCGAACGGGACGACCTGCAGCGCGATGTGCGGCAGTTCGGTCAGCTCCAGGAGCTTGTCGATCTGCTCGCGCAGCACACCGGCACCCCCGATCGGGCGTTCCAGGACGGCCGCGTCGAGGACGGCCCACACCCGTGGTGGTTTCGGGCCGGTCAGCACCTTCTGACGGCGCATCCGCAGGCCCACCTTGCGTTCGGTGTCCTCGTCCCGGCTGTCCGGGTCGCCGTGGCTGACCACCGCCCGCGCGTACCGCTCGGTCTGGAGCAGGCCGGGCACGAACATCAGCTCGTAGGTGCGGATGCGGAAAGCGGCTTCCTCCAGCCCGATGTAGTTGTCGAACCAGCTGGGCACCAGGTCGTTGTAGGGCTGCCACCAGCCGGGCTGGTTGGACTCCTTGACCATCTGCACGGCCCACGCGCGCTCGGCCGGGTCGTGCACGCCGTACATCGTCAGCAGGTCGGTGACGTCGCGTTCCTTGAACCCGACCCGGCCGAGCTCCATCCGGCTGATCTTCGACTCGGACGCCCGGATCTCCCACGCGGCCGTGGCCCGCGTGATGCCGGCCTTCTCCCGGAGGCGGCGCAGCTGGGTGCCGAGGATCATCCGGCGTGCGGTCGGGCCGGTGCCCGGGTCGGAGCCGGGGAGGTCGATGGGAGCCATCAAGGACCCTTCCTCGCAGAAATCACCGGCTATCCAAGTTACATCGCGGCAGGACGCAGTCAAGAGCGGTGTGGTGCAGGGGCCGTCACAGCCGCACCAGCGGCAACCAGTGCCCGAGGTCGGCCCGGGTCCCGGACGCGGTGACCCGGCCCTCCCGCACGGCGTCCGTCCACTCCAGACGCCCGGTGGCCAGCTCGAGCCAGGTCCGCGGGTCGGTCTCGACCACGTTCGGCGGCGTGCCGCGGGTGTGGCGTGGCCCCTCGACGCACTGCACGGCCGCGAACGGTGGCACGCGCACCTCCACGCTGCGGCCGGGCGCGTCCTGGGCGAGCGTGCGCAGGCTCAGCCGGACGGCGGCGGCCAGCGCCGGCCGGGCCGGCTGTCCGGCTTCTCCGCTCAACCAAGCCGAAACGGCCTGCAGGGCGGTACGCAATTCGGCAGGGTCAACCGGACGCGGTGCGGGCATGATCAGACAGTAGAGTGCACAGGAGCACACTGAGCACAGCGACGCGGAAACACGGGGTTCGCACATGGCGCAGCGGGACGAGGCAGATCGGCTTCTACCCAATCCTCAGCCCGAGCACAAGCCGGGCAAGCCCAAGATCACCGAGGAGATGCGCGCCAACGCCAGGGCGAACCCGAACAGCTGGCTCTACGTGATCGACGAGGCGTTCGACCCCAATGGGCCGGTGCCGTCGTGGGCCGTCGTCGGGGCCTACCCGGTGAACGGCAGCGGTGACATCGTGGAGGACTTCCACCCCAACGATCGTTACCGGCCGTCGCCGAAGGCCCTCGGTTTCCCGGAACCGCGCAACGACCTGGAGCGCCTGCTGCAGCTGGTGCGGACCAATCACCGGCCGGCGAGCGACCTGCCGCCGGTGATCCTCGACGCCACGCTGTTCGTCTACGCGCTGGCCCCCATGCAGCGGACGGTCATCGGGTTCCACAACACCGACGGCCGCGTCCTCGTGCCGGCCTACACCGCCAAGTCGCTGGTGCCGCCGGAGTGGCCGCACGCCCGCGCGGTGCTCGGCCGCGACGTGGTGCCGCTGCTCGCCGGGCACCCGGTCGCGATCAACCCGCACGACGTGGTGACCGCGGTCGTCCCGGCCGAGCACCTGGTGGCCGCGCTCGAGCAAGAGCGAAAAGACTAAACATTCCGCGCGGCGGAGCCAGTCGGATCACGCTTTCGAGGTAAGTCGACTCGCAAAAAGCCCTCCATAGAGGCATCGTGACGACCATCGGAGGATGGGAGTCGCCGTGCGATTGTGGAGTTCGAAACTGCGCCTGGGCACGCTCCTCGTGTCCGTGGCATTGGGGACGACGGCGGTGTGCGGAGCCGCGTCGTCCACCGCGTCCACACCGGACTACTCGAAGGCGGAGGACACCTTCGCCGGGTCGCAGATCGCCGCGGTCGAGGGCACCGGGGACCCGCCCCGGTTCGCCGCGGACGCCGGTGCCCTGGGGCACGACGTGAGCGGGCACCAGGGCGAGGTGAACTGGCCGGGCGCGTGGGGAGCGGGCGGCCGGTTCGTCTACGTCAAGGCGACCGAGGGCACCGGCTTCATCAACAAGCAGTTCGCCCAGCAGTACAACGGCTCCTACCAGGCCGGCATGGTCCGTGGCGCCTACCACTTCGCGCGCCCGGACGTGTCCGGCGGCCGCGCGCAGGCCGAGTACTTCCTCGCGCACGGCGGCGGCTGGTCCGCGGACGGGCGGACGCTGCCCGGCGCGCTCGACGCGGAGTACAACCCGTACGGCGACGCCTGTTACGGGCTCGACCCGGCGCGGATGGTGGCCTGGCTGCGCGAGTTCTCCGACACCTACCACGCCCGTACCGGCCGCTTCCCGGTCATCTACACATCCACCAACTGGTGGAACCGGTGTACCGGCAACAACGCGGAGTTCGCGCAGTCGAACCCGTTGTGGATAGCGCGGTACCAGCCGACGATCGGTCCGTTGCCCGCCGGCTGGACGCGTCAGTTCATCTGGCAATTCGCGGACTCGGGCGCGCTGCCAGGTGACCAGAATCTGTTCAACGGCGCACTGGACCAAGTCAAGGGATTCGCCGCGAACAACTAATGGCGTAATCCAGTCGAGTTACGACGAAAGTCGGGCGGTCACCGGCGACAGGCACGAATCATCCACCGGTAACCGTCAATTCACGGGATTCGGTGACATCGCAGGTTTTTGTCATCAAGAATCTCGTCCGGGGCGGTCTCCCTGCACACCGGACCGCCCATCGCGAGGGCACAGGAAGGGAATCCGGTCATGTCTGCTCCACACAAGAGATGGTGGCGGTGCGCTGCGTCCGCCGCCGCGTCCGCCGCCGTGCTCGTGGTCGGCGCACTGGCCCCGGCCGGTGCGGCGCCGCGCACCACCGACGGGACGCCGATCGACGACTACGTCGCTCGTTACGATCACCCGATGGGTTCGCAGATCACGCGCGTCGAGGGTGACCATTCGACGCCGGAGACGCAGGCGATCGCCGGCGGGGAGGGCTCCCTGGTCGCCGCGGTCGAGGGCATCGACGTGAGCGGCCACCAGGGCAACGTCGACTGGGCGGGTTACTGGGGCCAGGGGAAGCGCTTCGCCTACGTCAAGGCGACCGAGGGCACCTACTACACCAACCCGTACTTCGCCCAGCAGTACAACGGTTCCTACTCCATCGGCATGATCCGCGGCGCCTACCACTTCGCGATCCCGGACAACGCTTCCGGCGCCGCGCAGGCCAACTACTTCGTCGACCACGGCGGAGGCTGGTCCGGGGACGGCAAGACGCTCCCCGGCGCGGTCGACATGGAGTACAACCCGTACGGCTCCACCTGTTACGGCTTGTCGAAGGGGGCGATGACCGCGTGGATCAAGGACTTCAGTGACACCTACCACGCTCGCACCGGTCGCTATCCGGTGATCTACACCAGCACCAGCTGGTGGAGCCAGTGCGTGGACGGGTCGTTCGCCACGACCAACCCGCTGTGGGTGGCGCGGTACTCCTCGAGCGTGGGCGCGCTGCCGTACAACTGGGGGTTCCACACGTTCTGGCAGTACTCCTCCAGTCCGATCGACCAGAACACCTTCAACGGCGCCTACGACCGGCTGCAGGTTCTGGCTACCGCCCGCGACTGAGCGGGTACCACCGCCCGACGTGGCGGGTCTCTCGTCGCTTTCGCCGGTTTCGCCAGGCAGAATGCCCGTGATCAGTGCACGATGTCCGGGCGTGGCGGAACCAGGTTCGGCGTCGATACGTCCGAGCAGGGCGTAGCGATCAGGAAGGGCGACGTCGATGACCTACCCACCCCAGCCGGGACAGCCGGAATACGGGCAGCAACCAGATCCGCACGGCCAGCAGCCGGGGGCCCACCCCCAGTCGGGGGACTTTCCGCAGCAGGGTGGGCAGTACGGCCAGGAATACCCGGGCCAGCAGCCCTACGGTCAGCCCGAGTACGGCCAGCAGCCCTACGGTCAGCCCGGGTACGGCCAGCAGCCTTACGGTCAGCCCGGGTACGGGCAGCAGCCGGGCTACGGCCAGCAGTACCCGGGTTACGACCCCAACTACCCGCAGACAGCGCAGTTCGGTTACGGCGCCCCGCCGCCCGGGGGCGGCGGCAGCAAGAAGGGCGTGTGGATCGGCCTGTCGGTCGGTCTCGTCGTCGTGCTCGCGGCCCTCGGCATCACCGGCTTCTGGGCGCCCGGCTTCTTCCTCGGTAGCAAGGACGACGGGCCGCAGGCCACCGCGCAGCAGCTGATCGACGGGATCCAGAGGCACGACAAGGCCGCGCTCACGGCGCTGAAGTGCGCGAACGCGGACAGCGACGTCCAGGACACGATCGACTCGGTCAACGAGGTCGAGAGCGTCCGCATCGGGCAGGTCAAGCAGAACGGCGACAGCGCCACGGTCGACTTCACCGGCACCGCTTCGGGTGAGCAGGGCACCGGCACCGCCACCCTCGCGAGGGCCAACGGCAAGTGGTGCTGGAAGAGCGTGCAGACCCAGCGGGTCAGCAGTTCCTCGACCCGGTCGTCCTCCTCGCGGCCGAGCCGCAGCAGCAGCTCCTCGTCGAGCTCGTCGTCGTCCAGCAGCACCGGGGGCACCGGCGGCAGCAACGGCAAGGCCATGATCGAGGACTTCCTGGCCAAGATGGCCGCGGGTGACGTGAACGGCGTGAGCGCGCTGGTCTGCACCGACGCGACGCAGGACAACAAGGACGACGCGCGGGAGGCGGCCGAGAAGCGCGCCAACGTGCGCCCGACCTACGACAACGCCACCGACACGATGGTGTCCGGCGACCTGAGCGGCACCCAGCAGGGTGAGCAGGTGACCGGACTGTTCTTCGCGGAGAACTTCGACGGCGACGGCTTCTGCGTCTCGGTGTTCGGAGTCTTCTAACCGCGGGATCGGCGGCCGGCGCCGGGCAGCCTCGACCGCATGATCAGCGCCGCGACGTAGTACGTGCAGGGCGTCGCGGCGCGGTTGGCGTAGGAGAGGGTGACGTCCGCCGCGAGGTAGAGCGAGTCACCCTCGCCCAGCTCCAGGGTCTGCTCATCGATCGTGAGGGTGAGCAGGCCCTGCTGCACGTACAGGAACTCGTGCGATCCCGCGGCGTAGGGCGGGTAGGTGCCGGCCTCGCAACCGGGCGGCAGCGTCGACCGGATCCACTCGAAGTTCACGCCGGGCACGACGGGCGTGAGGATGGTCCGCTGCCACCCGCCCGGTTCGTCGACCACGTCCTGGTCCGCGGCCCGGCGGACCACCATCCGCACCGGCTCGGTGAGCAGGTCCGTCAGCGGCAGCCCGAGCCCGTCCGCGATGCGGTCGAGCACCACCACCGTCGGCGCCTTCGCGCCACGCTCCACCGCGGACAACATGCTGACGCTCACCGCGGACCGGTCGGCCAGTGCCTGCAGGGTCATCCCGCGGTTCGTGCGCGCGGCCTGAACGCGTCGGCCCAGTGCGGCGAGGTCCATGTATTCTATAGTAGTGGCTTCTTCTCCTATAGTGAAACCGGTGGTGTCGGCCGATCTACCGTCGATCGCCGGGATCTACGCCGGTTACGTGCGCGGCAGCACGGCGACGTTCGAGCTGGAACCCCCGGACCTGGCCGAATGGACCCGCCGCCGCGCGGCGGTGACGGACGCCGGACTGCCGTTCCTGGCGGCCGAGGTGGACGGCCGCCTCGCCGGGTACGCGTACTGCTCGCCGTGGAAGCCACGCCCGGCCTACCGGTACACCGCGGAGAACTCGATCTACCTCGCGCCGTGGGCGACCGGCCGTGGTGTGGGCGGCGTGCTGCTGGACGCGCTTCTGCACAGCTGCCGGGAAGCCGGCCTGCGCGAGGTGATCGCGGTGATCGCCGACCCGGAGCGCAACCCCGCCTCCACCGCACTGCACCGCCGCCGTGGCTTCGCCGACGCCGGGGTGCTGCGCAACGTCGGCCACAAGCACGACCGCTGGCTGGACACGCTGTTGCTCCAGAAGAGCCTCGCCGGCTAGCTACAGTTCGGCCCATGGAAGATCGCCGGGGGCCCTTGCTCGTCACGATCCTGACAGCGGTCGCACTGCTGGCCGGGGTGAGCGGCTGGCTGCTGACCGACCCGGCGACCAGCCGGGCGGACGCGTTGCGCACCGGCGGCCTGGCCAGCGGCGCGGTGGTCGCGTTGTACGCGTTGTGGCTCAACGACCGCCGGCGCCGCGTCGAGGAGCGCCGCCAGGAAACCGAACGCGAGCGGCACGAACTGGAACTGCTCCGCGCGGAACGCGACCGCGAACGCGTGACCGACGAACGCTTCGCGAAGTCGGTCGAGCTGCTCGGCTCCGACGCCGACCAGGTCCGCGTCGGCGCGATGCACGCGCTCGCCGGGCTCGCCCGTGGCAATCCCGGCTACACCCAGACGGTGCTGGACGTGCTCTGCTCCTACCTCCGGCGCCCCTTCCCCCACCCGGCGTACGGGGACGACACCGACGAGGCCGAAGCGAACCGGGAGCACCAGGTGCGGCTGACGGCGAAGCGGCTGATCCGGCACCTGCTGCCGCACGTCTCCACCCCGGATGCACCCGTCTACGACCTGGACCTGACCGGTGCCAGGGTGACGCGGCTGAACCTGTCCGAACGGGTCGTCGGTCAGGTCCTGCTGGAGCACGCGGAACTCCAGCACGTCACGCAGCTCATGGGCACCCGGTTCCGCCGGCGTGCCTACTTCACCGGGGTCCGGCCGGGCGACGGCATGTACCTCACCGGCGCCGAGTTCGACGACACCGCGGTCTTGTCGGAAATGGTCTCCGCGCACGACGTCGTCTTCGACGGCGCCCGCTTCCGGGCCGGCCTCAGCCTCGCCGGGGCGCAGGTGGCGGGACGCCTGTCGCTGAGGGACGCGGTGGTGGACGGCGGCTTGTACCTGTCCGGGGCCCGGTTCACCGGGGACGCCGACCTCCGGTTCGCCCGTGAGCCCGGCACCGTCGACTTCGCCGGTGCCGAGGTCGACCAGGCGCGGGAGGTCCGCCTTCCCGCGACCTGGTCGCTCGAACCGTCAGCCGGAGGCCGCGCCCGGCTCGGCTGAACCTCAGCCGAACAGCTTCGGCAGCGTGCCCTCGAACGCCTCACGCAGCTCTTCGAAGCCGAAGGTCGCCACGCCCTGGATCTCCAGGCCGCCCGCCTCCGGGTCCACCACGCCGGCCTTGCGCCACGGCAGCCCGCGCGCGGTGCACATCTCGGTGAACCGCAGCTCCTCGGTGCGCGGCACCGCGACCAGCACGCGCCCGGTCGATTCCGAGAACAGCTGCACGAACGGGTCGGCGTCCTCGTCCAGCAGGGCCCGCGCACCGCACTGGCCCACCAGCACCATCTCCACCAGCGCCTGCGCCAGACCACCGTCGGAGAGGTCGTGCGCGGCCGAGATCATCCCGTCCCGCGAACCGGCGACCAGGATCTCCGCCAGCAGCCGCTCGCGGTCCAGGTCGACCTTCGGCGGCAGACCACCCAGGTGGCCGTGGATGACGTGCGCCCACGCCGAACCACCGAACTCGTCGTGCGTCTCGCCCAGCAGCAGCAGCGTCTCACCGGCCTCGGCGCCGATCCCGGTGGGAATGCGCCGCCGCACGTCGTCGATCACGCCGAGCACGCCGACGACCGGCGTCGGGAGGATCGCGGTGTCCCCGGTCTGGTTGTAGAAACTCACGTTCCCGCCGGTCACCGGGACGCCCAGCCGCGCGCACCCGTCGGCGATGCCGTGCACGGCCTGCTCGAACTGCCACATCACGCCCGGGTCGGTCGGCGCGCCGAAGTTCAGGCAATCCGTCACGGCCAGCGGGGTGGCGCCCGTGGTCGCCACGTTGCGGTACGCCTCCGCGAGCGCGATCTGCGCGCCGGCGTACGGGTCGAGGTAGACGAACCGGCTGTTGCAGTCGGTCGAGACGGCCACGCCGCGGCCGGTCTCCTCGTCGATCCGGATCATGCCGCCGTCGGACGGCTGCGCCAGCACGGTGTTGCCGCGCACGTACCGGTCGTACTGGTCGGTGACCCAGTTCTTCGACGCCTGGTTCGGCGACGACACGACCTGCAGCAGCGTCTCCCGGAGCTCGTCCGGAGTGGACGGACGGTGCAGCTTGTCCGGGGTGTCCGCCTGCACCGAGTCCTGAGTGGAGGGACGGGCGACGGGCCGGTCGTACACCGGCCCCTGGTGCGCCACGGTGCGCGGCGGCACGTCCACCACGGTCTCGCCGTGCCACGTCACCACCAGGTGCTCGCCGTCGGTGACCTCGCCGATCACCGTGGCGATCACGTCCCACTTCGCGCACACCGCGAGGAACTCGTCCACCTTGGACGGCTCGACCACCGCGCACATCCGCTCCTGCGACTCGCTGGAGAGGATCTCCGCCGGGGTCATCCCCTCGGCGCGCAGCGGCACCTGGTCCAGCTCGATCCGCATCCCGCCGTCACCGGCCGCGGCCAGCTCGGACGTCGCGCAGGACAGCCCGGCGCCGCCCAGGTCCTGGATACCCACGACCAGCTTCTCGGCGAACAGCTCCAGGCAGCACTCGATGAGCACCTTCTCGGTGAACGGGTCACCCACCTGGACGCTCGGGAGCTTCTTGCGCCCGCCCGTCGCGGATCCGGTCCCGTCGTCGGTGAAGACGTCACTGGCCAGCACCGACACGCCGCCGATGCCGTCCAGGCCGGTTCGCGCCCCGAACAGGATGATCTTGTTGCCGGTGCCCGACGCGAACGCCAGGTGCAGGTCCTCGACCCGCATCGCACCCACGCACAGCGCGTTGACCAGCGGGTTACCCGCGTAGCTGGCGTCGAACGCGACCTCGCCGCCGATGTTCGGCAGGCCGAGGCAGTTGCCGTACCCGGCGACGCCGGCGACCACACCCGGCAGCACGCGGCGGGTGTCCGGCGCGTCGGCCGGGCCGAAGCGCAGCGAATCGGCCACCGCCAGCGGCCGCGCGCCCATCGCGAGGATGTCCCGCACGATGCCGCCGACACCCGTCGCGGCACCCTGATAGGGCTCCACATAGGACGGATGGTTGTGGCTCTCCACCTTGAACGTGACCGCCCAGCCGTCACCGATGTCGACCACACCGGCGTTCTCGCCGATGCCCGCGAGCATCTTCGACCGCATCTCCTCGGTGGTGGTCTCGCCGAAGTAACGCAGGTGCTTCTTCGACGACTTGTACGAGCAGTGCTCGCTCCACATCACCGAGTACATGGCCAGTTCGGCGTCCGTCGGGCGCCTGCCCAGGATCTCGCGGATGCGCGCGTACTCGTCGTCGGCGAGCCCGAGCTCGCGGTAGGGCTGGGGCAGGTCCGGCGTTTCCGCGGCCCGCTCGGTCGTGTCGATGGCCAGGGTGTCGGTCACGGGTCCCAGGGTACTTGCAGCGCTCTGACCGGCCGAAAATCGGTGGCGTCAGGTGAGCTGGCGCACTTACGCTCCGTTGTCATGCGCCTCCCGTCCCGGCTCACGCCGCTGCGATTCCTGTGCGCGCTCCTGCGGGCACGGCCCTGGCTCGCCGTGTCCGCGTGCGTGCTGGGCGCCCTGTGGCTGCTGCCGGCCGCGCTGCTGCCGCTCGTGATCGGCGCGGTGGTCGAGGACATCCGCGCGGGCGAGGACCTGCTCGGCGGTGCCGGGCTGGTCGTGCTGCTCGGCGTGGCGCAGGCGGTGTGCGGCGGCGCGCTGGTTCTCGCGGTGCACACCATGTGGATCCACGGTGCGGCGGCGACGCAGCAGGTGGTCGTCGAGCACACCGCCCGGCTGGGTGCGTCGCTGCGGCCGCAGGCCGAGACCGGTGACGTGATGGCGCTGTCGTCGTCGGACATCAACCAGATCGGCAACCTGTTCGAGGTGGCCGGCCGGTTGTTCGGCTCGGTGGTGGCCTTCCTCACCGTCAGCCTGGTCCTGATCAGGATGTCGCCGCTGCTGGGCACGATCGCGCTGGTCGGTGTTCCGCTCGCGACGCTGAGCATGGGCAAGCTGGTCGCGCCGCTGCAGCGCCGCAAGGGCGCGCAGCGCGAGGAGCTGTCCAGCGTGAACGCGGTGGCCGCGGACATCGTGTCCGGCCTGCGGATCCTCCGCGGGGTGGGCGGCGAACAGCAGTTCCTCGGCCGGTTCCGCGACGCGAGCCAGCGGGTCCGGTGGGCCGGCGTCGAAGTGGCGCGCGGCGAGTCGTGGCTGGCCGGCGCCGAGGTGCTGCTGCCCGGCCTGGTCACGGTGGCGATCACCTGGCTGGGTGCGCGGTTCGTCGCGGCCGGGACGATCACCGTGGGCCAGCTGGTGACGTTCTACACGTCGGCCGCGTTCCTCGTGGTGCCGGTGGCCACCGCGACGGAGTTCACCGCCGCGTTCTCCTCGGCGACGGTGGCGGCGAAGAAGGTCTGCGCCGTGCTCCGGCTGCGGCCGCTGCTGTCCGAGCCGGACGAGCCGGTCGCGCTGCCCGACGGCCCGCTGGAGCTGCACGACACCCGATCCGGGTTCACCGCGGTCGCCGGCAAGCTGACCGTGGTGGACGCGGGTCCGGAGGCCGAGTCGATGGCCGCCCGACTGGCCCGGTTCACCGACCCCGAGCCGGGCGAGCGGGTGCTGGTCTCCGGCGTGCCCGCCGACCGCGCCGCGCTCGCCGAACTGCGGTCCCGGGTGGTCTACGCACACAACCAGGACCTGTGGTTCTCGGGCGTCCTGCGTGAGCAGATCGTGCCGGCCGAGCGCGCGGAGGTCGCGCTGCGGGCCGCTGACGCGCACGACATCGTCGAGGGCCTGCCCGCCGGGCTGGACGAGCTGATCGGCGAACGTGGCCGCGAGGTGTCCGGCGGGCAGCGGCAGCGGCTGAACCTGGCCCGCGCGCTCGCCCTGAACGCCGACACCCTGCTGCTCGACGAACCGACGTCCGCCGTCGACGCGCACACCGAGGCCCGCATCACCGAACGGGTCACCGAGCTGCGCCGCGGCCGCACGACCGTCGTGTTCACGGAAAGTCCACTGTGGAAAGCGGTGGCGGACGAGGTGGTCACATGCGCGCGAAGCTAGCCCTCGCGACCGCCGCCGAGGCCCGCCGGTGGGCGCGGAACCTGCTGCGTACCAACCGCCGCGACTTCGGGCTCGCGGTCGGGCTGTTCGGCCTGGCCACGGTCGCCGGGCTGGCCGGCCCGCAGATCCTCGGGCACCTGGTCGACCTCGCCGCGTCCGGGGGCGGCCCGATCGACCTGCTGGCGCTGGCGTTCGTGGTGGTCCTCGTGGCGCAGGCGGTGCTCAAGCGGCTCGCCCGGTTCCGCGCCGGCATCCTCGGCGAGCGGGTGCTGGCCGAGACGCGCGAAGGGTTCGTCGAGCGCGCGCTGCGGCTGCCGCTGAGCACGGTCGAGGCGGCCGGCACCGGTGACCTGATCAGCCGCGCGACCACCGACGCCGACCGGATCGACTTCTCGGTGCGCAACGCGATCCCGCAGATCTCGATCTCGCTGATCACGATCATGGTGACGGTCGCGGGCATGATCGTCACCTCGCCGTTGCTGTCGCTCGGGCTGCTGGTGTCGGTGCCGATCCTGGTGCTGACCCTGCGGTGGTACCTCCGGCGGGCGCCCCGGATCGTCGAAACGATGCTCGACCAGTGGTCGCAGGTGCAGTCGAGCCTGCACGAGACCACCGAGGGTGCGCGCACGGCCGAGGCGCTCGGCCTGACCGGGCGGCGGATCGAACTCGGGCACCGCGCGCTCGCCGGGGCGGTGCGCGGCGAGCAGCGCCTGCGTGACGTCACCGTGCGCTGGATCCCGTGGCTGCAGATCACGCAGGTCGTGCCGGTCGCCGCGGTGCTGCTGCTCGGCGGCTGGGCCTACGGCGAGGGGCTGGCCGGGCTGGGCACGATCACCACGATGGTGGTCTACGTGCAGGCGCTGGCCGGGCCGATCGAAGAGGCCATGTGGTGGGTCGAGGACCTGCAGGTCTCCGGCACCGCGCTGCGCCGCGTCCTCGGCGTGCGCGGCGAGGCGGTGCGGGCCGGCGGTCCGCGTCCGCGCGGCCAGGAGATCGTGGTGCGGGACGTGCACTACGGCTACTCGGCCGGGCGCGAGGTGCTGCACGGGATCGACCTGCGGGTGCCGCCCGGCGAGCGGCTGGCGATCGTCGGCCCGTCCGGCGCGGGCAAGTCGACGCTCGGCCGCTTGCTGGCCGGGGTCGCGGCACCCACTTCCGGTTCGGTGACGATCGGCGGGGCGGAGGTGTCCGAGCTGGCCGAGGACGTGCTGCGCGGCGAGGTGCTGCTGCTCACCCAGGAGCACCACGTGTTCTCCGGCACGCTGCGGGAGAACCTGACGCTGCCGGCGGGGTCCTGGCCGGACGCGGAGCTGGTGCGGGCGCTGACGGCGGTCGGGCTGGGCGAATGGTTCGCCGGGCTGCCGGACGGCCTGGGGACCCGGCTCGGCTCCGGCGCGCTGCCGGTGCCGGCGGCGACCGCGCAGCAGCTCGCGCTGGCGCGCGTGGTGCTGGCCGATCCGCACACGGTGGTGCTCGACGAGGCGACCTCGCTGCTCGACACGTCGTCGGCGCGGCACCTGGAGCGGTCGTTGAGCGGAGTGCTGGAGGGCCGGACGGTGATCGCGATCGCGCACCGGCTGCACACGGCGGCGGCCGCCGACCGGGTCGCCGTGCTCGAGGGTGGCCGGATCACCGAACTCGGCACCCACCCCGAACTGCTCGCCGCCGACGGGCCGTACGCCCGCCTGGTGTCCGCCGCCCACGTCGGCTGAGCTGACACCCCCCGCCCCCAGGCGCCAACACACCGCGCGCAGCACTGGTGCGGGTGGCGTGTTGGCCGGTTGGGGTGGGGCGGGGGTGCTGGGTCAGGCGCTGACCAGGCTGTCCACGACGCTCAGGAACACGCCGAGGCCGTCGTCACTGGGGCCGGTGAGCGCATCGATAGCGTGCTCGGGGTGCGGCATCAGCCCGACGACGCGGCCGTTGGCGCTGCAGATGCCGGCGATGTCGTCACGCGAGCCGTTCGGGTTCTCGCCCACGTAGCGGAACACCACACGGCCCTCGCCCTCGAGCTCGTCCAATGTGGACTGCTCCGCGACGTAGCCACCCTCGCCGGACTTCAGCGGCACCAGCACCTCGGCGCCGGCCTCGTAGCGGGTCGTCCACGCCGTCGTGTTGTTCTCCACCCGCAGCCACTGGTCCTGGCACACGAAGTGCAGCTTCTTGTTCCGCACCAGCGCACCCGGCAGCAGCCCGGCCTCGCACAGGATCTGGAAGCCGTTGCAGATGCCCAGCACCGGCATGCCGCCCTTGGCCGCGTCGATGACCGACGACATGACCGGGGCGAAGCGGGCGATCGCGCCGCAGCGCAGGTAGTCGCCGTAGGAGAACCCGCCGGGCACGATCACGGCGTCCACACCGTGCAGGTCTTCGTCGGCGTGCCACAGGTTCACGGCCTCCGCGTCGGCGTAGCGGGCGGCGCGGGCCGCGTCCACGTCGTCGAGCGTGCCGGGGAAGGTGATGACCCCGATCTTCACGAGAGCCTCCGCACGGTCCACTCCTCGATCACCGGGTTGGCGAGGAAGCCTTCGGCGATCTTGGCGAGCGTCTCGTCGTCGACCGAGTCGTCGACCTCGAGCTCGAAGTGCTTGCCCTGGCGCACCGAGGTGACCCCGGTGAAGCCGAGCCGCGGCAGCGCCCCGGCGACGGCCTGACCTTGCGGGTCGAGGATCTCGGGCTTGGGCATGACGTCAACCACCACACGGGCCACGGCGGGTCGCTCCAGTAATCGCAGGTAGGCGGTACCCATGAATTCTAACCGTGACGCGCAGCGTCTCCGCTGAGGGTGGTCGTGGGAAGCGGCCGGAGTGACGCCGGTAACCCGGCGGTGCAGCACCCGGCGCGGACTCAGTTCACAACCTCGACCACGTCACCCGGGCGCAACGCCTGGTAGAAGGCGACCGCGTCGGAGTGCGAGAGGTGCACGCACCCGTGCGACTGCGCACGCAGGCTGCCCTCGTGGAACGCCACGCCCGTGCTGGTGAAGAACACCGAGTACGGCATCGGGCCCTGGTACTCGCGGCTGTAGTGGTCGATGTCCTTGTACTGCACGCGGAACGTGCCGGTGGGCGTCCGGTGCCCGGGCCTACCCACGGTGACCGGCACCGGTCCTCGGGTCACCCGGCCGTTGTCGGCGAGCCAGGCTCGGTTGGTGTGCAGCTGGAGACAGGCCTTCGCCTGCGGACTGCACGGCGTTTCCGCTGCTTGCGCGGTCGGCGCGGCGATCCCGATCGTGCCGAGGATCGCCGCCCCCGCGGCGATGCCGATGATCTTTCGCATGCGGCCGGTTACCCGCTAACGCCGCCGGCCATACAATCCGGTGACGAGTTTCCGGACGAGATCGTCGGTTTTCCCGGTCCGGCCGAACGTTGTCAGCTTGAGCGGCACCGTGAACCGCTGCCGGGCGACCGCCTTCGGGCGCGCGAACTCACGCAGGCCCTCCGGACCGTGGATCCGCCCGAATCCGGAGTCGCCGACGCCGCCGAACGGCAGCGCGGCGGTGCCGGCGAACGAGAACGGTGCGTTGATCGAGATCATCCCGGCCTTGAGCCGCTCGGCCAGCCGGGTGGCGTTGCGGCGCGCGAAGACCGTGGAGCCCAGCCCGTAGGCGGTGGCGTTGGCCTTGTCGATCGCCTCGTCCATGTCGCGCACCTTGGCGATGGTCATGGTCGGGCCGAAGGTCTCCTCGCGCACCGCCGCCGCGTCCTCCGGCACGTCGACCAGCACGGTCGGCTCGACGAACCGGTCGCCCACCCCGCCGCCGGTGAGCGCCCGCCCGCCGCGGGCGAGGGCGTCGGCGATGTGCCTGCGGACGACGTCCAGCTGCGCCGGCATGGTCATCGGGCCGTATTGCTCACCAGGCGTGACCCGGCGGGTCAGCTCCACGACCTTGTCCACGAACCGGTCGTAGACCTGCTCGTGCACGTACACCCGCTCGACCCCGATGCAGGTCTGGCCGGAGTTGGAGAACGCGCCCCACACGGCGGCGTCGGCTGCCGCGTCCACGTCCGCGTCGGCGTCGACGATCAGCGGGTCCTTGCCACCGGCCTCGATCACCACCGGCGTGAGCGTCTCCGCGGCCGCCGCCATGATCTTCTTGCCGGTCGCGGTGGAGCCGGTGAACGCGACCTTGTCGACGCCGGCGCCGACCAGCGCCGCACCGGTCGCGCCGAAGCCGGTGATCACCTGCAGCACGGGGTACTCGGGCACCACCTCGGCGAACGCGTCGGCCAGCCAGGTGCCGACGCCCGGGGTGTACTCGCTCGGCTTGAACACCACGGCGTTGCCTGCCGCGAGCGCGTACGTGATCGAGCCCAGCGGGGTGTAGACGGGGTAGTTCCACGGCCCGATCACGCCGACCACGCCCAGCGGCTGGTACTCGACGCTGGCCGTGTGGTTGGACAGCAGCAGCCCGGCAGGGCGGCGTTTGCGGCCGAGCACCTTGCGCGCGTTGCGGGCGGCCCAGTGGATGTGCTCGACGGCGAGGACGACCTCCAGCTGCGCGTCGCCGGCCGGTTTGCCGGTCTCCCGGCTGACGACCGCGCACAGCTCGGCCATGCGGTGGGTGATGACGCCGTTCCACCGGCGCAGCCGCTCGGCGCGTCCCTCGAACCCCAGGCCCGCCCACCAGCCGGCGGCCTGCCGGGCGCGGGCGACCGCGGCCTGGACGTCCTCCGCGGTGTGCACCGGGTACGTCCCGACGACCTCGTCGGTGGCCGGGTCCAGCGAGTCGAACGTGTCCCGGACGGCTGACGGTTTCGGCTCCACGGCGGTCATCGGCGGCCTCCTTACTACTGTCCAGTAGGGCCAGCATGGCACACCTGGTGGCCGAGCTCACTACCCCGAGCGGTGCCGGCCCGCTCGCCACACGCCGATCCGCGCCGGCCGCGAACCGGACGCCAGGGCCGCAACCGCCCGAAGCGATCTTGGCAGCGGCGATCCGGCGGCCCTACGCTGAACCCGACCGAAGGTGGAGGAGCCAACGATGCGAGTAGTCCATTTCGGACACGCCTGTGTCCTGCTGGAGACGGGCACCGCGCGGATCCTGCTCGATCCCGGCGCGTTCTCGGCGGGTTTCGAGGGCGAGCGTGAGCTGGACGCGGTCCTGATCACCCACCAGCACTTCGACCACATCGACAGCGAGAAGCTGCCGAAGCTGCTCGAGGCCAACCCGGGCGCGAAACTGATCGTCGACCCGGGCACGGAAGAGACCGTGCGCAAGCTCGGGCTCGAGTACCAGGTCGTCAACCCGGGCGACGCGGTCGAGATCGGCGGCGCCGCGATCAACGTCGTCGGCGGGCAGCACGCCGTCATCCACGCCGACATCCCGGTCGTCCCGAACGTCGGCTACCTCGTCGACCACGGCGCCTTCTACCACCCGGGCGACTCGTTCTTCGTGCCGGAGCAGAAGGTCGACGTGCTCGGCCTGCCCACCGGGGCGCCGTGGCTCAAGGCCGCGGAGGCGGTGGACTACCTGCGGGCCGTCGCGCCGCGGGTCGCCGTGCCGATCCACGAGGCGGTGCTCGCGAACCCGGCGATGCACTACGGCCTGTTCACCAACCTGGCGCCGGAGGGCACCGAGGTCCGCGTGCCAGCTCGCGGCGAGGACGTCAAGCTCCGGTAGGTCGTGCCGAAGGCCCGGTTCTCCAGCGCGACGTCGACCGCGTCGAGGAACGCGTGCCGGAGACCGGGCCGGGCCAGGTCGGCCGCGTCGATCCCGAGCCGCACGAGACCGCCACGTCGTGCGGCCCGCGCCGAGGCCAGCACGAGCGCGAACGCCCGCACGGTCTCGGTGCGATGGTGGTGCGCGGCGAAGCTGTGCACCCGCGACCGGTGGACGGTGCGGGTGCGCAGGTCGTGCACCGCGGCGAGGTCGGCGCACAGCGCGAAGTGCTCGGCGGCCGCGGCGAGCGTGCCCGGTGAGGCGAGCCACCGCGGCGGGGCGAACCCGTCGGCGGCCAGGCCGAGCTTCTCCAGCGCGGCCTTGGCGGCGATCATCCGCAGCCGCGCCTCGTGCGCGGGCAGGCCGGCGAACTCGGCCTTCCGGTGCAGGCTGACGGCGCGGTGGCTGGGTGGGATGCGGTGGTCGTAGCCGTGCAGCAGGAGACCGTCACCGCGGCCGGCGCGGTCCCGCACCCAGGCGGTGACGGCCGGGCTGCTTGCCGTGCCCGGCGCGACGAGGAGGGACAGGGGGACGGCGCGGCGGTCCAGCTCGGCGGCGAGCTCGGCGCAGCGGTGCAGCGTCCGGGCACCGATGCCGGACAGCGAGACCAGCAGACGGGCGTCCATGGCACCCAGCGGACCAGATCGTCATGACGAGGCTCTTACCCACGGGTGACGGCAACCATGACGGGAGCTGACAGGGTTCCCCGCCACGCTCGGATGCATGAGCGATGAACTGAGCGGGAAGGTCGCCCTCGTCGCGGGCGGCACGCGCGGGGCGAGCCGGGCGATCGCGGTGGAGCTGGGGCGCCGGGGCGCGTTCGTGTACGTCACGGGGCGCACCTCCGGTGCGCACCGGTCCGAGGTGAACCGGCCGGAAACGATCGAGGGCACCGTGGAGCGGATCACCGCCGCGGGCGGCACGGGGTCGGCGATCCGGGTCGACCACCTCGACCCGGAGCAGGTGACGGCGCTGGCCGAGCGGATCGACCGCGAACAGGGGCGGCTGGACATCCTCGTGGACGGCGTCTGGGGCGGCGACGAGTACATCGGCTGGGGCAAGGCGGTGTGGGAGCTGCCGCTGGAGCACGCGCTGCGGTCGATCCGCCTGGGAATCGACGCGCACCTCATCACCAGCCACTTCCTGTTGCCGCTGGTCATCCGCAACCGCGGCGGGCTGGTCGTCGAGTTGACCGACGGGACCGAGGAGTACAACCGGAAGTTCCGCGAGGGCACGTCGGTCGGCTTCTACGTGGCGAAGGCGGCCTCGCACAGCATCGTCAAGGCCGAGGCGCACGACCTCGCCCCGCACGGCGGAACGGCCGTGGCGCTGACACCGGGGTGGTTGCGGTCGGAGGCGATGCTGGAGCACTACGGCGTGACCGCGGAGAACTGGCGGGACGCACTGGCGAAGGAGCCGCACTTCGGCATCTCGGAGTCGCCGGTGTTCGTCGGGCGCGCCGTGGCCGCGCTGGCCGCCGACCCCGATCACGCGCGGTTCTCCGGGCAGACGCTGAACAGCGGGCAGCTGGCCAGGATCTACGAGTTCGACGACGTGGACGGCAGCCGCCCGGACGCGTGGCGCTACATCGACGAGGTGGTCGAGCCCGGCAGGCCCGCGGACGTGACCGGCTACCGGTGACGGTCGGCCATCCGCCGTGCGGCGTCCGCGAACGCGGCGCGCACGGCGGGTGGCTCCACGACCTCCACGTGCACACCGAGCCCGAGCAGCATGCTCGCCGCGATGTCGGGTTGTTCGAGGCCGAGCTCGACCTCGACCCAGCCGTCGTCGTCCGGCGGGCCGGCGGCGTCGAGCGCGGCGAGCGCCAGGTCGGGGTCCACGACCTGGGGCAGCATCCGCACCCCCCACCTGCTCAGGCGCAGCCGCACCGGGTGGCGGTGCACCGAGCGTTCGAACTGCGCGGACGACTTCTGCCACCAGCCCGCCAGGTCGAAGCCGGTGGGCCGCTCGAACCGGTCGCCGAGCAGTTCGACGCTGCTGATCTTGCTGACGCGGTAGGTCCTGGTGTCGTCCCCGGCCCGCGCCACGAGGTACCAGACCCCCGCCTTGAGGACCAGGCCCAGCGGTTCGAGGACGCGCTCGACGAGGTCGTCACCGCGGCGGTAGGTGATGCCGGCGCGGCGCTGCTCCCACACCGCACGGGCGATGTCGGCGAGGTGCTCGGCGTCCTCCTCGGAGCGGAACCAGCCGGGGGCGTCCAGGTGGAACCGCTGGGCGAGGTGCTGGGCCTGCTCCCGCAGCGGGGCGGGCAGGGTCGCGGACACCTTGGCGTGCGCCGCGGACACCGCCGTGCCGAGACCCAGCTCGGCGAGCGCGCGCGGCACGCCCATCGCGAAGATCGCCACCGCTTCCCGGGAGGTCAGGCCGTCCAGCCGGGTGCGCCAGCCCTCCACCAGGCGGACCCCGCCGTACCGGCCCGGTTCCGTCCACAGTGGAACGCCCGCGGCCTGCAGCGCGGCGATGTCGCGGTGCATCGTCCGCTCCGACACGCCCAGCGCCTCGGCCAGCTCCCCCACGGTCGCGCTGCGCCTGCTCTGCAGGGTGAACAGCAGGGCGACCAGACGTTCCGCGCGCATGACGACGATGATGCCCGAACCGGGCGTGCACCCTTTCGCGATCCCGCGTGCTCTTGTGGGTGGTGACGTCAGGAGGGAGCAGTGGGATGGTGGCCGACCGCGGTTGGGCGAGCGAGCAGTTGATCAGGGCCGCGCAGGACGGGGACCTGGAATCGATCACCGCGGTGGTGCACGGGGCCGATTCGCACGTGCGGCGCTTCGCCGCGCGTCTGTGCGCCACGCCGCAGGACGCGGAGGACGCGGCGCAGGAGGCGCTTCTCGTGCTCTACCGCAAGATCGGGTCCCTGCGTGCCACGGCGGCGCTGGCGTCCTGGATGTTCCGGATCGTCCGGAACGAGTGCCTGCGGCGCCTGCGGCGGCCGGCCGGTCCGGACGAGGTATCCCCGACGGTCGCGTCGGCCGAGGACGAAGTGCTCAAGCGCCTCGAAGCCGAGCGGGTGGCGCAGGCGATCCGCGCGCTGCCCGACATCCAGCGACGGGTGCTGACCATGCGGGACGTCCTCGGCTACCCGGGCCGGACGGTGGCCGAGGCGCTCGGCCTGAGCACCGCGGCCATGAAGTCCCATCTGCACCGCGCCCGTGTGGCCCTCCGGCTGAGCCTGACCACCGAAACCCCCGATGGAAGGGAAGTTCAACCGTGATCGAACCCGGATCGCCCGCACCGGAGATGGTGCTGGAGGACACCGAAGGCCGGACCGTCCGCGTGTCCGACTTCGCCGGCCCGGTCCTGCTCTACTTCATGCGCTCCACGTCGTGCCCGGTGTGCCAGCGGCACGTCCGTGACCTGGCCGAGCGCGATGACCTGACCGGCGTCCGCGTGCTGGTCGTGGTCCCCGAGGACCGGGCGGAAGCGGCCGCGTGGAAGGCGCGGCGCCGGATCCCGTTCCCCGTGCTCACCAGCCCGCGGGGCACGCCGCACGAGATGGTGGGGCTTAACCGGAAGCTGTTCGGCTCGATGCAGCAGTCCGGCAGCGTCCTGATCGACGGCGAGGGCATCGTCCGGCACGCGCACGGCGCCACGCTGCCGACCGGCGGCTACGACCGGAAGGGCATCGCGGCGGCCCTGCGCACCCCCGCCTGACCGCAGCCGGGCCGGCGGTGCGCCGGCCCGGCGAGCGGTCAGAGGATCGGCTGCGGAACGTACTTCGACGCCTCCGGGTAGCGCTCCAGCACGTCCTCCACCCGCCGCACCACCGCCGCGATCTGCGCGGGTGCCACTCCGGTGAACGAGATCGGGTCGGCCAGCAAGCCGTCCAGGTCGGCCCGGTCCAGCGGCAACCGCTCGTCGGCGGCGAGCCGGTCCAGCAGGTCGTTGCCGGCGCCCTTCTCCCGCATCGCCAGCGCCACCCCGACCCCGTGCTCCTTGATCGCCTCGTGCGCGGTCTCCCGGCCCACGCCGCCGCGCACCGACGCCATCAGCACCTTCGTCGTGGCCAGGAACGGCAGGTACCGCTCCAGCTCACGAGCCACCACGGCGGGGAACGCGCCGAACTCGTCGAGCACGGTGAGGAACGTCTCCAGCAGCCCGTCCAGCGCGAAGAACGCGTCCGGCAGCGCGACCCGGCGCACCACCGAATCCGACACGTCCCCCTCGTTCCACTGGTCGCCCGCCAGCTCGCCGGTCATCGACGCGTACCCGCGCAGCACCACGGCCAGACCGTTCACCCGTTCGCACGACCGCGTGTTCATCTTGTGCGGCATCGCCGACGAACCGACCTGGCCCGGCTGGAACCCCTCGGTCACCAGCTCGTGCCCGGCCATCAGCCGGATCGTCTTCGCCAGGCTCGACGGCGCCGCCGCCAGCTGAACCAGCGCCGACAGCACGTCGAAGTCCAGCGACCGCGGGTACACCTGCCCGACGCTGGTGAACGTGCGCGCGAACCCGAGGTGCCCGGCGATCCGCCGCTCCAG
The DNA here is from genome assembly GCF_011758745.1 of Amycolatopsis granulosa. Classification (NCBI taxonomy): domain Bacteria; kingdom Bacillati; phylum Actinomycetota; class Actinomycetes; order Pseudonocardiales; family Pseudonocardiaceae; genus Amycolatopsis; species Amycolatopsis granulosa. Next base: position 3,461,090 of record NZ_JAANOV010000001.1, read on the forward strand.
CTCGGCCAGCGTCTCCGCGGACCCCAGCAGGTCCAGCATGTCCTGCGCCGTGCCCACCGGGCCCTTGATGCCACGCAACGGGTACCGGCCGATCAGGTCGTCCAGCCGGTCGAACGCCACCAGCAGCTCGTCGGCCGCGGTCGCGAACCGCTTGCCCAGCGTCGTCGCCTGCGCGGCCACGTTGTGCGACCGCCCGGCCATCACCAGCTCGGCGTGCTCCACCGCGAGCGCGGCCAGCCGCGCCAGCACCGCCGCCACCCGCGAGCGGATCAGCTCCAGCGACCGGCGGATCTGCAACTGCTCGACGTTCTCGGTCAGGTCCCGCGAGGTCATGCCCTTGTGCACGTGCTCGTGCCCGGCGAGCGCGTTGAACTCCTCGATGCGCGCCTTCACGTCGTGCCGGGTGACCCGCTCCCGCTCGGCGATGCTGCCCAGGTCGACCTGGTCGAGCACCCGCTCGTAGTCCTCGACGACCCCGTCCGGTACCTCGACCCCCAGCTCCCGCTGGGCGCGCAGCACCGCGATCCACAGCTCGCGCTCGAGCTTCACCTTGTTCTCCGGCGACCACAAGGTGACCAGCTCGGGCGACGCGTAGCGGCCGGCGAGGACGTTCGGGATCTGCGGTTTCGTCACGACCCAAGCTTAGAGAGCGCCCGCGCCAGCCTCGCCCGCGCCACCGCCCGCGGATCCGGATCGACCTCGATCAGGGCGTTGACCACGGCACCGTCGACGATCACGATCAGCTCGTCCAGCATCTCCGGCTCGATGACCAGGCCGGACCGGGCGAAGATCTCGGTCAGCAGCTCCCGCAGCTCCGCGCCGAGCGCCCGCATCAACGGCCGCAGGTACGGCCGCCGCCCGGTGGCCACCAGCCGCTCGTACCGCAGCAGCACCGCCTCGTACCCCGGCTCCTCGCCGAGCAGCTGGTCCAGGACCAGTTCCACGACGCTGTCCACGCGCCGCGGTTCGGCGGGCAGCTCGTCCAGCTGCGCCCGGCCCTTCGCCAGCTCGGCCCGGCCGTGGTGCTCGGCGGCGGCGCTGATGAGGTCGTCGAGCGAGTCGAAGTAGTACGTCGTGGACGCCAGGGGCAGCCCGGCCCGTTCGGCGACCGCACGGTGCCGGATCGCGTCGAAACCGCCCTCGACCAGCAGCGCGGCCGCGGCCTCGACCAGCGCCGCCCGCCTGCGCTCACCCTTCGGTGTGCTCGCCCCGGACGTCATGGCCGCCCATCTAACCAGCTAGAACCGCGACGCGAGCACGGTGGCGATCCGCGCCACATCGGTCGCCGGCGGCGCGGCGCTGCCCGGCGCCGGCACGCTCAGCACGATCACCGTCCCGCCGTGCGCGGTCGCCCGCTCGTCGGCCACCGCCCCGTCGGCGAGCTGCGGGAGCCGCACGTTCGCGCCCGGCGGCAGCACCGTTGCCGACACCGACCCGGACCGGCCGTCCACGGCGACGCCGTAGCTCACCGAGCGCGACCCCGGCGGGCAGAGGTCCCCGGGACGCGGCCCGGTGACGCCGGTGGCCGGGAGCTCGCCAGCGAGGGCGGTGGCGAGCTCCCGGTCCACCTTGTCGCACCCGGAGGTGCTGCCGGCCCGCGGGCCGTTCTCCCCGGCGGTCCCCCGTCCCTGCATGGCGGAGGGGCCGGGAAGGCTGGAAGCGGACGGGAGACGCAACGGGGTGTTCGCCGGTTGCTCCTGGCCGGCGACATGATCCGATTGAGTGGACCGGGAGAGGACGAAACCGGCAATACCGGCGCCGAGCAGGGCGAACACCACACACAGTGATGCCGCCGCGATCGTCGTCCGGCGCCGCGCGGCGGCCCGGGCGGACGCCTCCCGCACATCCCGCACGTCGAAGCCCGCCGGCGGCGGCTCGCCCGGCGCGGCGCGGAACAACTCCCTCAGCTGGTGCTCATCCACCCGCCTCCACCTCCTCGCCCAGCGCCTCCCGCAACCGCGCCAGCCCACGGGCCGTCTGGCTCTTCACGTTGCCCTCGCTGCAGCCCAGCACCGCAGCCACACCGGCCACGTCCAGGCCCTCGAAGTACCGCAGCACCAGCACCGCCCGCTGTTTCGGCGGCACCTCGCGCAGCCCGGCCAGCAGGTCCGCGCGCGTGACGACCTGCTCGTCGAGCCGGGCACCGGCGGGTTCCGGTTCGGGCAGCCGCTCCAGCTGCCGCTCCCGGCGCCAGGGCCGCCGCGACTCGTCGATGGCCGCGCGGACCAGCGTCCGCCGCAGGTAGGCGTCGGTCGCGGCGCGGTTCCGGATGTGGTTCCACTTCCGGTGCAGCGCCACGAACGCCGTCTGCGCGAGGTCGTCCGCCCGGTGCCAGTCCCCGCAGAGCAGGTACGCCGCCCGGCGCACGGCGTCGCGCCGGGCCGCGAAGTACTCCGCGAAGTCCTGTTCGGGGTCGTGCCGGCCCTCGTCCACGCGTCCAGGCTCTCCGCTCGTCGGTCCCGGCGTAAAGACGGAACCGCCCGGACGGTGGGTTGCACCTTCTTGAAGATCATCTAAATGGTGTGATGTGATCTGACTGTGACCTCAGAAGCCACTCCATTGATCGACTTCCGCTCTGACACCGTCACTCGTCCGGACGACGAGATGCGCAGAGCGATGGCGGCCGCTGAGGTCGGTGACAACGTGATCGACGTGGACCCGACGGTCCGGGAGCTGGAGGAGCGGGCGGCCGCGGTCCTCGGCATGCCGGCCGCGCTGTGGACCCCCAGCGGCACGATGGCCAACCTCGTCGCGCTGTCGGTCCACCTCCAGCGCGGCGACCGGTTCCTCGCGCCGAAGAACGCGCACGTGCTGACCAACGAGCTGGGCTCCGCGGCCTGGCTGGCCGGTGGCATGCCCGAGGCGCTGGAACACGACGGCGGTCCGGGCCGCCCGAAGCCGGAGACGGTCGCGGCGGCCACCGGTGCCCGTGGCGGCCCCTACTACACGCTGCGCACCACGCTCCTGTGCCTGGAGAACACCCACAACGCGGCCGGCGGCGCGGTCATCCCGCCGCACGAGCACGCGCAGTTGCTGTCCACCGCCCGGCAGGCCGGTCTGCGGGTCCACCTCGACGGCGCCCGCATCTGGCACGCCGCCGTCGCGCTCGGCCTGCCGCCCGCCGCGCTGACCGTGGGTGTGGACAGCGTGTCCGCCTGTTTCAGCAAGGCCCTCGGCGCGCCGGCCGGGTCCGTCGTCGCGGGCAGCCGCGAGTTCGTCGAGCGGGCCCGCCGGGTGCGGCAGATGCTCGGCGGCGGCATGCGGCAGATCGGGGTGCTCGCCGCGGCCTGCCTGATCGCGCTCGACCGGGTTCCGCTCCTGGCCGAGGACCACGACAAGGCCCGGCGGCTGGCCCACGGGCTCCGGGAGCTGGGCTGGGAGGCCGAAACCCCGGAGACCAACATCGTCCTGGCCCCGGTCGCCGACATCTCGGTGACGCTCGCGTCGCTGCAGGCGCAGGGCGTGCTCGCGCTGCCGATGGCCGGCAAGGTGCGGTTCGTGCTGCACCGGGACGTCTCGGCCGCGGACGTGGACGAGGCGCTGCGCCGCATCAAGGCCGGTGGTCATCCGTGACCGGCTGGGTGGTGTTCGACTACGGCGAGGTGATCTGCGGCCGGACGACCGCGCTGCCGGAGCTGGCGGCCACGCTGGGCGTGCCGCTCGGCGACTTCGAGCCGCACTACTGGCGGCTGCGGGACGGGTACGACCGCGGCAGTTCCGATCTGGAGTACTGGGGTGGGATCGGCGCGGCGCTCGGCGTCGCAGTGGACGAGTCCACCGCGGACACGCTCACCGGCATCGACATCCGCGGCTGGTCGGACGTCCAGCCCGCGTCCCTGGAGCTGGTGGCCGGGCTGAGCGAGGCCGGTGTGCCGCTGGCGCTGCTGTCGAACGCGCCGTCCTCGTTCGCCCGGTTCGCCGAGCGGCAGGACTGGATGCGGCACTTCCGGGTGCGCGTGTTCTCCGGCGACGTGGGCGTCGCCAAACCGGACCCGGAGATCTTCGAACTGCTCGTCGCCCGCCTCGGCGTGCCGGCGGGCGACTGCGTGTTCTTCGACGACCGTCAGTCCAATGTAGACGGAGCACGTGCGGCGGGCCTGCGCGCGCACCGCTGGGACGGCGCCGAGGCCGCGCGGGCGGTGCTCTAGGGCCGGAGCTGCTTGCGCTCCTTGTTGTTCTTGATCGCGTTGTAGGCGGCGGCGCCGAGGAAACCGACCCCGCCGATGACGGCGATCCACAGCACGGCCTTGAACAGGAAGCCGACCACCGATCCGATCACCATGAACGCGAGCCAGGCGATGATCAGCGCGCCGACGATCTTCCAGAACATGGCTTCCCCTCCGGTTGGGCCACACGGGCTCGGTCGTCCCGCTACGAGCAGCCTCGCACGGCTGACCGCGGGGATGCCCGTGTTCTCGTCAACGTTCAGGGAAAACCCGGGGTTCCCCCGGACAGCCAGCCGCCGAGCCGGCGCACGCCTTCGGTGACGTCCGCGGTCGCCCCGGCGAACGAGAACCGGACGAACTTCCCGCCGTCGACCGGGTCGAAGTCGATGCCGGGGGTGATCGCCACCCCGGTGTCGGCGAGCAGGCGCTGGCACCAGCTCAGGCTGTCCATGGTGTGCGCGGACACGTCGGCGTAGGCGTAGAAGGCCCCGTCGACCGGGGCGACGCGATCCAGCCCGATGCCCGCCAGGCCGTCCAGCAGCAGGTCCCGGTTGCGCCGGTAGTGCGCGACGTGCCCGTCCAGCTCCGCGTAGGAGTCCGGCTCGAACGCGGCGACCGCGGCGTGCTGGGCGAGCGCGGGCGCGCAGATGTTGAGGTTGCCGGTGAGCACGTCGACCGCGCGGTGCAGGCGTTTCGGCGCGAGCATCCAGCCCAGCCGCCAGCCCGTCATCGCGAAGTACTTGGAGAACGACCCGAGCACGATGGATTCGGCGGTGGACTGCCACGCGCAGCCGGGCTCGGTGCCGTAGGAGATGCCGTGGTAGATCTCGTCGCTGATCAGTTGCACGCCGCGGGCCGAGCACCAGCCGGCGATGGCGGCCAGCTCACCCGGCGGCAGCATCGTGCCGGCCGGGTTGGCCGGGCTCGCGACGATCAGCCCGTCGATCGGGCCCAGCTCGTCGAGCAGCTCGACGGTCGGCTGGAAGCGGGTGCTCTCGTCCGTGGCGAACTCGACGACCTCGCAGCCCAGGGCGGACAGCAGGTTGCGGTAGGCCGGATAGCCGGGCCGGGCCATGGCGACGCGGGCACCCGCGTCGAACGCGGACAGGAACGCCAGCAGGAACCCGCCGGAGGAGCCGGTGGTGACGATGACGTCCTCCGGGCTGACGGTCATGCCGTACCGGCGGCCGTAGTGCCCGGCGATGGCCTCCCGCAGCTCCGGGATGCCGAGTTGAACGGTGTATCCCAGGTTCTGGTCGCGAAGCGCCCGCGCGGCGGCTTCCCGAACCGGCTCCGGCGCACCCGCGCTCGGCTGCCCGGCGGCGAGACTGACGACGTCACCGTGGGTGCGCTGCCGCGCGGCCGCCGCGGAGAGCACCTCCATGACGTGGAAGGGCGCGACGTCCGCCCGCTTGGCCGGACCGGGGAACGAGGCTGAGGCGACCATGGGGCCAGCCTAGGAGGTGGGACGATCCCGGTTGCCGTGGTGCCCGTGACGCCGTGGTGCCATCCAGAACGGGTGCCCCCTGGGGCGACCAGCCCGCCCGGGACGGCCAACACGGCGCCCGGGACGGTGAACACGGCGGCCCGGGAGGGGTTCTCGTTGCTCAGTAGCCGCGGTAGCCGCCGCCGTGGGCCATGCTCTTCAGGCCGGGGTGGCCGTCGAAGCCGCCGTACCGGCCGAACGTGTACCGCACGCCCGCGATGATGTTGTCCACCGGGCTGTAGATGTCGTCGTGGCCGGGCAGCTTGTAGGAGTTGAACGTCGAGTCGATGCACTGCATCAGGCCCTTGGACGGGTGGCCGGCTTTCGCGTTGCTGTCCCACAGGTTGATCGCGTTCGGGTTGCCGCCGGACTCCTTCTCGATGATCGCCCAGATCTTGTCGGTGTCGGCTTCGGTCACGGGAACGCCCGCGGCCTGGAGGATGCGGATCGCCTCCTCGATCCACTGCCGCACGGTTCCCGGGGGATGGCCGCCGGGCGGGCCACCGCTCGGGCCGAGGCCACCACCGCCACCACCGCCACCACCGCCGCCGGAGCCGCCGCCGTGCAGCCCGCCGGTGCTCTTCATCGGCGTCGGCTTGCCGCGCAGCCGCGGCACCGACGCGTAACCGCCCTCGACGTCCTTGCGCACCAGATCCATCACCCGGCTGATCTGGTTGTTGGCACCGGCGAGCAGACCCTGGATCTCGTCCCGCGCGGCGGCCGCGATGCCGCTCGTCCGCTGCGCGTTGGCGGCCATGATCTCGGCCGACGTGGGCGCGGGCATCGTCGCGCCCGCCCGCCCCTCGCGGACCTCGCGTTCCCGCGCCTCGGCGTCCCTCGCCCTGGTCACCGCGTCGCTGTTGGCGTCCTCGATGTTCCGTTGCGCCTGCTGCCTGATCGTGTCGACCTGGTGCTTCACGTCGGCCAGCGACGTTTGCAGGTTCGCCAGCTCCCCGGCGACCTCGTCCAGGTGGTCGTTGACCTTCTTGCCCGCGTCGCCGATCTTGCGGACGTAGTCGAAGAACGCGTCCGCGGCGGGACCGCTCCACGTGCCGCCGCCCAGGGCCGCGCTCGCGTTGCGCAGAGCGGCCGAATGGTCCGCCGAATCCTTCGAGGCCTGGGTGAACTGGTCGGCGACGGCCTGGATGCGCGCCGGGTCGAGCTTCTCCACCTGCTGCGCGCGGGTCTGGACGTCGTTCCATTCGGGCGGCATGCCCGGTGCGGCCACCATCAGATCCGCGGGGTCCCGTCCTTGACGGTGACGCTGTCGCGCGCCGCATCATCCGTTTCGCGCAGGGCCCGCGCCGCGTCACGCAGGGCGGAGCCGGTCGAGCGCATCAGCTCGGCGGCCGCGTCGAACTGCTGGTGCACCCCGTCGCGGAACGTGCCCAGCGCGTGCACCATGCCGTCCGACGGGTGCTCGCCCGGCGCGCGCTCGTCCGGGTGCCTGATCGCGCCGAACGGGTTCTCGCCGGTGACCCCCGTGACTTTCTCCTTGGCCTGCTTGAACCGCTCGTGGATGGCCTCGACCTGGCCTGCCACGTACTCCAACGAGTCCGGATCGCTTTCGGGCACGTCGCCCACTGTAAGGACGATCATCCGAGCCCGTGCGCGGTTTCCGGCACGGTCCACCATCGGGTGACTTCATCCCTCGTCGAGCAGCTCCGCGACCCGCGCGGCCAGCAGCTGGTTGTCGGCCGGCGCGACGGTGGCCCAGTCGTGCCCGCCCACCTGCACCAGGTAGCGCCCGGCGTCGGTGTCGTAGAACGCGACCACCTGGCCGGCTCGGTGGCCGCGCCGTTCGACTCCGAACTGGCCGCGCGTGGTCATCCCGACGAGCATCCCGGCCAGCTCCTGCGCCTCCCACAGCTCGACGCCGCGGTCCGCCAGCGCGGTGACCAGCGCCCTCGGATCGCCGCGGGCGTCCGCGTCGGCGGCCCGCAGCGTGCTGTGCGGCAGGCTCACCGAATGCCCGACGCCGGCCGGCCGGTCACCGGCGACCGACACCGCCGACTCGGCCAGCGCGTTCGGCCGCGCCGGGATCAGCCACACCTCGCCCGAGTCCACCACGGCCAGCACCGCCTCGGCGCCGTTGCTCGCGGCGAGACCGCGGATCTCCCGGTCCGTCCACACCCACACGTCCACCGCGACCTGCGGGTTCGCCAGCAGCGTCACCAGGTCGGCGATCTCCGCGGCAACCCGGCGCCCGCGCGCGAGACCCCGATCGGCGAGCTGCTCCCAGGCGTGGTCCGCCAGCCGGCGGCGCTCGCTGTGGGTCGGCCCCGCGCTCGGCACGCGCAGCGCCGGGTGGGCGCGTGGCAGCCGCAGGCTCTGCCACAGCACGTCGAACTCGAGCGCCGTCAGCACGAGGCTCATCGATCGCCGATCGTGTCCGGTGCCACGTCCCGCCGGTCGGCGAACAGGTCGGTGTCGTCGACGCCGAAGCGCCGGACGGCGCTCCCCGCGTCCTCGCCGTCCACCGCACCGTCGGGCGGGGCGGCGGGTTCGAGGATCGCGCGGGTCGCGGCCGGGTCCGGGGTGTGCCCCCCGCGGCGGGCGAGACGGGCTTCCTCCTCCTCGGGCAGGTCACCCATCGGGACCTGGTGGATCCGGTGCCCCGCGGTGGCGCGGCCGGCGCGACCGGGCCGGTCGTCCTCCCCGGTCAGAGCCCCGCTCGCCCCGGCGGCGCCGAGCGCGGGCGTGGCCTCGGCGAGCGCGCCGGGACCACCCGGGGCCCGCACCGCGGCGAACCCGGGGCCGACGGCCGTCGGCGTGGTCGTGACCGGGGGAAGCGCTCCGGCGGCCCGGCCCCTGGCCAGTTCCCCGGCCGCCGGTCCGCGGGGAACGCCCTCGCCCGCACCGAGACCGGCGCGAGCTCCACCGCCCGTCGCGGGCCGCCCTTCGGCCGGCTCACCGGGGCCACGGACCGGTCCCGGGCCGGCGGCGATCTGTGGGGCGGGACCGAGCTGTGCTTCCCAGCCTGGTGCGCCGCGCAGACCCGGACCGGCCGCACCCGCCGTGCTGCCCGTTCGCCCCGCGGCACCGCCGGCCGCGGCCGGCCCGCCGCCGGCACCGGAGGGCCGCACCGGCGCCGCCGCCGATCCGGGGCCGCCCGGTTCCCGGCCGGCGAACCCGGTCGCGCCGGGCCCCGGTTCGCCGGCACCGGCCGTGGCGGTGCCGGCCGTGCCACCGCCGGGTCGCGCGGGTTCACCGGCGAACGGGGCGGGGCCGGTGGCGCCCGCGGGCCCGGTCACCCCGGCCGGGCCACCACCCGGGGGCGGCACGGGCGGAACGTCCTGCGTGCCCTGCGCCTGCGTCACCGAGGTGCCCGGCACCGGCGAAGCACCGGTCACCGGGCTCAGCCCCGCGCCGGGCGCGGACACCAGCGAGATCGGCTCCGGAGCGTCCACCGTGGACGCCGAGCCGACGTAGTTGCCGCTGTCGTGGGCGTAGGCATTGAGCGCGTCCACCGCCTGGGCCTTCGCCTCCTCCGCGGCCCGCACGTCGGCCGCGTGGTCGGTCTCGAACCCGAAGATGCTGAACACGCTGTCGCCGAAGGTGTAGCCGCCGGCCTTGCGCAGGTCCTCCGGCGCCGGCAGCTTGTTCCTGGTCCGGGTGAACGCCTCGGCCTGCTCGAACATCATCCGCGCGGCCTGCTCGACCTTCGCGGTGGCCGCGCCGGAGAACCCGGCCTCCCGCGCGACCACGGCGGACGCCTGCCCGGCCGCGTGGCTCTCCCAGTCCACACCGAGCGCCTTGAGCTGCGTGCGCAACGCTTCCTCGGTGCCGGCCAGCGCGGCGGAGATCGACTTCAGCGCGTCCACCGCCGTGGTGATACCGGCCGGGCCCGGGCCGTCCCGGAACTTCTCCACGACCTGCGCGAGCTGCTCCGGCTGATAGCCGTCGAACCGCTGGTCCCGCAGCTTCGCCACGAGCTCCGGGATGTCGTACTTGCTGCTGTCGAACGTGGCCACGCCACACCTCACTTCAGCGTTGTCCAGCGGTGGTCACGAGCCGTGCGGGCGGTGGTGGCGCAACGTCGCGGCCTTCTCGTCCTCGCCGGCCTGGTAGGACTGCGCGGCCTGCCGGAGCCGGGCGGCCAGCTCCCGCAGGTTCCCCACGTAGGCCCGCACCCGCTCGGCGTAGGACGAGCCGCCCCGGGCGACGAGACGGTTCCACGCGTCGATCGCCGTGGTGCTGATGACGTCCTGGGCCGGTGCGGTGATGTCGAGGTCCGCCAGGTTCCGCCGGATGCGCTCGTCGAGGGCGCCCGCCTGCGCGTCGATCACGTTCGCGACGGCGACCAGCTGATGCGGGTCGACACGCAGGTCCGCGGGTACCGACGGCACGGTCGCGCCGAGGGCGCCGAGCGTGGGCACCAGGCCCTGACCGGCGCCGGCCAGGTCGTGCTCTGCCATGAAACGCACCCCCGGGTACGGACGGTGACCGACCAGTTCCGGGGAGAAGGCTACCAACCGCGGGGTCAGCCGTGGCCGGGTTCCGCCGAAGCCCCCGGCACCGTGATCTCGCCACGCGCGGCCTTGAGCCCGATGTCCGTGCGGTGGTGCGAGCCGGCGAGGTGCACCTTCGCGACCCGCTCGTACGCCTGCGCCCGGGCCGCGTCGAGGTCCTCGCCCACCCCGACCACGGACAGCACGCGGCCGCCGTGCGACACCACGGCGCCGTCGTCGCGACGGCGGGTGCCGGCGTGCAGGACGCCCTCCGCCTCGGCCCCGGTGATCACGTCACCCGGGCGCGGCACACCCGGATAGCCGTCGGCGGCGATCACGACGGTCACCGCGGAACCCGGGTGCCACTCCAGCGGCGGCTGCTCGGCGAGGGTGCCGGTGGCGGTCGCGTGCAGCAGCCCGGCCAGCGGGGTGGCCAGCAGCGCGAGCACGACCTGCGTCTCCGGGTCGCCGAAGCGGCAGTTGAACTCCACCACCTGCGGGCCGTCGGAGGTCAGCGCGAGGCCCGCGTAGAGCAGGCCGGAGAACGGGGTGTCGCGCGCGGCCAGCTCGTCGACCACCGGCTGGACGATGTCGCGCACGATCTCGTCGACCAGCCCCGCGGGCGCCCACGGCAGCGGGGCGTAGGCGCCCATGCCGCCGGTGTTCGGCCCGGTGTCGCCGTCCCCGACCCGCTTGAAGTCCTGCGCGGGCAGCAGCGGCACCACCGTGCGGCCGTCGACCAGGCAGAACAGCGACACCTCCGGCCCGTCGAGGAACGACTCGAGCAGCACCGGGTGGCCGCCGTCGAGCAGCTTCATCGCGTGCGCGCGTGCCGCGTCCCGGTCGGCGGTGACGACGACGCCCTTGCCGGCGGCCAGCCCGTCGTCCTTGACCACCCAGGTCGGGCCGAAGCGGCCCAGCGCGTCATCGAGCTTCGCCGGGTTGTCCACGATCTCGCTGCGTGCGGTGGGCACCTTCGCGGCGGCCATCACGTCCTTGGCGAACGCCTTCGAGCCTTCGATGCGGGCCGCCGCCGCGGACGGGCCGAACACCGGGATGCCGGCCTTGCGGACCGCGTCGGCCGCGCCCGCGACCAGCGGCATCTCCGGGCCGATCACGACGAGGTCGGCCCGCCAGCTCTTCGCCAGCTCGGCGACCGCGGCCGCGTCGGCGGCGTCGACGCCGAGCTGCTCGGCCAGCGCGGCCGTGCCGGCGTTGCCGGGCGCGCAGGCGAGCGCGGTGACGGCCGGGTCGTGGGACGCGGCGAGGAGCAGGGCATGTTCACGGGCGCCGGAGCCGATGACAAGGACACGCACGGAACTGAGCCTAGAGGGTTGCCGACGGCACGCCCCGTTCACCCGCCCGCCAGCCGCGCGCCGCCCGCCCGTGCCGCGGCCGTCGTCCGCACCGGTGAGAGTGGCCGGGAGGTCCCTTTCGTCCCCCCAGGAGGTTGATCGTGCGGAGAAGACTCGCGGCACTGGCGCTGTCCGGCCTGTTCCTGGCCGGCACCGCCGGTGTCACCAGTGCGAGCCAAGCCGCCCCGGCGAACGAGGAGCGTGCCGAACCAGTGGTCGTCGGACACCGAGGCGCGCCGGGTTACCGGCCGGAGCACACGCTCGCCTCCTACGAGCTGGCCTACCGCCAGGGCGCCGACTGGGTCGACGTCGACCTGGTGCCCACCAGGGACGGCCAGCTGGTCGCCCGCCACGAGAACGAGATCGGCGGCACCACCGACGTCGCCGCGCACCCCGAGTTCGCGAACCGCAGGACCACCAAGGTGATCGACGGCACCGCGCTCACCGGCTGGTTCACCGAGGACTTCACCCTCGCCGAGCTCAAGACGCTGCGTGCCACCGAGCGCATCCCGGACATCCGCCCGGACAACAAGATCTACAACGGACGGTGGCAGATCGCGACCTACCAGGAGGTGCTCGACCTGACGCGGCGGCTGGGCCGCGAGCTGCACCGCACCCTCGGCACCTACCCGGAGGTCAAGCACTCCACCTACTTCGCCTCGATCGGCAACCCCACCGAGCCGAAGCTCGTCGACATCCTCAACCGCAACGGGCTGAACAAGCGCAGCGCACCGGTCGTCATCCAGTCGTTCGAGGTGGCGAACCTCAAGGCGCTGAGCAAGCAGGTGAAGGTGCCGCTGGTGCAGCTCACCTCGGCCACTGGGGCGCCCGCGGACTTCGTCGCGAGCGGCGACAAGCGGACCTACGCCGACCTGGTCACGCCGATCGGTCTGAAGGAGATCTCCACCTACGCCGACTACCTCGGGCCGGAGAAGGCGCAGATCATCCCGCGCACGGCGAGCGGCACGCTCGGCACGCCGACCTCGCTGGTCTCCGACGCGCACGACGCCGGCCTGAAGGTCGTGCCCTACACCTTCCGCAACGAGAACAGCTTCCTGCCGGCCGAGCTGCGGTCGTCGGCCGACCCGGCCGCGTGGGGGAACGTCTTCGCCGAGCTGGATGCCTACCTCGCGACCGGTATCGACGGGCTGTTCGCCGACCAGCCGGACACCGCGCTCGTGGCCGTGCGGTCCTGAGTGGATGGTCCGCGGACACGGCCCGTGCGATCACGGGCCGTGTCCGGTTTTCCGCGGTTGGTGAACGTGATCCCGAACACCCGAAAAGTCTTCGCGTCATAGCCTGTCGCCCGGCTAGTCTCAATGGGGACTGAGGGGGATCTGTTTCTCGTTCGGGGTTTCCTCCTGCGGTCGGCCCCTTTCCCGTGAGCCTTCGCAACTGGACGGACACCAGCCCATGACCACCATTTCGGACGACAGACCTCCGAACACCGACAAACTCGACAGCGCCGTGCTGAAGGTGGCCGCGGTCGTCGTGCTCGGCGCCGTGATGGCGATCCTCGACACCACGGTCGTCAACGTCGCCCTGCAGGCGCTGACGCTGCAATTCCACACCTCGTTCGACACCATCCAATGGGTCGCCACCGGCTACATGCTGGCGCTGGCCACGGTCATCCCGGTCACCGGCTGGGCGTGCGACCGGTTCGGCACCAAGCGGCTGTACATGCTGGCGATCGCGTTCTTCCTCATCGGCTCGGCGCTGGCCGGCGCGGCGTGGAACATCGAGTCGCTGATCGTGTTCCGGGTCCTGCAGGGCCTCGGCGGCGGCATGCTGATGCCCGCCGGCATGACGATCCTGACCAAGACCGCCGGCCCGCACCGCGTCGGCCGCGTCATGGCCGCGCTCGGCGTGCCGATGCTGCTCGGCCCGATCGGCGGCCCGATCCTCGGCGGCTGGCTGGTCGACTCGGTGAGCTGGCGCTGGATCTTCTACATCAACGTGCCGATCGGCGTGGTCGCGATCCTGCTGGCCTGGCGGCTGCTGCCCAAGGACGAGCCGCGCCCGGCGGACAAGTTCGACTTCCCGGGCATGCTGATGCTCTCGCCCGGTCTGGCCGCGCTGATCTACGGCGTGTCGAACATCCCGCACCACGGCGGTGTCGGGGCGACCAACGTGTGGCTGCCCGGCATCATCGGGATCGTGCTGACCGTCGCGTTCGTGGTGCGGGCGCTGAAGGTCCCCAACCCGCTGGTCGACCTCACCCTGTTCCGCAACCGCACGTTCAGCGTGGCGATGGTGACCATGACCCTGTTCATGATCGCCTTCCTCGGCTCGATGCTGATCCTGCCGACGTACTTCCTGCTGGTGCGCGGGGAGAGCGCCCTGCAGGCCGGTCTGCTGCTCGCGCCGCAGGGCATCGGCGCGATGATCACCATGCCGATCGCGGGCAAGCTGGTCGACAAGATCGGCGCGGGCAAGGTCGTGCTGCCCGGTCTGGTGCTGATCATCGCGAGCGTCGCGGTGTTCACCCAGGTCGGTGCCGACACGTCCTACCTGCTGCTGATGGGCGCGCTGTTCGTGATGGGCCTCGGCATGGGCATGACCATGATGCCGATCAGCACCGCGGCGTTGCAGACGCTGACCCAGCGCACCGTGGCCCGCGCCTCGACGGCCATGAACATCGTGCAGCAGACGGCCGGTGCCGTCGGTTCGGCCGTCGTGTCGATCATCCTGGCCAGCCTGCTCGCCGGGAAGTTCGGCGTGCCGACCAGCGACGGTCAGCTGGCGGCGACGGCCGCTCTGATGAACCCGGCCACGCACGACGGTGCCGCCGCGGCCAGCGCCGACGCGTTCGCCTCGACGTTCATCTGGACGCTCGTGCTGGTGGCGCTGTGCCTGGTGCCGGCGCTGTTCCTGCCGAAGAAGCCGGCCCTGCCGCCGGAGGAGGACGCGGCGGAGGACGCTCCGCCCGCGATGCTGATGCACTGACCTCGATCCTCGGCGAAAGGGCCCCGGACTTTCCGGGGCCCTTTCTCGTGCGCCAGGCCCGTGCGGTGCGTCTCACCGGGTGGGGCGCGTGCCGCTGGGTAAGGATGCCGGTATGGAGCTCCTGACCTTGATGGCGGTGCTGGCCGGTGCCCTGGGGCTGACCGCGGTCGCCCGGCGGTTCAACCTGTCGGCACCCCTGCTGGTGGTCGTGGCGGCGCTGGCCGTCTCGTTCGTCCCCGGCGTGCCCCGGGTGGAGATGGAGCCGGAGCTCGTCCTCACCCTGGTCCTGCCGCCGCTGCTGTACTCGACCGCGCGGGAGAGCTCGTTCGCCCAGTTCAAGGCCGCTGCCCGGCCGATCATCGGGCTCGGGGTGGTGCTCGTCGTCATCACGGCGCTGGTCGTCGGGTTCGTCGTGCACCTGTTGCTGCCCGATCTGCCGATGAGCTCGGCGTTCGTGCTGGGTGCCGTGGTCGCGCCGCCGGACGCGGTGACCGCCGCCGCGATCGGCCGCCGCCAGCACCTGCCGCGGCGGCTGATGACGGTGCTCACCGGGGAAAGCTTGGTCAACGACGCCGCCGCGCTGACGCTGTACAAGATCGGGCTCGCCGCGGTCCTCGGCGCCGCCGGGTCGCTCGGCCACGGCTTCCTGGTGTTCCTCGTCGCCGCGGTGCTCGGCATCGGCGTCGGGCTCGCCGCGGCGGTGCTGGTCTCCCTCATCCGGCGCAAGCTCGAGGACCCGCTGATGGAATCGGTCTTCGGCATCATCGTGCCGTTCGCGGTGTACGTGACGGCGGAGCACCTGCACCCGTTCTCGGCGGACTTCAGCGGGTCCGGTGTGCTCGCGGTGGTGGCCGCCGGACTGTACCTCGGCGACCGCTCGCTCTACGCCGGCTCGGCCACGCGCGTGCAGGACTCGTCGATCTGGGCGTCGTTCGACGTGCTGCTCGAGGCGCTCGTGTTCGCGCTGATGGGACTGCAGCTGCCGTTCGTGCTGGCGGGCGTGAGCGCCAACGCGCACGACAACTGGCAGCTGTGGTGGTGCGCGCTCGCCGTGCTCGGCGTAGCGATCGCGATCCGCATCCCGTACGTGTTCCTCAACGCCTACCTGCCCCAGGCGGTCCGGTTCTTCGGCCGGGAACGCGACCGGCCGCCGACCCGGAACCTCCTCGTGCTGTCCTGGGCCGGCATGCGCGGCGTGGTGACGCTCGCCGCCGCGGCCGGTGTGCCACTGCTGACCAACGCCGGGCAGCCGTTCCCCGGCCGCGACGAGATCCAGCTGTGCGCGTTCGTCGTGGCGATCGGGACGGTGCTGGTCCAGGGTCTCACCCTGCCCGTGCTGATCCGCCGGCTCGGCGTGCACGACAAGGACGACGCGGAGCGGGACGCCGAGGAGGAGATGGCGGCCCGCGAGGCGGCGATGCACGCGGCACTGGACCGCCTCGACGAGATGACCCCCGAGCTGGTCGGCAAGCTCGGCATCCCGCAGGAGCGGGCCGAACGCCTCGGCAACCGGCTGCGGGCGCTGGTCGAGACGCGCTACCGCGGTGCGGTGGCGGCGATCTCGCTCAGCGCGGAGGAACGCGAGTCCAGCCCGCACGCCGCGTTCGTCCAGGCGCGCCGCGACCTGCTGCTCGTCCAGCGCGAGACGATGCTGGAGCAACGGGCCGAGGGCAAGCTCGACGACGAGGTGCTGCGCAAGGTCCTGCGCGAGCTGGACCTGGAGGAACTCGCCCTGTCGGACACGCTCATGGCGCGGCTGTCCTGACCTGAGCCGCCCCCGCCGCCGTGTGAGCCACGCACCAGGTCGACGAGCACTGCCCCGTCCGCTGCCCCGTCCTCGACCTCTTCCGCAACCCGACGGCCGACGAGGACTTCACGGGGCTGATCCGACGACGTCGCCTACAGGAACTGGTGGCGGACGATGGTCTGCTCGCGGCCCGGGCCGACGCCGATGGCCGAGACCCGGGCCTGCGACAGCTCCTCGATCCGCTCCACGTAGGCCCGCGCGTTCGCCGGCAGCTCCTCGAACGTCCGGCAGTGCGAGATGTCCTCCCACCAGCCGGGCAGCTCCTCGTAGATCGGCACGGCGTGGTGCACGTCGGTCTGCGTCATCGGCATGTCCTCGGTGCGGAAGCCGTCCACCTCGTACCCGACGCAGATCGGCACCCGATCCAGCCCGGACAGCACGTCGAGCTTGGTGAGGAAGAAGTCGGTGATGCCGTTGACCCGGGTCGCGTACCGGGCGATCACCGCGTCGAACCACCCGGTGCGCCGCGACCGGCCGGTGGTGACACCGAACTCGCCGCCGGCCTTGCGCAGGTGCTCACCCATCGCGTCGTTCAGCTCGGTCGGGAACGGGCCGGACCCGACGCGCGTGGTGTAGGCCTTGAGGATGCCGAGCACGGTCGTGATGCGGCCCGGCCCGATGCCCGATCCGGCGCTCGCGCCGCCCGCGGTCGGGTTCGACGAGGTCACGAACGGGTACGTGCCGTGGTCGACGTCGAGCAGCGTGCCCTGCGACCCCTCCAGCAGCACCGTCTCGCCCCGTTCGAGGGCCTTGTTCAGCTGGAGCCGCGTGTCGGCGATGCGGTGCGCGAACTTCTCGCCCGCGGCCAGCACCTCGTCGGCCACCTGGTCGGCGTCCAGCGCCTTGCGGTTGTAGACCTTGACCAGCACCTGGTTCTTGAACTCCAGGGCCGCCTCGACCTTCTGGCGGAAGATCTTCTCGTCGAGCAGGTCCTGCACGCGGACGCCGACGCGGGCGATCTTGTCCTGGTAGCAGGGGCCGATGCCGCGCCCGGTGGTGCCGATCTTGCGGCTGCCCAGGTAACGCTCCGTGACCTTATCGATCGCCACGTGGTACGGCATGATCAGGTGCGCGTCCGCGGAGAGCAGCAGGCGGCTGGTGTCCACGCCGCGCTTCTCCAGGCCGTCCAGCTCGTCGAGCAGCACACCGGGGTCGACGACCACGCCGTTGCCGATCACGTTGGTGACGCCCGGCGTGAGGATCCCGGACGGGATCAGGTGCAGGGCGAAGTTCTCCCCGTTCGGCAGGACGACCGTGTGACCGGCGTTGTTGCCGCCCTGGTAGCGGACAACCCACTGGACACGGTCGCCGAGCAGGTCGGTGGCCTTGCCCTTGCCTTCGTCCCCCCACTGGGCACCGATGAGCACGATGGCCGGCATGTGACACTCCAGGTATTCGGCAACAGGAAATTCAGCGCAGGCAAATGCCGGTGCATGAGCGTAACGGAGGACCCGGTGGCGCGGGGAACGGTGCTGGCTTGCGGGTCTGGTTCGTCACTCCTTCGCAACGAGCCGGGGGTGCGTGAAGTGCCCGCCGAACCCGGCCGGAACGACGTGGATCCCCTGCTCGAGGGCGCTTCCGGGGAGCCGTTGATCGTCGTGGGGACGGACGCGGACCTGGCGGCGGTCGTGGTGCGGATCATGCGGAAGAACCGGTTGGGGGACACCCCGGTCGGATACGTGCCGGTCGATCCGGCGTCCCCGGCGGCGCGGCTGTGGGGGCTGCCGGCCGACCCGGCGGACGCGCTCGCCCTCGCCCGCGACGGTGAACCGCGGCCCCGGGCGCTGGTGCGTGACGACAGCGGCGGCGTCCTGATGGGTGCCGCGACGATCGGGCCCGTCACCGGAGAAGCGTACTGTGACGACCTGGTCGCGTTCCGTGGCTCGGCGCGGTCGTTCGTCGTCCAGCCCGGCGCCGGTGGCGTGCACGTGCGGGTCGTCCGCGGTCTGCTCCGGCGGACGAGCGAGGTGTCCGGACGGGCCTGCCAGCTCGGCTGCCACCCGGCGACCGTGGTGCAGAACGGGGTGCCGCATCCGCGGCCGCTGACCCGCCGGACGTGGTACCGGCACACCGAGGACCTGCTGGCGATCCACTCCGGATGACGGACGGCCCGCGCGCAGTCAAGGCCGCCCCGGTTTCGGCTCACAGGCTGGGAAGCGGGGTTCAACTGCTGGGTCCGTGCTTAGCGTTGTCCCGTGCCTCCCAGCCTCCCCGCGAAAATCCTGCCCCTCGCCGCTGCCGCCGCGCTGCTCGCGAGCGGGTGCTCCTCCGGCGCGACGACCACGGACGCCGGCCCGCCGCGCCCCGGCGGCACGCTGACGATCGCCGTCGGCTCCAATCCGGACTGCCTCGACCCGCAGCAAACCGGCACGAACGCGGCCCTCAACGTGGGCCGCCAGCTCGTCGACTCGCTCACCGACCAGGACCCGGCCACCGGCGAGATCAAGCCGTGGCTCGCGGAGCGGTGGGAGAGCAACGCCGACTCCACCAGCTTCACCTTCCACCTGCGGTCCGGCGCCACCTTCGCCGACGGCACCCCGCTCGACGCGGCCGCGGTCAAGACCAGCTTCGACGGGGTCAAGGCGCTGGGCACGAAATCCCTGCTGGGACTGGGATACCTCGTCGCGTACCGCGGTGCCACCGTGGTCGACCCGCGGACCGTGCGAATCGACTTCACCGCGCCCAGCGCGCAGTTCCTCCAGGCCAGCTCCACGATGTCGCTCGGCATCCTCGCGCCGGCCGCGTACCGGAAGACCCCGGAGCAGCGGTGCCAGGGCGACGGCCTGATCGGCTCCGGCCCGTTCGTCTTCGACAGCTTCAAGCAGAACGCCGACATCGTGATCACCAAACGCAAGGGCTACGCCTGGGGGTCGTCGCTGTGGCGGCACCAGGGCGAGGCGTACCTCGACCGGATCGACTACAAGATCGTGCCCGAGCCCGGCGTGCGCACCGGCAGCGTGCTGTCCGGCCAGATCGGCGCGACCACCGAGGTCCAGCCGGTGGACGAGGCCCAGTTCCAGGGCAACGGGTTCAGCGAGCAGACCCGGCCGAACCCGGGCATCGTGTTCAACCTGCACGCCAACGTCACCCGCGGTGTCCTCACCGACGACAACGTGCGGCAGGCGCTGGTCAACGGCGTGAACCGGCAGGAGGTGGTCGACACCGTCCTGTCGCCCAACTACAAGCCGGCCACGAGCATCCTGGCCTCCACCACCCCGTTGCACGCCGACCTGTCCGCGCAGCTCGCCTACGACCCGGCGGGTGCCGCGCGGCTGCTCGACACCGGCGGCTGGGTTCCCGGCGCCGACGGCATCCGCACCAGGAACGGCCAGCGGCTGACGGCGACGGTCGTTTACGCCCCGCTGTTCAACCAGAGCCAGAGCGTGCTGGAGCTGATCCAGCAGCAGCTGCGCAGGATCGGGTTCGACCTGGTGCTGGAGCCGCACCCCAACGCCGAGGTCCTGCAGATCCAGCAGGCGAACGGCTACGACCTCCTCTGGTACAACGTGACCCGCGCCGACCCGGACATCCTGCGCAACAACTTCTCCACCAAGGCGGGCAACCGCAGCCGGCTGCAGCCCGGCAACCCGCTCGACGCGGTGCTGGACGCGCAGGCCGCCACGGTCGACCCGGCGGCCCGCCAACAGCCCGTGACGGAGGCGCAGCGGCTCATCGTGGCGAACGGCTACGCGATCCCGGTGTTCGAGCTGACCCAGGTCGTGGCGCTGGGACCGGACGCGCACGCGGTGAACTTCGAGGCGTCCTCGCGGTTGCAGTTGTTCGACACCTGGGTGTCGGGCTCATGAGACGGTACCTGCTGCGCCGGGCCGGGCAGGCCGTCCTCGTGCTGTGGGCGGCGTTCACGGTGTCGTTCGTGATCCTGTACCTGCTACCGGGGGACGCGGTGCTCGCGAAGCTCGGCGGCGCCGACGCCGGCACGGCGCTCACCGCCGAGCAGGTGGCCCGGGCGCAGGCGGAGTACGGGGTGGACGACCCGTGGCCGGTGCAGTACGGAAAGCGCTTGCTCGCCGCGCTGCACGGTGACTTCGGCACGTCGGTCACCACCGGCGACAGCGCCACGCACATGGTGCTCACGGCCCTGCCGCCGACGCTCGCCGTGGCCGGGCTCGGCCTGGTGCTGGCGATCCTGTTCGGCGGCGGTGCCGCCCTCGCCGGCACCTACACCCGGCACCGGTGGCTGGGCACCCTGTTGCAGTCGCTGCCGCCGCTGGGCATCTCGCTGCCGGTGTTCTGGGTGGGCCTGGTGCTGATCCAGATCTTCTCGTTCCAACTGCGGGTACTGCCCGCGCTGGGCAACCACGGTCCGGAGTCGCTGATCCTGCCCGCGATCACGCTCGCGCTGCCGACCGGAGCCGTCATCGGGCAGGTGCTCGCGAAGAGCCTGCGCACGCAACTCGCCGAGCCGTACGTGGAGATCGTGCGCGCCCGGGGCGCGGGGCGGGCCACGGTCCACTTCGGACATGTGCTGCGGAACGCGGCGATCCCGGCGCTGACCATGCTGGGCGTGGTCACCGGTCAGCTGCTGGCCGGCTCGGTGGTGACGGAGACGGTGTTCTCCCGGGACGGCGTCGGCCGCGTCACCACCGCGGCCGTCAACGCGCAGGACGTGCCCGTGGTGCAGGCGGTGATCGTGCTGGCCGCGTTCTGCTTCGTGGTGATCAACCTGGCGGTGGACCTGCTGTACCCACTGCTCGATCCGCGGGTGCGGAGGGAGGCGGCGCATGTCTGACGTCCTCGCGGTGCCCGGCCGCGGCGGGTTCCTGCTGCGGCGGCCCGGTCTGGTGCTGGCCGTGCTGGTGCTCACGCTGGTCGTGGCGTGGGTGCTGGTGCCGTCGCTGTTCACCAGCCACGACCCGCTGGCCGGAGTGCCGCGCGAGAAGCTGCGGGCGCCGTCGGCGGCGCACCTGTTCGGCACCGACGAGACCGGGCGGGACGTGTTCGCGCGGGTCGTGCACGGGGCCGGGATGTCCCTGCGGGCCACGCTGCTCGCGGTGCTGATCGCGCTGGTCGCCGGATCGGTGCTGGGCCTCGTCGCCGGGGCGCGCGGAGGATGGCTGGACTCGGCGCTGATGCGGGTCATGGACGTGCTGCTGGCGATACCGCCGATCCTGCTGTCGCTGGCGCTGGTCACCGCGCTCGGGTTCGGCACCACCAAGGTGGCGCTCGCGGTGGGGGTGGCGAACGTGGCGAACTTCGCGCGGTTGATGCGCGCGGAGGTGATCCGGGTGCGGACCGGCGTGTACGTGGAAGCCGCGCGGGCGAGCGGCGTCCGGTGGTTCGGCGTGCTGGCGCGGCACATCCTGCCCAACGCGGTCGGCCCGGTGGTGGTGCTGGCGGTGCTCACGTTCGGCACCGCGGTGCTGGAGATCTCCGCGCTGAGCTTCCTCGGCTACGGCGCGGCGCCGCCGTCGCCGGAATGGGGGTCGCTGGTGTCCGCCGGCCGCGCGTACCTGGCGAGCGCCTGGTGGATGACCACGTTGCCCGGTCTGGTGATCGCCGCGGTGGTGCTGTCGGCGAACCGGTTGTCGAAGGCCCTGGACGGAGAACGGCATGAGTGAACTGCTGGTGGTGCGGGATCTCGCCGTGTCCTACCGCACGCGGTCCGGTGTGGTGCCGGCCGTGCGGTCGGTCGGCCTGACGGTACGAAGTGGACAGACCGTGGCGGTGGTCGGCGAATCCGGTTCGGGCAAGTCGACCACCGCGCACGCGGTGATCGGGCTGCTGCCGCGTGGTGGGCGCATCGAGGGCGGGTCGATCACCTTCGACGGCCGGGAACTGACCTCGCTGCCGGAGAAGGCGTGGCGCTCGGTGCGCGGCGCGGAGATCGCGTTGATCCCGCAGGACCCGACCGTGTCGCTGAACCCGGTCAAGCGGATCGGCGAGCAGGTCGGTGAGGCTCTGGTCGTCCACGGGCTGGCCACCCGGCGCGCGGCCCCGGCGCAGGCCGTCGAGTTGCTGGCGCGGGCCGGGATCGACAACCCGGGGTTGCGGGCGCGGCAGTACCCGCACGAGCTGTCCGGCGGGCTGCGGCAGCGCGCGCTGATCGCGGCGGCGCTGGCCGGCCGGCCCAGGCTGATCATCGCCGACGAGCCGACCAGCGCGCTGGACGTAACGGTGCAGCGGCGCATCCTGGACCACCTCGCGGAGCTGGCCGTGGAGGAGAACCTGGCGCTGCTGCTGATCACCCACGACCTGGGGGTCGCGGCCGACCGGGCGGACGAGATCGCGGTGGTGTCGCAGGGCCGGTTGGTGGAGCGGGCGCCGAGCGCGGAGCTGCTGGCCGCACCGGCGCAGGATTACACGCGGCGGCTGTTGGCGGCGGCACCCAGCCTGTCGACGGAACCGCTGCGGTCACGCCGCGCGGCGGGGACGGCGCTGGTCCGGGTTTCGGGACTGCGCAAGGACTTCGGCGCGATCCGGGCGGTGGACGATGTGTCGTTCGAGATCCCGCGCGGGCAGACCTTGGCGCTGGTCGGCGAATCCGGGTCGGGTAAGTCCACGACGGCGCGGATGGTGCTGCGGCTCGCGGAACCGTCCGCGGGCACGGTGTCGTTCGACGGTGTGGACGTGACCGCCGTGCGCGGCGCGGAGTTGCGGCGGCTGCGGCGGCGGATGCAGCTGGTGTACCAGAACCCGTACGCGTCGCTGAACCCGAAGCTCACGGTGTCCCAGATCGTGTCGGAGCCGTTGCGGGCGTTCCGGGCTCCCGGGCGTCCCGAGGAGCTGCTGGACCAGGTGGCGTTGCCGGCGTCGATGCTGCGGCGCAGGCCGGCGGAGCTGTCCGGCGGGCAGCGGCAGCGGGTGGCGATCGCGCGGGCGCTGGCACTGCGCCCGGAACTGGTCGTGCTCGACGAGCCCGTGTCGGCCCTGGACGTGTCCGTGCAGGCCCAGATCCTGGAGCTGCTGGTCCGCCTGCAGGACGAGCTCGGGCTGACGTACCTGTTCATCTCGCACGACCTGGCGGTGGTGCGGCAGGTGGCCGACCACGTCGGCGTGATGCGCGCGGGCACCTTGGTGGAACACGGCCCGGCCGGCCAGGTCCTGCGAGAGCCGCGGCACGCCTACACGAAGGAACTGCTGAACGCGATCCCCGGGCGGGTGTCGGAGGTGGCCTGACCGCCTGCAGTGCGGGGTGGCGGCCGGTCTGAGCAGGCGCCGGGTGCGGCGGGCGGTTCAGGGATGCGGACGTGGGACCGGGCAGGTGAGCAGTACCGCGGAGATGCGGCATCGCTTTGCGACCCAGCTGTGCAGGTGGGGGTCGATGTAGGTGAGGACGTCATAGATGTCCTGCTGGCGCTGGGTCAGCTCCTTGTTCCAGATCGGTTCATGGTGAGCGAGCCGGTTGCGGAACTGGTGAAGGCGCTTGATCGGCTGCTCGATCGTGTGCCGGGCGCGGCTCGGGGCGTGTGGGAACCCGCTGGCCAAACTGGGCCACAGGGTGGTGTTGTACTGCTTGGCCAGCAGATACCGCCAAAATCCGAAGGTCAGTTCCGAGATGGTCTGGCCTGCGCCGGCGTGCTTTCCCTTGCGCCGGACCCGCTGACGGGCCTTTCGGATCTCCTCCCGCGCGGTCGTGTCGAGGTCCTGGCTCGGGTCGTCGAGCCACGAGCCGGGACGGCCCTTCGTCTGGTGCCGCACGGCCAGCCTGCTCGCCAGGACGTTGCGCAGCGCGATTTCCAGGTGGCCGAGGGTTTCCCAGTAGGCGGAGCCCGCCAGCGAGTTCCACGCGTAGAGTTCCAGGGCGGCGGCGCGGTCGTAGTGGCATTTGACCAGGTAGTCGGCCATTCGTGGGGTGCTCATCACAGCCAGCACGGCAGTGTTCGTTTGGTGATCCCCAGTCACGTCGGGTATTGTATTCGGTGAAGACCGCTGAACGGTCCCTGGTGACTCTGAACAGGGTGGGCCACACCGCTGCGGTTGTGCTTCAGAAGGCGCCGCCCGATGGGCGGTGCCTTCTTGTTTCTGCAGCTCCACGGCCTTGATCAGCACTGGTGGGCTCAACCTTCGAGCGGACGTCGGCGAGCCGGCGTTCTCGCCAGTTCGTTCCAGGTCCGCACCTGGTGCCCCGGGCCGCGGCGGGTCGCCGACCGCTGGTACCCGGTCGGCGGCCCGCGGCGGCTGATCGCGGTTCCCGCCGCGACGTGCTACTCCGCGACCCCGTCACGCGGTTCCCGCACCACGCGCAGGATTTCCCGCGCCGCGGCGTCGTTCTGCCGGAACGACGGGCCGTTGGTCCGCGGCCGGGTGAACGCGGCCGCCGAGCGGGCGCTCGTGTGCGGGCCCAGCGCGAACCGCCGCGGTTGGGGCCTGCCCAGCGCGTCCAGCAAGCGGCCGTCCGACACCCGCGTGTGGATCAGTCCCGACGGCAGGTCCCGCACCCGCTCCTCGGCCAGCTCGCCCGCGCCCCGGAGCTGCGCCAGCAACCCGTCCGAGGCACGCGAAACGCTCGGCGGCGGCAACCGCGCCTCGATCAGCGTCCGGGCCGTCACGGAGCCCGGAAAGCTGCCCGAGGACGCCACGAAGCCGTCCTCACCGAGCGAGATCCGGACGTCCGCCCCCAGGAACGACACCACCCCGGCCTGGTGCAACGCCAGCAGCTCGTGCAACCGGCGGGGCGGGGGACCGCTCGCGTAGTAGGAGAAGAACCCGTGCCACCAACCGTCCACGTCGGACACGTCAAGCCTGCCGGAGGCCATCAGGGCCGGCATCTGCTGGTACACCGACAGCAGGGCCATGAACGCACCCAGGTCCGCGGAGTACCGGGCATCCGCCCGCCGCGCCAGGTCGGCCTCCACATAGGACCGCAGGTACTTCCCGAACTCCTCCGCCGAGCCGAACCGCAACCCGGCCAGCGGGCGGTCCAGCCGGTCGAGGTCGAGCCGGTCCTCCTCGGCCGGCACGGCGCGCCGCACCAGCGCCTGCATCTCGCCGCTGTCCCAGTCGAACGCGGCGAATCCCCGCGCGAACTCGGCGAAGGGCACCAGCACCCGGGACGGATGGCCGGTGAACAGCTCGCTGTAGTACCCCCACGCGAGCTCCTTCGCCACGTGCGGCCACACGTCCGCGCGGAAGTCCAGGTGCCGCTCCCGCGCCAGCAGCTCCGCCACCCGCGCCTGGTCGAAGAACCGCGGCAGCTCCAGCGGTGCGCCCTGCAACCGGTAACCGGGCTTCGCGTGGTAGGGCACCCCGCGCCGGGACCCGATGTGCAGCACCGGTTCCGCGCCGCTGCGCTGGTACACCAGGCCGCCCGCGCGCTCGGTGAACCGCCCGCCGCGACCCTCGGTCAGCAACAGCATCAGGTCGACGAACGCCAGCCCGAACCCGCGCACCAGCACCGGTTCGCCCGGCGCGACGTGCTCGTAGTCGACGTCGGCGGTGTAGCCGGCCGGGTAGTAGGCCAGCCCGTGCCGCGCCGCGAACCCGGCCAGTTCCCGCTCAACCGAACCCGGGTCGGCGTCGAGGTGCCCGACCGTCAGCACCACCGCGTCCGCGTCGAGCGGCTCGGCCACGCCCGCGAGCCACACCCGCGTCCCGTCGATCCGCGTCACGCGCGTGCGGTGCTCCACCACCTCGATGCCGCGGGGTAGCCCGGCCAGCACGTGCCGGTACACCCAGTCCAGGTAGGCGCTGGTCAGCCGCCGGGTGGGAAAGGACGTACCGCGCAACGCGTCCAGCTCGTCCCGCA
The DNA here is from genome assembly GCF_011758745.1 of Amycolatopsis granulosa. Lineage (NCBI taxonomy): Bacteria > Bacillati > Actinomycetota > Actinomycetes > Pseudonocardiales > Pseudonocardiaceae > Amycolatopsis > Amycolatopsis granulosa. Next base: position 3,487,007 of record NZ_JAANOV010000001.1, read on the forward strand.
GGTCCGCCGGCACGTCGTAGCCGATCCGCCCGTTGCGCACCTCCTGCGCCCACTGCCACAGCGACGGCCCGCTCCGCACCGGGCCGGTCATCGTGACCGAGTCGTCGGTGAACATCGTGACGTCCTCGGCCATCGAGTTCATCCGCAGCAGCGGCGACTGCTCGTACCGCCAGATCCGGCCCGCGCCGGGCGGGAACGGGTCGATCAGGTGCACCACCAGGCCCGCGGGCCCGAGCAGCTCGGCCGCGTTGGCGGACAGCCGTTCCAGCACGCCGATCCCACGCGGCCCCGCCCCCACGATCGCGAGCTGAGACGGCGCCATGTCCCCGACGCTACGGAAAAACCGGCACGGCCGACCGGTCTCCCGCATCCTGGACGCCTACCGGACCCGCGCGATGACCTCCGGGGCGCGGCGGTAGAGCCGCAGCACGCCACCGATGGTGAACTCGGTGAGCAGGTCGATGAGCGCGTCCCGGTCCGGCGCCGCGCCGTGCCAGTCCATCCCCACGAGCGACTCGACCATCGCGAAGTACATCGTGACCAGCGCGGTGTCCGCGCGGCCCGGCTCGACGCCGAAGGCCGCCCACCGCTGCCCGCTCGCCTCGGTGTAGACCCGCGCCAGCCGCTCCCTCAGCCGGGACAGCGCCGGGTCGCCCGCGCGCTCGGCCTCCTGCAACAGCGGCAGCACGCCGGGGTGCTCGGCGACGAAGTCGAACAGGTTCGCGTAGTTCTTGCGTGCCCAGCTCGTCAGGTCCAGGTCGGCGTCGCTCGCGCCGGCCGTGGCGATCGCGGCGTACGCCTGCTCCTCCGCCTGTTCGAGGACGGCCGCGAACAACGCGTGCTTGTCGCCGTACACCTCGTAGACCGCCTGCCGGGTGAGGCCCGCCTCGCGCGCGATGTGCTCGATCGTGGCGCCCGCCAGGCCGCTCGTGGCGAACACGTGCGCCGCGGCGGCGAGGACGAGCGCCCGCTGTTCGTCGACCGGCACCTTCCGGGGCCGGCCGGGTCCACGCTTCCGGGGCACCGACATGACTGCCACCTCACCCGGTTTCCGACCTGACCGCCGGAAACCGGCTCGCCGTTCCGGGGCGCCCGCGAGCGCCGTGACGTCCTGCCACTCGCGCAGTGACAGCAACCCCATCATCCGTCACGTACGGAGCCGGTTCGTCCCGGCCCGGCGAGGCTCGCGGCCGGAAAAGGGGCCGCGAGCCGTCGCCGGGGCGGCGTTGTGGTGGGCCGGGCCTACTGGAGGCCGGTCGCCGCGGCGGCCGCCGGGTCGGAGTCGGCGATGAACTTGCGGCAGCGCTCGTACTCCTCGGTCTCGCCGAGGCGCTGGGCGGCCTTGGCCAGGGCCGCCAGGGCACGCAGGAAGCCCTGGTTGGGGCGGTGGTCCCAGGGCACCGGGCCGAAGCCCTTCCACCCGGCGCGGCGCAGCTGGTCCAGCCCGCGGTGGTAGCCGGTGCGGGCGTAGGCGTAGGCGGGGACGAACTCACCCGCCTCCAGCGACCGCTCGGCCAGGGCCGCCCACGCCTCGCTGAAGTCGGGGTGCTCGGCGGCCACGTCGGCCGGGTCGGTGCCCGCGTCCATCGCGGCCTGTGCGTCCACCCGGTCGGGCAGCCGGGTGGGGTCGGGTTCCAGCAGGTTCGTCATGGTGCCCAGTATCGGCGGCTCACACGAACAGGCTCGCGAGGACCCCGCTGCCGAGGAGGACGAGGGCGGCGATCAGAACCGCGGCGACGAAGCGTTTCGGCATCACGGCCCGACACGATGCCCGGCGGCGGCCGCCCGGCGCAAGCGAGTCACGCCTCAGGGTGAACCCTGATTTTCGCTCGTCCCGCTCCACCGGCGGCGGCGACCATGGATGATGTCCGCATGACGAAGGCGCTCGAGGGGGCTGCCGAGGGTGCCGCCGTGCCGCGCGGACCCATCGGCAGGACGAAGCTGTTTTTCGCCACCCACTGGGAGCGGGGCGCGCCGGGACGGCCCACGCCGGAGTGGGTGCTGCGGTTCGCGTACGGGATGTGGCTGGTCGCGTTCGCCTTCAAGGTGCTCGGCTCGTCGTGGGACATGTCGTGGCACTTCAAGTTCATCCGCGACGACTTCGCCCCGCCGCACCTGATCAACACCGTGGGCACCGGCATCGTCATCGTCCTCGTCGCGATCCACAGCTACACCGGCCTCGGCTGCGACCGCCGTTCGCTGCGGCTGATGCAGGCCGGGCTGGTGATGTTCCTGATCGCGGCGCCGCTGGACGTCATCAACCACCGCATCAGCGGGCTCGACCTGACCGCGTGGAGTCCCACGCACATGCTGCTCTACATCGGCACCGGCGTGATGCTCGCCGGTGTCCTGGACGGCTGGATGAAGTCCGCGCCCCCGGGCCGGTTCCGCACGCTGGTGCTGACCGGGCTGTGGGTGTTCTTCCTGGAGAACACGTTCTTCCCCAACGGCCAGCAGGAGTACGGCATCCTCAGCCTGCGGGCGTGGGAGCGCGGTGCGCCGGAGGCCGAGCCGTCGCTGCTGAGCTTCGCCGCCCAGCAGATCGGTCACCCGGTGGACCGGGCGGCGGTGCTGCACTTCGCGATGCCGATCGCCGACTGGGTCTACCCGTTGTGGGGCGTGGGGGTGACGGCACTGGTCCTGGTGATCGCCCGGCACACGATCGGCCGGGCGTGGGCGGCGACCGCGGTGGCCGCCGTGTACGTGGCCTACCGCGCGATCATCTGGCCCCTGCTGGTGGCCGGCACGTTCCCGGCCTCGGCGATCCCGTTCTACCTGATCGCCGTGGGGTTCGCGGTGGATGTGGCGTTCCGCGCCGGGCGGGGGCACCGCGTGCTGACCCCGCTGGCCGGCGGGCTGCTGGTGGCCGCGTTCGGGTACGGCGCGCTGTGGCTCCAGTCGCAGCTGCGGCCGTGGCTGCTGGGCGATGCGCACACCGAGTCCGCGCCGCCGTTCGCCTACTGGCCCGCGCTGGCGGTCCTGGTGGGGCTGCCACTCCTGTGGTGGGCCCTCACGCGGCTGGTGAGGACCCACCGGGAGGTACCGGTCAGCTGATCTTCTCCCCCGCCGACTTGAGGTGCTCGGCGGCCTCGACGATCCGCTTGGCCATCGCCTGCTCGGCCTGCTTGAGGTAGCTGCGCGGGTCGTAGGTCTTCTTGTTGCCGACCTCGCCGTCGATCTTCAGGACGCCGTCGTAGTTCTTGAAGAAGTGGTCCGCGATCGGGCGCGAGAAGGCGTACTGGGTGTCGGTGTCGATGTTCATCTTCACCACGCCGTAGGACACCGCCTCGTGGATCTCCTCCAGCAGCGAGCCGGACCCGCCGTGGAAGACCAGCTCGAACGGCTTGCTGCCCTCGGCCAGGCCCAGCTTCTCCGCGGCCACCTGCTGGCCGCGCTTGAGCACGTCCGGGCGCAGCCGCACGGCGCCCGGCTTGTAGGCGCCGTGCACGTTGCCGAAGGTCGCGGCGAGCAGGTAGCGGCCCTTCTCGCCGGTGCCCAGCGCGTCGACGGTCTTCACGAAGTCGCCCTCGGCGGTGTACAGCTTCTCGTTGATCTCGTTCGAGACGCCGTCCTCCTCACCGCCGACCACGCCGATCTCGACCTCGAGGATGATCTTCGCGGCGGCCGCCTTGGCGAGCAGTTCGGCGGCGATCTCCAGGTTCTCGTCCAGGTCGATCGCCGAGCCGTCCCACATGTGCGACTGGAACAGCGGGTTCTGGCCCTTGTTGACGCGCTCCTGGGACAGCGCGATCAGCGGGCGGACGAAGCCGTCCAGCTTGTCCTTCGGGCAGTGGTCGGTGTGCAGGGCGACGTTGACCGGGTACTTCTCGGCGACGACGTGCGCGAACTCGGCGAGCGCGGTCGCGCCGGTCACCATGTCCTTGACCCGGGTGCCGGAGGCGAACTCGGCGCCACCGGTCGAGATCTGGATGATCCCGTCGCTCTCCGCGTCGGCGAACCCGCGCAGGGCGGCGTTGAGGGTTTCCGACGAGGTCACGTTGATCGCCGGGTACGCGAACTCGCCCGCCTTGGCCCGGTCCAGCATCTCCGCGTAGACCTCGGGGGTGGCGATGGGCATCGTGGGTCCTCCTAGCTGTGGTTCGCCTTCCTTGCCCGAATCGTACGAGGTCGGCGGTGGGAGGACAGTGTGCTGGCTCTCTGCCGCGCAGGTCAGGAACGATCAAGTGACCAAAGCCGCTCCGCGGCGGCGGAGCGGCCTCGCGTGATCAGGACAGCAGGGCCTCGCTGACGGCGCGGTAGCCGGGCAGCGGGTCGTCGCCGAGGACCTGGATGCAGACGTGGTCCGCGCCGGCGTCGAGGTGGGCCTGGATGCCGCGCGCGATCGAGTCGATGCCGCCGTGCAGGGCGAGCGCGTCGATCAGCGCGTCGCTGCCGCCGTCGTCCAGGTCGGCCTCGGTGAAGCCGTGGCGGAGCAGGTTGGTGCGGTAGTTGACCAGGCCGAGGTACGGGTGCTGGACGGCGGGGCGCCCGATGGCACGGGCCGTGCCGGGGTCGGTCTCCAGCACGATCTTCTGCTCGGGAGCCAGCAGCACGCCGTCGCCGAGGATCTCCCGTGCCTCCTTGGTGTGGGCGGGCGTGGTCAGGTACGGGTGGGCGCCCGCGGTCCGCTCGGCGGCGAGCTTCAGCACCTTCGGGCCCAGCGCGGCGAGCGCGCGGGCGGCGACCGGCACGCCCGCTTCGTCGAGGCCGTCGAGGTAATCGACGATCTTGTCGTAGGGCTTCTGGTACTCCTGGGTCGCCTCCGGGTGGCCGATGCCGACGCCGAGGAGGAACCGGCCCGGGTGCCGGGCCTCGATGCGGTGGAAGGACGCGCCGACCGTGGCCGCGTCGTCCTTCCACATGTTGACGATGCCGGTGGCGATCGTGATGCGCTCGGTGGCGTCGAGCAGCTCGTCGACGATGTCCAGCCGCCCGTCGGGGGAGCCGCCGATCCAGATCGCGCCGTAGCCGAGTCGTTCGACCTCGCGTGCCAGGTCCGCGTCCAGCTGGTTCCAGCGCCGCCAGATACCGATCTTGCCGAGTTGAATGGCCATGCCCGTGCCAACTCCGGCGGGGGCGCGTGGCATTCCTCTACGTTGGGGTCATGGCGAAAATCGGTGACCTCGAGGTGTATCCGCTCAACCTCGGTGGCAACGTCTTCGGCTGGACCGCCGACGAGCAGCAGTCCTTCGCGGTGCTCGACGCGTACACGGCCGCGGGCGGGAACTTCGTCGACACCGCGGACGTGTACATGGCGCGCGTTCCGGGCAACTCGGGCGGTGAGTCGGAGACGATCATCGGTAACTGGCTGGCGCGCCGTGGCCGCCGGGACGACGTGGTGATCGCCACGAAGGTGGGCGCCTGGGCGGCACGGCCGGGGGTGAGCGCGAAGAACATCCGCGAGGCGGCGGAGGACTCGCTGCGCCGGCTGCGCACCGACCACATCGATCTGTACTACGCGCACAAGGATGTCGGGGACGTGCCGCTCGCGGAGACGCTGGAAGCGTTCGACTCGCTGGTGCGTGCGGGGAAGGTCCGGTACCTGGGGGCGTCGAACTACAGCGCGGAACGGCTGGCCGAGGCGCTGTCCATCGCGGACCGCGAGGGGTTCGCCCGGTACGTCGCGGTGCAGCCGCAGTACAACCTGGTGGAGCGCGGGTACGAGCAGGAGCTGGCCCCCCTCGTGGCGGCGGAGGGGCTGTCCTCGCTGCCGTACTACGGGCTGGCCCGGGGATTCCTGACCGGGAAGTACCGCTCGCGCGAGGCCGGCGGCAGCCCGCGGGCCGAGGGCGCGCTGGCGTACCTGGACGACCGGGGCGAGCGGGTGCTGGCGGCGCTGGACGAGATCTCGGCCGCCCACGGGACCACGCCGGCCGCCGTCGCGCTCGCCTGGCTGGCCGCGCAGCCGACCGTCACCGCGCCCATCGCCAGTGCCCGGAACGTGGACCAGCTGTCGGATTTGCTGGCTTCCGTGGCACTGCGGTTGACCGAGACGGAGCTCGCGGCCCTGGACGACGCGTCGCGGTAGACGCCCGGCCGGTGCTCACCGCGCCACCTCCAGCTCCAGGCCCAGCACGCGCACCGTGCGCCGGCGCCGCAGCCAGCCGCGTCCGGGCGGGGCGTCCGGCAGCTCGTCGAGGAACGCCTTGCGCTGCCCCGGTGTCGCCGAGCGCCAGCGCAGGGACAGCATCGGGCGGACCGGGGCGATGAAGGGCCGCACGCCTTCGTGCGCCTGGTCGAGCCGGTCGTGGTAATCGGGATCGGGGCGGTAGGTGAGGTCGAGGTCGATCAGCGGGTCGGGACCGCCCGCGTGGTGCTGGCACCGCGCGAGCATCCGGGCGAGCTCGTCCAGCGCGATCCGCACCGTGCAGGGCATCTGGTCCCGCCAGCGGCCGGGGAGCGGTGCGTGCACCGGCGCCGCCGCCACGTCCTCCGCGAGCACGATCAGCGCCCGGATCCGGGTGCCCGCGAGCTCGACGAGGACCTGCTGTTCCTGCGGGTGGACGACGAACCGGGCCTCCCGCCCGGCCAGGACCGACCCCGACCGTCCCGCCACCCACTCCTGCGCCTCACCGGGCGAGACGAACGTGAACACCAGCTCGTCGCCGGCGAGGGTCATCGCGACCGGGAACAGGGAACCGAGGTCGTGCATGAACTCCGAGCCGACGACGAGTGCGGCCTTCGAGCCGCCTGTGGTCATCGCCCACTCCTCTTGTGCGAGCGCGGCCTACACCTGCAGGTCGGCTTCGATGCGCTTGAGGTAGTGCCGGGCCAGCGCCAGGTTCGCCCGCTCCCGGTCCAGCACCAGGTACAGGAACATGGACGCGCGGGAGCCGGGCGTGTCCAGCAGCCGGATCAGGTGGTACTGGCGGTGCAGCGTGATCAGGATGTCCTCGATCGAGTCGTTGAGCCCGAGCGACGACATCACGCGCAACTTCGACCGCACGACCTCGGTGTTGCCGGCCGCGGCGATCTCCAGGTCGAACCAGTCGTCGCCCCCGGCGGTGCCGAGCGACATCCCGCTCTCGTAGTCGACCAGCGCGACGCCGAGAGCGCCGGTGATGCTCATGGCTTCCTTGAGCGCGGTGTCGATGTTCATCATGATCAGTTCCTCCTGTAGCTGGTTTCCGTGCCGGCTAGGCGGTCAGGATCGAGGCGATCCGGTCGATGACGGGCCGGGTCTCGAACAGCAGGCGCCCGACGTTCAGACCCTTGTCCCCCAGCACCACCATCAGCGCGATCCGGCCGATGGCGTAGACGGCCATGTAGCCGTCGCTGCTGAACACGACGGTCTGGTTCAACGTGCCCTGGCCCGCCAGTTCGGACGCCTGGCGCGCGATGCCCAGGTCGGCGGCGGCGAGCGCGGAGATCTTGGCGGGGTCGATGGTCTCGGCCACGTCGGCGAAGATGCAGATCCCGTCGACCGCCGCCACCACCGTGTCCGTCACCCCGGCGACACTTTCGCGGAGGCCGCGCAATTCGGCGGCGAGCGCGTCGAAGTCCACCACTTGTCCGTCTTTCTCCGTCAGCGGGCGCAAAGTCTCAGGAACGCGACTTTGCGTTCTCTGAACGTCAGAAAAATGGCATAAAAATGGGCGACAGCCGAGTCGAATGACATTCACCCGTTCGAGTGGCGCCTGGATCTAGGACACTACCCCAACCGCACTGAGAGCGCGTGAAGGTGGCCGTGTCTAACAACGTACAACACGAACGGGTGAAATTGATCGCACCAGGTAACGGTAGGTCCGGGTGCTGGTCGTGTGACAATTTCGGCGCGGGCAGGTCAATGGTTTCCGCTTTTCGGCCGCCGACGTGACGTGGCACGACGGTGGTGCTCATTCCGAAAAGGACGGACACGGAGGGGGATTCGAGTACCGCGATGCGCACCGGGCCGCGGCCGCCGGGCGCGGGCCTGGTCCACAGCGTGGAGCAACGGGAATTCGGCCGTTCGGCCCAGTCGCCGCCGCCGTGTGAGATCCGCTACCCCGCCGCGGGCGTGTCGTGGCACGAGCTGGTTCCACTGACGCCGAACGACAGTGGACTGGCAAGCTCACTCGCATGCGCGCGAGCAGACTGGTCTCAGCCCTGTTGCTGCTCCAGACCCGGGGGCGGATGACCGCGCGGCAGCTGGCCGACGAACTGGACGTCTCCGTCCGGACGATCTACCGGGACATGGACGCGCTGTCCGCGGCCGGCATCCCCCTCTACGCCGATGCCGGCCACGACGGCGGCTACCAGCTGCTCGACGGCTACCGCACACGGCTCACCGGGCTGACCACCGACGAGGCCGAGGCGCTGTTCCTGTCCGGGTTGCCCGGGGCCGCCGCGGATCTCGGGCTGGGTGCCGTGCTGGCCACCGCCCAGCTCAAGCTGATGGCCGCGCTGCCGGAGGAGCTGCGCGACCGCGCAGGCCAGCTCCAGCAGCGCTTCCACCTGGACACCTCGGGCTGGTACGCCGACCCGGAGCCCGCCCCGCACCTGGCCGCGGTGGTGCAGGCCACCTGGAACCAGCTCCGGGTCCGGGTGAAGTACCGCAGGTGGGCCGCCCCGCACGAGGTGACCAGGGTCGTCGAGCCCTACGGCGTGGTGCTCAAGGCGGGCCGGTGGTACCTGGTGGGGGGCAGTTCCGGGTCCGTCCGGACCTACCGGGTCTCGCAGATCCTCCGTTTGCAGCCGCTGGCCGAGCGGTTCCCGCGCCCGCCCGGATTCGATCTGGGGCGGCACTGGGACAGCTACCTCGAGGAGTTCGACGCCCGCCGGTACGTGGGCGAGGCGACGGTCCGCATGACGACGTCCGTGTTCGACCGGCTCACGCACCTGCTCGAACCCGATCTGGTGCGTGCGGCGCGGGAACGCGCCGAACCGGACACCGCGGGCTGGATCCGCACGGTCATCCCGATCGAGTCCACGGACCACACCGCCGGGCTGCTGCTCCGGCTCGGCGCCGAGGCGGAGGTGCTCGCACCGGACTCGCTGCGGCAGCGGCTGGCCACCACCGCCGCGACGCTCGCCGAGCTGTACGGCAGGCCCGCGTCCCCGACATGACATCGCATTTCTCGTGATCTTCGCTGACACCAGATGTCAGTGGACCGCCGTTAGCGTCCGGACGCCGGGCCTGCCGCCCGGGTGCACGACGTGGACAGCGAAGGACGAGAAGTGATCCCGGAACACGAGACGTTCGACGGAACCTGGCCGTTCCCGGCCCGCTACTGCGAGGCCGCGGGGTTCCGGCAGCACTACGTGGACGAAGGTCCACGGCGAGGCGGGGAAACCCTGGTGCTGCTCCACGGTGAACCGACCTGGGGCTACCTGTGGCGGCACCTCGTCGGCCCCCTGTCCCGGCAGCACCGGGTGGTCGTGCCCGACCACATGGGCTTCGGCAAGAGCGACACGCCGCCCGGGCGCGGCTACCTCGCCGACGAGCACGTGGACAACCTGGAGCAGCTGCTCGTCGGCGAACTCGACCTGCAGGGGATCACGCTGGTGTTGCACGACTGGGGCGGTCCCATCGGCACCGGTTTCGCCGTCCGGCACCCGGATCGCGTCAGCCGCATCCTCGCCACCAACACCGTGCTGCCCCTGGGGCTGCCGGGCTACGCGGAACTGATGCAGCACAACTTCGCGGACAGCTCGTGGTTCCGCTGGGCGCGGGCCGCGCACGCCGACGGCACCCTGGAAGTCCTGCTCGGCAACGCCGGCCACACGATCACCCACCTGATGCTCGCGTTGCAGACCATCACCCGTCCGCAGATCGTCACCCCGACCTGGGTTCGCGCCTACTCCGCGCACTTCACCGGCCGGGCGCAGTGCCGTGGCGTGATCCGGTTCCCCCAGCAGCTCGTGGCCCCCGACCCGGACGCTCCCGCGCCGGCACCGCCCGACCCGGCGGCCGTGGCGGCGCTGCGGGGCAAGCCCGCGCTGCTCGTGCAGGGGATGCGGGACACCGCGCTCCTGCCGCGCTACACCGTGCCCGCGTTCCGGCTCGGCTATCCCGGCGCCCCGGTCGTCGAACTGCCCCAGGCCGGTCACTTCACGCCGGAGGACGCGCCGGAGACCCTGCTGGCCCTGCTGGACCTGTTCCTCCAGACCACCTGACCCGCGCTTCACGGGATCCCAGATGACTCTCAGCTCCACCAGACCCGTGCTCGTCCTGCTCGCCCTCGGGCTGTTCGCGATCGGCACCGACGGATACGTGATCACCAGTCTGCTTCCCGACGTCGGGCACGCCCTCGGTGTGTCCGACAGCGCCGCGGGACAGCTCATCACGGTGTTCGCCCTCGCCTACGCGGTCGGCGCCCCCGTGCTCGGCGTACTGACCGGCGGCCTGCCCCGGCGCCCGCTGCTGATCGGCAGCCTGGCGGTGTTCGCGCTGACGAACGCGGGCGTCGCGATCGCCGGTTCCTACCCGGTCATGATGGTCGTGCGGGTACTGGCGGCGCTCGCGGCCGCCGTGTTCACCCCGGCCTGCTCGGCCACCGCGGCCGTCCTCGCCGCCGATGGCCGGCGCGGCCGGGCGCTGGCCACGGTCGCCGCCGGCGTCAGCCTGTCCACCGCGCTCGGGGTGCCGCTCGGTGCGCTGGTCGGCGCCGCGTTCGGGTGGCGGGTGACCTTCCTGGCGATCGCCGTGCTCGCCGCACTCGCCACGGCCGGGCTCGCCCTGTTGCTGCCCAGCGTGCGGACACCGCCGGCCACCGGGTTGCGCGCCCGCATCGCGGTCGCCCGGACCCGCGGCGTGCCCACCGCGCTCGGTCTCACGGTGCTGTGGATCGCCGGGGCGTTCACCGTGCTGACCTACGTCAACCCGGTGCTCGGTGACCTCGCCGGGGTGCGCGGGTCCGGGCTGGCCGTGTGGTTGCTGGTGTTCGGGGTGGCCGCGGTCGCGGGCAATGCCGTGGGCGGGCGCGCGGCCGACCGGTACCCGGCGACCTCGCTGGCCGTGGTGACCACGGCTGGGCTCGCCCTCGCGCTGACCACCTTCGGCGTGCTCGCCTCGCTCGGGGTGCACGGACGCACGGGCATGGTCGCCGCTGCGGTGGTGCTCGCGGTGTGGGGGGTGTTCGGGTGGGCGTTCATGCCCGTCCAGCAGCACCGGCTGGTCGAGCTGGCCGCCGGGGACGCCGGGGTGGTGCTCTCGCTCAGCGCCAGCGCGACCTACATCGGCATCTCGCTGGGCGGGTTCGCCGGTTCGCTCGCGCTCACCTCGGGTGGCGTCGCCGCGGTGGGCTGGACCGCGGGAGCCATCGAGTCGTGCGCCGTGCTCGCCGCGATCGCCATCGCGGTGGCGCACCGCCGCCGGGTACGGGGTGTCCGGGCCGCTGCCGCGGGCATGGACACCGCGACTTCACCTACTCGGTAGTAGCTTACTCGCGGTAGGTTGAGGTAGGGTCCGGCCATGGCCAACGTCAAAGGCAAGGTCGTGCTCATCACCGGAGCTGCGCGCGGCATCGGCGCCGGGCTCGCCGAACGGCTCGCGGCCCGCGGCGCCAAGGTCGCCCTCGTCGGGCTGGAGGCGGACGAGCAGCGCAAGGTCGCCGAGCGCATCGGCGACTCGGCGCGCGCCTGGGAGGCCGACGTCACCGACTGGACCGCCCTCGAACAGGCCACGGCCGGCGTCGTGGAGCACTTCGGGGGCATCGACATCGTGATCGCGAACGCGGGAATCGCCACGACGGGCTTCGTCCGCTCCGTCGACCCCGCCGCTTTCGAGAAGGTCATCGAGGTCGACCTGCTCGGCGTGTGGCGCACCTTCCGCGTCACGCTGCCGCACGTCATCGAGCGCAAGGGCTACCTGCTGGCGATCTCCTCGCTCGCCGCGATCACCCACGCCCCCGGCATGGCCAACTACGCCGCGGCCAAGGCCGGCGTCGAAGCCTTCTGCAACAGCCTCCGGGCCGAGGTCGCCCACCTCGGCGTCAAGGTCGGGGTCGCCCACCCCACGTGGATCCGCACCGATCTGGTCGAAAGCGCCGATGCCCACCCGGTGTTCGGCAAGCTGCGCGCCGGCATGCCGGGCCTGCTCGGCCGGACCTACCCGCTCGGCGTGGCCCTGGACCACCTCGAGGCCGGTGTCCTCAAGCGGGCCCGCGTCATCCACGTGCCGAAGTGGGTCGGCCTGCTCAAGGCGGTCCGCGCGCTGCTGCCGCCGGTCGTCGAGCTGGGCGCCCGCACCAGGGTGCCCGCCGCCGACCGCGCCGCGCTCGAGGACATCAAGGCCCGCGGAGCGCGCGAGGCCGCGGTGACCGGGCACGGCGGACGGGCCGCGACCCGATAGGAGCCGTCATGTCCCGCCGCGACCAGATCAGGATGACCGGCGACGAGGTACTCGCGTTCCTCGCCGGGCAGAAGATCATCAACGTCGCCACCATCAACCCCAACGGCCGCCCGCACCTCGCCCCGCTGTGGTACGTCCCGCGGGGCGGGGGTGTGGCGACCTGGACCTACCGCAAGTCCCAGAAGGTCGCCAACCTCCGCCGGCTGCCGCAGGCCACCGTGCTGGTCGAGACCGGCGACACCTACGACCGGCTGCGTGGCGTCCAGTTCGAGGCCGACGTCGAGATCGTCGAGGACACGGCCGCCGTCGCCGCGATCGGCGCGGCCCTGGCCGAGCGCTACGGCGGCGGCTCGCTGGCGGCCGACGTGGTGGCCGCGCAGGCGGCCAAACGGGTCGGCCTGGTGTTCACGCCGACGAAGATCGTCAGCTGGGACCACACCAAGCTCGGCGGCGCCTACTGAAGCCAGGCGCCCAGCGTCGGATTGATCTCCCGCACCGTGTAGCTCTCCAGCGCGCCCTCCGCGATGTAGGGGTCGGCGTCCAGGAGCTCCTGCAGGGTGTCGGCGTTCGCGGCCTGCATCAGGTACGCGCCGCCGGTGTCGTCGGTGAACGGCCCGGCCACCGCGACCGTGCCCTTGTCGGCGAGCTTCTTCAGGTACTCGCGATGCCGCGGTCGCACCTCCGCGTACTTCCCCTGGTCGTAGACCGTCTGCACCAGGAACCAGGCCATGCGCACCTCCGTCTGAGTACTGCTCCGCACGCTACCGGGTGGCGAGGATCAACCGATACGCTGGGCGAGCGTGCAGAGCACGTGGACAAACGGGTTGGCCGAGGACAGGCGGGATACATGGCGGACGGCAGCGCGGGGCGCAGCGTCGAACGCACGCTCGGGCAGTTGCGCACCATGGACGGGGTCGGTACCGCGTCGGCCCAGCCGGCCGGCCCGCTGACGCTGGAGGACCTCTACAAGGTCCACCGGATGCGGCTGGTGCGGCTGGCGATCCTGCTGGTCGACGAGCCGGCCACGGCCGAGGACGTCGTGCAGGAGGCGTTCACCGGTCTCTACCGGAACTGGGGCAAGCTGCGGGACGCCACCGCCGCGGTGGCGTACCTGCGCACCGCGGTGGTAAACGGGTCGCGCAGCGTGCTGCGGCGCCGCAAGACGGCGCGCGAGTACGTCCCGCCGCACGCGGTCAACGCGCGCTCCGCGGAGAGCCTGGCGATGCTGTCGAGCGAGCACCAGTCGGTGGTGGACGCGCTGTCGAAGCTGCCGCCGCGGCAGCGCGAGGTGCTGGTGCTGCGCTACTACGGCGGTCTCTCCGAGGCGGAGATCTCCGAGGTCGCGGGCATTTCGAAGGGCACCGTGAAGTCCACCGCGAGCCGGGCGCTGGAGGCTCTCCAGAAGGCCATGAGTGGCTGAGCTGGTTTAGACCAATATGCTGGAGCCTGTGACGGGTTTCGTGCTGACGGGTGGCAGGCTCGCCCTCCCCGAGGGGCTGGTGGACGACGGGTGGCTCGTCGTCACCGGCGGGACGATCGCGGGCATCGGGACCGGGACGCCGCCCCCGGGTGAGCGGGTGGACGTCGGCGGTGCCTACGTGGTGCCCGGGTTCGTCGACGCGCACTGCCACGGCGGCGGGGGCGGGTCGTTCTCCAGCGGTGATCCCAAGGAGATCGTCACCGCCATCAAGGCGCACCGCAGGCACGGCACGACCACCATGCTGGCGAGCCTGGTGTCGGATCCGGTGCGGGCGCTGGTGGACCAGATGGCGGTGCTGCGCGAGCTGGTGACCGACGGCGAGCTGGCCGGCATCCACCTGGAAGGACCGTTCATCGCCGCGTCCCGGTGCGGCGCGCACGACCCCGCGGTCCTGCGGGAACCCGACACGGCGACCGTCGACGCCCTGCTGCGCGCCGGTCACGGCGCGGTGCGGATGGTGACGCTGGCGCCGGAGCTGCCCGGCGGCGTGCGCGCGGTGCGGCAGCTGGCGGAAGCCGGGGTGATCGCGGCGATCGGGCACACCGACGGCACCGAGGAGCAGATCCGCCCGGCGATCGACGCGGGCGCGACGGTGGCGACGCACCTGTTCAACGGCATGCGACCACTGCACCACCGTGAGCCCGGCCCGATCGGCGTGCTGCTCGACGACGAGCGCATCACCGTCGAGCTGATCTGCGACCTGGTCCACGTGCACCCGACGGTGCTGCGGATCGCGGCCCGCTACGCCGGCCGCGGCCGCACGACCCTGATCACCGACGCCATGTCCGCCACCGACGCCGCCGACGGCCGCTACCACCTGGGCCGGCTGGAGGTCGACGTGCGGGACGGCGTGGCGACCCTGGCGGACACGGGTTCGCTGGCCGGCAGCACGCTGACCATGGATGCGGCGTTCCGGAACCTGGTCAGGGGTGCGGGGCTGTCCGTCCCGGACGCGGTGCGGGCGACGTCCGGACGGCCGGCCGAGCTGCTCGGCCTGGACGACCGGCTCGGGTCGTTGCGCACCGGCCTGGCGGCGGATCTGGTGGTGCTGGACGCCGACCTGAGGCCGGCCCGCGTGCTGCGGCAGGGCACCTGGATCGCCTGATCACGCCTCCGGTGCGGCGACGTGCTCGACGTACAGCGGCGTCGCGACGAGGATGGTGCGCTCGTCCTCCGGCAGGACCGCGGTGATCCGCGCGTACCCCGCCACCCAGGCGGCCGCGAACTCCGGCTGGAGGCGGTCGGCCAGCCGGTCCATGGCCGTCACCACCCGGCCGAGGAACCGCTCGTCCCCCGCGTTCCCGGCCTGGCCGGGGTCGGTCAGCTTCAGCAGCACCTGGGTGAACCGCACCCACATCGAGTGGTGCCACCGGTCGTCCATGTCCCGCTCGGCGGGCAGCGAGCCGACCAGGTGGTGGCGCGAGCCGTGCAGCAACAGCCGGAGCCGGCCGCCGGTCGGGTACTCCGCGCCGGCCTCGTCCACGTCCAGGAACACCACCGCCCCGCCGACCTCGCCGTAGGCCATCGGCGCCTCGAAGTGCACCCACTCGCCGGGACGCACCCCGGGCTCGGCGAACCACCGGGGCGCTCGCGGCGACGCCTCCAGCGCGGCGACCGCACCCGCCAGCCCCGGCTCGGTCTCGCGCGCCGGCTTGCCCACCTTGATGCCGCCGACCGGGGTGGTTACCTGGGCCTCCACGTCCCGCAGGCCCCGCGGACGCCTGGGCAGATCCGGGACCAGTTGCCGCAGCTTCGCCTCGGAGACGTAGATCAGTTCACGCACCTGCCCATGGTGCCCGTCGTTGATTACGCTGTGGCGGGTGAGCGAGCCGAAGGATCCGGAACGGCTGCTGGCCGAGGCGCTGCAGGCGCAGGCCCGCAGTGCGCCGCACCCTGGTCCGCCGTCCGGGGGGTGGCCGGAGCCGGGGCTGCTGTCCGGTACCGGCGCCAGTCCGCTCGAACGCGAGCGCGCGGCCCTGGCACATCCGCCCCGAAAGCCGGCCGCGGCACCGCGCCGGGGCGTGCCGGCCCGCCCGCTACCGGTTTACTGGGTGCTCGGCCTGGCGGCCCTGCTGGGCTTCGCGACCGGCGCCGTCATCGGTCTCATCACTCTGTTCTGAGCCCGCATACTGCACACAGGGTCACCCTGTACCGTTTTGTGTTGTGATTCTCGCCGAGACCGCGACCACGCTCGCTCTGATGCCGAAGTGGTTCAACCCCGAGTACCTGCTGACCCAGTTCGGCGCGTACGTGATCGTCGGGCTGTGCCTGGTCATCTTCATCGAGAGCAGCATCTTCCCGGTGCTCCCCGGTGACTCGCTGCTGTTCACCGCCGGCCTGTTCGTGGCGCAGGGCTCGATCCACACCCCGTTGTGGCTGGTCTGCACCCTGGTGACGATCGCGGCGCTGCTCGGCAACGTGGTCGGCTACCTCATCGGCTGGAAGGTGGGCCCGGCGCTGTTCAAGCGGCCGGACTCGCGGTTCTTCAAGCAGGAGTACGTCGACAAGACGCACGCCTTCCTGGAGAAGCACGGCTCGAAGGCGGTCGTGCTGGCGCGGTTCGTGCCGTTCGTGCGCACGTTCATCACCTGGATCGCCGGTGTCGGCCGGATGGACCCGAGGAAGTACTTCACCTACACGGTGCTCGGCGGCATCCTGTGGGCCGCCGGTATCACCGCGCTGGGGCACGTGCTCGGCAACATCTCCTTCATCAAGACCAACATCGAGGCCATCTTCATCCTCATCGTGCTGGTCTCGGTGGTGCCGATCGTGATCGAGTACGCCAGGAACCGCCGCGAGAAGAAGCTCGCCGCCGCCCAGTCCCCCGCCCCCGCCGCCGAGTCCGACGGCGAGGTCACGCAGCGGATCCCGCGCGTCGACCCCTGAGCAGAACCGGGACGGCCGCCGCACGAGCACGGGTGCGGCGGCCTTCGCGCGTCTCCGGCCGTCAGAACCGTTCGTCGTCGGGGAGGCGGCGGAGCAGGTCACCGGCCTCGTCGTCGGTTCGGATCGGGCCGGTCGGCCGGGGTATCGGGCCGGCCATGGTGGCCGGCCGGAGCTCGCCGGTGGCGAGCAGCGCTGACACGGCATCCGGCGGTGCGGGTTCGGAGCGGTGGATCACCACGTGAACGTACTGCTCCATTGCCGATCGGCGTGGATCAGCTCATCGAGAACATCGAGCCCGGGTTGAACAGGTTGTCCGGGTCGAGCGCCTGCTTGATCCGCCGGTGCACGCGCATCCCGACCGGCCCGATCTCGCGCTCCAGCCACTCCCGCTTGATCTTGCCGACGCCGTGCTCACCGGTCACCGTGCCGCCCAGCGACAGCCCCACCCGCAGGATCTCGTCGAACGCCCGCCGCGCCCGCGCGAACTCGTCCGCGGAGCCGGGCTGGTAGACGATCGTCGGGTGCATGTTGCCGTCGCCCGCGTGCCCGACCACCGCGATGCGCAGGCCGACCTCCTCGCTGATCCGCCGGCACCCGGCGATCAGCTCGGCGATCCGCGTGCGCGGCACCGAGACGTCGTCGGTCAGCCACACGCCGTACTGCTCCAGCGCGGTCAGCACCACCCGCCGCGCCTGCATCAGCATGCGGCCCTCTTCGAGGTCTTCGGTGGCGTAGACCATGGTCGCGCCGCTGTCGGCGCAGATCTGCTCCAGCGCGGCGAGTTCCCGGCGGGCCGCCTCGCCACCCGAGTCGGACTGGCACAGCAGCAGCGCCTGGCAGTCGGAGCCGGCGCCGAGGTCGGTCTTCAGGTACGTTTCCGCCGCCTTGATCGAGCTGGCGTCCATGATCTCCATCAGCGACGGCACCAGCCCCTCGCGCACGGTGCGCGCCACCGCGGTGCCGGCCGCCTCGGTGGTGTCGAAGCCGGCGACGAGGGTGGCCGGCGCCTGCGGCAACGGCCGCAACGCCAGCGTGGCCTGGGTGATCACGCCGAGCGTGCCTTCGCTGCCCACGAACAGCCGGGCAAGGTCGTACCCGGCGACGCCCTTGACGGTCCGCCGGCCGGCCTTCAGCAGGGACCCGTCGGCCAGCACGACCTCCAGCCCGAGCACCGAGTCGGTCGTCACGCCGTACTTCACGCAGCACAGGCCGCCGGCGTTGGTGGACAGGTTGCCGCCGATCGTGCACCAGTCGTAGCTGGACGGGTCCGGCGGGTAGAACAGTCCGTGTTTCGCCACGGCGTCGCGGAGGTCGAGATTGACCACGCCCGGCTGGACGACGGCGAGCCGGTTGGCCGCGTCGATCTCGACGATCCGGTCCAGCTTGGTCATCACCAGCACCACGCAGCCGTCGATCGCGTTCGCCGCGCCGGACAGTCCACTGCCGGCGCCGCGCGGCACGATCGGCACCTTCGCCGCCGCGCAGGCGCGGACCACCGCCTGCACGCCCTCGGCGTCGGACGGCAGTACCACCGCCAGCGGCCGCCCGGAGGGGGCCAGCGGCATCATGTCGCGGGAGTAGCTGCCGGTGACGTCGGCGTCGGTCAGCACGGCATCCTTGCCCAGCTCGGCGCGGAGGGTCGTCAGCAAAGCGTCGGTGCTCATGCATCTATGGTAGTGCCGATCACGTCCGCACTGCGGAAAAAGTTTTCCACTCTGGCCCCGGGAAATTCAGTTGCCTGTGGCAACTAAAGTGTCATCGACCACAACGGCGTTATTTGACTGGCGCAACCAACTATCCGGGGTGCATCCTTGACGTAAGCAACTAGTTGCTTCGGTCAATTAAGACAACCCGCACGAAGAGAGTGATCCGGCCATGCCATCACGCGTCGAGGAAGCGGCCATCACCGACACCGAGCTCGACATCGCCGACGAGCTCGGCGTGCAGCTCGTCCGGTTCATGCGCCTGCTCACCAAGGCGAAGTCCCAGGTGGCCAAGCTCGGTCCGGACGGGATCGAGCGCGCGGCGTACGCCATTCTCTTCCAGCTCGTCCACGACGGGCCGCAGCGCACGAGCAGGCTCGCCGACGCCCTGCACGCCGAGATCTCGACGATCAGCAGGCAGAGCAGCTCGCTGGTCCAGCACGGCCTGGTCGAGCGCCTGGCCGACCCGGAGGACGGGCGGGCCTGCCTGCTCGCGCCGACCCAGGAGGGCCTGCGCGTGTTCGAGGAGAACCGCAAGCAGCGCAACCGCTGGCTCGCCGAGGTGCTCGCGGAGTGGCCGGAGGAGGAACGCCGGGTCCTGAACAAGCTCCTCGACCGGCTCAACACGGGGATCGAAGCGCACGCTCCACATCTCGCCGATCAGATCTCGGCACGCAGCAAGGGGGAAAAGGCATGACACGCGCCTCACGAGAACAACCGGCGCCGATGGGCGGCGCCGCCGCGGACGAAGGCCCGCGCCTGAGCCACAAACAGATCCTGACCATCCTCAGTGGACTCCTGCTGGGGATGTTCCTGGCGGCGCTGGACCAGAACATCGTCAGCGTCGCGATCGTCCGCATCGCCAACGACCTGCACGGCTTCGACCAGCAGGCGTGGGCGACCACCGCCTACCTGATCACCGCGACCATCGCGACGCCGTTGTACGGCAAGCTGTCCGACATCTACGGGCGCAAGCCGTTCTACCTGACCGCGATCGCGTTGTTCGTGGTCGGCTCCGCCGCCTGCACGTTCGCCAACTCGATGTACGAGCTGGCCGCGTTCCGGGCGTTCCAGGGCCTTGGTGCCGGCGGTCTGATGTCGCTCGCCATGACCATCGTCGGCGACGTGGTGCCGGCCCGGGAACGGGTCAAGTACCAGGGCTACTTCATGATGGTGTTCGGTAGCGCGACCGTCCTCGGCCCGGTGCTGGGCGGCCTGTTCTCCGGCTTCGACAGCCTCGGCGGCCTCGACGGGTGGCGCTGGATCTTCCTGATCAACGTGCCGATCGGCGCGCTCGCGCTGGCGGTCGTGGCGAAGGTGCTGAACGTGCCGCACCAGCGGCAGGACCACCGCATCGACTGGTTCGGCGCGGTCTCGCTGGCGATCGCCGTGGTGCCGCTGCTGCTGGTCGCCGAGCAGGGCCGCAGCTGGGGCTGGGGCTCGACGACCTCCGTGATCTGCTACGCCGTCGCCGCGTTCGGCGTCGTGCTGTTCCTGTTCGTCGAGTACGTGATGAAGGACGAGGCGCTCATCCCGCTGCGGCTGTTCCGCAACTCGACCTTCAGCGTCTCGATCGGTGGCGGCACGCTGGTCGGTATCGGCATGTTCGGGTCGATCAGCATGATCCCGCTGTACTTCCAGGTCGTGCGGGGTTACTCGCCGACCCAGGCGGGCCTGCTGATGCTGCCGCTGGTCCTGGGCATCATGACCGGCTCGCAGATCTCCGGCCGGATCACCGCGAAGACCGGGCGGTACAAGATCCTGCCGGTGGTCGGCACCGTGCTGATCGCCGCGGGTGCCGCGCTCTACGCGCAGGTGCACTACAACAGCCCGCTGTGGCAGCCGCTGCTGATCGCGCTGCTCATCGGTCTGGGCCTGGGTGGCTGCATGCAGACGCTGATCATCGCCGCGCAGAACGCCGGCCCGCGCCGCGACATGGGTGTGTCGACCGCGTCGGCGACGTTCTTCCGGCAGATGGGCGGCACCCTGGGTGTCGCGGTCTTCCTGACCATTCTGTTCAACCTGCTGCCGGGCAAGATCGCCGACGCGTTCGGCGGCGCGCTGCCGAAGGGCTTCGACCAGGGCCAGCTGGGTGCGCTGCAGGCGGACACCAGCGGGCTGCACCACCTGCCCGACGCGCTCCAGGTGCCGATCCTGACCGGGTTCACCAACTCGATGCACGGCGTCTTCTACGTCGCCGGTGGCGTGGCCCTGCTGGCCGCGGTGGTGCTGGCGTTCATGAAGGAGATCCCGCTCGCCGGTGGTCCCTCCGCTCAGCCCGCGCCGCCGGTCGAAGGCGGCGAGGCCCTGCTGCCTGTCGAAGATGCGCACGCCACCGCGCAGGTCACGGCGGAGGACACCGCGGAGGACACCTGGGCGGACGCGGACGCCGCGTTCGAGCAGGAGCGTGAACCCGTTCTCGTCGGTGGGAGGCACTCGTTGAGTGGTAACGGGCACGGCGAGTACCAGCTCACCGGGCAGACGGGGCCGATCACGAACGCGGTCGCCAGCGCCGGGGCGGAGCAGGCACTGGGCACCGGCGGGCAGGCCGTCAGCGGCACCGTGCGGCGGCAGGACGGCAGCCCGGTCGGTGGCGCCGCGCTGACCCTGATCGACCAGCGGGGCCGTCAGGTCTCGCGGGCGACCGGCGGTGGCGACGGCGACTACCGCATCAGCGCGCCGGGCACCGGCACGTACGTGCTGATCGTGTCCGCGGCCGGGCATCAGCCGCAGGCGGCCAGCGTGCTCGTCGGGGGCGGGCCGGCCCGGCTGGACCTGACACTCGTCGGCTCGGGCGAGGTGAGCGGCGTGGTCCGGGTGGCGGGCAAGGCCGTGCCGCTGCCGGGCGCCACGGTGACCCTGACCGACTCGCGCGGTGAGGTCACCGGCGCCGCGATCAGCGACGCCGACGGCGGGTACGTGTTCCGCGGCGTCGGGTCGGGTATCTACACGCTGGTGGCCAGCGCCGACCGGATGCGCCCGGTCGCGTCCCTGATCAGCGTGCCGGACAGCGGCGTGCTGCACCAGGACATCGAGATCGCGGCGGCCGTGGTGCTGGCCGGGACCGCCCGGACCGACAGCGGCCGGCCGGTGCCGGACGCGCGGATCACGGTCCTGGGCGCCGACGGGAACGTCGCCGCGGTCGCCCGGACGGATGAAAACGGCGAGTACGTCGTCAGCGACCTGCCGGAAGGTGACTACACCGTCGTCGCCAGCGGGTACCCGCCCGCGACGAGCCAGGTGAACCTGCCGGGTGGTGGCGACGTCCAGCACGACGTCCGGCTGGGCTACGAGCAGGTGCTCGACCAGCTCGGCGACCCGGCCAGCAACGGGGCGGAGAGGTCATGAGCGGATTGCGCGCGCAGATCCACACGGCCGAGGGCTGGGCGGTGGAGAACGCGGTGCTGACGGTGACGGACATGAGCGGCCAGCAGGTCGCGCGCGCCGTTGCCGACGCCACGGGAGCGGTGGTCACCCCACCGCTGCCCGCGGGCATCTACACCGCGGTCCTCACCGCCGCCGGGTACGCCCCGCTGGCCCGGACCGCGCAGATCGGGTCGGACGGATCGGGCTCGCTGGGCGAGCTGGTGGTCACACCGATGGCCGGAGCCGTCGAGCTGCCACCGCCCGGCCCGTGGACCATCGACCCGGTGCACTCCAGCGCCGTGGCGACGGCCCGGCACCTCGGGATCGCCAGCATCAAGGCCCGGTTCTCCGACATCGGCGGCCGCATCGACATCGCGCGGCCGGCCGAGCGGTCGCGGGTCGAGGCCGAGATCAAGGCCGCGAGCATCGACACCGGCATCAAGATGCGTGACGACCACCTGCGGTCGCCGGAGTTCCTGGACGTCGAGGCCCATCCGGTGATCGGGTTCGTCAGCACCGGGATGCGGCAGCGCGGCGCGGACACCTGGACGCTCGCCGGTGAGCTGACGCTGCACGGCGAGCGCAAGGCGATCGAGCTGGAGCTGACCTACGGCGGTTACGGGCCCGACCCGTGGGGCGGGATGCGGGTCGCGTTCCACGCGGCGACGCAATTGCACCGCAACGATTTCGCGATCAACTACAACGCGATGGTGCGGGCCGGGGTCGCCGCGATCGGCTCGAACATCAAGATCGAACTCGACATCGAAGCCGTTCAGGGCGAGTCGTTGCCGCAAATGTGAGCCGGATACGCGGTCGTGCGTTTTCGTCAACGCGCGACCGCGTTCCGTAACGATCGACGCAATTCCGCCGCACAGTTGAGTGCTGTTCGCTCGCGGCACGTAGGCTTTCCGGGTGACTTTCGACTTCGCCGCGTCCGAAGCCGTCGGCGTGGGCTGGTTGGACACGGCCGGCCCGCTACTGGTCTGGGTCATCGTGCTCAGCTTCGTGTTCGTCGAATGCGCCCTCATCATCGGGTTGTTCCTGCCCGGCGACTCGCTGCTGTTCGCGGCCGGCGTGGTGCTCGCCTCGCACGGCGCGGACGCGAGCGCCTGGCTGTTGTCGGTGGCCGCGCTGGTGGTGGCGGTGGTCGGCAACCAGGTCGGGTACTACATCGGGCAGCAGACCGGGGTCCGGTTCATCGCCCGGCGCGGGGGCAAGGTACTCAACCGGGGCAACCTCGACCGGGCCAGGGAGTTCCTCGACCGCAGGGGCTTCCTCGCGATCGTCGCCGCCCGGTGGATCCCCTGGGTCCGCACGCTGGCGCCGCTGATCGCCGGCGCGGCCCGCATGAACCCGCGCCGCTTCGCGCTCGCCACCGCGCTCGGCGGCCTGTTCTGGGTGCCCTCGCTGGTCCTGCTCGGTTACTACGGCGCCGGCCTGCTGGACACGATCCCGTGGGTGAAGACGGTGCTGGTCTGGCTGTCGGTCGCGTTCTTCGTGTTCGGCACCGGCTACGGCGTGTTCCGCTACCGCCAGGAGATCCGCCGCCCGGTCGACGACGAGCCGGACCAGGAATACCGGACCGCGGCCTAGCGCGTCACGAGTCGATGTCGGCCCAGACCTCGAGCTGGATGCCGTCCGGGTCGCGGAACACCACGACCGCGGAACCCGGCAGCGTCCGCGACGCCTTCGCCGGGCTGTACTCCACCCCGTACTCCGCGAGCCGCCGCTCCCACTGCTTCAGCTCGGCGTAGGTGGGCACCGTGAACGCCACGTGGTCGAGCCCGGTCCGCCGCTCGTCGAACGGGCCGCGCTCGGTGTCCGGGTGCTGCAACAGCACCACCGAGAACGCCTCGCCCGGTGCCTGGAGGCGGACCTTCCGCAGCCCGGTCGCCGGGTCCTCGCGCCGACCCGTCTCCCGCAGCTCCAGCACCCGCTCGTACCAGGGCACGCTCCGGTCGACGTCGGTCACCGTGAGGGCCAGGTGGTGCACTCCGGTCAGCTTCGGCATACCGTCCCTCTCACCCGTTCGAGCCCCCTCCGTCGGTACAACGTGCCATGGGGGTTCCCGGTTTCCGCGGGACGTACCTGTGGACAACCGAGAGATTCATCCACAGGGTGTGGGCAAATAGGCGACCACCGCCAACCG
The DNA here is from genome assembly GCF_011758745.1 of Amycolatopsis granulosa. NCBI lineage: Bacteria > Bacillati > Actinomycetota > Actinomycetes > Pseudonocardiales > Pseudonocardiaceae > Amycolatopsis > Amycolatopsis granulosa. Next base: position 3,510,862 of record NZ_JAANOV010000001.1, read on the forward strand.
GCCGCGCCGCTGTTGGCTCGCGCCGCGTCTCCCCGCTCCGGGCCGGGCGAACCAGCCGAGCGCCGCTTCAGATCACGAAGTTCTGCAGCGGCAGGTTCTCCAGCACCAGGTCGGCCCGGCTCGCGGTGGTCTCGATCAGGTCGGCGTTGCGCTGGTCGCTGCCCAGTGCCCGGCCCTTCGCCTCGACCAGCGTGCGGCCGTAGCGGCGGTGCCGGTTGACCAGCCGTTCGATCCGCTCCTGCTCGTCCGGCTTGAGGAACCACACCTCCTCGAGCAGCCCAGGCACCTCGCGCCACGGCTCCTCGTCGACCAGCAGGTAATTGCCCTCCGTGATGACCAGGGGAACCTCCGGTGGCACGCACACCGCGCCGGCGATCGGCTCCTCGATCTCGCGCCGGAACAGCGGCGCGTACACCGTCTCGCTGGTCTCCTTGATGCGGCGCAGCAGGTTCACGTAGCCGTGCGAGTCGAACGTGTCCGGCGCGCCCTTGCGCTCGGTGCGGCCCAGCCGCTGCAGCTCGACCTGAGCGAGGTGGAACCCGTCCATCCCGACCACGACCGCGCGGTTGCCGAGCGCGTCGGCCAGCCCGCGAGCCAGGGTGGTCTTGCCGGCCGCGGGCGCGCCCACGATCCCCAGGATGGATCGCCTGCCCCGCGTCACCAGGCCCTCGGCCCTGGTCAGCAGCTCGTCGAACGTCGGACTCGTCACCGTCATCGCACTCCCAACTTCCGCACTTCCGGGACCCACGCCCGGGGTCCCGCGTGCCGCACCTTCGTCGCGGCCACCTCGTTGGCGAACCGGATCAGCTCCGGCAGCCGAAACCGTCCCACGCCGTACGCCAGCGCGCCGTGCCAGACGTCACCCGCGCCCAGCGTGTCCACCGCGCGCACGCGCGGCACCTCGATCTCACCAGCACCGTCCGCCGTTTCCCAGCGCACCGGCCGCGGCCCGTCGGTCACCACGACCGCGGGCACCCCGCGCTCCCGCAGGCCCGGTCCCGGCACGCGGAAGTGCGCTGAGCAGGCCGCGATGCCGACCAGCGGCAGCAGGTCGTCCAGCACCGGTTTCCAGCTGCCGGCATCCAGCACGACCGGGATGCCGTGCTCGCGCGCCCACCGCGCCACACCGAGCGCCAGCCGCGGCAGGTGCCCGTCGACCAGCACCACGCGGACGTCGTCCGGCAGTTCGCCGGGCATCGCGCCGGGGTGCTGCCCGGCGTTGCGGGACACCACCGTCCGCTCGCCGTCGCGGTCGCGCACCGCCACGGCGCTCACCGCGGGTGGTTCGTCCTGGTCGGGGGCGATGTCGGCGACCCGCACGCCGTGCGCGGACAGGTCGGCGCGGGCCAGCCCGGCGAGCGGGTGCCGGCCCAGCGCCGTCACCAGGACGGCCTCCTCGCCGAGGGCCGCGACCGTCACGGCGGCGTTGGTCGCCGGTCCGCCCGCGGCCACCTCGACGCTCAGCGACTGCACCTTCTCGCCCGCCGCCGGCAGCTCCGCCACCCGCTGCACGAGGTCGACCGTGCACAGCCCGGCGAGCAGGACCGTCATGCCGACAGTCCGGTGTGGATCGCCGACTCGACTTCCGTCACCTGCCCGTCCTCACCGACCCGCAGCGCGCCGGTGATCAGCCCGACCACCTGGTTCATGCTCGTCGTCTTCGGCGACACATCCGCGACGCGGCGGCCCAGCCGGTGCACGTGGATGCGGTCGGCGATCTCGAAGACGTGCGGCATGTTGTGGCTGATCAGCACGACCGGCAGGCCGCGCTCCCGGATGCGGTCGATCAGCTGGAGCACCTTCGCCGACTCGGCGACGCCGAGCGCGGCGGTCGGCTCGTCCATGATCACCGCCTTGGTGCCGAACGCCGCGGCCCGGGCCACGGCGACACCCTGCCGCTGGCCGCCGGAGAGCGTCTCGACCGGCTGCGTGATCGACTTGATCTTGATGTCCAGCTCGTCCAGCACCCGCTGGGCCTCGGCGCGCATCTTCGCCGTGTCCAGCTTGCGCACCAGCCCGAGCACACCGCCGCGGCGGATCTCCCGGCCCAGGAACATGTTCGTCGCGATGTCCTGCGCCGGCGCGAGCGCCAGGTCCTGGTACACGGTCTCGATGCCGCACCGGCGCGCGTCCAGCGGTGTCCGGAAGTGCACCGGTTCGCCGTCGACGAAGATCTCTCCGGAGTCCGGCACCAGCGCCCCGGACAGCGCCTTGATCAGGCTCGACTTGCCGGCACCGTTGTCGCCGACCACGGCGAGCACCTCGCCCGGTTCCAGGTCGAAGTCCGCGCCGTCGAGGGCGGTGACGCGGCCGAAGCGCTTGACCAGGCCGCGCGCCGACAGGGTGGGGGTCATTTCTTCCTCCTGGCGAGCCGGTCCACGGCCACCGCGGCGATCACCAGCGCACCGGTGGCGACGTCCTGGTACAGCGAGTCGACGCCGAGCTGCGTCAGCCCGGAGCGCAGCACCGTCACGATCAACGCGCCCATCATCGTGCCGAACACCGATCCGCGTCCGCCGAACAGGCTGGTGCCGCCGAGCACGACCGCGGTGATCGAGTCGAGGTTGCCCAGCTGGTAGGCGTTCGGGTCGGCGTTGGGCACGCGGCCGAGCGCCTGCCACGCGGCGATCCCGAAGATCAGCCCGGCCACCAGGTACACGGACACGATGGTCCGGTTGACCTTGATGCCGCTCAGCCGCGCCGACTCGGGCGCGTTGCCGACCGCGTAGACGTGCTTGCCCCACGCGGTCCGGGTCAGCGCATACCACAGCACCAGGTACATGACCAGCGCGAGCGTCATGCCGTAGGTGACCGGGATGCCGCCGAACAGGTAGCGGCGGGTGCCCAGCCACGCCGGCAGCGAGCCGGGCGCGATGGGCACCGCCTGCCCGCCCGCGACGAGCTTGCCCGCCGCGGTCAGCATGGTGAACAGGCCGAGCGTGACGATGAACGGCGGCAGCTTGATCCGGGTGACCAGGGAGCCGGTGACGAGCCCGAGCAGGGACGTGACCAGCACGCCGAGGATCAGCGCGAAGATCCCGGGCACGCCGCCGACCAGCAGCTTCGCCATCAGCAGCGTCGCCAGGACCATCGCCGCGGCGTTCGACAGGTCGATGCCGGCGGTGAGGATGATCAGCGTCTGCCCGAGGGCGAGCGTGCCGACCACCAGCGACTGCTCGACCACCAGCGACAGGTTGTCCAGGTCCAGGAACGTGCTGGTGGACACCGAGAACACGACGACCGCGACGACCAGTGCGAGCGCGGGCCCGATCGCCGGGGCGCGCAGGAAGAACTCGCCGAGGCTCTCGCGCTCGCCCCGGTCCACCGTGCTGGCTGTGGCTGTCATTTCGTCCCCCAGCAGTTCTGCAGGCCCCACTCGGTGTTCTGGCTGGCCACGCCGGGCATCGGGTGGTCGGTGATGACGACGGAGCCGGTGTCGATGAACCCGCTCGGCTTCTGCCCGGTCCTGGCGTACCGCACCGCAGCGGTCACGCCCTCCTCGGCCATCTTGCGCGGGAACTGCATGACCGTGGCCGCGTACAGGCCGTCACGCACGTTCTGCACGCCCTGGCAGCCACCGTCGATCGAGCCCATCACGAGCTGCCCGGCCAGGCCACGCGCCTGCAACGCCGCGTACGCGCCGCGCGCGGTCGGCTCGTTCATCGTGTAGACGGCGTCGATGTCGGTGGTGCGCTGCAGCAGGTTCTCCATCTTCTGCTGGGCGATGGACTGGTCGCCGTTGGCGTTGTCCCGGCCCACGATCGCCGGATCGCCGTCGGAGAGCCCGCTGCCCTGGAGGAACCCGTTGTGCCGGTAGGTGTCCACGGTGCTGCCCGCGGTGCCGTCGATCATGATCACCTTCGGCGGGCGGCCCCCGAGCGCGGCCTTGACGTAGGCGCCCTGCTGGCGGCCGGCCGCGACGTTGTCCGTGGCGTAGGTGGCGTCCACCGCGCTCGCCGGGTCGGTCGCGGTGTCCAGCGCGATCACCAGCACCCCCTCCTGCCGGGCCCTGGCGATGGCGGCGAGCACGCCGGTGGAGGAGTTCGGGGTGATCAGGATCGTGGTAACGCCCTGCTGGACCATGTTCTCGATGGCCCGGACCTGGCCGTCGTTGTCGCCGTCGAACTGGCCGGCCAGCGCCATGAAGCCGGCGCCCTGGGCCTGCGCGGCAGCGCTCGCCGCGTTGCGCAGCTCGACGAAGTACGGGTTGGTTTCGGTCTTCGTCACCAGGCCGACCTTGGCCTGGCCACTGCCCGCCGGGGCCGAGTTCCCGCCCCAGTGGCGCTCGACGGTGCACCCGCTGACGGCCAGCACGCCGGCCGTGACGAGGCACAGGAGACTCCGCTGTCTCACGCTGCCCTCCGCATCGAGGCTGATCACATTGCCGATCGGGACGGTAGGAGGGCTTACACTGCTCCGGCAAGCGTTTGCGCAAACGCTTGCGGATCGTTCGCTCGCTGGAGACCCCTGATGCCGTCCAGGCCCACCCAGAAGGACGTCGCCGACCTCGCCGGCGTCTCGATCACCACCGTCTCACACGTGGTGAACGGGACCCGCGCGGTGGCGCCGGAAACGAAGGCCGCCGTGCTGCGCGCCATCGAGGAAACCGGCTACACCGGGGATGCGGTCGCCCGCTCGCTGGTCACCGGCGGCACCCGGCAGATCGGGGTGGCGATCTCGCTGCTGGCCAACCCGTACTTCGCGGCGCTGATGCAGGCCATCGAACGCGAGGCGGCCGCGGCCGGCTACACCGTGTTGCTCGCCGACACCCACGACGCGGTCAAGACCGAGCAGGAGACCGTGCGGACGCTGCGGTCCCGGCGGGTCGAGGGCATGCTGCTCACCCCGGCCGCGGGCGACGGGCGCGTGATCAGCGAGCTGGTGTCGCTCGGGCTGCCCACCGTGCTGATCGACCGGCTCACCATGCGCACCGACGTGGACCAGGTCGGTTCGGAGAACATCCAGTCGACGTCCGCGCTCACCGAGCACCTGGCGTCGCTGGGGCACCGGCGGATCGGGTTCGTGGGCGGGATGCCCGGCCTGGCCACGTCGGAGGAGCGCACGCTCGGCTACCGGCTCGGCCTCGGGCGCGGGGGCCTGTCCTGGAACCCGGAGCTGGTGGTGCCGGGGCATTCGTCGCGGGAGGGCGGTGCGGCGGCGACGGCGAAGCTGCTGGCGTTGCCGGACCGGCCGACGGCGCTGGTGGTGGCGAACGATTCGATGATGGTCGGCGTGCTGCACGAGATCCGCCGGCGCGGCCTGGTGGTCGGGCGGGACCTCGCGCTGGCCGGGTTCGACGACGTCGAGTGGTCGGACCTGGTCGAGCCGCCGTTGACCACGATGGCCCAGCCCATCGAGGAGATCGGGCGGCGTGCCGTGCGGCTGCTGCTCGCGCGGATCAAGGAGCCGGAGCGGCCGTTCGAGACGGTGCGGCTGCCGCCCCGGTTGATGCACCGCGCGTCCTGCGGGTGCGGCTTGTAGGACGCCTGCAGTGCGGCGGTCGGACAGCCGGGCCCGCGGCGGGAGCTGAGGAACAGGGGCCCCTGTGGTACGACCCTCGAGGTAGCGGGGCAGCAGCCGGGCACTGCGGGTCTGCCAGGTGATCACGTCGGCGGCGCCCTCTTGTGCCGGACCCGGTGTGGTAGCCGCGAAACAGGCACGGCACCGCGATCGCCGCTTCCGCGTCCCACCCGGACCGAGAGAGAGGAATCCGGTGGGGGTCTCCGACATCATCTTCGGACTCGTGTTCGTGCCGTTGGGGCTCTGGATAATCATCAACCCGCGGTCCGTGTGCGAGTCGTCCGACCGGCGCGGCGGCGGCCGCGAGTACACCGAGCAGGAACTGATGCTCGCCCGCCTCGCGGGTGCCGCGGGCATCCTGCTTTACGTGGCCGCGGTGATCTTGTTCTGAGCGCTCGCGCGCAGCCGGTCCGGCCACAGCTCGAGCTGGGTGGTGGCTGGTGCGCAGGCAGTCCGGGCAGGTGAAGCTGCGTTGCTGCGGCACCGCGCTGGGCACGCCGGTCAGCCCTCGCAGCCGGACCGCTTCCACGTCCGCGTCGTCATCATCGCGGCGTTCGCGCTGCCGCCCGCCGCCCGCACCTGATCCCGTGCCGGGCGTCGGCGCGGGTGTCACAGGGTGGCCGCGGCTTCCAGGAGCATCCAGGCGCCCAGTTGCACCGAGAGGTCCCGGGACGGGTCGCCGGCCCGGGGTGGCGGCGGTGGCGCGGGCTCGCTCCACTCCGGGCCGAACAGCGGGCCGCCGGCCGCGTCGGCGGCACCGGTCCAGGCGGCCTCCGCCGAGGCGAGCACCAATGACCGCGCCGCGTCGGCCTCCGGGCCGGCGGGCAGGCGGTGCGCGGCCAGCGCCAGGTAGCGCGCCAGGATCCCGGCGAACAGGCCGCCGTCCCCGCCGCCCTGGCCGCGCAGCACCCCGCCCGGCGCGCAGTGCGCCGCCACCGCCCGCACGGTCCGGCCCGCTCTGTCCAGTTCGGACATTTCCAGGCAGGTGCCGAGGAAGACCCCCTGGCAGTAGGTGTAGATCTCCTGGACCAGGTCGTGACTGTCCACCCGCAACCCGTCCCACACCAGGCCGGTGTCCGGGTCAACGAGTGTTTTCTCCATCCAGTCCAGCAGTTCCCGCGCCCGGGCCACGTCCCCGGCCCGCGCGAACAGGATCGCCGCCGGGCCGTTCGACGGCGCGTTCTTGAACCGGTCCCCGCGCCGCCACCAGATGCCGCCACCGCCCTCCGGCGACCACCCCGACCGCAGCTCGCCGAGGAAGAAGCCCACGTCCCGCCCGGTGCGCTGGAGTGCGAGCCCGAGCCACGCCAGGTCGTCGTAGTAGTCGTTTCGCCAGTTGCCGAAGTTGCGCAGCCGCATCGACGACACGAACCGGTCGATCGCCGCCGCCCGCGCGGGCGTGGGGTCGCGCAGCTGGGCGTCGATGAGGCAGTCCAGGAAATGCGCCTGCCACCAGTAGTTCCAGTGCCAGTGCACCCGCTGGCCGGGAGTCGCCGGCCAGTCGCTCCGCGCGAGCAGCGTGCCCGGCAGGCCCCAGAGGCGGCGCAGGTGCCGGGTGACGATCGCCCGTTCCGCGGCGGCGGCCCAGTCGCTGTGCATGACCCCCATCATGGTTCGGCGCCGGCCATCGCGCTGGGCGCGGTGACTCCCCAGCCGGCTACCAGGCGGTGGCCAGGTCCGCGTGCTGCCGGATCCAGGCGTGCATGACGATGCCGGCGGCGACCCCGGCGTTGATCGACCGCGTGGAGCCGAACTGCGCGATCGACACGACGATCTCGGCCGCGTCGTGGGCTTCGGCCGACAGGCCGGGTCCTTCCTGCCCGAACAGCAGCACGCACGCCCGCGGGAGGTCGGCGGTCTCGACGCGCCGCGCACCCGGGGTGTTGTCGACCGCCACGATCGTCAGCGCGCGGTCGTGCGCGTACGCGGCGAGCGAGGGGACGTCCGCGTGGTGTTCGAGGTGCTGGTAGCGATCGGTGACCATCGCGCCCCGCCGGTTCCAGCGGCGCCGTCCCACGATGTGCACCGCGGCCGCGGCGAACGCGTTCGCGGTGCGCACCACCGTGCCGATGTTGTGGTCGTGCTGGAAGTTCTCGATCGCGACGTGGAACGGGTGCCGCCTGCGGTCGATGTCCGCGACGATCGCCTCCCGCCGCCAGTACCGGTAGGCGTCCACGACGTTGCGCCGGTCGCCGTCGGCGAGCAGCTCCGGGTCGTAGCGGTCATCGGCGGGCCACTCGCCCGCCCAGGGGCCGACGCCCACGGGCTCCCGGGCGATCCATTCGGTCGGGCCGGCCTCTTCGTTCATGCCACGATCATGCGCCGCGGCCGATCCGCGCGGCGATCCGCGGTCGCATCGCCGCGGTTCGCGACCTGTACCGTGCGCGCGGAACCGCGCGAGAAACCCCTTACCGGGCATAGTGGTGGTCGCTACCGGTCGCGCTGGAACACGGCAGTCGAAGAGACTGTTGAGCAATCCTCTTGTGGGAGAAGTGATCAAACTGATAGTTTCCGCGCTCCGCTCCCGACCGGAAAGGCAGCACGATGGAACTCCGCAGGACTTTGCTCGCCGCAGGCGCCGTCGCCGCGACCGCCACGGCGGTACTGGCGGGCACCAGCACCGCCGCGGCCGCCGCCTATTCCCCGCCCGGGGGCTGGGACCACATCTGGCCGTCCGCTGATGGCGCCGCGGTGGTGTACGTCGAGGAGCACGGCGACGTGATCAAACTGTGCGACACGAAGAGGAACTCGTTCGGTGCGTTTCTAGCGGTGTGGAAGAACGGCTCAATCATCACCAACTGGACAGCCGGCGATGGGGGCTGCAAGACGCACCAGGCGTCGGAGGGCAAGCCGTACGACCTCCCGGAAGGAGCGCGGATCGAGCTGCGGTTCCACGGCACGGCAGGGGGCCCGGACACGAGGCAGTCCTTCACCAACGACCACTGAGCCGCCCGCGGGCGCTTTCGGGTAGCGCCCGGAGGACAGCATCGGTGCGGTGCGGAGGCGGGACCGTGCACCGCGAGCGCGGCCACAAGCCTGCGGCGCCCGCAGAAAGGACGTCCTGGGCAGGAAACGGTGCGCCGGGTGCCGGGCGGAAACCTCGGTGTGGTGTCCTAGGCCTGCCGCATCGCGTGCGCCGACGGGTGTTCCCGGTGCTTCCAGCGCAGGTACGCGCCCGCGTAGGAGAAGACCACCAGCGCCAGCGCCACCGCGGCCACCACCGGCAGCATCGACCGCGGGAACACCGTGCCGTAGATGTAGTAGGCGTTGAACCCGCCCGGCAGCGGACCGAGCCCCTGCAACTCGCGGAAATAGTCCTCGAGCGCGGTGAGCGGGCAGGGAATCGGGAACACGTTCACGGCCACGCCCCACATGGCGAAGAACACATGCACAAGAAGGCTGCGCGGCCACCGCCAGGCGAGAAACCCGCCGAGACCGATGTAGAGCAGAGCCAGAATGTGCACCCCGACCGTGATGTCGGCCAGCACCCCAGCGGTCGTCACGCCGCCCCCTTCCCGCGAATCCCCTGGTCCCGACATTACTCCCGATCAAGGCAGGAATGTCGACTCGAATTCCGGAGATCACTTCGGGGTTTCCCCCTAGGGGGCGGCGGTAATCACAGTCCGAGGTCGTCCAGGTTCAGCAGGTAGCGATAGGTGAGTCCTTCTTTTTCGATGGCCTCACGCGCACCGGTGTCGCGGTCGACCACCGTCGCCACGCCGACCACCGTCGCCCCGGCCTCGGTGAGCGCCTCGACGGCGGTCAGCACGCTGCCGCCGGTGGTCGAGGTGTCCTCCACCGCCAGCACGCGCTGCCCGGCGACCTCGATGCCCTCGATGCGGCGCTGCATGCCGTGCGACTTGGTGGCCTTGCGCACCACGAACGCGTCGAGCACCTTCCCGTCGGCCGCGGCGGAGTGCAGCATCGCGGTCGCCACCGGATCCGCGCCCAGTGTGAGCCCGCCCACCGCCACGTAGTCCCAGTCGGCCGTCAGCTGGCGCATGAGCCGGCCGATGAGCGGGGCCGCCGCGTGGTGCAGCGTGGCCCGCCGCAGGTCGATGTAGTAGTCGGCCTCCTTGCCGGAGGCCAGCATCACCTTGCCGTGCACCACCGACAGCTCGGTGACGAGACGTGCCAGTTCCAACTTCGCGGTTCGATCCAACGCCGGGTTAGCCACGTCCGGAAGTCTTACACACGGCTACGACATTCCCGCGCGTGCGCACGCCCGGCCGAACCGCGCGGCCCATTCGCGCAGCTGGTCCCGCAGCTCGGGCGGCCCGACGACCCGGAACTCCGCGCCGAGCGCGCCCAGCGCCAGCGCGGGCCAGTCCAGGGAGGCGGCCGTCATGCGGATCCGGCAGTGCTCCGCGCCGGCCTCCTCGACCGTCGCCCACCGGCCGATCCGGTCCCGCACCACGGCGGCGGGCAGCTCGGCGACGACCTCCACCTCGTACGGCCGCGGCAACGAACCGAGCGCGTTGCGGACGAACTCGGCCGCGTCGGCGGCGGGCAGTTCCCGCGGCCGGAACCGCGCACCCGTGCCGCGCGGTGCGCTCAGCCGGTCCACGCGGAAGTTGCGCCAGTCGTGCCGGGTCAGGTCGTAGGCGACCAGGTACCACTGGCGGCCCAGCGGGACCAGCCGCAGCGGTTCGACCTCGCGCGCCGACTCGCGGCCGCCGGCATCGGTGTAGGCGAACCGGATGCGCTCGCCGTCCCGGCAGGCGAGCGCGATCGTGGTGAGCACGCCCGGGTCGATGCGGGGTGCGGAGGTGCCGGGCCACACGGCCGGCACGGTCATCTCCCGCAGCGCGTCGACCCGGCGGCGCAGCCGGGCGGGCATCACCTGCGTCACCTTCGCGAGCACCCGGACCGAGGACTCCGCGAGGCCGTCGACCGAGTTCTGCGCGGCAGTCTGGAGCCCGACCGTCAACGCGACCGCCTCGTCGTCGTCCACGACGAGCGGCGGCAGCGAGGCGCCCGCGGCGAGCTGGTAGCCGCCGTCGACGCCGCGCTGCGCCTCCACCGGATACCCCAGCTCGCGCAGGCGGTCGATGTCGCGGCGCAGCGTCCGCGGCGAGACGCCCAGCCGGTCCGCCAGCTCGCTGCCCGGCCAGTACCGGTGGGTCTGCAGCAGGGACAGCAACCGCAGCGTCCGGGAGCTCGTGTTCGCCATGGTTCCGATTCTCGCCCAATTCAGGCCAGAAACTGGCCGGTATGCCCCTTATCGTGGTCTTACCAGGGAAAACGAGGAAGGGAAACCGAGATGACCACCGCCCAGACCGTCACCGGTGAGCGCGCCGACCTGCTGGCCACGCTCGCCAAGCACCGCTTCTTCCTGACTTTCACCACCCGCGGCCTGACCGACGAGCAGGCCCGCCTGCGGACCACCGCGAGCGAGCTGTGCCTGGGCGGGCTGATCAAGCACGTCACGTCGGCCGAGCGGGGCTGGGCGGCCTTCATCGTCGAGGGTGCCTCCGCGATGCCGAACTTCGCGGAGATGACCGACGAGGATTACCGGCAGCGGGAGAACGACTTCAAGCTGCTGCCCGGCGAGACGCTGGCGGAGGTGCTCGCCGCCTACGAAGAGGCCGCGCGCCGCACCGACGAGCTGGTCGCCACCGTGGACCTGGACGCCGTGCTGGAGCTGCCGAAGGCGCCGTGGAACACCGAGCAGGCGTGGTCCGTGCGCCGGGTGCTGCTGCACATCATCTCCGAGACCGCCCAGCACGCCGGACACGCGGACATCATCCGCGAGTCCCTGGACGGCCAGAAGACGATGGGCTAGGTGCGGTCGCGGCCGGCGACGAGGCTGGAGATGCGCCGCAGCAGTCCCCGCGGCAGCAGGCCGCCGATCGCCACGATCGCCTTGTACTGCGGCGACGGAACGGAGATGACCTTGCCGCGCCGCAGGTCCGCAAGGCCCTCGGCGACCACCCGGTCGGGGGAGAGCCAGAACGCCTTCGGGCCCGGCTTGGCCAGCCCGGCGCGTGCGTGGAACTCCGTCTCGGTGAAGCCGGGGCACAGCGCCGTCATCCGGATGCCGGCCGGCAGTGCCGCGGCGATGCCCTCGGTGAACGACGTGACCCAGTTCTTGCTCGCCGTGTACGTGGAACCGCGGCCGGAGAAGAACCCGGCCACACTGGAGACGTTGACGATCTCGCCGCGGCCCCGCTCGATCATGCCGGGCAGGGCCGCGCGCGTCAGCCGCAGCACCGCGGTCACGTTCACGTCCAGCTGCGCCTGCAACTCGTCGACCGGCGCGGTCCAGAACTCGCCCGCCAGGCCGAAACCGGCGTTGTTGACCAGCAGGTCGACCGGTCCGGCGGCCAGCCGCGCCTCGACCGCGGCCCGGCCGTCCGCGGTGGCGAGGTCCGCGGGCAGCGTGGCGGCCGTGATCCGGTGCCGTTGCGCGAGCTCATCGGCAAGCGCTTCCAGCCGTTCCGCGTTCCGCGCGACCAGGATCAGGTCGTAGCCCTCCTCGGCGAGGCGGCGGGCGAAGGCGGCGCCGATGCCCGCGGTGGCGCCGGTGACCAGCGCCGTGCTCACTGCACGGGCCCGGCGGGCGGTGGGGCGCTCAGGCCGGGCTGCTCGGAATCGCCGGGCTGCCAGCCTCGTCCACCGGCGGCGTACTCGTCGTCGAACGGGTCGACGATGTCGGCGATCTCGCCGAGGTCACGGAGCAGGCGCTCCAGCCGGGACGGCCCGGCCTGCGGCGCGACGCTGGCGAGCACCCACTCGTTCTCCAGCCAGGCCACGCCGACGTCTCCGCCGAGCGCGTCGGCCGCGTCCACGAGCTCCTGGGTGATGACCGCGCGGGCGCCCTCCGGGTCGTCGGCGAACGCGTAGCGCTGACCGACCGGGCCGAGCAGCTCCGGCATGTCCGACCGCTGGAACGGCACGCTCGCCAGCCACAGCTCGACGAGCACCGGGTGCGCCCGGTTGCACCGCACGGCGACCACGACCGCCGGGATCTGCCCGTCGGCCTCGATGTCGAACACGAACACCGGGCGGCGGCCGTCGGCGGTGAAGGTGGACCCGACGACGACGTTGACCGCCGTCTCGGCCCGGAAGTAGCCGAGCGCGCCGCCGGACCACTGCCGGACGAGCCGCTCGTCCTCCTCGGCGAACTGCCATCCGCGCAGGTCGGACCAGCGCATCCGCTCCCGGTTGCGGGAGCCCTCCCTGGTCCGGTCCACGGCGAGCAGCAGCAGACCCGCCACCAGTGCGACGGCGGCGATGACGAACCAGACCCACGCCGGAATACCCACGGGGGTGAGGGTAGCGCGCCGGGCCGCTGAACCAAGGTCAACGGCCCGTGTCGCAACCCGTTAGTCCGCCCGGGTGACCACGAGGGTGTCGCCCGAGTCCAGGTCGGGCACGTCCACGCGGACCGTGTCGCCGTCCCGGACCTCGCCGGCCAGCAGCTTCTTCGCCAGCTGGTCGCCGATGGCCGACTGCACCAGCCGGCGCAGCGGGCGGGCACCGTAGATCGGGTCGAACCCGTTCAGCGCGAGCCAGTCGCGTGCGGCCGGGGTGACGTCGAGGCTGAGCCGGCGCTGCGCCAGCCGCTGGGCCAGCTTCGCCACCTGGATGTCCACAATGGACGTCAGCTGCTCGGTGTCCAGCGAGTGGAACACGACGATGTCGTCCAGCCGGTTCAGGAACTCCGGCTTGAAGTGCCGCTGCACGGTGGACAGCACCGCGTCCCGCCGCTGCCGCTCGTCCAGCGAGGCGTCCGCGATCGCCTGCGAACCGAGGTTCGAGGTCAGGATCAGGATCGTGTTGCGGAAGTCGACCGTGCGGCCCTGTCCGTCGGTCAGCCGGCCGTCGTCGAGCACCTGCAGCAGCACGTCGAACACGTCCGGGTGCGCCTTCTCCACCTCGTCCAGCAGCACCACCGAGTAGGGCCGGCGCCGGACGGCCTCGGTCAGCTGGCCGCCCTGGTCGTAGCCGACGTACCCCGGGGGCGCGCCGACCAGCCGCGCGACGCTGTGCTTCTCGCTGTACTCGCTCATGTCGATGCGGGTCATCGCGCGCTCGTCGTCGAACAGGAACTCCGCCAGCGCCTTGGCCAGCTCGGTCTTGCCGACGCCGGTCGGGCCGAGGAACAGGAACGAGCCGGTCGGCCGGTCCGGGTCGGCCACACCGGCACGCGTGCGCCGCACCGCGTCCGACACCGCCTGCACGGCCTCCTGCTGGCCGACGACCCGCCTGCCGAGCTCCTCCTCCATCCGGAGCAGCTTGCCGGTCTCGCCCTCGAGCAGGCGGCCGGCCGGGATGCCGGTCCACGCGCTCACCACGTCGGCCACGTCGTCCGCGCCGACCTCTTCCTTGAGCATCACGTCGGCCCCGGACGAGCTGTTCGCGGAGTCGCGCTGCGCCTCCTCCAGCTCCTTCTCCAGCGCCGGGATCCTGCCGTACCGCAGCTCGGCCGCCCGGCCCAGGTCGGCGTCCCGCTCGGCCCGGTCGGCCTCGCCGCGCAGCTGCTCCAGCTGTTCCTTGAGCTCGCGGACCTTCTCGATCGAGCCCTTCTCGTTCTGCCAGCGGGCGGTGAGGGTGGACAGCTCCTCGCGCTTCTCGGCCAGCTCGGCGCGCAGCGCGGCCAGCCGCTCGATCGAGGCCGGGTCCTCCTCCTTGGCCAGGGCCATCTCCTCGATCTCCAGGCGCCGCACGGCGCGCTCCACCTCGTCGATCTCGACGGGCCGGGAGTCGATCTCCATGCGCAGCCGGGACGCGGCCTCGTCGACCAGGTCGATCGCCTTGTCGGGGAGGAACCGCGCGGTGATGTAGCGGTCGGACAGCGTCGCGGCCGACACCAGCGCGGCGTCGGTGATGCGGACACCGTGGTGCACCTCGTAGCGCTCCTTGAGGCCACGCAGGATGCCGATGGTGTCCTCCACCGACGGCTCGCCGACCAGCACCTGCTGGAAGCGCCGCTCCAGGGCGGCGTCCTTCTCGATGTGCTGGCGGTACTCGTCCAGGGTGGTCGCGCCGACCATGCGCAGCTCGCCGCGGGCCAGCATCGGCTTGATCATGTTGCCGGCGTCCATCGCGCCTTCACCGGTCGCGCCGGCGCCGACGATGGTGTGCAGCTCGTCGATGAACGTGATGACCTGACCGGCCGACTCGGTGATCTCCTTGAGGACGGCCTTGAGCCGCTCCTCGAACTCGCCGCGGTATTTCGCGCCGGCGACCATCGAACCCAGGTCGAGTGCCACGACCCGCTTGCCGCGCAACGACTCCGGCACGTCACCGGCCACGATCCGCTGGGCCAGCCCCTCGACGATCGCGGTCTTGCCGACGCCCGGCTCACCGATCAGCACGGGGTTGTTCTTCGTCCGCCGCGAGAGCACCTGGACGACGCGGCGGATCTCGGCGTCCCGGCCGATCACCGGGTCCAGCTCGCCCTTGCGGGCGCGGTCGGTCAGGTCGACGCCGTACTTCTCCAGCGCCTGGAACGTGCCCTCCGGGTCGGGGCTGGTGATGCGGGCCGAACCACGCACCTTGGTGAACGCCTCGCGCAGCGCGTCCGGCGTGGCGCCGTGGCGCTTGAGCAGGTCGGCCACCTGACCGCCCTCGGCCGCGAGACCCACCATCAGGTGTTCCGTGGACACGTACTCGTCACCCAGCTCGGTGGCGAGCTTCTGCGCGTGCGTCAGCGACTTCACCGCGGGCGGGTCGAACTGCGGGGTGGACACGGTCGCGCCGGTCGCCGAGGGCAGTGCCTGCGTGATCGGCTCCAGCTCCTTGTGCACCTGACGCGGGTCGGCGCCCACCGCCGTCAGCAGCGGGCCGGCCAGCCCGTCGCCCTGCGCGAGCAACGCGCCGAGCAGGTGTGCGGCGGTGACGCTGGGGTTGCCCGCCACGGTCGCCGCCTGCGCCGCCGACGAAATCGCCTGCTGGGTCTTCGTCGTCGGGTTGAAAGCGTCCATCCCACACTCCATGTCGCGAAATGCCTGCCGGAGACCCTCCTCCAGGTCCCTCGACAAGTACAACGGCAACAAAGTTGAGTGTGTTCCGCTCAACCCTGACTTTTTCCACGAAGATGCGGGAAGGCCGCCCCCGGCGGACGGGGACGGCCTTCCGGCGCGGGCGGTCAGCGCGGGTGCGTCAGCTCCACATCCCGGGACAGCGGGGTGCCCGCGATGACCTCGAGTCGTGCGGCTACCGGCGCGTACCCGCTGGTCACGATCGTGTAGTCGCCGGCGGGGAGGTCGGTGAAGGAGTACCGGCCGGCCTCGTCGGACAGGGTCATCGCGACCACCTCACCGGCCGCGTCGAGCAGCGTCACCTGGGCCTCGGCGATCGGCCGGTCGTCGCGCCCGGCCCGGACGACACCGCCGAGCCGCGCGGTCGGCACCAGCTCGACGTCGTGCGTGGACTGGGCACCCTCGATGGTCACCAGCGGCACGGCGGCCGGCTGGTGGCCCGGCGCCGTGACGGTCAAGGTGTGCACGCCGCCGGGCACGTCGTCGAAGCGGTACCACCCGTCCCCGCCGGTGACCAGCGACGAGACGACCTCGCCCTGGTCGTCGGTCAGCACGAGCGTCGCGCCGCCGACCGGCCGGCCGTCCGGCGTGCGAACCGCGCCGCTCAGGCCACCGGCGCTCGCCATCTCGAGGTCCCGCCGCACCGGCTGCCCGTCGACGGTGACCATCGCGGCGCTGGGCTGGAACCGGGCGGCCGCCGCGATCAGCAGGTAGGTGGCGTCCGGCGCGGCGGTGAGCCGGTAGCTGCCGTCCGCCGCGGTCAGCGTGCGTGCCACCTGCTGCCCCGACGCGTCGGTCAGCGTCAGCGCGGCACCGGCCAGCGGACGGCCGGACGGGCCAGTCACCACCCCGTGCACCGACGAGCCGGTGTCCGCCGGCGTGGCCGTCCCCGTGCCACCGGCGTTGTCGCTGAGGTCCAGGCTGCGGCGCAGCGGCACCTCCTTCATGAACACCACCGCGATCAGCGTGACCACGGCGATGATCCCGCCGGCGAAGAAGATCGAGCCGATGCTGTCGCCGTAGGCGGCCCGCACGATCGACTGGAACGGCTCCGGCAGCGCCGCGAGGTTCAGGCTGCTGCCGGCGCGGCCCGCCCCGGCCTGGATGCCCATCGCCGCGAGCGCACGGGACACGTGATCGCTGACCTGCACGCCGAGCAGGGCGCCCAGGGCCGACACCCCGGCCGAACCACCCAGTGTGCGGAAGAAGGTGACCACCGACGACGAGGAACCCATGTCCTTCATCGCCACCGTGTTCTGCACGACCAGCACCAGGTTCTGCATCAGCGCGCCGACGCCGAGGCCGAGCAGCGCCAGGTAGGCGCCCATCAGCACCAGGTTGGTCCGGTGATCGATGGTGCTGAGCAGGAACAGGCTCGCGACCAGCAGCACCGCGCCGCCGAGCATCCACCCCTTGGTCTTGCCGGTGCGCGAGATGACCTGGCCGGCGACCGTCGAGGACAGGAACAGTCCCAGCATCATCGGGATGGTCATCAGACCGGCGTGCGTGGGCGAGTAGCCGCGGGAGAGCTGGTAGTACTGCCCGAGGAACACCGCACCGCCGAACATCGCCGTGCCGACCGACAGGCTGCCGATCACCGCGAGGGTGAAGGTGCGATTGCGGAACAGCCGCAGCGGGATCACCGGGTCAGCGACCCTCGATTCGACGAGCACCGCCAGCGCCAGCGCCACGACCGCGCCCGCCAGGTAGCACAGCGTCGACCAGGACCACCAGGCGAAGCTGCCGCCGGCCAGGGACACCCAGATCAGCAGCAGCGAGACGCCGCCGACGAGCAGGGTCGCGCCCAGCCAGTCGATCTTCACCTGCCGCTTGAGCACCGGCAGGTGCAGGGTCTTGCCCAGGACGATGAACGCCGCCACCGCGACCGGGACGGTGATCCAGAAGTTCCAGCGCCAGCCCAGCGGCGAGTCCACGATCACACCGCCCAGCAGCGGTCCGGCGACCGTCGCCAGCGCGAACACCGCGCCGATGTAGCCGCTGTAGCGGCCGCGGTCGCGCGGGGAGATCATCGCCGCGATCACGACCTGGACCAGCGCCTGCATGCCGCCGAGGCCAAGGCCCTGGACCGCGCGGAACGCGATCAGCTCGGGCATGGACTGGGAAATGCCGCCGAGCACCGAACCGGTCGTGAAGACCACGATCGACAGCTGGTACAGCATCTTCTTGCTGAACAGGTCCGACAGCTTGCCCCAGATCGGGGTGCTCGCCGTCGAGGCCAGCAGGGTGGCCGTGACCACCCAGGTGTACTGGCTCTGCGAGCCGTCGAGGTCGGCCAGGATCGTCGGGAGTGCGTTCGAGACGATCGTGGAGGACAGCACGGCGACCAGCAGCGCCAGTAGCAGGCCGGCGAACGCGCGCCTGACCTGGCGCGGTGTCATCGCCTCCTGGTTCGCTGTCGTGCTCACTTCTGCGATCACTTCCTCTTCTCCGCCGGGGCGGACGCGCAGGGGACCGGCGCGTGGCCGAGGGCCTCGCGCAGTCCTTGGTTCATCAAGGTCAACCGGTCGGTGAGTCCTTCGACCTCGTCGTCGGTCCAGTCCGCGAGCGCGCGCTGGATGAAGTCGACGTGCAGTGCGCGCCAGCGCTCCAGTTCGGCGAGGCCCGTCTCGGACAGGCTGATCAGGCTGGCCCGGCCGTCCTCGGGCGCGGGCCTGCGCACGATGAGGCCGGCGGCGGCGAGCTGGGCGATCTGCCTGCTGACCACCGAGATGTCGACCATCTTGCGTTTCGCCAGTTCCGATGGGCGGCTTTCGCCGTGCACGTGGAGTTCGGACAGCAGCATGGCGGCCGCGGGGTGCAGGCCGTCGTGCTCGCGCTGCCAGGACTGCGTGATCCAGGCGTGCTGGAGCTGTCCGGCCGCGCGCAGCGCACGCATCAGCTGGACGGCCCTCTCTTCGCGGTCCCCCATCGACCCACCTCCAGGTTGGTTGTCATATACAACTATAGAGTGGGTAGTTGTATGCCACAACTATCTAAGTAGGTGATGTGTCCCACGGGTTCTCCCGAACCACCCGGAAGGAGCAACTTCGCGTGGATCCGCATCCGGGCCGGATACTCTGCGACCGGCCGGTAACTCGTTCGCGAGCCGGCGACTGACTGAGCGGGGTGGATTATTCATGATCGTTTTCACGGCGAACGGGTGCTCTGGCCTGCTGCTGCATGGCGCGCGGCCGCGGTTGCGCGTTCATGAATAATCGATCGCGAGCATGACCGAGCACCCCGGCGCACCCCGGAGCAGCCCCGCACCCATGACCGCCGACCCCGTCAGTCCCGTACCCCGGTCCGTGCACCGGCAGGCGCCGCCTGCCGTCACGGCGATGGTGCGCCTGATCCGGGACTCCTGGGCGAAGGCCGAGCCGTACCTGCCCGAGGTGACCCAGTTCTTCTACGGGATGCTGTTCACCCTCGCCCCGGCGACGCGGGACTTCTTCCCGATCAACATGGAGGTGCAGCGCAACCGCATGGTGCGTGCGCTGGTCCACGTCGTGCAAATGGTCGACCAGCCCGACGACCTGGTGCCGTTCCTGCGGCAGCTCGGCCGCGACCACCGCAAGTTCGGGGTCGTGCCGAGCCACTACGAGGCGGTCGGCACCGCGCTGCTCGCGGCGATGAAGACCCAGCTCGGACCGGACTGGACCGACGAGGTCGAACGCGCGTGGGCGGAGGCGTTCACGATCATCGCCCGTCAGATGCAGGCAGCGGCCGCCACCGACACCAACCCGCCGAACTGGTCCGCGCGGGTGGCCGAGCACCGGCGGCTGACCTGGGACCTGGCGATGGTGCGGCTGGAGCCGGACCAGCACATCCCGTTCCGCCCCGGGCAGTACCTGAGCGTCGAGGTGCCGCAACGGCCGCGGCTGTGGCGGTACCTGTCCCCGGCGAACGCACCCCGCCCGGACGGCTCCGTGGAGTTCCACATCCGCGCCGTCGAGGGCGGCTGGGTGTCGCGGGCCATCGTGAGCCACACCCAGCCGGGGGACGTGTGGCGGTTCGGGCCACCGGTGGGCACGCTCGGCGTGGACCGGGACAGCGGCCGGGACGTGCTGATGGTCGCCGGCGGCACCGGGGTCGCGCCGATGCAGTCCATGCTCGACGACCTGTCCCAATGGGGCGAGAACCCGAAGGTGCACCTGTTCTACGGCGGCCGCACGTGGGAGGACCTGTACGCGCTGGAGATGTTGCGGATGATCGCCTCCTGCAACCCGTGGCTGACCGTGACGCCGGTGGTCGAGTCCGGGCCGCGGCCGGTCGGCGGCGAGGAGGGCACCCTGGCCGACGCGGTGACCCGGTACGGCGCCTGGCCAGGGCGGGACGTGCTGGTCGCGGGCTCGCCGGCGATGATCCGGGCGACCGTGTCGCGCATGCTGGTGGCCGGCACCGCGCTCGACCAGATCCGGTACGACCCGTTCACCATCGACTAGTCCGCGCATGGAGATCCCGGTCTCGGACGGCACCATCCGCGGGCACCTGGCCACGCCGCGGCGGGAGGTCGCCGGCGAGCCGCCGTGGCCCGGAGTCGTGGTGGTGCACGACGTGGTGGGCCTGTCGCGGGACGCGCGCAACATCACCGACCGCTTTGCCGCCGCGGGGTTCCTGGCGCTGGCCCCCGACCTGTACTCGCGCGGCGGGTTCGTCCGGTGCGTGCGGTCGGTGTTCCGGGAGCTGACCGCCGGCCGCGGGCGGGCGTTCGACGACCTCGGTGCCGCCCGGTCCGTGCTGGCCGCCCGGCCGGACTGCACGGGACGCGTCGGCGTGGCGGGGTTCTGCATGGGCGGCGGGTTCGCGCTGGTGGCCGCCTCCCGCGGGTTCGCCGCGTCCGCGCCGTACTACGGGCCGCTGCCCGCTGACCTGTCCGCTTTGGACGGAGCTTGCCCGGTCGTGGCTTCCTACGGCGGGAAGGACCGGTGGCTCAAGGGTGCCGCGGCGAAGCTGGACGCGGCGCTGTCGGCGCGTGGCGTCCCGCACGACGTGGTGGAGTACCCGACGGCCGGGCACAGCTTCGCGAACCAGTTCCCCGGCCCGGTCGACGTGCTGCTCAAGATCGCCGGGATGAGCTACGACCGCGACGCGAGCGAGGACGCCTGGCGCCGGGTGCTCGCCTTCTTCGCCGAGCACCTCCGCTGACACCCAGGACGACAGCAGCCGCCGGGGCCGGCGCTGGATGGTCCACAGTGGACGTCCCGGAGTGGATCGCCCCGGCCAGGGGGGATCGCCCCTCGGCGAACCGGTCATCGCCGCCGGCGTGGCTTCCAGACCACCAGCGCCGTTTCCTGCCTCATCGGCACCAGATCCTTGCGGTAGGACCGGTGCACCGCCGCCGCGGCCTGCTCGGCCGCCGCGTACGCGGTGGCGATCTCCTCGGTCAGTTCGGCGATCCGGGACCGTAGCGCCTCGACCTGGTTCTCCAGCTCGATGATCCGTTTGATGCCCGCGAGGTTCACGCCCTCCTCCTGGGACAACCGCTGCACCTCACGCAGCAGCGCGATGTCCCGCATGGAGTAGCGCCGCCCGCCGCCCGCGGTGCGCCCCGGCGACACCAGGCCCAGCCGGTCGTAGGACCGCAGCGTCTGCGCGTGCAGGCCGGACAGCTGCGCGGCCACCGAGATCACGAAGACCGGGGTCTCCTCGTCCGCCCCCTGCGGCAATCCGCCGAACACCTCGATCAACTCCTCTCGCGGAGCAGTTTCGTGATCTCCGGGCGCGGATCGTGCTTCTCGGCGATCTGCGCGTACGCCTCGAGCGACTCCCGCTCCGCGGACTCCAGCCGGGACGGCACGGCCACCTGCAGCGTGACGAGCAGGTCGCCCTGCGCACCGTCCCGCTTGCGGATGCCCTTGCCGCGCACCCGCAGGACCCGGCCGCTGCCGGTGCCCGCGGGCACCTTCACCGAAACCTTCCCGTCCAGCGTCGGCACCGTGATCGTCGTGCCGAGCGCCAGCTCGTGGTAGGCCACCGGAACCGTGATCGTCAGGTCGTTGCCCGAACGGCCGAACACGGGGTCCGGGTTCACGTGCACCCGGACGTAGAGGTCACCGGCCGCGGCGCCGCCCCGGCCCGGTTCACCCTGGCCGGCCAGCCGGATGCGCTGGTTGTCGTCCACCCCGGCTGGCACCCGCACCGTCAGCGTGCGCGTCTGGATGCTCACACCCTCGCCGCCGCACTCCGGGCACGGGTCGTCGATGATCCGGCCGCGGCCGCGGCAGTCGCGGCACGGCTCGGAGAACGCGAACGCCCCCTGGCTGCGGCTCACCAGCCCGGATCCCTGGCAGGTGGGGCAGGTGCGCGGCGAGGTGCCCGGGCGGGCACCGTTGCCGTGGCAGGTCGAGCAGGTCGCCGGACTGGACAGCCGCAGCGGCAGGGTCGCGCCCCGCACCGCCTCGGCGAAGTCGATCCGCACGTCCGTCTCGACGTCGGCGCCGCGCTGGCCCCGTGCCGTCGTGCCCTGCTGGCCGCGCCGGCCGAACAGGCCGCCGAGGATGTCGCCGAGCCCGCCGAAACCGCCCTGCGCGCCAGCGGTCTGGCCGAAGATGTCGCCGAGGTCGAAGCCGCCCGCGCCGCCGCCGGCACCGGGGAAGCCGAAGCCACCGGGACCGCCGCCCGACCCGAACAACTGCCGCGCCTCGTCGTACTCCTTGCGCTTGGCCGGATCCGACAGGACGCCGTACGCCTCCGAGACGGCCTTGAACTTCTGCTCGGCCTCCGTGTTGCCCGGATTGGCGTCCGGGTGGTTCGCCCTGGCCAGCTTGCGGTAGGCCTTCTTGATCTCGTCCTGTGAAGCGTCGGAGGAGACGCCCAGCTCACGGTAGAAGTCCTTACCGATCCACTCCCGCGCACTCACCGGACGTCTCCTCCTCTCGCTGTCGGAACAGGGTTACTGCTGTGTGTTCTCATCCGGCAACTGCTCGACCGGTAGCTCACCCTCGACCGGGCCGTCGCCCGGCTCGTGATCGGTGACGCCCACCAGCGCGGCCCGCAGCGTGCGGTCGCCGAAGCGGTAGCCGCGGCGCAGCACGGTCGTCACCGTCGGCCCGGACACGTCCGGCGAGGTGCTGTGCTGCACGGCCTCGTGGACGCTCGGGTCGAAGGGGTCGCCCTCCGCGCCGAACGGCTCGAGCCCGATCCGCTGCAGGCTCGCGACCAGCTTGTCCGCGACCGCCTTGAACGCGCCGGTGAGATCACCGTGCTGCTCGGCCCGTTCGAAGTCGTCGAGCAGCGGGAGCAGCTCGCCCACCACGGTGGCCTTCGCCGCGGAGACCACGGCCTCCCGGTCGCGGTCCACCCGCTTGCGGTAGTTCGCGAACTCCGCCTGCAGGCGCTGCAGGTCGGCGGTGCGCTCCGCGAGCTCCTTCTCGACCTCGGACGGCGCGGCCACCGCGTCGTCCACGATGGACTCGCCGAGCGATGGCCCGGCGGAGGCCGCCGGGGCGTCCTGGGTGGACGCTTCGGCAGCCTCCGGCTGGGTCCGCACCTGACCGGTCTCCGGGTCGATCTTGCGCCGGTCCCGGACGACCAGGGGCTCGGTGACCGGCTCCTGCTCGTCGATCTCGTTCGAGTGGCGTCCCGTCACTTCTTCTCGTCCTCGTCCACGATCTCGGCGTCCACCACGTCGTCGCCGCCCTTGCCCTCAGACGAGCCCGACGCGCCCGACGCGCCCGAGTCGGCGCCCGGAGTGGCGCCGCCGGACTGCTGCGCGTTCGCGTACAGGGCGGTGCCCAGCTCCTGCGACGCGGTGTTCAGCTTCTCGATGGCTTCCTTGATCTTGGCCGTGTCGGTGCCCTTGAGCGCCTCGTTGGCCTCGTCGATCGCGGTCTTGACCTTGCCCTTGAGGTCCTCGGGCAGCTTGTCGTCGTTGTCCTTGACGAACTTCTCGGTCTGGTAGACCAGCGTCTCGGCCTGGTTGCGGGTCTCGGCCTCCTCGCGGCGCTTGCGGTCCTCCTCCGCGTGCGCCTCGGCGTCCTTGACCATCCGGTCGATGTCCTCCTTCGGCAGCGCGGAGCCACCGGTGATGGTCATCGACTGTTCCTTGTTGGTGCCCAGGTCCTTCGCGGTGACGTGCACGATGCCGTTCGCGTCGATGTCGAAGGTGACCTCGATCTGCGGGACGCCGCGCGGGGCCGGCGGGATGCCGGTCAACTCGAACATCCCGAGCTTCTTGTTGTGCGCGGCGATCTCGCGCTCGCCCTGGAACACCTGGATCTGCACCGACGGCTGGTTGTCGTCCGCCGTGGAGAAGATCTCCGACCGCTTGGTCGGGATGGTCGTGTTGCGCTCGATGAGCTTGGTGAACACGCCGCCCTTGGTCTCGATGCCCAGCGACAGCGGGGTCACGTCGAGCAGCAGGACGTCCTTGACCTCACCCTTGAGCACACCGGCCTGCAGCGCCGCGCCGACCGCGACGACCTCGTCCGGGTTCACGCCCTTGTTCGGCTCCTTGCCGCCGGTCAGCTCCTTGACCAGGTCGGACACCGCCGGCATGCGGGTGGAACCGCCGACGAGCACCACGTGGTCGATCTGGCCGACCGAGATGCCCGCGTCGCGGATGACGTTGTTGAACGGTGCCTTGGTGCGGTCCAGCAGGTCGGAGGTGATCCGCTGGAACTCCGCCCGGGACAGGTTCTCGTCCAGGAACAGCGGGTTCTTGTCCGCGTCGACCGTGATGTAGGGCAGGTTGATGTTGGCGCTGCTCGAGCTGGACAGCTCGATCTTCGCCTTCTCCGCCGCCTCGCGGATGCGCTGGAGCGCCATCCGGTCCTTGGTCAGGTCGATGCCGTGGCTGGCCTTGAACTTGTCCACCAGCCAGTCGACGATCCGCTGGTCCCAGTCGTCACCACCGAGGTGGTTGTCACCGCTGGTGGCACGAACCTCGACGACGCCCTCGCCGATCTCCAGCAGCGACACGTCGAAGGTGCCGCCACCGAGGTCGAAGACCAGGATGGTCTGCTCCTTCTCGCCCTTGTCCAGGCCGTAGGCCAGGGCGGCCGCGGTGGGCTCGTTGACGATGCGGAGCACGTTCAGGCCGGCGATCTGACCGGCCTCCTTGGTGGCCTGCCGCTGCGCGTCCTCGAAGTAGGCGGGGACGGTGATGACCGCGTCGGTGATCTCCTCACCGAGGTAGGCCTCGGCGTCGCGCTTGAGCTTCATCAGCACGCGGGCGCTGATCTCCTGCGCCGTGTAGGCCTTGCCGTCGATCTCGGTCTTCCAGTCGGTGCCGATGTGCCGCTTCACGGACCGGATCGTCCGGTCGACGTTGGTGACGGCCTGGTTCTTCGCCGGCTGGCCGACCAGCACCTCGCCGTTCTTGGCGAATGCGACGATGGACGGGGTGGTCCGGGAGCCTTCGGAGTTGGCGATGACCGTCGGCTCGCCGCCCTCCAGGACAGCGACGACCGAGTTGGTCGTGCCGAGGTCGATGCCGACCGCTCGCGCCATGGTGTGTTCCCTCCTGGTGTGCCTTGTGCGCAGCTCTTGAGCTGCGGTTTCGCGCCCGCGTTGAGCGCTTCCCACTCAAGTTCTATCTCGGGCGCGCGATGGGCGTCAACCAGACTTGAGTGCTACTCGCTCAACCTTTCTGACAGGGTAACGAGCGGGTTCGCGCCGTTGTTCCCGGCGTCCCGGAACTTCCCGGGGGATCAAGCCTGCGCCACCGACACATCGCCGCTGGTGCTGCTGACCTCGAGGACGTGCTGGGCGGCCGGGTCCTGCGCCACGTCGATGTGCCGGTCGCCGCTCATGGTGTTCCCGGAGACGCGGTAGCGGTCCCGGGGAACGACGACGCGGACGTCGCCGCTGGCGGTTTCGGCCCGCACGTCCTGCGGGACGCTCAACCGCACCTCGATGTCGCCGGATTTGGCGTTGGTGGTGACCGGGCCAGTGACATCGCGAACCTCGATGTCACCGGAGCTGGTGCGCAGGTCGGCCGAGGCGGCGCCGTAGACGGTCAGGTCGCCGGAGCGGACCTCGCCGTTCACGGTCGTCCCCCGGGGCGCGACGATGTCGTAGTCGACCGTGCAGTCGCGGCCGCATCCGTCGAGCCGGAGCCGCCCGCCGTCGACGGTGAAGGCGTCGCCGGGCCGGTCACCCCGGTAGTGGTACGTCTGGTGCACCGAGGTGGTGGCCGTGTCCTCGATGCGGACGCGCACGTCTCCCGAGTCGTTGTCGATCTGGACCACCGAGACCGGCTGGGTGACGTCGGCGCTGGCTTCCGCACGGGCCGAGTTCGGCCACCAGTTCCACCCCAGCGCGATCCCGGCCCCGACGACGATCAAGGCGACCCCGCCGATCGCGAGTGCAGGCTTGCCCATTGCGTCCTCCCGGATCACGTTTTCGTTGTGGATCACGCTATGGCACGCGGTGGGCCACCGGTATCGGGGAAGCCCCCGGTTCCACCCGGGGGTCACCCGGAATCGCACTAGGGTGATCAGCGGCCCCTGCGGCCACACTGTGACGAGGAGGAATCGATGCCACAACCGCCGAACCCCTACGAATTCCTGCCGTCGGTGCCGTCCTTCACCGTGCGCAGCGACGACATCGCCGACGGGGAGACGCTCGCCGCTCCGCAGTTGAGCGGCATCTTCGGCGTCCCGGGTGGCGCCGACCGGTCACCGCACCTGGCGTGGGAGGGCTTCCCCGCCGAGACGAAGAGCTTCGCCGTGACCTGCTACGACCCGGACGCCCCGACGGCCAGCGGCTTCTGGCACTGGGCCGTGTACAACATCCCCGCCTCGGTGACCGAGCTGCCCTCCGGCGCCGGTGACGGCTCCGGTCTGCCGCCGGGGGCCGTGACGCTGACCAACGACGGTGGGGTGCGGCAGTTCCTGGGCGCCGCGCCGCCGCCCGGGCACGGGCCGCACCGGTACTTCTTCGTCGTGCACGCCCTGAACGTCGAGTCGCTGGACCTGCCCGACGGTGCGACGCCGGCCTTCCTCGGCTTCAACATGTTCGGCACGACCGTCGGCCGGGCGACGATCACCCCGGTGTACGAGAACAAGGGCTGACGCGCCGCGCGGTGGCGTCGCGGGCCGGCGGCGCCACCGGGGCCCCGGCAGCTCACGCGGTGACGTCGGCCGGTAGCCGGCCGCTCGGGCGCTCGGTGATGATTTCGATGTCCGGTGAGCCGTCGAGCCGCAGCGCGCAGGGCACCAGGTCGCCGCTCGCGTCGGGCGAGGTGCGCACCCACTCCTCGATCTCCCCGGCCCAGGCCGAGCTCGCGCCCGCCACGACGATGTGGTCCGGGCTGATCAGCCCCACCACCACGGTGTCCTCGCCGACCTTCCCGGCGGCGTTCTCGTGGAAGTCGTCCAGCACGATCGCGGACCCGGCGCACAGGTTGTCGTCGCCGCGGCCCAGGGTGAGCAGGGTGCCCTTCTCCGCATCGGTGTACGTCCTGAGGACCAGCCCCCGCTTGAGGTTGGTCATCGCTTCGCCCGCCAGCGCCAGGTACTCGTCCTCGCTCATCGCCTCGACCGTGTTCCGCATCAGGTGGAGCATGCCGACCCGGCCGGCGGAGGTGACCGTGGTCCGCGCGAAGCCGAGGTAGAGCCTGCCCGCCACCACCGGCACGGAGGCGTAGTGCTCCAACGGGCTGTCGTGGGTGTGCAGGACGGGCAGCCATTCGCCGTCTTCCCCGTCGTCCGCGACCGTCTCCTCGGCGCGCTCCCGCGCTGCTTCCTCGGCGGCCCGCGCCATCACCTCGCCCGCGTGTGCCAGTGCCGCGCTCCAGTCGTCACCCTCGGGGCGGTCGAACTGGTGGGTGCGCTCGACGCGGCCGAACATCCCGGCCAGGAAAACCCGGTCCACCCGGGACGGCTGCCACAGGCAGTGCACCCTGGTCACGTCCGTGGCCTGGATGTTGCGCTCCGCCTGCACCTGGCGCCACGCCTGCCGCACGGCGTCCTCGTCCTTCGCCGGCGCAACTCCCCGGGCCAGATCGTCCTCCCTGCCCTTGACCTGGAAGATGACGATGTTCATGTCCATGTCCACGCGTTCTGGACGTGGTTGAACCATGTTCGGTTGCCCGTTCAACGCGGGCTTGCCCGGTTCAACGCGGTTTGAGAAGGTACTCCACCGTCGGCCGCAGCTCTTCCGCCGTCGGCGGCTCGTCGTCGATCAGGCCCTGGATGAGCAGGCCGTCGATGCCGGCCAGGAACACCCGCAACGCCACCAGGTCGTCCGGCCGCACCATCGACGTCAGCACGTCCAGCCACCGCCGTGCGGCGGGCCGCAACTCCGGTCGCCGCGCGGCCAGCAGGTACAGCTCGTACTCCGCCATCGTCCGGCCGCGCCGCGGTCCGAGCGCCTCCGCCAGTAGCGTGGCCACTTCGGACGCCCCGCGGCTGCCCCGGGAGCGCGCCCGGTCGATCGTCCAGTACACCTCGGTCGCCATGTCGCGCGCGCACGAGATCAACGTCGCGATCAGCAGGTCGTCCAGTGTTTCGAAGTGGTACGTCGTCGAGGTCGTGGGCACCCCGGCCTCCGCGGCCACCGTCCGGTGCGTGACCCCGGCGACCCCGTCCCGCTCGATCACCCGCAGTGCCGCGTCGATGATTTCCTGCCGACGCTTCTCGCCGCGCGCCCGGCGGCCGTCGCGCTGCGGTTTCACGCCGAGCCCACCTCGATCAGCACGACCCCGCCGATCACCAGCGCCAGCCCGGCCACGATGGTCAGGTTGACCGTCTCCCCGAGGAACAGCACCCCGATCAGTGCGACGGCCGCGACGCCCACCGCCGCCCAGATCGCGTACGCCACCCCGACCGGCATCCCGCGCTTGAGCACGCTCGCGAGCGCGGCGAACGCGACGAGGTACCCGGCCACCACGACCAGCGAGGGCCACAGTTTGGTGAAGCCCTCCGACAACTTCATCGAAACAGTAGCGGTGACCTCGGCCGCGATGGCCAGAGCGAGGAGCAAATAGGCAACCATCTCGTTAAACTACCGGTACGATCGTCCCGGTATCCAGCGAGTCCTACGCCACACTCGTGGGACTCGAGTCGCGCCGATCGGTTACTCATGGGTAAATCCGGTTAGGCTCCCGCCAACCCACCACACGGACGAAAGGCCCCGATCATGGGTGCACTGCAGATCACGCTGGGCGTGGTCGGCGTCGCCGTAAGCATCGTCGCTTGGATCATGTTCGGCACCGGCGTGTACCGGATGGTCCGGATCATCCGGCTCGGACAACCGGACGGCACGCGCAACGGCCCGTTCGGGCCGCGCCTCGCCACGCTGATCAAGGAGTTCGCCGCCCACACGCGGATGAACAAGTTCCGCCACGTCGGCCCCTGGCACTGGCTGGTCATGTGGGGCTTCCTGATCGGCTCGCTGTCCTGGTTCGAGGCGTACGGCGAGACGTTCGACCCGCACTTCCACTGGCCGGTCATCGGCGCCTGGAGCATCTGGCTGCTGCTCACCGAACTGCTCGGGCTGGGCACCGTGGTCGGCGGCCTCGCCCTGGTGGTCGTCCGCCAGCTCAACCACCCGCGCCGCGCCGACCGGCAGTCGCGCTTCGCCGGGTCGAACTTCAAGCAGGCCTACTTCGTCGAGACCGTGGTGATCGTCGAGGGCCTGGGCATCCTCGGCGTGAAGGCGTTCAAGATCTCCAGCGGCATCGAGGACCCGGCGCTGTGGACGAGCTTCGTCACGAAGCCGCTCGCCGAGATCCTGCCGGCCAGCACGGTCGCGGTCACCATCACCGCGCTGGTCAAGCTGCTGTCCGGGATGATCTGGCTCTACGTCGTGGGCCAGACGCTGACCATGGGCGTGGCCTGGCACCGGTTCAGCGCGTTCTTCAACATCTACTTCAAGCGCGAGGACGACGGCGGGGTCGCGCTGGGCCGGCTCAAGCCGATGATGAGCGGGGGCAAGCCGCTCGACTTCGAGGAGGCCGACCCGGAGAAGGACGTCTTCGGGGCCGGCCGGGTCGAGGACTTCAGCTGGAAGGGCTGGCTGGACTTCACCACCTGCACCGAGTGCGGCCGCTGCCAGTCGCAGTGCCCGGCGTGGAACACCGGCAAGCCGTTGTCGCCGAAGCTGGTCATCACGCAGCTGCGCGACCACGCCTACGCGAAGGCGCCGTACCTGCTCGCCGGTGGCAAGAAGGACGTCACCGGGGAAGAGGTGGGCCTGACCGGCGAGAACCCGTACGCCGGCATCGACGTGCTCGCCCTGGCCGAGGCGGAGCGGCCGCTGGTCGGCGATGACGGCGGTGTCATCGACCCGGACGTGCTCTGGTCGTGCACCACCTGCGGTGCCTGCGTCGAGCAGTGCCCGGTGGACATCGAGCACGTCGACCACATCGTCGACATGCGGCGCTACCAGGTGATGATCGAGTCGAACTTCCCGACCGAGCTGAACGGGATGTTCAAGAACCTGGAGAACAAGGGCAACCCGTGGGGCCAGAACGCCAAGGACCGGTTGGCCTGGGCGGAGGACCTGGACTTCGAGGTGCCGGTGTTCGACGGCGAGCTGGGCGACACCGAGTACCTGTTCTGGGTCGGCTGCGCCGGTGCGTTCGAAGACCGCGCGAAGAAGACGACCCGCGCGGTCGCCGAGCTGCTGCACATCGCCGGGGTCAAGTACGCGGTGCTCGGCCCGGAGGAGTCCTGCACCGGTGACCCGGCCCGCCGCGCCGGCAACGAGTTCCTGTTCCAGATGCTCGCGCAGCAGAACGTCGAGGTGCTGAACTCGGTGTTCGAGGGGCGCGAGCCGGGCAACCGCAAGATCGTCGCGACCTGTGCGCACTGCTTCAACACCCTCGCCAACGAGTACCCCGAGCTGGGTGGGCAGTTCGAGGTGGTGCACCACACGCAGCTGCTGAACCGCCTGGTGCGGGAGAAGCGGCTGGTGCCGGTGGCGCCGATCGCGGACGACGTCACCTACCACGACCCGTGCTACCTCGGCCGCCACAACAAGGTGTACGAGGCGCCGCGTGAGCTGGTCGGCGCGTCCGGCGCGCAGTTCCGCGAGATGCCGCGGCACGGGGACCGGTCGATGTGCTGCGGCGCGGGCGGTGCCCGGATGTGGATGGAAGAGAAGATCGGCAAGCGGATCAACATCGAGCGCGTGGACGAAGCGCTCGGCACCGCACCGTCGAAGATCGCGACCGGCTGCCCGTTCTGCCGGGTGATGCTCACCGACGGGGTGACCGCGCGGCAGAACGACGGCAAGGCGAGCGAGAAGGTCGAGGTCGTGGACGTCTCGCAGCTGCTGTTGTCGGCGGTCAAGCGCCGCCCGCAGCCCGAACCGGCGCCCGGCGCGGAGTCGCTGCCCGCCGTCGAGTCGGACCCGCTGGAGGCGGACGCCCGGACCGACAAGGTGCCCACCGGAACCCCGCTGCCCGCCGAGGACAAGTAGCCCGGCGAGCTCGGACCGCGGGGGCGCCACCGGAACTGGTGGCGCCCTCGCGCGTAAGAGACCAGCTCAGTCGCGCAGGGCGGCGGCTGCTGCCGCGGACATCGTGGATTTGATCGTTCCCAGCGTGCCGGTGTCCTTGCCGGCCGGCGCGCGCACCCGATAACCGGGCAGCTGCTCCGAGATCAGAGCCGGCGGCACCGGTCACAGCGCGGCTCGGGCGTCCAGGCCCGCGCCTGCGCGCCGAGTTCCGCGCGGATCCGGTGGCGCGGCTTGACGTTTCCGGCCTCGTCCTGCCACGGCGTGCCGAACACCCGCATTTCGCGTCGCCGTTCCCCGCACACCGGACAGCGCACGCGGCGGAAGACCCGACGGCTCGCCACCTGGCCGTGCCGCCCTCCCGACATGTCACCCCTTCCGCACCCGGAAGTTGGACGAGCCGGAATGCTATCCACAGTGTGCCGCGGCGAGCACGAGTGGAGCCGGCCCGGTGCGTCCGCGACAGTGGGCGGGCGGGCTCGACGTGATGCTTCCGCGTCCCGCCGGCCACCTCAATAGCCCGATCGAGTCAAACCGGCCAACCGGGACACCAAGGTATTTCGGGCCAATGAGGCCATAGGTCGTGCGGACCGCACGCGTCACCCAATACGGTGACGATCATGACTGCACACCGACGCACGGTGGGCTCGGGTGAGCTCGCGGCCGAGCTCGGCCTGTCGCGGCGTTCGATCAGCCGGTACGCCGAGCGCGGCTGGATCAAACCGGCACTCGTCACCCCCGGCGGCCAGTACCGCTGGGATGTCGAGGACGTGCGCAACCAGCTCGAGGCACTGCGGGACCGGCACACCAACCAGCGCCGCCTGTCCACCTAGGACCAGAAAGCGCTTTCCCACCCACCCGCCATCCGCGCGTGTTCACCGCCCCGGGCGCCGTGTTGGCCGCTCCGGTCGGCGTGTTGGCCGCTCCGCGCCACGTGTTGGCCGGGACATCGCATCGTCTCGGGCGCCGAGCCCGGGGCGGCAGCCGGCCCGGGCCGCACCTCGCCCGCCCGAGAGGCAGCCCGGGCCGGGAGTGCGGCTCTCGCCACAGCGCAGAAGCGTTAGCAGCGCCGCTTGTCGTCATCGACACAGGGACACCGCCCGCAGCCGCAGGTACCGTTGGGCGGCGCCCGGGCCCGACCGCCCGGGACGGCCGGCCCTGACGGGCCGGAAGCACGTCCCACTGCCGGGACCCGATCGGGACCACCCCGGCTTTTCGGAAGGAACTCCCTTGCGGCGAAAACTGCCGCCGATGATCCGCGCGCTCGGAAACCACAACTACCGCCTGTGGGCGGCCGCCGATCTCGTGTCGGTGACCGGCACGTGGATGCAGGTCCTCGGTCTGAACTGGGTGGTGCTGGCCCGCACCGGCTCGGCCACTTCGGTCGGGCTGTCGGTGGTGCTGTCCACCGTCCCGGCCCTGCTCGTCGGGCCGTGGGCGGGCGCGATCGCCGACCGCTTCCCGCCGCGGCGGATCATCCTCGCGGGCCAGACCACGCACCTGGTCATCGCGCTGCTCCTGGGCTTCATGGTGTGGCGG
Source organism: Amycolatopsis granulosa (assembly GCF_011758745.1). Taxonomy (NCBI): domain Bacteria; kingdom Bacillati; phylum Actinomycetota; class Actinomycetes; order Pseudonocardiales; family Pseudonocardiaceae; genus Amycolatopsis; species Amycolatopsis granulosa. Next base: position 3,543,315 of record NZ_JAANOV010000001.1, read on the forward strand.
GACATGCCGCTGGCCACCGTCTTCGGCCTCACCGCGCTCGCCGGGCTGGTGGGCGCGTTCGAATCGCCCGCGCTGGGCCGGTTCGCCGGGCAAGTGGTACCCCGGCGCGACCTGGGCAACGCCCTCGCGCTCGGTTCGATCGTCAACTCCGCCGGCCGCGTCCTCGGCATGAGCCTCGCCGGCGTGCTCGCCGCCGCGGTCGGCAACGCCCTGCTCTTCGTGCTCAACGCGGCCAGCTTCGTGGCCGTGATCGTCACGATCCTCGTCATCCGCACGCACGAGTTGCACCCGCTCGCCGTCGCCCGGCCGGAGCGTGCCGGGGTGCGCGCGGGCCTGGCCTACGTGCGCGGCAGCCACCGTCTGGTCGTGTTGTTCACCCTCGGGTTCGTGCTGTCCGGTCTGGGCCGCAACTACCAGGTGACCATGGCCGCGATGGCCGACGGCCCACTGCACGCGGGGGCCGCCGGTTACGGCCTGCTGTCCGCCGTCTTCGCGGTCGGCACCGTGATCGGCGGCGTCGTCGCGGCGCGGGTCCGGGAGCTCACCCTGCCGCTGCTGCTCGGCGCCGCCGTGGTGACCAGCGTCCTGCAGGGGGTCAGCGGGTTCCTGCCCGGCATGCTGGGGTTCGGCGCCGTGATCCTGCCCATCGCCGCCGGGGCGGTCCTCATCGACACCGCGAAGAGCACGCGCCTGCAGCTCGACTCGGCGGAGGACATGCGCGGCCGGGTGCTCGCGATCGACGGGGCGGTCGCGGCGGCCGCGGGCGCCACCGGCGCGCCGCTGCTCGGCTGGATGTGCGAGCGGCTCGGTGCCGGGCACGCGCTCATGGTCGCGGGTGCGGTCACGCTGGTGGCCACCGCGGTGGCGATCCTCGCGGTGCAGCGAGCGCGCCGCCACGCCGTCGAACCGGTGCTCGTGGCGTCAGCGGCGTGAGGCGGACATCTCCTCGGCGCTGACGATCGGCGCCGAGCCGGCCAGCGGACGGCCGGCCGACTCGCGGGTGCAGAAGATGCAGATCGCACCGATGATCCCGGCCGCGATCAGGTAGTACGCGGGCCAGTTCAGGTCGCCGGTGCCGGCCACCAGCGCGCCCATCACGGTCGACGTGGTGCCACCGAACAGCGACACGGAGATGTTGAACGCGATCGACAGCGCCCCGGCACGGATGCGGGTGGGGAACATCGCGGGCAGCGTCGAGGGCAGCGTGCTGGAGAAGCACACCAGCGTCAGTCCCATGATCGCGAGCCCGGCGAACGTCGCCACGCCACCGCCGGCGCGGAGCAGCAGCACCGACGGCAACGACAGCACGATCAGCCCGAGGCACCCGGCCAGCACGACCGGGCGCCGCCCGAACCGGTCGGACAGCCGGCCGAGCACGGTCACCACGAACATCAGCAGGACCAGCACGACGATCTGGAGCACCTGCGCGGCGGTCTCCCCGACGCCGTCGTGTCCGTGGCCGGGCAGCGTGTCGGTCAGGTAGGTCGGCATGTAGCTGGTGAGCATGTAGTTCGTCACGTTCCAGGCGAGCACCAGCCCGGCGCACAGCAGCATCGCCGGCCAGTGTCGGGCGAAGATCGTGCGCAACTCGTCCCGGGCGGTCCCGCGCTGCTTGCCCTCGCCGGCGACGAAGTTCGCGAACGCCGGGGTCTCCTCCAGGCGCAGCCGCAGGTAGAGGCCGACCATGCCGATCGGCAGCGCGATCAGGAACGGGATCCGCCAGCCCCAGCTGAGCAGCTGCGCCGGTGTGAGCACCGCGGTCAGGACGGTCGCGATCGTGGCGCCCAACGCGTAGCCGGTGAGCGTGCCGAACTCGAGCCAGCTGCCGAGGAACCCGCGGCGGCGGTCCGGCGCGTACTCGGCGATGAAGGTCATCGCGCTGCCGTACTCGCCGCCGGTCGACACGCCCTGCACCAGCCGGGCGAGGAGGACCAGCAGCGGCGCGGCGATGCCGATGGTCGCGTACCCGGGCACGACGCCGATCGCGAACGTGCCCACCGCCATCAGGATGACGGTGAGCGACAGCACGCGTTTGCGGCCGATGCGATCGGACAGCGGACCGAACAGCAGGCCGCCGAACGGCCGGATCAGGAACGACACCGCGAACAACCCGAACGTCGCGATCGTCGCGACCGGGGCGGGCAGGTCGGTGAAGAACACCTTGCTGATCGTGGTGGTCAGGTAGCCGTAGACGCCGAAGTCGTACCACTCGGTGATGTTGCCGATCGCCGCGGCGCCGACCGCCCGTTTGACGACTGCCCGATCCGCGACATTCACCTCTGGGTCTTGCACCGTCGGCGCGTACCCAGCGCCGTGGCGGGAAAAACCAGCCGAGCGGGCGCCGGCCGGGTGGGTAGCGTCACGGTAACCGCCGCCCGGGTTCACCCGTCCGCGTGACCCAGCGGCCTGTTGCACCCGGATTGACCTGCGCTGATCCGGGTATCCGCCGGAGCGGACCAGTCAGCGGCGACCAGGGGCGGCAGCATGTTGAGCCGGAACGAGCAGCAGCAGCTGAGAGCGATCGAGCAGTGGTTCGAGATCACGGATCCCGAGCTGACCAGATCACTGCGCGACGGGCGGCTCCGTCACCTGGGCCTGCCGCGCCGGCTCCTGTGCCTCGCGCTGATGGTGTTCGGCGGGGCGATGATCGGGGTGGGCGCAGTGGCCGCGAACGTGTTCCTGCTGTTCGTCGGCATCGTCGGCCTGACCTTGGGGGTGTGCCTGCGGATCGGGGCGATCCGGCCGTGACGGCGGGGCGGGCACCGGTCCCGCCCCGCCGCGACCGTCAGCCGAGGATCGCTCGCATCTCGGTGATCTCGGCTTGCTGGGTCTCGGTGATGCGCTGGGCCAGCGCCTTGGCCTCGCCGTTGACGCCCTGCGTCAGCTCGGTCCGCGCCATCTCGACCGCACCCTCGTGGTGTTCGGTCATCATCCGGAGGAACTCCTGGTCGAATTCGCTGCCGGTGGCGTGCTCGAGCATGGCCGTCCCGTCGCCACCCGTGTCACCCGGCATCGAGTGGCCGGCCGGCGCGGCCGGTGCGCCCCAGCTCGTGAGCCAGCCCCGCATCTGCTGGATCTCCGGGGCCTGTGCCCGCTGGATGCGGCCCGCGAGGTCGAGCACCCGCGGGTCGGCGGCACGCCCCGGCGCCAGCTTCGCCATCTCCACGGCACCCTCGTGGTGGGGGATCATCATCGACACGAACCCGACGTCGGCCTGGTTGTGATCGGGCTGCCGCGGGGGTGCGGCGGACTGCCCGGTACAGGCCGTGAGGAGTGCGGCGGTCAGCAGGAGACCGCCGAGGATCTTGCGCATGGAAAAAAGACCTCTCGTGTGTTTGCAGTTGCGAATTCGGCGGGCGAGCGCCGATCACAGCCGCAGCACACACGTGTGGTCGAGCATCGCGCGCCCGGAGGGACGGCCGGGCGCGCGCGAGCGGGGACACCCCGCTGGGCGGCGCGACGGTGGCGGGGTCCGGATCGCGCGCAGCAGCATCCCGAGGCCGAGCACCACACCGGCGAGCAGGACGGCGAGGCACAGGTGCAGCACGTCGTGCCTCATGCCGTGATCCTGGTGGCCGACGGGATGCCCGGCGTCGGCCGGCACGCTCATGGCCGGGCTCTCGGGCGCGGCGGCACCGGCGATGTGGTGCATGCCGACCAGGCCCAGGGCGAGTAGGCACAAGAGCACCACGCGTCGCCAGCCGGTCACCGCCACGCGGTCAGGATATCGGCATCGGCGGACCCGGCGGCGGCATCGGTGGCTCCGGTGGTGTGGGTGGCGGCGGTGGTTCGGGTGGTGTGGGCGGCACCGGTTCGGGACCCGGCCCGGGCGGGATCGGCTCGGGACCGGGAGGTTCGGGATGGACCATGGTGTCCTCCTCGGTCGGCTCTCGCGGTTCCGGAATACCCCTGCCGTGCGCGGGCGAACGCCTAGACTCGACCTCATGCGGCGACACCGGCCGGTAGTCGAGGTGCCTGACGTGGTGGGTCTGGGCGCCGGCGACGCGTGCGCCATCGTGCGCCGCGCCGGGCTGGTGCCGGCCGGCCCGGAGGGGATGCCGGCGCCCGAGGACGGTGTGGTCGTCGCGCAGGCGCCGGTCGGCACCGCCGGCGCCGAGGAGGGCGCGACGGTCGTCCTCGTCACGCAGCACGGGCGCCACCCGGCGGACGACCCCATCACCCCGCCGCCCACCGAAGAGGCCGACACCCTCCAGCCCGCCTGACCCGGACCGTCCACACGCGACGTCGCCGCGGCTGACCGTCCGTATCGGACGACCTGGGAACTCACTCGACAGAGTGAAACGGGGAACTTTTCCTGTGGGTGATTCCCAACCTTTGACACTGGTTTGACGCCCTCTGGGCCAAACGGGAGCATTCCGCTCCATGTTGATCAGTCACACGCTGACAGTGCGGCTGTTTGTCGACCTGCTGCGGCAGTCCAGCGCCCTGTGTCCACACGGCGCCCGTAGCTGACCCGAGCTTCCCCTTTCGGCATTCCGGGGGAGAACTGTGCCCATTTCCGGGCACGCGTTTTCATGGGAACGAACATGGAGAAGGCATGCGCCTGAAATCGCCAGGATGGCGAAAACTGTTGACCGGCACGGCGGCGGTCGCGATCGCCGCCGGTGCCGTGACCTACACGGGCACGAGCAGCGCCTACGCGGACGTGCAGGTCGTCACCGACGCGAAGACCGCCGCGGACGGCAAGCAGTACTGGGTGGAGAACCACCTCGTCGGCGGGGATCTCGCGAAAATCCGCAGCGAGGGTGCGCAGCGCAAGGAATGGCTGCTCGTCTGGGCCGGTGACGAGAACATCGCGGACACGGCCGTCAAGGACGTGAAGAACCTGCCGGGCACCCTCGGCGGCGGCCTGAACAAGGCCAAGAACGCCCTGCCCGGCCCGGACTTCCTCGCCGTCATCGACGCCACCAAGGGTTCGCCGACGTACGGCAAGGTCGTCAACACCGCCACCGTCGGCCCGCTGGTCGAGAACGAGCCGCACCACATGCAGTACGTGTGGCACAAGGGCGACACCATCTACGCCGGGGCGTTGTTCGCCGCGGCGACGTACGCGTTCGACGTGAGCGCGTTGCCGCAGCTCAAGCTCAAGGGCATCAGCCTGCCGACGCAGACGCTCGGCGGTTCCGTGCCGGACGCCTACTGGGTGCTCAAGGACGGCACCGCGTACGGCACGTACATGGGTGGGCCGGTCGCACCCGGCCCGTACACCTACGCCAACGGCCAGACAGTGGTCGGCAACGGGTTCGCCGGCAGCCCCGGCGAGGTCGTGCGCTTCGACCAGAACGCGCGGGTGCTGTCGCAGACCTCGGCGGCGACCCCGCAGGGCGACGACGCGAAGCTGTGCGAGAACCTGCCGACGCTCACCCAGGCGACCTGCGCCAACCCGCACGGCATCCAGGCCCGCGAGGACCTGAACACGCTGGTCACCAGTGACTACGCGGAACCGCGCAACATCATCCTGGACCCGGTCAAGCAGCCGTCGCCGTACCTGCGCCGGCCCACCATCCGGACCTGGGACATCTCCGACCGCAACAACCCGAAGCTCAAGGCGGTGTCGTATCTGCCGGACGGCCCCCGGGCCAAGGACTACGACCCGCTGTACGCGGAGAGCCGCGCGGCCATGGAGGCCACGGTGACCAACCTGCCCGGCCACAAGGGCGCGTTCGCCGAGACCATGCAGGGCGGTTCGGTGTTCTACACGCCGGACATCACCAAGCCGCAGCCCCACTGGTACCAGGTGTGGGACGACGGCGCGGCGAACCGGGCGCTGGGCAACAACGACAGCATCGGCGCCAGCTCCAACGGCGGCTGGATCCAGACCAGCCCGGACGACCGCTTCCTCTACCGCGCCATCCAGGGCCGGCAGAAGGGCACCCTCGGGCCGGACGACCCCGGCACCACCGGGGGCGTCTACGTGCTGAACATCGAGAACCTGCTGGCGCAGGGCCCGGAGTGGGCCGGTCCCGGCATCCAGACCAAGGAGCAGGCGCGCAGCGGCGCGGACAACGGCGTGCTGCCCACGCTCGCGGGTGCCGCGCCGATCAACCCGGGCACCCCGGGTGCCGGCCCGCACTGGGGCGCGTTCGACAACTTCGTGCTGGGCGGCGACGGTTTCTACCACGAGACCAGCTCGCCGGACCGGGTCGCGGTGTCGAACTACTTCGTTGCGCGGTCCGGTTTGGACGGTGACCACAAGGTCAACATCGTGGACCTGTCGCGGGACGGCAAGGCCACCGTGGACCAGGACTTCCGCGACGAGTTCACCGGCGCGGTGGGCATCAACTTCAACCGGAAGTCGTGGCCGCACGGCGAGTTCGGCAACGCCAAACCCCACTCGGAACTGTTCGTCGTCGCCGACGCGGACGTGAAGTGAGCACCGCCGTGCGTGGCCGGGTCCGCCCGGCCACGCACGGCCCGGCGCGCACCCCCCGTTGAACGCCCCTAGCGCTGGAAGAGGTACCTCATGGACCACGGGTCCCATCCGGTCACCGGCTCGGCCGGGCTGGATCTGGCCGCGCTGATCGTGCGGCTGGTGTTGTTGCCCGCCACGGCTTTCGTCGCCGGGATCGGGCTGCTGCGCCCGCAGGTGGACACGCTGCCGCGCCGGCTGGGACAGGTCACGGCGGCGCTGGGCGTCCTGTCCGCGGTGCTGGCCGTCGTGTCGGCGGCCGCGTTCGACGTCAACGTCGTCGCCGCGGTCGTGCACGCGCTGCTGGTGCTGGCCGTGCCGGTGCTGACCACGCGCCGCCCGCCGGTGGGCCGCTGGGTCGCGGTCGGGCTGCTCGTGCTGCTGATCCTGGAGACCGCGCTGGGCCGCAACGGCGTGGAGTTCGCGGTCGACACGGTGTACGTCGCCGGAACGGCCGTCTGGTTCGGGCTGGCCGCGCTGGCGCTGGCGCGGGTGGACACGCCCCGGTTCGGTGCGCTGTCGTGGACCCTCGGCGGCGGCCTGGCGCTGGCGGCCGCCGTGCAGCTGGTGCTGTCCGGGGTGGCCTTCGACCGGCGGGTTTACCAGACGTTGTTCGGCGTCGCGTTGCTGGCCGCTCTCGTGCTGCCGATCGCCGCCACCGCCGCGCGGCGGTTCGCCGTGATCGGGGTCGCCGCGGCGTTCCTGGCCTGGAGCGCGGTCGTGGCGCTGCCGAAGCCGGCCGAGCTGCCGGTGCCCGGGGTCCCGCTGCTCGCCGACGCCGGGGGCGCCCCGGTGCTGGTCAGCCCGCAGCGGCCGGGCGTGAACCTCGTCCACCTGTCCGCGCCGGGTTCGGTGCGGACCGGCGACGGGACGTCCGTCGAGGCGGTCCCGCGGCCGGGCGCCTCCGGTTACTGGGCCGAGGTCGAGCTGCCCGCGGGACGCAGCGAGCTGGTGGTGGGCGACCGGGTCGTGGAAGTGGACGCCGGCACGTCGGTGGGTGTGCCGACGGCTTCCGGACCGGACGGCCCGGAGTGCGCGACGACCGCGCTGGGCGGGCTGGTGGCCGGCCGCAAGGACGTGCTGACGAGCTGCCCGGCCGATGAACTGTCCGAAGAGGATGCCGACGCGCTGCGCAAGCTGGTCGGGTTCCTGGCCGACCGCAAGACCCAGTCCATCACGGTCGTCGACGACACCACCCCGCGCGGCACGGCGGCGGGACGCGTGGTCCGGGAAGCCGCTGCGGCCCACGGGATCGCCGTCCGGCCGGAGGGCGCCGCGCTGGTGGTGGTCTCGGGCTGGGCGCGGGCGGCCTCGGCGCTGGACGGTGCGGCCGCCGCGCAACGGGAACAGCCGGCGTACCCGTTCGGCCTTTACGTCGCGCCGTGGCTGCTGACCGGGCCGCTGGTGAACAGCGTGGCGAGCTCGACGGTGCCGCTGCGGTTCGACCCGCGTGAACAGGCGGCGGTCAGCTACGCGGTGGCGCTGGACAACGCGTTTCCCGGTGAGGCGGCGACCGTGACCGGGTTCCGGCAGTGGCTCGGCCCGGAACAGCCGGCCGCGCCACGGGTCCAGCTGTTCGCGTCGGCACAGGTCAACGCGATGCCGATGTTGCCGGGCCAGCCGCACGCGCCGGGCATGGACTCGCCCGGTGCCGGACCCGGGTTCTTCGTTCCACAGGGGACGGTCGTGCCGGTCAGTTTTCCGCTCGGATGACCCGGGCGGAGCAGGAAAGGAGAGTGCAGGAAGTGCGCAGGAGTGTGGTGAGGGTGCTGGCCGGTGGCGTGATCGCGGCCGCGGCGTTCGGTGCCGGTGGCGGTGTCGCGAGCGCCGGCGAGGTGCCCATCTGGGCCGTGTCCGGGGCGGATGCCGGTCCGCTGCTCGACCCGGCGATCGGGGCGCCGGCCACGGCGCTCGCACCGGTCTTCGGACTGTTGACCGAACTGGCCGGCTGACGCCGGGCACGCGAGAGGGCCCCGCACCAGGTGGGTGGTGCGGGGCCCTCTTGGTGCTCAGCTCAGCCGAAGCTCGGCAGGAGCTTGCCCGGCGCGGCGTTGACGGACCGGACCAGCCCGATCACCGGCACGCCCAGCGGCGCGAAGGTGTAGGCGTTGTTGAGGTTGGTCGTGTCCGGCTCGTCCACGACGGCCACCTCGCCCGGCGCGGGTGCGGCCAGCGCGGGTGCCGCGGCGCCGAACACGGCCGCCCCGGCGAGGGCGCTCGCGACGAGGCCCCGGATCACGGTCTTCTGCATGGTCCCACCTTTCTCACCTGTCGGGGATTGTGTTACCCCGCAACGAGAATGGCAGGACAACCGGGTGGTTGTCCTGCCATTCCAGCGCTTGGGAATCAGCAGATGGAATCCGCCGGCTTCGGGTTGGCGAGCCCGAACAACGGGCGCAGCTTCAGGCCGATCCACGTGCCGCCGAGGGCGAACACGCCCCACAGCCAGCCGTGCAGGCTGCCGGTGGAGATGCCGGCCAGGTAGGCGCCGATGTTGCAGCCGCCGGCCAGCCGGGCACCGATGCCCATGAGGATTCCGCCGAGGACGGATGCGACGGCGGTGCGCCACGGGATCTCGGAGTGGATCTTCCAGGTGCCCGCCGCCGCGGCGGCGACCGCCGCGCCCAGGATGATGCCGATGTCGGTGAGGCTGGTCTTGTCCGTCCAGATCGGACCGGCCAGCGACTTGGCGTTGCTGGTGGTCTGCCAGAACTCCCAGGTCTCCGGGTGCAGACCGAGCAGCTGCAGGAACTTGGCGCCCCACAACGCGAAGGCGAACGTGACGCCCCAGGTGCCGCCGGAGACGAGCACGACCGCACCGGCGAGCACGGCCAGCACGACGGCGCCGGCCAGCAGCGGCCACGAGCCGCGGAAGACGCGCGCGACGCCCTTCGCGGTCGGCGGGACGCCCACCGGCGGCGGGTTGCGGCGCGCCTGCACGATCCGGGTCACGACGACGACGAGCCCGAGCACGGCGACGGTGATCGCCCACGAACCCCACCAGCCGACGTGGTCGGCGAGCAGCACACCGGACACCTGCGGCCAGCCGTTGAAGACCGGGAACGCCCAGGTGTAGAGGACCGACCCGGCGATGAAGCCGCCGAGCGTGAGCACGATCGACGACTGTCCCGCCCCGACCGCGAACAGCGTGCCCGACGCGCACGCGCCGCCGAGCTGCATGCCGACCGCGAACAGCGTTGCCCCGACGAACAACGCCAGCCCGATCGGGCCTGCGGTCGCCTTCGGCGTGGTGCCGAACAAGCCGGTCCCGGTGCCGATGAGCAGCGCGACCAGCGTCGCGGCCGTGCCGAGCAGCAGCGCGTGCGCCCGCAGGCCCTCGCCGTTGCCGACGGCCAGCAGCTGCCGCCAGGCGGAGGTGAACCCGAAGCGCGAGTGGTAGAGGGCAACGCCCAGGAACAGTCCGATGACCAGCAGTGCGCCGAACTTGCCGCCGTAGGTGGCCCAGACGTACCAGCTCAGCGCGACCGCCCCGGCGGCGGAGATCAGCAGCGGGACCTTGCGGACCGGCTGCTCCGGCTCCGGGATCGGCGCCGCGCACGAAGTGGGCGAGCGCAGCAGGAAGTTGCCGGCCGGCGGCCGGTCGGTGACAGCGGACACAGAGCACTCCAAAACGGACCACGGGGATGAGCCACGGACCACGTTAAGACTCCGTGAACCGTTCGCCCAGCTCATCCCACACTGCGGTACGCCATCAGGTGGCTGGGGTCGCGGACGAACCCCAGCCGCTCGTAGAACGGCACGACATCCGGCGCCGCCACGAGCTGCACCCGTCGTGCGCCAGCGACTTCGACCAGCCGCCGCACCATCCGTTGCCCGAGTCCGCGGCCCTGGTGTCCGGGGTGGACCACCACGTCGACGATCAGCAGGTACATCACCCCGTCACCGACGAGCCGGGCCATGCCGGCGAGTTCGCCCCGGTCGCGCGCGAGCACGCCGTGCGCGGAGTTCTCCAGTGCCGCGCCACAGATGTCCGGTCCGGGCGACGGCCACCCCACCGCGGCCCGCAACGCGCGGTACTCGGCCGCCGCCGGCAGGCCGTCCTCGACGGTCACCTCGGCTGGTTCGCCGAGGCCAGCCCCTCCGGTGCGGTGGCGATCGCCCGGTGGATCGCCTCCGCCAGTGCCAGCGCGGCCTCCTCGGTCAGCTCCACCGGCACCCGGGCCGACGGTCCCTCCGCCGGGTTCAGGAAGTCGATGTTCACCGTGTGCGTGTACGGCGCGTGCGTCGGGTGGTCCACGTAGACCGAGGCGTGCGTCAGCGGGATCCACCCGTGTGCGGACTTACCGCTGCCGTCGACCTCGATCTGCTCGGTCAGATAGGTGCACATGCCGGATCTCCTCACGCCGCGAGGTGCTTGCCGAAGAAGTCGACGATCCGCCGCCAGCCGTCCACCGCCGCCTCGGGGCGGTAGCTGGGCCGGTCGACGGCGAAGAACCCGTGCCCGGCGCCCGCGTAGGTGTGGAACTCGTGCGGTTTGCCCAGGCGGTCCAGTTCGGCGGACAACGTCGCGGTCTCCGCGGGCGCGGGAAACTTGTCCTCGGCGCCGAAGAGCCCGAGCAACGGGCAGGACAGGCCCGGCGCGAGGCCGAGCAGCGGCCTCATCCCGGCCATCTGCGGCGGCGGGTCGTTGACGACGAACGCGCCGTAGCAGTCCACGGCCGCGTCGACCTCGATGCTGCACGCGGTGAGGAACGTCTGCCGTCCGCCGGAGCAGTACCCGATCACCCCGATCCTGCCGTTGGCGCCCTCGATGCCCCGGAGATGGGTGATCGCGCCCTGGACGTCGCCGACCAGCCGGTCGTCCGGCACCCCGCCCCGCGCGCGGGCCGTTGCGGCCGCGTCGTCCGGATCGGCGCCCGGAGCTTCACGCCAGTAGAGGTTCGGGCAGATCGCGTGGTAACCGTGCACGGCGAACCGCCGGACGATCTCCTTGGTCGCCGCGTCGTAGCCGGGCATGTGGTGGATCACCACGACCCCGCCGCGCGGCGCCGGGTCGAGCGGCCTGGCCAGGTACGCCTCGATCCCGTCACCACCGTGCCCGGTGATCATGACGGTCTCCGCCCGCATCGCATCGGTCATGCCGCCAGCCTGGCACGCCGCGCGACGCACGTCACACCGGAAAGATCGCCTGGGTGGTGGCGAATCCGGCGAACGCGGCACCGATCCCCGCGGCGATCGTGATCACGACGTTCATCGCCGCGTAGAAGTACGCCTTCTGCTCGATCAGCCGCAACGTCTCGAAGCTGAACGTGCTGTAGGTCGTGAGGCCCCCGCAGAAGCCGGTGCCGAGGAGGGTGAACAGCGGCCCGGGCAGCGTCGCGCCGGCCAGGGCGCCGAGGACGAGGCAGCCGGTCAGGTTGATCAGCAGCGTGCCCCAGGGGAACGGCCCCCCGTGCCGCGCCTGCACGGTCCGGTCGGTGAGGTAGCGCAGCGGCGCACCGACCATCGCGCCGGCGATGACGAGCAGAGCCGTCATCGGCCTGCCAGCCGGCGGGTCAGGGCGGCACCGGCGAAGACGGCGACCATGGCCGCCAGCAGGGTCCCGGCCAGGTAGGCGAACGCGACGGCCACCAGGCCCGGCGACAGGAGGTTGTGGAACTCGACGGCGTAGGTCGAGAACGTGGTGAAGCCGCCGAGGACGCCGACGCCGAGGAAGGGCCGGACCAGCGGGTGGGCCACGCGGATCTCGGTGACGATCACCATCAGGACGCCGATCAGGAAGCACCCGGCGACGTTGGTCGCGAACGTCGCCCACGGGAAGTGGCCGGGAGCCGTCGGCCAGGCACGGGTCAGGCCGAACCGGGCGAGCGCGCCGAGCCCGCCGCCGATCGCGACCGCCGTGACGGTGGGTAGCTGCGAAGGGCGGGGCGGGGCGGTCGCGCGGGGATCACCGCTCACGGCCACCACCGTAACGCGTCAGTCCGCCTGCTTCGGCTCCTCGGTCAGGTCCTCGAGCAGGCGGTCGAAGTCGAACTCCTCGCGCAGTGCCTCGAAGATCGGCGTGTCGTTGCGGACGCGCTCGTCGGTCTTGCTCATTTCGCATCTTCTCCCTCGCCCGCGCGTGCACTCCCGCACGGTTCGTTTTCGCAGGAAGAGCGCTCTCCCCTCGCCCTTGATGTCCTACGATTGGGTTAACGGAAGGTAATATTACCTACCGAGCGTAAACACGCAGGGGACAACAGCGGAAGCACAACGCAGATCACACCGTGACAAGGTGCCGCCGGCGAGCGATACTGGTCAGTAGAGGCGGTGCGGGCGATGGCACTCCACGATGAGGAACAGCGACGGCTGTTGGAGATCGAGCGGCAACTGGCCGCGGAAAACCCACGCCTGGCGCAGCGTCTGGCCGAGCTCCGGCCCATGCGCCTGTCCGGCATCCTGCTGTCGGTGCTCGGCATTCTCTGCTCCCCGGTGGCCGGGTTGTTCCTGCTGGTCGTCGCGGCCCAGTCGCACGTGCTGGTCCTCTACGTGATCGGCACCGTGTTCACCTCCGTCCTGCCCACGGCGCTGATCTGGCGCGCCTGGCTGCACCGGCTGCCCTAGCCCCGCGGACCGCTATTCGGCCCGGGTGGAATCGCTCGGCGGTTCCGGCGAGGGCCGGGTGTCGCGCACGGCCTGGTTCGACAGGAAGTTCGGGGTGACGAACCACAACGTCGCGAAGGTGAGGCCGACCAGCACCGCCACGACCGCCATCGCGACGGGGCCGTAGACGACCTTCGCGATCAGCGACACCGTCGCGGTGATCGCCGCCGCCAGGCAACCCAGCCCGGCCAGCACGGCGCGGTTGCCGGCGCGCAGGATGTCGTCCCGCCGGCCGGCGCGGAACAGGATCCGGTGCCACGCCGCCGGCGCCGACAGCAGCGCCGTGGACAGCACCGCCAGCAGGACCGCGACCAGGTGCACCGCCTTCTCGAACCCGCTGGCCGACCGGAACTGGGCGGTGAACACCACCGACAGCAGGAACCCGAACAGGATCTGCACGCCGGCCTGGGCCACGCGCAACTCGCCGAGCAGCTCGTTCACGTTCCGCGCGAGGCGCTGGTTCGGGGTCTCTTCGTCGCGACCGGCCACAGGGATCAGCCTATGGGAGGATGTGCGTGGTCACCGGGTGGACGGGCCGAGGCGGTGCTGTCGCACGTTTTCAGCAGAACCAGGGCTCGATCTCCTCCCCGTGGGGCTGCACATCGCTGAAGTGCCCGGCGTAGAAACCGAGCGGCTGCCCGTCGTTGCTGCACACCGCGGTGACGGCCCCGAGGACAATGGTGTGGTCGCCGGCCTCGACGGTCCTGCTGACCTCGCAGTCGAGATGGGCGAGGGAGCCCGGGACGACCGGCACGGAATGGCTCCCGTAGGACGGCTCGAGATCCGCGAAGTGGTCCGCACCGCGTTGGGCGAAGCGCAACGCGATCTCCTTCTGGCGGCGGGCCAGGATGTTGACGACGAACCGTCCCGCGTGCTCGACGGCAGCCGCGCTGCGCGCGCCGTGGTTGAAGCAGACCAGGAGCAGCGGCGGCTCCAGCGAGACCGAGGTCAGCGAGTTGACGGTCATGCCGTGCGGGCCGCTCTCGTCCTCGGTGGTGATCACGGCCACTCCGGTGGCGAAGCGGCCCATGGCCCGGCGCATCGTCAGTGGGTCGATCGTGGGGGTGGACATGTGCGCGCTCCCGTCAGGACCCGGCCGGGTAGCGCACCTCGAAGGTGAGCACGCCGTCCTCCGAGCGCCACGGGCCGTGCGGCATGCCCGGCGGCCGGCAGGCGTACTCACCCGCCGTGAAGGTCCGCCCCAGGGTCAGGTCCACGAACGAGCCCTCCAGGATGTAGACCTCCTCCCAGAACTCGTGCCGCTGCACCCCGGTCGCGCTGGAGTCCGCCCCGGGCTCGTACCGCAGGATCCGGGTAGCCACGCCGGTGTCCGGGTCCCGCGACAGGATTCGCTCGGTGATCAGCGGGTTGTCTCCTGCGCAGACGGTGAACTCGACGTCGGTGACCGGGAAGAACTCGTACTCGGGTTTCATCACGCCTCCGTTCCGTAGGAGCCGAGGAAGGCGTCGACGGCCCGCACCGGCGTGCTGTAGTCGAAGTTGCGGAACGCGTACCCCTTCACGACGAACGGGGCGCCGGCGTAGAACAACTCGTACTGCTGGTGCCGCCCGGCGAATTCGCTGCCGACTGCATCCCACGCGAGCTTGAACAGCTTCACCCGTTCGACGGCGTCGACACCCGGGCTGCTGACGTAGCGCTCCATGTCGTCGCGGGTGGTTGCGCCGACCAGCTCCGCGACGCTCGACGGCACCTGCAACACACCACCTCCCGCCAGCTCCCGCAGGATGCCGATGACCCGCGGGTGCACCTCGGCCTGCAGGCCCATCGCGCCGTACAGCGCCTGACCGCCGGGGCGCAGCAGTCCCTGGTCGTCCGGCGCTGCCGTGTACTCGGCGGCCAGCACCCCGGACCGGACGACACTGACCAGGCTGGCGAGCTCGCCGAGCTTCTCGACGACGCCGGGGAACTTGTCCACGCCGTTCACCGCAGCGATCTTGCGGGCGATGCCGGCCAGGAAGCCCAGCTTGGTGGCGAAGCGGATCTGGGCCTGCCAGTTGCCCAGCGCGTGCGCCCCGGTGTCGAAGAACTGCTTCCGCAACCCGGCGACGTCCTTGAAGACGAACACGTCCTTCCACGGGATGAACACGTCGTCGAACACGAGCAGCGCGTCCGTCTCGTCGTACCGCGCACTCAGCGGGTAGTCGAACGCGCTGGTGGTCGCGGTGGCGTAGGGGCGGCGGCAGTACAGCGTCAGTCCCGGTGCGTTCACCGGCACGGTGAAGCTGTTGGCGAAGTCCTGGTCCTCGGCCTGCAACGGCTTGATGCAGGACACCAGGATCTCGTCGGCCACGGCACCGCCGGTCGCCAGCATCTGGGCACCGCGGACCACGATGCCGTCGTCGCGCACCTCCTTGACGCCGACCTGGACGAGGTCCCCCTCCCACGCGTGCGCGGTGGTGGCGCGGGAGACCTGGGGCGGGATGATCGCGTACGACACGTACAGGTCGTTCTCGACGACCCGCCGCTGGAAGTCCAGCACGTTCTGCCGCAGGCCGTGCTCGTCGCCGAACGCCTCCGGGTGGGCGCTGAACGCGGCCAGGAAGGCGCCGACGTGGTCGGGTGAGCGTCCCACCCAACCGTGGGTGTGGTCGGCCCAGACCTGGGCGGCGGTCCGCCACGAGCGCAGGTCCTCCGGCGAGCGCGGCGGCAGGTAGAGCCGGTTCACCGGCTCGCCGGTAACCGGGCCCGGGGCTTGCATCCCGTTGGCGGGATCAGCTGCCAGGTCGAAGAGTTCGGCGATCGTCGCGGCGATCGGGGCGAACGCCGGGTGCGACGAGACGTCGTCGACCGGGGCGCCGTCGACGATGACGCGGCGTCCGTCGTCGAGCGAGGCGAGATAGTTCTTGCCGGTACGCATCAGGTGCTCCTCACTCTTGCGTGGTAGGTGTGTTCGATGGGGTCGAATCCGGGGACGTGCAAACTCAGCCGCCAGTCGCGGCCGTAGCGGAACGCGCCGTCCAGCAGCGGCAGGGTGCCGCCGAACAGGACGAGGACGGAGTGGTCGGAGCCGTCGGTGGGTGGGCGGCCCCGGCTCTCCAGGACGTCGACGGCCGGCAGCAGGCCGGCCAGGGTGCCCTCCTGGTAGGGCTCGTGGTCGACCCAGCTCCGCGCGACGATGTCGTCCCAGGGCAGGGCCGACGGGTCGGCGCCGAGGTCGATCACGGACCGGGCGACGGGCTTGGGGCAGGCCGCTTTGGACCCGGCGATGCTCTGCCGTTCCAGTGCCCGGTCGGTGTGGTCGGAGCCGACGGTGAGGTAGTGGTGCCCGCCGGTCACGATCAGCACGGGCTCGACCTCGCCGGAGGTGCTCGGACCGCTCACCGTCACCTCGGCCGCGCAGGTGAGGAGTCCGGGGTCGAGGTCGAAGAACGCCGGGACCGTTTCCGGCTCCGGTACGCCGATCGCGGCGAGCTCGGCGATGTGGTGCCGAACGGCGGCCTGATCGCGGCCGGTGTAGCCGGCGATCGTGAGATCGGTCGGGGTGAGCAGCACGTCACCCCCACCGGCGATCGTGAAGCGCAGCGCCGTCATGCGAGCACCTCCTCCGCGGGACGGCCGGTCCAGCGTCGGTCGGCGAGTGCCGGGAACTCCGCACGGACCCGGCGGGGCAGTCCGGGATCCAGGTCGACGTGCGTGAAGCCCTCGTCGCGACCCGCCTCGGCCAGTACTTCGCCGGTTGGGTCGACCACCCGCGAGTGCCCACCGAGCTCCACCCCGTGCTGGGTGCCGACGGCGTTCGCGGCGATCAGGTAGGCCTGCTGCTCGACGGCGCGCACCTCGGTGAAGAGCCGCCAGTGCGCCAGCCGGGCAGCCGGCCACGCCGCGCACACGGCGAACTGCTCGGCCCCGGTGTCCACCATGCTCCGGAACAGCTCGGGGAAACGCAGGTCGTAACAGGTCGTGATGCCCGTGGGTACTCCGCCGATCTCGCTCACCGTGACGTCGGCACCCGAGGTCAGCAGCTGGGATTCCCGCGACCCGTAACCGAAGAGGTGCACCTTGCGGTACACGGCGCGGATCCGCGCGTCCGGTCCGAGCACGACCGAGGTGTTGTGCAGCAGGCCGCGCTCGTCCCGTTCGACGAAGCTGCCCAGGTGCACGTGCAGCCGGAACTCGGTGGCCCACTCGCGTGCCGCCGACACCGTCGTGCCGTCCAGCGCTTCGGCGCCGTTTTCGTAGGCGTCGAAGGCGAAGTAGCCCATGGTCCACAGCTCGGGCAGGACGAGCAGGTCGGACTCCCGCAGGTCCGGTTCGGCGAGCACGGCGCGCGACACCCGGCGCAACCGGGCCTGCGGGCTTTCGTCGTCTCGGCTGGCGATCTGCAACAGGCTGACGCGCATGATCAGGTCCTGCTGTCCGGAAAGAACCGCATTGGTCGCTCCGCATCTCTACGCTGGAATTCGGTACGTCGAGTCTGCGAGAAGCACCGGGGCGCAACTACCGCCTGGACGAACTCCCACGATCGGATCCGCGCAGCACGGCCGACGGGGAGACGCCGAAGCGCTGCTTGAACTGCGCGGCGAAATCTCCGAGATGGACGAAGCCACAGCCCAGCGCCGTCGCCGTCACCGTGGTCGCGTCCGGCGCGGCCGCGGCCAGCAGGTCGTGGGCACGGTCGAGGCGCTCCGCGCGCAGCCACTCGCGCGGAGACAGGCCGACCTCACGGCGGAACCCGATCTGCAGGCTCCGCAGCGAGACGTCGCACTGCCGCGCCACATCAGCCAGCGACAACGGCTCGGACAGGTGGGCCAGCATGTACTCCATCGCGCGCCGGACACGGCTCGTTGACGGGGACGCGGCCGTGCCCCCGAACCGGTCGGACAGATTGCTCGGGTGGCTGAGCAGCAAGGTCTCGACCAGCAGCGAGTCGAGCTGGTGGACCAGCCGCAACCGACCGTCGAGGCGCGGGTCGCCGACCAGCCGGACGGCGGCCTCGATGAGCGCCAGCAGCCCGCCGGAGACTCGGTGCACGGCGAGTTCGAACTGGACCGGCACCGACCCGGTGGTGCCGGCGAGCACTGCTGCCGTCCGCTCGACCCGCCGCCGATCCAGCCGCAGCACGATCTGGTCGAACTCGCCGTCGATCTCGAACCGGAAGTCGCCGTACGGGCTGACGACCGACGCCGTACCGGCCTCCAGGATCGCGGCCTGTCCGCCGTAGCGGTACCGGGCCCGGCCGGAGATGGGCAGGGTGAGGAGGAAGTTGTCCTCCTCCGGCGTCACCTCGGAAACGGTGACGTCGGCCCCGTAGTACAGGCGGTTCAGCGAGAGGGATCCGCTGCCGAGGTGATCCAGACGGGTGGCGAGGCGGCCGCCGCGGCCACGCAGCCGCAACGCGTGCGGCCGCAGGGCGGACGTGCAGGCGTCCACCACCGCGTCGGCGTTCTCGGTGGCGGCCAGCAGCCGGGTGCCCTGGCCCCGGACGAGGTTCGCCAGTTCCGCGATGGACATGGTTCAGCTCCTCACGCAAGGGCCAGGGACCCGGTACTGGTCTCAGCCGGCTGTTTCGAGATGCGCCACGAGCTCGTCGTTGAACGGCCGGCCGATCCGCTGGACGGCATGCGGACTGCCCGGGAACAGCACGCGCTTGGCGGGGAGCGCGAGCGCGAGCGCGTCGGCCACGTCCTCGAATCCGGGCGTTCCGCCACCGGTCACGACCAGCTTGGGGAACGGTGCCCTGGCGAGTTTCTCCACGGGCGCCCCGGTCTCCCACGGCCGTTCGGTCGTCAGGTTGCGGACTGCCTCCCGCATCGCCGCCGGGAGCGGCGACGGCAGCTGGAGGTCGATGTCGAGCACCTTCAGGAACCCGGCTGCGAACGACTCCAGGTCCCGGCTGTCCGCCCCGGCCCAGTACTCGCGGAGTGCGACGCCCAGCGCGTCGGCCGCCGGCCGGCCGGCCCCGTTGGGCAGGGCCGGTGGCTCGATCACGGTGAGCGAGCGCACCTTCTCCGGCGCCAGGGCCGCGGCCCGCATGGCGACCACGCCACCCATCGACGTGCCGACCAGGTGGGCACCGTCCTCGCCGAGGAACTCGACGATCTCGGCGGCATCGCGGTCCGGATCGATCCTGTCCGTCATCGGGCTGGGCCGGTATCCACGGCGGTACGGCGCGACGATCCGGTAGCGGTCGGCCAGCACCTGCTGCTCGCCGAACGCGGCAGCCGCGGAACTCAGGCTGCCGTGCACCATGACGATGCGGGGACCGGAGGTTCCCCACCGCTCCGCGGCGAGCCCGCTCATGCCGGCTTCCCGTTGAGGGCCGCCTCGGCCTCAGCCCGGGCGAAGACACCGTTGTCGATGTCCAGCCGCCGGGTCCGGAACCGCCAGCCCTCCGGGGTCCGCTCCACGACGTCGCGGTAGATGCCGGAGGCGATGATGTACGGCGGCTTCTCGACTTGCAGCTTGGTGACGGCGCACGTGATGGTCGCCGTGTCACCGTCGCCGTCGACCACGTAGTTCGTCATGAGGTGGCGGGCGCCGTCCTCCTTGCCGGCCGCGATGTGCGCGTCGATGAACCCGCGGATCGCCGCGTGCCCGGTGAAGGTGCCGTACGTGGCGACGAACTCGCCGTCCGGCAGCCACGCACCCACCCACGCGTCCACGTCGTGGTCGTCGAGCGCGCGCATGTGCGTGTTCGACAGCTCGACGATCGCCAGCTTGTCCGCCACGGATAGGGACATGTTGACTCCTCAATTGCCGGCGGGCTTCGCCGGCAATTCGCCGCCGCGGCCCGATCCGCTCGATTTGGTGCGTTGAGTCTGGGATCGGGGCCGGTCCGCCGATAGCGCGTACGCGAACGACGGCTATCAGGTTCGCGACGAGGCGGTGCCGTACGGAGGCCGGCGGAGCACGGCCGACGGGACCTCGCCGAACCGAGACCTGAACCGGGCAGCGAAGTCACCCAAGTGCACGAATCCGCAGCTCAAAGCGGTCGCGGTGACCGTCACGCCGTCCGGATCCGCCGCCGACAGCTGCGCGTACGCACGGTCGAGCCGCTCGGCGCGCAGCCACTCTCCGGGTGACATGCCGAGCTCGCGCCGAAAGCCGGCTTGCAGACTCCGCAGCGTCACCCCGCAGTGGTGCGCAACCGCCGACAGCGGGAACGGCTCTGACAGGTTCGCCACCATGTACTCCATCGCCTGGGCCACCCGCTGCGCGGACAGGGACTCGGCCATGCCGCCGAGTCGAGCCGTGAGGTTGCTCGGGTACACGAGCAGCAGCGTCTCGATGAGAACCGACTCGAGTTGGGACGCGAGCCGGGACCGGGGGCCGCCGGAACCCGGCTCGAACGCCATCCGGAGCGCGGCCTCGATCAGGTTCAGCACACTTGGTGTGGCGTGACTCGCCGCCAGCGAGAAGTGCACCGGCACCAAGCCGGCCGCCCCCGTGAGGGACCCGGCCGCCTGCTCGACCCGCCGCCGGTCGAAGCGGACCAGCACCTGGTCGAACCCGCCGTCGATGTCGAGCCGGAACTTGCTGTAGGGACTGACGACCGACATGGCGCCAGGTCCCAGCAGTGCCGTCGCACCCGAATACGTGAACCGGCTTTGCCCGGCCACCGGCAGGGCGAGGATGAACTCGTCCTGCTCGGGCGCCGCTTCGGAAATCGTCACGTCCGCGCCGTAGGACAGACGGCTCATCGAGATCGCGCCGCTGGTCACGCACTCGAGGCGAGCGGCGAGGCGGTTGCTCCGATCGCGGACCCGCAGGGTGTGCGGGCGGACGGTCGACGCGCAGGCATCGACGACGGCTTCGACCCGATCGGTGCCGACCAGGAGCCGCGCCCCCCGGCCCCGGACAAGATCAGCGACATCGACGACCGACACGGGCCACCTCCTCGCCAGCCAGGGTAGGCGGCAGCGCTCGGCCACTCCAGCGCGTGCGGGAGCGGCGGCCAGGTTCCGCGGCACGGACGGATCCGGTTCGCGCGGGGGAGCCACGACCAGGTGAAATCCAGGTGAAGTCCGGCGTGGAACGTCGGCCGGTCGGGTACGACCGAACAAAGGGCGGACGAGGGGAGGGGCGGTGGAAGCGACCCCGGACGACCATCCGGTCTGGGTGACCAGCGCCGAGGGCACCGCCGAGCACGCGGTGCCGGACACGGCGATGGCACCGGGCCTCGAGCTGGAAGCGGTGTGCGGGGCACGTTTCCTCCCGGCCGCGATGACCGCCCCGCCGGGCAAGACGTGTGCCGAGTGCCTGGCGTACTTCCTGGTGCCGGCCCCACGCGAACCCGAGCCACGCCGCCTGTGGCGCCGTTATGCGGCGAAGCACTGAGGCCAGCGGGACGGGGACCCCGCACGGGATTCCGCTGCGCCGCCACGTTCCAGGAGAACCCGGTCCACTTCGGACTCCGGAACCACTGATCCGGTGACGGCGGCCCGCGCGGCCCGGCGCAAGCACCCATACTGGGGACATGAACCAGCCGGAGCCGTTGTTCAGCTCGTCCCGGGCCTTCCGCTTGTGGCGCTACAGCGTTGAGCACTCGGAGCTGGTCCTGCGCACCGACGACGACCCGGAGGACCTCGTCGAACTGTTGTTCGAGGGTGTCCTGTCGATGCGCTTCGACCAGCTCCGGTTCGCCGACATCGTGGTGGGCCGGGCCGAGGACCACGTCCTGCAGAGCCCGACGGTCGACATCCCGCACCTGTGCATCGAGCTGGGAGCGGCCGGTCACAGCGCCGAGGTGGTGTGCCGCCGCCTGACCTGCGTCGGCGGTACGTACCCCGACGGCAAGGTCCTGTGGATGGTGTCCGCCGGGCGGCCCCGCTCGCGCCGCCACGCCGAGATCCCGGCGGTCAAGCGCACCTGAGGCACGGGTGGCCGGGGTCACCGGGGACAATGGCGGACGTGACCGCGACCCTGAGCAAGCCCGCACTGAAGATCGGCCCGTACCAGGTCGATCCCCCGGTGGTGCTCGCCCCCATGGCCGGCATCACGAACGTGGCGTTCCGGCGCCTGTGCCGCGAGTACGGCGCGGGGCTGTACGTGTGCGAGATGATCACCGCCCGCGCCGTCGTCGAGCGTCATCCGGGCACGATGCACATGATGACCTTCGACCGGGGCGAACACCCCCGGTCGATGCAGCTCTACGGCGTCGACCCGAAAACCATGCGGGAAGCGGTCAAGATCATCGTCGGTGAGGGCCTGGCGGACCACATCGACAGCAACTTCGGCTGCCCGGTCGCCAAGGTCACCCGCAAGGGCGGCGGCGCGGCCCTGCCGTACAAGCGGAAGCTCTTCGCGCAGATCGTGCGGGCCTCGGTGGAGGCCGCCGGCGCCGCGGGTGTGCCGTTCACGGTGAAGTTCCGCATCGGCATCGACGACGACCACCACACCTTCCTCGACGCCGGCCGCATCGCCGAGGCCGAGGGCGCGGCGGCGGTGTCGCTGCACGCCCGCACGGCCGCGCAGCGCTACTCGGGCAAGGCGGACTGGAGCGCCATCGCCCGCCTGAAGGAAGCCGTGCAGACCATCCCGGTTCTGGGCAACGGCGACATCTTCACCGCGGACGACGCGCTGCGGATGGTCGCCGAGACCGGGTGCGACGGCGTGGTCGTCGGCCGGGGATGCCTCGGCCGGCCGTGGCTGTTCGGCGAGCTGGAGGCGGCGTTCGCGGGCCGGCCGATCCCGGCCGGGCCCAGCCTCGGCGAGGTCGCGCAGGTGCTGCGGCGGCACGCGGAGCTGCTGGTCCAGCACGACGGCCACGACAAGGCGATGCGGGACCTGCGCAAGCACATGGCCTGGTACTTCATGGGCTTCCCGGTCGGCTCCGAGCTGCGCCGCCGGTTCGCGATGGTGTCGTCGATGGCCGAGCTCGACGAGCTGATCGGCCAGCTCGACCACGCGGCGCCCTTCCCCGCCGACGCGCTCGGCCCGCGCGGCCGGCAGGGCTCGCCCGGCAAGGTCACGCTGCCGCACGGCTGGCTCGACAACCCTGACGACGACCTGGTGCCCGAGGCCGAGGACATGCACTCCGGCGGCTAGCGACCGCCCCGGCGATCCGATCATTTCGCCCGATCGGTGCCGCTTTCTGGTAGACACCATGCTCGATGGGCAAGCTGACTCACCGCGCCAGGGCGAAGGCCGACTACCTCTGGTTCATCGGATCTCGTGAATGGCCGGTGTTCGTCTCGGCGCTCGGCGTGCTGCTCGGCCTCGTCACGCTGGTGCCGAGCGCGGTCGGCATCGTGCTGTCGGTGGTCGCACTGGCCCTCGGTGTCCTGACGCTCGTGCGCGACGTGCGGATGCTGCGCGGCCGCTGGGCGGCCTACGAGTTCGCCACGATCGCCGCACCCTTCCCGCACGCCGACGTGCCACCCCCGGCCGGCTACCCCGCCGCCCGTTACCTCGACCTGCCCGGACGCGGAACCGCACTGGTCAGCGACCAGATCGACCGGACACTGTGGACACAACGGTTCCCGGTCGAGGTCGCGCCGGAGCCCTACCGGCTGCCGGCGGAGCTGAAGGCGACCGCGCCGTACGTGCTGCCGCTGCGGGCGCACGGGAGGTTGCTGTTCAACGGCAGGGTGCTCGGGATGCGGGGTGAACCGCTGCCGTCGGTCGGTCACGGCGCGCCGGTCCGGCTGCAGCGCACCCGGTTCTTCGACGCGCAGTGCTCCAACGAGCTGGCCACGCTGCGGATCGCCCGCCGGGACACCGACCAGGTCTTCGACTTGCGCCGGCACCTGATGGTCGACACCGCGGGACGCCTGCGCACGCTCGCCGAGAGCCGGCTGGCCGACATCGTCGGGGTGTCCACGGTGGCGGTCACGACCGACGGGTTCGTGCTGGTGGTGCTCCAGTCCCACCGCAACTCGGCCAGCCAGTCGCTGCTCGCGCCGTCCGGCAGCGGGTCCCTGGAGCCGCGCGACCTCGGCGGCGACCTGCACGAGGTGGTGCGGGCGGGCATGGAACGGGAACTGTGCGAGGAAACCGGGGTGGGCCGTGACGAGATCCGGCGGACGACGGTCGTCGGGTTCGCGCGGTGGATGGACCGCGGTGCGAAGCCGGAGTTCTTCGGGCTCACCGAGTTGTCGGTGGGCAAGCAGGACCTCCTCGGCCGCCGGCCGAGCCGGTCGGAGCGCCAGTTCACCGCGGCCGTGCGGTTCGAGGAGATCGACCTGGCCGCCTGCGGGCGCGAGCTGGCGGCCGGCGCGGAACTGCCGTCGTTGCCCGCGCTGGTCGAGCAGAGTGGTTCACTGCCCCTGCTGCTGGCCCTCCGCGCGGCCGCGTTGTGGACAGTTCGTACCGGTCTGGAGGAGGACGACCGTGTTCACCCCTGACCGCCGCGCCCGCCTGCGCGACTTCCTGATCGCCGCGGCCCAGGCCGACCACCGGATCAGCGGTGCCGCACGGACCGGATCGGCAGCGGCCGGGCGAGAAGACCAGGCCGCACCGCTACGGGAGATGACCCGGCGCCCACACCGGGAGGCGCGCTCGTGAGCTGGCGACCACCGGACGGATCGCCGCCGGACAATCGACGGCTCGAACGGTACCGGCGCCGGGCCGGGCGGGTACACCGCGGCTCGGGTGGTGCGGGCCTGATCTTCGTCGAGCCCGAGGTGCGCTGGACCCAGGTGGGCGGCGCGCTGTGGTGGCGGCGCTGGTCGGCCCCGCACTACGCCGCGCACCTGTGGATGGCGTTGCCGTGGCTCGGCGTTTCGGTTACGGACACGATCGTCGACGCCCGTTTCCTGGAAGCCGAGTTGGCCGATTGGGATGCCGGACGATTCGCACTACACTGCGAATCGCTCGCGGTGGAGTGGTTGAGCCTGGAGGAATCCCGCGAGCTCGCCAGGATCGAATTCGGTTTGTGACTCACACCTGAGCCGCAGCGTTTCGCGCCGGTAGCTTGTGTCGGATGTGGGACCTTCTCGGCGACCTGGTGGGTTCGCTGCTCGGCGCTCCGTCGGTGGAGCGGGATCCGGGTCAACCGCGGCGGCGGGAGCGCGTGTCACGGAGGCAGGAGCAGTTCGTGTCCGGAGGCGAAATCCGGCTCCGGTGCGCGATGCGATGGCCCGCCGGAGGCGTACCGCGGTGGCGTGCCGGCACACTGCGGTTGTCCCGGCAAGGCAGCGAGATCCGGATCATTACTGTCCTCGGCGCGCTGACACCTTGCGGTAGCTGATGCGCCATCCCTGTGGTTCCCGGCGGAGCACATCTTCATACACCGCCGATCCGCTCGTCCCGTCGGCAGCGATCACAAGCGCTTTCGAGCGCGCCCTCACCCTCCCGTCGTCCAGGTCTGCGATGACGGTATTGGTGACGTGGTGCGCCAACGGCTGTTCCTACTGATCGCGGCTACCACGCACCAATTCCCGCATGGCCCGCAGGCCGCGCAGCGTGCCGTACCCGTAGTCCGTGACGTCGAAGACGACATCGTCGGTGAACACCTCATCGAGCCGATCCCAATCCCGATCGTCCGCCACATGTCCGTGCAAGGCGATCACTTCATGAATCGCGACCCGGTCCTCGGCCGTGATGTTCAGCATCTGCGCCCCTCCGCCGCTTCAGTGGGCCAACTCGGCGAGCAGGCCGACAGTCCGGTTTTGTTCGGCTGCGGTTCCGTAGGGCGCGGCCATGAACTCGGTGACACCAGCATCGCGGAGCCGGGTGAGGGCCCGTGCCTGGCGAAAGCCTACGCTTGCCGCTTCTCTACCTCGTGGATCTGAGGGGCCTGATGACTGACGTGAACGAAGCGCCCAACAAGCAAGGCGTACCCGCAAGAGAAATCAGAACAGCGCAAGCTCGCACTTTCGCAAGTCTCGTCTCGCTCGCGAGTGACCTGAGCTTGTAGTCGAGGCTTCTAACCGCCTCATGGCGGAGTTCGAGAAAGCTGAAGAAGATCACGATTCGCTCCTAATCAGGGCGATGTGGTCTTCGGCGTTGGTTGCCTACAAGCGGTGTTTCGAGCGAGGCAAACGCACTGGGTTAACGATCGAAGATGTCCGCTCGTTAGCCCTTCAGGGTGAGGTTGAGGGATGGCATCAATTCCTCCTCGACATGAGGGACAAGCACGTCGCGCACAGCGTTAACCCGTTTGAAGAGGTGCGAGTTGGCGCAATCATCGACGAGGAGGGCCACGGCGTTGGCGCTGCCTTTGTCTCATTGTTTTACATGTCCGCCACACCCGAAGGCGTATGGCAGTTGGGCAAGTTGGCTCACGAGCTTTTGCAGCTAGTGCGATCACGGTGTGAAACGGAGTTCGACGTTCTAGCCGAAACTGTCACGCAGATGAGTCGCGAGTCTTTGGCTGCGCTACGGCCACTGGAACACGTGATCCCCGCTCCAGAAACGGCCGGGACACCGCGTCCGTCTGTCTAAGTGGCCGACCCCACCGGCCGAAGCGGAGCGGCAGGCCGTGTGGTGGTCGGCAGCGGCGCGCTTGCGCACCGCCCTTGACACCTACGTGAAGCCGGATCAGCTCGCGCTGCTGTTCACGGGCGAGCGGGACGGCAACGCATTGCGTCGGCCGAACTTCAACCAGCGGTCTCGCTGGACCGAGGTCGTCGCGAAGATGGGGCTCAAGGGGCTGCACTTCCACGACCTGCGGCACGCGGGCAACATCTGGGCCTCCAAGGCCGGAACCTCCACCAAGGACCTGATGGCCCGGATGGGGCACGACGACATGCGGGCGGCCCTGATCTACCAGCGGGCGACCAGCGACGCTGACGGGCGGATCGCGGACCGGCTCTCCCGGCTCGTCGAGGAGCACCGGCAGGGGGCCACGGATGAGGGCTAATGGCACGCTAATGGCACGCGAGCCGAGTCGATCAAGGAACGACGAAGGCCCAGGTCCGGAGTAGACACCCTCTGACCTGGGCCTTCGCGCGAAGAGCGGATGACGGGAATCGAACCCGCGTTCTCAGCTTGGGAATCATGCTGGCCGCCCTGGAAATCGCCCCTGACCTGCGGTTCGTCGTGACCGCGGGGTGTCTCCGTTGACCGTGGTTGACCGCCATTAATGGCCCGCTAATGGCCCGACGGGCAGCGCTCCCACCTGCACACTTCCGGCTGAGGTGATCTCCTCGCGGCGCGGGTTCACCCCTGCCAGGCCGGGTGGTGCCGGTCAAGGGTCTGCCGGAGGCCGCGAAGCGCCCTTCACCGGTGCCGGCCGGGCTGGCTGCCCTTGGGCGCGCCGTGAGGAGGTTACCGGTGGTGGCCTTTCCCTGATCTCCGGAGCGGTGCCGGGGTCCGGGGCGGAGCCCTGGCCGCCGGAGGTTGGCTTAGGAGCGTTGTAACGGTCGACCGGTCGTTTGCAGATGACCCTGTTAAGGGGCTGAACTGGTCCTGCGTGGCGCGTAGGTGAGGATGTATGGATCCGAAGACGGCACGTCGCCTTGTCAAGATGCGCAAGTGCTCGTGTTTGACGTGCTTCTACTGCGACGAAACCTTGGACGACCGCCATGAGCACGACCACTTCCCCGTGCCGAAGGTTGCCCGTGGAACGGCAATAGTGGCGGCGTGTTTGGACTGCCACGACCTCAAGGACCGGATTCTGTTCAACTCGTGGCCCGCTGGGGCGTGTGTCGAAGCTGTTCAGGGTCTATTGACCGGGATTGAGCTGTCAAAGCAACGATCGTCGTCGATTAGCGAGCTCGTTGCTTGGGTCTCCGGCAACCCTAGCTTCGCCGATGCTGAGGTGTTGGGTCGCTGGGCGACGCTGCCAGCGCTTACCCGGATCCTGTACGGCAAGCTCCGGTCAATCGAGGAGGAGCGCCGGTACCGCACAGGGCAGCCATACGACCAGCCATCTGCGTTGGCGGCGCTTTTGAGCCGTAGCCCTCTTCTAGATCAGTGAAGTGGCAGGTTACACGAGGAGGGCGCACCAGGTGCCTCGGTGCGGCCGCCGGCCGAAGCGAAGCGGCAGGCCGAGCGGCCTGCGGCGCGCCTGCGCGCCGCCTTGATCCCATAGAGCCGGATTCGGCAGTAGGAAACTGTGCAACTCGCCGCGACCGCCCTAGAACACCTCCAGCTGTCTCTTGACGGTTAGGGTCGGGAACTTGGCGATTCGTCCGTTCGGGTAGCGTTACTGGGCCGTGATCAACATCAGGTGACGTCCATCTCGATCTTCGAGTTGTCGCGCGATAGAGTTGCAGGGCAGGTGCGGAAGTCGTTTGATGCGGGGGGACATGGCCAGGAAAGCCCAGGTAATTCCGGTATCCAAGCTGTTGCTTGATCAGTCAAACGCGCGCCTCGGCGAAGTGCAACCGGATCAGCCCTCGACAGTGACTGCACTCGCCAATAAACTTGGCAGCCAACTGGTGGAGATCGCTACCGACATCGTACAGTACGGCCTTGACCCGACGATCTCACTAGCCGTCACGCCAGAAGACGCTCCGGACGGCAAGTTTCGTGTCATTGAGGGCAACCGACGCTTACTCGCGTTGAAGAGCTTGAAACGTCCTTCGATACTTTCCGAAACTCAGCTCACGTCCGCGATACGAAAAAGAATCTCGGCCTTAGCGGCGGAGTTCTCCTCGAATCCCGTAACTTCGGTGTCGTGCGTTGTCTTCGAACGCGAGGAGGACGCCCGCCACTGGATCGAACTTCGCCATACTGGAGCGAATGGCGGTGTCGGACTCGTTGAATGGGATTCCAATGAGAAGGATCGTTACCTGAGCCGCCACGGCGCTCGTGGAAAGATGCGGAGCGCAGGTGGTCAAGTTCTTGACTTCGTCGACCGAATGCAGCCGCTTAGCTCCCCTAGCAATAACCGAATTATTACGACGCTGCAACGATTGGTCGCCGATCCTGCCGTACGCGAGAAGTTGGGGATCGAGCTGACCCGCGGAGTCGTCCTGTCAAAATACCCTGCAATAGAGGTGCTGAAGGGACTTCGCGCGGTTGTAGAGGATTTTCGCACCGCCCGCAAAAAGGTAGCCGACGTTTATCACAAAGAAGACCGCGAGACATATCTGCAAGAATTTGGGCCAGACCGCCTCCCGACTCGCGGCACCGAGCTGGCCACACCGGTTCCCCTTGCCGAATTGAATGTCAGCTCAGGGAGCCATCAGGGTAATGATTCTTATGGCGCGGCGAACAAAAGTGAAGAAGGCAGCTTCAGGGCGCAAGCGCCGACCGATTCGAGCAATGGCCACGATGGCGATGGAAACTCTACCTCCGCGAATGGCCCCGATAATCTCTCAGGCGCTTCATCTGAGGATCCGTCAGACACCAAAGCCAGTAGAAGTCGCTCTAAACCAATTTCGCAAAGGTCGACGGTAATTCCCTCCAGCTGCAATCTATGGATTACTGACGGACGCGTCAACGCGATCTACCATGAATTGCGCAAGCTGGACACCAACCTTTATCCAAACGCATCGGCGGTAACTTTGCGAGTGTTCGTCGAGTTGAGTATCGATCACCATCTCGCTGCCAACAATCTTCTCGACGAGAATCAGCGACGAAATTTGCCGCTTGCGCGCAAGATGAAAGAGGTAGCCGCACATCTTCGGAGTGTTGGTAAAATAGATCAGGCGCTCGAAAGGACGGTGGGAAGAATCGCTGACAGTGCGACAGGTATGGCTGGGAGCGTTGTAACCCTGCACCAATACGTTCACAACCGTTACTCGTTTCCTATCTCGACCGATATTCGTGCCGCATGGGACGAGATGCAGCCATTCCTGATGTCAGTATGGGAACGATGAAAGAATCAACGGGACGACAGAAGTTTGCTCGCTACGTCTCACCTCTACGGTACCCCGGCGGCAAAGGGAAGGTTGCTAACTTCATAAAATTGCTCGTCCTGGAAAATTCGTTCCAGGGTAGAAAATATATCGAGCCTTATGCCGGCGGCGCAAGTGTGGCCTTATCGCTTCTCCTCGAAGGGTACGTCAGCACCGTTCATATCAACGATTTGAATCGTGGCGTATACGCTTTCTGGAAGACCGCTTTGAGGAAGACCGATTTCTTTTGCGCAAGGATCATGGAAGTTGACCTATCTGTGTCCGAGTGGCGACGGCAGCGTGAGATATATGCGGACCCGTCGTCTTCCCTCGAAGATCTGGGCTTCGCGACGTTCTACCTGAATAGGACTAACCGCTCAGGGATCGTTGCAGGCGGAGGATTGATTGGCGGATTGGCTCAGGACGGCAAGTGGAAGATGGATGCGCGATTTGATCGAGCTTCCTTGTGTGAGCGCATTTCCAGTATCGCGAAATATCGACGTAAAATTACTCTGAGCAGGATGGATGCCGGTGCTTTGATCCGAAGTCCGGAAGTTCGATCTGGAGAATCACTTATCTATTTGGATCCCCCATACTATGTCAAAGGGTCTGGACTTTACGACAACTTCTATACTCATCAAGACCACGTGAATATCCGGGCCGCACTGGAAGACGTAACCGCACCTTGGATCGTGTCATACGACGCGGCACCTGAGATACTTGAGCTGTATAAAAGCTGCTCCAGTATCCGCTATCAGCTTGGCTATAGCGCTGCAGCGGCAGGGAAGGGAACAGAGGTCATGTTCTTTTCGGACGACCTTAAACTTCCTGAGGTCGCATCGCCTGCCGGAATCACTTCCCGGCATATCCGCCAAGCGCGGGCGCGTTTTGATGCAGCTGTGTCTTAATTGTTGAAACCACACAAAGACGCAGAATTAGAGACTGCTCTTGTTTTCTACATCGCACGTTTCGCTTCCTCTGTGCGTCAAACGCGGGCTGCGCGAACGATTTTCCCCCATGCCGACCTCCGTGTGAGGTCCAGTGCCCCGACAGTGGTGAGCGGCGCCGCGACGTCAGGAAGTCGTAGGAAACGCTCAAGCTTGTAAGCCATGACGGCGGCGTCGTATTCGGGTTCGCCTTGCATGCCGCGGGGGTCGATGAGCTTCCACCGGCCGTCGGGGCCTGCGAGGACGTTCCAGGGTGAGGCGTCGCCGTGGCAGAGGGCGGGGCGCATGTCGGCGCTCAGCTCGTCGAGGAGTTCGAGGGCGTGGACTCGTTCAGCCTTGGGGGCTACCTGCTCGCCGACTGGGAGTTCGGTGAGGTTGTCGTCGGTGAGGCGGTCGCGCAGCCAGTCAGTGATGAGCGGCAAGCCGGTCGATGGGGCGGGTTGGCCGGCCATTGCCCGAAGGGGGCAGGCCAGGGCCTCGATGTCGAGGGTTGCCGGGTTGGCGTCGGCGAGTGGGGTTCCGGGGATGACCTGCTCCATGACCGTCCATGAACCGGTGTCGGTGCTGGTCGTGAGGTGGATCTTGGGGCCGACGCCGAGGTGGCCCAGCGTTTCGGCAACCGTGGCTTGGTCGAGGGCTGCCGGGTCGGGTGAGGCTCGGAAGATAAGTGGACCGCGCGGGCTGGTCGCAGTGACCACGAAGGCGTACCGCGCTGGTAGGACGCGCTGGGGTGTCGCGGAGTGCTGGCGGGTCAGTTCGTCGAGTTCGGGGCTGATGCTGGTCAGCCAGGCGTCCGCGCGGTCGGGCCAGCGTTTCCGGACGGAGTCGGCGAGCTTGTCCGGGGCCTTCATCGGACTGCGGCCAGCTCGGTCAACACCTCGGTGATCGCGTCGGCTCCGGCGTTCGTGAAACCGTCGCGCTTGCCTGGCTTGTTCGCGTAGCCGATCGAACTGACATCGGCCGCCTTGGCGGCATCGACGTCGGTCAGGGAGTCGCCGACGAAGACGCATCGCTCAGCGGGGATGGCGAGTGCCCGGACGGCCTTGTTGAGGAGGTGCGGGCGCGGCTTGAGGAGCTGGACGTCGGCGCTCTCGCGGGCGGACACCACATTGACCAGTGAGCGGAGGCCGTAGAAGCCGAGGTAGGCGCTGATCGCGGCGGCACTGTTGTTGCTGACGATCGCCAACGGCCGGCCGGAGCCGTGCCATGCGTGGATTAGTTCGTGAGCGCCCTTGGTCGGTGTTGCGGTGGCCATTGCTTCAACTTCGTGGGCCGTGAACGCGGCCTCGACGTATCGGGCGTCCTCGTCACTCAGGGAGGCGGCGTACTCCAGCACATTAAAGGGGTCGGTACTGGTGGCGACCTCGCTGGGGAAGTCGTTGTGTCCGGCGTCGGCGAGGACTGCTCGGAGTTGGTCGGCGACTACGGCTGCGGGTATTCCGGCGAAGACCGAGCACACTGGTCCGTCGAAGTCGAGGAGCAGCGCTCCGGCCTGGTCAAGCAGCTCCGCGGCGGTCATCGCTGGAAGTCCTTACCGACGCTCGACCACATGGTTTCAGGTAGAAAAGCCGAAGAACGCTTCCTCGTCGTTGATCAGCTAGAGCTTAGAGGTCGGGGGCACGTTGTGCACGGGGATTTCGTCCAACCTCTCGTTGATCAAGTCCAGGTCAGCACGTTCCGGCGGCGTGTGGCACACCGACCATGACAAGGGCGCTTGTGAGGACGTCTCGATCGTTGACCTGCAGAGGCTGGGATGCCGCCCGACGAGCAGGCGATGAAGGTGGCTGCGTGACTACCCGTGCTGAGCGGATGCGGCTGCCGCTGTCCACCGAGGTCATGAAGGCCACTGCGGAGAAGCACGGAGTGTGCGTGCGGGGCCGTTCCCGATGCAGGCCGGAGACCCCGACACGGACGAAGTGCGGCACGTCGCGGTGCAGTGCGGTTCGACCGTTGAGTCGGGCGTGGGCCGAGTGCGAAAAGGCCAAGGCTCTCGGATGATCGACCAGCGGGCCACGAGCGAGGCCGATCAGCACATCGCGGACCGGCTCTCGAAGGTCCTCGAAAGCACCGCGAGCGCCCAAGTGATGTTGCTGGAGATAGCAGAAGGGGTGCCTCCAAGATCGGGTGGCACCCCTTCTGACCTGCGAAGAGCGGATGACGGGAATCGAACCCGCGTTCTCAGCTTGGGAAGCTGATGTTCTACCATTGAACTACATCCGCAGCGACGCACAGCATACACAACGTCCTCTCCTTGCGAAGCGACCCCCTTGACTCCGCGGTGCGCAAGTGACAACACTCGTTGTCGAAAGGGAGGTGCGCATGGACGAGCGGCTGCCGGATCCCGAGTTGTTCCGCAGCGGGGGTTTTCGCCTGGCGGCGAAGGTGTTCGTCAAGGACGACCTTCGCGCCACGGAGCGGCAGCTGCGCCGGTTCCGGGAGTTCGCCCAGGTGGAGGATCCGCTGGCGGATGCGGTCGTCGCGTTGTTCAGGCGGCTGCCGAAGAACCACGGGCGCCGCCTGTTCGAACACGCCCTCACCCACGGCGTCCACGATCTCGACAAACCGCCGAAGGAGCTTGTCGACTTCTTCGAGCACGTCGAGGCCACCCCGTACTGGGTCGACCCGGCCCGGCTCGACCGCGGCGCGAGGGCGATCGTCCGCACCGGGGTGCTCGGGCTGTTCCCGCTCGGCGACATGTCGCTGATGGGCGGTTACCTCGCCTCCCGCGCCATCAAGACCCTCGTCGCCACCGGGGAGATCGAACGCAAGGCCAGCCGGCGGCTCCTGGAGACGGCCGTGTGGTGGATGGACGTCACCACCCCCGGCGCGCTGGCCGTGCACGCCGCGGGCTACGCGTCGGCCCTCCGCGTCCGGCTCGTGCACGCCCACGTCCGCGCCGCGATGCACCGGCGGCCCGACTGGGACTACGACGAGTGGGACCAGCCGGTCAACCAGGTGCAGACGGCCGGCACCCTACTCCTATTCTCCCTCGTCTTCGTCTACGGCACCCAGCTGCTCGGCATCCGTTTCAGCGAGCGCGAACGCGCCGACATCCTGCACCTCTGGCGCTACGCCGGCTGGCTGCTCGGCGTCGACGAGGAACTCCTGCCCGCCACCGAGGAGGACGCGTGGCGCCTGTTCTGGCTGCTCGCGTCCACCGAGTTCATCCCCGACACCGACTCCAAACGGCTCGCCAAAGCCCTGATCGAGACGCACGCGGCCATCGGCGAGGGCCGCGGCGCCGTCGGCAAGGTCCTGTCCCACCTCTCGGTTGCCGTGCACTCCTCCATCAGCCGCCTCGTGCTCGGCAGAGCCAACGCGGACTTCCTCGAAATCCCCGACGACCCGGTCGCCCAGGGCGCGATCCTCGCGGTCGCGGCCGGCAACTTCGCTGCCGAGACCGCGCGGCGCTTCATCCCCGGCGCCACGGCGCTGCGTGAGTACCTCGGCGCCCTGGAACGCCGGCGCTACGTCGAACGCCTCGGCCGGATCGCCAAGCTGGATCCCACCTACGCCCGGCACATGCAGGCTGCCTAGGGTTAGCGTGTGCTGCTCAGTGACCGTGACCTTCGCAAAGAGCTCGAGGCCGGCCGGCTCGGCATCGACCCGTTCGACCCGGCGATGCTCCAGCCGTCCAGCATCGACGTGCGGCTGGACCGGTTCTTCCGCGTGTTCAACAACAGCCAGTACACGCACATCGACCCGAAGCTCCAGCAGGACGAGCTCACCTCGCTGGTCGAGAAGGACGGCGACGACGCGTTCGTCCTGCACCCGGGCGAGTTCGTGCTCGCGTCCACGTTCGAGCTGGTCTCGCTGCCCGACGACCTCGCCGGGCGCCTGGAGGGCAAGTCGTCGCTGGGCCGCCTCGGGCTGCTCACCCACTCCACCGCCGGGTTCATCGACCCCGGCTTCACCGGGCACATCACGCTCGAGCTGTCGAACGTGGCGAACCTGCCGATCACGCTCTGGCCCGGCATGAAGATCGGGCAGCTGTGCCTGTTCCGGCTCACCAGCCCGGCGGAGAACCCGTACGGCTCACCCGCTGTCGGCTCCCGCTACCAGGGTCAGCGCGGCCCGACCCCGTCGCGGGCGTACCTGAACTTCCACCGCGTCGACACCGACCGCTAGAGCCCGAACAGCTCGCGCGCCCGCCCGGCGGCCGCGTGCAGGTCGCCGGCGCCGGAAAGCACCGCGTCGACACCGCGCAGGCCGGCGCGGTCGAGCAAGCGTTTCTCGTTGACCACCCACTCGCCGCGGGACGCCAGGATCGCGTGCCCGGCCTCCATCGCCGCCGTGGCGAGGGCTCCGGCGAACTCGGTCACCCGGCCCTTCGGCGCATACGCCTGCTCGGCGTAGCTCAGGGTCAGCGCCGCACGCTCGCGCCAGAACGCCGTCGCCGACGAGCGCAGCGCGGCCGGGAACTCCGGCCGCGGCAACGCACCCGCCAGCACCCGGTTGACGGCCAGCTCCGCGACCACCAGGTAGCTGGGGATACCGGCCAGGTGGAACATCAGCGGTTCCCAGTGGAACCGGCCTTGCCCGGCCTCGGCCAGCTCGTGCTCGACGACGTCCAGGTCGCGGTAGTGGACGTCCACCTTGCCGCCCTCGATCGTCAGCCACGCGCCGCCGTTGAAGACGCCGCCGCCCCACGCGCCGATCGCCGAGACCTCCCCCGGCCAGACGAGGGCACGCAGGTCCTCCGGGTCGAAGACCCCGCGGTAGTAGACCGCGAAGTCCCAGTCGCTGTCCGGGCCGGCGGTGCCCATCGCGCGGGATCCGCCCAGCGTGACGGCCTGCACCGCGGGCAGGCCCGCCAGCCGCGCGGCCACGTCGTTTTCGAAACTCACGTCGTCGAACTCTCGTGGTCGGTGGGTCGTTTCGCCCAGCGGTACCGCAGGACTGGACCATTCTCGCGGTGGCCCCCGACCGGACGCATCCTCTTTTCGGTCCCGGTCGCGCTCAGGTGCGTGCGGGAGACGAAGGGCGCCGCGATCGAGGACGTCAGCCGACGAACGCCCGCTCGATGATGGCCCCGGTCTGCACGCCCGGGGGGAGCGTGCCGAAGGCGTTGCCCCAGTGGCCGCCGAGCCGGGACGCGCAGAACGCGTCCGCGACGGCCTTCGGGGCGAAGCGCACCAGCAACGAACCCTGCAACGCCAGCGCCATCATCTCGGCCAGCTGCCGCGCCCGGTACTGGAGGTCCGTCAGATCCGCCAGCTCCTTGCGCACCCGCGCGATGGCGTCGTCCAGCCGCGGGTCCGCACCGGCCGCCAGGTCGAGCTCGGCGAAGAACGCCTCGACCGACTCGGGTTGCTTGCCCATCGCGCGCAGGGCGTCCAGCGCGGCGACGTTGCCCGAACCCTCCCAGATGGACAGCAGCGGCGCCTCGCGGTAGAGGCGTGGCATGCCGGAGTCCTCGACGTACCCGTTGCCGCCCAGGCATTCCAGCGCCTCGGCGGTGTGCGCGGGGCCGCGCTTGCACACCCAGTACTTGGTGACCGCGAGCGCCAGCCGCCGGAAGGCCTGCTGCGACGGGTCCTCGCTCGCGCCGGCCAGCCGCATCGCGACCGTCGTGGCCGCCTCCGACTCGAGGACCAGGTCCGCCAGGACGTTCGCCATCGCGGGCTGGTCGGCGAGCTTGGCGCCGAACGCCTCGCGGTGACGCGCATGGTGCACGGCCTGGACGACGGCCTGACGCATCAGCGACGCGGTGCCGAGGACGCAGTCGAGGCGGGTGTTGTTGACCATCTCGATGATGGTCGGCACGCCGCGGCCCTCCTCGCCGACCAGCCAGCCGACCGCGCCGTCGTACTCGATCTCGGACGAGGCGTTGGACTTGTTGCCCAGCTTGTCCTTCAGTCGCTGGAAGAAGATGCGGTTGCGGGTGCCGTCCGGCAGCACCCGCGGCAGCAGGAAGCAGGACAGTCCGCCGGGCGCCTGCGCGAGCGTGAGGAACATGTCCGACATCGGTGCCGAGGTGAACCACTTGTGGCCGGTGAGCACGTACGTGCCGTCGCCCGCGGGCCGGGCTGCGGTGGTGTTGGCGCGGACGTCGGAGCCGCCCTGCTTCTCGGTCATCGACATACCGGCGATGAGCCCGCGTTTCGTCGTCGGCACGCGCAGGCCGAAGTCGTACTCGGTGGCGGCGAGCAGCGGTTCGTAGGTGGCGGCCAGCTCCGGGTTGTGGCGCAGTGTCGGCACCGCGGCGTAGGTCATCGAGATCGGGCACATGTGGCCGGGCTCGGCCTGGTTCCACACGACGATCTTCGCGGCGCGGGCGACGTGCGCGCCCGCCCGGTCCTGACGCCACGGGGTGGCGTGCAGCCCGTGCCCGACGGCGACGGTCATCAGCTCGTGCCAGTACGGGTGGAACTCGATCTCGTCGACGCGGTGGCCGTAGCGGTCGTGTGTGTGCAGCTTGGGCGGGTTCTCGTGCACGACGCGGCCCCACTCCTGACCCTGGGCACTGCCGGCGAGGCGGCCCAGCTCGTGGACCTCGTCCTCGGCCCACGCGGCGCCCGCGCGGCGCAGACCGTCCAGCAGGGCGGGGTCGGCGGCCACGTCATAACCGACCAGCGGCGGGACCTGGTTGCGGACCTCGTGGGTGTCAGGCATCCGGACCTCCCAATGCGCGGAAGATGAACGTGCGGAGCGAGCCGATCGCGTCGGTGCTGTCGGTGGTCAACGGGCCGATCAGGACCTCGGCGGCGCCACCGACCAGTGCGGCGGCGGTGAGGTCGGCGTCCTGCGCGGGCAGCAGCCCGGTGCGCACGCCCTCGCGGACGTGCCGGGCGAGCTCGTCGCGGAACACGCGCCGGAAAACCATGCGCTCGGTCTCGATCGGCGCGTCGACGGGCTCGGCGAGCAGCGCGTACGCCTGGCGCGGCACCTTCAGGGCGCGCTCGGCGAAGGTCTCGATCACGGCGGCGACGCGCTCGGCCGGGGTCCCGGGGCGGTCAGCGGCCTTCTGCACGGCCTGGACCTCGTGGTTGACGATCCGCTGGAACAGCTCGACGACCAGCTCGGCCTTGCCGGGGAAGTGCCGGTACACCGTGCCCGTGGCGACCCCGGCCTGCTCAGCGACGGCGTTGACCGAACAGCCGGCGTAGCCGCGTTCGGCGAGGACCGCACCCGCCGCGGCCAGGATCGCCTCGCGCTGGGCGTCGAGGCGAGCCTGGACCTGCGGTGTGCGGCGGTAGGGCATGAAAGAAGTGAAGCACTGATTCAGTGCTTCAGGCAAGGGCTTGCCGGTACACCTTCCCGGTCAGCTCGGTGATCCGGTCCGCCGATTCCCGCCAGCCGAGGGTGGTCGGCTCGGAGGTCAGGACCGCCACGATGCGGCGGTCACCCTCGCCGACCGCGCCGGTGGTGTGCATGACCCGGTTGGTCAGGTCGACATCGCCGCTGGACGCGACCGCGGTCGCGGAACGCACCTCGGGCGAGGCGAGCACGCTGCGCGAAGTGCTGGAAACGCATTCCTCACCCGGTGCCGGCGCCGCGCCGTAACCGGACCAGCCCTGCTTCACGCCCTGCGGCTTCGGCAGCGCGCTCGGGATGCCGAAGGACTGGTCGAACCCGTCGGCACCGCACCGCGTCGAGGCGTGCAGGTTGTCCATGATGAAGTCGCGGACCTTGGGGTGCGCGTCCTCGAGGATGTACTCGTACGTCTTGACCATGTCGGCGGCGCTGGTCGCGGTGTAACCCCAGGTGCCGCGCTTCTCCGCGGGCGGCGGGGTCGTGTCGGTGAGACCGATGCGGGCGACGGTGCGTTTGATGATCTCCTCCCAGCCGTCCCGCACCCAGAGAGTGCTGGCCGCGTCGTCGTTGCTGGAGCGCAGCATCGGCTCGAGCAGGGCCCGGTCGTCGTCCGGGATCTCGTAGCCGGGGCCGCGCGCTTCCAGGTAGTCCAGTGCGATGAGCACCTTCACCAGCGAAGCCGAGCGGTACTGCCGGTGGGCGTCGGCACCGTGGGTCTTGCCGGTCGTGCGGTCCAGCACGAGGTATCCGGCGGTCATGCCCTCGGGCAGGTCACTCGTCGCGGCGGTAGCGGCCGTGGCGGCCGTGGTCGGCGCGACGAGCATGGCGACAGCAGCCGCGCAGGTGAAAAACTTGCGCACATTGATCCCCAGTGGTTGGTGACAAATCGGATGATCCGGAGCTTATCGGGTCCGTCCGTAGCGCCTCGCGATGTCGCCGTACCTGGCGAGCACCGCCGCGCGCAGCTCCGGATCGCTGCGCGGCACGGGCTCGATGAAGACCTCGGTGACGTCGGAAAACTCGTCGTGCAGCTCGCCCGCCAGCCGGACACACGCTCGCTCGACCGCCGCCGCGCCCAGCGCGTCGTCGAAGTCCACCCGGGCGCACACCAGGACCTGGTCGGTGCCCAGCAGCATCGTCTGCAGGTCGACCACGGCCTCGATCTCCGGCGCCGCCGCCAGGTGCTCGCGGATACCGCGCACCACCGTGAGATCCGCCTGCCGCCCGATCAGCAGCCGCAGGTTCGTCAGACCGAGGATGAACGCCACGACGGCCAGCAGCAGGCCGATCAGGATGGACGCGATTCCGTCGTACACCTCGGAGCCGGTGACGTGGTGCAGGAACAGCCCGGCGAACGCCAGCACCAGACCGATCAGCGCCGCCGAGTCCTCCAGGAACACCGTCTTCGGCGCCGGGTCGTCGATGTAGCGCAGGAACCGCCAGATCGTCCGGTTCTGCTCCGCCGCACCCCGCCGCACCTGGTTGAACGCCTGCGACCACGACACCGACTCCATCGCGAACGCCAGTCCCAGCACGACGTACCCGACGATCGGCTTGGTCTGCACGACCGGCTCACCGAACACCGTGGCGAAACCCTCGTACAACGCGAAGGTCGCCCCCGAAGCGAAGATCGACACAGCGGCGAGCAGCGACCAGAAGTACCGCTCCTTGCCGTAGCCGAACGGGTGCATGACATCCGCCGCGCGGCCGGAGCGGCGCAGCGCGGTGAGGAGCAGGATCTCGGTGAACGTGTCCGCCACCGAGTGCGCCGCCTCGGAGAGCAACGCTCCGGAACCGGTGATCACGCCGGCGACCGCCTTCATGATCGCGATGGCCAGGTTCACGC
Source organism: Amycolatopsis granulosa (assembly GCF_011758745.1). Classification (NCBI taxonomy): domain Bacteria; kingdom Bacillati; phylum Actinomycetota; class Actinomycetes; order Pseudonocardiales; family Pseudonocardiaceae; genus Amycolatopsis; species Amycolatopsis granulosa. The sequence goes on from NZ_JAANOV010000001.1 coordinate 3,583,089, forward strand.
TCCCGGCCAGCACCACGGTCAGGGTGCTTTCACCCCCGGCGTCCGGACGTTCCGATTCCTCGCTCACCGGCCGATCGTACGAGTCGATCAGAGCCGCTGCAGGCCGTCGAGGACGCGCTTCATCAGCTCCAGCGGCGGGCGCCCCTCGGCGGTCCGCTCGATGCCGTGAATGCGCAGCAGGCCCAGTTCGGCCATGTCGGACAGCAGCACACGGGCCACGCCGAGCGGGATCGACAGCAGCGCCGCGACCTCGGCCAGCGAACGCGGGCTGTCGACGATCGCCCGCACCGGCTGGTACTCGGCGCTGAGCGCGGGTCCGGTCCACTTCGCGTCGGCGCGGATGGACACCATGGTCTCGATCGCCAGCTCGTACGCCGAGTGCGTGCGCCCCTTGGTCAGCACGTACGGCCGCACGCGCAGCCGGTTGTCGTCCTCGGCGTCGAGCAGCTCGGCGGGCACCGGCTCGCCGGCCGGCTCGGGGCGGGGCCGCGGCGAGGGCTGGAACTCCTCGTGCGGTTCGGGGTCCGGCAACGGTTCGGGCTCCGATTCAGGCACGGGCCGCGGTTCGGCTGCTCCGGTGTACCGCGCGAGCTGCTCCTCGGCGGGGCACCGGGCGCCGGCGGCCCGTTGGGTTTTCGTGGTCTCGGTCTCGGTGGGGGGCTGGCCCGGGACTCGTGGTTCCGGACCGGGGGTTTCGGCGTGTTCGCCGGTCGGCTTCCGCAGCCGGGTCGGGGACAGGAGCCGGGCAACGGCGGGCCCGGCCACCGGCTCTCCAGCCGGTCCGGTCTCGCCGGGTTCTCCCATGCTCGGCCCCGTTTCGCGCGCGTCAGCCTCCTCCGCGGGCGGCATCGGCAGCGTGACGCACAGGATAACCCGGGTGTCGAGACTCCCCGGCGGTAACGGTAGGGACCGAGAGCAAGGCCGGCAGGGTGTTGATCCGTGCGGCCAGTACCGCGTCCATCGCGCCGACGACTCGGACGCAGACTGCGGCCGGCACGTGAGGTCCGGATCGGCCGAAATCTCCTCGAGGGGCGGTGCTGGGTCCTGGCTCGGAAACGTCGAACCGGTCCTGGTCCGTGGCTGCCCGGCAATGCGGTCAGTGCAGCGTGACTTCCCAGTCTTCGAACGGAGGGTCGACGCTGTAGTTGTGATCGAGGTAGGACCGGATCCATTGCGCGGCGCGACGCGCGGCCCAATCGTCGTTGGTGGGTCTGCCCTGGTCGTCGTACTCCAGAACGTTGGTGTAGATCGCGAACACCTTTTCCAGTGCTGAGCCGTACTCGAAGAGCGCTGGCCGGTAGTCATCGACGTCGCGCAGGACCTCTTGGCACAGGGTGCCGTTGGCGACGAAGAAGGCGAAGAAGCGGATCGCCCCACGGACGTCCTCGGGCAAGTGGTTCATGCTCCGGGACCTGTCATGCCGCCTTCTCCACCGTCCTGTGCGGAGGATTTCCTCGCCGCTGGTCCTTGCGGGTCATCGTGGTGCCAAATCACCTTCTTGTAGCTGGGCACCGGTCCTCCTTCGTGTGTCTCCCGGCATCGTCCCTGTTGAGATGATCTCCTAGCGGCGCGGGTCCATCCCCGCCGGCCGATGGTGAGCCCCGTCTTCGCCGGCATCGCCGGCGGCCTGCGGGTCATCCGGCAGACGTGGGGCCGCGAGGAGTTCCTCTGGGTCACCTCGCACACCTTCCGCAAGACGACGGCGACCGCGCTGGCCGATGCGGACGTGCCGAGGCGGTTGATCGCTGATCACCTCAGGCCCGCGCGGGTGTCGATGACGCAGGACGTCTACCTCGGCCGGAAGTCGGTCAACCCGGCGACGGCAGCGGCCCTGGAAGGGCTCCTGGGTAACCCGTCCGCCGGCAAAGGCAGGGATAAAGCGGGGAGATGATCCTGTCCCGGGCGCCGCGCTACCGCTCTGACCAGGCGGAAGAGTGGGGCGCCTGGGGCTCGAACCCAGAACCTACGGATTAAAAGTCCGCAGCTCTACCAATTGAGCTAACGCCCCGTGAGGTCAGCTTAGCGACCATCGCCGCGACCTGGGCGAAGGGGTGATGTCCGGGACGCCGCGAGCGTCGCGTGCGTCTCGGAGGCCGTGGTCAAGGCGTGACACACGGGCCGGGATCGGCGACGGCACGGTGGCCGGCCCCGGTCGTGCGCGTGCGCACCGGCGAGCGCGGCTCGGACGCGGCCTAGCGGCGTGCGGTCCGGCGCAGCCAGAGCAGGCCGATCACCGGCAGCACCAGCGGGATGAACAGGTATCCCTCGCCGTAGCCGGACCACACGGTCGCGTCGGGGAAGGCGGCCGGGTCGAACACGCTCAGCGTGCCGACCACGAGCACGCCCAGCAGCTCGGTGGTGCACGCCGCGACCGCGAGCCGGAACGAGCCGCCGCCGCGCCGGGCCAGCGCGACCGTGGCGACGATGTAGATCACCGCGGCCACCGCCGACAACGTGTAGGCCAGCGGCGCCTCGTGCCACTTCGTCGAGATCTGCACCGCGGCCCGCGACGTCGCGGCGAGCGCGAAGATCCCGTACACGGCGACCAGGATCCGGCCCGGACCGGTCGCGGCGGTCCGCTGCGACTTCTGCGTCTTCTGCTCGGACGGCTCAGCCATGCCCGGCACCCCATATCTGGTGGATCCGCTCGACCATCACCGGGATCGCGAGGCAGGCCACGCCGAGGATCACGGTGCTCGACCGGCTGCGCTCGGCCAGCGCCCACGCCGTGCCCACCGGCAGGATCACCAGGGCACCGACGAGGTAGGCCAGGTAGGTCACCATGCTGTGCGGGCGGTCGCCGGCGATCAGCAGCACGATTCCGACGACCAGCTGCGCGACGAGCAGCGCCTCGACGACGGCGAGCGCGGCCAGCAGCGGGCGGCCCGGCTCGCGGCCCCGCGCGGCGGCGACGAACGCCCACACGGCGACCAGCGCCGCAGCGACCGCGACGGCCACGCCGAACCCGGTGATCACCCGTTCAGCTTAGCGACGTGGTGCGGGCCACCGGCCGTCAGGAGCGCGCTCGGCGGAAACTAACCGACCATCTCCGCGTTCACCCGGATGGCGGGCACGGCGCCCGGCGCGCCTGGCGCCGCCGGGATCAGTGCGGAAGGACCCCGCGCTCGCCGGACGGCGCGGCGAACGGGTGGTGGAAAGTCCACCGGATCACTCTGCGTGAGCGGAAAAAGGCCGGGCGGGCCGCCGGTTCGGCGGTTCGGCACGCGCCCGGCCACGGGGACCATGAACTCCGGGCACGCTGGTCGGCGACGGCAGGAGAGGAATCGGGTGATCTTCGAGTTGAGCTGGCGGGGAAACCCGGAACGGATATTCACGGCGATCGTTTCCAGGGCCACGGCCCGCACACCGGCTCTGCGCCCGCCCGGCCGCTGCCCGCAGCGCACCTGCCCGTGGTGCCGGCGTGACGATCGTGCCGGCAGGTGATTCCCGCACCGAACCCGTACACCGTTTCTTCCTGACGTGGTCAGCGGCCATCGGCGACGGGCGCACCCTGCCGGTGCGCTGCCACCGCGCCTCGGCAGGATGTGCCCGGTGGAATCACCGGAACCGATCACACCACGGGTGAAGTCCTGGGCTGGTGCGCGTCCCGTGCGGATGGCGATGGCCACGCTGGCGGCCGCCGGGGTCGTCCTGGCGGCAGCACCCACCGCCACGGCCGGTGAGCCTCACTTCTACCGCTCCTGCGCGCAGGCCGATTTCTCCTGCCAGAACGGCGCCAAGATCTCGGGCCCGACCGACTACGACCGCTGCGACACGGGCTGGACGACCAAGGTGTGCGTCAAGTACGACGGCGACGTCGTGTACGTGCAGGACGGCTCGGCCGACGGGAGGTCCGCGCTCGGCGTCATCGAGGCGTCCAGCGGGGTGCGGGCGCGGGTCTGCCGCAACCCGCACGGGCACGGAACCTGGGCGAGGTGCAAGTTCGACTGGAGCGAGGGCGCCGCCAAGAAGGTCGAGGGTGGCGTCCTGCTGAGCTTCGACGAGATGCATCTCGGGACGCTCTGGTCGTTCACGCAGAACTGACGAGGTCGCTCCCCGCCCCGGAGCCTCTACTCTGGGGTGATCGTTCACCCGTCGGGAATCTCAAGATCACTTGACCGGACCAGCGCCGCGCTGGGACCCTTCTCGCATCGAGTACCGAGAGGGATGGACCGTCGCCGAGATCACGGCCCGCGTGCTGGTCGACGCCGGAGTCCGGCGCGCCTACACCGTGGCCGGCAGCGCGTTCCTCGAGTTCCTCGACGCCATCCGGTTCGAACCGCTGATGGCGCTGGTCACGGCACGCCAGGACACCGGTGCCGCGTTCATGGCCGAGGCCGAGGGCAAGCTGCGTGAGGTCCCCGCGCTGCTGCTCGGCGGGCCGGGCCCGGGCATCGCGGACTTCCTGGTGGCGGTGCGCTCGGCCTACCAGGACGGCACGCCGATGGTGGTGCTGGTCGAGGAGCGCGCGAGCGTCCGGCTCGCCGCCCCGGGTATCCAGGACGGGCTCGCCGAGCTGGACCCGCTCACGCTGTTCGGACCGTTCGCGAAGTGGACCGGCCGCGCCGGGACGGCCGCGCAGGTGCCGGTGCTGGCCGCGCAGGCCGTTCGCGCCGCGCGGGAGGGGCGCCGCGGACCGGCGGTGCTGGCGGTGCCCGCCGACTTCTGGGTGGCGCCGTTCCACGACGTCATCCCCGACCCCGAGCCGCGTCCGGACGACACAGGCGCGGCGCTGCGGTCCGCGCACGAGGTCGCGGCGCTGCTGGCCGACTCGCGCTACCCGGTGCTGATCGCCGGTGGTGTCGGGCGTGCCGCGCGCAAGGACCTGATCGCCGCCGCCGACCAGCTCGGCCTGGCCGTCTACACCGCGTTCCGCCGGCAGGACAGCTTCCCCGAGAACCACGCGCGCTACGCCGGCCACCTCGGCGTCGGCATCCCGGCGGGGCAGCTGGACGCCCTGGAGCGGGCGGACGTGGTGCTGGCCGTGGGCACCCGGCTGGACGAGGTGACCACGCAGAACAACCGGTACCCGCTGCCGTCGCAGACACTCGTGGTGATCGGTCCCGGCCTGCCGGCCACGCACCGTCGCGGGTTGACGTTCCGGATCGACTGCGAGGTCGGCTCGTTCCTGCGGCAGCTGGTCGCGGTGGGCGTCACCCGGTCGCGGCGCAGCTCGGCCGCCAACGCGGTCACCCACACCCACATGACCCCGCCCCGCACCAGCCCGGACCACCCGCTGGTGCATCCCGCGGACGTCGTCCGGGTGCTGCGCAAGGTCGCGCCGGAGGACACCGTGGTGACGGCCGATTCGGACCCGACCGCCCGGTTCGTGCACCGGTACTGGTGCTTCACGCAGCCGCACACCCAGCTCGAACCGCCGGAGGGGGTGCGTGGCTACGCGGTGCCGGCCGCGCTGGGCGCGAAGTTGGCCGCGCCGAGGCGGACGGTGGTCGCGGTGGTCTCCGACGCCGCCGCCATGATGACCGGACAGGAACTGGAGACCGCGGTGCGGCACCGGGCGCCGATCCTCGCGGTCGTGTTCCAGAACGGCCTGTTCGCCGACCTGGCCACGCACCAGGCCGCCAAGCACGGGCGGCTGCACGGGGTGTCACTCACGCCGGTGGACTTCGCGGCGTGGGCCCGCTCGTTCGGCGCCGCCGGTTACACGATCGAATCGCCCGAGCAGCTGGAGCCGACGTTCACGCGTGCCCTGCAGCACCAGCGGCCCAGCGTCGTCGACGTGCGCACGGACCCGGACGTGATCGATCCGGACACCCGGTTGTCCGCGCTGTTCCAGCGGCCGCGCAAGACCTAGCGTTTCCGCCGGATGTGTGATCTACTGGTGGTGGTCTTCGACGATTTTGTGTTCGTGTTCAGGCACGCTCGCAAGATTTGGCGGGCGTAGTGGTTCCCCGTTCGGGGAGGCAAACCGATCCGCCGGTGACCCGGTACATCGAACCGGTGTGCCGTTTGTTTGCAGTATATGGAGATTTTTGCATGGCTCAGGGCACCGTGAAGTGGTTCAACTCCGAGAAGGGGTTCGGCTTCATCACTCCCGACGATGGCGGCGGCGACGTCTTCGTCCACTACTCGGAGATCCAGGGTCGCGGCTTCCGCACTCTGGAGGAGAACCAGCGGGTTGAGTTCGAGATCGGCCAGGGCCAGAAGGGCCCGCAGGCGACCGGCGTTAACGTCCTCTGATTCGACTTCGAACGACAGCCCCCGTCTTCTCGTGAGGCGGGGGCTGTCTTCGTTTCCACCTCGTGTCCGAACGGTGTTCACCAATCGTCCCGACCTCGGTCCGCAAGATCGTGCCGTCCGGTACCTTCATGCGGGTGTGGTTCGAGGGCGAGGGGTGGAACCGATGACTGCGACCGCGACGCGGCCCCCCGCGCCCGGCGGCCCTGGCGGTCGGATCCCCGAACCCGCCGCGTCCCCGAACGCGCCGCGCGCCGGTCTGGCCGGCCTGGCCGAGCTGCCCGGCGCCGCCGTCCGCTCGGTGGTGCGCTCGGCCCGCACCACTCCGGGCCGCCTGACGGTGATCGCGGTCGGGCTGGTCGTGCTGGCCCTGCTCGCCGGGGTGGTCGCCACGATCACCCTGCAGGAGCGCAAGAACACGATCAACGACCTGATCGACCACCGGGAACCGCTGGCCGCGGCGTCGCAGGAGGTGTACCGGTCGCTGTCGGACGCCGACGCGACCGCGGCGAGCGCGTTCCTCGCGATCGGCGTGGAGCCGGCTGCGCTGCGCCAGCGCTACGACACCTCGATCGCCCGGGCCGGTGTCGCCCTGGGCAAGGCCGCGTCCGACTCGGCGGGCGTGCCCGAGGCGGCCGCGCAGGTGCAGACCCTGACCCGGCAGCTGCCCGTCTACACCGGCCTGGTGGAGACGGCCCGGGCGAACAAGCGCCAGGGCTTCCCGGTCGGCTCGTCCTACCTGCGCGAGGCGTCCGACCTGATGCGCAGCACCATCCTGCCCGCGGCGCAGGACCTGTACCGGATCGACACCGACCGGCTGGCCGGTGAGCAGGACGACGCGAGCGGTTTCCCGTGGGTGAGCACGCTGCTGGTGCTGGCGCTGCTCGCGGCGCTGGTCGCGACCCAGGTGTACCTGACCCGCAAGACCAACCGGGTGCTCAACGTCGGCCTGGTCGTCGCGACGGCGGCCACGGTGCTCGCGCTGCTCTGGGGCGCGGCGGCGGTCATCGTGCAGAGCGTGCTGGTCGGCAGCGGCGCCACCGACGGCAGTCACCAGGTCGACGTGCTGGTCCGCACCCGGATCGCAGCGTTGCAGGCCCGCGCCAACGAGATGCTGACGCTGGTCGCGCGCGGTGACGGTGGCACCTACGAACGCGACTTCGACGCGCTCGCGCCGCAGGTCACCGGCCTGCTCGCGGAGGCGAAGGGCTTTGCCACCGGCGACACGGCCCGCGAGGTGCAGGGCGCGGCCGACAGCGCGCAGCAGTGGCTGTCCACGCACCAGGAAATCCGGGCCAAGGACGTCGACGGTGCCTACTCCGACGCCGTGAAGCTCGCGGTCGACTCGTCGGTGCCGGGCGGCGCGGCCACCACCTTCGCGCACCTCGACGACGCCCTCGTCGCGGCGATCGGGTACGGCCGCCAGGCGTTCCTGGACGACACCCGCGGCGGCGACCGTGCGCTGACGCTGCTCGCGCCCGGTGTCGCGGTGCTGGCCGTGGTCGCGGCCGCGGGCGCCACGATGGGGATCAGGGACAGGCTGAGGGAGTACCGCTGATGGCTCGGGGGAAGGTGGCCGCGCTCGTCGCGGCCGTCGCACTGCTGGCCGCCGCCTGCGGCAGCGCCGGGACACCGGCCGACCCCGCGCCGGTGGGGGACGTGCGGGCGCCGTTGCCGGCCGGGACCGGCGGTGGCGACCAGGGCGCCGGCAGCGGCGCGGACAACACCTGCGACACCCGCAGCCTCTCGCCGAACGGGTCGATCCCGTCCGGGTCGACCATGGACAAGATCCGCAGCCGCGGACGGCTGATCGCCGGGGTGGACCAGACGAACTTCCTGTTCGGCTTCCTCAACCCCGCCAGCGGTAACCTCGAGGGCTTCGACATCGAGATCGCCAAGCAGATCGCGGCGTCGATCTTCGGCCGGTGGGAGGGGCACATCCAGTGGGTGGCCATCCCGTCCTCGGCGCGCGAGAACGTGTTGAAGGATCACCAGGTCGACATCGTCGTGCGCACCTACAGCATCACCTGCAGCCGGATGAAGGACGTCGCGTTCTCCGCGCCGTACTACCAGACCGGTCAGGAGGTGCTGGTGCCCAAGAGCTCCGGGCTGCGTGGCATGGCGGACCTCGGCGGCAAGCGGGTGTGCGCGGCGAAGAACTCCACCTCGCTGTCGACGATCGGCCGCGCGCAGCCGCGGCCGATCCCGGTGTCGGTGAACAACTGGTCGGACTGCCTGGTGCTGCTCCAGCAGGGTCAGGTGGACGCGGTGTCGACCGACAACGTCATCCTCGCCGGCATGGTGCGCCAGGACCCGAACCTGGAGGTCGTGGGGGAACCGTTGACACGCGAGTACTACGGCGTCGGCATCCCGCTGGGCCAGGACGACATGGTCCGGTTCGTCAACGCCGTCCTGGAGAACGTCCGCACCGGCGGCGCCTGGCAGAACACGTACAAGTACTGGATCGAGCCGGCACTCGGCCCCGGTTCGCCGCCGGCCGTGTCCTACCGCTGAGGGGGCGTCCACAGTGTCCGAAGAGGAGCGCCGTTCGCGCCACGCGCGCCCGGACGACCAGCCGATCACCGGCTCGTTCGCCGGCGAACCCGGCACCGGCTGGAGCCGTCCGGTCGACGAGCTGAGCGGTGACCGGCCGGCCCCGATCGACGAGCCGGTGCCCTCGGCGGCCCGCACGCAGATCATCGAGCCGGTCCGGCCGCCCGCGGAACCCGTGGAGCCGGACGACGTCCAGCTCACCAGCGTGCTCGCCTCGCCGGCCCCGATGACCGAGATGATCCGCCCGCCCGCACCGCCGCCCGAGCCGAGCGGGCCCGGCGTGCTGCCCGAACCGGGCACGGACAGTGTGCTGCCGGAGCGGTCCGGTGGGCACACCGGACCGGGCAGCCGGGGCACCGGGTCCGGCGCGTTCCCGGGCACCTCCCGGCGCACGGGGCGGCGGACCTCGCGCCGCGGCCGTCTCGGCGCGGGCCTGGTCGAGGTCCCGCCGGTGCCCTACCGCGACCCGGCTTCGGCCGTCCTCACCAACCCCGTGGTGTCGGAGGAGAAGCGGTACTGCGGCAACTGCTCGGCGAAGGTCGGCCGCGGCCCGGCCGGCCCCGAAGGCGTGTGCGAGAAGTGCGGCACCGCCTACTCGTTCCTGCCCACGCTGCAGCCCGGCGACCTGGTCGGCGGGCAGTACGAGGTGCTCGGCGCGCTCGCCTACGGTGGTCTCGGCTGGATCTACCTCGCCAAGGACCGCAACGTCAACGACCGCTGGGTCGTCCTGAAAGGACTGATCGACACCGGTGACCCGACCGCGGTCGCGGCCGCGGTGAACGAAACCCGGTTCCTGTCCGAGGTCGAGCACCCGAACATCGTCAAGATCTACAACTTCGTGCAGCACCCGGACCCGCGCACCGGCCGCGCCATCGGCTACATCGTGATGGAGTACATCGGCGGTCAGTCGCTGCGCCAGCTCGCACTGGCCCACCAGCGCGCCGCCGGGCGGCCGGAGCCGCTGCCGGTCGCCCAGGTGATCGCCTACGGCCTGGAGATCCTGCCGGCACTCGGCTACCTGCACAGCCAAGGCCTGCTGTACTGCGACCTCAAGCCGGACAACGTGATCCAGACGCACGAGCAGCTCAAGCTCATCGACCTGGGCGCGGTGCGGCGCATCGACGACTACACCAGCCCGCTGTTCTTCACCACCGGCTACAGCGCCCCGGAGCTGACCACGCACGGCGCGTCGATCGCGTCGGACCTCTACACCGTGGGCCGCACGCTGGCGGTGCTCAGCTTCGAGTTCAACGGCTACACCACGAAGTACAAGGCCGGACTGCCCACCCCGGACGAGATCCCGCTGTTCAAACTGTTCGGGTCCTACTACCGGTTCCTCAAGCGAGCCACGCACCCCGACCCGGACCGCCGGTTCGTCTCCGCGGAGGAGATGGCCGACCAGTTGTCCGGGGTGCTGCGTGAGATCATCGCGATGGGCACCGGGAAACCGCGTCCGGCCGTGTCCACTGTGTTCGGTCCGGAGACCAACACCTTCGGGGTGGACCTGGTCGTGCCGGAGGCGGGCTGGACGGTGCCGCTGCCGGACGTCGTGGAGGTGGTGTCCGGTCTGCCGATCCCGCAGGTCGACACCGACGACGCGGCCGCGGGTGTGCTCGCGACGGCGACGGCGCTGGACCCGCGGGCCGCGATCGACGCGCTCGCCGGCGCGCCGCCGGACTCGATCGAGGTGCGGCTGCGCATCGTCCGCGCGCGCATCGAGCTGGGCGAGCTGGCCGAGGCGAGCCGTCAGCTGCAGGCCGCGCAATACCTGGCGATCCGGGCCGGGTACCCGCACGACTGGCGCATCGACTGGCACCGGGGCCTGATCGAGCTCGCCGGCGGCCGGCCACGGGTGGCGAACGTCGCGCTCGAGACGGTCTACGACGATCTGCCCGGCGAGATCGCCCCGAAGCTCGCGCTCGCGGTGAGCGCGGAGGGCATCGGCGACTACTTCACGGCGGCGCGGCTGTACGAGCAGGTGTGGCGCACGGACCGCTCGTACGTGAGCGCGGCGTTCGGACTGGCGCGGGTGTACCTGGCGCAGGGCGCGCGGGCCGGGGCGATCGAGGTGCTGGAGTCGGTGCCCCCGGCCTCGACGCACTACATCGCGGCGCAGGTCGCGGCGATCAAGGTCAAGATCCGGGCCAGTGGGCCGGCCGCGCGGATCGGCGAGGCGGACCTGGTGGACGCCGGTGTGAAGCTGGAGCAGCTGCGGCTGGACGCCGAGGGACGCACGCGGTTGTCCGCGGAGGTGCTGGAGGCGGCGTTCGCCCACGTGCAAGCCGCCCCGGACGGCTACCGGTCGGCTGCCCGGGTACTCGGTTGTGCACTGTCCGAACGCGACATCCGTTTCGGGCTGGAGCGGTGCTACCGCACGCTGGCGCGGCTGGCGCACACCGCGGCCGAACGCATCGAGCTGGTCGACCGCGCGAACTCGGTGCGCCCCCGCACCCTCACCTGACCCCCGCACCGGCAAACACGCCGCCGGGAGCGGCAAACACGCCGCCGGGAGCGCCCCGCAACGTGCTGTCGGGCGGCGGTGCGGGTCAGGGGTTGATGTCCCAGTCGTCGTGCCGCAGCCGTGGGGCCTGGGTGAACTTCGCCAGCGCGTCCGCGTCGCCGTGCGTGGTGAAGTGCTCGAGTCCGACCTGGACGAACAGTCCCCGCGCGCGCACGGCCACCGGGCCGTCCGCCGAGTCCAGGTGCCCGTCCGCACTCGCGTAGATCTTGCGCCCGGCCACGCCGTCCACCCGCGCTGCGATGAACAGCGTCGTCCCAACCGGAACGGGGAGCAGGAAATCGGTTTCCAGCTTGCCGGTCACCGCGGGGCGGCGAAGCAGGTTCCCGACCGTGGAACCGAGCGCCTCGTCGAAAGCGCACGCCAGCAATCCACCGTGGGCCAGCCCCGGTGCGCCCTGGTGCGCCCGGGTGACCGGGAACCGGGAGTGGACCACACCGGACTCGCCGACGGTTGAGTGGATGTGGAGTCCGTTGTCGACGTCGCCGCAGCCGAAGCACTCCGTGTAGTGCATCTCGAGATCCGTACCCGGCCCGGGTGCCTTGCGGTGGATCTCCGGCGGTTCGGTTTCCACCGGAGGCCAGGGATTCGCAGGTCGGCGCTTGTCGCTCACATCGGACACGGTAACCGGATCTACCGCGGGAACGCGCGGTCACCCCGCCGCCGGAGAGACAAAAGCCACGGCACGAGGGAAAATTACCAGCCGATGGCACTAAGGTCGCATCCTTGACCGCGCTGGAACGAAAAGTTTGAGGAGGTCGGGGCGAACATGACAGACGCTGCGCAGGCGCCCGAGGTGGACGAGAAGACGGTCAGAAGAGCCGTTCTCGCATCCGCCATGGGTAACGCAACAGAGTGGTACGACTACGGCGTGTTCACCTCGGGCGCGATTGCCGCCAGCATCGGCACCGTGTTCTTCCCTGGCGAGGGGAACGCGATTCTGAAATCGCTGGCGCTGGTGGCGATCGGGTTCGTGGTTAGGCCGTTCGGCGGAGCGTTCTTCGGCCCGTTGGGGGACAAGATCGGCCGGCAGCGCGTGCTGGCGATCACGATCCTGCTGATGTCCGGCTGCACGTTCCTCGTCGGCTGCCTGCCGACGTACGCGGGCGATTACGCGATCGGGATCGGCGCGCCGATCCTGGTCCTGCTGCTCCGGCTGATCCAGGGTTTCAGCACCGGCGGTGAGTACGGCGGCGCGGCGACGTTCATCGCCGAGTACGCGCCGACGCGCAGGCGCGGGTTCTGGGGCAGCTTCCTGGAGATGGGCACGCTGGGCGGGTACGTGCTGGGCAACCTGGTCGTGCTCGCGGTGACCCTGTCGTTCACCGCGGACCAGGTGGGCAGCTGGGCGTGGCGGATTCCGTTCTGGGTCGCGCTCCCGCTCGGTCTGATCGGTCTGTACCTGCGGAACAAGCTCGAGGACACCCCGGAGTTCCGGCGTCTGGTGGCGGCCGGCGAGAAGGCGGAGAAGGCGCCGCTGAAGGAAACCCTGTCGCGCAACTGGCGCATGATCCTCAACCTGATCGGGATCGTGCTGCTGCTCAACGTCGCCGACTACATGTTGCTGACGACGATGCCGACGTACTTCACGGACACGTTGAAGATCAGCGACAACACGGCGACGGTGATCATCATCCTGGTGGAGCTGATCCAGATGGCCCTGATCGCCCCGGTCGGCGCGCTCTCCGACCGGATCGGCCGAAAACCCCCGCTGATCGCCGCGGCCATCGGCTTCCTGGTGCTCAGCTACCCGTCGATCAAGCTGATGCAGAGCGGCAACACCGTGCTGCTGTTCCTCGGGTTCCTGATCATGGCGCTGCTGCTGGTGCTGATCCTGGCCGTGATCGGGTCGACGTTCCCGGCGATGTTCCCGACGCGCGTGCGGTACGGCGCGTTCGCGATCGGTTACAACATCTCGACGTCGCTGTTCGGCGGAACCTGCGGGGTCGTCGTGACCGCGCTGATCCACGGCACCGGCAACGAGGACTGGCCCGCCTTCTACCTGATGATCGCGGCGGCGATCGCGCTGTTCCCGATCTTCAAGATCCCGGAGACCGCGCGGGTCCCGATGGACCACATCAACGACGAGGGTGTGACGACGCCACCGGCGGCGCGGGCCGCGACGAACTGAGGCGGTCCCGGCCGGACCGACGCGGACCGGGTCCCGTTCGGGGCCCGGTCCACGCTCACTCGGTGATCTCGGCGGTGGCGTCGGCGCGAGGAGCGAAGCGACGCCGGGCGAAGGTGGTCAGAGCCGATGCCACCGCGACCGCCACACCGGCTTCCACCAGCAGAGCCGTGAACACCATTGCTTCCTCCTCGTGAGTTCTTCGGGCACGCTTCACCGCGCCGTGCTACAGGGATGTGGTCGGGGATGGTCCCCGGGTTACTCATCGCCACCAAGTTCGTGAATATTTCGCCGGTCGGCCCCCGTTGAGGGGTGATCTCGACCACGGCAGAATGAACGGTGGTGAGAACCGAGCGCCATGAGGGAGGCGGCTGCGGCATGGGCGAGCAACGTCGGCCGGATGTGCGTGCGGCGGCGCGGCTGCTGGACGACATGACCCAGCAGATGGTCGCGGTGCCACCGTTGCTGGACGAGCCCGAACCGGGCGAGGCTCCACTGGGGTCCGCGCCACCGCCTGCCCTCGACGGGCACGCGCTCTAGCCGTTCCGCACGGGCACCCGGGGATCTTCGAAGCGCTGAACGCAGTGAAGGCCACCCCCCGAGCGGGGAGTGGCCTTCACGCCATGGCGGGAATCAGCTCGCGAGCGCGGACAGCTTCGTCCACTCCGCCCAGGAGTAGGTCCAGTCGGAGTAGTCGCCGTCCCGCGCGGACAGCGTCTGGGTGCTGCCGGTGATCTCGACGGGGTCGCCCACCAGCGCGCCGTCGTAGTACTCCTTGGCGCGCGCCGGGGACAGGTTGAGGCAGCCGTGCGAGATGTTCTGCTTGCCCTGCGCCCACACCGACTCGGCCAGGCCGTGGATGAACTCGCCGTTGTTGGAGATCCGCACCGCCCACGGGACGTTCACGTCGAAGTAGTTGTAGCGCGGGTTGTTCATCGAGTAGGTCGCGTGCTTGGACATCACGACGTGCACGCCGCTGTGCGTCACCCGGCCCGGGTCGGAGTCCAGGCCGTAGCTGACCGGGTAGTCGGCGATCTGCACGCCGTCCCGGATCACCTGCATGTGGTGGGTGCGGGTGTCGCCCTTGACGATCTGCGAGCGGCCGATGGAGAACGACGCCGTCACGTCCTGCTTGCCGTAGATGCCTTCGCCGATCTTCCGGCCGTAGAGGTTCGCGGTCACCTTGACCTGGGTATTCGGCTGCCAGTAGTCCTTCGGCCGCCAGTGCACGGTGGTGTCGGACACCCAGGCCCACGAGCCCTCGGTCTTCGGCGTCGTCTCGACGGTCAGGGCGCGCTCCACGGCTGCCTTGTCGGTGACCTTGGTGCCGAACGTCAACGCGATCGGCATCGCGATGCCGTAGGTCTGGTTGTCCCCGACGTTCAGGGTCGCCGCCAGCTGCCGGCGCGGGTTGACCGTGGTGAACGAGCCGTTGATGGTGTTCTGCTTGCCGTCCGCGCCGAGCGCGGTGCCCGACCACGTGTACGTCTTCCCGTAGCCGAGTGGTTCGGTGACCGTCCAGCTGCGCTTGTCCGCGGCGAGCCGGCCGGCGACCTGCTTGCCGTCCGGGTTGGTGAGCGTGACCGCTTGCAGCTCGCCATCGGTGATGCTGACCTGCGCGGCGTCCGCGGGAGGGACGTCCCGCGCGCCGTCGGCGGGCTGCACCATGAGCTTGGCGGACGTGGCTGCGGTCTGCTGCGCGTCGGTGGAACCCGGCTGCCCCGGGCCGCCGCCCGGCGACCCGTCACCGCTGCACGCGCTCAGCGTCAGCATCGCGGCCAGCCCCAGCGCGACCAGCGCGAGCGGGCCGCGTCGCTTGTGGAGTTTTGTCACTGTCGAAGCCCCTTCTCCCCTGTCGTCAGACAGACGCGCGCCGGTAGGCGATCGTTGACGCAGAGGAGTGTGACTCCCGCCACTATCGAGGGGTTCCGGTGTCAGAAAGCCGCGCTTGGCCGCGAGTCGACCAGCCGATCGAGCGGAGTCTGCCGGAGATCGGGTGACGTACTGCGGCACCGGGTCACTGGTGCGCGGGGCTCCGGCGGTCCCAGTTCTGGTCGAAGCGATGCTGGTCGGTGTCGGCGACACCGGTGTGGTCGGCGAACTGGCGGCGCTCCTGTGAAGCCGCTTGGGCCTCCCAGGCGAGGCGCTCGAGCACCCATTCCCGGGCCAGCGCCTGCGGCGACGTGCCGCGCTCCTCGGCGAGGTCCTTGAGCTGGGAGCCGGCGATGAGGTTCATCCGCAGCTGGTAGACCTGCGCCTCACCGAAGCGCTTCCCGGTCCCGGTGCTTTCCGGGCCGGTTTCCGGCGCGAGGGCGGCCAGGTAGCTGGTGAGCTCGTGGTCCTCGGCGGCGCTCTGCGTTTCCTTGTCCGGCGAGTTCCGGTGCTTGCCCGGGGTGACCGGCTTCAGGTTGGTCCGGGTGTTCCGGCGTCCGAGAGAGGGAAGAGGCACCCGGACACGATAACGGTTGGGTCTCGGAACGACCCTCATTGTGGCGCAGGACACAGGGGCTGGTTTCGGGAAAAAGGCCCTCGGAAATGGAGAGGCCCCCGCGCCAGGGGGAGGAACGCGGGGGCCGGAGGGGATCTCCACAGGCGCTGACCGGGGGTGTGTCAGCACGTCGATTGTTACATGACGCGGCCCGGTGACGCGAGTGCTGGACGAGAAAAAGTGCCCCGGCGCGCCATTGTGGCGTCACCTCCCGTTCATCTCGGAGTCCCGCGGAATGGGAACGTTGCGTATTCACAGGTTCACTCTGCGGGGGGCTGCGGCGCCGGTGTTCCGCTCGCTAGCCTCGCGCCAGTTGTTTGGTCCGGCAGTCCTTCCAGGAGGAGCCATGAGCGGGTCTGTGGAAGTTCGGCAGTTCCTCCTTCGCTACGAAGGCAGCGATCCGGTCGGGACCGGTGTGCCGGCGCAGCGCGCGGGACAGGCTGACGCGCCACGCGTCTCGGACGACCAGGTGCGGCGGGCCCGGCTGGCGGTGGCCGCGGGCGCGATCGACGCACAGGACTGTGCCCTGTTGTTGGACATGCTGGGCCTGGCGCCGGACGACGACGGCGTGAATCCGGTGCAGAGGTGAAATCAGGTCAGGGGTGCGCCCCCTGGCCGCACCCCTGACCCCCCCAGGACCGGAAAGATACCGGCGCCGCCCCGTCCGGGGCAAACAATTTTTCACCAACTTCCCGTGTTGTCGGCATAATTACCGTCACGTCGACGGTGGCCCAACTGTGCACACGCTCCCGGCGGAGTTATGGTAACAGTGTTACCAAACGAAGGGAGCGAACCATGACGGTGGAAACCGCGCGCGAGATCCGGTCCGCGGTGCAGGTGTGGGGCGGGAAGTTCATGACCTCGCCGGAACTGGCGGAGGTGGAGCGCGAAGTGGGGCTGGCGCAGCGCGCGCTGTACTTCCGGGGGCGGTCCGCGGTGCTGGGTGATCCGCCGCCCGCCGTGGTCGCCGAGCTGTTCGGCATCTTCCCCCGATGGATCATCGACCTGGTCCTGCCGCCGGCGACGGCGGCCATCGGCGCGGCGGCGGCGGTTTCGGCCTACACCGAGGCGCTGGCCCGGTGGTCGAAGACGCACCTGCGGGCGTCGTCGCTGGCGGAGTTGCTGCCCCGGCTGGTGGACGCGGCGGACGCGAGCGGGCTGGCGTTGTTCGCGGGGTGGCGGCAGGTCGCGTGGCCGTCCGACCCGGTCGCGCGGATCGGGCACGGGCTGATGGTGCTGCGCGAGTACCGCGGAGGACTGCACTTCGCGGCCCTGCGCGCGGTGGGGCTGACGGTGCCGGAGGCGGCGGTGGCCGACCCGGAGGGCGGGCGCGAGCGGCTGCTGCGCACCGCGTGGTCTCCGGATGCGGCCGACGAGCTGATCGCCCACGCCCGGCGGCGGCCGGACCTGGACGACCGCTGGCTGCGGGCGCAGGCGCTGACGGACGAGCGGATGGGGGAGCTGCTCGAGGTCCTGACGGAGGCGGAGCGCGCGCAGCTGGTCGCCGCGCTGGCCGCGCTGGGGTGACGGCACGCCTGCGCGCCTCGGTCGGCGGTGCCGGAGCCACGGCGCCGCCGTCCGCGGGGCCGGCGCGCTCCGCCGTGGTCCCTGAAGTGGCATTTCTGCTGGTCAGCACCGGGTTCTTGCGTTAAGGGATACCGGGTGGAAGGGCGATTTGGAGGTGTCCTATGCTTGTAATCGCTCCCAGGGGGACCTGAGAGCGCGGTCGGTCGGTCACCCGAACCGGCCGGGCTCCCATCGTCTAGCGGCCTAGGACTCCGCCCTTTCAAGGCGGCAACGCGGGTTCGAATCCCGTTGGGAGTACGCAAGACAAGTACATATGGCCCTGTGGCGCAGTTGGTTAGCGCGTCGCCCTGTCACGGCGAAGGTCGCGGGTTCGAGTCCCGTCAGGGTCGCTTCAGCGTCTGGCTTCAGCCGGCGTTTCCGGCCAGGTAGCTCAGTTGGTACGAGCGTCCGCCTGAAAAGCGGAAGGTCGCCGGTTCGACCCCGGCCCTGGCCACCGCTTTTAGCAGCACAAACGGCCCCCACCGAGCAAGGTGGGGGCTGTTTTGCGTTCGGCCTGGTTGCGGTTGGCCGCAATCAGGGCACCGTCAGGACGTCCAGTGGTAGCCGTTCACCCGGGCACTGTCGTCGGCGCCCACGGATCAGCGGCGGATGAGGCCGAGGCCGGTGGCGGCGGCGACGGCGGCGGTGCGCGACTCGACGTCGAGTTTGGCGTAGATGCGCGCCAAGTGGGATTTGACGGTGCCTTCGGTCAGGTGCAGGCGCTCGCCGATGGCCTGGTTGGACAGGCCGTCGGCGACCAGGGTGAGCACTTCGGTCTCGCGCCGGGTCAGGGCGGTGCCTGGCGTGCGCAGCCGGTTGATCAGCCGGTCCGCGACCGTGGGCGCCAGCGTGGTGCGGCCCCTGGCGGCGGTGCGCACGGCAGCGGCCAGGTCTTCGGGTGGGGCGTCCTTGAGGAGGTAGCCGGTGGCCCCGGCTTCGATGGCGGGGACCGTGTCGGCATCGGTGTCGTAGGTGGTGACGATCAGCACACGGGGGGCTTGCGGACGTGCGGTGATGGCGGCGGTGGCCGCTGCACCGTTCAGGCCCTTACCGAACTGGAGGTCCATGAGGACGACGTCGATGTCGCCTTGGGCGGCGCGGGTGATGGCCTCCTCGGCGGTGGCGACCTCGGCCACCACGGTGATGCCGTCTTCGGTTTCCAGTACGGCGCGCAGCCCTGCCCGTACGACGGGGTGGTCGTCGGCCAGGAGCAGGCGGATCGGGGTATCGGTCACGGGTGGGCCTCGGGCTGGTTCTCGGGAACGGGGGTCACGGGGAGCTGGGCGGCCAGCGCGGTGCCGTGGCCGGGGGCGGATTCGACGGTGAGGATGCCGCCGAGGGCGTGCACCCGGGCGCGCATGGCGGCCAGCCCGAATCCGCCGGCCTCGGGGTCCGTGGCGGGAAGCTGGTCCGGGTCGAAGCCACGTCCGTCGTCGACGATGTCCACGGCGACGTGGTCGCCGAGGTAGCTCAGGGTGACTTCGGCGGTAGCAGCTTCGGCGTGGCGGACGGCGTTGGCCAGCGCGGACTGGGCGACGCGTAGCAGCGCGACCTCGTGCGCGGTGGCAAGCGGTACCGGCTCACCGGTGAGGTGGAAGCGTGCGGTGAGCCGGTGCCGGGTGCTGGTGGTAGTGCACAAGCGCTCCAGGGCGCCGGCAAGGGTGGTGCCCTCCAGCGCCGGCGGGGCGAGGGCGGCGACGAAACGGCGAGCCTCGGCGAGGTTGTCCACCGCGGCCTGCCGTGCCTGGTCGACGTAGCGGGCGGCGTTCTCCGGTTTCCGCGGCAGGGCGCGTGCGGCAGCGAGCAGCAGCAGCTGGATGCTGGAAAGGCCCTGGGCGAGGGTGTCATGGATCTCGCGGGCCAGGCGTTCACGTTCGGCCAGCACCCCGGCGGCGTGCTGGGCGCCGGCCAGATCGGCACGGGTGGCGGTGAGCTCTTCGATCAGGCGCCTGCGCTGCTCGCTCTCCCGGTACAGGGCCTGATAACCCCACACCACCGCGACCGCTACGGCGGCGCCGAGGGCCGGCCCCAGCGCCATGGCCGCGCTGAAGGAACCCTGGTGCGTGGCGTAGCCGGCGACGGCCACCACCGCCGTGACCGCCACCGCCGCCAGTCCGGCGCGGCGGGACAGCAGGTGAAGCTGAAGGAAGTACAGCGGAAACGCCACCCACACCGCGTCGGCGGACAGGGCCAGCAGCACCAGCCAGAAGGCGCCCACGGCGGCCAGCCACACCGCTGCTGCCCGCCGCGACCCGCGCACGCGGGGCAGCACAGGACCGGCGGCCGAGAGCACGGCGCACGCCACAGCCGTCGCGGCGATCAGCCCGGCTTGCGGTCGGTGGTCGGCGATGGCCCGGCCGGCGGCCAGTGCGAGCAAGCCGACGACCAGCAAGTGCAGGCACCAGGCCAGAGCGCGGGTGGTCGGGGTCAGGGCGGGGGGAGTGGTGTTCACGATCCCTCCAGCCTAGGGAGAAGCACTCGGTCGGACCTCTACCGAAAGTTACAACCGGCGTGCCGCCTTTCGGTGCGGCAAGTGCTGCCCTGGGCCAGATGCCCGGGCGGGGCCTGCCGGCGACGATGGGAGTCATCCCGCTTCCGTCCCGTGACAATCCGTGAAAAGGCAGGCCCAAGCCGTGTTCGTCGCCTGGAGAGACCTGAAGTTCGCCAAGGGGCGCTTCGCCCTGATGGGAACCGTGATCGTGTTGATCACCCTGCTGGTCGGGCTGTTGTCCGGGCTGACGGCCGGTCTGCGGGAGCAGAACATCTCCGCGATCACCGGCCTGCCCGCGGACAAGATCGCCTTCGCCGCGCCCGGCGAGGGCGAGAAACTGTCGTACTCCACCTCCACCGTCACCGACAGTCAGTGGCAGCAGTGGGCCAAGACACCCGGCGTGAGGAGCGCCGAACCGCTGGGCATCACCACCACCAAGGCCAGCGCCGGCAACAAGAGCACCGGCGTTTCGGCCTTCGGCGTGCAGCCCGGATCCGCGCTCGCCCCCGACGGCAACAAGCTCGACGACCAGGCAGCGGTCCTGTCCACCACCGCCGCCGACGACCTCGGCGTGACGACCGGCGACACCTTCACCCTCGCCGGGCAGAAGCTGACCGTCGCCGCCGTGAGCGGGGACGCCTTCTTCAGCCACACCCCGGTCATCTGGACCAGCCTGCACGCCTGGCAGAAGATCGCGCCCCCCACCGGCAAGACCGACGGGGTGTCCGCGACCGTCATCGCCCTGACCACCACCTCCAGCTCCGACCTCGGCGCCGCCGACGCGGCCGCGGCCACCGAAACGGTCGTCAAGGACGACTCCCTGTCCGCGATCGGCTCCTACACCTCCGAAAATGGCTCCCTGCAGCTCATGCGGGGCTTCCTGTTCGCGATCTCCGCCCTGGTCATCGGCGCCTTCTTCACCGTGTGGACCATCCAGCGCAGTGGCGATGTCGCCGTCCTCAAAGCACTGGGCGCCTCCACCGCCAACCTCCTCAAGGACGCCCTCGGGCAAGCGGTGATCCTGCTGACCGGCGGCACCCTCACCGGCATCGGCATCGCCGCAGGGCTGGGCGCGCTCGTGGCCGGGTCGGCCGTGCCGTTCCTCCTCACCCCCGCCACCGTCCTGATCCCGGCCGTCGTGATGATCGCGCTCGGCGCGCTCGGTGCCGCCATGTCCATCCGCCGCATCACCTCCGTCGACCCGCTGACCGCCCTCGGGAGCACCCGATGAGCCTCAACCTGACCGACGTCACCCTCACCTACCCCGACGGCGAGAACCGCCTCACTGCCCTGGACCAGGTCACCCTGCGAGTGCCGAAGGGCACCCTGACCGCGGTCGTCGGCCCCTCCGGCTCCGGCAAGTCCAGCCTCCTCGCTGTCGCCGCCACCCTGATCACCCCCGACACCGGCACCGTGACCATCGACGGCCACACCACCACCGGCCTGACCCGCGCAGACCTCACCGACCTTCGCCGCCGGAAGATCGGCATCGTCTTCCAGCAGCCCAACCTGCTGCCCTCCCTCACCGCCGCCGAACAGCTTCAGGTCATGGCCCAGATCAACGGCCGCAAGCCTCGCACGGCCCGCACCCGGGCCATGGAACTGCTCGAGGCCGTCGGCATGGCCGACCACGGCCACCGGCGGCCCCATCAGCTCTCCGGCGGCCAGCGCCAGCGCGTCAACATCGCCCGGGCCCTGATGAACGACCCCACCGTCCTCCTGGTCGATGAGCCCACCAGCGCCCTCGATCACGAACGAGGCGCCGCCGTCATCGACGTGATCACCCGACTCACCCACCAGCAGGCCACCGCCACCGTTCTGGTCACCCACGACCGCAGTCACCTGACGGCCGTCGACCAGATCGCCGAAGTCCAGGACGGCCGCCTCCACCTACCCGCCGCGGCCGGTGGGGCAAGGGGCCTACCGTCGGCAGGCGCCTCGCGATGCTCGCATCCGGAGGGACACGAGCACGCGGCCAGGACCGCGGCGCCATGAATCAGGGGCGCAGCGCCTGCTTGCCCACGGTGGCTCGTGATTCCACTGCGGCGAGCACCTTCGGTCCCTCGGCGAGGTCGTGCACCGTCGGTTGTCCCGGCGGGTACACCCCGGCGGCGCGCAGCGCGGCCAGCTCGCGCAGCAGCTCGTCGAACATCCGGGGCGCGGCTTCGCTCAGCACGCCGATGTGCAGGCCCATCACCTGCACCGGGTGGGCGAAGTTCAGGTCCCGGTTGGTGATCGCCGCCTCTCCGGCCGCCATGCCGAAGACCACGACCCGGCCGGTGATCCGCTTCGCCGCGGCGAGGCTGTCCCGGAAGGTCGCGCCGCCGATCGACTCCAGCACCAGGTCGGCCCCGCCCAGGCGCTGCAGCTCGGCGGCGACGTCGCCGTGGTAGTCGAGCACGTGGTCCGCGCCCAGCGCTCGCACCGCCTCGTGCTTGGCCGGTGAGGCGGTCGCGATCACGGTGGCGCCGTAGTGCTTCGCCATCCGCACCGCGGCCTGCCCGACAGCGCCAGCGGCGGCGTGGACCAGCACTGTCTCCCCGGCGGCGAGGCGTCCGAGCGGCCGCAGCGCCGCCAGTGCGGTCGCCCAGTTCAAGACCAGGCCGAGCGCCTGCTCGCCGGTCCAACCGTCCGGGACCGGCGCGGCCGCGGCGGCGGGCATCACCACGTACTCGGCGAACGCCCCTGACCCGGCGCCGATGACGTGCGTGCCTGGTTCGGGGCCGCCGGCTCCCGGGCCCCGCGCGACGACCTCGCCGGCCGCTTCGAACCCGGCGACGTAGGGCGGTGTCGGACCGCCTTCGTAGGTGCCGCGGGTCTGCATCACGTCGGCGAAATTCACCCCCGCCGCGGTGACACGGACCAGCAGCTCGCCGGGCCCCGGTGACGGCACGGGCACCTCGGACACCTGCAGGTCCTGGGGACCGTCGAACGATGTCTGCAGCAAAGCTCTCACGGCTTCGACGCTAGGACCCTCACGCAGGCGTGAGGGTCAAGCGTGCACCGCAGCGAGGTAGGTGTTCAGCGCGTCACGCGTGCGAGTGAGGCACTCGATCCGCCGGTTGAGCTGGTCGCGGTACCCGGCTACCTGTTCCACCATGGGCGGGCACAGCGCCGAGTCCGCGGTGGGCAGCACCTCCCGGATGAGCCGCGTGGGCAGCCCGGACTCGATCAGCTCGCGGATCTGGCGGACCAGCTCCTCGGCGTCCTCGCCGTAATCCCGGTAGCCGTTGCCGGACCGGCCCGGGACCAGCAGGCCCTCGGCTTCGTAGTGGCGCAACGCGCGGACACTGACCCCGCTCCGCCGGGCGAGTTCACCGATCCTCATGGCAGTACGACGACCGTGCGGCCCCGAGGGTTCCTGGCCCGCGGTCCGGCCCGGGGTTCCGGGGTCGCACCCGGCTGGGGCGTCCCGCGGAAGCCGGCGGAGCCCATCGTGCCGCAACCGGGCGATCGACAGCGATCCCCCAGCGTGCGAGCATCGGCCCGTGGGTGAGCACGGGCACGGTCACCGATCGCCGTGGGCGCGGCTGCGCCACCGGTTCACGCCGCACAG
The DNA here is from genome assembly GCF_011758745.1 of Amycolatopsis granulosa. Taxonomy (NCBI): domain Bacteria; kingdom Bacillati; phylum Actinomycetota; class Actinomycetes; order Pseudonocardiales; family Pseudonocardiaceae; genus Amycolatopsis; species Amycolatopsis granulosa. Next base: position 3,606,587 of record NZ_JAANOV010000001.1, read on the forward strand.
CCACGACAGCGCCGACCGGTTCGACAACGCGCTGGAAACCAGCCAGCGTGGCATGCGCACGCTCGTCCGGTCGTTCCTGGCGCTGTTCGGCACCGCCGTCGCGCAGGCGGTGGTCGTGCTGTTCACCGGCTCGGTCGCGTTGCTCGGCGACACCATCCACAACTTCGCGGACGCACTCACCGCGCTCCCGGTCGGTGTCGCCTTCGCACTCGGCCGCCGTGCCGCGAGCCGCCGGTTCACCTACGGGCTCGGCCGGGCCGAGGACCTCGCCGGGGTGCTCGTCGTGCTGATCATCGCCGCGTCGGCGGTGCTGGCCGGCTTCGAGGCCGTCCGGCGCCTCGCCGACCCGCGGCCGGTCACCGGGTTGTGGGTGGTCGCCGTGGCCGGTGTGATCGGGTTCCTCGGCAACGAGCTGGTCGCCCGGTGGCGCATCACGGTCGGCCGCCGCATCGGCTCGGCAGCCCTGATCGCGGACGGGCTGCACGCCCGCACCGACGGGTTCACCTCGCTGGCGGTGGTGCTCGGCGCGGCCGGCGTCGCGCTCGGGTTCCCGATGGCCGACCCGATCGTCGGGCTCGTCATCACCGCCGTGATCCTGCTGGTGCTGCGCAACCTGGCGAAGGAGGTGTTCCGGCGGTTGCTGGACGCGGTCGACCCCGCCACGGTCGACCTGGTCGAGCGCGTCGCCGGCGAGGTGGACGGGGTACGGGCCGCGGGTGAGGTCCGGATGCGCTGGATCGGGCACAGCCTTCGCGCCGAACTGTCCGTCGCCGTGGACCCGGCGCTGAGCGTCACCGCGGCGCACCACCTCGCGCACCAGGTCGAGCGCAGGCTGACCTGGCGCGTCCCGCGGCTGACCGCTGCGGTCGTGCACACCGAACCCGCGCTGGGCGCCGAGCAGGCCCACCAGCTGGTCGGTCCACACCAGAAACTTCTGTGAAGTAGATCACTTGTGCCGCACATCGATCATCCGTATCGTGCTTCCTTGGTTCAGTGGATCTCGAAGACATTCGACAGGAACTGGCCGCCTTTCCCGGTACCCGGCTCGCCGAGGCGAACGGGGCCTCCTTCGCCCTGTACGACCCCAAGGGTGATCTGCCACCCCAACGGCAGATGCCGTGGGCGACCATCGTCACCGCGGACACCAAGTTCGACAACGCCTCGAACCTCGACCGGCCCGGGGTCTTCCGGCTCAACATCGCCCTGACGCGTGACCGGTTCGGCGAGATCGTGCCGCCTGGGGACTACGACGTGACCGCTCTGGACGTGCTGTTCCCGCACCCCGTCTACGCCGGGCAGCACTGGGTCTGCGTGATCAACCCCGACCGCACCTGGCCCGCCGCCCGGAAACTGCTGGACGAGGCGTACGAGTTCGCGGTGCGGAAGTTCGACAACGCCGAGCGGCGGCGCCGGTAGCCTGCTCGCATGGACGCACGGCGCCGGCGGGTCGCCGCTCAGCTCCTCGACCGGACGCACACCCTCGGCCTCGTCGGCGCCGTGCGTCACCTCCTGGCCGTGCAGGCGCAGGACCCGGCCGCCGTCCCGCTCGCGCTGCGCGCCCGGGTCCCCGGCGCGACCGCCGCCGAACTGGAAACCGCGCGCCGCCAAGGCGATCTCGTCCGCTGCTGGGGGCCGCGCGGCACCCTGCACCTCGTGGCCCGCGACGACCTGGACTGGCTGTACCCGCTGGTCAAACCGAACCCCGCCCACTCGCTCCGCAGGCTCCGGCAACTCGGCGTGGACCGGGCGGAGCCGGCCAGGGCGGCCACCGCCCTCGCCGGGCAGGGCCCGCTCACCAAGGCCGAACTCGGCGAACGGCTCGGTGCCGGGGGGCAGGCGATCGTCCACCTGGCGATGCTCGCGGCCGCCGAAGGGCTCGTCGTGCTCGGGCCGGAGCGGGCGGGCAAACCGACCTACGTGCACGCCGCCGACTGGCTGGGCGCACCGCTGCCGACCCGGCCGCGCGACGGGGCGCTCGAACGCCTCGTCGCCCGGTACCGGGCAGCCCACGAACCGGCCGGGCCGGCGGATCTCGCCGCCTGGTCGGGACTGCCGCTCGCCCCGCTGAGAACCGCCTGGCAACCCTCCACAGCAGACACCAGGGAGGCCGGGCCGGTGGTGCGCCTGCTCCCCGCCTTCGACGAGTACCTGCTCGGCTGGCGCACCCGCGACCACGCGGTGGCCCCGGAACACCGGAAACTCGTCCACCCCGGCGGCGGCATCATCAAGGCGGCCGTCCTCGTCGACGGCCGTGTCGCCGGCACCTGGACCCGTGCCGGGGACCGCATCGACGTGCAGCCCTTCGCGCCCCTGCCGGACCTCACCGCCGAGATCGAGGACCTGCGCCGGTTCACCGGAAAATGAGTCGATCACCGCGCCCGCGGGCACGTACCCTGCGCACGTGAGCAGCCCCGAGTCGGACAGAAGCTAGCGGATCACCCCGCTACTTCTGTTTTCCGACTCGGGAGCTTTGTCATGCCCTTTGCCGTGTACTTGCTCGGGCTCGCCGTCTTCGCCCAGAGCACCTCGGAGTTCATGCTGTCCGGCCTGGTCCCGGACATCGCCGCCGACCTCGGGGTCTCGATCGCCGACGCCGGGTACCTGACCTCGGCGTTCGCGATCGGGATGATCGTCGGCGCGCCGCTGCTCGCGATCCTCGCCCGGCGCTGGTCGCAACGCCGCGCCGTCACCGCGTTCCTGGTGGTCTTCGCCGCCGCGCACGTGCTCGGCGCGCTCACCGCCAGCTATGCCGTCCTGCTCGGCACGCGGATCGTCGCGGCAGTGGCCAACGCCGGGTTCTGGGCGCTGGCCACCACGGTCGCCGTCGGACTCGTCGCGACGGACGCCAAGGGCCGGGCGATGTCCGTCCTCATGGGCGGCGTCACCCTCGCCTGCGTGGCGGGCGTGCCCGGCGGTGCCGTGCTCGGCCAGGCGTGGGGCTGGCGCTCCGCGTTCTGGGCCGTGGCCGCACTGGCCGTCGCGGCCACGCTCGCCGTCGTGCGCACCATCCCGGTGTCCAAACCGGACACCACAGCGACCGCCGTCCGCCCGTTGCTGCGCTGCCCGCTGCTGCTCACCTACGCCACCAACGCGCTCGTCCAGGGCGCCACCTTCGCCTCGTTCACCTACCTCGCGCCGCTGGTCACGGAGGTGACGGGGCTGCCGGGCGCGTGGGTGCCGGGCTCGCTGGTGCTGTTCGGCACCGGTGCGTGCGCCGGCATCGTGTTCGGCGGCCGCGTCGCCGACGCCCGGCCACGCACCGTTCTGCTCGCCGGCACCACCGCACTGGCCGTGGGCTGGGCCGTGCTCGCGGTGTGCGCGTCCAGCGCGGTGGTCACGCTGGTCCTGGTGTTCGTGCAGGGAATGCTGGCCTTCGGGCTCGCGCCCGCGCTGACCTCGCGCGTCTTCTACCAGGCGCCGGGCAACGCGCTCGCCGGCGGTTTCACCACGGCCGCGTTCAACGTCGGCAACACGCTCGGCCCCGCGCTCGGCGGGCTCGCGATCGAGGCCGGGTTCGGGTTCCGGTCGCCCGCCGTGGTGAGCGCGCTGCTCATGATCGTCTCAGTCGCGCAGGTGCACGCGCAGGTCCGACCGGCCCGGCGCGAGATCGGCGCGTAGCACCAGGTTTTCGTCGTAGTCGCCGCCGTTCTGGTGGCGGAACGGGATCGGCTCCGCGGTCGGCAGCGTGCGGAGCCGGTCCCGCAGCCCGTCGACGGCCGCGGCGTACCCCGCCTCGTCCAGACGGTCGGCGCTGAACACGGGGTACGGCGGCAGCGGCGCCATGCCGGTGTACCAGAACGCGCCGTGGTGCAACGGGAACAGCAGGTCGTCGAGGTCCCCGTTGACACCGCGCGGGCCGATGCTGGACGGGCGCGCGCCGACCGTGGTCACCACCATCGCCCGCTTGCCGGTGAGCCGGCCGTCGCCGTAGCGCAGCACGGTGCCGTCGTCCGCGCTGATGCCGTAGCCCAGGCCCTTGACGAGCACCCGGTCGAACCAGCCCTTGAGGATGGCCGGCATCCCGTACCACCACAGCGGGAACTGCACCACGACCGCGTCCGCCCAGGCGAGTTTCTCCTGCTCGGCCTGGATGTCCGCGGGCAGCCGGCCGGACTGGTACGCCTCCTGCGACGCGGCGGCGACCCGCATCCGCTCGCGCGGGTCGTGCCCGAAGTCGTCGTAGTCGACGACCGGGTTCCACTTCATCGCGTACAGGTCGGAGACCTGGCAGGAGTGGCCGAGCTCCGCCAGGGCCGCGAGGCCCTCGTCCCGCAGTGCGGCGTTGAGCGAGCGTCCTTCCGGGTGGGCGAAGATCCACAACACGTTCATGGCTCCAGGGTCCGCCCGCGGGAGCATCGCCACGAGTGGCCCGGTGGACAGTGTGTGTCAGGATCGGGCCATGACGGTTTTCTCCGACGACGGCCGCCACCGGGTCGCGGTGCTGGTCCGCGACGGCCTGCTGCCGATCGAGCTGGGGATCGTGCACCGCCTGTTCGGGCAGGCCAGGGACGGCGGCCGGACGCTGTACGAGGTCCGCACCTGCACGCTGTACCCGGGGGTGGTGCGCACCGACGCCGACTTCACCATCAACGTCGACCACGGTCTCGATGCCCTCGCCGAGGCCGACACGATCATCGTCACCTCCTCCGACGCGGACTACGGCCCGCAGCCCGGCGGGCCGCTGCGGGGGCCGCTCGCGGACGCCTTCGCCGCCATCCGGCCGGGCACCCGGATCGCGTCGAACTGCAGCGGCGCGTTCGTGCTGGCCGCCGCCGGGCTGCTCGACGGCCGCCCGGCCACGACGCACTGGCGGTCCGCCCACGACCTGCGCACCCTCTACCCGCGCGTGCAGGTCGACCCGAACGTGCTCTACACCGAGTCCGGCAACGTCCTCACCTCGGCCGGGGTCGCCTCCGGTATCGACCTGTGCCTGCACATGATCCGCCGCGACCACGGTGCCGCGGTCGCCAACGACGTCGCGCGCGGCACGATCGTCGCGCCGCACCGCGAGGGCGGCCAGGCCCAGTACATCCCGCGGCCGGTTCCGCAGCCGGCGACGTCCTCGACCGGTGCGGCCCGCGCCTGGGCACTGGCGAACCTGCACCGGCCGGTGACGCTGCGGCAGCTGGCCGCCCGCGAGTCCATGAGCGTGCGCACCTTCACCCGCCGGTTCCGCGAGGAGGTCGGCCTCTCGCCGGGGCAGTGGCTGACCCAGCAGCGCGTCGAACGCGCCCGTCAGCTGCTGGAGGAGACCGACCTGCCGATCGAGCGGGTCGCCGAGGAGGCCGGGTTCGGCAGCGCCGGCTCGCTGCGTCAGCACCTGCAGGCCGCGCTCGGCGTCTCACCAAGCGGCTACCGGTACACCTTCCGCGGCAGCCGCACCGGGGATCAGGACCACAGCTCGCCGGCCGGCAGCGGCTTGCCCAGGTAGTAGCCCTGGGCCTGGTCGCAGCCGAGCCGCTTGAGGATGTCCAGCTGCTTGGCGTTCTCCACGCCCTCGGCGACCACGGTGAGGTGCACGGCGTGGGCCATGGCGATGATGCTGGTCACGATCACCTCCGCGTCCCCGCTCTCACCCAGACCGGTGATGAACGATCGGTCGATCTTCAGCGTGTCCAGCGTCAGCCGCTGTAGCTGCGCGAGCGAGGAGTAACCGGTGCCGAAGTCGTCGATCGCCAGGCAGACCCCGATCTCCCGCAGCGCGGCCAGGGTCTTGCTGGTGACCGTCGAATCCCGCATCAACGCGCTCTCGGTGATCTCCAGGCACAGCGCGTCCGCCGGCAGGCCGGTCACCGCCAGCGCCTCCTCGACCGCCAGGACCAGTGCCGGATCGTCGAGCTGACGGGTCGACAGATTGATCTTCAGGGCGACCTTGACGCCACCCGCCCGGCGGCGCGCGACCTCCCGCGTCGTCTCCCGCAAGATGTGCGAGCCGAGCAGGTTGATCAGGTCGCTCTCCTCGGCGAGGGGGATGAACTCGGCGGGCGAGATCGGCCCGTGCACCGGGTGCGTCCACCGCAGCAGGCCCTCGACCGCCACCACCTCGTCGGTGCGCAGGTCGACCACCGGCTGGTAGGCCGCCCACAGCCGGCCGTGCCGGACGGCGTCACGCAGGTCCTGTTCCAGGCGCAGCCGCCGCTGCATCCGCATGCGCAGCTCGACGTCGAAGAACTCGTAGCGGCCCCGGCCCAGCGTCTTCGCGTGGTACATCGCCACGTCCGCGTCCCGCAGCAGCTCGTCGGCGTCGCGCTGGTCGCCCGGACCGGTCATCACGATGCCGATGCTCGCGTCGACGTGCAGCCGCCGCCCGTCGACCGAGATCGGGGTGGTCACCGCGTCCCGGATGTGGTGGGTCAGCGCCCGCACCCCGGACTCGTCGTGCACCCCGAACGCGATCACCACGAACTCGTCACCGCCGAGCCGGCCCACCACGTCCCCCGCGCGCACCGCGTGCCGCAGCCGCTCCCCGACGATCTGCAGCACCCGGTCGCCGACCGTGTGGCCCAGCGAGTCGTTGATGACCTTGAACTTGTCCAGGTCGATGAACAGCACCGCGGTGGTGCCGTAGCCCTTCTCCCGCAGTGCCGCGGTGAGCCGTTGCAGGACGAGCGTGCGGTTGGCCAGGCCGGTCAGCGGGTCGTGGGTGGCGTCGTGCGCGAGCCGCTCGCCGATCGCCCTGCGCTCGGTGATGTCGGTGAACGACACGACGAACGCCGAGGACGCCATGTCCTCCGGGTTCATCGCCCGGCACGACAGGGACAGCCAGACGATCCGGCCGTCCGCGCGCTTGGTGCGCATCACCCGCCCCTGCTGCGGCCCGCTGCCGCGGCGCAGCTGTGCGGAGGGGTACTCCGACGGGTCGAGGCGGCGGCCGTCCTCGTCGTAGAGCGGCCACCTGTCCGGTCGCGTGGACACCAGCTGCGCCTCGCTGATCCCGAGGATGTGCTGGGCCGCCGGGTTCGCCGACATGATCCGGCCGTCCGGCCCGATCACCAGCACTCCCTCGTCCAGCGCGGCCACCACCGTGCTGTACTGGCGTTCCGCCCGGCGGCGGGCCGTCTCATCGGCGCACACCAGCACATAGCCGTCGTCCATCTCGGCTGCCGAGACCCGCACCGCGAGCGCCGACCCGTCGGCCGCTCGGTGCGTGGCCTGCGCGACCCCGCCGTGCGCGAGCACCTCACCCGGGTCCAGTGGCGCCCCGACCAGGCGGCCGACCGCCTGGCCGAGGGCCTCGTCGGCGGGGCGGCCGTAAATGGCCTCGGCGGCCGGGTTCCAGCTGGTCACCAGCCCATGCGCGTCGGTGGCGATGATCGCGTCGCTGACGTGCTGGACGAGGGCGGCCTGGTAGCGCAGCGCGGCCTCGGCGGCCCGCTGCGCGCTGATGTCCCGCATGATCACCTGGAAGGCCGGCTTGCCCTCCCAGGTGGTGCGCACCGACACCGACTCGACCGTGAAGCGTTCGCCGTTCAGCCTGGTCAGCACGGCCTCCGCCGGCTCCGAGGTGGCCCCCGGCTCGTTCAGCCCGGCGATCCGGCGCAGTATCGACGGCACGGACGGCGGGTCCACGAACCGCGTGATCGGGCTGCCCAGCATCTCGGAGGCGGTCTGTGCCCCGATGAACCGGACCGCGGCCGGGTTCGCGTAGGTGAGCACGCCGTACTGGTGCACCACGATCGCGTCCGGGCTCAGCTCGACCAGCAGGCGGTAGCGGTCGGCGAGGTCGGCCAGTTCGCGGCGGTCCTCGTGCCGGTCGGTGACATCGGTGGCGATGCCGAACATCCCGCCCGCATGGCTGCGTGCCCGCAGCTGCATCCAGCGTGAGTCCCCCGCCGGGGTCAGGTACGGCTGCTCGAGCTCCAGGTCGTGCCACACCGGTGCGGTGCGGGCGGCCAGCAGCAACGGCTCGACCAGCTCGGCGAGCCGGGCGCGGACCTCGGACTCGGGCGCTCCGGGCACGGCCAGCAGCCGGTCGAGGCCGGGCTGCCAGGCGAGCACCTCCGCCTCGAGGTCGTAGCTCCAGATCACGGCGCGATCGGCCGACAGTGCCAGGTCGATCACTTGTTCCTGATCGACGGACAGGCCGGACACGCCTTCGCCGGAGGTGGCGTTTGGCTCCATTTTTCGTCCGATCCGCCGCTCAGGTTCTGTAGTTCGATTACACCATTCGGCGGTATCGCCGTCCTGTGGACGGATCAATCTCGGCCGACGCGCTGCTCCCGATTGTGGCCGGGTGCCCCGCCGACGTTCCCTTGAGACGGATCCGTTCCCCGGAACGGATCGTAGTTGCAACCACAAAGGAGGGGCGAGTGCGATGGACTCGCGGGAAATGGCAATCTGCGGAATCGGGGCCGTCACCGGATACGGGTGGGGCCGGGAGCATCTCTGGGACGGCCTGAAGTCCGGCAAACCGGCGGCCGGCCTGGAATCTGGTTACGGTGCGCATCCGGATGAGCCGGGGTGGGTGGCGAAAATCCCCGATGGTGGTAACCCGATCGACGGACCGAGCCGGTTCGCGCGGGCGATGCGCGCCGCCGCCCGGGAGGCGATCGCCGACGCGGGGGAGCGTGGCTGGCGGCCCGGGAAGCGCGTTGGCCTGCTGCACGCCGCGGTGCTCGGCGACGTGGACCTGTGGCGGCAGTTCTACCTCGAGCGCAACTGCGACCTGCGGCCCCGCGAGTACCTCGGGCTGATGCCCTCCACACCGATGTCGACCTTCATGCAGGAGTTCGGGTTCCACGGCCCGGCGATGAACGTCTCCGCGATGTGCGCCTCCGGCAACGCCGGTCTGCTCACCGCGAAGGCGTGGCTGGACGCCGGCATCGTCGACGACGTGGTGTTCGTCGCGACCGACGTCTCCGCGTCGCCGGAGAACGTCCTGCACTTCGTGCGGCTCGGGGTGGCGGTGACCGACATCGAGCCCCTCGAGGCCTGCCGCCCGTTCCAGGAGGGCAGCCGCGGGTTCCCGGTGGGCGAGGCGTCGGTCGCGTTCGTGCTGTCGAAGAACGCGACCCGGCCCTACGCGCTCGCGCTGGGTGGTGCGATGTCGCACGACGGGTATCACGTGACCTCCGTGGACCCGGACCTGAGCCAGGTGCGCGGGTGTTTCCAGGACGCGCTGGCCAACGCCGGGGTGCCCGCCGCGGCGATCCGCTACCTCAACGCGCACGGACCGGGGACCAGGCAGTGCGACCAGGCCGAGGCGACGATCCTCGAGCAGGAGTTCGGCAACTCGACGGGCATCTACTCGCTCAAGCCGCTCACCGGGCACTGCCAGTGCGCGGCCTCGGCGGTCGAGGTGGCGGTCTCGGCGCTCGGCTACGACCGCGGGTTCGTCCCGGCGCCGCCCGCGGTGGCTGCCGGGCACCCGCAGCTGCTCACCGGCCGCGTGCCGGTCGGTGACGGTCTGACCGCCAAGTCGTCGCTCGGTATGGGCGGCCACAACTCGGTGGTGGTGCTCGGACCACCCGCCTGATCGGGGCAAACGCCGCTTTCCCGGCACTTGTGGCCGGGAAGGTGGCGTCCCCGGCGGGAGCGGGGATCATGGGCGCGTGGCCGAGCGCGAGCACCCGTGGTGGAAAGTCATGTGCCTGACCGGTGTGGACTACTTCTCCACGCTGGGGTATCAGCCGGGCATCGCCGCGCTCGCGGCCGGCCTGCTGTCCCCGGTGGCGACGATCGTGCTGGTCGTGCTCACGCTGGCCGGCGCACTGCCGATCTACCGGAGGGTGGCCGAGGAGAGCCCGCACGGCCAGGGCTCCCTGGCGATGCTGGAGAAGCTGCTGTCCCGGTGGAAGGGCAAGCTGCTGGTCCTGGTGCTGCTCGGGTTCGCCGCGACCGACTTCGTCATCACGATCACCCTGTCCGCCGCCGACGCGGCCGCGCACGCCAGCGAGAACCCCTACCTGGGTTTCCTGCACGGCGAGAACCTGCTGATCACACTGGTGCTGATCGCCGCGCTGGGCGCGGTGTTCTTCAAGGGCTTCGCCGAGGCGATCGGGATCGCGGTCGCCCTGGTTGGGGTGTACCTGCTGCTCAACGCGGTCGTCGTCGCCGCCGCGATCGCCCACGTCGTCGGCAGCCCGCACCTGGTGGTCGACTGGAAGAACCTGCTGTTCGCCCAGCACGGCAACATCTGGGTGATGGCCGGGGTGTCCCTGCTGGTCTTCCCCAAGCTCGCGCTCGGCCTGTCCGGGTTCGAGACCGGGGTGTCGGTGATGCCGCTGGTGCACGGCCCCGACCTGCCCGGGCGGATCCGGCACACCCGCCGCCTGCTCACCACGGCCGCATTGATCATGAGCGCGTTCCTGATCGTGTCCAGCTTCACCACGAGCGTGCTGATCCCGCAGGCGGAGTTCGAGCCCGGCGGCCCGGCGAACGGCCGCGCGCTGGCCTACCTCGCGCACGCCTACCTCGGCAACGCCTTCGGCACGGTGTACGACGCGAGCACCATCGCGATCCTGTGGTTCGCCGGGGCGTCGGCGATGGCCGGCCTGCTCAACCTCGTCCCGCGTTACCTGCCCCGGTACGGCATGGCGCCGAGCTGGGCGGCGGCGACCCGTCCGCTGGTCGTGGTGATCTCACTGACCGCGTTCCTGATCACCTGGATCTTCGACGCCAGCGTCGACGCGCAGGGCGGCGCATACGCGACGGGTGTGCTGGTGCTGATCTCCTCGGCCGCGCTGGCGGTGACGCTGTCCGCGCGGCGGCGCCGGCGGACCGCGGCCTTCGTGGCCTACCTCGTCATCACGGTCGTGTTCGGCTACACGACGATGGCGAACATCGTCGAGCGGCCGGACGGGGTGAAGATCGCCGCGTTGTTCATCCTCGCGATCATCAGCACGTCGCTGGTCTCGCGCGCCACCCGCTCGCTGGAGCTGCGGGTCGAGGAGGTCCGGTTCGACGCGGCCGCCCAGCGGATCCTGGACCGGGCCGTGCGCAGCGGGCACGTGCGGATCATCGCCAACGAGCCGGACGCCCGGGACGAGGCCGAGTACCGGGACAAGGAGGCCGAGGCACGGGAGAACATGCACATCCCGGCCGATTCCACGCCGATCTTCCTCGAGGTGACCATTTCCGACGCCTCCGACTTCCAGTCCACGCTGCACGTCCACGGCGAGAAGCGCTACGGCTACCGGATCCTGCGCGTGCAGAGCCCGTCGATCGCCAACGCCATCGCGGCGATCCTGCTGCACGTCCGCGACCACACGGGCATCCGCCCGGACGTGTACTTCGCCTGGACCGAGGGCAACCCGTTCCGGTTCATCGTGCGCTACCTGATCTTCGGCGACGGCGACGTCCCGCCGGTCACCCGCGAGGTGCTGCGCCGCGCCGAGCCGGATCCGCGCCGGCGGCCGCTGGTGCACGTCGGCTGACGGTTGCTCCGCGCCGCCGACTGGTCGAAGATCGGGGCATGACTGCGCGCACGACACCGCCGTTCCGCGCCGACCACGTGGGCAGCCTGCTGCGGCCCGCCGAGTTGCACCGGGCCCGCGAGGACTTCGTACGCGGCGCGATCGGCGCCGACGACCTCAAGGCGGTGGAGGACCGGGCGATCCGGGACGTGGTCGCGATGCAGCGGGAGGTCGGGCTGCGGTCGGCCACCGACGGCGAGTTCCGCCGCGCCTCCTGGCACATGGACTTCATCTACCAGCTCGACGGCGTCTCACGCAGCGACGAGAAGCTGCACGTCAAGTTCCACAACGCGGCCGGGGACCTCGAATTCAGCCCGGCCGGGCTGAAGGTCGACGGCAAGGTCGGGCTGAGCCGGACCATCTTCGGCGACCACTTCACCTTCCTCGAGTCCATTGTGGACGACTCGCAGACGCCGAAGCAGACCATCCCGTCGCCGAGCATGATCTACTACCGCGGCGGCAGGCGCGCGGTCTCCGAGGAGGTCTACCCGGACCTGGAGGAGTTCTACGCCGACCTCGCCGCCGCCTACGCCGAGGAAATCGCCGGAATGGCCGAGCTGGGCTGCACCTACCTGCAGCTCGACGACACCAGTCTGGCTTACCTCAACGACCCGGCGCAGCGGCGGCTGGTCGCCGAGATGGGCGGCGACCCGGACCGGCAGCACGTCCGCAACATCAAGACCATGAACGCCGCGCTGGCCGGGCGGCCGGCGGGGCTGACCGTCACCACCCACCTGTGCCGCGGCAACTTCCGCTCCTCCTGGGTCGCCTCCGGTGGCTACGACTTCGTCGCCGACGCGCTGTTCAACGAGCTGGACGTGGACGGCTACTTCCTGGAGTTCGACGACGAACGCTCCGGCGGGTTCGAGCCGCTGCGGTTCGTGCCGAAGGGCAAGCACGTCGTGCTCGGCCTGGTCACCACGAAGCGCGGCGAGCTGGAGCCGGTGGATGTGCTGCGGCGGCGGATCGACGAGGCCGCCCGGTACGTCGACCTCGACCAGCTGTGCCTGTCCGGGCAGTGCGGGTTCTCCTCCACCGAGGAGGGCAACGACCTGACCCAGGACGAGCAGAAGGCGAAGCTGGAGCGGATCGTGGCGACCGCCGAACTGGTCTGGGGCCGTTAACCTGGGCTGATGCGGCACACATCGGCGCAGGCGCCCTCGGTGGTCGATCGCGTGCTCGACGTGCTGGGTGCCTTCACCCCGGACCGGCCGGCGATGACGTTGTCCGAGCTGAGCCGCCGCACCGGGCTGCCGCTGTCCACCACGCACCGGATCGTGGGTGAGCTGGCGCGGCGTGGTGCGCTGGAGCGGCAGGACGACGGGCGGTACCGGATCGGGTTGTGGCTGTGGGAGATCGCCTCGCTGTCCCCGCGCGGCACGGTGCTGCGCGACGCCGCCATGCCGTTCCTGGAGGACCTGTACGAGGCCACGCACGAGAACGTGCAGCTCGCGGTGCTCGACGCGCCGGACGTGGTGTACGTCGAGCGGATCTCCGGGCGCAACGCGGTCAGCATCGTGTCGCGGCCCGGCGGGCGGCTCGCCGCGCACGCGACCGGCGTCGGTCTGGTGCTGCTCGCGCACGCCCCGGCGGAGGTGCAGGAGGCGGTGCTGTCCGCGCCGCTGCGCCAGTACACGCCGAAGACGATCACCTCGGGCGAGGAGCTGCGGCGCGCACTGGCCGACGCGCGGCGCGACGGCTACGTGATCAGCGACCGGCAGGTGGAGATGGTGTCGCTGTCCGTCGCGGCCCCGGTCCACGGGGCGGACGACGCGGTGGTGGCCGCGATCTCGATCGTCATCCCGGCGGCCGGTCCGGATCCCCGCTCGATGGTGCCGGCCGTGCGGGCGGCCGCGCGGGGGATTTCCCGGGCGCTGGGGGCGCCCCGGGTGCTGCGGCAGCCGGGCTGACCGGTCAGCCCCTCCGGGCCGGGGTGATGGCCGCGATCACGCGGCGGGTGTGGTCCGGTGCCGAAGGTGGCAGATCGGCGAGCACGCCGGCCAGGGTCTGTGCCGCGAGCGTGCCGCGCCAGGCTTCGTGGGCCTCGTTCATCCGCGCCGCCAGCAGGCACGTGTTCCGGCAGTCCTCGGGCGGCAGCGCGCCGCGGCCCTGCTGCCGGATCTCGCGGCACTCGTAGGGTGACGAGGCGCCGTCGACCGCCTCGACGATCTGCAGCAGGGTGATCTCCGCCGCGGGGCGGGCGAGCCGGAAACCGCCGCGCGGGCCGGTGGTGGCGGTCAGCACCCCGGCCCTGACCAGGTATTTCAGCTGTTTGGCGAGGTAGGGCGCCGGGAGGTCGAAGTACTCGGCGAGCTGCGCCGTCGACGCGGTGGCGCCGGGTTCGAGCTGCGCCAGGGTGGTGGCGCAGTGCAGGACCCATTCCGTGCTCGAAGGCAGCTTCACATCGACCAGTCTATCCCTGATATTGTGGACCTACATTATCCGCAATATAGGAGACCTCATGCGTATCGCAGTCGCCGGTGCCACCGGCAACATCGGCCACCGCACGGCCGCCGCCCTGGAGCGCAACGGCCACGAGGTGGTGCGGATGAGCCGCGCGCTGGGCGTCGACCTCGCCACCGGTGCCGGGCTGGACGAGGCGTTGCACGGGGTGGCGGTGGTTGTCGACGTCACGAACGGGCCGGTGCTGGGCAGGGACGAGACGGTGGCGTACTTCGGTGACACCACCGCGAGGCTGCTCGCGGCCGAGGAGCGTGCCGGGGTCCGGCACCACGTGCTGCTGTCGATCCTCGGTGTGGACCGTGTCGAGGGCAACGCGCACTACGCGGGCAAGCGCGAACAGGAACGCCTGGTCGCCGGCGGTCCGGTTCCGTGGTCGATCGTGCGGGCCACGCAGTTCCACGACTTCGCCGAGATGGTGGCCGGCTGGAACGAGCGCGACGGAGTCGTGTCCATCGCACCGCTGCTGGTCCAGCCGGTCGCCCCGGCCGACGTGGCGGAGGTCCTCGCCGAGGTCGCGAGCGGCGTCCCGCTGCGCGACCGTCTCGACCTCGCGGGCCCGGAGCCGCAGGACCTGGTGGACATGGCCCGCCGGAGCTACCAGGTACGCGGCCGCGCGGCGAAGTTCGTGCCGACGTGGCGGGGGCAGTTCGGCCCGGAGATGGCGGGGGAGGTGATGCTGGCCGGTGCGGATGCCCGGATCGCGCCGACCACGTTCGACGACTGGCTCGCCCAGCAGCGCTGAGCTTCCACTGGGCAGAAGCGGTGCTGGTCCCCAGCCCGGCCGGCCACCATCCTGGGTGCGGCAACAGCGGAGCGTGGAGGTTCGTGGTGACGCGCACACAGGTCGGGATCATCGGCGCCGGGCCGGCGGGTCTGCTGCTGTCGTACCTGCTGCACGCCGAGGGGGTCGACGCGGTGGTCCTGGAGGCGCGCAGCCGGGCCTACGTGGAGAAGCGGGTGCGCGCCGGGGTGTGCGAGCACCCGACGGTCGAGCTGCTGCGGGAGATCGGCGTCGCGGACCGGCTGGACGCGGAAGGGCTGCCGCACCACGGTTTCGCGCTCCGGTTCGACGGTCAGGACCACCGGATCGCGCTGACCGAGCTGACCGGCAAGTCGATCACCGTGTACGGCCAGCAGGAGATCGTCAAGGACCTGATCGCCGCGCACGAGGCCAAGGGGTATCCGGTCCACTTCGAGGTCTCGGGCGTCGAGCTGCACGACGTGGACACCGATCGGCCGCGCATCACCTACCGCGACGCCGACGGGGCGGCGCGGACCCTGGAGTGCGACGCGATCGCCGGTTGCGACGGCTTCCACGGTGTCAGCAGGCCGCGGATCCCGGCGGATGCGGTCACCACGTTCGACCGCGAGTACCCGTTCGCGTGGCTGGGTGTGCTGGCGCGGACCCCGCCGTCGCACGAGGAGCTGATCTACACCCACCACGAGCGCGGTTTCGCCCTGCACAGCATGCGCTCGCCGGAGATCACCCGGCTCTACCTGCAGGTGCCCAGCGACGAGAAGATCGAGAACTGGCCGGACGACCGGATCTGGTCCGAACTGGACGTCCGCCTCACCACGAACGCACACGACTTCGTGTTGCGCGAGGGGCCGATCCTGGACAAGGGCATCACGCCGATGCGCAGTTTCGTCACCGAGCCCATGCGGTACGGTCGGCTCTTCCTCGCCGGGGATGCCGCGCACATCGTCCCGCCCACCGGTGCCAAGGGCATGAACCTCGCGGTCGCCGACGTCCGGGTGCTGTCCCGGGCGCTGGTGGAGTTGTTGCGCCACGGGCGGTCCGAGCTGGCCGAGTCCTATTCGGACACCTGCCTGCGGCGCGTGTGGCGGGCCGAGCACTTCTCCTGGTACATGACGTCGATGCTGCACGTGGACCCGTCGGCGGATGCTTTCGCCCGGCGGCTCCAGCTGTCGCAACTGCGCTACACGGCGAGCTCCCGCGCGGCCGCGACCAGCATCGCGGAGAACTACGTGGGCCTGCCGTTCGCCTGACGCGGCGGCGCGAGCAGCCCCAGAGCGGCTTCCGAGGGCGATCCGGGTTCGGCGGTGAACACCGCGATCCGCTGCCCCTCGTCGGTCAGGGCGAGGAGTTCGTCGGTCAGCGTCAGCCGGCCGGCGACGGGATGGCGGTACTCCCGGGAGTGCGAGGCGCAACCCCGGACCGAGTGCTGCGCCCACAGCCGGGCGAACTCCGCGCTCTTCATGGCCAGCTCGCCGATCAGCGCGGCCAGCCGGCTGTCGTCCGGGTAGCGCCCGGCGATCATCCGCAGGTCGGCCACCGTGTCGCGGGCCTTGTCCGGCCAGGCGGTGAACAGCTCCCGCAACCGCGGGTCCAGGAAGAACATGCGTGTCCAGTTCGGACGGTCCGCGGTCCGCTCCGGCGCACCGAAGTCGAGGTGCCGGGCCAGCAGGGCGTGCGCCATCCGGTTCCAGGCCAGGATGTCGGTGCGCCGCCCGAGTACGAGCGCGGGCACGTCCCGGAAGGACTCGATCATCACGCGGACCTCGGACCGGAGTTGCTCGCGCGGCGCCGGCCGTCGCGGGCGTCGTCCGGGGCGGGCGAGGGTGAGCAGGTGGGTGCGCTCGTCCTCGTCCAGGCGCAGGACACGGGCCAGTGCCTCCAGGACCGCGTCCGACGCGTTCCGGCTCTGCCCCTGTTCGAGCCGCGTGTAGTAGGCGGCGCTGACCCCGGCCAGTTGGGCGAGTTCCTCTCGCCGCAGGCCGGGAACCCGCCGCCGCTCGCCGTGGCTCGGCAGGCCGGCTTCGTCGGGCTGCAAGCGCGCTCGCCGGGACCTCAGGAACTCACCCAACTCCACCTCACCGAGTATCGCCGATCTCCCGGTGGGCAGCCTGACCCTGTCGTTGGTAGGAACAGCAGGTGCCTGGACCGGGGGTGGCACTCCGGACAGGCTGGAGCTCGTGAAGATCATCGTGATCGGTGCGCACGGCACCATCGGCAGCGCTGTCGTCCGCTCGCTGGAACCGCGGCACGAGGTCGTCCGCGCCGCGCGGCGCGGGCCGGTGCGGGTGGACCTGGCCGACCCGTCCGCCATCGATCGCCTGTTCACCGCGGTGCCCGGGGTCGGCGCGGTGGTGTGCTGCGCGGCCAGTGGTGGGATGACACCGCTGCTGAGCGGTGCCGACGAGGAGTTCACCGCCGGGCTGGACGGGAAGCTGCTGGGGCAGGTGCACCTGGTGCGGCGGGCCGTGCACCACGTCCGCGACGGCGGGTCGATCACCTTGACCAGTGGCCGGTTCGCCGCGCCGGTTCCCGGCAGTTCGTGGGGCCACCTCGTCAACGCCGGGCTGGAGGCGTTCGTCCGGGCGGCCGCGATCGAGATGCCACGCGGGATCCGCCTCAACGTCGTCAGCCCGGGCTGGGTGGCGGGAACGCCGTCGGCGCCGGACGACGCAATCCCCGTCGCCGAGGTTGCGCGTGCCTATCTGGAGCTCATCGAGGGTTCCGCCCACGGCGAAATCGTCAACCCGAAGTTGACGAACGGCGAATCGTCAACCTAGGGTTGACGCATGACCAGTTCCGTGAAACTCGACGACCTGATCCAGGCCGTCAACCGGCAGCACCCCGACTCCGATGCCCTGCAGCACCTCACCGATGCCGTGCTGCTCGCCGAGCACCTCGGCGACCTCGCCGACCACCTGATCGGCCACTTCGTCGACCAGGCGCGCCGCAGCGGCGCGTCCTGGACCGACATCGGCGCCAGCATGGGCGTGTCCAAGCAGGCCGCGCAGAAACGGTTCGTGCCCAAGGACTTCTCGAGTGCGGAGGCGTTCACCCGCTTCACCGAACGCGCGCGGCGGGCGATCGTGACCGCCGAGAAAATCGCGCGGGACACCGGCGGCGAGCAGATCGACACCGGCCACCTCCTGATCGGCGTGGCCGGCGAACGGGACGGCCTCGCGGCGAGGGCACTGGAAGAACTCGGCGCGACGCCGGAGACCGTGGGCGAGCGGGTCCGCGCGACCCTCCCGCCTCCCGTCGGTGAGCTGCCCGCCCACATCCCGTTCGGCCCGCGCGCCCGCAAGGTGATCGAACTGACCGTGCGGGAAGCGTTGCGGCTGGGGCACGACTACGTCGGCACCGAGCACATCCTGCTGGCCCTGCTCGACCAGGCCGAGGGACCGGCCTTCGACGTGCTCACCGAACTCGGCATCACCAAGGACGCCGTCGACGGGGAGATCCGCGCGATGCTGCGGACCGTGTTCCCGGACGCGTGACGGACGCCCGCGGGGGCGCCCGTCACGCCGCCGGTCAGGCCCCGGCCTCCGGGCGGCCGTCGTCGGCCCAGCGGGTGTGGAACGAGCCCTCCCGGTCGACCCTGCGGTAGGTGTGCGCGCCGAAGAAGTCGCGCTGTCCCTGCACCAGGGCGGCCGGGAGCCGCTCGGCACGCAGGCCGTCGTAGTAGGCCAGGGCGGTCGAGAAGCCCGGCGTCGGGATGCCCAGCCGCACCGCGGTGGAGATCACCGAACGCCACGACTCCTGCGCGTCCTCCACGGCCTTGCGGAAGTCGCCCGCGGTGAGCAGCGTGGGCAGTCCCGGCTCGTCGGCGTAGGCGGCGCGGATGTCGTCCAGGAACTTGGCCCGGATGATGCAGCCGCCGCGCCAGATCGCGGCCAGCGCACCCAGGTCGATGTCCCAGCCGTACTCGGCGCCACCGGCCTGGATCTGGTTGAAGCCCTGGGCGTAGGCGACGATCTTCGACGCGTACAGCGCGCGCTCCACGTCGTCGGCGAACGTCTCCGCCGCCGCGCCGGTCAGCGGCGCGCGGGCCGGGCCGGGCAGGCCGCGGCTGGCCTTGCGCAGGTCCGCGCTGCCGGACAGCGACCGCGCGAACACCGCCTCCGCGATCCCGCTGATCGGCACCCCGAGGTCCAGTCCGATCTGGACGGTCCAGCGGCCGGTGCCCTTCTGCTCGGCCTGGTCGGCGACGACGTCCACGAACGGCCTGCCGGTCGCGGCGTCGACGTGCGCCAGCACCTCGGCGGTGATCTCGATCAGGTACGAGTCGAGGCGCCCGGTGTTCCACGTCCGGAACACCTCCGCGATCTGCGCCGGCTCGTAGCCCAGCGCGCCGCGCAGCAGGTCGAAGGACTCGGCGATCAGCTGCATGTCGGCGTACTCGATGCCGTTGTGCACCATCTTCACGAAGTGCCCGGCGCCGTCGGGGCCGACGTGCGTGCAGCACGGGTCGCCGTCGACCTTCGCCGAGATGCTCTCGAACAGCGGCCCCAGCGACTCGTACGACTCCGGGGACCCGCCCGGCATGATGCTCGGCCCGTGCAGCGCGCCCTCCTCGCCGCCGGAGACGCCGGTGCCGACGAAGTGCAGCCCGCGCTCGCGCAGGGCCGCCTCGCGCCGCCGGGTGTCGGCGAAGTGCGCGTTGCCCGCGTCGACGATCACGTCGCCCTTGTCCAGCAGCGGGGCGAACTCCTCGATCACCGCGTCCGTCGGGGCGCCGGCCTTGACCATGATCACCAGCTGGCGCGGCCGTTCGAGCGCGTCCACGAACTCCTGGGCGGAGTAGGTGGGGATGAAGTCGCCTTCGTCGCCGAACTGCTCCACCAGCTCGCGGGTGCGCTGGTCGGAACGGTTGTGCAGGGCGACGGTGTGCCCGTGCCGCGCCAGGTTGCGCGCCAGGTTCCGGCCCATGACGGCCAGGCCCGTGACGCCGATGCTCGCCTTCTTGCTCATGCGCAGCCTTCCCTCTCTAAGCTCTTCCCGCACCCTAGCGCGGTGCGGTGTTCTCCCTGGTGAACGCGTGGGTAACTAGCGTTCGTCCCGGTTTCCTGTCATGCTGCTCACGGTCACTGCCGCGTTACGGTGCGGCATGGAGTACGGTCGGTGGGTTCGAACCAGGGGCGAGGTGCCGTGGAGCGGGTGAGGGCGCGGAAATAGGCCATGGCTAGCACCGTTACTTCCCGTCGCAAACAACTCGGCAACGAGCTCCGGCACGCGCGGCTGGCCGCGAAGATGACCCAGCAGCAGGTCGCCGAGGTGCTCGGGTGCACCCAGGGCAAGGTCAACAAGATCGAGTCCGGTGCGGTGGGCGTCAAGCTCGGTGACGTGCGCACCATGCTGGAGACGTTCGGCGTCAACGGGGACGAGTCGGAGGCGCTGCTGCGTCTCGCCCGTGCGGCGGCCGGTAACCGTGGCGCCTGGTCCGGCTACCGGTCGGTGGTGCCGCACTGGTTCCGCACGTTCACCGACCTCGAGCCGGCCGCCGTGGAGATCATGACCTGGCACGGCGAGCGCATCCCCGGTCCGTTGCAGTCCGAGCACTACATGCTCAAGCAGTTCACCGAGTTCGGCGCCACCGACGTCACCTCGCTGGTGCGCAACCGGCTGGACCGCAAGGCCGTGTTCGACCAGCCGCAGCCGCCGTACTACCGGTTCATCATCAGCGAAGCCGCGCTGCACCGCGCACCCGGCGGCCAGGCGCCGGCGGTGATGCTGGACCAGATCGAGCACCTGCTGGATCTGGACCGGCGCCAGCGGGTGTACATCCACGTGCTGCCCTTCGGCGCCCGGCTGGCCGCGGTGCCGAACGACTTCACGATCATGCGATTCCCGGAGCGCACCCGCGACTTCGTCTACGTCGAACACGCGGCGGGCGGCGTGTACCTGGACGAGCAGAAGGACTTCCAGCTGTTCGTCGACGCGTGGGACCGCCTGCGCGGCGCGGCACTGGAACGCCAGGAGACCCGCGAGTTCCTCGAGGCGATGGCGGAGCAGTACCGCGCCGCGATGGGCGCCTGAGCCGGCCGGTGCGTCTCAGTCCCCCAGCGCGGCGGTGAGCCGGGCGCGGACGACGTCGAGCGCGGCGATCTTGTCCTCGACCGCGGCGAGGCGCCGGGCGACGACCCGCGCGCTGGCCGGGCAGATCGGGCCGCCGGTGATTTCCTCGTCGAGGCAGCCGAGCAGCGCCCGGACGTCGTCGGCGGTCAGGCCCGTGGAGAGCAGCAGCCGGATGTTGCGCACCCGGCCGACCATCCGCTCGTCGTAGTCGCGGTAGCCGTTCGGCGTGCGCCGGGGCCGGAGCAGGCGCTGCTGCTCGTAGTACCGCAGGGCGCGGGTGGTGGTCCCGGCTCTGGCCGCCAGTTCGCCGATCAGCACGCCTCAGCCTCCCGCGCTCAGCCCGCCGTCCACGCGGACGACCGTACCGGTCAGGTAACCGGCTTCCGGTCGTGCCACGGTCACGATCCACCACGCCATCTCCTCCGGCTGCGCGGTACGCCGGAGCGGGATGCGGGCTCTCGTGGCGGAGATCCAGTCGTCCGGCAGCCCCGCGTGATCCAGCACCGGGGTGGTGGTGATGCCGGGCGCCAGGGAGACGACGCGGATCCCGCGCTCCGCGAGCTCCACGGCCCACGTCCGGGTGAGGAAGTCCAGGGCCACCTTGGTGGACCCGTAGATCGAGTTGTCCCGCCAGCCGTAGTGCGGCGGGTTGGACGAGACGTTGACGACGACCGCCCCCTCCCCGAGGTGCGGCAGGGCCTGCTGGGTGAGGAACACCGGGCCGAGCAGGTTCGTGGTGATCTGCTGCCCGGCGACGTCCCGGTCGATCGCGCCGAGCGCGGCCGGGCGGGTGATGGCCGCGTTGTTGACCAGCACATCGAGGCGGCCGAACTCCTCGAGCGCCCTGGTGACGATCGCCGCCGGGCCGTCCGGGCTGCCGAGGTCGGCCGCGAGGGTGCGGATGCCGGGGTGCGTGGCGGCGGTCCCGGCCAGTGGCTCCGCCCGGCGGCCGACCACGAGGACGTCGGCGCCTTCGCCGGCGAACAGCCGGGCGGTGGCCCGGCCGATGCCGGTGCCGCCTCCGGTGACGATCACGGCGCGGCCGTGCCATCCGTTGGTTGACTCCATGCCGCGACGCTAAGGCTTGACCCTGGCGTCAACGTCAAGCCCGGCTCAGCCCCGCGGGTGGGAGAGGGCCAGTTCGGCGTTGTGCCGCCACGCGTGCCAGTGCCGTCGGAACGAGCGCGGCAGCAGTGTCCACCGGCGACGGACGGGAGGGGCCACGGCGGGTTCGGTGCGCTCGGCTGTGGTCGAGCCGGTCAGGATCCGGACGGTCATCCTCGTCCGCCGTCCAGCCGCGCCACGGGGCGCCCGGCCGCGGCCTTCGCGAGGCAGCGCTCGCAGGGCATCCCGGAGCCGAGCGCCAGCCATTCGATCCCGGGCAGCGCGAGACGGGTACCGCACCGGGCCGTGATCGCGCCGTGCAGGACCATGCCCGGCTCGAGCGGGAACAGGTGCGCGCACCGGCGGGACTCCCGTTCGGTGCCGGGCGCCGGGCGGCCGATCACGGTCACCGGACCCGGCCAGTCCTCGCGCAGGTACCACACCGCGGCGGCATCGGCGTCTTCGGCGAGCCAGTCGAGCATGCGGGAAAGCGCTTCCGCCGGGGTCTCCGCCCGGACCGCGGTGTCCCGGCCGTTGACCTTGCCGACGACCATGAACGGGGCCGGCGCGGACCGGTCCGCCACCTCTGCTGCGAGCACCGTCGAACCTCCCCAGTGCGTTGCCGGTGCGGCGGGCGCTGTTTCATGATCAACCCCGCCCGGCAGGAATAATCCTAGTCCTGGAATAATCCCAGTGTCGAGTGATCAACAACGGTTCACCCGACCGGACCCAGGGGGATCCGACGAACGGACCAGGGCACGCCACGGTGCGCGACGCGGCCGGGCGGCTCCACACGCACGGAGGTAGGCACTGATGCCGGAACAGCCACGAACGGTGCAGTACGACCCGCGCACGGCGGCGCGCCTGTTCGACGAGTCGAAGTGGCAGAAGTCCTTCGCCAGCGAGCCCAACGGCGGCAACTGCGTCGAGGTGAACCTCGCCGCGCCCGGCCTCGTCGGGGTGCGCGACACCAAGCTGGCGGCCAGCCCGGTCTTCGTCTTCGACGCGGGCGAGTGGGCGGCCTTCCTGGAAGGGGTCAAGGCCGGCCAGTTCGACCTGCACGCCTGACCACGATTATCCCGAGTTCGTGTGTTATCCACCACATCGCGCCGAGAGTGGTGAACGGCGCTTCCTGGCCGCCCGGCGGCCCGGAAGCGCCGGGGTGGTCAGCCGCGGAACCGGCCGCCGCCCGGGAACCCGCCCTGACCTGGTGCGAAGCCGCCCGGCTGCCCGTCGGCGAAGCCCGCCCCGTCGGTGATCGTCGTCGCGGCGGCGGTGTCGCCGGAGACGGTTGCCAGGACGGTGACCGTCGCGCCGGTGGCCACCTGGCCGGTCTTCTCCGTGGACGAGCCGATGGTGTAGGTCTGCGTGTAGTCGTCCGCACTCCGGACGGTGATCGAGGTGGCGCTCAGCGCCGTCACGTTTCCGCTCTGGAACCGCTCCAGCGCGTACCCGCCGTTCGCGGCGACCGTGAAGTCCCCGTGCAACGCGCCGCGCAGGAGCGACGGCGCGGCCCCCAACTGCTGCCCCGCCCGGCCGCCGCCCGGGAAGCCACCGCGGCTCTGCTGGTTCGCCTCCGAGGAGGTGCCCGCCCAGATCGCCACCCCGCCGAGCGCGACGATGACCACCGCCACGGCGGCGGCGATCGCGGTCTTGCGGCCGGACCACCTGGGCGCGGGCGGCTGCGGGTCGCCCCACGCGGCGGCGGGTACCTCGGTGGTCGTCGGCTCCGTGCTCATCGTGTCCCTCTCGCATCGCCGGACGCAGGGACCACCCCTGCCATCGCCCAGGTTTCGCGAACCCGCTGTGCCCGAGCTGTGTACGAGGTGGGCGGACGCTGTGGGGTTCGGCCGTTCACAGCGAACGCACAGCCGCCGCACAGGACGGGCCCACTCCCGCGGCCGAAGATGGGACCATGACCAGCATGAACACCGCGCCGTCCGGTTCGGGCAAGGCCGACCTGCAGCACCCCGACGGGTCGCCGGTGCGCATCCTCGTCGTCGACGACGAGGAGACCCTCGCCGAACTGGTGTCGATGGCCCTGCGCATGGAGGGCTGGGAGACCCGCAGCGCCGGGTCCGGCAGCGGGGCCGTCCGCGTGGCCCGGGATTTCCGCCCGGACGCGGTCGTGCTGGACGTCATGCTGCCCGACTTCAGCGGTCTGGAGGTGCTGACCAGGCTGCGCACCGAGGCGCCGCACCTGCCCGTGTTGTTCCTCACCGCCCGCGACGCGGTGGAGGACCGCATCGCCGGGCTCACCGCGGGCGGCGACGACTACGTGACGAAGCCGTTCAGCCTGGAGGAGGTCGTGCTGCGGCTGCGGGCGCTGCTGCGCCGGTCGCGGGTGGTCGCCGCGAACGAGGGCTCGACCCTGACCGTCGGCGACCTCACGCTGGACGAGGACAGCCGCGAGGTGTTCCGCGGCGGCGACCCGGTCTCGCTGACCGCGACCGAGTTCGAGCTGCTGCGCTTCCTGATGCGCAACCCCAAGCGGGTGCTGTCCAAGGCGCAGATCCTGGACCGCGTGTGGAGCTACGACTTCGGCGGCCAGGCCAACATCGTGGAACTCTACATCTCCTACCTCCGGAAGAAGATCGACGCGGGCAGGGAGCCGATGATCCACACGATGCGCGGCGCGGGGTATGTCCTCAAACCCGCAGGCTGAGCACGCCCACCCGCGGCGGCTCCTGCCCTCCTCCCTGCGCGGCAAGCTGATCGCGCAGGTCATCGCGCTGCTCGCGCTCGTGTGCCTGGTCGTCGGCCTGGTCACCGAGGTCGCGTTGCGCAGCTTCCTCTACCACCAGCTCGACGACCGGCTGGTGGCCGCGAGCGAGCGCGGCACGCGTCAGCCGCCCCCGGGTTCGTGGAACGGCTCGCCGATCCAGCCGCCGCCGGACTCGCTGCGGGTACCGGGACAGGGCATCGGCACGCTGGCGGTCGCGGTCTTCCCGGACGGCACCACCCGGGCCGGCGTGCTGCGCGGCTCGCACACCGGATCGGCGGACAACCCGTTCCCCAGCGACCCGGTGCCGGCCGGCCAGTTGCGCACCCTGCTCGCACTGCCCAGCGACGGCAAGCGGCGCAGCGTCGACCTCGGCACCCTCGGCGGCTACCGGGTCGTGTCGGTGCGGGCGCCGGACGGCACGCTGCTCGTCACCGGCCTCCCGCTCGCCGAGGTCGACGAAACCCTGTGGCGGCTCGGGTTCGTCTTCGGCGGTGTCGCGCTCGGCGGCCTGCTCCTCGCCGGCGGGCTCGGCGCGATCACCATCCGCCGCACCATGCGCCCGCTGGACCGGCTCGCCGACACCGCGGCCAAGGTGTCCCAGCTGCCGCTCGACCGCGGTGAGGTCGCGCTGTCGATCCGGGTGCCGCCGGTGGACACCGACACCCGCACCGAGGTCGGCAAGGTCGGCGCGGCGTTCAACCAGATGCTCGGGCACGTCGGCGCGGCGCTGAACGCGCGGCAGGCCAGTGAGAGCCGGGTGCGGCAGTTCGTCGCCGACGCGAGCCACGAGCTGCGCACCCCGCTCGCCGCCATCCGCGGTTACGCCGAGCTGGCCCGGCGCAGCGGGGAGGCGGTGCCACCGGACATCGCGTTCGCGATGGGCCGCGTGGAGTCCGAGTCGGCCCGGATGACCACCCTCGTCGAGGACCTGCTGCTGCTCGCGCGCCTGGACTCCGGGCGGCACCGCGTCTACGAGCCGGTCGACTTCTCCCGGATCGTGGCCGATGCGGTGTCCGACGCGCACGTCGCCGGGCGCGACCACCGGTGGCTGCTCGACGTCCCGGCGGATCCGATCACCGTCGTCGGTGACGCCGGCCAGCTGCACCAGGTCGTGCTCAACCTGCTCAACAACGCCCGCACGCACACCCCGCCGGGCACCGCGGTCACCACCCGTCTGTCCACAGAGGATGGTGAAGTCGTGCTGCGCGTGACCGACGACGGGCCGGGCGTCCCGCCGGAAGTCCTGCCCACCGTGTTCGAGCGGTTCGCCCGCGGCGACACCTCCCGCTCCCGCGCGGCCGGCAGCACCGGGCTCGGACTGGCCATCGTGGCCGCCGTCGTCACCGCCCACCGCGGTCGCGTCGGCGTGCAGAGCAAGCCGGGTCACACCGAATTCACGGTGCGTTTCCCCAGCTAGATCATCGGGAGCGGCTCACAGGTTCCGCACAGCCCGGCCACATGATCGGCACAACGCGGCCCGCCACCGTGGGTTCTCATGACGACCCCCGCCGACGCCTCGCGCGCACCTCGGCCGGCCGGCTCATCGCAGCGCAGCACGTCCCCGGTCCTCGACGTCGTGATCCCCGTGTACAACGAGGAGGCCGACCTCGCGCCCTGCGTGCGCCGCCTGCACGCCTACCTGTCCGACGCGCTGCCGTACCCGTTCCGCATCACCGTCGCCGACAACGCCAGCACGGACGGCACGCTCGCCATCGCGCACGCACTCGCCGCCGAACTGCCGGGTGTGCGGGTCCGCCACGTCGACGAGAAGGGCCGCGGCCGGGCGCTCAACACCGCGTGGTCGGCCTCCGACGCCCAGGTGCTCGCCTACATGGACGTGGACCTGTCCACCGACCTCGCCGCGCTGCTGCCGCTGGTCGCGCCGCTGATCTCCGGGCACTCGGACCTCGCGATCGGCTCCCGGCTCGCCCGCGGCGCCCGCGTGGTGCGCGGACCCAAGCGCGAGTTCATCTCCCGCTGCTACAACCTGATCCTGCGCGGCGCGCTCGCCGCGCGGTTCACCGACGCGCAGTGCGGCTTCAAGGCGGTCCGCGCCGACGTCGCCCGCCGGCTGCTGCCGCTGGTCGAGGACACCGGCTGGTTCTTCGACACCGAGCTGCTCGTCCTCGCGCAGCGCGCCGGCCTGCGGATCCACGAGGTGCCGGTCGACTGGGTGGACGACCCGAACTCGTCGGTCGACATCGTCGCGACCGCCACCGCCGACCTGAAGGGGGTCGCCCGCATGGTCCGGGGCTGCACGCGGGGCACGCTGCCGATCGGCCAGATCCGCGCCCAGCTCGGCCGGCACCCGATCGCCGTGACCGAACCCGGCGTACCACCGACACTGGCCCGGCAGCTGGTCCGCTTCGCCGCGATCGGGGTCGGCAGCACGCTGGCCTACCTGGTGCTCTACGTCCTGCTGCGAACCGGAGCCGGTGCGCAGCCGGCGAACCTGATCGCGCTGCTGGTCACCGCGGTCGCGAACACCGCGGCCAACCGCCGGTTCACCTTCGGTGTGCGCGGCGTAAAGGGCGCCGGGCGGCACCAGTTCGACGGACTCGTCGTCTTCGGCCTCGGGCTCGCCCTGACCAGTGGTGCGCTCGCGTTGCTGCACTCCGCCGGGGAACCCGGCCGGTTCGCCGAGCTGGCGGTGCTCGTCCTGGCCAACCTGGCCGCGACCGTCCTGCGGTTCCTGCTGTTCCGCAACTGGGTCTTCCGGAAGAACCGATAGGAGAACCGACTCGACATGTCGACTGCGGCTGTTTCCTCCGACCCGGCCCGTCCCGGGCCGGCTCCCGCCACGGCGCGCACGCGGGCCGCCGGACGGCCGCCGTGGGTGCGCCCCGCGGTCGCCGTCCTGCTGGTCGCGACCGCCGCGCTGTACCTCTGGAACCTGAGCGCGTCCGGGTACGCCAACGACTTCTACGCGATGGCCGTGCAGGCGGGGACGAAGAACTGGGAGGCCCTGTTCTTCGGATCGCTGGACCCGGGCAACGTGGTCACCGTCGACAAACCGCCGGCCTCGCTGTGGCTGATGGCGTTGTCCGGGCGGCTGCTCGGCTTCTCCAGCTTCAGCATGCTGCTGCCCAATGCCCTGTGCGGCGTGGGTTCGGTGGCACTGCTGTACGCGGCCGTGCGGCGCACCTCCGGCCCGCGGGCCGGGCTCCTCGCCGGCGCGGCGCTCGCGCTGACCCCGGTCGCGGCGCTGATGTTCAAGTTCAACAACCCCGACGCGCTGCTGGTGCTGCTCATGGTCGCGGGCGCCTACTGCACGGTGCGCGCCCTGGAGCGGGCGAGCACCTGCTGGCTGCTGCTCGCTGGTGCCGCGCTGGGATTCGGGTTCCTCACCAAGATGCTGCAGGCGTTCCTGGTGCTGCCCGCGTTCGCGCTGGTTTACCTGGTGGCCGCGCCGGCCGGGCTGGGCCGGCGCCTGCTCCAGCTGCTCGGCGCCGGTGCCGCACTCGTGATCGCCGCGGGCTGGTGGCTGGTCGCGGTCGCGCTGTGGCCGGCCGCGTCCCGGCCCTACATCGGCGGGTCCACCGACAACACGCCGCTGGAGCTGGCCTTCGGCTACAACGGCGTGAGCCGGATCTTCGGCCGCAACGGCGGCGGGGGCGGCGGGGGCGGCGCCGGCGGTGGCACGATGTTCGGCGGCGAAACCGGCCTCACCCGCATGTTCGGCTCCGCGTTCGGCGTGGAGATCTCCTGGCTGCTGCCGGCCGCGCTCATCGCACTGGTCGCCGGACTGTGGTTCACCCGGTTCGCGCCGCGCACCGACCGCACGCGCGCGGCGCTGCTGCTGTGGGGCGGCTGGACCGTCGTCACCGCGCTGGTGTTCAGCTTCATGAGCGGCACGATCCACCCGTACTACACCCTCGCGCTGGCGCCGGGCATCGCCGCGCTCGTCGGCATCGGGGCGGT
This sequence comes from Amycolatopsis granulosa, assembly GCF_011758745.1. Taxonomy (NCBI): domain Bacteria; kingdom Bacillati; phylum Actinomycetota; class Actinomycetes; order Pseudonocardiales; family Pseudonocardiaceae; genus Amycolatopsis; species Amycolatopsis granulosa. The sequence continues at coordinate 3,635,046 of NZ_JAANOV010000001.1, forward strand.
CGAGCTGTGGCGCGGCCGGCACAACTTCACCACCCGGATCGTGCTGGCCCTGATGCCCGCCGCGACCGGCGTGTGGGGTTTCCTCCTGCTCGACCGAACCCCGGACTGGCAGCCGTGGCTGCGGTGGGTGCTGTTGCCGCTGACCGCGGCCGTGGTCGCCGGGCTGCTGTTCGGGCTCGACCGCATCCGCCGGGCGGGGACCGTGCTCGCGGTGGTCGGGGTGTGCACCGGGCTGCTCGCGCCGGCCGCGTACGCGGTGGTGACCGCGGGCCGCGGCCACACCGGGTCGATCCCGGCCTCGGGGCCGTCGGCCGACGCGATGGGCTTCGGACGCGCCGCGGGCACCGCGTCCGGCGCACTGGTCACCCTGCTGAAGCGGACCACCACCAAGTGGTCCGCCGCGACCACCGGCTCCCAGTCCGCGGCCGGGCTCGCACTCGGCTCCGACACCGCGGTCATGGCGATCGGCGGGTTCAACGGTGGTGACCCGGCACCCACACTCGAACAGTTCCAGCAATACGTCGCCAACGGCGAGATCACCTACTACGTCACCGGCGGCGGCATGGGCGGCGCCGGCCGCGGCGACGGCGGCCGGATCGCCCAGTGGGTCGAGCAGAACTTCACTGCTCAGACGGTGGGCGGCAGCACGGTCTACGACCTGACGCCGGGCGTGACCACCGGGTAGGTACACTGAAGCCGGACCCCCGCGGCGTCCATCCTGTGAACCTCCCCAGGGCCGGAAGGCAGCAAGGATAAGCAGGCTCTGACGGGTGCGGGGGTCCCCTTCGTCAAGGGCTCTGCCCTTGCACGAAGGGGACTTCGTCCGCGGTGTCTTCCCGGGGGGCGACCCCCCGGACCCCCGCGGTGCGAGCTCCTCGCCTTGGCGGGCGCTGGGCGCGACCGGTGGGGACCAGCGTTTGCGGGCGCGGGGTGCGCTTGGTGGGGACCAGCGTGCGTTGGGCTGTCGGTGGGGGCCGGTACTCTCGCTTCGTGGCCCTGGCTCTCTACCGCAAGTACCGTCCGGCGACCTTCGCCGAGGTCGTCGGGCAGGAGCACGTCACCGAACCGCTGCGTGCCGCCCTGACGGCGGGCCGCATCAACCACGCGTACCTGTTCTCCGGGCCGCGCGGCTGCGGCAAGACCTCCAGTGCGCGGATCATGGCCCGCTCCCTGAACTGCGTCGAAGGCCCCACCCCCGACCCGTGCGGCAAGTGCGACTCCTGCCGCGCGCTGGCGCCCGAGGGCCCCGGCAGCATCGACGTCACCGAGCTCGACGCGGCCAGCCACGGTGGCGTCGACGACGCCCGCGAACTGCGCGACCGCGCCTTCTACGCACCGGCCGAGTCCCGGTACCGGGTGTTCATCATCGACGAGGCGCACATGGTCACCACGCAGGGCTTCAACGCCCTGCTCAAGATCGTCGAAGAGCCGCCGGAACACCTGATCTTCATCTTCGCCACCACCGAGCCGGACAAGGTGCTGCCGACCATCCGGTCGCGCACCCACCACTACCCGTTCCGGCTGATCCCGCCCAGCGCCATGCGCGACCTGCTGGAACGCAACGTCGCCGCCGAGGGCATCCACGTCGACCCGGCGGTGTACCCGCTGGTGATCCGCGCCGGCGGCGGCTCGGCGCGCGACACGCAGTCGGTGCTGGACCAGCTGCTGGCCGGCGCGGGCCCGGACGGCGTCACGTACGACCGGGCGATCTCGCTGCTCGGCGTCACCGACTCGGCCCTGATCAACGACATGATCGACGGCCTTGCCGCGGACGACTCGGCCGCGGTGTTCGGCACGGTCGACCGGCTGGTCGAGGCCGGGCACGAGCCGCGCCGGTTCGCCAGCGACCTGCTCGACCGGCTGCGTGACCTGGTGCTGCTGCGGTCGGTGCCGGACGCGGCGGCGCGCAACCTGGTGTCCGCGCCCGCCGACGAGCTGGACCGGATGACCGCGCAGGCCGAGCGTGCGGGGCTGGCGACCCTGACCCGGTACGCGGAGATCGTGCACAACGGGTTGCTGGAGATGCGCGGCGCGACGGCTCCGCGGCTGCTGCTGGAGCTGCTGTGCGCACGGATGCTGCTGCCGTCCGCGTCGGAGGGCGAGGCCGCCGTGCTGCAACGGCTGGAGCGTCTGGAGCGCCGGGTCACGGTCAGCGGCGGCGGAAGCCTGCCGCCGTCCGACGGCCAGGCGCCCGCACCGGAACGCTTCCAGCGGCCCTCGCAGCGCCCGGCGGCCGGATCGGCGCCGGACGCGGCGGAACGACCGCAGAGCGCCGCTTCCGGTGGGCCGTCCCGCCCGGCGGCGGAGGCCGCATCGACGAGGTCGCGGCCCGCGCCGGAAGCTCCCGTCCGCCGCGCGACCGAACCCGCCGCCGCCCCCGGCCCGGCACCGCGCCCGGAGTCCGCTGCGCCCCCGGAGGGTGCCGCGGCGGGAGCTACCGCCGGTGGGCCGCGGCCGGTGGCCGAAGCCGCATCGCGTCCCGCGCCGGAGGCGCCGGTGCGCCGTCCCACCGAACCGGCCGCACCCGGCGAAGCCGCTGGAGCCACCGAAGCCACTGGAGCCACCGAAGCCACTGAAGCCACTGAAGCCGCCGCACCTGGCGGGATCGACGCGGCCGCGATCCGGCGGGTCTGGCCGGATCTGCTGGCCGCGATCCGCAAGACGAGCCGCAGCACCGAGGCGATGATGATCAACGCGACGGTGCAGAGCGTGGAGGGCTCGCTGGTCACGCTGGCGCACAGCGCGGAGCCCCTGGCGCGCCGGTTGTCGGAGCCGCGCAACGCCGATTTCATCGCCGGTGCCCTGCACGAGGTGCTCGGCGGGACGTGGCAGGTGCGCTGCGTGCACGGCGGTGGCGGTGGCGGCGGTTCGGCTCGCCGGGACGGCCCGTCGCCGCGCCCGAACCCGCCACAGCGTGAGGCGCCGCAGCAGCGGACGTTCCAGCGCCCCACCCCGGCGGCCGCGCCGGCGCCGGCGGCACGCCCCACCCCGCCGGCGGAGCCCGCGGACGACATCCCCCTCCCGCCCGAGCCGGACGACGAGGAAACGGCGATGGCCGACGGCGGGGGCCCCGTGCCGGACGTGGTGCTCGCCCCGCAGACCGACCCGGAGGAACTGGCGCGCCGCCTGCTGGCCGAGCACCTGGGCGCCCAGCCGATCGACTGACCCGGGATTGTCGGACGATGCGCCCGTCCGGTCAGAAACCCGCGTACCGGGTCAGGTACGAGACCACCGCGGAAGCGACAGCCGTGGCGTACCGCTGCCGTCCGTCCACAGTGGACATCAACGCGGCATCGACGGCGTTGCGCATGTTCCCGCATTCCACGAGCACCGCCGGGCGGTCGGAGAGGTTCAGCCCGGCCAGGTCGTTCCGGGGCGCCAGCCCGTCCGAACCCAGGTAGTTCGACACCGGGAACCCGCCCGCGGCCATCCCGGACCGCAGCGCCCGGGCCAGTTCCAGCGACGGCTCGCCCTGCGCGGCGGTCAACGGCGGGCTCGAGTACGCCACGTGGAAGCCGCGCGCCCCGGCCGCGGTGGAGCCGTCCGCGTGGATCGACACCACCGCGTCCGCCCCGGCGCGGTTCCCGATCGCCGCGCGTTCGTTCACACACGGCCCCACGCCGGAATCGTCGGTGCGCGTGTAGACCACCCGCACCCCCTGCGCCGACAGCAACGCGCCCGCGCGCTGCGCCACGTCCCAGGTGAACGCGTGCTCCGGATACCCGCGGTCGGTCGCGGTGCCCGTGGTGTTGCACGGCTTCGTCTGCCCGCGCCCGGCCGGCACCGGCGCGTTGATCACGCCAGGCCGGCCCGCGTTGCCGCCGTTGTGCCCGGGATCGAGCACCACCGTCACCGGCTTTCGCGGCGGCACCGGAGAGGACGGCACCGGCGAGGACGGCACGGGCGAGGACGGCACGGGCGAGGACGACACCGGAGCCGATGAGGAGGGAGCCACCGGGGCCACCGCCGGTGAACACCCGGCGACCAGCAACACCCAGCTCAGGACCAGGCCGACACGACTGCGCACGGCGAACACGGTGCCACAGTCGCCCGAGCTACGCTGGAACCCACAGCACAGGAGCGACGAAACGGGGATCATGGTGCAACCCGGCGGTGGAATGCCCGACATGCAGGCCATCCTCCAGCAGGCGCAGCAGATGCAGCAGCAGCTCGTCGCAGCGCAGGAGGAGCTCGCCCGCACCGAGGTGACCGGCACGTCCGGCGGCGGTCTGGTCACCGCGACCGTCACCGGCGGCATGGAGCTCAAGTCCCTGCGGATCGACCCGAAGGTGGTCGACCCCGACGACACCGAGACGCTCGCCGACCTGGTCGTCGCCGCGGTGCGGGACGCGATGTCGAGCGCGCAGAAGCTCACCGAGGAGAAGCTCGGCCCGGTCGCCGGCGCTCTCGGCGGCGGTGGCGGCATGCCCGACCTCGGCGGACTCGGTCTGCCCGGCCTGACGTAGCGGGCCCCGTTGTACGAAGGGGTAGTCCAGGACCTGATCGACGAGCTGGGGCACCTGCCCGGCATCGGCCCGAAGAGCGCGCAGCGGATCGCCTTCCACCTGCTGGCCGCCGACCCGGCCGACATCGCCCGGCTGCAGGATGTGCTCGGCAAGGTCCGCGAAGGCGTGCAGTTCTGCGAGATCTGCGGCAACGTCTCCGAGCAGCAGCAGTGCCGCATCTGCCGGGATCCGCGGCGGGACACGGCGCTGATCTGCGTCGTCGAGGAGCCCAAGGACGTGCTCGCGGTCGAGCGCACCCGCGAGTTCAAGGGCCGCTACCACGTGCTGGGTGGCGCGCTCGACCCGCTGTCCGGCATCGGCCCGGACCAGCTGCGCATCCGCGAACTGCTGGCCCGGCTCGGCGCCGAGCAGGTCACCGAGGTGATCATCGCGACCGACCCGAACACCGAGGGCGAGGCCACCGCGACCTACCTGGTGCGGATGCTGCGGGACTTCCCCGGCCTGGCCGTGACGCGGCTCGCGTCGGGTCTGCCGATGGGCGGTGACCTGGAGTTCGCCGACGAGCTGACCCTCGGCCGCGCCCTGTCCGGCCGCCGCGCCTTGTGACGCTGGTCGACGACGTGCTGGCCGGCCCGCCCCGGTGGGGGCGGGTCCGGCTGGTCGCCGTGGACGGCCCGTCCGGCGCCGGCAAGACGACCTTCGCCGCGCGGCTCGTCGACACCTTCCGCGCCCGCGGTGCGACGACCGGTCTGGTCGCCACCGACCACTACGCGACCTGGGACGACCCGGTGGCGTGGTGGCCGCGGCTGGTCACCGAGGTGCTCCGGCCGCTGGCCGCCGGCCGCCCCGCGGTCTACCGCCCGGTGGACTGGACCACTGGCGCGCCACGACCCGGGCCGATCCGCACGGTCCACCCGGTCGACGTGCTCGTGCTGGAGGGCGTGTCCGCCGGCCGGGCGTCGATCCGCCCCGCGCTGTCCGCCCTGTGCTGGGTCGAGGGGCCGGACCCGGAGACCCGGCTCGCCCGCGCGGTCCGGCGGGACGGCGAGGGCGTTCGCGGTCCGCTCGCCGCTTGGCAGCAGTTCGAGCAGGGTTGGTTCGCGGTCGACCGGACCCGGGATCACGTGCATCCGGACGGGCTAGTGCCCTCGTCCGGTCTTACGCACGGTGAAAACCGTTCGTAACTTTTTGCATGTTCTGCACTGTTTGTTCGTTTTTACGTAGCGCGATCGTAACCTCACCCGCTTACCGAACTCGCCACATCCCGTTAGTGTCGTCGATCACACATCGGAACTTCCACAAGGAGTGCGAGCATGCTCCCAACGCGGGCAGGTGGGTTGCGCCGCATCGCCCTGATCGGGCTTGCCGGCGCCCTCGCGGTCACGACGGCCGCTTGCGCCTCCGAGCGCGGCTCGGGTAACAACGGCGCGAGCGACACCTTCATCTTCGGCGCGGCCGGTGCGCCGAAGAACTTCGATCCGATCTTCAACGACGACGGCGAGAGTTTCCGCCCCACCCGCCAGATGTACGACACCCTGGTCACCTACAAGCCGGGCACCACCGAGCTGCAGGGTGCGCTGGCCACCGCCTGGACACCGAGCGACGGCAACAAGACCTGGACCTTCACGCTGCGCCAGGGCGTCAAGTTCCACGACGGCACCCCCTTCAACGCCGCGGCGGTCTGCTTCAACTTCGACCGCTGGTACAACATGAAGGGCGCCGCCGCCCAGAGCCAGATGATCTACTACGGCGACGTCTTCGAGGGCTTCGCCAAGAACGAGGCCGACACCAGTGGCCAGCCCGTCTACAAGAGCTGCGAGGCCAAGGACGACCACACCGCCGTCCTCAACCTCAACAAGCCCAAGGGCGCCTTCCCGGACGCGTTCGGCCTGACCTCGTTGTCGATGTCCAGCCCGGACGCGCTGAAGAAGTACAACGCCGACAACGTGACGCAGAGCGGTGAGGCGTTCACCTACTCGCCCTACGCCACCGACCACCCGACCGGCACCGGCCCGTACAAGTTCGACAGCTTCGACAAGGCCAACAACACGATCACGCTGGTCCGCAACGAGGACTACTGGGGTGAGAAGGCCAAGACCGCCAAGCTCATCTTCAAGATCATCCCGGACGAGAACGCCCGCAAGCAGGAGCTCGCGGCCGGCACCATCGACGGCTACGACTACCCGAGCCCGGCGGACTACAACTCGCTCAAGCAGGCCGGCGACCAGGTGCTGATCCGGCCCGCGTTCAACATCCTCTACCTGGGCATCAACCAGAAGAACAACCCGAAGCTCAAGGACGTGCGGGTCCGCAAGGCGATCGAGTTCGCCATCAACAAGGACCAGCTGGTCAAGAACCGGCTGCCGCAGGGCGCCTACCCGCAGGACCAGTTCCTGCCGGACAACGTGCCCGGCCACACCGACGCGGTCGAGAAGGACAGCTACAACCCGGACGCGGCCCGGCAGCTGCTGGCCCAGGCAGGCGCCTCGGACCTGGCGCTGAACTTCTACGTGCCCACGGAGGTCACGCGGCCCTACATGCCCAACCCGGTGGACATCGCCGCCGCGATCACCGACGACCTGAAGGCGGTCGGCATCAAGGTCAACGTGGTCCAGGAGCCGTGGAACGGCGGGTACAAGGACTCCGTGCAGAAGGCCGGCAAGCAGGACCTGCACCTGCTCGGCTGGACCGGTGACTACGCCGACGCGGGCAACTTCATCGGTACCTTCTTCGGGCGGCCGAAGCCGGAGTTCGGCTTCGACAACCCGCAGATCTTCAGTGCACTGTCCACTGCGGACGCGCAGACCACGCCGGACGCGAAGAAGGCCGCCTACGAGAACGCCAGCGTGCTGATCTCCCAGTACGTCCCGGCGGTCCCGCTGTCGTCGTCGCCGCCTGCCATCGTGGTCCGCGGGAACATCAAGGGCCTGGTCCCGACCCCGCTGACCGACGAGCGCTTCTACACGGTCACCAAGGGCTGAGTTCCGCTCCCGGCGGCGGGGAGGCGCAGGCTTGCCCGCCGCCGCGCGGACTGAGGCGATCACATGCTCCGATTCGTGATCCGTCGGTTGCTGCAAGCGATCCCGACGCTCCTCGTGCTCTCTGTCCTGGTCTTCGCCTGGCTCCGCCTGCTGCCCGGTGGCCCCGCCACCGCGTTGCTCGGCGACAAGGCGACGCCGGAGAAGGTCGCGGCGATGAACAACGTGCTCGGACTGGACCAGCCGATCCCCGTCCAGTACGTCAAGTTCCTCGGCCGGATCCTCACCGGTGACTTCGGCGCCTCCCTGGTCAGCGGTGACAGCGTGCTCGCCGAGATCGGGCGGGCGTTCCCCGCCACGGTCGAACTGGCGCTGGCGGCACTCGTCCTCGCGGTCGGGTTCGGCATCCCGATGGGATACCTCGCCGCCCGCTACCGCGGCCGGTTCCTGGATCACGCCACCGTGCTCACCACGCTGGTCGGGGTCGCGGTGCCGGTGTTCTTCTTCGGTGTGCTGCTCAAGTACGTGTTCGCGCAGAAGCTGGGTGTCCTGCCGCCGTCGGGCCGTCAGGACGTGACCATCGACGCCACGCACGTCACCGGGTTGTTCACCCTGGACGGCCTGCTCACCGGCGAGCTGGACGCGACCTGGGACGCGATCAAGCACCTGATCCTGCCCGCTGTCGCGCTGGCCAGCATCCCGTTCGCGGTGATCGTGCGGATCACCCGGGCGTCCGTGCTGGACGTGCAGCAGGAGGACTTCGTGCGCACCGCGGAGTCCAAGGGCCTGACCACGGCGACGATCCGGCAGCGGCACGTGCTGCGCAACGCGTTGCTGCCGGTGTCGACCACGATCGGCCTGCAGACCGGTCTGCTGCTGGCCGGCGCCGTGCTGACCGAGAAGGTGTTCAACTGGAACGGGCTCGGCGCGCTGCTGGCCGAGGGCATCGAACGCCGGGACTACCCGCGCCTGCAGGCGTTGCTGCTGCTGGCCGCCACGGTGTACGTCCTGGTCAACCTCCTGGTCGACATCTCGTATGCGATCATCGATCCGAGGGTGCGGGTGCGATGACCTCCCTGTTGCGGCGCAGAGCCGAACGCATCGACGATCTCGCGGAGGCCGGCGGCACCAGCCTGGCGGCGGACGCGGTGAAGCGGATGTCGCGCAACCCGGTCGCGATCATCGGCGCGGTCATCACGGTCCTGTTCGTGCTGCTGGCGATCCTGGCGCCGTTCCTGGCGCCGAAGAACCCCTACATCCCCTACGACGAGCTGCGCGCGAACCTGCGGCCGGACTTCATCCCCGGGCCGATGGACGGGTTCGTGCTCGGCAGCGACCACCGCGGGTACGACTTCTTCTCGCGGCTGCTGGTGGGCGCGCAGCAGACGCTGATCGTCGGTGTCGTCGCCACGCTGATCGGTTTGATGGTCGGCATGGTCATCGGCGGGCTGGCCGGCGCGCTGGGTGGCTGGGTGGACACGCTGCTGATGCGGTTCACCGACATCCTGCTCGCGATTCCCTCGCTGCTGCTGGCGATCTCGATCGCGGCGCTGTTCTCCCAAGGGACACAGTGGACGGTCATCATCGCGGTCGCGGTGGTGAGCGTGCCGGTGTTCGCCCGGCTGTTGCGCGGCGCGATGCTCTCGCAGCGGTCGAGCGATCACGTGCTGGCGGCGACCGCGCTGGGTGTCCGGCGCCGCACGATCGTGTTCCGGCACATGCTGCCGAACTCACTCGGTCCGGTGGTCGTGCAGGCCACCCTGACTCTGGCGACGTCGATCATCGATGTGGCGGCCCTGTCGTTCCTCGGCCTCGGCGACAACAACACCAGCCGGGCGGAGTGGGGCCTGATGCTGGCCCAGGCCCAGTCCCTGCTGGACGTCAAGCCGAGCCTGGCGTTCTACCCGGCCATCGCGATCATCGTGGTGGCGCTGGGGTTCACGCTGCTCGGTGAGTCGCTGCGCGAGGCGCTCGACCCGAAGAACAGGCGGTAGCGCGTTGAGTCTTCTGCGAGTACGCGACCTGTCGGTGGTCTTCCACCGCAAGGGAACCCGGCCGTTCACCGCGGTGGACGGGGTCGGGTTCGAGGTCGAGCCGGGCCGCACGGTCGGTCTGGTCGGCGAGTCGGGCAGCGGCAAGTCGGTCACCGCGCTGGCGATCATGGGCTTGCTGCCCGAACGCGGCGCGCGGGTCACCGGCGAGGTGCTGTTCGAAGACACCGATCTGCTGCGGCTGTCCGACCGGCAGTTGCGCGACCGGCGGGGCCGCGACCTCGGCATGGTGTTCCAGGACCCGCTGTCGTCACTGAACCCGGTGATCCCGATCGGTCTGCAGATCACCGAGGTGCTGGAACGGCACCGCAAGATGGAGCGCAAGCAGGCCCGGGTGGAGGCCGTGGACCTGCTCGACCGCGTCGGCATCCCGGACCCGGACCGGCGCCTGTCGGAGTACCCGCACCAGCTCTCCGGCGGCATGCGGCAGCGCGCGCTCATCGCGATCGCGCTGGCCTGCCGCCCGCGGCTGCTGATCGCGGACGAGCCGACGACCGCGCTGGACGTGACGATCCAGGCGCAGATCCTGGCGTTGCTGTCCGAGCTGGTGCGTGACACCGGCACGGCGCTGATCATGATCACCCACGACCTCGGCGTGGTCGCTGGGCTGTGCGACGAGGTGAACGTCATGTACGGCGGGCGGATCGTCGAGCGCGCGGAGCGGCACGCGCTGTTCGCCGCCGCGCGGCACCCGTACACCCACGGGCTGCTCTCGTCGATCCCGCGGCTGGACGCGCCGCGCGGGGAGAAGCTGGTGCCGATCAAGGGCTCGGTCAGCGACAACATCCCGTGGTCGCAGGGGTGTGCGTTCGCGCCGCGCTGCCCGAACGCGCTGGACGTCTGCCGCGAGGTCACGCCGGAGCTCGACGCGGACTCCGGCGGCATGCTGCGGTGCCACAATCCGGTGAACCGCCCGGTCGGGGCGGGCGAGGGGGTGCGCTGATGTCCGAACCACTGGTGCACACCGAAGACCTGCGGGTGCACTTCCCGATCAAGCGCGGCGTCGTGCTGGACCGCACGGTCGGTCACGTCTACGCCGTCGACGGTGTGGACCTGGAGATCCAGCGTGGCGAGACCTACGGCCTGGTCGGCGAGTCCGGTTGTGGCAAGACCACGCTCGGCCGCGGCCTGCTGCGGCTGGTCGAGCCGACCGGCGGGCGGGCGGTGTTCGACGGCGTCGACCTGTCCACGCTCAAGGGCGAGGCGCTGCGGAAGATGCGGCGCCGGATGCAGATGGTGTTCCAGGACCCGCTGTCCAGCCTGGACCCGCGGCAGTCGGTCGAATCGATCCTCGTCGAGGGCATGCGGGCGCACGGCCTGGACAAGGGCCGGGAGAGCACCCGCAAGCGCTTGCGGGAGCTGCTGACCGCCGTCGGGCTGGCCGAGAACTCACTGCGGAAGTACCCGCACGAGTTCTCCGGCGGGCAGCGGCAGCGCATCGGGATCGCGCGGGCGCTGGCGGTCGAGCCGGATCTGATCGTGGCCGACGAGCCGGTGTCCGCGCTGGATGTGTCCGTGCAGGCGCAGGTGATCAACCTGCTCGAGGAGCTGCAGGACTCGCTCGGCCTGACCTATCTGGTGATCGCCCACGACCTCGCCGTCGTCCGGCACATCTCCGACCGCATCGGGGTGATGTACCTGGGCTCGCTGGTCGAGGAGACCGACGCGGGGACGCTGTACGACGAGCCGCTGCACCCGTACACGCGCGCGCTGTTGTCGGCGATCCCGGTGCCCGACCCGGTGGTCGAGGACAGCCGGGAGCGGATCCTTCTCGCCGGCGATCTGCCCTCGCCGGCCAGCCCACCGTCGGGTTGCCGGTTCCACACCCGCTGCCCGTGGCGGCAGGAGACCCGGTGCGACACCGAACGGCCCGCGCTGCGCGAGCTCGGCGCCGGGCACCGGGTGGCCTGCCACTGGGCGGAGGACATCCAGGCCGGGCGCATCACGCCGCACGAGGTGCGACCGGAATTGGTGAACGCGCGGTCCGCACCCGATTCGGCGATTCCGCAGGCCGCGTCGGTCGCGGAAATGCTGGAGCCCTGAGACGGGTACCCTGGCGGCAGTTCCGCAAGTGTCCGAGTAGGGAGCCCGACCGGTGCACATCGACCAGTGGCTGGAAACCATTCCGCCGCTCCTCGTCTACGTGGCGGTGGGCCTGGTGATCGCGTGCGAAAGCCTCGGGGTCCCGCTGCCGGGGGAGATCGTGCTGGTCAGCGCGGCGCTCCTGGCTTCGCAGCACAGTGGGCTGAACCCCTGGCTGGTCGGCATCGTCGGCAGCGGCGGCGCCATCATCGGGGACAGCATCGGTTACGTGATCGGGCGCAAGGGCGGGCAGCGGCTGTTCGACTGGGCCGGGCGGAAATTCCCGAAGCACTTCGGCCCGGACCACGTGCACACCGCTGAACGGATGTTCCGGAAACGGGGCATGTGGGCGGTCTTCTTCGGGCGGTTCGTCGCGATTCTGCGCATTCTGTGCGGTCCGCTGGCCGGATCGCTGCACATGCACTACCCGCGGTTCCTCCTGGCGAACGCGCTGGGCGGGATCGCCTGGGCCGGCGGCACGACGGCCCTGGTGTACACGCTCGGCGTGGTCGCGGAGAAGTGGCTGTCCCGGTTCTCCTACATCGCGCTGGGTGTCGCCATCGTGGCCGGCGTGGTGATCAGCCTGGTGGTCAAGAAGCGGATGGGCCGGCGTCACGAGGAGACGAACTCGGCCGAGCGCGCCTCCGCCGAGCGCTGACGCCTGGGTAGCGAACCGACCAGCACGCCCGCCACCACGACCGCGCCGGCCAGCACCTCGACCGGCGCCGGGGTCTCGTCCAGCACGACGAACGCGGCGGACATGCCGATCACCGGCACGAGCAGGGAGAACGGCGCCACCACGTTCGCCGGGTTGCGGCGCATGAGGACGGTCCAGATGCTCGACCCGAGCACCGTGCCGATGAGCACGACGTAGGCGAACCCGGCCAGCCCGGCCAGGCCCCCGGCCGTACCGAGCGTGGCCAGCGAGTGCCACTGCGCCGCCGGGCCCTCGAAGATCGTGGACAGCGTGAGCATCGGGATCGGCGGTACCACGGACATCCACAGCGTGAGGTGGACCGGGTTGTCCGGCCGGGCCTGGCGGGAGCAGATGTTGCCGGCCGCCCAGCTCAGCGCGCCGAGCAGGGTGAGCACGACCGGCAGCAGCGCCGCGTTCTCCGCGCGGTGCCAGGCGATCACGCCCATCCCGGCGACCGCGGCGAGGATCCCGGTCAGCTGCCGCGCGGACAGCGGTTCCCGCAGGAAGAGGCCGCCGAGCAGGACGGTGAACGGTGCCGACGCCTGCAGCACGAGCGACGCCAGCCCGGTCGGCATGCCGTGGGTCAGCGCGATGAACAGGAACGCGAACTGGCCGGTGCCGAACCACAGGCCGAAACCGATCAGCCAGCGCAGCGGCACCTTCGGCCGCGGGATGAACAGGATCGTGGGGACCGCGATGACCGCGAAGCGCAGCGCTCCGGCGAACAGCGGCGGGAAGTGGCCGAGCATGGGGTGCATCGCGATGAAGTTCAGACCCCACAGGACGACGACGAACAGGGCGAGGAGACGGTCGCGTGGAGACATGGGCGCGCAGCGCCTCCTTGAGGGGTGGGGCGGTGGGTGGGACCTCTCCAGCGTGCCTGCGGTAACTGTGAAGAACAATCGAGAATGTTTGCAGCCACCGTGTAGCGTTCCTTCATGGATGTCGGCCGGTTGCGGGTGCTGCGCGAGTTCGCCGACCGGGGCAGCGTGACGGCCGCCGCGAAGGCGCTGCACTGCACGCCCTCGGCGGTGTCGCAGCAGCTCAGGGCGTTGCAGGCGGAGGTCGGGCTGGTGCTGACCGAACCGGCCGGGCGCGGCCTGCGGTTGACCGACGCGGGCCGGACGCTGGTGGTGCACGCGGACGAGGTGATCGCCGCGCTGGACCGGGCCGAGGCCGCGCTGGACGTCTTCCGCAGCCTGCCGCACGGGCGGGTGCGGGTGGCGATCTTCCCGTCCGCGGCGTTGATGCTGCTGCCCGGTCTGCTGCACCGGTTGGGCGAGGTCGAAGGGCTGGACGTCGAGGTGCGTTACCTCGACATGACCCCGCGCGAGGTGCCGGAGCTGGTGGCGGACTTCGACATCGTGGTCACCCACCGGGACGAGCACGCCGAACCGTTCCCGTCCGCACGGCTGGACGTGGTGCCGTTGCTGCGGGAACCGCTGGACGTCGCGCTCCCGGGCGGACACCGGCTGGCCCGCCGGAGGCGGGTGGACCTCACCGAGCTGGCCGGGGAACAGTGGATCTCGGTGGACGTCGGCTTCCCGGTCGACGACGTGCTGCGCTCGCTCGCGGTCCGGACCGGGGTGCGGCCGCGGGTCACGCAGCGCATCAACGACTTCCGGATCATCGAGGCGCTGGTCGCCGCCGGGCACGGCATCGCGCTGCTGCCGCGGTACACGCTCGCCGGTACCTGGTCGAGGCGGATCGTGCGCCGCCCGCTGGCCGGTATCCGCGCGGCGCGCCTCATCGAAGCCGTGTTGCGCACCGGGACCGGCACCCGCCCTCCGGTGGCCACCGTGCTGGAGCTGCTGCACGCCGAAGCCGCGGCGGTGACCGGCAAGCCGTGACCGCCGTGCGGGCACGGAACCTGGCCGGAGTGTCCGCATCCACTGTGGCGTGCGTCACTGTCACATCCGGCCGCCGGCCGGTGCCTCATGGGTGAACGGATCAACCACCCACAAGGAGGACGGACGCCATGACACCCCGCATCGACATGACGGCGACCCAGACCGGCGCCAAGCTCATGAAGCGGTTCGCGAACCTGCACACGGTGCTCCAGCAGTCGACGCTGCCGGTCTCCACCCAGGAGCTGGTCTCGTTGCGCGCCAGCCAGATCAACGGCTGCGCCCCCTGCGTCGACATGCACACCAAGGAGGCGGCGGCCGCCGGGGAGAGCGCGGTCCGGCTGAACCTGGTCGCGGTGTGGCGCGAGGCCACGGTGTTCACCGAGGCGGAGCGGGCCGCGCTGGCACTCGTCGAGGAGGGCACGCGGCTGGCCGACCACCACCAGGGCGTGTCCGACGAAACCTGGGCGCAGGTGCGCAAGCACTACGACGACGAGCAGATCACCGCGCTCGTCTCCCTGGTCGGCCTCATCAACGCGGCCAACCGGATGAACGTGATCGTGCGCAACCAGGGCGGCTCGTACGAGCCCGGCATGCTGGCCGCGGTCGCGAACTGAGGGAAGGAGACGGCCGGCCGCCGGATCGGCGGCCGGCCGTTTCGCGTCAGCGGTGGGCGCGGTTGACCGCGGACACCACGGCACGCAGGGACGCCGTCACGATGGACGGGTCGATCCCGATACCCCAGAACACCTTGTCGCCGACGGCGCATTCGATGTACGAGGCCGCCTTCGCGTCGTCGCCCGGCGTCAGCGTGTGCTCGCTGTAGTCCAGCAGCCGCAGGTCGTAGCCCACGGTGGACAGCGCGTCGAAGAACGCCGCGATCGGGCCGTTGCCGGAACCGGTGATCTCCTGCTCCTCGCCGTCCACGCGGACGGTGGCACGCAGCTGGTAGTCGCCGTTGGCCGTGACGTGCTGGTTGATCAGCTGCAGCGGCGTCTCGGTCTCCAGGTACTCGCGGGCGAACGCGTCCCACATGGTCCGCGGGTCGACCTCGCCGCCTTCGCTGTCGGTGTAGCGCTGGATGACCTGGGAGAACTCGATCTGCAGCCGCCGCGGCAGGTCGAGCTGGTGCTCGGTCTTCATGATGTAGGCGACGCCGCCCTTGCCGGACTGCGAGTTGACCCGGATGACGGCCTCGTAGCTGCGGCCGACGTCCTTCGGGTCGATGGGCAGGTAGGGCACCTCCCACGGGAACTCGTCGACTCCTACCCCGGCCTTCTCCGCGGCGCGGTGCAGCGCGTCGAAGCCCTTGTTGATCGCGTCCTGGTGGCTGCCGGAAAACGCGGTGAACACGAGGTCGCCGCCCCACGGCGTGCGCTCGTGCACGGGCAGCTGGTTGCAGTACTCGACGGTGCGCTTGATCTCGTCGATGTCGGAGAAGTCGATCTGCGGGTCGACGCCCTGGCTGAACATGTTCATGCCGAGCGCGACCAGGTCCACGTTGCCGGTGCGCTCACCGTTGCCGAACAGGCAGCCCTCGATGCGGTCCGCGCCGGCCTGGTAGCCCAGCTCGGCGGCCGCGATGCCGGTGCCGCGGTCGTTGTGCGGGTGCAGCGACAGGATCACCGCGTCGCGGCGGTCCAGGTTGCGGCCCATCCACTCGATCGAGTCGGCGTAGACGTTCGGGGTGGCCATCTCCACGGTCGCGGGCAGGTTCAGGATCACCGGCCGCTCCGGCGTGGGCTGCCAGATGTCGGTGACCGCGTTGCACACTTCGGCGGCGTAGGACAGCTCGGTGCCGGTGTAGGACTCCGGCGAGTACTGGAACCGGAAGTCGGTGTCGGAGTACTTCTGCGCGTACTCCACCACCAGGTCGGCGGCCTGCAGGGCGATCTTCTTGATGCCCTCGCGCTCCTCGCGGAACACCACGCGGCGCTGCAGGATCGACGTGGAGTTGTAGATGTGCACGATGGCCTGTGGCGCGCCCTCCAGCGAGGCGAACGTGCGCTCGATCAGCTCCGGGCGGCATTGGGTCAGCACCTGGATGCGCACGTCCTCGGGGATCGCGCCGTCCTCGATGATCTCCCGCACGAAGTCGAAGTCGGTCTGGCTGGCCGCCGGGAAGCCGACCTCGATCTCCTTGTAGCCCATGCGGACGAGCAGGTCGAAGAACTTGCGCTTGCGCGCCGGCGACATCGGGTCGATCAGGGCCTGGTTGCCGTCACGCAGGTCGACCGCGCACCACAGCGGCGCGCGTTCGATGCGCTTGTCCGGCCAGGTCCGGTCGGGCAGCTCGATGTTCTCCACCAGTTTGTACCAGGGCTGGTACCGGTGGATCGGCATCGAGCTGCCGCGCTGCGCGTTCCACGCGGGCTGGTCGGCCGGGGCGGGGCGGGACGGCTTGCGGATGCGGCTCACGCTCGGGTCGGAGCTGGTGGTCATGCTGGGGAACTCTCCTGCCGGATGATCGGGCGACCGGCGGCGTGACGAAGCCCCGCGACGGGGGGCCGGTCTGGATCAGGCCCCGTCGCGGCAGCGAAGCAGGAGAGCACGCGCCACGGAGCCACTGTATCCCGGTCGTGATGATGATGAAAAGCGACCCGGTCGGTTACTCGCAGGTAGCCAAGTGGCGGCGGGCGTGGGAAACTCTCCGGCATGGCCGAGCACGCCGAAAAGCGCCAGAGCGACGTCGACGAGGACAAGCGTCCCGCGCGCGCCCAGCGCCAGGTGAACTGGGGGCGCGTGAAGGACCAGGTGGTCGGGCTGATCGCCGGCATCGTCCGCTGGGTCGGCCTGATCTTCGCGCTCATCCTGGTGCTGCACGTCATCTTCGTGGTCGGCGGCGCCAATCCGGACAACGGGATCGTGGGGTTCGCGCGCGACTGGTCCGACGGCCTGGCGCTCGGGTTCAAGGACCTGTTCGAGCCCGCGGACGAGAAGCTGCGCGTGCTGGTGAACTACGGCATCGCGGCGATCTTCTGGCTGGTGGTCTCGTCGATCGTGACCCGCCTCGTCCGGCGCCTCGGCGGTGCCGGCGTCGGCTGATCGGTCAGAAGGCGGGCGCGCCCCACTCGCCGGTGTAGGCGAACTCGCCCAGCGGCAGCCGTCGCCGCGACGAGCGTTCACGCTCGATCAGCTTCGCCACCCCGAGCACCGCGGGGTCCCCGGCGTGCCCGACGGCGATCGCCACGCGCGGGACCGCGAAGGCGGGCACCGCGAACCGGGCGCGCACCTCGTCCGCGTCGAACCCGGCCATCTGGTGCGCCACCAGCCCCTCCGCCACCGCCTGGAGCACGAGGTTCTGCGCGGCCAGGCCCAGCCCGTACTCGGCGTAGGGGATCTCGCCCTTGTCGTTGCGGGTCACCGCGACCGCCACCAGCAGGGCGCCCGCCCGGTGCGCCCACGCCTGGTTCCGCTCGGTCAGCGTGCCGAGGATCTGCCGGAAGGTGGCGTCCCCGCGCCGCCCGGCGAGGAACCGCGCCGGCTGCGTGTTGCCGAACGACGCCGCCCACCGCGCCGCCTCCAGCAGCGCGCGCAGCTGGTCCCAGCTCACCTCCCGCGTCTCGTCGAGCGCCCGTGGGCTCCACCGCTCGGCGATCACGTCCGCCAGGGGCGCACTGGATTCGGCCGGTTTGCGCATCACACGGCATATTGCCAGACGGTGAGCGCGTACGCGCCGAACCACGCACTCAGCAGCGCGACAGCCGAGCACACCTGCACGACCGTGCCGGTCCGCCGCTTCGCCAGCGCGATCGCCACCGGGACCAGCAGCGTGAAGGCGGGCAGCAGGAACCGCGGCTTCGCGTGCATCAGGCTGCTCGATGCCAGGCAGAGGAACATGACCCCGGCGGCGTACACCGCCAGCGCCGCCTCCCGCCGCTGGCGCACCAGCACCACGAACCCGGCCAGCGCGCCCGCGATCACCCCGACCGTCAGCACGCTCATCGCCGTGTCGCTGCCGGTGAGCACCTCGGCCACGAACCGCACCGTGGACACCCCGCCGTCGAACCGCGTCAGCCAGCCCTGCCACTCCAGGTCGGACCACGTGCCCAGCTGCTCGGCCAGGCCGGCGTCCGGGCGCACCCGCAGGCCGGTCCACCACAGGTAACCGAACAACCCGGCGGGTGCCAGCGCCAGCGCTGCCAGCGGCCGGACACCGTCCGTGCGGCGCACCAGCGCGACCACCGCGGCCACCGCGACCGCGACGACCAGCGCCAGCGCGGTCGACCGCACCAGCCCCGCGGCCAGGCAGCACACGCCGGCCAGCTCCCATCGCCGCTCCAGCAGCGCGATGAGCGTCCACACGGCCAGCGCGCAGAACAGCGCCTCCGTGTAGGCCATCGACAACGCGATGCTCATCGGTGTCGCCGCGAACAACGCGACCAGGATGTGGCCGGCCCGGCGTGAGCCGCCGCGCACGATCCGCCCGAGCCGGGCCATGCCGTAGGCGGCGCACAACCCGGCGGCCAGCGAGACGATCAGCGCGGCCGCGGTGGCACCGAACGGCGGCGTCAGTACCCGGATCAGGAACGGGTACGCCGGGAAGAAGGCCCGCGGGGTGAACGGGTTCGGCACGTCGAAGGCGTCGGGAACGGGGCCGAGGTCGTAGCCGTGGGCGGCGATCTTCAGGTACCACTCGCCGTCCCACGCGGTCAGCCGCGACCACAGGCTCGTGTCGTGCACGGCGGCGAAGACCGTGAGCACCGCAACACCGAGAGCCCGCACACCGAGGTAGACCACCGCCGGCAGCAGGAGCGTGCTGCGCCGGGACAGCGGCCCCCCGAGGTTCAGCAGCAGGCCAGAGGCCGGTTCGCCGCGCCGTTCCGCGGTGCCGCTCACTGCCGCCACGCCATCGCCTCTGGTTCGTTTTTGAAGATCCGGGGCAAAACAGGTTAGACATTTTCCCACGCCCATGACCAGGCGCAGTGGCCGGAGCCACATTAGCGGGTGGCTGAGCGCGTAACCCCCGGTAGGCTGCTGCGAAAGGTGCGAAGTAGGAGGTCGGCAGACAAGTGGCGCTCGTGGTCCAGAAATACGGCGGTTCGTCGCTGGAGAGCGCTGATCGCATCAAGCGCGTGGCCGAACGGATCGTGGCCACCAAGAAGGCGGGCAACGACGTGGTCGTCGTGTGCTCCGCCATGGGTGACACCACCGACGAGTTGCTCGACCTGGCCCAGCAGGTCAACCCGGTGCCGCCCGAACGAGAGATGGACATGCTGCTCACCGCGGGTGAGCGCATCTCCAACGCGCTTGTCGCGATGGCGATTTCGGCACACGGTTCGGAGGCGTGGTCGTTCACCGGTTCCCAGGCGGGCGTGGTCACGACGGGCGTGCACGGCAACGCGCGCATCATCGACGTGACGCCCAGCCGGGTCACCGAGGCTCTCGACCAGGGCTACATCGCGCTGGTCGCCGGGTTCCAGGGCGTCGCGCAGGACACCAAGGACATCACCACCCTCGGCCGCGGCGGTTCGGACACCACCGCGGTCGCGCTGGCTGCGGCGCTGAACGCGGACGTGTGCGAGATCTACTCCGATGTGGACGGCGTGTACACGGCCGACCCGCGGATCGTGACCAACGCGCGCAAACTCGACACCATCCCGTACGAGGAGATGCTGGAACTCGCCGCGAGCGGGTCGAAGATCCTCCACCTGCGCTCGGTCGAGTACGCCCGCCGCTACGGCGTGCCGATCCGGGTTCGTTCGTCCTACAGCGACAAGCCGGGCACCACGGTGGCCGGTTCGATTGAGGAGATCCCCGTGGAACAAGCGTTGATCACCGGTGTGGCGCACGACCGGTCGGAGGCCAAGGTCACCGTCACCGGGGTGCCGGACCACGCCGGCGCCGCGGCGCGGATCTTCCGGGTCATCGCCGACGCCGAGATCGACATCGACATGGTGCTGCAGAACGTTTCCAACACCGCGGGCCGCACCGACATCACCTTCACGCTGTCCAAGGCCAACGGCCCCAAGGCCGTCGCCGAGCTGGAGAAGCTGAAGGGCGAGCTGGAGTTCGACTCCGTGCTCTACGACGACCAGGTCGGCAAGGTGTCGCTGGTGGGCGCGGGCATGCGCTCGCACCCGGGCGTCACCGCGACCTTCTGCGAGGCGCTGGCCAAGGTCGGCGTCAACATCGAAATCATCAACACCTCGGAGATCCGGATCTCGGTCCTGATCCGGGACGCGCAGCTGGACGACGCGGTGCGCGCGATCCACGAGGCGTTCGAACTGGGCGGCGACGAGGAAGCCGTGGTCTACGCAGGGAGTGGTCGCTGATCATGGGAACGCAGTCACCCACGCTCGCCCTCGTCGGTGCGACCGGCGCGGTGGGCACCGTCATGATCGACATCATCAACGCGCGCGAGAGCGTGCCGTGGGGGGAGATCCGCCTGATCGCCTCGCCGCGGTCGGCGGGCAAGAAGATCACCGTGCGCGGCGAGGAGCTGACCGTCGTCGCGCTCTCCCCGGAGGCGTTCGACGGGGTCGACGTCGCGCTGTTCGACGTGCCGGACGAGGTGTCCGCCGAGTGGGCGCCGGTCGCCGCCGAGCGCGGCGCCATCGCGGTGGACAACTCCGGCGCGTTCCGGATGGACGACGCGGTGCCGCTGGTCGTGCCCGAGGTCAACGCCGAGAAGGTGCGGGAGCGGCCGCGCGGCATCATCGCCAACCCGAACTGCACCACCCTGTCGATGATGGCGGCGCTGGGTGCGCTGCACCGCGAGTTCGGCCTGACCGAGCTGGTGGTCGCGTCCTACCAGGCCGCCTCGGGCGCCGGCCAGCCGGGCATCGACCGGTTGCAGGCCGAGCTGGCCGCGGTGTCCGGCAAGGGCCTTGGCGCGGCGGCCGGGGACGTGCGGGCCGAGCTGGAGGCGGCCGGGCTGGCGCTGGCGGACAGCCCGTTCGCCGGTACGCCGCTGGCGATGAACGTCGTGCCCGCCGCGGGTTCCTACAAGGGCGACGGCTGGTTCTCCGAGGAGCTGAAGGTCCGCAACGAGTCGCGCAAGATCCTCGGGATCCCGGACCTCAAGGTGTCCGCGACCTGTGTCCGCGTCCCGGTGGTCACCACGCACTCGCTGGCCGTGCACGCCACCTTCGCGCGTGAGGTGACGGTGGAGGCGGCGCACAAGGTGTTCGCGGCCCAGCCGACCATCGTGCTGGTCGACGACCCGGCGAACGGGAAGTTCCCGAGCCCGGCGGAGGTCGTCGGCGGCGACCCGACCTATGTGGGCCGGGTGCGGCAGGCGCTGGACTTCCCGAACACGCTGGACTTCTTCGTGTGCGGGGACAACCTGCGCAAGGGTGCGGCGCTGAACACCTACGAGATCGCCGAGCAGCTCGCTCCCGAATTCGCCTGACGGACACGCAGAGTCGCCCCAGCCTCCCGGAAATCACTCTATTGGGAGGCGGCTTCTCCCTGGCCTGACATGAATGCGCTTCTAGTGTGGGCGCAGTCGTGGCAGTTCATGGCAGGGAGAAGTCGGGGAGCTCGCGTTGGCAAGGCATGTCCTGGCCGCGTTGGTGTGCGCGGTGGCGCTGCTCGGGTTGAGCGCGCCGCTGCTCGTGGCGACCGCGGACGACACCGACGGCCCGCTCACCGTGCGCGTCGTGCGCGGTGAGACCGGGGTCGCCGGGGTCCTCGTCGTGGCCACCGACCCGAGCGGCGCCAGCGTCAGCGGGGTGACCGGTCCGGATGGGTCGGTTCAGCTCGCCACCTCGCCGCTGACCGGCGGGAAGTACCGCGTGGACGCCGTGATCCCGGCGTCGATGCCCGACGTCAAGCCGGCGCCGGAGGAGGCCGGCCGGGGCAGCCTGACCGAGTTCGTCGACGTCAGCGGCGGCAAGGCGGTCACCTTGACCATGGGTGTCGGCGGCCTGGACGGGCCGGTCCAGCTCGGCGATCGGGTGTGGTTCGACACCGACGGTGACGGCATCCAGGACGGGGACGAGCCGCCGCTGCCCGGTGTGCGCGTCCAGCTCCTGGCCTGTGACGGCGGCGGGGCGCCCATCGCGGAGAAAACCACCGACCGCGCCGGGCGCTACCTCTTCGGCGAAGCCGACGGGTTGCGGCCCGACAGCTGCTACACGGTCAAGTTCGACTTCGGCGGCGTGGACACCCGGCCACTGCCCGGTTCCCCGCCGGTTGACGGTCTCAAGTGGACTGCCCCGCACACCGGTGACCAGTCGCTGGATTCCGATGTGGACCCGGCCACCGGTGTGGTGCGGGTAGCGATCGGCCCGCCCGGTTCGGTCGACCACGGCGTGGACGCCGGTGTCGTCGGCGGCCTGAACCGGGTGGGCGACCTGGTGTGGGCCGACCTCAACCGCAACGGGGTACAGGACCCGGGCGAGCCGGGGATCGCCGATGTCGGGGTGCGGCTGCAGAAGGCCGACGGGACCCCGGTCGCCGGGACCAGCACCGGCCCGCACGGCCAGTACCAGTTCTCCCACCTGCCCGACGGTGCCTACCAGGTCTGCTTCGACACCGCGAAGCTCCCGCCCCAGTACGGCGACTACCAGCTCACCCGGCCGCGCGCCGGCACCGCCGGCCAGGACTCCGCACCGGACCCGGTCACCGGCTGCACCGCCCCGGCCGAGCTCAACCCGGGCCGCACCCAGGACCTCACGCTGGACGCGGGCCTCGCCGCCCCGGTGAACCGCATCTCGGCGCTGGTGTGGCACGACACCGACGGCGACGGCAGGCCCTCGGTGGTCGAGCCGGGCATCGGCGGTGTGCCGGTGAAGCTGCGCGGCGAGGACGGGAAGCAGATCGCCATGACCACCACCGGGCCGGACGGGAAGTACGCCTTCGACGACCTGCCGTCCGGGTCGTTCGTGGTGTGCCTGGACCTGGCCGCCCTGCCGCCCGCCGAGGCCGACTTCACCCCGGTGACCAGGAGCGCGGTCTCCGGTGCCGATCCGGCGACCGGCTGCACGCCACCCGTCACGCTCGGCCTGGGCAAGCGCGAGGACACCGCGCTCAACGTGGGACTCGCCGCGCCGGTCAACCACATTGGCGACCGGGTGTGGGTGGACACCAACCGCAACGGGATCGCCGACGCCACCGAGTCCGGCCCGGGCGGCGTGCCGGTCAAGCTGATCCGGCCGGACGGCACCGTGGAAAGCACCACCGCCACGGGGGCGGACGGGCAGTACCGGTTCACCGGTATGCCGGACGGCACCTACCAGGTGTGCGTCGACCGCGCGGCTCTGCCCGCGCCGGTCACCGGGTACCAGTTCACCCGGCCCAGGGCCGGTGAGTCCACAAAGGATTCCGATGTGGATCTCGCGAGCGGGTGTGCGCCCCCGGTCGCGGTCGGCGCCGGGCACCGCGACGGCGGAGCCGTGGGCGTCGGCCTGGTGCCGCCACGCAACCGGGTCGGCAACCTGTTGTGGATCGACGGCAACGGCAACGGGACCCAGGACCCGGGCGAGCCCGGCGCCGCGGGGGTGGCGGTGACGATGATCGACGCCGCGGGCCGCCCGGTTGCCGCGACGCGCACCGCCGCGGACGGCTCGTACCTGCTCGACGACGTGCCGGACGGGTCGTACCGCGTCTGCGTCGACCTCGCCGGTCTGCCCGGGCAGTTCCGCGGCTTCCGGCTCGGCGGCACCGAAGGCGACGCGGGCTGCACGGCACCGGTCACGGTCGGGCCGCAGCCGCGGGAGGACCTCTCCGTGCGGATCGGCCTCGTCAGTGCCGGTCCGGCGGTGGCGACGGCGGCGCAGGAGTCCTCGAGCGGCGGTGGGTTCCCGGTCGGCTGGGTGCTGTTCGGGGCCGTCGCGGCGATCGGTGCGGTGGTCGGCGTGCGCTGGTGGAAGGCCGCCGGCGAGGAGCTGTGACCCGGTGGTCCGGGTGAGACGCGAATTCCGCGGGCCGCCTCGGCGGGTGGGCCGCGGCGGCTCCTAGGATCGACTGCCATGACTGCCAACACACTGGCCGGCGGCACGTTCCAGCTCGCGGAGGGGTTGCCCGTCGGGCGCATGGGCTACGGCGCGATGCAGCTGGCCGGCCCGGGCGTGTTCGGGCCGCCCGCCGACCGGGCCGCCGCGGTCGCGGTCCTGCGCGAGGCCGTCGAGCTGGGCGTGAACCACATCGACACCGCCGACTTCTACGGGCCGCACGTCACCAACCAGATCATCCGCGAGGCCCTGCACCCCTACGACGGGCTGGTCGTCGTGACCAAGGTCGGTGCGGTGCGGGACGCCGAGGGCGGCTGGATCCACCAGCGGTCGCCCGAGCAGCTGCGCGCCCAGGTGCACGACAACCTGCGCAACCTCGGTGTCGACGCGCTCGACGTGGTCAACCTGCGGGTCGGCGGCGGGGACGACGGGCACTCCGCGGTGCGGGGCTCGATCGCCGAGCCGTTCCTCGCGCTCGTGGAGATGCAGCAGGAAGGGCTGATCAGGCACCTCGGGATCAGCACCGTGAACGCCGAGCAGGTGGCCGAGGCGCGGTCGATCGCCCCGATCGTGTGCGTGCAGAACGCCTACAACATCGCCCGCCGCGAGGACGACGAGCTGATCGACTCGCTGGCGGCGCAGGGCATCGCGTACGTGCCGTACTTCCCGCTGGGTGGGTTCTCGCCGCTGCAATCGGAGGTGCTGGACGCGGTGGCCGCCCGCCTGGGCGCGACCCCGATGGCCGTCGCGCTGGCGTGGCTGCTGCGGCGCTCGCCGAACATCCTGCTGATCCCCGGTACGTCGTCGCTCGGCCACCTGCGCGAGAACGTGGCCGCCGTGTCGCTGGACCTGCCGGACGACGTGCTCGACGCGCTGGACGCGCTCGCCTGACGCGGCGCGGTCAGCGCACGGCGACGGCCGCGGTGGAGGCCGGCCGTCGGCGCAGGCCCGCCGCCACCGCCGCGAACCCGAGGCCGAACAGGCCGGCCGCCGCGAACCCCCAGCCGGGCGCCGTGTGGTCGATCACGAACCCGATCACCGGGCTGCCGGCGCCCATCCCGAACCGGGTGGCCGCGTCCAGCAGGCCCATCGCCTCGCCGCGCACCCGCGGCGGCGCCAGGCCGGTCACCTCCTCGGCGGTCGACGCGAGCGTCGGCGCGCACGCCAGGTTCGTCGGGACCAGGGCGAGCGCGAGCAGCCACCACGGCAGCCCGGCGACGAGGCCGACCGGGATCACCAGCACGGTCAGCAGCACCATCAGGCGCAGCGGGGACAGCGACCGGCGGACCGCGCCGTGCACGATGCCACCCGCCGCCGACGCGACGCACATGACGGCGATCACCAACCCGGTCCAGGTCACCTCGCCGGTCGCCCGCAGCGCCGCGAGCGTCGCCAGCTCGGTGCCGATCAGGCAGAACAGGGCTCCCGACGCGACGAGCAGGGCGCCGACGAGGCGCGGCGTGACCCATTCCCGCATGGGTGGCCGCTCCGCCGTGACCGTCTCGGCCTCGTGCCGGATCGGCGGGTTGAACCAGCACAACGCGACCGTCCCGAGGGCGAAGCACACGCCGATCCCGCTCAGCGCCGCCGTCGACGACAGCTGCGTCGACAGGGCGATGGCCGCGCCGGGACCGGCCATGTAGCTCGTCTCGAGCAGGATCGAGTCGAGCGAGTAGGCGGACCGCCGGGACTCCGGCGGCACCAGCGCGGTCAGCACCTGGCGGGCGATCGACGTGGCGGGCAGCACGAGTGCGCCGGCCGGTAATGCGGCCGCGAGCAGCACCGGGTACGGCAGGTGCGGGGTGGCCAGCCAGAACACCGCGGAGGTCAGGCCGCAGACCGCGCTGACCGGACGCAGGCCGTAGCGGTCGATCACCCGGCCGACGAGCGGCGCGCCGAGGGCGCTGCCGAGCATCGTCGCCGTCCCCACCAGGCCGGCCTCGCCGTAACCGCGGCCCAGGTCGGTGACGACGTGCAGGGTCAGGGTGAGCCCGGTCGCGGTCATCGGCAGCCGGATGAAGAAGAACAGCAGCATCGTCGTCCGGACGCCGGGCACAGCGAGGACGCGGCGATACGGCTGGAGGGACATGCTCCCACTCTGGCACGCCCGTGCAACTCCATTTCGGCGCCGGTTCCGCGTGCCCGGCGGGGTGAAGATCAATCCCGATCGGGTGGCGGCGCGCATGGACCCGCATTTCGTTGGTATCTCCGCCTCGCGTCAGGTCGTCGAGGCCAGGAGGTAGGGAATGAAAGGCAAGTTCGCCCGGATCGTCGCCATCGTGGTGGCAGGCAGTGCGCTCGCGTTGAGCGGTAGCGCTGTCGCCTCCGCCGACGGGTCGGGCACGTCGAGCACGCAAGCCGCCGGGGACCAGCTCACGCAGCTGCGCCAGGAGCTGGTCGACCGGGCGTACACGGCGGACGTGCCCGGCACCCAGCGGGCGCTCGGGAAGATGAGCCCGGTGCTCGGGGACCTCGCCGCCGGCGAGAAGTACACCGTTCAGTCGGACACGCGGGAGACCGCCGCGTCCGCGCAGGACGACGCCACCACGGCGAGCCGGATCATCGCCGACCCGGCTCAGGCGGAGCACGTCAAGCAGGCTCCCCCGGTGCCGTCGGCACTGCCGAACCTGCCGCCGCCGCTGGACATCATCGCGGACCTGCTGAAGACCCTGATCCAGAAGCTCACGGACCTGCTGAACGCCCTGGTCGGCAACCCGCCGGCGCTGACGGTGCCGACGTCCTAGCACTCGCTCACCGGACGACAAGGCTCCGATGTGGACGCTCCACATCGGAGCCTTTTTCGTCCCCCGCGCGGGCGAGGGCAGCAGTTCGGGTGAGTTTGATCAACCAGGGGGTGATCCGGCCACGGAGCGCGATCTTCGCGCGACCAACTTTGATCGACCGGGCGATGGCGGACCGGTGCGGGTTCACCGGATGCGGGTGTCCGGCCGCAAGATCGAACTCGGCACGTGAGCGTGCCGCACCCGCCCGGCGCGGTGCCGAGTGGTGGGAGATCAACTTGGCAGGTAGTCAAGAGGTGACAGGTCCACCGAGGCCAGGAGGTAGGGAGATGTTAGGCAAGTTCGCCCGGGTCATCGCGGTGGCGGTGGCCGGCAGCGTGCTGGCGATGGGCGGCGCCGGCGTCGCCGCCGCCGGGGGCAAGGGCACGTCCAGCACGCAGGCCGCCGCGGAGCAGGTCCTCCAGTTGCGCGACCAGCTCGCGAGGGCCGCCTACGCCGGAGACGTGGCCGGTACCCAGCGTTCGCTCGGCCAGATGAGCCCGGTCCTCGGTGACCTCGCCGCGGGGCAGAAGTACAGCATCCAGTCGGATGCGCGGCAGACCGCCGCCACCAGCAACGACTACGCCACCGAGGCGAGCCGGATCCTGGCCGACCCGTCGAAGGCGGGCGAGGTCCGCCAGCTGCCGCCGGTGCCGGACATCCCGGACCTGCCGCCGCCGCTGAACATCGTCAGCAACCTGCTCAAGAACCTGCTGAAGACCGTGACGGGCCTGCTCGCGTCGCTGCTCGGCTCGGCTCCGCCGCTCCCGGTACCCGTTCCGGTGCCGGTGCACTGATCAGCTTTCCGGCAGGGGGAGACCGGGATCCGATGTGGACGTCCACATCGGATCCCGGTCGTCTTACGCTCGCAGGCCCACGCGCAGGGCGCCGGCCGCCTCCGAGGTCGCCTCGCGGAAGCGCCTGCCGATGCCCAGGAAGTTCACGTAGCCGTGGATGAGGTCCGGCTGACGGCTCAGCGTCACCGGCACGCCGGCGGCCCGCAGCTTCGTCGCGTATTCCTCGCCCTCGTCACGCAACGGGTCGAAGCCGGCGGTCGCCACGTAGGCGGGCGGCAGGCCGGTGAAGTCCTCGGCCAGCAGCGGTGACAGCCGGGTGTCGGTGCGGTCCACCCCGGAGGGCGCGTAGTGGTCGAGGAACCAGGTCATGTCCGCGTCGGTGAGGAAGAAGCCGCTCCCGAACAGCTCCCGCGACCGGCGCCGCCTGCTCGCGTCGACACCGGGGTAGAGCAGCATCTGGAACGCCGGGACCGGGCCGCCGCGCCTGGTCGTCACCTGTGCGGTGACCGCCGCGAGGTTGCCGCCCGCGCTGTCCCCGCCGACCGCGATCCGCTCCGGGTCGGCGCCCAGGTCGGCGGCCTTGGCGTGGGCGTAGCCGAACGCGGCGACGGCGTCCTCGGTGGCCGCCGGGAACGGGTGTTCGGGCGCGAGCCGGTACTCCACCGACAGCACCCGCACCCCGGAGTGCTTGGCGAAGTACCGCGCGGTGTTGTCGTGGCTGGCGCGGCTGCCGATCACCCAGCCGCCGCCGTGGAAGAACACCAGCAGTGCCGAGTCCGGCGGCAGGCCCGCGGGCTCGTACAGCGTCGCGGGCAGCGGGCCGTGCTCCGCCGGGATGGCGATCTCGCGGGTGCGGACCGGTTCGATCGGTGCGCCGCTGACCACGGGGCCGGAGTCCAGGATGCGTTGCCGGGCCTTTTCCGGGGTGTCCGAGGACATGCTCACCCTGGCGACCTGCTGGAGCCGGAGCAGCAGCTGCGCGTCGAGCGCCAGCTCCTGGCCGTCCAGCCGGACCGGGCGTCCGGCGATGAGGCGGCGGGCGGGCTCGGGAAGCCCGAAGATGAACGGAGCCGCGACGGCTTCCACGCGGCTCAGCAGAGAGGTCGCCATAACCCGAAGGTTACTCACTGGTAGGCGCGCCGGCCAGGTGTGACCGCCGCCTCCGTCCCAGATCCTGGTCCTCCACTTAGGTAGAGGGGCTAGCCTCGGTCGTGTGACTAGTGCGGCGATCAACGTGGTCGGTATCGGCGGCTCCCTGCGGCCGGGCTCCCAGTCCGAGCGGGCCCTGCGGATCGCGCTGGACAGCGCGGCCGAGGCCGGAGCCGAGACGCTCGCCCTCACGGGTGCGGACCTCGTGCTGCCGTTCTACGACTCGGCGATCCCCGAGCGCACCCCGGAGGCGACCCGGCTGGTGGAGGCCATCCGCCACGCCGACGGGCTCGTCATCGTCTCGCCCGGCTACCACGGCGCACTGTCCGGGCTGATCAAGAACGCCCTGGACTACGTCGAGGACCTGCGCCCGGACCAGCGCCCCTACCTGGACGGCCGGGCGGTCGGGCTGGCCGCGGTCGCCTACGGCTGGCAGGCGGCGGTGACCACGCTGGACCAGCTGCGGACCATCACCCACGCCCTGCGCGGCTGGCCCACCCCGCTGGGCGGTTCGCTGAACACCGCCGAGGTCAAGTTCGACGAGGTCGGCGGGGCCTCCGAGGAGAAGGCCGTCACCACCCTGCGCCTCATCGGACGGCAGGTCGTCGAGTTCGCCCGCGCCCGGCGCTGAGGGTTCGTTTCCGCACCTGGTGGGTATTCCCCGGCCGAAGCCTGCCGCCAGGGGAGGGAAACACGTGCAACCGGTCTACACAGCGGTCGCGACCGCACGCGGTGACGGGCGCAACGGCGAGGTCACCTCGTCGGACGGGGTCATCGACGAGCAGCTGGCCGTGCCCAAGGAGATGGGCGGGCCGGGCGGCGAGATGACCAACCCCGAGCAGCTGTTCGCCGCCGGCTACGCGGCCTGCTTCCACGGCGCCGTGCGGCTCGTGGCGCGGAAGGCCGGCGTGGACCTGACCGAGTCCTCGGTCACCGCCGAAGTCGGCATCGGCCGCGACGGCGGCGAGCTCGAACTGGCCGTCAAGCTGATCGCGCACCTGCCCGGCCTGCCGCAGGACAGGGCCGGCGCGCTGGCGGCCCAGGCGCACCAGGTGTGCCCGTACTCCCGTGCCACCAGGGGAAACATCCAGGTCGAGATCACCGCGACGACCTGAGGAAGAGTTGCCGACAAGGAGGATTGTTTCGATGGCGAACGCACCCATCCAGAGCCCGCTGACGACGGCCGACAAGGAGATCACCGGTAACGCTCTGCAGGCCGCGCTGGTCGACCTGGTCGACCTGTCGCTGATCGCGAAGCAGGCGCATTGGAACGTGGTCGGGTCCAACTTCCGCAGCGTGCACCTCCAGCTGGACGAGCTGGTGGCCACCGCGCGCAACTACGTCGACGAGGTCGCCGAGCGCGCCAACGCGATCGGCATCTCGCCCAACGGCAAGGCCAAGACGGTCGTGGAGAGCTCCGGACTGCGCGAGTACCCGGACAACTGGCAGAGCGTCGAGTCCACGATCGAGAACATCGTGCAGATCCTCGCCGACCTGATCCAGCGCATGCGCAAGCGCATCGACGAGACGGACAAGAGCGACCTGGTCACCCAGGACCTGTTCATCGAGATCACCCACGAGCTGGAGAAGGCCCACTGGATGTGGCAGGCGCAGACCGCCTGACCCACGGCTGAGCGCTGGCCCCGGGCGTTGTCCCCGGGGCCCGTCGCGTCAGCGCAGGCCGACCGCCGTCATCGCGAAGTGCACCTCGGCCGCGGTCTGCCGGATCGTTTCGGCGATCACCAGCGAGCCGTGCCCGGCGTCGTAGCGGTAGAACTCGTACGGCACGTCGCGCTGGGCCAGCCGCTCCAGGTAGTTCTCGATCTGCCGGATCGGGCAGCGCGGGTCGTTGTCACCGGCCAGGACCAGCACCGGTGCCTTGACCGCGTCGACGTAGGTGATCGGCGAGCACTCCCGGTACACCGCCGGGACGTCCTCCGGGGAGCCGCCGAACAGTGCCCGGTCGAACTGGCGCAGCTGCTCCATCTCGTCCTCGTACGCGGCGACGTAGTCGGCCACCGGTACGCTCGCCACCCCGGCCGCCCACCGGTCCGGCTGGGTGCCCAGGGCGAGCAGCGTCAGGTAACCGCCCCAGGACGCCCCGGCGACCACCGTCCGCGCCGGGTCGCTCAGGCCGCTCGCGACGGCCCAGTCGTAGACCGCGGCGACGTCCTCCAGCTCGGTCAGGCCCGGCCGGCCCTCGATCGCGTCGCGCCAGGCCGAGCCGTAGCCGGTGGAGCCGCGGTAGTTGACCTCGACGACGGCGAACCCGGCGTCCAGCCACACCGCCCGGTAGGCGGAGAAGCGGTCCTCGTCCGCCGCGTGCGGGCCGCCGTGCAGCGTGAACACCGTGGGCAGCGCCCCCTCCGGCGCGCCAACCGGGCGGGCGACCAGCGCGTGCACGCGGCCACCGGCGCCCTCGACGAACGCGTCCGTGACCGGTGCCGACCCGGGTGCCGGGTCACCGGGCGGGGTGAGCAGCACCGTGTCGGTGCCACCGGCCGCGCGGGCGCGGACCACGCCGGGCTCGGCGGCGCTGGACCAGGAGTACTCGATCGTGCCGTCCGGCCGCACCCCGGCGCCGCCGATGCGGCCCGGCGGAGTCTCCACAACGGACAGTGCACGGGTGGCCAGGTCGTAGGAGTACAGCGCGCTGCGGGCCTCGTGGAAGTGCACGACGAGCAGCGCGTCGGCCCCCGGGTACCAGGTGGCGGCCACCTCGCCGGGCAGGCCGAGGTCCAGCTCCTCCTCGGTGTCCGTGCCGACGTCCCAGATCAGCAGCTCCTCGCGGCCGCGCCGTTCGTGCAGCACCAGCAGCCGCTGGTCACCGGCGATCGGGGAGAACTCCAGCGGCGTCAGGCCCTTGCCCTCGCCGTCCCACTTCTCCGCGACGGCGGTGAAGCCGGTGGTGCTGACGACCCGGACCGCGGGGTGGCGGGAGTCACCGTGTTCGGCGTGCGAGATCGCGAGCAGCGACTCGTCGCGGGACAGCGCCGCGACACCGGCGTCCTGGTCGCTCGAGTAGAAGCGGGTGGTCTCGCCGTCGCGGGTGGCGAACAGCTCGCTGCCGTCGTCGGTGGAGACGCCGGCGGCGATGACGCGGTGACCGATCTCCAGCCCGGCCGGATAGCCGGCGTGGACGCCGGGCAGGGCCGCCTCCGCGGGGCCGCCGTCGAACGGCTGGCGCCGCCAGACGCCGAACTCGTCGCCGTCGGTGTCGTCGAACCACCAGATGGCCGAGCCGTCGGGCGCGGGCGTGGCGTGCAGGGTGCCGTTGGGGCGGTCGGTGACCTGGCGGTGCTCGCCGGTGCCGCGGTCCCAGGCGTAGACCTCCCAGACGCCGCTGGCGTTGGAGACGTAGATGTTCTTCTCCGGCGCGTCGAGGGCCCAGTCCGGCACCGACACGCGCGGTGCGTGGAACCGGGCGCGCCAGCGGGCCTCGGCCTCGGGGTCGTCGAAGAGGCGGTCGGGGATGGTCGCGGGCGGGTGCTGGGTAGTCACCCCTCGATCCTGCCAGCAACTGCCCGTACCGTGTGCGTGTGCTGGAGGGATACGCGCCCGGGGTCGAGCGGGACGCGCTGTCGATCATGGCGTCACGCACCGCAGCCGACCGTGCGGAGTACGTGTTGCGGGTGCTGCGGCCGGGCATGCGCGTGCTCGACGTCGGGTGCGGCCCGGGCACGATCACCGCGGGCCTCGCCACGGTCGCCGGGCGGGGTTGCGTGGTCGGTGTGGACCGGGAGCCGCGTCAGTTCCCGAAATCGTCCACAGTGGAGTTCGTCGCCGGTGACGTGTACGCGCTGCCGGTGGCGGACGAGAGCGTGGACCTGGTGTTCGCGCACGCGCTGGTCGAGCACCTGGCGCGGCCGGCCCACGCGCTGGCGGAGATGCGTCGTGCGCTGCGGCCCGGAGGGGTTCTGGCCCTGTCTACTTCGGACTGGTCGCGGGCGCGGCTGCGGCCGGGGACGGCGAACGTCGCCGCCGCGCTGCGCGGGCACTACCTGTTGCGGCGGCGGGCGGGCGGGGACCCGTTCGCGGGGAAGCACGTGGCGTCGTGGGTGTCGGCCGCCGGGTTCCGGGACGTGCGGACGCACGGCCGGTTCCGGTCGGACATGTCGTACCGGGCGCTGGCCCGGTACGTGGAGGCGCGGCTGGACGCCGCGCTGAGCGCTTCGCCGGTGGACCGGGACCAGCTGGCTTCGGCGGCCCGGTCGGCGTGGGCCTGGTCGCACGGCGGCGACGGCGAGTTCGCGCAGTACTGGGTAGAACTCCTGGCAGTGAAGTAACCCGCTCCCCCGCCACCCGCGGCAATTCGGCGCGGACGTCGCCCCGCGCCACGCGCGGCGGCCATCCGTCCCGGTAATCCGGCGCGGATGTCGCTCTGCGACACGCGCCACACGCGGCACCCAGTCACCCCGCGCGGTACTCGCGGGGGGTCCAGGGGGCTTGCCCCCTGGCGGGGGTCTGGGGGTTCGACCCCCAGAGGACACAACGCGGAATCCCCCTGTCCGCGCTTTCCGCGGACAGGGGGATCCCTGGATAACGCGTCGGGGTGGCGGGATTTGAACCCACGACCTCCTCGACCCGAACGAGGCACGCTACCAAGCTGCGCCACACCCCGATGTACTGCTCAGCGGGTCGAGGAAGAGTTTAGCGGACGTCGCTGCGCGCTCTGCGGGGGGTGGCCTTGGTGGTGCCCGGGCTTGTCCGGCCGCGTTCG
This sequence comes from Amycolatopsis granulosa, assembly GCF_011758745.1. Lineage (NCBI taxonomy): Bacteria > Bacillati > Actinomycetota > Actinomycetes > Pseudonocardiales > Pseudonocardiaceae > Amycolatopsis > Amycolatopsis granulosa. The sequence continues at coordinate 3,668,512 of NZ_JAANOV010000001.1, forward strand.
ACCAGCGTCAACAGGGTGGCTTCGGGTGGGCAGGCGAAGCGGGCGGGGGCGTAGGGGGAGGTGCCCAGGCCGGCTGAGACGTGCAGCCACATGTGGGCGCCCCAGCGGGAGGCACCGCGGGCGCGGGAGCGGTCGAGTTCGCAGTTGGTCACGAGGGCGCCGATGCCGGGGATGCGCAGTTGTCCGCCGTGGGTGTGGCCGGCGAGCACGAGGTCGTAACCGTCGGCGGCGAACGGGTCGAGGATGCGCGGCTCGGGTGAGTGGGTGACGCCGAGGCGGAGGGTGGCGGCGTCGGCGGGGCCTGCGATCTCGCGGTAGCGGTCGCGGTGCAGGTGGGGGTCGTCGAGGCCGGCGGCGAACACGGTCTGCCCGGCGACGGTGAGGGTGCGCCGGACGTGGGTGAGGTCGTGCCAGCCGTGTTCGAGGAACGCCGCGCGCAGGTCGCGCCAGGGGAGTTTGGTGCCGTGGATGCGCTTCTTCTTGCCGCGCGGCATGAGGTAGCGGGCCGGGTTCTTCGGTTTGGGCGCGTAGTAATCGTTGCTGCCGAACACGAACAGGCCCGGCCGCTCGAGCAGCGGGCCGAGCGCGCGAAGGACGGCGGGCACGGCTTTGGGGTGGGCGAGGTTGTCGCCGGTGTTGACGACGAGGTCGGGGTCGAGCCGGTCGAGCGCGGCGACCCAGCGTTGCTTGGCGTGCTGGCCGGGCAGCATGTGCAGGTCGGAGACGTGCAGGACCCGCATGGATTGCGCGCCGGGGGCCAGGACGGGCAGTTCGGCCGTGCGGAGCACGAAGTGCCGCCGTTCGATGCCGGAGGCGTACCCGATCGCGGCGGCGCCGAGCGCGACCGTCCCGGCGGCGAGGCGTTTGGCTGTCAGCTGGTGACTGTCACGGACCGTGCTCACGTGGCCCAGGATACGGGTCGGCGGGCCGGGAACGACGGGCGTCGCGCACCGGCCGGACCGCGGGTGCGCGGTCCGGCCGGTGGGGTCAGCGAACCCGCTCGTACCGGGAATCCGACGGCGGGAGCGGCAGGATCGGATCGTTGGGCGTGAGGATCTTGCTCATCGCGCCGAACCAGGTCCGGGCCGGCGTCTTGCCACCGAACATGTTGCCGTTCTCGCAGGTGTAGACGTTGCCGGGACCTCCGTCGCAGAGACCGCCGCTGCCGCCTTCCGGCCGGAACACCATGGCGGCACCGGCGAGCTGCGGGGTGCCGCCGACGAACGCCGCGGAGCCGTTGGCCTGCGTCGTCCCGGTCTTGCCGATCATCGGCCGGTTCCAGCCGACCTGGGCGGCCGCGGCGGCGGAGGTGCCGCCGGGCTGGTCGTCCTTGCTCATGCCGATCGCCAGCGTGTTCGCGGCGGCCTCGTCCATCACCTGCTCGCACGGCTGCTCGCTGATCGGGATGGGCTTGCCCGTGCGGTCCTGGACCTGGCCGATCGGGGTGGGCGGGCACCACGTGCCACCGCTGAGGATCGTGGCGGCGACGTTGGCCATTTCCAGGTTGCTCGTCGCGGACACACCGAGGGTGAACGCGCCCTGCCCCGGCGACTTGTCGGTCGGTCCGAAGTAGGCGGTTTGCGTCTTGTTCTCGCCCGGGTTCTTCGAGTCCGGCTTGACCTCGCCGCCGCCGATGTTGCGCGACATGGTCTCGCGCAGGCCGAGCTTGCTCGCCATGTCCACGACCGGCCCCATCCCGGTTCGTTCCTCCAGGATGACGAACGCGGTGTTGGGCGAGGTCGCGAGCGCCGTCTGCAGCGGCATCCCGGCGTTCGCACCGCCGTAGTCACCGGCGTTGCTCAGGCAGTACGCATAGGTGCCCTGCGCCACCAGCGGACATCGCTGGCGGTTGCCACCGGTGAACACGTTCGACACGTAGAAGTCCGGCACCGGAAGGGTGTCGTAGATGCCCATCACGTGGTTCTGGAGCGCCGCCGCCGAGGTGAAGATCTTGTAGCTCGACCCGGCGCCGCCGGTGTTGTACACGCCGGAGGGCAGCGCGTACGTGGTCTGTCCCGCGCTGGCGTCGGTGCCGTAGTCGCGGTTCGCGGCGAGCGCGACCACCTCGTGCCGGTTCTTGCCGGGCCGCACCAGGGACAGCGTGTTCGCCACGTTCTTCTGCGTCTTGCTGACCTGGGTCTGCGCGGACATCTTCGCCTCGTGGTTGGCGCGCTGGTCCATCGTGGTGCGGATGGTGTAGCCGCCGGTGTAGAGGTCGTCCTTGCTCATCCCGTGGGAGAGCAGGTAGTCCTGGACGTACTGGCAGAAGAACCCGTTCTCCGGCCCGGCGCCGATGCAGTTCGCGGCGGGTTTGGACGGTCCGCCGGGCACCACGCCCAGCGGCTCGGTCTTCATCCGGTCGGCGTCGGCCTTGGACAGTTTCAGGTTGTCCACCATGCGGTCCAGCACCAGGTTGCGGCGCTCGGTGGCGCGCTCCGGGTGGCTCCACGGGTCGAACGCCGGCGGGTTGTTGACCATGCCCGCGAGCAGTGCGGCCTGCGTGACCGTCAGCTTGTCCGCCGTGGTGTTGAAGTACGCCTGCGCGGCCGCGCCGACGCCGTAGATCTTGCGCGAGAACTCGACCACGTTGAGGTAGCTGGTGAGGAGCTGGTCCTTGGTCATCGTGTTCTCGAGCTGGATCGCGATCCGCGCTTCCTTCAGCTTGCGGGCGATCGACTGCTCCTGGGCCTTCTGCTGGCCCACCGGGTCGTCCCGGTAGATCACGTTGATCATGTAGTTCTTGACGTACTGCTGGGTGAGCGTGGACGCACCCTGGGTGTCCCCGCCGGCGGTGTTGCTCAGCGCGGCACGCAGCGTGCCCTTCCAGTCGACGCCGTGGTGCTCGTAGAACCGCCGGTCCTCCGTGGAGACCAGGGCCCATTTCATGGCCTCGTTGATCTGGTCGCTCGCCGTCGGGATGCGGTACTGGTCGTACAGCGTGGCGATCTGGTTCCCCGCCGAGTCGGTGATCGTGGTGACCAGCGGCGGCGGCACGTTGGCGAGTTCGGCGGACATGCTGTCGACCGTCTCGCTCGCCCTGTTGGAGGCCACACCCGCGGCGCCGACCACGGGGAACAGCACCCCGGCGACGAGGATTCCGGCGAGCAGGCACAGGCCGAGGAGTTTGAACAGACCATCCGTCTTGCGCACGTGGCCAGCGTAGTGGGAAGTGATGTTCGGCCGCCGCGCCGCGTGAGCCAAATACCACGGGAACGCCGGAACCGCGAGGTGTTCCGGTAACGAATTTCTTTCGGGCCCTTGGCGATCGGAACCGTCGGCCTCTACAGTCCGTCAACGTCTCACGTACGGCGGAGCCGGGGAGGCTCCGGGTGAGCAGGCACATCACGAGGGGAGCTTGGGGGATGGAACCCACACCACAGAGCTGGCGCATCCGCGCCCTCTGCCGGGACGCGGATCCGGATGAGCTGTTCGTGCGGGGAGCGGACCAGAACCGGGCGAAGCTGGTGTGCATGGGGTGTCCGGTGCGCACGGAGTGCCTGGCCGAGGCGCTGGACAACCGCATCAGCTTCGGGATCTGGGGCGGGATGACCGAGCGGGAACGCCGGGCCCTGCTGCGCCGCAGGCCGGACGTCGAGTCCTGGTTCCAGCTGCTGGACTCGGCGCGCAAGGACTTCGCCGAAGCGGCCTCCTGAGGCTCACGCCGGGTTCAGCCGGCCAACCGGTCGCCGATCTCCCGGAGACCACCGAGGTCGTGCACGTCGCTGGGGAGCGCGGGCACCTCTACCAGGGGGACTCCGGGATGCGCGCGGGTGAAGCGCGCGAGCAGCCGCTTCTCGCGGTCGGCGAGCGTGACCCGGTCGGCGTGCAGCTGGAGAACCGCCGCGGCCAGCGGCGCGCTCGCCTCCAGCTTCTCGGCCGCGGACAGCGCCGCGGTGGCGGTCAGGTCGGCGAGCACCGGGTGGGTGCGGTTGGCGACCAGCCCGGCCAGCGGCATGTGCTCGCCGCCGAGGCGCTCCACGAAGTAGCTGGCCTCACGCAGCGCGTCCGGCTCCGGCGCGGCCACCACCAGGAACGACGTGCCCGCCGAGCGCAGCAGCTCGGAGGTCTTGCGCGCGCGTTCCCGGAACCCGCCGAACATGCTGTCGAAGGCCTGCATGAACGCGGACGCGTCGGCGAGCAGCTGTCCACCGATGATCGTGGACACCGCTTTGGCGAAGATCGTGAACCCGGTGCTGACCACCTTGCGGATGCCCCAGCCGCCGGCTTTCGCGGGGCCGGTCAGCAGCCGGATCATGCGCCCGTCCAGCGCGCTGGACAGGCGGTTCGGCGCGTCCAGGAAGTCCAGCGCGGACCGGCTCGGCGGGGTGTCCACGACGATCAGGTCCCACTCGTCGGTGGCCGCGAGCTGGCCCAGCTTCTCCATCGCCATGTACTCCTGCGTCCCGGAGAACGAGGTGGAAATGGTCTGGTAGAAGGGGTTCGCGAGCAGCGCCTCGGCGCGTTCCGGCCCGGCGTGGGTGCGCACCATGTCGTCGAAGGTGCGCCGCATGTCGAGCATCATCGCCCACAGCTCGCCCTTGGGCTCGAAGCCCGCGACGGACACCTGCCGCGGGTGGTTGCCCAGCTCCCGCAGCCCGAGCGCCTGGGCCAGCCGCCGCGCCGGGTCGATCGTCAGCACGACGGTCTGCCGCCCCCGCTCGGCCGCCCGCAGCGCGAGCGCCGCCGCGGTGGTGGTCTTGCCGACGCCGCCCGACCCGCAGCAGACGACGATCCGGGTCTTCGGGTCGTCGATCAGCACGTCGACGTCGAGCCGTTCGGTCATCAGCGCACCCCCTGCTCGGTCAGCGACTCGGCGATGTCGTAGAGCGCGGCCAGGTCGATTCCGGTGGACTCCTCGGGCAGCTCCAGTGTCGGCAGGTCCGCCTCGGCGAGCTGCTCGCGCGCCCGCTGCTCGGCGGCGACCCGGATGGCGTGCTCGACGGTCTCCGCGACCAGCGCGTCCAGCGTGGCCTCGGGCAGTTCGAGCCCGGCCGCGGCCAGGCCGCTGCGCACGCGCGAGGCGTCGACACGGCCGTCGGCGGCGGGGGTCACCGACCGGGCCGGCAGCCGCGGCGGCCGCACCCGGTTGACCAGCACCGCGCCCGGCCGCAGATCGGCGCCGTCGAGCTCGGCGACCGCCTCGACGGTCTCGCGCACCGGCATCTCCTCCAGGAGCGTGACCAGGTGGATCACCGTCTCCTCGGAGTGCAGCAGCCGCACCACCCCTTCGGCCTGCCCGCGGATGGGGCCGGCCTTCGCCAGGTCGGTGAGGGCCTTGGTGACGTCGAGGAACTTGACCACGCGTCCGGTGGGTGGCGCGTCGACCACGACCGCGTCGTAGACATGCCTGCCGTCCGGTCCGGTGCGCCCGACGCATTCCTTGATCTTGCCGGTGAGCAGCACGTCCCGCAGGCCCGGCGCGAGCGTGGTGGCGAACTCGATCGCCCCCATCCGGCGCAGGGTCCGCCCGGCGAAGCCCAGGTTGTAGAACATCTCGAAGTACTCGAGCAGCGCCGCTTCCACGTCGATGTGCAGGGCCCGCAGCTCGCCGCCGCCGGGGACCGACGCGATGCGCTGCTCGGCGTAGGGCAGCGGCTGGGTGTCGAAGAGCTGCGCGAACCCCTGCCTGCCCTCGACCTCGACCAGCAGCACCCGCCGCCCGTGGCTGGCGAGCGCGATCCCGAGTGCCGCGGCCATGGTGGTCTTGCCGGTGCCGCCCTTGCCGGTGACGAAGTGCAACCGGGCGCGGGCGAGCTCGTCGGTCCATCCGGCCAGGGGTGTGCTCACACGATCCAGCGTAAATGAGCGATCACGCCGCCGCCGCGAGGAGCACTTCCCACCACCACTAGATTGACCATCATGAGCGCCACGAAGTGGGAGTACGCCACCGTTCCACTGCTGATCCACGCGACCAAGCAGATCCTCGACCAGTGGGGCGAGGACGGCTGGGAGCTGGTCACGGTGCTGCCCAACCCGAGCGGGGAGCAGCACGTCGCCTACCTCAAGCGGGCCAAGGCATGAGCGGGCGTGCGAGCGAATCATCGAGCACCGTGCTCGGCGCCGTGGTGACACTGCCGCGGCTCGCCGCGTCCGAGGAGGCGGCGGCATGAGCTGGAGTGAGCGCCTGACCGAACTCGGGATCGAGCTGCCGGGCGTCGCCGCACCGCTGGCGGCCTACGTGCCGGCCGTGCGCACCGGATCGCAGGTCTACACCGCCGGGCAGCTGCCGTTCGTCCAGGGCGAGCTCGAAGCGACCGGCAAGGTCGGTGCCGAGGTCAGCCCGGAGGAGGCCAAGCGGCACGCCCGGACGGCGGTGCTGAACGCGCTGGCGGCCGTCGACGCACTGGTCGGTATCGACTCCGTCATCCGGATCGTGAAGGTCGTCGGGTTCGTCGCGTCCGCCGAGGGGTTCACCGGGCAGCCGGCCGTGGTCAACGGTGCGTCGGAGCTGCTCGGGGAGATTTTCGGCGAGCAGGGCCGGCACGCCCGCTCCGCGGTGGGGGTGTCCGAGTTGCCGCTGAGCGCGCCGGTTGAGATCGAATTGATCGCCGAGGTGCGGTGATGGACGCCCACAAGGACCCCGACATCGAGTCCTCGTGCCATGAGCTGCTGCTGCGGCTGGCCGGGCGCCTGCCCGACCGGCTGCTCTGGCGCTACCGGGACTGGCTGGGCGAGGGCGCGATGTCGACCTTGGCTCGAACGTTGCCCCGCACGCTGCTCAAGCACAACATCGATCTCGACCAGCCGGAGTATCGCCTGCTGGTGGCGGGCCTCGTGCCGCACGGCGCGGACTGGCACCAGGTGAGTTCGACCCTGGGGGTGGACGAGCCCGGCGAGAACCGGTACACATTCTCCCCGAGTGCACCCGATCAGGTGAACTCGGTTGACTCGGTGTCCGCGCTGCTCCACGCCACCCTGCGGGGTCGGCCGGACGTCGGCGAGGTGCGGCAGAGCTGGCGTCAGCGTACGGGGGAGGACCCCAAGCGCGTGTTGCTGATCACGGCCCTGTCCGGACTGCCGAGGCTGACCGGGGAGCTGCAGCGGGTCCTGCGGGTGCTGGGGGACGAGGAACCCAGCGTCGAGGTGATGCCGCCGCGGTTCGAGCTGCCGGAGTACCACCAGGCCGCACTGGCGGGTTCCGAGCTCGTCTGCGTCGGCGCGGTGGACACCGGTCACCGGCTCGTCGCCGCGTAACGGCACTCCTGCCGAGCTGGAGGGAGAAGCTAGATGGTGGACGTCCATGACGGGATCGCGGGCGATGGGTTCGCGGTGCCGTTGCGGCTGCACAACCTGTTGCTGGGGCTGGCAGGCCGCTTGGACGACAGCCTGCTGTCGGAGGCGCGCGAGCTCATCGCGCGAGCGCGCCTCGACGAGGCCGCCGAGCTGACGACGGGTGCGTTGATCGCGGGACGGCTGCCGGTCCGCGAGGCCGAACGGCACGAGCTGGCCCTGGTGCTGGAGCTGACCCGGTCGGACGCGACGCTCGCCGACCAGCTCACGGTGGACGAGCCGGAGGCCGAGACCGGCGTCGGGCACCGCTTCAGCGGGGAGGACCAGCCCGAGCAGGGTGTCGCCGACGCGCTCGACCGCACCCTCCAGGTGCTGCCGGACCTGCGCTCGGTGCACGCGGTGTGGCGCAACACCCCGGCCGGCAGCGTGCCGGGTCCGCTGCCGCAGCGCGTGGTGCTGGTCGAGATCGGGCCGGAGGGCAACCCGCCGGCCGCTGCCTACCGGATCGACGCCGCGCTGCGGCGCGCCGGGATCCGGTCGGCCGTCGAGGTGACCGGGCCGAACACCGACCGCTCCCGCTACCACGAGCAGGCCCTGACCGCGGCGACCGCGGTCTGGCTCTCGGGCGGGGCGGTCCCGCCGTCCGCGCCCACGCCACCGGCCCAGCGGCAGGGCGCCGGCCGGCACGTGGCGCACGCCTCGGCCACCGCCGGGGACGAGCCCGAGGAGCCCGAACCGCCGGCTCCCGACGAGACCACTCAGCCGGCCGACACCGGCGAGGTGAGCGAAGTCACCCCGCTCGACGAGCCGGAGACCACCGAGGCGGTCGCCCCGCCGGGCGGGCCGGGTCACGTGTTCAAGCCGCGCGAGCAGGGCCCGCCGCCCGCCCGCGTGGAGAACACCATGGACATGACGTCCGAGGAGGTCGCGCAACTGCGGGCGCAGCTGGCGGCGGAGGACGGCGAGAAGCCGAGAACAGTGGTGTCGGCGACGATCGGCCCGGGTGAGGTGATCGAGATCCCGGAGCTCGACCTGAACGACCCGCAACTGTCCGAGCGCGACCGGCAGCTCCTGCGTGAGCTGCACGCCGAGCTCGCGGAGCGGGAGCGCGCCGAGTCCGCCAAGGTCCGGGCCAACGGGGCGAGCCGGTCCGAGGACGACCCACGCTGGGTGGACGGCTTCTCCGGTTCCTGACGACCACGTAAGTTGCGGGGTGTGGTGCAACTTGATTTCCGGATCCCGGGGACGATGAACTTCTCCGTCGCGGAGCCGGCCGAACCGGCCGTGCCCCGCGACGCGGCGACAGTGCTGTTGCTGCGCGACGGTGACGACGGTCTCGAAGTCTTCCTCCAGCGGCGGGTAGCCGCGATGGCGTTCGCCGCCGGCATGACGGTCTTCCCCGGTGGCGGGGTGGACCAGCGCGACGCCGATGCGACGGTGGCGTGGGCCGGTCCGCCCGCGGCGGAGTGGGCGGGCTGGTTCAACGCAACCGAGCAGGTCGCGCGCGCCCTGGTGTGCGCCGCGGTGCGGGAGACGTTCGAGGAGTCCGGGGTGCTGCTCGCGGGCACGGCCGACGAGGTGGTCACCGACACCGCCCGGTACGCGGGCGCGCGGGAGGCGCTCGTCTCGCGTGAGCTGTCGCTGGCGGACTTCCTGGCCCGGGAAGGGCTCACCCTGCGCTCGGACCTGCTGCGTCCCTGGGCGCACTGGATCACGCCGGCACAGGAGAAGCGTCGCTACGACACCCGCTTCTTCGCCGCGATCCTGCCCGCGGGCCAGGAGGCCGACGGCAAGACCACCGAGGCCGAATCCTCCGGCTGGCAGCGACCGGCCGACGCCCTCGCCGACGCCGAGGCCGGCCGCAGCACGTTGATGCCGCCGACCTGGTACACGCTGACCGAGCTGGCCGCGTTCGACACCGCCGCGGCGGCGCTGGCCGCCGAGCGCACCGTCGAGGCGATCATCCCCAAGCTCATCCGCGAGGGCGACGAGATCCGGGTGGTCGTGGAATGAGCCACCCCGCCTACGGCGTCCTCCGCGAGGTTTCGCCCACCGCGTCGGTCCTACTGGAGAACAACCCGTCCACGATGACGCTGGACGGCACCAACACCTGGGTCCTGCGGGCGCCCGGCGCCCGCGAGTGCGTGATCGTCGACCCGGGCTACCAGGATCTGGACCACCTGCCGCGGCTCGTCGAGCAGGGTCCGGTCGCGCTGATCCTGCTCACCCACCACCACCCGGACCACACCGAGGGCGCGCCGTGGCTGGCGGAGCGGGTTCAGGCGCCGGTGCGCGCGTTCGACGCCGCGCTGTGCCGGGACGCGGACCCGTTCGCCGACGGCGACGTGATCTCCGCGGCCGGGCTGGACATCGAGGTCCTGCACACGCCCGGCCACACCGCCGACTCGGTCTGCCTGCGGATCGGCGACCAGGTCCTGACCGGTGACACGATCCTCGGCCGCGGCACGACGGTGCTCACCGACCTCGGGTCGTACCTGGACTCGCTGCGTCGGCTGATCGAGCTGCCGCCCGGCCTGCTCGCGCTGCCCGGTCACGGCCCGGAGATGGCCGACCTGCGGGACGTCGCGCGGGAGTACCTGGACCACCGGGAGCAGCGGCTCGACCAGGTCCGCGCGGCGCTGGCGAAGCTGGGCCGGCACGCCACCGCGCGTCAGGTGGTGGAGCTCGTCTACGCCGACGTGGACCGGGCGCTGTGGACCCCGGCCGAGCACAGCGTCCAGGCCCAGATGCAGTACCTGCGGTCCACCCAGAGCCGGTAGAGCGTGGTGCCCGCGCGCTAACCGACGAGCGCCTGCTTCCGCGGCTCCTCGACGGTGCCGCGCAGCAGGTACACGACGGCGGCGAGGACCAGCGCCGCACCGGTCGCCGTGAGGAACGCGGCGGCCGGTCCGGAGTGCTCGACCAGGAACCCGCTCACCGACTGCCCGAAGGCCAGACCCAGCGTCACGGCCGTGAGGACCCAGCCGAACGCCTCGGCCGCCCTGCCCTGCGGCGCGACGATCTCGATCGCCGCCGAGTGGGTGGCCGACTGCGGCGTGATCAGCGCGCCGGCCGCGAGCATCGCCACCGCGAGGCCCCACAGCGTGGACGGCCACGCCAGCAGTGCCACGAGCAGCCCGAACCCGGCCAGCAGCACCGGCAACCGCAACGGCATTTCCCGCGGCCACGGCCGCAGGCTGTAGGCCACGCCGAACGCGACCGAGCTGACCGACCACACCGACAGCAGCACCCCGCCGAGCGCCGGTTGACCGGCTTCGGTGGTTGCGGCCGGTACCGCGACCTCGACGAACCCGATCACCACACCGAACCCGAGCGCGGCCACCGCCAGCGTCCGCATGCCCGGGCTGCTCAGGGCGCCGAGCAGCGACCGGTGGGTGCGGCCCGCCGGGCCCCACGCGCGCACGGCCGGGCTCAGCGCGAACAGGACCGATCCGGCGACCATGCACGCGCCGCCGGTGACCATCCCGGTGCCGGGCCACGGCGCGGCCACCAGCAGGCCGGCCAGACCAGGGCCGAGGATGAAGAAGACCTCCATGCTGATCGCTTCGTAGGCGTAGGCCGCGTTGCGCGCGTTCGCGTCGGGCACCAGGCGGCCCCACAACGCGCGTGACGCCGAACCGACCATCGGCTCGGTGATCCCGATGCCGAACGACAACAGGACGAGCACCGGCGTTGCCGCGTGGGCCTCGATCGCCAGCGCGAGCGTCACCAGGATCACCGCGAACATCGCCGCGGTGGCCAGCAGCGGGCGGGTGGGGCCGAACCGGTCGATCAGCCTGCCCTGCACCACCGACCCGACCGCGACCCCGACCAGCGAGCTGGCCGACACCAGCCCGGCCACGGCGAAGGAACCCAGCTCCTGCTGCGTGTAGAGCAGCGCGGACAGGCCGATCATCGCGATCGGCAGGCGCGCCAGGATCGACGCGACCATCGGACGGGTCGCGCCCGGTGTGGTCAGGGCAGCACGGTAGTCGGCGAGGGAGGTCTGGGACACGCGTACCAGTATGCCCTGGACTGGTACGCGGGTACCAGTTATTTACGCCTCAGGTCTCGAAGTGATAACGGCTGCCGGTTTTTTCCGGGGCCCGCGCAACGAACCCGCATCGGGCGCGTCTGTGAGGGTGAACGGCCTTGAAGTTCGGGGTATCGGCCGTGGCAAGGTTGACAGAGGAATACAGCTGAATACAGCTCCCTCCGGCGATGGGTCGGGGCCGGAACCGGAGGGCGGGGAGCGCGGTCTGTCGGGGGATGGCCCGCGCAAAAACAAAGGAACCGGTGCGCCACGTCGGGGGTGGCGCCCGGTTCCTTTGTTTTTGCTGTCAGTGCTTGTGCGGGAACCTGCCGGCTAGCGGGCGCGGCGGGCGAGGCGCTCGGGGTCGAGGATCAGCACGCTCTTGCCTTCGAGCCGCAGCCAGCCGCGGTGCGCGAAGTCGGCCAGCGCCTTGTTCACGGTCTCCCGGGAGGCGCCGACGTACTGGGCGATCTCCTCCTGCGTCAGGTCGTGCGTGACCCGCAGGATGCCGGCCTCCTGGCTGCCGAACCGCTGCGCCAGTTGCAGCAGCGCGCGCGCCACCCGGCCCGGGACGTCCGTGAAGATCAGCTCGGCGACCATGTTGTTCGTCCGGCGCAGCCTGCGGGCGATCACCCGCAGCAGCTGCTCGGCGATCTCCGGCCGGTTCGCGATCCACTTGCGCAGCGACGGCCGGTCCATCGACACCGCCCGGACCTCGGTGACCGTGGTGGCGGTCGAGGTGCGCGGGCCGGGGTCGAAGATGGACAGCTCGCCGAACATGTCCGAGGGCCCGGCGATCCACAGCAGGTTCTCCCGGCCGTCCGCCGACTTCCGGCCGATCTTCACCTTGCCGGACAGGATGATGTACAGCTTGTCGCCGGGCTCACCCTCGGAGAAGATCACATGACCCCGCGGGAACTCCACGGTTTCCAGGGTCTGGGCGAGCGCCTCAGCCGCGGCCGGCTCCACCCCCTGGAAGATGCCCGCCCGGGCCAGGGTCTCGTCCACCTCGTGCCTCCTCGTCGGTGGCGACCGTGTTCCCGCCATCCGGGGCGTGTCGCCGATCACTTGCGTGCAGTCTAGGCCGTCGGGACGAGATCGCCGCTGGGCACGCCGAGGGCAGGCCGATCACCGCCCGGCCGGGCGAGGGCGATCTCGCTCCGAACGGACAGCCTAAACCTCGCTGAATCGGTCGAGGTCAGCGGGTCTTGCGGGGGCGCAACCGGGCGGCCCGCCCGCCGAGGCGGCGCAGCCGGAACAGTTCCAGCGCACGGCCGATGCCGTGCCCGTACAGCGCCCTGACCTCGTTCGGACGGGCCTGCTCGAGGAACTCCTCGACCTCTTCCTCCTGGACCGCGACGTGGCGCAGCCGGGTCTCCACCCGTTCCATGGCCAGCGCGAAGAACATCATCACGAGTGGCACCGCTACTACGAACCAGACAGTCATCGGTTCTGAATCCTCGCTCATCACGGCTCAGGGGTGGTGTCAGGGGTCCGGCGTGTCGGCCTCTTCCAACAGCGGCGCGGCGGCTTCCGTAGGCTAGCGGCGTGCCGAACGCGTCTCGTGTGAACCCCCGGAAGGGTGAGGAGAGTCGCCTCGCACTCGTCCGACGTGCCCGCCGGATGCTGCGTTGCCTGGCCGAGGCGTATCCCGGCGCACACTGCGAGCTCGACTTCACCACTCCGCTGGAATTGCTGGTCGCGGTCGTGCTGTCGGCGCAGACCACCGACGTGCGGGTGAACGAGGTCACCCCCGCCCTGTTCGCGCGCTATCGCACCGCCGCGGACTACGCGGGTGCGGACCGCACCGAGCTGGAGGAGCTGATCCGGCCCACCGGCTTCTACCGGGCCAAGGCGAACTCGCTGATGGGGCTGGGGGCCGCGATCGTGGAGCGGTTCGGCGGCGAGGTCCCCGGACGGCTGGCGGACCTGGTCACGCTGCCCGGCGTGGGCCGCAAGACCGCGAACGTCGTGCTCGGCAACGCTTTCGACGTGCCCGGCATCACGGTGGACACGCACTTCGGCCGCCTGGTGCGCCGCTGGGGCTGGACCACCGAGGAGGACCCGGTCAAGGTCGAGCACGCGGTGGGTGAGCTCATCCCCCGCAAGGAGTGGACGATGCTCTCGCACCGGGTGATCTTCCACGGCCGCCGCATCTGCCACGCGCGGAAACCGGCGTGCGGCGCGTGCCCGCTCGCGCGGGACTGCCCCTCCTACGGCACCGGCCCGACCGGGTTCGAGGAGGCCGCGAAGCTGGTCAAGGGCCCCGAGCGGGACCACTTGCTCGCGCTGGTGACCGCGCGGTGACCACGGCGGCCAAATGGGCGCTCGCGGCGGGCGTGCTGGTGCTCGCGGTGATCGTGGCCGTGCTGCCGCGCGTCCGCACCGCGGACTCACCGGCCGCCGGCCCGGACCTCACCGCCGCCCGCGCGGCCGCGGCCCTGCCCGCCTGCCCGACCGGCACCGGCACGGTGCCGCAGCTCGCCGGGGTGACCACCGAATGTCTCGGCGACGGCGCGGCGGCCGACCTCGGCAGCGCGCTGGCCGGCCAGGTGACCGTGGTCAACGTGTGGGCCACCTGGTGCCAGCCCTGCCGCACCGAGCTGCCCGTGCTCCAGCGGTACGCCGCCGAGCCGGGCGCGGCGCGGGTGCTCACGGTGCAGGTGCAGAGCAAGCCCGACGACGGCCTGAAATTGCTCACCGACCTCGGCGTCCGCTTGCCGACTGTGTTCGACGGCGACGGCGGCACCGGCCCGGTCCGCGAGGCGCTCAAGGTGCCGCCCGCGCTGCCCGCGTCCTACCTGGTCACCGCGGACGGACGGGTCCGCTTCATCGAGAGCCCACGCACGTTCACCGATCCTGAGCAGGTGCGTGAGGTCGTCCGGAGGCTGTCGTGAAGGGACCGCTGGTCGATCCGGCGACGGTGCCGGACTGGTTGCGCCCGCTGGTCGAGGTCAGCGGGGAACTGGACTCGACCGCGTTCACCCGTTTCACCCCGCCCGAGGACGAGCTGACCCGGTCCGCTTCCGTGCTGATCCTGTTCGGCGCCAGCGAGCGCGGGCCGGACGTCCTGCTGCTGCGCCGCGCCGACACGCTCGGCTCGCACGCCGGGCAGGTGGCCTTCCCCGGCGGTGGCGCGGACCCCGGCGACGTCGACGCGGTCGCCACCGCGCTGCGCGAGGCCGAGGAGGAGACCGGCGTCGACCCGGCCGGGGTGCGGCCGGTCGCGGTGCTGCCCGAGCTGTTCATCCCGGTGTCCCGGTTCGCGGTGACTCCGGTGCTCGCCCACTGGCGCCGGCCGTCGCCGGTGCACGCCGTCGACCCGGCCGAGACCGCGGCGGTCGCGAGGGTGCCGCTCGCCGAACTGGCGGACCCGGCCAACCGGTTCCAGGTGCGGCGGCCCGGTACCGGTTACCGCGGACCGGCCTTCACGGTCGACGGGATGTTCGTGTGGGGGTTCACCGCCGGGCTGCTGACCGTGCTGCTGGAGCTGGGTGGGTGGGCACGCGAGTGGGATCGCGCGGACGTGCGGGATCTTGACGTAGCGTTGCGTGATCATCTGCTGGCGACCGAACGGGAGACGCAGTGAACTGGGTCGACGTCCTGGTCATCCTGCTGGCGCTGGTGGCGGCGGTGTCCGGCGCCCGCCAGGGGGTGGTGATCGCGCTGCCCGCACTGGTCGGCGTGATCGGCGGCGCCGTGCTCGGTATCCGGATCGCGCCGTGGGTCGTCCGGTTGTTCGACAACCCCGCCGCCAAGGTCGCCTTCGCCGTCGCGACGGTGGTGTTCCTGGTGGCGCTGGGTGAGACGTTCGGCGTGTGGCTGGGCCGGCGGTTCAAGTACGCGGTCAAGCGGCGGGTCAACACCGACAAGCTGACCGGCATCGACCAGACGCTCGGCGCGATCGTGCAGGCGGTCGTGGTGTTCGTGGTGGCGTGGCTGATCGCGGTGCCGCTCACCGGGGTCACGGCGCTGCCCGGCCTGGCGCGGGCGATCAACAACTCGACCGTGCTCGGCACGGTCGACAAGGCGATGCCCCCGGCGGCCGCGGGGCTGCCCAGCGACCTGCGCAAACTGCTCGACGTCTCCGGCTTTCCGTCCATTGTGGACCCGTTCCAGAAGACGCCGATCAACGACACCGCGCCGCCGGACACGTCGCTGCAGGACAGCGCGACCGTGCAGCAGGTGCGCGGCAGCGTGCTGAAGATCCGCGGCACCGCCGAATCGTGCTCGCGGACGCTGGAGGGCAGCGGGTTCGTGATCGCACCGCAGCGGGTCATGACGAACGCGCACGTGGTGGCCGGCACCGAGACGACGGCGGTGGAAACCTCGGCCGGCCGGCTGCCGGCGCGGGTCGTGTACTTCGACCCCGAGGTCGACGTTGCGGTGCTCGCGGTGCCCCGGCTGGACGCGCCGCCGCTGACGCTGGCGAGCCAGTCGGCCAAGGCGGGGGACAGCGCGATCGTGCTGGGCTACCCGCTGGACGGCCCGTTCCGGGCGACGCCGGCCCGCGTCCGCAACCAGATCACCCTCCAGGGTCCGGACATCTACGACTCGCGCACCGTGCGCCGGGACGTGTACACGGTGCGGGCGCAGGTGCGCAGCGGGAACTCGGGGGGCCCGCTGGTCGCTCCGAACGGCCAGGTGGTCGGCGTGGTGTTCGGGGCGTCGGTGGAGGACTCCGACACCGGCTTCGCCCTGACCGGCAACCAGGTGCGGCCGGTGATCGAATCCGCCTCCGCGTTGAGCGCCCGGGTCTCGACGGGCAACTGCGCCGCCTGACCCCCGCCACGCCCCGGTTCCGCCGTCGTGTTCGCCACTCCGCGCGCCGTGTCCGCCGTTCCGGCGCCGTGTTGGCCGTCCCAGGCGGTGTGTTGGCTGCTCCCGGCACCGTGTGGCACATCGCGTGCCCCGGGCAGCGGCCTCGCTCAGGTCCGCGCCAGGAAGTCCAGCAGCGCCTTCGTGGTCGGCTCGGGTGCCTCGAGGTGCGGGAAGTGACCGATGTCGTCCAGTTCGTCCATCGCCGAGCGGGGGCCGCGCCACGGGGCGGACGCGCGGGCGGTTTCCGGCAGCACACACGGGTCCGCGGCACCGTGGATCTGCAGCACCGGGGCCGATACGCGGGCGCTCACCTCGGCCCCGAACCGCCGTCCCTCGCCGCGGAACTGCGCCCGGAACGCCCACCGGTAGTACTCCAGCGCGCTGTGCGCGACGCCGGGGATGAGCATGGCTTCGCGGAACAGCGCGGAGCTCGTGTCGAAGTCGGCGGTGGCCGTCCACTGCCGGCCGGACCAGGCGCGCAGCAGACCCGCGAGGTTGGCGCCGTCGTCCTCGGTCAGCCACCGCTCCGGCGCCATCGGCACCTGGAAGCGGAACAGGTGCGCGAGCGCCCGGGCCTGGTTGGACCGCTTGCGCCGGAGCCCGGTCCGCGCGATCGCGCTGCGCAGGGCCAGCGGGTGCGCGCCGCCGAGCACGGTGACCGACGCGACGACCCGGGGGTGCAGCGCGGCCGCCGTCCACGCCAGCAGCCCGCCCCAGGCGTGCCCGACCAGGTGCGCCTGCCGTTCGCCGAGGGCCCGCACCAGGCCGGCGACGTCACCCGCCAGCGTCCAGCCGTCGTAGCCGCGCGGCGGTTTGTCCGAGTCGCCGTACCCGCGCAGATCGGCCGCGACCGCGTGGTAGCCCGCGTCGGCGAGGGCGGTGAGCTGGTGCCGCCAGGTCCACCAGAACTGCCCGAAACCATGCAGGAACAACACCAACGGCCCGTCGCCGGCCTCAGCGACGTGCAACCGGATTCCGTTCGCGGACACGTCGCGGTGCGCCCAGGGCCCGTCGATCCGGACGAGGGACGGGTCGGGCGGTGTCACGAGTGCGGCTGCGCGGTTCAGCTGTGTTCGGCGACGGTGTCCCGGCGCGGCTTGAGGGCCGCGGCGGTGTCCTTGACGCTGGTGATCGTGCGTTCCGGCGCCCGGATCTTCTTGACCTTTCGCCAGCCGAGGAGCCCGAACAGCCCCGCGACCAGCAGCATCAGCAGGAACACGATCCCGAACGCGGCCCACCGCTTGAGCCATTCGGACAGCAGCTCGCCGAGGAAGAAAAAGAAGAAGAACGAGCTGTAGAGCCCGATGACGCCGGCGATGATGAAGAAGACGCTGCCCTTGACGCCCTTGCGGACCTCGCCCATGACCTCCGACCTGGCCAGCTCGACCTCCGCCCTGACCAGGGTGGACAGGTGCTGGGTGGCCTGGCTGACGAGGCTGCCGATCGACTGGCCGTCGGCCCCGGTCTCGGCCTCCGGGCTCAACGGGATGTAGGGCACGGCCCCGTGGGCATCCCGACCGTTGCGTTCGTGCTCCTGGCTGCTCACGGGGGTCATCGTGCCAGACAACCCCGGGAGCGGCTCGGTTAGTCCTCCTGCGCGGCGTGTACCTTGTTGCGCCGCAGCAGCACGGCCGCCCCGGTCAGCGAGCACACCGCGGAGGCCAGCAGCACGGCGGTGCGCGCCAGCTCACTCGTCTCGCCCGCCAGCGCGAGGTCGGCGATCAGCAGCGCCACCGTGAACCCGACCCCGCCGAGCAGCGACAACGCCGCGATGTCACGCCAGCCGACCCCGCTCGGTCGCTCCGCGAGCCGCAGCTTCACCGCCGCGAAGCAGGCGCCGAAGATGCCGACCGCCTTGCCCGTGACCAGCCCGAGGAACACCGCCAGCGGCACCGCCTCGGTGAACACCCGGCCCAGTGAGTCGCCGCTGATCCTGATCCCGGCGGCGAACAGCGCGAACACCGGCACGGCGACGGCCGCCGACCACGGCTGCAGCCGGTGCTCCAGCCGGATCGCCGGCGCCTCCGCCTCGCCCGGGTCCGGTCGCACCCGGGTGAGCAGGCCCAGCGCGACACCGGCGATGGTCGCGTGCACCCCCGCCGAGTGCATCGCGACCCACACGACGACGGCGAGCGGCACGTACACCCAGACCGTCCGGACCCGCTTGTACTGCAACACCGCGAACAAGGCCAGCGCGGCGACCGCGACCGCGGCTGCCACCAGGTTGAACCCGGTGGTGAACAGCACCGCGATGAGGATGATCGCGCCCAGGTCGTCGACCACGGCCAGGCTCAGCAGGAACACCCGCGCGCTGCCCGGCAGGTTCGACGCGGTGAGCGCGAGCACACCGAGCGCGAACGCGATGTCCGTCGCGGTCGGGATCGCCCAGGCCCGCGTCATCTCCGGTGCCCCACCGCCCACGGCGAGCGCGACCAGCGCCGGCACGACCATCCCGCCGAGTGCGGCGACGATCGGCAGCAGCGCCTTCTTCGGCCGGGACAGCTCGCCGACCACCAGTTCCCGTTTGAGCTCGAGCCCGGCGACGTAGAAGAACAACGCCAGCAGCCCGTCCTTGGCCCAGTCGCCGACCGACAGGTTCAGGTGCAGCAGGTGCGGGCCGAGGTGGAAGTCCCGCACCGCGCGGTAGGACCCGCCGATGGGCGAGTTGGCCCAGATCAGGGCGATGGCGGTGGCGGCGAGCAGGATCATGCCGCCGGTGGTTTCCGTGCGGAGGTAACGCACGAACTCGGCGGCGGGACGGCGCGGCTGGTCCACGAACGGCTCCTTGCGGGATCGGTCGGCTGACTCCTGCCGACCAGACTTCCCGGCGCACCAGGTTCCATCATACCTTACGGATCGGTAACCTCTTCGCGCGAAGATGCCCTATCATGTCGCCGGCCAACGTTGTCTAGACCATAAGGACGTGGCGCTGTGACGACCTCCACCGAGGCGAAGCGGGACACACGGTTCTTCGGGCACCCGATCGGGCTCGCGAACCTGTTCGGCGTCGAGATGTGGGAACGCTTCTCGTACTACGGGATGCTCGGCATCCTGCCGATCTACCTCTACTACTCGGTCGCCGAGGGCGGCCTCGCGATGCCGGAGGCCACCGCCACCAGCATCGTCGGGGCCTACGGCGGCCTGGTCTACCTGGCGACCATCGTGGGTGCCTGGACCGCCGACCGGGTGCTCGGGTCCGAGCGCACGCTCTTCTACAGCGCGGTGCTGATCATGATCGGGCACATCAGCCTCGCGCTGCTGCCCGGCTTCCTCGGGATCGGCGTCGGTCTCGCATGCGTCGCGATCGGCAGTGGCGGGCTCAAGGGCAACGCCACCGCGGTCGTGGGGACGCTCTACGGCGAGAAGGACCAGCGGCGCGACGCCGGTTTCACGATCTTCTACATGGGGGTGAACCTCGGCGCTTTCGTCGGCCCGCTGCTCACCGGGCTGGCCCAGAGCGAGGTCGGGTTCCACCTCGGGTTCGGCCTCGCCGCGATCGGCATGGCGATCGGCCTGACCCAGTACACGATCTTCCGGCGGAACCTGCCGGACACCGCCCGGGAGGTGCCCAACCCGCTGCCGGCTCGGCAGCTGCCCGCGATCGGCGGGATCGTGCTGGCACTGGTGGTCGTGATCGTGCTGGCTGTGCTCACCGGCGTCATCACCGCGGCCAACCTGTCCGACGTGGTCGTCTGGATCGTCGGCATCGCGGCCGTCGTCTACTTCGGGATCCTCCTGAGCAGCCGCAAGATCACCGCGGTCGAGCGGCGGCGGGTGCTGTCGTTCATCCCGATGTTCATCGCCAGCGCCGCGTTCTTCGCGCTCTACCAGCAGCAGTTCACCGTCGTCGCGATCTACTCCGACCAGCGGCTGGACCGGAACCTGTTCGGCTGGGAGATGCCGGTGAGCTGGGTGCAGTCGATCAACCCGGTGTTCATCCTCGTGCTGGCGCCGATCATCGCCGCGATCTGGACGAAACTCGGGGACCGGCAGCCGTCGTCGCCGGTCAAGTTCGCGCTCGGCACCTCGGTGATGGGCGTGGCGTTCCTGCTGTTCCTGTTCTTCGCCGGGGGCACCGGCAACAGCACACCGTTGCTCGCGCTGGCCGGAATCCTGCTGGTGTTCACCGTGGCGGAGCTGATGCTGTCGCCGATCGGGCTGTCGCTGTCGACGAAACTGGCGCCGGCGGCGTTCCGCACGCAGATGGTCGCGCTGAACTTCCTGTCGGTGTCGCTGGGCACCGCGCTGTCCGGTTCCCTGGCGCAGTACTACGGCACCGACCACGAAGCGTCCTACTTCGGCATCGTCGGCGCGGTGGCCATCGTGATCGGTGTGGTGCTGGCGCTGATCAGCCCGTTCGTCCGGAAGCTGATGTCCGGCGTGCGCTAGCCGGTGGTGACGCCGAAGAGTGTGCCGACGTAGTAGGTGATCAGCATCGTCAGGGCGCCGACCCCGACGTTGCGGATCAGCGCGCGGCGCACTCCGGCGTTGCCGAGGCGCGCGCTGGTGTAGCCGGTCAGCGCCAGCCCCACGACGACGGCGATCACGCACGTCCACACGCGCCAGCTGGTCGGTGGCAGCGCGATCGCGACCAGCGGGATGATCGCGCCGACGGTGAACGCGGCCAGGGACGCCCACGCGGCCTGCCACGGGCTGGTCAGCTCGTCCGGGTCGATGCCGAGTTCGGCATCGGCGTGGGCCGCCAGGGCGTCCTTCTGGGTCAGCTCGCGAGCCACCCGCTCGGCCAGCTCCCGGGACAGGCCCTTCGCCTCGTAGATGTCGGCGAGTTCCCGTTCCTCGGCCTCGGGCATGGTCTTCAGTTCGTGCTTCTCCAGTCGCAGCGCGGCCCGTTCGGTATCGCGCTGGGTGCTCACCGAAACGTATTCGCCGCCCGCCATGGAAAGCGCGCCGGCGACCAAACCGGCGATTCCGGCCATCAGAATGGCTCCGTGGTCGGTGGTCGCCCCGGCCACTCCGACGACGATCCCCGCGACGGACACGATGCCGTCGTTGGCGCCGAGCACTCCAGCACGCAGCCAGTTCAGGCGGCTGCCCAGGCTGTCGTGGTGGGGTTCGTGCGCGTGCGCGCGGGCGGAGTCCCTCGTTTCGGTCACCCCGTCATTGAACCAGCCCGGGACGTTCGACCCGTAATAGCTGAGTCTTACCTAAACGCGTCCGGATGGATCTTCAGGTGGAATAGGATTCCGCGGCCGCGCGGCTCCCTCAGCCGATCGGCTCCGGCAGCGGGCGCACGCGATACCCGGCCTCGATCGTGTTCCCCGTCGCCGGGTCGCCCAGCTGAACGCGCCACTGCCCGGCGAACTGGTTCACGCCCGGCACCATCGGGATCGTCCCCGAGATCAGCACGACGCCCGGCTGGTGCAGCCCGCGCTCGCGCAGCACGTCGAGCCAGTGCTGCGGCGACAGCAGCTCGGCGAGTGTGCCGTCCTGGATCAGCTCGCCGTCGGCCCAAGCGCGCAGCGTCAGCGAGTCGATCCGGTCCGCGACGTCGTCCAGCCGCCACGCGCGGCGCCCGAGCACGTCCGGCGCCGCGTTCTTGCTCCACGCCACCCCGTGCACCTCCAGCTCGCGGTCGGTGTGGTCGCAGGCGACGGTGAGCAGGACGCCCTCGGTGGTGATCACCAGCGCCCACTCCACCTCACCCGAAGTGCGGTCGTGCTGGACGGGGACCTCGTCGGTCTGGCTGGCGAGGTACGGCGCCACCGGGTACAGCGCCGGGGTGACCTTCGGAGCGGGCACGCCCAGCTCGGCCAGCTCGGCGACGTGGGCGGCGACGTCGGCCTGGTCGCGGCCGGCGTACCCGGCGTTGAGCAGCGTGGTCACTTCGGTCGTCACCGTCGCGCCGTCGGGCAGGTCGAAGCTCAGGGTCGGCATGTCGTCCTCCGTAATTCCGGGTAACCCACTTCTTACCTGCGGGGGCTTGCGCATGCAGGTTGTATACAACGAGTATTACAGCATCGGAGCACCGAAGAGATCAGGATGTGAGCAATGACCTCGGTTACACCGGACGTCGACCGCGCATCGTTGCGCCGGGCCTTCCTGGCGAGCCTGTCCGGGACGTCGCTGGAGTGGTACGACTTCGCCGCCTACTCCGTGGCCGCCGCCACCGTGTTCGGCCACCAGTTCTTCCCAGCCGGTGATCCGCTGGTCAGCACGATGGCCGCGTTCTCCACCTACGCCGTCGGTTACCTGTCCCGCCCGCTCGGCGGGTTCGTCTTCGGCCGCCTCGGCGACGTACTCGGCCGCAAGCGGGTGCTGGTGACCACGCTGCTGCTCACCGGCATCGCCACCTTCCTCATCGGTGTCCTGCCGACGCACGCCGCGATCGGCGGGGCGGCGGCGGTCCTGCTCGTGCTGCTGCGGTTCGCCCAGGGCGTCGGCATCGGCGGCGAGTGGGGCGGCGCGGTGCTGCTGTCCAGCGAGTTCGGCGATCCGAAGAAGCGTGGGTTCTGGGCATCGGCGGCGCAGGTCGGCCCGCCCGCGGGCAACCTGCTCGCCAACGGCGTGCTGGCGGTGCTCGCCCTGTTACTGACCGAGGCGCAGTTCGACTCGTGGGGCTGGCGCGTGGCGTTCCTGCTGTCCGCCGTGCTGGTCGCGTTCGGCCTGTGGATCCGGCTCAAGCTGGAGGAAACCCCGGTCTTCAAGCGCATCGCGGAAAGCGGCGAGCGGCCCAGCGCGCCGATCTCCGAGGTGTTCCGCCACGAGTGGCGTGCCCTGCTGGCCGCGATCTTCGTCCGCGTCTGCCCGGACGTGCTGTACGCGCTGTTCACCGTGTTCGTGCTGACCTACATGAAGCAGGAGCTGGGCATGTCCCGCAGCCAGGGGCTGACCGCGGTGATGATCGGGTCGGCCGGCCAGCTCATCCTGATGCCCGCGTTCGGCGCGCTGTCCGACCGGATGAACCGCCGCCTGCTCTACCTCGTGGCGACGGTGGCGGCGGCGGTCTGGCCGTTCGTGTTCTTCCCGCTGGTCTCCGGCCGCTCCTTCGGCCTGCTGCTGGTCGGGATCGTCGGCGCGCTGGTCATCCACGCCGCGCTGTACGGACCGCAGGCGGCCCTCATCACCGAGCAGTTCAGCGAACGCCTGCGCTACACCGGCAGCTCGCTGGCCTACACCTTGGCCGGGGTGATCGGCGGTGCCATCGCGCCGCTGCTGTTCACCTCGCTGCTGGCCGGGTTCGGCAGCTGGTTCGCGCTGGCGCTGTACGTGGTGGTGACCGCGGTAATCAGCATCGTCGGCCTCGCGCTGGCGCGGGAGGCGCGGGACGAGGCTCAGGTCGTCGTCAGCTGATGCTTCAGGGTCCGGGCGTGGTGGTCGTCAATGGCGGCCACCGCCGCCTCGACCTCGCCGTTGACCAGGGCGGTCACGATGGCCTGGTGCTCACGGACGACCTCGGCGTGCCGGGTCCCGGAGCGGCGCAGCGCGACGAGCCCGGCCCGCACCTGCCGGGCTCGCAGCGCGGTGTAGGTCCGGCTCAGCATCGCGTTGCCCGCGGCCTCGACGAGCAGCGTGTGGAAGGTGGTGTCCAGCTCGATGAATTCCTTGGCCGAGGCCGGGTCGTCACAGCGCTCCTGTTGTGCGAGGACCTTCTGCATCGCCGGCCAGGGTGCCGTCCCGGTCGCCAGCACCCGCTCGGCCGCGAAGCGCTCGAGCAGATTGCGGAGTTCGACGAGGTCCCGCAGGTCGCGCCCGGTCAGCGGGGCGATGTAGGCACCGCGGTTGGGCACCAGCTGCACCAGTTCCTCGGCCGCGAGCTGGAGCAACGCCTCGCGGACCGGGGTGCGTGAGACACCCACGCGTTCGGCGATCTCCTGCTCGCTGATGAACCCGCCCTCGGCGTCCGGCTCGGCCAGCACGGTGTTCTTCAGGTATTCGTACGCCTTCACACGGCCGGACAGGGCCGATTTGCTCGTCGCCGGCATCGCGGGGCTCCTCCCATACACACTGTATACAGATGGTACGCGGAATGTGCCCGTGCCAACGAGAACGCCGGGGCGGATACCTGATCGAGTGGGCATCCGCCCCGGCGAGCCGGGGGTGGTGCGCTCAGGTGTCGAGCTCGGCCAGCGCCTGCCTGGCCCGCTCCAGCTCCGCCTCGAGTGCGGCGACCTTGGCCTTCTGCTGCTCGACGGCGGCGTTGATCACCTCGTCGATCGGGATCGACAGGTCCTCGTGCAGCTCCTTGGCCGCGCGGGAAACCGCCGAGGCGGGGATCTTGAGCCCCTGGGCGATCCATTTCGCACCGTGCTTGAGTTCCGCCTGCCACTCGCCGTCGGCGGTGCCGGTGACGGTGAGCGTGAGCTCGACGGTGCGGGTTTTCTTTGCCGCGGAGCCCTTCGGGCGGCCGCGCTTGGGCTTGGCCTCTTCGGTTTCGGCGGGAGCGGGAGCGGCTGCGGAGTCGTCCGCGACCGGCGCCGGCGTGACGGGGGTGTCCTGCTCCTGCGGGGTGGTCGTGGTGTCCAAGCTCATCGGTGCTGCGGTCTCCCTCTCGTGGGGTCCGGCTACGTCGCCCGCAGTGTAGAACAGGCGTTCGATAGCCGCTCGCTGGGGTTGGTGCCGGATGATTGTCTCGCGACGTCGGCACCCGCCGTTCTGGGGACGCGGCGTCGCCACCTGCTCGCCCGGACGGGTGGGCGGGTGTCGTCCAACTGGGGTGTGGCCGCGCATCGCGTTACACATTTTTACCCGATCGGGTGTATCTGCCCCTAGATGGCGACCTCGGGAAATGGCACGTTTGCGCAGCTCTCCCACGGCGGCCCCGGTCAACCCTGAGGTTTGATCACCTAAGGGGGCCCTGATAGCAATGAGGCTCAAGGTGCACTTGCGGTGCCGCATGTCTTGGGGGAAGCGGCCCGGCCTTGGTCAATTCTTTGTCCGATGTTGATCCTCAAGGATTGTGGTAATGCCCATGACGTGCAGCTCGCGCGCGCAGATGGAATCCGCGCGCCGCGGCCGGCTCCCGGTCCGGCTCCTCGCCGTGGCCGGAGTTTCGACCCTGGCTCTGCTCACCGGAGCGTGTTCCGGCGGCGACAACGGCGACGTGAAGCCCGCCGCGGTGAGCCAGGAAGACCTGACCCAGCTGCCGGAGGCGACGACGTTCGCCACGGTTGCCAACGCCCCGCTCGACCCGCAGCCCACCGGTGGCGCGACGTCGGGCAAGGTGGTCCACCCGAAGGCCGACATCGTCGTGTACGACGGCGTCGGTGGCAAGGCGATCGCGAAACTGCCGTCGATCCAGATGGGATCGCCGACGTGGGTGCCGGTGGTCTCGGAGCAGGGCGAGTGGGCGCAGGTGCTGCTGCCGACCCGGCCCAACGCCGCCTCCGGCTGGATCCACCTCAGCAACGACGCCACCGAGACCGCGCAGAACGACTACGCGATCAACGTGAACCGTGCCGCCTTCACCCTGGAAATCCTGCAAGGCGGCAAGTCGATCGGGAAGTGGACGATCGGCACCGGCAAGCCCGAACACCCGACCCCGGCGGGGCGTGCTTACATCATCGCCTCGATCGAGGAAACGAAGAACACCTACAGCCCGATCGTCCTGCCGCTGAGCTACCACTCGGATTCGCTGGAAACCTTCGGCGGCGGCCCGGGCACGGTGGGCCTGCACACCTGGCGTGACAACAGCTTCTCCGGCCAGGCGAACAGCGACGGCTGCATCCGCGTCCCCTCGGAAGCGCTGACCGAGCTCGTCAAACTGCCGCTCGGCACGATCGTGAACATCACGTGACGCACTGAGTTTCTTCGCTCTTCCCGGCGGCGGGCGGATGCACCACGGGGGGCCCGCCGACGGATCATTTCCGCATTTCCCATTTCACGAAAGGTAATTCCTTGTCTACGAAGAAGGCTGTGGCCGGCGGCGTCGGTCTGCTCGCGACCGCGCTCGCCACCTCGGTTCTGCTCGCGCCGACCGCCGGCGCGACCGCGCCCACCACGACCGCCCCGACCACCGAGACGGGCGTCAACTCGGCCTACGCGATCGCCGCGAAGGGCCTGCTCGGCATCGACAAGAGCCCGTACGTCACCGACGCTGATGGCTTCTCGCAGGAGTCGCTCGTCAAGCTGGACGTGCCGGGCCTGGCGCACCTCCGCCTGCTCAACGCGGCCGCCGGTGCCGGCCGGGCGCGCGCCAGCGTCGCCGACGTGAACATCGGCCTCGGTCTCGGCAAGCCGCTGCTGACCGCTACGGCGATCGAGGCGACCTGCAAGGACGGCAAGGGCAGCTCCTCGCTGGCCAAGGCTCGGCTGGGTGACGCCACCCTGGATGTCGCCGCGCCGGCGAACACCACCGTCGCCGTGCCGGGCGTGCTCTCGGTCGTGCTGAACAAGCAGGTCAAGCACGAGGACGGCTCGATCACCGTCACCGCCATCTCGGTCAAGATCGACAACGTGCAGACGCTCGACCTCGCGTCGGTCACCTGCGCGCCGGGCGACGACCACGACGGTGGCAAGCCGACCACGTCGCCGTCCAAGCCGACCAGCTCGAAGCCGAGCACCAGCGGCCACACCCCGACGTCGACGAAGACCAGCGCCGGTGGCGGCGCCGGTGCCGGCGCGGGCGACAAGCCGGACGCCAACGGCAAGGCGCCGCGGCCGACCCCGGTGAAGGCCCACCTGGACGTGACCGGCTGATCCGGTCGTCCTCGGGTTCCCCATGACGAGGGGCCTGCACCCACTGCGGGTGCAGGCCCCTTTTCACGCGTTCAGTCCTCCGACTTGCCCGACTTCAGGCCACTGGAGATCAGTTCCATGACGCTGGAGTCGGCGAGGGTGGTGACGTCGCCGATCTGACGGTTCTCCGCGACGTCACGGAGGAGGCGGCGCATGATCTTGCCCGAGCGGGTCTTCGGTAGTTCGGGCACGACCATGATCTGGCGCGGCTTGGCGATCGGGCCGATCTCCTTGGCGACGTGGTTGCGCAGCTCCTGCACGGCCTCCTCGCCGCCCTCGGCGGCAGAGCCGCGCAGGATCACGAACGCCACGATGCCCTGTCCGGTCGTCGGGTCGGTCGCGCCAACCACCGCGGCCTCGGCCACGGTCGGGTGCGAGACCAGCGCGGACTCCACCTCCGTGGTGGAGATGCGGTGGCCCGACACGTTCATCACGTCGTCGACCCGGCCCAGCAGCCAGATGTCGCCGTCGTTGTCGTACTTGGCGCCGTCACCGGCGAAGTAGTAACCCTGGTCGGCGAAGCGGGACCAGTAGGTGTCGCGGTAGCGTTCCTCGTCGCCCCAGATGCCACGCAGCATCGACGGCCACGGCTTGTCCAGCACCAGGTAACCGCCGCCGCCCTTGCCGACCTCGGTGCCGCTGTCGTCGACCACCTTCGCCGAGATGCCGGGCAGCGGGCGCTGGGCCGACCCGGGCTTGGCCGCGGTGACGCCCGGCAGCGGCGAGATCATGATCGAACCGGTCTCCGTCTGCCACCAGGTGTCCACCACCGGTGTCTTGCCGGCACCGATGTTGTCGCGGTACCACATCCACGCCTCGGGGTTGATCGGCTCACCCACGCTGCCCAGAACACGCAAGCTGGACAGGTCGTACTCGGCGGGGATGTTCTCGCCCCACTTCATGAACGTGCGGATCAGCGTGGGGGCGGTGTAGTAGATGGAGACCTTGTTGTTCTGGATGATCTCCCAGTGCCTGCCCTCGTGCGGGGTGTTCGGCGTCCCCTCGTAGACGACCTGGGTGGCGCGGTTCGCCAGCGGCCCGTAGACGATGTAGGAGTGCCCGGTGACCCAGCCGATGTCGGCGGTGCACCAGTAGATGTCCTTGCCCGGCTTGTGGTCGAAGACGACGTGGTGGGTGTAGGCGGTCTGCGTGAGGTACCCGCCGGAGGTGTGCAGGATGCCCTTGGGTTTCCCGGTGGTGCCGCTCGTGTAGAGGATGAACAGCGGGTGCTCGGAGTCGAACGCCTCGGGGGTGTGCTCGGCCGACTGGCCGTCGACCAGCTCGTGCCACCACAGGTCGCGGCCCTCGCGCATGGGGACGTCGTCACCGGTGCGGCGCACGACGATGACCTTCTCGATGGACGGGGCGCCGTCGAGGGCCTCGTCGACGTTCGTCTTCATCGGGGCGGCCTTGCCGCGGCGGTACTGGCCGTCTGAGGTGATCACGACCTTGGCCTCGGCGTCGTCGACCCGGGACCGCAGCGCGGCGGGGGAGAAGCCGCCGAACACGACGGAGTGCAGCGCGCCCAGCCGGGCGCACGCCAGCATCGCCACGATCGCTTCGGGGATCATCGGCAGCTGGATCGCCACCCGGTCACCCGAGCCGACGCCCAGCGAGATCAGGGCGTTGGCGGCCTTGGACACCTCGTCCTTGAGCTGGGCGTAGGTGATGTCGCGGGTGTCGCCGGGCTCACCGATCCAGTGGATCGCGACCTGGTCCCCGTGCCCGGCCTCCACGTGCCGGTCCACGCAGTTGTAGGCGACGTTCAGCTTGCCGCCGACGAACCACTTCGCGACCGGGGCGTCCGACCAGTCCAGCACCTGCGACCACTTCGTGTCCCAGTGCAACCGCTCCGCCTGCTCGGCCCAGAACGCTTCCCGGTCGGCGTCCGCCTTCTCGTACCAATCGGCCTTCGCGTTGGCCTGCGCCGCGAACTCTTCGGTGGGCGGGAACGTCCGGTTCTCGGTGAGCAGGTTGTCCAGCGCGGGGGACTGCTCTGTCATGGTGCACGGCCTCCTGAAGTCACTCATCTCTGGCTGACGCCGGATGCACGGTAGCGACGTTAGCCCTCACAACGAAAGACCGCAGCTCTTGACGCTGCGTGCCGCGTTGGTCACCACACGCGGTCGAGCAGTTGCTGCTGTGTCGCGGGCCACTATTCGGCCAGAAGGGAGTACACGACGGTGTCGCGGAGGCTGCCGTCCGGGCGAATCCGGTGTGCGTGCAGGACGCCCTCGCGGGTGGCGCCGAGCCGTTCGATCGCCCGCTGTGACCGCTCATTGCGGTGATCGGTGTGCCAGTTCCAGCTTGGTTTCGAGGCCCACTTCGCCGCCTCATATGCTCGCGGGTACGCGGCGAAGGAGGTCGGAGTGGCTGAGCGGGAAGAGCTCACCTGGCAGTTGTTCGGTTCGGCCAGCCGGGAGCTCGCCCAGCAGGTCGCGGACAGCGGCTACGAGCCGGACGTGATCCTGTCCATCGCCCGAGGCGGGCTGTTCGTCGCGGGTGCGCTCGGCTACGCGCTGGACGTGAAGAACCTGCACGTCATGAACGTGGAGTTCTACACCGGCGTCGGCGAGCGGCTGGAGCTGCCGGTGATGCTGCCCCCGGTCCCCAACGCGGTCGACCTGACCGGCGCGAAGGTCCTGGTGGCCGACGACGTCGCGGACACCGGTTCGACGCTGAAGCTGGTGCGGGACTTCTGCGCCAGCCACGTCGCCGACGTCCGCTGCGCGGTCGTGTACGAAAAGCCGTGGTCCGAGGTCAAGTGCGAGTACGTGTGGCGCCGGACCGACCGGTGGATCAACTTCGCCTGGTCGACGGAACCGCCGGTCATCCGTCGGGAGGGCCAGGTGCTGGACGCATGAGTGACCCACTGGCGCCGCTCCTCGAACTGGACGGCGTGGCCGAAGCGGCGAAGAAGGCGCAGGACGCGGTCTTCGCCGTCCACCGGCTCCCGGCGAACCTGCGCGGCGGCTCCGCCACCGCCGCCGAAGCATCGGTGCGCGCGGCCCGGGCATCGGCCGCGCTGGACGGCGCCGACCCGGAAATCCCGGCCGACGCCGAGGTCACCGACCCGGTCCTGGCCGGGGCCCTGCGGGTCGCGGAAGCGAGCGAGTCGCTGCTCCCCACCTGGCGCCGCGCTCCCCGGCAGGCGCTGGCGCGGATGCACGTCCTGGCGGCCGCGGACCTCGTCGCCGACCAGGACACGCTGGGCCGTCCGGGTCCGGCGGCCGGTGCCCGCCTCGACCTGCTGACGCAGCTGGTCACCGGCGCGACAGCGGTGCCGGGCCCGGTGCTGACCGCCGTCGTGCACGGCGAGCTGCTGGCCCTGAAACCGTTCGGCACCGCCGACGGTGTCCTGGCGCGCGCGGCCGCTCGGCTGACCATGACCGCGGTCGGCGTCGACCCGAAGGGTCTGGGCGTTCCCGAGGTGGCCTTCCTCCGCCGGGCATCGCGTTACCAGGAAGCCGCGGCGGCCTTCGCCACCGGAACCCCGGACGGGGTGCGTGACTGGCTGCTCTTCAGCTGCGCAGCACTCGAAGCGGGTGCGCGGGAGGCCAAGAGCATCGCCGACGCCGCCGGGTGACGGCCGTGCTCCCATTTCCGAGCTGAACCGGATTCGGGCGGCCCGGTGCGCCTGCGGTGCCGTCCCGTGCACTTCTCCGGGCGCCGTCGCCCAGCCGGTCGGCGTCGTTGCCGGGCGTGGTGCCCCGGCCTCAGCTCGTCGCGCAGGCGAGCAGTGCCTCCCGCACGTGCCCACCGTTCGCGGCCAGCATCTCGGCGGCCGTCGTGGAGTCCACTCCGGACAGCAGGTGCACCAGCGCGACCTTCAGGTCACCGCCGGCCTCCGCGAGCGCCCCGGCGGCCTCCTGCTCGTCCGCACCGGTCGCCTCGGTGAGGATCCGCAGTGTGCGGCCGCGCAGCTTCGCGTTCGTCGCCCGCAGGCTCACCATCAGGTTCGAGTAGGTCCGGCCCAGCTTGATCATCGTCGCCGTGGAGAACGCGGTCAGCAGGATCTTCTGCGCCGAGCCCGCCTTCATCCGCGTCGACCCCGCGATGACCTCCGGTCCGGTGTCCACGGCGATGAACACGTCGACCCCGGCCGGCCGCGCCGACCGCGGGTTGCCCGACACCAGACCGGTTTTCGCGCCGAGCCGCCCGGCCTCCTGCAGCGCACCGAGAACGAACGGTGTGCGCCCGGAGGCGGTCAGTCCCAGCACGAAATCGCCCGCCCGCACCGAATCCGACATCTCCGCGCCACCGGCCGCCGCGTCGTCCTCGGCGTTCTCGACCGCTTCGCGCAACGCCCGGTCACCGCCCGCGTGGTGCGCGACGAACCAGTCCGCCGGCACGTTGTACGTCGGGACGAGCTCGGCGGCATCCAGCGTGGCGAGGCGACCGGAGGTGCCCGCCCCGACGTAGTGCACCCGATGGCCGGTGCGCAGCGCCGCCACCGCGTGGTCCACCGCGTCCGCCAGTTCCGGCAGCACCTTGGCGACCGCGTCGGGGACCCGGCGATCCTCGTCGTTGATCAGGGTCAGGATGTCCAGCGTCGGCATCCGGTCGATCTCCGTGGTGCGGGGATTGCGCTGCTCGGTCGGAGAATCGACGTGGACCACCTGACTCGGCACCGTCACCATGCGTCTCACCGTTTCCTTCGTGCTCACTTTCCGGTCTCTCGCGGCCGCCTCCGGCCGTCCGGCCGCACGCCGAGGCGGTGCCCGCCGACGGCGTCCCGCGTCGCTTCCAGCGCCGCGGATGCGCTCTCCATGTGGCGCTGGGCCACGCCGATGAACAGGCAGTCGATGACCGTGAGCTGGGCGATCCGGCTCGCGGTCGCGCCCGACCGGAATGTCGTCTCACGCGCGGCGGTGGTCAGGACGTGGTCGGCGACATCGGTGATCGGCGAGCGCGGGAAGTTCGTCAGCGCCACCGTGGTCGCGCCGTGCTCGCGCGCCACCCGCAGCGCTTCGACGGTGTCGGTCGTCGCACCGGTGTGTGAGACGCCGATCGCGACATCACCGGCGCCCAGTACCGCTGCCGAGGTCAGCATGATGTGGGTGTCCGACCACGCGAAGCACACGCGGCCGATGCGGTGCAGCTTCTGCTGCAGGTCCGCGGCGACGAACGCGCTGGCCCCCACGCCGTAGACGTCGGTGCGGCCGGCGTCGGCGAGCAGGTCGATCACGTGCTGCAGAGTCACGATGTCGAGCTGGTCGGCCGTCTCCTCCACGGCCCGAGCATCGGCGAAGCTGACCTTGCCCACCACGGCGGCCAGGTCGTCGTCGACCGCGATCTCGCCACCGATGTTGCGGGACGAGCGCGCCTCGGACCGGGCGGTGTCGGCGGCCAGCGCGATCCGCAGCTGGGGATACCCGCCGACGCCCACGGCCTTGCAGAACCGGGTGACCGTGGTTTCGCTGGTGTTCGCGGCGAGGGCGACCTCGGTGATGCTGCGGCGCGCTACTGCGGACGGGTCCTCCAGGACCACTTTGGCTACGCGCTGTTCCGCTCGCGCCAAACCGGGCAGGAGTGATCGAATCCGGACGAGCGGGCTGGTTTCGGTCTCCCGCGCGGCTGATCCGATCTCGTTGGGTGCCTGCGCGGTTACGGAATCGGCATCCGATTCCGTGAGAAACTTACCAACCGTAGGCATTTGAGACAAGGTTACCCACATCCTTAGGGATGATCGCAACTCGTGCGCCCCTGCACGTCCGAGCTGCGGTGACTCAGTTGCCCGGAAAGTCGCCAACCACGTCCGAGTTGTTAACGTCATGAAGTTAACGACTTGGCAACTTACTGCGGTTCCCGAAACGGCCGTCGATCCTGTGCGGCTCGCGTTCGCCGCCCAGTGTTAGGGACGGGTCAGCTCCGATGGTATGACGCGCGTAGACACATTTCTCAACCCCGATGGAGCAGCCATGGGGTAGCGCTGCGTGACCGACGACCGCGTCTGGAATTCAACGCGGTGCCGTTCGTGCTGGTTACTCGCCGACCGCGATGCGTGCCGCGCCGGCGCCCGACGGCGGCGCCGCGACCGAAGCTCACCTGAACGGTCGCGGGTAATTCGGCCGACAGGTGTGTGCTATATCGCGTCGGCCAATGCGTTCGCCCAGTTCTCTCGTGCGGCGTTGATGGAGCCCCAGTTCCGGGTCGGGTGAACGCGATTGGTGAGCAGGATCGCAAACGACCGTGACACCGGGTCGATGACCAGTGAGGTGCCGGTGAACCCGGTGTGCCCGGCGGTCGCGGGCGAGGACAGCCCGCCCATGTAGAACCGCTGGTCCAGTTCGAAGCCGAGCCCGTGTGCGTGACCGGGGAACGCCTGGTTGTAGTCGGTGAGCATGTCCCGCACGGTGCCCGGACGCAGGATCCGCGCGCCGCGGTAGGCGCCGCCGTTGAGGATCGTCTGCGCCAGCACCGCCATGTCCCGTGCCGTCGAGAAGATGCCTGCGTGACCGGACACGCCGCCGAGCGCCCACGCGTTCTCGTCGTGGACCTGGCCGCGGACCATCCCCCGTGGTGGATCCGCCTCGAACTCGGTGGCCGCGATCCGGTTGAGCTCGCCCGCGGGCGGGTTGAACGTCGTGTCGGTCATGCCGAGCGGCTGCGTGATCCGCTCCCGCACGACGGCGTCCAGGGACTGCCCGGTGATCCGCTCCACCAGGAAGCCGAGCGTCATCAGGTTGATGTCCGAGTACAGGTATGCGCTGCCCGGCGGATTCGTCAGCGGACTGTCGAGCACGGCTCTGCGTCGCGACGGGATGTCCGGATAGCCCTGCCACAGGGCCGGTCGCGGGTCGGCGTCGAGACCGGAGGTGTGCGTGAGGAGCTGGCGCACGGTGACGTCCTGCTTGCCGTTCACCGCGAACTCCGGCAAGGCTTCCGCAACCGGCCCGTCCAGGGCGATCTTGCCGTCCTCGACCAGCTGCATCACGGCGAGCGAGGTGAACAGCTTCGTGATCGACGCCATGTCGAAGATCGTGTCCGGCCGCATGGGAACCTGCTGCTCCGGCGGCAGCTCGGTTCCCGCGGCGTCGGCGAACCGGAGCGCCCCGCCCGTCGCGATCTCGTCGACGATCACGCCGTCGTGTGCGAGCAGGCCGACGGCGCCGGAGAAGTGCGGATGCCCCGTCGCCGGGTCCGGCCTGGTCCAGTCGATCAGGAAGCCGTCGGCGGCGCGCAGCGGCGCCCCGTCGAGCCCGGCGTCGGCGGGCGTGCCGGGGCGCAGCACCGTATCCGGCGGTGCGAACTCGTAGTGTGGACGGTCGATCCGTCCGGCGTGGGCCTGTTCGTCGATGGTGGTGCTCGCTCCGGGGACGGTCAGTGCGGATGCGGCCAGTACCACCGCGACCAGTAGTTTGCCCGCTCGCATGCCGGACCTCACCGGTAGTGGAGATAGGGCCGGCGACGGGCGGTGAACTCGCCGAGTTCGGACTGCCAGGAGCCGACGATCTCGTCCACTCCGGCGCCACGATCGACCATGGTGCGCAGCCGGTCGGAACCGGACAGCTTGTCGATCCCGTTGTCGGCCCGCCAGCCGAACAGGCCGGGGTGCAGCTTCTTCGCGGTGACGAGCATGGCCACCGCGGTGCGAATGGCGTCGAACGAGGCCGGATCGGTGACCGTGAGCTGCACCCCGCCACAGGTCTGGTTGACGAACTTGCCGAACGTCGGCACGAAGTAGGTCTCGCGGAACCGCGCCCCCGGCAGCCCGAGCGCGGTCAGCTCGTCCCGCCACCGCCAGTCCACACCGGGTGCGCCGAGGATCTCGAAGGGCCGGGTCGTGCCCCGCCCCTCGGCGAAGACGGTGCCCTCGAACAGGCCGGTGCCCGGGTAGACCAGTGCCGTGTCCGGGGTCGGCATGTTCGGGCTCGGTGGCGTCCAGTTCAGCCCGGTGCCGGCGAAGAAGATGTCCCGCCGCCACCCCTCGGCCCACACCACCCGCAGGTCCGCCACGCGCACGCCATCGGCGGGGAGCAACTCGGCAGCGAAGTACTGCGCCAGCTCTCCGACGGTCATGCCGTGCTGCTGGACGATCGGTTTGAGCCCGACACCGGAGGCGAACTCCGGCCGCAGCATCGGCCCGTAAGCCTGGCCGCCGATCGGGTTCGGCCGGTCGAGCACGACGAACCCGGCACCCGTCCGGCCGGCGGCGGACATCGCCGTGTACATCGACCAGATGTAGGTGTAGAACCGCGCCCCGACATCGGCGATGTCGAACACGACCAGCTCCACACCGGCCTTCGTGAACATCCCGGCCAGCTTCGCGGCGTCGGCCCCGTACGCGTCGTAGACCGGAACGCCCGTGCGTGGATCGGTGTAGTCGCCCTCGGAACCACCGGCCTGTGCGCTGCCCCGGAACCCGTGCTCCGGGCCGAACGCGGCTACCGGACGGACACCGGCGGCGATCATCGAGTCGACTATGTGGTCACCGTTCCCGAGCACGCCGGTCGGATTGGAGAGCACTCCGATCCTGCGGCCGGCGAGCGCATGCCAGCCCTCACGGGCGAGGACATCCGCGCCGGGAACCACCGATGCGCGTGGCGGCAACGCCATCGCGGGTGCCGGCTCCGCCAGCGCGGACCCGCCGGTGACGAGGGGTGTCGCCAGCGCGCCCGTGACCAGGAACCGGCGACGGCTGACGTTCACCATGTCAGGCCCGTCCCGAAGGGATACCGGATCCGCCCGGTGTCCTCACCGTCCGGGATCCCGACGGGCAGCTTGCCCTGTGGCGCGATCTCGCCCTTGAGCACCTTCGCCAGCGAAATCATCGTCACGTCCCGCCAGTCGTACGTCGCCACCCAGGTCGGTACGTCGGCCAAGCCCGCGTCGTACGGTTCCTGGACGGTCACGGCGACGACCGGTTTCCCCGTGCCCAGCAGCTCACGCACGAGCTCGCCCTGACCGGTGTCGCTGCGCAGTCCGTTGGTCAGGACCACGACTGTGTCCGCTGCGCGCGCCGCTGTCACCGCTTCCTCGATCTTCGCGGCGCTCGGTTTGGCGCCGGTGGAGACAGCCGTGCCACCGAGCTGTGCGGCCAGCGTCCGGACCGGCTCGGCCGGGTAACCGGGGTAGGCCGGGTTGTTCCACCCGGTTACGAGGATCTTGCCGGGGTTGCGCAGGGGAAGCAGTCCGGCGTCGTTGCGCAGCAGCGTGGTCGTGCGGTCGGTGACAGCTTGGATCGCGGCCCGGTTGGCCGCCGTTCCGACCGCCTGCCGCACCGCGCGCGTGCTGACCAGCGGCTTTGCCACGATCCCGCGCTTGTCCTTGAGCTTGAGGATCCGCAGTACGCTCTGGTTGATGCGGTCCTCGGTGAGCCGCCCGCTCTTCACCGCGTCGAGGACGCCGTTGACGGCGAGGCCCAGGTCGGGCGGCATCAGCATCTGGTCGACGCCGGCTTCCAGCGCCAGCACCGGGATCTCCGCGTCGCTGTGCATCTGTCGCACGCCGGCCATCTGCAGCGAATCGGTGGCGACCACGCCGTCGTAATGCAGCTCGTCGCGCAGAATCCCGGTCATGATCGGCTTCGACAGGGTCGCCGGCTCTCCGGAGGGGTCCAGGCTGGGAACCGTGATGTGCGCGGACATGATCACGTCGATGCCGGCGTCGATCGCGGCCTGGAACGGCGGCAGGTCGATCTGCCGCCACTGCTCCGCGGTGCGGTTGATCGTGGGCAGCCCGGAGTGGCTGTCGGTGGCGGCGTCGCCGTGCCCGGGGAAGTGCTTGGCCGCGGCCGACACCGTGTCGGTGGCCGGTCCGGAGTTCTGGTAGCCGTCGATCTCCGCGGTGACCATCTGGCCGGCCAGAGCGGGATCCGCGGAGAACGATCGCGAGCCGATGATCGGGTTGAGCGGGTTGGAGTTGACGTCCGCGTCGGGTGCGAAGTCCTGGTTGATGCCCATCGCCCGCAGCTCGTGACCGTTCACCGTGGCGAGGGTGTGCGCGTCCCCGGCGCTGCGGCCGGCGCCGACGGCCATGCTGGACGGGAACTCGGTCGCCGGCGACGCGATGCGCGTGACGCGACCGCCCTCCTGGTCCGTCGAGATGATCAGCGGAACCCGCGCGCCGGAGGCGAGCGCGGCCTGTTGCAGCCCGTTCGACAAGCGTGCGACCTGCGCCGGATCGTCCACGTTGTCGGTACCGGAGTTGTTGAAGTAGATGACCCCGCCGGGGTGGTAGCGCTGGACCACCTCGGCTGGCGTATCCACCCCGTACTTCTTGCGGTTGCCCTCGTCGGGCTGGTCGGCCGCCTTGCCCCACACGTCGGCGACGAAGAGCTGCCCCACCTTCTCCTCGAGCGACATGCGCTGCAACGTCTGCTCGGCCCAGCCACCTTGATGGCCCCCGGGTGCGGCGGAGGCGGTGCTCACGGCGCTCACGCCGAGCACACCCGCGACCATCGCGGTAAGCACATGAGTCCTCCGGCGCATCCCGAACCTCCCCTGATGATGACCGCCGGCGGATCGGGCCGGCACTGGGGGAAGCTACTCAGTCGCCGCGGAGCAGGTCAACGACCACCTGACTTTTGGCGGAGTCCGAAAGTGTCTTTCCGTCTCCGTCACCCACTTGAGCTAATCCGCTGGACATAAAAATGCGCGGGCACCGCCAGCGACATCGCCGGCGGCGCCCGCCCGCGCGGACCACTCGGGTGACCAAGCTGCAACTCATGTCGTACCCACGGGGACTCGGCGTCCGGCGTCCCGGTACGCAGTCCCTCGACGACAAGCCTCCCGCGGCGCGCTGCGCGTGGGTGCCCGGAGTCCGCGCACGG
This sequence comes from Amycolatopsis granulosa, assembly GCF_011758745.1. Classification (NCBI taxonomy): domain Bacteria; kingdom Bacillati; phylum Actinomycetota; class Actinomycetes; order Pseudonocardiales; family Pseudonocardiaceae; genus Amycolatopsis; species Amycolatopsis granulosa. The sequence goes on from NZ_JAANOV010000001.1 coordinate 3,706,065, forward strand.
AGATCTTCGGGGAGTGACGGGACTTCTCTTCGTCTCGTCCTTGGCCGAATGACGTCCGCACTTACTTTGTACCCAGTGGCGTGCGTCACTTCAAGGGGTCGGACGGGTGCACCGGTACAGACGCTCGATCCGGTGATGGTGCCACCGTCAGCGACTGGACTTCTCTGTTCCCCCACGGCGTTTGCGCGTCAGGCCGTACCAGGTGACGCCGGCCGCGGCCACTGCGCCCAGTCCCAGTCCGACGGCCAAAGTGGCCGGTGACGGCGCCGGGAAACGGCTGCGCAAGGAGACCGGTCTGGTGAACTCCAGCACCGGCCAGCCGTGCTCGGCCGCGGTCCGCCGCAGGAGCCGGTCCGGGTTCACCGCGTGCGGCCTGCCCACCGTCTCCAGCAGCGGGACGTCGGTGCTGGAATCGGAATAGGCGTAACACGCCGCGAGTTCGTACCCGTTTTCCACGGCCAGTTGCTTCGCGGCCACGGCTTTTTGCTCGCCATAACAGTAGAAAGCGATTTCGCCGGAATAGCGGCCGTCCACGACCCCCATTCTCGTCGAGACGCTCGCGGTCGCGCCCAGCATCGCCGCGATCGGCGCCACCACCTCGTCACCGGCCGCCGACAGCACGATCACGTCGTGACCTTGCTCCCGGTGCCACGTGATCAGCTCGGCGGCCTCGGCGTAGACGAGCGGATCGACGATGTCGTGCAGCGTCTCGTTGACGATCGCGCGCACCTGGGCGACGTCCCAGCCCTTGCACAACGCGGAGATCTCCGCCCGCATCCGCTCGGTCCGGTCCGCGTCGGCCCCGGAGAGCGAGAAGACGAACTGCGCGTAGGCGCTCTTCAACGCGGCGCGCTTGCTGATCAGCCCCTCCCGCAGCAACGGCTTGCTGAAGGCCAGGGCACTGGAGGAGGCGATGATCGTCTTGTCCAGGTCGAAGAAGGCCGCGACCCCGGTTCCGGGGGCGGCGGGCTGATCGCTCGGCGGCGACGTGGAGGGTTCGGCCACCGGTTCAGGATAGGAGGGGGCGTCCACCGGGTGTGAGGTGACCACGAACGGTACCGCCCGGTCGGAAATTCGTTGCCGCGACGGGAAATCGATTGCCCGTGCCGTTACCGAATTGTGGGTGACGCGGAGCACGTTCCGGGCGGTCCGGCCGGGTTAGAGTGGAACGCATCCGGTGTTCCCACCGGCGGTTCGGTCCAACCCCCCGGGGCTGAACCCACGGTGACCCCCGTCCTCCCCCTGGCGGGGGTCGCCCCTTTTCCGCGCGCGGGCGCGTAGCCTGCCACGGCTCACCGACGATTCCGCTCCGTGAGGCCGTTCCGGCGCTGAGTTGTCCACATGACCCCTGTTGTCCACAGGCTCGGCCGGAGCTCCTTGTCGCGGCGTTGCGTGCGCACGACGGTGGAGTCAGGTCAATCACCGATCACTGCTGGGGGCCGTCATGAATCACGTTCGTCCGCTCGTCGTCGCCCACGACGAAGTCATGCTCGACGAAATCTTGCGCGTCGCCGCCGCGGTGGGCTGCGAGACGGAGCGCGCACCCGACCTGCTCGCCGCGCGGCCGCGGTGGCGGGACGCGCCGCTGGTGCTCGTCGACGAGCAGGCGGCCGACGGCGACGTGGACCTGCCCCGCCGCCCGGGCGTCCTGCTGATCACCAAGGGCGCGCCCGACGCCCGCACCTGGCAGCGGGCGTTCCGGGCCGGGGTCGAGGACGTCGTGTCGCTGCCGGAGGACGAGGCCGTGCTGGCCACCGCGCTGGCCGACGTCGTCGATGGTCCCGGGCTGCCCGGCGGGCGGATCATCGGGGTACTGGGCGGTCGGGGCGGAGCCGGCGCGTCCATTTTGGCGGCAGCCACCGCATTGGCCGCCTGCCGCAGCGAGCCGGGCGGTCTGCTGGTGGACTGCGACCCGCTCTCCGGCGGCATCGACGCGATGCTGGGTGCCGAGAACACCGATGGTCTGCGCTGGCCCGAGCTGCGGCCGGGCTCCGGGCGGTTGTCGATGCCGGCGTTGCTGAAGTCCTTGCCCGAGTTCCGGTACCGCGGGCTGCGGCTGCCCTTCCTGTCGTGCCACCGCAACGGCGACGGGCCGACCGCGCAGGCGGTGGCGGCGGTCGTCGAGGCCGGACGGCGGGCCGGCCGGACCGTCGTGTGCGATCTGCCGCGGCACCTGGACGGTCCGGGACTCGCGGTGATCGCCCGGGCCGACCTGGTCATCGTGGTGATCCCGGCGGACATGCGGGCGTGTCTCGCGGCCCGGCGGGTGGTCAACCAGCTGGGTGATCCGACCGACCGGGTCCGGCTCGTCGTGCGCGGGCCCGCGCCCGGAGACCTGGACCCGAGCGTGGCAGCCGGTGCGGTCGGGCTGCCGCTGCTGACCTCGATGCCGGTGGAGCGGCAGCTGGATCGGGAGATCGAACAGGGCAACTTCCTGCCGCGGCCGCGGGGCGCGCTGCTGGAAACGGGGCGCATGATCCTGGCCGAGGCGCAAGCGAAGCAGGTGCTGGCGGCGTGAACCTCGAGCTGGTCGAACGGGTTCGCCACCGGTTGGCGGGCACCGGTGCCGGCACCGATCCCGTCGCGCTGGCGGACGCGGTCCGCGCCGAGGCCGGGCGCCCGGTCGGGCACACCGAGGTCCTGGACGCGCTGCGCGTGGTCCGGCAGGAGCTGGCCGGCGCGGGTCCGCTGGAGCCGTTGCTGTCCCTGCCCGGCGTCACCGACGTCCTGGTGACCGGGCCGGACGAGGTCTGGGTGGATGGCGCCGACGGTCTGCGCCGCACCGAGGTGCGTTTCCCCAGTGACGAGTCGGTGCGCCGCCTCGCGCAACGGCTCGCGCTGGCTGCCGGACGGCGGCTCGACGATGCCCAGCCGTACGTCGACGGCTGGCTGCCCGGCCTCGGGCCGCACGGCCGGGTCCGGCTGCACGCCGTGCTGCCGCCGATCGCGGCGGACGGTACCTGCGTGTCGCTGCGCCTCCTCCGGCCCGCCGTGCACGACCTTGCCGCCTTGCGTGCGCTGGGCACGTTCGGGACGGAAGGTGCCGAATTGGTGGAGGCCGTCGTCACCGCCCGGCTGGCCTTCCTCGTCACCGGTGGCACCGGCGCGGGCAAGAGCACTCTGCTCGCGGCGATGCTCGGGGCGGTCAATCCCGCCGAGCGGATCGTCTGCGTCGAGGACGCAGCCGAGCTCCAGCCCGCCCACCCGCAGTTCGTGCGCCTGATCGCCCGCCCGCCGAATGTCGAGGGGGCCGGCGAGGTGGGCCTGCGGGACCTGGTGCGCCAGGCGTTGCGCATGCGGCCCGACCGGCTCGTCGTCGGCGAGGTCCGGGGACACGAGGTGTGCGAGTTGCTGAACGCGTTGAACACCGGGCACGACGGCAGCGCGGGAACCTTGCACGCGAACTCGACGGCGGAAGTGCCCGCACGGCTGGAAGCACTGGCCGCGCTCGGTGGCCTGTCCCGCGCGGCGCTGCACAGCCAGCTGGCGGCGGCCGTCCAAGTCGTGCTCCACATGCGCCGCTCGGCGTCCGGGCGACGGGAGCTGGCCGAGGTCGGCGTACTCAGCCGCGCGGACAACGGGGATGTGCGAGTGCTCCCCGTGTGGCAGGCGGGTGAATGGACCAAGCGGCGGGTTCTCTTCTCCGCGTTGTTGCCTCGGACGGACGGCCGATGACCCGCGCAGAGACCCTTCGCACTGCATCCGCTGCTGTGCCGCGCGCCGACCACGCATCCGATGTCCATCCCACGTCGCCGGCGGAGGTGGGTGACCCGTGTTGGCCCAATCTCTGACCTGCGCGGGCGTAGCGGTGCTCTGTTGGCCACGGGTGCGCGGCGCGGCAGCCCGCCTGCGGGCGCTCACCCCACCGGCCGAGCGGCGGCCTCTCCCGAAGCTTCGGCCGGCGTTCGCGGTGGCACTGGTTCCCGTGTTGTTCTTCGTACCGCCGATGGTGTGCGCCGCCGTGGTCCTGCTCGGCTGGGCCGGGTGGCGCCGGTGGCGCGCCCGCCGCGCGGCGAAGGCAGGGTTGGCGATGCGCCGGGCGCTGGCCGAGGCATTGCACGCCATGGTCGTCGATCTCCGGGCGGGCGCGCCGCCCGCGTTTGCGGCGGAATCCGCGGCAGCGGACGCGCCCGGTCCGGTCGCCGACATCCTCGAAGCCGTGTCCGGCGCCGCCCGCCTTGGCGGCGACCTCGCTGCGGCTCTGGCGACGGTCCCGACCGCGGACCCACTGCTGCCTGCCCGGGGACGACTGGTGCGCGCATGGGTGCTGAGCCAACGGCACGGGCTCCCGCTCGCCGACTTGCTCGATGCGGTCCGCCGGGACATCTCCGCCGAACTGCGCTTCACGAACCAGGCCGCGGCCGCGATGGCCGGCCCCCGTGCCAGCGCCGCGGTGCTCGCGGCCCTGCCCGGATTCGGGCTGCTGCTGGGGGAGGGGATGGGCGCGCATCCGGTGCAAGTCCTTCTCGCGACCGGCGGCGGCAACCTGCTCTTGTTGCTCGGCACCGGGCTGGTGATCGCGGGCGGGACGTGGAGTGCCCGGATCACGAGCCGAGGAGCGCGGCGATGAGCGCGGCCGCCACCGTCGTCGCGTTGCTGGGCGCGGCGCTGCTGACCCTGCCGCGCAGGCCGGTTCCCGGTCTACGGCTGGCCCGTTTCTCCCCCGCGCCACGGGCACCGGCTCGGCTCCAGCGGCGCCGGCGGCGCAGCGACCCGCTCGACCTCGCCGCGACCTGGGACCTGCTGGCCGCTTGTTTGCGCGCCGGGCAACCGGTCCCGGCCGCACTGCGAGCGGTGGCCGATGACGGGGTGGGACCCGAAGCCCAGGCCCTCCGCGCGACGGCCGGTCTGCTGGAACTCGGCGCGGATGCGAACGAGGCGTGGGCGCCCGCGCTGGTCTGCTCCGGCACCGCCGAATTCGCGCGCGCGGCCCGGCGGACCGCACGCAGCGGGACCACCCTCGCCGACGCAGCCGCGGACCTGGCCCACGGCATCCGCGCCGACCTGGGAGACCGGGCCGAGGCACGCGCCCAGCGGGCGGGCGTGCTGATCGCCGGGCCGCTGGGACTCTGCTTCCTCCCGGCCTTCGTGTGTCTCGGGGTCGCGCCCGTGGTTCTCGGTCTGGCCGGCCGCCTCAACGTGTTCTGACCATCCACAGTAGAGAGAAGGGGTACACCCATGTTGTTCCGCTCGAAGTCCACCGGCCGTCACGCAGCCCCGGCCCCGCCCCGGTGGTGGCGCCGCTGGTTCCGCCCGGCGCTGGCTGCCGACGACGGGATGAGCACCGCCGAGTACGCGATCGGCACGATCGCCGCCGCTGCCCTCGCCGCCGTGCTCTACTCCGTCGTGACGGGAGACTCGGTGGTCGGCGCGCTCACCGGGCTGGTCCAGCAAGCCCTCACCCCGGGGTTCTGATGGCGACCCGTCCACGCGCGGGCCCGTCCGGAATGCGCCAGGGCCCGGTGCCGGCTCGCCGTGCCGGCCGGCCGGCCGCGGATCGTGGGGCCGTGACGGTCGAGGCGGCGATCGCGCTGTGCGCCCTGACAGTGGTGGTCGGGATGGTGCTCGCCGGCATGACGGCCGTCTCCGGTCAGCTGCGCTGCACCGACGCCGCCCGGGAAGCAGCACGGCTCGTCGCCCGGGGAGAACCGCAGCTGGCGGCGCAGGCGGTCACGCAGATCGCCCCCGCGGGTGCGCAACTCTCGGTGCGGACCGAGGGTGATGGCATCACCGTCGAGGTGCGGGCGTCCGCGGCCGGCTCGCTCCTGCCGGGCCTGCACCTGACTGCCACTGCCTTCGCGGTGCTCGAACCGGGAGCCGGGGATGCACCCTGACCCGCGGTCCCGAGACGTGGAGCAGCGCGCACTGGACCAGACGTCCGGCCGGATCCCGCCGGCTCCGCCCACGGGAGGTGCTGAGCGAGCACCAGATGTGCAGCCGCGGACCAGCCCCGGAGGGTGGCGACGCCCCGGTCCACCGGCGGCGCCCGAGCTGAAGAGAGGACCACGCCGCCAAGCCTCCCCGCGGGCCGCGGCCGACCACCACGAGCTGCGCGAGCGTGACCGCGGTGCCGCGACCGTGTGGGCCGCCGGCGCGATCGCCGCATTCGTGGTCATCGCGGGGCTGCTCTGGGGCCTCGGTGCCGCGACGATCGCACGGCACCGGGCCGCCGGGGCCGCCGACCTGGCCGCGCTGGCCGCCGCGGGGCAGACCCTCCTCGGTGTGGACGTCGCGTGCGGACGGGCGCAGTGGGTCGCCGACCGGATGGCGGCCCGGATGGTGAGCTGCCGGTTCGACGGGTGGGATGCGCTCGTCGAGGTGTCCGTCGACACCGGCCTCGGGTCGGCGGCGGGGCGGGCTCGGGCCGGGCCGTGATGCGCCCGCAGTAGATGCGGTCGGCCACGCGGCGGACCACCCGCCGCGTTGCCTGCTCATCGCGGCTCGGCGGCGGGATGAGTCCGGAGACGCGAGCGGGCTGCTCCGCGCGGCGGGGCTGCGCAACCCGTGCGGAGGCGGGGCCGGACCCCGCTCCGGGGTGGGGTGAGTGGTGCGACGAGTGGTTGCCGCCGTGGTGAGCGGTGGGTGAGCGGGCGCCGGGTGGACGGTCGCCCTCGTGCGGCGAGCGGTCACCGGCTTCGGCCGGCGACCGGGCCGCGAGTATCGGGAAAACAACGGTACGCAGGAGAAACGTGTGCTGGAGATCACGTGCGGGTGTCGAGGCCGGACGCGTTTCGCCGCCGGGAGGGGATCGGCCGTGGGTGTTCGGCCGGGCCGAGCGGGCTGGTTCGCTCGTCGCCCCGGAGCGGCCGGTTGTCGCGCGGCGGGTTCCGGCACTGTGCAACTTGCCGTTTATTGAACACAGGCAGCCACCGCGAGCGGTGGAACAAGCAAGGAGTTGTGGACGGAAATGTTGGACACGGATTGGTCGGACAGCTGGCGGGGCGCCTTCCGCATCGAGCTTCGTGCGGAGGCCATCGGCCTTGCCTGGCACGGGTGGCCGGTGCTGCCCGGTACCTTTCCGGCGCACGCCGACGCCGGAGGCTCCTGGACCGGCCCGGTGCCCGTCCACCAGGACTGGGCCGACCGGCTCGACGCCCACCCCAACGAGGTGGCCACCTGGTGGAACGGCCGGCCGTACAGCCTCCTCGTCGCGACCGGCACCGTGCTGGACGCCGTCGAGGTCCCCGATGAACTGGGCAAGCGGGCGGCTCGACTGCTCCGGGCGACCGGCCACCCCGCGCCGATCGTGGCCACGCCCGACGGCCGCTGGCTGTTCCTGACCACCGTCGCCGACTGCCTCCCGGAGGAACTGGCGGCCGCAGGCACGGTCCGCCGGCACGGGCAGGGCAGCTGGATCCCGCTCCCGCCCACCCCGTTCCAGCACGGTGTCGTCCACTGGCGGGTCAAGCCGGACGTGTGGGGCTGGCGCCTGCCGACCGCCGACGCCGTGCACTCCGTGCTCGTCCGCGCTCTCGACCAGCAGGGTGCTGACCAGGCCGCCTTGGCCGGCGCCGGTCAGTTCGCCGCAGCCTGAGCCACCCCGTGGCCGTGCCGGGCGCCGTGAGAACTGACCGCCCCGAGCACGGTGTCCAGCACGGCCACCGCCCCCGCCTTGTCCAGTGGATCGTTACCGTTCCCGCACTTCGGTGACTGCACACAGGACGGGCATCCCGCCGGGCACTCGCAGGAGACGATGGCCTCCCGCGTAGCGGCCAGCCACGGGACCACGGCAGCGAAACCGCGATCGGCGAATCCCGCGCCTCCGGGATGGCCGTCGTGCACGAACACCGTCGCCTCCCCGGTGTCAGCGTGCAACGCGGTCGAGACGCCGCCGATATCCCACCGGTCGCACGTAGCGAACAGCGGTAGCAGGCCGATCGCCGCGTGCTCGGCGGCGTGCAGGGCGCCGGGGATGCGCGCCGGATCCAGACCGGCGCCCCCCGGCGCCCCGCCGACCTCCAGCAACTCCGGGGTGATCGTGTACCAAACCGCCCGCGTTTCCAACGTCTGCGCCGGCAGGTCCAGCGTCACCTGATCCAGCACCTCGCCCGACGGGCGGCGCCGCAGATACCCCACCACCTGCGAGGTCACCGCGACCTCGCCCAGGCACACGCTCACCCCGCCGTAGTCCACCCGCTCCTGGGTGCGCAGCACGGCGATGTCGGCGACCTCCCGTGCCGACGTGGTCCACTCCGGGTCCTCCGCGTGCACCAGTGCGATTCCGGACTCCAGATCCAGCTCATCCACCACGTACGACGAGCCCTGGTGCAGGTACACCGCCCCCGGGTGCACGGTCGTGCACGCCGAACCCGGGTCGACCGTCCCCAGCAGCCGGGAGGTGTCCGCCTCGACCACGGCGATCTGCTCGCCACCCGAGCCGCGGATGTCCACCTCGTACTGCGGTCGGTCTCGTGACGTCCAGTACCAGCCACTCGGGCGGCGGCGGAGCAGCCCCTCGGCGACGAGCCGGTCCAGCACCTCCCGCGCCGCGACGCCACCGAACGTCTCCAGCTCACCGCTGGTCAACGGCAACTCCGCCGCCGCGCACGCCAGCTGTGGCGCGAGCACGTACGGGTTCGACGGGTCCAGCACCGCCGTTTCCACCGGCCGCTCCAGCACCGCCGCCGGGTGGTGCACCAGGTATGTGTCCAGCGGATCGTCCCGCGCCACGAACACGACCAGCGCGTCGTCTCCCGACCGCCCGGCCCGGCCCGCCTGCTGCCAGAACGACGCCAGCGTGCCCGGGTACCCGGCCAGCACCACCGCGTCCAGCCCCGCGATGTCCACCCCCAGCTCGAGCGCGTTCGTCGTCGCGACCCCCGTCAGCTCCCCCGACAGCAGTGCACGCTCCAGTGCCCGCCGCTCCTCCGGCAGGAACCCGGCCCGGTACGCCGCCACCTGCGAGGGCAACTCGCTGTCCACTTCGGACAACAAGCGCCGGGCGCCCAGCGCGGTCAGCTCCGCGCCCCGCCGTGACCGGACGAACGCCAGCGTCCGCGCGCCCTCGATGACCAGCTCCGCGAGGATCCGGCTCGCCTCCGCCCCGGCCGACCGGCGCACCGGGGCACCGTGCTCGCCCAGGTGGTCCTCCAGCAGCGGGGGCTCCCACAGCGCCACCGTCCGCGCCCCGCGCGGCGACGCGTCCTCCACGACCGGCACGCAGTCGGCGCCGACCAGCCGGCACGCGAACTCGCCAGGCTCGGCCGTGGTCGCCGACGCCAGGATGAACACCGGCGACGACCCGTAGTGCCGGGCCACCCGCTGCAGCCGCCGCAGCAGCAACGCGACGTGCGATCCGAACACGCCCCGGTAGCTGTGGCACTCGTCGATCACCACGTAGGAAAGCTTGCGGAACAGCCGCGCCCAGCGCGAGTGCGCCGCCAGGATGCCGCGGTGCAGCATGTCCGGGTTCGTGAACACCCACCGCGCGTGTGCCCGCACCCAGTCACGCTCGGCCATCGGCGTGTCCCCGTCGTAGGACGCCGCGCGCACCCCGGCAACGTCCAATCCGGACACCGCCCACAGCTGGTCGGCGCCCAGCGCCTTCGTCGGTGAGAGGTACAGCGCGCACGCCTTGTCGTCAGCGGTCAGCGCCGACAGCACCGGCAGCTGGTAGCACAACGACTTGCCCGAGGCCGTGCCCGTGGACACGACGACGTGCTGCCCGGCGAAGGCCAGCGACGCTGCCTCCGCCTGGTGCGCCCAGGGCCGCTCCACGCCGCCCGACCGCAGCGCCGCCACCACCCGCTCGTCCGCCCAGTCCGGCCACTCGGTGTGCCGCGCCGCGCGGGCCGGCAGGTCGGCCACGTGGGTGACCGGGTTCGCCGGGATGCCGGCGGTGACCCGGTGCAGCAGCCGCCGCGCCCGCTCGGTTCCCGCCACGACTTCCACGGTAGACAGCTTCGCACACGTGTACGACAGAACCGGCCGGGCGGGAAAAGATCATGAACCGTGAGCAGGGTCACATGTACGGAGGGTGATCGTTAGGGGACGCCCTGACCGCGCGGATTCCATTACCAATACACTCCGGGCAACCGGCACCACTTGTGGTGTAGATCCCATGCCAGCGTCGGCACGGCTTCCCCTAGGCGGGCTGTCACTGGCGACAGGAACGTTTCCAGGAGGACGGATGTCCCGGCAGACCCTCGCGGAGGGCCTCGACTTCTCCGGAGGTGACTACGGCATCGTGGCCGTGGTCGCCGTCATAGCCCTGGCCGCTCTGGTCATCGGCTGGTTCCTGCTCAAGGAGGTGCTGGCCGCGGGCCAGGGCACCGCCAAGATGCAGGACATCGCCAAGGCCGTGCAGGAAGGGGCGGCCGCGTATCTCAAGCGGCAGCGCAACACCCTCTCGATCTTCGGGGTCGTGGTGTTCCTGCTGTTGCTCGCGCTGCCCGCGGACGACTGGAACGAGCGCATCGGCCGTTCCGTGTTCTTCCTCGTCGGCGCCGTGTTCTCGTTCCTCATCGGTTACACGGGCATGTGGCTGGCGACGCGGGCCAACCTGCGTGTCGCCGCTGCCTCGCGGGAACCGGGTGGCCGGGAGAAGGCGATGCGCGCCGCGTTCCGCACCGGTGGCGCGGTCGGCATGTTCACCGTCGGCCTCGGCCTGTTCGGCGCCGCGGTCGTCGTGCTCGCCTACACCGGTCAGGCCCCGAAGGTGCTCGAAGGCTTCGGTTTCGGTGCCGCCCTGATCGCGATGTTCATGCGGGTCGGCGGCGGCATCTTCACCAAGGCCGCCGACGTGGGTGCCGACCTGGTCGGCAAGGTCGAGCAGAACATCCCGGAGGACGACCCGCGCAACGCGGCCACGATCGCCGACAACGTCGGTGACAACGTGGGTGACTGCGCCGGGATGGCGGCGGACCTGTTCGAGTCCTACGCGGTGACGCTCGTCGCCGCGCTGATCCTGGGCAGCACCGCCTTCGGCGTGCACGGCCTGCTGTTCCCGCTGATCGTGCCGGCCATCGGGGTCATCACCGCGGTCATCGGCGTCTACATCACGCGGGCCCGCACGGGTGAGAACGGCCTGGTCACGATCAACCGCTCGTTCTACATCTCCGCCGCCATCTCGGCGGTGCTGTGCGCGGTCGCGTCGTTCGTGTACCTGCCCGGGTCCTTCGCCGACTTCGGCGCTGCGCACGCCGGGGTCGCGGGCAACCCCGCGGTCATCGCGTTCGTCGCCGTGATCATCGGCATCGTGCTGGCCGGTGTCATCCTGCGGCTGACCGGCTACTACACCGGCACCGAGCACGGCCCGGTGCGCAACGTCGGCGAGACCTCCCGCACCGGTGCCGCGACGGTCATCCTGTCCGGGATCTCGGTCGGCTTCGAGTCGGCCGTCTACACCGCGCTGGTGATCGGTGCCGCGGTGTTCGGTGCCTACCTGCTGGGCGGCACGGTCGCCCTGTTCGCGGTCGCCCTGGCCGGCACCGGCCTGCTGACGACCGTCGGTGTCATCGTCGCGATGGACACCTTCGGTCCGGTCTCGGACAACGCGCAGGGCATCGCGGAGATGTCCGGCGAGGTCGACGAGGACGCGGCGCAGATCCTGACCGAGCTGGACGCGGTCGGCAACACCACGAAGGCCATCACCAAGGGCATCGCGATCGCCACGGCGGTGCTCGCCGCGACGGCGCTGTTCGGTTCGTACCAGGACTCCATCTCGAAGGCGCTCGCCGACATCGGTGAATCCGCGGCGGGCGTGAAGTCGTTCGTGGACACGATCGTCAGCCCGAACACCCTGGTCGGCGTGATCGTCGGTGCCGCGGTGGTCTTCCTGTTCTCCGGTCTCGCGGTCAACGCCGTGTCCCGCGCCGCGGGTGCGGTGGTGTACGAGGTGCGCCGCCAGTTCCGCGACATCCCGGGGATCATGGAGGGCACCACACGGCCGGAGTACGGCAAGGTCGTCGACATCGTGACCCGCGACTCGCTGCGGGAGCTGGCCACCCCGGGTCTGCTCGCGGTGTTCGCCCCGATCGCCGTCGGCTTCGGTCTCGGCACCGGTGCGCTCGCCGGGTACCTGGCCGGCGCGATCGCCACCGGCACGCTGATGGCGATCTTCCTGGCCAACTCCGGTGGGGCGTGGGACAACGCGAAGAAGCTGGTCGAGGACGGTCACCACGGTGGCAAGGGTTCCGAGGCGCATGCCGCGACGGTCATCGGCGACACCGTCGGCGACCCGTTCAAGGACACCGCGGGCCCGGCCATCAACCCGCTGATCAAGGTGATGAACCTGGTTTCGGTGCTGATCGCGCCGGCGATCGTGCAGTTCTCGATCGGGCCGGATGCCTCCGCGGGGGTGCGGATCGCGATCTCGCTGGTCGCCGTGGCGATCATCGTCGTCGCGATCGTGGTGTCGAAGCGGCGCGCAAGCGTCATGACCGACACGCCGAGCGAGGACGCCACCCCGGCGAAGACCGTCTGATCCGCTCTGCCGGAGCCGGGCCCGTCACCACAGAACGTGACGGGCCCGGCTTTTTGTGCTGCCCGACGGTTGCGGTCCGCAATCGTCTCGGTACCGTCGGGTAAGAGGTTGGCGTCGACAGGAGGTGCGTGCGTGCGGCCCGGGAAGTCCGTGTTCCTGGTGGTGCTGACCGGGTTGTGTGTGGGCCTTTCCGGTTGTGGCCGGCCACCCGCGAGCACCGACCCGGGCGGGCCGGGGCTGTCGCGGCAGCAGGTTCAGCTGCAGGACGCCGAGGCCCGCTGGGCGGACGACTACTGCGTCGCGGTCGGCTCCCTGGTCGAGAACCTGGTGACCATGCCGAGCGTGGACCCGAGCACCCCGCAGCGTGCCGTGCGGTCCTCCAGCGAGCTGCTCGGCTCGGTGATCAACGGGCTGGACCGCGCGCTGGACGGACTGCACACGATGCCGCCGTCGCCGGTGCCGGAGGGCGAGGTGGTGCGGGAGCGGGCCGTGACGGACTTCCAGGGCGTGCGCGACCGGGCGGCCGCCGCGCGGCAACGGCTCGATGCGGTCGCGCCGGGCGACATCGACGCGGACACCCTCGGGCAGGCGAACGGGCCGCTGACCGAGGTGGCGAGTCTCGATCTGCTGGACCGTTTCGATGCCGTGCCGGAGCTCGCGACCGCGGTCGCGCACGCCCCGGTGTGCCGGCAGCTCGCCGCCCAGGTGACGGCCGCGCCGCGCTAGTTCATGCGGGTCCGGGCGTAGGCGCCCATGGCATCGCGCAGGTACTCGGCGAATCCCGGCTGGATGGCCTCGTACTGGTTCCGGAACCGCTCGTCGTCGCTGTAGAGGCGGCCGAGCCCGGCGTAGGACGTGGCATCCGGCGTCCAGAAGTGCTCCAGCCACGCCCGGTGCGCCGCGACGGCGTCGAGCGCGCGCTCGTCGTCGGCCGGCACACCTTCGCGGGCCAGCTCGGCCAGCCGATCGGTCGCCTCGGCGCCCTCCCGCTTCACCGCGGCCCACTTCTCGTCCGGCCAGGTTTTGCTTCGTTCGTGTGACCGGACGGCGTTCTCACCCCACCGTTCGGCTGCTTCCTGCGCGAGCCATTCCGCCTTCTCGGAGTGCGGTGAAAACCCCTCGAACAGTTCGTGCGCGGACATGTGGTCCCCTCCTTCGAGTTCGGCGATCGTCCGGGTGACGGTGGTGGCGAGCCGGTCCAGCCGGTCGCGCTCCGCCAGCAGCCACTTCCGGTGCAGCCGCAGCGCCTGGGCGTGGGACACCGACCCGCCGAGGATCTCGGCGATCGTGTCCAGGCCGAGGCCCAGCTCCCGCAGGAGGCGGATCTGCTGCAACCGGATGAGCTGTTCCCGCTGGTAGAAGCGCCTCCCGCTGCTGTCGACGGATGCCGGTGGGAGCAGGCCGATGTCGTCGTAGTGCCGCAAGGTCCGGGAGGTCACCCCGGATACCTTCGACACCTGTGCGATCGACAGCGGCTCGTCCATCTCGTCTCCTCCGTCCCCGTCCAAATCCACGCTAAAGGTTGACGCAGCGTCAACTTCAAGGACTTTTTCCCCGCGACGACTCGCGGGAAATCGAACGCGTGTTCTACCCTGTCCGCTGTGGATCAGATGTCGCTCTTCTCGGCGGAGGCGAGCGGCCCGGACATCGCCGACCTGAGCGGCGTTCTGTGCGGGCAGGGCCAGATCACCGGCTTCGCGCGCACGGCCGCTCGCCTCACGGTGGAGGTCGACGAGGCGTGGCGCGCGAGTGTGCTGGCCGCGGAGTTCGGCAGGCGCGGGGTGTCGGCCGAGCTGAGCCGCACCGAGGACGGCACGCCGGTGATCCGCACGGCCTTCCGGCGCGACCTGATCGCGCTCGCGCGGGCCTGGCTGGGCGGCGAGGGGACGGGGAAGGTGCTGCCGGGCCGGTTCCGGCTCACCGGGGCGGCTCTGCGGCTGTGGGCGCTGGCGTCGGGCCGGCCGGGCGTGCAGGGGTACCTGCTGGCCGTCGACGCGCGGGCGCCGGACACCCACGAACCGCTCGCCGAGGCGTTTCGCCAGCTCGGCCTGCCCGCGCAGCTGGTCGGCCCGAAGGGCGGCGGCCCGGCGGTGCGGGTCACCGGGCGACGGCGGCTCGCGACGCTGGCCGAGCTGATCGGCATGCCGCCGCCGGGCGCCGAGCCGGTGTGGCCGCGGCACGCACCCGCCCGGCAGGCGGTGTGATCAGGCGGGAACGGGCAGCGGCAGCGCGGCAGGCTTGGGCAGCCGGCAACCGTCCCGGACGAGGCTGAGCTGGTTGTTCCGGGTGAAGCAGGCCGGGACGCGGTAGGTCTGCTGGCCGTAGGTCAGGCCCCGCTGGGCGAAGACCTCGCCGTTTTCGTCGACCTCGCACGGGTTGTCGAACGTGCAGGCTTCGCCCTTGTCGTTGCCCGTGTTGTGGATGCCGACGATCTCGCCGCTGCCCTCGTCGACGACCGGGGCACCGGAGGTGCCGTGGATCGTGTTGCAGCCCGGCGCGTAGCGGATCGAGTCCTTCCACGTCCAGCCGCCTTCGCGCACCGAATACACGATCCGGTCGATCGAGCAGTGCCAGGTGCGGGTGAAGAAGCCGGAGACGATGCTGACCGGGGTGCCGACGTTCGCCGGTGCGGCGGCGAGCGTGAGCGGGTGGCCGCCGAGTTCCCGGGCGATGTCGCGGTAGGACGCGTCGACGGCGTAGAGCGCGATGTCGGTGTCGGTCATCGTCGCGTACACGACCTTGGACGCGTGGAGCAGGCCGAGCTGGTGGCCGTCCGCGCCGAGCAGCGCCATCTCGCGGCTGACCGGCTGGTTGACCACCACTTCGCCCGGATCGGGCATACCGGACTCCAGGCAGTGTCCGGCGCTCAGGACGAGCGCCCGGTCCAGTTCGCTCGACTGGGGCAACCGGACGAGTGAACCGGAGCAGTTGCTGAGCTTGACGATGCCGCTGTAGCCGCCGGCTGCGGCGGTGGCGGTGACGGCCCCGGTCAGGCCGGGCACGAGGAGCAGGACGGCCAGTACGGCGAGCAGGCGGCGGAACATAGCGCGGAGCGTAGCGGAACGGCTACGGAAAGGCCCCGGTCGGCGTGTGTCCGGTATCACGTGCTAGGTGTGGAAAGGGGACGATGCCGCACGCTGTTGCCCATCCCGGACGGGACGCGCGACGGCGTGTTACGTCACCTCGGGGGACATCACCGGCAGGCAACGTGCACACTTGCTGGTTGAACCGGCGCCGCTGCGTGGACAGCGGTGGGATCGAAGCAGGAGAGCGGACAGCGTGGCTGGATCGACGAAGACGAAGAAGAACGACGCCGGGGCGAACGGCGCCGGTCGTCGACGGCTCGTGATCGTCGAGTCGCCCGCCAAGGCCCGCAAGATCGCCTCGTACCTCGGCCCGGGGTACGTGGTGGAGTCCTCGGTCGGGCACATCCGCGACCTGCCGTCCAGGGCCGAGGACGTCCCGGCCAAGTACAAGGGCGAGTCCTGGGCGAAACTCGGCGTGAACGTCGACCACGACTTCGAGCCGCTCTACGTCGTCTCGCCGGACAAGAAGGCCAAGGTCACCGAGCTCAAGGGCCTGCTCAAGGACGTCGACGAGCTCTTCCTCGCCACCGACCCCGACCGTGAGGGCGAGGCCATCGCCTGGCACCTGCTGGAGACCCTCAAGCCGAAGGTCCCGGTGCGCCGGATGGTCTTCCACGAGGTGACCGAGCAGGCCGTGCGCGCCGCCGCCGAGGACACCCGTGAGCTGGACGGGGACCTCGTCGACGCGCAGGAGACCCGCCGCATCCTCGACCGGCTCTACGGTTACGAGGTCTCGCCGGTGCTGTGGAAGAAGGTCATGCCGAGGCTGTCGGCGGGCCGGGTGCAGTCGGTGGCGACCCGTCTGGTGGTCGAGCGCGAGCGCGAGCGCATCAAGTTCACCTCGGCCTCCTACTGGGACATCTCGGCCACGATGTCGAGCGCGGACGCTGGTGCCGAGGAGCCGCGCCAGTTCCCGGCGCGGCTGGTGTCGGTCGACGGCGCTCGCCTGGCGACCGGCAAGGACTTCGACGCCTCGGGGCAGCTGAAGGCGAACGCCCAGGACGTCCGGGTGCTCGACGAGGCCGGCGCCCGGGCGCTGGCCCAGGGCCTGCACCAGCGGGACTTCAAGGTCACCAGTGTCGAGGAGAAGCCGTACACGCGGCGCCCGTACGCACCGTTCATGACCTCGACGCTGCAGCAGGAGGCCGGCCGCAAGCTGCGCTTCAACGCCGAGACCACGATGCAGATCGCGCAGCGGCTGTACCAGAACGGCTACATCACCTACATGCGTACCGACTCCACCACGCTGTCGGAGTCGGCGCTCGCGGCGGCGCGCAGCCAGGCGACCGAGCTGTACGGCAAGGACCACGTCTCGCCGACCCCGCGGCAGTACACGCGCAAGGTCAAGAACGCGCAGGAGGCCCACGAGGCGATCCGCCCGGCCGGTGAGGTGTTCCGGACGCCGGGCCAGGTCGCGGGCGAGCTGCAGGCCGACGAGTTCCGGCTGTACGAGCTGATCTGGCAGCGCACGATCGCCTCGCAGATGGCCGACGCCAAGGGCACCACGATCTCGGTGCGGATCACCGGCACGTCGAGCACCGGGGAGGAGTGCACCTTCGCCTCGTCCGGGCGGACGATCACCTTCGCCGGTTTCCTCAAGGCCTACGTCGAGGCGGTGGACGCCGACTCCGGTGCCGAGGCCGACGACAAGCAGAGCCGCCTGCCGCGGCTGGTCGAGGACCAGCCGCTGACGGCGGGCGAGCTGTCCCCGGACGGCCACGCGACCACGCCGCCGGCGCGTTACAACGAGCCCAGCCTGGTCAGCAAGCTGGAGGAGCTGGGCATCGGCCGCCCGTCGACGTACGCGTCGATCATCAAGACCATCCAGGACCGCGGCTACGTGTGGAAGAAGGGGTCCGCGCTGGTCCCGTCGTGGGTGGCCTTCGCCGTGGTCGGGCTGCTGGAGCGGCACTTCGAGCGGCTGGTGGACTACGACTTCACGGCGGCGATGGAGGACGAGCTCGACCGCATCGCGGCCGGGAACGAGCAGCGCACCCGCTGGCTGTCGCGGTTCTACTTCGGCGGCGAGCAGGGCGTGGACGGCTCGGTCGGGCGCCTTGGCGGGTTGAAGAAGCTCGTCAGCGGCGGGGTGGAGGACATCGACCCGCGCGAGATCAACTCCATCCCGATGTTCGAGGACCACGACGGCCGCACGGTGTACGTGCGGGTTGGCCGGTACGGCCCGTACATCGAGCGCGAGGTGGACGGGAAGCCGCAGCGCGCGAACCTGCCCGAGGACCTGCCGCCGGACGAGCTGACCGCGGAGATCGCGGAGAAGCTGTTCGCGACGCCGCAGGAGGGCCGGTCGCTGGGCGTGGACCCGGTCACCGGGCACGAGATCGTCGCCAAGGCGGGCCGCTTCGGGCCGTACGTGACCGAGGTGCTGCCCGAGCCCGAGGAGGCCGAGGACGGCAAGAAGACCAGTAAGGCGAAGAAGCCGAAGCCGCGCACGGGCTCGCTGTTCCCGTCGATGAACATCCAGACGGTGACCCTGGACGACGCGCTCAAGCTGTTGTCGCTGCCGCGTGTGGTGGGCAAGGACCCGGAGTCGGGTGAGGAGATCACCGCCCAGAACGGCCGCTACGGGCCGTACCTGAAGAAGGGGACCGACTCGCGGTCGTTGTCGAGCGAGGACCAGATCTTCTCGATCACGCTCGACGAGGCGCTGAAGATCTACGCCGAGCCGAAGCAGCGTGGTCGCCGCGGCCCGGCCAAGCCGCCGCTGAAGGAGCTGGGCGAGGACCCGGTGTCGAAGAAGCCGATGGTGGTCAAGGACGGCCGGTTCGGGCCGTACGTGACCGACGGGGAGTACAACGCGACCCTGCGCAAGGGGGACAGCATCGAGGGGCTGACCCCGGAGCGCGCGTCCGAGCTGCTCGCCGAGAAGCGGGCGAAGGGCCCGGCGCCGAAGAAGAAGGCGCCGGCGCGGAAGGCCCCGGCGAAGAAGGCGACCGCCGCGAAGAAATAGAGCTCGAACAGCAGTTCGACCGAAATTGTCGGTGCCCGGGTGCACACTGCCCGCGTGACGACGATCGACGAACTGCTGACCGAGGCCGCCCGGCCGGTGCTCGACGCGGTGCCGGAGCGGGCCAGCACCTGGGACCTGTACGCCCCGTTCGCGACGGACGAGGACGTGGAACGGATCCGGTACCCGCTGAGCCGCTCCAGCGATCCGGCCGACCTGGTGGCCGAAGCCGAGGAGCACAACGCGTGGATGGCGCAGCTGCGGGACTCGCCGTTCGTCGAGGGCGGCGACCTGACCGACGACGCCATGCGGGCGTTCGCGCTGATGCTGCGCGGCCCGATCCGGATGGTGCTGACCGGCGTGCACAGCGGGCTGGCCGGGCCGCTGGACGTGCGGGTGTACGCCGACACGGCGGCCGGTGTGCTGTGGAGCTGGCGGCCGGACGCCACCCAGGTCGGCGGATGGGGCTTCCGCGAGCTGCGGTCGCTGTTCGACCGGGTGGTCGGGTTCGTACCGGAGCGGCGCCGGGGCCGGTTCGGTTCGCTGATGCTGCACGCCGGCCCGTCCGGTGAGCTGACCGGGCGGGACGCCGAGCAGGCGGTGCTGGTGCGGGAGTTCCTGCGCCGGCCGCGCACCGGCACCACGGTGGTCGACCTGATGGCGTTCGACCGCCGCTGCGCCCAGTTCCCCCGCCTCGGGTACGTGGTGGTGGACAACGACCTGGGCCGCCACGTGCTGGCGACGGTCACCGAGCCGGGCGAGGGCGGGCAGCTGTTCCTGGTGCCCTCCGACCGTGACCGGCTGGCGCAGTGGATGACCGAGGCGGTCGAGGCGGCGATGACCTGTGCCTGATCATCCGATCGCGGACAGTGATCACCAGGTGGCCCGGATGGGCGCGTGCTCGCCGGGAATTGCCCACTACCCTGGGACGAGGTGTTTCCAGACGCACGGGAGTGGTCAGCATGAGTCCGGCGAAGGACGACGCTCGTTTCGACGGCGACGGCACGCAGTCCGGACTGCAGCCGCTGACGTTCGGCGACGCGGTGTCGGGATCGGTGGACGACGGCGAGCGGTACGAGCCGCTCAAGGTGGCCAAGCCGGTCGAGCCGGACCCGGAGAAGGTGCGTCAGATGATCGAGGCCATGGCCGACAAGCCGGCCGCACCGGCCGCCCCGGCCGCACCGCCCGAGGTGCCGGTGGACGACACGCCGCCCGCGGCCCCGGCTCCGGCGGTGCCGCCCGCGCCGCCGCTGGGCATCCTGCCCCGGCAGCGCACCTGGCGCGGCAGGCCGAAGCTGGGCTCGTGGTCACGGCCGTCGTTCCGGCTGCCGCGGCCGGGTCAGGGCGGCACGGTCCGCCGCGCGAAGCCGTCCAGCGGGTCGGCCGCGTTCCTGGTCGCGGTGCTGTTGATGGTCGTGTTCGGCGTGCTCGCGATCCAGTTCCTGACCAGTCTGATCGACACTATCGGCGGAATCTTCCGCTGACGCCCATCCGGGCGATCCCGGCGAATCGGGCGGGTGCGGCCCACCAGGACGGGCACTCTCAGCTCGGCACAGCTACCCTGGCTCCACGGTTGGGGGACACCGGCTTGTTGCGCCAGGGGTTCCTCAGCGCCACGGGAGTGAGTGGGGTGGGTTCGATCAGCGAGGTCATGCAGGGGCAACCCGGCGCGGGGAAAGACGCGCCGGCCGGGCGTGACACCTCGACGATCCACCGGGCCCGGCGGGTGCTGGCGATCCGCCCGTTCCGGCGGCTCTGGGGGATCACCTACCTTTGCAGTGTCGCCGACTGGCTGACCCTCCTCGGTCTGTCGACCTACGCGGCTCAGATGACGGGCAGCTACACCGCGAAGAACTTCGCGTTCACCGGTGTGGTGCTGTCCGCGCTGCTGCCCGGCCTGATCTTCGCCCCGATGGGCGGGCTGCTCGCCGACCGCTTCGACCGTCGCAAGGTCATGTTCGTCGCGGACCTGTTGCGCTGCGGCTTCCTGCTGTCGGTGACGTTCGTCGGCACCTGGTGGTGGCTGTACATCGCCAACTTCCTGACCAGCGCGAGCGCGATGATGTGGATCCCGTCGAAGGAAGCGGCGGTCCCGAACCTGCTCAAGCGGCCCGACCAGGTGGAGACGGCCAACCAGCTCGGCATGGTGATGACCTACGGGCTCGCCACGGTCACCGCGGGCGGCGTCTACGCGGTGATAACCCGCATCGTGGCGGCGGTCGGGCTGCCCGATGGGTTCCTGGGGGAGCTGGGCGTCGCCAAGGTCATCATCGTGCTGATCGCGCTGCTGTACCTGGCGAGTGGCGTCCTTTTGCTGACCCGCGTCCCGGAGCTGTCGATCCGCAAGCCGCGAATGGCGGGGCTCGCGCACGAGCAGGCGGAGAAGGCCGCGAAGCCGGTCACCGAGGACGCGCCGGGGCTGGGCGCCCTGGTCAAGGACGCCGGCAAGTACATCAAGAGCACCCCGTTGGTCCGCGGCCTGCTGATCGGCGCCGCGGGTGCGTTCGCCGCGGGTGGCGCGGTGGTCGGGTCCGCCCAGACGTACGCGTCGAGCCTGAACGCCGGTGAATCCACGTGGGGCCTGCTGGTCGTGGCCGTGTTCATCGGCCTCGCCACCGGGATGGGCGGGGCGCCGAAGCTGGCGCGGCGGCTGCCGCACGACCGGTTGTTCGGCATCTCGATCGTGCTGGCCGGGCTGGCGCTGATCCTGGTGGCGCTGTCCCCACACGTGACCGTGTCGCTCGTCGCGGTGGCGATCGTCGGCGCGTGCGCCGGCGCCGCGTTCCTGACCGGTGTCACGATCATCGGTTCGCAGGTCGAGGACGCGATCCGGGGCCGGATCAACGCGATCTACCAGTCGATGCTGAAGGTCATCGTGTTCGGGTCGGTGTCGCTGGTGCCGCTGCTGATCGCTCTGACGGACTCGCACCGGGTCAGGGTCTGGGGCAACGAGATCACCATCGACGGCACCCGCCCGGTGATGCTCGGCGGCGGCGCGCTCGCCGCGATCGTCGGCATCATCGCCTACCGGCAGATGGACTCGCGGCGGTCCGAGCCGATCATGGCCGACCTGCGCAACGCCATCCGCCGCCGTCCGCGCCGGGTCAACGGCCTGCTCATCGCGCTGGAAGGCACCACGGTCGCGGACACCGCGGCGCAGGCGACCAAGCTCACCGAGTGGCTGTGCTCGGTCAGCCCGCGCCCGGTGGTGCTGGCCGCCGACCCGGCGCTGGACGACGAACGGCTGACCACGATCATCGGCAGCGCCTCGCTGTCCGGGGCGCGTGCTCAGGCGCTCGCGGCGGCGGCGGTCCGGGCCGACATCGTGGAACGCAACGTACAGCCGGCCCTGGACGGCGGCGCGATCGTGGTGATGGAGCGCTTCGTCGACTCGCCGCTGGCGCACCTGTCCGCGGTCGCCGGGCTGGACGCGAAAGAGCTGGAGGGCCTGGCCGACTGGGCGACCGGCCGCCTGCGGCCGGACGTGACCGTACTGCTCGACGCCGATCCCGGCGCCGCCCACGCGCCCGGCCCGATCTCGGTCGAGACCCAGTGGCGCGTGCAGACGCTGCTCAGTGAGATGGCCGCGGCCGACCCGGACCACTACGTCGTGGTGGACGCCGATGCGCCGGAGGACGCGGTCGCCGACCGCGTGCGCACGGCCGTCACCTCGGTGCTCGTGCAGCGCAAGCTCGGGCTCGCGCCGCTCGCCGAGTCGGAGGCCGAGTGACCGCTGTCGTTACCCCGGCCGGGGTGTGGACTCAACTGGTCGGTCAGGACCACGCGGTCGAGGTGCTGTCCGCGGCCGCGCACGCGGCGGCCCGGATCGTCGCCGGCGAACCCGCGCCGCCGGGTGCGATGACGCACGCCTGGCTGCTCACCGGGCCGCCCGGGTCCGGCCGGTCGGTCGCGGCGCGGGCGTTCGCGGCGGCGTTGCAGTGCATCACCGGCACCGGCTGCGGCCAGTGCCCCGGTTGCCGCACCGCGATGCACGGCACCCACGCCGACGTGCGGCTGGTCATCCCGGAGGGCCTGTCGATCTCGGTCGCCGAGATGCGGTCGCTGGTGCAGGCCGCGGCGCGCAGGCCGACGACGGGCCAGTGGCAGGTCGTGATCATCGAGGACGCCGACCGGCTCACCGAAGGCGCGTCGAACGCGCTGCTCAAGGCCGTCGAGGAGCCGCCGGAGCGGACGGTGTTCCTGCTGTGCGCGCCGTCGGACCACCCGGAGGACGTCTCGGTCACCATCCGCTCGCGCTGCCGTCTGGTGACGCTGCGGACGCCGGCGGCCGAGGCGATCGCGCGGGTGCTGGCCGACCGGGACGGCGTGGACCCCGAGCTGGCGGAATGGGCGGCGTCGGTGTGCGGCGGTCACGTCGGCCGCGCGCGGCGGCTCGCGACGGACGACAGCGCCCGCAAGCGCCGGGAGGCGGTGTTGCGGATCCCGTTGGGCCTCACCCGTCCCGGCGACGTGTTCCGGTGCGCGGACGACCTGATCGCGGTGGCCGAGGCGGACGCGACCGAGGAGAGCAAGGTCCGCGACGAGGCGGAGAAGGCCGAGTTGCGCAACGCGATGGGTGGCGATGCGACGGGCAGGGGTGTCGCCGGGGCCAAGCGGGCGGCCGAGGCCGCGGTCAAGCAGCTGGAGAAGCGCCAGAAGTCGCGGGCGACGCGCACCCAGCGGGACACGCTCGACCTCGCCCTGGTGGACCTGGCGGGCTTCTACCGGGACGTCCTGGTCACCATCAGTGGCGCCGACGCCCGGTACAACCACCCGGATCACGCCCAGGACATCGCCCAGGCCGCCCGGCAGTGGACGGCCGAGTCGACCCTCAAGCGCCTGGAAGCAGTGCTGGCCTGCCGGGAAGCGATCCTGTGGAACGTCAAGCCGAGGATCGCCGTGGAAGCGATGCTGACGGCGCTGCGGCACGGCTGACCGCGCTCCGAACGGGAACCGGCCCCCTCCCGCGGCGCGGAGGGGGCCGGACCCAGGAGGAACCTCAGTCCCGCGGCCGTGGCGTCGGCGAAGGCTTCACCACCGCGGCCGTCATCCGGCGCCGTGCCGGGAATGCTGCCACCAGCACGACCCCGAGCAGCAGCAGCGCGGTCCCGGTCCAGAACATCGGCACCGCCGAGTAGGCGCCGGCGGTGTACGCCAGCTTCTGCGGCACGCCGGGCGCGGCGCCACCCGCCGGTGTGGCGGGCGTGGTCGAACCGCACACGACCCCGCCCTCGGGCGCGTACGCCCGGCCGATCTGCTCGCCCAGCGACAGCTGCGCCAGCGACGACGGCAGCGCGTCGTTCCCTGCCGGGAGCAGGTTCTTCAGCCCGGTGGTCGGCAGGATCTGCAGGTCCAGCATCCGGGCGGAGGCGCCCAGCTGGAAGCCCTTGAACGGCTCGGTCAGGTTCTGGCCCTTCTGGGTCAGCTCCGCGATGCTCAGCCGCAGCACGCCCAGGTCGAGCACCTTGCCGGCGGTGTCCGGAACCTGCTGCAGGCCCTTCTGCGCGGTCGCGACCAGGCCGCCGACAACCGGCAGGTCCTGCAGCGGGCCGAACTGCTGCGACAGGCCGGACAGGGGCAGCCCGATCGGGATGTCCTTGGTGGGGTTGGTGGCGTCCAGCGTGTAGAGCACCTTGCCCTGCCGCTCGATGCTGATCACC
The DNA here is from genome assembly GCF_011758745.1 of Amycolatopsis granulosa. NCBI lineage: Bacteria > Bacillati > Actinomycetota > Actinomycetes > Pseudonocardiales > Pseudonocardiaceae > Amycolatopsis > Amycolatopsis granulosa. The sequence goes on from NZ_JAANOV010000001.1 coordinate 3,730,200, forward strand.
GGAGCCGTGTACTCGACCTTGGAGGTCTTCTCGTCGCCGGTGGAGGTGATCTTCAGCATCGGCTGGCTGACCACCTTCAGCGTCAGCTCGAGCGGGGTGTCCTTGAGGATCTCGATGTCGGCGGCCTGCAGCGTGGACACCGACTGGACCGCCTTGTTCGGGGAACCGGGGATGTCGACGAGTTGCACCACCGACCGCGAGGACAGCGTGTTGGGCAGGCTGAGCACGGAGTTCGTGCCGTCGGACTTGGTCTGGGTGCCGCCGCTGAGCAGACCGCCGAGCGTCTGCAGGCCCTTGGTGGGGTCGAACCCGTCGGCCAGCTGCACGTTGCTCAAGTTGAGCCCGTCGATCGGCAGGTTCGGCAGCGACGGGATGACGTTCAGCAGGGACAGGCTCGCCACCGACGTGCTCGCGTCGGCGATCGTGCCGACGCACGGGCCGAGGGTGGGGCTGTAGCGCGCGTGCACCTTGCCGTTCAGCAGCCCGACGTTGAGCAGCGGGTTCTGCGGCGCGTTCAGTCCGCCGGTCAGCGGCTGCTCGTTGTCCGGCAGCGCCGTCTGCACGAGGCTGCCCGGCGCCTGGGGGGCGTTCCCGCCCACCGCGAGCCCGAACGGGGACGACTGGGCGATCGACTTCTCGTAGCTGAGCAGGGCCTCGGAGTTCGCCTGCGCGCTGGACAGGCCCATCCCGGCCTCGAGCGCGGACTGCTTGGGCAGCTGGTCCCCGAAGCCCGGCAGGATCGTGCTGGTGGGGACCGAGTTCGGCAGCAGGCGCAGCACCCCGAGCGCGGCGGCCGCGTCACCGACGGCGTGGCCGAGCGGCTGGGGGCCCTCCTGGCCGATGAACGGCGGCTGCCCCGGGTGGGCCGGCTGCGGGGTCGGGGTGGTGGGGATCGTGCTCTCCGCCATGGCCGGCGTGGCCGACAGGACGAGCACGGCCGCGGCGACCGGCAGCGCCAGCGCGCGAGGCATGCGTCGACGCATGTGGATGGTCCTCCCAGTACGACCAGGCCGGTCTGGGGTGACCGGCGTCGCAGAGCCTAACGACACGGGGGGTGCCGAGTGACGCAAGAGGGGTCGCTACACTTGTCCGTGTTGCCGCCTTAGCTCAGTCGGCCAGAGCGGCTCACTCGTAATGAGCAGGTCAGGGGTTCGATTCCCCTAGGCGGCTCCGGCAACAGCAGGGCCTCCCCGGATCTTCCGGGGAGGCCCTTGTGCCGGCTGGGGGAGGAGTGGTGCGGCGGTGGCGACTCGGCACCTGTACGTGGTGCGGCACGGCGCGGCTGATCCGTTCGGTGAACTGACCGAGGTGGGGCGGCGGCAGTCGGAACTGCTCGGCGAGCGGCTGGCTGCCCTTCCGGTCGATGCCGTGTGGCATTCGCCCCTTGCCCGGGCCGTGAATTCGGCGCGGATCATCGGTGCGCAGCTGCCGGGTGTTCCGGTGCGGGAAGCGGCCGAGCTGGTCGACCACGTGCCGTACGTGCCGGCCGAGCCGCCCCCGGCCTGGGCGGGGTTCTTCGACGGCTACGACCCGGCGGAAGCCGCCTCCGGCGCCCGGCTGGCGGAAGCGCTGATCGCCAGGTTCGCGCGCCCCGCCGAAACCGAGACCCACGAGGTCCTGGTCACCCACGCCTACCAGGTGGCCTGGCTGGTGCGGCACGCGCTGGACGCGCCCCTGGTCAGGTGGCTCGGGCTGAGCTGCGGCAACACCGCGCTGACGGCGATCGAGTACCGCGACGGCGTGACGCCGGCCGTGCTGCTGTTCAACGACATGGGTCACCTGCCGCCGGAGCTGCGCTGGACGGGCTTCGGGCCCGGCCCGCGGCCCTGACGCAGCGTCTCGCTCAAGCGGTCCGGAGTACCGCCTGAGCGGCGCGGAGGCGTTCGGTTTCGTCGCGCGGGGAGTGGTCTCCCGCCACGTCGTCTGCCCACTCGAGCAGGCGGTGCAGGTGGGCGTCGGCTGCGGTTGTCACGACCGGCGGCCGGCCGAGGGCCACTTCGCCGCTGGTCCCGTCGATGGTGATGAGGGTGCCTTCGCCGACGGTGCGTCCACCGGCCCGCACCGAGCCCGCCGCCACGTCGACGGTCAGGCCGCCGACGCCCACGACCGCCGGTTTCCGCAGGGCGCGCGCGACGACCGCCGCGTGGCTGGCCGGGCCCCCGTAGGCGGTCACGATCCCGGCGGCGGCGGCCAGACCACGCATGTCGTGCGGTGAGGTCTCCGGGCGCACCAGGACGACCGGCCCATGCGCGGCCATGCGCACCGCTGACTCCGGCGTGGTCGCCACCCGGCCCGCCGCGACCCCCGGGCACGCACCCAGCCCGCGCGCCAGGATGTCGGCGCCCGCGATCGTGATCCGCGGCGTGCGGACGTGCTGGAGATGGTGCGGCGAGATCCGGAGCAGCGCCTCGCGGCGCTCGATCACGTGCTCGTCGGCGAGCTCGGTCGCCACGCGCACCGCGGCGGCGCCGGTGAACCCGCCGGACCGGACCTGCAACATCCACAGCTCGCCGGCCTCGAAGGTGAACTCGACGTAGCAGGCGTCCCGGTAGTGCCTTTCGACCCGATTCAGGGCGTCGAGCAGGCCGGCCCACACCGCGGGTTCCCGGTCGGCGAGCTCGTGCAACGGCCGGGTCAGCGCAGAGCCGGAGACGACGTCGGCACCGATGTGTCCGAAGAGGACTTCACCGAACGGGACGTTCTCGCCGGTGTTGGGGTCGCGGCTGAACGCGACTCCGGTGCCGCTGCGCTCGTCGCGGTTGCCGAACACCATGGCCTGGACGATCACGGCGGTGCCGAGGTGGTTCGGGATGCCGTGCAGCTCGCGGTAGGTTCGCGCGCGCGGGGTGTTCCACGACGAGAAGACGGTCTCCACCGCCAGCGCCAACTGCCGGTGCGCATCGTCCGGGATCGGCCGGTCGCCGGTCATCGCGGCGGTGAAGCCGGACAGGAACCGCTGCCGCGAATCCCGGGCGAACGTGGGGTCGCCCGTCTCGGCTGCCAGCGCGGCCGTGGCCCGGGCGGTGAGGCCGAGGTTGAGGATCGTGTCCATCATGCCGGGCATCGACACGCTAGCCCCGGAGCGGACGGACACCGCCAACGGCCGTCGTGATCCCCCGAACCAGCGCCCGGTGACGGATTCGAGGCCCGCCACGGCTGCCGCGAGTTCGTCGTCGAGTTCGCCGGGAAGCCGCCCGTCACGCAGGAACGCGCGGCACGCCTCGGTGGTGACGACGAACCCGGCGGGCACCGGCAGGCCGAGACGGCGCAGAACCACGAGGCCGTGTGCCTTGTTGCCCAGGAGATCGGCGCTGCCCAGGAGATCCGCGTCGTCCCCGGCTCGCGCGGAGAGCGGGCGGATCCACCTCACCGCGGGATCCCGAGCGTGGCGAGGAGATCTTCGTGCAGTTCCGACCACACCGTGTGGTACGACGCGGTGTGGTCGGCCACGTACTCCAGTGCTCCGGCTGCGGCCTGAGTGAGGGCCTTGGTGAGGCGGACCCGGTAGCGGCCGAACCGGGGCAGCGCCGTGGCCAGCTCGTCGCAAACCACGGTGGCGCGCCGGTGGAATTCGGCGAACCGGTCGAGGACCCGCGTGTCGTAGGTCCGGTCGCGGTGGTCGTTACCGGTCAGGACACCGTCCACGGGGCGCAGTTGCCACGCCGTGCAGAGGTCGAGCAGTTCCGGGTTGAGCGGGAGGAACCTCTGGTAGGCCGCGGTCACGGCGGCGCGTCCAGCGGCCTCGTCCAGCTCGGTGCTGATCCAGTCCGCGTCCGCCGCCCGGCCGTCGTCGGTCAGCATCCACCCGCCGAACTCGCCGGGGAAGTGCGTGACGAGACCGGCGACCGCCAGATCGATCAGTTCGGACTCGACGTCGGATTCGCCCAGCCCGGTGGCCGCCGCCAAGCGGGTGAGGCCGGCGCTGCCGCCGCACCGCAGGGCGTGCAGCACCAGCAGGCGGGCCTCGGTCGCGGGGAGCTCGGGCCGGATCATGCGCCGGCCCGCCGCGGCCGCGTGCTGCGCGGAACGCCGGCAGCGGAGGCCGCGTAGGCGGCGCCCCGGCCGCCGGCTCTGGCGACGATCACGCCGTCCTGGACGCGCACCGCGGCCTCCGTCTCGTCGTCGACCCCGGGCATGCCGACCGCCGCCGCAACCCGGGCCGCGTCGTCGGCGTCGGCGACGACCAGGCGCACCGAGCGCCACGCCTCCGAGGGGAACACCCGCCGCAGGCAGCCGGTGAGATCCCCGATCCGGAGGCGGACCAGGCGACCGGTCTCGGCCGGGTCACCGGTGACCGCGACCACGGTGACCTGTTCACCGGGCCGGGCGCAACGGATCGCTTCCTCGGCGGCGGTGAGCCGGCCGGCGCCCAGCACGGTGATCAGGCCGTCGGCGCCCCACCCGACCTCGTCGCCGCTGATCCGGTCCACCAGCCCGGCGGGCGGATGCCACGCGTCCGCGCACGGCTGCGCGGGCGCGACGTGGGGCAGGTGCGGTGGCGCCCAGGTGTCCGCGAGGTCGCTTCCGGCCAGGTGGCGGCACGCGCGGACCACGTCGAAGGGATCGCCGAAGCCCGGCGCGGTCTCGGCCAGGTGGCTCCAGCCGTCCAGCATGGTCAGCACCAGCTCGGCCAGCCGGACACGCCGGACCGGCGCCGCACCACGTTCGCCGGATTCGAGCGCCACCGCGAGCAGTACCGCTTCCAGCCCGGCCACCTGTGCCCGCACCGTGCGCGCGTGGTCGTCGTCGAGGACACCGGCCAGCGAACGTAGTTGCAGGCGCCCGCCCGCGGCTGTGTCACCGGTCAGCGGCAGCCGCTCGAGCCAGGCGCGGGCGAACGCGGCCAGTGCCTCCCCCGGCGACGCCGGCGGCACCTGCGGTCCGGTTCCGGCCGACCTCTCGACCAGCTCGATCAGCACTGCCAGGTACAGGGCCCGTTTGCTCGGGAAATTCGAGTACACGGCGCCGCGGGTCAGCTCGGCCCGCTCGGCGATCCGGTCGACTTTCGCCAGGGCGTAACCGTGCTCGCCGAACTCCTCCTCGGCGGCCGCCAGCACCGACGCACGGGTGCGTTCCTGCTGTTGCGCACGGGTCAGCCGGACCATCCGCAGCTCCTCCCCTGAAGGCATCACCGGATACTCTACACATTCCGATGTTCACAACATCCGAGTGGGCACGGCGTCAACGGCCTACAACCGCGGGGGATGCGCGGCCGCCGGCTCGTCCGGGTGGCCGAGGTGGCGCGCCAGCAACCGGTCGAGCAGCATCGCGCCGGTCGCCAGCGCGAGGAAGAGCGCCGCGATCACCAGGCAGTTCACCGCGACCCGCGGGTAACCGAGCGCCGTCACGTCGATGAACGGGTACGGGTAGAAGCCGTCGATCGCGCCACGGACCAGGGTGAACGCCAGCCACGCGATCGGGTAGACCACCGACCACCCGATGATCCGCGGCGTGACGGCGCCACGCGGCCCGAACAGCAGCCAGCCGAGCACGCCGAGCAGCGGGGACGCGGTGTGCAGCAGGAAGTCCGCGACCCAGGCCCACCCGCTGAGGTCCTGCAACCCGGCCAGCGCCAGGTGGAACACGATCCCGGTGACCGCGATCGCGAGCACGCCGTCCAGCCGCAGTGTGCGGAACGCGGTGGACGTCCACCGTGGACGGATCGCGAGCAGCAGGCTGGTGGCGCCCACGATCAGGTTGGACTGGATCGTGAAGTAGGCGAAGACGTTGGCCACCCGCGCGGCCGCCGAGTCGTACCGGCCGCCCATCACCCCCGACGTGACGAACAGCTGCGTGACCACACCGAGCAGCACAACCAGGGCGTGCAGCCCGAACCACCAGCGCGCGATCCTCATTCCGGGACGGTAAATGGCCGGGCACCGCTCGCACCGAAGCCACGCCGGGGGTTCATTGGGACACCAGTCCTGAACGGTAGGCTCAGCGTCCTCACCAGCACCAGGAGGACATCGCAGTGGCCGTCACCCCGCCCGGGCAGCGCGAGCGGCTCTCCCCGAACCAGCTCGCCAAGCAGGAGCAGATCGTCGAAGCCGCGCGGCAGGTGCTCGCGCGGGACGGGCTGGCCGGGTGCACGGCGCGGGCGATCGCCGACGCGAGCCCGCTCACCAAGAGCGCCATCCACTACTACTTCAGCGACATCGACGTGCTCGTCGACCGCGCGATGGCCGCGCACGTGACCGCCTTCCTGGACGAGCTGCGCGAGGTCGCCGCCCACCACGACGACCCGCGGGAGAAACTGTGGGCCGTCCTCGAGTCCTACCTCGACAGCTTCGCCAAGGAGGCCGACTCCGCGTTCCTCTGGTTCGAGTACTGGATCGCGGTCAGCCGCGCCGAGCACCCGGAGGCGATCGAGGCGATGCTGCGGTCGGTGACCGAGCTGCTCACCGAGCTCCTCGCCGGGGTCGGCGTGATCGACCCGCGCGCCCGGGCCCGGGCGCTGACGTCCTACCTGCTGGGCGCGGTCGTGCAGCAGCGCGTCCGGCGACGCCCGTTCGGCACCCTCCGTGAGGAGATCGAGTCGCTCTGCCTGCCCTAAGGTTCCGGGTATGCCATTGTTTTCCTTCGAGGGCGTCAGCCCCACCGTGCACCCGGACGCCTGGATCGCGCCCACCGCGACCCTGATCGGCGACGTCGTGATCGAGAAGGACGTCTCGATCTGGTACGGCGCGGTCCTGCGGGCCGACTTCGGCAAGATCATCGTGCGTGAGGGCGCCAACATCCAGGACAACTCGGTCGTCCACGTGAACACCGGCGTGTGCGAGATCGGCCGGAACGTGACGGTCGGCCACATGTGCCTGGTGCACGACTGCACGGTCGGTGAGCAGGCCCTGATCGGCAACGGCTCCACGGTGCTGGACCAGTCGGTCATCGGCGAACGGACGCTGATCGCCGCCGGGTCCACCGTCACACCTGGCACCCAGGTGCCGCCCGAGGTCATCGCGATGGGCAGCCCGGCGAAGAAGTTCGTGCCGCTGAGCGACTCCGCCCGCGGCTGGATCGAGCACAACGCGGCGATCTACCAGCAGCTGGCCAAGCGGCACGCGGACGGTGTCGCACCCGTCGACTAAGCTGGTCGCAACCGAAATGCGACTGGCGCCGTAGAGGTGGAGCACCACCGGGAAGCGACCGACGAGGCCGGCACCGCGCGCCTGGGTGTAGCCAGTGTCAGGAGTAGGAAGATGACGCACCAGCCAGCCATCCCCACGCTCACCGCGGCCGACCCGCAGATCGCCGGACTCGTCGAGGACGAAGCGCGCCGCCAGGCGGAGAAGATCCGCCTGATCGCCTCGGAGAACTACGTGTCCGAGGCGGTCCTGGAGGCCACCGGGTCCGTGCTGACCAACAAGTACTCCGAGGGCTACGCGGGCAAGCGGTACTACGAGGGCCAGCAGTTCATCGACCAGGTCGAGCAGGTCGCGATCGAACGGGCCAAGGCGCTCTTCGGCGTCGACCACGCCAACGTCCAGCCGTACTCGGGCTCGCCGGCCAACCTGGCCGCCTACCTGGCGTTCGCCAGCCCCGGCGACACGGTGATGGGCATGGCCCTGCCCGACGGCGGCCACCTCACGCACGGCTGGTCGGTCTCGGCCACCGGCAAGTGGTTCAACCCCGTCCGTTACGGCGTGCGGAAGGAAACCGGCCGCGTCGACCTCGACCAGGTCCGTGAGCTGGCGCTGGAGCACCGGCCGAAGCTGATCTTCGCCGGCGGCACGGCGATCCCGCGCACCATCGACTTCCCGGCCTTCGCCGAGATCGCCAACGAGGTCGGTGCCGTCCTGGTGGCCGACATCGCGCACATCGCCGGTCTGGTCGCCGGCGGTGCGCACCCGTCGCCGGTGGGGCACGCGCCGGTCATCACCACGACCACGCACAAGACCCTGCGCGGTCCCCGGGGCGCGATGATCCTGACCGACGCCGAGCACGCCAAGGCCATCGACAAGGCCGTGTTCCCCGGCCTGCAGGGCGGCCCGCACAACCACACCACCGCCGCGATCGCGGTGGCCCTGGGCGAGGCGGCCAAGCCCGGCTTCCGCGACTACGCGCACGCCATCGTCGCCAACGCCAAGGCGCTGGCCCAGGCTCTGATCGAGCGCGGCTTCGACCTGGTGTCCGGCGGCACCGACAACCACCTGCTGCTGGTCGACCTGACCAGCAAGCAGATCGGCGGCAAGCCGGCCGCGCAGGCGCTCGACCGCGCCGGTATCGAGCTGAACTACAACACCGTGCCGTTCGACCCGCGCAAGCCGTTCGACCCGTCCGGTATCCGGCTCGGCACCGCGGCCATCACCACCCGCGGCCTCACCCCGGAGCACCAGCCGCAGATCGCGGAGTGGATCGACCGCACCGTCACCGCGGCCGCGGCCGGTGACGAGGAGACGATCACCCGGATCGCCGGCGAGGTGCGCGACCTGCTCGCGGCCTACCCGATCCCCGGTTATCGCGCGTAGCACCGGTCCGGGAGCAGCTCGACCCGAACGAAACGCCCCTTCCCCGCGCGGGGAAGGGGCGTTTCACACGTCCGCACTCAGTGGTGCTCGCCGCCCTCGGCGGCCTCCTTCGCGAGCCGGTCGATCTCCCGCTGGTAGGAGCGCTTGATCTCGGCCTCGGCCTCGGCGCGGCCGACCCACTGCGAGCCCTCGACGCTCTTGGCCGGCTCCAGGTCCTTGTAGACCTGGAAGAAGTGCTCGATCTCGAGCTTGTGGAACTCGTTCAGGTGGTGGATGTCCCGCAGGTGCTCCAGCCGCGGGTCGTCCGACGGCACCGCGAGGACCTTGTCGTCCGGTCCCTTCTCGTCCGTCATCCGGAACATGCCGATCGCGCGGCAGCGGATCAGGCAGCCCGGGAACGTCGGCTCCTGGACGAGCACCAGCACGTCGAGCGGGTCGCCGTCCTGCCCCAGGGTGTCGTCGATGAAGCCGTAGTCGGCCGGGTACTGGGTGGCCGTGAACAGGGTCCGGTCCAGGCGGATGCGACCGGTCTTGTGGTCCACCTCGTACTTGTTGCGCTCCCCCTTGGGGATTTCGATCGTGGCGTCGAACTCCACGGCGTCCTCGCTGACCTCGTCTTTTCCCGCCGATACCGGCGGCTTACGGTTTCGCTAACTTGTCGTCACTAGTGTGGACCACGCGCCGTTGGGAAGTCGCACTGATGTCGTCTTGACAACAGTGAGTCTGCCCGCGGCGTGTCGCCGGTGAGGAGGAGGGGTGCGTGCCGAGCAACGACCAGCCCGAGTGGCCTTCGGAGGACACCGACGCCGCGCGGGAGGAGAACCCCGCTGACGGCGGTGCGACGGCCCAGCTGCCCTTGCCTGGCACGGCTTCGCTGCCGGAGTCCCCGACGGTGTTCGTCCCCGGCCCGCCGGAGCGGCACGACCGGACGGACGCGGCGGCCGGCCTGCCGTCCGAGCAGGAGACCGCCCCGCACCGCGTCCCGCGCGACGAGCGCCCCGGTGAGCAGCCGACCGCACCCCAGCAGCTCCCGCACCGGGCCGGGTGGCCCCGCCTCGCGGGGCCGGATCAGTCCGAGTCGCGATCAGCTGCCACGGGCAGCCCGGACGACGGCGCGCGGTCCGGTGGGCAGGGCGCGGGTGATCCGGGCTCGGGCCGGTCCGCCCAGCACGGCCAGCCGGAACAGTCCCGCCCGCAGCCGGGTCCGCGTGGGCACGCCGAGCGCGACGGTGGCCAGTTCGGCGCGCCGGGTGAACGGGGTGGTGGCGGACCGGACACGGCGCGGCTCGGTGCGCAGGGCGTGGCCCAGCCGGCCTCGGGCCGGCAGGGCGAGCAGGACGGCGCACCGGGACAGCGCGGCCGGGGCGAGCCGGACCAGTCCCGCCCGCAGTCCGGTGTTCAGGGGGCGCACGGTCCCGCCGAGCGGGCGTGGGCGCGGCCGGGCGCCGAGGGTGAGCCGGGCGCGGGTCAGCAGGACCGGTCGTGGCCTGGTGCCCAGGGTGGGCCGGGTGGTGGTCAGCAGGACCGGCCGCGGCCCGGAACCCAGGGTGAGCAGGGGCCCGCCGAGCCGGAGTGGGCCCGGTCCGGCGGCCAGCAGAACACCCCCGGCCGGCCGGATCGCCCCCAGCCGATGCCGCCGTCGGCGGTCCCGCTCATGCAGCCGATGCGCATCGAGCCGAGCGGGGAGATCCATCCCGCCGAGGCGACCACCGGGGAGGAGAAACTCCCGCCCCAGCTCCCGGCCCAACCCCCGGCCGGGCCGAAGCGCCGCCGTGGCCGGGTACTGGCGATCAGCGCGCTGGTGCTGGTGCTGGTCGTCGCGGTGGGCGTCGCGCTGGCCACGCCCTACGTCTCCAACCGGCTGGCTCTCCCGTGGGCGCCGAACCGTCCCAAGGCTGCCGCCCCCGAGCCGGTTTCGGTCGCCCTCTCGCTCCAGCCACCCAGCCCCTCGGCGCCGGAACCGACGCCTTCCGGGGTGTCGTCGGCGCTGGCCGGCCCAGCCCAGAACGGGGCGCTGGGCACGCTCACCGGCTCGGTCATCGACCCCGCGACGGGCCAGATGCTGTGGGACCGCAATTCCGGCCAGCTGCGTACCCCGGCCTCCACCACCAAGCTGCTGACCAGCTCTGCCGCGCTGCTCGCGATGGATGCCGGGACGCAGTTGAGCACGAAGGTCGTCGAGGGCTCCTCGCCGGACACCGCGATCCTCGTCGCGGGCGGTGACATCACCCTGTCCTCCCTGCCGCCCGGTCAGCAGTCGGTCTACCCGGGCGCCGCGCACCTCGACGACCTCGTCGCCCAGGTCAAGCAGGCCAGCGGCGGCGCCGTCAAGCAGGTGCAGATCGACACGTCCGTCTGGACCGGTCCGCAGACCGCGCCGGGCTGGGCTGGGGACGACGCGCCTGTCTACACCGCCCCGATGACGCCGGTGATGCTCGACGGCGGCCTGACCGATCCGAAGAACGACCACTCGCTGCGCGTCATGCAGCCGGCGAACACCGTGCTGCAGACCTTCGCGCAGCGGCTGGGCGCGACGGCGGCCGGGACCGCCACCGCGCCGCGGGACGCGAGGGTGCTCGGCGAGGTCAAGTCGGCCCCGCTGAGCGAACTGATCGCGCACGCGCTGGAGGCGTCGGACAACACGCTCGCTGACGCGATCGGCCGGATGACCGCCAAAGCCACCGGCAACGACCCGTCGTTCGCCGGTGCGGCGCAGGCCACGTTGTCCGTGCTCGCGCAGCACGGGTTCGACGTCTCCCAGGTGAGGCTGAGCGACGAAAGCGGGCTCTCCCCGCAGAACACCGTGCCGGCGAAGCTGCTCGCGCAGATCCTGGCGGCCGCGTCCGGACCGGACGCCAAGGACGCGCGGACCGCTCGGCTGCGCCCGTTGCTGGCCGGGCTGCCGGTGGCCGGGGGCAGTGGCACCCTCGCCGGGCGCTACGAGGACACCGCGTCCCGGTCCGGCCGTGGATGGGTGCGTGCCAAGACGGGCACTCTGTCCGGTGTCCACACGTTGGCAGGAGTAGTGCTCGACGCGGATGGGCGCGTCCTGGTGTTCGCGTTGATGTCCGACGGGGCCGACCAGCGGAGCGCGCGGGCGGCACTGGACGTCGTCGCGGCCTCGCTACAAGGCTGCGGGTGCCGGTAGCTTCGGGAAGGTGGACACGATGAGCGAGGGCACGACCCGGCCGGTCGTCGACTGGTCTCTGGCCGCGTCCACGGGTGCCTTCCTCGTCCGGGGTGGCCCGGTGGTGTCACGCGAGGAGGCTCGCGAGGCCGTCACCGAGCTGCGAGAGCTGACCGTGGACGCCGAGGCGCACGTGCGTGATCTGACCGGACTGGGTGCCGGGCTCCCGCTGCTGCCCGGCGACGTCGTGGACCGGCCCGGCTGGGTGCGCTCGGCCGCCGCCGGTCTCGATGCGCTGACCGCGAAGGCGTTGCCGCCCAACCCGGCCGGGGCGTTCGGCCCGGTGCTGGCCGGTGGTGCGGGAGTGCAGACCGGTGTGGTGCTGGCCTTCCTCGCTTCCCGGGTGTTGGGGCAGTACGACCCGTTCGGCGGGCCGGACGGGGCCGGGCGGTTGTTGCTGGTGGCGCCGAACGTGGTCACCGCGCAGCAGGCGCTGCGGGTGCCGGGCCGGGACTTCCGGCTGTGGGTGTGCCTGCACGAGAGCACGCACCGGTTGCAGTTCACCGCGGTGGGCTGGCTGCGGGACTACTTCGCCGGTGAGGTCGAGCGGCTGGTCAGTGGCCTGACCGGGGACACCGACGGGATGACCGACCTGCTCGGCCGGCTGCCGGACGCGCTGCGCGAGGCCCGCCGTGCCAAGGCCGATGGGCTGGTCGCGGTCGGTCAGCTGTTGCGCTCGCCCGAGCAGCGTGCGGTGTTCGACCGGCTGCTCGCGCTGTCCACACTGCTCGAGGGGCACGCGGACTACGTGATGGACGCGGTGGGGCCGGGTGTGGTGCCCAGCGTGGAGACCATCCGCGCGCGGTTCACCGACCGCCGCAAGGGCGGTGGCCTGCTGGACCGGTTGCTGCGGGCGTTGCTCGGGGTGGACGCCAAGATCCGCCAGTACGCGCAGGGCGCGGCCTTCACCCGGCACGTCGTGGACCGGGTCGGGATGGCCGGGTTCAACGCCGTCTGGACTTCGCCGTACACGCTGCCGACCCGGGCCGAGATCGTCGATCCCGAGGCATGGGTGCGGCGCGTCCACCGGTGACCGGCCCGCACCCCGCGGTGGCCGCGGCGCGCCGCGCGGTGCGGAAGCTCCTCGCGCGGTGCCCGGGCGTGCCGGCGGTCGACGTCGCGGTGTCCGGCGGCGCCGACTCGCTCGCGCTCACCGAGGCCGCGGTGTTCACCGGGCGCCGGCTCGGGCTGCCGGTGCGGGCGCTGGTCGTCGACCACGGTCTGCAGGCCGGGTCCGCACGCGTCGCCGCGGAGGCGGCCGAGGTCGCGCGCAAGCTCGGGGTGGATGCGGCGGAGGTGCTGACCGTCGAGGCGACCGGGCCCGGCGGACCCGAGGCGGCTGCCCGCAACGCCCGGTATGCCGCGCTGCGCGCGCACCACCGCGGCATCGTCCTGCTCGGGCACACGCGGGACGACCAGGCCGAGACCGTCCTCCTCGGACTCGGCCGCGGCTCCGGCCCGCGCTCGATCGCCGGCATGCGTGCGCTGGATCTCCCGTGGGGTAGGCCACTTCTGGACCTGCCCCGGTCGGCCACGCGAGCGGCCTGCCAGGCGCTCGGCCTGACCCCGTGGGAGGACCCGCACAACAGCGATCCGCGCTTCACCCGGGTGCGGCTGCGCACCGAAGTGCTGCCCCTGCTGGAAGACGTCCTCCACGGCGGGGTGGCGGCGGCGCTCGCGCGCACCGCTGCCCAGCTCAGGGAGGACGTGGAGGCGCTCGACGCCCTGGCCGCCGGCTTCCTGGACCGGCACGGCGAACCGGACATCGCGGCGTTGTCCCCGCTGCCGGCCTCCCTCCGGCGGAGGATCCTCCGCGCCTGGCTCACCGCCGGGGGCGCACGCGACCTCACCGACGCCCACCTGCGGTCGGTCGACGCGCTCGTCGGTGACTGGCGCGGTCAGGGCGGTGTTTGGCTACCCGGCGGCTTGGTGGTGACCCGGACACATGGCAGGCTTGCCATGAATCCACCGGAAACCAGAGGGGACTGACCCGTGTACGAAGGCGAGATCGCCTCCGTCCTCATCACCGAGCAGCAGATCGGTGACAAGATCACCGAGCTCGCCAAGCAGATCGCGGCGGACTACGAACGCGAGACGACGGCCGGCGATCTGCTGCTGGTGGGCGTGCTCAAGGGCGCGGTCATGTTCATGACCGACTTCGCCCGCGCGCTGCCGATGCCCGCGCAGCTGGAGTTCATGGCCGTCTCCTCGTACGGCTCGTCCACGTCGTCCTCCGGCGTGGTGCGCATCCTCAAGGACCTCGACCGGGACATCACCGGGCGGCACGTGCTGATTGTCGAGGACATCGTCGACTCCGGCCTCACCCTGTCCTGGCTGCTGAAGAACCTGGCTAGCCGCAACCCGGCGTCGCTGGAGGTCGTGACGCTGCTGCGCAAGCCGGAGGCGGTCAAGGTCGACGTGCCGGTGCGTTACGTCGGTTTCGACATCCCGAACGAGTTCGTCGTCGGCTACGGCCTGGACTACGGGGAGCGCTACCGCGACCTGCCCTACATCGGCACGCTTGAGCCGAAGGTGTACGGCGCCTGAACACTATCCGTGACCACCGGGAATTCCCGATCCCGATCACCCCGGAACGCGTCATGGGTGTCGGTGTGGTGCGTTAGCCTGGCGAGCGAGGGTGACGGACCGCGACGCGGTACCGACATGGGGTAGGGAGAGCTGATGGGGAGCTACGCGGACGCCGCGGCGTTCCGGAACGCCGCCGTGAACGGTCAGCTGGGGGTCGACCCGGACGCCGCGCAGACGGTTCTGACGAAGATCCGGCTCGGCAAGGACCAGGTGGAGAACCTGCTGCGCAACGCCGGGTCCCTGGCCGAGCCGCCGAAGCTGGGGAACAACCCGGTGGGCAACGCCATCGCCGCGAAGTTCGTGCAGCGCGCCGACGGGGGCGGCGAGTCGTACGTGACGGCGTTGCGCAACCTCTACCACCAGTACCAGCAGGCCGAGGATGCGATCGTCGCGGCCATGAGCCACTACGACAAGATCGAGCAGGCCGCCGGGGACGCGCTGGCGTCCGGCCGCCAGGTCTGAGTCCGGGGGGACCGAGCACATGACTTCACCGACCTCACCCACTTCTCCGGGCAGCGAGGCCAGCGGCGGGAGCGTCCAGCTGGGCGACAACGGCGAGGCCGCTGCGCTGGTGCAGCAGGCCCGCAGCAGCGCGGGCGGGTTCACCTACGGCGGCGACCGCGCCATCGGCAGCCCCCCGAACTGGGCGTCCCAGGAGAGCACCCAGCTCTACCTCGGCGCCACCCAGGACAACGACCCGGCCACGGCCGAGGCCACCGGGCGGCACTGGCAGTCCCACGGCGACAGCCTGCACCAGGCCGCCGACGACCTCTACCGGGCGATCACCGAGCTGGGCAACGCCTGGATCGGGCAGGGCGCGGGTTCCGCGCAGGGCGCGCTGGTCGGTATCGCCAACTCCAGCAAGCAGGCCGGCGACGCGGCACACACGATGTCCAGCCGGATGGTGCAGCAGGCCGCCGCGGCCGCCGAGGTCAAGAAGATGCCGGCGCCGAAGGAGTTCGACCCGGGCAAACAGACCGCGGCGATGCTCGCCGGTGGCCCGGCCGCGATGGTCGCGGACATGAAGCAGCAGTCCGACGAGGCCCGCGCCGTGCACGCCCAGCAGGTGCAGTACTTCAACGCGTACACGCAGGCGATGTCCGAGGTGGACAGCGCCACCCCGAGCTTCGGGCCGGAGTCGCTGGGCCTGCCCGCGGACGGTCGTCTCGGCGGCACCTCGGCGCAGTCGCTGGGAGCGGTGTCCGGTGGGGTGACGAGCGGCCTCGGTGCCGTCGGGATCGGCGAGGTCGGTGCGGTCGGCGGGGGTGTCCCCGGTGGCGGTGCGACCGGCTTCACCCCGGGCGGCCAGCCTGGTGGCGCTCCCGCTGGGCACGGTGCCCCGGCGCCCGCGGTCGCGCCGGGCACGGTCAGCGGTGCCGGCCAGGCGGTCCCCGCGCCGACCGGGTCCGGCGGTGGTGGTTCCGCGGTATTGGGTGCGGTGGCCGGGCTCGGCGCCGCGGGTCTGGCCGCGGTGGGCGGCAAGGCCGTCCTCGGGCGGGGCAGCAGGTCCGGTGCCAAGGAGCCGGCCGACGGGACGGCGGCCAGCTCGGACCAGTCCCAGCAGCAGAACAACGGCGCCGCGCAGCAGCAGGGTCTGGTCAACGCCGGTGGCACCATCGGCAGCACCAGCGCGCCGCCCGCTTCGGGTATGGGCGGCGGCATGGGTGCCGGCGGCGCGCACGGGGCGGAGGACGAGGAGCACACCCGCGCGTCCTTCCTCGTGGAGGCCGACCCGGACGAGGCGTTCGGCGCCACCACGGCCACCGCGCCGCCGGTCATCGGGGCCTGGGACGACGAGGACGACGGCTGATCCGGCGCTGAGGTGATCCGGCGCTGAGGCGCGAACCGGAAAGAGGGACTTGATGGCGCGAGCGGAGCTGCTCACTCCGCTGGAACTGGACTTCCTGTGGGAGTCCTTCGGTGCAGGTGAACTGCCGTACCCGTTGGACGTGCGCTCGCACGGCGCGACGATGGACGAGCGCGCCCGGTTGCGCCGGGAGACCCTCGACCGGCTCGCCGCACGGGGCGCCGCGGACGGCCGTGGCCGTCCCGCGCCGCACGTCGAGGAGTTCTTCCAGGTGCTGGCGGCGCCGGAGACCAGCCTGGACAGCGTGCACATCACCGCGCCCGACGCGCCGCCGCTGCTCGCGGTGGCGGCGGCCCTCGCCGGCCGTGCGGTGCTCGCGGTGCACGACCAGCGCGGATTCCACTTCCAGCCGCTGCCCGCGGACGGCCTCGCGAGTGCCATCGTGTCGCTGCTGCCGGCCGCGCTGCGGGGCACGGAGAAGTCCATCACCGTCCCGCTCGAACAGCTCGTAGGGGCCACGGGGGCCGATTTCCTGCAGCGGCGCCCGGTGGCCGGTGCGCGCACCGGTGCCGACGACGACCGCAAGGCCCTGGCCCGGATGCAGGCCCAGCCCCGCCTGCGGGGCGGCCAGATCGGCGCCAACGCGCGCAGCCGCAGCGGCGCCCGGACCCGCCCGCCGGTGCTGAGCTGGTTCGACACCGGGAGCGGCCGCTACTTCACGCAAGCCGGCCGCGGGCAGGACGGGCGCGACTGGATCACCATCGCCCCGGCCGACGCGGCGACCCTGCGGCACCGGCTGGGCGAGATGCTGGCCGGCGCCGCCCGCGACACCCTGGCGCCGGGCGGTGCCTGGTGAACCGCGCGGGGTTCTCGACGTCCTTCACGTTCTTCACGCCGCTGACGTTCGACTTCCTGTGGGAGGCGGCGGGCATCGGCGAGCTGCCGTACCCGCTGCGGGTGCGCTCGCACGGCGCGACCATGGACGAGCGCGCGCGGCTGCGCCGGCTGGCCCTCGAGGAGCTCAAGGCCCGCGGCCTGCGCGACCACCACGGACGGCTGGACCCGCGGGTCGAGGACTGGTTCCGGGTGCTGGCGCAGGCCACGCTCAGCGTCGACGCCGTGCACATCCCGGACTTCCAGGCGCCGCCGGTGTCGATCCTCGCGGCAACCGACGGCGTACTGGGCGTGGTCGCGATCCAGGACGCGTCCGGCATCCGGGTACGGCCCGCGTTCCCGGAGGGGCTGGCGTCCACGGTCGTCGATCTGCTGCCGCCGGGCACGCGCGGTACGGAGGCTTCCATCACACTTCCGGTCGACGAGGCCCTGTGGATCCCGCCGTCCCGGCCGGCCGTCCCGGTCGGTGGGGACCCGAAGCCGCGGCGCCGGTCGCTGTCCGAGCGTCCCGCCGACCCGCGGGAGGCGTACGCGCGGCTCGCCGGCCAGCCCCGCCTGCGCGGCGGTCAGCTCGCCGCGAACAGCCGGTCCGACGTGCACGGCCGGCGCAGGTCACCGGTCCTGGGCTGGTTCGACACGGCCACCGGCCGTTACCTCAGCCTGTCGCGGCCCGGTGCCGACGGGCGGGAGTGGGTGACGGTCTCGGCCGCGGACGGGAAGACCCTGCGTACGAGGCTGTCCGAGATGGTGGCGAGCGTCACCGGGGAGCCGGGCCGCTGACGCGACCCGCCCGGGGAACCCGCGCGCGTGACCGGCCGTTGACCTGCTGGAGACTCGTGCAGGTGCCCATGTCGGCCGGACTGTACCCTGGATGGACGGGGTGTTCCTCGCACACCGCAAGTTGTTGTCTACACCGTGACGGCGGATGTGACATCTACCGCCTAGCCAGGGAGGGTCGAGGCCGAACGGCCGAGGCATATGGACCGGAAGCGCCTGCTCAGGAACCCGCTGCTGTGGATCGTCGCGGTTGTGTTGATCTTCCTCTTGGTCAACACCCTCACCGACAGCGACCGCGGTTACACCCAGGCACCCACTTCACAGGCGATCGCGCAGATCGACGAGAACAACGTGAAGGAAGCCAACCTGGAGGACAAGGAGCAGCAGCTCAAGCTGACGCTCAACAACAAGATCGATGTCGACGGTCAGCAGGTCGATCAGATCATCGCGCCGTTCCCGTCGGAGGCGGCCGGGGCGATCTACGGGAAGCTGATCGAGAAGAAGAACATCAAGTTCACCACCACGGTGACGCAGCAGGGCTTCTTCACGCAGATCCTGTACTACATCATCCCGCTGGGCCTGCTGCTCCTGCTGCTCATGTGGATGATGAACAACGCCCAGGGCGGCGGGAACCGCGTCCTGAACTTCGGCAAGTCCAAGGCCAAACAGCTGAACAAGGACATGCCGAAGACGACCTTCGCCGACGTCGCGGGGGCGGATGAGGCGGTCGAAGAGCTCTACGAGATCAAGGACTTCCTGCAGAACCCGGCCCGCTACCAGGCGCTGGGCGCGAAGATCCCGAAGGGCGTGCTGCTCTACGGCCCGCCCGGCACCGGTAAGACGCTGCTCGCGCGCGCGGTTGCCGGTGAGGCCGGCGTGCCGTTCTACACGATCTCCGGTTCGGACTTCGTCGAGATGTTCGTCGGTGTCGGCGCCTCCCGGGTGCGGGACCTGTTCGAGCAGGCCAAGCAGACCGCCCCGTGCATCATCTTCGTCGACGAGATCGACGCGGTCGGCCGCCAGCGTGGCGCCGGCCTCGGCGGTGGTCACGACGAGCGCGAGCAGACGCTGAACCAGCTGCTCGTCGAGATGGACGGCTTCGACTCGCGCGGCGGCATCATCCTGATCGCGGCGACGAACCGGCCGGACATCCTCGACCCGGCGCTGCTGCGCCCGGGCCGGTTCGACCGGCAGATCCCGGTGTCCGCGCCGGACCTGGCCGGCCGGCGCGCCATCCTCGAGGTGCATTCGAAGGGCAAGCCGCTGGCCCAGGGCGTCGACCTCAACGCGCTGGCGAAGCGCACCGTCGGCATGTCCGGTGCCGATCTGGCCAACGTCATCAACGAGGCCGCGCTGCTCACCGCCCGGCAGAACGGGCACGTGATCACGGACGCGGCGCTCGAGGAGTCGGTCGACCGGGTGGTCGGCGGCCCGGCGCGCAAGAGCCGGATCATCTCCGAGCAGGAGAAGAAGATCACCGCCTACCACGAGGGCGGGCATGCGCTGGCGGCGTGGGCGATGCCGGATCTGGAGCCGGTCTACAAGCTCACGATCCTGCCGCGTGGCCGCACCGGTGGGCACGCGCTGGTCGTCCCCGAGGACGACAAGCAGTTGATGACCCGCTCCGAGATGATCGCCCGGCTGGTGTTCGCGATGGGGGGCCGCACCGCCGAGGAACTGGTCTTCCACGAGCCGACCACCGGCGCGTCGTCCGACATCGAGCAGGCGACCAAGATCGCCAAGGCGATGGTCATGGAGTACGGCATGAGCGCCCGCCTGGGTGCCGTGAAGTACGGCCAGGATCAGGGCGACCCGTTCCTGGGACGCTCCGCAGGGCGCCAGCCGGACTACTCGCTCGAGGTCGCGCACGAGATCGACGAAGAGGTGCGCAAGCTCATCGAGACCGCGCACACCGAGGCGTGGGAGGTGCTCAACACCTACCGCGACGTGCTCGACGACCTGGTGCTGGAGCTCCTGGAGAAGGAGACGCTCACCCGCAAGGACCTCTCGCGGATCTTCGCGACCGTCGAGAAGCGGCCGCACATCACCGTGTTCAACGAGTTCGGTGAGCGCACCCCGTCGGACAAGCCGCCGATCAAGACGCCGGGTGAGCTGGCGATGGAGCGCGGCGAGCCGTGGCCGCCGCCGGAGAAGAAGCCGGCGCCGCGTCAGGTGCCGACCCCGGTCGGGACCGCTCCGGGCGGCGCTGACCTGCCCGGTGGGCCGCCGTACCACCAGCCGGAACCACCGTCGAACCCGTACGCGCCCCCGTCACCGGGCGGCAACTACCCGCCGTCCAACGGCGGCCGCCCGTACGGCCCGAACGGCACCGGCCAGTGGCCGCAGCCCAACGGCGGCAACCAGGCCGGCCCGCCGAACTACGGTGCGCCTCCGGGGTGGACCCCGGCGACGCACCCGGGTGGACCGGGACCGGCGTGGCGCCCGAACCAGGGCGAGCAGCCACGACAGGGTGACCGGTTCGGCGGCTCCGAGGAGGGCCAGCACCGGCGGAACCCCGACGAGCAGGACGGTCAAGATCGACAGTGAGCTGACGCCCGAGGAGGGTCCGGTCTTCGACCAGGCGCGTGCCGAGAAGGCGGTGCGTGAGCTGCTGGAGGCCGTGGGCGAGAACCCGGACCGGGAGGGTCTGCGTGACACCCCGGCCCGGGTCGCTCGCGCCTATCGGGAGATGTTCGCCGGGCTGTACACCGATCCGGCGGCAGTGCTGGAACGCACCTTCGACGAGTCGCACGAAGAGCTCGTGCTGGTCACCGACATCCCGATGTACAGCACCTGCGAGCACCACCTCGTGCCGTTCCACGGGGTGGCGCACGTCGGGTACATCCCGAACAGCCACGGCAAGGTCACCGGCCTGTCGAAGCTGGCGCGGCTGGTCGACCTCTACGCGAAGCGCCCGCAGGTGCAGGAGCGGCTCACGTCGCAGATCGCCGACGCGCTGGTGCGCAAGCTGGAGCCGCGCGGGGTGATCGTCGTGGTCGAGGCCGAGCACCTGTGCATGTCGATGCGTGGTATCCGCAAGCCGGGTGCCCGCACGACGACGTCCGCGGTGCGCGGCATGCTCCAGACGTCCGCGAGGTCCCGGGCGGAGGCGCTGGACCTCATCAAGGGCCGTCGATGACCACCGGCGCGCCGGACCGTTGTCTGGTGATGGGCGTCCTGAACGTCACGCCGGACTCGTTCTCCGACGGCGGCCGGTACCTGGATCTGGACGCGGCGCTGGCTCACGCGCACGAGATGTGGGAGCGCGGCGCGGACATCATCGACGTGGGCGGCGAGTCGACCCGGCCCGGGTCCGCCCGGGTGGACGCGGAGACCGAGATCGGCCGTGTGCTGCCGGTGGTGCGCGCGCTGGCGGCGGACGGCCTCCGGTTGTCGGTCGACACCACCCGCGCGGCGGTCGCGGAGGCGGCGCTGGACGCGGGTGCCCGGATCATCAACGACGTGTCGGGCGGGCTGGCCGACCCGGACATGGCGAAGGTGGCCGCGGCCGGTCAGGTGCCGTGGGTGCTGATGCACTGGCGCGGGCACAGCAAGGACATGAACGCGCTGGCGACGTACACCGACGTGGTGTCGGAGGTCCGGGACGAGCTGCGTGCGCGGGTCGACGCGGCGCTGGCCGCCGGGGTTCCGCCGGAGAAGATCATCCTCGATCCGGGGCTGGGGTTCGCCAAACGCGGTGAGCACGACTGGGCGTTGCTGAACCGGCTGGATGTGTTCCTGGGCATGGGTTTCCCGGTGCTGGTGGGGGCGTCGCGCAAGCGGTTCCTGGGCAGCCTGCTGGCCGTCGACGGGGTGCCGCGCCCGCCGGACGGCCGGGAGGACGCGACGGCGGCGGTGTCGGCGATCGCGGCGGTCAAGGGCGCGTGGGGGGTGCGGGTGCACAACGTGGGTTCCTCGCTGGACGCGGTCGCGGTGGCCGCGGCGTGGCGGAGCGGGCATGCCTGACCGGATCACGCTCACCGGGCTGCGCGTGTTCGGCCGGCACGGGGTGTTCGAGCACGAGAAGCGGGACGGGCAGGAGTTCGTGGTCGACATTGTCGCGTGGCTCGATCTCGCCCCGGCCGCGGCGACGGACGACCTGACGCGGACGCTGCACTACGGCGAGCTGGCGCAGCTGGCGGCGGACATCGTCGGCGGCGAGCCCTACGACCTGATCGAGAGCGTGGCCGGCCGCATCGCGGACGAGGTGCTGAAAAAGGATTCGCGTCTGTCAGCGGTGGAGGTGACGGTGCACAAGCCGTCCGCGCCGATCCCGCTGAGTTTCGACGACGTGGCGGTCACCGTGCACCGGGAGCGTGGGTGAGGGCGGTTCTGTCGCTGGGTTCGAACCTCGGTGACCGGCTGGGACACCTGAAGTCCGTGATCGACTTCTTCCGGCCCGCCGTCGTCGCGGTGTCCAGTGTGTACGAAACGGAGCCGTGGGGTGTCGAGGACCAGCCGGACTTCCTGAACGCGGTGTGCATTGTGGACGATCCGGCCCGGGACGAGTGGGCGTGGCTGCGCGCCGGCCAATCGCTGGAGGCACGTGCCGGCCGGGTCCGCGAGGTGCGATGGGGCCCGCGGACGCTGGACGTGGACGTGGTGACGGTCGACGGTGTCCGCTCGGACGACCCGGAACTGCTGCTGCCGCACCCGGGAACGCCGGACCGCGCCAGCGTGCTGATCCCGTGGATGGAGATCGAGCCGGACGCGGTGCTGCCCGGCCACGGCCCGATCCGCGAGCTGCTGGAGGCGCGCCCCGAGTCGGACCGCGCCTCCGTGCGCCTGCTGCACCCCTTTCCCCGCTGACCGCGGAGCCAGAGGGCGCGCCGGTGCTGGGGACGCTGCTGAGCACGCGATCCGGTCAGGCGCGCAAGGCCGCGGTCAGCCACTCGACCGCTGGTACGCGTGCCGGTATCTCCGGCCAGCCGTTCATGATCGCCATCAGCTGCCAGTACCGTTCGGCCCCGCGGTCGGTCCCGGCGGCGATCCGGTCGGCCAGCGACGTGCGGAACGTGTGGTCGGCCGGGTCCTGCCCGTCCCGCGCCCACGTTCGCGCGATGTCGTCGGCCAGTGCGCGGCCTTCCGGGGATTCCGGCGGCAGCCCTGCTTCCAGCGCCTGTTGTGCCCGCTCGCTCCACCCGGACCACTCCTGCGGCGGCGGGTCGAATTCCGCGCCCGCCTCCACGGCGTCCGCATGCCGCTCGCTCATGCGCCGGATCGCGGCCCGGAACTCCGGGTCCTGGATCAGCTCCGCGAACTCGATCCACGCCTCCAGCTGTTCGGGCGACGGGTCGTCGGGCAGTTCCGGTTTCGCCGAGCGCATCCGTTCGTAGAACTCGGTGTCGACGGCCAGCCCGTCGGTCATCTCCCGCCAGAACTCCGCCACCAGACGCGCCCGCTCCTCATCGGACATCGATGCGAGTTTGTTCATCAGTTCCACCTCCGCCAGTTCGGATTTCCGCTTCACGACCGCACGCAGCACCGCGCGCCGCAGCCGGAGCCTGCGGATCTGCTCGTCCAGCGCGTCCAGATGGCGGCGCGCCAGCCGGGACACGCTCGTCTCCCGGTCCAGCACCGCGGACACCTCGGCCAGCCCCAGGCCGAGCTCGCGCAGCGTCTTGATCAGCTCGAGCCGGGCCATGGCCGTCACGTCGTAGAGCCGGTAACCGGATCCGGTGCGGTCGGCGGGCGGGAGCAACCCCTCGTCGGAGTAGAACCGGATGGTCTTCACCGGCAACCCGGTGCGCCGGCTCAACTCGCCGATGGTGAATGTCCCGTCCACGCGTCCCATGGTCAACCCTCCAGTCACTGGAGAGTCAACTGTGCCAGGACTCGCTGGGTACCGTGGGCCGTATGCACTTCACGCGGCCTCGTGAGCTGGTGATCGCCGGGCTGATCGGGCTGGTGGTCGCGTACCTGCTGTTCCGGTTCGCCTACGGTGACCTGCCCCAGCTGCCGCGGCCGGCCGGCGCGACCCTGCTGGTACTCGCGGTGATCGAAATCCCGCTCGCGTTCTCGATGCGATCACGGGTGCGGTCCGGCCGGCTCGTCAACGCCGTGTCGGCGGCCCGCACGGTGGCGCTCGCGAAGGCGTCCTCGCTGCTGGGCGCGATCATGCTCGGGGCGTGGGCCGGCATCGCCGGCGCGCTGATCCCGCGGGCACCCGAGCTGGCCGCGGCGTCGAGAGACCTCTACAGCGTCGCGATCGGGGCGGTGTGCGCCGCGGTGCTGATCGCCGCGGCGCTGTGGCTGGAACACTGCTGCCGCACCCCCGACGACGACGAGCGTGATCCCGATCATCACCCGACCGGTTAACGCGGCGAACCGACCGCTCGAAGTACCAACTAGGTCTCGGACGGATAACTAGCGGGTACGGTGTTGGTCATGACTGGCGAGGGTGACGAGACGCGCGGCCGCGTCGTGACCAGGCCGTGGTTTCTCATCGGCCTGGTCCTCGTGGTCGGCGCCACGATTCCGCTGGTGCTGGCCGACGACGTGCGCTTCATGCGGCTGGGGATCGTCGCGGCGCTGTGGGCGGCGCTGATCGGCGCTTTCCTCGCGGTGCGGTACCGCCGCCAGGCGACCGACACCGAGGAGGCGGTCGCGCAGGCGCAGGAGGTCTACGAGCTGGAGCTCGAGCGCGAGATCGCCGCGCGGCGCGAGTTCGAGCTGGAGGTCGAAGCCGAGACGCGGCAGCGCATCGAGTCCGAGTCGCGCAGCGAGCTGGACGCCCTGCGTGCGGAAATCGCGTCCCTGCGGGACAACCTGCAGAACCTCTTCGGTGGCGAGGTGCTGCTCGAGCGCGTGGCGCTGACCGCGCAGGCCACCCGCATGCGGGCGCTGCGCGAGGAGCAGCGGGTCGTCGAGCCCGGCCCGGCCAAGCCGGTGCAGATCGCCGCCGCCACGAAGCGGGAGGGTGCCGACCGGCCCACCGAATTCATCGAGCGCGTGCGGGAGAAGGAGGCGGCGCGCAGCGGTGGCCGGCCGAGCGCGCCGGAGCCGCGGCGGCCCGAGGTGTCGCTGGACCTGCCCGCGCGCCGGGTCGTCAACGCCGAACCCGTGGACGCGGAACGGACCCGGGTGCAACCGGCGGCGAAGAAGCCGGAGCGCCCGCAGGCCCGGCCGGTCGAGCCGAGCCGTCCCGCGCCCAATCGTCCGGAACGCGCCCGCCCGCCCGCCGCCACGGCGCCCGTCAAGCGCGAACTGCCGCGCGTCGAGCAGCCGACGGAGGTCGCCAAGGTCGTCGAACCGGACCGCCCGCCGCGCGCGGAACGTCCGGCGGCCAACCTGTCCGCGGCGTTCCCGACGCGCGTGACGCGCCCGGTGCAGCCGTCGGTCGCCCAGCCGCGTGGCGAGGCCGCCCGTGACGAGGGTTCCCGGGCGGAGCCGCCGCGGAACGAGCCGGAACCCGGGAAACCGGCGGTACCGGAGGACCACCCCGCGATCAACGAGACCCTGCCGGTCGAGGTCCGGAAGCTGGCGCAGCAGGGCCGGCCGGGTGGCCGCCGTCGCCGGGCCGAGGAGGACGAGGCGCCCACCGGCCGCCGTCGCCGACCGGTGGAGAGCGAAGCGCCGCGCATCGCCGACGAGCCGGAGGAGGAACGGGCGACAGCCTCACGCCGGTCCACGGCCGGCGCCGCGGTCACGGGCCGCCGGTCGGCCGATTCCAGCGGGTACCGGTCCGGCGCGGCCATCTCGGGCCGGCGTTCCGCGGAAGCCACGACGGGCCGCGCGGCCGAGGAGCCGACCGGCCGCCGTCACCGCTCGGATGGCGAAACCCCGTCCCGGACGGCCACCGGCCGCCGCGCGAAGCCCGACGCGGATGATCCGCGAGCCGGCCGCCGCGCCGTGGTGGACGAGGACACCGGCTCGCACTCCGCGGGGCGCTCGGTGAGCGAACTGCTGGCCGCCAACGGCAAGACGGCGACTCCGCGACGCCGCCGCCGCGCCGAGGACTGACACCCCGCCGGTTGCCCGTCCGGGCAGCCTCCGTCGTGAAACGCGATGATCGTCCGGACGCCGGACAGGCGCTCGCCCGGTCGACCGGTCACCGTAAAGTGCCCGGCTGTGACGGCACCCCCTCGCAGGCTCACCGTGCTCCTGCCCGTGCTCGGCCTCGTCGTGCTGGCCGCGTGCGGCCTCACCGTGCTCGGCGTGGTCACGGCGCAGGTGGGCCCGCTCGCGGTGGCCATCGGCGTCGCCGCGGCGCTGGTTCCGGTCGCGGTCGTCGTGGCCGCCATCCTGTGGGTCGACCGCTGGGAACCGGAGCCGGCGAAGTTGCTGCTCGTCGCCTTCTTCTGGGGCGCCTGCCTTGCCGCGATCACCGCCCTGCTGATCAACAACACCGCCGAAACGGTCGGCGACCTGCTGCTCGGCGAGGGACGCGGCAGCAAACTCAGCGCGCTCCTGTCCGCCCCGCTCGTCGAGGAAGCCGCGAAGGCGTCGTTCGTGCTCGTCGTGCTGCTGCGGCGCGCCGACGAGTTCGACGGGATCATCGACGGCATCGTCTACGCCGGGTTCACCGCCGCCGGATTCGCCTTCTCCGAGAACATCTACTACTTCGGCCGCGCCTTCGCCGACTACGGCTTCGGCGACGCCACCAGCACCGGGGTGGTCGCCGCGTTCGTGCTGCGCGGCGTGATGTCGCCGTTCACCCACCCGCTGTTCGCCGCGCTGACCGGCATCGGTCTCGGCTACGCCGCCCGGGCCGACAACCGGACGGTCAAGATCCTCGCTCCGCTCGGCGGTTACCTCGCCGCCGTCCTGCTGCACGCCCTGTGGAACGGGGCGGCGGTCCTCGGCGGCGCGAAGACGTTCCTCAACGTCTACTTCCTGATCATGGTTCCGCTGTTCGTCGCGGTCGTGCTGCTCATCCTCCTGCAACGCCGGCGCGAACAACGAATCGTCACCGCCGCACTGCCCGCGATGGTGCAGGCGCGGCTCATCGCGCCGTCGGAGGTCGAGTTGCTGTCCACGCTCGCCGGCCGTCGCGAGTGGCGCCGCGAGGCCCGGCAACAGTCCGGGCGGGCCGCGGCGAAAGCCGTCGCCCGGTACCAGGCGAGCGTGACTGAACTCGCCTTCCTGCGCCGCCGCGCGGGCACCCCGGACCACGAGCAGCGCAAGCGGGAACTGCTCGCCACGCTGCGCAGTTCCCGCGCCGACGCGGTGCGGCTGGCGGGTGAGGGTGAGCACTCCCGGTGAACCGGGTCGGGTGAAGCTGGTCACCTGCGCCCGACCGGTGGCGTACCCGCGAGCTACCCTCGCCCCGTCGTCCGGTACCTGCGAGCGGAGCGGGACTGGAACGAGCTGAGGAGTTCTGCTGCCATGAGCGTCCACAGGGGCACGCCGTGAGCCGGCCCGCCCGGCTCGGCGTCGGAGTGATCTCCGCCGGCCGCGTGGGCAGCGTCGTCGGCGCCGCGCTGGCCCGCGCAGGGCACACCGTGGTCGCCGCCTCCGGTATCTCCGCCGCCTCCCAGGCCCGT
Source organism: Amycolatopsis granulosa (assembly GCF_011758745.1). Classification (NCBI taxonomy): domain Bacteria; kingdom Bacillati; phylum Actinomycetota; class Actinomycetes; order Pseudonocardiales; family Pseudonocardiaceae; genus Amycolatopsis; species Amycolatopsis granulosa. The sequence continues at coordinate 3,757,404 of NZ_JAANOV010000001.1, forward strand.
GCCGAGCGCATGCTGCCCGGCGTCCCGCTGGCACCGCCGGACCAGGTCGCCACCTCCACCGATCTCGTGCTGCTCGCGGTACCCGACGACGAGCTCGCCGGCCTGGTCCGCGGGCTGGCCGCCACCGGATCCTGGCGGCCGGGTCAGATCGTCGTGCACACCTCCGGCGCGCACGGTCTCGACGTGCTCGCGCCCGCGGCGGAAGCCGGTGCGCTGCCGCTGGCCCTGCACCCGGTGATGACGTTCACCGGCCGCTCCGAGGATCTGGACCGGCTGACCGCGTGCAGCGTGGGCGTCACCGCCGAGGCCGGCGACGAGGCGGCGTGGAACGTCGGCGAGGCGCTGACGGTGGAGATGGGCGCGGAGCCGGTGCGCGTGCCGGAAGCCGCCCGGCCGCTCTACCACGCGGCGCTCGCGCACGGCGCCAACCACCTGATCACCCTGGTCGACGACTGCGTGGACCTGTTGCGGAGCGCGGGAATCGCCAACGCCGAGCGCATGCTCGGCCCACTGTTGTCCGCCGCGCTGGACAACGCGCTGCGCCACGGCGACCGCGCCCTGACCGGTCCGGTCGCCCGCGGCGACACCGGTACGCTGCGCACGCACCTCGAGGTGCTCGAAGCCACCGAGCCCGCGATCGTGCCCGCCTACACCGCACTCGCGCGGCGCACCGCGCGGCGCGCGGAAGCGGCCGGCCTGCTCGACGCCGGTGCCGCCGCCGACATCACCGAACTCCTGGAAGGGCCGGGAAACCCGTGACCACACCCAAATTCAGCCGCGGGCGGCTGAACACGTTCCAGACGCCCGGCGACGTCCACCGGGTCACCGCCGCGCTCCGCTCGGTCGGCCGCAAGGTCGCGCTGGTGCCCACGATGGGCGCCCTGCACGCCGGGCACCGTGAGCTCGTCCGCCGCGCCAAGCGGCTGCCGAACACCGTCGTGGCGGTGTCGATCTTCGTGAACCCGTTGCAGTTCGGTGAGGGTGAGGACTTCGACGCGTACCCGCGCCCCCTGGAGCGGGACCTGGCGATCCTCGCCGAGGACGGCGTGGAGATCGCGTTCGTGCCGAAGGTCGGCGACCTGTACGCCGAGGGCCACGCGGTGACCCTGCACCCGGGTCCGCTCGGCGACGAGCTGGAGGGCGCCCACCGCCCCGGGCACTTCGCCGGGGTGCTGACGGTGGTGGCGAAGCTGTTCAACATCGTCACGCCCGACTACGCGTTCTTCGGCGAGAAGGACTACCAGCAGCTGGTCCTGATCAAGCGGATGGTGCGTGACCTCGATCTCGACGTCCGCGTGATCGGGGTGCCGACCGTCCGGGAGACCGACGGGCTGGCGTTGTCCTCCCGCAACGTCTACCTCGCGCCCGAACAGCGGGAATCGGCCGTGGTGCTGTCGGCGGCGCTGGCCGCGGGCGGGCACGCCGGGCCGCGCGGGGCGGAGGCGGTGCTCGCGGCGGCGCGGGACACGCTGGCCGCCCGTCCCGAGGTCGCCGTCGATTATCTCGAGTTGCGCGGAACCGATCTCGGTCCCGCACCCGTCGATGGGGAAGCACGGTTGCTGATCGCCGCCCGCGTCGGGCGGACCCGGCTGATCGACAACGTCCCGGTGGTGCTGGGCGCGTCGGAGGAAGAGAGATAACCATGTACCGCACGATGCTGAAGTCGAAGATCCATCGCGCGACGGTCACCCAGGCCAACCTGCACTACGTCGGGTCGGTCACGATCGACGAGACGCTGATGGAGGCGGCCGACCTGCTGCCCGGCGAACTAGTGTCCATTGTGGACGTGACGAACGGCGCGCGCCTGGAGACCTACGTGATCCCCGGCGAGCGGGACAGCGGCGTCATCGGCATCAACGGCGCGGCCGCCCACCTCGTCCACCCGGGCGACCTGGTGATCATGATCGCCTACGGGCAGATGGACAACGCCGAGGCGGCCACCTACCGGCCGCGGATCGTTTTCGTCGACGACGAGAACCGCATCAAGCACTCCGGCAGCGATCCCGGCCACGCACCCGCGGGCTCGGGGCTGGTCAGCGGCAGCATCCCGATCGGGTCGCCGGACCGGGAGAACCCGTTCCCGGTCGCCGAGACCGTGGACGCGGCGCGCCTCGACGCGCTGCTGCACGCCGAGAGCTGAGCCGCGGTGCTCCTGGCGATCGACGTCGGCAACACGAACATCGTGCTCGGCCTCTACGAGGGCCGGGGGGACACGGCGAAGCTGGTCCGCGACTGGCGCATGCGGACCGACGCGCAGATGACCGCCGACGAGCTGGCGCTGACCATGCGCGGGCTGCTGGGCGCGCACGCCGACGCGATCACGGGGATCAGCGCCCTGTCGACCGTGCCGGCGGTGCTGCGGGAGATGCGGGTGATGCTCGGCCGCTACTACCCGCGGGTGCCGAAGGTGGTCGTCGAGCCCGGCGTGCGCACCGGCGTCCCGCTGCTGGTCGACAACCCGCGGGAGGTGGGGGCGGACCGGCTGGTCAACACCCTCGCCGCGCACCACCTCTACCGCACCGCCTGCGTGGTGGTCGACTTCGGGACCTCGACCAACGTCGACGTGATCTCGGCGAAGGGTGAGTTCCTCGGTGGCGCGTTCGCGCCGGGCATCGAGATCTCGGTGGACGCGCTGGCCGCGCGGGCCGCGGCACTGCGCAAGGTCGAGCTCGCCCGGCCGCGGTCGGTGATCGGGAAGAACACGGTGGAGTGCTTGCAGTCCGGCATCGTGTTCGGGTTCGCCGGCCAGGTCGACGGTCTGGTGCGGCGGATCGTGCGGGAACTGACCGCGCGCACCCACGAACCGGTCACCGTGCTCGGTACCGGCGGGCTCGCGCCGCTGGTGATCGGCGAGTCGGAGACGATCACCGAGCACGTGCCGGATCTGACCCTGCTCGGCCTGCGGCTCGCCTTCGAACGGCAGACGCGTTAGGGCGTGTTCCGGGAGCGGCCCGCGTCGCGGCGTACCGCCCGCCGGACGGTGGTGACGAGCGGCAGGTCGAATTCGCCGCCGGTGGTGGCCGGGTGGGTGCGCAGGAAATCCAGCATCCGGGCCCGGGCCGCGGCGCGCTCGGCCGCATCGGCGACGAGCAGGTACGAGTGCGTGGAAATCGTTTCGACCAGGCTTTCGGGCGTGCGGCGGTGGGCGTGCGGAAAGGCGGTTTCCTCGACCGGGCCGAACGCGGGGTGCTCGACCAGGTTCGCTACCGACCGCGCGCGGGAGGCGAAGCCCGCGACCCGCGCCAGTTCGGCGACCCACGGGACGGATTCGTCGTTGCCGTTCCACAGCCCGGCGACCACCCCGCCCGGACGCAGCACCCGCGCGATTTCGGTGAGCGCGGCCTCGGCGTCGAACCAGTGGAACGCCTGACCGGCGAGCACCGCATCGACGCTGGAACCGGGCAGCGGAATCAGTTCGGCCGTGCCGTCCAGGATCGGCACGTCCGGGTGGTGCCGGCCGAATTCGGCTCGCATCTCCGGGTCCGGTTCCACGGCCGTGACCCGGAGGCCGAGCGCGCGCAGTCCGCCGGTGAGCTTTCCGGTGCCCGCGCCGAGATCCACCACTTCGGCGGCCCGCGGTGGCAATGCCCAATGCAGCGCGTCGAGCGGGTAGTCCGGACGGTGCCGCGCGTAGTCCGCGGCCCGTCCCCCGAATGAGCGGGAGCGCCGGTTCCAGAGGTCACGTTCCGCCGCGGAAGTGGCTTCGCCCACCCGCGCGATGCTATCGGTGATCTCGACCGGCCGATACAGGTAATCCGGTTGGCCCAGCCGGAAGCGGGGTTCGTACCCTGTGCGCATGACGGATTCCCCCTCCCCGGATCGCCCCGTGCCCGCTGACGACCTGCCCGAACAGATGCGGGTCCGGCGGGCCAAGCGCGATCGCCTGCTCGCGGAGGGTGTGGAGCCGTACCCGGTGGAGGTGCCGCGCACCCACACGCTCGCGCAGGTGCGCGCGGCGCACCCGGACCTGCCGCCGGACACCGCGACCGGCGAGATCGTCGGCGTGACCGGGCGCGTGATGTACCTGCGCAACACCGGCAAGCTGTGCTTCGCCACGCTGCGCGGCGGTGACGGCACCGAACTGCAGGCCATGATCAGCCTGGCGAAGGTCGGCGAGGAGGCCCTGGCCGCGTGGAAGGGCGATGTCGACCTCGGCGACCACGTGTTCGTCCGCGGCGAGGTCATCACCTCCAAGCGCGGTGAGCTCTCCGTGATGGCCGACGAATGGCGCATGGCCGCGAAGGCGTTGCGCCCGCTCCCGGTCGCGCACAAGGACCTGGCCGAGGAGACACGTGTCCGGCAGCGTTATGTCGACCTGATCCTGCGCGAGCAGGCGCGCGATGTGGTGCGCACGCGCGCGGCCGTGGTGCGCTCGCTGCGGGAATCCTTCCACCGGCGCGGTTTCACCGAGGTGGAAACGCCGATGCTGCAGACCCTCCACGGTGGGGCTTCGGCGCGCCCGTTCGTCACCCATTCGAACGCGTTCGACATCGACCTGTATCTGCGGATCGCGCCGGAGCTGTTCCTGAAGCGCTGCGTGGTGGGCGGGATCGAGAAGGTCTTCGAGATCAACCGGAACTTCCGCAACGAGGGCAGCGACTCCTCGCATTCGCCGGAATTCGCGATGTTGGAGTACTACGAGGCGTACGCCACATACGACACCAACGCGGTGATGACCCGTGAGCTCATCCAGGAAGCCGCGCAGGCGGTTTTCGGGAGCCTGGAGGTCACGCTGGCCGACGGCAGCACCTACGACCTGTCCGGCGAGTGGACGTCGCTGAGCATGTACGACTCGTTGTCGGACGCGCTGGGCGAGGAGGTCACGCCGCAGACCCCGGCGGAAAAGCTGCGCGGGTTCGCCGAGGCCCGTGGTCTGGAGGTCGACCCGAAACTGGGCCACGGGAAGCTGGTCGAGGAACTGTGGGAGCACCTCGTGGGCGACCACCTGCACGCCCCGACTTTCGTGCGGGATTTCCCGATCGAAACCTCGCCGCTGACCCGCCAGCACCGCAGCAAGCCCGGGGTGGCCGAGAAGTGGGACCTCTACGTCCGCGGATTCGAGTTGGCCACCGGGTACTCCGAGCTCGTCGATCCGGTGATCGAGCGGGAAAGATTGGTGGACCAGGCCCGCCGCGCCGCAGCCGGCGATAGTGAAGCGATGCGCCTGGACGAGGATTTCCTGCGTGCGCTCGAGTACGGAATGCCACCGAGTGGTGGCGTCGGAATGGGCGTCGATCGCCTGCTGATGGCGCTCACCGGTCTCGGCATCCGGGAGACGATCCTCTTCCCGCTGGTGCGGCCCGAATAGTTACGCAACACACCGGGTGCGGTATCGGTAAGGCGATTTGCGTGCCGCCCTGATTCCAGGTATTAATGTCCTAGTCATTGGGTTCTGGTCAGGGCGCCTGCCCCTGCCCGATCATTCGCGGCTGGCCCAAACGGGAGGAAACACATGGCACAGAAGGTGCTGGTGTCGCTCATCGACGACATCGACGGCTCGGAGGCGGACGAGACCGTCGAGTTCGGACTTGACGGCATCTCGTACCAGATCGACCTCTCGGCGGAAAACGCCGAAGAGCTCCGTGACGCGCTGGCCCAGTACGTCGAGCACGCGCGGCGTGCCGGTGGCCGCAAGCGCGGCTCGGCGGGCCGCCCGCCGGCGGGTAAGGCGCCCGGCCGGCCCGCCTCGGTCGATCGCGAGCAGAACCAGGCAATTCGCGCCTGGGCACGGAAGAACGGCTTCCAGGTTTCCGACCGCGGCCGTATCCCGTCCGAGGTGGTGGAGGCCTACCACAAGAAGAACTGAGCTCGGGCAATGAGGGGCGTGGAAGGGCCGCCGGGGATTCCCGGCGGCTTTTTTCACGGCGCGTCGCGGTTGAACGCAGTTCTATCCTGGTGGTCATTCGTGAGTACCTGTCGCCTTTGTTCAAGACATCGGTGGCGCGATTCGGCTGAATGGGGGCATGACGGACCTTCGATCGATGCTCGACCGCGCGGCGCGCGAGTTCACCCGCCTGCTCCGCGCCGTCGAACCCGGGCAACTCGGCAACCGCACGCCGTGCACCGAATACGACGTGCGTGCCCTGCTCAACCACCTTCTTCATTGGGGGCCGTGGCTCGCGGCGGCCCTGCGGCGGGAGCCGGCGCCCGCCGCGGTCGGGGGAGAGCGGGACGCGGACCTCACCCGCGGTGACTGGCTGGGTGATCTGTGCACCCTTGTGGATGATCTTGTGGACGCCTGCGGGCGACCGGGAGCGCTGGCGGGGACGACGAAGTTCGGCTCGGCGGAGATGCCGGCGCGGATGATCGCCGAAATGGTGCTGACCGAGTGGGTGGTGCACGGCTGGGACCTGGCGCGGGCGACCGGGCAGTCGCCGGTGGTCGACGCGGACGTGGCGGAGGCGCTGTTCACCTCCGCCCAGGGGTTGGCCGATCAGGCACGGGAGATGAAGGTCTTCGGCCCCGCGGTGCCCTGCCCTGCCGACGCGCCGGTGCTGGACCGCGTGCTGGCCCTCACCGGCCGGGATCCGGCCTGGCAGCGGCCCGGCGCGTGACGGCCCGCCGGTCGTGAGTGCCCACGGCGGCAGCGGGGAATGTTGCGGAGGTCACCGGCGGCAGGTGCGGGGGCAGCCGTCGCACAGCGGCTGCTCCGGGAGCAGGTAGGAGAAGCAGCAGCTCTCCCGCCGCCGGGCCCACCCCTGTTCCGACCGCCGCAGCCGGCTGGATGCGGTGAGCGGCGGGTGGTGCTCGTCGAGCACCAGGCGGGCGTCGGCGACGCCGGCGTCCTCGTCGCCGGCGTACGACCCGGACCACCACAACGTGCTGTCCAGGGCGTCCGTCGCCGCGGCCCAGAGCGTGCGCCGCCCCAGCCGGCTCACCGGCGCGTACGCCTGCACGAACCGCGCCGCGTGCGCCGTGTACCTGGCGCGCAGCACCGCGGCCAGTGCCCGCTCGTCGGCCACCACGGTCGCCTGGGGCAGGCCGGCCCCCGGGTCGCCGGGCAGGCAGTAGAACTGCTCGCCCAGCACCGCCACGCCTTCCGGGTGCGGGCGGTCCGCGCACAGCCGGAACGCGAGTTCACCCGGCCGCAGCGTGGGTACTCGCCGTTCGTGATGGAGCAGCAACGCAGCGGTGAACGCGGGCACGTGCAGGTACCACGACATGACGAACCCGGCCGTCGTCCGCTCGGGTGCTTGGCCGAACTGCGCCCGCAGCCAGTCGCCGAGCAGCTTGCGCCACACGTCGAACCGCGCCGGGTCGTCCAGCAGATCGCTGCAGCGCTGCCAGGTACCCGTCGCCGGCACGTCGGTGCGCAGCTCCAAGCGGTCCTGGCGGGCGGCCACCCGGGTGATCGACGCGCCGAGGGCATCCGGCGCACCCACCGCCTTCAGGGCCGTGTCGATGGCGGACCTCCCTGCTCCATCCGGGTAATTAGGTTCGCCTTACCTTACTCGTCGCGGCCGCGCGCGCCAGTTCCGGTACCCGCCGGGGTGTTCGCGGTGAGCGGACAAACCCGGGCCCGTGGAATCGCCGGGAGAAGCCGTGCGTTGGACTCTTACGTCAGCGACCAGCGCAGACTCATCGCCGGGCACGTCCGGCGTCTACACCAGCTGTGACCTAATCCGCCCCAGTGGTAGTCCGGCGGGACCGCCTGGCTACTACAGTGGACTCACGGTGCTGAATCCATCGCCACGTGATGGGTGCTCACCGCCGGCGCAGCAGTCGAGGGAGTGGGAATGTTCGAGAGGTTCACCGACCGCGCGAGGCGGGTGGTCGTCCTGGCCCAGGAAGAGGCCCGGATGCTCAACCACAACTACATCGGCACCGAGCACATCCTCCTGGGCCTGATCCACGAGGGTGAGGGTGTCGCCGCCAAGGCGCTCGAATCGTTGGGTATCGCGCTGGAAGGCGTCCGTCAGCAGGTCGAGGAGATCATCGGCCAGGGCCAGCAGGCGCCGAGCGGGCACATCCCGTTCACCCCGCGTGCCAAGAAGGTGCTCGAGCTGTCGCTGCGCGAGGCGCTGCAGCTCGGCCACAACTACATCGGCACCGAGCACATCCTGCTCGGCCTGATCCGCGAGGGCGAGGGCGTCGCCGCGCAGGTGCTCGTCAAGCTCGGCGCGGACCTCAACCGGGTGCGCCAGCAGGTGCTGCAGCTGCTGTCCGGCTACCAGGGCAAGGAGCCGGCCGAGGCCGGCGCCGGCCGTGGCGAGGGCACCCCGTCGTCGTCGCTGGTGCTCGACCAGTTCGGCCGCAACCTCACCCAGTCGGCGCGTGAGGGCAAGCTGGACCCGGTGATCGGGCGCGGCAAGGAGATCGAGCGGGTCATGCAGGTGCTGTCCCGCCGCACCAAGAACAACCCGGTGCTGATCGGCGAGCCCGGCGTCGGCAAGACCGCCGTCGTCGAGGGCCTGGCCCAGAACATCGTCAAGGGCGAGGTGCCCGAGACGCTCAAGGACAAGCAGCTCTACACGCTCGACCTGGGCTCCCTGGTCGCCGGTTCCCGCTACCGCGGTGACTTCGAAGAGCGCCTGAAGAAGGTGCTCAAGGAGATCAAGACGCGCGGCGACATCATCCTGTTCATCGACGAGCTGCACACGCTCGTCGGCGCGGGTGCCGCCGAGGGTGCGATCGACGCCGCGTCGATCCTCAAGCCGATGCTGGCCCGTGGCGAGCTGCAGACCATCGGCGCCACCACGCTCGAGGAGTACCGCAAGTACATCGAGAAGGACGCCGCGCTGGAGCGCCGCTTCCAGCCGATCCAGGTCGGCGAGCCCTCGCTCGAGCACACCATCGAGATCCTCAAGGGCCTGCGGGACCGCTACGAGGCGCACCACCGGGTGTCGATCACCGACTCCGCGCTGGTCGCCGCGGCCACCCTGGCCGACCGGTACATCAACGACCGGTTCCTGCCGGACAAGGCGATCGACCTGATCGACGAGGCCGGTGCCCGCATGCGCATCCGCCGCATGACGGCTCCGCCGGACCTGCGCGAGTTCGACGAGAAGATCGCCAAGGTCCGCCGCGACAAGGAGTCCGCGATCGACGCGCAGGACTTCGAGCGCGCCGCGCGGCTGCGTGACGAGGAGAAGAACCTGCTCGCGCAGAAGTCCGAGCGGGAGAAGCAGTGGAAGGACGGTGACCTGGACGTCGTCGCCGAGGTTGACGACGAGCAGATCGCCGAGGTCCTCGCCAACTGGACCGGCATCCCGGTGTTCAAGCTCACCGAGGAGGAGACCACGCGTCTGCTCCGCATGGAGGACGAGCTGCACAAGCGGATCATCGGCCAGGAGGACGCCGTCCGGGCCGTCTCCCAGGCGATCCGCCGCACCCGTGCCGGCCTGAAGGACCCGAAGCGCCCGTCCGGCTCGTTCATCTTCGCCGGCCCGTCCGGTGTCGGTAAGACCGAGCTGTCCAAGGCGCTGGCCGAGTTCCTGTTCGGCGAGGACGACGCCCTGATCCAGATCGACATGGGCGAGTTCCACGACCGCTACACCGCCTCGCGGCTGTTCGGTGCCCCTCCGGGGTACGTCGGCTACGAGGAGGGCGGCCAGCTCACCGAGAAGGTGCGCCGCAAGCCGTTCTCGGTGGTCCTGTTCGACGAGATCGAGAAGGCCCACCAGGAGATCTACAACACCCTGTTGCAGGTCCTCGAGGACGGCCGCCTCACCGACGGTCAGGGCCGCACGGTCGACTTCAAGAACACGGTGCTGATCTTCACCTCGAACCTGGGCACGTCGGACATCTCCAAGACCGTCAGCCTGGGCTTCTCTTCCGGTGGCGACGAGGGATCGCGCTACGAGAAGATGAAGCAGAAGGTCAACGAGGAGATGAAGAAGCACTTCCGGCCGGAGTTCCTGAACCGGATCGACGACATCATCGTCTTCCACCAGCTCACCCAGGAGCAGATCATCGAGATGGTCGACCTGATGGTGACGCGGGTGGAGACCCAGCTGAAGGCCAAGGACATGGCCATCGAGCTGACCGACAAGGCGAAGGCGCTGCTCGCGAAGCGCGGCTTCGACCCGGTGCTCGGTGCCCGTCCGCTGCGCCGGACCATCCAGCGGGAGATCGAGGACCAGCTGTCCGAGAAGATCCTGTTCGGCGAGATCGAGCCGGGTCAGATCGTGATCGTCGACGTCGAGGGCTGGAGCGGCAACCCGGAGGACCGCGACGACGAGGCGCGCTTCGTCTTCCGCGGCGAGCCGAAGCCGGCCGAGGTCCCCGACGCCCCGCCGGTGAGCATCGGCGCGGGCCACGAGGACGACGCCGAAGGCGAGCGCTGATCGACCAGCCGATCGCGCGAGTGCCCCCAGGGACTTCCCTGGGGGCACTCGTATGTCCGGGACCAGTGAGGCCGCGCCGCGATCTGGAACAGTGGTACCCGTGCGGGTGGCACTGCTCGGCCCGGTGCGGGCCCAGGCGGACGACGGCACGCCGATCGACATCGGCGGCGCCCGGCTGCGCATGCTCCTCGCCCGGCTCGCGCTCGATCCCGGCCGCGCGGTCGGTACCGGCGCGCTCATCGACGGCCTGTGGGGCGCCGACCCACCCGCGGACGCCGGCAACGCACTACAGTCCCTGGTCTCGCGGCTGCGCCGGGCGCTGGGCGGCGCGGGCACGGTCCGCTCCTCGCCCGGCGGCTACACGCTGGACGCCGAGGTCGACACCCACCGCTTCGAGGAACTCGCCGGGCGCGGGCGCCGCGAACTGGCGGCCGGCCGGCACGCGGAGGCTGCCGCGGTTCTCGCCGAGGCCCTGGCGTTGTGGCGCGGGGAGGCACTGACCGGCGTGCGCGACGCCCCGTTCGCGCAGGCGCCGGTCACCCGGCTGGACGACCTGCGCCTCGCGGCCCGGGAGGACCGGTTCGAGGCCGAGCTGGCCCTCGGCCGCCACGCCGAGGTGCTCGCCGACCTGAAGGCGGCCGCGGACGCGCATCCGATGCGGGAACGGCTCGCCGCACTGCGCATGCGCGCGCTGGCGGCGAGCGGGCGACAGGCCGACGCGCTGGCCGTCTTCGACCGGATCCGCGCCACGCTCGCCGAGGAGCTGGGCGTCGACCCGTCCGCCGAGCTCAGCGAGACGCACCTGAAGGTCCTGCGCGGCGAGGTGACACCACCGCGTGCCGAGTCCACCCTGCCGGTGCGGCTGACCAGCTTCGTCGGCCGCGAACGCGAGCTGGACCGGGTGGCGCGGGCGTTGTCGTCCGCGCGGCTCGTCACCCTCGTCGGCCCCGGTGGCGCGGGCAAGACCCGTCTGGCGACCGAGGCGGCGGAGCGCGATCCGGCACACGGCCCCGGGCGCGTGTGGTTCGTCGCGCTCGCGGGTGTGCGGGACGCCGGAGACGTGCCGGCGGCGATCCTCGGCGCATTGGGGCCGCTGGACTTCCGGGTGACCAGCGCGCCGCGCGTGCCGGTGGACGCGATGGCCCAGATCGTGGCGCGGCTGGACGGCGGTGACGCGTTGCTGGTGCTGGACAACTGCGAGCACGTCGTGGAAACGGTGGCGGAGGTGGCGTTCCAGCTGCTCGCCCGCGTGCCCGGGTTGCGCATCCTCGCCACCAGCCGGGAACCGCTCGCGATCACGGGCGAGGCGTTGTGCCAGGTCGGCCCGCTGGAGGTCGCCGAGGCGGTGCGGTTGTTCACCGAACGGGCCGTCGCGGTGCGCCCGGGTTTCACGCCGGCGGGGTCCACCGCGGATGCGGTGACGGAGATCTGCGAGCGCCTGGACGGGATGCCGCTCGCACTGGAGCTGGCCGCCGCCCGGCTGCGGTCGATGACCGCGGAGCAGATCGCGCGCCGCCTGGACGACCGCTTCCGGCTGCTGAACTCCGGCAGCCGCACGGCGATGCCGCGTCAGCGCACGCTGCGGGCGGTGGTCGAGTGGAGCTGGGACCTGCTGGAGAAGCCGGAGCGGATCCTGGCCCGGCGGTTGTCGATGTTCGCCGGTGGCGCCACGGTCGCCTCGGCCGAGGCCGTGTGCGCCGACGAGCTGCTGCCGGCCGAGGACGTGCTGTACGTGCTCGGATCACTGGTCGAGAAGTCCATCGTGGACGCGGTCGCGACGGCCGGTGAGCCGCGGTACCGGATGCTGGAGACCCTCCGCGCGTACGGCGCCGAGCGGCTCGACGAGGCTGGGGAACGGGTGGCGGTGACGCGGCGCTTCGCCGGGTACTTCCTCGCGCTGGCGGAGGAGAACGAGCCGAAACTCCGCGCGCACGAGCAGGTCCGCGCGCTCGAGACGTTCGGCGCCGAGTACGACAACATCATGTCCGCGCTGCGCCGCGCCCTCGACGAAGGGGACTCGGAGACCGCGGCGCGGCTGATCCTCGCCACCCAGTGGTACTGGGTGATCCGCGGTTTCAACGCCGAGCCGGCGCCCCTGCTGGAGGAGGTGCTGCGGCTGCCGGGCCTGCCCGCGGACGCGCACGCGTGCATCACGATCATGCACACGCTGATGACGAGCATGCCCGCTATCCGGCGCGACGACCTGCCCGACCTGGTCGAGGAGTGCGTGCGCAGCGGTGCGGTGGAGCGGTACCCGATGCTGGCGCTGGCCCTGCCGATGAGCTGCTACCTCGGCGGGCACCGGGAGCTGGCCGAACGCGAACTGGCCCGGGCGCGGCGCAGCGGCGATCCGTGGACGATCGCGTGCGCGAGCTGGGTGGAGGGGTTCCTGGCGGACCAGCAGGGCGATCGTGAGCGGGGTGCCCGCGCCCGCGACCGGGGACTGGCCGGGTTCCGCGAGTGCGGTGACCGGTGGGGAACCGCGATGACCGTGGCGATGCAGGCGGAAGCGCATTCGCTGCGCGGTGACCACCTGGCAGCGATCGCGGGGTTCGAGGAAGGGCTGCGGATAGCCCGCGAACTGTCCTCGGCCGACGACGCGGTGCAGCAGCTGACCCGGCTCGCGGAGGAGCGGGCGCGGGCCGGGGACGCCGACGCGGCGTGGCGGGATCTCACCGAGGCGGAGCGGCTGGCGGGTGACAAGATCGACCGGCAGGCGATGATCGCGTTCCGGAAGCTCGAGGTGGCCCGCCGGTGCGGAAAGCTCGACGTGGCGCGCGCGGCACACGCCTGGCTGGCGGCCAACGGGCACCGGGTCGCGTTCCCGGCGGAGATGGCGGCGGAACTGCTCGCGGTCTCCGGGGCATCGCTGCTGGCGAGCGAGGGCCGCACCGCCGAGGCGTGGCGGTTGCTGCCGGAGCCGTTGCGCTCGTCGAGGCGGCGCCGGGACCTGCCGGACGTGGCGCGCGCGGCCACCGTGGTCGCCCGGCTGTGCCACGCCGACCGCGATTTCGAGCGTGCCGCCTGGGTGCTCGGGCTGACCGCGGCGATCCGCGGCGCGTTCGACGACGGGGACCCGGAGCTGCGCGCGGTGGTCGCCGAGCTTCGCGAGGAACTCGGCATGGACGGCTACGAGTCCGCCTACCGGCGCGGCGCGGAGCTGCCCAGCGACCGCGCGGTCGAGGCGCTCGAGGACGCGGTGGCCGACCGGCTGCGCTGACGGGCCTCCGCCGACCCCCAGCCCCGGCGGAGACCCGTCGCGGGCGGTCAGGCCACCCGGTTCCGGTAGGCACGCATCGCGAGCGGGAAGAACACCACCACGATCCCGGCCAGCCAGGCCAGCGCGCCCAGCAGCGGCCCGGCGACCGGGCCGCCGCCCAGCAGCCCGCGCATCGTCTCGGTGAGCAGGCTGACCGGACTGACCTCCGACCACGCCCGCAGCCAGCCGGGCATCGTCCCGGACGGGACGAACACGTTGCTGCCGAAGGTGATCGGCATCATCACCGCCACCATCACGCCCTGCACGGCTCCCGGGCTGCGCAGGAGCATCCCGGCGAAGACGGCGATCCAGCAGAAGCACAACCCGGCGAGCAGCATCAACGCGACGGCGACCAGCAGCGCACCCGGGCCGGCGTGCAGCCGGTAACCCATGATCGTGCCGGTGACCAGCAGCACCGCGAGCGCCACCGCGTAGCGCACCACGTCCGACAGCACCGCCCCGACGAGCGGGGCCGACCGCGCGATCGGCATGCTGCGGAACCGGTCGAACACGCCCTTCGCGACGTCGGTGTTGAGCGAGGTGCCGGTGGCCATGCTGGCGAACACCGTGTTCTGCACCATCAGACCGGGCACCAGTGCCTGCAGGTAGGCGCTCGTGCTGCCGGCGATCGCACCGCCGAACAGGTAGCCGAACATCAGCAGGAACAGGATCGGCTGGAGGGTCACGTCCAGCAGCTGCTCGGGGTTCTTGCGGATCTTCAGCACGCCCCGCCAGGCGAGCGTGAACCCGTCCTGCAGGGCGGTGCCCGGGCCGATCCGCCGGGGCGGGCCGGCAACGGCGGTGGTCACACCAGGCTCCTTTCGGGTGCGGTCTCCTCGGCCGGTTTCCCGGTCAGCGCCAGGAAGACCTCGTCCAGGCTGGGCAGGCGCAGTGCCAGTTCGTCGGCGGTGATGCCGGCTTCGTCCAGTTTGCGGACCACTGTGGACAACAGGACCGGATCGCCCACGGGCGCGGTGAGCAGCCCGGCGTCGTGGTCGCGGCCGGGTTCGGCGCCGGTCAGCTCGGTCAGGATCCGCGCCACCGCCTCGAAGTCCCCTCGCGCGCTCGGCCGGACCTGCATGGTCTGCCCGCCCACGCGGCGCTTGAGCTCGTCCGGGCGGCCCTCCGCGACGACCCGGCCGTGGTCGATCACCGTGATCGTGTCGGCGAGCTGGTCGGCCTCGTCGAGGTACTGCGTCGTCAGCAGCACCGTCGCGCCGTCGTCCACGAGCCGCCGCACGAGCTGCCACACCTCGTTGCGCGCGTGCGGGTCCAGCCCGGTGGTGGGCTCGTCCAGGTAGAGCAGTTGCGGGCGCCCGACCAGGCTGGCCGCCAGGTCCAGCCGCCGCCGCATGCCACCCGAGTACGTTTTCGCGGCGCGCCCGGCGGCGTCGCCCAGCTCGAACTGCTCCAGCAGCTCGGCCGCGCGAGCCTTCGCGCCGGCCCGGCTCAGCCCGAGCAGGCGGCCCAGCAGCACCAGGTTCTCCGTCCCGGACAGGTCCTCGTCCACCGAGGCGTACTGGCCGGTCAGCCCGATCAGGCCGCGCACCCGCACCGCGTCGCGCACCACGTCGTAGCCGCCGACCGTCGCGTGCCCGGCGTCCGGCCGCGCCAGGGTGGCCAGGATCCGCACCATCGTGGTCTTGCCGGCGCCGTTCGGGCCGAGCACGCCGACCACCTTGCCGGTGGGCACCTCCAGGTCGACCCCGTTCAACGCGGTGGTGGACCCGAACCGCTTCACCAGGCCGTCCGCCTGGATCGCCAAGGTCATGAAATCCTCCTCCTGTGTCGGAACCGACTGTGCCGGGGGAACCTGACAGGGCACGCACAGATGACTGTCAGCCGCGCCCGGGGCGTGTCAGGAAGACTGGCCGGGTGGTGTTCTTCGCCGTCCTGGCCGCGGTGTTCGCGGTCTTCGCGGTGATGCGCCTGGCCGGTGCCGACGGCGGGCGGCTCACCGCGTCGCTGATCGCGCTCACGCCGTACTGGGTCGTGTGCGGCCTGCTCCTCGGGGTTGTCGGCCTCGCGCTCCGGCACTGGTGGATCGGCGGGTTCGTGCTGGTGCTCGCGCTCGTGGTGGGCGGCGTGGTGGTGCCCCGCGCGGCCGCCTCGGCCCAGCCGCCGGTGCACGGGCGGACACTGCACGTGATGTCGTCGAACATGTACTACGGCGAGGCCGACCCGGACACGATCGTGCGGCTGGTGCGGGAGAACCAGGTCGACGTGCTCAACCTGCTGGAGCTGACGCCGTCGGCGATGGGCGCGCTGCGGGCCGCCGGGCTGTCCGACCTGCTGCCGTACCAGGTGCTGCGGCCGGCCGCGCGCGCCGCGGGAACGGGGGTGCTGTCCCGGTACCCGCTCACCGAGCTGTCCCTGCCCGGGCCGTCGGTCTTCGCGCAGCCGAGCGCCCGGCTGGACCTCGGCGGCGGGTCGTCGGTGGAGGTCGTCGCGGTGCACCCGACGGCGCCGGTGGCGGACGCGGGGGCGTGGAAGTCGGAGATCGCGGGTCTGCCGCATCCCGACCCGAGCGGCCCGGTGCGCGTGCTGGCCGGCGATTTCAACGCCACGCTCGACCACGGCACGTTGCGGAACCTGATCGCGACCGGCTACACGGACGCCGGCGACGCGACGGGGGAGGGCTTCACGGCGACCTGGCCGTCGAAGCTGCTGCCGCCCCCGGTCGCGATCGATCACGTCCTGGTCGACGCCCGCGCCGCGGTGACGTCCTACCGCGTGTTCCCCATGCCGGGCTCCGACCACCGGGCCGTGGTCGCGTCGATCACGCTCCCGTGAGCTGCGCGTGCCGCACGAACCGCGCCACGTCCCGGGAGGTCGCCGTGGCCGCCCACACGACGTGCAGCTCGCTGGGGGACAGCCCGGTCACCCGCGCGACGGCGATGCCGGTGAGCGGCAGCTCCGGCAGCATCGTGGCGGGCACGAAACCGACCGCCTGACCGAGCCGGACCGCCCCCGCGTACTCCGCGCCGTTGCGCACCCACGGACCCGGCCGCCACTCGTACTCCGCGAGGTCGGTGCCCGTCCAGTACGCGGTCTCCGCCGCGGAGGAGTCCCGCCACCGCGGGAACGCCTCGCCCGCCAGCTCGGCCCGGTCGATCTTGTCCAGCCCGGCCAGCGGGTGCGTGCCGGGCAGCAGCGCGACCCGCTCGTCGACGCGGACCGGGTCGCTGTCCAGGCCGCGGGCGTCGAACGGGACGCGCAGCAGACCCACGTCGGCCGCGCCCGTGCGCAGCTCGTCGGCCTGCACCGGCCAGTCGGCCACCGCCGCCACCGCGGCCGGTTCGTGCTGCTCGTTGTAGGAGTCGACGAGCCGCTGGAGCGTGTCCACGTCGCAGGCTCGCGCCGTCACCCGGAGCCGGGGACCGTCCTGGCCGAGCCGGGCCACGCGGGTGATCGCCGCGCGGGCGTGCTCGTCGATCCCGCGGCCCTCCTCGGCGAGCAGGTGCCCCGCGGCGGTGAGCTCCGCGCCCTGGCGCCCGCGGGTGAACAACGCCGTGCCCACCTCGTCCTCCAGCGCCCGGATCGCGCGGGACAGCGCCGGCTGGGTCATCCCGAGGCGCTGCGCGGCGGCGGTGAAGGTGCCCTCCGCCGCGACGGCGAGGAAGTACCGCAGGTGCTTCAGATCCACTCCGACAGGCTGCCATGCCGGGCGGGCATGGCGGCATGTTCGCGCGGCTTTGGACGGATTCCCGCCAGTCGGCTGGAGTGGAAGCCATGACACAGAAGGCAATCGTGACGGCAGGAACCCGCGGGCTCGGATTCGCGGTGGCGCGGGAACTGTCCCGGCGCGACTACGAGGTGACGATCATCGGACGCGACGCGGAACGCGGGAAGGAGGCCGCGGGGGAGATCGGCGCCCGGTTCGTCCAGGCCGATCTCTCGGTGCTGGCCGAGGTGCGCGCGCTCGGCCGACGGCTGGCCGACGAGGGGCCGTGGCAGCTGCTGGTGAACAACGTCGGCGGAATGTGGTCGGCGCGGTGGGAGACCGCGGACGGTATCGAGGCGAGCTTCGCGGTCAACCACCTGTCCCCGCTGCTGCTCACCGAGGCGCTGCTCGACGCGCTGCGGGCGGGCGGCCCGAGCCGGATCGTGGACGTCACGTCGTCGTCGATCCAGGCCGCGCTGCTCGTCGGCACGCCGACCTACCGGGAGGTCGAGGAGCCCGGCGAGTACTACGGCATGGCGGTGTCCGGGCGCGCCAAGCTCGCGCACCTGGCCTACAACCGGGAACTGGCCGAGCGGTTGCGCGGCAGCGGCGTCGCGGTGCTCGCGGCCGATCCCGGCCCCGCGGCGACGCCGAACGCGGCCGAGATGACGCCGGAGATCCTGCCGCCGGCGCTGCGGCCGCAGTGGGAGCAGATCCGCGAGGCGTGCCGGCGGCCGATCGCCGAGGCGGCGCGCTCGATCGTGTTCGCCGCGACCGAGCCGCTGGAGAGCGGACTGGTGATCGGCCCGGACTGCACCCCGTCGACGGAGCTGACAGCCGCGCTGACCGGCGAGCTGACCGCGGCGGCCCGCGCGCTCACCGAGCGGGTGCTGGGCTAGGAAACAGAACCCAGTGCTCATCGAACCAGTGCTTACCGGATCCGGCCGCTCGGGGGGCGTGACGGCCGGATCCGGTATGCCCGGACGACTGGTGGAGGCACGGTGGCGCCCGTGCGACCGCAGTCCTGTGATGAGAGGGGAGAAGTGGCCCCACGGGACGCGTGGAACCTTCACATTCACCGGATCGGGTGGTGGCGATCAGTAGGTCTTGATCGCCATGCCCTGGTTGGCCACGACGGCCACGAGGTGGTCGCCACCGGCCGCGGCGTGCTCACCGGCCAGCACGTAGGCACCGGCGCCGGAGATCAGGACGTTCGTGTTCGGCATGCTCCGGCCGTGCCCGGCGCGGCTGACCGGCGGCTGGCAGCACGATGTCAGCCACCGAGCAGGGCTGTCAGCGCGGGAAGGGCGGGGTAGGGCAGGGACACCCCGCGGCCGTGCCGGACCTCCGGCTCACGCGGGTTGATGCGGATCAGCGCGCCGGTCGCGGCGGAGGCCAGTTCGGCGTAGCGGCGCACGGTCGGCACCGCGCGGCCGGCGCCCACCTCGACGACGACCGCCCGCCGGTTCGCGCGGCGCCACTCGTCGAGCGTGCGCATCTGCGCGTCGGTGCGTTCGGACAGCCAGTCGAAGTCGCCGAACATCAGGATGTTCGGCCGGGCAGGTGCACCGCAGTCCGGGCACGACGGCAGCGGTGGGCGGGCGCGCATGGTCGATTCGTCGATGTCCAGGGACAACTCACCGGCGGGCCAGATGGCCGGGCCGCACGGGATCGTGCACTGGAGGTGGTGGATGGAGCCGTGCGCCTCGGCGACCAGCCCGAACCCGGCCGCCTGGAACTGCCCGTCCACGTTGGACGTGAACACCGCGGCGCCGCCGGGGAGCCCGGATCCGAACCGCAGCAGCAGCCCGAACCCGGCGTGCGGTGCGGTGCGCCGGTACAGATCGAGCCGATGACCGTAGAAACCCCAGGCCAGTTCCGGATCCTCGGCGAAGTGCCGTGGGTCGGCCAGCTCGGCGAAGCTCAGCCCGAGCCGGGCGTAGGGCGGGTAGGCCCGCCAGAACCCCTCGTCGCCGCGGAAGTCCGGCAGCCCCGAGTCGACACCCATGCCGGCGCCCGCGCAGACCAGGAGCGCGGATGCGCCGGCGAGCATCTCGGCGGCCTCGGCCAGGCCGTCACCGGTCATCAGTCGAGCGGGACGACCTCGAACTCCAGCAGGTTCGCCCCGCTGGCCACCGGACGCGAGCTCTGCCCGGCGTGCGCCTCCTTGGCCGCGCCACCGGCCCACGCCTGGTACGCCTCCTCGGACTCCCACTTCGTGTAGACGAAGTAGCGGTTGTCCCCGGCGACCGGGCGCAGCAGCTCGAAGCCGAGGAAGCCGGGCTGCCCGTCCACCGAGTGGGCGCGGTTGGCGAACCGCTTCTCCAGTTCGGGGCCGGCGCCTTCGGGGACCTCGATCGCGTTGATCTTCACGACTGCCATGACCTCAGCCTACCGAGCGGCCCCGGCGCGCCCGCCGCAGTCGCTATGGTGGACCGTAATGGGGATCACAGATGACGAACGCACACTGGCCCGGGGGCTCGCCGCGGACCTGCGGAGGATCGTTCAGGCGGCCGCTCTCGTCGTCGACGAGGACAGTCCGGCGGAGGAGCTGATCGGCCGGATCGCGGGATACCTCGGTGTCGGGTTCCGCCAGGTCGTGCTGGTCGCGCAGGAGTTCCCGCCGTGGGAACACGCGAACGTCCACCGCGGGGTGGCGGCCTACCTCGCCGAACGCGGCGGCGATCCGGACTGGTTCGGCATCACCGGGGCGAACCGGACGAACGAGGAACTGACCGGGATGCTGACGGCGGCGCGGCGGCACGGCGCGTACGAACTCGGCGCGGTCGACATGGCGACCGTCGCGGTCGGACCGGAGGAGGCCGTCGAGGTCATCCAGTTCGGCCTGGTCGTGACCACCGCCCCGGACGGTGCGCCGGTGATCGTCGCGCTGCGCGGGCCGAACGTGCAGCACGGGCCGCTGGCGGTGTCGCGCGTCGAGGTCCTGGCCCGCGACCACGCCACCGCGGGTGTGGTGCGCGACCGCATCGAGCAGCTCACCCGTGCGCACGACGTGCTGCGCGGGAAGGTCCTGGCGTTCGGCAGCAGCGAGTACCGGGGCAACGAGCTGCTGACGTTCCTGCCGCGGCCGGCGCTGACCGCCGAGCAGGTGGTGCTGCCCCCGGGCGTGCTGCCGACCATCGAGGACCACATCGTCGGCATCGCCGAGCACGCCGACCGGCTGCGGGCCGCTGGTCAGCACCTCAAGCGCGGGCTGCTGCTGCACGGCCCGCCGGGCACCGGCAAGACGCACACCGTGCGGTACCTGATGAGCCGGCTGTCCGGCAGCACAGTGATCATCCTGACCGGCGCGGCGATGCGGTTCATCAGCAAGGCGGCCGAGCTGGCCCGGCGGTTGCAGCCGTCGATCCTGGTGGTCGAGGACGTCGACCTGGTCGCCGAGGACCGCACCACGCCCCACGGTGGCGGCCCCCTGCTGTTCAGCCTGCTCGACGCGATGGACGGGATCGGGGCGGACGCGGACGTCACGTTCGTGTTGACGACCAACCGGCCGGAGGCTCTGGAGGCGGCGTTGCGGGACCGGCCCGGGCGGGTCGATCTCGCCGTGGAGATCCCGCGACCGGACGCCGAGGGGCGGCGGAAGCTGCTGGAGCTGTACGCGCGCGGCGTGGATCTGCGGGCCGACCTGGAGCCGGTGATCGCCGAGACGGAGGGCGTGACGGCGTCGTTCATCAAGGAGCTGCTGCGCCGGGCGGTGCTGCACGAGGTGCGGGCCGGCGCGGACGGCGAGCGGTTGCGGGTGGGCGGGGAAGCGCTGTCGGTCGCGTTGCGGGACATGCAGGATTCACGGAACTCGCTGACCAGGTCGTTGCTCGGCAGCTGATTGAATGACGCGCGTGAGCGTGGTCGACTTCGGTGGCGGCGGCCGCCCGATCGTGGTGATGCACGGGCTGATGGGCCGGGCACGCACGTGGTGGCGGGTGGCGCAGTGGCTGCGCCGGTACGGACACGTGGTCGGCTTCGACGCACGCGGGCACGGGCGGGGGCCGCGCGGCGGGCCGTGGACGACGGAACAGTTCGTCGCCGACGCCGCCGCGCTCGTGCGGTCACTGGGGGAGCCGGCGGTGCTGATCGGTCATTCGATGGGCGGCCTGCACGCGTGGTCCCTGGCGGCGACGCACCCCGAGCTGGTGCGCGCGGTCGTGGTGGAGGACATGGCGCCGGACCACCGCGGCCGGACGGTCGACACGTGGCGCGGGTACTTCGAGTCGTGGCCGGTGCCGTTCCAGTCGCTGGCGCACGTGCGTGACTTCTTCGGTGACGCGGGCGAGTACTTCACCGAGTGCGTGGAGGAACGCTCCGACGGCTACCACCTGATCGCCGCCCTGGACGACCTGTACGAGATCGCGTCGGAGTGGGGGCGGCGGGACTTCTGGTCGGTGGTGGAGTCCGTGCGGTGCCCGATGCTCGTCATCGAGGCTGAACACACCTTCATGCCCGCCGGGCAGCAGGCGGAGATGGCCGAGCGGGCACCCGAGGGCCGGCACCTCGTGGCGCCGGGAGCGAGCCACGTCGTGCACGACTCGGCGCCGCAGTTCTACCGGGGCGCGGTCGAGGCGTTCCTGTCGGAGCTGCTGGGCCGGTAATCCGGCCCAGCACCGCCGGGATGACACCCGGGCCACTCCCGCGGGCGTCGCTACGCGTGTTCTCCGGGCAGGGCGAAGCGGCCGTCGGTGGTTTGTTCCACGAGACCGTCGACCAGGAGGGAGTCCAGGCAGCGGTCCCGCTGGCCGTTGTCGGACCAGACCACGTCCAGGCTGGACTTGAGCACCGGACCGGGAGTGCCCCGCAGCACGTCGAGCAGCAGGCCGCGCACGTGCCGGTCCGTTCCGGCGTACTTCTGCGTCGCCTTCGGCGGCCCGCTGTAGGCCGGGCGGCCGGCCTTCTGCCAGGCGCACTCCGCGTACAACGGGCAGTCCGCGCACCTCGGCGACCGGGCCGTGCACACCACGGCGCCCAGTTCCATCAACGCCGCGGAGAACCGCGCCGCGCGGTTCTCCGCGCGCGGGAGCATCACCTCGACGTCGGCCATGTCCCGCGAAGTGGACGGCGGGCCCGCGTCGCCCGCACCGTGGACCGCGCGCGCCACCACGCGCCGCACGTTCGTGTCCACCACCGGTGCCCGCTTGCCGTACGCGAACGCCGCCACGGCGCGCGCCGTGTACGCGCCGATCCCGGGCAACGCCAGCAGGGTGTCCACATCGGACGGCACCACGTCGCCGTGCTCCGCGGCGATGGCCGTCGCCGCGGCGTGCAGCCGCAACGCGCGGCGCGGGTAGCCGAGCTTGCCCCACGCCCGCAGCACCTCACCCTGGCTCGCCGCCGCCAGTGCGGAGGGCACCGGCCACCGCGCCATCCACTCGTGCCAGATCGGTTCGACTCGCGCGACCGGCGTCTGCTGCAGCATGATCTCGCTGACCAGCACACCCCACGCGGTGCACTCCGGACGCCGCCACGGCAGGTCACGGGCGCACGAGTCGAACCAGTCGATCAGCAGTTCGGGGTCGATGGGCACGCGCCCAGGTTAGTTGCCGGTCACCTCGGTGACCTTGCCGGTGTGCACGTCGTACACGAACCCGCGCACCTTGTCCGTGTGCGGGAGGTACGGGCTCCGCTGCACGCGCCGCACCTGCCGGCGAACGCTGTCCTCGACATCGCCGAACGCCTCGACGGACCAGGTCGGCCGGACGCCGCACTCCGACTCCAGCTCGTCCTTGAAGCCGTCCTCGGTGACCGTCGAGACGCCGCACGCGGTGTGCTGCATGATCAGCACCTCCTCGGTGCCCAGCTTGCGCTGGGACAGCGCGAGCGACCGGATCACGTCGTCGGTCACCACGCCGCCACCGTTGCGCAGGACGTGCGCCTCGCCCTCGGCGAGCCCGAACACCTCCGGCACGCGGATGCGGGCGTCCATGCAGGTGAGGATCGCGACCTTCAGCGCGGGCCGCGCGTCCGACCGGTCGCCGACGGTCTCGGGGTGCTCCTGGTTGCGCTGGAGCAGGGTGTCGATTGCGGTCACATGTGCCTCCCGGGATCGGTTCGGGAACAATTCCACCGGGCGCCCGAACACCGCGCAATGAGCAGGATCACGGTCCGAACCAGTGCTGCTCCATGGTGCGCGGTGGCGCGGACGTGGTGCCGATCCGCAGCTGCGTGGTGAGCGTGATGATCCGCGGCTTCACGTGATCGCCGGAGGACAGCAGCAGCTTCCCCGCTGCCCGGCCCTTCTCCAGCACCGGCTGGTGCACGGTGGTCAGCCCGGCGCGTTCGGCCTCGGCGATGCCGTCGAACCCGGTGACCGTCAGGTCCGCCGGCACCCGCAGGCCGCGCCGGTGCGCCTCGGCGAGCGCGCCAAGCGCGAGGATGTCCGAGGTGCAGATCACCGCGGTGACCTGGGGATGGGTGTCGAGCAGCTGGCGGGCCGCGGTGGCGCCGTCGTCCACGTTGTGCTCGAAGCGCTCCACCACCGGCACGGTCGACCAGTCGACGCCGACCTTGCCGAACGCCTTCGCCAGTGCCTCCAGCCGGGCGCGCTGCACGTGGAAGTGCGCGCTGCGCTGCCGGTCGAGGTAGGCGAAGCCGTCGTTGCGGTCCCGCGCGAGCCGCATGCACAGCACGCCGACCTGGCGGTGCCCGAGCCCGATGATGTGCTCGGCCAGCGCGGTGACGGCCGTGGTGTCGTCGGGGCCGACGCGGTCCACACCCTCGATGCGCGGCTGGTCGATGATCACGGTCGGCACCGGGCGTGCCAGCACGGCACCCAGGTGCGGGTCGTCGTCCGGCACGGAGTAGACGACGAACCCGTCGACCCCCGCCCGGTGCACGGCCACCACGTCGTCGCGGCCGGGGCTGGCCGGTACCAGGTGCAGCCCGACCCCGGCGTCCTCGCAGGCCAGTGCGAGACCTTCGAGCACGCCGATCGCGGCCGGGTCGCGGAAGGCGTACGACAGGTTCTCGGTGAGCAGCAGGCCGACGGCGCCGGCCTTGCGGGTGCGCAGCGACCGCGCCACCGGGTCCGGACCGGGATATCCCAGGCGGCGAGCGGTTTCCAGCACGCGCTTGCGCAGTTCGGGTGACAGCTGGTCCGGGCGGTTGTAGGCATTGGACACGGTGGTCCGCGACACGCCGAGCTCCGCGGCGAGCGACGCCAACGTCGCCTGTCGCCTCATGCGCATAGGACGCCCCATGAGGGAACCGTAACGGTTCAGAACGAAGTCGTGAAGTCGAACGCCGTCCGTGCGTCGTGCGCCACTGCGCAACGTCACGTTCAGACGCCCGTAACCGAGGGGGTGAGATCGTCACCCGTTGGGGTAAGGTGAACTCGAAAACCGTTTCCAATAGTGCCCGAACAGGTGTCCTACCTCGTACTTCAGGAGTGCTCGCGATGAGATCCCCCCGCCTCCTCGGCCTCGCGTCCGTCGCGACGGCCCTCGTCCTCGGACTCACCGCCTGTGGCGGGGGTAACACCGGGAGTGACACCGGCGGCAAGATCAAAGTCGTCGCGTCCACCAACGTGTGGGGCAGCGTGCTCGCCGCGATCGGCGGTGATCAGGTCGCGGTCACCTCGATCATCAACGACGCGAGCGCGGACCCGCACTCCTACGAGACCACCCCCGCCGACGCCATCGCCGCGCAGAACGCCCAGCTCACCCTGGCCAACGGCGGCGGCTACGACGACTTCTTCGGCAAGCTCGCCGACCAGGCCACGCAGGCCCGCAAGCTGACCGCCACCGAGATCGGCGCGACCGGCGACGAGAACGAGCACGTCTGGTACAGCTTCCCGGCGGTGACCAAGGTCGCCGGCCAGATCGCCGCACAGCTCGGCCAGATCAAGCCCGACGCCGCGCAGACCTTCACCGCCAACGCCGCGAACTTCACGGCGCGGCTCGACCAGCTCACCCAGCGGGCGGCGCAGATCGGCGCCGGCCACCCGGGCACGAAGATCCTGGTCACCGAGCCGGTCGCGCACTACCTGATCGAGGCCGCCCAGCTCACCGACGCCACTCCCGCGAAGTTCTCCGAGGCCGTCGAGGAGGAGGCCGACGTGCCGCCCGCCGCGCTCGCCGAGTTCACCTCCCTGATCAACGGCAAGCAGGTCAAGGCGCTGATCAACAACGAGCAGACGGTCACCCCGGTGACCCGGCAGGTCGTCGCCGAGGCGAACCGGGCCGGCGTCCCCGTGGTGGACGTGACCGAGACGCTGCCCACCGGCGCGACGGACTACATTGCCTGGATGACCAGCGAAGTCGACGATCTGGCGAAGGCGCTGAACTCTTGAGCCCCGCGGTCGAGATCACCGGCGCGACCCTCGCGTTCGGTGCGCGCACGTTGTGGTCCGGTTTGGACCTTTCGGTCGAACCCGGCGAGTTCGTCGCCGTCCTCGGCCCGAACGGATCCGGCAAGACCAGCCTGCTGAAGGTGCTGCTCGGCCTGCAGCCCCTGTCGCGGGGCAGCGTGCGCTTCCACAGCGACCACCCGGTCGGGTACATCCCGCAACAGCGGGCGATGGCCGACAGCCTGACGTTGCGCGGCGTCGACCTCGTCGGGCTGGGGCTCGACGGGCACCGGTGGGGCACCGGGCTGCGCGGGCTGTCCGAACGGTCGCGGCGGGTGTCCGCCGCGATCGCGGCCGTCGGCGCGCAGTCGTACGCGAAGCAGCCGGTGGGCAAGCTCTCCGGTGGTGAACAGCAACGGCTGCGGGTCGCGCAGGCGCTGGTCGGCGAGCCGGACGTGCTGCTGTGCGACGAGCCGCTGCTGTCCCTGGATCTCGCGCACCAGCGCGCGGTGAGCGAGCTGATCGACGCCCGCCGCCGCGCGGCCGGCACCGCGGTCCTGTTCGTGACGCACGAGATCAACCCGATCCTGCCCTTCGTGGACCGCGTGCTGTACCTGGTCGAGGGCCGGTTCCGGATCGGCCCACCGGAGGTCGTGATGACGTCGGAGACCCTGTCCGAGCTGTACCGGGCGCGCGTTGAGGTGGTCCGCGTCGGCGGCCAGATCCACGTCGCCGGTGCGCGCAGCGCGGTCTGCGAGGACGAACCCCACCACCTCGACGAACGCGTCTCCTGAAAGCCCCGAAGGTTCCCGCTGACATGCACAAGTTCTTCGACTTCGGTCTGACCGCGCAGCTGCTCGGGCTGCCGTTCGTGCAGACCGCCCTGCTCGCCGCGGGCGTGCTCGGCCTGGTCGCCGGGGTGCTCGGCCCGCTGATCGTGACCCGCCGGATGTCCTTCGCCGTGCACGGCACCGCCGAGCTGGCGTTCACCGGTGCGGCCGGTGCGCTGCTGCTCGGTGTCGGCGTCGAGTTCGGCGCACTGGCCGGTGCGGTGATCGCCGCGTTGCTGCTCGGTCTGCTCGGCGGGCGCGAATCCGACCGCGACTCGGTGATCGGCGCGATCCTGTCCTTCGGGCTCGGCCTCGGCGTGCTGTTCCTCTGGCTGAACCCGGGCCGCACGGCGAACAAGTTCGGCATCCTCATCGGCCAGGTCGTGTCGATCGAGACGACCAACCTGGTCGTGCTCGTCATCGCCGCGGTGGTCGTGCTGCTGATCCTCGCCGCGATCTACCGGCCGCTGCTGTTCGCGAGCGTCGACCCGCACGTCGCCGCCGCGCGCGGGGTGCCGGCGCGCACGTTGTCCGTGGTGTTCGCGGTGCTGGTCGGCGTCGCCACCGCGCTCGGCGTGCAGATCGTCGGCGCGCTGCTGGTCGTCGCGATGATGGTGACCCCGGCGGCCGCGGCAGCACGGCTGACCGCGAGCCCGTGGAAGGTGACCGTGCTCGCGATCGTGTTCGCCGAGACCGCCGCGCTGGGCGGCATCGTCCTCTCGCTCGCGCCTGGAGCACCCGTGAGCGCTTTCGTCACCGGCATCGCGTTCGCGATCTACCTGATCTGCCGCCTCGTCGCCCACCTGCGCGACCGGGCAGGCCGGGTCAGCGAACCGGATGCTGCTCCAGTTGCGCCTGCAGCGCGGTGAGGAACCCGTCGGTCAGGAACGGCAACTGACCACTGGACACGTTGCGCTCCACCGTCTCCACCACCACCACGTCGGAGTTGACGAACATCCCGATCGCCTGGTCCTGACTCGTCTTCGGGGTGAAGTAGGCGAGCATCGTCAGGTTGGCGAACCCGGCGGCGAGGTAACGCGAGGACGCCTTGGTGAACGAGTCGCCGTAGAACAGGGTCTTCTGGTTCACCGTCGAGGACATCGGTGCGGCCAACCGGTAGGACGGCGTGTCGATGTCGGCGATCGTCTGCCCGGTCCGGTCGACGAGGCCGTCCGGCCGCAGGTCGTACAACGTGTTCGTCTTGTCGGCCTTCTTGCCCAGCAGCGGCGGCAGGTCCGCGGCCACGGTGTACCTGCCGACCTGCCTGCTCTGCCAGGTCGCGGTGATCCCGGGCTGCACGGCCTCGGCGACCGCGCGGGTCATCACGAGCGAACCCTCGTCGGCCCAGTGCGTGTCGTTGGACGGGTAGACCGGGTGGCCGACCCGCTGCGCCTCGGCGGTCAGCCCGGGCCGCAGGTCCACCGCGCCGGCCGCGTCCAGCTGCTGCCAGGTCGGCGCCTCGGCGGCGTGGTGGCAGTCCTTGCCGGGGTAGCTCGCGGGCAGGTACTGGGGGACCATCGTGGACTTGTCCGGCGCGACGACCCACACGAACTTGCGGCCGGACCCTTCGATGAGGGCGCGCAGCCGGTTCATCCGGTCCACCGTCTCGGACAGCATGTGGACCGGCGCGCACTTGGCCTCGGCGTCGTAGCCGAAGTACAGCCAGCCCTGCCCGCCCTCGATCACCTGCCGGTAACCGGCCTGGTCGACCGGCCCCGAGGTGGTGGGCTGGTCGTCCGCTGCCGGTGTCTGCGCCGGCGGCGGGCCGCCCGGCAGCGGTCCGGTCCCGGTGGTGCCGCCCTGGTCGCGCGGCGGCGTCTCGCCGAAGAACGTGCGGCTGATCCAGTCCGCCGCCTCGATCGCGGCGTCGCGGAAGACCAGCTGATCGGTGCCCCAGGCGGGCAGGCCGGTGAAGAACGCCCAGCCCTCGCCCATGCTCGGGAAGCCGGTCAGGTGCCGGTTCTCGATCTCGGCGGGCCGCGCACCGAACACCCACAGCAGCGCCGGGGTCGTGAAGAACACGACCGCGCTGATCAACGCGGCGAGCTGCCGGCCGCCATGGCGGGGCCGGTACAGGGAGTGCTCGCGGGGCAGCCACGCCTCGTGCACCGCGGGAAGCTGCTGCGGTTCGTGCGCCACGCGGCACACGGTAACCGTTCATCTAGTGCAGCATCAGCAGTACCTGCAACTCGCCGACGGCGAAACCGATCACGGCGCCCACCGCGATCAGCTTCCACTCCTCGCGCCGGAACGCCGGCCGCAGCAGGTTCTCGTACTCCTCGGGAGTCAGCGCGATCATCCGCCGCTCGACCACGTTCGCCAGATCCATCGCCTCCACCAGGTACGGTTCCGCGTGGCGGAGCAGGTACGGCAGCTGGGCGAGCGAAGCGGTGGCCGCGGTCCCGGTCATCTCCCGCAGCCGCTCACCGCCGACGGCGGCGGACACCAGCGGACGGATCAGCCCGGCCTGCTCGTCCACGGCCCGCGCCACCACGCGCCGCACCAGCGCGGCCAGCCGGTCGGCGCGCGGACCGGTCAGCAGCTCGCCGAGCAGGTTGGGCACGGTGAGCACTTCCCCGGCGATGATCGCGCCGTACTGCCGGGCGACCTCGGCCTTGCGCCGCTGGAACTTGCCGTGCAGCGTGACCGGCCCGATCCGCACCGGACGGCGCGGCACGAAGATCATCTTGATGGCGAGCCAGTCGGTGAACAGCCCGATGACACCGCCGAACGCCGGCAGCACCCACGGGTTCTTGGTCAGCGCCCACACCACTGCCTGCACGAGCCCGAGGGCGAATCCGAAGTAGATCCCGCACCGGGCGATGAAGGTCATCTCGGGCCGGGACGTCTCCCGGATCAGCCGCACCAGCAGGGCGCGGTCGCGGGTCAGGCGCTCGACGATCATGTGCTTGACGTCGAGCACGCCGTCGAGGTCGGCGCGGATCTCGTCGAGCAGCTCCCGCACCAGCCGCGGCGCCCCGGCCTGCAGCTGCTTGACGATCAGGTCCTGGGCCATGGGTGGCAGCGACTCCCACAGCCGCGGGTGGTGCCGGGCGAGCACGTCGCGGGCCAGGTCGTCGATCGCGCGCAGCAGCGGTTGCTCGATCTCCCGCACCAGCCGGCCGGGCTGGATCCGGGCGATCACCTCACGCAGGTCGATCAGGTTCGCGGTGAGCAGGTCGGTCGCGATCGCCGCCATGCGACCGCCGTGTTTGGGCACCACGCCCTGCCAGCCGAAGACCGGGCGGACCCCGACGAACTCCAGCGGGCGGAACATCATCTCGATCGCCACGCGTTTGGTGACGTAACCGATCAGGGCGGCGATGAACGGGATCGCGGCGTAGAGCGGCCAGTGGCGGGCGAGATCGGCCAGAACCGCGTCCATCGCCACCCCCATCCCGGCCCCGCGGAGACTAGTGCAGGAGCACGATCGCCTGGAGCTCACCCACGAGCCCGCCGATGATCGCACCGACCGCGATCAGCTTCCACTCGTCCTGCCGGAACGCCGGCCGCAGCAACTCCTCGAACTCCACCGGCGTCAACCGCCGCATGCGGTCGACGATGGTGTTCCGCACGTCGAGTGCGTTGACCGCGTAGTCCTCCGCGTACCGGATGGTGTCCGGCACGCGCTCGGCGGCCTTGAGCGCGGCGGCCTGTTTCATCTCCTGCCACTTGCGGGTGCCCACCGCCGCCGCGACGAGCGGCTTGACCACGCCGGCCTGCGCGTCGATGGTGCGCTGCACCTCGCGGCCGATCAGGTGGAACAGCCGGTCGGCCTTCGGGCCCTTCAGGATCGCCTCGAGCAGGTTCGGGATGGTGATGATCTCCCGCGCGATCATGTCACCGTAGTCGGCGGCGACCTGGTCGCGGCGCTTCTGGAACACGCCCTGCCAGGTGTAGAGGCCGAGGAACTCGCGCGGCTCGCGCGGCAGGAAGATCATCTTCAGGGCGAGCCAGTCGGTGAACCAGCCGATGCCGAGACCGAACACCGGCATCACGATCGACGACTTGGTCAGCGCCCACACCAGCAGCTGGACGCAGCCGAGGGCGAAGCCGAACACCAGCCCGGAGTTGGCGATGAACCGCATCTCCGGGCGGGAAATGTCCCGGATGAGCCGGTTCAGCAGGCTCTTGTCGCGGACCAGGTTGGTGATGACCATGCTCTTCAGGTCGAGGACGTCCTCGATGTTGTCCGCCAGCTCCCGCATGATCTTCGCGATCACCTTGGGCGCCTCGGCCCGGATGCGGCGCAGCAGCAGTTCGCGCGCGCCGGCGGGCAGTGCCTCCCACAGCCGCGGCTGGTACTGCTCCATGACCTCCTCGGTGATCTCCCCGACCACCTGCAGGAGTGGTTCCTCGATCTCCTTGGCCAGCTGTTCCGGGTCGAGGCGGGCGAAGATCTCCTTCGGGTCGACCAGGTTGCTGGTCAGCATGTCGGTGGCCGTGGCCGCCATGCGCTCCGCGTTGGCCGGCAGGACGCCCTGCCACCCGAGGAACGGCCGGATGCCGACGAACTCGATCGGCCGGAACATCATCTCGATCGCAACGCGCTTGGTGACGTAACCGATGAGGGCGGCGATGAACGGCATCGAGACGTAGAGCGGCCAGTGTTCGGCCAGGTCGGCCACGATCTGCTGCAGTTGCACCGGCCCCTCCCTCGCGAGTCCCGCCGAACCGTATCCCAGCTTCCCGGGGGCCGGTGTGCACCGGATTCAGTTGATCTTCGACAATGGGTCACCCGAAAGTATGGAAACCCAGGTCCAATAGCACTAAGGTGCCCGCATGCCTCCTGCCGAGTCCCAAGATCCCATCGCTGGCAATCCCCTCTTCCCGCTCGTGTTCCGCGGCTACGACCGGCCGCCGGTGGACGAGAAGTTCGCGCAGCTCAACGCCGAGCTCAAGGAGACCGCGGTCTCCCGCGACGAGGCGCTCTCATCGGTTGCCGAGCTGACCCGCGCGCTGTCCTACGCCCAGCAGGAGCTGAGCGAGGCCAAGCAAGCGCTGTCACGGATGGCGAGCGACCCGTCGAGCGCCACGACGATGACCGAGCGCGTGCGCACGATGATGACCCTCGCCGAGGAGGAGATCGCCGAGCTCAAGAGCCGCGCCGACGCGCAGGCGGACGACATCCGTGCCGCCGCCGACAAGTACGACCTCGACACCCGCAAGGCCGCCGACAAGATGGTCGCCGAACGCGAAGCCGAGCTGGCCAAGCGGCGCGACGACCTGGAGCTGGAGTTCCAGGAACGGCACACCGCGCTCACCACCGAGCACGAGAACCTGATGGAGCAGGGCCGGGCCGAGATCGCGCGCCTGAACGAGGAGGCCGCCGAGGAGCGCGCTCGCCTGGACGCCGAAGCAGCCGAGGCGCGTGCCAAGGCCGAGCAGGAGACCGCCGAGGCGCTGGCCCGCAAGACCGAAGAGGTCGAGACGGCTCTGGCGAAGAAGACCGAAGAGGTCGAGTCCGCCCTGGCCCGCAAGACCAAGGAGATCGAGGAGCGGCTCGCCAAGGACACCCGGGAGACCGAGGAGCGCCTCGCCAAGCTGGTCGCCGACACCGAGGCCAAGATCGCCAAGGACACCGAGGAGACCGAGAGCCGCCTGGCGAAGCTCACCGCGGACACCGAGTCGCGGCTTTCCAAGCAGACGTCCGAGGCGGAGAACCGGGCATCCACCCTGGTCGCCGACGCGGAGCGTCAGCTGTCCGAGGCGCAGCAGGCCCGCACCGAGGCGTTCGAGTTCCGCCGCGAGGTCACCGAGCGCCTCACGGCCACCCACTCGGCCCTCCAGGAAGCCCTGGACACCCTCATCCCGGCCGACGACCGGGCCCCGGTCGCCTGACGGGTTTTTTTCGAGGCGCTGGCGCAACGAGGCGCCAGCGCTTTTTCTTTGCCCAGCGCTTCGCCACGAGTTCGCGGGCTGGTCATCCCGGAGCCCGCCGGCCGGCGAGGAGGATCTCTTGATCTTTGTTCGTGGCCTTCAGCGGCTGGTCGGTGCGTTCCCGGGGGCTGTGTGAAATGGGGCCCGTCCAGCGTGCCGCAGCGCGAAAACCGGCGCTGAGGCTCGTGATTTTCGAGGAGCGACTTGGAAATCCAGTGCTGCGGAATGCGCCGCCGGGCGGTGGCAACTCCGGCCGTCGGTGTCCGGCTCGCCTTGATCCCGCCGGAACCGACCTTGCCGGGGACGCCTCACATCCACCCGCGCCGGGTCAGTTCCGCGATGAAGCGCTGGTAGTTCTCCTCGAGCGCGGGCTGTTCCGCGGGAGCCGGATGAATCGTGCTGCTTCCCCCCGGGATCAGGTCCGCCGCCTCCGTCAAGCCGCCCGGCAACACCGCGGCCGCGGCGAGCATCGCTGCTCCGTAGCCGGTTTCGGCTTGGGGTGAGATCCGCAGGTCCAGCCCCGTGACCGTCGCCCGGATGCGTGTCCACAACGGACTCCGGCTGCCGCCACCCGCGGCCACCAGCGAGCCCGTCACGGGCACCCCCAGCTCCCGCAACCGCTCCAACGCCAGCCGCTCCACGAACGCGACGCCCTCCAACCGCGCGCGGTGCAGCTCGACCTCGTCCCGCGGCTCGCCCAGCACGAAGCCGCGCGCCTCCGGCGAGACGAACGGGAAGCGCTCTCCAGCCCGCCGCAGCGGGTACGCCACTACGCTCGCGGGACCGCGCTCCGCTGCCGCCGCGTCCAGCTCGGCCAGGTTCGCCACACCGGCCACGGCCTCGCCGCCGGTGTTCGACGCCCCGCCCGGCAGCCACCACCCGTCCGGGTGCCGGTGGCTGTACATCGCACCCGAGGGATCACGCACCAGCTGCTCGGTGACGCCCTTGAGCACGTACGTCGTGCCCAGGATGCCGGCGAACCGGCCCGGCGTCACCGTACCCGTCGCCAGCTGGCCGGCGCACCCGTCGGTCATGCCGGCCACCACCAGGCACCCCCGGGGCAGGCCGGCGACCGGGCCGGGCAGCTCGCCCAGCACGGTCGTCGGCGGCACGACCTCGGGGAGCCAGTCCACCCCGAAGTCGAACACCTCGGCCGCCCACTCCTCGCGCAACGGGTCGTACCCGCTTTTCAGGGCATGCGAGGAGTCGGTCGCCACCGGGCGGCCGAGGAGTTTCTCACCGATCAGGTCCGGCGTGTGCCGGATGCCGGCCGCCTCCGGGCACGTGCGGCGCAGCCAGTTGATCCGGCCCAGTGCGGCCGTGGGGGACACGCTCATCCCCAGCTCCTGCCACCGCCGCGCGCCCACCTCCGCGGCCTTCGCGTTGTCGTCCGCGCCGCGGCGGTCGTCGTACATCAGGGCCGGGCCGAGCGGCTCGCCCCGCGAGTCGACCGCGACGATCGTGCCCGAGGTGGCGGACACGGCAACGGCCCGCACCGGCTCGGCGACCTCCGCGGTCACCCGCCGCAGCACCGCCTCGACCGCAGGCCACCACGCCTGCGCGTCCTGCTCGCTGCGACCCGACTCGTCCCGCACCGGGGCGGGCAGCGGCGCCGATGCTGTCGCCCGCACCGCGCCGTCGCCGCCGACCGCGAAGGCACGCACCCCCGCGGTCGCGACGTCGACACCGACGACGGTCACGAGCGCGCCGCCGTCACGTCCTGCAAGCTGGCGTCCTCCTCGATCGCCTTCTTCGTGGTCTCCGGCAGCTTGAGGAACCGGGTCAGCACCGCGGCCACGATGTACAGGGCGGCGAAGATGATCACCACGCCCGCCGCGCCGGCCGGACCGAGGAACAGCGACACGATCGCCGGACCGACGAACGCGGCCGCACCGGCGCCGAGGTTCAGCAACGCCATCGCACCGCCCTTGTTCTCCGGTGCGAGCGACGGCAGCAGCGCCGAGATCGGCACGAACCCGGCCAGCGTCGCACCGTAGAGCGCGCCGACGAGCAGGGCCACCCAGTAGTAGTCCGCGCCCAGCGCGGTCGGCACGAAGTACAGCAGCAGGATCGAGATGGCGCAGCCGATCGCGCCGAACCAGAAGATCGTGCGCTGCCAGCCGATCTTGTCCGAGGCCACGCCGAAGATCAGGTTGAAGAAGATGTTCGTGCCGTAGATGACCGACACCAGCAGCAGCCACCGGCCCTCGCCGAACCCGATCTTGTCGGCGAAGATCGTCGGGAAGAACACCAGCATGCCGAACTCGGGCGCGGTGTTGATGACCCGGACGATCATGCCGATGCCCACCCGCGGCTTCTTCCAGGCGATGGACACGCTGGACACCAGGCTCTGCACCGGCTGCACACCCTCCGGCGCCAGCCGCGTGAAGCCGGTCCGCTCCCGCACGCCGAGCACGCACAGCAGGCCACCGATGGCGAGGACGCCGACCGACAGCCACAGCGTGGCGTAGTGCCCGAGCACCGGGTTCGTGAAGCTCGCGACCAGCGAACCCAGCGTGGGCAGGCCACCGGTGAAGGCGAAGTAGAACCAGCCGACCGCGGCACCGAGGCGGGCCACCGGCGCGACCGCGGTGATCCAGACCAGGAACCCGAACGCGAACATCGGGTAACCGAAGCCGCGGACGCCGTAGGTGATCAGCATCAGCGCGAAGTTCTCACTGGGCACCGCGACGGCGAGGAACAGCACGTCGAACACGACCCAGATCGTCAGGCCGATCCACATCACCCGGCGCGGCCCCCACAGCTCGGACAACGCACCGGACAGCCACGACGCGAGCATCACCGCGACGCCGTACGCGGTGATCACGTACGAGGCGTGAATCTCGGTGCCCGCGCCGTTGTCCGCCATGAACGGGGCGATGAACCCGGACTCGACGCCGTCGCCGACCATGAACAGCAACAGGCCGACGTAGCCGAGGAACAGCGGGGCCGGCAGCCCCCACCTGGCGAGGAGTCCGCCGAATCCCCTGTCCGGCTGGGACAACCTCGATGTTGCCGTGTGCGTCATCACGCGCCTCCATGAGTGTCGAACTCAAGTTATCATGGGGCATGTGAAATTCACACGCAAGAGTGTGAACCGATCAGACCTCGGCGAGTGTCACGTTCGTCTGGTCCGCCAGCTCGCTCAGCACGTACTTGGAGACGCCGGAGTCGATGACCAGGTGGTGGAAGTCCTCCACCTCGGCCAGCCGGTGCAGCGCCGTGCGCGGCACCTTGCTGGAGTCCATCAGCAGCACCCGGATCCCCGCGCTGGCCAGCATCGCCCGCTTGACCATCACGATCTCGGGCTCCTGGTGGTAGGTCATCTCGCTGTTCATCGCCGAGGTCGACACGAACGTCGCGTCCACCGTCAGCCGCTCGACCGCCTCCAGGCAGGGCATGCCGAGGAACGAGTCGTGCGTGGGCGAGTAGTCGCCGCCCAGGGCGATCAGGCGCAGGTCGTCGACGTGTTTGAGCACGTCGATGGCGCGCAGGTAGTTCGTGGCCACCGTCAGCGGGGTGACCTCGTGCAACAGCCGGGCGAGCGCGAGAGCGGTGGTGGAGTCGTCCAGCAGGATCGACATGCCCGGCTCGACGAAGCGCAGTGCCTCCCTGGCGATCGCCGCCTTGGCCTCGACGTGCGCGTTCAGCCGGTATTCGGTGTTGCTCTCGAACACCGTGGACGGCTGGGCCGACACCCCGCCGCGGTACTTGCGCAGCAGCCCGCGGCGGGCGAGCTCGTCCAGGTCGCGGTGCACCGTCATCACGCTCACGCCGGTCAGTTCGGCCAGTTCCGCGGCCGATGCCTGGCCCTTCTTCACGACGTAGTCGGTGATGCGCTGCTGCCGGATGTTACGAGAGCGGGCGCTCCCGCTGGACTTGTCTTCCACGGCTCAAGGCTAGGCCGTGGGCAGGTTGAACCGGCGCAGGCTCGTCGCGTCGCCGTCGATCCCGATCTCGGTGAGGGCCGCGTTCTCCACCCGCGGGAAGACCCGGCGGTAGTCGCGGACGGGGATGCCGAGCAGCTCGCACAGGGTCAGCCGGATCAGCGTGTTGTGCGCGACGACCAGCACGCGGCCGTTCTCGCGCGCCGCGATCGCCCGGAGGGCGGCCGCGCCCCGGCGCGCCGCGTCCTCGGTCGGCTCCGCGCCGGGGAAGGCCCCGACCACCGGGTCCGCCCGGAAGGCCGCCACGACCTGCGGGTCCAGTTCGGACAGCACCCGGCCTTCGGCGATGCCGAAGTGCACCTCGCGCAGCTCGTCCAGGACGACTGGCTCGAGCCCGAGCGCGCGGGCGGACGGTTCCGCGGTGACCCGCGCGCGGCCCTGCGGCGACCGGTAGAGCGCGCTGATCCGTTCGCCGGAGGCGGCCAGGTACGCGGCCAGCTGTTCGGCCTGGCGGCGCCCGCGCTCGGTGAGGCCGACCTCGCTGGTGCCGGCGTACCGGTTCTCCGCGTGCCATTCGGTCTCGCCGTGGCGGACCAGCAGCAGCCGGGTTTCCATCCGTCCTCCCGTGACAAGTCTCGGATCCGGTGTTAATTTAACACCAACGGCGTGAAAGGGGTTCTCGCAATGGGTTTCGCCGCGGTGGTGTTCGACCTCGACGGTGTGCTGGTCGAGAGTGAACACCTCTGGGAGGAGAACTGGGTCGCCTACGCGGCGGCGCACGGTGTCGAGTGGACGGCCGCCGACACCGCCACCGTCCAGGGCATGAGCGCTCCGGAGTGGGCGGCGTACCTGGCGGACCGCAGCGGCACCCCGGAGACGCCGGAGCAGGTCGAGAAGGCCGTGGTCGACGGGATGATCGCGTCGATCGCGAACGGGGAGGCCCCGCTGCTCGACGGGGCGGAGGCGATGGTGCGGGACGTGGCGGCCCGCGTGCCCGTCGCGCTCGCGTCCTCGGCGGCGCGCCGGGTCATCGACGCGGTGCTGGAGACGCACGGGCTGACGCGGGAGTTCTCCGCGACCGTGTCCAGCGCCGAGGTGCCCCGAGGCAAGCCGAGCCCGGACGTCTACGCCGAGGCCGCGTCCCGCCTGGGCTTCCGGGGCGAACAGTGCCTGGGGGTGGAGGACTCCAGCAACGGCATCCGCGCCGCCGCGGCGGCCGGGCTGACCGTCATCGCGCTGCCCAACCCGACCTACCCGCCCAAGCCGGACGCGCTGGAGCTGGCCGCGCAGGTCGCCGGGTCCAACCACGACGTCCGGAACCTGCTGCTCGCCTACCTCACCGGAGAGCTGGTGCGCTCATGACCACCCTGGGAACAGCCGACACCTTCAAGCGGGACTGGCTGGACGGTTTCGTCACCGCCTACGGGCGCGAGGTGCGCAAGGTGCCGGACGCCTACGGCGTGCTCGGCCGCGGTGCGCCCCGCCGGGGCAAGGTCGCCGTCGTCATCGGCGGCGGCTGTGGCCACTACCCGGCCTTCGCCGGCCTGGTCGGGCCCGGCCTGGCCGACGCAGCCGTGGTCGGTGACGTGTTCACCAGCCCGAGCGCGGAGCAGGTCTACCGCACCGCCCGCGCCGCCGAGGGGGGCGCGGGGGTGCTGTTCGCCTACGGCAACTACGCCGGGGACGTGCTGCACTTCGGTCTCGCCGCGCGCCGCCTGGCCGCGGAGGGTATCGACAGCCGCACGATCCTGGTCACCGACGACATCGCCAGTGGCCCGGCCGACGCGCCCGGGCGGCGCCGCGGCGTGGCCGGCGACTTCATGGTCTTCAAGGTCGCCGGTGCGGCGGCCGAGCGCGGCGACGACCTGGACGCGGTGTACGCCGCGGCGGTGAAGGCGAACGCGCACACCCGCACGTTCGGCGCCGCCTTCGGCGGCTGCACACTGCCGGGCGCGAACGAGCCGTTGTTCACCGTCGGTGAGTCCGAAATGGAGCTCGGCCTGGGCATCCACGGCGAGCCGGGAGTCCGCACGGTGGGCCGCCTCGGCGCGGCGGAGCTGGCCGACGAACTGGTGGACGGCCTGCTGCCGGAGCTGCCGGAGGGCGACGGCCGGGTCGCCGTGCTGGTGAACGGCCTGGGCCGGACCAAGTACGAAGAGATGTTCGTGACCTACACCCGGATCCACGAGCGCCTCACCGCCGCCGGGCTGACGCCGGTGCACACCGAGGTCGGCGAGTTCGTCACGTCGCTGGACATGGCCGGGGTCTCGTTGTCGGTCCTGGTGCTCGATGACGAGCTGGCCGAGCTGTACGGCGCGCCATGCGACACCCCCGGCTACCGCAGCGGCGGCGCGATCATGGCTCCGGTCCCGCTTTCGTCTACTGTGGACAAGCAACTGGACCGGCCGGAGGGTGACGGCGTCGAGGTCGTCGACCGGGTGCTGACCGCCGCGATGCGCAGCATCGAGGAGAACGAGGCCGAGCTGGGGCGGCTCGACGCGGTGGCGGCGGACGGTGACCACGGCCTCGGGATGACCCGGGGGATGCGGGCCGCCGTGTCGGCCGCGCGCGAGGCGGCCGGTTCGTCGGTCGCCGACACGCTGCTGGCCGCCGGGACCGCGCTCGCGGACGCCGCCGGCGGTGCGTCCGGCGCGCTGTACGGCGTGCTGCTCGCCGAGACCGGCGCCGGGCTGCGGGTCGAGGAGATCACGACGGGCACGGTCGCCGACGCCGTGGACGGCGCGGTGCGCGCGTTCACCGAGCTGGGCAAGGCCGAGCTGGGCGACAAGACGATGCTGGACGCGATCGAGCCGTTCCGGCAGACGCTGCGCAAGCAGGCCGGGACGGGCGCCGCGCTGCCGGACGCGTGGCGCAAGGCCGCGCAGGCGGCCACGCTCGCCGCCGAGGAGACCGCGAACCTGGTGCCAGCCAAGGGGCGCGCGGCCCGGCTGGCGCAGCGCAGCAAGGGGCACGCCGATCCCGGCGCGACCTCGTTCGCCCTGATCGTCACGGCGATCGGGGAAGCTCTGAGCAAGGAGGGGAACTGATGCGGGTCGTGGTGGCCGCGGACAACGCAGGCGTGCTGCTGAAGAACGAGGTGCGGGACCTGCTGCGCGCCGACGAACGCGTCACCGAGGTGATCGACCTCGGCGTGGACAGCCCGGACGACGACCGCGCGTACCCGATCTTCGGGCTGGCCGCGGCCGAGAAGATCGCGGCCGGTGAGGCCGACCGGGGTGTCCTGGTCTGCGGTACCGGGATCGGCGTGGCGATCTCGGCGAACAAGGTACCGGGGGTGCGCGCCGCGGTCGCGCACGATTCATACTCGGCCGAGCGGTCGGTGAAGTCGAACAACTGCCAGATCATCACGTTCGGTGCCCGGGTCATCGGGGCCGAGCTGGCGAAGAAGATCGTCACCGAGTGGCTCGGCTATACGTTCGACCCGGGCTCGCCCAGCGCGGCCAAGGTCGCCCACATCACCGAATACGAACAGGTTCACGCGGCCGGCTGAGGCCCGACGGGTTCAAGGAGGAGCCACAGTGCGCGTTCTGTGCGCGGGAGATGAGTTCGTCGGCAACAACCTGCTGGCCGACGCGGTGCGGGCCGAGCTGCCCACCGAGCCCGAGTTCCGCGAGCTGTTGCTGCCCTGGCCGATCGAGCCGTTCGGCCCGGTCGGCGGGGTGCACGAGGCGAGCGGCACCGAGGAGCAGGTCATCGAGGCGCTGGGCGGGGCCGAGGTCGCGGTCACCCAGATGGCGCCGTTCACCAAGAAGGTCTTCGCCGCCGCGCCCGAGCTGAAGCTCGTGTCGGTGTGCCGCGGCGGCCCGGTGAACGTCGACCTGGCCGCCGCCACCGAGGCGGGGGTCGCGGTGACGTACGCGCCGGGGCGCAACGCGACCGCCGCCGCGGAGTTCGCGATCGGCATGATCCTCGCCGCGATGCGCCGCATCTCGACCTCGTCCGCCGAGCTGCTGGGCGGCACCTGGCGCGGTGACTACTACGCCTACCCCAACGCCGGTCTGGAGCTCGAGGGCACCACCGTCGGCCTGGTCGGGTACGGCGCGATCGGCTCGCGGGTGGCGAAGGTCCTGGTCGCGTTCGGGGCGAAGGTGCTGGTCGCCGACCCGTACGCGAAGCCGGAGCACATCGCGGCGGACGGCGCCGAGCTGGTCGAGCTGGAGGACCTGCTGCGCCGCAGCGCGGTCGTCAGCCTGCACGCGCGGCTGACCGACGAGACCCGGCACTTGATCAACGCCGAGCGACTCGCCCTGCTGCCCGAGGGCGCGGTGCTCGTCAACTCCGCCCGCGGCGGCCTGCTCGACTACGCGCCGCTGCCGGAGATGCTGCGCACCGGCCGGCTCGGCGCTCTGGCCCTGGACGTCTACGACGTCGAACCGCCGCCTGCCGACTGGGCGTTGCGCGACGTGCCGAACGTCATCGCGACGCCGCACCTGGCGGGTGCCAGCCGCCAGACCGCGGAGCGCGCCGCGCGGATCGTCGCCGCCGAGGTCGGTCGTTACGCCCGCGGTGAGCAGCTGGCCAACGTCGCGAACCCGGACGTGCTGCGATGATCATCGGCGTCGACATCGGTACTTCACTGACGAAGGCCGTCGTGTTCGACGACGCCGGGGTATCGCTGCACCAGGCCACCACGCCGTCCGAGGTGCACCACCTGTCCGGCGGCCGCGTCGAGCAGGACCTCGACCAGGTCGTCGGCACGGTCGCGACCGTCGTGCGCGAGGTCGCGGCGAAGCTGGACGCCCCGGTCACCGCGCTCGCGCTGACCGGCCAGGGCGATGGCGTGTGGCTGCGGGACGAGGACGGCAACGCGGTGCGCCCGGCCATCTCGTGGCTGGACGGGCGGGCCAACGCCCTGCTGGCGAAGTGGCAGGCCGACGGCATCAGCCGCGAGGTGTTCCGCCGCACCGGCTCCGGTATGTTCCCC
The DNA here is from genome assembly GCF_011758745.1 of Amycolatopsis granulosa. Lineage (NCBI taxonomy): Bacteria > Bacillati > Actinomycetota > Actinomycetes > Pseudonocardiales > Pseudonocardiaceae > Amycolatopsis > Amycolatopsis granulosa. The sequence continues at coordinate 3,798,451 of NZ_JAANOV010000001.1, forward strand.
GGCTGCGCCGCCGCGATCCTGTCCTATCTGGACACCCACGAGCCCGAGGTGCTGGACCGGGCGGCGGTCGCCGGTTACTGCGTCGACGCGGTCGTGCAGCGGTTGACCGGTGAGATCACCGTCGACGTCTCCGACGCGTCGCTGCCGTTCCTCGACCCCAAGACGCGGCAGTACGACGACGGCGCGATCGCCGCCGTCGGGTTGTCCCACCGGCGCGGCCTGCTGGCCGAGCCGGCCCCGCCGAAGGCGGTGTTCTCGCTGAACCGCCGGGGTGCGGAACTGCTCGGCCTGCCGGAAGGACTCCCGGTGACGGCCGGACCGTTCGACCTGCCGGCCAGCGCGATCGGCGCCGGTGTGCGCGCGCCGGGCGACGGCATCCTCACGGCGGGCACCACGTTGGCCTGCCAGGTGCTCACGGACAGCGCGGAGTTCGACGGCGAGGGCGAGCCGGCGGGGATGTTCCTGTCGACGCCGGCGCCGGGCGAGTACCTGCACGCGATGCCGGCGATGGTCGGCACCGCCAGCATCGACTGGATCTGCCGCCTGCTGGGCATCGAGGTCACCGGGATCGGGGCACTGCTCGCGCAGAGTCCGCCCGGTGCCGCCGGGGTGCGGGCGCTGCCGTTCCTGTCCGCGTCCGGTGAACGGGCGCCGTTCGTGGACGCGTCCGCGCGGGCGCAGTTCGCCGGGCTGAGCCTGGAGCACGGGCGGGCGGACGTGGTGCGGGCGCTGTGCGAGTCGATCGCATACGCCGCCCGGCACTGCTTCGAGGCCGCCGGGCTGTCCGGCCGGTTGTACGCGTGCGGCGGTGGGGTGCGCTCCGCCGAATGGACGCAGATCTTCGCCGACGTGCTCGGCCGCCCCATCGTGATCCCGAGCGATCCGGGGGTGGGGGCGCGGGGTGCCGTCCTGGTCGCGGCGGAGGCGCTGAACCAGCCGTTCGACGCGGAGCTGTGGGCGAGCAGCTCGCGGACCGTGTCGCCGGTGCCCGAGAACATCGACTTCTACCAGGGCGGTTACGCGGACTACCAGGCGTCGCTGACCGCCGCACGAGGGTTGTGGCGACTGTGATCCTGGCTGACGAACGACGAGCGGTGTGCGAGTACGCGCGGCGGTTGTCCGCCGACGGGCTCGTGGTGGGCACGTCCGGCAACATTTCCGCGCGGTCGGGTGAGCTGGTCGCGATGACCCCGACCGGGGTGGACTACGGCGTGCTGACCCCGGAGGACATCCCGGTGGTGTCGCTCGACGGGTCTATTGTCGAGGGAAAGCTGCGGCCGACGAGCGAGATGCCGATGCACCTCGCGGTGTACAGCAAGGCCGCCGACCCGGACGGCGCGCCGATCACCGGTGTGGTGCACACGCACTCGGTGCACGCCACGGCAGTGTCCACTTTGGTCGACGAGGTGCCTGCGGTGCACTACATGCTCGCCACCATCGGGCCGTCCGCCCGGGTGGCGCGCTACGCCACCTACGGCACCGAGGAACTGGCATCGGCGATGCTGGAGGCGCTGGACGGCCGCCGCGGCTGTGTGCTGGGCAACCACGGGACGATCACCTACGGCGACGGCCTCGCGGCCGCGTACAGCCGGGCCGAGCAGTTGGAGTGGCTGTGCCGGGTGTGGCTGTTGGCCCGGTCAGCGGGTGAGCCGCGGCTGCTGCCGCCGGAGGAGATCGCGCACGTGGTCGAGAAATTGCGGGGATACGGCCAGAAATAGGTCGCGCGGCCCCGGGCGCGGCGGCATGCTGGGCGGGGTGGAGGAGATCGTCACCCATCTCGAGATGACCGGCCCGCCGACCTGCGCCCGGCCCCGCTCGTGCCCGGGGTCTCGGTCGAGCACGTCGCTGCCAGTTCCGAGCTGGTGGGCCCGACCACCGTGCGGATCGGCAAGCCCGACAACTGGCCGAGCTCCCGCTGGAGTGACGACGAGTGGGGCGGCTATCCGCTACGCACTGACCCTGGTGGTCGAACAGGCATGGCACGCCGCCCCGGACGTCCGGCGGATCTGGTTGCACACCTCGAATCTCGACCACCCGCACGCCCTGCCGAACTACCACCGCCGGGGCTTCCGCACGGCCCACGGACAGCGCTGACCGCGAGTGCGGTTTCGCGGCACGGCAGGGGGTTCGACCGATGTTCCAGAGTTTCCATTTGACGCTCGCCGTACGCGGCGGTTCCGGTGTGAAGCGGCGGGAGTTCCTGGACTACGTGATCGATGGGCGGCCCTTGCTGTCGCTCTTCGACGACGTGGACGTGGTCTCGGCGCTCGCTGCTGATCTTCCGGCTCGGGCCCTGATCGGCGCGGTGGACGGGCTGTTGCTCCGCGAAGCGTCAAGCCTTGCCGGCGACCGCTACGTGCTCTACTGCTGCCCGGAGTGTGGTGATCTCGGCTGCGGAGCGATCACAGCGGCGATCGTTCAGCACGACGAACACGTTGTCTGGCGCGACTTCCGCTGGCAGGACTCGGTCGATCAACAGCTCGAACGCTACCCGGACGTCGGTCCGTTCCGGTTCAGCGCCGACGAGTACCGGAGTGCCCTTGAGCAGGTGCGCTGCCGTCAGAACTGGTAGTAGAGGAACGGGCTGAACGTCCCGTTCGCCACGAGGATCGCGGCGTACAGGGCACCGGCGGTCATCACGCCGATGCGCAACCCGACCGCGGGCCGGGTGCGGGCGGATTCGAGCAGCGGCCCGGTCACCGGGGTGGCCGGCAGCGCGAAGATCGCCAGCGCGGCCAGCAGGATCACCACCCGCTGGTTCGTCAGCGCCGCGTCGACGACATCGGTCAGGCCGTCCGCGTCCGGCACCACCATCTGCCCGATCATGGTGAACGCGTGCCCGATGTCGGGCGACTTGAAGAACACCCAGCCGAACACCACGAGCACCAGGGTCAGGATCCGGCGGCCGATCCGGGCGGCCACCGCCGGTGGCGTGCGGTCCCAGCCGAAGCGGCGTTCGAGGATCAGCAGCAGGCCGTGGTAGCAGCCCCACACCAGGAACGTCCAGTTCGCGCCGTGCCAGAAACCGGTCAGCACGAACACGATGCACAGGTTCCGGTAGGTCTTCGCCGCGCCCTCGCGGTTGCCGCCGAGCGGGATGTACACGTAGTCGCGGAACCAGCGGGACAGCGACATGTGCCAGCGCCGCCAGAACTCCGTCACCGTCACCGACGAGTACGGCCGCGCGAAGTTCTCCGGCAACCGGAACCCGAACATCCGGCCCAGCCCGATCGCCATGTCGGAGTAGCCGGAGAAGTCGAAGTACAGCTGCAGCGTGTAGCCGACGGCACCGAGCCATGCGATCGCGAACGTCAGGTCGCCGTCGGACGTCGCGAAGCACGCCTCGACCATCGGGCTCAGCGAATCCGCGATGATCGCCTTCTTGCACAGCCCCAGCGCGAACCGCGGGAAGCCGGCCGCGATGTCGTCCAGCCGGTGCGATCGCCGCTGCGGCAGCTGGTCCGCGATCTCCCGGTAGCGCACGATGGGCCCGGCCACGAGCTGCGGGAACATCGCGATGTAGGTCATGAACGACACCGGGTCGCGCAGCGCCCGCCGCTCGCCCCGGTAGATGTCGACCACGTAGGAGATGTGGTGGAACGTGAAGAACGAGATGCCGATCGGCAGCGCCAGGTGCGCGACCGGGAAGGAGCCGCCGAACAGCCCGGTGAAGTAGTCGATCTGCTGCGTGGCGAACCCGGCGTACTTCCAGATCACGAGGATGCCGATGTCGAAGCAGATCACCGCGCTCAGCAGCGCCCGCCGGCGGGCCGCGGGCGCCGCTGAGCCCGGTTCGAGCGCGGTGCCGGCCGCGAAGTTGACCACCATGCAGGCCAGCAGCAGCAGGGTGAACGCGCCCGCGCCGCTGGCGTAGAAGACCAGGCTGGCGATCGCGATGATGCCGTTCCGCCAGCTCCTCGGCAGCACCAGCACGGCGAACAGCACCGCCGGCAGGAAGTACCAGAGGAACAGCGGTGAAGCGAACGACATCGACCTGAAGTCCCCCTGTGAAGTCCCCCCGTGCAACCGGATCAGCGTGCTGACCTTAACCGACGCAGTTGGTCCGAAGGAGTGAAACTCCCCGCTTCGCGCAACGGACGGTCACCGCTGGTCTTGGTCAGGTCCGGCCCCCCGCCGCCGCGTCGACGGCTGAGGTAGCGGGACTCTGCGTCCGGCGCCGGGTCAGACGCGGCCCGCGGTGCGGCGGCGCCGCGCGACCTCGGCCAGCAGCACCGCCGCGGCGACCGAGGCGTTCAGCGACTCCACCCCGGCGGCCATCGGAATGGACACCGTCTCGTCGCAGGTTTCCCGCACCAGCCGGGACAGGCCGCGGCCCTCGGAGCCGACCACGACCACCAGCGGGTCCGTCGCCAGCGACAGGTCGTCGATCCCGACCGAACCGTCCGCGTCCAGGCCTGCGATCATCAGGCCCTCCTCCGCCCACAGCTTCAGCTGCCGCGTCAGGTTCGTCGCGATCGCGATCGGCATCTTCGCCGCGGTACCGGCGCTCGTCCGCCACGCCACCGCCGTGATACCCGCGCTGCGGCGCTGGGGCAGCAGCACACCGTGCGCCCCGAACGCCGCCGCCGACCGCACCACCGCGCCCAGGTTCCGCGGGTCGGTCACGCCGTCCAGCGCCACCAGCAGCGGCGGTTCACCGGAGTTCTGCGCGATGGCCAGCAGGTCGTCCGGGTGGCTGTACTCGAACGGCGGCACCTGCAAGCCGAGGCCCTGGTGGACCGCCCGGTTGGTCTTGCGGTCCAGCTCCTCGCGCGGGATCTCCAGGATGGAAATGCCCTTGTCCGCCGCCAGGCGCACGGCTTCGGTGACCCGGTCGTCGGCGTCGATGTTCAGCGCCACGAACAGCGTCGTGCCCGGCACGCCCGCTCGCAGCGCCTCGACCACCGGGTTGCGGCCGGCGATGATCTCCGGCCCTTCGCGCCGGTCCCGCGACTTCTCCGCGCGCGCCGCAGCCGCCGCCGCACGCTTCTGCGCCGGGTGCCCGGGACGCATCTCCGCCCGCGGGGTCGGGCCCTTGCCTTCGAGCCCGCGGCGGCGCTGACCGCCGGAGCCGACGACCGCGCCCTTCTTCGTGCCGGTCTTGCGGATCGCACCCCGGCGCTTGGAATTGCCTGCCATTTAAGCTTCTTTCACGGTCCACACGGGACCATCGGGAGTATCTTCGACCGTGATGCCCGCCTTGAGCAGGCGGTCGCGCACGGCGTCGGCCCGGGCGAAGTCCCGTGCGGCGCGCGCCTCCTGGCGCTCCGCGAGCATCGCCTCGACCAACTCGGCCAGTGCGGCCCTCGCCGGCGTCTCCGCCGCCGAGCTCTCCGCCCATTCGGGTGCGAGCGGGTCCAGCCCGAGCACACCCATCATCGCCCGCACGGATCCGGCGGCCGCGTGCGCCTTGCCGTCATCGCCGGAGTCGAGCGCGGCGTTACCCTCGCGGACCAGGTTGTGCACGGCCGCGACCGCCGCCGGTGTGGCCAGGTCGTCGTTCATCGCCGTGACGAACTCGGGCGCCAGCTCGCCGGGCTCGACCGTGCCGGTCCGCTGCGCCGCGCGGCGCAGGAAGCCCTCGATCCGCCGGTAGCCCTGCGCGGCCTCGGACAGCGCCCCGTCGGAGTACTCGATGGTGGACCGGTAGTGCGGTTGCACCAGGTAGTAGCGCAGCTCGACGGCCCGGTAGTCGCGCAGCATCGCCTCGATCGAGACGACGTTGCCCAGCGACTTCGACATCTTCTCGCCGGACAGCGTCACCCACGCGTTGTGCAGCCAGAACCGCGCGAACGGGTCACCGGCGGCCTGCGACTGGGCACGCTCGTTCTCGTGGTGCGGGAACACCAGGTCGACGCCGCCGCCGTGGATGTCGAACTCGGCCCCCAGGTACGTGGTCGCCATCGCCGAGCACTCCAGGTGCCAGCCCGGACGCCCGTCGCCCCACGGCGTCGGCCAGGACGGCTCACCGGGCTTCGCGCTCTTCCACAGCGTGAAGTCACGCGGGTCGCGCTTGCCCTCGGCCAGGGTCTCGCCCTGCTGCACCTCGTCCAGCTTCTGCCGTGACAACGCCCCGTAGCCGGGGAAGGTCGACACGGCGAAGTACACGTCCCCGCCGGCCGCGTACGCGTGCCCGGCGTCGATGAGGCGCTGCATCAGCTCGACCATCTGCGTGACGTGCCCGGTGGCACGCGGCGCGATGGACGGCGGCAGGCAGCCCAGGACGGTGTACGCCTCCTCGAACGCCCGTTCGTGCGTGGCCGCCCACTCCCACCACGGGCGCCCGGCGTCCGCGGCCTTGGTGAGGATCTTGTCGTCGATGTCGGTGACGTTGCGCACGAAGAGCACGTCGAGTCCACTGTGGATCAGCCAGCGGCGCAGGACGTCGTAGTTCAGGGCGCCGCGGACGTGCCCGATGTGCGGGATGCCCTGCACGGTGGCCCCACAGACGTACATGGACGCCGTTCCACTACGGGCGGGGTGGAACTCCCGCACGCTCCTGGTCGCGGTGTCGTAGAGATGAAGGGCCACTCCGAAATGGTACGGGTCACGTTCGCGCCGCTCAGAGCACCCCGTGCGTGCGCAGGGCCGTGAGCAGGCCGTCCGGGCGCTCGGCGGTCGGCAGCGGGTCGACGAGGGCGAACGCGCAGCCCAGCGCCTTCGCCCCGCCGTCGGCCTCCGCGCTGTCGCCGACCATCAGCGTGTGCTCCGGCGCGACGCCCAGCCGGTCGGCCAGCAGCTGGAAGATCTCGGGTTGCGGCTTGATGACGCCGTGCTCGAAGGAGAGCACGAACTCGTCGACGAACTCGCTGTAGCCGCGCATGGCGAACGCCGGCCGGATGTCGAAGGCGATGTTGCTCAGCACGCCGACCTTGACCCCCTTGGCGGACGTGTCCTTCAGCGCGGCCTCGGTGTCCGGGTACGGCGTCCACTCCGCGGGATCGTTCAGACGGCGGTACAGCGCCTCGGCCTGCCCGGCGTTCGCGACGCCGGACTTGCGCAGCACCTCGAGGTAGACCTTGCGGTGCAGGACCGGGTCGAGGTCGCGGTTGTCCCACGCGTACTGGTACTCCCCGGACAGCTCGACCACCTGCCCGGTGGGGGCGGTCATGCGGCGCATCAGCTCGGTCTGGGCCTCCACGTCGAGCGGGGCCCCGTCGGAGCCGGTGAGGTCGGAGAGCCAGCTGGGGTCCTGCTCAAGCCGGAAGAGGGTGCCGGAGAAGTCGAACATCACCGCCTGAATCGTCACAGATCACAGGCTACCGGCGATGACCTTGGGATCGGTGTGGGTTATCCGGCGGGCAGCAGCAACGCGGTGGCGATCGCCGCGATGCCCTCGCCGCGGCCGGTCAGGCCCAGCCCGTCGGTGGTGGTGCCGCTCACGCTGACGGGGCCGCCCGCGGCCTTGCCCAGCACCTCCTGGGCCTCGTCGCGGCGCGTGCCGATCCGCGGCGCGTTGCCGATGACCTGCACCGATGCGTTACCCAGCCGCCAGCCCTCCGCCTCGATCAGCCGCCGCGCCTCGGCCACGAACTCCGTGCCGTGCGCGCCGGCCCACCGCGGGTCGCTGGTGCCGAACACCGCGCCCAGGTCGCCGAGCCCGGCCGCGGACAGCATCGCGTCGCACAACGCGTGCGCGGCCACGTCACCGTCGGAGTGACCGGCGCAGCCGGCCACGTCCGCCCAGAACAGCCCGGCTATCCAGCACTCGCGGCCCGCTTCGATCGGATGGACGTCGACCCCGGTCCCGACCCTCAACCCTGCTCCTCGAGTAGCGCTTCCGCGACGGCCACGTCGAAGGCCGTGGTGAGCCGGAGCGCGGTGGGGTGCCCGGTCACGGTCCGCACGTTACCGGGGAGATCCGACAGCGGGTCCGAGCCGCGGGCGCAGACCTTTCCGAGCACGTCGAGGCGGTAACCGACGGGTGTCTGCACGACCCGGAGCCGGTCCCGGTCCGAGGTGCTCTCGATCACTCCGCCGGAGACGAGTTTGACCGTGTCGGTCACGGGTAGCACCGGGACGATCGCCTCTGCCCCGGCGAGCACCGCCTCGGCCACCGCGTGGACGGTGGCGGGCGGCACGAACGGCCGTGCGACGTCGTGCACCAGGACGACGTCGGCGAACTCCCCGGCCGCGTCGAGCGCCAGCCGGGCCGACTCGGCACGGTCGGCCCCGCCAGCCAGTACCCGGCACCGGGAACCGGCGCCGGGAACGGCTCGGATGATCACTTCACAGTCCCCGAGGGCGGGTTTGGGAACCGCCACCACCAGGCGGTCGCATCCGGACGCCAGGAGGCCCGCCACAGCGTGCCGCAGCAGCGGCGCACCGTGCACGAGCGTGCAGGGGTCCGGCCCCTCGGCGTCGGCGATGAGTAGCGCTGCCACCTTCATCGCCGGTGTCTCATTTCGCGGGACGAGCTGTGTCTCATGAGCTCAGCGTGGTGGATGAGCAGAGTGCCCGGCTCATCTCGCGAGGTCAGTCCGTGCTCTAGACGGCCGCTGTTTCCAGGACCTCGTCGAGCAGCGTCTCCGCCTTGCCCTCGTCGGTGCCTTCCGCCAGGGCGAGCTCGCTGACCAGTATCTGACGGGCCTTGGCCAGCATCCGCTTCTCGCCGGCGGACAGGCCGCGGTCCTTCTCGCGCCGCCAGAGGTCGCGCACCACTTCGGCCACCTTGTTGACGTCGCCCGAGGCGAGCTTCTCCAGGTTGGCCTTGTACCGCCGAGACCAGTTCGTGGGCTCCTCGGTGTGCGGCGCCCGCAGCACGTCGAAGACCCGGTTGAGGCCGTCCTGGCCCACGACGTCCCGTACGCCCACGATCTCGGCGTTGTCAGCGGGCACGCGGACCGTGAGGTCCCCTTGCGCGACCTTGAGGACGAGGTACTGCTTCTCCTCGCCCTTGATCACACGGGTCTCGATCGCTTCGATGAGTGCGGCACCGTGGTGCGGGTAGACGACGGTCTCTCCGACCTTGAAAACCATGTGTCCTCTGCCCCTTTCGCTTCGTCCATCTTAGCACGTCGCGAGGGGGGTCACCTAGCGGGCCGAGATCGTCATCGCAGGTCAGGGGCCATCCGGGGGGTTGACAAACCGACAAAGTGCATGCTCATGCAGGTGATGGGGAACCCTGTCGACAATGTCTTGCTGATCCACTGTGGACGGATATCCGGCCGCTCGGCGCACCCTCGGTGGCGGGCTTTCCGGCCCTGGTTAGGATCAGGCCGGTACGGCTTCTAGGAGGGACTGAGACCGTGAGGCTGCAGAAACGTCGTGTGTTCGGCGCGAGCGTGGTCGCCGTGGGTGCCGCCCTGGCTCTCGCCGGGTGCGGGGCCGGGCAGATCGCCCAGACCAGCACCATGCTGCCCGCGGTCAACGGCGCCCTGGGCCAGGCGGGCAAGCTCGCGGTGCGGGACGCCGCCCTGGTGAGCCGCAACGACTGCGAGCAGGCCTACGCGAGCGGTTCCAGTGCCCCGCTGACGCTGGTCATCGCCAACGACGGCGCCGCCGACGACGATCTGGTCAGCGTGAGCAGCCCGAACGCCGCGAACGCCACCATCGCGGGCCAGAAGACGGTCGTGGCGGGCAGCAAGCTCCTCGTCGGCCCGGCCACCGAGGGCGAGTCGCTCGTGCAGCCGGGGACCGGCTCCGCCACGCCGACCTCACCGACCTCACCGACCTCGCCCGCCGCGCAGGCTTCGGGGTCCCCTTCGCCCACGGCGGGTCCGACCGGGCAGCCGCCGCGCATCGGCCACGCCGAGGTCGTCCTGCAGAACCTGAAGTCGGTCGTGTGGCCCGGCCAGTTGGTCCCGGTCACCTTCACCTTCCGCAACTCCGGCTCGGTGACCCTGCAGCTGCCGATCCAGGCGCCCACCGTCCAGCTCAACTGCCAGGCGCCCGCCTCGCAGGAAGCCGGCGGTCACTGAAACTGTCGGTGGTGCCCGCTAGCGTGACCGGCCATGGTCAAGAAGGGCACCAGCTACCGGTGTGGTGAGTGCGGGTACGAGGCCGCCAAGTGGGTCGGCCGCTGCCCGGAGTGCCAGGCGTGGGGCACGATCGAAGAGCGCGGGGACGCGCGCCCGGCGATCGCCCGGGTCGCGGCCGGTGCGCCGAGCGCGCCCGCGCGGCCGATCGGTCAGGTCGACGTGGAGGCCGCCCGCGCCCGCACCACCGGCGTGGGCGAGTTGGACCGCGTGCTCGGCGGCGGGCTGGTGCCGGGTGCGGTCGTGCTGCTGGCCGGTGAGCCCGGGGTCGGCAAGTCGACCCTGTTGCTCGAAGTGGCGTACCAGTGGGCCCGGGGCGGGACGGGGCCCGCGCTGTACGTCACCGGTGAGGAGTCCGCGGGTCAGGTGCGGCTGCGCGCCGAGCGGACGAAGAACGTGCACGAACGCGTGTTCCTCGCCGCGGAAAGTGATCTGTCGGCGATCCTCGGGCACGTCGACGCGGTCAAGCCGGGTGTGCTGATCGTCGACTCGGTGCAGACCATGGCGTCCCCGCAGGTCGAAGGCGCGCCGGGGGGTGTCACGCAGGTCCGGGCCGTCACCGCCGGGCTGGTCGCGCTCGCCAAGGAGCGCGGGCTGCCGGTCGTGCTGGTCGGGCACGTCACGAAGGACGGCTCGGTCGCCGGTCCGCGCGTGCTGGAGCACCTGGTGGACGTGGTGCTGCACTTCGAGGGCGACCGGCATTCCACACTGCGCCTGGTCCGCGGCGTGAAGAACCGGTTCGGGCCCGCGGACGAGATCGGCTGCTTCGAGCTGCGTGAGGATGGCATCGTCGGCGTGCCGGACCCGTCGGGGCTGTTCCTGAACCGGCGGGAGGACGCGGTGCCGGGCACCGCGGTCACGGTCACCGTCGAGGGCAAGCGGCCGCTGCTGTGCGAGGTGCAGGCGCTGGTGTCCAGCGCCGGTGCGCCGCAGCCCAGGAGGGCCGTGAGCGGCCTGGATTCGGCACGGGTGGCGATGGTCCTCGCGGTGCTGGAGAAGCGCGGCGGGATCAGGCTGGGCGACCGGGACGTGTATTCGGCGACGGTCGGCGGGATGAAGGTCACCGAGCCGGCCGTCGACCTCGCGGTGATCCTCGCGCTGTGGTCGTCGGTGCGGGACGTGGCGCTGTCGCCCCGGCTGGTGGTCGTCGGCGAGGTCGGGCTGGCGGGGGAGATCCGCCGGGTCACCGGAGCCGGACGGCGGCTGGCCGAGGCGGCCCGGCTGGGCTTCACCCATGCGCTCGTGCCGCCGGACCCGGGGAAACTGCCGGACGGCATCCGCGTGCTGGAGGTCGACTCCGTGGCCGCGGCGCTGCACGCGGCCAACCACGCCTGACGCCCCCGGGGTGCGGGGCCGGGCGTGACGAAGGCCCCTCCGGAGCCGGAGGGGCCTTCGACGACGAACGGGTCAGGCGGACAGCAGCTTCGCGCAGCGGATCAGGCCCAGGTGCGAGTACGCCTGCGGGTGGTTGCCCAGCGAGCGTTCCGCGACGGGGTCGTACTGCTCCGGCAGCAGGCCCGTCGGCCCGGCCGCGTCGACCAGCTGCTCGAACAGCTCCTCGGCCTCGGTGCGGCGCCCGGTCAGCAGGTACGCCTCGATCAGCCACGCGGCGCACAGGTGGAACCCGCCCTCACCGCCCGGCAGACCATCGTCCCGGCGGTACCGGTACACGGTCGAGCCGCTGCGCAGCTCGGCCTCGATCGCGGTCACCGTGGACTGGAACCGCTCGTCCGACGGGTCGAGCAGCCCGGACAGCCCGACGAACAGCGACGCCGCGTCCAGGTCCGTGCCGTCGTAGGCCGTGGTGAACGCCTGGACCTCCTCGTTCCAGCCGTGGGTGAGCACGTCCCGGGCGATCTCCTCGCGCAGCTCCTGCCACGCGGCCGGGATCTCCCGCCCGTACACCTCGCCGAGCTTGATCGCGCGGTCCACGGTCACCCAGCACATCACGCGCGAGTACACCCGGTGCCGCGGCACGTGCCGCTCCTCCCAGATGCCGTGGTCCGGCTCCGACCAGCGCCGCGTCACCGCCTCGGCCATGGCGCGCACCAGCTGCCAGTCCTCGTCCCGCAGCTCGCCGCGCACCTGCGCCAGCTCGGCCACCAGCTCCACGACCGGGCCGAACACGTCCAGCTGCACCTGGTGGTTCGCCAGGTTGCCGACCCGCACCGGGCGCGAACCCGCGTACCCGGGCAGCGAATCGATCACGGCCTCGGCGCCCAGCTGGTTTCCGTTGATCGTGTACAGCGGGTGCAGCCGCTCCGGGCCGGCCAGCGTCGACAGCACGCCGTGCAGCCACCGCAGGTACCCCTCGGCCTCGGTCAGCGAGCCCAGCCCCACCAGCTCGCGCACGGTGAACGCGGCGTCGCGGATCCAGCAGTAGCGGTAGTCCCAGTTCCGCACGCCGCCGATCTCCTCGGGCAGCGATGTGGTCGCGGCCGCCAGCACCGCGCCGGTGTCGGCGTTGCACAGGCCGCGCAGCGTCAGCGCCGACCGCGCGACCAGCTCCGCCTCGACGTTCGGCAGCTTCAGCGTGGTGGCCCAGTCGCTCCAGTAGGCGCCGGCGCGGGCGCGGCGGTCCGCTTCGGACAGGTCGTGCGCGCCGAGATCCGTGGTGCCGCAGCGCAGTTCGAGTACGACCGGCTCGTCCGGGGTGGGCTGGACCAGTGCGGTCGCCGTGTCGTGCAGCCCGTCGGAGGTGATCTCCCACGCCACGCCCGGCGAGCGCAGCACGATCGGCTCGGACGTGCCCAGCACGCGCAGGCCCTCGGGGTCGGCCACCAGCCGCACCGGCACGCCACCGAACTCCGGTCGCGGCGCGAACACCACGGACGCGGCGGCGGTGCCGGAGACGACGCGCACCAGGTCGGTGCGGTGCGGCGGGCCCTCCGGTTCGAGGTAGTCCGTCACCAGCAGCCGCGACCAGCGGGTTTCGACGGTCATCGTGTTCGGCAGGTACCGCTGGCCCAGCGGCAGGCCGTTGTGGTGCGGCTTGATCGAGAAGTGGCCCGCGCCGGTGCCGCCGAGCAGGTCGGCGAACACCGCGGGGGCATCCGGACCGGGGTGGCACATCCAGGTCAGCCGGGCATCCGGGGTGACCAGGGCGACCGCGCGCTCGTTGGACAGCATGGACAGCCGCTCGATCGGCGGAGCCTGCTCGCCGTAGAGCCAGTTGCGGCGCTCCTCCAGCATGAACGCCAGGACCGTGGCCACGTCCTCGGTGCCGGGCACCGTGTACGCCGCCAGCGTCTCGCCGTCGCCGACCTTCACCCCGACGTCCGGCCCGGACAGCCGGGCGAACGCCTTCTCGTCGGTGACGTCGTCGCCGAGGAAGATCGCCGCGGTGGCGCCGACCTGGTGGCGCAGTGTGTCCAGCGCACGGCCCTTGTCGGTCTGCACGACGGCCAGCTCGACGACCTCCTTGCCGTCGGTGGTGGTCACACCCTCCCACGTGCACGGTCCACTGTGGACCTCGTCGAGCACGCGGCGGGCGGCGTCCCGGTCGGCGCGGCGGACGTGCACCGCGATGCTGGCGGGTTTGACCTCCAGCGACACCCCGGGCACGTCACCGGCGATGCGCTCCAGCTCCGCCTCGACCCGGCGGTGCAGGTCGCGGGCCTGGGCGTCGAGCTCGTGCACGAAGCCGATGTCGAATTCGGAACCGTGGCTGCCCACGAGGTGAACCTCGTGCGGCAGTCGCGACAGGATGGCGAGGTCGCGCAGCGCCCGGCCGGAGATGACCGCGGTCGTCGTCTCGTGCAGCCCGGCCAGCGAGCGCAGCGCGCCCACCGACTCGGGCAGCGGGCGCGCCTCGTCCGGATTGGTCACGATCGGAGCCAAGGTCCCGTCGTAGTCGCAAGCGACCAGCAAACGCGGCGTGCGGGCGATCTGCACGATCGCACGGCGCAGCTCAGCGGGCAGGGACTCGGCGGTCACCACTCCTCCTTAAGGAGCTCAAAAGCTGTTTTGCTACAGGTGGGCCACTCAGGCGGCCGGTTCGGACCCGAGTGCCTCGAGGAACGACCGAGCCCACCTGTCGACGTCGTGGGTGAGGACCTGACGCCGCAACGCGCGCATCCGGCGTCTGCCCTCGGCAGGGTCGAGCGTAATGGCCGCCTCCAGCGCGTTCTTCACCCCGTCGAGATCATGTGGGTTGACGAGAAAAGCGCTGGTCAGCTCGGCGGCGGCACCGGCGAACTCGGAGAGCACGAGTGAGCCACCGAGATCGTGACGGCACGCGACGTACTCCTTGCAGACCAGATTCATCCCATCGCGCAGCGGGGTGACGACCATGACGTCGGCCGCGCTGTAGAACGCGGCGAGTTCCTTGCGGTCCACCGACTGGTGCAGGTAGTGCACGACCGGGTGACCGACGCGGGCGAACTCCCCGTTGATCCGGCCCACCATCTGCTCGATCTCGGTGCGCATCCGCTGGTAGTGCTCGACCCGTTCCCGGCTGGGGGTGGCCAGCTGGACGAAGGTGACGTCCTCGGGCTGGACGCGGCCCTCCTGGAGCAGTTCGTGCAGTGCCTGCAGGCGCAGGTCGATGCCCTTCGTGTAGTCCAGGCGGTCGACCCCCAGCAGGACCGTCCTCGGGTTGCCGAGGTCGCGGCGCAGCTGGGCGGCCCGCTCCGACACCTCCTTGGTGCGGGCGAGCGAGTCGAGGCCGGCGGCGTCGATCGAGATCGGGAACGCCCCGACCCGGACCGTCCGGTTGCCGACCTGCATCATGCCCGGCCGGGACCGCACGCCGACCGCGCCGCGGCTCGGTTCGAGCCCGAGCAGCGTGCGGGCCAGCCAGAGGAAGTTCTGCGCGCCGCCCGGCCGGTGGAACCCGACCAGGTCGGCACCGATCAGGCCGCGCACGATCTCGGCCCGCCACGGCAGCTGCATGAACAGCTCCACCGGCGGGAACGGGATGTGCAGGAAGAAGCCGATGCGCAGGTCCGGCCGCAGCTCGCGGAGCATGCTCGGCACGAGTTGCAGCTGGTAGTCCTGCACCCACACGGTGGCGCCGCCGGCCGAGACCTGCGCGCTGGCTTCGGCGAAGCGGCGGTTGACCTGGACGTAGGACTCCCACCAGCCGCGGTCGAACACCGGCGGCGCGACCACGTCGTGGTACAGCGGCCACAGGGTGGCGTTGGAGAAGCCCTCGTAGTAGTCGCGGACCTCTTCGGTGGACAGCGACACCGGGTAGAGCACCAGGCCCTCGTCACTGAACGGGTCGACGTCCACGCCCGGCACGCCCGGCCAGCCGACCCAGGCGCCCTTGCGCGAGCGCAGGAACGGCTCCAGCGCCGACACCAGCCCGCCCGGGCTCGCGGTCCAGCGCTGGTTGCCGTCGGCGGTCCGTTCGAGGTCGACGGGCAGCCGGTTGGCCACCACGACGAAGTCCGCCGAGGCCGTGCCGATCCCTGGTTCGCTCACCTGGACATGCTCCCTTGTCGTCCGCTGGAACACTATCTCGCGCCGGCAAACCAGGAGCCACCGCGCGGTGGCTCAAGGACGGCTACTCCAGTCGCCGCTCGCTCGTCTGCAGCGGCCCCGCCATCCGGGGGCCCGCGAGCCTCCGTTCGAGACGGCCGAGACCGGTGCGGACCGGCTGCGCGAGGTACTCCCCGAGTACCACACCCGCGGCCAGCGCAAGCCCGATCGCGGCCGCTTTGATCAGCGTCGAGAGGTTGCCGTTGCTCTGGGTGGCCAGTTCGTACAGGCCACGGTACGTGGACAGACCTGGCAGCAACGGGGTGATCCCGGACACCGCGACGACCAGTGGGGTCACCTTCAGCCGGCGCGCGAGCACACCGCCGGAGAAGCCCACCACGATCGCCGCCACGGCCGAGGAGGTGATGACGTCGAAGCGGCCCACGATCACCAGCGCGCCGTACACGCCGGCGCCGATCGCGCCCGCCGCGGCCGCCACCAGCATGGACCGCATCGTCGAGTAGCTGGCGAGCGCGAAGCACGCCGCCGCGGCCGCGCCCGCGGGCACGATGACCAGCAGGCTGTTGGCCGTCTGCGCGGGCAGCACCGGTTCCGCCGGGGCGAACCCGAGTGCCTTGGCGATGTTCAGCGCGAGCGCGACACCGGTGATCAGCCCGGCACTCATCAGGACCGTTTCCATGGTGCGGCCCGCGGCGGTGACGTTGTACCCGGTGATGGCGTCCTGCACCGCGGAGACCGTGGACAGACCGGACAGCAACACGGTGATGGCCGCCGCGGCGACCAGTGTGGAGAAGCGGGCCGGGACGAGACCGGTGTTCACGGCGACGGTTGCCAGCCCCGTCGCCACCAGGCCGCCCACGGCCTGCTGGAAGAAGAACGGCAGCGCGACGCGGTTCAGCAGCCGGCCGAGCCGGTCGATGAGCGCGGAGATGATCAGCGCGCCGACCGCGACGTCCGCGGTGCCGCTGAGCAGCAGGGTGATGAAGAAGGCCATCCCGCCCCAGGCCAGCGTGGCGACCCAGCGCGGGTAGGGGTGCGGCGCCGTGGTGATCCGATGCAGCTCGGTGTACGACTCCTCGGCGCCGAGGTTGCCGCGCAGGATCTGCTGGACGAGCATCTCCGTCTGCGACAGACGGGTGTAGTCGAGGCTGCGCGACCGGACCACCCGCAGGGCGGTGATCGGGTTGGCGTCGGTGCCCCGGTGGCAGGTGACGGTGATGGACGTGAAGATCACGTCCACCTCGCAGTGCGGGAGACCGAAGGCGGCGGTCAGCGACAGGATCGTCGCGGTCACGTCCGACGCGCCCGCCCCGCTGGCCATCTGCACCTCGCCGATGCGCAGGACCAGGTCGAGCACGAAGTTGACGGTCGCCTCGTCCGGCAGGGCAGGACCGAGTTCGGTGGTCGCGTCCGGCGCCGGCTGGTCGCCGGTCGGCGCTTCCAGGATGTGCCAGGCCCGGCGCCGCGGCTCGGTCGACCGCCGCCGCCGGTTGGCCTTGTCGACGCCCGGATCCACCGGCGCCTCGAGAATGTGCCAGCCGCGCCTGCGGGTCACCGGGCCCCGGACGCGCTGGGTGCTGTTCATGCGGCCGTCACCTCCTTGATTTGGCCTCCCGGCTGGCCCATCGCCTGAATCACGCCGGTCGTTGCAAAGGGGCAACCGTGGCGTGCGCCACTCAGCCGATCATCCACGAAACCGGAGGGCCCAGCAGCGGTTGCTAGGATGGCCCCGGCCAGGCCGACTTAGCTCAGCTGGTAGAGCAGCTGTCTTGTAAACAGCAGGTCAGGGGTTCGAGCCCCCTAGTCGGCTCCCCGTGCGGCCAGGGTGTCCCCCGTGACCGGAGACACCCTGGCCTGCTCGTCTCAGTTTGTTGAGCCGAACTCGTGCCGAAGCGGCTGACGGCCTCCCCGCTGAGCCGTGCCGATGATCGGCCACCCCGTTCCACGCCTGTCGCCGTAACGCCCGCCGAGCGCTGAACATTCCCGCGACCTGCGTGAAGGCGCCGACGCCACGGAGCCCGCCCCGCGCCCGGCCACCGGTCATCCTCGGGTGCCGCATCGCGGCGTGGGGGCTCGAGTGGCTACGCGGTGGCGGGTTGCGGAGCGGTCCGGCGGAGTGCCACGACCACCGTTCCGGCGGCAGCCGCCACCGCACCCGCACCGGAGGCCACGATCGGAAAACCCTCGGCGATCTCCGCCGCGGATGCCTACAGCATGCGACCGCACCCGCACGCACACCTGTCGTCGATCGCCCGCACGATCGGAAGTACCCGAGTTATCGAAATACCGATTTCGATCGCTCGTTCGGCGGAGCCGGGAGTCCGATTGATCCCATATGGTGCGGCCGGGAGGAATGCATGGAGCGAGATATCGGCGGTCCGGGCGGTGGTTCCAAACCCGGGCGCGGCAAGAAGACCGGCCGGGTGGTCGCCGCCGCCGCGCTGGTCGGCGTGGTGGGCGTGGGTGGCGGCGCGGTGAGCCTGGGCGGCGGTGCCGCGGTCGAGGGTGCGGTGGCCGATTCGGGGGCGAACGCCGTGGCCGGCCGCGGACTGAACGCCCGGAAGGCGGACGGCAAACGCTCCGCCGAGCGCGGCAAGCCGGACGAGGCGTGGCAGCGACTCGGGTTGCGTGGAGTGCGGAAGGCGGTGCGGCAGGACGCGTCCTGCCTGCTCCAGTCGACCGGTGAGATCCGCGAATTCTTCCTGCGCGCACCGTGCACGGCCCTGGAGCGGCGATTGCTCGCCGTGGGGGACGGCGACGGGAACACGGCGCTGATCTCCGTGGTCTGGGTGAGTTTCCGCTCGCGCGGCCAGGCGCGCGACTTCGACCGCCTCGAAAAGGTCACGGCAACGGCGACATCGTCCCGCTCGGCGCTGCGTTGATCGAAATGGCAGACGTCCGGTTCACGGCGCGGCACTTCGATTCCCGGGTGAGCGGCAGCACGGTCGTCATCGCCGAGTCTGAGCGCGCGACCGGCCGCGTCAGCGGTGCCGTGCTGGACGCCCTGGCCGAGGTGGCGGTGCACCTGCCGCGCAGCTGACGGGTAACACCGGCGCCGGGCCGGTGCCCTGATGAGGAGCCCTAAGCCTCTGGCCGCGCAGCCCGTCCCGGGTGTCCACTGCCTGGCGCGGCCGCGGCAGGAGTCGGCGGGCGCCGCCCGCCCGGCGCGGCCGGAAGGAGGCACTCATGACTTCCGACGAGCGACGTGAGCGCATGCGGCGGGTGCTGGACCTGATGTGGAACCAGGGTGAGCTCGCCGCCTGCGCGGACCTGTGCGCCCCGAACTGCACCTTCCACGACCCCAGCTTCGAGGTCGACGGAGTCGAAGGGTTCCAGCGCCAGGTCAGTGAGCTGCGCACGGCGAACCCGGACCTGCACATGGACATCCACGACGTGGTCGTCGAAGGCGACCTGTGCGCGGTGCGGTGGACCATGGGCGGCACGGCACGGGCGGAGTTCCGCGGGCTGCCCGCGACCGGCAAGACGTACGTGATGAGCGGGATGCTGTTCGGCAAGTGGGCCGACGACCGCGTCGTGGAGATGTGGACCAACTACGACCTGCTGGGCGCACTGCAGCAGCTCGGAATCATCCCGGAGATGGCGTCGCGCGAAACCGCCGGCTGAGGTCATTCCAGTTCGGCCAGGCGCAGCCGCAGGTGCGCCATCAGCGGTGCGCTCATGCCGAGCGCCAGGGCACGCCGGTACGCGGCCCGCGCGGCTTCGGTGTCGCCGAGGCGGTGCAGCAGCTCCGCGCGGGTCGCGTGCCACCAGGGGTAGCGCGTGAGCCCGGGAATCGCGTCCACCAGGGACAGGCCGGCCGCCGGGCCGTCGCGCTCGGCCACCGCCGCCGCCCGGTTCAGGCGGGCCACCGGGGAGTCGGCCACCTCCAGCAGCACGTCGTACCACGAGATCAACGCGTCCCAGTTCGTCTCGGCGTAGGTGGGCGCCAGCGCGTGGCAGGCCGCGATCGCCGCCTGCACCAGGTACTCCTCCGGAGCCGCCGCGCGGCGCAGTCCGCGGCCCAGGTACGACACGCCCTCCTTGATCGCGGCCACGTCCCAGCGTGACCGGTCCTGGTCGGGCAGCAGCACCGGTACCCCGTCGGCATCCACCCGGGCGGCGCGGCGCGAATTCTGCAGCAACAGCAACGCGAGCAGGCCCAGCGCGGTCGGCTCGTCCGGCATCAGCCCGGCCAGCAGCCGGGCCAGCCGGATCGCCTCGTCGACGAGTTCGGCCCGCACCAGGTCGGCGCCCGCGGCGGCCGCGTAGCCCTCGTTGAAGATCAGGTACACCGTCGCCGCCACGCCTTTCAGCCGGTCCGGCAGCTCGGCCGCTTCGGGCACGCGATAGGGGATGCGAGCCCGGGTGATCTTCTGCCGCGCGCGGGTCAGGCGTTTCGCCATCGTCGCCTCCGGCACCAGCAGCGCTCGCGCGACCTCCGCCGTCGACAATCCGCCCAGCGTCCGCAACGCCAGGGCGACCTGCGCCTCCAGCGACAGCGCCGGATGACAGCAGGTGAACACGAGCCGCAGCAGGTCGTCCGGCACGGCGTCGGCCGGCTCCGGTTCGACGAACGGCATCGCCGCCGCTTCCTTCCCGGACCGCGCGGCCTCGCGGCGGAACAGGTCCACCGCCCGCCGCTTCGCCGTCACCAGCAGCCAGC
Source organism: Amycolatopsis granulosa (assembly GCF_011758745.1). Lineage (NCBI taxonomy): Bacteria > Bacillati > Actinomycetota > Actinomycetes > Pseudonocardiales > Pseudonocardiaceae > Amycolatopsis > Amycolatopsis granulosa. Next base: position 3,818,536 of record NZ_JAANOV010000001.1, read on the forward strand.
CGCGCGGATTGTCCGGCACCCCGTCCCGCGGCCAGGTTTCCAGCGCCCGCACCACGGCGTCCTGCACCGCGTCCTCGGCCAGCCCGACGTCACCGGTGACGCGGATCAGCGTGGCCAGCACCCGGGTCCCCTCGTCCCGCACCAGCCGCGCGACCGCGTCACCGGCCTCCATGATCAAAAACCGGGTCAGAACTCGATCACCGGGCGGATCTCCACGACCCCGTCCCACGCCGCCGGGAGCCGCGCCGCGAGCCGCACGGCCTCGTCCAGATCGGCGCATTCGAACAGGTAGAACCCGGACAGCGCCTCTTTCGTCTCGGCGTAGGGGCCGTCGCTGGTCAGGACGTCACCGCCCTTGCCCCCGGACACGCGCACGGTGGTGGCGGTCGAGGTCGGGTAGAGGGCCTTCCCGCCGCGGATCACGGCAGCCGCGGCCTCCCCGAACTCCATGTACTGCTCGGTGGTCTCCGCGTGCTCGGGCGCCGACCAGTCGACGTCCGCGGTGTAGAGCAGGGCGGCATAGGTGGGCATGGCTGCTCCTCGGGTGTGCGCACCGGCGCCGATCGCCGGTGTTCACGATAGGGACGAACAGCCTCCCGCCGCGCTGGACAACGTGGACCGAGTTTTTTTTCCGGCCCGGCAGCGGCGCTACTTGGTGATGCCGCCCAGCGCGCGGACCACCGCGATGCAGCGGTTCTCGATGTAGTCCATGCCCGCGGCTTCGGCGATGCGCCGCGCCTGCGGGGAGACGATGCCCTGCTGCAGCCACAGCGCCTTGGCCCCGATGGCGGCCGCCTGCTCGGCCACCGCCGGTGCCTCCGGGGCGGGGCGGAACACGTCGACGAGGTCCACCGGCTCGGGGATGTCCGCCAGGGACCGGTAGACCTTCTCACCCAGGAGCTCGTCGGCCGAGGGGTGCACCGGGATGATCCGGAACCCGGCGGCCTGCATCGCGGCCGGCACCGAGTGCGCGGCCTTCGCCGGGTCGCGGCTCAGCCCCACCACGGCGATCGTGTTCGCGGCTTTCAGAATCTCTTCGCCCACATCGGCCATACCCGGTCGAACCATCGCCGACCAGGCGTTATTCCACGGCCAGTCCCCGGGCGGCCCGGAACCGCGCCACCAGGTCCATCGCGACCCGCGGGTCGAACGCCATCTGCTGCCGGGCCAGGGCGAGCAGCTGTGGTTCACCGCCCGGCACGCGGTGCAGCCGGTCCAGGGTGAGGTCGCCGGTGAACAACTCGAGGATCGTCGCGCAGAACAGCAAGTACGCGGCGGCCTGGGCACGCAGGTCCGGCAGGCCCGGACCGCTGCTGATCTTCGCCCCGAGCGCGCGCAGCTCACCGGGTCCCTCCGTCGCCGGGATCGCCACCAGGTCCGCGATCAAGCTCGACCGTTCCGGTGACGGCTCGGCGCCGCGGGCCGCGCCGGTGAACGCGTGCGCCTTGCGTTCCAGCTCCCGCTGGACCAGCAGCGCGGCGACCGCGCTCAACGTCTGCCCGGCGGGGATGTCGAGCAGTTCGACGACCGTGCGGCGCAGGTCGCGCGGCAGGCCGCCGGAGAGGCAGTGGCACAGGCACCCGAACTGTTCCGGCAATCCGGGAACCCGGCGGCTGATCCACGCCCGGCTGTCCTCGGGGGTGAAGTTGTCCAGCCGCACCATTTCGGAGAAGGCGCTGTCGAACGCGTCCCGCGCCGGGATGCCGCGGCGTTCGAACGAGACGACGGCGTCGTCGGACACCGACACCAGGAACAGGCACCCGGGCACGTCGAACACGCCCTTGATGTCGTTGACCAGCTCCTGGGCCTTCTGCGGGTCGGCGATCTTGTCCAGCTCGTCGACCGCGATCACGACCCCGTCGGTCACGCCCGCGGCCCGCAGGACCCCGGCCGCGTATTCGGCGAACGCGCGGAACTCGTCGACCACCTCCGGGTAGCTCAGCTGCTGCTCGGCGGTCTGCGCCGACCGGGTCCAGCCGGCCTCGCCCTGGAGCGGCAGGGCGAGCTTGCCGGACCAGCCGGTCGTGTAGGTCTGCAGGAACCGGATGCGGCGCAGTTGCTGCCCGGCCACCGCACGCAGCTCCCGCAGCCGCGGATCGGCGGCCTTTGGCACCGGCCGCGCCCCGCGGGCCACCCGGATGCCGAACGCGACCAGGTTCGCCACGATCGCCAGTGCCACGAGACCGGCGAGCACCAGCACCGCGACCCGCCACCCGGTCAGATCGCCGGTCAGCGGGGGCGGGTCGGTGACGAACCGCACCGGCGACCGTCCCCACGCCCAGCTGCCGAGCAGGAGGGTCACCGTCAGCGCGGCGAGGTGGCCGAGCAGCCGGCGCAGCAGGTGTGCCAGCCGTTCCCGCCGCCGCACGGGCGCCACCAGCCGCGTGAACGTCGCCCACCGTTGCGGCCGTTCGGTGCCGTGCGTGCGTGTGATCACCTCCTTGCACAGCAGTGCGTGCAGGTACAGCACGAAGTCGCGGGCCTCGTAGCGGGCGGGTGCGGAGGCGATCGCGGCGAGTGGTGGCCGGGCCGGATCGCCGAGCACGCCAGTGGCGACGAGCCGGATCGCGGTGCTCTTGCCGGCCCCGCGGTGTCCGGCCAGCGCGATGGCCCCGGTCTCGGACCGGGTGACGGCCGTGCGCAGCCGGTCGACGGCCGCGGTGAGCACCGGCGGGGCGGTCGGTGAGTCGGTGTAGAGGTCCTGGATCGCGCGGTAGGTGAACTCGGTGCTGTCCGGCGGGGTCCGCGTGGCCTCGAGGTAGCGGAGCAACGCCGGCCAGACGATCCGCTCGGCGGCGTGCACGCGCCACAGGTCGTCCACCGGGAGCGTGACGACCCGGGTGAGGAGCCCGTGCAGCGGCTCGACCCAGCGGGACCCGGCCAGGCAGGCGATCGCGAGCACGGCGAGATAACCGGCCACCCCGACCAGCGCCGACCACCACGGCAGGTTCGGCCAGGCGCGGACCAGCAGCAAGTGGTAGCCGAACACCGCGGCGAATCCGGCGGCGAGCCGGACGTGGTCCAGCGCGCCGGGCCGCGGGTACTCGTCGGCCAGCCGGGACACGATGACCCCTTCGAAGGAGGGGTCGCGCAGGAACCCGGCCCTGCCCCCGGCGAGCTGGTCCGCCAGGTCCAGGTCCTGGCCGAGCGCCTCCCGTGCCGCGCGCAGCGGGATGTGCTGTTCGGCCAGCATCCCGCGGGCCCGGTCGGAGAGCAGGACGGCGGTGATCAACGCGTCGTCGTCCCCAGCCGCCACGGGTGATCAGCTTAGTCAGCGCACCACCACGACGTGCTCCCCGCGCGGGACGAACTCACCGATCACCGGGGCACCGGGGATCTCCCCGGCCAGCAGCAGGCCGCCCGAGGTCTGCGCGTCGGCCAGCAGCAGGGCCTCCTCCTCGGGCACCGCGGACAGGTCGGTGTGCGGCCGGACCCAGTCGAGGTTGCGCCGGGTGCCCCCGCTGACGTACCCCGCCGCCAGCGCCGCCCGTGCACCATCCACATAGGACACCGCGGCGGCGTCGACCACCGCGGTCACCCCGCTGGCCCGCGCCATCTTGTAGAGGTGCCCGAGCAGGCCGAACCCGGTCACGTCCGTGGCGGCGGTGATGCCGGCGCCGAGCGCGGCGCGGGCGGCCGGGGCGTTGAGCGTCGTCATCACCTCGACCGCCTCCGCGAACCGCTCACCGGTCGCCTTGTGCCGCGAGTTGAGCACCCCGATGCCGAGCGGTTTGGTCAGCGACAACGGCATCCCGGCCCGGGCGGCGTCGTTGCGCAGCAGCCGGTCCGGATCGCCGGTGCCGGTCACCGCGAGACCGTACTTCGGCTCCGGGTCGTCCACGCTGTGCCCGCCGGCGAGGTGGCAGCCGGCTTCGGCGCAGACGTCCGCTCCGCCGCGCAGCGCCTCCGCTGCCAGCTCGAACGGCAACACCTCCCGCGGCCAGCCGAGCAGGTTCACCGCCACGACCGGGCTGCCGCCCATCGCGTAGACGTCGGACAGCGCGTTGGCCGCCGCGATCCGCCCCCAGTCGTAGGCGTCGTCGACCACCGGCGTGAAGAAGTCCGTGGTCGCGATGAGGGCGAGCCCGTCCCGGATCCGCACCGCCGCCGCGTCGTCGCCGTCGTCCAGCCCGACCAGCAGCTCCCCGGCCGGGGCGGACGGCTGCCGCCCGACCAGCCCGCGCACCACGTCCTCCAGCTCGCCGGGCGGGATCTTGCAGGCGCACCCGCCGCCGTGCGCGTACTGCGTCAGTCGGTAGCCCATGTGCACATCGTGCCGTGCTCGCGCTGCGCCGGCCGTCCGAAGTTGCGATCATGGGGGTGTCCCCCAGGGAGGCGTATCCGGTCTGGTGGCCGGCGCGGTCTTCAAAACCGTTGAGCGGCAGGCACTGTCGCTGGCGGGTTCGATTCCCGTCCGCCTCCGCCACCCAGGGAGGAGCGAGGAGTGGCCGACCCCCGTCGCCGGGTGCCGCGGACCGACGCGCTGCTCGCGCACCCGCGCCTGGCCGCGGCCGAGCGGGTGCTGGGCCGCGGCCTGGTGAAGGCCGCCGTGGTGGCGGCGCAGGACCGCGCGCGGGCCGGGGAGATCTCGCCGGAGCAGGTCGCCGAGCAGGCGATCGCGGCGTTGCCGGTGGCGGCGACGACCTTGCGACCGGTGGTCAACGCGACCGGTGTCCTCGTGCACACCAACCTCGGCCGGGCGCCGCTGTCCCGGGCCGCGCTGGACGCCGTGGTCACCGCGGGCCGTGGCACCGACGTCGAGTTCGACCTCGCCACCGGCCGCCGCGCCCGCCGCGGACGTGGGGCGCTCGCCGCGCTCGCCGAGGCGGTGCCGGCCGCGGGCGCGGTGCACGTGGTCAACAACAACGCGGCGGCGCTGCTGCTCGCCGCGCTCGCGCTCGCGCCGGGCAAGGAGATCGTGATCAGCCGGGGCGAGCTGGTCGAGATCGGTGACGGGTTCCGCATCCCCGAGCTGCTGGAGTCCACCGGCGCCCGGCTGCGCGAGGTCGGCACCACCAACCGGACGAGCCTGCGTGACTACTCGGCGGCGCTCGGCCCGGACACCGGGTTCGTGCTCAAGGTGCACCCGTCGAACTTCCGGGTCACCGGTTTCACCGCGGAGGTGCCGGTGCGCGAGCTGGCGACCCTCGGCGTGCCGTTGGTGGCCGACATCGGGTCCGGGCTGCTGGCCCCGCACCCGGTGCTGCCGGACGAACCGGACGCGACCACGGCGCTGCGCGACGGCGCGGACCTGGTGACCGCCAGCGGCGACAAGCTGCTGGGCGGCCCGCAGGCCGGGCTGCTGCTGGGTTCCGCGGATCTGGTGGAGAAGCTGCGCCGGCACCCCGCGGCGCGCGCGTTGCGGGTGGACAAGCTGACCCTGGCCGCGCTGGAGGCCACCGTGCGCGGTCCGGAGCCGCCGGTGGCGCGGGCGCTGGCGGCTGACGTGGCGGACCTGCGCCGCCGGGCCGAGGCGCTGGCCGCGCGGATGCCCGGCGCCACCGTCGAGTCGTGCCGCGCCGCGGTTGGCGGCGGTGGCGCGCCGGGCGTCGAGCTGCCGTCGGTGGCGGTGAGCCTGCCCCGATCGTGGGCGGAACCGCTGCGCACCGGGTCGCCGTCGGTGGTGGGCCGGGTCGAGCGCGGCCGCTGCCTGCTGGACCTGCGCACGGTCGACCCGGACGAGGACGAACTGCTGGTCGCGGCGGTGCGGGCGTGTACGTCGTAGCGACCGCGGGGCACGTCGACCATGGCAAGTCGACGCTGGTGGAGCGGCTCACCGGCACCTGGCCGGACCGGCTGGCCGAGGAGCAGCGCCGTGGACTGACGATCGAGCTGGGGTTCGCGTGGACGGAGATCGACGGGCGGCGGCTCGCTTTCGTGGACGTGCCCGGACACGAACGGTTCGTCCCGAACATGCTGGCGGGGGTCGGGCCGGTGCCCGCGGTGGTGTTCGTCGTCGCCGCGGACGAGGGGTGGATGCCGCAGTCGGCCGAGCATCTGGCCGCGTTGCGGGCGCTCGGTGTCCGGCACGCGCTGCTCGTCGTGACGAAGGCGGATCTGGCCGACCCTCGCCCCGCGACGGAGGAAGCGCTTTCCCACCTGGCGGCGCTCGGCCGGTGCGACGCGGTGGCCGTCGGCCGGGGCGGGGACCTGGGGCCGGTGCGGCGGGCGTTGTGCGCGCTGGTCGACCGGTTGCCCGCGCCCGATCCGGCGGCGGACGTCCGGCTGTGGGTGGACCGGGCGTTCACGGTGCGCGGCGCCGGGACGGTGGTGACCGGGACGCTGGCCGGTGGCACCCTGCGGGCCGGGGACGAGCTGGAGCTCGCCGGGGAGCGGGTGAGCGTGCGTGGCTTGCAGTCGCTCGGAGCCGGGGAACGCGAGGTGACGGCGGTCGCGCGGGTCGCGGTGAACCTGCGGGGCGTGGACCGCGGCCAGGTGCGGCGGGGCGACGCCCTGCTCACCCCGGGGGCGTGGGTGCACACCTGCGAGGTGGACGTCGCCGTGCGTGCCCAGGGCGAGTTGCACCGGGAACTCGTGCTGCACCTGGGCGCGGCCGCGGTCGCGGTACATGTCCGTCCACTCGGGACGGACGCGGCGCGGTTGCGGCTGCGGGAGCCGTTGCCGCTGCGGATCGGGGACACGGGGTTGCTGCGGGATCCGGGTGAGCACCGCATCGCGGCCGGTATCACGGTGCTGGACGTGCGGCCGCCGCCGCTGCGGCGCCGCGGGTCGGCCCGGGCGCGGGCGGCGGAGCTGGCCTCCGGGCGCGTCGCGCCACCGCCGGTCGCCCGCGCGAGCGAGCTGCGCGCGATGGGTTTCCCCTCCTCCGGTGAGCGGATCGGCGAGTGGGTCGTGGACGCGGGCGCCCTCGCGCGGGCGCGCACGGAGGCGCTCTCCCGGTTCGACGAGTGGTCCGGCCGCAACCCGGTGGCGGCCGGGATGCCGGTGGAGGCACTGCGCCAGGCGGTCGGCCTGCCCGCGGCCGAGCTCGTGCCGGCCGCGCTGGCGGGGACGGGCCTGGACATCTCCGACGGCCGCGTGCGGCGCCCCGGAGCGGGATTGCCGGACAGGGTGCTGTCCGCGCTGGCTCGCCTGGACGAGCGGTTCCGGTCGCAGCCGTTCCGCGCCCCCGAGGCCGACGACCTCGCCGGGCTGGGACTGGGCCCGCGGGAACTGGCGGCGGCCGTGCGTGCCGGACGGCTGGTCCGGATCGCCGACGGCGTGTTCCTCGGTCCGGACGCCCCGGCCCGCGCCGCGGAGGCGCTGGTCGCGCTGCCCCAGCCGTTCACGGTCAGCGAGGCCCGGCGCGCGCTCAGCACGACGCGCCGCGTGGCCGTGCCGCTGCTGGAACTGCTCGACGCTCGGCGGATCACCGCGCAGGACGCGGACTTGCGGCGCCGGCTCGTCTGACCAAGCCTGGTACTGCTGGACCCAGGGTCGAGCAGGAGCTGGGCCGGTTCTCCCATTTGGGGCATGGTTGGTCTCGTTCCAGCCCACACCGACAGGAGAACCCGATGAACTACGACACCCTCGCCGGACGTACCGCCGTCATCACCGGAGCTGCCAGCGGGATGGGCGCCGCCACCGCCGAGCTGCTGGCCGCCAGCGGCGCGAAGGTCGTGCTGCTCGCCCGGCGTGCGGACCGCCTCAGCGAGCTGGCCGACAAGATCACCGCGAACGGCGGGCAGGCTCTCCCGGTGGCCGTCGACGTCACCGATCCGGCGTCGGTCACCGCCGCCGCCGACCGGGTCCACGAGGTCTTCGGCCCGGTCGACCTGGTGGTCAACGCCGCCGGTGTGATGCTGCCGAACCCGATCACCGACGGCCGCGAGGACGAGTGGACCCGGATGATCGACACGAATGTGACGGGCGCGCTGCGGGTGATCCGTGCGTTCACCGGCGACCTGGTCGCGGCCGCGGCGGAGGGGAAGACGGCGGACCTGGTCAACATCTCGTCCATCGGCGCGCACATCCCGTTCCCCGGGTACGCCGTCTACAGTGCGACGAAGGCCGCCCTCACCCAGCTGTCCACGTCGCTACGCACCGAGCTGGGGCCGAAGGACGTGCGGGTCACCAACATCGAGCCTGGCCTGACCACGACCGAGCTCGGCGAGCACGTGGCCTCCGCCGAGCACGCGGCCCAGCTCGACGAGATGTCCGCCGCGCTCGACCCGCTGACGGCAGACGAGATCGCCGACCTGATCGCCTACACAACGAGCCGCTCGCGGCACGTCAACCTGCGGCAGATCATCGTGCTCCCGACCAGGCAGGCCTGATCGGTTTCGCTCGGAAGCGTGACGGGTACTCCACACTCGGTGAGGAGAGGAGCTCGGCATGGACACGAACGCCTATGTGGCCTTCCTGGTGGTGGGGGCGCTCATCGTCATGATCGACGGCCAGTTCGTCTACCACAGCGGGAAGCGGTACCTGGCGAACGGGCAGGGCGAATCGGAATCCGGGGCGTCGATGGCCCGGCTGGTCGCGGTGCTGTTCCACATCGCGACGCTGGGCGTGCTCGCGCTCATCTCGACGATCGGCTTCCCCGGCGGCACCTCGGCGACGGCCATCGTGGGACGCATCGGGGTGTTCCTGCTGGTCCTGGCGCTGGCTCACGGCATCACCATCGCCGTGCTGGCGCGGCAGCGCGAGGAGCAGGTGGTCGAGCAGATCAACACGCGGATGAACGCGCCGGCGCAGCGCCCGGCGGACCACTCGCTGAACGACCCGGTCGTCTCGCCGGTGCCGGGACAGGAGGGCCGCGACCCGCGGGTCAGCCCCAGCCTGGAAAGCGGCGCCCCGTACACGACCGACCGGTACTAGGAGTTCAAGCTCCGCAGCAGCTCCAGTGTGCGAGCCTGTTCCGCCGGTGACCCGACGAGGGCGGCGGCGAACTCGGTGGCTCCGGCGTCCAGGTGGCGCCGGAGTTCTCGCTCGACGGTGGCTTCGTCGCCGGTGACGACGGTGTCCGCGACCTCCCGCACCCCCTCCCGGTCGAGGATCGCGCGATACGCGGGCAGCGACGCGGCGATGCCGTACTCACGCGCGACCCACGCCCGGATCGAGCCGGGATCGTCGGTCACCGCCACGATCACGCCGGCGATCACGCGTGGCTCCGCGCGCCCCGCCGCGGCCTTGGTGATCTTCGGGACGATGTGCTCGCCGAGCGCGCGCGGCCCGGCCCAGGTGGTGATCGTCCCGTCCGCCAGCTCACCCGCGACACGCAAGGTCAGGTCGCCGAGCGCGGACACCAGCAACGCGGGCGGCTTCGCGCCGGCGACGTCGACTCGCCCCTGCGCTGCCAGCGTTTCCCCCCGATAGGCAATGGATTCGCCGCGCAGCAACGGGCCCAGGGCACTCAGGTACTCACGCAGGTGCCGTGCCGGCCTGTCGTAGGAGAGGCCGTATCCGTCCTCGATCATCGCCGGGTGGCTGAGCCCCACGCCGAGGCTGAGCCGGTTGCCGGTGACCGCTTGGGTGCTCAGTGCCTGCACGGCCAGCTTGATCGGGTGCTGCGGCCAGGTCGGGACGATCGCGGTGCCGAGTTCGACGCCGGGCACCTCCTGACCGGCGACGGCCAGCGCGGTCAGCGGGTCCCAGCCGAACCGCTGGCCCAGCCACAGGGCGGGCAGTCCGGAGCGTGCCGCCGCGACGATGTCGTCGATGGTCTTGCCCGAGTCGTCGACCATCAGGCCGATCCTCATGATTTTCTCCCGTGGTAGGCGGCGCGGTGCTGGTTCCCGATCTTGGCGAACAGGTCGGCGACCTGGGGTGCGAGCTCGGCCAGCAGAGCCGGGTCCGGTTCTGTCCGCGGTTCGAAGGCGCCGCGCACGGTCGCGGCGACCAGGTCCGCGGCGTCCGGGTGCGGCGGGGACAGGAAGAAGCCTTCGAGGGTGGCGTGCCAGGCGTAGCCGAGTTGGTCGAGCGGCAGGTCGGTGCGGACCAGGTCGTGCTCGGTGAGCAGCCGCAGGTAATCGGCGAGGGCTTCGTCGTGCCGCGACTGCGTCCGGTCGCGGGCGAGCTTGCCGAGCACGGCGGGGTCGGCGCGCACCAGCGCCCGCAGCAGGGGACGGCCGGTGACCGACTCGAAGTTGACGCGGGTCAGCTCGTGCAGCAGAACCGTGCGCGGGTCCGCGCGGATGGCGGCCACCAGCTCGTCGGAGGCCGCGGCCAGCTCGCGCCGGAACACCGCGTGGAACAGGTCCTGCCGCGACTTCCAGTGCAGGTAGACGGTGCCCTTGCCGATACCGGCCCGCTCGGCCACGTCGTCGATCGTGACCTTCTGGTAGCCCCAGCGCAGCAGCAGGCCGCCGGCCACGTCGAGGATGCGTTCCGCCCGCTCCTGTCGATCCACGCAGTAACCTTATGACTGAATTCGAATTTCAGTCAACAGTCACCACGGGCCGGTCGCCGGGATGGCCTCACCGGGCGTACCGGGCCACGGTGGTGCGGTAGCCGCGACCACCGCCAGGCCGTGCGGGCCCGCGCGGAACTGGAACGTCGTGCCGAGGGGGATCGTCAGGCACACCCCCGGCACCAGCTCGGTGATCTCGCCTCGGGCGCCTTGCCCGCGCCAGAGGCGGCCGCGCCCGGCGACGACGTACCAGATCTCCTCGACGGTGGCGTGCTCGACGGCCCGCGAGACCTGCCCGGGGGCGAGCGCGAAGTGGGCGAAACTCGCCACCCCGGGCAGCGCGCACAGCGGGCGGACCGCGGACCCGTCGGGGGCGGTGACCTCGGTGCTGTCCCCGACGTGCGTGGTGGTGAACGGGGTCACCGGTCCACCGTAGGATCACTCGCCCGGTCGCAGCGACTCGTCGCCGGGCCGGCCACGGCTCAGCCGCAGATGGCGCCCTGCGCCGCGGAGCCCACCAGGCGCGCGTACTTGGCCAGCACCCCGGTGCGCCGGGGCGGCTCCGGCATCTGCCAGCCGGTCCGGCGCTCCGCCAGCTCCTCGGGGGTGATGCCCAGGTCGAGCGTCCTGGCCTCCATGTCGAGGACGATCGGGTCGCCGTCGCGGACGAAGGCGATCGGCCCGCCGTGCGCGGCTTCCGGTGCGACGTGCCCGATGCACAACCCGGTGGTTCCGCCGGAGAAGCGGCCGTCGGTGAGCAACAGGACCTCCTTGCCCAGCCCCGCGCCCTTGATCGCGCCGGTCACGGCCAGCATCTCCCGCATCCCGGGCCCGCCGCGCGGCCCCTCGTAGCGGATCACCACCACGTCCCCGGGTTGCAGCGTCGGCAGCGCGTCCATCGCCGCCTGCTCCCCGTCGAACACGCGTGCCCGGCCCTCGAACCGGGACGAGTCGAACCCGGCGCTCTTCACCACCGCACCCTCCGGGGCGAGGCTGCCGTGCAGGATCGTCAGTCCGCCGGTCGGGTGGATGGGGTTGGACAGCTTCCGCACGACCTCGCCGTCCAGTTCGGGTGGCGCCAGCTCGGCCAGGTTCTCGGCCACCGTCTTGCCGGTGACGGTGAGGCAGTCGCCGTTCAGCAGCCCCGCGTCGAGCAGTGCTTTCATCACCACCGGGACGCCACCGACCCGGTCCACCGCCGTCATCACGTGCCGCCCGAACGGCTTGACGTCGGCCAGGTGCGGCACGCGGTCACCGATCCGGGTGAAGTCGTCCAGCGTCAGCTCCACCTCGGCCTCGTGTGCGATGGCCAGCAGGTGCAGCACCGCGTTGGTCGACCCGCCGAGCGCCATCACCACGGCGATCGCGTTCTCGAACGCCTCCCGGGTCAGCACGTCCCGGGCGGTGATCCCCGCGCCGAGCATCCCGACGACGGCCTCGCCGCTCTCCCGCGCGAACCGGTCGCGCCGCCGGTCCACCGACGGCGGGCTGGCCGACCCGGGCAGTGACATGCCCAGCGCCTCGGCCGCGCACGCCATCGTGTTCGCCGTGTACATGCCGCCGCACGCGCCCTCACCGGGGCAGATCGCGCGCTCGATCTTGTCGACCTCCTCGCGCGAGATCAGCCCGCGCGCACACGCACCGACGGCCTCGAACGCGTCGATGATCGTCACCTCGCGGCCGTCGACGGTGCCCGGCAGGATCGATCCGGCGTAGAGGAACACCGCCGCCACGTCCAGGCGCGCCGCGGCCATCAGCATGCCGGGCAAGCTCTTGTCGCAGCCGGCCAGCAGGACCGCGCCGTCCAGCCGCTCGGCTTCCATCACGGTTTCCACCGAGTCGGCGATGATCTCCCGCGACACCAGCGAGAAGTGCATGCCCTCGTGGCCCATGCTGATGCCGTCGCTGACCGAGATCGTGCCGAACTCCATCGGGAAGCCGCCGCCCGCGTGCACCCCCTGCTTGCTCGCCTGCGCCAGCCGTTGCAGGGACAGGTTGCACGGTGTTATCTCGTTCCATGACGAGGCGATGCCGATCTGGGGTTTGGCGAAGTCCTCGTCGCCCATTCCCACCGCACGCAGCATGCCGCGCGCCGCCGCGCGCTCGAGCCCGTCCGTCACGTCCCGGGACCGCGGTTTGAGGTCAGCCATGTTGAGCACCTTAGGCCCGAGATCCAATCTCTACACAACATTGACGACCGAGAAGAATTTGTCGAGAATCAAGGCCATGACGACGGTGTCATTCGATCGAGGGCCCGAGGACTACCGGCACTGGCGGTTGCGGATCGAGCCGCCGATCGCCTGGCTCGAAATGGACGTCGACGAGCACGGCGGGCTCGTGCCGGGGTACGAGCTCAAGCTCAACTCCTACGACCTGGGCGTCGACATCGAGCTCTACGACGCCGTCCAGCGGCTGCGCTTCGAGCACCCCGAGGTGCGCGCCGTGATCCTGACCAGCGCCAAGGACAAGGTCTTCTGCGCCGGGGCCAACATCCGGATGCTCGCCGGCTCCGCGCACGAGTGGAAGGTGAACTTCTGCAAGTTCACCAACGAGACCCGTAACGGCATCGAGGACGCCACCGAGAACTCCGGCCAGATCTACCTCGCCGCGGTCAACGGCAGCTGCGCAGGCGGCGGCTACGAGCTCGCACTGGCCTGCGAGAAGATCCTGCTGGTCGACGACAACTCCTCGACCGTGGCGTTGCCCGAGGTGCCGCTGCTCGGCGTGCTGCCCGGCACCGGCGGGCTGACCCGGGTCACCGACAAGCGCCGCGTCCGCAAGGACCGCGCCGACGTGTTCGCCACCCGCCCGGACGGCGTCAAGGGGCGCACGGCCGTCGAGTGGCGGCTGGTCGACGAGCTGGTTCCGCGACAGGACTTCCGTGCCGTCGTGGAGCAGCGCGCCCGCGAGCTGGCCGCGTCCAGCACCCGGCCGGCCGATGCGCAGGGCATCGTGCTCGAACCGCTGGAACGCGAGGTGACCGGCGACCGCATCGCCTACCCGCACGTGACCGCCGAGCTGGACCGGGACACCGGCGTCGTCACGATCACGGTCCGCGGACCGCGGGGCGACGGCTGGCTGCTGGCGATGACCCGCGAGCTGGACGACCTCATCCTCCGGCTGCGGACCAACGAACCCGAGCTCGGCACCTGGGTCGTGCGGACCGAAGGCGACCCGGACGCGGTGCTCGCCGCCGAGCGGGAGGTGCTCACCGGGACGGACTGGCTGTCCAACGAGATCCTGCACTACTACAAACGCACGCTGAAACGGCTCGACGTCACCAGCCGCAGCCTGATCGCGCTGATCGAACCGGGCAGCTGCTTCGCCGGGGTACTGCTGGAGCTGGCGCTGGCCTGCGACCGGCAGTACATGTTGGACGGTCCGCCGATCGACGACGAGGACAGCGACGAGCGCGCGTTCCTGGTGCTGTCCGAGGCCAACTTCGGCGCCTTCCCGATGGGCAACGGGCTGTCCCGGCTGGAGTCGAGGTTCTACGGCGATCACGACCACCTCGACCGGCTCAAGCGGGAACGCGAGCGGCCGCTGTCCGCGAGCGAAGCGGTCGAGCTGGGCCTGGTCACCGAGGCCCCGGACGACATCGACTGGCCGGACGAGATCCGGATCGTGCTGGAAGGCCGGGCGGCGCTGTCGCCGGACGCCCTGACCGGCATGGAGGCCAACCACCGGTTCGTCGGCCCGGAAACAATCGAAACCAAGATCTTCGGCCGCCTGACGGCCTGGCAGAACTGGATCTTCACGAGACCGAACGCCTCCGGCCCGGACGGCGCGCTGCGCCGCTACGGCACCGGCCAGAAGGCTTCCTACGATCGCAAGCGGGTGTGAAATGCCGACCAGGATCGACTACGACGCCAAGATCCCGAACAACGTGGAGCTGTCCGACAACCGGCGCCTGCAGCGGGCGCTGGAGGGCTGGCAGCCGAAGTTCATGCACTGGTGGGCCGAGATGGGCCCGGCGCTGGAGACGCAGGGGGTGTACCTGCGCACCGCGGTCAGCGTCGGCCGCGAGGGCTGGGCGCACTTCGACCACGTCGTGCCGCAGGACTACCGCTGGGGCATCTTCCTGGCCGAGCGCGACCCGGACCGCCGGATCGCCTTCGGCGAGCACCAGGGCGAGCCGGCCTGGCAGCAGGTTCCCGGCGAGTACCGGGCCGACCTGCAACGGCTGATCGTGATCCAGGGCGACACCGAACCGGCGTCGGTGGAGCAGCAGAAGCTGCTCGGCCTGTCCGCGCCGAGCCTGTACGACCTGCGCAACCTCTTCCAGGTCAACGTGGAGGAGGGCCGTCACCTGTGGGCGATGGTCTACCTGCTGCACGCCTACTTCGGCAAGGAGGGCCGCGAGGAGGCGGAGGGGTTGCTGTACCGCAACTCCGGCAGCCCCGACACGCCGCGCATCCTCGGCGCGTTCAACGAGGAGACCGCGGACTGGCTCGCGTTCTACATGTTCACCTACTTCACCGACCGGGACGGCAAGTACCAGCTGGGCACGCTCAAGGAGTCGGCGTTCGACCCGCTGTCGCGCACCTGCGAGTTCATGCTCAAGGAGGAGGCGCACCACATGTTCGTCGGCACCACCGGTGTCGACCGGGTGGTGATGCGCAGCGCCGAGCTGATCCGCGAGCACGACACCATGGACATCGCCGCGCACGGCGGTATCCCGCTGGACATCATCCAGCGCTACCTGAACTTCCACTACACCGTGTCGCTGGACCTGTTCGGCAGCGAGACATCGACCAACGCCGCCAACTACTACACCGCGGGGCTCAAGGGCCGGTGGATGGAGACCCGCCGCAAGGACGACCACCAGCTGACCGACGACGCGGCGACCCTGGACAAGCCGCAGCCGGACGGCACCTGGACCAGCGAGGAGATGCAGAAGATCCTGCTGCTCAACCTCGACCTGCGCCGGGAGTACATCGCCGACTGCGAATCCGGCGTCAAACGGTGGAACAAGATTCTCACCGACGCCGGCATCGACTTTCGGTTCCGCTTGCCGCACCCTGGTTTCAACCGCAAGGTCGGAATAAACTCCGGCCACCACATCACGCCGGACGGGACGATCGTGGACGAGGCGACCTGGGAACGCAACCGCAAGCGCTGGCTGCCGACCAGCGAGGACCTCGCGTTCGTCCGGTCGCTCATGCACCCGGTGTACGAGCGCGGCAAGATCGCGAGCTGGGTCGCGCCGCCGCGGCAGGGCATCAACGGCAAGCCGTTCGACTACGAGTACGTGTACCTGTGACCTGCGAAGGGCGGGCGCGATGGCCGAGTTCAACGCCGCGGACTACCTGGTCGACCGGCACGTCCGGGACGGTGACGGCGCCCGCACCGCGGTCGTCACGGCCGCTCGCACGCTGACCTACGCCGAGCTCTCCGACGCGGTGCACCGCGTCGCCGGCGGGCTCGCGGACATCGGCGTGCGGCCGGAGGAGCGGGTCATGCTGTGCATGGTCGACGGCATCGAAATGCTCACCGGCATCCTCGGCGCGATGTGCGCCGGCGCGGTGCCGGTGCCGGTGTCGACCATGGTCACCGGGCCGGAGCTGGGCCGGGTGCTCGCGGATTCGCGGGCGCGCGTGCTGTGCGTGTCGGGCGAGTTCACCGCGGCCGCGAAGGAGGCGGTCGAGCTGGCGCCGGAGGTCACCGACGTGGTCCTGGACCGCGCGGACCCGGCATCGTTCTCCCGGGTGTCCACACACGACTGGACCCGGCTGTCGACCGCGGGCCCCCGGGAAACCTACGCCACCTGGGCGGATTCACCCGCGCTGTGGTTGTACACCTCCGGCACGACCGGGCAGCCGAAAGGTGCGATGCACCGCCACGCGAGCATCCGCGCGGTGTGCGAGACCTACGGCCGCCAGGTGCTCGGCATCCGGCCGGAGGACCGGTGCTTCTCGGTCGCGAAGCTGTTCTTCGCCTACGGCATCGGCAATTCCGCGTTCTTCCCGCTGTCGGCCGGGGCGAGCACGGTGTTCGAACCGGGACGGCCGACACCGCAGCTGGTGGCCGACCGGGTGCGCACCGAGCGGCCGACGTTGTTCTTCGGCGTGCCGACGTTCTACTCCGCGCTGCTGGCCGCGGACCTGCCGGCCGACACGTTTTCGTCGGTGCGGCAGGCGGTTTCCGCGGGCGAGCCGCTGCCGGCGGTGATCTACGAACGGTTCCTCGCCAGGTTCGGGGTGGAGATCCTGGACGGCATCGGATCGACCGAGGCGCTGCACATCTTCCTGTCCAACCGGCCGGGCGAGGTGGTGCCCGGCACCACCGGGTTCGCGGTCCCCGGGTACGAGCTGGAGATCCGTGACCCGCTCGGCAGGCTGATCGACAGCGCCGGGCAGCCGGGGGAACTGTACGTGCGCGGGCCGTCGACCGCGTTCGGCTACTGGAGCCGGTACGAGACGTCCAAGCACGTGTTCCAGGGCGAATGGCTGCGGACGGGGGACAGCTACGTGCGCAATCCCGACGGCACCTACACCTGCCTGGGCCGGTTCGACGACATGCTCAAGGCGGGCGGCATCTGGGTGTCGCCCGCGGAGGTCGAGCAGCGGTTGCTCCAGCACCCGGACGTGGCCGAGGTGGCGGTGGTGGCGGCGCCCGGCTCGGACGGCATCGAGAAGCCGGTGGCGTGCGTGGTGCCCGCCGCCGGCCACGAGGTGGATCCGGATGCGCTGATCGACTTCTGCCGGGAGGGGCTCGCCGCGTTCAAACGGCCGCGTGCCGTGGTCGCGGTCGCGGAGCTGCCGAAGACCGCGACCGGCAAGATCCGCCGGAACGTGATCCGCGAGCTGGTGCGGGACTCGCTGCGGCCGGGGGCGCTCACGTGATCGACGGCTACACCGTGGTGGACGCGCACGTCCACCCGCCGCGGCTGAGCACGCTGAAACCGGCATGGCTGGAGTGGGCCGAGCAGTTCTCCGGGCCGCACGACTGGCGCTCGGTCTACGACACCGGGGGAAACGTCGTGCCCGAGCGGCTGGACGCCCTGTTCGAATCCGAAGGGGTCGACCGGGCACTGTTGTTCTGCGAGTACAGCCCGCGCGCGACCGGGATCCAGCCGATCGAGGACAACCTGCCGATCGTCGAGCACAACCCGGAGCGGTTCCGCCTGGTGGCGAACGTGAACCCGTACCTGCACCACCCGGTGGCGGCCGAGGTGGAGCGGCAGCTCGACCTCGGTGCGGTGGCGCTGAAGATCCACCCGGTGCACGGCGCGTTCTCGCCGGGGGACAAGGAGCTGTACGCGGCGTACCACGTGTGTGCCGAGCGCGGGGTGCCGGTGATCATCCACTCGGGCACGAGCAGCTTTCCCGGTGCCCGTGCGAGCTTCGGCAACCCGGAGCTGATGTCCGACGTCGTCGAGGACTTCCCGTCGGTGCCGTTCGTGTTCGCCCACGGCGGCCGCGGGTGGTGGTACGACGTGGCCGCGTTCCTGGCCCTGACACGCGACAACGTGTGGCTCGACCTCGCCGGCCTGCCACCGAGGAAGCTGCCCGAGTACTACGCGCGGTTCGACTTCACCCGGCTCGCCGGCCGGTTCGTGTTCGGCACGGACTGGCCGGGCGTCCCCGGCACGCGCCGGAACGTCCAGGCGCTGGCCGAGCTGGGCCTGCCGGAGGCCGTGATGCGGGACGTGCTGGCCGGCAACGCCGCGAAGCTGTTCCCGGGCCTGGGGATCTGACCGCCAACCCGGTGCGTCGAGCAGCAAACACGTCGCAGCGGCATCTTTGCCGATCCGGGCGCCGTGTTTGTCGTTCCGGGTGGCACTGCCGTAGTGCAGGTGCTCCCGAAACCCGCCACCGTCCCGGTGCTGCATCGCCGCGTGGCGGCAACGGGACGGAACCGTCCGGAGGCCGGGCTGTCTCACCGCCGCACGCGACGCAGTCAACCGGCCAGGCGCCGGGTTGTTCGGTGCCCGGCCGTTGTTGCTCAGCGCATGACCTGGTGCAGGCAGAGGACGTTGCCTTCGGAGTCGGTGAACCAGGCGGCCTTTTCGTTGCCCATCGTGGCGATGTGGTCCTGGGTGCGCAGGTCGCCGGAGTCGAAGTCGGCGAAGTGCACGCCGCGGGATTCCAGGTCGCGCACTTCGGACGCGATGTCACCGACCTCGAAGCTCAGTGCGGTGTTCTCGCTCGGTTTGGTGTCCGGCAGCGGCCGCAGGCCGATCACGTGACCGGAGCCGGCCTCGAAGAAGCAGGTCCCGTCGGGGCCGGTTTCGGTCTGCCGCAGGCCGAGCTGGTCACCGTAGTAGTGCCGTGCCCGTTCGGTGTCCTGCGCGGGGAGCATGTGGGTGATGGTGGACGTGGTGAGCATGTCGCCTCCTTCTCCAGCGACGAGAGCATTCATGGTGCGCCTCGGGACTGGCGGGGGCAACGGGGGTGTCAGCTGGTGCCGTTCACTTCGCGCAGGGTGCGCATCGCGTCGGCCAGTGCCTGCGACGCCTCCGGTCCCAGCGGCTCCAGCACGCGTCGCCGGAGGATCTCGGCGCACGCCTGGCGCGCCTTCTCCGCGACCTCGCGCCCGTGCTCGGTGAGGCAGGCGAACGTCACGCGCCGGTCGTCCGGGCTCGGTTGGCGGGTGATCAGACCGGCGGCGGTGAGGCGGTCGGCCACCTTGGTGAATCCGCCGCTGGACAGCGCCGCCTCGGTGGCCAGCCGCGTCATCGGCATGCGGTGGCCGGGCGTGCGCACCAGCCGGAGCAGGATGTCGAACGGCGCCGGCGCCAGACCGAACCGCTCGGCGATCTCGTCCATGAGTCGATCCTGTGTGGCGAGGTACCCCTCGATGACGAGGCCCCACCAGGTCACGATCTCGTCGTCGCCGGGCATGGTCACCCCGTGACTGTACCAGCATAATTCTTTCTGGAATATATCTTGCTGGCGAGAGGTTGTTCCGGTGGTCCCGGGGTCCGGCGAAGGAGCAGACGATGTCCATCAAGACCAGCGGCTTGCACCACGTGACCGCGATCGGCGGCGACCCGCAGCGCAATGCCGGCTTCTACCTGCGCACCCTCGGCCTGCGCCTGGTGAAGACCACCGTCAACTTCGACGATCCAGGCACCTATCACCTGTACTACGGCGACCAGTCCGGGAAGCCGGGCACGCTGATGACCTTCTTCCCCCGGCCGGACGCGCCGAGCGGCCGCATCGGCACCGGTCAGGCCACCACCACCGCGTTCTCCGTGCCGGAGCGCTCGATCGGGTGGTGGAAGGACCACCTGGCCGACGCCGGCATCACCACCGGCCGCATCGCCAACCGCGCGGGTGAAGACGTCCTGACCTTCCGCGACCCGGACGGCCTCCAGCTCGCGCTCGTCGCGCATCCGCAGGGTGACCCGCGCGATCCGTGGGACAACGGGCACGTCCCGGCCGAGCACGCGATCCGCGGCCTGCACTCGGTCACCCTCTCGGTCACCGAGGAGGACGCGACCGCCGAGATGTTCGCTGAGCTGGGCCTGACGTTCGCCGGACAGGACAGCAACCGCCTGCGCTTCACCGCCGGCGAGGGCGGCCCGGGCGCGATGGTCGACGTGCTGGTCACCCCCGGCACACCGCGCGGGCTGGTCGCCACCGGCACCGTGCACCACGTCGCGTGGCGCGCGCCGGACGAGACCAGCCAGGCCGCCTGGCGCGAGGAGCTGGTCGACCGGGGAGTGCACGTCACCTCGATCCTGGACCGGCGGTACTTCCGCTCGATCTACTTCCGCGAGCCGGGCGGGACGTTGCTGGAGATCGCGACCGACCAGCCCGGGTTCGCCGTCGACGAGCCGCTGCTGGAGCTGGGCCGCGCGCTCAAGCTGCCGCCGTGGCTGGAGCCGGACCGCGAGCAGATCGAGCGCGCGCTGCCGAAGCTGGACATCCCGGGCGAGAACAACCGGGTGGACCGGACCGGCCGTTCCTAGAACTCGGTGGGCCGCATCAACGCGTCGGAACCGCCGTCGATCGCGAACTGGGCGCCGTGGATGTAGCCGGCGTGCGGTCCGAGCAGGTAGACGATCAGCGCGGCCACTTCCTCCGGTGTCCCGTGACGCGCAATGGGCGGCTGGTAGCTGCGGATCGCGTCGCCGTAACGGGACGCCAGCCCGGCCCGCAGCAGGGGAGTGTCGACCGCCCCGGGCGCCACGGTGTTCAGCCGGACCCCGGCCGCACCCCATTCGGCGACCCGTTGTCGCACCGCGACCGTCACCGCGTTCTTCGACCACGAGTACGCGAGATGCCCGGCGAACTCACCGGCGTCGGCCAGCGCGGCAGCCTCCGCGCCGCGGGAGATGGGGTTGTCCGCCCACCGGACCATCGTCGACGCGGACGACGACACCGCCACCGCAGCCCCGCGCAGCGCGGGGAACAGGCCGTCCAGCACCTCGACCGCGCCACGGTAGTTCACCTCGATGATCCGCATCGGATCCGGCACGTGCGGCCCGACTCCGGCGCACAGGACGAGCCCGTCCAGCTCGGGCGCCCGGCCGAGCACACCGCCGATCGCCGCACGGCGACCGTCCGATGTGGATAGATCGGCGCAGACCTCGACATCGCGCAGGTCCACACCGATCACCCGGTGCCCCGCCGTCCGCAGCGCCGAGGCCACCGCGGCACCGATTCCCGACGCGGCACCGGTCACGGCGATCACGTCAGCACACATCGCGTCCCCCGGTAGATCGTCGGCATGCACTTGTTGCAGTGCACGCACAGCGAGCGCGCCCCGGAGCGCAGCCGCAGCGGCAGGTCCGGCTCGCGCAGCAGCGCTCGTGCCATCGCGACGAACGCGAAACCTTCCGCCAGCGCCCGTTCCATCGTCTCCAGCCGGGTGATCCCGCCCAGCAGGATCAGCGGCAACTCCAGCGCCGCCCGGAACTGCCGGGCCCGGTCCAGCAGGTACGCCTCCTGGAACGGATAGCTGCGCAGGAACGCACGGCCACCCGCCCGCACCCCCCACCGCACCGGCCGGGGGAACACCTCCGCGAACTCCCGCACCGGCGCGTCGCCGGTGAACAGGTACATCGGGTTCAGCAGCGAGCTTCCCGCGGTCAGCTCCAGCGCGTCGAGCGTCCCGTCCGCCTCCAGCCACCGCGCTACCTGCACGCTCTCGTCCAGCCAGAACCCGCCGGGCACGCCGTCATCCATGTTGAGCTTCGCCGTCACCGCGATGCGGTCGCCGACGGCGTCCCGCACCGCCCGCGCGACCTCCAGCGCCAGCCGGGCCCGGTTGGCCGGTGAACCGCCGTAGGAATCGGTGCGCCGGTTGAGCCGCGGACTCAGGAAGGAACTGACCAGGTAGTTGTGTCCGAAGTGGAGTTCCACGGCGTCGAAGCCGGACTCGATCGCCAGCCGAGCGGCCGAGGCGTGTGCGCGCACCACCCGGGACAGATCGTCCACAGTGGCCGATCGCGTGAACCGCATCCCCAGCGGGTTGGGGAACCGGCCCGGCGCCAGCGCGGGTAACCGGTTGGATGCCGCGTTCGCGACCGGACCCGCGTGACCGATCTGCGCGCTCACCGCGGCACCCTCCGCGTGCACGGCGTCGGTGAGCCGCCGCAGGCCCGGCACCGCCTCCGCGCGCATCCAGATCTGGTGCCGGTCGGTCCGGCCCTCGGGGGACACCGCGCAGTAGGCCACCGTGGTCATCCCGGCCCCGCCGCGCGCCACTCGCCGGTGGAACTCGATCAGCCGGTCGGTGACCAGCGCGTCCGGTGTCGCGCCCTCGAACGTCGCCGCCTTGATGATCCGGTTGCGCAACCGGACCGGGCCCAGCTGCGCGGGCGCGAACACCGTGAACGCCTCGGACGACTCGGACAACTCCGTCATGATTCCGCCAGCCCGGCGGTGACGAACGCCCGCAGCGTCCCGGCCGGGACGTCCCCGGGCACCCCGCCGGCGAAGAACTGGAGCACCAGCCCGAAGGCGAGCAGCCACCGCTGCGCGGCCGCGACCTGCGACAGCTCCGGGCGCGCGTCCCGCAGCAGCTCGATCCACGGCTCCAGCCCGAACCAGCGTGACGTCCACGCCGCCTCCCGCCGTCCCAGCACGAACCGGGCCAGCAGGCGCAGCCGCAACCGGCCGACCGGGTCCGCGGCGAGCTCGGCCAGCGGGGTCACGACGAGGTCGACCAGTTCGGGCACCGTCGGTACCCATCCGTCGCGCCGGCGTTCGGTGACCTCGTCCAGCCGCTGCCGCCACACGGGCGCGAGCCGGGTCTCCAGCAGCGCCGCGATCAGGGCGTCCTTCGAGCCGAAGTGGTAGTGCACCGCGGCCGGGTTCATGCCGGCCGCGGTGTTGATGGCGCGCACGGACACGCTGTCGTAGGCGTCGCCGCCGGATTCGAGCAACAGGCGCTCGGCGACCGTCAGCAGCCGCTCGCGCGTGGTGGCATCGGTGCTCGGCACCCCTCCAGCGAACCACATGCCCATCACCGAATCAATCACTGATTGACCCGCGCCGGGCGGCAGAATGGGGGCATGGCGGACGCGGTGCGCAGGTGGGCGCGGCAGCTGGCGGACTGGGCCATTCCGGAGCACATCCTGGCCGCCGCTCCCGAGTCGCCCTGGGTGGTGCCCCGCACGGTGTTCGCCCGCCGGGCGGACCGGCAGATCGCGGAGCCCGGGACGCCGACGCACCAGGCCGTCCTGGACGCGCTCCCGGGCACCGTGCTCGACGTCGGCGCGGGCGCCGGTGCCGCGAGCCTGCCGTGCGCGCGGGCGATCACGCACGTCACCGCGGTGGACACCAGCGCCGCGCTGCTCGCCGAGTTCCGCCGGCGGGCCGAGGCGCTGTCGCTGTCCCACACCGAGGTCGAGGGGCGGTGGCCGGACGTCGCGGTCGGGCCGGCCGACGTCGTCGTCTGCGCCCATGTCCTCTACAACGTGCCGGACCTCGCGCCGTTCGTCGCCGCGCTCACCGCGCACGCGCGCCGCAAGGTCGTCGTCGAGCTGGCGCATGCGCACCCGTTGACCAGCCTCAACCCGCTGTGGCGGCACTTCCACGGTATCGACCGCCCGTCCGGTCCCACGGCCGCGGACGCGATCGCCGCGCTGCGCGAACTCGGCGTCGAACCGGAGGTCGTGCGCTGGCGCAAGGCCCCGAAGCCGGAGTACGAGCGCTTCGACGAGCTGGTCGACGTCACGCGGCGCCGCCTGTGCCTGCCCGCCGGGCGCGCGGACGAGGTGGCCGAGGTGCTGCGGGGCCTCGGCGTGGACGAGGGGATGCCGCCCGATCTGGGGTCCTCCGGCCGGGAAGTGGTCACGCTCAGCTGGCCGGGTCGCCGGCCGGGGTGACTTCGACCTGCGGGAAGGCACCCACCCGAGCACAATTCGGTTATGACGCACGCGCAGGGGGACAAGCCGGTGAGCGGCACCCCACCTCAGCCGCCCGTGACGAAACCAGCACCCGCGAAACCGGTCCGGATCAACCGCACCCGGGTCAGCGGCACCTGGTTCGCGATCATCATCGCCTTGATCATCCTGATCTTCCTGCTGATCTTCATCCTGCAGAACCTGGCCTCGACCACGGTCACCTTCCTCGGCATGCAGGGCAGCCTGCCGCTGGCCGTCGCGATGCTGTTCTCCGCGATCGCCGGTGCGGTGCTCGTCGCCCTGGTCGGCGGTGCCCGGATCGTCCAGTTGCGCAAGGCGACGCGGAAGGCGAACAAGGTGGTGCGCTGACCCGGCCGTACCATCGTCCCCGGAAACGGGGTGATGCGGTTGACCAGCGAGAACCTGCCGAGTTCGCCGGAGAGCGGCGACGAGAACCTGCTGCGCCGGGCGGGACGGCTCGCCGGGTGGGCCGCGCGCACCGGGGTCACCCTCGGCCGCCGCCTGCCGGTGCCCGGTCTGGAACTGGCCGGTGAGGGGTTGCGGCAGGTCGAACGTCAGGTCCTGACCGGTCTGCGCCGCCGCCTCGACGAGGTCGACGACCCGTACGTGATCGCGCTGAACGCGGCGGGCACCGAGCACGCGCCGGACCCGGCCGGCGAGCTGGTCCCCGCCCGCGAGCCGCTGCGGGCCGCCATGAAGGAACTGCTCGACCGCTCCGTCGGTTTCCGCCGGGACCAGGCTCGCGAGTACCTCTACGCGACCGTGCTGCGGCAGCTGACGCCGGACGAGGCCCGCATCATCGCCACCCTCGCGACCGGCGCGGCCTTCCCTGTGATCGACGTCACCGAACGCGGCTTCGGTGGCGGCCGGACCATCCTGCGCAACGCCTCCACGGTGGGCAAGGCGGCCGGGGTGACCCTCGCCGACGAAGTGCCGGGCTACCTGACCCGGCTGTCCGGGTTCGGTCTGGTGGAGCTGGACGACGAGGCGTCCGAGCTGGAGTCGCAGTACGAGATCCTGGCGACCGAGGACCTGGTCCGCTCCGCGGTGAAGTCCGCCCGGCGGGCCCGGCTGGTGCGCCGGACCGTGCGCCTGTCGCGGTTCGGCAGGCGGTTCTGGGCCGCCTGCGATCCGGGCGACTGGGCTCGCGTGGTGTGAGCGCTGCCACTACCGTGTAACACGAGGTGCCTCAGGTGCGCTCTACGTGACAGACCCCCGCCTCGATTGCGGCCATAGCACACCGGGTTCGGCAACGCCAGCTCGCTGTTGTCATTCTCACGTGTGTTTCGTCGTTTTTGCAGGTAGCCAGCTTGTGGGTGACACGTTGCGCTGAACGACCTAATCATCTCTGTTAGGTTGTTTTGACATGTCCGGAAAGCACTTGATCGAAAATCCGACCAAGGCCGACGGGGCTGCGCTTTGGCGAATCGCGCGCGATTCGCAGAAGCTCGATCTCAACTCGCCTTACGCATATCTGCTGTGGTGCCGCGATTTCGCCGACACCTCGGTGGTGGCGCGGGTGGATGGCAATGCGGTCGGATTCGTGATCGCATATCGCCGCCCCGCGGCGCCGGATACGGCGCTCGTCTGGCAGGTTGCCGTCGACGCGTCCCAGCGGGGGCGGGGACTGGCCGGTTCCCTGCTCGACGACCTGTTCACGCGACTGGTGGCCGACGGGGTGCGATACCTGGAGACCACCATCACGCCCGACAACAAAGCGTCCATCCGCCTGTTCACCTCCTTTGCCGAGCGGTGGCAGGCGCATCTGGAGACCACTGAGCTGTTCAGCACGGCGGACTTTCCGGACGACGACACCCGGCACGAGCGGGAAGACCTTTATCGAATCGGCCCGCTCCAGCCGCGATAACGGCGAATTGGGCGAGGACGCCCGTGCGATTAGCTGTCGACCAGCACCAGTGAGGGGATAACCCAACGTGAGCATCTTCGAAAAGCTCGAATCCGAAGTGCGCAGCTACAGCCGGGGATGGCCGGTCGTGTTCGACCGGGCGCAGGGCACCCACCTCTACGGTGAGGACGGCCGCGCCTACCTCGACTTCTTCGCCGGCGCCGGCGCGCTGAACTACGGGCACAACAACCCCGTGCTCAAGCAGGCCCTGATCGACTACATCGAGCGCGACGGCGTCACGCACGCCCTCGACATGTTCACCGTCGCCAAGCGTGACCTGCTCGAGACGTTCGACGAGCACATCCTCAAGCCGCGCGACCTGGACTACAAGGTCATCTTCCCGGGCCCCGGCGGTGCCAACGCCGTCGAGGCGGCCCTGAAGCTGGCCCGCAAGGTCACCGGCCGCGAGTCGGTCATCAACTTCACCAACGCCTTCCACGGCATGACGATCGGCGCGCTGTCGGTCACCGGGAACTCGATGAAGCGGCACGGCGCGGGCATCCCGCTGGTCCACGCCACTCCGATGCCTTACGACCAGTACTTCGACGGGGCGTACCCGGACTTCCTGTACTTCGAGCGCCTGCTCGAGGACTCCGGCAGCGGGCTCAACGAGCCGGCCGCCGTGATCGTGGAGACCGTGCAGGGCGAGGGCGGCATCAACGCGGCCGGCATGGAGTGGCTGCGGGGCCTGGCCGACCTGTGCAAGCGGCACGACATCCTGCTGATCGTCGACGACGTGCAGATGGGCTGCGGCCGCACCGGCCCGTTCTTCAGCTTCGAGGACGCCGGGATCAAGCCGGACATCGTGTGCCTGTCGAAGTCGATCAGCGGCTACGGCCTGCCGATGGCGCTCACGCTCATCCGCCCCGAGCTCGACGTGTGGGAGCCCGGTGAGCACAACGGCACCTTCCGCGGCATCAGCCCCGCGTTCGTCACGGCCGCCGAGGCCCTGCGCACCTACTGGAGTGACGACTCGCTGGAGAAGGCGACCCGGGCCAAGGGTGAGCGCATCGGCGCGGCGCTGCAGGGCCTGGTCGACGCCTACCCCGACGCCCAGCTGACCGCCAAGGGCCGTGGCCTTGCCCGCGGTTTGGAGTTCCAGAACGGGGAACTCGCCAGCAAGGTGTGCGCGGCTGCCTTCGAACGCGGTCTGCTGATGGAGACCTCCGGGCCGGACGGCGAGGTGGCGAAGCTGCTGCCCCCGCTGACCGTCACCGACGCCGAGATCGGCGAGGGGCTGGAGATCATCGACGCCTCCGTCCAGGCCGTGCTCGGGAAGTAGAACAACGAGAAGAGGAGAAGTTTTGATCGTCCGGACCCTCGACGAGATCACCGACACCGACGCCGACATCAAGACGCCGAACTGGCGCTCGAAGCGGATCGTCCTCGCCAAGGAGAAGGTCGGTTTCTCGGTGCACGAGACCACGCTGTACGCGGGGACCGTCAACGACTTCTGGTACGCCAACCACATCGAGGCGGTCTTCGTCTACGAGGGCGAAGGCGAGATCACGAACAAGGAGACCGGGGAGACCTTCCAGCTGCGCCCCGGCTCGCTCTACCTGTTGAACAACCACGACAAGCACCAGGTCCGGCCGAAGACCGACATGAAGACCGTGTGCGTCTTCAACCCGCCGGTGACCGGCCGGGAGGTGCACGACGAGAACGGCGTGTACCCGCTGGTGGTCGAGGAAGACGCCGAAGCCACCGCCTGAGCCACCCCGAACGCGGATCCCCTACCGGAAGGCACATCGCATACAAGGAGGCGAACCGATTTGACGATCATGGAACCCGGTGTCCAGGACAGTTACCCCACGCGGGTCGCTGCCACCACCCAGCCCATCGACCGGGCCGACCCGACGGTCTGGGGCACCGAGGCCGACGGCCCGGTCGACGCGGCGACGCTCGCTTCGCACGACGCGAAGGGCTACCACATCGTCGAGGGGTTGCTCTCGCCCGCTGAGGTGCAGGGTTACTGGCAGGAGCTGGTCCGGCTCTCCAGCGACGAGCAGCTGAAGGCCGACGAGCGGGTGATCACGGAGAAGCAGACCGGCAGCGTCCGGTCGATCTTCGAGGTTCACAAGATCAGCGAGCTGATCGCGGAGCTGGTCCGCGACCCGCGGATCCTCGACCGGGCCCGGCAGATCCTCGGCTCCGAGGTGTACGTCCACCAGAGCCGCGTGAACTACATGCCGGGCTTCAAGGGCACCGGGTTCTACTGGCACTCCGACTTCGAGACCTGGCACGCCGAGGACGGCATGCCACGGCCTCGGGCGGTGAGCTGCTCGATCGCGCTGACCGACAACTACCCGTTCAACGGCGGCCTGATGGTCATGCCGGGCTCGCAGCGAACGTTCGTGCCGTGCGTCGGCGCGACCCCGGACGACTACTACAAGTCGTCGCTGAAGGAGCAGGAGATCGGCGTGCCCACCGAGGACGACATCACCAAGCTCGCCGCGGAGTACGGGATCGACCAGTTCACCGGGCCCGCCGGTTCGGCGTTGTGGTTCGACTCGAACATCATGCACGGGTCCGGCAACAACATCACGCCGTATCCGCGCTCGAACATCTTCCTGGTGTTCAACAGCGTCGAGAACGCGCTCGTCGAGCCGTTCGCGGCCGCGAAGCCCAGGCCGACCTTCATCGGCAGCCGGGACTTCACGCCTGTGACGCGGTAGACACCGGAAGAAGTGCGGGTCGGGTGTAGCCGGTTCATCGCGCCCTGTTACAGTGCCGCCACTGCGAACGGCGGCAGCATGGGTCTTCCTTGCTCGGGGTGAATTCCGTGTGACGCCGGTAGCGATGACGTGGCACACCCAGCCCCGTCACTTGTTTCACCGAGTGCGGCCCCGCACCATCAGATCGGGACTGATGGTGCGGGGCCGTACTCGTTGTCTGCCACGGCGCGGTGCTCGGGGAGGGGCCGGTGCGCGAGGGGTTGCGGGTCCGGCTGCTCGGCCCGGTGGAGCTTTCCGCGGGTGGCCGCGCGGTGCCGGTCGGCGGCGCGGGGGTGCGCGGGCTGCTCGCGATACTGGCGCTCGCGCCGAACCGGACCGTCGCCCTCGACGACCTGATCGACGCGCTGTGGCGGGACCCGCCGCCGACGGCGCGCACGATCGTGCACGGCAACGTCTCGCAGCTGCGCCGGGTCCTGCGGTCGCTGGGGACCAGCCAGGCGCGGATCGAGACCGCACCACCCGGCTACCGGCTGCGCATCGACCCGTCGCTGATCGACGTCCACCAGGCCCGCGCGTTGTCCGAGCGTGCCGAGGCCGCGCCGTTGAGCGAACGCGCGCGACTGCTGGCCGAGGCGTGGGCGCTGTGGCGGGGTCCGGAGCTGGGCGGGGTGCCGGAGTCGCTGCGCGCGCCCCAGCTGGCCGACCTGCGCAGGGCGGTGCACGGCGCCCGGGTCGACGCCGACCTGGCCCTCGGCCGTCACGAGGAGCTGATCACCGAGCTGACCCCGCTCGTCCGGCAGGACCCGCGGCGCGAGCGGACGGCCGGCCAGCTCATGCGCGCCCTCTACCACTCCGGCCGCCGGGCGGAAGCGCTCGAGGTGTACCGGGAGGTCGCGCGGTACGCGTCCCGGACGCTCGGCCTCGACCCCGGGCCGGACCTGCGTGCGCTGCACCAGCACGTGCTGCACGACGACCTCGCACCGGCTGCCGCCGCGGTCGACGTGCGGCGCGTCGTACCGCGCCAGCTGCCGCCCGCGGTCGCCGTGCTGGCCGGGCGCTCGGCGGACCTGGCGTGGCTGGACGGTCTGGACACGATCGGCGTGCTCACCGGGCCGCCCGGGATCGGCAAGAGCGCGCTGGCGGTGACCTGGGCGCACCGGGTGAGCGCCCGCTTCCCGGACGGTGTCCTGTTCGCTCCGTTGCACGGGTTCGACGCCGCACATGCGCCGATGCCCGTGACGGCGGTGCTCGCGCAGTTCCTGCTCGGGCTCGGGGTGCCGCCACCCGGGCTACCGCAGTCCGAGGACGAGCGGCTCGCGCTGTACCGGTCGCTGACCGGTGAGCGGCGGATGCTGGTCGTGCTCGACGACGCGCGGTCGGCCGACCAGGTGCGGCCGTTGCTGCCGCCCGGGCCGGGTTCGCTGGCCGTCGTGACGTCCCGGGCGCGGCTGGACGGGCTGACCGTGTCGCACGGCGCCCGGGTCCGGCCGCTGGCGCCCTTGGCGCGGGACGACTCGGTGCGGCTGATCGGCGAGGTGGCGGGCGAGGCGGCGGCCGGGCACCACGAGCAGCTGGCGCGGTTGTGCGGGGACCTGCCGCTCGCGCTGCGGATCGCCGGCGCCCGGCTGGCGGCCGCCCCGGCGTGGGCGGTGCCCGAGTTCGTGGCGGAGCTGGCGAGTGAGCGGACGCGGCTGGACGCGCTGGACGTGGACGACGCCGGGGTGCGGGCGGCGCTGGACGTGTCGTACCGGGGGCTGCCGGACGACGTCGCGGCTCTGTTCCGGGCGCTCGCGGCGTTTCCCGGGCCGACGGTGGGCCCGTTCCCGGCGGCGGCACTGGGCGACGTGCCGGTCGGCGAGGCGCGGCGGCGGTTGCGGGTGCTTGCGGCGCACCACCTGCTGGCCGAGAGCGGACCGGACGTGTTCACACAGCACGACCTGGTCCGGCTGTACCAGCGCGAGCTGGGTGGCGCGTCCCCGGCCGCGCTGGCCCGGGTGGTGCGCTACTACCAGGCGGCGGCCGACCGGGCACGGCGGTGCCTGTTGCGCATCGTCGACCCGCTGGAGTTCTCCGCCGGGCCGCTGCCCGAGCCGGCGGGCTTCGACGACGCGCTGGCGTGGTTCGCGGCCGAGTGGCCCAACCTCCTGGCGGTGCTGGAGGCCGCGGCGCAGGCCGGGCTGCACGGCGATGTCTGGCGCCTGGCTCGGGTGGTGCACACCTACCGCGTGGTGCGGCCCCTGTGGGACGAGTGGCAGCAGCTGGTCGCGCTGGGGATGTCGGCGGCGGAGGCGTGCGGGGACGCCGAGGCGCGCTTCTGGATGCTGATCTCGCGGTGCGCGCTGTCCCTGACGTTCGGCCCGGGAGCGCAGAGCCTGGCGGACGCGTCGGCCGCCGCGGCGCTGGCCGGCGCCGATTTCCGGCGCCGCATCTGCGCGATGATCCACCTCGGCAGCGCGCTGGGCTCCTGCGGCCGGCACGAGGAGGCGGTGGCGTGCCTGGGCGAGGCGATCGAGGCGGCGGCGCGGGCAGGTGCGGACGAGTTGCGGGGGCAGGCGCTGGCGAACTGCGCCGAGGTGGAGAAGGCGCGGGGCCGGTTCGCGCGGGCGATCGAGCACCAGCTCGCATCGCTGGAGATCGACCGGCGCCTCGGGGACGACAGCTACGTGGTGGTGTCGCTGAACAACCTGGCCGAGTCCTACCTCGGCCTGGGAGACGACGAGCGGGCGATGTCGTACGCGAGCGACGCGGTGGAGCTCGCGGCACGCCGGGGGTTCCAGCTGCAGGAGTCCGTCGGCCGGTTCACCGTGGGGCGGCTCCTGCGGCGCCGCGGAGACCTCGAAGGTGCCCGGCGGCAGGTCGAGCTGGCGGCGGAACTGCACGAGCGGGTGAGCCCCACCCCGTCGGCGGAGATGCGTGCCGAGCTGGCGGCACTGGCTTCCGCCGGGGGGTGACCTCGAACGTCTGCCGCGAGCCCGGGCCCGACCCTCACTGGTCGAACAGGTTCACTTCCGGCGTGATCTCCAGCAGCTCGTGCACCGGGCGGCCGCGACGGCCGTCGATCGTGGTGGTGCGGACGACCCGCAGGCGGGCGGTCACCGGGCGGTCCAGGTTCTCCTTGATCTGGTCCAGCAGATCCGGCGCCACCGCCCCCTGGATCGTCCCGCCGGTCTCGCGCTCCAGGTAGAAGATCCGGCGGCGCGTGCGGACCCCGTCCAGCCTGCCCGCCACCGTCTCGTAGCCGACCTCTTCCCGCGACTCGCGCAGGCTGCTGTGCAGCACCTTCGCCTGGTCGGTCGTCATGCTGCGCGTCACGTCCTCACCGGACGTCGGGGTCAGCTGCAACCCGATTCCGGTGTTCTTCACGACCGCGCTGACGATGTCGCTCACCGCGTTGCGCACCGTGTCCCGCTGCAGCAGCACCGCGTCCAGCGCGCCGTCGTCCGAACCGTTCGCCGGCAGGAAGTCGCACAGCTCCTTCACCGCCCGCTCGGACAGCGTCTCGATGCCGTCGTGGATCAACGCGTCGTCCGGTGCGGGCTCGGGGAACCCGAAGAAGATCGTGTTGCCTGCCTGCCCGCGCTGGATCAGCGGCGCCTTGTCCCGGTCCGTCTGCTGGACGTAGGTGATCTCGCCCTGCGGGTTGCGGATGATGTGCCCGACCTTCGCCGTCGCGTCCTGCAACGCCCGGCTGATGTCGGAGAACGTGTACGCGTCCAGGTTGGTCGGCCCCAGCATCGACACCCGCAGCAACGGCGATCGCGCGGTGCGCTCGAACTTCGCGTGCGCGGCCATCGCCGACGCGCGCGCCAGGTCGTCCAGCCACGTGCCGCCCGGGATCTCCTCGGCGATCCGCCGGAAGTCCATCATCACCACACCACCTCGGGGAAACCGCGGTGCCCGTCAGCCGACCAGGTGGCCGCCCAGGTCTCCTCGTCACCGGGGAAACACAGGAACCCGTCGAGCAACCCGCCGACGGGTTGCACCTGATCGAGGTACATCGCGGGCTGCCCGACGATCACGCCGCGCAGGGTCAGCAGCCCGTACAGCGAATCCCGCGCCGGGCCGGTCATGCGCTTGAGCCCGCCCCAGTCGTCCGGGATGAGCACCACGTCGAGGCCGCTGGGCACGTCGGGCGTCCGCGTGATGAACGAACCGCCGATCCACGCGCGGCCGCTCGGGATGATCCGGGCGACCGCGCCGAGGTAGCTGTTCAGGGCGCTGAACAGAATCTCGCGGGCGTTCTGGTGCGGCGCGTCGAAGACGAGACGTTCGTAGATGTCGGCCACGTCCGCCGGCAGCCGCCCGGGCGGCAGCACCCCCTGCGGGGTCCAATGGGGCAGCGGCATGGTCAGAAACTATCAGCGAGGCGCGGCGTCTCCGTTGAGGGTGGTGTGGCGACGGGCGGGCTCAGCAGCTCGCTCAGCTCGCCGCGGCGTGGTCGTCCGGCACCGGCGGAGCCACCACGAACGGCGCCAGCTGCGGCCGCTTCGGCGACAGCCCGTCACCCATCGACTCGCCACGCAGCTGCCGCCGGATCCAGGGCAGCAGGTGCGTCTTCGTCCACGCCAGGTCCGACCGGCGCAATGCGATCCAGTCCGCCCGCGTGCCGACGATCGGCCAGGGCTCGCGCCAGTCCTCAGCCGTGGGCACCCCCAGCACCTCGGCCGCGCGCAACGCGATCCGCCGGTGCCCCTCGGCCGTGAAGTGCAGCCGGTCGTCGCTCCAGGCGCGCGGGTCGTGCAGCACGTCCATCGCCCACATGTCGACGATCTTCGCGCCGTGCCGCGCCGCGCTGGTCCACAGGTGCGCGTTGTAGATGCCGATCTTGCCGCGCAACACGCTCATCACAGGGAGGTGCTTGGTGTCCGGACCGTTGAACACGAGCACGTCGATGCCGGCGGCGCGCAGCTTGCCGATCACCTCGTCCAGCTGCGCCGCGATCTCGTCCACGTCCGAGCCGGGCACGATCACGTCGTTGCCGCCCGCGCACAGCGTCACCAGGTCCGGCTTGAGCTCCAGCGCGATCGGCACCTGCTCCTCGACGATCTCGGCGAGCATCTTCCCGCGCAACGCCAGGTTGGCGTACTGGAACCCCGGTTCACCTTCGGCGAGGATCTCGGCGAGCCGGTCCGCCCAGCCCCGGAACGTCCCGTCCGGGTTCAGGTCGTTGAGCCCCTCGGTGAAGCTGTCACCGAGCGCGACATAGCTGTTGTACCCACGCACGCTGCCGTCCCCTTTCGCCAGCACCTCTAGAGCGCCCGCACCCCTTGAACAACTCAGCAGGATCCACGTCTAATCCCGGCCTACGCCACCGTCGGTTCAGTCCCGGGTCGCATTCCCTTGCCTTGTCGGCCTCCTGAGCTTCGCCATTACACCCTGCCCCGTGATCATGTGGTCAAGATCTCGATGGTAACTGCCGGCACCGACAGTTTTGGGGCAGGCTGGTGGGGTGACCGAACAAGCCACGCCGGAACGGGAATCGCTGGCCGACATCCTGGGGGGCCGCAACGGGGCGATCGACGCGAGCCTGCCGCCGCTGGCGTTCGTGATCGGCTGGCTGGCCGCGGGCTCCTCGATCGCCTGGGGCTCGGCCGCCGCGATCGCCGTGGCCGTGGTGGTGGGTGTCGTCCGGCTGGTGCGCGGTGACAAGGCACGGGCCGTGGTGGTCAGCCTCGCGGCGGTGATCGTGGCCGCGCTGATCGCGTTGCACACCGGCCGCGCCCAGGACTTCTTCCTGATCCAGGTGTTGTCCAACGTGGCCAGCGCGCTGTTGTGGGTGACCAGCGTGGTCGTGCGGTGGCCACTGCTGGGCGTGGTGGTCGGCCTGCTGCTCGGGCAGAAGACCCGGTGGCGGCGCGACCCGGACCTGGTGCGGGCCTACTCGCGGGCGAGCCTGGTGTGGTCGCTGCAGTACGTGCTGCGGGTCGCCGTCTACCTCCCGCTGTGGTGGGCGGGTGAGCTGGTGGCGCTGGGCGTTTCGCGCACCGTGCTGACGTGGCCGTTGCAGGCGCTGACCATCGCGGTGAGCGGGTGGGTGCTCTACCGCGCGCTGCCGCGGGACCACCCCGGCCTGCGGGTCGTGCGATCCGGGTAGCGGGGCAAGTAAGAGCCCCCGGCGAGGGGGAGTCCGGGGGCTTCCTGAACCGTACGCCGGGCGGCGCCGGCCGCGCTCGTGCTGTGCGCACGAAAAATGTCCGGATGTTTGGTCTCTGCTGACTCAGCCCGGTCGCCGGGCCGAGTCTTCGCCGAACGCCTCCACCGCGGCCAGCCAGGCCGCTCCGAGCACACCGTCGGAGCTGGCGAGGACCTCGAACCCGGCGAGTTTCGCGCGCACCCGCGCCCCCACCCGGGTGTCCTCGCCGAGCACGCTGCCGACCAGCACGATCGGCGAGTCCTCGCCCGGGTCCCGGGTCGCCAGTGCGGTCGCGACCAGCAGGTCCGCGGCGCGTTCGACGATGTCCGCCGCGGCCGGGTCGGCCACCGCGACCAGCGGCGCGAAGCGCGCCAGCCGGATCGGGGCCTCGGCGTTGGCGACCGTGATCAGCCGCCGCCACGCCAGGCGCCGGTCGGCCGGGTCGACCCCGGCCTCGGCGAGCACGGCGGTGGCCAGCGGCCCGAGCTCGGCGTCGCGCCCGAGTGCGGCCAGGGTCGCGCGCACCGCCTCCCGGCCGAGCCAGAACCCGGAGCCCTCGTCGCCGAGCAGCCAGCCGTACCCGCCCTCGGTGGCCACCATGCGGTGCCCGCGGATGCGGCCGGCGATCGAGCCCGTTCCCGCGATCAGAACCGTCCCGTCCGGCACGTCGGTGGCCGAGGCGAACGCGACCTCGGCGTCGGTCAGGACCACGACCGGGTCCAGCCCGAGGTCCCGCCACGTGCGGTCGAACAGGGCCGCGACGACCGGATCGGTCAGTTTGGCCGTGCCGGCCATGCCGATCACGCAGGCGCTCGCACCGGCCGGTTCCGGGTGCGCGCCGCGGATCGCCGCCGCCAGGTTCGCGACCGCCTCCGCCGGCGGGTGCGAGTTCGGGTTCGCGCCGCCCGCCCGGCCGGTGCCCAGCACGGTGCCGTCCGCGGCGACGGCCAGTGCGCGGGTGGACGTGCCACCCGCGTCGACTCCCAGCACGAACTTCATCGGGTCCGGGTCACCTTGTGCAGCCCGCGCGGGCGGTCCGGGTCGAGCCCTCGGGCCAGCGCCAGCCCGAGCGCGATCCGCTGCACCGGCAGCACCTCCAGCACCGGCGCGATTTCCTCGGCCACGGAAGGCACCGGGATGCGGACCGCGGCGGGCACGTCGTCCGCGGACGAGCCAAGGGCCAGCACGTCCGCGCCCCGGTCGGCGACGGCGGTCAGGACGTCCCTCAGCGCGGCGGCGCCCCGGCCGGCGCTGGTGATCGCCAGCACCGCGGTCTCCTCGTCCACGGCCGCGACCGGGCCGTGCAGCAGGTCCGCGCCGCTGTACGCGCGGGCCGCCAGATAGCTGGTCTCGGCGAGCTTGAGCGCCGACTCCAGGGCAGTCGCGTAGGAGTAGCCGCGGCCGGTGGTGATGATCCGGTCGACGAAGCGGTAGCGGTCCACCGCACGCTGCACGTCGATCTCCAGTGCCTGCCGGGCCAGCGGCTCGATGTCCGCCGCCGCCGACGCGTCGCCACCCCGGACCGCGTCGACGAGCAGGTACAACGCGAGCAGCGTGGCCGAGTAGGTCTTGGTGGCGGCCACCGCGGTCTCGGTGCCCGCACCGATGTCCACGGACAGCTGGGCGGCGCCGCCCAGGGGGGAGGCCGGTGTGTTCGTCACCGCGACCGTCAGTGCGCCCTGCTTGCGCGCCGTCTGGGTGAACTCGAGCAGATCGGGCGAGCCGCCGCTCTGGCTGACCGACACCAGCAGCACGTCCCGCAGGTCGGGGCGGGCGCCGTAGAGGGTCACCGTGGAGGGTGAGACGAGTCCGGCCGGCAGGCCGAGCAGGACCTCGATGAGGTACTTCGCGTACAACGCCGCGTGGTCGCTCGACCCGCGCGCGGCCAGCAGTGCGAACCGTGGCGGTCGCCGCGCGATTTCCCGGGCGACCTGGGCGATTTCGGCGCGGCGGGCCACCAGTCCACCCAGCACGGCCGGCTGATCGGTGATCTCGGCGGCCATGTGCTGTCCGGGGTTGCTCATCCCTGATCCCTTCGCAGGTCTAGACCAATGTTACCCCGGGCGCGCGCCCCGGAGGAAAGGGTAGTTTCATCCTGCGCCAGGGGCGCGGTTCGAGGAGGAGTTCGGTCATGTTGGAGTCACCTGCGCGCGGTCAGCGCGAGCCCAAGTACTGGGCGTTGAAGCAGCATCTGCTCGACCTGCTGGAGACGATGCCGCCGGGTTCGCCGATCCCCACCGAGCGCGCGCTGGCCACCGAGTTCGCGGTCTCCCGCACCACCGTGCGCCAGGCGCTCGCGGACCTGACCGCCGAGGGCCGGCTGCACCGCGTCCAGGGCAAGGGCACGTTCGCGGCCGAGCCGAAGCTGGCGCAGCGGTTGCAGCTGTCCTCCTACACCGAGGACATGCGCGCGAAGGGCCGTGAGCCGTCGTCGAAGCTGCTCGAGGTGGAGGAGCTGACGGCCGAGCCCGAGCTGGCGAAGCTGCTCGGCATCCGCAACGGCGCCAAGGTACTGCGGATGCGCCGCCTGCGGCTGGCCGACGGCGAACCGATGGCGCTGGAGACCACGCACCTGCCGCTGGGCCGGTTCCGCGGCCTGCGCAAGCACGTGTCGTCGGGCGGTTCGCTGTACGCGGTGTTGCGGGAGCACTACGGCGTGGAAATGGACAGTGCGGAGGAAACCATCGAGACCGCCCTCGCCGGGCCGCAGGAGGCCGACCTGCTGGGCGCCGACGTGGGCACGCCGATGCTCCTGCTGTCCCGGCATTCGTTCGCCACGGACGGCAAACCGGTCGAATTCGTGCGGTCGATCTACCGGGGTGACCGGTACAAGTTCGTCACCACCCTGCGGCGCCCCTGACCCTCACAAGATCTCTTGACGTGTCAAGGAATCGTTAACCGCAGTCGGTCTATTGTGGACGATGAGAGTGGCTTCCGTCACCATCCCGCAACACGGGGAGCATCTCAATCGACAAACACGTTGGGCACGACGGGGTAACCACGAGAGGGAGAGCGAACACACCGCGATCATGACCGAGGTGAAGGAAGAGAGCGGCGAAAAGAAGTCCGGGCTGTCTCCGGCGCAGGTGGTGGCGTCGGCGCTGGCCGCGGTGACGGCTGCCTTCCTGGGCTCCACGCTGGGCGTCGCGGGGACGGTCATCGGCGCCGGGATCGCGAGCGTGGTCACGACGGTGGGGAGCGAGATCTACCTGCGGTCGCTGCGGCGCACCCGGGCGGCGGCCCGGCGGACGGCCGAGCTGCTGGCGGTGGCGGAGACCCGGCAGCAGACGAACGTGGTCCCGCCGGTGGCGGCGCCGCGGTCGACCCATCCGCTGATCAGGCACCAGCAGCAGAACGGGACGACGCAGCGAAGACCGGCCGCGCAGCTGACGGACGTGCAGCGGACCCGGGTGGTGCACCCGGTCGCGCCGCCGCCGCTGGGCGGCACGACCCGGCGCCTGCCGGTCGCCGGACAGGGCGGCTCGGCGCGTGGTGAACGCACGGTGTTCATCCCGAAGCCGGTGAACCCACCGGCCGCCACCGAGGAGGCGCCGGCATCGGGGAAGAAGCCCTGGTGGAAGACGCGGTGGGCGCTCGCGGCGGCCACCAGCGTCGTGGCGTTCGTGGTCGGCATGCTGGCCATCACCGGTTTCGAGACCGCCACCGGGAGCACCGTGTCCGGCGGGAACGGCACCACGCTGGGCCGGGTGGTCGGCGGATCCGGCGGGGGCACCGAGCAGAAGAAGACCAGCGAGGTCCCCTCCGGAACGCGGAGCTCCACGCCGCACGAGAAGGCGCCGGCCGGCACGAGCAGCAGGCCGACATCGTCGAGCGAGGAGGCGACCGAGGCGCCGGTGACGACCACCCCGAGCGGCAGTGCGCGGCAACAGCCCTCCACGGCCTCGCCGACACAGACGACGGCGCCGGCCAGCCCCTGACCCACGGTCGCAGACCCACGGTCGCAGACCCACGGTCGGGAACGGGCCCTTCGCGAGGTTTCGCGGAGGGCCCGTTCCCGTGTTCGTGCCGGCCAGGGGACGGCTAGGGGAGCTGTGTGCGCAGTGCCCTGGCGGCCGCCTCGGGGTCGTCCGCCTCGGTGATGGCCCGCACCACCACGACCCGGGACGCTCCGGCGGCCAGCACGTCCGGCAGCCGCTCCGCGTCGATGCCGCCGATGGCGAACCACGGCCGCACGGTGCCGAACTGCGCGGCCGCGCGCACCAGGTCGAGTCCCGGCGCGGGGCGGCCCGGCTTGGTCGGTGTCGGCCAGCAGGGACCGGTGCAGAAGTAGTCCGCACCGTCTTCCGCTGCCGCCGCCCGTGCCTGGGTGACGTCGTGCGTGGACAGGCCGATCACCGGCTCGTCGCCGATGATCCGGCGCGCCAGCGGCACCGGCAGGTCGTCCTGGCCCAGGTGCAGCACGTCCGCGTCCACCGCCGCCGCGATGTCCGCCCGGTCGTTCACCGCCAGCAGGGCCCCGTGCCGGGCGCACGCCTCCGCGAGGATCTCCAGCGCGGCGAGCTCCTGGCGGGCCTCCAGCGGCACGTCGTCCCGCTTGTCCCGCAGCTGCACGATGTCCACGCCGCCGGCCAGTGCGGCGTCGGCGAACTCGGCCAGGTCCGGCCGGTCCCCGGTGCACAGGTACAGCCGTGCCGTGTCGAGTCGCTTCCGGATCTGGTCCCCGCTGAGCCCTGGCATGGCCTGAACCCTATCTCGCGGGTTAGGGTGTGGGTGTCCGCACGGGAGCCCGGGCCACGGGCTGAGAGGGAGCTGGGAGCGCTCCGACCGTGGAACCTGATCCGGATCATGCCGGCGCAGGGAGCGTGATTCTGATGAGCAAGCACCACGTGACCGTCGTGGGCGGCGGTGTCATCGGCCTGTCCGTGGCCTGGCGCGCCGCGGCGGCCGGCCAGCGCGTCACCGTCGTCGACCCCGCACCCGGCCGCGGTGCGTCCTGGGTGGCCGGCGGGATGCTGGCCCCCGTCACCGAGGCTTGGCCCGGCGAGGAGGAGTCGCTCGCCCTCGGCGAGGAGTCGCTGCGCCGCTGGCCGGACTTCGCGCAAGCGCTTGCGCGCGACGGTGGTGATCCCGGCCTGTCCTTCGCGGGGACGGTCGTCGTCGCCCTCGATCGCGCGGACGCCGACCAGCTGGACATCGTGGCCGGCTACCTGCGCTCGGTCGGCCGCGACGTGGAGCAGGTCACCGGCCGCCGGTTGCGCGCGCTCGAACCCGGGCTAGCCGCCGTGCGGGGCGGCCTGCTCGTGCCCGGCGACCTGGCCGTCGACAACCGCCGCCTGCTGAGCTCGCTCCAGGCCGCCGCGGCCGCCCGCGGCGCGGAGTTCGCCAGCGACGAGGCCACCGGGGTGGAACCGGGCCTCGTCCGGACGGCGCACGGCGACCTGCGCTGCGATGTCGTGGTGATCGCGGCCGGCGCCCACAGCGCGCGGCTCCACCCGCTGCTGGCGCGCGGCGTCCGGCCGCTGAAGGGCGAGATCCTCCGGCTGCGTGCGCGCCGCACCAGCCTGCCACCGCCTGCGCGCACCGTCCGCGCCGTCGTCGAGGGGCGGCCGGTGTACCTCGTGCCGCGGGCGGACGGCGAACTCGTCCTCGGCGCGACCCAGTACGAGGCCGGGTTCGACGAGACCGTCACCGCCCGCGGTGTGCGCGAGCTGCTGGAGGGTGCCGAGCGGATCTTCCCCGGCATCGACGAGTACGAGCTGGTCGAGACCGCCGCCGGGCTGCGCGCGGCCAGCGTCGACACGCTCCCGTTCATCGGGGACCTGGGGGACGGCGTCCTCGCCGCCACCGGTCACCACCGCAACGGACTGCTCATGGCGCCGGTGACCGCCGACGCCGTGGTGGCGTGGCTGGCCGGGGAGAAACCGCCGCAGGAGGCGCTGGCGGCGGACCCGGCCCGGCTGGAACCAGGAGGAGTTTGATGGAAGTGCAGGTCAACGGCGAGTGGCGGGCGTTCCCCGACGGCTCGACGGTCGCCGACGTGATGACGGCGATCGACGCGCCCGACCGCGGTGTTGCGGTCGCGCTCGACGGCGAGGTGGTGCGGCGCGGCACCTGGGCCCAGCAGGTCGTGCCGGCCGGGGCGCGTCTGGAGATCCTGACGGCGGTGCAAGGTGGGTGAGGTCATGTTCGACGGCGACCAGCTCGTGATCGGTGAGCACAAGCTCTCCTCGCGGCTGATCATCGGAACCGGCGGCGCGGTGAACCTGTCCGTGCTGGAACGCGCGCTGGTCGCGTCGGGGACGGAACTGACGACCGTCGCGATGCGCCGCGCCGACGCCCAGGGCGGCTCGGGTGTGCTGGATCTGCTGCGCCGCCTCGGCATCCGGCTCCTGCCGAACACCGCGGGCTGCCGCAACGCGGCCGAGGCGGTGCTCACCGCCCGGCTGGCCCGTGAGGCGCTGGAGACCGACCTGATCAAGCTCGAGGTGCAGGCCGACGACCGCACGCTGCTGCCCGACCCGGTCGAGACGCTCGACGCGGCCGAGCAGCTCGTCGCGGACGGGTTCACCGTGTTCGCCTACACCAACGACGACCCGGTGCTCGCCCTGCGGCTGGAGGAGGCGGGCTGCGCCGCGGTGATGCCGCTGGGTGCCCCGATCGGCACCGGGCTGGGCATCCGCAACCCGCACAACATCGAACTGATCGTGGCCCGCGCCGGGGTGCCGATCATCCTCGACGCGGGGATCGGCACCGCCTCCGACGCGGCGCTGGCGATGGAGCTCGGCTGTGACGCGGTGCTGCTGGCCACGGCCGTCACGCGGGCACAGGACCCCGAACGCATGGCGTACGCGATGCGGTCGGCGGTGACCGCCGGGCGGCTGGCGCGGCAGGCGGGGCGCATCCCGCAGCGGTTCTGGGCGCACGCGTCGAGCCCGCCGCGCTGAGAACCCGGACTTCACCTCGGCTTGCCGTGACGAGCCCGTATGGTTTACCGCACCCCGCACGGTCCGCGAGGCGAAGGAGCTCGAGAGTGGTTGAGTCAACCGAGGATGTCGCTGGACGGTTGTTCCTCGCCGTCGGCCGGCTGTCCCGGTCACTGCGGCAGGCCGGCACGCCCGGTCCCGGCCACGGCTCCATTTCCGCGCTGTCCACCCTGGTCGTTCTCGGACCGATGCGGCTGGGTGACCTGGCGGCGAAGGAGGGGGTGGCGGCCGCGACGATGTCGCGGATCGTCGCGTCGCTGGTGGACGCGGGCTGGGCGAGCCGCGAGCCCGATCCGGTCGACCGCCGGGCGTGGCTGGCCACGGCCACGCCGGCGGGCGAGCGCATGCTGCTCGATCTGCGCTCCACCCGGGTGCACGAGCTGCAGAAACGCATCGACCGCCTGTCGCCGGAGCACCAGGCCGCGCTCGGCCAGGCGCTGCCGGCGCTGGAGGCGCTGCTGGCGGGCGAGGAAGCCTGACGCTCGGCGGCCGAGCTCGGTCAGCGGTCCTCGGGGGCGAGGCGCCAGAAGGCGGACACCGGGCCGACCTTCGCGCCCATCGGGTAGGAGTTGGCGACCGCGTTGCTGACGAACCACTTCCCGAACCGCGCGGCCTCCGGCACCGGCATGCCCCGCGCCAGACCCGCGGTCAGCGCGGACGCCATCGCGTCCCCGGCGCCGTGCGTGTGCGGTGTGGAGAACCGCGGCCCGGGCAGTTCGACGAACGACCGCCCGTCGTAGAGCAGGTCGACGCACTCCGGGTCGCTCGTCAGGTGCCCGCTCTTGACCAGCACGTACTTCGGGCCGAGTTCCTTCAGCGCGACCGCCGCGTCGTGCATGCCGGCGCGGTCGGTCACCTCGAGCCCGGTGAGCAGGCGCACCTCGTCGAGGTTCGGCGTGATCACCGCGGCACGCGGCAGCAGCAGCTCCCGCAGCGCGGCCAGCCCGGCCGCGTCGAACAGCGGGTGCCCGTGCATCGACGCGGCCACCGGGTCGACCACGAACGGGACCCTGGTGTCCCGGCCGATCTCCGCCCGGTCACACGCGGCCGCGACCGCCTCGATGATCTCCGCCGAGGCGAGCATGCCGGTTTTCGCCGCCTGCATGCCCATGTCGGCGGCAACGGCCTCGATCTGCCCGGCCACGATCC
Organism: Amycolatopsis granulosa; assembly: GCF_011758745.1. NCBI lineage: Bacteria > Bacillati > Actinomycetota > Actinomycetes > Pseudonocardiales > Pseudonocardiaceae > Amycolatopsis > Amycolatopsis granulosa. Next base: position 3,861,018 of record NZ_JAANOV010000001.1, read on the forward strand.
GGGCCGGGATGTCGGCCCGGTCGTGCACGCCGAGGGTGTTCTGCACGGTCACCGCGGTCACCGCGACCAGGCCGTGCACCCCGCAGGTCAGGAACGTGCGCAGGTCCGCCTGCAGCCCCGCCGCGCCACCGGAGTCGGATCCGGCGATGGTCAGGGCGGCAGGCGGACTCGCGTGGTGGCTCATGCCCCCAGTGTCGCAAACGGGCCGATCAGGCGAGCCGCCAGAACGGCGACACCGGCCCGACGCCCTCGCCCAGCGGGTACGCCTCCGCCACGCACCGCTCGATGAACCGCTTGCCCTCGTCGACCGCGTCCGGCACGCCCAGTCCCTTGGCGAGGAACGCGGTGATCGACGAGGCGAGCGTGTCGCCACCGCCGTGCGTGTGCGGCGTGTCGATGCGGCGCGCGGACAGCTCGATGTACTGCACCCCGTCGGACAGCAGGTCCACGCACTCCGGGTCGTCGTAGAGGTGCCCGCCCTTGACGAGCACCCACATCGGACCCAGGGCCAGCAGCGCCCGCGCGGCCTCGCGCTGGCTGTCCCGGTCGGTGACCTCGACCCCGGTGAGCAGCCGGACCTCGTCCAGGTTCGGCGTCACCAGGGTCGCGCGCGGGAACAGCTCCGTGCGGATGGCCTCCAGCGCCTCCTCGCGCAGCAGCGCGTCCCCGTGCATCGAGGCCGCCACCGGGTCCACCACGAACGGAACGCTCGCGTTCCGTCCGATGTGGACCTCGTCGAGGGTCTTGGCGACCGCGGTGATGATTTCCGCCGTGGCCAGCATGCCGGTCTTCGCGGCGTCCACACCCATGTCCCCGGCGACGGCCCGGATCTGCGCCGACACCACGTCCGGCGGGATCTCGGTGAAGCCCTGCACACCCAGCGAGTTCTGCACCGTGACCGCCGTGACGGCGGTCATCCCGTGCACGCCGCAGGCGAAGAACGTGCGCAGGTCGGCCTGGATGCCCGCGCCACCGCCGGAATCGCTTCCGGCGATGGTCAGCGCGGTCTTCGGGGTGGCGGTCATCAGGGCTGGACCACCGGGAGGTACACCTGTTTGCCGCTCTCGGCGAACTCCGCCGACTTCTCCTGCATCCCGGCCTCGATCGCATCCACCGTGGACAGACCGTGCTCCTCGGCGTACTTGCGCACGTCCTGGGTGATCCGCATGGAGCAGAACTTCGGGCCGCACATCGAGCAGAAGTGCGCGGTCTTCGCGGGCTCCGCGGGCAGGGTCTCGTCGTGGTAGGCGCGCGCGGTGTCCGGATCGAGCGAGAGGTTGAACTGGTCGGTCCAGCGGAACTCGAACCGGGCCTTGGACAGCTCGTCGTCCCACTCCTGCGCGTACGCGTGGCCCTTCGCCAGGTCCGCGGCGTGCGCCGCGATCTTGTACGCGATCACCCCGGCCTTCACGTCGTCGCGGTCGGGCAGGCCCAGGTGCTCCTTGGGGGTGACGTAACACAGCATCGCCGTGCCGTACCAGCCGATCTGCGCGGCGCCGATGGCCGAGGTGATGTGGTCGTATGCCGGTGCGATGTCCGTCGTGAGTGGACCGAGCGTGTAGAACGGCGCTTCACCGCAGAGCCGTTCCTCCAGCTCCACGTTCTCCTTGATCTTGTGCATCGGCACGTGGCCGGGCCCCTCGATCATCACCTGCACGTCGTGGGCGCGGGCGATGTGCGTCAGCTCGCCGAGCGTCTCCAGCTCCGCGAACTGGGCGCGGTCGTTGGCGTCGGCGATCGAACCCGGGCGCAGCCCGTCACCGAGGGAGAAGGTGACGTCGTAGGCCCGCAGGATCTCGCACAGCTCCTCGAAGTGCGTGTAGAGGAACGATTCCCGGTGGTGCGCGAGGCACCAGGCGGCCATGATCGAGCCGCCGCGGGAGACGATTCCGGTGACGCGGTTCGCGGTCAGCGGGACGTAACGCAGCAGCACGCCGGCGTGCACGGTCATGTAGTCCACGCCCTGCTCGCACTGCTCGATCACGGTGTCCCGGTACACCTCCCAGGACAGCTTCGCCGGATCACCGTCGACCTTCTCCAGCGCCTGGTAGATGGGCACGGTGCCGACCGGCACGGGGGAGTTGCGCAGGATCCATTCGCGTGTTTCGTGGATCCGCTTGCCGGTGGACAGGTCCATGATCGTGTCGGCGCCCCACCGGGTCGCCCACACCATCTTGTCCACTTCCTCCTCGACCGACGACCACACGGCCGAGTTGCCCATGTTCGCGTTGACCTTCACCAGGAAGTTCTTCCCGATGATCATCGGCTCGCTCTCCGGGTGCTTCCGGTTCGCCGGGATCACCGCGCGGCCGGCGGCCACCTCGTCGCGCACGAACTCGGGGCTCACGCGCTCGCGCGCCGCGACGAACTCCATCTCCCGGGTGATGACGCCGGCCTTGGCGAAGCCCAGCTGGGTGTTGTGCTCGCGGCCGTCCAGCCAGCCGGAACGGGTCCGGAAGAGTCCATTGTGGACGTCGATGGTGACGTCCGGGTCGGTGTACGGGCCGGAGGTGTCGTAGACGTCGAAGTGGCCGCCGTTGCTCAAATCGATGCGGCGCACCGGGACGCGAAGCCCGTTCTCGGTGTGGTGGTAGACCTTGCGGGAACCGGTGATCGGCCCGGTGGTCACGGTCGGCGCGACGTTCTTGCCGTTTTCCAGCGTCGTCACTGGCGAAGTCACTCCCTACGCCGGCATTACCCGGTCAGGTTCGGCGGTCGGCGGCGCCGGGTCCCAACGGACACCAGCCGCCCTCTCAGCCCGCCAAGGCGCGAGCTCCCGCGTTGTTCGGTTGTCGGTCCGACCATGCCACGACGCGCTCCAGACCTCAAGAGCGCGATGGTGAGACCGCTCACCCGGGCTGGAGCTTCGCACCGGTGTCAGACCTCAGGTTCGCGATCATGCGAACCATGGCCGCGCTGATCGCGCTGGGTGCCTGCCTCTTCGTGGTGGTCACGGCGGAGACGCTCGTGATCGGACTGCTGCCCGCGCTGTCGGCTGACCTGCGGGCGCCGGTGCCCTCGGCCGGGCTGCTCGTGGCCGGGTACGCGCTCACGGTGACCGCCGGCGGGCCGCTGGTGACCGCCGCGACGCTGCGAGTGCCGCGCAAGGCGGCGCTGCTGGGGCTGGTCGCGGTGTTCGCGGCGGGCAACGCGCTCGCGGCGACGGCGGACGGGTTCGGGGTGCTCCTGGCGGCGCGGGTGGTCACCGCCCTGACCCACAGCACGTTCGTCGCGATCGCGCTCGTCCTGGCAGCGTCGATGGTCCACCCGTCGCGGCGCGGATGGGCCATTGCCTTCGTGTCGACCGGGCTGAACCTCGCGACCGTGCTCGGCGCGCCACTGGGCACCCTCGTGGGGGAGGCGTACGGGTGGCGGACGTCGTTCTGGTCGCTGGCGGTCGTGGCGCTGGTGGCGATGGCCGCGGTCGCGCTGCTGGTGCCGGCCGTCCGGACCGAGCAACCGCCGCGGCTCGGGCCGGAGCTGCGGGCCCTGGCCACGCGGCAGGTGCTCGTGCTGCTGGCGGTGACGCTGGTGGCGGAGACCGGCTTCTTCGTCGCCTACACGTACCTGTCGCCGGTGCTCGGCCGCATTCTCCCGCCCGGCGCGGTGGTCGTGCTGCTGGTGGTGTTCGGGGCCGGGGCGCTGTGCGGGAACCTGGCCGGCGGGCGGCTCGCGGACCGGTGGCCGTGGGGTTCGCTGCGGGTGCTGATCGCGGGGCTGGCGGCGGCGCTGGTGTTGTTCGCGGCGATCGGCTGGGCGCGAGCCGGTGCGGTGGTGGGGGTGTTCGTGCTGGGTGCGGTGGCGTTCGCGCTGGTCCCCGTGCTGCAGACGCGCGTGGTGGTGGCCGCCGCCGGGGCGCCGACGCTGGCGGTCGCGGTCTATACGTCGATCTTCAACCTGGGGATCAGCGCGGGAGCCTGGTTGGGCGGGCTCGCGTTGTCGGCCGGGGCGCCCCTGGGCGCGTTGCCGCTGCTGGGAGCGGTCGGCGTGCTCGGCGGGCTGGCCGTGTCAGCTCTCCACCGCCATCGCCACGCCGAACGCCACGAACAAGCCGCCTGAGGTCTTCTCCAGCCGCCGCCGGACGGTGGCGGTGCGCAGCCAGCGCCCGACGCGGGTGAGCGCGAGGGCGAGCGCGGTGTACCAGACGGTGTCGGTGAGCATCCAGACGAGGACGAGGAGCAGCAGCGGCAGCGGGCCCGCGGCGTGGGCGGGGACGAACTGCGGGAGGAACGAGATCGCGAAGATCCCGGCCTTCGGGTTGGTGACGTTGATCAGGAAGCCGGCCCGGAACCCGGCGCCCGGGCTGGGCTCGTCCACCGGGACGTGGCGGCGGAGGTCGGGCTCGGCAAGCACGTCGACGACGTCGTCGGCCTGATCCGCGGGGCGGGTCTCACCGATGCCCGCGGTGCAGCCCAACGGAACGCCCTCGGAGATCTGGGAACTGCCCACGGGGCACGACTGCATGATCACGCTGCCCGCGGAGCCGAGCGAGCCGCTGCTGACGCTCGCCTGAGGGCCGCGGGCTGACGGGCCGGACCGCGGTTGACCACGGAAAACGCCCTTCCAGGCTGCAGTTCTGATGATGGATGCCGCTGTTCCTGGGAAGCCGAGCGAGGAGGTGGGGCAGATGAGCAGCGCCGTGACCAGCTACGGCTGGGAGTGGGAAGCCCTGCTGCGTACCTGGCAGGAGCTCGACGTGCCGGAAGGGTGGCGTGCGGAGATCACCGAGGGGGGAGTGACGATGACGCCGCCGCCCGGCAACGGGCACAACAAGATCGCGAACAAGGCCCATCGCGCCCGCACGGATCGCGTCGAGAAGCTCTGGGCCTACGCGAAGGCGCCGGTTCCGCTCTACCTCCTGATCGAACACTACCGCGAACCGAAACCGTCCGTCACGCTCTTCACCGACCCGGTCGACGGGCACTACCGTCGCTCCGAGCAGGTGGCCTTCGGCGAGCAGATCCGGCTGCCCGCGCCGTTCGGCCTGGTGCTGGACACCGCCGCCTTCTAGTTCACCAGCTCGCTCGGCGTCGCGAACACGTCCACCATCGCGCCGTTGCGCAGCACGGTGATCGCCAGGCGGGTGCCGATCACCTCGGCGAACAGCTGCCGCTGGATGTCCTGCGCGTCCGTGATCCGCGCACGCCCCACGGTCAGCACCAGGTCGCCCGGCCGCAGCCCGGCGCGCTCGGCGGGCCCGCCGCGCACCACCTCGACGATCCGCAGCCCGGCCCGCTGCCCGGTGTGCTCGGCGACGTCGTCCGGCAGCGGCGCCGGGACCCCGACCACGCCGAGGTAGGCCCGTCGCACCCGGCCCTCCACCGTGAGCGTGTCGATGATCCGCCGGGTGGTGTCGTTGATCGGCACCGCGAGGCCAAGCCCGAAGCCCGCGACCGCGGTGTTGACCCCCACCACCCGGCCGGCCGAATCCGCGAGCGCCCCGCCCGAGTTGCCCGGGTTCAGGGCCGCGTCCGTCTGGATCACGTTCTCGATCACCCGTCCGGCGCTGCGCGTGCGCACCGGCAGCGACCGGCCCAGTGCGCTGACCACACCGGCCGTCACCGACCCGGCCAGCCCCAGCGGACTCCCGATCGCGACCACCAGCTGACCCACGACCAGCTTGTCCGCGTCGCCCAGGCGCGCGGCGGGCGGCGCCTCGGACGCGCGCAGCACGGCCAGATCGGACAGCGGGTCCGCACCCACCACCGTGAACCGGGTCTCCGTACCGTCGGCGTAGGTCGCGACGCCGTGCGCACCGCTTCCCACCACGTGCGCGTTCGTCACCAGGTGACCGTCGTCGGCGAACACGACCGCCGATCCGCTGCCGCGGGCCAGCCGCACGCTCGCGACGTGCGGGGTCACTTCGGCGGCCACCGAGCTCACCGAGCGCGAGTAGGCATCGAGGGCATCGGCGTCATCCACCGCCACCACCGCCACCCTGCAATCACCCGGGCAATTACACCGTTACACCTGTAACCAGTGTGCGCTCGCAGCCCGCGGAAACCCGCCCCGTTCACCGAGGGCGAAAGCTCACTCCGCGCCGGGCAGCCAGGACAGGCCGGGAGTACCCCACTTGTTGCGCTTGAGCATCCGCTTCGCGTCCCGCGCGTGGCGCCCGACCAGCCGGTCGAGGTAGAGGTAGCCGTCCAGGTGGTCGGTCTCGTGCTGCAGGCAGCGCGCGAAGTACCCGGTGCCCTCGACCTCGATCGGGTTGCCGTCCAGGTCTGCGCCGCTGACCTTCGCCCACTTCGCCCGCCCCGTCGGGTACGACTCGCCGGGCGCCGACAGGCAGCCCTCCCAGTCGTCGTCCGGGTCGGGCATGGACTCCGGGATCTCGGAGGTCTCCAGCTTCGGGTTGACCACCAGGCCCTTGTGCCGCACGCCCTCGTCGTCCGGGCAGTCGTAGACGAAGACGCGCAGGTCGACGCCGATCTGGTTGGCCGCGAGCCCCACGCCTTCGGCGGCGTACATCGTCTCGAACATGTCGTCGGTGAGGGTGCGCAGCTCGTCGTCGAACTTCTCCACCTCGCGGGTGGGCTGGTGCAGCACCGGGTCGCCGGCGATCCGGATCGGGTGGATGGTCACAGTCCGCGATCGTACCCAGCGCACGACCCGTGACGCGCCGGGCCGTGATCCCACAACCGCACCCTCGACCCGTGGTTGAATGGCGCCCGCGGGATGACAACCGTGTGATTTGCGAGTTGAGGAGTCAGATGGACGCCGCGGAGTCGATGGCGGAGGGCGACCGGCCGTCGCCCGGGCCCACCGGCGACGAGGGCGGGCTCACGCCCCGCGAGCTGAAGATGCTGGCGTTCGAACGCCAGTGGTGGCGCTACGCGGGCGCCAAGGAGCAGGCCGTCCGCGAGGAGTTCGGCCTCTCGCCCACCCGGTACTACCAGCTGCTCAACCAGCTCCTCGACAAAGAGGAAGCGATGCGCGCCGACCCGATGCTCGTCAAGCGGCTGCGCCGGATGCGCAGCACGCGGCAGCGCAAGCGGGTCGCCCGGCGACTGGGGATCGAAGCGCTATGAACTTTCTGCAGGGTCTGTCCCGCCCGCTGCGCCTGACCGGTGTGGTGCTGATCGGGGTCGCTCTGGTGGCGGTCGTGATCGGCGGAATCACCGCGCTGAACGGCGGCGAGAACAGCGACCAGGCCGCGGCGCCGAGCTCCACCGCCGGCGGCGGCGCGCCGTCGCCGGCGCCGACCACCGCGCCGAGCTCCGCCGAACCGCCGGCGTCGAGCCCGGCGCCGCCGCCGCCGTCGTCGGAGGTGGCCCCGCCTGGCCAGCCGACGGACACGGCGGCCCCGGGCGGCCCCGGTGGTGCGCCGGGCCAGCCGGGCGGCACGTCCGGGACGCCCGGCCAGAACCAGGGCGGGACGGCCGCCGACCAGACCGCCGGCAAGTGGGTGCCGGTGCGCGTCTACAACAACAGCACCATCCACGGGCTCGCCGCCCGCGCGGCCGACGACCTGAAGGCCAACGGCTGGAACGTCGTCGAGTCCGGCAACTACCCGTACGGCGTCATCCCGACGACCACGGTGTACTACACGCCGGGCACGGATGAGGAGACCGCGGCGCGCTCGATGGCCGTGGCGTTCGGCATGAAGGTCGAACCGCGCTTCGAGGGCATCCGGGACGCGAGCCCGGGCGTCATCGTCATCGTGACGAACGACTACAAGGGCTCCCAGGTCAAGGGCTCCTGACCGACCCTCAGGCCCGGTTCGCCGCGTAGGCCTCCAGCGCGGCGAGCTGTGCCGGGTCGAGCGACGGGCGCACGGTCTCGCGCGCCTTCTCCAGGTGGGCCGCGGTGACCTCCGCGGCGTCCAGCGACTCACGCATCGCCGTCAACGCGGCCTCCCGGATCAGGGCCGCGCAGTCGGCCGCCGAGTAGCCGGCCAGGGTGCCGGCGATGGCGGTCAGGTCCACATCGGACGCCAGTGGCGTGTGCCGGGCCGTGGCGCGCAGGATCTCGGCCCGCGCCGGCGCGTCCGGCGGCGGCACGTACACCAGGCGCTCCAGCCGCCCGGGGCGCAGCAGGGCCGGGTCGACGAGCTCGGGCCGGTTGGTCGCGCCGAGCACGACCACGTCCCGCATCGGCTCGACCCCGTCCAGCTCCGTCAGCAGCGCGGCCACCACCCGGTCGGACACGCCCGAGTCGCCCGACTGCCCGCGGCGCGGCGCGAGCGCGTCGATCTCGTCGAGGAACACCAGCGAGGGCGCCGCGTCGGCGGCCTTGCGGAACAGCTCGCGCACCGCGCGTTCGGACTCGCCGACCCACTTGTCCAGCAGCTCCGCGCCCTTGACCACGAACACGTTCAACGCGCCCGCGCCGGCCAGCGCCCGGACCAGGAAAGTCTTGCCGCCACCCGGCGGCCCGTACAGCAGCACACCGCGCGGCGGCGCGATCCCGAGCCGCGCGAACGAGTCCGGGTACCGCAGCGGCCACAGCACCGCCTCGGTCAGCGACTGCTTGACCTCGGTCATGTCGCCGACGTCGTCCAGCGTCAGCCCGCCGGTCGCCAGGCTGTCCGAAGTGGACATGGAGATCGGGCGGACGGACTGCAACGCGTCCAGCAGGTCCTGCTGGGCGATCCGCGGTTCGGTCACGTCCCGCTGCCGCAGGGCGGCGCGGACCGCGGCGTCCCTTCGCAGCGCGAGCAGGTCCGCGGCCACGAAACCCGGGGTGCGCTCCGCGATCACCCCTAGGTCCACAGTGGGGTCGAGCGGTACGTCCCGCAGCAGCACGCGCAGCAGTTCGATGCGTACCCGGACGTCCGGCTGTGGGATCGCCAGCTCGCGGTCGAGCAGATCGGCGGCGCGCAGGCGCGGATCGCACGCCTCGGGGCGGGCCGTGGTCGCGACGACGGCGAGCTCCGGCCGGGTCAGCGCGCCGCGCAGCTCGTCCAGCACCACGGTGGCCACGGGCGGTGGCTGGGCCGCCGGGAGGAGCGTGTCGACGTCGGTGATCAACAGGACCGCGGGCCCGCCCGACCCGGCCCGGTCGATCGCGTCGCGGAGCCGGGTGGCGATCGCGTTCGGCTCCAGCACGGCGATCGACGGTGCGGCCAGCACGACCACCCGGAGGTTCTCCGCCGCGGCGACCGACCGCACCAGAGTCGTCTTGCCGACTCCTTCGGCGCCGGACAGCAGCACGCCGAGCCGCGCCGAGGTGCCCAGCCGGGACAGCAGGTCGGGGCGGCGGAAGGTGAGGTCGACCCACTCGGCGAGCGTGCGTGCCTGGTCCTGTGCGCCGCACAGGTCGCTGACCGGCGGGGCCGGCTCGTCCGGCTCCGGCGCCACCGCGGCCGCCACCCGCGGGGCGGGCGCTGCGGGTGCGGCGGGCGCGGCGGTGTGCGCGCCATCCCGCCAGTCGACCACAGTGGACGGTCCAATCACGACCGGGCCGGCCGGTTCGGTCGCGGTGACGGTGAGCAGTTCGGTGGTCCAGCCCGCGCCGATCGCACGGGACAGCTGGCCGCGCACCGAGGTGACGTCCGAGCCGGGCGCGGGCGCCAGGTCCTGCGGCAGCAGCGACACCGCGTCGCCGACCGTCAGCACCTTCCCGGTGAGCGCGAGCCGCAGCGTGTTCGGCGAGAGCGATGCGCTGGCCAGGCGGGATCCGGCGACGATGACCGAGCGGGCCTGCGTGACGTCCGCCGGGGCGACGACGACCTCCGAGCCCTCCGTCACGCCGAGGTTGGACAGCGTCACGTCGTCGGCGTACACCACGCCGGGCGTCCCGCTCGCGTCTGCGGGTGCGGCGAGCGCGGCACTCACCCGGGCGCCGGTCAGGTGCACCGCGTCCCAGGCGCGCAGACCCAGCGCGTCGAGCACCTCGGGGTGCAGGCGCACGATGCCGCGCCGGGTGTCCAGGGCGGACGGCGTGTGCCGGATGGTCAACGTGATCTGGGGCGCGCGCACGCCCTCACTCTAGGGCGAGCGCGGCCGGGATGGCGGCGAAGGTGCGGTCGACGAGGACCGGCAGCTGTGCCCGGTCGCCGGACGGGCTCCACCCGGCGAGCGCCACGTTCCACGCCACCACCGCGATCTCGACGAGCAGCCGCAGCTCCAGCGTGGGCGGGCCGGGCAGCAGCCGGATCATCTCCTCCTCGACCTCGGCGCAGTACCGCAGCGAATGGGCGTGCAGCGCCGGGTGCGCGTCGATCAGCCGGACGGTCGGCAGGAACTGCCGGTACCAGTGGTCGTCCATCCGGTCGATCGCGGTCAGCAGCGCGTCCTTGATGCCGCCGAGCAGTGGTCCGGACGGCGGGCGCTCGGCCAGCACCTGGAGGACGGTGTCCCACAGCTGCTTGACGGCGGCCAGCGCCACGTCCTCCTTGGACGTGAAGTTGCGGAAGAAGGTCCGTTTGGAGACCTCCACCGCCTCGACCAGTTCGTCCAGCGTCGTGGAGTCGAAACCGCGCTCGGTGAACATCGCGACCGCGGTCTCCGCGAGCGCCTGGCGCGTGCGCAGCTTCTTCCGCTCGCGCAGGGGGAGCGGGTGCCCGGTCGTCGGCATGGCTGTCATCGCCACGAGTGTAGTTGATGCCGCTTGTAAGCAAATGCCACTCGGTGGCACAATGGCCGAAAGACACTCAGGAGGAGAGAACATGCGTGCACTGGTCGTCGACCACTCGGTGGAGTCCCACCTGCGGCTGGCCGAGGTCCCCGATCCCGTGCCGGAGCCGGACGAGGCGCTGGTGCGGGTCGAGGCGGTATCACTCAACTTCGGCGAGACCCACGGCGTGAGCTCGCCGGAGATGCCCGAGGGGGTCGTGCCCGGCTGGGACGCGACCGGCGTGGTCGTCCGGGCGGCGGCCGACGGATCCGGTCCCGCGGCCGGTACCCGCGTGGTCACCCTGGCGCACAGTGGCGCCTGGGCCGAGCTGCGGGCGGTGCCGACCGCGATGATCGGCACCGTGCCGCCCGGCGCGGACGGCGGTGCCATCAGCACGATCCCGGTGGCCGCGCTGACCGCGGTGCGCGTTCTGCGCCGGTTCGGGCAGACCCTCGGCCGGCGCATCATGATCACCGGTGCGTCCGGCGGTGTCGGCCGTTACGCCGTCCAGCTCGCCGCCAGGGCGGGCGCCGAAGTGGTCGCCGTCAGCGGGGATCCGGCCCAGGCCGACGTGCTCCGGGCGCTCGGCGCCCACGAGGTGATCAAGCACCCGGCCGAGGCGAGCCGTCCGGTGCACGGCGTGCTGGACAACGTGGAGGGCGAGCAGATGGTCGCCGCGTTCCAGGCGCTGCACGCCGGTGGGCAGCTGGTCGGTGTCGGGCGCGCCACCGGCGAGGACGTGGTCTTCCCGTTCGGCACGTTCCTCGCCACCGAGGGGCGCCACAACCGGTCGATCAGCACGTTCTACCTGCTCGCGGAGCCCAGGGAGGACTTCGCCGAGGACCTCACCTGGCTCGCCGGCGAGGTGGCCGACGGCCGACTCGACCCGGGCATCACCTGGCGCGGTGACTGGTCCCGGCACGCCGAGGCGACCGCGGCCCTGCTCGGCCGCCGGCTGCGGGGCAAGGCCGTCCTGGAGATCAGCTGACGCGGGACCCCCACCGGTCGAGGTAGGTGATCTCCTCGACCGGTGGCCGCGCCGCGGGCCGGAACTCCTGCTGGGTCGTGTAGGCCACCGGCAGCAGCGCGATCTGCGTGTACCCCTCCGGGATGCCCAGGGCGCGCGCGACTTCCTCCTCGTGGCCGTACAGGTGGTAGCCGGTGATCGTGCTGCCCAGCCCGCGGGCGCGCAGCGCGAGCTGGAAACTCCAGATCGCCGGGTAGATCGAGCCGTAGAACCCGGTCAGCTCGGCGTTGCCGCCCTCCGGCCGCCCGGCCACGCACACGAGGACGAGCGCCGGGACGCGGTGCAGGTTGTCCTTCAGGAACCGCGCCGAGGCGAGCGAGCGCGGCGCGACCAGGTGGCCGTACTCGCGCTGCGCGGCCTCGGCCACCTGCCGGACCCGGTCGGCGACGCGGGCCTTCAGCTCGGGGTCGCGCACCAGGAGCCAGCGGATCGCGTCCTGCCGGTTGCCGGCGGTCGGGGCCTGCATCGCGATGCGCAGGCACTCGATGAGCACCCCGTCCTCGACCGGCCGGTCCAGGTCCAGCTTGCGCCGTACCGAGCGGGTGGTGGTCAGTACCGTGTCCGCGTCCATCTGCCGTCCTCTCTGGGACTTACGCTGTAAGTACTTACATGTAAGCCATGTCGTTGACACGCGAGAAGGTGCTCGACGCCGCGTTGCGGCTGGTCGGGGAGAACGGCCTGGGCGGCTTGTCGATGCGCAAGCTCGCCGCCGAGCTGGGCGTGGAGGCGATGTCGCTCTACAACCACGTCGCCGGCAAGCAGGATCTGCTGGACGGGGTCGCGGCCCGGGTGTTCGAGCAGGTGGCGTTACCCGACCCGGGGTTGCCCTGGGACGAGCGGCTGCGGGCGCTCGGACTGAACGCCTTCGAGACGCTCAACCGCCACCCGGCCGTCGTCCGCGCCCTCACCGCCGAGCAGGCCAACCCGCTGTCCGAGGGTGCGGTCCGGCTCATGGACGCGATCGTCGGCGCGCTGCTGGACGCCGGGCTCGACGAAGACCACGCCGCGCGCGCCTACCGTTCGCTGATCGGGATGGTGTTCGGCGCGGTGCTCGTCGGCGCGGGCGGGCTGGCGGCCGAGCGCGCGGAGCCGGTCATGGAATGGTTCCGCCGCACGGTCACGCCGCGGCAGCACCCGAGCCTGCACCGGGTCATGCCCGCCATGGCCGCCATCGACTGCGTCCAGGACTTCACCTACCAGCTCGACCTGCTGATCAACGGCCTGCGCTAGCCGGATCGACGGCCGGTCGCGGTCAGCGGTTGCGCTGGCGCAGGCCGATGCGGCGCCAGCTCCGCCGCCGCGAGCGGTCCTGGCCCTCCGCCGGGTACGTGCGCACGCCGCGCACCACGTGGTCGTGCGTGCGGCGCACGTTCAGCCGCTGGTTGCCGGCCACCCGCGGGAACCGCGGCCGCCGCAGCCGCAGCCGGCTGGTGCTGCGCCGGATCGCCCGGCGCTCGCGCAGCGGCACGCCCCAGGCCTCCGGGTGGTTGGCCAGCCAGTGGTAGCGCCGGAGGGCGTAGGGGATGTGGGCCAGGTAGAGCAGCAACGCGGTGGCCAGCGCGACCAGCGGGTACTGGATGACCGCCGCCGCGGCGAGGCCCACCCCGACCAGCAGCGGCGCGGCCGCCTTCGCCGGCACCCGGACCGACTTCAGCGACAGCGTCGGCAGCCTGCTGATCAGCAGCAGCGCGATCGCCACCGTCCACACGTAGACGACCGGCGCACTGGACCACCAGCCGTCGCCGAACTCCAGCGTGAGGATCACCGGCATCAGCGCGCACAGGCCGCCCGCGGGCGCCGGTACGCCGACGAAGAACTCCTTCGCGTACGGCGGTTGTTCCACGTCCAGCAGCGTGTTGAACCGGGCCAGCCGCAGCACCATGCACACCGCGAAGGTCAGCGCGACGATCCAGCCGGCGCCGGAGCTGTCCCCGGCCCAGATGTAGAGCACCAGTGCCGGTGCGACACCGAAGGAGATGGCGTCGGACAGCGAGTCCAGCTCGGCGCCCATCTTCGACGTCGCGTCGAGCAGGCGGGCGATCCGGCCGTCCAGGCTGTCCAGCACGGCGGCGACGCCGATCGCGCCGATCGCCAGCACGAGCTGCCCCTTGAGCGCGAACTGCGCGGCGGACAGGCCCGCGCACAGCGCGAGCACCGTGATCGCGTTGGGCAGCAGCCGCACCGTCGGTGTCATCACCCGGACCATGATCAGGCTCCTCGCTCCGGCAGCGCCGCCAGCGGCGTCTCGCCGCCGATCGTCCGCTGGCCCTTGCGGACCAGCACCTCGCTGCCCGGCGGCAGGTAGATGTCGACGCGCGAGCCGAACCGGATCAGCCCGTAGGTGTCACCGGCCCGGACCTTCTCGCCGTCGGCGACCTGGCACAGGATCCGGCGGGCGACCAGTCCGGCGATCTGCACGACCACCAGCTCGTGCCCGTCCCCGGTGCGCAGCAGCAGCGAGTTGCGCTCGTTGTCGTCGCTGGCCTTGTCCAGGTCTGCGGACAGGAACTTGCCGGGCCGGTAGGCGACCCGCTCGACCACCCCGGTGGCCGGCACCCGCTGCACGTGCACGTCGAAGACCGACAGGAACACGCTCACCCGCATCCGCGGCTCGGCGGGCAGGCCCAGCTCCGGTGGCGGGGCGGCCTCCTCGATCAGGGAGACGATGCCGTCGGCCGCCGCCAGCACCAGCCCGTCCCGCTCCGGCGGCACGCGCTTCGGCTCGCGGAAGAAGGCCGCGACGGCCAGCGTCGCCAGCGCGCCCGCCGGGCCCAGCGGCTTCCACAGCCGTCGCAACAGCAGCGTGGCGGCCACCCCACCGGCGACGAACGGCCGCCCCGCGGGGTGCATCGGCGGCAGCGTCTCGCGGGCGAGTTGCAGCGCGTGGGTGATCGGGTTGCTCGCCTTGTCCGGCGAAGAGGTGCTCATCGAAGCGGGTCCCGGGTGATTCGTGTCCAAGGTGTGACCGGTCCGTGACGCCGGGTCAGGCGTGCTGGGTCACCGATCCGGGTATCCACGCTACCGGCAGGCCCGCGCGCCCCGTTGCGCGTCCCGTCAAACGGGCTCCGCGCCGCTGACCGGGAGTGACATCCGAGTGTGCGGACCGTAGTAGCAGCAGAGAGGAAGTGTCATGTCGGCCCCGCAGCGCATCCGCGCAGAGCGCCTTTCCGAGCTGTTGGCGGCGTGGCGCGACGACGTGAACAGTGTCCCGATACCCCGGCTGGTGCCGACCGAAACCGCGGTGGCCCTGATCCGGCGCGTGCGAGCCCTCGATGCTCCGTGCCGGGCCGCTGAACCCCCCGACGGCCCAGCGGCCCGGCACGGCAGGCTGGTGCCGTAAGCGCTGAATTTTAGCTTCGGTAAGCGAATTCGTAACCAGTCGTAGGACAACTGTTACAAAAAGTCACACCGTGGCACCAAGCGGCAGGAGCAGCACGTCGACCTCGCTGCCCTCCGGCGCCTCGACCACGTCCTCCGGCAGCTCGATCAGGCAGTTGGCTTGCGCGAACGCGGCGAGCAGGTGCGATCCCGGACCGCCACGCGGCCCGACCTCCCCGGTCACCTGGCCCTCGTGCTGCGAGTAGAACCCGCGGCGGAACTGACGGCGGCCGGCGGGCGAGCTCAGCGACTCGGTCAGCCGGGCCCGCACCCGGTGCCGGTCCACCTGGCGGTGGCCCAGCGCGGCGAGGATCGCCGGGCGCAGGAACACCTCGAACGACACCAGCACGCTCACCGGGTTGCCGGGCAGCGTCACCACCGGCACGCCCTGCCAGCGGCCGTTGCCCTGCGGGCCGCCCGGCTGCATCGCGACCTTCACGAACTCGACACCGGCGCCGGTCAGCGAGTCCTTCACGACCTCGTAGGCGCCCGCACTGACGCCGCCCGAGGTCACCACCAGGTCCGCCGCCGCCAGGCGCGGTTCGACGACCGCACGGAACTCGGCCACGTCATCGGCGACGCTGCGCACGATCTCCACCGCGCAGCCGAGCGCGCGGATGCCCGCGGCCAGCATTATGCTGTTCGACTCGTAGATCTGCCCGTGCCGCAGCTCCCGCGGCGGCGTCACCAGCTCCGAACCGGTCGACACCACCAGCACGCGCAGCGGCGCGTACACGGTCAGCCGGTCCAGGCCCACCGCCGCGGCCAGCCCGAGCTGCGCCGGTCCCAGCACCGTGCCGGCGTGCAGCGCGATCGAACCCGCCGCGACGTCCTCACCGGTGCGGCGCAGATGCGTGCCGACCGGGGCCGGCTCCCGGATCGACACCTTCTCGGTGCCGCCGTCGGTGTCCTCGACCTTGATCACGGCGTCCGCGCCCGGCGGCATCGGCGCGCCGGTCATGATCCGGTGCGCGGTGCCCGGCAGCAACGGCGGCACGTCCGTGCGCCCGGCCGGGATGTCCGCGGCGACCGGCAGCTCCACCGGCGTGCTCGCGGTCGCCGACGCGACGTCGACCGCCCGCACCGCGTAGCCGTCCATCGCCGAGTTGTCGAATGGCGGCAGCGAGACGCCCGCGGGCACGTCCGCGGCCAGTACCAGCCCGGCGCACCCGGCCAGCGGGAGCGAGGTGACCGGGGCGGTACCGAGCAGCTCGGTGACGGCCGCGCGGTAGGTGTCGACGGAAATCACGCGGACCATCCTCCCCCGCCCGGGCGGCCGTGCAACACTTCCCCCCGCTCGGTGATCCACGAGGAGGAGGCATGCAGGTCCACACCCGGCACACACCCGCGTTCGGCGTGGCCCGGGTGATCCTGGGCCCCGGTGAAGCCGTGCAGGCGCCCGGCGAGTCGATGGTCGCGAGCAGTTTCGGCCTCACCGAGGTGGCCGGCGGACGCAAGTCACCGTCGGTGTTCACCGCGCCGGCCGAGGGCGGCTGGCTCGACCTCGCGCCGTCGGTCGCCGGCGACGTCTACGCGCTGGAGTTCGACGGGCGCACGGGCTGGTGCGTCGCACGGCACGCGGTGTTCGCGCGGCCGGCGTCCGTGCGGGCCGGTGCGTGGCCCGGCCTGCGGGCGATGTTCGGCGCCGAGGGAACGTCCCAGGGCTTCCTGGAGCACTACAGCGGAACCGGCCCGCTCGTGCTCGCCTGCGCCGGTCCGGTGGACCAGTTCCACCTGGCCGCCGGTGAGCTGATCTCGGTGCACCCCCGGCACGTACTGGCCTATCCGGACACCGTGCAGTGCCGCCTGCGGGCGGTCGACCCTTCGGCGCAGCAGTCCATCCGGACGGGCGAAGGGCTGATGCTCGACTTCGCCGGACCGGGAACGCTTTTGGTGCAAGCGCGTAAATCTCGCTGAAACTTGTTGCTCCCGCGCGTTTCTCCGGTACCGTTACCTCCACTCGGGAGCCGGGCGGGCACGGCTTCCGGAGTTTTTCGCAAGGAGGAAGCCGTGGCTGTTGGCACGGTCAAGTGGTTCAATTCGGAAAAGGGCTACGGGTTCATCGCGTCCCCCGAGGGACCCGATGTGTTCGTGCATTACTCGGCCATCCAGTCGGACGGGTTCCGCACCCTCGACGAGGGTGATCAGGTCGAGTTCCAGATCGAAGCAGGCCGGGACGGCCGGACACAGGCAGCGGACGTCCGCAAGGTGTCGTAAGCGGTTGCGGCTAGGCTGCGCTGTGTGACAGGCGATGTGTCGGGGGACCTCACCGGTCGCCTGCTGGGCAACTACCGCATAGACGGAGTGCTCGGCAAAGGTGGCATGAGCGTCATGTACAAGGCCACCGACGTGCGGCTCGGTCGCAAGGTCGCCTTGAAGGTGATCGGCGAGCACCTGGGCGCCGACGCCGAGTTCCGCGAACGATTCGTGGACGAGGCGCGCAACACCTCCGCCGTGGACCACGCGAACGTCGTGCCGTTGTACGACTTCGGTGAGCTCGACGGAATGCTCTACATCGCCATGCGCCTGGTCGACGGCGCCGATCTGGCGAGTCTCGTCGCGGACGGGCCGATCGCGCCCGAACGTGCGCTGAAACTGCTCGACCAGGTCGCCGACGCACTCGACTGCCTGCACGAGCGCGGCCTGGTCCACCTCGACGTCAAACCGGCCAACGTGCTGGTCACCAGCCGGGAGGCGGCACGTGAGCACGTGTACGTCGCCGACTTCGGGCTGACCCGGCGCGGCGCGACCGGGCATCGCACCCGCGGTGGCGACTTCCTCGGGTCGCCGACCTACGCCGCGCCGGAACACCTGCGCGGGGAACCGCTGGACGGGCGCACCGACCAGTACGCGCTCGCGTGCGTGCTGTACGCGTGCCTGACCGGGCAGCCGCCGTTCAGCGGTGACGTGCCGGCGGTGATCAAGGGGCACCTGGCCGTCGAGCCGCCGGCCGTGTCGGAGGTGGTCGGCCTGCCCCCGGCGATCGACGAGGTCGTCCGCAGGGGCATGGCCAAGAACCCGGCCGACCGCTACGACAACTGCGTCGAACTGATCACCGCGGCACGCAAGGCGCTCGGCCCGGCCGCGAGTTCGGCCACCCCGCCCGGACCACCCCAGCCGCCGGCGCGGGAGCCCGGGACGCCGTCCGCCCCGGCTCCGGGGCCGGCCGGTCCGGTGGGACAGTTCGGGCAGCCCGGGATGCCCGGGCCCGGTGACCGGCCCGGCTCACCCTCGGTTCAGCCGGGGGAATTCGGTCCGGCCGCGCGGCCCGGCCCGCCGGGCCAGTTCGGCCACCCGCCACAGCACACCGGTCACCCGGGGTTCCCGGTGCAGCCGGCCCGGTACCACCCGGGCCCGCCACCCCGGACCGGCTGGGCGCCGCCGGCCACCGCCTGGCAGCCGCAGAACCAGTACCCCCCGCCGGGCTACCCGCCGTACGGTCCCTACGGCGGCCACCAGCCGCCGAAGACCGGCGGCCTGAAGTGGCTGTGGGCCGGCCTCGCCGGGCTCGTCGTCGTGGCGGCCGTCGTGGTGACGCTCGTTCTGGTGAATCGGGACGGTGGTTCCGCGCCCGCCCCGACCACCGCGCCGCAGATCCCGGTCGGGCCGACCGGCGGGTCGACCGGCCGATCCACCGGCGAGGGCCCGCCGCCCGCGACGATCTCCATCAAACCGGGCCCCTGACGTGCGGTTCTTGCACTCGCCACCGGAGAGTGCTAAACAGGCGTTGGCACTCGGCAGCGTCGAGTGCCAAGAAGCACCATGGTCGGGACGGTGAGGCCGGCTCGGAACACCGAGCAGGTCGTCCGTCGCGGGCACCGAGCCTGGCCGAGCTACGTGTCCTGCTGCCGACCCCGACGCGGGTCATGGCAGCGACCACTACCGGAGGACAACACCCCAATGGCCAAACTGATCGCGTTCGACGAGGACGCCCGCCGCGGGCTTGAGCGGGGTCTGAACACCCTCGCCGACGCCGTCAAGGTGACGCTTGGCCCCCGTGGCCGCAACGTCGTGCTCGAAAAGAAGTGGGGCGCGCCGACGATCACCAACGACGGTGTCTCCATCGCCAAGGAGATCGAGCTCGAGGACCCGTGGGAGAAGATCGGGGCCGAGCTCGTCAAGGAAGTCGCGAAGAAGACCGACGACGTAGCCGGTGACGGCACCACCACCGCCACCGTGCTGGCCCAGGCGCTCGTGCGCGAAGGTCTGCGCAACGTGGCCGCCGGTGCCGACCCGATCGCGCTGAAGCGCGGCATCGAGCAGGCGGTCGAGGCCGTCGTCGAGCAGCTGCACAAGGCTGCGAAGGAGGTCGAGACCAAGGAGCAGATCGCTGCCACCGCCTCGATCTCGGCCGCGGACCGCACCATCGGTGAGCTGATCGCCGAGGCGCTGGACAAGGTCGGCAAGGAAGGTGTCGTCACCGTCGAGGAGTCGAACACCTTCGGCCTCGAGCTCGAGCTCACCGAGGGTATGCGCTTCGACAAGGGCTACATCTCGGGTTACTTCGTCACCGACGCCGAGCGTCAGGAAGCCGTCCTGGAGGACCCGTACATCCTCCTGTTCGGCTCGAAGATCTCCAACGTCAAGGACCTGCTCCCGGTCCTGGAGAAGGTCATGCAGTCGGGCAAGCCGCTGCTGATCATCGCCGAGGACGTCGAGGGCGAGGCCCTGGCCACCCTGGTCGTCAACAAGATCCGCGGCACCTTCAAGTCCGTCGCCGTCAAGGCCCCGGGCTTCGGTGACCGCCGCAAGGCGATCCTGCAGGACATCGCGATCCTGACCGGCGGCCAGGTCATCTCCGAGGACGTGGGCCTCAAGCTGGAGAACGCGGACCTGAACCTGCTGGGCAAGGCCCGCAAGGCCGTCATCACCAAGGACGAGACGACCATCGTCGAGGGTGCCGGCGACGCGGACCAGATCCAGGGCCGGGTCAACCAGATCCGGGCCGAGATCGAGAAGTCGGACTCCGACTACGACCGCGAGAAGCTGCAGGAGCGGCTGGCCAAGCTGGCCGGCGGCGTGGCCGTCATCAAGGCCGGTGCCGCCACCGAGGTCGAGCTGAAGGAGCGCAAGCACCGCATCGAGGACGCCGTTCGCAACGCGAAGGCCGCCGTCGAGGAGGGCATCGTCGCCGGTGGTGGCGTGGCCCTGCTGCAGGCGTCCAAGGCTGCCTTCGAGGGCCTGCGCCTGTCGGGTGACGAGGCGACCGGTGCGAACATCGTCAAGGTCGCCGTCGAGGCTCCGCTCAAGCAGATCGCGGTCAACAGCGGTCTCGAGGGCGGCGTCGTCGCGGAGAAGGTCAAGGGCCTGCCCGAGGGCCACGGCCTCAACGCCGCGACCGGCGACTACGAGGACCTGGTCTCGGCCGGCGTCATCGACCCGGCGAAGGTGACCCGTTCGGCGCTGCAGAACGCGGCTTCGATCGCGGGCCTGTTCCTGACCACCGAGGCCGTCGTCGCCGACAAGCCGGAGAAGGCCGGCGCCGCTCCGGCCGGTGACCCGACCGGTGGCATGGGCGGCATGGACTTCTGATCCACCCAGTCCGGCGAGAGCCCGGGTGCGCACCGCGCATCCGGGCTCTTTGCTGTTCACTCCTGGGGCATCACGGCCCAGCAGATCGCGTAGATCAGGATGGGCGCGCCGAACCCGAGCAGGGTCGCGGCGGCGAGGACGATGCGGATGATCGATGCGTCGACGCCGAGCAGTTCGGCCCAGCCACCGGCCACGCCGGCGATCATCTTGTCGGTGGAGCTGCGGCGGAGTTTCTCGCCAGGCACTGAGTTCGTCATGTCTCCATCGTCGGCCGCGTGGCCGTTCGGGACATCGGGGACGAACCCGGAGCGCACCCGGAAACTCTGGGCCAGGGTGGTCAGGGGCCGATAAAGTCGGTGCCATGGCGGGATCTTTGCTCGGAACCGAGGTACGCCGGGTCGAGGACCCGGAGCTGGTGCGCGGCCGCGGCACCTTCGTCGGCAACCTGAAGTTCGAGGGCCTCTGTCACGTCGCCTTCGTGCGGTCACCGTTCGCGCACGCGCTCGTCAACGGCATCGACACCAGCGCGGCCGCCGCGGCGCCCGGGGTGATCGCGGTGCTCACCGCCGCGGATCTCGACCTGCCCGAGTTGCCGGTGTTCCTGGAGCTGAACCCGCAGGCGAAGCGGTACGCGCTGGCGTCCGGGCGGGTGCGGTTCGCCGGTGAGCCGGTGGCCGCGGTGGTGGCGGAGAGCGCGGTGGCCGCGGCGGACGCGCTCGAACTGGTCGACGTGGACTACGAACCACTGCCGGCCGCGGTGGATCCGGAGCAGGCGCTCGCGGACGACGCGCCCGTGCAGTTCCCCGAGCTCGGCACGAACATCGCGGCCGGCGAGCGCGACGCGGCCGGTGCCGAGGTGCTCGACGGCGCGGACGTGGTGGTGCGGGCGCGCATCGAGAACCAGCGGCTGGCGGTGGCTCCGATGGAGGGCAACGCGATCGTGGCGCTGCCCGGGAACGACGAGTTCGACCTGACGGTTTACGTGTCGACCCAGATGCCGCACGGGTTCCAGGGCGCGGCGGCCAAGCTGTTCGGGCTCGACCGCGAGCGGGTCCGGGTCGTGGCGCCGCACGTCGGCGGTGCGTTCGGCGGCAAGGTCGGCGTCATCGCCGAGCACGCCGTGGTGATCGAGGCGGCCCGGCGGCTGGGGCGGCCGGCGAAGTGGGTGGAGACGCGATCGGAGAACCTGCAGGCGTCGCCGCAGGGCCGGGCGCAGGTGCAGTACGCGGAGCTGGGACTGCGCCGCGACGGGACGATCGTCGGCCTGCGGTGCCGGGTGATCGGGGACGCCGGGGCCTACGCCGGGTTCGGCGGCGGGCTCGCGCTCGGGCCGACCCGGACGATGGCGCAGGGCGTGTACCGGATCCCGAAGATCAGCTTCGCGGCGATCGCGGCCCTGACGAACACCGCGCCGGTCGGCGCGTTCCGCGGTGCGGGCCGTCCGGAGGCGACCGCGATGCTGGAACGGTTGATGGACCTCGCCGCGGCCGAGCTGGGGATGGACCCGGCCGAGATCCGGCGCCGGAACTTCCTGCGGCCGGAGGAGTTCCCGTACACGACGTACAGCGGGGCGAGCTACGACAGCGGTGACTACGACTTGCCGTTGCGCACGGCGCTCGAGATCGCCGGCTACGAAGACCTGCGGGCCGAGCAGAAACGGCGGATCGAGGCCGGGGAAACGCGGTTGCTGGGGATCGGGGTGAGCGCGTACGTCGAGATCACCGGCGGCGGCAACGGCGAGTTCGCGTCGGTGGAGATCCGGCGGGACGGCACCGCCGCGATCAAGGTCGGCACGTCCGGGCACGGCCAGGGGCACGCCACGTCGTTCTCGATGCTGCTGGCTGATGCGCTGGAGATCCCGCTGGAATCGATCGAGTTCGTGCAGTCCGACACCGCCGAGGTGCCGCGTGGCGCCGGGACCGGCGGGTCGCGGTCGCTGCAGGTCGGCGGCAGTGCGGTGCGGCAGGCGGCGGATGCGGTGCTGTCACGCGCTCGTGAGCTGGCCGCGGCGCGGCTGGAGGCCGGGGTGGACGACATCGTGCTGACCGACGGCCGGCTGGGCGTCGCGGGCGTCCCACAGGCGACGATCGGGTGGGCGGAGCTGGCGGCCGCGGCTGCCGAGGAGGGCCGCCCGCTGCTGGAGACGACGGACTTCAAGCCGGGCGGGGCGACGTTCCCGTTCGGCGCGCACGTGTCGGTGGTGGAGGTGGACGTCGAGACGGGCTTCGTGAAACCGTTGCGGCACATAGCGGTGGACGACTGCGGTCGGGTGCTGAACCCGATGCTCGTGCGCGGGCAGCAGCACGGCGGGGCGGCGCAGGGGATCTCGCAGGCGTTGTGGGAGCAGGTGTCCTACGACGAGGACGGCAACCCGGTGACCGCCACCTTCGCCGACTACCACCTGCCGTCGGCCGCGGACGTCCCGCCGCTGGAGGTGAGCAACACCGAGACCCTGACCTCGCGAAACCCCTTGGGGGCCAAGGGGATCGGCGAGTCCGCGACAGTCGGCTCCACCCCGGCGGTGCAGAACGCGGTGGTCGACGCGCTGACCCACCTCGGTGTGCGGCACATCGACATGCCGGCCACGCCGCAGCGGGTGTGGCGCGCGGTGCGGGGCCGGGGTCCCGACCCGTGGCGTGAGCCACCCGCCGTGTTCGACACCCTGCCGGTCCGGGCGGCGGGCGATTCCCCCGACGCCGATGAGGCAGTCGCGTAGCGGGAACGCCGGTGCTGCGCCGCGCCGGAAGGCTGCACCGTGGCCTGCCGGCGGGCTTGGGCTCCCGCTGTCCTGCCGTGGCGTCGCGCCGGCGCCGCCGCGCCGGAAGGCTCGTCGTCGCTCAGCCGGCGACGCGGTGCAGGCGGTCTAGCCAGGCGGCCGTCGTGGCGTCGTCCGCGCGAGCTCCCGCCGCGAGATCCGGCTCGGGCGCCGTCCGCAGCACCGGCAGAAAGCCGTCCACAGGGGACAGACTGTCGCTGCTCGTGTCCGCGGTGAGCAGCGAGATCGTACCGAGCCCGCACGCGAAGTCGAGTTCGGGAAGCGCCCCGGCGAGCGCCAGCCCGGCGGCCAGCCCGACGCTGGTTTCGACGGCGGAGGAGACCACGCACGGAATTCCGGCGGCCTCGGCGACCTCCAGCGCCCGCCGGACCCCGCCCAGCGGGGCCACCTTGATCACCGCCACGTCGGCCGCCTTCGCGACTGCCACCCGGAGCGGATCCTCGGCCCGCCGGATGGATTCGTCGGCGGCGATGCGGACGTCGGTCTTGCGCCGCACCGCGGCGAGTTCGTCGATGTCCGGGCACGGTTGCTCGACGTACTCCAGCCCGCCCGCAGCGCGGTCGAGTTCCCGGATCGCCGTCACGGCCGCGCCGACGTCCCACGCGGCATTGGCATCGACCCGGATCGCGCCGTCCGGACCCAGTGCGTCCCGCACGGCGGCCACGCGCTCGCAATCCTCCACAATGGACGTCCGCGGGTCGGCGACCTTGACCTTGGCCGTCCGGCATCCCGACTTGGCAACCATCTCGTACGCCCGTTCCGGATCGACCACTGGCACGGTGGTGTTCACCTCGACCCGGTCGCGTACGGGCTCCGGCCACCCCCGGCGGCTCGCTTCCAGTGCGGCGGCGAGCCACGGCGCGCTCTCTCGATCGTCGTAGTCGGCGAACGGGCAGAACTCGCCCCAGCCCGCCGGGCCGCGCAGGAGCACCCCTTCGCGCACGGTCACGCCCCGGAACCGGTTCCGGAGCGGGATCGCGTACACCAGGGGCTCAGGCATGCGCCCATCCTCGCACGCGACCACCCTGCTCGCGCCGTTCGTGAACGGCGTGGCCCCGAGCTGGTTGCGGCTAGCGTGCGAAGGGTGCACACGTGGAGGAAACGCACGAAGGCCGTGCTGCTGGCCGAACCCGAGCCAGGCGTTCGGCGCCGAGACCGGTGACATGCGCGAGTTCGACCTCGTCTTCGAGACCTCCGGAGTCCCGCGGGCCCCGGCGCGCGGGCCTGGTTCGGCTGCGTCCCGGTGGCACCGCCGTGCCCGTCGGCCGTGGCCGCGCTCGAGCGGGACGAGGTCCGTCCGGGCAAGGTGCTGCGGGCGCGCTTCCCACTGGGCGAGGCCGCGTAGGCGTTCGCCTCGGTGCGGCCCGTCGCCGGGAAGTCCTGATCAGCTTCGACTGATGCCTGGATCCGGGGACTTCGCCGCGTCCGCCTCGATGGACCACGCGGTCCGCAGCAGCTCGGGCACGTAGTCGCGCTCGACCAGTCCGGGCCCGAGCCGGTCGGGGTGCACCGACGCGGTCACCGCGGCGACCACCCGATCGCGACGGTGCCGTACCGGCGCGGCGATCGCCCGCAGGCCGCCGTCGCGGTCGCGGTCCACCATCGCCCAGCCGCGCTCGCGGACCTGCCCGATCTCGGCGGAGAGCGCAGCCGGTCCGGGGAGTGCTGCGAGCTGCCGGTCGAGCTCGTCGCCGGGCAGTGCGGCGAGCAGCACGTGCCCGGCCGACGACAGGTGCGCGGGCCGGCGCGCGCCGACCGTCAAGGTCGGCGGCGCGTGCCGGTGCCCCGGCACGACCGTCAGGTACACCACATCCCCGCGGTCGAGCACCGACAGCGACGCCGTCTCGTTCAGCTCGTGCGCCAGGTCGTGCAGGTGCGGATGCGCGATTTCGGGCAGAGCGAGCCCCGACAGGTACGCATACCCCAGGTCCAGCGTCCGCGGCGTGAGCCGGAACGTCTCTCCGTCGTGGCGCACGTATCCCAGGTCCGCCAGCGTGCGCAGCAAGCGGCGCGCGGTGCCGCGCTCCAGGCCCGTCCGGTGCGCCACGGCCGCCGTGGTCAGGGCCGGCCGGTCCGGCCCGAAACACTGCAGGACCGCGAACGCACTCCCGACGTCCTGCCCGGAATAGGGCCCGTGGCCAGGGCCTTCGTCAACCGGCGTACTCGTCATCGGATCCTCCGGCCGCATGTTTCGCCTCCGCCGCGAGGCGGGTAGTTCACCGGTGGATCCCCTGAACGGAAGGAGTGCAATCGTGGCGAACACACTCTCCGGTAAGCGAGTGGCCTTCGTCGTCGCGCCCGAGGGCACCGAGCAGGTCGAACTGACCGAGCCCTGGAAGGCGGTCCAGGACGCGGGCGGCCGACCGGAGCTGGTGTCCACTTCGCCGGGCAGCATCCAGGCGTTCAACCACCTCGACAAGGGCGACACCTTCCCGGTGGACCAGGTCGTCACCGACGTCTCGCCGGACGACTTCGACGCACTGGTCCTGCCGGGCGGCGTGGCGAACCCGGACTTCCTCCGGACCGTGCCGGACGCGGTCCGCTTCGTTCGCGAGTTCTTCGCGCAGCAGAAGCCGGTCGCCGCGATCTGCCACGCTCCGTGGACGCTCATCGAAGCCGATGTGGTCCGTGGCCGCCGGCTCACCTCCTGGCCGAGCTTGCAGACCGACCTGCGCAACGCCGGCGCGGAGTGGGTGGACGAGGAGGTCGTCACCGACTCCGGCCTGGTCACCAGCCGCAAGCCGGACGACCTGCAGGCCTTCTGCCGCAAGCTCGTGGAGGAGTTCGCGGAGGGCAAGCACCGCGCGCAGGCGCGGAGTGCCTGACCGGTTTTTCCGGACGCCCGGTCGACTTGTCAGGACGGCAGGTCGATCGGGCGGTTCGTGACCCCCAGCCGGGCCGCGAGCTCGATGGCGTCCCCCGGTGCCTTCACCTTGATGTCGTTGTCGAAGTAGACGTAGACGTCCCGCATTCGCCCGCCGCCGGCGCGCCGCCACCGCCGGAGTTTGCCGGCCCAGCGGTCCAGTGCCTCGCCGGTGTAGCCGCTCGCGTAGAGCTCCTCGTCACCGTGCAGCCGGACATAGACGAAATCCGCGGTCACCTCCTCGAAACTCGGCCAGGTGCCAGCCGAATCAGCCGCCACCAAGGCGATGTTGTTGTCCTGCAAGAGCTTCCGGCACTCGTCCGAGTGGAAGCTCGGGTGCCTGGGCTCGAGCGCGTAGCGCAGCCGCCGGTTCTTCCCGGCTTCGGTATGGGCCTCTCCTTTCAGTTTGCTGTCGTGCCTCGTCGCCAGTTCCGCCGCGGCCCGGCTGTCGCGGGGCAGGCTCTGGAAGAACTTCTCGAAGCGGCCGGGCTCGAACGCGAAGTTCGCCGGTAGCTGCCAGAGGATCGGCCCGAGCTTGCCGCCCAGCGCCAGCACCCCCGAGGCGAAGAAGTTCGCCAGTGCGGTCTCCGTGTCGGTCAGCCGTTTCATGTGGGTGATGAAGCGACCGCCCTTCACGGCGAAGACGAAGTCGTCGGGCGTCTGCTCCGCCCAGGCCCGGTACCGCTCCGGCCGTTGGAGCGAGTAGAACGAGCCGTTGATCTCCACGGAGTTCACCTGCCGCGAGATGTATTCCAGCTCGCGGCGCTGCGCCAGGCCCTTCGGGTAGAACGTGCCCCGCCACGGCGGGTACCGCCACCCCGAGGTGCCCACCCGGATCTCGGCGATGGTGACCTCCTCTTCCGTCCGTCAGTCCCAGGCGAACCGCCAGTGCCTCCGGTGCACCAGTCCGTCGGCGTACTCCCGCAGGGTGCCCGGCTGCCCGGAGAAGCTGCGCACGCTGAACGCGCGGTGTTCGGCGGCGAGGACGAGCGCGCGGCCCTGACCGCGGGGCGGTGCCGCGACCGAGAGCTCCAGCTCGTCGAACCCGAGCACGACCAGTACCGCCCCGAAGCGGTCCTCCCAGCTGCGCAGGACCGCCGACACGGCGGCCACCTCGTCCGTCGACTTGATCATCCCGGTCCAGCCGAGGGCGGCCGGGACGTCCGCCGGCCGTTCGACCGGCACGAGCCCCAGGCGGTAGGGCGCACGCCGGGCGAGGATCGAGCCGGTGTTCCCGGCCTCGGCGAACGGATCCACCCGCAGCTGCGATTTCCTGGCCAGGCCGGGGAAGCGGGCACCGTACGGGCGCAGGCAGCCGGTGCCGTTCGGGCAGCAGAACGGATCCCACCACCGGGCCAGCGTCGCGCTCACGTCGACGTCGCCGACCCGGTGCACGGCCGGCGCGAGCCGGCCGCGGTCGGTGAGCCAGTCCTCGCCACCCGCGGCGAAGCGCGGGTCGTGCGGGATCAGCACGGGCCACAGCGCCGAGCGGTCGAACTCGGCGATGCAGGCCCGGTAGCGGCCGGGGTCGGCCAGCGGGCCGTCGGACACCCACATCGGGCCGACCCAGCGGCCGGGCGGCAGACCGGTGCCGGTCAGGGCCCCGGAGACGAGGCTTTCCTCGGGTGTGGCGGCGGTGGTCACGAGACCTCCTCGGGATGGACTACGTCGATGAGGTCGAACAGTAGTTCGAAGGTACGACAGTTTCCGGTCCCGGGAATCAGTTCCCGCCACTTCACCCGATCGGTCGAACGAGTGTTCGAGAATCGTGGTAGCTTCGGTCATGAGCGGGCCGTGTCCCGCCGTTGAACTGGGGTTTCGCCCGCACCCGCGTGAGTACTGGACCGCACGTGCAGGGCGAGGGCGAGCAGCCAGGTCCCCGTCAGCGCCAGCGAGAGCGGCAGCAGCACGAACAGGCGCTGCCCGGCCACCACCATCCCGCCCGAAGCCAGGAGGCACAGGACCAATGACACTCCGCGCAGCCGCGGCCACCGGTACCCGGCGATCACCGGAGCCGCCGGAAGCACCAGGCCGGCCAGCCCGATCAGGGCCTTCGGCGAACCAGCGGACAACCAGAGCACCAGCCACACCGCGCTGGGCACCGCGGCCAGGACGAAGCCGGCCCACGACCACGCCCGGCACAGCCGGCTCAGGCCTTCGGGTTCGGTGTGACGGGCACGAGACCCCGACATCCCCGACATCCCCGACGGACCCGACAGCGCTGACAGCACCGTCGCCGTGGCCGCCACCACGAACGCCACGACGACGAAGACCACGCCCGCCCACACCACGGGCACCGAGTTCCACGGTGCGGCGGAGATTATGCCTGTCCGTCGCGGCCCTGAACCGTGCGCTGCCGCTGGGGAGCCGGGCCGGGGTCCGTGCCGGCGCGGCGGCCCGGAACCGTCTCGCCGCCGTGCTACAGGTAGGCGTCCGCGTCGTGGATCGTGTACGCGTAGCCCTGTTCGGCGAGGAACCGCTGCCGGTGCGCGGCGTATTCGGTGTCCAGGGTGTCGCGCGAGACCACCGAGTAGAAGTGCGCCTGCCTGCCGTCGGCCTTCGGCCGCAGCAGCCGGCCCAGGCGCTGGGCCTCCTCCTGCCGCGAGCCGAAGGTGCCCGACACCTGGATGGCGACCGTCGCCTCCGGCAGGTCGATCGAGAAGTTCGCGACCTTCGACACCACGAGCTTGCCGATCTCGCCGCGGCGGAACGCGTCGAACAGCGCCTCGCGCTCCTTGTTCCGCGTCGAACCCTGGATCACCGGTGCGTCCAGTTCGGCGCCCAGTTCCTCCAGCTGGTCCAGGTAGGCGCCGATCACGAGGGTCTGTTCGCCCGCGTGTTTGTCCAGAATGGACTTCACAACCGGCATCTTGGTCCGCGCGGTGGCGGCGAGCTTGTACTTGTCCTCGGGTTCGGCCGTCGCGTACAGCAGGCGCTCGTTGTCGGTGAGCGTCACGCGCACCTCGATGCACTCGGCGGGCGCGATCCAGCCCTGCGCCTCGATGTCCCGCCACGGCGCGTCGTACCGCTTCGGGCCGATGAGCGAGAACACGTCGCCTTCGCGGCCGTCCTCGCGCACCAGTGTCGCGGTCAGGCCGAGACGGCGACGGGACTGCAGATCCGCGGTCATGCGGAAGACCGGCGCGGGCAACAGGTGCACCTCGTCGTAGACGATCAGGCCCCAGTCCCGCGAGTCGAACAGCTCCAGGTGCTTGTACTCGCCCTTGGACTTGCGGGTGATCACCTGGTAGGTGGCGATGGTGACCGGCCGGATCTCCTTCTTCTCACCGGAGTACTCGCCGATCTCGTCCTCGGTCAGGGACGTGCGCGCCACCAGCTCGCGCTTCCACTGGCGGCCGGCGACGGTGTTGGTCACCAGGATGAGGGTGGTCGCCTGTGCCCTGGCCATGGCGGCGGCGCCGACGAGGGTCTTGCCCGCCCCGCAGGGCAGCACGACCACGCCGGAACCGCCGGCCCAGAACGCCTCGGCGGCCTGCCGCTGGTAGTCGCGCAGCCCCCAGCCCGTCTCGGCCAGGTGCATCGGGTGCGCCTCGCCGTCGACGTAGCCGGCCAGGTCTTCGGCCGGCCAGCCCACCTTGAGCAGCGCCTGCTTGAGCCGGCCCCGCTCCGACGGGTGCACCGTCACCGTGTCGTCGTCGATGCGATTGCCCAGCATCGGGCTGATCTTCTTGTTGCGCAGCACCTCTTCGAGCACGGCCCGGTCGGTCGTGGTCATCACCAGGCCGTGCGCGGGGTTGTTGGCGATCTGCAGCCGGCCGAACCGCGCCATCGTGTCGACGATGTCGATCAGCAGCGGCTGTGGCACCGGGAAGCGCGAGTAGGTGGTCAGGGCGTCCACCACCTGCTCGGCGTCGTGGCCGGCCGCGCGGGCGTTCCACAACGCGAGCGGGGTGATGCGGTAGGTGTGTACGTGCTCGGGGGCCCGTTCCAGTTCGGCGAACGGGGCGATCGCGATCCGGGCGTCGTCGGCCATGCGGTGGTCGACCTCGAGCAGCACGGTCTTGTCGGATTGGACGATCAACGGGCCATCGGTCACGTATTCCTTTATACGGTGTTGCCGGAGGTCAGGCCGTGCTGGTCGGAGGCCGGGGCGCCGAACCAGCGGGTCAGGGCGGCGTCGAGAGGGCCGCCGTCCGGCGTCCAGCACCGCGCCCCGTCCGGCCGGATCAGCAGGGCGGCCTCGGTCAGGTGGTGGTCCGGTTTGGCCTGGACCCGGTCGACGCGGCCGGACCAGCCCGGCGGTAGTGGGTGGTCGCCGGTGAGGTCGAGCAGGAGACCGCGTCCGGTCCTCAGCAGCGCCGACAGGCGGGTGGCACCGTCGGCGGTGAGCAGGTCGGCGTCGGGTACCCGGTCCGGACTGTCCAAACCGGACATCATGCCGGCCAGGTAGTGGTTGGTGTCGGGCAGGCGCAGGAGGTCGACGAAGATGTCGCGCAGCGCGAGGACGTCTTCGCTCGGCTTCGGCGCGGCGAGCACGCGCTGGGCCGAGGTGTGGTGCAGCACGCGGGCGGCCGCGGGATGCCGTTCGTCCTGATAGGTGTCCAGCAGATCGTCCGAGGCCCAGCCGTGCACGGCGGCCGCCAGCTTCCAGCCGAGGTTGACGGCGTCCTGCACGCCGAGGTTCAGTCCCTGGCCGCCGAGCGGTGGGTGGATGTGGGCCGCGTCTCCCGCGAACAGGATCCGGCCGTGCCGGTACTGCTCGAGTTGCCGGGTCGCATCGCTCCACCGGGATGCGGTGAGGATGCCTGCCAGCCGGGTGTCCTCGCCGTAGACCGCGGTGAGGGCGTCGACGACCTCGCTCTCCTGGACCGGACCGGTGCCTGGCGACTGGTCTTCGCGGCCGAACGTCAGCCGGTAGCGGTCGCCGCCGACCGGATGGAGCATCGACCAGTAGCCGTTCGCGTGCCGGGTCAGCTCGCTGATGTGTCCCGCCCGCTCGGGTACCAGTGCGGACACCGCGGCCAGCCGGATCTCGGCCAGTACGGCCTGGAAGGTGCCGGGCCGGCCGGGGAAGGGCAGGCCGAGCAGCTTGCGGACGGTGCTGTGCGCGCCGTCGCAGGCGACCAGGTACCGGGCACGCAGGTTCCGGTCGGCGGTGGTGACGGTGACGCCGTCGCCGTCCTGCTGGACGCCGGTGACCCGTCGTCCGCGTCGCAGGTCGGCACCGCGGCGCAGGGCGGCGTGCTCCAGGACCTCCTCCACGAGGTCTTGCCGGACCGACAGTGGATAGGGGTGGCGGGTCGGCCAGGACGAGTAGTCGAGCGGCACCGGCAGCGTCGCGAAGTGGCCGCCGACCGGCGCGCGCTCGTGGGCCTTCGCCCGCAGGGCGTCGAGCAGGCCGCGCTGCTCGAACAGCTCGGCGGTGCGGGGCTGGATGGTGCCGCCCTTGGTCTGCTCGACGCGTTCGGTCAGCGGTTCGAAGACCACTGTCCGCACGCCGGCGAGAGCGAGTTCGTGGGCGAGGGTCAGGCCGGCCGGGCCCGCTCCCGCGATGACGACATCGGTGTCCACATGTCCTCCCAGGTTAAAAGTATACTCAGTGCAGAATACGACCGAGTGAAAGGAGTTTGCTACCGTGCCCCTGTGACGGAGCCCACCGGACTGCGTGAACGCAAGAAGCAGCGCACCCGCGCGGCGATCTCGAACGCGGCGATCGAGCTGTTCCTGGCCCACGGGTTCGACCAGGTGTCCGTCGCACAGGTGGCGGAGGCGGCCGAGGTCTCCCGGCGCACGTTGTTCGCCTACTTCCCGACGAAGGAATCGCTGGTCGTCCACCGCTTCGCCGACCACGAGACGGAAAGCGCGCGGGTGGTGCGCGCCCGCCCGGACGGCCGGAGCCCCCTGGAAGCACTCCGGGAGCACTTCCTCGACGGGCTCGGCCGGCGCGACCCCATCACGGGTCTGAACGATGAGCCCGGCGTCCGCGCGTTGTACGAGCTGATCTTCGCGACGCCGGCGTTGGTGGCCCGCATGCTCGAGTTCAACCAAACCGCCGAGGCGGCGCTGACCGAAGCCCTGACGGAGACCGCCGGGGTGGAGGTGGGCGAGGCGCGCGTGGCCGCGGCCGCGATCGTCGCGGTGCTGTGGGCGCTCGCGCGGCAGAACCTCGCGGCCGTCGTGGCCGGGCGGCCCGCGGACGAGGTGTTCCCCGAGGCCGAGGCGGCCGCCGAGGAGGCATTTCGGCTGCTGGACGGCGGCTTCGGCAGCCTCGGCCGCGGTAGTGGC
Source organism: Amycolatopsis granulosa (assembly GCF_011758745.1). Classification (NCBI taxonomy): domain Bacteria; kingdom Bacillati; phylum Actinomycetota; class Actinomycetes; order Pseudonocardiales; family Pseudonocardiaceae; genus Amycolatopsis; species Amycolatopsis granulosa. The sequence continues at coordinate 3,893,400 of NZ_JAANOV010000001.1, forward strand.
GTGGCGAACGCCACAGGGAAGGAACGTCACGGGTAGTGCCGGGCGTCTTGCGGAGCGGAAGAGTTCGATGCGCGGGTGGAACCTCCGCACCGGGGCCAATACGATCGCCCGACGGACCGCGCGACGAGTAGCGCGGGCGGGGCGCATGTGTCCGGGGTCGCTACCCTCTCCGGGGTTGGCGATCCAGCCGGTGCCGATCCGAACCCGGCAAGACGGCTAGAGAAGGAAGTCAGGTGGCCCGGCGGCACAAGCGTCCCGAGAGCGGTGAGGCGCTGGACCGGCGGCCGGACACCCGCACAGGCAGCCGGTGGCGGCTGCGGAACTGGCGGCTGCGCACCAAGCTGATCGTCGTCCTGCTCATCCCGTTGCTGACGGTGCTGGCGCTGACCGCCCTGCACGCGCGCGGGAACCTGCAGCACGCCGAGCAACTGGCGGAACTCGCCGCCCACAGCCGTGTCGACGCGGGCGTCAACGCCGTGGTGAACGAGCTGCAACGCGAGCGGGACCTGACGGTGCGCTACGTCGCCGGGCAGCGCCGGAACGGGCTCGGCGAGCTGCGGGACCAGCGCGGCCGGGTGGATCAGGCCGCGGGCGCGTTCGCCCGGGAACTGTCGGCGCAACGTTCCCGCTTGTCCCCGACCAGCGCCGAGGACCTCACCGAGGCCCAGTCACGGCTGGAGGCACTGCCCGGGCTGCGATATTCCGGGGAGTTCACGAATTCGCCCGCCGATTCGATCCTGACCTCCTACAGCGACCTCATCTCCGGCGTGCTCGGCCTGTCCGACCAGGCGGTCGCGGAGATCGCGGACCCGGAGGTCACGCGGCTGCGGCTGGCGGCCAACGCGCTGGCCCGGGTCAAGGACCAGATGTCGGTCAAGCGCGCCGTCCTCGGGCAGGCCTTCGCCGAGGGCACCGTCTCCCCGGACCGGCTGCGGAAGCTCCTCGGTGCCGACGCCCAGCTCGTCGCCGCGCAGAACGACTACCGCACGTTCGCCACCACGGCCGAGCAGCGGTCCTACGCGCAGACCGTGTCCGGCCCCGCCGTGCAGACCGCGACCACGTTGTTCGAACTCGCCGTGACCAGGGCCGAGAACGGGCAGAACCTGACGGGGCTCGACTCCCGCCAGTGGGAGCAGGCGATCACCGGCTCGATCGACCTCGCCTACCAGTTCCAGCAGACGTTGCAGGTGCAGACCCAGCAGCGGTGCGACGCGCTGGCCGCGGACGCCCGCCGCTCCGCGATCGTCAACGCCGCGGTGGTGTTCGGTGCTCTGCTGCTGTGCGGCGTTCTCGCCGTGGTCATCGGCCGCTCGCTGCTGCGACCGCTGCGGATCCTGCGCAACACCGCGTTCGACGTCGCTGAGCACCGCCTGCCCGCCGCCGTGGACGAGATCCTCGCCGATCCGCACCCAGACTTCATGGCCGCGCACCGCGGTGTGGCGCCCGTGCCGGTGTTCACCCGCGAGGAGGTCGGGCAGGTCGCGCGCGCGTTCGACGCGGTGCACGGACAGGCGGTGCGGCTGGCCGGTGAACAGGCGCTCCTGCGGGAGAACATCAACGCGATGTTCGTCAACCTCTCCAAACGCACCCAGGACCTGGTCGAACGCCAGCTGTCGGTGCTGGATCGGATGGAGGCCGACGAGCAGGACCCGGAAACCCTGGGTGGTCTGTTCGAACTCGACCACCTGGCGACGCGGATGCGGCGCAACAGCGAGAACCTGCTCGTGTTGTCCGGGCACGACTTCGGCGACGCGCAGGCCGAACCGGTCGCCGCCGAGGAGATCATCGGAGCGGCGTTGTCGGAGGTCGAGCACTACCAGCGGATCGAGCTCACCGCGACGCCGGAGATCGCGATCCGCGGCGAGGCGTGCAACGACCTGGTGCACGTCGTCTCCGAACTGCTCGAGAACGCGACGCTGTATTCGCCGCCGGACAAGACGGTGACCGTGGTCAGCTCACTCGCCGAGGACGGCGCGTGGCACGTGCACATCACCGATCAGGGCGCCGGGATGCCCCAGCCGGAGATCGATCGCGCGAACAAGCGGCTGGCCGACCCGCCCGACGTGGATGTCGAGGTGTCGCGGCGGATGGGCCTGTTCGTGGTGGCCACGCTGGCCAAGCGTCACGACATCCAGGTGCGGTTGCGGCCGGCGGACGGGGCCGGCCTGGTGGCCACGGTCGTCGTCCCGGCTGCGCTGGTGATCGAGCACGTTCCGCCGGTCCCGGAGCCGCTGCCCGCCCCGGCCACGCCGGAACCGCCGCCGGCGCCGGTCGCGCTGCCGTCACTCGCGCCGATCGCCCTGCCGGAGCCGGTTCCGGAACCCGCGCCGCTGCCCGCTGTGGAACCGGAGCTGGACGACACGGTCGCGATCCCGGTGGTGCGGGACGAGCAGCAGCGCGTGACCGCCGAGCGGAACGTCGACTGGCCGACCGCCGACAAGGACGTTTTCCCGCCCGAGGAAGAGGAACCGACCGAGCGGATGCCGGCCTACCAGGCGGTGTTGTCCCGGTGGTTCACGACCGGTGAGCACTGGCCGGTCAGCCGCCCGGACCCGGCGAACCAGGGGGAACGGCCCGAGTGGCCGGCGGAGCCGGAATGGCCGTCGTCGGACGGGGACGCGGCCGTGGACGGCAACCCGCCGAACTTCCCGCAGCAGCTGCGGCGCCGGCCGGATTCGTTCGACCCGCCTACGCTTTCACTCGATCCGGACGAGGTGCGGCATCGGATGTCGCGGCTGCAGAACGGCTTCGCCCGCGCCCGCGACGCACGGGCGACGGAGGGCTGAGGGGACCCGGTCCGGCCGGCCGTTGCCGGGCGTCGATCGCGCGGGCCAGCCGGGACAACGCGTAGTTGATCGCGAAGTACAGCAGGGCGATCACCAGGTAGGTCTGGATCAGCAGCCGGTTGTACCCGGCGAGCACCTTGCCGCTTTCCAGCAGCTCGGCGTAGCTGACCACGATGCCGAGCGAGGTGTCCTTCACGACGCCCGCGGCCTGGCTGATCAGCGCGGGCACCACTCGGCGGATGGCCTGGGGGAAGATCACGTACCGCATCGCCTGGTGGGGCCGCATCCCGAGCGCGGCGGCGGCATCGCCCTGGCCGGCCTCCAGCGAGCGGAAGCCGCTGCGGAAGATCTCGGCGAACTGCGCCGAGCGGGACACGGCGATCGGCAGGACGAGCTTCCACAGCAGCGGAAGGTCCATGCCGTAGCGGGGCAGCGCGAACATCGCGAAGTAGATCAGCAGTAGCAGCGGAACGACCCGGATGGCCTCGACGTACACCCGCGCCGGTGCGCGGACCGCGAGGTGCCGGGACACCCGGGCGAAGGCGAGCGCGAGCCCGGCGAGCATGGCCAGCGCGACGCCCAGCACGGCCGCGAGAGCCGTTCCGCCGAGGCCGCCGAGCAGGTAACGCCACATCGGCCAGGAGGCGTAGGGCGCCCAGCGCGCGGCCGCGAGCTCCCCGTTGATCGCGAACTGCCGCACGGCCAGCGCGACCAGCACCAGCCCGGCGAGGACGGCGACCACGGTGGCGATGCGGATCCGCCGCCGGGCCCGCGGTCCGGGGCTGTCGAAGAGCGCGGGTGTCATGACGGGCCTGCCTGGGTGAGCACGAGCGACCGGGCCCGGGGGTGCGGGCGGGACCCGTTCTGATGGGCACGCGGTGACCGGCCGCCGGGCAAGCGGTTGCCGACGGGGTGCCGGGCCGCGGAGTGACGACCCGCGGGCGGTGGTGGTAGCGCTTCCCGGCCGGCCGGGGTCATCGGGGGATCGCCAGCTTCCGTTCCGCCAGCGCGGTTCCCGCGGAGATCATCAGCGCCAGCACGGCGTAACAGACACCCGCCCCGACGTAGACCGGCAGCGGTTCCGCCAGGACGAGGTTGATCCGGTTCGCCGCCTCGGTCAGTTCGACCACCCCGACCGCGGCGGCGAGGGCGGTGTTCATCAGCAGCTGGATGGTGACGTTGCCGAGCGGCTGGACGATCGCGCGCAGCGCCTGCGGCAGGACCACCGCCGACAGTGACTGTCCGAAACCGAGCCCGAGCGCGCGGGCCGCCTCCGTCTGGCCCGCTCCGACCGCGTTCACGCCCGCCCGCAGCGTTTCGGCGTAATACGAAGCCATGTAGAGCGCCGTCGCGGCGGCCGCCGTGGTGAACAGGCCGAAACTGATTCCCACCGCCGGTAGCCCGAAAACGAACAGCACCAGCCACACCGCGAGCGGAATGTTCTGGAACAGCTCCACATAAGCGGTACCGAACGCGCGCAGCGGGCGGACCGGGCAGATGCGGAACGCGGTGATCACCACCGCGACCGTCACCGCACCGGCGAAGCTGAACACGGTCAGCAGGACCGTGTTCAGCGCACCCTCGGCGAACGTCCCGAGGTGATCGCCCCACCCGTTCACGATCCGGGAACGGAACCCGTCTTGGGCGGGGCGGGCACGTCACCGGGGATGACCGTCCCGAGGGTTTGCCGGTACGCCTCCTGCCACAGCCCGGCCGCCTGGATCTTCGTCAGCCAGGCGTTGACGAACTGCTTGAACGTGTCGTCGCCGTGGTGGATGCCGATGCCGTACGGGTCCTGCCCGAACGTGCCGGTGTTGATCTGCACCTTGTCGTTGGTCTGCGCGTTGCCGGCCAGCTGCGTCAGGTCGTTGACGTACACGTCGCCGCGGCCCTGCTCCAGCGCGGTCACGCACTCGGCGTTGGTGCCGAGCGTGATCATTTCGGCGGGCTGGTACTGCTGGGCCAGCGCCATCCCGGTCGAGTTCGTCACCGCGAGCACCCGCTTGCCCTTCAGGTCCTGCGGTTTGGTGACGGCCGAGTCGCCCTTCCGCGCCATGATCGCCGGCCCGGACATGAAGTACGGTCCGGCGAAGGACACCTTCTCGGCTCGTGCCGGGGTGATCGAGTAGGTGTGCAGGACCACGTCGACGGTGTTGTTCTGCAGCAACGCCTCGCGGATCTGCGACGTCGAATTGACGATCTTCACGTTCGGCCTGCCCAGGATGTACTTCGCGAGCAGCCGGCCGAGGATCGCGTCGAAGCCCTCGGTCTGACCGGTGGTCGGGTTCTGCTGGGACAGCAGCGGCGTGTCCAGCTGGCTGCCGATGAGGATCTGCCCGCGTTGTTTGATCGCCTGCGCGGTCGGGCTGGTCGCGAGATCGGCGTCGGACGCGACTGGGGCCCGGTCGAGCAGGTTCTGCTCCTGACCGCCGCCTCCCGCGGGCGGTACCGCACCGCCGCTGGAGCTGCAGGCGGTGGCCGCGCTCAGCGCTACCGCGGTGAGCAGGGCGGCGAGGCGCCGTCGTCGTGCTGGTGCCGTCATGGTGTGCGAGGTCCCTCCTGGATGTGGAGCCGGTCGCCGCTATCTACTCTTAGTAATGCAACTACCACTCGATCGGGTGGAAGTAGTTCACGACCTACGGCGCAGGATTGTGCAGGTCCAACGGTTGCGTCAAGTCCTCGTGAGGTGAACTCGGCCCTGGGCGGGACATTCACCCGGGCGGTGTCACAACGCTGTCCCGCTTTCCGGACGGCGAGGTTGACACCGGGCAGACGGCTCTCGCGCGGTGCCGGCCGCGTGACGCTCGTCTCTCACCCGGTGGGGCTGTTGGTGATATTTCGTCATCCTCCAGGGAGGCAAACTTCGTGGTGAGGGCTTTTTGCCCGCTTCCTTTTCGTCCCCGCAGCCGATAGCCTCTACCCCCGATCGGGTGGGCTCGTGTTAACCATTCACGTTCTGGTTCCGAGTCCGTGGAGCCCGAGAGCGGAAACGCGGAAACTGGACAGCTCGAACCGGGAAGGAAGTCCTCGGTGCCCCAGCCCACGAGCGGGGAGCGCGGTCGCAAGGCAGTGTCCCCGGCGGAGTCGCCTGTCGCGCAGAGTGACGAAAGCAGTGCGCAGGACAACGCGATCGGAGCATCGACCGGCGGTGAGCGCGCTCGCCGGGTCCGCGGTCTCGCCAACTGGCGCGTCAGTGCCAAGATCGCCGCCGTGGTCGCCGTTCCGACGGCGGCCGCGCTGTCGCTGGCCGGCCTGCGCGTGTACGACAGCTTCGCGACGATGACCGTCTACCAGCACGCCGAGCAGCGGATCGAGCTCGGCCGGAAAGTCGCCGCCGAGGTGGACGCGCTGCAGCGCGAGCGGGACGCGATGTCGGCCTGGATCGCCTCCGGCCGCCCCGGCGACCGGGCCGAGCTCGACGGCGCGATCAGCACCGCGGAGCGGGCGGCCGACACCGTGCGCGGTGCGGTCAAGGAGGTCGTCGCGATCAGCGACGGGGTCACCTCCGCGCGCTACCAGCAGGGCCTGGCGCGGCTCGACGGGCTGAGCCAGCTGCGGTCCTCGGCCGGCGCCACGGACTTCCCGAGCCTGGCCGCCCAGGCCGGGTACACCGGGGTGATCGACGCGCTCCAGCTGATCGCCGACGAGTTCGACGCCGACGTCACCGACCAGGGCCTGCAGGACCGCCACGCGGCGCTCGGGTTCCTCGCCGATGCCAAGGAGTACTCCGCCCAGCAGAACTCCTACCTGCGCAGCGCCGCGATCCGCGGCAAGTTCGACCCCGCGGAGCTGAAGAACCTGACCACGGCGCAGTCGAACCTGGTCGCCGCCATCGACCGGTTCAACGCCGTCGCGACCCCGCAGGCCCAGCTGGACTACTCGACCAGCCTGTCCGGCCCGCAGGTCTCGGAGCGGTTCACGCTGCAGCAGCTGGCGTTGCTGCGTGCGCAGGTGAACCCGCCGCTGCCGCTGGCCATCGACCCGGCCGCGGTGGCGCAGTCCTCGTCCGAGACGCTCGGCCTGATCAGCCAGGTCCAGAACCGGTTGCTGGACGACGCCGCCGTCTACACCGACGGGCTCATCGGCGACCAGCAGCGGAACCTGCTGATCACGGTCGCGACGATCCTCGCCGGGATGCTGATCGTGCTGGCGCTGATGTACGTCGTGGCGCGTTCCCTGATCCGGCCGCTGCGCACGTTGCGCACCACGGCCCTGCAGGTCGCCGAGGTGCACCTGCCGGAGGCGGTGGAGCGGATCATGCACGACGCCGATCCGGCGGCCGCCGCGAAGGCGATCGACCCGGTGCCGGTGGACACCACCGAGGAGATCGGGCAGGTGGCCCGCTCCTTCGAGGTGGTGCACGGGCAGGCGGTCCGCCTCGCCGCGGAGCAGGCCCTGCTGCGCGAGAACGTCAACGGCATCTTCGTCAACCTCTCCCGCCGGTCGCAGCGCCTGGTGGAACGCCAGCTCGCGGTGATCGACCTGCTGGAGGCCGACGAGCAGGATCCCGACCACCTGGCGAGCCTGTTCGAACTGGACCACCTGGCGACCCGCCTGCGCCGCAACGGCGAGAGCCTGCTGGTGCTCTCCGGGGCAGGGCTGAGCAAATCGATGCCGAAGCCGGTCTCCGCCGCGGACGTGATCGGTGCCGCGGTGTCCGAGATCGAGCAGTACGCGCGGGTCGACGTCGGCGCGATCCCCGACGTCGCCGTCCGCGGTCCCTCGGTGCACGACCTGGTGCACCTGCTCGCCGAACTGCTCGACAACGCCACCTACTTCTCCGAACCGGAGACGAAGGTCAGCGTGCGGGCGGTGGTGACCCGCAAGAAGGCGCTCGCCGTCCAGATCACCGACCGCGGGGTCGGTATGTCGTCCGACCAGATCGCCGAGGCCAACAAGCGTCTCGCGGACCCGCCGGACCTGGACGTCTCGGTGACCCGGCGGATGGGGCTGTACGTGGTCGCGCGACTGGCCCAGCGGCACGGCATCGAGGTGCGCCTGCGGGAGAACGAGGACATCGACGGCGGCGTGATCGCGCGCGTCGTCGTGCCGCCGGACCTGCTAGGCCCCGTCGCGCGTGAGCCGTTGCCGCGCGCCGGGGAGGTGTCCTCGCCCAGCCTGCCCCCGGTCCCGGCCCAGCGCACACCGGCCAACGTGAGGCGCCGCGAGGCCGCGCCGGACCAGGCACAGCCCGCGGCGCTGCCCCCGCTCGACCAGCCGATCAGCCTCGACGACCTGGTGGCCGGCTCGTCCGACGCCGCCTACCTCAGCCTGGGGAAACCGGGCGCCAGGCAGCCGGAGCCGGAGGTCACCGGCTCCCGGCCGGAGCAGCCGGACCAGTTCTCCGCCCTCACGCTGCCCCGCCGCGAGCCGCAGTACGTGCCGGTGACCGAGCCGCCGGTGGAGCAGCCGTCGCCGGCGGACGAAAGCATCTTCGACGACGACGTGCCCACCAAGCGCCTGCCGATCTACCAGTCGGTTGTGTCGAGGTGGTTCAGTGCGGAGGGCGAGGACCCCGGCGCCGTGACCGGCAACCTCGACGAAGAGCCCCCGCCGGCAACCGAGGCCACCCCGCAGGCCGAGGACAAAAGCGGGGATCTTTGGCACAGTGTGTCCGACGAAGGCTGGCGCGCGGCGCAGTCCCTGCTGGAGTCCCGGGCGGAGGAGATCACTCCGGCCGGGCTTCCGAAGCGGGTGCCGAACGCTCATCTCGTCCCCGGCTCGATCCCGGTGGGCGAGACCGGCGCCTTCACCGACACGACCGCCGGCACGCCGGGGCAGGGCGCGCTGGCCCGCTCCGCCGAGGCGGCGCGGGAACGGATGGCGAGCTTCCAGCGCGGCTACGTCAGCGGCAGGCACGCGCTGCAGGAGACCACCCCGGGACGCCGCGACCAGGGCGACCCGGTGAGTGGCGGGGAATCCGCCCCGCCGGACGAGGCAGTGAGGAGCGAAGAGTGACTCGGGCGGGATCGCTACAGCCGGAAGGCTCGACGCCGCAGGCGCCGCGGAACGGTTTCGCGTGGCTGATCACGGACTTCGTGCACCGCGTGCCCGGTGCCGCGCACGCCGTCGTGGTGTCCGCGGACGGGCTGCTGCTGGCCGCGTCGCGGGGGCTGCCGAAGGACCGCGCGGACCAGCTGGCCGCGGTGGCGTCCGGGCTGACCAGTCTGGCGCGGGGCGCGGCGAAGGTGTTCGAGGGCGGCCCGGTGGCGCAGACCGTGGTGGAGATGGCCAACGGTTTCCTGTTCCTCATGGCGGTGTCGGACGGGTCGTGCCTGGCCGTTCTCGGGTCTCCGGACAGCGACATCGGCCTCGTGGTGTACGAAATGACGCTTCTGGTGGACCGGGTCGGCCAGCAGATGACGCCCGAAATGCGGGCACAGCTCCAAGGAGCCGCGCGCGGTTGAGCGCGCCGGGCACGAGAGGGACTGCAAGTGGACGGTGGGCAGCCGGCGGGCGTGGGCCCGGGACGGCTGGACGGCGACGCCGAGGCCGCCTGGCCGGACGAGTCGGCGGCGACCGAGGACTGGACCGCGTTCCGGGCCAAGGTCGACCGCGCCTGGCGCCTGCGCCGGGCCGGGGCGGGCGAACGGCGCTCCGGTGTCCTGAGCGATCCCGAGCCGCCCGGCTACCAGGCGACCGAGTACCCGGCGGGCGAGCGGCTCATCGCCGGCCCGGCCGCCGAGCTGTTCGGGGACTCCGGCGTGCCGTTGGCCCCGGCCGGTGAGCTGCCGCCCGCGCCGACCGTGCAGAGCCACCCGAGTTTCCCGCCGGTACCGGCGCCGGTGACCGCGGAGGAATCGTCCGGTCTGGTCCGCCCCTACTTCCGCACACGGGGCCGGACCCGGCCCAGCTACGATCTGGCGATCGAAGCACTCGTCTCGACCAGCGAGCGGGGACGGATGCTCGACCGGGTGCGAGTGCCCGAGCACCGGTCCATCTGCGGCCTGTGCCTGGACACGCGCTCCGTGGCGGAGGTGGCGGCGTACCTGCGCATGCCCCTCGGAGTCGCGCGGGTGCTGATCGGCGACGTCGTCGATCTCGGCCTGGTCCTGGTCCATTCCACGACGTCGGTCGTCGGCGATCGTCCCGGTATCGAGTTCATGGAGAGGGTGCTCAGTGGGCTTCGGAGAATTTGACTCCGACGCGAACACGTCGGCGGCGACGGGACCGACGCAGTCGGCCAAGATCGTCGTGGCCGGCGGCTTCGGTGTGGGCAAGACGACGCTGGTCGGCGCGGTCTCGGAGATCGACCCGCTGACCACCGAGGCGGTGATGACCGAGGCCAGCGTGTCGGTGGACGACACGACCGCCACCCCGAACAAGACGACCACCACGGTCGCGATGGACTTCGGACGGCTCACGCTGGGCGACGACCTGGTGCTCTACGTCTTCGGCACGCCCGGTCAGCACCGCTTCTGGTTCATGTGGGACGACCTGGCCGTCGGCGCGATCGGCGCGGTCGTGCTGGTCGACACGCGGCGCCTGGCGGACGCGTTCCCGTCGATCGACTTCTTCGAGAACCGGAAGCTGCCCTACATCGTGGCGATCAACTGCTTCGACCGGCTGCTGCACCACCAGATCGAGGACGTCCGGCAGGCGCTGACGATCTCCGAATCGGTGCCGATCATCGCGTGCGACGCGCGGGAGCGGGAGTCGGCCAAGCAGGTGCTGATCACCGTGGTCGAGCACGCGATCAACCGGGACCGCGAGTTGCAGCCGGGGTGATCGGGTAACCGTGCGGCCGGAAGGGTGAATCGCTGTGAGATCACCCCGGGCGGGCGACCGCCCGGACCAGGTTCGGCAATACCCTGGTCGGAATAATCGCAGAACAGGCTCGACCGGTGAGGAGGCACATGACGGCATCGGCACAGCAGTCGAGCAGCTTCGGCTGGCTGGTCACCGACTTCGTGCGACGGGTCCCGGGCGCGGCGCACGCCGTGGTCGTCTCCGCGGACGGTCTGTTGCTGGCCGGTTCGGAGGGGCTGCCCAAGGACCGGGCGGACCAGCTGGCCGCGGTCGCCTCCGGCCTGGTGAGCCTGACCACGGGCGCGGCGCGCTGCTTCGAGGCGGGGTACGTGAACCAGACGGTCGTCGAGATGGAGCGCGGGTACCTGTTCCTGATGGGGATCAGCGACGGGTCCTGCCTGGCCGTGCTGGGCGCGCCGAACTCCGACATCGGGACGGTGGCGTACGAGATGACGCTGCTCGTCGACCGGGTCGGGATGCAGATGACGCCGGAGCTGCGCAGCCGGCTGCAGGGTGGCGTGCGGGCATGAAGGGCGTGTCGAACGGGGCCGACGCCTGGGACCGGTTGCACCAGGGGACCGACCGCGAGGGACTGGACTCGCCGGCGCGATTCGTGCTGACCAAGAAGCCGGTGGTGCTCCAGGTGCGGACGCCGGTGCGGCCGACACCGGCGGCGGCACGCGGTGCCGTGGGAGTGGCCGGGCCCGGGATGCCGCCCGCGCAGTCCCGTGGCGGCGTGGCGTCGGTCCGCACGCGCACGATGATGCGGCCGTACGCCCGCACGGGTGGCCGCACCAAACCGGACTACGAGCTGGCGCTGGAAGCGCTGGTGTCGACGACCGACCGGGGGCGGGTGCCGCAGGCCGTGACCGGCGTGCAGCACCGGCGGATCTGCGGGTTGTGCGTGGAACCGCGGTCGATCGCCGAGATCGCCGCGTACCTGGACCTGCCGCTGAACGTGGTGAAGGTGCTCGTCAGCGACCTGGACAACGCCGGGTTGGTGCTGATCCACCAGTCCGGGCTGTGTTTCGGGGACCGCTCCTCACGGGAGTTCATGGACCGGGTGCTGCAGGGTCTGCGCCGTCTCTGAGTGGTCCCGGCCGGGGCCACTCAGTCGTCCACCAGGGCCGCCGAGGTGATCCGGTGCAACGGGTACCGCTCGTCGTCGGTGCTGGTCAGCACCCCGCCGCCGACGTGCGCGGGTGTGACGATCCGCTGGCTCGCCGTGCCGTGGGCGTCCACGTACCCGATCCAGACCTCGCGCCGTTCGCGGTGGGCGCGAGCCAGCAGCGCCATCGTCGCCGCGGTGTCGAAACCCCCGCCGCCTCCGGGCAGGCGCACCGTCGCGCCCTTGCGGCTCGCCGCGGCGCGGTCGCCGGCCCGGATGTGGGCCACCACTGACGCCGCCTGGTCACCGCTCAACCCGGACGGCTCCGGAATCACGCGCCGCGTCGCGCGCGGCCGGGCGGGGATCCGCCGCCCGGACGGCCGCAGGTCCACCACCCGGCCGTCCGGTCCCTCGGCGGCGGGTGCGAAACCGGCCGCGCGCAGCCCGTCCAGCACCTCGGCCAGGGGATACGGGCTGATCAACACGGTCGCGGCGATCTTGCGCAGCTCGTAGTCGTCGGAGACGGGGTTGCTGAGCACCTCGGTCAGCAGCACCTCGTCGTCGCAGCGCAGGAACGATCCGGCCGCCCCGCCGCGGAGCCTGCCGTGCCGCCGGGCGACGTCGTCGATCAGGTAGGTCAGCGACTGCGGCACCTCGGTGGCGGACCGCTTCCGGAACAGTTCGTGCAGCTCGTCGGCGGTGCGGCCGGTGTCCAGCGCGCGCCGCACGGACGCCTCGGTGATCCGGTACACCGTCGCGTGCCCGGCGGACTCGACGTCGGCCACCGCGGCGATCTCGGTGGCCAGGTCCATCTCCAGCGGGCCCGGGGCGACCACCGTCAGATCCGCCTGGACCAGCACGTGCCCGATCGGCTTGGGCATCGCGTCGTACATCGCGTTGAGGGCGCCCGCCCGGTCGCCGTCCAGCAGCGCCGCCGCGGCCGTGGTCAGTGCACCCAGCGCGATCACGCCGAGCGCGGACGCTTCGGCGTAGGTCCACCGCACTGCTTCGTCCCGCAACCGGCCACCCCGCCGCGGTGCCCGCCACGCGAGCAGTTCGACCAGGTCGCCGGCCCCGTGCACCCCCGCGCCGCGGGGCAGCTCGGCGAGCGTGCCGAGCACCCGCCGGCGCACGGCCGGCGCCAGCGGCCGCCGCAGGTCCTCCGACAGCGGCGCGATCGGCTTGTCCTTCGCGTCGCGCTGACCGGCCAGCGCGGGCAGTCGCGGCAGGTCCAGCCACGCCTCCGCGATGATGACCCACCGCTGCGCCGGCTCGGACGCCAGCCACGAGTCGGCGAGCGTTGTCGGTACCCACTCCGGGCTGGTGCTCTGACTGTCCGCGACCAGCCCGGCCGCCACGGCCAGCTCGGCGAGCAGCGTCGCCCTGGCGTCGTCGGCGTCCAGCTCACGCGCCAGTTTCCGCAGTTCGCGTACCCCGAGGCCGCCGGCTTTGAGCACCGGTGGCGGCTGGGCCGACCACTGCGCCAGCAGGGATTCGGTCTGCCGCAGGAACTCCATGGCTTCGCCAGCCGCGGCCTCATCCACTGTGGACTGCTGGTGCGGGCTGGTCGGCAGCTCCGGCTCGCGCACCGCCTTCGGCGAGCAGATCCGTCCGCCCCGCAGCGCGATCGCCACCTCGCGTGGCAGCTCCACCGTCTCCTCGTCGCGGCGCAGCAGCAGCCCGCGGGCGAGCAGCTTCTGCACCGGCGTCGCGTCCGCGGCCAGCGACGGTTCGGCGCTCGCGTCCCGGGTACGCCCGATCGGCGGACCGGCGGCGAGGGCGGCGAGCACCCCGCGTTCGTCCTCCCCGGCCTCGGCGAGCGCGGACTCGGCGTCCAGGCCGGGGGCGGGCGCGCCGAGCCCGGCCGGGAAGGGCCCGGCCAGCTCGCGGGCGGTGGGGATGACGCGGAGGGCGTCGTCGCCGCCCCAGGCCAGCAGCCGCGACCGCAGCCGGCCCACGGCCGGCCGGACGTCGGCGCCGACCAGCTCGGCGATCCGGTCGAGCGGCACGGCCGCGGTGTCCGCGTCGGCGACGAGCAGGGCGTCGAGCACGGAGAGGGTGAAGGTGTCCAGGTCCTCCATCGCCCTGGCGACCGATCCGGCGGTGCCGGCACGGGTGGCGAGCACGGTGCTGTCGGACGGCGGCGGGGTCGCCAGGTCGCGCCTGGCCTGCAGGAGCGCGCCCAGCTCGTCGTCGGACGCGGACCGCAGCCAGTCCGCCAGGGAGGTCGCGGGCATCACAGGTGAGGATACCCGCCCTGACCATCGGGTTCGGGCGGCTGTGAGGCAAACTGGGGACCGTAGGTGCCGAGCACTGGAGGATGAAGTGGCGAAGGGCGACAAGGACAAGAAGAGCGGTCGGATCGACCCCAGCTGGCCGCATCTCCCGGATGGCGAGCACCCGGTCACGGAGCTCTCCTCGGACCGCCAGGGCGCGTTGTCGCCGTTCGGGAACGTGACGTTCCCCCTCGACGCCGTGCCGTACGTGCACCCCGAGACCGAGATCAACAAGTAGACAGCAGGGGGTAACAGCCGTGCCGGTTCCCGGCCCCGGGTATTCGATCACCGTTCGTGTCGAGGCGCCGCCGTCCGCGAGCGCCGCGGGCGACCTCACCTCGGCGGTGGGCCGGGTCGGCGGCGTGCTGACCGCGTTCGACGTGGTCGAGTCACACGCCGACGCGATCGTCGTCGACATCACGGCGAACGTCGTCAACGCCGACCACGTCGAGCACGTGCGGGAGGCGCTGGACGCGCTGCCCGGCGTTCGCGTGCGCAAGGTCTCCGACCGGACGTTCCTGATGCACCTCGGCGGCAAGCTGTCGGTGTCCCCGAAGGTCCAGCTCCGCAACCGGGACGACCTGTCCCGCGCCTACACGCCGGGTGTGGCACGGGTGTGCCAGGCGATCGCGGCCAATCCGGCCGACGCGCGCCGCCTGACCATCAAGCGCAACACGGTCGCGGTCGTCACCGACGGTTCGGCCGTGCTCGGCCTGGGCAACATCGGCCCGGCCGCGGCCCTGCCCGTGATGGAGGGCAAGGCGGCGCTGTTCAAGAAGTTCGCCGACGTCGACGCGTGGCCGGTGTGCCTGGACACCCAGGACACCGAGGAGATCATCAAGATCGTCAAGGCGCTCGCCCCGGTGTACGCCGGCATCAATCTCGAGGACATCGCCGCGCCGCGGTGCTTCGAGATCGAGAAGCGGCTGCGTGAGCAGCTCGACATCCCGGTGTTCCACGACGACCAGCACGGCACCGCGATCGTCGTGCTCGCCGCCCTGCGCAACGCTTTGCGCGTGGTGGGCAAGGAGATCGAGGACTGCAAGATCGTGGTGAGCGGCGCCGGTGCCGCCGGCTCGGCGATCATGCGGCTGCTCATGCACAAGAAGCCCGGCGACATCATCGCGGCCGACATCAACGGCATCGTCCACCTCGGACGGTCCGATCTGGACGAGAACCTCCGGTGGCTGGCCGAGAACACCAACAAGGACAACGTGTCCGGCACCCTCCACGACGCGCTCGTCGACGCCGACGTGTTCATCGGGGTGTCCGCGCCGAACCTGTTCGGGGCGGACCAGGTGGCCACGATGGCACCGGACGCGGTGGTGTTCGCGCTGGCCAACCCGGACCCGGAGATCGACCCGCTGGAGGCGCAGAAGCACGCCGCGGTGGTGGCGACCGGTCGCAGCGACTACCCGAACCAGATCAACAACGTCCTCGCCTTCCCGGGTGTGTTCCGCGGGCTGCTGGACGCGCAGGCGCACGAGATCACCGACGAGATGCTGATCGCGGCGGCGAACGCGATCGCCGACGTGGTCGACGACCGGCTCAACGCCTCCTACATCGTGCCGAGTGTGTTCGACTCGGCGGTGGCGCCGGCCGTCGCCGAGGCGGTCAAGAACGCGGCGCGGAAGTCCGGTGTGGCGGGTTAGCGCTCGATGAGCCGCGCCGTCGAGGAGTCCAACCGCCGGATGCTGCGGGCGCGCGACGCGATGGACCGCGCCTACGCCCGGCCCCTCGACGTCGCGGCCCTGGCCCGGATGGTGCACGTCTCCCAGGCGCACTTCATCCGCACCTTCCGGGCGACTTTCGGGGAGACACCGCACCGTTACCTGCAGCGGCGGCGGGTGGAGCGGTCGATGTTCATGCTGCGCGAGACCGAGCGCAGTGTGACCGAGATTTGCTTCGCGGTCGGGTTCACCAGCCTCGGCACGTTCAGCCGCACTTTCCGGGAGATCGTGGGGCGGTCGCCGTCGGAGTACCGGCGGAGCGCCGGTGCTCCGGTCGCCGCGCCTTCCTGTTTCGGTATGGCCTGGACGCGGCCGAGCAGTTTCGGAGAAGCCGGGGGCACGGCTGGTTGATTAGCGTTGTGGTCATGTTCAACGCGATCACACTTTCCCAGATTTTCGTCACCGACCAGGACGAGGCGCTCGACTTCTACGTCGGCAAGCTCGGGTTCGAGGTCAAGGTGGACCAGGACCTCGGCTTCATGCGGTGGCTGACCGTGTGCGTGCCGGGCGAACCCGGCCGCGAGATCCTGCTGGAGAAGCCCGGGCCGCCGGCGATGGACGAGGGGACGGCTTCCCAGGTCCGCGAGCTGCTCGCGAAGGGCGCGACGGGTGGCTGGATCGGTCTCACCACGGACGACTGCCGCAAGACCTACGAGGAACTCCTGGCGAAGGGCGTCGAGTTCACGCAGGAACCGACCGAGCGTCCGTACGGCATCGACTGCGGCCTGCGCGACCCCTTCGGCAACGCGATCCGCATCAACCAGCCGGTGCAGGTGGACTGAGCCTGGACCGGCCGTCCCGGCGCGGGGCATGCCCCGCACCGCTGGACCGCCGAAGGCGTTTAGCCTTGTCACGTGAGTGAACTGAGCCACGTCGACGAGAAGGGTGCCGCCCGGATGGTCGACGTCTCCGGCAAGGCGGCCACCGCCCGCACAGCCATCGCCACCGGTGTGGTGCGCACCACGCCGGTGGTGATCGACCTGCTGGCCCGCGACGGGCTGCCGAAGGGCGACGCCCTCGCGACGGCCCGGATCGCCGGGATCATGGGTGCCAAGAAGGTCCCCGAGCTGATCCCGCTCTGCCACCAGATCGCCCTGTCCGGGGTGCAGGTGGAGTTCGACCTCGGGCCCGCCGAAGTACGCATCACGGCCACGGCCAAGACCACCGACCGCACCGGTGTCGAGATGGAGGCGCTGACCGCGGTCGCCGTCGCGGGGCTCACCGTGCACGACATGATCAAGGCCGTCGATCCCGCGGCGACTTTGGACGAGGTCCGTTTGGAGCGCAAGCTCGGCGGCAAGTCCGGCGTGTGGGAGCGGCCATGAACAACGACAAGCGCACCGCCCGGGTCATCGTCGCCTCGAACCGGGCGTCCGCCGGGGTCTACGCGGACCACACCGGGCCCGTCATCGCCGCCTGGCTGACCGAACGCGGGTACGACGTGCCCGAACCGCGGGTGGTCCCGGACGGTGACCCGGTTGCGCAGGCGATCCGCGAGGCGCTCGGCGACGACGTGCACGTGGTCGTCACGACCGGCGGTACCGGCATCTCACCCACGGACCGCACGCCCGATGTGACCGCCCCGCTGCTGGACCACCAGCTGCCGGGGCTGGCCGAGGCGATCCGCTCGGCCGGTCTGCCCGAGGTGCCCACCGCCGTCCTGTCCCGGGGACTCGCCGGGGTGGCCGGGCGGACGCTCGTGGTGAACCTGCCCGGCTCCCGCGGCGGCGTCCGGGACGGGCTCGCGGTGCTCGACGGCGTGCTCGACCACGCCGTGGACCAGCTCGCCGGTGGCGACCACCCGCGACCGGTGGACGCCCCGCACAGCACGGGAGCCGGGGCCGGTCACGGCTCGCCCGAGGGTGCCGGCAGCGGCGGCCGGATCGACGTCGAGCCGGAAATGACGACGGCCACCCGGGCGACCGCGTACATCGCGCGGGCCGAGGTGACCGATCAGCCGTTGTCCGTCGAGGAGCATGCGCGCCTCGTGGACCACCAGTCCGCCGGGGCGGTGGTGACCTTCGGCGGCGTCGTGCGCGACCACGACGACGGTAAGGGCGTCAAGTCGCTCTTCTACGAGGGCCACCCGAACGCGGGCGAAGTGCTCGCCCGGGTGGTCTCCCAGGTCGCCGGCCGCCGGAGCGGGGTGCGCACGATCGCCGTCAGCCATCGGATCGGCGCCCTGGAGATCGGTGACGTGGCGCTGGCCTGCGCCGTGTCGGCCGATCACCGGGCCGAGGCCTTCGCGACCTGCGCGGAGCTGGTCGACGAGGTGAAGGCCCAGCTTCCGGTGTGGAAGCACCAGCACTTCACCGATGGCACGGACGAGTGGGTCAACTCCCCCTGAAACCAAGCTTGAGGCGGTGCGGGTCTGGTCGACCCGCACCACCGGGGCGCCGGCGCCCCACCACCCGGGGGATTGTGGTGGGGCGGCCGGACGCCCCCAGTGTCACTTCAGTGTCACTTCGTGGCGATCTTCTGCCCGACCAGGATCAGGTTCGGGTTCGAGATGTAGTTCGCGTTCAGCTGCTGCAGCTTCTGGTAGCCGCCCGCAACGTCGAACTTCTTGGCGATCCCGGACAGCGTGTCGCCCGCCACGACGGTGTAGTCACCGTTCGGGTTGGAGGACGGGACGCTCACGGCCGGAGCCGGGGTGCTCTTCTTCGGGGTGGCCGGCGCAGGGGCGGCCTGCTTGGGGGCAGCCTGCTTCGGCGTGGCAGCCTTCTTCTGGGTCGAGCCCGTGGTGTTGCTGCCCTTGTAGCTCGCCGAAGAGCCGGCCTTCTTGCCGCACACCGGCCAGGCGCCGATGCCCTGGCCCTGCAGGACCCGCTCCGCCACCGCGATCTGCTGCTCGCGGGACGCGTTCTGCGGGCTGCCGGTGCCGCCGTAGGCCTTCCAGGTGCTCTGCGTGAACTGCAGGCCGCCGTAGAAGCCGTTGCCGGTGTTGGTGCTCCAGTTGCCACCGCTCTCGCACTGCGCGATGGCGTCCCAGTTGACGCTGGCGGCCTGCGCGGGGGTCGCGGCGATCGCCAGCGGGGTGCCAACCGCGATACCCGCGACAGCGACGCGAGCGATGTTGCGAGCGGCGGGGGACATCTTGCGGTGCTTGCCTCGGTAGGACATTCCATCAACTCGGCCTTCGCGCCGACGGGCCATGCTGCGAGGCGAACCCTCACGGGTCCTGCTCCACCCGGCGGGGTCCGGGCGAGCCAATCGGGCCTTCGCGGAACGCTCGGGTCCGACCCTCTCCGTCCCTGTCCGGAAAACCTACTTTCGCTCGGGGTTTTGGTCCGGGATTCCGCCGGACAGGACTTGGCGCTCGGAATCCCGGTGTTGCCGTGGCCGGTCGGGGCCAGCCGAAAAGCGACGGTACGTAACGACGAGCGTGATCGGAAATTATTCGGGACGTGACCTACATCACAGTAACATCGAGCAACCTGTGCCGATCACCGTGTTTCTCCTGGTCAGTGCGCCGTTACCTGGCCGTTTCCAAGTCGAGATATTTCACCGATAGTGAGGTCTGGGTCACGTCGATCAGCCACGGTTGGACCAATCGCGAACTGTGTTCAACCGCCGGCGAACGGCGGCAGCACGTCGAGCTGGGCCCCCTCTGGGAGGGGGCGCGCGGGGTCGCGGACGGCCACCCCGTCGACGAGGAAGCTGGCCGCCCGGAGGATCCGCGGGAGGGTCTCCGGATGAAGATCGCGGAGGGCGACGACGGCTTCGGCGACCGATGCGCCGGCCGGTAACTCCAGTACCTCTTCTTCCACGCCCGCGGCCGCGCGCGCGGACGCGAAATAGCGCACGACGACGCTCACGGTCAAGATCTATCCCCCGATCGCGCTCATCGGCCGGATCGGCTGGGCGAAGCCGGCGTCGTTGATCTCGTGGCCGGCGAGCTTGCCCCACATGGTCATCCGCCAGGTCTGGGCGATCTCCTCGTCGTCCGCCCCGCCCCGCAGGAGCGCGCGCAAATCCGTTTCGTCGTTGCTGAACAGGCAGGACCGCACCGCGCCGTCCGCGGTCAGCCGGGTGCGCTCACAGGCCGCGCAGAACGGCCGGGTGACCGACGCGATGATCCCGACGTCGGCCGGTCCGCCGTCCACCAGCCATCGTTCGGCGGGCGCGCCGCCGCGTGCCTCTTGGCTCGGCGTGAGCGTGAACTCCTTGCTGAGCAACGAAAAAATCTCCGCGGCGGTCACCATGTCGGCGCGGTTCCAGCCGTGCTGGGCGTCCAGTGGCATCTGCTCGATGAAGCGGAGGTGGTAGCCGTGCTCGATGCAGAACCGCAGCAGTGCGGCTGCCTCGTGCTCGTTGATCCCGCGCAGCAGCACCGCGTTGACCTTCACCGGGTCCAGCCCGGCGGCGCGGGCGGCGGCGAGCCCGTTCAGCACGTGGGCCAGCCGGTCGCGCCGGGTGATCCGCGCGAACGTCTCCGGGTCCACGGTGTCGAGCGAGACGTTGATCCGGTCCAGCCCGGCTTCGGCGAACGCCCTGGCCCGTTTGGCCAGACCGATCCCGTTGGTGGTCATCGAAAGCCGGGGTCGCGGGCGCAGCGCCGTGATCTCGCCGACCAGGTGCTCGAGCCCAGGGCGCAGCAGCGGTTCACCGCCGGTGAGCCGGATGTCGGTGACGCCGAGCCGCTCGACGGCGATCCGCAGCAGCCGCACGAGCTCGTCGTCGGTGAGCACCTCCTCGCCCGGCAGCCACGGCAGACCCTCCGCCGGCATGCAGTACGTGCAGCGGAGGTTGCAGCGGTCGGTCAGCGAGACGCGCAGGTCGGTCGCGACGCGGCCGAACGTGTCGACGAGGGCGGGGTTGTCCGGGCGGGGCTTCGTGGTTCCGCGTGTGCCCGGCACGCGGGGAAGCCCGAGATTTACCGCACTCATTGACACCAGCCTAACCCGGCGAACGCCCCGTGGTTGCTCATTAGAATGTCTCGGTAGCGAAGTGTTTCAACCGCGAAGACGACAGGGGAAGGGACGCGCCGGATGTCCGAGGAAAGCCGGTACCCGGTGCCCCCCGAGGTGCTCGCCCGGTTCGCCGAGTACGGCCGCGAGTCGAGCACGCTCGCCGTCCTCCGGCACGCCCAGATCGCCGAGAAGATGGGTCTGTCCGCCACCGACCACAAGGCGCTCGACCTGGCCGCGCGTGCCGAAGGCCCGCTGACGGCGGGCGAGATCGCCCGGGTCACCGGCCTGTCCACCGGTGCCGTCACCGGCGTCATCGACCGCCTGGAGCGCGCGGGTTTCGTGCGCCGCGTGCGGGACGCGAACGACCGGCGCAAGGTTCTGGTCGAGGTCCTGCCGCTGGACGAGGACAAGGTGGCACCGCTGTTCTCCTCGGCCCTGGTGGTGACCGAGAAGGTGCTGGAGAAATTCACGCCGGCCGAGCGCGACGTGATCGAGCGGTACCAAAGCGAGCTGAACGCGTTGCTGCGCGAGGACGTTCTCGGTGGTAACCCGTAGCTTTTCCGCAAACGCGGGGATAATCTCCCCTCCATGCCGCAATTCCGGTTATCCGAAGCCGCCGAGCTGCTCGGCGTCAGCGACGACACCGTGCGCCGCTGGGTGCGGGGCGGGCAGCTGACCGCGGGCACCGACGCGGCCGGCCGCAAAGTCGTCGACGGTGCCGAGCTGGCCGCGTTCGCCCGCGAGCAGGCCGCCCGGCCCGGTGATCCGTCCGACGTCGGCCGGTCCGCCCGCAACCGCTTCGTCGGCCTGGTCACCGAGGTCGTCGTGGACAAGGTGATGGCCCAGGTCGAGTTGCAGTGCGGCCCGTTCCGGGTCGTCTCCCTGATGAGTGCCGAGGCGGTGCGGGAGCTGGCCCTCGAGCCCGGGTCGCTGGCGGTTGCGGTGGTGAAGGCGACCACCGTGGTCGTCGAGACCCCAGGAGGACAGAGTTGAAGAAGCTGGGCGCCCTGCTGGCCGCGGCCACGCTGCTGATCACCGGATGCGGATCGCCGTCGGGCGGGACCGGGACGAAGACGCTCACCGTGTTCGCGGCCGCGTCGCTCACCGAGTCGTTCACCGCGCTCAAGGCGCGGTTCGAATCCGCCCACCCGGGCACCGAGGTGAGGTTCAACTTCGCCGGCTCGTCCGCGCTCGTGCAGCAGCTGTCCAACGGTGCGCGGGCCGACGTGTTCGCCTCCGCCGACCAGGCCAACATGGACAAGGCCGGGCAGGCCGGGCTGCTCGACAGTGCGCCGAGCGTTTTCGCGACCAACAAGCTGACCATCGCGGTCGCGCCGGGCAACCCGAAGGGCGTCGCCGCCTTCGCCGACCTGGCCACGCGCGGCCTCACCGTGGTGGTGTGCGCCCCGCAGGTGCCCTGCGGCTCCGCGACGCAGAAGGTCGAGCAGAAGACCGGGGTGACGCTCCGGCCGGCCAGCGAGGAGCAGGACGTCAAGCAGGTGCTGAACAAGGTGCAGACCGGTGACGCCGACGCCGGCCTGGTGTACGTGACCGACGCCGCGAGCGCGGCGGGCAAGGTCGCCCGGGTCGACTTCCCGGAGGCGTCGCAGGCCGTCAACTCCTACCCGATCGCGGTCGTGAAGAACGCACCCGAGGCCGGGCCGGCCAGGGAGTGGGTCGACTTCGTGCTGGGTCAGCAGGGCCGGGCCGAGCTGCAGAAGGCTGGTTTTGGCGCGCCGTAGGACCCGGCGGGTGCCGTGGGTTCTGTGGGTACCCGCGGCGCTCGCCCTGGCACTCGTCGTGCTGCCGGTGGCCGGTCTGCTGGTGCGGACCGACCTCCGTCGCGTTCCGGGGCTGATCGTCAGCGATGCGTCGCTGACCGCGCTGCGGCTGTCGCTGGAGACGGCGGCGGTGTCCACGCTCGCGTGCATCGTGCTCGGGGTGCCGCTGGCGGTGGTGCTGGCCCGCTCCGCCGTGCCCGGGATCCGGGTGCTGCGCGCCGTGGTGCTGCTCCCGCTGGTGCTGCCGCCGGTGGTGGGCGGGCTCGCGTTGCTGTACCTGCTCGGCCGCAAGGGCTTCCTCGGTTACCTGCTGGGCGTGACGGCCGGGGTGCAGGTCCCGTTCACCACCGCCGCGGTGATCATCGCGCAGACCTTCGTCGCCATGCCGTTCCTCGTGGTGAGCCTGGAGGGCGCGCTGCGCGGCGGCGGGGACCGCTACGAACGGATCGCCGCGACCCTGGGGGCCCGTCCGTGGACGGTGTTCCGGCGGGTCACGCTGCCGCTGCTGCTGCCCGCGCTCGGGTCGGGCGCGGTGCTGAGCTTCGCCCGCGCTCTGGGCGAGTTCGGGGCGACGATCACCTTCGCCGGCAGCCTCGAGGGCGTCACCCGGACCCTGCCGCTCGCCGTCTACACCGAGGCGGAGGTCGATGTGGACAGTGCCGTCGCCCTGGCGTTGCTGCTGATCGTCGTCGCGATCGTGGTGATCGCGGTGGCCCGGCCGCGGGCGCTGGAGGGGACCGCCCGGTGAGCCTGCACGCCGAGATCGAACTGACCCGCGGCACCTTCCAGCTGTCCGTGGCCTTCGACGTGCCGGCGGGGAGCGTGCTGGCGGTCCTGGGCCCGAACGGGTCCGGCAAGTCCACCGTCCTGGGGTGCCTCGCCGGGCTGTTCCGGCCGGACCACGCCGTCATCACCCTCGGCGGCCGGGCGTTGCACGACCTGCCCGCGCACCACCGCGCCGTGGGCCTGCTGTCGCAGGACCCGCTGCTGTTCCCGCACCTGTCCGTTGTGGACAACGTGGCGTTCGCGCCCCGGTCGAAGGGCAAGGGGCGGGCGGAGTCGCGGGCGATCGCGCACCGGTGGCTGGCCGAGGTGGACGCGGCCGGGTTCGCCCGGCGCAGGCCGGCACAGCTGTCCGGCGGGCAGGCGCAGCGGGTGGCGGTGGCGCGGGCCCTGGCCGGCGATCCGGACCTGCTGCTGCTCGACGAGCCGCTGGCCGCGCTCGACGTCGACGCGGCCCCGGCGATCCGCGGGCTGCTGCGCCGGGTGCTGGCCGCCGGTCCGCGCCGCGCCACGGTCCTGGTCACGCACGATCCGCTGGACGCGCTGGCGCTGGCCGACCACGTCGTCGTGCTGGCCGGCGGACGAGTGGTCGAGCGCGGGCCGACCCGCGAGGTGCTGGCGGCGCCGCGCACCGCGTTCACCGCGCGGATCGCCGGGCTCAACCTCGTCCCCGGCATCGCCGTCGACGACGGGTTGCGTACCGCGGACGGCGGTCT
This sequence comes from Amycolatopsis granulosa, assembly GCF_011758745.1. Lineage (NCBI taxonomy): Bacteria > Bacillati > Actinomycetota > Actinomycetes > Pseudonocardiales > Pseudonocardiaceae > Amycolatopsis > Amycolatopsis granulosa. The sequence goes on from NZ_JAANOV010000001.1 coordinate 3,917,242, forward strand.
GGTGGCCGGCATCCGGTCACCCGGCGCGGTCACCGGCGAACCGGCCGTCGCGGTGTTCGAGCCGAGCGCGGTGTCCGTCTATCCCGCGGCGGACGGACATCCGGGCAGCCCGCGCAACACGATCGCGGCGGTGGTCGGGGCACTCGAACCACACGGCCCGGTGATCCGGGTCCGGGCGGCCGGGAGGGGCTGGGCGGACGGCCTGTCCGCGGACCTCACCCCGGCCGCGGTCGCCGACCTGCGGCTCGAGCCGGGCATGCCGGTCCGGCTCGCGATCAAGGCCACCGCGGTGACCGTGCACCCCGCTAGTCTTCAGGCATGAGCCGTTGGACGTATCTGACCGACATGGACGGCGTGCTGGTGCACGAGGAGCACCTGGTGCCCGGCGCCGACGAGTTCCTCGCCGAACTGCGCGCCAACGACACCCCGTTCCTGGTGCTGACCAACAACTCCATCTACACCCCGCGTGACCTGCGGGCCCGGTTGCTGCGCACCGGCCTGGACGTGCCCGAGGAACGCATCTGGACCTCCGCGCTGGCGACCGCGAAGTTCCTGGACAGCCAGCGGCCCGGCGGATCGGCGTTCGTCATCGGCGAGGCCGGGCTGACCACCGCGCTGCACGAGGCCGGGTACGTGCTCACCGACCGCGACCCGGACTACGTGGTGCTCGGGGAGACCCGCACCTACAGCTTCACCGCGATCACCCGCGCCATCCGGCTCATCGAGGCGGGGGCGAAGTTCATCGCGACCAACCCGGACGCCACCGGCCCGAGCCTGGAGGGCAGCCTGCCTGCCACCGGCTCGATCGCCGCGCTCATCGAGCGCGCCACCGGGCGGCAGCCCTACTTCGTGGGCAAGCCGAACCCGCTGATGATGCGCTCGGCGCTGCGCAGCCTCGGCGCGCACTCCGAAGGCACCATCATGATCGGCGACCGGATGGACACCGACGTGCACTCGGGCATCGAGGCCGGGCTGCAGACGGTCCTGGTCCTCACCGGCATTTCCACGAAGGAGTCGGCCGAGCGCTACCCGTACCGGCCCACGCTGGTGATCGACTCGATCGCGGACCTCGTCGGCCGTACGCAGGACCCGTTCGGGGACGGGGCGGTGCAGAGCTGACCTGCGGCAACCGCCTATCGTCGGAGGGATGAGCGACCATCAGCGTCCCGATGCCCGCACCTACGTCGTCGGCGACGTGCACGGGCACCGGGACGAGCTGGCGGCCGCGCTGTGCCGGGCCGGGCTGGCCGACGAGGCCGGGAACTGGTCCGGCGGCGAGGCGCACCTGTGGTTCCTCGGTGACTTCGTGGACCGGGGCCCGGACGGGATCGGCGTCATCGAACTGGTGATGCGGCTGCACGAGCAGGCCGCGGAGGCGGGCGGGTCCGCGCAGCCGCTGCTCGGCAACCACGAGATCCTCCTGCTGGGCATGCACCGGTTCGGCGACACCGAGGTGCCCTCCGATTTCGGGCCGCGCAGCTTCGCCCGCAGCTGGGAGATCAACGGTGGGCAGCTGTCCGATCAGGACGCGCTGACCGCGGAGCACGTGGAGTGGCTGAGCAGCCGGCCGTTGATCGCGCACGCGGCCAACCACCTCCTGATGCACTCGGACACCGTCGAGTACCTCGACTGGGGCGATGACGCCGAGGACATCAACACCACCGTGCGGGAGATCCTCGACGGCGACGACCTGGTCGAGTGGTGGGAGGTGTGGCGCCGCATGACGACCCGCTACGCCTTCCGCGGCCCGCACGGCCCGGACATCGCGGACTACGTGCTGGAGCAGCTGGGCGGCGAGCGGATCGTGCACGGGCACAGCGTGATCGCCGACCAGCTGGGCATCCACCCCACGCAGATCGAGGCGCCCTACCTCTACGCCGGGGGCAAGGTGCTGGGCATCGACGGCGGGCTGTTCGTCGGCGGCCCGTGCCTCGTCGTGCCGCTGCCGTGGAAACCGGGAGACTGATCCCCGCCGGCCGGGGCAGGCCAGGACGAGGCTCGCCCTACCCCCGTACCCGCACCCGCTGGTCGCTGCGCAGCATCGCCACCGCGAGACCCAGCCCGGCCACGGTGACCACGGCGGCGGCGGGGTACAGGGCGCTGATGCCGCTGCCGTTGATCAGCTGCCCGCCCAGCCAGCCGCCGAACGCGGCGGCGAGCTGGAAGCCGGACGCGTTGACCGCGACGGCCAGGGTCGGTGCGGCGCCCGCCGCGGTGAGCACCCGCGTCTGCATGCCGGGGACGATCGCGAACGCCAGCCCGCCCAGGACGAACACCAGGACCGCCACCACCACGCGGTTGTCCCCGGCGGCCCACAGCAGCGCCAGCGTGCCGACCAGCGCGGCCAGCATCCAGGCGAGCGACGGCATCAGGGCGCGGTCGGCCAGCCGTCCGCCGACCAGGTTGCCGATCACCGCACCGGCGCCGTACACCAGCAGCAGCACCGGCACGGCGTCCACGCTGAACCCGGCCACGTCGGTGAGCAGCGGCACGATGTAGGTGAAGACCGTGACCACGCCGAGGTTGCCGAGCGCGGTCAGCGCGATACCGCGCCACACCTCGCGGTCGGCGAGCACCCGCAGTTCACCGAAGACGGACGCGTCGGAGCCCGGGAACGCGGGCACGAACCGCAGCACCAGCAGCAGCGCGAGGAAGGTGATCGCGGCGACCGCCACGAACGTCGCCCGCCAGCCGAAGTGGTGGCCGACGAACGTGCCCAGCGGCGTGCCCAGGATGATGCCGAGGTTCAGGCCCAGCGCGACCTTGGCGATCATCGCGGCCTGCTTGCCTTCCGGCGCGCTCGCCGCGGTGATCGAGATCGCCAGCGCGAAGAACGTCGCGACGATCAGGCCCGCGACGAACCGCGCCAGGAGCAGGACGGCGTAGCCGGGCGCCACCGCCGACCCGAGGTTCGCGACGACGGAGACCGCGACGAGCCCGGTGATCAGCGGTTTCCGGCCCACACGGGCGGTCAGCGGGGTGATCACCGGGCCACCGATGATCATGCCGGCGGCGTAGGCGGTGACCAGCAGGCCGGCCGAGGGCACGGACACCGACAGGTCCGCCGCGACGTCCGGAACGAGCCCGGCGATCACGAACTCGCCGGTGGTGAGCCCGAAGACCACGAGCATCAACGAGAAGACGGGTAACGGCACGACCACTCCCAGAAGTTCGAGCTGTAATGATTCGAACTAGAACTATCACAACTCGGACCATCCCGCTAGACTCGGGGGCATGGTGGACGTCGAACTCGACCGCGATGTGTGCAAGCTGGTGCACGAGTTCGCCCGGCGCCTCGACGGGCAGGTCCGCCGGATCGGCGAGGAGGTCGGGCTGACCCCGGCGCAGGTCGTCGCGCTGCGCGAGCTGTCCGAGCCGATCACCGCGCGCGAGCTGGCGAACCGGATGTCGTGCGAGGCGTCGAACGCGACCTTCGTGATCGACCGGCTGGAGGATCAGGGCCTGGTGAACCGGCGGCCGCACCCGACCGACCGGCGCGCGAAGGAGATCGTGCTGACCGAAGCCGGGCAGACGGCGCGGGACACGGTGCTCGACCGTCTCAACCGGACCTCGCCGATGGTCTCACTGGACCCCGCCCAGCAGGAGTCGCTGGTCGAGTTGTTGCAGGCGCTGGTGGGTCAGGGCCGGTAGTAGGCGCCCGCGCCACGGCCGGCGGGCACGATCACCTTGCCGAGCGGCATCAGCGAGACCGGGATGAGCTTGAAGTTCGCCAGCCCGAGCGGGATCCCGACGATCGTGACGCACAGCGCGATCCCGGTGACCACGTGCGCGATCGCCAGCCAGAACCCGGCGAACACGATCCAGATGACGTTGCCGATCAGCGAGCCGACGCCGGCGTCGCGGCGGTCGACGATCGTGCGGCCGAACGGCCACAGCGCGTAGTTCGCGATGCGGAACGACGCGATGCCGAACGGGATCGTGACGATCAGGACGCAGCAGATGATCCCGGCCGCCAGGTAGGCGAGGGCCATCCAGAAGCCGGCCAGCACCAGCCAGATCAGGTTCAGGATGAGACGCATCAGACGTGCAACTCCCCGCTCAGCACGGTGACGGCCTGCCCGGACAGCGTCACCCGGTCCCCGTCGAGCCGGACGCGCACGATCCCGCCGCGCTCCGACGCCTGCTCGCCGACCAGCTCGTCCCGCCCGAGCTTGCCCGCCCAGTGCGGCGCCAGCAGGCAGTGCGCCGAGCCGGTCACCGGGTCCTCCGGGACGCCGACGGCCGGGCCGAAGACGCGGCTGACGAAGTCGACGTCGTCCCGGTCACCGGCTGCGGTGACGATCAGGCAGCGCGCATCCCAGCCCGCCACCACGTCGAGTTCCGGCTTCAGACCGCGCACTTCCGCCGCGTCGGCGACCTCGACCAGGATGTCCCACTTGCCACGCGCGACGCTCGTGACCGTCACACCGGGCAGGGCGCCCAGGACGTCGTCCGCGGCCGGCCGTGGCGGGTCGTGCGGGAAGTCCATGCTGACCCAGCCGCCGTCGGCGCGGGTGCGCAGCTCGCCGCTGCGCGTGGTGAACACCTGCTCGCCGCCCAGCACGTGCCCGGTGGCCAGCGTCGCGTGCCCGCACAGGTCCACCTCGACCGTGGGCGTGAACCAGCGCAGCCGCTTCGGGCCGTCGCCGGACACCTCCACGAACGCCGTCTCCGAATGCCGCAGCTCGGCGGCCACCGACTGCATCCACGCGGTCTCCGCCGGTGCGTCGAGCAGCACCACCCCGGCTGGATTCCCGGCGAACGGGGTGCTGGTGAACGCGTCGACGATGGAGATCCGCATGGCACCCACTCTAGGGGGTATCCGGGCGGCGAAGGGATTTCTAGACTCGGTAACGGTCAGTGTGGACCGGGTCCGAGGAGGCGTCATGCCAGCCGTGCCGAGTTATGCGTCGGGGATCTCCGAGGTGCCGCTGCTCGGAGACACCATCGGTGACAACTTCGATCGCACCGTGGCCGCGTTCGGTGAGCGGGACGCGCTGGTCGAGTGCGCGTCGGGCCGGCGGTGGACCTACCGGGAGCTGGCGGCCGAGGTGGACGCCCTGGCCGCCGCCCTCGCGGGGCGGGGGATCGGCAAGGGCGATCGCGTCGGGATCTGGTCGCCGAACTGCGCGGAGTGGACGTTCCTGCAGTACGCCACGGCGAAGATCGGCGCGATCCTGGTCAACATCAACCCCGCGTACCGCTCCCACGAGCTGGAGTTCGTGCTGAACCAGTCCGGGGTGCGGACGCTGGTCGCGGCGCAGTCGTTCAAGACCTCCGACTACGCCGCCATGATCGAGGAGGTCCGGCCGCGCTGCGCCGGGCTGGAACAGGTCGTGCTGCTGGGCTCGGACGAGTGGTCGGAGCTGCTGGAGTCCGGCCGGGGCAAGCCGCTGCCGGAGGTGGGGCTGTCCGCGGACGACCCGATCAACATCCAGTACACCTCCGGGACGACGGGCTTCCCGAAGGGCGCGACCCTGTCCCACCACAACATCCTCAACAACGGCTTCTTCGTCGGCGAGCTCTGCCACTACACGGAGGCGGACCGGATCTGCCTCCCGGTGCCCTTCTACCACTGTTTCGGCATGGTGATGGGCAACCTGGCGGCGACCTCGCACGGTTCGTGCATGGTGATCCCGGCCCCCTCGTTCGAGCCGAAGGCCACGCTCCAGGCGGTCGAGTCGGAGCGGTGCACGTCGCTGTACGGCGTGCCCACGATGTTCATCGCCGAACTCGCCGAACCGGGCTTCGAGGACTACGACCTGTCGTCGCTGCGAACCGGCATCATGGCCGGCTCGCCCTGCCCGGTCGAGGTGATGAAGCAGGTCATCGAGCGGATGGGCATGACCGAGGTGTCCATCTGCTACGGCATGACCGAGACCTCCCCGGTCTCCACGCAGACGAGGTCGGACGACTCGATCGAGCGCCGGGTGTCCACCGTCGGCCGGGTCGGGCCGCACCTGGAGGTGAAGATCGTCGACCCGGAGACCGGGCTGACCGTGCCGCGTGGCGAGCCGGGTGAGCTGTGCACCCGGGGCTATTCGGTGATGCTCGGGTACTGGGACCAGCCGGACAAGACCGCCGAGGTGATCGACCAGGGGCGTTGGATGCACACCGGCGACCTGGGCGTGATGGACGACGAGGGCTACGTCCGGATCACCGGCCGGATCAAGGACATGGTCATCCGCGGCGGCGAGAACATCTACCCGCGGGAGATCGAGGAGTTCCTCTACACCCATCCGGATGTGCTGGACGCCCAGGTGATCGGCGTGCCGGACCAGCGGTACGGCGAGGAACTGATGGCGTGGGTCCGGATGCGCGAAGGAGCCGAGCCGCTCACGGCGGAGTCGCTGCGCGAGTTCTGCGCGGGCAAGCTCGCGCACTACAAGATCCCGAAGTACGTGCACATCGTGGACGAGTTCCCGATGACGGTGACCGGAAAGGTCCGCAAGGTCGAAATGCGGGAACAGGCACTGAAGATCCTGGACCTGACGTGAACCGGCCAACCGCCACGCGGTAACGCGGCGAGCAGCTGCCGGGTCCGGAGGCCGACCGCACCCGGCAGCGCGGCGCAACCGCCCCTGTGCCAGACCTTCCGGGGTGCGTCTACGGCACGACGTCGGCCAGGGCTTTCGCGTCCTCCTCGCCGAACGTGTCCTCCAGCTGTTCCGGTGAACGGTCCAGGTCGATCTGCGCCACCGGCACGCCGCGCGCCGACGCGATGGCGCCAAGGCGGCGTTGTGCGCGGTCGGTGGCGTAACCGATGAACTCCTGCGGGTCGTTGCCGAACGGGTGCGATTCCCCGAACTGGTCCCGCACCCACTGGATCATTCCGAGCGCGTGCGGCAGCAGCTCGCCCATCCGTTGCTGCACCGCGTCCCACAGCGAGTCGTCGGCGGCGATGTGCCGGCGGCAGGTGAACGTGCCCCACGCCATGTGGCGACGTTCGTCGTCGCTGATGTGCTTCACCAGCTGTTGCATGCCGGGCAGGATGCCGCGTGTCACGCACAGCTTCTGCCAGGCGTAGTAGCCGGTCAGCGCCAGGCTGCCCTCGATCACGTGGTTGTAGGTGACGCTCGCGCGGACCTGGTTGAGCGGGCTGGGGTCGCGTTCCAGCACGCTCAGCGACTCCGGCAGCTCCTCGTAGAACAGCTTGCGGTAGTGCGGGTTCTCACTGACGTACGACGTCAGGTCCTCGGTCAGGCCCACCGCGTCCATCCAGCGCCGGAACACCTCGGTGTGCTTGGCCTCCTCGAAGCAGAACTGCGTCAGGTACATCTCGTCACCGAACCGGCCCTCGGCCGCCATCGCCTGGAGGAACGGCTGGATGTCCTCGGTCACCGCCTCCTCGCCCGCGGCGAACTGCGTGCACAGGTAGGTCGCCGACCGGCGTTCCTCGTCGTTGAGGGTCCGCCAGTCCTCGGCGTCCTGGCTGAAGTCGATGTCGGCCGGGTTCCAGAACTTCCGGTTGCCCTTGACGAACAGCCGCAGCGGGAAGGAGTCCCAGTTCAGTCCGCCCCGGCGCAGCGAGGTGAACCCGGTGCGGCGTGCGGGAAGTGTTCCGGTCATCGCTGCTCACACTCCATTGTGGACGCGTAGTGGGTGATGGCGGGTGCGATCGCGGCGCAGATCAGGTCCGCGGCCTCGGCCGCGGAATGGGTCGGCAGCACCAGGTGGCTCAACGCCAGCCGGACCACGGTCTCCGCGAGGAGCGTCGCGGACCGGGCGCTGAGGGTGGGCAGGAATTCGCGGTAGTGCACCGCCGCGGTCTCCGTCGCCGCCGACAGCACGGGTTCACCCCTGGTGGTGAGCAGCGGCAGCAGGTCCTCACCCTGCGGAGTGCCCAGTGCCGAGGCGACCAGCCGGTTCTCCCGGCCGTGCTCGATCGTGTAGGTGAGCGAATCTCGGATGCCGGTCAGCAGATCGGGTGCGGTGGCGAACCGCTGGTGGATGCCGTCCAGGAACTCGCCCGTGGTGCGCAGGACCACGGCCTGCACGAGCGCGTTCTTGTTGCCGAACTCGTTGTAGACGGTCTGCCGGCTGACCCCGGCCGCCGCGGCGACGTCCGCCATGCGCAGGGCCGCGTAGCCCCGGGCCGCCAGGATGTCGGCCGCCGCGTCGATCAGGGTCTCCCGCAGCGAGGTCCGGGTGCGCGCGGTGAACGAGCCGGTGATCTCAGTCACACGCTCAGCTTGACATAGGTGTTCAGGATGTCAAGAAGGTTGACCCGATCGGCGCCACTGTAAAGACGAGATGAGACGGCTTCGGGAACTGTCGGTGGGTCCGGCTACCGTGGCTGTCGTGGGGATCGTCGTCGGATTCGACCTGGACATGACGCTCATCGACCCGCGGCCGGGCATGGTCGCGGTGATGAACGCGCTCGGCGCGGAGGCCGGCCTGCCGCTGGACGGTGAGCACTTCGCCGCCAACCTCGGCCCGCCGCTGGACCACGTGCTGCGCGAGTTCGGCGCGCCCGAGGACCGGATCGGCGGCCTGGTCGACCGGTTCCGCCAGCTGTACCCGGAGATCGTGATCCCCGGGACGGTCGCCCTGCCAGGCGCCCACGAGGCGCTGGCCGCGGTGCACGAGGCGGGCGGCCGCACGGTCGTGGTCACCGGCAAGTACGGCCCGAACGCGGCGCTGCACGTCAAGGCGCTCGGCCTGGCCGTCGACGTGCTGGTGGGAGAGCTGTGGTCGGACGGCAAGGCGGTCGCCCTGCGCGAGCACGGCGCGTCGATCTACGCGGGTGACCACCTGGGCGACGTGCGGGGCGCACTCGCCGCCGGCGCGGTGCCGGTCGGGGTGACGACGGGCCCGTGCAGCCGGGACGCGCTGCTCGAGGCCGGGGCCGAGGTGGTGTTCGAGAGCCTGGCGGAATTTCCCGGCTGGCTCAGCCGGCAGCCGCTCGACGGTGCTCGCGCACCAGTGAGATGAGCGACAGGGCGATGCCCAGCGGGGTCGCCACCCCGGCGACGGCGCTGAGCCAGACCGGGAGGTCGCGCAGGCCGAAGGCGAACAGCACGAACACCGCCAGCACGGCCAGTACGCCCACGGCGAACACGCCGATCCCGAGCCGCATGAGGAACGGCTTGCGCGGGGAAGTCTCGGCCGGAGTATCCATGGCACAAGGTTAGAACCCATATCTTCTTCACCGGAGGGCGCATACCGGGATAGGCTGGCGAATACGCGTCCTGGGTACGCCCAGGGCGCGTTCGTCGTGCAGGGCGGCCCCGTGCCGCAGGTGGACGAGACGATGTTTCGCAGAACGAAGGAACGGTGAGGGCAGTGCCGACCGGCAAGGTCAAGTGGTACGACGCGGAGAAGGGGTTCGGTTTCGTCACCCAGGACGGCGGCCAGGACGTCTACATCCGCAAGACCGCGCTCCCGCAAGGGGTGGAGGCACTCAAGGCCGGCCAGCGGCTGGAGTTCGGCGTCGCCGACGGTCGCCGCGGCCCGCAGGCCCTGTCCGTTCGGCTCATCGACAGCCTGCCCTCGGTCGCCGAGGCGCGCCGTCGCCCCGCCGAGGAGCTGCACGGCCTGATCGAGGACATGATCAAGCTGCTCGAGATGAAGGTGCAGCCGGACCTGCGCCGCGGCCGCTACCCCGACCGGAAGAACACGAAGCGCATCGCCGAGGTGATGCGTGCCGTCGCGCGCGACCTCGACCCGTGATCGCGCGCTGCTGACCACCGGCCCCACTCGCCGCGGCGAGTGGGGTTCGTCCGGCTCAGCTCACCCCGGCTGCACCTGCAGCGTCCACAACGACCGCGCGACGAGCTGCGGGTTGCCGTTCTCGTCGAGGATCGGGTTGCCGGCCTGGTCCGCGGCGAACACCGCGCCGAGCTGCTGCACCTCGACCACGACCAGCTGGTCGCCGGGGGTGTTTCCGGTTGCGGTGTAGGCGAGTTTCGCGCCCGGCGAGAAGTACTGCTGCTTGACCGGCTGCAGCTCACCCTTGGCGTTGGTGTACTGGACGTTCACCAGCCACGGGGTGTCGCCGATCTCGGACGGCACGGAGATCTGCACCGGCTTGCCCGGGCGCACCTTCAGCGTCGCCGCCGCCCCCGGGTCCTGCGAGCACGACTTCAGCAGGGCGTCGCAGTTCACGATGGGGCCGGCGTTGACCGTGTGGCCGTCGCCGAAGAAGGTGACCTCGGGCGGTCCGGCGGTGGCGGTGCACCCGGTCAGCGTCAGCGCACCGGCCGCCAGCAACAGCAAAGTTCGCCGCATGGCGGAAACACTACGGGTCGGCTCAGCGCACTCGGGGAGCGGCCCCGCTGCCCGTTCGCGCGGGTCGGCGCGCTCGCTTCGCGCTCACCGCGGGCAGCAGCGAGGAGCCGCGCTGCAGCAGGAAGGTCTGTGCCAGGCCGAGTGCGAGCAGGATCGACACCACGAGGAACCCGATCCAGTACGTTGCCGGCAGTAGCAGGCCCAGCGCGCCACCGAACACCCACGCCAGCTGGAGCACCGTCTCCGACCGGCCGAACGCCGAAGCCCGGGATTCCTCGGGCAGGTCGCGCTGGATCACCGCGTCCAGGCTGACCTTCGCCAGCGCGCTGGCGGTCGACCCGACCAGGCCGACGATGGTGACGGTGATGATCCCGGACATGACGGCGGCGAGGATGGTGGACGCGAGCGACGCCGCGACGCAGGCGAGCACCACCTGACTCGCGTGCCCGAACGTCAGCCGCGAACCCAGCGCGTTGCCGACGAACCCGCCGATCCCGGCCGCGGCGCCGACCAGCCCGAGGAGCAGCAGCTGCATGAACGGGGTCTGCCCGTTCTGCTCGGCGTGCGCCTTCACCGCGAAGGCGGTGAACATCATCAGGAACCCGGTGAGCACGCGCACGGTCCCGTTGCCCCACAGGGCGAGCACGACCTCGCTGCCCAGCGGCTGCCGTTTCTTCTTCTGCGCCGGGTGGGCCTTGAGCGTCGCCGGGACCTCGCCCTCGGTCACCTCGACCCACGCCGGGATGCGCATCGCCTGCACACCGCCGACCGCGCAGATCGCCGCGGTGAACCACAACGCCCCGGCGGATCCGAACAGCGAGTTCACCCCGGAGGCGATCGCGCCGAACACACCACCGGCGGCGAGGCCGAAGACGGTGAGCCGCGCGTTGGTCTTCGACAGCGTGATCTCCGGCGGCACCACCCGCGGGGTGACCGCGGACTTGAGCACCGTGAACGACTTGGACAGCACCATCTTGCCCAGCGCCGCCGGGTAGAGACCCCAGTCGTTGAAGTGCAGCGCCATCACCACGGCCATCAGCACCTGCCCGACCGACGCCAGGCACATCGCCAGCCGCCTGCCGCGCTGGATGCGGTCCAGCAGCGGGCCGATGACCGGCGCCACCAGTGCGAACGGCGCGATGGTGATCAGCAGGTACAGCGCCACCCGGCCGCGGCTCTCGCCGCTGGTGGCCGCGAAGAACAGCGTGTTGGCCAGCGCGATCGCCATCGCCGCGTCGCTGGCGTAGTTCAGCATCACCGCGTACGTCAGCGACGTGAGACCGGACTTGTCCGCGCCGTCGGCCTTGGTCGCGCGCTGGAACAACCCGAACGCCTTGCCGCCGAGCTCCCGGCTGCGCAGTGCGGCGACCCGGGTGACCGTCAGCTTCTTCGGCATCCGCGGCGGCGGCCCGGCGTGCTCGGTGCGGGGGTCGGTGCGCGGCTCCTCCGCCGGTTCCGGCTCCGGGCGTGCGGACTTCGCGTAGCCGTTGGTGTCGTAGTGGTCGTAGAGCGGCTCGGTGCGGCGCGGTGGGGGAGACGGCGGATCGGTGTGCCACGGGCGCGGCGGTGGCGCCTGCCGTGGCGGGTACGGCCGCGCGCCGCGCGGTGGTGGCGGCGGCCGGTTGCCCGACGGGACGGCGTTCGTCGGCGCGTCGTCCGCGGCCGGGACCGGGGACGGCTCGGGGTAGAAGCCGCCCTGGTCGCGCCACGAGTGGCCGGCACCCGGGGCCGGTGTCCACTTCCGTTTGCGCCGCACGGGTCAATCTTGCCGTATTCCCACCGTGCGGTGCTGGATGATCAGGAAGCCGGGACGAATTTCACCCGGAACATCGTCGGCCAGAGCTTGCCGGTGATCAGGAACTCGTCGGTGCCGGGGATCGCCGCGATCCCGTTGAGCACGTCGGCGGCGGCCGCCTGGGCCGGGGTGAGCAGCCCGGAGGCGGTGATCTGGCCGGTCACCTCGCCGGTCGCCGGGTCGATGCGCAGGATCCGGTCGGTCTGCCACACGTTGGCGTACACCGCGCCGCCGCTGCACTCCAGCTCGTTCAGCTGATCGAAGGTCTGCGCCCCGGAGTGCACGGTCACCTCACCGGTGACCGCGAAGGTGGCCGGGTCACGGAAGGTGAGCCGGTCCGAGCCGTTGCTCATCACCAGCCTGCCGCCGGCGTGGCAGAGGCCCCAGCCCTCGCCGTCGTAGCTCACGCGCCGCAGCTCGGTGAGGGTGCGGGCGTCGCGTTCGATCGCGATCCCGTTCTGCCAGGTCAGTTGCCACAGCGTCGGCCCGGTGACGGTGATGCCCTCGCCGAACAGCGGCGCCGGCAGTTCCACGCGCACGGCCGGCGGCTGCCCGGGCACACCGGCCCGCACCGAGGACTGCCCGACCAGCCCGGTGCCCTCGTACAGGGTGCCGCCGGCGAATTCCAGGCCTTCGGTGAAGGCGGCCGGATCGTGCGGCAGCGTGGCGAGCACCCGCACCGCGAGCTGCGGAACCGTGGCCGGCGCTGGCGGTGCGGACGCCGCGCAGCCGCCGAGCGCGACGACCGCGGCGAGCGTGAGGGTGAACAGGGTGCGCACGGCTCCACCCTGACACGGCCGCTCGACGCGCGCGGGGCACAATTGGGGTATGACGCTGCTGCTCACCCTGGACGACGGCTCCGTGGAGCGCGCTCTCGCCGAGGCGGTCGGCCTCGCGCGCGACGCCGCGGTCGAAGAGGCGGGCGCCGAGCAGGTGGGGGCGCACGTCGGCGTGTCGCGCGAGGACGCGGTGTCGGCGAGCCACCTCTTCGAGGCGAACGTGCCCGGCTACCGCGGCTGGCGCTGGTCGGTGACCGTGGCGAGCGCGGGCCCGGACACCCCGGTGACGATCAGCGAGGTCGTGCTCGTGCCCGGCCCGGACGCGCTGATCGCCCCGCAGTGGGTGCCGTGGGAGCGGCGGGTGCGGGCCGGTGACCTCGGCGTCGGCGACATCCTCCCGCCGGACAAGGACGACCCACGGCTGGTCCCGGCGTACGTGCAGTCCGACGACCCGGCGGTCGAGGAGGTCGCGCACGAGATCGGGCTCGGCCGGGTGCACGTCCTGTCCCGCTACGGCCGCGAGGAGGCCGCCACGCGGTGGCACCGCGGCGAGTTCGGCCCGCGGTCGGACATGGCCCGTGGTGCGCCGGCGCACTGCGGCAACTGCGGCTTCTACCTGCCGCTCGCCGGTTCGTTGCGGGCGGCGTTCGGGGTGTGCGGGAACGAGATCGCCCCGGCGGACGGCAACGTCGTGCACGCCGAGTACGGCTGCGGCGCGCATTCCGAGGTCGAGGTCGAGGTGACCTCGTCGGTGCCGGTGGCCGAGCTGGTCTACGACGACTCGCTGCTGGACACCGAGCCGGTCGGGGAGCCGAAGACCGAGACGGGCGTCACCCCGGACGCCGAGACGGCGAGTGAGTCAGCTGAGTGATCCGTTCGGCACCGAGGCGCTGCGGGCTTCGGTGCTGCGGGCCTGGCGCGACTCGCCGACCCGGTTCACCGAGGACACCAACGCCGAAGGCGATCTGCGTGCCGGCGGCTACCGCGACCGGCTGTTCGTCGAGCTGGCGCAGAACGCCGCAGACGCCGCCGCGCTCGCCGGAACTCCCGGCACGCTGCGTGTTTCCCTGACCGGCGGTGAACTCCGGGTGGCCAACACCGGCGCGCCGCTCGACCCCGCCGGGGTCGCGTCGCTGGCGTCGCTGCGGGCGTCGGCGAAGCAGGGCGGCGCGGTGGGTCGGTTCGGTGTCGGGTTCGCCGCGGTGCTCGCGGTCTCCGGTGAACCGCGGGTGATCTCGCGCACCGGCGGGGTCGCGTTCTCCGAGTCCCGCACCCGGGAAGCCACCGGCCGGGACGGTGCGGTGCCGGTGCTGCGGCTGCCGTGGCCGGCCGACGAGGACGTGCCCGCGGGTTTCGACACCGAGGTCCGCCTGCCGTTGCGACCCGGCGTGGACCCGGAGGACCTCCTCGCGCGGCTGGCCGAGGAGGCCGAGGACCTGCTGTTGTCCCTGCCGTGGCTGGCCCGGATCGAGGCGCCCGGCGCGGTCTGGTCGCGTTCCGATGTGAACGGTGTGGCGGAGTTGTCCACCCCGTCCGGCACGGTCCGCTGGCTCACCCACGCCGGGGAGAACGTGGTGTGGGCGAAGCCGGTGGACGGCCGGCTCACCGAGGACGTGCTGCACGCACCGACACCGACCGACGAGCGGTTGTCCCTGCCTGCCCGGCTGATCGCGACGCTGCCGCTCGAGCCGTCCCGGCGGCGCGTGCTTCCCGGCGCGGACGCCGCCCTGGCCGCCGCCGCCCGCGAGTACCCGGCGCTGGTGCGCCGGCTCGCGCCCGCCGACCGGCTCGGCCTGGTGCCCGAGGCCGGGTTCCCACTGTCCGAAGTGGACGGGAAACTGCGGGAACTGGTCGGCCATCAGCTCACGACGCAGGCGTGGCTACCCGCGGCCGAGGGCGGCGACCTCGCGCCCGGCGGGGCGCGGGTGCTGTCCGTGGCGTCGCCGCGGCTGCTGGACCTGCTCGCCGGGGTCGTCCCCGGCCTCGCCGGGGTCAGCGGGTACGACGCCGCGCAGGTCCTCGCCACCGTCGGCGCCGACCGCCTCGACGTGAGCGAGCTGGTCGACCTGCTGGTCGGGGCCGGCCGGGACCCGGGGTGGTGGCGCGATCTCTACGACGCGTTCCTGCCGTTGCTGGACAACCACGAGGTGACCGCGGACGAGCTGGGCGCGCTGCCGGTGCCGCTGGCCGACGGGCGGACGTTGCCCGGCCCGCGCGGGGCGTTGCTGCTCGGCGCGTCGGAGCTGCTGGAGCTGCTCGCCGAGGCCGACGTGGGCGGGCTGCGGCTGGTGCACCCGGACGCGGCGCACCCCCTGCTGGAGCGGCTGGGCGCGAAGCGGGCGGATGCCGCCGACCTGCTCGAAGCACCCGCGCTGCGGGAGGCGATCGAGCGCAGCCTGGCCGATGCGGAGTCCGGGTTGGACATCCGGCCGCTGGCGGAAGCCGTGCTGCGGCTGGTGTCCGAGACCTCGGCCGAGGGACTGGGCGCGCTCGCCTTGCCGTCGGCGGACGGCTGGCGCCGCGCGGACGAGCTGGTGCTGCCGAACTCACCCCTGCGCGAGGTGTTCGACCCGGAGGTGTTCGAAGAGGACGGTCCGTTCTCGGTGCTGGACGCGGGTTTCGCCGAGCAGTGGCCGGTCCGGGTGCTCACCGAGCTGGGCGTGCTCGACGAGTTCGTGGTCGTGGACAACGCCGACGGACGACCGGAGGTCCGTGACCTCGACCTCGTCGCCGACGACGCGTGGCCGCAGGCACTGCGGCTGATCGCCGGGCAGCGCGCCACCTGGCAGGCACTGGCGATGCCGGACAGCCCGACGGCTGCCTGGCTCGCGCGCAACGCGCTGCTCGCCGGTCGCGCCCCGGTCGAGTGGCGGTTGCCGGACGCGGACGGCCTGACCGGGTTGTACGACCCGGTGCCGGACGTCGGCGTCCGGCCGGACGTGCTGGCCGCGGCCGGGGTCCGGTCCCAGCTCGCCGTGCGCGGCCCCGATGATGCCGCCGACCTGCTGGAGCGCCTCGCCGACCCGGACCGGCAGGTGCCGCCGGGGCTGATCCTGCGGGCGCACGCCGTGCTCGCCGCCGCCGACCTGGACTGGTCCGGGCTGGACGCACCGGAGCGGGTGCGGACCGTCGACGGATCCGTCGTGGACGCCGAGCGGACCGCGGTACTGGACCGGCCGTGGCTCGGCTCGGTGTGGGCGCCGGAACGCCTGGTGGCCGCCGCGCCGGGCGCGGACCCGGCCGCGCTGGCCGACGTGCTGGACATCCCGCTGCTCAGCGAGCACGTCGACGCGCGGATCGCCGGCGAGGGCGAGTTCGTGCCGTGGCCGGAGATGACCGCGCTGGTCCTGGCCGCGGAACTGCTGGACATCCCGCTGCCCGACGGCGGCCTCGTGGTGCACGACGAGCTGACGATCGAGGTCGACGGGGTCAAGCGCGCCGCACCGTGGTGGGTCGGGAGCGGGACGTTCCACGCGGAGGACTCACCCGCCGGGCTGGCCCGGGCCTTCGCCTGGGCCACCGGCCGCTGGTCCGACCGGCACCTGGTCGAGGCCGTGCTGAACGACCCCGCGACGACGACGTTCCTGCTCTAGAGGCCGGTCTGGGCGCTGCGGCTGCCGCGGCGGCGAGCCCAGCGCTGCCAGCTCATGATGCCCAGGCCCATCAGGCCGAGCACACCGCCGGACAGGCAGGTCCACATCCACACGCTGCCCGGGCCGCCGCCGCCGAACAGGCGCAGCGCGCCCAGCACCACGAACGCGGTGAACCACACGAGTGTGCCGACGACGACCACCGGGTAGAGCACCACCAGGCGCTCCGGCAGGTCGGGTACCGGAAGCAACGGACGTTTAACATCCCCGGCGTTGATCGGATCGGCCACGTCAGGAAGGCTACCCGCGGGTCGTTCCCGGAGCACCAGGTAAGGCAGGTTGCATGGTTGAGCAGAGCGGCAGGACCGGACTCGACCGGTTCTTCAAGATCACCGAGCGCGGTTCGAGCGTCGGCCGCGAAGTGCGCGGCGGCCTGGTCACGTTCGTCACGATGGCCTACATCGTGGTGCTCAACCCGCTGATCATCGGCAGTTTCTCGGCGCAGGACACCGGCGCGCACAAGGACCTGTTCGGCAACATCCTGCCGGTCCCGCAGGTGGCGGCGGTGACCGCGCTGATCGCCGGGGTGATGACGATCCTGATGGGGGTCGTGGCGAACTACCCGTTCGCGATGGCCACCGGCCTGGGGATCAACTCGCTCATCGCCGTCAGCGTGGCGCCGCAGATGAGCTGGCCGGCCGCGATGGGCCTGGTGATGCTCAACGGCCTGGTCATCATGGTCCTGGTGCTCACCGGCGTGCGCACGATGGTGTTCCGGGCGGTGCCCGCGCCGCTCAAGTCGGCGATCGCGGTCGGAATCGGCCTGTTCATCACCCTGATCGGCCTGGTCGACGCCGGGTTCGTGCGGCGGATCCCGGACGCGGCGAACACGACCGTCCCGGTCGGCCTCGGCATCGGCGGGTCGATCGCGAGCTGGCCGACGCTGGTGTTCGTGATCGGGTTGCTGATCACCGGCATCCTGATGGCGAAACGGGTGCGCGGGGCGATCCTCATCGGTGTGCTGGTGACGACGGTGATCGCGATCGGGCTGGAGGCGCTGGTCAAGGCCGGCCCGTCCAACGGCACCAACCCCAAGGGGTGGAACCTGGGTTACCCGGCGCTGCCGGACAAGGTCGCCGGGCTGCCCGACCTGTCGCTGATCGGCAAGGTGAACTTCGACGCGTGGGCGCAGGTGCCGGCGATCACCGCCACGCTGATCGTGTTCACGCTCATCCTGACCGACTTCTTCGACACGATCGGGACGATGACCGGCCTCGGCAAGGAGGGCGACCTGCTCAACGAGAGGGGTGAGCTGCCGGGCACCGGGAAGGCGCTGTTCGTGGACAGCCTCGGCGCGGTCGCCGGCGGGTTCGGCTCCTCCAGCTCGAACACCGTGTTCGTCGAGTCGGCGTCCGGTATCGCGGAGGGTGCGCGGACCGGGCTGGCCAACGTGGTCACCGGGCTGCTGTTCATCGCCGCCATGTTCTTCACGCCGCTGTACGAGGTGATCCCCGTCGAGGCCGCGGCCCCGGCCCTGGTGATCGTCGGTGCGTTGATGATCAGTCAGGTGCGCGAGATCGACTTCGCCGATTTCCGGATCGCGCTGCCCGCGTTCCTGACGATCGTGGTGATGCCGTTCACGTACTCGATCACGAACGGGATCGGCGCCGGTTTCATCACCTACGTGGTGATCCAGATCGTGACCGGCGGTGCGCGCAAGGTGCACCCGCTGCTGTGGGTGATCGCCGTGGCGTTCGTGGCGTACTTCGCCGTCGGCCCGATTCAGGCGGCGCTCGGCTGAGTCACGAGCCGCTCGACGGCGGCGGTGACGAGCTCGTCGCGCTCGGCAGCGGAGAAGACGTCGGGGCAGGGTGAGCTGCTCGACGATCAGCCAGTTGAGGGTGAGGATCAGCAGCCGCACCGCCGTCGCGTCGCCGGGCAGGCCGGACGACGCGTGGTGGGCCACGTTGGCCTCGACGTCCGCGCGCACGCGTTCGGTCAGCACCTCCCGCAGCCGGGGCGGCGGGTGGCTTCCAGGCGTAGTTCCAGCAGTTCCAGGTAGCCGCTGCGGAACGCGCTGATCCGTCCCACCAGCTCGCGCATCAGCTTGGTGCAGGTCTCCCGGTCGGGCTTGGCCGACAGGTGCCGGGCGATCGTCGCGTCGTCGGGCTGGAGCCGTTCGTAGACCCGCTCCCCGGCCTGGTAGAGCAGGTCGTCGCGATTGGCGCCGGTGCCGGGATTCCGGTGGTCGCCGGGAAGTTCGATCCCACCCCGTTCGAGGTCACCGACCGCCGGTCGTTCGGCAACGGGGTGGTGGTCACCTGGTTCGCCCGGCGGTAGTGCGATCGAATTCACCCGGCAGCGTGCTCGATCGTGAGGTATGCTAACTATGTGTCCGATGTGCGGGAGCCTGCCCTCGCGAGCCGGTTGCGGCTCGCGGTGGTGCGGCTCAACCGCAAACTCCGGGCGCAGCGCACCGGCGAGAACGTCTCGCTGACCCAGCTGGCCGCACTGTCCACACTGCACAAGTGCGGCCCGCTCACGCCGGGCAAGCTGGCGGCCAAGGAGGGTGTCCAGCCGCCGTCGATGACGCGGGTCATCGCGGCGCTGGAGGACTTCGGTTTCGTCGAGCGGAGTCCGCATCCCACCGACGGCCGCCAGTCGATCGTCGCCCTCACCGAGCGGGGGCGCGCGTTCGTGGGGGAAACGATTCTGGTGCGCGAAGCCTGGCTGGACCGGAAGCTGACCGAACTGAGCGGCGAAGAGCGGGCAGTCCTCGCTCGCGCCGCCGAGATCATCGACAGAATGGCGGGGAACGAATAACGGTGCGGGCCAACACGGGTACTGACAGAGAGTCCGATCAGACGACCACAGCTACCCGAGGCCAGGCACCTCCCGCCAGGAGCACTCCGGCGGACCGGGCCTGCACCGCGCCCGCGGGCCGGGTGCGGAGCCGCGTCACGGGGCAGCCGCCGACCGCGCAGGCCGAGGGGGCCGCCGAGCAGGCGGCCGGCGCGGCGACCGAGCCGGAGACGAAGCCCGAGCCGAAGGCGAGCATGTTCGCCTCCCTGGCGGTGCGCAACTACCGGCTGTTCTTCTCCGGCCAGGTGATCTCCAACATCGGCACCTGGATGCAGCGCATCGCGCAGGACTGGCTCGTCTTCCAGCTGTCCGGGAACAACCCGGTGGCCCTCGGGATCGCCGTGGCGCTCCAGTTCCTGCCGACCCTGATGCTGTCCCTGTGGGCCGGCGTCCTGGCCGACCGCGTGGACAAGCGCAAGCTGTGCATCGCGATCCAGAGCGGCATCGCGGTGCAGGCGCTGGCTCTCGGGCTGCTCGACGTGGCCGGTGTGGTCACCCTCTGGCAGGTCTACCTGCTGTGCTTCGTGCTGGGCATCTTCAGCTCGCTGGACGTGCCGGCCCGTCAGTCCTTCGTCGCGGAGATGGTGGGGCGCAAGCAGATCAGCAACGCCGTCGCGCTGAACTCGTCGGTGTTCAACATGGCCCGCATCGTCGGGCCCGCCCTCGCCGGTTTCGGGATCACCTGGGTCGGCACCGGCTGGATGTTCCTGGCCAACGCGGTCAGCACGCTCGCGGTCGTCACCGGCCTGCTGCTGATGAACCCGGACCAGCTGTTCCGCGGGCCGGCCGTCGCGCGCGCCAAGGGGCAGCTGCGTGAGGGCCTGGCCTACGTGCGCGGCCGCGCGGACCTGGTGTCGCTGATGGTGCTGGTGTTCTTCGTCAGCACGTTCGGCATCACGTTCTTCACCTCGCTCGCGATCATCGCCGGCAACGTGTTCGGCACCCAGGCCGACGGCTACGGCCTGTTGTCCACGCTGATCGCGGTGGGCACGTTCACCGGTTCGCTCATGGCCGCCCGCCGCGGCGCCCGCGGAAAGCCGAGCGTGCGGCTGCTGCTGGTCGCCGCGTTCAGCCTGGGCGCCGTCGAGTTCGTCGCCGGGTTCATGCCGACCTACCTGGCCTTCGGCCTCGCGTTGATCCCGCTGGGGTTCGCCACCATCACGTTCCTCAACACGGCCAACTCGCTCGTGCAGACCTCGGTCAGCCCGGAGATGCGCGGCCGGGTCATGGGCCTGTACGTGCTGGTGCTGATCGGCGGCAACCCGATCGGCGGTCCGATGGTGGGGTGGATGGCCGAGACCTTCGGCGGCCGCTCCCCGTTCCTGATCGGCGGCGTGATCTCCGCGGTCACGGCGGTGGCCTGCGCGGTCGTCCTGGTCCGCCGGGGCGGGATGACCCGGCCGGTCCAGCTCGCCGGCCTGCGGGTGCTCAGCGGCCGAGGAGGGCCGGCAGCACGGACCCGGCAAGTGCGCTGAGGTCCCGGCCCGTTCCGGTGAAGACCAGTTCCTCGGTCTCGTCGTCGGCGATCTTCACCGCGACCAGGTCGCTGGTGATCAGCGCCGGACGCCCGGCGAGCGTGTCCGGGTAGGCGCGCGGGGTGACGTCGTCGTTCAGCACGGCCTGCACCGTGCGGACCGTGCAGCGGCCGTCGAACTTCGGCTTCGCCGCGGACGGGCTGGTGCCCATCGCCTTCGCGAGCTCGGTGCACAGCTGCCACGACACCACCGGCCAGGGCGCACCGCGGATGCCGTAGCCGGGGACGGGCTCGGTCACCTGCATGGCGATCGTGCCGTCGCGGCTCCGCGCGGGCAGGCCGGGACCGGGTGCCATGGTCGCGTCGAGCACGTCCCGCGCGATGGAGACCGCCAGGTCGTCGAGCGCGAGGTCGGGCCGGGTGACGGCGGACCGCGTGATGTCGACGCGCAGGTACGGGTGCACCCGGCCGCTGGGCGGCTCGTCGACCAGGTGCGCGTTGAGCCGCGCGTTGACGGTGCCGCTGGACTCGACCTCGGCGGCGTGCCCGGACACCGTGACCGCCTGCGGCGCGCTCAGCGTGGCCGGCGCGTTGTCGAGCCGCACGCCGACGTCGAGGCTCCCGGTGACGAGGTGGCAGCCGTTGCCCCGGACCTCCCGCAGCGTCGTGCCGCCGAGCAACGCCTGCCAGTGCCGGTCGGACAGGGCCTGGCAGAGCACGTGAGCGGAGCTGTCCCCGGGCATCGCGACGAGCATCTCGCCGGACGGCATCGGCACGCGGTGCGGCAGCTCGCCGTCCCTGGTGGGCCAGACGGTGGGCAGTCCGGGCGCGGGTGGTGGAGCTGCGGTGCCCCGCGCCCACAGGTAGCCGGCCGCGCCGGCCACGGAGGCGATGGACAGCAGCACGCCGAGCACGATCGCGATCACTGTCGACGTCTTCACGGCCGAAACGCTATCCGGTGGCTTTCCTGGCTCGACCGGTGATCCACGCCGGGCCGCTAGGCTGGGTCTCGCACGACTGGCGTCGGGTGGGTGAACCACCAGGGAGTGCAGGTCGAGAAGGCATCGCCCGCCTGGGTGCCCCGCAGTCCACGATGGATGCGGAGCACTCCATGGTCGCCCGGCTCCTGGACGGCGCATCGGTCGCCGCCACCCTGCTCGACGAGACCGCCGCACGCGTCCGTGCGCTGTCCCGTCCGCCGCTGCTCGCCACGGTCCTCGTCGGCGACGACCCGGCGTCGCACACCTACGGCCGGATGAAGCGCAACCGCTGCGCCCACGTCGGCATCTCCTCGCGCAGCGTCGAGCGTCCGGCGAGCACCACGACCGCCGAACTGGTCGGCCGCGTGGCCGAGCTGTCCGCCGATCCCGGCGTCGACGGGATCCTGCTGCAGCACCCCGTGCCGCGGCACATCGACGAACGGGCGGGCTTCGAGGCGATCGCGCCCGCCAAGGACGTGGACGGCGTGACGATCGCACAGCTTCGCCGCCATGGCGCTCGGTGAGCCGGGCTTCCACTCGTGCATTCCCGGGCGGGATCCTGCGCCTGCTCGACGCCTACCGGGTACCGCTGACGGGACAGCGGGTCGTGGTGGTCGGCCGCAGCCCCATCCCCGGCAAGCCGCTCGGCATGCTCCTGCTCGGGCGGGACGCCACCGTCACCTACTGCCACTCGAAGACGTCCGGGCTGGACGAGGTGGTCCGCGCGGCCGACATCGTCGTGGCCGCGGCCGGGCGTCCCGAGCTGATCCGCGCGCAGTGGATCAAGCGGGGCGCGGTGGTGGTGGACGCGGGCTACCACCCGGGCAAGGTCGGTGACGTCGAGTTCGCGGCGGCGGCCGAGCGTGCCTCGCTGATCACCCCGGTGCCCGGCGGGGTGTGGGCCGATGACGATCGCCGTGCTGCTGGCGCAGACCACCGACGCCGCGGCTGCCACGATCGGATGAGCGGACCCGCTTGCGAGCCGCAGTGAAGTTAGGCTAACCTAATGCTTGTCCGCTTCGTGGTGGGAGCGGCAGTCAGTTCGGGAACGGGCGAGGCCCCGGTGCCGGGAACGATCCGGGCACCGGGGCCTCGTTCACGTCGATCCCGAAGTGCGCCCGGTAGGCCTCGACCTTCTCCGCGGCGGTCAGGTCCCGCTCGGCCCGCTCGCCGTCCACCGTCTCGATCAACTGGTCGCCGGCCAGGGTGATCCGGCCGGACGGCGTCGCGATCGTGCACACCACGTTCTGCGTGAAGTGCGAGTCCGGCGAGGTGGCCTGCCACCAGCAGGTCGGGCCGAAGTCGGCGAGCTCGCGTGGCCGCTGCTCCAGCCGGTACGCGGGCTCGCCGTTCATCCGGATCTCCAGGTCGCCGCCCGGCACGTCCAGCACCAGGAACTCACCCTCGCGATCGGCTTGCGGCTCGCACCCCGCCAGCCGCAGCGGGTGGCGGGCGAAGCGGCCGAAGCCGACATCGGCCAGCCACGGCTCGTCCAGGTCGACGCGCAGCGCCAGGTGGTCGAACGGCGCGCCCCACCGCCCGCCGCCGTGCACGCGAGCGCTCAGCAGGGTGACCCGGAACCCCAGCTCGCGCAGCAACGCGGCGAACAAGCCGTTCAGCTCGTAGCAGAAGCCGCCCCGGTGCCGCCGCACGATCTTGTCGAACAACGCGTCCTCGTCCAGCACGATTCGCTCAGGCAGGTGAACGCTGAGGTTCTCGAACGGCACCGCCAGCTGATGAGCCTCGTGCAGGTCCCGCAGCGTCTCCGCGGTCGGGGCGGCCGGTTGTCGGGCGCCGATCCGGGCCAAGTACGCGTCCACATCCATGCCGCCAGCCTGCATCCTCCACTGTGGTCGAGGTCAAGCGGCAAAAAGGAAGGGCCCTGTCCGCGCGGGCGCGCGGAAGGACCCTTCGGACGGTCGTGCTCTAGAGCAGCAGGCCGTTGCCGCCGGAAACGGCGTTGTCGAAGCGCTTGCTGATCTCCGCCCAGTTGTAGACGTTCCACAGCGCCTTGACGTAGTCCGCCTTGACGTTCTTGTAGTCGAGGTAGAAGGCGTGCTCCCACACATCGACCAGCAGGATCGGCACGGTCGGCAGGACGAGGTTGTTGTGGTGGTCGCGCAGCTGCTGCGTGATCAGCGTCTTGCCCACCGGGTCCCACGACAGGGCGGCCCAGCCGTTGCCCTGGATGGTCGTGGCGACGGCGGTGAACTGCGCCTGGAACTTGTCCCAGGAGCCGAACGCGTCGTCGATCGCCGAAGCCAGCTCGCCGGTCGGCCGGTCGCCACCCTCGGGGGACAGGATCTTCCACCACACCACGTGGTTGGCGTGCCCGGCCAGGTTGAACGCCAGCGTGGTCTCCAGGCCGACGATCGAGCCGAAGTCGCCCTTGTCCCGAGCCTCCGCGAGCTTGTCCAGGGTGTCGTTGGCCCCCTTGACGTAAGCCGCGTGGTGCTTGCTGTGGTGCAGCTCGTTGATCTCACCCGAGATGTGCGGGGCGAGCGCGCCGTAGTCGTAGTCGAGGTCAGGAAGCTCGTAGCGGGCCATCAGCCCTCCTTCTTGTCTGACGCAGAGTCCCTTGCGGTATCAAAACCTAGTCCTCGCGAGCGCGGGAAGCTAACCGGGGAGCCGCTGTCCGCACTGCGGGAACTGGTTCTGGTCCCAGCCTGCAATCTCCAGCTAGATCGAGGTCAACGGGCTGTGCCGATGATCACTTCGCCAGGTCGTCGAGCACCGCGATGTTGAACTCGAACGCGACCAGCGCCTCGGTCACGATGCGGGTGCGCTCGGCCTCGGTCCACGGGGTGGCGTCGAGCAGCGCCCGGTACCGCTTGCGGAAGGCCGGGACGCTGCCGAGGTCGTCGAAGCGGTAGAACAGCGCACCCGGCCCCTCGACGCCGTGCACGTCGGCCAGCAGCTTCCGCACCGCCTGGCCGCCGGCGAGGTCGCCGAGGTAGCGGGTGTAGTGGTGCGCGACGTAGCCACCGGCCCAGTCGAACGCCACCGCCCGGATGCGGTGCACGTAATCCTCGGTGGCCGGGACCGGCTCGATCCGCCCGCGCCAGTGCTCGCCGTGCAGGAACTCCAGGTCGGCGGCCAGCGCGGGCAGCCGGCGCAGCTCGTCGAACACGAACCGTCCGCCGACCGGGTCACGGCGCATGGCGTCGGCGGCCTCCTCGATCGCCTGGTAGATGAACCAGTACTGCGCGGCCAGCCGCGCGTAGTCGGGCAGGTCGAGGTCGCCGTTGAACAGCTCGCGCATGTACCGCGAGTGGTGCGCCCGATCGTGGGCGCGCCGCGTCGATTCCCTCAGGGTTGTCGAGAACGGGGTCCGGTCCAGGTCCAGGTCAACCGCGAGGGGAGCCACCATGAGTGGCAGCGTAGGCGAGATCCGTCACCGGGCCTACCTGCGCGGACCGGATTGACCCGATCAGCGTCCCCATGATCACTCAGGGTCGACCGGCCAGGTGTGCACCGCCGCACCGCCGCGGCTCAGCTCCAGGTAGCGCCCCAGCATCGTGCTCAGCGCGGTCTCGCGGTCCGCGCCGCGCTCCTCGGCCTCGGCGACCGTCGCCCGCTGCCACCACGCGCCGTTGCGGCGGGTCAGGCAGCGCTGCTCGATCACGCCGAGGTAGCGGTCGATGGCCGCCCCGGAGACGTCGGCGCTGCGCAGCCCCTCGGCCGCGAGCGGCAGCAGCACGCGCAGCACCAGTTCGTCCGGCGGCACCCAGCCCTGTCCCGGCCAGTACAGCTGGGCGTCGAACCCGTTGCGGGCACCGGCGTAGAGGTTCTCCTCGGCCGCCTGGAACGACATCTGTGTCCACACCGGACGTTCCGCCTCGGCGAGCGCCCGCTGCGCCCCGTAGAAGAACGCCGCGTTGGCCATCATGTCCAGCACCGTCGGCCCGGCCGGCAGCACGCGGTTCTCCACGCGCAGGTGCGGTTTGCCGTCGACCACGTCGTACACCGGCCGGTTCCAGCGCCACACCGTCCCGTTGTGCAGCATGAGTTCGGTGAGCTTGGGCGCCTGCCCGGCGTCGAGCGCGTCCAGCGGGTCCTCGCTCACGGTTTCCGGCAGCAGGCCCGGGAAATAGCGGACGTTCTCCTCGAACAGGTCGAAGATCGAGGTGATCCACCGCTCGCCGAACCACACCCGCGGCCGCACGCCCTGGTTGCGCAGCTCCTCCGGCCGGGTGTCCGTGGCCTGCAGGAACAGCGGGATGCGCGTTTCGTGCCACAGCGCCTTGCCGAGCAGGAACGGCGAGTTCGCGCCGACCGCCACCTGCACCCCGGCCAGGCACTGCGCCGCGTTCCAGTGGGTGGCGAACTCGTCCGGCGCGACCTGGACGTGCAACTGCACCGAGGTGCACGCGGCCTCGGGCAGGATCGACTCGGAGTGGGTGCGCAACCGCTCCGGGTTGTGCCCGCCGAGCGGCGCCCCGTCCATGGTCAGCGTCATGTTCTCGCCGCGGGCGGCGAAGATCTGGTCGTTGAGCAATGTGTAACGCGTGTTGTCGGTGATCCACTTCTGGTCGAAGTGGTCCTCGGTCAGGGTCGGCAGGATGCCGATCACGGCCAGCCGCGCCCCGGCCGTCGCCGCGCGCGTGTCGGCGTCCGCCAGGTAGCCGACGAGCTCGTGCTCCAGTTCGATCGCCGACTTCCCGGCCAGCGGGCGTGGCGGCACGTTCAGCTCGATGTTGTGCTGCGACAGCTCGGTGGTGAACGACTCGTTGTCCAGCGCGGCCAGCACGGCGCTGTTGGACATCGACGGCCGCAACCGGTCGTCCACCAGGTTCAGCTCGACCTCGAGCCCGATGTGCCGCCGCGGGAACGAGAAGCCGTCGTCGGCGAGCATGCGGGCCAGGGTGTCCAGGCACCGCTGGAGCTTGTGCCGGTACCGCGCCCGGTCCCGGTGGGTGAAGCTCTCCGCCGACACGTCCTTGCCCATGCCATCCCTGCTTCTGGTGTCCGGCCGCGGCGGGTGGTGCCCCGGCATGCCCGGCCGACAACGGTCGCACATGGATAGACGCGCGGCCATCGGCCAAAACGGTGGCTCCACCGTGACGCGCGCGACTTCCTCCGATGCTGCTCCGTTCGGCCCACGGGTGCCCAGCACGTTCGGAGCACCCACCCCGACGACGGAGGATCTACCCCGAAGCCGCAGACTTCATGCCGTGGCGCAGATCGTGCGAACCGAAGACGAGGATGATCCGCGGCTCGACGACTTCCGGGACCTGTCCACGGCCGACCGGCGCCCGGACCGGCCTGGTGGGCGCGGCCTGGTGATCGCCGAGGGCACCGTGGTGGTCCGGCGCCTGCTCGCCTCAGCGTACCCGCCGCGGGCCCTGCTCGGGGTCGATCGGCGGATCGCGGAGCTCGCGCCCGAACTGGCGGACGTGCCGGTGCCGGCCTACGTGACCTCCGCCGAGGTGATGGCGAAGGTCGTCGGGTTCCACCTCAACCGCGGGGTGCTGGCGGTGGCCGACCGGGCGCCGCTGCCGGACGCCGACGGGATACTGGCCCGTTCGCGGGTCGTCGCGATCCTGGAAGGCGTAGGCGACCACGAGAACATCGGCGCGCTGTTCCGCAACGCGGCCGCGCTGGGGGTCGATGGGGTCCTGCTCGGCGCCGGGTGCGCGGATCCGCTGTACCGGCGCAGCGTGCGGGTGTCGATGGGCAACGTGCTGCGGGTGCCGTTCGCCCCGTTGACACCGTGGCCGTCCGGTCTGGACCGGGTGCGCGCGGCCGGGTTCCGCGTCGCGGCGCTCACGCCGCGGGCCGATTCGGTGAGCCTGCGCGAACTGGCCGCGGGGGGCGGCCGCACCGCGCTCCTGCTCGGTTCGGAAGGTCCCGGCCTGACCGCGGGGGCGCTGGCCGCGGCCGATGTCGCGGTCCGGATCCCGATGAGCGAAGGTGTCGATTCGCTCAACGTGGCCACTGCCGCGGCCGTGGCCTTCTACGAGCTCGCCGCAGCGGTAAATTGACTGCGACCCGGCGTCCCGGCGTGCCGGGCGGAAAGGTGCTGGCGTGGAATTGCGGGTCCGCGGCGACCGCGCCGTGCTCAAGGGGCACGGCGCCGCGTACACGCGCGAAATCGACCCCCACAGCCTCGCGCTCGGTGTGGAGCTGGCCGACGCCCTGCACGAGTGGGCGCAGGTCGCGGCGGCGCTGCGGCGGTCGGCGACCGGGCCGGGTGAGGCCGCGGCCGTGGTGTCCCGCCGCGGCCGGCAGCTCGCGGCGCGGGTGGCCGGGGTGATGGGCACACCGGTGCACTACGTCGACCCGGTGACGGGCGAGCAGGTGGTCGTGCCGCCGCCCCCGCGGACCGACCCGCCGCCACGGCTGTTCGCCGGGGTCGGGGACGAGCCGACGCCGTGGGGGACCGGGCTGGTGGCGGCGGGGTTCGTCGCGGCCGTCGTGGTCGTCGCGATGATGGCGCTGGTGGTGGCGCTGGCGGCGGAGACCAGCGGCTGGGTGGTGCTCCTCGCCGCGGTCGTGGTCACCGCCGGGATCGCGCCGTCGCTGTGGCTGGCGCGGAAGCTGCCGATCATCCGGTGGGTCGCGCTGGGGGCCGCCGCCGGGGTGGTGCTGTCCTGGTTCGGCGTGCTGGCTGTCGTGTTCTGATGGACCCGCTCGGTCCGCTGCGGGAGATCTGCCTGGCGCTGCCGGAGGTGACCGAGCGGCTCAGCCACGGGGAGCCGGCCTGGTTCGTCCGCGGCCGCAGGACGTTCGTGATGTTCGCCGACCACCACCACGACGACCGGGTGGCGTTCTGGTGCGCCGCGCCGCCCGGGGCGCAGGAGGAGATGACCGGCGCGGAACCGGACCGGTTCTTCCGGCCACCGTACGTGGCGCATCGCGGGTGGCTCGGGGTGTACCTCGACGTGCCGGTCGACTGGGACGAGATCCGCGCGATCGTGCGGGAGGCGTACCGGGCGGTGGCGCCGGTGTCGCTAGCCGCGCGGCTCCAGGGTTGACCAGCGGTGCACGCCGGCGCCCTGCGCGTAGGACAGGTGCCCGCCGAGCGCGCCGCCCGCGCTGACCGCGAGGAGCCCGGCCGCGGTCCAGGCGCGCGCCGCGCCACGGCTGGACCGGTTCGCGGCGAGGAAGCAGCTCGCGGCGACGGTGTTGGCGGCCGCGTGGACCATCCCGACGCGGCGCTGCTTGCGGTCGAGTCCGGAGAACTCGGCGAGGCCGGTCAGGACGGTCGGCGGGGTCGCGACCAGGCCGATCGTGACCAGGCGGCGGGCCGCTTCGGGCTGACCGGTGAGGTCGAGCACGACCGACGACACCCACGCCCCGATCGGCAGCGTGACCAGCAGCGGGTGCACGGGATGACCCAGCCAGGCGCCGCGCAGGAGACGGTCGGCGGTGCCCCGGCCGATGACCTTGCGCAGGCCGCGTGCCAGCGCGGTGCTGGTGGGGTCGAGAGCGCGGAGTGACTCGGCGGCGTCCAGGATGCGTTTCACACGGGGTCTGTACCCCGTGGCGGGGATTCGATTCGGCGCGGCTGGCTCGTGTTCCGGCGGTTCGTTCCCGCCCCGGATGGGTAGCCGTGCCGGCATGTGGGGACGAGCTGTGGCGCAGGGCGCGGCCGCCGGGCTGGCGGGAACATTCGTGATGACGGCGGCGGAGAAGGTGGAGCAGCGCTGCACCGGGCGGCCGGACTCCGAGGTGCCGGGGCGGACCCTGGCGCGGTTGCTCGGTCGGCCGGACCGCCGCCGCCGCTCGATGAACCTCGCGATGCACTTCGGGCAGGGTGCGCTGGTCGGCGCGCTGCGCGGGGTGATGGCGGCGGCCGGGCTGCGCGGCCCGTGGGCCTCGGCGATGTTCTGGGTGGTGCGGCTGACGAGCGACCAGACGCTGGAGAACGCCACGGGTGTGGGGGCGCCGCCGTGGACCTGGCCGCGCCGCGAGCTGGCCGTGGACCTCACGCACAAGGGCGTGTACGCGCTGGGCACCGGAGCCGTGGCGGACTGGCTGGCCGCGCGGCAGGGACCCGGACCGGGACAGCGCCATGCGGCGAAACGCCCCGGCCGGCGTTCGGGTGCAGGCCCGCTCGCGCGGCGGTCGGGCTAGGCCGTTCTCCTGCCGACGGCCAGCAGTCGTGTGCTCAGCCGCGCTGGCTGCGGACTCCCAGCAGCACATCTTCCCAGGCCGGGACCGCGGGGTGGGCCTTCTTCTTCGGCTTGGGCTTCGCCGCGGCGGGGTCCGGCTGGGCGTCGATGTCGAGCGCGGGCCGGCCGGGGGTCTCCTCGACGGCCGGCTCCGGCGAGTCGGCCTCCACCGCCCGTAGCGTGCGCGGGGTGCGGTGCGGGTCCAGCAGGTCCTCGGCGTGCTCGTCCAGCGCGGTGACCGTGCCGCCGTGGGCGCCGGCCGAGAACTGCCAGTGCGCCGCGTTGTCGGAACGCCCGGCGGTCCACCGGAGCGCCACGATCCACCGGCCGTCGTCGCCGCGCCAGGCGTCCCACGTGGCCTGCGAGTAGTCCTGGCCGCGCACGCCGAACGCGTACGCGACGATTTCGCCGAGCGTCCGCACGTCCGGGCCGTCCTCACGGACGGGGTGCGCCGACTGCGCCAGATCCGCGGTCCGCGACCGCTCCAGCAGCACCGGGTAGGCGAACCGGTCCACCCGTTCCACCGACACCCCGGCGGCGTCCGCGACCTGCTGCACCGACTCGCCGGCCCGGATGCGGGCCTGGATCTCGCGTGGTCGCATCTGGCTCTCCGTCTCGATTTCGATCTGCCCCAGCCTGGGAACGTCACCCCGGACGGCCGCTCGCAGTTTCTCATCGGCGGGCAGGAGGAAACGCTCGCGCCGCGCCGGGTCTTCGCACACGATGGACTTGCCGTCCTCGTGCAGTCCGACCACCCTCAGCGTCCGCATCCGCCGCCTCCTCCTGGCTTCACCTCGGTGGGTGTTCACGGTAGGTCGGCGCGTCCGCTTGACGGGTCAGGCGCGCCGACACTTTTTGGTTGATCTTGCAGGAATTCCGCCGGTTCGGCCACCCGGGGAAACACGCGAGCGCCCGCATCGGCCAGGATTGCCCCATGCGGCGGCGGGTTCTGGTCACCGGAGTGGCGATCGAGGTCGTGCTGGTCGGGATCGTGCTGGCGTGGAAACGGTTGGACGGACTGGATCTCGACGTCTACCGGCTCGGCGCGCAGGCGTTCTTCGACCACGGTGACCCGTACGGCCTATTGCCACCCACCCGGAACGGGACGCTGCTGCCGTTCACCTACCCGCCGTTCGCGGCGATCGTTTTCGCGCCGTTGCTGGTGGTTCCACCGGATGTGGCACTCGTCGCGATCACCGTGGTGTCCGTGGTCGCGCTCGGCGCGGTCGTCGCGTTGTGTTTCGCGCGGTACGACCGGCGGCTGCACGTCACCGGCGGCCTCGCGCTGGCCGTGCAGGCCCTCGCGTTGTTCAGCGAACCGGTGCGCGCCACGCTCGGCTTCGGGCAGATCAACCTGTTGCTGATGCTGCTCGTCGCGGTCGATGCGCTGAGCCCGGTCCGTCGTCGCGGGTTCGGCATCGGGATCGCCGCGGCGGTCAAGCTGACCCCGGCCGCGTTCGTGCTGTTCTTCCTGGTGCGCAAGGATTTCCGGGCCGCCGCCCGCGCGGCGGGTGTGTTCGCCGGGTGTGCGCTGCTGGCCTGGGCGTGCGCGCCGCGGGCGTCGGTCACCTACTGGACGAAGCTGGTGTTCCAGGGCGACCGCGTCGGAGACCCGGGGTACGCCGGCAACCAGTCGCTGCACGGCACGCTCGCCCGGCTCGGCGCGCCCACCTGGGTCTGGCTGATCGCGGTGGCCGTCACCCTCGTCGTCACCGTGCTCGTGATGCGCCGCTCCGACCCGGTGGTCGCGCTGCTGGCGTGCGCCGTCGGCGCGCTACTGGCGTCCCCGGTGTCCTGGACGCACCACTGGGTGTGGGCGGTGCCCGTGATCGGGGTCCTGACGTGGCGAGGGCGGCGGTGCCGGCCGCTCGTGCTCGGCACCGCCGCCCTCGCGACAGTCGTGTTCGTGGTGAGCCCGTTGTGGGACCACCGGGACGTCTGGCCGCTCGCCGAGAGCTACGTCCTCACCGGCGTGCTCCTGCTGCTCGCGCTGGGACTAGGGCGTGTTTCGGATGTTGACTGCCCACCACAAGCGGCTCCGCCGCTCGAGAAACGGAACCTAGTCGCCCAGCCGCTCGACGACCCACTCGATGCAGCTGGTCAGCGCCGTGACGTCGCCCGGCTCGATCGCGGGGAACATGCCGACACGTAGCTGGTTGCGGCCCAGCTTGCGGTACGGCTCGACGTCGACGATGCCGTTCGCCCGCAGCACCTTGGCCACCCGCGCGGCGTCGACGTCGTCCACGAAGTCGATCGTGCCGACGACCTGGGACCGCAGCGCCGGGTCCTTCACGAACGGCACCGTGTAGCTGGTTTCCTCGGCCCACTCGTACAGCCGCGTCGAGGAGTCCTTCGTGCGCGAGACCGCCCAGTCGAGGCCGCCGTTCGACAGCATCCACTCGATCTGGTCGGCCAGCAGGAACAGCGTCGCCACCGCCGGGGTGTTGTACGTCTGGTCCTTGCGCGAGTTGTCCAGCGCGGTGGTCAGCGAGAGGAACTCGGGGATCCACCGGCCGCTCGCGCCGATCTTCTCGACCCGCTCGACCGCCGCCGGCGACATCAGCGCCAGCCACAGGCCGCCGTCGGAGGCGAAGCACTTCTGCGGCGCGAAGTAGTAGACGTCGAAGTCCCCGGCCTGGACCGGCAGGCCGCCGGCGCCCGAGGTGGCGTCGATCGCGACCAGCGCACCCTCGCTCCCGGCGGGGCGGCGCACCGGCACCGCGACGCCGGTCGAGGTCTCGTTGTGCGCCCAGCCGACCAGGTCCGCGCCCTGCTCGTAGGCGATCTCCGGCGCGCTGCCCGGCTCGGCCTCGACGACGATCGAGTCGCCCAGGAACGGCGCGTCCGAGGTCACCTTGGCGAACTTCGACGAGAACTCGCCGTAGGTGAAGTGCTGCGCGCGCGACTCGACCAGGCCGAACGCCGCGGCGTCCCAGAACGCCGTGGTGCCGCCGTTACCGAGCACGACCTCGTAGCCCTCGGGCAGGCCGAACAGCTGGGACAGACCGGAGCGCACCCGTCCGACGAGGGACTTCACCGGCTTCTGCCGGTGGGAGGTGCCCAGGTACGCGGCGCCCTCGGAGGCGAGGTTCGCCAGCTGCTCCGGGCGCACCTTCGAAGGTCCGCAGCCGAAGCGCCCGTCGGAGGGCTTCAGTTCAGCCGGAATGGTCAGCTCATCGGTCATGCATCCCAGTCTCGCAGGTCGCGTTCCCGCCGCGTGACGGCGGTGGCGGGTCCCACTATGCGGTACGCCAGCCGTCCGGGTCGACGCCGCCGGGGACCGGCGCGGCCGGGTCGTACGGGGTGCGGGTGAAGACGAAGGTCGCCAGGTCCAGGTGCCGCGGCGTGCCGTCGGAGTCGCGGCCGACGCGCAGGGTCTCCCCGGCGTAGTAGCCGTCCAGGCCGAGCCACTCGTCCGCGCCCTCCGGGCGGAAGCGGGACGCGCGGCCGGTGCCGCTGACCGGGGTGAGGCTCAGCATGCCGCCCCGGATCAGCCGCAGGTGGTAGGGCGTCGGGCCCCAGTGCCACAGCCCGGTGAGGGTCAGCAGCGAGCGGTCCACCTCGGACGGCCGCCACTGCTCGGGCAGGTTGGGTTCGTGCTCGTCGGCGATCGAGATCAGGTCGACCGTCAGGCCCATGATCGCCGGGCCCGACGTGGCGTTGGCGAAGGCCAGCGCGCCGGTACCGGTGCCCTCGTCGACCAGCGTGCCGGCGAGGAACCCGGGCATCGACCCGCCGTGCCCGGTCAGCCGGCGGCCCTGGTGGCGGACGAGCTGCAGGCCCAGGCCGAAGCCCGAGGTCCAGGTGTCAGCGTCGTCGACCGTGGCGACCGCGCGCATCTCGGCGAGGGTGTCCGGGTTGAGCACCCCGGCGGTGTCGCCACCGACGAACGCGGTCCAGCGGGCCAGGTCGCGGACCGTCGACCAGAGCTGGCCCGCCGGCGCCATCGCACCGGCGTCCGGGCTGGGCTCGGGCAGCAGCAGGTCGGCGAACGGGTGCACGGCCCAGCCGCGCGCGTACCGGCCGCGCGGGTGCGGGGTCGTGCGGGTCATGCCCAGCGGTTCGAGGACCTCGCGGGTCAGCGCGGTCAGCCAGCCGGTGCCGCGGTGGCGGGCGATCAGCTCGCCGAGCACGCCGTAGCCGACGTTGGAGTAGTGGAAGCGGCTGCCCGGACGGTTCTTCAGCGCGCCCTGGGCGAGGCTCGCCTGCAGCGCGGCCCAGTCGCCGCCTTCGCTGCGTTCCCACCACGAGCCGGGCGACTCCGAGGTCAGCCCGCCGGTGTGCGAGAGCAGCTGGCCGACGGTCGAGGCGCCGAAGCTGGTGCCGGGCACGTGCTTGTCCAGCGGGTCGTTGAGGTCCAGGCGCCCCTCGTCGCGCAGCCGCATGACGACCGTGGCGACCAGCGACTTCGTGATCGAGCCGAGGCGGTACTGGGTGTCGTCGTCGGGCGCGGCGCCGTCCACGGTGCCGTCCACCGTGCCGCGGGCGCCCCACCAGGCGATCTGACCGTCGCGGACAACCGCAGCGACCATCGACGGCGCACGGCCGTTGGCCTGCTCGAGGGACAGGCGGCGGAGCAGGGCGAAATCGGTGCCGGGCAGCATGGCGTCATTCTGCCGCCCGCGGTGTGGGAGCCGGAACGGCCCCGGAACCACGCGGTTCCGGGGCGCCGCCCGCCGATCAGAGCGGCTGGACCGCCGACCAGCCGTCGACCTCCTCGGGTGAGCGGGGGCCGGGGCCGACGTAGCTCGCGGAGGGGCGGACCAGCCGGCCGGTCTGCTTCTGCTCCAGGATGTGCGCCGCCCAGCCGGCCGTGCGCGCCGACGTGAACATCGCCGGCATCATGCTCGTCGGGACCCGGGCGAAGTCCAGGATCACCGCGGCCCAGAACTCCACGTTCGTCTCGATCGCGCGGTCCGGGCGCCGCTCCCGCAGCTCCGCCAGCGCCGCCTGCTCCAGCGCGGCCGCGACCTCGTACCGTTCGGCGCCCAGCTCGCGGCACGTCCGGCGCAGCACGCGCGCCCGGGGGTCCTCGGCCCGGTAGACCCGGTGCCCGAAACCCATCAGCCGTTCCTTGCGGTCCAGGATCCCCTTGACGACCTTGCGGGCGTCGCCCTCCTTCTCCACCGCCTCGATCATCGGCAGCACCCGCGCCGGGGCGCCGCCGTGCAGCGGCCCGGACATCGCGCCGATCGCGCCGGACAATGCCGCGGCCACGTCCGCGCCGGTCGACGCGATCACCCGGGCGGTGAACGTCGAGGCGTTGAGGCCGTGCTCGGCGGCCGACACCCAGTAGGCGTCCACGGCCTTGACGTGCGCCGGGTCGGGCTCACCGCGCCAGCGGATCATGAACCGCTCGGTGATCGTCCGGCCCTGGTCCACCCGGGACTCCGGCACGGCGGGCACCCCGACCCCGCGCGCGGACTGGGCCACGTACGACAGGGCGGTCACCGACGCACGCGCCAGGTTCTCCCGCGCTTCGTCGTCGCTGATGTCGAGCACCGGCCGGAAGCCCCAGATCGGCGCGACCATCGCGAGCGCGGCCTGCGCGTCCACCCGGACGTCGCCGGTGTGCACGGGGATCGGGAACGGCTCGGCCGGCGGCAGCCCGTCGCCGAACCTGCCGTCGACCAGCAGACCCCACACGTCGCCGAAGCTGACCCTGCCTGCCAGGTCCTCGATGTCCACGCCGCGGTAGCGCAGCGCGCCGCCGTCGCGGTCCGGCTCGGCGATCTGGGTGCGGAAAGCGATGACGCCTTCCAGTCCGGGCTTGAACCCGTCGTCAGGTTCTGTGTTGTTCGCAACGGGCGCTGAAGTGGTCACTGGTGGAACCTTTCGCTGCGCATTTCCCCGACAGATTTCGCGCGCGGGACGCGTCCGGGGCGCCTCGTCGCACGGTGTCAACACCATCCTCCCGTCGCGGCGGGGGAGCAATCGAAGAATGCGGTGGTTTCGGTCACGATTACGAGAACGATTCAGCCCAGCGTGCGCCGAAGGTGAAAATCTTGCGTTTCCCAGGAGGCTCCGCCGCGGTTGCGTGTCCGTGGCGGGTGTCACCGTTCGTCGGCTTCCCGAGCGGCCCCCCAAGCCCTAACGTGAGCGGTTACGGGTGAGTAAGCGGGTCGTGGAGGTTGGCAGATGCCAGAGGTCGAAAACATCGACGACGTTGCGGTACGCCTTCCCGGCATGCGGGTGGCCTACGACGGTGAGGCGCTGGACGAGTCCGATCTGGCTCCCAGCTGGACCGAGCAGTTGCAGGACTGGCTGAACCACGCCATCGCGGCGGGGGTCGCCGAACCCAACGCCATGGTGCTGGCCACCGCGGACGCCGATGGACGGCCGTCCTCCCGCAGCGTGCTGTGCAAGGGCCTCGACGAGCGGGGTGTGGTGTTCTACACGAACTTCACCTCCAAGAAGAGCCACGACCTGACCGTCACCCGGTACGCGTCGGCGACCTTCCCGTGGTACGCCTTGCAGCGGCAGGTGACCGTGCGCGGCGAGGTGGAGAAGGTCGACGTCAAGGAGACCGCCGAGTACTGGAAGCAGCGCCCGCGTGGCTCCCAGCTCGGCGCCTGGGCCTCGCCGCAGTCCAAGGTCGTCACCGGACGGCGCGACCTGGACGTCGCGCTCGCCTCGATCGAACGCCGCTTCGGCGACGTCGACGAGGTGCCACTGCCGCCGCACTGGGGCGGGTGGCGCATCCGGCCCGAGGTGGTCGAGTTCTGGCAGGGGCAGCGGGACCGGCTGCACGACCGGTTGCGGTACGTGCGCACCGCGGACGGCTGGCACATCGACCGCGTCGCTCCCTGAGGCGCGAGGGAAATCACGCGACCCGATTAGTTAGCGCGGCTAAACTGGTCGGTTGTGAGTGTCGAGGCCGGTGCGCGGCGCGGTAAGAAGCGAAATCTGCTGAAGTCCGTGGTCGTGGACGTGCGGCCGCTGCGCACGCCCGGCTTCCGGCGCCTGTTCACCGGTACCGCGATCACCGCGATCGGCAGTCAGCTGACCACGGTCGCGGTGCCGAAGCAGGTCTTCGACCTCACCGGGTCGTCCGGGTACGTGGGTCTCACCGGCATCGTCGCGCTCGTCCCGCTGCTCGTCTTCGGGCTGTGGGGTGGTGCGATCGCCGACACGGTGGACCGCCGGAAGCTGCTCGTCTTCGGCAACGCCGGTATCGCCGTCGTGTCGGCCCTGTTGTGGGCGCAGGCGTTCTTCGGCGTCGGCTCGGTGTGGCTGGTGTTCGTGCTGCTCGCTTGCAACCAGGCGTTCTTCGCGATCAACATGCCGACCCGCAGCGCGATCGTCGCCCGGCTGATCGAACCCGAGCTGCTCCCGGCGGCGGCCGCGTTGTCCGGCACCGTGAACACCTTCGGCATGGTGTTCGGGCCGATGGCCGCCGGCGCGCTGATGCCGGTGCTCGGTCTGCCGACCCTCTACCTCATCGACACCGTCGCCCTGGTCGTCGCGCTGTACGCGGTCTGGCGGCTGCCCGCACTGCCGCCGCTGTCCGGCACCGCGCGGGCCGCCGGGCTGCGCGACGTGCTGGACGGTTTCCGCTACATGGGCACCCAGAAGGTGCTGCTCGCCTCGTTCGTGGTGGACATCATCGCGATGGTCGCCGGCATGCCGCGGGCGCTGTTCCCGGAGATGGCCGAGCGGACCTTCGGCGACCCGCCCGGCGGCGGCCTCGCCCTGGGCTGGCTCTACGCCGCGATCCCGATCGGCTCGATGGTCATCGGGTTGTTCTCCGGCTGGCTCGGCCGGGTGCGGCGGCAGGGGGTCGCGGTGACGATCGCGATCTGCGCGTGGGGCGCGTCGGTGATCGGGTTCGGGCTGTCGCACTCGCTGTGGCTGGCGATCGTGTTCCTGTGCCTGGCCGGGGCCGCGGACATGGTCAGCGCGATCTACCGCCAGGCGATCCTGGTGATGGCCGCGACCGACGAGATGCGCGGCCGCATGCAGGGCGCGTTCACGGTGGTCGTCGCGGGGGGCCCGCGGCTGGCCGACCTCACCCACGGCTGGACCGCCGCCGCGGTGGGCACAGCGGCCGCGGCGACCGGGGGCGGGATGCTGGTGATCGTGTTCATCGCGATCGCCGTCGCGCTGCTGCCGGCGTTCTGGCGCTACCGCGCGGCCGCGGTCGCCGGCTAGCGATCAGCCGTCGCGGAACGCCTCGGCGCCGGCTCGCGCGCGGTGCGGTTCGAGGGTCTCGCGCTGGTGGGCAGCCCGCTCGATCAGCTCGTCGAAGTCGACGCCCGGTACCCGGTCGGAGAGGTCGGCCTGGTCCCGCAGCGTCGTCCACAGCTGCTTCTTCCCGTCGATGCCCATCGCGAGCACTTCCAGCTCCAGGAACCGGCTCAGCGGTGAGTACGACAGCAGCCGGCCGTTCGGTTTGAGCCGCGCGATGCGTTCGGCACCGAACACGGCCGCCGTCTTGAGCGGGTTCTGCCGGACGCCCAGGTGGTCCATGATGGACCGGAACGTGTCGACGTCCTCCGCGATCCCGGTCGCCACGCGGGACAGTGCCTCGCCCGCATCCGTGGCGCGGTTGTTGCCCGCGGCGCGGCGGGCCAGTTCGCGCCAGCCCACGCCGAGCGCGAGCTGGTCGTTGAGGTAGATCGCCAGGTAGCCGTCCATCGGCGGCGGATACCCGCCGCCGCTGGGATCACGCATGCGATCACTTCGCGCGCCCGCGCTTGAGCGTCCGCCGGATCTCCTCGGACGCCGCGCGGTATGCCGGTGCGGCGCGGGCGAAGTAGTCGAACAGGACGTCCTGCTCTTCCGGCGAGTACTGCGCGATCACCTCGGCGATGTGGCGCCGGGCCGGGCCGACGATCTCCGCGACGCCGGCCAGCGCGTCCGCGACCGGCTCCACGACGACCTTGCGGCGGTCGGCCGGGTCCGCGGCGCGGCGCACGTACCCGGCGCGTTCGAGCCGGTCGATCAGCCGCGTGGTCGCGCCGGTGGTGAGCCCGGTGCGGGCGGACAGCTCGCCGGAGGTCAGCGCTCCCTCGAGGTCGAGCAGGCTGAGCGCGTACCACTCGGTGGCGTGCAGGCCGGCCGCCTCGGCGCCGGCCAGCCCGTGCAGGCCGACGGCGTCGAGGTAGCGGCGGAAGACCACGCGCCGTTCGTGCTGACTTGCCACGGTGACCATCCTCTGCCTATTATCTGCATATGTGCAGATACTGCACTGACCAAGACAAGTGTAGCGGACAGGAGAGACCATGATCGACACCGAGCGGACCGCCTCCGTCACCGCCGTCCTCGACTCGCTCGCGGAAGCGTGGGCCCGCGGCGACGCGGACTCCT
This sequence comes from Amycolatopsis granulosa, assembly GCF_011758745.1. NCBI lineage: Bacteria > Bacillati > Actinomycetota > Actinomycetes > Pseudonocardiales > Pseudonocardiaceae > Amycolatopsis > Amycolatopsis granulosa. Next base: position 3,956,378 of record NZ_JAANOV010000001.1, read on the forward strand.
ACGGTGCGCACTTCACCGAGGACGCCACCTACATCACCTTCGTCGGCACCCGCTACCAGGGCCGGCAGGACATCGCGGACAGCCACCGCAGCCTGTTCGCCAAGTTCCTCAAGGGCACCCGGCTGGCGCACGAGGTGCTCGACGTGCGTTTCCTCGGCCCGGACGCGGCGGTCCTCACCAGCCGCGGCGACACCGTGAAGGGCAAGCAGCCCAAGGCGCTGACCAAGGTGCAGACCTACACCCTCGTGCGCCAGGACGGCCGCTGGCTCGTCGCCGCGTTCCACAACACGCAGCGCAAGTCGCTGATGGAACGCATTTCGTTCGCCTTCGCGCCGGACACCCGCCCGAAGGCCGCCCGGTGAGGGCGCTGGTCACCGGGGCGAGCGCCGGGATCGGCCGGGCGTTCGCGACCGCACTGGCCGCGGCGGGCTACACCGTGACGGCCGTGGCCCGCCGCGAAGACCCGCTCACCGGATTGCTCGCGGAGCTGGGGCCGGGGCACGACCACCTGGCCGCGGACCTCGCCACCCCCGAGGGTGTGCGCGCCACCGCCGGCCTGCTCGCCGGCGGCGGCTACGCGGTGCTGGTCAACAACGCGGGCGCCGCGGTGCACGGCGACTTCGCGGCTACGCCACTGGACCACTCGCTCGCCCAGCTCGACCTCAACTGCCGCGCGGTGGTGGCGCTGGCGCACGCCTTCCTCGGCGCCGCCGAGCCGGGTGCCGCGCTGGTGAACGTCTCCTCGACGCTGGGGCACACGCCGAAACCCGGCCTGGGCGTCTACAGCGCCACGAAGGCGTTCGTCACGGCGTTGTCGGAAACGTTGTGGCACGAGCAGAAGATCCGCGGCGTACATGTGATGGCACTGTGCCCGGGGGTCACCACGACCGCGTCCCAGGACGCGGCCGACGTGCCGGCCTGGCTGGTGCAGACCCCGGAGGAGGTCGTGCGCCGCGCCATGTCCGCACTGGCCGAGCGCGGGGGCCCGGTCGTGGTCCCCGGCCGCGGCAACGCGGTGCTGACCGGGGTCGCGCGGCTGCTGCCCAGGAGGACGGTGCTGTCCCTGCTCGGCTCGGACCGCTAGCTACCGTCCGCTCACGACGTCGTCCAGGAACCAGGGATCGTGTGCGGACAGCACGCTGACCTCGTCCCCGTGGTCGCGCACCAGTTCGCGCAGCCGCTGGTGGTTGCCCCGCCGCGCACCCGGCACGGTCTCCACCTTGGACTCGAACCACGCGAGGCCCGGCGTGACGTGCGGGCGCACCGGGTCGATCTGGCCGTGGTGGAAGAACGCGTCGCCCGCGTGCAGCAGCCAGCCCTCGCCGGTGTCCACCGCGACGCCGGCGTGCCCGCGGGTGTGCCCACCCAGTGGCACCAGCAGGATTTCCGGCGGCAGCCCGTCGAGCTGGCGCACGGCGTCGAACCCGAACCACTTCTCGCCGGTGTCCGGGTAGCTGCTCCACTGTGGACCGTGCGCGAAGTGCTGGGGCTTGTAGCGCGAGCGTTCCCGCGCGTCGCGGGGGGACCGGAGCGCCCGCAGCTCTTCGGCGTGGACGTGCACGGTGGCGTGCGGGAAGTCGACCAGTCCGCCGGCGTGGTCGAGGTCGAGGTGGGTCAGCACGATGTGCCGGACGTCGGTGAGCGCGTACCCCAGGCGGCGCACCTGCTCGGCCGCGGTCTCGGCGACCGAGGTCCGGACGCCGACCATCCGCACGAACCGTGCGCCCAGCCACTCGTCCGCGCGCGTGACCGCCGGGGAGCCCAGTCCGGTCTCGATCAGGACCAGCTCGCTCGCGGTCTCGACGAGCAGGCAGTGGCAGACCAGCTCGGCGCGGTGCCAGAACCCGCCGCGGCCGTCGATCAGCCGTCCGCCGAGCGGTCGCATCGTGCCGCAGTTGAGGTGGTGGACCTTCATGCCAGCTCCCGTTCGAAGGTGTGGCGCAGGTGCTCGCCGACGGCGTGCAGCGGCGCGAGATCGTGCTGGGTCCTGGCCAGGAGCAGGGCGCCTTCGATGGCGCTGAGCGCGATCGTGCTCAGTGTGGCCGCCCGCGCGGCGTCGAGACCTTGACCGGTGAGGTAGCCGGTGATGACGGCGTGCCACGAGCGGTACCCGCCGGTGCACGCCTGGCGGATCGTCTCGCTGTCCCCGGCGTCCAGCGCGACGGTCGCGATCGGACAACCGCTGCGGTAGCCGGTCCCGGCGAGGTTGCGGCCCAGCGCATCGATCACGCCGGTGATGGCGGTGCCGGCATCCGGGGCGGCGGTGAGCACCTCCCGCAGCAGGTCCGCCATCGCCTCCCCGGAGAACGCGATCGCCTCCGCGGCGAGCTGCTCCTTGCCGCCGGGGAAGTGGAAGTACAGCGAGCCCTTGGGTGCGCCGCCGGCGGTGACCAGCTGGTTCAGCCCGGTCGCGTGGTAGCCCTGCGAGCGGAACAGCTCGGCGGCGGAGGCGACCATGCGCCGGCGGGTGTCGGTTCTGCGGACCATGCCGGTCACCCTAACCAAACTATGACGACCGGTCTAGTTAGTGCGCTCGGTCACCCTGGACCGAGGCGCGGCGCGCCGCGGCTATCTTCGGGGCATGGCCAACCCCACCGGACAGCAGTTCGAGATCACCCGCGGCAACGCGCGCGCCGTCGTCACCGAGATCGGTGCGGGCTTGCGGGCGTTCGAGATCAGCGGTGTGCCCTACCTGGAGACCTTCGCCGAGGACGCCGCGCCGCCGAAGGGTGCGGGGCAGATCCTGCTGCCGTGGCCCAACCGGACCAAGGGTGCGGAGTGGACCTACCACGGGGAGCCCCAGCGGCTCGAGGTCACCGAGGAGGCCCGCGGCAACGCGATCCACGGCCTGACCCGGCACCGGCCGTGGACGCTCGTCGAGCACGCCGAATCGTCGATCACCCTCGAGATCGAGGTGCCGCGACAGCCGGGCTGGCCGGTCCCGCTGCGGGCCCGGATCACCTACGACCTCGCGCCGCGCGAGCTGACCGTCACCCACGAGATCCGCAACGAGGGCTCCTCGGCCATCGGGGTCGGCGTGGGTGCCCACCCGTACTTCCGCATCGGGGACGTCCCGACCGACGAGCTGACGCTGACCCTGCCGGCGACCCGCGTGCGCCCGTACGTCGCCGACCAGCAGCTGCCCTACGGCGACGAGCGGGACACCGCGGGCACCGAGTACGACTTCCAGGAGGGGCGCCTGCTCGCCGAGGTCGACCTGGACACCGCGTTCGGCGGTCTCGTCGCCGGCGAGGACGGCCGGTTCCACCACGTCCTGTCGCACGGCGACCGCAGCGTCGAGGTGTGGGCCGGCCCGGACTTCCGGTGGGTGCAGGTCTTCACCCCCGCCGACCTGACCGGCCGCGGCCGCGCCGTCGCGATCGAGCCGATGACCTGCCCGGCCGACGCGCTCAACTCCGGCACCGACCTGGTCGAGCTGGCGGCGGACGGCTCCTGGACCGGCAGCTGGGGCGTCCGCGTCCATGGCTGACCCGGTCCGGCTCGGCGAGGCGGACGCGGGCGAGCTGCTGACCTTGCAGCGGGCGGCGTTCGTCACCGAGGCGCAGGCACACGGCGACCCCGCCCTGCCACCGCTGCGCGAGACGCTCGACGAGCTCGTCGCCGTGCTGCGCGATCCGGACGTCCGCACCTGGGGCGTGCGGGAGGCCGGACGGCTGGTGTCGAGCGTGCGGATCCGGGTGCGTGGTGAGACGGCGGAGGTCGGCCGGCTCGTGGTCGCCCCGGACCGGCAGGGGCAGGGCCTCGGTTCCGACCTGATGCGGGTGGCCGAGCAACGGCTGCCGCCCGGGGTGCGCGTGCTGCGGTTGGTCACCGGCGAGCGCAGCGCGGGACCGCTGCGCTTGTACACCCGGCTCGGCTACGTCGAAACCGCCCGGACCCCGGAAGGGGACTACCACCTCGTGCACCTGGAGAAGCACATTCCGTGACGCCTGGCCGGACGCCGGTGGCCTCGACCAGGGCGCCTTCGGCGCCGCTGATCCCGGAGCCGGGAACGCCGTGCGGCGAGCCGGACGGGTTTCCCGCGCGCCGGTCCGTTAGCTTGGCTCACCATGGTGAAGGCGATTGTTGGCGGATACGTGGTGCCGGTCGAGGGCGACCCGATCGACGGCGGCACGATCCTGATCGAGAACGGCAGGATCACCCAGGTCGGCGCGGACGCGGAGGTCGACGTCCCGGAGGACGCGGAGCTGATCGACGCCTCCGGCGCGTGGGTCCTGCCCGGGTTCGTCGACGCCCACACCCACCTCGGCGTGCACGAGGAGGGCGAGGGCTGGGCGGGCAACGACACCAACGAGATGACCGACCCGAACGGCGCGCGCTTCCGGGCGATCGACGGCATCGACCCGTTCGAGATCGGTTTCGACGACGCCCTGTCCGGTGGCGTGACCAGCGTCGTGATCAAGCCCGGCTCCGGCAACCCGATCGGCGGGCAGACCGTCGCGGTGAAGACGTGGGGCCGTACGACGCTGGACATGGTGTTCGACGAGGCGGTCAGCGTGAAGAGCGCGCTCGGCGAGAACCCGAAGCGCGTGTACGGCGACAAGAACCAGACGCCCTCGACGCGACTCGGGGTCGCCGCGATCATCCGCGAGGCGTTCACGAAGGCACGCAACTACGCCGCCCAGCGTGACCACGCACGGGCCGAGGGCAAGCCGTTCGACGTCGACCTGACGCTGGAAACGCTCGTGAAGGTCCTCGACGGCGAGCTCTACTGGGACCAGCACACCCATCGCGCCGACGACATCGTGACCGCGATCCGGCTCGCCGAGGAGTTCGGTTACAAGCTGGTGGTCAACCACGGCACCGAGGGGCACCTCATCGCGGACGTGCTCGCGGCGAAGGACGTGCCGGTCATCCTCGGGCCGCTGTTCACCACGCGGTCGAAGGTGGAGCTGCGGAACCGGACGCTGCGGTCGGCAGGCATCCTGGCGCGCGCCGGGGTGAAGATCGCGATCACCACGGACCACCCGGTGGTGCCGATCAACTTCCTCGTGTACCAGGCCGCGCTGGCGGTGAAGGACGGGCTGGAGCCGGAGGTGGCGCTGCGGGCGCTGACGGTGAACCCGGCGAGCATGTTGTCGCTGGACGACCGGATCGGCTCGCTCCGGCCCGGCCTGGACGCCGACATCGTGCTCTGGTCGGGCGACCCGCTGGACGTGATGAACCGCGCCATGCGGGTCTTCGTGCGCGGCCAGGAGGTCTACCGCTTCGACGACGCCCGCGGCGAGGGCGTGGTAACCCCCCGCCGCTACGCGGAGTAACACCCGGTCCGGCGGGCGCGGGGCGAGGCGGCCCCGCCCCGCCGCGGGGCAGGTCAGGCCCGCTTCAGGTGGCGGGCGATGACCATGCGCTGGATCTGGTTCGTGCCCTCGAAGATCTGTGGCACCTTCGCCTCGCGCATGTACCGCTCCACCGGGAAGTCACGCGTGTAGCCTGCGCCGCCGAGGACCTGGACGGCGTCGGTGGTCACCTTCATCGCGGCGTCCGTCGCGATGAGCTTGGCCACCGAGGCGGCCCGGCCGAACGGCATGCCGCGGTCCCGGCGCCGGGCGGCGTCGAGGTACGTCGCGCGTGCCGAGTCGACCGCGGCGGCCATGTCGGCGAGCAGGAACTCGAGTCCCTGGAAGTCGATGATCGGCTTGCCGAACTGCGTGCGTCCCTTCGCGTACGCGACTGCCTCGTCGAGCGCCGCCTGCGCCAGACCGACGGCGCACGCGGCGATCCCGAGCCGGCCGGAGTCCAAAGAGGACAAGGCGATGCGCATGCCGGCCCCGGCCGGTCCGATGAGCCGGTCCGCGTCCACCCGGGCGTCGGAGAAGATCACCTGCGCGGTGGTCGACCCGGTCAGGCCCATCTTCCGCTCCGGTGGCGCCGCGGACAGCCCGGGCGTGCGGCCGTCCACCAGCAGGCAGGAGATCTCGTCGTCGCCCGTGCGGACCATGGTCGTGTAGAAGTCCGCCTGCCCGCCGTGCGTGATCCACGCCTTGGTGCCGTTGACGACGTACGCGTCACCGTCCAGCCGGGCTCGCGTGGACAGCGACGCCGCGTCCGACCCGGCGTGCGACTCCGACAACGCGTACGCGCCCAGCAGCTGCCCCTCGAGCATGTCCGGCAGCCAGCGGTCGCGCTGCTCGTCCGTGCCGTGGTGGGCCAGCGCGTAGCAGGCCATGATGTGCGTCGACAGGCCGATGCCGATCGACATCCACGCGCCCGCGATCTCCTCCAGGACCTGCAGGTACACCTCGTAGGGCACCTCGCCGCCGCCCCAGCGCTCGGAGTACGGCAGCCCGAGCAGGCCGGACTTGCCGAGCAGCCGGAACTGCTCCCGCGGGAAGCGCTCGGCCTCCTCGTACTCGGCGGCGAGCGGCTTGAGCTCGTCCCGGGCCAGTTCCGTCGCCAGCGCGAGCAGGTCCGCGTACTCGCGGTCGGGGAGCAGGCGGTCGATCGGCATCGTGCCTCCGGTGTACTCGAAGCAGTACTCTGTAATCGTCTCCAGTACAGCACATACGGTGGTTCCATGACCAGTCGCGAGGTGCTCCCGCCACCAGGCGGCAAGGCACTCACCGCCCGGCAACGCGCGCTGCTCGCCGAGCTGGAGGAGCTGTTCCTGGTCGAGGGCTTCGTCCACTTCACGCTCGACGACCTGGCCGCGAAGACGCACTGTTCGAAGTCGACGCTGTACGCGCTGGCGCCGAGCAAGGAGCAGCTGGCCGTCCGGGTGGTGCAGCACTACTTCAAAAGTGCCGCCGGCGTGCTGGACGAGCGGATCGCCGGCCTCGGGGACGCGCGCGAGATCATCGGCGTCTACCTGAGCGGCATCGCCGAGCACCTGAACCGGGCGTCCGCGGCGTTCATGCGCGACATCAGCGACTTCGCCCCGGCGCGGGCGGCCTACGAGCTCAACAGCCGGGCCGCGGCCGCGAAGATCCGCTCGTTCATCGCCAAGGGCGTCGCGGACGGGGTGTTCCGCGAGGTGCACGCCCCGCTCATCGCCGAGATGGCCGCCGTGCTCGTCGAGGCCATCCAGACCGGTGTGGTCGGCTCGCGGACCGGCGTCTCGGACGCCGAGGCGTTCACGGCGCTGTCCGAACTGCTCCTGGGCGGGCTAGCATCTCGCCCGTGATCGTGGTGGGTGGCGAGGCGCTGGTCGACCTGGTGCCGGGTGCCGAGAAGACGAACGACGGCCTGACGTCCCTGGTGCCGCGCCTCGGCGGCGGCCCGTACAACGTGGCCCTCGCGGCGGGACGGCTCGGCACGCCGACCGCGTTCCTGTCCCGGATCTCGGCCGACCGCTTCGGGCAGGCCCTGCGGGACCGGCTCCTGGCGTCGAACGTCGACATATCGATGGTGCAGGACGGTCCGGAGAACACCACCCTCGCCGTCGTCGCCCTCGCACCGAACGGGTCCGCGAGCTACACCTTCTACACCGAGGGCACGGCCGACCGGCTGGTCGCCGACCCCGGTCCGCTGCCCGAGGACGTCACCGTGCTGTGCCTGGGCACCCTCGGCATGGTCCTGGAGCCCGGCGCCTCCACCTACGAGACGGTGCTGCGGCGCGAGGCCGCCCGTGGCGTGCTGACCGCGCTCGACCCGAACATCCGCGCGGACCTCATCGCCGATGCCGACGCCTATCGCAGCCGGTTCGCCTCCTGGCTGCCCGACGTGCGCCTGCTCAAGCTGTCCGACGACGACGGCGAATGGCTGGCCGGGCCTGCCGGGCTGGACGCGGCGGTCAAGTCGTGGCTGGACGCCGGGGTGGAGGCGGTGGTGGTGACCCGCGGCGGCGACGGCCTGGTCGTCCACACCGAATCCGTGACCGTTCCGGTACCGTCCGCGCCCGCCCGGCTGGTCGACACGATCGGCGCCGGGGACACCGTGCAGGGAGCCCTGTTGTCGTGGCTGCACGACCGGAATGTGGGCGCGCTCACCGAGCTGACTGAGTCCGACTGGCGCGAGGTCTTGACTTTCGCGGCCCGGGCGGCGTCCATCACGGTGTCCCGGAGCGGCGCGGAACCGCCGACCGCGGCCGAGATGTGTGAACCTGATCCCAACGGTTTGCTCTAGGTAACACAATGGCTGCGCGAAGGGCCACTGTTCGACTAGCGTAATAGGGGAATTCATACCCCAGCGGGGCGGTGTGCGCGGACTTTTTCCGGTCGCGCGCGATCAGAAAGCTGCCTGTGTGACCTGCAGGAGCTACCGGCCCGTGTGACCGTGAGAGGGACGACCTGCATGTCCGACGCGACTGCGGCGACCGGTGGCGGCACCGTATCGCTGCGCCTACCGACTGGCGAGCACGAGCTGAAGGTTGTCAATGCCGTCGAGGGTGCTCCCGGCATCGAGCTGGGGAAGCTGCTGGCGTCGACCGGGTACATCACCTACGACCCGGGGTTCGTCAACACCGGGTCGTGTTCCTCGGCCATCACCTACATCGACGGTGACGCCGGGATCCTGCGGTATCGCGGCTACCCGATCGAGCAGCTGGCCGAGCGTTCCAGCTTCCTCGAGGTGTCCTACCTGCTGATCTACGGCAACCTGCCGACGCAGGCCCAGCTGGACGACTTCACCCAGAAGATCAGCAGGCACACCCTGCTGCACGAGGACCTCAAGCGCTTCTTCGACGGCTTCCCGCGTGACGCGCACCCGATGCCGGTGCTGTCCTCCGCGGTGTCCGCGCTGTCCACCTTCTACCAGGACTCGCTCAACCCGTTCGACGAGCCGAACGTCGAGCTGTCCACCGTCCGGTTGCTGGCCAAGGTGCCGACCCTGGCGGCCTATGCCTACAAGAAGTCCATCGGCCAGCCGTTCCTGTACCCGGACAACTCGCTGGGCCTGGTGGAGAACTTCCTGCGGATGACGTTCGGCCTGCCCGCCGAGCCGTACGAGGTCGACCCCGAGGTCGCCAAGGCCCTCGACCTGCTGTTCATCCTGCACGCCGACCACGAGCAGAACTGCTCGACGTCGACGGTGCGTCTGGTCGGTTCGTCCGAGGCGAACCTGTTCGCCAGCATCTCGGCCGGCATCATGGCGCTGTTCGGCCCGCTGCACGGCGGTGCGAACAGCGCGGTGCTGGGGATGCTGAACGGCATCAAGGCCGACGGTGGCGACGTGGCGAACTTCGTCAGCCGGGTCAAGAACAAGGAAAAGGGCGTCCGCCTGATGGGCTTCGGCCACCGGGTGTACAAGAACTACGACCCGCGCGCCAAGATCATCAAGCGCACCGCGGACCAGATCCTGGGCAAGCTCGCGCCGAACGACGAGCTGCTGGACATCGCGAAGCGCCTCGAGGAGACCGCGCTCTCGGACGACTACTTCGTCGAGCGCAAGCTGTACCCGAACGTCGACTTCTACACCGGTCTCATCTACCGGGCGCTCGGGTTCCCGACGCAGTTCTTCACGGTGCTGTTCGCGCTCGGCCGGCTGCCCGGCTGGATCGCGCACTGGCGCGAGATGATCAACGACCCGCAGACCAAGATCGGCCGCCCGCGGCAGATCTACGTCGGCGAAAAGGAGCGCGAGTACACCGCGATCTCCGAGCGCTGAGTTCTTTCCGGCGGCGCGTCCCGGCTCGGGACGCGCCGTCTTTTTTGTGCGTTCTTCCGGCTGTGCGAGAAATGGCGGAATGGGGCCGGCGAGCCGAGCCGGATGGCGCGGCATCGCCTAGAGTCGGAGGCGTGGGTACCGCCTTGTTATGGTTCCGGCGCGATTTGCGGCTCGCCGACCTGCCCGCGCTGGCCAGCGCGGGCGAGCGCGCCTCCCGGGTCCTGGCGCTCTACGTGCTCGACGACGCCCTGCTGAAACCGGCTGGTGAGCCCCGGCGGGCGTTCCTGCACGGCTGCCTGGAGGCGCTCGCCGGGAGCCTGGACGGGCGGCTCCTGGTGGTGCACGGCGACCCGGTGCGCGAAGTGCCCCGGGTGGCGCGCTCGATCGGCGCGGGCAGCGTGCACGTCAGCACCGACACCGGCCCGTACGGGCGCCGCCGGGACCGTGCGGTCGCAGCGGCACTCGGTGAGGTCGACTGGGTCGAGTGCGGTTCGCCCTACGCGGTGACCCCGGGCCGTCTCACGAAACCGGACGGGCAGCCCTACCGGGTGTTCAGCCCCTTCTACCGGGCCTGGTGCCGGCACGGCTGGCCGGCACCCGCACCCTCGTCCACAGTGGATTGGATCGAGCCGGGGGAGCCCTTCTCGCTGCCCCCGGCTCCCGATCCGCGGCCGATGTCGCTGCCGCGTCCGGGTGAAGCGGCCGCGCACGAGATCTGGCGGTCCTTTGTGGAGAGCGGGCTCGACGGCTACGCGGCCGGCCGTGACCGCCCCGACCGGCCGGCCACCACCCGGCTCTCCCCGTACCTGCGCTGGGGTTGTCTCCACCCCCGCACGATGCTCGCCGACCTCGGCAGCCGGCGCGGGGCGGACGCCGAGTCGCTGCGCAGCGAACTGGCCTGGCGCGAGTTCTACGCGGACGTGGTGTACCACCGTCCGGAGACCGCGCGGCAGAACTACGACCGCCGCTTCGACCGGCTGGAGTACGACAACGGCCAGGACGCCTTCGACCGCTGGCGCACGGGCCGCACCGGCTACCCGATCGTCGACGCCGGCATGCGCCAGCTGCTGGCCGAGGGCTGGATGCACAACCGGGTGCGGATGATCGTGGCGAGCTTCCTGGTCAAGGACCTGCACCTGCCGTGGTGGCTCGGCGCGCGGCACTTCATGCACCACCTCGTCGACGGGGATCTCGCGTCCAACCAGCTGAACTGGCAGTGGGTGGCCGGGACCGGCACCGATCCGGCGCCCTTCTTCCGGATCTTCAACCCGACCACGCAGGGCGAGAAGTTCGACCCCGACGGGGACTACGTCCGCCGGTACGTGCCCGAGCTGCGGGAGATTCCGGGCAAGGCGGCGCACCAGCCGTGGAGACTGCCGCGGCTGCCGAAGGGCTACCCGCCTCCGATGGTCGACCACGCGCACGAACGCAAGGTGGCGCTGGACCGCTTCAACGCGATCACCTGAGCGCTGTACCCGGTCGCCTGACCGTCCCATGTGGATGGTGGGCCGCGTGCCGGATCACAGTGGCCGCAGGGCCGCGTTGAGGTGGTGCGCGAGTTCCCCCAGCAGCGACTCGGTCGTGACGTCCGTGGTCGCGGCCCGCAGCGACAGCACGAACGACTGCACGACGAGCAGCACCGACCGCGCCTGCGCGGCTGTCGACCCGCGCCGGATCGAGCCGTCCCGGTGACCGGCCTCCAGCAGTGCGACGATGAACTTCTCGCCGAGCCGCTGGGTGCCGCCGAGCCGTCCGAGCACGTAAGGCACCACGACTTCGGTGTCCACGTCGAGGATCGTCCGCATCAGCGGGTCACCGTTCAGCAGCTGCACCGCGGCCACCGCGCTGCGGACCAGGCGCGTCCGGGCGGTCGGGGCGTCTGCCCCGCTCACCGTGGCCTGGTGCAGCAGCGCGCCGAACTCGCGGGTCATCAGCGCCGACAGCACGCTGCGCACGTCCGGGAAGCGGCGGTAGAGCGTCATCCGGCTGACCTTCGCCGTACGCGCGATCTCGGCCAGCGTGGTGCGCCGCAGCCCGGTGGCCAGGACACACCGCCGCGCGGCGTCGAGCAGCACGTCGTCGGATACGCGAGCGGCCGTGGGACGACCGCGGGCGTTCGCGAGCGCACTGGCGGGCCGGGCCTGCCCGATCATCGCGCGACCTTCATCGTCCATCGGTTGCACTGGAGCCCGTTGCCGCCATCGTTGACCACCATGCCTCGTGGTTGTCTACCCCCATCGGTACCGAGAGTATCGGGAAATGTGCTCTGAGGTGCGGCGTGCGTCACCGGCAGGCTAGATCGGCGGTCTCGATCGAGGTCAGCGGCCTGACCCGAACGGGTTCACCAGTTACCACTTGCGGGTGCCGGCCTCATTGGCCCCTTCCCGGTCCGTCACGGCGTGATGAGGTAGACGATCCCGCCGGGGCCACCGGCCACCGAGCCGTCCGCGGTGTGCCGCTTGGTGCGCTGCCAGATGTTTTCGAATTGGGCGCGCGGGTAGACCGTCCGCACGTTCTCGTTGCTGTTCGCGGCCGGGTCGTTGGCGATGACGTCGCCGTCCTTGGTGAACCCGACGACGACCATGATGTGGCCGGCCGTGCCGTAACCCGCGCCGTCCAGCTCGTCGGCGCGGAACGACTGGGACGTGATGACCGGTATCCCGCGCGCGATGTAGTCCTCCAGCTCGGTCAGCGAGTGCAGGCGCGTGACGTGCCCGCGCAGGCCGAAGGTCGCCGCGTAGGCGGTGTTGAACGGCCAGTTCCCGGTGCCCTCGTAGGCGAGGTCGTAGGTCTGACGGGCCGCGTAGTCGACGGTGCGGTCGGCGTACTCCGCTGGGATCCAGGTCATGTCCTCGGGTCGCGGGCGGCGACCCCAGTACTCGACCACCATTTCGGTGGACGTCGGGCTGCACCAGTTCTCCCCGCCGCCGCCGTACTCCGGAAACTGTCCTTTGTGGATATTCTGGGCGTAGGCGGGGACCGCGAGTTCGATGCCGGACGCCCGGCCGGGCGGCGAGGTCGGCACCTCGAACCGGTCCGGCACGTTCGACGTCATCGCGCCCACCGCGTTGATCGCCGGCATCGTCCGGGTGCCCGGGGCGCGGTAGAGCGAGACCCGCAGCCGGTAAGCGCGCAGCAGCTCGCCGGGTTTCATCACCAGCGTGTCCACCGAGACCTGTGCGTGCGCGTCGTCCTGGCCGTCGACGCTGGTGCGCCGGATGTCGCCGTCGCCGCTGGCCCACCGGCCCATCACGTACCACGGGGTCTGCGTGCCCGCCGTGGTCCGGACCTGGGTCTCCACCTCGATCCAGGTGCCCGGCGGGGTGTGCGCGTTCCAGGACGCGATCAGCTCCGTGGCGTCGAAGCCGGGCGTGTGGAACGGCGAGGTCCACTGCGACCGCTCGTAGTCGCGTCCCTCGTAGGACCGCACCCCGGCGGGTTCGAACGGGCCGGCGTGGGCCCATTCGTGGTAGTCGATCGCCTCGTCGCCGGCGCGGCCGGGAGCGGCGGAGGCGGGTTGCACGGACACCGTCGCCATCATCGCGGCGGCGAGCACGGCGAGCAGAGCGCGGGTCATCCGGGAATTCTCCCCCGGCGGCCCGGTGGTGTAAACCACTGACCGGGCGAGCGGGTCAGAGCACCGCCTGGGACTGGGTCACCTTCGCGACCAGCTTGCCGGCGTCGTCGTGCAGTTCGGTCTCCACCACGATCACCTTCCGGCCTGTGTGCAACGGGCGCGCGGTCGCGACCACGTGCCCCTCCCGCACCCCGCGCAGGAAGTTCGTCTTCGACTCGATGGTGGAGGTGCCCTGCGCGCCCTCGGGCAGGTTGAGGAACGCGCACACCGCGCCGGTCGAGTCGGCGAGCGCCATCAGCGCCCCGCCGTGCAGCACGCCGCCGATCGTGCACAGGCTTGCGTCCCACGCCAGCCGGGCGCGGACGACGTCCGCCGAGTGCTCCAGGACCTCGATGCCGAGCCGCTCCGAGAACGGCATCGACTGGTGGAACAGCGCCGTTCCGGTCTCGTCGAGCTGAGTCATGATCCGTTTCTAGCGCACCGGGCGGGTCCGCACCAGCACCCCGGCCCCACCGGCGGCCCGCACTCCCCTGTGGACGGTGCAGCCGCCGGGGAGGCATCAGAAGTGCCGCACGTCGAGCTTGCCCTGCGAGTGGAAGGCACGCAGCCGCTTCTTGTCGAACTTGCCGACGCTGGTCTTGGGCACCTCGTCGATGAACGTCCAGTGCTCCGGCAGCTGCCACTTCGCGACCTTGTCCGCCAGGAACTCGCGCAGCTCCCCGGCCGTCACCTGGTGGCCCTCGCGAACCACCACGGCGACCAGCGGCCGCTCGTCCCACTTCTCGTCCGGCACCCCGATCACCGCGGCCTCGGCGACGGCCGGGTGGCTCATCACGGTGTTCTCCAGGTCGACCGAGGAAATCCACTCGCCACCGGACTTGATCACGTCCTTCGCGCGGTCGGTCAGCGTCAGGTAGCCATCCGGGCTGATCCGGCCCACGTCACCGGTGCGCAGCCAGCCGTCGTGGAACTTCTCCGGGTCGGCGCCGCCGTGGTACCCGCCCGCGATCCACGGGCCGGCGACCTCCAGTTCGCCCACGCTCTCGTTGTCCCACGGCTGCTCGTTGCCGTGGTCGTCGATGAGCCGCGCCCGCACCGACGCCGGGAACCGGCCCTGCGAGTACCGGTACTGCCACGCCTGCTCGCCGGTCGCGCCGGCGGGCGGCCGGGCCACGCTGCCCAGCGGCGAGGTCTCGGTCATGCCCCACGCGTGCAGGATCGGCACGCCGTAGCGCTCCTGGAAGGTGCGCATCAGCGACGGCGGGCAGGCCGAACCCCCGACGACCACCTCGCGCAGGTGCGAGATGTCCTGCGGGTGTGCCTCCAGCTGCTGCAACAGGCCCTGCCAGATGGTCGGCACGGCACCCGCGAACGTCGGCCTCTCCGAGGCCAGCATCTGCGCCAGCGGGGCCGGCTGCAGGAACCGGTCCGGCATCACCAGCGACGTCCCGACCATCATCGCCGCGTAGGGCATGCCCCAGGACATGGCGTGGAACATCGGCACGATGACCAGCGCGGTGTCCTCCGGGGCCAGCCGCATGCTGTCGCTCATGCACACCTGCATCGAGTGCAGCCAGATCGACCGGTGGGAGTAGGCCACACCCTTCGGCTCGCCCGTCGTGCCCGACGTGTAGCACATCGCGGCGGCCGAGCGCTCGTCGATCTCCGGCCAGTCGAAGGTGTCCGGCTGGGCGGCGAGCAGCTCGTCGTAGGAGTGCACCTCGACACCGGCCGGGGCCTCCAGGGTGGCCGGGTCGCCGTTGGCGACGACGACGTGCCGGACGGTCTTCATCTCCGGCAGCTGCCGGGCCAGCAGCGGCACCAGCGAGCCGTCCACCAGCACGACCTGGTCCTCGGCGTGGTTGGCGACGAACGTCAGCTGCTCGGGGAACAGGCGGATGTTGAGGGTGTGCAGCACGGCGCCCATCGCGGGGATCGCGAAGTAGGCGGCCAGGTGCTCGGCGTTGTTCCACATGAAGGTGCCGACCCGCTGGTCCCCGGTGATGCCGAGACCACGCAGCGCGCCGGCGAGCCGCGCGGCGTTGCGGCCCAGCTCCCCGTAGGTCTCGCGGCGAGGACCCTGGTCGGTCCACGTGGTCACCCGGCTGGCAGCGTGGATCCGGCTTCCGTGTTCCAGGAGGCGAGCCAGGGAGAGCTGGCCGTCCTGCATCGTGCTCAACATGGGCACTCCCGCGCGGTGAAAGTTCGTCGTCGAACGTGTCTGACGTCACTCTAAGGTGAAGACACCGCCGGTCGCCAGAACCGGCCGCACCCGCCCCGACCGGGGGTTTCCGCGCGTGTCGAGGTCGCGGCCCCGGCCCTGGTGGCGTTTACTGGGCGCGTGGACCAGACGGCCTGGCCAGCGCTTGCGCGAGCAAGCACCGCGCTGGGTGCCAGCCGTCGCCGCGAGAGCGGATATCCGACACACGGAAGGACTACTACGTTGGCTCTGCCCACGTTGACCCCGGAGCAGCGCGCGGAAGCGCTGGCCAAGGCCGCCGAGGCCAGGAAGGCCCGCTCCGAGCTGCTCGCGTCGATCAAGTCCGGTCAGCAGTCCATCGACTCGGTGCTGGCGAAGGCCAAGGACGACAAGACGATCGGCAAGACCAAGGTCACCCAGCTGCTCAAGGCGGTGCCCGGGCTCGGTGCGGTGAAGGTGGCCGCGCTGCTGGAGAAGGCCGGGATCGACCCGGACCGGCGGGCCGGCGGTCTCGGCGAGCGCCAGCGCGCGGCGCTGATCGACGCCCTCAAGTAACCCGTTTCCGCAGGTCGGCGTGGAAGTGTTGCGCGAGTGACACTTCCGTTCCCCGCTGCCCGACCGGGAGCACAATGGGGGTGTGGATGCCGCAGGGACACTCGAGGAGTACACGCCGGGCGACTTCTACTTCGCCACGTCCCGGCACACGATCTTCGGGTCCGGCTCTCGGCTGACCTTCGCCGACACCGATGTGCCGGCGCTCAGTGAGGCGGTCCCGGCCGCGCTGGCCGGGTCCCCGGGCTCGCTCGCGGTCGGTGTCCTGCCGTTCGACACCGCCGCGGCACCCGGCTACCTCGTCGTGCCGGAGACCGCCCGGGTGGCGGGTCCGGCGCACCCCGGCGCGGCGGACCTGCCGCGGATGCCTGTCGTCGGCCCCGACGTGGTGCGAGCCGTGCCCGAGCCGGTCGCCCACGTCGAGGCCGTCGCGCGTGCCGTGCGGGCGCTGGCCGACCGCGGCATGCGCAAGGTCGTGCTCGCGCGTGCCCTGGACCTGGAGTTTCCCGGTCCGGTGCCGGTCAAGGCCGTGCTGCACAACCTGGTCAAGGACAACCCGCACGGCTACACGTTCGCCGCGGCCCTGCCCGGCGGGCGGTCCCTCATCGGCGCGACACCGGAGCTGCTGCTGTCCCGCAGCGGCCGGCGGGTCGTGTCGCACCCGCACGCCGGTTCCGCGCCGCGCTCGGCCGACCCGGTCACCGACCGGGAGAACGCCGAGCGGCTCGCGTCCTCCCGCAAGGACCAGGTGGAACACGCGATCCTGACCGAGGCCATCGTGGAGACGCTGCGGCCGTTCTGCCGCAACTTGCGCGTGCCGGGCACCCCGTCGCTGGTGGCGACGCCCACGGTGTGGCACCTGAGCACGATGGTGACCGGTGAGCTGGTCGACCCGGAGGTGACGGCGCTGCACCTGGCCGGTGTCCTGCACCCGACGCCGGCCATCTGCGGGTCGCCGACCGGCGACGCGCGGCGGCTGGTCGGCGAGCTGGAGCCGTTCGACCGCGGGTACTACGCGGGAACGGTCGGCTGGATGGACGCCCACGGCGACGGCGAGTGGGCGGTCTCCATCCGGTGCGCCGAGGTGAGCGGGGAGCGGTTGCGCCTGTACGCGGGTGGCGGCATCGTGCCGGCCTCGGACCCGAAGGCGGAGCTGGACGAGACGTCGGCGAAGTTCCAGACGCTGCTGCGGGCGATGGGGCTGGAGCTGTAGCCCCACGGGGCTACGGGGTCGGCCACCACCGTTCGGTCACCCGCAGCTCCTGCTCGGCCAGCACCGCGACCGCCGCCCGGTACCCCTCGCCGGGGTCGAGATCGGCCAGCCGGGTGCGGGCCGGGTTCAGCGCCGGATCCGCGGACGCGACCAGCCGCGGCGGATCCCCGGGCCCGGCCAGCGTGAGGCTCCGCAGCGGGATCCGCAGACCCCGTCCGGTGGCCTTCATCAGCGCCTCCTTGCCGGTCCAGAACCGGAAGAAGGCGGCCACCCGCTCCGGTTCGGTCAGGTCCGCCAGCGTCGCCCGCTCGGTCTCGTTCAGCGCGTACCTGATCAGCGAGTCGTCCACGCGCCGGGTGGTGGCCTCGACGTCCAGGCCGACCGGAACGCCACTGGTCACGGCCACCCCGACCCGCTCGCCGGAGTGCGAGATGGACAGCTCGAACCCGGCCCCCGGCACCCGGGGGCGGCCGTGCGGCTTGCCGCAGTCGTCGCAGGCCGCGTCGAAGGTCACGTCCGCGGCCGCGCGTCCGAGCAGGTCACCGGCCACCGTCTTGGCCAGCACCCGGCCGGTGAGGAACCGCTGCCGGTCGATCTCCCGCCGGTAGGCCCGGTACCGCCCGCGCTCGGCGTCGTCCAGCAGGGCGAGGTACTCCGGTTCGTCCGGCAGCGGAACCGCCCACCACACCGCGCACTCGATCACGTGCCCAACCTACGCGGTGCGTGCAGCCGGGCGCCTGCGCAGTGCTGGCCCCAGCTGCGAGCCACCACCCACGCGAGCGGCCTGGCACCGAACGGGATTTGGGGCCTTTGCCCGGGCACCTGGTGCGGGAGTATCTGCGTGTCCATTTCCATACCGAACCGGATTCCGATCTGAGCCGCCGTGCGCTAGTCTGGGTAGTAAGCAAGCGCTTAGTAGAAGGGCCGACGATGGACTTCAGCTTGAGCACCGAAGAGCGGGAAGTGCGCGACTGGGTGCGCACGTTCGTGCAGCGTGAGCTGATGCCGCTCGAACCCGAGGTGCTGCGCCGCGAGCGCCGCAACGAGCCCGGCCTCACCTCCGACGAGCTGGCCGCGCTGCAGCTCAAGGCGAAGGAGTCCGGGTTCTGGGGGGTGCAGACGCCGGAGGAGTACGGCGGCATGGGCCTGTCGGCCATCATGACCGCGCTGCTGGAGGCCGAGCTCGGCCGCACCTTCGTGCCCTTCCGCTTCGGCGGCGCGGCGGACAACATCCTGTTCCACGCCAACGACGAGCAGAAGGAGCGCTACCTGCTCCCGACGATCGCCGGCGAACGCAAATCGTGCTTCGCGATCACCGAGCCGGGTGCGGGCTCGGACGCCAAGAACATCCGCACGTCGGCCCGCAAGGACGGCGCGGACTGGATCATCAACGGTGAGAAGACGTTCATCACCGGCGGCAACGAGGCCGACTTCGCGATGGTGTTCGCCGTCACCGACCCGGCGAAGGGTGCGGCCGGCGGGGTGACCTGCTTCCTGGTCGACCGGGACATGGGCTGGAAGTCCGAGCCGATCGACACGATGGGCGAATGGGGGCCGGCGTCGCTGGTCTTCGACGAGGTGCGGGTGCCGGAGAGCCAGATCCTCGGCGAGGAGGGCCGGGGCTTCGCGCTGGCGATGCAGTGGATCGGCCGCGGCCGCTACCTGCTGCCGGCCCGCGCCATCGGTTCCTGCGAGCGGCTCATCTCGATGGCGATCGAGCACGCCAACACGCGCGAGACGTTCGGGGCGCCGATCGCGACCCGGCAGGCGATCCAGTGGATGATCGCCGACTCCGGTGTCGAGCTGGAAGCCCTGCGCTGGCTGGTGCTGCACGCGGCCTGGCAGGTGGATTCCGGAATGGACTCCCGCCACGCGCAGTCCGTCGCGAAGCTGTACGGCGGCATCAAGGCCAACGAAATCGTCGACCGGGTCCTGCAGATCCACGGTGGCATGGGTTACACGCGGGAACTGCCGATCGAGCGGTGGTACCGCGAGCTGCGGCTGCTGCGCATCTACGAGGGCACGGACGAGATCCAGCGCCGCACCATCGCCCGCAACCTGTTGAAGGGGCACGTCAAGATCGGTGGTGCGCTGGGCTGAGGCCGGCACCGGCGGGGACCAGAGCCGCGCCCCGCCCGCGGATCGACCCGTCGGAAGAACCACCTCGGGGCCGCCTCCGGAAACTCCGGAAGCGGCCCCGAGGCGTGTTTTTCGGGAACTGTCTCAGGATTCGTTCGCGGCGTCCCGCAGTGCGCGCGGAGCCCCGGCCAGGTCCTCCTCGTTGCAGAGGAGCTTCAGGTCGTAGTACGGCGCGCCTTCGCGGTCGTCGTAATCGAGGTGGATGGAGACCACATCCACCGGCTCACCGAGCCACTCCTGTGCCGACCTGAGCCAGTTCGCGCAGCGCTCGAGCGCGGTGGGCAGGTCGTCGTCACGGAACTGCACGGGACGGTAGGGCACATCGTGGACATGATCCTGAGGGTGTGACGGAGCAGGGAGTCCCAACGCGAGACCCTGCTCGTCCAGTTCCAGGTGGATCGTTCGCTCAGTCACCCTTCGAGGGTCCCTCAGCCCGGCCGAGTCGGCAAGACCCCAGCTAGGGCCGTATGCGCCACACTCTCGACGCGACCTCGCGGGCCCGTTCCGCGGCCGCCGCGCCGGGGGAAGCGGGGCAATCCAGCATGCGCAGCGCGAGCTGGGCATATCGGGCGGCGAGGTGGTCCAGCGGCAGTGGACCGCGTGGTGAGTACCAGCGGGCCACGCCGGTGCACATCTCCAGCAGGGCGAGCCTGGTCACGGCCGGGTCGGGGACGTCGAACAGGCCGGCCGCGACGCCCGCATCGATGGTGTCCGCCCAGATGGTCTCGTACTCGTCCCGCAGGGCGACGATGCCCTGCCGGGCGGAACGGGACAGGGCGCCGACCTCGTGGTCCACCACCCGGGTCTCGTCCGGCTGCGCCGCATGGGCCATGACGTGCAGCGTGACCAGGGCGGACAGCGCCGCGACCGGGTCGTCGACGGTCTCCAGCGTTTGACGTGCCGCCAACAACAGCCGGTCCAGGCACTCCCGCATGATGCCGACGAGCAGGTCCTCCTTGGTGCCCATGTAGTGGTAGAGGCTCGCGCTGGAGATCTTCGCCGTGTGCGCCAGGTCCCGGATACCGGTGCCGTGGAACCCCTTCGCGGCGAACAGCTTCACCGCCGCCCGCCGGACGCGCTGCTCGGTGGTCAGAGCCATGCCTCGGCCACCCGGTCGTAGGTCGGGGTGTCCAGGGCGGACAGCTTGCCCTTCGCGATGCGTTCCGAGGGCGTGCGCGGCAGGTCGGCGGTCATCGACCAGTACCGCGGGACCTTGAAGTAGGCCAGCTGGGTCGCGCAGAACTCGGCCAGCTCACCCGGGGTGGTGTCGCGGGCCGGCACGACGAAGGCTTTCACCTCTTCCCCGCGCAGGTCGTCCGGCACGGCGATCACCGCCGCCAGCTCGACGGCGGGGTGCAGCAGCAGGGCGCGCTCCACCTCGTCGGCGGAGATGTTCTCGCCGCTGCGGCGGATCATGTCCTTCGTCCGGCCCACGTAGTAGACGCGGCCCTCGGCGTCCATTGTGGCCAGGTCACCGGTGTGGAACCAGCCGCCCGAGAACGCGCGGGCGGTCGCCTCCGGATCGTCGTGGTAGCCGTGCATGAGCCCGACACCGCGGATGAGCAGCTCGCCGGTGCCGCCGCGGGGGACCGGCCGGCCCTCCTCGTCGGCGATCATCGCCTCGCGCTCGCGGATGGGGCGGCCGATGCAGCCGCTGCCGGGCCGGTGGTCGGCCGGACGATCCCGGATGTCGCCGCCGGTCTCGGTCATGCCGAACGCCTCGTACCAGGGCACGCCCCACCTGTCCTCCAGTTCGGCGTGCAGGTCGCGCGGGATCGCCGAGGCCATGACGGAGCGGACCCGGTGGTCGCGGTCGCCGGGACCGGCGGGCTGGCGCAGGAGCAGGGTCGGCATCAGACCGAGGCAGTAGAACCAGGTGACGTCGTGCTCGCGGACCTTGGGCCAGAACGTGCTGGGGTGGAAGCGGTCGAGCACGACGAGTTCGGCACCGGCGGCCAGGGCGGCCGCGACGTTCCACTGTGGATCGATGTAGTGGAACGGTTGTGCGGTGAGGATCCGGTCGTCGGCGGTGAGGTGGGGGAAGTCCTCGACGAGGCTGCGCGCGAGAGTCGTCCAGTAGCGGTGCGGCAGGACGCAGCCCTTCGGGGCGCCGGTGGTGCCGGAGGTGTACTGGATGTTGGTGGGCGCCTCGGCCGCCGGCTGGTGCTCGGGTGGTGCGCCGGCGGGCAGTTCGTCCGGGGTGACGACGGTGTCCGGGCCGATGCGGGTGAGCAGGTCGGTGAACTCGGGCGCGGCGACGGCGATGCGGGCGCCGGAGTGGCGCAGCACGTGGGCGCCGTCGAGCTCGCGGTAGTTGGTGTTGACCGGCACCAGGACCGCGCCGATCTTCGCGAGCGCGAGCCAGAGCAGCGGGAAGGCCGGTTCGTTGCGGAGCATGACGGCGACGCGGTCGCCGGGCCGGGTGCCCAGCGTGGCGAGCGAGCCGGCGAGGCGGTCGGTCTCGCGGTCGATGTCGGCGAAGGTGAAGCGGGCGCCGGTTTCGTCGAACCGCCAGCCGGTGCGGTCCGGCCACAGCCGCGCCGCGCGGCGCACGAGGGAGGCGAGGTCGTCGGGGATCATGCGCGGCTGCCGAGAGCGGTGCCCGGGAGGTGCTCGGTGATCAGCGCGTGGCTGACCTCCAGCTCGAGTGCCTGGTCGAGGGCGCTGTCGATGCCCGCGTCGAGCGCGCGCTTGGCGAGGGTGGTCGCGGGGTGGGCGGGGATGCGACGGGCCCAGTCGAGTGCCGTGGCGTGCACGTCCGGGACGACGGCGTTGACGAGGCCCAGTTCGTGCGCGGTGCGTGCGTCGATGCGGTCGCCGAGGAGGAGGAGTTCTTTCGCCTTGAGCGGTCCGACGAGGAGGGGGAGGAGGCGGGAGGCGGCGCCGGTGACGCTCAGGCCGAGGCTCGCCTCGGGGAACGCGAAGACGGCGTCCTCGGCGGCGAGCACGAGGTCGCAGCCGAGCGCGAACTCCGCGCCGGCGCCGATGGCGTACCCGTGCACGGCGGCGATCACGGGCTGCGGGAGGGCGCGCAGCCGCCGGGTGACGTCCTGGAGACGTTCGATGCGGGCGCGGGAGTCGCCCTGCGGGTTCTCCTTCAGGTCGTGGCCCGCGCAGAACGCCCGGCCACGCCCGCCGAGCACCACCGCCTTCGTGTCGCCCACATCGCCGAGCGCGGCGAGCAGGTCATCGACGAGCCGCGGCGCGACGGCGTTCAGCCGCTCCGGTCGGTTCAGCCAGATGTGTGCGACGTCGCCGTCGATCTCGAGGTCCACCGAGCTCATGGGGCGAGGGTAGCCGACCGATCGATCGATCGGCCAGGAGCGGGCGCGCGGGCGCGGGTGCGCTGGTCCGCCGGCTGCTGCACGATGTGCCCGCTCGTGCGTCGCCGGCAGGGTCGGTCCCCCGCTCGACGAGAGCGCCAGTTCGTGCAGTCAATGGAGTTCCCGGCGCAGGTCGTCGAGCCGGTCGGCGACGTCCGCCGCGGTGGCGGGCGCCAGGTGCAGGACCTGATCGTCGTAGTGCGGGGCGGTGAGGACGGTCCAGCGACCCTCGGCGTTGTCGTAGACGCGGAGCGGGAACCGCGGCTGGCGCGGCTGGCCGCTGGGGTCCCGCGTCTCGGCGTACAGCTCGGCGATGAAGAACGGCTCGAGGGAGGCGAGGTGGTCGACGCGCTGGACGGCACGGCTCGGCCGGGTGCCGTTGCGCTCGGCCCGCCGCGCGCCCCGGACCTCGCTGCGCAGCACGGTCAGCATCGGTTCGGATGACTTCCGGACGTCCTGGGGGAGAATGTCGGCGAGCACTGTGCTGAGCCGGTCGCGCTGGAAGGTGCGGACGGTGACCTCGCGGTCCTCGCGCACCGCGACCAGCCCGAAGTAGTGGTTCGCCGCTACGAGCGCGGACCGGTTGACGCCGGTCGTGGTGTCGGACAGCCAGCCGAAACGGGCTTCGTCCGGGGTGCTGAGCAGGCGCGCGATGTCGGTGAAGGCCGGCTCGTCGCGGCCGGCCGTCCGGAAACGCGCGAGGGCGGCGTCGACCGCACGGTCGAAGGCGGCCTCGATGTCGTCCGGCCGCCACACGGCCTGTGGCGCGAGCGCGAGGTGCAGCTCGTTCCCGGTGACCTTGGCGACCATGGCGGCGAGGAGGTCGACCTGAAACCGTTCCGGTTCGGCGAACCACATGACGTCACTGACCGAGGACCGGCGAGGACACGGTCAGGCCCGTGATCGGGTCGACCGCTTTCTCGCCCTCCGCGGTGAGCTGGAAGTGATCGTCCTCGTCCACAATGTACTTCCGCTGGTGATCCTTGTCGTCCTCACCCTTGCCGCGGTTGCCCGCGCCGGCGCCCATCGCGCCCGGGCCACCGGCGGCACCACCGCGCCCCGACGCGCCACTCCGGGCGAACGACTCGCCCGCCCCGGCAGGGTTTGCCGCGCCGAGCCGCTTGCCTCCGGCAAGCGAATTGCCGGCGCCACCGCTGCCAGGCCCGAAGCCGCGCCCGGCGCCGCCCGAGCCTCCGGCGCCGCCCACGCCCGGTCCGAATCCCCGCCCGGAAGCGATCCCGCCACGGCCCGCGCCTGCCCCGAACCGCTCTCCCGGCGGCACGGCACCGGGATAACCGGTCGAGTTGCCGTACCCGGGGACTCCCTCGCCGCTCGACGTGCCGTAGCCGGGGTTGCCGCCCTGCGGAAGCGGGTTGTGAGGGGACGGTGCGTCCGCGGCGTCCGCGGCGACGGTGCGCGCGTCGGCCGGCGCCTGCCCTGCCGGGGCGTGGTACGGCCCCGACAGGGAAGGGGTGGCGCCGGTGACAGCGCCGCCGCCACCCCGGGAGGCACCCCCAGGGCCTCCGAGGCGCGGACCGTCACTCGTCGGCTGGTGCTGCTCCACGACGACCTCACTCGGCGAGCTCTGGATGACGCCGAGGACGCCCGCGTCGAGGGTGCCGTAGGAGGTGGGCATTTTCGAGCCGTTGTCACCGGAGGTCGTCGTCCAGGCGCGCATGGCCTCGACGTTCCGCTTCGCGGCGTCGTTCGCCAGGGCGACCTTGGTCGTCTGGAGGAAGCTGGAGTCGTGGAAGATCTGCTGACCCAGCGTCGAGGGCGTCATGAATGTCTCCGGCACCGGGACGACCCTGTTCTTGGTGTCGAAGAACGCCTGACTCTGGTTCCCAATCAGATCGCTCGCGGTGTTCATGGCATCGGCGGCCGCGGAGTGGGAAATGGCCAACCTGCCCACGCTCTCGGAGGCGGCGCTCGCAGCCTCTCCGCGCCAGCCCTCGTTCATCATCTCCGACAGGGAGCTGATCTGTTTGCTGCGAACTTCGTATTTCTTCATCACCGCGCGCAGCTTGTGGCCGGCTTCTTGAAGGCCGGCAGGGCCCACGGCATTCGTGAAGTTGTCGTAGATCTGCTGACCCGTCATGCCACCGAGTGAGGAGGTAGAGCCCAGCACCGCGCCGCTCATCAATTTCCCCCAGCCTTGATCTTCGAGATGACCCGTTCGGCGACGTTCGCCGCCGCCTTGCAGTTGTCTCTGGTGGCTTCGCCGGTGACCGCGGTGGTGAGCAGCATCTGGTCATTGATGCCGACAGCCAGGTCACACCGCCCGTGCGGGCGGGTGTCGGACACGTTGCTCAGGACCCCGGGGTATCCGGCAACCGAAGTGGGAACGAAGTAGCCGCCGTCGAACCAGCCTGCCGAATTCTGGTCGTATTCGTTCTGAAGGCCGTTCCTGCTGCCGGGCATTACAAACGCCACTTGGATCGTCCATTCGAGATTGAGCCCGTATTGCCAGTCGCACCCTTTTCCGCCGTCGGTGTCGACGACCGTTTCATTCCCCTTGTGCGCGACTCCGAGACGATCGAGTTGATCGGCAGTGAGGCTGTCACACGGGTGCGCAACAAGACGTGCGGCATCCAGCGGATCGGTCACCTGAGGCGCGAGTTGCCGGTTCCGAGCCGGTGTCTCGCTGGCAGCGCCAGGAGCCTTGGTAAGGCTGCTGCTCGAGCTCCTGCCCGACAACGTACCGGTCGCTCCTCCGTCCGAACACGCCACAAGTGCGAGCAGCGCGGTGCTCGCTAGAGTCACGCTGGTTAGCGTCTTGAACTTGCCCACGTGATCCCCTACTCGTAGAGCCCGCTGCCGTCGGCTGCACCAGAAGCCCGGTTCAGGACGGAACGAGTGTGATCGTCCTGACTCTGATAGGTGCCATTTGCCCTCTTCAGCATGTAGATCCAGCTCTGCGCGTAGTCGAGCAAGATTGCGTTGTGGTCGATCGCAGCCTGAATGGATGCGGCGATCCGAAGTGCGTTCGCCTGAGCAGGCTCATCCGCCGATGGGGCCGTCGTCTCCCGGAGTGCGACGCGCAGCCGTTCCTGATCCTGGGTGATGCCGACGCGCAGCTCTTCCCACTTCGGGATCAGCTCGGCGATCTGGTCGGGGTCGAAGTCATATCCCGCGCCGCCCACCGCGGTCAGTCCCGCGCCTGCCGTTGGACCGATCGTGGGCGCCCGGTCGCCCTCGTTCATCTGCTCCCTACCCCCCGTGTAGTACACAGTTCAAGAGCAGCATAGCCGGAACGGATCATGGATGGTGAGCGGTTGGGACGAATCACCCATAGTGGTACGAGGCGTCGAGGTGTCGCAGGTCCGGACGTTCCGTTTCGCGGCGTCATTCACTGCGGCGACCTTGGCTCGTCTGGAGGAAGCTGGAGTCGTTGAAGATCTGCTGACCCGGCGTCGAGGGCGTCATGAATGTCTCCGGCACCGGAACGATCCTGTTCTTGGTGTCGTGAAGCGCCTGGGTCTTGATCGGGACCTTCTCCAAGGTGATGCGAGATCTGCTGGGCCGTCATCTCGGTGAGTGAAGCTGTGTAACCCAGCGCGGCGTCGGTCATCAATTCCCCCCGGATTTGATCGTCGTGATGATCCGTTCCGCAACCGTGGACGCGGCTTTGCAGTTGTCCTTGGTGGCTTCGCCGGTGACTGCCGTTGTGAGCATCATTTGACCGTTGATGCCGATGGCGAGGTCGCAGCGGCCGTGCGGGCGGGTGTCGGAGAAGTTGCTGAACAGTCCGGGGTAGCCGGCAACCGAGGTGGGAACGAAGTATCCATGGTCGAACCAGCCGACCGACTTTTGGTCGTACAGGTTTTGGAGGCCGTTCTTGGCGCGCGGGACAACATAGGCGACCTGAATTCTCCACTCGTGGTTGGCGCCAAATTGCCAGTTGCAGCCTTTGATGTTGTCAATGCCCACGTCTTTTTTAGTTCCGAGCTCCTGTATTTGCAGGTCCGCGGTTTGCGCGACGGTCAAGCTACGACACGGGTCCTCGACGAAGCCGCCTGGGTCGAGCGGGTTCGGAACGGGTGGTGCCTGTTCGCTTCTCGGCGGAGGTGGACTCGATAGTGCTGCGGCGGTGCTGGTACTGGCAGCCGTGCCAGTCGCGCCGCCAGCAGAGCACGCCGCAGTTGCCAAGAGCGCTGTGGACATCAGGGTTAGCCGGGCCGCTGCCTCGATCTTCCTCACGGGTGCTCCCTATTAGTAAAGCCCGCTGCCGCTGGTGTGCTCGGATGATCCGGACAGGCCCTTCTGAGCCTTGTCGTCTTGCTGCTGGTAGGTCCGGTTCGCCTTCCTCAGCATGTCGATCCACGTCTGAGCGTATTCACGTAACCTCAGGTTGTTTTCGATCGCGGCTCCGATCGAGGTGCTGATTCGCTGCAGGTTGTCCTGCGCGGGTAGGTCGGCGGACGGGGCCGTAGCGGCTTGCCCCGCTGCGGTCAGCAGCTGGGAATCCTCGTCGATCCCGTCGCGCAGCGCTTCCCACTTCGGGATGAGCTCGGCGATCTGGTCGGGGTCGAAGTGGTATCCCGCGCCGCCTACGGCGGCCAGTCCTGCGCTGACCGTCGGGCCGATCGCGGACGCCCGGCTACCCTCGTTCATCTGCTCCCCACCCCCGAGTAGTACAAAGTTCAAGGGGATCATAGCGGGACCGGATCATGCATGGCGCCCGGTTGGGGCGAATCGCCGAGTTCCGTAGCGGCCTTGCCGGTAGGAGACGCCGAGGTAGTGGGGCATCGACGGCGAATTTGCCGGCCGCTCGTCTCCGCGTGTGAAGCACCCGAGCACTGCGCCACGGATCACCGGCCGGCGGCTTTGATGGTCCGGATCGCGGCAGACGCGGCGTTGCCGGTGGCTTTGCAGTTGTCCCTGCCGACTTGGCCATGCACGGTCACGCTCATGATCATCTCGTTGTTCACCCCGACGGACAGATCGCACGTTCCTTGCGGTCGGAGGTCCGTACCGGAATTGAAGACGGCGGGGTAGTTCTCGATCGTAGTCGGCTCAAAGTACCCTTTGTCGTACCAGCCGGCGGCCTTCTGGTTGTACAGGTTCTGCAGACCGTTCTTGGCATCGGGAAGTACATAGTAGATTTGCAACGCCCAGTCCAAATTAGGTCCGAACCGCCAAGTGCACGCTGTTCCGTTGCTGGCATTCCGTTCGCTCGAAATCCCCAACTGCTCTGTCTGTTCGGCGGTAAGCGTGCTGCACGGCGCGCTGACGAATCTCGTCGTATCCAGCTGGTCGGCGATGTGGACGTCGGAGTCCGGCGCTGAACTCGATGATACTGCCGTCGATCCCCGTGTTGTCACGGATGCGCTTCCGATATCCGACTTTCCGCAGGCGACAACGCTGAGAGCGATGGCTGACATAGCTGCAGTGAGAATAGTTGTTTGTTTCAAACCTTTGTCTTTCACCGGTAGAGTCCGTTGCCGGAGGTGTCTGCTCGACTGTCATGCAGGCCGCGCCCCGTGCGGTCTTCCTGGTTTCCATAGGTGCCATTGGCTTTCCGGAGGGTGCGAATCCACTCGTCGGCGTACTGCCGCATCTGCCGGTTATGAAGCGTTGCTGTCTCCAGCGAAGCGCGTATGGCCTGCGCGTTTGCCGCGGCGGGTTCGTCGGCTGATGGCGGATTGGCTGATTGAAGAGCGAGCCTCAGTGCTATGAAGTCCGAATCGAGGTCGTTGACCAGCTCTTCCCACTTCGGGATCAGCTCGGCGATCTGGTCGGGGTCGAAGTGGTATCCCGCGCCGCCCACGGCGGTCAGTCCCGCGCCTATCGTCGGGCCGATCGTGGGCGCCCGGTCGCCCTCCTTCATCTGTCCCCACCCCCGGTGTAGTACACAGTTCAAGGGCAAGCATAGCGGGAGCGGATCATGGATGGCGCCCGGTTGGGGCGGATCGCCCCTTAGCATGGGGTGCATGCCGGTACGAGAAGCCGAGGTGGCCGACGTCGAGGAGATCTGCGCGCTCATCGAGGAGCACGCCCGGTACGAGGGCAACGACACCCTCGTGCTGGACCGCGCCGAGATGACGAAGCACCTGTTCGGTCCGGAGCCGAAGGCGTGGGTCCTCATCGCCGAGCCGCCGGGTGAGCGGGCGGTCGCCGGGATGGCCTTCTGCTCCTGGAACTTCTCCACCTGGGAGGGACGGCCGGGCATCTGGCTGGACGACCTGTACGTCCGCCCCCAGCACCGCCGTCACGGGCTCGGGAACGAGCTGCTCGGCGCGTTGCGCGCGCGGACCGATGGGCGGGTCGAGTGGGACATGCAGGAAGGCAACGAGCGGGCCGCGGCCTTCTACGCCCAGCTCGGCGCGCAGCCGGTTCCGGGGTGGATCCGCTACCGGTGGGCACCGGGGGCGCCGAGTTAGGCAAGGCTGACTCCGGCCCGTCCCGCACGTAGAGTTGTTGCCATGCCCGACAGTCCGCACCGCTCGCCCTCCTCGTCCATCGAGGACTACATCCGGGTCATCTACGGCCTGGTCGAGCGCGGTGAGGCCGTCACCAACGCCACCCTGGCGGGCCGGCTCGAGGTGAGTCCCTCGTCCGCGTCGGGCATGGTCACCAAGCTCGCCCAGCAGGGGCTCGTCGAGCACGTTCCGTACCGGGGCATCGCCCTGACCCCGGAGGGCCGTCGGCTCGCGCGCGGCGTGCTGCGGCGGCACCGGCTCATCGAGACCTACCTGGTCCAGGAGCTGGGCTACACCTGGGACGAGGTTCACGGCGAAGCCGACGCGCTCGAGCACGCGGTGTCGGACCGGCTCATCGAGCGCATCGCGGCCAAGCTCGGCAACCCGGTGCGCGACCCGCACGGCGACCCCATCCCCGCCGCCGACGGCAGCGTCGAGGAGGTCCCCACCCGCCTGCTCGACGAGATGGAGCCAGGCGCGGTCGGGCAGATCGTCCGGGTGTGGGACACCGATCCCGACATGCTGCGGTACCTCGCCGACCACGCGATCGCGCTCGGTGAGCGGATCGAGGTGGTGGAGCGGCAGCCGTTCGGCGGGTCGCTGGTGGTGAAGGTGGGATCGGGCACCGAGGCGGCCACGCACGCGCTGGGCAAGGAGATCGCGCAGGCGCTGAGCGTCGCCGTGTTCTGACCGTGCGCCTCCGGACGTAGCGCGCGAAGTCGACAACCGGCGGACGCGGGGAACCGCCGGACGGTGTCATCCTCGGCTCCATGACCGGCAAACCCTTCCGCTTCGGCCTCGTCGCCGGGCAGGTGAACGGCCTGGACGACTGGACCCGGCTCGCCCGGAAGACCGAGGCCCACGGCTTCGACACCCTCGTCTCCCCGGATCCGCTGGGCGGGCTCGACCCCTTCACCGCCCTGTCCGCCGCCGCGGCCGTCACCACCGACCTGCACGTCGGGACGTTCGTCGCCGTCGACAAGTTCCGCGACCGGCGCCTGCTGGCCTGGCAGGCGGACAGCCTGCACCGGCTCACCGGCGGCCGGTTCGAACTGGGGCTCGGCACCGGGCGCCCGGACGCCGGCCGCCACCTGGAAAGACTCGGCGTCGAGTTCGGCACCCCTGGGGAGCGGCTCGACCACATCGCCGACACGGTCCGGCACCTCAAAGCCCGGCCGGACCGCCCGAAACTCCTCCTCGCCGCGGGCGGACCCAGGATGCTGGCCCTCGCCGGGCGGGAAGCCGACATCGTGACCGTGGCGTGGTCACCCCGCGCCACCGAGGACGAAGCGCGTGACCTCGTCGGCACCGTCCGCGAGACTGCCGGTGACCGAGACGTGGAACTCGCCATGAACCTGCTCGCCGTCGGTGACGAGCCGGCGCCCTGGCTGGAGCGCTATCTCGGCACCACCGTCCACGAGCTGGCCGCCCACGGCTCCGTCTCCGTCCTGCCCGGAACCCCCCGGCAGGCCGCCGACACCCTCCTCCGCCGCCGCGACGAGCTCGGCATCTCCTACGTCACGATCAACTCCGGCCACGCCGACCAGTTCGCCCGCGTCGTGGAACTGCTCAAGGACCGCTGACGCGACGTAGGGTGGCGGGGTGCGCGCTGTCGTCTTCACCGAGTTCGGAGCACCACCGCAGGTCCGTGACCTCCCCGACCCGGCGCCGGCCCCGCACGGAGTGGTCGTCGCGGTGGAGGCGACCGGCGTGTGCCGCAGCGACTGGCACGCCTGGCGCGGCCACGACAGCGACATCACCCTCCCGCACGTCCCCGGCCACGAGCTGGCCGGCCGGGTCGTCGCGGCCGGCGACCGGGTCCGTCACTGGCGGCCCGGGGACCGGGTGACCGTCCCGTTCGTGTGCGCCTGCGGTTCGTGCGAGCAGTGCGTCACCGGCAACCAGCAGATCTGCGCCCACCAGACCCAGCCCGGGTTCACGCACTGGGGCTCCTTCGCCGAACTGGTCGCCCTGGACCACGCCGACGTGAACCTCGTCCGGCTGCCCGAACACCTGCCCGGCACCACCGCCGCCGCGCTCGGCTGCCGCTTCGGCACCGCCTTCCGCGCGGTGCTGCGACAGGGCCGGGTGCGTGCCGGGCAGTGGGTCGCGGTGCACGGCTGCGGCGGTGCCGGCATCTCCGCGGTCATGCTCGCCGTCGCCACCGGTGCGCGGGTGGTGGCGGTCGACATCGCGCCGGAAGCCCTTGCGCTGGCGACGAAACTCGGCGCCGAAGCCGCGGTGGAAGGCGGCGAGGACACCGCCACCGCGATCCGCGAGATCACCGGCGGCGGTGCGCACGTCTCTCTGGACTGCGCCGGTCTTCCGCAGACCTGCGCGGCCTCGGTCGCCAGCTTGCGGCCCCGCGGTCGCCACGTCCAGGTCGGACTGATGCCGCCCGGGCAGGGCGTCCCGCCGATCCCGATGCACCGGGTCATCGCCGACGAACTCGTCCTGCTCGGCAGCCATGGCATCCAGGCCCACGAGTACCCGCAGATGCTGGCACTGATCGAACGGTCCACAATGGACCTCGATGCGCTGGTCGGTCGCCGGATCACCCTGGACGAGGCACCGGCCGCGCTGATGGCGATGGACGATCCGGCCGGCGGCGCCGGAGTCACCGTCGTGGAGCTGCGGGTGTGAGGGCGCCGGGGAGCTACCAGGAGCTGGCGGAGCTGCTCCGCGGCCGGTTGCCGAAACTGACCGGCGGGCAGCTGCGCATCGCCCACCTGCTGCTCGCCGATCCCGAAGGCACGGCCTACCGCGGCATCGCGGAGGCCGCACGGCTGATGGAGGTCCGCGAGTCCTCGGTGGCCCGGTTCGCGAACTCCCTGGGACTGCCCGGATATCCCGACATCATGGAGCTGTGCCGCGCGTGGGTCGCCGAGCAGGCGCAGCTCGCGCGACGCACCGAACAGGCCGGTGAGGTGGAGTCCCCGGGCGGGTTGTTGTCCGCGGTGCTGGAACAGGAACAGGCCAATCTCGCCCGCACGTTCGGCCGCATCGACCGCCCGTCCTGGCTGCGTGCGGTGGAGCTGCTCGCCGGCGCGCCACGGGTGCACGTCATCGGGCTGCGTGAGTCACGCGCCGTGGCCGGCATGGCCGCGCAACGACTGCACGAGATCCGGCCCGCGGTGCACCAGCTCGGCCGCGGTTCGCTGCCGGACGAGCTGACGGAATTGCGCGAGGGCGAGGTCCTGCTCGCGATCTCGGTGCGCCGCTACGCCGCCGACACGGTCCGGGCCGCTGGATACGCTTCCGAAACCGGCCTGCCGGTGGTGGCGTTGACCGACAACCCGGCCGCGCCACTGGCCGACACCGCGGACGTCGCGCTCTACGCGGAAACCAGCGGCGTCTCGCACGGCCGCTCGCTGACCGCGCTCACCGCTCTCGCCCAGGCCCTCGTTACCGAGGTGGCGATCCGGCTGGGCGATCCGAAGCCGGACCACGCCCTGCTCGACGCCCTGCGCTTCTACCACTGACCGCGACAAGGGCCGCCCTCCGCGGAGGGCGGCCCCGGTCGGCCCGGTTCAGTAGCGCCGGTCGGTGACCGTTCCGCTGGGGTACCACTGGACGTAGCCCCACTGGAAGTTGTTGCGGCGGCCGCCGGCGGACGGGAACTCGCCGGAGGTGGGATAGCCGAGGTAGGACCTCTCCCAGCCCAGCGCCGCCCACCGCTGCCGGATCGCGCCGTACACCTCGTGCGCGCCCGTCGACGGTGAGAAGTAGATCGACGCCGCCTTGTCGAAGTGGTTGTACTTGCCCCGCCCGTCCGGCGCCGTCAGCTCGTCGGTGATTGGGTAGCCCATCGGGCCGGTTTCCCAGCCGGTCTGCTGCCACACCTGCCGGATCAGGCCCCAGACCGAGTGGGCGCCGGCCGCGGGCGTCCAGTAGATCGAGCCGTCCCGGCTGAAGTGGTTGTAGCGGCCGATACCGTCCGGAGTGGACAGTTCATCGGTGACCGGGTAGCCGAGCGGGCCGGACTCCCAGCCGTGGTCCGCCCACTTCTGCCGGATCACACCCCAGATGCCGTGGGCTCCGGTTCCCGGCGAGAAGTACACCGAGGCGGCCAGCGTGCCCGGCGTGCCTGCGAAGTGGTTGTAGCGGCCCGCACCGTCGGGTGTGGTCAGCTCGTCCGTCGCCGGGGCGCCCAACCGGGTGTGACCGCCCAGCTCCAGGTACTTGCCGAGGATCGCGCCGTGGACCTCGTGCACACCGGTCTGTGCCGACCAGTACATCCGGCCGTGCGCGTAGACCCGGTACCACACGTTGCCGTCCTGCACCTCCGCCGCGGTCGGCGCGCCGAGCAGCGCCCGTACGGCAGGGTCGCTCGCGTACCGCTGGTCGATCGCCGTCGCGTAGTTCGCGGTCAGCGTGGAGTCGGCGGTGACCGTCAGCGTGCGGGTCCGGCCGACCGGGCCGTCGGCCCAGGCGGTGAACCGGGACACCCCGTCGGCGGCGGTCTCCGCGGCCACCACATCCAGCGTGACGCCCTCGGTGACCAGCGCGCTGTGCACGCCGCCCTCGGAAGGGATCTGCAGCGACGCGGGCACGTTCGACTTCAGCGTCAGCCGGTGCCGGCGCGGCCAGGCCGTGTAGCTGGTGCTGGTGGACACGCCCGCGCTGTCGGTGGTCGTGGCGGTCAGGACCATCCGCGAGTCGGGGTGGTCGGTGAACGGGAGGCGGAAGGCCGAGCCGCTCGCCCCGACGCCGGGGTGTGCGTGGCAGGTCGCCTCCTCCGGGCAGTGCAGCACGGAGCTGGTCCAGTTGACCTGCAGCGGGCCGTCCTCGGCGTCCGTCGCGGTCGCCGCGAGCGACACCTGCTCGCCGATCGCGAAGTCCTTCGCGGCCGGTTCCGTCAGCGTGATCACCGGCGTGTGGTTGGCCGGTGCCACGGTGAACGAGGTGGTGCCGGACTTGCCCAGCGGGTCGCGCACGGTCAGCGTCGCGGTGTACGGGCCGTCGCCCGGATACCGGTGGGTCGCGGTCACGCCGGTGCCGGCCGCGCCGTCCCCGAAGTCCCACGCGTAGGTCAGGGCGTCACCGTCGTAGTCGGCCGACTGGGACGCGTCGAAGGTCACCGTCCGGGTGGCCGGGTCGGACGTCGTGGTCGCCTTCGCCACCGGGGTCGTGTTGCCGGTGACGTAGCTCAGCCGGCGCAGGTTGCCGCTGTAGATGTCGGCGTACACGATGTCGCCGTTCGGTGCCGCGGCGAACTTGACCGGGCCACCGATCCCGGTGGCCCACGCCGGGTCCTGCGGCGCCTGGGTGAGCGTGCCGGCTGAGTCCCAGCGCGCGGTCCACAGCTTCTTGCCGACGTAGTCGCCGAAGAAGAAGGCCCCCCGGTACTCCGCCGGGTAGCTGGAGCCGGTGTAGACGATCCCGGCGGTGATGCTGTTGCCCTGGTTGGTGCCGTTGCCGTGGTGGTACTCCCACAGCGGCGGCGTGTTGGTCACCGACGCGCAGCCCGGCAGGTCCGCGTAGCCCGGGGTGCGGTGGTTGCCCTCCCAGCAGGGCCACGCGTAGTTGCGTCCGGGTTGCACCAGGTCCAGTTCCTCCCACTCGTTCCAGCCGACGTCACCGGCGACGGGCAGGCCACTGCTGGGGTCGAGGCTGAACCGGAAGGGGCTGCGGAACCCGCTGGCGAACACCCGGCTGCGGGCCGATGCCGGGTTCGCGGCGTCGTAGTACGGGTTGCCTGGCACACCGGCGCCGGTGGCCGTGAGGTGCAGGATCTTGCCCTGGAGGCTGTCGCGGTCGACCGCCTTGAGGGCGTTCTCGTCGACCCGGGTGTAGTCGGCGTTGTCGCCCGTGGAGACCCACAGGGTGCCGTCCGCGGCGGCGATCAGCCCGGTCATGCCGTGCACGTCGGAGCCGCCGGGCAGGTCGATCAGCGTCTGCTCGCCGGTGATCCCGGCCGGCTCGGGCGAACCCGTGACCGTCCATCTCGCCAGCCGCAGCGTGAACGTGCTGCCGGTCGGCACCGAACGGACCAGGTAGATGGTCTTCGAGGTGGCGTAGTCGGGTGCCACCGCGACGCTGACCAGGCCGAGATCGCCCTGGTTGCGCACGCTCAGGGTGCGCAGCGTGCGGGTGGTCCTGCCGTCGGCGGCGGTCCAGTTGAGGTTGCCGCTCTTGCCGGTGCTCAGGAAGCCACCGTCGGGCAGGTAGGCGAAATCGGTGAGCTCGAAGGCGTTCTGCCCGGTGGGCTGGTCCAGCAGCGCGAAGCCGGGCGGCGGCGCGGCTGCGGCCTGCGGCGCCGGGAGCACCGTGGTCAGGCCCACCGTGAGCAGTGCGATGCCGAGGAGCGCGAAGAGACGTCTGATTGACCACCGAGAGTGCATGCATCCCCCTTTCAGGCGTATGAGTTGTCTTCGCCCGGAAGGGTTGTCCCGTTGCCGCAGGTTATTGATCCGTGATGAAGGAGCGCTGTTCCGGAAAGCGCTCTCGCCGGTGACCGCCCAGTCGGAGTCCGTTGTGGACAGTGTCCGGCCCGGTGGCGGGCCCGGTGCCCGCGTGGGTCATCGCGGGCAGATGATCCACAGCGTGCAGCTCGGCGGCGTCCACCGCGGCGGGGTGGTCGTGGTGGTGCGGCCGGTGGGTGTGCCGCTCTGGCTCGCGCTGCCCGTGCCGGACGGGGGCGTGGGCAGGGTGCCCGACGACGGCGGCAGGGCCGAACCGGTGACGGTGACCGTCCCGGTCGAGGTTCCGGCGCCCGGCTTCGTGGACCGCGGGATGCCGTCGCCCGGCTCCAGCGGGCCGCGGGGCTCGTTGGTGACCACGATGCGGGACGAGCTGTTGGTGCGTTCGGTGGTCCTCGGGTTCTCCGGGACACCGCCGCCGCCGAGGCCGCCGGTCGGCCCGGCCGGGAGGCTGACCAGTGCCGAGTCGGGGCCGGTCGGTGTGTCCGCGCCGACCTTGACCAGGATCGCGGCGAGCCCGCAGCCCAGCACGACCGCCAGCATGACCGCCACCACCTGGAAGCGGGAACGCGGCGCCCGCGCTTCTTCCGGCCGGCCCTCGCGTTCCAGCAGTTCGGCCACCGACACTTCGTCGTTCACCGGACCCACCTCTCGAACGCGAAGGCATACGCACAGTTGCGCGCATTTGTACCGCAACCGGGTGAAGGTGAAGCCGTTGGGGCAGCGAGGATGCTGCTCGCATTACTGTCGGTGCTGGGAAGTCGCACCGAGCAACCTCCGCAGGCCGTCAATGGCACGTGCGAAGGAGTCCGGGGAGCCGGTGGCACGGGCGAGCACGTAGCCGCCTTGCACCACCGCCGCGATGGCCGCGGCGATGGCGTCCGGGTCGAGAGCCGCCGGCAGCTCGTCGTGGCGCACACCGTCGGCGACCACCCCGGCGAGCCGCTGCCGCAGCCAGTCGAACGTCTCGTGCACCGGCCGCCGGAGCTCCTCGCTCGCCACGATGTCCGGGTCGTGGGCCAGCCGCCCGAGCCGGCAGCCGCGCAGGACGTCCCGCTCGCGCAGCAGGTAGGCGTCGAGGCGATCGAGGGCGGTGCCGTGGCCGCCGAGCGCCGCCTCGGCCTCGGCCCGCAGCTCCGCGGCGCTGCGCTGGATGGCGGCGAGCGCCAGGTCGGCCTTGCCCGCGAAATGGTGGTACATGCTGCCCTGGCCGGCCCGCGCGTGCTGCTGGATGGCCTTCGGGCTGGTGCCGACGTATCCGCGGTCCCACAGCAGCTCCTGCGTGCTGCGGATCAAGCGCTCGGCGGTGTCCGGCATGTCCACGACACCACTGTACCTACCAGTAGGTACGACGGATCAGAGCAGTTCGGGGGCGTGCTCGCGCACCGCGGCGAGGACCTCGCCCACGCTCGGGTTGACCATCGCGGCCGGGCCGACGAACACCGTCGGCACCGTTTCGTTGCCGTTGGCGACCGCGCGCACGCGCTCGGCCGCGCCCGGTTCCTCCCAGATGTTCACCTCGGTGAACGGCAGGCCGGCCCGCTCCAGGCCCGCGCGCAGCGCCATGCAGAAGCCGCAGCCCGGGCGCCAGTAGAACTCGACCGCGCGCTCAGTGTTCATGCATCCAGGTTAACGGCGCCCGGGATCGTTGCCGAGCGGTGATCTTGCGACAAGTAACACGAAAGGGTGATAGATCGAAAAATAGGACGCAGCGTGACGAACCCGTCCCGCTTCAGCGTGGCACGGGAGGCCCGTTGTTTCGACAGTACTACCACTCTGCCCGAATTCTGTTACTGGTCGTGATCGGCGCGCTGGTCGCCGTCGGCACACCGGCCGCCTTCGCGGACAACGTGACCGCGGGCCACGACGCCCTGCGCACCGGCTGGGACGACGACGAGGCCGGGCTGGCGCCCTCGCAGGTGAGCGCCACCGACTTCGGTCAGCTGTTCGCGGCCCAGCTCGACGGTCAGATCTACGCCCAGCCGATCGTCGCGAACGGGGTCGTCATCGCGGCCACCGAGAACAACCAGGCGTACGGTCTCGACCCGGTCACCGGCGCGCAGAAGTGGCACGCCTCGTTCGGCAGGCCGTTCGCCGCGGCTACCGTCAGCTGCCAGGACCTCACCCCGAACATCGGCGTCACCTCGACCCCGGTCTACGACCCGTCCAGCGGCACGGTCTACTTCACCGCCAAGGTCGATGACGGTCCGGACGTCCAGCACCCGCACTGGTACCTGCACGCACTGGACGCCAAGACCGGTGCGGAACGCTCCGGTTTCCCGGCCACGATCAAGGGCGCGCCGAGCAACAACCCGGCCGTGCCGTTCAACCCGATGACCGCGATGCAGCGGCCGGGCCTGCTGCTGCTCGACGGCGTCGTCTACCTGGGCTTCGCCAGCCACTGCGACCGCACCCCGTATGTCGGCTACGTCGTGGGTGTCAACGCGACCAGCGGCGCGCAGACCGCGATGTGGGCGACCGAGGCCGCCGCTTCCGACGAGGGCGGCATCTGGCAGTCCGGATCGGGTCTGGTCTCCGACGGCCCCGGCCGGATCATCGTGGCCACCGGCAACGGCGTCGCGCCCGCGCCCGGCCCCGGTGACCAGCCACCCGCCACGCTCGGCGAATCCGTGGTGCGGCTGCAGGTCGGCGCGGACGGCAACCTGACTCCGGTCAGCTTCTTCAGCCCGCACGACAACACCAAGCTCAACCAGGACGACGCCGACCTCGGCTCGGGCGGCCCGATGGCGATCCCGTCGCGGTACGGCAACACCGCCCACCCGCGCATGGTGGTCCAGATCGGCAAGGACGGGCGCCTGTACCTGCTCGACGCCGACCACCTCGGCGGTTCCGGCCAGGGCCCCAACGGCGGTGACGCCGTGGTCGGCGTGACCGGTCCCTTCCAGGGTGTCTGGGGCCGGCCGGCGTTCTGGGGCGGTGACGGCGGATACGTCTACGTCGTCGGCGCCGGCGGTCCGCTGCGCGCGTTCAAGTACAACTCGGCCGCTCCGTCGCTGACCGCGGTCGGCAACACCGCGGACAACTTCGGCTACACCTCCGGCTCGCCGGTGGTCACCTCGAACGGCACCGCCTCCGGTTCGGCGCTGGTCTGGGTCATCTACACCACCGGCCCGACCGGGGCGAACGCCCAGCTGCGGGCCTACGACCCGGTGCCGGTCAACGGGGTGCTCAAGCTCCGGTACTCGGCGCCCATCGGCACCTCGACCAAGTTCTCCGTGCCCGGCACCGACGGCGGCCGCGTCTACGCGGGCACCCGCGAGGGCAAGCTGTACGGCTTCGGCCGCCCGACCACCGCGGTGCTCGCCACCAAGCCCTACGACTTCGGCTCCGTGCCGGTCGGGCAGACGGCGAACGCGACGGTCACGGTGACCGCGAACCGGGACCTGACGGTGACCGGCGTGTCCACCGAGGCGCCCTTCTCGGCGAACCTGACCGCGCCGGTGACGCTGACGAAGGGCCAGACGCTGTCCGTCCCGGCCCAGTTCACGCCCGCCACGTGGGGCGGGGCCACCGGCAGCCTGACCTTCACCACCGACGCCGGCACCGCCGCGCTCGACCTGCACGGCCAGGGCACCCAGCCCGGCCTCGGGGCGAACCCGTCCGCGCTCGACTTCGGCGCCGTGCGCACCGGCGCGGCCAAGGAGCTCGGCGTCAACATCGTCAACACCGGCACCACGCCGGAGACGATCACCGGCGTGACCGCACCCACCGGTTCCTTCACGTCGGAGAACCTGCCGGCCGCGGGCACGGTGCTGCAGCCGGGCGCGTCGCTGACCGTCTCGGTCGTCTACACACCCACCGCCGGCACGGACAGCGGGGTGGCGGAGAGCTCGAAGTTCAGCGTGACCAGTGACCAGGGATCGGTGACCGTCCCGCTCAAGGCGACGGCGCTGTCCGGACAGCCGCAGCTCACGCTCGAGCCGGAGCTGGTCGACTACGGCATCGTCCCGGTCGGCAAGCCGGTGACGAAGACGTTCACGATCTCCAACACCGGCACCGTGCCGCTGACCGTCACCAAGGCCAAGGCGCCCGAGGGCGTGTTCCACACCGACACTCCGCTGGCGGAGGGCCAGGTCCTCGCACCCGGCGACGAGCTGCAGCAGACGGTGACGTTCACGCCCACCGACGCCTACCCCGCGACGGCGCAGTACCAGATCACCGGCGACGACGGCCGGGGCGCGCAGATCGTGACCCTGACCGGGAACATGGACCCGATCACCGACTACTACAACAAGCTCGGCGGTGCGCGGGGCTCGGTCCTGAGCGACCCGGTGTCCGGCCAGTACCCGACCGCCAACGGCGGTGAGGCGCAGGACTTCCGCGGCGGCACCATCTACTGGTCGCCGAACACCGGCCCGCACGCCGTGCTCGGGGACATCCTCGCCAGGTACAAGGCGATGGGCGGGCCGTCGAGCGCACTGGGCTACCCGGTCACCGACGAGCTGATCACGCCGGACGGCACCGGCCGGTACAACCACTTCGAGCAGGCCGCCGGCGGGTCGATCTACTGGTCGCCGGGCACCGGGGCGCACGCCGTCCAGGGCGCGATCCGCGCGAAGTGGGCCGAGCTGGGCTGGGAAACCGGGCCGATGGGTTACCCGGCCACCGATGAGCTGGTCCCCCCGGACGGCATCGGCCGGTTCAACCACTTCAGCAAGTCGGCCTCGATCTACTGGTCGCCCAGCACCGGCGCCCACGCGATCCTGGGCCAGATCCGGGACAAGTGGGCCGCGCTCGGCTGGGAGGGCGGCGGCCTCGGCTACCCGGTGACCGACGAGCTCGGCACACCCGACGGCGTCGGCCGGTACAACCACTTCAGCAAGGACGGCTCGATCTACTGGACCCCGTCCGGCGGCGCGCACAACATCTGGGGCGCGATCCGGCAGGTGTGGCAGCAGACCGGCTGGGAGGCCGGCCCGCTGGGCTACCCGGCGACCGACGAGCTGGTCACGCCGGACGGTGCCGGCCGCTACAACCACTTCAGCAAGTCGGCGTCGATCTACTGGTCGCCCTCGACCGGCGCGCACGAGCTCTACGGTGCGATCCGGGACCGCTGGGCGCGGCTGGGCTGGGAGAAGTCCTACCTGGGTTACCCGACCTCCGGCGAGTTCGCCGCGGACGGCGGGCGGCGGAACAACTTCCAGTGGGGCTACATCCAGTGGTACCCCAGCGGATCCGTCGTCGACCGGCGCTACTGAGGTGAGCGGGGCGGCCATCCACCCGGGTGGCCTCCCCGCTGCTCACGGGACGACCTCGCGGAGCTGTGCCCGGCCCACGGCGGAACCGGTGCCGCGGGTCAGCCCCAGGTCCGCCCGGTGATCCGCTCGTAGACCTCGATGTAGCGGTTGCGGGTGGTGTCCACGACATCGGCCGGGATCTCCGGTGCGGGCGGGGTCTTGTCCCAGCCGGTGCCGCTGACCCAGTCGCGCACGTACTGCTTGTCGAACGAGAACTGCGGGCGGCCCGGCTGCCAGCGGTCGGCGGGCCAAAACCGCGACGAGTCGGAGGTGAGGACCTCGTCGCCGAGGGTCAGCACTCCGTCGGCGTCCCAGCCGAACTCGAGCTTGGTGTCGGCCACGATGATCCCGTTCGCGGCGGCCCGCTCGGCGCCCGCGCGGTAGATCGCCAGGGTCAGCTCGCGCAGGCGCTCGGCGGTCTCGCGGCCCTCCTGTGCGACCACGTCGTCGAAGGTGATGAACTCGTCGTGCCCCTCGGTCGCCTTCGTGGTCGGGGTGAAGATCGGCTCCGGCAGCTTGCTGCCCTCGACCAGCCCGGGCGGCAGCTGGACGCCCGACACCGTGCCCCGCTTCTGGTACTCCTTGAGGCCGAGGCCGGTCAGGTAACCGCGGGCGATGCACTCGACCTGCACCATCTTCAACGGCTTGACGCGCACGGCGCGGCCGGCGAACTCCTCCGGCACGTCGGTGGACACCACGTGGTTGGGCACGATGCCGCTCAGGTGCTCGAACCACCACAGCGACAGCTGGGTGAGCAGCTTGCCCTTGTCCGGGACCGGGGTGGGCATCACCACGTCGTAGAGGGAGATCCGGTCGGAAGCGACAAGCACGATGTCGTCGCCGTCTTCGTAGAGCTCCCGGACCTTGCCCGCGT
Organism: Amycolatopsis granulosa; assembly: GCF_011758745.1. NCBI lineage: Bacteria > Bacillati > Actinomycetota > Actinomycetes > Pseudonocardiales > Pseudonocardiaceae > Amycolatopsis > Amycolatopsis granulosa. Next base: position 3,997,922 of record NZ_JAANOV010000001.1, read on the forward strand.
AGATGTGCTTCATGTTCTCATCCCGTGTCGCCGATTTCGCCGCGCTCATCGTACGGTGCTGCTCAGCGACCATTGACCTCGACATTACTGGAGGTCCTAGCTTGGGGATCATGGAACGGATTCCCTGGCCCGTGTGGCGGATCTCCCTGGTGATCGTCTTCGGCGCCTTCGTGGGCATGCTGGACTCGTCGCTGGTCAACGTCGGGCTCGACCGGATCGGCACCGACCTGGGCGCAACGCTGGACGAGGTCCAGTGGATCTCCACGGCCTACCTGATCGCGCTCGCGGTGTCGCTGCCGCTGTGCGGATGGCTCAGCCGGAAGATCGGCGTGGGCCGGCTGTGGCTGGGCGCCTTCGCGGCGTTCACCGTGGCGTCCGGGTTGTGCGCGCTGGCCGGGAACGTCGAGTGGCTCATCGTGCTGCGGGTCGTGCAGGGCCTGGCCGCCGGACTGCTGACCCCGGCCGGGCAGACCGTCCTCGGGCAGGCCGTCGGCCCGCAGCGGCTGGGGCGGGTGATGAGCATCCTCGGCATCGCGGTGAGCAGCGCCCCCGCGATCGGCCCGACCGTCGGCGGGGTGCTGCTGGACTCGCTGTCGTGGCAGTGGCTGTTCCTGATCAACCTGCCGATCGGTGCGGTCGGTGTCGCGCTCGGGCTCAAGTACGTGCCGCGCGGCGAGCCCGGGACCACCGGCCGCCTGGACTGGACCGGCTTCGCGTTGATCGGGCTCGGGTTGCCGTTGTTCGTGTACGCGCTGAGCGCCGTCGGCGAGGGCAGCGGCGGGATCAGCCCGGCGGTCCTGGCCTCGCTCGTGCTCGGGGCGGCCGGCCTGGTGATCTTCGCGCTGCGGTCGTGGCGGCGCGAGCGGCCGTTGCTGGACCTCACCCTGTTCCGCAACCGGGTGTTCACCGCCGGGACGGTGTCCAGCCTGTTCATCGGCGCGGCGATGTTCGGTGCGATGCTGCTGTTCCCGCTGTACTTCCAGATCCTGCGTGGCGCCGACGTGGTGACCACCGGGCTGTCGCTGCTGTCGCTCGGCCTGGGCACGATGGTGGTGTTGCCGCTGGCCGGGTGGCTGACCGACCGGCACGGCGGCGGGATCGTCGCGTTCGCCGGTGGGGTCGGCACGGTGCTCGTCACGGTGCCGTTCGCCTTCCTCGGCGCGGATGCCGACCCGGTGCTGCTGCAGGTGCTGTTGTTCCTGCGCGGCATGGCGCTGGCGCTGTCCGCGTCGCCGGCCGGCGCCGCCGCGTTCGCCTCGGTGCGGCGCGAACAGCTTCCGGACGCCACCACGACGCTGAACATTCTGATGCGCGTGGGCGGCGCGGTCGCGGGCGCGACGATCGCGGTCGTGCTGTCCCGTCTGCTGCCCACCGGGGCCGAGCACGCCTTCCAGGTCGCGTTCTGGTGGCTGATCGGGGCGTCCATGGCCGCGCTGGCGGCCGCGTGCTGGTTGTGGCGGGTGCAGCGGCATGAGCGGATCCAGCCGGTGGCAGTGCCGGCATGAGCCGCCATCGGGCCGGAACTGTCCGATCGGGACGGTCCGGTGCGTACCGGCTCACCTCGATCGGTGCCCCCGGCTGAGCCGGCCGCGCTATATTCCAGCCTGCCGACCGACTGGGAGGGTCGATGGAGGAGAGCCGCTGGCCGTCCGACGAGGCGCTCCGGGCCTGGGTGCACTACCTGGGCGCGCACACCCTGGTGGAACGCGCGATCGAACGGCACCTGCACGAGGCCGCCGGCATCTCCCACGCGGAGTACGAGATCCTGGCGCGGCTGGACGGCGCGCCCGGCCGCCGGATGCGGATGGGCGAGCTGGCCGCCGTGTTGTTCTCGCCGGGCAGCAGGCTCAACTACCGGATCAACCGCCTGGCCGGCCTCGGCTGGGTCCGCCGGGAACAACACCCGACGGACCGCCGCGGCCTCTACGCCGTGCTGACCGGTGCGGGGGCGGACTTCCTGCACGGCATCGCACCCGGTTACCGGCAGGCCGTGCACGACGCGGTGATCGCCCCCCTCACCGGCGACGAGTTCGCCGAACTCGGCCGGATCAGCCGCAAGCTGTTCCAGCACCACCTCGCCCGCGGGAACTAGGGCACCAGGACCAGGCGCCCGCGCAGACCGCCCGCACCGAACCGGGCCGCGGCCTTGGCCGCATCGGCCAGCGGCAGGGTTTCGGCCACCCGGAGCGTCAAGTGGCCCGCGGCGGCGAGACGGGACAGCCCGGTCAGCGCGGTCCCGTCGGCCGCGATCCGCACCGGCTGGATCCGGATGCCGCGGTAGTTGTCCGGGCCGTTGCCGATCACGGCGGCGAACGCGCCCCCGTCCCGCACCGCGTCCAGCGCGGCATACCCGAGCACCGCGGCGTCGATGACACCGTCGACCCCGCCCGGTACCCGCTTGCGGACCCCCTCGGCGAGGATTTCCGTCCGCGGCACGAAGAACTCGGCTCCGAAACCGCGGACCGCCTCCTCGTCGTGCTCGCCCGCGGCGGCCACGACCCGCAGGCCGCGCAACGCCGCCAGCTCGACCGCGAACCCGCCGACCCCGCCGGCCGCCCCGGTCACCAGGAGCGTCCGGCCGGTCTTGAGGTTCAGGGCGTCCAGGGCCTGCAGCGCGGTGAGCGCGTTCAGGGGCAGGGTCGCCGCCGCCACCGGGTCGATGCCGGGCGGGGCCGGTGCCACCGCGGCGGCGTCCAGGACGATCTGCTCGGCCCACGCGCCCTGCGGATCGGTCAGGCGCGCCCGCAGCCCGATCACCGGCTCACCGGGCGCGAACGCCACGCCGGCGCCGGCTTCCTCCACCACGCCGGCGACGTCCCAGCCGATCGCGGCCCGCCCGGCCGGGACGACGCCGGTCCGGGCGAACAGGCCGGCCGCGGTGGCGAGGTCCACCGGGTTCACGGTGGTGGCCGACACCCGGATCCGCACCTGAGCGGGTCCGGGAACCGGAACCGGCACGTCCACGACCTTCAGAACCTCGGGACCGCCGAACTCCTCGACGACGACAGCACGCATTTTCGTCTCCTCCGGAAATTTTTCGATGGCGTGTGCAGTCGTGGAGAACGAGCGGGACGAAACGCCGCATCCCGCCGCACGGCACGCACTTTCAAGTGCGTAGGACACCCGGAGGTGCCATGGCGACCCTGACCGCCGCGCAACGCAGGCAGCAGGACCGCGCGGCCTACGACGCGTTCCTGGCAGCCTGCCCCGCGCGCAAGGTGCTCGAGCGGATCAGCGACAAGTGGGTCACGCTCGTGCTCGCCGCGCTGGGCGACGGCCCGAAGCGCTACCGCGACCTGACCCGGATCATCGCGGGCGCGAGCCAGAAGATGCTGACGCAGACGTTGCGCGCGCTGGAACGCGACGGGCTGGTCGCGCGGACCGTGACCGCGGAGGTCCCGGTCCGCGTCGACTACGAGCTCACCGAGCTGGGCCGGAGCCTGCACGCCGTGGTGCGGCAGCTCAAGGACTGGGCGGAGAGCCACATCGCGGAGATCGAGCAGGCGCGCACCGCTTACGACTCCTGAGGCAGCCGGGCCAGGAAGTCCGCCAGGACGGCGTCGAACTCGGCGGTGCGTTCCAGGTTCGGCAGGTGCGCGGCACCGGCGATGACCGCCAGCTCGGATCCGGGGACGCTCGCGTGCAGGAACTCGGCTTCGGCCACCGGGGTGTACTCGTCCTGGTCGCCGACGACGACCAGGACGGGCACGTCGACGCCGGCCAGCGTCGGCACGTAGTCGGGGCGTTCGGCCCGGCCCCGCAGCGCGGCGGCGGCGCCCTCCGGTGAGGTGCCGCGCATCATGCGGTGGACGTGCTCGGCGACGTCCGGCATGGCCTCGACGTTGGCCGGCGCCACCATTTTCGTCAGGACCTCGTCGGCGTACGGCCGGAGTCCTTCTCGGAGCAATCGGTCCGCCATCTCGGTGCGGTTGCGCCTGCCCTCGGCGGTCTCCGCGCGCGGCGAGGTGTCGGCGAGGACCAGGCCGCGGATGCGCTCCGGGAACAGCCGGTGGCACTCCATCGCGATCTGGCCGCCCATCGACAGCCCGGCCAGGACGAACCGGTCCACGGTCAGCCGGTCGAGCAGGGCGGCCAGGTCGCGGGCGAAGGTCTCCAGCGGCGTCTTGCCGGGCACTACCGTCGTCTCGCCGTACCCGCGCAGGTCCGGGGCGATGACCCGCCAGCCCCGCGCGCTGAAGTGGTCCAGCTGCGGCCGCCACATCGAGCGGTCGAACGGGTGCCCGTGGACCAGGACCAGCGCCGGTCCGGATCCCTTGTCGTCGTAGCCCGCGGTGATCTCGCCGATCTCGATCGAACTCATGGCGATGACGGTAAGCGCGCTGATAGAATCGGTGCAATAAAAACATTGCTCTCGGTGCAAAGTGGGTGGACTGTGCGGGACTACCGGGCGATCGCCGACGCGGTCGCGGCCGACATCGCCGCCGGAGCGTTGCGGCCGGGGGACCAGTTGCCCCCGCAGCGCCGGTTCGCGCGGCAGCGGGGCATCGCGGTGTCCACCGCGGCCCGGGTCTACGGCGAGCTGGTCCGGCGCGGGCTGGCCGTCGGCGAGACCGGGCGGGGCACGTTCATCAGGGCCGGCCGGCCGAAACCGGAGGCGGCGCTCGCCGAACCGGCGGCCGCGACGGTCGACCTGGAACTGAACTTCCCGATGCTGCCCGGGCAGCCCGAGCTGATCGCCGCAAGCCTGGGGCCGCTGCTGCGGCCGGACCTGCTCGCCCAGGGGCTGGGGCCGTCGGTGGTGACGGGCGGCGCGCGGACGCGGGCGGAGGCCGTGCCGGTACTGGCCCGCGGCGGGTGGTCGCCGGACCCGGCGCACCTGCTGTTCACCGGGAACGGCCGCCAGGCGATCGCCGCCGCGATCGCCGCGCTGGTGCCGCCCGGCGAGCGGCTGGGGGTCGAGGCGCTGACGTACCCGGTGGTGAAGGGCATCGCATCGCGGCTCGGGGTCACGCTGGTGCCGCTGGAGGTGGACGAGCACGGGATCGTGCCGGACCTGCCGCCGCGGCTGCGTGCGGTCTACCTGCAGCCCGCGGTGCACAACCCGCTGGGTGTGACGATGCCCGATTCCCGGCGCGCGGAGCTGGTCGAGGCGGCACGGGCGCGGGACCTGCCGCTGATCGACGACGGCATCAACGGGTTCCTGCGGCCGGAGGTGGCGCCGCTCGCGGCGCTCGCACCGGAGCGGACGGTGGTGCTGGACAGCCTGTCGAAGCGCTTGGCGCCCGGGCTGACGCTCGGGTTCGTGGTGGCGCCGCCGGCGCTGCGCGAGCGGCTGACGGCTGCGGTGCGCTCGGGCGGCTGGGCCGCGGCGCAGTTCCCGTTGGCCGCCGCGACGAGGCTGATGGGCGACGGCACGGTGGCGAAGATCGAAAGCGCGAAGCGCGACGACGCGGCGGCCCGGCAGGAGCTGGTGCGGTCGCGGCTGGCCGGTTTCGCGGTGTCGGCGGACCCGCGCGCGTACCACTGCTGGTGGCGGCTCCCGGAACCGTGGCGGGCGGAAACGTTCGTGGCGGCCGCCGCGCGGCGCGGCATCGCCGTCACCCCGGCCGCGGCGTTCGCGGTGACCCCCGGCCGGGCCCCCACGGCCGTGCGGCTGGCGCTGTCCGCCCCGCCCGCCGACGTGCTCGCCACGGCGCTCGGCACGCTGGCCGAACTGGCCCGCTCCAGCCCCGAGGACACCGGCATGGAGTGACTCGGCGCGCGGGAAGCCGCCACCGCGCCTAGGTTCGGAAGCCATGACCAGCCAAGAATCCGGACCGCGCGGCCTCGCCGCCGATTTGCGGGACGCGATCGCGCCGCGGACCGTGCTGCTCGTGCTCGGCGTGCTGCTCCTGCAGCTCGGCTTCATCCTGTCCTACGTCGGTGCCTTCCACAGTCCGTCGCCGCACCGGGTGGCGGTCGCCGTGGTCGGTCCACAACAGACGGTCGAGGCGATCAACGGCATCCACGGCACCCCGATCGACGCCTCCGCCAGCCCCACCGCGGACGACGCCCGGCAGCGCGTCCTCGACCGGGACGTCGAGGCGGCCTACCTGCTCAACCCGTCCGGCACCACCGACACCCTCCTGGTCGCGACGGCGGGCGGGCCGGCCCTCGCCACCGCCGTCGAGCAGGTGTTCACCCAGCTCGGCGCCGCCCAGAACCGCACCCTGGACGTCCGGGACCTCGTGCCCCCGCAGCCCGGTGACGCCCGCGGCCTGACCGCCTTCTACGCCGTCGTCGGCTGGCTCGTCGGCGGGTACCTCGCCGCGGCCGCGCTCGGCATCGCGAAGGGCTCCCGGCCCGCGACCCTGCGCCGCACGGCGATCCGGCTCGCCGCGATGGTGCCGTACGCCATCGCGTCCGGCCTGGGTGGCGCGCTCATCGTCGACCAGGCCCTCGGCGCCCTGACCGGGCATTTCCTGTCCCTGTGGTGGATCGGTGCCGCCCTCACCTTCGCCGCGGCGACGGTCACGATGGCCTTCCAGGTGCTGTTCGGCGTCATCGGCGTGGGCATCACCGTGCTGATCTTCGTGATCCTCGGCAACCCGAGTGCGGGCGGCGCGTACCAGACCGAGCTGCTCCCGCCGTTCTGGCGCGCCATCGGCGACTGGTTGCCCAATGGTGCCGGCACCGAGGCGATCCGCGACGAGGTGTACTTCGGCGGGAACGCCACCGGCGGCCCCATTTCGGTGCTGGTGATCTGGGGCGCGGCCGGGCTCGTGCTGACCCTGGTGGCGTCCGCGTTGCGGATCCGACGGGAAACCGGCGGTGATTCCACTACCCTTGACGGATGACGGAACGCTCGCTGCCCACCGGCGCCGAAGCGCTGGCCATGATCGCCGAGGCGCGCAAGGCGCTGTGGGTCATGGTCGGGTTCCTCGCCCTCATCTGGATCATCCAGATCGGCAACTGGGCGACGGGCTACCAGCTCACCTTCGACCTCGGCATCAAGTCGCGGGACGTGACCTCGCTGCCGGAGGTCTTCACCGCGCCGTTCCTGCACGGGAGCTGGGGGCACATCGAGAGCAATTCCGGGCCGCTGTTCATCTTCGGGTTCCTCGCCGCCTACCGCGGGGTGCGCCGGTTCCTCGCCGTCACCCTGCTCATCGTCGTCGGCAGCGGCCTCGGGGTGTGGTTCGTCGCCGGCCCCAACACGGTCACCGTCGGCGCCAGCGGCGTCGTCCTCGGGTACTTCGGCTACCTCATCGTGCGCGGCCTGTTCGACCGCCGCCCGATCGACATCGTGATCGGGCTGGTGATGGCCCTGTGCTTCGCCTACCAGTTCACCGCGCTGCTGCCGGCCGAGGAGGGCATCAGCTGGCAGGGTCACCTCTTCGGGTTCGCCGCGGGCGTGGTCGGTGGCTGGGTGTTCCGGGAGGGGCGGCACAAGCAGGTCGAGCCGGCACCGGCGGACCCGACGGCCGTGCTCAACCCGCCGAAAGCGTCCTGAGCGACCCCGTCAATCCCGCGGTGCGCCCGAAACCTCCTTCGCCCGGGCGAGGAGCACATCCCGCTCCCGGGCGTTGCGCGTCATGCCCGCTGCCCGCTCGAATTCCACGCGTGCTTCCTCCGTGCGGCCCAGCTTCGCCAGCAGGTCGCCGCGCACGGTCGACAGCAGGTGGTACCGCGCCAGCGCGGGCGACTCCGCCAGCGCGTCCACCAACGGCAGCGCGGCCGCCGGGCCGGAAGCCATCGACACCGCCACCGCGCGGTTGAGCTCCACCACCGGTGACGGCGCTACCCGCGCCAGCTCGCCGTACAGCGCCACGATCCGCGCCCAGTCCGTGTCCGCACTCGCACCTGCCCGCGCGTGACAGGCCGCGATCGCCGCCTGCACCGTGTACGGCCCGCGCGCGGGCGCCAGGCTCTCCGCCCGCTCCAGCGCCGCCAAACCGTGGTTGATCAGCAACCGGTCCCACTTGGCGCGGTTCTGGTCCAGCAGCAGGATCGGCTCGCCGTCGGCGGTCACGCGCGCCCGGACTCGCGACGCTTGCAGCTCCATCAGCGCGAGCAGCCCGAACACCTCGGGCTCCGTGGGCGCCAGCCCGGCCAGGATCCGCCCCAGCCGGATCGCGTCGGCGCACAGCTGCGGCCGCATCAGGTCGTCCCCGGCCGTGGCCGAGTACCCCTCGTTGAAGATCAGGTACACGACCTCGAGCACCGACCCCAGCCGCTCGGCCAGTTCCGCGCCCACCGGCACCTCGAACGGCACCTTCTTCTGCGCCAGCGTCCGCTTCGCCCGCACGATCCGCTGTGCCACCGTGGCCTCGGGCACGAGGAACGCGCGCGCGATCTCGTCCGTGGTCAGCCCGCCGAGCAGCCGCAACGTGAGGGCGACCCGCGCCTCGGTCTTCAGCACCGGGTGGCACGCGGTGAAGATCAGCCGCAGCAGGTCGTCCGGCACCTCGTCCGGCTCGACCTCGATCGCCTGCCGCGCGGTCTCCACGTCGAGGCCGATCTCCTCGTGCTTGCGCTCGGCCATCTTCACATGCCGGAAGTGGTCGATCGCCCGCCGCTTGGCGATCGTCATCAGCCACGCGCCCGGGTTCGACGGCACGCCGGAAGCCGGCCACTGCTCCAGCGCCGCCACCAGCGCGTCCTGCGCCAGCTCCTCGGCCAGCCCCACGTCGCGCACCATCCGCGTCAGTGCCGCGATCAGCTTGGCGGACTCGATCCGCCACACGGCGTCGATGGTGCGGTGTGCCTCGGTGACCGTCACGGCCACCGAGCACACCACCTCGCCGCGGCGAGGGCAAGTTGTTACCGGCCGTGCTGCTCGGCCGACTGCTGGCGCATCCGCTCCTCGGCCTCGCGCAGCTCCGGCGTGTACGCCTCACCGAAGTCCTCGGGCGCGAACACCTGCCGGATCTCGATCTCGGCGTCCTCGAACGGGGCGCGCTTGAGCCATTCGACGGCCTCCTCGCGCGACTTGACGTCCAGGATCCAGAACCCGGCGAGCAGCTCCTTCGTCTCGGCGAACGGGCCGTCGATGACGCTCGTGCCCTCGTTCGTGTACTTCAGCCGCACACCCTTCGAGCTGGGGTGCAGCCCCTCGGCGGCCAGCAGCACACCGGCCTTGACCAGCTCCTCGTTGAACTTGCCCATCGCGGTGAGCTCCTGCTCGGTGGGCAGCACGCCGGCCTCGGTCTCCTCGCTCGCCTTCACCAGCACCATGAACTTCATCGGTCTTCTCCTGCCGTCGGTGGTCCCTCCCGTGGAACCGCTCACGATGACATCGATCGAGCCAAGCGCGAATCGACAAGGCAGGACAATTTTCGTCCGAGAATCTCAGCTGACCCCGGTCAGCACGAGAACCCGCTGCTCGGTCAGGTCGTCCATCGCCGCGCGCAGACCCTCCCGCCCGGTGCCGGACTCCTTCACGCCGCCGTAGGGCATCTGGTCCGCCCGGTAGCTCGGCACGTCGCCGATCACCACGCCGCCGACCTCCAGCCGTGCCGACGCCTCGAACGCGATCCGCAGGTCGTGCGTGAAGATGCCGGCCTGCAGGCCGAACCGCGAGGCGTTGACCCGGGCGAAGGCGTCCTCGACCGAGTCGACCGGCGCCAGCGACAGCACCGGGCCGAAGATCTCCTCGGCGTTGACCGCGCAGTCCTCCGGCGCACCGGCGAGCACGGTCGGCGCGACCAGCGCGCCCTGCCGCGGCCCGCCGGCCAGCAGCTCGGCGCCGGCCGCGACCGCATCGTCGACCCACGACTGCACCCGCACCGCGGCGGCCTCGTTGATGAGCGGCCCGACCTCGGTGTCCACGTCGAGCTTCCGCACGTGCGCGACCACCCGGTCGGCCAGCTCCGCGTAGACGTCGCGGTGCGCGTACACGCGCTGCACCGAGATGCACGACTGCCCGCCCTGGTAGGTGCCGAAGGTCGCGATCCGCTGCGCGGCGAAGTCCAGGTCCGTCCAGTCGGGGCAGACGATCGCCGCCGCGTTCCCGCCCAGCTCCAGGGTCACGTGCTTGCGTGGTACCCGGTCCTGGATCGACCAGCCGACCGGGCCGGACCCGGTGAACGACACCACCGGCAGCCGCGGATCGGTGACCAGCTCGCCGGCCGCCTCGTTCGGCATCGGCAGCACCGACCACGAGCCGGCGGGCAGATCCGTTTCGGCGAGCAGTTCGCCGAGCACCAGCGCGGTCAGCGGGGTGGCCGGCGCGGGCTTGAGCACGATCGGGCAGCCGGCCGCGATGGCGGGGGCGACCTTGTGGGCGACCAGGTTGAGCGGGAAGTTGAACGGTGTGATGCCCAGCACCGGTCCGCGCGGGGCGCGCCGCACCAGCGCCAGCCGTCCGGCCGACGCCGCGTCGGTGTCCAGCCGCTGCAACTCGCCCGAGAAGCGGCGGGCCTCCTCGGCGGCCCAGCGGAAGGTGGACACCCCGCGCCCGACCTCGGCGCGGGCCCACTTACGCGGTTTGCCGGACTCGGCGTGGATCAGGTCCGCGATCTCCTCGGCGCGTTCGCCGAGGCGGCGGGAGACGTGGTCGAGGGCGTCCGCGCGCGCGTAGGCGGGCAGCTGGGCGACCTCCTGACGCACGTCGTGGGCGGCCGCCACGGCGGCTTCGATGTCCGGGGCGGTGGCGTTGCTGGTGGTCCCGGCGAGCGCGCCGTCACGGGGGCTGCGCACTTCGACGACGTCCGTGCTCGACGCCGGACGGCCGGCGACCCAGTAGGGGATGGTCATGCGTCCAGCATCGGTCCGGCCACACCGGACGGAAATGGCCGAACTGGCCAACCCGGTGCCGCAGACCTGGACGAAGTGGCAGAGTGGTGGCATGCCGGTGACCCTGCGGCGGCTGCTCGCCGATCCCGCGCTCGGGCTGCGCGTCCTGGCCGGGGAGCCGGGGCTGGACCGCGCGGTCGGCTGGGTGCACGTCAGCGAGCTGGACGACCCGACGCCGTTCCTCGAAGGCGGTGAACTGCTGCTCACCACCGGACTGCGGCTGGTGAGCGACGCCGCGTACGTGGCGCGGCTGACCGAACGGAGGCTGGCCGGCCTGGGATTCGGCATCGGCCTGAGCCACGCCGGGGTGCCGCGCGAACTCGTGCGAGCGGCGGCCGCGGCCGGCATGCCGCTGCTCGAGGTGCCGCGGCGCACGCCGTTCATCGCGATCAGCAAGGCGGTGTCGGCGGCGCTCGCCGCGGACTCCTACGCCGAGGTCACCGCCACGAACGCGGCCCAGCAGGAGCTGACGCGCGCCGCGTTGCGCGGGCCGGACGCCGCGGTGCGGCGCCTCGCGCGGCTGCTCGACGGGTTCGTCCTGCTGATCGACCGCCGCGGGACGGTGGTGCGCTCCGCGCCCGCGGCCGCGGCGACTCGGCTCGCGTCGGTCACGGCCGAGCTGGCGCGGTTGCGTGGCGGCCCGGCGAGCGCGAGCTTCGAGGTGGACGGGCAGCACGTCGTCGTCCAGGTGCTGCGGCACCACGGGTTCCTCGTGGCCGGGCGGCCCGAGCCGTTCGACCGGACCAGCCGGCACGTGCTGAGCGCGGCCGCTTCGCTGCTCACGCTGGCGCTGGCGCGGGTGCGTGGCGTCGAGGACGCCCAGCGGCGCCTGCGGACCGCCCTGATGCGGCTGCTACTGGCCGGGCAGCGTGCGCTGGTCGCGGAAATCGTCGAGCTGCCGCCGGAGCCGGTGGAGGTGTTCGCGTTGACCGGACCGGCCGAGCGGGCGCTCGACGCACTCGACGGTGGTCCGGCGTTCTGCGCGGAGCTGGACGGGTTCGTGGTGGCGATCGCTCCCGAGGGGTACCGGATGGCGGGGCTGACGGGCGGGGTCGCGGCAGCACGCGGGTACGCGGATCTGGCTGCCGCACACCGGCATGCGGTGAGCGTGGCGGCGAACGGGGAGCTGGTGCGATTCCGCGGTGACCTGGTGTCGTTGCTGCCGGCGGAGGACGCGCAAGCGTTTGCGGCCACGGTGCTGGAGCCGGTGGAGCGGCACGACGCGGCTGGGCGGGGCGACTTGCTGGTGTCGCTCGCGGAGTGGTTGCGGTCGCACGGGCAGTGGGATCCGGCGGCCACGCGCCTGGGCGTGCACCGGCACACGCTGCGGAACCGGATGGCGAAGGTGGCCGAGCTGACCGGCCGGGACCTGGACGACCCGGACGTCCGGACGGAGTTGTGGATGGCGTTGCGGCTGCGTGGTCTCGTACCCGGCGGTGCCTGAGCCGAATTCCGCACCCGGGCCGGGACGGGCGGCTTAGGGTCGGGGGATGTCTGTGCGCGAGCTGGTGGTGCTGGGGACCGGGAGCCAGGTGCCGACCCGGACGCGGAACCACAACGGGTACCTGCTGCGCTGGGACGGCGAAGGGCTGTTGTTCGATCCGGGGGAGGGCACGCAGCGGCAGATGCTGTTCGCCGGGGTGCCCGCGAGTTCGATCACGCGGATCTGCCTGACCCACTTCCACGGCGACCACTGCCTGGGAGTGCCGGGCGTGGTGCAGCGGCTGTCGCTGGACGGGGTGCGGCACCCCGTGACCGCGCATTTCCCGGCGTCCGGCGCGGAGTACTTCGGGCGGTTGCGGCGCGCGAGCGTGTTCCACGAGACGGCGGAGCTGGTCGAGGCGCCGGTTTCGGAGCCGGGGGAGATCGCGCGGGGAGCGTTCGGGAAGCTGGTGGCCCGGCGGCTGTCGCATCCGGTGGAGTCGTTCGGGTACCAGCTGATCGAGCCGGACAGCCGGCGGATGCTGCCCGAGCGGCTGGCGGCGCTCGGCGTGTCCGGCCAGGCGGTCGGGCGAATGCAACGCGAGGGCTTCCTCGAGCTCGACGGGCGCCGGATCGAGCTGGCCGAGGCGAGCGAGCCGCGCCGGGGCCAGCGGTTCCCGTTCGTCATGGACACCCGGCTGTGCGACGGGGTGTTCGAGCTGGCCGACGGGGCCGATCTGCTGGTGATCGAGGCGACGTTCCGCGCCGCGGACGCCGCGCTGGCCACCGAATACGGCCACCTGACGGCGGCACAAGCCGGGCGGGTGGCGGCCGAGTGCGGGGTGCGGAAGCTGGTGCTGACGCACTTTTCGCAGCGCTACGCCGACCCCGAGCAGTTCCGCGCCGAGGCGGCGGAGACCTTCGGCGGGGAGATCGTGGTGGCCGAGGACCTGGGGCGGGTAGCGGTCCCGGCGCGACGGCCGGCCCGGTCCGCGGCCGGCTAGGGAGTGCCGACCGTGGTGTGCGTGGCGGTGTGCGTGGCGGTGCGGGGTAGCGCGGCGTGGGGAAACCGGCCCGCGCGGCCGTCAACCGCGACTGTCTACCGTGGACAGGGGATCCGTGGGTATGTTCGCGGCGTGCGCCGGATCCAGCGCTCTGCCGTCGGCGAAGTGGACCTGGAACTGGTGGCGGCCGAGGGCGGTGGTGAGCCGGGCCGCGATGCGGTCGACGTCGTGCCGTTCGGCGGCGGGTAGCGGCGCACCGGTGGCTTCGCGGAGAGCAGTGGCTGCCCCCAGGAGCCGGGCGGCGTGACCGGCCCGCCCGGCGAGAGCCCAGGCGCCCGCGGAACCTTCCAGCGCCAGCGCGATCGCGCGGGGGTCGCCGGTGTTGCGGGCCGCCGTCAGGCCTTCCGCGTGCAGGGCCAGCGCCGCCGGGACGTCACCCCGCTGCTCGGCCGTGAACCCCAGCTCCGCGAGGATCAATGCCACCCCGAGATCACCGTCCATCCGGCGGCACCAGTCGAGCCACCGGCGCAGATGCGCGTCGGCCTCGTCGAGCTTGCCCTGCCGTCGCGCGCTCAGGCCCAGCCCCACCTCGGCGAACTGCTCGCCGCGCTTGTGGGAATGTCGTGCGGCCAGCCGGCGTGCCCGCTCGTGGAAATCGTCCGCGGCCGCGAAATCGCCCTGCAGCAACGCGATCCGGCCGAGACCCGACAGCTGGTAGGACGCCTCCGTCCACATGCCCAGCTCCTCGGCGTTGCGCAGACCCTCGCGGTGCAGTTCGGCGGCGCGAGGGTAATCGCCGGCGATTTCCGCCAGCGAGCTCAGCACTTCGCGCGTCTTCACCACACCCCACCGGTCCCCGAGGTCGGCGAACAGGGCCGCGCTCGCTTCCGCGTCCCGCCGCGCCGCCGCCAGGTCACCCCGCGGCCGTGCCTGTGCGGCACGCGTGCACAAGGCCGCGGCGACACCCCATCGGTCTCCCAGCGCGCGGAACCCCGCCAGCGCGCGGTTGATGCGCTCGGCACCCTTCGGCAGGTCTCCGGAGCCGATCAGGCTCATCGTCAGGAACCAGCGCGCCCGCGCCTGACCGGGCGGATCGTCCAGGTCGTCGTACCGCGTCAGGACCTTGTCGGCCTGCTCGGACAACCCCGGCTCGTCACCGAGCTGCGCCGCGAACCCCGCCTGCCACGCCTGCGCGCGCGCCCACAGCAGCGTCGGCGCCGGACCGTCGACCGCGAGGGCGGCTGTGATCGACCGGTGCCCCTCCCGCAGCCGTCCGCGGAGGAACCAGTACCAGCTCAGCGCGTTCACCAGACGCAGGGCGTGCTCGGCCTGCCCGTGCCGCACGGCGTGGTCCAGCGCCGCGCGCAGGTTCGCCGCATCCGCGTCGAGCGTGTCGAGCCAGCCCCGCTGACCAGCACCGCGCAGCCCGGGCTCGGCCTCCTCGGCCAGCGCCAGGTAGTGGTCGAGGTGCCGCTGTCGTTCGGTCCCGGCCTCGCCGGCCTCGGCGAGCCGCTCCAGTCCGTACGCGGCGACGGATTCGAGCAGCCGGTACCGCGGACCGGACGGTGTCTCGATCATCGCGACCAGCGACTTGTCGACCAGTCGCGCGAGCACGTCGGCACCGCCGCACACCGCCTCGGCCACGTGCAGGCCGCAGCTGTCGGCCTGCACGGCGAGGCGCCGCAGCGCCCGCCGTTCGTCGTCCGTGAGTAGTTCCCAGCTCCAGTCGATCACCGCCCGCAAGGTCTGTTGCCGGGCCGGCGCACCGCGGTGGCCGTGCGCCAGCAACCGGAATCGGTCGTCCAGTCGTTTCCGCAGCTCGTGGACACCCAGCGCCCGCGCCCGGGTGGCCGCCAGCTCGAGGGCCAGCGGCAAGCCGTCGAGCCTGCGGCAGATCTCCGCTACCGCCACCGCGTTGTCCGCCGTCCGGGCTGTCCCGGCCCGGACGGCGAACAACTCGGCGGCACTCGGCGGATCGAGCGGCGGCACCGCGTACAGGACCTCACCGGCCAGGCCGAGTGGTTCCCGGCTGGTGGCGAGGATCCGCAGACCCGGCGCCGCGCCGAGCAGCGTGCGGACGAGTCCGGCGACCTCGTCCGCCCGGTGCTCGCAGTTGTCCAGCACCAGCAGGAGACGCTTCGCGCGCAGCGCCTCCGCCAGCTTCGTGTCGTCGCGCACGTCGAGCACCGTGGCCACGAGCGTGGCCGGCGGGCCCTGGTGCCCGGCGAGCTCGGCGAGCCACACCCCGTCGGGCGCGCCGCCGCCGGCCCGGGCGGCGACGGCCAGCGCCAGCCGGGTCTTGCCCACCCCACCCGGCCCGGTGAGGGTGACCAGGCGGTGCGCGGCGAGCAGGTCGCCCACCTCGGCCTGGTGCACCTCCCGGCCGAGCAACTCGCCCACCGGTGCGGGCAGGTTGCCCGCCGGCCACGGGTCCAGCGCCGGGTCCTGGGCCAGGATCGCCCGGTGCAGCGCCGCCAGCTCCGGGCTCGGGTCCTGACCCAGCTCGTCCGCCAGCCGCGCCCGCAGGTCGGCGAACCCCGCGAGCGCCTCCGCCGGGCGCCCCGCCGCGTACAAGGCACGCAGGTGGACCGCCCGCAGCCGTTCGCGGAGCGGGTGCCGGCGCACCAGCTCGCCCAGCTCGTCGGCGAGCTCGGCGTGCTCGCCGAGGTCGAGCCGGACCTCGGCGTGCTCCTCCAGCGCGGCCAGCCGCTGCTCCTCCAGCTGCTGGGCGAACGGCCGCGCGAACTCCTCGTCGGCGAAGTCCGCGTACGCCGGACCCCGCCACAACCCCAGTGCCTCGGCGAACAACGCCGATTTCGCGCGGGGGTCACCGGCCGCCCGCGCCTGCTCGACCAGCGCCGTGAAGCGGTCCGCATCCACCGACTCCGGCTCGGCCCGCAGCAGGTAGCCCGGTGGCCGCGACACCACCAGACCCCGGCCGCCGGGTTCGGCCTGCTCCAGCACCCGCCGCAGTTGCGACACCTTCGTCTGCAACGCCGCCGCCGGGTGCACCGGCAGCTCACTGCCCCATACGTCGTCGATCAGCCGGCTCGCCGCCACCGGCCGTCCCCGTTGCCCGATCAGATCCGCGAGCAGCGCGCGGATCTTCCGCTCGGGCACGCGAACGGGCAGCCCGTCCGCTCCCCACACCGTCAGCGGGCCGAGCACCCCGAATCGCACCTCACCAGGGTAACGACGACCACCGACAGAAAACCGGAACCGAACCGAAAGCGGTGCGCGACAGGGTGGACGGCATGGAAACACCCGCTACCGACGTGACCGTGCTCGGTCTCGGCGCGATGGGGCAGGCGCTCGCCGCCGCCTTCCTCGGCGCCGGTCGGCGCACCACGGTCTGGAACCGCACCGCGGGGAAAGCGAAGCCCCTCGTCGAGGGCGGTGCACACGAAGCCGCCACGGTCGAGCAAGCCGTCGCCGCCGCCCCGCTGGTCGTCGTATGTCTGCTCGACAACGCGGTCGTCTCCGACGTCCTCGCCGGCGTCGACCTGGCCGGCCGGACCGTGGTGAACGTGAGCAACGGCACCCCGCGGCAGGCTCGCGAACTCGCGGAATCGGTCGCCTGCAGGGGTGCCGAGTACGTCGACGGCGGCATCATGGCCGTCCCGCCGGGCATCGGCACCGACCAGGCCATGCTGCTGTACTCCGGCTCGCAGCCCGCGTTCGACCGGTACCGCGACACGCTGGCCGTCCTGGGCACGCCGCAGTTCCTGGGCGCCGAGCCCGGGCTGGCCGCGCTGTTCGACCTGGCCCTGCTGGCCGGCATGTACGGCCTCTTCGGCGGGGCGTTGCAGGCGTTCGCCCTGGCCGGTTCGGAGGGCGTGGCGGCACGTGACTTCGTGCCGATGCTCCAGCAGTGGCTCGCCGCGATGGCTGCGAACCTGCCGCGCTTCGCCGAGCAGATCGACACCGGCGACTGCGCCACCGGGGTGGTCTCGAACCTGGCGATGCAGGCCGCGGCCTTCCCGAACCTCATCGACGTCAGCAGGGAACAGGGCTTGCGCCCCGACCTGCTGCTGCCCCTGCACGCGCTGATGACCGAGCGCGTCGCGGGGGGCCACGGTGCCGAGGACCTGACCGGCATCGTCGAACTGATCCGCACCCCAAAGGAGAACCAGTGAACTACCAAGGCAAGAAAGCCGTCGTCGTCGGTGGCACCCACGGCATCGGGCGGGCGATCGTCGACGCGCTGCTCGACGGTGGCGCGGAGGTGCTGCTCACCGGCTACAACGAACGCAACATCGAGGCCGCGCGCGCGGAGCTGGCCGCCCGTGTCGTCCGGTCCGACACCTCCGACCTGACGCAGATCGCCGCGCTCGGCGACCGGGTGGCGGCGGAGTTCGGCCAGGTGGACGCCGTGTTCGTGAACGCGGGCGTGTCCTACCTGCGGACCGTCGAGGAAACCACGGAGGACGTCTACGACCGCACCTTCGCCGTCAACGCGAAGGGTGCGTTCTTCACCGCGCAGCGGCTGGCCCCGCTGGTCGCCGAGGGTGGCGCGATCGTGTTCACCAGCTCGGTCGCGGACGAAGGCGGCTACCCCGGCATGGCCGCCTACGCCGGGTCCAAGGCGGCGGTGTGGTCGTTCGCGCAGGTGCTCGCCGCGGAGTTGCTCCCGCGCGGGATCCGGGTGAACGCGGTCGCGCCGGGATTCACCGACACACCGACCATGGGCGTCACGGAAGCAACCGACGCCGACCGCGCGGCGTTCCGGGAGATCGGCGACGAGCAGACGCCGATGAAGCGTCACGCACATCCCGGCGAGGTCGCCGACGCGGCGCTGTTCCTCGCCTTCGGCGCGACCTTCTCGACCGCCGTGAAATTGCCGGTCGACGGTGGATTGGGCCGCCGTCTGGGCTAGGACGCACATCACACATGTGGGGGACAGTCGCTGGTCCGGCAGGTGTGGCCCAGGCGGGCGTGGGTAGCCACTCCCTCGAAAGCGCTTCAGAAACGGGGCGCGGGTTGCTCGTGCAACGGAAGGAGAGAGGCCAGTGGCAACGTCCAACCTGGCGGCCGTCGACTTCGGCCAGGGTGTGTCCAACGCCTGGAGCGCGGTCGCGACCTTCGTGCCGAAGTTCGTCGCGTTCCTGGTGATTCTGGCGATCGGTTGGTTCATCGCCAAGGCGCTGAGCAAGATCGTGGAGAAGGTGCTCGAGCGGGTGGGGTTCGACCGGGTGGTCGAGCGTGGTGGTATCAAGCAGATGCTCTCGAAGAGCAAGTACGACGCGTCGGACATCATCGCCAAGCTGGTGTACTACGCGATCCTGCTGATCACCTTGCAGTTCGCCTTCGGCGTGTGGGGCCCGAACCCGGTGAGCGGGCTCCTCGCGGGCATCGTCGCATGGCTGCCGAAGGCCGCGGTCGCCATCATCATCGTGGTCATCGCCGGTGCGATCGCCCGCGCGGTGAAGGACCTGATCAGCGGTGCCCTCGGCGGCCTGTCCTACGGCAAGACGCTGGGGACGATCGCCGCGGTCTTCATCTGGGCGCTGGGTATCATCGCCGCGCTGAACCAGATCGGTGTCGCCACGACGGTGACCACGCCGGTGCTGGTCACCGCGCTCGCGATGGTCGCCGGTGTCGTCATCGTCGGCATGGGCGGTGGTCTGGTGAAGCCGATGCAGCAGCGCTGGGAGCGCTGGCTGGGTCGCGCCGAGGAGCAGATTCCCGCGGCGAAGGCGCACGCCGACGCCTACCAGCGCGGTCGGGAGGACGCCACCCGCGCGAGCACCGCGGAGGCCCCGACCGAGGAGATGAGCCGCCCCACCGGTTCGGCGGGGTCGGACAGCGGCGCGACCGCCCGGCCACCGGAGAGCTTCCGGTAGCCGGGGAAGCAGAGCGGGACGGCCGGTCCGGTGACGGGCCGGCCGTCCTCGCGTCAGCGGAGTTCGAGCTCGAAGCCCTTGCGGTAGCCCGGATCGTCCATCGAGCTGGCCAGCGAGCAGACCGCGAGCAGGCGGAACGTGAGCCAGTCCATCGGGCCGGTCTCGGGCCCGTGCGGCACGGTGAGCCGCCATCCGGCTTCGCGGGCCTGGTCGAGCAGGCCCCGGGCGTAGCCGGCGAGCAGCACGACACCCGCGACCGCCGTCGATCCCTCGACCCCCGCGGCCAGGATGTCGCGCACCGCGGCCGAGTGCTGGTCGACCACCGCGGCGAGCCCGGGCGCGGCGGCCACGGCGGCGACGAGCCCCGCGGCTCCGAGCTGGCTGTGCAGAGAGTTCAACGTCCGGCGGGACGACCGTTCCGCCCAGACCGCGGCCAAACCGAACATGCCTCCACGGTAGCGGCCGGATTCGATCATGGGTGCCGGGGTTGTGCGGTGAAACGCGCTGTCAGCAAGGGAACACGGGTAGTTTCGGGACGCGTGGGACGGGATCGGCTCGGCGGTTTCCGCTCGGCGAGCGACCGGGCGCGCTACGACGCGGTCTACGACGAGGGGCTGCGTGCCCTGCCGGAACCGGCCGCGGTGCACGACGTGCCGACCGCGTTCGGGACTGTCCGCGTGTATCGTTTCGGCGCCGGCGGGCAACCGCTGGTGCTGCTGCCCGTCCGGTGCGGCACCGTCGTCGGGTGCCGGACCGCGATTCCCTCGCTGGTCCGGCGGCATCGGGTGTACGCCGTGGATCTTCTCGGCGAGCCCGGCCGCAGCGCGCAGACCGCTCCGATCCGCGACGGCGAGGACCAGGCGCGCTGGCTGGACGAGACGCTCGCCGGACTCGGCCTCGGTGCGGCGCACCTCTTCGGCCTCTCGACGGGCGGCTGGCTGGCGTGCAACCTGGCGGTCCGCCGTCCGGAGCGGGTCGCGTCGATGACTCTGGCCGACCCGGTCGCGACCTTCGCGCCACTGCCGCTCGGCGTGGTGCTGCGGGCCGTGCCGGCCGGTCTGCCCTACGTGTCCAGCTGGGCCCGGCCGCGGTTCCTCGCCTGGATCGCCGGGCAGGACGGCGACCCGGCCGGCTGCGTCGAAGGCCGCTTGATCAGTGCGGGCATGCAGCACTTCCGGATCGCGCTGCCCCGGCCGGTTCCCTTCACCGGCCGGCGGCTGCGGGATCTGCGGGTGCCGGCGCTGGTGATCCTCGCCGGGCGCACCGTGGTGCACGACTGGCGGCGTGCGCTGGCCCGCGCGCGCACGCTCCCGCACGCGGCGGTCGAGCTGTGGCCGGAGACCCCGCATGGCGTGCCCGCGGACCGGGCCGCCGAGCGTTTCCTGGCCCACTGGTCCTGAACGGTCCGGTGTGGACTGTCACGCACCGTCACCGCGATCGGCCGGGTGGGCGCGGCTCCTCCAGCAGCATCGCGCGCAGCAGATCGCGTGCCTGCCGCCGGATCTGCACCGAGTCGCCGTGACCGCCGATCGTCCACAGCAGCTCGGCCAGCGCGCATCCGGCGGTCTTCTGCAGCGCCCCGAAGTACTGCGCGAAATGCTGTGCCCACCGGCCGTGCAAGGTCACCAGCAGCTCGTCGCCGAACTGGTTGCGCAGCACGATCTCCTCACCCTCGCGCGCCTGGGTCCAGAACGGCAGCGCACCCGCCAGCGAGCGCCATTGGTCCGCCAGCTCGGCGATCCGTTTCCGCTCCAGTCGGTCTTCCTCGTCCTGCCGGTTCATCGCGCACTCCTCACCCTCCGTGCACGACGCTAGAACAGGTGTTCGATGATCACAAGGCGTCGGTGGGCGCGGTCTCAGCGGCGCGCGCCGTCACCCGCTCCGCAGTGCGCGGCGCAGCAGCTTGCCCGACACCGTCTTCGGCAGCTCCGCCAGGAACTCCACCTGCCGCGGATACTTGTAGGCCGCCAGCCGGGCGCGGCAGAACGCGATCAGCTCGTCGGCCCCCACCGAATGTCCGGGCCGCAGGCTGACGAACGCCTTCACCGTTTCGCCGCGGTACTCGTCGGGCACGCCGACCACCGCGGCTTCCCGCACGGCCTCGTGTTCGTACAGCACGTCCTCGACCTCACGGGGCCACACCTTGTACCCGCCCGCGTTGATCTGGTCCTTCTTGCGGTCCACCACGTAGAACCAGCCCTGCTCGTCCATGTACCCGACGTCACCGGTGTGCAACCGGCCGCCGGGAAGAGCTTTCTCCGTCTCCGCCGGCTTTCCCCAGTACCCGGCCACCACCTGCGGCCCCGACGTCACCAGCTCGCCCACCTCGCCGGCCGGCACGTCGTGACCGCCGTCGTCGACCACGCGGACCACCGTGTCGTACACCGGCACCCCGACCGACAACGCGCCCGAGGCCGGGTCCACCGGGGCGACCGACCCGAACGGCACGGCGTGGGACGGCGAGGTCGTCTCGGTCAGGCCGTAGCAGTTGTGGATGTAGGTGCCGAACATCGCCTGGAACGCCGTGACCGTGCTGGGCGGGATCGGCGCCCCGCCGGAGTAGATCTTCGTCAGGCTCGCCAGCGCCTCCCGGTCGGCGCCGGGCGCGTTCATCAATGCGATGAACACCGTGATCGACCCGATGGTGAACGTGGCACCCTCGGCCCGCACCGTGCGCAGGGTCTCGGCCGCGTCGAACCGGTGCATCAGCACCAGCGGCGCGCCGGTCAGCAGGGCGACCGCGACGTGCGCGATCAGCCCGGTGATGTGGAACAACGGCGCGACGCCGAGGATGACGTCGCCGCTGCCGATGCCCACCCAGTCCCGGTAGGTCTGGGCGTTGAAGACGACGTTGCGGTGCGTGGACATCGCGCCCTTCGGCGGTCCCGTCGTCCCGGACGTGTAGGTGAGGAACGCGATGTCGTCCGGTCCGAGCGTCACCTCCGGCGGCGCCACCCCGCGGAACCGCGTGAGCATCCCGGCCAGATCGACGGTGCCCGGGCAGTCCACCGGATCGGCGGGGGCCGCCCGGTACTCCGATTCGGACGTCGTCAGGACCGTCCGCACCGCCGTCCCGGGCACGACCTTCGCGGCCACCTCGTGCCACAGCGAGTGGAGGGTGACCAGCACGGTCGCGCCGCAGTCGGTGAGCACCTGGCCCAGTTCGCGTTCCCGGTTCATCGGGTTGACCGGCACCGCGATCCCGCCCGCCTTCCACGTGCCGACCTGGGCGATCACGAACTGCGGCACGTTCTGCACGTAGATCGCGACCCGCTCGCCCGGGCCGAACCCGGCGCCGGTGATCCCGGCGGCGAACGCGTCGGTGAGGTCGTCCAGCTCGCGCAGGGTGATCCGGCCGCCGAAGTAGCGGAGGATCGCACCGTCGGGATCGCGCGCGACCGACGCCCGGAACATGGCCAGCGCGCTGTCGTGCTCGACGGTGATCCCCGCCGGCTGCCCCGGCGCGTAGCGCGCCAGCCACGGCCGGTCGTCGTAGACGCTCATCACCGGCGATGATCCGCTCCCGCGGCCGGGAGCGTCAACACGTCAGCGGTGGCGGCGGTCGCCGCGGTCGTGATGGTCGTAGCCGTGCCCGTAGCCGTGTTCGAAGTAGCGCTCGTAGGCGCTCCAGTCGCGTGGGATGTCGTACTGCGGCAGGCTGAACTGCGGCGTCGGCTGCTGCCGGGCCTGCTTGGGCGCCTGCCGGCCGGCCGTTTTCTTCGTGGTGTTCGCCGGCGCGGCCGCCTTCGGTGCCGCCGTTCGCGGAGCGGCCTGCTTGGTCGCGGCGATCGGCAGGATGCCGCTGAACTGGCCCTGGGGTGGCATGGACTCCACCTGTCCGCCGCCGTTGGGGGCGGCCGGTTCCGGTGGCGCGGCGTGGCCACCGGCGAGGCTGACCGGCTCCGGCGTGCCGCCGTGGCCGGTGATCCACCCGCCGACGAGCATCGCCCCGGCGAGGGTGAGCCCGGCGCCCGCGGTCGCGAGGAGCAACGGGCGGTTCCGCCGTTCCTTCACGGGCTGCGCCTCGGCGTCCTCATCGACCGGCACGACCAACGGCTCGCTCGGCTCGCCCGGTTCCTGGCGGGGGATGCACGCCTCGAACACGATGGTCCCGGCCGCCCCGACGGCCGCCGCGGGCTCCGGAACAGGCAGAGCCGGCGGTGGCGGCGGGGCGACCGGGGTGGTCGCGAGCGCCGCGGGGGTCTTCTCGCCGGACATCGTGCCGGGTGCGGTGGTCCGTCCCGCGCGGCTGCCCTCGTCGGCACCCCGGAGGGTGGCGCCGACCGTGCCGGCGGAGCCGAACGAGCCGGTGCCGAACACCCGCATGCCGGTGGTGCTCGCGACCGGAGGCCGCTCCAGCCGGCGCGGGGATTTCGAGTCGAGCACCGAGATCGCGGCAACCATGGTCGGCATGGTCGTCTCGACGGGGGAGGGCTCGGGGACTCGCGTATGGCCGTGACTCCGCTGAACCGGACGATCACTGCGTGCGAGCAGTTCGGCGACGGTCGTCGCCCCGCTTCCGGTTCCCAGACTGTGGGCACCCGTCGACACAGGGCTTACCTTCCTCGTTACTTGTCGCTCGATCGCGTGAAAACATCCACCCAGGGGTGACAGGGCACCACAGTCCGCCGTCGCGCGCAAGTCCGGCCCCGCCGCGATCGCTGTGGCAGGGTGGGCCCGTGGGCGCCCGCATTCGATCTCTGCTGACCGACTGGACCGTCCTGGGCCCGTCGGTGGCCGTCGTCGCCCTGCTGCTCAGCTGGAACCGGGCACTGCCGTTGCTGCTCGTCATCGTGGTCGCGCTCTGCCTGGCCGCGGCCGTCCTGGCGGCGGTGCACCACGCGGAGGTCGTGGCCCACCGGGTCGGTGAACCGTTCGGGTCGCTCGTGCTGGCCGTCGCCGTCACGGTGATCGAAGTCGCGTTGATCGTCACCCTGATGGCCGATGGCGGGGCGAAGGGTGCCACCCTGGCGCGGGACACCGTGTTCGCCGCGGTGATGATCACCTGCAACGGCATCCTCGGACTGTCGCTGCTGATCGGCGCGCTGCGGCACCGGGTCGCGGTGTTCAACGCCGAAGGCGCCGGGGCCGCACTGGCGACGGTCGCGACGCTGGCCACGCTGAGCCTGGTCCTGCCGACCTTCACGACCAGCCGTCCCGGTCCGGAGTTCTCGCCCGCGCAACTGGCCTTCGCCGGCGTGGCCTCGCTCGTGTTGTACGGCCTGTTCGTCGCCATGCAGACCTACCGCCACCGCGACTACTTCCTCCCCGTCAAGCAGGGCGCCGATGAGCACGCCGACCCGCCCGCCCCGGGCGCGGCCTGGTTCAGCCTGGTCTTCCTGCTGATCGCGCTCGTGGCGGTGGTCGGTGACGCGAAGGTCGTGTCCCCGGCGATCGAAAAGGGCGTCGACGACGCCGGCCTGCCGCACGCGGTGGTGGGTGTGGTGATCGCTCTGCTCGTCCTGCTGCCGGAAACCCTCGCCGCGGTGCGGGCCGCCAACCGCGACCGGATCCAGACCAGCCTCAACCTGGCGCTCGGCTCGGCGATGGCCAGCATCGGCCTGACCATCCCGGTGATCGCCCTCGCCTCGATCTGGCTCCCCGGCCCGCTGGTGCTCGGGCTCGGCAGCACCCACCTGGTGCTGCTCGCGCTCACCGTGGTGACCGGCGTGCTGACCGTGGTGCCCGGCCGTGCCACCCCCCTGCAGGGCGGCGTCCACCTCGCCCTGCTCGCGAGCTTCATCTTCCTGGCCGTCAACCCCTGACGGCGCCTCCACGCCACCGAAGGCCACCAGTACCCCTCCCGTAGGAGGCCACATGTGTCCAGGTCAGGCCGGTCGCCCTGAGCGATCGTGCGCCCGGGAACGGTGCACCGGGCAGGCCAGGATGCTGGTGTGAAAAAACTCGTGCTGTCCTTGTTGGTGCCGGTTCTCGCGGCCATGACGATGATCGTGGGCGGCGGTACCGCGAGCGCCGCCTCCAACCCCTATACCGCGGCCGGTGCGTGCGCCCATGACTTCGGTGGGAGCTGGCAGCAGGCTTCGACCCGCGGTCGCTACGCCATCAACAGCTGGAAAGGCCACGCGGCTGACGTCTACCTGATGTACAACGCGGCCACCGGGTACAACTGCGTCGTCACCATCAAGCGCCTGAACGTCGGTACGGCGACCAGAACCGGTGCTCATCTCGAGGTCCAAGGTGGAGCGACGAAGGGCCAGTGGGGGGACTACAAGTACTACTCGGCGGTCCAGGCCTTCGCGCGGGACCGGTGTATCCGGTTCTTCGGTAGCGTCTGGGTGAACCCGGAGACGGACAGCGCGGGCCCCTCCGACACCTGGGGCAATTGCCACTGACCGCGGCGCAGCTTGCCCGGCTGTGGTTAAAAGATCACGTGAACTATCGAATTGATGTGAAACGTCTGGCCGCGGCGGGGACGGTCCTCGCGGCTTCGCTCGGGATCGTGCTCGCGAGCGCGGGCACGGCCGCCGCCCAGGAGCCGGACGGCAAGTACGCGACGAAGGCCAGGTGCGAGGCGGTCGGGAAACCGCAGGTCACCGTCGGTGGCGCGCGGGGCTACGAGTGCTTGTACCACGCGTCGAGCCCAGCCTCCCAGCGGTGGTGGCTCTACGTCATCGGCTGAGCGGCAGCCTGCGCGGCGAGCTCGGTCCGGTTCGTGACACCGAGCTTGGCGTAGATGTGCGACAGGTGCGTCTTGACCGTGCTGCGGCTCATGAACAACCGCGCCCCGATCTCGGGGTTGTTCAGGCCCTGCACGGCCAGGCGCACCACACTCTCCTCGGTCGGGGTGAGACTCGCCCAGCCGCTCGCCGGCCGGCCACGCCTGCCGCGGGCGCGGCGCGCGTAGCCGATGGCGTCCTCGAGCGGCATCGCGTTGCCGGGCACCGGGCCGTGCGGCAGGCCGAGGTCCCGCTTCGCGCGTTCCACTGCCTGCCGTAGCGGCTCGTCCTCGGTGGACAACGCCGCCAAGCTGCTCAAGCAGCACCACCACAACCCGTGCTCCACGCGGATCGCCAGCGCCTCGTGGTGCAGGTCCGCCGAACCGGTGAGGAAGGCGGACTGTTCGAGCGCGTCCGCGACCACTCTCGGCATCCCGGCCTGCCGGGCGGCACCGAGAGCGTCTCCGGCGACCGCGGCCGCCGCTTCGCGGTCCCCGGTCAACCGCAAAGCTTCCGCAAGCCCGACCAGCGCGGGCGGGGTGCGCTCCCGGCGGAACCAGCCGATCGCCTCGCACGGCTCGCCCGACCACAGGTGCAGATAGCCCTTCGCGACAGCCAGCCCGGGCACGAAGGGCGCCGACCCGGCGCCCTCGACCAGCCGGACCATCGGGTCGAGCGCGGCCGCGGCCGCGGTCAGGTTCCCCGCCGTGCCCTCGATCATCGCGAGGACGCTCGTCGCCGAGCCGATGCGGTGGTAGTCCTCGAGCGGCCGGGCCACCCGCACACCCTCCGCGGCGAGCTCACGCGCCCGGGTGAGGTGCCCGGTGTAGAGGGCGCTCGACGCGAGGAAGGACAGCGCGGTCGAGGCGACGCCGCGGTCTCCGCGGGGCAGCAGACCCGCCACCGCGGTCTCCAGCAGCGGAACCGCGGCCGCGTGGTCGTCCCGCAGGTGGGCGATGATGCCCAGCAACGCGGTCGCCCCGTCGCGGACGAAACCGCCGTGGGCGCTGCGGGCCCGCTCGGCGAGTCGCGTCGCGGCGGCGAAGTCCCGCATCAGCTCGCCGAGCGCGGCCAGGAGGGTGGCGAGGCCGTCGTCCGGGACGATCGCCAGGGCCGCCCGGGTCGCATCGTGGTCCGGGCCCAGCTGCTGGGTGGTGTCGGCGACGAGGGCGAGGCCGGTCAGCAGCCGGGCCTGCAGCTCGGTGCCGTCCGGGCCGCGGTCGAGGGCCCGGCGCAGCAGCGTCATGCCCTCGTGGCCGCGCCCGTTGAGATGCCACAGCCAGGCCAGCCCCGCGGCGAGCCGCCGCCCGCGTCCGGGATCCGCGGCGAGCCCGTACTCGATCGCGGCATGCAGGTTCTCCTGATCGGGGCCGACCGCCGCGCGCCACGCGTCCTTGTCGGTCTCCAGCAGCGGCTCGGCCTCCTCGACGATCGCGAGGAAGGTGCCGAGGTGCCGGCCGCGGATCTCGTCCTCCTCGCCCGAGGACACCAGCCGGGCGAGGGCGTACTGCCGGATCGTCTCCAGCATCCGGTAGCGCGTGACAGCGCCCGTCGTGTCCGCGATGACGAGCGAGGTGTCGACCAGCCGGCCGAGCCCGGCGCGCACGTCCGTTCGCGGCAGACCGGACACGCCGGTGGCCGCACCGAGGGTGAACCCGCCGGTGCAGACACCGAGCCGGCGGAAGAGCACGCGGTCGGCGTCGCTGAGCAGGTCGTGGCTCCAGGCCATGGACGCCGCGAGCGTCTGGTGCCGCGCCGCCACCCCGCGCGGGCCGCGCACGAGCAGGGCGAACCGGTCGTCGAGACCGTCGAGGATCTCCGGGACGGACAGGGTCCCGGACCAGGCGGCGGCGAGCTCGATCGCCAGCGGGATCCCGTCCAGCCGGGCGCACAGGACGCTCGTCGCCGCGGTTTCGCCCGTGCCGGACCGGGCGCGGAACAGGGCGACGGCGTCAGCGGAGCTGAGGGAGGGCACCCGCCAGATCCGTTCCCCGGGCACGCCCAGCGGCTCCCGGCTGGTGGCCAGGACGGTGACGTTCGGGCAGCCGCTGACGAGCTCCACGGCGGCTTCGGCAGCGGCGGTGAGGACGTGCTCGCAGTTGTCCAGGCACACGAGCATCCGGCGGTCGCCGATCTGCCGGGCCAGCGAGCCGTGGTCCGGGGTGCGGAGGGTGCCGGTCGCCTCGGCCAGGAGTTTCGGCACGACGGCCGGATCGGAGGTGGCGGTGAGGTCGGCCCAGCGGACCTCGTCGTGGGACTCGGCCACCCGCAAGGCCAGCCGGGTCTTGCCGCAGCCGCCCGGACCCGCCACGGTCACCAGCCGGTGCGCGGCGAGTTCCGCGGTGAGCGCGGCCAGCTCCACCTCCCGCCCGACGAACGGGGTGAGCTGCGGCGGCAGGGTGGCTGACATCGCGGATCAGTGTGCCATCCCGGACGGTGGCCAGGTGGCCGATATTTCCGCGCCGCCGCGGCCGCACAGTGGGTTCCTGTCCGGTTCACCAGATTGAGGAGTGCAGATGAGCAAGGTCATCGCCAACATGTCCATGTCCCTCGACGGCTTCATCGCCGACCGCGGCGACGGCATCGACCTGCTGTTCGGCTGGATGGGCAACGGTGACGTCGAGGTGCCCACCGCCGTGGAGTGGGCGACGTTCCGCATGTCACCGGCGAGCGCGGAGTACATGCGCGAAGCGATGTCCCGCGTCGGCGCGCTGATCGCGGGCCGCCACCTCTACGACATCACCCACGGGTGGGGCGGCCGGCACCCGATGGGGGTCCCGGTCGTGGTGGTGTCGCATTCGACACCGGACGACGCTCCGGCGGGTTTCGCGTTCGTGCCCGGCATCGAGGAGGCGGTCCGCGTCGCCGCGGAACGGGCCGGGGACAAGGACGTGGTGATCGCGAGCGCGAAGATCGCCCAGCAGGCACTGGACGCCGGCCTGCTGGACGCCATCCACGTCGACCAGGTGCCGGTGCTGCTCGGCGAGGGCGTGCGCTGGTTCGAGAACCTGACGAAGGCGCCCGTGCGGTTGAGCAACCCCACCGTGGTGGAGGGCAACGGCGTGACGCACCTGGCCTACGACGTCGTGCGGTGAACGCGAGCCGGTCGGAGGAGTAGCCGAACCCGTCCGGGGTGCGGGTGTGCTGGTTCAGCGGGACCGGAACCGGGCACGCGCGACCCAGGGCGGCACGAACAGCAGGAACAGCGAGAAGTACCCCACCGCAGGCACCAGCGCCGCCAGCGCGAACGCCGCGATCAGGGCGATCGCCACGCCGACGGAGTTGAACACCCACTCCGGGTTGATCTCGGAGGTGTCGTACATCAGGTCGGAGTTGCGGCGGACCAGCAGGGTGATCGCCGTCAGGCACAGCGTGTTGGCGAAGACCGTGCCGATGTAGAACAGCACCGTGAACCGCTCGTTGCCGTAGGCACCGGTCAGCTCGGTGGGGAACGGCAGGACCGCCACGGTCAGCAACCACGCCAGATTCAGCCATACGAGTGCCTTGTTGTACGACTTGATGTGCTCGAACAGGTGATGGTGGCTCATCCACTGCCGGCCGATCACCACGAAGCTGAGCAGGAAGCTGAAGATCTCCCAGCGGTTCTGGCTGATCACGTCGGACGCCGGGCGGTGCTGGTCCACCAGTTCCGGCACGGCGTCGACGAGGGGCAGGACCAGCAGGGTCAGCGCGATCGCCACGACGGCGTCGGAGAAGAAGACCAGGCGCTCGGCTGTTTTCGGCCTGGCACTCATCGTCTCATTAGCAGCCGCGGGGTTCCGGGTGTCAAGATCTCCACCCGCCCCCGGCGCGGCGCTCCACGGCCATGAGGACTAGGGACCCCGCTGCCTGACCCGCGCACAGCGAAGGTCGCCACAAGTGGTGCGTCAGCTCAGACCGGCGGCTGCAGACCGGGCAGCCAGCCGGGCCGCGGCAGGTGGCTGCACGTCGGGCACTTCTGCTCGGCGAGCAGCGTCATCGCCCGGCCGCCCATGATGGCCATCTTCGGCCGGCTGATCGTGCCGTTCCCCGCGCAGGTCGGGCACTCCGTGTCCACCTGGTCGGAGCCGTTTTCGATCTGCTGCTCGTCGCTCACGCGTCACGCCCTCACGTCGGTTCTATTCCCAGGTCCGACGCAAGTCTGGCAGGGGACCTTCTCGGGATCGCGTCGCTGCCCTCAGGGTGGCGGCGGTGACGGGGCTGCATCACGTAGCCGCTGCCTCTGCGGACTCGTACACGTTCGCCGCGACGGTCTTCCTCAATCGCACCTGACGTTTTCACGCATATATCGCAGCGGTTTCATGACCGATCGCCGCGCGCACCCGACGGGCAGACCGGACGCGTCCATCGCCAAGTCGCGGCGGGACTGAGCGTGCCCCTACAGGATGGCCTCGCGGCAGTCGCCGACCCGGATCGCGACCTCCACACGGCCGTCCCCGCGAGAGGCGGCGGGGACGGTGTCGATCGGGCGGTGGGCCGAACCGATCGCGTGGGTCGGCCACTATGACTGCCACACCGCACAGAAAGCGGTACTCGTACAGGCTCGTTCGGCGTTAGCCACCGGTAGCCTCGTCGCGTGGACTTGCTGCCGTTCGACGAGTACGTGCGCTCCCTGAACCGCAAGCGCATGTCGGCTGGCGTCCTCTTCTATGACCGCGAGGACCGAGTGCTGCTCGTCCAACCCTCGTACAAGCCGCACTGGGACATCCCTGGCGGGGCGGTCGACGCTGACGAGGCGCCTTGGACGACGGCCGCGCGAGAGGTCCGCGAGGAAATCAGTCTCGATCGGGCCATTGGTCGGCCACTGGTGATCGACTACTTGCGGGACGATGGACGGTTTCCGGAGGGGCTGGCGTTCATCTTCGAGGGCGGGCTGATCAGTGAGCCAGAGGTGGCTGACCTGAAGCTCACGGGCCCGGAGATCCTGTTCGCCGGGCTCTACTCGCTCAGTGAGGCCACGGTGATGCTGAAGCCGTCACTGCTGGCCAGGCTCATCGTTGCGCTGGAGGCCGTCCATTCGGGTGCTCTCGCGCTGTGCGAGGACGGCAAGCGAGCTGACGGCTCAAGCTGATCAGCCCGACATCGCGTTGCTGGGGAGCCGACCACGTAAGATCATCTCGCATGGATCCGGCTGTGAACACCAACGTCGTCTTCTTCCAGGCGAACGGCAGTGACGAGGATCTCCTGCAGGGCGCCGCGCCCGCTCAGGCGGAGGACGCCGTCCGGCAGGCCTGGCGCCAGGCGCAGGAGGAGCGGCAGGTCCAGGCCAACGCAATCACCCAGGTGCAATGCACCTGGTAGCCCTCGGAAGCCGACCGGCGACCTTCCGCGGCGTGGAATTCACCTACGTGTTCGCGCGTCCCCAGGACGGCGTGCGGCCTTCCACAGGGCGGCGAAGGCCGTCGCGTGGATCGAGCTGGACCACGCCGTTCAGTCGCACGCGACAGCTCGGGCGGAGGGTGAGTGGTTGCCCATCCTCCACACCCACGACGGCCCCTTGGGGTTCTACGCGTCCTTTCCGTTGGTGGGCGACCGGTTGCATGTGGGATTCGCCAGGGTGCGGATCTCGGACACCGCCCGGGTCGGGATGTCCCACCTCCTGTGGAACAGGCTCGTGCAGATGAGCGAGGAGGAGATCGAGGAACTTGTCGCGGAAGCGGCCGGCAACCTCATGGACCAGCTTCGCTTCACGGTGTTCGTGGATGAGGAGAAGGGACGCATGGCCATCCTCGAACGCCCCGACGGCAACCTCCGCGCCGCGCCCGCGATCGTGATGGGCGACTTTCCCGGGCAGGCCGCCGAGCAGATCGGTGAGGACGAGCTGATCGTGGGGTTGATCAGCCCGGACCAGCTCTGTATCGCGGGGGCCAGGTCGGGATGGGTCGAGGAGATCATGGACTGGGTCCGCACGTCGCCCGACCCGAGCGGCGACCTCGTGCCCGCCGTCCTGCTGATGGACCGTTCCGGGATCAGGGAGATGGTGGCCGAACGTCCGACGGGACGGGTGCCCGCCGCGTGTCGCTGGGGCCGTCCCCTCGGGAGTACTCCCGAGGGGACGGCCGCCTCACGTCAGCTTGTTGACCGCCGACTGGGCCTTGCCCTTGACCGTGCCCAGCGCGTCCTTCGTGGGCGAGTAGGTGGCGTTGAGGCCGGGGTCGGGTTTGGGGGCGGCGCCGGGGCCGCCGAGGGGTTGAGGTCCATCAGGTACTCGATACCGACTTCGCCGCCGGACCAGGAGCCCTTGTGGCCGTCGGGGCCGTCGGAAGGTCCGGCCAGGCGGACCGTACCGCGGACGGTATCTGCGGCGGCGGCGGTCAAGCCCCACGGATCCAGACGGATGGGTACTCCTTGCGTTCAAGGTTTGAGGCGACAGCCTTGTCCTTGATACTCGTATTGATCCGGAAGACGAAACTGTTGAGTAGGTCATCTCGCGCTCCGGCTCCGGTCGTCTCCTCGAGTTCTGCGATCTTCGTCCTGATTTCTTCGCACCGGTCCACAACCTGAGGTCCTTACATATGGAGTCCGGCTGTCTCCAGGAAAAGGCTGATGCGACCAGCTATGGGACGTGGCGATGCCGGCGCTAGTGTTGACTAACCGCCTTTACTCTCCCCAGCAACGCCTCCTGGCTTCGCCTGCTTCGTACGTCATCTTTTCGCAGGCTCCGCCCCTCGGCGAGCACATCTCGGAATTCCGCTGACGCAACTTCTACGGCAGATGTGATGGCATTTTCTATGTCTTCGGACAGCTTGTCAGATATGCGGAAATTGAGTTTCTTCGGGTTTTCGAGTTTTTTAGCTGCGGCGTCGATATCGCCAGTCTCAAAGATTGAGATGAGGCCGGGATTAACGAGAGCCGACGCCATCATGGCAATGTGGTACTTGGCTGCCTTTAGCGTGGTGGATTCCGGCGTCCTTGCGAAATACCTATCAATGCGATAGATCATCCAGGCCGCGTAGTAATATGTTTCGACGGGATAATTTCCCCACACGAAGGACCCTTCTACTTCGAGATCTTTCGGCGATCCAATCGCACGAGAAGACTCGCCGAAAAGGGTTGCTGCCACAGCGCGGTTCAACTCGGGCGTCGCGACTACGCGGGTACGAGCAAATGCAAGTGCCGCTCCACGGTTCTGGCGCTCGTAACGCAAGCCGTCTGCGCCGGACTGCGCGAAGTACTCCTCAACGTTTTTCGCAATTTGCGAGCTAGCCTGTATATCCGTAGATCCAATCGCAGTTTGCAGGTTGGTTGCGATAGAGACACTTGTCCGAACGTCACGGTCGTTCGAACTCACAATCTTAACGGGTATCCAGAGGTTATCCAGCAGTTGAGGGTCATTTTTCACCTCGTCGGTTTCTGACCATCGGATGAGCTGATGGCTTGTCTGTCCGCCATTGACAATTTGGTATCCCGAAATAAAGAATCTGTCGCCATTCCCGCGCAGGCCGGTTGCAATGATTGTCAATCCATTATTCAAGAAAGGGAAATGCTCGCGTTCGGCCGACTGCAACGTCCCCATAATCCGGCTGTTCACCGTATTGTGGGGGCCGAGGTCGAGACGAACATTGTCGTCGAATATCCCGGCGCGTACCTCTCCGAAATTATCTTTCAGGAGCTTCATGATCTCGGTGGCGGATACAAGACCGATGTAAGCCTCACTCACTCTCTCCGTTGCCGGTATCGTCTGCCGCTTCTCGAAGTTGAATTGGACGTTCTGAGGTCCGTGACGTTCTTTTTGCTTGTTGGCGAGCTCTTCATGGCCATGAGTGCGAAGTCTGAGACCCTCCGAATAGACTCCGAGTTCGCGTATGCGTGCAATCGCTTCTGTAACTTGAAGCTGGGACCGTGCACTCTGTCCCTCGTTGGAACTAGTAGTAACATAGTAAAGCTCGCACGGAATACGACTGTCCTGGAATTTGTCACCATTCTCAGCTATGCGATCGATGAGGATCGCCACGTCGACTAACCGTGGCGGAAGTGCAACAGAGTTGGCCTTAATCGCATACTTTGTAACTGCCTCGACGCCGTGAAGAAACTTGGCAATGAGCTTTGAGTCGTACGACTCGCTTGTCTTAGCCTGGATAAAGATTACCTTTGAAGAGTTTGCACTCTGTCCCGCAATTAGATCATCGATCTCCTCTGGTTCGAAGACAATCCGGTTATTGACAATTACCGCGGCAATGTCGATGCCTTCATCTTCGCCGCCGCCGAGAACTGTTCTTTCAATCGATTCAACGTCGTCGCGCACGTACTGAAATAGATAGTTAGCAGCGACGTATCGTTCGAACTTGTCAGCGTCGGTTCCTTCGAAGCCGAAGTCACGGCAGAATTTCGCAACACGCTTACCTGTAAGGGTGTCCATTAAGCCTCCTCGTGAGAGCCGCCGCGCGGCGAGTGACACCCTCGTCGTTCGCCTGCCACTGACCATTTTTCAGGTGAGAGCGCATCAGGTGACACAGTGACAGGAGGTTACCGGTTGCGGATCTCCGAGTCGATAGGCCGCGCACCGCGTCGCCGACTTCTGCGTGGCGTTGGTAATCGTTGAATATGGTTACGTGGGTAACCTTCGCCGTCTCGTCGACCTGACGCAGCCCGAGCATGCTGTGTTAGGGGGACGCATTCCGCTCGGCTGCCGCCTGGCTGCCCGGCTGCCCCTTTGATGTAGCGTGATAGCTCCCCGGGAGGTCGGCGAGATGCCGTTTGCTCGCACACGGACGCAACCGCCGCGCTCGACCCATCTCGGAGACCTGCCCGTCTGCGCGAGGACATTCTCTTCTTCTTGAGCTGCGGCCCTCGGTGCAACCGCCGACCGGTAGCTTGGGTGCGGCCGTTGAGAAGCCCAAACCCGAGGGCTGAGCATGGGGAGGAACAGCACGAAACCCCTGGCCAACGGATCTACCAGGGGTTTTGTGCCCCCGGCAGGATTCGAACCTGCGACACCCGCTTTAGGAGAGCGGTGCTCTATCCCCTGAGCTACGAGGGCTGGCCGTCCCAGACTAGCGGGTCCGGTCCTCGTCGATGAGCGTGACCTCGACCTCGCCCCGGCGCCGGTCCGCGAGGTGGTCCAGAACCCTACGGAAGGCGCGGGCAACCTCGGTGAACAGCGTGTCGACGCCGGGCGCTACCAGTGGGTAACCTTCTGTGATCGGGATGCGGAGACCCCGCTCCACCGAGTGCCCGGAGGACATAGTTGATCAAGCTCATGTTCGCCGACGACGAGGAGCTCGTGCGGGCCAGCCTGCGCGGCATGATGGCCGGCGCCCCGGACATCGAGGTGGTCGGTGAGGCGAACGACGGGCGGGCCGCCGTGGAGACCGCGCGGCGCCTGCACCCGGACGTCGTCCTCCTCGACATCAAGATGCGCGCGCCGGACGACGGCATCCGCGCGCTCCGCGCGATCCTCGACCTGCCCAGCCCGCCCGCCGCGGCCATGCTGACCACCTTCGACGTCGACGAGTACGTCAGCCTGGCCCTCCGGCTCGGCGCGAACGGCTTCCTGCTCAAGGATATCGAGCCCGCCGCGCTGCTCCGGGCCGTCCGGGATCTCGCGCGGGGCGGCGCCGTCCTCGACCCGGGTGTCGCGGCGCGCATGGTGCGCGCCCACCGCGAAGGGCAGCGCGCGGCCCAGCCGGCGCGCAAGTTGCTCGCCTCGCTGTCCGACCGTGAGCGGGAGGTCGTCGGGCTCGTCGGGCAGGGGCTGTCGAACGCCGAGATCGGCGGGAAGCTGCACCTGTCCGAAGCCACGGTCAAGGGGTACGTCTCCGCGGTCCTGTCCAAGATCGGCGCCGCCAACCGGGTGCAGGCCGCCCTGCTCGCCTACCGCGGGGGTCTGCTGGACCCGTGACTTCTTAGGCGCGTCTCAGCACCGTCGGCAACACTGTCTACATGCGCATTCTCGTAGTCGACGACGACCGGGCGGTCCGGGAGTCCCTGCGGCGGTCGCTGGAGTTCAACGGCTACCAGGTGGAGCTCGCCGGCGACGGCGCACAGGCACTGGAGCGCGTCATCGCCGACCGGCCGGATGCCATGATCCTGGATGTCATGATGCCCCGGCTCGACGGGCTGGAGGTGGCCCGCCGGCTGCGCAGCACCGGCGACGACCTGCCGATCCTCGTGCTCACCGCCCGGGACACTGTCTCCGACCGCGTCTCCGGGCTCGACGCCGGTGCCGACGACTACCTGCCGAAGCCGTTCGCGCTGGAGGAGCTCCTCGCCCGTCTCCGCGCGCTGCTGCGCCGCGCGTCCCGCGAGGCGCAGACCCCGCCGGACGCGGAGAAGCTGACCTTCGCTGACCTGATGCTCGACCCGGGCACGCGCGAGGTCAGGCGCGGTGACCGCGACATCAGCCTCACCCGCACCGAGTTCGCGCTGCTCGAGCTGTTCATGTCCTATCCGAAGCACGTGCTCACGCGCGGCCGCATCCTCGAGGAGGTGTGGGGCTACGACTTCCCGACCTCGGGCAACGCGCTCGAGGTGTACGTCGGCTACCTGCGCCGCAAGACCGAGGCCGGCGGTGAGCCGCGGCTGATCCACACCGTCCGCGGCGTCGGGTACGTCCTGCGGGAAACGCCGCCGTGAGCCAGACCATGACCGAGCCGGTGCCCGTGATCCGTGTCGACGAGGGTGGAGGTTCAGCCCCGCGGCGGATGTCGCTACGGGCGCGGGTCACCCTTCTGGCCGCAGCGTGTGTCGCGGGCGTGCTGGCGCTGGTCTCATTGGGTGCCTACATCACCGTCTACAACAACCTGTACCAGCAAGTCGACGACGAGCTGGTCCAGCAGGCGAACAGCGTGATCAACGACCCGCAGGTCGTGCAGACCGGGGGTCTGCGCATCCCCACCTACATCACGCGCCTGGTCGACGTGCGTTTCGACCTGATCGTGGCCGACGGCTCGTCCGCGTTCGAGTCGCAGCCGTCGGTGCGGCCGCCGATCGGCACGGACGAGCGCCAGGTCGCGAGTGGTCAGCGGTCGTCGTCGATCCGGACCGACCAGAACACCGACTCGCGCGTGCTCGCCGTGCCCTACCGCTATCAGCCGGGCGTGGCGCTGGTGCTGTCGCAGCCGCTCGACGCGACCAAACAGACGCTGCGCGAACTGGCTGTCGTGCTCGCGCTGATCGGCGGTGGCGGGATCCTGGTCGCCGCGCTTGCCGGAACGGCCGTCGCCCGCACCGGGCTGCGGCCCGTCGAACGGCTGACGTCGGCCACCGAGCACATCGCCCGGACCGGTGATCTGCGGCCGATCCCGATCAGCGGGGACGACGAGCTGGCCCGGCTCACGCACAGCTTCAACACGATGCTCGGCGCCGTCGCCGACTCGCAGGAACGCCAGCGCCAGCTCGTCGCCGACGCCGGTCACGAGCTGCGCACCCCGTTGACCTCCTTGCGCACCAACCTGGAGCTGCTGCTGTCGGCCAGCCGTTCGGGCGCGCCGTCGCTGTCGGCGCAGGACCGCGCCGACATCGAGACCGACATCAAGGCCCAGCTGGACGAGCTGACGCAGCTCATCGGGGACCTGGTGGAGCTGGCCCGGCAGGACGAGCCGCGCACCGGGTTCGAGCGCGTCGAGCTGGTCGAGGTCGTCGAGCGCGCACTGGACCGGGCGCGCCGCCGCGCCGGGGAAATCGAGTTCGACGTCCAGCTCCAGCCGTGGGTCGTCGTCGGCGACGCCGGTGCGCTGGAGCGCGCGGTGCTGAACCTGCTGGACAACGCGGTCAAGTTCTCGCCGCCCGAGTCGCGGGTCCGGGTCCGGATGTACCCGGTGGGCGACGGGACCGCGGTCATCGAGGTCGCCGACTCCGGCCCGGGCATCGCGGACGAGGACCTGCCGCGGGTGTTCGACCGGTTCTACCGTTCGTCCGAGGCGCGCACGCTGCCCGGGTCCGGGCTCGGGCTGGCGATCGTCAAGCAGGCCGCCGAACGGCACGGCGGCACCGTGCACGCCGGCCGTGCCCCCGAGGGCGGCGCGCTGATGGCCCTGCGCCTGCCCGGCACCCCTGGCTGAGAACCAACCATCGTCCAACCTCCCGGGTGTTGATTCGTGTAGGATTTTGTGTAGTTGTTGGGCGGATGGGAGCGATGGTGCTGGCGCGGCAGCGGCAGGCGATGATCCTCGAGGAAGCGCGGCGGGCCGGGGCGGTCCGCGTGAGCGATCTGGTGAACAGGCTCGGCGTGTCCGACATGACCATCCGCCGCGATCTGGATGTGCTCGCCGCCCGGGGCCTGGTGGAAAAGGTTTACGGCGGTGCCACCGCGGTGGTCGGCCCGAGCACCGAAGAACCCGGGTTCGAGGCCAAGTCCGCGCGGCAGCGGGCGCAGAAGGAGTCCATCGCGGCCACCGCGGCCGAGCTGGTCCAGCCCGGCACCGCGATCGGCCTGTCCGCCGGCACCACGACGTGGACGCTGGCACGCGCGCTCGACGGGATCCCGGGTCTGACGATCGTGACCAACTCGATCCAGACCGCCGACGTGCTGCGCGCGTCGCCGGCGCCGGATCGCACCGTCGTCCTCACCGGCGGGATCCGCACGCCGTCCGACGCGCTGGTCGGGCCGGTCGCCGTGCACAGCCTGCGCCGCCTGCACCTGGACCAGGTGTTCCTCGGCGTGCACGGCATGGCCGAGGGACCCGGCTTCACCACGCCGAACCTGAACGAGAGCGAGACCGACCGCGCGCTGGTGGAAGCCGGCCGGCGACTCGTCGTGCTCGCCGACAGCTCCAAATGGGGAGTCGTCGGCATTTCCACCATCGCCGAACTGGACGAAGCCCACGTCGTGGTGACCGACGACGGGCTTCCGGATGCGGCACGTGACGTCTTGGCCGAGCACGTGGGCGACCTGCGGATCGCCCCCGTCAACGAGGACACGGAGGAAGAGTGAGGCGGACGCTGCGCCACCTTGCCGACGGCAGGGAGATCATCTACTTCGACGAGGGTGCGGAGGCCCCGCCCCGCACGGCGGAGGACACCCGCGACCTGCCCGCGGTGGCCGCCAGCTCCGAGATCCGCCTCGACCCGCTGACCGGTGAGTGGGTCGCGATGGCCGCGCACCGGCAGACCCGCACCTACAAGCCGCCGGCCGACCTGTGCCCGCTGTGCCCGAGCAAGCCGGGCAAGCCGAGCGAGATCCCCGAGCCCGACTACGACGTGGTGGTGTTCGAGAACCGCTTCCCGTCCTTCGAGGAGGGGGCGAGCGGTGAACGGTCCACTCTCGACGATTTTGGACTCGTGCCGACCGCGCCCGGCAAGGGGCGCTGCGAGGTGGTCTGCTTCACCAGTGACCACAATGGATCGTTCGCCGGACTGAGCCGGAAGCGGGTCCGCACGGTCGTCGACGCGTGGGCCGACCGCACGACGGCGCTGTCCGCGATCGACGGGCTGGAGCAGGTCTTCCCGTTCGAGAACCGCGGGGAAGAGATCGGTGTGACGCTGCACCACCCGCACGGCCAGATCTACGGCTACCCGTTCGTCACCCCGAAGACGCGGCGGATGCTCGACGTCGCCCGTGCGTACCAGGAGGAGCACGGCCGCCCGGTTCTCGGTGACGTCCTCGCCGCCGAACGCAAGGTGGGCACGCGCGTGATCGCGCAGGGGCAGCACTGGACGGCGTTCGTCCCGCCCGCCGCGCGGTGGCCGGTGCACGTGCTGGTCGTGCCGCACCGCCAGGTCCCGGACATCCCGGCGCTCACCGACGCCGAGCGCGACGACTTCGCCGAGGTCTACCTGGACGTGCTCCGCCGCTGTGACGGGCTCTACGACCGGCCGCTGCCCTACATCGCCGGCTGGCACCAGGCGCCGGTCCGGGTCGACCGCGAGCTGGGCTGGCTGCACCTGGAGCTGTTCTCCATCCTCCGCGCCCCGGACAAGCTGAAGTACCTGGCCGGCTCCGAATCGGGCGAGGCGGTGTGGATCAACGACGCCACGCCCGAGCAGATCGCGGACCGCCTCCGGGCGCGGGCCTGAGCCCGGCGGCATACTCATGCGTGACCCTCAGGCTGGCCTCAGCCGGCTCTCAGGACCGACACGCATGGTAGGGACATGACCGAGAACGACCCCAGCGCACCGCACGACGGCGGTGCCCCGCGGGACTCCGGTGCGCAGCAGCCACCGGAGGACGCGAAGACGCCCGCACGCGGAACGCCGCTCGGCTCGGGGCCGCAGCAGCAGCCGAGTCCGTGGTCGGCGCAAGGAGCCGCGCAGGGGACCGGGCCGCAGCAGCCCGGTGGGTATCCGTGGACGCCGCCTGGCGCGCAGCAGTCGCACTCGCCGTACGCGACCGCGACCATGCCGCCGCCGGGCGTACCGCACCAACGTCGCGGCTCGGGCAGGCTCGTGGCCGGAGTCGCGGTGCTCGCGTTGATCGTCGGTGGCGGAGCGGGTGCCGCCGGGGGGTACCTGACCGCGCAGAACAACGGGAGCGCCGGCACGGCCTACAACGCGCTCAACCAGCCGGTTCCGGCGCAGCAGACGACGACGGCCCAGCCCGGTTCCGTCGAGGCCGTGGCGCAGAAGCTGTCGCCGAGCGTGGTGGAGTTGCAGGTGGCCGGGCGCAGCGGGCAGGGCGAGGGGTCCGGCTTCGTGCTCTCCACCGACGGCTACATCCTGACCAACAACCACGTCGTCGAGGTCGCCGCGAACGGCGGGCAGATCCAGGCGGTGTTCCAGGACGGAAGCAAGACGCCCGCGTCGGTCGTGGGACGCGACCCGACGACCGACATCGCCGTGGTGAAGGTCAGCGGCGTGAAGAACCTGACGCCGGTGGCGCTCGGCAATTCCGACGACCTGAACGTGGGGCAGTCGGTGGTGGCGATCGGGTCGCCGTTCGAGCTGGCCGGGACGGTCACCTCGGGCATCGTCAGTGCGCTGCACCGCCCGGTGCGGGCCGGCGGCAGCGAGGGCGATCAGACGACGGTGATGAGCGCGATCCAGACCGACGCCGCGATCAACCCGGGCAACTCCGGTGGTCCGCTGGCGAACCTGGCGGGCCAGGTGATCGGCATCAACTCGGCGATCTACAGCCCGCAGTCGTCCGGGATGGGCCAGACGGAGGCGACCAACGCCGGTATCGGCTTCGCGATCCCGATCAACCAGGCGCGGCGCACGGCGCAGGAGATCATCGACACCGGCAAGGCGACGCAGACGTTCATCGGCGCCAACGTGAGCGACGCACCCCAGGGCGGGGCCTTGATCGCCGGCGTGCAGTCCGGCAGCCCGGCCGGGCAGGCGGGCCTGAAGCAGGGTGACGTCGTGACGAAGATCGACAACACGCCGATCAACGACGCGGACGGCCTCATCGCGGCCGTGCGGACCCGCGCCCCGGGCGACAAGGTGAACTTCACCCTGAGCGACGGGCGCACCGTGCAGGTCACGCTCGGCGGCCAGCCGGTGCCGACGAACTGAGGCACTCGCGGGCCGGCTGCTCGGGGCGGCCGGTCCGGGAGGTCCCGCCGGGGCCCGTGGTTCGGGTGGCATGCGCCCGGATGGGGCCTGGGCCTGGTTCCCGCGGGATGGTCACTGCCGGGGTTGATGCGGTTGGCCCAGGAACCGGGGCGGCTCGGCCGGGACGGCCCGAGCGGGATGTGTGCCCGGGGACTGCCGGGCGGTGGGTGTGATCCGCCGGCCGGTCGGTCGGATGCGGCGTGAGGCTGGTTGTGCGGGGTGGAGATCACCCGCCGGGGTTGACGCGGTTGACGCGTGATCCGGCGGGGCGGGCCGAGCGATGCGCCGCCGTGGGCGGGGTGGCCGTGGGCGGGGCGAACGGCCCGGGGCTGGTCGAGCGGCGGAGGTGATCCGGGTGCGGTTGCGCGGGGCGGGATTGGCCGGGGCGGGATCGCCCGGGGCCGGGTGGCCGCGGGCGGCTGGACCGGCGGCGTGGCAGCCGCGGGAGAGCGCAGCCGGCGCGTTTGCCCGGCGGGAGGTTCGGATGCCCGGGGTGTGGTTCGCGGCTGGTCGAGGGGGTGACCGGCCCGGGGCTCTGGCCACGAGGGGTGGCCGGCGGGGGCGATGAGACGCTCGGCCGCTCGAGGGCGGCCGAGACCAACCTGACGGCTCGCTCGGGGGCG
Organism: Amycolatopsis granulosa; assembly: GCF_011758745.1. NCBI lineage: Bacteria > Bacillati > Actinomycetota > Actinomycetes > Pseudonocardiales > Pseudonocardiaceae > Amycolatopsis > Amycolatopsis granulosa. The sequence continues at coordinate 4,039,660 of NZ_JAANOV010000001.1, forward strand.
AGCCGCTTGCCGAGCCGCGTGCGACTGGGTCAACCCGGTCGCACGCGGCTTCTCATCTGCCGGGAAACCCGTCCACTTCGGACGGCCGGTCGGGTGTAGTGGTGACGTGCCCGCCCACGTGCGGCGAGAACCGGATACCGTGTGCCCCATGGAACGCAGTGCACAGCGGCTGGGCCGCGCGCTCGTGGTGATCGTGGACGACCGCGCGGCGCACGGCGAGCATGAGGACACCTCCGGCCCCCTGGTTCAGGAGCTGCTGGAGGAAGCCGGCTTCATCGTCGACGGCGTGGTGCTCGTGCACGCCGACACGGTGGCGATCCGCAATGCGCTCAACACCGCCGTCATCGGTGGTGTGGACCTCGTCATCACCGTTGGCGGCACCGGGGTGTCGCCGCGCGACGTCACCCCGGACGCGACCCTCGGCGTGCTCGACCGGCCCATCCCCGGCATCGGCGAGGCTCTGCGCTCCTCCGGGCTCGCCGCCGGTGCGATCGACGCCGGCATCTCCCGCGGCCTGGTAGGGGTCTCGGGCAGCACGCTCGTGGTCAACCTCGCCGGCTCGCGCGCTGCCGTGCGTGACGGGATGGCGACGCTGTCCTCGCTCGTGCCCTACGTGATCGACCAGCTCTCCGGCCTCGACGAGTCCTGATGACCGGGCAGGACCGGGAGCGTAAGCCTCCCCGCGACCGCGACCGGCGCAAGCTGGACGAGGTCTTCGGGGAGGTCCTCCCGGACACCACGTCCGACGAGCGGGAACCGGAGCGCCCGGCCCGGGACGACGACGCCTGGTACCGGGAGAACCGGCCGCCCCACCACGGCGGTTAGCGGGCTTGCCGGGCACCAGGTCGCGGTCTCGACCCTGGCGGGAACCCCGCCCGGCGGCAGGCGCGGGTGCCAGCAAACCATGTTCCCGAGCCGCCGGCCGTGCCGGTGCCCGGGCCCGGGTGCCAGGCGGCGCCTGTCGCGGCCCGTGGCCTGCTCCGCGCCCCCGCCGGGCGGGTAGCACGGCAACGGACTGTGCTGATGGCACCTGCTCGGCGAACGGGCTCCCGGGAGCAGGTGCGGCCTCAGTCCCGGGTGGCGGTGTGGGTGGTGACCTGCCCGTTGGAACTGCCCTGCTGTCGCAGCAGGTCGCGGATCTCCGTCAACAGCTCGACGTCCGTCGGCTCGGCGGGGCCCGCCTCCTGGCCGCGCTTGCGGCGCTCCTGGATCTTCTTCATCGGCAGGACCAGCAGGAAGTAGACCACGGCCGCGACGATCACGAAGTTGATGGCCGCGTTGATCACGCCCCCGAAGTCGAGGAACGTCGAGTCGTTGCCGCCCAGGACGTTGAACCCCAGCCCCTTGGCGGCCTCGGTGCCGCCGATGGCGTTGATCAACGGCTTGATCAAGCCGTTCGTGAAGGCCGTCACGACGGCCGTGAACGCCGTCCCGATGACGACCGCGACCGCCAGTTCGACGACGTTGCCGCGCATCAGGAAGTCTTTGAAGCCCTTCAGCATGTGCACCCCTCTTTCCGGAAACGGCTAACGGAGGGTAACCGCTACCGGGTTCCGCAGTGACAGCGCCGCCACCTCCCGAGCCGTCTCCTCCGGCAAGGACAGGACGACCAGCGGCCCGTCCCGGGCGCCGGCGAGGCGGCCGGCCGCGGCGGGTGGGGACCGCACGGTGAGCACGGTGGCCATGCTGGCGAGGACTTTCCTGGCTTGCGCGGACTCGTCGACGGTGATCACGTCGACCCGCATCCCGGGCATCAGCAGCGCGGCCACGCCGGTGTCGGCGAGCCGCACGGGCACCGCGGCGAGTGCAAGATCACCCGTGAAGGGGGCGGGTGCGGACGGTGGTGGCGGCGCGGCCCGGGGCTCGGCTCCGTCCGGGCGCGCGGCCAGGACCGCCGCCGTGATCAGCAGACCTGCGGCGACCAGCTTCCGCAGCCGGTGCCAGCGGCGTCCGCCCAGACGGAGCCGGAGCCGGTTCGTACGGGCACGCGGATCGAAGCGCATGGCGAAGCACCCCCAGTTGTCGGCGCCGGCGGCGGTGTGCCACCGACGACAGCGACGCTAGGGGTGCTGACACCCGGCGGGAAAGACGCGGATCTGGCAGCTGTGGATAACTGGGTGCTTGTGGATAACTCGACGGTCAGGAAGCCGCCGCGGCCGCGGTTGTCGTACCGCTCGACGAGGATGAGGACGCGGAGCTGCTCTTGCTCTCGCTGGACGTGCTCGACGAGCTGGACGAGCTGGACGAGGAGGTGGACGACGATGGCGACGACGCTGACGACGACGAGCGCGAGTCGGTCCGGTAGAAGCCGGAGCCCTTGAAGATCACGCCGACCGCTCCGTAGAGCTTGCGCAGGGGGCCGGTGCACTCCGGGCACTCGGTCAGGCTGGCATCGGAGAACGACTGCACGGCCTCGAAACGGTGGCCGCACTCCTTGCAGGCGTACTGGTACGTGGGCACAGGTGCTCCTTCGCGCATTGGCACTCGATCCGCAAGAGTGCTAACGCAATTGTGCTGGACACCATTCCCTCAGCGCAAACAAGGGTTGGTCACAGGAAGCGGCACGTGCCCGCGCCCGGGGGTGAGCGCGCCGGTCATGAGCACGTCGTGGTGCTCGGCGGGCAGGTGTTCCACCAGCTCGGCGTCCCGGACGACGGCCACCAGGCCGGCGCCCGGCGCGGCGTGGGCGAGGGACCGGTCGTAGTGACCGGCGCCGCGGCCCAGACGCACCCCGCGGCGGTCGACGGCCAGGGCCGGAACGAGCACCAAGCCGGCCCCGGCCAGCGCGTCCGCGCCCAGGCGCAGTCCGGTCGGCTCCAGGATCTGCCGGAACCTGCCCGGGGCCAGGCTCGCGGTGCCGGTGTAGTCCGCCCAGTCCAGCGGGCCGGGCGCCGCGGGAATCACCGGGAGCAGCACCCGTGTGCCACGCCCGCGGAGCAGGTCGAGCAGGCCGATCGAGCCCGGTTCGGTGCCGAAGGGGACGTAGCCGCACACGGTGTCGGGCAGTGACATCGCCAACAGGGCGCGGCCCAGCGCGGCGGCCTCGGCGACCCGTTGCTGCACGGAGGCGGCGGCGCGCGCCGCGGACAGCTTCGCGCGCCACTCGGCCTTCGTCACTTCGTCGTTGCGCTGCGCACCCATGTACGCAGGTTAGGCTTGGCGCCTATGACGGGCGCCTTCGACAACCACTCGTTCCGAACCGCTATCGTCCCGGCCGCCGGCCTGGGGACGCGGTTCCTGCCGACCACCAAAGCGGTTCCCAAGGAGCTGCTCCCGGTGGTGGACACCCCGGGCATCGAGCTCGTCGCGAGCGAAGCCGCGCAGGCCGGAGCGAAACGCCTGGTGATCGTCACCTCCCCGGGCAAGGAGTCGGTGGTCAGCTACTTCCGGCCCGCCCCGGAGCTGGAGGCGAACCTCGAGCGCAAGGGCAAGTCCGCGCTGCTGGAGAAGGTCCGCCGCGGACCGGAGCTGATCGACGTCGAGGTCGCCATCCAGGAGGAGGCGCTGGGCCTCGGGCACGCGGTGGCGCAGGCCGAGTCGAACCTGACCGACGAGGACGAGGCCGTCGCGGTGCTGCTGCCCGACGACCTGGTGCTGCCCGCCGGGGTGCTCTCGAAGATGGCCGAGGTGCGCGCCGAGCACGGCGGCAGCGTGTTGTGCGCGTTCGACATCCCCAAGGAGCAGATCTCGCCCTACGGCGTGTTCGACGTCACCGGCACCGCGGACGAGGACGTCAAGCGCGTGCACGGCATGGTCGAGAAGCCGGCGCCGGAGGAGGCGCCGTCCACCTACGCCGCGGCCGGCCGCTACCTCCTCGACCGGGCGATCTTCGGCGCCCTGCGTCGCATCAAGCCCGGCGCGGGTGGTGAACTGCAGCTCACCGACGCCGTCGCGCTGCTGATCGAGGAGGGCCACCCGGTGCACATCGTCGTCCACCGCGGCGGCCGGCACGACCTGGGCAACCCGGGCGGCTTCCTCAAGGCGGCCGTGGACTTCGCCCTCGACGACCCGGACTACGGGCCGGAACTGCGCAACTGGCTGACCGAACGACTCGGGACAGATCGCTGATGACCGACCCCACCCCGGAGACCGACCAGGCCGAGCAGGACCTCCGCTCGGTCGACGAGCAGGTCGCCCGCGTCCTGCAGGCCGCGGTGCGGCCGCGGCCCGTCCGCGTCGCGATCTCCGAAGCGCAGGGCCTGCTCTGCGCGGAGGAGGTCGTGGCCGAGCACGCGCTGCCCGGTTTCGACCAGGCAGCCGTCGACGGCTACGCGGTGCGCAGCGTCGACGTCCGCGTCGAGGGCGACGAGACGGTGCAGCTTCCGGTGGTGGGGGAGATCGCGGCGGGCTCACGACAGCCCCGGCGGCTGCAGCCGGGACAGGCGGTCCGGGTCGCCACCGGCGCACCGCTGCCGACCCTGGCCGATGCCGTCGTGCCCACCGCCTTCACCGACGGCCACCCGGCCAAGGTAACCGTGCACCGGTCGGTGCCGTCCGCGGCCTACGTGCGGCGCACCGGTGAGGACGTGCAGATCGGCGACGTCGCCGTCCGGCAGGGCGACACCATCGGTGCGGCGCAGGTGGGGCTGCTCGCTGCGGTCGGCCGCGCCAAGGTGCTGGTCTACCCGCGGCCGCGCGTGTCGATCGTCTCGGTGGGTGACGAGCTGGTCGACGTGGACCGCACCCCGTCGACCGGTCAGGTCTACGACGTGAACTCCTATGCCCTCGCCGCGGCGGCGCGCGACGCCGGTGCCGAGGTCAGCCGGGTCGGGATCGTGCCGAGCGATCCGCGGCGGCTGCGCGAAGTGGTCGAGGGCCGGCTGCTGATGTCCGAGGTCGTGGTGGTCGCGGGCGGCGCCGGGGGCACCGCGGGGGACGAGGTGCAGGCCGCCCTGTCCGACCTCGGCGAGATCGACATGACCCGGGTGGCGATGCACCCGGGGTCCGCGCAGGGTTTCGGGCGGCTCGGGCCGGACTCGGTGCCGACGTTCCTGATCCCGGCCAACCCGATGAGTGCCCTGGTCGTGTTCGAGGTGCTGATCCGGCCGCTGATCCGGGCGGCGCGCGGCACCCGCAACCCGCATCGCCGCACGGTCGGCGCGCGGCTGCTGTCGCCGGTCTCCTCGACCAAAGGACGTCGCGGTTACCTGCGCGGGCAGCTGCTGCGGGACGAGAGCACCGGTGAGTACCTGGTGCAGCCGCTCGGCACGTCCGGCGCGCACCTGCTCGCGTCCCTGGCCGAGGCGAACTGCCTGATCAACGTGGACGAGGACCTCACCGAGGTGCCCGCGGGTGAGCAGGTCAAGGTGACCTTCCTGGCCCAGCGGGGTTAGAACTGTCCGGTGCAGCCCGCAGCGTATGACCTGGAGTCCCGGCACCCCGGGTGGCCGGCCCGGCTCGGCCCGCTCCGCGTGGCGGCCGGCGAGGTCGCGGTGCGGCCGATCCGCCTGCGCGACGCCGGCGACTGGAGCCGCATCCGGCTCCGCGACCAGGAGCACCTCGAGCCGTGGGAGCCGACCGGGCCGGGGCCGTGGCGGGACCGCAACAGCTACTGGTCCTGGCCCCCGCAGTGGACGGCGCTGCGCTCGCTCGCCCGGCGTGGTCAGTGCCTGCCGTACACGATCACCGTCGATGGCGCGTTCGCCGGGCAGATCACGATCGGCAACGTGATCCGCGCCTCACTGCGTTCCGCGTGGGTCGGGTACTGGGTGTCGTCGTCCGTGGTCAAGGGCGGGGTGGCCACCGCTGCCGTGGCGCTGGTCGTCGATCACGCGTTCACCTCCGCCGGGCTGCACCGGATCGAGGCGACCGTCCGGCCGGAGAACACGCCGAGCATCAAGGTGCTGACCAAGGCCGGGTTCCGGCAGGAGGGCCTGTTCCGGCGGTACCTGGACGTGGCCGGTGACTGGCGGGACCACTATTGCTACGCGATGACCGTGGAAGAGAGCGGCCCCGGGCTGGTCGCGCGCCTCGTCGCCACTGGCCGCGCCGACTACCGGTGACCCCGGGTCGTTAGCCGGCTGTGGCAAGGTTCACCGAATCAAGTGACCCTTTTTCCGTTCCCCGGCGGCGTGGCAACGTCCCTTCTGTTACTCCTGTGACTAGCGTGACGACATGTAGCAGTGAACGGGGGAGGTGAGAGGGGATTGCCCAGCTCGCTGATCATCGTCGCCTTGGCCGCGGCCTGGCTGGTCGTGCTCGTGCCCATGGTCGCGCGCAAGCGCCAGGCGGTCACGCAGACGGCCGATGCCGAACTGGCCGCCCGCGTGGTCCGCAGCGGCGGCGGCGCCGACGATGCGGAGGAGGAGTTCGCGATGTCCGAGACCACCCAGCAGGTCGCCGAGACCGACGACGACGTCGACTACGACGACGTCGAAGAGTACGACGAGGACCCGGTGCGCGGGTACGAACAGCCGTCCGAGCGTCGTTACCGGCCCGGGCGTGGTGGCTTCGACCCGGAGGCCGCCGAGATCGCGGCACGCGCCAAGTACGCGTTCCGCCAGCGGGTCGTCCTCTGCCTGTTCCTGCTCGCGGTCGTCACCGCCGCGGGGGCCGGCTTCCTGGCCTCGTCGCTGTGGTTGCTGCACGGGTTCGTGGACCTCGTGTTCGTGGGCTACCTCGCCTACCTGCGTCGCCAGGTCCGCATCGAAGCCGAGATCCGCCAGCGGCGCATGGCCCGGCTCGGCGCCCGCTCCGCGACCCGGGCCGCCCGCCGCGAGCGGCCGGTCGAGGACTTCGAGGTCGTCGAACCCGCGCGCGAGGTTCCGGGTGTCGAGCGCCGGCCGTCACCGGCCTCCCGCATCCGCGGGCGCGCGGTGGTCGTCGACGTCGAGGACGAGGACCCGGCGTTCCACGACCTGGACGACCCCGACCAGCTCCCGTTCCGGCGCGCGGTCGGTGAGTAGACCCCCCTCGTTGATCACCTCCGCCGGGTTGCTATGCTTCTGGAGCTTCCTTCGGGAAGTCCAGTAAGGGGCTGTAGCGCAGTTGGTAGCGCGTCTCGTTCGCATCGAGAAGGTCAGGGGTTCGATTCCCCTCAGCTCCACCCTAGAGGTCGTACTAGAACAAGTGCCTAATTGAAGGCCAGCAAGGACCACCCGCATCGCGGGTGGTCCTTTTGTTCGTGCCCTCGGCGCTGTTGGTCGTGGCAGCGTCGGTAGTGAGCTGTGCCGTGATCTGCTCCGCAGCAGGCGCGCGGACCTTTCTGCTCGCCGAGCACGGCGTCGATCTGGTCGCGCATGTCAGCGATGAACGGCTGGCTGAGGCGAATCGCGGAGTAGCGGCGCTCAACCGCGTCCTCGACGAGCGTGACAAGGCCGCGGGCGTGGTCCTGCTCAGCGGTCGCGGGCGGCGAAAGTCGGGGATGCCTACTGGATGGTCATCGCCATCCAGGCGGAGAAAGCGCTGCACGCCGGCGATGCGCTCTTCGCCGCCTGGCGTGACCACCACACCCTGCAGCGCCCACCGCGGTCCGGCCGCCCGCACCGTCCTCGGCAGCAGCCCGTGGATCTGGACGGTGCGGCGGGGATTCTTGGCGTGTCCGGCCGTCGCCTGCGGCGGGCAGCCAAGCGCGGGGAGTTTCCGCTGGTGGACCGCCTCGAGGACCGGGACTGCTGGAATCGGCGAAGACCTCTGGACTTGGGCCGCGGGGGCGGCGCCCTACCGTGTGGCTGTGATGCCGATCGAGTACTGGGCGACGAACGCCACCCCGGCAGCGTTCGTGCAGGCCCGCGAGATCCCCGGCGGGGTCGTGCATGACTCTTGCCTGCGTGAGGTCCCGCTGAGCATCCTGTGGCCGCTGCCCGATCAGGCCAGCCCGAACTCCAGTGCGGCGCTGCGGGGCAGCTGGGCTCCGCAGGTCGTGGAGGTCGGCATCGGCGGCTCGTCGGCCTTCTCCCGTGTCTCTTGGTCTGCCCCCATGTGTCCCCCGACCTGTGCGGCAACGGCCGTGACGACCTCCTCGGTAACGTGCACGTACCGCTTGGCCACGGCCTCGGTTCCAAGCGACGGGAAGATGGCCTGACTGCTACCGACCCGGGCCGCTTGCTGTGGAGGGAGCGAGTTGATCTCACGTGAAATTCTGTGGGATCAACTCAATCGATGAAGCAGCCGACCTGCTGTTCTTGGCGAAGAGATCGGGCGATCATTCGCGCTCAGCCGCCGCTCGTTTCCTTGCCGAGGCACGGGGTTCTCATGTCGATCGAGACATTTGGAGCGCCAACCCGTGCGTGCAGGGTGACCGTGATGCCCAGTTCTTTCCTGGTCATCAAATACTCGATCGCCACCCTCTGGTCGCCCTGCATCAAGTCGGTTCTGTAATCGACGTCGTCGCGAATGGTATAACCAAACGTATTCAACGCCCCTGACCACCGCATGACGTCGGGGTGTACACCGTCTGGGGTTTTGGTGGTGGTGTTCCAGGTGGCGCGGAAGACACGTTTGAACGTCGCGGGCTCATCCCCATTCCTCGAACACGGGATGTCGGTGTCGCCCTTCACCTCGATCTGCAGGTCGGGGGTATCTCTTTCTACTATCAGCGCGTGAGCGTCGGCGACCAGCTGCCAGCCGACTTCGTCGATGCTGTGATTGACGCTCTCGTTGGCGCTCTCGGGCCCGCTGCAGGCTGTAGCCAGTACCGTGACCGCCAATATCGATCCTGACCAAACCTTGTTCACATTCCCTACCTTCAGAGGCGTATCAGTGACATGTCCGTGAGTCGGCCGTGTGTGGGGTGGGTAGGGCGAGCTTGCCCCGACCCTGGTGGCGACAGGCTGTGTCGTGGCGACGTTGCTGGAGAGAGATCAGCTTCACCGGCACGGTTCGTAGTTGGTGACCATCCAGCCGTTGTCGTACTGCTGCTCGAACTCGAACACCCCGAGCTGCGGCCCGTCATTGTCGTACCGGTCGGTGCCCGGGCTGGAGAACTCCAGATGGCAGGCGTCAAGCCGCGCGCGACCGGGGCCGAGGTCGATCTGAGATTCGTACGGGACCCCCTTGACGGACCCGTCAAAGTTGGAGATCCGGGGCTGCAGGTTCGCCAGCACGTCCTCGCAGTCGGCCGCGCCGTGCGCCCGCGCGAACTGCTGCTCGGCGGCTGGGCTGAACATGAAGCAGACCATGTAGCGTTTCGCCGGGGTCACCATGCCATCGATCAGCTCCCACATGGCATTCCCCGGCGAGCTCGGGTACAGCATGGACAGTTGGTAGCGCCGATACTCGGCCACTCGGGCCGCCTTCCGGTCGGGCTCGCCAGCCAACCAGTGCACTCCGCCGAGGATCAGGACACCCCCGAGCGCCAGGGCTATGATCGGCACCCACTTGCGCCGGCCGGACCGATGCCGGCGGATGGACACACCGCCGGTCGCGGCGATGGCCAGCCCCCAGGCCAGTGCGACCAGGCCGCCGGGCACCTCGGGCATGAGCGCCCGCGCGGCCAGCAGGAGCCCGGCGACCAGGCCCCAGGTCTCGTCCACCCGGCGCCGGACGGGCGGCAGGCTCACCACGACCAGCGGAGCCAGGAACCAGAGGCGGGCCGGGCGCCAGTCCCAGTCCGACCACCAGAACAACAGGAACGCCAGCACGAACGTGCCCAGCAGGGCCCGCTGTCGCACCTTCCGCCCAGCTGGGCCCCGGCTCGGTGCGCCCTGGACCTGCTGGCTCGACGGATGATCCCCCATGACCATGCCTCCATACTGCCCGATCAGGCGATCATGGCAGAGGGCTCTTCTCCCGGATCCAGTACGTGACTACGCACCTCGCCAGAGCTCCTGACCAGTGCGAATTCCGCTCTGACCAGGACCGGCAGGACGCGGTCAACTGACCGGGCGCGGATGTCACGAAGTTACCGGTCGGTAACGTATCGCCCGCATATGGAAAATCAGATACGGCCCGGCAACACCCCACCGTCTTGACTGGCGGCATGAGCTACCGCGAGCCAGCACGAACAGTGGCCCGCCGCACCCGGTCGCTGGCGTCCTCGTCCACCTCGGCCGTCCCGGAAACGGGAATCACGATCTACGGCTGCGGCCGGGACGAGGCTCTTGTGTTCCGCGAGATGGCACCTCGCTTCGGTGTCGTGGCCACCATCACCGAGGCGGGGGTGTCCGAGGTCAATGCCGGACTGGCATCCGGGAACCGGTGCATCAGCATCGGTCACAAAACCCGGGTCACCAATTCCGCTCTTCTCGCGCTCAGCCACGTCGGCGTGCGGTACATCTCCACCCGTAGCATCGGGTACAACCACCTCGACGTGGAATACGCGGAGAGTGTCGGCATTTCCGTTGAGAATGTCTCCTATTCGCCCGACAGCGTGGCCGACTACACGCTGATGCTGATGCTGATGGCCGTGCGAAACGCACAGTCGATCATCCGCCGGGCGGATCGTCATGACTACCGGTTGACCGAGGTGCGCGGGAAAGAGCTACGCGACCTGACCGTCGGGGTGATCGGCACCGGACGCATCGGCGCCGCGGTCGTGGACCGGCTGCGCGGTTTCGGCTGCCGGATCCTTGCCTGTGACAACAGTCCCAAGGCCCCTGCCGATTACGTTCCCCTCGATGAGCTGCTGCGGCACAGCGACATCGTCACGCTGCACACACCGCTCACCGCGGATACCCACCACCTCCTGGATCAGCGGCGCATCGGGCAGATGAAACACGGCGCGTTCGTCATCAACACCGGACGCGGTGCGCTCCTTGACACCGCGGCTCTGGTTTCGGCGCTGGCGGACGGCAGGCTGGGTGGTGCGGCGCTGGACGTCCTCGAAGGCGAGGAAGGAACGTTCTACGCCGACTGCCGGGACAAACCCATCTGCAGCGAACCGTTGCTGCGGCTGCACGAAATGCCGAACGTGCTCATCAGTCCACACACCGCCTACTACACGGACCACGCCCTCCGCGACATGGTGGAAAACTCTCTCGCCAACTGCCTGAAATTCGAAAGCAGGAACCAGCATGGATAGGTTGCAGGTCGGAATCATCTTCGGGGGCTGTTCCGAAGAACATCCCGTCTCCGTCAAATCCGCGCGAGAGGTCGCAAAACACCTCGACACCGAGAAGTATGAACCGTTCTACATCGGGATTACCCGGAGCGGTACGTGGATGCTCTGCGACGGCCCTGACGCGGATTGGGAGAACGGTGATGGCCGTCCGGCCGTGCTGTCACCGGACCGGAGCGTGCACGGATTGCTCGTGCTGGAGGACGGACAGTGCAAAACGATCGGTCTGGACGTCGTGTTGCCCGTCCTGCACGGCAAACTCGGTGAGGACGGTGCGATCCAGGGTTTGCTGGAGCTCTCCGGGATTCCCTATGTCGGCTGCGACGTCCAAAGTTCTGCCCTGTGCATGGACAAATCCCTGACCTACGCCGTCGTCCGCGGCGCGGGAATCGCTACGCCGAACTTCTGGACCGTCCCGGCGGACGAGGATGTCCATCCCGGCCGGTTCACGTATCCGGTCTTCGTGAAGCCGGCCCGGTCGGGATCATCGTTCGGTGTCAGCAAGGTATCCCGGGAAGAAGACCTGCCGAGTGCGGTGGAGACCGCACGGCAGTACGACTCGAAGGTCCTGATCGAGGAAGCTGTCGTCGGCAGTGAGATCGGATGTTCCATCCTGGGGAACGATCTGGACCTGTTCGCGGGCGAGGTGGATCGAATCGCCCTGTCACATGGCTTTTTCCGAATCCACCAGGAGGAGGCCCCGGAACGTGGATCCGAAAACTCGGCGTTCATCGTTCCCGCGGACATCCCGGCGGAGTCGCGCGCGCTCGTGCAGGAGACGGCGAAGGACATCTACCGCGCCCTGGGATGCCGGGGACTCGCGCGTGTGGACATGTTCCTCAAGCAGGACGGCAGCGTGGTGCTCAACGAGGTCAACACTCTTCCGGGGATGACCTCCTACAGCCGTTATCCGAGGATGATGGCGGCCGCGGGATTGCCGCTTGCCGAAGTGATCGACCGCATGGTGTCGTTGGCGCTGACGGGGAAGTGACGATGCCCGCAGATTTTGTCTTCGTCGACGAATTCGTACCGGGAATACGATGGGATTCCAAGTACGCCACGTGGGACAACTTCACCGGCAAGCCGGTGGACGGGTACCTGGCAAATCGGATAGTTGGCACCAAGGCGCTGTGTGCCGCTCTCGCGGAAGCTCAGGAAAAAGCCGCAACCCTTGGCTTCGGCTTGCTCCTGTGGGACGGCTACCGCCCGCAACGCGCCGTGGACAGCTTCCTGCGCTGGTCGCAACAGCCGGAGGACGGCCGGACGAAGCTGCGACACTATCCGAACATCGACCGAGCCGAGATGTTCGAGAAAGGATATGTGGCCGCCAAGTCGGGCCACAGCCGGGGCAGCACCGTGGACCTGACGCTCTACGACCTGGCTACCGGTGAACTCGCGGCCATGGGCGGCGGCCACGATCTGATGGATACGATCTCGCACCACGGTGCGTCAGGAATCACGCCGGCCGAGGCGAGGAACCGTCAGCACCTGTGTGCCGTCATGGAATCCTGCGGGTTCACGCGGTACGACTCCGAGTGGTGGCACTACACCCTGAAGGACGAACCCCATCCGGACACCTACTTTGATTTTCCCATCGCGTAGCTGCCGGTGCCGGTCGCGAGGGGCGGACGTGACGGCACCGCGCGTCGTTGTCGCCGGGGGCCATTCGGCCGGGCACATCGAACCGGCGATGAACCTCGCCGACGCGCTGCGCCAGCTGGATCCCACGGCCGAGATCACCGCCCTCGGCACCGTCCGCGGCCTGGACACCACGCTCATCCCGGCCCGCGGCTACCCGCTGGAACTCATCCCGCCGGTGCCGTTGCCGCGCACACTGAACCGGGTCCTGGTGCACACGCCGGGCAGGCTGCGCGAGTCGGTGCGGGCAGCCGGGTCGGTGCTCGACCGGGTGCGAGCCGAGGTCGTGGTGGGCTTCGGCGGCTACGTGGCCGCGCCGGCCTACCTCGCCGCCCGCAGGCGGGGTCTGCCGATCGTCGTCCACGAGGCGAACGCCCGGCCCGGAGTGGCCAACCGGCTGGCGGCCCGGATGACGGCGCACGTGTTCACCGCCTCGCCGGGCGTCCGGCTGCCGCACGCCACCCCGATCGGGATCCCGCTGCGGCCGGCGATCACCGGGCTCGACCGAGCCGCGCTGCGCAACGCCGCCCGGCAGCGGTTCGGCCTGCGACCGGACGGCCCCGTGCTGATGGCCACCGGCGGTTCGCAGGGCGCCCGGGCGATCAACGCCGCCGTCTCCGGCGCGGCCGCGGCGTTACGGGCGGCCGGCGTGCAGGTCCTGCACATCACCGGGCCGCGGAACGCGGTCGAGGTGCCGGACGGCGACGCAGCCGACCCGCCCTACGTCGTCGTTCCCTACGTCCACGAGATGCAGTACGCCTACGCCGCGGCCGACTTCGTGATCTGCCGCTCGGGGGCGATGACGTGCGCCGAACTCGCCGCTGTCGGCCTGCCGGCCGCGTACGTCCCGCTGCCGGAGCGCGGCGGGGAGCAGCGGCTGAACGCCGAGCCGGTCGTCGAGGCCGGCGGGGCACTGCTCGTCGACGACGCCGACCTCGGTCCGGCCTGGATCGAGACCACCCTGATCCCGGTGCTCACCGACCCCGGGCGGATCGCCGCGATGTCGGCCCGTGCGTCGGCGGCCGGCGCACCCGACGCGGATGTCGTCCTGGCCCGGCACGTGCTCGCCGTCGTCGCTGAGCGACGCGGACCTACCTGAGAAGCGGCGTTGTTGATCGTCATCCGCCCGTGTGCCGCGGCGCCGCGGGTAGTCGCACCGTGACGCAAAGCCCCCCGTCGGGCCGGGGGGTGAGGGTCAGTGTTCCGTCGTGTGCCTTGGCGATGCTCTTGACGATCGCCAGGCCGAGGCCGGCACCGGCGTGGTCACTGCGGATGCGTTGCGTGCCGCGCTGGAACGGTTCGGTGAGCGTCGAGACCAGCTGCGGGGAGAGCTTCGCGCCGGTGTTTTCGACAGTCAGCACCACGGAGTCGGGGCGGACGGCGGTGTTGACCCGCACGCTGCCGTGCTCGGGGAGGTTGTGGACGATCGCGTTGTGCACGAGGTTCGTCGTCATCTGCAGCAGGAGAGCGTGTGAGCCGCTGGTGGGGGTCTCGTCGCTGGAGGTCTCGATGGTGAGGCCGCGTGCTTCTGCGAGGGGCAGGAGCGTTTCCGTGGCCTCTTCCGCGATGAGGGACAGGTCGACGTGTTCTCGGGTGAAGGACCGCTGGTCGGCGCGGCTGAGCAGGAGCAGCGCCTCGGTGAGCTCGATCGCCCGGGTGTTGACGAAGTGGAGGCGATCGACGAGTTCACCGGCGTCCCGGCCCGGATCGTTGCGGGCCACGTCGAGAAGTGTCTGCGTGATCGCCAGCGGGGTGCGCAGTTCGTGGGAGGCGTTGGCCGCGAATCTCTGCTGTTCGGCCACGTGTGCTTCGAGCCGTGCGAGCATGGTGTCGAAGGCGTCGGCGAGTTCGCGGAACTCGTCGTTGCGGCCTTCCAGGTGGATCCGGTGGGCGAGCGATCCGTCCGCGGCCAGGCGGGTGGCGTGGGTGATGCGAGTCAGGGGCGCGAGCATCCTGCCGGCGAGGACCCACCCGCCCACGAGGCCGAACACCAGCAGGAACGCCAGCGCTGCGACTGCCTTCGGGATGAAGGCACGCTGGAGGTCGGAGCGGTCGGGTATGTGGATGTACAACCCGGGGATGCGGATCACCTCGGGTACGTAACGCAGCAGGAACACCCACACCGCGCCGAGCAGCAAGGCGCACGCGAGCATGAGGAACCCGGCGTAGCTGAGGGTGAGTTTGAGGCGAACGCTCACCCCGGGCGCCCTATCCACGGTCCCCTCCCGCACGTCCGGTGTCCGGTTCGGTGCTGATGCGGTAGCCGACGCCGGCCACGGTGGCGATGAGCCATGGTTCGCCGAGGCGTTTGCGCAGTGCCGAGACGGTGATGCGCACGGCGTTGGTGAACGGGTCGGCGTTCTCGTCCCACGCCCGTGCCAGGAGTTCTTCGGCGCTGACGACACCGCCTTCGGCAGCGACCAGAACTTCGAGCACGGCGAACTGCTTGCGGGTGAGCGCGACGTAGCGGCCGTCGCGGTAGACCTCGCGGCGGAACGGATCCAGCCGCAGGCCCGCGATCTCCCGCACCGGCGGCCTGTTGTAGGCGCGCCTGCGGTCGAGTGCTCTGAGACGGAGCACGAGTTCGCGGAGTTCGAAGGGCTTGGTGAGGTAGTCGTCGGCTCCGAGCTCGAACCCGGACGCCTTGTCGTCGAGACGGTCGGCAGCGGTGAGCATGAGGATCGGGGTGCCGCTGCCGGAGGCGACGATGCGCTTGGCGACCTCGTCGCCGGAGGGGCCGGGGATGTCGCGGTCGAGGACGGCGATGTCGTAGGCGTTGATGCTCAGCAGTTCCAGAGCCGTGTCACCGTCACCGGCGATGTCCGCGGCGATCGCTTCCAGGCGCAGCCCATCGCGGATGGCCTCCGCCATATACGGTTCGTCCTCGACGATCAACACGCGCACAGTCGCGATACTACGAGCCGACCCATATCGTCGGCATATCGAAAACCGGATACCCGCCGGCAACACCACGCTGTCTTGACTGGATGCATGCCCTACAGCGAATCCGTCGTCCGGCGCGCCCTCGGTGTGGCACATGGCGCTGTCCCGGATCCGGTGTCGGTCTTCGACGAAGAGATCCCGGCCGTGGCCAACCTCGATCCCGATCTGCTCGCTGCCCTGCGCAAGGCCGCAACCGATGCGGCGGCCGACGGGGTGGAGTTCTTCGTCAACGGCGGCTGGCGTTCCCCGGAGTACCAGGAACAACTACGCGATGAGGCGGTCTCGAAGTACGGCTCGGCACGGGAAGCCGCGCGATGGGTGACCACGGCGGACACGTCGGCTCACGTATTGGGGCAGGCGGTCGACCTGGGGCCCGCCGATGCCAGGGCGTGGCTGTCCGAGCACGGCGCCGCGTACGGGCTGTGCCAGATCTACCGCAACGAACCCTGGCACTACGAACTGCGGCCCGAAGCCGTCGATCACGGCTGCCCGCCCATGTACGACGACCCGACGCACGATCCGAGGATGCAGCGGTGACCAGCACGGTCGGCAGATCCCGGCCAGATCCGCCGACCTCCTGTCGCCCACGGCGCCGACGGTCCCGGAGGGGCTGCGAGGTGCGACCTTGACGCAAGAGGTTTGTTCTGCAAACCTGACGCGTATGCAATCGAGTTTGGGGCCGGTGTGATGAGCGGGGACGAGAGCAGTGCCGTGGCCACGCTGGAGGATCTGCGGACCCTGCGCCGCAAGGTCCGGCAGGACCGGTGGGGGTATCCGTTCCCGCTGCTGCTGTTCGGCGCGTTGCTCCTGGTGGCGCCGTACGTCCACCAGGACTTCTGGCTGGCCGGGGTGACCGGCGGCGTCGTCGTGACCGCACTGTGGTACCGGCGGCGGGGCGTGCGCGTCGGGGTGGAGGCCGACACCACGAACTGGCTGCTGGCCGCGGGCGCGGCGGTGCTGGGATTCGTGGTGGGGGCTCCGCTGCTGTCCACGCTGTTCTTCGGGCTGTATTCACGCCCGGAGGTGAACCTGCCGATCATGCTCGGCGCGGCCGTCGGGGTGCTCATCAGCTGGCGCCGGGGTCGCCGCCTCGCCGTGGTCCTGTTCTCGGTACTGGGTTTCGCGTCCATCGGCGTGTACCTGATCCGCGGCATGGCCGGTCTGCTGGTGATCGCCGCCGGGCTGCTCGTCCTCGCCTGGCTCGAACGCAGCGCGCTGTGCGCTGCCATCGGGGTCGCGTTCACCGGCACCGCGCTGCTGGCCAATCTCTACGACATGCCGAACGCGCTGGCGCACGCCGGGATCTGGCGCCCGGACCTCGCGCACGACTCACGCCTGCAGCTTCTCTGCGACCTCGCCCTTCCCGCGGCCGTACTCCTCGCCGGCGGACTCATCGCACTGATCTGGACCAACAGGGCTGCCAGGTGAGCGCACATCCGACCAGCGGTCTCGACGAAGTCGTCCACCAGCGCCACCGGCTGGGCATCCTGACCATCGCGGTCGAGTCCAAACGGGTCGAGTTCGGCTACCTCCGCACGACGCTGAACCTGACCGCGGGCAACCTCTCGCGGCACATCGCGGTGCTCGAGGAAGCCGGCCTGATCACGATCCAGAAGGGGTACGAGGGCAAACGGCCCCGCACCTGGATCAGCATCACTCCACGCGGCCGCGACGCACTCGCCGAGGAGATCGCCGCGCTCGCCGCCATCGTCGACAGCCTGGGTTCCCGTGACAGAACTTGACCTCCTCCCGCGGCACCGTCCACTCACGACACGTGCACAGTGGACCGGTTTCGCTGGTGCCGCGGCTCTGGTGCTCGTCACCTCGGGCCTTCCGGTGCCGCCGGTCGTGGTGCTGGCGCTGGGGCTGACCGGCATGGGCGTTGTCGTACTGGCATGGCTGGACCTGGGGCGCCACGCCGGCACGATCGGGGTCCGGCGGCTGTACCTGATCGCGGCGACCTGGTGCGTTCCGCTGCTGGCCGCGCGGCCGCTGTTCAGCGGCGACGTGTACTGCTACCTCGCCCAGGGGACGGTCGCCGACCTGGGGTTCGACCCGTACCGGCTCGGTCCGGCCGCCGCTCTCGGCGCGGACTCCCCGGTGACCAAGCTGGTCAGCGTCTACTGGCAGGACACACCGGCTCCGTACGGTCCGGCGTTCGTCGAGCTGTCCCGCGTGATCGCGCACTTCGCCGGGCAGAACGTCGTGGCGACCGTGCTGTCGCACCGGCTGGTCGAACTGGCCGGGGTCGCACTGATCGCCTGGGCCCTGCCCCGGCTGGCCCGGCGCACGGGAGCCGCGCCGTCCACCGCGGTCTGGCTGGGACTGCTCAACCCGCTGGTGCTGTGGCACGTTGTCGCCGGGGTGCACACCGACGGGCTGCTGATGGGCCTGCTGCTCGCCGGGCTGGAGATCGCGCTGTCCGGGCGCGTCGCCGCCGGCGTCGTGGTGTTGACGGTCGCGGCGAACATCAAGTTCGTGGCGGTGGCGGCGGTGTGCTTCCTGGCGGTGGAACTGGCGCGCCGCGCGACCCGCGCCCGGGACCGGGTCGCGGTGGTATTCGGTGTGGCCGCGGGTTTCCTGCTCGTGTCCACTGTGATCGCGGCCGGCACCGGGCTCGGCTTCGGCCGGTTCGCCGCGGTCGGCTCCCCGGCGCAGGTGCACAGCTGGCTGGCACCGACCAACCAGCTCGGCTTCCTGATCGGTGGACTGGCCGGCACGAGCCTCACCGACGCGGCGATCAGGACGTGTGTGTGGGCCGGTGCGGTGATCGGTGCGGGCGTGGCGGTAAAACTGCTGTGGAGCGTGTTCCACGGCCGGTTCCGGGTCGTGCAGGGTGTCGGCCTGGTGTTCGCGGCGATGCTCGTCACCGGTCCCGTCGTGCAACCTTGGTATCTACTGTGGACGGTTCTGCCGCTGGCGGCGTGCGTCCGGACCGGACGGGCGCGGTGGGCGCTCGCCGGGCTCAGCGCGGTGGTCGCACTCCTGCTCCCGCCCGCCGGGGGAAGCCCCGTCGTCCTGTTCGCCGGATACCTGACCGCCGTGTTCCTGATGGGCGGGGTGCTGTTGCTGCCGCGCACCCGACGGCCCGCCCCCGTCCCCGGCTGACTCGGCGATGGCGCCCGCCCCGATGGGGTGGCGGCGGGCGCCTTGACGTCAGTGATCGTTCGTGAACCGCCAGGTTTTGTGGGTCCAGTTGCTGTTGCCGCTGACGTGGACTTCGTATTGCTGGCCCTCGCGGAGGTCCCAGGCCCAACCTTGCGATGCTCGATGGGTGTGGCAATTACCAAGACCCTGAACAAAATCCCCGTTGACAAGGTCGTACTTGGGGTCGACTTTGCCGTTCTTTTCCACCTCGTACACATCGACGCGCGCATATTTGTTGTCCGCGTTGGTGTCGCAGATCTTCAGGATGTCACCGTGTTTTTTGACGTACAGCGTCGCGCCGCTCGTCGAGAAGATGAAGTCCCAGCCACCGGGCGGCGGCGGGTCGGTGGTGGCCGAGGCGGTGGTGGTTCCGGCGAGTACGGCTGTCGCGGTTGCGGCGATCGTGCCTGCGGTGAGCAGGGCCTTGCGGAGCTTCATGATCGGGCCTTTCGGCGAGTTGTGGGTCCAGACATCGATGACGAGCAAGATACTGGATCAGTGGTGCATCCGACAAGAGGATCGTTCAACAATCATCTCGGCATTGGCTTCATCCGCGCCGCACGAAATCGCCCGGCCTGCGAAGTTCGGCAGGCCGGGCCATCGTGTGCGTGAGTGACCCGTCCGTGGCGGGTCCGGCCGAGGCGGATCACCAGGCTGCGGGCGGTTGGCGGGCCCGCCGGTAGTCCGCGATCCGGTCCCGGCCGGCGAACCAGACGTCCGAGGGGTGCGCAATCCGGTCAAGCGTCCGTTGCCACGCCGCCATGCGGGTGGAACAACCGGTAAGGCGCGGGGTGCGGCCCGATCGGCATCACCCGCGGCGGCTGCTGCTGTCCGTGCCGGTGGGCCGGGGTTCCCGGCGTCGCTGGTAGTGGCGGGACGCCTTGGCGCGGTTGCCGCACCCCGCCATGGAGCACCAGCGCCGCGTGCCGTTCTTCGACACGTCGTAGAAGTGCAGCACGCAGTCCGGGTTCGCGCATCGCCGGATCCGCGCGGGGGCTTCCTCGAGCAGGCGCAGGTAGTCGGCGGCGGCGAGCCAGGCCGGGAGATGACCGGGCGGGTCCGTGTCCACTTCGGACTCCGGGCCATCGGTTCCGAGGGAGCGGCGGATCCAGCCGTGGCCCAGCGTCCGGTTGAGCGCCGCGCGTGCCTCGCCGGAGTCGTCTTCGCGCTCCGCGAGCGACCACAGCGCTTCCCGGACTTCCCGCAACGCGTCCAGGGCTGCCGGGGTGGCGGCGACCCGGTCCGCCAAGCCCGACGACCGCAGCCAGACGGCGAGTCCGTCGACCGACTCCAGCAGGTCGTGGTGAGTTCCCTGGTCGATCCACCGGGTGTTCAGCAGATCCAGGGAGAGCGGCTCGCCCGTCAGCGGACGCGGGTCCGCGGCGGCTTCCTGGCTTGGACGTCCCGACACGGTCCGGCCTCCTTCTCGGTGATCACCGGCGACAAGTGCAGTCTAACCGCCCAAGTCGATTACGGTGGTTGACGGCATCGGGTATAACCGTTAATCTTCCGATCATCGGTTAGAACCATGAACTCAGGAGGAATGTGATGGGACAGCCCACGGGCATCAAGGCGCTCCAGACGGGGCACGTCGGCCTCACCGTGACCGACATCGAGCGATCGCTGCCGTTCTACCTCGACGTGTTCGGATTCGAGGTGCTCGCCGAGGGCAAGGAGGAGGACCGGCGCTGGGCGTTCCTCGGCCGCGACGGGCAACTTCTGGTGACCCTGTGGCAGCAGGGCGACGCCGGTTTCGCCGCGTCCTCCGCCGGTCTCCACCACCTGTCGTTCCAGGTGGAGACGATCGAGGAGGTCCAAGCCACCGAGCGGGTCCTGCGCGAGCGGAACGCCACGTTCCAGTACGACGGCGTCGTGCCGCACGGCGAGGGCGCGGCGTCCGGCGGCATCTTCTTCAGCGATCCGGACGGCATCCGCCTGGAGATCTACGCCCCGGCCGGTGCGGACACCGCCCCGGCGCCGGCAGGTGCCGCGCCCACCTGTGGATTCTTCTGATCGATCCGTCGGGCCGGTGCTCTGCTCCACGGGCAACCGGCCCGACTCCCGGATGCGCCAACGAAAAGGACACGTCGCCGTGACAGACGTCTACCACGACGGTGAACGGGCCGTTCAGGCCCGAGCGGGTGTGCTCGATCAAGCGGGTTTCTCCTCGGGCGCCATCCACGCCCGGATTCCGGACGTGGCCCGGGACTTCCTCCGGCAACAGGTCATGCTGGTGCTGGGCGCGACCGATGAGCAGGGGCGGGTATGGGCTTCCCTCCTCACCGGAGCGCCCGGTTTCCTTCGCGCCGACGGCGACCGGAGCCTGATCGTCGAAGCGCATCCCGCTGCGGGTGACCCGCTTCGGCCCCTGTTCGGGGGTTCCGGCGAAGCCGTGCCGGTGGGCATGATCGCCATCGAGCCGGCCAGTCGTCGTCGCATGCGGATGAACGGCCGCGCCACCACGACCGGTGCCGGATTCCGCGTGGACCTCGACCAGGTGTACGCCAACTGCCCCAAGTACATCCAGAAACGGGAGCCGCGCCGGGATCCGGGCGGTCCCGCCGTTCCGGTGCGCACCGACCGGCTCCAGGGCAGCCACACCGACCTGATCGCCCGCGCCGACACGTTCTTCGTCGCGACCGCGGACCGGGACGGCAACGCCGACGCCTCGCACCGCGGTGGCAATCCGGGCTTCGTCGAGGTGCTCTCGCCGACCTCGCTTCGGTGGCCGGACTACGTGGGCAACGCGATGTTCGGAACGCTGGGCAACATCGAGGTCAACCCCGTGGCGGGGCTGATCTTCCCGGACTGGGACACCGGCAGCACCCTCCAGCTCACCGGAACCGCGCGCGTGGACTGGGACCCGGACCGGGCCGCGGCCGTCCCCGGCGCACAGCGCCTGGTCGAATTCACGATCAGCGAGGTCGTCGAAATCCGCGGATCCAGCCCGTTGCGCTGGAGTGCGCCGGTCTATTCACGCTTCAACCCGCAAGCCGTCCGGCCCGCGTCGCCCGGGCCGGCGAAACCACGAGGACGGTCATGAAAATCCAGGTGGACATGGATCTGTGCGAGAGCCACGGGCAGTGCGTCTTCGCCGCCCCCGCGATCTTTTCCTTCGACGACGACGACATCCTCGTCCACGCGGAAACCGCGGACGAAAGCCTGCGCGACGCCGTGGAGAAGGCGGCCGCGGCCTGCCCGGTGCGGGCCATCCGCGTACACGCCGCCACGGGTGACGCAGCCGCATGAGTTCTCGATTCGACGAGCACGGCATTCTCGTCGTCGGAGCGTCGCTCGCCGGGTTGCGGGCGTGCGCGGCGCTGCGCAAGCACGGGTACGACGGCCGCCTGACGGTCATCGGGGAGGAACCGCATCTCCCGTACGATCGCCCGCCGCTGTCCAAGGAGTTCCTCGCCGGCGAGACCGGCGGTGCGGACCTGTCGTTGCCCGTCGCCGGTCTCGGCATCACCTGGCAGCTCGGCCGCCGGGCGACACGGCTGCACCTCGCCGCGCGCACGGTCGAGGTCGGCGACGGCACCCGTTTCCCCTTCGACGGCCTCGTCATCGCCACCGGGTCGACGGCCCGGCTGTGGCCCGCAGCGCCCGCCGGCGTCCACACGTTGCGCGGCCTGGACGACGCCCGGAGCCTGCGGGCAGCACTGCTGCGGCGGGACGGCAGGCTGCTGGTGATCGGGGCCGGGTTCGTCGGTAGCGAGGTCGCCGCGACCGCGCGAGGCGCTGGCATCGAGGTCACCGTGGTCGACCCGGCGCCGCAACCCCTGCACCGTGCCGTCGGCGAAGCGGCAGGCGAATTCGTCGCGGCACTCCATCGGCAGGCCGGGGTGGACCTGCGGACCTCGACCAAGGTCGTGTCGCTGGAGGGCGTCGGCAAGCTCACCGGAGCCCGGCTCTCCGACGGCACGGAGGTGCCCGCGACCGCTGCCGTGGTTGCCCTGGGCTCGGCGCCCGCCACCGGCTGGCTGGCTGGTTCCGGGTTGGACATCACCGCCGGAGTCCGCTGCGACCGGCACGCCCGCGTACTCCGCCGGGACGGCACCCCCGCCCCGGGCGTGGTCGCCGCCGGGGACGTCACCCGCTGGCCGCACCCCTGGGCGGACGCTCCGGGTGTCACCCTGGGCCACTGGAGCCACGCCGCGGAACAGGCCGAAACCGCCGCGCGCTCACTGCTCTTCCCCGCGGCGCCCGCGCGGTACTGCCCGGTGCCGTCGTTCTGGTCGGACCAGTACGACGTCAAGTTCCGGTCGGTCGGGCTGCCCGCGCTCGCCGACTCGGCCGACGTGCGGGAGTACGACCTCGGCGCGCGCCGCCTGGATGTCGCCTACTTCCGGCAGGGCCGGCTGATCGGCGCGCTGACCGGCAACCGGGTGGCCCGGATCGCGGCCTACCGCGCGCAACTCGCCGCTGACCTCGAAGGACGGTGAGCGCCGGGCTGCCGGCCGCGGCTCGCGCGCGGTGGAGCGCGAGCCTGTTCCGGATGAGCTCTGTCCCGGCGTGACTGCTGGCGGGCAGGGAAACTGGGCGATCGCTTGCTTTCTTTTGCGCGGCGGTCTAGCGTGCTGTGATGCAAGCCACCCGGGCAGGGCCGGGACGTCCGTAAGGGTCCCACGCGGACGCCGGGCTTCCGGCCCGCTCCGCCGGAACCCCCGCCGCGGCGGCGACCGAACGACGCCGGGTGGCGGCTCGCAGGCCCGATCCGGAACCAGTCAGGAGGTCCGTGATGTCAGAGTCGACATCCGCCCAGCCTTCGCCGCCGACGCAGGGCGAACGGCCACGAAGTGGCTCCCGCCGGGAGCGGCTGAAGAACCGTCACGTCACCCTGCTCGCCATCGGCGGCTGCATCGGTGCCTCGCTGTTCGTGGGCATCGGCGAGGTGGTCCGCTCGGCGGGGGCCGGTGCCATCCTGTCCTACGTCATCGGCGGGGTCATCGTCTTCTTCGTCATGCGGATGCTCGGCGAGATGGCGACCGCGCGTCCCGATCTCGGGTCGTTCGTCGACTACGCCCGGGAGAGCCTCGGGGCCTGGGCCGGCTTCAGCGTCGGCTGGATGTACTGGTACTTCTTCGTCGGCGTGATCGCGTTCGAGGCGGTCGTCGCCGGACAGATCGTCGGCGGCTGGCTCGGCATCCCGAGCTGGATCTGCTCGCTCGTGATCATGGTCGTGTTCGTCGGGGTGAACATGTACTCGGCGCGGAGTTTCGGCGAATCCGAGTTCTTCCTCGCGAGCGTCAAGGTCGGCACGATCGTCGTCCTGGTCGTCGGTGCGGTGCTGTTCGTGCTCGGCCTCCTGCCCGGCGCGCACTTCGTCGGCGTGTCCAACCTCGTGCACGCGCCGTTCCTGGTGAACGGGTTCGAGCCGGTCGTCCGCGGTGTGGTGACCGCGGTCCTGTCGTACTTCGGCACCGAAATCGCGGTGATCGCGTCGGCGGAGTCGGAGGACCCGGGACGCGCGGTCGTGCGCACCACGCGCCTGGCCGCCTGGCGCATCGTGCTGTTCTTCGTCGGGTCGGTGGTGGCACTCCTGCTCGTGCTCCCGTTCTCGGAGCTGCCCACGGATTCGAGTCCGTTCGCGGCCGCGTTCAGCCGGTTCGGCATTCCGTTCTCCACGCAGCTCGTCGATGTCGTGTTGCTCGTCGCGGTGCTGTCGATCGTCAATTCGTCCATCTACGCGTGTTCCCGGACCCTGTTCCGCCTGTCGGCGAACGGCTGGGCACCGGCCTCGGTCACCACCCGCAACCGGCGGGGCGTCCCCTGGCGGGCGGTGCTCCTGAGCGGCAGCGGTGGAGTCCTCGGCGCCGCCATCAACTTCTTCGCCTCGGAGAAGGCGTTCGCCTTCATCCTCGACTCGGCGGGGGCGGTGGCATTGATCGTCTACGCCTTCATCTGCCTGTCGCAGCTGCGGATGCGGGCGCGGCTGTCCGCGGACGAGGTGGCGCGGCTGCCGGTGCGGATGTGGTGCCACCCGTGGTTCGCCGCGCTCTGCGCGCTGGCGCTCGTGGCGACCGACGTCGTCATGCTCGTGCACTCCGACACCCGCATCCAGGCCGCGCTGAGCCTGGTGGCGCTCGCCGTCGTGCTGTGCGCGTACGGAATCCTCGCCGCTGTGCGAAAGCGCGCACGCAACTCCTGAGATCCACCGGAAAAGCCTGACTGCGCCGGGAATGCGTTGACACCGGCCCGAAGGCCGTGCCATATTACAAAGCGAGCGTTCGCTTTGAATGCGACCGGCTGCGGATCCACTTGACGAAGGGGCGAGTCGTCCCAGAGGGGAAGGAAATGCCGGAGTTCTGCATCGCGGGCGTGGCGGAAAGCCCGCTCGGGCACGTCACCGACCAATCCGAACCATCCATGATCGCGCTCGCCGCCATGGCCGCGCTCGACGAGGCGGGCATCGCGCGCACCGAGGTCGACGGGTTGTTCGTCAACTACCTCGGCGAGGAAGGCTCGGTCCAGCTCGGCGAGTACCTCGGCATCGAGCCCAGCCACGCCGACTCCTCGGACCTGGGTGGCGGCTCGTGGGTGGGGTTCATCGGGCACGCCATGGCGGCGATCGCGGCCGGTCAGTGCGAGGTGGCACTGCTCGCGTACGCGTCCCGCCAGCGCACCCTGCGCAAGCGCTCCCGGGCGCACGTCCTCGCTCCGCCGCCGCCCGAGTCGATCACCGCGCAGTTCGACCAGCCGGCCGGGGTGCCGGTGCCCATCGGTCACTTCGCGCTCGTCACGGCCCGCCACATGTACGAGTACGGCACCACGGAGGAACAACTCGCTTCCGTCGCCGTCACCGGCCGCGAATGGGCGCGCCTGAACCCGAAAGCCTGGCGCCGCGACCCGCTCACCGTCGAGGACGTCCTCGCCTCGGACCGGATCTGCGGTCCGATCAAGAAGCTGGACTGCTGTCCGATCACCGACGGGGGCGGCGCCATCGTCGTCACCACGGCCGAGCGCGCCCGTGCCGCGAAGCGCCCGCCGGTCGGCATCCGGGGCTGGGGCGAGAGCCACACCCACTGGCATCCGCACCAGCGCCGGGACATCACCTCGACGGCCGCCGTCCGGTCCGGTCGCCTGGCCTACGAAATGGCGGGCATCGGACCGGAGGACGTGGACATCTTCCAGCCCTACGACGCGTTCACCATCACGCCGATCCTCCAGCTCGAGGATCTCGGCTTCTGCGAAAAAGGCGCCGGTGGGGAAATGTTCGCGCAGGGGCACCTGCGGCCCGGCGGAAAGCTGCCGGCCATGACGTCCGGCGGTGGTTTGTCCTACACGCACCCGGGGGCGTTCGGGATCTTCCTGGTCATCGAGGCCGTCCGGCAACTGCGTGGCGAAGCCGGTGACCGGCAGGTGAACCCGGCGCCGAGAACCGCGCTCGTCAACGGAATTGGTGGCCTGTGCTCGTACAGCTCGACGGTGGTGCTCACGAATGACTGACAACGACGACATCCTCGATCCGACGACGGCGGCGTTCTGGAAAGCGGCGGCCGACGGGAAACTGGTCGTGCAGCGCTGCGCGGCCTGCGGCCACAGCCAGCTGTACCCGCGGCCGTTCTGCCTGGCCTGCGACTCCACGGACCTGACCTGGGCCGAGACACCCGGCCTCGGCACGGTGTACTCGTGCGTGACGGTCCACCTGCCCGTGCGCGCCGACCTGCCCCCGCCGTACAGCGTCGGACTGGTCGAACTGGACGAGGGTCCGCGGCTGCTCGCGGCCGTCCCCGACGACGCCGCCATCGGTGACCGGGTGGCAGCCCGCTGGCAGCCGGGCGACGGTGGCGCGCGCCCGGTCCTGTCCTTCGCCGCGGTCGGAAGCCTCGCCAACGCCGCCGAGGTGGTGTCATGAAGCCGCTCGACGGCCTGGCCGCGATCGTGACCGGCGCGGGCAGCGGCCTGGGCCGCAGCCATGCCCTGCACCTCGCGAGCCTGGGTGCCGCCGTGGTGGTGAACGACGTCGGGCGGGCCGGTACCGGATGGCGGGCCGACGACGTGGCCGGGGAAATCACCGCGCGGGGTGGCCGCGCCGTGAGCGACCACGGCGACATCTCCAGCTGGACCCACGCAAGCGACCTGGTGGACACCTGCGTGGACGCGTTCGGGCGGCTCGACATCCTGGTCAACAATGCGGGAATCGTGCGGGACCGGACAATGGCTCGCATGGCCGAATCCGAGTGGGACGACGTCGTCCGCGTGAACCTGAAGGGCCACGCCGCCCCGGCCGTCCACGCGATGGCCCACTGGCGGAAGCAGGCGAAGCGGACCGGGGCGCCTGCCCCGGGCGCGATCGTCCACACCAGCTCCATCGGCGGCCTCATGGCCAACTTCGGTCAGGGCAACTACACCGCCACCAAGCTGGGCATCGTCGCGCTGTCCGCGGTCCTCGCGCTCGAGGGTGAACAGCTGGGGGTGCGATCGAACGTCATCGCGCCTTCCGCGCGCACTGAGACGACCCTGAAGGCCATGCCCTCGGCCAAGCAGTTCCCCCCAACGGGCGGCGACGACTCCGACTTCTGGGACCCGGCCAACGTCTCGCCGGTGGTCGGGTGGCTCGCGTCCCCCCGCTGCCGGGTCACCGGTCAGGTCTTCCACGTCGTCGGCAACGAGGTGCGCCTCTTCGCGCCACCCACCGTGCTCAAGCGGTTCACCACGAACGGCCGCTGGACGGCCGAGGACCTGGAGCGGCAGATCGGCCCGGAACTGACCCGGTGGCCGACGGCGATGGACTTCCTGGACACGGTCGAGAAGGAGGCGCGTGCCGATGGGTAGCCCGGGAACGCCGCTGGTCCGTCCCGCCCGCACCGACGACGAGACGGTGATTGCGCGGCTGCGGCACCAGAGCTTCTCCGCGCCGGTGGACATGGCCCTGTGGCTGGAGTACGGCCACGTCCTCGAGCTCGACGGGGGCCCGGTGGCCGCGCTGCTGGCCCGGCCGTGCGGGCAGTGGTTCGGGGGCCGCCCCGTCCCGGCCGTCACCATCTCGTCGGTCATGGTCGACCTCACGCGCCGCGGCGGCGGGGTCATGGCGCACCTCCTCGGCCCCGTCCTCGCGCACCACGCCGGGGCCGGGGCCGCCATCGCCACCCTGACACCGTCGGCCGTGGCGCCGTACCGCCGGGCCGGGTTCGAGGTCAGCGGCTTCCGGTACCGGCACCACGTGTCGCCCCGGTCGCTGCGGGCCGGTGGGGAGGTGGACGACATCCGCTGGTTCACCGCGGACGATGCCGGCCGGCTCGCCGAGGTGTACGACGCGCTCGTCCGGCGCAGCAACGGCCCGATCCATCGGGATGCGGCCTGGTGGCGCAGTCACATCCTGCCCCGCGTGCACTCCGGCGAGACGTTCGCGGTGGTCGCTTTCCGCCAGGACGCGGTGACCGGCTACGCGCTGTGGGACCAGGTGAGCGCACCCCTTGGCGAGTTCACCTTCCGGCACCGGGTCCGGGCGCGCGAGATCGTGTGGACGACGGTCCCGGCGGCCCGCGCCCTCCTGCACACCCTCGCGCAGGCCGGGTCGCCGGGCGAGGAGATCTCCTGGTTCGGTGGCCCGTCGGACGGGCTGGCGGCCTTCTTCGACGCCCCGGTCGCGATGGACTGGGTCCACCCGTGGATGACGAAGATCCTCGACCACCCGGCCGCGCTCGCCGCGCGCGGCTACCACACCAGCCTGGACCTGACTCTGACGCTGGGCATCCAGGACGAGACGGGTGCTCCCGCCCGCACCCTGGGACTGGTGGTGCGGGACGGCCGGTGCCAGGTCGAGGAAGCCGGCACCGAGCCGGACGTGACGGTGGCCGCCCACGCGTTCGCGGCTCTCTTCACCGGCCGGTCGACCGCCCGGGAGGCACTGGCGATGGGGCAGCTCAAGGCGCGCTCCGCGGCGGCCCTCGACCACGTCGACGCCCTGTTCGCGGGCCCCAGTCCATGGCTGTTCGAGCACTTCTGACGTGCCGCGCGTGGCGGTCAGGGGGTGAGGAACCCCTGCAGCATCTCGTCGGCCACCTTGTCGAACACCTCCCGGACCGACTGGCGGCCCTTCGGGTTGAACCACATGATCGCCCAGTTCCCGACCGACAGCGTGATCAGACGCGCGGTGTGCGGGTCCATGCTCTTGCGGAACACCCCGGCGTCGATCGCCTCACCGATGATGTCGTCCCAAAGCTGCTCGTACGCCCGCCGCTGGTCGAGCACGTCCTCGAGCTCCTGGCCGGTCAGGTGCCGCCACTCGGTCAGGAAAATCCGCGGGGCCGACGCCGCGCCGACCTCGAAGTTGGACGACACGTGCGCCAGGAAAGCGGCCCGGAACTTCGCCTCCGGTTCGAGGTCGCTCTCCTGGACCTCGACGACGGCGGCCCGCTGGCGCTTGTGCGTCTCGATCACGATGTGGTGCAGCAGCGCCTCTTTGGAGGGGAAGTGCGAGTAGAGCCCGCCCGACTGCATACCGGCCGCCTCGGCGATCGCCCGCACCGACGTTCCCTGGAACCCCAGTTCGCTGAACAACTTCGTGGCGGCGGCGACGATTTCGTGGACACGGGTCGGACGGGGCACAACCGCATCGTACCAGCATCGATAACAAGCGCTCGCTCACAGATGAGGAGAAGATCGCATGACACCGCACCGCCTCGCGTTCGACCACTACGTCTCCTACGGCGAGCGCATCCGGCACCTGGTGATGTCCCGCCCGGACGACGTGGCGCTGACGTTCGTCGCCCACCCGGACGGCGCGGCGACCGAACTGACGTGGCGGGAGCTGGACGCGCGCAGTGACTCCTTCGCCTCGGGCCTGGCGGCGCGGGGCGTCGGTCCGGACAGCCTGGTCGTGGTGAAACTGCGCAACTCGGTCGAGCACGTGCTGACCACCGTGGCCGTGTGGAAGCTCGGCGCGTGCGTGGTGCCGCTCCGCTCGGACATGCCGGGCCGGGAACGCGAGCAGATCCTGCGCCTCGCGAACCCCGACGTCGTCGTCTCGCTCGACCCGGTGCCCGGCTACGACTGCCTCACCCCGGCGGACATCGAGACCCGGCAGGACCCGGACTGGCAGCTCGCCGACGCCCGGCCGGGCAAGGCCGTGTGCTCCGGCGGCTCCACCGGCGTGCCCAAGCTCATCTTCGATCCGTTGCCCTGGGGCAATCCCGGGGCCGTGGCGGGCACCGCGGACGGCCACGCGCTCGAACCGCTGGCCCGCACCATCGGGTTCCGGCACGACCAGACCCAGCTGGTCGCCGGACCGCTGTACCACAACGCGCCCTTCGGCTGGGGGTACTGGGGGTTGTTCTTCGGCCACCACCTCGTCGTCCTGGAGCGGTTCACCCCGGAGATGGTCGTCGACTGCGTGGAACGGTACGGCGTGAACTTCATGTTCGCCGTCCCCACCATGATGATGCGCATCATGCGGCTGGACGGTGTGGCCGACCGCGACTGGTCCAGCATCGAGTCGCTGTTCCACGGCGCCGCGTCCTGCCCGCGGTGGCTCAAGAAGCAGTGGATGGACCTGCTCGGCCCGTCCCGGGTCCGCGAGCTCTACGGCGCCACCGAGGCCATCGGCGCCTCGGCGATCACCGGCGACGAGTGGCTCGCGCACGAAGGCAGCGTCGGCAAACCGCTCGGGTGCGATCTGCGCATCCTCGACGACGACCAGCGCGAGCTGCCGGCCGGCGAGGTCGGCATGATCTACATGCGACCGCACTACCCGGGCCCCACCTACGAGTACCGCGGCAGCGATCCCGCTCCGTCCACCAGCGACGGTTTCATCACGGTGGGGGACTTCGGCCGCGTCGACGACGAGGGGTACCTCTACATCGCCGACCGGCGGGTGGATCTGATCATTTCCGGCGGCGCCAACATCTTTCCCGCGGAGGTGGAAGAGGCGCTGCTGGAGCACCCCGAGGTGGCCGACGCCGCCGTCATCGGCCTGCCGCACCCGGAGTGGGGCCAGGCGGTTCACGCGGTGGTGCAGCCCGCCGACGGCTCGTCCCTGACGGCCGGGGCGCTCAGCGAGTTCATGCGCGGCCAGCTGGCGGCCTACAAGCTGCCGAAGACCTACGAGCTGGTTGCCCGCGTTCCGCGCGACGAAGCCGGGAAGCTGCGCCGGTCCGCCCTCCTGGCGGAACGCACGGGTTCCGCGGCATCCTGATCCACCGCACGCCTCAGCGGCCCGGAGGAGATTCCTCCGGGCCGCTGAGCGGTGCGCCCTGGGCGGATCAGGCCGTGCGAGCCAGCTGCCGCATCGCCAGTTCGGCGTAGACCGCCGCGGCACCCGGCAGGACGCCGGGATCGAAGTCGGCGTGCGGGCTGTGGTTGTTCGGCGCGGATTCCGGGTCCAGGCCGGGCGGCGTGGCACCCAGGGCGAGGAACGCGCCCGGTACTTTCGCCAGCACGCGCGAGAAGTCCTCGGACGCGGCGATGGGATTGGCCAGTGGCCGGTACCGTTCCTCGCCGAGCAGGGACTGCGCGACCTCGGCCGCCAGCCGGACCTCCCGCTCCGTGTTGATCGTGAGCAGGGTTTCCTCCTCGAAGACGATGTCGGCACTGACCCCGTGCGCCGCCGCGACACCGTGCAGTGTCTCTTCCAGACGCGACAGGATCACGCCGGACGTGTGGCCGGAGAAGGTCCGGACGGTCGCCTCGAAGGTGGCGTCGTCGGGAATGACGTTGTGCTTCGTGCCGGCCGAGAGGTATCCGACCGTCACCACCACCGGGTCGAAGATGTCGAAGCGCCGCGTCACCATGGCTTGCAGCGCCGTGACCATTTCCGCGGCCGCGATCACCGGGTCCTTCGCGCGGTGCGGCATCGACCCGTGCCCGCCGGCGCCGTTCACGCGCACCCGCAGCCGGTGGGAGGCCGACATGACCGGTCCGGTCCGGCTGCTGAGGACGCCGTTGGGAATTCCGGCCGAGAACACGTGCAGGGCG
Source organism: Amycolatopsis granulosa (assembly GCF_011758745.1). Taxonomy (NCBI): domain Bacteria; kingdom Bacillati; phylum Actinomycetota; class Actinomycetes; order Pseudonocardiales; family Pseudonocardiaceae; genus Amycolatopsis; species Amycolatopsis granulosa. Next base: position 4,071,299 of record NZ_JAANOV010000001.1, read on the forward strand.
AAGGCGGCATCGGCCCGGTAACCGGCCGCGTCCAGCACCCCGTCGTTCACCATGATGCCCGCGCCGTCGTAACCCTCTTCGCCGGGCTGGAACATGAACACCACGTCCCCGGCGATCCGGTCGCGGTGCCGGTGCAGCAGCCGCGCGGCGCCGATCAGGGACGTGGTGTGCAGATCGTGCCCGCAGGCGTGCATCGCGCCGTTGGTGGCCGCGAAGGCGAGACCGGTGCGCTCGCGGACGGGCAGCGCGTCCATGTCCGCGCGCAGGACGACCGCATGCGGGTCCTGCTCGTCCCGTGCGCCGCCACGCAGCACGCCGACCACCGAGGAGGTCGTCTTCCCGGTGGTGATCTCCAGCCCCAGTGGATCGAGCTCCCGCAACACGAGCTCCTGGGTTCGCGGCAGGTCGAGGCCCACCTCGGGTTCGGAGTGCAGCCGGCTCCGGAGATGGGCCAGGTCGTCCCGCATGCCACGGGCGTCGTCGAGGAGGTCCATCCCGGTCACCGCACCGCGACGGCGTTCGCGGGCGACCCGGTCCCGCCGGTCAGGTTCAGCGGCGTGGACACGATGAGGCAGTCCCAGCGGCCGTCGCGAGCGCAGCGCTCCGCGAGGCCGTCCAGGTCCCACAGCTCACCGAGCGGGAACCCGAGCAGTGCGATCAGGACGTTGTGCATGACGCCGGCGTAGGCTCGCGGTACCTCACCGCGGCGTTCGGCCTCGGTGACGAACGGCGAGTCGTCCGGCGCCGGGTACGCCTCCACGCCGAAGTTGTCCACGGCGACCATGGCGAACTGGTGGTCCCAGAGCCATTCCACGGTCTCCTCGCTCGCCAGCAGCCCCGATACGTGGATCGGGCTCTTTTCGTCGTGGCGCTGCTGCGGGGTCAGTTCGTGGAGGTGGCGGTGCACCCAGCCGGTCCGGATGAGCAGGATGTCGCCGGGCCGGAATTCGACGCCCTGGTCCGCCGCCGCGTCGGCGACGTCGCCGATCGGGATGCCTTCGGCCCCGGCGTGGTCGATGGGGCGGCCCTGTGCCCGGCGGTAGCGGTCCACATCGACCAGTACGCCGCGGCCGACGATGCCGCGTTCGGTGAACCGGTTGATCCCGAGGAACGGGTCACCCGGCTGGAAGCGTTCCGGATCGGCGCCGTTGTAGAAGCCGAACACCGGGTGGCCGATGTGCCGGAACCCGTCGATCTGGGTGCTCGCCTGCGGGTAGAAGCTGTCCAGGTACTCGTCGCGGTGGTACCCGTAGTTCGCGTACATGTTGTGCTGGAGGCTCTTGCGGTACGGGCTCATCGGCGGGTCGAACGCCTCGAGCGGCAGGTTCAGGTTGACGACCTCCCCGGTGCGCACCGCCGCGGCCGCCGCCCGGACCCGCTCGGGGGTGAGGTGGTTCAGCGTGCCCAGCTCGTCGTCGGGACCGAAGACGCCCCAGGCCGAACCCGCCGGCGCGTCGGTGCGCTTCCGTAGTTCCGCGTAGGTCGGAACGTGCTTCTCGTCCATTTACCCTCCCTGGTAGCCGATTCACGAATCCCGGCGTGTCTGGTGTGGATGGTTGACGTGCGTGGCCGACGAGGCCGGTGATGGTGCGGAGCAGGCGCGCGCGGACTTGCCGCCGCGCGGAGGACGGTGCGGCCGTCACCGCCCCTGAAGCTACTCCGGCCCCACGGCGATAGCAATCGATCGCTCAGTTTGAGTGTTATCCTGGGGTCGCGGCCGTCCTCTTTCGTTCTTGACACGGGTCGCGAGCCCCTTCTATCGTCAAACAAAGCGATCGTTCACTTCGTTGCCGCTTCCATCGCAGCAGATACCCCTGAAGACGCCACACGGCACAACGCAATGCAGGTCAAGGACGACCGGCCCAGGCGTGGGGTCGGCGTGCTCCTCGAATGGCTGCCGGGCTACCCCGGATTCAGCGACTCATGAGAGAAGGGTGTAGCGGATCATGAAGAAACGAAGCAGCCTCGTGCTCGTACTTCTCGCACTGCTCGGTCCGGGAGGTGTGGCGGCCTGCGGATCCGCGGACTCCGGATCATCCGGCGACAGCTACGTCCTCGGCGCCGCGTTGCCCCTGAGCGGGGCGGCCGCCTCGTTCGGAACGGCCTACCAGCACGGGATCGACGGCTGCGTGAACCTCGTCAACGAGCGGCGGGACCTGCCCAAGCCGGTCACGGTGAAGTACGTGGACACCGGCGCCGGCGAGACCTCGAAGGGGATCGCGGCGTTCACCCAGCTCACCACCGTTGATCACGCGACGACCGTGTTCAGCGCGTACAGCTCGATCACCACCGCGCTCGCCCCGCTCGCCCAGCGCACCCGCGTGCCGGTGTTGAACGGCGGTTCGCTCAGTCCGTCCCTGGCGAACCAGCCGTGGGTGTGGAACACCGTTCCGTTCCTCAGCTCCGAACTGTCGGCCAGCGTGCCCTACGTGAAGGAACGCATGCCGGATCGCAAGAAGGCGATGCTGATCTACCAGGACGACGTGGTGGGCAAGGACGCCGTGGGCCTGGTCCGCCAGGCGTGGGAAGGCGACGGCCGCACGCTCGACACGCTGCCGGTGGCCGTGCAACTGGCCTCGTTCTCCGCGCAGGTCGACAAGGTCAAGGCGCAGGACCCCGATGTCATCTTCCTGGTGCACTCCGGCGACCCGCAGGCGGTGCTCATCCAGCAGTTGCGGAGTGCGGGCGTGCACGCCCAGATCGTCGGCGCCTCACCGTTCCCGACGCCGGCGGTCCTCAAGCTCAAGGAGGCCGAGGGGTCGCTGTTCACCCTGCAGGCGGTGGACTTCTCCGCCAAGGACCCGACCACGACCGGGTTCCTGCGGCTGACCGGCGCGAAACCGGGCGAAGGCGCGATCGTGGGCGAGGCGGACTACTGCAACGGCGTCCTGATGTGGGCGCAGGCCGCGAAGCGGCTGGTGGCCGAGGGCAGGGACGTCACCGGCGCGAACCTCAACGACAAGTTCGGGAGCCAGGGCCGCATCGACGCCGTCGGCGGGACGCTCGAGCTCCTGCCCGATCACACGCTCAAGTCGCCCATCGCCATCAACCAGGTCAAGGACGGCGCGTTCACCACGGTGGCCACCGTTCCCGCGGCCGGCTGACCGATTCCGGAGGTCGTCCCGATATGCATGAGCTACTTCAACTGGCGGTCGGCGGGTTGTTCCTGGGTGGGATCTACGTCCTGATCGCGATCGGCATGTCCACCATCCTCAGCGTCACCGGCATTCTGCACATCGCCCACGGCGCGAACCTCAGCCTGTGCGCCCTGACCTTCTCCGCCCTGGCATCGACGAACATCCTGATCGCGGTGCTCGCCACGACCGCCGTGTCGCTGGCGTTCACCATGGCCAGTTACGAGTTCCTGTACCGGCCGATCGGCAACCGGCAGACGACGTTGTTCCCGCTGTTCCTGGTTTCGTTCGGGTTGTGGATCGTCGGCAGTTCGGTCCTGACCCTGATCTTCTCGGCCACCGCGTCCCACCCGCGCACGTCCCTCAACTCCACATTGGATGTCGGCTGGCTGCACCTGCTGAAGATCAACCTCCTGGCGTTCGGGGTCGCGATCGCCTGCTACGCCGCGACGCGGTTGTTCCTGGCGAAAACCATGACCGGTTCGCTGATGCGGGCGGTGGCGTGCAATCGCGACATGGCCGACGTGTGGGGGATGCCCCGCCGGCGCGCGGAACGCGTCGCGTTCGCCATGGCCGCGCTGCTCGCGGTGCCGGCCGGGATATTCGTCGCCTACACCCTCGGCGCCTACCCGACGGTCGGGGACACGCCGTTGCTGATCGCGTTCTCGACCGTCATCCTCGGCGGCGTCGGGAGCATCGCGGGCGCCGCGGGTGCCGCGCTGCTCTTCGGGGTCATCCAGGGCGTCGCGCTGTGGAAGCTCCCGGCGACCTGGCAGGACGGCGTGGTGTTCGCGGTCTTCCTGCTGCTGATCCTGATCAGCCCCCGTGGCCTCGCCACGCTCCGCACACGGCGTCCGGCCGGGACGAGGAGTGCCTCGAAGTGATCGAGTACCTGACGACCGTGGGAACCCTCACGGGGATCTTCGCCATCGCCGGGGCGGGCCTGAACATCACGCTCGGCTACGCGGGTGTCTTCTCGGCGGCCCAGGCGGTCTTCGTCGGCATCGGCGCGTACACCACCGCGCTGCTCGGGCCGCGGGTGGACGGCTCCTTCCTCGTCTGTGCGCTGGTGGGCATCGGGCTGGCGATGGTGGCCGCGGTCGCACTGGCCTCCACCGGACTGCGGGTGAGCGACGAATACTTCATCGTCGCCTCGCTGGCCTTCCAGATCATCATCTCGACCGTCTTCGCGAGCTGGTATTCGGTGACGAAGGGGACCGACGGGATATCCGGTGTGCCCTACCCCCAGGTGTTCGGGATCGAGCTGGGAACACACGGCGCGGGATCGGCGCTGGTGTGGACGATCGCGATCCTCGTCGTCGCACTGACCGCGGTGCTGCGCCGGGGCGCGGCCGGCCGGTTGTTCTTCGCGATCCGCGAGGACCCGGTCGCGACCGAGACGCTGGGGCGCAGCCCGGTCGTCGGCAAGTACGCCGCGATCGTGCTGGGGGCCGGCGTGTCCGCGCTCGGTGGCGTGCTCTACGCCTTCTACACCGGTTTCGTGAACGCGCCGACGTTCGGCTACTCGCTGTCGATCGAACTGGTCGCGATCGTGGTCGTCGGCGGCATCGGCCTGTCCATCGGCCCGATCATCGGCGGCGCGATCATCGTCGCCGCCATCCCGCTGATCAGCCTGCTCGACCTGCCCTCCACGGTCGTCGGGCCGCTCCAGCAACTGGTCTACGGGGCGCTGATCATCGCCGTGGTCGTGCTGCGTGGCTATTTCCCCGCCACCGGCGCCCTGCGCGGCCGGATGGTGCGGCGTCTCGCGGAAATGCGCCCGGAGCCCTCGGGACCGGCGAGCGGCGGAAAGGTGACGTCATGACCCTGCAGGTGAACGATGTGCGCGTGGCGTTCGGCGGGCTGGTTGCGCTGGACAACGTCTCGCTGACCGCCGAACCGGGCGCCGTCACCGCCCTCATCGGCCCGAACGGCGCCGGCAAGACGACGTTGTTCAACGTCATCTCGGGACTCATCGAACCGGAGAGCGGCAGCATCCGCCTGGACGGCGCCGAACTCCTGCGGCGGTCGGCCCGCCGGCGCGCGCGGATGGGCATCGTGCGCTCGTTCCAGGAGCTGCGGCTGTTCGGGGGCGTCTCGGTGCAGGAGCAGACGGTGTTCGCGGCCGAGCGGACCGTTTTCACCCGCTCGCGCGACACGCGAGTCCGCGCCACGCAGATCCTGGACCGCCTCGGGTTGTCCGCGGCCCGGCGCGACCTCGCCGCCAACCTCAGCTACGGCCAGCAGAAGGCGGTCTCGATCGCCCGCATGCTGGCGATGAACGGCCGGGCGTGGCTGCTCGACGAGCAGGCCGCCGGACTCGCCCCGCGGGAGTACGACCTGTTCTGCGAAGTGGTGACCGAGGCCAAGGAACGCGGCCTGATCATCCTGTTGATCGAACACAACCTCCAGCTGGTCCGGGACCTGGCCGACGTGGTCGTGTTCCTCGACCGCGGCCGGGAACTCGCCACCGGCACGGCGGACGAGGTGTTCTCCGACGAGGTGGTGCGGGCGCTCTACTTCGGCCGTCGGGATCAGGAGGTCTGATGCTCACCATCGACTCGTTGACCGTCCGCCTCGGACACCGCACCGTGGTCGACGCCTTGAGCGCCACCCTGCCGCCCGGCGAGATCAGCTTGATCCTGGGCCACAACGGGGCGGGCAAATCGACGTTGTTGCGCACCGTCGCGGGACTGCTCCGCCCGGCGGGCGGCAGCATCGCCCTCGACGGCACCGACATCGCCCGGCGCTCCCCGGTGGAGGTGGCCCGGTCCGGTGTGGTCCTGGTTCCGCAGGGCCGTGGTGTCTTCGACGACCTGACCGTTGCGGAGAACATCAAGCTCGGCATGTGGAACGCCCGGCGGCTCGGGCGCGCCGGCAGCGACACCGAGCGCGCCCGGCTCGACGACGCCCGTGAACTCTTCCCGGTACTGGACGAACAATGGCATTCACGCGCGGGCTCGCTCTCCGGCGGCCAGCAACAACAGGTCGCGATCGCCCGGGCCTTCCTGGCCAACCCGAAGGTCCTCCTGCTGGACGAACCGTCGGTCGGTCTGTCGCCGAAACTGGCGGACGTCGTGCTGACCACGGTCGCCTCGCTGCGCCGCGAGGACCGCATCATCGTGCTGGTGGAGCAGAACGTGCACCAGGCGCTCGCGGTGGCCGACTCGGTCGCGGTCATGCGTGCGGGCGCGATGGAACAGCACGGCCTCGCTCCCTCCGACATCGCCCACCAGGACCTCGCCGCGATCTTCTAGGTCAGCCGGGACCAGGAACCGAGCACCACCAGCGTCTTCGTTCCGGTGACCTGACCGTTGGTGCGCAGCAGGTTGACCACGCGCTGCAGGTCGTCGGTGCTCGTGGCGTGCACGCGGACCAGGGCGTCCGGGTCGCCGGCCAGGGTCAGGACCTCGGTGACCTCCGGAATGTTCTCGGCGAAGGACAGGATCGTGTCGAGCTCCAGGTTGCCGACCACCCGGAGCTCCACCACGGCCGTCAGCTCACCGTCCACTTTGGTCGTGTCGATGCGGGCGGTGTAGCCGCTGATCACACCGGTTTCCTCGAGACGATCGATGCGCCGTTTGGTCGGTGCGACGGTCAGCCCGACCTGGCTGGCGATGTCCCGGACGGTGCGGCGGCCGTCCTGGCGCAGGAGCTGGAGGATTTCCCGGTCGATCTCGTCGAGCATGCCGAAAGGATGCAGCTAATTGCCCGCCGCCGCAACAACCTGCGAGCCGGAACCGCCGATTGCAGCTACTTACCCGCTTTTTGGTGCGTGTTGTGTGCGTGGACGTTGCGCCGTGCCACACGCCGCCCGGACGATGTCCGTGAACAACGGAGGTGATCGTGGTGCAGGAGCATCTGCTTGCCGTCGTCGCGGGACCGGGATCCGACGTGCCCGCGCGCGTCACCGGCCTGCTCCTGCCCTCCGATGTGGACATCGTCGGCATGCAGTTCAGCCATCCACCGGATTCCCAGCTGTGGTGGATCCAGCTCGCGGTGCGCGTCCCGTCGCCGGACCGGCTGGAACTGCTCACGAAGCGGCTGAACCGGCTCGTGGCCGTGCTCCGGGTCGTGACGCTCGAACCCGGCGGGCACCGCAGGCAGTCGGTCTACGTCAAGCTGCGGCCGGATACCGCCGACCTCGCTCAGGTCGGGGAGCTGGCCCGGTGGTTCCACGCCGAGACCCTCGAACTCAGCGCCGCGGCGGTGGTCCTGCACCTGACCGCGGCACCGGACCAGTGCGCGGCCTTCGTCGCGATGCTCCGTCCACACGGGATCGCCGAAGTCGTGACCAGCGCGGTGTCGGGTGTGCGCACCGGTGCCCGCCTGACCCACCGTGTTCCGCCATCGGCGGCACGCACCTACTCCTAGCCACGGCAACCCCCATCCGCACAGAAGGGCCGTCATGACGGACTTGACCGACGTACCGACGACACCGGCTGACCTCGGTGTCGCGCCGATGCGCCTGCTCGGCGAGGACGGCGAGCTGCTGACAGGTGCCGCGGACGCGGCCGTCACCGCCGAGCTCACCCGGGGCCTGTACCGCGACATGGTGCTCGCGCGCCAGTTCGACCAGGATGCGTTCAACCTGCAGCGCCAGGGCGAGCTCGGGTTGTGGCTGTCCTGCCGCGGGCAGGAGGCGGCGCAGGTCGGCAGCATCCGGGCCCTTCGCGCGAGCGATCACGTCTTCCCGTCCTACCGCGAACACGCGGCCGCGTTGTGCCGCGGCCTGCGACCCGCCGAACTGCTGACGCAGTGGCGCGGCACCGCCCACGGGGGCTGGGACCCCGGCGACTACCGCTTCCACCTCTATTCGCTGGTCCTGTCCACCCAGCTGCTGCACGCGACCGGCTACGCCCTGGGCGTGGCCGCCGACCGGCGGCGGGAGCCCGGCGTGGACGAGATCGTGCTGTGCTACTTCGGTGACGGTGCCGCCAGCCAGGGCGACGCGAACGAGGCGCTGAACTGGGCGGCGGTGACCGGCGCCCCGCTGGTGTTCTTCTGCCAGAACAACCAGTGGGCGATCTCGACCCCGTCGGCCGCGCAGAGCCGGACGCCCCTGCACGTGCGGGCGGCCGGTTTCGGCCTGACCGCCACGGTCGTCGACGGCAACGACGTGCTCGCCGTGCACGCGGCGACCGCGGCGGCGGCCGCACGGGTTCGCGCCGGCGGTCCGCCCGAGTTCATCGAGGCGATCACCTACCGGATGGCGGGACACTCCACTTCGGACGATCCCACCCGCTACCGGGACGCCGAGGAGGTGGAGCGCTGGGAGCGGCGGGACCCGCTCGCCCGCGTGCGGCTGCTGCTCGACGCCCGCGGCTGGGCCGGCGAGGAGTTCCACACCGCGCTCAAGGAAGAGGCGACCGCGCTGTCCGAAGCGACCCGAGCCGCCTGCCGGGCCCTGACGCCACCGCCGCTGGAGGACACCTTCCGCCACACCCTCGCCGAGGAGACCGCGGCGCTGCGCGCGGAACGTGAGCGGTACACCGAGTGGCGGGAGTCCTTCGCATGAGCACGACTTCAGAAGTGTCCGCCGGGGAACTCACGCTGGGAGCCGCGCTCAACGCCGGTCTCCGGCAGGCGATGGCCGACGACGAGTCCGTGATCCTCGTCGGCGAGGACATCGGCGCGCTCGGCGGGGTGTTCCGCGTGACCGACGGGTTGCGCGCCGAGTTCGGCGACGACCGGGTGATCGATTCCCTGCTCGCCGAATCCGGCATCGTCGGCACCGCGATCGGCCTGGCGCTGCGCGGGTACCGGCCGGTCTGCGAAATCCAGTTCGACGGCTTCGTCTACCCGGCGTTCGACCAGATCGTCTCGCAGCTGGCCAAGCTGCGAGCCCGCTCCGGGGGGCGGCTGCGGATCCCGGTGACGATCCGGATCCCGTGCGGTGGCGGGATCGGTGCGGTGGAGCACCACAGCGAGTCCAACGAGGCCTACTTCTGCCACACCGCCGGCCTCCGCGTCGTCGCGTGCGCCGGCCCCGCCGACGCGCACTGGATGATCCAGCAAGCCATTGCCTGCGACGACCCGGTGATCTTCTACGAACCGAAACGCCGGTACTGGGACAAGGCGCCCGTCGAACCGGGCCCGGTGCCGCCGGATGCGCCCGCTCTCGATCAGGCACGCATCGCGCGGCCCGGCACGGACGTCACGGTGATCGCGTACGGCCCGACGGTCCGCGTCGCACTGGACGCGGCGACCGTCGCCGAGTCCGAGGGCCGGTCGCTGGAGGTGATCGACCTGCGTTCGCTGTCGCCGGTGGACTTCGGCACGCTCACGGCCTCCGCGCGCAAGACCGGCCGGGTGGTGGTCGTGCACGAGGCACCCACGTTCTGCGGGCTCGGCGCCGAGATCGCCGCGGAGATCACCGAGCGGTGTTTTCCCCTGCTCGAAGCCCCGGTGCAGCGGGTCGGCGGCTGGAACGTCCCGTACCCACCGGCCCGGACCGAAGAGCACTACCTGCCCGACCTCGACCGCGTGCTGGACGCGGTCGACGTCACCTACCAGTACTGACCGCCGCCCGAGCCAGTCTTTCCGAAGGACCGTGATGGCCGAAGCACCCCAGTTCACCCTGCCCGACGTCGGCGAAGGGCTCACCGAAGCCGAGATCGTCGCCTGGCGCGTCCGGCCCGGCGACCCGGTCGAGGTGAACGACATCCTGGTCGAGGTCGAGACCGCGAAGTCCCTCGTCGAACTACCGTCGCCGTACGCCGGGGTGATCAGCCAGCTGCACGCGGCCGAGGGGGACACCGTCGAGGTCGGTTCCGTCATCGTCAGCTTCGGTGCGGCCGGTGCCCGCCCGGCCGAGCCCGAGCCCGAGACCGGGGACGGGACCGAGACCGAACCTGGGGACGGGATCGAGCCGGCCGAGGAACGGCGCCCGGTGCTGGTGGGTTACGGGCCGAGCCGCCGGAAGGTGGCGCGCCGCGCCCGCAAACCCGGCTACCGGCCCGCCGGCATCCCGCCGCAGCAAACGGCTCCCGGCAAGCCGCACGCCACCCCACCGGTCCGCCTGTTCGCCCGCGAACAAGGTGTCGACCTGACCGCGGTGCGTCCGACCGGACCGTGGGGACAGATCACCCGATCCGACGTGCGGGCCGCCGCGGAGCGGACGACGGGCAGCGGCGAACCGGCGGAGACCCGGATCCCGGTCAGGGGGGTGCGCAAGGCGACCGCGGAGGCGATGGTGTCCTCGGCGTTCACCGCCCCGCATGTCACGGAGTGGGTGACCGCCGATGTCACCGAGTCGCTGGCGTTGCTGGACCAGCTCCGCGCCGACCCCGCGTTCCGCGGAGCGCGGCTCACCCCGCTCGTGCTGATCGTGCGGGCGGTGCTGTCCGCGCTGCGGGCACACCCCGGCATCAACGCGAAGTGGGACGGCGGTGCGGGCGAAATCGTGCAGTACCGAGACGTGAACCTCGGGATCGCGGTGGCCGCCCCGCGGGGCCTGCTCGTGCCCACCATCAAGTCCGCGCAGCAGCTCGGCACGCGCGAGCTCTGCGACGCCCTCGACGAGCTGATCGTCCAGGCGCGGGACGGGAAGACACCGCCGGAGGCGATGACCGGCGGCACGTTCACCATCACCAACATCGGGGTTTTCGGCGTCGACGGCGGCACCCCGATCCTGAACCCCGGCGAGGCCGGCATCCTCTGCGTCGGCCAGATCGTGCGCAGGCCGTGGGAACACCAGGGCGCGATCGCGCTCCGCAGCGTCTGCACCCTGTCGCTGTCGTTCGACCACCGGCTCGTCGACGGGCAGCTGGGCAGCGCGGTACTCGCACACATCGCGCGGTTGCTCACCCAGCCGTCCCTCGCGCTCGTCCGCTGAGCGCGATCCGGTTCACCTGAAAGGAAATTCCATGCCGACCAGCCTCGAAGACGCCGTGCCCGGCGATCCCGAATTCGAGCAGATCCTGCACTGCTCGGACGACCGCAGCGGGCTGTCCTCCGTGATCGCCATCCACGACACCACACTCGGGCCGTCCCTGGGCGGCATCCGCATGCGGCGCTACCCCGACCAGGCGGCCGCCGCCGCGGACGCTAAGCGGCTCGCCGAGGCGATGACGTACAAGTCCGCGCTGGCGGGTCTCGACCTCGGCGGCGGCAAGAGCGTGATCAACGCCGATCCGGCCGCGCCGGGCCGGAACGAGTTGTTGCTCGCGCACGCGCGGCACATCCAGTCCCTGGGCGGGCGCTACATCCCCGCCGTCGACATGGGAACGACCGTCGCGGACCTGCGTCTCGTCGGTACCGTCGTGTCGACGGTGTCGAGCAGTCTCCGTGATCCGTCGGACTTCACCGCGCTCGGCGTCGTCGCGGCCATCCGGGGTGCGGTGCAGGCGACCGAAGGCCGCGGCCTGAGCGGGTTGCGGGTCGGCATCCAGGGCCTCGGGCACGTCGGCAGGCAGATCGCCGACCTGCTCGCGGACGAGGGCGTGAAGCTCGTCGTCGCGGACATCGACGATCGCCGGGCGCGGGAGGTGCGGGCCCGGACCGGCGCGGCCGTGGTCCCGCCGTCGGACATCCTGCTCGCGGATGTCGACGTGCTGTGCCCGTGCGCGGCGGGCGGTGTTGTCGATGCGGAGCTGGCGAAGACGCTCACGGCGCGCTATGTCATCGGTGCGGCGAACAACGTGCTCGCCGATCCCGCGCTCGCCGCCACGTTGCGCACGCGGGACATCGTGCACGTCCCGGATTTCGTCGCCAACGCCGGCGGTCTCATCGCCTGTGCCGCGGAGGTCCGCGGTGACGATTCCGATCTGCTGCACCGGGTGGCGGCCATCGGCGACACCACCGAGAACCTCCTCCGGGCGGCCGACCGGCGCGGGCAGGACACGGTGTCGGTCGCGGTGCAGCTCGCGGAGGAACGCATCGCCGCGGCACGGGCGGCCGGGAAAACCGGTCCGCAGTAACCGGTTTCGCGCCACGGTGGCTCAGTCGTGCACGGCTTCGTCCAGGAGCCGGGCCAGGGCGGTCAGCTGCGGGCTGGTGTGCTCGGTGCGCCAGACGAGACCGAGCTGGCTGGTGGCTTCGAGTCCTTCGACGGGGATGACGTCGAGGTCGCCGCGGCTGCTGTGCTCGATGAGGGGCCGGCAGACCAGCATGCCGTGCCGCCCGGTCGCGGCGAGGGCGAGTCCTTGCTGGATGGTGGTGATCCCGGTGGTGGACAGGATCGGCGTCCCGGACGGCGTGGTCAGCGGGGTGCGGGCGGTTTTCCAGTAGTCCGGGGCATCGCCCTCGCGGTGGAGCAGGTCGATCTCGGCCAGCTCCTCCGCGGTGAGGGTCTCCCGTTCGGTGAGCGGGTGGCCGCGGGCGACGACGAGGAACTGGTCCTGGGCCGGGAAGCGGAAGCCGACGGTCAGGTCGGGTTCGTGCACCGGCAGCTCGATGATCGCCGCGTCCAGCTCGCCGGCGGTGAGGGCGGTGAAGGGCGAGCCCAGGGGCAGGTCGTGGGTGTGGACGGTGACGCCGTGCTGCTCGTACAGTGCCCGGAAGGTGCGGGTGATCTCTTCGTAGACCATGCCGGTGAACCCGATCCGCAGCTCCTCCAGCGCGCCGCGCATCGCGCGCTCCCGGGCGTGGGCGAAGGCGGTGGCGAGGTTCTGGTAGGCGGGCCGGACCTCCCGGACGAACTGTTCACCGAGCCGGGTCAGCGCGACCCGGCGGCTGGTGCGCTGCACCAGCCGGGCACCGACGCGGTGTTCCAGGGAGGCGATGAGCTGGCTGGCCCGGGACTGCGAGTAGCCGAGGCGCTCGGCGGTGCGCCCGAAGTGCAGCTCGTCGGCCAGGGTCAGCAGGCACTCGATCTGCTGAAGATGGACCTGGTTCACCGTCGGGACACGCACATCGATGAGTATAGCTCATCGATCGGTGAGCGGATCGGCGTTGTTCCCCGCCCGGAACCCGGGTGGACTGGCGGTATGCCCGCTGCTGATTCTTCCCCCACCACGCCCGCGCGCACGGAGCCCGCGGAGCGCACCAGCCCCGGCCAGTGGGTCGCGGTGGCGATGGTGACGTTGAGCACCTTCCTGGTGGTGACCTCGGAAATGCTGCCGGTCGGGGTGCTGACCCCGATGGCCGACGGGCTGGGCATCTCGTCCGGGGTGGCCGGGTCGAGCCTGACGATCACCGGGCTGGTCGCCGCCGTGACCGCGCCGGTGGTGCCGCGCCTGCTGGGGGACGCGGACCGCCGCCACGTGCTGGCGGTCGCGGTGCTGGCCCTGACGGCGGGGAACGTGCTGACCGCGGTGTCCACCGGTTTCGGGATGCTGGTGGCGTCCCGGACCGTGCTCGGTCTCGGCATGGGCACGGTGTGGGGACTCGCGGCCGCGGTCGCCGCCCGCCTGGTGGCTCCGCGAAACGCTGCTCTGGCGGTGTCCTTCGCCGTGTCCGGGGTCGCCTCCGCCTCGGTGTTCGGTGTCCCGCTGGGAACCCTGATCGGCAACGCCTTCGGCTGGCGGGCGGCCTTCGCCACGCTCGCCGGTCTCGGGGTCCTGCTCGCGGCCGGACTGCTGGCCGCATTGCCCCGGCTGCGCCGGCCGCCGGTCACCGAGGCCGGCGACGAGGCGCCGCGGCGCTCGCTGGCGCGCCCGGCGGTGGTGCTCGGGCTGCTCGTCGTGGTCTTCCTGGTCACCGCGCACTTCGCCGCCTACACCTACGTCCGACCCGCCCTGGAGCAGCTGCCGCGGCTCGCGCCGGATGCCGTGGCCCTGCTGTTGCTGATCTACGGCGTGTTCGGGCTGGCCGGGAACTTCCTCGCGGGCGCCGCCGCCGCCCGCCGGGCCAGGGCCACGGTGCTCGCGCTGGCCGCCGGGATCGCCGCCGCGATCGCCGCACTGGCGTTCTTCGGCAGCGGTGCGCTGGCGGCGGGTCTGGCGATCGCGTTGTGGGGGATCGCCTACGGCGGACTGTCGGTGGGTGGCCAGCTCTGGATGACGCAGGCAGCCCCGGACCGGGTGGAGCACGTCACCGGCATCTACGTCGGCTTCTTCACCGCCGCCATCGCCGCGGGAGCGTTCCTCGGCGGGGTGGTGATCGAGACCGCGGGCATCGTCACCCTGCTGTGGGCGACCGCCGGGCTCGCCGCGCTGTCCCTGGTGATCGGGCTCGCGACGCGAGGTCCCCGCGCGACCGCCGCCGGCTGAGCGGTTCCGGGCTGAGCGGTTCCGGGCGCACCGGTCAGGCGTGCCGGACGACGATGTCGCCGCCGTGGCTGCGCACGCGCACCGGGACGGTCCGGCCGGCCGCTTCGGCTCCCGCCAACTCGTTGCGCACCCGGCCGGCCGAGGTGCGCGCGTCCCGCGCGACCGCGAGGCCGCCGGGAACACCGACCTCGACCTTGCCGGTGGCGGCGGACAGATCGGCCGGGCCGCCGAGCTCGCCGACGCGGATGCCGCCGTTGGCGGTCCTGGCCTGCACCCCGGACCGCGCCGCCTCGACGGTGATGTCGCCGTTGGCCGCGGTCACCCGCAGGTCGCCCGCGACCTCGCCGATCCAGACGTCCCGGCCGGTGTTGTGGACCACCGCGTCCCCGCCGACCCGGCCGAGCCGGATGTCCTTGTTGCCCGTCACCTCGACCGACCCGGTGACGTGATCCACGATCACCGCGCCGCCGGAGGTCTTCAGCCGCGCCTCGGCGGCCCGCTCGACCCGGATGTCCCCGGCGGGCGTGTCCAGCCGGCAGGAGCCCACCGCACCCTCGACGACGTGGTCGCCGCGGGAGGTGCCGCCCCGCACGTCCGACCCGGCCGGCAGCCGCACCAGCACCTCGACCGCGCCGAACTTCGTGGTGAACACCAACGGCAGCTTCGGGTGCCTGACCACCAGCTTCCCGTCCGTGAACGCGACGGTGACCTGGTCGGCGGCCGCGACGTCCAGGCTCTGCGACGCATCGGCCGGCCGGATCTCGACCGTGGTGTCGGCGCGGTCACCGGCGGCGAACCGGATGTCGCCGAACACGATGTCGACGGTCGCGGAGATCGGGGCGGGGGTCTCGAACTTCTGCATGGTGTGCCTCCTCGGGCTGGTTGTGGTGTCCCCGTCCGCCGGGGACCTGATCACGATCGCCCGGGGCGCTGACACGTCACCGCCACCGCGCTGACCTCGCCGGACACCGGATCCCGGCCGTGTCAGAGCGGTGTCAGGGCAGTGTCAGAGCGGCCGTCGACAGTGATCGCCATGACGAACTCCGCGATCACGGCCTCCGGGCTACGGAAGGCCTACCAGGACAAAGTCGTGCTCGACGGCGTCGACCTGGACGTGCGCACGGGCACCGTGTTCTCCCTGCTCGGTCCGAACGGGGCCGGCAAGACCACCACCGTCAACGTCCTCACCACACTGCTGAAGGCCGACAGCGGCACCGTCCGCGTCGCCGGGCACGACGTCGCCACCGAAACCAAGGAGGTGCGCTCGGCGATCGGGGTCACCGGCCAGTTCGCGGCCGTGGACGAGCTGCTGACCGGCGAGGAGAACCTCCAGCTGATGGCCGATCTGCGGCGCCTGGGCACCCGGGAGGGCAAGCGGGTCGTCGAGGATCTGCTGCACCGGTTCGACCTGACCGAGTCGGCGCGCAAAACCGCGGCCACCTACTCCGGGGGCATGCGGCGGAAGCTGGACCTGGCGATGACCCTGGTCGGGCGGCCCCGCATCATCTTCCTGGACGAGCCGACCACCGGACTCGACCCGCGCAGCCGCCGGACGATGTGGACGATCGTGCGGGACCTGGTGGCCGAGGGCATCACCATTTTCCTCACCACCCAGTACCTCGAGGAGGCCGACCAGCTCGCCGACCGGATCGCGGTGCTGGACCGGGGCAGGCTGGTCGCCGAGGGCACTCCCGGCGAGCTGAAGCGGATGATCCCCGGCGGTCACGTGCGGTTCCGCTTCCCCGACGCCGAGCGGCTCGCCGCGGCCACGCGGGTGCTGCCGGACGGCACGCCGGACGAGGAGAACCTGACCCTGCGGTTGCCCAGCGACGGCGGGGTGAAGTCGCTGCGGACGCTGCTGGACCGCCTCGACGAGTACGCGATCGAGGTCGATGAGTTCACCGTGCACACGCCGGACCTCGACGACGTCTTCCTCGCCCTGACCGGACACTCGCACACGGAGGCCGACGCCCGATGAGCACCACCACTTCAGCCGCGCCCCTGACCGACGCCGCTATCATGCTGCGGCGCAACTTCAAGCACACCCTGCGGAACCCGGTCGCGTTGTTCAACTCGATCCTGATGCCGCTCATCATGATGCTGATCTTCGTGTACGTGTTCGGCGACGCCTTCGACGTCGGTGTCGACTACATCGACTACGCGGTGCCCGGCATGCTCATGATGACGGTCAGCTACGGCCTGAGCGCCACCTCGGCGGCCGTCAGCTCGGACATGGCGAAGGGCATCATCAACCGCTTCAAGGTCATGGACGTCTCCCGGGGCGCGGTCCTGACCGCTCATGTCGTGGCGACGATGGTGCGCACCCTGCTGGCCCTCGCGGTCGTCCTCGGCGTGGGTCTGCTGCTGGGGTTCAGCCCGGCCGCGACCTTCCCGCAGTGGCTCGGCGTCGTCGGTGTCCTGGTGCTGACGGTCTTCGCGGTCAGCTGGCTCACCGTCGCGCTCGGACTCGCCGCGAAGACACCGGAGTCCGCCGGGTTCGCCACGGTTCCGCTGATCATGCTGCCGTTCCTGAGCAGCGCGATCGTGCCGGCCGACAAGATGGGCCCGGGCATCCGGGAATTCGCGGAGTACCAGCCGTTCACGCCGGTCATCGAAACCGTGCGCGGGCTGTTCACCGGCGCCCCGTCCGCCGGCAGCGCGATCGCCGCCATGGCCTGGTGCGCCGGCATCGCGATCGTCGGCTACGTGTGGGCGCGCGTGAAGTTCAGCAAGCGAGCGTGACCTCGGCCAGCTCCCGCCAGCTCGCCCGGCTCCCTTCGGCGGCCGCCTCGGTGTACTTCTCCGCGCCGAGGCGGTCGCGCGTTGCCTGCTCGATCCGGGTGGCGTCCGGCTGCGACCGGTCCGGCACGCCGCGGATCGCGGTGCTCGCCGCGAGCAGCCGCGCCGCCTGCTCGTACTGGCCGCCGCGCAGCGCCAGATCGGCGACAGCGACCAGCGCGGCCGCGATCAGGAGCGGGTGGCCCGATTCGGTGGCTGCCCGCAGGGCCGCGGCATGGTGTTCGCGGGCCGCGCCCGGATCGCCGGCGAGATAGCCGAGCATGAGGTGCCGCACCGCGCGGACGTTCGGCCGCTCCGCGTCCTCGCCCAGCAGCGTGATCGCCTGCTCGAGCTGGCGCCGGGCCTGCTCGGTCTCGCCGCGCCAGCGCGCGAGCTCCGCCTTGCTCAGGGCCAGATCGGCCAGCACGCTCGGCCACGCGACCCGGTCGGCGGACCGCTGCGCCTCGGCCATCGCGGCCGCGCTCGCGGCCGCATCGCCCGCCAGCCAGTGCAGCTGGGCCTGCCGCGACCGCATCTGCACGACGTCCTCGACGGCACCGACTTCGGTGACCACCGCGACCGCCTGTTCGAAGTGCTCGATCGCGTCGTCGAACTCGCCGCGCGCGGCCATCCGATTCGCCAGCTCGGTCAGGGCGAACGCGGTCCCCCACCGTTCGCCGAGCGCGCGGAACTCGGCGAGCGCCGTCTCCAGGTGCCTGTCCACGTCCGGGCTGTCCTGGCCGAGCACGATCCGCATCTTCCCGAGTTGCAGCCGGGCGAGCGCGCGGACCCAGGGGTCGTCGTCGGCGAGCAGCGGTTCGAATGCCGGCCCGAACGCCTCCGGCTCCTGCAGCAGCCGTTCCAGCGCGCCGGCGAACCGCAGCGCGGGGTGCGGGTCGGCCACCCGCTTGCTGATTTCGTAGCCGCGGCGGATCCACTCGTCCGCCCGGTACTGGTCGGCCTGCTGCCCCGCCGTGAGGAATCCCGCCACGAGCACCGAGACCACGCCGGAGAACTCGTCGGGCACCGGGCCGGGCAGGGCGGCCGCCGCGACGAGCAGCTCATGGCCCTCCGCCTTGTGCCCGCCGAGCCACCAGTACCAGCCGCCGGCCGCGGCGAGGCGCATCGCCCCGGCCGCCTCCCCGGCCGCGAGCGCACCACGCATCGCGGCGGCCAGGTTGTCGTGCTCGGCTTCGAGCACGGCCAGCCACTCCAGCTGCTCGGCACGGCGGAGATGCGGTTCCGCGGTTTCGGCGAGTTCGGTGAAGTAGGCCAGGTGCGCACGGCGGGCGAGCTCCGCCTCGCCCGCCTCGCCGAGCCGGTCGGCGGCGTACTCCTTGACGGTGCCGAGCATCCGGTACCGCGGCGCCCGGTCCCCGGCGGTGACCACCAGCGACTTCTCCGACAGCGCGGTGAGCAGTTCGAGCACCTGCCACTCCGGCACCCCATCACCCGAGCAGACCCGTTCGGCCGCGTCCAGGCTCGCGCCACCGGCGAACACCGACAGCCTGCGCAGCACCACGCGTTCGGCGTCGCTGAGCAGGTCCCAGCTCCAGTCGATCACGGCGCGCAGCGTGCGGTGACGCGGCAGCGCGGTGCGACTGCCACCGGTCAGCAGGCGGAACCGGTCGTCGAGCCGGTTGGCGAGCTGTTCGAGGGACATGGTGCGCAACCGCGCCGCGGCGAGTTCGATCGCCAGCGGCATCCCGTCCAGCGCCCGGCAGACGCGTGCCATGGCCGGCAACGCGGCGGCGTCGGTGGTGAGGTCCTGGCGCACCGCGGCGGCCCGGTCCCGCAGCAGCCGCACCGCGGACGACGATGCGATCTCGGCCGGGCCGGCGTCCTCGGCAGGCAGGCTCAGCGGCGCGACCGGCCACAGCGCCTCCCCGGTGATGCCGAGCGGCTCCCGGCTCGTGGTGAGGACGCGCAGCCGCCGGCACTCGCCGAGCACCCGGTCGGCGAACTTCGCCGCCGACTCGATGACGTGCTCGCAGTTGTCCAGGATCAGCAACATCGCGCGGTCCCGGAGGGCGGCGACGACGCGGTCGATCGGCTCGGCGTCCGGCGCGTCGGCCAGCAGCGCGTCCCGCAGGCCCAGGGCGGCGAGCACGGCCTGTGCCACGTCACCGTCGGTACCCAGCGGCGCGAGCTCGACGAACCAGGCCCCGTCCGGCAGGTCGCCGAGCGCGGTGCGCGCGGTTTCCGTGGCCAGCCTGGTCTTCCCCGAGCCGCCCGGGCCGATCAAGGTGGTGAGCCGGTGCTCGCTCACCAGCTCGCGGACCGCGGCCACGTCGCCGTCCTTGCCGACGTAACTGGTCAGCTCCGCCCGCAGGTTGGTCTTGCGGGTCTCCTCCCGCCGTCCCAGCTCACCGCGCAGCAGCGCGACGTGCAGTTCGGACAGCTCCGGGGCGGGGTCGACGCCGAGCGTGTGGGCCAATGCCTCGCGGGTGCGCTCGAACAGCAGCAGCGCGTCGGTGTCCCGGCCGGTGGCGACCAGCGCGCGCATCAGGGCGGCGACGAGCCGTTCCCGCAGGGGATGGGCGGCCACGAGGTCGGTCAGTTCGGCCACCACTTCCGCGCCGTGGCCGAGGCTGATCTCGGCGTCGTACCGGTCCTCCATGGCGGTCAGCCGCAGCCCGTCGAGCCGGGTGGCTGCCGCGTCGAACGCCCCGCTGTCGGTCAGGCCGACGTCCTGCATCGCCGTACCGCGCCACAACCCGAGGGCTTCGCGCAGCAGCCGCAGCCGCCGCGGCTCCTCTGCGCCGCGAGCCTCGCCGAGCAGGCGCTCGAACCGCACCGCGTCCACCGCGCCGGGTTCCACCCGCAACCGGTAGCCGTCCGTCAGCCCCTCGACGGTCCCCTCCGGCAGGATCTTCCGCAGCCGGGAAACCAGGCGCTGCAAGGCGTTCGCCGCTTCGGCCGGCGGGTGTTCACCCCAGATCCAGTCGACGAGCGCCGCCTTCGGGACCACCCGGCCCGCCTCGAGTGCGAGGGCGATCAGCAGCGCGCGCAACCGGGCGCCCGGCACGTCCGTGAGGCCGCCGTCGTCCGTGCGGACCTCGAACGGCCCCAGCATCCCGATCTGCACCCGGCCGATTTTGCCATGACCAGCGGCGGGCTGGTGGCGGGCGCACCCGCCCGGTGCGGGGTGACCGGCCACGTTCCATTGTGGATTCCGGTTCGCCGCTCAGGCGGCGGAACCGGTGCGGTCCGCCCGCACATCGCGGGTGGGGTTGTCCCCGGTGGACCGGCTGCGGGCCCGGACGGGCAGCACGAACCAGGCGGCGAGGACCGCCAGCACGCTGCCGGCGGCGATGCCGATCAACCGGTGCGCCAGCACCTCGGTACCGCCCTGCCCGAAGAAGCCGTAGAGGAATGCCAGCGCACCGGTGACGCCTCCGGCCCAGAACACGTAACCGAACGGGCGCAGCCCGGCGGCGAGCGCGAGTAGCCCGAAGACGGCGACGACGGCGAGGTTGTCGCCGGGGGCGAGGCTGCTCGTCGCCCAGGTCGCCAGTGCCGTGCCGCCGAGCGCACCGGCCATCCGCTGCGCCCCTTTCCGCAGCACGTCGGCGCGGCCGCGGTTGCCGCTGCTCACCAGCAGCACCGTCAGGACCGGCCACACCAGGTGGTCCGGATCGAGGAGTTCCCCGGCCGCGAACGCCCCGGCCAGCGCCACGAGCAGCTGCACGGCCTGCCGCGTGCTCGGCGCGAGGCGCCGCCGGGAACGCCGGACCGGTGCCGGCGCGGCGTTCCCGGCGGTGGGGGAGGTGAGCGCGAGCGTCCAGCACACCGCCACCACCCCGCCCACGGACATCCAGCCCAGGACCGGCCAGGTCCGGTCCAGGGGGAGCGGGTGGACCAGGACCGCGGTGAACGGCACGCCGGCGGTGATGCTCGCGCTGCGCCAGGCGGGGCCGAACCGGCGCAACCACACCGCGGCCGAGGCGGTGACCGCGAACGCCGCCGCGCCGAGCAACACCTGGGCGGTGGTGCCGGACAGGAGCATGCCGCAGCCGGTGGCGATGACGACGCCGGCGAGCGCGCCGGCCGCCGCGACCGGCAGGTGACCGCGGGGCACGGCCTGGATCGCGCGGGGCAGGCCGAGGGCCAGCATGACGGCGAAGACCACGGCGTCCACCGGGGGCGACCACCAGGTCGTCAGCTGCCCCATGGACCAGAACACCGGCAGCACCACCGTCATCAGGGCGACCGCCTGAGCTATTGCTAAGCGTCCGCTGACCAATAGACCTTGCGCTCTGCGCGTCACTAGGACAGATACTACGTGATAACTTACTAAAGTGAGCAGTGAGATTGAACGGTGCGCCCCGCTGGTCCGGTCGGCCGTCCTGCGCCTGGCGCGGCGGTTGCGGGTCGAACGCGACCAGTCGGCGTTGTCGAACAACAAGGTCGCCGTCCTCAGCCACCTCGCGCGCACCGGCTCCAGCACGCCGTCCCGCATCGCCCGCGACGAACGGCAGCATCCGCAGTCCCTGACCCGGGTGTTCGCCGAACTGGAGGGCGACGGGCTCATCCGGCGGCGACCCGGGGCGGACGACGCACGTCAGGCGCTGCTCACCCTCACCGCGGCGGGGGAGGAAGCGCTGGCCGCCGACATGGCGTTGCGGGACCGCTGGCTCGTGTCCGCGATGCGCGACCTAACCAGCACCGAGCTCGGCGTGCTCCGGTTAGCGGCGGAGATCCTGGACGGCCTCGGCGACTGACCGCTCCCGGATCAGGAACGGCTCCAGCAGCCCGGGCTCGGCGGCGTCGGCGAGCGCGACGGCCTCCGCGGCCGGGATGTCGATACCCGTGTAGTGCTGGCGGCCCGCCGCCGTGGTCGCGGTCAGCGAGAGCAACCCGGCCCGCCGCTGGAAGAACGACCGGTGGAACACCCAGCCGATCACGCCCTCGGTGGACAGCACCTGCCGTCGCCGAACCAGGCTGCCCTGCCGGAATACCAGCTTCCCGCCGATCAGCGTGTGGCCCAGGTTGCGGTAGCGGTCCTCGGCGAGCAGCGCGCCTGCCGGGAACAACGCCAGCGCCACCTGCCACGTCCACGCCGGCCAGTCCGCCAGCCACCACAACAGGAGGAACAGCCCGGTCACCGCCACCGCGACCAGCGCCGCCCGCGAGTGCCGGCGCAGGTGCGCACGGGACCCGTGCCCGATCAGCTCCGCGGACGCCGCGGCCGGGTCCGCCAGCACGTCACCGGCCACCCGGTCCGCCACGACCCGTGGCGCCGGCGGCAGCAGCACCGAGCTGCTGTGCTCGCCGTGCAGCCCCGTCGTGATGGCCGAGCAGCGGGCACCTCCCGCGGCCCGCAGCAGCAGCGGTTCGCTGATCTCGGTGCCGCGCAGGCGGCGCAGCTCGATCGTCGTCTGCCGGGTGGTCAGCAGGCCGCGGGTCACCCGCAGCGTGCCTTCGCCGCGCTCCAGCCGGAAGTTCCAGAACGCCAGCACGTACGCGACGACCGACAGCACCGACACCAGCACCACGGTCAGCACCGCCAGCCCGGTCACGACGACCCACACCGGCGCCGACCCGATCCGCCCGATCCACGACTGCACCGCGCCGAAGTCGGTCCGGTCGACGGCGATCTCGTTGAACAGGTTCACCAGCGACCCGACGACCACGCCGATCGCGGCGATCCCGGACAGCGTGAACGGCGCGAACCGCACCCACGGCGGCCGAAGCTCGGCCAGCACGTCCACCAGCGCTCCGGCCTGGGCCGGGTGCGCGGGGTACGCGGCGCGCTTGTGCAGCAGTTCCTCGCGCAACCGCGCGGCGTCCGCGGTCGCGAGGGCGTCGAGCGTGACGGTCCCTCCGCCGTGCCCACCGCGCCCACTGTGTCCACCGTGTCCGGTGCCGATCACGACCCGGCTCAGCCCGAGGACCCGTTGCAGCGGACGGGAAGTCAGGTCGACCGTGCGGATCCGGTCGCGCGGCACGGACAGTTCCTTGCGGCTGAACAGCCCGCGCCGCACCCGTACGTGCTCCGGGGTGATCTGGTAGGTCGTGGTGAACCAGCGGAGCAGCCCGGTCCCGACCGCCAGGCACAGGCCGACGAGGCTCCAGATCTGTCCCTGACCGCCGCGCCCGAGGAACAGCACACCGAGCAGCACCGGCAGCAGCCGGACGACCTCCTGCACCGGGTGGACGGCGAGCATCCGCGCGCTCAGCCGGTGCCAATCCGAGCTCACGTCGCGTCCCCGGGCGTGGCCTGGGTGCGGGTGGCGAGTTCCTGGGTCAGGCGTTGCGCCACGTCGTGGTCCAGACCGTGGATGTGCACCGGTCCGCGTGCCGACGCCGTGGTCACCGTCAGGTTCGCCAGCCCGAACAGCCGCTCCAGCGGGCCGCGTTCGGTGTCGACGGTCTGGATGCGGGACACCGGCGCGATGCGGCGCTCCTGGTTGATCCAGCCGGACTGCGCGTAGACGACCTGCGGCGTGGTTTCCCAGCGGTGCACCCGGAACCGCCACCGCGGCATCACGGCGAGGTGCGCGATCGCCACCACCGCGGTCACGGCCAGCACGACGACGAGCGGGAACCAGCCGGTCAGCCCGAGCCACACCCCTTCAGCGGCGAGCACGACCACCCAGCCGATCGCCGCTCGCGTCGCCCAGAAGAGCACCGCCTTGCGGCTCACCAGGTTCGCGGGCGGGCGCAGATCCACCACCGGACTTGTCACGTCACCACTGTGCCAGTCACGCGGTCGAGCTGTCCGGAACTCCGAGGCGGAGGTGTTCGATGTGGTAGACGGCCTCGTCGAGGAGCTGGGCGACGTGGTTGTCGTAGAGGCTGTAGACGATGCTGCGGCCGGAGCGCTGACCGGTGACCAGGCCGAGGTTGCGCAGCAGCCGGAGCTGGTGGCTCACCGCGGATTGCTCCATACCCACCGCCTCGGCCAGCTCGCCGACCGCGCACGGCCCCTGACGCAGCCGGGTGAGCATGAGCAGGCGGCTCGGGGTGGCCAGCGCCTGCAGGGTCGCGGCGACCGTCGCCGCGCTCTGCGCGTCCAGCGACGCTGCCGGCCTGTCCTTGCCGTCGACTCCGTGACCCACGGGAGGAGATTCTAGTCGAAGAACACATGTAGAGGTCTTCATGTGTTCGGGTATGCTGCGGCACGTGGTTCAGGTGATCGAACGAGCAACCCCCGCGCGCCCCGCGCGCCGGCTGCTGCTGCCCGAGGTCCGCTGGGCGCTGGCCGCCCTGGTGCTTTTCCTGGCCGGCCTCGCGGCCGATCTGTGCGGGAGCCCGGGATGGCTCTCCTGGGTGCTCTACCTGGGGTGTTACGCCGCGGGCGGCTGGGAGCCGCTGCTGGCCGGACTGCGCGCACTGCGTGAGCGCACACTGGACGTCGACCTGTTGATGGTGGTCGCGGCCGTCGGCGCCGCGGCCATCGGACAGGTCTTCGACGGCGGCCTGCTGATCGTCATCTTCGCGACCTCCGGCGCGCTGGAGGCGGTCGCGACCCAGCGAACCGCCGATTCCGTGCGCGGTCTGCTCGACCTGACCGCCGGGACCGGCCGCTACGAGATCGGCGACGAGTTCGTCACCCGGCCCGGCCAGCGGATCGGCGGGGACGGCATCGTGCTCGACGGCGCGAGCGAGGTGGACCAGTCGTCGGTCACCGGCGAGTCGATGCCGGTGCCGAAGGCGCCCGGCGACGAGGTGTTCGCCGGCACGCTGAACGGGACCGGCGTCCTGCGGGTCGGGTCACGCGCGATCCGTCGGACACGGTGCTGGCGCGGATCGTGGCGATGGTCGAGGAGGCGTCCGCGACGAAGGCGAGGACCCAGCTGTTCATCGAGAAGATCGAGCAGCGGTACTCCGCCGGTGTGGTGGTGGCGACACTGGCGTTGTTCCTGGTGCCGCTGGCGTTCGGCGCCGGGCTGCAGGGCACGCTGCTGCGCGCCATGACGTTCATGATCGTCGCGTCACCGTGCGCGGTGGTGCTGGCGACCATGCCGCCGCTGTTGTCGGCGATCGCGAACGCCGGGCGGCACGGCGTGCTGGTCAAGTCGGCCGTGGTGCTGGAGCGGCTGGGCACGACCGAGCGGGTGGCGTTCGACAAGACTGGCACGCTGACCGAGGGCACCCCGCGCGTGGTCGAGGTCCGTCCACTCGGGATGTCCGAACCAGACGTTCTGCGGTACGCCGCCGGCGCGGAGCAGTCGAGCGAGCACCCGCTGGGGCGGGCGATCGTCGCAGCCGCCGACCGGGTACCGGTGGCGGGGGACTTCCGGGCCGAGCCGGGCCGGGGCGTGCACGCGGTGGTGGACGGCCGGCGCGTCTTCGTCGGCCGGGGCGACGGCGACCCGGTGCGCGAGGTCGAAGCCGCGGGCCGGACCGCGGTGCTGGTGCGGGTCGACGGCGAGCCCGCGGGCGTCCTCGGTCTGGCCGACCGCGTGCGCCCGGACGCCCGCGCGGCGGTGGGCCTGCTGGCCGGGGCTTCGCCGGTACTGCTGACCGGTGACAACGAGCGCGTCGCCGCTCGCGTGGCGGACGAGGTGGGGATCACCGACGTGCGGGCCGGGCTGCTGCCGCAGGACAAGGTCACCGCGGTGCGCGAACTCGGCGAGCGGGTCCTGGTGGTCGGCGACGGGATCAACGACGCACCCGCGCTCGCGGCGGCGCACACCGGTATCGCCATGGGACGCGCCGGGTCCGACCTGGCGCTGGAGACCGCGGACGCGGTGGTCGTGCGGGACGAGCTGACCGCGATCCCCGCGGTCGTCGCGCTGGCCCGGCGCGCCCGGCGGCTGGTGCTGGCGAACCTCGTGATCGCGAGCGCGTTCATCACCGGGCTCGTGCTGTGGGACCTGTTCGGCGAGCTGCCGCTGCCGCTCGGCGTGGCCGGGCACGAGGGCTCCACGGTGCTGGTGGCGCTCAACGGCCTGCGGCTGCTCGGGGAGCGGGCTTGGCGGACGGCTCAGGGGCGCAGGTAGGTGTTGAGCGTGACGGCGAGCGTGTGCTCCACGTCGGCGGATTCGGCGGCGGACGCCAGCCCGCCGCGCAGCCACAACGCGGCGAGGCCGTGCAGCGCCGCCCACAGCGACGCGGCCAGCGGGCGGGACGCGGTGCCCCGGCGCCAGCCACCGGCCTGCGCACTCGTCACGAGGTCCAGGAACTGCTCGAACACGGCGTTGCTCAGCCGCGCCAGCTCGGGCTCGCGCACGTCGATCAGGTCGGGGCGGAACATCAGCTCGAACATCGCGGGGTTCTCCAGCGCGAAGTCGAGGTACCGGCGGCACGCCGTCAGCAACCGTTGCTGCGGGCTGCCTCCGGGCAGGTCCGCGGCCTGCCGGTGCAGTTCGGCGAATCCGGATGCGGCGACGGCGGCGAGCAGTTCGGCGCGCCCGGTGAAGTGCCGCAGCGGCGCGCCGTGCGAGACGCCGGCCTCCCGCGCGATCCGGCGCAGGGTGACGGCCTCGACACCCTCGCTCGTCAGGACGGCGACGGCGCTGCGGATCAGGCGTTGCCGGGGATCGTTGTCCACGAGGCCAACTCGTCCGCGATGACGGGCAGCAGGTCCGGGCGTTTGGGGGCGAAACCGTCGCCGGGGGACCGGCCGGTGAACCAGTTGCGGGTGCGCGTCACCATCACCGGCAGGACCTCCCGCCACACCCAGTCGGCGTGCGCGCGCAGGCTCGGCCGCACCGGGTCACCGGGCAGTGGCTCGAGCCAGGCCGGGTCGTAGCCGACACCCAGCCGGGTCAGCAGGTACGCGGCGAGGCGGCGGTGACCGTGTTCGGACAGGTGCAGCCGGTCCGGGCCGAAGTACCGCAGGTCGTGCGCGGCCTCCTCGTCCCACAGGTCGACCACCTGCGCGCCGTACCGGGCGGCGGAAGTGCAGATCGCGTCGTTGAGGGCTTCCAGCCGGCCGCGGATGCGCAGCAGGCCCGGTACCCGGCTGGACACGTCGCTGAGCGTGAAGACGACGACGGTCGGGGTGGCGCGGGTGAGCATGCGGATCGCGGCGTCCACCCGCTTGGCCACGACTT
Source organism: Amycolatopsis granulosa (assembly GCF_011758745.1). Lineage (NCBI taxonomy): Bacteria > Bacillati > Actinomycetota > Actinomycetes > Pseudonocardiales > Pseudonocardiaceae > Amycolatopsis > Amycolatopsis granulosa. The sequence continues at coordinate 4,098,371 of NZ_JAANOV010000001.1, forward strand.
CCGCCCGGTAGCTGCGGGTCAGGACGTCGTTGGCGCCGCCGAACAGGGCGACGAGATCCGGCCGGAGGTCCAGCGCGGCCGGGACCTGCTCGACGATGATCTGGTCGAGGCGGCGGCCGCGGACGGCCAGGTTGGCGTACCGGAAGGACGGGTCGTGCCGCGCCAGCGTGGCGGCGGCCAGGTCGGCCCAGCCGCGGTAGACGTCGGTCCCCGGGTAGGGGTCGTGCAGACCCTCCGCGCAGCTGTCCCCCAGCACGACGAACCTCTGGTAGCCCATTGCGCGCTCCGACATGCGGTGTTCATCTGGTAGACACTGTCTATCAAGGTTTGTAGACGGTGTCTACGCCCGATGCCGTGGCCGCCGGGGCGTTCTCGTTCGAGGTGGGCCCGCCGCCCCCTCACGACGGGCCCACCTCGATGCCGGCCGGCAGGCTACTGCCAGTCGACCTGCGGGGAACGGTAGAAGTCGATCCCCTGGACCGCCCAGCGCGGCGCCTGCTGCGCCAGCCGCACGCGGTAGCCGGCCCAGTCGTGCGTCGTCCTCGGTGACCAGCCGATCTCCGCGATCCCGGGCAGGCGCGGGAAGGCCATGAACTCGATGGCGTCGCTGTCGGTCAGGGTCTCCGACCACAGCGGCGCCTCGACGCCGGCGACGGACGACTCGCCCACGCCCTGGACGGCGGTGGCCGGATCCCAGTCGTAGGAGTCGGCGACCTCGACGTACCCGGCCCAGTGCAGGCCGAGCGGGCTGTTCGCGTTGTACTGCATGTCCAGGTACGCCTTGTTCGCCGGGGACATCAGCACCTTGTTGCCCGCGGCGGCGGCCGCGGCGGTGGCGGCGTCCACGCCGTCGGTGTCCCAGAACTGCGGCACCGCCGACACCGGCGGATGGGCCTGCGCGATCTCGTGCCAGCCCTGCGCCAGTTTGCCGTGCTTCGCGACGATCGGCAGCACCTCGCCCATGAACTTCTGGTAGTCCCCGGGCGGCGTCGCGTGCGCCTCGTCGCCCCCGATGTCCAGGTACCGGCCGGGTGTCAGGGCGGCCAGCTCACCGATCACGTCGTCCAGGAACCGGTACGTGACGTCCTTGCCGACGCACAGCGAGCTGAACCCGACCTCGGTGCCGGTGTAGAGCGGCGGGGCGACGCCGTCGCAGTTCAGCTCCGGGTACGAGGCCAGGGCGGCGTTCGTGTGGCCCGGCATGTCGATCTCCGGGATCACGGTGATGTGCCGGGACGCGGCGTAGGCCACCAGCTCCCGGTACTGGTCCTGCGTGTAGTAGCCGCCCGGGCCGCCGCCGACCTCGGTGCTGCCGCCGTAGGTGGCCAGGCGGGGCCGGCTCTTGATCTCGATCCGCCAGCCCTGGTCGTCCGCCAGGTCCAGGTGCAGCCGGTTGATCTTGTACTGCGCGATCTGGTCGATGTAGCGCTCGACCTCGCCGACCGAGAAGAAGTGGCGGGCCACGTCGAGCATGGCGCCGCGGTAGGCGAACCGCGGATGGTCCACGATCCGGCCGCCCGGCACGACCCACGGGCCGCGGGCGACCGTGCGCGACTCGACCCGTGCGGGGAGCAGCTGGCGCAGCGTCTGCACACCGGCGAACAGGCCGTCGTCGCTGTTCGCGCGGATGGTGACGCCGCGCCGCGTGACGGTGAGCTGGTAGCCCTGGTCACCGGCCTCCGCGGTCGGGCCGAGCTCGAGCGCGATCGACGGCGCCGACGGAGCCGACCGCGTCACGGTGCGCTCCACGACCGGCAGCGGATACCCGGTGGACGGGCGGAGCAGGCCGGCGAGGTAGGCGGCGACCTGCCCGGCGCCGTCGCCTGCCTCGATCGCGGTGGCCGGGGTGAGCCGGAAGTCGTTCCGGGGATCGGCCTTCGCCGAAACCGGAACGGGAATCACGTCCGCCAGGGCGTGGGTGGCCGGCTGGCTCGCGGTGGCGGGCTGGGTGAGGGCCATGGTCAGCGCGGTGGCGCCGAGCAGCACGGCCAGGGATCTGAGCATGGATCACTCTCCGGGTCTCGGGAGCGGGTCACCTAAAGGTATAGACCAGTGCTCCCGGCCCGCGCAATGCTCCAGTCGGCGGCCGCCTGCTCCGGCCGGGTGAATCGGCCCGTTCGACTCGATCGGGTGGCGATCTTCCGGCCGGAGTCGGGTTTTTGTCGGCGGTCGCGGTTAGCGTGCCGGTATGAACTTCGGAAGTGCGCTAATCCGTCTCAAGTGGACATTCGGTGTCGTCGTCCGGCGCGTCCGCGGGTCAGGAGTCCCGCAGGATCGTGCGCAGGTTGTCGAGCACCGAGGGGTCCTCGATCGTCGACGGCACGGGCTCGTCGCGGCCCTCCGCGAGTCCGCGCATGGTCTTGCGGAGGATCTTGCCCGAGCGCGTCTTCGGCAACGCGTCCACAACGGACACTTGGCGGAACGCGGCCACCGGGCCGATGTCCCGCCGGACGGCCGCGACCAGTTCGGACCTGAGTTCTTCCTCGTCGACGTCCACACCGGACTTCAGCACCACCAGCCCGCGCGGCACCTGTCCCTTGAGCGCGTCCCGCACGCCGATCACCGCGCACTCGGCCACGGCGGGGTGCGCCGCCAGCACGGCCTCCATCGATCCGGTCGAGAGCCGGTGCCCGGCGACGTTGATGACGTCGTCGGTACGGCCCATCACGAACAGGTACCCGTCCTCGTCGAAGTACCCCGAGTCACCGGTGAGGTAGTAGCCCGCGTACCGGGACAGGTACGCCTCGACGTACCGCTCGTCGTCGCCCCACAGCGTGGGCAGGGTGCCCGGTGGCATCGGCAGCTTGAGGCAGATCGCGCCCTCCTGCCCGGCCGGCAGCGGCTCACCGGACTGGTCGAGGATCCGCACGTCGTAACCCGGCACCGGGACGGTCGCCGACCCCGGCTTGACCGGCATCGGCTCGAGCCCGCGCGGGTTCGCGGCGATCGGCCAGCCGGTCTCGGTCTGCCACCAATGGTCGATCACCGGCACGCCGAGCTTGTCCGCGGCCCAGTGCAGGGTCTCCGGGTCGAGCCGCTCGCCGGCCATGAACAGCGTCGAAAACGACGACAGGTCGTACTTCGCGAGTTCCGCGCCTTCCGGGTCGACCCGCTTGACGGCCCGCAGCGCGGTGGGGGCGGTGAACAACGCCTTCGCCCGGTGCTCGCTGATGACGCGCCAGAACGCGCCCGCGTCCGGCGTACCCACCGGTTTGCCCTCGTACATCATGGTCGTCGCGCCGATCAGCAGCGGCGCGTACACGATGTAGGAGTGGCCGACCACCCAGCCGACATCGGAGGCGGTCCACCAGACGTCGCCGGGCTGGATGTCGTAGATCGCGGTCATCGAGTAGGCCAGCGCGACCGCGTGCCCGCCGGTGTCCCGCACGACGCCCTTCGGTTTCCCGGTCGTGCCGGAGGTGTAGAGGATGTAGAGCGGGTCCGTCGCCGCCACGGGCACCGGGTCCACCGGGGCGGCGTCCGCGACCAGGTCCTGCCAGTCGACGTCCCGTTCGCCGAGCGCCGCGCGGGCCGCGTCACGCTGCAGCACCACGACCTTGTCCGGCTGGTGCGCGGTGCCGGCGAGCGCCTCGTCGATGATCGGCTTGTACTCGACCACCCGGCTCGGTTCGATGCCGCAGGACGCGGCGACGATCACCTTCGGTTTCGCGTCCTCGATGCGCGCGGCCAGCTCCTTGGGGGCGAACCCGCCGAACACCACCGAGTGCACCGCGCCGATGCGGGCGCAGGCCAGCATCGCCACCACCGCCTCGGGCACCATCGGCAGGTAGACGATCACCCGGTCGCCCTTGCCGACGCCGAGCGATCGCAGGGCCCCGGCGAACCGGGCGACCTCGTCGCGCAGCTGGGTATAGGTGTAGCTGCGTTTGCCGCCGGTCACCGGCGAGTCCCAGATCAACGCGGCCTGCTCGCCCCGGCCGCGTTCCACGTGCCGGTCCAGTGCGTTGTAGGCGGTGTTCAGCTCGCCGTCCGGGAACCACCGGTACAGCGGGGCCTGCGACGAGTCCAGCGCTCTGGACGGCTCACGCGTCCAGTCGATCGCCTTGGCGGCGGCCAGCCAGAACCCCTCCGGATCGGTCAGGCTGCGCTGGTATTCCTCCGCGTGACGGCCCATGGGACAGACCTCCTCGTCGTCGAGCTCGTGCCCCACATCATGGCTCAGAAAACGGCGGCGAGCAGCGGTCCTGCCCCCACCAATCCCAGCCACCCGCCCGGCTCTGGCGCTTCTGGTGCCGTCCCGCCGCGGCCGATCCGCCGGATTCTGGCCGGCACCGGTCTTGGCCGCCGCGCCGCGTCCAGTTCCGCCTCGGCGGCCCGCGGAAGCACCCGGCGCGCTCGCTCGCCTCGGCCGATCCGGCGGGCTCCGCACCGCGGCCTCGGCCACCGGCCCAGAATCCACCCGCGCCGGCCCGCGGCGCTGCGCCGTTCGGTCCGGCCACCGGACCGCCCGTCACCCCAGCGTCCCGCCGTGGGCCGCCCGGGTCCGACACCTCCCGGCGAGCAGCCTGGCCACGCGCCATCCGCCCGCTGCCGGGCGGTCGCAGGAAAGCCGGTCCGGGTCCCGCAACCCATCCCGGCCGGGGCTCCCGCCGGATGGGATCCTGCCCGTGCGCCGGCGCGGCGCACGCCGGGCGTGGTCCCCTACCCGCCCACCCGGCGCCCCCGCGCCGGGGCGCGAACCGGGAGCCCTGCGTGTCCGGTAGTCAGTCGCGGGAGGGCCATCCACCAGGCGCTTTCACTCGTCCGGGTGGGCTGGAACGCGACGGCAACCCGCCCGCCCCCTGGCGCGTCCATGGTGCGAATAGGGTGAGAGGCCAGAGGAAGACCCCGACCACGAAGGGACCCGGCGGTGAACGCGTTCGCGGACTGGCTGCTGTCCCTCGCGCATACCCTGCTCAATCTAGGCTTCTGCCCCGGGCCCTGGGTCTGGTCCACGGTGGCCGCGGGGGCGCTGACCGCCCTGTTCCCGGTGGCCGGCGCGGTCCTCGTCGCGCTGATGCGGAAGTTCACCGGCAACCGCTACGACACCGGCACGATCTCGGCGATCGGCGTGATCGCGTTCGTGTTCACGTTCGGGTTGCCGTGGCTGGCCTTCAACGGCATCTCGAGCACCTACCGCGCCGTCCGCGAGGGCACGTCGTCGACGATGTTGAAAGCCGACGACATCGCGACGATGAATCGCGAGTACTGCTCGCTCATCGGCCCCCAGAGCCACTACCTGGGCGGCGGTCAGAACATCTTCGAGACGATCTTCTACCCGTCGGGCAACGTGCTCGCCTACGGCTACTACCTGGGTGCGCTCGTCGGGTTGCCACTGGTCGCCCTGCTGTTCATGATCCTGCAGGCACGCACCGCGATGCGGCGGGGACCGAAGTGGCCGGGCCGCCTGCTGTGGGTCGGATTCGTGTTGTTCGTCGCGTTCTCGGTCGGTGTCTCGGCCAACGCGGCCGTGTTCCTGTGGCTCGGCTACCTGCCGGTCGCGATGCTCGGGATCATCCCGATCGCACTGGTCGGACCGCCCGCGTGGTCCGTGATCAACCGGCCCGAGCGGGAGCGCCCGGAGTCTCGGCCCGAGCCTCCGCCGCCGGTGCAGCCGCCCGCCCCGCCGCCCCAGCAGCAGCCGAAGCAGTACACCCCCACCACCGTCGCACCGGCGGTGCAGGAGCTGGCCGCGGCGCCCGGCCCGATGCCGACGCCGCCGGGTTCGACGGCCAACGGTGGCGGCCGGTACCGGCGGATCAAACGCCTCGGCCACGGCGGGTTCGGCACGGTCTGGCAGGCGGTGGACAACCAGCTCGGCCGCACGGTCGCGTTGAAGATCGCGCACGCGCCGGACCGGGACACCGAGGAGCGCATGCGCCGCGAGGCCCGGGCGCTGGCGATGGTCAACCACCCGAACTGCGTGCGGGTGTACGACCTGGTGGAGGAGCCGGACGGGCTCGCCCTGGTCATGGAGTACCTGGAAGGCCAGTCGCTGGCCACCGCGGTCGACACGATGGGCCCGCTCGACGACATCGCCGCGGGCCGCCTGTGGGCCACGATGGCCGGGGCGCTCGCCGCGGCCCACGAGAAGGGTGTGCTGCACCGCGACGTGAAGCCGTCGAACGTGATCCTGGACCCGCACGGCATCCCGCACCTGATCGACTTCGGCATCGCGCGCAGCCGCGGCGACTCGACGATGACCGCCACCGGCATGATGATCGGCACGCCGGACTTCGTCGCGCCCGAGCAGGCGGCCGGTGCGCCGGCTTCCCCGGCCTCGGATGCGTGGCAACTGGCGGCGACGGTGAGCTACGCATTGTCCGGCTACCCGCCGCGGGGCACCCGCGAGACGCCCATGGCCGCCCTGATGGCGGCGGCACGCGCGGAGCCGGTGTCACAGCTGCCGCAGCGCTCCGTGCACGCCCGCCTGCTGATCGCCTCGCTCGACAACGAACCCCGCCGCCGGCCGACGCTGCACACGGTCGTGCGCGAGGTGGAGGGTTTCCTGGCGCGGTCGGGCAAGTCGGCGGATGGCCCGGTCACCCGCATCGTGCCGCCCGTCGGCGGAACCACCAGGGCGATGCCGCCGCGCCGCTGACGCCGCACCCGGGGGTGGCGCCACTACCGATGTGGCAGGGCAGAACGCGGTGTGGTGCGCTTCCGGCCGAGCAGGATCGCCTGCGGGTGCTTCGCACCCTCCAGCTCGACCCGCGCGACGATGTCGAAACCAGCCCGTTTCAGCAGTCTCGCGATGTGGTCGGGCGGGAGCAGGTAAGCGTCGTAGTCCACCGGACGGCCGTAGGCCTTCTCGGGCTGCAACTGGGCGTTGCCGGCGTGGAAGCCGATCACCACGTGACCCGCGGGCGTCAGCGCGCGGGCGAAGCCGGTGAACACCGCGGGCAGGACGGCGGGCGGCACGTGGAAGATCGACCACCACGCGACGATCCCGCCCAGCCCACCCGCGGGCAGGTCGAGCGCCGTCATGGTGCCCACGTCGAACCGCAGGTACGGGTACGCGCGCCGGGCGACGGCGATCATCTTCGGGGACAGGTCGACACCGAAGGCGTCCACGCCGAGGCCGGCCAGGTGCGCCGTCACATGGCCCGGCCCGCAGCCCACGTCGGCCACCGGCCCGGTCACCAGCTCGGCGAAGGCGCCCAGCACGCCGCGGCCCACCGCATCAGCCGCGAACCGCGGGCGGACGAACTCGGCGTAGTCCTCCGCGACCCGGTCGTACGACTCCCGCGCGCGGTCCAGGTACCCGGTCATCGCCAGGACGGCAGCCACAGCTCCGCCTGCCAGCGGGCGCTGCTGATCGGGTCGCCGTTCAGGATCGGCCACAGCCAGGCGAAGTTCGCCACCACCAGGCCGACGTACAGCGCCACCACCAGCAGCCCGGTGCCGCGCCGTTCGAACCCGCGTTTCGCGCTGCCCAGGATCTGCCCCAGCGCCAGGGTCAGGCCGAGTGCCAGGAACGGCGCCATCGGCGTGGCGTAGAAGAAGTACATCTGCCGGTCGATGTTGGTGAACCAGGGCAGCAACCCGGCCAGATAGCCGACCAGCACGGCCGCGTACCGCCAGTCGAACCGGAACAGCCACCGCCACAGACCCCAGCCGAGCATCGGCAGCGCCAGCCACCACATCGCGGGCGTGCCGATCAGCATCGTCGCCTGAACGCAGTCCGAGCCGCCGCAGGTGCCGTTGCCGGACTCGTAGTAGTAGAGCATCGGCCGCAGCCCCATCGGCCACGTCCACGGCTTCGACTCCCACGGGTGCGGGTCGTTCTTGGGCGTGACCAGGGTTTCGTGGAAGTGCAGCACGTTCATCGAGTAGTCGCCCAGCGACCGCAGCGCTGGCGGCACCCAGCTCCAGAACCCGGGCGCGATGCCCTGGATCTCGACGTAGTGCCGATCGGTGGCGGACTCGCTCGCGAACCAGGCCCACCAGCTCCCCAGGTACATCAGCGCGGGGATGGCGAGGAGTGCCCACAGCGCGGGCAGCACGTCGCGGCGCATCGTCCCGAGCCACGGTCGCGGCACTCCCGCGGCCCGCCGCGCCGCGACGTCGAAGCCGACGCACAGCAGCCCGAAGAACGCCATGTAGTACAGGCCCGACCACTTCACCGCGAAGGTCAGGCCGAGGCACACGCCTGCCGCGAAGCGCCACCACCGGAAGCCCAGCCGTGGTCCCCACGGCGACTCGTCCGCCCAGCCCTGCGCCACCGCGACCGCCAGGCGCTGCCGCACCTGGTCGCGGTCGCACACCAGACAGGCGAACGCGGCCAGCGCGAACAGGGCGATGAAGATGTCCAGCATCCCCATCCGGGCCTGCAGGAACAGCACCCCGTCGCAGATCACGAGGATCCCGGCGATGCCGCCGAGCAGCGTGGACCGGGTGAGCCGGCGTGCGAGGCGGATCGTCAGCAGCACGATGAGCGTCCCCGCGAGCGCGGCGCTGAACCGCCAGCCCCAGCCGTCGTAGCCGAACGCCCACTCGCCGAGCGCGATGAGCTGTTTCGCCAGCGGCGGGTGCACCACGAGCTCGTAGCCCGCGTTGTCCTCGAACCAGCCGTTGCGCAGCATCTGCCACGCCTGCGGCACGTAGTGCTTCTCGTCGAAGACCGGGGTGCCCTTGTCGGTGGGGAAGCCGAGGTTCTGGAACCGGGTGACCGCCGCGACGAGCGTCAGGACGATCGTGACCACCCAGCCGCGCAGCCGGTCGTCCGGCATCGCCCGTCCGAGCAGGGTCGCGGCACGGTCCGTCGGCGGGCGGAGCGGGTCCACCTGGTCCGGGCGCGTCAGCAGAGCGGTCACGCGCCTGATCCTAGGGACCCACGGGTGAGGCCGGGATGCCCGCGCGGCTAATAGGGTGAGGGCCATGCCGCTCGTCCTCGCCGCGACCCCGCTCGGTGACTCCCGGGACGCCTCACCCCGCCTGGTCACCGCTCTCGCCGAGGCGGACGTGATCGCCGCCGAGGACACCCGGCGGCTGCGGTCGCTGGCCACCGCGCTGGACGTGACACCGCGCGGGCGGGTCGTCAGCTTCTACGAGGACGTCGAGACGGCGCGCCTGCCGAAGCTGCTGGAGGTGTTGCGCGCCGGGGAGACGGTCGTGCTGGTGACCGATGCCGGCATGCCCAGCGTGTCGGATCCGGGGTACCGGCTGGTCGCCGCGTGCGTGGAGGAGGACCTGCCGGTCACCTGCCTGCCCGGACCGTCCGCGGTGACGACGGCGCTGGCGCTGTCCGGGCTGCCCAGCGACCGGTTCTGCTTCGAGGGGTTCGCGCCGCGCAAGCCGGGGGAGAAGGGGCGCTGGTTCCGGGAGCTGGCGCACGAGCCGCGGACGGTCGTGTTCTTCGAGTCACCGCACCGGCTGGCCGCGACGCTGACCGAGGCCGCGGCGGCGCTGGGCGGCGAGCGGCGGGCGGCGGTGTGCCGGGAGCTGACGAAAACCTACGAGGAGGTCCGCCGCGGCACGCTGACCGAGCTGGTGGAGTGGGCGGTCGGCGGGGTGCGCGGCGAGATCACCGTGGTCCTGGCGGGTGCCCGGCCGCGCGCGGTGTCGCTGACGGATCTGGTGGCGGAGGTCTCGGCGCGGGTGGCCGCCGGGGAGCGGCTGAAGTCCGCGGCGGGGGAGGTCGCCGAGGCGGCCGGGGTGTCGAAGAAGGAGCTGTACGACGCGGTGCTGGCGGCGCGGCGCGCGTGACTGGTTCGGCCACGCCCGGGAGGCGGCCTGCGGTGCGCGGCTGAGGCCCGTGCCTGCGGGAGGCGGCTGCGGCGCTGGTGCTCGGCGCGCGCTCGGTACGGCCCGGCCGGAGTTCGTCGAGGCGGCTGGAGTGTGACGGGCGTGAGCGTCGTCGCTCTGGGTGGGTGGGCGGTGAGCGCGGCAAGCGCTGTGCCCCGAGGTTCCGGGGCGCACCCTCCGGCGTCCCCTGAAGCCGCTGACCAGCGCCGTTGACCTGTTCCGCGTCGGTGGTCCGCCGCTCTGTTGACTTGACCCTAACGTTTGGGTAAGAATCCTGCCAGTACCACCCAAACGTTTGTGGAGGCTCCGATGGACCTTGCCGCGCGCTCCGGTATCGCGATTCGCCTCTCGGCGGGGGAGCACCTCGTGGTGACGAACACGCACGGCCAGCAGGTGGTCGACACCTGGGCGTTGTCGGCGCGGGAACCGTCGCGGTTCCTGTCGGCATCCCACACCTGGATGCACACCGGCCGTCTGATGGTGCGTGCCGGCGACGACCTGGTCGACAACACCCGGCGGCCGCTGTTGTCGTTGTCGGAGGACACCAGCCTGGGCGACCACGATCTGCTCATCCCGAGCTGTGATCTGCCCCGCTACCGGCAGCTCGGGGTGCGGGAGTACCACGACAACTGCCACGACAACTTCTACGCGGCTCTGGCGGCGCTCGGCGTCCCGGCTCCGCAGTTCGTCCCGCAGCCGTTGAACCTGTTCATGCGGGTGCCGATCGCCGCCGACGGGGCGATCTCGATCGAGTCGCCGCGCGCTCGCGCGGGTGACCGGGTCCGGCTCACCGCGGTCGAGGACGTCGTCGTGGTGCTCTCCGCCTGCCCGCAGGACCTGGCGGCCACGAACGGCGTGGGACGCACCCCGACCGGTGTCGCCTACGACATCGTCGGGGCCACCGTGTGATGCCGATGATCCCCCTCGATCACCTCGATCCGGCGGAGCTCTTCGCGATGGTGTCGTGGACCATCGCACCCCGACCGATCGCCTGGGTCACGTCGGTGAGCCCGGCCGGCGACCACAACCTCGCCCCGTTCAGCTTCTTCACCATCGCATCGACCGATCCGCTCATCCTCATGATCGCGATCGAGCCGCGCGAGGACGGCAGCGTCAAGGACACGCTCGGCAACGTCCTGTCGACCCGGCAGTTCGTCGTGCACATCGCCGAGCTCGACCGCCTTCCCGAGGTCGCCCGGAGCGGCGACCCCAGCCCACCCGACTTCGACGAGCTGGCGGACCTGGCTCTGCCGACCAGCGCTGCCACGGTGGTGCGGCCGCCGGTCATCGACGGTTGCGCCGCGGTGTTCGAATGCGAGCTGCTGACCACCCACCGCCCGGGACTGGAGACCCTGGTCTTCGGGAGAGTCGTCGCCGCGCGGGTCGCCGAACACCTGATCAGCGGGTGCGGTCGCATCGACGTCGCGGCCCTGCGTCCCCTCGGCCGCATCGGCAACGTCTTCACCGCGAGCACCCTCCTCGAGCGGCCCGATCGCCCCGTCGGGACCGCGTGCTGACCCCGTCACCCCCACCCCTCAACGGAGAGGAACACTCATGGCCGGCCATGATGCCCAGTCCTTCATCGACCGCGCTCCGCTCACCCGGTTCCACCTGAAACTGACCCTGTTCTCGGCCGGTGGCCCCTTGCTCGACGGTTACGCGGTCACCATCATCGGGCTCGCGCTGCTGACGCTGGCCCCCGCGCTGCACCTCGACGCCACCCAAACCGGTCTCACCGCGGCCGCGGCCCTCGCCGGAATCCTCGTCGGCGGGCTGGTGTTCGGGCGCCTGACCGACCGCATCGGCCGCAAGGTCATGTACATCGCGAACCTCGTCGCGCTCAGCGCTGTCTCGATCCTCTGCGCGTTCGTCGTCGACGCCTGGCAACTGATCGCGCTCCGGTTCGTGCTCGGCATCATGATCGGCGCCGACTACCCCATCGCGAGCTCCCTGCTCGCGGAGTTCGTGCCCAGCCGGCACCGCGGCCGTCTTCTCGGGGCGCTGTTCGCCGCGTTCGGCGTCGGGGCCGCACTCGCAGCCGGGGCGGGCTGGGCGCTGTCGGCGCTCGGGCCGGATGCCTGGCGGTGGATGCTCGCCTCGCCCGCCGTCATCGGCGTGGTCACGCTCGTCCTGCGCCTGAACGCACCGGAATCACCGCGCTGGTTGCTCAACCACGGGCGGCGCGACGAAGCCGAACGCGTCGTCCGGAAGATCTGGGGTCCGGACGCGCGGGTGGACGAACTGCGCGAGCCCGAAAGCGCTCCCTCGACGGCGCTGCTGAACCGGCGCTCGGTGCGGCGCATGGCGTTCGTCAGCGCGTTCTTCATCGCCCACGTCGTCCCGCTCTTCGCTGTCTACAGCTTCGGGCCGACGCTGCTGCACCGGCTCGGCATCGGGACCGATTCGCCCTATCTGCCCGAGGTGATCATCGCGTTGCTGTTCGTGGTGGGCAGCGTGCCCGGGCTGTGGCTGGTGGACCGGATCGGGCGCATCCCGCTGCTGGTCGGCACGTTCGCGATCATGGTCGTCGTCTTCGCGTTCATCGCCTTGGCCCCGGCCGCTCCGCCCGGGTTGCTCTTCGCCGCGCTGGCGTTGTTCGCGATCGCCTCGGGCGCGTCGAACTTCATCGAGATCATCGTTCCCAACGAACTGTTCCCGACCTCGGTCCGGGCCACGGCCACCGGAATCGTCGTGGCGGTCAGCCGCATCGGCGCGGCCATCAGCACGTTCCTGCTCCCGACCGTGCTCGCCGGGTTGGGCACCAGCGCGGTCATGTGGTTCCTGGCGGCCGTCAACGCGGCGGGCCTGCTGGGCACGGTCGTGCTCGGGGAGGAGACGATGGGGCGTCCGCTCAGTGCGCTCCCGGCCGGTGCGCGACTTCCCGGGCGCGGCGGACGGGGGTAGCCGGTCAGCCGAGCAACGCCTCCAATGGCGCGGCCTTGTGCAGGCATTCCTGCCATTCGCTCTCCGCGGTGGAATCCGCCGTGACCGCGCCGGGGGAGCGTCCCCTTGATCGGCGTGGAGCGGACGCGGTCGCCGTGCCGGGCGAGGAACAGCTCGCGCGACAACGACACGACGCTGCCCCGTGGTCCCGTGCGGGTGTGTGACCGCGGGCGGTTGCGGCCAGCGCCCGGGGACGGGGTTGCGCGGTGGGTGAGCCGTAGCTCCCCCGCCGGGCGACGCGGCGGTGGTCCAGGCGGTCAGGCCGGTTCGAACGTCAGGGGCTTGCTCAGGGTGGAGCGCACCGGTGAGCACTCGATGCGCTTCACGACCGCGGGACGGAAAGCCTCCAGCGTCGACGGCAGGACGAGCTCGTACCGGAACCTCGTCGTCGACTCCTCGCGCTCCAGGTGCACCCGGACGGTCACGTCGGCGTCGGCGACGGCGACGCCGGCCTCGGCCAGCGCCATTCGCGCCGAGATGGTCATGCACGTGGCCAGCGACGCCTCCAGTAGTTCATGCGGCCGCATCCCCGTCGAACCGCCGACCCCCTCCTTGAGCGTGTCCGCGAGGCCGTCATTGCCGCCCGCCCGGAACCTGACCTGCCAGGGTGTCGGAAGCGCCACGGCTTCCACCATCGTTCTCGCCTCCCCAATGTTGGCCGACTCGCCGGAAGTCTAGCGGGAAGCCCACAACATGGGAATTCGAGTCCGATCACTGGGAATAGGTCTGGACAACTGGTGCGGCGCCGCCATCCGGTTCCAGGATCAGGGCAATCAGGGCCGGATTGCCGGCCCCCCACCGGTGAGCGCGCGGGCATCGAGGACGTCGAACCCGGTGTTGCGCCGGCCGTCGAGGAAGCGGGCGCGGACCCGGCGGAGGGCGTCGGAGGACAGGCCGGTGATGAAGCCGCGCATCGCCGAGCTGAGGTAGACCGTCCGGGTGCAGCGGCTGCAAAGAGCGGCGCCCGGCTTCGACGAACTGGCGGACCTGCGGCTGCCGACGAGCACGGCGTCTGGTGCAGCCGCCGGTCATCGAACGGCTGCGCTGCGGTGTTCGAATGCGAGCGTGTCGCCGAACCCCTGCTCAGCGGAGGCGGTCGCGTCGACACCGAGGCCCTCCGTCCATTCGGCCGCATCGGCCTCGCCTTCACCGCAAGCAACCTGCGAACGGGCCCGATCTCCCCGTCACGACGGCGTGCGCCGTCCACCCACCCCTCAACGGAGAGGAACGTCCACGGCCGGCCTCGGGTTGGGCACCAGCGCGGTCATGTGGTTCCTGGCGGCCGGGCCTGCTGGGCACGGTCGTGCTCGGGGAGGAGACGCGCGCTCCGGGCCGGTGCGCGACTTCCCGGGCGCGGCGGACGGGGGTAGCCGGTCAGCCGAGCAACGCCTCCAGCGGTGCGGCCTTGTGCAGGCATTCCTGCCATTCGCTCTCCGCGGTGGAATCCGCCGTGACCGCGCCGCCGACGCCGAGCGCGATGCGGTCTCCGTGCAGCTCGAAGGTGCGGATCGCGACGTTGAGCTCCAGCCCGGCCACCGGTGACGCCAGGCCGACCGCGCCCGTGTACACCCCGCGCGGGCGCGGTTCCAGCTCCGCGATCAGCTCCAGCGCCCGGATCTTCGGCGCACCGGTGACCGAGCCGGGCGGGAACGTCGCGGCCAGCAACTCGGCGTCGGAGGTGACCACCCGCCCCGCCACCGTCGACTCCAGGTGCCAGACCCCGGGCGCCGGCCGGACGCGCAGCAGCTCGGGCACCCGCACGCTGCCCACGGCGCACACCCGGCCCAGGTCGTTGCGCACGAGGTCGGTGATCATCACGTTCTCGGCGACGTCCTTGACCGACTCGCGCAGCCGCCGGGCCAGCACGTCGTCCGCCGGGCCGCGCCGGGGGAGCGTCCCCTTGATCGGCGTCGACCGGACCCGGTCGCCGTGCCGGGCGAGGAACAGCTCCGGTGACAACGACACCACGCTGCCCCACCCGCCGGTGAGGAACGCCGCCCGGCGCGGCTGCAGGCGCCGCACCCCGGCCGCGAACAACGCCGCCGGGGAACCGTCGAACGAGCCCTCGAACCGGGTGCAGATGTTGGCCTGGAACAGTTCTCCCGCCTCGATCGCGTGCACGCACGCCTTGACCGCGTCGGCGTGCTCGGCCGGAAGGGGCCGGTGCAACGGCCCCGCCCGCCAGCTCAGGGACGGTGCCGGCCGGGTCACCAGCTCGGCGAACTCCGCCGCCCGGTCGTCGCCGAGCGATTCGAACCACCACCAGCCGTCGGCGTCCAGCCGGAGCACGTGGTCGGCCCATCCCCACACCGCGGGCGGCAGCGGGGTGCGCCGCCCGGACGGATCGGTCAGGTCGTAGGACAGGTAGCCGAACCAGCCGCCGCCGACCGTGCCCGGCGGCGCGTCGACGCGGGGACAGCGGTCCGGTACCGAGAACGCGTCGGACGACGGCTCCAGGCGGACCTCCGGCGCCAGGACGGCCCGCGAGCCGAACCAGTCGCCGCACAGCCCGGCCGCCGTGCCCAGGCCCCGCCGACGGGCACGCTCGTCGAGCAGCAGCAGCACCTCGTCCGGTGTTCCGCCCCGGCCCAGTCTCGTCCGCGTGACCTGCACCGGGACATTATCGGTGTCAGTGCCGGGTCACCGTGAACGCGGTGCCGTCGGCGGAGATGGCGCTGGGCGACCAGGTGTAGGTCCCGCGGTCGTCCGCGTCGAGCCGGGTGGGGCCGGTGTCGGCGAGGTCGGTGCCGTTGAACCGCACGCCGGTGAACTGCACCCCGCCGGGGATGGTGGGGTAGGAGTCGGTGGGGGACTCGATGACCGCCTCGGCGGACGAGTGCTGCGAGCTGAGCGTCCTGGTGGCCGTCTGCGTCCAGCCACGCGTGGTGTCGCTGAGGTCGAGGCGGTAGGTGTTGGGGCCGGTGCGGGTCACGGTGGCGGTGATGTGGTCACCGGCGGAGACCGCGTTGGCGAAGTAGACCGGGGGCGACGGGTACATCTCGTACCAGGCCCGGTAGACGGGCCGGCCGCTGGAGCAGTCGGTCGAGACGCCGGTCTGCTCGACGGTCGGTGAGCCGTCCCCGTCGATGCCGACCCACGGTGCGAACAGGTCCTTGGTGGAGGTGCAGGTCACCGACGGCTCCACCCAGGTGGCGGTGGCCGAGGTGAAGCTGCCGACGCTGACGTAACCACCCCAGTTGCCCCCCGGGAAGTCCAGGGCGCCGAACGTGGGCGCGGTCGCCGTGGGAGCGGTGAGGGCGGAGAGGACGAGGACGGCGACGAGGGCGCGTTTCATGGTTCGAGTATCGGAGGTGGGAAAATCCCGCACCAGCGACTTCCGCCGCCAAGGGGTCGCCCAAGGTGGTGGCAAGCTGCGGTGACGCGGCGTCGCACCTAGCGTCGGGGGCATGGTTCGGGTCATCGGGACGGAGCGGATCGCCAAGATCACCGGCGCCGATTCGATCAACCGCACGGATCGGTTCGCCATTCACGGCACCGATCTCGGCATCCTGTGGGACGGCGGGGACGGCCGCGTGTTCGTGTTGTTCGGGGACACCTTCGGCGAGGGCTGGGGCGGCGACGGTGGCGGCCCGGACAGCGCGGACTGGCGCAGCAACGTCCTCGCGTTCTCGACCACGAGGGACCTGGCGTCCGGCCTGACGTTCGACGGTGTCGTCGCCCGGCCGGACGGCACTGCGGCCCAGGTCATCGCCCGGGACGACCGGCCGGACGAGGTAACCGTCATCCCGAACTCGGGCCTGGCGGTGGGCGGGCTGCAGGTCGCGCACTACATGTCGGTGCGGCAGTGGGGTCCGCCGGGGAAGTGGACCACGAACTACTCGGGACTGGCGGTTTCCGACGACGGCGGCCGCACCTGGGCGAAACCGTGGAGCGCGCGCTGGATCAACCGCGCGGAGCGGGACGACCCGTTCCAGATGGGCGCGCTGGCCCGTGAGGGTGACCACGTCTACCTCTTCGGCACCACCAACGGGCGGCACGGTCCCGCGTACCTCGCCCGCACCGTGATCCCGTACCTGCTCGACGCGTCCTCCTACGAGTACTTCGACGGCCGCGGCTGGGTGCGCGACGAGTTCGCCGCCGCGCCCGTCCTGCCCGGGCCGGTCGGGGAGCTCTCCGTCGCCTACGACGTCCACCTCGGACAGTGGCTCGCCCTGCACCTGGACGACCCCGGCGGCGCCATCCTGCTGCACTCCGCCGACCGCCTGCCCGGGCCCTGGTCACCGGGCGTGGTCGCGGTGCCCGGGCACCAGTACCCCGGGCTCTACGGCGGGTACCTGCACCCGTGGGCGCTGGACGGACCGGACATCTACTACCTGATGTCGCAGTGGGGCCCGTACAACGTGTTCCTCATGCGCAGCAGGCTAGAGCAGTAGGTCGGCGAGGGTGAACGGGTAGACCAGGGCGTCCATCCCGATGGGGCCGGACACGCCGGGCATCGGCGGCACCGAGCTGTGTTCGTGCAGGGCCAGGCGCGGGTGGAACCAGCCAGGCCGGCCGGGGATGTCGTTGTGCCGCGCCACCCACAGCACGACCTCGCGATCGGCCCACTTCTCCGGGTGCAGCCGGCGCAGCCAGAGCCCGTAGTCGGCGTACACGACGACCCGTTCGATCCCGGCGGTCTGCCGCACGGTCTTGATCCACGCCCGCACGAACCGGTCGTCGATGCCTTCCGCCTCGACCTCCAGCGTGGGTGCGAGCGAGCCCGGTCCGAACACGCCGAGCCCGCGCCCGGCCCGGACGCACAGTTCCGCCTGGTCGTGCGGCGCGCCCGGGCGCGCATAGTGGCGGATGCCGGTGCGGATACCCGCCTGCTGCGCGGCCTCGATCTGCTTGCCCGCGCCGTGGTCGAGCCAGTTCGTGTTCTCGGTGACGGTGATGGAGGCGAACGAGACGGCGCCGGCGCGGACCGCGTCCCAGTCCGCCACCGTCGCGTGCAGCGCGAGGTTGATCCCGCGCTCGGTGCTGCCCTCGGTCACGCCGCCGCCCTGTTCCCGAACTCCTCGCAAGAAACCGTGTGGTCACCATAAGCGCGAAGAGCCCCGGTCGCCGGATCGACGCACCACCCGAAAGCGGTGTGACCCACGCCAACCGGACCCGCCGCCCGCGGCGGTGAGGACGCGGGCGGCGGTCGGGGGCCGGTCCATTGTGGAGGTCAGGCGTTCTCCTTCTGGAAGGTGCGGGTGCCCCAGAAGACCGCGAGCACGGCCATCACCACCAGGATGATCGACCCGGTCGCCAGTGCGTCCATCGTGAGGTCACCGCGGAACGCGGCCCGTTCGGCGTCGACGACGTGGGTGAACGGGTTGATCCGGGAAATGGTGAACAGCCAGTTCGGGGCCAGGATGCTGGTGATCGGCAGCAGGATGCCGGACAGCAGCAGCACCGGCATCAGCACGGCGTTGAGCAGGGCCGGGAACGCCTGCTCGCTCTTCAGCGTCAGCGCCACCGCGTACGAGGCGGACGCGAGCGTGGCCGCGACCAGTCCGACGATCACCAGGCTCAGCAGCACCCCGCCCAGTGGTGCGTCCAGTCCGAACGCCACGTAGGCCAGCACCGTGATCAGCGCGGCCTGGAAGACCGCCTGGATCACGTTGTTCGCGACCTTGCCCAGCAGCAGCCCGGCCCGGCTGGCCGGCGTGACCCGCAACCGCTCCAGCACCCCGCTGCGGAAGTCCATGAGCAGCGAGAACCCGGCGAACGAGGAGCTGAACAGCGCCAGCTGGACGATCAGCGCCGGTGTCAGGATGGTCCAGCTGCTGCCCGGCGGGAACCCCGGCGTGCTGCTGACCACCTTCTCCATCAGCGGACCGAACAGCACCAGGTAGAGCACCGGCTGCATGATGCCGATCATGACCCAGGCGGGGTTGCGCATGGACAGCGTCCAGTCCCGCTTGAAGATCAGCCAGGTGTCACGCAACATGGGCGGCCTCCGGGTGGTGCTGGGTCTGTTCGGCGTCCCGCAGGGACCGGCCGGTGAGCGTGAGGAACACGTCGTCCAGCGTCGGCCGGTGCACCTGCATCGAGGTCATCGCGATGCCGTCGGCGTCCAGCCGGCGCAGCAGCTCCGGCAGCACGGTGTCCCCGCGCGGCACGCGGAAGCGCACCACGCCCTCACCGGTGGTCACCTCGTGCGCGCCGTCGAGGCGCCCGGCGACCTCCGCCGCGGCCACCACGAACTCCGGGGCGACGCCGATCGTGACGCCGTCCCCGGACACGCGCGCCTTGAGCGAGTCCGGTGACCCCTCGGCCACGATCCGCCCGTTGTCGATCACCAGGATCCGGTCGCACAGCGAGTCGGCCTCGTCCAGGTAGTGCGTGGTGAGGAACAGCGTGACGCCGTGGTCGGCGCGCAGCCGCCGGATGTGTTCCCACAGGTTGGCCCGGCTCTGCGGGTCCAGGCCGGTGGTCGGTTCGTCGAAGAAGATCAGCTTCGGGTCGTGGATCAGGCTGAGCGCGATGTCCAGCCGCCTGCGCTGACCGCCGGACAGTGTCTTGGTCAGCCGCTGGTCCAGGTTTTCGAGGTCGAGCTGGGCGATCAGGTCCCGGCCGCGGCTGTGCGCGTCGGCCTTGCTCATCCCGTAGAGCCGCCCCTGGAGCTCGATCTCCTCCAGCACCTTCAACTCCGGGGTCACGCCGCCGCCCTGGGCGACGTACCCGATCTGCCGCCGCACACCCACCGGGTCGGCGAGCAGGTCGCGCCCGGCGACCTGCGCCTCGCCGGCGGTCGGTCGCAGGAGCGTGGTCAGCATGCGCAGGGTCGTGGTCTTGCCCGCGCCGTTGGGGCCGAGGAAACCGACGAGCTCGCCCTCGGCGACGTCGATGTCGACCCCCTTCACCGCCTCCACGCTGTGGCCGCGCGCGGTGAAGGTCCGCGCGAGGCCGCGTGCCTTGATCATGCACATCCCCCTTGGCTCAGTAGTCAAATTTGACTAGTGACAGCGGGCACTCTGCCTCAACTATCGCCCGCTAGTCAAATTTGATTACTTGATCTCGGGGGGTGCGCCGAAGTGGTGCCCGGGGTCGTCCGCCATCACGTACGCGCCCTCTTCCAGGCGCTTGATCAGCCCGCGCAGCCACTCGGTGGTGGCCTCGACGTTCACGCCCCACAACCGGTACAGCTCGCTCACGTGGGCCGGGTTCGCCCAGGACGACGTGCCCTCCAGGGTGTCCCGGACCAGGCCGAGCTCGCTCTCCAGGCGGGCGAGCCGCTGGCGCAGCAAGGACACCGCCCGCTCCCGCGGCAGGCAGGGCAGGAAGGTCAGCGCGGCGGCGAAGGCGAAGGCGTTCTGCGCGCCGTCCGCCTCGGTGTCGGCGATCATCTCGGCGAGCCCGGCCTGGAACTCGGCCTCGCCGGACGCGGTCAACCGGTAGGCGACGCGGTCCGGGCCCCGCCCCTCCGGTTCGTCCGCCGCGGCCTCCAGCAGGCCCTCGGCCGCCATCTTCTTCAGCGCGTGGTAGATCGACCCCGGCTGGACGTTGGCCCACCGGTCGGCCGACCAGGTCAGCAGCTCACGCCGCACCTGATAGCCGTGCGCCTTGCCGTACATCCGTACGACGCCGAGCACCAGCAGCCGCGTGGGCGACACCGGACCTCCTTAAGCCTTCCCAGGTAACAATGCACGAGACGGCATCCGTACGCTAAACAGGCATGAGCATCCCTGTGTTGACGGCGGTGGCCTGGCCTTATGCCAACGGGCCCCGTCACATCGGCCACGTCTCCGGATTCGGCGTCCCGTCGGACGTGTTCTCGCGCTACCAGCGAATGGCCGGCAACCGGGTGCTCATGGTCTCCGGCACCGACGAGCACGGCACCCCGATCACGGTGCAGGCGGACAAGGAGGGCCTGACCTCCCAGCAGACCGCCGACAAGTACACCCGCCAGATCGGCCAGGACCTGCAGGGCCTCGGGCTGACCTACGACCTGTTCACCCGCACCAGCACCGGCAACCACGCCGAGGTCACGCAGCAGATCTTCCTCGCGCTGCACCGCAACGGCTACGTCGTGCCCAAGACGACCACCGGCGCGATCAGCCCGTCCACCGGCCGGACGCTGCCGGACCGCTACATCGAGGGCACCTGCCCGATCTGCGGGTACGACGGCGCGCGCGGCGACCAGTGCGACAACTGCGGCAACCAGCTCGACGCGGCCGAGCTGATCAACCCGCGGTCGCGGATCAACGGCGAGAAGCCGAAGTTCGTCGAGACCGAGCACCTGTTCCTCGACCTGCCGGCGTTCACCGAGAGCCTCGGCAAGTGGCTGGCCACGAAGACCGACTGGCGGCCCAACGTCGTCAACTTCACCAAGAACCTGCTCGACGACATGCGGCCCCGGCCGATCACGCGCGACCTGGACTGGGGCGTGAAGATCCCGCTGGACGGGTGGCGCGACCAGCCGATGAAGCGGTTCTACGTGTGGTTCGACGCGGTGATCGGCTACTTCTCGGCCAGTGTGGAGTGGGCGCGCCGCAGCGGCGACCCGGACGCGTGGCAGGAGTTCTGGAACAACCCGGACGCGCGCGGCTACTACTTCATGGGCAAGGACAACATCACCTTCCACGCCCAGATCTGGCCCGCGTTGCTGCTGGGTCACAACGCCGCCGGCGACCGTGTTGCTCCCGGCGGCCGGGTCGGCCCGTACGGCAGGCTCAACCTGCCGGACGAGATCGTCTCCAGCGAGTTCCTGACCATGAGCGGGTCGAAGTTCTCCACCTCGCGCGGCACGGTCATCTACGTCAACGACTTCCTGCGTGAGTTCGGCCCGGACACCCTGCGCTACTTCATCGCGGTGGCCGGCCCGGAGACCCAGGACACCGACTTCACCTGGGACGAGTTCGTCCGCCGGACCAACTTCGAGCTGGCCAACGAGTGGGGCAACCTGGTCAACCGGTCGATCTCGATGGCGCACAAGAACAACGGCGCCATCCCGCCGCCCACCAAGCCGGCCCCGGCCGACGAGGAGCTGAAGGCGTTGTCCCGCAAGGCGTTTGAGACCGTGGGCGGGCATCTGCAGCGGTCGCGGTTCAAGCTGGCCGCCACCGAGGCGATGCGCGTGGTGTCGGCGGCCAACCGGTACCTGTCCGACCAGGAGCCGTGGAAGCTCAAGGACGACGCCGAAGCTACCGCGCGGCGGGACGCTGTCCTCCACACCGCGCTGCAGGTCGTGTCGGACGCGAACACGCTGCTCACCCCGTTCCTGCCGCACTCGGCGCAGCAGGTGCACGAGGCGCTGGGCGGCACCGGTGTGTGGGCGGCGCAGCCGGAGCTCAAGGAGGTCGAGGACCTCGACATCCCGGGCCGGATCAACCCGATCCTCACCGGCGACTACGCGGCCGAGCAGGCGCGCTGGGAGTCGATCCCGATCGAGGTCGGCCGTCCGCTGGCCAAGCCGACGCCGCTGTTCGCCAAGCTCGACCCGAAGCTGGGCGAGACCGGCCCGGAGTGGGCCCCGATCGCCGGTGGGTGAGAAGGAACGGCCACCGGTACCGGAGCGCCTGCCGGTGCCGGTGGTCGACGCGCACACGCACCTGGACGCCTGTGGCGCGGTCACGGCGGCCGACGTGGCCGTGCTGGCGGACCGCGCCGAGGCTGCCGGGGTGACCCGCATGGTGACCGTCGCCGACGACCTGGCGGCCGCGCGATGGGCCGCGCAGGCGTCCATTTGGGACGACCGGGTGTGGGCGGCGGTCGCCATCCATCCCACGCGTACCAAGGACTTCGGCGACCCCGAACGGTCCGAAGTAGAGCGTCTGGCGCGGCAGGAACGAGTGGTCGCGGTTGGTGAGACCGGTCTGGACTACTACTGGGACTACTCGCCGCCGGACGCGCAGCAGGAGGCGTTCCGGTGGCACATCGACCTCGCCAAGCGCGTGGGCAAGCCGCTGATGATCCACGACCGGGACGCGCACTCCGACGTCCTGCGGATCCTGGACGAGGAGGGCGCGCCGGACACGGTGGTGTTCCACTGCTTCTCCGGGGACGAGGACATCGCCCGCCGCTGCGTGGACGCCGGGTACGTGCTGTCGTTCGCCGGGACGGTCACGTTCCGCAACGCGCGGGCGTTGCAGGCGGCGGCGAAGCTGGTGCCGTCCGGGCAGTTCCTCGTCGAGACCGACGCTCCGTTCCTGACGCCGCACCCGTTCCGCGGGCGGCCGAACGAGCCGTACTGCACGGCCTACACGGCCCGGTTCCTCGCCGAGCTCCGTTCGGAGGACCTGGCCGGACTCTGTTCGGCGGTATCGGCTACGGCGGAGCGGGTCTTCCGGCTGCCCTCCGTCACCCCGGGCTGAACGGACTGCGACATTCGGGGACGGCAACCCACCGCTCGGCGGAGTGACGAAGGACACGTGATTCCCCCCGGTGTTTGCGCAACCCGCCGGGGTTCGTTATGGTCCCGTGACCGTGCCGCATGATCGCTCGAACCGGGCGAAGCGCGGGACACCCGGAGTCAAGCCAGTGCAGGTCGGGATCGGGGATGGCGACGACTTCCGGGAGCCGTAGTGCGAAAGGGATCGACCTGCTGTGACTGGTAGTAGACGGGCCGACGCGCGCCTGGACGAGACGGTGGACTGGTTCCAGTCCAGCGGTGGTGGCGCGGTGGGCACCCTCGACTGGCCCGACGTGGACGAGTTCTCGGACGACCTGGCGGTCACCGAGCACGACATCCGCACGGTGCTGGGCTCGGACGCGGACGATCTCATGGCCGAGGCCGAGATCGACGTCGACGAGCTGATCAGGCTGATCAACGCCGAGACCACGTTGCTCCCGGCGCTGGCCATCCCGGATGAGGTGTCGGAGGACCGGACCGCGGCCGTCGAAGCCGAGGAGGAGCCGGAGAAGGCCCTCGTCACCGCGGTCAAGACCTGGAAGCGCCGGTTCCTCCGGGGCTCGGTCCTGGCCCTGCTGATCAGCCTCACCGGTGGCGGCGCGGCCGCCCTGGCGATGAACAAGAGCGTGACCGTCGACGTCGACGGCCACACGCAGACCGTGCACAGCTTCGGCAAGACGGTCGGCGAGGTCCTCGAGGACGCCGGTCTCACCGTCGGTGAGCACGACGCGCTGTCCCCCTCGCCGCAGGCGCCGGTTGGTGACGGCGGCGTCATCAAGCTGGAGCGCGGCCGCAAGCTGAACCTGCTCGTCGACGGTGTGGCCCGCGAGTCCTGGGTCCGCGCGACGAGCCTGCAGGAAGCCATCACGCAGCTGGGCCTCGGCGACGAGTTCGGCCCGGGCACGGCCTTCTCGCTGCCGCTGGACGCGGAGCTGCCGCTGGACGGCGCGACCGTCGAGATCAAGACCGTCAAGAACATCACCGTCTACGACGGCGACGCGGCCCCGCGCCAGCTGAGCACCACCGCGGTCACCGTGGAGGAGTTCCTCGCGCAGCAGGGCCTGGCGCTCGGCCCGGACGACTCGGTCGACGGCGGCGCGGGCGTCAAGCTGACCAACGGCGCCGAGGTGCACATCTCCCGCACCGGCGTGTCCGTGATCAACCAGGAGGAGGACATCGATCCTCCGGTCCAGGAGGTCAAGGACGCCACGCTGGACGCGGGCAAGGAGGTCGTCCAGGACCCGGGCACGCCGGGCAAGCGGCTGGTGACCTACCGGATCACCAAGCGCAACGGCAAGGAGACCGGCCGGGAGCAGCTGTCGGCCAAGGTGGTGCTCGAGGCCAAGCCGAAGATCGTCCGGGTCGGCACCAAGCAGCCGGTGGTCAGCGACGGCTCCGTCTGGGACGCCATCGCCAGGTGCGAGTCCGGCGGCAACTGGTCGATCAACTCCGGCAACGGCTACTACGGCGGCCTGCAGTTCAACAAGAGCACGTGGGACGCCTACGGCGGCGACCAGTACGCGGCCTACCCCCACCAGGCCACGCGTGAACAGCAGATCGCGGTGGCGACCAAGGTCCGCGACTCCCGCGGCGGCTACGGCGCCTGGCCCGTCTGCGGCGCCAAGGCCTCCGGCTGACCCCGTCAGCACACCCATGATGCCCCCGGCCACCGGCCGGGGGCATCTGATTTTTCCGGCGCACTACCATCACGCGAGTGACCGCACTGCTCGGACCAGCCGAGATCCGTGGCTTGGCCGCCGAGCTGGATGTCCGCCCCACGAAGAAGCTCGGCCAGAACTTCGTCCACGACCCGAACACGGTCCGCCGCATCGTGGACCTCTCCGGCGTCGGCCCGGGCGATCACGTCCTCGAGGTCGGTCCCGGTCTCGGCTCGCTGACCCTCGGGCTGCTCGGCTCGGGTGCGCGGCTGACCGCGGTCGAGATCGACCCGGTCCTCGCGCGGCGCCTGCCCGCGACCGTCGCGGAGCGCGCCTCGGGGGCCGCGGAGAGGTTCACCGTCCGCACCCAGGACGCCCTGAAGCTGAGGGCCACCGACCTCGCGGACCAGCCGACGCACCTGGTCGCCAACCTGCCGTACAACGTCGCCGTCCCGGTGGTCCTGCACCTGCTGGCCGAGCTGCCGTCGCTGGCGCACGGCCTGGTGATGGTCCAGACCGAGGTCGCCGACCGGATGGCCGCGGGACCGGGCAGCCGCATCTACGGCGTGCCGAGTGTGAAGCTCGCCTGGTACGGCCCGGCCCGCAAGGTCGCGCCGGTGCCGCGCGCGGTGTTCTGGCCGGTGCCCAACGTCGATTCCGCGCTCGTCGCGTTCGAGCGGTCGGCGGAACCGGCGTCGGGCGCGGACCGGGACGAGGTGTTCGCGGTCGTCGACGCCGCCTTCGCCCAGCGCCGCAAGACCCTGCGGGCCGCGTTGTCGTCCTGGGCGGGGTCCGCCGAGCGGGCCGAGGCGATCCTGCGCGCGGCGGGTGTCGACCCACGCACCCGCGGTGAGCAGCTCGGGGTGCGGGACTTCGCGAAGATCGTCGAGAGCAAGTCCTTACCACCGTTGGTGTGATCTCGCACCCTGATCCGGACCTGGGACTTGCCAAGAAGATACGAGGTCCGCTGTACTCTTTGAGGTATCCATCCCGAGCGGCTGAGAGACCTGGCTCGCCGAAGCCGCAGCAACCACCCCAACCGGGGGGCAGGTGCTAACGCCAGGACCGATGGAGGATTCTTGTGTATCGCATGCTGCTCACGAGGCGCCGCGTCGTCGACGAATGTCGTCGCACGGTCTGTGCGTGTCGTCGCTGACCGCTTCTCTTTTCCTCACCGTTTCCTGACTTCGCTTGACCGTCCTCTGTAGACGGTCGCCTTGGTGTGCGGTCGGCGCGTTCGCGCCCGTTGTGCTGGAGCCCTTCGTGATCACTGTCGAAAACCTGACCAAGTCCTTCCCCGGTGCCGCCAAGCCCGTTCACGCCCTGCGGGACGTGAGCGTCGAGGTGCCCGCCGGCGCCCTGTTCGGCGTCGTCGGTCCCGCCGGCTCCGGCAAGTCCACCCTGACCCGGTGCATCGCCCTGCAGGAGAGACCCGACCGCGGGACCGTCCGCCTGGACGGGCTGAACACCACCGGCCTGGACGGGCGGAAGCTGCGCGAGGTGCGCCGCCAGGTGGCGGTGCTGGACGCGCAGCCCGTGCTGCACGCCGACCGCACGGTCGCCGGCAACGTCGCGGCCCCGCTGGAGCAGCTGGGCCTGGAGGGCCCGCAGCGCCGGAGCCGCGTCGGCCGTCTGCTCGACCTGGCCGGCCT
This sequence comes from Amycolatopsis granulosa, assembly GCF_011758745.1. NCBI lineage: Bacteria > Bacillati > Actinomycetota > Actinomycetes > Pseudonocardiales > Pseudonocardiaceae > Amycolatopsis > Amycolatopsis granulosa. The sequence continues at coordinate 4,124,716 of NZ_JAANOV010000001.1, forward strand.
CACGCAGCGCGCGGCGCAGCGCCCGGTCGAGCTGACCCCCGGCCAGCGCCGCCGGGTCGCGCTCGCGCGGTCGCTCGCCGCCGGTCCGGCCGTGCTGCTGGCTGACGACCCGACCGCGGGTGTCGGCGCCGAGGAGGCCGGTTCCGTGCTGGCCGTCCTCGATCGCGCCCGTGCGGAGCTGGGCGTCACCGTGCTGCTCGCCACCCAGGACGGCGCCGCGGTGCGGCGGGTCTGCGACGGCGTGGCCGTGCTGGAGGACGGACGGCTCGTCGAGCAGGGCACCGTGCTCGAACTGCTGTCCACCCCGGGCAGCAAGGTCGCGCAGACCCTGCTGCCCGCGATCGACACCCCGCGGACCCAGTCGTCGCGGTACGACCGGTCGGTCGACGTGGTGCTGATCGGGTTCGCGGCCGTCGGTGCGCTGCTGCCGGAGGCCGCTGCCCGGTTCGACGTCGAGCTGGCCACCATCGGCGGCGGGCTGACCCGCGTCGGCGACACCCCGGTGGCCCGGTTCCGCGTCGGCGTCAACGGCAGCCAGGCCGACGCGGCACTGGCGTGGATCGCCGACCGCGGCGCCCACGTGGTGCACCCGAAGGAGGGCCCGAAGAGCATCGTCGCGGCCTGACCGGCTGGCGGTACCGGGGGCGTCCCGTGAACGGGACGCCCCTTCCGCCGGACTCACCGTCCGCGGACGAGGGCGCCGGCCGCGATCGAACCCACCGCGACGATCCCGGCGGCCCAACCGTTCGCGACCGCGAAGCCGTGCACCGTCGCGGCGGGCAGTCCGAGGCCGGCGGCGGAGGCGGTCGCGCTCGCCGCGATCGTGTTCAGCGACGCGGTGCCCAGCGAGGCACCCACCTGCTGCGAGGTCGTGACGAACGCCGACGCCACCCCGGAATCCTTCGGTGCCACGCCGGCGGTGGCGATGTTCATCACGGTCGGCATGGCCAGCCCGGCCCCGGCCCCCAGCACCAGTTCCGCGGGCAGGATCAGGCTCCAGTACGAGGTGCCCACCGACAGCTGGGTCAGCACGGCGAGCCCGGCGGCCAGCAGCAGGAGGCCGATCACCAGCAGCGGCCGCGGCCCGGTCCGCGGGATGAGCCGCCGGGTCAGCACCGTCGAGACGGTGATGTTGGCCAGCAGGAACGGCAGGAACGCCAGGCCCGCACCGAACGCGCCGAACCCCATGATCCCCTGCAGCTGGTAGGTGAGGAACAGGAACATCCCGAACATCCCGAAGGCCGCGAGCGCGATCGTCAGGAAGCCGGCGGAACGGGTCCGGTCGGTCAGGACGTGCAGTGGCAGCAGTGGGTTGCCGGCCTTGGCCTGCCGGAGCACGAACGCGCCCAGCAGCACCACCGCGCCGGCGACCGAGCCGAGCACGACGGCCGAACCCCAGCCGCGCGTGGCGGCCTCGGACAGTCCGTAGACCAGCCCGGCGATTCCGGCGCTGCCCAGGAGCCCGCTGAACCAGTCCAGCCGCGCCGACCGGTGGCCGGGCACCGTGGGCAGCACGAAGGCGCCCGCGACCGCGGCGACGATCGCGATGGGCAGGTTCACGTAGAGGCACCAGCGCCACGACGCGTACTCGGCCAGCGCGCCACCGGCCAGCAGACCGAGCGCGCCGCCGGACATCATGATCGCGCTGAAGACCCCGAACGCCCTGGCCCGTTCCCTGGCCTCGGTGAAGGTGGTCGTCAGCAGCGAGAGGGTCGACGGGGCGAGCAGTGCGGCGAACACCCCTTGGGTCGCGCGGGCGGCGATCAGCAGGCCCGGGCCGGCGGCCATCCCGCCGATCGCCGAGGCGGCGGCGAAGCCGAGCGCGCCCACGATCAGCGTGTTCTTGCGGCCCAGCCGGTCGGCCAGGCGGCCGCCGAGCAGGAGCAGGCCGCCGAACGCCAGGGTGTACGCGCTGATCGTCCACTGCCGGGCCGCGTCGGACATGCCGAGGTCGGCCTGGGCGGTGGGCAGCGCGATGTTGACGATCGTGGTGTCGATGATGACCAGGAGCTGGGCGAGCCCGACGACGGCGAGTGCCAGCCATCTCCGGGTGTCCGTGGGCGCCGGTGCGGGCGCCGCAGTGGTAGTGGTCATGGGAGAAACCCCCTGGTGGAGAAGTGGGTTAGACTGAGAAGACCATTGCTAGTCGGCCGACAAGTAATGGCGCTGACGGCACCGTATGCTCATTGCTAGCCGGTCGTCAAGCAAGTTTGTGGATTCCTCAGGAAGGACGGCCATGGCGGGGCGGCGGACCGACACGCGCGAGCGCATTCAGCAGGTCGCGCTGGACCTGTTCGTGGAGCATGGCTACGAGAAGACGTCGTTGCGGGAGATCGCGGAGCACCTCGGCGTGACGAAAGCCGCGCTCTACTACCACTTCCGCACGAAGGAGGACATCGTCCACAGCCTGATCGAGGACATCGGCACCGCGGTGGACGAGATCATCGAGTGGGCCCGGGCGCACGGCGAACCCGCCACCGTCCGCGCCGAGGTGCTGCGCAGGTTCTCCCGGCTCGTCCAGGGACAGTTCGGCCCGGTCATGCGGTTCATGCAGGACAACCAGCCCGCGCTCAAGGAGCTGCAGGCCGGGCACGTGCTCGCCGAGCGGATGAAGGGCCTGTTCGCCCTCGTCGTGCCGGACGGCGCCGGAACCGAGGACAAGCTGCGCGCGCGGCTGGCGCTGGTCGCCCTCGTCCTGGGCAACAACCCGCAATTCCTGGAGGAGGAACCGGCCGCGGACTCGGGCGAAGTGGCCCTGCGCGTCGCACTGGAGCTTGCTTCTCCGCGGCCCGCGGCGGGCACGTAGTCTTGACGGGTGCTCGCCGTCGTACCGCCACCTGTCACCGTCAGAGTGCCCTCCAAGATCAACCTGCACTTGTCGGTCGGCGACCTGCGCCCGGACGGTTTCCACGACCTGACCACCGTCTTCCACGCGTTGTCGCTGACCGACGAGGTCACCGTTGCGCACGCCGAGGAGCCGGGCGTCGAGGTCTACGGCGAGGGTGAGCAGGTCGTGCCCACCGGCGCCAGCAACCTGGCCTGGCGCGCGGTCGAGGCGCTGGCGGCGCACGTCGGGAAGCCGGACGGCCCGGCGAACGTCCGGGTGGTCCTGCGCAAGGGGATCCCGGTCGCCGGCGGGATGGCCGGCGGGAGCGCCGACGCGGCCGGCACACTGGTCGCGCTCGCCGCGTTGTGGAAGCTCGACATCGGCCGGGACGAGCTCGCCGGGATCGCCGCGAAGCTCGGCTCGGACGTGCCGTTCGGGCTCTACGGTGGCACCGCGCTCGGCACCGGCCGCGGTGAGCAGCTGGTCCCGGTGCTGTCCCGGCACACCTTCCACTGGGTGCTCGCGTTCGACCAGCGCGGGCTGGCCACCGAACGCGTCTACGCCGAGCTCGACCGGCTGCGCGAGACCGGCAAGCCGCCGCGCGTCGGTTCGCACGCGCCGGTCGTCGAGGCGCTGGCTTCGGGTGACCCGCGTCAGCTGGCGCTGCTGCTCGGTAACGACCTGCAGGCCGCCGCGGTGTCGCTGCGGCCCGGCCTGCGCCGCACGTTGCGGGCCGGGGTGAACGCCGGCGCGCTGGCCGGCACCGTCTCCGGTTCCGGACCGACGTGCGCGTTCCTGTGTGCCGACGCCGAGTCCGCCCTCGAGGTGGCGGCCGAGCTGGCCGGAGCCGGCGTGTGCCGGACGGTCCGGGTCGCGCACGGCCCGGTGCCCGGTGCCCGGCTCGTCGGTGACGAGCACCGTCCGACTCCTCCGCAGGTGCACGCGTAGTGGCCAATCTGATCAACCTCGAGGCCGTGTCCAAGTCCTACGGGGTCCGCCCGCTGCTGGATGACGTCTCTCTCGGTGTCGGCGAGGGCGACCGCATCGGCGTCGTCGGTCTCAACGGCGGTGGCAAGACCACGTTGCTGGAGGTGCTGTCCGGGATCGCGGAGCCGGATTCCGGCCGGGTGAGCCGGGTGCGGGACCTGCGGATGGCCGTGGTCACGCAGCGCACCGAGCTCGCCGAGGGCAGCACGATCCGCGAGGCGGTGCTGGCCGGCTACGACGCCGAGCACGAGTGGGCGGCCGACGCCCGGGTCCGGTCCATTGTGGAGGGACTCGGGCTCACCGCGCTGGGACTGGACAACCCGACCGCGACACTGTCCGGAGGGGAGCGTCGCCGGGTGGCGCTGGCCACCGCGCTGATCGGCGACCTGGACCTGCTCGTGCTCGACGAGCCGACCAACCACCTCGACGTGGAAGGGGTGCGTTGGCTCGCCGACCACCTCCTGGCGCGGCGGTCCGCGCTTGTCGTGGTCACCCACGACCGGTGGTTCCTGGACACGGTGTGCGGCCGGACCTGGGAGGTCGCCGACGGCCGCGTCGAGCAGTACGAGGGCGGCTACGCGGACTGGATCTTCGCGCGCGCCGAGCGGGCCCGGCTCGCGGCGACCGCGGAGGAGAAGCGGCGCAACCTCGCGCGCAAGGAGCTCGCCTGGCTGCAGCGCGGTGCCAAGGCCCGCACCTCGAAACCGCGGTACCGGATCGAGGCGGCCGAGGCCCTGATCGCCGATGTGCCGGAGCCGCGGAACACCGCCGAGCTGATGTCGTTCGCGAAGCGCCGGCTGGGCAAGACCGTGCTGGAGCTGGAGGACGTGACGCTCCTGGCCGGGGACAAGCCGGTGGTCGAGGGACTGACCTGGCGGATCGGGCCGGGTGACCGGTTCGGGCTGGTCGGGGTGAACGGCTCCGGCAAGACCACGCTGCTCAAGCTGCTGGCCGGGGAGGTTCCGCCGGCCGCGGGCAGGCGGGTCGAGGGCAAGACGGTGCGGTTGGCGCACCTGTCGCAGGAGCTGGACGAGCTGCCCGGGCAGCTGCGCGTGCTGGAGGCCGTCGAGGAGGTCGCGGCGCGCGTCGTGCTGGGCAAGCAGGAGATGTCGGCCTCGCAGCTGGCGGAGAAGCTCGGCTTCCCGCCCGCCCGGCAGTGGACGCCGGTCGAGGACCTCTCCGGCGGTGAGCGGCGGCGGCTGCAGCTGGCGCGGCTGTTGATGGCCGAGCCGAACGTGCTGCTGCTCGACGAGCCGACGAACGACCTGGACATCGACACGCTGCAACAGCTGGAGGACCTGCTGGACTCGTGGCCGGGGACGCTGGTCGTGGTCTCGCACGACCGGTATCTCGTGGAGCGCGTGACCGACGCGGTGTACGCCCTCTTCGGCGACGGCCGGATCACGCACGTGCCCGGTGGGATCGACGAGTACCTGGCGCGCCGGTCGGCCGCCCGCGTCGCCCCGGGCACCCCGAAACCCGCGCAGAAGACGTCCAGTGCGGCCGAGTCCCGCGCGGCGCAGAAGGAACTGTCCCGTTTGGAGCGACGGCTGGACCAGTTGCACGCCCGGGAGACCGCGCTGCACGAGCAGCTCGCCGAGCACGCCACCGATCCGGGCAAGCTGGTCGAGCTGAACAGCGAGCTGAAGACGGTGCGCGCGGAGATCGAGGACGTCGAGGCGCGCTGGCTGGAGACCTCCGAGCTGGTGGAGTAGACCTCCGCGACCGGATGTCCGGACCGGCCGTCAGGCGCGGGCGTAGGTGCCGAGCGCGGGCTCCAGGAGAGCGAAGGTCCGCTCCGCCTCGGCGCGGACGACGGCGGCGACCTCGGCGTTGCCGCGGCCGGCCAGCGTCAGTTCCTGGATGCGCGCGAACAGCACCCGGTGCGCACCACCCAGGACGGCAGCGGCCGCGCGGGGAGTGATGTCACCGGGGGCGGCTCCGGTCGTCTCGGCGAGGGCGGCCGCCAGGGCGTCCTCGCGCTGGTCGTGCAGGCCGCGCAGGCACACCGACAGCGTCGGGCTGGCCACGATCATGCGGGTGAACTCCGGTCCGGCGAACCCGGCCACCGGGTCCTGCCGGTCCACGGCGTCCAGGAAGGCCCGCCGGAGCGCGGTCAACGCCGGCTCGCCGGGCGCGCGGGCGGTCACCGTGCGCGCGAGGCTCGCGACGAAGTCGTCCTGGTGGTCGAACGCCAGATCCTCCTTGCGCGGGAAGTAGTTGGTCACGGTCTTCTTCGCTACACGTGAGGCGTCCGCGATCTCGCTGATGGTGGTCTGCTCGAAGCCCTTCGCGAGAAACAGCTGCGTCGCCCGGTCGGAGATCAGCTGCCGGGTCTCGCGCTTCTTGGCCTCGCGCAGGCCGGTCGTGCTCATAGCCGGATCTTACCCCCCACTTACTACGGTGATAAACTTATGTCCGTAGTAAAAAACTGGAGGTGCGCGTGACCGATCCCACCGCCGAGTTCGACCGCCAGGTCGGCACCCTGCTCGCCCGCGGCTATCCGGCGCTGGCGGGTCTCGACGAGGACGGCTTCACCGGCCTGGTCGAGCCGCTGCGTGCCCAGGCGCGGGGCGGTGACCCCGGCCCGGAGGCGGCGCGGGTCCCGTTCCTGCTGGTCGTGACCCGCAAGATCGCCCCGATCGAGGAGACGATGCCGCGCACCACGCTGCACGGCGGCCGGCTGCCCGGGTTCGTCGACCGCTCCTTCGAACCCGGGTCGCTCGAGCGGTTCGTGGCCACCTCGGAGCTGCCCGCGCCGGACGCGTACCTGCTGTTCGACGTCGAACGCGGCGAGGAGTTCTGCGGGGTCGTCCCGAAAGACGCCATGCAGGTGGTCGCCGACCGTGGCCGGACGCTGCTCACCATCGACGAAGGCGTCGCCCTGATCACGCAGTTCCCGCAGGTGCTGGTCAAGAACAAGTGTTTCTCGCTGGGCGGTTCACGCTGCGGCGACCGCCGGGTCCCGGCGATCTGGATCAGCAAGCGGGCGCCGAAGCTCGGCTGGTGCTGGGAAGGCAACCCGCACACCTGGCTGGGCATGGCTTCCGCCGGCTCCCGCGCCGCCTGAGGATCCGGCGCCGGGCGGGACCCGCCCGGCGCCGGATCGTCACATCTCCTGGCCCGCCGAGAACATCACCGGCCGGACCTCGATACCCAGCCCCTCGACGTGGGCGTCCGGGATCATCGCGGCCAGTTCGAGTGCCCGTTCCCGGCTCTCGACGTCGATCAGGTAGTACCCGCCGAGGTACTCCTTCGCCTCCAGGTACGGGCCGTCGGTCACCACCGGTGCGCCGTCGCGGACGCGGACCACCGCGCTGTTCGACGGATCGGCCAGCGCCTGCGTGCTGATCATCTCGCCGGACTCGCGGATCGTGTCGATGAACGCGCCGTGCCGGTCATCACCGCGTTCCGGTCCTCCTCGCTCAGCGACTCCCACACGGCCGGGTTCATGTGCATGATCAACAGGTACTTCACGGGTGCCTCCTCGTCGGCTGTCTGCACCAGGAGATCGGAACCGCGGCCCGGTTCTCGACATGCGCGCCGGCCCCGCGCGCCCCCCGATAAGGTGAGCGCCATGAGTCGGTTCGTGGAGACGCTCGTCCGCACCGCGGCGGAGGGTGGTCGGTTGCGTGGCATGGTCACCGGGGAGCCCACCGAGCCGGTCCGCCGGACCTGGGCCGAGGTGCACGAGCAGGCCCGGCGCATGGCCGGCGCGCTCGTCGCCGGGGGACTGGAGCCGGGCAGCGCCGTCGCCGTCCTGGCCGGGGCGCCGGCCCTGATCGCGCCCACCGTGCAGGCGGTGTGGCTGGCCGGCGGCAGCGTGACGATGCTGCACCAGCCGACCCCGCGCACCGACCTCGCGCTCTGGGCCGAGGACACCGTCAAGGTGCTCGGCATGATCGACGCGAAGCTCGTCGTCCTCGGCGAGCCGTTCGACGCGCTCGCGCCGGTGCTCACCGAACACGGGATCGAGTTCCGGATGATCACCGACCTGTTCGGCGGCGAGCCGGTCACCGAGCCGGTGCCGCGCGGCGAGGACGACCTGGCGCTGCTGCAGCTCACCAGCGGCTCGACCGCCGACCCCAAGGCCGTGCGGATCACCCACGGCAACCTCTACACCAACGTCAAAGCCATGGTCGAGCGGGCCGAGTTCGATTTCACCCAGGACGTCATGGTGTCCTGGCTGCCCACCTTCCACGACATGGGAATGGTCGGGTTCCTCACCGTGCCGATGACGTTCGGCGTCGAGCTGATCAAGATCACCCCGGCGGAGTTCCTCAGCGGACCGCTGATCTGGCCGGAGCTGATCAGCAAGTACCGGGCCACCACCACCGCGGCCCCGAACTTCGCCTATGCGATCGTCGGACGGCGGCTGCAGCGCGTCGAGGACGAGACCGCCTACGACCTGTCCACCCTGCGCATCGCGCTCAACGGCGCCGAGCCGATCGACGAGTCCGCGGTGCGGGCGTTCGTCGAGGGCGGCGCCCGGTTCAAGATGCCGGCGGAGTGCGTCTTCCCCGCCTACGGCATGGCCGAGGCGACGCTCGCGGTCTCGTTCGCGCCGCTGTTCACCGGTCTCACGCTGGACATCATCGAGGCCGACGCGCTCGAGGCGGACAACCGCGCGGTGCCGGTGCCCGAGGGCGACCCGCGCCGCGGCACCGAAGAGGTGCGGTCGTTCGCCGTGCTGGGCCGCCCGCTGGACGGGCTCGAGGCGCGCATCGTCGACGACCACGGCACCGTGCTGGGTGAGCGTGAGGTCGGCGAGATCCAGCTGAGCGGGCCTGCCGTGACCCCGGGCTACCTCACGATGGCGGGTCCGAAGCCGACGCAGGACGCGGACGGCTGGCTCGCCACCGGTGACCTCGGGTACCTGGTGGACGGTCAGATCGTGATCTGCGGGCGCCGCAAGGACGTCATCATCATGGGCGGCCGCAACATCTACCCGACCGACATCGAGCGGGCCGCGACCGCCGTGGACGGGGTGCGCGCGGGCAACGCGGTGGCGGTGCGGATCGACGCGGGAACCCGGCGCGAGCGGTTCGCGGTGGTGCTGGAGTCGAAGCTGGCCGGCGACGCCGAGGCGGAGCGGCGGCTGCAGAAGGAGGTCGCGGCCCGGGTGCGGGACGCGGTGGACGCCCGCCCGTACGCGGTGGTCGTCCTGCCCGCCGGCAGCCTGCCGAAGACGCCGTCCGGCAAGGTCAAGCGCGCCGCGACCGCCGTGCAGTTCGCCGAGGCGATCGCCAGGCACGCCGCCTCCTGACCTGTCGGCGCGGGGCTCGCGGACACGTCCACGAGCCCCGCGCCCAGGGGCGTGAATTCCGCGCGGGGCGTTACTCGATGACTGTCACCTTCGGGGTCTCCGCCGGGGCGGCGGTCCGTGGTGCCGTCGCCTCGCTGACCGATCGCGCCTCCGGTACGGCGTAGGGCTCGCCGCCGCGGCGGGCGAACTCGTCCTCGACCTGGTCGAGGAACTCGTCGACCGCGCGTTCGTCGTAGCCCCGCTTACCGAGCAGCGGCTTGCTGAACATGACGTGATGCACCTCGGCGGCCGTCAAGTCGTCCTCGCCCGCCAGGGTCCTGGCGATGCGCTCCACGAACTCGTCGACCTCGTGCTTGGCGTACCCGCGCCGGCCGATAGGGGCGTTACCGAACTCGACTCGATAAACGTCGTCGGCGGAAAGGGACATGCAGTACTCCAGTTCAGCGTGGACGGGGATGGTTCCCTGATCCCGTCCTAGCCGCCGGACCGCAGGTCCGGAAGCCCTTTCACCTCTCTGGAACTCCATCGAGCAGAGTGCGGCACACCTGTGGGTGACTACTGCTCACCCAGCGTGGAAGTCGTTCTGGGCCGCCGTCAGCCCTTTGCCGATCAGCGCTTCGACGGCGTCGGCGCAGCGGTCCAGCTCCAGGGGGAGGTCCTTGCGCTCGACCGTGGAGAAGTCCTTGAGCACGAAATCGGCCGGGTCCATGCGGCCCGGCGGCCGCCCGATGCCGAAACGCACGCGGTAGTAGTCACGCGTGCCGAGGGACTTGCTGATCGACCGCAGGCCGTTGTGGCCGCCCTCGCCTCCGCCCAGCTTGAGCTTCAGCGCCCCGAAGGGCAGGTCCAGCTCATCGTGCACGACGACCACCCCGGCCGGGCCGACCTTGTAGAACTTCGCCGCCCCGGCCACCGGGCCGCCCGAGACGTTCATGAACGACCGCGGTTTGACCAGGATGACGCGGCGCCCGGCGAGGCGGCTCTCCAGCACCTCGGCGCCGGACTTGTGGGCCTTGAACCTGCCGCCGACCCGGGCGGCCAGCTCGTCGAGCACCAGGAAGCCCACGTTGTGCCGGTTTCCGGCATAACGCGGGCCGGGATTACCGAGGCCGACGAGCAGCACCTGCTCGCCGGCCCCGGGGACGTCCGAACTCACTTACTCTTCGGTGCCGGCTTCGGCCGACCCCTCGCCGGTCTCGTCGGCGGGCTCCTCGCCGCCGGTGGCCTGCGCCTCGTTGACCGCCACGACCAGGCTGTCCGGGTCGGTCACCAGGGTCGCGCCGGAGGGCAGGGCGACCTGGGCGGCGAGGATCTGGGTGCCGGCCTCGGCGCCCGCGATGGACACCTCGACCTGCTCCGGGATGTGCAGCGCCTCGGCCTCGACCGACAGCGAGTCCATCTCCTGGACCTGCAGGGTGCCCGGGGCCGGGTCACCGGTCAGCACGACCGGCACGTCCACGGTGACCTTCTCGCCGCGCTGCACGACCAGCAGGTCGACGTGCTCGATGTAGTTCTTGATCGGGTGCACGGTGACGGTCTTGGTCAGCGCGAGCTGGGTGTCACCGTCGAGGTTCAGGGTGAGGACGGCGTTGCTGCCGTTCTCACGGATGACCCGGGCGAACTCCAGAGCGGGCAGGGCCAGGTGACGGGGGTCGGTACCGTGGCCGTACAGCACGGCGGGAACCTTGCCGGCGCGACGGGTGCGGCGCGCGGCGCCCTTGCCGAACTCGGTGCGGGGCTCGGCGGACAGACGTACCTCGGACACGGTGTAGCACTCCTTCAAACAATTGCGTGGCGGCGCAGATGGCGGGCGGTCGTCCCCGGCGGCGAGTTCCACGGACGTGCTCGAGCAGCGGACCTCAAGCCGCCGCGTCGATCACGTCGGGCACCGGGTGCAGCATGGAGCCCGCCTCGCCGAGACAACCTGTTCAGTGTAAGCACTCCGGAAACCGCCACGCCCCTGGGGTCGTCACCGCGATCGACACGGCCGGACCACGCGGTCGGCCCGGCCTCCCCGGGCGTATCGACACCTCGGTGAACTGGGCTTTTCTCCTGGGGTGGCGACGCCGGGCCGCCCGGGCGTCCGCGTGCACGATCGGATGACTGGCGCGCCGGGCAGGAACTCCGGAACATGAATGTGCATCTGATTCACAATTGTTGTTCCGGTGGGTGAGCGAGGGGTGCGGAATGCGGCTGCGCGGTCTCGCGGTGCTCCTGTTGGCCGTGCTCACCGCCTGTGAGGCGCCCCAGCATCCCGCCGCGCCGGATCCGCGTGCCGTGGTCGAGTCCGCCCTCGGCGCGCTCGCCGCCGAACCCGCCGTCGCGTACGGCGTCGCCGGCACCACCCTCTCCGTCACCCGCGGCGGCCTCGCCGAGGGGCGGTTCCCGCTGCGGGACGAACCGATCACGGCCCTGCGGGTGGGTGGTGCGCTGTACGTGCGCGCCTCCGCCCGCTACTGGCAGGGCCAGGGCATGTCCGCGACCCGCGCCGAGCTGTTCGGCGCGCAGTGGACGCGGGCCGATCGCGGCCTGCCGTTCGATCCGGGCCGCGTCCTCGCCCCGCCGGTGCTCGCCGACGCGATCCGCGCCGCGCTGCCGGCCGATGCGCTGCCCGTGCCGGCCGGGGACGCGCTCGACGTCGCCGGCGTGCGGATCAGCACCACCACGCCCTACCGGGTCCTCAGCTTCCCGGCCGCCTTCCTCGGGCCGGCCGCCACCCAGCTCGGACCCCGGCAGATCACGCTCGGCGAAGTCCGGCTCGCCGACCTGCGCGGCCGCCTCGACGACGGCGTCGCCGGGCTGGGACGGCCGCTGATCGCCGGCCCGGTGGTCGCCGCGGAGGTCACCGAGCACACGCTGCGCTGCACGTCCCGCGGCGCCTGCACCGACTCCGTCCGCGTCGGCAACCGGCTGCTCGGCGCCGCGCCCGGTGCCGCCGCCCGCGTCACGTTCGCCTCGGCCGTCACCTCCGACGCCCTCGGCACGCGCACCTGCCGGCGCGAGGTCGTGCTCCCGCTGGACACCTCCGCCGACGTGTCCTGCTCCGTCCGGTTCACGCTGCCCCGCACCGACGGCGCGACGAAACTCCACGCCGCGCCGTCGGTGACCGCCGAACCCGTCGCGGTCGTCGACCCGGGCGCGCTCAGCCGGGACGTCGCCGCCGAGCTAGGACCGTAGGAGCGCGATCACCGGCGCGAACTCCTCCAGGAACGGTTCGAACACGGTGAAGTAGGTGAAGCCGAACCGGTCCCGCATGGCGCGCACCTTCGCCGCGATCTGCTCGACGGTGCCGGCCAGGATCTGCGGGGCGCTCACCAGCTCGTCCACCGACCGCCGCAGCGCGGGCGGTACGTCGCCCCACGCCTGCTCCAGCGCCTCGGACGGGTCGTCGGCCACCACGACCTGCTGGATCAGCATGTTGAACTCGAGCGGCCGGGATCCGGCCCGCTCCCGCACGAACCCGACGCGCTCGTCCAGCTCCTCCGGGCCGGCGATGTCGAAGGTGCCCGGCGGGAAGCCCTTCGCGTGCTTCAGCCCGGCGAAGCCGACGATGTCGGCGTGCTCCGCGGCCAGCCGCAGCACCCCCTCGCTGTTGCCGGCGATCAGCAGCGGCGGCACGTCCTCCAGTCGGCTGCGCAGCACGTCGATCGTCCGCGCCAGGTGCTCGATGCGTTCCTTCGGCGGCGCGAAGGGCAGGCCGGCGTCGTCGAACTCGGACTTCATGTGCCCCGCGCCGAGACCCACGTCCAGCCGGCCGCCGGTGAGCACGGCCGTCGACTCGACCTCGCGGGCCAGCAGCACCGGGTTGTAGAACGGTGCGTTGAGGACCAGGTGCCCCACCCGGGCGCGTTCGGTGGCCTGGGCGGCGGCGACGAGCGCCGGGAACGGTGCGGGCATCCCGAGGTGGTCGGGGATGGTGATGGCGTCGTACCCCAGCTCCTCGGCGCGACGGCACTTCGCCGCCCAGTCGTCGCGTCCGGTCAGGAACGGCAGGGACACCCCGAAACGAAGATCGTCCATGTTCGTGACGGTACAAAACGGAACGGGCCGCCCGCCGCTGGTTTCGCCAGCAGCGGACGGCCCGTTGCGGGACTCAGGCGTTGCCGTCGAACAGGCTGGTCACCGAGCCGTCCTCGAACACCTGCTGGATCGCCTCCGCCAGCATCGGCGCGATCGACAGGACGGTCAGGTTCGGGAACCGCTTCTCCGGCGCGATCGGCAGCGAGTTCGTGACGATGACCTCGCGCGCCTTGCAGTTGGACAGCCGCTCGGTGGCCGGGTCGGACAGGATGCCGTGCGTGGTGGCGATGACGACGTCCGCGGCACCCTCGGCGAGCAGTGCGTCGGTGGCCTTCACGATCGTGCCGCCGGTGTCGATCATGTCGTCCACCAGGATGCACAGCTTGCCCTCGACCTGGCCGACGACGCGGTTGGCCACGGCCTGGTTCGGCTTGTCCGGGTCACGCGTCTTGTGGATGAACGCGATCGGCCGGTCGCCGAGCTGGGCGGCCCACTTCTCGGCCAGCCGCACGCGCCCGGAGTCCGGGGAGACCACGGTGATGTCGGCGCCGCCGTAGGTCTTCTTGATGTGGTCGGCGAGCAGGGTCTGCGCGAACAGGTGGTCCACCGGGCCGTCGAAGAAGCCCTGGATCTGCGCGGTGTGCAGGTCGACCGTCATGATCCGGTCGGCGCCCGCGGTCTTGAACAGGTCGGCGATCAGCCGGGCCGAGATCGGCTCACGGCCCTTGTGCTTCTTGTCCTGCCGCGCGTACGGGTAGAACGGCATGACCACGGTGATGCGCTTGGCGCTGGCGCGCTTGAGCGCGTCCACCATGATCAACTGCTCCATCACCCACTCGTTGATCGGGTTGGTGTGACTCTGGATGACGAAGGCGTCCGTGCCGCGGACCGACTCCTCGAAACGCACGAACAGCTCGCCGTTGGCGAACGTGTGCGCCGTCTGCGGGGTGATCGTCACGTTGAGGTGCTGCGCAACCTCCTCCGCGAGTTCCCGGTGTGCGCGGCCGGAGAAGAGCATCAGGTTCTTCTTCGGCGTGCCGGACTTAGGACTCATCAGACGACTCCCGCTCGGTCTCTTCCGTGTTTTCCTGGGCGGCGAGCGCGGCCTGCGCCGCTTCCGCCGCTGGGGTACCCGGCCTGCGGCGCGGCACCCAGCCTTCAATATTGCGCTGTGGTCCAGTCGACACCGCCAGCGCCCCCGGCGGCACGTCACGCCTGATCACAGTGCCAGCGCCCGAGTACGCACCGTCACCGACCGTGACCGGCGCAACGAACATGTTGTCCGAACCGGTCTTGACGTGGGAGCCGATCGTGGTGTGGTGCTTGCGCACGCCGTCGTAGTTGACGAAGACGCTGGACGCGCCGATGTTGCTGTACTCGCCGATCGTCGCATCCCCGACGTAGGTCAGGTGCGGCACCTTCGTCCCGGTGCCGATGTCGGCGTTCTTGGTCTCGACGAACGTGCCGATCTTGCCCTTCGGGCCGAGCCTGGTGCCCGGCCGCAGGTAGGCGAACGGGCCGACGCTGGCGCCGGCGCCGATCTCCGAGTCGTAACCGTGCGTGCGGATCACCTGGGCGCCGGCGCCGACGGTGACGCCGGTCAGCGTGGTGTCCGGCCCGATCACCGCGCCCTCGCCGATCCTCGTCGCACCCTTGAGCTGCACGCCGGGTTCGAGCACCACGTCCCGGGCCAGCTCGACGTCCACGTCCAGCCACACCGACGCCGGGTCGACGACGGTGACGCCCGCCCGCTGCCAGCGCCGCACCAGCCGCCGGTTCAGCTCGGCGCCGAGCACCGCCAGTTGCACGCGGTCGTTGACGCCCTCGGTCAGCCACGGGTCGTCCACCACCAGCGCGCCGACCCGGCGGCCGTCGGCGCGGGCGATGGACAGCACGTCGGTGAGGTACAGCTCGCCCTGCGCGTTGTCGGTGGACAACCGGCTCAGCGCCTCCGCGAGCACTGCCGCGTCGAACGCGTACACGCCGGAGTTGATCTCGTCGATCTCCAGCTGCCCGGGCGTCGCGTCCTTCTGCTCGACGATCCCGGTGACCGCGCCGGCGGCATCGCGCACGATCCGGCCGTACCCCGTCGGATCGGCGACCACCGACGTCAGCACGGTGACCGCGGCAGCGTTCTCGCGGTGCTCGGCCAGCAGCGCGGCCATGGTTTCGGTGTCCAGCAACGGAACGTCGCCGTAGCTGACCAGGACGGTGCCGGCCAGCCCCTCCGGCAGGACGGACAAGGCGCACGACACCGCGTCACCGGTGCCGTTCTGCTTCTCCTGCACCGCGGTCAGCACCGGGCGCCCGAGCGCTGCACCGACCCCGCCGAGGTGGTCGGCGACGGCGTCCCGGCCGTGTCCCACGACGACGACCAGGTGGTCCGGCGCGAGCCCGGCGGCGGCCCGGACGGCGTGCTCGACCAGCGGCCGCCCGGCCAGTGGGTGCAGCACCTTCGGGGTGTTCGAGCGCATCCGGGTGCCCTCGCCCGCGGCGAGGACGACAGTGCTCAGCGGGCCGGTCACGGCACTCCCAACGAATCCGGGACGGGTGGTGGCGGGCCCCGATCCTACGTGTCCTCCCCGGCCGCCGGCCGCGGGTCGCCTTCCGAGCCCGGCTCCACCTCTGCGGTAAGGGACTCGGCCGCACCGGACCGCGCGGTCGCCACCTGGTTGCCGCCACCGCGTTTCGCCTGGTACATCGCCGCGTCGGCACGGGCCAGCACCTGGTCGGCCCGCTCCTGCGGCCGCAGCGACACCAGCCCCACCGACAGGGTCACCCCGTGCGAGAGGTGGTGGGGCAGCGAGTCGACCGCGGTGACCGCCCGGCCGAGGGCCTGCTTGGCCGCCGACACCGGCGCGCCGGGCAGCAGGGCGACGAACTCGTCGCCGCCGTAGCGGGCCACGATGTCGTCACCGCGCAGCGCGTCCCGCACCGTCGAGGCCACCACCCGCAGCACGTCGTCGCCCTCGGCGTGCGAGTGCTGGTCGTTGACGTTCTTGAACCCGTCCAGGTCGATCAGGGCGACCGCGAGCGGCTGTGCCGTGGTCGACGCCGACAGCGTGCGCAGGTGCTCGTCCAGGGCCCGGCGGTTGGGCAGGCCGGTCAGCGGGTCCTGCAACGCCTGCTGGCTGATCGCGCCGTGCTGCGCGGACAGCCGCTCGTGCTCACGCCGGGTGTCCAGGGTCGCCAGCTGCGACTCCCGCATGTGCCACAGCTCGACCTCCAGCGCGGTCGAGTAGTCGGCCAGCGCGCGGGACGCCTCGCTGTCGGCCTCGCTGTCCAGCCGTGCGATCTCCCGCAGCAGGTGCAGTCGCATCGACGGCATCGAGTTGTCCTCGGCCAGGTTGAGCTTGGTCGCGTGCAGCGTCTTGAGCGCGTCGTCGTGCTGGCCGGACTGTTCCAGGCAGCGGGCGAGCGCGATCGTGACGATGACCTGCTCGTGCGGGTAGCCCGGTTCGATCAGCAGCCGCCGCAGCCGCTCGGTGTGCGATGCGTCCGGGGCGGCCAGCGCGAGGGCCGACGCGAGCACGCCGACCTGGTCGACGGCAGGCACCCCGATCCGGCGCGGGAACAGGGACTCGGCGAACGGGGCCTCGACCGCGACGGCCATCGACGCGGCCGTGCTGAACTTCGCGGCGGCCTCCTCGTGCCGGTCGACCCGTTCCAGGCGCAGGCCCCACCCCAGCAGCATCTTGATGCGGTTCATCAGCTGCAGGGTGATCTCGTGCGGACCGGCGGTCTCCCGGATCGCCTGGTGGGCGCGGGCGATGACCTCCTCGGCCGCCTCGTACACGCCCAGCTGGTTCAGCACGATCCAGCAGTCGACCAGCGCGCTGGACTGGGTCTTGGCCCATTCCCGCCGCGACATGTGCATGTCCGGGGAGGTGGAGTCGTCGAGGATCGCCAGCGCCCTGGCTATTTCGGTGAGCGCCGCGTCCTCCTGCTTGGCCAGCACCAGGCGGCGGCCGCGCAGGGCGTGGGCGTCGGCGCGGAACAGCGCGAGACCGTGACGGCGGGTGTGGGCCAGCATTTCGTCCAGCAGCGGCTCGGCCTCCGCCGCGAGCCCGCGGGTGACCAGCCGGGCCAGGGCCGTGGCGCGCAGCAGCTGCGAGACCAGGACCGGCTCGCCCCGGCGCTGGGCCTCCTCGAGCAGCTCGTCGAGGGTGCGCACGATGTCCAGCTGCTCGCTGTGCTCCGTGTGCTGCACGGCGGCGATCAGTTCCCGGGCGCGCCCGGCCAGCCAGGCATCGGAGAGCTCGGCCAGCGTCGGCCGCCTGGTCTTCTGTTCGCTCTCGCCTCGCAGCGTGGCGCACCCCCTTCGGGCACGTCGGGGCAGGGCACGGCAGCTCCGCCGCCAGGATTCGAACCTGAACTATCAGAACCAAAATCTGAGGTGCTGCCAATTACACCACGGCGGATCGTGCCTGGTCAGGATAGCGACGTCGAAAAATCGCACCGGTGCAGGGGTTCGAGTCCGATGTTTGGACGTCTCCCCAGCGGGCAAAACCTCCTGTACCGTAACTTACGGAAACGTAGGTAAGGTCGCCCTTTCCCAGGGTTTGCCCAGGTAGGAAGAAGTGTTGCGCATGACATCCACTCCGGTTATGGAACCACCCCAGACCAAGGGTCCGAAGCCGGTCACCGCCGGCCAACGCGGCGCCGGCGTCCAGTTCTCGGTCTATCTCGGCGTGATCCTCCCGCTGGCCGCGCTCATCGCCGCCGTGCCCTTCGCCTGGGGGTGGGGCCTGAGCTGGGTGGACGTCGGGTTGTTCGTCGCCTTCTACGTCATCAGCGGGCTCGGGATCACGGTGTCGTACCACCGGTACTTCACGCACGGCTCGTTCAAGGCGAAGCCGTGGCTGCGGGTCGTGCTCGCCATCGCCGGCAGCTTCGCCGTGCAGGGGCCGGTGATCACCTGGGTCGCCGACCACCGCCGGCACCACGCCTTCTCCGACCGCGACGGCGACCCGCACTCGCCGTGGGCGTTCGGCACCTCGCCGCTGGCCATCGCCAAGGGCTTCTGGCACGCGCACATGGGCTGGCTGTTCGAGCGGGACACGAGCAACGCCGAGCGCTTCGCCCCGGACCTGCTCAAGGATCCGGCCATCAAGAAGGTCGACGAGCTGTTCTGGCTGTGGACGCTGCTCACGCTGACCCTGCCCGCCCTGCTCGGCGGCCTGATCACCTGGTCGTTCTGGGGTGCCGTCACCGCGTTCTTCTGGGCCGGCCTGGTCCGGGTGTGCGTGCTGCACCACGTCACGTGGTCGGTCAACTCGGTCTGCCACATGATCGGTGAGCGCCCGTTCGCGGCGCGGGACAAGTCGGCCAACTTCTGGCCGCTGGCGATCCTGTCCTTCGGCGAGTCGTGGCACAACCTGCACCACGCCGACCCGACCTCGGCGCGGCACGGCGTCAAGCGGGGCCAGATCGACATCTCGGCCCGCGTGATCTGGGCGTTCGAGAAGCTCGGGTGGGTGCACAACGTGCGCTGGCCCACCCCGCAGCGGCTCGCCCGCCTGGCCTCCGAATAGGCCCGGGCCCCTCGCCCACCACCACCCTCAACGGAAACGCCCCGCGTTGCGGCTACTCTCGGTGGGTGGCGGGACGACGTCGAGCAAAGCGTGAGGTCACCGGGGTGCGCCCGACGGGTTCGGTATCGCGCGTCCGGATGACCGGCGCGGAACGGCGCCAGCAACTGCTCGACGTCGCCCGCAAGCTCTTCGCGGAGAAGGGCTTCGACGGCACGTCGATCGAGGAGATCGCGCACCGGGCGAACGTCTCCAAACCCGTCGTCTACGAGCACTTCGGCGGTAAGGAAGGCATCTACGCCGTCGTCGTCGACCGCGAGACCCAGTCCCTGCTCGACCGCATGGTGTCCACGCTGCACGGTGGGCACCCGAGGGCGATGCTCGAGCAGGCGGCCAGCGCGCTGCTGGCCTACGTCGAGGAGTCGCACGACGGCTTCCGCATCCTGGTGCGCGACTCGCCGGTGGCCAGCGCGTCCGGCACGTTCTCCACCCTGCTCAACGACATCGCCATGCAGGTCGAGCACATCCTGGCGCAGCAGTTCGACGCCCGCGGCTACGACGACAAGCTGGCCCCGCTGTACGCGCAGGCGCTCGTCGGCATGGTCGCGCTGTCCGGTCAATGGTGGCTCGACGCGCGGCGCCCCAAGCGGGACGAGGTGGCCGCCCACCTCGTCAACCTCGCCTGGAACGGTCTGTCGCACCTCGAGCACAAGCCCAAGCTGTGGCTGACTTGACCCGGCCGCCGCTGACCCGTGGCGCCGCGGGTCAGCTGACGTGGCTGGGCAGGGCAGTTTCGTTGCGCAACGCCCGCAGGATGTCGAGCTCGCGGTCGAGGTCGCGCCGCTTGGCTTCCAGACGCTCGACCTGCTCGGCGAGCAACTGCTCCAGCACGCCGGTCCGCTCCTCCGGTGGGGCTTCGAGGCAGGGGAGCAGCTCGTAGATCGTGGCGCTGCACACGCCGGCGGCGAACAGGTGCTGGATCATGACGACCCGCTCGACCATGCTGCTGTCGAAGTCGCGCCACCCGCCCGGGGTGCGCGCGGAGCGGATGAGTCCCTGCTCCTCGTAGTACCGCAGGGACCGGGTGCTGACCCCGGTGGCGTCAGCCAGTTCACCGATGCGCATGTGACCTCCGGAGAACGTCCAAGCTCCCATTCTCGCAGTTCTTGCAGTTGACACCGGTGTGAGGTTTCACGATGTGGTGGACAACGTTCCCCGAGTCCGCGAAAGGACATCCACCCATGCACTGGCTCTACCTCGGCGTCGCGGTCGTCTTCGAGATCGCCGTCGCCGTCTCCGCGGGTAAGGCCCAAGGGTTCACCCGGCCCGGGTGGACCGCCGCCACGCTGATCAGCGGTGGTATCGGCACCTACCTGCTCAGCCTGGCGCTGCTGACCTTCGACGTCGGCGTCGGGTACGCGATCTGGACCTCCGTCGCCGGCGTCGGCATCGTCATCCTCGGTGCCGTCCTGTTCGGCCAGCGCCTCGACTGGCGCAAGGTCGTGGGGATCGGCGCCGTCATCGTCGGCGTGGTCGGCCTCCAGCTCAGCGGGGCGGCGTGATGTCGCGCACACCAGCCTCCCGCCCCGCCGCGTGGCTCGTACTCCTCCTCGCCGGCGCGTTCGAAGTCGGCTACGCCCTCTCGGTCGGAGGGAGCCACGGCTTCACCGTGCTCTCGTGGTCGCTCGTCGCCGTGGTCTTCTTCCTGCTGACGCTCTTCGCGCTCAGCGTCGCCCTGCGCACGATCGACGTCGGCATCGGCTATGCGGTCTGGGCCGGCATCGGCGCGGCCGGAGCCGCGCTGCTCGGCCCCGTCTTCTTCGACGAGACCCTCACCCCGGTCAAGGCGGTGTGGCTCGCGGTGATCATCGCTGGTGTCGTCTGGATCAAGCTCGCCGACCGGCCCCGTCCGCACGCGCAGGTTCCGGACGAGGACCGTGCCGACCCACGAGGCCGGCCTGTCACGTCGTGAGCTCGGCGATCAGGTCGCGATACACGCCGAACGCCGGTTTCGGCGTGTAGTCGTCCGTCATCAACCCGAACCGGTGGAACAGGCCGGGTTGGGTGCTGTCCGCGTCGCGCAGGGCGAAGTGCGTGTAGCAGGCGGCACCCACGGCCACCGCGGCCCGGACGACCGTGTCCACCACCTCGGCCTGCCGCGCGGGCGGCCGGTCCGGGCCGGTGGGCCAGCCGTGCTCGGTGAGGTGCAATGCGATCCCGCCGAGGCCCGCCGGCGCCAGGACGTTCTCGCGGTGGTGGCGCAGCAGACCCGCCACCACCGCGCCCAGCTCGGCCGGGTCGACGGGCCGGAAGACGTCCGGGAAGAAGTCCAGGCCCACGTAGTCCAGGTCGCGCACGAACTCCGCGCCGCCTGCCGCCACCAGGTCCGCGATGAACGACGCGCCCGGACCGAACAGCGGCGTGGTGTTGAACCCGACGCGCAGGTGATCGTGTCCCAGCTCCCGGGCGCGTTCCTTGGCTGCCGCCACTCCCGCGACGATCGCCTCGATCACCTTCGGGTAGTAGCCGTCCAGCGTCGGATTGCCCGGTACGTTCGGCTCTTCGGTGATCTGCAGCGTGCTGGTGATCGCGCCGTACTGCTCGACCAGCCGGCGCACGAACTCCCGGTACCCGGCGACGTCGCCGCTCGGTGACTGGTATTGCGCCACCAGGTCCAGCGAGCGGCCGTCACCGGCGTACCGGGACGCCCCGGCGGGTGCGGCCGTCTCCTGTGGACCGTCCGATGTGGAGTCGTCGAACCCGAGGTAGGCCCGGACGAGGAACGGGCGCGTCCCGTGCAGCTCGGTGAGCGCGCCGAGGATCCGCGCCGGGTCGTCGGGTGGGCCGGCGGCGATGTCGCCGGAGTCGGTGCCGGTGACACCACCGGGGTAGATGCCGAATTGCATGCCGTCCTCTCAGGGCCAGGGCAGGGAGCCGTCGTGGATTTCGGTGATCAGGTCCTCGACCCACGTGATCTCGGCGCGGGTCTGGTGGAGCGCGTACTCCGCCTCGATGACGTGCAGCCGCGGCACGCCGTCGCGCAGCACCGCGCGCAGCCGCTCCTGGTCGGCGTCAGCGCGTTCGCGCAGCCGCCGGGCGCGCTCGGTCAGCGCGGCGATCGCTCCGTCCGGGCCGAGCGCGCCCAGGTACGCGATCGCGCCCAGGAACTCCGGGTACTCCCGCTTCGGCTCCCGGATGCGGCTGTCCAGCCGGCGCACCAGTTCGTCCCGGCCGGAGTCGGTGAGCGCGTACACCGTGCGTTCCGGCCGGTTGCCGCTGCGCTCGGTGCCTTGCGGAGCGACCCATCGCGCCGCGACGAGGGCCTCCACGACGTCGTAGAGCGTGCCCCGGTTGATCGCGCTCGCGCTGCGGGCACGCAGTTCGGTGAACACCTGGTACGGGTGCATCGGCGATTCGAGCAACAGGCCCAGGACCCCGAGGACCAGGGGGTTGTCCAGTGCGCGTCGTGGCATAGTCGAAATCTACCATCAGATTTCGACCAGATGCCACCCTGGGCCCCGCCGGAAAGCCGCGTTAAGGTCTGGACCGGCCGGAGGAGGAGAGAGTCATGAGCAACGAGGCAACTGACGAGGGCTACGCCCGGGGCCTGAAGAACCGCCAGATCAGCATGATGGCGATCGGCGGCGCGATCGGCACCGGACTGTTCCTGGGCGCCGGTGCCGCGATCGAGACATCCGGGCCGGCCCTGATCGTCTCCTACGCCGTCGCGGGCGCGGTCATCTTCCTGATCATGCGCGCGCTCGGCGAACTGCTGATGTACCGGCCGGTGTCACGCAGCTTCGTGGACTACGCCGAGGAGTTCGTCGGCCGCTTCGCCGGGTTCGCCACCGGCTGGGTGTACTGGCTGATGTGGGTGGTCACCGCGATGGCGGAGATCACCGCGGCCGGCATCTACGTGCAGTACTGGTTCCCGGCGGTCCCGCAGTGGGTCACCGCCGCGGTCGTGCTCGGTGTGCTGTTCCTGGCCAATCTGATCTCGGTGAAGGTGTTCGGCGAGTTCGAGTTCTGGTTCTCCATGATCAAGGTCGTGACGATCGTCGGCGCGATCGTGCTCGGCCTCGCGGTCATCGTGTTCGGCATCGGGCCTGCCGGGGAGCACGCCACGTTCGCGCACCTGGTCAGCGACGGCGGTTTCCTGCCGCACGGCGCGGGCAGCGCGCTGCTGGCGCTGCAGAGCGTCATGTTCGCCTACCTCGGTGTCGAGCTGATCGGCCTCACCGCGGGCGAGGCGGAGAACCCGCGCGTCGTGCTGCCGAAGGCGATCAACAGCGTCATGGTCCGGATCGGCGTGTTCTACGTCGGCGCGCTGGTGGTGCTGCTGTCGCTGGTCCCGTGGACCGAGTTCCACGCCGGCAAGAGCCCGTTCGTGCGCGCCTTCGACGCGGTCGGCATCCACGGTGCCGCCGGGATCATCCAGTTCGTCGTGCTGACCGCGGCACTGTCGTCGTGCAACTCGGGCATCTACTCGACCGGCCGGATGCTGCGCACCCTCGCGATCCACCGCGCCGCGCCCGCCAAGTTCACCCGCCTGTCGAAGCGGCAGGTGCCGGCGGCGAGCATCACCGTGTCGGCGATCGTCATGGCGCTCGGCATCCTGATCAACGCGGTGGTGCCGGAGAAGGCGTTCGCCTACATCACCAGCGTCGCCACCGTCGGGGTGCTGTGGACGTGGGGGATCGTCGTGGTCTGCCAGCTGCGGTACCGCCGCCGCAGCGACCGCGGCGAGCTGCCGGTGTCGCAGTTCCGCATGCCCGGCGCGCCGTGGACCGGTTACCTCGCGCTGGCCTTCCTCGCACTGGTGGTGGTGCTGCTCGGGTTCGGCGAGGACACCCGGGTGGCCCTGTACGTCACGCCGGTCGTGGCGGTGGTGATCGGGGCCGGCTACCTGCTCAGCCGCCGGTCGCCGGAGGTCAAGGAGCCGGTGTGACCCGCAGGACCTTGTCGTCGGTGCCGTCGGACGTCGTCACGTACAGGGCACCGTCCGGCCCGCTGCGCACCGCCCGCAGCCGGCCGTAGGTGGCGTCGAACTCCGCGGGCAGGTACACCTCGGTGACCGCGCCCGCGGGGTTCAGCGTGAACATCAGCATCTTCTGGCCCTTGAGCGCGACGACGGCGAGCCGGCCGTCCAGCGGGCCCCACTGCGGCCCGGACACGAACGCCGCACCGCAGATCGCCTCGGTGATCGTCCCGGACGTCCACACCGCCCGGACGGCGTCCGGGAACCGCTGCAGGTCGGTCATCGGCACGTTCTCGTCGTAGGTGTCGACCGTGCCGCCGCGGGACGGGTCCCAGCCGTAGTTGCCGCCCGGCCGGATCAGGTTGATCTCGTCGTCGAACGCCGGGCCGTGCTCGGCGGTGAAGACCTGCCCGGTCCCCGGCCGCACGGCCACGCCCTGGATGTTGCGGTGGCCGTAGGTGTAGATCCGCTGCTCGTCCGGGTCCGGCGAGGAGAGGAACGGGTTGCCGGGCAGCGGCCCGCCGGTGTTGAGGTCGATGCGCAGCACCTTGCCGCCGAGGCTGTGCCGGTCCTGCGACACGTCCGGCTGGGCGGTGTCGCCGGTCCCGACGAGCAGTGCGCCGTCCGCGGCGATCTGCGGGCGGCAGCCGGAGTGCCGGCCGCTGTCGTTCACCGGCAGGCCGGTGAGCAGGTCGTGCACCTTCGTGGCGCTGCGCTCGTCCGGCGACAACGACCAGGTGACCAGGCGGATGTCGACGGCCCGCCCGTTCTCCTGGTGGGTCTGGCAGGTGGTGAACCGGCGGCTGGTGGCGAAGTCCGGGTGCACCACCAAGCCCATCAGGCCGCCCTCGCCGCGCGCCCACACGTCGGAGAAGTCGGCGGCCACCTGGCTGACCGTGCCGTGGCCGACGAGCGTGAGCCGTCCGGGCCGCTGGGTGACCAGCATCGAGCCGTCGGGCAGGAAGCCGACGTCCCACCCGTGCTGAAGTCCGCTCGCCACCACGTCCACCTTCAGCGCCGGACTCCGCCCGGCAACGGTGACGGGTGCGGTGGGCGGGGTGGACGGGCGCGGTTGCGCGGGCGACGACGTGCAGGCCGTGAAGGCCAGGACGGCGAGCACAACGGCTCCGATGCGGCGCATGCGGTCATTGTGCCCCGGCCGCCGCGCCATCCCGGCTCTGTCGGTTCTCGATCGGGTTCAGCCGCCCGGGCGCACCAGCCCCGTTTCGTAGGCGGTCACCACCGCGTGCACCCGATCGCGCAGGCGCAGCTTGCGCAGGACGTGCCCGACATGCGTTTTGACCGTCGTCTCACCGATGTAGAGCCGGCCGGCGATCTCGCGGTTGCTCAGGCCGCGCCCGATCAGCGCCAGCACGTCCCGCTCCCGGTCGGTGAGCACGTCCAGCGGCCGCGCGTCCACCGGGCCGGCCAGGAACCGGTCGAGCAACCGCCGGGTGACCGACGGGGACACCATCGCGTCGCCGCGCAGCACGCCGCGGATCGCCACCAGCAGCTCGTCCGCGGGGGCGTCCTTGACCACGAACCCGCTGGCCCCCGCCCGCAGACCGGCGTACGCGTACTCGTCCAGGTCGAACGTCGTGATGATCAGGACGCGTGTCCCAGGCAGCCGGGCGCAGATCCGCCCGGTGGCCGCGACGCCGTCCAGCACCGGCATCCGCACATCCATCAGCACCAGGTCCGGCCGCAGCTCCACGGCCCGTTCCACGGCGGCCGCGCCGTCGCCCGCCTCCCCGGCCACCGCCAGGTCCGCCTGGCTGTCCACGATCATCCGCAGCCCGGTGCGCGCCAGCTCCTGGTCGTCGCAGATCAGCACGCGCGCCGTCACGACACCGCCCGCAGGGTCGCGGCCAGGCGGTAGCCGCCGTCCGGCGTCGGTCCGGTGTGGAGGGTGCCGCCGAACATCTCGACGCGCTGCGCGACACCGGCCAGCCCGCGCCCGGAGGAGGGGAGCGCCGGCGGCGTGCCGGTGCCGCCGCTGTTGACCACCTCGATGCGCACCTGGTCGCCGAACTCCACCAGCACCGACGTCTCGGCGTCCGGGGACGCGTGTTTCAGCACGTTCGTGAGGCCCTCCTGCACGATGCGATAGGTCTGCAGCGCGGCGCTCGCGGGCAGCGCGTCGCCGTCGCCGCGCACTTCCAGCCGCACCGGCTGCCGTCCCACGCTCGATCGCGCCGCCAGCTCGCGCAGGTCACCGATCCCGGGGTGGGGCTCGGTGCCGTGCAGGACCCCGAGCAGCCGCCGCAGCTCACCGAGCGCACCACGTCCGGTGCCGCCGATGGCCTCCAGCGCCTGCGCCGCCCGGTCCGGGTCCTGGTGGGCCAGCAGCTTCGCGCCCTCGGCCTGCAGCACCATCACGCTCACGCTGTGCGCGACGACGTCGTGCAGCTCGCGCGCGATCCGCGACCGCTCCTCGGCCAGCACGCGCCGTTGCGACTCCGCGGCGACCGCGCGCCGGGCCCGGACGAACTCACCGAGCGCCCACGCCGTGAGATGTACCGGCAGGGTTCCCAGGATCGCGATGAACGGGCTGACCGAGGTGCCCGCCGACCAGGTGCACGCCCACCACACGTCGAGGACCACCACGCCGACCGCGGTGGCCGCCGCCGCCCGCCGCTTGCCCAGCACGACCAGTGTGTAGAGCACGACGGCCATCGCGATCTCGCCGCGACCACGGTCATAGGTCTGCACCTCGGCCGCGTAGCTCACCGCGACCGCGGCCAGCACGACCGCCGCGACCAGCTCCGGAGCGCGGCGCCGCCACGGCAGCGGCAGCACGATCCCGGCGAGCACCAGCGCCTGCACCCACATCGGCTGCCAGTCCGGCCGGTCCTGCACGAGGGGCGGGAACAGGAAGTAGGCGTAGAGCGGGAGGTCGGCCAGCCACGGGTGGCCGCGCAACCACTGGAGCAGCCGGTGCACCCACCCGACGGTAGCGATCGGGCGCCCGCGAGCGCGTCCTCCCGCGGTGTGCACTGTGTCCTCCCGGGGGAGGACATGGTGGGGCCACGAGACGGAGGCGTGACGAGATCGGCGTTCCTAGCGTCGGAATCATGACCATCACCAGGGAATTCCTCCGCAACCCCGGCCGCACCGGCGCGATCGCGGCCAGTTCACGGCGGCTGGCCGCGGCCATGGTCGCGGGCATCGGAGCCGAGTGCGCGGGCCGCGTCGTCGAGCTCGGGCCGGGCACCGGGGTGTTCACCGAGGCCCTGCTCGCCCGGCTGCGGCCCGGCGCGCGGCTGACCGCGATCGAGGTGAACCCGCGACTGGCCGGCGGCCTCGCCCGGCGCCACCCGGGCGTCGAGGTGATCACCGGGTCCGCGGAGCACCTCGCCGAGCACGTGCCCGCCGCGGACGTGGTGGTGTCCGGGTTGCCCTGGGCGCTGTTCCCGCGCGAGCGGCAGGAGCGCATCCTGGACCAGATCGGCGAAGTGCTGGCACCGGGCGGCCGGTTCGCCACCTTCGCCTACCTGCATGCGGCCTGGCTGCCCGCCGCCCGGCGGTTCGAGGCCGCGCTCGCCCGGCGGTTCGGGTTCGTCGGCCGGAGCCGGGTGGTGTGGGGCAACCTGCCACCCGCCTTCGTGCACCGCGCGGCCGTGACGCCGTGATCGGCGCCGAGCGTTGTCGCTGGTCCACGTCCTGGCGGCCGCATCTCGCCCGCGGCGTGCGCAGCACCAGCGGCACCCGCCCGACCCGGCCGACTACGCGAGCGGTCTGGCAACTATCCGCGAACAGGGCCGCGATGTCGCCCCCGCCCTGTTCGCCACCGGGTACCTCATTCGCCCAGCTCAGGCGATTCGACGATGCCGGGGCGCGGCACGTCCTGCTGCGCATCGCGGCCCTCGGCCCGCGCGTCATTTCCCCGCAGCTCGCGGGACTCGCCGAAATTTTGTCGCCCCTGCGACGTACCCTGGAACCCGAGAACCCCTGAGCCCGCCGACCGGGGCAGGGGTGTGCCCGTGCGTGCCCGAGGAGTTCCGTTCCGTGACCGACCCGCAGCTCTCCGGCCTGCTCACCGCCGTCCTGCCCGACCCCGCCCTGCGCGCGGTGATCGAGCGCGCCGGTGCACCCCAGCTGGAACTGGAGGGCGCCACCGCCACCCGCCAGCTGGTGGTCGCCGCGCTGGCCGCCGACGCCGGGGCGGGGCGCCCGGTGCTGGCCGTCACCGCCACCGGCCGTGAGGCCGAGGAGCTGACGGCCGCGCTGGCGAGCCTGATCGGCGAGGACGCGGTGGCCGGCTTCCCGTCCTGGGAGACGCTGCCGCACGAGCGCCTCTCCCCGAGGGCGGACACCGTCGGCCGCCGGCTGGACGTGCTGCACCGCCTGCGCACCGACCACGCGCCGCGCGTGGTGGTGGCCACGGTGCGCAGCCTGATCCAGCCGATGGCGCCCGGCCTGGGCAGTCTCGCGCCGGTGGAGCTGACGGTCGGCGAGGAGGAGGAGTTCGAGGGCCTGCTGGAGCGGCTCGTCGAGCTGGCCTACACCCGCGTGGACATGGTCGAGAAGCGCGGCGAGTTCGCGGTGCGCGGCGGCATCCTGGACATCTTCCCACCGACCGCCGATCACCCGTACCGGGTCGAGTTCTGGGGCGACGAGGTCAGCGAGGTACGCGCGTTCGCGGTGTCGGACCAGCGATCGCTGCCCGGCGAACTGTCCTCCGTGTACGCGCCGCCGTGCCGGGAGCTGCTGCTCACCCCGGAGGTGAAGGCCCGCGCCGGTGAGCTCGCCGAGACCTACGCGGCCGACGCACAGCTGGCCGAGATGCTCACCAAGCTCGCCGGCGGCATCCCGGTCGAGGGCATGGAGGCCCTCATCCCCGTGTTGTGCGAGGGCGAGCTGGAGCTGCTCACCGACGCGATGCCCGAGGGCACCCACGTCCTGCTGGCCGACCCGGAGAAGATCCGCGCCCGCGCCGCCGACCTGGTGCGCACGGGACAGGAGTTCCTCGAGGCGTCCTGGATGTCCGCGGCCGGTGGCGGCCAGGCGCCGATCGACCTGGGCGCCTCGGCCTACCGCAACCTGGAAGAGGTCGCCAAGCACGCCGGCGAGACCGGCCGGGCGTGGTGGACGCTGTCGCAGCTGACCAGCGAGGACGCCGACGTGCTGCACGTCGGCATCGACGCCTCACCCGGCTACCGCGGCGACCTGGATCGCGCGGTGCGGGACCTGCACGCCCACCTGGCCGCGGGCGGCACCGCGGTGCTGGTGGTGGCCGGGCACGGCACGGCGACCCGCGCGGTCGAGCAGCTGTCCACGGCCGGGGTGTCGGCCGCCCACGCCGCGGACGGGCTGCGCGAGCAGCTCCGCCCCGGGATCGTCACGGTCGCCTGCGGTGGCCTCGCCGAAGGGTTCGTCGCCCCCGAGCTGAGGCTGGTCGTCCTCACCGAGGCCGACCTGACCGGCCGTGGCGCCACCGCCGGGTCGGCGACCCGCGACCTGGGCGCGAAGATGCCGTCGCGCCGTCGCAACGCCGTCGACCCGCTGGCGCTCAAACCGGGTGACTACGTGGTGCACGACCAGCACGGCATCGGCCGGTTCGTGGAGATGGTGCAGCGCACCGTCGGTGGTGCCACCCGCGAGTACCTGGTGCTCGAGTACGCGTCGTCCAAGCGCGGTCACCCCGGCGACCGGCTCTACGTGCCGAGCGACCAGCTCGACGAGGTGTCCCGCTACGTCGGCGGCGAGCTGCCGACGTTGAACAAGCTGGGCGGGTCGGACTGGAAGAACACCAAGGCCAAGGCCCGCAAGGCGGTCAAGGAGATCGCCGCCGAGCTGGTGCAGCTCTACGCCGCGCGCCAGGCGTCGCCGGGTCACCCGTTCGGACCGGACACGCCGTGGCAGAGGGAGCTGGAGGACGCGTTCCCGTTCACCGAGACCAACGACCAGCTCGCCGCGATCGACGAGGTCAAGGCGGACATGGAGCGGGGCGTCCCGATGGACCGCGTGATCTGCGGCGACGTCGGGTACGGCAAGACCGAGATCGCGGTGCGCGCCGCGTTCAAGGCGGTGCAGGACGGCAAGCAGGTGGCGGTGCTGGTGCCCACCACCCTGCTGGCCCAGCAGCACCTCAACACGTTCAGCCAGCGCATGGCCTCGTTCCCGGTGAAGATCAAGGGCTTGTCCCGGTTCACCGACAAGATCGAGTCAGAAGCGACCCTGGCGGGCCTGGCCGACGGCACGGTCGACATCGTGATCGGCACGCACCGGCTGTTGCAGACCGGTATCCGCTACAAGGACCTGGGCCTGGTCATCGTCGACGAGGAGCAGCGGTTCGGTGTCGAGCACAAGGAGCACATCAAGGCGCTGCGCACCCATGTCGACGTGCTGACCATGTCGGCCACGCCGATCCCGCGGACGCTGGAGATGTCGCTGGCCGGAATCCGGGAGATGTCCACGATCCTGACCCCGCCGGAGGACCGGCACCCGATCCTGACCTACGTGGGCGCCTACGACGACAAGCAGGTCGCCGCGGCCATCCGGCGGGAGCTGCTGCGCGACGGCCAGGTGTTCTACGTGCACAACCGGGTGTCCTCGATCGAGAAGGCGGCGCGCCGCATCCGCGAGCTGGTGCCCGAGGCGCGGGTGGTCACCGCGCACGGCCAGATGAACGAGGAGAAGCTCGAGAAGATCATCCAGGGCTTCTGGGAGCGCGAGTACGACGTGCTGGTCTGCACCACGATCGTGGAGACCGGTCTGGACATCTCCAACGCCAACACGTTGATCGTCGAGCGTGGTGACCTGCTCGGCCTGGCGCAACTGCACCAGTTGCGCGGCCGGGTCGGGCGCGGGCGGGAGCGTGGCTACGCGTATTTCCTGTACCCGCCGGAGAGCCCGCTCACCGAGACCGCGCACGACCGGCTGGCGACCATCGCGCAGAACACCGAGCTGGGCGCGGGCATGGCGGTGGCGATGAAGGACCTGGAGATCCGCGGCGCCGGCAACATCCTCGGCGCCGAGCAGTCCGGGCACATCGCCGGTGTCGGGTTCGACCTGTACGTGCGGCTGGTCGGTGAGGCGGTGGACGTGTTCCGCCGCAGCGCCGGGGAGGCGCCCGCCGAGGAGGAGCTCCGCGAGGTGCGGGTGGACCTGCCGATCGACGCGCACATCCCGCACGACTACGTGCCCGGCGAGCGGCTGCGCCTGGAGGCCTACCGCAAGATCGCGGCGGCGGTGGACGACCACGAGCTGCGCGCGGTCGAGGAGGAGCTCATCGACCGCTACGGCCAGCCGCCCGCACCCGTGCAGCGGCTGCTCGCGGTCGCGCGGTTCCGGCACGTGTGCCGCTCGGTGGGTGTCACCGAGGTTTCCGCGCAGGGCAACAACATCCGCTTCGCGCCCCTGGAGCTGATGGACTCGCAGATGGTGCGGCTCAAGCGGCTGTACCCGAAGGCCACCTACAAGGCCGCGATGCGGACGGTGTCGGTGCCGAAGCCGACCGAGGGTCCGGCTGGCGGCCGGATGGGCGCGCCGCAGCTGCGTGATGATGCGCTGCTGGATTGGTGCACCAAGCTCCTGGTCAACCTGACCAAGAAACCCGCCCCCGTCGGCTAAGGAGAAACCTGTGGTCACCCGCAACGACGAGAAGCACCGCTACGAGATCCACGTCGAGGGAAAGCTGGGCGGGTTCGCCGAGTACCGCGAGCGCGGTGACGACGTGATCTTCACCCACACCGAGGTCGACGACGCCTTTTCCGGGCAGGGCCTGGGTTCGCGCCTGGCGGCGGGCGCGATCGACGACGCGGTGCAGCGCGGCCGGACGATCGTGCCGCTGTGCCCGTTCATCGGGGCCTACCTGCGCAAGCACCCGGAGCACGACGCCAGCGTCCGGTGGCCGGACTGAGCCCGGAAACTCCCGGCCCCCGGTCAGCGGTGGTTGCAGAAGCTCGTGTGTGCCCCTCCGGGCAGCGAGTTGGCCGCGTGCGGTAGCCGGAAGGACGGTGAACTCCCGAACTTCCGGCCACCGACCGCGCGGTCAGCGGTTGTTGAGGAACTTCTGGTGGGTCAGGTTGTCGCGGCCTTCCCGGGTGCCGAAATAGAGGTGGATCTCTTTTCCTTCAGGAAGGTTGTACTTGCCGCCGTCCGGCTCCCAGTGCGTCGCGCAGCCCGTCGTGGACATGGTGTACACGGGCTTGGTCGCGTTCCCGACGTACACCTCCACGCGCGCAGCCCGGCCATCCTTCTTCACATCGCACAACGAAATGTTGTCCTTGTACCTGTTGACGTAGACCGTTGCGCCGCCGTCGTGCGAAGTCCAGACGTGGTCCCACCCCGCGGGGTCGGTGGTGGCGGCGGCCGTGCCGGTGATGGTCAGTGCCGATGCCGCGGTGACCGCGAATGTGGCCGCGGTGAGCATCGTCGTGCGGAGCTTCATGGTTCCTCCCCAGTGGTCACGATCGCGGCGAAAGTACCAGACCCGTCAGGCCACCGGCGCCGGTTCAGCGGGCGTTGAGGAAGCGGCCGAAGTGGTGCGGGCCGTTTCCGGTACCGAACTCGACCTCGATCTCCCGGCCTTCGACCAGGTCGTACACGCCCTTGTCCTTCTCGCTGCGCTCGGCGCAGCTCCCCAAGCCGCCCTTGGCCCACACGGTGTACTTCCACTGCCCCCCGAAGCCGACCTTCGCGTACACCGGTTGACCATCCGCCTTCGTGTCGCACACCTTGGTCACGTCCCCTTTTTCCTCGACGTAGACCGTTGCGTCGCCGCCGGCCCAGACGTGGTCCCAGCCACCGGGCGGGCTGGTGGTGGCTGCGGCTGTGCCGGTGATGGTCAGTGCCGATGCCGCGGTGACCGCGAGCGTGGCCGCGGTGAGCATGGTCTTGCGAAGTTTCATGGTTCCTCCCGGTGGGGCGTCCGCTGTGGTGCCGTCTACGAGCACGGCGTCAACGGCTGGTGAACACCGCCCCGGTGACGTTGTGGGACCCGGGTCCATTGCCGCTGAATTCCAGGAGGATGGTTCTCCCCTTGGGAAGGTTGTACTTCCCGCCCTGGGATGCGCTGTGCGTGACACACTTCCCCTTGTCGCCCTTCACGGTCACGGAGTACCTGGGATCGAACGACTTCTTGCCGATGTACACGTCCAGGGAAACCGGCTTGCCATTCGCGCTGATGTCGCACGCCTTGATCACGTCGTTGTATTCCTGGACGTAAATCCGTGCGGTGCGGTCGTGGGAGGTGAAGACGTGATTCCATGCGCCGCCCGACGGGTCGGTGGTGGCTGCGGCTGTGCCGGTGATGGTCAGTGCTGATGCCGCGGTGACCGCGAGCGTGGCCACGGTGAGCATTGTCTTGCGGAGCTTCATCGTTTCCCTCCGGTGAAAGCGATGCGGCTGAAGCTGGCGGACCCGAGACCAATCCCAAGAGGATCGTTCAACGATTTCGCGTTCCGCTTCCGCGAGAAGTCCCCTCAGGTGCGCCAGGTGTGAGAGGGTTAGGCCTGTGATGCGGATCATGGGTCGCTCCCGGTCGCTGCTCGCCGCGTTCGCCGCGTGCCTGGTGCTCGCCGGGTGCGGTTCCGGGCCGAGCCAGGTGGGTGCCGCCGTCCTCTTCGACGACCACCAGGTCACCGTCGACCAGGTGCAGGACCTGCTGGACAAGGCGGTGCGCGAGCAGCCGGCCGCCCAGCAGCTGGCCCAGCAGCACAAGCTGGACCTGGTCGGCCGGGAGATCGTGCGTCAGGTGGTGCTGCACGACGTGCTCGCCCGCGTCGCGCAGCGCGAGGGCCTGGTGCCCGACCAGCAGGTGCTGGAGCAGTTCCTCGCCGACGACCCGCTGGCCGAGCCGGTGTCCGGCTCCGGCGCCGACCCGTCACAGGTGGCGCCGCAGATCGTCAACCGGGTGCGCGACCACCGCGAGGTGATCATCGACAGCCTGCTGCTGCAGGCGCTCGGGCAGAAGTACTTCGACCGGATGAGCGTCACCTTCGACTACACCTCGGTGACCTCGGACGGCGGTGGTGACCGGCGCGCGAAGGCCATCGACAAGGCCGAGCAGATGGCGGCGAGCCCGGCCGCGGCCGCCGACGTCATCGGTGCCGACGCGGCCGCGGGGGAGCGGACCAGCGTCGGCGAGGTGGTGCCCGCCGCGCAGGCACCGGATCTGGCCACGCTCGTCCTGTTCGGTGTCCCGCCGGGCACGGTCGTGGCGTTCCAGCCCAGTCAGGAACAGCAGGTGTGGATCGTCGCGATCGTGCGCGCGCGCGACCTGAACGCGCCGTCCTCCGGTGCGCAGGCGGCGCAACCGTCGGCGGCTCAGCTCGCCGCGATCGGGCGGCGGCTGCTCCAGCCCGACGTCGGGCAGGCCGGCGTGCGCATCAATCCGCGCTACGGCGTGTGGGATCCTGTGGCCATGAACCTCGCCCCGAGCAGCGGCGAGACCACCGGGGCCGTCCTGCCGGTGAAGGGTGCCGCGCAGCCGTGACGGTCGTGCTCCTGCCGTATCCGGACGCCGGGATCCCGCCGGCCGCCGTGCCGTTCCTGCGCAGCGCCCAGGCGGTCTACGCGTCGGGCATCGACGGCGGGCTGGCCGATCTGCTGGGCGCGAAGCCCGCACCGGACGACCTGACCGCGGAACCCGGGCCGATCGTGCTGATCGCCGCGGACGAGACCGATCCCGCGGTGGTCGCCCTGGTGCGCGCCGGGTCGCGGGTGATCGCGCAGCCCGCCGGGTCGGGCCTGGTCGAGGCGGCGCGGGTGATGGACCGGTTGCGCTCGCCGGGCGGCTGCCCGTGGGACGCCGAGCAGACCCACGACTCGCTGCGGCAGTACCTCGTGGAGGAGACCTACGAACTGCTGGACGCGATCGAGGAGGGGGACCGCGCCGCGCTGCGCGAGGAGCTGGGCGACGTCCTGCTCCAGGTGCTCTTCCACGCCCGCGTCGCGGCCGAGGACGCCGGCGACCCGTTCGACATCGACGCGGTGGCGTCCGGGCTGGTGGCGAAGCTGGTCGGGCGGCACCCGCACGTGTTCACCGATGCCGAGCGCGTGCACACCGCCGCGCACCAGCAGGTGCGCTGGGAGGAGCTCAAGCAGGCCGAGAAACAACGCGAGTCCAGTGTGGACGGTGTGGCGCTGGGGCAGCCGGCGGTGGCGCTGGCCGGGAAACTCGGGCAGCGCACCGGCCGCGCCGGGGTGCCCGCGGACCTGTTCCCCGGCGGCGACACGGCCGCCGAGCAGGTGTTCCGGCTGGCCGCGCAGGCGCGCCGGGACGGGATTGATCCCGAGGGTGAGCTGCGCGCGGTGGCGAAGCGGTTCGCGGCGCAGGTGCGGGCGGCGGAGCGGTCGGCTCGTGCGGCTGGTCTTGATCCGGTGGTGATGGACGCCGGTGCCTGGCGGGCCCACTGGCCTCAGCCGAACAGCGGCTCGCCCCAGTAGCCGGTCTCGGTCACGCCCGGCGGCACCGCGAACAGGGCCGAGCCCGTGTGCTCGAGGTACTCCATCATCGCGTCCTTGGCCGCGAGCACCTTCTGCATCGGCACGAACTGGGTGCGCGGATCGCGGTTGAAGCAGATGAAGAACAACCCGGCCTCGAGGTGGCCGACCCCGTCGGACCCGTCCACGAAGTTGTAGCCCCGGCGCAGGATCCGGACGCCGTTCAGGTTCTCCGCGGACGCCAGCCGGATGTGGGCGTCGGCCGGGACCAGCGGTTCGCCGTTCGCCCCACCGACGTGCAGGTCGACCGGGTCGAACTCGGCCGACTGGCCCAGCGGCGCCCCGGTGCCCTTGGCACGGCCGACGACCTGTTCCTGCTCACGCAGCGGCGAGCGGTCCCACGTCTCGATGTGCATCCGGATGCGGCGGGCGACCAGGTAGCTGCCGCCGGTCATCCAGTCCGGGCCGTCGCCC
The DNA here is from genome assembly GCF_011758745.1 of Amycolatopsis granulosa. Taxonomy (NCBI): domain Bacteria; kingdom Bacillati; phylum Actinomycetota; class Actinomycetes; order Pseudonocardiales; family Pseudonocardiaceae; genus Amycolatopsis; species Amycolatopsis granulosa. Next base: position 4,160,190 of record NZ_JAANOV010000001.1, read on the forward strand.
GGCGCGACCCACACGTGCTGCGCCAGCGCGTCGGTGTCCTCGGCCTTGAGGTTGTTGGTGCCGTCCTTGAAGCCGAACAGGTTGCGTGGCGTCACCTGCGATCGCGAGGTCGACGCGCTGCGCCCGAACCCGAGCTGCGACCAGCGCACCTCGGTGGTGCCGAAGCCGATGCGCACCAGGTTGCGCACCGCGTGCACGGCCACCTGCGGGTCGTCGGCGCACGCCTGGATGCACAGGTCACCGCCGCTGCGGGCCGGGTCCAGGTTGTCCTTCGGGAACGCCGGCAGGTCGGCCAGCGCCGGCGGACGCCGGTCCGCGAGCCCGAACCGGTCGTCGAACAACGACGGCCCGAACCCGATCGTCAGCGTCAGCGACGCGGCGGGCAGGTCCAGCGCCTCACCGGTGTCCCCGGGCGGGGCCGCGGCCGAACCGCCGACCGCACCGTTGGGCACGACCTCCTGGCCGCCGGTCATCCGGCGTGCCGCGTCGGTCCACTTGCGCAGCAGCGACACCAGCTTCGCGCGGTCCTTCGTCGTCACGTCGAGCGCGGCGAAGTGCAGGTGTTCCTGCGTGGGCGTGACGATGCCGGCCTGGTGCTCGCCGTGGAACGGCACGAGGCCGGGCGCCGCGTGCGGCTCGGGAGCGGACAACGCGTGGTCCAGCCCGGCTCCGGCCGCCGCGCCGGCGCCGGCGAGGGCCACACCGGCACCCGCGAACCCCAGCAGACGGCGACGGGACACCTGGGTCATTGCGCGACGACCTCCGCGACCTTGCTCAGCGGCTCGCCCAGTGCGTCCACCGCGGAGGCGAACTGCCGGATCTGGTCCTGGGTGAGCTCGGTGTAGTACTTGAACCCGTCGCCGGAGCGCTGCGCGTCCAGCAGGGTCTGCACGTTCTTGACCTGGGTGTCCACTTCGGACACCAGCTGCGGGTCCCGTTCCTGCAGCACCGGGCGCAGCGACTGGATGGCAGCCTTCGAGCCGTCCAGGTTCGCCTGGAAGTCCCACAGATCGGTGTGCGAGAAGGTCTCCTCCTCGCCGGTGATCTTGCCGGTGGCGACCTCGTCGAGCAGGCCCTTGGCGCCGTTGGCCAGGTCGAGCGCGGACAGCTGGATCGTCTTCGCCTGGTTGACCAGGGTGGTCACGTCGGCGACCAGCTTGTCGGCGATCTGCCCGCTGTCGGGCTGCAGGCCGGTGGCCCACAGGTCCTTCTCCAGCCGGTGGAAACCGGTGAACTGCTGACCCTCCTCCAGGTCGGCCTCGCGGACGTCGATGGCCGGGTCCAGCTCGCCGAACTTCTCCGCGACCGGCTCGATGCGCTCGTAGTAGGTGCGGGTGGGCGCGTATCGCGCCTTGGCGTCGGCGACGTTGCCGGACTTGACCGCGTCGGCGAACTTCTGCGTCTCGGTCAGCAGGGCGTCGCTCTGGCTGGCCACGTATGTCGCGTAGCTCTTCGTCGCGTCGGCGAGCTGCGTGTTCGTGTCGGCCTGCCGGCTGGCGCCACCGGTCACGGTGAACGTGCCGCGGATGCCGTCGCCGCTCATGCCGGGCTTGCACGCGGTCTGGTAGGTCCCGGCGTCGGGCACCTCGATGGTCAGTTTGCGGGTCAGGCCGGGGGCGATGTTCTCGACCTCGCCCATGATTCGGTCACCCTGGGCGTAGAGGTAGAACTCGGTGACCTTGGTGCCCTTGTTCGTCACCTCGAACGACAGGTTCCCGGCGTTCGCGGTGGTCGCCGACACCGTGCACGCGGTGTCGGTGGCCTCGACGGTGATCGGGCCGCCGGCCGCTGCCTTCTGGTCGCCGCCGGAGCAGGCGGACAGCGCGAGCAGCGCGGCCGATCCCGCGACAACGAGGGGGGTCTTGCGCAAGGTCACTCCTTGGTACCGGCCACCACGGGGGTGGTCTTGGCAGCGGGCCGCCGCAGGAACAGCGGCAGCACGATCGCGACGTAGGCGACCCAGGCGATCGCCTGGAGCACCGTGGTCTGTTGCGAGTAGTTGAAGATGCCCTTGAGCAGCGCGCCGTACCACGAGGTCTCGGGGATGGCGGCGGACGCGTCGAAGGCGAGGGCGTGCAGGCCGGGCAGGAAGCCGGCTTCCTGCAGGTCGTGCAGGCCGTAGCCGAGCACACCGGCGGCGACGAACACGAGCAGCACGCCCGTGACGGTGAAGAACTTGCCCAGGTTGAACCGGATCGCCCCGCGGTAGAGGCCGTAGGCGAGGGCGATCGCGATGGCGATACCGACGGCGAACCCGATCAGCGGCTCCGTGGTACCGCCCTGCGCGGACTGCACCGCGGCGTAGAAGAAGACGGCGGTCTCCAGCCCCTCGCGGCCGACGGCGAGGAACGACAGGAGCAGGACCGCGAGCGGACCGATCGCGAGCGCGTGGTCCATCTTGCCGCGCAGCTCGGCGGCGATGCTCTTGGACGCCTTGCGCATCCAGAAGATCATCGCGGTGACGAACCCGACGGCCACGATCGACAGGCTGCCGCCGAGCAGCTCCTGCTGTTCGAACGACAGCTGGGCCGTGGTGAAGGTCAGGACCGCGCCGACGCCGACCGAGAGGACGACGGCCGCGGCGATGCCCGGCCACACCCAGCGCAGCGCCGAGCGCCGGTCGGTCCGGACGAGGAACGCGACCAGGATGCTCACGACCAGGGCGGCCTCCAGGCCCTCCCGGAGGCCGATGAGCAGGCTGGAGAACAACAACGGACGGCCTCCTTGGACGCATCGGACGGGACTAGGTTTAGGTAAGCCTTGCCTGAAAGTCCAGCCCGACCATCCTCGCTTGATCGGTGGAACCCGTCAAATCAGGCATCACGCTTCGTGTTTCCGCAGCTCAGGACGTGGTACGCGACTCCATAACAAAGTGGTGTGATCCGCCTGTCAGGAAGCCTGGATAACCTGTTCGGGTGGCAGAACCCACTCAGCCGGGGGACGCCCGGATCCGGCGCTTCTCGTCTCGGTTGCTCCTCGGGGCGGCGGTGACCGGCACCGGGCTGGTGCTCATCCTGACCATCGGTGTGACAGGTCCCGGGGAGGCCCCGCGGCCGGCCGTCTCCCAGCCCGCCGTGGCCACGGGGACACTGGAACCACCGCCCGGCGCGACCGCTCCACGCCCCGCCAGGCTCGCGCCGCCGGACCGGCCGCGTGAGTCGGACCGCAAGGCGCTCGACGCGTGGTCGACCGAAGTGGCCGGGGCGACCGGGCTGCCGCCGCGAGTGCTCGCCGGCTACGGCCGGGCGGAGATGTGGATGCGCGGGGAGTGGCCGGGATGCCACCTGTCCTGGGCCACGCTCGCCGCGATCGGCGAGGCGTCCGCGGTCGGCGACGGCCCGCTGCGGGTGCCGGAGGAGACCTGGAAGCAGTGGTCGGCGCGCGCCACCGGCGACGGCAGGCAACCGGACCCCGCGGACATCGACGACACGGCGCTGACCACGGCCCGCTCGCTGTGCTCGACGGGCGCCGACCTGGCGACCGCCCCCGGCTGGTGGGCCGCGATCACCGGCGCACCAGCCCTCGCCCCCGCAGCCCGGCACGTCTTCGACATCGCCACCAGCCTCGCCGGCGCCGCCCCGCGCTAGCGCACGGCACGAGCCGGGCGATCAGCTCTCCTGCAACCGAACCCGGGCCTTGACCTCGGACAACGCGTCCTGGTACTCGGGAACCGGGTTCATCGCCCAGGCCATGCGCAGCTGTCCCAGCGCTTCGACCAGCCGGCCCAGCCGTTGCAGCGTGCGGCCCAGCACGAAGCGGGCGTAGTGGTCGGACGGATCGAGTTCCAGCACCCGCGTCAACGCCTGCTCGGCGCGGTTGAGCTGGGCGGAGTGGAAGTAGGCGCGCCCGGCGAGCAGCTGGACGCTGGGCTTGTCCGGTTCGCTGTCCAGCACCGGCTGCAGCGCCTTGAGGGCGTCCAGCGGACGCCGCTTCTCGACGAGATCCTCCGCCTCGCGAAACGCGTGCAGCGGGTGCCGGCCTGCTGGTCCCCGCGGGGTTTCTGCCTCATCCATCTTCTGATCGACGTTACCCCCGGTGCGCCCGTTTCGGCAGGGGCGATCAGGGTGGTCGCGGGCGGCATGATGCACTAACCGGTCATGAGCGAAGAACCGCGGTATCTCGGACTCTCGCCCTACCTGTACTACACCGACGCCACGGAGGCGCTGGATTGGCTGGTGCGCGTGTTCGGCTTCACGGAGAAGGTCCGGTACGTGGACGCGTCCGGCCACGTCTTCCAGGCCGTGGTGGCCGCCGGTGACGCCGAGATCGTGCTCGCCGCGGTCGGCGCCGACTACTGGGAGACCAAGGGCGTCGACCGGCCGGTCGGGCAGCTCAACGTCGTGTACGTGCCCGACGCCGACGCGCAGTACGAGCACGTGTGCACGGCCCTGGGGGAGGGGTGCGACGTACCGCCGCCACAGGACCAGCCCTACGGTGCGCGGGTGTTCACGGTGCTGGACTGCGGGGGCAACAGCTGGACGTTCTGGCAGCAGATCTCCGACACCGCCGACCTGCCGTCGGGGTGGCAGGAGGTCCGCGCCGGCCAGTGACGCGTGCCTCCACCGGGTGAACGGCGAAGGCCGCTACGCTGGTCGCGTCTTCGCTGGACAAACCGATGAGGAGCAGGTGTGGCGGTCATTGAGCAGGTAGGCGCGCGCGAGATCCTGGACTCGCGTGGCAACCCGACCGTTGAGGTGGAGGTGGCTCTCGACGACGGCACGCTGGCGCGGGCCGCCGTTCCCTCGGGCGCGTCCACCGGCGAGCACGAAGCCGTCGAGCTGCGCGACGGTGACCCGAAGCGCTACAACGGCAAGGGCGTCGAGCGCGCGGTCGCCGCGGTGCTCGACGAGATCGGTCCCGAGCTGACCGGGGTCGACGCCGTGGACCAGCGGATCGTCGACCAGAAGCTGGTCGACCTGGACGGCACCCCGGACAAGTCGCGGCTCGGTGCCAACGCCCTGCTCGGTGTTTCGCTGGCCGTCGCGAAGGCCGCCGCCGAGTCGGCCGAGCTGGAGCTGTTCCGCTACCTGGGCGGGCCGAACGCGCACGTGCTGCCGGTACCGATGATGAACATCCTCAACGGTGGCGCGCACGCCGACACCGACGTGGACATCCAGGAGTTCATGATCGCCCCGATCGGCGCGGAGTCCTTCCGCGAGGCGCTGCGCTGGGGCACGGAGGTCTACCACTCGCTCAAGTCGGTGCTCAAGGCCCGCGGCCTGGCCACCGGTCTGGGTGACGAGGGCGGGTTCGCGCCGAACCTGTCCAGCAACCGCGAGGCGCTGGACCTGATCACCACGGCGATCGAGAAGGCCGGGTACGCCCCGGGCCGCGACATCGCGCTGGCCCTGGACGTCGCCGCCACGGAGTTCTTCTCGGCCGGCTCCTACACGTTCGAGGGGAGCAAGCGGACCGCCGAGCAGCTGGCGGCCTACTACCAGGAGCTGGTGGAGGCGTACCCGCTGGTGTCGATCGAGGACCCGCTGTCCGAGGACGACTGGGACGGCTGGGTGGCGCTCACCCAGCAGATCGGCGAGCGGGTCCAGCTCGTCGGGGACGACCTGTTCGTCACCAACCCGGACCGGCTGGAGGACGGCATCAACCGCGGCGCGGCGAACGCGCTGCTGGTGAAGGTCAACCAGATCGGCACGCTGTCGGAGACCCTGGACGCGATCGCCCTGGCCACCTCCAGCGGCTACAAGTCGATGATGAGCCACCGCTCGGGCGAAACCGAGGACACCACGATCGCCGACCTCGCGGTCGCGACCGGTGTCGGCCAGATCAAGACCGGTGCCCCGGCCCGCAGCGAGCGCGTCGCGAAGTACAACCAGCTGCTGCGCATCGAGGAGGCCCTCGGTGACGCCGCCCGCTACGCCGGTGAGCTGGCCTTCCCGCGGTTCTCGACGGAGAGCTGACCGGGGTAGATGACGCAACGCGGAACCCAGCGCGCGCGGCGCCCCCGCCGCACGGAGGGCTCACCGGCCCGACGTGCGGAGGGGGCGCCCGCGCGCCGTCCGCAACTCGCCCGGCGGGTGGCCGCCGGGAAGGCGCGGCTGCGGCGCGGTCCGGGCGGCCAGGGCGCCGCCGCGGCGCGCGTGCTCGGCATGTCCACCACCCGCCGGGCCGCGGTGCTCGCGATCGTGGTGTGCGCGCTGGCGTTCACCGTTGCCGTGCCGTTGCGCACCTATCTGGCGCAGCGGGCCGAGGTCGCCGAGCAGGAGCAGCGGCAGGCGGAGCTGAAGCACGACGTTGCGCTGCTGGAGCAACGCAAGGCGGCGGTGTCGGATCCGGCGCAGGTCGAGGCGGAGGCCCGGCGGCGGCTGCGGTACGTCATGCCGGGCGAGACGCCCTACGTCGTGCAGCTGCCGGAGGACGCGCCGAAGCCGCAGGAGGCGGCGAAGCCCGATCCGGTGGTCTCCGGCGGCGCGGCGTGGTACCAGCAGTTGTGGAGCACCGTCGGCGGCTGACCTGGTGGCGCTTGCGACAATGGCGCGGTGAGCAAGACGGACCTGCCCTCGTTCGAACCGGTCACCGAGGCCGACCGGATCATCATCTCCGAGCAGCTCGGCCGTCCCGCGCGTGCGCTGCGGGCGGTCGCGGCGCGCTGTCCGAGCGGGCACCCGTCCGTCGTGCAGACCAACCCGCGGCTGGAGAACGGCACCCCGTTCCCGACCCTGTACTACCTGACCTGCCCGCGGCTGACTTCGCTGGTCGGGCGCCTCGAGGCGTCCGGGATCATGAAGGAGATGACCGACCGGCTGGCGGTGGACGAGGAGCTGGCCGCGGCCTACCGCCGTGCGCACGAGTCGTACCTGGCGCAGCGGGACGCCCTCGAGCCGCTCGGACACCAGGTGACCGCCGGCGGCATGCCCGGACGGGTGAAGTGCCTGCACGTGCATCTCGCGCACACCCTCGCGATGGGGCCGGGCGTCAACCCGTTCGGCGACGAAACCCTCGAACTGCTCAAACCCGATTGGCCCAGCGGCGACTGCGCCGCCTGACGCGCGCGGCAACCGCCACGACCCGGCCAACACGCCGCCCCGAGCGGCAAACACGCGGCAGCCGCGTGTTTGCCCGTCCGCGCGCCGTGTTCGCTGTTGCGGGCGGCGTGTTGGGCTCAGGCGCGAAGCCGAGCTGAGCCGAAATGCCGTGCGGGGCACCCACATCGGCGACACAGCGAACTATCGGCTAACACTTCCGCCCCAACCCAGCGATACCACCTCTCGGTAACACGGGCTTCACACCGCGCGGTTCAGCATCGGGTGTGACGCCCGCTCGGGGAGGGAAGTGGATGTGCGCCGGACTCGTCTGAAGGCCACCAACCGCAAGGCGCGCAGAGCCGGGCTGGCCAACAAGGCCACGCTCGCCGCGATGGGCGGGGTGCTCGCCCTGCTCCCGGCCGGGCTGGCCGGGAGCGGCACCCAGACCTGGACCAGCACCGCGCCGGCCGAGCAGAACCGCCCGGCCGGCCTCGTGCAGGGCGTGCCACCGGAGATGCTCCAGATCAGCGTCGACGGCCAGCTCCCGCAGCCGCCGCAGCCGGTGCCGCCCGAGGCGCTGCCCTCCGGCCCGCTCGGCATCCCCGGCAGCGCGCTGAAGGCGTACCGCAACGCCGCCGACCTGATGCGGCCCGAGCGCCCGGGTTGCCACCTGGACTGGGCGCTCGTCGCGAGCATCGGCCGCATCGAGTCCAACCACGCGCGCGGCGGCTACGTCGACGCGAAGGGGAACACGCGCGAGCCGATCCTCGGCCCGGAGCTCAACGGCGTCGGCCCGGTGGCCGCGATCCGGGACACCGACCACGGCCGCTGGGACCACGACACCGTGTGGGACCGCGCGGTCGGGCCCACCCAGTTCATCCCCAGCACCTGGGCCTTCTACGGCGCGGACGGCAACCACGACCGCGTCGCCGACCCGAACAACATCTACGACGCCACTTTCGCGACCGCGGGCTACCTGTGCTCGGGTGGTCTGGACCTGGGGAACCCGGCCCAGTTGCGCGCCGCGATCTACCGCTACAACAACTCCGATGCCTATGTGGAAACGGTGATCCGCTGGGCCGAGGCGTACCGCAGTGGCGTCGCCCCGCTGCCGGACAGCAAGGTGCCGGTCGGCGCCCCGAGCGTCCCGGCGGCCCCGGCGGCCCCGGTCGCGCCGCCGCCACCGCCGACGGTCCTCGCCGCGCCCCCGGCGGCCACGACGCCGTTGCCGTCGCAGCCACCGGCGCGGTCGGACGGCAGCAGCGCCCCCACGACGACCACGACCCCCTCGACCAGCCCCACCACACCGGGCACCACAACGACGACGACCACCACACCGGCGACCACGACGACCACACCGACCACCACCACGACGACCACCACCACGACCGTGCCGCCGGCGTGTGCGACCGCCACCACGCCGACGTCCACGACGACCACTACTACGACCACACCCACCTCGCCGTCGCCGTCGCCGTGCGAGCCTCCGGTCACCGGCCCGGCGACCTCCACCACGGGATCGCCGACCGGGCACACCCCGTAGGGTGGGCGCATGCCCCGTGTTGCCGCGATCGACTGTGGAACCAACTCCATCCGCCTGCTGGTGGCCGAGCTGACCGAGCGTCACGACGGCACCGTCGACCTGCGTGACCTGCATCGGGAGATGCGGGTCGTGCGGCTCGGGCAGGGCGTGGACGCGACCGGCCGGCTCGCCCCGGAGGCGCTGGAGCGCACCCGCGCCGCGCTGGCCGACTACACCATCGCCGCCCGGCGCAAGGGTGTGGAGAGGGTGCGCATGGTCGCCACCTCGGCGACGCGCGACGCGAGCAACCGCGACGAGTTCTTCGCGATGACCCGCGAGGTGCTCGGCGCCGAGGCCGAGGTGATCAGCGGCGACGAGGAGGCCCGGTTGTCGTTCACCGGCGCGGTCGGTGAGCAGGACCCGGACGACGGCCCGTTCCTGGTGGTCGACGTCGGCGGCGGCTCCACCGAGCTGGTACTGGGCGACTGGGACGGCCGGCGCGCGTCGGTGACGGCGGCCAAGTCGGTGGACGTGGGCTGCGTGCGGATCACCGAGCGCGCCCTGAAGTCGGATCCGCCCACCTCGAACGAGATCGTCGCCGCACGCGAGTTCGCCACCGGTGTGCTGGCGGAGGCGTTCGACGCGGTGGACGTGTCGAAGGCCCGCACGTGGATCGGCGTGGCCGGCACCGTCACCACGTTGTCCGCGGTGGCCCAGGAGCTGCCGCGGTACGACTCCGAACGTACCCACCTGTCGCGCCTGACGCCCGCCGACATCACACGCGTGTCCGGGCAGCTGCTGGAGGCCGACCACACCGCGCGTGCCGCGAACCCGGTGATCCATCCCGGCCGGGTCGACGTGATCGGCGGTGGCGGGCTGATCGTGCAGATCCTCGCCGAGCAGATCGGCCTGCGCGGCGGCCCCGCCGAGCTGGTGGTCAGCGAGCACGACATCCTCGACGGCATCGCGCTCTCGCTCGCCTGAGCTGCGGGTTCGCCGATTATGCCGGCCGCCCGCGCCCTCGCGCGCCGCTGCGGTTCCCGCCCGATCGGGTGACCCGGGGAACCCCGCCCCTGTGTCGGCGCGACCCGCACTTCGGACGGCGCACGGCCGGCCAGGTCAACGGGAGGTAGCTGTGAACGCGGAGACGCCGGGCAACTGCAACTGCGGCAACTGCTGTGACTGCGGCGGTGAGTACGGCCGCAACTGACGCCGCCGGCGGACGGGGTGCCCACCGGGCACCCCGTCCGCCCCTGCTTCCCACCGCGCCGGTCGTTTCTCCGCGGCGAACGGAACCGGCGTCTACCGGTTCGAACTGGAGCGGACGAACTCCGCCAGGTCCGTGGACTGCTGCACCCGGGACGGTTCGTGCACGTACATCATGTGCCCGGCCTCGTAGTAGGCCGACTCGATGTTGCTGCGCAGGTCGTCCGGGATCTGCAGGTGCGCCAGCACGTGTTCGGCCGCGTAGTACGGCGTCGCGCCGTCGTAGTAGCCGAGGGCGACGTGCACCTTCAGGTGCGGATTGGCGCGCATCGCCGCGCTGAGCGCCTCCACCGCCGACACCGCGCGGCCCTCGAACTCGGAGTACGACCAGTTGCGCACCACGTCCATGGACAGGACCTCGTACGGCAGGTCGTTCTGGTAGCCGAGCTCCGAGCGCACGTAGTGGTTGAAGCCGGCTGAGTAGGCGCCGATGATCCGGGACACCGACGCGTCGTCGCTCATCAGTTCGCGGCCGCCGTCCGGCTCCCAGGTGGTGAACCGGCCGTCCATCCGGCCGGTGGTCAGGCCGCGGTCCCGCAACAGCTCGGTGAAGAACCGCACGTGCTCGATGCGCAGGCCAACACGGTCCACATAGGACTCCTCGAGCCCGGTCAGCGACGCCAGCTTCCGCACCGTCGCCGCCTTCTCCTCCGGCGTCAGCCGCGCGCCCCGGTGCAGCGCCCACGGCAGCTCGCGCGCGGCGAACTCCTCGGCTTCGGCCAGCACGTCCGCCAGCTTCCGCTTGCCGTGCTTGCCGTGGTAGTGCGCGATCGCGGCGTAGGTCGGCACGAACAGCGGGTACGGCTGGTCGTTGCCCTCGGTGAACCGGATCGTGCCCATGTCCAGCACGCTCGAGATCAGCATCAGGCCGTTGAGGTAGAACCCGTGCCGCTCCTGCAGGTGACCGGCCAGCGCGGCCGCGCGCAGCGTGCCGTACGACTCGCCGGCCAGGTACTTGGGCGATAGCCAGCGGCCGTTGCGGGACGTCCACAGCCGGATGATCTCCGCGACCGCCTCCACGTCCGCGGTGAACCCGTGGAAGTCCTTGGGGCTCTCGCCCTTCTTCGGCCGCGAGTAGCCGGTCGACACCGGGTCGATGAACACCAGGTCGCTGTGCACCAGCAGCGTCTCGGGGTTGTCGACCACGCGGTAGGGCGGCGGCTCGGGCGAGTCGACGTCACCGGACACCACCCGGCGCGGCCCGAGCACGCCCATGTGCAGCCACACGCTGGCCGAGCCCGGCCCGCCGTTGAACGCGAACGTCACCGGCCGGGAACCCGGCTCCGCGCCGTCGAGCGTGTAGGAGGTGAGGAACACCTCGGCCTTGGCGGTGTGGCCGTCGAACTTGCCCTCGGTGTGCACCTCCTTGCGCAGCACGATCCGGCCGGTCTGGGCGGTGTAGGCCAGCTTGCGGCGCTTGACGGTGAGCGTGTGCTGCGTGGTGACGAGGTCGTCGCTCGGTTCGGGCGCGGCCTCGGTCTTCGTCTCCTCTTCGGGGGTTTCCGGCATGGTCGTCAACCTAGCGGAGCACACTGACGGCGTGCCCCGACCGAAGCCCCGCGCCCTGACCGAACTCGACGCCGCGGTCGCCGGATGCCGCCGATGCCCGCGCCTGGTCGCGTGGCGGGAGGAGGTCGCCGCGACCAAACGCGCCGCGTTCGCGGACTGGACCTACTGGGGGCGGCCGGTGCCCGGGTTCGGCCCGGCGGACGCGTCGCTGGCGATCGTCGGGCTGGCGCCGGCCGCCCACGGCGCCAACCGGACCGGCCGGATGTTCACCGGCGACCGCTCCGGGGACTTCCTCTACCAGGCCCTCTACGACATCGGGCTGGCGTCGCAGCCGACGTCGACGCACCTCGGCGACGGCCTCGAGCTGCGCGGGGTGCGGATCACGGCGCCGGTCAAGTGCGCTCCGCCGGCCAACAAGCCACTGCCGTCGGAGCGGGACAACTGCCGGCCCTGGCTGGTGCGGGAGTTCGAGCTGTTACTTCCGACACTCCGCGCGGTGGTCGTGCTCGGCGCGTTCGGCTGGCAGGCGCTGCTGCCGGTCCTCGCCCAGACCTGGCCGGTGCCCAGACCGGCGCCGAAGTTCGGCCACGGCGCGCACTTCGTCCTGCCGGGAACCCCGGATCTCCACCTTTTTGGGTCATTTCACGTCTCGCAGCAAAACACTTTCACCGGACGCCTCACGCCGGCGATGCTGCGCGACGTGCTGAGCCGCGCGGCCGCGGTGGCGGGACTCCTCTGAATCGTTTCGCCCTGGACCGGCGACCCCCGTCACAGGTGACGAGGGTCTACGCGCGGTCCGGCGGTGGGGGTGGGAAGATGGGTGCATGGCCGCAGCGAAGTCGGAACCGACTCGGATCCTCATTCTGGGTGGTGGGTACGTCGGGCTTTACACCGCGTTGGGACTCCAGAAGAAGCTCCGCGCCAACGAAGCCTCCGTGACGATCGTCGACCCTCAGCCGCACATGACCTATCAGCCGTTCCTGCCGGAAGCGGCGGCTGGGGCCATCGAACCGCGCCACGTCGTGGTGCCGCTGCGGCGAGTGCTCAAGCGCTGCCACGTGCTCACGGCGCGTGTGAACAAGATCGAGCACGAGCGCAAGACCGTCACCGTGGAGGCCGCCGACGGCCACATCGAGCAGCTGAACTACGACGTGCTCGTGGTCGCGCTCGGCGCCGTCCCGCGGCTGCTGCCGATCCCCGGCCTCGCCGAGGAGGGCATCGGCATCAAGACCATCGGTGAGGCCATCTACCTGCGTAACCACGTGCTGACCAAGCTCGACCAGGCCGCCAGCACCCTCGACCCCGAGCTGCGCAAGCGCCTGCTGACGTTCACCGTCGTCGGTGGCGGGTTCGCCGGTATCGAGGCGCTCGCCGAGCTCGAGGACATGAGCCGCTTCGCGACGCGGTACTACGAGAACATCGCGCCGGAGGACATCCGGTGGGTGCTCGTCGAGGCCGCCGGCCGGATCCTGCCCGAGGTCCGCGAGACGCTCGGCGTGTGGACGGTCGAGCAGCTGGAGAAGCGCGGCATCGAGGTGTACCTGTCGACGGCGGCGAAGTCGTTCGAGAACGGGCACGTGGTGCTCTCCGACGGCACCGAGTTCGACAGCGACACGATCATCTGGACCGCCGGTGTGAAGGCCAACCCGGTGCTGGCCAACTCGGACCTGCCGATCGACAAGCGCGGCCGGGTCGAGGCGACCGCCGCGCTGCAGGTCGTCGGTCACCCGGACGTCTGGACCGCCGGTGACAACGCGGCCGTCCCGGACCTCTCACGCACCGAGTCCGACCCGACAGCCACCTGCCCGCCGAACGCGCAGCACGCCGTCCGGCAGGCGCGGCACCTGGCGAACAACATCATCAAGGTGCTGCGCGGCGGCCAGCCGACGGACTACTTCCACAAGAACCTCGGCGCGGTGGCCGGCCTGGGCCTGCACAAGGGTGTCGCCGACGCGCTGAACATGAAGATCAAGGGCTTCCCGGCCTGGCTGTTCCACCGCGGCTACCACCTCAAGGCGATGCCCACCTTCAACCGCAAGGTGCGCATCCTGCTGGACTGGATGCTCGGCGGTCTGTTCCGCCGCGAGGTCGTGTCGCTGGGGCAGATCAACAACCCGAAGGAAGAGTTCACGCGGGCGTCGAAGTCCTGACCTCCGCTGGGGACGCGGGCACCGTTCGCTTAGGCTGGCGGTGCCCCCGTAGCCCAACCGGCAGAGGCAGTCGACTTAAAATCGATTCAGTGCGGGTTCGAACCCCGTCGGGGGCACCGAATCGCAGGTCAGCGGGTTGAGGTAGGGATCTCATGATCACTTCTACTCCACTTTCGGTTGACCCTCACAAGATGACCTCGAGCGCAGCGGCGTGCTCCGGTGACACGGCACCCCGGCCCATGTACACGTCCTGCGTCATCGACGGCTTCGCATGGCCGAGCTCCCAGGCGCCGAGCGACGGGCACCTCACCTGACTGCCCGGCGGCGCCGGGAGGAGCGGCGGCGGGGGCGCGGAGGCGGACGCAGCCGGTCTTCCGCCCGCACCGGGACCAGGTACGGGCGCTTGCCGTAGTCCCGCTCGACCAGCATGACCATCGGCCAGGCCTCGCCGCCGATCCAGGCTCGGCGCGGCTCGCCGGCGACGCGGGTGGCCCGGCGGATCGACACCACGCCGCCCAGTTCCAGGGTGCTCCGGTCCGGGTAGGTCACGAAGATCCGTCCGACATCGTCGACCACGACCGAGGCCGGGTGCCAGCCGGTGCGCCGCACCGCCGCGTACCGCCGGAGCCAGCTCACCGAGGCCGCCCCGGCGATCAGGACACCGATCAGCCCGACCGGGAACGGCACGCCGCCCAGCCACGTCTCGAAGTCGGTGGGGTTCTCGTCCTCGGGTGTGCGGACCCTCGCGGGATCCGCGGGATCGTAGATGACGGTGACGGGGTCGCCCACCGCGAACTGCTTCCGGTGCTCGAGCTTGATCCTGGCGGTCCGGGACGTTTCGCCGAGCGGGTAGCAGACGTAGATCGCCCAGAGGCCCCTGTGCGGTGTGTACGTTCCGACCACCGTGCCGGTGACCCTCGTGCCGTGGTCGAGCCGGTCCTGCGAGTCCCGCGTGAGCTGGCCGATCGCCACCCAGCCGATGACCAACGGCACGAGGAAGATCACGGCTATCGCGGCGTTCCGCGCAGCGACCAGCAGGACGTGCGTCGTCTGCGGGCCCATGGTGGGATCGGCGGGAGTGGACGGCAGCCACTTCACCGGTTCCACGGCCGGGCGGCCGGCCGCCCAGGCCGCCGCGAGTCGCCGCCGCCGGTCTCGTGCCCGCTGGTGCCAGTAGCGAGCCCGCATCCCGATGACGACAGCGAGCGCGCCGACCAACACGTCGATAGCCGTAAAGACGCCCAGGTCGCGCGACACACCGCCCTCGACCACCTCGGCGATCGCGCCGGCGACGAACACGCACACCACGGCGGAGACGAGCGTGCAAGCGGCGAGGAACCAGTTCCTGGTGCGCCGGAATCTTCGTACGTCGTCGTCCTGGCCGGGGTCGCCTAGATCCACAACTTCGACATTACCGCGTTTTCACAGCTGAAGTGCCACGTCAGCGGCGGCGACAGTCCGCCTACCAGGTCGGACATGGGGTTCACCGGCCAACCCACCGCCCCGCAGGAGCGAACACGGCGCGACGTGCGGCGAACACGCCGGTGCGGGCGGCGTGTTGGCCGCTCCGCTGGCGGGAACGCAGCCGCTGGCGCGCCGGGCATCCCCTGCGCGGGCGAGGCCGAACGGAGGCGCCGCCGCAGGGTCACGACCGCGACGGCGCCTCCCGGTCGCTCAGTCCCCGCCTTCCTGCCGCCGGTGGTGGCGTCCGCCGGGGCTGAGGTGGTGGCGCCACCGCGCCGGCCGGTTCGTCTCGTGGCGGTTGCCGGCCCGGGAACCGCTGCCCAGGACGTCTCCGGCGGCGACCAGGTGCTCCGCGCCGTCCGCGTCGGTTATCGGCACGAGCACCCCCGCCTTCGCATCCGTCCGGCACTTCCCGGACACCACACCCACGCGCACGGTCACCTTGTCCGGCCCGTCGTCGTGGCGGTCGAGGTACATCAGCCGTTCCCCGACCGGGAAGGAGTCCGCCTGCAGCTGGTGGTCGTGGGACGTGGTCGCCATCCGGTGCTCCCCTCGCATTTCGTTCCAACAGCGGGTTCCGCCGGGGTCCGGAGCGGGTGGTCCGCCGCCTGCTTGCCTCCTGGCGACGACGACCCGATGCTAACCGGCAACTGTGCGGAACACGACCCTCAGTTCCGCGGGAACCGCACCGGATCACCGCCGTCGACGATCGCCCGCGCGAGGTCGGCAACGCGCTGGTTGTGGTCGCGTGCGTACCGTCGCAGGCCCTCGAACGCCGTGTGCACACCGATCTTGTACCGCTCGGCGAGCATGCCCTTGGCCTGCTCGATGACGATCCGGCTGTCCAGTGCCGTCCGCAGCTGCTGCAGATCCCGTTGCTGGATCAGGCGAAGCGCCGCGGCGCGCGCGAGCGGACGTGCGGCGCGCCCGGCGTCGCCACCGGGGTCGAACAGGCACAGTGCCCCGAACAGGTCACCGCCCACCGCGATCGGCACGGTGTGTACCGAGGAGTAACCGGCTTCCGCGCAGGCGGCGGAGAACCGCGGCCACGGCCCGCTACCCGGTGATCCACTGTGGAGGCACTCCGCGGCGGGACCGTCGCCGTGCTCGAGCTGGAACCGCACGAGCGCGGGGCCATTTCCCGTACCGGCAACGGTTTCCGGCCGGTCCCCGGGAAAACGCAGCAGCACGCCGGCGTCCCGCGCCGGCGCGAGGACGACCGAGTGCGCGGCGAGATCCCGCGCGAACCGGTTCGAGTCGAAGCCGTCCGCCTCGTGAGCCAGCAGTTCGAGCAGGGCGTCGGTCAGTTCGGTGCCCATCGGGTCACCCTCCCGTGTCCCGGAGCGATACCCGCGCCGAGCGCGCCGAGAACTAGGCCGAACGGGTGAACCACGATGGGTCGTTGATCCACTCTCCACCGTGCTCGACCAGCGGTTTCCGCTCGGATCGGGTCACGGTGCCAGGTCTGCCGGGTCGTACTTGCAGGAGGCGTTCCACAGCAGGAACGAGTCGATGCCGTTCGCTCGCGCACCGTCCAGCTGCGCGCGGATCTGGTCGCGTCCATAGTGGACCCGCATGCTGAACGCCTGGATCCACGGGATGATCACGCTCTGCGTCCCGGCCGCCTTCTCCGCGAACGCGGCCAGCGAGCGTTGCGTGATCTCGAGCGGCTGCGACTCCGGATCGGACACCCCGTACTCGCCGGAACCCCAGTGCGACGGGTAGATCATCGGCGCGATGTAGTCCACCTTGCGCGCCATCACCGTGATGTCCTGCCCGATCTGCGTCGGCCGGCTGACCGCGATGCCGAACACCGACGCACCCAGGTACGCGCCTTCCGCGCGCACCGCGTTTCGGCTCTCCGTCAGGAAATCCGCGATCCCCTGCTCCGGGGTGCCGGTCAGGCCGGGGAAACGCAGCTGTTCGATCGACCCCTCGGGCCGCCGCACGTAGTCGTAGAGGATGTCGTCGAACCCGGCGCGCGCGGCCTCCGTCGCCAGCGCGATGTTGTAGTCCCGCACCTCGCGGTTGGCGAAGTTGGTGAACGCGTAGTCGCCGTACCCGCCGGCCCACGGCTGTCCGTCGGCGTTCTGCACGACCCGGTCGTGCCGCCCGGACTCCCACGACGCCCGGGCGAGGATCGGGTCCCGGAACGCCACCAGCCGCCCGACGATCCGGATGCCGGCCCGGTGCAGTTGTTCGACGACGCCGTTCAGGTCGTAGTAGTTCTTCGCGGCGCCGATCTCCTTCGCGAGCGGGACCTGGGAGGCGTAACCGACCTCGCCGCTCTCGTCCTTGATGTCCAGCTCGATCGTGTCGATCAGCCCGTTCCGGGCCATCTGCAGCACCGGCTCGCGCAGGGCCGGCGCCGTCCACGCCTGCCCGGACATGTGCACGGCCCGCATCCCCGGGTGCCGCGCGTGCACCGGGACCCGCCCCGCGGCGCGGTTGCCGGCCGCGTCCTGTGCGCCGATCTCGATCTTCGCCGGGGGAGTCGGGAGGGTCACGGTGAAGTTGCCGAACTCGTTGACCTTCACCTCCTCGCCCTGCACGGTGACCTTGTCCGCACCCTTCGCGGTGCCGCGCAGCGTGACCGGCTTGCGTGGATCGGTGATCTCGATCGGCTGGAAGGACAGCTCCGGCGGGGTGTTGTCGACGCTGAACGTCCGCGACACCTCGGCGTCGGGCAGGCCCGGCACCTCGTTCGGCAATCGCGCGAGGAGGGTGTGCGCCCCGTCGTCGATCTTCAGCGGCGGCAGGATCAGGCGGCTGCCGTCCCGCCGGGTGGCCAGCGACTGGTCGTCCAGCGTGACGACCACCCGGTCGAGGTCGCTGTCCCGCGCCGCGGTCACCCGGATGGCGCGCAGCGACTCCGCATTCGTCGTCACCCCGTCACCGAGCCCCTGGATGGCCAGCCCGAACGGGAGCGACTGCACCACGACCGGGGTCACGGCGACGGCCATCGTCGCGAGGATCGTCACGAGGACCAGGACCGAGTTCTGCCACCGCGTCCCCATGCAACCCCTCCCGCGCCGTGTGCCGAGCAGCGGACGCATTCCCCGGATCCGCGGGGTCATGCCTGAAAGCATCCCTTCGGGTTACACCCTGTTGCCTACGTGCTACTCACGGCGCACGTTGGAAGGCGTGACACCCAAACTGGCTTCCCTCGTCGCGGTCCTGTTCCTGCTCACGGCTTGCACGACGGTGGTTGACGGCCAGGCGCACGAGCAACGCGACGCCGGGCGGCAGCAGGCGGCGTTCGTGCCGGCGGCGCCGCCGCCCGCCGAGGTCGGGGCCAACGAGCTGGGCCAGGTGCCGGTGCTGATGTACCACCGGATCGTGGCCCAGCCCAAGTCGGTCTACGACCGCACGCCGGAGGACTTCCGGGCCGAGCTGGAGCGGCTCGACCGGGAGGGTTACGTGCCGGTCTCGGCCGCCGACTTCACCGCGCGCCGCCTGGACGTCCCGGCCGGCAAGCACCCGGTGGTGCTCACCTTCGACGACGGCGATCCCAGCCAGTTCAGGCTCGGCCCGGACGGCGCCCCGGCTCCGGGGACCGCGGTGCGGATCCTGCTCGACTTCGCCGGGACGCACCCGCAGTTCCGCCCGGTGGCCACGCTCTACGTCAACGCCGAGCCGTTCGGCGACCCCGGTGGCACCCGCACCATCCCGTGGCTGCTGGACCACGGGTTCGACGTCGGCAACCACACGATGACCCACGCGAACCTGCGCTCGGCGGGGGAGAGCGCCGTGCAGAGCGAGATCGGGGACCTCGACGCCCTGATCCGCCGGGCGGCCCCGCAGGCCGCCCCGGCGACCATCGCGCTGCCCTTCGGCATCCACCCGCGGCCGAAGGAGCTGGCGCTGAACGGCCCCGGCTACCACTACCGGGGGGCCTTCCTGGTCGGGTCGAACCCGTCGCCGTCGCCCTACACCGCCGGTTTCGACCCGCTCGACATCCCGCGCATCCGCTCGCAGGGGCCGACGGGCGACGAGGCCGAATACGGTTCCTCGGCGTGGTTGGACAAGCTCGCCAGGAACCGCGCCAGTCTTTACACGTCGGACGGTGACCCGGCGCGGATCTCCTACCCGAAGTCGGACACCGACGAGGTGGCGGCCGAGTTCCGCGGCCAGGTCAACGCGTACTGACGATCACGTGACGCTAGGCTGACCCGCATGCCGGACCCGGAGACCCCCGCGGCGGGGGAAGAACACCCAGGCCACGAGGACGGCGCCGGGCCGGGAAAGCGGGCCCGGAAGAAGCGCTCGTTCTGGGTCGAACTGCCGATCCTGCTCGTCGTGGCGCTCGCGCTGGCGTTCGTGTTCCAGCACTTCCTGGGGCGGGTCTACACGATTCCGTCGAGCTCGATGGAGACCACGCTGCACGGCTGCGAGGGGTGCTACGGCGACAAGGTCTTCGTCGACAAGATCACCTTCGACTTCACCAGCCCCGCACAAGGTGACGTCGTGGTGTTCAAGGGCCCCGACGGGTGGGAGACGAACGAGGCGTCCACCGAGCGCTCGGACAACGCGGTGTTGCGATTCCTGCAGAACGTCGGATCGGCGTTCGGATTGGCGCCGCCGGACGAGCGGGACTTCGTGAAGCGGATCATCGCCACCGGCGGCCAGACCGTCCAGTGCTGCGACGACCGCAACCGGGTCCTGGTGGACGGCAAGCCGCTGGACGAGCCGTACCTGCACTGGGAGGACCCCCATCGCCAGTGGCAGGTATCGTTCCCGCCGGTCCGGGTTCCGGACGGCTACGTCTGGGTCATGGGCGACAACCGCAACAATTCGTGCGACTCACGCTGCAAACCGCACAACGGGCCCAAGGGCGTCGTCCCGGTGGACAACATCATCGGCAAGGTCCGCTTGATCGTGCTCCCGCCCAGCCGGTGGGGCACCGTCCACTAGCGACGGACCGGCGCCGCCTGCGCCATGAGGTGCTGCAGGAGGATCACCAGCACCTGCTTGGTGGATTCACGGTCCCGCGCGTCGCACAACAGGATCGGGACGGTGCCGTCCAGTTCGAGCGCCGCGCGGACCTCCTCGGTGCCGTACCGGTGGGCGTTGTCGAAGCAGTTCACCGCCACCACGAACGGCAGGCCGCGCCGCTCGAAGAAGTCCACGGCCGGGAAGCAGCTCTCCAGCCGGCGCGTGTCGGCCAGCACCACGGCGCCCAGCGCGCCCTGCGCGAGCTCGTCCCACATGAACCAGAACCGGTCCTGCCCCGGCGTGCCGAACAGGTAGAGGATCAGCTCCGGGTTGATCGTGATGCGGCCGAAGTCCAGCGCCACGGTCGTGGTGGTCTTCCGCTCCACGCCGGTCAGGTCGTCCACCCCGGCGGACGCCTGGGTGATCGACTCCTCCGTGCGCAGTGGGGAGATCTCGCTCACCGACCCGACCATGGTGGTCTTGCCGACCCCGAAGCCGCCGGCGATCAGCAGTTTCACCACGGTGGCGGTGACGTTCCGCCGGGGCTCAGAGCCTGCGAATGCCATCGAGAACCGCCTGGAGTACGTGTTGGTCCGGGGTGTGGGAGACGGGCTGGGACGTCCGGTAGATCACCTGACCGCGCTCGATGAGGTCGGCCAGCAGCACCTTCACGATCGGCACCGGCAGGTCCAGGTGCGCGGCGACCTCGGCGACCGACAGCGGCCGCTGGCACAACCGCACGATCCGGGCGTACTCCGGCGCCATCGTCGCGGCCTCGGCCGGACCGGGCAGCGCCACCACGAGGGACAGCAGCTGCAGGCCGGGGTCACCGGCGCGGGTGCGGCCGCCGGTGATCGTGTACGGCCGGGCGATCGGACCGGCCGCGTCATCGAACCAGGTGTCGTCGTCCCGTGAGGTCATCATGGCGCACTTTGCGGCTCAACCCGTGGCGCGGCGCTCAGCGCGGCACCGACCCGCTTGACCATCGTGTTCATCGCGTACGCGACCAGACCCATGTCGACGTCCTCGGCGGTCAGCAGCGCGAGGCAGGCACCGTGCCCGGCGGCGGTGACGAACAGGAACGCGTGCTCCATCTCGACGATGGTCTGGCGCACCGCACCGCCGCCGAAGTGGCGCCCGGTTCCCTTGGCGAGGCTCTGGAACGCCGACGCGACCGCCGACAGGTGCTCACCGTCCTCTTCGGACAGGTTGGTGGACCTGCCGATGAGCAGGCCGTCGGCCGACAGCACGACGGCCCGGTCCGCGCCGACCACCTGCTGGAGGAGGTCGTCGAGGAGCCAGTCCAGCTCGTTGATTCCCGCGTGCGTCACGTGTGCTCTCCCGGAACGTCGGTGGTGCTCGGATCCTGTTCGCGAGCGCGGCGGGTGCCCTGCTGGAACGCCGAGAGCCTGCTGCGGGCGTGCTCCGGGCTGTCCGCGGGCATCGGGCTGTGGCCGGTGGCGGTGAGGGTCGGGGCCGGCTCGTCCTTTCTCAACTGCGGGGCCAGGTTCTGCTGCCGCCGGCGGCGCGGTAGCGGCGGGCGATCGGGCGGGATCGGTCCGGCGTGCTGCGCCCGGACCTGCGGTGGCCGGGTGTCGACCGGTACGCGCTGGTCCAGCGGCGGACGCGCCGGAGCATGCGCGCGTTGCGGCGGTGTGTGCTGCTGGGGTGTGTGCTGCTGGGGTCCGGTGGCGGCGGCCGGAACGGCGGGGCGGAACAGGTCCCCCCGCGTCTCCGCGTGCCGGACCGGCGCGGGTGGCTCGGGCGGGGTGCCGGTCTCCGCCGGCCGGCGGTGGGCGACCGGCGCCTCCTCGGGCAGCGGGGCGAGCAGTTCGGACCGGACGAGCACGATCGCGCGGGTGCCGCCGTAGGCGGACTCCCGCAGCGTGACCGAAATCCCGTGCCGGGCGGCCAGGCGCGCGACCACGAACAGGCCGAGGCGCGGCTCCGCGGACAGCGCCATCACGCTGAAGTCGGGGGGCTCCCGCAGCATCGCGTTGAGCTGTTCGGCCTGCTCCGGCTCGATGCCGAGGCCCTGGTCCTCGATCTCGACGACCACGCCTCTGCCCACGACGTCACCGAACACCTCGACCCGGGAGTTCGGTGGCGAGAACGAGGTGGCGTTGTCCAGCAGCTCGGCGAGCAGGTGCACCAGGTCGGCCACGACCGGGCCGGCGACCGCGACGTCGGGCAGCCTGCCGACGCTGACACGCGCGTAGTCCTCGGTCTCGCCGGTGGCGCCACGCACCAGTTCGGCGAGCGCGACCGGGTTGCGCCACTGCCGTCCCGGCCGCTCGCCGCCGAGGATGATCAGGTTCTCCGCGTTGCGGCGCGCACGTGTGGACAGGTGGTCCAGGCGGAACAGCACGTCCAGCTGGTCCGGGTCCTCCTGCTTGCGCTCGGCCTCGTCGAGCGCCTTGAGCTGCCGGTGCACCAGCACCTGGCTGCGGTGGGCGATGTTGAGGAAGACCTTCTTGGTGCCTTCCCGCGTCCTGGCTTCGTCCACGGCCGCCGCGATCGCCGTCTGCTGCGCCTTGTTGAAGGCGTCGGCGACCTGGCCGATCTCGTCGTCGCCGTGGTCCAGCAGCGCCACCTCGGAGTCGGTGTCGACGGCCTCGCCGGACCGCACCCGCTCGACCAGCCGCGGGAGCTGCGTCTCGGCGGCCTCCAGGGTCTCCGCGCGCAGGCGCCGCAGCCGCCGGATCAGCCGGCCGGACAGGCGCCGGGCGACGAGGAACACCGCGAGCGACACGATCAGCGCGGCGGCGCCGGCGATGATCGAGGTGACCAGCGTGCGGTTCCCGTTGTCCAGGCCGACCTGGGTGGCGTTGGAACTCTGCTCGATGTAGAGGTTCATCAGCGCGTTCCCGACCTGGGTGGCGGCGTCACGCCACTGCGCCTCGGGCACCGGCAGCGCGTCGTGGTTGCCGTGGAGGAATGCGCTTTCCACCGCGCTGAGCGTCGTCCAGGCGGGACTGGCCAGCAGCGCGTCGTACTTCGCACGCACCGAGGGGATCATCTGCGGCGCGGCCACCTCCAGTTCGGCGTGGTACGCGCCGATCTGGCCGATGTAGGTGCGGAACTCCTCCTCGGACAGGCCGCGGCCGGCGATGCCCGCCGCCGCCAGCGCGTCCCCGCGGGACATCGCGTCGGCCGCGGTGAACAGCGGCATCGCGGTGACCCGGAGGAACGCGGTCCGGCCGTCCGGCGCGCCTTCGGCCACGCCGTTGAGCCCGTTGGCGAACTCGTCGATGATGCGGTTGTAGAAGGTGTAGGCGTCGAGCGGCGTGGCTTGCCGGGTGTCCACGCGCTGCCGCATCTCGGGCAGCTGGGCGAAGTTCGCGCTGGTCCTGGCGATGCTCTGCCGCACCGGCTCGGGCGCGTCGCCGACCATGTCCTGCAGGACGGAGGCCATGCGGGCGGCCGTGGCGTCGGTTCGGGCGCGTGCCTGGACGAGATCCGGGCCGGGTGTGCTGTTGCTCGCCACCGTGCGCAGGGTCAGCACGCGTTCGGCGCGCACCGCGCCGAAGAAGAGGGCACCCGGCTCGGCCGAGTCGTGCACCTTGGTCGCGAACTCGCGTGCGCCGACCGCCTGCGCGACCAGGTAACCCGCGAGCGCCACGCCCGCGAGCAGCAGGGCGACGCTGGGCACGATCGCGATCGCGAGCACCCTCGACCGGATCGAAGCACGCCGCTTACGTGATCCGAATACCTTTTCCAACGCTCTGAGGAGCCTTCCCGCAACTCGATGTGATGACCTCCGCCCCCGGACCGGAGTTTGCACCGCGCGCACGAACCACGGGGGTTGTGCAACCGGGAGAGTGAACCAGTCCGGACAAGTACGAGTCAACTTCACGTTCCGTCCGCAATCGACGCCGCACCGTGGAGAAGTCGTTCACCCCGCGGATGTTGTCGCCGGTGGATGAGATCTCGTTACCGCTCGCGCGGCCGGATGGTCCGGGTGGTTGCTCCGGATGGCCGTAGCCTCCGCGATTACCCGGTGTGCCGAACCGGATTCCAGCGCCGGCCCCCCAGCGCCCGCGCCCGGTCCGAGGGGGCCGCACTGTTGATCAGGTTGTGGCCCGGTGCGCGGGGTGGCAGACACCGGCCCGCCGGGCCGAACCAGGTTCGCCGGCGCCGGTTCTGCCGGAATGATGCGGGCCGGGACTCTTCATCCGGTTTCTTCGGGTGGTTTCCCGGCAATTCCGGTGCGAGGATCCCTGATATGGCGAAGCAGCCTCTGACCACGGATCAGCGGAACTCGTTCCTGGCCGCCGTGCTCGGCTGGACGATGGACGCTTTCGACTACTTCATCGTCGTGTTCGTTTACGCCGACATCGCAAAAACCTTCGGAATGGGGAAGTCCGAGGTCGCGTTCATCACCACCGCGACGCTGATCATGCGTCCGGTGGGAGCGCTGATCTTCGGGCTCTGGGCGGACCGGGTGGGCCGTCGTATTCCCTTGATGGTGGATGTCGCGTTCTACTCCGTTGTCGGTTTCGCGTGTGCCTTCGCGCCGAACTTCACGGTGCTGCTGGTCCTGCGGATGCTGTACGGCATCGGAATGGGCGGCGAATGGGGCCTGGGCGCCGCGCTGGCGATGGAGAAGATCCCGGTCGCCCGCCGCGGATTCTTCTCCGGGCTCCTGCAGGAGGGCTACTCCTTCGGCTACCTGCTCGCGTCCCTGGCCTCGCTGGTCGTGCTGCACTGGGCCGGACTGTCCTGGCGGTGGCTGTTCGGGCTGAGCATCGTCCCCGCGCTGATCAGCCTGATCATCCGGTCGCGGGTCAAGGAGTCCGAGGCGTGGGAGCGCGCCCAGCAGCGCATGCGCGTGACGCGCACCTCGATCCGCGACATCCTGCTCGACCCGAAGATCATCCGCCGGTTCGTCTACCTGGTCCTGCTGATGACCGCGTTCAACTGGATGAGCCACGGAACGCAGGACGTCTACCCGACCTTCCTGTCCGCCCACACCAACGGCGGCGCCGGGTTGTCCAGCACCACCGCCAGCTGGATCGCCGTCATCTACAACATCGGCGCGATCATCGGCGGGCTGGTCTTCGGGTCGCTGTCCGAACGGTTCGGCCGCCGGTACACGATCGCGTTCTGCGCGGTGCTCGCACTACCCATCGTGCCGCTGTTCGCGTTCTCGAGGACCGCCGCGCTGCTGTGCCTCGGGTCGTTCCTGATGCAGGTCATGGTGCAGGGCGCCTGGGGTGTGATCCCGGCCCACCTCACGGAGATGTCGCCGGACGCGATCCGCGGGTTCTACCCGGGCGTGACCTACCAGCTGGGCAACTGCCTGGCCGCGTTCAACCTGCCCATCCAGGAGGCCCTCGCGTCCACGCACGGGTATCCGTTCGCGCTGGCCGCGACGATCGTCCCGGTGCTGGTCGTCGTCACCGTGCTGACCCTGGTGGGCAAGGAGGCCAAGGGCGTCACGTTCGGCGCCGCCGGCGCGGACGTTCCCGCGCTGGGGCTGGCGCACGGTGGGGACGGCGAAGGCCGCCGCAGCTGACCGGCTACTTCGCCGACTGCGGCCGCTTCGTGGGCGGCTGCTGCTGCTCGCCGCGGGCAGCCGGGCCGGCGAGCGCGGCGGGTGGCTTGCCGGTCGCCGCGGTGGCACCACCGGGCTTGCCCGGCGCCGCCTGGCCCGCGCCACCGGGGGCCGCCTGCGGGGCGGCGAACACCTTGGTCGCCGCCGAATCCCCGCCACCGGGCGCGCCACCGCCCGCCGGGGGAACCGGGCCGGATCCGGGCGCGGGCGGCGCCACCGGCGCTACCGTCTTCGTCGCCTCACCGGCGGGCTCCTCCGCCGGGTGGCTCATGTCCACCACGGACTCTTCCCGCAGCGGCTCCAGCGCGGACTGGCTGCGCGCCAGCACCTCGTCGGTCTTGCGGAGCCGTCCGGCGACCTCCGCGCTGATCCGCGACAGCCGCTCGACGAGTTCCCGCGCCTCGCGCTCGCGTTGCTCCGCCCGCGCCGTCGCGTCCTCGACCAGTGCTCGCGCCCGCGCGGTCGCTTCGTCGACGAGCCGCTTCGCCTCGGCCGTCGCCTCCGCGATGCGGCGTTCGGCTTGCTGCTTGCTCGCCGTCTGCTGGTCCGCGATGTGCTTCTCCAGCGCGGCCCGCTGCGACGCCATCGACTGCTCGAAGTCGTGCTGCACGGTGCGGCGCTTGCGCTCGGCCTCGATGTCCAGCTGGGTGCGCCGCCGCGTCGCCTCGGCCGTCAGCCGCTCGACCTCGGCCTTGGTCGCCTCCAGCGCGCGCTTGTGCTCGGCCTGCAGGGCCTGCCCGTGCGAGTCCAGCTCGGACAGCAGGTTCTGGTACCGCTCCCGCAGCTTCCCGGACAGCTCGGTGGTCGCGCTCCAGTGTTCCTCCGCGGCGACCTGCGCCCGGGACGTGATCTCCTCGGCGCGCATCTCGGCCAGCTCCACGGTGCGCTGCATGCGCTCGTCGAGGTCCTCGATCCGCTCCGGCGGCCGCTTGAGCTCCTCGACGCGGTTGCGCAGCCGCGCGATCTCGCCGCGCGCGCCCTCCAGCTCCCGCGACAGGTTGTTCGCCTGGGTCATCGCGTTGTCGCGATCCGCGATCACCCGGCGCAGGTTCGCCTCGACGTGGTCCAGGTACTGCAGCACCTGGCCACGGTCGAAGCCGTGCCACACCTGGTTGTACTCACGCCTCAACGGCAGCAGGCTGTCGCGTTCGGAGACCATGGCAGAACCGTACCCGCGCACAGCGTGTTAACACCGTCAGGCCGCGGCCGGTGTGTCACTCACCAGTGGAATCCCCTGGTCAGCTTGATCAGTGCGTTCGCCGCCCGGGACAGGTGCCGCTCGCCCTTGCCGATGCGCAGCTCGCCGCCGCCGCCGGCCGCGGCCGAGTCGGGGAAGACCCGGTACCCCTCGTAGGCGATCGCGTCGACCAGGCCGGGCAACAGCGTGTAGGCCGCCTGGATCAGGTACCCCTCCGGGGTGCCGATGTGCTTGGGCCGGTTCTTCAGCGCCCGCACCACCATGGCCGCGGCCTGGTCCGGGGATTTCGTCGGGAACGCGTCGTAGATCTTCGTCGGCCGGATCATCGGCGTGCGGACCAGCGGCATGTGGATGGTGGTGAAGGTGATGCCGTCGCCGTGCGTCTCGGTCGCGGCGATCTTGCTGAAGTAGTCCAGTGCCGCCTTCGACGCGACGTAGGCGGAAAAGCGCGGCGCGATGCCCTGCACCCCGATCGACGAGACGTTGACGATGTGCCCGAACTTCCGCTCCGCCATGTGCGGCAGCACCGCGAGGATCAGCCGCACCGCGCCGAAGTAGT
The DNA here is from genome assembly GCF_011758745.1 of Amycolatopsis granulosa. NCBI lineage: Bacteria > Bacillati > Actinomycetota > Actinomycetes > Pseudonocardiales > Pseudonocardiaceae > Amycolatopsis > Amycolatopsis granulosa. Next base: position 4,187,330 of record NZ_JAANOV010000001.1, read on the forward strand.
TGATCGCCATCGCGCGCTCGTAGTCGTGGAAGCGGTCGAGGGACAGCTTGATCGAGCGCCGGATCGACCGGCCGGCGTTGTTCACCAGCATGTCGATGCGGCCGTGGTCGGCCAGCATCTGGTCGACGATCTTGCGCACGGCCTCCTCGTCGGTGAGGTCCGCCGGGTAGACCGAGGCGGACCCGCCGGCGGCGATGATCTCGTCCCGGACCTCCGCCAGCTCCGCCTCCCGGCGGGCGACGAGCAGTGGCACCCCGCCCTCCGCGGCGACCTTCAGCGCGGTCGCCCGCCCGATGCCGGACGACGCGCCGGTGATGATCACGCGGCGGCCGTCCAGCTCGCCGCGCGGGCCGTGCTTGCGCGCGCGGAACGGGTCCAGGTGCTCGCGCCAGTACCGCCACAGCACCGGCGCGTAGTCCTCGATCCGCGGCACGTCGATCCCGGCAGCTGCCAGCTCCTTGCGGGTCGCGGCGGAGGCGAAGACCGACGGGAACGACAGCGTGTCGAGCAGGACGGCCGGGATGCCCAGGCGCTCCAGGAACGCGTCCCGGGTGATCGTGAACCCGGGCACGTGCTCGCTCAGCCGGGCCAGCGCCAGCAGGCCGCGGGAGAGCCGCCGGTCGAGTTCCAGGTTGATCGTCGGCGCGCCGGCCGCGCGAGCGAACGCGTTGTAGACGCACACCACCGACTGCGGTTCGGGGCTGACCAGGTGGAACGCCCGCCCGTCCAGCCCGGGCCGGACGACGAGTTCCAGCAGCGCCCTGGCCACGTAGTCGACGGGGACGATGTTCGTGTCGCCCAGGCCGGGTCCGGCGAGCGGCACGTCCGGCAGCGCGGCGAGCCTGCTGATCGCGGGGAACAGGTAGTACGGCCCGTCGATCTTGTCCATCTCGCCGGTCTGCGAGTGGCCCACCACCACGGCGGGCCGGTACACCCGCCACGGCACCTCGGACTGCTGCCGGACGATCCGCTCGGCCTCGAACTTCGTCCGGTGGTACGGGGTTGGCAGGCGCTGGCCGACGTCGAACATCTCCTCGGTGAACACGCCCTCGTGGTCACCGGCCACGGCCACGGACGAGACGTGGTGCAGGCAGCCGGCGCCGATGTCGGCCGCCAGTCCGAGCACGTGCCGGGTGCCGTCGACGTTGGCCTTGACGCTGGTCGCGTCGTCGGCGGTGAGGTCGTACAGCGCGGCGAGGTGCACCAGCCCGTCCACCTTGCCGCGCAGCCCCGCGCGCACGTCCTCGCCGACGCCCAGGCCCTCGCGGCCGATGTCGCCGTCGACGAGCGTGACCTTCTCCGGGTGCGGCCAGCCGCTGACCAGGTCGGTCAGCCGCTCCCGCGACTTCTCGCGCACCAGGAGGAACACCCGCTCGACGTCCTCCCGCGCGAGCAGCAGCGGGGTGAACTGGCGCCCGATCAGCCCGGTGGCCCCCGTGACGAGATACCCGGTCATGTACCTGCCCTCCGCCGTGCCTGCCCCGACCGGCTGCATTGTGCGTCAGCGCGGCGGGCCTTGACCACAGTCCTAGTCCACGGGGTTCCCGCGGTGATCACCGGGCGAGGGTAAAGTTGTCTTTACTTGACGGGAACCGGCAGGGCGCTGCCGACGTTGAACCCGATGCAGGTGCCAGTAGATCCAGGAGGATCAGGTGCGTTCCACAAGTAACCCAGCGTTCCGCAACCTGCCTACCGGCGGCGCGGGATACGGCTCCTACGGGCCGAACGTAGGCTTCAACCAGCCCCAGGGCATGCCCGGATACGGCATGCCGGCCGGCTACGGCGGGCCGCAGGCGCCCTCGGCCGAACGCCCCATGACGGTCGACGACGTGGTGATCAAGACCGGCGCGAGCCTGGCCACCGCGCTGGTCACCGGCGCGCTCGCCGCCACCTGGGCGTTGTCCCAGGCCCATGCGCACGCGCTCGGCCCGGTGCTCGGGCTGATGGTCGGCGGCATGCTCGTCGGTCTCGTGCTGTCGCTGATCATGATCTTCCGGCGGAAGCCGAGCGGCCCGATGACGCTGCTGTACTCCGCGGCCGAGGGTGTCTTCCTCGGTGCGATCACCGGGCTGTTCGAGTTCATCTACCCGGGCATCGCGCTGCAGGCGATCGTCGGCACGGCGGGTGTGTTCATCACGATGCTGGTGGTCTACAAGACCGGCGCGGTGAAGGTCACGCCGAAGCTCACCAAGTGGATCATCGGTGCGACGGCCGGTGCCGCGATCCTGATGCTGTTCAACCTGGTCATGAGCCTGTTCGGGGTGAACGTCGGTCTGCGGGACGGCAGCACGCTCGCGATCATCTTCAGCCTGGTCGTGATCGGCATCGCGGCGTTCAACTTCCTGCTGGACTTCGACATGACGGACCAGATGATCCGCCAGGGCATGCCCGCCAGGTGGGCGTGGTTCGCCGCGTTCGGCCTGATGACCACCCTGGTCTGGCTCTACCTGGAGATCCTGCGCCTGCTGTCGTACCTGCAGAACGACTAGCGGCTCCTCGGCGCTTTTCCCCATTTCAGGAGGACATCCGGTGACCAACCGGGTGTCCTCCTGGTTTCTGGTCACCCTCCAGTGGGGCGGTGATCGCCAAGGCGACTACACAGTGTTTGATACGAGGCGTTGTCTCGTCCCTTTACATCTGTGAGGTTCGCGTGAGCGTCCCCCCACCGCCGGTTCCGCCTGGAGGACAGCCGGCACCGTTCGGCAACCAGCCGCCCGCCGGCAACCAGGGCGCTCCCGGCGCGCCCGGCGGCCAGTTCGGTCCGCCGCCCGGCCAACCCGCGGGCGCCCCGCCGGCGTTCCCGCCGCCCGGTCAGTTCGGGCCACCGCCCGGGCAGCCGTTCGGCCCGCCGCCGGGCCGTCCGATGCAGCGCAAGCGCCGGCCGCTGTGGTTGCTGATCCTCGTCCCGATCGTCGTCGTCGGGCTGATCGTCGTGGCGGCCGTTGCCTTCCTGAACTCCCCGGACAGCGCCGCGGTCGGCGACTGCCTGCACATCACCGAGTTCTCGAAGAGCGGCGACCGGCCGACGAAGATCGACTGCGGTGACCAGGAGGCGAACGTCAAGGTCGGGGTGAAGCTGGACGACTCGTCGTCCAAGTGCCCCACCGGCGACTACGACACCTACAGCGTCACCGGCCGCGGCGACTACAAGCTGTGCCTGATGATCAACGCGCACGAAGGTGACTGCTTCGCCGACGTCACCTCCGACACCGCGGGTTACAAGCGCGTCCCGTGCACCGACCCGGCGGCGGAGATCGAGTTCGTGAAGATCGTCACCGGCCAGGCCGACGAGTCGGCCTGCACCGGGGTGAAGGCCGACGGCGCGGTCACCTACTCCGAGCCCGCCACAACCATGTGCGCGGTGGCGAAGAACCGCGACGGCGCCTGATCCGGAACGCACGAGAAAGGGGCCCGGCATCGAGCCGGGCCCCTTTTTCCTGCGCTGGTGGAAGCGCTAGCTGAGCCGCTCGATGACCATTGCCATGCCCTGGCCACCACCGACGCACATCGTCTCCAGGCCCCACTGCTTGTCGTGGTGCTGGAGCGAGTTGATCAGCGTCGAGGTGATGCGCGCGCCGGTCATGCCGAACGGGTGACCGACGGCGATCGCACCGCCGTTGACGTTCAGCCGGTCGATGTCGATGCCCAGGTCCCGGTACGACGGGATGACCTGCGCCGCGAACGCCTCGTTGATCTCGACCAGGTCGATGTCGCCGATCGACATCCCCGCGCGGGCCAGCGCCCGCTGCGACGCCTCGACCGGGCCGTACCCCATGATCTCCGGCGACAGGCCGGACACGCCGGTCGACACGACCCGCGCCAGCGGGGTGATCCCCAGCTGCTTCGCCTTGGTGTCGGACATGATCACCAGCGCGGCGGCGCCGTCGTTGAGCGGGCAGCAGTTGGCCGCGGTGACGCGGCCGTCGGGGCGGAACACCGGCTTCAGGCCGGACACGCCCTCCATCGTCACGCCCGGCCGGGGTCCGTCGTCCTTGGACACGACCATGCCGTCCGGCAGGGTCACCGGCGTGATGTCCTTGGCCCAGAACCCGTCCGCGATGGCCTTCTCGGCCAGGTTCTGCGATCGCACACCGAACTCGTCCATCTCCTCGCGGGAGACGTTCTTCAGGCGGGCGAGGTTCTCCGCGGTCTGGCCCATCGCGATGTAGACGTCGGGCACCTCGCCGTTCTCGCGCGGGTCGACCCAGGTGTCACTGCCCTCGGCGGCGACCTTCGCGGTGCGGGCCTCGGCGTCGGCGAAGAGGGGGTTGTGCGTGTCGGGCCAGGAGTCCGAGCTGCCCTTCGCGAACCGCGACACGGTCTCCACACCCGCGGAGATGAACACGTCACCCTCGCCGGCCTTGATCGCGTGCAGCGCCATCCGGGTGGTCTGCAGGCTGGAGGAGCAGTAGCGGGTGATGGTGCACCCGGGCAGGTGGTCGTACCCGAGCTGGACCGCGACGGCGCGGCCCATGTTGAAGCCCTGCTCGCCACCGGGCAGGCCGCAGCCGAGCATGAGGTCGTCGATGTCCTTCGGGTCCAGCTGCGGGACCTTGTCCAGCGCGGCGCGGACCATCTGGACGGTCAGGTCGTCCGGCCGGATGCTCACCAGCGAGCCCTTCCCGGCGCGGCCGATCGGCGAACGCGCCGCGGAGACGATGACGGCTTCAGGCATGGCGGGACACTCCTTCGGGTCGGGCTAAGCGCGTGCTTACCCACATCCTGCACCCTGGGAGCGCGCGGTCAAACCCCTGCGCGACCTCCGCCACCCTTACTCTGGGGGCGTGGACTACGTCGAGCACATCGCAGACCTCGTGGGCAACACCCCGCTGGTCAAGCTGAACTCCCTCGCCGAGGGCCTGGCACCGCTCGTGCTGGCGAAGGTGGAGTACTTCAACCCGGGCGGCAGCGTGAAGGACCGGATCGCGCTGCGGATGGTCGAAGCCGCCGAAGCCTCGGGTGAGCTGCGGCCCGGCGGCACCATCGTGGAACCGACCTCCGGCAACACCGGGGTCGGCCTGGCGATGGTCGCCCAGCGCAAGGGCTACAAGTGCGTCTTCGTCTGCCCGGACAAGGTGAGCGAGGACAAGCGCAACGTGCTCAAGGCGTACGGCGCCCGCGTGGTCGTGTGCCCGACGGCCGTGCCGCCCGAGCACCCGGATTCCTACTACTCCGTCTCCGACCGGCTGGTGCGGGAGATCGAGGGCGCCTGGAAGCCCAACCAGTACGCCAACAAGGAGAACCCGGCGAGCCACTACCACTCGACCGGCCCGGAGATCTGGCAGCAGACCGAGGGCAGGATCACCCACTTCGTGGCGGGTGTGGGCACCGGCGGCACGATCTCCGGTACCGGCCGTTACCTCAAGGAGGCGTCGCAGGGCCGGGTGCGGGTGATCGGCGCCGATCCCGAGGGTTCGGTCTACTCCGGCGGCACCGGCCGTCCCTACCTGGTCGAGGGCGTCGGCGAGGACTTCTGGCCGGACACCTACGACCGCGGCATCGCCGACGAGATCATCTCCGTCTCCGATGCCGAGTCCTTCTCGACCACCCGTCGCCTCGCCCTGGAGGAGGGGCTGCTGGTCGGCGGCTCGTGCGGGATGGCCGTCGCCGCCGCGCTCCAGCTCGCGCAACGACTCGGCCCGGACGACGTGGTCGTGGTCCTCCTGCCCGACGGCGGCCGCGGCTACCTGGGCAAGGTGTTCAACGACCAGTGGATGGCCGGCTACGGCTTCCTCGAGCCGGACTCCTCCGGCGCCACCGTCGGCGACGTGCTCCGCGCCAAGACCGGGTCGCTGCCCGACCTCGTCCACACGCACCCGAACGAGACGGTCGCCGAGGCCGTCGCCATCCTGTCCGAGTTCGACGTGAGCCAGATGCCGGTCGTCAGCGCCGAGCCGCCGGTGATGGCGGGCGAGGTGGTCGGCGCGGTCAACGAGCGGGAGCTGCTGGAGGCCCTGTTCACCGGGAAGGCCCAGCTCGCGGACCGGCTGGACAAGCACATGTCACCGCCGCTGCCGACGATCGGCGCGAGCGAGGGCGTCGGCGCCGCGATGAAGGCGTTGTCCGGCGCCGATGGCGCGCTCGTCCTGGTCGACGGGAAGCCCGCCGGCGTGCTGACCAGGCACGACCTCCTGGGCTTCCTCGCCGGACGCTGAACCGGGTTTCATCGCGCGGAACTGCCGGGGCGTTACGAGCGTCCATGAGTCGTATCCGATAGCGTGTGGCCACCCAGACCAACGTGAACACGTACTGTCAGTCCTCTCGAGGGGGTTCAAGACCCACATGAGCGCTCCGCAGCCGCCGAACCAGCCGTGGGGTGGCGGTCAGCCGCCTCAGGGCCCGCCGAGCGGTCCCCAGCAACAGCCAGACAACCCGTTCGGCTCCTCCGAACCGACCCAGGTCGTGCAGCCCGGCGAGTCGCAGCAGCCGTCCGAGGGCGGTTCGTTCGGTGAGACCGCGGAGCCGACTCAGGTGGTGCAGCCCGATGGCGACCCGAACGCCACGCAGAAGGTCAACCCGGGGGAGTCGTCGGGCGCGGAGTCCACGCAGCTGATGCCCCCGGGCGCGCAGTCGCCCGCCATCCCGTACTCCCCGCCGCCGAGCGCGGCCGACAACCCGGGCGCGGTGAACCCGCAGCAGGGCTTCGCGCAGCAGGGTTTCGGCCAGCAGGGCTTCGGTCAGCAGCAGCCCGGGTTCGGGCAGCAGCAGCCCGGTCCGTACGGCCAGCCGCCGCAGGGCTACGGCCCGCCCTCGCAGCCCGGCGGCTTCGCGCAGCCGACGCAGAATTTCGCGACGCCGGGTTACGGCGGGCCGGGTGGCGGCGCCGGGAACAACGCGCTGTTCGGTTACCTCGCCGGTGGTGTCGCCGCGCTGCTGGGCCTGATCGCCGCCATCCTGGTGCTGGTCGACTTCGGTGACGCGAGCAATTACGCCAAGCTCTACGACACCGTCAAGGAGCAGGCCTCGAACCTCGGGCTGCCGAGTCCGGGCCTGATCTGGTTCTACCTGATCATGATCTTGGTCGGCTCCCTCGCGGCGCTGGCCGGTGGTGTGCTCATCGCGCTGGCCGGCCGGGTCAGCGCCACGCTCCGGAAGATCGCACCGATCCTGACCGCGGTCGGCGGCGTCCTGTTGCTGCTGTTCGCCATCCTCTTCATGACCGCGTTCCCGAGCCGCGTCGACGTGCCCGGCAAGGCGATCATGTACCTGATCTTCGGGATCATCCTGCTGGTGATCGGCGCCCTGGGCCTCGTCCCGGCGACGAAGCAGTTCGTCGGCCTCGGCGAGGGTGGCGGCCGGCAGGCCGGCCCGGGCGGTTTCGGTGGCCCCGGCGGGTTCGGTGGCCCCGGCGGTTTCGGTGGCCCGCCGAGCGGCGGGTTCCCGCAGCCCGGTCACCCGGGTCAGTTCGGGCAGCCGCAGTACGGTCAGCCGGGCGGGCCGAACCCGGCCAGCGGTGGTTTCCCGCAGCCCGGCCAGTACGGCCAGCAGCCCGGCCAGCCGGGGCAGTACGGCCAGCCTGGTCAGTACGGCCAGGGCCAGCCGGGTCAGTACGGCCAGCAGCCCGGTTACGGCCAGCCGCAGCCCGGCCAGTACGGGCAGCAGCCCGGTTACGGCCAGCCGCAGCAGCCGCAGCAGCCGGGTCCCTACGGGCAGCCCGGTCAGCAGCCGCCGCAGCAGTGGTGATCCGCTGAGTTCTCCCGTCGATGCCCCCGGCCCGGTGCCGGGGGCATCGTCTTGTGCCCGGCTGGTGCCGGCCCCCGTGCCGGCGTCGCTAGGGTGAGCGCCGACCCGATCCGATTCCATGGGGGCGCCGTGACCAGACGCGACGACCACGAGCCGCGTCCCAGTGCCGTGACCGCCACCCTCGCCGGCGTCCTCGGGCTGGTCCTCGCCGGTGTGCTGGGGTACCTGCCGTTGAAGTTCTTCGTCGACTACGGCTTCGCCGGGATGGACGGCAAGGTGCGCGTCGTGCTCGTGATCTATTCGGCGGCCGCGCTGGTGCTGCTGGTGGGCGCGCTGGCGACGTTCTTCCGGGCGGTCGCCGGTGCGGTGCTGCTGCTGGCGGGCGGTCTGCTCGCGGTCGCCGCGGTGGTCGGCGAACCGGTCCTGCTCTACCCCGGCTACTTCGGGGCCTTCTTCGCGGAAATGTTCCGCTTCGCGCCCGACGACGCGTTCGTGCGGGTCGGTGCCGCGGTCGGCGGCCCGGTCGTGTTCGTGCTCGCGGTGCTTCCCGGCACCTTCCGGTATCTCCGGTACCGCCCGGCTGGTAGTTGGTAGTGGTGACCTTTCCGTCCCATCCCGAAGCCGCCGCGACCTCCCGGGGCGGCGGCACCGGCATCACCGCCGCGATCCTGGCCCTCCTCGGTGGCCTGTTCCACCTGATCGGCGTGGCCGGTGGGGCGGTGATGCTCGCCGGCGACGACGATCTGGCGCGTGGGCTGCTCACGTTCGCCACGCACCTGGTGCTCGCCGCGGCCCTCCTCACCGGCGGGGTCGGGCTGATCCTGCCCAGGGAGTTCGGCCGCGCCGCGACCATCGCCGGGTCGGCCGCGGCGCTCACGGTGTACCTGCTGGTGCTGGTGCTCGGCGCGTTCGGCGTGTACTTCCTCGGGCTGGTCGACGGGGACGTGCCGCTGGTCTACGTCGCCGTGTTGTGCGTCCCGGCGGCCGGCACGCTGGTGCTGGCGAGCCTGCCGCCCACCGGGCGGTGGGTGGCGCGCGGCTGGTCGTAGGCTGGGGCAATGACCCACGACCTCTCCTCCGCAGGCTTCGAGACACGCGCCATCCACGCAGGTCAGGAGCCTGACCCGCGGACGGGTGCGGTCATCGTGCCGATCTACCAGACCTCGACCTACGCGCAGGACGGTGTCGGCGCCACCCGCGAGGGTGACTACGAGTACTCGCGCACGGCGAACCCGACGCGCACCGCGCTGGAGGAGGCGCTCGCGTCGCTGGAGGGTGCCCGGCACGGCCTGGCGTTCGCGTCCGGCATGGCCGCCACCGACGCGGTGCTGCGGACCGTGCTGCGCCCGGGCGACCACCTGGTCCTGGGCAACGACGCGTACGGCGGCACGTTCCGGCTGATCGACAAGGTCCTCAAGCTGTGGGGCGTCGAGTACGGGATCGCGGACCTGTCGAACGCGGACGAGGTGGGTGCCGCGGTCCGGCCCGAGACGAAGCTGATCTGGTGCGAGTCGCCGTCCAACCCGCTGCTGGGCATCGCGGACCTGGCGGTGCTGGCGGAGATCGCGCACGGCGCCGGCGCCCGGCTCGTCGTGGACAACACCTTCGCCACGCCCTACCTGCAGACGCCGCTGGCGCTCGGGGCGGACATCGTCGTGCACTCGACCACGAAGTACCTCGGCGGCCACTCGGACGTCGTCGGCGGCGCGGTGCTCACCAACGAGGACGAGCTGCGGGAGAACCTGTTCTTCCTGCGCAACGCGGCCGGCGCGGTGCCCGGTCCGTTCGATGCCTGGCTGACCCTGCGTGGCCTCAAGACGCTCGCCGTCCGGATGGACCGGCACTGCGACAACGCCGAGCAGATCGCCGAGATGCTGGTGGCGCACCCGAAGGTCGCCGAGGTCTATTACCCGGGCCTGCCCGGCCACGCCGGCCACGACCTCGCAGCCAAGCAGATGCGCCGGTTCGGTGGCATGGTCTCCTTCCGCCACGCCGACGGCCGTCAGGCCGCCCTGGACACCGCGGCGCGCACGTCGCTGTTCATCCTGGCCGAGTCGCTCGGCGGCATTGAATCGCTCATCGAGCACCCGGGCCAGATGACGCACGCGAGTGTCGTCGGTTCGATGCTCCAGGTGCCGGAGGACCTGCTGCGGTTGTCCGTGGGCATCGAGGACGCCCGCGACCTGAGCGACGACCTCCGCTCCGCACTGGGCTAGGTGCACTCGGCCGTCGGGTTCGCGGCGATGCCGCGCCCGGTGGTGAGGTGGCCGGTCTGGGTGGTGTGTTAGCTGCTCCGGGCCGGTTGTGGCACAAGAAACCAGCGCGACGAGCCGGCGGACTTCCCTGGCTGCGCGCCGGAGGCGTTCGGCCGCCGGTGCACGGCACGCCGGGAATGTCAGGGGCGGTAGTTGTTCAGCTCCGCGGTTTTCGCCTCGCCCGGCGTGGTGCCGGTGCGGATCCTGTGCAGGTCCGACGGGTCGACGCAGCCGCCGACCAGTTCGACGTAGTTGTCGTGGCGGATGTACTGGCCGGGATCGCCGCAGCCGGCCCGGTCCACCGTGTAGACGGCCGCGCCGGTGAGGGCCAGCGCCGACGTCACGCCCGCGACCAGCGGCAGCAGCCCGGCCGCACGCGTGGCACGCCGGACTCTGCTGCCCGTTTCGCTCCGCGCTGGCATGGCTACTCCCGATTCGCCGTCCTGACCGGCTCCAGGGTACCGAAACCGCCGAAGCGGGAGTGGCATGATCCGGGATATGGATCTCGTGGACGTCGAACGCATCCGTGCGGCACGGAAGCTCCTCGCGGGCATCACCCGTGTCACCCCCATGGAGCACGCACGGGACCTGGAGAAATCACACGGCGGACCGGTCCACCTCAAGTGTGAGAACCTGCAACGCACCGGTTCGTTCAAGATCCGCGGTGCCTACACCCGGTTGCACGGTCTGAGCGCGGAGGAGCGAGCCCGCGGGGTGGTCGCCGCCAGCGCGGGCAACCACGCGCAGGGGGTGGCGCTCGCGGCGTCGCTGCTGGGCATCTCGTCGACCGTCTTCATGCCCACCCGCGCCCCGCTGCCGAAGCTGGCCGCCACCCGCGGGTACGGCGCGGACGTGCACCTGCACGGTGACGTGCTGGAGGAGGCCCTCGCCGAAGCGATCGCGTTCGCCGACCGGACCGGGGCGGTGTTCATCCACCCCTTCGACCACGCCGACATCATCGCCGGGCAGGGCACGGTCGGCCTGGAGATCCTGGAGCAGGTACCGGAAGCGGCCACGGTCCTGGTGCCCACCGGCGGGGGCGGGCTCGTCGGAGGCGTGGCGTGCGCGGTGAAGGCGTCGCGACCGGACGTGCGGGTGGTCGCGGTGCAGGCCGAGGACGCCGCGGCGTTCCCGCCGTCGCTCGCCGCGGGAGGACCGGTGCGGTTGCGCGAGATGCAGACCATGGCCGACGGGATCGCGGTCGGTCAGCCGGGACCGGTGAGCTACGCGCACGTGGCGGCGAAGGTCGACGATGTCCTCACGGTGTCGGAGGAAGCGCTGTCGCGCGCCGTGCTGCTGTGCCTGGAACGCCGCAAGCTGGTGGTCGAACCCGCGGGCGCGGCGGCGGTCGCGGCCCTGTTGCAGTACCCGGGCGAATTCGCGGCGCCGGTGGTGGCCGTGGTCTCCGGTGGGAACGTGGACCCGTTGCTGCTGCTGCAGATCATCCAGCACGGCATGACCGCCGGCGGGCGGTACCTCGCGCTGCGGCTGCGTGTGCCGGACCGGCCGGGCTCGCTGGTGTCGGTGCTGTCCCGCGTGCGGGACCTCGGCGCGAACGTCCTCGACGTCGAACACTCGCGGATCTCCGGAGCACTGGCCCTCGGCGAGGTCGAGATCGCGCTCAACCTGGAGACCCGCGGACCCGCGCACTGCCAGGAGGTCCGTACCGAACTCCAGCGCGCCGGGTTCACCGTCGTCGGCTAGCGAGTGCGGAAGAGCTGCGTGCGCACCGCCAGCACACTTCGCTGGACACTCTGCCCAGTGGTCGGGAAGGATAATCCGGCAACGTGCGCAATCTGACAGGAGGCCGCGGTGGACGCGCTCGACGCCAAGTTGTTGCTGCTGCTCACCGACGCGCCCCGGCTGAACGTGCTGGAGTGCGCGCGCCGGCTCGGCGTCGCCCGCGGCACCGTCCAGGCCCGCCTGGACCGGCTGACCGAGCAGGGCATCCTCGGCGGGTTCCCGCCCGAGCTGGACCTCGCCGCGATGGGCTACGGGCTCACCGCGTTCGCCGTACTGGAGATCGCCCAGGGCAGGCGCACCGCGGTGGCGGAGGCGCTGGCCGCGATCGAGCAGGTGTGCGAGGTGCACGCCACCACCGGGCAGGGCGACCTGTTCGTCCGCATGGTGGCGCGCGACCACGACGACCTGCAGCGCGTCATCGACGCGGTGGTCAGCGTGCCGGACGTGCGGCGCACCTCGACCTCGCTCGCCCTGTCGACACCGGTGCCGCCGCGGGTCCGGCCGCTGCTGGAACGGCTCGCCTACGAGACGAACTCCAGGTAGCGCTTGGCCGAGCGCTGCACGACCTCGTGGCCGTCCCGGCGCACCACCGCGTCCCACCACGCGCCGTAGATCGCCTCGAAGCGGTAGCCGGCGAGGATCTCCGCCGCGCGGCGCACGACGGCAGGCCGTTCCGGGATGAGGTTCGGGTAGCTGTACATGAAGGCGACGAATTCCCGGTCCGGGATGACCTGCACGATGTCGCCGGACAGCAGGGCGCCCTGGCCCCGCTCGCCGCCGGACCAGTGCAGCACCGTGCCGCCGGCGAAGTGCACGCCCAGGTTGATCAGGGTCAGCTCGTCACTGATCCGCTTCGTGCGCCCGCTCCACAGCTCGATCCTCCCGTCCGGGCGGCCGATCCACTGCCGGTCGTGCTCGTGCAGGTAGACCGGCACGTCGAAGGCGCGGGCCCACTCCACGCAGGTGGTGTAGTAGTGCGGATGGCTGATCGCGATGCCGGTGATGCCGCCGCGGGCGGCGATCTCACCGGCGATGGCGTCGTCCAGATAGGCCGTGAGGTCCCAGAGGAAGTTGCCGCTGGGCGCCTCCACGAGCAGCGCCCGCTGGCCGATGGCGAACTTCGGGGTACAGCCGATGCCGGTGATGCCCTCGCCCTCCGGCCGCACGAGGGCCTCGTGTTCGGACCGCAGCGTGGCGAAGTCGGTCCACTGCTGGCCCGATGGCGGGACGTACTGGCGCTCGTCCTCGCAGATCGGGCAGTCCTCCCGCGGTGCGGCGTACTGCATGCCGCAGGTCAGGCAGATCGGGTTCATGCCGCCACGCTAGCCGCTCCCGCACGGCGAGAGCGGCTGTTCCGGGCCGATTGGCCCAGCCGGAACAGCCGCTCTCGGAAGTCGTGGGCTCAGCCGGTGTAGGGCACGGCCTTGATCAGGGTGACCTTCTGCGTGCTGCCGTTGGGCAGCTCGTACTCACGCGACTCGCCCTCCTTGGCGCCCAGCAGGGCCTTGCCCAGCGGCGACTCCGGGGAGTACACGTCCAGGTCGCCCTCCGAGGCGCCCTCTTCACGGGTGGCGAGCAGGAACTTCTCCTCCTCGTCGTCACCGTCGTAACGGACGGTGAGGACCTTGCCGGGACCGGCGACGCCGTCGTTCGCCGGGGCTTCGCCGACCTTGGCCGACCGCAGCAGCTCCTGGAGGTGCCGGATGCGCGCCTCCTGCTGGCCCTGCTCCTCACGGGCGGCGTGGTAGCCCCCGTTCTCCTTGAGGTCGCCTTCCTCACGGCTGTCGTTGATCTTCGCAGCGATGACCGGACGATTCTCGATCAGCTCGTCGAGCTCGTGCTTGAGCCTGTCGTAGGCTTCCTGGGTCAGCCAGGTCACCTGGGTGTCGCTCACGGCCACCATCTCCTCGTCGTGCCTGCCGGACATGGGTGTTCATGCCGGCAGCCGCACTGCCTCGAGTGCGGCTGGATAAAGGAAAAACACGGCCCGTCTGGGCCGTGCCGGTAGATCAGGGTACCACGGCAGGGCTGGTCAGCGCCGGTGCGCACGTCAAGAGCCGGGCATTCGGCGCCGCATTCACCCCGTTGGCCGCTAACTCCTTGACAAATACTCCGGTACGTCGTAGGAGCACCCGTACACATCCGCGGTGACCGGCTGGTCGATGCTGCGCACCACCGCGTCCACCCGCGTGGCCTCCGGCGGGATGTACACCTCGCGCCGTCCGCTCTCCGCGCCGCTGATGTCCCGCGTCCGCACGATGCACACGCCGGGCCGTCCCGGTTCGTCCCGCGTCACGTTGAGCGACACCGTCATCGCGTTGCCGGGCAGCTCCTGGAACGTGACCCGCTCCGCGGTGATCGGCGCGGCACCGAGGTTCAGGTACCCGATCCACGCCACGGCGCCGCCCACGGCCACCGCCACCACGGCGTACGCCCACCTTCGCCAACGCCGGCTCGGCCGCTGGGGGCGCCCGTAGCGGCCTGCCGGCAGCGACGGTGGCGCGCTCGCGGTGCTCAAGCCGGGCCTCCGATCGAACTTGTCGTACCCCCGGGGACAATGGGGGCAACCGCAGTATCCCTCCGCGGTGGAATACGAATTCAGAAGGGGTCGTTGGACGCATGGTGGGTTCTGACGAACTGGTGTCCGGGTCGGGATCGCGCCTGCGTCTCATGGCGGTGCACGCCCATCCCGACGACGAATCGAGCAAGGGCGCGGCCACGATGGCCCGCTACGTGGCCGAGGGCGCCGAGGTCATGGTGGTGACCTGCACCGGAGGCGAGGCGGGCAGCATCCTGAACCCGGCCATGGACCGGCCCGACGTGCTCGCCAACATGTCCGCCATCCGCCGCGAGGAGATGGCGAAGGCCGCGCAGATCCTCGGCGTGCAGCACCGCTGGCTGGGCTTCGTCGACTCCGGCCTGCCGGAGGGCGACCCGCTGCCGCCGCTGCCCGAGGGCTGCTTCGCGCTCACCCCGCTCGAGGAGCCGGTGCGTGAGCTGGTCAAGATCATGCGCGAGTTCCGCCCGCACGTGGTGCTGACCTACGACGAGAACGGCGGCTACCCGCACCCCGACCACATCCGCTGCCACGAGGTCTCCGTCGCAGCCTTCGACGCCGCCGCCGAGCCGGACAAGTTCCCGGAGGGGGGCGAGCCGTGGCAGCCGCTCAAGCTGTACTACATCCACGGGTTCTCCCGCGCCCGTATGGAGGCCTTCCACGAGGCGCTGGTCTCGGCGGGCATGGAGTCGCCGTACGCGGAGTGGCTCGGCAAGTGGGACCCGGACCGCGCCGACGTCATGGAGCGGGTCACCACCCGCGTCGAGTGCGCGGACTACTTCGAGGTCCGGGACGAGGCGCTGAAGGCCCACGCGACGCAGATCGACCCGGACAGCCGCTGGTTCTTCGTGCCGCTGGAGATGCAGCGCCGGGTGTGGCCGACCGAGGAGTACGAGCTGGTCCGGTCGCTCGTGGACAGCACGCTGCCCGAGGACGACCTGTTCGCGGGCATCCGTGAGAAGGTGAACACATGAGTCTCTTGTTGCCGGTGACGGCGCCGGTCGCCACGACCGCTCTCGTCCTCGCGCAGCAGCCGGGCAACGGCGACAACGGGGGCCAGGGCGAGGACTTCGGCAAGTCCTCGCCGCTGGGGTTCCTGATCCTCCTGCTGTTCCTCATCGCCGTCGCCCTGTTGGTGCGATCGATGACCAAGCACCTCAAGCGGGTGCCGCCGACCTTCGATCCGGAGGCGCAGGCCGCCGCCGGCGCGGAGACCGGCGAGCGGGGCGATGAACCGGCCGCCGCGCGCGCCGGGGAGCCCGCCAAGCAGCCGGAGAAGAGCGAGAGCAGCTAGCGCGGCGGTGCCGCGGAGGCCGTGACACCCTGGTGCCATGGCCAACCGACTCGCTGCCGCGACGAGCCCGTACCTGCTGCAGCACGCCCACAACCCGGTCGACTGGTGGCCGTGGAGCGCCGAGGCGCTCGCCGAGGCCCGGCGCCGGGATGTGCCGATCCTGCTCTCGATCGGCTACGCGGCGTGCCACTGGTGCCACGTCATGGCCCACGAGTCCTTCGAGGACGCCGAGACCGCGCGCCTGATGAACGAGCACTTCGTCAACATCAAGGTCGACCGCGAGGAGCGTCCGGACATCGACGCGGTCTACATGACCGCGACCCAGGCGATGACCGGCCAGGGCGGCTGGCCGATGACCTGTTTCCTCACCCCGGACGGGGAACCGTTCCACTGCGGCACCTACTACCCGCCGCAGCCCCGGCCCGGCATGCCGTCGTTCCAGCACCTGCTCGTCGCGGTGGCGCAGGCGTGGCAGGACCGGCGTGACGAGCTGCGGGAGGGCGCCGGGAAGATCGTCGAGCACCTCGCCGGGCAGCTCGGCCCGTTGCCGCCGGCCCCGGTCGGCGCGGATGTGCTGGACGGCGCCGTGCGGAAGCTGGCCGCGGAAGCCGACCGCGAGCGGGGCGGATTCGGTGGGGCGCCGAAGTTCCCGCCGTCGATGGTGCTGGAGTTCCTGCTGCGCCACCACGAACGCACCGGGTCCGCGGAAGCGTTGTCGCTCGTCGAGTCCAGTGCCGGGGCGATGGCGCGCGGCGGCATCCACGACCAGCTCGCCGGCGGGTTCGCCCGCTACTCCGTCGATGCGTCCTGGGTCGTGCCGCACTTCGAAAAGATGTTGTACGACAACGCGTTGCTCCTGCGCTGCTACGCGCACCTGGCCCGCCGCACCGGCTCCGCCCGCGCCGCGACGGTGGCGCGGATGACCGCGGCTTTCCTGCTGGAGCGTCTGCGCACCACCGAGGGCGGATTCGCCGCGTCGCTGGACGCCGACACGCTCGGCGAGGAGGGGCTGACCTACGTCTGGACGCCCGCGCAGCTGCGCGAGGTGCTCGGCGACGAGGACGGCGCGTGGGCGGCGGAGCTGTTCACGGTCACCGCACGGGGCACGTTCGAGCACGGCAGCTCGGTCCTCCAGCTGCTGCGCGACCCGGACGACCCCGAGCGCTTCGAGCGTGTGCGGGCCGCCTTGCTGGCCGCACGGGACCAGCGGCCGCAGCCGGGCCGGGACGACAAGGTGATCGCGGCCTGGAACGGGCTCGCGATCACCGCGTTGTGCGAGGCGGGCGTCGCGCTCGACGAGCCGGGCTGGTTGTCCGCGGCCGGGCAGGCCGCGTCCGCGGTGCTCGGCATCCACCTCCGCGACAACCGGCTGCGCCGCAGCTCCAGGGACGGCGTCGCCGGGGACGCGGCGGGCGTGCTGGAGGACTACGGCTGCCTCGCCGAGGGCCTGCTCGCCCTGCACCAGGCCACGGCCGAGCCACGCCGGCTCGCCGAGGCGGTGAACCTGCTGGACATCGCGCTGGAGCAGTTCGCCGTCGCCGGGGCCCCGGGTGCGTTCCACGACACCGCCGACGACGCCGAGGTCCTCGTGCACCGGCCCGCGGATCCGACCGACAACGCGAACCCGTCCGGCGCCTCGGCGCTGGCGAACGCGCTGGTCACCGCCTCGGTGCTGGTCGGAGGGGAACGCGCGGCACGGTATCGGGCGGCGGCCGAGGAGGCGGTCCGGCGGGCCGGGCAGCTGATCGCGCAGGCACCGCGGTTCGCCGGGCACTGGCTCACCGCGGCCGAGGCACTGCTGGCCGGGCCGGTCCAGGTCGCCATCGCGGGCCCGGACTCGACGGAACGCGACCTCCTGCGCGTCGTCGCCGCCCGGCGCGTGCACGGCGGCGCGGTCGTGGTGGCCGGTGAGCCGGACGCGGAGGGGGTGCCGCTGCTCGCGGACCGGCCGCTGGTCGACGGGAAGCCCGCCGCCTACGTCTGCCGCGGCTATGTCTGCGACAGGCCGGTGACCAGCCCGGACGCCCTGGTCGCCGCCTTGTCCGCCGGCAGTGAACACCGGTCCTGACCGCGCGGTACCCGAGTAGCGTCGATAGCGATGTAATCAAGTAATCATCGCTGGAGGCGAGACCGATGCGGACGCACGCGCAGTGGGGACGAGGCTGGAAGGGCCGTGGGCAGGCCGAGGTGCCGCCCGCGGACGACGCGGTGGGCTGGTTCGCCGGCCGGCTGCCCGACGGCTGGTTCACCGGTACCCCGGACATCACCGTCGACCGTGAGGAGATCCTGGTCGTCGGTGAGCTGCCGGCCCTGACCGAGGAGTTCGCCGACGACGCCGCACGCGCCGCGGCAGAGGCCGGCCGCATCAGCCGGTTCCGCGAGGAGACCCGCGAGCAGCGCATCGAGATCGCGCGGCAGGCCGAGCACCGGTACCAGCGCAAGGTGTCCTGGGGTGCCCGCCTGGGCGGCAGCGAGGAGTTGTTCACCACACAGTCCGTGCCGGTGATGACACGGCTGCGGCAGCCCGAGCGGCTGGTGCTCGACACCCTCGTCGACGCCGGGGTGGCGCGGTCCCGGTCGGACGCGCTGGCCTGGGCCGTTCGCCTGGTCGGGCAGCACGCCGAGCAGTGGCTGGGTGAGCTGCGCGAGGCCATGTCGAAGGTGGGCGAACTGCGCCGCGAGGGACCGGATCTGGGCTGAGCTCGCCCTGCGGGACCGCGGAAGTTACGCCAGAGTAGGAACATGAACCCCGATGCGTTGACCGCGGTACTGGATGGACAGTGGGCCCAGCTGCGCCGGGAGATTCGCGCGCAGTTCGCGGACTACGACCACGAGGAGCCCTACGACCTGAGCACGGAGGAGTACCGGGCCTGGGTGCTGGAGCGCCTGCGTGAGCTGGCGAAGAGCGGCTGGCACCGGCTCGGTTTCTCCCGGGAGTACGGCGGCGGCGGGGACATCGGTGGCTCGGTCGTGTCGTTCGAGATGCTCGGCTTCGGCGACCTGTCGCTGATGGTGAAGTCCGGGGTCCAGTGGGGCCTGTTCGGCGGCGCGATCCAGCTGCTCGGCACCGCGCACCACCACGAGCGCTACCTCGCCCGGATCATGGACCTGGACCTGCTCGGCTGCTTCGCGATGACCGAGACCGGGCACGGGTCCGACGTGCAGCACCTGCGCACCACCGCGACCTACGACCCGGCCGCCCGGGAGTTCGTCATCGACACCCCGGACGAGCAGGCGCGCAAGGACTACATCGGCAACGCCGCCCGGCACGGCCGCATGGCGGTAGTGTTCGCGCAGCTCGTCACGGGTGGGGAAAGCCGCGGCGTGCACGCGTTCGTGGTGCCGATCCGCGACGAGGCCGGCGCACCGCTGCCGGGCGTGGAGATCGGCGACGACGGCCGCAAGGCAGGGCTCAACGGCGTCGACAACGGGCGCCTGACGTTCCACTCCGTGCGGGTGCCGCGCGACGCGCTGCTCAACCGCTACGGCGACGTGACCGAGGACGGGACGTACACGAGCCCGATCGAGAGCGACAACCGCCGGTTCTTCACCATGCTGGGCACGCTGATCCGCGGCCGGGTCAGCGTGGCCGGCGGGGCGATCCACGCCACCGAGAGGGCGCTCGCGATCGCCACCCGCTACGCGGAGCAGCGCCGACAGTTCGGCCGGCCCGACGGCTCCGGCGAGGTCGTGCTCCTGGACTACCGGGCGCACCAGCGGAAACTGCTGCCCGCCGTCGCCCGGACCTACGCGCTGCACTTCGCGCACGA
Source organism: Amycolatopsis granulosa (assembly GCF_011758745.1). Taxonomy (NCBI): domain Bacteria; kingdom Bacillati; phylum Actinomycetota; class Actinomycetes; order Pseudonocardiales; family Pseudonocardiaceae; genus Amycolatopsis; species Amycolatopsis granulosa. The sequence goes on from NZ_JAANOV010000001.1 coordinate 4,206,632, forward strand.
GGAACTGACCCGCACCCTGCACGACCTGCAGAGCTCCGTCGAAGCCGGGGAACACGCGCAGCGGGAGCTGGAATCACGCGCGGCGGGGATCAAGGCGGTCGCGACCTGGAACGCGACCCGGACCATCCAGATGACGCGGGAAGCGTGTGGCGGCGCGGGATACCTGGCGGAGAACCTGCTGCCGGCGCTCAAGGCCGACACCGACGTGTTCACCACGTTCGAAGGCGACAACACGGTACTGCTGCAACTGGTCGCGAAGGGGCTGCTGACCAGCTACCGCGACCACTTCGCCGATCTGAGCCCGCTCGCCACCGCCCGGCTGGTCGCCGAACAGTTCGTCGGCACGGTGATCGAGCGGACCGCGGCGCGCAAGGTGATCGAGCGGCTCGTGGACGCCGCTCCCGGCCGGGACGACGACGGCGTGCTGTTCGACCGCGGGTGGCAGCTGAAGCTGTTCGAGGACCGCGAGCAGCACGTGCTGGAGGGCTGCGCGCGGCGGCTGCGGCGGGCGGCGGAGGCGGACCCGTTCGAGGTGTTCAACGACGCGCAGGACCACGTGCTGCGCGCGGCGCGGGTGCACGTCGACCGGGTCGTGCTGGAGGCGTTCGTCGCGGCCATCGACCGCTGCGCCGACGAAGAGGCGCGGGCGCTGCTGAACCGGCTGTGCGACCTGTACGTGCTGTCGAACGTGGAAGAGGACCGCGCCTGGTTCCTCGAACACGGCCGGCTCACCTCGCCGCGGGCGAAGGCCGTGGTAGCCGCGGTGAACGACCTGTGCGCGGAGCTGCGCCCGCACGCGCGGCTGCTGGTGGACGGTTTCGCGGTGCCGGAACCGTTCCTCCGCCCCGCGATGCTGCGGTAGCCGCGCTGCCCGCCGCCGGCGCGGCCGGGACCACGTGAGCCTAGGCCGACAGGGCCAGCCAGACCGCGATGTAGTGCGAAACCGCGGCGAGCACGGTGCACGCGTGGAAGAACTCGTGATACCCGAACGTGTCCGGCCAGTAGTTGGGCCACTTGACCCCGTAGAAGACCGCGCCGGCGGTGTAGAACGCGCCACCGACCAGCAGCAGCACGAGCGCCGTGACACCGGCGTGCGTGGCCAGCTCGGGCAGCACGAAGATCGCCACCCAGCCGAGCGCGACGTAGATCGGCACGCCGAGCCAGCGCGGCGCGCCCGGCCACAACATCTTCAGCGCGACCCCGGCCACCGCCCCGCCCCACACCACGGCGAGCACGACGTACCCCGTGGGCTTCGACATCGCCAGCAGCGTGAACGGGGTGTACGTGCCCGCGATGAACAGGAAGATCATCGAATGGTCGGCGCGCTTCATCCACTGGTAGCCACGCGGGCTCCACAGCCGCCGGTGGTACAGCGCGCTGACCCCGAACACGCCGAGCACGGTCACCCCGTACACCGAGGTGGCCAGCACCGCCAGGCCGGACACCGTGGTGGCGGCGAAAGCGACCAGCGCGGCCACACAGGCGAGCGCGCCGAAGAACGTCCAGAAGTGGATATGCCCGCGGAGCCGGGGCCGCGTGTCGACGAAGGACGGGGGTTCGGTCTCAACGGTCACACCCACCAGGTTACGGCCCCGTAGGTTCCGCGCCAGCCAAGCGTGGCCCGCCCCACGCCACTCCGGACGCCTGCGTACATTGATTGGACGTGAGTCTTCGCTCCTTCGCGTCCAAGGTCGTCTACGGCGTGTACAGCCGCCGGCTGATCCAGCAGGCGGCCGGCAAGCATCCGCGACATATCGCGATCATGCTGGACGGCAACCGCAGGTGGGCGCGGGAAGCCGGCTTCACCGACGTCTCCGACGGGCACCGCGCCGGCGCCCGCAAGATCGCCGACTTCCTCAGCTGGTGCCGCGAGGCCGAGGTCGAGGTCGTGACGATGTGGCTGCTGTCCACCGACAACCTCAGCCGCGCCAGCGAGGAACTCGAACCACTGCTGGAAATCATCGCCGACGTCGTCGACGAGCTCGCCCAGCCGGGGAACCCGTGGCGCATCCGGGTGGTGGGCGCGCTGGACCTGCTGCCCGAGCCGATCGCCAAACGCTTGCAATCCGCCGCGGCCAGCAGCGAGAGCCGCACCGGGATGGAGGTCAACGTCGCCGTCGGCTACGGCGGGCGGCAGGAGATCGCCGACGCGGTCAAGAAGCTGCTGCTCCACCACGCCGACGAGGGCACCCCGATCCGCGAGCTGGCGAAGATCCTCGACGTCGACCACATCTCCGAGCACCTCTACACCTCGGGACAGCCCGACCCCGACCTGATCATCCGCACCTCCGGTGAGCAACGCCTCTCCGGTTTCCTGCTGTGGCAGTCCGCGCACTCCGAGTTCTGGTTCACCGAGGCGTACTGGCCCGCGTTCCGCCGCGTCGACTTCCTGCGCGCGCTGCGCGACTACGCCTGGCGGCACCGCCGTTTCGGTACTTGACAACACCCACCGTGGTCAGTTCCGCCGTTCTCCTCTACCGACGGTGAGATGACAACCTGGTGAATCACCTGCTCGGCTGCCTGCATCAAGCGGCCGACGCAGGTAACTTCCGAAGTGATGGCTCGTGACCTTGCGGACCATCACGGGAGGCCCTGGTAGTGGCGGTTGTAGAGCTGACGGCGCGTGAGCCGTTCGCGATACCCACGAGGGGGCCGGCACCCGGCCCTCGTGGCCCTGCGCGCTGACGCGGCAGCGACAGCGAAGAGCGGACCAGCCAGGGTGGTGCCCGGCCCAGCGAGTGTGGGCGTGGTGCCACGTCCACGAGGGAGATGCCGTCGTGACTACGCAGCGTTCGTCCCGTAAGGCCGCCGGCCGCTCATCGAATTCCGCGGAGGGCACCGCAGAACCCCCGAGTACCGTTCCCGGGCAGCACACCTACGTCCTGGACACCTCGGTACTGCTGGCCGACCCGTGGGCCATCACGAGATTCGCCGAGCACGCCGTGGTCCTGCCGTTGGTCGTGATCAGTGAACTGGAGGCGAAACGGCATCACCCCGAACTGGGCTGGTTCGCGCGGGAATCCCTGCGCCAGCTCGACGACCTGCGGCTCAAGCACGGCCGCCTGGACGCGCCGATCCCGATCGGTGACGCCGGCGGCACCCTGCACGTCGAGCTGAACCACTCGGACCCGACGGTCCTGCCGCCCGGGTTCCGCACCGACTCCAACGACCACCGCATCCTCGCCTGCGCCCTCAACCTCAAGGTCGAGCGCACGACGGTCACCCTGGTCACCAAGGACATCCCGTTGCGCGTCAAGGCCGGTGCGGTCGGGCTGGACGCCGACGAGTACCGCGCGCTCGAGGTCACCCCGTCCGGCTGGACCGGGATGCTCGACGTCGAGGTCCCGCAGGAAGCGGTGGACGCGTTGTTCCGCGACGGTGTCGTGGACCTAACCGAGTACGGGCTGCCCGAGGTGGGCGAGTCGCCGTGCCACACCGGTCTGCGGCTCGTCGCCGGCTCCGGCTCCTCCAGCGCACTGGGACGGCTGACCCCGGCGAAGAAGGTGAAGCTGGTGCGCGGCGACCGGGAGGCGTTCGGCCTGCACGGCCGGTCCGCCGAGCAGCGGATCGCGCTGGACCTGCTGCTCGACCCGGACATCGGCATCGTCTCCCTCGGCGGCCGGGCGGGCACCGGCAAGTCGGCGCTCGCGCTGTGCGCGGGCCTGGAGTCGGTGATGGAACGCCGCGAGCACCGGAAAGTGGTCGTGTTCCGCCCGGTGTACGCGGTCGGCGGCCAGGACCTCGGCTACCTGCCGGGGTCGGAGCAGGAGAAGATGCAGCCGTGGGCGCAGGCCGTGTTCGACACGCTCGGTGCCCTGGTCAGCCAGGACGTGCTGGACGAGGTGTTCGACCGCGGCATGCTCGAGGTCCTGCCCCTCACGCACATCCGCGGCCGTTCGCTGCACGACTCGTTCGTCATCGTCGACGAGGCGCAGTCGCTCGAACGCAACGTGCTGCTCACGGTGCTGTCCCGGCTGGGCGCGGCGTCCCGCGTGGTGCTCACCCACGACGTGGCGCAGCGCGACAACCTGCGGGTCGGCCGCCACGACGGGGTGTCGGCGGTGATCGAGAAGCTGAAGGGCCACCCGCTCTTCGCGCACGTCACGTTGACCCGCTCGGAGCGGTCGCCGATCGCGGCGCTGGTCACCGAGATGCTCGAGGACCACGGCTGAGTGCCGGGCGGGCCGCCTCCTGCCGGGGGCGGCCCGCGCGGCTCACCAGCCCGCGGGCAGCGGCCGGCCCTCGGCGAAACCGGCGGCCGATTGGATGCCCACCACCGCGCTGCGGTGGAAGTCCTCGATGTCGCGGGCGCCCGCGTAGGTGAACGCGGACCGCACCCCCGAGCAGATCGAGTCGAGCAGGTCCTCGACCCCGGGGCGCTGCGGGTCCAGCAGCATCCGCGACGAGGAAATGCCCTCCTCGAACAGCGCCTTGCGCGCCCGCTCGAACACGTTGTCGGTGCGGGTGCGGGCGCCCACGGCACGCTTGCTGGCCATGCCGAACGACTCCTTGTACGGCCGTCCGTGCTCGTCGTAGCGCAGGTCGCCGGGGGATTCGTGGGTGCCGGCGAACCACGAGCCGACCATCGCCGCGGACGCGCCGGCCGCCAGGGCCAGCGCGACGTCCCGCGGGTGCCGCACGCCGCCGTCGGCCCACACGTACTTGCCCAGCTCCCGCGCGGCCTTCGCGCACTCCAGCACCGCGGAGAACTGCGGGCGGCCGACGCCGGTCATCATCCGGGTCGTGCACATCGCGCCCGGCCCGACGCCGACCTTGACCACGTCCGCCCCGGCCGCGATGAGGTCGCGGGTGCCCTCCGCGGTGACGACGTTGCCCGCCACCACCGGCACCGCGGGTGAGACCGAGCGGACGGCCTTCAGCGCCGCGATCATCTTCTCCTGGTGGCCGTGCGCGGTGTCCACCACGAGCGTGTCGATGCCCGCCGCCAGCAGCGACCCGGCCTTCGCCGCCACGTCCCCGTTGATCCCGACCGCGGCCGCGACCCGCAGCCGGCCCTGCGCGTCCACGGCCGGGGTGTAGATCCCGGCCCGCAGCGCCGCTGTCTGGGTGAGGATGCCGGCCAGCCTGCCGTCGGCGTCCACGCCCAGCGCGACCTGCGCACCCGCGGCGTGCAGGCGCTCGAAGACCTCCCGTGGTGGGGTGTCCAGCGGGCAGGTGACGGCCGGTTCGTACGCGACCTCGGCGACGCGCGCGAACCGGTCGACGCCGGTGCACGCGGCCTCGTCCACGACGCCCCGCGGGCGCCCGTCCTCGTCGACCACGACGACGGCGCCGTGCGCGCGTTTGCCGATCAGGTTGAGGGCGTCGGCGACCGCGTCACCGCCGGTGAGGACCAGCGGGGTGTCCCAGACGGGGTGCCGGTGCTTCACCCAGGCGACGATGTCCGCGACCGCGGCCGGGTCGACGTCCTGGGGCAGGACGACCAGCCCGCCGCGGCGGGCGACCGTCTCGGCCATCCGCCGCCCGGCGACGGCGGTCATGTTCGCGACGACGATCGGGATCGTCGCGCCGGTGCCGTCGACGGTGGACAGGTCGACGTCGAAACGCGACTCCACGCCCGACCGGCTGGGGACGAGGAAGACATCGTCGTAGGTGAGGTCGTGAGCGGGCCCGTGGCCATCGAGAAAACGCACGAGTCCCCAGACTACGGCACAATCGTGACCATGGCCGATCGGGACCGCGACGCCGAGGGGCGGCCGCGCAACGCCCGCCCCCGCGACGGGCTCGGGCGCCCGTTGCCGTACGGAGCGCCCGGGGTGTCGCGCCAGCCGGAGGGCCTGGTGCGCACACCCGCGGAAACCGTGACGGAGGCGCAGCGCCTGCTCGACGCCGGCCGCCCGTTCCACGCGCACGAGGTGTTCGAGGACGCGTGGAAGTCCTCGGACGGGCCGGATCGCGCGTTGTGGAAGGGCCTGGCGCAGCTGGCGGTCGGGCTCACGCACTCCGCGCGGGGGAACCTCAAGGGGGCTTCCTCGCTGCTGGCCCGGGGCGCGGCCGCCATCGAGCCGTACGCGGCGCAGGCTCCGCACGGGATCGACGTGGCCGGACTGCTGCGGTGGGCGCGCGCGGGCACGGACGCGCCGCAGGACCTGGCCACCCCGCGACTGACCTGACGCCCCCGGCCAACCCGCCGCCACCCACCGCCCGCGTGGGCAAACATGCCGCGCGCGTGGGCGAACACGCCGCCACGGGCGGCAAACACACCGCGCCGAACCAGCAAACACGCGGCACGTGGCGTGTTGGCTGGTCAGGGGGCGTCGGGGGAGGGCTCAGACGACCTTGTGCGCGGTTTCGAGGTTCGCCGCGAGGGTGTTGATCGTGCGGGCCTGGGCTGCGTAGTCCATCGACGAGAACTCCCACGGGAAGACCTGCCCGGCCGCGGCCGCGGGCATCCGCGCGAACGTGACCTGCTGCATCAGCGCGTTCTTGTCCATCGCGCGCAGCGAGTACAGCACCACGTCGGTCGGGTACCTGCCGATGTTCTCCCAGCTCACGTGCTCCCAGTAGTACTTCGAGCCGCCCGGGTCGGGGTAGGCGAGGCCGAGCTCGGTGTAGCTGCGCAGGGCCGGGTCGTCGGCGGCCTTCGCGATGTAGACGCCGTCCCCGGGATAGGCGGCGACGGCCATCACCGTCAGGCCCTTCGCGGCCGCGTTCTGCAGCCGGGTGCGCGCGTTCTCGTAGTCCTGCCGCCCCGCCGCGGCCGGCTCGGTGCCCAGGGCCCGCGCCAGCTCGGCCGTTCGATTCACGACCCCGGTCGCCGACCCCGCCATCTTGAGCGCCACGATCGGTGCGATCTCGGCGACGGCCCGCTGCTGGGTCACGTCCTTGAACCCGTACAGCGGCGCGTTCCGGTCGATGGTCCCGGCGCTGTCCACCGGGTAGGCGTGGGTGAGGATCAGGTCCGGCTTCGCGGCGGCGAGGGCTTCGATGTCGATCTCGCCGTAGGTCCGGCCGACTTCCTTGACCTGGCTGAGGTCGCGGCCGCGGAAGTTCACGTCGTCGGCCATCGCCGTGTAGCCGAACGCGGCGGCGGGGGTGATCCCGTAGTTCCACAGCGACGCGACGGCGTCGGTGAGGCCGGCGATGCGCGCCGGACGGGCGTCGAGATCGACCTTGGTGCCCAGGTCGTCGGTGAACGACCAGGCGCCGCCGCTCGCGGCCGGGTTCGATCCGCTCGAACCGCAGGCGGCGAGGAGACCGGTCGCGGCCACGGCCAGGCTGCCGGTGAGGAATGTCCGGCGGGTGGTCGTCATGGAGTCACCTTTCTTCGGGGTCAACGACGTCGGAGGAGCAGCCAGATGAGGTAGGGGGCGCCGATCGCGGCGGTGATCAGGCCGACCGGGACCTCCCACCCGAAGGCGGTGCGGCCCAGCAGGTCGGCGGCCTGGACCAGAAGGGCGCCGCCGAGTGCGGACGCGACCAGCGGCGGCCGGGACCCGCCGGTGAGCCGCAGCATGATCTGCGGGGTCACCAGGGCGACGAAGCCGACCGGCCCGGCGGCGGCGACGGCCGCGGCGGTCAGCCCGACGGCCACCGCGATGGTCGTCAGCCGCGTGGTCTGGACGCGCACGCCGAGCCCGGCGGCCGCGTCGTCGCCGAGCTGGGTGACCGCGAGGGTGCGGGGCAGCGTGAGCGCGGCCGGGACGAGCAGCGCGGCGAGAACGATCAGCGGGACGGCCTGGTCCCAGCTGACCGCGCTGATGGACCCGACCAGCCACACCGTCGCCTGGGCGGCGCTGTTGATGCCGGCGAGGATGAGCAGCCAGTTGGTCAGCGCGGTGAGGACGGCGCCGCACCCGATGCCGACCAGCACCAGCCGGAAGCCGTCCACGCCGTGGCGCCAGGCGAAGCCGTAGACCGCGAGGGCCGCGAGGAGGCCACCGGCGAGCGCGGCGACGGGTACCCCGAGGGTGGTGATTCCGCTGGCCAGCCGGTAGGCGCCACCACCGGAGACGATCACCGCGACGGCGGCCGCGGACGCACCCCCGGTGACGCCGAGGAGGTCGGGCGTGGCCAGCGGGTTGCGCGAGATCGTCTGGGTCAGCGCGCCGGCCATGGCGAGGCACGCGCCGGCGAGGCATCCCGTGACGGCGCGCGGAAGCCGCAGGTCGAACAGGATGTGCCGGTCGATCCGCGCGCCGCCGCCGGCGAGGAGCTCGGGCAGTTGCCCGAGCGTGACCGGGTACTCCCCGATGGTCAGTCCGATGGCGGTGACCAGGAGCAACGCGCCGAGCGCGACGAGGCACACCGTGGCCGCGCGGATGTGCCGGCGCGCGCCGAGGGCGGCGGTGCGGGTGAGCGGCGCCATCAGAGCTTCGCCATCCGGGTGCGCCGGGCGATGACGACGAAGGCGGCACCACCGAGGACGGCGAGCGTGATTCCGGCCGGGATCTCGGCGGGCCCGGCGACCAGGCGCCCGACCACGTCGGCGAGCAGCAACAGCACCGCGCCGGCGAGCGCCGAGCACGGGACGAGCCACCGGTGGTCGGGACCGGTCACCGCGCGGACCGCGTGCGGGACGATCAGGCCCAGTGCGGCGATCGGGCCCGCGGCGGCGGTCGCGGCGCCGGCGAGCAGGGTGACCGCGGCGAGCCCCACCAGCCGGCTCACCGCGACCGACTGACCGAGCCCGCGCGCGGTGTCCTCGCCGAGCGAGACCGCGTTCAGGGCGCGCGCGTTGACCATGGCCAGGATCAGCCCGGCGACCACGAACGGCAACACGGTGACGCTGATGCTCGCGTCCCGGCCGCTGACCGAGCCGACGACCCAGCGGCGGTAGACGTCGAGGGTCGGGTTGTCGCTCAGGACGACCAGTGAGGTGAAGGTCGACAGCAGCGCCATCACGGCGGCCCCGGCGAGCGCCATCGGCACCGCGTTGAGCTGGCGCCCGCTGGACCCGATCGCGAACACCGCCGCGGTGGCGATCAGTGCTCCGGCGAATCCGAACGCCACCTGCCCGCGCGGGTCGCCGATCCCGAACAGCTGCGCGGCCAGTGCCACCGCGAGCGCGGCGCCCGCGTTGATGCCGAGCAGGCCGGGGTCGGCCAGCGGGTTCCGGGTGTGCCCCTGCATGAGGACCCCGGCGGCGCCGAGGGCGAGGCCGACGAGCACGCCGAGCGTGGTGCGGGGCAGGCGCAGGTCCCGGACGATTGTGGCCGCTTCGCTGCCGTCGTCGTGCAGCAGTACCCGGACCGCGGTGCCCAGCCCGAGGTCGTTGCTTCCCAGGACCAGGCTGAGCGCGACCGACACGGCCAGCGCCACCAGCAACGACATCAGGAGCACCGGTGCCCTGCGCGGCGTCCTGCGGGCCGGTGGGGACGACACGATCGCGTTCACGGTTCGCAACTTAGCTTAGCCGAACCTAAGTCGGAAGTGTGACATTCGTTCAGATTCTGGACACGCGGTGGACCGTCCGGCGGCCCGCGACGGTCACCCACCGCTGATGACATGGCCGCATGTGCATGAATTGCGGGGTTTCCCGGCGCGGCTTCCTCCAAGCGGCGTCGGTGGCCGGGGCGGTCACGCTCGCGCCGGTGACGTTCGCCGAAGCGGCCGAGGGGCAGGCCGAAACCAGGGTGCTGACCGGCCGGTTCGAACCGGGCACCGCGGACTTCGTCTACCTGCCGGTGGAGGTGCCCGCCGGGGTGAACCAGCTGTCGGTGGTCTACAGCTACGACAAGCCGGCCGTGCCCAGCGGGACGCCCGGCAACTCGTGCGACATCGGCATCTTCGACAACCGCGGCACCGCGCTCGGCGGTGCCGGCTTCCGCGGCTGGTCCGGCGGTTTCCGCGACCGCTTCACGATCAGCCGCACCGAGGCCACCCCGGGCTACCTGCCCGGTGACATCACGCCCGGCACGTGGTACATCGTGCTCGGCCCGTACATGATCGCCCCGCAGGGCCTGAACTACCGCGTCGAGGTGACCCTCACCCACGGCCCCGCGGGCGCCGCGTACCGGCCGAACTACCCGCCCGAGCGGACACGGACCCGCGGCCGCCGGTGGTACCGCGGCGACTGCCACCTCCACACCGTCCACTCGGACGGCAAGCGGCTGCCGGCCGAGGTGGCCGCGGGCGCGCGGGCAGCCGGGCTCGACTTCATCACCTCGACCGAGCACAACACGTCCTCGTCCCACGGCGTCTGGGGCGAATTCGCCGGGGACGACCTGCTGATCATGCTCGGCGAGGAGGTCACCACGCGCAACGGGCACTGGCTCGCGCTCGGTCTGCGGCCCGGCCAGTTCGTCGACTGGCGATACCGGTCCCGGGACGGCAAACTGCCCGAGTACCAGCAGGCGGTGCACCGTTCCGGCGGACTCTGCGTCGCCGCGCACCCGAACGGCCCGTGGGTCGCGAGCAACTTCAAGTTCGGCTACACCGGCTTCGACGCGGTCGAGGTGTGGAACGGCCCGTGGACGTGGGACGACGAGGCCACATTGGCCGACTGGGACAACGGCCTGGTGGAATCCCTGCGTGGCAAGGGGAACTGGGTTCCCGCGCTGGGCAACAGCGATGCGCACAGCCCCGACAACACGATCGGGCTGCCGCAGACCGTCGTCTCCGCCGACGCGCTCACCCGCGACGCGATTCTCGCCGGGATCAAGGCCGGGCGCAGCTGGATCGCCGAATCGGCGGGTGTCGACCTGTCGCTCGTCGCGACCGGGCCGCGCGGCCAGGCCGCCGGGATCGGTGACCGTCTCCCCGCGGGCGACGCCGACAAGGTGGCCGTGCGCCTGGACGTGTCGGGTGTGCCGAACGGAACCGTGCGGCTGATCACCGACGAGGGACAGGTGTTCCAGCAGAGCCTGCCCGCTTCCGGGAGCGGCAGCGTGACGTGGCTGACCACGCCCGCGGTGTCGGCGTACGTGCGTGCCGAGGTGCGTCACCGCCGTGCCGACGGTTCCGCGGGTGCCCCGGCCGTGTCGCCCGAACTGAACTTCGGACCCATGGCGGCGATGACCAACCCGATCTTCCTCGGCCGCGCGTGACGTCCTGATGATCCCGCGCGGCCAGGGGCGGCCGCGCGGGATGGGGCGTTGTCCGCGGCCTGCTCAGTGGTCGACGGCCAGCCGGATGCCGAGGCCGATGAAGATGCCACCGCTGGTGACCTCGATGCGGCGCCGTGCGGCGTGTTTGCGGCGCAGCCACCCGCCGATGCGGCCGGCCAGGACGCCGACGGTGCCGTCGACGATGAACTCGAAGGCGATCATGATCGCGCCGAGGATCACGAACTGCAACCAGACCCGGCCCAGCGCCGGGTCGATGAACTGCGGGAGGAACGCGATCGTGAAGGTCACCACCTTCGGGTTGAGCAGGTTGGTCAGCAGGCCGGACAGGTAGGCGCGGCGCCCCGGGACACCGGTCGTGTGTTCCTCGTCCGCAATGGTGCCGCGCTTGCGGATGGCCTGGACACCGAGGTAGATGAGGTAGGCGGCGCCGACGATCCGGACGACGGTGAACGCGACGGGCACGGCGGCGAACAGCGCGGCGAGCCCGGCGGCGACGGCGACGTGCCGCTCGGTGCAGGCGAACCGTTTTCCGCCGGCACCACATCCGGCGGCCGGTCGCCGGCCGGGGCACGGCCGCAACCCCCGGCGGCCATTGCGTCGGGGCACGGCTTGATCATCGTCGCCCGCGCGGAGCGCACCGGCGGCAAGCCGCCGTGGACGAGACCGGCTGGTCCCGCGTTGTGCCACGCCGAGGTGCACGGAATTAGCCCCGCCACGCACGGCAGTTATTCATCCGCGCAACGTGGCACGGACCGCGTCGATCGTGTCCGCCTCCCCGGGGTCCTTGTCCGGGCGGTACCGCACCACGCGCGCGAACCGCAGTGCGACGCCACCCGGATAGCGGGTGCTCACCTGCGCACCGTCCAATTCGATCTCGACGACCAGCTCCGGCCGGACGTACACCGTCCACCGGTCGCGGTGGGACTCGATCTCCTGGAACACCCTGGTCTGCCACGCCAGGAGCTCGTCGGTCAGCCCCTTGAACGTCTTGCCCACCATGATCGGCGGCCCGCCGTCCGGGTCCCGGGCACCGAGGTGCAGGTTCGACAGGTAACCGGTGCGGCGGCCGTGGCCCCACTCGGCGGCGAGGACGACGAGGTCGAGCGTGTGCACCGGCTTCACCTTCAGCCACGCCCGGCCCCGCCGCCCCGCCGCGTACGGCGATTCGAGCGCTTTCACCATCACACCCTCGTGCCCGGCATCGAGGGCGGCCGCCAGGATCGCGTCCGGATCGGACGGTTCGGACCGGCCGGGGATGAGGTGCTCGCCGGCCACCCGGCGCAGCGCCTCGTTGCGGTCCCGCAACGGCTTGTCCAGCAGGTCCGTGCCGTCCAGGTGCAGGCAGTCGAAGAAGTACGGCCGCAGCAGCAACGCGCGCACCTGCTCCTCGCGCGTGCTGCCGAACCGGCTCATCGTCTCCTGGAACGGCCGGGGCCTGCCGTCATCGGCCAGCGCGAGCGTCTCGCCGTCGAGCACCACCGACCGGCACGGCAGTGCGCGCACCAGCGACACCAGCTCGCCGACGTGCTGGGTGATCTCCCGCAGTGTTCTCGTGTAGACGTGCACCTCGTCGCCGTCGCGGTGCACCTGTATCCGCGCTCCGTCCATCTTGTACTCGACGATGGCGGACGGGTGCTCGCGCACCGCCTCGCCGAGTGATTCCGCCGGGGACGCCAGCATCGGCCGCAGCGGACGCCCCAGCTCGAGCCCGAACCGCCCGAGCGCGGCCTCGCCACCGGTGACCGCGGCCAGCGCGGTGACCGGCAGCCGCCCGGACAGCATGAACGCGCGCCGGACCGCCTCGGCCGGCACGTTCGCGGCGGCGGCGATGCCGTCCAGCATCACGCCCTCCAGCGCTCCCTGCCGCAGCTCCCCGGTGAGCAGGCGGAACAGGAACTGCTGTTCGGCCTCGGTGGCGCGGGTGAACAGCTCCGCCAGCAGACGGGCCCGGCGCCGGGCCGATCCGCTGCCGGAAGCGGCACCCACCTCACCGAGGACCGCGTCGACCTCGGCCACCGTGAGGTTCGCGGTGTCAGCCGGGCTCGCGCCCAGCTCGGCCAGCGTGCGCCACCCCGTCCCGATCCGGCCCTGGGTGGGCCGTCCGGTCAGGAACGCCACGACGGCTGGCAGCTCCCGCTCATCCGCGCGGTTGAGCAGGTCCGCCAGCGTCGTGATCTTCGCCTTGCGTGAGCGGGTGGCCGCTAGCGCGGCGGAGGCGGTGACGACGTCGGCGAGGAACATGCCGACATCATCTCCCGGTCCACCGACAATTTCCGCGGACGGCGCAGGACCACCACCACTGCCGCCAGGCACACCACCAGGCCGAGCAGACCACGCGGCGTGATCGTGTCACCGAACATGATCCAGGCGAGCACCATCGTCGTCGGCGGGGTGAGGTACAGCAGGGTGGACACGGTGGTCACCGAGCTACGCCGGAGCACCAGCCAATAGCAGCCGTATCCCCCGAACGTGGAAAACAGCACGACCCACCCGATCGCGACCCAGAATTCCGGGACCGGCGGCGGGGTCAGCCGGCCGGTCGCGGCCGCGATGCCGGTGAACAGCACGGCGCTCGTGACGCACTGCACGACGAGACCGTCCATCAGGGGCACGTCCGGCGCCGTGCGGCGTTCGAGGAAAGTGGCGGCCACCAGGGCCAGCATCGCCAGGAACGGCAACCCGTAGGCCAGTGCCGGGGTGCCCGGGCGTCCCGAGAGGTCGCCGCCCACCACCAGTGCGACCCCGGCGAGCCCCGCCACCAGGCCCGCCCATCGCCGCACCCCGGCTCGTTCCCCGAGCACGAACTGCCCGAGCACCACCGCGGCGATCGGCTGCAGCGCGGCGATCAACGCCGTCGTGCCTGGCGGCACACCGAGATCCGCCGCCGCGTACGTGAAGTACAGGTACGCACCCTGGGAGAGCACGCCGAGACCGACGTGGACCGCGACGTCGCGTGGCCGCATCGAGCGCCGCCGGACCAGCCACCACGCCCCGAGCAGCAGGCCCACCACGATGAACCGCCAGGCGAGCAGGGTCACCGGACCGCTGGACCGGGCACCCAGCGTCGCGCCCACGAACCCCGAGCTCCAGAACAGGACGAACCCGGCTCCGGGGATGACGTTCCGGCCCATACGGTCTCCTCCCAGGTATACAGATCGGTATAGCTACCGTAGCTATACCGGTGGGTGTACTGTCAAGCCGTGGAGACGAAGAAGCCGCTGACCCCAGCCGCCGAACGGATCCTCACGGTCGCCGAGGAACTGTTCTACGCCAACGGGATCCACGCGATCGGCGTCGACACGATCGCCGCCGAGGCGGGGGTCACGAAGAAGACCCTCTACGACCGGTTCGGGTCGAAGGCCGAACTGGTCGCGCTCTACCTGCGCCGCCGGGACGAGCGGTGGCGGGAATGGGTGCACGGGTACGCGGACCCGCGCTCGGCACCGCAGCGCCGCCTCCTGCGCGTGTTCGACGCCCTCGCCGACTGGATGCGCATGGCGAACGCGCGCGGTTGCGCGTTCGTGAACGCGCACGCCGAGCTGCCCGCGGCCGACCATCCGGCGCAGCAGGTGATCGCGGCCTCCAAGGAGTGGCTGCTGGACTACCTGCGGCAGCTCGCGGCCGAGGCCGGGGCGCGCAACCCGGCACGACTGGCGGAGGCGTTGCTGATCCTGATCGAGGGAGCCACGGTGGTGGCTTCGCTGGACGTGCTGCCGACGGCGGTGGCGGCGGCGAAGCGGGTGGCGAAGTCGCTGATCGACGAGGCGACCGCGGCGCGCTGACCGGTGGACCAGCCGATCCCGGCCAGGCGGACGGGACGTGCGGTGCTGGTCACCGGGATGGCTCTTGCCCCGGCCCGCCGGCGAACCGTACGGTGATCGAGCCGTGGTGCTCGGGAAGTCCGGTGAAAAACCGGCGCGGCCCTCGCCACTGTGAACGGGAAGTCCCGGCCCGGGACAGCCACTGGACGCGAGTCCGGGAAGGCGGGCCGCGGATGTCGATCCGGAGCCAGGAGACCGGCCACGGCGCGAAGGACCATCCACGAGGTGCTGGAAGGCGGTCTCCATGGGGACTTCACGCGCGCTGTCCTGGCGTCGGCAGGACACCTACCGAACCGGTCTGCTGCTGCTGGCGATCGTCGCTGTGCACGTGGTCGCGTTCGGGATCCTCGCGCTGCTCGTCGTGCCCGGCCACTACACGGTCGGCACGCAGGTGTTCGGTTTCGGGCTGGGCATGACCGCCTACACACTCGGCATGCGGCACGCGTTCGACGCCGACCACATCGCCGCCATCGACAACACCACCCGCAAGCTGATGGCCGAGGGCAAGCGCCCGGTGTCGGTCGGGTTCTGGTTCGCCCTCGGGCACTCCACGGTGGTCGTCGTGCTGGCCGTGCTGGTCGCGGTCGGCGCGAAGGGGGTTCTGAGCTGGACCGAGGAGGGCTCCTCGGCCCACCGGGTGCTGGGCTTGGTGTCCACCGGCGCCTCCGGCGGCTTCCTCTACCTGATCGGCGTGCTGAACCTGATCGCGCTGGCCGGTATCGCCAAGGTGTGGCGCGAGCTGCGCCGCGGCCGGTTCGACGAGGCCGAGCTGGAGGCCCGGCTCGACTCGCGCGGGTTCGTCAACCGCTTCCTCGGCAGGCTCACCCGCTCGATCCGCCGTCCGGGTCAGATGTACCTGGTCGGGCTGCTGTTCGGCGTCGGGTTCGACACCGCGACCGAGGTGCTGCTGCTGGCGCTGGCCGGGTCCGGTGCGGCGGCCGGCCTGCCGTGGTACGCCGTCCTGTGCCTGCCCCTGCTGTTCGCCGCCGGGATGAGCCTGTTCGACACGCTCGACGGCACGTTCATGAACTTCGCCTACGACTGGGCCTTCGCCAGTCCGGTGCGCAAGATCTACTACAACCTCGTCATCACCGGGCTGTCCGTCGCGGTGGCATTGATCATCGGCACGATCGAGCTGGTCGGTGTCGCGCGGGACGACCTGGGCTGGTCCGGTGCGCTGATCGAGTGGATCGCGGACCTGGACCTGGACAACGTCGGCTACATCGTCGCCGGGTTGTTCGTCGTGGTGTGGGCGGTGGCGCTCGCGTACTGGCGGCTGGCCCGCGTCGAGCACCGCTGGAGCTCAGCCCAGTGACGCGGCCCGGCGGGCCGGGCTGAGCGCGGCGGTCAGGTCCTCGCGCGCGCGGAACACGCGGGACCGGATGGTGCCGACCGCGCACTCGCACACCGCAGCCGCGTCCGCATAGGACAGACCGACGACCTGCGTGAGCACGAACGCCTCCCGGCGTTCCGGCTCCAGCCCGGCGATCAGCGTGCGCAGCACGACGAGCCGGCCGTGGTCCGGCGTGTGCGCGCCGCTCTGTTCGGCGGTCGCGACCCAGTCTTCGACCTGGTTGGTCCGCGGGCGCCGCCGGCCGGTGCGCAGGTGGTCGGCGGCGACGCGCTTGGCGATCGACAGCAGCCACATCCGGGCCGGTGACCGCCCGGCGAAGGACGGCAGGGCGGCGAAGGCGCGCAGGTAGGTTTCCTGCACGAGGTCCTCGGCCACGCCGGGGTCGGACAGGTAGGTGAGCAGCCGGTGCAGCTGCCGCTGCGTCGCCGACACGAAGCGCTCGGCGGCCACCTGATCGCCGCGGGCCGCCAGGAAGGCGTGCCGGGTGATCTCGTCGTCGTCCACTTCGCGTTCCTCCCGCGAGCTTGATCCTCGGGCGTCCATGGAACCGCACACCCCGGGAAATCCCAACCGGTCCCACATCGCGGGGCGGCGCGGCGGAACTATCCCACCGCCCGTGACGACCAGGCAGGTATGGACTGTGCGACCGCGCGCGAGGCGATCTCGGCCACTCTGGACGGTGAGGACCCCGGGGTGGCTCCCGCCGCGCTGGACGAGCACCTCACGCGCTGCGCGGCATGCGTGGTCTGGCAGGACGAGGCCGCGGCCGTGACCCGGCTGGTGCGCCTCGAACCGGCCGCCACCGCGCCGGATGTGACCGAGCGTGTGCTGGGCCACGTGCCGTCACGCACCACCGGAGGCGACTGGCCGCGCTGGGCACTCGGGCTCGCCGCGGCCGCCCAGATGTCGATCGCCGTGTCGCTGCTGTCCGGGCCGCACGCGATGGCAGGCGGGATGGCGGTCCAGCCCGGCTCCCACCTGGAGCACGAGTCCGCGGCGTTCAACTTCGCCGTCGCGGTCGCGCTGCTGTGGGCGGCCGTGAAACCGGGGCAGGCCCGCAGCCAGCTACCGGTGCTGCTCAGCTTCACCGCCGTGCTGGGCGGGCTGTCCCTGCTGGACGCGCTGGGCGGCCGGGTCGGCTGGGAACGCCTGGCCAGTCACCTGCCGCTGGTGCTCGGCGTGTGCTGCGCGGCGCTGATCGCGCGCCGGGACGGCCGGTGGCCGTGGCCGGGCAACCGGGCGGGCGCCGGGCCCGGGCGCAGAGCGGGCCGCGGCGGCAGCGCGCACGAGCTCGCCGAGCCGCGCACGCCGTCCCGTGAGCATCAGCCGCCGGCGGCCCGCCGCAGGGTGGCCTGATCGACGTCCTCGGTGCTGATCCAGCTGGCCAGCAACCCCAGCGCGCGCTCGGACTCCGAGCCCGGCTCCGCCGTGTAGGTGATCAGCGCCTGGTCGGGTTCGTCCGGCAGGCGGAACGTCTCGTACCGCAGGTGCAGCTCGCCGACCAGCGGGTTGTGGATGAGCTTGTGGCCGTGGGCCTTCTCCCGCACGTGGTGCCCGGCCCACAGCCGCCGGAACCGGTCGCTGCCCAGCGACAACTCACCGATCAGCTGGGGCAGCCGCGCATCGTCCGGGCACCGGCCAGCCTCGGCCCGCAGGTTCGCCACCAGGTCCTGGCAGACCTGGTCGAACTCGGGGTGCAGGGCACGGGCCTCGTCCTCGTTGAGGAAGAACAGCTTGGCCATGTTGCGGTCCTCGGCCCGCACCGAACCGAAGTCGAAGGTGAGGATGCCGCCGAGGTCGTTCCAGGCCAGCACGTCCAGGTAGCGGCCGAAGACGAACGCGGGCACGGCCAACGCGTCCAGCAGCTGCTGCAGCGCCGGCCGCACCTGCTGGGCGGGGCACCAGCCCGGCCGTTTGTGCCGCGGGACGGCGAGGTTGTGCAGGTAGGTGCGTTCGTCCGGAGCCAGCCGCAACGCCCGGGCGAGCGCATCGAGCACCTCGTCCGACACGTTGCGCGCGCGCCCCTGTTCCAGCCGGGTCAGGTAGTCGACGCTGATCCCGGCCAGCTGGGCCAGCTCCTCGCGCCGCAGCCCGGGCACCCGCCGCCGGGTGACTCCCTCGGGCAGTCCCAGCTCGCGCGGATCCAGCGCCGCGCGCCGCGCCTTGAGGAATGCCCCGAGATCAGCTCCGTCCATGCCACCCAGTATCCCAGGGTCGCAGCCCGTTGCCTGGTACTGCCGGACCCAGGCTGGACGTTGCCTGGTCCGCTCCTCCCGCCGGCGGCAACGTGGTCGGCACAGGCACTACGAGGGAGGAACCCGACATGCGACGACGGATTCTCGGCGGCACCGGCATCGAGGTCAGCGAGTACACACTGGGCGCGATGATGTTCGGCGCGTGGGGCAACCAGGATCACGACGAGTCGATCCGGATGATCCACACCGCGCTCGACGCCGGCATCAACTTCGTCGACACCGCGGACATCTACTCCGACGGCGAGAGTGAGGTCATCGTCGGCAAGGCGCTGAAGGGGCGCCGCGACGACGTGGTCCTGGCGACCAAGGGGCACTTCGAAAGACTCGGCGGCAGCGGCAGCAACTCCCGCCGCTGGCTGACCAAGGCACTGGACGCCAGCCTGCGGCGCCTCGGCGTCGACCACGTGGACCTGTACCAGGTCCACCGGCCCGACCACCTGACCGACATCGACGAGACCCTGTCCGCGCTCTCGGACTTCGTGCGCGCCGGCAAGGTGCGCGCGATCGGCTCGTCGGTGTTCCCGGCCGAGCAGATCGTGGAGGCGCAGTGGGTCGCCGAGCGGCGCGGGCACGTGCGGTTCCGCACCGAGCAGCCGCCGTACTCGATCCTCAACCGGGGCATCGAAGCGCACGTCCTGCCGACCGCCCAGCGTTACGGCATGGGCGTGCTGACCTGGGGACCGCTGGCGGCGGGCTGGCTGTCCGGCCGGTACTCGGCACCGTCCGATGTGGACCTGCAGGCGGGCCGGGTCGCCCTGCAGAACCACAAGTTCGACCCCGCCATGCCGGGGAACGCGGCGAAGCTGGCGGCGACGAACGAGCTGAAGAAGGTCGCCGCCGAGCTGGGCCGCCCGCTGACGCACCTGGCGCTGGCGTTCGTCCGCTCGCACCCGGCGGTCACCTCGGCGATCATCGGGCCGCGCACGCCGGAGCAGCTCACCGACCTGCTGGCCGGTGCGGACCTGGTGCTCGGCGACGACGTCCTGGACCGGATCGACGAGATCGTCCCGCCGGGCGTCGACCTCAATGCGGCCGACCCCGACTACACGCCGCCCGCGCTCGCGGAGAAGTCCCTGCGCCGCCGCTGACCACGGCGTGCTGACAACGGCGTGGAGGCCACCCGCTCGGGTGGCCTCCACGCCGGCTCACCTGCCGCCGCGCGCCATCCGGAGCACGTCGAGGGCCTCGTCGAGCTGGGCCTCGGTCAGCTTGCCCTGCTCGATGTAGCCGCGCTCGACCACGACCTCGCGGATCGTCTTCAGCTCCTTGAGCGCCTGCTTCGCGACCGCGGCGGCCTCTTCGTAACCGATGTACTTGTTCAGCGGCGTCACGATCGACGGGGAGCCCTCGGCGTAGGCCCGGGTGCGCTCCCCGTTGACCGTGATCCCGGCGATCACCTTGTCGGCCAGCAGCCGGGACACCGCGGCCAGCAGGCGCGCCGACTCCAGCACGTTCCGGGCGATGACCGGCAGGTTCACGTTGAGCTGGAAGTTGCCCTGCGAACCGGCGTAGGCGACGGCCGCGTCGTTGCCGATGACCTGCGCGACGACCTGCAGCGTCGCCTCCGGGATCACCGGGTTGACCTTGCCCGGCATGATCGACGAGCCCGGCTGCAGGTCGGGCAGCTGCAGCTCGGCCAGACCGGTGCGCGGACCGGAACCCAGCCAGCGCAGGTCGTTGGCGATCTTGGCCAGCGACACCGCGACCGTCCGCAGGTGACCGGAGGTCTCGACCACGCTGTCCTGGCTGGCCTGCGCCTCGAAGTGGTTGCGCGCCTCGGTCAGCGGCAGCCCGGTGACCGTCGCCAGCTCCCCGGCGACGGCGGCGCCGAAGCCCTCCGGCGCGTTCAACCCGGACCCGACCGCGGTACCACCGATCGGCAGCTCGCCCAGCCGGCCCAGTCCGGACTCCAGCCGTTCGATGCCGAAGCGGACCTGCGCCGCCCACGCCCCGGCCTCCTGGCCCAGCGTGATCGGCACCGCGTCCATCAGGTGGGTGCGGCCGGACTTGACGATGTCCTGCCATTCCCCGGCGCGCCGCTCGATCGTCTCGGCGAGGTGCGTCAGCGCCGGGATGACCTCGGTGAGCACCGCCTCGGTCGCGGCGATGTGGATCGTCGTCGGGAACGTGTCGTTCGACGACTGCGAGGCGTTGACGTGGTCGTTCGGGTGCACGTCGATGCCCAGCGCGCGGCTCGCCAGGGTCGCGATGACCTCGTTGGTGTTCATGTTCGACGAGGTGCCGGAGCCGGTCTGGAACACGTCGATGGGGAAGTGCGCGTCGTGCTTGCCCTCGGCGACCTCGTCGGCGGCCGCCGCGATCGCGGCCGCCAGGTCGTCGTCGAGCACCCCGAACCGCGCGTTGACCCGCGCCGCGGCGGCTTTGAGCAGGCCGAGCGCGCGGATCTGGGCGCGCTCGAGGCCCCGGCCGGAGATCGGGAAGTTCTCGACGGCGCGCTGGGTCTGGGCCCGGTACAGCGCGTCCGCGGGCACCCTCACCTCGCCCATCGTGTCGTGTTCGATCCGGTATTCCTGTTCAGCCATAACCCGAGTCTGGCCCTTCCGCCCGGTGCTCGCTTCGTGTGTTTGCGCACCCGGAATGGTTGAATCGGACGTGTCCTGGATCACTGCGAAAGGGTGGCCGCGCGGATGGCTCTGTCAGTGGACGTGCTGATCGTGGGGGCGGGTCCGACGGGCCTGTTCGCCGCCTACTACGCCGGGTTCCGCGGTCTGTCGACGGCGGTCGTGGACTCGCTGCCCGAGGCAGGCGGTCAGGTCACCGCGATGTACCCGGAGAAGCTGATCTACGACGTCGGCGGGTTCCCCGCGGTGCGCGGCCGGGACCTGGTCAAGGGCCTGCTCGAACAGGCCGCGCCGTGGCACCCGCGGTACCTGCTGGGGCGCAAGGCCGAGGAGTTGCGCCGCGGCGCGGACGGGCTGGACGTGGTGCTCGACGGCGGTGAGGTGGTGCACGCGCGCGCGGTGCTGATCACCGCCGGGATCGGCGAGTTCACGCCCCGGCCGTTGCCCGCCGGGGACGGCTGGCTCGGCCGCGGCATGGTCCACTTCGTGCCCTCGCTGGACGCGCACGCCGGGCAGGACGTCGTGGTTGTCGGCGGCGGCGATTCGGCGTTCGACTGGGTGCTGGCGCTGCACCCGCTCGCGGCGAGCGTGACGCTCGTGCACCGCCGGTCGAAGTTCCGCGCGGCCGAGTCGATCGTCACCCAGGCCCGCGAACTGGGGACGCGGATCATCACCGACGCCGAGGTCACCGCGCTGCGCCCGGGGCCGGACGGCGCGCTCGCCGAGGTCGAGGTGCGGGTCAAGGACGCGGAGGCGCTGGCGCTGCCCGCGCAGGCGGTGGTGGCCGCGCTCGGGTTCACGGCCGATCTCGGGCCGCTGGAGAACTGGGGCCTGGACATCCACCAGCGGGCCATCCGCGTCGACTCGACAATGGCGACCGGGGTGGAGCGCGTGTTCGCCGCCGGTGACGTGGCGGCCTACCCCGGCAAGGTCAAGCTCATCGCGACCGGGTTCGGCGAGGCCGCGACCGCGGTGAACAACATCGCCGTCGCGCTCGACCCCGAGGCCCACCTGTTCCCCGGGCACTCCAGCAACCCGTGATCAGGCCGCCGGCGCCGTGGTCGTCGGCGGCGTGGTCGTCGGCACGGTGGTCGTCGGCGGCGCGGGGCTCGGGGCGGGAGCCGGGCTGGGTGCCGGCGCGGGTGCGGGTGCCGGGGCGGCCGGCGGGGGAGCGGTCTGCTCGGCGATCCACTGCGTGTACGCCACCGCCGAGGTGTAGATCGACGGCGCGGTCGTGCAGGTCGAGTCGTTGTTGCCGGAGCGGCTGGTCAGGCCGAGCAGCAGCCACCGGTCACCGGCGCGGAGCAGCTCCGGTCCGCCGGAATCGCCGTAGCACGCGCCGGACTTGCCGCCCGGGGAGTCCGTGCACAGTTCCGTCGCGGCGTCGATCGCCGCGCACCGCGTCTCCTCGACCAGTGTCGTGTCGAGCTGCTGCAGACCGGTCGGTGCGGCTCCGCACCCGGGAGCCGGGCAGGTCTGGCCCCAGCCGAGCAGCCGGACCGGCGTGCCGGCCGCGGCCGGCGTACCCAGCCCGACCGGCGCGGCCTGCACCGGGCTCGCCAGGTGGACCAGCGCGATGTCCCCGCCCGGGCCGTTCGGGTTGTAGTTCGGGTGCGCGACGATCCGGTCGGGGCGGCCGATCTCGCCGCCCTGCGTGCGATCGTTGCTGCCGACGCGGGCCGTGAACGCGTTCACCGTCTGGTCGTGCACGCAGTGCGCGGCGGTCAGCAGCCACTGCGGCGCGATCAGCGACGCCCCGCAGAAATGCCGGCCCGCGGTCGTTTGCAGCGACGCCACGAACGGGTAGGACTGGTCCGCGGACACGCCGCCGACCAGGTCCGGCCGGGCCGCCGCCGGCTGTCCGAGCACGCCCAGGGCGAGCAGGCAGGCGGCGGCGGCCAGCAGGAGTCGTCTCACGGCAGCGGGGGCACCACGTCGTCGTCGGGGGAGCCGGTCAGCACGCCGTCGAAGTCCACCGACGAGTAGGCGCGCAGCTTGGTCAGGCGGTGGTAGCCGTCGATCATCCGCACCGTGCCCGACTTGGACCGCATCACGATCGACTGGGTCGTCGCGCCGCCGGCGCGGTAGTGCACGCCGCGCAGCAGGTCGCCGTCGGTGACGCCGGTCGCGCAGAAGAACACGTTGTCGCCGCGCACGAGGTCGTCGGTGGTGAGCACGCGGTCGAGGTCGTGGCCGGCCCCGATCGCCTTCTCGCGCTCGGCGTCGTCCTTCGGCCACAGCCGGCCCTGCAGCTCCCCGCCCAGGCACTTCATCGCGCAGGCGGTGATGATGCCCTCGGGCGTGCCGCCGATGCCGAGCAGCATGTCCACGCCGGTGGTCGGGCGGGCCGCGGCGATCGCGCCGGCGACGTCACCGTCGGAGATGAAGCGGATCCGGGCGCCCGCCTCGCGGACCTCCTGGACCAGCTTCTCGTGCCGCGGCCGGTCCAGGATGCACACCGTCACGTCGGACACGTCGCTGTGCTTGGCCTTCGCGACCCGGCGGATGTTCTCCGCGACCGGCGCGGACAGGTCCACCACGCCCGCGGCCTCCGGCCCGACGGCCAGCTTCTCCATGTAGAAGACCGCCGACGGGTCGAACATCGCGCCGCGCTCGGCGACCGCGAGCACCGCCAGGGCGTTCGGCATGCCCTTCGCCATCAGGGTGGTGCCGTCGATCGGGTCCACGGCGACGTCGCAGGCCGGGCCGTCCCCGTTGCCCACCTCCTCGCCGTTGTAGAGCATCGGGGCTTCGTCCTTCTCGCCCTCACCGATGACGACGACACCGCGCATCGAGACGGTCGAGATCAGCTGGCGCATCGCGTCGACGGCCGCACCGTCGCCGGCGTTCTTGTCACCCTTGCCGACCCACCGTCCCGCCGCCATCGCGGCGGCTTCGGTGACGCGCACCAGTTCCATCGCGAGGTTGCGATCCGGCGCTTCCCGGCGTCTGGTCGTGCTCGGGGAATGGGTGCCGCTGGTCATTGCTGCCCTCCACGGTCGTGCTGGCGCGGGTAACGATTCTCGCAGACTCGCGCGGGCTCGCAGGGCAGCGGCGTGATGGTGAATGTCACCCCTCGTCGCCGGTCGAGTCCTCCACGGACTTCAGGGCGTCCTCGATCCGGTGACGAGCGCCTTCCAGGTGCCGCTCGCAGAGCTTCGCGAGGTGTTCGCCCTTCTCCCACAGCGCCAGCGACTGCTCCAGGGAAAGGCCGCCCGCCTCCAGCTCGCGGACGACCTCGATGAGCTGGTCGCGGGCCTGTTCATAGCCGAGTTCTTCGGTCACCGGGTTGTGCTCCTCGCGGGTCGACGAGCGCACACTACCGCGCTCGCCATCGCGTGGTCGTACCCGGCGAAGGCGGTCGCGAACTCCTGACCGTCACCTTCGGTGATCGCCAGTTCGATGTCGCTCTGCGCGTGGGCGACCCGCCTGCGGTGCGGCGCGCCATCGTTGAACCACCACTTCGTGCCCACATACGCCGAGGTCGCCTCGGACAGCTGCCGCAGGCGGACGTCCAGGTCCCAGCGACCGGGCACGGCGCACCCGGCCAGCAGCGACACCCAGCAGGCGCCGGCCGCGGCCTCGGCGGCACCGGCCCGGTCGAGGACGGTGCGGGCACCGGCGCGCGCCGCGGCGTCGGTGGTGAGCGGGAGGAACGTCGCTCGGGCGGAACGCAGCACTTCCTACTCCCCGGGTTCAGTCGAGTGCGCGACCGCGTGCACCGATCCGTCGACAACGCGCACGCGCAGCGGGGTTCCCTCCACCACTTCGGAGATGTGCCGGAGCACCTGGAGGTTGCCCGCCTCGTCGCGGTACTGCACGACGGCGTACCCGCGCTCGAGGGTCGCCGCCGGGCCGAGCGCGGCCAGTTTGCCGCGGGCGCCGGCGATGGCGGCCTGTTCGTGCGAGACGAGGTTGAGCATCGCGCGCCGGCCGCGTTCCCGGTGCAGCTCGATCTCGTCGGCCCGGCGGTCGACCGGGCCCAGCGGATCGGCCAGGACGGGGCGGCTGCGCAGCTGGTCGAGCAGGCGGCACTGGGTGTCCACCCACCCGTGCAGGGCGCGCCGGGCCCGGTCCCGCAGCTGCCGCACCCGCTCGGTCTCCTCCTTGACGTCCGGCACCACGCGCTTGCCCGCGTCGGTCGGGGTGGAGCAGCGCACATCGGCGACGTGGTCCAGCAGCGGCGTGTCCGGCTCGTGCCCGATCGCGCTGACCACGGGCGTGCGTGCCGCCGCGACCGCGCGGCACAGGGTCTCGTCGGAGAACGGGAGCAGGTCCTCCACGCTGCCGCCGCCGCGCGCGATGACGATGACCTCGACGGACGGGTCGGCGTCCAGCATGTGCAGCGCCTTGACGATCTGTGGCACGGCCTGCACACCCTGCACCGCGGTGTTGACCACCTGGAACGGCGCGGCCGGCCAGCGGGCGTGGGCGTTGACCAGCACGTCCCGCTCGGCGGCCGACGCGCGGCCGGTGATCAGGCCGATGCCCTTGGGCAGGAACGGCAGGCGGCGCTTGCGTTCCGCGGCGAACAGGCCCTCGGCGGCGAGCAGGCGGCGCAGCCGTTCGATGCGGGCGAGCAGCTCACCGATGCCGACCGCGCGGATCTCGCTCGCCCGCAGCGAGATCGTGCCGCGACCCAGGTAGAACGTCGGTTTGGCGAAGACGACCACGCTCGCGCCGTCCCGCAGCGGCGGTTCGATGCCGCGCAGCAGGCCGGTCGGGCAGGTGACGGTCATGGACACGTCGGCGGCCGGGTCGCGCAGGGTGAGGAACGCGGTCTGCGTGCCGGGCCGGGCGTTGACCTGGGTGACCTGGCCCTCGACCCACACCGAGCCGAGCCGGTTGATCCACTCGGCGATCTTGCGGGCGACGGTGCGGACCGGCCACGGGTTCTCCGCGCTGGTGGGTTCGGCGCTCACTCCGCGTCGGCGTCCCCGGTGGCGTTGGCGCGCTGCACGTTGGTGATGCGCCGGGCCAGCATGCCCACGAACTGCGCGCGGTTGGCGTGGGCGCGCTCGTAGGCCAGCAGTTCCTCGAGCTCGTCCAGGGAGAAGCGGCGCAGCCGGGCGCGCAGCTGGGGCAGCGTGAGCTCGTCGTAGTTGTCCAGGCCGAGCGGGCCGTCGCCGGTGCCGGCCGGGCTGTCGAACTCGCCCTCGGCGTGCTCCTCACCCAGGGCGCGTTCCTCCTGCTCCCAGGGGCTGTCGGCGACATCGGCGAGGACGGCGTCCGGGCGGTGGCCGTTGCCGAGCGGTTCCTCGGCCGGCGACTGGTCCGTGGTCAGGTCCTCGTCGAAGGTGGCCCAGCTGGGCGCCTCCTCGACCGGACGGAGTGACGAGAGGGCGTCGTCACCGCGGATGGCGAGCTCGGTGATCTGCTGCTGCATGCGCATGGAGAACTGGAGCACGCCGGAGATCACCGTGACGGGCAGGCCGAGCAGCGTCTTCGGCAGGTCACGGGCACGCTCGGCGGCGGTCACGGCGAGGCCTGCGGCGACGCGGAGGGGAAGCGGGAACGGCTTCATGGGTACAGCGTGCCGCACCTGGGCCGGTCAGCCCAACCGGCGCGGCGGGCAGAGGTGACCGGACGCACAGATTCCGGGTGGGAAGCTGGCCGGTGGGGGCACGGGCGGGGCGGGCGGCGGCCCGTACCCTTGGAGGTATGACTGCTGTCTCCGAGCCCGTCAAGCGTGTGCTGCTGGCCAAGCCGCGCGGCTACTGCGCCGGTGTCGACCGGGCCGTGGTCGCCGTGGAGAAGGCGCTCGAGTTGTACGGGCCGCCGGTGTACGTGCGCAAGGAGATCGTGCACAACCGCCACGTGGTGGAATCGCTGCGTGCGCGGGGGGTCGTCTTCGTGGACGACACGTCCGAGGTGCCCGAGGGTGAGCTCGTGGTGTTCTCCGCGCACGGCGTGTCCCCGGCCGTGCGCGCCGAGGCGGAGGAGCGCAACCTGCGCACCATCGACGCGACGTGCCCCCTGGTGACCAAGGTGCACAAGGAGGTCAACCGGTTCGCCGGCCAGGACTACGACATCCTGCTCATCGGGCACGAGGGGCACGAGGAGGTCGAGGGCACCGCGGGCGAGGCGCCCACGCACGTGCAGCTGGTGGACACGGCCGAGGACGCGGCGAAGGTCGAGGTGCGTGACCCGTCGAAGGTCGTGTGGCTGTCGCAGACCACGTTGAGCGTGGACGAGACGATGGAGCGCGTCGACCAGCTCAAGGGCCGCTTCCCCAACCTGATGGACCCGCCCAGCGACGACATCTGCTACGCCACGTCGAATCGGCAGACGGCCGTGAAGGCGATGGCCCCGGAGTGCGACCTGGTGCTGGTGGTGGGCTCGACGAACTCGTCGAACTCGCAGCGCCTGGTCGAGGTGGCCAAGCAGGCCGGCGCGAAGGACGCGCACCTGATCGACTTCGCCCACGAGGTGGATGAGTCGTGGCTGGCGGACGTGACGACGGTCGGTGTCACGAGTGGCGCCTCGGTGCCCGACGTGCTGGTGATGGACCTGCTGAGCTGGCTGGCGGACCGCGGCTGGGGCGAGGTCGAGGAGGTCACCACCGCCAACGAGAAGATCGCCTTCGCCCTGCCCCGGGAACTGCGCCGCGCCTGAGCGGAGCTCGCTGCCACGGCCGCGTCGCCGCTGTCGCGGGTTGCCGGCCACCGCGGCACCGAGGTGACGCGTCGGGGCTGCTGGTCGGCCCGCGGTGCGCGACCGTGGGTGCTTGCTCGGCGGTGAGGTGTGGCGCGTGCGGTGCTGCTCGTGGGTCTGTGGGGCGCCGGCCTGGTGGCTTGTTCCCAGCGCCTCGGGTAGCCCTGCTGAGTCGCTGGCCGGGGCTCCGCGCTCCGCGCGCACTCGTGTGCTGATCTCGGCTGCGCCCCTGCTCGGTGCGCGTCTGGCTTGGCAGGCGCTGCTGTGGGCCGACCTCGTTGGCGCCCCGACGGCCGCTGCGGTGAGCCGCATCCTGATGCCGGGGTGGCCGCTGCGAGAGTCGTGGCCGGTGCCGGGTAGCTCGCTGGGCACGAGCCTTGCGGCGTGCCCGTGCAGCTGTGAGCCCACGCGGTGCGGGTTTGTCGACACGGGGAGTGCGCGACGAGCCTCGCGGCGCCTCGTCGCCGGCGCTGCTCTCCGCCTGCCTGGTGGGAGCCGGTTGGTCGCCGCGGTGAGCCTTCGTGGTGCCCCGTGGCCGCTCCTCACCGCTGCGTGCCGCGGGAGTGTGCTCGGCCGTCGGTTCGGGCGGCCGGGTTGTCGCGTGCTTGGCCGCGCGGCTTCTGGGCACCGCGCGGTACGAACTGCCGCTGCCGGCCGGGAGCGCGGCCGCGGCGCACGTCGTCCGAGGAATCGAGGAGCATCGCCGCGGCCCGGGGAGCGTACGCGGCGGCTCGCACCAGCCCGATCAGCCGCTGAGCCTGCGCCGCAGCGTGCGTCACGCCGACCAGGGACCGTGCACGCGAAGGCTCGTGGACCCGGTCAGCGGCGCGCCCTCCCCAGCACAGGACCTACGGCCCGTCGATGACCCGGCACCATGCCGTTCCGCGCAGCTCGCTCTCGGGCTTGTTGGCGGAGGTCAGGCGTCGTCGTCCCAGGGGCGGCGGCGTGGCGGGGTTCCGCGGCGGCCTTGTGGGGCGCGGCGTGGCTCCTGGACCGGGTCGCCTGCCCGCGGTGGGACCCGCCGGGCACGGTTGGCGGCACCGCCGGACCGCGGCTCGCCGCCGCGGCGATCGTCCTCCTCCGGCGGCACGCCCCGCTGACGAGGGCGCCGGCCCACCGACGGTGTCTTACCGCCGCGCGCCGCGGGATCCCGGCGCGGCTCGTCCTCCCCGGCGCGGCGACCACCGGAGTCCCCGCCGGCACGCCCCCGCCGAGGGGTGTCCGTGGCGCGACGAGGGTCGTCCTCCGGCGGCAGCCGGCGTCCCGGGCGTCGCCCGGCCGACGCGCGGCCGGCAGCCGCCGCACCACCGGTGCGACCCTCCTTCGAGCCGCCGGCGCGGTCCTCGGCGCCGCCGGGCCGGTCGGCGGCCGGCCGCCGACCACTTGATCCGGCGTCGCCGCGACCCGCGCCACCAGGACGCTTCGGGTCCGTCGGCCGCTTGCCGTCCCCGGTTTTGGCTGTCAGATCCGGGTTTCGCTCGCGGTAGATGCGCACGATGCCCAGTACCAGGGTGCAACCCGTGGTGACCGCCATCGTCGGAAACCCGTTGATCAGCGGCGTCCCGATGGCCAGCGCCTTACTCAGCATGTCGCTGTTCTCCGGCATCCCGGACACCATCAGCACCACTCCGGGCACCGTGATTCCGAGGATGAGCGGAGGCTGCACCATCGGCCCGAACAGGCTGCGCCGCTGCACAGCGCAGACCGCCGCGACCGCGCCGATGAAGTACGCGCCCTTGAACAGCCATCCCAGCTCATGCCGGGTCTGCATGTCGATGACCGCACCGGCCACCGCCAGCCCGAAGGCGAGGAGCACAGCACCCCACCACGGCAAGCCGCGGCGGTCACCGACGATGGGACGCTGATCCCACGGCAGCGGCACGTCGTCGGCGTCGGAATCGCTCCGGCGATCGGGAATGGCGGTCACGAGGCAACACCGTAACCTGTAGCGCGCATCACCGGCTCCCCATCCCGCCGAGGATGGGGTCAGGCCACTGCTTCGGCCCGCCCGGAACGGGCCTGATCAGCGGTTTCGGCGCCGATGACCGTGTTGGCGGGCCGCCGGTAGCCCAGGATTTCGCTAACTCGCTGCGATCTCGTCCCCCCTCCGGATGGGGGCGACCTCGGTGGGGCTCCCTGCCGCGTCCGACAGCGGCGCCACCGCTGCCCGGAACCCTTCGAGCGCATCCAGCTCCCGCCGTCGCGCCGACAGAAACCGCTGCAGGTGGGTGCTGCTGAGGTTGAGCGCTTCGACCGCGTTTCCTGCCGCCCGGTGTGCCGTCGCCGCACCGGCCCGCACCCGCTCGATGTCCTCCACGACCGCCCGGTCGCTCGCGGCGAACAGCGCGGCAGACGCCACCACCGCGAACCCGGTCGGCCCGCACAGGAACACCCGCCGGTCGAGCATCCAGCGCAGCAGTTCCGGATCGGTGTCCAGCGCCGCCACCACGGCCGCGTCGGAGGGCACGAACATCACCGTGCCGTAGATCGCGTCGGCCCAGCGCTGGTATCCCTTGCCGGCCAGTTCGGCGGCCCGGGACCGCAGGTTGCGGACGTGCACCCGCAGCGCGTCCATGCGCTCGTCCGGATCGTCGGTCTCGACCGCTTCCGCCCAGCACGCGAGGCTGGCCTTCGCGTCGACGGGCACACTGCGGTCGCCACCGACCCGCAGCACCATGTCGGGTTTGGCCGAGCCACCGCCGCCCAGGTCGGTCTGCAGTGTGTAGTGCAGCCCCTCGCGCAGCCCCAGCGCCCGCGCCGTCTCGGCCAGGACCTGCTCACCCAGCTCGCCCCGGCCGCTGATCGAGGCGAACGCGACCTCGTACCTGCGCAGCGCCGCCTGGTGCTGATCCACGCGTGACCGCTCGGCTTCGACCAGGCGAGCCGCGGCGTCGGCGCGGCGCACGCTGTCGCCGTAGAGCCGCCACAGCAGGGCGATCGCCACGACCAGGACCACAGCGATCGCGACGGCTGCCGTGGTGATCACGGTGGAGGCCACTGCCGCCCTCCTTTCTTGATCGTCGAGAACGTGACCGCATCATGGCGGAGGGCACCGACAAAAACCGGGCCCGCCCTTCCCGATCTTCTCCGAACGCACGTTCGGGTGAAGCTGAGCGGTGTGTCTGCGGGTTTCTGTCGGACCCTCCTCCTAACTTGGGCCACGTGAGACTCCTGCACACCTCCGACTGGCACGTCGGACGCACCTTCCACGGGCTGGACCTGCTCGCCGAGCAGGACGCCGTGCTCGCGCACCTCGCGGACCTCGTGGCCGCCGAGGGGGTCGACGTCGTCCTCGTCTCGGGCGACATCTACGACCGGGCCGTGCCCTCGGCCGAGGCCGTGCAGGTCGCCAACCGCGCTCTCGGGCGCCTCCGGCACGCGGGTGCGCAGCTGGTCCTCACGTCCGGCAACCACGACTCCGCGCCACGGCTCGGTGCGTTCGGCGAGTTCGCCGCGGCCGGCGGCCTGCACCTGCGCACCACCATCGATCGGATCGCCGATCCGGTCGTGCTCGACGATGCCCACGGTGCGGTCGCGATCTACGGCATCCCCTACCTGGAGCCGGAACCGGCCCGGCAGGCGCTCGGCGTGACGGGTGCGCGCGGGCACACGGCCGTGCTCACCGAAGCGATGCGACGGATCCGGGCCGATCTCGCGGAACGGCCGCCGGGAACGCGGTCGGTCGTGCTCGCGCACGCGTTCGTCACCGGGGCCGCGCCCACCGAATCGGAACGCTCCATCGCTGTCGGCGGGGTCGAACAGGTGCCGGGTTCGGTGTTCGACGGGGCCGACTACGTCGCGCTGGGGCATCTGCACGGGCCGCAGACGCTCGCCGAGCACCTGCGGTACTCGGGCAGCCCCGTCGCCTACTCGTTTTCCGAGGCACAGCAACGGAAATCGGTCTGGATAGTCGATCTCGACGGCTCGGGCCTGGCGGATGTCCGGCGGCACGAGCTGCCGGTCCCGCGCCGGCTGGCCAAGCTCACCGGCCGCCTGGCGGACCTGCTGGCCGACCCGGCGCACGACGAGCTGGCCGAGTGCTATCTCTCGGTCACGCTCACCGATCCGGTGCGTCCCGTCGAGGCGATGCGGTCCTTGCGCGACCGCTTTCCACACGCAGTCCACCTGGAATGGCAGCCGGAGAACGGGAAGACATCGTCGGCGCTGCGGTACGCGGCCGCCGTGCGCGGGCGTTCGGACCAGGAGATCGCCCGTGGCTTCCTCGACGACTGCCGCGGGGCGCCGCCGAACGAGCGGGAGGCCGGGTTGCTGCGCGCGGCCCTGGAGAAGGCGGACCGGGAGGACGCGGCATGAGACTGCACCGGCTGGAGGTGGCGGCCTTCGGCCCGTACCGGTCCCGGCAGGTCGTCGATTTCGACGCGCTCGGGGCCGACGGGCTGTTCCTCCTGCACGGCGACACCGGCGCGGGCAAGACCACGCTGCTGGACGCGGTGGCGTTCGCCTTGTTCGGCACCGTTCCCGGCGCGCGTGGGCAGGTCAAGCGGTTGCGCTGCGACCTCGCGGATCCGGAGGAGCCGACCGAGGTCGTGCTCGAGCTCACCGTGCAGGGGCAGCGGTTGCGCATCGCGCGCAGCCCGGAGTACCAGCGTCCGAAGCGGCGGGGCGAGGGGACCACCACTCAGCAAGCGAAGGCCGTGCTCACATGGATCGGTGTACCGCCCGCCGGTCAGCCGGCCGAGGGACTGACGCGCATCGACGAGGTCGGGCGCACGGTGCAACGCCTGCTGGGGATGAGCGCGGATCAGTTCTTCCAGGTCGTGTTGCTGCCGCAGGGCGAGTTCGCCCGTTTCCTGCGCGCCGACACCGACGAGCGCGAGAAGCTGCTGGAAAGGCTGTTCGGCACCAAGCGGTTCGCCGACGTCGAGGCGTGGTTCCGCGAACGGCGGGCGGAGCAACGGCGCGAACTCGATCAGCAGCGCCAGGAGCTGCGCGAGTGGACCGCCCGATTCGCCCAGGTGGCCGGTGCGGACGCGCCCGAGGAGGACGTCGCGGGCTGGGTCGCGCGGACCGGCGAGCGGATCCGGGCCACGGTTGAGCGGGCGCGGGAGGACGAGCAGCGTGCGCGAGCCGCGCGCGAGTCGGCCGACGAGCTGCTGGCCGAGCGGCTGTCGGCCGCCGAGCGGGTGCGCCGGGTCCGGGAGGCGCACCAGCGGCTCGCGGTGCTGGCCGAGCAGGAGGACGAACGCGCCCGCTGGGCGGAGGAACTCGCCGCGGCGCGGCGAGCGGCGACCGTCGTGGCGGTCGCGGCACAGGCCGACCGGTGCGCGACGCAGCTCGACGAAGCCCGGCTCGCCGAGGATCACAAGGCCCAGGCGCTGGCGGCGACCGGTTTCGTGAACGCGGAGGTGGACACCGCGGAACTGCGCAAGCTGTCCGGGCAGTTGCGTGAGGAGGCCGGCGCACTGGCCGGACTCGTCGCCGAGGCCGAACAGCAGGCGCGGGATCAGCGGGACATCGAGCGCTTCGCCGAGACGGCGGCGGACGCGCGAGCGCGGGTCGAGGTGCTCGGCGAAAAGCTCGCCGGTATCCCGGAGCGCGCACGGGATCTGCGGGAGCGCCTCGACGTCGCGATCGACGCCGAAGCGAAGCTCGGTGAGGTTCGCAAACGGGAGGCCGACCTGGTCGCTGCTGTCGCGGACGCGGAGCGCCTGCCCGCGGCGCGGCGAGCCCTGGCCGACGCGGAAGCGGCTGCCCGGGAGGCGATCGACCGGCATCAGGAGGCACGCGAACGGTTTCTCGAGCTGCGCCGGTGGCGGCTGGACGGCATGGCGGCCGAGCTCGCCGCGCGTCTGACATCCGGATCGCCGTGCCCGGTGTGTGGTTCCTCCGACCACCCGGCACCCGCGATCGCGGCGCCCGAGGCCGTCTCACCGGAGCAGGAGCACGCAGCCGAGGAGGCCGAGGCCCGGGCGGAGCGGCAGCGCAAGGTGGCCGAGGCGGCCCGGTACAACGCGGAAACCAAGCTGGCCGCGCTGCGCGAACGCTTGCGGGGCCGGGATGGCGCTCAGCTGGGCGAGGAGCTGTCCGCGTTGCGCAAGGAAATCGCCGGATTGGATGCGCTGGCGGAACAACGTGCCGCACTGGCCAAGCAGGTGCAGGCGACCGAGACCGAGCAGCGGGAACTCGAAGGGAAACGTGCGGCGGAACTGCAGAAGGCCACCGCGGCGGAAACCCAGCGGCAGGCGTTGACCGAGCGCGTCGCCGAGCGTGCGCGACGGCTCGACGCGGCACGCGGCGAGCACACGGACGTCGGCGCGCGGCGTGCCCATCTGACCGGGATCGTGCGGGCACTGGACGAACTGGCCGAGGCGCGTGCCGCCACCGCGAGCGCAGCCGGGCAGCTCGAGCGTCAGCGCGTCGAGGTGGGGGAAGCCCTGCGCCGCGCCGGCTTCGAGACGGTTGCGGAGATGCGGGCCGCCGCGCGGGACGAGGTGACGATCCGCGACCTCGAGCGGCGCCTCGCCGAGGCCGATGCTGCCGAGGCGGCCGCGCGGGCCACCCTGAGCGAGCCGGACCTGTCGGGGGTCGGGCCGGACGACGAGGTCGACGTCGCTTCGGCGAAGGCCGGGGCCCAGTCGGCGCGAGAACGGGCCGAAGCCGCGTTCGCCGTCCTGCGATCGGCGGACGCACAGGCGGACGCGCTCGGCACGCTCGCCGAACGCCTGAGCGCCGCGACCGAGCGGTTACGCCCGCTGGAGGAGGAGTTCGCCGAGCTCGACGCTCTGACCGACGTGGTCAACGGGCGCGGGCAGAACGCGCGGAAGATGTCGCTGCGGTCGTACGTCCTGGCGGCTCGGCTGGAAGAGGTCGCCCTCGCCGCTACGGCGCGGTTGCAGACGATGAGTCAGGGACGCTACTCGTTCGTGCACTCCGACGCCGCCGGATCGCACGGCACGAGGGGTGGCCTGGGACTGGACGTACTGGACGACTTCTCCGGCACGGTCCGGCCGGCCAAGACCCTGTCCGGCGGGGAGTCGTTCCTCGCGTCGCTGGCGCTGGCCCTGGGGCTGGCGGATGTGGTCGCCGCGGGGACCGGTGGCTCGCTGCTGGACACGCTGTTCGTCGACGAGGGGTTCGGCACCCTCGACTCGGAGACGCTCGACGTGGTGATGAACATCCTCGACGAGCTGCGGGCCGGGGGCCGGGTGGTCGGCCTGGTGTCCCATGTGGAGGAATTGCGGCAGCGGATCCCGACCCGGCTGCGGGTGCGCAAGTCCCGCACCGGGTCGAGTTTGGAGCTGCAGATGGCCTGATTTCTCAAGCGCGATAAGGGGTTTCGTGGTCGAGCAGCCAGCGCTTGACATCGACACCCCAGCGGAAGCCACCCAGCGCGCCACCGATGCGGAGCACGCGGTGGCAGGGCACGAACAGCGCCGCCGCGTTGCGAGCGCAGGCCGAAGCCGCGGCCCGGACAGCGGCGGGACGGCCGGCAAGCGCGGCGTACTCGCTGTAGGTGACCGGCTTTCCGGCGGGCACGGTGCGCAGCACGTCCCACGCGTGCTGCAGGAACTCGCCGGACCGCTGGCGCACCGGAATGTCGTCGATCGCGTCCAGTTCGCCCTCGTGGTAGCGGCGGACCGCGGTGCTCACCGCGCCGAGGTCACGCTTCTCCTGCAGGCCGGACGGGCGCAGTGCGGGGGAGATCTGGGGAGTCAGCAGGTCCAGGTCGGCCGTCCAGCCGGAGGCCAGCACGGCCCCGTCGCCGGCGACGATGGCGGTGAACGGGCCGATCGGGGTGTCGGTGGTGGCCCAGTGGGCGATGCTCATGTCGGTTCTCCTTGCGGGTTTCAGGCTTGGCTCGAGCGCCACAGGTACATGCCGGCGTAGGACCGCCAGGGCCGCCATGCCTGCGCTCGTTCGGTCAGTGCGGGGATGTCGTCGGCGATGCCGAGGGCGGCCGCGCCTTTGCGGAGCACGAGGTCGCCGGTGAGCAGCACGTCGGGAACGCCGAGGACGCGCATCAGCACGTAGTCCGCCGTCCACGGCCCGACGCCGGTGAGCTCGAGCAGTTCGGCCCGCAGTTCGGCGGAGTCGCGGCCGACGTGCACGTCCACCTCGCCGGAAGCGAGCGCGGCGGCGGCGGCCAGGATGGCGTCCACGCGGCGCTTCGGGCCGCGGAGCACCTCGTGACCTCGCTCGGCGACCGCCTCGGCGGTGGGGAACAGCAGCACCCCGTCCTGCCATGGGACCGGATCACCGAGCGCGGCGGTGAGCCGGGCCGCGGCGGTGCGCGCGGCGGCGACCGACACCTGCTGGCCGAGCATCGCGCGCAGCACCAGCTCGGGACCGTCGGCCGCGCCCGGGACCCGGATACCCGGGGTCGCCGCGACGGCGGGCGCCAGCGCGGGGTCCGCGCCGAGCACGCGCGACACGGCCTCGGGGTCGGCGTCGAGGTCCAGCAGGCGCCGCGCGCGGGTGACGGCGGCCCCCAGGTCGCGGACGTCGGCGAGCTGCAGGTCGCAGCGCACGTGCCCGTCCCGTGGCGTCAGTGTCACGGACGCGGCGCCGTGCGGGAGCCGCAGGGTGCGGGCGTAGCTGTGCTCGTCGGCGTACTCGACGCCGGGCACCGCCCGTGCGGCGAAGAAGCCGAGTAGCCCGGCCGCGTCGAACGGCGGGCGGAACGGCAGCCGCAGGGACAGCCGGGTCCCGGCGGTGCCCGCCTCGGGCTCGACGGCACCCGCGCGCCGCCGAGCCGCGGCGGCTGCGGCGCGCAGCTGCGACGGCGTGCGGGCGAAGACCTCGCGGATGGTGTCGTTGAACTGCCGGATGCTCGCGAACCCGGCGGCGAAGGCGACGTCGGCCAGCGGCAGCTCGGACAGCTCGATGAGCAGCCGCGCCGAATGCGCCCGGTGGGCCCGGGCCAGGGCCAGCGGTCCCGCGCCGAGCTCGGCGGTCAGGACCCGGCCGAGCTGCCGCTCGGAGTAGCCGAGCCGGCGGGCCAGGCCGGGCACGCCTTCACGCTCGATGACGCCGTCCGCGATCAGCCGCATCGCCCGCGCGGCGAGGTCGGCCCGCACGTTCCACTCCGGCGAGCCGGGCACGGCGTCGGGCAGGCAGCGCCGGCAGGCGCGGAAACCCGCGGTCTGGGCCGCGGCCGCGGTCGGGTAGAACCGCACGTTCTCCTGCCGCGGCGTGAGCGCCGGGCAGGACGGCCGGCAGTAGATGCCGGTCGTGCGCACGGCCGTGATGAACTGGCCGTCGAAGCGGGCGTCGCGCGAGGCGACCGCGCGGTAGCAGCGCTCGGCGTCCCGCCAGAGAGCCTGGTCGGCTGGTGCCACGGTGGCTGTCATGGGTTCGATACTGCCAGCAGGTCAGCCGCTCGACTGGCGGAAATCCGACATAGGCGTGAACGGGCGGCCGGGCCGGGTGCGGGACCCGCCCCGTAGACTTCGGGCCGTGAGTCTGACCCTCGGTATCGTCGGCCTGCCCAACGTCGGCAAGTCGACCCTGTTCAACGCGCTGACCCGCAACGACGTGCTCGCGGCGAACTACCCGTTCGCGACGATCGAGCCGAACGTGGGCGTCGTGCCGCTGCCCGACGAGCGGCTGGACAAGCTCGCCGAGATGTTCGCCTCCGCTCGCACCGTACCGGCGACGGTATCCTTTGTGGACATCGCGGGAATCGTGAAGGGTGCCTCCGAGGGGGCCGGACTTGGCAACAAGTTCCTCGCCAACATCCGCGAGGCCAACGCGATCTGCCAGGTCATCCGGGTGTTCGACGACCCCGACGTGGTGCACGTCGACGGACGGGTCGACCCGTCGTCCGACATCGAGACGATCAACACCGAGCTGATTCTCGCCGATCTGCAGACCCTGGAGAAGGCGCTGCCGCGGCTGGAGAAGGAAGCCCGGACGAAGAAGGAGAACCGGCCGGCGCTGGAGGCCGCGCAGAAGGCGAAGGAGATCCTCGACGGCGGCCGGACGTTGTTCTCCGCCCAGCAGGAGGTCGACTCGTCGCTGCTGCGCGAGCTGAGCCTGCTGACCCTCAAGCCGTTCCTGTACGTGTTCAACGCCGACGAGGGTGTGCTGACCGACCAGGCCAAGCGCGAGGAACTGACCAAGCTGGTGGCTCCGGCGGACGCCGTCTTCCTGGACGCGAAGGTCGAAGCCGAGCTGCTCGAGCTCGACGACGAGGAGTCGGTGCGGGAGCTGCTGGAGTCGGTCGGCCAGGCCGAGCCCGGCCTGCACGCGCTCGCCCGCGCCGGCTTCCACACGCTGGGCTTGCAGACCTACCTGACTGCCGGTCCGAAGGAGTCGCGTGCGTGGACGATCCCGCAGGGCGCCACCGCGCCGCAGGCCGCGGGCGTCATCCACACCGACTTCGAACGGGGCTTCATCAAGGCCGAGGTCGTCTCGTTCGACGACCTGATGGAAGCCGGTTCGATGGCGGCCGCGCGCGCAGCCGGCAAGGTCCGGATGGAAGGCAAGGACTACGTCATGGCCGACGGCGACGTGGTCGAATTCCGCTTCAACGTTTAGCGGGTGACATACCGCCACCACGTCGCCGCTCTGACTGAAGGGGTCCGACTCGTTGGAGTCGGGCCCCTGGTTTTTCCCGTGCTGGGATCGTGCTGGGAGGCCGGTGAGACTCCCGTGCTGGTTCGTGGGCCGCCACTCCGGCAAGTGGGGGTGCGAGTGCCGCCGAGTAGCCGGCGCTGTGCAGGAGCGCTTCGACCGGCTGGTAGTCGGCCCAGGGGCCGGAGCCGGTGAGGTAGGCGCTGCGCCGTCCTCGCCCGCATCGCCTGCAGCCACTTGTTCCTGGCGGGTGCCGTGGCGCTGGCCGTCACCGTGCTCGTGGCCGGTCCGCGCACCCTCGCCCTGAGCGACGCCGACCACCCCGCGGACGCCCGCCCGTCGCGGGACCGTACAGGGCCGGTCGGCGAGGAAGGTGTGGCTGCTGGGCGCGCTACGCGGCCGGTGCCGCCACGCGGAAGCCCACGCCGATCGCTTCCAGGTCCGGCTCGTAGGCGCCGTGCCGACAGGCGCACCGGGCCAGGTCCCGGTCGTGGCGGAACGCGCCGCCTCCGGTGATGTGGCGGTCGAAGGCCCGGTCTCCGGTGCTCCCTACCCCTGCGGGCGCGCCGGGGTAGGGAGCGTAAAGGGTGGAGGTCCACTCGTCGGCGTTACCCGCCATGTCCAGCACACCGTTGCCCCTCAACCACGACACCGATCTCGATGAGGAGCGAAACACTGACGAGCGCCTGATGAACCGGAAGGCGTGGCGGGATCGCCGCCCGCTCTGGCAGGACTCCCTAGAGCTACCGAGCCGGACTCCGGTTTCGCACCTTCGTGATCACGCCTCGCCTCGTCATGGCCCTAGCGCACCTTGCGGATGCGGGCCAGGACGGGCCAGCCGAGCAGGGATAGTGCACCGCTGATGAGGAACAGGGCCGTGTAGTTGGAGCCGTGGCCGATGGCGAGAGCGGCGGGGGCGGCGAACGGCACGAGTGAGAACGGCAGTGTCAGGGCGACGTTGACGAGGCCGAGGTCGCGAGCGACGTTGGTGCTGTTCGGGAGGGTGGCCATGGCGAAGCTGAGGTAGATGCCCGACAGGCTTCCGTAGCCGGCGCCGACCAGGGCGATGCCGGCGTAGAGCCAGGGCATGCTGCCGCCGAGGACCATCAGCGTGATGCCCGCCGTGACGAGGACGGCGGCGAGCGCGAACAGGGGTTTGCGTCTGCCGAGGCGGTCCGAGACGTAGCCGGAGAGGAAGGACACCGCGGTGTTGACGGCCATCAGCACCAGGTTGGCGCGGAATGCGGCGCTCGCCAGGTCGGCGGCGGCGATGTTCAGCCGGTCTTCCAGGAAGTACACGAGGTAGGTACTGACCACGCCGATGCCGATACAGATCAGGAACAGGGACAGCAGGAACCAGGCGAAGTCGGGGGCCCGGCGCGGGTTGATCCAGAAGGTCCCGGCGAATTCCTTGGCGCTGAAGTC
This sequence comes from Amycolatopsis granulosa, assembly GCF_011758745.1. Classification (NCBI taxonomy): domain Bacteria; kingdom Bacillati; phylum Actinomycetota; class Actinomycetes; order Pseudonocardiales; family Pseudonocardiaceae; genus Amycolatopsis; species Amycolatopsis granulosa. Next base: position 4,246,289 of record NZ_JAANOV010000001.1, read on the forward strand.
GGGGCGTTCGGCCTTGTTCAGCCGGCGGTCCTTCAGCTGGGCGGCGAACAGCGCGAAGAAGATCAGTGCGGCGGCGACGGGGATGCCCATCTGCAGCAGCGGCTGGGTGGGGAACAGCTGGACGAAGAAGGTGCCGAGGACCACGGAGCCGCCGCTGGTCATCCCGGCCAGGCCGCCCATCAGGCCCTGCTGTTCCTCGGGCACCTGATCGCCCATGACGGCGAACGTGCTGGCGATGGCGGCGTTGGCGAAGGCCTGCATCAGCACCCAGCCGACGATGACGCCGGTGAGGCCGGTGCTGAGCCCGACGATCACCGCGCCGACCGCGGTGCCGAGGATGCCGATGATCATCCAGGGGCGGCGCATGCCGAAGCGGCTGATGGTGCGGTCGCTCAGTCTGCCGAAGAGGGGGTTGGCGATGACCGCGATCAGGGTGCCGATGCCGCTGACCATCGAGTAGCTGGTGTTCTTTCCGGTGGGATCGACGTCACCGACGCGGAGCGCCAGCGTCACCATCGCCGGTGTGTTGATGGCCATCCAGATGCCCAGGGTGGCCAGCGTGAACAGAACGATGAAGCGGGCGCCGACCCGGGGCGGTGCGGGCTCGGAGGACGCGGCCTCGGCGCTCAGTGGTGTGCTCATGGGAGTTTCTCCTTCGACACTGCCATGGACAGATACGGCTGGGGCGGGTCGGGGGTGAGGCGTGTGTCACTTGCCGTAGTGGAGGCCGAAGCCGAAGCGGTGCAGGGGCTCGTTCGTGTCGAAGGGGGTGTCCTCGCGGGAGGCGGCGACGGCTTCGGCGGAGGAGGGCAGGTCGAAGGGCAGGCTGCCGCGGGGTTCAGCGGCGCCGGTGAGGATGTCGGCGAGGGCCGTGTCGTTGCTGCCGAAGTCGCCGAGCACGGCGGTGGCGGCCGTTTCGATGCTGGTCAGCACGGCGGGGCGTTCCAGGTAGACCGAGACGACGGTGGGGACCTGCTTGGCGAGCTGTCGCACGTTTTCGGTCTGCGCGGCGGGGAATTCGAGGGTGCCGCGGTGGAAGAAGGAGGCGATGCCCTCCTGGTCGGGGTCGTAGGGGGCGTGCAGCCGCACGACGGCGACGTCGGCGTCCTCGGGGGATGACACGGTGGTGGCGCGGCCTGCGAAGGCGGCGGTGTCGATGCCCTCGGCGTAGACGCGCGTGCCGGGGCGAAGGGGCAGCAGTGAGCCGTCGTTCTTCAGCAGTACGACGGAGTCGCGCTGGGCGGCTTCGCCGCGCTCGCGCAGGGGGGCGGCGCCCACGATTTCGGCGGCTTTGTCCGGGTCGACGTAGCGGTGCTCGAAGAGACCCATGCGGAACTTCTCGCGCAGTACGCGGCGCACGGAGGTGTCGATGCGTGCTTCGTCGACGCGGCCGTCGCGGACCAGTTCCACGATCAGTTCGGTGCAGCGGTCGCCGCCGAACTGGTCGACCCCGGCGTCCAGGGCACGCTCGATGCGCTCGGCCGGGGAGGCGTCCTCCAGGCCGTATGCGTTGGGGCCGAAGCTGATGCCGCCCATGGAGGTGGAGCCGATGACGTGCCAGTCGGTGCAGACGATGCCGTCGAAGCCGAGCTGCTCGCGCAGCAATCCCTGCACGACGGGCCGGTTGAACGCGAAGCCGACTTCGTCCCAGCCGCCGGCGCCGAGCGGGCGGCCGTAGTAGGTCATCACCTGCCGGGCGCCGGCCTCGATGGAGGCGCGGAACGGCTCCAGGTGCAGTTCCTGCTGGCCGCCGGGGTAGACCTGGTCGGGGTAGCGGGAGTCGTGGGCGTCTTCGCCGTCCTTCTGCGGGCCGCCGCCGGGGAAGTGCTTGACCATCGCCGCCACCGATTCCGGGCCGGGGCCGGGGCCCTGGAGGCCGCGGATGAAGGCGGCGGACAGGCGGGCGACGGTGGCCGGGTCCTCGCCGAAGGTTCCGGAGCCGCGTGACCAGCGGGGGTCGCTGAAGATGTCGGCCATCGGGCCGAGCGCGACACGGATGCCGAGGGCCAGGTACTCGCGGCGGACGATGTCGCCGTACTCCTCGACACGCCGTTCGGCGTCGGGAAGGGCCGCCAGGCCCGAGTGCTCGGGCCAGCGGGACAGCGCCTGCGTGGACATGCCGGTCAGCGGCGAGGAGAAGACACCGTGGCGCGGGTCGGTCGACACGGTGACCGGGATAGCCAGCCGGGTCCCGGCTGCCTGCTCCTGGAGCCGGTTGTGCCACTGCGCGATCGTCCGGGCGTCACCGCCGTTGATCAGGTTCATGTGCGTGATGTGGCGCTCGACGACCAGCTCGTGGGTCGTGGGCATGCCGTAGCCGGGCCGCGGCTCCTCGAGCAGCGTGCCGTCATCGCTCATCAGCGTGCCCGGATGAAAGAGCTGGCCCGCCTTCTCCTCAAGGGTCATCCGGGCCAACAGGTCCTCGACGCGCTCGTCGATCGGGGCCTCGGGGTCGAGGTAGCGGGGTGCGGGGGAGGCGGCAGCCATGACGCTCCTAGTGTCGATGAGGAACATTTCCGGAATCGATTCCGGAATCGGCGTCACCGTAGCCTCGCGGTGGACCCTCGACAAGGCACTGTGACCAGCATCGCTGCTGATAGGTTCGAAAGGCCGTTCCGGAACGCGCCGGAGTTCGGCCGCTGTACGCCCGTCGAGACCGAAGAGAGGTGGACTGTGACCCGGACCTGGCGCAAAGACACCGCACATCCCGAGGCGCCGCCCAGGAGTCGCACCACCATCGCGGACATCGCCGAGGCCGCCGGGGTCAGCAAACCGACCGTCTCACGCGTCCTCAACCAGCGCGGCGACGTCGCCCCCGCCACCCGCCGCAAGGTTGAGGAAGTCGCGGCCGAGCTCGGCTACGTGCCCAGCCCGGGCGCCCGGGCCCTGCGCACCGGCCGGCACGGCGCCCTCGGCCTGCTGCTGCCGCCCGAACCGTGGGGCGGCCTCGTGGACGTCGTCTACGGCGTCTCCGAGGAAGCGGCCGCGCGCCAGATGAACGTGATGGTGTTCCCGCTGCCTGCTGAGCGGGAAGCCCAGCGCAGGTTCGCCACCACGACGCTCCCCCACCTGCCCATCGACGGCCTCGTGGCGCTCATGCCCGACGGCATGCTCCTGCACCGCGGCGCTATCCCGCTGTCCGGGGCGCGGATCGTGGCCTTCGACGACCGTGGCATCCGACCGGGCATTCCGTACGTGGAGACCACCAACCGGGAGGGCGTGCGCGACGTTGTCGGCCACCTCGTCGCGCACGGCTGTCGTCGCATCGCGTTCACCGGTGGCACGGCCGAACTCGCCTTCGCCCAGGCCCGCTACGAGGGCTACCTGGACGGATTGCGCGACGCCGGCCTCCCGTACGTACCGGACAGGGTGCTCCGCAGCGACGACGACGTGCCCTCCGAAGTGGAGATCCGCCGGCTGCTCACCGCCGAGGAGCCTGACGGGCCGCCCGACGCCGTCGTCGCCGCGTGGGACGAGATCGCCACAGCCGTCGGCCACGTCGCCTACGAGCTCGGACTCCGGCCGGGCCGGGACCTGGCGCTCACCGGTTTCGACGACCGCCCCGAGGTCGAGCTCATGTTCAACGGCCTCACCACCGTCCATCAGCCGCTGCGCGAGATGGGCCAGGCCTCCGTCCGGCTGCTTCTGGAGATCCTCGACCACGGCCCGGGCCCCGGCAACGCCACCGTCCCCACCCATCTGGTCGTCCGTGAGAGTTGCGGCCCCCACGCCGCCGATGGCACTCCCCTGCCGCTCAAGTCCCCCTTGCAGAACGAATCCTGACGCGCGGCCCCCGTTCCGGGCGCTGTTTCTCGGGCCTCCCGCCGGGAAAGGGCCGTTGAAGTCAGTCTCGCCCCAGGGGGCGTGGGGACCTGACGAACGCGGAGTGGAAACGGCTGAACGAGTTCCTGCCGCGCGGAGGAATGCGTAGAAGCCGGTGGAGTGATCCGCACGGTGGCACCCGGGCATCGAACAGTTCGCCGGCCTCGGCGTCGAATCCGCGACGGCCCGGCGCACCGGATGCCCAGCACCGGCCTGGACGGCACGGAACGCCCAGGCCGGGGATGCCTGGGCGTTCCGCACCACCGAGGTCAGCAGGTCACGTTCACGGTGCCGCTCGGTTCGAAGGAGACGTGCACGTGGTCGTAGTGGTTGGCCGTGGCGTCGCCGCGGTCTTCCATCGCCGACCAGCCGCTGCCGTCGTTGTAGCGCTGCCGCCAGATCACGTACTTGACGTTGAACTCCGCCCGGTGGGCCAGCACGTAGTCGGCGATGGCGTTGCCCTTCGCCGTGTCCACCATGAAGTCCAGGGCCAGTCCGCTCGGGTGGTCGCTCGTGCCGGAGCGGCCCGCCCGGCCGCCCACCTCGGCCACGTCGAACTTCGCCTTGATGTGGTTGCCCACCTTCGCCACGTGGGGCAGCGTCCCGGCCAGCACCGGGGAACACGCGTTCGCCGCCGTGGTCGTGGTTGTCGGCGTCGTCGTGCTGGACTTCAGGGTCGCGGTGGTCGTGGTGGTCGTCGTGGGGACCGGGGGTGGCGGCGTGGTCGTCGCTGGGGGAGGTGGCGGGGTGGTTGTCACGACCGGGGCCGGGGTGGTGGTAGCCGGCGGCGGCAACGGCGCCATCTGCGCCGCCAGGCCGGAGGTGTCCGTCCGGCCGAGGTTGCCGGTCAGCCACACGGCGAGGCCCAGCACGAGTGCCGCGGCCAAGCCGATAACCAGCGGAACCGTCAAGGATTGCGTTTTGGATCTATGTCGACCTGCCATTGCGGAAGATCACCAATTTCGGGGAGGGGACTTATTCAGCCATTCGGGGGATGGCGCCGGTCAGATTACGAACCGGGCACGAAGAAGTCACCGGCGAGTGGCTAGGCACACAGATCATCAGCGCCGGAAAAACGGCCCGCCGGAAGTTCCGGCGGGCCGTTTTTCCGGCTGGGCTCAGCCCAGAACGGCGAGTGCGAGGACGGCGACCAGGGTGATGGCGGTGGCCAGTCCGGTGACCCAGGCGCGCTGGACGGGCGACAGGGCGGGCGTGCTGTGCATGGCGACCTCGGGGGTGAGCAGGTACTTCCGCGCGTGACAGCGCCCGCGGGGCCCCGGTTGTTACGGCCCGGTCGCCGGTGTGACCTAATTCACTCCTGAGATCCTCGATGTCGGGCGGTGTACCAGAACACCCCGCCCGCCGCGGCGATCATCAACCCGAACGACAGCACCGCGACGACGACCGCCTGCGTCTCGCCCGCGGCGCTGCCGTGATCGGACGGCGTGACCGCCTGCGCCGTCCCGGCCAGTACTGTCAGCAACAAGGCGACCGCGGCTCCCAAGCCGGCCAGTCGCGCGACAACCTTTCCCATGGTGCGTTCCCTCCAGCCTGGAAACGCACCGGGCCGGCCCCGGAGTTGCCGGTCCGACGCAGATCACAACGCGTCGATCGTGCTGTCGATCTGCCCGGCCAGCGACACGTCCTGGGCGGTGATCCCGCCCGCCGAGTGCGTGCTGCACCGGAACGTGACGGTGCGCCACCGGATGTCGATGTCGGGGTGGTGGTTCACGCTCTCCGCGATCTCGGCGACCCGGTTCACCACCGCGATCGCCTGCGCGAAGTCGGCCAGCTCGGCCGTGCGCTCCAGCACGTCGCCCGAGCGCTGCCAGTACGGCAGTTTGTTGAGGGCTTCGGAGATCTCCGTGTCGCTCAGTAGTTCCGCCATGTGCTCCATGGTGGTACCGCGCCGGGTACGCTGCACGGTTGCCACGGGAGTCCGGGTTGTCCGGGCTGAGAGGCGGGCCCGTCCCGCGACCGTTCGCACCTGATCCGGATCATGCCGGCGCAGGGAGGCCCGACTCCTCTCGCCGGCCCGAGCGAGGAGTGGTCATGAAGTTCCGCACGGGCGTCCTGGTGGGCCTGGTCGCCGCCCTGACCGCCGGTTGCACGCTGGCCGGCAACGACAGCGCCTCCGGCCCGTCCACGGTCACGCTCGTCACCCACGACTCGTTCGCCGCGCCGCAGCAGGTGCTCGACGCGTTCCAGCAGCAGACCGGCATCAAGATCAACGTGGTGAAGAAGGGCGATGCCGGCGCGCTCACCAACACGCTCGTGCTCACGAAGGCCAACCCGATCGGCGACGCCGCGTTCGGCGTCGACTCGACATTCGCGTCCCGCGCGCTGAGCGAGGGCGTCTTCGCGCCCTACACCAGCCCCGAGGCCGACCGCGGCCCGCAGCGCTACGCCGTGGACTCCGAGCACCGCCTCTCCGCGGTCGACCTGGGTGACGTGTGCCTCAACATCGACACCGGCTGGTTCGCCCAGCACGGCGTCCCGGCGCCGGCGACCTACGACGACCTGGTCAAGCCCCAGTACAAGGACCTGCTGGTCGTGGAGAACCCGGCCACCAGCTCGCCGGGGCTGGCCTTCCTGCTCGGCACCGTCGCCCGCTACGGCGAGCAGAACTGGCAGCACTACTGGACCCAGCTCCAGGCCAACGGCATGCGGGCCGACGCGGGCTGGGAGGAGGCGTACGGGCAGGACTTCTCCGGCTCCTCGGGCAAGGGCCCGCGGCCGATCGTGGTGTCCTACGCGTCGTCGCCCGCGGCGGAGATCGGCGATGACGGCAAACCGCGCACGAAGGCGCTGCTGGACACCTGCTACCGCCAGGTCGAGTACGCCGGTGTGCTGGCCGGCTCGCCCAACGCGGCCAACGCGCAGAAGGTGATCGACTTCCTGCTGTCCCAGCAGTTCCAGGCGACGGTGGCGGAGAACATGTACGTCTACCCGGCCCGCGAAGGCGTGCCGCTGCCCGCGTCCTGGACGACGGCCGCCCCGCTGCCGCCCAACCCGGCGAGCCTGCCCGCGGCGACCGTGCAGTCCGGGCGTGAGCAGTGGATCTCACAGTGGCGCTCGTTGCTCGGCCAGTGAGCCGCGCCGGGCTCGGGCTGGCGGCACTGGCCGTGCTGCCCCTCGGGTTCCTGGTGGTGTTCTTCGCGTGGCCCGTCGGGGCGATCCTGCGGCTGGGGTTTGCCGGCGGCGGGGTGTTCGCCGCGCTGGCCGAGGGCGAGACCTGGCGGCTGGCCTGGTTCACGCTCGCCCAGGCCGCCGGCTCGACCCTGGTCGCGGTGGCCGCGGGCATGCCGGTGGCGTTCCTGCTGGCGCGCGTGCGGCTGCCCGGGGTCGGGATCGCGCGCACGCTCGTGCTGGTGCCGTTCGTGCTGCCCACGGTGGTGGTCGGCCTGGCGTTCCGCGCCCTGTGGGCCGACGGTGGCTGGTTGTCGATCGTGCTGGCCAACGCGTTCTTCAACGTCGCGGTGGTGGGCCGGACGGTCGGCGGGCTGTGGGCACTGCTCGACTCGCGTGCCGAGGACGCCGCCCGCGCGCTGGGCGCCTCCCGGTGGCGGGCGTTCCGCTCGGTGACGCTGCCCGCGTTGATGCCGGCGATCACGTCCGCGGCAGCGGTGGTGTTCCTGTTCTGCGCCACCAGTTTCGGCGTGGTCCTGATCCTCGGCGGCGCGCGCTACCGGACGCTGGAGACCGAGATCTACCTGCGAACCGAGAACCTGCTCGACCTGACGGGCGCGGCGGCGCTGTCGCTGGTGCAGATCGCCGCCGTGCTGGCCGTGCTGCTCCTCGGCGCGGCGGCGCGCCGGCGCCGGGAGGGCGCGTTGCGGCTGCGGTCCCGCCGGGAGACCGCGCGCCGCCCGGTCGGTGGTGAGTGGGCGGTGGTAGCGGCCGCGGTGGCGGTGCTCGGGCTGTTGCTGACCCCGATCGTCGCGTTGCTGGTGCGCTCGGTGTCCACCGGCGGCGGCTGGAGCCTGGCCGGCTACCGGGCGCTGGCGGGCACCGGCAACGACGGCACGTTGCAGGTGTCCGGCTGGGATGCGGCGCTGAACTCGCTGCGCACCGCCACCGACGCGACGGTTCTCGCGATGGTCGTCGGTGTGTCGGCGTCGGTGCTGCTGGTCGCGTTGCGGCGGTCGCCGGGGCGGGTGGCGCGCGGGGTCGGCGAGTCGATGGACGCCGCGCTGATGCTGCCGCTCGGCGTGTCCGCGGTGACCGTCGGTTTCGGGTACCTGGTGACGCTCGACGCGCTGCCCGGCGACCTGCGCCGGTCGCCGCTGCTGGTGCCGCTGGCGCAGGCGCTGGTGGTGATTCCCCTGGTGGTCCGGACCGTGCTGCCGGTGGTCCGCTCGATCGACGACCGCCTGCGGCAGGCGGCGGCGACGCTCGGTGCGAGCCCGCCACGGGTGTGGCGGGAGATCGACGTGCCGCTGGCGATGCGCGCGGTGATCGCGGCGGCGGGTTTCGGCTACGTGGTCGCCCTCGGCGAGTTCGGCGCGACGAGTTTCCTCGCGCGCCCGCAGACGCCGACGCTGCCGGTCGCGATCGCGGCGCTCATCGCGCGGCCCGGGCAGCTCAACAACCAGATGGCTTACGCGGCCTGCGCGCAGCTCATGCTGGTCACCGCGGCCGCGGTGATCGTGATCGACCGGCTCGCGTCCGGCCGGGTGGGGGAGTTCTAGCGATGGCGTTGACCGTGTCCGGCCTGACCGTGCGGTACGGCCCGTTCACCGCCGTCACCGGCGTGGACCTGGAGATCGCCGACGGCGAGGTGCTCGCGCTGCTCGGCCCGTCGGGGTCGGGCAAGTCGACTCTGCTGCGCGCGATCACCGGCCTGGAACCGATCAGCGCGGGCAGTGTGCGGTGGGACGGCGCGGACCTCGCCCGCGTACCGGTGCACCGGCGCGGGTTCGGGCTGGTGTTCCAGGACGGTCAGCTGTTCCCGCACCGCGACGTCGCCGGGAACATCGCGTTCGGGCCGCGCATGCACGGCGTGCCGGCCGCGGAGCGGGCGGAGCGGGTGAGCCGGCTGCTGGACCTGGTCGGCCTGGCCGGTTACCAGCGACGTCGCGTCACCGAGCTGTCCGGTGGTGAGGCGCAACGCGTGGCGCTGGCCCGTGCGCTGGCGCCCGAGCCGCGCCTGCTGCTGCTGGACGAGCCGCTGTCCGGGCTGGATGCGGGGCTGCGCGAGCAGCTGGCCGTGGACCTGGCCGAGGTGCTGCGCACCGCGAAGATCACCGCACTGCTGGTCACGCACGACCAGGAGGAGGCGTTCACGCTGGCCGACCGGGTGGCCGTGTTGCAGGCCGGGCGGATCCGTCAGGTCGGCGCGGTGCGGGAGGTGTGGCGCCGTCCCGCCGACGAGAACGTGGCCCGCTTCCTGGGTGTCACCACCGTGACCGGCGGCGAGGCGGCGGCCGGAGTCGTGCGGTGCGCCTTCGGCGAGGTCGCGGTGCCCGACGCGGCGGACGGGCCGGTGCGGCTGGGGCTGCGCCCGAACGGCTTGCGGCTGGCGGCGGACGGCGTCGCCGGTGCGGTGCTGAGCAAGGTGCACCGCCGCGACCACGTCCGGCTGTCGGTGCGCACCGGCGCGGGCACGGTGGACGCGGTCGCGGCGGTGTCCGCCGACGTGAACCCGGGCGACGAGGTCCGGCTCGCACCCGACGCGGACGGCGTGGCCCTGCTCGGCGACTAACCGTCCTTCGTGGACAGCCGGGCGTAGGCCAGGGACAGGCCGATCACGATGTAGCAAGCGGCCCGGATCGCGCCCTCGGTCAGCTGGCCGGTGGGTATCGGATCGCGCAGGAGGTCGGCGAGCCCGTTCCACGACTTCGGCAGCAGGAACGGGTGCAGCCAGTCCACCGCCGACAGCAGGAGCAGCACCGTCGACACCACCGTCCCGGCCAGCACCGACACCACCACCAGCATCGGGTGCTCGGTGCACGCCGAGATCGCCAGTGCGATCGCCCCGACCGCCCACAGCTGCAACGTCACCCAGGCCGCGGCCAGCGCGACGCGCCCCAGGGCGTCTACAAAGGACAGTGTGTTGCCGGACAGGGTGAACAGGGACCCGGTTCCGTTGATGACCAGCCCGGTCAGCATCGCGACCACGGCCATCAGCAGCGCGGCGGCCAGCGTGAAGGTCGCCACCCCGAGCGACTTCATCAGCAGCAGCCTGCCCCGGCTGACCGGGGCGAGCAGCAACCCGCGCAGGGTGCCCACCGACGATTCACCGGCCAGTGCGTCGCCCGCCGACATCGCGGTGATCAGCGGCAGCAGCAGGTTCAGCGTGAGGCCGAGCGTGGCCACCGGCAGGACCAGCGCGTTCCCGGCCGCGGTGGTGAGCAGTGAATCGCCGCCACCGTTCCCGCCGCCCGGGCCGGCGCCGGTGTTCGCCGCGATGGTCAGGCCGATGCCGATGATCACCGGGATCAGTGCGAGCAGGCCCAGCACGATCAGCGTGCGGGGGCGGCGGAAGATCCACCGCAGCTCGGCGCGGTAGAGCCGGTGGAACGGCACACTCCACCGCTCCACCGGCGCCGCGTCCAGTGTCGCCGGCATGCCGCCTCCTTGTCGGCCCGCGGGCATGGTGTTCGATGATTCGCTCGCAAGCTCGCTCATGCCGCCTCCTTGTCGGTCGCGGCAAGCCGCGGCAGTGTCATTACGTCGGCGGGCATGGTGTTCGATGATTCGCTCGCAAGCTCGCTCATGCCGCCCCCTCGTCCACATCCGGCAGGCCGCCGGGCTCGGCATCGCGCTGCGTCAGCCGCGCGAACAGGTCCTCCAGCCCGGTGCGGGCCCGTTTCGCCTCGTGCACGGCGATCCCGGCCCGCACCAGCACCTCGATCACCTGCGGCGCGGTGGCCGCGGTCAGGTCCGCGCGCACCCCTTCCGGCGTGAGCCGGGCCGCGATCCGGTTGTCGCGCAGGGCGCCGAGCGCCCGGTCACCGTCCGGAGTGGACACCGCCAGCGACGGGGTGCCGGATTCCAGCAGGTCGGCCAGTTCCCCCTGCGCCACAACCGTGCCGTCGTGCAGGACGGCCACGTGCGTGCACGTCGCCTCCACCTCGGCGAGCAGGTGCGAGGACACCAGCACCGTGACGCCTTCGGCGTGCAGCTCCGCGATGATGTTGCGGATCTCCCGGGTGCCGGCGGGGTCCAGGCCGTTCGTCGGCTCGTCCAGCACCACCATCCGCCGCGGCACCAGCAGCGCGGAGGCGAGCCCCAGCCGCTGCTTCATGCCCAGCGAGTACCCCCGGTAACGCCGGTGCGCCGCGTGCCCCAGCCCGACCCGTTCCAGCGCGTTCTCGACCGCCCGCGGGATCGCCGCCGACGACAGCCGCGGCTCGGCCGCGGCGACCCGGCGCAGGTTCTCCCGCCCGGACAGGAACGGGTGGAAACCGGGCCCCTCGACCAGGGCGCCGACCTCCGGCAGGGCGCGCGGCGCGCCCTCCGGGATCCGGTGACCGAGCAGCTGCACCTCACCTTCGGTGGGGCGGACCAGGCCGAGCAGCATCCGGATCGTGGTGGTCTTGCCCGACCCGTTCGGGCCGAGCATGCCCAGCACCGCGCCTTCCGGCACGTCCAGATCGACCTGGTCCACCGCGACCGCGGTCCGGTACACCTTGCGCAACCCCCTGGTTCGCGCGGCCAGTGCCGGACCCGCCGTGGGTGCCCCGGCCGGGGCACCCACGGGCAGTGTCTCCGTCATTTCGCTCCCAGCGCCTCGGTGAGCACCTGCTCGGGCACCGCGCCGACGGCGAAGCGGCCGTCGTCGGTGACCAGTGCGGTGGCGACCTTGGTGGTGATCACGTAGCCGGTGCCGAAGGCGCCGCTGACCGGCTTGCCGAGCCGGGCGAGCAGGGCCCTCGGGTCGACGCTCTGCCCGCCGCCGTTCTGCTGCGGGGCGAGCGCCTGCGCCGGCAGCGTGCCGGTGAGCACGGTGTCCCAGCCGTCGCCGTGGGCCTGGACGGCGTTGTCGGTGCCGGTGCCGTCCGGGCGGCCGGCGGGCGGCTGCTCCTCGGTCACCTTCGCACCCTGCGGCGGCGTGAACTGGAAATCGCTCGCCGGCTGCGGGGTGAACGCGATGTCGCTGAACGCCACCTGGAACGCCGGGTCGGCGGTGCCGTAGGTCATCACGGCCAGCCGCAGCGGCACCCGCTTCTCGGCGTCCACCGCGACGCGCACCTCGCGCAGCAGCGTCCGCTCGGTGGGCTTGGGCGTCAGCACCAGCTCGTAGGCCGGGCGATCGGCGACCCGGGCGGTGCCCTCGACCGTCACGGTGCTGCTCTCCCGGACCTTGGCGAGCAGCTGTGCCGCGGCCGTGGCCGGGTCGCTCAGCTGATACTGCTGCGGCTTCTGCAGCGCCTCGGCCGGAACGGTGGTCTTGGTGGCCGCGTTCTTCGCCGAGTCGTAGGTCCACAGCGTGGTGCCGTTGCGCACGATCGTGTGCACGTTCGCGCCCTGCTCGATCGAGACCTTGCTGTCGCCGGCCCCGTCGTTGACCACGCGCGCCCCGTCGATGTTGAGGTCGATGCCGCCGGGCAGGCTCGAGACCGGCAGCCCGAGGTTGTTCGTCACCGCGACCGACCCGGCCAGCGCCGGGGTCTTCGTGGTGACCACCGACTGCACCAGCTCCTCGGCGCTGATGGACGGCAGCTGGGGCGCTTCACCGGCGGTGGCCGGCATGGCGAGCCAGGCGAGCCCGGCGGCGCCGAGCGCGCACCCGCTGACCGCGGCGGTGATGGCCTTCGTCTTCGGCTGCATTGCTTCTCCCTGTGTCAACGAGCACCAGTGTGCTCCTTCCCCGCCGCAGACACTCCACTCTTGGTCCTGAGATGGGACTGAGATGCTGAGAGAGCGCTGAGAGCAGGCGCCCCGGCGGGGGAAACCGGGCATGCTTGGGCACTGTGAACCCACGGATCCTGGTCGTGGACGACGAGCCTGGCGTGCGCAAGGCCCTGCACCGCGGGCTGCGTGCGGAAGGCATGGACGTCGTCACCGCCGCGGACGGCCCGAGCGGGCTGCGCCTGGCGCAGACCGGCTCGTTCGACGTGCTGCTGCTGGACATCATGCTGCCCGGGCTGTCCGGGTACCGGGTCCTGCAGGCGCTGCGCGCGCAGGGCGTCACCACACCGGTTCTGCTGGTGTCCGCCAAGGACGGTGAGGTCGACCAGGCCGACGGTCTCGACCTCGGGGCGGACGGATACCTGGTCAAGCCGTTCTCGTTCGTCGTGCTGGTCGCGCAGATCCGGGCGGTGCTGCGCCGGGCCGCGGCGGACGGGTCGCGCGGGCCGTTGCGCCTCGGCGGTCTGGTGGTCGACCGTGCCACGCGCGAGGTGCGCTGGCACGACGACCCGGTCCCGCTGAGCCCGCGCGAGTTCAGCCTCCTCGAGGTGCTGGTCGGGCGTGCCGGGACGGTGGTCACGAAGGACGAGCTGCTGCGCGCGGTGTGGGGTGACGCGCAGGCCGCGACCCGCAACGTCGTCGAGGTCTACGTCGGGTACGTGCGCCGTAAGCTGGACGCGGTCGGCGCCGGTGCCCTGGTGCGCACCGTGCGCGGCCACGGCTACCTCGCCTCCGACGCCGCACTGGACGAGGTCCTGCCCGGGTGAGCTACCTGCGCCGGTGGTGGGAACGCCGGTCCATGCAGTTCCGGATCACGGCGCCGGCCGCCGCGGTCACGCTGCTGTTCCTGCTGGGCCTCGCCGTCGTGGCCGGGCGGGGGCTGGGCCCGCTGCGCGATTCGTCCGTCGACACCGAGCTGTCCGAGGCGCTGGGTCCGGCGGCCGTGGCCGTGTCGGCGGGGCGGGTGCCCGCGCCGCCGGACGGGGTGGTCCTGCGCGTGCTGGACACCGCGGGCGCGCCGGTCGACGCCGGGCCGCCGCCCGGGCTCGGGCCGGGCGAGGTGCGCGCTCTGGAGGCCGGCCAGCCGGTCACCGTGGCACGGATGCGGTGGCTGGGCTCGGTGGTGACCGCACCGGGCGGCCAGTTGCGGCTCGTCGCCGCCGGCACCGGGCTGGTCGGCCAGCGGGCGGCGGTGCAGCGGGCGGCCGGGTGGCTGCTGGGGGCGGCCGGGATAGGCGCCGTGTTCGCCGCCGTCGCGACCTGGCTGGTGGTGCGGTTCGCATTGCGGCGCGTCAGCGGCCTGCGCCGGACGGTCCGCGCGTTGCCGCCGGGCGAGCGGGTGCCGCTGCCGGAGGCCGACGACGAGCTGCGTGCCCTGGCCGCGGACTTCAACGCGTTGCTGGCACGGCAGGAGGAGGCGAACCAGCGGTTGCGGCGGTTCACCGGGGACGCCGCGCACGAGCTGCGTTCGCCCGTCGCGTCGATCCGGGTGCAGGCCGAGGTCGCGGTGGCCAATCCGGATCCGGAGCTGGCGCAGGAGACGCTGGCCGACATCCTCGCCGAGGCGGAGCGGCTGTCGGCGTTGCTGGACGGGTTGCTGACGCTGGCCCGGTCGGATGCCGGTGAGCTGCCCCCGGCCGAGGCGGTCGAGCTGCTCACCGAGGCGCGGGCCGCCGCGGATCGCCTGCCGCCCGGTTCACCCGCCGTGCGCGTCACCGGCGTGGTCGGCCAGGCTTGGGCGCACGCGGCGCACTCCGAGGTGGAGCTGGTGCTGAACAACCTGCTGCGCAACGCCTGCCGGTACGCCGCCGCGCAGATCGTGGTGTCGGTGCTGCCCGGGCACGCCACCGTGCGGCTGGTGGTGGACGACGACGGGCCGGGTATCCCGCCCGAGCACCGCGACCGCGTGTTCGACCGGTTCTACCGCGTCGGCGACGACCGGGCCCGCACCTCCGGCGGGACGGGACTCGGGCTCGCCATGGTCGCCGAGGCGGTGCGGCGGCGCGGCGGCCGGGTGTCGGTGGGCGAATCTCCCGAGGGCGGCGCCCGTTTCCAGGTCGTGTGGCGGTCGGCCGGTAACGTCTCGGCCTCGTGAAGGTGATCGTGGGAGCGGCCATCGTGCGGGACAGGTCCCTGCTCGCGCAGCAGCGCGCGTATCCGCGTGAAGTGGCGGGCCTGTGGGAACTGCCGGGCGGCCGGGTCGAACCCGGGGAGTCCGAAGTGGACGCCCTGCGCCGGGAGTGCCGCGAGGAGCTCGGGGTGTCGGTCGCCGTCGGCGACCGGGTGGGGCCGGACGTGCCGCTGCGAGCCGGACTGGTGCTGCGGGTGTTCGCCGCGGAGCTGGTCGAGCGCCACGCGCGGCCGCGGGCGCTGGACCACCGGGCGCTGCGCTGGCTGGACGCCGCCGGCCTGGACACCGTCGAGTGGCTGCCCGCGGACCAGGTGCTGCTTCCCGAACTGCGGCACCTCCTCGGGTCCGGACACGCCGGCGGCGGATGAAGCCCAGGCGTTGCACCTGCCACGTCCGGTTCTGCTCCGCGCCCTGCCGCCACCGGCCCCGCGCCTGTTTCGCTGCTCGGTGCCCGCTCAGGTACCCGCGCCGATCAGCCGCATCGCCGAGCTCAGCCGGTGCTCACCCCGCTCGGCGGCGCGGGCCGCGCCCGCCTTGCGGATCCGCGTCAGCTCGCCCGGGTCGTCCAGCAGCTCCACCGTGCGTTCCCGGACCGGGCGCAGCTCCTCGATCACCGCCTCGGCCACGGCTTCCTTGAGCGCGCCGTAGCTGGAGAACTCCGCCGCCAGGTCGGCGGGCCGGCCGCCACGGCAACCGGCCAGGATCTCCAGCAGGTTGGCCACCCCCGGGCGTTCCCCGGGCGCGTACTCGACGCCGGTGAACCCGTCCGTCACGGCGCGCCGCACCTTGCGCCGGATCAGGTCGGGCTCGTCCAGCACGAACACCACGCCCGCCGCGTCCGCAGCCGACTTCGACATCTTGCTCGCCGGGTCGCCGAGGTCCCGCACCCGTGCCCCGGCTGGTGGCAGCACCGCGCGTGGCACCGTGAACACCTCGCCGTAGGTCCCGTTGAACCGGCGGGCCAGCGCCCGCGCCAGCTCGACGTGCTGGTTCTGGTCCTCGCCCACCGGAACCTCCGCCGCGCCCTGCAGCAGGATGTCCGCCGCCATCAGCACCGGGTAGGTGAGCAGGCTCAGCCGCACGCCCGGCTGCCCGCTGCCCTTCTCCTTGAACTGGATCATCCGCGCGGCCTCGCCGTAGCTGCAGGTGCACTCCAGGATCCAGGTCAGCGCGCCCAGCTCGCGGGACAGGTCCGACTGCACGAACAACCGCTCGGCCGGGATACCGGACGCGACCAGGATCGCGAGCATCTCGCTGGTGCGCGCCCGCAGCCTGGCCGGGTTGTGGGTGGTCGTCATCGCGTGCAGGTCGGATACGAAGTACAGGTCGTCCGGTCCGCCGCCGGACGCCCAGCGCTGCACGGCACCCAGGTAGTTGCCGAGGTGGGTGTGGCCGGACGGGGTGATCCCGGAGAGTCGCATCGAGGGTTCCTCAGGTCGGTGACCGCCCCGCCCGGACCCCGGAACCGCCGAAGGCCGCCTGCGCGGGCGGCCTTCGGGTTGGCTGATCTTCAGCGCACGTCGGAGGGACCGCCTGCCGGCGGCCACCACGAGCTCACGTTCGTGCGCATGCGGTCAGGGTAGCAGCGCCCGGGAGTAAGCTCACCATTGCACTTCGAAAAGCCATTCTTTGGAATGTGGTACCGGTGTTGCACAAGTTACCGAAAAGCCGGCGGGAAAGATTTCCCGGGGGTCGTTTTCGGGTCTACCGTGGAGTTATGTTCATCGTGCTGATCGACTACACGGCTCCGGTGGAAGAAGTCGACTACCTCCTCGCTGACCACGCGAAATGGCTGGATCGCCACTTCGGCGCGGGCGAGTTCCTGGCCGCCGGGCGGCGCGCCCCGCACTCCGGGTGCGTCATCGTGACCAGGCCGATGCCCCAGGTGAAACTGGAGGCGATTCTCGCCGCGAACCCGATCGTGCAGCGGCGTCTGGCGCAGTTCCGGATCATCGAATTTAACGCCACCCGGACCGCGCCGGAGCTCCGTCTGGTGAACGAGGCCCTGGTCGTCTAGGCGGCTGCCTTCCCCAGGTCCGCCTTCGCCCGCTGGAGTGCGAGAACCGGGCACTTCTTGCAGCGCGGCCGCGAGCGGCAGCACTTCTTCTTGACCTTGCCGGCCTTCATGAGCTTGCGGACGACCTTGCGCGGGTCCGCGGTCTTCTTGCCCACACGCCACTCCACATGTCGGGGGTCGTCCCCTTAGGTTAGGTGAACCTAAGTGTTCTCCCACCGTGGGCCTGGTCACAGCGGGGCACCAGGTATCCTGAACGGGATCGCGTATGCCACAGCGGGCCCGCGATTCATCCCTTCGAAATGTTCAGGAGCCCTCGCGTGCCCACAGCAACCGCCGAGAAGGTCCGCACCGACCTGCGTAACGTCGCCATCGTCGCGCACGTCGACCACGGCAAGACAACCCTGGTCGACGCCATGTTGCGGCAGTCCGGCGCCTTCGGTGAACGTGCCGAGGTCGTCGACCGGGTGATGGACTCGGGCGAGCTGGAACGTGAGAAGGGCATCACGATCCTCGCCAAGAACACCGCCATCCGCCGGGAGACCCCGGACGGCCCGGTCACCATCAACGTCATCGACACCCCCGGCCACGCCGACTTCGGCGGCGAGGTCGAGCGCGGCCTGGCCATGGTCGACGGTGTGCTGCTGCTGGTCGACGCGAGCGAGGGTCCGCTGCCGCAGACCCGGTTCGTGCTGCGCAAGACGCTGCAGGCCGGCCTGCCCGTCGTGCTCGTGGTCAACAAGGTGGACCGTCCCGACGCGCGCATCGCCGAGGTCGTCGAGGAGACCCACGACCTGCTGCTCGACCTGGCGGGCGACATCGAGGACCTGGAAGACACGGACCTCGACTCCGTTCTCAACCTGCCGGTCATCTACGCCTCGGCGCGCGCCGGCAAGGCCGCCCTGGAGCAGCCCGCCGACGGCGCGCTGCCCGACAGCGAGAACCTCGACCCGCTGTTCGACGTCCTGCTGCGCCACGTGCCGCCGCCCAAGGCCGATCCGGAGCGCCCGCTGCAGGCCCTGGTGACCAACCTCGACGCGTCCAACTTCCTCGGCCGCATCGCGCTCATCCGCATCCACGCCGGCAAGCTCCGCAAGGGCCAGACGGTCGCGTGGCTGCGCGAGGACGGCGCGGTGCAGAACGTGCGCATCTCCGAGCTGCTGGTCACCGAAGCCCTGGAGCGGGTGCCGGCGCAGGAGGCGTCGGCGGGTGACCTGGTCGCGATCGCCGGTATCCCGGACATCACGATCGGCGACACGCTGGCCGACGTGGACGACCCGGTGGCGCTGCCCCGGATCACCGTCGACGAGCCGGCGATCTCGATGACGATCGGCGTGAACACCTCGCCGCTGGCCGGTCGCAACGGCGGGGACAAGGTCACCGCGCGGCTGGTGAAGGCGCGGCTGGACCAGGAGCTGATCGGCAACGTCTCGATCCGCGTGCTGCCCACCGAGCGCCCGGACACCTGGGAGGTCCAGGGCCGCGGTGAGCTCGCACTGGCGATCCTGGTCGAGCAGATGCGCCGCGAGGGCTTCGAGCTGACCGTCGGCAAGCCGCAGGTGGTCACCAAGACCATCGACGGCAAGCTGCACGAGCCGTTCGAACGGCTGACGGTGGACATCCCGGAGGAGCACCTCGGCGCGGTCACCCAGCTGCTCGCCGCCCGCAAGGGACGCATGGAGGACATGACCGGGCACGGCACCGGACGGATCAAGCTGGAGTTCGTGCTGCCGGCGCGCGGCCTCATCGGGTTCCGCACCGACTTCCTGACCGAGACCCGCGGCACCGGCATCGCGAACCACGTGTTCGAGGGCTACCACCCGTGGGCCGGGGAGATCCGCACCCGGCACAGCGGTTCGCTGGTCGCCGACCGGTCCGGCCCGGTGACCTCGTACGCGATGATCCAGCTGGCCGACCGCGGTACGTTCTTCGTCGAGCCGGGTGCCGAGGTGTACGAGGGCATGGTCGTGGGCGAGAACCCGCGCGCCGAGGACCTCGACATCAACATCACCAAGGAGAAGAAGCTCACCAACATGCGTTCGTCCACCGGTGACGAGCTGGAGCGGCTGGCCCGCCCCCGCAAGCTCGGCCTGGAGGAGGCGCTGGAGTTCTGCGCCGTGGACGAGTGCGTCGAGGTCGCGCCGAACGCGGTGCGGGTGCGGAAGGTGACGCTGGAGCTGACGCAGCGGGCCAAGGAGCGGTCGCGCGCCAAGTCGCGCGGCTGATTCCGCCCGGCCGTGGCAGGGGACGTTCATGCGATGGACGTCCCCTGTTTCCGTCGGGGAGGGGAACCCGGGCACCCTCCGCGACGTCCTCCTTTCGGCGGTACCTGATCCGGTGACAGCGCGTCCCGGTCGGTCTGGCACTCTCGGTACCGCGGCCAGTGGCCTTGTGACACCATCATGGGCTCATCAGGGAGGCAGCGTGCGGACGAGCGGTAAAACGGCGGCACTGATCACGGTGCTGCTGACCGCGTTGGCCGCCTGCACCAGTACCCCGCCGCCCCCGGTCGTGACGTCACCGGTGGCCCAGTCGTCGACCCCCGCGGTGCCGGCCGCCTCGCAGATCGTGATCGGCGTGGACGACATCGGGGGTGGCTACAACCCGCACAACCTCGCCGACCAGTCGACGATCACCACCGCGCTGTCGCAAATGCTGCTGCCGTCGGTGTTCCGGCCCGACGAGCAGGGCGAGTACCAGCTCGACACCACACTGATGCGCTCGGCGGAGGTCACCTCTACCGAGCCGTTCACGGTCACCTACCTGATCCGGCCGGACGCGTCGTGGTCCGACGGCGCGCCGATCGCGGTGGAGGACTTCGTCTACCTGGCCGACTCGATGCGCGACCAGCCCGGTGCCGTGCAGCCCGCCGGCTACCGGCTGATCAGCAACATCCAGCCCAGCGAGGGCGGCAAGGGCGTCCAGGTGACGTTCTCCCAGCCCTACCCCGGCTGGAAGACGCTGTTTTCGAACCTGCTGCCGCAGCACCTGCTCAAGGACGCGCCCGGCGGCTGGCAGAGCGCGCTGCAGGACAGCTTCCCGGCCTACGGCGGCCCGTTCTCGATCAAGATCCGGGACAACGCGCGCGGCGAGATCATCCTGGAGCGCAACGAGCGCTACTGGGACAAGCCGGCCGCGGTGGACCAGATCGTGCTGCGCCGCTCCGACGCCGCCGGTCTCGCCGGTGCCTTGCGCAGCGGCAACGACCAGTTCGTCATGTCCCGCACGGACGCCGCTGGTCTGAACCAGTTCCAGGCGCTCGGCCCGGCTGTCCGGCTGCAGACCGTGGCGAGCCCGCGGCTGGCCGAGGTGCTGCTGCGCCCGGCGAACGGCCCCCTGGTCGACGAACGCGTCCGCGAGGCCGTGGCCGCGATCATCGACCGCGGCAAGCTCATCGACGAGGGTGCCGACGGCGGCCCGTCAGCCGGCCTGCGCGCCGACGCCCAGGTGCTGGCCCCCTCGTGGCCGGGCTACGCGCCGACCATCCCGGCCGGGTACGGCGTACCGGATCCGGCGAAGGCCGAGCGGTTGCTGACCGAGGCGGGGTACGTCAAGGAAGCCGGGATCTGGCGCAAGGACGGCAAGGCGCTCACGCTCGTCGTGGCCTCGCCCGGGCAGCAGGAACCGTACGCGGGCATGGCCAAGGAGCTGAGCACCGAGCTGATCGCGGCGGGTGTCCAGGTGAACCGGCTGAACCCCCAGCCGCGGGACCTGTTCGCCAACCTGCTGGCGTTGCCGGTCAGCCAGGGCTCGACCACCCCGACGGGCAACACGGGCGCGGTCGGGGTCGACATCGCGGTCGTGCCGGTGCCGGCGGGTGGTGACCCGGCGACGGTGCTCGCCTCGACGTTCGGGTGCCGTCCCGGCCAGTCCACCCCGTCGGCGAACGTCTCGGTGATCCCGGCCAACCCGGCCGCGATCTGTGACGAGAGCCTGCAGAAGACGATCGAGGAGGCGCTGACCGGTGCGAAACCGCTGCCGGAGGCGCTGACCGAGCTGGAGCCGAAGCTGTGGGCCCAGCACGTCGCGGTCCCGTTGTTCCAGCTGGCCGACACGCTCGCCACCGGGCAGGGGATCTCGGGACTGACCGCGGGCCCGCCGATGCTGGGTCCGTTCGGCGAAGCCGTGAACTGGACACGCATCGGCCGCTGACCCCCCGCCGGCAAACACGCCACCACCACCGGCGAACACGCCGCCGCGAGCGTGTTTGCCGGTTCGGGTGGTGAGTTGGGCGTTCCGGGCGGTGAGTTGGCCGCCCGGCGTCAGATCAGCTGCCGCGCCTCGGCGTAGTGACAGGCCGACGGGTGTCCCTGCCCGTGGTCGACGAGCAACGGCTCCTCGTCGATGCACTTCGTCCGCTCGGCGTCCGACAGCTCGTTCGCGAACTTCGGGCACCGCGTGCGGAACCGGCAGCCGCTGGGCGGGTTCGCCGGGCTGGGCACGTCACCGGTGATCACGATCCGCTCCCGGCTGCGCTCCTTGCGCGGGTCGGGCACCGGGATCGCCGAGATCAGCGCCTGGGTGTACGGGTGCGCCGGATTGGAGAACAGCTCCTCCGACGGCGCCATCTCCACGATCTTGCCGAGGTACATCACCGCGATGCGGTTGGCGATGTGCCGGACCACGGACAGGTCGTGCGAGACGAACAGGTACGACAGGCCGAACTCCGCCTGCAGGTCCTGCAGCAGGTTCAGCACACCGGCCTGGATGGACACGTCCAGCGCGGACACCGGCTCGTCCAGCACCAGCAGCTTCGGCTGCAGTGCGAGCGCCCTGGCGATGCCGATGCGCTGCCGCTGGCCGCCGGAGAACTCGTGCGGGTACCGGTTGCCGTGCTCGGGCCGCAGGCCGACCGTGGCGAGCAGCTCGCGCACCCGCTCCCGGCCGCCCTTCTCGTACAGCCCGTGGATGCGCAGCGGCTCGGCGATGATCTCGTTGACCGGCATGCGCGGGTCGACCGACGCGTACGGGTCCTGGAACACGATCTGCATCTGGCGGCGCAGGGTCTGCATCTGCTTGCGGTTCAGCTTGTGCAGCTCGGTGCCTTCGAAGAACACCTCGCCGCCGGTGGCCGGCTGCAGGTTCAGCACCACGCGCGCGGTGGTCGACTTGCCGCAGCCGGACTCGCCGACCAGGGCGAGCGTCTCGCGCTCGAAGATGTCGAACGACACCCCGGACACGGCCTGGACCTCGCCGATCTGGCGCCGGATCAGCCCGCCGCTGCGCACCGGGAAGTGCTTGACGACGTTGCGGGCGGACAGCACCGGGGTCCGCTGGTGCTGCTCGGGCAGCACGCCGGTCGCGCTCTCGCTCATTCGGTCTTCTCCCCGGGGATCACCGCGGCCACCGCGTCGACGTCGTCGACCGAGGTGGGGTTGAACAGATCAGTGGCGTCACGGCCGGCCAGCTGGTCGCTGAAGTGGCAGGCTGCGGTGTGCCGGTCGTCGGTGGTCGGTTCGAGCACCGGCTCCTCCTGGTCGCAGATTTCCGCGGCCATCGGGCAGCGCGGGCTGAACGGGCAGCCCGGCGGCATGTTCACCACCGACGGCGGTGAGCCGGCGATCGGGGTGAGCCGGTCGGTTTTGATGTCCAGCCGCGGCAGGCTGCCGAGCAGTCCCAGCGTGTAGGGCATGCGCGGGGTGTAGAAGATGTCGTCGACCGTGCCGGACTCGACCACCTTGCCCGCGTACATGACCTGCACCCGGTCCGCTTGCCCGGCGATGACGCCCAGGTCGTGCGTGATGAGCACCATCGCGGCGCCGGTCTCCTGCTTCGCTGCCTGCAGCGCGTCCAGGACCTGCGCCTGCACGGTCACGTCCAGCGCGGTGGTCGGCTCGTCGGCGATGATCACCTCTGGCCGGTTGGCGATCGCGATCGCGATCACCACGCGCTGCCGCATGCCGCCCGAGAGCTGGTGCGGGTACTCCGTCGCCCGCTGCTTCGGGTTCGGGATGCGGACCAGGTCGAGCAGCTCCACGGCCTGCTTGCGGGCCCGGTCCTTGCGCACGTCGTGGTGCGCGGTGATGGCTTCGGCGATCTGGTCGCCCACCGGGTACACCGGGTTCAGCGATGTCATCGGGTCCTGGAAGACCATCGCGATACCGCTGCCGCGGACCCGGGTCATCTCCTTCTCGGAGAGCGCGAGCAGGTTCCGGCCCTTGAAGTCGATCCGGCCCTCGACCCGCGCGGTGCGGGGCAGCAGGCCCATGATCGCCATCGAGGTCACCGACTTGCCGGAACCGGACTCACCGACCACGCCCAGCACCTCACCGCGGCCGAGCTGGTAGCTCACGCCGCGGACGGCCTGCACCGGGCCGTCGTCGCTGGGGAACGTAACGGACAGGTCCTCCACCGAGAGGACGGGGTCGGCCGTCGTCCTGGAGTCGAACGAAGTCATGCGCGCACCTTCGTCTGCTGGGGGTCGAACGCGTCGCGGAGCCCGTCCCCGATGAAGTTGATCGTCAGCGCGATCAGGATGATGAACAGGCCCGGGAAGTAGAACAGCCACGGGCGGGTGTCGACCGCGGTCTGCGCGGCGCTCACGAGCAGGCCGAGCGAGGTGTCCGGCGGCCGCACGCCGAAGCCGAGGAACGACAGCGCGGTCTCCAGCAGGATGCCGATGGACACCAGGATCGTCGCGTTCACGATCACCGAGCCCAGTGCATTGGGCACGAGGTGCCGGAAGATGATCCGGGCGTCGCCGGCGCCGAGCGCGCGGGCCGCCTCGACGAACTCCTTCTCCCGCAGCGACAGCACCACGCCACGGGCGACCCGGGACACGTAGGCCCAGTACAGGCCGGCGATGACGACCGCGATCAGCCACCAGCTGCCGCCCACGTTGTGCGCGAGCACGGCGGCGACGGCGAGCAGCGGCAGCGTGAGCACCAGGTCGGAGATGCGCATCAGCACGGTGTCGATCCAGCCGCGGTAGTACCCGGCGACCGCGCCCCAGATGGTGCCGACGACCGTCGAGAAGATCGCCACCAGCACGGAGATCTGCAGCGAGATCTGGGTTCCGCGCAGGACGTTCGCGAGCATGTCCTTGCCGACCGCATCGGTGCCGAACGGGTGCGCCCCCGACGGCGGCTGCGAGTTGTCGGGTGTGATGTCGTCCGGTCCGTACTTCCACAGCCAGCCGCCGACGTAGGCCAGCAGCACGATCAGCAGCAGGAGGACGAGGCTGGCCACCGCCAGCCGGTGCTGCAGGAACCGGCGCAGGACGAGCTGGAACTGGCCGCGTTCCCGGACGGTGAACTCGCGCTCGACCTGCGGTTTCGGTGCGTTGTCCGCGAGCTGGGCGGTCGCGGCGGTCTCGGTCGTTGAGCGCTCAGGCATGGCGGATCCTCGGGTCGAGCAC
The DNA here is from genome assembly GCF_011758745.1 of Amycolatopsis granulosa. Classification (NCBI taxonomy): domain Bacteria; kingdom Bacillati; phylum Actinomycetota; class Actinomycetes; order Pseudonocardiales; family Pseudonocardiaceae; genus Amycolatopsis; species Amycolatopsis granulosa. The sequence continues at coordinate 4,270,469 of NZ_JAANOV010000001.1, forward strand.
GCCGTACAGCAGGTCGGCGACAAGGTTGAACAGGATGACGAAGGTCGCCGAGATGAGCAGCCACGCTTCGACGGCGTACACGTCGCTCTGGGAGATGGCGTCGAGCAGGAAACTGCCCGCGCCCTGCCACTGGAACACCTTCTCGGTCACCACGGCGCCGGAGATGATGGACGCCAGGTCGAGCGCGGTGACCGTGGTCAGCGGGATGAGGGCGTTGCGGAGCGCGTGCCGCCGCATCACCACGCCACTCGGCAGGCCCTTGGCGCGGGCGAGCCGCACGTAGTCGCTGTTGAGCACCTCGAGCATGGAGCCGCGCTGGAACCGGCTCCACGACGCGTAGGAGATCAGCGCCAGCGAGATGGTCGGCAGGATCATGTGCCCCAGCACGTCGCCGAGATGGGCCCAGAAGCCACCCTGCACGTAGATCGAGCTCGCGCCGATCGTGTAGAAGACCTGGCCACCGGTGCTGTTGTTGATCGAGATCCCGGCCTGCTTGAGGAGCACCGCGAGCCAGAACGCGGGCATCGACAGGAAGAGGAAGCCGAAGAAGGTGGCGGTGTAGTCCAGCTTCGAGTACTGCTTCACGGCGCTCACGGCACCGACGACGATCGCCAGGATCAGCGCGATGATCATCGCGAGGAAGATCAGGCGGAAGGTGACGCCGAAGCGGGAGAGGATCTCGTGCCCGATGTTCATCGTGGAGTTCACGGACGGGCCGAAGTCGCCGCGGAAGATGCCGGTGATCCAGTTCCAGTAGCGCTCCATGAGCGGCTGGTCCAGGTGCAGCCGGTGGGCCTCGGCGGCGAGGGTCTGCGGTGGTGGGGGTGGGTTCCGCGTGATGAGGGGATCGAGCGGGTTGGCCGACAGCGACACCATCACGAAGACGAGGAACGTCGACAGGACGAGGATCGGCACCGACACGAGCAGCCGGCGCAAGGCGAAGGCGAGCATGGAGGTCTTCCTGCTGAAGTGCGACCAGCACGCCGCTCGTGACGGCGGAACCGGGCGGCGCGATCTGTCGAGTTGTGGTGGTTGAGTGCGGGGCGGGGGGTGGGGGAGACCGGCGCCGCCGGCCTCCCCCACGACATTACTTCTCGGTAATGTACTCCCGTCCAGGCGATCAGCCCTTCCGGATGCCCCATTCCTGCATGTTGTAGACCGGCCCGTCGAGGGTCGAGTTGTTGCGGACGTTGGCGATGTTGTCGTACAACGCGATGAAGGTCGGCTTCTGGTACAGCGGAAGCACGTAGGCGTCCTGGGTCATCAGCTGGTCGGACTGGTTGAGCTCGTCCGTCGCCTTGGCCTGGTCGGTCTCGGTGTTGGCCTGCGCGATGAGGTTGTCGACCTGCGGGCTGCTGTACTTGCCGTAGTTGCTGGCGGAGTTCGAGACCCAGTTCTGCGCGGCGTTGCCGAACGGGAACGGCGAGGCGACCCACGCGAACACGATCACGTCGAAGTCGCCGCTGCTGGTCGTCTTGCCCAGGGAGTCGGTCGGCACGATGTCGACCTTGACGCCCAGCTGGCTCGCGGCCTGCTGGAACAGCTCGCACTCGTTCTGGCGGATCTGGTTGCCCACCGTGTAGCGCATGCGCAGGGTCGGAATGGGCGCACCGCTGGGGTCGATCAGCTGGTTGCCCTGCAGCTTGTATCCGGCGCTGGTGAGGATCTGCTTCGCCTTGTTGATGTCACCGGAGCCCTGGCCGGTGGCGGACACGACGTCCTTGTAACCGTCCTGGCCCGGCACGAAGTTGTGGCTCCCCAGCGGCTTCACCTTGTTGGTGAACTGGCCGACGGTCTTGTTGATCATGGCCTGGACATCGACCGCGGTGAACAGCGCCTCGCGCAGTGGCTTGTTGGCCAGCGCCGGGTTCTTCAGGTTGAAGTCGATGTGCTCCCAGGTCAGGCCGAGGCCGATGTAGGAGGACACGTTCGGGATGTTGCGCACCTGGTTGACCAGGTCGACCTGCGGCTGCGGGTACAGGACCTGCACCTCGTGGTTCTGCAGGGCCGTCGGCTCCTGCGAGGCGTCGGTGATGATCCGGAAGATCACGCGCGACAGGTGCGGCTTGGCGCCCCACCAGGCCGGGTTCGGCACCACCGTCAGCGACACGTTGTTCTGGAAGTTGTCCACCTTCCAGGGGCCGCCGGACCACGTCGGGACGGTCTCGCCGAACCACTTGTAAGCCGCGGCCAGGCCGGCCGGGCTGTTCAGGTCACCGTGCTGGGCGGCCAGGTGCGCGGGGTACATCGCACCGCTCGAGCTCCACAGGTTCTTCCAGTCGGTGTACGGCTTGGCGAAGGTCACGGTGACCGTCTTGCCGTTGTCCGAGCCGACCACCGAGGAGATCTGCTCGTAACCGGAGGTGTTGGCGGGCGCGCAGTCCGGGCAGTCCTTGCCGTTCTGGACCTTCCAGTTGTAGATGAAGTCGTCGGCGTTGATCGGGGTGCCGTCCGACCAGACCGCCTTCGGGTTGATCTTGTAGACCACCGTCTGCGGGTTAGTGCTGGTGATGTCCGCCGAGGTCACGAAGTCCTGGTTGAGGGCCGGCTTGAGGTCCGGGGTCGTGTAGAAGGCGTAGGGCAGGAAACCCTTGGTCACCAGCCCGGTCTCGAGGACGTTGCCTTCGGCCGAGGTCACGTTCCAGTTCGCGATGTTCTTCTCGATCGCCATCGTGACGTCACCGCCGTCCTGCAACTGGTCGGCGGCGGCCGAGTTGCAGGTGTTCGGGCTGGAGTCGCACTGGGCGAAGGTCTGCCCGGTCTGCACGCCGCTGTTGCCCCCACCGCCACCGCCGCACGCGGCGAGGACCAGCGCTGCGGTCGCGGCCAGCGCGCCGATACCGGCGGCGCGTGACTTCGTCTTCCCTAACATTCATTCTCCTTGCTCGACGCCGTCGTGGGTTCCGAGGCGGCCTCGTCCTGTGGCGGCGAACTGTCGAGGTGATCGAGTTTGCTCACCGTAGTCGTGCAACGTAGGCAGAGGAACAGCTCGAGCGGCCACTCAGCGTGAGATTGTGATGGAACAGTGACGCGCGGTCTCTCACTCGAACGGGTGACGGAGGCCACCGCTCGTGGTTGCCGGACCTGCCCCCCGGAACTCGGCGCACGGCCACCCCTTCGTGGATATCCCCTGCTACGGCGCGGTGCGTAGCTCGGGGGAGAATAACCGACGGATCCCACTTTGTGGACCCCCGCGAAAGGACTAGTCACAAGCCTGTGACCACAACGCCACACAATCGCCGAATTAACCTGATCCCGTGACCGCTACTGCTGACCGCCGGCTTCTCCTCGTGCACGCCCACCCCGACGACGAGAGCATCACCACCGGTGGGACCATCGCCCGCTACGCCGCCGAAGGGGTCGACGTGACCCTGGTGACCTGCACACTTGGCGAGGAGGGGGAGATCATTCCGAAGGGTCTGGACCAGCTTGGCGCGTGGGCGGGGGACCAGCTGGGCGGCTACCGCTCCGGCGAGCTGGCGGCGGCCGGCCGGGCGCTGGGGTTGACCCGGCAGTGTTTTCTGGGGGGTATCGGCCGGTGGCGTGATTCGGGCATGGCGGGCACGCCGTCGGCGGAGCACCCGCGTGCCTTTTCCGGAGGAGATCCACATGCGCAGGCGGCCCAGTTGCGGGCCGTTCTGGACGAGGTGCGGCCCCAGGTGGTCGTCACCTACGACGCCGTCGGCGGGTACGGGCACCCGGACCACATCCGGGCACACGCAGTAACCATGATCGCGGTCGGGGATGCCCCGTACGTGCGACGCGTCTTCCACATCGCCGCCTCCCGCGAGGCGCTCGCCCGCGGCGTCGCGCGGTTGCGCGCGGAGCACGGCCTGTCGTGGCGGTTGCCGGCCGAGGGCGAGCTGCCCACCACCCCGGACGAGGAGATCACCACCGCGATCGACGTGCGCGACCACCTCGATGCCAAGATCGCCGCACTGGCGGCGCACGAGACGCAGGTCAGCGTGCGCCCGCCGGCGTTCGCGCTGTCCAACGGCATCGCGCAGCCGATCGGCGAGGTCGAGCACTACGTCCTCGTGCACGGCCCGGCCGAAGGTGCCGGGCACGACCTGTTCGGAGGGCTGTAGGTGTCCAGGCTGGTGCTCGTGCTGCTGGTGATCGACGCGGCGCTGCTGGCGGTGCTCGAGCTGTTCTTCCTGCCGCTCCGCATCGCCGGGACGATCCCGTTCCCGGTCACCGCGCTGGTCGCGGCGGTCACCACCCCGCTGCTGGTGCGGCTCGCCGGACGGCTCGTCGCGCCACGCGCGGCGTTTGCACCGCTTGTCGTGTGGGTACTGGTGGTGGTGATCGTCGGGTTGTTCGGGCCCGGCGGTGATCTCGTGCTGCTGCAGGACTGGCGGGCGTTGCTGCTCATCGCCGGCGGGGCACTCCCCGCGGCCATGAGCCTGGGCGGCGTGCTCGCCCTCCCGTCGAAGAGAGGTGCTGCCGGTCGTGGGTGAAGCGATATCCGATCGCCAGGTCGTCGCCGTACTGCGCCCGGTCGTGCGTGCGTCCGGTCCCGTGCTGCACGCGTTGCGCACGCCCGGCCGCCTGGAAGGACTGGCGTCGGTCCGGGTACCGGGATCGGCCGCGTGGGAGGCGACGGACCGCGCGGGGCACGTGGACTGGTGGGTCAACCGGCTGGGCCGGCTGACCGCGCTGGTCACCGCGATCCCCGGGCTCGGCGGCGCGCTCGCCGACCGGCTGCCGGTGCAGGACGCGCTCGGCACGGCCGCGCAGGCGCTGCTGCTCACCGCGATCGCGGAGGAGTACGGCGTGCGCGACATCGGTGACAAGGTGCGGCTGGTCGCGTGGGTGCTGTTCGGCCGGGACATCGACGCGGCGCTGGCCGCGGGCAAGCACGACGAGTACGACCCGGCCGAGGAGGACGCCGAGACCGCGAAGCTGGCCGGCGAGTTCTCGCAGATGGAGCACCGGCCGCGGCGGATCTCGCTCAAGTCGGCGGGCAAGACGCTGTGGCGGATGGGCCGCGCGCTCATGGCGATCACCGGCGAGCTGGAGAAGCGCCCGCACGGCCGGTTCTACCACCGCGCCGTGGGGATGCTGCCGGTGGTCGGTGTGGTCGGGGACTACCTGGGCGAGCGCAGCGGGCTCAAACGGGTCCGCCGCCGCGCGGACGACTGGCTGGCCCGCGCGGCCTGACGCCTACCGCCAGAACTGGAAGGTCTGGCCGCCGAGCCGTGCCATGTAGGCGTTGCCGCCGCACACCCCGTAGAGCCAGTACACGACTTCCCAGAACGTGGCGCCGACGGTGGGTACCGCGAACAGCAGGGCGAACAGGATCAGCGGAGCCCAGGGGCGGGCCTTCGCGCCGAACTCGCGCGCGTCGGGGGACAGGTAGGGCTCGATCGCGCCGTACCCGTCCAGGCCCGGCACCGGCAGGATGTTCAGCACGAACGTCGCGATCTGCAGCAGGGACAGGAACGACAGTCCGATGAACAGGGTGACCGGCATCGGCACCAGCTGCACCACCACGGCCAGCGCGATGCCGAACAGCAGGTTCGTCAGGGGGCCGGCCAGCGAGGTCCAGGACGCGAACGCGCGGTTGCGCAGTGCCCACCGGTTGATCCACACCGCGCCGCCGGGGAGCGGGATCCCGCCGATGAGGAGGAAGAGCAGCGGCAGCAGCAGGGACAGGACCGGGTCGGTGTAACGGCGGACGTCCATGTTCAGGTAGCCCTTGGAAACGACCTCGTAGTCACCCCCTTTGTAGGCCACGAAGGCGTGCCCGAACTCGTGCAGCGTGAGGGACAGCGCCCATCCGCCGACGACGAGGATGAAGACGCCCGCCACCGTCATGGTGTCGTCGGTGCGGGGCTCGCCGAACGCCGCGAGTAGGCCACCCACCACGGTGAGTGCGAGAATGCCGAAGAAGACGGGACTGGGTCGGACCGCGGATCGTTGCACGTGGTCCAGTCTCCCGCATCCCGGCGAGTTGATGTTCGGCGTGTCCGCTTGCGCACCGGGCGGGAAGCATCCCCCAACCTCGCTACTCCGCTTGACCTAGCCTCATTACACGGGTGTAATCACAGTGCTGTTATTCGTTGCTGCAAGGGGGCGACGGGTACGGCGATGCAAGACCGCCAGCCTGGGGAGTGCGTGGAAGCAGAGGAGGCGGACGTGCGGTTGGAATCCGGCGGAAGGGATTGGGGGAACGTCGTGGAGTGGCGAGAAGGCCCAGAGGTGGAGCTGGGCGAGCTCGTCGACCTCTTCGACAACGACGAGCCCCCCGAGTGGCAGGACCGCGCCCTGTGCGCGCAAACCGACCCGGAGGCGTTCTTCCCGGAGAAGGGCGGCTCGACCCGTGAGGCGAAGCGAATCTGCCAGGGCTGCGAAGTGAAGGGCGAATGCCTGGAGTACGCGCTGGCCCACGACGAGCGCTTCGGCATCTGGGGCGGTCTGTCCGAACGGGAGCGTCGCAAGCTCAAAAAGCGGGCCGTCTAAAGGGATTTCACGCCTGCTTCACAACGGGGTGGCAGGTCTGTGGCTGCTCGTGCAGTGCGCGGGGTGACTCCCGGCTCGGCTAGGCTGGCGCGGCAGAAGATCCGCATCGGTCGCCGCCGCCCACTGGAGAAGCCTTGCCCGACAACGTGAATGTCCCGGACAAGACCTCGGCGGTGGCCAGGAACGCCCCTGTGGCGGGCGTTTTCGTGGTGCTCGCCGCGCTGGCACTGTCGGTGAACGCGGGACGGCTCGGGTTGGACCTCGCCGGCGGACGGCTGTTGCCGGCCGGTTCGCTGAGCGAGGTCTGGTCGGCCTACCTCGCGAACTGGCACCCCGTCGGCGGCGGCACCGCGAGTGCGCCACCTGCCGCGCTGGCGGTGCTCGGGATCTTCGGCGCGCTCTGCACCCCGCACGGTTTCGTGTCCGTGCTGATGATCGCCGACGCTCCGCTCGCCGGGGTGTCGTCGTACTTCGCGACGCGCCGGCTGCCGGTGCAGCCGTGGGTGCGGGCGGTGGCCGCCGGTGCCTACGGGCTGCTGCCGGCCGCGACCGCCGCGGTCGCGCAGGGCCGGCTCGACGTCGTGGCGGCCCACATCCTGCTGCCGCCGGTGATCGCCGGGATCGCCGGTGTACTGGCCGGTCCGGGGCAGCGCTGGCTGCATTCGTCGTCGTTGTGCGCGCTCGGCCTCGCCGCGCTCGGCGCGTTCTCGCCGCTGGCGCACCTGCTGGCGCTCACCGGTCTGGTCGCCGGGTTCGTGGTGCTGCCCTCGGCCGCGCCGTTGGTCAAGCGGGCCGCGGCGGTGGTCATCGTGGTGCTGGTGCCGCTGGCGCTGCTGATGCCGTGGCCGACCGTGCTGGTCAACCACCCGGCGCTGGTGCTGCACGGGCTGAGCGGCCCCGGTGATCCGGTCACCGCGGGCGAACTGGCCGGGCTGGACCCGGGCGGCGCCGGGGCGTGGCCGGCCGGGCTCGCCGTGCTGCTGGCCGCCGTGATCGCGTTCGCGGTGCGGCCCGGGCGCGCGGCCGCGGCGGGTCTTGCGGTGGTGGTGCTGGGGATCGCGGGCCTGGCGCTGGTGCGGCTGGTCGCCGTGACGCCCCTGCAGGGCGGGCCGGTGTCGGCGGGGTTCGCCGGGGTGCCGCTGCTGGTCGTCGGGGCCGGGCTGCTGTGGATCGTGCTGTCCGCCTGCCGTGGCGACCTGGGTAAACCCGTGCTGGCCGGTGGGGCGGTGCTGGTCGTCGCGCTGGCCGTGGGCGTCGTGGTGGCCGGCAGCGGTGGGCCGCTGCGGTCCGGCGGTCCGGCGCTGGCCCCGGACCAGGCCGACGAGCTGGCGCGCACCGGCCGGTCGGTCCTGGTCCTCGGCGGGGGTGGGACACCCGCGATGCAGACGGGCGGCCGGATGCCCCGGTTCGGCGACGAGCAGCTGGCGGTGAGCCCGGCAACGCCCGCGCGCCTCGCGGACTGGCAGGAAGCGCTGACGGCTGCGGATCCGGGACGCATCCGGGCGGCGCTGTCCGGCGCCGCGGCGTCCGGCGCGTTGTTCGTGGTGCTCCCGGCGGGCACGGAGCCCGGCCCGATCGTGGCGAGCGCCCCCGCCCTCGCGTCCGCGGTCGCGCCGGCCAGCGACGGCCGGGCCGTGCTGCGGTTGCTGGAGCCCGCTGGCCAGGTCGTGCTGATCCCGCCCGGGGTGGCCCGGCAGGCGGTGACGTCCCAGGCCCCGGCGAGCACCCTGGGCGTGACACCGGTGGACGCGCGGCTGCCCGACGTGCGGGTGCGCGTATCGGACGGGGTGCCCGGACGGCTGCTGGTGCTGGCCGCCGAGTACGAGGACGGCTGGCGCGCCCGGGTCGACGGCCGCGCGGTGCCGGTCGTGCCGGCGTGGGGGCACCAGGTGGCGGTCGCGGTGCCGACCGCGCAGGCGGACGTGACCGTGGAGCACCCCGCCACCCTGCGGGACGTGCTGTTGCTGGTCCAGGTAGCGGCTGCGTTGTTCACCCTGCTCACCGCGGTGCCGACCGGGATCGGTGCGGCTCGCCCGCGGCGGCCGCAGCCGGTGGGGACGGCCGGATCGTGAGCGGCGGGAGCTACTCGCCCTCGATGACGTCCGGTTCGACGCCCAGGTAACCCGCCACCTGCTCGACCAGCACGTCGTGCACCAGGTCCGCCAGTTCGCCCGGGTCCTTGGCGCGCGCCTCGAGGGGCCGGCGGTACAGCACGATCCGCGCGCGCGTCGGCAGGCCCGTCCGGTCGACACCCGCCGGGACCAGCCGGGACAGCGGCACGGCCCCGTCGTGCAGCACCCCGTCGTCCTCGGGGGCACCGCCGCCGCGGATCTCCGGGACGTCGTCGACCGCGACGTCGAGCTTCGTCAGCTGGTCCCGCCACCGGGCCTCGATCGGCTCCAGCGCGTCGAGCACGAGCTGGTCGAACTTCTCCGCACGGCTGGCCGCGGCGGGCAGGCTCGCCGGGTACAGCGGCCCGCGCAGCCCGCGACCGTGCCGGTCCCGGCGGACACGCCGCCGATGCCGGGAACTTCGAGCCATGGACACATCCGGAAGGTTACGCGTTGGCCTCGGCCCGTGGCGTCCACCGGTGCGCCTGCGCGCAGTTGCCGGGGGGAAGCGCTATCGTCTGCGATCGTGTCGAGCGTACGAAAGTGTTCGCGAACGGGGTGCCTGAACCCGGCCGTCGCCACGCTTACCTACGCCTACAGCGATTCGACCGCGGTGGTCGGTCCCCTCGCGACGGCGTCCGAGCCGCATTCCTACGACCTGTGCGAGGAACACGCGCTCCGGCTGACCGCACCCCGGGGCTGGGAGGTCGTCCGGCACGAGGGCGAGTTCGCCGCGCCGGACCGCTCCGACGACGAGCTCACGGCGCTGGCCGAGGCCGTCCGTGAGGCGGGCCGGTCCGACAGACCCGCCCCACCACCGGAACCGGAGAGCTCCTCCGGTCGGCGTGGGCACCTGCGGGTGCTGCCCGACCCGATCTCGTAGGTCACGCCGCATCCGCCCCGTGTTCCCCCGGTAGGCTCTCGGGTATCCGCAGTCCATGGACAACTCCCGGGGAGAGCGCGTGTCAGACCTGTCGGCCATCGTCAAGGCCTACGACATCCGTGGCGTCGTCGGCGAGCAACTCGACGCCGGCCTGGTTCGGGACTTCGGCGCCGCCTTCGCGTTGCTGATCAAGCCCGAGTCGCCGTCGGTGGTGATCGGCCACGACATGCGCGAGTCTTCGCCGGGGCTGGCCGCCGCGTTCGCCGAGGGTGTCACCTCGCAGGGGCTCGACGTCGTGTCGATCGGCCTGTGCAGCACCGACGAGCTCTACTTCGCCTCCGGCTCGCTCAACCTGCCCGGCGCGATGTTCACGGCCAGCCACAACCCGGCCAAGTACAACGGCATCAAGCTCTGCCGCGCGGGCGCCGCCCCGGTGGGGCAGGAGTCCGGGCTCGCCGAGATCCGCGACACCGTCGAGCAGGGCGTGCCGGAGTTCGCCGGGCAGCCCGGCAGCGTCACCGAGCGGGACGTGCTGCCGGACTACGCCGCCTACCTGCGCCGGCTCGTCGACCTCTCCGGCAGCCGTCCGCTGAAGATCGCCGTGGACGCCGGCAACGGCATGGGCGGGCACACGGTTCCGACGGTCTTCGAGGGCCTGCCCATCGAGATCGTGCCGATGTACTTCGAGCTCGACGGCAGCTTCCCCAACCACGAGGCCAACCCGCTGGACCCGAAGAACCTGGTCGACCTGCAGGCCAAGGTGCGCGAGGTGGGCGCGGACGCCGGGCTGGCGTTCGACGGTGACGCCGACCGCTGCTTCGTCGTCGACGAGAACGGCGACCCGGTGTCGCCGAGCGCCATCACCGCCCTGGTCGCGGTGCGCGAGCTGGCCAAGGAGCCGGGCGCCACGATCATCCACAATCTGATCACCTCGCAGGCGGTGCCGGAGATCGTCGCCGAGAACGGCGGCAAGCCCGTGCGCACCCGGGTGGGGCACTCGTTCATCAAGCAGGAGATGGCCACGACCGGCGCGATCTTCGGCGGCGAGCACTCCGCCCACTACTACTTCCGCGACTTCTGGCGCGCCGACACCGGGATGCTAGCCGCCCTGCACGTGCTGGCCGCGCTCGGCGAGCAGGACGGGCCGCTGTCCGAGCTGACCGCGGAGTACTCGCGGTACGCGGCCTCCGGCGAGATCAACTCGACCGTGGACGACCAGGTCGCCAAGCAGCTCGCGGTCAAGGACGCGTTCGCGCGCCGTCCGGGCGCCGAGATCGACGAGATGGACGGCCTGACGGTGAAGCTGCCCGGCAAGGCGTGGTTCAACCTGCGCCCGTCCAACACCGAGCCGCTGCTGCGGCTCAACGTCGAGGCCGCCGATGCCGACGCGGTCCGCGCGCTGACCGACGAAGTCCTCGCGATCGTTCGCAGCTAGGGAGGTTCCCCCATGGCAGTCGCGCTCGATGCCCAGTTGCTGGAGATCCTGGCGTGCCCGTCGGACGACCACGCGCCGCTGCGGCCGGGAACGGCGAGCGACCCGGAGGCCGACGCGTTGACGTGCACCTCCTGCGGCCGCGAGTTCCCGGTCCGGGACGGCATCCCCGTCCTGCTGCTCGACGAGGCCACACTTCCAGGTGAGTCCCGTGCCGATGGTGCTTGACGACACGCTCCTGGACGACCCCGCGCGCCTGGCGGAGGCCGACACGGCAGGACTGCTCAGGGCCGCGGCGATGGCGGGCGCCCAGGTGCGCTCCACCGCCGAAGCCGCCGCTGACGCGGAACTGGCCGACCGGCTGGACCTGGGCCGCCCGCGCGCGCTCGTCCTCGTCGTCCGCCCCGGGGTGAGCCGCAGCGTGGCGCGTCTGCTGTACGCCCTGCTGGCGCCGGCCTGCCCGGTGCCGGTCCTCGTCAGTGAGGCGGTGCCGCCGTGGATCGGGGCGCTGGACGTCGTCTTCGCGCACACCGACGACCCGTTCGACCGGGAGCTGGCCGCCGGTATCGAGCGGGCCGCCCGCTACGGCGCCACCGTCGTGCTGTCCGGGCCCAGCGAGGGCCCGGTCGGAGCCTCGCTCGCCGGGAAGGGCATCCAGCTCGTCCCCCGGGTCGCGGTGCCGCCGGAACTGACCTTCGCCCGCGGCCTCGCCGCCGGGCTGCTCACCGCGAACGCCCTCGGCCTGCTGGTCGCCGACGTGCAGCTGCTCGCCGACCAGCTCGACTCCGAGGCGGAGCGCGCCCACCTCGGCCGCGACTCCTTCGCCAATCCCGCCAAGGCGCTCGCGCTGCGCCTCGCGGACCGGATCCCGCTGCTGTGGGGGCTGGACCCGATCGCGGTCTCGGTCGCCCAGCACGCCGGCTACGCGCTGGGTGCGTTCGCGGGGATCGTCGCCGACATCGCCGATTACCGTCAGGCGCTCACCCGTCGCGCCCTGCGTCAGGCGGCGGCCAGCAGCTCCGGCGAGCGGGACATCTTCGCCGACCCCGATTTCGACACCGACCTGCCGAACTACCGGGTGCTGCTGCTCGCGGTGCACAGCGGTCCGGCAGCCGACGCCGCGCGCCACGAGGCTTCGAATACGCTTCCCGGGGCCGGGGTGGTGGCACCCGCGGACGAGATCGTCGGTGACGAGCCCGTGCGCGCCGGGGTGCTCGCGCTACGGTTCGAGCTGGCCGCGGTCTACCTCGGGCTGGCGACCGCCACGACGGGTGGCGGCGGGCACTACGAACCCGCGTCCGCCTGACGCCGGTTCGCGCCCGATCCCGTGGATCGGGCGAGGGGTTGGAAGAGCCAAGGAGTTGAGAACACGGTGGAGCTGCTGCGCAATGCGGTGCGGCCCTACGCCTGGGGGTCCCGGACGACCATCCCCGAGCTGCTGGGCCGTCAGGTGCCCGCGCCGCATCCGGAGGCGGAGCTGTGGATGGGCGCCCACCCCGGCGACCCCTCCCGGATCCTGGGCCCGGACGGTGACGAGCGCACTCTGCTGGAACTCGTCGAGGCCGATCCACTCGGTCAGCTGGGCCGGGAGTGCGCCGAGCACTGGGGCAACCGGCTGCCGTTCCTGCTGAAGATCCTCGCGGTCGAGGAGCCGCTGTCGATGCAGGCGCATCCGTCGGCCGAGCAGTCGGCCGAGGGGTACGCCCGCGAGGAGGCCGCCGGCATTCCGCGGGACGCGCCGAACCGGAACTACCCGGATCCGACCGCCAAGCCGGAGCTGGTGTGCGCGCTGACCGAGTTCCACGCGCTGGCCGGGTTCCGCAAGCCGGAGCGCACGGTCGAGCTGCTGCGCGCCATCGAGACGCCGGGTCTGGCCAAGTACACCGAGCTGCTGGCCGCCCAGCCGGACTCGAACGGCCTGCGGGCGCTGTTCACCACCTGGATCACGCTGCCGCAGCCGGTGCTGGACGAGCTGCTGCCCGAGGTGCTCGACGCGTGCGTGCTGCACGTGAAGGACCACGGCGAGTTCGACGTCGAGTGCCGCACCATCCTGGAGCTGGGCGAGGCGCACCCGCGGGACGCGGGCGTGCTGGCCGCGTTGCTGCTCAACCGGCTCACGCTCAGCGCCGGCGAGGCCATCTACCTGCCGGCCGGGAACCTGCACCTGTACCTGCACGGCACGGCGGTGGAGATCCTGGCCAACTCGGACAACATCCTGCGCTGCGGGCTGACCCCCAAGCACGTGGACGTGCCCGAGCTGCTCCGCGTGGTCGACTTCACCTGCGCGGACATGCCGATCCTGCGTGGCGAGCCGTCCGCGTGCGGCGAGGTGTACACGACCGATGCGCCGGAGTTCGAGTTGTCCCGTTGCGAGTGGGACGCCGGCGAGACCGGCGCGGTCCGCGTCGGCAACGGCAAGCCCCAGATCCTGCTGTGCACGCAGGGCTCGGTGCGGGTCAAGGCGGAGAGCGGTCAGGAGCTGGAGCTGCGCCGCGGCCAGTCGATGTGGGTGCCGGCCTCGGACCCGGCGGTCGCGGTCCACCCGGCCGAGGCCGGCCGGACGCAGCTGTTCCGCGCCACCTCGGGCTGCCTGTAGCGATCACCGGCCGGCGCGGCCTCAGGCGGGGTCGATCACCGCGTTGCGGATGTGTTCGTAGATGACGTTGGTGCGGACGTCGGCGACCTCCTGGCGCTGGGTGAGCCGGTCGATGACGAACGCGTAGAGGCTGTCGTTGTCCGCGACGGCCACGTGCACCAGGAAGTCCTCGCCGCCGGTCACCACGAACACGCCCAGTGTCTCCGGCTGCCGCGTCACCCATTCCCGGAAGGCATCGATGACCCGGCGGGATGGCGGCCGCACCCGGATCGCGATGAGCGCCTGCACGCGGCGACCGATCTTCGCCAGGTCCAGGTCGACGTGGTAGCCGCGGATCACGCCCCGCTCACGCAGGGCGCGGACGCGTTCCAGCGACGTGGAGGGGGAGACGCCGGTGGCGGCGGCCAGTTCCCGGTTGGTTCGCCGTCCGTCGCGCTGCAGTTCCCGCAGCAATGCCTGATCAAGTTCGTCCAACCCGGCCAATACCGGCCTCCTGTCGAATTTAGTTCGGCGATGCTGGACTAGTGTCGCATCTCTACCTAGCGTGCCGCACTATGACCACAGATGATCAGGTAGAGGTCCAGCTCGACGCCACCACTCGCACCGCCAAGGTGAAGTGGGTGATCGTCGCCGACCCGTCGCTCGGCCCGGGTCTCGTCGCCAACGCGACCGCCTGCCTCGGCGCCGCGGTCGGCAAGGTCCTGCCGTCGCTGGTCGGCCCCGAGGTCGCCGACGCCTCGGGCCGTCGGCACGCCGGGCTGCCGTGGACCGGCTGCTCGATCCTCGCGGCCGACGCGGCCAAGCTGCTGGAGATCCGCACCAAGGCGGCGAACCGCGAGGGCATCTTCGTCGCCGACATGTCCAAGCACGCTCAGGCCAGCCGCTCCCACGACGAGTACACGGCCGCGATGGCCGGCACCGACGAGGCGGCCTTCGAGTACCACGCCGTCGGTCTGGTGGGCCCGCGCAACAAGATCGACAAGCTGGTCGGGGGGCTGCCGTTGCTGCGCTGAACGGGCGGTGCGCGCGGGGCGCCGGACCGGGGGATCTAGGCTCACTCCCGGCAAAACGGAAGACTCAGCAGGGGGTCAGCGTGTCGGCAAGTGGCGGAACCAAGGCGATCCTCGCGGCACTGGGCGCCAACGCCGGGATCGCCGTGGCGAAGTTCGCCGGATTCCTGGTCACCGGATCGTCGTCGATGCTCGCCGAGTCGGTGCACTCGCTCGCCGACACGTCCAACCAGGGCCTGCTCCTGCTGGGGCAGCGCCAGTCCCGCCGTCGCGCCACCCGGGAGCACCCGTTCGGCTTCGGGCGGGAGCGGTACTTCTACTCGTTCGTGGTCGCCCTGATGCTGTTCACGCTCGGCTCGGTGTTCGCGCTCTACGAGGGCATCCACAAGATCGAGCACCCGGAGCCGCTGACCAGCCCGCTGGTCGCGGTGATCATCCTGGTGGTCGCGATCTGCCTGGAGGGCTACTCCTTCCTCACCGCGATGAGGGAGTCGCGCACGATCAAGGGGGAGGCGACCTGGTGGCGGTTCATCCGCCAGTCCCGCACCCCGGAGCTGCCGGTGGTGTTGCTGGAGGACAGTGGCGCGCTGCTCGGCCTGGTGTTCGCGCTGGCCGGTGTCGGGCTGTCCGAGCTGACCGGCGACCCGGTGTGGGACGGCATCGGCACCGTGATGATCGGTGCCCTGCTCGGGATCATCGCGATCATCCTCATCGTCGAGATGAAGAGCCTGCTGATCGGCGAGGGTGCCACCGACCGCGAGCTGGACAGCATCTGCGGCGCGCTGGCCGGCGGGCGGGTCGAACGGGTGATCCACATCCGCACCCAGTACCTGGGACCCGACGAGCTGCTCGTCGCCGCGAAGCTGGCGCTCGCGCCGCGGCTGGAGTTGTCGGAGGTGGCGAGCGAGATCGACGCCGCGGAGGCCAGGGTGCGTGAGCGGGTGCCCGCGGCGCGGCTCATCTACCTGGAACCGGACCTGGATCGGGCAGCTGGTGTGACCTACGGCTAGCTCCGATCACCCGATCGCGTTAGGGTGACCAACCGTACCTGAGATCCAGGACACGGCGGGAGGAGACACCCTTGCCAGGTAACGGGCTGTGGCGCACTAAGTCCATCGAGCAGTCCATTCAGGACACCGACGAGCCGGGCACCAGGTTGCGACGCAACCTGTCGGCCTGGGACCTCACGGTGTTCGGGGTGGCGGTGGTGATCGGCGCCGGCATCTTCACGCTGACCGCACGCACCGCCGGCGACTACGCGGGACCGTCGGTGTCGCTGGCGTTCGTGTTCGCCGCGATCGCCTGCGGCCTGGCCGCGCTGTGTTATGCCGAGTTCGCCTCGACCGTGCCGGTCGCGGGCAGTGCGTACACGTTCTCGTACGCCACCTTCGGCGAGTTCGTGGCCTGGATCATCGGCTGGGACCTGGTGCTGGAACTGGCCGTGGGTGCGGCCGCGGTGGCCAAGGGCTGGTCGGTGTACCTGGAGACGGTGCTCGGCTACATCTTCGGCAAGGGCACCAAGACCACCTTCGAGATCGGTTCGCTCACCATCGACTGGGGAGCGCTCGTCCTGGTGGCCGTGCTGGCGATGGTGCTCGCGTTCGGCACGAAGCTGTCCTCGCGCGTCTCGATGGTGATCACCGCGATCAAGGTCGGCATCGTGCTGTTCGTCATCGTGCTCGGGCTGTTCTACATCAAGGGTGCCAACTACTCGCCCTACGTCCCGCCGGCCTCCACGGGCGGGTCCGGGCAGAGTGGTGTGGACCAGTCGCTGTTCTCGCTGATCGCGGGCGGGGCGAACAGCTCGTTCGGCTGGTTCGGCCTGCTGGCCGCTGCCTCACTGGTGTTCTTCGCGTTCATCGGGTTCGACATCGTGGCCACCACCGCGGAGGAGACGAAGAACCCGCAGCGCTCGGTGCCGCGCGGCATCTTCGGCGCGCTGGCGATCGTCACCGTGCTGTACGTGGCGGTGTCGCTGGTGGTCGTCGGCATGGTGCCCTACGGCGACCTGGCCACCGCCGCGGGCGACGGCAGCCACAAGACGCTGGCGACCGCGTTCGCCGCCAACGGGGTGAACTGGGCGGCGAACATCATCTCGATCGGCGCCCTGGCCGGTCTGACCACCGTGGTGATGGTGCTGATCCTCGGCCAGACCCGGGTGCTGTACGCGATGTCGCGGGACGGTCTGCTGCCGCGGTCGCTGGCCCGCACGAGCGAGCGCGGCACCCCGGCCCGGGCGACGGTGCTGGTCGCGGTGATGATCGGGGTGGCGGCGACGTTCTTCCCGGCGGACAAGCTGGAGGAGA
Organism: Amycolatopsis granulosa; assembly: GCF_011758745.1. Classification (NCBI taxonomy): domain Bacteria; kingdom Bacillati; phylum Actinomycetota; class Actinomycetes; order Pseudonocardiales; family Pseudonocardiaceae; genus Amycolatopsis; species Amycolatopsis granulosa. The sequence goes on from NZ_JAANOV010000001.1 coordinate 4,287,272, forward strand.
TGGTCAACGTCGGGACGCTGTTCGCGTTCATCCTGGTCTCGGCGGGCGTGCTGGTGCTGCGGCGGACCCGCCCGGACCTGCCGCGCGCGTTCCGGGTGCCGGGCGTGCCGGTGGTGCCGATCCTCGCGATCCTGGCCTGCCTGTGGCTGATGCTGAACCTGACTGTGCTGACCTGGCTGCGGTTCCTGGCCTGGATGGTCGTCGGCGTCGTCATCTACTTCACCTACAGCCGCCGGAACTCGCTGCTCGGCAAGCGTGGAGCGACGGAGCCCCCGCTGGCGGTGGGAGGCGCCGATCCGACGCGGCCCTGAGGGCCTGATCGGGGAAAGTCCCGGATCCCGCCGGCCCGGCGCTCGGCTAGCGTCGGGCCGGTGATCCGGAGATTGCTACTCGTCTTCCTGGGGGCTGCGGCGGTCTGCCTGGTGCCCTGGGTCCTCTACCTCGCCAACACGTTGCCCGACCAGTTCGACACCGCGCAGTGGCGGGTGGCGTGGGTGGGGTTCGACGTGGCGCTGGTGTGGTGTTTCGCCGCCGCCACCTGGCTGGGGCTGCGCCGGCACCGGGCGGCGGTGCCGCTGCTGGCGGCCACCGCGGCCCTGCTGGTGTGTGACGCCTGGTTCGACGTCGTGCTCGACTGGGCGTCCGCCGACCGGACCGCGAGCCTGGCGCTCGCCCTGTGCGCCGAGCTGCCGATCGCCGTGCTGCTCGTGCTGACCGCGCGCAAGCTGCTGAGCGGCGACATGCGGCCGCGCCCGCTCACGCTCCGCGACATCGAGATCCGCAGCGACCCGGGCTACGAGCGGGTGCTGCGCGAGCTGCCCGCCACCGCGGGCGAACTGACGCGCCGCCTCGGTGCCGAGGCAGTCGTGCGCGTCGCCGTGCTGACCGAAGCCGGGTACGTCCGGCGGCGGTGGGACGGCCGGTGGCACGCGCTCCCGCAGAACACGAGGGAGCCGCGGCCCGCGGAATTCACCGGGACCCACCAGCAGCAGGTCACCGAGTACCTCGAGGCCAAGTACGACCGTGAGCTCGAACTGCTGTCCTGGGCCGCGCGCAACCGGGACGAGTTCGGCTCGTGGGCCACGGCCTGGCGGGGCCAGGCCTGGTTGACCGAACCGGAGCTGCGCCGTCTGGAGGCGGAGTACCAGGACCTGGTGGCCCGGTACTGCCGGATGCGCCCCGCCCCGGCACCCGGGTCGCGAGAGCTCGCGGTACGGCTCTACACGTTCCCGCTACCCGGCTGACGGAGCCTTCAGGTGGAACCGGGGCAAATCGGGGAACAGCGGGACCTGCTCCGCCTCGTCGCCAGCAGGCCGGCCGGGCGTCTCCAGGCCGGCGGCGATCGCCACCGCCTGGTCCCACTCCGGATCCACCAGGTAGTCCGCCTGCCCGAGCACCCCGGCGCGCCACCGGTGCGCGCCCGGGGACGGGTGCACCGGATCGGGGAGCCAGTGGTCACCGCCGAGCACCAGCGCACCGGTCGCGCCCTGGGCCGCCGGTGGGAGCGCGCCCCAGCCGCCCTCGGGCAGGAAGCCTTCGCCGGTCAGCTTGCCGCCGTCCACCCGGTGCCGCCAGGTCGTGACGCCACCGCCGAAGATGTCCGTCCCGCGGGCCAGCCCGCGCCACCGGCCCCCCAGCGACTCGTGCAGCGCGGTGAGGGCGCTGTGCGGCAGGACGGCCGGGAACGCGCGCTGGTATCCCCACTGCAAGGGTGACCCGGCGCTGAGCAGGCCCACGCGTTCGCGGTCGGCCGGCGACAGGGTGTGCACCAGCCGCGCGGCCGCGATCACCGTCAGCACGCTGCCCAGCTTCTCCCCGCTCAGTACGACCCGCGTGTTCGGCTCGGCCAGGTGCTCCCGCGCGCGGGCCGCTAGGTCCGGCACCACCTTCAGCGCGTAGCACGGCGGGATCGCTGGGTGCGCCGCGCGCGGCCAGAAGCACACCAGATCCGCCAGTGCGCCGAGGTGCCGGTTGCGGCCCGGCTTGGTCGCCGCGGTGTAGACCACGCGCAGCAGCCCCACGGCCAGGAAGCCGAGCCCGAGCACCCCGGCCGCGGACAACGGGTCGAGCCAGCCCGGCAGCGTGTGGAAGCCGTACCGGGCGACCAGGAGCGCGGCCGCGCCCAGCGACAGCCCGGCGACGACCCCGAGCGCGAGGTGGTGCAGGTGCCGTCGTTCCCAGGCCGACCGCGCCCACGCGGCGGCCGCGGCCCGCTCGTCCGGCGGCGACTGGAGCATCCGCACGATCTCCGGCACCCCGCGTGCGCGGCGCCGCAGCGGCACCCCGACGGCGAACCCGAGCACGCCGAGCACTACCGCCAGCACCAGGCCGCCGCCCCACAGCGCGGTCACCAGGCGGTAGCTGTCCGGCAGGCGGAGGTCGCCGGCCCCGGCCAGCCGCCGCAGCCCGATCGCCAGCCCTGCCCCGAACCCGCCGCCGAGCAGCACGGCGAGCGCCAGCACGGGCGCGGCCGCCCAGCCGCCGGCCCACGGGCGCAGCCGAGTGGGCAACTCCCGCCAGGTGCGGCGGGCCAGCAGCGCCGCCGGGATCAGCAGCAGCGCGAACAGCAGCCACGCGCCGAGCAGGGCCGCGCCGATGGCTTCCACGGCCGGGTCCGACCCGGCCGGCACCCCGCCCCGGACGGCGGTCGCGACCAGCAGCGCGACCGCCACGGACAGCAGCCCGGCGCGTGCCCACCGCGGCAGGTGCCGCGCGCCGGACGCCGAGGTGACCAGCGCGACGCCGGTCAGCACCAGCGCGGCGGCCCAGAGCAGCCGCCCGGGGACGTCGGCCGGCACGTCCAGCGGGCCGCCCACGGCGACCAGGACCACCGTGCCCAGCGCGGCGACCGCGTGCACGCACCGCAGCACGGGCGAATCCGTGTCGCCGCGCAGGACGTCGCCCGGGAGCGCGTCGCCGGGCGGGGGTGGCGGGTGCGCGCGGACGGTCCAGTTCGTCCCGGACACCCGGTGCAGCACGAAGACCACCGCGGCGACCGGAACCAGCCCGGCGGTCAGCCGGAGCTGCCCGACGTCCCGCAGCCGGTCCGGCAGCCCGGGCAGGCAGTGCCGGCCGGGCGCCAGGCACTGGGCGGCGAACAGGTCGAGCGTGACGACCGCGATCTGCGCGACGAGCAGCATCGTCAGCACCAGCGCGGCGATGCGCAGCACACCCCGGCAGAGCGCGCCCAGCACGGCGGCGGTGCGGCTGCCGTCCGGCACCGGCGGTAGCATCCAGTGCGCCACGTTGGCCAGCGAGAACGGGAAGAGCAACGCCCACGTGGCCTTCGCCGCGCCACCGGAGGTCATGCCGCCCCACAGGTAACCCTCCAGCGTGCGGGGCACCGAGCGGCCGAGCGCCGGCAGCACCGGGCCGGGCGCCGGGCGCCGCAGCCGGTCGGCGGGGCGGACGACCCGGCCCACCCCGTCCCCGGCGACCTCCACCGTGCCGGCCGCGTCCAGCAGGTCCTCGCCGGTTGTGCCGGACAGGCCGGGTACGCGTAGTTCGACCACTCGGGTGTCGGGACCAGGAAGCGGCACGTGGCTGTCTCCTTTTCCGGGTGTTCCGCGATGAACGGACAACGGTACTGTTCAGGTGGAGTCGATCGTTGGAGGAAATGCCGCTATGACCCCCGAAAGCGTTGCGAAGTGGCACGACACCCGCAACGGGGTGGAATTCGCCGTCGCGGATCTCGAGCTGGCCGAATTCGGCCGCAAGGAGATCCGGCTGGCCGAGCACGAGATGCCGGGGCTGATGGCGCTGCGCCGTGAGTACGCGGAGGCGTACCCGCTGCGCGGGGCGCGGGTGTCGGGCTCGCTGCACATGACCGTGCAGACGGCGGTGCTCATCGAGACCCTGGTGGCGCTCGGGGCGGAGGTGCGCTGGGCCTCCTGCAACATCTTCTCCACCCAGGACCACGCGGCGGCGGCCGTCGTGGTCGGCCCGCACGGGACGCCGGAGGCGCCGCAGGGGGTGCCGGTGTTCGCCTGGAAGGGCGAGACGCTGGAGGAGTACTGGTGGTGCACCGAGCGCATGCTGACCTGGGACGGTGCTGGTCCCAACATGATCCTCGACGACGGCGGCGACGCGACGATGCTGGTGCACAAGGGCACCCAGTACGAGGCCGCCGGGGTGGTGCCGCAACCCGACGACAACGACTCCGACGAGTGGAAGGTCGTGCTCGGGCTGCTCCGGGAGTCGCTGGCCGCCGACGGGCAGAAGTGGACGCGCATCGGCCAGGGCGTCCGCGGCGTGACCGAGGAGACCACCACCGGCGTGCTGCGGCTGTACCAGCTGGCGGCGGCCGGTGACCTGCTGTTCCCGGCGATCAACGTCAACGACTCGGTGACGAAGTCCAAGTTCGACAACCGCTACGGCATCCGGCACTCGCTGATCGACGGCATCAACCGCGGCACCGACGTGCTGATCGGCGGCAAGGTCGCGGTGGTCTGCGGCTACGGCGACGTCGGCAAGGGCGCGGCGGAGTCGCTGTCCGGGCAGGGCGCGCGGGTGATCGTCACCGAGATCGACCCGATCTGCGCACTGCAGGCGGCCATGGACGGCTACCAGGTCAAGACGCTGGAGAACGCGCTGCCGGAAGCCGACATCGTGATCACCACGACCGGCAACAAGGACGTGGTGATGGCCGAGCACATGGCCCGCATGAAGCACCAGACGATCGTGGGCAACATCGGCCACTTCGACAACGAGATCGACATGGCCGGGCTCGCCCGCTATCCCGGTGTCCGGCGCATCAACATCAAGCCGCAGGTCGACGAGTGGGTGTTCCCGGACGGCCACTCGATCATCGTGCTGAGCGAGGGCCGGCTGCTGAACCTGGGCAACGCGACCGGGCACCCGAGCTTCGTGATGTCCAACAGCTTCTCCAACCAGGTCATCGCGCAGGTCGAGTTGTTCACCAAGCACGAGGAGTACGACAACGAGGTCTACCGCCTGCCCAAGAAGCTGGACGAGAAGGTGGCCCGCATCCACCTGCAGGCACTGGGCGGGGAGCTGACCAAGCTGACCAAGGACCAGGCCGAGTACATCGACGTCGACGTCGAGGGCCCGTTCAAGTCGGAGCACTACCGCTACTGACCCCGCCCGGCCGCTCCGTGGTGCTATCATCGGTTTCATCCTGTGATAGCATCACGGGGTGAAACAGCAGCTGATCCTTCGCATCGACCGGGAGCTGCACGCCCGGTTGAAGGCGCGGGCGGAGGTGGAGGGGCGGAGCGTCAACGAGCTCGCCACCGAGTGGCTTCGCGCCGGGGTCGGGCACGAAGAAACGCCGCAGGAGTGGCACCGGCGGCTGATGGCCGACGGCCGGCTCGTCGCGTTCGAACCCGACGGACCCGCGCCGGGACACGACGAACTCGAGCGCATTTCGGCAGGCTGGGGTACCGCGGTGAGCGAAGCGCTGGACTGTACGCGTGGTGAGTGGTGACCGTCCTCTACGCGGACACGAGCGCCGCCGTCGGCGCGTACCTGGCGGACGAGCCCGATCACGCCGGACTCCGGGAGTTGCTGTTGTCCGGACGGTGCCGGGTGCTGACGAGCGAGCTCACGCGGGTCGAGTTCGCCAGCGCGATGACAGCCGCCAAGCGGGTGGGCCGCATCCCGGATGGACGTCAGTTCCTGAACCAGTTCGACGAGGACGCCCGGAACGGGTTGCTGGGCATGATCCCGCTGGCACCCGCGCGGATCCTGCCCGCGGCGCGGCGGCTGGTGACCGAGAACCATCCGTTGCGGACCCTCGAGGCGATTCACCTCGCGGTTGCCTTGACCGACACCGCGGCTCTCACCGGTGGCGAGCCCGTCGTGATGGTGACCCGCGACCAGCGCCAGGCCGAGGCCGCCAAGGCGCACGGCCTGGAGGTGCGCTGACCACCGCCGGATAGCCTGTGCCCGTGGGACGGCTGGTGGTCATCGAGGGGCTGGACGGCGCGGGCAAGCGCACGCTGACCGACGGCCTCACCAAGGCACTGCACGACCAGGGCCGCACGGTCGCCACGCACGCGTTCCCGCGCTACGGCCGCAGCGTCCACGCCGACCTGGTACGCGAGGGCCTGCACCGCCGCCACGGCGACCTCACCGACTCCGTCTACGGCATGGGCCTGCTCTACGCCCTCGACCGCCGGGGCGCGGCCGGCGACATCCGCCGCGACCTGGCCGCCCACGACGTCGTCCTGCTGGACCGGTACGTCGCCTCCAACGCCGCCTACGGCGCGGCCCGCCTCCGGCAGCACGCCGACGGCGCGTTCGTGCGCTGGGTGCGGGAGATCGAGATCGACCGGTTCGGGCTGCCGCTGCCGGACGCCCAGATCCTGCTGCGCGTCCCGCCCGCCGTGGCCGCCGAGCGGGCCGACCGGCGCGCCTCCGCCGACGCCGGCCGTGCCAAGGACGCGTTCGAGTCCGACGACGATCTGCAGGCCCGCTGCGCCGCGGTCTACGACGAGCTGGCGGCGATGTCGTGGTTGTCCGGTTGGCACGTGGTGGACGGCGCGGCGGGTGTCGACCACGCCGAGCTCGTCGCCCGGCTGGTCCATCCGGGCTAACGTGCCTGGTCACTTCCCGGGGCGTTCGCAGGGTCGCGCGTCACGAACGGTCTCCGTAGTGCGAATATGTGGTCATGAAGGCACGTGTGTTGGTCGTCGACGACGACCCCGCTCTTGCGGAGATGCTCACCATCGTGCTGCGCGGCGAGGGGTTCGACACCGCGGTGGTGGCGGACGGCTCCCGGGCGCTCCCCGCGCTGCGGGAGCTCAAGCCCGATCTCGTGCTGCTCGACCTGATGCTGCCCGGCATGAACGGCATCGACGTCTGCAAGGCGATCCGGGCCGAGTCGGGTGTGCCGATCGTCATGCTCACCGCGAAGAGCGACACGGTCGACATCGTGCTGGGCCTGGAGTCCGGCGCCGACGACTACGTGGTCAAGCCGTTCAAGCCGAAGGAGCTCGTCGCGCGCGTGCGGGCGCGGCTGCGGCGCACCGAGGCCGAGCCCGCCGAGACGCTCACCATCGGTGACCTGGCCATCGACGTGCCCGGCCACGAGGTGACCCGGGACGGCAAGGCCATCCCGCTCACCCCGCTGGAGTTCGACCTGCTGGTCGCCCTGGCCCGGAAACCGCGCCAGGTGTTCACCCGCGAGGTCCTGCTCGAGCAGGTGTGGGGGTACCGGCACGCGGCCGACACCCGCCTGGTCAACGTGCACGTCCAGCGGTTGCGCTCGAAGGTCGAGAAGGACCCCGAGCACCCCGAGGTCGTCCTGACCGTCCGCGGCGTCGGCTACAAGGCGGGTCCGCCGTAACAGTCACATGAAGCGAAGAGTTCCGGCCTTCGTCCGCGCGGTGCTGCGGCTGGCCCCCCGCGCGGGCGCCTACCTGCGCGGCCGTGTGGTCGCGTTCGGCGTGTTGTGGCGGCGGTCGCTGCAGTTCAAGGTGACCGTCTCGACGCTCGCGTTGTCCTCGGCGGTCGGGCTGGTCCTGGGCATGGTGCTGCAGAACCAGATCACCCAGCGCCTCACCGACACCAAACGGCAGGCCGCCGTCGCGCAGACCCTGCAGGTCGTGCGCACGGCCGAGAACGAGCTGATTGGCATCAGCGACCAGGACGCGCTGGCCGACCGGCTGCAGAACGCCCTGAAGAAGATCACCAGCAGTTCCTCGGAGGACCAGGGCACGGCCGCGTCGGCGGCCGGCGCGTTCGAACCCGTGCTGACCGCGGGCGGCGACGACTCCACCGACTCCGCCGGACCCATCACCAAGGTGCCCGAGGGCCTGCAACGGTTCGTGGAGAGCAACCAGGTCGCCTGGCAGATCAACACCGACACCGACCCGGACGGCACCCGCACCACGCACCTGATCGTCGGCGCCCCGGTCACCAGCACCGGTCGTCCCGTCCAGCTGTACCTGCTGTTCCCGATGACCGCGGAGCAGAACACCGTCCAGACCGTGCAGAACACGCTGCTGGTGGGTGGTCTCGTGCTGCTCGTGCTGCTGGCCGGCATCACGAACCTGGTCACCCGGCAGGTGGTGCGCCCGGTGCGGCAGGCGGCGGCCGCCGCGGCCCGGTTCGCCGGGGGTGAGCTGGACGAGCGCCTGCCGGTCACCGGCGAGGACGACCTGTCCAAGCTGGCCGTGTCGTACAACGAGATGGCCGCGAGCATCCAGCACCAGATCCGGCAGCTGGAGGAGTTCGGCACGCTGCAGCGCCGGTTCACCTCGGACGTCTCGCACGAGCTGCGCACCCCGCTGACCACCGTCCGGATGGCCGCGGACGTGCTGCACGCCTCGCGCGAGCAGTTCCCGGCCGGGCTGGCGCGGTCCACCGAGCTGCTGGTCGACGAGCTGGACCGGTTCGAGGCGCTGCTCGGCGACCTGCTGGAGATCAGCAGGCTGGACGCCGGGGTGGAGGAGCTGGCGGCCGAGTTCATCGACGTCTCCTCCATCGCCCGCCGGGCGGTCGAGCAGGTGCGGGTCATCGCGGGCAACGCCGAGACCGAGATCGAGCTGGACCTGCCGGAGGAGGAGACGCTCGCCGAGATCGACGCGCGGCGCGTCGAGCGGATCCTGCGCAACCTGCTGGCCAACGCGGTCGACCACAGCGAGGGCAACCCGATCCGGCTCACGCTGGCCGCGAACGAGCACGCGGTCGCGATCACGGTCCGGGACCACGGTGTCGGCCTGCGCCCGGGTGAGGCCGATCTGGTGTTCAACCGGTTCTGGCGCGCCGACCCGTCCCGCAACCGCCGCACCGGCGGCACCGGGCTGGGGCTGGCGATCAGCCACGAGGACGCCCGGCTGCACGGCGGGCAGCTGGAAGCGTGGGGTGCGCCCGGGCACGGTGCGTGCTTCCGCCTGACGCTGCCGCGCACCCAGGGCGAGCCGATCGAGGAGAGCCCGCTGCCGCTGGTGCCCGACGACGCCCCGGCCACCAACGGGCACCTGCAGATCGGCCTGCCCACCGAGTACACGCTCACGATAGGTGAGATGCGCAAGGAGGACGCGTGAAGCTCCTGGCGCGACTGTGCGCGTTGCTGTCCTGCCTGGTGTTCGCGGTGGGCTGCGCGAACGTGCCCGAGGAATCGCAACCGGTCGCCGTTCCGCAGCAGGAGCTGGGGCAGCCGGTCAACCCGGACGTGCCGCAGCCGGCGAAGGACCTGGACGCGCTGACCGTCGTCCGCGATTTCGTGCGGGCGAGCGCCCAGCCGATCAGCAACAACGCGGCCGCCCGCATGTACCTCGACGACGCGGCCGGCAAGGCGTGGACCCCGGGCAAGGTCATCACGATCATCGACGACGTGTTCGCGACCGTGCCGGCGACGGGCGCCGACACCACGGCCAACCCGAACGAGGTCAACGTCGTGTTGCGCGGCGTGAGCGTGGGTTCGCTGCGCGAGGACGGCGCGTTCATCTCGCTACGGGCGCCGGTGGAGCTGAAGCTGCTGGTGCGGCGTCAGTCGGACGGGCAGTGGCGGGTCACCAACCCGCCACCGAACCTGGTGATGCCCTACAGCGACTTCACCGCGAACTACGTGCGGGTGCAGGCGTTCTTCTTCGCGCAGGACTCGAACACGGTGGTGCCGGACCTGCGGTACGTGGCCGGGAAACCGCAGTCCGGCCTGGCCGGGCGCGTGGTGGGGTTGCTGCTCGCCGGACCGTCGACGAGCCTGGTCGGCGCGGTGCGGAACCTCCTCCCCGAGGGCGCGAACACCGAGGGCAACGTGACGACCGCGCCGGATGGCGCGCTGGTGGTGCCGCTGACCGGGGTGGCGGACCAGACGGCGGACGTGCGGCGGTTGATCGCGGCGCAGATCGTGCTGTCGTTGCAGTCGGTGACGACGAACCGGGTGCGGCTGCTGTCCGACGGCGCGCCGCTGGTGGACGGGCACGAGGACTGGGTGCCGAGTGACCTGCCGTCCTACACCACGCTGGCCTCGCCGAGCGCGGACCAGCCGGGACTGCTGACGGTGAACGGCCGGGTGCGCTCGCTGGGCGACGGATCGCTGATCGCCGGCCCGGCCGGCCAGAGCGGCGGGTACCAGGTGGCCAGCGCGGCGCAGTCGATCGACGGCAAGCAGCTGGCGATCGTGGAGTTCGCCGACGGGCGGCAGCGGTTGCGGGTCGGCCCGTTCGGCAAGGACGCGGCCCCGGTGGACCTGGCCGGCGCGACGATGACCCGGCCGACCTGGCGGCCGACCGCGACCGCGGACGGTTCCGGCGAGGTGTGGACCGTCGTGGACGGGCAGACGGTGGTGCGGACGCTGCGCACACCGGACGGCGGCTGGGTGCCGCAGGTGGTCAACGCCGACGAGATCCTGCAGGTCGGGGCGATCAGCGTGCTCCGGTTGTCCCGGGACGGCGCGCGGGCCGCGGTGGTGGCCGGCGGTCAGCTGCTGGTGGCGTCGGTGGTGCGTGCCCAGGACTCGGTGACGCTGCGTGCGCCGCGGATCCTGCAGGGCGGCACGCTCGGCGGTGTGGTGGACGTGGACTGGCTCAGCCAGGACACACTGGTCGCCGCGACGACCATGCCGTCGCAACCGGTGGTGAAGATCCCGATCGACGGCCTGCGGCTGGACCCGTTCAACATCTCCAACCTGACGCTGCCGGTGCACGCGATCACCGCCGCGCCCGGCCGGTCGATCGTCGTGGCGGACGACGGTGGATTGTGGACCGCTGCCGACGTGGGCGAGGTGTGGCGGCCGCACCCGCACAGCTTCGGCGGCAACGCGTCGCCGTTCTACCCGGGCTGAGCAGCACGGGTAGCACGGCCGGCGCTCAGCCCGCGACGACCTCGCCGCTCTGCACGACGTACCGGAAGCGCCCGGGCTCGGCCAGCACGCCGACGTCGGCGAGCGGGTCACCGTCGACCACCAGCAGGTCGGCGTGCGCACCCGGCCGGAGCGTGCCGATCTCGCCCGCCAGGTTCACCAGCTCGGCGGCGACCGTGGTGGCGGACCGGATGATCTCCAGCGGCGGCTGCACCTCGGCCCGCAGGCGGAACTCATGGTTCTGGTGCCGGTGCATCCCGCCCAGCAGGTCGGTGCCGTACACGATCCGCACGCCGCCGCGCGCGGCCCGTTCCAGCGCCGCCAGCCCGGCGCCGAGCACCTCGTCGACCTTGCGCCAGCTCGCCTCCGGCAACCCGAACTCGCGGCCCTCCTGCTTGAGCGCCCAGTACGTCACCAGCGTCGGCACCAGGAACGCGTCGTGCTCGCGGAAGAGCTCCACACTGCGATCGTCGATCAGGTTGCCGTGCTCGATCGACCGCACCCCCAGCTCCAGCGCCCGGTTGACGGCCCGTGCCGTGTAGGCGTGGGCGGCGACGTACCGGTTCGCCGCCTCCGCCTCCTCCACGATGGCCCGCAGCTCGTCCGCCGAGTACTGGGTCGAGTCGATGCGATCGGTGGGCGAGGCGACCCCGCCGGAGGCCATCACCTTGATGTGGTGCGCACCCTTGCGCAGCTCGTCGCGCGCGGCCTCGCGCACCGCGTCCACACCGTCGGCGATCCGGCCGAGGCCGGCGCAGCACGGGTGGTCGTCGTGCACGCGGGTGCCGCGGTTGCGGTTGTCGCCGTGGCCGCCGGTCTGGCTCAGCGCCCGCCCGCAGAACAGCAGCCGCGGCCCGCGGAACAGGCCCTCCGCCTGCGCGTCGGCCAGGCCGTAGTCGGCGCCGGAGGCGTCCCGGACCGTGGTGAACCCGCGGGCCAGCATCCGGCTCATGGTCCGCGCGCTGCGCAGGGCCACGTAGGACGGTGCGGTGGACGGCAGCGACCCCAGGTCCGCGGTCGATGCGGTGACGTGCACGTGCGCGTCGATCAGACCTGGCATCACCACGGCGCCGCGCACGTCCTCGACCCGGCCGTCGCCGGCGGCCAGGCCGCGGCCGGTCTCCACGATCCGCCCGTCCGCGCACCGCAGATCGCCCTCGCTGTACTCGCCGGTCTCCGGGTCGAGCAGGGTCGCGTTGCGCAGCACCAGGTCGCCGCTCATCGGGCGTCCACCACCTTCCGCAGGGCCGGAACGGCCAGCGGCGCCAGCTCCACCGCTGCGGCCACCGACGTGTCGTCGTAACTGCCTTCCGCGTCGAGGATGTTCAGCGCGCCCAGCGTGCGGCCGTCGTCGACCACGGGCACGTTGATCACCGCGCCGCAGCCGAGTGAGCCGATCAGCTCGGCGTCGGCGAACACCGCACGCACCGCCTCCCGGTCCGCGCCCAGGTAGGGCTGTTGTTTCTCGATGCACTGCTCGAGCCAGCCGGCGGCGATCTCGACGGTCTTCTCGCCGCCCACCGGGTACTGCTCCGGGTGACTGCTGTACACGCGGCGCATCGCGCGGCGCTCCGGGATCCAGGCGAGCACGGTGAACAGCCGGACCCCGATCGCCGCGGACACCTTCGATTCCACTTCGGACAGGTCGGTCACGTGGTCATCTCCTTGGTGGCGGCGACGGGAGCGCCGTTCTCGGTCAGTTCCTCCAGCGAGCGCCCGGCCGTGGACAGGCCGAACACCAGCACGCACAGCACCCCGATCGCGAGCACCGCGGTGGTCAGGCCGAACACGCCGGCGAAACCGAGGCTCGCCGCGAACACGCCGATGATCGTCGGGGCGAGGATGCTGCCGACGCGGCCGAACGCGCTCGACAGTCCGGTGCCGGTGGCACGGATCCAGGTCGGGAACACCTCGGGGGTGTAGGAGTAGACGCCCGCGTAGGTGCCGTTGAGGAAGAAGGACAGCACGGCGCCGGCGAGCGTGATCGACCACGGCGCGTTCATCTGGCTGAGCCAGAACGCGCTCACCGCCGAGCCGGTCAGGTACAGCGCGATGGTGTGCTTGCGGTCCAGCCGCTCGGACAGCCAGGCCGCGGAGAAGTACCCCGGCACCTGGGCGAGGTAGATGATGATCGAGAACTCGAAGCTCTTGGTCACCGTGATGCCGCGTTCGATCAGCAGTGTCGGGATCCACGAGAAGAAGCCGTAGTACGAGAACGTGATCACGAACCACACCGCCCAGATGACCGCGGTGCGGCGGGCCATCTTGCGGCTCCACAGGAATTTCAGTGCGGTGAGCAGTCCGACCTTCGGGGTCCTGGTCAGTGGTTCGGTCACCGATTCCGGGACCGGCGGCAGCGGCCGGCCGGTCGCCCTCTCGACGTCCCGCTCGATCTTCGCCACCACGCGTTCGGCCTCGTCCCGGCGGCCCTGGGTGAGCAGGAACCGCGGTGACTCGGGCAGTGAGCGGCGCCACCACAGCAGCAGCACGATCGGCAGTGCCGTGAGCACCTGCGCGATCCGCCAGCCTTCGGGCAGGGCGGACACCACGAACCGGCCGAGGAGCGCCGCCGCCACGAACCCGAAGGAGAAGAACCCGGCGAGGGCGCCGACGAACCAGCCGCGCCGCTTGGCCGGCACGAACTCGGACAGGAACGGCGCGATGATCGCGCTCTCCGCGCCCGCGCCGGCCCCGGCGAGGACCCGTGCGCCCAGGAAGACCTCGTAGTTGGGGGCGAACGCGGCCACCACGGAGAAGAGCGCGTAGAAGGCGAGTGCGTACATCATGACCTTCTTGCGGCCGATGCGGTCGCCGAGCAGCCCGGCCGCGATCGCGCCGAAGAGGAACCCGAACGGGGTGGCCGAGCCGATGAGGCCGAGCTGGCCGTTGGTCAGGCCCCAGACGGTCTTCGCGCTGGGCAGGAGGAACGCGACGACGGCGGAGTCCATGCCGTCGAAGGTGTAGCCGAGGCCGCCGATCAGGAGGAGGAGGTAGTGCGGCCGGCTCAGCGGGAGCCGGTCGAGTCGTGCCAGGAGGGTCATGACACGCCTTCCGTCGAGGAGGGGAATGGTTCGGTCAACATAAACTGCAAATCGGCGCAACTGCAATACGCTTTGCATGTCTGTGACACGAGGCCGTGGGATACGGTGAGCGCGGCAGGAGGGCGTGCGGTGGCGGACGAGGGTTTCGAGGAGTGGCTGCGCGAGCGGATGCCGGCGCGGGGGTTGCGGCCCAAGTCGGCGGCGGTGGTCGACGTGCTGGTCTCGCAGCCCCGGCAGGCTTCGTTCGGTTCGACGGGTGACCTGGCCCGTCTCGCGGGCGTGAACGTCGCGACCGTGACCCGGACGGCGCAGGCGCTCGGGTTCGCCGGGTGGCCCGCGTTGCAACAGGAGCTGCGGGCCCGGTACCTGTCGTCGCTGAGCGCGCCGCAGGTCGCCGAGGAGCACCACAGCGCGGGGTCGCCGGCGTCCGCGTCGTTGCGGCGGGATCTGGACAGCCTGGCACTGGTGAACCGGCGGTTCGACGAGGCCGAGGTGCGGGCCGTGGCCGAGGCCGTGGCTGCGGCCCGCCGGACGACCGTCATCGCCGACGGCAGCTACGCCGCCGTCGGGATCGCCTTCGCCCACAATGCGCGCCTGGCCGGCTACGACGTCCACGCGGTCACCGCGGGGGACGCCGAACTGGCGAACGCCACGGCGAAGATCACCGGGGACGACGTCCTGGTGGCGATCAGCTTCTGGCGGCTGTACGAGAGCACGGTGCGCGCCGCGAACGAGGCGCACTCCCGGGGTGCGCGGGTGTTCGCGATCAGCGATGCCGCGAGCCCGGCGCTGGCGGGTGCCGCGGAGCGGGTGCTGATGGTTCCGGCCGAGGGCGTCACCTTCTTTCCGTCGTTGACCGCCGGGATGGCGCTGGTCCAGGCGATCGTGGCGCAGCTCGCCGCGGTCGACCCCGTGCGCACGAACCGGTCCATCGAGGCCGCCGAGGCCATGTGGTCCCGGTTCGAGCTGCTCCACCGCCGCCCCACCGGCTCGGCCGCCCGGGGGCGGACCGAGTCCGGATCGGCCGGGGCGGGCCTGGGCGGCGAGGGGCCGGGCGAGCCCTGACTCGAGCGTCGGCCTTGCTGAGTGGTGTTGCGCCGAACCGAGCAGGGCTGCGCCGGGGTGGGTCGGCCGTCCCGGCCCGGCTGCGTGCGGTCGTTCGGGTGCGGTCGCGTTCGGACTGACTGGCGGGTGCGGGCGTGCGGGGCCCGGGTCCGGGCCTGGGTGGCCTGGGCGCCGCTGAACCGGGCGCAGCTCTCCGCAGCCTGGGTCCGCGGTCCGCGCGTGGCCTCGGCCGAGGTTTGCCCAGGCGTTCGGCACACGGCCAAGCCCGCGCGGATCTCTCCGGTGCCCGCCACCAACGGCGAAGCGAGCGCCGGGCGGGGTGCGGTGATCAGCCCGCCGCGGTCAGCACCAGCGCTGCGCTCACCTCCCATCCCGCTCCGGCGAGCGTCCGGGTGCAGGCGGCGATCGTCGCGCCGGTGGTGATCACGTCGTCGAGCAGGACGACGGGGCTGCCGGACGGTGGGTGGCCGCGGAGGTCGAGCCGGAGCCGGCCGGCGAGGTTCGCGGCTCGCTGGTCGCGGTCGAGGCCCACCGCGTCCCGGGCGCGGGACGACAGCGCCAGCGCCGGGGCGACCGCCGCCGCGTGACCGGCCCGGGCGAGGTGGACGGCGCAGCGCCGGGCCAGCCGCTGAAGGTGCGCCCCGCCACGCCGCCGCGATGCCGCTCGGCGCGACGGCGCGGGCACCAGCCACCACGTCCCGTCCGGCGCCGCTCGGGCCTCCGGCAGGTGGAGCACGGCGGTGGCCAGCGCGCGGCCCAGCGGATCCGCCAGGTCGCGCCGGCCGCGTTCCTTGTAGGCCAGCACCAGGCGGCGCGCGGTGCCGTCGTAGCGGGCCAGCGCGTGCACGGGCACGTCGACCGCCGCGCGGGGCGCCGGGTGCGGCCGGGCCAGTTCCAGCAGGCAGGCCGTGCAGCAGGCGGCGCCGGCCGCGCCGCAGCCTGCGCACCGGGCGGGCAGGAGCAGGTCCAGGGAGAGCGATCCGAGGTTCATGCGAAGAGTGTGCGGACGGGCACCGACAGTTTCGGGTGTCCGGCCGGCCGGGGTGCCGCTCGTTTAGATCAGATGGAGCAGCGGCCTACCGCTCGGGCTCGGATCTAGCCGCCGGACACCGTCCGAAGCCTGTCACCCATCCGGGCGCATCTTCCCGGGAACGCGAGTGAGTCCGCGGCCGTTGTCCGGACATGAGGCCCTGGAACGCCGGAGCGGGTCGCCCGCAAACACCCAGGGGAGTGCTGCGGCTGTCGCGGTGTCCCGTCACCCAGGGACCGGCACGCCGGATAACGCCGGAATGTCAAGGTGAAAACCAGCCTGGTGCCTTGATCCGAACGGAGCAGCAGGTCACCGGGTCTGGACCCGTTCAGACGCGCACCGTCACCGGTTCCCAGCCCGTGACATCCCCCGGCCCGGGGGGTTTTGTGATCCGGATTACCGCGCTAGCGTGCTGCGCTATAGCAAGTCCCGCCGGCAGGGAGGTGAACAGCCGATGACCCTGGCGCCGACGGAAGATTGACCCCCCGGTTTGCGATCAGACCGGTTCGGGCGGGAGCGGCGTCGGCGCCGATCCATGAGAGCTCTCGAACTCATTCCGCAATGAGGGAGGTCGTGTATGGAAATCGTCGTCAAAGGCCGTAACGTCGAGGTGCCGGATCACTACCGCACACACGTCGGTGACAAGCTCGAGCGCCTGGAGCGCTACGACAAGAAGGTCTTCCGCTACGAGGTCGAGCTGTTCCACGAGCCCAACCGCCGGCAGCTGAAGAACTGCCAGCGCGTGGAGATCACCGGCCGCGGCAAGGGTCCGGTCGTGCGCGCCGAGGCCTGTGCGGGGGACTTCTACGCCGCTCTCGACACCGCCCTGAGCAAGATCGAGAGCCGCCTGCGCAAGATGCACGACCGCCGGCGCGTCCACTACGGACGCCGCTGCCCGGAATCCGTCGCGGAAGCGACGTCGAGCGCCCTCGCGGCGGGAGCGACGCCGGCCACCAGCCGCGCGTCGACCGCGGTGATCGAGGCGCCCGCTCCCGCGGCCGAAGAGGTCGGGACTGCCCTTCCGGAGGACATCGAGCTGCCCACCCAGCAGCGCGGGGACGACGAGGCCGAACACCTCCCCGGCCAGATCGTCCGGGAGAAGCACCACTCCGCCAAACCCATGACCATCGACCAGGCCCTCTCCGAGATGGAGCTGGTCGGACACGACTTCTACCTCTTCAACGACGTCGAGGCCGGCGTCCCGAGCGTCGTTTACCGGCGCAAGGGCTTCGCCTACGGCGTCATCCGCCTCGACCAGTAGCGGCGTCCGCGAACGGCCCGCGCGCCACCCGCGCGCGGGCCGTTTCGCGCGCGTATGCACGGTGCGTGCGCGCACGCGGGCTCCTTCCCTACGATGGAGGGTGCGCAACGACCCGCACCCACGGGTCGGACAGGGTTCGGACATGGCGCGGTCCCGGGACAGAGCCTGGGTGCGTCCCAAACAGCTAGTGAGGTCGACCGGATGGTTCTCAACCGCCTGCTGCGCGCGGGCGAGGGCAAGATGATCAAGCGGCTGCGCAACATCGCCGATCACATCAACACCCTCGAAGACGAGGTGAAGGACCTCACCGACGACGAGCTGCGCGCCAAGACCGCCGAGTTCCGCAAGCGGCACGACGGTGGCGACGGCGAGTCGCTGGACGACCTGCTGCCCGAGGCGTTCGCCGTCGCCCGCGAAGCGGCCCTGCGCGTGCTCGGCCAGCGCCCCTACGACGTCCAGCTGATGGGTGGCGCGGCCCTGCACCTCGGCCAGGTCGCCGAGATGAAGACCGGTGAGGGCAAGACCCTGACCTCGGTCCTGCCGGTGTACCTGAACGCGATCTCCGGCAAGGGTGTCCACGTCGTCACCACGAACGACTACCTGGCCAAGCGCGACTCGGAGTGGATGGGCCGGATCCACCGCTTCCTGGGCCTCGAGGTCGGCGCGATCCTGTCCGAGATGACCCCGGTGGAGCGCCGCAAGGCGTACCACGCCGACATCACCTACGGCACGAACAACGAGTTCGGCTTCGACTACCTGCGCGACAACATGGCGTGGACCCTGGAGGACTGCGTCCAGCGCGGCCACAACTACGCCATGGTCGACGAGGTCGACTCGATCCTGATCGACGAGGCGCGGACACCGCTGATCATCTCCGGCCCCGCCGAGCAGTCGGCCCGCTGGTACGTCGAGTTCGCGCGCATGGCGCCGCTGATGAAGCGCGACACCCACTACGAGGTCGACGAGCGCAAGCGCACCGTCGGTGTCACCGAGAAGGGCGTCGCGTTCATCGAGGACCAGCTCGGCATCGACAACCTGTACGAGTCGGCGAACACGCCCCTGGTCGGTTACCTGAACAACGCGCTCAAGGCCAAGGAGCTGTACAAGCGCGACAAGGACTACATCGTCCGCGGCGGCGAGGTCCTCATCGTCGACGAGTTCACCGGCCGGATCCTGGCCGGCCGCCGGTACAACGAGGGCATGCACCAGGCGATCGAGGCCAAGGAAGGCGTCGAGATCAAGGCCGAGAACCAGACGCTGGCCACGATCACGCTGCAGAACTACTTCCGCCTCTACGACCGGCTGGCCGGCATGACCGGTACCGCCGAGACCGAGGCCGCGGAGTTCCACCAGACCTACAAGCTGGGTGTGGTGCCGATCCCGACCAACCGCCCGATGGTCCGCAGGGACCAGCCGGACCTGATCTACAAGACCGAGGAGGCGAAGTTCGAGGCGGTCGCCGAGGACATCGCCGAGCGGCACGCCAAGGGCCAGCCGGTGCTGGTCGGCACCACCAGCGTCGAGAAGTCCGAGTACCTGTCGAAGCTGCTGGTCAAGCTGAAGGTCCCGCACGAGGTGCTGAACGCCAAGTACCACGACCGCGAGGCGCTGATCGTGGCGCGCGCGGGCCGCAAGGGCGCGGTCACGGTCGCCACGAACATGGCCGGCCGTGGTACCGACATCGTCCTGGGCGGCAACCCGGACATCATCGCCGACGAGCGGCTGCGGGAGCGCGGCCTGGACCCGGTGGAGAACTCCGCGGAGTACGAGGCCCTGTGGCCGAAGGTGCTCGAGGAGGTCAAGGCCGAGGCCAAGGCGGAGGCCGAGGAGGTCCGCGAGGCCGGTGGCCTGTACGTGCTGGGCACCGAGCGGCACGAGTCGCGCCGCATCGACAACCAGCTGCGTGGTCGCTCGGGCCGCCAGGGCGACCCCGGCGAGTCGCGGTTCTACCTGTCGCTCGGTGACGAGCTGATGCGCCGGTTCAACGCCGTGATGGTCGAGCGGGTCATGACCACCATGCGCCTGCCGGACGACATGCCGATCGAGCACAAGATGGTCTCGCGGGCCATCAAGAGCGCTCAGACGCAGGTCGAGCAGCAGAACATGGAGATCCGCAAGAACGTCCTCAAGTACGACGAGGTGATGAACCAGCAGCGCAAGGTCATCTACGCCGAGCGCCGCCGGGTCCTCGAGGGCGAGGATCTGTCCGAGCAGATGCAGCACATGCTGGTCGACGTGCTCACCGCCTACGTGGACGGTGCCACCTCGGAGGGCTACGCCGAGGACTGGGACCACGAGAAGCTGTGGACCGCGCTCAAGCAGCTCTACCCGGTGTCGATCACCTGGGAGGAGCTGTTCGAGGAGCACGAGGACCTCAGCCCCGAGGTCCTGCGCGACGCGTTGATCGAGGACGCGAAGGAGGCCTACGCCCGGCGCGAGGCCGAGATCGACGGCCGGGTCGGCGAGGGCGCGATGCGGCAGCTGGAGCGGCAGGTGCTGCTGTCGGTGCTGGACCGGAAGTGGCGCGAGCACCTCTACGAGATGGACTACCTCAAGGAGGGCATCGGCCTGCGGGCCATGGCGCAGCGCGACCCGCTGATCGAGTACCAGCGCGAGGGCTTCGACATGTTCAACGCGATGCTGGACTCGTTGAAGGAGGAGGCCGTCGGCTTCCTGTTCAACCTGCAGGTCGAGGCTGCGCAACCGCAGGAGGAGGCCGCGCCCGCGGCCGCCGCGCCGGCGCCCAACGGCCGGCACGCCCAGCCGGTGCCGGACCAGCCGGAGCCGGAGCGGCCGGCGGTGCCGAACGCGCTGCGCGGCAAGGGGCTGGGTGGCGACGGCGAGCAGCAGGGCCTGACGTTCTCCGGCCCGGCGGAGCAGGGCGGCGTGCAGTCGCGTGGCACGACCGCGACGTCGGCCGGGGACGGAGCGGCCGGCGGTACGCGGCGGGAACGCCGGGCGGCGGCGCGGACGCAGGCGAAGCAGTCGAAGAAGCGTCGCTGAGGTGAGCTCGTGCAGGGCCGGCGCCGGGTGGCGCCGGCCCTGCGGCTTTGGACGGGTCGCGGTCGGTCCGGGTCAGCGCCGTGGTTGTGGCTGCACGAGTACGAAGAACCCGCACCGCCAGCCGGTCTCGGAGTGGTCGAAGCGCGCCATCACCGCGGACGCCCGCTGGTGCGCGTGGGCGGTGCCGCAGATTTCGATCGTGCGCGGACCGCTCCGGCTCGCCCGGACCGACCTGACGGTGTACCGCGGGCCGGGTGTGGCCGGTGCGGTTCGCAGGTGGTGGTACATCCGCGGGGTGAGGACCGGGCGCAGCTGGCTCGGCGACCGCCGGCCCGAGCGGACCTCCAGGATGGCCGTCAGGACGGCTCGCGCGTGCCGCAGTTCGAGCGGCTCGCCGGGGCGTCCGCGCAGCCGGGTGAGCGGCGAACCGCCCTGTTCCGGGATGGGCACCGGCGGTTCCGCGCCCCGGTTCGGTTCGCTGGGGTGCAGCGCTTGCAGAAAGGTGTCGGTCAAGGTTCCCCCTCGTCGAGTTGTACCGCTCCCTAGAGCGGTCCTCCCCGCCGGTCCGGACAGCGGGCGCCCGATGGAGTGATCCGGGCGGATAGGGTCACCACCGTGCTGCGCGGGCTGGTATTCGACTACGCCGGAGTGCTCACCGATCCGGACGCCGGTGACCTGCTCACCGCCGTCGGCCGGCTGCGCGCACGTGGCATCCGCACCGCGCTCCTGTCCAATGCGGACGGTGGCGCGGGCCGGGGACGGCTCGCCCGGTACTTCGACGTGTTCGTGTTCTCCGGGGAGGTCGGCCTCGCCAAGCCGGACCCCCGCGTCTTCCACCTCACCGCCGGACGACTGGGCCTGCCCGCGTCCGCGTGCGTCATGGTGGACGACTCGCGCCGGAACATCGACGGCGCCACCGCCGCCGGCATGACCGGTGTCCACCACACCTCGGTGGCGGACACCCTGGCCGAGCTCAGCGCGTTGTTCCCCGCCTGACCAGTTCGAAGCACAACACCGCGGCGGCCGCCGAGACGTTCAACGACTCGACCTCGCCGGGCATCGGGATCGACAACCACCCGGTCACCAGCTCGGCGACCTCGTCGCTCACGCCCGCCGTCTCGCCGCCGAGCACGAATGCCGCGCGCTCCGGCAGCGGCGCTTCGAACAGCGACGGACCACCCTGGGCACCCAGTGCGTACAGCCCGTACCCCGCATCGGCCAGCATCGAGGCGGCTTCGGCCGCGGTCGCGCAGCGCAGCACCGGTGCGCGGAACGCCACCCCCGCCGACGCCTTCACCACCAGCGGGTCCAGCGCGGCCACGCCGCGCCGGGGCACCACGATCCCGCCCAGCCCGGCCGCCGTGGCCGTGCGCAGGATCATGCCGACGTTCGCCGGGGTCGTGATGCCGTCCAGCAGCAGCACCCGGGCAGGTGGTTCGGCCAGCGCGGCGCTCAGCGGGCGCATCCGGGGCGCCACGACGTCCGCGAGCACCCCCTGGTCCTGCTTGCCGTTGCCGGCCAGCACCTTCACCCGGTGCGCGCTCGCGCGCTGCACGGGCACGCCTGCCGCCCGCGCCGCGCGCTCGATCTCGGCGGCCGCCGGGCCGCGCGCGGTGTCGGCGAGGATGACCTTGTCCACCCGCAGCTCCGGGTCGTCCAGCGCTTCCAGGACCGGTTTGCGCCCGTAGACGGTCAGGAACCGGTCCTTCGGGGAGACGGTGGTGTCAGTGGCGTCACGCACCCGGCAAGCCTAGTTTCCGGCGCGGGGGGCGGTGGGCCGGCGGGTGGGGTAGCGGAGGTGTTTGTGTCAGGATCGCGTCATGCCCGACCGTCTTTCCGCCCTCGACGCGTCGTTCCTCTACCTGGAGGACGCGACGACGCCGATGCACGTGGGCGGCGTCGCGGTCTTCGAGCGGCCCCGGGACGGGTTCGGCCACGAGCAGGTCCGGTGCCTGATCCGGCAGCGGCTGGCCTACCTGCCGCGCTACCGGCAGCGGGTCCGCAACGTGCCCGGTCACCTGGCGCGACCGGTCTGGGTGGACGACGTCGACTTCGATCTCAACTACCACGTCCGCCGGTCGGCGCTGCCCGCGCCGGGCACCGACGGCCAGCTGTACGAGCTCGTCGCCCGCCTGATGGCCCGCCCGATGGACCACGAGCGGCCGCTGTGGGAGGCGTACTTCGTCGAGGGGCTGGAGGGTGACCGCTTCGCGCTGGTGACCAAGACGCACCAGTCCGTCGTGGACGGCAGCGGAACCGTCGAGCTGGGACAGCTCATCCTCGACCCCGAGCCGCAGCCGTGCACGGACACCGACGGCACCGGGGACGCCGAAGGCGCCGGGGAGGCTGCCGACCCCTGGGTGCCGCGCCCCCTGCCCAGCGCCGCGCAGCTGGTGCTGGACGCTGTCGGCGAGACCGTCCGCCGGCCGGGCGAACTGCTCGAGAACGTGCGCGACGTGCTGAGCGACGTCACGGCGACCGCGGACAAGGTCACCGACGCGCTCGGCGGGGTCGCCGCCGCGCTGCACCGGGTGGTCTCGCCCGCGCCGTCCGGGCCGCTGAACCGGCACGTCTCCGGTGGCCGGGTGTTCGCCGTGGTCCGCACGCGCCTGGCGGACTACCGGAAGGTCCGTGCCGAGCACGGCGTCACGGTCAACGACATCGTGCTCGCGGCGATCACCGGCGCGCTGCGGGATTGGCTGCTCTCCCGCGGCGAGGGGGTGTCCGAGGCGACCAGCGTGCGCGCGCTGGTGCCGCTGGCCGTGCTCGAACCGGACACGGTCGAGTTCTCCCCGGCCGGACTGGTCAACAACCGGGTGGAGCCGTACCTGGTGGACCTGCCCGTCGGGGAGCCGAACCCGGCGCTGCGGCTGCACCACATCAGCCACACGCTGCGCGCGCACGCCGACGCCGGTCGCTCGGTCGCCGCGCGCGCCATGCTGAGGGTGGGCGGGTTCGCCCCCGCGACGATGCACGCGCTCGCCGCGCGCGCGGCGGGGTCGTTCTCCGGCCGGATCTTCAACCTGCTGGTCATCAACTCACCGGGGCCGCAGGTGCCGCTGTACGCCGGGCAGGCGAGGATGACCGAGATGTACCCGGTGATCCCGCTGGCGCGCAACCAGGCGCTGGCCATCGGGGTGACGTCGTACGACGGTGGCGTCTACTTCGGACTGAACGGCGATCGCAAGGCGCTGTCCGATGTGGACGTGCTCGCCGGCATGATCGAGGATTCACTGGAAGAGCTGAAGGGTGCGAGCTGGTGAGGGTCTACCTTCCGGGCACGATCGGAATGTTGCGCAGGCTGGTGGCGGACGGCAGTCTGCGACCGCCCGGCGGGACGGGGTTCGCGCTCACCCCGGCGCTGCGCGAGTCCTACGTCAGCGGTGACACCGAGGAGCTGGAGTACGCCGCACTGCTGGACGCCGCACGCGCGTCGCTGCGGCTCCTCGGTGCGGCCGAACACGACGCGGGCGATGGCAAGGAGCCGTGGCGCCGCGTGGTGATCGCGGTCGACGTCGAGGACGCGAAGCCGCGCCCGGACCTGGACGCGCCGGTGGTGAAGCTGTCCGGGCCGATCAGCTACGAGGACGTGGCCGCGGTGCACGTGGACACGGAGGAGGCGGAGGAGGCCGTGCGCGCGGCCGCCCGCGTCATCGACGCCGCCGATCTGGGTGATCCGGACGCGGAGTTCGTGCTCGGGGAGGCCGAGGACCACGAACTGGCCTGGTACGCGCCTGGCGAGCTGCCGTTCCTCCTCGACCTGCTCTAGCGTGGGGGACAGGCCACGAGCCCTGTCTGGAGGAGGTAGGCATGGACGCCATCACGAACGTGCCCGTCCCGGTCAACGAGCCCGTCCGGACCTACGCGCCGGGCAGCGCCGAGCGGGAATCCCTGCAACGGCGGATCGCCGAGCTGGAAGGCGACAAGCACGAGCTGCCGCAGACGATCGGCGGCCGGAAGCGGCTCGCCGGCGGCGACACCTTCGACGTGGTCCAGCCGCACGACCACGCCCACGTGCTGGGCACGTCCGCGCAGGCCACGCCCGCGGACGTCGCCGACGCGGTGACGGCGGCGAAACAGGCCGCGCGGGAGTGGCGGGAGACGCCGTTCGACGAGCGCGCCGCGGTGTTCCTGCGCGCTGCGGACCTGATGGCCGGCCGGTACCGGGACACGCTCAACGCGGCGACCATCCTCGGGCAGTCGAAGTCGGTGCAGCAGGCCGAGATCGACGCCGCGTGCGAGCTGATCGACTTCCTGCGCTTCAACGTGCACTACGCGCGCCGGATCCTCGCCGAGCAGCCGAACTCGGTGCCGGGTGCGTGGAACCGGATGGACTACCGGCCGCTGGACGGGTTCGTCGTGGCGATCACCCCGTTCAACTTCACCGCGATCGCCGGGAACCTGCCCAGCGCGCCCGCGCTGATGGGCAACACGGTCGTGTGGAAGCCCACGCCGACGCAGCAGCTGGCCGCGCACTACACGATGGAGGTGTTCGAGGAGGCCGGCCTGCCGCCGGGCGTGATCAACCTGGTCACCGGCGACGGGCACGCGGTCAGCGAGGTCGCGCTGGCCGATCCCGGGTTCGCCGGCCTGCACTTCACCGGGTCGACCGCGACGTTCAAGTTCCTGTGGCGGCGGATCGCGGAGAACCTCGACTCCTACGGCAGCTACCCGCGGATCGTGGGCGAGACGGGCGGCAAGGACTTCCTCGTCGCGCACGCCTCGGCGAACCGGGAGAAGCTGGTGGCCGCCCTGGTGCGGGGCGCGTTCGAGTACCAGGGGCAGAAGTGCTCGGCCGCCTCTCGTGCGTACCTGCCGCGGTCCTTGTGGGAGAGCGGTCTGCGCGACGACCTGGCCGACCTGACGCGCACCGTGAAGTACGGCGACGTCACGGACTTCTCGGTGTTCGGCGGCGCCGTGATCGACGCGCGCGCGTTCGCCAAGCACCGGGAGCTGCTGGACAGCGTCAGCGGAGACACCGAGCTGGACGTCCTGGTCGGCGGCCACTGCGACGACTCGATCGGGTACTTCGTGGAGCCGACCGTGCTGGTGTCCGGCGACCCGGCGCACACCGCGTTCGCGACGGAGTACTTCGGGCCGATCCTGGCGGTGCACGTCTACGACGACGCCGCCTACGGCGAGATCCTGGAGCTGGTCGACCGCACCTCGCCGTACGGGCTGACGGGCGCGGTCTTCGCCGACGACCGCGCGGCGGTGCAGCAGGCGCACCAGGCGCTGCGGTTCGCGGCGGGAAACTTCTACGTCAACGACAAGCCGACCGGGTCGATCGTGAGCCAGCAGCCCTTCGGCGGCTCGCGTGGCTCGGGGACCAACGACAAGGCCGGCTCGATGTTCAACCTGCTGCGCTGGACCAGCCCCCGGTCGATCAAGGAGACCTTCGACGCGCCCACCGGAATCGCCTACCCGCACATGGGGTAGCGGACGCGGAACGGCGCGGCCCCGGAAGCCGGGACCGCGCCGCTGCCGTGCCGTTGGGGAATCAGCCGTTGAGCTTGAGCTCGCCCACCTGGTCGGCGGGCGGGGCGGTGACGGTGACCGGGGCACCCCAGTCGGTGTACTTCATCTTGACGGTGGCCTGCTGGCTTTCCGCCGGGGCACCCACGGCCTTCATCATCGGGCTCAGGTCCTCGGTGACCTGCACCGGCAGCTGGTCGTTGTTGAGCCACAGCTCCAGCGGGAACGTGACGCCGTTCATCGACTTGAGCCGGTCGAGCGTCTCCGCGGGCATGCCCGTGCCGGCCAGCTGGTCAGCGGCCTTCGCCACGTCGATGTTCACCCAGTAGTGGCTGACCTGCTGGCCGTCCAGCACGGTCTGCTCGCTGCGGGTGATGGTGCCGGCCTTCTGGATCTGCTCCAGCGACTGCGCCGGGTTGTTCGACTCGGCCTGGTCCAGGCTCGCGCCGAGCGCCTTCGCCGCCTCGCTGCCCTGCGGGAGCTTGGCCCACGGCTTGCCACCGGTGGCGGCCTGCGCGTTGCTCGGCAGCTTGAGGTACATGACCTTGTCGACGATCCGCATCTCCTGCGTCCGCCCGCCGGCGTTCATCGTCATGGCCATCGTGGTGTCCGGGCCGGCGAACCGGCCCTCACCGGACCCGGTGATCTCCTGGCCGCCCATCGACATCGTCATGGTGAACTTCGCCGACTGCGCCTGGCTGGTCTTGGCCGAGGCCGCGCGGACGAGGTCCTGTGCGTTGCCGAACAACGACGGGCCGGCGGCGTTCCCGCCGCCGGTGGCCGCCTGCCCGCCACACGCGGACAGGCCGACCACGAGCGCCAGGGCGCCGGAGACCAGAGCGGTCTTCTTCATGCGGGAGGTCCCCCTCGAATCGGTTCACCCTGACGGGTGAGTACTAACACATGTCCGAACGGGACCCCCGCATTACGGCGTCAGCGCCCCGACTTGAGCACACCCAGCTGATCCGCGGGTGGCGCGGCGACGCCGACCGGGTCGCCCCAGTCGGTGTATTTCATGGTCATGCTAGCGTTCTGCGCTTCGGCGGCGGCGTCGGCTGCCTCCATGAGCAGGCCGAGGTCCTGCGTGACCGGGACCGGGAGCTGGGCGCGGTCGAGTGACAGCTCCATCGGGATGACCCCCCGGAGCTCCTCGGTCTGTCGAGCACGTCACCCGGTAGTGGCTGACCTGCTGCCTGTCGAGCGCGGACTGTTCACTGCGGGTGATCGTCACGGCCTGCTTGATCGCGCGCACCGCGCGGAGATCACACCTCGAGCCCGGCGCGTGAGGCCAGCAGGCGGCGCAGTGACGCCAGCCGGCGCTGGTCGGGGACCTCGTCCAGCATGCAGTCCGGGTCCTCCGGCGGACCGAGGTGGCCGCATCCGGGCGGGCACTCCTCGGCGGCCTCGGCGAACTCGTCGAAGGAGGCGACGATGTCGTTCGCGGTGACGTGGGCCAGGCCGAACGAGCGCACGCCGGGCGTGTCGATGACCCAGCCGCCCCCGGGCAGCGGCAACGCGACGGCCGCGACCGAGGTGTGCCGTCCCTTGCCGATCGCGCTGACCTCGCCGGTGGCCAGCTCCGCGTCCGGCACCAGCCGGTTCACCAGTGTCGACTTGCCGACCCCGGAATGGCCGACGAGCGCGGACACCCGGCCGCGCACGGTACCGGCCAGCGGCAGCGAATCCTCGTCGTGGCGGGTCACCACGGACGGCACGTCCAGCTCGGCGTAGCGCGCCAGCAGCTCGTCCGGGCTCGCCAGGTCCGCCTTCGTCAGGCACAGCACCGGCTGCAGGCCCCCCGCGAAGCAGGCCACCAGGCACCGGTCGATGAACCCGGTACGCGGTGGCGGATCGGCCAGCGCGGTGACGATGAGCAGCTGCTCGGCGTTCGCCACGACCACCCGCTCGTACGGATCGGTGTCGTCCGCCGTGCGGCGCAGCAGGCTGGAGCGGTCGTCGACGCGGACGATGCGCGCGAGCGTGCCGGGCTCCCCGCTGGTGTCACCCACCAGCCCCACCTGGTCGCCGACGACGACCGGCGTGCGCCCCAGCTCCCGCGCGCGCATGGCGGTGACCAGCCGGTCCGGGTCGCTGTCGATCGCGCAGGTCCAGCGGCCGCGGTCCACCGCGATGACCATGGCCTGGGTGGCGTCGGCATGGGTCGGCCGGCGCTTGCTGCGCGGGCGCGAACCCTTCCCCGGGCGCACGCGGACATCACTTTCGTCCAGATCGCGCCAGTTCCTGCCGGCCAAGCTCACGCCTCCTTCCGAGCACAGATGATCCCCCATCCCGCTCGCCAGCGGCGCGTCACCCGTGTCACGATGGGTTCACCGGCAGCCGGTTCGAAGGAGTTGGGCGACATGTGCGGCCGTTACGCCGCGAAGAAGAACCCGGCCGATCTGGCCCAGGAGTTCGACGCCGTGGACGAGACCGACGGCAAGGCCCGCGAGGCCGACTACAACGTCGCGCCGACGAAGAACGTGGTGACCGTCGTGCAGCGGCACCCGCGGGACGCCGAGGGGCAGGTCCTGGAGGACGAGCCGAGCGTGCGCAGCCTGCGGGTCATGCGCTGGGGGCTGGTGCCGTTCTGGGCCAAGGACATCTCGGTCGGCAACCGGATGATCAACACGCGCGCCGAGACCGCATCGGAGAAGCCGGCGTTCAAAAAGCCCCTCGCGCGGCGGCGCTGCCTGGTGCCCGCCGACGGCTGGTTCGAGTGGCGGCGCACGGGCAAGCAGAAGGAACCGTTCTTCATGACCCGCCCGGACGGCCGTTCGCTGTCCCTCGCCGGGATTTGGGACACCTGGCGCGACCCGAAGAACCCGGACGAACCCCAGCTGATCACGTTCTCGATCATCACGACGAACGCCGCCGGGCGGCTCACCGAGGTGCACGACCGGATGCCGCTGGTCATCGACGAGCGCAACTGGGCGGACTGGCTCGACCCGGACCGCACCGACGTCGGGGACCTGCTCGCGCCGCCGCTGGACCTGATGGACACGATCGAGCTGCGTCCGGTGTCGGACCGCGTCAACAACGTCCGCAACAACGGGCCGGAGCTGATCGAGCGGGTCGAGCAGGCGACCGACCTCGACCGCGCCGGCAGTGCGGCACTGTTCGACCTGCCCCAGCCATGACCCGCATCGAGATCCCGACACCGCACGGCCCGGCCAGGGCGGAGCTGCACTGCGCCCCGGACGGCACGGCGGTGCTGATGCTCGGCCACGGTGCCGGCGGCGGGATCGCGGCGAAGGACCTGGTGGCCGCCGCCCGCGCCGCCCAGGCGGCCGGTGTGCACGTCGCCCTGGTCGAACAGCCCTACCGGGTGGCCGGCCGCCGCGCACCCGCGCCGGCGAAGCAGCTGGACACGGCGTGGCTCGCGGTCGCCGAGGAACTGTGCGTCCGCTTCGACGAGCTGCCCGTGGTGTTCGGCGGGCGTTCGTCCGGAGCGCGGGTCGCGTGCCGGACCGCGGCCGCCGGGCAGGCGGTGGGCGTGCTGTGCCTCGCGTTCCCCGAGCACCCCCCGGGGAGGCCGGAGAAGAGCCGGCAGGCCGAGCTGGACGCCGTGCAGGTGCCGACACTGGTCGTGCAGGGCGAGACCGACCCGTTCGGCTGCCCGAAGGCGGGTCCGCACCACGAGGTGGTCGTGATCCGCGGCACGCACTCCCTGGACGCCGACCTGGAGTCGCTGCACCGGACCGTGCACGAGTGGCTGGCGAAGGTGCTGCGGCCGCTGACCTTGAGTGAGTGACCGGCCCTGCGCGGGTGGTCCCGGCTCGGTCAGCCCCGGATCGGTGCGACCGTCGCGGACGTGAGACGCACCAGGTCGGCCGGGGCCAGCTCGACCTCCAGACCGCGCCGGCCCGCCGAACAGTAGATCGTGTCGAACTTCTCCGCGGACGCGTCGATGACCACGGGCAGCCGGGAGCGCTGCCCCAGCGGTGAGATGCCGCCCAGGACGTATCCCGTGGCGCGCTGGGCGGCGGCTGCCTCGGCCATCCTCGCGCGTTTGCCGCCGGCCGCCGCGGCCAGTGCCTTGAGGTCGAGCTGCCCGGTGACCGGCACCACGCCCACGGTCAGCTTCCCGTCCACCTCGGCCACGAGCGTCTTGAACACCCGGTCCGGTTCGACGCCCAGCGCCTCGGCCGCTTCCAGCCCGTACGAGTCGTGCTTCGGGTCGTGGTCGTAGGCGTGCAGCTGGTGCGCGACCTTCTGCTTGGTGAGCAGCGCGGTCGCCGGCGTTCCCTTCCCGGCCATGGCCAGCACCGTAACCGCAGGGCGCAAGTGCTTTTCCGGCAGCGGGGAATGCGCGTGGATCGTGGGGTGTTGTCAGGAGCGTGCCGTCAAAGCTTGCTGATCGCCGAGCCCGAGTGCAGGCCGTCACCCGCCCGGCCGGTGTGCCCGGCCCGGGCAAGCCCGCCCGCGTATCCTCGAAGCTGTCGCATGCGTACCCGGCCACGGGTGCGGACCGCTTCGACGCGGATGGGAAAGGGAACGGTTTGCCGAGCACGCAGAACTCCGCGGTGCCCGAATCCGGCTCCGAGCAGGAGCCGGTCGAAGAGCGCGCCGAGCGCTTCGAGCGCGACGCGATGCCGTTGCTGGACCAGTTGTACTCGGCCGCACTGCGTATGACGAGGAACCCGGCGGATGCCGAGGACCTCGTCCAGGAGACCTACCTCAAGGCCTACGGTGCGTTCGCCTCCTTCAAGGCGGGCACCAACCTCAAGGCCTGGATGTACCGGATCCTCACCAACACCTACATCAACGGGTACCGGAAGCGCCAGCGCCAGCCGGTGCAGCAGCCCACCGAGGAGATCACCGACTGGCAGATCGCCCAGGCGGAGAGCCACACCTCGAGCGGACTGCGGTCGGCCGAGGTCGAAGCGATGGACCGGCTGCCGGACAGCGACGTCAAGGACGCGCTGCAGCAGCTGCCCGAGGAGTTCCGGCTCGCCGTGTACCTCGCCGACGTCGAGGGCTTCGCCTACAAGGAAATCGCCGAGATCATGGACACGCCGATCGGGACCGTGATGTCCCGCCTGCACCGTGGCCGCGCCCAGCTGCGCAACCTGCTCGCCGGCGTCGCGCGTGAGCGCGGCTTCATCCGCGGTGCTCAGCAGGAGGCAGTGCGATGACCACCGGTCGTGAGCCGCAGAAGGACGACGTCCGCTGTTCCGAGGCGCTCGCCGAGATCTTCCTGTTGCTGGATCGCGAGTGCAGCCCGGAGCGCGACGCGCAGCTGCGCAAGCACATCGAGGAGTGCCCGCCGTGCCTCGAGGAGTACGGCATCGACGAGCAGCTCAAGAAGCTGCTGCACCGCAAGTGCGGCGGCGACACCGCCCCGGACGAGTTCAAGCAGAAGCTGCGTGCCTCGATCTACAAGACCGTGCAGCAGCACGGCGACCTGACGGTCGAGCACACCCAGGTCCGGCTCGAGCAGAACGCGGAATAGGCGCGGCTACGACGAAGGCCCCGGTGCTCGCGCACCGGGGCCTTTTCGTGCCCTGCTCAGCAGTTGGGCTTCTTGCCGTGGTTCGCGCCGTTCTTCCGGCGGTCGCGGCGCTTGCGGGCTCGCTTCGACATGCCTGCTCCTTCCCGTGTCGCGATCTGCCCACCAGTGTCTCAGGCCCGGCCCGGCGGGTGCCGGGAAGGTCCCGCTCTGGTTCACTTGAGCTGCCCCGAGGAGGAGTACGAGCGTGACGACACTTTCCGACCTGCTGGCCGAGAACACCGGCCTGTCCGGCGAAGCCGCCGACCACCTGCAGGCCGTGGTGGCCGAATGGCAGCTGCTCGCCGACCTGTCCTTCGCCGACTTCCTGCTGTGGGTGCCGGTCTCCCCCGAGCACAACGACAAGGGCGGCGACTTCGTGTGCGTCGCGCAGGCCCGCCCGACCACCGCTCCGACCGCGCACCCGGAGGACGTGGTCGGCGCCCGGTTCACGGTGGCGGAACACCCGCAGCTCGCGCGCGCGATGCGGGAGGTGCGGATCTGCCGCGAGGAGGACCCGCACTGGTACCGCGACCTGCCGATGCGGCGCGAGGCGATCCCCGTCACGTTCGGCTCGACCGTCATCGCCGCGCTGTCCCGCGAGACGAACCTGGCCGCGCCGCGGGTGCCGAGCCCGCTCGAGGTCGCCTACCTCGGCAGTGCCGGCGACCTGTGCCAGATGATCGTGGACGGCACCTTCCCGCACGTCGACAGCCAGACCGACGTGCACACCAGCCCGCGGGTGGGGGACGGGCTGATCCGCCTGGACGCGGCGGGCAACGTCGTGTTCGCCAGCCCGAACGGGCTGTCCGCGTACCACCGCATGGGGCACGAGGCGGACCTGGTGGGTACCAGGCTGGCGCCGTTGACACGGTCGCTGATCCGGGACCCGTTCGACGCGACCGAGGTCGCCCACCGCATCCTCGACGCGCTGGACGGCAAGCCCGGCAGCCGCACCGAGGCGGAGTCGCGGCGCGGCGCGGTGGTGCTGTTCCGGGCGTTGCCGCTGCGGCCGCACGGTCAGCCGGCGGGGGCGCTGGTGCTGTGCCGGGACGTGACCGAGGTCAAACGACGGGACCGCGCGCTGCTGTCGAAGGACGCGACGATCCGGGAGATCCACCACCGGGTCAAGAACAACCTGCAGACGGTCGCCGCGTTGCTGCGGTTGCAGTCGCGGCGCACGTCGAACGCGGAGGCACGGCAGGCGCTGACGGAGTCGGTGCGGCGCGTCGCGTCGATCGCGATGGTGCACGAGGCGTTGTCGGTGTCGGTCGACGAGCGGGTGGATCTGGACAAACTGCTCGACAACGTGCTGCCCATGGTCGGCGAAGTGGCCACCGCGGAGTCGCGGGTGGGCATCAGCCGGTCCGGTTCGTTCGGGATCGTGGTCGCGGAGATCGCGACGCCGCTGGTGATGGTGCTGGCGGAGCTGGTGCAGAACGCCGTGGAACACGCTTTCCCCGACGGCCGGCCCGGCAAGGTGGAGATCGTGGTGAGCCGTTCGGCGCGCTGGCTGGACGTGCTCATCCGCGACAACGGGCGCGGTTTGCCGTCCGGTTTCTCCCTGGAGCGCGCCGACGGGCTCGGGCTGCAGATCGTGCGCACCCTGGTGGAGTCCGAGCTGCGGGGATCGCTGTCACTGCGCAAGCCCCGGGACGGCGCGGGCCACGGCACGGAGGCCGCGCTGAGGTTGCCACTCGGACGGCGGCCCTGAGCCCGCCCCGGGGCGGAGGCCGGTGGCTGAAAAGACCAGCTCAAGACGTTCAAAGGCCCGGTACCCGCGGGAGGTGGGTACCGGGCCTTCGAACGTTAGGTGGGGGCGTGTGAACCCCTGCGTCAGGTCCCGCGTACTCTCGTAAGAGACGCGTTAAGCGACGCCGCAGCGCGTAGGAAGGTCAGGCGGTGCGCATGCCGATGTGAGCACGACGGCGCTTGAGGGCGCGTCGCTCGTCCTCGCTCATTCCGCCCCAGACACCGGCGTCCTGGCCGCTGGCCAAAGCCCAGGCCAGGCACTCGGACGCCACGGTGCAGCGGTGGCATACGGCTTTCGCCTCGGCGATCTGCAGCACCGCAGGACCGCTGTTCCCGACAGGGAAGAACAGCTCGGGGTCCTCGTCGCGGCAGGCAGCGTCGTGGCGCCAGTCCATTTCTGTGAGCTCCTTCTCGGGGCGCAGAGCATGCTGCGCCACAGGTCGTCATGGCGGATCGTTTCTTGGGGTGCTTGTGAATGCTTTCACGAAGCACCGCTTTCGACAAGTGTTTTCGCGACATCGGTGAGTCAGCTCACCTGGTCAGGCGACCCCGCTGACCTGCGGTTTCTCTCCGAAACGGCCTTCCTGACGGAAGGGCGATGCGGTGAGTGGACCGTGTGCGTCGACGAGCGGCACGGTGCAGATCGCCGGGACTGATCACTCACGCCAGCACGGTCAGCACGTCGGGCACGCTCGTGAAATCCACCTGCGTCCGACGGCCGATCAGGTCGCCGTCCACCTGGAAGTTTACCGGCTCCGCGGCCGACACGCTCAGTTTTGCCAGGTCGTCGTACCGGACGAGGGCCTTGCCGTGGTGCTCGGCCTCCGCGCGCAGGGCCTGGCGCGCGTGCCGGAAGACGACCGGCAACGTCAGCTTGCGCAGGGCGAACAACCCGAGACCGCGTTCGAACGAGCTGCCGGTGTTCAGCCGCACCGGTCGTTCTCCCAGGTAGCTCCACGGATCGGTGTTGGAGACGAACGCCATCCGCACCTCGGCCGGCTCCTCGCCGGGCACGTGCACGGTGAGCGGCAGGCGCGGTGACCGCGGTCGGAAGTAACACGTCACCGCCGCCCGCATGTACAGCAGCGCGTTCGTCTGCTTGCCGCGCCGGTCCGCCACCGTCGCGACCACGTCGGCGTCCCAGCCGAGGCCGGCGTTGAAGGTGAACCAGTGCCCGTCGGCGAGACCGAGCCCCACCCGCCGGCTCCGTCCGGCCTCGATGGCCGACAACAACTGGTGCGTGGCCTCCACCGGGTCCCGGGAGACGCCCAGCGCGCGGGCGAACACGTTGGCCGACCCGCCGGGCACGACACCGAGCGCGGGCAGCGAACCGCCGGGACCGTCCGCGAGCAAGCCGTTGACGACCTCGTTGACCGTGCCGTCACCGCCGTGGGCGACCAGCAGGTCGACCCCGTCGCGAGCCGCGTCCCGCGCCACCGCCAGCGCGTGCCCGCGGTAGTCGGTCTCCACGACCTCCAGCTTCACCTGGCTGGCCAGCGCGTGCGCGAGCACGTCCCGCCCACCGGCCGTGGTGGACGTGGCCTGTGGGTTGACCACCAGTATCGCGCGCATGCTCGCAGGGTAGGCCACGGAACGGCCTCCCCGCGGCGAGCGCGAACCTCGTCACTCCCGAAACGACTGCCGCTTGACCTCCCGTCGTCCGGCGTGGTCCGTTCGTCGTGACAAGTGCACCCCGGGCATCCGCCGGCTCATCGACGACAATCGAATCTTGGCCCCGGCGGCGGCCGTTCGAAAACGGCCGACCGGGTGGCTTAGTATCGAAGGCGTTCACGTACGGTCACCCGTGCCGCATATCCGCTGGTGGAAGGCCCTTCGCGATGCCGCTCGCCGACAAGATTTCACCCGCTCCGCGCGAGGTCAGGGCGGCGGGCGCGCTGACCGTCCTGCCGGGGGCCGGGCTGCTGGTCTTCGGTGTCCTGCTGTTCACCTCGCCCGGCGACAGCATGCCGCTGACCAGCGTGCTCGCCGAGGCCGCGTTCTACGTGCTGTTCGCACTGGCGGTCGCCGGTTGCGGCGTCGGGCTGCTGTTCGGGCACACCTGGGCGCGCTCGCCGGGCCTGGTGCTGGCGCTCATCACCGCCGGGGTCGGCTGGTACCTGGCCGGACCGTCCGGACGGCCCGGGTTCGGGGTGCCGGTCATCATCCTCGGGGTGGTGATCATCGTGCTGCTGTTCCGCCAGCCGTCGCGGGCGTGGGCGCTCGGGCAGCACGAGGACGAGACCGAGGAGGAGGCCGCCGAACGCGGCGGCATGGCGGGCCGCCGCCGCGAGCGCGGCGAGGACGACTGAGGCCAGGTCCCTCAGCCGCTCGCGCCTAGCCGAGCTTGGCGAGGTTGTCCAGCGCGGTGTCGGTCAGCCGGTAGACCGTCCACTCGTCCATCGGGATCGCGCCGAGCGACTTGTAGAAGCCGGTCGCGGGGTTCCAGTCCAGAACCGACCACTCCAGCCGCGCGAACCCGCGGTCGACGCACTCCTTCGCGAGCGTCGCCAGCAGCGCCTTGCCCAGCCCGGACCCGCGCAGCTCGGCCTTCACGAACAGGTCTTCCAGGTAGATGCCGTGCACCCCGCGCCAGGTGGAGAAGTTCAGGAACCACAGCGCGAAGCCGACGATCTCGCCGTCCTGCTCGGCGACGTGCCCGAACACGGCGGGCTCGTCGGCGAACAACGCGGCACGCAGCCGCCCGGCCGTCAGGTGGCACTCCTGTGGCGCCTTCTCGTAGGCGGCCAGCTCGTGCACCAGCTGCGCGACCTCGTCCACGTCGGACTCGCGGATTCGGCGGATACGGCGGATACGGCTGTCAGGCATGGGGGACCCCCGGGGATCGAGCGGGTGAGCTGTCCCCGATCCTGCCAGAGTCAGACCGTGCCCCAGACCCGCTCCGCCACGGTGGCGGTCAGGTCGAGCTTGCGCCGCTGCTCGTCCCAGGTCAGCGGGTTGCCCTGAACCTCGGAGGCGAACCCGCACTGGGGGCTGACCGCCAGTGAGTCCAGCGGCACGATCCGCGCCGCCTCGTCCACCCGGCGCGCCAGCTCGTCCGGGTCCTCCAGCTCGCCGGTCTTGGTCGTGATGAGCCCGAGCACCACACCGGTACCGGCCGGCACGTGCTGCAGCGGTTCGAACGTCCCGGCCCGTTCGGTGTCGTACTCCAGCAGCCAGTGGTCCACCGGCACGCCGCCGAAGACGTCCGCCGCGATGTCGTCGTAGAAACCCTCGTTGAACCACTGGCCGCGGTAGTTGCCGCGGCAGATGTGCATGCCGACGCGGACCCCGCGCTCGGTCAGCAGCCGGACGACGGCGGCGTCGGCCTCGATGCACCGCCGCAGCAGCTCCCGCGGGTCGATGCCCTCCGACTCCAGTAGCGCGAGGATCCGCGGGTTGGCGAAGGCGATGAAGCACGGGGCATCGATCTGCACGTGCTGGACGCCGTCCGCGGCGAGCGCCGCCGCCTCCTGCTGCAGGACGGCCGAGAGGTCCTCGACGATGTCGCCGCGGGTCGGGTAGTGCGGGCCGCTGACCTGCGCGTCCCAGTTCGCGACCACGAAGTTGGTGACCTCGGGCAGGCTGATCTTGTACGGGCCGGGCGCGTGCGTGGCGAGCAGTGCGGCCTCGCGGTCGGTGAACCGCTCGCGGTAGGTCAGTTTGCCGCCGATCAGCCGGAGGATGCTGCTGTCCTCCTCGGCCTGGTCGCCGGACTGCCACTCCAGCGACGGCGCCTGCTCGGCGAACCCGTCCACGTGCTCGGTGAGCCGGCTCATGAAGTCCGTGCGGAGGTACTCGCCGTCGGTGTACGGGCCGATGCCGCTGTCCCGCTGCACCGCCAGCGCCTCGAGGATCGACTCCTGCTCGATGACCCGCAGTTCCGGTTCGGTGAGCCGGCCCGCGGCGTGCTCGGCCCGCGCCTGGAGCAACCGGGGCGGCCGCAGGAGGCTGCCGACGTGGGTGGCCCGCGCGAAGGTCGTCATGGTGATCACGCTAGGGCGGGCGGATGACCACCCGCTGTCCTCGTTGACCCGCTTTTCCGGTGATCAGCGTTGTGCGGTGCGGGAGCGGTACGGCCCGACTCCCCGTTACGCCCGCACCTCGTCCTCTTCCCGCTCACGGGCCTCGCGGGTGCACACGTCGCCGTGCGCGGCACCCCTCCTGCTGTTGCCGGCCTGACCGGGAACCGTAGCTGTTCCGGACCGGGACGGCCGGCCGGGAAGCCGGCTCCTCGTGCGGGCACGGGATCGTCAGCGCGCGCGGGTAAGGTCACCGCGCGTGGATGGGACTACCCGCGTGAACGCTGTCGTCTTCCAGGTGAACGGCGACGAGGATGATCTGCTCCGTGGAACGGCGCCGGCCGAGGCCGAGGACGCCATCCGGCAGGCCTGGCGCCAGGTGCAGGGGGAGCGGCAGGTCCAGGCGTCCGACATCACCCGCGTGCACAGCGTCTGGCAACCCTCCCGGGTGGACCGGGTCTTCCTCGCCGCCACGTTCCGTGGCGCCGAGATCACCTACGAATTCGACCGTCCCGCCGACGGCGACTGGAGCGCGGCCTTCGAAGCCGTCACCGAGTCGATCACGAAGGCCGAGGCCGAGCACCTGCGCGACGTGTTCGTGCAGGCCGAATCCGAGGGGGAGTGGCTGCCCACCCTCCACACCTACGACGGTCCGCTGAAGCTCTATGCCTCCCTGCCAGTGGTGGGCGACCGGCTGCATCTCGGCTTTGCCAAGGTAACCTTCACGCCCGAGGGTCGGATCTACATGTCCCACCTGCTGAAGAACCAGCTCGACGCCCTGAGTGAGGACGAGTTCGACGTGCTGGCCGGGGAAGCGTTCGGCAACCTCCGGCGCGGGCTCATGGTCAAGGTCCACCCGCACCCGGACAACGGCGCCCTTGTCGTGCTGGAGCGAGGTGGCAACAGCTTGTGCGCTGCATCCGCGGTCGTGATGGATGACTTCGCCGAGTCCATCGGTGCGCACACCGGCGACGACGAGCTGCTCGTCGCGCTGGTCAGCCCGGACCACGTCTACGTCGCCGGCCGGAACTCCGGCTGGGCTGAGCAACTCGCCGACTGGGTGCGCACCTCGCCCGACACGAGCGGCGACCTCGTGCCCTCCCTCCTGCTGGTCGACAGCTCCGGCATCCGGGAGATCATCGCCGAGCGGCCCACCGGACGGGTCCCGGCCGCGCCCGCCTGACCCGCCCCGCGCCTGCCCGGTGGTGTGCACGCCGCTTGTGCCGAAGTGTCGCCGGTCGGCGTCGAGGAGCGCCGCGACGATCAGGACGGCGGGATGTTCAGGTGCTCGATCTTGGGTTCGCCCCGTTCCTCACCCAGTACGGTGACGCCGGCCGGATCCAGTCCGAAGTGGACGCCGGCGGTGGCGGGCAGCCCGATCCAGCGGGCGATCAGCACCCGGCTGAAGTGGCCGTGGCCGACCAGGATCACCTCGGTGTCGGCCAGCGCCGCGCGGACCCGCTCGAGCAGGGCGTCCGCCCGCGCGCCCACCTGCTCGGCACTCTCGCCGCCGGGCATCTCGTGGGTCCAGACGGTCCACCCCGGCACCGACTTGCGGATGTCGGCGGTGGTGACGCCCTCGTAGTCGCCGTAGTCCCACTCAGCCAGGTCCTCGGTCCGCTCGTCGATGCGCAGGCCGGCGAGCTCGGCGGTGCGCACCGCGCGCTGCCGTGGGCTGGTCAGCACCAGCGCGGGTCCCTTGCGCAGCGACTGGAGGGTCAGCCCGGCGGCGCGCGCCTGGTTCTCGCCGGCCGGGGTGAGCGGGATGTCGGTGCGGCCGGTGTGCCTGCCGTTCACCGACCACTCGGTCTGGCCGTGGCGGAAGAGGAAGAGCTCGTGGTCCACGTTTGCGAATATAACCACCGATCTGGTTTGCTACTCGCCGGTAACATTGGAGGTACCGGTGGTTTCGACCTACTCCCTGTGGCAGCGCCTGAGCGGGCTGCCCGGCGGCAAGCGGCTGTTCTCGGCCGCGATCTGCCTGCGTGTGCCCTATTTCGGCTCGGTGCTGCCGACCGTCGAGGAGCTGCGCCCCGGCTTCTGCGCGGTGCGCGCGCCGAAGTGGTGGGGTGTTCACAACCACATCGGCACGGTGCACGCGATCGCGGCCTGCAACCTCGCGGAGATCGCGATGGGCATGCTCGCCGAGTCGACGCTGCCGGCCACGCACCGCTGGTTGCCCAAGGGCATGACCGTCCGGTACGTGGCCAAGGCGGAGACGGGCCTGCGCGCGGTCGCCGAGCTGCCGGAGATCCCGGAGTTCGGTGACGGGGGCGCGGAGCTGCCGGTGCCGGTCGTCGTCTCCGACCGGGCCGGCAAGCCCGTCGTCACGGCAACCATCACCATCTGGGTGACGCGCCGGCGTCAGTAGTCGCGCAGGCGGACCGTGGTGGTCTGGGCGTAGGAGTTCGTGCCCGCCGCGGCGGGCAGACCCAGCCTGCGGTTGGTCAGGCGTGCCTGCGGCCCGCAGTTCTCCGTCGCCGGCACGGCGAATTCGTCGTCCCGGGTGGCGAACTCCAGCGTCAGCGGATCGGTGGACACGACCTTCGTCGGACCGTCGGCCCGCAGGACCGTGTGGATGACTCCGGTCGCGCAGTCGCGCGGCAGATAGGGCGCGTCGAACTTGGCGACGAGGTCCATCTCGCCCTTGCGCCGCGCGTCCGAGTGGAAGTCGGAGTAGCCGCCGTAGCCGAACCGGACCGTGCCGTGCGGAAGCCCGGGCACGGCGACCGGTTGGGATCTCAGCGCTCCGAACACCTGCGCGTACTGCCCGTCGAGCTTCCCTTCGGCGAAGGTCAGGCGCATCGGTCCCAGCGGCAGGTCGCGCACCGTGCCGAAGGACATCGTGGCGGTCGAGTCGAGCACCTCGCAGCGCCACTGGCCCGGGTCCGCTCCGGCCGGCAGCGCGGGACAGTCGGCGAAGGTGTTCTCGGCCGCGGAGGCCGGCTGGGCGGCGGCGGTGACGGCGGTCAGGGCGACGGCGGCGACGGCGGCCGCGGCGAGTGCGATCTTCATGATCGAATCCTGTCCGCCCTGCGACCTCGGCACCATCGGGGAACACCCGGAGGCGACCCTGGCATCTGACCCGGGGAATTAACACCGTTTACAAGAACGGTGTACCCGAATATCGTTCGGGTTATGTCTTCCCTGTCACGACGCAGGTTCCTCGGCCTGACCGCGCTCGGTTCCGCCGCCACCCTGGGACTGACCACCATCTCGACGCGGACCTCCGCCTCGGCGGCCCCCGACTACTCGCCGGCCGTCGTCGTCGGCACCGGCTACGGCGCGGCCGTCACGGCGCTGCGTCTCGGCGCGGCCGGCATCCCCACCCTCATGCTGGAGATGGGCCAGCTGTGGAACACCCCGGCCGCGGACGGCAAGATCTTCCCGGACATGCTGAACCCGGACCGGCGGGCGATGTGGTTCAAGAAGCGCACCGAGGCGCCGCTGGCCTCGTTCCTGTGGCTCGACGCGGCGAACCGGAACATCGACCCGTACGCGGGCGTGCTGGACCGGGTGCACTTCGGCGAGATGTCGGTCTACGTGGGCCGGGGCGTGGGCGGCGGCTCGCTCGTCAACGGCGCGATGGCGGTGACGCCGAAGCGCGGGTACTTCGAGGAGATCCTGCCCGAGGTCGACGCCGACGAGATGTACGGCAGGTACTACCCGCTGGCCAACTCGATGCTGGGCACCAACAGCATCGACCGGGCCTGGTTCGAGACGTGCGCCAGCTACCAGTTCGCCCGGGTGTCCCGCAAGCACGCGCAGAAGGCCGGGCTGACGACCACCTTCGTGCCCAGCGTGTACGACTTCGGCTACATGCGCCGCGAGGAGGCCGGGGAGGTGCCCCGGTCCGCCCTGGCGTCCGAGGTCATCTACGGCAACAACCACGGCAAGCGGTCGCTGGACAAGAGCTACCTGGCCGCCGCGCTGGGCACCGGCAACGTGACCATCCAGACGCTGACCGAGGTGCGCGACATCACCCAGCAGCAGGACGGCACCTACACGCTCACCGTGCGGCAGATCGATGCCGGCGGCAACGTGCTGGGCGTGCGGCAGCTCGGCGCCAAGTACCTCTTCCTCGGCGCGGGCAGCCTGGGGTCGACCGAGCTGCTGGTGCGGGCGCGGGACACCGGCAAGCTGCCGGACCTGGGCGAGGAGGTCGGCCGGGGCTGGGGCACCAACGGCAACGTGATGCTGGGCCGCGCCAACCACGTGTGGGACCCGGTCGGTGCGGTCGAGTCCGGCATGCCGGCGATGGGCATCGACGCCTGGGACGACCCGGTCAACCCGGTGTTCGCCGAGATCGCGCCGGTGCCCGCCGGGCTGGAAACCTGGGCGAGCCTGTACCTGGCGATCACGAAGAACCCCGAGCGCGGGTACTTCGCCTACGACCCCGGCGCGGACCGGGCGGTCCTGCGGTGGGACGTCGCACAGGGCCAGCCCTCGATCGACGCGGCGAAGAGTCTGTTCGACAAGATCAACGCGGCGAACGGGACGATCTACCGGTACGACCTGTTCGGCGACACCCGGGCGTTCGAGAACCGGTTCACCTACCACCCGCTCGGCGGGCTGGTGCTGGGCAAGGCGACCGACCTGTACGGGCGGGTGAAGGGCTACCGCAACCTCTACGTCACCGACGGCTCACTGATCCCGGGCAGCACCGGCGTGAACCCGTTCGTGACGATCACCGCGCTGGCCGAGCGCAACATCGCCCGCGTGCTCGCGGAGGACTTCTAACCCGCGCGCAGTTTTTCGTAGTGGGCCAGGCAGTCGGCGTAGCGCGGCAGCAGCCCGGCCGCGGCGGCCTCGGCGAGAGCCGGGGCCGCCGCGTCCTTTTCGGACAGGATTGGGGCCGGCTGCGACGGCCACGGCAGGTCCAGCTCCGGGTCCAGCGGGGTGATCCCGTGCTCGGCCGACGGGTTGTACCCGGTCGAGCACAGGTAGGCCATCACGGTGTCGTCCTCCAGCGCGACGAACGCGTGCCCGAGCCCCTCCGCCACGTACACCGCGCGGTACCCGGCCGAGTCCAGCCGCACCGCGTCCCAGGTACCGAAGGCCGGGGAGCCGACTCGCAGGTCCACCACCACGTCCAGCAGCGCGCCCCGCGGGCAGTACACGTACTTCGCCTGACCCGGCGGCGTGTCCGCGAAGTGGACCCCGCGGATCGTGCCGCGCCGCGACACGCTGTGGTTCGTCTGCGCCACGTGCAGCGGGTGCCCGATCGCCTCCACCAGCGCCGCCTCCTGGAACGGTGCGACGAACAGGCCGCGGTGGTCCGGGAACGACCGGGGCGTGAACTCGTAGGCGTCCGGGACGGCGAGCTGGCGAACCTCCATGGGTTCTGAACATAGAGGCAGCGAAGTGCTCGCGGTACGAGGGGGAGGGCTGCCGGCGGGGACGAACCAAGCCGGACGGACGTCTTGCTATCAGGCCCGTGACCTCACCTTTTTGTGACATCAGCCGCACCTCGGCATCGCAACCGGTACCTGTCCTGCAACACTGGGGGGACCGCCGCGTTCGCGGCCGTCGCCTCACCAAGGGCTTCGCACGGCCGAGACGGACGCCGAGCCGGCTGCCGGCGCCACCGCGCCCTGGCTCCCGCGCTGCGAGATCAACCACGCCACTGGGGGTGGGGGCAGTGTCCCTGCACACGGTCCCGGGAGGGATTTCTTTTCCATGACTTACGCTCAGACCTTCCACACGAGGGCGGGAACACCGATGGACGAGGTCAGTAAGAGCACGGCGGCCGAGGCGGCGCCGCCGACGATCACCGGCGTGTCGCCGGTGACCGACGACGAGATCTTCCGCGGCCACGAGGGCGGCAAGCTCTCGGTGGCGGCCACCCGGCCGATCTCGCAGGCCCGCGACCTCTCCATCGCCTACACGCCGGGCGTGGCCAAGGCCAGCCGGGCCATCGCCGAGAACGCTGAGCTGGCCGAGCGCTACACGTGGGCGCACCGGCTCGTGGTCGTCGTCAGCGACGGCACCGCCGTGCTCGGGCTGGGTGACATCGGCGCCAGTGCGTCCCTGCCGGTCATGGAGGGCAAGTCCGTGCTCTTCAAGACCTTCGGCGGGCTGGACTCGATCCCGCTCGTGCTCGACACCAAGGACGTCGACGAGATCGTCGAGACGCTGGTGCGGTTGCGCCCCTCGTTCGGCGCGGTCAACCTCGAAGACATCTCCGCCCCGCGCTGCTTCGAGCTGGAGGACAAGCTCAAGGAGGCGCTGGACTGCCCGGTCATGCACGACGACCAGCACGGCACGGCGATCGTGACGCTGGCCGCGCTGCGGGGCGCGAACCTGGTGCTCGACCGGGACATCGCGCACCAGCGGGTCGTCATCTCCGGGGCCGGTGCGGCGGGCGTGGCGTGCGCGAAGATCCTGCAGGAGGCCGGCGTCGCGGACGTCACGGTGCTGGACTCGCGTGGCATCATCCACGCCGGCCGGGACGGGCTGAACCCGGTCAAGGAAAAGCTCGCCGAGACCACCAACAAGTCCGGTCTGCGCGGCGGGCTGGCCGAGGCGCTGCGCGGCGCGGACGTCTTCCTGGGACTGTCCGGCGCCACCATCG
The DNA here is from genome assembly GCF_011758745.1 of Amycolatopsis granulosa. Lineage (NCBI taxonomy): Bacteria > Bacillati > Actinomycetota > Actinomycetes > Pseudonocardiales > Pseudonocardiaceae > Amycolatopsis > Amycolatopsis granulosa. Next base: position 4,330,751 of record NZ_JAANOV010000001.1, read on the forward strand.
AGCCGGAGCTGCTGGCCGGGATGGCCGCCGACCCGATCGTGTTCGCGCTGTCCAATCCGGACCCGGAGGTGCATCCCGATGCGGCCGCCCGGTACGCCGCGATCGTGGCCACCGGCCGCAGCGACTTCCCGAACCAGATCAACAACGTGCTGGCCTTCCCGGGTGTGTTCCGGGGCGCGCTGGACGCCGGTGCGCGGAAGATCACCGAGAACATGAAGCTGGCCGCCGCGGAGGCGATCGTCGCGGTCGCGCAGGAGGACCTGGGCCCGGACCGCATCGTGCCGAGCCCGCTGGACCCCCGCGTCGCGCCCGAGGTCGCCGCCGCGGTGGCGAAAGCGGCCGTCCAGGACGGCGTTACCGGCTAAGCTGGGTCTTCCCGGGGGTGCTCTCGTTTCCGCGCCCCCGGGACGGGCTGCACGGGAGGGCGTGTTGATCGAGTTCGACGGCGTGACCAAGCGCTATCCGGACGGCACGCTCGCCGTCGACGACCTCAGCCTGACGGTCGAGGAGGGCACCATCACGGTGTTCGTCGGACCGTCGGGGTGCGGGAAGACGACGTCGCTGCGGATGATCAACCGCATGGTCGAGCCGACCTCGGGGCGGGTCCTGCTCGACGGCAAGGACATCCGCGAGTCGGACCCCCCGGTGCTGCGGCGCGGCATCGGCTATGTGATCCAGAACGCCGGGCTGTTCCCGCACCGGACGGTGCTGGACAACGTCGCCACCGTCCCGGTGCTGTCCGGATGGGGCAAGCGGAAGGCCCGCGACCGCGCGGCCGAGCTGCTGGAGATCGTCGGCCTGCCGCCCGAGCTGGGCAAGCGTTATCCCGCGCAGTTGTCCGGCGGTCAGCGGCAGCGGGTCGGCGTCGCCAGGGCGCTCGCGGCGGACTCGCCCGTGCTGCTGATGGACGAGCCGTTCTCCGCCGTCGACCCCATCGTCCGCGAAGGCCTGCAGGACGAGTTGCTGCGCCTGCAATCACAGCTGGGCAAGACGATCGTGTTCGTCACGCACGACATCGACGAGGCCGTGCGGCTGGGTGACAAGGTGGCCGTGATGCGGGTCGGCGGGCAGCTGGCCCAGTACGGCACCCCGGCCGACGTGCTGCGGCACCCGGTCGACGACTTCGTGGCCTCGTTCGTCGGCCGGGACCGCGGCTACCGTGGACTGTCCTTCGTGGACTCCTCCGGTGTGGAGGTGCGCGACCTCGTCACCGTCCCGCTGGGCGAGCGGGTGCCCGGTCCGACCGAGGACTGGCTGCTGGCGGTGAACGACGCGGGCGAGCCACGCGGCTGGCTCACCCCAGGTTCCACTGTGGACGGCCCGCTCGCCGAGGCCGACCTGGTGGCCGGCGGGTCGCTCTACCGCCGCGGCACCCCGGTGCGCGGCGCCCTGGACGCGGCGCTGTCGTCGCCGGCCGGACTCGGCGTGGTGGTGGACGAAACCGGCAAGGCCGTGGGCGCGGTCACCGCGCGGCAAGTGCTCGATGTGATCGAGGCGCCCAGCGCAGCCCCGGCCGCCGGACACGAGTGAGCTGATCGTCGTCCCCGGGCCCGCCCCTCCCGGCGGTCCGGAGCCTGAAGAAAAGCGCCCTCCCCACGACTCGTGGGGAGGGCGCTTTCGCTTACCGGATCAGCTGAAGGCCTTGGCGATCAGCGCCTTCTGCTCGACCTCGTGCACCTTGGACGAGCCGGCCGACGGGGCGGCCATCGGGCGGCGCGAGACCACGTCGAGCTTGCCGAGGACGTCCGGGAACAGCCGCGGCAGGTGGAGGCCGAAGAACGGCCACGCGCCCTGGTTCTCGGGCTCCTCCTGGACCCACACCACCTCGGCGCCGGTGTAGCGCTCCAGGGCGGCCAGCAGCTTCTTCTTCGGCAGCGGGTAGTACTGCTCGATCCGCACGATGGCGACGTCGTTCGCCTCGCGCTTGGCCCGCTCGGCCGCCAGCTCCCAGTACAGCTTGCCGGAGGTCAGCAGCACCTTCCGCACCTTGCCGGGCTCGACCTGTGCGTCGTCGATGACCGACATGAACTTCGAGTCGCCGGTGAAGTCCTCGAGCGGGGACGTGGCGGCCTTGTTCCGCAGCATCGACTTCGGGGTGAACACGATCAGCGGGCGCTGGATGCCGTCCAGCGCGTGCCGGCGCAGCAGGTGGAAGTAGTTCGCCGGCGTGGACGGCACCGCCACCGTCATCGAGCCCTCCGCGCACAGCGACAGGAACCGCTCGATGCGCCCGGACGTGTGGTCCGGACCCTGGCCCTCGTGACCGTGCGGCAGCAGCAGCACGACGTCCGACCGCTGACCCCACTTGGCCTCACCGGACGAGATGTACTCGTCGATGACGGTCTGCGCGCCGTTGACGAAGTCACCGAACTGCGCTTCCCACAGCACGAGCGCGTCGTTGTTGGCCACCGAGTAGCCGTACTCGAACCCGACCGCCGCGTACTCCGACAGCGCCGAGTCGTAGATCATCACCCGGCCCTGCTCCTCCGCCAGGTTCTGCAGCGGGGCGTACTCGCGGCCGGTCTTGCGATCGATCAGCACCGAGTGGCGCTGGGTGAACGTGCCGCGGCGGGAGTCCTGACCGGACAGCCGCACCAGGCGGCCCTCCATGGCCAGCGACCCGAACGCGAGCAGCTCGCCAAAGGCCCAGTCGACGCCGCCCTCGCGGGACATCTTGTGCCGCCGCTCCATGACCGGCTTGACGCGCGGGTGCGGGGTGAAGCCCTCGGGGACGTCGACGAACGCGTCGCCGATCCGCTCGATGACCTCGGCCGGCACCGCCGTCGGGACCTTCGCCGGGACCTGCTGCTCCTCCTCCACCGACGGGCTCGGCGCGATCGGGTGCTTCTCCAGCTCGCGGACCTCGTTGAAGACGTGCTCCAGCTGGCTCGAGAAGTCCCGCAGCGCGGCCTCGGCCTCCTCGACCGAGATGTCGCCACGGCCGATCAGCGACTCGGTGTAGGTCTTGCGGACCGAGCGCTTGGTGTCGATGATGTCGTACATCGCCGGCTGCGTCATCGACGGGTCGTCGCCCTCGTTGTGGCCGCGGCGGCGGTAGCAGATCATGTCGATGATGACGTCCTTGTTGAACGCCTGGCGGTAGTCGACGGCCAGCTTCGCCACCCAGTGCGCGGCCTCCGGGTCGTCGCCGTTGACGTGGAAGATCGGGGCGCCGATCATCTTCGCCACGTCGGTCGCGTACTGCGAGGAGCGGGCGTGCTCCGGCGCGGTCGTGAAGCCCACCTGGTTGTTGATGACGATGTGCACGGTGCCGCCGGTGCGGTACCCGCGCAGCAGCGCCAGGTTCAGCGTCTCCGCCACCACACCCTGCCCGGCGAACGCCGCGTCACCGTGCAGCAGCACGGGCAGCACCGAGAAGCCGCCGGTGTCGCTGTCGCCCTTGTCGAGGATGTCCTGCTTGGCGCGGACGATGCCCTCGAGCACCGGGTCGACCGTCTCCAGGTGCGACGGGTTCGACGCCAGCGACACCTTGGTCTCGCCGTCGCCGAACATGCGGAAGTACTTGCCCTCCGCGCCCAGGTGGTACTTCACGTCACCGGAGCCGTGCGCCTGGCCCGGGTCCAGGTTGCCCTCGAACTCCTGGAAGATCTGCGAGATCGGCTTGCCGACGATGTTGGCCAGCACGTTGAGCCGGCCACGGTGCGGCATGCCGATGACGACCTCGTCGAGCTCGTGCTCGGCGGCCTTGTCCAGGACGGTGTCCAGCAGCGGGATCACCGTCTCCCCGCCCTCCAGCGAGAACCGCTTCTGGCCGACGTACTTCGTCTGCAGGAACGTCTCGAACGCCTCGGCGGCGTTGAGCTTCGACAGGATGTACTTCTGCACGTTGGGGTCCGGCTTGGCGTGCGGGACCTCCACCCGGTCCTGGATCCAGCGGCGCTCCTCCGGGTCCAGGATGTGGGTGTACTCGACGCCGACCGTGCGGCAGTAGGAGTCGCGCAGCACGCCCAGCACGTCGCGCAGCTTCATCCGCTCCTGGCCGGCGAACCCGCCGACCGCGAACTCGCGGTCGAGGTCCCACAGCGTCAGGCCGTGCGAGAGGACGTCGAGGTCCTCGTGGCGGCGCTGGCGGTAGTTCAGCGGGTCGGTGTCGGCCATCAGGTGGCCGCGCATCCGGTAGGCGTCGATCAGCTCGAGCACCCGGGCGGTCTTGTCGATCTCGCCCTCGGGGATGTCCTCCACCCAGCGGATCGGCTCGTACGGCAGCCGCAGGGAGGTGAAGATGTCGTCGTAGAAGCCGTCGCCGCCCAGCAGCAGCTCGTGGATGCGCTTGAGGAACTCGCCCGACTCCGCGCCCTGGATGATGCGGTGGTCGTAGGTCGAGGTCAGCGTCATGATTTTGGAGACGCCCAGGCCGACCAGCGTCTTCTCGCTGGTGCCCTCGAAGTGCGCCGGGTACTGCATGGCCCCGACACCGATGATCGCGCCCTGGCCGGCCTGCAGGCGCGGCACCGAGTGGTTGGTGCCGATGCCGCCGGGGTTGGTCAGCGAGATGGTGGTGCCGGCGAAGTCGTCGGCGGTCAGCTTGTTGTTGCGGGCCTTCTTGACGATGTCCTCGTAGGCCTGCCAGAACTGGCGGAACGTCATGTTCTCGCAGTTCTTGATCGAGGCGACGACCAGCGTGCGGGCGCCGTCCTTGCCCTTCATGTCGATGGCGAGGCCGAGGTTGACGTGCTCCGGCGTGACGGCGTGCGGCTTGCCGTCGACGAGCGCGTAGTGCCGGTTCATGTTCGGGAAGTCCTGCAGCGCCCGCACCATGGCGTAGCCGATGAGGTGCGTGAACGAGATCTTCCCGCCGCGGGTCCGCTTGAGGTGGTTGTTGATGACGATGCGGTTGTCGGCCATCAGCTTGGCCGGGACGGCGCGCACGCTGGTGGCCGTCGGCACGGCCAGCGAGGCGTCCATGTTCTTCGCGATCGCGGCGGCGGCACCCCGCAGCTGCTTGCTCTCCGCCTCGGCGGCGGCCGGCTTGGCGGCGGCGGGCTTCGCCGGCTGGGCGGCGGCCGGCTTCGCGGCGGCCGGCTGGGCGGCGGGCTTCGCGGGCTGTTCGGCCGGCTTCGCGGCGGGCTTCGGCTGGGCGGGTGCGGCCGGAGCAGTCGCAGCCTGGTCGACCTGGCCGTTGCCCGCCTTCGCGGGCTGCTCACGGACGGGCGCGGGCGCGTCCGCCGGCTTCGACTCGCTGGTCTGCGTCGGCTTGAAGTCCGAGAAGAACTCGTGCCATGCGGCGTCTACTGAATCGGGGTCGGCGAGGAACTGGTCGTACATCTCCTCGACGAGCCATTCGTTGGGGCCGAACTGTGACGCAGGGCTGCTGCTGGACACGGCAGGGACTCGCCTCTATCCATATCTCGATCTTGTTGTCCGCTTGATGCGCCTACCAGGCTAACCCCCTCACGTTCACCGATGTGATCGAAGTGGCCCAAGTCCCGGCACGGAGGTTTGGGATTCCTCACTTAATCGGTCCAGCGCTCATCTGGCGGAGTAAGGGGCTGCCATGGCGTGGTGCGGGACCGGTACGGGAACCGGTCCTGCCCGGCGCCGGCGGCACCGGCCCTGGCCGAAGTATCCGCAGGTCATCGCGGAGCCGCCGGGGGAGCCCGAGCCGCCCGTTCCGGGCAGCGGCAGCGCTGGCACAACGCTGGCAGATCGCTGTCGGCGTGGCCCCGCCGGATGAGCATGTTTGCCGATGCGGCCGGACTGTTCACACAGCATCGGCATCCGGGCGGTGGAGTGCGTGGGCGGCCCGGCGGGCGCACCTGGTCTGAGCCATCGGCCGGCCGGACGCGACGGGCCACGCGGTGCGGCCGCCCGGATCGCGGCGGCGGTTCAACCGGCCCGGCTGGCGTCGTCGCGCCGGTAGCCTCGACGGCGGGAGGTGGCGATGGATTCCGCGACACTGCTGGCCGCCCTGCGGCGGGTCGTTCCAGCCGACCGGGTGGTGGACGATCCCGCCGTGGTCGAGTCCTATCTGCAGGACCACGCGGAGTGGGCCGACTACGGGCGGGCCGCCGCGGTGGTCCGCCCGCGCGGGACCGGCGAGGTCCGCGAGGTGGTCCGGTTCGCGGGCGAGCACCGGATCCCGGTGGTGCCGCGCGGCGCCGGCACGGGCCTGTCCGGCGGCGCGAACGCGCTCGACGGCTGCCTGGTGATCTCCTTCGAAGCGATGAACTCCGTGCTGGAGATCGACCGCGCGGAGCGGCTCGCGGTCGTGCAGCCAGGCGTCGTCAACGACGATCTGCGGGCGATCTGCGCCGAGCACGGGCTGTGGTACCCGCCGGACCCGGCGAGCGCCCCGTGGTCGACGATCGGCGGGAACGTGGCCACCAACGCGGGCGGGCTGTGCTGCGTGAAGTACGGCGTCACCAGGGACTACGTGCTCGCGCTCGAGGTCGTCACCGGGCGCGGCGACGTGGTGCGGCTGGGGCGGCGCACCGCGAAGGGTGTCGCCGGCTACGACCTGTGCGGGCTGATGGTCGGCTCGGAGGGCACGCTCGGGGTGATCACCGAGGTGACCGTGCGGCTGCGGCCGCAGCGGGAGCCGGAGCGCACCATCGCCGGCTACTTCGATTCGGTCGTCGCCGCGGGAGAAGCGGTCAGCGCGGTGTCCGCGTCCGGCGTGATCCCGTCGGCGCTGGAGCTGGTCGACCGGCACTGCCTGGAAGCGGTCGACGCCTGGAAGAACATGGGCCTGTCCACCGAGGCGAACGTGGTTCTGCTGGGCCGCGTCGACACGCCGGGGCACGCGGGTGAACAGGAGGCCCGCACGATCCTGCGGTGCTTCGAGCAGGCCGGCGCGACCTGGGCGGCGCTGTCCACGGACGAGCAGGAAGCCGAGGCGTTGTTCGACGCGCGCCGCCTGGCGTACCCGGCGCTGGAACGGCTCGGCCCGGTGCTGACCGAAGACGTGTGCGTGCCCCGCGCGCTGGTGCCCGAGATGCTGGCCCGCATCGAGAAGGCCGCCGCGGCGCACGACACGCTGATCGCGAACATCGCCCACGCCGGTGACGGGAACCTGCACCCGCTGCTCATCACCCCGATCGGAGACGACGCGGCCCGGCGGCGGGCGCAGGCCGCGTTCGAGGACATCATCGCCGACGCCGTGGAGCTGGGCGGAACGGTGACCGGGGAGCACGGAATCGGCCTGCTGAAACGCGGCGGCCTGCGACGCGAGGTGAGCCCCGAAGTGCTGGCGATGCACCGCGCCGTGAAGGACGCGCTGGACCCGTTGGGAATCCTGAACCCGGGCAAGGTTTTCGCTTAGCCGCAAGGTTTCCAGCGGCGCCGCACCCGGGCCGCTTCCGCGTCAACCCGGCTCCGGGGTGGTCAACACGGCGACCGGTGGGGGCTAGTTGCCGGTTCGCCACAGTTGGGCGTAGTGGCCGTTCGCCGCGAGGAGTTCGTCGTGCGTGCCCTGCTCGACGATGCGGCCGTGGTCGAGCACCACGATGCGGTCGGCCCGGGACGCGGTCGCCAGGCGGTGCGCCACGACGAACGTCGTGCGGCGGTTGGCGAGTGTCTCGGTCGCCGCGAGGACCGCGGATTCCGTCGACGGATCCAGTGCGGCCGTGGCCTCGTCGAGCAACAGGACGTCCGGGTCCACCAGCTCCGCCCGGGCCAGCGCCACCAGCTGCCGCTGACCGGCCGACAACGACCGGCCCCGCTCGCCCACCGGCTGGTGGAACCCCTGCGGCAGGGCGGCCACCGCGTCGATCGCGCCCACGGCTCGCACCGCCGCCTCGACCTGGGCGTCGGAGGCGGACGGCGCGCCGTACCGGACGTTGTCGGCGACCGTGCCGGAGAACAGGTGCGCCTCCTGCGGCACGACACCCATCCGCCGGTGCAGGCCGGCCGGGTCGTAGTCCCGCACGTCGACGCCGTCGATGCTCACCTTGCCGCTCGTCGCGTCGTAGAAGCGCGCCGCCAGTTTGACCACAGTGGACTTACCGGCACCGGTCGCGCCGACCAGGGCGACCGTCTCGCCCGGCGGCACCTTCAGCGAGATGTCCGTCAGGGCCAGCGCGTCCGTGCCCGCGTAGGAGAAGTCGACCGCGTCGAACGCGACCTCGCCCCGCAGCCGTTCGGGCACGGGCACCGGGTCGGTGGGTGGCGGCACCGAGGTCGGCGTCCGCAGCAGCTCGCCGATCCGGTGCAACCCGACCTTCGCCTGCTGGTAGCCGTCGAACACCGACGACAACTGCTGGATGGGGGAGAAAAACAGGTTCAGGTACAGCAGGAACGCCAGCAGCACCCCGATCGCGAGCGTGCCGTGCGCGACCCGGTTCGCCCCCGCGATCAGCACCACGGCCTCCGCGATCCCGGACAGCAGCGTGACGAACGGGAAGTACGTCGCCACGTACCGCTGGGCCCGCAGCCGCGACCGCCGGTAGGCGTCGCTGCGCGAGGCGAAGTCCTCGGCCGACCGCTCCTCGCGGCTGTAGGCCTGCGCCACCCGCAGGCCGCTCACGTTCTCCTGCATGTCGGCGTTCACCGCGCTGACCTTCTCGCGCGCCTCGGTGTAGGCCGCGCTGGACAACCGGCGGAAGATCACGGTCGCGATCACCAGCACCGGCATCACGGACAGCGCGTACAGCGCCAGGGAGACATCGGTGATCAGCAGCGCACCGGTGATGCCGATCAGCGTCAGAGCGCTGATCACGGCCTGCGCGACCCCGGTCTGGAGGAAGGTCGACAACGCGTCCACGTCCGTGGTCATCCGCGTCATGATCTTGCCGGACAGCTCGCGCTCGTAGTAGTCCAGCCCGAGCCGCTGCAGGTGCGCGTAGCTGCGGACCCGCAGCGAGTACAGGACCGTTTCCCCGGCGCGCGCGGTGATCCGGGTCTGCGCCGCGATCACGAACCAGTCCGCCGCGATGATGACCGCGCCGATCCCGGCGCACAGCCACACCACCCACGCCAGGCCGGTCCGCACGCCGTGGTCGACGCCCTGCTGGTACAGCGCGGGCAACGCGATCGACGCGGCCGCGTCCAGCCCGACCAGCAGCACCGCGGTGATCAGCAACGCGCGCACCGGGCGCAATGCCCTGCCGAGCCGGAACCGGGGGTCGGGCTGGGTCACCGAGTCCGGGTCCAGCGGCGGCCGGTCCACGGCGGGCGGCAGCTTCCGCACACCTTCCAGCAGCTCGGCCGTCGGTGGGGCGTTCAGCGCGCCGCCCATGCCGCCACCGCCGGGCACCGGCGCGGGCGCGTTGCGCCGCTTCGCCGACTCGGCCAGCTCGTCGACCGCGTCGCGTTCGTCGCGGTCCGGCCACAGCGCGGGCGTGGTCCCGGTCGCCGGGCTCGCCACGCAGTCGCGCTTGTGCACCTGTTCCACCCCTTCGCCGGGGCCGGCGATCAGTTCGCGGAACAGCTCGCAGCGCTCCTCCAGCTCGGCCGCGGTCCCGACGTCGACCACCTGGCCCCCGTCCAGCACGGCGATCCGGTCGGCCAGTGCCAGCGTGGACTTGCGGTGCGCGATCAGCAGGGTCGTGCGGGTCGCGGTGACCGAGCGCAGCGTCTCGTAGATGGCGGCCTCGGTCACGGTGTCCACGGCGGAGGTGGCGTCGTCGAGGATCAGCACCCGCGGATCGGTCAGCAGGGCCCGCGCCAGGCCCAGCCGCTGCCGCTGGCCGCCGGACAGCGTCAGCCCGCGCTCCCCGACCTGGGTGTCGTAGCCGTCCGGCAGCTCGGAGATGAACTCGTGTGCCTCGGCCGCCTTCGCCGCGGCGATCACCTCTTCGTCGCCGGCATCCGGGCGGCCGTAGGCGATGTTGTCGCGGATGGAGGTGGAGAACAGGAACGCTTCCTCGAACACCACGCCGATGGCCTGCCGCAGGTCGGCTGTCCGCACGTCCCGCACGTCGCGATCGCCCAGCCGGACGCTGCCCGAATGCGCGTCGTAGAACCGGGGCAGCAGCAGCGAGATCGTCGACTTGCCGGATCCGGCCGTGCCGACCAGCGCCAGCGTCTCGCCGGGTTCGGCGCGCAGGCTCAGCCCGTCCAGCACCGGTTCCGACCGCGTGTAGCCGAACCGCACGTCGTCCAGCTCGATGCTCAGCGGGCCGTCCGGCAGCGGCTTCGGGTCGGCCGGGTCGGTCACCTCGGGCTGCGCGTCGACCAGCTCGTACACGCGCTCCGCCCCGGCCCGGGTCAGCTGGGCCTGCACCACCAGTGCGGACATCATGCGGGCCGGGCCGATCAGGCCGGACACGTAGCTGGCGAACGCGAGGAACGTGCCGAGGCTGACCTGCCCGTTGAGCGCCAGGATGCCGCCGAAGGCCAGCACGGCGACCTGCCCGGCGGCCGGCAGTGCGGACGTCGTCGCGGTGGGCACCGCGGCCAGCCGGGCCGCGCGCAACCGCTCGGCGAACAGCCGCCGCGCGGTCTTCTCCAGCCGCGCGACCTCCCGGGCCTCCTGCCCGAAGCCCTTGACGACCCGCACGCCGGTGACGGTTTCCTCGACGTGCTGCGCCACGTCCGCGGCCCGCTGCTGCGCCGACCAGGTGGCGGGGAACAGGCGCTTGCGGGCCGTTCCCGCGACGATCGCCACCGCGGGCACCACGATCAGCGCGATCACGGTCAGGCCCGGCGACATCCACAGCATCGCGGCGACGGAGAACACCGCGAACACCACCGAGCCCGCCGACAACGGCACCACGAACAGCAGCGACACGACCAGTTGCAGGTCCGTGATGGCGCGGGACACCACCTGCCCGGTGCGCAGCGAGTCCTGCTTGCCGCCGTCCAGCCTGGACACCGCGTCGAACACCCGCCGGCGCAGGTCGTGCTGCACGTCCAGGGCCAGCCGCCCGCCGACGTACCGCCGCACGAACGCGGTGCCGAACATGAGCAGCTGGACACCGACCAGGCCGGCGACGAGCAGGCCCAGCCGGTCGGTCTGCCGCAGCACCGCGTCGTCCACGGCGACCTTCACCAGCAGCGGGCTCGCGGCCTGCAGGCCGACGCTGAGCACCGCCGCGGCCATCGCCGCCACGACCAGAACCGGATGCCGCCAGCAGGCCGCGGCCAGCCGGCGGATCCAGCCGTTCGGTTCGTCCCCGGAGTCGCGTAGTGGTCGTGCGGTCACCACGCCAGGTTATGCGTGCCCGGTCAGGTGATGTCGCGGCGCTGGTTCGAGGCCCAGCCGGCGGCGAAGAACATCACGGTCCAGGCGAGGAACACCAGCGCGGCGGCCCACCACGAGATCACGCCGGGCGCGCCGGCCGCGAGCTGGAGGCCCAGCTTGTCCCAGTGCTCGACGTCACCCGGCAGGTTGAGCGAGCTGATCCCGAACGCGTCCGCGGCGATGCCGCCGACGATCCCGTTCGCGGCGCCGTTCGGCAGGATCGCGCCGAAGATGTCGCTGGTGTTCCACAGCGCCACCAGCAGCACGTTCTCCACCAGCAGGAACCAGCCGATCAGCAGGATGACGGCCAGCACGACCCGGTTCAGCACCGCGCCGAACCCGATGCCGAACAACGTCACCAGGGCGTAGGCCAGCACGGTCCCGCCGAGCGCGGCGAGCCACTCGCCGCCGCTGGGCAGCCGGTCGCCGTTGACGGTGACGACGGTCGCCAGCGCCGCGACCGCGAAGCTGAGCAGCCCGTACAAGGCGCCCCACAGCAGGTAGGTGATCATCTTCGCGGTCAGCGCGGACACCCGGTTCGGCGCGGTGAGGAACGTGGTGGTGATCGTCCGGCTGCTGTATTCGCCGGCCAGCGCGAAGACGCCGAAGATCGCCGGGATCAGCTGGGCGATGTTCACACCGTGCGCGATGCTCAGCAGCCCGACGGGCAGCGCGTCGGCCGACACCCCGGCCTGCCCGGCGATGATGCGCGCGGTCCCGCTGCCGATGTAGTCGGCGAAGTCGTTGGTGATCCGGCCCCACACGAACGACATCCAGAACGCGACCAGCACCAGCGGGATGATCAGGATCCACCAGGTGTTGAGGCTCAGGGTCTTGCGGAACTCCGCCTTGATCAACCGGCCCATCAGCCCTGACCTCCCCAGCCGCCGTTGCCCTGCTGCTGTCCCGGCGGTACTTGCTGGTACTGCTGCTGCGGCGGGTAACCGGGTGGCGGCGGGCCCCATCCGCCCTGCGGTGGCGGGCCGTAGGGCTGCGGCGGCATCCCCGCGTACTGCGGGGTGGTCAGCTGGAAGAACAGCCGCTCCAGATCGGCCCGCTCCTCCTCGATCCCGTAGACGGCGAGGCCGGCCTTCGCGACCAGGTCACCGATCTGCTGACGGGTCGCGCCGACCACCGCGACCCGGCCGTCGGGGGTCGGCTCCACCTGCGTGAACCCGCCTTCCTGAAGCGCTTTCACCAGCGCGTTCGGATCCGCGGCCTGCACCAGCACGCGGGACTGCTGGCTGCTGCGCAACTGCTCCAGCGGACCGTAGTAGCGCGTCACGCCGTGGCTGATGATGACCACCTGGTCGATCGTCTGCTCCACCTCGGACAGCAGGTGGCTGGACACCAGCACGGTGCGGCCCTCGCGGGCGTAGGCGCGCAGGAAGTTGCGCAGCCACACGATGCCTTCCGGGTCGAGTCCGTTCGCCGGCTCGTCCAGCACCAGGACCTGCGGGTTGCCCAGCAGCGCGGTGGCCAGCGCGAGCCGCTGCCGCATGCCGAGCGAGAACCCGCCCGCGCGGCGATCCGCGACCCCGGAGAGCCCGACCAGTCCCAGCACCTCCTCGACCCGCTGGTCCGGCACACCGATCGCCGCGGCGTACACCTTCAGGTGATTTCGCGCGCTGCGCTTGGGGTGGAAGCCCTCGTTCTCCAGCACCGCGCCAACGACCTGCGCCGGATTGCCCAGCTGCTGGTAGGGGCGGCCGTTGATGGTCGCGACACCGGCCGACGGCGTCACCAGGCCGAGCACCATGCGCAGGGTCGTCGTCTTGCCCGCGCCGTTGGGGCCGAGGAAGCCCGTCACCGAACCGGGGCGGACCTCGAAGCTCAGGTTCTGCACCGCGGCGACCGGACCGAAGTGTTTGCTCAGGTTCTGCACGACAATCCGGCCGCTGCCGTCGTGGTGCATGTGCGCCCCTCCCCGCCCGGTGAACATGATCGCGGGGCACATAGTGCCCTACTCGCGACCGGATGAACCGATCCGGCACCGCGTGTCGGGCGGGCGGGCGGACAAAAAGGGGCGACCCGCTCAACCAGCCTGGGGGTCACTGGGAGCGGGCCGCCACTGACCAGCTTAGGTGGTATCCCGGGACTTCGCTTACGCGGGGGGCCAAGTTCCCCGGGAAAAATTCTTCACGGACCACGCCGGGAGGTGGGCGGTCCCTGACCCGCGGGACCGCCCGTTCCGCTCAGCCGAGGGCTTCGGCCAGCGGTGTGTGCGCCAGGTCGTGGGCCTGCGCGACGGCCGCGTTGGTCAGGGCGCCCGCGTGGGCGTTCAGGCCCAGCGACAGCGGCTGGTTGCCGCGCAGCGCCGCCTGCCAGCCGCGGTCGGCCAGCTGGATCGCGTAGGGGAGCGTGACGTTGGTCAGCGCGTAGGTGCTGGTGCGCGGGACCGCGCCGGGCATGTTCGCCACGCAGTAGAACACCGACTCGTGCACGGTGTAGGTCGGGTCGTCGTGCGTCGTCGGGTGCGAATCGGCGAAGCAGCCGCCCTGGTCGATCGCGATGTCGACCAGCACGCTGCCCGGCTGCATGCGTGCGACCAGATCGTTCGACACCAGCTTCGGTGCTCGCGCGCCCGGCACCAGCACGGCGCCGATCACCAGGTCGGCCTCCAGCACGGCCTGCTCCACCGCGAAGGCGTTGGAGGTGACGGTGCGGATCCGGCCGCCGAAGTCGTGGTCGATCTGCCGCAGCCGGTCCACATTGGTGTCCAGGATCTCGACGTCGGAGCCGAGGCCGAGCGCGATGCGCGCGGCGTTCAGGCCGGCGACGCCGCCACCGATGACCACCACGCGGGCCGGGTGCACGCCGGGCACACCGCCGGGCAGCACGCCGCGGCCACCGCTGGGCTTGAGCAGGGAGTGCGCGCCGACCTGCGGCGCGAGCCGCCCCGCGACCTCGGACATCGGCGCGAGCAGCGGCAACGCTCCGGTCGGCAGCTGCACGGTCTCGTACGCGATCGCGGTGGTGCCGGCGTCCAGCAGAGCCTGCGTCAGCGGGCGGTCGGCCGCGAGGTGGAGGTAGGTGAACAGGACCTGGTCGCGCCGCAGCCGCGAGTACTCCTCGGCAACCGGTTCCTTGACCTTGAGGACCAGCTCGCCCTCGGCCCACACGTCGTCGGCGGTGGCGAGGATCTTCGCCCCGGCGGCGACGTACTCGTCGTCGCTGATCGCGGACCCGGTTCCGGCGCCGGCCTCGATGACGACCTCGTGGCCTCGGGTGGTCAGCTCGTGCACCCCGGCGGGGGTCACGGCGACCCGGTACTCGTGCTTCTTGACCTCGCGGGGGACGGCGATGCGCACTGCTTCCTCCTGCTGGTGGTGAACGTGGTGGTGCCCACGGTGAGCCACCCGGATGGTGGTGTCATCGTGCTCCGCCGACAATTCTTCGGCGCATGGCTGGTTCCGGCGCGACAAGGTGTTGACCTCCAGCATGGTGGAGATCGCAGGATGATCTCCATGAGAGCAGTGTGGTTGACCGAGTTCGGCGGACCCGACGTGCTGGTGGCCGGGGACGCACCGGATCCGGTGCCCGGTCCCGGCCAGGTGCTGATCGGTGTGACGTTCGCCAACATCACGTTCGTGGAGACGCAGTTCCGGTCGGGCCTGCCCGGGCCGTTCCGGGCGGAGCCGCCGGTCATCCCGGGCAACGGGGTCGGCGGGGTGGTGCTGGCCGGCCCGGACGACCTGGTCGGTGCGGCGGTGGTGACCAGCCTGACCGGGTCGGGCGGTTACGCGGAGCGCGCCGTGGTGGACGCGACCGCGCCGTTCCGGGTGCCGGACGGCCTGGCACTGGACGACGCGGTCGCGCTGCTGGCCGACGGCCGGACCGCCATGGCACTGATCCGCGCGGCCGGGGTGTCCGCGGGGGAGCGGGTGCTGGTGCTGGCCGCCGCCGGCGGGGTGGGCAGCATTCTCGTGCAACTGGCGCGCAACGCCGGGGCAACGGTGGTCGCCGCGGCCGGTGGTGCCCGGAAGACGGCGGTGGCGCTCGACCTCGGCGCGGAGACGGCCGTGGACTACACCCGGCCGGACTGGGCAGGTGAGGCCGGCCCGGTGGACGTCGTGTTCGACGGCGTCGGCGGCGCGATCGGAGCGGCCGCGTTCGGCCTGGTGCGGCGTGGTGGCCGGCACTTCAGCTACGGACTGGCCAGCGGCGGGTGGACGGAGGTGTCCGAGGAGGAGGCGTCCACGCGTGGTGTCCGGTTGCACCGCGGTGCGCTGGGCAGCCCGGCGGACCTGCGGGACGCCACCGAGTCGGTCCTGGCCGAGGCGGCCGCCGGACGGGTGAAACCCCTGATCGGGCAACGTTTCCCGCTCGCGCGGGCCGCCGATGCCCACCGCGCCATCGAGTCCCGCGGGACGATCGGCAAGACGCTGCTCGAAGTCTGATCCGGACTCGCGCCCGTGCGCCGGGCCGCGAGTTCCACCTTCCTCAGGCGGTGTCCGCCCGGGCGGCATCGCCGGTGGCGATCACCCCGGCACGCGTCACGCGCATGATCACGCCGAACTTGTTGTCGTGCCGCCGGATCAGGTGGGATTGCAGCTCCGGCCACCGCGCGCGGCCGGACGGGTCCCAGCTGGGCACCGCGCAGCGGATGCACGGCCCGGCGCGTTCGCCGGTCACCTCGAGCGTCACGTCACCGGCCCGGAGCACCGTGCCGGCCGTCCAGTCCTCCTCGGCGAACGGCGGTGCGTCGAGCGTCAGGTGCAGGTTCGGCCGGAACCGGTCGAGTTCGACCGGCCTGCCGAGTTCCGCCGCGAGCGCCGCCAGCGACGCGGCGAACGTGACCAGCACCGTCGGCCCGCGATCCTGCTGCCCGTCGGCCGCGCGGAGTTCCACCGGCATCCCGAACGAGTCCGCCAGCGCGTCCGCCAGCCCGGGCTCGTCCCAGTGCCACGCCCGGCCGTCCGGGGCGTGCAGCACCGGCGGTTTCGGCGGGTCGATCACCGCCCCGTACTCCGCGCTCCAGGTGAGCATCGCCGGGTTCTGGCGCACCGTCAGCAGGTTGCCGCGGCGCCGGTCCCGGCCGTCGACGAGCGCGTGCGCCCGGTCGCCCGCCACGCCCCGTTCGTCGAAACGCGCGGCCTCGATCTCCTCGCCCCGCAACGACTTCACCGGCCAGCGGTGCACCGCGGCAACAGACCCGTCGAACACGAACCCTCCTACGACCATCGCACGGTCACCAGTTGTACCAGCAGCGCCAGGCGGACATCGGCCTCGTCCAGGTCGAGCGGTACGAGGTCGAGCACCCGGCGCATCCGGTACCGGAACGTGTTGGGATGGATCCGCAACGCCTGCGCGGCGGAGCGCGGGTCGCCGGGGTGGCGCAGCCATTCATAGAGCGTCTCGACGTACTCGGTGCGGTTGGCCCGGTCGTACTCGCGCAAGGTGTCCAGCGGCCCGAGTTCCACGACACCCGCCGCGGCCGCGGCCGTCGCCGTGCGGTGCAACGCCAGCGCGGTCCACAACCCGTCGAAACTGCCGGACGACGCCTCGACCACTCCGGCGCGCAGCAGGCTCAGCGTCTCCTCGGCCTCCGCACGGGACCGGGGCAGCTCGCCCAGCTTCACCGCGCTCCCGGCCGCCACCCGGGGCGCGCCCCGCGCCGGGTCGGCCAGGGCGGACCAGTTCGCCCCGTCCGGCACCACCGTGTACAGCAGCCCGCCCAGCTCCGTCGCGATCGGACGGTGCCCGATGCCCTGCGACATCCGTTCCAGCAACGCCAGCCGCAGTCCCTCGTCGTCGCCGGGGGTGTCGATCACCACCACGCGGTGCGGCTCGTCGGTCAGCTCCAGCTCCGCGACCGCCGCGCGCGGCCCGGCCTTCCCCTCCAGCACCGCGCGCAGCAACTCGGCCGAGGCCCGCCGCTGCGCGTCCGCGTGGGCGCGGCGCCGCAACAGGTGCAACGCCACGACCGGCGCGGTGTCCGCGAAGGCCGCCGCCCGTTCGTCCGACACCGGCCCGCGCACCACCGCCCACATCGACCCGAGCAGTTCGCCGCCCATCCGGATCGGCACGATCAGCCGCGGCAGCGTGCCGTCCCGCTGCGCGGGCACGAAGATCGTCTGCCGCCCGCGGGACAGTTCCCGGAACACCCCGCGGGAGCGGAACTTGGCGAGCACGTCGTCCGGGATGCGCCGGCCCATGATCGTCGACACCCGCGCCGGGTCGGTGATGTCCTGCCGCGCCGAGTAGGCCAGCACCCGCGAGTTCGTGTCCTCGATCGTCACCGGCGCGTCCACCACCGCCGCGACCGCGTCCGCGAGCCGGAACAGGTCGCCCGACCCGGGATCGCCCTCCAGCGACTCGGGTTCCTCGGCGGCCGCGTCCAGCACCGTCCGCAGCAGCCACACCAGCTGCGCCCACGCCGTCGCCGCGTGCACCTCGATCAGCGCGATGCCCGCCGTCCGCGCCGCCCGCCGGACCGGCGGCTTGCGGGCGACCGGCGGTTTCAGCAGGACCGCCGCCGCGCCGGCCGCGGCGCTGTTGCGCACCAGCTCGACCGCCGCGTCCGGGCCGGTCGTGGCGACGCCGAGCACCAGGTCACCCGCCGCGAGTTGCGCGGGCGCCCCGGGCTCGGCGATCACCACGTCCGCCACGGCCGGGCAGGGATCCGGCAGCTGCACGGCGTGCAGCAGGGTCGGCCCCACCCGGTCGACGACGCTGCGGACGGACACCATTTCCGCAGGATACGGTCTACCTGCTCAGGACACGGGCCAGGACGTCCCGCAAGGTGGCGGCCGGGTCCGCGGTGCCGCCGGCCGAGCGCCACGCCACGATCCCGTCCGGCCGCACCAGGCTGGCGCCGCCCTCGCGCAGGCCGAACCGCGCGCCGAACACGCCCCGCGGGTCGTCGAAATCGCGGCCGGCTTCCCGGTAGTCCAGGTCGAGACCGGTCTCCGCGCGGACCGCGTCAACCGCGTCGCGCCATCCGCCGGTGGCGAACAGCACCCAGCCGTGGCCCAGGAAGTCCCAGGTGGAGCCGGTCGTGGTGGGCACGGTCGGTGCGCGGAACCCGGGCCGCCCGGACGGTTCCACCGGGTTCTCCAGCCGGTCGGTGTCGCCGGTGTCTTCGGTGTTCTCGCTGTCTTCGGTGAGCACGGCGCCGGACCGGTAGCGGAACCCGAGGGTGAGGGCCATCTGGTCGACCGGTTCCGGTGCCCCGGTCAGGTCGAGCTCGGGGAACATCCGCTCCTTGGCGTTGTGCAGCGAGGTGCCGACCACCATCTCCGCGATCGGCCTGCGCTCGGCGTCGTAGCTGTCCAGCAGGCCCGGACCGGCGTCGCCGCGGATCACCGCGGCGAGTTTCCACGCGATGTCGTGCCCGTCGCCGACCGCGGTGTTGCCGCCCATGCCGCCGGTGGGCGGGGTGACCTTGGCGGCGTCGCCGACCAGGAACACCCGCCCGGCGGAGAACCGGTCGGCGACCCGCGCGGCCATCTCCCAGGCGCCCGTCCACTGGATCTTCGGTTGCAGATCGGGCAGGTCGGTGGCGAGCCGGATCAGGTGGACCAGCCGCTCCTCCGGGAAGTCCGCGGCGGTTTCCCCGCGCTCGGGGTGCAGGTCGACGGCGAAGACGTAGCGGCCGGGGGTGTCGGTGTTGGTCAGCGCGCCGGTGAACTCCGCGTTCTGCAGGTAGTAGAGGTCGGTGACGTCGCGGTCCAGGCGGTCCCCGAGGTCGGTGTCGAACACGACCCCGATCGAGTGCGCGATCGCGCCGATCCCGGTGGTCCCGATGCCGAGGGTGTTGCGGATCCGTCCGCGGCCGCCGTCCGCGGCGACCAGGTAGGACGCGCGCACGGTGGTCTCCTTGCCGCTGTCCCGCGAACGCAGGACCGCCGTCACCCCGTCCGCGTCCTGCTCGAACGACACCATCTCGGTGGAGAACCGCACGTCCGCACCGGCGGTGCGAGCCCGCGCGAGCAGGATCGGCTCCACCACGTCCTGGCCCGCCATGCCCCACGGCGCCGCGGTCGCCGCGCTCAGGTCGATCTCGCCGAGGTCCTCGACGAGCCGGTGGAACACCGGGCCGCCGAGGCTCGCCGCGACCGTGATCTTCAGGCCCTGTGAAGCCCGCTTGCTGACGCCGAGCACCTCGTGGTCGATCCCGGCGAACCGGTACAGCTCCATCGTGCGCGGCGTCTGGCCACTGGCTCGCGGGTGCAGTGCGGTGCCCGGATGCCGGTCCACCGTCAGCACCTGCACGCCCTCGATGGCGAGGAACATGCTCGCGGACAGGCCACCCAGTCCGGCCCCCACGACCAGGACGTCGACGTTTTCCATGATCTCTCCTTGCTGTGGAAATCCCTGTTGCCGAGTATCTTAGCGACTGAGAGATTTAGTTTGCAAGGTGGCTTCCCATGTGCTGGGAACCGTTGGGCGCGGCTGTCCGGTTTGGCTAACTTCGGTCCCGGCGCCCTTGCTCCGACAGCCACGCACCGAGGAGAACGACGATGACCCAGTCGCAGGCCTGGTCCTTCGAGACGAAGCAGATCCACGCCGGCGCGAGCCCTGATCCGGCCACGGGCGCCCGGGCCACGCCGATCTACCAGACCACGTCCTTCGTGTTCCGGGACAGCCAGCACGGCGCCGACCTGTTCAGCCTCGCCGAGCCCGGCAACATCTACACGCGGATCATGAACCCGACGCAGGACGTGCTCGAGCAGCGCGTCGCCGCGCTCGAGGGCGGCGTGGCCGCGCTGGCCTTCGCGTCCGGCACCGCCGCGACCAACGCCGCGATCCTGAACGTCGCCAACGCCGGCGACCACATCGTGGCCAGCCCGAAGCTCTACGGCGGCACCTACAACCTCTTCAACTACACGCTGCCCAAGCTCGGTGTCGAGGTGTCCTTCGTCGAGGACCAGAACGACCTGGAGCAGTGGCGGGCCGCGATCCGCCCGAACACCAAGGCCTTCTTCGCGGAGAGCCTGGCCAACCCGGGCAGCGACGTGCTCGACATCCGCGCGGTCGCGGACGTCGCGCACGCGGCCGGGCTGCCGCTGATCGTCGACAACACGATCCCGACGCCGTACCTGCTGCGCCCGATCGAGCACGGTGCCGACGTCGTGGTCCACTCGGCGACCAAGTACCTGGGCGGGCACGGCACCACCATCGCCGGCGTCCTGGTGGACGGCGGCACCTTCGACTTCGGCGCATATCCGGAGCGCTTCCCCGGCTTCACCGAGCCGGACCCGAGCTACCACGGTCTCAAGTACTGGGAGGCTCTCGGCCCCGGCGCGTTCGCCGCCAAGGCGCGCGTCCAGTTGCTGCGCGACACCGGTGCGGCCATCGCGCCGCTGAACAGCTTCCTGATCCTGCAGGGCATCGAGACGCTGTCGCTGCGGGTCGAGCGCCACGTCGGCAACGCCAGGGCGCTGGCCGAGTGGCTGGAGCAGCGCGACGAGGTCGAGCGCGTCTACTACGCGAGCCTGCCGTCCAGCCCGCACTACGAGCTGGCCCGGAAGTACCTGCCGCAGGGCGCCGGCGCCGTGCTGTCGTTCGACCTGCGTGGCGGCGTCGAGGCCGGGCGGAGGTTCGTCGACGGGACCGAGCTGCACAGCCAGCTCGTGAACATCGGCGACGTGCGCAGCCTCATCGTCCACCCCGCCAGCACCACCCACAGCCAGCTCACGCCCGACGAGCAGCTGGCCAGCGGCGTGACCCCGGGCCTGGTGCGGCTCGCGGTCGGGCTGGAGGGCCTGGAGGACCTCAAGGCCGACCTCGAGGCCGGGTTCCGGGCGGCCAAGGCGGCCCTGTGACACAACCGTCCACTGTGGATCTTCCGCCGGCGACCGGTGCGTGGCGCGCGGGAGATCCACCTGGACGGCGGCAGTGGTCCGCCGGCGGACGGCTACGGCTGGACGCCGGCGGCACCCTGCCGGAGTACTCGATCGCGTACGAGACGTGGGGGCGGCTCAACTCCGACGCCTCGAACGCCGTCCTGGTCGAACACGCCCTCACCGGCGACAGCCACGCCGCCGGCACGGCCGGCCCGGGTCACCCCACCGCGGGCTGGTGGGACGGCCTGATCGGGCCGGGCCGCGCGCTGGACACCGACGAGCTGTTCGTGGTGGTGCCGAACGTGCTCGGCGGCTGCCAGGGATCGACCGGGCCGTCGTCGCCCGGTCCGGACGGGCGGCCGTGGGGGAGCCGGTTCCCCCGGATCACCATCCGCGACCAGGTGCGCGCGGAGGCCGTGGTGGCCGACGAACTGGGCATCGACCGCTGGGCCGCGGTGCTCGGCGGGTCGATGGGCGGGATGCGGGCGCTGGAATGGGCGGCGACCTTCCCCGGCCGGGTCGCCGGGCTGCTCGTGCTCGCCGCACCGGCCGCCTCCTCGGCCGACCAGGTCGCCTGGGCCTCGCCCCAGCTGCACGCGATCACCGCCGACCCCGGGTGGCGTGACGGTGACTACTACGACGCGCCGCCCGGTGCGGGGCCGCATCGCGGGCTCGGGGTGGCGCGGCGGATCGCCCACGTGACGTACCGCAGCGGGCTGGAGCTCGACCAGCGGTTCGGCCGCCGGCCGCAAGGCGCCGAGGACCCGCTCGGCGACGGCCGGTATGCCGTGGAGTCCTATCTCGATCACCACGCGGACAAACTGGTGCGGCGTTTCGACGCGGGCTCCTACGTGCTGCTGACCCGGTCGATGAACACCCACGACGTCGGCCGCGACCGCGGCGGTGTGGGCGCCGCGCTGGCCCGGGTGACCGCGCGGAGCGTGATCGCGGGGGTGGACAGCGACCGCCTCTACCCGATGCGGCAGGCACACGAGCTGGCCGCCGGGATCCCGGGCGCGGGCGAGGCGGCGGAGATCAACTCACCTTACGGGCACGACTCGTTCCTGATCGAGACCGAGCAGGTGGCGAACCTGGTGAAGGCGCTGCTGCACTGAGCCCGGCCGGGACCGGTGCCCCAGCGGCGCTCCGGTCTGGTTCGGAGGCGGTCTCAGGCCAGCGCCTCGGAGATCCAGTCGGTCACCGGCAGGTCCCGGTCGAGGCATTCGGTGGACAGCCGGACCGTCCAGCGCAGCGCTTGCAGCGTGAGGCTGTTCACCTCCGCGCGGTTCGCGCTCGCCAGTGCGATCTCCACCTGTTCGGCCGCGGCCTCGGTGTTGCCGTGCACCTCGGCCAGCAGGGTGCGGACCGCCGTGCGCACCGGCGGGTCGGCCTGGTCGATCGAGACCTCCGCGCCCGTCTCGTCGAACACCTGCACCTTCACCGGCGCGCTGCCGCCATCACCGAGGGTGGTCACCATCGTGCTGCACTCCTCGAACAGCAGCAGCATCAGCTCCCGCGTCTCGTCGTGGCTCGACGGGGCCACCTCGTCGAGCGCGTCGTCGTCACGGCCGAGCTGCATCGCGACGAGGGCGCGCTGCGCTCGCGAGATCAGCTGCTGCCGGTCGGAGGTCACGGGGTCTATCAAAGCCGGGGAAAGCCGTTCAAGGTAGTGGGAAAAACGAGTGACGTGCCGATCACGCGGCGGCCTGCAGCGCGCCGAGCGCGAGGCGCCGCAGGAGGACGGCCAGATCCTCGTCGTCGAGATGGCGGTTGTACGGCGTGGAGTTGATCAGCCCGAACACGGCGTGTGCCGCCGAACGAGCCTGGCGTTCCCCCACTCCGGGGACGGCGTCGCGGATCACCTTCACCCACACCTCGACGTAACGCCGCTGCAGCGCGCGCACCTGCTTGCGGTCGGCATCGGTGAGGTTGGCGAGGTTGCGCTCCTGGACCGTGATCAGCGACGGGTGGGTGAGCGCGAAGTCGACGTGGAACTCGACCAGCTCGGTGAGCGCCTGCCCGGGGTCGGAGGTCTGCTCGACGCGGGCGGTGCCGCCGTCGAGGAGGTAGTGGCTGATCGAGTTCAGCATCTCCCCGAGCATCGCGTCCTTGCTGCGGAAGTGCCGGTACAGCGCCGGGCCGGAGATGCCGACCGCCGCGCCGATGTCGTCGATGCCGACGCCGTGGAAGCCGTGCCGGGCGAACAGCTCGGCCGCCGCGCTCAGGATCTCCTCACGGCGCGTGGCCTTCTCACCGGTGACCAGCGGGGTGGGACTCGTCGACACGTGACCATCCTATCGAGTCAGGTTAGCGAGCGCTAACGTCGGCTCGTTGTCACCTGTTGGTAGACGGAATGCCTCCCAACGGGGGTCCCTTCCGGGCACCGCACCTGGTAATCGTTCAGTAGTGCTTCGCTCACGGAAGGTGGTCACCGTTGTGCTGAGAACGCTTGCCGTCGCCGCCGTCGCGGCCCTCACCGCGATCGGCCTGAACTGGGGGGTTGCCGGTGCGGACACCCTCGACTACGTCGCCCTCGGTGACTCCTACTCCTCCGGGGTGGGTGCCGGGAGCTACCTCGACTCCTCCAGTTGCAAACGCAGCTCGAACGCCTACCCGGAGCTCTACGCCAGGCAGACGTCGGCTGCGCTCGACTTCCGGGCGTGCTCCGGTGCCAAGACCTCCGACGTGCTGTCCAAGCAGGTCGGCGCACTGTCCGCCGGCACCGACCTGGTGACGATCAGCGTCGGCGGCAACGACGCCGGCTTCGCGAGCGTGATGCAGGACTGCATCCTCGGCGGGGACGCGGGCTGCAAGACGGCGATCGACAACGCGAAGGCGTTCGTGACCGGGACCCTGCCGGGGCTGCTGGACAAGACCTACCGGGAGATCCGGTCGCGCGCCCCGGAGGCGAAGGTGGTCGTGCTGGGGTACCCGCACTTCTACAAGATCGGCGGCTCGTGCTCGGTCGGGTTGTCCGACACGTCGCGCGGTTACATCGACAGCGGGGCGGACGCGCTGGACTCGGTCATCCAGAAGGAGGCGTCGGAGGCGGGTTTCGCCTTCGCGGACGTGCGCCCGGCCTTCGCCGGGCACGAGATCTGTTCCGGCGCGTCCTGGCTGCACAGCCTGACCTACCCGGTCGACGAGTCCTACCACCCGACGGCGACCGGCCAGGCGCGGGGCTACTACCCGTCACTGGTGGCCGCGGTGCGGGAGCTCCGGGTGTGACCCCGCGGCCGGGCGGCCGGCCCGCGCCGCTTCGGTAACGCGTGGCGCGGGCACGGCGACGATCATCGTGTGCAGGCGGAGACGAGCTGGCTCCCCCCGTGGAGCACGGACCCGGCCACGTTCGCCGCCTGGGGCCAGTGGGCCGGCGCGCTGGGCAGCATGGCGGCGGTGATCGTCGCACTGGCGCTCGCGGCGGTGGATGGACGTCGGCGGCGACGCGAACTGGCGGACCGGCAAGCGGCACAGGCCCGCACCGTGACCTGCACCGTCACGCGCAGCATCGGCCAGGACGGCGACCGGGACGAGTTGTCCGTCGTCGTCCACAACCACGGGCAGCTGCCGGTCACCGATGTCTACCTCCGGGACGTCCGGATGCACTTCGGGGACACCACGCTGCAGGATTGGGATTTCGCGGCGCCTCGTCAGCGCGACGAGGGGCGGGCATACCCGTTGGACACGGTGATCGGTCCACAGGATCACTCCAGCTCCCCCCGATTGATCTTCCGGGACGAGCCGGCGGAGGGTGCACCCCCCGGCCGAGGCGAGGCGACCACGCGGTTCGCCTTCCTCGATGCGAGTGGACTCTGCTGGGAACGCATCAACAACGGCCCGCCCAGGCGGATCTACACAAGGCAGGAGAAGAACCGGATCGAGAGGCGGGCGTTCCGGCGGCTCATCGTCAACGTCACGGTCGTGTGCCTGCTGATCGGCATCGGTGTCGGCACACTCACGGCGACGCTGGACATCAACTTCGTCAGTTCTCTGCTGCTCGATCTCACCGTGTGGGCCGGTGCCGCGTACGTCATCGTCCGCAAGGTCGACGGCAAGCCGCTGCTCCCCGTCCGCCCGGGGAAGTGAGCGGGCGGCCGCGAGAAGCAGTGCCGCCGCGCTGGACAGCGCACGTTAGCCGTGGTTAACATCGACCCGTGCGTTAACGCCTGCTAACCATGTTCGGCGTCGGATGAGGAGGGTCATGGACTTCCCGGTGCTCGGCACCTCCGCGGACCCGCGAAGCGAGCAATACGCCCGGAACGCGACCGCTCACGCGGAGCTCACCGAGGATCTGCGCAAGCGTCTGGCCGCCGCCCGCACCGGCGGCCCCGAGAAGGCGCGTGCCCGGCATGTGGAACGCGGCAAGCTCCTGCCCCGCGACCGCGTCGACGCCCTGCTCGACCCGGGCTCGCCGTTCCTCGAACTCTCGCCGCTGGCCGCGAACGGCCTCTACGACGACGAGGCTCCCGCGGCGGGCATCATCACCGGGATCGGCCGCGTCTCCGGGCGTGAGTGCGTCGTCGTCGCCAACGACGCGACCGTCAAGGGTGGCACGTACTACCCGATGACGGTCAAGAAGCACCTGCGAGCGCAGGAAGTCGCCCTGCACAACAACCTGCCGTGCATCTACCTGGTCGACTCCGGTGGCGCCTTCCTGCCGAGGCAGGACGACGTGTTCCCCGACCGCGAGCACTTCGGCCGCATCTTCTACAACCAGGCGACCATGTCCGCGCGCGGTATCCCGCAGATCGCGGCCGTCCTGGGCTCGTGCACGGCCGGTGGCGCGTACGTGCCGGCGATGAGCGACGAGGCGGTCATCGTCCGCAACCAGGGCACCATCTTCCTCGGCGGCCCGCCGCTGGTGAAGGCCGCGACCGGGGAGGTGGTCACCGCCGAAGAACTCGGCGGCGGCGACGTCCACGCCCGTCAGTCCGGCGTCACCGACCACCTCGCCACCGACGACGCGCACGCCCTGTCCATCGTGCGCAACATCGTCGCCACCCTCGGCCCGCGCAGCCCGCGCCCGTGGGAAACCCGCCAGGTCGAGGCTCCCGTCGTCGACCCGGAGCAGCTCTACGGCGTCGTGCCCACCGACCCCCGCACCCCCTACGACGTGCGCGAGGTCATCGCGCGGATCGTCGACGGCAGCCGCTTCGCGGAGTTCAAGAAGGAGTACGGCGCCACCCTCGTCACCGGTTTCGCGCACATCCACGGCCACCCGGTCGGCATCATCGCCAACAACGGCGTGCTGTTCGCCGAGTCCGCGATGAAGGGCGCGCACTTCATCGAGCTGTGCGACCAGCGGTCGATCCCGCTGGTCTTCCTGCAGAACATCAGCGGCTTCATGGTCGGCAGGGCCTACGAGGCCGGCGGCATCGCCAAGCACGGCGCCAAGATGGTCACCGCGGTCGCCTGCGCCCGGGTGCCCAAGTTCACCGTCATCATCGGCGGCTCGTTCGGCGCCGGCAACTACTCGATGTGCGGGCGGGCGTACTCGCCCCGCTTCCTGTGGATGTGGCCCAACGCGCGCATCTCCGTGATGGGCGGTGAGCAGGCCGCCTCGGTGCTGGCGACCGTCCGCCGCGACTCGATCGAGAGCCGTGGCGGCGAGTGGCCCGCCGACGAGGAGGAGGCGTTCAAGGAACCCATCCGCCGCCAGTACGAGGAGCAGGGCAGCCCCTACTACTCGACGGCGCGGCTGTGGGACGACGGCGTGATCGACCCGGCGGACACCCGCATGGTGCTCGGCCTCGCGCTGTCGGTGGCGGCGAACGCGCCGCTGGAACCGGTCAGCTACGGCGTCTTCCGGATGTGAGGGGCATGTTCGACACCGTCCTCATCGCCAACCGCGGCGAGATCGCGGTTCGCGTCATCAGCACCCTGCGGCGCCTGGGTATCCGCTCGGTCGCGGTCTACAGCGACGCCGACGCGGACGCGCGGCACGTGCACGAGGCCGACACCGCGATCCGCATCGGACCCGCTGAGGCCACCCACAGCTACCTGTCCATCCCGGACATCGTCCGGGCCGCCGTGGACTCCGGCGCGCAGGCCGTCCACCCCGGATACGGCTTCCTCGCCGAGAACGCCGAGTTCGCCGCCGCGTGCGAGAAGGCCGGGCTCACGTTCATCGGGCCGCCGCCGGGCGCGATCGACGCCATGGGCGACAAGATCCGCGCCAAGGCCACGGTCTCCGCGGCCGGTGTCCCCGTCGTGCCCGGTCTGTCCGATGTGGACGACTTCGCGAAGGCGGCCGACGAGGTCGGCTACCCGTTGCTGCTCAAGCCGTCCGCGGGCGGTGGCGGCAAGGGCATGCGGCTGGTACACGAGCCCGGTGAACTCGCCGCCGCGGTCGAGTCCGCGCAGCGCGAGGCCCGCGCCGCGTTCGGCGACGACCGCCTGCTGCTGGAACGGTTCGTCACCACGCCGCGGCACATCGAGATCCAGGTGCTCGCCGACGCCCACGGCACGGTCCTGCACCTCGGTGAGCGCGAGTGCAGCCTGCAGCGCCGGCACCAGAAAATCATCGAGGAGGCGCCGTCGGTGCTGCTCGACGAGCGGACCCGGGCGCGGATGGGCGCCGCCGCCGTGGAAGCGGCCCGCTCGGTCGGGTACGTCGGCGCCGGCACCGTCGAGTTCATCGTCTCGGCGCGCAAGCCGGACGAGTTCTTCTTCATGGAGATGAACACGCGGCTGCAGGTCGAGCACCCGGTGACGGAGCTGGTGACCGGGCTGGACCTGGTCGAGTGGCAGGTGCGCGTCGCCGCGGGCGAGCCGCTCACGCTGACCCAGGACGACATCCGGCTCGACGGTCACGCCATCGAGGCCCGCGTCTACGCCGAGGACCCGGCCCGCGGGTTCGTGCCGACCGGCGGCACCGTGCTGGCGCTCGACGAGCCGCGCGGCCAGGGTGTCCGCGTGGACTCCTCGCTCGCGGAGGGGTCGGTCGTCGGGTCGAACTACGACCCGATGCTCGCCAAGGTGATCGCGTGGGGCCCGGACCGGGCCGCCGCGCTGCACCGGCTCGACCGCGCCCTGGCGGGCACGGCCGTGCTGGGCGTGCCGACCAACGTGACCTTCCTGCGTGCGCTGCTGGGCGACCCCGACGTGCGGGCCGGGAACCTGGACACCGGGCTCGTCGAGCGCCGGCTCGACGAGCTGGTCGGCTCGGCGGTGCCCGCGGAGTTCTTCGTCGCGGCCGCGATGGACCGGCTGCTCGGTCTGGTGCCGGCCGGCACCTCCGATCCGTGGGCAGTGCCCAGCGGGTGGCGGCTGGGCGGCCCGGGCGGGGTCCGGTTCCGGTTGCGTGCCGGGGACACCGAGGCGCTGGTCACGGTCGAGGGCTCGCCGGACGACGCCCGGGTCACTGTGGACGGTGGCGAGCCGGTGCCGGTGTCCGCCCGGCGCACGGGCAACCGGCTCGAGGTGCACTACGACGGCGAGTTCCGGCGGTACCTGCGCGCCGACGCACCGCGGGACCGGGTGTGGCTCGGCCGGGACGGGCACGGCGTCGTCGTCGGGGAACGGCCCAACCTGCTCGCCACGCACGGCGAGGCGAACGAGGCGGGACCGGTGACGAGCCCGATGCCGGGCACGGTCCTGGTGGTCAAGGTCGCGCAGGGCGACGTGGTGCGCGCGGGCGCGCCGCTGCTGGTCGTCGAGGCGATGAAGATGGAACACACGCTGGTCGCCCCGGTCGACGGCGTGGTCGACGAACTCCGCGTCCAGGTGGGCCAGCAGGTGGCCCTCGACGAGACGCTCGCGGTGGTCAAGGAGCAGAAATGATCGACTTCCGGCTCGGCGAAGAGTACGAGGCGCTGCGCAAGACCGTGCAGGACTTCGCGCAGTCCGAGGTGGCCCCCGTGATCGGCGGCTTCTACGAGCGGGAGGAGTTCCCGTACGAGATCGTCCGCGGCATGGCGCGGATGGGCCTGTTCGGACTGCCGTTCCCGGAGGAGTACGGCGGGATGGGCGGCGACTACTTCGCGCTGTGCCTCGCGCTGGAGGAACTGGCCCGGGTCGACTCGTCGGTGGCGATCACCCTGGAGGCGGGCGTGTCGCTGGGCGCGATGCCGCTCTACCGGTTCGGCTCCGCCGAGCAGAAGGCGAAGTGGCTGCCCGCGCTGTGCGCCGGTGACGCGCTGGGCGCGTTCGGCCTGACCGAGCCCGGTGGCGGTTCCGACGCCGGCGCGACCCGCACGAGCGCGAAGCTGGACGGCGGCGAGTGGGTGATCAACGGCAGCAAGTCGTTCATCACCAACTCCGGCACCGACATCACCCAGCTGGTCACCGTCACCGCGGTGACCGGCGAGAAACCCGGTGGTGGCAAGGAGATCTCGGCGATCATCGTGCCGTCCGGCACGCCCGGGTTCACGGTGGCGCCGAAGTACTCGAAGGTCGGCTGGAACGCCTCGGACACCCACGAGCTGTCCTTCACCGACTGCCGGGTGCCCGCGGAGAACCTGCTCGGCGAACGCGGCCGCGGGTACGCCCAGTTCCTGTCCATCCTGGACGAGGGCCGGGTCGCGATCGCGGCGCTGAGCGTGGGGCTCGCGCAGGGTTGTGTCGACGAGTGCCTGCGTTACGCGGGGGAGCGGGAGGCGTTCGGCCACCGCATCGGCGAGTACCAGGCGATCCAGTTCAAGATCGCCGACATGGAGGTCCGCGCCCACACCGCCCGGCTGGCCTACTACGCGGCCGCGTCGAAGATGCTGCGCGGTGAGCCGTTCAAGAAGGAGGCCTCGATCGCCAAGCTGGTCGCCTCGAACGCGGCGATGGACAACGCGCGGGACGCGACGCAGATCTTCGGCGGTTACGGCTTCATGAACGAGTTCCCCGTCGGCCGGTTCTACCGGGACGCGAAGATCCTCGAGGTGGGGGAGGGCACCAGCGAGGTGCAGCGCATGCTGATCGCCCGCGAGCTGGGTCTTCGCTGAACCGGGCGAACTGAGGCAACCTGCCGCGCCCCTTGCGCGTGTATCCCCGGGACGAACTGGGACGGTCTGTGCAGGGGGCGCGGTGGACGAGGATTTCGCGGAGTTCGTGCGGGCGGCATTGCCCGGGCTGCTCCGCTACGGGCACCTGCTCACCGGCAACCCGCACGACGCGGCCGACCTGGTGCAGATCGTCCTGGAGAAGATCGGCGCCCGCTGGGGCGCGTTGCGCAGCGGTGAGAGCCCGCTGCCGTACGTGAAGCGGGCCATGGCGAACACGAACATCAGCCGGTGGCGCGGCAGGCGGCGGGAGAACCTGGTGGCCGACATCCCGGAACCGCCACCGTTCATGCAGCCCGACCGTCTCGAGAACGAGCCGTTGTGGCAGGCTCTCGCCGCACTGCCACCGAGGCAGCGGACAGTTCTGGTACTGCGGTACTACGAGGGGTTGTCCGAGGCCGAGATCGCGGACGCGATGCGGATCAGCCGGGGGACGGTGAAGAGTCAGGCCAGCAAGGCGCTGGCCAGCCTGCGCGGAAGGTTGGGGAGCCTGGTGGGGGCCGAGTTGTGAACGTCGAGGACGAGCTGAACCGGCTGTTCCAGGACGAGCGCCTGGACGTCGCGGTGCGGCCGGATGCCGAGCAGCGGGTGGTCGCGGGTGCCCGGCGGCGGCGGCGGCACCGGCGGACCGCGGCGGCCGTCTCCGGTGGGGCGCTGACGATGGTCGCGCTGACCGCGATCGGCATCGCGCTGGCCGGTGTGGGCGCCGGCCGGACGGAGACCCTGCCCGCGACGAACCCGCCGGTCCCGGCGGTTCCGACGACCGCGGCCCCGGTGTCCGGGGAGCCGGTGCCCGGTGGGCCGGTGCTCCCGCCACCGTCGGGCAACGCGGTGCCGCCCTCCGCGTCCGGCGGGGCGATGTCGTCGAGCGCGACGGTCCCGGGCAGCGGTTCCCGCACACCGCCGCCGAGTTCGTCCTCGGCGCCGGCATCGAAGCAGCGCCCGGCCTCCACCGACCCGACGATCGGCCCGAGCGGCTGGGGCCGGCTGGTGCTCGGGATGAGCGAGGCCCAGGCGGTGGCGACGGACGAGTTCGACATGTCGGAGGGCGTGTCGGGCAGTCCCTGCCACCGGTACTGGTTGCGCAACGGTGGCAGCAGCCCGGTCGACATATCGCCCAGCTACGGGGTGGCGCGCATCTCGGCGAAGCCCGGGGTGACCACGCCGGAGGGAATCGGGGTGGGCTCGACGGACGATGAGGTCATGGCGGCTTACCCGAGCGCGACGAAGACCGGCTACGTGATCACCGCACCGGTCCCGGGCAACTCGCGCGCGGTGTACATCTTCACCACGGACCCGTCGCAGAAGATCTTCAGCCTCCGCCTGGAGCTGGCCACGCAGAACTGCTGACCGCCACCACCTGTGACACCTCTGGTCAAGAGGTAAGTTACCCGGCAGTATGTTCGGCATGGCAACGATGCAAGGCAAGGTCATCGTGATCACCGGCGGCGCGCAGGGCATCGGCGCCACCACGGCCGCCGCCCTGGTGCGGCTGGGTGCGCGGGTCGCGATCGGTGACCTGGACCCGGTCCTCGCCGAGAAGACCGCGAGCGAACTGGGCGGCGGCACGATCGCCCTGCCGCTGGACGTCACCGACCACGCGGGCTTCACCGCGTTCCTGGACGAGGTCGAGCGCCGCCTCGGCCCGATCGACGTCCTGATCAACAACGCCGGTGTCATGCTGCTCTCGCCGCTGGCGGACGAGGACGACGCGGCCACCACCCGGCAGATCGACGTCAACCTCGGCGCGGTCATCCACGGCACCCGCGAGGCGGTCCGGCGGATGCGGCCGCGCGGCCGGGGCCACATCGTCAACGTCGCCTCCATGGCGGGCAAGGCCGGGTTCCCCGGCGCGGCGACCTACTGCGCGACCAAGCACGCGGTGGTCGGTCTGTCCGAAGCGGTACGACAGGAGCTGCGCGGGTCGGGAGTGGACATTTCGTGCGTGATGCCCGCGGTCGTCCGCACCCACCTCGCCGACGGGCTGCCGGAGACGAAGCTGTTCCCGTCGCTGCGGCCGGAAGACGTGGCCGCGGCGATCGTGGCGACGGTGCGCAAGCCGCGCTTCGACGTGTTCGTCCCGAAGTCGCTCGACCTGACCGGCCGGGTCAGCCGGCTGGTGCCGCGCGCGGCCGCCGAGTGGTTCATGCGCGCGATCGGCGCGGACAAGGTGTTCACGCAGGCCCACGCGGGCGCGCGGGCGGAGTACGAGGCCAGGGTGCGGCGGGCGTGAAGTACCGTCGATCCGGCAAGCAGGATCCCGGGCTGTGAACGGAGTTTCGAGGTAGATGGTGGTTCCCGGAGTGGCCGCGCTGGCCGCCAACGCGCTCGGCGTGCTGCGCGGCGGTCTCGCCGACCTGCGACCGGTGCCGCGGGTGCTGGTCGACCAGGGCCCGAACCGGTCGCTGTACCGGATGACGCCGTCCGCGGACGGCGACCCGGTCCTGCTGGTGCCGCCGCTGGCCGCGCCCGCGCTGTGCTTCGACCTCCGCCGCGGTTGCAGCCTCGCCGAGCACCTGGTCGAGCGGGGCCGGCGCACGTACCTCGTGGACTACGGCACGGTCGCCTTCGCCGACCGGCGACTGGGTATCGAGCACTGGATCGACGAGGTGCTGCCGCGAGCGATCCGGAAGGTCAGCGAGGACTCCGGCGGCCGCCGCGTGCACCTGGTCGCCTGGTGCCTGGGCGGGCTGTTCGCCCTGCTGACCACCGCGGACCGGCCCGACCTGCCGGTGCAGTCGATCACCACGGTGGCCTCGCCGGTCGATTTCACCGCGATCCCGCTGGTCGCGCCGTTCCGGCCGTTGGTGGACATCACCGGCGGCTATCTGCTGACCCCGCTGTACCGGATGCTCGGCGGCGCACCGTCCTATGTGGTGGAGCGCGTGTTCTGGGCGACGGGCATCGACAAGCAGCTCACCAAGCCGCTGGCGATCCTGCAGAACCTGGGTGACCGGGACTACCTCGCGCAGATCGAGGCGGTCGACCACTTCATGGACAACATGATCGCCTACCCGGGCCGCACGTTCGGGCAGATGTACCACCGGTTCTTCCGGGCGAACGACCTCGTCGAGGGCGGGCTGGACCTCAACGGGCGGATCATTTCGCTGTCCGGCGTGAAGGTGCCGACGCTGGTGATCGCGGGCCGCAACGACACGATCGCCCCACGGCGCGCCGTGGAGCGCCTGGTGACGTTGCTGGAGAACGCGCCGGAGGTCCGGTTCGAGTCCGCGCCCGGCGGGCACCTGGGCGTGCTGACCGGCCGCCGCGCCCGGGACACGACGTGGCGGCACATCGACACGTTCCTGGACGAGCAGCTGTCGTCCTAGCGCACCACGTGCGGGTGACGTCCCGAGCGGGCGCGCGGTGACCGCCGGGTTCCCCGGTGCACCCGGCGGTGTTCCCGCACCGTGCTACTTCAGCTCCGCGCTCGTCTTCCCCAGCAACCGGCGCGCGACGATGAGCTGCTGGATCTGCTGGGTGCCCTCGAAGATGTCGAGGATCTTCGAGTCCCGCGCCCACTTCTCGAGGAGCATCTCCTCCGTGTAACCGAGGGTGCCGGCCAGCTCCACGCACTTCAGGGTGATGTCCACGACGGACCGGCCGGCCTTCGCCTTCGCCATGGACGCCTGGAGCGAGTTCGGCTTGCGGTTGTCGGCCATCCACGCCGACTCCAGGGTCAGCAGGTACGCCGCCTCGTAGTCGGCCTCCAGCTCCAGGTAAGCGGCCGCCGCGGCGTGCTGGTGGTGGGCGGGGCGGTCGTAGTCGACGACCACGCCGGCCTCCGCCAGGATTCGCGCCGTCTCCTCCAATGCCGCACGTGCCAGGCCGACCGCCATCGCCGCGACCAGGGGACGCGTGTTGTCGAAGGTCTGCATGACCCCCGCGAACCCCTTGGACGTGTTGATCTCCGGCGACCCCAGCAGGTTCTCCTTGGGCACGCGGCAGTTGTCGAACCGCAGCACCGCCGTGTCCGACGCGCGGATCCCGAGCTTGTGCTCCAGCCGCACCACCTCGAAACCCGGCGTGCCCTTCTCCACCACGAACGACTTGATCGCCGCGCGGCCGACGCTTCTGTCCAAAGTGGCCCAGACGACCACGGCGTCGGCGCGGGCACCGGAGGTCACGAAGATCTTCTCGCCGTTGAGGACGTAGCTGTCGCCGTCCTCGGTGGCCGTCGTGGTGATGTTCGCCGAGTCCGAACCGGTGCCCGGCTCGGTGATCGCCATCGCGGCCCACACCTTCGCGAACCGCTTGAGCTGCTCGTCGTTGGCCACCGAGGCGATCGCCGCGTTGCCCAGCCCCTGCCGCGGCATCGACAGCAGCAGGCCGACGTCACCCCAGCACATCTCGATCGTGCCGAGCACGGTCGCCAGGTTGCCGCCGTTGCGGTTCCCGGTCTCCTTCTCCTTCTCGTTGCGCCGCACGCCCGCGGCGCCGGCGCCGCCCTCGCCGGAGGAGTTCAGCCCGTCCAGCACCGCGGCGAACATGTCCAGCTCGACCGGGTACTCGTGCTCCGCGCGGTCGTACTTGCGGGAGATGGGGCGCAGCACTTCCGACGCCGCCTGGTACGCCTGGTTGATCAGCGCCCGGGCCTTCTTCGGGGTTTCCAGATTGATCATGATGACCTTCCCAGGCTTGTCAGAGGAGGACGACGCCTTCGAGCACACCGATCGCACGCAGGTCGCGGTACCACCGCTCGACCGGGTGCTCCTTCACGAACCCGTGCCCGCCGAGCA
The DNA here is from genome assembly GCF_011758745.1 of Amycolatopsis granulosa. Classification (NCBI taxonomy): domain Bacteria; kingdom Bacillati; phylum Actinomycetota; class Actinomycetes; order Pseudonocardiales; family Pseudonocardiaceae; genus Amycolatopsis; species Amycolatopsis granulosa. Next base: position 4,365,414 of record NZ_JAANOV010000001.1, read on the forward strand.
GTTGCACCCCCGCGCTGCCGATGCGCATGCCCTTGTCGGTGGCCAGCTTGCGGGCGAGCGCGACCTCGCGGGCGAACGGCTTGCCCTGCTCGGCCCGTGCCGCGGCACGCAGCACGACCAGGCGCATGCCCTCCAGTTCGATCGCGATGTCCGCGACCGAGAACGCCACGGCCTGCCGGTGGCTGATCGGCTCGCCGAACGCGGTGCGCTCGTTCACGTACGGGATCACGTAGTCCAGCACGGCCTTCGCGGTGCCCGTGGCCAGCGCGGCCCAGCCCAGCCGGGACAGGCGGACGGCTTCGGCGAACACCTCCGGCGAGCCGCCGCCCAGCAGCGCGCCCGCGGGCAACGGCACCTGCTCCAGGTGCAGCTTGCCGGTCGCCGCGCCACGCAGGCCCATGGCCGGCTCGGGCTCCACGGACACGCCCGCGGTCGACGACTCGACCAGGAACAGCGCCGGTCCGCGCCCTTCCAGGTCGGCCGACACGACGAACAGCTCGGCCTGGGCGGCGCGCGGGACCAGCGACTTGACGCCGTCGAGCTGATAACCGCCGGGGGTGCGGCGGGCCTTGGTGGCGGGCCTGAAGGGGTCGAACAGCGGCTTGCCCTCCAGCAGGGCCAGCGCCGCGGCCGGCACGTTCTCGCCGACGAACTCGGGCAGGTAGTCCGCCTGCTGCTGCGCGTCGCCCCACAGCACGAGTGCGTTGCTGACCGCCGACGGCGCGAGCACCGCGACGGCCAGGCCCAGGTCGCCGTGCGCGAGAGCCTGGGCGACCAGCGCGTTGGTGACCACCGACCGCTCGCTGCCGGCGCCGCCCAGCTCCTCCGGGATGCCGATCTGCGTCACGCCCAGCTCGGCGGCCCTGGTGAGCAGGCCGTCCGGCGGGCTGAGCTTCTCGTCGGCCCCGGCGGCGGCGGGCCGCAGCTGCTCGGCCGCGAACTCGCCCACCGTCTCGACGATCATCCGCTGGTCTTCGGTCGGGGTGAGGTCGAACAGGCCCTGGTCCTCGGCCGGGGCGGGGCGGGTCCCGGCACCACGGTGCCGGCGGGCCGAGGTGAACGTCCGGCTCGCCGCGCCCGCGACCTTGAAGCCGTTCCTCGTCGCCGCCGCGACCAGGTTCTGCACCGGTTCGCGCAGCCCGGCGCGTTCCAGGGTCCTGCTGCCCGCGAGCCGGGAGAGGGCGGCCAGGCCAAGGCCCATCACGTCCCGTTTCCGGCCGCCGTTCTGCCTGAGCGCTGCCACGTGGCACTCCCATCGCCGTTACCTACTCGTGAGTAGGTTAACGCATCCCCGTGCGTGATCGCCACCCCGGCCGGTCCGTCACGCAGGCCGAAGCGGTCGTGCCAGCGCCGCAGCCGCTCCGGTGCCCACCAGTTCGCCGCACCCAGCAGCTTGAGCACGCTCAGCTCGGAGGTGGCGACGGCCACCAGGACGACGGCCACGACGAGTGCGGCAGCCGAAGCGATGGCCGCGCCGCCCGCCGCGCAGCTGCGGCTGATGGTGACCGGCGCGGCGGCGATCTTCGCCCGCGTCGCCCCGGTCCTGGAGGTCGTGCGGTCGGTCGCGGCGGTGGATCCGGAGATCGCCGAGATGTGGCGGGCCAACCTGGACCAGCGGCGCACCGTGATACAGGCCTTCGCCGCCTCCCTCGTGGCGAAGACCCCGCTGCGGGGTGACATCTCCGCGCGGCGCGCGGCGGACATCGCGCTCGCGACCCTGTCGCCCGAGGTCTACCACCTGCTGGTGCACGAGAGCGGCTGGAGCACCGAGGACTGGACGGAGTGGGCCGCGGACGCACTGGTGCGCCAGCTCCTGCCCAGCTCGTGATCACCCCGCACCGTTGTGCAGTTGGCGGGAAGCCGGCCGCAGCCGGTGCGCCCCGTTGTACCGTGCGTGAGTGACAGGTGACCAGGGGGACGGCGTGAGTTCGAGCGAGAGCCCGGTCCAGTCGGTGGCATCCGCGATCACCAGCGCCATCGGCGGCCCGGAACAGGCGAGGTCCTTCGCCGACGGCGCGAAACACATGCTGGCGGAAGCGCAAGCCGGCCAGTGGGCGGTCGACGAGGAAACCGGCACCCACCTGCGGAACGCGATCGCGAATGCGAAGAGGCAGTTCGAGGGGCTCGAACTGCGGGTCAGCTACCTCCAGCGTGCTCCGAATCTTGGCGACGACGCATACGCGCGCCGCGTGGCCGAGCACTTGCGCGAAGCCATGGACTCGGACGAGCGTTCGTTGGTGCCCGTCTTCCGCGCTCTCATGCAGGGTCTGGACAACCTTCTGACTGCGCTGGATGTGGCGATGCGCAACTACGATGCCGCGGATACCGCTGCACGAGAGCAGCTCCGGCAGTTCAGGGATTGAGGACACGTGACCCGTATGGTGCGCTTCGCTGGCGTTGTGGCCGGCATGGCGGTGGCATTGGTGACGGCGGGTTGCTCGACGGTGGTGAGCGGATCGCCAGCACCAGCAGCAGGATCGGCGTCGCGGAACAGTGTCGACCCGCAGGAAGCGCTTCGCAAGCTGGATGCGTGCGCGCTCCTCGACCGATTGCTGACCGGTGAGGGGTTCGATCCGGGGGAGCGCAAAACTACGCGGAACGAGTGCGTCACAACGAAGATCGACTACGGCGCGCGAGGTATCGCGCTGGACCCGGTGCAGGGTTTGGCGGACTACCAGGCACAGGTGCCCGCCGCGACTCCCGTCGAGATCAACGGACGGAGAGCCGTCCAGGGGAAGCCGACAGGTCAGGGATCGTGTGAGTTCGCACTCGAAGTCGGTGAGCATGCGCGTGCCATGGCGACGGCGGTGATCTCGGGTACGGATGAGTCACGGGTGTGCACGGTGGCGCAGGAGCTCGCCACGAAGCTCGAGCCGCTGTTGCCAAGGGGCTAGTTCAGGTCCAGGACCGGGGGTACCGAAGCCCGCAGCTCGGCCGCGAACGGTCAGGCAGTATCTCGGGCGCGTCAAGGATTGGGGGAACCGGTGATCCGTAGCGCAGGCATGGTTGGCCTCCTGGCGGGTCTCGCCGTGGGACTGACCGCCTGCACCGCCACCGTGAACGGCAGCCCGTCGCCGGCTCCCGGACCGCCGACGACCAGCACCCGGGATGCGCTGGGCTCGCTGGATGCCTGCGCCGTGCTCGATCAGCTGCTCGCCGGTCAGGGTTTCCAGCCCGGCGAACGCAAGACCGTCCGGAACGAGTGCGTGGCGTCGAAGAGCGAATACGGCGCCCTCGCGCTCGCAATCGATCCGGTCCAGGGTCTGGCCGAGCTCCAAGCTCAGGGACCGGGAGCGGCTTCCCTGCAGATCAACGGTCGACAGGCGTTGCGGACAGGGTCCGCGGCCAATGGCATGTGCGAGGTCGCTCTGGCGGTCGGTGAGCACGCCCGTGCACTGGTCGTCGCGTCGATCACGCGGTCCGAAGTCCGGGCCCAGGTGTGCACCGCGGCGCAGGAGCTCGCCACGAAGCTCGAGCCGCTGCTCCCCAGGGGCTAGCCCAGCTCCAGGCCGCGGCCATCATGGGCGTGGAGCTGGGCCGCGAACAGGGACGCGGTGTCTCGGGCGTTTCCAGGACTGTGTGCCTGGCGCACAGAGCGCCCACGGACCGAAAACAGCGCACCGCGGTCACGCAGGTCGGCAGCGCCTGGTCCAGCCCGGCCCGGTTGGTGCGGGTGGTGCCGGAGAACCCGCGGTCGAGGTGGATCCGCTCCGGCTCGACCCCCCGGCGCCGGCAACTGCTCGGTCTGCACCGACCACGTCCTGCTCGTCGGTCGAGCAGCACGCATACCCGGCTCGTGTCCCGTTCACCCCGGCTCCCGTTCCGGATGGCTCCCCTCAGCGACACGACACGCCGAACACTCCTGCGGAACAGTGCCGGCCGCGGCGCCCTGGGCCCGAGCCCGATCCGGGCCAGTGCCTGCTCGACGCCTGATCACCCGACCGCAGGCGCGTGGTCGCTGACCGGTTCGGCCGGCGGCTGTCCGAGGAACTCACTGTCGATGCGGGAGGCTCGGCCCCGGTCGCGGCGTCCGCCGAACGGGCTCGCGGCAGACTCGTGGTCGGCTCGCGGCCACGCGGCGAGCACCAGCGTTACCCCCGCGTACAGCACGAACGGGCTGATGCGTAAGACCGCGTTGGTGACCGCGTCGATCGAGGGTGCTACCGCGACCAGCGCGCCGGCCAGAGCCAGCCGGATCATCGTCCGGTCACCGCCGCGCAGACCGAGGACCGCGTGCACCACGATCGCCGGCGTGAACCACACCCAGTGGTGGGACCACGAGATCGGCGACACCAGTAGGGCGGCGAACGCGTTGAGCACCACCGCCTGGGCCGGTTGGCCCTGTGCGAGTACGCGTCTCATCCCGAGCACCGCCACGACGAGCACGGCAAGGCAGGCCAGCAGCCACACGGTGCTGTCCAGCCACACCAGGCCGGTGCCCGGCCGCGCGATGGTTCCGCGCAGGGACTGGTTGCCCGCGATGTCGACGGGGCCGATGTGGTCGGTGCGGAAGATCGCCGAGGTCCAGTAGGACATCGAGTCGACCGGCAGGACGAGGTACCCGGCGACCGCACCGGCCGCGAAGGTCAGCCCGGCCACGAGTGCCGCCCTGCGGTCCCGGTTGAGCAGGAAGAACAGCAGGAACGCCAGCGGGGTCAGCTTGATCGCCGCGGCGATGCCGACCAGCAGGCCGCGCGGCCACCACGGCTGCTTGGCCAGGCAGTCGAGAAGCACGAGAGCCATCAGCACCATGTTGATCTGGCCGTAACCGAGGGTGTAGCGCATGGGCTGGAGGAACAGCAGCGCCGGCGCGAACACGATCCCGGTCAGCAACCACGCATACCGGTCGAGGCCGAGGGCCCGGAACACCATCAGCAGGCAGAGCGGGAGCGGCGCCACTATCAGCAGGGCGGTGAACAGCAGGCTCGCCACCGGGTAGGGCACCAGCGCGAGGGGAGTGAACGCCAGGCTCGCGAACGGGGTGTAGGTGAACCACAACTCGTTCACCAGCGTGTCGGCATACAGGGGGCCGTGGTTGAGCACGGTCCGCCCGGCCTCCTGGTAGACCGCGAGGTCCCCCTGGTTGCCCGGGTCGGTGGTCAGCACCTGCAGTACGGCGAGCACGTCCACGGCGACGACCGCGGCGACCAGCACCCGCCTGGCGGCCAGCAGCTCCGCGAGTAACCAGATCCCCCGTACCGAGGGATGCGCCCCTCGGACCCCAGCTTCGTTCACGGCCCCTACGACGCCGGGCGGCGGTCACTGTTGCGCGACAGTGATCATCCTCCCAAAAATCCCGCGCTGCGAGCTCGCCACTAGCCCAGGTCCAGCACCGCGGCCATCAGGGCCCGCAGCTCGCCCGCCAGACAGGGGCGCTGGTTGACCCGGCGGGTGCGGGACAGGTCGTTGGCGATGGTCAGCGCGGCGTGCACGGTGATTTTCGCTTCGCGGGGGTTCAGCGACGGCTGCGCCGCGCCCAGCAGGCCGACCCACTGGGCGACGTAGTCCCGCTGGATGCGCCGCAGCTCGGCGCTCTCCTCCTCGGCGTAGGTGACCGCGTCGGCGGAGAACGACACCGCCAGCTCGGCCGAACCGGTCAGCACCCGCACGTACGAGTCGATCAGCCCGCGCAGCGCTTCCGTCTCGTCGGCGCTGCCCAGCCGCACCCGCTCGGCGTCCAGCAGCAGCCGGTCGGCCGCACGGCGCGCGATCGCCCCCAGCAGGGCCGCCTTGCTGGAGAAGTGCCGGTACACGCTCGGTCCCGCGATGCCCGCCGCCGCCCCGATGTCCTCCATGCTCACCGCGTGGAAACCCGCGCGCTGGAACAGCTCCGCGGCCGCGGACAGGATCTGCTCGCGCCGCGAGACCACACCGACCCCCGGTGACGCGGCCGTGGGCGGATCCAGCACGTCCGGCAGCCGCACGTCCAGCACGCGGCGCGCCAGTGCCGCCAGCAGTTCGGCGAACCGTTTGCGCGCCACCGACGTCCGGTGCACCGAAACGCTGCCGAACACGCTCATCGCCGCCCAGCACAGCAGCTCCGCGTCCGCCGGTTCCAGGTCGTCGCGCACGTTCATGAGCTCCTTGGCCCACGCCGCCAGCAACGCCGCCGACCGCCGCCCGATCTCGCGCTGGTCCGCCGGCGCCAGGTGGCGGCCCTCCCACCGCCACAGCGCCGCCACGTCCCGCCGCTCCACCGACGCCTCCGCGATGCCCCGCAGCAGCCGGTCCACCTGCGCGCCGTCCGGCCGGCGCAGGCTGGACAGGGCGGCCGCGGTCGCCTCCTCCATCTCCCGCACGCCGCCGAGCAGCACATGCGCGAGGATCGCCTGCTTGTCCGCGAAGTGCCGGTACACGGCGGGCCCGGTGATGCCGGCGGCCGCCGCGATGTCGTTGATGCCCACGCCGTGGTAGCCGCGGGCGCGGAACAGCTCGGCCGCGAGGCCGGCGAGCTGGTCCTTGCGGTCGGGACGGCGGCGTGTACTCGACATGGTGATGCCACTCTAGCCGGAGTGAGAAGCGGCGCAAGCGGTTGACACCAGGGGATTCAGTAGGACTATGTTAGTGGCCATTAGCGTCAGACCCAGACGGATGCAGTAAGCAGGAAGGACCGTCGGTGTGAGCAACGAGGCATACATCTACGAGGCGATCCGGACGCCCCGTGGCAAGAACAAGGGCGGATCCCTGCACGGGGTCAAGCCGATCGACCTCGTGACCGGACTCATTCACGAGCTCCAGGCGCGGCACCCGGGCCTGGACCCGGCCGCGATCAACGACATCATCCTCGGTGTCGTCGCGCCGGTCGGCGACCAGGGCGGCGACATCGCCCGCGCTGCCGCGATGGCCGCCGGCCTGCCCGACACCGTCGCCGGTGTCCAGCTCAACCGCTTCTGCTCCTCGGGACTGGAGGCCGTCAACCAGGCCGCGGCCCGGGTGCGCTCCGGCTGGGAGAACCTGATCATCGCCGGAGGCGTCGAGTCGATGTCGCGCGTGCCGATGGGTTCCGACGGCGGCGCGATGTTCACCGACCCGGCCACCAACTACGACACCTACTTCGTGCCGCAGGGCATCGGCGCGGACCTCATCGCCACCATGGAGGGCTTCAGCCGCGAGGACGTCGACCGGTTCGCGGTCCGTTCGCAGGAGAAGGCCGAGGCGGCCTGGTCCGGCGGCTACTTCGCCAAGTCCGTGGTGCCGGTCAAGGACGTCAACGGCGTCACGATCCTCGACCACGACGAGCACCGCCGGCCCGGCACCACGCTGGAGAGCCTGGCCAAGCTCAAGCCGGCCTTCGAGGGGATCGGCGAGTTCGGCGGGTTCGACGCGGTCGCGCTGCAGAAGTACCACTGGGTCGAGAAGATCAACCACGTGCACACCGGCGGCAACTCCTCGGGCATCGTCGACGGGGCCGCACTGGTGCTGATCGGCGACGAGCAGGTCGGCAAGGACCTGGGCCTGACCCCGCGTGCCCGCATCACCGCGGCCGCGATCACCGGCTCCGACCCGACGATCATGCTGACCGGTCCGACCCCGGCCACCCGTAAGGTGCTCGACCTGGCCGGCCTCACCACCGACGACATCGACCTGTTCGAGCTGAACGAGGCGTTCGCGTCGGTCGTGCTCAAGTGGATGAAGGACCTGAAGCTGCCGGAGGAGAAGGTCAACGTCAACGGCGGGGCGATCGCGATGGGCCATCCGCTCGGCGCGACCGGTGCGATGATCCTCGGCACCATGGTCGACGAGCTGGAGCGGCGCCAGGCGCGGCGCGCGCTGCTGTCGCTGTGCGTCGGCGGCGGAATGGGTATCGCGACGATCATCGAGCGGGTGTGATCATGACCAACACTATTCGCTGGGACCAGGATTCCGACGGCATCGTCGTGCTCACCCTGGACGACCCCAACCAGTCGGCCAACACCATGAACGCCGACTTCCGCGAGTCCTTCGCGAACGCCGTCGAGCGTCTGGAGTCCGAACAGGACTCCATCAGCGGTGTGGTGCTGACCTCCGCGAAGAAGACCTTCTTCGCCGGTGGTGACCTGCGCGACCTGATCCAGGCCACGCCCGAGCAGGCGGCCGAGATCACCGAGCGCACCAACGAGATGAAGGCCCAGCTGCGCAAGCTGGAGACCCTCGGCAAGCCGGTCGTCGCGGCCATCAACGGTGCCGCGCTGGGTGGTGGCCTGGAGATCGCGCTGGCCGCGCACCACCGGATCGTCGCGGACGTGCCGGGCGCCGTCGTCGGCCTGCCCGAGGTGACCCTGGGCCTGCTTCCCGGTGGTGGCGGCATCGTGCGCACCGTACGGCTGCTCGGCATCCAGAGCGCGGTGCTGAACGTGCTGGTGCAGGGCCAGCGGCACAAGCCGGCCAAGGCGCTGGAGATCGGTCTCGTGCACGAGGTCGTGTCCACTGTGGACGAGCTGCTGCCCAGGGCCAAGGAGTGGATCAAGGCCAACCCCGGGGCCCAGCAGCCGTGGGACGTCAAGGGCTACAAGATGCCCGGCGGCACGCCGTCCAACCCGAAGTTCGCGGCCAACCTGCCGGCGTTCCCGGCGAACCTGCGCAAGCAGATCAAGGGCGCGCCGATGCCCGCGCCGCGTGCCATCCTGGCCGCCGCGGTCGAGGGCGCGCAGGTGGACGTCGAGACGGCGACGCGGATCGAGACCCGGTACTTCGTCAGCCTGGTCACCGGCCAGGTGGCGAAGAACATGACGAAGGCGTTCTTCTTCGACCTGCAGCACATCAACTCCGGCGGCTCCCGGCCCGACGGGTACGACAAGTACCAGGCGCGGAAGGTCGGTGTGCTCGGCGCGGGCATGATGGGCGCCGCGATCGCGTACGTGTCGGCCAAGGCCGGTATCGACGTCGTGCTCAAGGACGTGTCGCAGGAGGCGGCCGAGAAGGGCAAGGGCTACGCGGTCAAGCTCGAGGAAAAGGCCCTGTCCCGCGGCAAGACCACCAAGGAGAAGTCCGACGCGCTGCTGGCCCGCATCAAGCCGACGGCCGACCCGGCGGACTTCGCGGGTGTCGACTTCGTGATCGAGGCGGTGTTCGAAAGCCAGGAACTCAAGCACAAGGTCTTCGGCGAGATCGAGAACATCGTCGACCCGGACGCCGTGCTCGGCTCGAACACGTCCACGCTGCCCATCACCGGCCTCGCGCAGGGCGTGCAGCGGCAGGAGGACTTCATCGGCATCCACTTCTTCTCGCCGGTGGACAAGATGCCGCTGGTGGAGATCATCCGCGGGGAGAAGACCTCGGACGCCACCCTGGCGAAGGTCTTCGACTACACGCTGCAGATCAAGAAGACGCCGATCGTGGTCAACGACAGCCGTGGCTTCTTCACCAGCCGGGTGATCGGCACGTTCCTCAACGAGGCGGTCGCGGCGGTGGGTGAGGGTGTCGAGCCGGCGTCGATCGAGCAGGCGGGTTCCCAGGCCGGCTACCCGGCGCCGCCGTTGCAGCTGATGGACGAGCTGACGCTGACCCTGCCGCGCAAGATCCGGGAGGAGACGCGGGCGGCGATCGAGGCGGCCGGTGGTACCTGGCGGTCGCACGCGTCCGAAGCGGTCATCAACAGGATGATCGACGAGTTCGACCGCAAGGGCCGCTCCAGCGGTGCCGGTTTCTACGACTACGACGAGAACGGCAAGCGCGCCGGCCTGTGGCCCGGGCTGCGCGACGCGTTCAAGTCCGGCAGCGGCAACGTGTCGTTCAAGGACCTGCAGGAACGCATGCTGTTCGCGGAAGCCCTGGAAACGGTCCGGTGCTTCGACGAGGGCGTGCTGACCTCGGTGCAGGACGCCAACATCGGCTCGATCTTCGGCATCGGATTCCCGGCGTGGACCGGCGGTGTCATCCAGTACATCAACCAGTACGAGGGCGGCCTGCCCGGTTTCGTGGCGCGGGCACGCGAGCTGGCCGAGCGCTACGGTGACCACTTCCAGCCGCCGGAATCGCTCGTGAAGAAGGCCGAAGCCGGCGAGAAGTTCGAATAGGACGGACGACGAGGCGCCCTCCCCGCAACGGGGAGGGCGCCGTTGTCTTCTGCGCTTCGCACCGCTAGAGCAGGGGTGGCACCGCCGCGTCGATGAGGTGTGGGCCGGGTTCGGCGAGCGCGTGGCGGAACTGGTCGGCGAGTTCCTCGGCGGTGGTGGCCCTGGACGCGGGCACGCCCATGCCTTCCGAGATCCGCACGAAGTCGATGCCGGGCCGGGCGAGGTCGAGCAGGTCCTGCGCCTTCGGCCCGGCGGCCTCCGCGCCGACGCGCTGTAGTTCCATGCGCAGGATGGCGTACGCCTGGTTGTTCAGGATCACCGTCGTGACGTTCAGGTTCTCCCGTGCCATCGTCCACAGTGCCGAGATCGTGTACAGCGCGCTGCCGTCGGACTGGAGTGCGATGACGGGGCGGCCGGAGGCGGCGATGGCGGCACCCGTGGCGACCGGGAGTCCTTGCCCGATCGCACCGCCGGTCAGGGTGAGCACGTCGTGACGCGGGGCGCCCGCCGTGGCGCCCGGCAGCAGCAGCCCGGACGTGTTGGCCTCGTCGGAGATGATCGCGCCCTCCGGCAGCAGGGCGCCGATCACCTCGACCCAGTTCTGCACGGTGAGCGGGCCGCTCGGCAGGGCCGGGCGGGCCGGCTCCTGCAGGACCGGTTCGGTGCCGGGCGCGACCTCGTCCGCCAGTGCCTCCAGCGCCGCCACCACGTCCTGGTCCAGCTCCGCGAGGGTGTGCACCTGCGCGCCCTCCGGGACCAGGTCGCTCGGCTTGCCCGGGTAGGCGAAGAACGACACCGGAGCCCTGGTCCCGGCCACGATGACGTGCCGCACACCGTCCAGCTGCCACTGCACCTGCTCGGCCAGGTACGCCAGGCGCTCGATCGCGGGCAACCCGGCACCGCGCTCCAGCCGCGCCGGGAAGGTCTCCACGAACGGCTTCGCACCCGTCGCGGTCGCGATCCGGCTCAGCGCGCGCAGGCCGGCCTCGCGGCAGGCCGGGCCGCCCACCAGCACCGCCACCGGTTCTCCGGATCGCAGCACCTCCGCGACCGCCTGCACCGTGGTGTCACCGACGCGCTGGGGCGTGCGCGGCGGGACCGGTTTCACGGCGACCCCACCGTCGCCCCAGGACACGTCCGCGGGCAGGATCAGCGTGGCCACCTTGCCCGGCGCCTCCTGCGCCGCGGCCACGGCGAACGCCGCGTCCGCGCCCACGTCCGCCGAGTCGGCCGAGCGGCGCACCCAGCCCTCGAGCGAACCGGCGATCGCGTCGATGTCCGATTCCAGCGGCGCGTCGTACTTCTTGTGGTACGTCGCGTGGTCGCCGATCACGTTCACCACCGGCACGTGCCCGCGGCGGGCGTTGTGCAGGTTCGCCAGACCGTTGCCCAGGCCCGGCCCGAGGTGCAGCAGCGTCGCGGCCGGCTTGCCCGCGATCCGCGCGTAGCCGTCCGCCGCGCCGGTGACGACGCCCTCGAACAGGCCGAGCACGCCCCGCATCTCCGGCACGGAGTCGAGCGCGGCGACGAAATGCATCTCCGACGTGCCCGGGTTGGCGAAGCAGACGTCGACACCCGCGTCGACGAGCGTGCGGATCAGGGACTGCGCGCCGTTCATTCCACTCCTCGGTCGAACAGGACATCCGGGTTCAGGATGCCCTTCGGGTCGAACGCCTGCTTGATCCGGCGCAGCAACGCCACCTTGGCCGGGTCCTCGAGCGCGCGGAAGTGGTCCTTCTTCGCCTGCCCGATGCCGTGCTCACCGGAGATCGCCCCGCCCATCGCGATCGCCGCGGTGAAGATGTCGTGCAGCAACCGGTGCCGCTTCCCCGGGTCCTTGCAGAAGATTCCCATGTGGACGTTGCCGTCCCCGGCGTGCCCGCAGCCGAGTGCGCCCGCCTCGGCGGCGGTCGCGAGCTCCCGGACCTTCGCGAGGAAACCGGGCATCTCCGAGCGTGGCACGACGACGTCGATCACGTCGTCCGCACCGGCCGCCTTGGCCGTCCAGAACGCCTTCTCGCGCGCCTGGATGAGTTTGCGGGCCGAACCGCCGTCGAGCACGTAGACCTCCGAGGCACCCAGCTCGGCGAGCAACTCCGCGGCCAGTCCGACGTCGCCGTCCAGGCGATCGCCATCGCGGTTTTCCAGGCCGACCACCAGATACGCCTGCGTCGCGTCGCGGACCTCCGCGGGCACGCCCAGCTCCAGCTTCTCCGTGTAGCTGATCGCGGCCATCGTGAGGTTGTCGATGTATTCGAGGATGTTCGGTGTCAGGCCGCGCGCGATGACCTCCGGCACGGCGCGCATGACCTGGTCGAGGTCACCGAACGGGGCGAGCAGCGTCGCGGCGTGGGCCGGGCGCGGGTGGAGCTTGACGATCACCTCGGTGACCAGCGCGAGCGTGCCCTCGGAGCCGATGATCAGCTGGGTCAGGTCGTAGCCACTGGAGATCTTCGACGTCCTGCCGCCGGTGCGGATGATCTCACCGGTGGGCAGGACCGCTTGCAGGCCCACGATGTTGTGCCGGGCGACGCCGTACTTCACCGCGCGCATGCCGCCGGCGTTGGTGGCGGCGGTGCCGCCGACGCTCGCGCTGAGCTCGCCGGGGTGGACGGTGTAGGCGAGGCCGGCTCCGGCGGTCTTCTCGTCCAGTTCGGCGAGCGTGACGCCCGGCTGGACGACGGCGACCTGGTTGGCGGCGTCGACCTCGAGCACCGCGTTCATCCGCTCGAACGAGACGAGCAGGCCGCCCTCCCGCGGACGGGCCGCGCCGGACAGCCCGGTGCCGGCGCCGCGCGCCGTGACCGGAAGGTCGTGCTCGGCGGCGAGGGTCAGCAGCGCGGCGACCTCCTCGGCGGTGGCGGGTTTGGCCACGTACGCCGGTTTCGCCGGCTCGACGGTGAGGGATTCGTCCTTCGCGTAGTCGTCCGGGACGGCGTCCCCGGTGAGGAGGTTGCGTTCGCCGACGATCTCGGCGATCCGCCCGGTGACGTCGCCCATGACGTACCTCGTCCTTTCCTGCGCCTGCCGTTGCCCGCAGCGTAGTACGGGAGGACACCGAGCCGGAAGCGAAGACGATTCATGTTTCTTTACCCGGGGAACCCGGGCCGACGGGGGCGCGGGTGCGGGGCCGGTCCGCGCCAACGTCACCGGCCCCGCATCGTGAGACTGTCCCGGGTCAGACCAGCCAGCCGAGAACGTGCGCGAGACCGGCCAGGATGTTGGTGATGACGTCGTGGCCGTGGTGAACGTGCGCGGCAAACATTCTGAGGGGCTCCTTAGCGAAATCGAACTGTGAATCTGACTGCTTTCGAAAGCGTCGAAAGATTTTCAGCTTCGCCAGGGGGCTGTCAAACCGCGTGAAAGGCCAGGGGTCCCACCGGAAATCGTCGCGGAAAATCCGCCCAGCCTAAACATGTAACTCTTTCGGGTTTCACGGTGGGGGGTGAAAACGCTTGCCGTAGCACGGCCGGACGGGGCCACCTGGGCCGACGCTGATCTTGATCGGCGGCCCGGGTAGCGCCCGCCCGATCGGGTGAAGCTGTTGCCACGTAAGGTAATCCCCTAATGATCACGCTAACGAGTGACGGGGACCAGGGGATCAACCCCTAACGGCCGCAGGTCGCGGCTCACTCCGCGCGGGCGAAGGAAAGGGTTTCGCCCTCCACGCCGCGCAGCCACAGATCCTGGGCCGCCGCCGCCATCTCCGGCAGGCCTTCCACGATCGTGGCGAACACGTTGCCCGGAACCCAGCCCGCGTCCCCGTTGATCAGCAGGTTGTTCCGGCCGTAGAAGATGGCGAGATCGGTCGCACCCTGATCGCTGTGCGCCTCGCTGCTCTCCTCGTACCCGTATGCCGGGTTGCCGATTTCCCACGCCTCGAACCCGAAATAGACGACGTCGCCCGGGATCGGGGTGATGGTCGGGTTCTCCCGTCCCGGCTTCGGGTCGGCGAACGGCGGCACCAGCGTGTAGACCTCGTTGCGGGCGTACTTCGCGTGGTAGGCCGATCCGCTCTGCGGCAACGCGTCCCACACCGCCTGGCAGGTCCGCGGAGCCTCCGCGTCCAGCAGCACGGCTCGGCAGGACACGCCGCGCTTGTCGAGCGAGATGGTGATGTAACGGGCCAACGTGCCTCTCCCTACTTGGAACCGGTGACGGTCGCGACGGTCTCGGCCCAGATCGCGAGCGCGTCGTCGATCTGCTCGGCGGTGACCACGAGCGGCGGGATCATCCGCACGACGTTGGAGTAGGCGCCACAGGTGAGCAGCAGCAGCCCGCGCCGCGCCGCCTCCTGCTGCGCGGCCGCGGCCGTCGCGGTGTCCGGCGTTCCGTCCGCCTTGGTGAACTCCGACCCGACCAGCAGGCCCAGCCCGCGCACCTCGCCGATCTCCGGCGTCTTGTCGGCGATCAGCCGGGCGCCCTCGAGCAGCTGCGTGCCGCGTGCCGCCGCGTTCTCGACCAGGTTCTCCTCCTCGATCACGTCGAGGGTGGCCAGCGCCGCCGCGCACGACACCGCGTTGCCGCCGTAGGTGCCGCCCTGGGAACCGGGGAACGCCTTGCTCATCAGCTCCTTCGACGCCGCGATACCGGACAGCGGGAACCCGCTCGCCAGGCCCTTCGCGATCAGCACCACGTCCGGCCGCACCCCGAAGTGGTCGTGGCCCCAGAACCGGCCGGTGCGCCCGAACCCGGTCTGGATCTCGTCGACGACCAGCAGGATGCCGTGCTGGTCGGCGCGCTCCCGCAGCCCGGCCATGAACTCGGAGTTGGCCGGCACGTAGCCGCCCTCGCCGAGCATCGGCTCGATGAAGAACGCGGCCGTCTCGTGCGGCGCGCTGATGGTCTGGAAGAGGTAGTCCAGCTCGCGCAGCGCGAACTTCGTCGCCGTCTGCTCGTCCCAGCCGTAGTGGTAGGCGTAGGGGAAGGGTGCCACGTGCACGCCGCCCATGAGCGGCGAGATGCCCGCGCTGAACCGGGTGCCGGAGGTGGTCATGGTGGCCGCGGCGACCGTGCGGCCGTGGAACCCGCCCTGGAAGACGATCACGTTCGGGCGCCCGGTCGCCTGCCGGGACAGCCGCAGCGCCGCCTCGACGGCTTCGCTGCCCGAGTTGGCGAAGAACAACGAGTCCAAACCGGACGGCAGCACGTCGCCGAGCCGCTCGGTCAGCTTCAGCAGCGGCTGGTGCATCACGGTGGTGTACTGGCCGTGGATCAGCTTGCCGACCTGCTCCTGTGCCGCCTTGACCACCTTCGGGTGGCAGTGGCCGGTGCTGGTCACGCCGATTCCGGCGGTGAAGTCGAGGTGACGGTTGCCGTCGGTGTCGTAGAGGTAGGCGCCTTCGCCGTGCTCGACGACGACCGGAGTGGCCTGCTTGAGCAGGGGGGAGAGCTGGGCCATGACGGCGGAACTCCTAACGCGGAGTGAGCTTGTAGATTGTTGACAATCTGTCTAGCATGGCCCGTGGACAGGCGCAAGGTTGATCAGGAGGACTGATGGGCGAGCTGACCGAAACGGGTGTCGTGGAGGCCGTCGGCAAGGAGCTGTTCATCGGCGGGAAGTGGGTCCCGTCGAGCACCGGCCGGACCTTCGCGGTCGAGGACCCCGCCACCGGCCAGGTGCTCTGCGAGGTGGCCGACGCCTCGCCGGAGGACGGCAAGGCCGCCCTCGACGCCGCGGTCGCCGCCCAGGCCGACTGGGCGAAGACGGCGCCGCGTGAGCGCAGCGAGATCCTGCGCCGCGCCTACGAACTGCTCAATGCGCGCGTCGACGAGCTGGCGCTGCTGATGACCCTGGAGATGGGCAAGCCGCTCGCCGAGGCGAAGGGCGAGGTCGCCTACGCCGCCGAGTTCTTCCGCTGGTTCTCCGAGGAGGCCGTGCGCATCGACGGCGGCTACCAGGTCGCACCCAACGGAGCGGGCCGGTTCCTCGTCACCAAGCAGCCGGTCGGTCCGTGCCTGCTGATCACGCCGTGGAACTTCCCGATGGCGATGGGTGGCCGCAAGATCGGCCCGGCCATCGCCGCCGGCTGCACCATGGTGATCAAGCCCGCCGAGCAGACCCCGCTGTCGATGCTCGCGCTGGCCGCGATCCTGACCGAGGCGGGGCTGCCCGCGGGTGTCCTCAACGTCGTCACCACCAGCGACCCCGGTGGCGTGGTGGAGCCGATGATCAAGGACGGCCGCGCGCGCAAGCTGTCGTTCACCGGTTCCACCGCGGTGGGCCGCAAGCTGCTCGAACAGTGCGCCGACAAGGTGCTGCGCACGTCGATGGAGCTGGGTGGCAACGCGCCGTTCCTGGTCTTCGACGACGCCGATCTGGACGCGGCCGTCGAGGGTGCGATGCAGGCCAAGATGCGCAACATCGGCGAGGCGTGCACCGCGGCCAACCGGTTCTACGTGCAGCGCGGGGTGGCCGGGGAGTTCGCGCGCAGGCTGACCGAGCGGATGTCCGCGCTGCCGCTGGGCCGCGGCACCGAGCCGGGCGTGGTGGTCGGCCCGCTGATCGACCGGGACGCGGTCGCCAAGGTGACCGAGCTGGTGACCGACGCCGCGCAGCGCGGCGCGAAGGTGCTCACCGGCGGAGCCACTGTGGACGGTCCCGGCAACTTCTACCAGGCCACGGTGCTGACCGACGTGCCACGGGACGCCCGCATGGCGAGCGAGGAGATCTTCGGGCCGGTCGCGCCGATCAGCGTGTTCGACGACGAGGACGAGGCGGTCGCGGCCGCGAACGACACCGAGTACGGCCTGGTCAGCTACGTCTACACCAACGACCTCAAGCGGGCGCTGCGCGTGTCCGAGGCGCTCGAGGCCGGCATGATCGGGCTCAACCAGGGCATCGTGTCCAACCCGGCAGCGCCGTTCGGCGGGGTCAAGCAGTCCGGGCTCGGCCGCGAGGGCGGCACCGTCGGCATCGACGAGTTCCTCGAGACCAAGTACATCGCGGTGAGCCTGTGAGCACCTACCGGATCGCGAGCATCCCCGGGGACGGCATCGGGGTCGACGTCACCGCCGAGGCGCGCCGGGTCCTGGACCGGGCGGGCGAGCTGCACGGGTTCCGTCTGGAGTGGACGGAGTTCGACTGGAGCTGCGAGCGCTATCTGGCCACCGGCAGCATGATGCCCGACGACGGGATCGAGCAGCTGCGGCCGTTCGACGGGATCCTGCTCGGCGCGGTCGGGTTCCCCGGCGTGCCCGACCACGTGTCCCTGTGGGGGCTGCTGATCCCCATCCGGCGCGCGTTCGCCCAGTACGTGAACCTGCGGCCGGTGCGGTTGCTGCCCGGCACGCGGTCGGTGCTCGCCGGCCGGGAGGCCGACGAGCTGGAGATGGTGATCGTCCGGGAGAACACCGAGGGCGAGTACTCGCAGATCGGCGGGCGGCACAACGCCGGCCAGCCGGGCGAGTTCGCGGTGCAGCAGTCGATCTTCACGCGGGCCGGGGTCGAGCGGATCATCCGGTTCGCGTTCGAGCTGGCGCGGACCCGCACCGGCCGGGTCACGTCGGCGACGAAGTCCAACGGGATCATCCACACGATGCCGTTCTGGGACGAGGTGTTCGCCGAGGTCGCCGCCGGGTACCCGGACGTCCACAGTGAACAGACGCACATCGACGCGCTGGCCGCGCGCATGGTGCAGCACCCGGACCGCCTGGACGTCGTGGTCGGCTCGAACCTGTTCGGCGACATCCTCAGCGATCTGGCCGCCGCCGTGACCGGCGGGCTGGGCATGGCGCCGTCCGGCAACGTCAACCCGCCGGGCGAGTTCCCGTCCATGTTCGAGGCGGTGCACGGCAGCGCGCCGGACATCGCCGGTCAGGGCATCGCCAACCCGGTGGCGCAGATCCTCGCGGGTGCGATGATGCTCGACCACCTGGGCGAGACGACCGCGGCCGCCGCGGTGCACGCCGCGGTCGAGCGGGTGCTGTCGGCCGGCGAGGTGGCGACCCCGGACCTCGGCGGGAAGTCCACGACCACCGAGCTGGGTGCCGCGGTCACCAACGCCGTCACCTGACCCTCCCGCCCCAGCCAACCCACCGCCCGGAGCGGCGAACACGCCGCCGGGAGCGGCCAACCCGCCGCCGCCGTCGTGTTCGCCGTTCGTGGCGCCGTGTTGGCCGTCGAAGGTGACGTCCAGGGTGACGGCGAGGGCGGTGAAAAGACCGGGCCGAGCTGCGGGAGCAGGCATATCTTCACCCGGAATGGGCACACCACTGGCACCGGTGGAGTCGAGGTGCGGGAGTGGTTCATGGAGTTGCTGGGTGTCCGGGTGCCCGGTCCGGCGTCGGTGGTCAAGGGGCTGGCCGGGGCGGTGCTGTCACCGCTGAGCAGGTCCCGCCGCCGGGTCTGGTCCTGCCCCGGGCGGCTGCACATCGAGGCGCACGGCGTCCACGGCCCGGGCGGTGAAGCGGTTGCGCAGCGGATCGAACAGGCCCTCCAGCAGCACCCGGGTGTCGCGTGGGCCCGGGTGAACGCGCCCTCCTCCCGGGTGATCGTCGGCGTGTCCGATCCCGCCCCGGACAGCGACGAGCTGATCCGGCTCGTCGAGGAGGCCGAGAGCGCCCCGGCCGATCTCGGCGAGCAGCTCGCCGAGGACGAGCTGCACCACCCGGCCGACGGCCCGCGCGGCACCCGTCTGCTGCCGACGCTGGCCGCGGACACCCTGGGGCTCGGTCTGTCGCTGATCACCCGGCTCGCGCCGTGGGCGCCGATCCCGACCGAGATCGCCGCGCTGCCCAACGTGGTCGACCTGCACCCGCGGCTGCGGCAGATCGCCGCCGCCCGGGCCGGCGGCCGGGAGAAGGCGGACAGCGCGACCTCGGCGTTCGGCGCGTTCGCGCAGGGGCTGGCCTCCGGTGGCGAGGGCACGGTCGTCGACATCCTCCAGCGCGCCGAGCAGTGGCGCGAGGCGCGCGCGCACGAACGGCAGTGGTGCCAGGCCGAAAACCGGCTGATCCACGGTCCGGAGGACGCGGCCGCCGGACCGGTCGTCGTCGAGCGCCCGCGGGAGCTGCCGGAGGGACCGGTCGAACAGTACGAGCAGCGCATTCTCAACCTGGGTGCCGCCGCGGCCGCGGTGTCGCTGCCGTTCGCGCGCCCCCGCCGGGCGATCGGGATCGGGCTGGCCACGCTGCCGAAGGCCGCCGAGGCCGGGCGCACCGCGTTCGGCGCGCGCCTGGGCCGGGTCCTGGCCACGCAGGGTGTGCTGGTCATGGACCGCTCGGTGCTGCGTCACCTGGACGCGATCGACACGCTGGTCCTCGACGAGGAGGCGTTCGACACCGGGCACATGATCCTCGGCGATCTCGTTCCGCTCGGCGATGCGGGCACCTCCGAAGTGGTCGAGCGCGCGTGGCAGCTGTTCGACGCGCACACCCCGGAGAAGGTCCACTCCGACGACGGCTGGCGGCTCGGGCCGCTGGACGAACTCGGCGTCGACGAGGGCGCGCACGAACGCGAGCAGCTGGAGAAGCGCGGTGCCGCCGCCGTCCTCGGGTTGGTGCACGAGCAACAGCTCACCGCGGTCATCGGGCTCGCCAGGCAGGTGCCGCCGGGCGTGGCCGCGGTGATCGCCGCCGCCCGCCGCTCCGGCATCGAGGTGATCAGCGCCAACGGCGGGCACGCCGCGTTCGAGGCCGACCGGCTGATGCCCGGCGGCGAGCGGCTCGTGCCGACGGTGCGCGAACTGCAAGGTGAGGGCCGCGTCGTGATGCTGGTGTCGGACGACCGGCGCGCGCTGGGTGCCGCCGACTGCGGCATCGGCACCCAGCGGCCGGGCGACCCGCCGCCGTGGGGTGCGCACCTGCTGATCGGCGCGGAGATCGGGGTGGCCGCGCTGGTCGTGGACGCGATCGCCGCCGCCAGGGAGGTCAACCGGGACAGCATCTGGTTGTCGCAGGGCGCTTCCGGTGTCGGTGCGGTCGCCGCGTTGCAGCCCGGCCGCCGCAGCCCGGCCAGCCGCGCGATGCGGGCGGTGAACCTGGGTGCCGCGGTGGCCCTGACCAACGCGCACCGCCGGGCGAAGCGGCTCGCGGAGCGGGATCTGAGCCTGGCCGGGGACGCCGCGCCCTGGCACCTGATGCCGGTGGACGTCGTCCTCGACCGGCTCGGCACCGACCCGGACGGGTTGAGCGAGGACGACGCCGGCAAGCGCGCCCGGGCGCGCGGCACCGGCAGCGGTGGCCGCACCAGCTTGATGCAGGCGTTCATCAACGAACTGTCCAACCCGCTCACGCCGGTCCTGATCGGCGGCGCGGCGCTGTCCGCGTCGGTCGGCTCGCCCGTGGACGCCGCGCTGGTCGCCGGGATCACCGGGGTGTCCGCGCTGGTCGGCAGCATCCAGCAGGTGCACACCGAGAAGCAGCTCGCCGAGCTGCTGAGCCGGTCGGCCATCACCACCACCGTCGTGCGTGGCGGCCGGGAAAGCGTGGTCAGCGCCGATGACCTCGTGCCGGGCGACATCATCCGGCTCACCTCGGGTGACGTGGTGCCGGCCGACTGCCGGCTGCTCGACGGCGACGGGGTCGAGGCCGACGAGTCGTCGCTGACCGGCGAGTCGCTCCCGGTGGCCAAGGACCCGGCGCCGGTGATCGCCGCGGATGTCGCCGAGCGCGCATCGATGCTCTACGAGGGCACGACGATCGCCGCCGGTGCGGCCACCGGGATCGTGGTCGCCACCGGAGTGGACACCGAGGCGGGCCGCAGCATGGCGATGGCCCGGGAGAACGCGCCGATCACCGGGGTCGAGACGCGCCTCGCGGAGCTGACGTCTAAGTCGATGCCGCTCGCGATCGGCTCGGCGGTCGCGGTCGCCGGTGCCGGACTGCTGCGCCGGGTACCGCTGCGGCAGAGCCTGTCCGCGGCGGTGAACCTGGCGGTCGCGTCGGTGCCGGAAGGATTGCCGTTCCTGGTCAGCGCCGCACAGCTGGCCGCGGCACGCCGGCTGGCCGAGCACAACGCCCTGGTCCGCAACCCGCGCAGCATCGAGGCGCTGGGCCGGGTGGACGTGCTGTGCTTCGACAAGACGGGCACGCTCACCGAGGGCACGCTGACCGTGCACGAGGTCGACGACGGCCGCAAGCGCCGCACCGTCGAGGAGCTCGATGCGGACACCCGGTCGGTGTTGCTGACCGCGTTGCGGGCGACACCGCACGCCGACGACGCGTCCGACCTGCCGCACGCGACGGACCGGGCGATCGTCGAAGGTGCGCAACGGGTTTCCCTGGACACCGGCGGGTGGGAGCTGGTCGACGCGGTGCCGTTCGAGCCGTCGCGCGGTTACCACGCCTCGCTGATGCGCCGCGGGGACGAGCTCGTGCTGAGCGTCAAGGGCGCGCCGGAGTCGGTGCTGCCGCGCTGCGCTCTCGACGAGGGGCAGCGCAAGAAGCTGACCGGCCGGATGAAGAAGCTCACCAAGACGGGACAGCGGGTGCTCGCCGTTGCCGAGTCCGCAGTGGACAGCACCGCTCTCGACGAGGACGCGGTGCGGGACCTGCGGTTCACCGGCTTCGTCGCGATCGCCGATCCGGTGCGGGGGAGCGCGGCGGCCGCCGCGGCGGACCTGCGGGCGGCCGGAGTGCAGATCGTGATGATCACCGGTGATCACCCGGACACCGGTGAGGCGATCGCGGGCAAGGTCAGCGAGGACGGCGCCGACCTGCACGTGGTGACCGGCGCCGAGCTGGACGCGATGGACGACGAGCAGCTGGCGTCCACTTTGGAGACCGTGGACGTGGTCGCCCGGTGCAGCCCGGCGCAGAAGGTGCGGATCATCAAGGCGTACCAGAAGCACGGGCACACGGTCGCGATGACCGGGGACGGCGCGAACGACGCGCCCGCGATCCGGCTCGCGGACGTCGGCATCGCGCTGGGCGGCCACGGTGCCCCGGCGGCGCGTGCCGCGGCCGACCTCGTGGTGACCGACGACCGGCTGGAGACGATCATCGCGGCGCTGGTCGAGGGACGGGCCATGTGGGCGTCGGTGCGGGAGGCGCTGGCGATCCTGCTCGGCGGGAACCTCGGTGAGATCGGGTTCAGCGTGCTGGGCGCGACGCTGACCGGCCGGTCACCGCTGGGTGCGCGGCAGTTCCTGCTGGTCAACCTGCTGACCGACCTGGCGCCGGCGCTGGCGATCGCGTTGCGGCGGCCCGAGGACGGCGCCGACCTGTTGCGGGAGGGTCCGGAGAGCTCGCTCGGCAGGCGCCTGCAGAAGGACATCGGCGTGCGCGCCGGGGTGACGACGCTGGGCGCCACGAGCGCGTGGATGCTGGCCCGCTTCACCGGCCGCAGCCGCCGGGCGAGCACGGTCGCGCTCGCCGGGCTGGTCGGTACCCAGCTGGGGCAGACCTTGCTGACGGGCGGGCTGAACCCCTCGGTGGTGGCGACGTCGCTGGGTTCGGTCGCCGTGCTCGCGGCGGTCATCCAGACGCCCGGGGTGAGCCAGTTCTTCGGCTGCACGCCGCTCGGGCCGGTGGGCTGGGGGATGGCGCTGGGCAGCGCCGGCGCGGCGACGGCGGTGGGTGCGCTGGTCGGCCGGCGGATCGCGGAGTGATCGGCCGCGTGCCTGAGCTGCCCTGAGCCGGTCCGATGTGGACCGCGTACCGGGCACGCCGACGTGTTCAGGCGTACAGGCTGGTTCCCGGGGCGAGCCGCTGCACCGCGTCCTCCATGTGTGCCTCCAGCAGGGACACCGCCTGTTCCTCGTCGGCGGCGCCGATCGCTTCCGCGATGCGCTTGTGCTCGGTCACCCGCTCCTCGTTGGTGGCGTACGTCCGGTGCAGCGCGGACAGGCACATCCGCGTCTCGATCAGCAGCGTGCGGGCCATCCGGCCGAGCCGCCTGCTGCCGGACGCCGCCACCAGCTCCTCGTGGAAGCGGACGTCGGCCGCGGACACCTCGTCCGCGTCGGCGGCGGAGGCCATGTCCTCGACCGCCTCCAGCAGCCGCGCGGCCACCGATTCCGCTTCGCCGATGCGCAGCACCCGGATCAGCGCGGCCCGTTCGATCGCGAACCGCGCCGAGTAGATGTCGTGCACGTCGTCGGGTTCCAGGTCGATCACGAACAGTCCGCGGTGCCGCTCGCTGCGCAGCAGGCCCTCCGACACCAGCCGCTGCATCGCCTCGCGCAGCGGCCCGCGGGACACCTGGAACCGGCCGGCCAGCTCGGTCTCACCCAGCTGCGTGCCGGGCGCGAACGTGCCGTTCATGATCGCCTCGCGGAGCTGCCGCGCGATGATCGCCGCGGTCGACTCCCGGCTCACCGGTTCGAGCTCGGTCAGGGCCATGGCTCACCTGCTTTCCGCGAACAGTCTGCCCAGCTGTTCGCACCGGGGCACCCGGCCGGTCAGCCGGAGCCCTTCCCAGATCGTCACCTGGTTCGCGGTGAGCACGGGCTTGCCCAGCCGCTCCTCGATCGCGGTCAGCACACCGAGCGTGCGCATCGCGGTGTCGGGCACCAGCACGGCGTCGGCGGCGGGATGGTCGTGTGCGACGGCCAGCTCGACCACCGCCTCCGGCGTCAGCCGGCCCACCTCGGCGGCGGTGTCGATGCCCTCGCTCGCCATCGCGACCACCTCGATCCCACCCGCGGCGAGGAACTCCACGAACAGCTTCGCCACGTCGTCCGGGTAGCTCGCGGCCACCGACACCCGCTTCAGGCCGAGTGCCCGCGCGGCCCGGACGAACGCGAACGAGGTGCTCGACGCGGGCTTGCCCGCGGCCGCCGCCAGCTTCTCCACCTGCTCGTGCGCACCTTGCCAGCGGTACACGAAGCTGCCGCTGGTGCAGGCCCAGACCACCGCGTCCGGCTCGTGCCCGGTTAGCAACCGGGCGCCTTCCGCGAGCCGCTGCTCGCTGCCCAGGTCGAGCAGCTCGGGCACGGCGTGCAGGTCGGTGCCGTAGATGTGCTCGACCGGCAGCGCGATCTTCTCGCCCAGCAGTCCCTCGGCGAAGGGGTAGTCGTCCTCCGCGGCGTGGTCCGGGTAGATGAAGCCGACGGTCGTCATGCACGAACCTCCAAGATTGTTGACAATCCTACGGTACGGTGTTCAGGACACTTCACGCAGCCACTGGCCCGGCCCGACGATCGGCAGTTCCATGCGCCGCAGGCACGCCCACATCGTCAGCTGGTTCGCGGTCAGCACCGGTTTGCCCAGCGCGGCCTCCAGCGGTTCGATCACGTCGTAGGTCGGCAGGTTCGTGCAGCTGACGAAGATGGCCTGCGCGTCGGGATGATCGGCGCCGAGGATCCGTTCGGCGATGGTCCGGTAGCTGACCTTCCAGATCCCGCCGCCGAGCCCGAGGTGGTCGCTGGAGACGGTGTCCACGTTCAGCTCGGCGAGGAAGTCGTGCAGGCTCCGGGTCAGGTCCGCGTCGTACGGGGTGATCACCGCGACCCGCTGGACGTCCAGCAGGTGCAGCACCTCGGCCAGCGCGCCCGAGGTCGTGACCGCGTCCGGCGCGCCGGCGTCGCAGATCGCCTTGCGCAGCGACCGTTCGTAGTCGACGCCGTTGACGAAGCTGCCCGAGGTGCACAGGTAGGCGACCACCTCCGGCTCGACGTGCAGGACGTCGCGGGTCGCGGCCGCCAGGTGCTGGTGGTTGCTGACCAGCTGGGCCATCTCCATGCTCACCGGCACCGGCTCGTAGGGGGTGCGGGCCAGGTGCAGCGACACCTCCACCGGGATCCATCGCCAGAGCTCGCGCTCGAGCGCCAGATCGAAGGGGGCGATGACTCCGATGCCTCGCTGTGCCAGTGGCCCGTCGAAGACAGGGAAGTCGAAATCCAAGGCTCAGCCTCCGAAGGAAGATCTCAAGGAAGCCTCCGGGGTGGCTCCTCGGATTGTTGACAATCATACGACCGGCTCCTACCGTGTCAACGGTGATCGGCAAGGAGAAACCGGTGCTGGCGGTGCTCTGCGGTGACGACCAGGCCGGGGACCTCACCGGATCACCGGCCATGCAGGGCATCGAAAAGACGGCCCTGGTGCGTTACACCGGTGCCGCCGGGCTCGCGGACGCGCTGCGGGACGCCGATGTCCTTTTTGTCTACGACTTCCTCTCCCGCGCGGTGCCGGACGCCTGGCACGCGGCGAACCGGTTGCGGTGGCTGCACATCGCCAGCGCCGGCGTCGATCCCGTGATGTTCCCCGGGATGCGGGACAGCGACGTGGTGCTCACCAATTCGCGGGGCGTGTTCGACGACTCCATCGCCGAGTACGTGCTGGGCGTGGTCCTGTCCTTCGCCAAGGACCTGCACGGCTCGCTCGACCTGCAGCGCGAGCGCCGCTGGCAGCACCGCGAGACCGAACGGATCGCCGGGCGGGACGTGCTGATCGTCGGCACCGGGCCGATCGGCCGCGCCATCGCGCGGATGCTCCGTGCGGCCGGGATGCGGGTCGCGGGCGCCGGCCGCCGGGCGCGGACGGGCGACCCCGACTTCGGCACCGTGCACGCCTCCGCCGCGCTGGCCGAGCACCTGCCCGCCTACGACTACGTGGTGGCCGTGGCGCCGCTGACCGAACAGACCAAGGGCCTCTTCGACGCCGCCGCCTTCGCCGCCATGAAGCCGTCCGCGCGGTTCGTCAACGTCGGCCGCGGCGAGCTGGTCGTCACCGGCGACCTCATCGAGGCGCTGCGGTCCGGCGCGATCGCCGGTGCCGCGCTGGACGTGTTCGACACCGAACCGCTGCCGGCGGAGAGTCCGCTGTGGACAATGCCGGGCGTGTTGATCTCCCCGCACATGTCGGGTGACTTCCTCGGCTGGCGCGATACCCTGATCGAGCTGTTCGCCGACAACTTCCACCGCTGGCGGACCGGCACTCCGCTTCGTAATGTCGTGGACAAGCAGCTGGGGTATGTGCCGTCGGAGTAGGTGAGGAGCCACCATGAGCACCCTGTTGACGGCGAGTGAGCTGGTCGCCGCGTACTCGACCGGCGAGATCAGCCCGGTCGAGGCGACCGAGGCCGCGCTGCGCTCGATCGAGGAGCGGGACGGGGAGTGCAACGCGTTCTGCCTGGTGGACCCGGAGGTCGCGCGCGAGGCCGCGAAGGCGTCGGAGACCCGGTGGCGCGAGGGCAACCCGATCGGCTCGCTGGACGGGGTGCCGGCCTCGATCAAGGACATGTTCCTGACCCAGGGCTGGCCGACCCTGCGGGGTTCGGCGTGCATCGACCGCGACCAGCCGTGGGAGGAGGACAGCCCGGTCACCGCGCGGCTGCGGGAGAACGGGCTGGTGCTGCTCGGCAAGACGACCACACCCGAGCTGGGGTGGAAGGGCGTCACGGACAACCCGCTGACCGGCGTCACCCGCAACCCGTGGGACCCGGCGAAGACACCGGGCGGGTCGAGCGGTGGCAGCGCGGCGGCGGTGGCGGCCGGGATGGGCGAGCTGTCGGTGGGCACCGACGGTGGCGGGTCCGTGCGGATCCCGGCGTCGTTCTGCGGCATCGTCGGGCTGAAACCGACCTACGGCCGCATCCCGATGTGGCCGGCCAGCCCGTTCGGCGCGCTGTCGCACGCGGGGTCGATGGCGCGGTCGGTGTCCGATGTGGCGTTGTTGCTGGACGTGCTGGCGTTGCCGGACCACCGCGACCCGACGGCGCTGGAGCCGCCGGTCGGCGCGTACCGGGAAGCAGTGCGGCGGGACGTGCGGGGGTTGTACGCGGCGTTCTCCCCGACGCTGGGATGGGCACGCGTGGACCCCGAGGTGCGGCGCATCGTCACGTCGGCGGTGGCGGCGCTCGACGAGGCCGGGTTGCGGGTCGAGGAGACGGACCCGGGGTTCGGCGATCCGCGCGAGGCGTTCGACGTGCTGTGGTCGACCGGCGCGGCCCAGTGGCTGGACACCTTCCCCGCCGGGTCGGACGCGAAGATCGACCCCGGCCTGCGGCGGTTGTGGGAGCAGGGCAAGACGTACTCGGCGTCGGACTACCTGGCGGCCAGCGCGGAGCGCGCGTCGCTGGGCATCCGAATGGGCGAGTTCCACACCCGCTTCGACGTGCTCATCACCCCGACGGTGGCCGTCCAGCCGTTCGACGCGGGCTTCGACGTCCCGCCGGGCAGCGGGATGAGCGGCTGGCCGGAGTGGACGCCCTTCACCTACCCGTTCAACATGACCCAGCAGCCGGCGATCAGTGTGCCCGCGGGGTTCACCGACGGCGGGTTGCCGGTGGGATTGCAGATCGTCGGCCCGCGGCATTCCGATGATCTGGTGCTGGCGGTCGCCCGGCTCGTCGAGGAGCTCCTCCCGTGGCCGACCGACCGGCCGGCAGGCCGCTGACCGGCCGGTCCACGAGGGCTGTGGCACCAGCCACCCCACCCTGCGTTCCGGCCCCCGCTGTGTTGTTCTGGGGGCATGCGCAGAACGACTTTGGGCAAGAGCGGACTGGACGTCTCCCGGATCTCGTTCGGGACCTGGCAGCTCGGCGGTGACTGGGGCTCCTTCGACGAGGACGCCGCCATCCAGGCCATCCGGCACGCGCGTGAGCTGGGTGTCAACTTCTTCGACACCGCCCAGGCGTACGGCTTCGGCAAGTCCGAGGCCATCCTCGGCCGTGCCCTGCGTGATGAGCTGAGGCGCGACCGCGACAGCCTGGTGATCGCCACCAAGGGCGGGATCAACCCGGGCAGCGACCGGCCCCGCGACGCGCGCCGTGACTGGCTGCGCAAGGGCGTCGAGGAGAGCCTGCGTCACCTGGACCTCGACCACATCGACCTGTACCAGGTGCACTGGCCCGACCCGGACACCCCGGCGGAGGAAACCGCGGCAGCGCTGCAGGAACTCGTCGACGAGGGCAAGATCCGGCACGTCGGTGTCTCCAACTACGACACCGAGCAGCTCGCCGCGTTCGACCGGACCCGTCCGGTGGAGACCCTGCAGCCGCCGTACCACCTGTTCCGCCGCGCGATCGAGCAGGACCCGCTGCCGTACTGCCGCGAGCACGACATCGGCGTCCTCGTCTACAGCCCGCTCGGCAGCGGCTTGCTCACCGGCGCGCTCACCCCGCACACCACGTTCGAGGACGGTGACTGGCGGGCGCACTCCAGCGCCTTCCAGGGTACGAACCTGCAGAAGAACCTCGAGGTCGTCGAGCAGCTGAAGAACCTCGCGGCCGAGAAGGGCGCCACCGTGAGCCAGCTCGCCATCGCCTGGACGCTGCACCAGCCGGGCGTCCACGTGGCGATCGTCGGCGCGCGCCGGGCGAAGAACATCGAGGACAGCGTTGCCGCCGCGGACCTCGATCTCACGCCCGAGGACCTGACCCGCATCGAGGAGATCACCTCGTACGGCATCCAGGTCGAGGGTGCCAGCCCGGAGGGCGTCGCCTGAGCACGGCGCCGACCGGACGGCGGGCGGTGGGGCCGTCCGGTCAGCGCGCCGCGAACTCCAGCTCCTCCAGCGCGGTGTCCAGATGGGTCAGGATCCGCTGCAGGTGCGGCACCGACCGGCGGCATCCGGTGATCCCGAAATCCAGGTTGTCCCCGTTGCTGGTCAGCGTGATGTTGAGCGCCTGGCCGTCGAGCAGCACCGACGCCGGGTAGATGCCGTCGAGCTTCGCGCCGTTCCAGTACATTTGCTTGCGCGGCCCGGGCACGTTCGAGATCACCAGGTTGAACGGCGGGCGCGTGTTGTTCACGACGCCGGGCACCGGGGAGATGCCCAGCTGGGCCACGTTGATCCCGGACAGCAGCAGCGCCTGCAGCGGCGTCAGCTCCTTGAAGATCCGCTTCGCCTCCCGCATCGACCGGTGGATGGTCATCAGCCGGTCCGCGGGATCGGACCGGTCCGTGCCGAGGTTGCACAGCACCGCGCCGATCTGGTTGCCCGAGGCTTCCCCGGGGTCGGCCGGTTTCCGCATCGACACCGGCACCATCGCGATCAGCGGCGCGTCCGGCAGCGCGCGCTGCTCGATCAGGTAGTCGCGCAGCGCGGCGGAGCACATCGCGAGCACGACGTCGTTGCGTGAGGTGCCGGTGGCGGTCGCGATCGCGCGCACCCGCTTGAGCGGCCAGGACTGCGCGGCGAACCGGCGGGCACCACCGATCGGCACGTTGAAGATCGTCTTCGGTGCCTGCATCGGCAGCAGCAGCGTGTGTTCCCGGAACGCCTCCCGCGCCACCTTCACCGCCGCCGGCGCCATTCCCGCGACCTGCTTCAGCGAACTGGTGCCCAGCCGCAGCAGTGACCGTGCGTTACGCGGCGGCTTGCCCTGCGGCAGCTGACGCGAGCCCCACGGCGGCGGGCAGCTGCGGTCGTCCGGGTCGTCCGACAGCGTCCCCTGCAGGTGCCGCAGCGCCGAAACACCGTCCATCAACGCGTGGTGCACCTTGCTGTACATCGCGAACCGGCCGTCTTCCAGGCCCTCCACCAGGTGGATCTCCCACAGCGGGCGGTGCCGGTCGAGCAGGGTGCTGTGCCAGCGCGAGGTCGCTTCCAGCAGTTCCCGCACCCGGCCCGGATAGGGCAGCGCCGAATGCCGGAAGTGGTAATCGAGATCGAGTTCCTCGTCGCGCGCCCAGGCGGTGTAACCCAGGGTGTTCACCGGCCGGGCGGGACGCTGCCGGAACGACGGCCGCACGTCGTTGTTCTTCACCAGGTCGTCACGCAGGCTGCGCAGGTACGTGTGATCGGCGCCCTCGGGGGTCTGGAACAGTTGCAGCCCGCCCACGTGCATCGGGTGCTCACGGCTTTCCACCAGCAGGAACATCGAGTCGGTGAAGGGCATCAACGGCATCGGTGACCACCTCTCCGTCCGGGCGGCGATGTGCCCAGGGTCATTGAGTCTACGCGCACTGCTACCGTCCCGGGCACAATCTACGCTGAGGGAATGACCATTCCGACGGACCCGGAAACCGGCGAGTTCAGGCGGTCGCCGAACCGCTTCACGGCACGGATCACCGCCGGCGGCGCGGACGGCTGGCCGGTCGAAGCGGGCCGGTACCGGCTGGTCGTCAGCCGCGCCTGTCCCTGGGCCAGCCGGGCGCTCGTCGTGCGGCGCCTGATGGGGCTGGAGGAAGCGCTCTCCGTCGCGATCGCCGATCCGATCCAGGACGATCGCAGCTGGCGGTTCACGCTCGACCCGGGTGGCCGCGATCCGGTGCTGGGCATCGGGTTCCTGGGCGAGGCGTACCGCGCGGCCGACCCGGAGTACGACGGCGGGATCAGCGTGCCGGCGATCGTCGACATCCCGAGCGGGAAGCTGGTCACCAACGACTATCCGCAGATCACGCTGGACCTGGACACCGAGTGGGGCCGTTACTACCGCGACGGCGCGCCGGATCTGTACCCGGAGAAGCGGCGCGACGAGATCGACGCGATCAACCGCGTGGTGCACCGGGACGTCAACGCCGCGGTGTACGAGGCGGGTTTCGCCACGAAGCAGTCCGCCTACGACGACGCCTACCGCCGGCTGTTCGCCCGGCTCGACGAACTGTCCGACCGGTTGTCGGGGCAGCGCTACCTGGTCGGGGACACGATCACCGAGGCCGACATCCGGCTGTTCACGACGCTGGTCCGGTTCGACCCGGTCTACCACGGGCACTTCAAGTGCAACCGGAACAAGCTGACCGAGATGCCGGTGTTGTGGGCATACGCGCGCGATCTCTTCCAGACGCCCGGTTTCGGCGACACCGTGGACTTCGACCACATCAAGCGGCACTACTACCAGGTGCACGAGCAGGTCAATCCCACGCGGATCGTGCCGAATGGTCCGGACCTCTCGGGCTGGGCGCAGCCACACGGACGTGCGGACCTCGGTGGCCGCCCGTTCGGCGACGGCACGCCACCGGGGCCGCCGCCGCCGGAGGAGGTCGTGCCACCGCAGTGGTGATGCGGTGCCCTACTCTGACGGCGTGACGAAGACCGGCGCCCAGCACCTCGCGGACGCGCTGCTCGAACTCGGGGCCGAGGTCGCGTTCGGTCTTCCGGGCGTGCACAACCTGCCGATCTGGGAGGCGCTGGCGGACAGCCCGCTGCGGCTGGTCGGCGTCCGGCACGAGCAGACCGCCGGATACGCGGCGGACGGGTTCGCGCGCGCGACCGGCAAGCTCGGGGTCGCGATCGTGACGACGGGCCCGGGCGCGGCGAACACGATCGCCGCGGTCGGCGAGGCGATGGCGTCCGGGTCGCCGGTGCTCGTCATCGCGACCGACATCCCGGCCGGGCTGCGACGGCCCGGTGTGGTGCGTGGCGTGCTGCACGAGACCGGTGACCAGGCCGCCTTGTTCGCGCCGGTGACGAAGGCGGGGTTCACCGTGGGTGCGCCGGAGGACCTGGCGCCGACGGTCCTGCGGGCCGCCCGGCTGGCGCTGGAGCCGCAGAGCGGGCCGGTGTACGTCGGGATACCGACGGATTTCCTGCGGCACAACGGTTCCCGCGGGCCGGACCCGGAGCCGACCGAAACGTTCCCGGCCCTGTCCGTCGGGGACCTGGACGCGGCCCGGCACATGCTGGCGATGGCCTCGAAACCGTTGATCTGGGCCGGCGGTGGCGCGGTGCGCGCCGAGGCCGGGCCGGTGATCGGGCAGCTGGCGGAGACGCTCGCCGCACCGGTGATCACGACGTTCGCCGCGCGTGGCCTGCTGCCGCCCGCGCACCCGTGCGCCGCACCCAACCCGGTGCACGCACCGGAGGTCGGTGCGCTCTGGGACGAGGCCGACGTGGTGCTGGGTATCGGCACCGACTTCGACGGGCTGATGACGCAGAACTGGGCGATGCCCCAGCCGCCGAAGCTGATCGTGATCAACGTGGATCCGAAGGACGCGGCCAAGAACTACCCGCCGGACATCACGCTCGTCGGCGACGCGCGGGACGTGGTGCCCCAGTTGCTGCGGGGGCTGCCGGCGCGGCCCGGGCTGGGCGAACTCACCGAACGGCTGCAGCGGATCTCCGATCAGGTTCGCCGCCGGGTCCGCCGCGAGGAGCCGCAGGCCGCGGATTTCCTGCGCACGCTGGAGGAAACCCTGCCCGAGCGGGCGATGCTGGTGGCCGACATGTGCATCGCCGGCTACTGGGCCGGCGGGTTCCACCGGGTGGCGGCACCGCACCGCTTCGCGTACCCCATGGGCTGGGGCACGCTCGGGTTCGGCTTCCCGGCCGCCCTGGGCGCGGCGGCCGCGGGGACGGGCCGGGTGATCTGCATCAGCGGCGACGGCGGTTTCCTGTACGGCTGCGGCGATCTGGCCACGCTGGCGCAGGAGTCCTTGCCGGTCACGGTCATCGTCGTGGACGACGGCGGTTACGGCATGTTGCGGTTCGACCAGGACCGGGAGGGCCTGCCGCACCGCGGGGTCGATCTGCACACGCCCGATTTCGTCGGTTTGGCGCGATCGTTCGGCGTCGACGCCGGCCGGGTGGACGGGTTCGGCCGCGCGTTCCGGCGGCTGCTGGGCGAGTTCGTGCGGAGCACCGAGCCGAACGTCCTCGTGGTGCGCGCGTCGCTGAAGCCTCCGGTGAACACCTCCCCTCGCTGGTACCGGACGTCGAAGCCCGGCCGGTAGGCCACGCCCGCCGGGTCGCGCTGCCACCCGGCGCCACCTTCGTGCCCGGCGGCAGCCGCGGATCGCGCGAGTCCTCGCCGACGCTGACGCATGCGATGCCCAGCGCCCGCGGGAACCGGACATCCGCGGAACCTCCCCGTCTGTCATCGGCTCCGCCCCCTTCGGTAGTGCCCGGAAGGCCAGCCGGGAGGACCGACGATTCCGGCGGTGCCGGGGAGTCCTCGGCCGGACGGCCCGTGGAGACGGACGAGTGAGCGGCCCAGGCGTGGGTAGCCCGGGGGACGAACGAGCCACAACAGGAAGGAGCACGACGATGTCGGCCCCGAATCCGATTCAGATGCAGAAGTTCCTGTCGGGTGTGGACTACCCGTGCACACGGGACGAGCTCGTGCAGCACGCGCAGAGCCAGGGCGCGCCGGATGACGTGCTGGGCCACCTGCGCCAGCTGCCGGACCGCGAGTACGACGGCCCCAACGCGGTGAGCGCCGAGTTCTCCCGCACCTGACCCGGAAAACCGCCACGGCGTCGCGCGCGACCGCGCGGCGCCGCTGGCGCTGCCAGGAGGACGTGCATCACCCGGTCGGGCGGGGGTGACGGCGGCCGGTCGCGGGAGGCCGCGTTCTTGTCGGTGGCAGGCCGTAGGGTCTGCGGACGTGATGGATTACCTGAGCATCCCGACCGCGGCCGGCACGTTCGACGCGATCGCGGCCGGTCCCACCGACGGCAGGCCCGTGTTGCTGCTGCACGGGTTTCCCGAAGCGGCGGTGTCGTGGGAGCACCAGGTCGCGGTGCTGGGCGACCGGGGTTTCCGCGCGGTGGCGCCCGACCAGCGCGGGTACTCGCCGGGCGTGCGCCCGGAGCAGGCGACCGAGTACGGCATGGACGAGCTGGTGGGCGACGTCCTCGCCATCGCCGGCTCGCTGGGGTGGTCCCGGTTCGACCTGGTCGGGCACGACTGGGGCGGGGCGGTCGCGTGGTGGACGGCGTCGGAGCACCCCGGGCGGCTACGCACCCTGACGGTGGTGTCGACACCGCACCCGGGCGCGCTGGGGCACGCCCTGCGTGTGGACGAGGACCAGCAGTTGCGGTCGCAGTACATGCGGGACTGGCGCTCGAGCTCGACGGAGCGGCAGATGCTCGCGAACAACGCCGAGGCGCTGCGGCGGATGTTCGAGTGGAAGGTGCCGGCGAGCCGGGTCGACGAGTACATCCGGCGGCTGTCCGAGCCGGGAGCCCTGACCGCGGCGCTGAACTGGTACCGCGCGAACCGGCCGCGGGCCGCGATCGAGAAGGTCGCGGTGCCGACCCTGTACGTGTGGAGCACGGAGGACGTCGCGTTCGGCTCGACCGCCGCGCTGGAAACCGGGAACTGGGTCACCGGTGCCTACTCGTTCCAGATGCTGGAGGACGTGACGCACTGGGTTCCCGAGGAGGTGCCCGAGGTCCTGACCGCACTACTGCTGGAACACCTGACCGCGTTCGCCGCGGACCGCGCTTGACCTCCAGCTAGGTCGAAGTTCTACGGTCGGGGCGTGATCAAGGAATACTCGGCGGAAGAACTGGCGGCCCAGCCCATCGGGGCGTGGAGCAGCGAAGCCTCCCGGCGCGTGGTCGGCGCGCTCCGCGCCGCGCTGGCGGTCGAGGACCTCACCCAGCCGCATTGGTGGACGCTCAACCACGTCGCCGGGAAGCCGGGGGAGTGGACTCGCCAGGCACTGGTCGAGCGCCTGGCGAGGTACGACGACCTGGGTATCGACTTCGACGAGGTCTTCGACGACCTCCTCGCCCGCGGCTGGATGACCGAGCGGGACGGGCGGCTGACGCTCACCGAGGCAGGTGAAGCCGGCCGGGCCCGAGCGCGCGAGCGCAACGCGCGGGTTCACGAACGGATGCACGAGGGCGTCGACACCGCCGACTTCGTGACCACCATCAACGTGCTGCGGCGCATGGTGGCGAACCTCGGGGGCGACGGCAACCTGCCGGACTAGTGCGTGTTTCGGCGGTGGCTTGCGTGGCGGCGCGGGTACCGCAACCCGGCGCGATGCCGGTGCACGGTCCACGGCGAGCAGCTCCGCCGCTGAGGAAGCAGAACTCGAGGAACCAGAACTCGAGGAAGGAGAACCTAGGCGGCCTCTTCCACGCCGATCAGCGCGTCCCAGTGCCGCTGTGCGACCGGGCGCCATTCCACGTGCCTGCGGTGGAACAGTCCCGCGGCCTTCGCGCCGCTCCAGTTCTCGGGCAGCAGCCGGCCCGGCAGCCGGGGGTCGAGGAACGGGAAGCGGCGCCACTCGTGCACCAGCCGCGTCTGCGCGTGCAGCACCGCCTCACCGGACGCGGGTGTCAGCCCGGCGAACTCGTCGACGAAGTCCTCGTACCGCTCCTCCAGGGCGCTCAGGTCCCACGCGCGGGCGACCATGGCGTCCTCCTCGCCGACGCTGCCGTAGGCGGCGACGAACGACATCGCCTCGGCGTCCAGTCCCAGGTCACGCACGATGGACTTCGCTTCGTCCTGCCTGTTCGGATGCGGGCTGATCCACACGCCGGGCGTCGGTGAGCCGAAGCCCGCCCAGGTCAGCCGGGTGCGCAGGCTGTGCCGCAGGTCCCGCTTCGTCTCCGGCACCGACACCAGCAGCATCAGCCAGGTGCCGTCCCACGGGGTGTGCTCGCGGCCGAAGCCGTAGATGCGCTCCGCGCCTTCGGTCAGCAACCGCCGGCCGGGCGCGGTCAGTGACCACTGGACCCGGCGGCCGTGCCGTTGCGACACCAGCCAGCCTTCCGCGGCGGTGCGGGCCAGTGCCTGGCGGGCCGACTTCTCCTCGATGCCGAACATCGCGAGCACGTCGACCAGGGTCGAGGTCCACACCGGGCGGTCCCGCGGCAGCACGAACTCCCCGAGCACGGTCATCAGAACCGATCGCGCGCTCGTGTGGCTGACCTCGCGCCGCCTGCTCACGGTGGGGCGGGTCGTGGTGTCCGCGATCGCGCTCACCTCCCCGCGAAGCCGACCTCGACGTCTTTGGCGCTGCCCAGGCTAGCCCAGCCCGATCCGGTTCCCGGAGCGTGGTCGTTCCGCGTCGGACGGGTGACCGGCTTTTCTCCGGAGCCTGGGAGCTCTCACCGAGGGGGCA
This sequence comes from Amycolatopsis granulosa, assembly GCF_011758745.1. NCBI lineage: Bacteria > Bacillati > Actinomycetota > Actinomycetes > Pseudonocardiales > Pseudonocardiaceae > Amycolatopsis > Amycolatopsis granulosa. The sequence goes on from NZ_JAANOV010000001.1 coordinate 4,401,036, forward strand.
GCAGGGCCGTGGTGATGGCGACCTGGACCGGTTCCAGTGTCACCTTGCCGTCTTCGACGTCCCACAGCGCGTTCTGCAGTACCCGGCCGAGGGTCCAGCCGGCCGCCCGGTCGCGGTCCAGCCCGAGGACCTCGGTCAGCAGGTCGAAGCGCCGGAGCACCGCGCGGGTGACGTCACCGGTGGCCCTCACCTCGTCCCACCGGTTGTCCAGCGCGGGCAGCAGCTCGAATCCCGGGTCGCCGGCCAGCGGTTCCGGATCGATCGCCAGCCAGGGTTCGCGTGTTCCGGCGAGCACGTTGTCGTAGTGCAGATCCCAGTGCAGCAGGCGGTCGCCGGGTTCCCCGATGAGTTCGGCGACGGCGGACGCGCAGCGGCGCACCAGCCGCTGTTCGGCGGGATCGCGCAGGGCCGGTACCGCTTTCGGGACCTGGTCGAGCATGGCGGCGGCGATGTCGGACAGCCGTCGCAGACCGGCCGGGGCGGGCACCGCGGTCAGCCGCGCCAGCAGATCGGCCAGGATCTGGATGGCCTCGCTGTCGTCGGCGACGGAGGACAGGGGCCGGGTCGTGTCCAGCCGCTCCAGCAGCTGAGTGGCGGTACCGTCGTCGTGGTCGAGCAGGCGGACGGTCCCGTCGCCGTTCCACGCCCGCAAGCCGGCCGCGATCCCGGCCGTCTCCTCCCGCGGCTGCTGAAGCTTCAGCACAGCGGGAGTTCCGTCGGACCGGAGCACGGGCAGGACCAGCGACGCCATGCCGTAGGCGGGCCGGCCGTCGAGCCGCAGGCTCCAGCGATCCAGGAACTCGCCGGCCAGACGGGGCAGCCCGGCGAGCCATGCCCGCGCCGCGGGGCCGTGCGCGCCGTAGGACGCGGCGAATCCGTCCGGTACGTCGATGGGGGCAGGTGTGGTCACGGAAATTCTCCTTCGTCAGCTCGAAATCCGGGCGCGGTGAACGAAGGAGATCGCGGAGGGGCCCGGGCACCGGGCAGACGTCAAACCACGCCGCCAGCCTACCTGGGAACGATCACGACCGGCGCCGTGGCGCCTGTCGTGGCGACCGGGCTGCAGCGGCCGGCGAGCTCAGGCGATCTCGTCGGCCAGCAGGTCGCCGAGGTTCGCGCCCGGGCGCAACTCGGCCGGTTCCGCGCCGCGGCGGAACAGCCGCGCGCCCACCTCCTCGCCGCCGAGGGTGAGCGCCCGGTCCTCGCGGCGCAGCCAGGTGCCTTCCCGCAGGCCCAGCACCGGCACGTCGTTCTCCTCGAGGAACTGTTCGATCCGCTCCTCGCGTGTTTCGCCCATGTGGGTGGCGGACGGCGGCGCGTCGAGGTAGTGCGGGTTGATCTGGAACGGCACGAACCCCGCCGCCTCGAACGCGGGCGGCTGCACGATCGGCATGTCGTTCGTGGTGCGGATGGTGGGGCAGGCGACGTTCGTGCCCGCACTCGATCCGATGTAGACGGTCCCGTGCGCCACCCGGTCGCGGATCGGGGCGAGCAGCTCGCGGCGGTAGAGCTGGCGCAGCAGCCGGAACGTGTTGCCGCCGCCGGTGAACACCGCCTGAGCGGAGTTGAGCAACCGGATCGGGTCGTCCTGGTGGGCGCCGGTGACCTCGACGCCGAACGGGGCGAGCGCCTTGGCGACGGTGGCCGTGTAGCCGTCGTGGTCGGCCAGGGCGAACGGGACGAACACCAGCCGGCGCACGTCCGCCAGCACCTCGGCCAGCGCGTCCGTCGCGTGCTCCAGGTAGCCGCGTCCGGGCGCGGTCGAATTGGACAGCAGCAGCAGACGCATCGACGTTCCCTTCCCGGCGTTCGCTCCCCGAATGCCTACCACGCGTGGTGCGCGGAGTTGCGGCGGACGTGAGCCGGGCCACTACCCTGGTGGCATGGCAGGTGATGTGCTTCCGGACCCGGCCACTGCGTTCGGACAGCGGGTGCGTGCCCGGCTCGAGCACGAGCGGGTCGTGTGGCTGACCACGGCCGGTGCCGACGGCACACCCCAGCCGAACCCGGTGTGGTTCGTGTGGGCCGGCGACGGGTTCCTGGTGTACAACGCCGTGCACGCGAAGCGCTTGTCGCACATCCGGGACCGGCCGCAGGTGTCGCTCAACTTCGACAGCGACGGTCAAGGTGGGGACATCGTGGTGTTCCGCGGCCTCGCCCGGCCGGTCGACCCGCACCCGGGGCCGCACGAGAACCCGTCGTACGTGGCGAAGTACGGGGATGCGATGACCCGGATCAGCGGCAGCCTGGAAGCGTTCGGGGAGGCGTACCCGCACGCCGTGCACATCACCGTCCGGGGAGTACGCGGCTTCTAGCGCGCGGCGGTGCCCGGGCTCTGCCGGTCGTCCAGCAGGTCGGCGGGGTGCACGCCGAGCGCCTCGGCCATGCGGAACAGCGTGTCGAGCGTGATGTTGCGGGTGGGGCGCGGGCCGCCGGCCGCCAGTCGCGACCGTTCCAGCTCGGCGACGACCGAGCGGGACACCCCCGCCCGGTCGGCGAGGTCGGCCTGGCTCAGGTCGCGCTCCCGCCGGAACCGCCGCACACGTGTCGCCAGCGCGCGCAGCCGGGCGTCCAGGGCCTCCTCCATCGTCACAGCGGCACAGCCTACCAACGGTCGTATTCTGCCTACTTTTTGTCCTTTACATGCTACCGTACAGGGGTGAACAGAGAACTCGCCGCGCACGGTCCCGCCTACCTCTACGAACTCGTCGCCGACGACCTGGCCCGCCGCATCGAGAGCGGTGAACTCGCGGTCAACCAGCCGCTGCCGGCCGAACAGGTGCTCGCCCGGCAGTACGGCATCGCGCTCGGCACCTGCCGCCACGCCACGCGGATCCTCCGCGAGCGCGGTCTCGTGCGCACGATCCCGTCGAAGGGCACGTTCGTCGTCGGGCGACCGCGGCGCACGCCCGTCTACTGCTTCGACCAGCTGCTCGGCGTGGCGTGACTACACGACCTGGTCGCGCACCTTCCGCAGCAGCCGCAGGTCCACGCGGGCCGGCTCGGCCGCCAGCCAGTCGCCGATCACCTGCACGAACTGGTCCGGCGTCATGGGCGGCGCGGGCACGTCGAAGTCCTCGTCGGTGGTGATCGCGCCGGTGCGGCTCGGGTAGACGATCAGCGCCCCGCGGATCTCCGCGCCCGGCAGCAGCGCCCGGAAGGCATCGAGTGCTTCCGGTAGTTGTGTCGCGCCGCCGCGGAACCGGCGGTTGTCCCGCCACAGCTCGCCGTACTCGTCGGCCGCGTAGTGCCCGGGCAGCCACGTCTTCGACTCGATCAGCACCAGACGCCGCCCGGCCAGCACCGCGTGGTCGATGTCGGCGAAGACCGAACCCGGCCAGGCGAGCCCGTGGAAGATCCGCGCGCCCGGCAGTCGCGTCAGGTACCGCTCCAGCAGCTCCGCCGTGAGCCGCTCGCCCCACTGGTCCGGCTCACTGCCCGGGCTGCCGAAGACGACCTCACCGGCGAACTCCTCGTCCACCGCGCGCTCGGCCCGCGCCATCTCCAGGTGCTGCCGCACCAGCCAGATCGCCACCGCCGACGCGAGCACCAGCCACACCGCGACCGCGAGCGCCCCTGCCATGATCGGCAACACGACCAGCAGCAGCCACGCCAGCAGCAAGGCCGCCGGTGCGTGACCGGGTGCGGCCCGGTCTCCCGCCCGCGCCTTCTCACGCGCCGCGTCCCACCACTCCAGCGCGTCCGGGTCGAGCACGGGCAATTCGGCCGTGAAGCTCGGGTCCTCACCCAGCCGGCGGCCCGGCCGGCGCGCCCGGACCGGGCCGGCGGTCGCGGCCGCGCGATCCAGCGCCCGGTCGTAGGAGGCGCGCTGCAGCGGGTCGACCAGCACCTCGTACGCCTGCCGCAGCGCCTGGAAGTCGTCCGGTGAACCGCCCGCGTCCGGGTGCACGGTCCGCGCCTTCTGACGGTAGGCGGACTTGATCTCCGCCATCGAGGCATGCCGGTCCACCCCGAGCAGGTCGTAGTAGCCCTCGCCGCGCACGCGGTCACTTTATGTGGTCCCCGGTTCCCGCACGCATCTGGCTGGAGTCACGCGGTGACCGCTTCCCGGGCGCTCGACCTCGGGGGTGGTGGTGCCCCCCGTGCCGGGCCGCCGGAGGGTCAGGTCAGCGAACCGGGGTCCGCGGGCACGTCCACGGCGTGCTGCCGCAAGGCTTCCAGCGGGACGACGTCCAGTGCCCGCTCGTGGGTCGACGCGAGCACCACCGGCGCCGCCACCCCGGCTTCGTACGCCTGCCGCCACCGCACGGCGACGACACACCAGCGGTCCCCGGGTTGCAGCCCCGGGAAACCGTATTCCGGACGCGGCGTGGACAGGTCGTTGCCGACGGTGCGCTGGTACTCCAGGAACTCCTTGGTCACCACGGCGCACACGGTGTGGCTGCCGAGGTCGTCGTCACCGGTGGTGCAGCAGCCGTCCCGGTAGTACCCGGTCATCGGATCGGTGCCGCAGGGCTCGAGTTCGCCGCCCAGAACATTGCGATCGGTCGTCATGGCAGTCCGTGCTGTCGTTTCCCATCGGCCTCGGCCAGAGCGTACTCGACCGGGCCGGGTTTCGGCGGCCGGAACTCTTCTTCCGGGAGCTGGTGGGCACAATGCGGGTGTGCGGCGAGGACGCGGCTACCCTCGCAGGGTGCGAGTCGACGTGCGTGCCGAAGTCGTGATCGCGCGGGCGCGGGAGGCGGTGGCGGCCTACGTCGCCGATCCCGCGAACGCGGCGGAGTGGTGCGCGAACGTCCTCGACGTGGAATGGCAAACGCGGCCGCCGCTGCGGGAGGGTTCCCGGCTCGGCTTTCTCACGCGATTTCTGGGGCGCACGGCGCGGTACACCTACGAAGTGGCCGAACTCGTGCCCGGGGAGCGGCTCGTCCTGCGTGCCGCCCGGCCGTTCCGGCAGGAAATCGCTTGTACCTGCGCATCGCTGTCCCCGTGCCGCACCTGCCTGACGCTCCGCCACCGCGCCGACCCGAAATTCGGCGGCCGGTTGCTCGCCTTCACCATCCGGCACGGGAACCGGCGGGACCTGCAGCGGCTGCGGAACGTCCTGGAAACGAGCCGCCACTGATCCGCCGCCGTGACGCAGCTCGCAGCCGGTTGACCTTCACGCCGGTATGAAGCCCTAGCGTCGGTGCCATGAACGATTTCGTGGCCCAGCGGAACGGACGGGCGGCGACGGCCGAAGACCTCGCGCCGCTGGCCTTCGCCGGTTACGCGCACTTCACCGCCATGCAGGTCCGGGACGGCCGGGTGCGCGGCCTGGACCTGCACCTGGCCCGCCTCCGCACGGCGTCGGCGGAGTTGTTCGGCCGCACGCCCTCCGACGAACTGGTGCGGACGGCGCTACGGTCGGCGATCAAGGCGGGACCGGACGCCCTTTCCCTCACCGCGACGGTGTACGAGCCGTCGGGGGAGTTCACCGGCTCCGGCGGTGAACCGGAGGTGCTGGTGCGCACCGGCCCGGCCGCGTCACCTCCGGCCGGTCCGCTGTCGCTGGCGGCGGTCGAGCACGAGCGAGTTCTGCCGGCGGTGAAACACGTCGGTGAGGTGGCGAAGACCTACCACCTCCGCCAGGCACGCAAGCGCGGGTTCGACGACGCCGCCTTCGTGGATCGCCGCGGCAGGCTGAGCGAGGCGACGATCTGGAACCTGGCCTTCTGGGACGGCAGCACCGTCGTGTGGCCGGTGGCCGAGATGCTCGGCGGGGTCACGATGGGCATCGTCCGACGGCAGCTGGACCGGCTCGGTGTGCCGCAACGGGCGCAGGAGATCACGACGGCGGACCTGCCCGCGCTGCGCGGCGCGGTGGTGATGAACTCGTGGACGCCCGCGGTGCCGGTGCGCCGGATCGGCGGTGCGGAGCTGCCGACGCCGCCGTCCTTCGCCGAGACGCTGCACCGCGCCTACGAGGCGGAGCCGCTCGTGGCGCCCTGACCCACCCGGCCGGCGTGCGACGTCGTCGCCGCACGCCGACGGGCACCCGTCACTGCGTGCCGACGAGTTCGAAGTCCGACGGCCGCAGCTTGCGTGTCGCCAGCCAGTACCGCCAGGTGAACCCCGGCCAGATGGTGCGGTTCACGCCCTTCGCATCGAGGTACCAGCTCGTGCAGCCACCCCGCGTCCACACGCCCTTCGCCAGCTTGTGCTGGATCTCGGCGTTGAACCGGTCCTGCACCTCCGCCCGCGGCTCCAGAGCCGCGGCTCCGCTGTCCTCGACCAGCCGGATCGCCTCGGCGACGTAGCGGATCTGCGACTCGATCATGAACACGACCGAGTTGTGCCCCAGGCCGGTGTTCGGCCCGAGCAGGAAGAACATGTTCGGGAACCCGTTGACCGTGATCCCCAGGTGGGTGCGCATGCCCTCGGCCGCCCACTCCTTGTTGAGCTTGCGCCCCGCGAGCCCGATGATGTCGAGGTTGTCGAAGGCGTCGGTGACGTGGAAGCCGGTGCCGAAGATGATCGCGTCCACCTCGCGCTCCACCCCGGCGGTGTCGATCACGCCGGTCTCGGTGACCTCCGCGACACCGTGGGTGATCACGTCGACGTTGTCCCGGTTCAGCGCCGGGTAGTAGTCGTTCGAGATCAGCACCCGCTTGCAGCCCATCACGTAGTCCGGCGTCAGCTTCGCCCGCAGCGCCGGATCGTCGACGTGCTTGTCGATGTTGGCCTTCGCGACCTTCTGCGCGAGCTTCATCAGGCCCTGCTGGCCGTTGAACCCGATCGCGCGCGCCTCGAGCAGCCAGTACAGCAGGTTGCGGTAGGCGCGTTGCGTGCCCGGGATCTTCGCGAACGCCGCCTTGGCCCAGTCCGGCATCGCGTGGTCCGGTTTGGGCATCACCCAGGCCGGGGTGCGCTGGAAGACGTGCAACTGCTCCACCTCGGGCGCGATGGCCGGGATGAACTGGATCGCGCTGGCGCCGGTGCCGACCACGGCGACGCGCTTGCCACGCAGGTCGTAGTCGTGGTCCCACTGGGCGGAGTGGAACGTCCTGCCGCGGAACCGCTCGATGCCCTTGAGGTCGGGGATCTGCGGGAGGTGCAGCGCGCCGACGCCGTTGACCAGGAACTGGCCACTGAAGGTGTCCCCGCTGCGCGTCGTCACGTGCCAGCGGTGCTCGTCGGGGTCCCAGCGTGCGCCGGTCATCTCCTGGCCGAACCGCGTCCGCGCGTACAGGTCGTACTTGCGGGCGACGCCGCGCAGGTAGTCCCAGATCTCCGGCTGCGGGGAGAAGGAGCGGGTCCAGTTCGGGTTCTGCTCGAAGGAGAACGAGTACATGTGCGACTGGATGTCACAGGCGCAGCCCGGGTAGGTGTTGTCGCGCCAGGTGCCGCCGACGTCGGCGGCCTTCTCCAGGATGACGAAATCCTCGCGGCCCTCCTTGCGCAGCTGGATCGCCATGCCCAGGCCGGAGAACCCGGTGCCGACGATGATCACGCCCGTACGCGTGTGCTCTGCCATGTACCTTCCTCCACACTGAGCATTAGGTGTTACCGCGAGTCCATCTTACTTGGAGTAGGTTACTTCCGGTAGAGTCAGTTTCATGACCGGGCCGACGCGCCGCCGGCGCATGCCGCGAGCTCAGCGCGAACAGCAGATGCTCGAGGTCGCGGAGGCCGTGTTCGCCGAGCGCGGGTTCGCCGCGGCGTCGATGGACGAGATCGCCGAGCGGGTGGGCGTGTCCAAGCCGATGCTTTATGAGTACTTCCACTCCAAGGAGGGGTTGCTGCTCGCGTGCGTCGCGCAGGCCAGGGCGGAGCTGCGCGAGGTGACCGAGCGCGCGGTCGAGGGCAGTACCGATGCCCGCGCGGCGCTGCGCAGCGGACTGCGGGCGTTCTTCGTGTTCGCCCGCGAGCGCCGGCAGGGCTGGTCGTTGCTGCGGCACGAGCTGGCGCTGATCGGCACCTCCGCCTCCGAAGCGCTGGAGGCGACGCGGCGGCAGCAGACGGACCTCATCGCGAAGCTCATGGCGCGGTACTTCGATGCCGGGGCGGGAGCGCTGGTGCTCGACGCCGCGGCCGAACTGGTGGTGGGCGCGAGCGAGCGCCTGGCGATCTGGTGCGAAAAGCACGACGAGGTGACACCCGATCTGGCGACGGATCTCGCCATGGAAGTGCTGTGGTCCGGCCTGGCTCCTCGCGCTCAGTGATCAGACGTTTGCGCAGCTGGTTGCTCCATCTGGTCGTCACGCATCGCACATTTCCGCCCAGAACTTGTCACGCAGAGTTCTGTTGATGTATCGATAGAAGCTGACAGAGCGTTAAGCGAATGGCGGCAGAAGCACCCCCGATCGGATGAACGCGATCGGCGTCATGACGGGGCTTCGGAGTGCTCCCTCACAGTGGAGTTGCAGCCGAGAGCGGCAGGGGTGTGAGACTCATGGCGGTACCGATCACGGCGATCTACGTGCAGGAGGACGACGACTGGGCGGTCACCGTAACCGGTCAGGGCAGGAGTCTGACCGCGCGGGCGCCCGGCATCATCGCGGCGCGGGACCGGGTCGACCAGTTCGTCGAGGAGCTGGGCGAGGTGGCGAAGGGGGCCACCGTCGTCCACCTGCTCAACGGGAGTGCGCTGGAGTTCACCGCGGCGTACATGACCGCGCGGCTGACCCGGCCGGAAGCGGCACCCGTCGACGTTCCGAAACCGGCTGCGGCGGCGACTACGGCGGAGGCACCGGCTGACGTACCAGAGCAGCCGGCGCCCAAGCCGGACAAGAAGCCGAAGGCGAAGCTCACCGCGGACATCGGGGACGCCCTGACGGCCGCCCGGCCGGCGCCGCCGGTGCCGGCGGCCACCTCGTCGGTCAAGGTGACCGCGGCGGCGACGACGCCGGCCGCGCGGGCCTGAGACCTCAGCGGAAGAGCTTGCGCAGCAACAGCGTCGCCACGAGCGCGCCCACCCCGATCAACGGGAACTTGACCCTGGGGTCGTCGAGCTTGGCGCGCACGGTCGTCTTGGCGTTGTCGGCCAGCCGCTTGGGGCTGGCCTTCTCGCCCAGCTGATCCAGCGTCGACGCGAGCGCTTCGCGGGCCTTCACGATCTCCCGCTCGATGGTGTCCGGGTCGCGAGCCACAGGTCCTCCTCACCTTCGCAGGGCACAACCGTAGATCACCGCCTCGGACGGGCGGCACCGGCCACGCCGTACCGCGCCCGGACGATAGGCTGGGGCGGTCGGGGCCCGTAGCCCAATTGGCAGAGGCACATGGTTTAGGTCCATGCCAGTGAGAGTTCGAGTCTCTCCGGGCCCACAGTCAAGCTCTGACCAGCGGCAACAGCATAGAGCTGAACGACTGCCGCCGCCCGTGCGCCGGGAACGCCGCTCCAGCGGCCGCCGGATGCCGAGAAGCGCCCGCTCCGGTCCGCCGGTGGCTGCACCATCCGGGCGCGCTGCGCTCGTCATCACCAGGACCTGCCACGCGGCCTCCGCCGCCCACGCGCGGAAAGCCTGATCGGCGTGGTGACCGCAGCCCGGGCCTGCCCGGGGATCTCGCCCAGGTGTTGCTCGCCGCGGTGCGCGAGGCGTTCGACCGGCCGTCCGCCTGCTGCGCCGGCCGGCCCGCCCCGGTCCGATGTGGACACCAGGGCGGATTTGACACCCGTCGCGGGTGAGCCCGCTCGACGGCTGATACGTGTCGTCCCCGGTGGACGTGCGACGGCGTCGGCGGGGGTCCCCCGCGTGCGCCGTCGCGGAGTGTGCCGCGACGGCGCAGCTGATCACCAAGGCGGGGCGGATGTCCTAGTCGTCTTCGACACCGGCGATGGTGTGCAGGCGCTCCAGCAGTTCGGGAACCGTGAGACCGCATAGCTGCGCCATCCACGTCATCGCGGAGCGGTCCAGCCGTACCTCGCGCGGGGCGCTGGGCTGGCGCAGCCGGTCCTCCGCCCAGCGGCGCAGGGGCAGCAGCTCGGTCCGGTCGTCGGCGACGATGTGGGCCAGGTCCAGCCGCACTTTGCCCGGTTCGTCGGCGAACACCCGCCGGTGCACGCGGGCGAGCAGATCCTGCGGCAGCTCGTCCATCGCCAGGCACAGCTCCACCAGCCGCACCACCGAGCACTGCCGCGTGCCCAGCTCGTAGGTCGCGAGCGTTTGCAGTGAGATGTCGCTCTGCAGGTGCTGGTTCAGCTCCTTGCGCGTCCAGCCCCGGCGCCGGCGCAGCTTGCGAAGTTCCTCCCCCAGGACTCGCTGGTAGAGGTCATTGTCGATGTGCACTCCCCGTCCCCTGCTCTGACCTTGCGGCGCGCCGCACCCCTGCCCTGGTACGCCCGGTCGGATTTCAGTGGTGTTCACGGGTATGAAAGTCGCTGAACGCGGATTCCTTACGCGACTTTGCCAACTCGGTGTCGTTGAGCCCCGTTATTAGACCGAACGGGCTAACCCGGAAGTGGGTGTCTCACCGGGGTGGTCAGTTGACGCAGGTGATGCCGTTGGCGGTGATCGGCTGGTCGTCGCCCGGGGCCGGCGCCGGGCTCGTCGGTGGCGCGGCCGCCGCCTGCTGCGCTACCCGGTTCGACGAGGCCGAATAGTCGTTGCCGATGAGCACGACGACGTGACCGCCGGCCACCGTCGGGTCCTGTTCGATCGTCGCCCCCGACCCCAGCGCGTCGGCGACCTCCTGGGCCGCCGCCTGGCCGCCCGCGGGGTAGCGGACCACGGTGGTCTTGCGGGCGGTGGTGTTGGAGGTCTGGCCGCCGGTGTAGCCCTTGCCGGTGAGGGTCTGCAGGACCGTCGACGCCAGACCAGCACGGCCGGTGCCGTTCCGGACGTCCACCGTGGTCGCCGATTTCGCCGGTCCGCCGCCGGTGGGCTGGGCGGTCTGGGACTCCCCGGTCGTGCCGCTCACGAACTGGCGGATCTGGGCCGGGTCGACCTGGATTGCCTGGCCGTCCTCCGGGGTGTTGTAGTCCATGTTGACGACCGGGATGGTGCGGAACTCCAGCTGGCCGCCGGTGAGGCCCTTCATCTGCTGGGCGAACCCGATGATGTCCCAGCCCTGGTTGAGCACGACCGACTTCTTGACCGCGTCCGCGAGGCTGCTCAGCTTGCCCGGGTCGGCGAGGGTGCCCGCGGAGAGCACCTTGCGCGCCATCCCGGCCATGAACACCTGCTGGCGCACGACGCGGTCGAGGTCACCGCGCGGCAGCCCGTGCCGCTGGCGGACGAACTCCAGCGCCTCCACACCGGAGATCGTGTGCTGGCCCTTGGTGAACTTCGCGCCCGAGTACGGGTCGTCGACGTTGTCCTTGAGGCACACGTCCACGCCGCCGATGGCCTGGGTGATCTCGGAGAAGCCGAGCAGGTTGACCGAGGCGTAGTTGTCGATCGTGGAGCCGGTGAGCTGCTCGACGGTCTGGATGAGCGTCCGCGCCCCGGCCTGGTTGCTCTGCACCTCGATGGACTTGCTGTCCGTCTGGCCCTCGTCCTGCAGCTTCTTGCGTTCCGCCGCCTTCGCGCGCGCGTACGCGGAGTTGATCTTGTGCTTGCCGAAGCCCGGGATGGTGACGTAGGAGTCGCGGGGCAGGGAGATCGCGACGGCTTTGCTGCCGTCGTTGGGGATGTGGACGAGGATCAGGGTATCGGTGTTCTCCTCGCCGTCGGAGACTCCGGCGCGGAGCTGGGCGAGGAGGTCCTCGGGCAGCGGGTTGCCCTGCGCGTCCGTGCGGCTGTCCATGCCGACCAGGAGGATGTCGCGGGCCCCGTCGGCGGGCTTGTTGCCGTCGATGACATCGGTGGTGGTCAGCCCGCTGACCAGACCCTGCATCGCGGCCCACGCGTACCCGGTCAGGCTCATGACCAGCAAGGACACCAGTCCGACGGCGATTTTTGCGCCGCGGTGCGGCTGGTGCGGTTTCCGTGGCAGCGGGGGCGGTGGGCGGCGGCGGACCGGTGCGGGCGCCGCCCGGTCCCGGGAGGCGGGTGGCCGCCCCGCGCGGCTCGCCGGTGGGCGGCCCGCGGAGGTCCGGTTGCCGGCGGGCCGGCCGGCACGATCGGCGGGAGGGCGTCCGGCCGAGGTCCGTTCGCCCGGGGTGCGCCGGACGGGGCCTTCATGGCGGGCGTCGATCTGGCGCGGCTGACGCGGCCGAGCGGGCCGGCCGGTCCCACGTTCGTTCCGCGGGTCGTCCACGCCAGGTACTCCTCTCGTGACCGTCGTCCACCTACTTGGCCGTAGCGTCGCACACGGCCCGCGCGAAGTGGCTCACAACACTCGGTTACGTGTTCTGCACCACCGCCTTCGCAGGAACGAGGGTGCTGGCCACCGCCGCGAGCGCGACCAGGGCTGTTACGCCGTGTACCACCATCGTCACCGCGTCCGGTGCTTCCAGCAACGCCGGGACGCACGCCAGCCCCGTCACGACCCACGTGCTGCGCGCCGCGCTGAACCCTGTCCGCACCGTGTGCAGCAGGAATACCCCGATCAGCAGCTGGATAAGGTTCTGAATCGGGTCAACGGGCAATCCGACGATCGTGCCGTGGTCCCCGCCGAACCGCGTCAGCGCGAAGCCGAACAGCCCGACCACCGCGAACCCGGTGCCCAGCACCGTTGCCGCGTGGGCCTGCCAGCCTGCCGCACCGGGGGTGCCCAGGACCGGAACGGCCCCGCGGGGGTGGCGCTCGAACCACCAGAACACCATGACCGCCGGCACGGCGAGCAGCGCCAGTGCGACCCAGGTGCGGGGGTCGGCGAGCCAGGTCAGGATCGCCGACGGGTGGTCCGGCAGGTAGACCAGCGCGACGACCAGCAGCATCGCCGCCAGGAACCCGAGGTACAGGCTCATCGGCGCGCGCAGCGCCACTCGCGCCGCACCCGCGAAGCGGGCGGCGAGCCGGGCGATCGGTTTCGCGGCCAGCCCGAGCAGGGCGATCTGGGCGGCGCCGAGCAGCAGGACCGGCAGGGCCGGCGCGGACAGCGCGGGCGGCGCGCCGGGTGCGCCGAGGAGGTCGCGGCTGACCCCGCCGACCGTCGTGAGCAGGACCAGTCCGGTGACGCCCGCCGCGAGGACAGCGGCCGGCACCAGGCGGTGGGTGGTGTGGATCCGGCCGAATGCGACCTGCTGGGCGAGCAGGGCCAGGGCGAACGCCGCGAGGTAGTGCGGGACGGCCGAGCCCAGGGCGTGGGCGGCCAGCTCGGCCAGCCCGACGAGCACGACCAGGCCGGCGACCGAGGCCACGGCGGCGCGGCGGTGCAGGGCGAGCATCAGCGGGGTCGCGACCACGGTGAGCAGGTAGACGCCCAGCAACCACAGCGGGTGCAGCGCGATGCGCATGATCGCCGCGTTGGTGCCCTCGGGGATGCCCAGCAGTTCGAGCGCCAGAGGGACGAGCAGGGCCACGACGACGAAGATCAGGGCCGGACGGAGGAGCCCGCTGGCCCGGTGGGCCAGGTACTGCCGGTACCCGCCGCCGCTGTCCAGGGTCGCGCGCCATCCCGCCGCGTTCGCGCGGCCTCCGGCGAAGAAGAACACCGGGGCCAGCTGCGCCAGCCAGGTGAACGGCCACAGCCAGCCCGGGCCGGCGCCGGCCCACCGCGCCAGTGCGATCGCGGATTCGCCGAGGATCAGCAGCACGAGACTGCCCACCGCGAGCGTGACCCACGGCGACAACGGCGCCGGCGCGACGGGCGCGGGCGCCGGGGCACGAACGTGCCGCTGCTGGAGCCAGCCGCGGAGACGGAAGACCAGCAGGCACGCGATGACCGCGACCCCGGCGAGGAGCGGGCCGATCGGGTCGCCCACCGGCGGTCCCCAGCGCTGGTGCCAGGAGTTCACGACGAGGCCGGCGGAGTAGAGGCTTGCCACGAGGCGGCACGTGCGCGGCGAGCCCATCGGGTTGATGCCGCAGGTCGCGTGCATGTCCGTGGACAGCCGCTGGTCGAGGGCCGCGCGGATGTCCGGGCCGAGTGGGTGCCCGACCGCGGCGGCGTAGCGGAGGAGGTCGTAGCCCAGGTCGTGCGCCTTGCACGGGACCGCGTAGTCCCACTTGGTGTTGTCGTCTCCCCAGGGCGTGGAGCAGCCGCCGTCGGTGTGGACGGCGCGGACCGTGCCGTCGCGCGCCTGCGTCTGGCCGGGGACGACGCCGGTGACCCGGGTGAAGTCCTTCGGCAACAAGGCCAGGGCGGTCGGCTGCGGACCCGGGTGGACCAGCGCCTCGATCGCCTGCTGTGCCGCGAGGGCGCCGCCGGTGGGCGGCCCCTGGTCCGGCGGGGTGTCCGGGCGGGACGCGACGAACCCGAAGGTGAGGACGGCCAGCGACAGCACCAGCAGCCAGGCGGAGGTGGCCAGGCGGCGGCGCACCCGTGGCGCCGGCCGGGCGCCGGGCGGGTGGTCGGTGAAGGTCGCCGGAGTGATCATCGCCTCCCAGGGTGGCAGGGGAGCGGCCGTGGCGGCCACCAGGGAAACCCCTGATCGTGGTTCCTTGAGCGGGTCACTCTAGTGGGTTACGGATGCCGGGTGGGGGCGCTGGGGTTCCTCTCCGCGGTGAAGTGCCTGGTCAGGCGGGGTGTGACCGGCTGGCCTGCGGTCGGGGCGTGCGAGTGGACATGTCGTGTCGCGGCGGATGCGGTCTTTCGGGTGCGCGCGAGTGGGCCAGTGGTACGAGGGGGTGTTGGGGACCGGTGGGGTGCCGGGCTGGGCTTCTGGCGGTGATGGCCGCGCTTTCGCGGGTGCGGGGCGTGAGTGGTGAGGGCCCGGGGCCGGGGTGACGTTCCGGGCTGGGTGCATTGCGCGGATTGGTGTGTTCGGCGGCCGAGGCGTGGCGAGGGCGGCCGGGCCGGGTGGCGCGGGCAGGTTGCACCAGGGTGCGGGAGGCGGCCGCAGAGCGCGGAAGCGCGGGTCAGTGGCTGGCGTGCTTCGCTTCGCGAGGGGGGCTCGCCGGGGGCTGTGGGGGGCGGGCGATGCGGACCTGGTTGCGTCCGCTCTCCTTCGCCTCGTAGACGGCCGCGTCGGCCGCCTGCATCAGGCCCGGCAGGCTGTCACCGTGCTCGGGGAACACCGCGACCCCGATGGAGGCCGTCCGTTCGGACACCAGCGTCCACTCCCCGCGCTTGTTCGTCGTCCTGATCCGCAGCGCCGCCACCGCCGCGCGGATGCGCTCCCCGGCCACCGTCGCCGCCGCCTGATCGGTGCCCGGTAACAGCACCAGGAACTCCTCGCCGCCGAACCGCCCGACCACGTCGCTCGGGCGCGTCACCTCGTCCAGCAGCTGCGCCAGGTTCCGCAGCACGTCGTCACCCGCGGGATGGCCGAACGTGTCGTTGATCCACTTGAAGTGGTCCAGGTCGATCATCAGGATCGCCACCGGATCGGCCGCTTTGGAGGCCCGGCTCAGCGCCCGCTCGGCCGACTCGGTCCACCCGCGCATGTTCGCCACCTGCGTCTTCGGGTCCGTCCGCACGTCCGCCTGCAACTGCTCGATCTCGGCGAGCCGGTTGAACACCACCGTCACCACGGCCATGATCGCGACCGCCGGGGGCATGATCACCAGCAGGATGGCCGTCACCGCCCCGAGACCGATCGTGATCGCCTCCAGCACGTTGTCCGCCGGGCTGCCCAGCACCGTCCGCGCGTTCGCGTTCTCCGGCGCGGCGAGCGCGATCACGGTGCCGATGTAGACGATCTGGACCCCTTCGTAGACCAGGCCGGCCACCAGCATCCAGGCGAACTCCACCAGCGACCCGCCGATGCCCAGCGCGCCCCAGTCGTGCGGGCCCAGCGCCACGAACACCTGGTGCGCCAGGGACGCCGCCAGCATGTGGGCCACGGTGGAGTAGACGAAGTTGTGTGCGGGCCGCCGGGCGACGAACCAGCGCTGTGCCCGGACCAGACCGACGACCAAGATCGTCAACGGTACCGGGAGAATAATCGCGGCCGGAACGATCCACACGGCGGTGAGGTCGATCAGCACCCGGCCGCCGGCATTTCGCCGCCGTTCTTCCTGCCGCCGGGTCAGCTGAATGTGCGCCGTCGCGCCCGCGGTGAGAATCGCGAACCGCAGCCAATCCAGGACGCTCGGCGCGCTCGCGTTCACGAATGCGATCGCGAGCCACGCGACCGCAATCAGTTCGGAGACGATCAGGAAAACGACGAAACGCTTCGGTCGGCGCCACAATGCCCAATTGCGGGGCATCATGGCGCGCCGTGTGTTCGACGCATCACTCTTTGTGTTCGCCTCCGCTCGCACGGGCGCGGACTGGCGGGGCACCGAATTCTGCTCCTCGATGACCGGAACGCCCTCCCTGAGGTCCGGATCGCCGTGCAGTGTAGGCGATCGCCGACGCGTGTGCGGCAGAGGCACCGGCTCACCTTCCCTCGACATCGAGTACTGCCGCCGGGTAACTTTGCGGTGCCCGGAACGACGCCGGGTACTTTCCATCAACGGGTATCATCTCACCGCACGCGATGCGACGCGTACCTCCGCCAGGAGCGGCCGTACCGACGCGACGCGTCCGGACCACAGGCACCGAATGGAGGTGTTCCTCGTGTCTGACCGCGACTTCTGATCCTGGGTTGTGAATCGTTTTCGTTTTCGGTCCCGTGGAAGAGGTGTTCGTCGTGCGCGACCGCGACTTCTGAGCCGTTGTGGATTTGTCATTGTGTCGGCCCGAAAAACGGGAGGTGAATGATCGTGCGTGACCGTGACTTCTGAGACTTCCGATCTTCCGAATGGACGCGCTGCTGTCAGTCCGTGCCGGTCGCATCGCTGTCCGTGCCCAGCACTCGTCCCCACGCCACGGCGAGGGGAACGCCGAGGACCACCCCGGCCGCGCCCGCGATCATGATCGCCGTGGTCGCCGTACCCGACCACTGCGCGAGCAGACCGCCGAACGCCACACCGACGCCCTGCGCGACCCGCAGGCCGGTCCGGTACAGACCGCCGGCTCCGCCGCGGAGCTCATTGGGCACCCACGTGATGAACGTGGCCCCGACGGTGATGATGTACGCGCCCGCCGCACCGGCGAGCGCGAGAACGCCCAGGGCGAGGACGAGCTCCGGCCGCAGTCCGAACACGAGCAGCAGTGCCGTCGGGACGACCGCGAGCACGCCGACCGACCGGCGGCGTGACGAGGCCGAGACGTAGCGGGACAGGACGAACACGCCCAGCGCGAACCCGAGCGGGTCCGCGGCCAGCAGCCAGCCCACCGACTGATCGGGCGCACCGATCTCGCGCGCCAGCGGGGCGGCCAGGCCCGCGGGCACCATCGCCAGTCCGACCAGCCAGGAAAGGCCGAGCAGGACGCGCAGCCTGCGCTGCGCGGCCACCCAGTGGATGGCGCCGAACCACGAGCCGTCACCGTCCCCCGCGGCCGGCCGCGGGCGCACCCAGTGGTGCAGGGCCAGTGCGCTGACCGCGAACGTCAGCGCGTCCAGTGCCAGGGCCAGTGACGGCCCGGCGGCCGTGACGATCACGCCGCCCAGCGCCAGGCCGGCCAGCATCGTGGTGTTCGTGGTGATGCCGCGCATGTCCTGGCTGCGCAGGTAGAGCTCGTCATCAGTGAAGATCTCGCGGGTCAGCGCGTTCTGGGCCGCGTTGGACGGCGCGCCGGCCAGGCGCGCCAGCATGACCAGCACGCACAACCACACGACCGGCATGCCCGGGATCGCCATGACGGCGACGAAGCCGGCCTGCAGCGCCGCGGTGACCACGAGGATGGTGCGGCGCGGATACCGGTCGGCCAGCTGGGCCAGACCCAGCCCGCCGGCCAGCGCGGGCAGGAAGGTGAGCGCGTAGGCGACCGCGGACCACAACGCCGAGCCGGTGCGGTGGTAGACGGTGAGGGCCAGCGCGACCGTGGTCAGCTGGTCACCGAGCACCGACTGTGCCTCGGCCAGCCACACCGTGCGGAACTCGCGGTTCGCGAGCGCCACACCCATGGATGGGCGAGTCGTGGTCTTCACACCTCTCCCCACTTCCCCCTCGTCGGGTCGCCGCCTGCGCTCACTGATTCTGTCGCTGCCCGCCCCGTTCCTGTGACCGCAGTCACCCAAAAGACACGTCCCGCGACAATCAGTATGCCGCTCACCACACGCGCCCGAACAGGAACAGCGTGACCGTATCGCGGGATTGCGCCCATACGGCCGTAGGCATTCTTACTTCTGGGTTACGACGAACGGCGGGCCCTTCCGGTGCCCCTGACCGGCGGCGGGGTCAGCCCGGCCGATCAGACGTCACTCGTTCGGCGCAGTGGGTGGACCGTTCGTCGGCGCGCGCTGACCGCGGGGCGGTTCGTGCGCCGAGACTGGACCCACAGGCCAGGAGACAGCCGAGGACGGGCTGGAGCTCGGGGACTGGCCGGTGGGGAGTGGAAACCGATGAACATGCTGATGCAGGACCGGGCCGTCGTGGTCACCGGCGCGGCCCGCGGCCTCGGTGAGGCGTTCGCGGTGCACCTCGCGCAGGCCGGCGCCGCGGTCGTCGTCAACGACGTCGACGCGGACCTGGCCGAGCGCACCGCGGCCAACATCCGGGCGCACGGCGGCCGCGCGGTCGCGAGCGGGCACACCGTGACCGATCCGGAGCAGGCCCAGGCGATCGTCGACCTGTGCGTCGCCGAGTTCGGGGCGATCGACGGCCTGGTGAACAACGCCGCGCTGAACTACGAATCACTGCCCTGGGAGGAGGACCTCGACGACGTCCGCGAACTGGTCGAGGTCAACGTCCTGGGCGTGATGTACACCGGGATCGCCGCCGTGAAGGCCATGGTCGCCCAGGGCCGCGGCGGGTCGATCGTCAACATCTCCTCCGGCGCCTCGCTGGGTCAGCGCAAGCTCGGCGTCTACGCGGCGACCAAAGGTGCTGTGGCATCGCTCACATACTCGTGGGCACTGGATTTGGAAGATTGCGGCATCCGGGTGAACGCTGTCTGCCCGCTGGCGCACACCCGGATGGTCTGGAAGTCGGAGCGCTCCCTGCGCAACTGCCCGCCCGATCGGACGCCGGCGCGGATCGCGCCCGTCGTGCTGTTCCTGTTGAGCGACGGCGCGGAGGGCATCACCGGTCAGCTCGTGCGGTGCAACGGGCCGCAGCTGCACATCGTCGGCCAGCCCTACCTCAAGGCGCCGATCCTGGAGCGGCAGACGTGGGACACCGAGACCGTGCGGCAGGCGTTCGACGAGGTGTTCAGCGCCCACCTCGAGGCCTACGGCCTGGAGAAGCGCGTCCCGCCCCGGCTCCGCAAGTGGACCACCCCGCTCCGGTCGGCCTAGGGCAGCAGGTCCGGGAACCCGCGGCGGGGCCGCCGGCCCGCTCGGTGCGGGACGGCCCCCCGCCCGGTACCGGCGACTACTGGTCGGCGGTGTAGAGCGCGGCGATGTCCGCCGCGTAGCGGTCGTTGATCACCCGGCGCTTGAGTTTCAGCGTCGGGGTGACCTCACCACTCTCCGGCGTCCACGGCTCGGCCAGTACCTGGTACTTCTTGATCTGCTCGACCCGGGACAGCCGGGCGTTCGCCGACTCGACGGCGCGCTGGATCTCCTCGCGCACGGCCGGGTGCCCGGCGAGCACGACCGGGTCGCCGCCCGCGATGCCCTGCTGGGCGGCCCACGCCGGCAGGAACTCGTCGTCGAGCACGATCAGCGCGGTGACGTAGGGCTTGTCGTTGCCGATCGCGACCGCCTGGCCGATCAGCGGGTGCTCCTTGAGCAGCCCCTCGATGCGGGTCGGGGCGATGTTCTTGCCACCCGAGGTGATGATCAGCTCCTTCTTGCGGTCGGTGATGGTGACGAAGCCGTCGGCGTCGATCGTGCCGATGTCGCCGGTGTGGAACCAGCCGTCGGCGTCGAGCGCGGACGCGATCGAACCGTCCTCCCGCAGGTAGCCCATGAACACCAGCGGGCCGCGCACCAGCAGTTCACCGTCGGGCGCGACCTCGATCTCGGTGTCGGCCAGTGCGCGCCCGACGCTGCCGGCGCGGAACGCCTTCGCCGAGTTCGACGTGACCGCACCGGAGGTCTCGGACAACCCCCACACCTCGTGGATCTCCACGCCCAGCCCGGCGAGGAAGTACAGCACCTCGACCGGCAGCGCGGCCGCGCCGCTGGCGCAGAAGTGCACCCGGTCGAACCCGAGCAGGGTGCGCACCGGGGCGAGCACGGTCCGGTCGGCCTCCGCGATCTTCGCCGCCAGGTCGTCCGGCACCTCCGCACCGGCGTTGCGCAGCCGGTAGCCCTGCTGGAGCAGCTCGCTGGCCGCCAGCAACGCGGTGCGGCGGTCCTCCGGCAGGTTCGGCAGCATCGCCTTGAGCCCGGCGGCGATCTTCTCCCACACCCGCGGCACACCGAAGAAACCCTGCGGGTGGACGCGGCCGAGCGCCGCCGCGACCTGCGTGGGATCGGCCAGGGTGTGCACGTGGCCGGCGTAGACGATCGGCATGTAGATCGAGATCTCCCGCTCGGCGATGTGGGCCAGCGGGAGGTAGGCGATGTTCGCCGGGTGCATCGGGGTCTCGTGCAGCGCGTGCACGGCATACGCCTCGAAGATCACGTTGTGGTGGGACAGCACCACGCCCTTCGGGTCGCCGGTCGTGCCCGAGGTGTAGATCATCGCGATCGGGTCCTCCGGGCGGATCCCGGCCCAGCCGTCCTCGAACACGCGCGGGTCGGCGCGGTGGAGTTCGGCGCCGCGCTTGCGCAGCTCGGCGAGGCTGACGAACCGTTCGTCGCCCGCCGGCACCGCCTCCGCGTCGATCATCACGACGCGGCGCAAGGCCGGCAGCTCGTGCAGCACCTGCTGCCACCGCTTCAGCTCGTCCATTCCCTGCAGCACGACCACTCCGGCCGCGCTGTGCCGGGCCACGTAGGAGATCTGGTCCGGGCTGAGCGTGGCGTACGCCGTGCACGAGATGGCGCCCAGGTGGGTGGCGGCGAGGTCGGCGATCAGGTGGTCGGGGGTGCTCGGCGCCATGATCAGCATCCGCTCGCCCCGCTGTAGTCCCAGGTCCGCCAGTCCGCGGGAGACGGCCGCGATCTCGTCGCGGAGGGTGGACCAGGTCAGCGTCCCGCGGTCCGGGTCGTCCAGCGACGTGAGCGCGGGCGCCTCGCCGTACTCCGCGGCGTTGCGACGGAGGAGCATGGGAATGGTCAAGCCCTCGGCCTGCGCGGCGACGGACGGTTGGCTGGTCAACTGCGACCTCCTCGTGATCGGCTGGCGGAGACAACCGGAGCCACCCGGAGACACCACTCTATGTGACCGCCGACACAGGCGATAGAGAGAAAGGGACACGATGTCGCTGCGAGACGAAGCGGCCGAACTGGACACGCGGGACCCGCTCGCCGGGAAGCGCGCCGAGTTCGACGTCGACCCGGATCTGTCCTACCTGGACGGCAATTCACTGGGCGCGCCGCCGCGCGGGGTGGCCCCGCGGCTGGCGGAGGTCGTGGGCGAGCAGTGGGGCCGGCGGCTCATCCGGTCCTGGGACGAGGGCTGGTGGGACGCTCCGGAGCGGATCGGCGACCGGATCGCGCCGCTGGTCGGAGCCGCACCCGGTCAGGTCGTGGTGGGCGACTCCACGACCGTGAACCTGTTCAAGGCTCTGGTCGCGGGCGTGCGGCTGAACCCGGATCGGCCGGAAATCCTGCTCGACGCCGCGACGTTCCCCACCGACGGCTACATCGCCGAGAGCGCCGCGCGGCTGACCGGTCACCGCGTGCGACGGGTACCGGTGCGGGAGATGGCTTCCGCGGTCAGCTCGCGAACCGCGCTCGCGCTGGTCAACCACGTCGACTACGTGACCGGCGAGCTGCACGACCTGCCTCTGGTGACGGAGGCGGTGCACGCCGCGGGCGCACTCGCGGTGTGGGACCTGTGTCATTCCGCCGGGGCGGTACCGGTGCCGCTGGACGCCGCCGGCGTGGACCTGGCGGTCGGGTGCACCTACAAGTTCCTCAACGGCGGCCCGGGTGCCCCGGCCTTCCTGTACGTCGCCCGGAAGTGGCTCGACGTGTTCGAGCAACCGCTGAGCGGATGGGCCGGGCACGCCGACCCGTTCGGGATGACGCCGTCCTACGCCGGCGGAACCGGCATCAGGCGCGGCCGCACCGGGACGCCGGACATCCTGTCGATGCTGGCCCTGGACGCGGCGCTGGACGTGTGGGAGGACGTGACGATCGACCAGGTCCGCGCCAAGGGGCTCGCGCTGGGGGAGTTCTTCCTGCGGTGCCTGGACGACCTGGTCCCCGATGCCGAGGTGGTCACCCCGCGCTCCCGCGGCAACCAGATCTCCGTGCGCCGGCCGGACGCCAAGGCGACGATGGGGGAGCTGATCGCCCGCGGTGTCATCGGTGACTTCCGGCCGCCGGACGTGCTGCGCTTCGGATTGGCCGCGTTGTACGTGCGGTACGCGGACGTGCTGCGTGCGGCGGAGGAACTGCGGGCGTTGCGCTGACGGTCCACAACGGACAACAGTGGGCCGGGGCAGCGGGGAGGGTGGGAGGTCGCTGCTCCGGCCCGTCGTCTCAGCTCGCGGCGACCGTCGTGGCCGAGAATTTTCTGTTGGCTCCGCCAGCTTCACCGACGCCGGGCACGCCGACCAGGGTCCAACGGCCCTGTTTCACGGGTTCCGCCGCCGGGTGGCGTAGACCGCGGCTTCCGTGCGCCGCGCGAAACCCAGCTTGTGCAGCACCGCCGACACGTAGTTCTTCACGGTCTTCTCCGCCAGGTGCAGCTGCCGGCCGATCTGCCGGTTGGTCAGACCGTCCGCGATCAGGTCCAGCACCCGCCGCTCCTGCGGGCTGAGCTGTGTGTACCGGGGATCGGCCGGCCCGGACCCGCCACGCAACCGGTCCATGACCGCTGCGGTCAGCTGCGGGTCGAGCAGCGACGCGCCGGCCGCGATCCGCCGCACCGACCCGATCAGGTCGGTGCCCGACACCTGCTTCAGCAGGTATCCCGCCGCCCCGGCCATGATCGCGCCGAACAGCGCCTCGTCGTCGGAGTACGACGTCAGCATCAGGCACGCCGGCGGTGGCTCCATCGACGCCCGGATCTCGCGGCACACCCCGATCCCTTCGCCGTCGGGCAGGCGCACGTCGAGGATCGCCACGTCCGGGGACAGCGCCGGGATCCGCCGCAGCGCCTCGGCGGTGGTGCCGGCCTCGCCGACCACGCGGATGTCGCCTTCGGACTCCAGCACCGTCGTCAGGCCGGTCCGGACCAGCTCGTGGTCGTCCAGCAGGAACACCGAGATCGTCATCACGCACCCTCCGCACCGGCGAGTTCGGCCGTCCACACGAGTATGGTGCCGCGCTTCCCGCCGCTCCGGACGGAACACCGGCCGCTCCACCGCGCCGCCCGCTCACCCAGGTTGACCAGCCCGCTGCGCCGTCCGGACTCCTCCGGGATCCCGATCCCGTCGTCGCTGACCGTGAGGGTCAGCGACCGTCCGGAGCCGTCCACCGCGACCTCGATCGACACCTCCCCGGCCCGCGCGTGCCGGGCCACGTTCGCCAGGGCCTCCCGCACGGTCGCCACCAGGTCCACGCGCACCTGGGGCGGCACCGCCGAATCCACCGGACCGGTGAACCGCAGGCGTGGCGGGAAACCCAGTGCCGACGTGCAGTCCTGCGCGAGCCGCAACAGCTCCGCGCGCAGGCTCCCGTCCGGCTCCTCCGGCTGGGTGAGGGAGAAGATGCTGTTGCGGATCTCCCGGATCGTGCGGTCCAGCTCGTGCACGAACCCGGTGAGCCGGTCGGCGACCTCGGGCTGCGTGACCAGCGGCCGCAGCCCCTCCAGGCCGAGGCCGGTGGCGAACAGCCGCTGGATGACCAGGTCGTGCAGGTCGCGGGCGATCCGGTCGCGTTCGGTGAACACGGCGAGCCGCTGCCGGTCCTCCTCCGCTCGCGCGAACTCCATCGCCAGCGCGGCGTGCCCGGCGAACGTCCGGGCCAGCGCCACCTCGTCGTCGGTGAACGGCGGCATGCCGCCGACCCGCGCGACCAGCAGCACGCCCAGCGTCTCCCCGCCGACGACCAGCGGCACCGCGACCGCCGAGTCCAGCGCCCTGATCGCCTCGGGCACCTCGACCTCGGCCTGTTCCCTGGCGACGTACCGTCCGTAGTCGCGCACCACCACCGGCGTGCCGGACCGGAACGCCGCACCGCTGGCCGTGCCGTGCAGCGGCACCGTCAGGCCGGTCAGGCCGGGCGGGGCGTCCGCACCCGCCGCGACCACGTCGAAGGACAACGTGTGCGGATCGTCCTCGCGCGGGACCGCGACCGCCGCGGCGGAGGCGCCGGACACGGCCCGCGCGTGCTCGGCGATCAGACCCAGCGTGCGTCGCGGGTCCTCGCCGGTGAGCAGGGCCGCCGTCACCTCGTGCGAGGCCTCCAGCCAGCGTTCGCGGGCACGGGTACGCGCGTACGCGGCCGCGTTGTCGATCGCCGTCCCGGCCGCGGCCGCCAGCGCGGCGACCACCTCCCGGTCGGCCCCGGTGAAGCCGCCCGCCTTGCCGGTGAGCCGCAGCTCACCGAACCGGCCGCGGCCGGCGTCCAGCGGCACGCCCAGCGCCGCGCCGGGCGCCGGATCGCCGGAGCTGACCGGCGCGGCGTGCGGTACCTCGACGACGGCGTGCCGGGCGCCGGTGAGCACGCGAGCGCTGGTGACGACCTTGGTGAGGATCCCGGGCAGGCTGAGATCAGCCGCGATCCCGACGACGGCTTCGCGGAGCGCGCGTGCGTCCGGTTCGATCACCGCTGCCCTCCCGGCGGCCGCGCGCCGGTGGGTGTGCCTCCGGCGTTACCTCCTGAGCCGCCGCCCCGAGACTACGTCGAGCGGCAGCCTGATCCAACGGTCGTCCGCGGACGACGCGGGCCACCCGCGGCCCGGCCGCCGGGTGGCGTGCGCGCGGCCCAGCACCGTCACCCACCAGCCGGTCTCCAGGTCCGGGTCGAAGACGTCGGCCTCGAACGCGACGACCCCGTCGCTGGCCGCGGCGAACAGCGGGCCGGCGGCCGGGGCAGCGAACGACACGGCATCGCCGGCCAGCACGAAGCGGACCGGCTGGACCGCGGGCAGGCCGCGCATGGTGAACACGATGCGCCCGAACCCGGCGGTGGCGAGCAGCTCGAGGCACTGCTCCCGGCCCAGCACTTCCAATCCGAACGGATCGACCATCGCGGGGACCGGCCCTTCGCGCACGGGAAACGTCACGGTTGGCACGATCACCCGTTGTGGTCGTGACCCGGTAGGGCCATTGGACCCGGTGCTCAGCCGAGCACGGTGGCGGCCAGCTCGTCGGCCAGGGCGCGGGTCGCGGCGGCGATCCCGGACCAGCGGCGCGTCAGGTCCGGGTCGATCTCCAGCGGACGGCCGTGCACGTCGATCACCGCACCGCCCGCCGCGGGCACGGTGACCATCGCCGTCGCCAGGTCCACCAGGCGGTGGGTGTCCGAGCCCGGGTCGCAGAACGCGTCGACCGAGCCCTCCGCGACGAGCGCGCACTCCAGCACCGTGGTGGACAGGATCCGCACGCGCTGCGCCCGGCCCGCGACGCGCAGCCACGCCTCGGCGTTGCGCTGATGCGGGCGGAGCAGGTTCACCGTCGCGCCGTCGAGGCTCGCGCGGCCGCTGGTGCGGAACGGCACCGGCTCGCCGGCGAGGGCGTGCCAGGTGCGGCCGGTGTCCAGCCACACGGTGAGCGCCTCGGTCGCCCGCCCGTCGACGGCGACGGTGCCGCCGAAGCAGCTCAGCGGGACGCCGGAAGCGGCGTTGTTGGAACCGTCGACCGGATCGACGACGAGGGTGACCGCGGAACCGTTGTCGACGAAACCGACCTCCTCACTGAGCAGGTTCACGCGGTGCCGGCCCGCCTCCTCGGCGATCGCGGCCTCGACGATCTCGTCCACCCGCATCGTCGGGGTGCCGTCCGCGCCGTCGGCGACCTTCTCGGCCAGCTCGGCGCGCGTGTGCCGGCGGCGGGCGCCGCCGTAGGCCGCGCTGGCGGCCCGGGCCATCGCGGCGAGTGCGGGGTGGACGGTCCCGGGGAGTTCCGGGGCGGGCACCGGCCACGTGATCTTCGTGCTCATCACAGCCGATCCTAAATGACTTGCCCGGTCACGGCGGTGCGACGGATGATGCCCGCCGTGCAACCCCTCGACGAGACCCGCATCCGCAAGTCGTTCATCAACTGCTCCAAGGGGGAGGCGCAGCGGCTGGCACTGCCGCCGGGGCTGGCCGGACTCGACTGGTCCGAAGTGGACTTCCTCGGCTGGCGGGACCCGAAGGCCCAGCAGAACGCCTATCTCGTGGCGCCGTACGGTGACGAGGTGGTCGGTGTCGCGTTGCGCGCCGCGGCCAAGCACCGCAGCTCGGTGAAGTCGTCGGTGTGCGCGTTCTGCGGGACCATCCACGCGGCGACGGACGTGTCGCTGTTCGCGGCCCGGCGGGTCGGTGCGGCCGGTAAGCAGGGCAACACCGTGGGCACCTACGCGTGCGCCGACCTCGCCTGTGGGCTGTACCTGCGGGGCAAGCGCCGCCCGGCCGTGCACAACCCGGTCGATCGTGCACCGCTCGAGGAGCGGGTGCAGCGGATGCTCGCCAACCTCGCCCGCTTCCTGGACGAGGTCACGACCGACAACGTCAGCGGCTGACGCCCAGCGGCCGACACGCCGCCCGGAGGGGCGAACACGGCGCCGGGAGCGGTGAACACGCCGGGGTGGACGGCGTGTTCACCGCTCGGGCGTCAGCCGACGATCGGGAGGGACAGCGGGCGCCGCACGGCCTGGGCGACCCCGTCGGAGGCCAGCGCCGCCGCCACC
Source organism: Amycolatopsis granulosa (assembly GCF_011758745.1). Classification (NCBI taxonomy): domain Bacteria; kingdom Bacillati; phylum Actinomycetota; class Actinomycetes; order Pseudonocardiales; family Pseudonocardiaceae; genus Amycolatopsis; species Amycolatopsis granulosa. The sequence goes on from NZ_JAANOV010000001.1 coordinate 4,427,797, forward strand.
CGGTCGGCGGACGGGCGGCCGTAGGTCGTGGTCCGCTGGACCAGCGGGCGGCCGATCGGCTCGACCATCGCCGCCAGCTCGCTGATCGTCTTGTACGACCCGTTGTCCGCGCCGGCCATGCGGCTGATGGTCTCCTCCATCAACGTGCCGCCGAGGTCGTTCACCCCACCGTTCAGCACGTCGCGGCAGGTGTCCGCGCCGAGCTTCACCCACGAGCACTGGATGTTGTCGATCAGTCCGTGCAGCAGGATCCGCGCCAGCGCGTGCACCGCCCGGTTCTCCCGCTTGGTCGGGCCCGGCCGGGACAGACCGGCCAGGTAGATCGGCGAGTTCTGGTGGATGAACGGCAGCAGCACGAACTCGGTGAACCCGCGTCGCCCGGTCCGCTCCAGCGCCCGCCGCTGCAGGTCGGCGATCAGCTTGATGTGCCCCACCCAGTGCGCCGGCGTGTCCACGTGCCCGTACATCATCGTCGAGGTCGTCGGGATGCCCAGCTCGTGCGCCGTCGAGATCACCTCGATCCAGCTCGACGCCGGCAGCTTGCCCTTGGTCAGCACCCACCGCACGTCGTCGTCGAGGATCTCCGCCGCGGTGCCCGGCAGCGAGTCCACACCGGACTCGTGTGCGCGCGTCAGCCAGTCGCGGATGGACAGGTTCGTCCGGGACGCGCCGTTGACCACCTCCATCGGGCTGTAGGAGTGCAGGTGGATGTCCGGCTGCCGCCGCTTCACCTCGGCCGCGAGGTCGAAGTACGCGGTGCCGGGCATGTCCGGGTGGATGCCGCCCTGCATGCAGATCTCCGTCGCCCCGGCCTCCCACGCCTGGTCGACCCGGTCGCCGACCTGGGACAGCGACAACGTGTAGGCGTCGGCGTCGGTGCGCCGCTGTGCGAACGCGCAGAACCGGCAGCCGGTGTAGCAGACGTTGGTGAAGTTGATGTTGCGGGTGACGACGAACGTGACGTCGTCGCCGTTGACGTCGCGGCGCAGGCCGTCGGCCAGCGAGGCCAGCGCCTCCAGCTCGGCGCCGTCCGCGTGCAGCAGGGCCAGCGCGTCCTCATCGGACAGACCAGCGGGGTCGCGTTCCGCGCGGCGCAACGCTTCCGCGATGTCGGTGTCCATCCGGCGCGGCGCGCTCGGCACCTTCTCCGCCAGTTCTTTCCAGTCGCCGTAGACGGAGTCGAAGTCGCTGCGCCGGTCCTCGGTGCGGCCGGTGGTGTCGACCTCGACGTGCAACTCCGTCCGGCCGGTGCCGGCCTGGTCCTGCCAGCCGCCGTCCGGCTCCTGCCACGGCCGGCCCTCCAGCACCGCGTCCTCGCGCGCCAGCCCGGTCTCCGGATCGGCCAGCGCGGCGACGTGCCCGGCCACGCGCGGGTCCAGCCACGGCTCACCGGCGAGCAGGTACTCCGGGTAGATCGTGAGCCGCTCGCGCAGCGTGTAGCCGGCCTGCTCGGTCTGCCGGGCCAGTTCGTCGATCTGCGGCCACGCGCGCTCGGGGTTGACGTGGTCCGGGGTGAGCGGGGACACCCCGCCCCAGTCGTCGATGCCCGCGCGGATCATCAGGTCGTACTGGCTGCCGATCAGGTTCGGCGGTGCCTGGATGCGCATCTTCGGACCGAGCACGAGGCGCGCGACGGCGATCGTGGCGGCGAGCTCCTGCAGGTCGGCGTCCGGGGTGGCGCGCATCTTGGTGTCCGGCTTGGCGCGGAAGTTCTGCACGATGACTTCCTGGATGCCGCCGTACTGCCGCGCCACCTTGCGCATCGCGAACAGCGCGTCCGCGCGTTCTTCGTAGTTCTCGCCGATCCCGATCAGGATTCCGGTGGTGAACGGCACCGACGAGCGGCCGGCGTCCTCCAGTACCCGCAGCCGCACGGCCGGGTCCTTGTCCGGCGAACCGTAGTGCGGACCGCCGCGCTCGCTCCACAGCCGGGTCGCCGTGGTCTCCAGCATCATCCCCATCGACGGCGCCACCGGCTTGAGCCGCTGGAAGTCCTGCCAGGTCAGCACACCGGGGTTGAGGTGGGGCAGCAGACCGGTCTGCTCGAGCACCAGGATGGCCATCGCGCGCACGTAGGACAGCGTGTCGTCGTAGCCGTGCGCGTCGAGCCACTCGCGGGCCTGCTTCCAGCGGTCCTCCGGCCGGTCGCCGAGGGTGAACAGGGCTTCCTTGCAGCCCATCGCCGCGCCCTGACGGGCGATCTCCAGCACCTCGTCCGGCGACAGGAACGGGGCGTCCAGTTTGCCCGGAACCGTCGCGAAGGTGCAGTACCCGCACCGGTCCCGGCACAGCCGGGTGAGCGGGATGAACACCTTGCGGCTGTACGTGATGATCCCGTCGCGGCCGGCTTCGGCCAGTCCGGCGTCGCGGATCCGGGAGGCGTGCTCGGACAGCGTGCGGAGGTCTTCGTCGCGCGCGTGCAGCAGCACGGTCGCCTCGGTGACGTCGAGGGTCTTGCCGTCGCGGGCACGGGCCAGCGCGCGGCGCATCGCGGAGGCGGTGGGAGCGGATGCCATACCGGAAACGCTAGGACCGGCGTCACCGGACCTGCCAGGACCCGGCCGCGCAAGATCGGCCACACCGCACCGGCGGCACCCTGTTTGCGCTGCTCACCGTGGCCGGGGTCATTGCGCGGCGGGGCGGGCGAGCGTATTACCTAAAGTGTGGCTTCGGTGATCGGCAAGCGGATCGGCGGCAGGACCTACTACTACCTCGCGCGGACCGAGCGGGTGAACGGCAAGCCGAGGATCACCTCGCAGCGTTACCTCGGTACCGCCGAGGACATCGCGGCCGGCCTGGACGGCGCGGCCGGTTCCCCTGACGGTACGTGGCACCTCGCGTTCGGTGACGTCGCCGCCGTCTGGTCCACCCTGGAGCGGCTCCAGGTGCGTGCCGCGATCGACGAGGCACTGGGCGCGCGCAGCGTGCCGATGGGCACCTACCTCGCCCTGGCGGTGCTGCACCGGGCGACGGCGCCGGGTACGGATCTGGCGCAGTGGTGGGCGGAGAGCGCGGCGAGCCGGTTCGTGCGGCCACGCGTGGCGGCGGCCGCGGTGCACGACGACGAGTTCTGGCGGGCGACGCGGCGGTTGACCCGGCCGCAGCTGGAGCGGGTCGAGGACGCGGTGGCGGCGCGGGTGCGGGCGCACGTGGGGGAACCGATCCTGCTCGCGGTGGACGTGCCCAACTTCGCGACGTACGCCGAATCGGAGACCGCGGCGGCGTCCCCGGCGGGGCTGAGCACGGTGGTCACGCGCGACGGTGCGATCCCGCTCGCCTCGGCGGTGTACCGGCGCGAGGGGGCGGTGCCGTTCGGGGTGGCGGCCGACCGGCTGGCCGGGCGCGTGTCCGGGCCGGTGACGCTGGTGTTCGAGACCGGTCAGCACGCGCAGCTCGACCTGGACGACGGCCGGCACTTCGTCGGCGCCCTGCCGCTGGGCGACCACCCCGAGCTGCTGGCGCGCCCGGCGTCCGCGCGGCGGCCGGTGGAACCGGGCCGCTTCCCCGGGGTCACGGCGCTGGACACGCAGGCGACGGTGTCCGGCGCGGTCCGCCGGGTGATCCTCACGCACTCGGCGAAGCTGCACGCGGCGCAGGCGCGCGGGTTCGCGCAGGCGCTGAGCAGCGCGACACGGCAGCTGGACGGTCTCGCGCTCGCGCTCGCCGCCGGCACCAACCGCCGGCCACGCGACCAGGTGCTGACGGAGATCGCCCGCATCACCCGGGTGCGCTGGGTGGACCGGGTGCTGCCGGCCCGGCTCACCGGTACCCGGCCGGCGGAGCTGCGCCTGGAGTGGCGGGTCGACGAGAACGCCCGGTCGCGGCTGGACGAGGAGTACTTCGGCAAGCAGCTGCTGGTGACCGACCACGACTGGCCGGTCGCCGACGTCATCACCGCCTACCGCGCGCGCTACCACCTGGACTCGACGTTCCGGCAGCTCAACGGCCCGTTCGTGGCGGCGACCGCGCCGCGGCGGCACTGGACCGAACACCGGATCGCGGTGCACTCCCTGGTGAGCGTGCTGGCGACCGCGGTGACGCACGTCATGCGGCAGGAGGCCGACCGCGCCGGGCTCGACCTGTCCGTGCGGGAACTGCTCGACCTGCTCTCGCGAATCGGCGAGACGGTGCTGCGCTACCCCTCGACCGGCGGGCGCCCGCGCACGCGCCGGTTGCTCACCTGCCGGGACGAGGTGCAGCAGAAGCTGTTCGACCTGTTCGGGCTGGGGGCCTACGCACCCTGAGCGGTCACTCCTCGGTGAGCAGCCCGCGTTCGCGGACGGCCGGGAGCGACAGCGAGCGGTAGCCGGCCTCGTCGAACAACACGGTGACCTTCTCCGCCTCGCGGCGGACCACCTGGCCGATGCCCCACTCGGCGTGCCGGACCGAGGCGCCCGGCTGGAACTCGCCGTCGGCCGCGACCTGCCCGGCGGCGGTGCCGGCGTCGCAGGTGTCGCAGAACTCGCACGGCTCCGCCAGGCTCTCCCCGAAGTAGCCGAGCAGGAACTGGCGGCGGCACGCGGTGGTTTCGGCGTACTCGCGCATCACCTCGACCCGGGACCGGTCCAGCTTCCGGCGCCGCTGCGACACCTCGGCCGCGCGTTCGGCCGCCACCGCCGGATCGGTGCCGGCGTAGCTGAACCTGCCCTGCGTGGTCTCCTCGACCAGCCCGGACTGCTCCAGCAGGTTCAGGTTGTTCATGGCGCGCCGGTGCGACTGCTGCACCTCGCCGTCGATCTCCTGCGGGCTGGCCGGGCCGTGCTGCTCACGGAGCGTCTCCGCGAGCTCCTGGACACCCTTGTCGTCGAACGGCCGCGCGGTGAGGAACTTCTGCAGGCCCAGGTCCTCGGGCCGGTAGAACAGCCGCGCGTCGGCGCGCTCACCGTCCCGGCCGGCGCGGCCGATCTGCTGGTAGTAGGAGTCCACCGAGTCCGGCACCGAGGCGTGCGCCACGAAGCGCACGTTCGGCTTGTCGATGCCCATGCCGAACGCCGAGGTCGCCACCACCACCTCCACCCGGTCGGCGAGGAAGTCCTCGTGCACGCGCTTGCGGTCGGCCGCCTTCATCCCGGCGTGGAAGGCGACCGCGCCCAGCTCCTCGGCGTAGCGTTCGCTGTCCTTGCGGGTCGCCGCGTACACCAGACCGGGTTTGGGTGCCTGCCGGACCCACCGCAGGACGGCGCTGCGCTTGTCCTCCTCGGTGGTGGAGCGGTGCACCGCGAGGTAGAGGTTCGCCCGGTCGAATCCGGAGACCACGCGCACCGGGTCACGCAACCCGAGGTGCTCCACGATGTCGTCCCGCACCGGCCCGCCCGCGGTGGCGGTCATCGCGAGCACCCGCGGCCGCCCCAGCCGCTCGATGACGTGCCCGAGGCGCAGGTAGTCGGGGCGGAAGTCGTGCCCCCAGGACGAGACGCAGTGCGCCTCGTCCACCACGAACAGGCTCGGCCGGATCTCCGCCAGCTGCTCCAGGACCTCGTCCTTGGCCAGCTGTTCGGGTGCGAGGAACAGGTACTCGGCGTCGCCCTCGGTCACCGCGTCCCAGGCCTTGGTCGTGGTGCGCGCCGGCTGGGCGGAGTTGACCGCGACCGCGTCCGGCGCCTCGCTGTCCGCGATCTGCCCGACCTGGTCCCGCTGCAACGCCGTCAGGGGTGACACCACGAGCGTCGGCCCGTCCAGCAGCAGCGCGGGAACCTGGTAGATCGCGGACTTGCCGGACCCGGTCGGCATGACGGCGAGCACGTCGCGGCCGTCGAGCAGGGCCGCCATCGCGGTCAGCTGGTCCTCGCGCAGGTCCGGCCAGCCGAAGGTTTCCCGTGCGGCGCGGCGGAGTTCGTCGTGTCTGGACACCGGCGGGGTGTTCCCCCTCGGGTGGGGCGGAAACGTCTAGGCTGCCGGCATGCTGGTGGGATATCGCGCACGGGACGAGGTCGAGCGCGCCGATGTGGTGCGCATCCGGGAGTTGCTGGCGGCGACGGCGGATCCGTTCGCGCGGGACACGCCGTTGCACGTCACCGGGTCCGCGGTGATCGTGCACCCGGACACGCGGCGCGTGCTGCTGCGCTGGCACGAACGTCAGCAGGCGTGGCTGCAGGTCGGCGGGCACGGCGACCCGGGCGAGACCGATCCGCTCGCCATCGCGCTGCGGGAAGGGCGCGAGGAGACCGGGCTGACCGATCTGGTGCCGTGGCCCACGGCCGACCTGCTGCACGCGGTGGTCGTGCCGGTGCCGGCCAAGGGCGCCGAGCCCGCGCACGAGCACGCGGACCTGCGGTACGTGCTGGCCACCGGACAGCCGGACGCGGCGCGCCCGGAGAAGCCGGACGCGCCGCTGAAGTGGCTCCCGCTCGACGAGGCGATCGACGCGGTCTCGGAGGACAACGTGCGGGAAACCCTGCGCCGCGTGCGTGAGCGGTTCTAGGGCCGGCCGCGGTTCGGGGTCTGGCCCGCGACGCCGTGCCGCAACGGGGTGGTCGGCTCGGCCGCGGTCTGCTCCTTCGCCGACGAGCCGCCGGGGTGGGGCGTGACCTCGGGAATGGCGGTGTGCTGACCGCCGGAGGGTTCGGCGCCGTCGTCGAGTTGCTGTTTGCGCATGCGCATCAGCTCGAGCACCGGCAGCCGGTTGGCGTGCCGCAGCTCGTAGGACATCAGCCGGTCGAGCTGTTCGGCGTCCAGTGACCGGATGCGGTGCTGCAACGCGGCCAGGGGCAGTTCGTCGTATTCGGGCAGCGGTAGTTCGGACATGCGCAGGGCCTACCCGGGCGGCGGCCGCGCAAACGGTTGGACCTGGCCGGGCCGGGTATGCGGCGGGGGAGAGGAGGACGTCTGCCAGCAGCAGCGCGCGCACCTAGGCTGACAGCCACACCGCCGAATCGGGGGCCAGTTCGCCGCCGGGATCACCGGGTTCACTGGCGAGGAGCACCTTCCGGTGGGGCGGCAGCGCGGCCGGTGCCGAGCCGAGGTTCACCACGCACACGACGCCGGGCTCGCGGTGGAACGCGAGCACCTCCGGTGCACTGTCCATCCAGGACAGTGCACCGTCGCCGAAGGCGGGGTGTTCCTTGCGGATCCGCAGCGCGTCCCGGTAGAGCAGCAGCGTCGAGTCCGGGTCGTTCTCCTGCGCGGCAACCGTCAGCTCCGCCCAGTGGGCGGGCTGCGGCAGCCACGGGGTGCCGGTGGAGAACCCGAACGGCGGCGCCGCCCCGGACCACGGCAGCGGCACCCGGCACCCGTCGCGGCCGCGCCGGGTGTGCCCGGAGCGCTCCCAGGTCGGGTCCTGCAGCACCTCCTCCGGCAGGTCCTCGACCTCCGCCAGCCCGAGCTCCTCGCCCTGGTACAGGTAGGCGCCGCCGGGCAGCGCGAGCATCAGCAGCAGCGCCGCCCGCGCCCGCGGCAACCCGCCGCCGTACCGGGTGACGTGCCGGGTCACGTCGTGGTTGGACAGCACCCAGGTGGCCGGAGCGTCCACGGCCGACAGCGCCGCGATGCTGGAATCGATCACCGACCGCAACCGCGCGGCATCCCACGGGCAGCGCAGGAAGTCGAAGTTGAACGCGGTGTGCAGCTCGTCCGGCCGGACGTACCGGGCCAGCCGCTGGGGGCTGTCCACCCACGCCTCCGCCACGAAGACCCTGTCCTCGCCGTAGTGGCGGGCGAGTTCCCGCCACGAGCGGAAGATCTCGTGCACCCCGGGCCGGTCCCAGTGCGGGTGGTCGCTGCGGTCCGGTGGCTCGACCAGGCCCTCGTGGTCCAGACCGAGGTCGGGCAGTGCCGGGTCCTTGATCAGCCCGTGCGCCACGTCGATCCGGAATCCGTCCACCCCGCGGTCGAGCCAGAACCGCAGCACGTCCAGGAACTCCGCGCGCACGTCCGGGTGGTCCCAGTTCAGGTCGGGCTGGCGGGCGTCGAACAGGTGCAGGTACCACTGGCCGTCCGGTACCCGGCTCCACGCCGAGCCGCCGAACACGCTGCGCCAGTCGTTGGGCTCGTCGCGGAACACGTACCATTCTCGCTCGGGCGAGCCGGGGCCGGCGGCGAGCGCGGCCTGGAACCACGGGTGCCGGTCGCTGGTGTGGTTGGGCACGATGTCGACGATGACCCGCAGGCCGTGCCGGTGCGCCTCATCGAGGAGCGCCTCGGCGTCGGCGAGCGTGCCGAACCGCGGGTCGATGTCGCGGTAGTCGGCGACGTCATAACCGCCGTCGGCCATCGGGGACGGGTACCACGGGGTGATCCACAGCGCGTCGACGCCCAGCCCGGCCAGGTAGGGCAGTTTCGCGCGGAGACCCGTCAGATCGCCCACGCCGTCGCCGGTGCCGTCGGCGAAACTGCGGAGGTAGACCTGGTAGATGACGGCGTCCCGCCACCAGCCGCCGGTCACGGGCGCGGCAGGTCCTGCGCCCAGGCCACCAGGTGGACCAGCGCGTCGACCTGCCCGGACGGATCCGGGTCCGCCGCGATGAACTCCAGCTGCGTGGCCACTCCCGCGGCGTCGCCGTGCAGCTCGGCGAGCACGGCCCGCAGGACGGCCCGCAGCGAGGGCTGGACGTCGTCGATCGGCACGTCCCCCTCGCCCTCGTCCGACAGGGCCACGGTGAACAGGTCACCGCCGTCGGGACGGGCGCGGGTGAGCACCCCGCGGGCGATCACGGCGACCAGTTCCGCGCACAGCGGGCGGAGCAGGTCGCGGTCCGGGGCGTCCGCGCCGATCATCCGGGGCAGCAGGTGGGAGACCGAGTCGAAGTCCTGCCTGCCGAGGTCCTCGACGAGCTGGTCCGCCAGGCGCCGGACGTCTCGCTGGGTGTTTTCGTGGCTCATCGTCGGCAGGATTCCCGGTGGTGACCCGCCGAAACTCAGGGCCAGCGCTGGGTGGCCGGCCGGCCCAGCGGCGGGGCGACGCGGCTGCGCACGACGGCCACGTCGGCACCGCCGTGCCAGTCCACGCCGAGGCCGCGCAGAGTGACCGCGCGGCTGATGTCCGACGGGGACACGATGCCCACCAGGCGGTCGGCGTCGAACACCAGGGCACGCCCGTCGGCGCACCCGGACATCCGTGGCAGCAGCGCGAGCAGTGGCTCGTCCGGCGTGGCGCGCGGGATTTCCGTTGGCGCACAGGCGATTTCGCCGAGCAGAGTGCTGGGACGTTGCGCCGGCGGGACCGCGCGCAGGCGGGTCAGGGTGACCAGCCCGGCGAACCGGCCGACCGGGTCGACCAGCGGGTAGGCCGAGTGCTGGCGCAGCATCGCGTTGTCCCGCAGGAACGTCGCGACCGTGGTGGCGGCGGGCGCGGTCGCCGGGCGCATCGTCATCACGTCGCGCACCCGCATCGCCGCCACGCTGGTGCCGAGCTCGGCGTCCCGCTCCTCGGCCAGCGCCAGGTTGACGACGAACAGGCCGACCAGCAGCGGCCACACCCCGAGCCCGATCGGCCCGCGCAACAGGGTCAGCACACCGAGGGCGCACACCGCGAACCCGAGGAACCGGGCGGCGCGGGCGCTGCCGATCGTGGCGCGGTGCCGGTCGTGCCACGCCGCCCACAGGATCGAGCGCAGCACGCGACCGCCGTCCAGTGGCGCCACCGGGATCAGGTTGAACCCGCCCAGGATCACGTTGAGCACCGCGAGGTAGCCGAGCACCGCGCCGGACAGCGAGTTCCCGATCGGCGAGGTCATCCAGGTGGCGAACCCGAAGATCGCCGCCAGCAGCAGGCTGACCAGCGGCCCGGCGAAGGCGACGCGGAACTCCACGCCGGGCGACCGGGGCGCTCCGCGCAGCCGGGTCACCCCGCCGAGCAGCCACAGGGTCACCTCGCGCACCTCGATGCCGGACCGGCGCGCGACGAGCGCGTGGGGCAGTTCGTGCGCGCACAGCGACAGCACGAACAGCACCGCCGTGATCACGCTCGCGATGATCGCGGCGAAGATCCCCTGCCCGGGCGCGAGCGGCGGCCACTGCGTGATCGGCAGCCCGACGACCAGGAGCCCGGCCATGCCGAACACACTCCAATGCAGACCCACCCGGATCCCCTCGAACCGGCCCAGCCACACGGTCGACACCATCGCCGTCTCCCCTCTCCGCGATCCCCGCGTCTCACGTACCCGCGTCGGTCGGTTACTGAACGTTTCGGCTGCCACGGTTTGGTCTCGTCGGGTAACGGGAAGGCTCGAGTACCTACGACCGGCGTCAGACAGGGGACCGGCGAACATGGATGTGTCACGGAACAGTGAGGTGACGGCCAGCTGTGGCGGGCTGGCGGAACAAGCGCAGCAGGCGATGCGCGGGTTGTACCACCGCGCGTCGGGTATCGGCGGGGCCGCCGGCATCGGCGGTGCGGACGAGATCCAGCAGGTGCTGGGGTCGCTGAAGGCGCTCTCCCAGAACGTCGCCCGGAGCCTGCCCGAGCTGGGCACCTGGCTGGAGCGGCAGCTCTGGCTGGGAAACCTGGACGTGCCGGCTGATCAGGGCGGGTACGAAACGCTGATCACGTCGGTCTTCGACGCCACGGCCGCGCTGGCGCGGGCGCAGGAGGTCACGGTGCAGCTGTGCCAGGAGCTCGCGACGGCACAGGCCGCCGCGCGTGAACTGTCGTAGTGAACCCGCCCGCCGGCACCGCATGGCGCTAGGGGTTCCGCGGCGCGGGCAGCTCGGGCAACGGCGTGTGCGTGCGGCAGCTGGTACACACCAGCAGGGTCGCCAGTGCCTCACCGCTTTCGTCGACGAGCTTGGCGATCCGCAGGGCGGAGTAGCCGCATTCCTCGCACGGCACGGGCGGTGCCGCGCGGTCCGGGACGATGATGATCCGGGGTGCCGGTCGGGGCTGGCTGAGGGTCATGGTTGCTTCCGCGGCTCGAGGATGCCGGGGTCCGGCCGGGGACGGCCTCCGGCGGCGGCGTGGGCGGGCAGGTCGTGCCCCGCGTGGTCGTCGCCGGTCACCGACAGCGACGTGACCGGGACACCCGGCTGGGCAATGCCGGCGGCCTGGTTCGCGCCCGTGCCGCCGCGGGTCTCCGCCCGCGAGGCCGGCGCACCGGCCCTCGTGACGTCACCGACCCGCAGGACGAGGTCACGGGCGCTCGGCCCGGCCACGACCACCTCTGGTCTCACGGCCGGAGCAGTACCCGATAACGATTCGGACTAATCAACCCGAACGGGCGGCACCACCGCCGGTGTCACGGGACGGCGAGGACCTCGCCGCTGAGAGCGCCTTCCAGGGGCTGCGTGAGCTGCTCGTCCTCGGGCCGCGCGTGCCGCGCCCGGGCTTCGTGCCGGCCGCTGGACAGCAGGGCCGGGCCTCCCCACTTCGGGTCCCTGCCCGCGTCGTCGATGCGGTGCCTGCCCATGGCTGTTCCTCCCGGCTCGAACCTCCGGCCCGGATACCCTCGGGGCGCTGCGCCCACACCTCACCCGGACGGCTGGGTCAGCGGCGCCGTTTGCGCACGGTTGCGGCGAAGGTGGCCGCGGTGACGAACCCGTAGGCCACGTGCGGCACCAGGTCACTGACCCAGTCGGCGGCGCTCCAGCGGCGCGGGTCGGTGATGCCCAGCACGGTCATCGGGGCGTTCGCGCCGACCAGGGCGGCACCGGTGGCGGCGAGGCCGCCGGTGAGCACACCCGGCCGCCAGCCTGCCCCGTGCGCCGCGCCGTAGGCGGCGCCCACCGCGGTGCCGGTGAGCAGTCCCAGCAGCGCGCCGATGCCGCTTTCCCTGGCCTGTTTCTGCTTGTCGTCGCCGGGCACCTCGGTGCCGAGGGCGTGCGCGACCTTCTCGACCGTCTGCTCCGGCGTCTCGCTGGCCGGACGGCCGCGGACGGCCATGTCGACGTAGGTGGCGGCGTTGAGGGCGGTGGCCCCGGCCGCCCCGGCGGCCGCGCCCCGCAGGATCGAAGTCAGCATTCCGGGCGGATACCCGGCCGCGGTGGGGGCAACCTCTAGGATCGGGGGTATGACCCGGCCGATGACTTTCACCGAGCGTGCGCGCCGGGAGCAGATCATCGAGTGCACCATCGAACTCATCTCGAGCAAGGGCTACCGCGGCACGTCACTGTCGGCGATCGCCGAGCGCGCCGGGATCTCCAAGGCCGCCGTGCTCTACCACTTCTCGTCGAAGGACAAGCTCGCGCAGGCGGCGCTGGAGCGGGTGTTCCAGCAGTTCGGCGACTACGTCCGGGAACGGGTCGAGCAGCAGCCGGACGCGCGATCCGCGGTGACCGCCTACGTGCGGGCGATGGTGGGGTACCAGTCGGCGCACCGCCGGCACGTCCGGCTCATCACCGAGGTGCTCCTCGACGACGCGGGCGGCACGAAGCTCCGCACGCCCGGGTCGCACGACGCGGGTGACCGCTGGCAGGCGCTGGCCGCACTGCTCGCGGACGGCCAGCGCGCCGGGGAACTGCGTGCGTTCGACACGCAGGCGGTCGCGCTGGCCATCGGCGGTGCGATCGACGGGGTGGTGGCGCATTGGCTCACGCACCCGGAGCTGGACCTCGATGCCGCGGCCGGCGAGCTGGAGCGCTTCGTCCTCGCCGCGATCACCTAGGGTGTGCCCGGAACCTAGCGCCGCGCGAAGGCGGGTGCGTGCTCCGGGCGCACCCCGATCCCGCCGACGTAGGCGGTGACCCCGGCGAGCGCCGGGAAGCGCTGCACCATCCGAAGTGGACCGGGCACGCCGTTCAGGGTGCCGTCGAGTGCTGGCCGCAGCAGCATGTCGTGCTCGCCGAGCTGGGACCGCTGGGCCACGCGCATCGGGAACTCCCGTCGCTTTTGGACCTTCGCGAGGTCTGATGTGGACGCCGTGCCGGCGGCCAGCGGGCCGGCCAGGATCCGGGCGGCCGCCACGGCGTCCTGCACCGCGAGGTTGACCCCGACGCCGCCCACCGGTGACATGGTGTGCGCGGCGTCGCCCAGGCACAGCAGACCGTCGGTGTACCAGCGCGGCAGGCGTCCCATCGAGGTCTCCAGCAGTTTCACGTCGTCCCACGACCGGATGGCGGCCAGCACCTCGCGGTCCCAGCCGAACAGCTCCGCGAGCTGCCGGCGGAACCATTCGATGTCCCGGGTCCGGAGTGCGGCGTCCTCGCCCTTGCGGATCAGGTAGGAGGTCTGGTGGTAGTCGCCGCGGTCCATCGTCACCGCGGCCTGGCCACGGGTGAACACACCGAACACCCGGCCGTCGCGCTCGGCGTGCGACGGTGCCGGAACCCGGACCTGCCACACGTCCATCGGCATCGGGAACTCCCGCGGTTTCAGGCCCGCCGCCCGCCGCACGACGGAATCCCGCCCGTCGCACGCGACCACCAGGTCGGCGGTCAGCTCACCGGTACCGTTCTCGTCGCGGTAGGTCACACCCGTCACCCGGCCGCCGATGCGGCGCAGGCCGGTGACCTCGGTGCCCATGCGCAGATCCAGCTTTTCCGAGCCGGCCAGCAGGTCGAGGAAATCCCACTGCGGCACCATCGCGATGTACTTGTGCCGCCCCCGCAGGCGGCCGAAGTCCGCGGCGACCACGGTCTCGTCGCCGATCCGCATCCGCATCTGCTCCAGTTTCCGGTGCGGCAGCGCCGCGAACCGGTCCCCGAGGCCCAGTTCGTCCAGCAGCCGCAGGGTGGACGGGTGGACCGTGTCCCCGCGGAAGTCGCGCAGGAAGTCCTGGTGCTTCTCCAGAACGGCCACCTTGACTCCGGCCCTGGCCAGCAGGACGCTGAGCATCATCCCGGCCGGGCCCCCGCCCACCACACAACACGTCACATGCTCCATGTGGACCAGTCTAACCGATCGGTCAGTGCGCTGACCGGGCGGTTAGGTGTCGGGTGATCGCGGAACGGGTAGAACGTGTCCGATTTGCCGACTACGTGAGGTGGCGATGGAACGCCTGAACGTGGCACTGGTGGTGGACAACGAGGTGTTCGGTGGTGCGGAGGCCTACGTCCGGCGGCTCTTGCGGTTCCTGCCGGACTGGGTCGTGCCGAGCCTCGTCGTGGGCGAGAACCTGGCCGGCGCGTTCCCCGAGCGGCTGCCGGTGCAGATCGTGGCCCCGGCGGTGCGGGCGGTGTGGGCGCCGCAGATCGAGAACGCGCTGCGCGCGCTGGGGCCGGACGTCGTGCTCGTCAACCTCGCCGATGCCGGGATGAACCTGGCCGCGATGCAGGCCGCGGAGGCGGTCGCGCCCACCGTCGCGACGCTGCACCGCACCGGTGGTGCGCCGGTCTCCAGCGCGGTGTGGGACTGCTACCGCCGGCTGGCCGGTGCGCTCGCGCCCTCGCGGATCGTCGAAGCCAGGCTGCGCGAGCTCGGCGTTCCCGCGGAGCGGGTGACCCGCATCCCGCCCGGCGTGGAGATCCCGCCGGAGCCCGTCGCGCACCCGGACCGCACACCCGTCGTCATCGGCGCGATCGGCGGGGTGACCGGTCTGGACCTGCTGCCCGCGGTGGCGACCCTGCGGCGCCGCGGGCGCGAGGTACGGGTCCTGGTCGCGGGCGACGGACGCGACCTGGCCGAACGGGCGCGCGGGCTGCCGGTCCGGTTCGTCGGGCGGTTGCCGGAGGTGAGCGCTTTCCTGCGCGAGCTGGACGTGGTCTGCCTGCCGTCCCGGCGGGACACCTTGTCGCTGGCGGTGCTCGAGGCGATGGCGCACGGGCTGCCGTGCGTGACCACCGCGGTCGGCGAGACGGTCGAGGAGCTGGCCGGCGCCGCGATGATCGTCCCGCCCGGCGAGCCGGCCGCGCTGGCCGAAGCGCTGGACCGGGTGAGCACGGATGGCGCGCTCCGGCGCAAGCTCGCCGCCGCGGCCCGCGCCAAGGCCGAACACGACTTCGACGTCCGGCGGATGGCCCGCGAGACCGCGGACGCGCTGGCGGCCGCGCACGCCCTGAGCGGCTCGGCTCGCTGACGGCACCCGGACGTGGTACTTCCGCCGGCGTCCCGGCCGGGTTTCGGCGCGCCCGGCGGGGCTACCCGGGGCCTATTCGTCCCTGAGGAGTAGCCATGTCCGCTCGTTCCGCAACCACCACCGGGGTCCGCAGGCCGGTGCAGATCGCCGCGGCCGTGGTCGCCGTGGTCTTCCTGCTGGTCGGCATCCTCGGGTTCATCCCCGGCATCACCAGCCACTACGGCGAGCTCAGCTTCGCCGGGCACCACTCCGGCGCCATGCTGCTCGGGGTCTTCGCCGTGTCCGTGCTGCACAACATCGTGCACCTGCTGTACGGCGTCGTCGGCCTGGTGCTGTCCCGCTCCCCGGGCCCCGCCCGTGCCTACCTCGTGCTGGGCGGGTTCGTCTACCTGCTGCTGTGGATCTACGGACTGGCCATCGACCAGGACAGCGGCGCGAACTTCGTTCCGCTGAACAACGCCGACAACTGGCTGCACCTGGCGCTGGGCGTGGGCATGATCGCGCTCGGCTGGGCGCTCACCGCGGTCGAGCGCGCCCGGGAGAACCGCACCGCCTAGATCCCGGTCAGCTGGGGGATGGTCGCGGTGCGGCCGGCGAGCAGCATGACCAGTGCCTGGATCGGGCCGCGGATCTCCGCGCCCGATCCCGCGGCCCAGTCGGCGTCCGTCGCGATGAGACGGTGACCGGCGAACCGTTTCCTGGCGTGGAAGGGAAATCCGATCTCCCACAGGTGGTTCGCGGACGCGACCGCCGCCTCGGCCGGCATCACCAGCCGCCGCCCGAGCGGCATCGCGATGTCCTGCGCGTGGACGTGCACGTCCATCAGCGCGTTGTCGAGGGTCTGCCGGGGCGCGAGGCGGCGCAGGCCGGCCGCGTCCCGCAACATGGCCGTCACCTCGGCCGCGGAGCGCCGGGCCGCCTCGCGCTTGGTCAGGTCGTGGACCATGCGGTTGAAGCTCCCGCGCGCCTTGACCGCCGCCTTCAGGACGGTGCCGAACCCGACGTAGGGCGCCAGTGCCACGTGCGTGGCGACGTCGTGGATCGTCCAGCCGTCGCACAGCGACGGGGCGGCCCGCTCGACGTCGGTGAGAGTCGCGAAGAGGTCGGCGAGGCGTGCGCGTTCCGCGTCGATCGCCAGCCACTTGTCGTTGTGGTCCATCAGAACCTCGCCCGAAAGTGGTAAGATTATCTGACTAATTTAATCAGAGTCTCTGACTATCGTCAAGGAGTGCGCGTGAACACGGGCCTGCTGCTGTACATCCCGTACCGGCACCTGGAGAACCGGGTGATGGACGCCGTCCGTGCCGCCGGGTTCGAGCTCACGCTGGCGCAGGCGCGGCTGTTGCAGCGGCTGAACCCCGGCGGCAGCCGCCTGACGGAGCTGGCGGAGGCGGCGCAGGTGACCAAGCAGACCGCCGGGTTCCTCGTCGACCAGCTGGAGAAGGCGGGCTACGTGCAGCGGATGCCCGATCCGCGGGACGGCCGGGCGCGCCTGGTCCACGCCACGGACAAGGCCCGCGAGGCGGCACCCTTCGCCGACGCCGAGATCGCGCGCATCGAGGCCGAGTGGGAGAAGCACGTGGGCACGCGCCGGATGGCGCAGCTGCGGGAGACCCTGGCGAAGCTGTGTGAGATCACCGATCCGTACCGCTGACGGCCGCCGCACGAGCCGGACCGCTCAGTCGAAGAACCGGGCCAGGTGTCCCGCATCCGGGTGCGGTCCGTCCTTGAGCGGACGCAGCTCGGCGAAGATGCTCGCCCCGTCGCAGCCCGCGTGCAGCGGGTACCAGGTCCGCGGCGAACCGGGACGGCGGCAGATGCCCTTGATCGTCTGGACGTCCAGCAGCCGCACGTGCGTCGGGTCGGCCACCGCGTTCACGTAGCGCCACCACGGCGACAGCACGAAGGCGATGCCGTCCGGCCGCAGTACCCGGTGCACCTCGTCCACCAGCGGCAGGAAGTCGATCAGGTGCTCCAGGATGTGCACCAGGAACACCCGGTCCGCGCACGAGTCGGCGAACGGCAGCGGCCCGGACAGGTCCGCCACCACGTCCACCTCTCCGGTGGTCATCAGGTCCACGCCCAGGTTGCCCGGGTACTGCTTCTGCCCGCCGCAGCCCAGGTCCAGGATCAGCGGCTCCCGGCCGCCGACCCGCACCCGGTCCCACACGCCGAACACCCCGTCCAGCCGTCCGATCAGCTCGCGTGCGGTGTCCAGCTGGGCGGGCGCGGCGACCTCGCCGGTCAGGTGCGCCACCCCGCGGTCGAAGCGCACCTCCAGGTCGAGGCCGCGCAACCGCTCGTCGAACTTGACCATCTCCGCCGCCGCCCGGCTCAGGAACTCGTCCCGGAGCCGGAGGCGCTGCTGGGATACGGGCTCGATCATGATCCTCACGGGGAAACGACGTCGTAGGCTTCGGTGTCCCGGTTCACCACGGTAGTGGGTGACTCCAGGTGCACCGCGCCGGTGGGCAGGATGCCGGCGGCACCGTACTTGGCCGCGACCTTCATCTGGGCCAGCACGTCCTCGCCGCAGTGCTCGGCCGGAAGCTCGCACCAGAAGTCGAACCCGCCGGCGTTGACCAGTGCCTCGCGGTCGAACATCACGCACCCGCCGATCCATGCGACCTTGTACGGAGTCCACTTCGGACGGTGACGAACCCGTTCGGACAGGTGCGTCGGGTTGGCCGCGTTGTGCAGCGTCCAGCGCTGCCACTCGCGGGTACCGGGCACCACCTGCTCCGGCTCCGGCCGGCCCTCCCACTCCTCGTACGGTTCCAGCTCGTGCGGTCGACGGTCATCCACATAAGACAGTCCGGTGACCGCGTTGCCGACCATCCCGCAGCCCAGCTCGGTGATCGCCGAATGCAGGCGGCTGATCGCGCCGGGCTCGAGCCACACGTCGTCGTCGAGGAAGAGCACGTGGTCCGCGCGCGACTGCTCCAACAGGTGCGACCGCTGCTGCGCCAGACCGCGCCGGGGCAGGTTCCGGCCGAGGTGGACCGGGTGCCCGCGGTGCCGCAGCACCCGGACCATCGCCTGCGCGGGGGGCGAGTCGTAGGAGGCGGCCCCGTCGGACTGGTCGGCCACCCGCACGGTGAAATCCGGGAAGTCCTGCGCGGCGAGCCCGGACAGCGTCACCGCCAGCTCGGCCGGGCGCCCGCACGTCGGGATGAGGACGTCGACGCTCACGCGCCCTCCCCGGCCGGCGCGGAGGTGCGGATCTTCTCGATGACCGAGGTGGTCGAGTGGTCGGCGACGTAGCCGAGCACCCGGACCTCGCCGCCGTAGGACCGCACCGTCGGCGCCTCCGGCAGCATGTTCTCGGTGTAGTCGCCGCCCTTGACGTACAGCTGGGGCTGGAGCAACTCGAGCATCTCGATCGGCGTGTCCTGCTCGAACACGGCCACGTGGTCGACGCAGCTGAGCGCGGACAGCACGGCCGCGCGATCCTGCGCGGTGTTCACCGGGCGGTCCGGGCCCTTGAGCCGCCGGACGCTGTCGTCGGAGTTGACCGCGACGATCAGGACGTCACCGAGCCGTTTGGCCTCGTTGAGGTAGGTGATGTGCCCGCGGTGCAGCACGTCGAAGCAGCCATTGGTGAACACCACCCGCCGTCCGGCCTGGCGGTGCGCGGCGACCGCGCGGGCCAGCTCACCGGCGGGTACCGCGGCCTCGCGTTCCCGGCTCAGCGCCAGCGACAGCTCGGCCGGCGTGCAGATGGCCGTGCCGTCCTTGTGCACCACCACGTTCGCCGCCGCCTGCGCCAGCTCGATGCAGCTGGTGGTGGGCAGGCCCGCGGCGCGCGTCAGCACCAGCGCGGCCGCGAAGGTGTCGCCGGCACCGCTGGCCTGGCTCTCCGGCGCGGGGTCGGCCCAGGTGCGGTAGCCGCGGCCCTCACCGGTCAGCAGCATCGCGCCGTGCCGGTCCATGGTCACCACCGCGGCCGCGGCGCCGGTCTTGTCCAGCAGCGTCCGCCGTTCGTCCTCGAACAACCGCGCCCGCTCCTCACCGGCTTCCGGCAGCTCGGCGCCGAGCAGGCTCGCGGCCTCGGCCGCGTTCGGCGTGACCAGGTCGGGCCGGGCCCGCTGCCAGTGTTCGAAGTCGTGCGCGTCCACGACCAGCAGCGGGATGTCCGGCCGGAGCCGGGCCACCGCGTCGCGCAGCGGGGTGCCCAGCAAGCCGTTGCCGTAGTCGCACACCATCAGGGCGTCCGCACCGGCGAGGGCCTTCTCCAGGGCCGTGGCGAGGCGGTTCGTCTGCACCGCGGGCAGGTCCGCGCGGTCGCCCTCGTCGAAGCGCAGCAGCACCTGGTCGTCCGCGACGACCCGCTGCTTGCTGATGCTGCGCCGCGACGGGGCGGTGAGCAGGTTCTGCGTGTCGACCCCGTGCGCGTCGAGCAGTCCGGCCAGTTCGCGGCCGGGTTCGTCGTCGCCCACGACGCTGACGAAGCGGACCCGCGCGCCCAGCGCGGCCAGGTTGGCCGCGGTGTTCGCCGCGCCGCCCGGCGAGGTGGCCCGTGCCCCCACGTCGACGACCGGTGCCGGCGCCTCCCGGCAGATGCGTTCGCAGTGGCCGGACAGCCACACGTCCAGGATCGCGTCGCCGAGCACCACGACCGTGGGCGCGGTCTCCGACAGCAGCCGGACGAGGTCCGGCGTGATGGGGGCCACGTCCTTGGTCTCGCCTGCCATGTCCACCTCCACTTCTCCTCCTGCTCCACCAGTAGCCGGATCTTGGGCGGCGAAACATTTCCGTTTGCTGCCTGCGGAAACGGGCACCTCCTGCGCGTGGTGAACTCGGAGGCAGGGCCGTCGGTCGGCCCGATCGAAGCAAGCTGGCCGGACGTGCGCAGGATCGCCGTGCTGCGGGGTGGCGGGCTCGGGGACCTGTTGTTCGCGGTGCCGGCGATGGCCGCGCTGCGGGGTGCCTACCCGGATGCGGAGATCGTGCTGCTGGGCACGGAACTGCACCGCGAGCTGTTCGCCGGGCGCCCGTCGCCGGTGACCGAGGTGCGGCCGCTGCCGCCGTACCCGAACGTGCACGAACCCGCCGGGAAGCCGTTCGACGAGGCGGAGCAGCAGGCGTGGTTCGACGCGCTCAAGCCGGTCGACCTGGCCGTGCAGCTGCACGGCGGCGGCCGGAACTCCAACCCGTTCCTGCGCCGGCTGGAGCCGCGGTACCTGGTCGGGGCACGCACGCCGGACGCGGCGGAGGCGGACCGGTGGCTGCCGTTCCGCTACTACCAGCACGAGGTGCTGCGGGCGCTGGAGGTGGTGGGGCTGGCCGGGGCGCGGCCGGTGGAGCTGGAGCCGTCGGTCGCGGTGACCGGCGCCGACCGTGCGGCGGCGGCCGAGGTGCTGGCCGGACTGCCCGATCCGCTGGTCGTGGTGCACCCCGGGGCCGGTGACCCGCGCCGGCGGTGGCCGGCGGAGCGGTTCGCCGAGGTCGCCGCGAAGCAGGCGTCCAGCGGCCGCGGTGTGGTCGTGATCGGGGCACCGGACGAGCGTGACCTGGTCGAGCGGGTCGCGGGCCTGGCCGGGGAGCCGGTGCGGCCGCTGACGGCGCTGAGCATGTCCGCGCTGATCGGCGTTCTCGACCGGTGCTCGGCGTTCGCCGGCAACGACAGCGGGCCCCGGCACCTGGCGGCCGCGGTGGGTGCCCCGACGGTCAGCGTGTACTGGATGGGCAACGTGGTGAACGCCGGCCCGCTCGGCCGGGCGCGGCACCGCGTGCTGATCTCGTGGATGTCGCACTGCCCGGTCTGCGGGATCGACTGCACCCGCGAGGACCTGCCGCGCTGCGCGCACGACGACTCGTTCGTGGCGACCGTCTCGGTCGACGACGTGCTGGGTGAGCTGGAGGAACTGATCGCCGGCCGCTGACCGGCGATCAGCGCGGGGCGGCCGTCTCCAGGACGCGCGTCGAGCGGTCCACCGCGAGCAGCGCGGCGTCCTGGGCCTGCCGCATCACGGTGGTGACCTGATCCACCCGGATCCGGCGGTCCAGCTCGCGGTGCCGCTCGGCGACCTCGTCCAGGCGGCCCGGCAGGTCGGCGAGCCGGTCCTCCGCCTGGTCCAGGCAGGCGACCGCGCCGGCCAGCCCGTCCAGCAGTTCCGCATACCCGCTGGTGAATTCCGGATCGGCCTCGTCCTGACCGGCGGCCGCCACCAGCGCCTCGGTGATGCGTTTGACCTGCTCGGTGACCTCTTCCAGCACACTGAGCGGTGATTCGAACGACGACGGCAGCGGGCTGCGGCCGCGGCGGTGGTGCACCAGCCAGCGGATGTTGAACCGCACGCTCTCCCGTCCCCAGCTCAGCGCGTCGTCCGCGCGCACCACCGTCGAATCGAGCCGGCGCGCGTGCCGCAGCCAGCGCTCGGCCGTGTCGGAGTCCCAGTCGCCGCGCAGGTCGTCGGCGATCGACTGCACCAGGTCGCGCACTTCCCCGGCCAGCACGCTCACCGCGTCCCGCGCGTGCCGCAGGTGGACCGGCGGCAGGACGACCGTGTTCACCGCGACCCCGACGGCCGCGCCGAGCAGGCTCTCCGCGAGCCGTTCCACCAGGTAGACGAAGTTGCCCGCGGTGCCGTAGGAGATCATCAGCAGGGCCGTGACCCCCACCCAGATGCCGCTGCTGCCGAACCGGTGCCACTGGCCCAGCAGCATGCCGACGAACACCGCGGCCGCCAGCGCCAGAACCGGCGACGGGATCAGGTGCGCCGCGGCGTAGGCGATCACCAGGCCGATCAGGATCGCGCCGGCCTGCTGGAGCGCGTTGGTCAGCGACCGGTACACGGTCTCGGTCATCAGGAAGACCGCGGTGTAGGGCGCGATGAACGACTGCGGCGAGGGGATCACCACGCGCGCGAGCAGCCACGCGAGGACGGCGGCCAGCGCCATCTTCAGCGCCTGCACCACGGCCTCGCGCTCCCGGCCGGGAAACCGCAGCGCCCGCCGGAACCAGTACCAGGGGGACAGAATTCGTGTCATCGATCAAGCGGTACCCGCCACACTGGAACCCATGCGAATCCGCAAACCGACGGCGGCCGACCTCACCCGCCTGCCGGAGATCGAACGCTCGGCGGGGGAGTGCTTTCGCGGTATCGGCATGCCCGAGATCGCCGATGACGTGCTGCCCACCGCCGAGGACCTGGCCCGCTACCCGTACGCGTGGGTGGCCGGCGAGCCGGAACCGGTGGCCTACCTGGTCGCCGTGCCCGTGGACGGGAGCCTGCACATCGAGCAGGTGTCGGTGCACGCGTCCTGGGCGCGGCGCGGGATCGGCCGCGCGCTGATCGAGGAGGCCGCGCGGGCCGGGTTCCCCGCGCTGACGCTGACCACGTTCGCCGAGGTGCCCTGGAACGCCCCGTACTACGAGCGGTGCGGCTTCGTCCGGCTGGCCCCGTCCGCGCTCACGCCGGGGCTGCGGCGGATCCGGGCGGCGGAGGCGGCCCGGGGTCTGGACCGGTGGCCGCGGGTGGCGATGCGCCGCGACCCGCTCACCGGGAGCGCACCGAAGCCAGCAGGCCGAGGGCGACCTGGCGGAGCTTGACGTTCTGCCGCTGCGACTGCTCCACCAGCCGGTCGAACGCCTCGCTCGCGCTGATGCCGTGCACCGCCATCAGCACCCCTTTCGCCTGGTCGATCTCCGCCCGCGAGGTCAGTGCGTTCTCCAGGTGCCGGATCTGCTGGCGCGCGTGGTACCAGCGCCGCGCGTTCCGGATCGCCGCGGAGGCGGCGCCGGTGAACAACCGCATCAGCTGCTGGTCGAACGGGTCGAACGCGCCGTCGACCCGGCTGTACAGGTTCAGCGACCCCACGAGCTCGTCGCCGTCCCGGGTGCCGCTGCCCAGCAGCAGCGGGACCGCGAGGAACGCCAGCACACCGGAGTCCTGGGCGGCAGCGGCGAACTCCGGCCACGCGCCATCGTCCGGTTTGGACACTGCCCGCACCGGTTCGCGTGTCCGCACGGCCCGCAGGCACGGTCCGTCGCCCGCGGCGTACTGGGCCAGGTCGATCCCGATCAGCTGGTCGTGCGTGATCGCCGCGGTGCGCGGGCCGGTCTCGTCGAGCACGGTGACACTGACGGCGTCGGCGTCGGCGATCGCGTTCACCGCGGTTTCGGCGAGCCGTTGCAGTACCGCGTCGAGCGGTTCCTCTTCGTCGATACCGTCGCGCAGGTTCTCCAGCGCGAGTGTGACGTCGTCGAGTCTGGCCAGTGGCTCCGGCCGCTCGGTTCTGGTCATGTGTCGGTTTCTCTCCGCGTGTGCGCTGCCTGGCACACCGCCGGACCGCGGTCGGCGGGTGCTCGCGAGGTCTGGACGGTCCGGGATCCCAGGCGGATCAGAACCGGACCACCACCCGTGCGGACGGGCGCGAATGCACGGATATACGCGAGAAGTCGTTCATCGTCAAGCCTTTCGCCTGTGTGGTCCCGTCCGCCCGGCGGACGGTACTGGGCGCCGGCTGCTTGACGCTGGCGGAATCATACGTGGCCCTGCACGGCGGCCGACCGGAGCCCGGGAGAAGCGGCGCCGGGCCGGTCGGGATCAGGAATCCGGCTTCTCCACCGGAGACCACAGGCTGGGCAGGTTGACCACGATCCCCTCCTGGCTGCTGCGTGCGATGACGACCACCGCGTCCTCCGCACCGGGGTTCTCCTCGCGGTGCGGCACCCAGGGCGGCACGAAGATGTAGTCGCCCGGCTCCGTCTCCAGCCGGATCTCCGCGTCGCCGTCGGCGAAAACGAACACCGGATGCCCGGACTTCACGTAGATCGCGGTCTCGGCCTCGCCGTGGTGGTGGTCACCGGAACTGGTGTGCGGGCCGACGTGCGTCTCGCCCATCCAGACCTTCGCCGAGCCGGCCGTCTTGCCCGACACCGCTTCCAGCCGCCGCATCCCACCGGTCTGCGCGGTGTCGCCGGTCAGTTCGCTGCCCTTGATGTGCCGCAACGGGCGGTGCCAGGCCTCGGTCACGGTCGGTCCTCCCGGGTCCGGTGGAAGCTCTGCGTGCCACGGTAGCCGACCGTGCGGGCGGAGTGGGCCGCCCGCAACGGGGTAACCGGCGCCATGACCAGTGCACGGACCAAACCGCTCGCGGTCGTCACCGGTGCCTCCACCGGGATCGGGCGGGAGCTGGCGAAGCAGTTCGCCCGGCACGGCCACGACCTCGTGATCGCCGCGGAGAACGCGGAACTCGACGACGCGCGGCGCGAGCTGACCGAGCTCGGCGCCCGGGTGCTGGCCGTGCGGGGCGATCTCGCCGGCTTTGACGGCGTGGAGAACCTGGTCGCCGCGCTGGCCTCGGTGAACCGGCCGGTCGCCGCGCTCGCGGTCAACGCCGGCGTCGGGGCCGGCGGCGCGTTCGTCGAGGGATCGCTGCGTGATGAGCTGAACGTGATCCACCTCAACGTCACCTCGGCCGTGCACCTGACCCGGCGGCTGCTGCCGGCCATGGTCGAGCAGGCCGCCGGGCGGGTGCTGTTCACGTCCTCGGTCGCGGCGATGACCCCCGGCCCGTTCCAGGCCGTCTACAACGCGACGAAGGCGTTCCTGGCCTCGTTCGCCGAAGCGCTGCGGGACGAGCTGAAGGACAGCGGTGTCACGGTCACCGTGCTGATGCCCGGCCCGACCGACACCGCGTTCTTCGAGCGCGCCGGGATGACGGACACGAAGATCGCGCGGGGTCCCAAGGACGATCCGGCGGACGTCGCCGAGCAGGGGTTCGCCGCGATGATGGCCGGCAAGGACAAGGTGGTCGCCGCATCGGCGCGGAACAAGGTGCAGGCCGCGGCCGCACGTGCCGTGCCCGACCCGGTCAAGGCGGCCATCCACCGCCGGATGGCCGAACCCGGCTCCGGTACCTAGTCCTCTATGGACGTCCGGGGCACCCGAGCGGGGTCGCCCGGCTCGTGCGCGGTGCGCGGCTCGGTGACCGACCGGCACGCGGCCCGGCGTCCGCCCGTCCGGTCAACCACTCCGGTGCGTGGCTGACCAGCCAGTCGCCGCCGCGGGGTTAGCCTGCCGCGCGGGGTGGAACACGAGGGCATGAAGGTCGTGGTCACCGGCGCGTCCGGGAACATCGGGACCGCCTTGCTGCGCGCCGCGGCACGCCGGGCGGACTGGCAGATCGTCGGGCTCGCGCGGCGCGTGCCGGAGGGCCCGCCCTACGACACCGCCGGCTGGGTCGCCTGCGACCTGGGCTCCGACGACGCCCCGGACGTCCTGCCGAAGGTGTTCGCGGGCGCGGACGCCGTGGTCCACCTGGCCTGGGCGATCCACCCCGGCTCCGACGAGCCGCCCCGCCACCGGACCAACGTCGACGGCTCGCAGGAGGTCCTGGCCGCCGTCGCCGCGGCCGGGGTCCCGCACCTGGTGTGCGCGTCCTCCGTCGCCGCCTACACCCCGGCGCCGCGCTGGGCGCGGATCGACGAGGACTGGCCGCGCACCGGCGTCCCGGGCAGCGCCTACAGCCGGGACAAGGCCCGGCTGGAACGGCTCGTCGAGCTGTTCGCACGGCAGCACCCGGACACCCGGGTCGCGGTGTTCCGGCCGTGCGCGGTGGCCCAGTACGACGCCGGATCGCAGCTCACGCGCTGGACGCTCAGCCCGCTGCTGCCGACCGGTCTCATCGGCAACCGGTGGCTGCCGGTGCCGCTGTGGAACGGCCTGCGCGCGCAGGTGGTGCACTCCGACGACGTGGCCGAGGCCATCTTCCTCATGCTGGAGCGCCGCGCGGAGGGCGCGTTCAACCTCGCCTCCGAACCCGTGCTCGGCGTGCACGACCTCGCCGAGCTGTTCGGCGGGTTCCGGGTCCCGGTGCCGCGGCGGCTGGTCACCGGGGCCGCGCTGCCGACGTGGCGGCTCGGTCTGCAGCCGATGCACCCCGGCTGGCTCGCGTTGGCCGACCAGGCGCCGCTGATGGACAACACCCGGGCGCGCGCCCACCTGGACTGGCAGCCCCGATACGACTCGCAGGAGGCGCTGGCGGAACTGGTCGCCGGGATCCGCGACGGCGGTGGCACCGCGAGCGGCCCGCTCGCCCCGGAAGGTGCGCAGCCGTGGCTGTCGCGGTTGGCTGGGATCAAGCTCGGGCGGCCCAGCCGCCAGACGCAGGCCTAGGGAGGGGCGTCGTGACCGAAACCGTTGACGCGGTCGTCGTGGGAGCAGGGCAGAACGGGCTGGTGGCGGCGAACGTGCTCGCCGACGCGGGCTGGAGCGTGCTGGTGCTGGAGGCCGAGCCGGAGCCGGGTGGCGCGGTGCGCAGCGCGGAGATCACCGCGCCCGGGTTCCTCAGCGACCTGTGCAGCGCGTTCTACCCGCTCGGCTACGCGTCCCCGGTGCTGCGGGAGCTCGGGCTGGACTCCTACGGGCTGGTGTGGCGGCACGCGCCGCTGGTGCTCGCGCACGTCCGGCAGGACGACCGGTGCGTGGTGCTGTCGCGCGACGTCGACGAGACGGCCGCGTCGGTGGCCGGTTTCGACGCGCGGGACGCCGGCGCCTGGCGGGACGCGTTCGGCCAGTGGCAGCGGATGCGCCACGACCTGCTGGAATCGGTGTTGCGGCCGTTCCCGCCGGTGCGTTCGGCGGCGAAGCTGGTGCGGCGGATCGGGGTCGCCGACACGCTGCGGCTGGCGCGGATGGTGACCCTGCCGGTGCGGCGCCTGGGGGAGGAACTCTTCGACGGCGAGGGCGCGCGGTTGCTGCTCGCCGGCAACGCCCTGCACACCGATCTCGGCCCGGACAACGCCGGCAGTGGTGTGTTCGGGTGGCTGCTCGCGATGGCGGGGCAGGACGTCGGGTTCCCGGTGCCGGAGGGTGGCGCCGACCGGATCACCACGGCGCTGGTCCGGCGCCTCGCCGACCGCGGCGGCCGGGTCGAATGCAACCGCGCGGTGCGGTCCGTGCTGGTCGCGGGTGGCCGGGCGATGGGGGTCCGGGACGAGCACGGTGAACTGGTGCGGGCGCGGCGGGCGGTGCTGGCGGACGTGCCGGCGCCCGCGCTGTACCAGGAGCTCGTCGGCGAGGAGCACCTGCCGGCGCGGTTCGTGTCCGACCTCGACCGGTTCCAGTGGGACAACGCGACGATCAAGGTGGACTGGGCGTTGTCCGGGAAGATCCCGTGGATCGCGGAGGAAGCGCGGCGGGCCGGCGTGGTCCACCTGGACGCGGATCTGGACGGCCTGACCGCGTTCGGGGCCGCGCTGGCGTGCAAACGGGTGCCCGAGCGGCCGTTCCTGCTGCTCGGCCAGATGACGACGGCCGACCCGTCCCGCTCGCCGGAGGGGACGGAATCGGTGTGGGCGTACACCCATGTCCCCCGGGGTGACCGGTGGGACGAGGGCAAGCTGAACGAGTACGCGGACCGCATGCAGGAGGTCGTCGAGCAGCGGGCGCCCGGTTTCACGAGCTTGATCCGGGCCCGGAGCGTGCAGGGGCCGGAGGATCTTCAGGCCCACAACCCGAGCCTCGCCGAGGGCGCGATCAACGCCGGAACCGCGGCGATCCACCAGCAGTTCGTGTTCCGCCCGGTGCCCGGGCTGGCGCGCGCGGACACGCCGGTGGACCGGCTGTACCTGGCGAGCGCGTCGGCGCACCCGGGAGGCGCGGTGCACGGCGCCTGCGGAGCCAACGCCGCCCGCGCCGCCCTGGCTCGCAACGGCCTGGCGGGCGGACTCTACGGAGCCGCGATGCGCGCCGCCCAGCGCACGATCTACTCCTGACTTCGTGGGCGGCTAGCGGTGTACCGCGATGTCCGCGAGCCGTTTCAGGGATTCGGTGTTACGGGGGCCGAGCAGGACGCTTTGCACCGGGTGCGGGAGCAGGCTCAGGGGGCCTTTGACGAGTTTCTCGGCCATCTGGATCTCGGTGCCGCCGTCGCCGTCCGCCGTCAGGGTGAGGGTGATCTTCGCGGCACCCATCGGCCACATGCGGGCCTCGAGTTCGAGCAGTTCGCCGTCCTCGACGGCGAGCACACGACTGGTGTCCTGCACCTGGGTGGGCCAGGGCCCGATGCTGTGGTGGATCCGCGCGCCGATCTGCGGCCAGTGGCCGTCCACCTGCCGGATGTGCGACGCGCCGACGACCCAGCTCGCGTACAGCCATCCGTCGGACAGGACGGCGAACACCCGCTCGGGCGGGACGGGCACCCGCTGGCTCACCACGACCATGTCTCGCTCCCCGGATCGGCTCACCGGCAGCGAGTACCCGCCTCCGCCGGGGGCAATCAGCTCGCTTCGGTCGCGGGCGGAGCCACCGCCTCTTCGAGCGACGAGGTGATGTGCAGCTGCTCGTCGAGCCGCGTCACCTGCAGCGGGCGCAACACCGCGCGACTGGTGGCCACGACACGCAGCTCCACCGAGTTCTCCTGGCACTTCTGCTGCGCGTTGACCAGCATGCTCAACCCGATCGAGCCGAGGAACGACACCCCGGACAGGTCGACCACCACGGGGCCCGGTGGCTGGGTTTCGGCGCAGGCGGACTGGACCTGCTTGTCCAGCTCCGGCGCGCTGGTCAGGTCCACGTCGCCGATGGCGGCAACGACGATCGCCCCGTCCACGAGGCGTCGCGTGACGCGCAACTCGGTGGTCACCCGAGATACCTCCTACTGTCGTCTCACACCGCGTCCTGCCATCGGCGACCACAGGGAAGCTGCACCGATACCCGCAAAGCCGCCACGGCACCAGGCTGGCGGCTCAACCGTCCGCCGATCCTAACCGGGCTGCCCGCCCGATGAGGATCGGGGCGGGATGTGGTTAACCCGCCCCGTGGGGGGAATCTCCCGGACAGCCGATCCGCGAGTGAGGACCGCTGGCAGGAGGACCGGGAGGGCAGTGTGAGGACCGACGGCTCGCGCCGACCGACCACGCAGCACAGCACGACGCCCGAGTTGCGCCGGGCCGTGACGCGGCTGCCGGAGGAGGCCACCGCGGCCGGGCGGGCCAGAGAATTCACCACGTCGGCGCTCCAGGCGTGGGAGGTGCCGCCGGACCTGCGTGACGACATCGTGCTGGCCGCGTCCGAGCTGGTCACCAACGCCGTCGAGCACGGGCACGGCGAAGTCACCGTGGTGCTGCGTCAGAACGGGGACCGCCTGCTGCTGCGCGTGTGGGACGAGGACGTGCACGTCCCGGCTCCGCGCCCGGTCCAGCGTAGTGCGGTGCGCGGGAACGGACTCGTGATCGTCGACGCGGTCAGCGAGAGCTGGGGTTACGAGGCCGCGGCGGACGGCAAGTGGGTGTGGGCCGAGTTCGCGGTGCGCTGCTGACCGGTCAGCGCGGCACGGTGACGTGCCGCGCACGATGGCGCGCCGGCCGGCCGGGCCGCGCGGACCACCGGCACAGCAGCAGGCACACGTCGTCGTCGTGCTCGTTGCGGCCGAGCATCTCCGACAGGATGGCATCGCCCGCCTCGTCCGTGGGCAGCCCGGCGATCCCGCCGACCGCCCCGGTCAACCGGGCCAGGCCGTCGTCGAGGACCTCGTTCCGGCGCTCCACCAGCCCGTCGGTGTAGAGCAGCAGGTCGCTGCCCGGGGTGATGGTCTCCTCGTACTCGGAAATGTCGAACGCGAACGGCACGCCGAGCATCGGCGCGTTCGGCCGTTCCAGGTAGCGGATGCCGTCGTCCGCGCAGATCAGCATGGGCAGGTGCCCGGCGCTGGCCCACCGCATCCGGCCGGTCGACAGCTCCAGGTCGGCGACCACGGCGGTGGCGAACAGCGTGCTGTCCAGCCCGCGCAGCAGGTGGTGGGCCAGTCGCAGCGCCTCCGCCGGGCGATGGCCCTCCGCGGTGTAGGCGCGCAGCGCGTTCTGCAGCTTCCCCATCACCACGGCGGCGTCGAGACCGTGCCCGGTGACGTCGCCCACGGTGAGCACGATCGTGCCGTCGGCCCGCGTGAACGCGTCGAACCAGTCGCCGCCGATGTTCACGCCGGTCGCCGCGGGCCGGTACCGCGCGCACAGCTCGAGGTCGTCGGGCGTGCTCAGGGTGGGCAGCATCGCGTGCTGCAGGCGTTCGGCCAGCTCCCGCTCGCGCTCGTACTCGCTGGCGTTGCGCAACCCGACCGCGGAGCGGGCCGCGACCGCGGTGAGGAAGGTGACGTCCTCGCCGGTGAACTCGGTGTCGCGGTGCAGTTCGAGCACACCCAGCAGGTGCGGTCCGACGGTCAGCGGCAGCAGCAGCCGCTTCGGCTCGACGTGCGGCTGGTGCTTGGCGATCACGCGCATCACCTCGGAGTCGGGCGCGTCGTCCGGCCCCGGCAGGCGCTTGAGGGCGCGCGGCTCGGTGGTCACCAGCCACACCGCGGCGGAGTCGGCCACGTGCTCCCGTTCGATGAGCGCGACCAGGGCGTCCACCACCTCCCGGCCGCGCAGGGACGCGGACACGCTGCGGCTCACCTCGTCCAGGAACGCCGAGCGCTGGCGCTGCAGCTCGACCTCGGCGTGCAGGGCGAGCAGGCCGGCGTTGGTCTGCTCCAGCTCCGACTGGTGCAGCCGCAGCTCCCGTTCCTGCCGCGCGATGGTCTCGCGCAGCTCGCGGAGGAGGTCCTGGGTGGTCTCGCCGGGGCGGGCCTCGGTCATGACCGGCCACCTCCGGTGATGACCACCACGCAGGCGTCGTCCCGTCCGCGGCCGCGTTGCCCGAGGATCCAGCCGGCAACGGTGGCCGGGTCGTGGTTGAACAGGCCGGGCCAGTCGGTGCTGCTCCACCTGTCCGAGATGCCGTCGCTGTGCAGGATCAGCCAGCTCCTCTCGGCCCACGGGTGGGCGGAATCGGTGGGCCGGGGCCGGGCGGCGACGCCGACGATGCCGTGGCGGGACACGATGCGCTGCACGGGCCCGTCGGGGTCCGCGTAGAACCGGGTGGACACGTTGCCCACCCCGCAGAACCGCATGCGCCCCTCCGCCGGTGTCAGCTGCGCGACAGCCACGGTCGCACCGCGAGTGGAGGCGAGGGACGGCTGCATCAGCTCCAGGATACGAGCCGGTCTCAGCTCCGTGTGCGCGGCGACAGTGGAGATCGCCACGTCACTGGCCCGGGCTGCTAACTCTCCGTGCCCGAGACCGTCACTCACGGCAATGGTCACGGTATCGCCGGTGACTTCCGCCGTCCACCGGTCCCCGCACTCGGTTTCGCCCGGTGCGGTGAGGATCGCGCTGCCCACCCGCAGCCCGCCCGGCAGCGGCGAGGCCGTCACACGCCACCGCGCCAGCACCACGGTGCCCTGGCCGCGCCGGCTGTAGAGATCGAACTCCTCGGCGGCGCGGCGCACCGCGCCGAGGCCGCCGCCGAGCGTGCCGGTGGTCGAGTAGCCGTCGCGCATGCTGTCCTCGATCCGGCTGATCCCGGGGCCGGCGTCGGTCGCCAGGACGTCCAGCCGGCCCAGCCCCGGCACCACGCTGAAGACGCCCCGGCCGGCGTGTTTGAGCAGGTTGGAGGCCAGCTCGGTGGCGGCCAGCGACACCTGGTGGACCCGGTTCACGGGCAGGCCGGCCCGGGCGGCGGCCGCCGCGGCGATCACCCGCGCCCTGCCGACGTGACTCGGTTCGGTCACGACGAGGTCGTCGCGTGTCACGGTCCCGCGATTCTGCGCACCGACATGCTGATCTCCACCATCGTCCCGCGGCCCGGTTCCGACTCGATCCGGAAGTGGTCGGCCAGCCGTTTCGCGCCGCCCAGGCCGAGACCGAGGCCGGACCCGGTGGTGAACCCGTCCGCCATCGCCGCGTCGATGTCCGGGATGCCCGGACCCTTGTCGGTGAACGTCATCCGCACGGTCGGGTTGCTGCCGAGGTTCTCGACGACGATCTCCGCCTGCCCGCCACCCCCGTAGACCAGGGCGTTGCGGGCCAGCTCGCTGGCGGCGGTGACCAGCTTGGTCTGCTGGACCAGGCTGAACCCGGCGGTCGACGCCGCCTCCCTGGCGGCGTGCCGCACATGCACGATGTCGTACTCGTCGTGGATGGCGACCGTGCTCGTCGAGGCCGCGCGTGTCACGGCCGGGCCGTCCGCGCAGGCCCCGGCGCCGGGCTGAGGAGCGACAGACCTTCCTCGACGGAGAGCGCCGTCTCCAGGCCGGGCAGGGTCAGGCCGAGCTCGACCAGGGTGATCGCCACGGCCGGCCGCATCCCGACCACGACGGTGCGGGCGGCCATCAGCGACGTGATCGCCGCGATGTCGTGCAGCGTGCGGGCCAGGAACGAGTCGATGATGTCCAGGACGGACACGTCGATGAGCACGCCCCGGGCGCGGGTCTCCACGACCTTCTCGGTGAGTTCCTGCTCGAACTCGGCCACCGACTGGTCGAGGAGCTCCTCCTGGATCGTGACCAGCAGGACACCGTTCAGGCTGACGATGGGTACGCCCGCCATCAGCGCACGTCCGGGCCCGCCGGCGACGACCCGACCTGCAGGCCCAGCCGGTGGAGG
Source organism: Amycolatopsis granulosa (assembly GCF_011758745.1). NCBI lineage: Bacteria > Bacillati > Actinomycetota > Actinomycetes > Pseudonocardiales > Pseudonocardiaceae > Amycolatopsis > Amycolatopsis granulosa. Next base: position 4,460,110 of record NZ_JAANOV010000001.1, read on the forward strand.
GCGTAGGCGAGCGCGTCGGCCAGCCGGGCGCGCGTGGCGACCTCGCCGAGGTCGATGCCGAGCTGGACCATCGTGTTGGCGATCTGCGGACGGATGCCGCTGATCACGCACTCGGCGCCCATCAGCCGCGCCGCCATGGCGGTCTTCAGCAGGTGCTGGGCCACCATCGTGTCGACCGTGGGCACGCCGGTGATGTCCAGGATCGCGACCTTCGCCTGCTGGGTCATGATCGCCTGAAGCAGGCTCTCGGTGGCGACCTGGCTGCGCATGCTGTCCAGCGTGCCGATGAGCGGGATCGCCAGCACGCCGTCCCACAGCTTGATCACCGGGGTGGACAGCTCGGACAGCTGTTCCCGCTGGATCGCCAGGGTGTCCCTGGCCGCCGCGAGCGCCGACTCGACGAGCACCAGCCGGAGCGTGTCGACGGCACCGACGAGCATCACCGCGCCGGGTGTGAGCAACTCCGCATCCGCCTGCTCCTGCCACAACCGCAGCAGGGGCTGCTTGAGCTCGCTCACCTCGACGGCGGTGCGCGCGCTCACACCCTCGTTCCCGTCCAGCTGCGAGGCGAGCGCGGTGAGCAGTGAACGCAGGTCGTTGAACCCGTCGGCACCGGGGTTGTCCGCCTGACCGGCGGCGATGGCCCGGCGCACCCCGCGCAGCACCTCGGCGCTGTCGCCGGCGGCCTGATCGGAATCCTGTGCCACGGAGCGGAAGAACGACGAGCCGGCCCACTGGGCGACGATCGCATCCTTTTGCGCGTCAAGGAAATCGCTGACCACGGTGGTGATCTGGCGGTCGGAGGTTGTCGTCATCGCTCCCAGGCTCCAGCATGGTGGGAAGGTCGCGGGCACGCGAGCGCAATCCACGAAGTTCGTTGTTTTGCGGCAAACTTATTGCACGCGGCCGCCGGGGGACAACCGGGGCCGAAGCCGACGCCACGATTTTTGGAGAGAGTTCGAACCATGACGACGGACGAAGGCGCGACCAGGTCTGCCAGCGCTTCCGTGGTGCGCACGGAGATCAGCGGCGACACCGGACGGGTGCTGCTGCTCGGCGAGATCGACCACGGCGCGGTCGACCAGCTGGACCAGGCCGTGGAGGAGCTGCTCGGATCCGGCGTGGTCCACCTGGTGCTCGACTTCGCGGGCCTCAACTTCTTCGATTCGGCCTGCATCAGCGCCCTGATCAGGGCGAAGACCAGCGCCGAGGAGCGCAGCGGCACCGTGAAGCTGGCCAACGTGGACCGTTACGCACGGCGCATCCTCGACATCACCGGACTGCTGGGTTCGTTCACCATCGAGGGAGAGGAATCACCCAGCCCGAGCGCGTGACCCCTCTCACGTGCACCCACGGTGAAACCGGCAGGTTTGGCATTACCGAACGCGGGTACCCACCGCGAGCCGTGAGCGGTTTCAAACCCGTCAAGGGGCCGGTTTCCGGCGTGGCGTCAAGCAGCGGCGCCCCGCCGGAGGACCGGTGGGCGAAGTGCGAGGGCAGATGTACCTGGAATACGAGGACGCGCAGGCGCGGGGACTGCGGCGTTATGTGCGACTGGTGACCGAGGCTCTGGGACTGGGCGGCAACGCCTACTTCGTGCAGCTGGATCCACCACCGGCGAACGCCTACCTGGCGCTGGAACGGCGCCTCCCGGAATTCCCCGATCGCGACGCTGCCCTCCTCTGGAGCGAGGACACCGGATGGTCCCTGGTGGTGGAATCCCACTGCGGCGAGGACCTGATCGTGCTGTCCTACCTGGGCACCGACGTCCTGCCCGCGCCGCGGGTGGTGGCTCGGTTCGCCGAGGACCTCTGCGACGGCACCGCGCGTGGTGTGCTCGATCCGCCGGGGCGCGATCCGGTGGACGTCCGGGAGCGGCTCGCGGCCTACGCCGCCCCCGCGCTGGCGGGGTGAACCGCGGGATCGCCGACCTCCCGTGGGCGCATTAGGCTGAGCGCATCTACGAGGACCTGTTGCGCGTCCAGGAGGTTTCGTTGCCGGAAGACGTTTTCGCGGTGCGTCATCGCGTGACCGGGGACGCCGTTGTCGTCACGGTGAGCGGCGGCGTTGACCTCTGTTCCGCGCCCGCGATGATCAGCGAGATGGACCAGGCCCGGCGTGCGGCACGCCCGCCGCAGCCGGTGATCGTCGACCTGTCCCGCGTGGACTTCCTCGGCTCCGCCGGGTTGTCCCTGCTGGTCGAGGCCGAGCAGCGGTGTGCCGAGGCCGGCACGCCGCTGCGCCTCGTCGCGTCCAGCCGCGTGGTGCTCCGGGCACTCGAAGCGGCCGATCTGGGGCAGGTGTTCACGGTGTCCGGGTCCCTCGAGTGCGCGCTGGGCGAGGGCTGAGCCGGGGCGATGACGAAACCGGCGGACACGTCTTATTTGGACAGTCTCGGCGAGATGGGGGACCGGATCGCCGCCCGTGACTGGTCGGCGACCGCACTGGGACCGATCGGGGACTGGCCGGAGGAACTGCACGGCGCGCTGCGGCTGGTGCTGTCGTCGCGGTTCCCCATGCTGGTCTGGTGGGGCCCTGAGCTCACCACCTTCTACAACGACGCCTACCGCCCGGCGATGGGCGAGAAGCACCCCCGGTACCTCGGGCGGCCCGCGGCGGAGTGCTGGGCGGAGGCCTGGGCCGAGCTGGGCCCGCTCGCGCGGCACGTGCTGGCCGGCGAGGGCGCCACCTATTCGGAGAACCAGCTGCTGTTCCTCGACCGGCACAACTACCTCGAAGAGACCTACTGGACGTTCTCCTACAGCCCGATCTGCAACGACCGCAACGAGGTGCTGGGCATCCTGATCGCGGTGCAGGACACCACCGTGCAGGTGGTCCGGCAGCGGCGGCTGGCCGTCCTCAACGATCTCGGGGAGGTCTCCGCGGCCGGGACGGTCACGCGGACGGCGCGCTCGGCGGTCGCCGCGCTCGGCAGGCACGGCGCCGACCTGCCGTTCGCGCTGGCGTACCTGTTCGAGGACGGGCAGGCGTCGCTGGCCGCCGCCTACGGCGTCGGGCCGGGCGAACGCGCCGCGCCGGCGGTGCTGGAACGCACCCCGGAACCGGTGTGGCCGCTGTGGGCCGGGGAGACGCGCGTGTGTTCCGGGCTGCGCCGGCGGTTCGGCCCGGACTTCGTGCAGCCGGTCGTGGTCGGTACGACGTCGCCGGACGAGGCGGTGGTACTGCCGCTGATCGCGTCCGGCCGGGCCGAGCCGGTGGGTGCGCTGGTGCTCGGGGCGTCGGCCTACCAGGCGCTGGACGCCGACCACCGGGCCTTCCTCGAACTGGTCGGCGGGCAGGTGTCCAGCCTGATCACCGACGCCCTCGCCTACGAGAGCGAGCGGCGGCGCTCGGCGGCGCTGGCCGAGCTGGACCGCGTGAAGAGCGAGTTCTTCGCCAACGTCAGCCACGAGTTCCGCACCCCGCTGACCCTCATCGCGGGTCCGGCCGAGGACGCGCTCGCCGACACCGCGGAGCCGCTGCCGCCCGGCCAGCGGGAGCGGCTGGAGCTGGTGCACCGCAATGCCGGGCGCCTGCGCCGGCTGGTCAACGACCTGCTCGACTTCGCCAAGATCGAGGCGGGACGGCTCCAGCCCGACACCGCGCCGCACGACCTCGCGGCGCTGACCACGGAGATCGCCGAAAGCTTCGCCCCCGCGGTGCGGCGGGCCGGGTTGCGGTTCGAGATCGACTGCCCGCCGCTGTCCCGCGCCGTGGACGTCGACCCGGACATGTGGGAGAAGATCGTTCTCAACCTGCTGTCCAACGGGCTCAAGTACACCCGTCAGGGCGGCGTCGTCGTCCGGCTGCGGGAGAAGGACGAGCACGCCGAGCTGACCGTTACCGACACCGGCGTGGGCATCCCGGCCGACGAGGTGCCCCGGCTGTTCCAGCGCTTCCACCGGGCACGTGGCCGGGAGGGCCGGTCGCACGAGGGCGCCGGGATCGGGCTGGCGCTGGTGCAGGAGCTGGTGCGGCTGCACGACGGATCGGTCACGGTCGAGTCGGTGGAGGGCGCGGGCAGCACGTTCACGGTCCGGCTGCCGCTGGCGGAAGTCCCACCGCCACCCGCCGCCGGGCTCGCGCTGTCCGCCACGGTGGCCTACCGCGACGAAGCACTCCAGTGGCAGGCGGACGGTGACGGCGAACCGGCGCCGGCACCGGCGGGCGACGCCCCGACCTTGCTGGTGGTGGAGGACAACACCGACCTGAGCCGGTTCATCGCGCGGTTGCTGCGCCCGGTGGGGCGGGTGCTGCTCGCGCGGGACGGTGCCGAGGGGCTCGAGCTGGCCCGCCGGCACCGGCCGGACCTGGTGCTCTCGGACGTGATGATGCCGCGGCTGGACGGGATCGGGCTGGTGCGGGCGTTGCGCTCGGAACCGGCGACGAAGTCCGTCCCGGTGCTGTTCCTGTCCGCACGCGCCGGGGTCGAGGCGGCGGTGTCCGGGCTGGAGGCCGGCGCGGACGACTACCTGCCGAAGCCGTTCTCCGGCGCGGAACTGCTCGCCCGGGTGCGGGCCAACCTGGCGCTGTCCGATCTGCGCCGCCGCGAATCGGAGTTCCGGCGCGCCCTCGTCGAGTCGTTGCGGGAAGGCGTGTTCGTCGCCGACAGCGGCGGCACCATCGCCGAGGTCAACGAGGCGTTCAGCACGATCACCGGGTACGGCGCGGACAACCTCCCGATGGCGTGGCCGTACCCGTGGCTCGGCGCGGACGCCGCGCGCGTCCCGGCCGCGGGACTGGTGCCGTACCTCGGCGACGGGCACGAGGTGCCGCGGGTGATCGAGCGGCCGGACGGCGGTGAAGCCTGGGCTGCGCTGACCCTCACGCGCGTCGCGGAGGCCGAGGGCGGTTCCGGGTGGATCGTCGGGACGCTGCGGGACGTGACGGTCGAGAAGAAGGCGGCCGACCGGGAGGCCGTGCTCGCCGCGTTCGCGGCCGACCTGGCCGCCGCGACCGACGTGGCCGAGGTGCTGCACGCCGGGGTGAGCGCGCTGCGGGCGATCCTCGGCGCGACGCGCGTGGTCGCGGCGATCTGGCCGAGCACGGAGACCGGCGGGCTGCTCGCCGCCGTCCCCGCCGCCGGCGCGTTCGACGAGCTGGACCCGGAGCTGTACGAGCGGCTGGACCGCGCACGGCAGCAGTCACCCGGACAGATCTGGCCGCCGGACCCCGGCCACGAGCTGGGCGCCGCCCTCGGCGGTGGTGACTCCGTCGTGTGGGCCGAACGCACCGACCAGCCGCTGGACGGCGAGGACCGGGCGCTGTTCGGGATGCTCGTCGCGCAGCTGGGGCAGGCGCTGGGCCGCGCCCGCAGCTACGACCAGGCGCGGGCCGTCGCACTGACCTTGCAGCACGCCATCCTCGGCCCCACGGACCTGCCGGGCGGGTTCGCCGTGCGGTACGAGCCGGCGGTGCGGCCGCTGGAGGTCGGTGGCGACTGGTACGACGTGGCGCGGTTGCCGGACGGCCGGATCGCCGTGGTCGTCGGCGACTGCGTGGGCCGCGGGCTCCCGGCCGCGTCGGTGATGGGGCAGCTGCGCAGCGCGTGCAGCGCCCTCCTGCTCAGCTACGGCGATCCGGCGCGGGCGCTGGACCAGCTCGACGGGTTCGCGCGGCAGATTCCGGGCGCCTTGTGCACCACGGTGTTCTGCGCGGTGGTCGATCCGGTCGCCGGGCTCGTGACCTACTCCAGCGCCGGGCACCCGTCCGCGGTGCTGAGCCACCCCGATGGCAGCGACGAACTGCTCGACGGCGCGTTGTCGGTACCGCTCGCCGTGCGCCGGCGGAAGCCACGGCCGCGGTCGACGGTGCCGCTGCGGCCCGGTTCGGTGCTGCTGCTCTACACCGACGGACTCGTGGAACGGCACGGCCTGCCCATCGACGAGGCGATCGAGCGAGCCCGGGCGACGCTGCGCGAGGCGCCGCGCCGCCAGTCCGGTGACATCACCGAGCACCTGCTCACGAGCCTGCTGCCGGTCGCGGGCCACAACGACGACGTGGCGGTGCTGGTTTACGTGCACCCGCCCGGCCCGTTGCGTCTCGACCTCCCGGCGGAGCCGGAGAGCTTGATCGACGTACGGCGCGAACTGCGCCGGTGGCTTGCGCTCGCGGACGTGCCCGAGGACCCGGCGGCCGACGTGATCCTGGCGGTGGACGAGGCGTGCACGAACTCGATCGAGCACGGGTACGGCGGCCGGGGCGACGGCGTGCTCACCCTGACGGCAACCGCCGGGGACGGCAGCGTGGAGATCGTCATCACCGACGACGGCACCTGGCGCCCGCCGCCCGCCGATCCCGGGATCCGCGGGCGCGGGGTCGGGCTGATGCGGGCGCTGATGACCGAGGTGGACATCACTCCCGGGGAGAACGGGAGCCGCGTCCGCCTCGCACGGAACTGGAAGGAATAGCGGGTTCCGCGGCCCGGACGGACTCCCGGGGTGGATCGCTAAGCTCGGATTCGTGGTGGAGCCGGTCGAACGGGACAGTCGCGGCATCCTGCATCCGCAGGCCGGGCTGCGGCGGTTCGATCTGGCGCGGTTCCCGCCCTCGCCGGAGGTCGGCCGGTTCGTCGACCGGTACTGGCTCGTCTCGTGGGACCTGCCGGACGTGCACGAGCAGCACGTGCTCGTGCACCCGGTCGTCAACGTGGTGTTCGAGGCGGGCCGGGCCGCGGTGTACGGCGTCCAGACGCGACGGTTCACCCGGCGGCTTTCCGGCCGGGGCCGGGTGCTGGGCGTGATGTTCCGCCCGGGTGGGTTCCGGCCGTTCCTGGGCCGTTCGCTCGCCACGATCACCGACACCGTCCGTCCGCTGGCCGAGGAGGTTCCCGCGTTGCGGCCCGGCGTGCCCACCCTGGTGGACGCGCTCACCGGGGGTGCCGGCGGTGCCGAGGTGGCCGGCCTGGCCGACGCGGCGCTCGCCGCGCTCGTCCCCGCCGCACGCCAGCCGTCCGAGGACACCACGGCACTGGCCGAGCTCGCGGCGAGCGATCGGGACCTGCGCCGGGTCGAGGAGCTGGCCGCGGCGGGTGGTCTGAGCGTGCGCCGCCTGCAGCGCGCCTTCCGCGACCACGTCGGGGTGAGCCCGAAGTGGGTGCTGCGGCGCTACCGTCTCTACGACGCGGCGGAACGCGCGGCACGGGCGGAGCCGGTGGACTGGGCCGCGCTCGCCGCGGACCTCGGCTACGCCGACCAGGCCCACCTGACCCGCGAGTTCACCGCCGTGGTGGGGGAGCCGCCCAGCTGGTACGCGCGCCGGGCTTGACCCCGCATGCCCTGCGGTCCGCCCCTGCTACATTGCGTTACCGGCACTGGGATCGCAATGTGCGCAACGAAAGGCGGGCCGGTGGACGTGCTGGCGGTGGGTGAGACCATGGTCGTGGTCACGCCCGAGGCGGGTGGTCGTCTGGTCTCGGGCAGCCGGTACCTGCTCCGGCCCGGCGGCGCCGAGTCCAACGTGGCGGCCCTCCTCGCGCGGCTCGGGCACAAGGCCGCCTGGGCGAGTGCGCTCGGCGCCGACCCGCTCGGCGACCTCGTCCTGGACGACCTGGAGCGCCACGGGGTCGACGTGTCGCTCGTGCGGCGGGACGGTCAACGCCCCACCGCGGTCTACTTCAAGGACCCCACCCCGACCGGTACCCGCGTCTACTACTACCGCGGCGGCTCGGCCGCCTCGGCCATCTCCACCGCCGACATCGTGCACTGGTCCGCGCAGCCGGCGCGGCTCGTCCACGTCTCCGGCATCACGGCGGCCCTGTCCGAACAGACCCGCGAGGCCACCCGCGCGCTCGTGCGCGGTGCCGGCCTGGTCAGCTTCGACGTCAACCACCGCCCGCAGCTGTGGCACGGCGACGCCCCCGAGGTCCTGCTCGACCTCGCCCAGGACAGCGACATCGTGTTCGTGGGCCGGGACGAGGCCGAACGCCTGTGGGGCACCGCCGACGCGGAGAGCGTGCGCGCGCTCCTCGACCGGCCGCGATACCTGGTGGTCAAGGACGCGGCGATCGAGGCCGTCAGCTTCACCCCCACCGGCGTCCACCGGGCGCCGTCGGCCGAGGTCGAGGTGGTGGACGTCGTCGGCGCGGGTGACGCGTTCGCGGCCGGATGGCTCAGCGGTTTCCTCGACGACCGTGACGAGACGACCCGTCTGCGACTGGGGCACTACGTCGCCGCACGCGTGCTCGAATCGCCGTCCGACTTCGCCGACCTGCCACCCGCCGGTGAGATCCTGGCGCGCCTGTGACGTCCCGGAAACCGCCGCCCGCCGTGCGGGCGCGGTGACCACAGTGGACGGATCGTCGCGGGTTTCTGAAAGCGCTTCCCGTGGTCCGGTCCCGGCCTGGGCACCACTCAGCCGGCGGGGCCGGGGTCAGTGCAGGCTGAGGAGGTCGATCACGTCGCACAGCTCCTGCCTGCGGGCATAGGCCCGGCGCTGCCGCTGGGCGCCGTTGCCGTGCTCGCGCACCCAGGCCAGCGACTCGATCACGAAATCCAGGTCGCCGGTCTGCTCGAGGGCAGGCCGGACCCGCTCGACGAGCTGCCCGACCAGCGCCGGGGCCGGGGTGAGCCGGCCGGTCTCCGGGTGCAGTGCCGAGCCGTCCAGCCCGTCCCGCGCCGCACGCCACAGGTTGGCGCGCAGCACCTCACCGGGTACCCGCGGAGGTGGTGAGTCCAGTTCGGACAGTGCGGTGAGGACCAGGGCGCGGACCAGGGCGGCGAGCGTGGTCGCCTCGCGGGCCGTCGCCGTCACGTCGCTGATCCGGAACTCCAGGGTGGGGCGCTTCTCGGACAGGCGGATGTCCCAGTAGATCATGCCGCGGTCGAGCATCGCGCCGGCTTCGAGCAGCGCCGCGACCCGGCTTTCGTAGTCGTCGAGCGAGGCGAGCAGCGGCGGGCCGGCGGAGGGCCAGCGTGACCACAGCACGTACCGCCAGCTGCTGTAGCGCGTGTCCGTGCCGCCGTCGAACGGCGAGTTCGCGGTGAGCGCGAGCAGCACCGGCAGCCACGGCCGCGTGTGGTTGCTCACCCGCACCCCGGTGGCGCGGTCCGGGATCCGCACGTGCACGTGGCATCCGCAGGTGGTGCCGGTGCGGGCGATGAGGCCGAAGTGCTCACCCATCCGCCGGTAGCGCGGGGTGGGGGTGATGCCGGGCGGGTGCTGCTCGGCCAGCAGCGGGGTCGCCGTCGCGACCAGGCGGAGCTGGCGTTTCCCGGCCTCGCCGGCCAGTCTGGAGCGGAAGTGGGTGAGCCGGTCGAGCAGCTCCGCGGCGTCCTGGCACACTTCGCTCGCCAGCTCGACCTGGCTGCGCGCCAGTTCCCGCTGCACGTCGCCGTCGGGGCGCGCGGACGCCTCGACCACCTCCGGCCCGCGCTCCGACAGGTGGCCCTGCTCGTCGACGAGCAGGAACTCCTCCTCGACGCCGAACGTCGGTATCTGCTCCAACCTTCGCCCTCTCCACTCGGTCGCCGCTGGTTACCCGCTCCCCGGCGCTTCAAGCCCGGCCGCCGCGAGTTGCCGGGCCGGGTGCTTGCCGCGGCGGGCGGCTGCGTGGATAGTCGCCGGCATGGACGACGAACTGGCGCCGGGGGTGTCCGGCCATGCGGTCTGAGGAGGAGTACGGCGAGCAGTTCTGGGAGGAGCGCTACTCCTCGCGCCCGTCGGTCTGGAGTGGACAGCCGAACCCGCAGCTGGTCGCGGAGGTCGCGGATCTGCCACCGGGCACCGCGCTCGACGTCGGCGCCGGCGAAGGTGCCGACAGCTGCTGGCTCGCCGAGCGCGGCTGGCGGGTGACGGCGCTGGACCTGTCGGCGACCGCGTTGCGGCGCGGCGCCGAGCACGCCGCGCGGGCGGGGGTCGGGGAGCGGATCGAGTGGGTGCGGGGGGACGTGCGGACCTGGGACCCGGGCGAGCGGCGGTTCGACCTCGTCTCGGCGCAGTTCCTGCACCTGCGCAACCCGGAACTGCGGGACCTCGTGCGCCGGCTCGCCGGGACGGTGACGCCGGGCGGGACGATGCTGGTGGTCCAGCACGACGCGCACGACCTGGACACCACCGTGGGCCGGCCGCACCTGCCCGACCGGTTCGCCGCCGCGGCGGACGTGGCGTCCTGGCTGCCCGCCGGGTGGGCCGTCGAGGTCGCCGAGGCCCGCCCGCGGCAGGCCACCGACCCCGACGGCAACCCGGTGACGGTGCACGACGCCGTGGTGCGCGCCCGCCTGCCGTAACACCCGCCCCACCACACCGGCCAACACGCCACCCCCGGCGTGTTGGCCGGTGGCGGTCGCGCGTCAGCCGCGGTATGCCTGGAACAGGCGCGCGTAGGCGACGATGTTGTCCTCGTAGTTGCGGGTGGACCGGTCGAACGCGCCGCCGCAGGTGATCATCCGCAGCTCCGGTCCGGCGGTGTCGCCGTAGACGTCGTCGGTCGGGAAGGCCGACTTCGGGTACCGCTCGACGCGGTAGACGGTGAACACCGCGGTGGTCCCGTCGGCGCGGTGCACGATCGCCTGGTCGCCCGGCCTGGTGTCCTTCAGCCGGTTGAACGTGCCGGGCACGTGGTTGTAGTCGACGTGCGCGGCCAGCACCGCGGGGCCGGTCTCGCCGGGCGACGGGCTGCCGGTGAACCACCCGGTCGTGACGGCGTCCCCGGGCACCTCGAGCGCGCCGTCACCGGCGAGCCCGAGGTCGACGATGGGGCCGGTGCTGACCCCGATCGCGGGCACCTCCAGCCGCACCGGGCGCGCGTGCGGCAACGGACCGTCGACGGTGGTGGCCGGGGCCGCGTTGGACGGCGCCACGGCACCCGACGGTGGTGCCTGCGGCGCGGGCGCCGGGACCGCGGGAGCGCCGCAAGCGGTGAGAGCGGCGCCGATGGCCGCGATCGCGAGCCACCGGCGCCAACGTGCGCTCGTCATCGGCCGGCGCGCCGCCGCATCAGCAGCACGGTGCCGGCGCCGCCGCCGACCAGCGCGAGCGCGCCGACCGCCACGGCCGGGCCCGCACCCGGCTCACCGGCGTCACCGCCGCCGGTGGCCACGCCGCCGACCGGCTTGACCTTGATCTGCGTACCGCCGCCCGCGGCCTTCTTCTCGCCGAACCGGGACTCGCAGGCGTAGCCGTCGTGGTCGGCGTCCAGGTGGTTCGGGTCCCTGCGGTCGGCGTCCAGGACCGCCTGGGCCTGCGCCTGGGTCGCGAAGTCGGCGCAGTCCAGGTCGGCCGCGCCGGTCTTCGTCGGGGTCACCGGCGGCGCCTCGGGGCTGCGGCTGCTGGTCGGCGTGGACGGCTGCGTGGCGGGCCGGTGCGGCCGGTCTTCGCAGGCGATTCCGTCCTTGTCGCGATCCAGGTTGTTCGGGTCGGACCGGTCCTGGTCGAGAACGGCCTGCGCGTCTTCCTGGTAGGCGAAATCGCTGCAGTTGTACCGGTCGGCCGGCTGCGCGGCGAACACCGCGGGTGCCGGACCCAGCAGGGCGATACCGGCGACCGCGGCCGTGCCGAGAACGCGACTGATCATACGCATGGGGGGACGTCCTTTTCCGGAAAACGATCTCGGGGCAATTCAGCCGCTTTGTCGTTTCCGTGATCGCGAACGTTACCGCCACAATGCAGGAAATTGTTGTCGCGATAATGCCGGTATCCGGACGTTGTTCACCGTGCAAGGGACGCCACGCGCCGCGGTCTTCAACCCGGCTCCGTCCGGTGACGGCGTGGACGCCGGTCGAGGTGGTTCCGCGCGACGCGCAGTGCCGGATCCGGGTGGTCCCGGTCGCGCCGGTGGTACCGGCCGGCGCGAGCCGGTGAACGCATCCGCTTGACCGGACCGGGCTGACGTCAGAAGAAGACCTGCTCACCGCCGGTCAGATTCAGCGCGGCTCCGGTGATGAACCCGCCGTCATCGCTGGCCAGGAATGCCGCCAGAGCGCCGATATCGCCGGGCACGCCGAGGCGACCGACCGGAATCCTTTCGGCCACGTAATCCCGGAACGCGGTATCGAGATCGACGCCCAGTTCCGCGGCGTATTCCATGCCGGGCCGTCCGTCAGCCGTCGACAGAAGCTGGGTGGCCATGGTCCCGGGGCAGATCGCGTTGGCGGTCACTCCATACGGTCCCAGCTCGAGTGCCAGCGCCTGGGTCAAGAGGATCACGGCGGCCTTGGACGCCGAATATATCCCGTAGCCTTCCCGCGCGACCTTCCCCAACTGGGACGAAGTGCTGATGATGCGGCCCCAGCCCTGGTCGCGCATGCCGCGCCCCGCAGCCCGCGACCACGCGAACACCGCGTAGGTGTTGACCGCGAACTGCTTCTGGAAGCTCTCATCGGTCTCGTCGATGATGTTGCGGACGCGGTAGGTCCCGGCGTTGTTCACGAGAATGTCGAGCCGGCCGTGCCGGCCGACCGTCTCGGCGATCACCATTTCGGCCACCGCACTGTCGGTCACATCGGCGACGACCGCGGTGGCCTTCTTGCCTGCGCTGCTCAGCGGCAGGCCGTCCGCCAGGTCGGAGGCGTCGGCGCGATCCACGATGATCGTCGTCGCGCCCTCGTCGGCGAACCGCCGCGCGATACCCTCACCCAGTCCTTGTGCCGCACCCGTCACGATAGCGGTCTTGCCGTCGAGCTTTCCCAAGATTCGTTCCTCCCTGTCGTAGCGGCTGTTCCGGTTGAACACATTCCCGGGGGACGAAGCGCCACCGGGTTCAGTCGCCCTGGAAGAAGTCGAGCAGGATCTCGGTCAGCTCGTGTGGCTTCTCCAGGGCGAGGCTGTGCCCGCAGTCCATGCACACATAGCTCCAGTCCTCGGCGATGCTGCTGACGATGCGCTTGACTTCGTCGCCGAGCCAGTAACTCGCGCCGATGCCGAGGGTCTTCTGCTTCAGCTTCGGGTTCTTCCGGGTCTGCTCGGAGTTTTCGAACGCGGCGCGGTACACGTTGAGGATCGCCCGTAGCCCGCCCGGCGCGGTACAGCCGCGCAGGAAGATGTCGATGTCCTCGTCGGTGATGGCGTCCGGGTTGACGCACTCGTCGCGCATGAAGGCGGTCCAGAATTCGCGGTCGTGCCCGGGGATGAGCATCTCCGGGTAGTCGCGGAGCGCGAACAGGTTGAGGTGCCACACCCAGTGGCCGGACTTGACGTTCTCGGGCGTGTAGTAGGCGCCTTCGGTCAGGCCGTAGCCCGGCAACAGCATGTCGGCGTACGACAACTTCTCCACCAGTTCCGGGTGGTACGCGGCCAGTGCATAGCCGAACGCCGCCCCCCAGTCCTCACCATGGACCTTGACGGAGGAGTAGCGCAGTCCCGTGACCAGTTCGGCCAGGTCATCACTCACGGTGCGCATGTCGTAGCCGGAATCGGGGCGGGCCGAGTCGCCGAAGCCGCGGATGTCGGGGGCGATGACCGTGTAGTGGGGGGTCAGCAGCGGCAGCACCAGGTGCCAGTAGTGCAGTGATTTCGGGACACCGTGCAGCAGCAGGAGCGGTTCGCCCGAGCCGGCGACCACATAGTGCAGACGAGTGCCGTTGACGGCGATCCGGCCGTGGGTGGCCGGCCGTCCTTGATGATCCAGCATGAGCCGGCTCCTCCTGGGATTCTCCGTGGGGTTCGCCGCACCCGGGTTCCGGGAGCGGGCGGCGGGTACGGCGTGCGTGCCGGGGAAGTCCGGGCAGGTGGGGAGGCGACGGCGCTGTCGCCTCCCCCGCACGGCGGTGCCCTCGCTACTTGTTCGTCTTCGCCAGTGCCGCGAGTTCGGGGTTGCCCTGGAACGCTTCGGCCGCGTTGTCCTTGGTGACCAGCACCGGCGGGACCAGGACCGCGGGCACGACCTTGACGCCGTTCCAGGCGTTGTCCTTGTCGTCGGCCACGACGGTCGGCTGCTTGCCCTGGGCCAGCTGGCTGATCAGATCGACCGCGGCCTGCGCCTCGACGCCGCTGTCCTTGTACACGGTGCAGTACTGCGTCCCGTCCATGATCAGGGGGACCGATGCCTTGTCGCCGTCCATGCCGGTGACGACCTGGCCGGACAGCCCCGCTTGCCGGAGGGCGGTGATGATGGAGCGCGCCAAGGTGTCATTCGGCGAAAGCACTCCGTCGAGCTGCCTGCCGCCGGCGTAGGTGCTGGTGATCAGGTTCGTCATGCGGTTCTGGGCGTTCTGGCCGAGCCAGCCCTCGGTCGCCACCTGCTGGAATCCGGTTTGCCCGGAGGGCACGACGACCTGCCCGGACTTGATGAGGGGGTCGAGCACGCTCATGGCGCCGTTGAAGAAGATGGTCGAGAGGTTCGTGGTGGCGGCTCCGGCGAACAGCTCGACGTTCCACGGCCCGTTCGGATTCTTCTTCTTGAGCCCCTCGAGGAGTGATTGGGCCTGCAGCTGCCCGACCTTGAAGTTGTTGAAACTCACGTAGTAGTCGACATTTTCCGTGCTGACGATGTTCCGGTCCCAGGCGATGATCGTCACGCCCGCCTTCTTGGCCTGCGCCAACTGGTTGCCGAGCTGGCCGCCGTCCTGCGCGGAGATCGCGATGACCTTGTAGCCCTTGGTGACCATCGACTGAATCTGGTTCTGCTGGTCCGGCACCGGGTTGGAGTTCGACGCGTACTGGATGTCGGCTTTGAACCCGGCCTTGGTCAGGGCGTCCTGCCAGTATCGCTCGTAGTTGGCGACGTTCTCGGAAGTCTTGGTGGGGAGGGCGACTCCGATGGTGTCGCCCACCTTGAGGGCCGTCGCCCCGGACTCGGCGTTCCGCTGGGAACATCCGGTGAGCGCGATTGCGGCGACGGCGGTGGCTGCCGCAGCGGCCAGTAGTTTTCTACGCATGTCGTCAATTCCTTGCTGTGTGGAGGCAGGCGCGGTCCTCGTTGACCGGCCCGTGATCGCCGCGCTGAGCGACATCAGCCCAGCGATGCTTTTTCCCTGCGGTCACCCGCTTCGGATGGCAGATCCCCGGAGATGACCTCGGGGGCGGCGCGAGCCCGTTTGCGCCGAACGCCGTTCAGCACGAGTCCCGTCAGCGACGGCTTGCCCTGCGTCTTGTTGTAGACGTCGAACGCGACAGCCGCGAGCAGCACCATGCCGCGAATGATGGACACGATGTTCTGGTCGATGCCCTTCAGCGACAAGCCGTTGGCGAGGAAGGCCATGACGAAGGCTCCGACGATGGAGGCCGGCACGGTTCCGACACCGCCGAAGATGGCCGCGCCGCCCACGAAGACCGCCGCGATGGCGTCGAGCTCCCAGTTGGTTCCGTCGGAGGGCCCGGAGGCGTTCGAGTTACCGACGAACACCATTCCGGCGACCGCCGCGAGGACCGACATGTTCATCATGACGAAGAAGCTGACGCGCCGGGTGTCGACACCGGACAGGGCGGCGGCCTGCGAGTTGCCGCCGACCGCGTAGATCTGGCGGCCGAACACGGTTTTCGAGGTCACGAACGAGTAGACGATGACCAGGACCCCGCTGATGATGCCCGCGACCGGGAGGCTCGTGCCGATCCGCCCGCCACCCAGCAGCAACGTCGCGTAGACCGTGATCCCGCCGAGCACCAGGACCTTCACCACCGAGACCCAGCGGGGGCGGGGGACCTCGCCCATCTTGTGACGACGTCGGCGAGCGCGGATCTCGAGCCAGGCGATGGCCGCCACGACGACGGCGCCGAGGATGAGCGTGGGGTTGTTGTAACCGGTGTCCGGACCGAAGTCGGGCAGGAATCCCGCGCCGATCCAGTTGAACGACTCCGGCGTGGTGGTCGCGGTCGAGTTGCCCACCACCTGGTTGGCGCCGCGGAAGATGAGCATGCCGGCGAGGGTGACGATGAACGCCGGTACGCGAACGTAGGCGACCCAGAAGCCTTGCCAGGCGCCGACGAGGGCGCCGATGCCCAGCCCGAGGAGCATCGCGAGTCCTGCCGGGAGGTGCCAGACCGACATGGACTGGGCCACGACGATCCCGACGAAGGCCGAGACCGACCCGACGGACAGGTCGATGTGCCCGTTGATGATCACCATCACCATGCCGACGGCCAGGATCAGGATGTAGGAGTACTGCTGGACGACGTTGATCACGTTCGTCGGGTCCAGCGTGACACCGCCGGTCCACAGCTCGAAGACGAGGATGATGACGACGAGGGCGATCGTCATGCTGTACTGGCTGATGCCGCGGCCGCCGGTGAGCGCGCGCACGGGCGAAGGCTTGGTACTCATGCGGCGGCACCCGCCTTTCTGGTCGAGGTCATACTGACCATCAGTGCCTCGGATGTCGCTTCGGCGGCCGTGAACTCGTTGGTGATCCGGCCTTCGAAGATCGTGTAGATGCGATCGGAGAGACCCAGTACCTCGGGCAGTTCGGAGGAGATCAGGATGATCCCGGTTCCGGCGGCCGCCAGGTCATTGATGATCTTGTAGATTTCGTACTTGGCACCGACGTCGATTCCCCGTGTCGGTTCGTCCAGGATCAGCACTTCGGGATCGGTGAACATCCATTTCGAGAGGACGACCTTCTGCTGGTTGCCGCCGGACAGCTTGCCCACGCCGACGTCGACGGTTGCCGCCTTCGTTCCCAGCGCCGCCCGGTACCGCTCGGCGATCTCGTGCTCTTGGAGTTCGTCGACGACACCGGCGCGAGAGGACACCTTGTCCAGCCGGGCGGACACGGTCGCGCGCCGCACGCTGTCGAGGAGGTTGAGGCCGAGCCCTTTGCGGTCCTCGCTGACGTAGCCGATGCGGTGCCGGATGGCTTCCCGGACGTTGCCCACCTTGATCGGGCGGCCGTTCTTGAAGATCTCACCGCTGACGTAGGTGCCGTAGGAACGTCCGAACACGCTCATCGCGAGCTCGGTCCGCCCGGCGCCCATGAGCCCGGCGAGACCGACGATTTCGCCTCGCCGGACCGAGAGGTTCACGTCCTTGCAGACGAGGCGGCCGGGATCGAGCGCGTGCTGAACCGTCCAGTTCCGGACCTCGAAGAGCGTGTCGCCGATGTCCGGGGTGCGCGGCGGGAAGCGGTTCTCCAGCGATCGCCCGACCATACCGCGGATGATGCGGTCCTCATCGACGCTTCCGCCCTGGAGGTCGAGCGTTTCGATCGACCGTCCGTCCCGCAGCACGGTGATCGAGTCGGCGACCTGTTCGATCTCGTTGAGCTTGTGCGAGATCATGATCGACGTGACGCCGCGCTCCTTGAGACCCACGATGAGACCGAGGAGGTGCTGCGACTCGGTCTCGTTGAGCGCCGCCGTCGGTTCGTCGAGGATGAGCAGCTTGACCGACTTGTGGAGGGCCTTCGCGATCTCCACGAGCTGCTGTTTGCCCACTCCGAGGGACTTGACGAGCGTGTCGGGGTGATCGTCGAGTCCCACCCACCCCAGGAGCTCGCGAACCCGCCGCTGTGCGCTGACCCAGTCGATGACACCGAACCGGGCGGTTTCGTTGCCCAGGAGGATGTTCTCGGTGATCGACAGCTCGGGGATGAGCGCCAGTTCCTGGTGGATGATGCCGATCCCGGCGGCCTCGCTCTGCCGGACGTTGGCGAAGCGCATTACTTCCGAGCGGTAGATGATGTCACCGTCGTAGGAGCCGTACGGGTAGACACCCGAGAGCACCTTCATCAGGGTGGACTTGCCGGCACCGTTCTCCCCGCAGATCGCGTGGATCTCGCCGCTGCGCACTTCGAGGTTGACGCCGGAGAGCGCGGTCACACCCGGAAACTTCTTCGTGATGGAGCGCATCTCCAATATGTACGAAAGTTGGGTCATCGTGTGGTCCCTTGGACATCGTTGTCGGACTCCGGAATCTGCTACCCGACCGAGGCGGGCCTTCCTCCCGCTGCGACCTCGTCGGCGACTGTGCTCGTGATCCGGCCGATACCGTCGATCTCGACGCGGATCTCGTCACCGTGCTTGAGGAAAACCTGGGGGTTCCTGCGGTAACCGACTCCTCCGGGCGTCCCGGTGAGGATCACGTCCCCGGGTTCGAGCGCGGTGAACTCGGACAGCTCCGACACCAGCCGCGGGACGTCGAAGATCAGCTTGGACAACGTGGACTCCTGCACGACCTCGCCGTTCAGGATCGTGCGGATGCCCGCCGTGGTCAGGTCCATCTGGTCGGGAGTCACGATCCACGGTCCGAGCGGGGTCGAGCCGTCCCAGGCCTTTCCCTGCAACCATTGGTGGGTCTTGTACTGGTAGTCCCGGACGGTGATGTCGTTGGCGATGGAGTATCCGAGGACGTGGTCCAGTGCGTCGCCGCGGGCGATACGCCGGCCGGGTCTGCCGATGATCACGGCGAGTTCACCCTCCCAGTCCACCTGGCGCGACTCGGGCGGAAGCTGGATGGGCGCGCCGGCTGCGATCAGGTTCGAGGCGAACTTCGGGAAGAGCACCGGATAGCGGGGGAGTTCCCGCTTGGTTTCCTCGACGTGATCGAGGTAGTTGAGCCCGACGCAGAAGATCTTCTTCGGGGCCGGGCTCGCCGGCAGAAGGCTCACCTGCGCGAGCGGGACGCGACGGGTTTCGTGCCGGGGGGCCGCTTGCAGCGCGTCGGTTCCGGCGTTGACGGTGAGCGTGGCGTCTCCGAGCGGGACGATCGTGTCCCCTTCGACGACGCCGACGCGTGCAGATCCCTCGATCTGGTAGCTGACGTACTTCACCGGCCCGCCTCCGCGGCTCCGCGGTGGCCTTCGCTGGTCTTGCGCCAATGGGGAAGCTGACCACCCCAGAGGTTCACGCTCTCGGGTACCGGATGCCACTTACGGGCCACGTACTCCACCTGGTCGTCGTAGAACTTCTCCATCTCGGCCGACAGTTCGATGTGGTTGCCGGCCGGGTCGTCGAAGAACACGAACAGGTTGTTGCCGGGTCCGTGCCGTCCCGGTCCCCACTGCACGGTGACCCCGAGCTCGGTGAGCCGGTCACACCAGGACTTGAAGTCCTCCCACTCCGCGAGGTCGTACGAGTAGTGGTCCAGAACCCCGGACCGCCCCACGTGCACGATCGCGAGCGTGTGGTGGTCCTTGTTGCTGCGCAGCCAGCAGAAGCGGCCGTCGGAGAGCTGGTCGGTGACGCGGAAGCCGACGGCATTGGCGAAGAAGTCGACCTGCCGTTGCACGTCGTCCGTGCCGATGGTGGTGTGCTGGAACTTGACTGGACGCCGGCCGGTGTCGGCGGCGGTTTCGCCCTGCCGCCACACCGCCGAGTGGAAGTGCACGGGGACGCCGTCGGGGCTGACGGCCGAGATCGCCTCGACCGGTCCGGCGGCGAAGTCGACGAAACCCGGGTCGAGATCGGTGACCTCGTAACCCGCGGTCGTCAGCCGATGACGGATTCCCGCCACGCCGCCGGGGTCGCGGACCTCGAATCCGAAGTGGTCCAGCCGTGACTCACCGGGCAGCAGGTCGATGACGTGATGGCCGGTGCCCCACCCGAGCCGTACGCCGCCGTCGGGCAGCTCCTCCTGCCGGACCAGCCCGAGGACGTTGGCGTAGAACGCCTCGCTCGCCGGCACGTCCGGCACCCGGAACCCGATGTGGGAGACCGCGGTGTCCCGCAAGATCCCGGCGTTGTCGTTCTCGATGATGGCAACGCGATTTTCTGCACTCATGTGTGAAACCTTCGTGTCGTGCTGGTGCGCTCAGACAGCGGCGCGGTAGACGTGCTTGACTTCCTGGAATTCGGCGAGGCCGCCCGGGCCGTTGAGACGGCCGACTCCGCTGTGCTTGTAGCCGCCTTCTTCGAACTGGTCGAATATCTGCGCCCAGGCGTTCGTCCAGACCGTGCCGGCCTCGATCGCCCGCGACATCCGAAGCGACCGCCCGCCGTCGGCGGTCCACAACGATGCGGACAGCCCGTAGTCCGTGGCGTTCGCCCTCCGCACCGCCTCGTCCTCGTCACGGAACGTCTCGAAGGTCGCGACGGGGCCGAACAGCTCCTGCTGGATCAGGGGTGACTGCAGGTCGGTCACGCCCACCAGGGAAGGACGGTAGAACGCGCCCGGACCGTCCACCGGACCGCCGCGGAGGATGACCTCCGCCTCGTTGCCGGTGACGAGGCGGTCGACGCGGTCGACCGAGGCGTGGTCGATCAGGGGGCCCATCTCGCTGGCCGGGTCGATGCCCGGGCCGAGCTTCACCGACGCGAGCGCGGCGGCGAGGCGGTCGCGCAGTTCGCCGGCGATCGCTTCGTGGGCCAGCACCCTGCTGCCGGTCATGCAGAACTGACCGGCGAAGGTGGTCACCGCCGCACGCAGTGTGGGGACCACGGCGTCGAGGTCGGCGTCGTCGAACACGATCATCGGCGTCTTCCCGCCGAGTTCCAGGGACACTCGTTTGAGCTGGGGTGCCGCGGCGGCCATGATCCGGGCACCGACGGCCGAGCTTCCCGTGTAGCTGATCACCCCGACGGCCCGGTTCGCGACGATTTCCTTGGCGCCCTCGTCGCCGGACTCGGTGAAGAAGTTCACCACGCCCGCAGGCAACGACTCCACCTGTGCGAACACCTCCGCGACGAGTGCGTTGGTGAGGGCCGTCTGGGCCGGCATCTTCACCGCGACGGTGCATCCGGCCGCCAGCGCCGGCGCGAGCGACCGGATGGTCAGCACTCCCGGGGAGTTCCACGGGACGATCACGCCGGCCACTCCCACCGGTTCCCGCAGCAGCATCGACATCCCGCCCGCGGTCTCGGCGGCCGTGCCCAGATCCGTCAGCGCGAGCCCGGCGAAGTAGCGCAGCTTCGGCGCCGCGATGCTCAGTTCGAACTGCGCCTCTCGCAGTGGCTTGCCGTTCTCCAGCGTGATCGCGGTCGCGATCCGGTCGAGGTTGCGCTCCAGCACCAGCGACAGCTCCCACAGTGCCCGCGCCCTGGCTTCGCGGTCCGACCGCCACCAGCTCGTCCTGAACGCCCTGTCCGCCGCATCGATCGCGGCGTTGGCGGCCTCGGATCCACCGTCGTGAAAGGTGCCCAGGACTTCGTCCGTGGCCGGGTTCCGCGATTCACGTACCGGGCCGGTCGCGGCCCACTCGCCGTCGATGAAGTGCCGGGCTGGTCCGGACGTGAACGGGTTGGATGACATGTGCACTCCTGGCTGGTGGTTGGAACGGTCTAGAAGACCAGGACGGGTTTGACTGTCCGGCCGTGCTCGGAGTCGGCGAAGGCGGTCGCGATGTCGCTGAGCTCGTAGTGGCGGATGATCTTGTCGAACGGGAAACGCCCCTGCTGCCAGAGGCCGATCAGCTGGGGAATGAACACCTGCGGCACCGAGCTGCCCTGGATGATCGTGCGGAACGACCACCCCTTGTTCAGGGATTCGCCGATCTCGAAGGAGACCTCCGTGCCCGGCAGCGATGCGCCGACGAGGGCGACCGCTCCGCGTGTGCCCAGCGCGTCGGCGGCGGTCCGGAGCACCTGGGGCCGTCCCGTCGTGTCCAGTGCGAAATTCAGCCCGGCGCCACCGGTGATCGCGTCGAGCCGCGCGGTGACGTCCTCGCTCTTGCTGTTGATCACGTCCGTGGCGCCGAGCTCGCGCACGAGGGTGAGGCGCGAGTCGTTGATGTCCACGGCGACGATGCGTGAGCACCCGGCGATGACCGCGGCCATGATCGCGCCCGCGCCGACCGCCCCGGCGCCGAACACGGCGAAGGTCGATCCCAGCGCCGGCCGCAACTCGTTGAGAACGGCGCCGGCACCGGTCTGGATCCCGCAGCCCAGGGGCGCGACGAGGGTCAGATCGACGTCCGGGTCGACCTTCACCAGGCTGCGCTCGGCGACGTTGGCGTAACTCGCGAACGACGACTGGCCGAAGAAGTGGGAGGAGACGGTCTGCCCGTGGTCGTCGGTGAAGGACGTGCTGCCGTCCGGGCGCCGGCCGCCGAAGTTGCGGGCGAAGAGGTCTGCGCAGTAGGCCGGGCTCCCGCTCAGGCACGGTGTGCAGTGCCCGCACGAGTTCGCCGACAAGAGCACGTGATCACCGACGCCGACCCGCGTCACCGCGGAACCGACGAACTCGACGACCCCGGCACCTTCGTGACCGAGGACCGCCGGCAGCGGCGTCGGGTACACCTGGTCGCGGATGATCGCATCGGTGTGACACACGCCCGAGGCCACCATGCGCACGCGGACCTCGTCCTCGCGGGGCGCGTCCAGCTCGACACGAGTGACAGTGGGCGTTGCGCCCCGGGAAGCGATGACGGCGGCTTCGACGTGCATCGATGGTGCTCCTTGTGGGTCGGAACTCGCGGAGGTGCCGACTGCGGCGACTCTCCCTGGGGCATCATCGAAACAGGCACCCTACGAAAAAGCAACATTATTTCGAAAATCCTGTGGATTTGAGGACGATGCTATGGTTGACTTCATCGAAGGAGGCAGACAATGACTGAGGGCGCGGGGTCCGCCCCGATTGCCACAACTCGGAGTGCGGTCGTCTTCGAGGCGATCCGTGCGGAGATTCTCGGGGGGCTCCTCAAGCCGGGGGCGCGCTTGCCCTTCGCGGCGCTGGTGGAGAAGTACGACTGCTCGATGGGCACACTGCGCGAGGCCCTGCAGCGGCTGGTGGAGACCGGGCTCGTCGAGTCGTTCGCGCAACAAGGGTTCCGCGTGGTTCGCCTGTCCGACGAAGACCTGGCCGATCTGACCGAGGCGCGCATCGACATCGAGGTGGCGGCCTTGCGTCACGCCGTTCGCGAGGGCGACATCGCGTGGGAAGGCGCTGCTGTCGCGTCCCTGCACGTGCTCGAGCGCACGCCCCGGCACGACGAGACGTCGCCGGATCACCTCACCGAGGAGTGGGCGGTGGCGCATGCCGCCTTCCATCACGCCCTCCTCAGCGGCTGTCGCAATCGTCGCCTGCTCAACGTCGCGGCCCGGTTCCGCGATGCAGCCGAGCTGTACCGGCGATGGTCTCTGCCGCCCGCCCGCGATACCGCTCGGGATCCGGACGAGGAGCATCGGGCGATCTTGAAAGCGGCGGTCGACCGGGACGAAGAGCTCGCCTGCCGGCTGCTGCGAGAGCACATCGAGAAGGCCGCGTCCCATCTGGAATGATCCGGCGGGCGGCGTTCGCCGGCCTCATGGCCGGCGAGGTTCCCGCCGGGTCACCGGCGCGTCGGGGGTACTCGAGATCGTGACGGCCCCCGCTCTGCCGGTGACGGACAGGTTCGTGAAATCCGGCAGCCTCGGCAGCGCGTTGGCGCGCGGGGAATCGTGGTTGCCCACAACCACCGTGAACGCCCCTGCGCCCATCGCCGCGGCCAGCCCGGCTTCGGCGTCCTCGAACGCCAGGCACGCCCCTGCGGGGATCCGCAGTCGCCGCGCGGCCAGGAGGTAGCCCTCCGGCGCCGGCTTGCCGGTGCGCACATCGCCACCGCTGATGAGGACGTCGGGAACCGGCACGCCGGCCGCCGCCAGGCGCGCCTCGGCGAGCCGGCGCGGAGCGGACGTCACGATGGCCACCGGCACATGGGCGGCGACCCGGGTCAGGAACTCCGGGGCCCCGGGAACCGCCCTGATCTCCTCGAGCCGGTTGAGTTCTTCCTCGAGGAGTGCGGCGGTGGCCGCGTCGACGCTCGTCTCCGGCAGGAACCGCGCGACGATGTCGCGGCTTTGCCGCCCGTGTGCGTAGC
This sequence comes from Amycolatopsis granulosa, assembly GCF_011758745.1. Classification (NCBI taxonomy): domain Bacteria; kingdom Bacillati; phylum Actinomycetota; class Actinomycetes; order Pseudonocardiales; family Pseudonocardiaceae; genus Amycolatopsis; species Amycolatopsis granulosa. Next base: position 4,483,710 of record NZ_JAANOV010000001.1, read on the forward strand.
TCAGGATCCGGGCGGGCTCGATGCCGTGCCGCGCACCGAACTCCGTCCACAGTGTTTCGACCACCTCGGTCGAGTCCACGAGCGTGCCGTCCATGTCGAAGAGGGCGGCACGCCCTGACATCGTGGGAATACACCCGTCCCGCACCATGCCCCCTTCGACATCGCCGGCTTCCATCCCGGTCCGGTCCGCAGACCTGGCTCAGACCTTGACCTCAGCGCCGCCCTCGGCGGAGGAGCGGTACACGGTCTCGATGACGTGCGCCGCGTTGTAGGCGTCCCTCGGCGTCACGACAACCTGCGCTTCGCCCCGGACCGCCCGCAGGAAGGCGTCGCCCTCGATGTCGAAGAACTCGGTGTTCGCGATCTCCGCGAGCTCCGGTGAGTACTCCGTCGTGTGCGCGGCCCAGGGCTCCGGGAACGCGCTTTCCGACCATCGCGTCCATCCCTTCGGATAGCCGGCGAAACCGTTGGCGAGGAACAGGTCGAAGCCGACCGGGAGCGGGCGCGTGTACAGGCTGCCGCCCGTTCCGTGTGCCTCGATGACCCAGCTCTCCACCCAGGGCATGGAGTCCCAGGAGAAGAAGTCGATCGAGACGGAGCGGTCCGGGTAGTTGAGGATGGCGACCGCGGCGTCCTCGCGGTAAGCGGAACGCTGGTCGCCAGGAAGCTTCGACACCCGCCCGTTCACCGATACCGGAACCCCGAACTGGGACAGGACGAGGTCGACGATGTGCGAACCGATGACCCAGAACGCGCCTCCCATGTCGTCCGGCAGGTTGATGTGCGATGTCGCGGCCTCGTCCAGGGAACAGGCCCCGTGCGCACGCACCTGGAGCACGTCCCCGAGGGCTCCCGCTCGCAGGATCTCGCTGGCCGCGGTGATCGCCGGTGAGAAGCGGTAGGTGAACCCGACCTGGCAGACCGATCCGGTCTCTTCCGCCACCTCGGTGAGTTCCTTCAGGTCGGACACCGACGCCCCGCCCGGCTTCTCGACCAGGACCGCCTTGCCCGCGCGCATGGCGCGTACCGCCAGCGGTGTCATGTCCTTGCTCTTCGAGTGGATCAGCACCGCGTGGACGCCGGGATCCGCCAGCAGCTCGTCGGCGGACCTGCGCGGGATGTTCAGCAGCCGCGTGAACGGTTCGATGACATCCGCGTCGTCGGCCGCGCCCACCACCCGCACGCCCGGCGTCCCGATCATCTTCCGGACCCGTCCGGAAGCGTGCGGATGAGTGACCCCGAGGCAGGCGATGCCAAGCGTGTCCGTCACAGGAACCTCCTGGCCGTCCGGTAGGACTCGTGCGCCTGGTCCTTGAGCGCGCGGGCACGATGCTCGTCGGAGATGATCTCCACGCCCCAGGGACCGGAGAACCCGGTGGCACGGATCGCGGCGACGAAGCCCGCCACGTCCATCCCCCCTTCACCGGTCAGGTTCCGGTCGTGCAGCGTCTCGTGGAGCAGATCGTCGCCCAGCGGCTCCGCGGGTCCGTCATCGAGTTCGACGCCGACCACGTAATGGCCGGGCAGCGCCGCGATCTCCTCGAACGTGCTGGCCGACCGGCTGATGTGCCAGAGATCGATCATCAACCCCGCATTGGCGCGGTTGGCCCGGTCGACGATGGCCACGCCCTTGCCGATCGTGTTCACGTTGCCGTGCGGCATGATCTCGAACGCGACAGCGCACCCCGCCTCGGCGAAGTCGTCGCACACCGAGCCGAGCGCATCACCGACGACGGCCACGTCGAGTGCCTCACCGTCGATGCTGCCGCCGACCTTCACGTGCCGGGGGTGGAAGAAGTGCGCCGCCCGCAGGAGGTACGCGCGGTCCTCATCGGACTTCTGCCGCGCCGCGCCCGTGCGGAACCAGTCGTTGAGCATCTCGATCTCGATGTGCTCGATGCCCGAGGCACGCAAGTGGTCGCGGACCTGGGACCACCCGACGGACTTCTCGGCGATCTGCAGGTCCTCCAGGAGCAGCCCGAAACCCGTGAAGCCCGCTTCGGCCGCGGCCGAGATCCGATCGAGGAGCCCGAACTCACTGTGGTCATTGCCGATGAGCGGCCCGGCGGAGCCAGCCGTCGTCCAACACGTTGCCAAGAGATCAACATCCTGCGCCATTGCCTGGGGCCTTCCACGGTGAGGAGTCCGACGACTACGTAACGAATATCTCCGACTATTTCGAAAATACAGGATCTGCGGCTATGGTCAAGCCACTGGTCACCAGCGGACACGAGGGAGTGCTCTATGACCGACATCGCGCTACTGGGCTTCGGCCGGATCGCGCAGGTCCACGCGAAGGCCATCGCCAGCGGGAACCTGCCGATCAACGTCCGTGCGGTCGCGGACGCGAATCCGGACGCGAGGGCAGCCGCCGCGCAGCTCGGTGCGAAAACCTTCGAGTCGGTGGACGAGCTTCTGTCCGCCGGCCTGGAACTGGACGCCGCCCTCGTCGCCTCGAGCACTCCGTTCCACGTCGAGCACACCACGCTGGCGCTCGACGCCGGCCTGCACGTGCTGTGTGAGAAGCCGTTGTCCGAAGACGTAAAGGAAGTACGGCACCTCACGGCACTGGCCGCCGAGAAGGGTCTGGTGCTGCGGACGGCCTTCAACCGGCGGTTCGACCCGCTGTTCCGGGATCTCAAGGCGAGAATCGGCACGGAGACCGGACCGGTCCGCTCGGTGCACATCATCTCGCGCGACCCGTTCCCGCCGCCTCCCGGCTACCCGCGCTCGGCGGGCAGCATGCTGCGCGACATGACGATCCACGACTTCGACACGGCGCGGTATCTCGTCGATGACGACATCGTGGCCGTGACCGCCCGCGGGACCGGGACCTTCGACACCGACGCGCTGGCCGTCGGCGACACCGACACCGTCTTCCTCATCCTCGAAATGGCCCGCGGGACGCTCATCGGGATCGACAACTGCCGCGCCACCTCGTACGGGTTCGACCAGCGCATCGAGGTGCACGGCGAAGCGGGCACGCTGCACGCCGGGAACGAGGCGCTCCCGCAGGCGACGCGCATCGGTGCCGGAGGGTTCACGACTCCGCGCCTCGTCGACTTCTTCCCCACGCGCTACGCGCAGTCCTACATCGACCAGCTCAGCTCGTTCGGCAACGCCATCGCGGCCGCCAAAGCGGGTGCGGCCCCGGACGACATCGCCGCCGACGGCCGTGATGCGCTGCAAGCCCTGCAAGCAGCGTTGGCAGGCTGGCGTTCGATTGTCGAGGGACGCCGTGTCACGCTGGAAGAAGTCGTGTGACGACCGGCCACGCCCCGCTCGAACGAGTGGGTTGATCTGGCTGTCGTTGGGATCGAAGGGAGGCCGGACCGGGGTGGGGCCCGGTCCGGCCTCCCGGCGGTAGGAGCGCGCTGACGGGTGCTCCTACCGGCCGGTGAAGACCGCCTTGCGCCGCTCGATGAACGACTGGATGCCCTCCTGACCGTCGGCGGTGGCGAACAGCCGGGTGACGGTGGGGGTGAGCTCCTCGATGGCGGCCGGGTCGCCGTGGTCGCGGGCGCGGTGTGCCGACTCGAGCACGGCGCGGACGCCGAGCGGCGCGGCGGTGTCGGCGATGCTGCGGGCGATCGCGACCGCGTGTGCCACGGGGTCGGCGCTGACGACCTCCTGGACGAGACCGATGCGGTGGGCCTCGGCGGCGTCGAACTCGTCGCCGGTGAGCATCCAGCGCATGGCGTTGCCCCAGCCGGTTTCGCGCGGGAAGCGCAGGGTCGCTCCGCCGAACGGGTAGATGCCGCGGCGGACCTCGAGCTGGGAGAAGCGGGTGTCGCGGGCCGCGACCCGGATGTCGGCGGCGAGGAGCAGCTCGATGCCCAGCGTGAGCACGCGGCCCTGGGCGGCGGCGACGACCGGGGTGGTCCAGTCCCCGTCCAGGCGCCACGGATCGCGGCCGTCTTCCGGGTAGAAACCGGTGCCCGACTGGATTGCCGGGCCGACGTCGGCCAGGTCCAGTCCCGCGGTGAAGTGCTCGCCGTGCGCGAACAGCACACCGCAGCGCAGGTCGTCGTCCGATTCGAGCAGGGCGTAGGCGCGGGAGAGGTCGTGCAGCATCGCGAGGTTGAACGCGTTGTGCTTCTGCGGCCGGTTGAGGCCGATCAGCAGGATGTGCCCGTCGCGTTCGAGCGTGATCGTCCCGTGCTCGGAGGTGAGGGTCATGTGGTCGCTCCCTTGGTGTCGGGACGATTCTGGTGGTCGGTGCCGGTCGGGTCGAGGAACACCCGGCCGGGCGGACGGTCCTCGACGACGCGCCGTTGCGCGTCGGCCGCCTGTTCGAGCGGGTAGATCCGGTCGACCGCCGGTTTCAGGGCACGGGTGGCGAGCTGCTCCAGCAGGGTGCGGTAGGTGTCGGCGATCTCCTGCTGGGTGAACGCGGTGAAGAGGAAACCGGCGATCTTCACGGTTTTCCAGATCAGGTCGGTGACGTCGATCGTGGCCTTGGTGCCCGCGGTGTAGCCGATGCTGACCAGGGTTCCGCCGGACCGCAGGGTGCCCAGCGCCGGACCGGTGATGTCGCCGCCGAGCGGGTCGAGCACGATGTCCACGCCGGAGCCGCCGGTCACCCGTGCGACGCCCTCGGCCAGGGTCTCGCGGCCGAGGTCGATGACCGTGAGCTTGTCGTCGTGCGGAATCGCGGTGGCGCGGTCGGCGCCACGAGCGGTGGAGATGACCTGTGCGGCGCCGAGGACCGGCGCCACCTGAGCCGCGGCGGAGGCCACCGCGCCGTGGATGCCCGGTGCCAGCACGACCTGTCCCGGGCGCAGGGGCACGACCCTGGTGAGCGCCAGCCAGGCGGTGAGATATCCCGACCCGGCCACCAACGCCGCCGCCTCGTCGTCGGTCACGCCGTCGGGGATGGCCACCAGGTGGGTCGGCGGAACCGCCAGCACTTCCCGCCAGGTCCCGTCGGTCTTCGTGCCGTAACCCCACCCGCACAACAGAACTCGCGTTCCCGGCGCGTACCCGGAACCACCCGGATCGGTCACCCGGCCCACGGCGCTGGCGCCGGGTACCAGCGGCAGCGGCTTGCGCATCGACGACGGCAGCACACCGGCTCGGACCTTGTCGTCGAGCGGGCTGACACCGGCACGGGTGACCCGGATCAGTACGTGTTCGCCGTCGGGCTGTGGATCGGGGAGCTGCTCGACGCGAAGGTGCTCCGGTCCGCCGAACTCGTGGAATCGAACTGCCCGCATCACGTCAGCCTCTGCGCGTTCAGCCAGACGGTGCCCGGGTTGAGCCGGTCCGGGTAGTGCCGGACCATCTCGTCGAAGAACTCGCGTGGCGCGGGTTTGCCGGCCAGCACCCGCTGGGCGGTGCGCAGGTAGTCGGCGGTCTCGTCGAGGATGCCGGGATCGTCGGCGCGGGCGGGATCCTTGTGACCGGCGACCACGGCCGTGGGCGCCAGGCCCCGCACCTTGTCGAGGGCCCGCAGCCAGGCGTCGATGCCGCCGTCGAGCCCGCCGTCGGCGAGGTACTGGTGCACGTTGTTGTAGGCGACGTCGCCCGCGACGACCAGCCCGAGGTCGGGCACGTGCAGCACGGTGGAGTCGTCGCAGTCGCTGTGCCCGACCTCGACCGCGATCAGCGGATGTCCTTCCAGCGCCAGGGTTTCGGCCGGCAACGGCCGGGCGATCACCCGGGTGTCGGGGATCTGCCCGGGAAAGAGCCTGTCCCAGAACGCTTTCCGGGCCCCGGACGCCGAGGCGTGCATGAGCGCGACGGTGCCTTCGGTGGCGTGCACGGTCGATCCGGGGAAGCGCTCGACCAACGCCGCCGCCCCGAACCAGTGATCGCCGTGGCCGTGCGTGACGTAGATGTGGGTGAGCCGCTTGCCGGAGCGCTCGATCCAGTCACCGACCCGACGGGTCTGCTCGGCCGTGAACGGCGGGTCGACCAGAACCGCGTCGGCCGCGCCCGAAATGAGCGTCGTCGAGAGGGGTGACCACAGCTGGGGCTTCCCGGTGGGGAGCGTGCCGGTGGTGGGGATGGGCTCGGACACAAAAACGTCGTACGACAGTGTGGTCGTACGGGACTCGGGCATATTCTGCTCCTCGGTCGAGCTAGTAGCTATCATGAGGATAGGGACTTTCCCCATGTGGAATGTCGAGGAGTGAGCCATGACACAGCGGGAGCTGGACATCGAGTCCATCCGGCCGTACTGCCCGTACTTCGCGTCGGCGATGGACACGCTCGGCCGCCGCTGGGCGGCGACGGTGTTGCGCGCACTTCTGGCGGGGGCCACCCGGTTCAGCGACATTTCCAGCGCGGTTCCCGGTATGACCGACAAGCTGCTGTCGCAGCGCCTGAAGGATCTCGAGGCCGACGGGCTCGTCGAGCGGACTGTGCACGCCAGCACGCCGGTGCGCATCGAGTACCGGTTGACCGAGAAGGGGGCGGCCCTCGGCAAGGTCCTGCTGGAACTCAACCAGTGGGCACTGGAGTGGGTCGAACTCCCGGCCGGGCGTTGATACCGCTCGCGGGGTGGGCTGCGGCGGCCCACCCCGCGAGCGCGGTAGCGGCAGCGCGGGGCGCGGACAGCAAAAAAACCCCAGGCCCGTGGACCTGGGGTGACTGTGCGCCATCAGGGACTCGAACCCCGAACCCGCTGTTGGGAGATCAACTCCTCCGGGCACCTGGGGAAGGTCCTGAACATCCCTCGTGACCTCGGTCTTTCGCGGATGCAAACGACGGTCGTCCAGGGCCGTTGCGGGTTTCCTCGGGTCCATTGGGCACAGTAAAAGCACAGTTGCCGGGCTGGCGCACACTACGGAACGTGATCAGCGGGCGCGGCTGGCACCGGACCACCAACCAGGCGCCACCTTCCCGCGATCCAAAGCCGCCCACAGCCGGGACGGGCGCTGTCAACCCTGTAACCGATCACGCCCGACCCGCGACGTACGTTCCGTGACCTTCCGGACGCAGAGTGAGCACCGCGGGCGTGATCGGCGCGCAGCGGGGTTGACGGCGCCCGTCCCGGCTTTGACCATCCGGCGATCGCGGGAAGGTGGCCCGGTCGGGCAGTGGCCTGCACTCGGAGCCCCCTGCCCGTCTTGTGCCCCTCCCTGACGTGCGCGCGCTGGCCGACGGCGTTCAGCGCGGCCGGGCCAAGCAGAGCGGTCCAGCTCGGCCGCGCGCCAGTTCGGTCCGCGCGCCCGCCCGGCAGGGCGGCTTGAAGACGTAAAGAAAGTTCTCACCTCACGCCCCCAGGTAACTAGGCCGTCGATCATGGACCGATGACCGGGAAGGATCTTGGCTTTAATGAAGATGGATGCGAAACTAGTGAGCAGACTGAAGCTTTCGGATGCAATCGAGGCGGAGTCAAAAGGCGATCCGGATCTCCTTCCCCGCATGCCTGGTTGGACTGAAGCACTAAAGAATTCGCAGAAGTTAGAGAAATGGATAAAAGGTCGCCTTCAGGCCGGATTTTTTCCTAGCGGTCAGGTCAATGTAGCTACGCGCAAGGCGCATCGCGGTATTCGTCCGCTCTCGATATGGGGAATTCCTGAGCGGATTATTTACCGGGCGATCTCGGATCTGGTACTGGCGGGCGAACCGGCGCTTGATCGAAGCCCCCAGGCTTATCTAGCCTTCATTGGTGGCCCGATCGAGTACGCGAGAAGCAGTCAGCCGAGACTTGTGGAACAGCCCGATAGTCAGACCCTTCTTCTCGGAGAGTTCTTCTCCCATATTACGTTGGAGGGTTCAGACGTTCGGTATATTGTGAAGACTGACTTGACTGCGTTCTATCAGTACATAGATCATGCGGTTCTTTCAAGTGAGCTTACGGCACGGTCCTCTGAATTCGAAGCGATCGAATTCCTGGGCGGCTTTCTCGGTCAGGTAACTGGTAGGGGTTTCGGCGTGCCACAACTCTTCGACTCTTCCGATCGACTTTCTGAGATCTACGCATACATGATCGAACGTGACTTGTTGAGACAAGGGGTGCCGACCTGGCGGTTCAACGATGACTTCAGAATCGCTGCAACAAGTTTCTCTGAAGCACTCGACTTTATCGAGCGCGTCGATTCTGCTGCACGCGAAGTGGGGCTAACCATCAACGACGCAAAGACGACGACACCAAAGGCTGCAACGTATGCGGAGGAGAATTTCGGTCTGGCTATCGACGACGAGATTCCGGAGCATTTGGTGCATAATGCCCCAGAAGATGTAGTTGGCGACTACACTGAAGGCATCGGAGCGGACGACGCCGACTGGGCCGTCGACGTCATACAATCCACGGTTGTTAAGAGCAAGAAAGAGAAGGACACCGATTTTCGGGAGATTGAGCTCACGAACCTTGACGGAGCGCAAATCAAACTTCTAAGGCGTGCACTTCGGGTTCTTATTCGTGACAAAAATCCGTCTGTGCTGTCTGATGTTGCTAAATTGGTCACCTACACGCCTTCGCTTACGCCTTGGGTTATGCAATACGTCTCCCAGACGGGCAACGCGGACCTGGAGATCACAAGGAACTTCATCAAGACTGTAGTTACAGAGCTGAGTTTGAGTGATTGGCAGCGCATTTGGACTTTGCGAATGATTTCCGATCTCGAGCTTGTCGGCGACGAAAATTTGGAGCGGAGTACGCAGATTACCCAATGGATAGAGGACATGCTTTACAAACAACATACCGCGCCGACCAGGGCCGAAGCTGCCCTCGCATTGTCGACTGTCGGGCGAGTAAAATATAAAGAAGTAGACATTTTGCTACGTACACAGCCTGACGCCTTGGCTTCATGGTATCTCCAATGCGCTTCAAACCTAAGAAGTCAGCAGGCAATGGACGAGAAACAGTACCGCGCGCTGAGAGGAACGACACCACTCTTCGCTGCGCTACTGCCGGAGAACCCCTAATGCTCGAAACCGTCCTCCATCCGCTCACGCAAAGTGCCATACAGCAATTTGGATCGACGCTCATTTCGTACCTTCAGGCCGCGAAATTTGAAAGACCCTTGATCGGCCGGATCCCTACTACTTTCAGCGCTCCTGGCGCGCCAGACCACGAAACAATTCAACTCCAGAGCTATTGCTTCCGGCTGGTTAGCATTACTGAGAGCTATACCGACTTGCTCTTTAGCGACCTACTTGTTCGGTCAATCTACCCTGACGACCCCGTGCAGCGAAAGATGGCTGAAACAATAAAGGACAAGACAGCGATGTCGTGGTCCGAGCGAAAAGAGTCGTACGCGGCCTACTTTCAGATATCGTGGGGAGGTTGGCACTCCTGGGGTCGCTTCAATCTACTTATTGAAGCGCGAAACGCGGTTGCTCACGGTCTTGGAAGACTCACTTCGCGTCAGATACAGAAAAATTCTTTGTCTCAGGTTAAGCAAGTTGGACTAGAAATCGTTGACGGTGGCCTAGTTTTCACAAAGGAGAGTGTTGAGATTTGCTACGACGTCTGTAAAGGCTTTGTCTTGGATCTCGATAAGGCTGCTACGGTACTTCCCCTCTTTCCGCAGACGTATCATATGTAGTGCTCGGCATCTCATTCAAGATCGAGTTGGGAGATGACTTCTATTGGTGCTATGCCGAGTGTGCGGCATACTTTTATTAGCTCGATCACATCTAATCGCCGCTCGCCGGTCTCGTATTTGCTCACGAACGATTGCGGGACCCCGAGACGCTCTGCCACCTGCACCTGTGTGAGGCCAGCTTCCTTGCGCAACTCGCGCAGGATGCGGCAGAGCTCCCGGTATTCGGCCGAGTAGATCGACTTCTCCACCTGTCAAGGCGACCGGAGAGCCCGCGAGTATCCCAACTTCGGATACTCTGGCAACGTGCCCGCTGCGATCGGCAGCACCACCACGCGGCGAGGCGCACGACCGGTATCGCCGAGAGGCAGGAGGGAGCATGAGCGATGACCTCGACGGCAGTCAGGCCGTCGACGAACGCATCGTCTTTGATCCGGAGAGCAATCCGGACAAGTACATCTACGAGCACCTGGCCGATCACCTGGCCAGGCTCATCGCGGCGGGGCAGCTCAAGCCCAATACGCCGTTGCCGGCCGAACGGCGCCTGGCCGCTGAGTACGGCGTGGCGCTGGGCACGGCTCGTCACGCGACCAGCATCCTGCGGGAACTGGGCCTGGTCGTCACTGTCCGCTCTAAGGGCACCTTCGTTCGCGGGCCTCGTGCGTCCGCTGAATCTTGACGTTACGGTGGGCGGATGTCGCTGATCTCGTGGGCATACGACCTCTCCGAGGCGAAGCTGCGTGACGCGCTGCCTCGACGATGGGCCCACGTCCAGGGCGTAGCCCGGCAGGCGCGCACCCTCGCGCCGATCGCCGGATCGGACGCCGAACTCCTCGAAGCCGCGGCCATCCTTCACGACATCGGGTATGCCCCCGATCTGGTCGACACCGGCTTCCACCCCATCGACGGCGCTACCTACCTCGCCAAGGTCGATGCCCCCGAACGGCTCGTGCACCTCGTCGCACACCACTCCTACGCCGTCTATGAAGCCGAACTGCGGGGGCTGACCGACGAGCTGGCCGACTTCCACGATGAGCGCGGCTCGATCCGCGACGCGCTCTGGTACTGCGACCTCACCACCTCGCCGGACGGCGAGACCGTCGACGCTGAAGACCGTATCGCGGAGATCAAGCGGCGCTACGGCCATGACCACCTCGTGACTCGGTTCATCACGGGTGCCACTCCTGAACTGCTGGCAGCCGTCGAGCGCACGAAGGGCCGTCTCTCCGCCGTCTCGGCGGCTAACCCAAATGGACGTCCGCGGGGTTCTTGACCGCGTGGTCGATGCGCAGCCGCATGGACGGGTGAATGTCCAGCTCGTCCAGGCGCTCCGGCGCGACCCAATACACCTGCCGTGACTCCGAGCTGGGCCGCAACGTCCCTGCCAGCGGGCGGGCGTGGAAGCAGATCGAGAACTCCTGGCGAACCTCGCCGTCGTCGTAGGCGATGACGTGCTTGGGGTCGGAGTAGATGCCACTGATCCCAGTGACCTCGACCGTCAGCCCGGTCTCTTCCTCGACCTCGCGCCGCACGGCGTCCACCACTGACTCGCCGAGGTCCTGGGCCCCGCCGGGGAGCGCCCACAGGCCGTTGTCGGTGCGCTCGATCATCAGGATTTCGCCAGCCTCGTTGCGCACGACTGCGGCGACCGCGGTCACGATGCTGTTGGCGGCCGGGGCGTCGGGGTCGTCGTAGTAGTCCTTCTTCGGCACGAGCCTCAGTCCTCCCACTTGTGCGGTTGAGCGTGCTCCCACACGGCGGTGAAGCTGTCCGCGTAGGTGGTGAACAGGTCGCCCGCCGACAACCGCCGCAGGTGCAGCGCGGGGGCGTGGGCGGCCATCTTGCCGTAGACGTGCGGGTTGACGATCATCTGGTCGTCGAACCGGAAGATGCTGTTGTAGAGCACCGTTCGGTGAGTTCGGATGTCGATCCCGGGCACGTTGTCGAGCTTGCGGAAGTAGGCCAGGGCGTGGTCGATCTTCGCGGAGATCGTGTGCGGTCCGATGCCCTCGTCGATGCTTCGCTGGACAACCGCGTCTGCATTTCGGTCACCGAACAGCAGCCGGATCCGCGCCCCCGCTTCGGCCTTGCTGCGCAGGAGGTCCAACAGGCCGGGCTTCTCGGTCATGAACATGCCGACGTAGACCAGCATGTCCACGTACGTCGTCGCCTCGTCCAGGAGCTTGTCCCAGAGGTCGGCCGGCACCGAGTTGCGGTGGGCGTAGACCTTCACGATCTCGGAGTTGCTGACCTCGCTCGCCTTGGCCTCGGACAGCGCGTCCGGCCACAGGTAGCTCTCGCTCTCCTGCAAGATCGCGGCGATCTTGTGGCGCGATTTCGCGTAGGGCGTGCGGCCCTTGGTGATCCAGCGCTCGACCGTCTTCGGGTCCACTGCGATACGCTCGGCAAGCTCGTCCGGCGTGATCCCCTGGGACAGCATCGCGTCACGAAGACGCTCGTTCATCCTCAACCCTCCCCCTGTACAGCTAGGGACGTCTTCAAGGTACCAAGGACGTCCTGAGATGTCCTTCCGTGCGGTGAAGTGGTCCCCGCGCCCCGAGGCATCTTGATACGGCACACCGCAATACACCGGGGCATACCGCGGGTGCTGAATCAAGTAGCTGCCTTGGAGGCATTGAGATGCGATTGATGATTGACACTTCGCAGGTGACGTTCACGGTGGGTCGTGAGGCTCAGCCGAAGACGGATCAGAACGGGGTGCAGCGGGTCGAGCGCAACACCAACGTTCCCATGTGGTCTGTGCAGCTGGTTGCGATGGACAACGGCGGGGCTGAGGTGATCACCGTGACCGTGGCGGCTGCGCAGCCGCCGAAGGTTCCGACTGGTTCCCTTGTCACCCCGGTGGAGTTGCAGGCGATTCCGTGGGCACAGAACGGCCGCAACGGTGTGGCTTTCCGCGCGACCGACATCAAGGCTGTCCCCGCTTCGAAGTCCGGTTCGAACACGTCCGGCTCCTGAGGAGCCACCCGTGAACAACTACCCCGTCGATCCGAAGGAAGACGATCGAGAACCGCGCTTCACCTTCAGTCTGATCCACGACGTGGCCGATTTGCTGGCCTGTAAGGGATATCCGAAGGTCGAGAGCAGTCAGGACTTCGTCCGGCTACAGCAGGCGCTGTACGAATTCTTGTACAGCACCGAATTCTGTCACTATTTCTGATCCACGAGAGAAGCACGGGACCGGTCTGGTTCTTGGCGGTTCCTGCCCGGCCCGTGCCTCTGTCGTCTCCACCTTGGAGGAGTCGTGACCAAGTCTATCCGTGGTGCGCGTGGCGCGCGCCGTGTCGACGTCATGGAGTTCTGGCACGCCCCGAAGCAGCACTGGTTCGTGGTCGGCCTGGGCGTGCTGCTGCGCTGGCGCGCAGAGATCTTTCTGGCTGCCGTGTTCCTTGCGAGCATGGCGTGGCTGTACCACGAGGTCGGCGAGGGCTTCGCCTGGCTGATCTTCACCGGGGTCGTCGTGGTGGTCGTGCTGGTGCCACCGACCCGGTGGTTCGTGTTCTCCCGGTTCTGGTGCCTGGTCGATCGGCACCGGTTGCGCACGTGTCTGCGGCAGGCGCGGGCACGCACGATGAACCTGGACGGCGCGTTGCCGTTCATGCTGTGGGCCCGGCCCACGAAGACCGGGGAGCGGGTCTGGTTGTGGAGCCGTGCGGGCTCCTCGGCCGGGGATCTGGAAGCGGTCCTCGAGTACATCGCGCCTGCCTGCTACGCCCGGGATGCGCGGGTGCACCGGGTGCGCAAGCTGTCCACCCTGTTTGCGGTCGAGGTCATCCGTCGTGACCCGCTGGACCGCTCGACGCCCATCGACTCGCCCCTGGCGAAGGTAGCGAACCTGGTACGCAAGTCCCGGGGTGAGGGCACCGAGCCGATCGCGGCCGCCCCTGTTGTGCCTGTGCGGGAGAAGCCTGCGCCGAGGCCGGCCGTGGTGGTCGACGACCTGTCCGACTACATCGACTGAGGAGGCCGGTCATGCGCAAGACCACGATCCCCGTCGCGGGACTGTCCATCTACGACCCCGTCCACCTCGGCATCTATGAAGACGGCTACGGCGTCGACATCGAACTGATCTGGCGCAACATCCTGCTCGCCGGGGAACCCGGCGCAGGCAAGTCGGTCGGGCTCAACAACATCGTCGCCCACGGTGCTCTCTGCCCGGACCTGTCGTTGTGGCTGTTCGACGGCAAACAGGTCGAGCTGGGCCTGTGGCGCGAGGTGGCCGACTTGTTCGTCGGTCCCGACATCGAACGCGCTCTGATCGCGTTGGAGCGGTTGCAGGCGGAGATGGACCGCCGCTACGCCGAACTGGACCGGGTCCGTCGGCGCAAGATCGACCGTCACGACCCCGTCGACGTCATCATGGTCGTCATCGATGAACTGGCCCTGTTCTCGGCCACCATGGGCAGCAAGGACCAGCAAGACACCTTCGTGCGGCTCCTGCGCGACCTCGTCGCCCGGGGCCGGGCCGCCGGAATCATCGTCGTCGCTGCTACTCAACGGCCCTCGGCCGACATCATCCCCACCAGCTTGCGGGACCTGTTCGGGTACCGCATGGCCTACCGGTGCACCACTGATTCCAGCTCCGACATCATCCTCGGCCGCGGCTGGGCCTCCCAGGGCTTCGACGCCTCCCACATTGCACCGGAGGAACGCGGCGTCGCTCTGCTGCTCGCCGAAGGCGGCACCCCACGGCGGATGAAAACTGCCTACCTCACCGACGCGCACATTCACTCGCTCGTCGAATACGCGCGCCAGCTTCGCACCAAAAAGACTGTCGCGTAACGCAATTCCCCTTTCGTCTCGCAGGAGAGGACTGCCCTCATGCTGACCGCAACGAAACCCATGGCCCTCACTCCCGAGCAGCTGTGGGTCTTCGTCACCGGCGACAACAACGCCGTCGACGTTGCCCGCCTGGCCCACGCTCCTGAGATCGGCGGCTTCATCGCCTTGCCGATTTCCGCGTTCGACCCTTACGCGCTGCTGCCTGCTTACTCGCCAACTGGCGAACTCCTGGAGGGCTGGCGGTGGGCCACCACCCGCGACGTCGAGACCTACGCCCACCTGTTCTGACCGGAGCACTGTTGACCGTCTCGACCATGACCCTCAGCCCCACCACCAAGACGGTGGTGGGGCTGGGAGCCGTCGCCGAGCCGGACATCCTCCGCCGCGCCGCCAGCCCCGACTACCGCTGGTGGCTCGCCCACGTCATGCCCGCGGCCGCCTGCTCCAGACCAGTACGCCTCCGCGTCGAAGCCGACTGGGGCGGCGGTGGGGTCGAGCGGGTCACCGACGACATGCCGGACGGGCTGCTCTACGTCGCTTGTAAGAACCGCCGTGCCTCGGTCTGTCCCGCCTGCGCCGAGACCTACCGGGCCGACACCTATCAACTCGTCAGGGCCGGGCTCGTCGGCGGCAAGGGCGTGCCCGCAACCGTGACCGAGCACCCGTGCTTCTTCGTCACCCTCACTGCGCCGGCCTTCGGGCGTGTGCACAGCCGCGTGGTCAGCAACGGGCAGGTTAAGCCGTGTCGGCCCCGGCGCTACGCCCCGCTCTGCCCGCACGGTCGCTCGACTGAGTGCCGGGTCCGACATGGCGAGGATGACTCGCGAGTGGGGGAGCCGATCTGCCGGGACTGCTACGACTACGAGGCTCAGGCCGTCTGGAACTTTCACGCCGGGGAGCTGTGGCGGCGCACCACGATCACCCTGAACCGCTACCTCAAAACCGTCGCCAAGGACCGGGGCGTCAAGGTCCGGCTCTCCTATGCCAAAGTGGCCGAGTACCAGCGGCGCGGCGTGGTGCACTTCCACGCCCTGATCAGGCTCGACGGGCTCGACCCGGCTGATCCGGATACCATCGTGACGCCGGACCCGAGTATCACGCCGGAGCTGCTGAGCAGCCTCATCGACACCGCTGCGACCGTCACGCGCTTCACCACGGCACCCCACCCCCGGCGACGCACCGGCTGGGCTCTGACCTGGGGCAAGCAGCGCGACATCCGCCCCGTCCACCTCAACACGAGCGATCAAGATGACCGTGGCGCGCTGACGACCACTGCGGTGGCCGCCTACCTCGCCAAGTACGCCACCAAGGCCACCGAGGATGCCGGGCACGTCTCCCGGCGGCTGACGCAGCTCGACGCCAACATGCACGCGGAGCGCGATAACCACCAGTCACGGCAGCTCGTCGCGTGCTGGTGGCTCGGGCAGCGGCCCTTCTACTACACCAGCACACAACAACGCACCGAATGGGCCGAAGGCTGGGGAAAGCTCCAAAAGTGGGCGCACATGCTCGGCTTCGGCGGCCACTTCTCTACCAAGAGCCGCCGCTACTCCACCACGCTCACGGCGCTGAGGGCCGTCCGCAAAGCCTTTCATCGCGGCGAACACCCCGATGAGGTGATGCCGGCAGACGCAGACCGGGACGGCGACGCATCAGTGGTCATCCTCAATTGGATTTTCGACGGCATTGGCTGGCTCACGATCGGAGACGCGGCCCTGGCCAACACGGCGGCCGCCAAAGCCCGCGAGCGCAAACGGGTCGCACGTGAAGAGATGGAGGAATCCCTTGCCCGGTAAGTGAGGAGACACGATATGGAAAGGCTCTGGACTGTCGATGACGTCGCCGAGTACCTCGGCGTCCCGGTGACCACCCTCTACGACTGGCGCACCCGCAACTACGGCCCGAAGGGCAAGCGGGTGGGCAAGTACCTGCGCTACAAGGCAGCCGACGTCATCGCGTGGTTCGAATCGCTCGACGACGCTGCCTGAGAAGGGAACACGACGACATGGGGCGTCCGCCGCTACCTGTGGGCACCTACGGCAAGATCAGTTCCAAGAAGGACGGATCGAGCTGGAAGGCTTGGTGCAAGTACCGGGACGTTGACGGTGTTGTCCGACCGGTGCGCTGCTGGGCTGATACCAAGACCAGAGCGGAGAACAAGCTCCGCGAGCGGCTCCGTGAGCGGCAGATCGGCACGGGCCTGATCAAGCCCGACACCAAGGTCGTCATCGTCGCCGAGAAGTGGCTGGAAGAGTTCCGCGAACAGGTCGCTCTCGGCCAGCGGAGCGGCACCTCACTCGACACGTACGAACAGCGTTGGCTGACCCTCGTGAAGCCGTGTGTCGAAGCGCTCCGCATCGACGAGCTGAACACTGGGCGGGTCGACAAGATCATCCAGGACGTCAACAGGGACTACTCGGCGAGCACGGCTAGGACCGTCCGAGCGATCATCTCGGGGTTCTGCGGCTTGGCTGTGCGGCACGATGCACTTAAGGCGAACCCTGTCCGTGATGCCCGGCCCGTCGAGACGCGCAAGCGTAAGAAGCCGGTCCGAGCGCTGACGGCCGACGAGGTGCTGAGCATCTTCGCCAAGGCCGATGCCGACGAGGTCGCGCAGCGGCAGGACCTGCCGGACATCATGCGGTTCTACGGCGGCACGGGGGAGCGTACCGGCGAGGGCATCGCCGTGCGATGGGAAAACATCGACTTCGCCGAGAAAGTGGCGTGGGTCGAGGGCAACATGGTCCGCACGAAGGCGGACGGTGCCAAGATCAACGAGGGCAAGAGCGCCAACGCGCTCCGCGGTGTCCCGCTAGCTGATTGGCTCGTCGAGATGCTCCTGGACCGGCGAGCCCGTCTGGCCGCCGAGCAGGGTGTCAGGCCCGAGGAACTGACGGGCTGGGTCTTCCCCAACACTTTGGGCGGGCTCCGCGAGGCCAGCAACCTCCGACGAGACTGGCGCGCCTTCCGTGAGCGTCACGGGATCGGCGACTGGTTCACACCGCGCACGTTTCGCCGGACGGTGGCGACGCTGGTCACCGACGTGCTTCCGACGCGCGAAGCCAGCGATCTTCTAGGGCACTCTCGTGTGTCCCAAACCACAGATACCTACGTCGGGCGGCACGCTCCGTCACGGGGCCCGGCGATCGTCCTGGGGGCGCTCGGTGGGCCGAAAAGGAACAGTAAAAGCACAGCAAGATCAAAAAGCAAAAACCCCAGGTCTTTGACCTGGGGTGATGGTGCGCCATCAGGGACTCGAACCCCGAACCCGCTGATTAAGAGTCAGCTGCTCTGCCAGTTGAGCTAATGGCGCTGGCGTGGGCCGCCTGGTCTCCCTGGCGACGTGGAAAAGGTTAGCACGTCCTGCAGGGGCCCTTTACGGAGGGTCCTGAAAAGCGTTTCGGCAGGTCGCGGCGCGGTGCGGGCGGTGATCGGGCAAACTGGAGCTACAGGTGCGAAGCGGACGATCTTCACTCGATGGGGGCGCGATGCGGCGTTCGGTGGCGGCGGGCGGATGGGCAGGGCTGGTGCTGGCGGCCGTGTTGCTGGCCGGGTGCACGGCGGGGCCGGCCCAGGGTGGCTCCGGTGGGCACGACGCTCCGGCGGGCCAGGCGGATGTGGCCAGGCCGGTGTCGCTGGCCGTGGTTCCCCCGGCCGGTGCCGTGGACGTCGCGCCTGGGGAGCCCGTTTCGGTCAAGACGACCGACGGCAAGCTGACGGAGGTCACGCTTCGTAATCCCGAGGGTGTGGCGGTGCCGGGCGTGTTGTCGCCGGATGGCCGGTCGTGGGAGTTCGCCGAGGGGCTCGGTTACGGCAAGCAGTACGCGCTCACCGTCGTCGCGGTGGGGGCGGACGGGAAGCCGGTCACCTCGACCTCGGCGTTCACCACGGTCGCGAAGCCGCGGCGGACGATCTCCGTCTCGCTGAACGCGCAGGAGGGCGAGACGGTCGGCGTGGGGATGCCGTTGATCTTCACGTTCACCTCGCAGGTGGCCGATCGGGCGGCGGCGGAGCGCGCATTGCGGGTGGTGACCGAGCCGGTCACCGAGGGCGCCTTCCGCTGGACGGGGGACAGCACGGTGATCTGGCGGCCGAAGGACTACTGGCGGCCGGGCACGAAGATCTCGGTGGACGCGGCGATCTACGGCAAGCCGCTGGGTGGTGGCGCGTACGGCCTGGAGGACCGGTCGGCGCACGTCACGGTGGGCGACAAGGTGGTGGTGGTCGCGGACGGTGCCTCGCACCGGGCGACGGTGTCGGTGAACGACGCCGAGGTGCGGACCCTGCCGATTTCGATGGGCAAGCCGGGGCACACGACGCCGTCGGGTACGTACACGGTGATGAGTGAGCATGAGGGGTACACGATGGATTCCGGG
Organism: Amycolatopsis granulosa; assembly: GCF_011758745.1. Classification (NCBI taxonomy): domain Bacteria; kingdom Bacillati; phylum Actinomycetota; class Actinomycetes; order Pseudonocardiales; family Pseudonocardiaceae; genus Amycolatopsis; species Amycolatopsis granulosa. The sequence goes on from NZ_JAANOV010000001.1 coordinate 4,502,386, forward strand.
ACCTACGGTGTCCCGGCCGACACGCCTGGTGGTTACCGCACCTTCGTGAAGTACGCGGTGCGGTTGTCCAACAGCGGGATCTTCTACCACTCGGCGCCGTGGTCGGTGGGTTCGCAGGGGCGCCGGAACGTGAGCCACGGCTGCATCAACTTGTCGAACGACAACGCCAAGTGGCTGATGGACTTGTCGAAGAAGGGCGATGTGTTCACGGTTGTCAACAGTGGCGGCCCACAGCTGGAGCCGACCGACGGCTGGTCGGTGTGGCAACTGAGCTGGCCCGCCTGGACCACCCCGGCAAACTGACGCGCCCCCACACTCGGAACCCAGCCACAGTCCGCGCGACCACCACAGCTCACGCCCACGGCCCACGAGGTCGCTCCGCGACCGGTAAGGCCCCGCCTCAACGATGCTGGTTCGTGGCCAGCGTGATCAGCGCCCGCCAAGGTGAGAAGCTCGCACGCGGGGGGTGACCCTGAGGTATGAACGCCCCAACCCGGCGGGGCCGCTAGGCGACCTGTGCTCCCCGCCCGCGCCTGGCCCACGAGGTCGCTCCGCGACCGGTAGGGCCCGCCTCAACGATGCTGGTCCATGGCCAGCCTGATCAGCGCCCGCCAAGGTGAGAAGCTCGCACCGTGGGGGCCTGGGGGCTCGGCCCCCAGAAACAATGACGAACCCCACCCAGCGAGGCCGCGAAGCGACCGAGCAGGGCTTACCTCAACGGTGCTGGTTCATGGCCAGCGTGATCAGCGCCCGTCAAGGTGAGGAGCTCGCACCGTGGGGGCCTGGGGGCTCGGCCCCCAGAAACAATGACGAACCCCACCCAGCGAGGCCGCCAAGCGACCGAGCAGGGTGGGGCCATTGGGGTGAGTGACGGGACTCGAACCCGCGACTTCCTGGACCACAACCAGGTGCTCTACCAACTGAGCTACACCCACCGCGCGGGGCGACTTTCGATCGCCACCAGCCGGGATATCGTAGCGTGGCCGCGGTGCGGGCCACGCGCGGGGTCACTTGCCGTGTTCGAGCTGCACTTTCGCGGCGGCGGCGCGGGCTGCTTCGGTGCTCGGGCCGGGCATGGGCACGAACGCGGTGCGCCGGTAGTAGTCGAGTTCGCTGATGGATTCCTTGATGTCGGCGAGTGCCCGGTGGGCGAGGCCCTTCTCCGGCTTGGCGTAGTAGATGCGCGGGTACCAGCGCCGGACGAGTTCCTTGACGGAGGACACGTCGACCATGCGGTAGTGCAGGTGGGCGTCGAGTGCGGGCATGTCGCGGGCGATGAAGCCGCGGTCGGTGGCGATGGAGTTGCCGGCGAGCGGGGCGCTGTTGGGTTCGGGGACGTGGGCCCGGATGTAGTCGAGGACGCGGTGTTCGGCTTCTTCGAGGGTGACGGCGGAGCGGCGGACTTCGTCGGTGAGCCCGGATTTCGCGTGCATCTCGCGCACGATGTCGGGCATGCCGGCGAGCGCGTCGTCGTCGGCGTGGATGACGAGGTCGAGGCCGTCGCCGAGGATGTTGAGGTCGGCGTCGGTCACCAGGGCGGCGATTTCGATCAGGGCGTCCTTCGCGAGGTCCAGCCCGGTCATCTCGCAGTCGATCCAGACAAGACGGTCGGTCACCGGGAAACCCTAACGCGGTCCGCGCGCGGGGACAGTTCGGCACAGCGGTTCGGGCCGCCCCGACCGCGGCCCGTCCCGGTGTGTCAGCTGTTCTCGATCTGCTGGATGATCGTTTTGGCGTCGTTGATGGGGATGGCGAACCCGATGCCGACCGATCCGGCAGAGGTGGACGAGGGGCTGTAGAGGGCCGAGTTGATGCCGATGACCTCGCCGTTCGTGTCGACGAGCGGCCCGCCGGAGTTGCCCTGGTTGATGGGTGCGTCGGTTTGGATGGCGGTGTAGCTGGGGCTGTCGCCGGTGCGGTTCGCGGTCTGTCCGAACGGGGTGTCCTGTTTGCCGCTGGAGATGTCGGAAAGCTGCCGGTTGAGGGCGCTGACGATGCCGGAGGTGACCGTGTTCTGCAGTCCGCCGGGGGAGCCGATGGCTACGACTTGCTCACCGACTTGCAGTTTGCTGGAGTCGCCGAGCTTGGCGGGGGTGAGCCCGCCGGCGCCCTTGGCCTGCAGGACGGCGATGTCGGCCTTGGTGTCGGCGCCGAGCACGCGGGCCTGGTATTTGGCGCCGTCGGACAGGGTGATGGTGATGTTCCCCGCCGCGCCGGACACGACGTGGGCGTTGGTGAGGATCTTGCCGTCGGCGGTGAGGATCACCCCGGAGCCGATGGCCTCGCCGTCGCCGGTGGTGACGTTGACCTGGACGACGCTGGGCAGCACCTTCCGGGCGACCGAGCTGACGTCGGTGTTGGTCGTGCTGGACACGGTGGTCGCGGAGGGCGGCGCGAGCGAGGTGGTCGACGTCGCGTGGTCGAGGCCCACGATGGCGGCCCCGCTGGCACCGCCGACGACGGCGGCGGCGAGTGTGCCGGTGGTGACGAGGACGGCGAGGCGCTTCTTCTTCGGCCGCGGGGGCGTGAGCGCCGGCGCGACCGCGACCGGCTGCTGGTAGTGGGGGTGGCGGTAGGTCGGCGGGATCCCGCCGGCCTGGCTCGCCCGGAACTCGTTGTCGTTCATGTCATCGAGGTTGGCCGGTTTCCTTGAGAGAATGCTGTGGGATGGCCCGGGAATCCGCTGAGAAGAATTTCCTGAGAACCTCAGGTGCCGAGCCGCCTGGGGAGAGCGGGCCGGCGCTTTCCCGGGGTTCAGGTCGCAGGCGAGCCGAGCCCACTCGTTGGGCCGCACGGTCGCCGCGAGTTGGGACAGCCGGATTCCGGCGCGGCGCAGTGCTCGGTGGTCGAACGGCGCGTGGGCTGGTGTGGCGGATCGCCGGTAGGCGGTGGACAGGATCGTCCACAGTGCTCTTTCCGCCGATCGGGGGAGGTGATTCCGGCGGATCGACAGGTGTGCGGAGTCGACGCGCGGTGGCGGGGAGAAGTGGCGGGCGCCGGTGCGCGATACCAGGTGGAGGTCGAAGCGGGCGGCCCAGCACGCCTGCACCGCGTGCCGCGGCACGGTGGCGCAAATCCGTTCGGCGAAACCCCGTTCGACGAGCAGGTCCGCGCGGTGGAGTGCGGTGCGTGAGGTGAGCAGTCGGCGCAGGAGAGTGGTCGACAGCGCATGCGGAATGTTCGCCACGACGAGGAACCGTCGCGGCAAGGGGATCTCGCCCGGCATCGGCGTGCACGTTGAGCCGGTCCCGGAACCGGACGGTCAGCGGGGTCATTTTCCGGATTTGTCGGTGGGTCCCGCTACCGTCGTCCCATCATCGTCGAGCCGAAGGAGAACAACGATGACGAGCACCGTGACGAGCACCGTGACCAGGGCGGCGCGGGGCGCCGTGGAGATCGGCGTGCCGGGGCAGTTCGACCTCACCGCGGCGGCCCGTTTCCTGGAGGGGTTCACGCCCGCGGCGCGACCGGACGCGGCGGAGGAACCGGGCACGCTCCGGTTCGCTTTCCCGCTGCCGGGTAGCTGGGTCCATTGCGGGGCGCGGGTACGGCAGCGGGCCCCCGGCGCGGTGGAAGTATCCGTGGTAGCGGGGAAATCGGATGTCGCGGAAGTCCCTGATGCCGCGGAAGTGGCGCGGCACGTGGCGCGCATCCTCTCGCTGGACGTGGACGGTTCCGGTTTCGGCGCGGTCGGCGAGCGCGATCCCGTCGTGGCCGCCTTGCAGCAGCGGTATCCGGGGTTGCGGCCGGTGCTGTTCACATCTCCGTACGAGGCCGCCTGCTGGGCGATCATCGGGCAGCGGATCCGGTTCGGGCAGGCGGCGTTGTTCAAGCAGCGCATCGCAGAGGCGCGCGGCACCCGACTGGATGTCGACGGCCGTCCGTTGTGGTCATTCCCCGCGCCGGCGGAGTTGCTGGCGATGCCGGCGCCGCCCTGGTTGCCGGAGATCAAAGTGGACCGTCTGCGGGCGGCGGCCGAAGCCGCGCTCGACGGCCGTCTCGATCCCGCGGCGTTGCGCGCTGCGGAACCCGAGGACGCGCTGGAGGCGCTGCGTGCCCTCTCCGGAATCGGGGCGTTCTCGGCGCAGCTGATCCTGATCCGTGGTGCCGGCCACCCGGACGTCTTTCCGAGGGACGAGCGTTATCTGCTCGAGGAGATGCGGCGCGCCTACGACCGTCCTGGTGCTTCCGTTGCGGATCTGGCCACCATCGCTGACGCCTGGTGCCCCTACCGCAGTTGGGTCGCTCTTCTGTTCCGCGTGAACCGTGGTCACCACGCGACGCCGGAGGGAGGTGAACCGCGACGCGATGGTCGAGCCGACTGAGCGACGACAATCCCTGCTGTCCAGGGAGACCGCCGGTTGGTCGCGTGCCGCCGGCTCACCCTGTGCTGATGGCGCGCTCCCCACACCGGCGGCTGATCACGCTGGCGGTTGATCCGGCTGGTGGCTGATCACGTGCCGGTCGCCGATGAGCGGGCGCGGCTGATCCCCTGGCTCTGGTCGTACCGGGGCGCATCACGCTGCCGCTGATCGCGGTGCAGTGGTTCGCGCGCTGCCGGCCGGTCGCCGTGCGGACCGGCCGGGACGCCGGTGGATCGCGCGCTGCCCGGCCCGTATCGCAGCCTGGGCTGATCACCGTCTTCGCCTGATCACGCGCGTGCGGCTGATCACGCTGCGGCTCGGCTCGCCGGTGATCGATGCCGCTTCCGGTCGGGCGAGTGGCGTTGCGGGGAGGTGTCCGGGTAGCGGTCGTTCAGGTGGTTGCGAGTCCAGCCCTGTCCGCGCGTGCACCACGTGCGCGGACAGGCCCGGTCGGGTCCACTGGCCCACGGGTGGGCCGCGGTGGCCGTTCGGTCGTGCCGCTTGTGCTCGTGGGTGCTGCCGGTGCGCGCTGAGCTCCTCGCCGGGGGCGGTGCGCCCGAGGTGGGATCGGGTCGAACTATCAGGGAAGGAGCTGTGCACGCGATGGGGGTGATAACAGGGAGCGCACTCGCTGTGTGGTGAGCTTCGCGCGTGAACGAGGCGACGGCAGATCTCCACGTGCTGGCGGGTCTCTTCGGGGCGCAACCCGGTCCGTCCATCCCGGTGCCGCTGGTGACCGGCGGTATAGCGCTGCTGCTGGTGCTGTCCGGCGCGCCCTGGCGGCTGGCTCGCAACGTGGTGACGATTGTCCACGAGGCAGGCCACGCGCTGGTCGCGGTGCTGGCCGGGCGCCGGCTGCAGGGGATCAAGCTGCACTCGGACACGTCGGGCGTCACGCTCTCCCGGGGCAAGCCGGAAGGTCCGGGCATGGTGCTGACCGCGCTCGCGGGCTATCCGGCGCCGGGGATGCTCGGGCTGGTGTTCGCGAGTTTGCTGGCCGCCGGGCGCATCACGGCGCTGCTCGTGCTCGCCGCGTTGCTGTTGCTCGGCGTGCTGGTCATGGTTCGCAACGCCTACGGCGTGCTGTCCGTGGTGCTCACGGCCGGCGGGCTCGCAGTGGTCGCGCTGCTGGCCGGGCCGGAGGTGCAGGCGTGGTTCGTGTACCTGATCACGTGGTTCCTGCTCCTCGGTGCGCTCCGCCCGGTCGTCGAGCTGCAGATGAAGCGGCGACGGGGCGCGGCGCGGGACTCGGACGCGGACCAGCTGGCCCGGCTGACCGAGGTGCCGGCGGCGCTGTGGATGCTGATGCTGGCCGTGATCGCGATCACCTGTCTGGTCGTCGGGGGCGCCTGGCTGCTCGAACCCGCGCTGACGCCCTGACCTGCCCGTGCGGCACACTGGTGTCTCCTGGTTTCACGTGTGGAGGTAGCGGTGTCCGACGAGGTGGCGAAGGCTGTTGAGGAATGCGCGCGGGCGGCCAAGGCGGCGGCCCCGTCGTTGGCCACCGCGTCGGATGCGGCCATCGACGCGGCCCTGACCGCCATGGCGGCCCGGCTCCTCGACGCGCGGGACAGCGTCCTGGAGGCCAACCGGGCCGACGTGGAGCGCGCCCGGCAGGACGGCATGAGCGCCGGCCTGCTCGACCGGCTCACGATCACCGAGGAACGGCTCACCGGCATGGCCGAGCAGCTGCGCCTGCTCGCCGGAGCGCCGCACGCGGAGCGCGAAATTCCGGTGAAGGCGCTGTCCGGCGGTCTGCGGCTGGTCGAGCGCCGCCGCCCGGTCGGGGTGATCGGCGCGAACTACGAGGCGCGGCCGAACGTGACGGTCGACGTCGCGTCGCAGCTGGTCAAGTCCCGCAACGCCGGGGTGCTGCGCACCGGTTCGGCGGCGCTGGGCTCCGCGCAGCGGCTGCTCGAGGTGGTCGTCGCGCCGGCGCTGGCGGAGGCGGGGATCGACCCCGCCGTGGTGCAGCTGGTGCCGCGGGTCGAGCGGGAGGCCGCCGCCGCCCTCGTCCGGTTCCCGGACCTGGTCCCGCTGGTCATCCTGCGCGGCAGTGGTGAGAGCACCCGCGCGCTCGCGCTCGAGGCCGCCCAGCACGGCGTCCGCACGCTGGCCCACGCCGACGGTGGTGGGGTGCTGTACGTCGACGAGGCCGCCGACGCCGGCAAGGTGCGCGACCTGGTCTTCCACAGCCTCGACCGGCTGGGCGTGTGCAACCGGCTGAACCTGCTGCTCGTCCACTCCGCGGTGCACGACCAGCTGTGGCCGGTCATCGCCGAGGCACTGGCCGAGCGGAACGTGACCCCTTCCCTCCCGCCGCACGACCACCCCATCGGCTACGAGTGGGCCCTCGACTCCGAGCGCGAGGCCACGGTCACGGTCGCGCAGGTCAGCGGCGTGACCGAGGCGGTCGAGATCGCCAACGAGCGAACCTCCGGCCTCGCCGCGGGCATCGCCACCGAGGACGCCGGGACCGCCCAGGCGTTCTTCGACGGCTACACCGGCACGGGCGTGTTCTGGAACGCCCCGACCCGCCTGCTCGACGGCTTCAAGCTCCTCGCCGTGCCCGAGACCGGCATCAACCTGGACAAGGTGCCGGGTCCCCGCGGGCCGGTCACCTACACCGACCTGTACGTGCGCCAGTTCGCGGTCCTGCCCGGGAACCAGTGAGCACGAGTGGCTGCCGGGATGCGCCCGGCAGCCACCACGGGCCACCGGCGATGCGGCGACCTCAGTCGCGCCTGAGCACGTACGGGTGCAGCCGCGGGTAGCCCCGCACCGCCACCGGCCGCCGGGACCGCACCGCGAACCCCGGCACGCCGCCGAGGGCGTCGGCCAGGGCGCGGTCGGCCAGCACGGTTCCCGGGCGCGCGACGGACGTGAGCCGGGCGGCCACGTTCACCACCGACCCGTACACGTCACCGAAGCGGCTCAGGATCCGGCCCGCCGCCAGCCCGGCCCGCACCTCGGGCAGCTCCGGATCCGCCGCCGTGCGTTCGGTCAGCGTCAACGCGATCTCGGCCGCGTCGGCGGGCGCGTCCGCCACGAACAGCACCTCGTCGCCGATCATCTTCACCACCCGGCCGTGGTGATCGGCGATCACCTCGGTGGCGAGCAGCTCGAAGCTCTCCAGCACGGCGCTGAGCTCGCTTTCGCCGAGACGGCGGGTCATCCGGGTGTAGCCGACCATGTCGACGAACCCGACGGCCTCGGTCCGCGCCTCCAGGTTCTCCTCCGGGGAGGCCAGTGCCCGCCCCGCGAACGCTGCCAGGTGGCGGCGCCACACGAAGTCCTGCACGCGTTGCAGTTCCGGCAGCAGCCGCTCGACGAGCGTGACGACCTGCGCGTCGTCCTCGCCGAGGTGCCCGGTCTCGGTGATCAGCGTCCACAGCATCCGCACCTGCCACTCGGCCAGCCGCGACAGGTGCAGGCCGAGCGTGCGGGCGACCGGGGCCTCCAGCCGCTCGTCGAGCAGCCCGGAGGAGATCAGCTGATCGGTGGTGCGGACGGCGTCGATGTCCGCGTCGGTGAAGACGACTTCGTCGTCCCCGACCGTGGCGAACCCGAGCGCGCGCCACAGCCGGGTGGCCCGTTCGATCGGTACACCCGCCCGCTCGGCCACCTCGAGCCGGGTGTACCGGCGCTTGCCGCCGAGCAGAATGCCTTCCAGACGCTCGGAATCCACGCCCGGCCTACGTCGTGTGCACGATCAGGACGTCGACGCCGGATTTGCGTGCTGCCTCGGACGGCACCGAACCGAGGAGCCGGCCGGTGAGGGTGTTCAGCCCGCGGTTGCCGACCACCAGCAGGTCGGCCGCCCGGTCGGACACGACCTTGCGCAGCGCCTCCACCGGCTCGCCGACCACCGCGACCGTCTCGGTCTTCTCCGCGCCGGCGGTGCGGGCGCGGTCCTGCGCGCTGCGGAGGGTGTCCTCGGCCGGTGCGGAGCCGACCACCTGGTAGGCCTCGTCACCCAGGACGTCCTGCGCCTTCTCCACGTCCTGCCTGGTCGCCGGGTAGTAGGCGCACACGATGACCAAGGTGGCACCGGAGTCCGCCGCGACGGCGGCCGCGCGATCGACCGCGCGGAACGATGAATCAGACCCGTCCGTACCGACGACCACGGTCCGGTATGCAGCCATCCCAATACCTCCGGCAAGGGTGCGCGTCCTGTGCGCATTCGCAAGTGGCGCCAGGTTACTCGCCAGTCGGTTCCGGCGCAGCCCCAGCATCAGGACGTGTTCCCGGCCGGGTCTGCTGGTGGAGGGGAGGTTGGCGACCGGGTGACGCGGGCGGTGTGGCGGGGCGCGTGGTGAACCGACCTCCCCGCTACCGGCGTGACCACCGTCGGCACTGTTGGCGGCCCGTGCCGGCGGGCGGAGCCGCGGGTTACTGGCGTCCGGCCGGCTTGCCCGCGGAGGTGGCCTCGCGTTCCTCCGGCAGCGGTTCGATCACCGGTTCGGCGTCGCCGAGGACCGAGTTCGCCTCGACGAGCACTTCGCGCGCCGCCTTGACCTGTTCGGCTATTCCGGCTCGCAGTTTGCGCAGGGCCTCGACCCGGTCGGCCGCCGCGTTGATGCGGCGGTTCGACTCCTCCGTGGCCTCGCGCACGCGGCGCGCTGCCTCGTCGGACGCCTCCGCCAGCCGCGCGTTCGCCTCGGTGATCGACTCCGTCCGGCGCCGGTTGGCGTCCTCGATGGACTCGCGGCGGCGGCGCTCGATCTCGGCGTTCGCGGCGGCCTCCTCCTCGGCGACCTTCTTGCGGATGGCCGCGGCTTCGTCCGTCGCTTCGCGCACGCGCCGCTCGGCTTCCGCCTTGCTGGTCGCCTCCTGCTCGGCGAGCACCTGCATCGCCTCCGCGCGTCGCGTCGCCATCGCGATCTCGAAGTCCTCTTCGACCTGGGTGCGGCGCTGCTCGGCCTCGCGGTCGAGGCGGTCCCGCTCCTCCCTGGCCTTGGTCGTGATCGACTCGGCCTCGGCGCGCGCGGTCTCCAGCACCTTGCGGTGCTCGGCCTCCATCTCCTTGCGCCGTGCGTCCAGCTCGGCCAGCAACTGCTCGTAGCGGGCCCGCATGGCGCTGGCGTCCGCCTCGGCCTTGGCCCGGATGTGCCCGGCCTCGGCCTCCGCGCGGGCGCGGGTGTCCGCGGCTTCCTCCTGCGCCAGCCGCAGCATGCGCTGCAGCCGCTCGGACAGTCCTTCGACCGTGGTCGGCGGCTGGCCCAGCCGCTCCACCTGCCCCCGCAGGTTCTCGATATCCCCGCGAGCCTGCTCGAGCTGCCGGGCGAGGTCGCCGGCCTGCGAGATGGCGGCGTCCCGGTCGGCGGCGAGCATTTTCAGATCGCTGTCCAGCCGTTCGAGGTGCTCGTCGACCTGGTGGCGGTCGTAGCCGCGCTTGACCAGGTCGAAACCCGCGCCGAGCGGTACCAGCTCTCGTTCGTCGCCAAGGCTCATGCGGCTCAGACTACTGAGGTCCGGCGGATCAAACTGATCCGGTCGAGGTGCTCCGCCCGCATCCGCGCGTCGCGCACGCGTTCCGGCCGGCGTGCCAGGGCGCCCACCTCGGCTTTCCGTTCCCGGCCGCGCCCGGAAATCCGTGGAAGGCGAGCAGTGGTCGTTTTCGAATTCATCCCGGGGTGAGATTGACCGGGCGGCCAATCAAGGCGCACGATGGAGGTGCGGAGACCGCGGGACGTGGCCTCCCGGATCGGTTTCGGAGGTGATCACGAATGGCTGATCGGTCGAAGCGGGCGTGGACCCGTCCGCACGACTGGGCCGAGGTCGTGCTCGGACTGGTGGCCCTGCTGACACCGTTGTGGGCGAGCACCGGCAACGCCGCGATGTGGACGATGATCGTGCTCGGCGCCCTCATCGCCCTGGACGGCCTGCTGTCGCTGGCCGTGCCGGGCCTGGTGTACGGCGAGGGACTCCAGGTCATCCTCGGAGCGCTGCTGTTCATCGCACCGTGGGTGATGTCCTACACGGGCCTGGGCGTGGCGGCCTGGTCGTCGTGGATCATCGGTGCCCTGACCGTGATCGCCGGCCTGGCGGCCCTGCCGGTGGCGAACTCCGTGCACCGCGGCGGGATGCGGACCGCGCACTGAGCGCGGCAGGGAAACGAGAGGCGGGCGGAGTGGCGCGTTCCGATCACGAGGACGATCTTCCGGCCAAGGAGCGGATTTTGCGCGCGGCCGAGGACCTGTTCGCGGAAAACGGTTTCGACGCCACTCCGACCTCCCGGATCGCCGAGCGCGCGGGCGTGCCCAAGGGGCTCGTGCACTATTACTTCCGCCGCAAACCGGACCTGCTCGGCGCGCTGATCAAGCGGCTTCCGGAGGAGCAGATCGACGCCGCCCGCGTCGTGGTGCCGGGCGACATCGCGGAAAGCCTGCGGCGGCTGGTCTCCGAGCTCGACGCACGCCTGGCCCGGTCCCGGATGCTGTCGCACCTGCTGTGGCGGGAGGCGGACACGCACCATGCGGTGCGGGATGCGCTGCAGGAGCGGTTCCAGCAGCTGGTCCGGCAGGTGCGGGCGGTGATCGTCGCCGCCGGGAGTGGTGAGCTGGCGGTGGCCGACGTGGACAGCGCGGCCGGGCTGCTCGCGCTGGCGGTGAGCTACCGGCACTCGGTGGCACGGCACGCCGGTGACGATCCACCGGACCTGATGGACCGCGAGGTGAACTTCGTCGCCGACGCCCTGACGGCCCGGGCCGCGCCGGGTTAGTGCGCGGCGGCCGGTTCGACCAGTTCGACGAGGACGCCACCGGCGTCCTTGGGGTGCACGAAGTTGACCTTGCTGTTCGCGGTGCCGCGCCGGGCCTTGTCGTAGAGCAGCCGCAGCCCCTTGGCCCGCAACGCCTCCGCCGCCGCTTCGACGTCGGTGACGCGGTAGGCGAGCTGCTGCAGGCCCGGCCCCTTGCTGTCCAGGAACTTGCCGATCGTCGAGTCCGGGCGCAGCGGGGCGAGCAGCTGGATCGCCGGGCCGGACTCGTCGCCGGGCGCGTGCAGCATCGCCTCGCGCACGCCCTGCTCCTCGTTGACCTCGGAGTGCGTGGCGATCAGGCCGAAGTTCGACGCGTAAAATTCGATCGCGGCGTCCAGGTCGGCGACGGCGATGCCGACGTGGTCGATCGTCGTCACGAACGGCTTCAGCGCGTCATCCATGGTGGTCAGAATAGGCCGTGGGGCCGGTGACTGTTCGTGCCGCGGCTCACACCTGTACTGAACGGCCGCTCCGGGTATCGTCGGAGCGACCGCCGTTGTTCGTATTTGGAGGCTGCCGTGTCCGGTTCCGTCATCCTGGGTGCCGCTCGTACCCCGATCGGGCGTCTGCTCGGATCTCTCAAGGACTTCACCGGGGCCCAGCTCGGCGGGATCGCCATCAAGGCCGCGCTGGAGCAGGCCGGGGTGTCCCCGGACGCCGTCCAGTACACGATCATGGGCCAGGTCCTCACCGCGGGCGCGGGGCAGATCCCGGCGCGGCAGGCCGCGGTCGCCGCCGGCATCCCGATGGACGTGCCCGCGCTGACCATCAACAAGGTGTGCCTGTCCGGCCTGGACGCGATCGCGCTGGCCGACCAGCTCATCCGCGCCGGCGAGTTCGACCTGGTGGTGGCGGGCGGCCAGGAGTCGATGACCCAGGCGCCGCACCTGCTGCCCAAGTCGCGTTCCGGCTTCAAGTACGGCGACACCACGCTGCTCGACCACATGGCCTACGACGGCTTGTTCTGCGCGTTCGACCAGTGCGCGATGGGCGCGTCGACCGAGAAGTACAACTCCCGCTACGGCATCACCCGGGAAGATCAGGACGCCTTCTCGGCCCGCTCGCACGAGCGCGCCGTGGCCGCCGCCGGCGCCGGCCGGTTCAAGGCCGAGATGGCCCCGGTGACGATCCCGCAGCGCAAGGGCGACCCGGTCGTCTTCGACACCGACGAGGGCGTGCGTGCCGGCACCACGGCGGAGAGCCTGGCGAAGCTGCGCCCGGCGTTCGCCTCCGACGGCACCATCACCGCGGGCTCGGCCTCGCAGATCTCCGACGGTGCGGCCGCGGTGGTCGTCGCCAGCCGCGCCAAGGCCGAGGAGCTGGGTCTGGAGCCGCTGGCCGAGATCGGCGCGCACGGGGTGGTCGCCGGTCCGGACGCGAGCCTGCACGAGCAGCCGGCCAACGCGATCAAGGCCGCGCTCGCGAAGGCGAAGCTCGACGCGAGCGCGCTGGACCTGGTGGAGATCAACGAGGCGTTCGCCGCGGTGGGCCTGGTGTCGATCGAGAAGCTCGGCATCGACCCGGAGATCGTCAACGTCGACGGCGGTGCCATCGCCCTCGGCCACCCGATCGGCGCGTCCGGTGCCCGGCTGGCCGTGCACCTGGTGCACGAACTGCGCCGCCGCGGTGGCGGTCTCGGTGCGGCCGGCCTGTGCGGTGGCGGTGGCCAGGGTGACGCGCTGCTGATCAAGGTGCCCACCCGGTAGTGCCGCTGGACGTCGCGGACCTCGTCGACCGCGCGCGGAACGGGCAGCCGCGCGCGGTCGCCAGGCTGATCTCCCTGGTCGAGGACGCGCACCCGGCCTTGCGTGAGGTGGCCGCGGCGCTCACGCCGTACACCGGGCGTGCGTGGGTGATCGGCCTGACCGGGCCGCCCGGGGTCGGCAAGTCGACCTCGACGTCGGTGCTGGTGTCGGCGTTGCGCGCGGCGGGCAAGCGGGTGGGCGTGCTCGCGATCGACCCGTCGTCGCCGTTCTCCGGGGGTGCGCTGCTCGGCGACCGGATCCGGATGACCGAGCACGCGACCGATCCCGGGGTCTTCATCCGGTCCATGGCCACCCGCGGCCATCTCGGCGGCCTGTCCTGGGCGACGCCGCAGGCGGTGCGGGTGCTCGACGCCGCCGGGTTCGATGTCGTGCTGATCGAGACCGTCGGCGTGGGGCAGTCCGAAGTGGACGTCGTGCGGCTCGCCGACACCACGGTGGTCCTGCTGGCGCCCGGTCTCGGCGACGGTGTCCAGGCGGCGAAGGCCGGCGTGCTGGAGATCGCCGACGTGTTCGTGGTGAACAAGGCCGACCGCGAAGGTGCGGACACGGTGGTGCGCGATCTGAAGCAGCTGATCGCCTTCGCCCGCCGGGAGATCCGGGGGGAGAGCTGGCGGCAGCCGGTCGTGCGGACCGTCGCCGCCCGCGGCGAGGGTGTGTCGGAGCTGGTGAAGGCGTTGTCCGGGCACCGCGACTGGCTGGCCGCGCACGGGGAGCTGGCCCGCCGCCGGGCGGGGCGTGCCGCGAGCGAGGTGGCGGCGATCGCGTTGCGGGAACTGCGGGCCCGCATGACCGACCCGCACCGCGGCGGACATCTGCCGGCGGTCGCGAAGAAGGTGGCCGACCGGGCGCTGGACCCCTACGCCGCCGCGGACGAGCTGCTGGCCGCGCTCAGGGACGATTCGTAGCGACGGCGCGCAGCCCGTCCACCAGCGCCGCCACCGCGGGGCCGAACGCGTGCTCCGCCGGGGTCCCGTAGCCGATCACGATCCCGCCGGGGCCGCTCGTCATCCAGTGGCGGCTGAGCCGGTCCACCGCCACCGAACGCCTGCGCAGCGCCCGTGCGGCCGCTTCCTCGTCCGGCACCTTCAGCACCAGGTGCAGGCCGGCGGAAATACCTTCCGGGACGAACTCCGGCGGCAGCGCGGCGAGCAGGCGGTCCCGGCGGCGGCGGTAGGCGATCCGGCGCTGGCGGACGTGCCGGTCGTAGGCGCCCGAGGTCAGCAGGTCGGCGAGGACCAGGTGGTCCAGCACGGGCGGGCGCCAGCCCAGCTCCGCCATCCGGTCGCACACCGGGGCGACCAGCCGGCGGGGGAGGACCAGCCAGCCGATCCGCAGCGACGGCGCGAGCGTCTTGCTCACCCCGCCGGCGTAGACGATCCGTTCCGGCGCCAGCGACTGCACCGCACCGAGTGGCTGGCGGTCGAACCGGAACTCGCCGTCGTAGTCGTCCTCGATCACGAGACCGCCGGCCGCCGCCCAGCCGGCGAGCGCCGACCGGCGCTCCGGCGCGAGCGTGACGCCCAGCGGGTACTGGTGCGCGGGCGTCACCACCACGACCGGACTGTCCAGTTCGGACACCCGCAGGCCGCGCTCGTCCACCGGCACCGGCACGGTCCTCGCTCCGCCGCGCGCCGCGGCCAGGCGGAATTCGGGCAGCGAGGGATCCTCGAAGGCGATCTCGCCGTACAACTGCCCCAGGACGGCGATGGCTTGCAAGTAGCCGCCGCAAACCACGATGCGGTCCGGTTCGGCGAGGACGCCGCGGCTGCGCGCGAGGTACCGCGCCAGCGCCTCGCGGAGCGCGGCCGGCCCTGCCGGGTCGCCGTAGTCGAACGAGCCGGCCGGCATCGCGTGCAGGACGCGCCGGGTGGCCGAGGCCCACGCCGCGCGCGGGAACGACGACAGGTCGGGCCGCCCGGGGAACAGGTCCCAGCGCGCGTCGCGGCGCCACGCCGCCGTCGCCGGGCCGGGCTTCTCGCGGGCTTCGGCGGGAGCGCGGGTGTCGGCGGCGACCCGGGTGGGGGCGCCCTGGCGGCTGCGCAGGTAGCCCTCGGCGGTCAGGTCGCCGTACACACGGGTGACGGTGCCGCGGGCGACGCCGAGGTCGGCCGCGAGCACGCGGGTGGACGGCAGCGCCGTGCCGGGTGCGAGGCGGCCGTCCCGGATGGCGGAGCGTAGCGCGCCGGTCAGTCCGCGCCGGCCCGTACCCGGATCCCAGTCGAGGTGGAGATCGGAACTGGACCACGAACGTGCCATGAAACTGGACCATACTCGTAGGCCAGCGCGGGTTAGGTTGGGTGTCATGACGAAGCGAATCCAGTTGTCGGCCGCGCTGCCCGACGCCTTCCGCGCGATCCGCGACCTGCACACCGTGGTCGAGAAGGCGGCCGCGAACGCCGGTCTCGACCAGCGGCTGATCGAGCTGGTCAAGATCCGCGCGTCGATGCTCAACGGGTGTGCCTTCTGCCTCGACATGCACTCCCGGGACGCGCGCAAGCTCGGCGAGAGCGAGCGCCGGATCGTCATGGTCAGCGCGTGGCGGGAGACCGACCTCTACACCGAGCAGGAGCGGGCCGCGCTCGCGCTGACCGAGGCGATAACCCGGCTGTCGGAGCACCAGGACGTGCCCGACGATGTGTACGAGCAGGCGACGAGCGTGTTCACCGAGGAGCAGTACGTCGCGATCGCCTGGGCGGCGGCGGTGATCAACGCGTTCAACCGGGTCGGCGTGACGAGCCGCAAGGCGCTGCCGGCCGAGCCGAAGTGACGGCCGGTGCGCTGCGGGCGCTGCATGTGCCGGGCGACCCGCTGATCCTGCCGAACGCGTGGGACGCCGACAGCGCCCGGCTGGTCGCGGAGGCCGGCTTCCCCGTGGTGGCCACGTCCTCGGCCGCGGTGGCCGCGTCGCTCGGCTACCCCGACGGGGAGGCGGCGCCGGTGGAGGAGATGTTCGCCGCCGCGGCACGCATCGCGCGGGCCGTGCCGGTGCCGGTGACGGTGGACGCCGAGGGCGGGTACGGCCTGCCCGGGCACGAGTTCGCCGAACGGCTGCTGGCGACCGGGGCGGTCGGGTGCAACTACGAGGACACCGACCACGCCGGGGGTGGGCTGCGACCGGTGGGCGAGCAGGCTGCCCGCCTCGCCGCGATCCGCGAAGCCGCGGGAGCGGACCTGGTGGTGAACGCCCGCATCGACGTGTTCCTCACGGCCACCGACGCGCGCGCCGCCCTGCCCGAGGCGATCGAGCGGGCCCGCGCCTACCTCGACGCCGGCGCCGACTGCGTGTACCCGATCCTGCTGCGCGACCGCGGCGTGCTGGCCGAATTCGTGCAGGCGGTGCGCCCGGCCGCGGTGAACGCGAACGGCCCGGACTTCGCGGTGCTGGCGGAACTGGGCGTGGCGCGGATCTCGCTCGGGGCCGGCCTGTGGCGGGACACGCGCGGCTGGCTGGCCGAGCACCTGAAGTCCCTGCGCTAAGTCGCTGCGCTGAACGCCCGGGGAGGAGCGTGCCTCCCCGGGCGCCGGGCCGGGCGGAGCCGTCAGCGCGCGTGCGGGAGCGGCGGCCGGCAGCGGATGACGGTCAGGTCGCCGGCCAGTTCGAGCTGCCCGGCGGCGTGGGGCACGACGAGCGTCTCGCCCTTGGTGACGGCGAGCTCGGCGCCGCGTTCGGTGCGCAGGGTGCCCTGCCCGTCGAGCACCACCAGCACGGCGAACGACGGGTCGAGCGCGAGCGCGGGCGCGGGACGCAGCTGGTCGGCGCGGAAGAACTCCGCCGACCCGGCGGCCAGCAGGTCCACTGTGGACCCTTCGGCGGTCGCGGTGCGCTTGACGATCGACGCCAGCCGCTCGTCGTCCCACCCCGAGGTGTCCAGTGCCCGCAACGCGGTGTCGAACCCGAGCCCGAGGTGCGCCTGGTCCGGGTCGTCCAGGAAGTCCCGCCACTCGATGCTCAGCGAGAAGTCCGTCGGCTGTTGCAGCTCGACGACGAACACGCCCGCACCGATGGCGTGCGGCAGCCCGGCCGGGATGTAGACCGTGTCACCGGGCCGGACCGCGACGCTGTTGAGCGCGCCGAGCATCGTGCCGGTGTCCTGCTCACGCACCCACTCGTGCACGGTGGCGGGGCTGACCGTCTCGCGGAAACCCGGGTAGACGCGGGGGTCCTCGCCGCTGGTGCCGACCACGATCCACGCCTCGGTCTTGCCGAAGTGCGAGTCGAAGTGCTCACGTGCGAAGCCGTCGGTGGGGTGGAAGTGCACCGGCAGCCGCTGACCGGCGTCGAGCAGCTTCACCAGGAGCGCGGTGGAATCGCGGAACGCGGCGACGTGCTCGGCGCCCAGCCAGGACTCCGGGTCGGCGCGGACCGCGTCGCGCAGCCACCGGCCGTCGGGCAGCCGGGTCAGCCCGGCCTCCTCCTGGCCGAAGCGGGTGGTGGTCGAGGCGACCCAGTCCTCGGGGCCGAACGCGGAGTCCGGTCCGGACACCCCGCGCAGCGCGGCGATCGCGGCACCACCGCGGTAGAACTGGGCCGGCTGGTTGGCCGGGAGCTTGATCGGGGCGGTCACGGGGACACCTCTCCGGAGCCGCGGGGAACGAGACGCACGGGCAGCACAACCTTTCTCGGTGCGGAGGCATCACCGTTGATGCGGGCGAACAACAGCTCGGCCGCTGCCGATCCGAGACGGCTCACGTCGTGTGCGACGACGGTCACCGGCGGGTCGAGCAGATCGGCGAGTTCGAAGTCGTCGAAGCCGACGACGGCGGGGCGCGGCGTGACGTGGGCCAGCGCGCGCAGCAGGTGGACCGTGACGCGGTTGTTGCCGGCGATGATCGCGGTGGCCGGGTCCGGGTCGGCGAGCAGCCGGGCCACCGCGTCCGCGACGCCCTGCCGGGTGGGCGGGCGCATGATCACCAGGCGCTCGTCGGGGCGCAGGCCGGCGCGCGCGCACCCGTCCCGGTAGCCGCGCAGGCGCTCGGCGGCGGTGTGGATACCGGGCCGGTCGCCGAGGAAGGCGATGCGGCGGTGGCCGTGCCGGACCAGGTGGGCCACCGCCTGCACGGTGCCGCCGGCGTTGTCGACCAGGACGGTGTCGGCCGCGATGTCCCCGGGCGGGCGGTCCACGAAGACCACCGGCGTGCCGGCGCGCACCTCGGGCCGGAGGTAGCCGTGCTCGCGGCCGGCCGGAACCACCAGCAGGCCGTCCACCCGGCGCGCGCAGAACTCCAGGGCCAGCTCGCGCTCGCGGTCGGGGTCCTCCCCGGACGAACCGGACAGCACGCGCCGCCCGAACGCGGTGGCGACCTTCTCCGCCGCGCGGGTGAGCTCGGAGTAGAACGGGTTGCCCACGTCCTCCAGCACCAGGCCGATCGTGCCGGTGGTCGAACCGCGGCGCAGGTTGCGCGCGCCGAGGTTGCGCCGGAACCCGAGCTCGTCGATGGCGGCGAGGACCCGCTCGGCCGTGTCCGGGTGCACCGCGGGCTCGTCGTTGACCACACGCGACACCGTCTTGACGCTCACTCCGGCCAGACGGGCGACGTCGTTCATCGTGGCGCGCCGAGACGCCTTGCCCGCACCGGACGACAACGTTGTCATAGCGGGTGGATTCCACACCACGGGCAGCGCGGTGTCAACCGGTGGTCACCGTGCGTCGGGCCCGTCCGGCGGTGGTGAGGATGATCACGACCCCCGGAGTTCCGGTGACCACGATCACGGCCCACACTGGGTACCGGAACGTCCGACAGCGTGGTTGACGTCAACGGAGTCGGACGTTTTTCCATGTGCTTCTCACGAGGAGGAAAGCAGTGACCAGCAAGGCCGCTCTCGTGTTCCGCGTGGCCGCCGTCGCCGAGGCGCTGTCCTGGGCGGGTTTGCTGATCGGGATGTTCCTGAAGTACGTCGTGGACGCCCCGAACGACGGTGGCGTGCCGGTGCTCGGGATGGTGCACGGCGTCGTCTTCGTCGTGTACGTCGTCGTCACGCTCGCCGTGTTCAAGCCGCTGGGCTGGCGCCCGCGCGTGCTCGCCATGGCGCTGCTGGCCAGCATCCCGCCGCTGTTCACCTGGTGGTTCGAGACCTGGGCGCTGCGCACCGGCAAGCTGGACGGCCCGGAGCGCCTCACCTACGGCGGCACCGGCCTGATCGTCCGGAACACCGTCTCCGCCTGACCCCGCGGCACCGAAGCGCCGCCTCCGCACGCGCCGGGGCGGCGCTTCGCGCTGCCGTCAGCCGTTGAAGTCGCCGGTGGCCTTGCGCACCTTGGTGAGCAGCTCGGACAACTGCTCGGTCTGCTTGGCGGTGAGACCGACGAGCCCGAAATCGATCTCGGTGACCGCCTTCGTCGCCTCCGCCAGGCGCGCGTGACCGTCGTCGGTGATCTCCACCAGCGTGGTGCGCCGGTCGGTCGGGTGCGGCATCCGCTTGACCAGCCCGTCCTTCTCCAGCCGGTCCACGATGTTGGTGACGCTCGTCGGGTGCAGTTGCAGCCGTTCCCCCATCACGCGCATCGGCAGCGCGCCGCGCCGCGCGAACGACAGCAGCACCAGCGCTTCGTAGCGCGCGAAGGTCAGGTTGTGCGGTTTGAGCGCGCCGTCGACGGCCGACTGGACGATCTGCTGGACCCGCATCACGCCGGTGACCGCCGCCATCGTCGCGGACGGCCCGATCCGTTCCTCCCACAGCTGCGCGGCGCGGGCGATCGGGTCGAAAGGCAGCGGGCGGTTCATGGCAGGGAAGCTACCAGCGGGTTCTTGACCGGCGGGGCAGGGTAGTGCGCAAAGTGTCACAAGTGTGAGGAGAGCCGATGATCGTCGCGTTCAGCGTGAGCCCGTCCGGCGGTGACCCGGACGGCGGGGTCAGCGAAGCCGTCGCCCGTGCGGTGCGGGTCGTGCGCGAGTCCGGCCTGCCGAACTCCACCAACGCCATGTTCACCAACGTCGAAGGCGAGTGGGACGAGGTCATGGACGTGGTGAAGCGGGCGGTGCAGGCGGCCGGCGAGGGCGCCGCCCGGGTGTCGCTGGTGCTCAAGGCCGACATCCGGCCCGGGTTCGACAGCGGTCAGCTGGAGGCGAAAGTGGACCGGCTGGAGGAGCACCTCCGGTGAAACGGCGGACCGTACATGCCAGGATGGAAGCGTGACAAATCCACGCGCACAAGCAGCGAAGTCAGCCGCCATGTCCGCCGCGCTGTCCGGCGCGGTGGATCTGTCCGCGCTCAAGGCCCGGGCCGAGGCCCAGCGCAACGCCCCGCCGCCGTCCAGCGGTGCTCCGGCGGGGGGCGGCGGCGCCGGGGGTGCGGTCATCGACGTCACCGAGGCCACGTTCCAGGCCGAGGTCGTCGAGCGGTCGATGCGGCAGCTCGTCGTGGTGGACCTGTGGGCCGAGTGGTGCGGGCCGTGCAAGCAGCTCAGCCCGGTGCTGGAGCGGCTGGCCGAGCAGTCCGGTGGTGCCTGGGCGCTGGCGAAGGTCGACGTGGACGCCAACCCGCGCATCGCGCAGGTCTTCGGGGTCCAGTCGATCCCGATGGTCGTCGCGATCGCCGGTGGCCAGCCGGTGAACGCGTTCCAGGGCGCGCTGCCCGAGCCGGAGATCCGCCAGTGGCTGGACCAGCTGCTGGAGGCGCTGCAGGGCAAGCTGCCCGGCATCCCGCCGTCCGGCGCGGAGGACGCCGAGCAGCCCGAGGACCCGCGGTTCACCGAGGCGGAGACCGCGTTCGAGCGGGGCGACTTCGCCGCGGCCGAGGCCGCCTACCAGAGCATCCTGGACACCGAGCCGGCCAACGACCTGGCCAGGGAAGGACTGGCGCAGGTCCGGTTCGCCGCCCGCGCCGCCGAGGCCGACCCGTCGGCCGTCGCCCGGGCCGACGCGGCCCCCGACGACCTGGAGGCCCAGTTCGCGGCGGCCGACTACGAGGTGGCGACCGGCAAGGTCGAGGACGGTTTCTCCCGGCTCATCGAAGCGGTGCGGCGCACCGCGGGCCCGGACCGCAACCGCGTCCGCGAGCACCTGGTGAGCCTCTTCGAGCTCTTCGACCCGGCCGACGAGCGGGTGGCCGTGGCGCGGCGCAATCTCGCCTCGGCCCTGTTCTGACCGACCCGGCGCTTTCCCTCCCGCACCCGGTGCGGGAGGGATCAGCCGTACCGCTGCGAGCAGGGTTGCGAGCCCTGCAGGTACCCGGTCCGCATGGCCTCCACCCGGTTGAACCCGCCGGCCGCCGGCTTGCCGTGCACGTCGGCGGCCACCAGCGAATCCGGCCGCAGCAGGTCGGAGATCGCCTCGTCCAGGTCCCCGGCGGACAACCGGAGCTGCTGGCCGGGCCTCGCCGCCACCGCCGCCCACGCACCGACCAGGCAGGCCGTCCGCAATCCCGCGTTGGCGTTGTCCAGCGACGCCCCCACGCCCTTCTGGATGCCCAGCGCGTACCGGGAGGCGACCTCGGCGAACGCCGCGAAGTCGCCGTGCCCGCCGCTGCCGGAACCGGTGAACTCGCCGTTCTGGTCGACCGGGCGGCCCAGTTCGGCCAGCGCCGCGAGGTCGATGCTGACGGTGTTGCCGTCGGCGCAGTAGGACGCGGGCGGGGTGGACGCTCCACCCGGGCAGGTACCGCCGTCGTCGGCGATCCGCGGCGCCGGCACCTGGGCACCGGCGAACGCCTGGTCGAGGCTCGCCCCGAGCAGCGTGATCGCGTTCCGGTCGACCCTGAGGTCACCGTCCCGGTCGCCGGCGTCGAAGGGCCGTTCGGTCAGCCGCGGCCGGATGCTGTCCATCGTCATCGCCGCGCACTCCTTCGGGCCGCGCTCGAAGCCGATCTGGAAGGCGTAGGTGCGGTCGAACCCGGTGCCGTGCGCCGCCCGGTCCGTCGCCGCGGTGCCGGCGTCGTCGCGCACCAGGAACAGCGACGACAGCGCCGAGTTGAGCCCGTCGGAGGTGGACACGGCGAAGTACTTGCTCCGGCCTTCGGCGACCCAGCGGTAGTAGCCGCCGGCGAAGCAGTCGGCCTGCTGCTCCTTGACGATCGTCGGCGTGCTGCGGGTGATGCCGGCGCGGTCGCCGAGCCGGTACTGCACGGCGTGGCCGAACTCGTGGGCGAGCACCGTGACCACTGACAGCGGCCCGAACTTGTCCATCATCGCGGGCAGCAGGGCGCCGCGGTCCCAGGCGACCGAATCGTCGCTACTGCAGTAGAACGCGTTGGCGTTGCCCTTGGTGTCGCCGCAGCCGTTGTGCTGGTTCGCACCCGCCGAGTCGTAGGACAGCAGGGACTTCACCGGCCGGAAAGCAACGCCGAAGCCGGACGGCAGGACGTCCGACCAGTAGTCCTCGACGTCGGCGATGGTGGCGACCGCGATGCGGTCGGCCTCGTCGTCGCTGACGTTGATCACGTTCAGGTCGGGGTCGGGCGCGTCCCGTTTGAGGCCGCTGTCGAAGTGCGTGATCGGCAGGCCGGCCACGTCACCCTCGGTGGTCAGCGCGGAAGTGCCGCCACCGCACCCGGTCAGGGCCAGCGCCAGCACCCCGCTCAGCGCCACCAGCGATCGCCGCACCCGGCCCCCTCGATGTTCGTCATGCTTGTCGCAGCGCACCTTACCGATATCGTCGATCCTCATGAGAGCAATCCGCCGGTTCACCGTCCGCGCGAGCCTGCCCGAGCCGCTGGCCGGGCTGCGCGCGCTGGCCACCAACCTGCGCTGGACGTGGCACCCGCCGACCCGCGACCTGTTCGCGTCGATGGACGACGAGCTGTTCCGTCGCGTGCGGGACCCGCTGCGGATGCTCACCGCGGTGTCGCCCGCCCGCCTGGAGGAGCTCGCCGCGGACGAGGACTTCCTCACCCGCGCCCGCACCATGACCGAGGACCTGGACCGCTACCTGACCGAGCGCCGCTGGTACCAGCAGCGCCCGCAAGGGGAGCGGGCGCCGGCGGCGATCGCGTACTTCTCCATGGAGTTCGGGGTGCACGAGGCGCTGCCGAACTACTCCGGTGGTCTCGGCGTGCTCGCCGGCGACCACCTCAAGGCGGCCTCCGACCTCGGCGTGCCGCTGATCGGCGTGGGACCGCTCTACCGGTCGGGGTACTTCCGGCAGTCGCTGTCGCTGGACGGCTGGCAGGTCGAGCACTACCCGGTGATCGAGCCCAGCGCGCTGCCGCTGGAGCTGCTGACCGGCCCCGACTCCGAGCCGGTGCTGGTGCACGTCGCCATGCCCGGTGGCCGCGACCTGTACGCGCAGGTGTGGCAGGCGCAGGTCGGACGGGTGCCGTTGCTGCTGCTGGACACCGACGTCGACGCCAACGACGAGGACCTGCGCCGGGTCAGCGACCGGCTCTACGGCGGCGACGCCGACCACCGCATCCGGCAGGAGATCCTGGCCGGCATCGGCGGAATGCGCGCGGTGCGGCGGTACTGCGAGCTGACCGGCCACCCGCAGCCGGAGGTCTTCCACACCAACGAGGGCCACGCCGGGTTCCTCGGCCTGGAACGGGCGCGCGAGGTGATCGCCGAGCACGGCCTGGCCTTCGACGAGGCGCTGTCCGCGGTCCGCGCCGGCACGGTGTTCACCACGCACACGCCGGTCCCGGCCGGCATCGACCGGTTCCCGGTGGACCTGGTGCAGCACTACTTCGGGGACGGCCGCCTGCTGCCCGGCCTGGAGCTGCCGCGGATCCTCGCGCTGGGCGCGGAGGACAACCCGGGCATGTTCAACATGGCGCACATGGGGTTGCGGCTCGCGCAGCGGTCCAACGGGGTGTCCCAGCTGCACGGCCGGGTGTCGCGGCGCATGTTCGCGCGGCTGTGGCCCGGTTTCGACGACGCCGAGGTGCCGATCTCGTCGGTCACCAACGGGGTGCACGGGCCGACCTGGGTGGCGCGTGAACTGACCGCGCTCCTGGGTGGCAAGCACAAGGCGTGGGGGCACGACGGCAAGCTGCCCAGTCAAATGGGTGTGTCCGACGAGGAGTTGTGGGCGCTGCGGCGGGACCTGCGGCAGAAGCTCGTGCTCGAGGTGCGCCGCCGGGTGCGCAACGCGTGGTTGCAGCGGGGCGCGTCGGCGTTGGAGCTGGGCTGGGTGAACCAGGTGTTCGACCCGGACGTGCTGACGGTCGGGTTCGCGCGGCGGGTGCCGACCTACAAGCGGCTGACGCTGATGCTGCGCGATCCGGAGCGGCTGCGTGCGTTGCTGCTGGACGAGGAGCGGCCGCTCCAGATCGTGGTGGCCGGCAAGTCGCATCCGGCGGACGAGGGCGGCAAGGCACTGATCCAGCAGGTCGTCCGGTTCACCGACGATCCCGCGATCCGGCGGCGGATGGTGTTCCTGCCCGACTACGACATGTCGATGGCCCGCTACCTCTACCGCGGCTGCGACGTCTGGCTGAACAACCCGACCCGGCCGCTGGAGGCGTGCGGCACGTCGGGCATGAAGTCGGCCCTCAACGGCGGGCTCAACCTGTCCATCCGGGACGGCTGGTGGGAGGAGTGCTACGACGGCAGCAACGGCTGGGCCATCCCGACGGCGGACGGTGTCACCGACCCGCTGCGCCGGGACGAGCTGGAGTCCGCCGCGCTGTACGACCTGCTGGGGCAGCAGGTGGCGCCGCTGTTCTACGAGCGCGACGCCGCGGGCGTGCCGCGCGGGTGGATGTCGATGGTGTGGCACACGCTCGACGTGCTGGGGCCGCGGGTGCAGGCGTCGCGGATGGTGCGGGAGTACGTGGAGACCGCGTACCACCCGGCGGCGGTGACGAGCGCGGCGGCGGCCGCGGACGGCTACGCCGGGGCGCGGTCGCTGGCGGCGTACCGGCGCCGGATCGACACCGTGTGGCGGCAGGTGCGGGTGCTGGACACCGAGCTGACGGTGGAGGCGCAGGAGCGCCTGGTGGTCGGCGACGAGGTCCGGGTGCGGGCGAAGGTCGACCTGGCGGGCCTGGCGCCGTCCGAAGTGGAGGTTCAGACGGTGGTGGGCCGCGTCGGTGACACGGACGAGCTCGCCGAGCCGGTGACGGTGCCGATGGTGGCCGCCCAGGAGGGCGAGTACGTGGCGACCGTGCGGCTGCCGCGGGCGGGCTCGCTCGGGTACACCGTGCGGATCCTGCCGCGGCACGACCTCCTCGCGACCCCGGCGGAGCTGGGCAAGGTGGTGCTCGCCTGACCCCGGGTCCCCGCGGTCGCCCGCACCGTCGACTTCGGACGGTGCAGGCGGCGCCACCGGCCGGCGGCCGGTGGCGCCTAGGGAACCGCCGGGGTGCCACCCGGCCGCACGGGCAGCCCGGCCGCCCGCCAGGCCCGGAACCCGCCCACCAGGTCGGTGGCCCGGGACAACCCGAGCCGCCGGAGGTCGGCGGCGGCCAGGCTCGACGCGTACCCCTCGTTGCAGACGACGATCACGGGCAGGTCCGCGTGCACCCCGGGCAGCCGGTGCTCGCTCGCCGGGTCGAGGCGCCACTCCAGGTGGATCCGCTCGACCGGCACCGCGCCGGGAATCTCACCCTCGGCCACGCGGTAGGCGATCGGCCGGATGTCCACGATCAGCGCGCCCTCGGCCTGCAAGCGCCACGCGTCGGCGGGCTCCGCCCGGTCCAGCGCGGACCGGGCGGCCGCCAGCATCTCGTCGACGGTCATCAGCGCAGCACGCCGGGCAGCGGCGGGATCTCTGCGGGCACGTCGTCCAGGCTCGCGTACTCCCGGGTGGGCACCAGCGGCGGCGAGTAGGCGTGGATGCTCACCGAACCGCCGGCAGCGGCGCCGGTCACCCGGTGCGCCCGCCCGGCACCGAATCCGATTCCGTCGCCGGCCACGTGCACCCGCTGCCGGACCGGGCCGCCCGGGTAGCGGTACTCCTCGGCCAGCTCGCCCCGCAGGACGGCGAACGAGCCGGCCGCGCCGCCGTGGTCGTGCGGCTTGGTGCCCTGCCCGGGCAGCCAGGTCAGCACCCACAGCTCGAGCCCCTCGGTGAGCGCGAGCCGTGCCCACCACCGCCGGTCCTCGTCGAAGTGCAGGAACCCGGCGATCCGCTCGCCGAGATCCAGCGTCACGGTGCGGGTGAGGCCCGCGAGCTGGGTGGGCGTCCAGATCAGTCGTTCGGGGTGCAGCAGTTCGTCGAGCGCGGTCCCGGCCAGGCGGGGGTGGATCTCGGACGGGCGCAGGACGGACTGGGTCATGACGGTCTCCCGGATTGGTCGCGTGAACAACGGCGGGGCGAGACGCGGCAGGTCAGCGACCCTGCCGCGTCGGGCTACACCCGCACGACGCGACCAGCACCAGATCCACGGCACGGTTGCGCCAGAAGCGGCGCCGACGGAACCGGGAGGTGCTCACGAAGCGCATACTGCCACGGCGCCGGGGTCACCGGTTGTGACGTCCCACCAAGTGGTACGGGGGCGGCGGGACCGCGGCCACGCCCGGCCGCCACAATGGGCTCGTGAGCGAGCCGAACGACCTTGACGATCTCGTGGTGCGCATGGCCGGGGTGGGGGTCCGCCGCGGGCGCACCGACCTCCTGGCCGGCCTCGACTGGTCCGTGGAACTGGACGAGCGCTGGGTGGTGCTGGGTCCCAACGGCGCGGGCAAGACCACTCTGCTCCGGCTCGCGGCCGCCGAGCTGCACCCCACCACCGGGACGGTGCACCTGCTGGGCGAGCAGATCGGCCGCACCAACATCTTCGACCTGCGCCCGCGCATCGGCTTCAGCTCGGCCGCGATCGCCGCGCGCGTGCCCGGGGACGAGAAGGTCAGCGACGTCGTGGTGAGCGCCGGGTACGCGGTGATCGGCCGGTGGCGCGAACAGTACGACCAGCTCGACACCGGCCGCGCCGCGGAACTGCTGGCCGCGATGGGCATCCGGCACCTGGCCGAGCGCGACTACGGCACCCTGTCCGAGGGCGAACGCAAGCGCACCCTCATCGCCCGCGCCCTGATGACCGATCCCGAGCTGCTGCTGCTCGACGAGCCGGCCGCGGGCCTGGACCTGGGCGGTCGCGAGGACCTGGTGGCGCGGCTGTCCGAGCTGGCCCTCGACCCGGACGCGCCGGCCATGGTCCTCGTCACACACCACGTCGAGGAGATCCCGCCCGGCTTCACCCACGCGCTGCTGCTGCGTGACGGTCAGGCCGTGGTCGCGGGCCTGGTCGAGGACGTCCTCACGGCCGAGAACCTGTCCAAGACGTTCGACCAGGATCTGGTGCTCGAGCGTTCGGGTGACCGCTTCTTCGCGCGTCGCCGGTAAGGTCAATCCCTACCAGCCGGTAGGCACCGCACGATCAAGGAGGATGCCAGCGTGGGCGAGTTCGTTCGGCTCGAGGTGGACGGCGGGATCGGCACGATCCGGCTGGAGCGGCCCCCGGTCAACGCGATCAACGGGCAGGTCACGGCGGAGCTCGCGGTGGCCGCGCAGGAGGCCACCGAACGGGCCGACGTCCGCGCGGTGATCCTCTACGGCGGCGAGAAGACGTTCTGCGGTGGCGCCGACGTCAAGGAGATGGTCACCCGCTCCTACGTCGAGATGCGGTCGTTCGGCGCCAAGCTGCAGAACACCGTGGCAGCGGTCGCCGCGATCCCGAAACCGGTGGTCGCCGCGATCACCGGCTACGCCCTGGGCGGCGGGCTCGAGCTGGCGCTGGGCGCGGACTACCGGATCGCCGGTGACAACGTGAAGGTCGGCCAGCCGGAGATCCTGCTCGGCATCATCCCCGGCGCGGGCGGCACGCAGCGGCTGTCCCGGCTGATCGGCCCCAGCAAGGCCAAGGACCTGGTGTTCACCGGCCGCTTCGCCAAGGCCGAGGAAGCCCTCTCGCTGGGCATCGTGGACCAGCTGGTCGCGGCCGACGACGTCTACTCGGCGGCGCAGAAGTGGGCGGGCCAGTTCGTGAACGGCCCGGCGGTCGCGCTCGCGCAGGCCAAGGCCGCCATCGACGGTGGCCTCGACATGGACCTGGCCGGCGCCCTGAAGCTGGAGACGCAGCTGTTCACCGCGCTGTGGGCCACCGAGGACCAGACCACGGGCATGACCTCGTTCGTGGAGAACGGTCCCGGTAAGGCCACCTTCGAGGGGAAGTGACGTGACCGCCGATCCCGCGCCGAACCCGCACGCCACCGAGGAAGAGGTCCAGGCGGCGTACTCGGATCCCAAGCTGGCCAACATCCTCTACCACGACTGGGAGGCCGGCACCTACGACGAGAAGTGGTCGATCTCCTACGACGAGCGCTGCATCTCCTACGCGACCGACGTGTTCACCGCGGTCGCCGGCGAGGCGGGCCGGCCCTACCCGACCGCGATGGAGCTGGGCAGCGGCACCGGCTTCTTCCTGCTCAACCTGATGCAGGGCGGCGTGATCAAGAAGGGGTTCGTCACCGACCTCTCGCCGGGCATGGTGCAGGTCGCCTTGCGCAACGCGCGGAACCTGGGCCTGGACGTGGACGGCCGGGTCGCCGACGCCGAGCGCATCCCGTACCCGGACGACAGCTTCGACCTGGTGGTCGGGCACGCGGTGCTGCACCACATCCCGGACGTGCC
This sequence comes from Amycolatopsis granulosa, assembly GCF_011758745.1. Classification (NCBI taxonomy): domain Bacteria; kingdom Bacillati; phylum Actinomycetota; class Actinomycetes; order Pseudonocardiales; family Pseudonocardiaceae; genus Amycolatopsis; species Amycolatopsis granulosa. Next base: position 4,530,780 of record NZ_JAANOV010000001.1, read on the forward strand.
GGGCGCGCTGCGCGAGGTGCTGCGGGTGCTCAAGCCGGGCGGCCGGTTCGTGTTCGCCGGTGAGCCGACCAAGATCGGCAACTTCTACGCGCGCAAGCTGGGCCAGCTGACCTGGTGGCTGACCACGAACATCACCAAGGCCCCGGCGCTGAGCGGCTGGCGCCGCCCGCAGGAGGAGCTGGACGAGTCGTCCCGGGCCGCGGCCCTGGAGGCGGTGGTCGACCTGCACACGTTCGACCCGTCGGAGCTGGAGCGGATGGCGCTCGGCGCCGGTGCGGTGGACGTCCGGGCGGTCACCGAGGAGTTCAGCGCCGCTCTGGCCGGCTGGCCGATCCGGACGTTCGAGGCCGCGGTGCCGGCGGAGAAGCTGACGGTGCGGTGGCGGATGTTCGCCTACCACCTGTGGCTGCGGTTGTCCGCACTGGACCGGAAGGTGCTGGCCAAGGTCCTGCCGCGGCAGCTGTTCTACAACGTGATGATCACCGGCACCAAGCCGTAAGTGCCCTACGCGTTCACCCTCGACGACGTCGCCTTCCTCCGCTCGGCGGACGGCGCGCGTGCGCTGGCCGCGGTCGCCGCGCTGCCGTTGACCGGCCGGGTCGCGGACGTGGCGGCCGTGCGCAAGCTCGTGGGCGAGCGGTTCGCGCCGGTGCTGGAGACCGTGCTGCTGCGCCGCAAGGGCAAGCTCGACCCGAACTGGCTCTACACCTCCGACGCGCTCCAGCAGGCCAGCGTGCCGCCGGTCGCGCGGCACCGGGCCGCCCGGCTGGCCGGCCGGGACGTGCACGACGTGACCTGTTCGATCGGCGCCGACCTGGCGGAACTGGGCCGGATCGCGCGGCGCTGCGTCGGTTCCGACCTGGACCCGGTGCGGCTGGCGATGGCCCGGCACAACTGCCCGGACGTGCCGGTGGTCCGGGCCGACGCGCTGAAACCGGTGACCCGGAACGCGGTGATCGTCGCCGACCCGGCCCGCCGCGACTCCGCGGGCCGGCGCACCTGGCGACCGGCGGACTTCGCCCCGCCCCTGGACGCGCTCGCGGAGGTGTACGCGGGCCGCGACCTGGCCGTGAAGTGCGCACCCGGCCTCGATCCGGCCGCGGTGCCGTGGGCGGCGGAGATCGAGCTGGTCTCCCTCGACGGGCAGGTTCGCGAGGCGTGCGTGTGGAGTGCCGGGCTGGCCACCGCGCGCCGCCGCGCCACGGTGCTGCGCTCGGACGGGTCGCGGTGGACGGTGACCGACCGGGACCCGGACGACGTCGGCGCGGCCGCACCCGGGGAGTGGATCGTCGATCCGGACGGCGCCGTCGTGCGGGCCGGCCTGGTCAAGCACTACGCCGCCCGGCACGGGCTGTGGCAGCTCGACGAGCGCATCGCCTACCTCACCGGGCACACACCACCGCCCGGTGTGCGCGCGTTCCGGGTCGCCGAGCACGGGCACTACCAGGAGAAGTCCCTGCGCACGCTGCTGCGCGCCCGCGGCGTGGGGCGGCTGGAGATCCTGGTCCGTGGTCTGGACGTCGACCCCGACGCCCTGCGCAAGCGGCTCAAGCTCACCGGCGCCGAGGAGGCCACGGTGGTGCTCACCCGCATCGGCCGGACTCCGCACTTCTTCCTCTGTCGCGCGGAACGGGTTCCCCGGTAGGTTCTCGCCTCGTGCACAGTCCACGGGGAGGAAGCATGTTCCGCAAGAAGATGACCGGATTGGTGAAGCTGGCCGCGGCGGCCGTGGTCGGCGCGGCCATCGCCGGAGGCACCACCGCGCTGGCGACCTCCGGCGGCGGCCACGAACCGGTCAACCTCGGCCAGGTCAAGCTGGACGTCAAGGCCTACTACGGCGACCGGATCGACGCCGAGGGCAAGCACCACGAGTCCGGCGACAGCCGGTGGGCCACCGACCTGCGGCGGCAGGTCGACGGCGCCCGGCGCTACCTCGCGGTCCGCCTCCAGCAGGGCGTGCGCAACCCGGCGATCGTGCTCGACATCGACGACACCTCCGAGGTCACCTACGGCTGGGAGGCGGACAACGACTTCGGCTTCGACCCGGTCAAGCAGGAGAAGGCCATCGCGGACGGGGCGTTCCCGGCGATCCAGCCGACCCTCGAGCTGGCCAACTGGGCCGCGCAGCGCGGGGTCAAGGTCTACTTCCTGACCGGCCGCAAGGAACACCAGGGCCCGGCCTCGCTGAAGAACCTGGCCAACGAGGGTTATCCGGCGCCGGCCGCCGCGTTCTTCAAACCGGAGACCGCCGCGCCGGACTACCTGTCGTGCGGCCTGACCTGCACCACGGTGCAGTACAAGTCCGGGACGCGGGCACACATCGAGTCGCTGGGGTCGACGATCGTGCTCAACCTCGGCGACCAGTACAGCGACCTCGAAGGCGGTCACGCCGAGCGGCCGGTGAAGCTGCCGAACCCGATGTACTACCTGCCCTGAGGCGGAATCGGGCCGGCGTCGCTGACGGCGACCACGGTGCCCCGGTGGCGCGGGCGGCTTTCCGGTACGGGGAGCCGTCCAGCGCCCCGGTGCCGGCTGGCCGCTGCCGGGCTGCCGCAGCGGCATCATGCCCGCGCCGCGGGTGCGGCGGGTGCCATGGGGCCGTGCTCCCGGGTGCCGCCACCGGCTACCTGCCCGCCAGCGTGTCGGTGTTGATCAGCCATTTCCCGTCGCGCTGGATCATGCCGAGGTGGTGCCGTTCCCGCGAGTGCGAGCTGCCCTTCACGAAGTCGAGCGTGACCTCGACGGTGCCGTCGTCGATCTGCCGGGGGCCACCGACGATCGTGACCGCGGTGATCGTGGACCAGAAGTTCACGTAGCTCGCCTTGCCCTGCGCCTGCAAGGCAGGGCCGAGGCGCGCCCAGCCGGCGTCGGTGCCGCCCGGCATCAGGGCGTAGTAGTCGCTGACGGCCTGGGCCGCGGAGGCGGTGGCCGGGCTGGGACGGACGCTCACGGTCTCGGTCACCGTGGTGACGCGGTGGGAGGGCGGGGCGCTGCTGCCAGTCGGGAGGGTGCTGGTGGACGGCAGGGTGCCGGCGGTGTCGGCGGGGGCCTGGGTGTCGCCGCGGAACGAGGGCAGCAGGACCACCAGCGCCACCACGAGAGCGGTGACCACGGCGAGCCCGGCACCGACGTAGGTGGATCTCCGTCTGGACGGTCTCGGCGGCGGGACCGGCTCAACCTCGGTACCGGCGGTCATCAGGGCGAGTTTGCCCAGCTCCGCCGCCAATTCGGGCATCGTCGGGCGGTCCTTCGGGTCCACCTGGAGCATCCGGGTGAGCACGCCGGTGAGCGGCCCGGCCTGCTCCGGCGGGGCGACCCGGCCGGCGGCGGCCGCGTAGAGGAGCGCCATCTGGTTGTCGAGGTCGCCGTAGGGCATGCGGCCCTCGACGGCGGTGTAGAGGGTGGCGCCGAGGGAATAGACGTCGGACTCCGGGCCGGGCTGCTCGCCGCGGGCGGCTTCCGGGGAGAGGAAGGCGGGGGTGCCGGCGAAGCGTCCGCTGCCGGTGAGGGTGCCGTCGTCGGCGGCCTTCGAGATGCCGAAGTCGGTGATCTTGGCCGTGCCGTCCGCACCGAGCAGGATGTTGCCCGGCTTCACGTCGCGATGCACGATCCCGGCGGCGTGCGCCGCCGCCAGGGCGGAAGCCGCGTGGGCGCCGATGCGCGCGACCTCGCCGGGCGGGAGGCTGCCCCGCTCGGCGAGGACCTCGGCCAGGCTGTGGGAGGGCAGGTACTCCATCACCAGCACGGGCCGGCCGTCGTCATCGGCCACGTCGAAGATGGTGATGGCGTGCGGGTGCTGCAACCGCGCGGCCAGGCGGGCCTCGCGGAACGACCGCTTGCGGGCCTGCTCGGCCTCGTCGGCGGTGAGCCGTGGCGGGAGCAGGAGTTGTTTCACCGCAACGGTCCGGTCGAGCAGCTGATCGCTCGCCTCCCAGACGACGCCCATCGCGCCCCCGCCGATGTGCCGCCGCAGCCGATACCGCCCCGCGATGACGCGCTCGTGGTCCTGCCCCTCGGTCTCCGTCACCGGGCAAGGCTACGGTGTGGCCCCAACCCCGCGCGCGGCAAGCACCGGGTGCCCGGCCCGGATACCGGTCGCCCGGTCACGGAGCCTCCCACCGAGCGATTTCCGCTGGCCACCGCACCACGCGGCGGTCGTCGGCGGGTTGGCGACCTCAACACCTACTTGACCCTTTTCGCGGCACCGTCGGCCGGGAGCATGGGAACCGAGGGTGCCCGGCCGGCGCGAGATGCGGGGATGGCGGAGGGCAACCGCATGGCAGCGCGCCAACGACGCCGCCACACCCGCAACGAGAAACGGCGCGGCACAAGCCGCCGGTACCACGCGGGCCCGGTGCGGCCGCGCTGCCCGAACCGCGCCGCGACCGGCCCGCCCCGCCCCGGCCGGCGGGCGTCTTCCTCGTGGTGCCGCTTCGGTCGGCAGCACCGGCTTTTGCCAGTTCATCGCGCTCGGCTAGGGTTTCGCCGCACCGTCCCGGCAGCCGGTGTCCTTCCCCATCCGCGCCGGCGCACCGCACCCATGCCTGCGAGGAACCGATTCATGGCGACGCAGTGCCGACGGTGCGCGTCGGTTTTGCCGGAAGGGTGCGGCCGCCATTGCGCGGGCGGCTCGCCGCATCGGGGCGCCCAGGGCCGGCTGTGGTGCGGCGTGCTGTGAACCCGCGAACCGATTCGCGGTGGCACAGCGGCGTTCTCGCCGCCCGGAGGTGGCGCCGGAGCGCGCCGTCGGGTGAAGCCGGACGCGGTTCCACGAGCGTCACACGGAAAAATTGCATTCGCCCGCCCCAGCGAGTGGACGGCGGGCACGGATGAGAGGATGCTGGTTGGTGGCAGGCTTTCAGCTTTGTCCATTGAGGACAGTCTCTTCGGGAGGTGCGGATGACGGCCGTGGACGCTCGCGAGGATCTGGTGCCACTGCGGACGGATTTCGACCGCTCGTGGCGAGGCTACGATGCTCGGCAGGTGCAGGCGTACGTCCACGCCGTGGAGGCCGACCTGCGGATGGTGATAGCTGATCGCGACGCGGCGGCCGCCGCCGTGGAGCGTCTTGCCGCTCGACTCGAGGATCTGCGCTCCGAAAACGACGGCCTGCGGGAGAAGATCGACCGGATCAGCCGGAGCCCGATCGACGCGGAGGGGCTGACCGAGCGGCTGCTGCGGATGGTGGAGCTGGCTGAGGACGAGGCCGCCGAGGTCACCGAGCGGGCTCGGCTGGCGGCCGAACGGAGCTGGGCCGCGGCCGAGCAGGCGGCCGGGCGGCTGCGGGAGCGGCACGAGCGTCTGGTAACCGAACTGGACGCCCGCCGCCGGCAGATGGCCGAGGAGCAGGCCGAGCTGATGCGCCGTACCCAGGCCGAGGTGGATCTGATGACCCGGCAGGCCACGGAGAGCAGGCACAAGCTGGACGAGCAGGCCGCCCGCCGCCGTGCCGCGGTGGAAAAGGACTTCGAAGAGGCGATGGCGGTGCGCCGCGCCACGTCGCTCCGCGCCATCGCCGAACGTGAAGCCGAAGCGCGTGCCAAGGCCGACGAGCTGGTCACCACCGCCCAGACCCGCGCCGACAAGCTCCTCACGACCGCCCGCGCGGACGCCGAAGAGGCCGTGACCTCGGCCCGCGCCGAGGCGGAGGAGACCCTGACCTCGGCCCGCGCCGAAGCCGACCGGCTGGTCGCGTCCGCCCGGACCCGGTCCGACGACCTGCTTGCCTCCGCCCGTGCTGAAGCCGAAGCCACGGTCGCTTCGGCTCGCGCGAAGGCGGACGACCTGGTCAGCTCCGCGCGCAAGGAGGCCGACAAGCTGCTGACCTCCGCCCGCGCCGAAGCGGAGGAGACGCTGACGTCGGCGCGGCGTGAAGCCGAACAGACGCTGAGCGCGGCCCGCGAGGAGGCCGGCACACTGCGGGCCGAGGCCACGAAGCAGGAGGCCGACGCCCGCGCCAGGGCCGAGGACCTGGTCGCCCGGGCCACCGCCGAGGCCGACGAGTTGGCCGCCGACGCCCGGTCCCGGGCCGATGAGCTCCTCGCCGAGGCCACCGCGCGTGCCGACGCCAAGCTCGCCGATGCCGATTCCCGGCTGTCCGACGCGACTCGGCGTGCCGATGCGATGGTCGCCGAAGCCACCGACCGGGCGAGCTCGCTGGTCGCGTCGGCGACCGCTCGTGCCGAGGACAAGGTCACCAGGGCGAGCGCCCAGGCCGAGCGGCTGCTGGCCGAAGCCACCGCCGAGGCACGCCGCCGCACCGAGGAAGCTGCTGCCAAGGTCGCCGAGCTGACCCAGATCCGCGAGGACACAGCCACCAGGCTCCGTGCGGTCAACGCCCTCCTGGCCGAGGCGACTCCGCTCTGGGCGGAAACCGCACCAGGTGCGCCGGACTCGCAAGAAGCCTCGCAGGACAGCGTCTCCGCTCACGAAGAAGGCCAGGAACCACGGCCTGAGACGGCGGTGCCCGGTGAGTCCGGAGCCGAAGGCCAGCCACCCGCGGTCCCGCGCCTCGACATCTCCGTCCCGGTGCAACCTGCGCCCGCAGACAAGTCGCCGGTGGAAGCGGCTCCCTGACGGCCGGTGTCACCCGCCGATCCAGCTGGGTCGGTGGCGGAAGCATGATCACCTCCGTCCTGCTGGGCTCATCCCGGTCGGAGGGGCTCGACGTCTGGCGGCCGCACCGTCCCGCCCAGCAGCACCCCCACCCCTTGTCCTGCCCAGGAGCGCCCTACCCCTCGCCGGGCACGCTGCCCAGGAGCGCCTCACCCTCGCCGGGCACCTGTCCAGGTGTATTGATCGCCCAGGTGTACGCACTGCTCAGGTGCACGCACCGCGTTGCGGATGTGCCGCACCCGCGCCGGTCCGCCCTCGTCCGGCCCGGTGAGTGACGAGGCCTGGATCGCCCGAGCCGCGCTCGTCAAAGCTCCCCATGGCGGGCCCCTCCCGCGTCCGGGAGTTGCTTCCCGGGCTCAGGCGCTGATTCCCGCAGTTCGGTGACGTCTAGGGCTGTCAGAAAGTCGCGTCGATGCCTCCTTGCTGTGGTCGGAGCTGTGTACCTGCCTTCGAGCATGCGCTGCCGGATGGTCGGCCGCTGTCACGGCTCACACGGGAGGGTGCGAGCCGACGCTGGTGCGCGGATTCTTGCCGGGCCGCTACCCCGCACCGGAGCTCGTCGCCGAGGGGCCTGGCGTTCATCCGCCCGCAGTTCTTGAGGGCTGCCGCTGCCGCTCGTCGTCCCGCTGTCGCTCGACTCGCCGTGGCACTTGGCCTGCCGCTGTCGCTCGACCTGCCGTGGCACTTGGTGTGCCGCTATTACCCGGCCTGTCCCGTCACGGGCGGCATGGGCGACCGGTCAGGAACTGCTGGTCGTGCGCGACGACTGTCTCCTTTCCTGGGTCTCCCGGCGGACCCGGTCCATGTGTTCGTGCAAGGCCGTCACCTCCACGGCCAGTTCGGGGTACACCTGGTCGAGGTGCCGGCTGACCCCGGCCAGCGGCGACAACAGTGCCGAGGCGTCGTCCTCGGCCAGTGCCCGCCGGACCCGTCCGACTCCCGGCACTCCCTCCAATGCGCTGATCTGCCCCGCCAGCCGGCGCAGCGAAGCCGAGTTCTCGCGCGCCCATCGGGTGACTGCCTTCTCCTCCGCGCGGCGGTCACGTGTCTCCTGTACTCGTTGATCGGCCGTGTTGCCGCTGCCCGTGGCATCCCGGAGCCGCAGGTAACGACGCTCGGCCGCCTGTCTGCTGGCCACGCCGAGCGCCGGCGCCAGCTCCGCCCAGCTGACTCCCGCGTCGCGCGCGGCCTTGATGAGTTGCGGCTCCCAGGCCGTCAACTCGTCGCGCAGTGCTCGCAGTACGCGGAGCGCCGCGAGCACCTCCGCCGGGTCGTACTCGCCGGCGTCCTCGCCGAGCACGTCCTCCAGCAGTTTCACTGCGTCCTGCATGTTTTCGTAGGGCGGCACGAATGTCATCATCCCGATGACGGATGGTATTGTCAACCGGAGGACGACGCGCTATAACTGTGGTGTGCGACGTCAACGCCAAGGAGATACCGGACCCGAGGAGGTGTGACCCAGATGTTGATGCGCACTGATCCCTTCCGCGAACTGGACCGCCTGACCCAGCAGGTGTTCGGCCAGGGGCCTGGAACGTGGTCACGCCCGGCGATGATGCCGATGGACGCCTACCGCGCGGGGGACGAGTTCGTCGTGGTGTTCGACCTGCCCGGTGTGGACCCGGACGCGATCGAGCTGGACGTCGAACGCAACGTGCTGACCGTCAAGGCGGAGCGGCGTCCCGCTGGTGCTGGAGACAACGTCGAGATGCAGGTGGCCGAGCGGCCGCTCGGGGTGTTCTCCCGGCAGCTCTTCCTGGGCGACACGCTGGACACCGAGAACATCAAGGCGAACTACGAGGCGGGTGTGCTGACGCTGAGGATCCCGGTCGCCGAGGCCGCCAAGCCGCGCAAGATCGCAGTCGAGAGCGGGGAGAGCCGCAAGGAGATCACCGCCTGAGATTGCTCCGGGAGGGGTGATGCCCGGATGGCCGTGGGTGAGTGCCCGGGCATCACCCGGTTCTCCCACTGCTCGTCGCTCGATACGGTGAGTTGGTGGGACTCATCGCCGAGCTCGAAGCCGATTTCGTGACGACCGACCGGGATGTGCTGGCCGGTTACCGCTTCGACCAGGCCGGTTTCGGCACCGCGGGTGTGCCGATCGCCCTGGCCCGGCCGTCCAGGACCGAGGACGTCGTAAGAATCCTGCGTATCGCTTCCCGGTACCGGACCCCTGTCGTCCCGCAGGGTGCCCGGACGGGACTGTCCGGAGGGGCGAACGCGGTGGATGGGGCGATCCTGCTCTCGATGGAGCGGATGACCCGCATCCTGGACATCGACGAGATCAACCACACGGCGACAGTGCAGCCGGGAGTCGTGAACGCCGTCCTGTCCCGCGCGGTCGGGGACAAGGGCTTGTTCTACCCGCCCGACCCCGGCTCGTGGGAGTCGTCGACGATCGGTGGCAACGTCGCCACCAACGCCGGCGGGCTCTGCTGCGTGAAGTACGGCGTCACTGGTGATTTCGTTCGGGAGCTGGAGGTGGTGCTGGCCGACGGGCGGGTGCTGCGGACCGGGCGCCGTACGGCCAAGGGGGTTGCCGGGTACGACCTCGTCCGGTTGTTCACGGGCTCGGAGGGAACGCTCGCGGTGATCACCGAGATCACCGTGGCGCTGAGGCCCGTGGCGGAGTCGCCGTTGACGGCGGTCGCGTTCTTCGCGAACCCGCCGGCGGCGTGCCGGGCGGTCACGGAGTACCTCGGCACGGGCCAACGTCCGTCGGTACTGGAGCTGATGGACAAGCCGACGATCGACGCGGTCGCGGCGTACCGGGACCTGGGTTTCCCGGACGACGTCGAGGCCGTGCTGATCGCCCAGTCGGACCGTGGTCCGGCGGCGCCGCAGGATCTCGAGGTCTTCGCGAAGGCCGCGCGAAGCTGCGGCGCGACCGACGTGCTGGTGGCGAGCAACCGTGCCGAGGCGGACATGCTCATCGCGGCACGTCGGCTCGCCGGGGTGGCGATGGAACGGCTGGGTGACCGGCTCGTCGACGACGTGTGCGTGCCGCGGTCGCGGTTGGCGGAGTTCTTCGAGGGTGTCACCGCGATCTCCCGCGAGCACGACGTGCTCATCCCGACATGCGGGCACGCGGGGGACGGCAACATGCACCCGAACGTGGTCTTCGACGGCGCGGACCCGGACTCGGTGCGGCGTGGACGGGCCGCGTTCGACGCGATCATGGCGCTCGGTCTCCGGCTGGGCGGCACGATCACCGGTGAGCACGGCGTAGGCATGTTGAAGCGGGACTGGCTGGAGACGGAGCTGGGCGAGGTGGGTGTCTCGGTCCACCAGGCGGTCAAACAGGTGTTCGACCCGCTCGGAATTCTCAACCCCGGCAAGGTCGTTCGCCCGCTACCGTGAGGGGATGGAAACAGCACTGTGGCATCCGTTCTCGGACATGGCAGTGGTCCGGGACGAGGAATTCGTCCTCGAACGAGGCGAGGACGTCTGGGTCTACGACACCGCCGGCAACCGCTACCTGGATGCCACGGCCAGCCTGTGGTACGCCAACGTGGGCCACGGCCGGGCGGAGATCGCCGACGCCGCGGCCGAGCAGATGCGCAAGCTCGCCGGCTACTCGGTATTCGGCGACTTCGCCAATGAACCGGCTCGCGCACTCGCGGGACGGCTCGCGGAGCTCGCACCGATGCCGGATGCCAAGGTGTTCCTCACCACCGGAGGTGGCGAGGCGATCGACAGTGCGGTCAAGATCGCCCGCCGCTACCACGACGCGCAGGGGCAGCCCGAGCGCGTGCACGTCATCAGTCGTACGAACTCCTACCACGGCACGAACGGCATCGGCACCGGCGTCGCCGGCATCGACGCCAACCGAATCGGGTTCGGCGAAATCCTGCCCTCCTCGTCGCGCGTTGCCCACGACTCGGTGGACGCGTTGCGCGAGGAGATCCGGCGCATCGGTCCGGACCGCGTCGCGGCGTTCCTGTTCGAGCCCGTCATCGGCGCTGGCGGTGTGCTCGCGCCGCCGGAGGGCTACGTGCAGGGCGTGGTGGACGTGTGCCGCGAGTACGGCGTCCTGGTGATCGCCGATGCGGTGATCTGCGGGTTCGGCCGGCTCGGCACGTGGTTCGGCGTCGAGCGGTGGGGCGTGGAACCGGACCTGATCACCTTCGCCAAGGGAGTCACCAGCGGCTACCTGCCGATGGGTGGCGTGGTCGTGCACGGGCGCGTGGCCGAGCCGTTCTGGGAGCGGCCCGGCACCACACTCCGGCACGGCGCCACCTACTCGGGCCACCCGGCCTGCTGCGCAGCTGCGCTGGCCAACCTCGACATCCTCGCGCGCGACAACCTGGTCGAGCGGGGCCGGCTCCTGGAAGACGAGCTCGCGGCGGCTCTGAAGCCGCTGACGGCGCACCCCCTGGTGCGCGAGGTGCGGGCGGGAGTCGGCCTGCTGGCGGCCGTCGAATTGCGGCCGGAGCTGTTCGACCGGTTGCCTTCCGCCGTACCCGACCTCAGCCTGCTCATCCGTCAGCGCGGTGTGCTCACCCGGACGCTCGCCAAGGCGCTGGCCGTGTCGCCGCCGTTGACGATCCGAAGCCCGGAGATCAGCGAGATCGGCCGGGCGTTCGCAGCCGGGCTCGACGAGCTGGCGCAGAAGGCAGGGGAGTGATCCCAGGTCGGTGACGCACCCGGTGCGCGCGGCGCGGCGGACCGGCGAACGGCACGGGATGGGTGCGTGGTGGTGAGCTGGTGACCTTGACGCGCGACCTCGTGCCGCGGCGGTCCAGCGCCGGGGCCGGCACCCGGTACCAGCGGGACTGGGCCGGTAACTGGTGGTGGGACAACTGGACGACCGGTGCGGGCCGGGTGGCGGGGAGCAGCACTGCTCCCCGCCACCCGGTGCCTCGCCGGTGAACCGGGCGTGCCAGGCGAGCGGAGGCCAGCCCTGGGGTGGCTGACGAGGGTGAGTCGAGCGTGCGCCACTCGAGTGCAGGCCAGGTCCGGGGTGAGCCGGCGAGGGTGCGCCGGGCGCCACGCGAATGCAGGCCACGCCCCGAAATCTGCTCCCGATGGAGTGGGCACCGGCATGGCGGGGCCGGCCCCGGGTGGGCCGATCGCCAGCGGGGTCAGCTGGCGTAGGGCCGCACACGCCGCGCGTCGCGGAGCGCGTGGGCCCACCAGGACAGCTGGTCGAGCAGGGTCTTCGCCGCGGCGGTGGCCGCGTCGGGGCTCACCAGCTCGCCCTGGTCGTCGAACTGGCCCCAGACGCCGTGGAAGCTCACGGTTTCCCGGATCGTCGTCGCGTGCAGCTCGGCGAAAACCGGGCGCAGGTGCTCCACCGCCCGCAACCCACCGGACAGGCCGCCGTACGACACGAACGCCACCGGCTTCGCCCGCCACTGCGTTCCGTGCCAGTCGAGCAGCGTCTTGAGCGATGCCGGGTAGCTGTGGTTGTACTCCGGGGTCACCACGACGAACGCGTCCGCCCGCTCCAGCCGCTCGCTGATCGCCCGCACCTCGGCGGTCATCCGGCCGGAGAGCGCCGCGGGAAGGTTCGCCTCGGCGAGGTCGATCACGTCGACCCGGTAGCCGCCGTGGGTGGACGCCTGCTCGGCGAACCACTGCGCGACCACCGGGCCGAACCGGCCCTCCCGCGTGCTGCCGACGATCACCGCAACATCAAGTTTGTCCATGCCGGCCAGCATGGAACCTCTATATTACTTGAGGTCAAGCCCCGCTGATCACGAGGTGCTGCCGCTGGTGACGCCCGTTCAGGGCCTCGTCGACCAGCGCGATCCCGAAGTCCGCATAGGAAATCCGGTTCGCTGGATCCCCGTGCGCGGCGACCCGGTAGGCGCCGGTACGCCCTCCGGTGTGATCGAAGTCTCCGGCCGGGCTGACGTACAGCCAGTCCACATCGCTGTCGCGCAGCACGGCCAACCCGGCCGCGTGTGCCGCCGAGAACGGGCGGAACTCGGCCGGGAACCCGGGCGTGTCCATCCACACCTGCCCCGAGGCGTCCGCCGCCAGCGACGCGATGCCCACGACGACCAGGCGCGCCGGCTCGGCCGCGACCAGCGCCCGGGCCGACTCCGTGAAGAAGGCGTGCGGATCGGTGCCCTCGCCGTAGACGGCGGCTGCGGAGATCACCGCGTCCTGGCCCTTCACCAGCGCGGCGACGGCTGCCGGATCGGTGACGTCGCCCGCCACCAGTTCCACCCCGTCCGGCGCCGCGTGCTGCGACGGGTCCCGGACCACCGCCGTCACCTCGTGTCCACGTCGCGAAGCCTCCGCGACCACCTGCCGTCCCGCTCGCCCACCGGCGCCGAAAACCACGATTCTGCTCATGACGCGACCGTAGCCAGCACCCCGGTTTCCTCCCGGATACCGGTTACCGTGGCAGTATGCGTGAACCCCTGCCGCCGGACATGTTCGACGAGATCTGCCCGTCGGGCCTGGTGCCGATCCGGTTCGGCGACAAGTGGGCGCCGCTGGTGATCGCCTGCCTGGAGGGCGGGCCGCGCCGGTTCTCCGAACTGCGCGTGCCGTTGCGGCGGGTCACGCCGAAGATGCTGACCAAGTCGCTGCGCGGTCTCGAACGCGACGGTCTCGTCCGCCGCACCAGCCACCCCGGGACACCGGCGCGCGTCGAATACGCGCTCACGCCCCTCGGCCGCAGCATGCTGGCGCCGATGAAGTCGGTCTGCGCCTGGGCGGGCGAGCACTGGGAGGAGCTGCTCGACGCGCGGGAGTCCTACGAGCAGCGCTAGACGGTCCGGGGAGCCGCCGGACGGGCCGGCGGCTCCCCGGCAGCCTGGTGGGCACCGCTCAGGGCGTCAGCCGCGCCGAGGCGCGGGCCAGGGCTTCCGCCAGCGGGGTCGTGCCCTTGTCGCGCGCAGCCGTCAGGACCGCGGACACCGTGTCCCCGATCGACTCGACCCGGGACATCGCCGCGGCGTGGGACAGGCCCTCGACCTCCCGGAGCAGGACGTACACCGCGCCGCCCGCGCTCGCCACGAAGTCCGGCACCCACACGACTCCCCGGGCGGCCAGCTCCGCCGCGACCGGATCCTCCGTCAGCTGGTTGTTCGCCGGCCCCACGATCAGCGGCACGGACAGCTCCGGCACCAGCTCCGCCGACAGCACCCCGCCCACGGCGGCCGGCACCAGGATGTCCGCGGGCGTGCGCAACGCCTTCGCCGGCTCCACCCACTCGAACCCGCCCGCGCGCTTCGCCGGGTCCACATCGGACACCAGCACCCGCGCACCCGCCTCCGACACGTGGCGCGCCACCAGCGAACCGACCGAACCGAGCCCGCTCACGACCACCGTGCGGCCGGTGAGATCGGCACTGCCGAACACGTGCCGCGCCCCCGCGCGCACCGCCGCGTACACCCCCGCCGCCGTCGGCACGCTCGACGAGCCCGTCCCGCCGTGCTCCGCCGGCAGGCAGAACACCCGCGACGTCGCCCGCCGCACCACCACCATGTCGTCCGGGCCCGTCCCCACATCCGGGCCGCCGAAGTAGGACCCGCCGAAGGAGTCGATCATCTCGCCCAGATCGAGCAACGCCGCCTCGCGCAGCTCCGGCGTCAGCGACGTCCCCGGTTCGAGCGCGATCACGCTCTTGCCGCCGCCGAAATCCAGTCCCGCCGCGGCGTTCTTCAACGTCATCGCCTCCGACAGGCGCAACGCGTCGGCCAGCCCGTCCCGCCAGTCCGGGTACCGGCGCAACCGGATGCCGCCCGCCGCGGGCCCCAGCGCCCGCGAGTGGATCGCGACGATCAACGCCAGCCCGGAACGAGGACCGCGCCGCACCTTCACCTCGTCATGGTTCATGAGCCGGGACGGTAGGCTGATGCCCAATTGAATAGCGAATTGGCCGAACGATATTCGGCGCGAGCATCGGAGCTGCGAACATGGATGAACTTGATTCGGCGATCGTACGGCTTCTCCAGGAGGATGCGCGGCAGTCGAACCGGGACATCGCGCGCAAGGTCGGGATCGCGCCCTCGACGTGCCTGGAACGGATCCGCCTGCTGCGCCAGCGCGGCGTCATCCGCGGCTACCACGCCGACATCGACCTGACCGCTCTCAACCGCGGGGTGCAGGCGCTCGTCGCGACGCAGCTCCGGCCGCTGACCCGGGACGTGGTGGACGCGTTCGAACGCTCGATGGCGCAACTGCCCGAGGTGATCGCGGTGTTCTCGATGGCAGGCAGCGACGACTTCCTCGTGCACGTCACCGCGCAGGACATCGACCAGCTGCACGCGTTCCTCCTGGAACGCTTCACCAGCCGCCGGGAGATCTTCGCGTTCCGGACCTCGATCATCTACCAGCACCGCAGCAAGCAGGTGCTGGAGCCGCTACCCGCGCCGCGTCACTGATCGGGGTGCAACGCGGCGAACACCGACGGCCAGTCCGGGCGCGGTGAGTCCGCGTCGTCGTACAGCTCGAAGGTCTTGCCCGACGCGGCGGGGTCGAACAGCGCGGCGACCGCGGCGTCGGCCACCGCGTCGCGGCTCACCCGGCCTTCGCCGGTGTCGCCCTGTTCGACGCGCACCCCGGCGGCCGGCAGGTCGTGCAACCAGCTCGGCCGGACGATCGTGTACTGCGCCCCGCTGTCGCGCAGCGCCTGCTCGCCGCGGGCACGCGCCTCGATGCGCGCGCTCATCTCCGGGTGCGCGGCCGGCCGGGTGAGGTAGATCTGCGACACCAGGACCACCGGGATGTCGTCGCGCGCCGCGATCTCGGCGATGGCCGCGATCCCGTGGTGCATCGCGGCCTCGGCGGCCTCCGGGTCCTTCGGCGGCTCCACCGCGATCACGACACCCTCGGCGCCGGTGAACAGGGCCGGATCCGGTTTGCCGGTGAGGTCCAGCGCGGGCTCCGAACTGCGGCTCGCCGCCACGACCCGGTGGCCGCCGCCGCTGAGCCGGTCGGCGATCCGCCGCCCGGTCCGGCCGGTACCGCCGACCACGACGAACGTGCTCATCGCCGCCTCCCGGCTGTCTCCGAAGTCACTGGGGTTGCTGAGGGCAGCATGGACCCGCTGGTGATCATGGTCAATGGCTGGTGACACAACCGTTCCCGCAGCGCGTCCGCCGCGTCGTCGGCGCCGAGCTCCGCCCAGATCTCCAATGATCGCCGGAACAGGCCGTGGGCCTCGTGCACCTGCCCGAGCCGCTCGTGCAGCTCACCCAGCAGCTGTCCCGCCTCCGCCTCGGACCGCCGGTCACCGTCGCGCCGGTGGACCGCCAGCGAGTTGACCAGCAGCAGCTTCGCGTGCGTGAGCTCGCCGGTGCGCAGGCACAGCTCGCCGAGGCTCTGGTGCGCGTAGCGCACGCAGTGGTCGTCGCCCAGCTCGCCGAAGATCGTGATCGCCCGGTCCAGTTCTTCGCGAGCCGTGCCGAGGTCGCCGCGGTGCTGGTGCAGCAGCGCGATGCGGTGCCGCGCATGCGCCTCCCGGTGCCGGTCGCCGATCTCCACGCACACCTCGCGCGCGTCGGTCAGCCAGCGCTCGGCGGTGGCCCCGCAACCGCGCGCGAGCCAGACGGACCCGATGGCGATCCGCACCACCGCCTCGCCGTGCCGGTCGCCGTGGCGGACGAACAACTCCAGTGCGTCGTGGCAGTGCGACAGCGCCGCCTCGTACTCGCCCGCCATCCGCCGGATCGTGCTCAGCCCGGCCAGCGCGACGGCCGCGCCCTGGTCGTCGCCGATGCTCCGGAACAATGCCAGCGCACGCGTGAACGCGCTGTGCGCGGCGGCGTAGTCGTCCTGGTAGATCTCGAGCTGCCCGAGGTTGCGCAGTACCACCGCCTGCCCGCGCGGGTCTCCGGCGCGTTCCGCCGCGCCGAGCGCCAGCTCGTGCGTGCGGCGCCAATCCTCGTGGTGGCCGCGCAGGTCGAAGTACGGGGCGAAGGCCGTTGCCATCCGCCACGCGAGCGCGTCGAGCCCGTGGCGGACGGCGAGTTCGACGAGCGCTACGGGTTGTTCCCCCGCGTACCACGCCACGGGATCGGCGAGCACCGTCCGATCCGGACACCACAGGTCCGGCGGCAGCGGTCCGGGCGTGGCGCCGAAGAACCGCACCGGCATCCGCTCCGCCGCCTCGGTGGCCAGCGACAGGCAGCCCTCGACCACGCGCCGGATGCCGTCCTCGGCCGGGTCGGCGAGTTCCCGCGCGTAGCAGCGCACCAGGTCGTGCAGCCGGTACCGCCGGCCCACCGACTCGACCAGGTGCGCGTCGACCAGCGCGTCCAGCACCTCGTCGGCGCACTCCCGGCCGAGCAGCGCACCGACCATCCAGCCCGGGAACGGCAGCGGTCCCAGCGCGGCCAGCGCCCGGAAGGCGCGGGCGCAGCTGCCCGGCAGTTGCTCGTAGCTGAGCGTGAGGCTGGCGCGCACCGCGAGATCGCCGACGCGCAGCTCGTCGAGGCGGCGGCGTTCGTCGGCGAGCCGGCGGGCGAGCGTCCGGAGTGTCCATTCGCGACGGAGCGACAGGCGGGCCCCGGCGATGCGGATGGCCAGCGGCAGCCGGCCGCACGCCTCGACGATCTCGGCCGCCGCCGCGGGTTCCGCCTGTGTGCGCGCCGGTCCGGCGATCCGCGTCAGCAGCTCCGCGGCCTCCGCCGCGGACAGCACACCGACGTCGGCGTGCCGGGCTCCGGTGAGATCCGGCAGCCGTCCCCGGCTGGTCACCAGCACCGCGCACGCACCCGCGCCGGGCAGCAACGGGCGCACCTGGGCCGCGCAGGCGGCGTCGTCGAGCACCACGCACACCCGCCGCCCGGCGAGCCGCGACCGCAGCAGGGCGGACCGTTCGCCGAGCTCACGCGGGATCGCGGGGTCCGGCACGCCGAGCGCGTGCAGCAGCTCGGTCAGGACGTCCAGTGGCCGGCGGGGCGAGTCCGACGTGCCGCGCAGGTCGACGTAGAGCTGACCGTCGGGATAGCGGTCGCGGACGACGTGGGCGGCGTGCACGGCCAGCGCGGACTTCCCGGCGCCGGGCGGCCCGGACAGCACGACGACCGACGTCCGCTCGCCGTCGAGCACCCCGGTCAGCTCCGCGAGCGGCTCCGTGCGGCCGGCGAAGTCCGGCAGGTCGAGCGGCAGCTGGCACACCGGCGTGACCGTGCCGACGTCGGCGACGGCCTGCCGCAGCCGGGCTCCGGGCTCGGTGTCCAGTTCCGCCCGCAGCAGCTGCTCGGCCTCGGCGTAGGCGGCGAGCGCCTCGACCTGGCGCCCGTCCGCACCCAGCGCGACGATGAGCAGCCGCCACAGCTCCTCGCGCAGCGGATGCTCGGCCAGCAGACCGCGCAGGTCGGCGATCGCCTCGTCGTGCCGCCCGGACTCGACGCGCAGCCGCAGCCGGTGCTCCTGCACGGACAGGCGCAGCTCACGCAAGCGGGCCACAGTGGACAACCAGGTGTGGTGGTGCGGCAGGTCTTCGAGCACGTCGCCACGCCACAACCCCGCCGCGCGGTCGAGGAGCGCGGCCGCGGGTTCGGTGTGCGCCCGGGCCGCCAGCTGCTCGGCGAGGGTGGCGTCCAGCTCGTCCGGCGCGACACGCAGCAGGTACCCGCCCGCGCGGCCCTCGATGCGGTCGCCCAGTAGCCGGCGCAGACCGTGCACATAGGTCCGCAGGTTCGCCGCGGCGGACCGCGGCGCCCGGTCCGGCCACAACACGTCGGTCAGCGTGTCCGCGGAAACCGTCGCGTTGGGCTGGAGCAGCAGCGCGGCCAGCAGCAGGCGCGGCTTCGGGCCACCGAGGGCTGCCGGCCGCCCGCGAACCTCCACCTCGAGCGGCCCGAGGACTCGGAAGAACACCAACGGCATCACCTCCGGACGCCCTGCCGGAAAAAAGGAAATATGATAGTAGGCAAGTCCGTCAGGGATTCACCAGTACCAGTGCGGGGCTTTTTTTCCGAAGTTCAGCCGAACAACTCGGGTCGATTGTTCACTTGTTCACCGGTTCCCGCGGACCGGACCCGGGCGGCCTCGGCGGCGCGCGGCAGTTTTGGCCCGTGCGGCTCCGCGGCGGCCAGCCGGAGGCACGCCAGCAGGCGCAGGCCCGTCCACTCCCGTTCGTTCCAGGAGGCGCCGTCGAGCGGCGGCTGCCAGCCCGCGCGTGCAGCCTCGGTCCACACGTCGTGCGCGTGCCCGGCGAGCAGGACGAGCCTGCTCACCGGCTCCTGGCGCGGGACCATGTCCTGCTCGCACCGCACCGCGTCGGCGACCGCGGCCTCGTGCCGGTCCACCGCACGCCACAACGCAGGGTCCGCGGTCAGCGCGTGCCAGCCCGGGCCGAGCCGGCCGGCGACACCGCGCAGCCACCGCCGCGCGGATCGCTCCGCCAGGAAATCGGCCCACCGCACCCCTCGATGATGGACCCCGAACAGCGCTTCAGCGACCGTAGCCGGCCTTCCGGAGTGCCTCGGCCAGCGCGCCACCGCCGCCGGCCGGCTCGCGCCGCTTCGGCTGACCGCCCTTGCGCGGCTGGGCGCCCCGGCGCTCACCGCCGCCCTGACCAGCGGGTTTCGCGCGGCCGCCGGTGACCTCGTCGTCCAGCCGCAGGGTCAGCGAGATCCGCTTGCGTGCGATGTCGACCTCGAGCACCTTCACCTTCACGATGTCACCCGGCTTGACCACCTCGCGCGGGTCCTTGACGAAGTTCTTCGACATCGCCGACACGTGCACCAGCCCGTCCTGGTGCACCCCGATGTCGACGAACGCGCCGAACGCGGCCACGTTGGTGACCACGCCCTCCAGCCGCATGCCGGGCTTGAGGTCGCCGATCTTCTCCACACCCTCGGCGAACGTCGCGGTCTTGAACGCCGGGCGCGGGTCGCGGCCGGGCTTCTCCAGCTCGGCCAGGATGTCGGTGACCGTCGGCAGGCCGAACGTGTCGTCGACGAAGTCCTCCGGCCGCAGCTTGCGCAGCACCCGCTCATTGCCGATCAGCTCACGCAGCTCGACACCGGTCCTGGACAGGATCCGCCGCACCACCGGGTACGCCTCCGGGTGCACGCTGGAGGAATCCAGCGGGTCGTCGCCGCCGCGGATGCGCAGGAAGCCGGCGCACTGCTCGAACGCCTTCGGGCCGAGCCGCGGCACCTCCTTCAGCGCCGAGCGCGACCGGAACGGGCCGTGCGCGTCGCGGTGGTTGACGATGTTCTCCGCCAGCCCCGCGGTGATGCCGGAAACCCGGGTCAGCAACGGCGTCGAGGCGGTGTTGACGTCCACCCCGACGGCGTTCACGCAGTCTTCCACCACCGCGTCCAGCGAGCGGGACAACGCCACCTCGGACACGTCGTGCTGGTACTGCCCGACACCGATCGACTTGGGGTCGATCTTCACCAGCTCGGCCAGCGGGTCCTGCAGCCGCCGCGCGATCGAGACCGCGCCGCGCAGCGAGACGTCCAGTTCCGGCAGCTCCTGCGAGGCGAACGCGGACGCCGAGTACACCGACGCGCCCGCCTCGGAGACGACGGCCTTGGTCAGCTTCAGCTCGGGGTGCCGCTTGATCAGCTCGATCGCCAGCCGGTCGGTCTCCCGGGACGCGGTGCCGTTGCCGATCGCGATCAGGTCGACCGAGTGGGCGGCACACAGCTTCGCCAGCTCGTCGATCGACTGATCCCACCGGTTCTGCGGCTGGTGCGGGTAGATCGTGTGGGTGTTGACCACCTTGCCGGTCGGGTCGACGACCGCGACCTTCACCCCGGTGCGGAAGCCCGGGTCCAGGCCCATCGTCGCGCGGGTGCCCGCGGGCGCGGCCAGCAGCAGGTCACGCAGGTTCGCGGCGAACACGTTCACCGCGTCCTCCTCGGCCTTCTGCCGCAGCCGCATCCGCAGGTCGATGCCCAGGTGCAGGAGGATCTTGGTGCGCCACGCCCATCGCACGGTGTCGGCCAGCCACTTGTCGGCGGGCCGGCCGGCGTCGGTGATCCCGAACCGCTGCGCGATCCGCTGCTCGTAGTCCGACGGGCCGGTCCGCGGCTCCGCAGCGGAGTCCCGCGGCTCCGCGGGCTCCACGGTGAGGTCGAGGACCTCCTCCTTCTCCCCGCGCAACATCGCCAGCACCCGGTGCGAGGGCATCTTGGTGAACGGCTCGGCGAAGTCGAAGTAGTCGGCGAACTTCGCGCCCTCGGTCTCCTTGCCCTGGCGGACCTTCGAGGAGAAGTACCCCTCGCGCCACATCTTCTCGCGCAGCTCACCGATCAGGTCGGCGTCCTCGGCGAACCGCTCGACGAGGATCGCGCGGGCGCCGTCGAGGGCGGCCTGGGCGTCCGCGACGCCCTTGTCGGGGTCGGCGAAGGCGGCCGCGGCCGCGTGCGGGTCGGTGCCCGGGTCGTTCAGCAGGCCCTCGGCCAGCGGCTCCAGCCCGGCCTCGCGGGCGATCTGCGCCTTGGTGCGCCGCTTCGGCTTGTAGGGCAGGTAGATGTCCTCCAGCCGGGCCTTGGTGTCCGCGGCGCGGATCGCCTCGGCCAGCTCCTCGGTGAGCTTGCCCTGGCTGTCGATCGACTCGAGGATCGCGGCCCGGCGCTCGTCGAGCTCCCGCAGGTACCGCAGCCGGTCCTCCAGCGTCCGCAGCTGGGCGTCGTCGAGCGCGCCGGTCACCTCCTTGCGGTACCGAGCGACGAACGGCACGGTCGCCCCGCCGTCGAGCAGGTCCACGGCGGCCTTGACCTGCCCTTCGCGGACGCCGAGTTCCTCGGCGATCTTCTGCTCGATCGACTGCACGGCCACTGTCACGATGTTGATCACTCCCTGCTCGCGGTTGCGGGGGCCAATTCTGCCCGCGCCACCCCGGTAGGACGCGGAAGGGGTGCCCGCCGTTGCCGAATCGGGAGCAACGGGCGGTAACCAACGCGGCCCGGCGGACGACCTCGGGGTACCGGGGTCGAGCGGGCAGGTGTGGATGGGTGGTTCGCGCGGGACGCGCCAGGTGCGGGTGGCCATGCGCCTGAGACGGGTCGAGGTGGCGGGGCCGGACGGTGAGCCCCTGTCCCTGTCGTACCCGGGGTTGCTGCTGACCGGGTACGAGGACGGCCGCGAGGTGTGCCGCCGGTGGGTGCCACTGGGCCGGGATCCCTCGTTCGCCGACGACGAGCGCCTGATCGAGGCGCTGCACGCGGCGACGCTGTGGCAGAACCACGAATCGGGGGACTGCTCCTGACCGCTCCGGATCGCCGCTGGACGGCGGCGTGCCAAGGCGGCGCGTCTGTGCCAAGCTCGCGACTGCAAGGAGTCAGCGAGGACTTGGAGGGTGCACACATGGAGCGGGTCGGCACCGGTGGTCACGTGGTGTTCGTGCTGCACGGCTGGTTCGGGTCGTCGGGGGCGTGGGGGGAACTCACCCCGCACCTGGACACCGAGCGGTTCAGCTACGTCTTCCCCGACTACCGCGGCTACGGCACGCGCAAGGACGAAGCCGGGGCGCACACGATCGCCGAGGCCGCCGGCGACGTGCTGCGGCTCGCCGACGAGCTGGGCGCCGACCGGTTCTCCCTCATCGGCCACTCGATGGGCGGCTGCGTCATGCAGTACGTCCTCGCCGAGGCGCCCGGCCGGGTCCGCTCGCTGTTCGGCATCTCGCCGGTCCCCGCGACCGGGGTGCCCATGGACGAGGCCACCTGGGGCCTGTTCAGCAGCGCCGCCGAGGACCCGTCCAGCCGCCGCGCGATCATCGACTTCACCACCGGCGGCCGCCACCCCGGCGCGTGGCTCGACGGCATGGTCCAGCACTCCCTGGACAACTCCGACAAGACCGCGTTCGGCGAGTACCTGCCGTCCTGGGCGAAGGCGGACTTCGCCGACCGGGTCGCCGGCAACCCGGTGCCGGTCAAGGTCGTCATCGGCGAGCACGACCCCGCGCTGAACGAGGAGCTCATGCTCGCGACCTTCGGGCAGTGGTACCCGAACTTCGAGATCGAGGTGCTGCCCGACGCCGGGCACTACGCCGCGGACGAGATCCCGGTGACGCTGGCCAACACGATCGAAGTCTTCCTGGACGAGCACTGATGTCCGAAGTGGACGTGTTCGACCCGCGGGTGTTCACCCGCGGGGTGCCGCACGACGAGCTGCGCCGGCTGCGGGACACCGAGCCGGTCGCCTGGCAGGACGAGCACGAGGTGCTCGGCTGGCCGTCCGGGCCGGGCTACTGGGCGGTGACCCGCTACGCCGACGTCAAGCACGTGCTGCGCACCCCGGAGACGTTCTCGTCGTGGCTCGGCGCGACGCAGATCCGCGACCCCGAGCCGGACGACCTCGCGTTCATCCGGCGGATGATCCTCAACATGGACCCGCCGGAGCACAACCGCCTGCGCCGCATCGTGTCCGCGGTCTTCACGCGCCGCCGGCTGGAACGGTCCGCCGACCAGATCGCCGACCGGGCCCGCGCCCTGATCGGGGCCGTCGTGCCACGCGGGCACTGCGACCTGCCGGCCGAGGTGACCGACGACTTCCCGCTGCTCAACCTCGCCGACCTGATCGGGGTCCCGGCGCGCGACCGCGGGCTGCTTCTGAAGTGGACCAACCGCGTCATCGGCTACCAGGACCCGGAACACGCCGAGATCGTGCGCGGCCCGGACGGCAAACCG
This sequence comes from Amycolatopsis granulosa, assembly GCF_011758745.1. Lineage (NCBI taxonomy): Bacteria > Bacillati > Actinomycetota > Actinomycetes > Pseudonocardiales > Pseudonocardiaceae > Amycolatopsis > Amycolatopsis granulosa. The sequence continues at coordinate 4,553,957 of NZ_JAANOV010000001.1, forward strand.
GTCAACCCGCGGTCACCGGCGATGCTGGCCGACATGTTCGGCTACGCGCAGGAACTGGCGGAGGCCAAACGGCGCGACCCGGCCGACGACCTGATGACCGCGCTCGTCCAGGCCACAGTGGACGGACGATCGCTGGACGACGCCGAGCTGCGGATGTTCTTCTTCCTCATGGTGATCGCCGGGAACGACACCGTGCGCAGCGCCCTGCCGGGTGGGGTGCTGGCGCTGGTGCAGCACCCGGCCGAGTACCGGCGGCTGCGGGCGGACCCGTCGCTGGTGCCGTCGGCGGTGGAGGAGATGCTGCGGTGGCACCCGCCGGTGCTGACGTTCCGCCGCACCGCCGCGCGGGACACGGAGCTCGGCGGGCATCGGATCGCGGCCGGGGACAAGGTCGTCGTGTACTTCGCCTCCGCCCACTACGACGACCGCCAGTTCCCCGACCCGTACCGCTTCGACGTGACCCGCTCCCCGAACGATCACCTGGCCTTCGGGCAAGGGCCGCACCTGTGCCTGGGCGCGCACTTCGGCCGGTTGCAGATGCGCGTGTTCTTCCGCGAGTTCCTGACGATGCTGCCCGAGGTGCGGCTGGACGGCGAGGTGCGGCGGCTGACGTCGAACTTCATCAACGGGATCACGCACCTGCCGCTGGCCTGGTGAGCCGCCGGACCCCGGCTCGCGAGGGGGTCAGCCGGTGAAGGCGCGGACCTCCACCCCAGCCTCCACCAGCGCCGCGCGCACGCGCCGCCCGATGGCCACGGCGCCCGGGGTGTCACCGTGCAGGCAGATCGACTCCGGCCGCACCTTCACCTCGCTGCCGTCGATCGCCGTCACCACACCCTCGGTGGCCATCCGCACGCAGCGCCGCACCACCTCGTCCGCGTCGTGGATCACCGCCCCGGGCTCGCGCCGTGAGACCAGCGTGCCCGCCGGGGTGTAGGCCCGGTCGGCGAAGGCCTCCCGCACCGGTCGCAGCCCGGCCGCCTCCGCCTGGCGCAGCCACTCCGAGCCGGGCAGGCCCAGCACCGGCAGCGCCGGGTCGAACTGGCGCACCGCCTCGACCACCGCCGCGGCCTGCTCCGCGTGGTGCACGATGGCGTTGTACAGGGCGCCGTGCGGCTTCACGTAGGCCACCCGCGTGCCCGCCACCCGGGCGAACGCGTGCAGCGCCCCGATCTGGTACAGCACGTCGTCGGTCAGCTCCGCCGGCGCGATGTCCAGGAACCGCCGCCCGAAGCCGGCCAGGTCCCGGTAGCCCACCTGCGCGCCCACGGCCACGCCCCGTCCGGCGGCGGCCGCCGTCACCCGCCGCAGCACACCCGGGTCACCCGCGTGGAACCCGCAGGCCACGTTGGCGCTGGTGACGATCTCCAGCAGCGCGTCGTCCTCGGTGAGGCGCCACACCCCGAAACCCTCGCCGAGATCCGCGTTCAGGTCCACCCCGGTCATTCGCCCTCCAGTTCACCCTCGGTCCGCAGGTACACCTCGCGCAACCGCCCCAGCAGCTCCGGGTCCGGCTCCGCCCACAGGCCGCGGTCGGCGGCCTCGGTCAGCCGCTCGATGATGCCACGCAGCGCCCACGGGTTGGCTTGCGCGAGGAACTCCTGGTTCTGCTCGTCGAGGACGTAGGACCGGGACAACTTCTCGTACATCCAGTCCGGCACGACCCCGGCGGTGGCGTCGAAGCCGAACAGGTAGTCCACAGTGGCCGCCAGCTCGAACGCGCCCTTGTAGCCGTGCCTGCGCATCGCCGCGATCCACCGCGGGTTGACCACCCGCGCCCGGAACACGCGGGCCGTCTCCTCCGACAGCGACCGCGTGCGCACCGAGTCCGGGCTCGTCGAGTCGCCCACGTAGGACGCCGGTGCCCGCCCGGTCAGCGCGCGGGTGAACGCGATCATGCCGCCGTGGTACTGGAAGTAGTCGTCGGAGTCGGCGATGTCGTGCTCACGCGTGTCGGTGTTCTTCGCCGCGACCTCGATGCGCCGGTACGCGCTCTCCATGTCCGGCCGTGCCTCGGCCCCGTCCAGGCCGCGGCCGTAGGCGTAGCCGCCCCAGGTCGCGTAGACCTCGGCCAGGTCGGCGTCGTCGCGCCAGTTGCCCGAGTCGAGCAGCGGCAGGATGCCGGCACCGTAGGCGCCCGGCTTCGACCCGAAGATCCGGGTGGTGGCCCGCCGCTCGTTGCCGTGCGCGGCCAGGTCGGCCTGCACGTGCGCGCGCACGAAGTTGTCCGCGGCCGGTTCGTCCAGCGACGCGACCAGCCGCACCGCGTCGTCGAGCAGGTCCACCACGTGCGGGAACGCGTCCCGGAAGAAGCCGCTGATCCGCACGGTCACGTCGATGCGCGGCCGGCCCAGCTCGGCGAGCGGGACCGGCTCCAGCCCGGTCACCCGCCGGGACGCGTCGTCCCACACCGGCTGCACACCCAGCAGCGCCAGGACCTCCGCCGCGTCGTCACCCGACGTGCGCATCGCCGAGGTGCCCCACACCGACAGGCCCACCGATTTCGGCCACTCGCCGGTGTCCTCGCGGTAGCGGCGCAGCAACGACTCAGCCAGCGCCTGCCCGGTCTCCCAGGCCAGCCGGCTCGGGATCGCCTTGGGGTCGACGGTGTAGAAGTTGCGGCCGGTCGGCAGCACGTTGACCAGCCCGCGCAGCGGGGAGCCGCTCGGCCCGGCCGCGATGTAGCCGCCGTCCAGCGCGTGCAGCACGGCGTCGATCTCCGCGGACGTGCCAGCCAGCCGCGGCACGATCTCGGTGGCCGCGAAGGCCAGCACCCGCGCCACCTCCGGGCCGGGAGCCACCTCGGCGACCGCGGCGGGCGACCAGTCGCGCTTCTCCATCGCCTCCACCAGCGCGCGGGCGGTGGCCTCGACCGAGTCCACTTCGGACTTCGGTGCGCCCTCGCGCAGGCCCAGCGCGGACCGCAACCCGGGCACCGCACCCGCCTGGCCGCCCCACATCTGCTGTGCCCGCAGCATCGCCAGCACCAGGTTCACCCGGGCCTCGCCGGCCGGCGCGGCGCCCAGGACGTGCAGCCCGTCGCGGATCTGGGCGTCCTTCACCTCGCACAGCCAGCCGTCGATGTGCAGCAGGAAGTCGTCGAACTCGGCGTCGTGCGGGCGCTCCGCCACACCCAGGTCGTGGTCGAGCTTCGCGGCCTGGATGAGCGTCCAGATCTGCGCGCGGATCGCGGGCAGTTTCGCCGGGTCCATCGCCGCGATGTTCGCGTGCTCGTCGAGCAGCTGTTCCAGCCGCGCCAGGTCGCCGTAGCTCTCCGCGCGGGCCATCGGCGGGATCAGGTGGTCGACGATCGTGACGTGCGCGCGCCGCTTGGCCTGCGCGCCCTCGCCCGGATCGTTGATCAGGAACGGGTAGATCAGCGGCAGGTTGCCCAGCACCGCGTCCGGCCCGCAGGAGGCCGACAGGCCCGCGTTCTTGCCCGGCAGCCATTCCAGCGACCCGTGCTTGCCCAGGTGGACGACCGCGTGCGCGCCGAACTCCTCCTCGATCCAGCGGTAGCAGGCGAGGTAGTGGTGGCTCGGCGGCAGGTCCGGGTTGTGGTAGATCGCCACCGGGTTCTCGCCGAACCCGCGCGGCGGCTGGATCATCAGCACGACGTTGCCGGCGCGCAGCGACGCCAGCACGATGTCACCGTCCGGATTGGACGACCGGTCGACGTAGAGGTCGCCCGGCGGCGGGCCCCAGTGCTCCTCGATGTCCGCCCGGAGATCCGCGGGCAGCGCGGCGAACCACTCGCGATACCGCGCGGCGGGCACCCGGACCGGGTTGCCGGACAGCTGCTCCTCCGTCAGCCACTCCGGGTCCTGACCGCCCGCGGCGATCAGGGCGTGGATCAGCGCGTCACCGTCCGGCCGGCCGGTCCCGGCCGGCTCGACGCCGGGGAACGGCTCGTCGCCCAGGTCGTAGCCCTGCGCACGCATCCGGCGCAGCAGCTCGACCGCGGAGGCCGGGGTGTCCAGGCCCACCGCGTTGCCGACGCGGGAGTGCTTCGTCGGGTACGCCGAGAGCATCAGCACGATCCGGCGCTCCGGCGGCGGGGTGTGGCGCAGGCGGGCGTGCGCCAGGGCGATCCCGGCGACGCGCGCGGCGCGTTCCGGGTCCGGCACGTAGTGCGGCAGGCCGTCGTCGTCGATCTCCTTGAACGAGAACGGCACCGTGATCAGGCGGCCGTCGAACTCCGGCACCGCCATCTGGTTGCCGGCGTCCAGCGGGGACAGGCCGTCGTCGTTGTCCGCCCAGGTCGCGCGGTCGCTGGTCAGGCACAGCGCCTGCAGGGTCGGCACGTCCAGGGCGGCGAGCTCGGCGACGTCCCACGCCTCGTCGTCACCACCCGCCCCGGCCTCCGCCGGCCGGGTGCCGCCGGCGGCGAGCACGGTCACCAGCAGCGCGTCCGCCTTGCGCAGCTCGGCCATCATCGCCGGCTCGCGGGTGCGCAGCGACGCGCAGTAGACCGGCAGGGCCTGGCCGCCCGCGTCCTCGACCGCCTCGGCCAGCGCCTCGACGAACCGGGTGTTCCCGGACAGGTGGTGCGCGCGGTAGTAGAGGATCGCGACGACCGGAGCACCGGAGTCCACCACGCGGCGCGGGGTGCGGCGCAGCACACCCCAGGCCGGCTGCTCGGCCGGCGGTTCGAAACCGTCGCCGGTGAGCAGCAGCGTGTCGGAGAGGAACCGGTGCAGCTGGGTGAGGTTGGCCGGCCCGCCCTGCGCGAGGTACGCGTGGGCCTCGGTGGCGATGCCCGCCGGCACCGTGGACAACGCCATCAGCTCGGCGTCCGGCGTCTGCTCACCGCCCAGCACCACCACGTGCTTGCCGCTGGCGCGGACGACGTCCAGGCCCTCCTGCCAGGTCCGGGCCGATCCCAGGATGCGGACCACGACGATCTCGGCGGCCGCCAGCAGCGCGGGCAGCGCGGCCAGGTCCAGCCGGGCCGGGTTGGCCAGCGTGTAACCGGCCTCGCTGGTCCGGGCGCTGAGCAGGTCCGTGTCCGAAGTGGACAGCAGCAGGATCACGCGGTTCCCTCCTAGGTCACCCAACCCTGTCCGGTGAGGCGCCCCGGAGTCAAGCAGCCCGGCCATCCCGCCCTGGGCGCGGGCCGCGTGGAGAAGATCACTCCGAGCAGCACCCCCGCATCCGGTATGAGCCAGGTAATACTTCGGGCCCGGCCCGCCGTTTACAGTGAGCGCATGGCCCCTCCCGCACGCGTCCGCCCCGATGCGTGCCCGGGTGTCTTCGCCACCCACGACGCCGCCGACGGCGCGCTCGCCCGGATCCGGCTGCCCGGCGGACGCGTCAGCGCGCACCAGGCCGAGGCGCTGGCCGCCTGCGCGGAAGACCTCGGCGACGGCAGCGTGCACCTGACCTCACGCGGCAACATCCAGCTGCGCGGCCTGTCCAGGGACACCGGCGAGCTGGCCGCGCGGCTGAGCGCGGCCGGCCTGCTGCCCGCGCCCGCGCACGAGCGGGTGCGCAACTACCTGGCCTCCCCGCTGAGCGGACTGACCGGCGGGCTGGTCGACGTGCGCGAGACCGTGCTCGAACTGGACCGGGCGGTGTGCGCGCGGCCCGGGCTGGCCGCGTTGCCGGGCCGGTTCCTGTTCGCCCTCGACGACGGCCGCGGTGACGTGTCCGGCGAGGACGCCGACGTGTGCTGGCGGGCGCTGGACTCGTCGTCCGGTGCGGTGCTGCTCGCCGGCCGCGACACCGGGGAACGGGTGCCGCTCGCCGGGGCGGTCGGCGCGCTCCTGCGGAAGGCGGCGTGGTTCCTGCGGGTCCGCGGCAGCGCGTGGCGGGTGCGGGAGCTCGACCTGCCCGCGGGTGAGCGGCTGCCGTCGTCCCCGGGCGTGCCGATCGGCGTGTTCACCCGCGCCGACGGGCGCACCGGTGTGTGCGGCGCGCCCGTGCTGGGGCAGCTCGCGGCCGCGGACCTGCGCGCGCTGGGGGAGATCGTGGTGACGCCGTGGCGATCGGTCGTCGTGCCGCTCGGCACGGACGCGCCCGGGCTGGTGACCGATCCGGCCGCGCCGGGACTGGGGATCAGCGCGTGCATCGGACGGCCCGGCTGCGCCAAGTCCCGCGCCGACGTGCGGGCGGACGCGCGGGCGCTGATGCCCCGCGTCGCCGCCGGGGTGCGGATGCACTTCAGCGGATGCGAACGGCGCTGCGGCCGGCCGCACGAGCCGCACGTGGACATGCTCGCGGGCAGCGAGGGATACCGGAAGGGAACAGCGTGATCGACTACATCCGCGACGGGGCGGAGATCTACCGCCACTCGTTCGCCACGATCCGCGAGGAGGCCGACCTCGCGATCCTGCCGGAGGACCTGGAGCCGGTCGCGGTCCGCATGATCCACTCGTGCGGCATGGTCGACCTCGTCGACGACCTCGCCTACTCGCTCGACGTCGTCGAGTCGGCCCGGGCCGCGCTGCGCGACGGCGCGCCGGTGTTCTGCGACGCCCAGATGATCGCCAGCGGCGTGACCCGCCGCCGCCTGCCCGCGGCCAACGAGATCGTGTGCACGCTGTCGGACGAGCGGGTGCCCGCGCTGGCCGAGCGGATGGGCACGACCCGCTCCGCGGCGGCGCTGGAGCTGTGGCGGGACGAGCTGGCCGGCTCGGTGGTGGCGATCGGCAACGCGCCGACCGCGTTGTTCCGGCTGCTGGAGATGCTCGACGAGGGCGCCGGGGTGCCGGCCGCGATCATCGGGGTGCCGGTCGGGTTCGTCGGCGCCGCCGAGTCCAAGGACGAGCTGGTCAAGCGGGCACCCGCGCCGTACCTGGTGGTGCGCGGGCGGCGCGGCGGCAGCGCGCTGGCCGTGTCGGCGGTCAACGCTCTCGCGAGCGAGGCCGAATGAACACGGGCAAGCTGTGGGGTGTCGGGCTCGGCCCGGGTGACCCGGAGCTGGTGACGGTCAAGGCGGCGCGGCTGATCGGCGAGGCCGGCGTGATCGCCTACCACTGTGCGCGGCACGGCCGCAGCATCGCGCGGTCGGTGGCCGAACCGTACCTGCGCGAAGGGCAGATCGAGGAACGCCTGATGTACCCGGTCACCACCGAGGGCACCGACCACCCGGGCGGGTACGAGGGCGCCATCGCCGAGTTCTACGAGCTCAGCGCGAAACGGCTCGCCGAGCACCTGGACGCCGGGCGGGACGTGGTGCTGCTGTGCGAGGGCGACCCGTTCTTCTTCGGCTCCTACATGTACATGCACGAACGGCTCGCCGACCGGTACGAGGCCGAGGCGGTGCCCGGCGTGACCTCGGTTTCGGCCGCGTCGGCGGTGCTCGGCAAACCCCTGGTGCAGCGGGACGAGGTGCTGACGGTGCTGCCCGGCACGCTGCCCGCGCCGGAACTGGCGCGGCGGCTGGCGGACACGCAGGCCGCGGCGGTGATGAAGCTGGGCCGTACGTTCGGCTCCGTGCGCGAGGCGCTGGCCGAGTCGGGACGGCTGGACGAGGCGTACTACGTCGAGCGGGCCACCTGGGCCGGCCAGCGGGTCGAACCGTTCGCCGACGTCGACCCGTCGTCGGTGCCCTACTTCTCGCTGGCGCTGGTCCCGAGCCCGGCCGCCGCGTCCCGCACGGTTCCGGCGGCCGGGACCCCGTCGGCCGCCGCGGGGGGCGGCGAGGTGGTGGTCGTCGGGCTGGGGCCGGCCGGGCCGGAGTGGCTGACCCCCGAGGCGTCGGAGGCGCTGGCCGCGGCCGAGCACATCGTCGGGTACGGCCCGTACGTGGCGAAGGTGCCGCAGCGGGCCGGGCAGGTGCGGCACGCGTCGGGCAACCGGGTCGAGGCGGACCGGGCGCGGCACGCACTGGAGCTGGCCGCCGCCGGAGCCCGCGTGGCGGTGGTGTCCTCCGGTGATCCCGGTGTGTTCGCGATGGCCTCGGCGGTGCTGGAACAGGCGGCCGAGCTGGCCGAACCGGTGCCGGTGCGGGTCCTTCCCGGCGTGACGGCCGCTTCCGCCGCGGCGGCCCGGGCCGGGGCGCCGCTGGGCCACGACTACTGCGTCCTGTCGCTGTCCGACCGGCTCAAGCCGTGGGAGGTCATCGAGCGGCGGCTGGACGCGGCCGGGGCCGCGGACCTCGTGGTGGCCATGTACAACCCGGCGTCGAAGACCCGCACCGGGCAGCTGGCGCGAGCCCGGGAGGTGCTGCTGCGGCACCGCCCCGGGTCCACACCGGTCGTGGTGGCGCGTGACGTCGGCGGTGCCGCGGAATCGGTCACCGTGACCACACTGGCCGAGTTCGATCCCGGCACCGTCGACATGCGGTGCCTGGTGATCGTCGGGTCCTCGCGCACGCGGGTGACCCACGGGCAGGTGTGGACGCCCCGGTCGTACTGACCGCCGGGCGGGCGCCCGCCGTGGCGGCGGTAGCCCGCCCGGTCACCGGGTCGGGGTGGAACCGGTCGGCTGGTGCGGGCCGGGGCCGAGGCTCTGCCAGCCCCACAACGCCTGCGTCCCGTGCTCGACCTGCGGGGCGACCCCGTCGGTGTACGGCTCGATCTGCAGCAGGCTGCCCCAGGACCGGCCGGACGTGTCGCCCTTGAGGTAGCTCGGCACCTCCAGCTCGTTGGCCAGCTCCTCGATCCACCCGTTCGGCCCGCCACCGTAGCTGTCCGCCACCCCGGCCTCCGCCGGCTGGAGACCCGTGGTGATCCGGTACGCCGGGATCTGCGAGATGCCGTCGCGTGAGGGGACCGGGTTCATGCACGGGTAGACGAACGCCACCGGCCAGTCCATGTACACCGGGGCGCTGCCGACCCGCTGGGTCAGCGTGGTGTACGTGGGCTCGCGCGGCGCGCTCACCGCGACCCAGCCGTCGGTGGTGATGTCGTCGTCCTTGGCCACCACGCGCACGCGGTTCAGGTCCGGCGGCAGCCCGCCGATGTCCACCCGCAGGTCCGCCCACCTGGGGTCGCCGCTCGTGGCGCCGGTGCCCGAGTACGGGGCCAGCACGGCGGTCGACCGGGCCACCTCCACCCCGGCCGGGGTGTCCTTGCCGAACTCCAGCGCGACACTCGTCGCCTTGCCGGAGGGCGCCGACACCGCGATCGCCAGCTGCGCGCCGGCGTGCTCAGACGGCAGCGCGTACCAGTCCGTGCGCAACCGCCCGGTGGCCGAGCTCTCGTTGTAGCTGCTCCACATCGGCACGGTCGCCGTGGTGAAACCGTGCGGCGGCCGGTTCAGCGGGTCGGCGTCGCCGGTGCGTTCGGCGTGGAAACCCGACGAGGTCTTCTCGTTGCCGGAGTCCTCCGGCTGGGGCAGTGCGTTGTTCTGCTCCGGCTGCGCCGCCGGCACGGTCCGCGAGCCCACCGGTTTGAGCATGCTCGACACCGGGTCCTGCTCGACCATCACGTAGTCGGACAGGTTGCAGCTCTTGCCGAGCAGGTGGTCCACGTTCGCCGCGGCGAGGGTGTAGCTGCCGGTGGACAGCTGCTTCTGGATCGACTTCGCCATGCTGGCGACCTCGAACACCACGACCGCGCCGCACACCACGACCAGCGACGCCGCACCGAGCCGCAGGGCGCGACCGCGGCGTTCCTGCACCGGCGGCGGTGAGCCCGGCCGCTGCATGCGCACGTTCTCGACGAACGCGAAGACCGCCGCGACCGCCGCGGCCACCAGCAGCCCGGTGGACAGGTGCCAGCCCTTGATCGCCGGCGCCCTGTCCCACCACGGCACGCCCAGGCTGGACACGAAGAAGTAGTCGTTCGGGCCGGTCGCCGCGAGCGCGGCCATCGCCAGCAGCCCCGCGGTGAACGCCGCCCGGTTGCGCCGCGACCGCAGCACGGTCGAACTCGTCGCCAGCGCGGTCAGCGCCGCCATCGCCGCACCCACGCCGGCGAAGGCACCGAAGTGGTGCGTCCACTTCGTCGGGGTCAGCGCGAGCAGCAGGAAGAACAACGCCACCGTGCCGATCAGCCGGCGCGCCGGGCCGAGCGCCGCGCCCTGGATGCGGCCGCGGCGCAGCAACACCACCAGGCAGGTACCGGTGCACAGGATCAGCAGCAGCACGGGGAACCGGCGCGTCATGGCGCCGTCCGCGGTGTTTTCGAACAGCAGCTCGTACCGCGCGAGCTCCTCGTACCAGGCCTTGTTCGGGCCCACCAGACCGCGCAGCCGGGTCGCCTCCATCACCGTGGCGAAGCTCTGGTCGGCGAACACGACGATCAGCACGATGAACCCGGCCGCGGCGATCGGCGCGAGCACCGCCAGCCAGCCGGACTCGCGGGCGCGGCTGCGCAGCAGGTGGAACAACGGTTTCGCGGCGACCAGGAACGGGGCCACCGCGATCAGCGCGGTCGGGGTCGCCGCCAGTGCGAGCGCGGCGCCGATCAGGCCCAGGCACAGCGGCAGCAGGCGCCGCGTGACCAGCGCCCGCTCCACCGCGCACAGCGCGACCAGCGAGCCGAACGCGGCCCACGGCTCGGGCCGGACACCGTTGTTGAACGGCAGCCACCACACCAGGAACACCACGGCCGCGGCCCAGCCCGCCGCCGGGCTGATCCGGACCTCCTTGCCCAGCCGCGGCAGCACCTCACGGCTGATCAGCAGCCAGCTCAGCACACTCAGCAGGAACGACGGCAACCGGATCCATGGCGGCACGGTGGAGACCATGGCCATCAGCTCGTAGATGTGGTCGTTCCACCCGAACGGGGCCTCGGCGACGCCGAACCACCGGTGGTAGTTGGTGAGGTAGCCGACCTGGCCGGCGACCCGTGCCATGGTCAGGATGTACCCGTCGTCCGCGGTCACCGGCCCGATGAACACCCACGCCCCGAGCACGCCGAACACCAGGACGTCCCGTTTGGTGAGCTTCCACCAGCCGATCGGCGCCCAGCGCGGCGCCCGCCGCGCGCTGCCGGAGTCCAGCCGGTTGACCGCGATCAGGCAGCCGATCAGCGACAGCACGCCGAACACGCCGATGCCGACCTTCAGCCCGGTCGGCGAGGACTGGTAGCGGGTGTCCGGCGTGATGCCGACGGACAGGCCGGCGATCGGGTCCCGCGCGGAGGAGATGTCGGTGTAGATGCCCAGCACCCGTGGCCGCACATCGCCGCCCGAGTCGTAGACCGGGGTGCCGGCCACCGTCAGCGTGGTGTGCGTCGCGCTCGAGCGCAGGCGGACGTCGCAGCCGGCTTCCGGCAGCGGCTGGCGCGCGACCTGCTGCCCGCGGCTGGTGGCGCTGAGCACGTTGTCGTCCACGGTCAGCTGCATGCCGACGCCGTCGCCCACGCGGGCCTGCGGCACGGTGGAGAACAGCAGCGCCGGACCCGCGGTGCGGGCGTCGACCGACTTGATCGTCGCGCACGGCAGGTCGACCTGCATGTCCTGCGCCCAGTAGCCGACGAGCGGGGCGTTGACCGGGCGGGTGTCGCTGCCGGCCGGCCACACGATCTTCGCCGTGTCCTGGACGATCGGCAGCAACGGGAAGGCGATCGCGCAGGCGGCGGCGAACAGGCCGAGCACGATGGCGAGCAGCCGCCACAAGAACGTGTGCGGCCGCGCCGGTGAGGTGCGCTCCGCCGTGCCCGGCTGGTCCGGGCCGGTCACCTCATCCGGTGCGGCAGTAGGTGTCCTGCTGGCCATCCACATTGGGAGAACGTTATCGCGGCGCATCGTCGTGCTCGCTTCGGGCCGGGCGTGTGCCGGACCGTTCCCGGTGCACCGCGGCCGGGGTAACGATCAGGTCGCGCGGGAAGTCCTCGCGGCCGGAGCTCACCCCAGCCGACGCCGGACAGGCCCGCGAGGTCGCGGAGACGCGGTGCCCGTCCGGGTGCCGTGCACGAGCACGAATTCCCACGGCCGGGTGAGACCCACGCTCGGCGTGGAAGTGACGCTGGTCACGTTCCTAGAACCGCCGACACCCAGTCCAGCGCGGCAGCCACGTCGGCGACGGTCGGCGCGGGCGGCCGCGGCGGGCGCCGCACGACCACCACCGGTACCCCCTCCTGCCGGGCCGCGACCAGCTTCGCGGTGGTCATCGCGCCGCCGCTGTCCTTGGTGACCAGCACGTCGATGCGGTGCTCACGCAACAGCGCGGTCTCACTCTCGACCGTGTAGGGGCCGCGGTCGAGCAGGACCTCCAGCCGCGGCGGCAGCGGCGGCTCCGGCGGGTCGACGCAGCGGGCCAGGAAGTGCGGCCGGGTGCAGCGGGCGAAGGCCGACAGGCCCTGGCGGCCGCTGGTGAGGAAGATCCGGTCGCCGAGCCGCTCGACGAGGGTGGCGGCCTCCTCGAGCGTGTCCACCCAGTGCCAGGTGTCGCCAGGGCCCTGCCGCCAGCCGGGGCGTTGCAGCCGCAGCAGCGGGACCCGCGCCCGTGCCGCCGCGGTCACGGCGGACGCGCCGATGCGCTCGGCGAACGGGTGCGTGGCGTCCACCACCGCGGCGGTGCCGTGCTCGGCCAGCCAGCGCGCGAGACCGTCCGGGCCGCCGAAACCGCCGACGCGCACCGCGCCGGCGGGCAGGCGCGGGTTGGCGACCCGTCCGGCGAGCGACGAGGTGACCGCGACGCCGCGGGCTACCAGCCCCGCGGCCAGCGCGCGGGCCTCACCGGTGCCGCCGAGCACGAGTACTTGCGTCACGCCAGCCATACTGCCTCCTGATGAGGTACGGGTGGACCACCGGAGCGTGTGCGACCGCGGCCACCACGGCCGCGTACACCGCCCTGCTCACCGGTGAGTTCCCGGACCCGGTCGAGGTCCGGCTGCCGCAGGGGCGGCGCCCGGCGTTCGCGCTGGCCACCGAGCGGCTGGACGTGGAGTCGGCCACCGCCGGGGTGATCAAGGATGCGGGCGACGACCCGGACGTGACCCACGGCGCGCTGATCCTGTCGACGGTGAGCCGTGGCGCGCCGGGGAGCGGGGTGAGTTTCCGGGCGGGTGCGGGGGTCGGCACCGTGACGCTGCCGGGACTGCCGCTGGCGGTGGGGGAGCCGGCGATCAACCCGGTGCCGCGCCGGCTGATGACCGAGGCGGTGCGGCGGGTCGCCGCGGCGCACGGCGACCCCGGGGACGTGGTGGTCGAGATCTCCGTGCCCGGGGGCGAGGAGCTGGCACGGCGGACGTGGAACCCGCGGCTGGGCATCGTCGGCGGGCTGTCGATCCTCGGCACCACCGGGGTGGTGGTGCCGTACTCGTGCTCGGCGTGGATCGACAGCATCCGGCGCGGTGTGGACGTGGCGCGGGCGCTCGGGCACCAGCACCTGGCGGGCGCGACCGGCAGCACCTCGGAGCGGGTGGTGGCCCAGCGGTACGGCCTGCCCGAAACGGCGCTGCTCGACATGGGCGACTTCGCCGGCGCGGTGCTGAAGTACGTGAAGCGGCACCCGGTGCCACGGCTGACGATCGCGGGCGGGTTCGCGAAGATGTCCAAGCTCGCGGCCGGGCACCTGGACCTGCACTCGAACCGGTCGCAGGTCGACCTGGGGCTGCTGGCGGGGCTCGCGCCGGAGCCGCTGGCCGGGCGGATCCGGGCGGCGAACACGGCCTTGCACGCGTTGCAGCTGTCCCAGGCGGAGGGTTTCCCGATCGGTGACCTCGTCGCCGACCGGGCCCGGGAGTTCGCCGCCTCGGTGCTGGCCCCGGCGCCGGTGGCGGTGGACGTCCTGGTGATCGACCGCGCCGGGACGGTGGTCGGGGTCAGCGGGGCCTGATCTTCTCCGCGCGGTCCCGCGCCGCCGAGTACAGGTAGCTGTCCGGGAAGCCACTCGCCGCCAGGACCCGGCCGACGAAGATCACCGCCGCCGTCTCGATCCCCGCCGCGCGCACTTCCGGCGCGATGCCCGCCAGCGTGCCGCGCAGGATGCGCTGCCCGGGCTGGCTGGCGCGGTGCACCACGGCCACCGGGCAGTCGCCGCCGTAGTGCGGCAGCAGCTCCGCCACGACCTGCTCGATGCGGTTGATCGCCAGGTGCACCGCCAGCGTCGTGCCGCTCGCGGCGAACGTGGCCAGCGTTTCGCCCGGTGGCATGGCGGTCGAGCGCGCCTGGACACGCGTGATGACCAGGCTCTGCCCGATCGCCGGCACCGTCAGCTCCCGCCCCAGCTCGGCAGCCGCCGCGGCGAACGCGGGCACCCCCGGCACCACCTCGTACCGCACGCCGGCCGCGTCCAGCCGGCGCATCTGCTCGGCGACCGCGCTGTAGATCGACGGGTCGCCGGAACACAGCCGCGCCACGTCGTGCCCGGCCCGGTCGGCCGCGACCAGCTCGCCGGCGATCTGGTCCAGCGACAGGCCCGCCGTGTCGATCCGGCGGGCCTCGGCCGGGCAGTGCGCGAGCAGGTCGGGCGGGGTCAGGCTGCCGGGGTAGAGGCAGACGCCGCAGCGCGCCAGCAGATCGCGCCCGCGCACGGTGATCAGGTCCGCCGCGCCGGGGCCGGCGCCGATGAAGAACACGGTCATTTCACGAAACTCCATTGCGTGACGGTCCGGGCCGGCGTCCAGCCGGTGAATCCTCCGAGCGGCGCGGCGTGCTCGACCGCGATGCGCACGAGCTCCCCGCCGTGCTCCCGGTAGGCGCGGGCCAGTGCCTGCTCCGATTCGAGCGTCACCGCGTGCGCGACCAGCCGCCCGCCCGGCCGCAGCGCCTCGCGGCAGGCGTCCAGCGACGCGAGCCCGCCACCGACGAACACCGCGTCCGGGGTGGGCAGGTCCGTCAGCACCCCGGGCGCCGCACCGGTCACCACCCGCAACTCGGGCACCCCCAGCCGGTCCGCGTTGCGCCGGATCCGCCCAGCGCGTGACTCGTCGCGCTCCACCGCGATCGCGCGGTTGGCCGGGTGCGCCCGGGACCACTCGATCCCGACGCTCCCCGCGCCCGCGCCCACGTCCCACAGCAGCTCACCGGCCACCGGTGCCAGCCGGGCCAGTGCGGACGCCCGAAGGTCCCGCTTGGTGATCTGCCCGTCGTGTTCGAAGGCGTCGTCCGGCAGGCCGGGCAGCGTCGGCAGCGCCGGTCCCGCGCACTCGATCGCGACGACGTTCAGCGCGTCCCCCGGCGGATGCGGCCAGTCCCGCGCCCGGCCGTCGGCGCGCCGCTCGGCCGGACCGCCGAGCTGTTCCAGGACCGTGAGCTTGCTCTCGCCGAAGCCGCGCTCGGTCAGCACCGAAGCCAGCTGCGCGGGCGTCTCGCCGCCGGAGCCGAGCACCACCAGCCGCGCGCCCGGCGCGAGCGCCCGGCTCACCCGGTGCACGCTGCGCCCGACGACGCTGATCACCTCGGTCTCCTCCGCGGACCAGCCCATGCGCGCCCGCGCCAGGGCCACCGACGACACCGCGGGCACGATCCGCACCTGCTCCGCGCCGAACCGCCTGACCAGCGTCGTCCCTATCCCGGACAGCAGCGGGTCACCGCTGGCGAGCACGCAGATCCGGCGCCCGCGGTGGGCGGCGAACAGACCGTCCAGCGCGGGCAGCAGCGGGCTCGGCCAGGGCACCTTCTCGACGTCCGCCGGCACGAGGCCGAGCTGGCGGCGCCCGCCGAAGAGCACCTCGGCGGCCCGGATCTCCGCGCGCGCGGACTCGGCCAGCCCGGCCCACCCGTCGGCCGGGACACCCACAACGACGATCCTCACGGGGCTGACGGTATGCGATGATCCGGGGGACGGTCGCGCGAGGAACCCGGTGTGAATCCGGGGCGGTCCCGCCACTGTGACCGGCCCGCGGGCCGGGAGCCAGAGCTTCGGCGGCCGTTACGTGCCCGGCACGTGCCCTGTTCAGGCGGGCGAGGACACCCGCGCGTGGCGAAGGAGTTCGCTTGAGGCCGTATCCGTTCACCGCTGTCGTCGGGATGCCGGACCTCCGGCTCGGACTGGTGCTGTCGGCGATTTCCCCGGCCATCGGTGGCGTCCTGGTGCGGGGCGAGAAGGGCACCGCGAAGTCGACCATGGTGCGCGCGCTGGCCGGCCTGCTGCCCGAGGTCGACGTCGTCGAGGGTTGCCGCTTCTCCTGCGACCCCGTGGCACCGGACCCGGACTGCCCGGACGCGCCGCACGAGGTGCGCGCGCTCCGCCGCCCGGCCCGGCTGGTCGAACTCCCGGTCGGGGCGGCCGAGGACCGCGTGATCGGCTCGCTCAACCTGGAACGCGCCCTCACCGAGGGCATCACCGACTTCCAGCCCGGGCTGCTCGCCGCCGCGCACCGCGGCCTGCTCTACGTCGACGAGGTCAACCTGCTGCACGACCACCTCGTCGACACGCTGCTCGACGCCGCGGCGATGGGCCGCGCGACCGTCGAACGCGAGGGCGTGTCGGTGTCGCACGCGGCGCGGTTCGTGCTGATCGGCACGATGAACCCGGAGGAGGGCGAGCTGCGGCCGCAGCTGCTCGACCGGTTCGGCCTCACCGTCGAGGTCGCCGCGAGCCGCGACCCGGAGCAGCGCGCCGAGGTGATCCGCCGCCGGCTGGCCTACGAGGCCGACCCGGATTCCTTCGCCGCCGGCTACGCGGACTCCGACGCCCAGCTCGCGGCCGAGATCGCCGCGGCGCAGAAGCTGCTGCCGGCGGTCGAGCTGACCGGCGACGCGGTGCGGCGGATCGCCGAGGTGTGTGCCGCGTTCGAGGTGGACGGGATGCGCGCGGACATCGTCACCGCACGCACCGCCGTCGCGCACGCGGCGTGGAGCGGGCGCACCGAGGTGACGAGCGAGGACATCCGTGTCGCCGCGCGGCTGGCGCTGCCGCACCGGCGGCGCCGCAACCCGTTCGACGCGCCCGGCATCGACGAGGAGCAGCTGGAGCAGGCGCTGCGGGACACCGAGCCGCCGGAGGACCCGGGTCCACCGGATGACGACGGTCCCGGCTCGGGCGCCCCGCCCGCGAACGGTGAAGACGGTGCCGGGAACGGTGAAGACGGTGACCGGAGCGGCGAACGCGGTACCGCGAACGGTGAACACGGTGGGGGGCAGCAGCAGTCCGTCGGTGCCGGGAAGCCCTACCGGGCCAGGATGTTCAGCGTCGCCGGGGTGGGGGCCGGCGCGCACGGGAGGCGGTCCCGCGCGCTGACCGATGCCGGGCGCACCATCGGTGTCCGGCCGCCGGGAACCCGGCAGGGACGGCCGCACCTGATCGCGACCGTGCGGGCGGCGGCGCCGCACCAGCGGTCGCGCGGCCGGGACGGGGCCGGACTGGTGCTGCGGCCCGGCGATCTCCGGTTCGCGCTGCGCGAGGGCCGCGAGGGCAACCTGGTGCTGTTCTGTGTGGACGCATCCGGCTCGATGGGGGCGCGGGCGCGGATGCGCGAGGTCAAGGCCGCAGTACTGTCCCTGCTGCTGGACGCCTACCAGCGGCGGGACAAGGTGGGGCTGGTGACGTTCCGCGCCGGTGCCGCGGAGCTGGCGCTGCCGCCGACGATCAGCGTCGAGGCGGCCGCCGCGCGGCTCGAAGGGCTGCCGGCCGGCGGCCGGACTCCGCTCGCCGAGGGGCTGCTCGAGGCCGCGCGGGTGCTGCGCGTCGAGGCCGTCCGCGATCCGCGCCGCCGTCCGCTGCTGGTCGTGGTCACCGACGGCCGGGCGACCAGCGGCGCGGACGCCGTGGCGCGTGCGCACGCCGCCGCGGAGGTGCTGGCCGCGGCCGGGGTGGCGTCGGTGGTGATGGACTGCGAAACCGGCCGCATGCGCCTGGGGCTGGCCGCGGAACTGGCCGCCCACCTCGGCGGCGAGCACGTGCCACTGGGCGAGGTCGCCGCGGACGCACTGGCCACCGAGGTCCGACGGAGGGCTGCCTGATGCCACAGGGAAAACCGCTGGTGGTGCCGGACGACGGGCTCACCACACGGCAGCGCCGCAACCGGCCGCTGCTCGCCGTCCACACCGGTGCGATGAAGGGCAAGTCGACCGCCGCGTTCGGCATGGCGCTGCGTGCCTGGAACCAGGGCTGGTCGATCGGCGTGTTCCAGTTCGTCAAGTCGGCGAAGTGGAAGGTGGGCGAGGAGAACGCGTTCCGCGCGCTCGGCGCCCTGCACGAGAGCACCGGCCAGGGCGGGCCGGTCGAGTGGCACAAGATGGGCGAGGGCTGGAGCTGGTCGCGCAAACAGGGCTCCGACGAGGACCACGCCGCCAACGCGCGGGAGGGCTGGGCGGAGATCGAACGGCGCCTGGCAGCCGAACGGCACGACTTCTACGTCCTGGACGAGTTCACCTACCCGCTGCACTGGGGCTGGATCGGCACCGCGGAGGTCGTTGCCGCGCTCGAGAACCGGCCGGGCCGCCAGCACGTGGTGATCACCGGCCGCAACGCGCCGGCGGAGCTGATCGAGGCAGCCGACCTCGTCGTGGAGATGACCAAGGTGAAGCATCCGATGGACACCGGGCAAAAGGGCCAGCGCGGGATCGAATGGTGACGGCGTGGTAGCGCGCCTGATCATCGCCGCGCCCGCCTCGGGGCACGGCAAGACGACGATCGCCACCGGGCTCATGGCCGCGCTGCGCGCCCGGGGGCTGGCGGTCTCCGGGCACAAGGTCGGGCCGGACTTCATCGATCCCGGCTACCACGCCCTCGCCACCGGGCGGCCGCCGCGCAACCTCGACCCGTTCCTGCAAGGGGAGGACCGGCTGGTCCCGCTGCTGCGGCATGGTGCCGCGGGTGCGGACATCGCGGTGATCGAGGGCGTGATGGGCCTGTTCGACGGGCAGCTCGGCACCGCGGGGTACGCCTCGACCGCGCACGTCGCGCGGCTGCTGGCCGCGCCGGTGGTGCTGGTGGTGGACGCGAGTGCGGCGAGCCGGAGCGTCGCGGCGACGGTGCTCGGGTTCGCGCGCTACGAACCCGGGGTGGAGATCGCCGGCGTGATCCTCAACAAGCTGGGCTCGCCGCGGCACGAGGAGGAGATCCGCGCGGCGCTGGTGCGGACCGGCATCCCGGTGCTCGGCGCGTTGCGGCGCAACGACGGCATCCACGCCCCGAGCCGGCACCTCGGGCTGGTACCGGCGGCCGAGCGGGACGCCGAGTCGCGGGAGCTGCTGCCGAAGCTGGCGGCGTGGGTGGCCGACGGGGTGGACCTGGCGGCGGTCGTGCGGGTGGCCCGGTCGGCTCCCGCGCTGACCGCTCCCGTGTGGGAGCCGGCGGGGTCGCACTCGGGGCCGTACTCGGGGCCGCGGCGGGTCGTCGCCGCGGCCGCGGGACCGGCGTTCACGTTCCGCTACACCGAGACGGCCGAGCTGCTCGCGGCGTCCGGAGTGGACGTGGTCGACCTGGACCCGTTGCGCGACAAGGCATTGCCGGAGGGCTGCGCCGGGTTGTACTTCGGCGGCGGGTTCCCCGAGGTGCATGTCTCGGACCTCTCGGCGAACGCGCCGCTGCGCGCGGAACTGGCCGCGGCGATCCGGCGCGGCATGCCGGTGGTGGCCGAATGCGCCGGACTGCTGTACCTGTGCCGGGAGCTGGACGGGCTGCCGATGGTGGGGGCGCTGGACGCGTCGGCGGCGATGACGCGGCGCGGCGCGCTCGGCTACCGCACCGCGGTCGCGCCCGCGCCGAACCTGCTGGCCGAGCCCGGGCACCAGGTCACCGGGCACGAATTCCACCGGACGGAGGTAAGGCCGCGGGCCGGTGCTCCGGCGGCGTGGACCTGGGACGGGGCCCCGGACGGGTTCGCGTCGCGCACGCTGCACGCGTCCTACCTGCACGTGCACTGGGCCGGGCATCCCGTGCTGGCGCGGCGGTTCGCGGCGGCGGTGCACGCGCATGGCTGACTACGACCTGCACCACCACGGGGATCGGGAGGTGGGCGACGGGCTGGCCGACCTGGCGGTGAACGTCCGGTTGCCCGCGCCGCCGCCCTGGTTGCGCGCGGAACTGGTGGCGGCGCTGGACGAGCTGGCCGCGTACCCCTCGGCCGAGGCAGCGAGGGAGGCGGTCGCCGCCCGTCACGGCCGCGACGCGTCGGACGTCCTGGTGACCGCGGGCGCGGCCGAGGCGTTCACCTTGCTGGCCACGGCGTTGCGGCCGCGGCACGCGGTGGTGGTGCACCCGCAGTTCACCGAGCCGGAAGCGGCGTTGCGTGCGGCCGGGCACGAGGTGGAGCGGGTGGCGCTGTCCGCCGCGGACGGTTTCGTGCTGCGACCGGTGCCCGCGGACGCGGATCTGGTGTTCGTCGGCAACCCCACCAACCCGACTTCGGTGCTGCACCCGGCCGCCGCGCTGCGCGCGCTGGCCCGGCCGGGGCGGATCCTGGTGGTCGACGAGGCGTTCCTGGACGCGGTGCCCGGTGAGCCGGAAAGCCTGGCGGGGGAACGGTTGCCGGGCGTCGTGGTGATCCGGAGCCTGACGAAGACCTGGGGGATCGCCGGGCTGCGCGCGGGATACGTGCTGGCCGAGCCGCCGGTGGTGGCGGCGTTGCGGGCCGTGCAACCGCCGTGGTCGGTGTCCACGCTCGCCGCGCGCGCCGTGGTCGCGTGCTCCCGGCCCCCGGCGCTCGACGAGGCGGACAAGCTGGCCGTGCGCGCCGAGCAGGACCGCGAGTACCTGGTGGCCGGGCTGCGCGCGCTGGGCGTCGAGGTCGCCGGTGAGCCGCGAGGCCCGTTCGTGCTGGTGCGGATCCCCGGCGCGGCGGCGTTGCGCCTGCGGTTGCGGGAGGCCGGCTACGCCGTCCGGAGAGGCGACACGTTCCCCGGCCTGGACGGCGACTGGCTGCGCATCGCGGTCCGCGACCATGCCGTGACGGACGGCTTCCTCGCGGCCCTGGAGTCTCGGCTGAACGGGTGAACTCCCGGCATTCCCCGGTGGGGGCGGCAGGTGAGGCAGTAGTCACGACCCGTGATCTTGTCCAACGTTCTACGTGGGTTCCGGGCTCTGATCGGCGAACACCTGTGGGACGCGCTCGTCTCCCAGGGCGCAACGCGCAGCTTCCGGGCCGGATCCTTCCTGTTGCGCCAGGGTGACCCCGGTGGTTCGGTGCTGGTGCTCCTGCGTGGCCGGGTGAAGGTCACCGGCCACGACCAGCAGGGCGCGGAACTGCTCGTCTCGTTGCGGGCCGCCGGCGATCTGGTCGGAGAGATCGCGGGTGTCCCGCAGATGACGCGGACGGCAAGCGTGCAGGCGATCGACCACTGCACCGCGCAGGTGCTCACCGCCGAGAAGTTCCGCGAGTTCCTCAAGCGGAACCGGATCGACGGGCACTTCACCGACTACCTCCTCGGGAAGTTGTCCGAGACCGTGCCCTACCAGATGCAACTCGTGCACTTCAGCTCACGACGGCGGCTCGCCCGGCTCATGCTGGAGCTGGTCGCGCTCGCCGACCCGGGGCATCCGGACCGCATGCGCGTGCCGTTTTCGCAGGAGAGCCTCGCCCGTGCGCTGGGGTTGTCGCGCAGCACGGTCGCCGAGCAGATCGCGGTGCTGCGCGAGCTGGGAGCACTCACCGCCGGACGGCGGCTCGTGGTGGCAGACCTCGACAAGCTGGCCGGCAGCGCCGGCTTGTGACGATAGTCACCCGCGAGTTTGTCCGGTGCCGGACAATTCCGCGGACGCGGTTCGGTGATCGTCGTGATCGCGCCGCACACCCCGGATGCGGGCGGAAAGGTGATCACGATGACCAAGCACGACCACGTCGAAGCTCTGCCGCCGTATCGAGCGCTGCTCGTGGTGGACATCCGGCACTTCAGCGGACGGCGCGGCCGGTTCCACGCGGAGCTGACCGAGTCGGTTCCGCAGATCCTGGCGCAGGCGTTCCAGCGAGCCGGGCTGGACCGGCTGTGGGGGGAGCACAAGTTCGGTGCGACGACCGGTGACGGCTACGTCGCGGGGTTCCCGGCCGAGGAGCTGCCGTTCCTGCTCAATCCGTTCCTGCCCGCGCTGCAGGAGGAATTGGAATACCGCAACACCGTGGGCTGGCGTCCGGCCGGCGACGAGCCGTTGCGGATGCGGGTCAGCGTCAACGTAGGCCCCATGACGGATTCCGGCGGGAAAGCGCTCTCCGATGGCAGCGGTGCGTCCCGGGTGGAGAACCACCGCCTGCTCGACTCGGATCCGGTACGGGACCTGCTCACCCGCTCGGGGAAACCGACCTGTGTGGCCGCGATCGTGTCCGAGCGGGCGTTCGCCGACGCGGTCGTCACCGGCTACACCGCCGAGGACGAAGACCTGTACGTGCGGGTGCCCGTGGACCAGAAGACCTACCACGGCACGGCCTACCTGCGCGTGCCCAAACCCTCGGGGGATCTGCTGAACCGGGGCTTCCGGACCGAGGTGGATGTTGCCGGCGAGCAGGCCACTCAGCGCCCTGCGCCGGTCAACTCGACCGTGATCCACCAGGCGAGCGGCCCCGTGCACACCGGCTCCGGCAGCAATTACCACGCGGAAGCCCAGAACATCGTCGGCCACAACAGCGGCGGCATCCACCAGTCCTTCGGCGGGCGTGATCGATGACGGCGCCGGTGAACCAGACCGAGATCGCGGACGTGCACGGCTCGGTGCACAGCGGCAGCGGTGACCAGATCGACAACTCCACCCATTACTACCAGTTCCTCCGCTTGGTGCGAGACGATCCGGCGCCTGCGGTGCGCCGGCCCATCACCGCCGGCGACCTGCGCTGGCTGCAGCTCAGGTTCGAGCCGCCACCCGGGTTCGACAAGGCGGAGCGGGTGGTGCTGAGCGGGGTCGTCGTCCTCAGCGGCACGACGGGCTCGGGACGGGAGACCGCCGCGCGGATGCTGCTGTGCCCGGAGGGGCACGAGGACAACGAGATCCAGGAGATCGAGATCGAGGCGGGGGCCGGTGCGGCCCTGGGAGACGTCGAAGCCGGGGATCGCCTCCTGGTCAACCTCTCCGAGCTGGACCGGTGGACTTTCCACGGCTACCACCAAGAGTTGCGTTCTCTCGCGGCTGCGGTGGAGCAGAGCGGGGCGCGGCTGGCCGTCGTTATCAGCCGGGAGCAGGAGGCGTGGCTCACCGACGAACTGCGGCGGCGCGTCGTGCCGCTGGGGCGGCCGGGTGCTGTTTCCGTGGTGCTCACCCATCTCGCCGCCGCTGGGATCGACCTGCACCCCGAGGGCGTCGATCGGGCGGCCGAGGAAGTGCTCGAGGCGGCTGCGATGAGCGAGCTGGCGCGGGTGGCGTACCTGGTCGTCGCGGAGAGCGACAACAGGCACGGCGCGGCGGCGGACCGGCTGGCCGCGGCGGTCGAGGCGATCCGGGGCTATCCCGGAGAACTGGGGCACCTGCTGGACCGGCATCGGGACGGCCGGCAGCGCGCTCTGCTGTTCTCCGCCACCGCGTTCGCCGGCGCACGGCTTGACACCGTGGCTGTGGCCGAGCGGACGCTGCTCGGGCTGATCGGCTTTCCGCAACCCGAGCAGCACTGGCTTGAACACGACGGTGTCGTGGGACGGCTCGGGCGTCTGGGCGCCGAGGTGACGGATCGGCGGGTGGGGTTCGGGCGCATCGGTTATGCGGACGCGGTTTTCGGCAGGCTGTGGGACGAGTACGCCGGTCTGCACGAGGACCTCGAACGCTGGATCGCGGACACGGTGGTGACGCCGCCTCTGGCGGGCGACGAGCGGCGTCTGGCGGGCGACCGGCTCGGTGACCAGTTGCTGCGCAGCCGCGACGGGCGGTCGGTCGTGCGGGTCGCGCGGAGCTGGGCCACACAGCCCCGCAGCGAGGTCCGGTTGCTCGCGTACCGGTTGCTGGCCCGCGCGGTGGTCGATCAGCACGTCGGGCGGGCGGTGCGGAGGCAGCTGTACGAATGGGCGGAGGATCCCTCGCTGTCGGCGCGACTCGCCCACGTGATCCTCGCTGTGTGCGAGCGGGTGCTGACGCACACCCACCCGGACGTCGCGATCGTGCGGTTGCGCCTGCTGACCCTGCATTCCGCACCGGCGGTCAGCGCCGCCGCCCGCGACGTCCTGATCCGCCTGGCCGACGACGCCCGGTTGTCGCGGCGGATCCTCGTCGCACTCGCGCGGACGAACAGGATCGATCACGAGCTCTTCGCGGTGCTCGCGGCACCGCACCGGGTCGATCACCACCCGTGGAACCGGGTGCGGCTGATCGAGTGCTGGCGGGCAGCCCTGAACGACCGTGCTGTGGAGCAGTGGTCACCGCTGGTCCAGGCGTGGCTCGCGGAGGCCGGGACGCGGGCGGATTTCCTGGACGTCCTGGCTGCCGCGGCCGGTGACGACGAGGCCCGAGCGGCGCGGCTGTTCGTGGTGGCCCGGGACTGGGCGCGCCGGGCCGACGGCGGGGCGGCCGTGTTCGCCGCCCTGCGGGATCGGATCGACCGGCAACAGGGCGTGGCCGAGTGGTGGGACGACGAAAGAACGGAGCTCTCGCGATGAACAATCGGATGGTGGTCTCGGCAGGACTGGGAGTGGCGGCACTGCTGATCGTGTCCGCGCTGCTGGGCGGCTGGGTCGCACTCGTTGTGGTGATCGTGGTGCTCGGCCTCGGCGGCGTCGCGCTCGCCGCGGCGTACTCGCGGCCGCGGATCGCCCCGCCCGCACCGGCGCCGGCGGTGATGAGCGCCGAGTACGAGATCAGTGCGGAGCCGCTGCAAACGGCCGACCCGGACTACCGCGCCTTCTTCTCGGCGCAGGTGCACTGCCAGATCACGGCCGGTCCGGGGGCAGGGGATGCCGGGAGCTGGGCCGTTCGGAGCATCCGTGATCGCGCCGCCGGGATCGTGGCTCGCTACCAGCCGGAAGATCTGGCACAGGCCCAGCGCGACGTCGCGGCCGCAATGGGGCAGGCGTTGGGGGACAGCGCGTCCCGCTGGGCCTGGGCCACGCAGGTGACGCTGGCCCTGTCGGACGACGACCGCGAGCTCGTGCAGCGTCGCATCGAGTTGCGGAAGAAGGTCCGGCAATGGGAGGACGAAATCGCATTGGAGAAGGCTCTGCGTGCCTATCTCCGGGACGACGCGCTCGCGACCCCCAGCAACGCCCTGATCTGGTGGCTGGCACAGCACAAGGACCGGGTCGAGGACGCGGTGCGGATGCGCGGTACGTTCGCGCTGCTCTCGTCCGCGGTGCACGAGTCCGCGGTCTCCCCGTACTTCGCCGGCCTCGCGGCGGAGGCGGAACCGTCGGGCGAACCGCGGCCGGCCGAGGCTGTCCGGGACGACCGGCCCAGTTCGCCCGCCGATCTTGCCGACCGGTTCGTGCGGGCGCTTCACCCCGCCGCGGAGGAGGAGCCGGAGCGCGAGCTGCTGCGGGACCGGCTGGCGTCCTTGATGGTCCGGGCCGGGCGGCCGGACCTCGCCGGTTCGCTGCGTGACCTGGGGGAGGGCGACGTGCCCGACAATGTCACCGCGTTGCGGTGAGCCGCGGGGAGGCCGGTTGGGCGGCCGGACCTCCCCGCTACGGCGCGAGCGCCAGCCAGCTCGCCGCGGCGGCGAACTCCACGCAGGCGCCGAGGACGTCCCCGGTGATGCCGCCCAGCCGCGCGGTGCACCGCCACACCACCACACCCGCGGCGAGGAAGGCCGCGGCGACCGCGACCGGGCCGCGCCACCACGGTAGGCCGGGGGCGAGCGTGGTCAGCCCGGCCGCGACGCCGCAGGTCAGGACCGTCCACGGGAGACGGACGCTGCCGGCCACGGTCGCGCCCAGACCCTCCGGCCGGGCCGGGGGCACACCGCGGGTACAGCACAGCGCCAGCACCCACCGGCTGAGCAGCGTGCCCACGACGGCGGCGGTGACCCCGCGACCGGCGCCGATCGCGCCCGCCAGGGATCCACATTGGACGATCAGCACGAGCACGAGCGTGGCGACGCCGGTGGGGCCCGAATCGCCCCGGCGCATGATGTCCAGGGCCCGGGTGCGGTCGAACGAGGCGCCGAGGCCGTCCGCGGTGTCGGCGAGGCCGTCGAGGTGCAGGCCGCGGCTGGCCAGGCCCACCGCGCCGACGGTGAGCCCGGCCACGGCGATGGCCGGTAACCGCAGGGCGTCCCCGCCGAGGACCACCACCCCGGCGAGCACCGCGAGCGGAACCGCCGCCAGCGGGGCCAGCAGCATCGCTCCGGCGGCGACCCGGCGGTCGATGACGCGCGGAGCCGGGGTCGGGAGAGCGGTGAGGGTGCCCACGGCCATCCGCAGTGCGTCGCCGGTCAGCATGCCGGTCAGGCGAGGTCGGCCAGCAGGCCCATGTCCGCGATCACGGCACGCGCCGCGCGCAGCGTGGGCACCGCCTGGACCGCGCCGCTGCCCTCGCCGAGCCGCAGGCCCAGGTCCAGGATCGGCGTCAACCCCAGCGACTTGAGCGCAAACGCTTGCGACGGCTCGGTCGAGCGGTGCCCGGCCAGCCACCACCGCGCCGCCCCGGGCGCGATCTCCGCCGCCACCACCGCGGCCGCGCCGGAGAACACCCCGTCCAGCAGCACCGGCACCCCGCGCACGGCACCCTGGACCAGGAACCCGGCGGTCGCGGCCGCGCACGCACTGCCCAGCGCGGTGAGCAGCTCGAACGGGTCCGCCACCCGCGCGCCGGCCCGCTCGACCGCGGCGCGCACCACCGAAACCTTCCGTGCCCGCCCGGCCTCGTCCACGCCGGTCCCGGCGCCGACGACCTCCTCCGCCGGCACCCCCAGGGCCGCGGCGACCAGGGCCGCGGCCACGGTCGTGTTGCCGATGCCCATGTCACCGGGGATGAGGAGGTCCGCACCGTCGTCGACCTCGCCGTCGGCCACCGCGCGGCCCGCGTCGAACGCCCGCCGCGCCTCGCCCGGGGCCAGCGCGTCCTCGACGTCGATCGACCCCGAGCCGCGCCGGATCTTCCACGCCCGCACCGCTTCCGGCACGTCGGACAGGTCCGCGTCGACCGCGATGTCCAGCACCCGCACACCGGCACCGGCCTCGCGGGCCAGCACGTTCACGCCGCTCCTGCCGGCCAGGAACACCCGCACCATCGCGGCGGTGACCTCGCGCGGATAGGCCGACAGCCGGCTGACGCCGTGGTCACCGGCGAAGACGACCACGCGTGGCCGGGTGATCGGCGGCGGCGGGACCTGCCCGGACGCGGCGCACAGCCACGCGGCGAGCTCCTCCAGCCTGCCCAGCGCGCCCACCGGTTTGACGAGCGCGTCCAGCCGCTCCACCGCGGCGGCGTGCGCGGCCGCGTCGGGCACCGGGATGTCGAAGCGGGTCACAGCCGAGCCCTTTCGTCGAGGTGCAGGATCCGTCCGGCCACCACCAGCTGCACGCTGTCGGCCTGCGCCGCGACGCGATCGTTGAGCGCCCCCAGCACATCACGGAACAGCCGCCCGGAGGTTGTCGCGGGCACCACACCCATGCCGACCTCGTTGGTCACCGCGACGATCGGCACGTGCGCGACCTGCCAGGCGTCGAGGAACTCCTCCAGCCGTTCGTCCAGCCGCAGCTCCCAGTCCCGTTTGCCCTCCCACGCGCCGACGTCGCCGAGCACCCGGGTGACCCAGGTGCCCAGGCAGTCGATCAGCAGCGGGCGCGACGCCTTGCGGACGGTCGTCGCGAGGTCGCCGGTCTCCACCGTGTGCCAGTTCGCGGGTCTGCGGGCGCGGTGCAGCGCGATCCGCGCCGCCCATTCGGGGTCGTCGCCGGTGGGCACCGGGCCGGGCGCGACGTAGACGACTTCGGGATGGCGGGCCATCAGACGCTCGGCGTGGCGCGACTTGCCCGAGCGGACTCCGCCCAGGACCAGCACCTTCGCCTCGTCGTCCCCGTACCGGCGGAGCAGCCGGGCGGCGGCCTCCAGTGAGGCGGCCAGCCGCTGGGTCAGCTTGGTCATACCCGGCATTGTCGTGCACGGGCTACCGTGCCGTGTGTGGTGTATGCAAGATCGTTGACCGCGCTCGGTCTCGCGGCGGGATACGCGCTGGACGCGGCCCTCGGCGACCCGCGGCGCGGTCACCCGGTGGCGCTGTTCGGGCGGGCGGCGCACGCCCTGGAGCGCCGCGTCTGGGCCGATTCGCGCGCCCGCGGAGCCGCCTACGCCGCGACCTGCGCCGGAGCCGCCGCCGGGCTCGGGGCGCTCGCCCGGGCCGCGACGCGCGACCGCCCGGCCGCCCGCGTCGTGGTGACCGCGCTGGCGACGTGGACCGTCCTCGGCGGCCGGAGCCTGGCGGCCGAGGGGGAGGCGATGGCGGTGCGGCTCGAGGCCGGGGACGTGCCCGCCGCGCGGCAGCGGCTGGGGCACCTGTGCGGGCGCGACGCTTCCGAGCTGGACGAGAAGGGCCTGGCCAGGGCCGCCACCGAGTCGATCGCGGAGAACACCAGTGACGCCGTCGTCGCGCCGTTGCTGTGGGGCGCGGTCGCCGGGCTGCCCGGGCTGCTCGGGTACCGGGCGCTGAACACGCTCGACGCGATGGTGGGCCACCGCACGCCGCGCTTCGCGCGGTTCGGCTGGGCCGCCGCCCGCGCCGACGACCTCGCCAACCTGCTGCCCGCCCGTGCCGGAGCGCTGGTCACCGCGCTGTGCGCACGCGTCGTCGGAGGCAGGCCGGGGCGCTCTTTGCGCGTGTGGCGCCGGGACGCCCGGCGGCACCCCAGCCCGAACGCCGGGCAGATCGAGGCGGCGTTCGCCGGAGCGCTGGACGTGCGGCTGGGCGGGGTGAACAGCTACGGCGGCCGGATCGAGGACCGGGGCACCCTGGGCGAGGGCCCCGCCCCGGACGTCACCGACGTGCGCCGCGCGGTCCGGTTGTCGCGAGCGGTCGGGCTGGCGGCCCTCGTCCTCGCCGCGGGGGTGGCCCGATGAGGGGCCTGCTGGTCGCCGGCACCACCTCGGACGCCGGGAAGAGCCTGGTCACCGCGGGCATCTGCCGCTGGCTCGCCCGGCGCGGGCTCCGGGTGGCGCCGTTCAAGGCGCAGAACATGTCCAACAACTCGATGGTGTGCGCCGACGGCGCGGAGATCGGCCGCGCGCAGTGGCTGCAGGCGGTCGCCGCGGGGGCCGAGCCGGAGGCCGCGATGAACCCGGTGCTGCTCAAGCCGGGCAGTGACCGGCGCAGCCACGTCATCGCGCTGGGCAAACCGTTCGGCACGCTGGAAGCGGGCGAGTTCGCCACCGGCCGCGGGGAGCTGGCCCGCATCGCCTTCGCCGCGTTCGAGGACCTGCGCGGCCGGTTCGACGTCGTGGTGTGCGAGGGCGCGGGCAGCCCGGCCGAGATCAACCTGCGCCAGGGCGACTACGTCAACCTGGGGCTGGCGCGCCGGTTCGGGCTGCCGGTGGTCGTCGTCGGCGACATCGACCGCGGCGGCGTCCTGGCCGCCATGTACGGCACGGTCGCGCTGCTCGGTGCCCAGGACCAGGCTCTGCTGGCCGGCTGGGTGGTGAACAAGTTCCGTGGCGACGAAACCCTGCTGCGTCCCGGGCTGGACCGCATCGCCGAGCTCACCCACCGGCCGGTGCTCGGGGTCCTGCCCTGGCTGGACGGGGTGTGGATCGACTCCGAGGACGCGCTCGCGGCCGCCGGATGGCGGCACGAGCAGCACCCGGCGGGCGGACTGCGGGTCGCGGTGGTGCGGTTCCCGCGGGCCTCGAACGCGACCGACGTGGACGCCCTGGCCGCCGAACCGGGTGTCACCGTCACGCTGACCGCCGATCCGGACACGGTGCGCAGCGCGGACCTGGTGGTGCTGCCCGGAACCCGGGCCACCGTGGATGACCTGCGCTGGTTGCGCGACCGCGGGATCGACCAGGCACTGGCCGCGCGCGCCGCGGCCGGGCGTCCGCTGCTGGGCATCTGCGGTGGTCACCAGATGCTGGCGCGGACCATTGTGGACGATGTGGAGTCCGGCGCCGGCACCGTGGCCGGGCTCGGTCTGCTGCCCACCACGGTGACGTTCCGGGAGGAGAAGGTGCTCCGGCGGCCGGCCGCGCGGTGGCGCGGGCACGAGGTCGCGGCCTACGAGATCCACCACGGCAGCGCGTCCCTGGAGGCGGAGGACGGCGTCGAACCGTTCCTCGACGGCTGGCGCCGCGGCGCGGTGTGGGGCACCACCTGGCACGGCACGCTCGACAACGACGGCTTCCGTCGGGCGTGGCTGTCGGAGGTGGCGGCGCAGGCCGGTGTGCCGTGGTCACCGGCACCGGGTGCGCCCGGGTTCGCGGCCCTGCGGGAGGCCATGCTGGACCGGCTCGCCGACGCCGTCGAGGAGTGCCTGGACACCGGCGCGCTGCTGCGGCTGATCGAGCAGGGCGCGCCGCCGGGGCTGCCGACCGTGCCCTGAGCCGGGTCACGCCACCGTCACCCGCACGCCCTCCAGCTCGAAGGCCGACACCAGGTCCGGTTCGGCACCCGAGTCGGTGATCAGCAGGTCGATGTCGAGGGTCGAGCAGATGCGCGCGAACGCGTAGCCACCGAGCTTCGAGCTGGCGGCCACCACCACGACCCGCTTGGCGCGGTGCGCGAGCAGCTTGTCGATCGCCGCCTCGGCCTCGTGGTGGGAGTAGGCGCCGCGCAGCGGGTCGACCGCGTCGACCCCGAGGAACGTCAGGTCGAGGCTGACCTCTTCGAGCACCATCCCGGCCAGGTGCCCGGTCAGCTCGAACGACTGCGGCCGCGCGACCCCGCCCGTGCTGACCAGCCGGATGCTCTGCCGCACGGCCAGTTCGTGCGCGATGTTCACCGCGTTCGTCACCACGGTCAGCACCGGGGAGCTGCCGCGGTCGTTGAATTCCGGCCGGGCCGCGATGGCGCGGCTCACCTCGGTGGTGGTGGTTCCGCCGTTGAAGCCGATCACCATCCCGCGGTTCACCAGCCGGGCCGCGGCTTCGGCGATCCGCCGGTTCTCCCCGGTGTGCCGCGCGCCGCGGTGGCGGCCGGGCAGGTCGTAGGCGACATTTCCGGCGACCGCGCCACCACGTGTCCTGGTGAGCAATTGGCGGCTCGCCAAATGGTCGAGATCCCGGCGCACCGTGGCGGGGGAGACGTTCAGCTTCTCCGCCGCCTGCTCGACCTCGATCCGGCCCTGCTGACCGATGATCTCCAGCAGGGTGTCGAGCCGCTCATGCCGGTCCACGCATCAGTAATACTCGCTCGCGCGCGGCTTGTGAACATTGATCAGCGCCCGGCTCGGTCGGTTGAAATCCCCGCGCCGGTCGGAAAAACACCCACAGCCCGCCGGGCGAACCCGGCCGCCGGCAAAAACCCCAGCCCAGTCGGCGAACACGCCACCCCAGCCGGCGAACACGGCGCACCGGCGTGTTTGCCGCTCCGGGCGGTGTGTTTGCGGGGGCGGGTCGGTGAGTGGCGTGTCCGAGGGGGTGCGCTCAGCCTCGCGGCGGTCGTGCTGCTCCGCGGGAGCGTCCGGGGCTGGGGACGGGGCGGGCCGGCGCGACCGCGTTGTCGCGGCGGCCCGCCCCGGGGTCCTAGGCGATCGGCCGGTCCGTCGGCGCGATCGGGGCCGGCAGGACGTCCCGGCCCGTCAGGTAGGCGTCCACCCCGGCGGCCGCGGACCGGCCCTCGGCGATCGCCCACACGATCAGCGACTGCCCGCGGCCCATGTCGCCGGCCACGAACACGTTGTCGACGCTGGTGCGGAAGTTCTCGTCCCGGGCCACGTTGCCGCGGGCGTCCAGCTCCACGCCGAGCTGCTCCAGCAGGCCCTCGCGCTGCGGGCCGACGAAGCCCATCGCCAGCAGCACCAGCTGCGCGGGCAGCTCCCGCTCGGTGCCCTCGACCTCGACGAACTTCCCGTCCTCGCTGCGCACCTCGACCAGCCGCAGCGCCCGCAGGTTGCCCTCGTCGTCGGCGAGGAACTCCTTCGTACTCACCGAGTACAGGCGCTCGCCGCCCTCCTCGTGCGCCGAGGACACCCGGTAGATCATCGGGTAGGTCGGCCACGGGTGGGCCTCGGACCGCGACTCGGGCGGGCGGGGCATGATCTCCAGCTGGGTGACCGACAGCGCGCCCTGCCGGTGCGCGGTCCCGACGCAGTCCGCACCGGTGTCACCGCCGCCGATGACCACGACGTGCTTGCCCTCGGCGGAGATGGGCGCCGACTCCAGCGCGCCGGCGGCGACCCGGTTCGCCAGCGGCAGGTACTCCATCGCCTGGTACACCCCGGGCGTCTCGCGGCCCGGTGCCGGCAGGTCCCGCCACGCGGTCGCACCCCCGGCGAGCACGACGGCGTCGTAGGACGACCGCAGCTCCTCGGCGGTGATGTCCACGCCGACGTCGACGCCGGTGCGGAACTCGGTGCCCTCGGCGCGCATCTGGTCCAGGCGCCGGTCCAGCCGCCGCTTCTCCATCTTGAACTCGGGGATGCCGTACCGCAGCAGCCCGCCGATCGCGTCGGCCCGCTCGAACACGACCACCTCGTGCCCGGCGCGGGTCAGCTGCTGGGCGGCGGCCAGGCCGGACGGCCCGGACCCGACGACGGCGACCTTCTTGCCGGTGCGCGTCACCGGGGGCTGCGGCGTGATCCAGCCCTCCTCCCAGGCGCGGTCCACAATGGAGATCTCGACCCGCTTGATCGTCACCGGGTCGTTGTTGATCCCCAGCACACAGGCGGTCTCGCACGGCGCCGGGCACAGCGTCCCGGTGAACTCCGGGAAGTTGTTCGTGGCGTGCAGCCGCTCGATCGCGTCCCGCCAGTCGTCGCTCCAGACCAGCGTGTTCCACTCCGGGATCAGGTTGCCCAGCGGGCAGCCCTGGTGGCAGAACGGGATGCCGCAGTCCATGCAGCGGCCGGCCTGCTTCTCCAGCTTGTTCGACGCGAAGTCCTCGTACACCTCACGCCAGTCGAGCAGCCGCAGCGGCACCGGGCGGGTCTTCGGCGTCTCGCGGGGCGTCGTGAGAAAACCCTTGGGGTCAGCCATGTGCGGCCTCCATGATGGCTTCGTTCACGTCCCGGCCGTCGCGCTCGGCTTCCGCCTGCGCGGCCAGGACTCGCTTGTAGTCCTTGGGCATGACCTTGCCGAAGCGGGTGACCGTGGCCTCCCAGTCGGCCAGCAGCGTCCGTGCCAGCGGCGATTCGGTTTCCACGAAGTGCGCCTCGACCGCGTCCCGCAGGAACTCGACGTCCTCGTCGTCCAGCGGGTCGACGTCGACCATCTCCGGGTTGACCCGCAGCGGCGACAGGTCCAGCACGTAGGCGATCCCGCCGGACATGCCGGCCGCGAAGTTGCGCCCGGTCGGGCCGAGCACGACGACGCGGCCGCCGGTCATGTACTCGCAACCGTGGTCGCCGACGCCCTCGACCACGGCCAGCGCGCCGGAGTTGCGCACGCAGAACCGCTCGCCGACCCGGCCGCGCAGGAAGATCTGCCCGCTGGTCGCGCCGTAGCCGATCACGTTGCCGGCGATGATGTTCTGCTCGGACGCGAGCTTCGCCTCCCTGGGTGGTCGCACGACGATCCGTCCGCCGGACAGGCCCTTGCCGACGTAGTCGTTGGCGTCGCCGAACAACCGCAGCGTGATGCCCTTGGGCACGAACGCGCCGAACGACTGGCCGGCGGTGCCGGTGAACGTCACGTCGATCGTGTCGTCCGGCAGGCCCTCGCCGCCCCAGCGCTTGGTCAGCTCCGACCCGAGCATGGTGCCCACGGTCCGGTTCACGTTGCGCACCGGCAGTTCCAGGCGCACCTTGTCGCCGGAGCTCAGCGCACCCTCGGCGAGCTGGATCAGCGTGTTGTCCAGCGCCTTCTCCAGGCCGTGGTCCTGGGCGACCACCTGGTGCCGCGCGGCCCGCGGCTCCAGCTCGGGCACGTGGAAGATCGGCGACAGGTCCAGCCCGCGCGCCTTCCAGTGGTCGACGGCCTTGCGCGTGTCGAGCATCTCGGCGTGCCCGACGGCCTCCTCGATCGACCGGAAGCCCAGCCGCGCCAGGTACTCGCGCACCTCCTGCGCGATGAACTCGAAGAAGTTCACCACGTACTCGGCCTTGCCGCTGAACTTCTCGCGCAGCTTCGGGTTCTGCGTCGCCACGCCCACCGGGCAGGTGTCGAGGTGGCAGACCCGCATCATGATGCAGCCGGACACCACCAGCGGCGCGGTGGCGAAACCGAACTCCTCGGCGCCGAGCAGCGCGGCGATCACCACGTCGCGGCCGGTCTTGAGCTGGCCGTCGGTCTGCACCACGATCCGGTCGCGCAGCCGGTTGGCCAGCAGCGTTTGCTGGGTCTCGGCCAGGCCCAGCTCCCACGGGCCGCCGGCGTGCTTGATCGAGGACAGCGGCGAGGCACCGGTGCCGCCGTCGTGACCGGAGATCAGCACCACGTCGGCGTGCGCCTTGGACACCCCGGCCGCGACCGTGCCGACGCCCACCTCGGACACCAGCTTCACGTGGATGCGTGCGGCCGGGTTGGCGTTCTTCAGGTCGTGGATCAGCTGCGCCAGGTCCTCGATCGAGTAGATGTCGTGGTGCGGCGGCGGGGAGATCAGCCCCACACCGGGTGTGGAGTGCCGGGTGCGCGCGATCCACGGGTACACCTTCGCGCCGGGCAGCTGGCCGCCCTCGCCGGGCTTGGCGCCCTGCGCCATCTTGATCTGGATGTCGTCGGCGTTGACCAGGTACTCGCTGGTCACCCCGAACCGGCCGCTGGCGACCTGCTTGACGGCGCTGCGCCGCTCCGGGTCGTAGAGCCGCTCCGGGTCCTCGCCACCCTCACCGGTGTTGGACTTGCCGCCCAGCCGGTTCATCGCGATGGCGAGGGTCTCGTGCATCTCCTGCGAGATCGAGCCGTAGGAGATGGCGCCGGTCGCGAACCGCTTCACGATCGACGAGACCGGCTCGACCTCCTCGATCGGCACCGGCGGCCGCACGCCCTCCTTCAGCTCGAACAGCCCGCGCAGCGTGAACAGCTTCTTCGACTGTTCGTCGACGGCGTTGGTGTACTCCTTGAACACCTCGTAGCGGCCGGTGCGGGTGGAGTGCTGGAGCTTGAAGACCGTGTGCGGGTTGAACAGGTGCGGCTCGCCCTCGCGCCGCCACTGGTAGTCCGAGCCGATCTCCAGTTCGCGGTGGCCGGCGCGGAACCCGTCCCGCGGGAACGCGCGGGCGTGCCGCTGCCGGACCTCCTCGTGCAGCACGTCGAAGCCGACGCCGCCCAGCCGGGAGGTGGTTCCGGTGAAGCAGGTGTCGATGACGTCCTGCGAGAGGCCGAGCGCCTCGAAGATCTGCGCGCCGGTGTAGGAGGCCACAGTGGACACTCCCATCTTCGACATGGTCTTGCGCACGCCCTTGCCCAGCGCCTTGATCAGGTTCCGGGTCGCCTGCTGCGGCGTGACGCCGGGGATCTTGCCGTCGCGGGCCAGTTCCTCGACCGTGGCCATCGCCAGGTACGGGTTCACCGCGGCGGCGCCGTAACCGAGCAACAGCGCGATGTGGTGCACCTCGCGGGCATCGGCGGTCTCGGCGATGATGCCCACCTGGGTGCGGGTCTTCTGCCGCACCAGGTGGTGGTGCACCGCGCCGGTGAGCAGCAGCGACGGGATGGCCGCGTGGTCGGCGTCGACCCCGCGGTCGGACAGCACGATCAGCCGGGCGCCCTCGGAGATCGCGTTGGACACCTCGGTCCGGATCTCCTCCAGGCGGGCCACCAGCGCGTCCCCGCCGCCGTGCACGTCGTAGAGGCCGTGGATGGTGACCGCGGCGAACTCCGGCAGGTCGCCGTCGTCGTTGATGTGCACCAGCTTGGCCAGCTCGTCGTTGTCCAGCACCGGGAACGGCAGGACGACGCGGCGGCAGGATTCGCCGCCGGCCTCCAGCAGGTTCGGCTGGGCACCGAGCTGGGTGCCCAGCGATGTCACCAGCTCCTCCCGGATCGCGTCCAGCGGCGGGTTGGTGACCTGGGCGAACAGCTGGATGAAGTAGTCGAAGATCGGGCGCGGGCCGGACGACAGGGTCGCGAGGGGCGAGTCGTTGCCCATCGACCCGATGGGCTCGGCGCCGGTGCCTGCCATCGGCGACAGCAGCGTGTCGAGCTCCTCCTCGGTGTAGCCGAACGCCTGCTGCCGGCGCACCAGCGAGGCGTGCGTGGGCACTTCGCGCTCGCGCTCGGGCAATTCCTCCAGCCGCACCAGGCCCTGGCGGACCCACTCGTCGTAGGGGTGCTCGGCGGCGAGCTGCCCCTTGATCTCCTCGTCGTCGACGATGCGGCCCAGCGCGGTGTCGACGAGGAACATGCGGCCCGGTTCCAGCCTGCCCTTCTGCACGATCGTCGCCTGGTCCAGCTCCAGCACGCCGACCTCGCTGGCCAGCACGACCAGGCCGTCCTCGGTGACCCAGTACCGGGCCGGCCGCAGGCCGTTGCGGTCGAGTACCGCGCCGATCTGGGTGCCGTCGGTGAACGACACCAGCGCCGGGCCGTCCCACGGCTCCATCAGGGTGGAGTGGAACTCGTAGAACGCCCGCCGGGCGGGATCCATCTCCTCGTGGTTCTCCCACGCCTCCGGGATCATCATCAGCACGGCGTGCGGCAGGCTGCGGCCGCCCAGGTGCAGCAGCTCCAGCACCTCGTCGAAGGACGCCGAGTCGCTCGCGCCGCGGGTGACGACCGGGTAGATCCGCTTGAGGTCACCGGGGATCAGGTCGGTGGCGAGCATCGACTCGCGCGCGTCCATCCAGTTCCGGTTGCCGCGCAGCGTGTTGATCTCGCCGTTGTGCGCCACGTACCGGTAGGGGTGCGCCAGTGGCCACGACGGGAAGGTGTTGGTGGAGAAGCGGGAATGGACCAGGCCGATCGCGCTGGTCACCCGCTCGTCGGTCAGGTCGGGGAAGAACCGCGGCACCTGCGGCTCGGTGAGCATTCCCTTGTAGACGATCGTGCGGGCGGACAGGCTCGGGAAGTACACGTCCTCGTCGGCGAGCAGGTGCTCGGCCCGCTTGCGCACGCAGAAGGCGGCCCGTTCCAGGTCGAGGCCGGTGCGCAGGCCCTCGTGCGAGGTGAGGAACAGCTGCGCGAAGTGCGGCATCGTGGTGGCCGCGGTCGGCCCGACGTGCTCGGGGTCCACCGGGACCTCGCGCCAGCCCAGGACCCGCAGGCCCTCCTCGGCGGCGATGCCCTCGATCGCGCTCATCGCGCGGCCGCGGGCGGTCTCGCCGGTGGGCAGGAACGCGGTGCCCACGGCGTAGTGACCGGCCTCCGGCAGGTCGAAGCCGACGACCTCGCGGAAGAACGCATCCGGCACCTGGATCAGGATGCCCGCGCCGTCGCCGGTCTCCGGTTCGGCTCCTCTGGCGCCACGGTGTTCCAGGTTGCGCAGGGCCGTGAGGGCCTTGGTCACGATGTCGTGGCTGCGTCGGCCGGACATGTCGGCGACGAACGCGACACCGCAGGCATCGTGCTCGTATTGCGCGTCGTACAAGCCTTCCGGCTTGCGAACACTGGGGCGGGTCACGGCTGGCCGTCTCCTCACACGTGGGCGCGGCGCGGGCGCTGCTAACACAGCGGCCCTCCTGCGCGATGGTCAGTCGGGAGCAGAGGTAGGAGTCGCCCGGACGAGGGCAGGACTCACCTACACCGGCCACACGTCATCGGGTGGCCGCGGTCGGCACGTCGTCGGGCCGCTGGCGCGCATCAGCGTGTCCCGGGTCGTGGTGGGCGGGTCCCCGCGGCGCGCCAGTTACCCCCGGGTTCGCCGGGTCTTATGACAGTAATGTGAATTCGCCGTGATCGATATACGCCGACCGGACTCGTGGCATATGCCATAGGGGCGTTGACGGCGCCGCCTCCGGTGTGGAAGTGCTTCCCATACGCCGCTGACCTGCACAAACACCGAACCGGTCGCGCCGGTGATCGATTCACCGGATCGGGTGGCGATCCGATCAAGTAATCAAGGTGTTACGAACGGGTGCCGGCCCGGCCCCGGCCCGGGTCCCGGAACCGGGCCCGGGCGCTCAGCCCGACACCGTCACCGACCCGAGACCGGTGAAGTGCGCCGCGACGCGCGAGCCCGCCTCGACGGGCACCGCATCCGTCAGCCCGCCGGTCAGCACGATCCACCCGGCCTCCAGCGCCAGCCCCCGCTCCGCCAGCGTGTTCGCCGCCAGTGCCAGTGCTTCACCCGGATGGCCGAGCACCGCCGCGCCGGTGGCACTGTCCACGATGGCCCCGTCGACCTCCAGCAGGCACGCCTGGAGGGACAGATCCAGCCCGGACGGCGCGACCCCCACCGGCCCGACGCGGAACACGCCCGACGACGCGTTGTCCGCGATGGTGTCCGGTGCGGCGAACCGGAAGTCCTGGTAGCGCGAGTCGATGACCTCGATCCCGCCGTGGACCCGGTCCACCGCGCCCATCGCCACCGCCGCGGTGACACCGGGCCCGGCCAGGCGTTCACCCAGCACGAACACGATCTCCGGCTCGGCACGTGGGTGGATCAGCGGCGGCAGCGGGTCCGCGGCAGGCAGCACCATGGCGTCGGTCAGCCAGGCCAGCACCGGACGGTCCACGCCCATGCGCTCCTGCTGCGCCCGGGACGTCAACCCCAGTTTGAGCCCGATCAGCTTCTCGCCGCGGGCCAGCCGCAGCCGCAGCACCTCGTCCTGGACCGCGTATGCGGTGCGCGCGTCCAGCCCCGGCCATTCCGCGGTGATCGGCCCGCGCGCGACGCCGGCGTCCCCGGCCGCCAGCAGCACCCGTGCCGCCTCGGCGATGCTCCACTCGGTCATGCGTCCTCCCCGCCCGCGAACACCGCGGTCACACTGCCCAGCCCGGCCACCGTGGCCACCACCGTGTCCCCGGGCCGCACCGGGATCGCCCGGGTCATCGAACCGGGCAGCACGACGTGGCCCGGCTCCAGGTCGACGCCCAGCGGGCCGACCGTGTTGGCCAGCCACACCAGCGCGTTCAGCGGCGATCCGAGCACCGCGCCGCCCGCCCCGGTGGCGGCCAGCTCCCCGTTGGCGTGCAGGGTGCACCCGGCGAGCCGCAGGTCCACCGACGACAGTGCGGTCGGCCTGCTGCCCAG
Source organism: Amycolatopsis granulosa (assembly GCF_011758745.1). Lineage (NCBI taxonomy): Bacteria > Bacillati > Actinomycetota > Actinomycetes > Pseudonocardiales > Pseudonocardiaceae > Amycolatopsis > Amycolatopsis granulosa. The sequence goes on from NZ_JAANOV010000001.1 coordinate 4,592,806, forward strand.
CACCACTCCGCCGGAGGAGGCGTTGTCGGCGATGGTGTCCACGATCGAGATGCGCCAGTCCGCGATCCGGGAGTCGACGATCTCCAGCGCCGGCAGCACGAAGTCGACCGCGCGCACCGCGTCGGCCACCGTCACGCCCGGTCCGGACAGCTTCCGCCCCAGCACGAACGCGATCTCGGGTTCGATCCGCGGCTGCAGGAAGCCGCCGGCCGGGATCGGCTGGTGCTCGAGGTGGAACATGCCGCCGGTGAGGTGCCCGTAGTCCGGCTGGTCCACGCCCATCTGCCGCTGCATCGCGGCCGAGGCCAGGCCCACCTTGTGGCCCTTGATCTCCGCGCCGCCCTCGGTCCACACGCGCACCTGGTCGAGCTGGATCCGGTAGGCGTCCTCGACGGTCGCCTCCGGGTAGGTCTCGATCAGGGGCGCGATCGGCTTGCCCGCCGCGTAGGCCCGCAGCAGGAGGTCGGCCGCCTCGCGCACCGCTGTCGCATCCATGGCCCGAACTCTCGTGCCCGGGCCGGCGGACCGCAAGCACCGCGTTCCGCTGCGCGGCACACCGCTACACGTGCGTGTGCTGGTCGGCCGCGACGATCTCCGCCGCCGACGGCGCGTGCTCCGGGTCGGTGAGCCACTGCAGGGCGACGCCGACGAGCAGCGAGTAGTAGTGCGAGCCGACGATCCGGACCCGGTCCGGGTCGGCATCCGGGCCGAGGCCGCCGAAGGCCCTGGCCAGCGCGGTGCGGGCCGCCTGCTGCGCCTGCGCGGTCATCTCCCGGATCTTCGCGTCGTGCTGGAGGTAGGCGACCCCCTCGAAGTTGACGAACCACAGCTGCCGGTTGCCGCGGATCGACTCGATGATCCGCTCCCACAGCGCCTCGTGGGTGTCGCCGTCGCCGAGGGCGCGGAAGAGCAGTTCACCCCATTCGGTGTTCAGTTCGTGCAGCGCGCGCGTGAGCAGCTCGTCCTTGGACCCGAAGTGGTAGTTGATCGACGCCAGGTTCGCCCCCGACGCGGCGGCCAGGTCCCGTGCCGTCGTGCGCGCGTAGCCGACGCGAAGGAGGCATCCGCGTGCCGCCGTCAGCAAATTCTCTCGATGTCCCACGTCTGCTAACGTATCATGTGTACGTTCGTTTAAAACGACCGTTCATCACATCGAAGGGGATCATCACCATGGGCACACCAGCCGTGCGCATCAGGGGGCTGCGCTGCAGGTTCGAGGGAGAGGCGGGGCCGGTCGACGCCCTGCGCGGCGTCGATCTCGACGCCGAACGAGGGTCGTTCCTGGCGATCATGGGACCGTCCGGATCGGGCAAGACGACGCTGCTGCACAGCGCGGCCGGGCTGCGCACCCCGACCGCGGGCAGCGTCGAGCTGAACGGCGAGAGCCTGGCCGGGCTCGGCGAGACCAAGCTGGCGGAGTTGCGACGCCGGCGCATCGGGTTCGTGTTCCAGGCGTTCAACCTGCTCCCGGCGCTGACCGCCAGGGAGAACGTGGAGCTGCCGCTGCGGCTGGACGGGCGTCGTCCGGATCCCCAGCGGACCGAGGCGATGCTCGCCGGCGTCGGCCTCGCACAGCGCGGCGGGCACCGCCCGGACCAGCTCTCCGGCGGGCAGAAGCAACGCGTCGCGGTGGCGCGGGCGCTGATCACCGACCCGGAGGTCGTCTTCGCCGACGAGCCCACCGGGGCGCTGGACATCCGCAGCGCCCGCGAGGTCCTCAGCCTGCTGCGCGGGCTCGCCGACCGGGGCCAGACCATCATCATGGTCACCCACGACCCGGTCGCCGCGTCGTTCTCCGACCGGGTGCTGTTCCTGGCTGACGGCCTGATCGTCGACCGCCTGGACCGCCCGTCCGCGGCGGCGGTGGCCAGCCGGATGGCGACGCTGGTCGAGTCCGCCGAGCGCGCCGCGATGGGGGTGAGCTGACGTGGTGGGTCTCGCACTGCGGCTGTTCCGCCACCACCGGGGCGCGGCCATCGCCACCGGCCTGGTGGCGCTGATCGGGATGGGGCTGGTCACCGCGATGACCGCGCTCCTGGGCACCGGGCTCGCGGACACCACCGCGGCCGCCGACCGGCCGTTCCTCACCGAGTTCCCGGTGATCATGGGCGGCTGGGTGGTGGCGATCGTGCTGTTCGCGATGGTCTCCACGGTCGGCGTGACCCTGAGCGGCCGCACCGCCGAGATCGGCGGGCTGCGGCTGATCGGGGCGACGCCCCGCCAGGTGCAGGTGATGGTCTCGGCCGAGACCTTCGCCGTCTCCGCGGTGGCGTTGCTGCCCGGCCTGGGCGCGGGCTACCTGCTCGGCTGGATCGTGCTGAGCGCGGTGCGGTCCTCCGGGCTGATCGATCCGGCCTCGGTGTATTCGCCGGGGCTCGGGCTGCCCCTGCTCGGCGTCGTGGTCGTGCTGGTCGCGACCGTGGTGGCGGCGTGGATCGGCAGCCGCGGCACCGCCGGGCGCAGTCCGGTCGAGAGCGCGGGCCCGGCGCGGGGCAAGCGGTCCGGCCGGTCTCCCCGGCGGATCATCGCGGTGGTTGTGCTCGTCGCGGGTATCGGTTCGGCGTCGGCGGTGCTCGGCCTGGACGCCGACAACATCGCCACGACCGCGATGACCGGGCCGGCCACGGTGCTCACCGCGATCGGGCTGGCGGTGCTCGCACCGGAGCTCGTCGGAGTGGCGAACCGGGTGCTGCGTGCCCTGTCCGCGTTGCCGCGTGGTGCGGCGGGCCACCTCGCGGCGATCAACCTGGCCGCGGCACCGGAGCGGGTGCGGCCGGCGGTCACGTTCCTGACGCTGCTCGTCGGGGTCTCCGCCGGCACGCTCAGCATGCAGGGCATCGAGAACCAGCACTCGGTCGCGGGCAGCACGGCGCAGGTGCTGGGGTCGATCAACTACCTCGTGGTGGTTCTGATCGCGGTGTTCATGGCCATCGCGCTGACCAACAACCTGGTGGCCGCGCTCGGCCGGCGGAGCGAGGAGTTCGGCGCGATGTCGCTGGTCGGGTCCACGGCGGGGCAGACCCGCGGGATGCTGCTGCGGGAGATCGTCGCGGCGACGCTCGTCAGCGTCATCGCCGCGGTGGTGGGCGCGGTCGTGTGCGTCATCCCGTTCTCGATCGTCAAGACCGGCGGCGTGGCTGCCGCGTTCGCGGCCGGCCCGTACCTGCTCAGCGTCGTGCTCGGTGTGGTGATCGCGGTCGGTGTCACCACCGCCGCCGGTGGCCGCGTGGTGCGCGCGGCCATGGTCCACTGAGGACCCGGCCGGGCCGTCACGACGGCCCGGCCGGGTTCGCTCACTTCTGGTGCGGCGCCACGTAGTCCTTGGCGTCCGCGGCTTCGAACAGCGGCTTCACGTACTTGATGCCGCCCACCGAACTCGCGTCCGCCTGCGCGACGTAGACCTCGCGGGTCGGCGGTGCGCCCGGCTTGGAGAAGTCCAGGGGGGCCACCAGGTTGCCGGTGTCTGCCGAAGTGGTCTGCTGCAACGCCCGCAGGATGCCGTCGCGGGTCAGGTCCTTGTTGTCGCAGGCCTTCTTCAGCACCGTGCCCCACACCTCGGCCACCGCGTAGCCGTAGGGCACGCCGGCGTTCGGCGGCTCCGGGAACTTGGCCGCCTGGTACTTCCCGAGCACCTCCTTCGCCTTCGGGATGTCGGCGGCGACCGGCACGCTGCTGGCCACCACGTACAGCCGGTCCAGCGCGTTCGCGGCCGGGCTGTTCAGCAGCACCGGGTCGAACGTGGGGTTGTTGCCCAGCACCGGGACGTTCAGCCCGAGCGCCTTGTTCGCCGCGGCCACCGAACCGGTCTGCGCCGGGGTGGTGGTCAGCAGGATCGCCTTGACACCCTCGCCGCGCAGGCCGGTGACGATGTTGGTCAGGTCGTTGTCCGACGAGGTGATCTTGACCTCGCGCAGGTTCAGGCCGTGCTTCTGCGCGTAGTACTGCGACCCGCGCAGGCCGTTCGCGCCGTACTCGCCGTCGATGTAGATGTGCGCGACGGTGTCGCCGTCCTTGATCATCCCCTGTTCCTGCAGGTAGGACAGGCCGTCGATCATCTCCACGTCGTAGGTCGTGCCGACGATCATCACGTACGGGTTGTCCAGCAGCTCCGAGGACCAGGACGCCGGCGTGGTGGTCACCTTGTCGGACTTGATGTTCTGCTTGAGCGCCGCCATGATCGGCGACCCGACCACCTGGACGAACCCGAGCACCTTGGGCTCCAGCTGCGGATACAGGGTCTTCGCCTGGTCGGCCTTGTAGCCGTGGTCCACGACCTCCAGCCGGACCTGCCGGCCGCACACGCCACCGGCGGCGTTGAAGTCGTTGGCCCACAACTGGTTGCCGTGCGTGATGCCGATGGAGAGGTTCTTGAACGGACCGGTCAGGTCGCTCATGACGCCGAGGGTGATCTCGTTCGCGGTGACCCCGAGGTCGGTCTTGACGCCGGAGGCGTCCGAGCCGGACGATCCCTGATCGCCCGCCTTGGTGCCGCACGCGGCGACGACCAGCATCGCCGCGAGGACCAGGGAAAGCCGTCGCTTCATCGGGACGTTCCTTCCTTCTTGCGTTGCGCGTGCAGGCCGCCGGTGATCCGGCGCCCGATCGCCGCGAGCCCGCCCGGCTCGAAGAGCACGACCAGGATGATCGCGGCGCCGTAGACGAAGGTGCTGACGAGGATCGGGGTGACCGCGCCCGCGCCGCTCCCGGTGAAGATCCCCAGCTGGTTCGAGTACAGCGAGAGCACCTGCGGCAGCCCGAACACGATGAGCGCGCCGACCAGGGCGCCCCCGATCGAGCCGAGGCCGCCGATGATCACCATCGCCAGGTAGGCGATCGAGACGTTGATGCCGTAGGTACCGAACTCGTTCTCGTCCGGCTTGAGGATGTCGAACCACAGCACCGTCATCGCCCCGGCCAGCCCGGCGTAGGCGGAGGACACCGCGAACGCGCCGGCCTTGGCCCACGCCACGTTGACGCCCATCGCGGCGGCCGACGCCTCGTGGTCACGCACCGCCCGCCAGGACCGCCCGACCCGGCTCCGTACCGCACCGCGTGCCAGCACGAACGCGATCACCGTCAGCGCCAGGTACAAGTACCACAGGCGTTCGGCCTGCCGCAGCGGCACACCGAGCACCACCAGGCTGCCCGAGTTGTCGAAGGTGAACCCGAACAGCGCGAACGGCGCCGGGGTGCGGCCGGTGGAGGTACCGCCGGTCAGCCGGTCCGCGGACTGTCCGAAGTAGAGGCCGATGAACACCAGCGACAGCGACGCCACGCCCAGGTAGATGCCGCGCAGCCGCCCGGACACGGGCGCGAACGCCAGGCCCAGCAGCGCGGTGACCGCCACCGCGGCGAGCAGCGCCAGCAGCGGGTCCACGCCGAACCCGACCACCCTGCCGTCTTCCGTTCCGCTCGCCAGCACGGTGTAGGTGGTGCCGCCGGCGAGCAGGAAGAACGCGTGCGCCAGCGACAGCTGACCGGCCTGGCCCACCAGCATGGTCAGCCCGATCGCGCCGACCGCGCCGGTCATCATCCACTGCCCGGCCTTGAGCCACTCGGAGCCCACGTACAGCGGCAGCGCCAGCAGCACCACCAGCAGGACCAGCCACGCCGACCACCGCAGCCAGCGCAGCGGTTTCACCGGGGCGTTCGCGGTCGCGCCGGCGACCGTCGCCCGCATCGCGAGGTCAGACACGGGTGCTCTCCCTCGTTCCGAACAGGCCGGACGGCCGGACCACCAGCACCAGTAGCATGACCAGGAACACCGCGCTCTTGGAGAAGTCGAACGAGATGTACTGCGCGGACAGTGCCTCGACCAGGCCGACGACCAGGCCGCCGACGATCGCGCCCGCGGTCGAGTCGAGCCCGCCCAGGATGGCGGCCGGGAACGCGGCCAGCGCGATCGAATGCGTGCCACGGGACAGGCCGGCGCCGGAGAAGTCCTGCGTGGCCAGGAACAGCACGGCGACGCCCGCCAGCAGTCCCGCGACGAGCCACGCGGTCATCGTCACCTGCCGGCTGCGGATGCCCATCAGCGCGGCGGCCTCCCGGTTCTCCGCCTGCGCGCGCATCGCGACCCCCCAGTTGGAGAACTTGAACGCCAGGTAGAAGGCGGTGATCAGCACCGCGGCCACGGCCATCGCGACCAGGTGCGTGCGGAACAACGTGATGCCACCGACCTGGATCGGCTTGGCGTCCCACGCCTCGCCGAGGAACGGCACGCCGACGCCGAGCCGCCGCACGATCTCCTCGGCCACGATCACGTCCACGCCGATCGTGAGCAGCGCCAGGCTGTTCGGGTCGGCCAGCTTGGTGCGGGACAGCAGCAGCCGTTCCACCACCACCGCGAGCAGCCCGGCGCCGGCGACGCCGACCAGCGAGGCACCGAGCCAGCCCAGCGACTCGCGGGTCACCACCACCAGGTAGCCGCCGAAGAGCACCAGCGAGCCGTGCGCGAAGTTGATCACCTCGGTGGCCTTGAAGATGATCACGAATCCCAGTGCGAGCAGCGCGTAGACCGCGCCCTTGCCGAGGCCGTTCACCGCCAGTTGCAGGAACGTGTGCATCACGCGGCCTCCGTTCCCAGGTACGCCCGGACCACTTCCGGGTCCCGCTGCACCTCATCGGGCGGGCCGTCGGCGATGCGGCGGCCGAAGTCGAGCACCGTGACCCGGTCGGCGATACCCATCACCAGGCCCATGTCGTGCTCCACCAGCAGGATCGAAATGCCCAGCTCGTCGCGCACCGCCCGGACCGTCTCGGCCAGATCGGCCGTCTCCGCCGCGGTCATGCCCGCGGCCGGCTCGTCCAGCATCAGCAGGACCGGCTCCACGGCCAGCGCGCGGGCGATGTCGACTCGTTTGACCTGGCCGTAGGGCAGCGCGGCCACCGGGGTGTGCAGCAGGTGCCCGATGCCGAGGAACTCGCAGATCTCCGTGGCCCGCCGGGTGTGCCTGCGTTCGGCCCGCACGATCCACGGGGCGCGCAGCGCGCATTCCAGGAAACCGCCGCGGGTGAGGGCGTGCCGGCCGAGCATCACGTTGTCCAGCACGCTCGACCCGGGCGAGAGGGCCGCGTTCTGGAAGGCGCGGCCGACGCCGAGCGCGGCCATCCGGTGCGGGCGCAGGCCGGTCAGCTCGGTGTCGCCCAGCCGGACCCGGCCTTCCGTGGCCCGGTAGAGGCCGCCGATCACGTTGAAACAACTGGACTTCCCGGCGCCGTTCGGGCCGATCAGGGCGTGCAGCGAACCGGGCCGCACGGTGAACGAGACGTCCTCCAGCGCGGTCAGGCCACCGAAGCGGAGCGTGAGGTGCTCGACGCGCAGTTCCGGGATCATCCGCCCCACCTCGACAGGACCTGCTTGCGTGGCTCAGCTGCCGCCTCGGATCGCGCGTGCCCGCCCAGGTACAGGCGCCGCACGTCCTCGCTGCGGGACAGCTCGTCGGACCGGCCGGCCAGCGCGACCCGGCCCACCTCGAGCACCGCTGCGTGGTCGGCGACGCTCAGCGCCATCACGGCGTTCTGCTCGACCAGCACGACCGCGGTGCCCTGCGCGTGGATCTCCCGGATGATGGCGCTGATCTGGGCCACCACCTTGGGCGCGAGTCCCAGTGAAGGCTCATCCAGCAGCAGCACGCGCGGTGCGGACATCAGCGCCCGGCCGATCGCGAGCATCTGCTGCTCGCCGCCGGAGAGCAGCCCGGCGCGCTGCCGGGCGCGCTCGGCCAGCACCGGGAACAGCTCGTGTACGCGCTCGCGGGCCTTGACCCGCTGCTCCGCGGACGCCGAGATTCCGCCCGCGCGCAGGTTCTCCTCGACGGACATGCGCGTGAAGATCTGGCGCCCTTCGGGCACGCCGACCACGCCGAGCCGGACGATCGCGGCCGGGTCGAGCCGGTCGATCCGGGTATCGCCGAGCCGGACGTCACCGCGGGTGACCACGCCGCGGTGCAGTTTGAGCGTCCCGGAAATGGTGCGCAGCAGCGTGGACTTGCCGGCGCCGTTGCCGCCGAGGACGGCGAGGACCCCGTCCTCGGGCACGGCCAGGTCGACGCCGTGCAGGGCGGCGACCGAGCGGCCGTAGCGGACGTGCAGGTCTCGGACGTTCAACACGGTGGGCACCCGCCTCCTCCGATCGTGTGACCGGTGTCACTCTCGGTGGCGGCAATCGTTGATCGGCCCCCGCCCGTCCGGCACCCCCACCTGGAGAGGTTTGCCGGACCTTTGCGCAACCGTGCCCTCTCCAGGAGGGGATGTCCGCACGCCGCCGGGTGTGCGATCGTGGGCAGGTGACCGCAGAGCAGCGTGTCGCCGCGGACCGTGCCGTCGAGCACAGCGACGTGCTCGACGAGCTGTTGCGCGAACGCGAGGGACTACTCGGCACCCTCGACCGGGTGATGGCCCTGCAGGGCACCGCGCACCTGATCCGCGAATCGCTGGGCGTGCACGCCGCGTTCGTGGGCGAGCTGGAACGCCCGGGCACGGCGGTGATCCGGTGGATGGCCGGGAACAAGACCGACGCGCTCCAGAACCTCGTGGTGCCCACCGGGCAAGGGGTCGGCGGCCGGGTCCTGGCCTCCGGCCGGCCGGTGCGGGTGTCGGACTACCTGAGCGCGCCGACCATCACGCACCAGTTCGACGCGCAGGTCGCCGGCGAGGGGCTCGCCGCGCTGCTCACCGTGCCGATCATCGGCCGCGCCGGGGGCAAGGCGGACACCCTGGCGATCGCCTACGCCGCCATGCGCGAACCGGCCGACTTCGGCGACGACGCGGTGCGCCGCCTCGAAGGCATCGCCGATCAGGCCGCGTCCGCGCTCAAGCTGGCGGGCATCGCCGAGTCCGGCCGGGCCGACGCGATCTCGGCGGAGCGGCGGCGGATGCAGAGCGCGCTGCACGATTCGGTCGGCGCACTGTTGTTCTCGATCGGCGTGCAGGTGCGCAACCTGCACCAGGACGTGGCCGGTGACCCGGTGCTGGAAGGCCGGTTGTGCCGGCTCGAGGGTGACGTCTCGGCGGCGTCACGGGCGCTGCGCGAGTCGTTGCTGTCGTTGTCGGAGTCCACTCCGGAGCGGGCGCTGCCGGTGGAACTGGCCGAGCACTGCCGCTCGTTCGAGTCGCGCTGCGGGCTGCCGGCACGCTTCGTGCAGCTCGCGCCGGTGCGGCCACTGGACGGTGAGCGCACCGCGTTGCTGGTGTGCGCGGTGCGGGAAGGGCTGCTCAACGTCGAAAAGCACGCGCACGCGTGCTCGGTCGTGGTCAGCCTCGGGCCGAGTGCGGGCGGCGTGCAGGTGGTGGTTGCCGACGACGGCACCGGTTCCGGTGACTCCGCTTCCGGAACCGGGGTGGGCCTGCGTTCCCTGGCCGAACGGGCGGCGCGGATGGGCGGGCGGGTGAGCCTGGTCCGGGACGAGGACGGCGGCTGCACGCTGCGGGCCTGGGTGCCCGAGGTGCCATGACCGCGACGGTCCTGGTGGTCGACGACCACCCCGTGGTCCGCGACGGGGTCACCCTGTTGCTGCGGGCCGAGCCGTCGCTGGAGCTGATCGGCAGCGCGGAGTCCGGCCGGGGTGCGCTCGCCCAGGTCGGACAGCTGCGGCCGGATCTGATCCTGCTCGACCTCCGCTTGCCGGACATGCTCGCGCCCGAGGTCATCGCCGGGCTGCGGCAGGTCCACCCGTCCGGGCGGATCGTGGTGTTCACCGCGCACGGTGATCACCAGGGGTTGCTGGCGGCGCTGGACGCGGGGGCGCACGGGTGCCTGCTCAAGGACGTGACCGGCACCGACCTGGTGTCGGCGCTGCGGCGGGTGCTGCGCGGGGAGCGGGTGGTGGACCCGCGGATCATGCCCGACCACCCGCCGCGGTCCGACGCGCTGGCGCGCAGCGGCCTGACCCGGCGGGAGTACGAGGTGCTGCGGCTGGCCGCCCAGGGGCAGACCAACCCGGAGATCGCGGACACCACCGGCCTGACCCGGAACACGGTGAAGACCTATTTGCAGTCGGCTCTGCACAAACTGGGGGCGCGGAACCGGGTGGAGGCGATCGGGAAGGCGTCGGAGGCCGGGCTGCTGTGATTCCGGAGCGGCGTTTCAACCGGTGCGACGGCTTCAACACGAGGAAACCCCGTGATCAGCAGTGGATCCGCAGCCGCACGACCAGCAGGCAGACGGTGACCAGCTCGTGCGCCATGTGGTCGAACGTTACCGTGGAGGCCACCGGTTTCCCGGCGGCCTCCACGGCGGCCCCGCTACGGCAGGAGCAGGAACGCGAGCCCGTTCGGCACACCCAGCCCGGTCACGTCGTCGTACCCGGGCGTGGTGTGGATCGTCAGGTCCGGCCAGTCGAGGTCACGCGCCGAGGTGACCAGGCCACCCGAGGCGTCCACCGAGTTGGCGTAGTCGACCCGCATCACCGCGGCATCGACGTGCCGCACGTCCCGCACCGCCGGGGTGCGCGCGGCCACCTGGTAGAGCACCGGGTTGACGAACCCGTGGTGGAACCCGGTCAGGCTGTCCGACACGGCCATGATCCCGGCGAGCACCGGCGACGCCAGGCTCGTGCCGCCGATGCGGTACTGGTCGTAGTGGACGCCGTCGGGGAAGGTCTGGGTCTGCCCGATCAGGAACCCGGTGTTCGGGTCGCCGACCGCGGAGATGTCCGGCACCACCCGGCCGCGCGCCTTGCCGTGCTGGTTCTGCGCGGCGAGCGCGTCCGGCACGACACCCTTCTGGTAGAACGGCTCGTCGAACAGCACGCTCGTGCCGCCACCGGAACCGGAGGTGTAGGCACCCGGGTAGGGCGGGGTGTACGCACCGCCCGTGAGCGTGCTCTTGCCGGTCTCCCAGCCGGTTTCGAACAGTGTCCGGCCGTCCTTGCCGATCGCGAGGCTCGTCCCGCCGACCGCGGTCACCCACGAGTCCGACGCCGGGAAGTCCGCCGACGGCGCGCCGAGCCGCGCGGCCTCGTCACCGTTGTCGCCGGACGAGAAGTACACGCCGATGCCCTCGAGCGCCGCCTGTTGCGCGATCTGCGTCCACACCCGCACTTCGGCGGCCGGGATGTCCTCACCCGCGTCGCCGTAGGAGTTGGAGATGATGTCCGCGTGGTGCCCGGCCACGATCCAGTTCAGGGCCTCGTCGAGCGAGGCGTCCTGGCAGTCGGATCCGCCGACGTAGAGGATCTTCGCGCCCGGCGCCATCGCGTGCACCGCCTCCACGTCCAGCGTCTGCTCGCCGTACCAGCCCGCCGCGTCGCACTGGTCCGGCGGCTCCTGGTCGACGTTGGCCGGGAAGACCTGCTGCGCGAACTGCGACGGCCGCAGCGGGTGCCCCGGGTCGTTGCGGCGCGCGTACTCGGCCGCGTCCGCGTACAGCGTCGGTGACGCGAAAGCGTCCACGATCGCCACCGTCGTGCCGGTGCCGTCCGCGCGCACCCCGTCCACCCCGTAGGCCGACCGCAGCTGCGCGGGCGTGTAGCCGCACGGCGCGTACGGCCGCTGCCGGCCCTGGTAGGCCGGGTCGGTGGTGTCGATCTTCTCGCCGTAGTAGGCGCTGCACGGCCGCGCGTTGCGGAAACCAGCCGGCGGCGGCACGTCGGATGGCGAACCGTCCGTGATGTCCGGCTTCATCAGGGCCGTGGCCTGGTCGACGCCGATCACACCGAGCACGTCGGCGGACAGCGCGGCCGGCACCGACAGCTCCCGGTCCGCGGCGCGCAGCACCTGGCCCTCGACGCGGTAACGCGCCAGATCCACGCCGAACGCCTGCTCCACCTGGCCCGTGGTGCCGGTGGCTTCGACGTAGGCCCGGTTCGGCGGGATGTCGCCGATCGCGAACCCGCTGCCGGACAACCAGTTCCGCACCGCACCGAGCGTGGCGTCGCTCGCCGCGAACCGGTCGCGTACCTGGTCCGGTGACAGGTACTGACGGAAGGACGGACCGGACGGATCGGACACCGCGCGGGCGGCGGCGTCCGCACCGGCCTGGTCGCGCGTGGTCAGGTAGACCCGGAAGCTCAGCTTCGCGGACGGGGCCGAATCGGTGACCTTGGCCTGCGGGGTTGCCCAGCTCGGGTGGGACGCCGGGATCACCGCGCGGTCCTGCGCCGAAGCGGTCACGGGGAGGGCGAGCGCGCCACCGGCCAGCGCCAGCGACGCGACAACGGTCATAGCTCTTCGCATTGGCCCGACAGTAGGTCGATGTCCGGAAAAAGCCAGACCGGCGGCGAATTCGTTACCTCCTTACCGAAGAAAGTCGGAAAACCGGCAAATGGGGTTCATCGCACCAGCGGGCCCTTTTCGGTGACCACGGCGGTGACGAGGTCGGCCGGGGTCACGTCGAAGGCCGGGTTGAACACGGGTGTTCCGGGCGGTGCGACCGGAATGCCGGAAAACGTCGTGATTTCCTCCGCGGCTCGTTCCTCGATCACGATCGACTCCCCGGACGGCAATTCCGGGTCCACTGTGGAGGACGGCGCGACCACCACGAACGGCAGCTCGTGCCGCGCGGCGGCCAGCGCGAGCCCGTAGGTGCCGATCTTGTTCGCCACGTCGCCGTTGACCGCGATCCGGTCGGCGCCGACGACGACGCAATCGACCATGCCGCGCGCCATCGCCGCGGCCGCCGCCGAGTCGGGCAGCACCCGGTGCGGGACACCGGCCGCGGCCAGCTCCCACGCGGTCAGCCGCGCGCCCTGCAACAGGGGCCGGGTCTCGTCGGCGAGCACGTACTCCACGTGCCCGGCGGCGTGCAGGTGCCAGACCACGCCGAGCGCGGTGCCCCAGCCGACCGTGGCCAGCCGCCCGGCGTTGCAGTGCGTGAGCAGTCGCAGCGGGCGGCGCGCGCAGATGCCGAGGATCAGCTCGGCGGCGCGGGCGGAGGCGTCGTGGTTGAGGCGCTCGTCCTCGTCCAGCAGCGCGAGCGCCTCGGCGAGGACCGCGTGGGGGCCCTCGCCGAGGCGCGCCAGCGCACGGGAGACGCCCCAGCTCAGGTTGACCGCCGTCGGCCGGGCGTCCGCCAGCCGCGCCGCGTCGGCGCGCACCGCGTCCGGGTCGTCGTGGGCGAACGCGGCCAGCGCGGTACCCAGCGCCCCGGCTCCGCCGAGCGCGGGCGCGCCCCGGACCGCGAGCCGCCGGATCGCGTCGATCAGCTCGTCGACGCTCGCGAGCCGCAGCGTCCGGTACTCACCCGGCAGGGCGACCTGGTCGATGATCTCGACCGCCCCGTCCACCCAGTCGATCGTTCTGCGCACGCCTCCATTCAACGCCATCTGGACGGCGGTGCCGACCAGGCATAACTTGGGGAAACCGCGCGAGGGGAAGGGGTACCGCCCATGACCGGCCGGACGAAATACCTGCTCGACGAGTCGGACCTGCCAACCACCTGGTACAACGTGGTCCCCGACCTCCCGGAGCCGCCGCCCCCGCCGCTGCACCCGGGCACCCGGGAACCGGTCGGCCCGGACGACCTCGCCCCGCTGTTCCCCCAGGCGCTCATCGCGCAGGAGGTCACCGGTGACCGGTTCGTCGACATTCCCGGGGAGGTGCTGGACGTTTACCGGCTCTGGCGGCCCTCGCCGCTGTACCGGGCGCGGCGGCTGGAGAAGGCGCTCGGCACCCCGGCCCGCATCTACTACAAGTACGAGGGGGTCAGCCCGGTCGGTTCGCACAAGCCGAACACCGCGGTGCCGCAGGCGTTCTACAACGCCGCCGAAGGCATCCGGCGGCTGACCACGGAGACCGGCGCCGGGCAGTGGGGCAGCGCGCTGGCGTTCGCGTGTGCCACGTTCGGGCTGGAGTGCGAGGTGTGGCAGGTGCGCGCCTCCTACGACCAGAAGCCCTACCGCAAGATCATGATGGAGACGTTCGGGGCGACCGTGCACCCGAGCCCGTCCAAGGAGACCGCGGCCGGGCGCGCCGTGCTGGAGAAGGACCCGGACAGCACCGGCAGCCTGGGCATCGCGATCAGCGAGGCCGTCGAGCAGGCGGCCGCCGACCCGGACACCCGGTATGCGCTGGGCAGCGTGCTCAACCACGTGCTGCTGCACCAGACGGTGATCGGGGAGGAGGCGCTGCTGCAGTTCGAGCAGGCCGGGGACAGTCCGGACGTGATCGTGGGCTGCACCGGCGGCGGGTCCAACTTCGGCGGCCTGATGTTCCCGTTCCTGCGGGAGAAGCTGGCCGGGAAGATCGCGCCGGTGATCCGGGCCGTCGAGCCGGCCGCGTGCCCGTCGCTGACCCGCGGCCGTTACGCCTACGACTTCGGTGACACCGCGGGGCTGACCCCGCTGCTGAAGATGCACACGCTCGGGCACGACTTCGTCCCGGACCCGATCCACGCCGGCGGTCTGCGCTACCACGGCATGTCGCCGCTGCTGTCGCACATCCGCGAGCTGGGCCTGATCGAGGCGATGGCGGCCGGGCAGCAGGAGTGCTTCGCGGCCGGGGTGGCCTTCGCGCGGGCGGAAGGCATCATCCCCGCGCCGGAGCCGACGCACGCGCTGGCGGCGTGCATCCATGAGGCGTTGCGCTGCAAGGAGACCGGCGAGGAGAAGGTCATCCTGACGGCGTTGTGCGGGCACGCGCACCTCGACCTGCCCGCGTACGCGGCGTACCTGTCCGGGCGGATGACCGACAACGAGCTGTCCGAATCCGTGCTGGCCGAATCGCTGGCGGGGCTGCCGTGACCGACGAGCACGCGTCCCTCACCTACACCTCCTACCTGGCGCTGGACGAGGTGCTGGCCGCCCAGCGCCCCCGCTCCGCCGAGCACGACGAGATGCTGTTCATCGTCATCCACCAGGTGTACGAGCTGTGGTTCAAGCAGATGCTGCACGAACTGGCGTACCTGCAGGACAAGCTCACCGCCGGGGACACGCCGCACGCGATCCGCACGTTGCGCCGGGTGCTGACGATCCTCAAGGTCGTGGTCGCGCAGATCGACGTGCTGGAAACCATGACGCCGACCCAGTTCACCAGTTTCCGCACCCGGCTGGACGCGGCGAGCGGCTTCCAGTCGGCGCAGTTCCGTGAGCTGGAGGCGCTGCTGGGCCGTCGCGACCGCGGCGCGTTCGAGCACTACCCGGAGGGCAGCGCGGCGCGGGAGCGGATCGCCGCGGCGATGGCCCGCCCGTCGCTGTACGACTCGTTCCTGGCCTACCTGTCCGCCCACGGTTACGAGGTGACGGGCGACCAGCGGAAGCTGCTGCTGAGCGTCTACGCCGACGACGCCGGCCCGGCGACGGTCGCCGAGCACCTGGTTGACCTGGACGAGGGTGTGCAGGAGTGGCGGTACCGGCACGTGAAGATGGTCGAACGGACCATCGGCGACAAGGCCGGCACGGGCGGCTCCTCGGGCGCGAAGTACCTGCGGGGCACCCTGTTCAAGCCGCTGTTCCCCGAGCTGTGGGCGGTCCGCGCGGACCTGTAACCGCCGGGAGCGGCGAACACGCCGCCGGAAGCGGCCAACACGGCGCCGGGCGGCGTGTTCGCTCCGGGGGGCGGCGTGTTTGCTGTCGCGGGCGGTGGGTTGGCTGGTTCGGCGCGCGCGGGGTGGGCGGCGTCAGGCGTCCCGGAGACGCGTGAGCAGCGGGTCGAGGGCGGCGGGGTCCTCGACGTGGGCGTTGTGCCCGAGCCCGGGCAGGATCACCGCGTCCTCCGGCAGGTGCGCGGCCGGGCACATCGGGTCGTGTTCGCCCGCGGCGAGCACCACCGGTGCCCGCGCCGCCGCGAGCAGTCCCGGCAGGTCCGGCGCCCCGACGCCGAACGCCGCCTGGTCCAGCGCCGGCCGCCACCCCTCGGTGAGGCCGCTGTCGACGATCGGCGAGTCCGCGGCGACCAGGCCGTGCAGCCCGGACAGCTTGAGCCAGCGGGCCGCCGCCTCCTCCCGCGAGGCGAACACCTTCGCCGGCCGGGTGGCCTGCTCGGCCGCCCGGGCGAGTTCCTCGTCGGTCCAGCGCACCTTGATGCCGAGGCCGCAAGCCCTGCTCACCCGCACGCCGAACCAACCGCTCGCCAGGGTGAGTGCCACCACCCCGCCGAGGGAGTGCCCGAGCACCGCGACGGGTGTCCGGGACGGCACCAGCGGCGCGACCGCGGCGGCCAGCGCGCCGAACGAGTACCGGGGAAGCGGTTCGGACCGGCCGTGCCCGGGAAGATCCGGGGCGATCCACCGGCCCGGCCACCGCGTGACCACCCCGTCCCACACCGCGCCGGTCGCGCCCAGGCCGTGCAGGACGAGCAGCACCGGTCCCGCCGGCCCACCGGAACGCACGTACATCGCTCGATCTTGCCATGGCCTTTCCGGCGGCGGGACCGCTAAGTTCTCCCCATGGAGCGAACGGGGACGACCTTCCCGGACGCCTCCGCCCCACAACCGGAGAGCCCCTCCGCGGCGCCACGAACGTCGTCGGGTGGGTCGCAGATGAGGAGTCACCACCGTGACGGATGGAGTGTTCGGCCGCGAAACCGGCCATGAGCAGGTCGTGTTCTGCCAGGACCAGGCGAGCGGCCTGAAGGCGATCATCGCCGTCTACTCGACCGCACTGGGCCCCGCGCTCGGCGGCACCCGGTTCTACCCCTACGCCAGTGAACACGACGCGCTCGACGACGTCCTGGCGCTGTCCAAGGGCATGGCCTACAAGAACGCGCTCGCCGGGCTCGACCTCGGCGGTGGCAAGGCCGTCATCATCGGCGACCCGTCGACCACCAAGACCGAGGCGCTGCTGCGTGCCTACGGCCGGTTCGTGCAGTCGCTCGGCGGCCGCTACTACACCGCCTGCGACGTCGGCACCTACGTCGCCGACATGGACGTCATCGCTCGCGAGACCCGGTTCGTGACCGGCCGCTCCCGCGACGACGGCGGCGCGGGCGACTCCTCCGTGCTGACCGCGTTCGGCGTCTTCCAGGGCATGCGCGCCGCCGCCGAGTTCCGCTGGGGCAGTGCCGACCTGGCCGGCCGGCACGTCGGCGTTTCCGGGGTCGGCAAGGTGGGGCACATCCTCGTCGGGCACCTGGTCGAGGCCGGCGCGCGGGTGTCGATCACCGACGTCTCGGGCGCGGCCGTCGAGCGCACCAAGGCCGCGTACCCGGCGGTGGAGGTCGTGGCGGACAACGACACGTTGCTGCGCGCGCCTCTGGACGTGTTCGCGCCGTGCGCGCTCGGTGGCGCGCTCAACGACGCCACGGTGCCCGTGCTCGGTGCCGAGGTCGTCTGCGGCGCGGCGAACAACCAGCTCGCCCATCCGGGCATCGAGAAGTCGCTGGAGGACCGCGGCGTGTTGTACGCGCCGGACTACCTGGTCAACGCCGGCGGGGTGATCCAGGTCAGCGACGAGCTGCACGGATTCGACTTCGACCGGGCCCAGCGCAAGGCGGCCGGCATCTTCGAGACGACCAAGGCGGTGTTCGAGCTGGCCGACGCCGAGGGTGTGCCGCCGGCGACCGCCGCGGACCGTCTCGCGGAGCGCCGGATGTCCGAGGTCGGTCGGCTGCGGTCCATCCTCGCCGGGTGATCTTCGCGGCGGTGGTGGCGTGGGCGGCCGGGCAGGCCGCCCACGCCGCGCGTCAGCCGCTCTTGCGGCGGAAGGTGCGCTTGCTGGCCGCGGGGCCATGACCGTGGACGTGGCCGCCCTTGCCGCCGCCGCCCTCGTGCCGGCCGGACGCCTGGGCGCTCGCCTGCTTGCGTTCGAGAGCCTCGCGGAACCTGCGCTTGACGTCGTCCTCCGATTCACCCGGTGACGTGTTCTCGGACATACGACCTCCTGATGTCGCCGCTTGCCCGTCCAGCCTTCCAGGTGCCCGTGGCCTTGGCGAGCTGTTTTCGTCGCGATTGTCGGCCGTGTTGACTGGCGTGCCAACACGAGGGAGTTACTGTTACGGCATGGCGAAGTCTGCTCCTGTGCCCGGACGTCCGCGTTCCCGTGACGCGGCGGGGTTGCCCGCGGTCACCCCGGAACGCATCATCGATGCGGCGCTCGAGCTGACGGCCCGGCACGGAGTCGAGACGTGGACGTTGCGCCAGCTCGCGGGTGCGGTGGACGCCTATCCGGCGGTCATCTACCACCACGTGGGCGACCGGGACACGGTCGTCACCGCGGTCGTCGACCGCGTCATCGCCATGTACGAACTGCCGCCGGCCGAGCTCGACTGGCGTGACTGGTGGCGCCAGTTCCTCACCAACTTGCGGGGCGTGTTCATGCGCTACCCCGGTGTGGCGCGCCGGGTGGCGCTCCTCGGTCCGTCGGTGAAGGCCGCGGCGCCCACTGTGGACCGTGCGATGAGGACGCTCATGCGGGCCGGTTTCGACGCGGACGAGGCGGCCATGGTGTGCCGCATGCTCGTCAGCCAGGCGTGTTTGTTCATCTCCCTGGAGGACGACCAGCGCAAGACGTCCGAGGTCAAGGCCCAGATCTCGAAGGTGTGGGGCACCCCGCCGGCGGATCCGGACCTGTCCGGGCTGGCCACCCTGAACGAATCGGTGCACGAGCGCCTGGCCGACCCGGACAAGAGCGAGGAGTACTTCGCCGAGCTGTTCTACTACGCGGTCGACCGCGCGCTGGACGGAGTTCAGATGCGGTTGAGGGAGATCGAGCGTCCCTGACGGACGGACGGGGGGCGCGCCGGTGTCGGCGCGCCCCCCGTTCTCGTTTTCGCCGGTCAGGGGCAGATGATCTTCGGCTGTGGGTTGTAGCGGACGGTGCGTGTCTCGCGCCGGACCTCGCGGCCGGACTTCGCGTCGCGCAGCACCCGCGTGTCCGTGCTGGTGAAGCCCTGCGCACCGGCCGAGGCGTGACAGTTCTCCGCCGGACCGGGCTTCTCCTGCGGCGGGACGAAGTTCGTCCGCTCACCGGGGATCGACTCCACCGTGTACCGTTTGGTGCCCCACAGCTTGACCGTGATCGACGACGGCGTCCAGATCGTCTGGATCGCGACACCGGTGCCGGAATCGTTGGTGAACTTCAGGTCGATGACGCTGGCCCCGTTCGGGCTCTGGAACACCGTCGCCTCGCGTGCGGCGGGGTAGCGGCTGATGTAGTAGCTGTGTTCCTTGTGCCCGGCGTCCTTCAGCCCGGCGAAGTAGGCCGCGTTGTACAACGTGGTGGCGAACTGGGAGATGCCGCCGCCGACCTCGCGGGCCGGGGCGCCGTTCTCGATCACACCGGCCTCGACGTAGCCCTGCGCGGCGCCGCGCGGGCCGGTGAAGCCGTTGAGGCTGAACGTCTCGCCCGGTTTGACGATCGCGCCGTTGACCTTCTGCGCGACGGTGCGGATGTTCACGCCCGAGTCCGTGGCGAACCCGCTGGTGGTGAACTCGCCGATCACCTCGGTGATGCCCAGTTGGTTGGCCTGCTCGGTGGTGACCTTCGCCGGCGTGGTCTGGTACTTCGCCACCAGTTCGTGCTTGCCGGGCGCCTTGAGCAGGTCGAACACCGGCTGGAGTGTCGGGTTCCAGTCCACGCCCTTGCCGTCCACCGACGGCTGCACCGCCGGCCGGCCGCCCTCGAACACGATCTGCGCGTCCTTGCCCTCCTTCTCCGAGGGCTTGAGCTGCGGCGCCGCGGCCGCGATGAGCTTGTTGTGGTCGACCTTCGGCACGAGCGTCCCGCCACCGCCCGGCTCGAAGGCGAGCGCGGCGGCGACGGCTTCGGGCGGCAGGGTCGCGACCGCACCTTCGCCGCGGATGACGAGCGGCGTGGACACGGCGGGCCGGGCGAACCCGTCGAGGGTGGCCTGCACGGCCTCGGTGGTGACCCGCACGGGCGTGGTGGTGACCGGGAGGGTCAGTGTCCGTCCGGCGGCCCAGTGGCTCAGCACCTCGTTCCTGGCGCCGGCGGCATCGAGCTGCTGGCCCGGTTGCGGCGTCACGGCGACGGGCTTCGCACCCTCGAAGCGGATCGTGCCCTCGGTGGGCGGCCGGTCGGTGCGGGCACGCAGCTGTTCGACGGCCGCGGTGAGCCTGGCCTCGTCGGCGTGGGTGACGACGCCGACCTCGCGGTCGGTGAAGAGGGACGCGACGCGGGTGAACGGGTTGAGCGGCTGGTCCCCGGCCTGGTCCAAGGTGGACGGCCAGTCGAGGCTGAGCCCGGCGCTGCCCGGGTCGATGGCCGCGGTGATGTCGCCGGCCCGGACTGCGACGGCCTCGGTCAGCCGGGGCTCGATCTCCGCGCGCAGCTTGTCCTCGGCCGCGCTGCGCTTGAGGCCACCCACGTCGACTCCGGCGACGGTGACGCCGCGCGGGACGGTGCCCTGGCTGACCAGCAGGTCGACGGCGTAGAGCGCGGCGAGCACGCCGAGCACGGAACCGGCGACGATCGCGGCGCGCTTGGCGGTCTTCGTGCGCCGCGGCCCCTCTTGCGGCACCTTCGGCAGCACGTCGGTGACCGCGGCCATGACCTCGGTCCGCTCGTCGTCGGATGTGGGCCACGTGGGCTCCTGCGTCAAGGCTCACCCCTCCTGATCCGGACAACCCGGATGAAGGTTACGGGGCGGGGCAGGCGCCGCCCTGCTCCGGGTGGTTGTGCGTGGTACACCGGTGGCCATGCGGCTGCTCATCATCGCGGACACGCACGTGCCGAAGCGGGCGCGTGATCTGCCGGACCGGGTGTGGGCGGAGGTCGCGCGGGCCGACGTGGTGGTGCACGCGGGCGACTGGGTGGATGTCGCGCTGCTCGACGAGCTGGAGTCCCGTAGCCGGCGGTTGATCGCGGTGTACGGCAACAACGACGGCCCCGAGCTGCGTGAGCGGCTGCCCGAGGTGGCGCGGGCGGAGCTGAACGGCCTGCGGCTGGCGGTGGTGCACGAGACGGGGCCGGCGAAGGGCCGCGAGGCCCGGTGCGCGCGGGAGTACCCGGATGCGGATGTGCTGGTGTTCGGGCACAGCCACATTCCGTGGGACACCGAGGCGCCCAGCGGCCTGCGGCTGCTCAACCCGGGTTCCCCCACGGACCGGCGCCGTCAGCCGGCGCACACGTACCTGACCGCGCGGATCGACGCGGGCCGGCTGCGGGACGTGCGGCTGCACGCTCTACCACCCCGTTGAGCGGGGTTCGCCACCGTCCCGGCCGTTACCGCTCCGGCCGGCTCAGCTCGCGTTCCCGGCGGCCGGTTCCGCCTCCGCCGTGGGCGGCTCGGCCGGCATGGGGGCCGGGCGCATCCCGGGGGAGTGGCTCGCCGTGCGCGCCTCCGGCACGGTGACGTCCACCTGTTCCCGCGCGAGCAGCCGGACCACCGAGGTGATCGGCTCGACGCCGATGTCCGGGTCGAGCGAGCGCAGCAGGCCCAGCCCGAGGGTGATGCCGAACAACGCGTGCGCCGCCTCCCTGGCGCTCATCGGCAGCCGCACGCCGAGCCGACGGGCGTTGGCCTCGAGCAGCGCCGTCACCTGGTCGGTGATCTCCGCGTTGCGTTTCCCCAGGCACTCGAGCAGGTCCGGGTCGTGCCGGCAGTTGAGCAGGTACTCCGCTTCCAGCCGGATCCACTGCAGGTCGCCGCCGGTGCTCGCGGCCCACGCCGCGAAGGCCGTCAGCAGGTCCTCCAGGCTGTCCGCGCGGGCCACCGCCGCGTCCGCCGACGCTGTCTTCTCCGCGCGGATGCCGGCCAGGACCTCAAGGCACAACTCGTCCTTGTTCCGGAAATTGGAGTACACCGCGCCCTTCGAAAACCCCGCCTCCTCGGCCACCCGCTCCAGTGAGGTGCTGGAGTAGCCGTCCCGGAGGAAGAGGCCGGTGGCGGTGTCGAGGAGCCGTCGGCGCGTGTGCGCCTGACTTTCCGCACGCGTCAGTCGAGCCATGCGGTCACTCTACGACGATGCTTGAACTGCGTTCAAGCGCGGTAGGCAACGATCATGCGCTGTCACTCAT
The DNA here is from genome assembly GCF_011758745.1 of Amycolatopsis granulosa. Taxonomy (NCBI): domain Bacteria; kingdom Bacillati; phylum Actinomycetota; class Actinomycetes; order Pseudonocardiales; family Pseudonocardiaceae; genus Amycolatopsis; species Amycolatopsis granulosa. The sequence continues at coordinate 4,614,660 of NZ_JAANOV010000001.1, forward strand.
GTGGGTGACTAGGTGTGGAGGGTCCGGAAGCGGAGCCCAGCGTCCGTCAACCGCGTGAGCAGCGCGTCGCCCATGGCGGCGGCGGGGGAGAGCTGCCCGGCCCGGGCGGGCAGCTCGTCCAGCGCGAGGCACAACGCGGACTCGGCGAGCATCTTGGCCGTCTCGTCGTAACCCGGGTCACCGCCGGAGACCTCGGTGACCACCCGCCTGCCGCCGCCGTCGGCGGTGAACCGCACCGTGAACCACGACTTCGCGCGCCGCTGCTCGCTCGGGCCCTCGCCCGGCTTGCGCAGGCGTTCCAGCGCCGCGCGCACCGGCGGCAGCTGCACCAGTGCGACCGCCGCGCCCAGCCCGGCGAGCCCACCGGCCAGGACCGGCAGGTGCTTGACCGCCGCGTAGTGGCTGTAGGTGAAGTCCGGCCCGTATTCGGGGAGCTCCCGCGCGGAGGCGACCACGACCTGCGGGTCGATGGTCGGCAGCGGCACCAGCCAGTGGCCCGTCTCGCCGTCCCGCCGCGGGGTGCCGGTCACCGCGCGCACGCGCCGCCCCTCCGGGTGGTGCTGCACCTTCCGGCGTTCCCGCGCGGCCTGCCGCATCGGCAGCAGGCGCGAAGCCGCGCCCAGCGCGGAGGCGTAGGTACCGCCGGAGAACGTCGCGCCGGCCCGCACCTGGCCGCGCACCCGGATCGGCACGTCGTCGGGAAGTTGCTTGACGGTGTAGTAGACCCCGAGGTCGTGCGGGATCGAGTCGAAGCCGCACGCGTGCACCAGGCGGGCCCCGGTTTCGGCGGCGCGGGCGTGGTGACGGACATACATCAGATCGGTGAACTCCGGCTCGCCACACAGATCGACGTAGTCGGTGCCGGTCTCGGCGCACGCGGCGACCAGCGGCTCGCCGTACCGCACGTAGGGGCCGACGGTGGTGATCACGACCTTGCCCGACGCGGCAACCGCTTTCAGCGAGGCGGGATCGCTGACGTCGGCGTACTGGAGCGGCAGCCGGGCGAACTCCGGGCCGAGGCTCGCCCGCACGCCCTCGAGCTTGGCCCGGTTGCGGCCGGCGAGCGACCAGCGGCAGCCCTCCGGTGCGTGCCGCGCCAGGTACTCCGCGGTGAGCCGCCCGGTGAACCCGGTCGCGCCGAACAGGACCACGTCGTAAGCCATGCCGGTCACCCTAACCGCCTTCCGGCACCTCGCCGGACGGGCCGGACCTGCCCGCCCTGTCGCACGATGCGGTGACGGGTGGCGTCGGCACCGGGGTGGTCGACGTCACGACGATCGAACTGATCCGGATGTTGCCGTTTCCCGCCGCACGGGCCGGGAAGTGGCGGCGACCGGCTCCTGCGGGCCGCGGAACTCGCAGCTCAGCTGCCGGATCCGGCCCGGAGGGGGCTGGACACGCGGCACGATCTGGTGGAGGCTCGGGGGCTCTACACCAAATACGGCTACCGCGAGATCGAGGCTCCGGAACACCGGTTGTACGCCGATCACTGGTTCGAGAAGCGGCCGGCGCTCGGCCGACAGGTGTAGTCGCCGGAGAACCGGGGTAGTCCTGCGCGCAACTGAGATGGTCGCGGAGGTGAGGTCGAGATGGCGGACACGTCACGGCTCCCGGCGCCTGTTGCCGAAACCTGGGAGTGGCAGCGGCACGGCAACTGCCGGAACTTGGACAGTTCGGTGTTCTTCCACCCGGATGGCGAGCGCGGCTTCGCACGGGCGGACCGCGTGGCGCGCGCGAAGCAGATCTGCATGTCCTGCCCGGTGATCGTCGAGTGCCGGCACCACGCGCTCACCGCCGAGGAGCCCTTCGGGGTGTGGGGCGGGCTGGACGAGACCGAGCGGCGGGCGATGATCCTGCGGCGCAAGCAGCTGCTGTCGAGCGCTGAGAAGGAGCAGGAGTGCGTTTCGGTTACACCCTGATGACCGAGCAGGCCGGACCGCGGGAACTGGTCCGGCACGCGGCGGCCGCCGAGCAGGCGGGGTTCGCGTTCGAGGTGTGCAGCGACCATTACTCCCCGTGGCTCGACGAACAGGGTCACGCCCCGTACGCGTGGAGCGTGCTGGGCGCGGTCACCCAGGTGACCGAACGCGTCGAGCTGCTGACTTTCGTGACCTGTCCGCTCATGCGCTACCACCCCGCCGTGGTGGCGCAGAAGGCGGCGACCATCTCCCTGTTGTCCGGTGACCGGTTCACGCTGGGTCTGGGTGCCGGCGAGAACCTCAACGAGCACGTCGTCGGTCGCGGCTGGCCGTCGGCGAACGTGCGGCACGAGATGCTGAGCGAGGCGCTCGCGATCATCGGTGACCTCTTCGACGGCGGTTACGTGAACTACTCGGGTCAGCACTACCGGGTGGACTCGGCGAAGCTGTGGGACCTGCCCGAGCGGCGTGTCCCGATCGGCGTGGCGGTGTCGGGCAAGCAGTCGGTGACCCGGTTCGCCCCGGTGGCCGATGCGTTGATCGCGACCGAGCCGAAGGGCGAACTGATCTCGGCCTGGGACGAGGAACGCGGCCGGCTGGGGCAGGACGCCTCGCGCAAGTACGCGCAGCTGCCGGTGTGCTGGGACCCCGACCCCGAGGCGGCGAAGCGGCGGGCGCACGAGCAGTTCCGCTGGTTCGGCGGCGGCTGGAAGGTCAACGCCGAGCTGCCCGGTCCGGCCGGGTTCGCCGGTGCCACCCAGTTCATCACCCCCGGCGACGTCGCGCAATCCATCCCGTGCGGCCCGGACGCCGGGCCGATCGTGAAGAGCGTGCAGGCGTTCGCCGAGGCCGGTTTCACCGACCTGGCGCTCGTTCAGATCGGCGGCGAGCACCAGGACGGGTTCTTCGATTTCGCGTCGAAGGAACTCCTGCCCGCGCTGACGGAGGCATACGGCGGCGACTAGGGGCGACTAGGGGCACGGTGCCGTGCCCCCGGTGTCCGGGCGAGGAACGGGGGGCGATGCCCGCGTACGTCATCGTCACCGTCGAGGTGCTCGACGAGGAGGCCGGGCTGGCCTACGCCCGCGTGGCCCAGCGGTCCATCCTCGATCACGGCGGCCGCTATCTGGTCGCGGGTCCCACGCCCGAGCCCGTCGAGGGCACCTGGGAGGCGCCCCGGCTGGTGATCCTCGAGTTCCCCGACATGGATCGCAGCCGGGAGTGGTACGACTCGCCGGAATACCGGCAGGCCCGGAAGATCCGCGAGGGCACGGTGCGGGTGAGCATGTTGTTCGTCGAAGGCGCGCCGCCTGAGGGTTTCACGCTCCCCGGCTAGTCCAGCAGATCGCCCTCGCGCGTGATCAGCGCCCGCAGCTTGCCCAGCGCGCGGTGCTGGGTGACCCGGACGTTGCCGGCCGAGATGCCCAGTGCCTCGGCCGTCTCGTTCGCCGACAGTCCCACCGCGATGCGCAGCGTCACGATCTCCTGTTGCAGCTGCGGAAGGGTGGCGAGCAGCTTGGTCATCCGGTCGCCGAGGTCGACGTCAAGAGCGTGCTTCTCCGGTTCGTTGTCGGCCAGCGGGCTTTCCGGCAGCTCGGCGACCGGGTCCGACCGGTCGCGTGAGACCAGGCGATAGGCGTCGGCCACCTTGTTGGACGCGATGGCGTGCACCAGGTACAGGAAGGACCCGCCCCGGTCCTGGTACTGCGGCAACGCGTGCAGGACGGCGAGGCAGACTTCTTGCGCGACGTCGTCGGCGGAAAGGTAGGACAGGTCACGACCGCCCAGCCGGGCCCGGCAGTACCGGACGGCGACCGGTGTGATCATCTCGATCAGCCTGGCCACGGCCCCGTGGTCGCCGGTGGCGGCTTCGCGGACGGCCGGGTCGAGTTCTTCTTTCGTGAGCCGTTGTGATGCCCGAGGAAATGCCTGGGGGGTCAGCCCCGGCGCCTCGGGCTCGACTCTTCCGGTAGTGCTGGGCGGGACACTCGTTCGCATGGTCGGCTCCCCAACGACAACAACGAAGACCCGTCGACCGGTCGCCGTCGGGGGCCCGCGTTTCGAGTAACTCTCGGTGAGCGGGTACTCCCTCTAAGTCCCTGCCTACCCGTCACCGATGCGACTGAGCGTAATCGTAGGTGGTGCCCGCCCCGGCAGTCCAGATTTCAACTAGACGTACCCCATTCGCAGCAAGCACCCGCTCGATCGAGCGTGCCCGGTGCGCGCCGCGAGCATCGACGAACAGCCGGGTGCACATGTGACACCTTCCGTGCCAGTGTGACAACGTGCCGGTCAGCGTGGTGGGAAGACCCACCAGCGCAACACGGCGAACCGTGCGAGACCGCCGAGTGCGCTGGCCAGCGCGAGCGCGACCGCCTGGACGGCTGCCGACGGGGCCGGGGTGAACAGGTGCAGCGACAGCAGTACGACCGACCCGTAGCCCGCGTAGAAGGCGAAGGTTCCCACCGACTGAAGATGCACTCGAAGGGGGGATGCCGGGCTTCCGGCGAACGTCACGCGGCGCTGGAACTCCGTGTTGGCGATCGTGGTCAGTGCCAGGGCGAGCACGTTCGCGGCGAGCGCGCCCAGCAGCGGCCGGGTGCCGAGGAAGAGCACTTCCTGCAGTCCGGTGGTCAGCGCTCCGGCGACGGTGTACCAGGCGATCGGGTGCGCGGCCGGACCGGGGATGGCCGCCGCCTGCCGGGGGGCCGCCCCGCTCATCCACGTCGCGGTCATGGTTCAAAACTTACCTATGCTCAGCATATATTTGTACACTACAAGCATGTGAGCTTGCTCTCGGGTTTGCCCGTTCCGTCACTCGGGTATCGCCACCGCTAGGACCAGCAGGTGAGGAGGACCGATGAGTGAGGCTCATGGCCATCCCGTCCCCGACGCGGTGGAGAGCGATCCGGCCGCGCTGAACAGCGCGGAGGACCTCGACGAGGACCGGTTGCGCGTCGATCCGCTGGAGGAGGGCATCGAGCCGCCGGAGCGGTACCTGGCCGCCGACCGGTTCGGCACGACGCCGAACGAGCAGCGCGAAGGTGAGAGCCTGGACGGACGGCTGGCGCAGGAGCGCCCGGACGTCCAGCCGGAGGACGTGCCCGTGGACGAGACCGAAGTCCGGCCGGACACCAGGCTGGGTGCCGACGGCGGTCAGAACCTCGGCGATGCGGTGGACCAGATGGCCGACAACCCGCCGGGCTCGGTCCCGGACGCGATCCGCACGCCGCCGGACGAAGACCCTGTGTGATGTCCATCACATTGCATCTGACCTGGTCAAACCCCCGGCGATGGGTGCGGACCCGCCGTGCGGAGCAGCGTCGCCGCCGCGCGGCCCCTACGGTCGGAAGACACGAGTGCACGTAACGCGAAGGGACTGACACGATGCTCGCTTTGACCGACGCCGCCGCCGAGGCGATCAGCGCCCTGACGGCACAGGAGGGCCAGACCGACAACGGTGGCCTGCGCTTCGCCGTGCAGGCCCAGCAGGACAGCGGGGCCCAGCTCGCGCTGTCCGTGGCACCGGCCCCGGAGGACGGGGACCAGGTCGTGGGCGCGGAGGGGGGCGCGAAGGTGTTCCTCGAGCCGCAGGCCGCGATCTTCCTGGACGACAAGGTGCTCGACGTCCAGCAGGACGAGCAGGGACAGCTGAACTTCGCCGTCCTGCCCCAGCCGGGCCACTAGAACCGGGACTTCAGCCGGCGGAGGGTGCCGCACCGGTGCCCTCCCCCGGCTGCTTCCTAGAAGTGCTGGACCAGTTTCCGGAACGAGTTCAGCGTGAGCACGCGCTCGTCCGCGTCGTCCAGCTCGTCGTGTTCGAGCACCCAGGTGTGGGCGTTCGGGATGAACACCGCGTTCATCCCCGCCGCACGCGCGGGCCGGATGTCCGACTTCGGCGAATTGCCGATCATCCACGTCGTTTCCGGGGCGAGCATCCGCGTAACGGCCAGCCCGCGGTACACCCCGACGTGCTTCTCCGGCACGATGTGCACCTCGCGGAAGTGGTGGGCCACCCCGGAGGCGTCGATCTTGCGTTGCTGCTCCTCCTGGTCACCCTTGGTGAGCAGCAGCAGCTCGTGCCGCGACCCCAGCTCGTCGAGGGTCTCCGCGACGCCGGGGATCAGTTCGACCTCGTGGTGGATCAGCGCCGACGCCAGCTCCTCGATCCGGTCGCGTTCGGCCGCGGTCGCCGGGCGCTCGCGCAGCTTCTCGAAGCATTCGGCCAGGCTCCGCAGGAACACCTTCGTGCCGTAGCCGTGCGTGACCGCGTTGGCGCGCTCGATGTCGTCCAGGATGGCGCGCACCGCCGCGCGCTCCAGCGTCGGATGCGCGATCCAGTCCAGGTAGTCGTCGATGACCCGCTCGAAGACGACGTTGTTCTCCCACAGGGTGTCGTCGGCGTCCAGAATCAGCACCTGCCCGGTCTTGCGCACCCGGGACACCTTAGGAGGCGGCACCGGAGGCGCGCACCTCATTAAGGGGCGGCTCGCCGGACAGCACCGCCGCCACGTTGCGCGCCGCGAGCAGGGCCATCTCGGTCCGGGTCTCCACGGTCGCCGAGCCCAGGTGCGGCGTGACGACCACGTTGTCCATCTCCAGCAGCCGCGGCTCGACCTCCGGCTCCTTCTCGAACACGTCCAGCCCGGCGCCGGCGATCTCGCGGCGCAGCAGCGCGTCGGCCAGCGCGGCCTCGTCCACGACCGGTCCGCGGGTGGTGTTGATCAGGAACGCGGTGTGCTTCATCGCGCCGAGGGCCTCGGCGTCGATGAGGTGCCGCGTCTCGGGGGTGAGCGGGCAGTGCAGCGAGACGACGTCCGCGGTGGTGAGCAGGTCGCGGAACGGGAGGCGTTCGGCGTGCAGGGCCGATTCCACCTCCGGCCGCGCGCGGGACCGTCCGTTGTAGACGATCCGCATGCCGAACGCCCGGGCGCGGTGGGCCACCGCCTGGCCGATCTGCCCCAGTCCGACCACGCCGAGGGTCTTGCCCTGCAGTCCGGCGCCGAGCATGAACCCGAGGTGGAACGACCACGGCCGGCGCGCCCGCAGCAGTCGTTCGCCCTCGCCGATCCGCCGGGTCACCGCGAGCAGCAGGGCGAACGCGAGGTCCGCGGTGGCGTCGGTGAGCACGCCCGGCGTGTTGGTGACAGCGGCTCCCCGCCCGGCCAGCGCCGGCACGTCGATGTTGTCGTAGCCGACCGCGACGTTGGCCACGACCTTCAGCTGTGGGCCGGCCGCCTCGGCGACGGTGCCGTCGATGCGGTCGTGCAGCATGCTGACCACCGCGTCCGCGCCGCGCACGGCCTCGCGCAGCTCGTCGGGCGTCAGCGGGCGGTCCTCGCCGGACACCCACACCTCGCCGGCTTCGCGCAGCACCACCAGTGCCGCCTCCGGAATCTGCCGCGTCACCACGATTCGCATGGCCCCACTGTCGCAGCCCCGGGGGCGGGCGGCGACCGCTACCGCGGGTCCATCCCGCCCGGGCCGCCCTCGCCCTCGGGCTCGGCCTCGTCGGTGCCGGCCTGGGGGTCCTGATCGCGGTAGGTGGGTTCGCTGTGCTCACCGCCGATGTCCGCGTCCTGCTGCTCGCTCTCGGCCGTGACGGGATCTATCTCCGGTCCGCTCATGCCTCCACTCTTCCTTGCGCCGCCCCGGTCGGCCAGCTATGTTCATATTAAGAACTTCTGTGCGTAATGCGAACAACTCGAGTGAACGAGAGCAGCGCAATGGCCGAGACAACGTCGCTCCGTGATGCCGTCGCCCAGCTGGTGCACGACGGGGACACGGTCGCCCTCGAAGGGTTCACCCATCTGATTCCGCACGCCGCGGGCCAGGAGATCATCCGCCAGCGGCGCCGGGACCTCACGCTGGTCCGGATGACCCCGGACATCGTCTACGACCAGCTCATCGGTGCCGGGTGCGCCAAGAAGCTGATCTTCTCCTGGGGCGGCAACCCCGGTGTGGGCTCGCTGCACCGCTTCCGCGACGCGGTGCAGAACTCCTGGCCGGTGCCGCTGGAGATCGAGGAGCACAGCCACGCCGGCATGGCCAACCGCTACGTCGCCGGTGCCTCCGGGCTGCCGTTCGCGGTCCTGCGCGGCTACCGCGGCACGGACCTGCCCCGGCACACGGACACCATCAAGACCATCACCTGCCCGTTCACCGGCGCGGAGCTGGCCGCGGTGCCCGCCCTCAACCCGGACGTCTCGATCATCCACGCGCAGCGCGCCGACCGCGCCGGCAACGTGCAGATGTGGGGCCTGGTCGGCGTGCAGAAGGAAGCGGTGCTCGCCGCGAAACGCAGCCTGGTCACCGTCGAGGAGATCGTCGACGAGCTGACCCCGGTGCCCGGTCAGGTCATCCTGCCCGCCTGGGCCGTCACCGCCGTCGCGGAGGTGCCCGGCGGGGCGCACCCGTCCTATGCCGCGGGGTATTCCGAGCGCGACAACGACTATTACGCGTATTGGGATTCCATTGGGCGGGAGAGGGACTCGTTCCAGCGGTGGCTGGACGAGAAGGTGTTCAGCCAGGAGGTGGCGAAGTGACCGCGACGGACGAGCGGGCGTACACGTCCGACGAGATGATGTCGGTGGCCGCGGCCCGCGCCCTGTCCGGCGGCCAGCGCGTGTTCGTCGGTATCGGCCTGCCCTCCACCGCCGCCAACCTCGCCCGCCGCACGCACGCCGCGGACCTCGTGCTCGTCTACGAGTCCGGCACCCTCGGCTCCAAGCCCACCCGGCTGCCCGCCTCCATCGGTGACGGCATCCTCGCCGACACCGCGGACGCCGTCATCAGCGTCCCCGAGGTGTTCAACTACTGGCTGCAACCCGGCCGCATCGACATCGGCTTCCTCGGCGCGGCCCAGCTGGACCGGTTCGGCAACATCAACACCACCGTCATCGGCCCCGACTACGCCAGCCCGAAGGTGCGGCTGCCCGGCGCGGGTGGTGCGCCGGAGATCGCCGCCAACTGCCGGGAGGTCTACGTCGTGGTGCGGCAGAGCAGGCGCAGCTTCGTCGAGCAGGTCGACTTCATCACCTCCTTCGGCCACGGCCGCGGCAAGGGCGACCGGGAGAAACTGGGCCTGCCCGGGGCCGGCCCGACGCTGGTGATCACCGACCTGGGTGTGCTGCGTCCCGACCCGGGGACCGCCGAGCTCGTGCTGACCCAGATCCACGAGGGCGTCACGGTCGAGCAGGTCAGGGAGGCGACCGGCTGGGACCTGACCGTCGCGCCGGAACTGACGACCACGCCTCCGCCCACCGAGGCCGAGCTGACGGCACTACGCGAACTGAAGGCGGCACGGTGACGTCGGAAAACAGGGTGACACCGAACAACACGACCGGCGCTTTCGTCCTCGACGCCGTCCGGACCCCGTTCGGCCGGTACGGGGGCGCGCTCGCCGGGGTCCGTCCGGACGACCTCGCCGCGCACGTGCTGCGTGCGCTCGCCGCCCGCACCGGCTTCGATCCGGGCACGGTCGACGAGGTCGTGCTCGGCGACGCGAACCAGGCCGGCGAGGACAACCGCAACGTGGCGCGCATGGCGGCGCTGCTCGCGGGCTGGCCGACCTCGGTGCCCGGCACCACGGTGAACCGGCTGTGCGGGTCCGGCCTGGACGCGGTGATGCAGGCCAGCCGCACCATCACGACCGGCGACGCGTCCCTGGTCGTCGCCGGTGGGGTGGAGTCGATGAGCCGGGCACCGCTGATCCTGCTCAAGGCGGAGAAGCCGTACGCCGCCGCGAACCAGACGTTGCACTCGAGCACGCTCGGCTGGCGGATGGTCAACCCGGAGATGCCCGGGCAGTGGACGATCTCGCTGGGGGAGAGCACCGAGCGGCTGGCGGAGAAGTACGGCATCACCCGTGCCGCTCAGGACGAGTTCGCCCTGCGCAGCCACCGCAACGCGGCGAAGGCGTGGGACTCCGGCTTCTACGACGACCACGTCGTCCCCGTGCCCGGCACCGGCCTCACCCGCGACGAGGGCATCCGCCCCGACTCGACACCGGAGAAGCTCGCCGCGCTCCGGCCCGCTTTCCGCGCGGAGGGCACCATCACCGCCGGCAACGCCTCGCCGCTCAACGACGGCGCCTCCGCCGTCCTGCTCGGCGACCAGGCCGCGGCGGACCGGCTCGGCATCACGCCGCTGGCGCGCATCGCCGGGCGCGGCGCGGCCGGCGTGGATCCGGACGTCTTCGGCATCGGCCCGGTGCGCGCGGCGGAGATCGCGCTGGAGCGGGCCGGGATCGGCTGGGACCAGCTGGCCGCGGTCGAGCTGAACGAGGCGTTCGCCGCGCAGTGCCTGGCCTGCTTCGCCGACTGGCCCGAGCTCGACCCGTCGATCGTGAACGTCAACGGCGGCGCGATCGCGATCGGCCATCCGCTGGGCGCCTCCGGTGGCCGGGTTCTCGCGTCGCTGGCCCACGAGCTGCGCCGCCGCGGCGGCGGTTACGGCCTGGCGGCCCTCTGCATCGGCGTGGGCCAGGGGCTCGCGGTCGTGCTGGAAGCGTGAGGAGAAAGGAAGACCGTGTCATGGCAGCACCGACGGGCGACAAGCTGATCCTGCCGCGTTACCGGCGGGACCCAGCGGGCACGCACCCGCCGCTGGACTCGCCGGGGTACCGGTCGACGGCGCTGCGGCACCCGAAACAGCCGCTCGTGCTGCTGCCGCAGATGCTCACCGAGGTGACCGGCCCGCTGCTCGGCCCGGGCCGGATCGGCGAGCTCGACAACGACCTGACCCGCCGGCACGCCGAGGAGCCGCAGGGTCAGCGGATCCTGGTGCACGGCCGCCTGCTGGACGGCGACGGCCGCGGCATCCCGGACTCGCTCATCGAGATCTGGCAGGCCAACGCGGGCGGCCGCTACCGGCACATCGGCGACAACTGGCCGGCGCCGCTGGACCCGAACTTCGACGGCGTCGGCCGCACCGTCACCGATGCCGACGGCCGGTACGAGTTCACCACCATCAAGCCGGGTGCCTACCCGTGGAAGAACCACGACAACGCCTGGCGGCCCGCGCACATCCACTTCTCGGTGTTCGGCCAGGCGTTCACGCAGCGCCTGGTGACGCAGATGTACTTCCCGGACGACCCGCTGTTCTTCCAGGACCCGATCTTCAACTCGATCCCGGACGAGAAGGCGCGGCAGCGGATGATCTCCCGCTTCGACTACCGCCGCACCACCGACCACTGGGCACTGGCCTTCGAGTTCGACATCGTGGTCCGCGGCCGTGAGCAGTCCGTCTTCGAGAACGAGGAAGAGGAAGAATGAGCACCCCGTCGCAGACCGTGGGCCCCTACCTCGCGATCGGCCTGCCCTGGGCGGACGGTCCCACCGTGGTGCCCGAGGGCACCCCGGGCGCGGTGTGGATCCGGGGCACCGTCACCGACGGCGCGGGCACCCCGATCCCGGACGCGATGATCGAGACCTGGCAGGCCGATCCGCGGGGCCGCTTCGACCACCCGGACGACCCGCGTGGCCGGGTGCCCGGGTTCCGCGGCTTCGGCCGGTGCCCGACCGAACCGGACGGCAGCTACGCGATCCTGACCCTGGTGCCGGGCGCGATCCCGGGCGAGAGCGGGTCGATGCAGGCACCGCACATCGACGTGTCGGTGTTCGCGCGCGGACTGCTCAACCGGGTCATCACCCGCATCTACTTCCCGGACCACGCCGAGTCCAACGCCGCCGACCCGGTGCTGAACTCGGTTCCCGCGGAGCGGCGCGGCACGCTGATCGCGGAGCGGACCGCGGACGGGTACCGCTTCGACGTGCGGTTGCAGGGCGTGGCTGAGACAGTGTTCTTCGATGTCTGAGCTGTTCGACCCGATGCTGGCCGCCGGACCGGTCCGCGCCGAGGTGTCCGACGCCGCGTGGTTGCGGGGTCTGCTCGACGCGGAGGCGGCGCTGGCCGCCGCGGAGGCGGACGCGGGCGTGATCCCGCGGGAGCACGCGGACCGGATCGCGGCGGTGGCCCGGGACGGCGGCTTCGACGCCGCCGCGATCGGGGAGAAGTCGGTGGGCGTGGGGAACCCGGCCGCGCCGCTGGTGCGGGAGCTGACCGCGCGGGTCGGCGGCGAGGCGGGCCGGGTGGTGCACCTCGGCGCGACCACTCAGGACATTGTGGACACCGCCGCGATGCTGGTGTCCCGGCGTGCCTCGGCGGTGCTGCTCGACGAGGCCGCGGCCTGTGCGGACCGGCTCGCGGAACTGACCCGGGAGCACGCCGGGACCGTCCAAGCGGGACGGACGCTGCTGCAGCAGGCGCTGCCGGTGACGTTCGGGTTCCAGACCGCCGGCTGGCTGTCCGGGCTCGACGCGGCGGCCGACCGGTTGCGCGCGCAGCGGTTCGCCGTGCAGCTGGGCGGTGCGACCGGCACGCTCGCGTCGCTCGGCGAGCGGGGCCCGGCGGTGCTGGCCGCGTTCGCGCGGCGCCTCGGGCTGGACGAACCGGTCCTGCCCTGGCACACCGAGCGCACCCGGATCGCCGAGCTGGCCGCCGCGCTCGGCGCACTGTCCGGAGTGGTCGCCGGGATATCGCGGTCGCTGGTGCTGCTGGCCCAGACCGAGGTCGCCGAGGTGGCCGAGGTGGCGGAGGGCAGCGGCGGTTCCTCGACGCTGCCGCACAAGCGCAACCCGGTCGCCGCGGTCGCCGCGAACGCTGCCGCCCAGCAGGCGCCGGGGCTGGTCGCGACCCTGCTCGGCGCGATGGCGCAGGAGCACCAGCGCGCCGCCGGATCGTGGCACGCCGAGTGGCGCCCGCTCACCGAACTGTTCCGCAGCACCGGATCCGCGGTGCACTGGCTGCGCACCAGCCTGGACCGTCTCCAGGTGGACGCGGACCGGATGCGGGCCAACCTGGACATCACCGGGGGCGCGCTGCTGTCCGAACGGGTCACCACCGCGCTGGCGGCCGAGGCCGGCCGGCTCGAAGCGCACGACGCGGTCAGCGCGTGCACCCGGCGCGCCCTGGCCGGCGAGGGTGCGCTGGCCGACCTGCTGGCCGGGGACCCGCTGGTGGGCAAGCACCTCACCCGCGCGGGCATCGAAGAGCTGCTCGACCCCGCGGGCTACCTGGGGAGCGCGCGCGTGTTCACCGAACGGGTGCTGGCCGCACACGAGAAACGGAAGGAAACGCGGTGAGGGTCCACCACGACATCGCGGGCGGCGGTGACTCCGGTGAGGTCGTCGTCCTCAGCAACTCCATCGGCAGCAACCTGCGCATGTGGGACCCGCAGGTGAAACCATTGACCGACAACGGGTTCCGCGTCGTCCGCTACGACACGCGCGGGCACGGGAACTCGCCGGTGCCGCCCGGCCCGTACTCCATCGCCGATCTCGGCGGCGACGTCGTCGAGCTGCTCGACACGCTCGGCGTGGCCTCCGCGCACTTCGTCGGCCTGTCGCTGGGCGGCATGACCGGCGCCTGGCTCGGGCAGCACGTACCGTCGCGGATCCGGTCGCTGACCCTGGCGTTCTCCTCGGCCCGGCCGGGCAACGCCGACATGTGGACGCAGCGCGCGCGGCAGGTGCGGGCCGAGGGCATGGCGCGCATCGCCGAGGGCAGCATCGGCCGGTGGTTCACGCCGGGCTGGATCGCCGCGCACCCGCAACGGGCCGCGGAACTGCGGCGGATGACCGAGACCACCCCGGCCGAGGGGTACGCGTCGTGCTGCGAAGCGATCGCCGGGCTCGACCTGACCGCCGGGCTGGGCAGGATCGGCGTGCCGACCCTGGTGATCTCCGGCGCCGACGACGCCGCCCTGCCGCCGTCGCACGGCCGGCTGATCGCCGAGGGCATCCCGGGCGCGCGCTTCGAGGTCCTCGCCCACGCGGCGCACCTCGGCAGCTACGAGCAGGCGGAGAAGTTCACCGAGCTGCTGCTGGAGCACCTGAAGGGGGCGCGATGAGCGACGAGCTGTACGAGGCGGGCATGCGGGTCCGGCGCGAGGTGCTGGGGGACGCGCACGTCGATCGCGCGGCCGGCAACGCCACCGACTTCACCCGCAAGTTCCAGGACTACATCACGCGTGCCGCGTGGGGCTCGATCTGGACCCGCGAGGGCCTGGACCGCAAGACGCGCAGCTGCATCACGCTGGCCGTGCTGACCGCGCTGCACTGCCACGGCGAGATCGCCATGCACGTCCGCGCGGCGATCGGCAACGGCCTGACCGCGGACGAGATCGGCGAGGTGCTGCTGCACGCGGGCGTGTACGCGGGCGTCCCGGCGGCCAACGAGGCGTTCGCGATCGCGCAGCGGACCCTGGCCGAGATGGGCGAACCCACCGCCCAGCCGCGCGACCGGTAACCCCACCCGCACCCTCGACGCAGGCGCTTCGCACCACGTTAGATTGGCGAGCATGGTGGAACCGACCGAGCGCGGCGCGCACCACGTCCAGTCGCTGGAACGCGGGCTGGCCGTGATCCGCGCGTTCGGTGCCGGCGCACCGGAGCTGACGCTGTCCGACGTGGCCCGCTCGACCGGGCTCACCCGTGCGGCGGCCCGCCGGTTCCTGCTGACGCTGGCCGACCTCGGCTACGTGCGCACCGACGGCAAGCACTTCTCGCTGACCGCACGCGTACTGGAACTCGGGTACGCGTTCCTGTCCAGCATGACGCTGCCCGAGGTCGCGCAGCCGCACCTGGAGCGCCTGTCGGCGGAGGTGCGCGAGTCCAGCTCGGTGTCGGTGCTCGACGGGGCCGACATCGTCTACGTCGCGCGGGTCGCGGTGTCCCGGATCATGACGGTGAGCATCAACGTGGGCACCCGGTTCCCCGCCTACGCCACGTCGATGGGGCACGTGCTGCTCGCCGGTCTCGGCGAGGAGGGCTTCGCGGCGTACCTGGAGCAGGCGAACCTGGAGCGGCTCACCTCGCACACGCTGACCTCTCCGGCGGCGCTGCGAGTGGAGCTGGCCGCGGTCCGGCAGCAGGGGTGGGCGCTGGTCGACCAGGAGCTGGAGGAGGGCCTGCGGTCGGTGGCGGCGCCGATCCGGGACCGGCACGGCACCGTCGTCGCCGCGGTGAACGTGTCCACGCACGCCAGCCGGACGCCGCGCGAGACGGTGGTCGAGGAGATGGTGCCGCCGTTGCTGGCCGCCGCGAAGCGCATCGAGGACGACCTGGCCGTCGCGCCCGCGCAGGCCCGCCGTGGCTGAGTGTGCGGGTCTGCTGCTCGCGGCGGGTGCCGGGCGCCGGTTCGGCAAACCCAAGGCCCTGGTCGAGCTGGCCGGGGAGCCGTTGCTGCGCCGGGCGTTGCGGGTCCTGACCGACGGCGGGTGCGCGCCGATCCGCGTGGTGGTGGGCGCGCAGGCTGCGCAGGTGCGCGCCTTGCTGCCCGCTCCCGGGCTGGCGGTGGAATCGCCGGACTGGGCCCGCGGGATGGGGGCGTCGCTGCGCGCGGGTTTGCGGGCGTTGCCCGAGGCGGATGCGGTGCTGGTGCACCTGGTGGACCTGCCGGGCGTGGACGCGCGGATCGTGGCGCGGCTGCGTGCGCTGGCCGCACCCGAGGTGGTCGCCCGCGCCGCCTACGACGGGGTGCCCGGTCACCCGGTGCTGCTGGGCCGCCGCTGGTGGCGCGAGGTCGCGGACAGCGCCTCCGGCGACCGCGGCGCGCGTGACTGGCTGCGCGGCCGCCCCGACCTGCGGCTGGTGGAGTGCGCCGACCTGGGCGGCGGCGAGGACGTGGACACCCCGGCGGACCTGGCTCGTTAAGCGGCGACGACCACCCCGCCCACGCCGCTGCGGCCGACGGGTGTACCCACCAGATCGACGGTGACCCCGGAGCGGACGCCTTCGCCGCACACGGCGACGATCGCGCCGGTCACCTCCGTGACCAGCCGTGCGACGATTTCGTCCGCGTCCGGGCGGGCGAAGACGCTCTCCTTGATGCCGAAGGTGACGGTCGGCGCGGGCGACTCGGCCGGCTTGCCGCCGATGCCCCACCGGTTCGGCGGCAGGCCGATCAGCCGTACGTCCACCAGGTCACGTGCCCAGTCCCCGTACACCGCGACCACCGCGTCGGTCAGCGCTTCGATCAACGCCGTCTCGCGGCCGGTGAGGTCGCTTTCGAGGGCGTGGACGGTCAGGTGCGGCATGCCAACTCTCCTTGATGACAAATTTGATTTGCTATCAAAGGTAAAGGGCTCCGAGTGGTGTGTCAACCGCCCGCCGACCCCTTAGGGTGGAAGGGGTGAAGGTCAACTCACCCGAAGAGCTGGCGACGGAGCTGGACCGGGTCGGCTACCTCGCCGACGAGGGTGTCGCCACCGCCGCCTTCCTGGCGCTGCGCATGCAGCGCCCGCTGTTCTGCGAAGGCGAACCCGGCACGGGGAAGACCTCGCTGGCCGTGTCCCTGTCGGAGGCGCTCGGACTGCCGCTGGTGCGGTTGCAGTGCCACGAGGGCATCGACGCGGCGCAGGCGCTGTACGAATGGGACTTCCCGCGCCAGCTGCTGCACCTGCGTGCGCTGGAGGCGGGCAGCGAGCGGCTGGACGTCGACACCGCCGAGCAGTCGCTGTTCACCGAGCGGTTCCTGCTGGCCCGGCCGCTGCTGCGCGCGCTCAAGGAATCGCCGTGCGTCCTGCTGGTCGACGAGATCGACCGCGCCGACGACGAGTTCGAGGCATTCCTGCTGCAGCTGCTCGACGAGAACGCCGTCACGATCCCGGAGTTCGGCGAGATCCGCGCCGAACGCCCGCCGCTGGTGCTGCTGACCTCCAACCGCACCCGCGAGGTGCACGACGCGTTGAAACGGCGGTGCCTCTACCACTGGCTGGAGCACCCCGACCTGGCCCGTGAGGTCGCCATCCTGCGCCGCCGGCTGCCCGGGGTCGGTGAACGGCTCGCGACGCAGATCGCCGCGGCCGTCCGCCGGCTGCGTGAGCTGGAGCTGCTCAAGCCGCCGGGTATCGCCGAGTCGCTGGACTGGGCGCAGGCGCTGGTGACGCTGAACCGCTCCGAGCTGGACGCCGACATCGCCGCCCGCACGCTCGGGGCGGTCCTCAAGTACTCCGAGGATCTCGACCGCGTCCGCGCGAAGCTCGACGCGGTCCTCGCCTAGGCACCGTCGGCGATGCGGCGGCTGGACCACCAGCTCAGCGCACGCGGTGGGCGAGCAGGTAGGCCTGCGGAGTCCCCTCGTGCTCGAAGGCGGGCTGCCGGACCAGCCGTGCGGTCACGGAGATCCCCGCTTCCGCCAGCAGCTCCGTGACGCGGTCCGGCGGCAGCCGGTAGGCATCGAAGGAGACCGCGTGCCCGTAGGCCCGCTCGAAGCTCCGGCGCTCGTCGCCCACCTGGAAGGCCAGCATCAGGTGGCCGCCCGGCACCAGCACCCGCGCGAACTCCGCGAACACCTCCGGCAGCAGCTCGGGCGGGGTGTGGATGATCGAGTAAAAGGCGAGGATCCCGCCGAGGCTCCCGTCCGCCAGCGCGAGGTCCGCCATCGGGCCGACCTCGAACCGCAGGTGCGGGTAGCGCCGTCGCGCCTCGGCCACCATTCCGGGCGAGAGGTCGATACCGAAGACGGGGAGCCCCAGCGAGTCCAGATAGGTCGTCACCCGCCCCGTGCCGCAGCCGATGTCTGCCACCTGCCCGCCGCCCGCGCGCACGTACTCCGCGAAGAGCCCCAGCATGGCGCGGTCCTCGGGGGTCTGCTCCAGAAGCCCTTCGACGAGCCGGGCGTAGTCGGCGGCCACGGTGTCGTAGGCGGTTCGGGTCCGGTCGAGATGAGTCACCCGGCGACGGTATCGAGCACGGGGTAGTCGGTGTAGCCCGACTCACCGCCGGTGTACAGGAATTCCCTGTCGCGCAACGGGTTCAGCGGCGCACCGGCACGCAGCCGCGCCACCAGGTCCGGGTTGGCGAGGAACGCGCGCCCGAGCGCGACCAGGTCCGCGCCCGCCGCGAGCAGCCGCTCGCCCGCCCGCCTGCCGCCGTCCCCGGGAAGCGGGCCCGGCCACGGCAGCTTCGGGTTCGCGATCAGCACACCGGGCCACTCCGCGCGGAAGAACCCGTCCTCCGGATCGGCGAAGGCGACGTGCAGGTAGCCCAGCCCGTCGCCGGCCAGCTCGCCGAGGAGCGTGCGGTAGATGGCCCCAGTGTCGCCCTCCTCGATGCCGTTGGCCGTGTTTCCGGGCGAGATGCGCAGCCCGACGCGGCCGGCTCCGATCGCACCGGCCACCGCGCGCACGACCTCGACCACGAACCGGACCCGGTTGGCGACCGGTCCGCCGTAGGAGTCGGTCCGGTGGTTGGTGTTGTGCGCGAGGAACTGGTGCAGCAGATAGCCGTTCCCGCCGTGCACCTCGACACCGGCGAAGCCCGCGTCGATCGCGTTGCGCGCGGCGGCCGCGAAGTCCGCGATCGTCGCGGTGATCTCGCCGGTGGTCATCTCCCGCGGCGTCACGGTGGGCCGGTGGCCGTCGCGGGTGAAGATGGTGCCCGGCAAGGGGATCGGCGACGGCGCGACCGGATGCAGGCCGCTGTTGTCCGGATGTCCGATCCGCCCGCCGTGCTGCAGCTGCAGGAACATCCGCCCGCCTGCCGCGGCGGTGACCCGGCGCCAGCCGTCCACCTGTGCGGCCCGGTGGATGCCCGGGATGTTCGGGTAGGTCTGCCCCACCCGGTTCGGGGTGGTCGCCTCGGCGATGATCAGGCCGGCCGTCGTGCGCTGCCGGTAGTAGGTGGCCATGATCGGTTGCGGGACGCCGTCCGCGCTGGCGCGCGTGCGGGACATGGGTGCCATCACGAGGCGGTTGGGCAGGAGCAGCGAGCCGAGGCGGACCTGGTCGAACAGTGTGTTCGCCATGCGCCGAAGGTAAAACCTAGTATTCGTGCGAGGTTCAAGTCCGGAGGTGACGATGCGGATCGGCGAGCTGGCGCGGCGCACCGGTGTCAGCGAACACTCGCTGCGTTACTACGAGAAGCAGGGGCTGCTGACGGCCGAGCGCACCGCGGGCGGTCAGCGGGAGTTCGCCGAGGCCGCGGTCGACCGCGTCATCCGCATCCAGGAACTGTTCGCCGCCGGGTTGTGCAGCGCGAAGATCGCGCAGCTGCTGCCCTGCATGCATGACGGTGACCGCGGCCCGTCCCGGATCGCCGGCGCGAAGCTGGTGGCCGATCTGCGAGATGAGCGCGAGCGCATCGACCGGATGATCCGCGACCTGCTGCGCTCCCGCGAGGTCCTCGACGAGGTGATCGCCGCGGCCACGACCCGCTGACGCCGTTCCGGGGCGATCCCCCTCACATCGGATTTTCGCGTAACAATGGGCGGGTGAGCACCAGCGACCCGCTGCCGGGTTTCGTCGGTTTCGCGGCCGCGCTGCGCGTGGCCGGCGTCGCTTGCGGACCGCAGCGGGTGCAGGCGTACCTGGACGCGGTCGAACGGCTCGACGTCGGCGACGCCGACCAGCTGTACTGGGCGGGGCGGCTCACGCTGTGCTCCGAGCCGGACGACCTGATCCGCTACGACGACGCGTTCGCCCAGTGGTTCGCCGCCGCGCCACCGGAACCGCGGCCGGCCACGGTCCGCCGCGAGCAGCGGGCCCGCATCGCGGCCCTGGTCTCCCGGTCCGCGGGCGAGGGCGAGTCCGGCGCGGACGACGACGAGCTGCGGGTTGCCGCCACCGACGCCGAGGTGCTGCGCGAACGCGACCTCGCGGAGCTGACCAAGGCCGAACGGGAACACCTGCGGGAGCTGATGGCGGTGCTGCGGCCGCAGCCGCCGATGCGCAAGTCGCTGCGGGTCCGGCCGGCGCGGCGCGGATCGCTGGACGGCGGACGGACCCTGCGGGCGATGCTGGCCGGCGGCGGGGAACCGGTCCGGCTCGTGCACCGCGACCGCGCGACGCGGCCGCGCCGGGTGGTGCTGCTGCTCGACGTGTCCGGCTCGATGAGCCCGTACGCCGACGCGCTGCTGCGGTTCGCGCACGTGGTCGTCCGCCGCGCGCCCGCCGCGGTCGAGGTGTTCACCCTCGGCACGAGGCTGACCAGGGTGTCCCGGCAGCTGCGGCAGCGCGATCCGGAGCGCGCCATGCTCGCCGCCGGCAGCGCGGTGCCGGACTTCGCGGGCGGCACCCGGCTCGGCGAGACGCTGCGGATCTTCCTCGACCGCTGGGGGCAGCGCGGGCTGGCGCGCCGGTCGGTCGTCGTGGTGTTCTCCGACGGCTGGGAGCGCGGCGATCCGGCGCTGCTCGGCGAGCAGATGGCGCGGATGCGGCGTCTGGCGCACGCGGTGTTCTGGGTGAACCCGCACGCGGGACGCGAAGGCTACGCTCCGGTGCAGTCCGGCATCGCGGCCGCGCTCCCGCACGTCGACCGACTGCTGGCCGGCCACAGCCTGGCGACCCTGGAACGACTGCTGCAGGAGATCCGCGATGCATGACGTACTGGACGAGTTGTACAAGCGCTGGAGCGCGGGCGAGGCCGTCGGCGTGGGCACGGTGGTGGCCACGTTCTCGTCCGCGCCACGCGCGCCCGGCGCGGCGATGCTGGTCGGCGCGGACGGTTCCGCGACCGGCAGCGTGTCCGGCGGGTGCGTCGAAGGCGCGGTGTACGAGCTGGCGCAGCAGGTCGTCGCCGACGGCGAGCCGGTCCTGCAGCGCTACGGCGTCAGCGACGACGACGCATTCGCGGTGGGCCTGACCTGCGGCGGGATCATCGACATCTACGTGGAGCGGATCGACCGGCAGACCTTTCCCGAACTGGGCGACGTCGGCGATTCCGTCCACCGGGGCGAGCCGGTCGCGGTCGTCACGGTGATCGAGCACGAGGACCCGCGGCGGCGCGGGCGGCACATGATCGTATGGCCGGACCGCACGGCCGGCACGCTGGGCACGGACCGGATCGACGACGCCGTGGCCGACGACGCACGGGGCCTGCTCGCGGCCGGGCGCACCGGAACCCTGCACTACGGGCTCGAGGGCGAGCGGCGCGGCGAGGGCATGGCGGTGTTCGTCAACTCCTTCGAACCACAGCCGCGGATGCTGGTGTTCGGCGCGATCGACTTCGCCGCCGCGATGGCGCGCATGGGTTCCTACCTCGGCTACCACGTGACCGTGTGCGACGCGCGCCCGGTCTTCGCCACCGCCTCCCGCTTCCCGGAAGCGGACGAGGTGGTGGTGGACTGGCCGCACCGCTACCTGCAGGCGGAGGCCGCAGCCGGCCGGATCGACCGGCGGACGGTGATCGCGGTGCTCACCCACGACCCGAAGTTCGACGTGCCGTTGCTGGAGGTCGCGCTGCGGCTGGACGTCGGGTACATCGGCGCGATGGGTTCGCGGCGCACCCACGAGGACCGCCTCGCCCGGCTGGGTGAGGCCGGATTGTCGGAGGTGGAACTGTCGCGGTTGTCCTCCCCGATCGGACTCGATCTCGGGGCGCGGACGCCGGAGGAGACGGCGGTGTCGATCGCCGCGGAAATCATCGCGTTGCGGTGGGGCGGCGGCGGCCGGCGGCTCACCGAGCTGTCCGGACGCATTCACGGCTGAGCCCTCTCGTGCGTCCGCGACCGGTCACTTCGTGACAGCGGTTCCGCGGATGCGGTGATGGAGCAGGCAGTTCTCGCGCATCCGCGGGAGCCCGGTCCAAGCGTCACCCAACCAGGACTTGTCCGAACGGCACGGACGTAGCACGCTCGGTTGTGAAGCCGATCACCCAGCTCCCACCACTGGAGGCCTCATGCGCATCACCGTCACCGTGGACGGAACCAGCTACACCGACGAGGTCGAACCCCGCACGTTGCTCGTTCACTACCTGAGGGAGACGCTCGGGAAAATCGGCACCGTGGTCGGATGCGACACCAGCAACTGCGGTGCCTGCACCGTGCACCTCAACGGGCACAGCGTGAAGTCCTGCTCGGTCCTGGCCGTGCAGGCCGACGGCGCCGAGGTGACCACCATCGAGGGTCTGGCCCGCGACGGCCGGCTCCACCCCGTGCAGGAAGCGTTCCACGACAACCACGCGCTGCAGTGCGGGTTCTGCACACCGGGCATGATCATGCAGTCGATCGACCTGCTCGCCGACAACCCGGATCCGGACGAGCAAGCCGTGCGCGAGGGGCTCGAGGGCAACCTGTGCCGCTGCACGGGATACCAGAACATCGTCCGGGCCGTGCGGGACGCGGCACAGCGGATGAGCCCCGGAGCGGGTCCCGAGGCCGAGCGCGTGCAGGGTGACGACGTCACCCGCACCTCCGGCGCGTTCGCGGGCGGAGGCGAGTGACATGACGTCGACGATCGAACCCGAGGTCGGCAAGGCACGCACGCGCAAGGAGGACGCGCGGCTCATCACCGGCCGCACCCGCTGGACGGACAACATCACCCTGCCCGGCATGCTCCACGTGGCGATCCTGCGCAGTCCGTTCGCGCACGCCCGGATCAATTCCATCGACACGTCGGCGGCGCGGGACATGCCGGGCGTGGTGGCGGTCTACACGGCCCGCGACCTCGACCCGGACAGCGCGATCGGCATGCCCTGCGCGTGGCCGATCACGCCGGACATGAAGCAGCCGCGGCGGCCGGTGCTCGCCGCCGACCAGGTCAACTTCGCCGGCGAGGGTGTCGCCGTGGTGGTGGCCCGCAGCAAGGCGGAGGCCGCCGACGCGCTCGAGGCCATCGACGTGGACTACGAGGAACTGCCCGTGGTCCTCGGCCTGGAGAACGCCCTCGCCGAGGGCGCGCCGCTGGTCCACGAGGAGCTCGGCACCAACAAGCAGGCCACGTGGGTCTTCGACTCGGCCGAGGCAGGCACCGGGGAGAACGTCGAGGAG
The DNA here is from genome assembly GCF_011758745.1 of Amycolatopsis granulosa. Classification (NCBI taxonomy): domain Bacteria; kingdom Bacillati; phylum Actinomycetota; class Actinomycetes; order Pseudonocardiales; family Pseudonocardiaceae; genus Amycolatopsis; species Amycolatopsis granulosa. Next base: position 4,637,348 of record NZ_JAANOV010000001.1, read on the forward strand.
GCCATTTCGAGCGGCGAGGTGGTGCTCCGGCGCCGCTTCCGCCAGCAGCGGCTGGTGCCGGCGTTCATGGAACCGCGGTCGGTCGTGGTCGACCCGACCGGCACCCAGATCACCATGTGGTCGGCCACCCAGGTCCCGCACATCCTCAAGACGATGACCGCCCTGACGCTCGGCATCCCGGAGCACAAGCTGCGGGTCATCGCCCCGGACGTCGGCGGCGGGTTCGGTGGCAAGATCGCCGTGCTGCCCGAGGAGACCATGACGGTCCTCATCGCGCAGCGGCTCGGCAAGCCGGTCAAGTGGACCGAGACCCGCTCGGAGGCCATGCAGACCGCGCACCACGGCCGGGACCAGATCCAGGACATCACGATCAGCGCGACCCGCGACGGGAAGGTGACCGGTCTCAAGGTCGAGCTGATGGCCGACATGGGCGCCTACAACGGTCTGGTCGGCCCCGGCGTGCCGATCCTGGGCGCGTTCATGTTCAACGCGATCTACAAGGTCCCGGCGTACCACTTCGCCTGCACCAACGTGTTCACCAACACCACGCTCACCGACGCCTACCGGGGCGCCGGGCGGCCGGAGGCCACGTTCGCGATCGAGCGGATCATGGACGAGCTCGCCGCCGAGCTCGGCATGGACCCGCTGGAGCTGCGGGAGAAGAACTGGATCAAGCACGAGGAGTTCCCGTTCACCACGGTGTGCGGGCTGACCTACGACTCGGGCAACTACGAGGCCGCCACCGCGCGGGCCAAGGAGCTGTTCGACTACGACGGCCTGCGCCGCGAGCAGCGGGAACGCCGGGAGCGCAACGACCCGGTCCAGCTGGGCATCGGCATCTCCACGTTCACCGAGATGTGCGGTCTCGCCCCGTCGCGGGTGCTCGGCTCGCTCGACTACGGCGCGGGCGGCTGGGAGCACGCGGCGGTCCGGGTGCTGCCCACGGGCAAGGTCGAGGTCGTCACCGGTGCCTCGGCGCACGGGCAGGGGCATGAGACGGCGTGGAGCCAGATCGTCGCCGACCGGCTCGGGGTGGCGTTCGAGGACATCGAGGTCATCCACGGCGACACGCAGTCCTCGCACAAGGGCATGGACACCTACGGATCGCGGTCGCTGGCGGTCGGCGGCATCGCCGTGGTGAAGGCGGCCGAGAAGGTGGTGGACAAGGCGCGGGCGATCGCCGCGCACCTGCTCGAGTGCTCGCCGGACGACCTGGAGTTCGAGGGCGGCAAGTTCACCGTCCGCGGCACGGACACGTCCACGACCATCCAGGACGTCGCGTTCGCGACGTTCGCCGCGCACAACCTGCCCGAGGGCATGGAGCCGACGCTGGACTCCGAGGCCGTGTTCGACCCGGAGAACTTCTCGTTCCCGCACGGCACCCACCTCTGCGCGGCCGAGGTGGACACCGAGACCGGGCGGGTGCGGTTGCGCTCGTACGTCTGCGTGGACGACGTCGGCAAGGTGGTCAACCCGCTGATCGTGGAGGGGCAGGTGCACGGCGGTCTCGCCCAGGGCATCGCCCAGGCGCTCTACGAGGAGGCGGTGTTCGACGAGAGCGGCACGCTCACCACCGGCACGTTCGCCGACTACCTGCTGCCCTCGGCGGCCGACCTGCCGTCGTTCGTCACCGACCGCACGGAGACGGCGGCGACGTCGAATCCGCTGGGTGTGAAGGGCGTCGGCGAGGCCGGCACGATCGCGTCCACCCCGGCGGTGGTCAACGCGGTCGTGGACGCCGTGCGGCACTTCGGCGTCAACGACATCGAGATGCCGTGCTCGCCCATGCGGGTGTGGTCGGCGGTCCACCGCGGCCGGACCGACGCCGGTGGTGTCGGCTCGGAGGCCGGTGGCGGTCTGGGTTCCATCGACGCTTCGGGAGGTGCGCAGTGATCCCCGCTGCCTTCGACTACGTCGCTCCGTCCACTGTGGACGAGGCGGTGCAGGCGCTGGCCGCGGCCGGTGAGGACGCCAAGGTCCTGGCCGGCGGGCAGAGCCTGCTGCCGGTGCTTCGGATGCGGCTGGCCGCGCCGACGACACTCATCGACCTGGGCAAGATCTCCGAGCTGCGGGGTGTCCGCGACGACGGCGACGCGATCGTCATCGGGGCCATGACCACGCACTACGACGTGCAACGTGATCAGCTGATCGCCGAGCACGCCGCATTGCTGGCCAAGGCGACCGACACGGTGGCCGATCCGCAGGTGCGGCACCGCGGCACGTTCGGCGGCTCGATCGCCCACGCGGACCCGGCGGGTGACCTGCTGGCCCCCGCGCTCGCGCTGGACGCCGAGATGGTGATCGCGAGCAGCGGCGGACGGCGCACCGTGCCGGCGGCGGAGTTCTTCCAGGACTTCTTCACCACCGCCCTCGATCCGGCGGAGATCCTGGTCGAGGTCCGGGTGCCCAAGCACACCGGCTGGAAGGCTCACTACGAGAAGTTCAACCGGGTGGCGCAGGCGTGGTCGATGGTCGCCGTCGCGGCCACGGTCCGCACCGACGGCGACACGATCGCCGAGGCCCGGGTGGCGCTGACGAACATGGCGTCGGTGCCCGTGCGGGCCACCGCGGTCGAGCAGGCGCTGGTGGGCCAGTCCGCGTCGGACGAGACGATCCGCTCCGCGGCCGCGCACGCGGCGGAGGGAACCAGTCCCACCGCCGACGGCAACGCGGACGTCGAATACCGGCAAGAGCTGGCGAAGGTGCTGACGGGCCGCGCGGTGTCGGCGGCGCTGGCCGGGGTGTAGGCCGGGCAGGCCCGCGGCCGTCCCGCCGGGACGGCCACGGGCCTGGCACCGTGCTCGACGGGCGCCGATGCCGGTCCCGCGTACTCACCCCGCGCCGGTTCCGGCACTAAGGTGGTCCGAGGGACTCGAAGCTTTCTGGAGAAGGGAGGTCGGCCCGTGCGGCTCGACCATGAATTCACCGTTCCGGCCCCGCCCGCCGAGGTGTGGAAGGCGGTCACGGATCCGGAACGCGTTGCGCCCTGCATGCCCGGTGCCACCCTGACGAAGGTCGAGGGCGAGACGTTCACCGGGACGGTCAAGGTGAAGCTGGGCCCGATCTCCCTGCTGTACAAGGGTTCCGGCGAGTACCTGGAGACCGACGAACAGGCTCGCAAGATCGTGATCAAGGCGTCGGGCAAGGACTCCCGCGGAGCGGGCACGGCGGCCGCGACGGTCACGGTGACGTTGTCGGAGAACGACGGTGGCACGAAGGGCACGGTCGCCACCGATCTGAACGTCACGGGCCGGCCGGCGCAGTTCGGCCGCGGCATGATCTCCGAGGTCGGTGGCAAGATCCTGGACCAGTTCGCGGCGAACCTGGCGGACCGGCTCGGTACCGCGGAGAGCCCGGCCACGGAGGAGAAGCCGGCCGAGTCCGGGGTGACCACCGAGCCGGCGCCGGAGAAGCCGAAGCTCGAGTCGGTGAAGCCCCAGCCCCACGAAGCCGAGGCGATCGACCTCTTCGAGTACGCCGGCAGCTCCCTGACCAAGCGCCTGGCGCCGATCCTCGCCGGGGTCGCCGCGGTGCTCGGGGTGGTCGCGATCGTCCGCCTGCTCCGCCGCCGCTGACAACCGCCGCGGTCGGCAAAACCGGGTGGGTGCTGCGCTGACGGGCACACCGGAGCCCGGCCTCGGGCACCGCAACGAAAGCGTCCGCCGGCGGCCAGAAGGTGTCCGGGACACCGGCCGCATACGTCGACGGCGGTGGCGGAACACGGGTGCCCCCTCCACGATCGCCACCAGCCGCCGAACACGGCATCCGCGTCCACACCGGCCACCTGCCGCGGATGCCGGCTACCGGTGTGGAAGGGCAGGTCAGCCGCTGCCCATCGCGCCGCGGGGGTCGTGGGCCGCTGGCTGGGGGCGCTGGCCGGTGCATTACCGGCCGCGGCTCGCGCCGCCAGTGGCGCCGCTGACGCCACCACTACGGGCAGGAGCCGGCGTCGGCCCGCGTGCCCTCACACCGCCTGCCTGCACCACATGGGGCCAATTGCGCGGCGGTGTGCCCGGCGCCACCACCGGGAAGCGGCACGGTTCGGCGGCGGTTGTACCGGGTGTGCGCAGCGAAACGGACGTGGTGGTGATCGGCGCGGGGCAGGCCGGCTTGTCGTCCGCCTACTTCCTCCGCCGGTCGGGTCTGGAATTCGTCGTCCTCGACGGGAACTCCGGGCCGGGCGGTGCGTGGCAGCACCGGTGGCCCTCGCTGCGGCTGGACAAGGTCCACGGCTTCCACGACCTCCCCGGCATGGCCTTCCACGAGCAGGACGAGCACCGGATGGCGTCGGAGGTCGTGGCCGAGTACTTCGCGCGCTACGAGCGCACCTTCGACCTGCCGGTTCACCGCCCGGTCGAGGTGCTCGCCGTGCGGGATGCGGGTCCCCGCCTCCTCGTCGAGACCACCGGCGCTACCTGGGCCGCCCGCGCGGTCATCAACGCGACCGGCACGTGGACCCGCCCGTTCTGGCCGCACTACCCGGGGCAGGAAACCTTCACCGGCCGCCAGTTGCACACGGCCGACTACCGCACCGCCGAGGAGTTCCGCGGGCAGCACGTCCTGGTCGTGGGCGGCGGCACCTCGGCCGTGCAGCTGCTGATCGAGATCGCGGACTTCGCGAGAGGCACCACCTGGGTCACCCGCCGGCCGCCGGTGTTCCAGGACGTGGAGTTCAATCCGGAACTGGGCCGCGAGGCCGTTGCGAAGGTCGACCGCCGGGTCCGGGCCGGGCTGCCGCCGGCGAGCGTCGTGAGCGTCACCGGGCTCGTGCGCACCCCCCAGGTGCGCGACGCGCAGGCCCGCGGGATCCTCACCCGCAAGCCGATGTTCGACCGCATCACCCGGACGGGCGTGGTCTGGGCGGACGGCACCGAGCAGCGGGTGGACGTGATCCTCTGGGCCACCGGGTTCCGCGCCGCACTCGATCACCTGGCGCCGCTGCACCTGCGTGAACCCGGCGGCGGCATCCGCATGGACGGCACGCGCGTGGTCGCCGAACCGCGGCTGCACCTGGTGGGCTACGGCCCGTCCGCCAGCACGATCGGCGCGAACCGCGCCGGCCGCGCCGCCGTCCGCGAGATCCGGCAGCTCCTGACGACACGCCCGGCGCAGATCGCCGCGGCGAGCTGAGCGCACCGGCCCGCCGCGCGGCGCAGTGGCGTGCCACCGGGTGTCACGCGCCTGCGCCGCGGCGAACGGGGTACGGGCTTGTCAGTTGGGCAGTGCGAACACCCGCCGGGCGTTGCCGCTGAGGTACAGCTCCGTCGCCGCCGCTCCCAGGTCCAGGTCCGGCAGGCGCTTCAACGCGTCGGCCGGGGTCATCATCGGGTAGTTGCTGCCGAACAGGACGCGCTCCCGGCCGCGCCCGCGCATGAACTCCACCAGCTCCCCGGGCAGCCGGTGCACCGCGTACGCCGAGGTGTCCACGTGGAAGTTCGGGTACTTCGCGGCCAGGGACAGCACCTCCGCCATCCACGGGTAGCCCACGTGGCCGCCCACCACGGTCAGCTCGGGGAAGTCCAGCAGCACCTCGTCCAGGTACGGGATCGGCCGCCCCGGCTCGGACGGGCACAGCGGCCCGGTGTGGCCGATCTGCGTGCAGAACGGCACGTCCTCCTCCACGCACGTCACGTACACCGGGTAGTAGCGCCGGTCGTTCGGCGGCAGGTTCCACAGCCACGGCACCACCCGCACCCCGACGAAGCCGAGCCGTACGCACCGGCGGATTTCCCGCACCGCCCGCACCGGGTCGCGCAGATCCACCGACGCCACCCCGGCGAACCGGTCCGGGTGCGCGGACACGATCTCCGCCACCTCGTCGTTGGTGATCAGCGCCCCGTCCGGCCCGTGCCACGCGGACAGCAGCGCGACCCGCACGCCGGCCTCGTCCATCGCGTCGAGCGTGCCGGACAGCTGGGGCGCGCGGCGCGCCATGCCGGTCCACCGCACCAGCGTCTCCAGCCACGGCTGGTCCATGAACCGCTGGTTCGGCTGCTGCATCCACACGTCGATCACGTCAGCCATCGTTGGTCCCTTCATCGGTCGAAATCGTGCGGGCGATCCGGGCCACCAGGTCCACGGCGGACTCCGGTGGTGGCCGCCCCTGGGCCAGGTACCGCCGCACCACCGCGTACGGCAGGTCGATCAGCACGAGCAGAAGCTCGTCGGCACTCGATCCGGTTTGCGCGCGCAGCCGCCGCACCACGGTGCGCAGCACCTCGTCCAGCGCGGCATCGCACCGGGCGTCCTCGGCGCGGTCCTCGGCCGACCAGGAGCTCGCGCCGAGCAGCCGTTTTCCCGCGTACAGCACCTGGGCCTCCCCGGGCCGTTCCCGGCACCAGCGCACGGCCGCGGCCGCCGCGTCCAGGGGCCGTTCTCCGCCCAGTACCGCCAGGTAGTCGCGATGGAACCGCCGCACGGTGCGCAGCCACAACGCGGCTTGCAACGCCGGGCGTCCCGGGAAGCGGTGGTAGACCGATCCGCTCGGCGCGCCCGCCTCCCGCGCCACCGCCGACATGGTGACCGCTTCCGGCCCGCCCGCGGCGAACAGCCGGACGGCGGCGTCCAGCAGCTCGTCGGCGGAATGCCGTGGTGGTCGGCCCATGTTTGTGGAGACTACCCTCTAAAACCAGAGCTCGGCAGCCCCCGCGCATCTCGACGGTTGCCCACGACGCAGGGCGCGCTCGTCCCGTCCACGCTGCGGTGTTCATCACGGCTTCGCGTTTCCGGTGGACGGCGGCATCCCGGCCGCGTACGTTACGCCGCTGTAGACTGAAGCCGGACAACTGAACATCAGGCCGTCACGAGCCGGAGCGGGAGAGTCCCCAGGTCACTGGGGCACCGAAGGAGCAACTTCCCCGTCAATCTCTCAGGTACCAGTTACCGCTCCGCGCCAGGCCACTCTGGAAAGCAGGCGCGCGCATCGCGCCTCACCCAAGGTGAAAGCCGCGAGCGCGGTGAAACTCTCAGGTGCCGATGACAGAGGGGGAGTTCCCGCCACCCGCAGATGAGGAGCTCCCGATGTCCTTCGCCGATCGTCACATCGGACCTTCCGAGCACGAACAGGCCAAGATGCTCGCCGAGTGCGGGTACGGGAGTCTGGACGCCCTGGTCGAGGCGGCCGTCCCGGCCGCGATCCGCACGGCGGGCGCGCTGGGCCTGCCCCCGGCCTCCGAGCAGGAGGCGACCGCCGAGCTGCGTGCGCTGGCGGCGAAGAACCGCCCGATGACCCAGATGATCGGCCTGGGCTTCAGCGACACCGTCACCCCGCCGGTCATCCGCCGCAACGTGCTGGAGAACCCGGCCTGGTACACCGCGTACACGCCGTACCAGCCGGAGATCTCGCAGGGGCGGCTGGAGGCGCTGCTGAACTTCCAGACCATGGTGTCCGGCCTGACCGGCCTGGACATCGCCAACGCCTCCCTGCTCGACGAGTCCACGGCGGTCGCCGAGGCCGTCCTGCTGATGCGCCGTGCGTCGAAGGCGAAGTCGTCGCGCGTCGTCCTGGACGCCGAGTGCCTGCCGCAGACCATCGCGGTGGTGCGCACCCGGGCGGAGGCGGTCGGCATCGAGGTCGACGTACGGGACCTGGGCACCGGGCTGCCGGAGGACTTCTTCGGCGTCGTCGTGCAGTACCCGGGCGCGTCCGGTCTGTTGCGCGGCAAGGGCTTCTACGAGGCCATCGGCAAGGTCGCGAAGGACGCCGGCGCGCTGTACACCGTGGCGGCCGACCTGCTGGCGCTGACGCTGATCACCGCACCCGGCGAGTTCGGCGCGGACATCGCGGCCGGGACCACCCAGCGCTTCGGCGTCCCGCTCGGCTACGGCGGCCCGCACGCCGGGTACCTCGCCGTGCGCCGCGGCCTGGAGCGGTCGCTGCCCGGCCGGCTGGTCGGCGTCTCGGTCGACGCGGACGGCAACACCGCTTACCGGCTCGCGTTGCAGACCCGCGAGCAGCACATCCGCCGCGAGAAGGCGACGTCGAACATCTGCACGGCCCAGGTGCTGCCGGCGGTGCTGGCGGCGATGTACGCCGTGTACCACGGCCCGGAGGGGCTGACCGAGATCGCGCGGCGGGTGCACGGGCTGGCCGCCGGGCTGGCCGGGGCGCTGCGGACCGCGGGCGTGGAGGTGGTGCACGAGGGCTTCTTCGACACCGTGCTCGCGCGGGTGCCGGGCCGGGCCGCCGCGGTCGTCGCCGCCGCGCGCGCGGCGGGCATCAACCTCGGCCGGGTGGACGACGACCACGTCCGGATGGCCTGCGACGAGGTGACCACGGTGGACGTCGTGGACCGCGTGCTGCGGGCCTTCGAGGCCGGCCCGGGCATCGCCGAGGACGCCACCGCGCTGCCCACCGGGCTGGCCCGCACCAGCGAGTTCCTCACCCACGAGGTGTTCCACACCCACCGCTCCGAGACCGCGATGCTGCGGTACCTGCGCCGGTTGTCCGACCAGGACTACGCCCTGGACCGGGGCATGATCCCGCTCGGTTCGTGCACCATGAAGCTCAACGCGACCGCCGAGATGGAGCCGATCAGCTGGCCGGAGTTCGCGGGCCTGCACCCGTTCGCCCCGGCCGGGGACGCGGCCGGTTACCGGGAGCTGATCGACCAGCTGTGCGGCTGGCTGGCCGAGGTCACCGGCTACGACCGGGTGTCGCTGCAGCCCAACGCCGGCAGCCAGGGCGAGCTCGCCGGGCTCCTGGCGATCCGCGCGTACCACCGCGCCAACGGCAGGCCGGAGCGCGACGTCTGCCTCATCCCCTCCTCGGCGCACGGCACGAACGCCGCGTCGGCGGTGCTGGCCGGGATGCGCGTGGTCGTGGTGGCCTGCAACGACAACGGTGACGTCGACCTGGACGACCTGCGTGCCAAGGCCGAGCAGCACCGCGAGACGCTGTCGGCGATCATGGTGACCTACCCGTCCACCCACGGCGTGTACGAGGAGGGCATCGGTGAGATCGCCCGCATCGTGCACGAGGCCGGCGGTCAGGTCTACGTGGACGGCGCGAACCTGAACGCGTTGCTGGGCCTGGCCAAGCCGGGCGAGTTCGGCGGCGACGTGTCGCACCTGAACCTGCACAAGACGTTCTGCATCCCGCACGGCGGCGGCGGCCCGGGCGTCGGCCCGGTCGCGGTGCGCGCGCACCTCGCCCCGTACCTGCCGAACCACCCGCTCGCCGACGGTGCCGGCCCGGCCACCGGGGTCGGCCCGATCTCGGCGGCGCCGTTCGGTTCGGCGTCGATCCTGCCGATCTCGTGGGCCTACATCCGGATGATGGGTGGCGCCGGCCTGACCAGCGCCACCAAGGTCGCCGTGCTCGCCGCGAACTACGTCGCCGCGCGGCTGTCCCCGCACTACCCGGTGCTCTACACGGGACGGAACGGGCTGGTCGCCCACGAGTGCATCCTCGACCTGCGGGCGCTCACCAAGCGCACCGGCGTGACGGTCGACGACGTCGCCAAGCGCCTGGTGGACTACGGTTTCCACGCCCCGACGATGTCCTTCCCGGTGGCCGGGACGCTGATGGTCGAACCGACCGAGAGCGAGGACGTCGGCGAGCTCGACCGGTTCTGCGACGCGATGATCGCGATCCGGCGGGAGATCGAGCAGGTCGCCGAGGGCACCTGGCCGATCGAGCGGAGCCCCCTGCGCAACGCGCCGCACACCGCGGAGATGCTCACCGGCGACTGGGACCTGCCCTACGACCGCAGGACCGCGGTCTACCCGGCCGGCGTCTCCCCGAAGAACAAGTACTGGTCCCCGGTGCGCCGCATCGACGGCGCGCACGGTGACCGCAACCTCGTCTGCTCGTGCCCGTCCATCGAAGCCTACGGGAGCTGATCCATGCGGACCCCTCTGCACTCCGTCCACAAGGGACTGGGCGCGCTGTTCACCGACTTCGCCGGCTGGGAGATGCCGGTGCGTTACGGCAGTGAGCTGGCCGAGCACCGCGCGGTGCGCGAGGCCGCCGGGCTGTTCGACCTCTCGCACATGGGCGAGATCGAGGTGAGCGGACCGCAGGCCGCGGACGCGCTCGACCACGCGCTCGTCGGCAAGCTGTCCGCGGTCAAGCCGGGCCGTGCCCGCTACACGATGATGTGCAACGACACCGGCGGGGTGATCGACGATCTCGTCGTCTACCGGCTCGAGGACGAGAAGTACCTGGTGGTGGCCAATGCGGGCAACGCGCCGGCGGTGGCCGCGGAGCTCACCGGGCGGGCCGCCGGTTTCGACGCGCGGGTCACCGACCGCTCCGCCGAGTTCGCGCTGATCGCGGTGCAGGGACCCCGGGCGGTGGATGTCGTCGGCGCGGTCACCGACGCCGACCTCGCCGGCCTGAAGTACTACGCGAGCGTGCCGGCGACGGTGAAGGGCCACGACGTGCTGCTGGCGCGCACCGGCTACACCGGTGAGGACGGTTTCGAGTTGTACGTGCCGCCGGACGAGGCGGCGGCGGTGTGGCACATCCTCACCGACGCCGGCGAGCCGCACGGGCTGGTGCCGGCCGGGCTCGCCTGCCGCGACACGCTCCGGCTGGAAGCCGGGATGCCGTTGTACGGCAACGAGTTGTCCGCCGAGCGGTCGCCGTTCGAGGCGAACCTGGGCCGCGTCGTCAAGCTCGACAAACCGGACTTCGTGGGCAAGGCGGCATTGGCCCAGCGGCAGGATCCGGCCGAGGTGCTGGTGGGACTGCGCGGCAGCGGGCGCCGCGCGCCCCGGCACGGGTACCGGGTGCTCTCCGGCGGGGAGCCGGTGGGCGAGGTGACCAGCGGCGCCCTGTCGCCGACGCTGGGCTACCCCGTGGCGATGGCGTACGTGCCGGTCGCGCTGAGCGCTCCCGGCACCGAACTGGCGGTCGACATCCGCGGCCGCGTCGAGCCGGTCGAGGTGGTCGAGCTGCCGTTCTACCAGCGGGAGACGGCTACCCGGTGAGTTCGCCGCGGCGGTGCAGCTCGTCGAAGACCAGCGCGCCCGCCGCGGAGAGCTGGCCGCGGTCGCCCGGACCCAGCCAGGCCAGCTCCGCCACTTCCGCCGAGGCCGCGAGGGTGCCCCGGTACTCGGCGGTGTAGCAGGCCATCCGCACCACCCCGGCCTGCCCGTGGGCCGGGGCCTCGACCGTGCCGAAGTGGTGGACGGTCGCCGGGTCGATCGACACCGACAGCTCCTCGGCGACCTCCCGGGTCAGCGCCGCGAGGTCGCTCTCACCCGGTTCGCGCTTGCCGCCCGGCAGGTACCACACCGTCTTGCCGTGCGAGCGGGCGGCGAGCACCCGTCCGGACTCCACCCGCACCCAGGTGACCTTGTCGATCACCCGCCGGTCCCCGCCGGTCATGCGGTCACCAGCGCGAGCGTGAACCCGTCGTAGCCCTTCACACCCACGGTCTGCACCACCGTGGCCTCGACCCGCGGCTCGGCGGCGATCAGGTCGTGCATCTCCCGCGTCGCGACGATCGCGGGGTCGGTGCTGTCCGCGTCGGCGAGCGCGCCGTCGCGCACCACGTTGTCCACGACGATCACCGAACCCGGCCGGGACAACCGCAGTGCCCACCGGAAGTACTCCGGGTTGTTCGGCTTGTCCGCGTCGATGAAGACCAGGTCGAACGGGCCGTCGAGGGTGGGCAGCGTGTCCAGCGCCGGGCCGACCTTGACCTCGACGATCTCGCCGAACCCGGCCGCGTCCAGGTTGTTGCTCGCCACCTCGGCGTGCTTCGGGTCGGCCTCCAGGGTCACCAGCCTGCCCTCCGGGGGCAGCGCCCGCGCCAGCCAGATCGTGGAGTAGCCGCCGAGCGTGCCGATCTCCAGGATCGACCGCGCGCCGTGCATCCGCGCCAGCAGGTGCAGCAGCTTGCCCTGGGCCGGGGACACCGCGATCTCCGGCAACCCGGCGTCGGCCGCGGCCGCCCTGGCGTCCTCCAGCACCGCGTCCGCGGCGATCAGCGTCCGGCCCACGTAGTCGTCGACCGCGCTCCACACGTCCTGGCTCACAGGAGCCGAAACTACCGGCGCGCCTTCGGGATCACCAGCGGAGTGCCGGTCTCGGGATCGGGGATCACCGAGCACGGCAGGTCGAAGATCTCCTCGACCCGCTCGGCGGTCACCACCTCCTCCGGCGTGCCGGCCGCCAGCACCGCGCCCTCGCGCATGGCGATCAGGTGGGTGGCGTAGCGCGCCGCCTGGTTGAGGTCGTGCAGCACGGCGACCAGGGTGCGGCCCTGCTCGGCGTGCAGCTGCGCGCACAGGTCGAGGATGTCCATCTGGTGCGTGATGTCCAGGAACGTGGTCGGCTCGTCGAGCAGCAGCAGCTCGGTCTCCTGCGCCAGCGCCATCGCCAGCCACACCCGCTGGCGCTGCCCGCCGGACAGCTCGTCGACCATCCGGTCGGCCAGGCCGGACACCCCGGTCGCGGCCATCGACCGCTCGACGACCTCGGCGTCCTGGCGCGACCACTGGCGCAGCAGCCGCTGGTGCGGGTACCGGCCGCGGGAGACCAGGTCGGCGACCGTGATGCCGTCCGGCGCGATCGAGCTCTGCGGCAGCAGCCCGAGCCTGCGCGCGACCTGCTTGGCCGGCAACGACGTGATGACCTCGCCGTCCAGGTAAACCATGCCGCGCCGCGGTTTGAGCAGCCGGCTCAGCGCCCGCAGCAACGTCGACTTGCCACACGCGTTCGGGCCGACGATCACGGTGAACGAGCGGTCCGGGATGGCGACCGACAGACCCTCGGCGACCACCCGTCCGTCGTACCCCAGGGTCAGGTCGTCGCCGTGCAGCCGGGTGCTGGTGATCGGCTCGGCGGCGAGATCCACGGTCTGGGCCATGGAGGTTAGGCTAACCTACTGAGCTGGCGAACGATACGCACCGCGCCTACCTTGACAGGGTGTTCGACGTCACGGACCTGACTCGCGTCGCGCCGGTGCTCGACTCGCGCGCCGTCACGTTCGAAAACCCCACCGGCGAACGGGGCGCGGGTGGCCGGGCCGGCGGCGGACGCAAGGGCGCCCCCAGCCGGGTGATCGAGGGCGGTGAACGGGTCACCCTGGCCGACCTCGCCGGCCCGGGCACCATCCGGCACATCTGGATGACCTTCCCGCCGGACCGGCCGGCCCGGATGCGTGCCGTGCACCTCGAGGTCCGCTACGGCGGCCTGTCGTATCCCAGTGTTTCGGTGCCCTGCCTGGACTTCTTCGGTTCGCCGCACGGCCGCCCGGTCGCCTACGCCAGCGCGTTGACCAGCATGCCCGAAGCCCGCGGGTTCAACAGCTACCTCCCGATGGCCTTCGGTGAGCGCATCCGCATCGACCTGGTCAACGGCAACCCGGACCCGATCGTCCTGTACTTCCAGATCGACTACACACTCGGCGAATCGGCGTCCGGGCGCCTGCACGTCAGCTTCCGCCGGGAGAACCCGACCGTGTCGAAACGGGATTTCGTGGTGACCGACGGTCTGCACGGCCCGGGCCGGTTCCTCGGCTGGGTGGGCGGCGTGCGGCCGATCGACGGCGGCCAGTGGTACGGCGAGGGCGAGGTGAAGGTCTACCGCGACGGCGACCGGGAGTTCCCCACGATCTGCGGGACCGGGCTGGAGGACTACGTCGGATCGGCCTGGGGGATGGGGCCGCACGCGGGGTTGTACTCGGGTGCGCCGCTGGAGGTGCCCGGCCGCGGGCCGATCCCCAGGTTCGTCGGGTTCTACCGCTGGCACGTGCTCGACCCGATCATGTTCAGCACCGACCTGCGGGTGACGCTGCAACAGATCGGCGCCGACCGGGGCGGGCTCGTCGAGCGGGTCGACGACTACTGCGCGGCCGCGTTCACCGTGTGCGAGAACGCCCAGCCGGTGCCGCCGGTGGACGTCGCCGCGGTCATCGCGGATCTGGAGTGACCTACCGGGACTGTTCGCCGACCACCACGACCGCGTCGCGCAGCGCCGCGCGCAGCCGGCCGACGTCGAGCGGTTCGAGCACCGCGGCTTCACCCGGCGGTGCCACCAGGACCACCCGGCCGCTGCTCACCAACACCGTCAGGTCCCGCCGGCGCCCGGCCAGGTCCCGGCAGCTGATCGACCATTCGTCTCGAGCCGCCACGTCCGTCGCCTTCCCTCGGTGGTGGTGCGGATGATTAGGGGACGACTCCGGGCGCGGCGTGTGACGCGGTGGCGCGGAAAAAGTGTCCGCAGTAGCGTCGGGTGACTTGGTTCACTCTGTTGGGAGGGCACATGTCCGAGCCGAAGCGGATCGTGATCGTCGGGGCCGGTCTCGCCGGCGCCTCGGCCGCGGCCGCGCTGCGGGACAACGGCTACGACGGCGAAATCGCCGTTCTCGGCGCCGAGGCCCACCGGCCCTACGAGCTGCCGCCGCTGTCGAAGCGGGTCCTGCTGGGCCAGTCGGACGAGCCGGACTGGGTGCGGGACGCGGACTTCTACCCCGGGCACGACATCGACCTGCGGCTGGGCACGAGCGCGACACGCGTGGAGCTGGGCGCGCGGGTGGTGCAGGACGCGCGCGGCGGGCGGCACTCCTACGACCGGTTGCTGCTGGCGACCGGTTCGCAGCCGCGGACACTGCCCGTGCGCGGGGTGGACCTGCCGGGCGTGTACTCACTGCGCACCCTCGATGACGCGCTCGCGCTGCGGTCGGCGTTCGCGGGTTCGCCACGGGTGGTCGTGGTCGGTACGGGCTGGATCGGGACGGAGGCCGCGGCCGCGGCCCGGCTGCAGGGCGCCGAGGTGACGATGGTCGACGTGCTGCCCGGCCCGCTGTGGGTGCTCGGGCCGGAGATCAGCGAGGTGTTCGCCGGCCTGCACACCGAGCACGGCGTGCAGTGGCGGCTGGGCAGCGGGATCACCGAGCTGACCGGCGGTCCGGGCGGGGTCGCCGGGGTGCGGCTGGCCGACGGGAGCGAGCTGCCGGCGGACGTGGTGCTGGTCGCCGTCGGCGCGGTGCCGCGCGTCGATCTCGCGCACGCGGCGGGACTGGAACTGGCCGACGAGGGCGGGATCGCGGTCGACGCGTCGCTGCGCACGTCGGCGCCGGACGTGTACGCGGCCGGGGACATCGCGGCGCAGTGGCACCCCCGTTACGGGCGCCGCGTCCGCGTCGAGCACTGGGCGAACGCGAAGAACCAGGGCGCGCACGTGGCACTGAACCTGGCCGGCGGCCAGGAGCAGTACACGCGCTCCCCGTACTTCTTCACCGACCAGTACGACCTGGGCTGCGAGTACCGCGGGCTGGCCGACCCGTCCCGCGACGAGCTGGTGGTCCGCGGTGACCTGGGCAAACGTGAGTTCACCGCGTTCTGGCTGCGCGACGGCCGGGTCCAGGCGGCGATGAACGTGAACATGTGGGACGACGGCGATGCGCTGCAGGCGCTGGTCGACGGCGAGGCGAGGGTGACGCCGGAGCAGTTGCGCGACTCCGACCTCGCCACGCTCACCTGACGACCGCCGCGAGCGGCGAACACGCCGCGCGGAGCGTGTTGGCCGCTGCGGGAGCCGTGTTTGCTGTTCCGGGCGCCGTGTTGGCCGGTCCGGGCGCGGTGTTGGCTGGCGCGGGCGGTGAGTTTGCTGGTCCGGATGCCGGGCGCGGCCGCGAGCCCGCGTCAGCCGCTCACGCGGATGCGGACGACGGAGCTCACGCGAGTGTGGGCGACGCAGCTCACGTAGGTGTGGGTGAGGTGTGCGTGGCGGCGCGGTAGTGGACGATCACCCACGTGGGGTGCTCGTGGTTCCGCGCCGCGCCACCTGCTCGGCTGAAACGCGCTCGCGTACCACTCGTTCGGACCAATCTGCCCCTACCCTCTTGTGGTGACACACGGAGCGGCCAGGCGGGGCCGCGTCGCCAGTTGCCCGGATCCGGCGGCCGGTCCGGTGGCCGCGTTCGCGCATCGGCTGTGGACCCTCAAGCGCGCCGCCGGGGACCCCTCCTACGACCGGATGCGCACCGAACTGGGCGCGCTCGCGTCGAAGTCGGCGCTGTCGGCGGCCGCGCGCGGTCAGCGCCTGCCCTCGTGGGACACGACGTGGGAGTTCGTGCGCGTCCTCGCGGTCGGCGTCCTCGGCGAACCCGAGGACGAGGCCCGCGCCTGCTGGCGCGCCGCCTGGGAGCGGGCCCGGGACGGCGAGACGTCACCGGTTCCGGCGCCGCGGCGCGGGGGACGGGTGGCGGTGCTCGCCGTGGCGGTGGCCGTCGTGCTCGGGCTCGGCGTGGTCACGGCCGTCGCCATGCTCCGCGCGACCGGGCCGTCGGCCACCCCGCCCGCGCCGACCGGGCCCGCCATGACCGGGCCCGCCATGACCGGGCCCGCCATGACCGGGTCCGTTGTGGCCGACGTGCCGCCGCCGGCGCTCGCCCTGGCGCCGCTGGTGCCGGGCGACGCGTCGGAGTTCGGCGGCGACGTCACGGTGCCCGACGGCACGCAGGTGCCCGCCGGTGGGCGGTTCGTCAAGACCTGGGAGTTGCGCAACACGGGCACCGTCCCGTGGGTGGACCGGTCGCTGCGCCGCGAGGGCGCCTTCGGTCCGGGTGACGGGTGCCGGACCCCCGCGGACGTGCCCGTCCCGGAGACCCGGCCCGGTCAGGTCGTGCGTGTCTCGGTGGAGGTGCGCGCGCCGGACGAGCCCGGGTACTGCCAGGTGTACTTCAAGATGGTCGACCGCGCGGGCCGCGTGCTCCTGCCCGGCACCCGGGCGGTCTACTTCTTCGTCCAGGTGGTTGGCTGATTCGGCTACCGGCTCCGGTGGCCAAAGCGCTGAACTGCGAGAACATCGGAATTTGGCTACCGGCCAAGCCGTGGTCGTCCGCGAGCTTCCGTCAGTGGTCCAGACCTCTCTAGCGTCGTCGGCACCAGCTCGATCCGGCGAAGGAGATCCCCGATGCGGAACTCGATCAGAACCCTGGCGGCCGCGCTGCCCCTCGCGGTGGCCCTCCCGCTGCTCGCGACGCCCACCGCGTCGGCGGTCACCAACGTGTGCGTCGGCGGCCCGCTCATGGGTGGCCAGACGACCACCATCGGGTTGGCCGCCGACCAGGCCATCGACATCAACGTGCACAACCACGACTGGCGCGGTCTGGCGCTCGTCATCCGCGACGTGCGGTGGGGCAACCAGCTGTGGAAGGGCGTCGTCGCGCCCGGCGGCGACCAGAACGTGCACACCGACGTCTTCGGTGAGCCGCCGATCGGTTACGAGATCGCGTTCGAGGTGACCTCGAACCTCAGCAACAACTACACCTTCGCCATCTCGTCGACCCGCTGCTACTGAGAGGACCTGGCATGCGCACCCTCCTGCTCGCGGCCGTCGCCGCCACCGCTGCCGCGACCGCCGCCGCACTGCCCGCCGCGGCCGCGGCCACCCCGGCTCCCGCGGCGCCCGTCGCGGCGGCCAAGGACGTCATCACCACCTGCGGCCCGGGCTACTCGGGCTACATCCGCCGCCCCGCCAAGGACGCGTTGTGCCTGCGGCCCGGCACCCGCACCTGGAGCAGCTTCCAGGCGTTCGAGTGCCGCGGGAACCTCACCGTCTACTTCGCCAACGGCAGGTGGGTCGAGTGCGGTTCGGGGATCGACTTCGACTACAACGGCGGGGTCGTCAAGACCGTGGCCCGCTGAGCGTTCCGGCCCCCGGGGCGACCCGGGGGCCGGGCGACCGGGTCAGCGTCGCGAACACCAGCAGCGCCACCACCGCGAACGCGGCCATCACCAGCCCCATCGGCACGGCGCTCGCCGCGCCACCGATGCTCACCAGCGGCGTCGCGAGGCCGCCCACCACGAACTGCATCACCCCGAGCAGCGCCGACGCCGCCCCGGCGTTGTGCGGGTGTTCGGCCAGTGCGAGCGACGACGCGTTCGGCATCACCAGCCCGATGCTGGACACCATCACCAGCAGCGGGACCAGCAGCACCCCCAGTGGCAGGCCGGTCAGCGCCGCCACGAGCACCCCGATGCCGCCCACGGCCGAGGCGCACAGCCCCACCGTCAGCAGCGCCCGCTCCCGGAACCGGCCCACGATCCGCCCGTTGACCTGCCCGGCGATCACGATGCCCAGCCCGTTGGCGCCGAAGACCAGGCTGTACTCCTGCGGGCTCAGCCCGTAGACCTCCTGCAGCACGAACGACGACGCCGAGATGTAGGCGAACAACCCGGCGAACATCAGCCCGGCCGACAGCGCGTACCCGATGAACGAGCGGTCCCGCAGCAGCCGCCCGTATCCCCGCAGCGTCCCGCCGATGCGGGCCGGGCGCCGGCGCTCCGCGGGCAGTGTCTCGGGCAGCGCCAGCGCGGCGGCGAGCAGCAGGGCGGCGCCGAAGAGGGTCAGCACCACGAACACCCCGCGCCACGACGGCAGCCGCAGCACCTGCCCGCCGATCACCGGCGCCAGGATCGGCCCCAGCCCGCTGACCAGCATCAACATCGAGAAGAACTTCGTCATCGCGGTGCCGGCGAACAGGTCGCGCACGCATGCCCGGGCGATCACCATCCCGGCCGCGGCACCCAGCGCCTGCACCGCGCGGCCGGCGATCAGCAGCTCGGCCGACGGGCTCAGCGCGCACAGCACCGACGCCACCGCGTACAGCGCGAGTCCGGCCAGCAGCGGGCGGCGGCGGCCGAGCGAGTCCGACAGCGGTCCGGCGACCAGCTGCCCGATCGCCAGGCCGATGATGAACGCGGTCAGCGTGAGTTGCAGGGTCGGCGCGGAGCTGTGCAGGTCGTCCGCCATCCGGGGGAGGGCGGGCAGGTACATGTCGATCGACAGGGGCGCGAACGCGGACAGGCCGCCGAGGATGAGCGCGTAGCGCAGGGTGCCCGGTGTCCGCCTGACCTTCGCCGGTGCCGTGACCGCTGCCGTGCTCAATGCGCCTCCACTCGACGAGATCAACCCGGCAACTCGAACACCGTCCGGGCCGCCGGAATTCCCCCGTGTGGCCCGGACCACCCGGGTGGTCCACAGTGGATGGTCGTGCGATCAGCGGCTCGCCGGCGAGGAGGCCGGGTCGAGTGCGACGGGCATCACCAGCGTGGTGAACGAGCCCTGGTCGGCCGAGCGCACCCGGGTGACCTGCAGCGGCCCGGCGAACTCGAGGAGCACGTCCGGACCGACGCTCGCCTCCAGCGCGGCGCCCAGCACGGCCGGGTCGAACCCGATGCGCAGCTCGCCGCCCCCGATCGCGGGCAGCGCGGTGCCGCCGGCGGTCAGCCGGTCCGGGCCGAGGAGGAGCTCGGCCGGGCCGGAGCCGGGCAGCGCGTCCCGCAGCGCGACGCGGTCGACGACGACCCGCTGGTCCGGGACGGGTAGCGCGTCGAGCAGAGCGCGGTAGGCGGGGAACTCGTCGTCCAGCAGGGTCAGCGGCCGCGACTCGCCGTGCGCGTGGAGGGCTCCGTCGGCGAGGGTCACCTCGTCGTGGCGCGCGACCCACGGGCCGAGCGCGGCCAGTTCGCGGGCGGGCACCACGAACCGGCCCGTGCCGCCGTGCGACGGGTGCAGGACGCGCAGCGCGAGCCGGTACCGGTCGGTCGCGACGAGGCGGACCTCGTCGCCGTCGGCCTCGATCAGCACGAAGTCCAGCGGCGCCCCGGCGGCGGGAGCGACCTGGCGGATCGCGCTCGACAGGTCGAGGCCGGGCAGCCGGACCGGCCCGGGCAGCAGCCGTCCGACCGCCTCGGTGGCGGCGCGGAAGTCCTCCCGCAGCCGTCGCTGGTGCGCCTGCAGGACCGCGCGCGCTTCCGCCGGCGGCCCGTCGAGCACGGTCGTGACCTGCGCCAGCGGCAGCCCGGCCGCCCGCAGCTCGCGGAGCCGCACGGCGCGGCCGACCTGGTCCTCCCGGTAGTACCGGTAGCCGGTGACCTCGTCGACCCGCGCCGGCGTGAGCACCCCGCAGTCGTCGTAGAAGCGCAGCGCGCTCGGCGTGAGCCCGGCGCGCCGGGCGAAGGCGCTGATGGTCAGCATGCCGTCGATTCTGCGGCTTCGAGCGGGTCGAAGGTCAACGGCCCCGGCGGCGATGTGGCCCGCTCAGCAGCGGTTCAGCATGTCCGTCAGCGCGGACTGCTCGGCCGTGGTCACGCTGAGCTGGTAGTAGTGCTTGACCGCGATCCAGTCGGTCGCGTACGTGCACCAGAAGGACTCCAGCGGCGGCCGCCACTCGTCCGGGGCCTTGTCGCTCTTGGACTGGTTGACGTTGTCCGTCACCGCCCACAACTGCGGCCGCACCAGGTCGTTCGCGAACGCCTCGCGCTGCGCCTGGGTCCAGGCCGAGGCGCCGCTGACCCAGCTCTGCGCGAGCGGCACCATGTGGTCGATGTCCACATCGGACGCCTTGGTCCAGGTCGCGCCGTCGTAGGGGCTGACCCAGGTGCCGGAGACCGGCGAGCAGTCCTTGTCGACCACCACGTCGGTGCCCGCCCGTTTGAGCACCTCCTCGCGGGTGTTGCAGGTGCCTTCGACCGTGTCCCAGTGCGGGAACTTCTCCCGCGAATACCCGTTGAGCGTCCCGCGCGGCTTGACCTGCAGCTCCGCGAGCTGCTGCCGCGCCACGCCCGGGTCGGTCCCCGGGGCCGCCCGCGACGGGGGCACCGGCCCCGGCCGCCACACCACCGCCAGAACCGCCACCGCCACCGCCACGACCAACGGCACCCACACCCGAGCCTTCACGCCGGTGAGGGTAAGCGATCGACTACCGGGGGTACGCTGCTTTCTCCGGCGTGTCGACCCGGGGTGATGAGGAGGTGCGCGTGGCCGAGCGGTTCGGTGGCTACCAGAACGAGATCTACCTGCACGGTCTCGGCGGGACGGCACCGCCGTTCACGACCGATCCGACGCGGCTGGCGGAGTCGGCCCGCGAGGTGATGACCCCCCAGGCGTACGACTACGTCGCGGGCGGCGCGGGCTCGGGCGCGACGATGGCGGCCAACCGCGCGGCGTTCGACCGCTGGCGGCTGGTGCCGCGCATGCTCACCGACGCCACCCGCCGCGACACCGCCGCCACGGTGCTCGGCACGGAACTGCCCGCGCCGGTGCTGCTCGCCCCGGTCGGGGTGCAGTCGATCGTGCACCCGGACGCGGAACTGGCCACCGCCCGCGCCGCCGCGGCGCTGGGCCTGCCGATGATCCTGTCCACCGCATCGTCCCGCACCATCGAGGAGGTCGCCGCCGCCTCCGGCGACGGGCCGCGCTGGTTCCAGCTCTACTGGCCCGCCGACTCCGACGTCACCGCGAGCCTGCTGAACCGCGCGCAGAAGGCCGGCTACACCACGCTCGTGGTCACCCTCGACACCTGGACGCTGGCGTGGCGGCCGCGCGACCTCGACCGCGCCTACCTGCCGTTCCTCACCGGTGAGGGCCTGGCCACGCCGCTGTCCGACCCCGCCTTCCGCGCGCTGCTCGACTCCGCGCCCGAGGACGACCTGCCGTCGGCGGTCCTGCGCTGGGTGTCGCTGTTCACCGGTACCGATCACAGCTGGAGCCAGCTGCCGTTCCTGCGCGAGCACTGGGACGGCCCGATCGTGCTGAAGGGCATCCAGCACGTCGACGACGCCCGCCGCGCGGTGGATGCTGGCGTGGACGGGATCGTGGTCTCCAACCACGGCGGCCGCCAGGTCGACGGCGCGATCGCGTCGCTGGAGGCGCTGCCACCGATCGTGCGCGCGGTCGGCGACCGCATCGAGGTGCTGTTCGACTCCGGCGTGCGCACCGGCGCGGACATCCTCAAGGCACTGGCGCTGGGCGCGACGGCCGTGCTCGTGGGGCGGCCCTGGGTGTACGGGCTGGGCCACGCGGGCGAGGACGGTGTGCGGCACGTGCTGCGCGGCCTGCTCGCGGACCTCGACCTCAGCCTGGCGCTCACCGGGCACCGCACGATCGGCGAGCTGGGACCGGACTCGCTGCGGCGGTCCTGATCACGGGATATTCGCGGGCCCCCCGGATCGCGCGGAGCTATCCTGGAGGCCGTATGTCTACGCGATCCCCCCTCGACGACCTCCGGGCCCGCCTGCCCGGTTTGATGCTGCGCGACGAACACCGGTTGCGCCGCCGGCTCGACGGTGCCCGCCGGGCGCGCGACCGTGATCGCGTGACGCGGGAGATCGCGGCCGACATCGAGGCCGCCGAGGCCCGCGTGCAGCGCCGCCGCCCCCCGGAGATCCGCTATCCGGAAGAGCTGCCGGTCAGCCGGCGCAAGGACGACATCGCCGCCGCGATCCGCGACCACCAGGTCGTGATCGTGGCGGGGGAGACCGGCTCGGGCAAGACCACCCAGCTGCCGAAGATCTGCCTCGAACTGGGCCTGGGCGTGCGCGGGCAGATCGGCCACACGCAGCCGCGGCGCCTCGCCGCGCGCACGGTCGCGGAACGGATCGCCGAGGAGCTCGGGACCGAGCTCGGCAGCACCGTCGGCTACAAGGTGCGGTTCACCGACTCCTCCGGTGACGACACCATGGTCAAGCTGATGACCGACGGCATCCTGCTCGCCGAGATCTCCAGCGACCGGATGCTGCGCCGCTATGACACGCTGATCATCGACGAGGCCCACGAGCGCAGCCTCAACATCGACTTCATCCTCGGCTACCTCAAGCAGCTCCTGCCGAAGCGGCCCGACCTGAAGGTGATCATCACCTCGGCGACCATCGACCCGGAACGGTTCGCCGCGCACTTCGGCGGGGCGCCGATCGTCGAGGTGTCCGGCCGCACCTACCCCGTCGAGGTCCGCTACCGCCCGATCGTCGATCCGGACGCCCCCGAGTCCGATCAGGACCGCGACCAGATCACCGCGATCGCCGACGCCGTCGGGGAGCTGTGCACCGAAGGCCCCGGCGACATCCTGGTGTTCCTGTCCGGTGAACGGGAGATCCGCGACACGGCCGACGCGCTGAACAAGCTCGACTTGCGGAACACCGAGGTGCTGCCGCTCTACGCGCGGCTCTCGGCGGCCGACCAGCACCGCGTGTTCAGCCGCCACAGCGGCCGCCGGATCGTGCTCGCCACCAACGTCGCCGAGACGTCGCTGACCGTGCCGGGCATCAAGTACGTCATCGACCCGGGTACGGCCCGCATCTCCCGGTACAGCCACCGCACCAAGGTGCAGCGGCTGCCCATCGAGCCGGTCTCGCAGGCGTCGGCGAACCAGCGGAAGGGGCGCTGCGGCCGCACCTCCGACGGTATCTGCATCCGGCTCTACAGCGAAGCGGATTTCCTGTCCCGGCCCGAGTTCACCGACCCGGAGATCCTGCGCACCAACCTCGCGTCGGTCATCCTGCAGATGACCTCGCTCGGGCTGGGCGACCTCGCCAAGTTCCCGTTCGTCGACCCGCCGGACCGCCGTCAGGTCACCGCGGGCGTCCAGTTGCTGCAGGAGCTCGGCGCGCTGGAGCAGTCCACTTCGGAGCGACGGCTCACCGACATCGGCCGGCGGCTCGCCCAGCTGCCGGTGGACCCGCGGCTTGGCCGGATGGTGCTGGAGGGCGCGCGCACCGGGTGCGTGCGCGAGGTGATGATCATCGCCGCCGCGCTGTCCATCCAGGACCCGCGGGAGCGGCCGGCGGACAAGCAGGAGGCCGCGGCGCAGCAGCACGCGCGCTTCGCCGACAGGACCTCGGACTTCCTGGCGTACCTGAACCTGTGGGAGTACCTGCGGGACCTGCAGAAGACGTTGTCGAACAACCAGTTCCGCAAGCGCTGCAAGGCCGAGTTCCTCAACTACCTGCGCGTGCGGGAGTGGCAGGACATCTACAGCCAGCTGCGGCAGCTCGCCAAACCGCTGGGCGTCACGCTCAACTCCGAACCGGCCGACCCGCAGCGTGTGCACACCGCGATGATCGCCGGGCTGCTCTCGCACATCGGGCTCAAGGACGTGGAGAAGGGCGACTACCTGGGTGCCCGCGGTACCCGGTTCTCGATCTTCCCCGGCTCGGCGCTGTTCAAGAAGCAGCCGCGCTGGGTGATGTCGGCCGAGCTGGTGGAGACCTCGAAGCTGTGGGGCCGGGTCAACGCGCGCGTCGAGCCGGAGTGGATCGAGCCGCTGGCGCAGCACGTCGTCAAGCGCACGTACTCCGAGCCGCACTGGGAACGCAAGCGCGGTGCGGTGGTGGCGTCGGAGCGGGTCACCCTCTACGGCGTCCCGCTCGTGGTCGGACGGAAGGTCGACTACGGCCGGATCGACCCGGAGACCTCGCGTGAGCTGTTCATCCGCCGCGCGCTGGTCGACGGCGACTGGGACACCCGCCACCGGTTCTTCACCGAGAACCGCGCCCTGCTCGACGAGGTCGAGGACCTGGAGAACCGCGCCCGGCGCCGGGACCTGCTGGTCGACGACGAGACGCTGTTCGAGTTCTACGACCAGCGCGTCGGCCCCGAGGTGGTGTCCGCGCGGCACTTCGACAGCTGGTGGAAGAAGGTCCGCGAGCAGCAGCCGGACCTGCTCAGCTTCGAAAAGGCCATGCTGCTCAACGAGGCCGCGCGGCAGGTGTCCGAATCGGACTACCCGGACACCTGGACGCAGGGCTCCCTGCGGTTCCCGCTGACCTACCAGTTCGAGCCGGGCGCCGACGCCGACGGGGTCACCGTGCACATCCCGGTCGCGGTGCTCAACCAGGTCACCCCGGACGGGTTCGACTGGCAGGTGCCGGGGCTGCGCGAGGAGCTGGTGACCGCCCTGATCAAGTCGCTGCCGAAGCAGCTGCGCCGCAACTTCGTGCCGGCGCCGGACACCGCCCAGGCGGTGCTGTCCCGGGTCGCGCCCGGTGACGGGCCGCTGCTCGACGTGGTGGCCCGGGAACTGGAGAGCCTGCGCGGCGTGCCGGTGCCACCGGACGCCTGGCAGCTCGGCGCGGTGCCCGACCACCTGCGGATGACCTTCCGCGTGGTGAACGACAAACGCCGCAAGCTCGCCGAGGGCAAGGACCTGGCGGTGCTCAAGGAGCGGCTGAGCGGCGAGGTGCGGGCGACGATCTCCGCGGCCGCGGACAGCATCGAGAAGGCCGGCCTGACCACGCCCGCGTTCGGGGAGCTGCCGAAGGTCTTCGCCGGGAAACGGCGCGGACACCAGGTCAAGGCGTATCCGGCGCTGGTCGACGAGGGTGACACGGTGGCCGTGCGGATGCTGGACACGCCGGTGCAGCAGCGGCAGCGGATGTGGCAGGGCACGCGGAAACTGTTGCGGCTCAACCTGCCCTCGCCGATGAAGTTCATCAACCGCAGCCTCACCAACCAGGCGAAGCTGGCGCTCAGCCGCAACCCGCACGGCAGCGTCGCGGCGCTGCTGGAGGACTGCGTCGACTGCGCGGTGGACAAGCTGATGGCGGACAACGGCGGACCGGTGTGGGACGAGGCCGGGTTCGGGGTGCTGCTGGAAAAGGTGCGCGGCGCGCTGAACCCGGCCGTGCTGGACGTGCTGTCCGAAGTGGAGAAGATCCTCGCGGCCGCGAACGAGGTGGAAGTGGCGCTGGCGGGCGCCCGTGGCCCGGCGGAGTCGCTGGCCGACATGCGCCGGCAGCTGTCCGGGCTGGTGTACCCGGGTTTCGTGACGGCGACGGGGTTCGACCGGCTGGGTAACGTGGTCCGCTACCTGCGCGGCATCGGCCGGCGGCTGGAGAAGCTGCCGTCCACCGGCACCAAGGACGTCGAGCTGATGCGCGACGTGGAGTGGGTGACGGGCGAGTACGAGGCGGCCGTGGCCGCGCTCCCGCCGGGTGTGCGGCCCGGTCCGGAGCTGATCGAGGTGCGGTGGATGATCGAGGAGCTGCGGGTGAGCTTCTTCGCGCAGACCCTGGGCACCGCGCACCCGGTGTCGGTGAAGCGGGTGATCCGGGCCCTGGACGAGGCGGCCTAGCGCCGCATCGGATCGACGTTCGCCCTGGACGGTCCGCAACGATGGCTTCGTGCAGGAGGAAGTCATTCCCGTTCTTCGTGTCCAGGACGCTGCGGCGGCGGTCGCCTGGTACGAGCGGCCGGGCTTCGCCAAGCAGTGGGAACACCGCTTCGAACCGGAGCTTCCCGCGTTCGTCGAGGTCGCCCGTGGCGGGGTGCGGTTGTTCTTGTCGGAGCACCAGGGCGATGCCCGTCCCGACACGCTGGTCTACCTCCGTACGGGTGAAGTCGAGGCCATCGCGTCCGAGTTCGGTGTGCAGGTGAAGGACGCTCCGTGGGCGCGTGAGGTCGAGCTGCGTGACCCCGACGGCAACCGGCTGCGGATCGGAACACCGACGGAGTGACCATCGCCGGCAGCTCGCGCCAGGGAAGCTGTGCCGGTGGTGCCCGAGGACGGCGAGCCGAAGGTGGTCTTCCGCCTGGACGAGTTCGGACCGCTCAACCCGGGCCGCGGTGGGCTGACCGCGGCGGACGACGTTGCCTGACGCGGCCTGGCACCGGTTTTTGTCGGTGCCCGGGAGCACAATGGTGCGGTGCAGGTGATCGTCGCGGAAGAGGAGGGCGGGGTCTTCGTCGTGCTCGGCCCGGCCGGGCGGCGGGAGGTGCCCGCCGGTGAGCTCGCGGGCCACCTCGCCGTGATCGAGCGCGCGCACGCCCCGCGCTGGGTGTTCCCGGCCGTCGACCGCCTGTACCCGGTGCTGCTGCGCGCCGGGCTGCGCGTCAGCCGCTGCCACGACCTGTCCTTGACCGAGGGGTTGCTGCTCGCCGCCGAGAACCGGGCGGGTCAGCCCAAGATGCTCCCGGCGGCGTGGGCCCGCCTGCACGGCCGGGAGGTACCGCCGGACCCACCGTCCCACGCCGATACCCAGCCGGTGCTGTTCCAGACCCGCGAGTCCGGTTTGCCCTCCGGCGTCGGTGTCGCCGAGGCCGCGCGGGAGGTGCTCGCCGACCAGGAGCGGCGCATCCGCGGCGTCGAGCACCCGGACCGGTTCCGCCTGCTGGTGGCGGCCGAATCGGCGAGCGCGCTCGTCGCCGCCGAGATGGGTGCCGACGGTCTGCCGTGGCGGGCGGACGTGCACGACGCGCTGCTCACCGAGCTGCTCGGTCCCCGGGTGCCGGCCGGGCAGCGGCCGAAGAAGCTGGTGGAGCTCGCGGCGCGGATCAGCGAGGCGTTCGGGGGGAAACCGGTCAACCCGGACAGCCCGCAGACGATCGTGCGCGCGTTCGGGCGGGAGGGTATCTCGATCCCGTCGGCGCGAGCGCACGTGCTGCGGAAGGTCGACCATCCCGCGGTACCGCTGCTCATCGAGTACCGCGAGCTGTCCCGGCTGCACTCGGCCAACGGCTGGGCCTGGCTGGACGAGTGGGTCGCCGACGGGCGGTTCCGCCCGTCGTGGGTGGTGGGCGGCGTGGTGTCCGGGCGGTGGGCCAGCTCGGGCGGGGGCGCGCTGCAGATCCCGAAGACGCTGCGCGTGTGCGTACGAGCCGATCCCGGCTGGAAACTCGTGGTGGCCGACGCCGCGCAGCTGGAGCCGCGGGTGTTGGCGGCGTTGTCCGGCGACCGGCGGCTGGCCGAGGCGTCGGCGTCGACGGACTTGTACGCGCGGCTGTCGGAGGCGTTGTTCGCCGGCACGATGACCGCCGAGGAGGGCCGGCCGCGCGCGAAGATCGCGATGCTGTCCGCGATGTACGGCGGCACCGCGGGGGAGGCCGCGTCGCTGCTCGCGTTGCTGCGGCAGCGCTTCCCGGACGCGGTGTCGTATGTGGAGCGTGCGGCGCAGGCGGGGGAGCGGGGGGAGCGGGTGCGGTCGCGGCTGGGCCGGGTGTCGCCGGCGCCGTCGGAGGCGTGGCGAGCGCTGACGGGCGGCGCGGACGAGGACGAGGGCCGCGCCCGTCAGGCGGCGCGCAACTGGGGCCGGTTCACGCGGAACTTCGTGGTGCAAGCCAGCGCGGCCGACTTCACGGCCGTCCTGCTCGCCACCCTCCGCCGGAAGCTCCCCGAACCGGCCCACCTGGTTTTCTTCCAGCACGACGAGGTCGTGGTGCACACCCCCGCGGACCTGGCCCCCCGGGTGGAAGCCGCCATCACCGAGGCCGTGGCCGAGTCCGCGGCACTGACGTTCGGGCCCGGGTGCCCGGTGCACTTCCCGATGGCGCCCACCACGGTCGACACCTACGCGGATGCCAAGTAGCGGGCCGTGCGAGATCCGCTGCCCTGCCCTCGCCGGGGGCCGCCGCGGACGATCGCTCCCCATCCGCATGCGTCGTCTCGGGCCGTCGAGTCGCACCGCACCTTCTCCGGCCGGTGGCGCGTTCGCACGCCGTTCCGCTACTGTCCAGTAACCAAGACATACCCTCAGTACGGCCGGCCCAATGGAGGTGCTGTCCATGCGCATTCCGCCCCGCTTGTCCGTTCTTCCTGGCAAGGTGGCGGAGACCGCCCGCGGGCTGGAGGTGATGTGGCGCGCCGGGCTCATCCCGTTCCCCCGGCTGGACGAGGGTGTGCGCAGCGTGATCGCGACCCAGAAGGTGGGGCCGTTCGCCGCGGCGGCGCAGGTGTCCGCCCGGCGCGCGCCGGGGGCGATCGGCCTGGTGGACGAGCTCGGGCCGCTCACGTTCCGGGAACTGGACCTCCGGCCGAACGCGCTGGCCCGCGCGTGGGCGGAGCGCGGGGTCCGGCCGGGGACGGTGATCGCGGCGTTGTGCCGGGACCACCGCGGCCTGGTCACGGTGATGATCGCCGCGGGCAAGATCGGTGCGCGCCTGCTGCTGATGAACACCGGTTTCGCGAAACCGCAGCTCACCGACGTCGCCGCGCGGGAGAACGTCGAGGTACTCGTCCACGACCAGGAGTTCACCGGGCTGCTGTCCGGCATCCCGGGCACGGTTGACCGGTACCTGGCCTGGGTGGACGACCCCGACCCGGACGACCGCGTTCCCGTGCTGGACGAGCTGATCGCCAGCACCGACGACCGCCCCCTGCCGCCGCCGCCCCGCCGCGGCGGGTTCGTGCTGCTCACCAGTGGCACCACCGGTACGCCGAAGGGTGCCCCGCGTGACCGGACCTCCGTGCTGGGCACCGTCCAGTTCCTGGACCGCATCCCGCTGCGGGCCGGGGAGGCCACGTTCCTCGGCGCGCCGATCTTCCACGGCACCGGGATCTCCCAGTTCATCCTGTCGTTCGCGCTCGGCTGCAAGGTCGTGCTGCGCCGCCGGTTCGATCCGGAGGCGACGCTGCGCGGCGTCGCCGAGCACCGGTGCACCGCGCTGGTCCTGGTGCCGACCATGCTGCAGCGCATCGTCGACCTCGGGCCGGAGGTGCTGGGCAAGTACGACAACTCGTCGCTGCGGATCATCTTCGTCGCCGGCTCCGCGCTCTCCCCCGACCTGGGCAACCGGGCCACCGAGGCGTTCGGCGAGGTGATCTACAACCTGTACGGCTCGACCGAGGTCGCGGTCGCCACCGTCGCCACCCCCGAGGACTGGCGCCGGGCTCCCGGCACCGTCGGCCGCCCGCCGGTGACCTGCCGGGTCCACCTCTACGACGAGCAGGGCAGGCGGATCACCGAACCGCACGTGACCGGGCGGGTGTTCGTCGGCAGCGGCCTGTCGTTCGAGGGCTACACCGACGGGCGGCACAAGGAGATCATCGACGGGTTGCTGTCCACCGGCGACGTCGGCCACTTCGACTCCGACGGGTTGCTGTTCATCGACGGCCGGGACGACGAGATGATCGTCTCCGGCGGCGAGAACGTGTTCCCGGTCGAGGTGGAGAACCTGCTCGTCGAGCACCCGGACGTGCTCGAGGCCGCGGTGGCCGGGGTGCCGGACGACGAGTTCGGGCAGCGTCTCAAGGCGTTCCTGGTGGTCAAGCCGGGCTCCGGGCTCGACGCCGACGCGATCCGCGACTACGTCAAGGCCAACCTGGCCCGGTACAAGGTGCCGCGTGACGTCGAATTCGTGCCCGAGCTGCCCCGCAACGCCACCGGGAAAATCCTGCGCAACAAGCTGGCCTGACGCGATCACCCGATTGAGTCAGGGATCTACCGGGACGGTCCGTTCGGCGACGCTGCCTTGCCGGTCGGCGCTGCCTCCGGCGGATCAGGTGACGGTATCGATCCGGTTCGGCACTATGAGTGATGTCGCGGCAGGCCGCGGCGGAATGCGCGGCCCCCTGCTGCCACAGGGAGCCGCGCGGTTGTCGACCCATCCGGAGAGGAAGGCATCAACGTGCCCACCGTACAACCCGGGCCGGAACGGCACCGGATAGTGCTCGACGAGTCGTTCTACGCCGTCGATCCGGCCACAGTGGACACCGCGTCACCGGTGCTCCGCCCGGCGCTGAGCCGCACCGTCGCGCACTGCGCCCCGGTGTGGCGGGTGGTCCTGATCGGGCTGGCGGCCGTGTCGGCGCTGGCGATGATCGCGTTCGCCTTGGTGAAGGCCATCCAGCCGGCCGTGCTGTGCATGCTGGTGCTGGTGCTGGTGAAGGCGGCCGACCACGTGGCCGGTCGCCGGTTCGAGCGGGCGTGACGCCGGGCCGGTCCACCGTGACCGGCCCCCTCACTCCCAGGAGATGCCGAACACCCCGGGCCCGTAGTCGAGCGCCACGGCGTGCACGCCGCCGGCGGTGTCCAGGTGCAGCGCACGCCGTTCCTCGTTCTCCGCGCCGGCGCGGCGCGCGTACTGCCAGCACTTCCGCAGCTCCCCGGCCTCGTCGAAGCGGATCTCCAGCAGGTACTCCCGGATCGGGCGGCGGAACTCGCGGTAGTAGGTGTTCTCGCAGTCGGGGTAGGGCGGGCCGCCGTTGGTCAGCGTGTATTCGATCAGGTACGTCTCGCCGCGGTGGATCGGCCGGTCGAACACCAGTTCGGCGACGGTCAGGCCGTGCTCGGGGTCGACCTCGACCCGCCCGCTGCGGCAGTTGCGCAGCTCGTGCAGGGTGGGCGCGGGCGCGCCGCCGTGGTCGTAGACGAGGATCCAGCGGTCCTGCTGGTCGGCGGTGGCGTGGAAGACCGAGCGCGTGGTCAGCGACCGCTGCCGCCCGCCCGCCGCGATCTCGCACCGGTCGTGCAGGTTGAGCAGGTTGAGCCGGTGCTGCTGCTCCAGTGCATGCGGTGCGCCCACGCGTTCCAGCAGGATGCGCAGCGCCTCCATCGGGAACTTCACGACCCCGTCCGCCTGGCGCCGGGACGGCAGCCCGCGCGGCCGGGGCGGCGGCAGCAGGGACAGCAGCTCCCCGCGTTGCAGGCCGAGGACGTCCTCGAGCACCCGCACCGCGGAGATCGAACTCTGCCGCTCGGGCTGCCGCTTGCCGGACTGCCAGTAGCTCAGCGCCGTGACGCTGACCGGCACACCACCGGCCTGCAACCGGGCCTGGATGCGGTCCAGGCTGAGACCACTGCGGGCGATCGCCGACCGGAGGGTTCTGGCGAACGGGCTCGGCACCGCGCGCTCGGACGTGGACACCTGTTACCACCTGGAAATCGACTTCGCCACCCCCGATCGTAGCAGTCAGTGACGCCCACTCGCCGGACAAGATCGCGCGGCGCAACCCCCGGACGGGCCCGGCCGTCCTTCCGGCGCCGCTGGTTACGCTGCCGGTGGAAACCGGCGAGCGAAAGGACGGCCGATGGGCGCCATCTACCTGATCCGGCACGGTCAGGCTTCCTTCGGCGCGGCCGACTACGACCAGCTCTCCGGTACCGGTGTCGAGCAGGGCGCGGTGGCCGGCGCCGAGCTGCTGCGCCGCAAGGTCCGCTGCACCGAGGGCCGGACCGGGTCGCTGGCCCGCCAGCGCGCCACCGCCGACATCGTCCTGGACTGGCTCGGCAGCGCCGCGCTGGCCAAGGAGGACCCGCGGTGGAACGAGTACGACCACGTCGACATCGTCGCCAACCACGGCGGCGGGGTGCGGCAGGACCCGGACGACCCGCGCGGCTACCAGGAGGTGCTCGACACCTCGCTGGCCGCGTGGGTGCGGGCCGGCGACCGCGGTCCGTGCACCGAGACCTGGCCCGTGTTCGCCGGGAGGGTGCGCGCCGCGCTGGCGGACCTGGCCGCCGTGCTGGGCAAGGGGGAGAGCGCGGTGGTGTTCACCTCCGGCGGGGTGATCGGCACGATCGCCGGGCACCTGCTCGGCGATCCGGAGATGGGGTTGCTGCGGCTGAACCGGGTCACCGTGAACTGCGGGATCACGAAGCTGGTGTCCGGACGGAGCGGGGTCTCGCTGGTGTCGTTCAACGAGCACTCGCACTTCGAGGGCCGGGACGCGCGGCTGCTCACGTACCGCTGATCGCCGGGAAAACGTCCTCGATCAGCGTCACCAGCGCCCGCGACAGCAGCGTGTGCACCTGGTCGCGGTCGAGGTCGCCGCGCAGCAACCATTCCCGTCCGGCCGCCTTGACCATGCCGCCGTAGGCGCGGACCAGCGCGTTGCACGTCTCCGCGTGCACGCTGTCGACCTTGACACCCAGCGCCTCCAGCACCCGCGCGGCGGAGCGCCGTTCGGCCTCGACGAGGATCGCCTCGACCTCGGGATCGCTGCCCAGCCCGTCCGGTGCGGTGGCGACCAGCCACGTCTTGCCCTGTCTGGTCACCAGGGTGAGGAACCAGTCGACCGCCACCCGCACCCTTTCCTCGAGCGGACCGTCGGTGACGATGTCCAGCGTCGCCTGCGGAAGTGTCACGGTCCGGCGGAGAACCGCCAGGTACAGCTCGCGTTTCGTGCCGAAGTAGTGGTTGATCAGCCCGCGCGCCACACCGGCGGCCGTGGCGATGTCCGACGTGGACACGTCGGCGTAGGGGCGCTCGCCGAACAGGCGTGCGGCGCAGGCGAAGATCTGCTCCCGGCGCTCGTCCGGTTCGAGTCGGCGCCACCGGGGCTCGGAGTCCGTCATGGGCGCCATGCTGGCACGGGCCACCCAGCCGAGTTGTCCTTTTCCGACAT
Organism: Amycolatopsis granulosa; assembly: GCF_011758745.1. NCBI lineage: Bacteria > Bacillati > Actinomycetota > Actinomycetes > Pseudonocardiales > Pseudonocardiaceae > Amycolatopsis > Amycolatopsis granulosa. The sequence continues at coordinate 4,670,149 of NZ_JAANOV010000001.1, forward strand.
CTCGTGAAATACGTCATTCGATCGGTGGTCCGTGTTAAGAGCGTTACCCGGACGAAAGGGGCCGGGAATGCATGATCGAAATTCTGCCGGTATCGGAATTACGGGTCTAGTCGCCATTGTGCTGCTGGTCGTCGCGGCGGTCACTGTGGACTCGTGGCCATTGCTGGGCTCCCGGTTGATCTACGAAGCGGAATTCACGGAGGCCGGTGGCCTGGCGGTGGACGACGAGGTCCGCGTCGCCGGGGTGAAAGCCGGGTCCGTCGTGGGCGTCGCGCTGGACGGCGCCGTGGTCCGCGTGCGTTTTGCGGTCGAGGACGTCTGGCTGGGCGACCGGACCACCGCGGCCATCAAGCTCAAGACCGTGCTGGGCCAGAAGTACCTGGCGCTCGACCCGCTCGGGGACGCACCGCTGGACGACGTGATCCCGGCCGGGCGGACCACCGCGCCCTACGACGTGCTCGACGCGTTCCGCGACCTGTCGGCGACGGTGGACCAAGTGGACACCGGCCGGCTGGCGCAGTCGCTGGACGCGGTGTCGGCGGCGCTGTCCGGCCGCCCGGAGGTGCGCGGCGCGCTGGACGGGCTGTCGCGGCTGGCGGACATCGTGGCCACGCGCGACTCCTCGCTGTCGCGGCTGTTCCGCAACACCACCGAGGTGTCCCGCACGCTCGCGGACCGGGACGCCCAGCTGGTGCGGCTGCTGGCGGACGGGAACCTGGTGCTGCAGGAGGTGTCGGCGCGGGAACGGGCGATTTCGTCATTGCTGACCGGTTCGCTGGCCCTCTCCGATGAGCTGCGCGGGCTGGCCGGTGACAACGACGCCCAGCTCGGCCCGGTGCTGTCCGCACTGGACCAGCTGACGGCGATGCTGCAGCGCAACGAGGACGCACTGGCGACGGGCATCGCGCGGTTCGCGCCGTTCATCCGGCTGGCCACCAACGCGACCGGACAGGGGCACTGGGGCGACACCTACGTCTGCCTGCCGCTGGTCTCGCCCTGCTACTGAGGGGCAAGCGTTTCCCGGCCCCGCTACGAGCGGCGCCGCCGGCGGGGTTTCGCCGTGCTGCCCCGCAGCAGCACCTCGCCGGGCAGGCGGCGCACCCTGCCCCGGCTCGCACCGCCCGGATCCAGCGCCAGCTCGAGCGCCTCCGCACCGAGCCGTTCCAGCGGCAACGCCACCGTGGACAGCGGCGGCGCCAGGTCCCGCACCAGCGGCACGTCGTCGAACCCGGTGACCGACACGTCGTCCGGCACCGTCAGCCCCGCCGCACGCAGGGCGCTCACCGCCCCGACCGCCATCAGGTCCGACGCGGTCAGCACGCACGTCGCCCGGTGCCGGGCCGCCAGCAACGCGCCCGCCGCCGCGTAGCCGCCGTCCCGGTCGAACGACCCGGTGAACACGTCCCGTTCGGACAGTTCGATCCCCGCCGCCGCCAGCCCTTCCCGGAACCCGGTGACCCGATCCGCCACTGTGGTCAGCCGCTCCGGCCCGGTCACCACCGCGAACCGGCGGTGCCCCAGCCGGTGCATCGCCTCCGCCATCGCCCGCGCGCCGCCGCGGTTGTCCGGCGCGACGGTGTCCGCCTTGAGGGACCGGTGCCGCGTCACCACCGCGACCCGCCCGCCGCCACGGCGGTAGGGGTCCAGCTCGGCGACCATCCGCCGCTCCCACACCCGGTCCTCGAACGCCGACCCGGTCAGCAGGATCGCCGTCGCGCGCTGCGCCCGCAGCGTCGACACGCAGGCCAGCTCCCGATCCGGATCGGCGGACGTGCCGGCGAGCATCACCAGCAGCCCGTGGCTGTCGGCCACCTTCATCACCCCGCGCGTGATCGCCGCGAAGTACGGGTCGCTGATGTCGTGGCAGATCACCCCCACCGTCCGGCGCGAACCGCCGGCCAGCGCCTGCGCGTGCGCGTTCGGGGTGTACGCCAGCTCCGCGGCGGCCGACAGCACCCGCTCGCGCAGGTCGTCGCGCACCCGGGTGGTGCCGTTGAGCGCACGCGACGCTGTCGCGAGCGAGACCTCGGCGGTCCTCGCCACGTCCTCGAGCGTCACGTGCTGCCGGTCGCTCATCGTCCCTCCCCGCGGTCGACGTTGCGCCGAATTCTAGGTTGGTTTCCGGATTTCGCCTGGTCACGACCACCCGAGCGAGTGGGTCTCACTGCTCGTCGCGGCGGAAATACGCGCGCGCCCGCAGGCGTTGCGAATCACGGAGAACCCTGTCCCCGCGAAAGGACCCGCACATGCTCTACGGTGACGAACACGTCCGCCGGTACGAGGAGACCGATGGTGAAGTCGGTCACGACTGGGAGAAGGGCGCCCCGACGCTGATCCTCACCACCCGGGGCCGCAAGACCGGTCAGGAGCGGAAGTTCGCCCTCATCTACCAGGAGCACGAAGGCGCTTACGCGTTGGTCGCGTCCAATGGCGGCGCGCCCCGGCACCCGGGCTGGTACCTCAACCTGCAGGCCGACCCCGAGGTCAAGGTGCAGGTCAAGGCCGACAAGTTCGCCGCCAGGGCGCGCACCGCGACGGACGCCGAGCGCGAGGCGCTCTGGCCGAAGATGACGGCGGTGTGGCCGGACTACGACGAGTACCAGAAGAAGACCGATCGCAAGATCCCCGTCGTGGTGCTCGAGCGCGTCTGATCCGGGGCCGGTCGTGGGTCCGAGCACCCACGACCCGCCCATCCCCGAAGGCATAGGGTGGCGGGTATGAGTGCGCATTTCGACGTTGTGGTGCTGGGCGCCGGGCCCGGCGGGTATGTCGCGGCGATCCGGGCTTCGCAGCTCGGCCTGAAGACGGCGATCGTCGAGGAGAAGTACTGGGGCGGCGTGTGCCTGAACGTCGGGTGCATCCCGTCGAAGGCGCTGCTGCGCAACGCGGAGCTGGCCCACCTGGTCACCCAGGAGGCGAAGACCTTCGGCATCAGCTCGGACGGGCCGATCACCTTCGACTACGGCGCCGCGTTCGACCGCAGCCGCTCGGTCGCCGACGGCCGTGTCAAGGGCGTGCACTTCCTGATGAAGAAGAACAAGATCCAGGAGTTCACCGGGCGGGGCACGTTCACCGACGCGCACACCATCGAGGTCGCCGGGGAGAACGGCACCGAGACCGTCACCTTCGACCACTGCATCATCGCCGCCGGTGCCACCACCAAGCTGCTGCCGGGCACGCAGCTGTCCGAGCGCGTGGTCACCTACGAGGAGCAGATCCTCTCCCGCGAGCTGCCGGGCAGCATCATCATCGCCGGCGCCGGCGCGATCGGCGTCGAGTTCGCCTACGTGATGCACAACTACGGCGTCGACGTCACGATCGTCGAGTTCCTGGACCGCATGGTGCCGCTGGAGGACGCCGAGGTGTCCAAGGAGCTGGCCAAGCGCTACAAGAAGCTCGGCATCAAGGTCCTGACCGGCACGAAGGTCGAGAGCATCGACGACAGCGGCGCCAAGGTCAAGGTCACCGTCTCCAGCAACGGCAGCCGGCAGACCCTGGAAGCCGACAAGGTGCTGCAGGCGATCGGTTTCCAGCCGCGGGTCGAGGGCTACGGCCTGGAGAACACCGGTGTGGAGCTGACCGAGCGCCGCGCCATCGCGGTCGACGGCCGGTGCCGGACCAGCGTGCCGCACATCTTCGCGATCGGTGACGTCACCGCCAAGCTGATGCTGGCCCACGCGGCCGAGTCGATGGGCATCGTGGCGGCCGAGACGATCGGTGGCGTGGAGACCATGGAGCTCGACTACCGGATGATCCCGCGTGCCACGTACTGCCAGCCGCAGGTCGCCAGCTTCGGGCTGACCGAGGAGCAGGCGCGTGAAGAGGGCTACGACGTCCAGGTCGCCAAGTTCCCGTTCACGGCCAACGGCAAGGCCCACGGTCTCGCCGACCCGGGCGGGTTCGTCAAGATCCTGTCCGACGCCAAGTACGGCGAGCTGCTCGGCGCGCACCTGATCGGGCCGGACGTGACCGAGCTGCTGCCGGAGCTCACACTGGCGCAGCAGTGGGACCTGACCGTGCACGAGGTGGCACGCAACGTGCACGCGCACCCGACGCTCGGCGAGGCGGTCAAGGAGGCCATCCACGGTCTCGCCGGTCACATGATCAATTTCTGATTGACCTCCAGGAAACTAGAGGTGACATCGTCGGTCTCGTAGGTCGAGATCGAGGAGGTACCTCCATGAAGGCGGCGGCGTTCACCGAGTCCGGTGGCCCCGAAGTGTTGCGGACGATGGACCTCCCGGACCCCCAGGCGGGTCCGGGACAGGTCCGGGTCCGCGTGCGCGCGGCGGGCGTCCAGCCGTTCGACGCCGCGGTCCGGGCGGGCTGGGCGCCCCCCGCTGCCACGGACCTGAGCTGGCCCCGGGTTCCCGGCAACGAGTTCGCCGGAGTGGTCGACCAGGTCGGGGACGGGGCCGGCTGGTCCGTCGGGGACGAGGTGCTCGGCTTCAACGTGCTGCGCTGCTACGCCGAGTACGTGGTGGTCGGGGCGAACCAGATCACCGCGAAACCGGCGTCCATGCCGTGGACCGTGGCGGGTGGATTCACGGCAGGCACCCAGACCGCGTACCTGGCGCTGCGGCAGCTCGGCGTCGGCCAGGGCGACACGGTGCTGATCCACGCCGCGGCGGGCTCGGTGGGCACCGCGGCCGTCCAGCTGGCGCGGTTGTGGGGAGCGAGCGTGATCGGCACGGCCAGCGAGGCGAACCAGGAGTACGTGAGTTCCCTCGGCGCCACCCCGGTGGTCTACGGCGAGGGGCTGGCGGACCGGGTGCGCGCGCTCGCACCCGGCGGCGTGCACGCCGTCCTGGACGGCGCGGGCGGGGACGCGCTCGACCTGTCACTCACCCTGGTGAAGGAGCGTCAGCGCGTGCTCACCCTGGTGGACCACGGCCGGGCGGAGTCGCTGGGGGTTCAGCTGGTGCGGGGGGAGCGCACGCCCGAGCGGCTGGCCGAGGTGGCCGCGATGTACGCGCGGGGCGAGCTGAGCTTCCTGGTGCGGCGCACGTACGCGCTGGACGAGGCCGCCGAGGCGCACCGGGAGATCGAGACCGGCCACGGACGTGGCAAAGTCGTGCTGACGGTGTAGGTGGCGGCAGCCTCGGGAGGTCGCGCATGGGCGGGGTCGCGGTCGTGACGGGCGCGGGGTCGGGAATCGGCCGCGAGGTGGCGCGGGAGCTGCTGCGCGCGGGCTACCGGGTGGCGCTGTGCGGCCGGCGGCCCGGTCCGCTGGAGGAGACCGCGGCCGGTGCGCCGGACGCCCTCGTCCACGCGGCGGACGTGGCCGACCCCGCCCAGGTCCAGGCCCTCTTCGCGGCGGTGACCGACCGCTGGGGCCGGGTCGACGTGCTGTTCAACAACGCCGGCACGTTCGGCCCCGCCGGTGACCCGGACGACATCCCGGTCGAGGCGTGGCAGCAGACGGTGGCGGTCAACCTGACCGGCGCGTTCCTGTGTGCGCGGGAGGCGTTCCGGATCATGAAGCACCAGGACCCGCGCGGCGGCCGCATCATCAACAACGGCTCCATCTCGGCGCACGCGCCGCGCCCCGGAAGCGCCGCGTACACGTCGACGAAGCACGCGATCACCGGCCTGACGAAGTCGCTGTCCCTGGACGGGCGCCCGTACGACATCGCCTGTGGCCAACTCGACATCGGCAACGCGGCGACGGACATGACGGCGGGCATCGCGCGCGGTGCCCGCCAGGCGGACGGCCGCGAACTGCCCGAACCCACCTTCGACGCCGGACACGTGGCCGAGGCCGTCCGGTACATGGCGGACCTGCCACTGACCGCGAACGTGCAGTTCATGACGGTGACGGCTACGAAGATGCCGTTCATCGGCCGAGGCTGAAACGTTCCCCCGCCATCCGGCGATAGGGGAAGTGACGTTGACTAAACTGCCAGGTCAGAACTGTCGGCAGGGTTGTCGGCGCCAGGCCCTCGTAGCTCAGCCGGATAGAGCAAGAGCCTTCTAATCTCTAGGTCGCAGGTTCGAGTCCTGCCGGGGGCACATCTTGGCTGGTCAGGACCCCGACATCCGATCAAGGCCCTGACCGGCCCCTGCTCAACCCTCGTTTTTCGGCGGGTTCACCTGCGGGAACGCCGCAGCCTCGGGCTCCTACGCCCACACGCTCCGCTCGTCACACCCCGCTGACCGGTCAGATCCCGAACGTCGCCACCGGCGCCGTGGTGGGCTGGGGTGAGCCGCCCGCGGGTTCGACGGTCATGGCGATCTGCTGGACACCTCGCAGCCCGTCGAACAGCAGCGGCTCGCCGCCCAGCACGCCGATCGAACGCGGCGTCCCGCCGGCGAGCGTCCACGCCTGGTAGGCCGAGCCGGGAGGTGTGGCGGGCATGCCGGACACCAGCAGCAGCCCCCGGTCCAGCCGCTGCGAGACCAGCACGGTGCCGTGCTGCCCGGGCACGGCACGCAGGTCCGGCGCCGACAGCAGTTCGGCGATCGCGTTGTCGCGGGCCTGGGTCTGGGCCAGCTCCCCGCGGGCGGCCGTGAGCTGCCCGGACGTGCGGACCGCCACCACGCCGAGTCCGGCCGCCACCGCGACGGCGACCGCCGCGGCCACCGACACGAGCCGGAGCGCGAGGCGACGACGCGGCCTGCCGGACGTGACCGGGGGGTCTTGGCGCGTCTCCGCGATCCGGGTGAGCACCTGGGACTTCAGGCCCGGCGGCGGGGGCTGTGACACGGCGAGCCCGAGGCGGGCGGTGGTGGCACGCAGTTCGGCGACCTCCCGGGTGCACTCGGCGCATTCGGCCATGTGCCGTTCGAACCGGCGCCGCTCCACCTCGTCCAGCGCGTCCAGCGCGTACGCACCGGTGAGCAGGTGCACGTCGGGCGTGGTCATCGGGTCACCCCCAGGCAGTCCCGCAGGCGGATCAGCCCGTCCCGCAACCGTGTCTTGATCGTCCCCAGTGGACAGTCCAGCAGCTCGGCGACCTCCGGGTAGGTCTTGCCGCCGTAGTAGGCCAGCACGACGGACTCGCGCTGCAGCTCGGTCAGCGTGGACAGGCAGCGGCGCACCTGCTCACGCTCCAGCCGGGCGGTCACCGCCTCGGCGACCTCGTCGAACTCCCGCCCCGATGCCATCGCCTGCGTCTTCTGCTCGCGGTCGACGCGGGCTTGCGCCGATCGCACCCGGTCGACCGCCCGGCGGTGCGCCAGGGTCAGCGCCCAGTTCACCGCGCTGCCCCGCGCGGGATCGAAACGCGCCGCGGTCCGCCACAGCTCCACCAGTACCTCCTGCGCGACCTCCTCCGACTGGGCTACATCGCGCACGACCCGGCGCACGACGCCGTACACCGGCCCCGCCACCACCTCATACAGCCGCTCGAACGCGACCTCACTGCCCCGAGCCACCTCAACGAGCAGGTCGTCGGCGCCCGGGCCGGCGCTGCCCGGCACAGGCACCGGGCCTGCTCGCACGGAGTCGTCCATCGCCCCATCCTCTCCCGGCGCGAGTGCGGCCGGACAGGGGTGATTCGCAGCGGGAGGCGCCGCGGATTGGCCTGTCCGCGGTCCGGGAAAAATTTCCGGCACCGGGACCAATACTTCGGGCCGCGGGCTCCGAAGACCAGACATGACTGCGAGCGGCCCGACCACGACGGAACCCCAGGCCCGGACGAGGCCGGGTGCGCCGGTGGGGGCGTTGTGCGGGGTGCTGGCGTTGCTGGCGGCCCTGGCGGTGGGGCATCTCGTCGCTGGGTTCATCAGCGTCAACGCTTCTCCGTACCTGGCGGTGGGAAACGGGGCGATCGATCTGACCCCGGTGGAGTTGAAGGACTTCGCCGTTCGCACGTTCGGCACGCACGACAAGCTGGTGCTGCTGTCGGGTATGGCGGTGGTGCTGGTGGGGGCCGCCGCGCTGGCCGGACTCGCGTCGCGGCGTTCGCCGTGGCCCGGCACCGCCGTGTTCGCCCTGTTCGGGGTGGTGGGGATCGTCGCGGTCGCGGTGCGCCCGGACCTCGGACCGGTCGCGATCCTCGCGCCGCTCGCGAGCCTGGTGGCGGGGGTGGGAGTGTTCCGGCTGCTGCACCGGGCGGCGCGAACCCGGAGCGGCGGACGTGACGAGCCACGGGCAGGCAAGTCCCGGCGATCGTTCCTGGTCACCGGCGCGGGGGTGCTGGCGGGCTCGGCGGTGGCCGGGGTGGGGGGCCAGCTCCTCGGTTCCACCCGCGACGCCACGGCGTCCCGGGCGGCGGTGGGCCGGCTGGTGCCCGTGCGCACGGCTCCGGCGATCCCGGTCGACGCGGATTTCGCCAAGCTCGGCACCCCACCGTTCCTGACACCCAACCGTGAGTTCTACCGGGTGGACACCGCGCTGACCGTGCCGCAGGTGCGCACCGAGGACTGGTCGCTGCGCATCCACGGCATGGTGGAGGAGGAGAAGACCTACCGCTATTCCGACATCCGCAACCGGCCCCTCGTCGAGCGCACCATCACGATGACATGCGTTTCCAACGAGGTCGGGGGACCGTATGTGTCCACGGCCAACTTCGTCGGCGTCGACCTGGCGGACCTGCTGGAGGAAGCCGGTGTCCAGCACGGAGCGGAGCAGCTGTACGCGTCCAGTGTGGACGGGTGGACCTCCGGCACCCCGGTCGCCGCGGTGCTCGACCGCGGTCGCGGTGCGATGCTGGCGCTGGGCATGAACGGGGAACCGCTGCCGCTGGAGCACGGCTTTCCCGCCAGGCTGGTGACTCCCGGCCTGTACGGGTACGTGTCGGCGACCAAGTGGGTCGTCGACCTGGAGGTCACCACGTGGGCGGCGCGGCAGGCGTACTGGCTCAAGCGCGGCTGGGGTGAGCAGGCGCCGATCAAAACCGAGTCCCGGATCGACACACCCAAGGGATTCCAGACCCTGCCGGCCGGAACGGTGCGCGTCGCCGGCGTGGCCTGGGCCCAGCACACCGGCATCAACAAGGTGGAAGTCCGACTCGACAACGGTCCGTGGCAGCAGGCGACCCTCTCCGCACAGGTCAATGTGGACACCTGGCGCATGTGGTGGTCCGAACTGCGGGTCCCGCCCGGATCACACCAGGTCACCTGCCGCGCCGTGGACCGCACCGGCTACACCCAGACGCAGGACCGCGCCGGTACCGTCCCCGACGGAGCCACCGGCTGGCACACCATCACCTTCACCACGAAGTGAGACGTCCGGAATTTCTCCGAGTTTCCGCCAATCCGGTGCCGCACCGGCTTCGAATACCGGATGACAGCACGGACACGGCCTTTCGCCCCCGTGACACCTTGAAATGGAGTGATTGTTGTGAAGACTGCTCGTATCGCTGGTGCCGCTCTCGTCTCGGCCGCCGCTCTCTCGCTGGCCGCGTGCGGCAGCAACGACAACTCCGGCAGCGCGTCCGGGTCGGCCAACAGCGGCGCGATGGCGCCGTCCAGTGCGATGTCCGCCCCCGTGCCCAGCGGCGCGAGCATGGGCAACGGCGTCACCACGAACGCGGACGTTTTCGGGCCCGCGTGCGGTCAGCTGCCGCAGGGCAACGCGCCGGGCAGCCTGGACTCGATGGGCCCGGAGCCCGTCGCGTCCGCGGCGTCAACCAACCCGTTGCTGACCAAGCTCGTCGCCGCGGTGAAGGCCACCAACCTGGTCGACACCCTCAACAGCCAGCAGGCCATCACCGTGTTCGCCCCGGCCGACGGCGCGTTCAACGCACTGGGGGACGCGAAGTTCACCGAGCTCGCGCAGAACCCCAGCCAGCTCGCGCCGATCCTGCAGTACCACGTGCTCCCGCAGCGCTACGACGCCCAGGGCCTGCAGGCCGCGGGCAGCGTACCGACGCTGAACACCGACGGCGGCCCGATCAAGATTTCCGGCACCGGGGCCAACATGACCGTCAACGGCGCCAAGGTGCTGTGTGGCAACATCCCCACCAAGAACGCGACCGTTTTCGTCATCGACACCGTGCTCACCCCCGGCACCAACAAGTAACCGCATGCGACGTGGCGGGCCCGGCGAGCACGGGCCCGCCACGCCGCTTTCGCCTTCCCGGCCGGGAAGACACGCTGCGCGGCAATAAGGTCAACGGGTCTCGTGTCAACTCGGCGCTCACGTGCTGCATGCTCAAGCCATGGCGGCGGATGACCTCGGTGCGTTGAGTGACGCGGACCTGGACGCCATTGAAGAACGGGTCAGTGCCGCGACTCCCGGCCCGTGGTACTTCCACTTGCTCGATGACGACTGGTCCATGAGTCTCGTCGCGGTGAGCACGGTCCCGGATAGCGAGCACACTGGAGGTCGCGCTGAGTTCGACCCAGGGACTGTCGTGGCCGGCACACTCGTGCAGCACCCTCGATACGTCGATGTCGCTGATCAGCGTTGGGACGAGAACGCTCAGTTCATTGCCGCGGCCCGGACCGACGTACCCCGGCTCCTCGCCGAGGTCAGGCGATTGCGACGACTCCTGGACGGGCAGTCCGCGTAGCCGTCAGGTGGCGGGAAGCCAGATTGCGTGAGCGGGGCGTCGAGACGTGCCCGGCGCAATTCCGTGGGCAGCGCCGGGGCGGATGGTGCTCATGGCCACCACCGGTGGACGTCCCGGGCCGCCTTGACGTAGTCCTCCATCGCCGCAGGCCCTCCGAGATCCCGAGCCGCGGCGGCGAGCGCCGGCGAGCCGGCCGGTGGATCTCCCCCGCGGTAGCGGTGCAATGCCTCGCGGATCAGCCCGATGACCGTCGTGGGATCCGCGCCACGCCGGTGGGCACGCTGCGCGCGCACCAAGGCTGCCCGGGCACCGCTGTCCCTGCCCCACCCCGCCGGTACGCGGACGGCTTCGAACACCGCTGGCACAGCCTTCGCGGCGGGCCGCTTCTCCGGCGTGTCGTTGATCCGGTATCGGCGATGGAAGGTCAACTGCTCGGTCATCAGTGCCGCCCGCCGCTCCTCGGGGAGCCGTCGGGCGATGGCGGTCAGGTCGTGCCTGGCCTCGCGGGCGGCCGCGAGCGCCTCCTCCAGAACGTCGAGGCGCTGTTCCGCGGGTAACTGATCGGCGAGAGCGGTCAGCACGGCAGCCCGCTGGTGTGCCCGGCCGCGGCCGGTGACGGTCCGGGCCATGGCCAGACCGGCCTCCAGGGCGGCGCCCGACAGGTGCCCGGCCCGGCGGTGCAGCACCCGTGCCAGATACCCGGGGCGACCCGTGTCCCGTACAGCCTCCAGCACCTCGATCATCAGGTCTTCGGGAAGTACCGGTGCCAGATCGTCCAGCACCGGCCCGTTGAAGTAGTTCTCGAAACCGATGGCCGCCAGCTTGATGTCCAGCGCTTCGGCGAGAGCCGCGTGCCGTGGCGCTCCGGTCAACAGTCTCGCTGCATCCAGGAGGAGGTGGAACCGGCGGTCGTCGTCCTTGATGGCGCGGGCCGCGCGGACGGCCTCGGCCAGGGGCGGTCCTTGCCGGTCCCTGGGGAGGCGGGCGGCGATCTCGATCAGCAGGTAGGCGCGGTCGTCATCGTCAGCGATGCGTCGCGCATCGGCCAGTGCTTCGTCGAGCACGAGGTGCCGATCCGTCGCCGTCACCCGCTCGGCGAGGGATATCAGGATTTGTGCCCGGTCGAAGGGTTCGGAGATGTCGCGTGCCGAAATTCGCGCGGCGGCCAGTGTCGTCGCCTGCGTTGCCCGGGGAAGCAGATCGGCGATCACGAGCAATGTTCGAGCCCTCTCGAACGGATCTGGGATGCCGCGCGCCACGCTCGTCGCCTCGTCCAGAAACGGACCGCGTTCCGCGGCGGGCAACTCCGTGGCCACATCCGCCAGCAGATGCGCGTGACCCTCTGCGTCGTGTTCTCCTTCGAGCGCCTCGGCGATCGCGGCCCTGCGTTCCTCGTGGGGCAGAAGCGGGATCAGCCGGGCCCAGCTCCGGCGCCGGACCGGGTCGTCATACCTGGTCGGCGGATCGATGCTGCCGACCGCGGCGCGGGCCTCGGCCCGCACCGGGGCGGCGACGTCTTCCGGGAGACGCGGGAGCAGGGCGATCAGAACGTCCGCGCGATACTCCGGTTCGGTGATCTCTCGTGCGGCGGGTAGCGCGTCGACGGCGGTCGCAGCCGGCAGACGCGGCGCGAGCTTCTCCAGCGCGATCGCACGGTGCACGTTCGGCGGAAGTGTGGCCGCGATCGCCAGGGCCCGGTCCAACAGCTCAGCCGGCAGATGCGGCAGCAGCGCTGTCAACGCCCCGCCAGTGGGCGACAAGTAGTCGTCCCGCACGTCCTCTTCGACCAGGGACAGGATCGGGGACCAATCGTCCGGGGAGAGTGTTGTGGCCACCTCGTCCACCAATGGTTCGTTCGCACCGCCCCGAGCGCTGTTCCCGGCCTTGAGCATGGCGTTGATCATCGCCTCGCGCGCGACCTCGGGCTTTTGTCTTTCGGGCACGTGTGGCAGCAGCGCGAGCAGAGCGCGGCAGCGGTCCTCACCGGTTTCGTGACGGCGGGCGTTGGACAGCGCTCGGGTAACGTCCCAGTGACCGGTTTCGGTCAGCATCACCGCAAGTTCGTCGTGGACGCGCTCGCCCGCGGACTTCGCGGAGTGCTCCATCAGCGCGTACCGCATCTCCAGTCCGAGGGACGCGGGCGGTCGTCCCGCCGCGACATCGGCGTCGGTGGCCTCCCGCGCTCGCAAGCGCGCGGCGTCGAGGTCCTGGAGGTAGCCGTCGACATCACCGACGCGATGGCGGGCGTCGAACCACACGTTCACCACGCCGGGGCGTCCCGTCCCGCTGGGCCGCTCGCACGCCAGTAGCCGATGCACGTCCTCGTCCCGGCCGGCTTCAAGGAGGTGGGGCACCAGGTTGCGGAGGCCGTAGCCGCCGTCCACTTCGCACAATGCCGGGTCAGTGGCGAGCAGGGGCAGCCCATCGGCCACTCCACCCCACAAGGACAGGTAGCGATCGGCGATCTCCGAGGCGCTCCTTTTCCGCCGGAGGTTCTCCAGGGCACGGTGCAGCCGGACATGCCACTCGCTCGTCATGCCCGGCAGCATGGCCCGCCCAGCGGTTGATGATCAAGTGCTCTGCCCGGGGCAGCGCAGGTGGCGGCGGCTGATGTCCATGATCGCGGCGTGTTGGCTGAACTCGACATGAGGCTTGCGGTCAGGACCGCTCCGGCAGCTCATCCGGGTGCATCAGAAACTTAAGTCGACACTTGACTTTAGCGGCCCGCGGCGTACGGTTAAGTACGTGCTTAAGTATGAGGTGGAAGCAGCGGACCGGGTGTTCCACGCGCTCGCGGACGCGAACCGGCGCGCGGTGATCGAGCGACTGACCCGCGGCCCCGCCACCGTGAGCGAGCTGGCGGCCCACCTCGGCGTGACGGTTGCCGCGATGGTCCAGCACCTCCGGGTGCTGCAGGACAGCGAGCTGGTGCGGTCGGAGAAGGCCGGGCGGGTCCGCACCTGCCAGATCGATCCGGCCGGCCTCCGCAACGCCGAGGCGTGGTTGCAGCACCAGCGCATGGAGTGGGAGCACCACCTGGACCGCCTCGGAGCACTACTCGACGACCGGACGAAGGAGTCAGGATCATGAGCGACCACTCGGTGAAACACAGCACGTTCACGCTGGAACGCACCTACCCCGCCGAACCCGCCGTGGTCTTCGCGGCCTGGTCCGACCGCGACACGAAGGCGAAGTGGTTCGCGCCCGAGGACAGCCGCTATTCGCTGGACTTCCGGGTCGGCGGCAACGAGGCCGTGCACGGCGGTGACGGGGCCGGTCTCGTCGCGAGGAGCGAGTACCACGACATCGTCCCCGACGAGCGCATCGTCTACACCACGAGCCTGTTCACCGACGAGGTTCTGGCAACCGTGTCGCTGACCACCGTGCAATTCGTGCGCGACGGCGACGGGACCCGCCTGGTGCTGACCGAACAAGGCACCTTCCTGGACGATCGGGAACAGCCCGGGTGGCGCGAGCAGGGCACCGGCGACTGGCTGGACGCCCTCGGCCGTCAGGTGGTCCGGTGATGACGGCGGACAGCGACCAGCAGATCCGCGAGCTGCTGGAGAGCCGCACCCGCGCGTTCGCCCTCCGGGACGCCACCACCGCGGCCGCCGCCTACGACGATGAGCTCGTGCTGTACGACGTGGTCGGCCCGTTCGTCCGCCGCGGCGAGGACCCGGCCGGCAGGTTGGAGAAGTGGATCGCGTCGTACCGCACCGGGATCGGGCACGAGATCCGCGATCTGGAGATCACCGCCGGAGCCGATCTCGCGTTCTGCCACTTCCTGGTCCGGATCAGCGGCACGATGCGGGATGGCACCGAGGTCGGCATGTGGGTGCGCGCGACGAGCTGCCTCCGCAGGCAGGGCGGTGCCTGGACGATCGTGCACGAGCACGCGTCGGTGCCCTTCGACGCCGGTACCGGTCGCGCCGTGCTGCGCGGGGAGCTTTGAAACACAATCGGGGGCGATACGAATAGCGTGCTCACTTCCTGGGCGACTGACTACGACCATCCGTCGTACGGGAGCGAGAATTCTGAGCGTGGTCCCGGGAAGGGGCCGGGTGTCGTGCTACGGATGCCGCCATGAGTGATTCCGCAGTAGTAACGGTCGGTGATGTTTTCGACGTCGTTTCTCGTTCGAGGCGAACAGATGGCACGCGTGAGTCCCTTGTTCGGATCCTGGGTGGCAAGCCGCAAGTCTGGCGCATCCGTGTCAGTTTCAGTTCACGAGAGCGGATTCTCGAACTTCACAGGTTTCGATTGTCCCGGCCGAGGTTTGATCCTAGATCTCTGAAAGGTGGCGAGACGCTGCTCGATGATCTTGCGGGGTCTCACGACGAGCGGCTTGCTTCGTTCGCGGTAGACGATGGTGTGGAGTTGGCTTACGTCTGGTTATCCGAGGATTTACAGCGACTGGTGGGTTGTCTGATCGGACCGCTGAAGGTCTAGTCGTGCGGGCTTCACCAGATCTGGGAAGACGCGTGACGACTTTCGGTCGCTTCCAGGCGGCGAGGTGGCTGGGTCCAGTTGCGAGGGAGGGGAACGCGTGTGGCGTTCGTAATCTAGAGGCGCCGGGCTTGACCGCTGTGCGTTCAGTCCAGCGCATCGTATCATCGTTCCGTGAACACGTTGCGCTATTTGTTGTACGGGAGCTCGGTTTACGCACCTGATGATCTGCGTGTAGAGTTGGAGGCCGCACTCGGAGTTGATTTCGAGCCTCGGCACAGTGAATATCACTGTGGCGACTATTGTCGAGCCGGTGACCTCAGGGGTGAACACTACGTACTTGAGGCGAACTGGCGCGATGATGATGGCCTGCTTCTCGAGCCGGATCATGAGGAGTTCGACCTCATTTTCGAGGTCAACAATACCGCAAGACCGGCAGAGGTCCGCTCGCTGCTTGCCGACGTGTCGGGTTTGGTGTTTATTGCCGAACGTTGAATAGGTGAACGCGATCGCGGCTTGAACGTGCTGATCAGCATCCAGAACAAGAGGTGTTGAGTGACGTGCGATGCGCTTCGGCGCCCGAGGAGCTGGCTCCTCCGCCTGTTGTCCGGTCGAGGAAGATTGACTGGACCGGCTTGGCGGGGCGAGCGCCGGGGTGCGATAGCGGTCGAAGCGCTTCGTGTTCTGCAGGCAGATCGCTCGGTCAATCCTTACGACGGAGGCGAAGAGCTGCCCTACCGGGTAGATGCCGAAAGTCTTGAGGTAATCCCTTGGGCTATCACTGATAATGGTGATGTATGTTACGGGTGACTACGTGAGCGGCATTTTCCCTGATGATTTCCCTGGTGGCGATGTGGCTTTCCGCCCAGTGGCGTGAGCCGCGCCGCACACCGTTGTGCCGCGGACGGCCGGCGGCCTGACGAGCAGACCGCCGACCGCGGGCCGTTCTAGGCGGGGGCGCTGGAGCGGTCGGTGTTGACGTCCTCCAGCGGCACCGACGGGTCGGTGAGCCGGTCGATGTCGACGGCGTTGCCGGAGCGGATGAGGTCCTTGATCGGGCCGGTCACGTCCCAGATGTTGACGTTCATGCCGGCGACGACCTTGCCACCCTTGAGCCAGAAGGCGATGAACTCGCGGGCCGCCACGTCGCCGCGGAAAACGACCCGGTCGTAGCCGTCCGCGTGGCCCAGGTACTCCATCCCGAGGTCGTACTGGTCGGTGTAGAAGTACGGCAACTCGTCGTAGACCGTCTCCACGCCGAGCATCCCGGCCGCCGCGACCGCGGGCTGCTTGAGCGCGTTGGCCCAGTGCTCGACGCGGAGGTGGCGCCCCAGCAGCGGGTGGTAGGCGTTGGCGACGTCACCGGCGGCGAAGATGTCGGGGTCGCTCGTGCGCAGGTGCTCGTCCACCTGGATGCCGTTGTCCACGGTCAGCCCGGCCGCCTCCGCCAGCGCCGTGTTCGGGATCGCGCCGATGCCGACGAGGACGGCGTCAGCCTCGATACGCGTGCCGTCGGCGAGGCGCACGCCGCCCGGACCGGCTTCCGCGACCTGAACGCCGAGCCGCAGATCGACACCGTGCTCGGTGTGCAGGTCCGCGAACACCCGCGCGGCTTCACGCCCGAGTGCGGGCAGCAGCGGCAGTTCGAGGGCTTCCAGCACGGTGACCTCCAGACCGGCCTGCCGGGCCGCCGCCGCGACCTCGAGACCGATCCACCCCGCGCCCACCACGGCGAGCCGCGACCCGGTCGCCAGGACCCGCCGCAGCTGTTCGGTGTCGTCGAACCGGCGCAGCCGCAGCGTGCCGTCGGCGCCGCGCAGGGAGCGGGGTTCCGCGCCGGTGGCCAGCAGGAGCTTCGTGTAGCCGACCCGGCTGCCGTCGGCGAGCACGACTTCGCGAGCGGCGCGGTCGATCGCCGTGACCGCGGTGCCGAGCCGCAGATCGACGTCGTGGTCGGCGTACCAGTTTTCGGGGTGCACGAAGGCGCTCTCGCGCTCGGCTTTGCCGGTGAGCAGGTCCTTGGACAGCGGAGGCCGCTCGTACGGGCAGTGCTGCTCGTCGCCGAGCAGGACGATCCGGCCGTCGAAACCCTTCTCCCGCAATGCCTCGGCGGCCTTGGCGCCGGCCAGTCCGGCCCCGATGATCACAAACGTCGGCGATACCACGATCAGCTCCTCGATGACGAATTCGGATGGATGGGTCAGCTGCCGGCGCCCAGGGCCGCGAGCAGGACGAGGACCACGGTGGCGACCGCGACCAGCCCGTGCCCCGCGACCACCACGACCGGGAAGTGCTGCTCAGGCGCCACCTCCTTGCCCGAGGCGGGCGCGGTACGGGCGCGGTAGCCGGGGACCCACCGGGCGAACATGGTGAAGCCCAGCAACGCCACCGGTACCAGCAGGACGAACGCGATCCACGCCAGGGTGGCGCCGCCGACGACCAGGTAGATGATCCACAGGACCAGCCCGGCCGCCGCGATGGCGAAGTGCCCGAAGATCAGCCCCGGGGCGAACCGGGTCCGTCCCGGATCGCGAGTGCCGCCCTTGGCGATCCAGGTGCCCAGCATGACGAAGCCGCCCACGGCGGTGACCACCCAGGCGATCAGCGCGGCGATGTCCATGAACCCTCTCCTCGGTGTGGTGGTGGGAACAGACTGCTCAGGACGAGTGGCGGGCCGCGGTGCGGTAGCCCTCCGCCTGAGTGGACTCGGCGGCGACGCGGACGCCGTAGTGGTAGGCGAGCTTCCCGCCGAGGTAACCCGATGCGGCGAGCGTGACCAGCGCGGCCGCCGACAGCACGAGCGGGCCGATCCCCACCGGCCCCGGCTGGTCGTATGCGGCGCGACGCCAGAAGAAGCCGGCGATGTAGGCGGCGGTGACCGCGAGGTTGAGGCTCATGTGCGTCAGCCCCGTGCGGAACGCGGGAGTGCCGGTGGGGATCGCCAGCAGATCCAGCGTGCCGACCAGCGCCGCGGCGAGCGCCCCGACGACGCCGATCGCGACGAGCCAGAGCGATCCCCTGGTCAGGAAGCCCGGATCCGCCACGATGTGCGACCCGATGTCGAAGACCAGGCTGGACACCCAGGCGCCGATCGGCACGGTGACCAGGATCGGGTGGAAGGGATGCCCGTAGGGACCGGCCAGCGCCGCGCTCACCGGCCGCTTCGCCTGCTCGATGTCGTTGGCCATGTCGCCTCCTTTTAGCCAACGAAGTTTGGTCTTATTGACGGCTCTGGTCAAGGGTTACAGCTGGGTGCTACCCGGTTGATTTTTCGTCCAGCCGAGTCGGTGCAAACTTCGGGCGCGGCCACGAGCGTGCGAACGGCCGGTGAGCGGTCCGGCGCCGGACCGCTCACCAGCCTCGAGACGGACAGTGGCCGGGGTTCAGGAGGCGGTCACCTCCTGGGTGGGAGCGGGGTCCGCGCGGGCGGTGCGGATCGTGGCCAGTCCGAGGAACCCGCCGACGACGGCGAGGGCGGCGGCGCCGAGGAAGGCGGCGGAGAAGCCGTCGGTGAGGGCGACCGTGTTGCCGAGCTCGCCGGCGCCGAAGGAGAGGCCGACCGCGGTCATCGCCGCCAGGCCGAGGGCCGACCCGATCTGGTAGGAGGTGTTGACGATGCCGGACGCGAGGCCGCCTTCCTCCGGCTTCGCGCTGGAGATCGCCATCCCCAGCGACGGGATGAACGCCAGCGCCTGGCCGAGGGCGGCGACGAGCGAGGCGGGCAGGACGTCGACCACGAACGATCCGCTCGGCCGGGCGAACGACAGCCACACCAGGCCCGCGGCCAGCGCCCACAGGCCCGCCACGATCAGGCTCTTCGTGCCGAACCGGGCGATCAGGCGCGGCGCGACACCCACCATCAGGATCACGATCAGCAGGGTCATCGGGAGCAGCGCCGCGCCGCTGGCGAAGGCGCCGTAACCCAGGACCTGCTGGAGGTAGAGGTTCAGGAAGTACCACATCGGGATCCACGCGGCGCCCAGCAGGAGCTGGGCGAGGTTCGCGGCGCCGAGGTTCGGGGTGCGGAAGATGCCGAGCCGGACCAGCGGAACCCGGCGCGCCCGCTGGATGACCAGGAAGATCGCCAGCAGCACGATCCCCCCGGCCAGCGCGCCGAGCGTGGCCGCCGATCCCCAGCCCTGCTCGGGAGCGCGCACGATCGCGAACACGGCCAGCGCGAGGCCGGCGGTGACCGCCGCCGCACCCGCGACGTCCACCGCACCGCGACGTGCGGGCGTGACCGGCATCAGGGCGGGCGTGGCCACGATCGCGATCAGCGAGATCGGGACGTAGAGCCAGAAGATCCACGGCCAGGACAGCCATTCGGTGATCACGCCGCCCAGGAAGACGCCCGCGGTGCCGCCGGCCGGCGCCGCCGCCCCGTAGAGGGCGAGTGCCTTGGTCAGCTCCTTCGGGCGGCCCCCGAACAGCACCATCAACAGCGTCAGGGCCGACGGCGCGATCAACGCGGCCCCGGCGCCCTGGAGCACGCGGCCCAGCAGTTCCACGCCGGCGTTGCCCGCCAGTGCCGCCACGACCGAGCCGCCGAGGGTGACGATCCAGCCGGCCGCGAACATCCGCCGCGCGCCGAGCAGGTCGGACAGGCGGCCGCCGAGCAGCAGCAGCCCGCCGAACGCGACGACGTAGGCGTTGAACACCCACGACAGGCCGTCGGGGGAGAAGCCGAGGTCGGACTGCATCTTCGGCAGCGCGACCCCGATGATCGACGTGTCCATGATGACCATGAACTGGGCGAGCGCGATGAACCCCAGCGCCCACCAGCGCCGCGAGTCCCGTATCTCGGTCATTGCCTCTCTCCTATACCTATAGGGGGTATCTGTACGACCGT
Source organism: Amycolatopsis granulosa (assembly GCF_011758745.1). NCBI lineage: Bacteria > Bacillati > Actinomycetota > Actinomycetes > Pseudonocardiales > Pseudonocardiaceae > Amycolatopsis > Amycolatopsis granulosa. The sequence goes on from NZ_JAANOV010000001.1 coordinate 4,689,907, forward strand.
GAAAGGTAGACCGCGCGGGGACTGCCGCGCAAGTACCCCCCAGGGGTAATAGTGTGATCCAGCTCCAGCGCGCCGTCGCGGTGGCTGCGGCGAGGCGGCGGCTACGGCAGCTTGGGGGTGCGGGCGGTGAAGTGGCCGTGGCCGAGGGCGGACCCGATCAGTGCGAGCGATGCCGGGGCGCGCTTCCTCCGCCGCCGGACCCGCCCCTGAGTCCCCTGTGTCAGAACGGAGTGCGCGCCACGTAACCGTCAGGTTTGTGCGCGTCGTGGCTGTGCTGTATTCGCCGAGGTGACGGGACGATTCTCCGGCCGCGCTCGTCGACGACCTCGTCCATTCCCGCGAGGCGGGGATGACCAAGCCCGATCCGCGGATCTACGAGCTGACCTGTGCCCGCCTCGGTGCCGCTACGGAAGAGACGATCTCGACGCCAGCGTCACCGGTGCTCTCGACGCCGGCTGGCCCGCCGTCCGGGACCGGAACACCGCTCGGGCGATCGGCCGGCATCGAGGCGGTCGTGTCATCGGTGCCAGCCAGTTGAGGCCGCCACAGCCAAAAAGACCCCTGCCGCGGGGTGACCGGGGCAGGGGTCCACAGGCGACGGATCGGCCGTCAGTACCACTTCTTGTCGCAGGTGCGGCCATCGTTGCCGTTGAAGATGCAGGGCTGGGCGACGATGTCGTGTGCGGAGCCCTGGAAGTTCGCCTCGAACCTCTTCACGAAGCCGGCCGGCTTGCCCTTCGTGCTGGCCAGGTCCTGGGTGTAGGTCTGCTCGTGCCAGGGGATCATGTCGTCGGGGGTGACGTACCGGATGCGGAAGACCGCCTCGTGCTGGTCCGCCGCGGTGTCCTTCACCCAGCCCTTCACGGTCCAGAGTTTCCCCTCGCACAGGGTGCCGTCGATCTCCGCGCCGGGGAACGCCGCGTGCACCTTGCGGCACTTCAGCTGCCCCGCGCTCGCCGCAGGCGTGGCGGCCAACGGGAGCAACGCCGCGGACAGCAACGTCAGTGCGGTCATGGTGAGAGCTCGCAACTTCATGGGGTCCCTTTCAGATCAACCCGGGCCGGGAGCAGATGTGCGCTTCTGACGAAGAAGGACAGCATCGCGGCAGAGGCTAACATAACGCGGGTTTGCGAAAACCATCCGAAAGGGCGACAAACCAGACGGAACCACCAGCGTGTCCGCGGCGTCAGGCGGCGGTTTCGGCGACCGGTGCGGACCGGCTCCGGGCCAGGCGGTGTCCCAGTTCGGACAGTGCCAGGGCCAGCACCGCCACCGCGGCACCGATCAGGCTGATCCACCGGGCACCGATGGCGCCGATGCCCACCGCCCCGATCACGCCGGAGAAGGCGATCGCGAGGTAGAGGAACGCCGCGTTGAGCGAGATGAGCAACGGCGCCGAGGCCGGGTTCAGGGCGATGAGCCGGGACTGCTGGGGCGTGGTGATGCCCCACGCGGCGATGCCGTAGACCACCGTGATGACGAGGGCGGCCGGGAACGAGCCGGTCGCGAACGGGAGGACGACCAGGCTGGCCGCGAGCAATGTGACCGCACCGCCGACCACCAGGCGCGCACCGAACCGGTCGGCGAGCGTTCCCGCGTAGAAGTTGCCCGCCGTCCCGGTCAGCCCGAAGGCGAACATGAGCACGGCCAGCCGGGTGCCGTCGCCGCCGGTGGCGGGGGCGAACACCTCCGCCATGTAGGTGTAGACCACGTACGCGGCGGTGAACGCGACCAGCGTGGTGGCCAGGACGACGACCACGCGACGGTCACCGAGCGGCGCGAGGCGCTGGCGCAGCCCGCCCGGGGCCGCCACCGACACCCGCGGGACGAGCGCGAGGACGCCGGCCAGGCTCAGGACGGTGAGCAGGGTGATGAACCACATCGTCGCCCGCCATCCGAGCGCGCTGCCCACGACGGTGCCGATCGGCGCGCCCAGCGCGGTCGCGGCGGTCAGTCCGGTGGTGACGGCGGCGATGGCCCGGCCGCGGCGCTCGGGTCCCACCAGTGCGGAGGCGGTGACGCTGGCCGCCGGGATGTACAGCCCGGCCCCGGCCGCGGCGACGACCTGTGCGATCAGGACGCCGGGGAAGTTCGGGGCGAGCCCGGTGCCGACGACGCCCAGCAGGTAGAGCAGGACGGACAGCTTGAGCACCCGGTGGCGCGGCCACGCGGCGGTGAGGGTCGCCAGGATCGGCGACATCACCGCGCAGGTCAGCGCGAAGACCGTGACCACCTGGCCCGCGGTGGCGATGGAGACGTCCAGCGACCGGCTGAACTCGGGCAGCACGCCGGCGAGGACGAACTCGTCGGTACCGATCGCGAACGTGCCGAAGCCCAGCATCAGGACGCTCCGCCAGTGCGACGCGGCCGAGCCCTCTCCCGGTGTGGCGCCGCCACTGTCGGGTGCGGGCGTGCGAGTCATGACCCCTCCTCGGTACCGATCAGTTCCATTTGCTGAATGGTACTGATCGGTTCCGTTTTGCGTCAAGAGGGTCCGATCACCGCTCCCCGAGCAGCGCGCGCAGCGCCTTGTTCTGTTCCTCCAGTTCGGCGATCCGTGCCCGCACGGGCGCGAGTGCCTCGGCGAGCTCGGCCTCGGAGTAGCGCGGGGTGATGTGCTGGTGGCAGTTCCAGTTGAAGCCCTCGACGCGGATGACCATCAGGCGTTCCACCCGCCCGTCCGTGCGCGTCTCGGTCAGCGTTCGCGTCAGCCCGGGATCCTCGTCGAGGGGGACGGCCCGGGCGAGTCCGAAGATCTTCAGGCGCGCCTGGTGCGGGTAGTCCATGAAGAACAGCGCCACCCGGCCGCCGGCGCGGACGTTGCCGGTGGTGATGTACTGCCGGTTGCCGCGGACGTCGGCGAACCCCAGTGTCCGCTCGTCCAGCACGTGCACGAAGCCCGGCGGGCCGCCGCGGTGCTGCACGTACGGCCAGCCGGTCTCGCTGACGCTGGCGAGGTAGAACCCGTCCCGGGCCGCGATGAACGCCGCCTCGTGCGGGCCCAGCGGATCCGGTGTCTCGCCCCCGGTGAGTGCGCGGCCGGCCGCCGCGGCGCTGCCGTTCTGCTCCTGTTCCCGGCGCACGCTCTCGGTGTACGCCAGGTGCGCGTAGCGGCTCATCTACTGTCCCGCCCCCTCGGGGTCCACCGGCTCGTCCGCGACCGCGGGCCGGGCGCCGAGGATGGCGGCGAGCAGCCCCGGGAAGCGCCGGTCGAGCTCCTCCCGGCGCACCTTGCTGATGCGCGAATTGCCGCGCAGTTCCATCTCGACCAGGCCGCTTTCCCGCAGCGTGCGCATGTGGTGCGTGACCGTGGACGGCTTGACCGGGAGGTCGAGCGCGCCGCAGGCCGCCTCGCCCGCCTCGGTCAGCATCCGCACGATGCGCAATCGCACCGGGTCGGCCAGGGCGTGCAGCACCGTCCCGATGTCGACGCGGGCCAGGTCCGGTTGTGGCAGCCGGACGGTTTCCGACACGCGCATCCTCACCCCCGAGTTCGATGACTGTTGAATCCTACGATATCCATCGAACTAGCGGCGGGTCACGCGGAGCCCTCGTTGCTCGTGCCGGACACCCCCCGGCACGAGCAACGAGGTGATCAGCGCACCGTGCGGAAGAACGCGCGCACTTCCTCGGCGAACAGGCCGGGTTGCTCCCAGGCCGCGAAGTGGCCGCCGCGGTCGGGTTCGCTCCAGTGCCGGATGTCGGTGTAGCGCTGGGCCGCCCAGCGACGCGACGGGCGCGGCATCTCCTTCGGGAACACCGTGCAGCCGGTGGGCACCGGGACCGTGTCGTCGGTCGCGGTGTTGAACCACTCGCCGACCTGCCGGAAGCTCTCCCAGTACAGGCGGGCCGACGAGGCGGCCGTGCGGGTCAGCCAGTACAGCGTGATGTCGTCGAGCATCTCGTCGCGGGTCAGCACCTTCTCGGGCCGTCCGCCACTGTCGGTCCAGGACGCGAACTTCTCCACGATCCACGCGCACAGGCCGGCAGGGGAGTCGGTCAGCGCGTAACCCACCGTCTGCGGCTTGGTGGTCATCTCCTCCGAGTACCCGGTCTCGTGCGCGGCCGCGTGGCGCAGGTCCGCCAGTGCCGCCTCCTCGGCCGGGGTGAGGTCGTCGAAGGTGGCCGGGTCCGGCGCCGCGATCGGCGGCATCACGTGGATACCCGCCAGCTCGCCGCGGTCCTGCTGCCCCATGCTCGTGGTGACGCTGGTGCCCCAGTCGCTGCCCTGGGCGCCGTACCGCTCGTACCCGAGGCGGGCCATCAGCTCGCGCCACGCGGCGGCGATCCGCTGCACGCCCCAGCCCGGTGTGGCCGGCCGGTCGCTGAACCCGTAGCCCGGCAGCGACGGGACCACCACGTGGAAGGCGTCGGCCGGATCGTCCGGTTCGGTCAGCAGCGGGATGGCCTTTTCGAACTCCAGCACCGATCCGGGCCAGCCGTGGGTGAGGATCAACGGCAGCGCGTGCTCGTGCGGGGAGCGGACGTGCAGGAAGTGGATTCCGACGCCGTCGATCTCGGTGCGGTACTGGGGCAGCGCGTTCAGGCGCCGCTCGGTCGCCCGCCAGTCGTACTCGGTGGCCCAGTACTGGCACAGCTCGCGCAGGTAGGCCAGCGGCACGCCCTGCGACCAGTCGGCGACCGGTTCCTCGTCGGGCCACCTGGTGCGCAGGAGCCGGTCCCGCAGGTCGGTCAGCTCCTCCTCCGGGATGTCGATCTGGAACGGGATCACGTGCCGGTCCTCCTCGGTCGGTGTGGTGCGGCGGCGGCCGCCAGTGCGGACAGGGTGCGCGGGGTGAACGGCTCACCGGCGATCGCGGTGAGCGCACCCGCCCACCCGGCGACGAAGTAGTCCCAGCCGTCCCGTGTGGACAGTCCCTGGGTCGCCGCCTGGTGCAGGAACGTCAGGTCCCCCCGGTAGTTCAGGTCCCACGCCACCGTGCCGGGGGTCCACGGGGCATGGCCGGTGACCGGACTGCCGGGCCGGTCCTTGCCCAGCCCGGTGGCGTTGACCACGAGCGTCGCGTCCGGGACGAGGTGATCGGCCGGCCCGGACAGGTGCACCAGCTCCGGCTGCGCGCCGATCCGCTCGGCGACCCGCCGCAGCGCGTCGAGCGCCGCCGGATCGATGTCGGCGAACACCAGCCGCTCCGGCGGATCCGGACGCGGCACGCCCGTCTCGACGTCCAGGTGCATCGCCAGCAGCAGGGCGGTCGCCGCGCCGCCCGCGCCGAGGCACACGATCCGGCCACCCGCGGGCGAGCCCAGGATCGCGGTCAGCGAGCGGGCGTCGTTGGCGTAGGCGGCCACCCGGTCGCCGGTGGCGAGCGTGTTGATCTCGCCGGTCAGCTCGACCAGCCGGTCGCGTTCGGACAGTTCCGCCGCGCACGCCCGGTACAGCCGCAGCTTGTGCGCGGTCACCACCGCGCCCTGGACCAACGGGTTGCGGCGCATCGCGGCGAGCAGCCGCCGGTAGACCGGCGGCGGGCTGTCCGGTGGCAGGTCGATCCCGCGCAGCACCCACGACCGGCCCAGCGCACCGGCCCAGCCGTCGAACACGACGTGCGCCAGCGATCCCGCGGTGCTGATGCCGGCGAACAGGACCAACGGCGGGCCGGTCCAGGTCTCGACGTCCTCGACCGTGATCACGTGGTCCGGCATGTCTCCCCGTTCTGCTCCACGGCCCGCCGCCACGCGGTCACCGCGCTGTCCAGGTCCTCGGCTCGTTCGAACACCGAGGCCCCGAAAAATCCGAAGCGGACCCCATCCTGCCCGGTTCGCGGGAACGCGGCAGGATCGGTCAGCGGACCCCCGTGTGCCAGCAGCGGCACGGTGCCGGCCGCCTGCGCCATCGCGGCGAGAGCGGCGGTGTGCTCGGCGGTCGGCGCACCCGGGCGGGTGATCCCCAGGTGGGCCACGACCGCGTCGGCGCCGTGTGCCACCAGCGCCGCCGCCTGCTCGGGTGTGCACGCGTACCCCCACGCCAGCAGCCCGCGGTCGCGCGCCAGCGCCATCAGCTCGACCTCACGCCGGTAGCCGAGCCCGGCGTCCTCCAGCGCGTCCCGCACCGGCCCGGACAGCAGCGCGGTTGTCGGCGCATTCAGGACACCCGCCACCCCGTGCCCGGCCAGTTCGTCCAGCACCTGATCGGGCGGGCGCAGGGCGTCGTTCGCGCACACCGTCGCCAGCACCGGGCGTCCACCGGCCGCGGCCACCACCTCCGGGGCGATCCCGAGGGTCAGCTCGTTGGCACTGGCCCAGGGCAGCAACCCGGCCACCGACGGGAGACCGCGGCGGCGCAGCACGCTGGAGTGGTAGGCGACGATCACGTCCACCCCCGCGCGGACCAGGCGCCTCGCGGTGTCCCCGTCCCCGGCGGCCGCGGCGAGCAGCGCCTTCACAGCAGGTTCGCGTGGCGCTCGTCGAGCGCCGCGTCCGGGATCGCGTGGTCCTCCTGGAAGGCCCCGCACAGGGTGTCGCCGAGCAGCAGGCACGCCTGCTCGAACAGCGAGCCGCCGTGCTGACGGCCCGTGGCCGGGACGACCACGACGAGGTCGGCCTCCGCGGCGAGCGGGGAGTCCGGCGCGGCGGTCAGCACGGCCACCCGCGCGCCGCGGGCGCGGGCGACCCGGGCGTTCGCGAGCGGGCCGGCGGTGCGGCCGCTCGCGGACAGGCAGACCAGCAGGTCATCGGCCACGATGGCGGGTGAGGTGGTCTCGCCGGCCACGTGGACCCGCAACCCGAGGTGCATCCACCGCATGGCCAGGGCGCGTGCCACCAGCCCCGACCGGCCCCGCGCGTCGAAGAACACCGTCCGCGCCGAGGCGATGGCCGCGCCGAGAGCCGTCGCCGCGGCCGGGTCCACAGCGGTCACCGCGTCGTGAACCTCCGTGAGCACCACCCGTGCCCGGTCCAGCACGTCAGGCATGCGCGTGCCCCCCGATCTGCGCCCGCGCGGCGACGAGCAGCCGGCTGGCAGCCCGGTCGTCGTCCCGGCTGGTGAACCTGGCCTGCAACGCCGCGGTGAGCACGGGCGTGGCGATGCCCCGCCGGACGGCTTCCTCCGCCGTCCAGCGGCCCATGCCGGAATCGGCGACGGCCGAGCCGACACCGGTGAGCGCGGGGTCGGCGGCGAGCGCGTCGACGGTCTGCTCCAGCAGGAACGACCGGGCCGAGCAGCCCGCCTGCCACACGCGCAGCGCCGTGAGCGGGTCGAGCCCGTCGCGCGCGGACAGCAGCGCGAAACCCTCCGCGTACGCCTGCATCAGGCCGTACTCGACGGCGTTGTGCACGGCCTTGACGAAGTGGCCGGAACCCGTGGGCCCGACCACGGCGACCGCGCCCGGCGCTGCCAGGGCCGTCAGCACCGGCTCGATGCGCTCGGCGTCCTCCGCCGCGCCCCCGACCGTCAGCCCGTACCCGTGCCGCCAGCCCCACTGGCCCCCGCTGACCCCGACGTCGAGGAACCGGACACCGGACCCGGCCAGCCGCTCGGCCCGCCCGGCCGCCTCCCGCCAGTCGCTGTTGCCGCCGTCGACGACGAGATCACCCTCGTCGAGGAGCCCGGCGAGCTCGTCGAGCACCCCACCGGTCAGAGGCGGCGGCACCATCACCCACACCGCGCGGGGCGGCGCCAGTGCCGCCACGAGATCGGCCAGTGAACCGGTGGCGCCGATGCCCGCCGCGCGGGCCCGCTCGACCGCGTCCGCGGACGAGTCGGCGCCGACCACCTCGTGCCCGGCCTCGCTGATGCGGCGGGCCATGGGGCCGCCCATCTTCCCCAGGCCAACCAATCCGAGTTGCATTCCTCGACCTTCCGTCAATGGATTGACATCGGATACATCCTTGATGCCAATATGGCTTGTCTACCTCGGCTCTCATAGGACCAATCAAGGTCCGATTGGTTGGAATCGCCATGCACATCCAGGACGCGCTCGCCGACTGGTCCGCGCGGTCCGGGCCGCTGTACGCCCGGTTGTCCACGGCCCTCACCGCGGCCATCGAGCGCGGCGACATCCCGCCCGGCACCGTGCTGCCACCGGAGCGGTCGCTGGCCAAACGGCTGGCGATCGGCCGCAGCACGGTGATGCACGCCTACGCCCGCCTCCGCGAGGCCGGGATCCTGGAAACCCGGCAGGGCAGCGGATCCTGGGTCACCGGAGGGCAGCGGACCGGGAATGGCGAAGCCCCGCGCGAATCGCTGCCGGTCGCGGCCCTGCGGAACCCGGCGGCACTCGTCGATCTCGCCACCGCCGCACTGCCCGCGCACCGCCGCCTGCGCGACGCGGTCGCCGCGCTCGGCGTGGCCGATCCGGACACCGCGGTCGCACTCGACACCCCCGGCTACCACCCGGCCGGGCTGCCCGCGCTGCGCGCCGCGCTGGCCGACCGGCTGACCACGCAGGGCCTGCCCACGGCCGCCGACCAGGTCCTCGTCACCACCGGCGACCAGCAGGGCCTGTCGCTGCTGGCCGCGCACGCGCTGCCGGACCGGGAACCGGCGATCGTGGAGGCGCCGACCAGCCCGGGCATCCTCGACGTGCTGCACGGGCTGTCCGTGCCGCTGCGGGGTGCCCCGCCGGTGACCGCCGGGGGCGACGAGCTGCCCGCGCTCGTCGACCGGATCCGCCCCGGCCTGGTGTACCTCGTGCCGACGCTCGGCCCGCTCGGCCGGGTCCTCCGCGTCGGCGACCGCCGGCGGCTGGCCACCGCGCTCGCCGAGCGGGACACCCTGGTGGTGGACGACGTCAGCCAGGCCGGGCTGGTGTTCGAACAGGCGCCGCCGCCACTGGCCGCGTACGCGGAGTCGGACAACCTGCTGACCGTCGGCTCGCTCAGCAAGCTGCACTGGGGCGGGCTGCGGCTCGGCTGGGTGCGCGGACCGGCACCGCTGGTGGCCGCGCTCGCGCGCGCCAAGGCACGCGCCGACCTCGGCACCCCGGTGCTCGACCAGGTGCTGGCCACCCGGTTGCTCGGCGCCGAGGACGAGGTGCGGGCCGAGCGCGTCGCCGAGCTCCGCGACCGGCTCGCGCACGCCGCCGCCACCCTGACCGCGTCGCTGCCCGAGTTCCGGTGGACACCGCCCGAGGGCGGGCTGAGCCTGTGGCTGCAACTGCCCGCCGGGACGGCGACCGCGTTCAGCGAGGTGGCCACCCGGTTCGGGGTGGCGGTGGTACCCGGCGGCGTGCTGTCCCCGCGCGGGCTGTCCGACGACCACGTCCGCGTCGTGTACGCGCGGCCACCGGAGGTGTTCGACGAAGGCGTCCACCGGCTGGCCGCCGCGTGGGCGCGGTACCGGCACAGCGGCGACGACCAGCCGGTGCTGCTGTGATCACCCTGGGCGTCGACCTCGGCGCGACCCACCTCCGGGCCGGGCTGGTGGACCGGGCGGGCCAGCTCAGCGGCGTGACCCGGCAGGCGCTGCCACCCGATCCCACCGCCCGGCTGGACGCGCTCCGGTCCGTCGTGGCGGCCCACCCCGAGGTGTCCGCGGTGGGCCTGGCGGTCGCCGGTACCGTCCGGGACGGCGTGCTGACCTGGTCGGCGAACCTCGGGCTGTCCGGTGTGGACTTCGCGGCGGAGCTGGGCCGTCCGGTGACCGTGCTCAACGACGCCCGCGCCGCCGGACTGGCCGAGGCCCGCCTCGGCGCGGGCACCGGTGCGGCCACGGTCCTGCTGGTGACCGTGGGCACCGGGCTGGGCGGGGCGGTGGTGACCGGCGGGCGGCTGCACGAGGGCGCCGGGCACGCCGGCGAGGTCGGTCACCTGGTGCTGGAGGCCGGGGGACCGCCGTGCCGGTGCGGCAACAGCGGGTGCTGGGAACAGCTCGCGGGCGGCGTCGCGCTGAACCGGACCGGCGCCGCGCTGGGCACGGCCGGGGACGGAACACCCGGTGCCGCGCGACTCGCCGCCGCTGTCGTGGCCGGACAACCACGCGCGGTGGCCGCCCTGGAGCAGCACGCCCGGCAGTTCGCCCGCGGGCTGGACAGCCTCTGCGCCGTGCTCGCGCCGCACACCGTCGTGCTCGGCGGCGGCCTCATCGCCCGCTCCGGCCCGATCCGGGACGCCTACCTCGCCGCCGCGCGCACCCTGCGGTGGCACACCGGTGCGGTGCTCCCGGCGCAGCTCGGCGACGACGCCGGGGTCCTCGGCGCGGCACTGGCGGCCAATCCTTGCTGATTGGTTCTGGAAACCCCCGCCGCGGCGAGGTTTCCTGGTGCCATGCGCGATCGTCCATGGTGGCAGGACGCCATCGGTTACCAGGTGTACCTGCCGTCCTTTCAGGACAGCGACGGCGACGGCTGGGGCGACCTGCCCGGTCTGATCAGCCGTCTGGGCCACCTCCACGACCTCGGCGTCACGTTGCTGTGGATCAGCCCGTTCCACCCCTCACCGATGCGGGACCACGGGTACGACGTCGCCGACTACCGTGGGGTCGACCCGCGCTACGGCACACTGGACGATGTGGACAAGCTGCTGTGCGCCGCGCACGAGCGGGGCATCCGGGTCGTCGCCGACCTCGTGGTGAACCACACCAGCAGCGAGCACCCGTGGTTCCGCAGCGCGCGCCGGTCCCGCACCGACCCGATGCGGGACCGCTACATCTGGCGCGACCCCGCGCCGGACGGTGGCCCGCCGAACAACTGGCTCTCGCACTTCGGCGGTCCGGCGTGGACGCTCGACGAGCACACCGGCCAGTACTACCTCCACCTGTTCACCCCCGACCAGCCGGACCTCAACTGGCAGAACCCGGAGATCGCCGACGAGGTCGACGACATCCTGCGCTTCTGGTTCGACCGCGGCCTCGACGGCTTCCGCATCGACACCGCGCACTACCTCACCAAGCACCCCGGCCTCCCGGACAACCCGTGGCTGGCGGCGGAGGACGTGCCGGTGCAGGGCGGGGTGGCGGCCGAGTGGCTGCGGCAGGATCACCGGTACGACATCGAACAGCCCTCGGCGATGGACATCCACCGCCGCTGGCGCGCGATCGCCGACTTCTACCACGCGGTGCTGATCGGCGAGGTGTACATCCTCGACCCCGCCCGGCTCGCCACCTACGTGCAGGCGGACGGCCTGCACTCCACGTTCTGGTTCGGACTGGTCGAGTCCGGCTGGGCGCCCGAGCGGGTGGCCACCATGCTGCGGGCCGCGGCCGCCGCCGCGCCCACCCTCGCCTGGGTGCAGAGCAGCCACGACCGCAAGCGCGCCGTCACCCGCTACGGCAGCGCCCGGCGCGCCATCGCCGTGGCCACCCTGCTGATGGGGCTGCCGGGCATCCCGTTCCTCTACAACGGGGAGGAACTGGGCCTGCCCGACGGGACCATCCCACCCGGACACGCCCAGGACCCGCTCGCCGCGGCCGACGGCGGCAGCCAGTCACGCGACGGCGCCCGCACCCCGATGCCCTGGGAGCCGGGGCCGGGCCTGGGCTTCACCACCGCGCCGACGGCGTGGCTGCCCTTCGGGAACCGCCGCCCGTCGGACACCGTGGCGGTGCAGCAGGACGACCCGTTCTCCCCGTTGTCGATCCACCGCAGGCTGATCGCCGCCCGTGCCCGCACCGCGTGCGCCCGCACCGCACCGCTGTGGCTCGAGGACAGCGGGGACGTGCTCGGCTACCGCACCGGCTCGGTCGTGGTCGCCGCCAACCTGTCCGAGGCGCCGCACCCGTTCGACCCGGGGCCCGGCCGCTGGCGGTGCGAGTTCGACACCGACGACCCCGAGGCGGACCGGGTGCCCGCCGAACTGGCGCCCGGGCAGGCGGTGATGGTGCGGCAGGAGTCCTCGCCGGCTGTGGTGTGATGCGTCGCCGCACCGGTGCGTGAACGCCGCGACGGCGCGCCCGGCCAACACGGTGCCCGGAGCGGTGGCCCGGCCCGTGGGGGGCCGGGCCACCGGGGATCAGAACGGCAGCCGCAGCACGAGCGAGTCCCGCACCGGGGCGTTCGCCGTGCGGATGCTGTCCAATTCGGACGGTGACAGGGCGCGGCGGTAGAGCCGGACCTCGTCCAGGCCGCCGGCCAGCCCGAAGGCGCCGTCGAGGCGGCGGCCCAGCCAGAACTGGAACGACACCGTCTGCGTCACCGAACCGGCGGCCGCCGGTCCGGCCGCCACCTGCGCGCCGTCGACCCACAGCAGCAGCTGCCCGCCGGTGCGCTGCAACGCCACGTGGTGCCACTGCTGATCGGCGTAGGCACCCGTGGAGCTGATCTGCTTCGTGCCCGACGGAGTGGTCATCGAGGCGATCAGGCGGTTCGCGGCCGGTTCGCCGCGCAGCCAGATCTGCGGCGCGGTCGAGCCCATGCCGCCCATCCAGAAGAACACCTGGTTGCTGGTCGACGCGCCGTAGTTCACCCAGCCGGTCCAGGTGAAGTCGCCGTCCCCGACCAGCTGCGAGCTGTCGTAGGGCACGCGGACGAAGTCGTCCACGCCGTCCAGCTCCAGCGCGCTGCCGTAGCGGCCGGGCACCGTGGCCGGGTCGCCGATCAGGTACGCGTTGGACCGCTGACCCGACACGTCACGGGTCGCCGGGCCGGGGGAGTTGCGCCAGCCGAGCACGTCCTCGTCGAAGCGCGCGAAGCGGATCTCGTCCCGGGCGTCCACCGGACCACCCTCGTACATCAGCCCGATCTCGGTGGTCGCCGCGTGCCGGCCGGTGATCTGCACCAGGTCCGAGTAGCCGGACCAGTCGTCGGTGACCCGGGTGCCCTGCTCGGCGTCCTCCCAGCTCCGGCCGCCGTCGTAGGACGAGCGGATCATCATCCACCGGCGCCGGTCGGTGTCCGAGGGCGAGGCGAACAGGATGCGATCCGGTCCCGGCCGGTCCAGGCGCAGCAGCGAACCCTGCACCATCGGCGTCACCAGGTCGGGGATCGTGCGGAACGGCTGGCTGAACGTCTCCCCGCCGTCCCGGCTGATCGCGAAGTCGCGGTTGCCGATGTCGGTGCCGCTCTGCTCGCGGCCACCGGCGTAGACCGACCCGTCGGCCAGCTCCACGACGCTGATCTCGGACGGCTTCTGCGGGAACGGTCCCTTCGCCTGGAACGGGTAGCTGTCCACCGCGCCGATGTGCCAGGTCTGGCCGTGGTCGTCGCTGTAGACGAGCGCGCCGTAGTTGACCACGGAATCGGTGCCCAGCGCGGTTTCCGCGTTCACCCCGAACACGAGGCGCCCGCGGTGCGGGCCCTTGGTGAGCTGGATGCCGTGCACCGGGCCGGAGGCGTACCACCCGTTCCACTCCGGCCGGGTCGCCTGTGCGCTGATGTCGGCCGGCGCCGACCAGGTCAGCCCGTCGTCGTCGCTGTATTGCACGTGCGGGGTGCGGGCGCAGGGCACCGCGCAGCCCTTGCCGTCGGTGCGGCCGGCGTTGTAGGTGGTGATCAGGACGATGCGGCCGGTGGTCTGGTCGACGATCGGCACCGGGTTGCCGTGCGTGTCGCCGTCGCCGGGGTTGACGACGCTCAGTGGCGACCAGGTCTTGCCGCCGTCGGTGGAACGCTTGAGGACGAGGTCGATGTCACCGGCGTCGCCGCAGTCGTGCACCCGGCCCTCGGCGAAGGCCAGGAGGGTGTCGTGGGTGCTCTTGACGATGGCGGGGATGCGGAAGCAGGCGTACCCCTGCTCCTGCTTGGGGTTGAACAGCGCCTGCTGGTCGAACCCGGGTCTGGCGGTGTCGGCGGAGGCGGGGGTGCCCCCGAGCAGGCCGGCGAGCAGCACCGCTACCACGAGCGGGACCGCGCGCCACACTGCGGACGATCTCATCTGCCTTCCCTTCGGTCAGTGGATGCGCAAAACCGCGACCCCGCGCGGCGGCAGCGTGTGCCGGGCCGCGGGCGCCGAGCCGGTGAGCAGGTCGGGTGCCGGTTCCGGCAGGCCGATCCGGACCTCTTCGGTGTTGTGGTTCAGCAGGAACAGGAACTCCCGGTCCGGCGCGGCCCGGCGCACGGCCTGCACGCCGGGCGGCAGCCCGGGCAGCACCGGCGCCACGCCCGCCTCGGCGGCGATCCGGTCGATCAGGCGCCGCATCCCGTCCGGATCGGGCCGGGTGCCGAGGTACCAGGCGACTCCGGCGCCGTAGCCGTGCCGGGTGATCGCGGGCGAACCGGTCAGGTCACCGCCGGTGAACGACTCGACGACCGCCGCGCCCTCCGTCGACATCGCCTCCGACCACACGGTGCCGGTGGCGCCCGAGGTCAGCGGAACGCTCGTGCCCGGGGCGAGCGGCCAGAACTCCTCCACCCGCACACCGAGCGCCTCGCGCAACGGAGCCACCGGGTATCCGCCCAGGTGGGCGCGATCGCAGGCGTCGACGATGCCGGAGAAGAACGACACCAGCAGGTGCCCGCCGCCCTCGACGTAGCGGCGCAGGCCCTCGGCGACCTCGTCCTCGAGCAGGTACAGGTTCGGCACCACGACCAGCCGGTAGGCCGACAGATCACGGGCCGGCCGCACCACGTCGCAGGTGATACCGGAGTCGAAGAACGGCGCGTAGTGCGCGAGGTGCGCGTCGAGCTGGGTGACGTCGGCCGAGGGGTGCGCGTCCAGCTCCAGCGCCCACCAGCTGTCCCAGTCGTGCAGGAACGCCACGTCCGACCGCACCCGCGTGCCGGCCACGTCGGCGAGCGCCGCGAGGTCCTGCCCCAGCGCGCGGGCCTCGGCGAACACCCGGGTGTCCGCACCGGCGTGCGGCACCATCGCCGAGTGGAACTTCTCCGCCCCGCCGCGGCTCTGCCGCCACTGGAAGAACATCGCCGCGTCCGCGCCGCGCGCCACGGCCTGCAGCACGCCCTGGCGCATCACGCCCGGCGGCTTCGCGCCGTTGTGCGTGCGCCAGTTGACCGCGCTCGGCGCGTGCTCCAGCAGCATCCACGGCCGGCCGTCCTTCAGCGACCGCACCAGGTCGTAGCCGAACGCGGCCTCCACGTGGCCGCGCGGGTCGTAGGGCTCGGGGTAGGAGTCCAGCGACACGACGTCCTCGTGCGGTTCCCACGCGTGCCAGTCCAGCGCCTTCTGCACCAGGCCGACGAAGTTGGTGGTGAGCGGCACGTGCGGGGTCACCCGGCGCAGGACCTCCGCCTCGGTGCGGTAGCAGCCCAGCGACGCGTCGGAGGAGAACCGCTGGTAGTCCAGCTGCTGGGCCGGGTTGCGGAACGACGGCGCGACCCGCGGCGGCTGGATCTCCGCCCAGTCCGAGTAGCCCTGCGACCAGAACGTGGTGGACCACGCGGCGTTCAGCGCGTCCAGGTCGCCGTAACGCGCACGCAGCCAGGACCGGAAGTCGGCGGCGGAGACGTCGCAGTAGCACGCCCGGATGTGGCAGCCGTACTCGTTGCCGACGTGCCAGATCTTCAGCGCCGGGTGGTCGCCGTACCGGGTGGCGAGCTGCTCCACCAGGCGGGCCGCGTGCTCGCGGAACACCGGGCTGGACGGGCAGAACTGCTGGCGCGACCCGGCCGACAGCCGCGTGCCGTCCTCGCGGACCGGCAGCACCTCGGGGTGGCGGTGGGTCAGCCACGGCGGCGGGGACGCGGTCATGGTCGCCAGTGCCACGCCGATGCCGGCGTCGGCGAGCTTGTCCATCACCGCGTCGACCCAGCCGAAGTCGTACTCGCCCGGCCGCGGCTCCACCTTCGCCCAGGAGAACACGCCCAGCGTCACCAGCGTGACGCCGGCCTCGGTCATCAGCTTGACGTCCTCGTCCCAGACCTCGGGCGCCCAGTGCTCCGGGTTGTAGTCGGCGCCGTAGGAGATCACAGCAGGCCCGCCTCGGTGAGCGTGCCCTTGATCCGCAGCAGTTCCTCGTCGTTGAGCGGGAGCTGCGGGGGCGCCATCACCGGGTTGTCGATGAACCCGCGCATCTTCATCGCCGCCTTGAACGCGCCCAGCCCGGCCGAGCCGCGCCCCATCCGCTCCGGCGGCGCGGCGCACGTGATGTCGAACAGCCGCAGGAGCCGTTCCTGCTCCCGCCGGGCCGCGGCCAGCTCTCCCGCGCGCACACTGTCCCAGATGGACACGTACCCGCGCGGGTCCACATTGGCCAGTCCGGGCACCGCGCCGTCGGCGCCCATCTGCAGCGCCAGGTCCACGACCAGTTCCGACCCGGTGAACACGGCGAAATCGGACAGCCCGCGCTCCCGCCGTCCCAGCACGAGCGCGCCGAACCCGGCCTCGTCGCCGCTGGAGTCCTTGATGCCGGCGAGCACGCCGTCCGCGGCCAGGCGCAGCACCATTTCCCGGTCCAGCTTGGTGTGCACCGCCATCGGGATGTCGTAGGCGAAGATCGGCAGCGTGGCCCGCGTGTGCAGCAGCCGGAAGTGCTGCTCGATCTCCGCGACGTGCGTACGCGTGTAGTACGGCGCGGTGATGACCAGTGCGTCCGCACCGGCCTCCTCGGCGACGCGGACGTGCTCGGCCACCCGCAGTGTCGTCATGTCGATGCAGCCGGCCAGCACCGGGACCCGGCCGCCGACGTGCTCCACCGTCGTCTCGATCACCACCCGGCGCTGCCGGTCCGGCAGGAAAGCCACCTCGCTGGACGAACCGAGCACGAACACCCCGTGCACACCCGCGTCCAGCTGGACGTCCAGGTGCCGCCGCAGCGAGTCGACGTCGATCGTGAAGTCGTCCCGGAACGGGGTGCACAGCGGGGGGATGATGCCGGTGAATCGAGTCATCGAACACTCACTTCGAGTTCTGGGTGGATGCAGTGGTAGGTGTGCCCGGCGCCGGCCTCCGACGCCGGTGGCACCGCCTCGGCGCACTCGTCCGTCGCTTTCGGACACCGGGTGCGGAACGGGCAGCCGCTGGGCGGGTTGACCGCGGACGGCACCGGCCCGGTCAGCACTATCGGTTCGATCGGGTTGAGCAGGCTCGGCGTCGCCGAGAACAACGCCCGCGTGTACGGGTGCCGCGCCTCGCCCGGGATGGCCGCCGCCGGTGCGTCCTCGACGATGCGGCCGAGGTACATCGTGACGATGCGGTCGCTCATCTTCCGCACGGTCTGGATGTCGTGCGAGACGAAGATCATCCCCAGGTTCAGCCGCTCACGCAGGTCGAGCAGCAGGTTGAGGATCTGGGCACGCACCGAGACGTCCAGCGCGGAGGTCGGTTCGTCGGCGACCAGCAGGGACGGCTCCAGCGCCAGCGCCCGCGCGATCGCCACCCGCTGCCGCTGCCCGCCGGAGAGCTGGCCGGGTACCGCGTCCGCGACGCTGGGCGGCAGGCCGACCAGCTCCATCAGCTCGCGCACCCGTTCGGCGCGCTCGGCCGGGGTGCCGACCCGGTGCACGTCCAGCGGATCACGCACGATGCGGGCGATGGACATGCGCCGGTTCAGCGCGGTGGACGGGTCCTGGAAGATCATCCCGATGTCCCGGCCGAAGTCGCGCCGCACGGAGCCGCGCTCCCACAACGGTTTCCCGCGGAACCGCACGACACCCCGGGTGGGCTTCTGCAGTCCGACCACGACCTTCGCCAGTGTCGTCTTGCCGCAGCCGGACTCGCCGACCACGCCGATCGTCTCGCCGGGGCGGACGGTCAGCGACGCGTCGGTCAGCGCGTGCACGGAGTCGTGCCCGAGCAGCCCGGACGAGCGGATCTTGTGCACGACGTGCACGCCGTCGAGTTCCAGCAGGCTCATGCCGGGGCTCCCTTCACCAGGACCTCCGGTGCGGCGATCGGTTCGGCGGGGTGGTGGCAGGCGACCAGGTGGTGCATGCCGTCACCGGCCACCACCGGCGGCTCGACCCGGCAGTGCGCCCGCGCCGCGGGGCAGCGGTCGGAGAACCGGCAGCCCGGGGCGAACTCGGCGGGCGGCGGGACCACACCCTTGATCTGGGTGAGCCGGGCGTCGTTCTCCTCCAGCGACAGCACCGCGCTGAGCAGGCCGCGCGTGTAGTGGTGCCGCGGCGCGCCGACGATCTGCGCGGTCGTCCCGGCTTCGGCGACCTGCCCGCCGTACATGACCACCACGCGGTCGGCGACGTCGGACACCAGGGCCAGGTCGTGCGACACCAGCACGAGCGCGAACCCGAGTTCCTCCTGCAGGCGCAGCAGCAGCGCGATGACCTGCGCCTGGACCGTCACGTCGAGCGCGGTGGTCGGCTCGTCGGCCACGATCAGCTTGGGACTGCGGGACAGCGCCATCGCGATCAGCACCCGCTGACGCTGCCCGCCGGACAGCTCGTGCGGATACGCCCGCAACGTCCGGTCCGGGTCGAGGTTCACGAGCTCGACGAGTTCGCGCGGGCTGCGCGTGCCGCCGCGCCGGGTGAACTGCTTGAGCTGCGCGTGGATCGTCATCGCCGGGTTCAGCGAGCTGAGCGCGTCCTGGTAGATCATCGCGATGTCGTGCCCGAGGTGGCGGCGCCGCGCGGACGGCTTCATCGTCAGCAGGTCGTGCCCGTCGAACATCAGCCGGCCGGACAGCTGCGCGGTCCGCGGTTGCAGGCCGACGACCGACAGCGCGGTCAGCGACTTGCCGCAGCCGGACTCGCCGATCAGGCCCAGCACCTCGCCCGGCCGCACGGTGAACGACACGTCGTCGACCACGTTGACGCCGTTGTGCCGCTCCGGGAACGAGATCGTCAGCCCCTCCACCGACAGCAGTGGTTCGCGGTCGGTCAGGGTGCGGGACCGGCGGGACAGCCGCTCGCCGACCTCACGCAGACCGCCGATCGGCAGCACCGGCGCGACGTTCCCGGCCGCCTCCTCGGCGACGACCGCCTTGGCGACCTCCGCGGCACGGGCGGTGCGGGCCGACGGCGCGGCCCACGCGTCGGAAATCCCTTCCGACAGCACGTTCAGCGCCAGCACGGTGATCAGGATCATCAGGCCGGGGAACAGGGTGGCCCACCAGCCGCCGGTCAGCACCATGTCCTTGCCGTCGGACAGCACCGAGCCCCAGGACGGGTCGGGCGGCTGGATGCCCGCGCCGATGAACGACAGCGACGCCTCGAACACGATGGCGTCGGCCACCATCACCGTGCAGTACACCAGGATCGGCGCGGCACAGTTCACCGCGACGTGCCGCACCAGGATGAAGAACCGCCGGGCGCCGATGATGTGCTCGGCCGCCACGTAGTCCTCGCCGTACTGCGCGAGCACGTTGGCCCGGACCACCCGCGCCACCGGCGGCACGTTGACGAACGCGATCGCGAAGATCAGCACCTCGATGCCGCGGCCGAACACCGCCACGAACACCGCGGCGAGCGCGATGCCGGGGAAGGCCATCAGCACGTCCAGCACGCGCATGATCACCGCGTCGACCGCGCGCCCCGAGGTGGCGGCGAGCGCGCCGATCAGCGCGCCGGCGAGCAGCGCGAGCACGGCGGCCCCCAGGCCGATCGCGAGCGACCAGCGGGTGCCGTGCACCACGCGGGAGAGGATGTCGCGACCGGACTGGTCGGTGCCGAACCAGTGCGCGGCGTTCGGCCCGGTGACCTCGGTGCCCAGCGCGTACGGGTCCTTGACCAGCAGCGGCCCGACGAGGGCGACCAGCGCGAGCAGGACCAGCAGCACGACCGCGACCCAGGACGCGGTGCCGATCCGCCGGAAGCGGATACCCGGCCGGGACAGCCTTTTCGTGAGCCCGGGCCGGTACAGCTGCCGCATCACGACCGGCTCCGCAGGCGCGGGTTCACGATCAGGTACAGCACGTCGACGATCAGGTTGACCAGGACGAACCCGACGGCGATCGTGATCACGAAGCCCTGGACCTTCGCGGTGTCGCCGTCGGTGACGGCTCGGATCATGTTCTGTCCCATCCCGGGCAGCGCGAACATCGTCTCGATCACGACGGCGCCGCCCAGCAGGTAGCCGACCCGCAGGCCGAGCACGGTGAGGGGGTTGATCAACGCGTTGCGGAGCACGTTCCGGCCGACGACCACCACCGGTGGCAACCCGCCGCCGCGCGCGGTGCGGACGTAGTCCTTGTCCAGTTCCTCCACCATCGAGGTGCGGATGATCCGGGTCAGCTGCGCGGCCACCGGCAGCGCCAGCGACACCGCCGGCAGGGTCAGCGAGTTCAGCCAGCCGCCGAACGAGTCGGCCGGGCTGACGTACCCGCTGGTGGGGAACAGTCCCTTGCCCACCGCGAGCCACTGCACGAGCAGCACCGCGATCCAGAACGCGGGCGCGGCGACGCCGGCCAGCGTGACGATCCGGATCAGCTGGTCCGGCCAGCGGTCGCGGAACAGCGCCGACGTCACGCCGAGCACGAGGCCGGCGACGACCGCGATCAGCAGGCCCAGCAGGGTCAGCTGCACCGTCAGCGGCAGCGCGGTGGCGATGGTGTGTCCCACCGGTTCCCGGGTGATCACGCTCGTGCCGAAGTCACCTTGCACCAGGTGCCACACGAAGTGCACGTACCGCAGCGGCAGCGGGTCCAGCAGACCGTTGTCCCGGCGGAACTGGTCGAGCTGCTCCTGGGTGGCGTTCGCCCCATCGAACGCGGCCAGCGCCGGGTCGACGGGGGAGAACTGCATGACCACGAACACGAACAGGATCACGCCGAGCAGCAGCGGGATCAGGGCGAGGATGCGCGCGAGCAGCATCCGGAGGACGACGACCATGGCGGCTCCCGCGGATCAGGCCGGCTTGGCCTGGTTGAGGTAGATGCCCGGGTAACCCTGCGCGCGGACGCCGTTGATCTTCCGCGCGTCCCACGCGGTGCCGAGCTGGGTGAACACCACGGGGTAGATGACCGCGTGGTCGGAGATCATGTCGAGCAGCTGCTTGGTGAGCTGCCTGCGGCGGGTCTCGTCGGTTTCCGAGGCCGCCTGGTTCTGCAGTTGCAGCAGCGCCTGCGACTCCGGCCCGGTCCAGCGCGCGTAGGTGGTCATCAGCACCGAGGTGGTGTCGTAGTAGTAGCGCGTGAGCAGGTCCGGGTCGTTGCCGAACTGCAGCGGGTTGTTCGTGGTGGCGACCACTTCGAAGTCCTTGCCGCTGTCCAGTTTGGAGAACAGCGCCTTGGTGTCCTGCGAGTCGAGTGTGGTGGTCACGCCGATCGCGTCCCAGCCCTCCTTGATGACCTTGACGCAGTCGGCGACGAGCGAGGTGTTGGTGGTGGACAGCGTGACCGCGAGGTTGGTGATGCCGGCCTGCTGCAGCAGTTCCTTGGCCTTGGCCGGGTTGTAGGTGAAGTCGTTGGCCGCGGGTTGCGAGGCAGGCAGCTTCGGGTTGATGAACGAGGTGGCGGCGGTGCCCGCGCCCTGCAGCCCGATCTGGATCATCTTCTGCTTGTCGATGGCGTAGTGCAGGGCCTGCCGCACGCGCTTGTCCGTGAACGGCGCGTGGGTGGTGTTGAACATCAGGAACAGGTTGTTGCCGCCGTCGGCGAACTCGACGGTGCGGCCGGCCTTGCGCAGCTGATCGGCGTTGGCCGGCGGGATGTTGTCGACGATCTGCGCCTCCGGGTTGCTGCCCGAGATGGCGGCCACGCGTGGTGCCGCGTCCACGATCGACTTCCACAGCATCGACTGGTAGGCGGCCGGGCGCGGGCCGTTGTAGTCGGCGAACTTCTCGAAGCGCGTGTAGGACAACGGGGCCTGCTCGACGACCTTGTACGGCCCGGAGCCGACGACCTTGCCCGCGGCGGCGTCGCTCCATTTGCCGTCGAAGACGTGCTTGGGGCAGATCTTCGCGGTCTGGATGCGCTGCAGCGCGTACGGGAAGGGGTGCTTGAGCACGAACTCCACGGAGTTCTCGCCGGTCTTGCGCACCTCGGCGAGCCAGTCCGCGAAGAAGCTGTGCACCAGCACCTTCTCCTTCGGGTCGAGCACGCGCGCGTAGGTGAACACGACGTCGTCGGCGGTCACCGGAGTTCCGTCGTGCCACTTCGCGCCGTCGCGCAGCTCGAACTTCAGGCTGGTCCCGGACAGGTCCGCGGGCAGGGCCTTGGCGAGCGCGGGGAACGGGTCGCGCGTGATCGGGTCGCCCTCGACGAGCGACTCGTAGCAGTGCAGGTTCGCGGCCATGGAGAACGCGGAGGCGGTCTGCAGCGGGTCCCAGGTCTGGTTGTTGCCGTAGCCGATGACCGCGGTGAGCGTGCCGGTCGAGTTGCCCGTGGAGTTGGTGGAGGAAGGTCCGCCACAGGCACCCAGGGTGACCGAGAAGGCCGCGGCCGTGCCGGCCAGCCCGGTGTACCGCAGGAAACTACGGCGGCTGAGCCCGGACAAGCTGTGCGACATGACGTCTCCTGACTTGTGCTTCGTTGATCAAGCCTCAGCGGGGAAGTAGGACGTAGGACGTCCTGCGTTCGGGTGACTGTAAACAGCGGCGTGCCCGGTGGTCAAGGGTCTGACGTAGGATGTCCGGAAATTCGGCGGTCAGCAGGCGGGGAGTTGAACGTGGCACGCCCTCAGCTCGGCGACGAAATCAGCAAACGGATCATCGATCTGATCATCGAGCGGGATCTTCCGCCCGGGTCGCCGATGCCCACGGAGCTGGACCTGATGGCCGACATCGGGGTGAGCCGCAACTCGATCCGCGAGGCGATCCGGGCGCTGCGGGCGCTCGGGATCGTCGAGGTCCGGCACGGGTACGGCACGTTCGTCGGCTCGGCCGGGTCCGAGGCGCTGCGCACCTGGCTGTTGTTCCGCACCCGGACACCCGGGGCCGGGACGACCGGCCGGCTGCGGGACCTGCTGGAGGTGCGGGAGATGCTGGAGACCGAGCTGACGCGGCGCGTGGCCCGGCGGCACCGGCCCGAGCTGATCGCCGACCTGGAGGAACGCGTGGCCCGGATGCGCCGGAAGGGCCCGGACAGCGCGACCGCCGACCGCGAGTTCCACGACCTGATCTGCGCCGAGGCGGGGTTCGACCTGGCGCGCGAGCTGACGCGGTTGTTCTGGGACGTCTACCAGGCGGCGGAGACCGAGCTGGGCGGTCCGGCGGGATCGGCGGTGACCACGGCGAAGCGGCACCAGGCGATCGTCGATGCGCTGGTCTCGGCCGATCCGGACGCCGCGGAGGAAGCCGTGCACCGGCATTTCGACGAGGTCCGCAAGCGGGCGAAGGCCGGTGCGTACGGCGGGCTGGGCGCGGCGACGCCCTGCTGACGGTGCGTGCCCGGCCGTGCTGCCGCCGGGCACGCGCCACCGGATCACGCCAGGATCTTGGCGAGCCAGGCGGCCTGCTCGGCGACCTGCGCGCCCTGCCCGCCCTCGTGCTCGTTCCACTCCCAGACCCGGATCTCCCCGGGACCGCCGTAGCGGTTGAAGGCCGCGAACACCGTGGACGGCGGGCACACCGGATCCCGCAGCGCCACGCTGAACAACGCCGGCGCCGACGCCCGCGGGGCCAGCACCGCAGCGTCGAAGTACCGCAACGTGGCGAACACCTCCGCCGACCGCCGGCGGTGCGCGGCCAGCCACGTCACCAGCTCCAGGTAGGGACCGTCGGACGCGATCTCCGCGCCGCGCCGGAAGTGGCACAGGAACGGCACATCCGGCATCGCCGCGGCGATGTCCGGCGCCAGCGCGGCCGCGGCGAGCGTGATGCCGCCGCCCTGGCTGCCGCCGGCCACCACGATCCGGTCCGCGTCCACGGCCGGGTGCGCCCGCGCCGCGGCCACCGCGCGCACCGCGTCCACGTACACCCGCCGGTAGAAGTACTGCGCCGGGTCCAGGATGCCCAGCGTCATGAACCCGGGCACGTGGGGCCCCGGCGGGCCGGGCATCGTGTCGGCGGTGGCGCCGGGCAGCGTTTTCCCGCCCTGACCACGCGTGTCCACCACGAGGTGGGCGTAGCCGAACGCCGACCAGGTGAGGACGTCGTGCGGCAGCCCGCGGCCCAGGTTGTACCCGAGGTACTGCACCACGCACGGCAGCTTCTCCGGCCGCTGCCGGGGCAGCACCAGCCACGCCGAGATCCGCTGGCCGTGCGCGCCGGTGAACGAGGTGTCGAACACCTCCACCGTGCGCAGCAGCGTCTCGTGCGGACGGAACACCGGGTCCAGGTCGAACGCCGCCGCCTCGGACAACGCGGCGGCCCAGAACGCGTCCAGGTCCGGCGGCTCCTCCAGTGCTGGGCGGTATTCCGACAACTCGGACAGGGGGAGATCGTAGGTGGTGGTCACCGTCATCCTCACTTTCGCGGGGTCCCGGCCGAGACTAATGCCGGAACCCCGCGGAAGTCAGTGCTCCATCCGCGCGACGACGCAGCGTCCACTGTGTCCACTGTGTCCACTGCGTCCACTGTGTGTGTACCACCGAGCGGTCACCGTCGGCCGCTGCGGAACGTCCTCACTCGACGGAGAACGCCGAGGCGTAGGCGTTCTCGGGGCAGATGATCCAGGCGTAGTAGGTGCCCGGGGCGGTGCCTGCCGGGACGGTGGCGTTCCAGTGCGTCGGCACCCCGGAGGGTACGACGTTCTCCAGTGCGACCGATTCCGGCGCCCCGGAGGCGTTGACGCAGTTCGCTTCCACGTCCACCACCTGACCCGCGTGCACGAAGTCGGGCTCGACGTTGATCCACCCGCACGAGCCGGTGCTGCCCGGTTCCGGCACGCAGTACCGGTGCGCGGTGGCGCTCGCGGACGGTGCGGCGAACAACGACAGCCCGAGTGCCCCGGTCGCGGCCGCCAGGACGATTCCCTTGAGGTGCATGACCATTCCTCCCAGTTGAGGTCGTACACCTCTCCTTACGCGGAGAGTGATCACGCGGTTGCCCGCCGCCGTGGAATTCCGGTGCACCGCGACCCGGCGACCGGTCATACTGCGACGCATGCTGGTGGAGCTGACCGAGCGCGTGCGCCGGGGTGAACCGATCACCTTCCTGTTCTTCTGGGGACACCGCCCGGAACGGGACGGCGGTGTGGGGCGGGGGTGCCTGAGCCAGTGGTGGCCCGCGCGGTTCACGGCGGACGGCCGGGAGTTCGCCACGGCGGAGCACTACTTGATGTGGCGCAAGGCGATGTTGTTCGGTGACCGCCCTACCGCCGGGGAGATCCTGCG
Organism: Amycolatopsis granulosa; assembly: GCF_011758745.1. NCBI lineage: Bacteria > Bacillati > Actinomycetota > Actinomycetes > Pseudonocardiales > Pseudonocardiaceae > Amycolatopsis > Amycolatopsis granulosa. Next base: position 4,714,863 of record NZ_JAANOV010000001.1, read on the forward strand.
TGCCCCGGACCCGGCGACGGCCAAGGAGCTGGGCCGCCGGGTGGCCGGGTTCGACGAGGACCGGTGGGTGGAGTGCCGGTACGGCATCGTGGTCGCCGCGTCGGTCGCGAAGTTCGGGCAGGACCCGCGGCTGCGCCGGTTCCTGCTCGGCACCGGGGAGCGGGTGCTGGTCGAGGCCAGCCCGGTCGACGCCGTGTGGGGGATCGGCGTGGCCGCCGATGACCCGCGCGCGAGCGACCCGGCGCGGTGGCCCGGGCTCAACCTGCTGGGGTTCGCGCTGATGGAGGCGCGCGCGACGCTCGCCGGCTGAGCCCCCGGGGTGCCGCCGTGCCCGCGTTTCTCCCGGCAGCTGCGCGGGCATTCCGGGACATGCGCGCGACGACGGTGATCGAGCGGGAGCGGAAGTTCGACTTCGACGACGGGCGGCCGGTGCCCCGGCTGACCGGGGTGGGGCCGGTGGCGGCGCAGGCCGACGCCCGCGAGTCCCACCTCGACACCATCTACTACGACACCCCGGACCTGCGGCTGGCCCGGGCCGGCGTGACGCTGCGGCGCCGCACCGGCGGGGACGACGAGGGCTGGCACCTCAAGCGGCCCGGCGCCGCCGGTGCGCGTGAGGAGACCCAGCTGCCCCTCGGTGACCGCGTGCCGCACGAGCTCGCCGAGGCCGCGCGCGAGTGGACGGGTGGCGCGGACCTCGTGGAGGTGGCGCACCTGCGGGTCGACCGGTTCACCCACGAGCTCACCGACGACGACGGCCGCCGCCTGGCGCTGCTGACCGACGACCACGTGCGTGGTGCGCGCGCCGGGGATCAGGCCCACCTGGACAGCTGGCGCGAACTCGAGGTCGAGCTGGACGCCGGGGACCCCGAGCTGCTCGACACCCTGACCGCGGCCCTGCTCGCCGGCGGGGTCCGGCCGGCGCACTGGCCGTCCAAGCTGCGCCGGCTGCTCGCGGCCGAACTGGCCGCCGGTGCCGAGCACGGCAACGCCGGCGAAACCGTGATGTCCTACCTGCGCGACCAGGTCGACGCCCTGCGGGCGCACGACGCGGGTGTCCGGCGCGGGGACCCGGACGCGGTGCACCAGTTGCGGGTCGTGATGCGGCGGTTGCGCAGCGCCCTGCGCGGCTACCGGCGCCTCTTCGTGCGGGAGCGGGCACGGTGGCTGGCGGGTGAGCTGAAGTGGGCCGGGCAGGTGCTGTCCCCGGCGCGGGACGGCGAGGTGCGGCGCGAAATCCTGCTGGACGCGCTGGCGGAGTTCCCGCGCGGCCCGGAGACCGAGCACGCCCGCCGCACCCTGCTGTCCTGTTTGGACGAGGTGGCCGCGCGCGACCGGGAGACGCTGCTCGCGCGGCTGCACACCGAACGGTACGCGCGGCTGCTCGGCGCACTCGACGAGTGGGTGGCGGACCCGCCGCTGACGGTGTCGGCCGAGTCCGGCCGGCGCGAGCTGCGCACGGCCCTCCGCGAGGCCGACGAGCGGCTGGCGGCGGCGGTCGCCGCGGCCCGGGAGGCGCCCGACCCGGACACCGCCCTGCACGAGGTGCGCAAGAAGGCGAAGGCGGCGCACTACATGGCGGACGCGGCCCGGCCACTGCTGGGCAACCGGGTGCGAAAGTGGCGGCGGGCGGTCAAGTCGGTGCAACGTGAGCTGGGCGAGTACCACGATCTGGCGGGCGCGGCGCGGCTGCTGCGGGACGGGCCGTGGGAGTCGGTGAACGACGCGTTCCTGTTCGGCCGCATGCACGAACGGTTGCGGGCCCGCTGCACCGCGCTGCGCGCGGACTTCGAGCGACGGGAGCGGCCGGCCGCGCCGTGAGCGGCGCCAGCGGACCAGGCCGGGGTCGTCACCGGGCGGCGCGCCGGCGGTCCGCACCCAGGGCCGTGGTCAGGGCGTGCGCCTCCTTCAGCAGCAGCGCGCCCATCTGCGCCCGCCGTGGCTCGCGGAACCGGGACTCCACGCCGGTGAGCGTCAGCGCCCACGCCGGTTCCCCGGCCGCGCCGAACACCGCCGCCGCCATGCCCCAGCTGCCCTCGACCACCAGGCCCGGGTTGACCGAATACCCGCGTTCCCGGGTCTGCGCGATCCGCTCGCGCAGCGGCCCGGGCGCGTGCGCCGCGCCCCACCGCTCGGTCAGGTCGACGCGTGCCAGGTACTCGTCGATCTCCCGGTCGGACAGCAACGACAGCACCACCAGCCCGGCCGAGACCACCCCCAGCGGGAACCGCGCGCCCTCGTACAGCACGAACGAGCGGATCGGGAAGTCGCCGTCCTCCCGCAGCAGGCACACCGTCTCGTCGCCGCGCCGCGCCGAGAAGAACGCGCTCTCGCCGGTCGCCGCCGCCAGCCGGTGCACGCTCGCCCGCGCGTGCTGCGTCACGTCGTAGCGCGCCGCGGCGGATTCGCCCAGCAGGTACAGCTCCGGGCCGAGGTGCCAGCGGCCGGTGCGGTGGTCGCGGTCGACGAACCCCTCGTCGGCCAGCGCCGCGAGCAGCCGGTGGGCCGTGGGCCGGGCCAGGCCCGTCGTGCGGGACACCTCGGACGTGGACGCGCCGGGCTCACCGGCCGTGGACAGCGCGCGCAGCACCATCGCGGCGCGGCCGATCAGGTGGGCTGGCGGCATGCTCCTATGTTACGTCCACTCAGTGAACGCCGTGGCCGCGCTCGTTCACCTGACGAGCGATGCCGGTACCGCGCTTGACCCGGTTTTCCCAGCTCCGGTTCACTTTCGCGCAGTGCTCATTCCACGGACGCTCGAAGGAGAGTTGCACGTGTCCAAGGTGTTCGGCGCGGCCGCCGACGCGATGGCCGGCGCGTTGCGGGACGGCATCACGATCGCGGTCGGCGGCTTCGGCCTGTCCGGAATTCCCTACGACCTGATCGAGGTCGTGCGCGACTCCGGGATCGGTGACCTGACGATCGTGTCGAACAACATGGGCGTGGACGGCAAGGGCCTCGGACTGCTGCTGGAGAACAAGCAGGTCCGCAAGGTGATCGCGTCCTACGTAGGGGAGAACAAGCTGTTCGCGCAGCAGTACCTGGACGGCGCGATCGAGGTGGAGTTCGCGCCGCAGGGCACGCTGGCCGAGCGGATGCGCGCCGGTGGCGCGGGCATCCCGGCGTTCTACACCAGGACCGGCGTCGGCACCCCGGTCGCCGAGGGCAAACCGCACGCCGAGTTCGACGGCGCGACCTACGTGCAGGAACGCGGGATCGTCGCGGACCTGGCGCTGGTGCACGCGCACACCGCCGACCGCGAGGGCAACCTCGTGTACCGGATGGCGGCCCGCAACTTCAACCCGGTGGTCGCCACCTGCGGCCGGGTGACCGTGGCCGAGACCGAGGTCTTGCTGGACGGCTACGTCGACCCGGACCTGGTGATCACCCCGGGCGTGTTCGTCGACCGGCTGGTGGTCGCCGCACCGCGGGTTAAGGAGATCGAGAAGCGCACGGTGCGCCCGCGGGCGCTGACCGGAACGGAGGCGTGACCATGGGCTGGAGCCGCGACGAGATGGCCGCGCTGGCGGCGGCGGAGCTGCGGGACGGGGACTACGTGAACCTCGGCATCGGCATCCCCACGCTGGTGGCGAACCACATCCCGGAGGGCGTCCGGGTCACCCTGCAGAGCGAGAACGGCATCCTCGGCCTCGGCCCGTTCCCGTTCGAGGGCGAGGAGGACGCCGACCTGATCAACGCCGGCAAGCAGACGGTCACCGTCCAGCCCGGCGCGAGCTTCTTCGACTCGGCGACGTCGTTCGCCATGATCCGCGGCGGGCACATCGACCTGGCGATCCTCGGTGCGCTGCAGGTCGCCGCGAACGGCGACCTCGCGAACTGGACCGTGCCCGGCGCGCTGGTGAAGGGCATGGGCGGCGCGATGGACCTCGTCGCCGGCACCAAGCGGATCATCGTGATCACCGACCACGTGGCGAAGGACGGCAGCCCGAAGATCGTCGAGACGTGCACGCTGCCGCTGACCGGCGCGGGGGTGGTCGACCGGATCATCACGGACCTGGCGGTGCTGGACGTGACGCCGGAGGGGCTGCGGCTCGTGCGGACCGCACCGGGCGTCACGGACGACGAGCTGCGCGACAAGACGGGCGCGAAGGTCCTGGAACCCCTGGCGAGCTAGGACTTCCGGCGCGGCGCGGGCGATCCCGTCACGCGCGGGGGCGGACTCCGGTGGCCTGGCGCCATTCGCGTCAGCGGTCCGCCTCCGCGAGGGCCCGCCGGGCCGCCTCGCGGGCCTCCGCGAGCGATGCGGTGATCGTCAGGATGCCGTCGAGGCCCGTCATCTCCAGCGGGCGGGTCACCACCGGGGTCGGGCAGATCAGCGCCAGCGCCTGGTCGGCGGAGTGGCATTCGGCGGCGGTCTCCACCAGGACGGCCAGCCCGAGCGAGTCCAGGTGCTCGACCTCGGACAGGTCGAGGATGAGGGTGGTCAGCGGGACCGGGCCGGTGCTGTCGCGCGCCTCCTTGACGGCTTCCCGGACCCGGGAGGCCGTGCCGAGGTCGACCTCACCGATGATCGCGACGATCGCTTCGCCTCCCTCGCGTGTCCAGCGGGTGGCGAAAGCCTGGGGCACGATCCCTCCATCGTCCGTACGGTCAGCCTGCACACCTTACCGGCAGTACCGCTGGTGACGCGGAGCAGGACCACCGGCGGCCGGGCCGCCGGTGACCCGTCTTGCGTGCGGCCCCCGGTTTACCCGGCGCGGCAGCCGGTGAAACCGGTCCACAGTGCACGCGCCGGCGTCAGGACAGTGCGTCCGGCAGGCCGAAGTGCGCGAAGTGTTCCCGCCCCAGGAACGAAGTGATCCCGGCGATCCGGCCGTCCCGCGGCGACAGCACGGTGATGGACCAGGCTTCGAACGTCCCGCCGGGTGCGGAGCGCAAGTACGCGGCGACGCCGGTCGATCCGTTGGTGCCCACCAGGCGGTGCCGCCAGTCGCCGCAGGTGGCCAGCGGGTACTGCCGCGCGAAGGACATCACCGCGCCGGTTCCGCGGTACCAGTGCGGCATCGGTGGCATCGCCCACGTCACGTCCTCGGTCAGCAGCGCCACGAGCGCATCCGCGTCGCCGCGCTCCAGCGCGCCGGCGTAGGCCGCCGCCAGGGTGCGCATCGTGGCGTCGGACGGTGCCGGAACGCGTGCGGGCATGGCCCGCCGCGCCCGTTGCAGCGCCGAGTTCACCGACGCGGCCGAGGTGTTCATCATCGTCGCGATCTCGGCCGCGGAGAATCCCAGGACCTCGAACAACAAAAGCGCGGCCCGCTGGTTCCCGGGCAGGTGCTGCAACGCGGCCACGAACGCCAGCTCCACCGCCTCCCGCTGTTCGGCTCGCGGGCCCGGTCCGGCCGGGTAGGGGCCGAGCCACGCGACCTCCGCGCGGGGCGCGTTCCCGGTGACCACGTGGTCAGCGGCCGGCCCGAGGTCCATCGGCAGCGCCCGCCGGCCGCGCCGCTCCACGGCGTCCAGGCAGACCCGCGTCGCCACGGTGTACAGCCACGACCGCAGCGAAGCGCGGCCCTCGAAGCGCGCCAGCCCGCGCCAGGCACGCAGCAACGCCTCCTGCACCGCGTCGTCGGCGTCGTGCACCGAACCCAGCATCCGGTAGCAGTGCGCGTGCAGCTCCGGGCGCAGCGGCTCGACCAGCCGGGCGAACGCGGGTCCGTCGCCCGTGCGCGCCCGCTCCAGGTCCACGGCCAGTTCGGTCACGAGCGATGATTCTGCCGCACGACGGCGGTCTCCACTTCGGAAAGCCAATCCCGGGAGGAACCATGAACCACACCGTGACCGCGAGCTCACTGCGCGTCCCCGGCGCCGAGCTCTACCACGAGGTCCGCGGACAGGGCCCGCTCGTCGTGCTCGTCGGCGCACCGATGGACGCTCGCCCGTTCGCCCCGCTCGCCGGCCTGCTCGCCGACGGCCACACCGTCCTCACCACCGACCCGCGCGGCATCAACCGCAGCCCGGTCGACGATCCCGGCCTTGATGTGACACCGGAGACCCGCGCCGACGACCTGGCCCGGCTCATCCGGCACGTCGACGCGGGACCCGCCACCGTGCTGGGTTCCAGCGGCGGCGCGGTGAGCGTGCTCGCGCTCGCGCAGGACCACCCCGAGCTGATCAGCAAGGTCATCGCGCACGAACCGCCGCTGCCGGAGCTGCTCCCCGACCGCGACGCTCTGCGCGCGCAGAGTGAGGACATCATCGCGACCCATTTCGCCGGCGATCGCGTCGGCGCGTGGCGGAAGTTCCTGGCGATGGCGGACATCGACCTGCCGGAGGCGGTGTTCCAGCAGATGTTCGCCCAGGAGCCCAGCCCGCAGGACCTCGCCGATGCGGACTTCCAGTACGCCCACCTGTACCGGCCGACGACCCGCTGGCTGCCGGACGTGGCGAAGCTGCGTGCGCTGGGCGACCGCCTCGTGATCGGCATCGGCGCGGACTCCGCGGGCCAGATCTGCGACCGCACCTCCCGCGCCCTCGCCACGCTCGTCGGCATCGAGCCCGCCCCGTTCCCCGGCGATCACACGGGTTTCGCCTCGCAGCCGGACGCGTTCGCGGCCCGGCTGCGCGAGCTTCTCTGACCGGCAGGTGGGGCCGGCTCCCGAGGTATCAGGACGGTAAAGGTGTGCGTCCACCACTGGTGTCCGCGCAACGCGCGCTCTAGGTTGCCAGGGAACTAGTCAAACCTTTGATCTTCTTTCCAACGGCGGGAAGGGATGGACATGACGCAGACCCCCGAGGCCTCGGCCCGGATGAGCCGGTCGCGCGACCGCGGGCAGCTGCGCCGCGTCGTCGGTGCGAGCCTCGTCGGTACGACGATCGAGTGGTACGACTTCTTCATCTACGCCTCGGCCGCGGGCCTGGTGTTCGGCAAGCAGTTCTTCCCCTCGCTGGACGCCACCGCCGCGCTCCTGGCGTCGTTCGCGACCCTCGGGGTGAGCTTCGTCGCGCGGCCGATCGGCGGGATCGTCGCCGGGCACCTCGGGGACCGGGTCGGCCGCAAGGCGGTGCTCGTCGCGACGCTGCTGCTGATGGGGCTGTCCACGATCGGCGTCGGCCTGCTGCCCTCCTACCACTCGATCGGCGTCGCCGCGCCGATCCTGCTCGTCGTGCTGCGGCTGCTGCAGGGCCTGTCCGCCGGTGGCGAGTGGGGCGGCGCGGCGCTGATGTCGGTCGAGCACGCCCCGGCCGGCCGGCGCGGCTACTTCGGCTCGTTCCCGCAGATCGGCGTGCCGATCGGGCTGCTGCTGGCGAACCTGGTGTTCTTCAGCGTCTCCGCAGCCACCACCGCCGACCAGTTCGCCCGGTGGGGCTGGCGGATCCCGTTCCTGCTCAGCGTCGTGCTCATCGCCGTCGGCTTCTTCGTGCGGGCCCGGGTTTCCGAGAGCCCGGTGTTCAGCGAGCTGCGCGAACGCCGGGCCCGCCGGTCCGCGCCACTGGCCGAACTGCTGCGCACCAACCGCCGCGAACTGGTCGTCGCGATCGGGCTCTTCATCGCCAACAACATGGTCGGCTACATCCTGATCGCGTTCATCAACTCCTACGGCACCCGCACGCTCAAGCTGTCCAGCTCGACGATGCTGTTCGTCGGCATGGTCGGCGCGGTCGCCTGGGGTGTGTTCACCGTCGCCGCCGGGCACTGGTCGGACACCTGGGGCCGCCGGCGCACCTACCTGATCGGCATCCTCGCGATGGGCGCGTGGACGTTCCCGTTCTTCCTGCTCTTCGACACCCGTGCGCTGCCGCTCATGCTGCTGTCGGTGGTCGTGCTGGGTTTCGGTCTCGGGCTGACCTACGGCCCGCAGGCCGCGGCGTACAGCGAGCTGTTCCCCGCCTCGATCCGGTACAGCGGTGTCTCCTTCGCCTACGCCTTCGGCGCGATCCTCGGCGGCGGGTTCGCTCCGCTGGTGTCGACCTGGCTGGTCGGCGAGACCGGCACGTCGCTCGCGGTGTCCGGTTACATGCTGCTGGCCTGCCTGGTGACGCTGGCCGCGGTGCTGGCCCTGCGGGAGCGGCCGGCCGCCGAGCGGGAGGCGTTCGTCACCGGCGCCCAGTAGCTCACCGGCGCCGGTCGGCGGGGAACGAGGTGTCCACGCGCTCCTCCTCGTGGTACGCGCGTTCCTCCGCGTAGGACTCGTAGGCGCGGTGGTCGGCCTCCGTCTCCGGGGGGCCGGCCAGCGCGCGCGGGTGCAGCCGGTCCGTGAGCACCACGTTGAGCTGCGCCCCGAGCAGCGTCACGATGCCCTGCAGGTAGAACCACCACAGCAGCGTGATCACGGTGGCGAACGTGCCGTAAGTGCTCTCGGCGTTGCGCAGGTACCGGCTGATGATCAGCGACGACAGCGTTTGCAGGACCCAGAACAGCACACCGGACAGCACCGCGCCGGGCAGTACGTCCCGCGTGGTGATGTCCCGGTCGGTCAGGATCCGGAACGCCGCGATGAACAACCCGATGTCCAGCACGATCGCGATGGCGTACCCGAGGATGCTCCCCAGCCAGCCCAGGTGCAGCAGGTCGCTGCCGCTGGAGACGAACCCGCTGATCATCGTGCTGATGACCAGGCCGAGCCCGATCGTCACCAGTACGAGCACGCTGCGCACGATCTGCTTGGGCAGGCTGGGCCGGGCGTGGTAGGGCAGTTCCCACACCGCGTTGAACGCGTTCTGCGTCGCGCGCACCACCGCGATCCCGCTCCACAGCGCGGTGACCAGCCCGACGGTCAGCGCCCACCACGACCCGCTCAGCCCCTGCATGGACGACGGGTTCAGCAGCGGGAACATCCTGCTCACGTGCCCGAGGACGTCGTTCTTCAGGTGTTGCGGCACGAAGAACCCGAGCAGGGTGATCAGGACGAGGAACAGCGGGAAGATCGAGAAGAACGCCCAGAAGGCGATCATGCTCGCCAGGTTCGTGGACCGGTCCTCGACGAACTTGCGGGCCACCGCGACCGGTACGGACAGCGCCTTGTGCTCCTGCTGCACCGCGTCCACGCGGTCGAGGCCGGCTTTGGCCCTGCCGGCAACGCTTTCCCTGTTGTGCTGGCTCACGGTTGCACTCCCACCGTCGGCGTCTGCGCGTGGCGGTGAGCTACCCCGTGCGGCGGCGGGTCAACCCGCCTGGGGGAGACGGGCCTCGCCGAGGGTGGAGCGGAGCACCGCGCGGTGGGTCTGCTTCGCCTCCGCGTAGCGGCGCCGGCCGGCGTCGGTGAGGGCGACGAAGATGCCGCGCCGGTCCTGCTCGCACATCGCGCGCGTGACCAGGCCCTCCTTCTCCAGGCGCGCGACCAGGCGCGAAGTGGCGCTCTGGCTCAGGTGCACGGCGGCCAGGAGGTCCGCCGAGCGGCACTTGTGATCGCAGGTCGCGAGCCGCTCGAGGGCCTCGAACTCGCTGACCCCGATGCCGTGCTCGTCCTGCAGGCGGCATTCCAGCTCGCCGGAGACGGTGGCGTGCAGGGCCATCAGGTCATGCCACTGCTGCACGAGGGAGCCTTCGGCGACGTCACCCATGGCGCACACCCTAGCATGCGCGCGGGTTTGATGCAAAGACATTAAATCCTCTTGCATTAGATGCGCACGCATGTAATCTGGTTGCCATGACTTCTCCCGCCCACCTGTCCACCGCCTCGACGCGATGGGACGCCCGGCTGTGGGCCGTGCTCCTGACCGTGTCCACCGTCGTGGGTTTGGACGCCCTCGACGTCTCGATGGTCGGCGTCGCGCTGCCCTCCATCCAGGCCGACCTCGGCCTGTCCACCAACGCACTGCAATGGGTCGTGAGCGGATACGTCCTCGGCTACGGCGGGCTGCTCCTGCTCGGCGGCCGCACGGCCGACCTGCTCGGCCGGCGCCGGGTGTTCCTCGTCGCGGTGGCCGTGTTCGCGGTCGCCTCGCTGCTCGGCGGTCTCGTCGACGACGGCGCCCTGCTCATCGCGAGCCGGTTCGTCAAGGGCCTGGCGGCGGCCTTCACCGCGCCGGCGGCGCTGTCGATCATCACCACCACGTTCCAGGAGGGCCCGGCCCGCAACCGCGCCATCAGCATCTTCGCGGTGTTCGGCGCCAGCGGGTACTCGGCAGGCCTGGTCTTCTCCGGGCTGCTGACCGAGGTCGGCTGGCGCTGGACGTTCCTGCTGCCGGTGCCGATCGCGCTGATCGCGCTGGTGTCCGCGATCAAGGTCGTCCCGGCGTACGAGCGGGACCGCTCGGCCGGCGGCTACGACCTGCCCGGCGCGATCACCGGTGCCGCTGGTTCGCTGCTGCTGGTGTTCGGGGTCGTCGAGGCGCCGGCGGCCGGCTGGGCCGCACCGCGGACCCTGATCACGTTCGCCGTCGCGGTGGCGCTGCTCATCGCGTTCGTGCTGATCGAGAAGCGCAGCGCGCACCCGCTGCTGCGGCTGGGGATCCTGCGGTCCGGACCGCTGGCGCGGGCGAATCTCGGGGGTGCGCTGTTCTTCGGCGCCTACATCGGGTTCCAGTTCGTCGTGATGCTGTACCTGCAGGACGTGCTCGACTGGTCGGCGCTGGAGACCGCGCTCGGGTTCCTGCCCGCCGCGCTGATCGTCGCGTTCGTCTCGCCGCGCATCGAGCCGCTGATCGACCGGCTCGGCACGCCCGTCACGATCCTCGGCGGCGTGCTGGCGCACGTGATCGGGTACGCGTTGTTCCTGCGGATCGACGAGCACTCCGGGTACGCGGGATCGGTCCTGCCCAGCATGATCCTGCTCGGCATCGGGTTCACCCTGGCGTTCTCGTCGCTGAACATCCAGGCGACCACCGGGATCAGCGACAACGAGCAGGGGCTGGCCGGTGGCCTGCTGAACACCTCGCTGCAGGTCGGCGGCGCGATCGGGCTCGCGATCGTCACGGCGGTCCTCACCGGCAGCGGCAAGGGCTCACTGCTGACCGGGCTGACCCCCGCGCTGGCGGTCATCACCGGTATCGCCGCCCTCGGGCTGCTGATCGCGATCTCCGGCGTGGTGCGCCCACGCCGCCTCGCCGCGGAGCCGGAGCTGGCACGCGTCTGAGGATCCGGGGGATGTGCGGGGCCTGTCGTCGGGGGACGGGCCCCGCACACACGCGTCCGCACCCACCCGCATGCGGGTCGTGGAAACCGTCCCCGGCGCTCCTGAAACCGGCGTGAAGCCCGGCTGAAGCCGCTTCCCTCGAGAGTCGCTCCCACACGAGGAGCACTCACCACGAGGAGGGGCGTTGACCACCACCACGAACCCGGCGATCGAGGTCGCCGGGTTGCGCAAGGCGTTCGGGGACAAGGTCGTGCTGGACGGGATCGACCTGCGCATCCCGGCCGGCTCGACCTTCGCCCTGCTCGGGCCCAACGGCGCGGGCAAGACAACCATGGTCCAGATCCTGTCGACCTACCTGCGGGCCGACTCCGGCAGCGCCCGCATCGCCGGGCACGACCTCGCCACGCAGGCCGACCAAGTGCGCGCCGCCATCGGCGTCACCGGCCAGTTCTCCGCCGTCGACAACAAGCTCACCGGCGAGGAGAACCTGTGGCTGATGGCCGACCTGCACCACCTGCCCAAGGCCGAGGGTCGCCGCCGGGCCGCGGACCTGATCGAGCACTTCGACCTGGTCGAGGCGGGCAAGAAACTCGCTGCGGTCTACTCGGGCGGCATGCGCCGTCGGCTGGACCTGGCGATGAGCCTGGTCGGCGAGCCGCGCATCATCTTCCTCGACGAGCCGACCACCGGACTCGACCCGCGCAGCCGCCACACCATGTGGGACATCATCCGCGACCTCGTCGCCCGCGGCGTCACCGTCTTCCTCACCACCCAGTACCTCGAGGAGGCCGACGAGCTGGCCGACCGCATCGCGGTGCTCGACCACGGCGTGCTCGTCGCCGAGGGCAGCCCGGCCGAGCTCAAGCGCCGCATCCCCGGCGGGCACGTCGAACTGCGCTTCGCCGACGCCCGCACCCTCGACCTGGCCGCCCGCACGTTCGGCGAGGTCTCCCGCGACGACGAAGCCCTCACCCTGCAGATCCCCGGCGACGGCGGCGTCCGCTCGCTGCGCGCCCTGCTCGACCGCATGGATCACGCCGGCATCGAGGCAGAGGCCCTGGCGGTGCACACGCCCGACCTCGACGACGTCTTCTTCGCCCTGACCGGACACCCCACGGAAGAGAAGGTTTCCCGCTGATGCCCGCGCTCACCGACTCCGCCACCATGCTGCGGCGCAACCTCCGCCACGCGCTGCGCTACCCGTCGCTGACGCTGAGCGTCGCCGCGATGCCGATCCTGATGCTCCTGCTGTTCAACTACGTCTTCGGCGGCGCGATCGGCGCCGGCCTCACCGGCAGGCCCGCCGGCGGCGACTACCTCGCCTACCTGGTGCCCGGGATGCTGTTGCTCACCGTGGGATCGGCCACGATGCCGGTCGCCGTGGCGATCTGCACCGACCTGACCGAGGGCATCGTCGCCCGCTTCCGCACCATGGCGATCGCCCGCGCGTCCGTCCTCACCGGACACGTCCTGGGCAACGTGATCCAGGCCGTGGCGAGCCTGGTGATCGTCCTCGGCGTGTCCCTGCTGCTGGGCTTCCGCAGCTCGGCCGGGGTCGGGGACTGGTTGCTCGTGGCCGCTGTCCTGCTGCTGCTCACGCTCGGGCTCAGCTGGTTCTCCGCCGCGCTCGGCCAGATCTCCAAGACACCCGAGGGGGCGAGCAACATCGTGATGCCGATGACGTTGCTGCTGCCGTTCCTGTCCAGCGCTTTCGTGCCGCTGGAGTCGATGCCGGCCGGCATCCGCTGGTTCGCCGAGTACCAGCCGTTCACCGCGGTCATCGAGACCCTGCGCGGGCTGCTCGCCGGCACGCCGGTCGGGTGGTACGGCTGGGCCGCGGTCGGCTGGGGGGTGGGCATCGCCCTGCTCGGCTACCTGTGGTCGAAGGCCCTGTTCAACCGCGAACCGACGCGCTGACCAGCTCCAGCGCCGCCGCGCGCAGCTCGTCCGGGCCCAGGCCGGCGTACTCCGACACCGCGGCGGAGTACGCCGGCCCGTCCGCGTTCACGACCGCGGCCCGGATCCCGGCGGGGCTCATCGTGGGCTGGAAGTTGCGCAGGAACCCCATGTGTTCGGCCAGCGCGATCATCCGCACGCCGGTCGGGTCGCCGCGGTCCAAGGCCACCATGCCGGCTGCCACGAGCGCCGCCCCGCGCACCGGCATCCCGATCAGGTACGCGGGCAGCTTCGCCGCCCGCTCGCTGAACAACTGCGCGACCAGCACCGGCAGTTCGCCAATCAGGTCCCCGATCAGGTCAAGCCGGCCGTGCTGCGCGTGGGCGACCACAGTGACGGCGGTCAGCTCCAGCGTCCAGGCATCCAGCCAGGGCGCTTCGCGCAGGCCGAGGAAGCCGTTGGCGCGCTGACGGGCGACGGCCTGCCGCCAGAGCACGAGGCCGCGGTCGACCTCGTTCCGCGCCAGCGCGATCTCGGCGCGCACGCCCATGTCGAAGGTGAGCACGTCGAACCGGTCTTCCACGCCGGCGGAGCCGGACCCGGCGAGCAACCGTTCTGCCTCGTCGACCTCACCCGCTTGCAGTGCGGCGAGCATCAGACCCCAGCGGAGCCCGAGCGTGTCGGGCCAGGGCGTCACATCCTCCACCAACCGGATGGCCGCCCGCAGGTGCCGGCTGGCCGACACCGCGTCGCCGCGCTGCAGGTACAACTCGCCGATGCGGGCGTGTGTCATCAGCCGTAGCCACGCACCGCCCGCCTCCGCAGCGGCCTCAAGCATGCGCAGGGCCGCGGTGAGCGCCTGGCCGGCATCACCCTCGGTTTCCCACCGGTAGCTGTCCACGGCGCGCGCGACGAAGGCGAGCAGCGGGAAACCGCTGTCGCACAAGGCTTTCAGGGCGCGGCGGTCGGGAAGCATGATCTCGGGGAACGCGCACAGCGTGATCGACAGCGCCCGGATCAGGGTCGTCGGCGGCGCTTCGGGCAGACGCCGCAGGACGATCAGCGAGCGCATTGCGCGGGGGCCGCGGAGCATGAAGGCCGTCACGGTGCACGCGGCGGCCGCGCTCCGCGTCACCTCGACGAACGCGGGCTCGGGGTGGAAGTGCGCCAGCACGTCCGGGACCTCGACGGCCAGGCCGGCGAGGCGACCGAAGTTGGAGTCGAACATCCAGAGGGCGCCCAGCGCCGCAGCCGCGGCCGCGACCGTCGGGCCGTCGGCGCGTTCGAGGCCCAGCCGGAGCGCCGCCGCGAGGTTGTCCCGTTCGGCCCGGATCCGTTCGGTGGCCGCGGAGGGGTTGTCCGCGAACACCGCTTCGTGGTGCGCCCGACCGAAATCCTGCGCCCAGGCGAGAAAATCGCCGGTGGCCCGGTCGGTTTCACCCGCCTCGTCCAGGCGGGCGGCACCGAACTCGCGGACCGTCTCCAGCATCCGGAACCGGGTGCCGGCGGGAGTGTCGCTCACCTTGAGCAGGGACTGCCCGGTCAGTTCGTCGAGGACGTCGAGCGTGTCCCGCTCACCGAGCAGGTGCCGGGCGGCGTCCTCGGTGAACCCGCCGGGGAAGACCGACAGCGCGCGCAGTCCGGCCTGGGCGGGTTCGTCGAGCAGGTGCCAGCTCCAGTCGACGACCGCCGCCAGCGTGCGGTGCCGCTGCGGCGCGTCGCGCGGGCCGCCGCGCAGCAGCGCGAACCGGTCGGTGAGCCTGCGGGCGATCTCGGCGACCGACAAGACCCGCACCCGCGCGGCCGCCAGCTCGACGGCGAGCGGTAGTCCGTCCAGGCGGCGGCACAGGCCGGCCACGATGTCCGCGGGCAGGTCGGCATCCGGCCGTGCAGCACGGGCTCGCTGCGTGAACAGCTCGACCGTCGCGGCCAGGCCCAGCTCCGGCAGCGGGTAGACCGATTCCGACGACAGCCCCAGCGGAGCCCGGCTGGTGGTCAGCACCCGCACGTCCTGGGTTCTCGAGACCAGCGCCCCGACCAGCTCGGCGACCCCGTCGAGGACCTGCTCGCAGTTGTCCAGGATCAGCAACGCCGGAGCGGCACCGAGGACCTCGGCGACGCCGGACAGTTCGTCGGGTGGGAGCGGGGACCGCGACCGCAGCAGCTCCCCGACCCCGAGCGCGCTCGCGACGTGCCGCACCACGTCGCCGTCGGTGCGGACGGCGGCCAGCGGGACGAAATGCACCAGCGGCTGTTCGGCATCCCGCCCGACGGCGTGCGCGATACGGGTCTTGCCGATACCGCCGGGGCCGGTGATCGTGGTGACCCGGGACCGGCGCAGCAGGCTGCGGATCGCCGCGAGGTCGTCGGTGCGGCCGACCAGGGGATTGGACTCGTGCGGAATACCGTGCCGGACGGCCGGCGCGCCCGCGCGCAACGTTTCGCGGTGCCACGCCTGCAGCTCGGCGTCCGGGTCGGTGCCGAGGTCGTCGCGCAGCTTCCGGCGGTAGGCCTCGTACCGCGCCAGTGCGGCGGACGGGCCGACCGTGGCGGACTCCGAGCGCAGGAGTTCCAGCAGCACTTCCTCGTCGCGCGGGTGCTCGCGGGCCGCGTCGGTGAGCGGTTCGATCGCCTCGGCGTGACGGCCCAGCCGGGACAGCGCCAGCCCACGGGCGCGGACCAGGAACCGGTGCGCGGGACGGAGTTCGCGACGCAGGGTGGACAGCGGGTCCAGTGCGTCGTCCGCCGTGCCGTCCCACAACCGCAGCCCGGCCTCGGCTTCGGCGAGCGCGGTGCGCGGGTCGCCGGTGCGGGCTGCGGACGCGTGCCGGTGCAACGCGGTGGTGTCGACCTGGCCCGCGGTCAGTGTGAGCCGGTAGCCGGCCGGTGTGCTGGCGATCAGGTCGGCGCCCAGCTGGGCGCGTGCCCGCGAAACGAGGATCTGCAGGGCTTTGACGGGGTTTTCCGGTTGTTCGTCCGGCCACAGCCCCTCGATCAGGCGGCCGGTCCCGCACCCGCCGGGCAGGTCGGCAGCGAGCAGCGCGAGAAGGTCCCGCAGACGCGGCGCGGTGATTTCGCGGCCGCGGCAGACGACCTCCGGCAAGAGGCGCAGCTCGACGGTCACCGGAGTAGGTTAGTCCGTCCGCTGGGGCGCCTTCTCCTGGCTCAGCGCGCTCCAGTGGAGTTTCTCCTGTTCCCGCCGCGGCAGGCCGGCGACCACGAGGTCGTAGGAGTCCTCGATCATCTCCCGGACCAGGTCGTCGGGCACCGAGCCGTCCAGGACGACCGTGTTCCAGTGCCGCTTGTTCAGGTGGTAGCCGGGCGTGATGGCCTCGTGGTCGTGCCGCAGCTGCACCGCCAGGTCCGGGTCGCACTTGAGGCTGATCCGCAGTGGCCGGGACTTCAGCGCGCTGAGCGCGAACATCTTGCCGGCGACCTTGAACACGCTGCTGGCCTCGTCGAAGGGGAACTCCTCGCGGGCCCCGGGGAACGACAGGCACAGCTCCTTCAGCGCGGCAGGCGTCATGGTCCCAGGCTAACGGGTTGACACATTCCCATATGGGTATATATTGGGGTGCATGGCACGGGCAGCGACGACAGCGGACGCGTTCAACGCGGTGGCCGAACCGCGGCGGCGGCAGATCCTCGACCTCCTGGCGGGCGGGGAGAAACCGGTGAACGAGCTGGTGGCGGTGCTCGCGCTGGCTCAGCCGCTGGTGTCGAAGCACCTGCGGGTCCTGCGGGAGGTGGGCCTGGTGGAGGTTCGTGACTCGGGGCGCCAGCGGGTGTACCGGCTCAACGCCCGCCCGTTGAAGGACATCGACGACTGGGTGAGCGGGTACCGGCGTTGGTGGTCCGGGCGCTTCGACCGGATGGACGTGGTTCTGGCGGAACTGAAGGAGTCGGAGGACGGAGATGAGCACGGTGACCAGTAGTGGAACGGCAGTGGTGACGCTCCCGGCGGACAACCAGATCCTGATCACGCGCGAGTTCGACGCGCCGGCACGCCTGGTGTGGAAGGCGTGGACGACGCCGGAGCTGATCAAGCGGTGGTGGGCCGGTGAGCGCGGTGAGGTGATCTCGGTCGAGGTCGATCTGCGGGTCGGCGGCCGGTGGCGGAACGTGATGATCGCCGACGGCGGGTTCGAGGTCGCCTTCCACGGCGAGTACCGGGAAATCGTGGAGCACGAGCGGATCGTGTCCACCGAGGTGTACGAGGGCCTGCCGGACGCGTCCTCGCTGAACACGCTGACGCTGGTCGAGCGCGACGGGCGCACCACGTTGACGGTGCTGGCCGAGTACCCCAGCAAGGAGCTGCGCGACGGGCACCTGGAATCCGGGATGGAAGGCGGCATGCAGGAGTCGCTGGACGAGCTGGAGCAGGTGGCGCTCTCGCTGGCCGGAAGCAACTGAGCCACCTGGACCGGCGGTGGGGGCCACGTGCGCGTGGCCCCCACTGTCACGCGTCCAGAACTCCGCGCGCCACCAGCGTTTCCCGCAGGCGTGCCAGGATGGGCACCTGTCCTTTCACGAGCAGCTCGGCGGCCCGGTCCGGGTCCGTCCACTCGACACGGTCGACCTCGGGGAACTCCCGCACCCGCCCGGAACCCTTCGGCCACTCCATCTGGAACGTGTTGCTCTCGAACCGCGCCGGGTCGAAGTCGCCCTCCGCGGCGAAGGTCGTGATGACCTTGCCGCTCGACTGGCGGAACGAGCCCAGGTCCACGGTTTCCCCCGTCAGCACCGGTTCGCCGACTTCCTCCGCGAACTCGCGGCGGGCCGCGAGCAGCGGGTCCTCGTCGGTGTACTCGCCCTTCGGGATGGACCAGGCGCGCTCGTTCTTGCGCGCCCAGAACGGGCCGCCCATGTGCGCGATGAGCACCTCCAGCCGCCGGTCGCCGGTGAGCCGGTAGAGCAGGAACGCCGCGCTCTTCCTGGGCACCGGGTCACCACCCGTCGTGGTGGACGACCTCGGACAGCGGCTGGCGTTTCGCCGGCTTGAACGTCTCGCCGGTGTAGAAGGCGGTCGGGATCAGCGCGGCCTGCCGGATGTGGCCGGGGATGCCGAGGAGTTCCGCGGCCTCCCGCTCGTAGGCCAGGTGCAGCGTGGTCCAGGCCGTGCCGAGGCCCAGGGTGCGCGCGGCCAGCATGTAGCTCCACACCGCGGGCAGGATCGAGCCCCACAGGCCGGCCTGGTTGCCGGCCGGGAGGTCCCCGCCCGGCACGTGGATGGCCGGCACCAGCAGGACCGGCACCTCTGCCATATGCTCGGCCAGGTAGTCGGCGCTGCTCATGACCCGGTGCTGGGTGGCGGCGCGGTCGGCGTCGTCCCGGTAGCGCTCCTCCGGCGAGGGGCCGCTCGCCCGGTAGGCGCGGTAGGACTTCGCGTAGAGCTCGGCGAGCTGGGCGCGCAGATCCGCGTCGGTGACCACGATCCAGTGCCAGTCCTGCCGGTTCGACCCGGTCGGCGCCTGCAACGCGATGGTGATCGCCCGCTCGATCAGCTCGTTCGGCACCGGACGGGACAGGTCCAGCCGTTTGCGCACGCTGCGGGTGGTGGTCAGCAGCTCCTCAGGTGTCATGGCTCCGATCCTGGCATGAGCTCGCGCGCGATGAGCCCGCCGTGGGGATGGATATGGCGCTGTACCGCGGGCGGATGACTGCCCCCGGCGGGGGCGTCCGCGGGCGGCGAGTGTCGGGCGGACCGACCGCGCATACCGCCCGGACGTGGTGAGCGGGCTGCGGGCGCGGGTGCGCCGGGTGACAATGCCGGGGCCGGGATTCGCCGAGGGCAAGGAGGCCGCCATGGCCGGGCACACCTATCGCGTCACCGAGATCGTCGGTTCGTCCAGCGAAAGCCTCGACGCGGCGATCCGCGGGGGAATCGAGCGTGCCTCGCGGACGTTGCGGGAGCTGGACTGGTTCGAGGTGACCGAGATCCGCGGCCACATCGAGAACGGCGCGATCGGCCACTTCCAGGTGGGCATGAAGGTCGGGTTCCGCCTGGAGGAAGCGGACTGATCCACTGCGCGATCAGCGTTCTCGCGCCGATGGGGGTGACTGGATCATCGGAGCGGACTCGTCGCTCTCCAGGCCGGTAGGACGGAGACAGCACGATTCGCGGCGGAGCCACCACATCGGGAGTCAACCGGCAAGACTCCGCACCGAACTCGATCAGGGGAACGAACCGGAACGCCGTGGCAGCCTTGGTGAAGAACACCGCCGGCTCCCGGCGGTGCGAATCACTCATGCCTCTCGCCGACATCCAGCAACTCCCGGGGGCAATCGATTCGGTCGGCCGGCGTGCTCCCACGCACGATGAACGAGAGCTCGTTGCGGACATTGACCGAGCCCGCCGACCTCGTTTTCCCCGCACACGCGATCCTTGGCTGCGAAACAGTGCAGTGAGAACCGGCGCCGCGACCGTCCACCCGAGACCGACTACGACCTTGGTGAGGAATGTGCTCTGCATGCCATCACCGTAGGAACGACCCCCGACAAAAACGGCGCTCCGGCCGGGGAAAGGCCACCCGAACGTGTCGTTAGTGGCTTTTCACCCGGCCGGAGCAACGGGTATCAGAACGGGTATCAGTCGGTCGAAAGCGCCTGGACCAGGTCGCCGACCTGCGGGTCCTTCAGGGCGCGGGCGACGTCGGCCTGGGCGACGATCCCGACCAGGTCGTGGCCGTCGATCACCGGCAACCGCCGCACCTTGTGGCTCGACATCGTGCGCAGGATTTCCTCCGCGTCGTCGTCGGCACCGATGGTCACGGCCTCCCCCTGGGCCAGCTCCCCGACGCTCAGCGAGCGCGGGTCCTTGCCCTCGGCGAGCACTTTGACCACGATGTCGCGGTCGGTCAGCATGCCCTTCAACCGGTTGTCCTCACCGCAGATGGGCATCGCCCCGACCTGCAGCTCCGCCATCCGCTTCGCGGCGTCGAGCACCGTGTCGCTGGTGCGGACGCACTCGGGGTCGGACGTCATGATTTCGCGAGCCTTGGTCATCTTCTCTGCCTGCCTCCGATCTACGTCGAACTGGGCCCTCCCCGCATACCCGGCCCGTCCGGGCGCAAACGCGTCCGCCCGCCGCCGCACCGCCGTCCGTTGGTTTACTCGACGCATGCCCGACCTCCAGATCCACTACGACGTCGCGACCGGCGGCGACCTCGCCGCCCACTACGCCCGCGGCGAATCGCGGCCGATCACCGTCGTCGGCAACCCGGTGCTGCACGAGCGCTGCGCCGAGGTGGCCGGCTTCGGCGGCGACCTGGCCGCCCTCGTGTCCGACCTGTTCGTGAGCATGCGCACCGCCCGCGGCGTCGGCCTCGCGGCCAACCAGATCGGCGTGCCGTTGCGCGTGTTCGTCTACCTGTGCCCGGAGAGCTACGAACGCACCGAGGACGAGGTGTGGCACGCCGGGCACGTGATCAACCCGGTCGTCGAGGTCAGCGGGGACGGCACCGGCGCCCACGCCGAAGGGTGCCTGTCCGTGCCGGGCGCGCGGGCGGTCGTCCCGCGCGCCGCCCGCGTCACGGTCCGCGGCTTCGACCTGGCCGGCAACCCCGTCGAGGTGACCGGACGCGATCTGCTGGCGCGGTGTTTCCAGCACGAGACCGACCATCTCGACGGCCACCTGTACCTCGACCACCTCACCGCCGAGGCCCGCGAGACGGCCCTCGGCGAGATGAGCGAACCCGCCTACCCGGTCGTCCCGGACCCCGCCGCCGCGGAGGGCCCCGCTCGATCCTGATCGTGGCCGCGGAAGGGTCTCCCCGGCCGGCGCGGTTTCGCCGCACCGGCCGGGCCGGCCCGTCCGAAGGCGGGCCCGCGCACGCAGCTCGGCGAGCCGCTCCGGCGCGCGCGGTGTGGAGCCGGCGTGCGGGAGCGGGCGAGCGTGCGTGAGGTTCCGGTGTCTCCACTGTCGCCCGTGGATCCGCGACCGTCAAAGGGTTTTCCACTACGTTGGGCGAATCCCCGGCACCGGGTGTCGATCCGCGGGGGTGCCGTTCGTGTAGGGGGTGCAGACCGACCCGAGGAGGGACCATGACGCACTACCTGATCACCGTCTACCAGCCCGACGGGGAGCCGCCCGCACCGGAGATCCTCGACCCCATCATGGCCGACGTCACGGCGTTCCACGAGGAGCTGCGGGCGGCGGGTGCCTGGGTGTTCACCGGCGGCCTGCACCCGCCGGACACGGCGACCGTGGTGCGGCCGTCCGGTGACGACGTGCTGGTCACCGACGGCCCGTACCTGGAGGGTAAGGAGCACGTCGGCGGGTTCACGGTCATCCGCGCGGCCGACCTGGACGAGGCCCTGGCGTGGGGCCGCAAGGCCGCGCGGGCGACCAGGCTGCCCATCGAGGTCCGGCCGCTGGCCGAGGTGCCCGCCAGTTGACCGTGCCCGCCGCGGAGATCGCGCGCGTGTTCCGCGAGGAGTACGGGCGCGCCGTGGCCGTCCTGGCCCGCGTCTTCGGTGATCTCGACATCGCCGAGGACGCGGTCCAGGACGCGTTCACGACCGCCGTGCGGCGGTGGCCGGGCGAGGGTGTGCCGCCGAGCCCGGCCGGCTGGATCATCACCACCGCGCGCAACCGGGCCATCGACCGGTTGCGGCGGGAAGCCGGCCGCGACGACCGGCAGGCCCAGGCGGCCCTGCTGCACGCCAGGGACCAACCGGTGGAGGAGGGTGCTGTGCCCGACGACCGGCTCCGGCTGATCTTCACCTGCTGTCACCCGGCGCTGGCTCCGGCCGCGCGGGTCGCGCTGACGCTCCGGCTGCTCGGCGGGCTGACCACCGCTGAGATCGCCCGCGCCTTCCTGGTTCCGGAAAAGACGATGGCCCAACGGATCGTGCGCGCCAAGGGCAAGATCCGCGCCGCCCGGATCCCGTACCGGGTGCCGGCCGAGGCGGACCTGCCGGACCGCCTGCGGGCCGTGCTCGCCGTGCTCTACCTGATCTTCAACGAGGGCTACACGGCCCGCCGCGCGGAGCTGTGCGCGGAGGCGGTCCGGCTGACCCGGGCGCTGGCCGGGCTGATGCCCGACGAGCCCGAGGTGCTGGGGCTGCTCGCGCTGATGTTGCTGACCGAGTCCCGCCGCGCCGCGCGGACCGGGCCGGGCGGGGAGCTGGTGCTGCTGGCCGACCAGGACCGCGGCCGGTGGGACCGGGCGCTGATCGCCGAGGGGCAGGCGCTGGTGCGGCAGTGCCTGCGCCGCGGGCGGCCCGGGCCGTACCAGATCCAGGCCGCGATCAACGCCGTGCACAGCGACGCGCCCACGGCGGCCGCCACCGACTGGCGGCAGGTGGTGGCGCTGTACGACCAGCTGATGGTCGTCGCGCCGTCGCCGGTCGCCGCGCTGAACCGGGCGGTCGCGGTGGCCGAGGTCGCCGGCCCGGCGGCGGGTCTCGCGGCGGTGGCGGCGCTGGAGCCGGCCGAGTACTACCTGTACCACGCGATCCGGGCCGACCTGCTGCGGCGGCTGGGCCGCACGGCGGAGGCGGTACGCGCGTACGAGGCCGCGCTGGCGCGCACCGAGAACGCGGCCGAGCGGGAGTTCCTGACGCGGCGGCTGCGTGAGTGCGCGGGGTAGTGCCCCGCCCGCCGGGCCTGGCCGCGGGCGGGGCGGTCCGCCGTCACACCTGCCGCGCCCCCGCGCGGCCGGCCTCGATGACGAAACTCGCCCGGGTGCGGACCGGCGCGCCGGGCCGGCTCACGTAGTCGACGACCCGGTAGTCGGCCGTCCACGCGGCAGGCGTGATCGTGTTCCGCACGTAGCCGCGCCGGCGGTTGATGAACTTGATGTGCGGGTTCTCCTGCAGTTGCACGCGATCCCCGGAGTTCTGGTCCGTCCCGTCGCCGCCGGAGGAGATCGACGTGCCCACCAGTTCGGTCGCCACCGTCGCCGACGACGGGTCCTCGAAGTCGGCCTTGACGTCGGCCACGTGGGGGAGAAGGCGGGCAAACGGTAGACCGGCGCCGTGACGCCCGGCCGAATGCGCGGTGGCCGCGGGGTGGCGGGTCACGGTCGGCGGATCACAGTTCGATCACCGCGGTAGCGATGTGCGCCGGACGGGCGATCAGCGTGGTGTGCGCGTGTTGATCGAGGTGGTGGTCCTGGCCGTGGCCGTGGGTGGGGCGTTCTGGCTGGGGCGGCGCTCGGCCCGGCCACGCCGGACCGGGCCGGTGCCGGTGTTCCGGCTCGAGGCGCAGCCGCAGCAGTGGTACCGGCTCACCAACACCGGATCCGTCGGGGCCACCGGCGTGCGGATCGACTTCGGCGAGCACTACGACCGGTCCCTCACGCGCCGCCTGCCGGACTCCGCCGACCTCGCGCCCGGCGAGTCGGTCACGTTCCTCATGCTCGCCACCTGGGCCACCCCGCGGCCGGGCGAGCTGCGCGTGAGCTGTGCCGAACTCGCCAAACCGGCCGTCGTCGCCGTACCGGAAGGCGCCGAGCCGCTCGCGTCCTGACCGGCCGGGCTAGCTTGGACACCAGGAGGCCGCACCGGTGCCTCCACGAGGAGGGTCATGGCTTCCGTTTCCCGCATCGGCCTGGTGGTGCACGGCGGCAAGGAGAGCGCGCGGCGCACCGCGGGCGAAGTGCGCGCGTGGGCGGCCGCCCGCGGTATCCCGTGCACGGACATCGACGTGTGGGACGACTTCGACGGCCACCGGCGGCACGCCAAGGAGGAGGCCGAGCGGGCGGGTAACCCGGACCTGATCGTCACGGTCGGCGGGGACGGCACCTTCCTGCGCGGGGTGCGGGTCGCGGCGCCGGTCGAGTCGCTGGTGCTCGGCGTGAACGTCGGGCGCGTCGGGTTCCTCACCGAGGTCGCCACGGAGGACGTGATCGCCGCGCTGGACGCGGTGAACGACGGCGCCTTCCAGGAGGACTCCCGGATGACGCTCACCATGTGCGCGTCCCGGCCGCTGACCATCCCGAAGGGCATCGAGCCGATGCTGCGCTACGGGCGCGGCCCCGCTCTGCCCCCGCCGGCGCCGCGGCGGCGTGAGATCTCCGACGGCGAGGGCATCCAGCTCGACGTGCTGGGGCTCAACGACATCGTGGTGGAGAAGCTGGCGCGGGACCGGCAGGCGAGCCTGGCGGTCTACGTCGACGGCCGCCAGTTCGCCGTGTACTCCACCGACGCGTTCGTCGTGGCCTCCTCGACCGGCTCCACCGCCTACAGCTTCTCCGCGGGCGGCCCGATCGTCTCGCCCGGCCTGGACGCGCTGGTGTTCACGCCGGTCGCGCCGCACATGGTGTTCAACCGCAGCGTGGTGCTCGCGCCGCAGCAGCGGGTCGGGATCCGGGTGCTGGAGCGGTCCGGGGAGGCCGCGGTCAGCGTCGACGGGCAGCTGCGCGGCGTGCTGGAGCCGGGCGACTGGATCACCGTGCAGGCGTCGAGCCGGCGGGCGCGGCTGGTCCGCCTGGACGAGCCGGACTTCCTGTGCCGGGTGCGCGACCGGTTCGGGCTCGCCGACTCGGTCGCCGCCCTCGCCGATGAGCGGCCCCCGCGCTGACCCGGTCCGCGCTGAGCCCGCGCTGAGCCCGCACATGGGATCATGGGGTGTGCCTCGCCTCGGAACGCAGATCCCGCTGATCGGCCGCGACCGGGAGCTGGACACCCTGCGCGCGGCCCTGCGCCGGTGCCGGGAGGGACACGCGGGCGCGGTGCTGCTGGCCGGTGACGCCGGGGTCGGCAAGTCCCGCCTGCTGGCCGAGTTCGTCGACGGCGCCGGGCGGGACGGCGTGACCGTGCTGTCCGGCCGCTGCCTGGACGTCGGCGAGGCGGGGTTGCCGTACCTGCCGTTCGCCGAGGCGCTGGGCACGCAGCGGGAGGCGGCGAAGCGGTGGCCGGTGCTCGGGGGCCTGCTGCCCGGCCTGGCCACGCCGGAGCCGGCCGACCAGAGCGTGGAGCGGCTGCGGCTGTTCGACGCGGTGCACGCGGTGCTCGCCGACCTCGCCACGCCCGGCCCGGTGCTGCTCGCGCTGGAGGACCTGCACTGGGCGGACGCCTCGACGCGCGACCTCGTGCTGTTCCTGCTGTCCCGGCTGGACACCCAGCGGCTGCTGGTGGTGGCCACCTACCGCACCGACGACCTGCACCGCCGCCATCCGCTGCGCCCGTTGCTGGCCGAGGTGTCCCGGCTGCCCGCGGTCACCCGCCTCGAGCTGGCCCCGCTCGGCGCGGCCGACACCGTCGCGTTCGTCACCGCCCTCGCCGACGGCGCGTTGCCGGACGCCACCGTGCACACGGTCGTCGAACGCTCGGAGGGCAACCCGTTCTTCTGCGAGGAGCTGACCGCCGCCGCCACCCGTGGCGTGAACCTGCCCGGCGGCCTGGCCGAACTGCTGCTGGCCCGCGTGGAGCGGCTCAGTTCCGCTGCGCAGCGCGTGGTCCGGGCGGTGTCCGGCGCGGCGCAGCTCGTGGCGCACGCGAGCCTGCGCGGCGTGTGCGGCCTCGATGAGGACGCGCTGGAGAGCGCGGTGCGGGAAGCGGTGCGGCACAACGTGCTCGTCGCCGCCGAGGACGGCTACGCGTTCCGGCACGCGCTGCTGCGCGAAGCGGTTTACGACGATCTGCTGCCCGGGGAACGGGTCCGCCTGCACGCCGCGTTCGCCCGCCTGGCCGAGGAGAACGGCACCCCCGCCGCGCTGGCGCACCACAGCTTCCGCAGCCACGACCTGCCGACCGCGCTCGCCGCGTCCGTGCGCGCCGCCGGCCAGGCCGCGGCCATGCACGCGCCGAGCGACGCGCTGCACCACCTGGAGCAGGCGCTGCAGCTGTGGGAGGCGGTCGCGGAGCCGGAGCGGATCAGCGGACGGGACCGCCTGGCGCTGCTGCGGTCGGCGTCGGCGATGGCGTCGGCAGCAGGCGAGGTGGACCGGGCCGTCACCTACGCCGGGTCCGCGGTGACCGAAGCGGACCTGCGGGACGACCCCGAGCTGGCCGCGGAGACCCGGCACCAGCTGGCCGTCGCGCTGATCCCGTTCGACGTGCACCGCGCCGAGGTGTCCAAGGCCGTGGCCGAGGCGTGGGAGCTGGTGCGCGACCGCCCGGCGAGCCTGGTCCGCGCCAAGGTGCTGGCGCTGCGCGCGCGGGCGTGGGTGTGGGGCGTGCCGGACGTGGACGTCGACGTCCTGCGCGGGCACGTCGAGGAGGCGATCGCCGACGCGCGGGTGGCCGGGGCGCCGGAGGTCGAGGCCGACGGTCTGGTCACGCTCGCCGCGTTCGAGGAGTGGCAGGGCAACACCGGGCTCTCCACCGAGCTGGGGCTGGCCGCCGCGGCCCGGGCCGCCGAGATCGGCGCGGTCCGCGTCGAGCTGCGTGCGCTGCACAACGTCGGCTCCAACTACGTGCGAAGCGGGGAGCTGCGCAAGGCGGCGCGGATGGCCGAGCGGGTGTGGCGGCGCGCGGAGGAGTCCGGGCTCGGCTGGAGCGACCTCGGCGTCGAGGGGCGCCTCGGCGAGCTGTTCGACCTGTTCGCGCTGGGCGACTGGGACAGCGCACTCGCCCGCGCCGAGGTGCCGGGGGCGCCCCGGTTCGCGCGCGCCCGCATCGGCGCGTACTCCGCGCCGATCCTGGTGGCACAGGGGCGCTTCGCCGAGGTGGCGGCGCTCGCCTCGCGGCTGGCCGATCAGCACGGTGACCCGCGCACCGGCGTCGTGCTCGGGATCGCGCTGGCCGAGGCCGCGCAGTGGCGTGGCGACCCGGCCACGGCGGTCGCGGAGATCCACGGCGTGACCGACCGCATGCGGACGCTGTCCCGGTCGAGCCTGGCCGAGACCCGCTGGGCCGTCGCGGTCGGGGTGTCCGCGCTCGCCGACCTCGCCGAGCAGGCCCGGCGCCGCGGCGAGGACGCCCGGGCGCTGGTCGAGGAGGGTGCGCGGTTCGCCCGGTGGGCGGCGGACTCGGGTGAACTGGTCTCGCCGGTGCAGCTCCGGCTCGAGGAACGCAACCCGGACACCGAGGCGCCGACCGCCCGGCTCGCCGCGGAGCTGAACCGGTTGCGCGGCGCGGACGACCCGGACAGCTGGGCGTGCGCGGTGGACCGGGCCGCGCCGATCCCGTACTGGCAGCTGCTCGCCCGCTGGCGGTGGGCCGCCGCCCTGCTGGCCCACGGCGAGCGGGACGCCGCGGCCGAGCAGGTCCGCCTCGTGCACGACTCCGCGACCGGGCTGGGCGCGCGGCCGCTGCGGGCCGCGGTGGCGGACCTGGCGAAGCGCGGCCGCCTGACGACCGCGGGTGCGGCCGCGCCGGCCGGCGACGTGCTGA
Source organism: Amycolatopsis granulosa (assembly GCF_011758745.1). Taxonomy (NCBI): domain Bacteria; kingdom Bacillati; phylum Actinomycetota; class Actinomycetes; order Pseudonocardiales; family Pseudonocardiaceae; genus Amycolatopsis; species Amycolatopsis granulosa. Next base: position 4,742,078 of record NZ_JAANOV010000001.1, read on the forward strand.
CCCCGCGTGAGCGGTCCGTGCTGGAACTGGTGGCCGGCGGCCTGACCAACAGGCAGGTGGGGGAGCGGCTGTTCATCAGCGAGAAGACCGCGAGCGTGCACCTGTCCCGGATCATGGCCAAGCTCGGCGCCGGAAGCCGCGCGGAGGCGGTGTCCCGGGCGCACCAGCGCGGCCTGCTCGGCTGAGCCGATTGGCGGCGGGCGGCGATCCGGCGCAGCATCGGGACATGCCGACGCCTGAGCCCGTCGCCCCGATGCTGGCCGTTCCCGGACCCGTGCAGGACAGCGAGGGCTGGGCGTTCGAGTGGAAGTACGACGGGGTGCGGTGCCAGGCCGCGGTGTCCGGCGGCGAGGTCCGGCTCTACTCGCGGCGGCTGCGTGAGGTCACCGCCACCTACCCCGAGCTCGCCGTGCTCGGCCGGGACCGCCGGACGCTGCTGATCGACGGCGAGGTCGTCGCGCTCGACGAGGACGGCAGGCCGGATTTCGGGCGCCTGCAGCAGCGGATGAACCTGGCCGCGCCCACCCCGGCCCGGCTGTCGTCGGTGCCCGTGGTGTTCTTCGCGTTCGACCTGCTGCGCGAGGGGACCGCCGACTGCACCGGCCTGCCCTACGAAGAGCGCCGGGAACGCTTGCTGGCACTGGGCGTCGACCGCCCGGAGGTGCGGGTGCGGCGGCACTTCCGGGCGTCCGAAGTGGAGGGTGCGGAGCTGTTGCGGGCCGCCCGCGAGGTGGGCCTGGAGGGCCTGGTGTCCAAACGGCTCGACTCGCGCTACCAGCCGGGGCTGCGGTCGCCGGACTGGGTGAAGACGCCGCTGACCCGCACCCAGGAGGTGATCATCGCGGGGTGGACCGCGGGCGGGGGACGGCGGTCGGGCACGTTCGGCGCGTTGCTGCTCGGGCTGCACGACGAGACCGGGTTGCGGTTCGCCGGTCACGTCGGCACCGGCTTCACCGAACGGATGCTGGCCGACCTGCAGGACCGGCTGCGCCCGCTCGCCCGTCGCACCAGCCCGTTCGCCACCCCGGTGCCCCGCGAGTACGCCCGCCACGCGCACTGGGTGGAGCCGGAGCTGGTGGGCGAGGTGGAGTTCCGGCAGTGGACCTCCGACGGGCGCCTGCGGGCGCCGTCGTGGCGCGGGCTGCGGCCGGACCGGCACCCGGAGGAGGTCACGCGCGCTTGAGCCGGGTCCGCACCGCCAGACCGGCGCAGGCGATCACCGCGAGCCCGCCGAGCACGGTCGGCCAGGTGATCGCCTCGCGCAGCAGCAGGACCGCCCAGCAGATGCTCAGCACCGGCTGGACCAGCTGGATCTGGCTCACGTGTGCCATCGGCCCGATCGCGAGCCCGCGGTACCAGGCGAAGAACCCGAGGAACATGCTCACCACCCCGAGGTAGGCGAAGGCCGCCCACTCGGCCACGCCCCCCGCGGGCGGGTGCTGCGCCGCCGACGTCACCGCCAGCGCGGCCATCACCGGGGCGGACAGCACGAGCGCCCACGAGATCGTCTGCCACGCCCCGAGTTCCCGGGCGAGCAGCCCGCCCTCGGCGTAGCCGACCCCGGCCGCGAGCACGGCCGCGAGCAGCAGCAGATCGGACCAGTGCAGCCTGCCGAGCCCACCGCCCTGCAGCGCCGCGAAGGCGGCCGCGGCGACCGCGCCGACCGCCGCCGTCGCCCAGAACAGCACCGGTGGCCGTTCCCGGCCGCGCAGCACGGCGATCACCGCGGTCGCGGCGGGCAGCAGCGCGATCACCACCGCGCTGTGACTGGCCGACGCGCTGGTCAGCGCGAACGAGGTGAGCACCGGGAAGCCGACCACCACGCCCGCGGCGACCACCGCGAGCCGCAGCCACTGGACGCCGCGGGGCGGCCGTTGCCGGGTGGCCGCGAGCGCACCGGTCGCGAGCAGCGCGGCGATCACGGCGCGGCCGCACCCGATGAACAACGGTGACATCGTCCCGACGGCGACGCGGGTGAACGGCACGGTGAACGAGAACGCGGCCACGCCGAGCAGTCCCCAGCCGAGACCGCCCCGCCCGGGAGATAGCACCGGGCGCCCGGCGAGGGTAGCGCTACTATCCTGCTTCATGTCCGACGATAGCAGTGCCCGCATCGTCGCCGGCCTCCGCGCGTGGATCGCGACCGCACAGCCCGGTGCTCGGCTGCCGTCCACGCGGGCACTGGTCGCCGAGTACGCGGCGAGCCCGGTGACGGTGCAGAAGGCGCTGCGGGCCCTCACCGCGGGCGGGATGGTGGAGAGCCGGCCGGGGGTGGGCACGTTCGTGCGCGCGGCGCGCCTGGCCCGGCCCAACGACTACGGGTGGCAGACCGCCGCGCTGGGCTCCCCGCGTCATCCCGTGCCACGCGGGTCGGCGGCACTGCGCACCGTGCCCAACGACGTGATCGCGCTGCACTCGGGTTATCCGGACCGGGAACTGCTCCCCGAGCGGCTGGTCCGGGCCGCGTTCGCCCGCGCGGCCCGCGGTGACGCGGCCGTGCACCGCCCGCCCGCCGCGGGACTGCCCGAACTGCAGGCGTGGTTCGCCGCCGAGCTCGGGGTGGCGGCGCCCGGCGACGTGGTCGTCTTCCCCGGCAGCCAGAGCGGGTTGAGCGCGGCGTTCCGTGGGCTGGTCGGCGCCGGCCGCCCGCTGATACTGGAGTCGCCGACCTACTGGGGTGCGATCCTCGCCGCGGCGCGGGCGGGGGTGGAGGTGGTGCCGGTGCCCAGCGGTGCGGACGGTCCCGACCCGGACGAGCTGGCGCGGGCGTTCCGGCAGACCGGCGCCCGCGCGTTCTACGCGCAGCCGAACTTCGCCAACCCGACCGGCGCCCGCTGGTCGCCGGGCCTGGCCGGCCGGGTCCTCGACGTCGTCCGCGAGCACGGCGCGTTCCTCATCGAGGACGACTGGGCACACGACTTCGGCATCGACGCCGACCCGGTGCCGCTCGCCGCACGGGACGACGACGGGCACGTGGTGTACCTGCGGTCGCTGACCAAGAGCGTGTCCCCGGCGGTCCGGGTCGCCGGGCTCGTCGCGCGTGGCCCGGCCCGCGAGCGTGTCCTGGCCGGTGTCCGGGCCGAGGCGCTGTTCGTCAGCGGCATCCTGCAGGCGGTCGCGCTGGACGTGGTCACCCAGCCCGCGTGGCGCGGCCACCTGCGGGGCCTGCGCGACCAGCTGGCGGCCCGGCGTGACCTGCTCGCCCGCGCCGTGCGGGAGCACCTCCCGTGCGCGCGCCTGGACTCGGTGCCGAGGGGCGGGCTGAACCTGTGGGTGCGGCTGCCGGACACCGTCGACCCGGTCCGCCTGAGCCGGGAGTGCGAGGCGGCCGGGGTCGCGCTCAGCCCCGGTGGGGAGTGGTTCCCCGCCGAACCGCCCGGCGCCTACCTGCGGCTCAACTACTCCGGCCCGAACCCGGGTGCGTTCGCCGACGGTGCCCGGATCATCGGCGAGGTCCTGGCCCGGCAGTGACGGAACACCGGTAACATCAGCCCCTCCAGCACCACAACGAGGTGTGTTGTGTGGGTCACATCCGGGGTGTCGTTACCCTTCGCCAGGCGAATGTCCGATTAGACCGTCCCGGGGGGTCAGGTGCGCAAGACCAGCTCACGGCCGTGGCAGCGCCGGCCGCCGAGCCCGCAGCCGCCGCCGAGCAAGCCGCAGCCGATGCCCGGCCGCATCAGCCGCTGACGCTGCGGCCCTTGCGGGTGGTCCCGACCAGTGCCCGGAACGGGCTCGCCGCGGACCGCCGCCGACACTCCACAGTGGACGATCCGGGGGCCGGTGTGTGCACCGGCGGTTTCCGCTGACGGGCACGGTGCCGCCGGTTAGGCTGGGCGCATGCGCTTCGGACTCTTCGTTCCCCAGGGGTGGCGGCTGGACCTGACCGGTATCGAGCCCGCCCGGCAGTGGCAGACCATGCTCGACATCGCCCGGTACGCCGAGAACGGGCCGTACGAGTCGGTGTGGGTGTACGACCACTTCCACACCGTCCCGGTGCCCACCGGGGAGGCCACGCACGAGGCGTGGACGCTGATGGCCGCGCTGGCCGCGAGCACCAGCCGCGTCCGGCTGGGCCAGATGTGCACCTGCATGGGCTACCGCAACCCGGCCTACCTGGCGAAGGTGGCGGCGACCACCGACGTGATCTCCGGTGGCCGCGTCGAGATGGGCATCGGTGCCGGCTGGTACGAGCACGAGTGGCGCGCCTACGGCTACGGCTTCGCGCCGGCCGGGCAGCGGCTCGGCATGCTCGACGAGGGCGTGCAGATCATGCGGCAGCTGTGGACCACGGGCACGGCGACCCTGGACGGCAAGCACTACCAGGTCGACGGTGCCCGGTGCTACCCGCTGCCGCTGCAGGAGGGCGGCATCCCGCTGTGGATCGCCGGCGGCGGGGAGAAGAAGACGCTGCGGATGGCCGCCCGGTACGCCCAGTACACCAACTTCGCCGGTGGTGCCGAGGACTTCAAGCACAAGTCCGAGGTGCTCGCCGCGCACTGCCGCGACCTCGGCACCGACTTCGACGCGATCGTCCGGTCGGCCAACTACAACGTGATCATCGGCGAGACCGAGAAGGACGTGGCCGACCGGCTGGCGTGGATCCGCGCGCACTACGAGCCGCACGTGCCGGCGGACGTGCTGGAGAACAGCGTCGCGTCGTTCCGCAACGGCCCGCTGGTCGGCACGCCCGAGCAGGTCGCCGAGCGGCTCACCGAGCTGCGCGGCCTCGGCATGACGTACGCGATCACCTACTTCGCCGACATCGCCTACGACCGCACGTCGGTGGAGCTGTTCACCAACCGCGTCATCCCCGAGCTGGCCTGACGGCGAACTCGTCGAGGGCGGCGCGCATCGCCGCCCGCATCGTGTCGCTGCCGGTGTGGCCGGCGTCCTCGATCACCCGCAGATCGGCGTCCGGCCACACCTTGGCCAGCTCCCACGCGGTCTCCACCGGGCCGGACAGGTCGAGCCGGCCGTGGATGAGCTTGCCGGGGATGCCCTTGAGCCGGTGGGCTTCCCGGATCAGCACGCCCTCCTCCAGCCAGGCTGCGTTCGAGAAGTAGTGCGCGCAGATGCGGGTCATCGCGAGCACATCGCGGGACGGCCGGTCGCTGTAGACGTTCGGCACCCCGTGGGGTTCCAGCGAGATCGCGGTGTCCTCCCAGGTGCTCCAGTCCCGCGCGGCCTTCCCTCGTACGGCGGGATCGGGGTCGGCCAGCAGCCGCGCGTACGCGGCGAGGACGTCGAAGGTGCCGCCCTCGACGTCACCGGCGCCGGCCTGGAACCGCTCCAGCTCGGCCGGGAAGAACCGGCCGACCCCGGAGTAGAGCCAGTCGAGTTCGCGGCGGGTGGTGGTGGTGACCCCGGCGATCACGATCTCGCTGACCCGTTCCGGGTGCCGCTGGGCGTAGGCGAGGAGCAAGGTGGAACCCCAGGAGCCACCGAACAGCAGCCACCGGTCGATGCCGAGGTGCTCGCGCAGCAGTTCCATGTCGGCGATGAGGTGCCCGGTGGTGTTGTGGGTCAGGTCGGTGGCCGGGTCGCTCGCGTGCGGTGTGCTGCGGCCGCAGTTGCGCTGGTCGAACAGGACGACGTGGTAGCGGTCCGGGTCGAAGTAGCCGCGCGTGCTGGTCCACGCGCCCGAGCCGGGACCGCCGTGCACGACCGCGGCGGGCTTGCCCTCCGGGTTGCCGCACGCGGCCCAGTGGATGCGGTTGCCGTCGCCGACGTCGAGCATGCCCTCGGCGTAGGGCTCGGCGGGCGGGTGGAGCTGGGTCATCGTCCCTCCAGGTGCAACAGTGCTGTTATATTAGCGCTGTGACAATTCTCCGGTCCGAGCTGCTCGGCACACGGCTGCGGCACCTGCTGGACCTGCTCGACGGCGACGTCGCCGCGGTCTACGCCGACCTCGGTCTGGCCTGGTTCCGGCCGCGATTCACCCCCGTGGTGCGGTTGCTGGCCGCCTCCGGACCGCAGCCCATCCGGGACCTCGCCGAGGCCATCGGGGTCACGCACTCGGCGGCGAGCCAGACGGTCGCGCAGATGGTCAAGGCGGACCTGGTGACGCTGAGCCCGGGCGCGGACGCGCGGCACCGGATCGTGCGGCTGACCCGCAAGGCCGAGGAGCTGCTGCCGGTGCTGGACGCGGAATGGGCGGCGACGACCGCGGCGGCGAAGGAGTTCGAGGCGGAGCTGGCCCACCCGCTGAGCAGGCTGGTCGACGAGGCGATCGAGGCGCTGCGGACGCGGCCGATGCGGCAGCGGATCGCGGACGCGGCGCCGGACCTGTTCGGCTGACGACGTTTCCGCGCGGTGGCCCGGGGTATCACCCCACCTCGCACCCGGTGACATCGCAGCGGAGGGCCGTCGTGCCGGAACCAGCGCAGCTCGCCGAGCGAACCACCGCGGTGCCGCTGCTGGGCGCGGCCCACCTCGCCGGGCTCCGGCGCCACCTGCGGGAGCTGCTCGACGGCGAACGTCCGGACGCGGCCGAACGCGCGCTGCTCGTCGTCGACACCCTCGCCGGCCTCGCCTGCCGGCACGCCCAGCCGCCGTTCGCCGTGCGCCTCCGGCACCGCCCCGGCGCCCGCCTGCGGGCCGACATCCGCGAGCTGCGCTGCCGCGCCCTGCCCGGCCACGCGTCGTTGCGGCTGCCACTGCACGTCCTGGACCGGCTCGCGCGCATGTGGTGCGTCGACCTGCACGGCCACCACGGTGTACTGACCGCCGAAGTGGACCTGAGCCGCTGATGTCGGTGGCCGCGCGTCGCCGGGCCACTGCCCGCGCGACGCCGTGACCGACTGCGAGTGGCCCACCGGACGCCGTCCGCGGCGGCGCGGGACTTCTGGGACCGGAACTATCCACTTCGGACCACCGAGAAGAACGCCGATATCTAGCCCTTCACGCAGACGACCTGCTTGAGGTGCGCGACCACCTCGACCAGGTCGGCCTGCGCCTTGATCACCGACTCGATGTCCTTGTAGGCGGCCGGGATCTCGTCGACCACGCCGTCGTCCTTGCGGCACTCGACGCCACTGGTCTGGGCCGCGAGGTCGGCCGCGGTGAACGTCTTGCGGGCCTTGGTCCGCGACATCCGCCGCCCGGCGCCGTGCGACGCCGAGTGGAACGACGTCTCGTTGCCCAGGCCCCGCACGACGTACGAGCCGGTGCCCATGCTGCCCGGGATGATGCCCAGGTCACCTGCCCCGGCGCGGATCGCGCCCTTGCGGGTCACCAGCACGTCCACGCCGTCGTAGGTCTCCTCGGCCACGTAGTTGTGGTGGCACGAGATCGGCTCGTCGAACCGAACCCCGGGCACCTCCGCGGCGAGCGCCCGCTGCACGAGCGCGACCATCGTCGCCCGGTTGCGGGCCGCGTACTCCTGCGCCCAGAACAGGTCCCGCCGGTAGGCCGCCATCTCCGGTGTCCCGGCGACGAACACCGCCAGATCGCGGTCCGGCAGGTCCGCGTTGTGCGGCAGCTTCCGCGCGATGTCGATGTGCCGCTTGGCCAGTTCGTTGCCGATGCCGCGCGACCCCGAGTGCAGCATCAGCCACACCCGGCCGGCGTCCGGGCCGCCCTGTTCCAGGCACACCTCGATGAAGTGGTTGCCCCCGCCGAGGCTGCCGATCTGGGCCCGCGCCCGGTCCCGCAGGTTCTGCACGCCCTCGTGCAGGTGCCCGAACGCCGACCAGAACTCGTTCCAGCCGCGCGTGCCGGGCACCCGGGCCGGGTCGACCGGCGTCTGGTGCAGCGCGAAGCCGACCGGCACGGCGTCCTCGATGCGCCGCCGCAGCCGGGCCAGGTCGTCGGGCAGGTCGCCCGCGGTCAGCGAGGTGCGCACCGCGCTCATGCCGCAGCCGATGTCCACACCGACGGCGGCGGGGGAAACCGCGTCGCGCATCGCGATGACGCTGCCGACCGTCGCGCCCTTGCCGTAGTGCACGTCCGGCATCACGGCCAGCCCGTGCACCCACGGCAGGTTGGCGACGTTGTGCAGCTGCCGCATCGCGGCGTCCTCGACGGACGCCGGGTCGGCCCACATGCGGATGGGTACCCGGGCGCCCTCGACTGCGGTGAACATCGGAAGATCCTTTCGCTGCGGTGGATCCCCAGGGTTACCCGGGAAACCGGCCGGAGCAACCGGATTTCAGTAGTCGTCGCGGCCGGTGAGCTGTTCCTCGAGCAGCTCGGCGGAGCTGGTGACCAGGGCGAGCGGGTCGACGAACTCGTTGAGGTCCAGGTTGGCCAGCGGCAGCGAGTGGCGGAGCACCAGGTACTCGCCCATCACGACCACCCCGCCGACGACCGTGGTGTGCCCCACCTCGGCGAGCACCGCGGCCACGTCGACCTCGTCCACGCGGGCGAACGGGGTCGCGATCTGGATCCACTCGTCCCGCCGGTCGAGCACCTCCCGCGCGATGACCACGATCTGGGTGCGTTCCTCCTCCTCCGGATCGGACTGGAAGCGGATGCGGATGCGCAGCTCGTCCGGCTCGTCCCGGACGACCTTGTACTGCTGCCGGATGAACGTCGCGAGATCGCGCCAGCTCGTCACCCCAGTGGTTCCCTTCTCGTGGCCGGACGGTCACGGGAAGTGAAGCACAGATGATCCACCAGCAGGTGGCCGAGCGCGGAACTCGCGTGCCGGGAGACCGGCTCAGGCGGTGACGGCTTCCCGGCCCCGGGCGCGGACCGTCGAGGTGGCCCAGATTCCCAGCGCGATCAGGGGCAGTGCGGCGCCGAACAGGCACGGGCCCGCCCAGGCGAAGCGGTCGTACAGCGTGCCGGCCAGCGCCGAGGCCACCGCCCCGCCGACGAAGATCGTCGTCATGAACACCGTGTTGATGCGGGCACGTGCGTCCGCCCGCAGGCCGTAGATCTCCCGCTGGCTCAGCACCTGGTGGCCCTGCACCGCGAGATCCAGCACGACCCCCGCGAGCGCCAGCACGATCAGCGAACCGGCGCCCAGCCAGGCGACCACCATCGCCACCGCGGCCAGCGCCGGCGCGATCCCGCTGCCGAGCCGGCCGTGGCCGCGGTCGCCCAGCCGCCCCGCCAGCGGTGCCGCCGCCGCGCCCGCCGCGCCGACCAGCGCGAACATCCCGACCTCGGTCTGCGTGAGCCCGTGCCGGCCGGTCAGCTCGAACGCCACGGACGTCCAGAACGCGGAGAACGCCCCGAACATCAGCGCCTGGCACACCGCGCGCCGCCGCAACGCGGGTTCCTCCCGCGCCAGCGTCAGGATCGACCCCATCAGCCGCCGGTAGCCCTCGTCGTGCGGAGGCCGGCGGTGCGGCAGGATCCGCCGCACGGCGACCGCGACCACCAGCATCAGCACCGCCGACACGACGTAGATCGTGCGCCACCCGAACGCCCCGGCGACCACGCTGGACAGGGTGCGCGCGAGCAGGATCCCCAGCAGCAGGCCGGTCATCACCGTGCCGACGAACCGGCCGCGCTGCTCCTCCGGTGCGAGGTGCGCGGCGAACGGGATGAGGATCTGCGCCACCACCGACGTCACCCCGATCAGCACCGAGGCCGCCAGGAACAACCCGAACACCGGCGCCACGGCCGCCACCACGAGCGCCAGCGCGGTGAACACCAGCGTGCGCGAGGCCAGCGCCCGGTTCTCCACCAGGTCGCCGAGCGGCATGAGCAGAGCGAGCCCGGCGGCGTAGCCGAGCTGGGTGAGCGTCACCACCAGCGCGGCGCTGCCCTGGCTCACGCCGAACGTGGACGCGATCCCCGCCAGCAGCGGCTGCGCGTAGTACAGGTTCGCCACGGTGGTGCCGCAGGAGAACGCGAGCACCACCATGATCAGCCGCAGGGTGCGGTGTTCCGGCATGACAGTGCCGACACGCGCCACGACCCCAAGATTCCCGGTGTGACCGCGCTCACCGCGTGAGGACGTCCTACGCGGACCGGATCCGCAGCCCGTCGAAGGCCACCGCCGCCACGGTCTCGGCGAGCTGATCGGCGCTCTGTCCACCGCGCGGCCGGTACCACTCGATCAGCGAGTTCACCATGCCGAACAGCAGCCGGGCCGCGGTCGGCGGGTCGATGTCCGGCCGCAGGTCGCCCTCGTCGACGGCCCGGGTGACCAGTTCGGACACGATGTGGTCGAACTCCCGGCGGCGGGCCAGGGCGTCCCGCTCCACCTTGGTGTTGCCGCGCACCCGCAGCAGCAGCGTCACGAACGGCAGCCGGTCCACCAGCACCCGCACGCTGCCGCGGACCAGGTACTCCAGCCGGTCGACCGCGCGACCGTCGACCGCCTCCAGTTCGGCCACGATCTCGAACAACCCGTCCAGCGCGCGGTTCACCGCCAGCCGCAGCAGTTCCTGCTTGCTCGGCACGTGGTGGTAGATGGCGGACTTGGTGATGCCGAGCTTGCGCGACAGGTCCTCCATGCTGGTGCCGTCGTAGCCGCGCTCGTTGAACAGCTTGACCGCGACCGCCAGCAGGGACTCCAGGTCGTAGCCCGGCCTGCCGCGCCGGGCTGGAGGTGCGGTCGTCATGGTCCTGAGTATCCCAAGCGCGTTCAGGCCGGTGGCCGCTGGTCGATCACGCGGCGCAGCTTGCCCATCGACCGTTCGAGGGTGTCCGGGTCGAGCACCTCGACGGCGACGCTGACCCCGACGCCGTCCTTGACGCGTGCCGCGACCTCCTCCGCCGCCGACACCCGGCGCCCGGCCGCGGTGTCCGGCCGCGCCTCCACCAGGACCGTGAGGTGGTCCATCCGGTCCTGCTTGGTCAGCTTGAGCTGGAAGTGCGGCGCCAGCCCGGCGGTGGCGAGCACGATCTCCTCGATCTGCGTGGGGAACACGTTGACACCGCGCAGGATGATCATGTCGTCGCTGCGGCCGGTGACCTTGTCCATGCGCCGGAACGACGGCCGCGCGGTGCCCGGGCGCAACGCGGTGAGGTCGCGGGTGCGGTAGCGGATCACCGGCATGGCCTGCTTGGTGAGCGAGGTGAACAACAGCTCGCCCGTCTCGCCCTCGTCCAGCACGTGCCCCTCGACCGGGTCGATCACCTCGGGGTAGAAGTGGTCCTCCCAGACGTGCAGGCCGTCCTTGGTCTCCACGCACTCCTGCGCCACGCCCGGACCCATCACTTCGGACAGACCGTAGATGTCCACCGCGTGCAGATCCATCCGCTGCTCGATCTCCCGGCGCATCTGCTCGGTCCACGGTTCCGCGCCGAAGATGCCCACCCGCAGTGACGACGACGCCGGATCGATGCCCTGCCGTTCGAACTCGTCCATCAGCGTGAGCATGTAGGACGGGGTCACCATGATGACCTCGGGCCGGAAGTCGGTGATGATCTGCACCTGGCGCGCGGTCATGCCGCCGGAGGCGGGGATCGCGGTGCAGCCCAGCTTCTCCACGCCGTAGTGCGCGCCGAGGCCGCCGGTGAACAGGCCGTAGCCGTAGGCGACGTGGACCTTCTGCCCCGGCCGCCCGCCGGCTGCGTGGATCGAGCGGGCCATCACGGTGGCCCAGGTGTCGATGTCGGCCTCGGTGTAGCCGACGACGGTCGGCTTGCCGGTGGTGCCGCTGGAGGCGTGGATGCGGCGCACCTGTTCCTGCGGTACCGCGAACATGCCGAACGGGTAGTTGTCGCGCAGGTCGTTCTTGGTGGTGCAGGGGAACTTCGCCAGGTCCGCCAGCTCCCGGCAGTCGTCCGGGTGCACTCCGGCCTCGTCGAACTTGCGCCGGTAGAACGGGACGTTCCGGTAGGCGTGCCGCAATGTCCACTGCAGACGCTCGAGCTGGACGGCCCGCAGCTCGTCGACGCTCATCCGTTCGGCGGGGGAGAGGTCGCCCGGTGCCGGTGGGCTGCCGAGGTGTTTCGCGGAGGGCACGTCGCTGTGCGTGGTGGTCATGGGGGCCGGCTCCTCAGTTCCTCACTTGGCCGATCGTGCGGCTGCGGCCGCGGAATTCGGCGATCACCTCGCGTCCCGCGTCGGTCTCGCGGTGCACGGTGACGTCGTAGATGCCGTTGCGCCCGTAGCGCGTGCGTTCCTCGGCCGTGGCGACCAGCCGGTCACCGAGCCGGGCGCTGGCGACGAACGAGATCTCCGCGCCGGCCGCGACGGTCGCCGGGCCGTGGCTGTTGCACGCGCAGGCGAACGTGGTGTCGGCCAGCAGGAAGAGGTAGCCGCCGTGGGCGATGGCGTGCCCGTTGACCATCTGTTCGGTCACGGTCATGCGCGCGACGGCCCGTCCGTCCTGCGCCTCGACGAGTTCGATGCCGAGCGCCCTGGACGCGACGTCGTCGGCGAACATCGCCTGTGCGGCGTGGGACACGGCGGCACCGCCTCCAGGTTACTGACCGAATGGACGGTTAATAATGTGCGTCCCGCCCGGACACTGTCAAGACCCGTGGAAGACGGGCTCCGACTTGGCCAGAAAGGCTTCCACGGCGCCGCGGTGGTCGGCGGTGAGCCCGAGCCGCGCCTGCGCCTCGCCTTCCCGTCGCAGCACGTCCGGCAGCGGTGCGCCCCAGGACTCGGCCAGTGCCCGCTTGGCCGCCGCGTAGGCGAGCGTGGGCCCGGCGGCCAGCCGGGCGGCGAGCTCGGCCGCGGCCGCGGCGAGTCCGGCGGCGGGCACCACGCGGCCGGCGATGCCCCACTCGGCGGCTTCCGCGGCGGTGAACGTCTCGCCGAGCAGGACCAGCTCGCTCGCGCGGGCCGCGCCGACCGCCCGCGCGAGCGTCGCGGACAGCCCGGAGTCACAGGTCAGGCCGAGCCTGGTGAACGCGGTGCCGAACTTCGCGGTGTCCGCGGCGATCCGCAGGTCGCAGGCCAGGGCGAGGCCGAGCCCGGCGCCGACACAGGTCCCGTTGACGGCGGCGACCACCGGCTTCGGCATGGTCGCCAGTGTGGTGACGATCGGGTTGTAGTGCTCGTCGATGGTGGTGAACGCGGTGGCCGGGTCGGCGCGCAGCGCGTCCGCGTGCTCGGCCAGGTCCTGGCCCACGCAGAACGCCCGGCCGGTGCCGGTCAGCACGACCGCGCGGATCTCGTCGCCGGTCGACACCCGCTCGAGCGCGTCCCGCAGCTCGGTTTTCAGGTCGGTGGTGAGCGCGGGCCGGAGCAGGGTCACGGTGGCCACCGCACCGTCACGGGAAACGGAAACAACGTCGCCGGTGCTTTCGTCAGCCATGTCGAGACGCTACCATGAATTCCTGAACGTTCGGTTGGTAAATCCGGGGAAGCGAGGAACGATGGCCCAGCAGTCGACGAGGATGCTGCGCAGCTACGTCAGCGGCGCCTGGCGGACCGGCGAGGGTGAGGGGGCACCCCTGCACGACGCGGTCACCGGCGCCGAGGTCGCCCGGATCTCCTCGGCCGGCATCGACATGGCCGCCGCGCTCGACCACGGCCGCCGGGTCGGCGGCCCGGCCCTGCGGGAGCTGACCTTCCACCAGCGGGCCGCGCTGCTCAAGGCCGTGGCCTCCCACCTGCGCGAGCACCGCGACGAGCTGTACGAGCTGTCCGCCAGAACGGGGGCGACGCTCGGTGATGCCAAGTTCGACGTCGACGGCGGCATCGGCGTGCTGTTCGCCTACTCCAGCAAGGGCAAGCGCGAGCTGCCCAACGACACGGTCTACGTCGACGGCGACGTCGAGCCGCTGAGCAAGGGCGGCACGTTCCTCGGCCGGCACATCGCCACCCCGCTGCGCGGTGTCGCGGTGCAGATCAACGCGTTCAACTTCCCGGTCTGGGGCCCGCTGGAGAAGTTCGCCCCGGCGTTCCTCGCCGGGGTGCCGAGCCTGGTCAAACCGGCGAGCCAGACCGCCTACCTGACCGAACGGATCGTCGAGCTGATCATCGAGTCCGGGCTCGTCCCGGAGGGCACGCTGCAGCTGGTCTCCGGCAGCGCCGGTGACCTGCTGGACCACCTCACCGAGCAGGACCTGGTGTCGTTCACCGGCTCCGCCTCCACCGCGCAGAAGCTGCGCACGCACCCGGTCATCGTGCGCCAGGCTGTTCGATTCAATGCCGAGGCCGACTCGCTGAACTGCTCGATCCTCGGCCCGGACGCCCGGCCCGGCACGGCCGAGTTCGACCTCTACGTCAAGCAGCTGGTCACCGAGATGACCGTCAAGGCAGGCCAGAAGTGCACCGCCATCCGGCGCGCGTTCGTGCCGGCGGACCTGCTCGACGACGTCGCCGAGGCCGCGCGCGAGCGGCTGGCGAAGGTCAAGATCGGCAACCCGGCCAACGCCGAGGTGCGGATGGGCGCGCTGGCCAGCCTGGAGCAGCGCGAGGAGGTGCGCCGCTCGCTGAAGGCCCTGCAGGACGCGTCGAGCGTCGTGTTCGGCGACCCGGAGCACGTCGAGGTGGTCGACGCCGACGCCGAGCGGGGCGCCTTCATCTCCCCGGTGCTGCTCTCCGGCGACCCGGAGCGCGCCGAGCCGCACGAGGTGGAGGCGTTCGGCCCGGTGTCCACGCTGATGCCCTACACCTCGGTGGAGCAGGTCGTCGGCTACGCGGCGCGTGGCCAGGGCAGCCTCGCCGGCTCGGTCGTCACCGCGGATCCGGAGTTCGCCCGTGACGTCGTGCTCGGCGTCGCGCCGTGGCACGGCCGGCTGCTCGTGCTCGACCGCGACGACGCGAAGGAGTCCACCGGCCACGGCTCGCCCATGCCCGGCCTCGTGCACGGCGGACCCGGCCGCGCCGGTGGCGGCGAGGAGATGGGCGGCATCCGCGGCGTGCTGCACCACATGCAGCGCACCGCCGTGCAGGGCGGCCCCAAGGTGCTCACCGCGGTCACCGGCCGCTGGGTGGCGGGCGCGCCGCGCAACACCGGAAACGTGCACCCGTTCCGCAAGTCGCTGGCGGAGCTGAGGATCGGCGATGCGGTGGTGGCCGGCCCGCGGACGGTGACGCAGGAGGACATCGACCACTTCGCCGAGTTCACCGGCGACACCTTCTACGCCCACACCGACCCGGCGGCCGCGGCGGCGAACCCGCTGTTCGGTGGCATCGTGGCGCACGGCTACCTGGTCGTGTCGTTCGCCGCCGGCTTGTTCGTCTCGCCCGAGCCCGGCCCGGTGCTGGCCAACTACGGCCTGGAGAACCTGCGGTTCCTCACCCCGGTCAAGCCCGGCGACGAGCTGACCGTGACGCTGACCGCCAAGCAGATCACGCCCCGCGAGAACGCCGACTACGGCGAGGTCCGCTGGGACGCCGACGTGACCAACTCCGCGGGTGACTCCGTCGCGAAGTACGACGTGCTCACCCTGGTGGCCAAGGAGAACAACCGACCATGACACTGTCCGCCACGCTCAGTGAGAAGGACCTCGAGCGGCACTTCGAGCACACCATCGACAAGGACCAGCGGATCGAGCCGCGGGACTGGGTGCCCGAGGGCTACCGCAAGACGATGATCCGGCAGATCGCGCAGCACGCGCACTCCGAGATCATCGGCATGCAGCCCGAGGGCAACTGGATCACGCGTGCGCCGTCGCTGCGGCGCAAGGCGATCCTGCTCGCCAAGGTCCAGGACGAGGCCGGGCACGGGCTCTACCTGTACTCGGCGGCGGAGACCCTGGGCGCGGACCGCGCCGACCTGACCGAGAAGCTGATCAGCGGACGGCAGAAGTACTCCTCGATCTTCAACTACCCGACCCTGTCGTTCGCCGACGTCGGCGCGATCGGCTGGCTCGTCGACGGCGCGGCGATCTGCAACCAGGTTCCGTTGTGCCGCAGCAGCTACGGCCCCTACGCGCGGGCGATGATCCGGATCTGCAAGGAGGAGTCGTTCCACCAGCGGCAGGGCTACGAGCTGCTGATGACGATGATGAAGGGCACCCGGGCGCAGCGCGACATGGTGCAGGACGCGGTCAACCGGTTCTGGTGGCCGTCGCTGATGATGTTCGGGCCGCCGGACGCCGAATCGGCCAACACCGCGCAGTCGATGGCGTGGAAGATCAAGCGGCACACCAACGACGAGCTGCGCCAGCGGTTCGTGGACATGACCGTGCCGCAGGCCGAGGCGCTCGGCGTCACACTGCCGGACCCGGAGCTGAAGTGGAACCCCGAGCGCGGGCACTACGACTTCGGCCCGGTCGACTGGGACGAGATGAAGCAGGTCGTGGCCGGCAACGGGCCGTGCAACGCCGAGCGCATCGCCCGGCGGCGGCAGGCGCACGAGGACGGCGCGTGGGTCCGCGAGGCGGCGGCCGCGCACGCGCGCAAGAGGGCGGAGGCGACGGCGTGAGCAAGAGCGAGTGGCCGCTGTACGAGGTGTTCGTGCGCGGCAAGCGTGGCCTCAACCACGTGCACGTCGGGTCGCTGCGCGCGGCCGACGACCAGATGGCCCTGCACAACGCCCGCGACCTGTACACGCGGCGCAACGAGGGCGTGAGCATCTGGGTGGTCAAGGCGGCCGACATCACCGCGTCCTCGCCGGACGAGAAGGACCCGTTCTTCGCGCCCTCCGGTGACAAGGTGTACCGGCATCCGACCTTCTACGACATCCCCGACAACGTTCCCCACATGTAAGGGATGCCCTGCTGTGTCTTTCGATAACGCGTACGAAGCGCTGATCGACGCGCACGACGACTCCCGGTGGGCGTTCGGCACCGGTTTCGAGGATCCGCTGGCCGGGGTGGACACCTCGGTTCCCTCCGGTGTGGACGGTGTGGAGCTGGCCCAGTACTGCCTGATGCTGGGTGACGACGCGCTGGTGTTCTCGCACCGGCTGCAACAGTGGTGCACCCGCGCGCCCGAGCTGGAGGACGAGGTCGCGATCGCCAACATCGGCCTGGACCTGCTCGGCCAGGCGCGGCTGCTGCTCGCCCGCGCCGGCAAGGCCGACGGCAGTGACCGTGGCGAGGACGACTACGCGTTCTCCCGCGCCGAGCACGAGTTCCGCAACGTGCGGCTCGCCGAGCTGGAACGCGGCGACTTCGGGCAGCTCGTCGCGGTCCTGCTGGTGTTCTCGACCTGGCGGCTGGCGCTGTTCGAGCGGCTGCGTGACTCGGCCGACCCGGTGCTTACCGCGATCGCGGACAAGGGTGTCAAGGAGCTGACCTACCACCGCGACTACGCCGCCCGGTGGGCCGTGCGGCTCGGCGACGGCACCGCGTTCTCCCGCGAGCGCATGCAGGCCGGGCTGGACGAGATCTGGCCGTTCGTGGACGAGCTGTTCGTGCCGCACGAGATCGAGTCGCGGCTGGCCGCCGCTGGGGTCGCGGCCGACCCGGCGACGGTGCGCGCCGAGGTCGACGAGGTGCTGACGCAGGTGTTCACCGCGGGCACCCTGAACCGGCCGCAGGTGAGCGGCAAGGCCGGGGTCGACGGGCAGACCGGCCGGGGTGGCCGGCACACCGAGGCCATGGGCTACCTGCTCGCCGAGCTGCAGAGCGTCGCCCGGGCGCACCCGGAGGCGACGTGGTGAGCGCCCGTGCCGTCGCGGAGACCGTCCGCGATCCCGAGCTGCCCATGCTGACGCTGGCCGACCTCGGCGTGCTGCGTGAGGTGTCCGAATCGGACGGTGCGGTGACGGTGGCGATCACGCCCACCTACACCGGCTGCCCGGCGATGGACACGATGCGCGACGACCTGGTGCACGCCCTGCGCGGCGCCGGGTACGAGCGGGTCGAGGTCCGCACCGTGCTGCAGCCGCCGTGGAGCAGCGACTGGATCAGCGCCGACGGCCGCCGCAAGCTCGCCGAGGCGGGGATCGCGCCGCCGGGCAGCGCGCCGCGGCGCCCGTCCGGCCCGATCCCGTTGACGCTGCACCCTCCGGTGCGCCGGGTGTCCTGCCCGCGCTGCGGCTCGGCGGACACCGAGCTGGTGTCGGAGTTCGGGGCCACCGCGTGCAAGTCACTGGTGCGGTGCCGGTCCTGCGACGAACCCTTCGAGCACGTGAAGGAGATCTGAGGTGACCGCCGGCATCAAGTCCAGGCTGCGGGGCGATTTCCACACCCTCACCGTGGCCGAGGTAACGCCCCTGTGCGACGACGCCGTCGCGGTCACCTTCGACGTGCCGCCGGAGCTGGCGGAGGCCTACGCGTTCCGCGCCGGTCAGTCGCTGACCCTGCGCCGCGTGATCGACGGGCGTGAGGAGCGCCGGTCGTACTCGATCTGCTCGCCGGAGGGCAGCAGGCCGCGGATCGGGGTGCGCGAGGTCCCGGACGGGCTGTTCTCCTCCTGGCTGGTGCACCAGCTGCGGCCGGGTGACGAGGTCGAGGTCGGCACGCCGACCGGCAACTTCACGCCCGATCCCGCGACGCCCGAGCACCACGTGCTGATCGCCGCCGGGTCCGGCATCACCCCGGTGCTCTCGATCGCGGCGACCGTGCTGCGCCACCCGGAGGCGACGGTCACCGTGTTGTACGGCAACCGCCGCACCGACACGGTGATGTTCGCCGACGAGCTGGCCGACCTCAAGGACCGCTACCCGGACCGGCTCGAGCTGGTGCACGTGCTCTCCCGCGAGCCGCGCGAGGCGGAGCTGTTCACCGGCCGGCTCGACGGTGCGAAGCTCACCGCGCTGCTGGCGTTGATCCCGGACGTCTCCGCGGTCGGGCACTGGTGGCTGTGCGGTCCGTTCGGGATGGTCACCGTCGCCCGCGAACGGCTGCGGGACGCCGGCGTACCGGCCGGGCGGATCCACCAGGAACTGTTCTATGTGGACGACGTGCCGCCGGAACCCGTGCGGCACGAGGAGAAGGCTCTCGACGGGGTGGTCACCCAGGCGACGATCATCCTCGACGGACGGTCCACCACGGTCGCCGTGCCGCGGGACGTGCCGGTGCTCGACAGCGCGCAGAAGGCCCGGCCGGACCTGCCGTTCGCCTGCAAGGGCGGCGTGTGCGGCACCTGCCGCGCGAAGGTGACCGCCGGCAAGGTGGACATGCGCCGCAACTTCGCGCTCGAGGACAGCGAGGTCGACGCCGGGTTCGTGCTGACCTGTCAGTCGCTGCCGGTCTCGGACCAGCTCACGGTCGACTTCGACGTGTGATCGGCATCGCTTTCGCCGCGGCGGCCAGGGAACCCACCGCGGCGAACGCGAGCACGACCCCCAGCACGCCGGACAACCACACCGACATCGCGACCGCCAGGTAGAGCTGGACGGCCGCGGTCGCCGCGAACACCACGGTCAGCACGAGCCAGACCGGACGGTCGGTGACCGGTGTCTTGTACTGGCCGAACCCCACTGCGAAACCCTCCCGTACACTTCGGATACTGCTGGTATCGTCGTCGGCCCGTGTGGAGTTACCGCCGCGCAGCGGCCGTGACCTTCTCAACATTTGCCAGTTGGCACCCGCAACCGCAAACCCACCGCCGCAAGCGGCAAACACACCGCGTCGGCGTGTTTGCCCGTCCGCGCGCCGTGTTCGCCGTTCCGGGCGGCGTGTTTGCTGGCGCGGGCGGCGGGTTGGCGGTTCCCGGACGTGACGGTGTTCACCGGCGCGTGCCCGTCGTGCAGAATCACGCCGTGACCGTCACCGCCAAGGCCGCGCCAGGCGCCCGGAAAGCCGTGCTGAGCTGGGCGCTGTGGGACTGGGGAGCATCCGCGTTCAGCGCGGTGATCCTCACCTTCGTCTTCACCGTCTACCTCACCAAGGGTGTCGCCGCCGACACGGAGAGCGGGTCGCAGGCGCTGGGCGTGGCGACCACGATCGCCGGTGTCGTGGTCGCCGTGCTCGCCCCGGTCACCGGGCAGCGCGGCGATGCCGGCGGCCGGCGCAAGTTGTGGCTCGGCCTGCACAGCGCCATCGCGATCGCGTGCACCGCGGGGCTGTTCTTCATCCGCGACGAGCCGTCCTACCTGCTGGCCGGGCTGGTCCTGCTCGGTGTCGGCAGCGTGTTCTTCGAGTTCGCCGAGGTCAGCTACAACGCGATGCTGGTGCAGGTGGCCACGCCGAAGACGATGGGCCGGGTGTCCGGGTTCGGCTGGGGCATGGGCTACTTCGGCAGCGTCATCGCGCTGGCGATCGTGCTTTTCGCGTTCGTGCAGCCCGACGTCGGACTGTTCGGCGTGACGTCCGCCGGTGGCTTGAACATCCGCGTGGTGGCGCTGTTCGTGGCGGTGTGGTTCGCGGTGTTCGCGCTGCCGGTGCTGCTGTTCGTGCCGGAGAACCCGCCCGCCGCCCAGCGGGACCGGGGCAGCTTCTTCTCCGGCTACGCCGTGCTCGGCAAGCGGCTCGCGACGCTGTGGCGGACCGACCGGCGGACGCTGGGGTTCCTCGCGGCGAGCGCGGTCTACCGCGACGGGCTGGCCGCGATCTTCACCTTCGGCGGGGTCGTCGCGGCCGGCACGTTCGGGTTCAGCCAGACCGAGGTGGTGCTGTTCGCGATCGCGGCGAACGTGACCGCGGGCATCGGCGCGGTGAGCGGGGGCCGGCTCGACGACCGGGTCGGGCCGAAGGCGGTGATCGTGACGTCGCTGGCCGCACTGGTGGTCATCGGGCTCGCCCTCATCGCGCTGCCCGGCAAGGCGACCTTCTGGGTGTGCGGGCTGTGCCTGTCGGTCTTCCTCGGACCGGCGCAGGCGGCGAGCCGCACCTTCCTCGCGCGGATCGTCGAGCCGGAGCGCGAAGGCGAGGCGTTCGGCCTGTACGCGACGACCGGTCGCGCGGTCAGCTTCCTCGGGCCGCTGGCGTTCTCCGGGTTCATCGCCCTCTTCGGCAGCCAGCGCGCCGGCATGGCCGGGATCGTGCTGATCCTCGCCGCCGGGCTGGTCGCGATCCTGCCGGTGCGGGCGCCGGCCGGGCATGATGGATGACCATGGAGTCCACGCGCGTGGACCGCTGGCTGTGGGCGGTCCGCCTGACCAAGACCCGATCGGATGCCGCGGCTGCCTGCCGCGGCGGGCACGTGCGCGTCAACGACCGGCCCGCGAAGCCCGCGACGGGCGTGCACCCGGGCGACACCGTCCGGGCGCGCGTGCACGACCGGACCCGGATCGTGGAGGTCGTCCGGGTGATCGAAAAGCGGGTCGGCGCCCCGGACGCGGCGACCTGCTACATCGACCGCACCCCCGCGCCGCCGCCGGAGGCGGCGATGCCGGTGGCCCGCCGCGACCGGGGAGCGGGGCGCCCCACCAAGCGGGATCGCCGCGTGCTGGACCGGTTGCGCGGTCAGGGCTGGTAGCCGTCCCGACGGGGGCGAGCTCAGCCGTGGTCGGCTCGCCACTCGGCGACGATGTGCTCCACGTCGAACGGCGCCAGGTTCAGCGGCGGGCCGGACGGCGGCCGACGGATCGCCGCGACGATCCGCTCGTTGATGTCGGCGAGGATCCGCCGCACCTCGGCCTCGGAACCGGCCGCGGCGGCGGCCGCGCGGGCCTGCGCCGCGTCCTTGCGCAGGGCCAGCGACGGCGGCAGGTAGGTCACGTTCTCGCGCGCCAGCTTCTCGCGCAGCCACGCGTTCTCGTCGTGCGGTTTCCGCAGCCACGCCAGTGGTTTCCCCGCGCCGGGCAGGTTCTCGAACTCGCCGCGCTCGGCCGCCTCGCGGATCTGCTTCTCCACCCACGTCTCGAAGCTGACGTCCGGGGGTTTGCGCTCGGTCACGACTGCCTCCTCCCGTCTGTGATACCGGTCTACCACCGGGCACCGCCCGCACTCCCTGTATTACCGTGCGGTAATGCACGCCGTGAGTGAGACAAGCGGTGGCCGAGCCCACCCTCGCCGACCTGCTCGATCTCGAGGAGATCGACCGCGACCTCTACCGTGCCACGCGCGTCTTCGACGATCCGCTGCCGCTCTACGGCGGCCAGGTGGCCGCCCAGGCCCTCGCCGCGGCCGGCCGCACCGTGGAGCCGGAGCGGCTGCCGCACTCGCTGCACGGGTACTTCCTGCGTCCGGGCGATGCGACCCGGCCGACGATCTTCCACGTCGACCGCGACCGCGACGGCGGCTCCTATTCCGCCCGCCGGGTCGTCGCCGTGCAGAACGGCGAGGTCATCTTCAACATGTCGGCGTCCTTCCACCGCCCCGAGGACGGTGTGGACCGCGAGGCGCACCCGGAACGCCCCGAGGGCGACCCGGAGCAGCTGACCAGCGGCGGCATGCCGCGGCTGTTCTCGATGCGCGGCGCCCTCCCGCCGCAGCCGTACCCGGACGGCCAGTGGCCGACCCGGTTCTGGGCGCGGTGCGAGCTCGACCTGCCCGACGACCCGCTGCTGCACGCCTGCGTCCTGACCTACCTGTCGGACATCTCCTCGGGCGTGGCCGCGTTCGGGGACGAGACGGCGTCCGCGTCGTCCAGCCTGGACCACGCCGTGTGGTTCCACCGTCCGGGGCGCCTGGACGAATGGGTGCACATGGACCTGGTGCCGCAGAGCGTCGCGGGCGGCCGGGGCTGGTACACCGGCACCGTGCGCACCCGCGACGGGGTGCTGCTCGCGAGCCTCGCCCAGGAGTGCCTGTTCCGGAACCGCAGGCGGTGACGTCCGCCCGGTGAAGGTCGATTTCGCGGTGCCGTTCGAGAGCCCGGCCGACACCCGGGAGCTGATGCGGCGCGCGGAGCGCGACGGCTTCGACGGGGTGTGGACGACCGAGGTCAAGCGCGACCCGTTCGTCCCGCTCGCCCTCGGTGCCACGGCGACGTCGCGGATCGAGCTCGGCACGGCGATCGCGGTGGCCTTCGCCCGCAGCCCGATGACGGTCGCGGCGACGGCGAACGACCTGCAGGAACTGTCCGGTGGCCGGCTGCTGCTCGGCCTGGGCACGCAGATCAAGGCGCACGTCACGCACCGGTTCTCGATGCCGTGGTCACGCCCGGCCGCCCGCATGCGCGAGTTCGTGCTGGCGTTGCGCGCGATCTGGGACGCCTGGCAGCACGGCACCCGGCTGAACTTCCGCGGCGAGTTCTACACGCACACGGTGATGACACCGATGTTCACGCCGGCGCCGCACCCGTTCGGGCCGCCGAAGGTGCTGCTGGCCGGGGTGGGCGCGGGTATGACGCGGGTGGCCGGGGAGGTGGCGGACGGCTTCCTGTGCCACGGCTTCACGACGGAGCGTTACCTGCGTTCGGTGACCGTGCCGGCGTTGCGGTCCGGGCGCGGGTCGCTGGACGGGTTCGAGCTGGTGGGCTCGCCGATGGTGGTGACGGGCCGCTCCGCGGCGGACATCGCGGACGCGGTGGCCGCGGCGCGCCGGCAGATCGCGTTCTACGGCTCGACACCGGCGTACCGGGGTGTGCTGGAGTTGCACGACCGGGCGAGCCTGGGGGAGGAGCTGCACGCGCTCTCCCGGCGGGGCGAGTGGGACCGGATGGCCGCCCTCGTCGACGACGAGCTGCTGCACGCCATCGCGGTGGTGGGACCGCCGGCCCGGGCGGCGGAAGAACTGCGCCGCCGCTACGCGGACGTCTTCACCCGCGCGACCCTGTACACGCCCTACCCAGCCGATCCCGCGCTGGTGGCGGAGGTGGCGGCGGCGGTGCGCGGATAGCTGCCGCGGCGCCGCCTGCGGGGTGACGGGAGTCGCTTCAGGAGGGCGAGAAGTGGTCGTCGTCCTCCTGGTGGGGCGGGTGCTCGGTGGGGGCGCCCTCGCTCTCGGCCTGCTCGTAGGGCCTGGTGAGGTTCACCTTGCGGGCGGCTTCCTTCGCCTCGGCGAGCGCCTTCCTCGATTCGGCCAGCTCATCGTGCTCGTGGTCCGGCACGGTCGCCTCCCTTCGCTGCGGTCCGGCCCTCGGCTACCACTTCCGCCCGCCGGCAAACCCGCGGTGTCCGGTGTGGCCGATCCGGATGCGCCGCGCACCGGACGGGGTTCAACCGCGCGGGGCGTACATGATGACCGCGACACCCGCGAGGCAGACGAGCGCGCCGATCACGTCGAAGCGGTCCGGCCGGTACCCGTCGGCGACCACGCCCCAGACCAGCGACCCGGCGACGAACACACCCCCGTAGGCGGCGAGGATGCGGCCGAAGTTCGCGTCCGGTTGCAGGGTGGCGACGAAGCCGTACAACCCGAGCGCGACGACTCCGGCTCCGATCCACAGCCAGCCCCGGTGCTCCCGGACTCCTTGCCAGACCAGCCAGGCGCCGCCGATCTCGGCGAGCGCCGCCAGCACGAACAACGCGATCGAGCGCAGAACCAGCACGCCCGACCCTAACCGTGGCGATCGACGGAACGGCCACCCGGCCGGATGCCGCGACCACGCTGCCGGCACGGTGCGTTCGCCCGCCCCCGCCGGCGTGGCCGGGCTACGGGCGGGGGATGTTGCGCAGGTTGCTGCGGGCCAGCTCGACCATCTTGCCCACGCCTCCGTTCAGCACCGTCTTGCTCGCGGCCAGGGCGAAGCCCCGCAGCATCTCGCTCGTGATCTTCGGTGGGATCGACATCGCGTTCGGGTCGGTGGTCAGCTCGACCAGCGCGGGGCCCGGGTGCTCGAACGCCTTGCTCAGGGCCGAGCGCACCTCACCCGGGTGGTCGACCCGGGTCGACCAGATGCCGCACGCGGCGGCGATCGCGCTGAAATCGACCGGCGTGTGGTCGGTGCCGAAGGAGGGCAGGCCGTCCACGAGCATCTCCAGCTTCACCATGCCCAGCGACGCGTTGTTGAACAGCACCACCTTCACCGGCACGTCGTACAACGACAGCGTCAGCAGGTCGCCCATCAGCATCGCCAGCCCGCCGTCGCCGGAGATGGACACCACCTGCCGGCCCGGGGAGGACAGCGCGGCGCCGATCGCGTGCGGCAGGGCGTTGGCCATGCTGCCGTGCCGGAACGACCCGATCACCCGGCGCCGGCCGTTCGGCGTCAGGTACCGTGCCGCCCACACGTTGCCCATTCCGGTGTCCACTGTGAACACCGCGTCGTCGGCCGCGACCTCGTCCAGGACCGCCGCCGCGTACTCCGGGTGGATCGGGGTGCGGTGCTCGATGTCGCGCGTGTAGGCGTCGACCACCTTCTCCAGGCTCCGCGCGTGCTCGCGCAGCATGCGGTCCAGATAGGACCGGTCGGTGCGCTGCCGCAGCCGGGGGAGCACCGCGGCCAGCGTCTCCTTCACCGACCCGTGCACCGCCAGGTCCAGCGGCGTCCGGCGGCCCAGGTGCGCCGGGTTGGTGTCGATCTGCACGGTGTGCGCCTGGGGCAGGAACCCGTCGTAGGGGAAGTCCGTGCCCAGCAGCACCACCCGGTCCGCCTCGTGCATCGCCTCGTAGCACGCGCCGTACCCGAGCAGCCCGCTCATGCCGACGTCATAGGGGTTGTCGAACTGGATCCACTCCTTGCCGCCCAGCGAGTGACCCACCGGTGCGAGCAGGCGGCCGGCCAGCGCCATCACCTCGTCGTGCGCATCCCGGCACCCGGCCCCGGCGAACAGCATCACCTTCCCGCTGCTGTCGAGGGCCTCGGCCAGCTCGTCGATCACCGCGTCGCGGGGCACCACCGGCGACGGTTCCACCAGGTGCACCGTCTCGTCCGCCGTGCCGAGGGCCCGCCGCTCCGCCACGTCGCCCGGGATGCTCAGCACCGAGACCCCGCCCTTGCCGACGGCCGTCTGCATCGCGATCCGCAGCAGCCGCGGCATCTGCTCGGCCTGCGACACCAGCTCGCTGAAGTGGCTGCACTCGGCGAACAACTGCTCCGGATGCGTCTCCTGGAAGAACCCGGTGCCGATCTGCCCGGACGGGATGTGGGAGGCGATCGCGAGCACCGGCGCGCCGCTGCGGTGCGCGTCGTAGAGGCCGTTGATCAGGTGCAGGTTCCCGGGGCCGCAACTGCCCGCGCACACGGTGAGCCGCCCGGTGATCTGCGCCTCCGCGGCCGCGGCGAACGCCGCCGTCTCTTCGTGCCGCACGTGCACCCAGTCGATTCCCGGGGTGCGCCGCACCGCGTCGACGATCGGGTTCAGACTGTCCCCGACGATCCCGTAGATGCGGCGAACCCCGCACTCCCGCAGGATCCGCACCATCTGCTCGGCCACTGTCGCCATCGCCCCACCTTTCCGTGTCTGGGACCCAGGGTCCCCTCGCCGGAGCGCGGCCGTCCAGCCGACTTCACTCGTTGTGGGCAGAATCGAACAATGCGATCGCCCACATCCGGGTGAGCGAGGCGGAATTCAGGCGCGGGCACACGGTTCGAGGCGGCCACGGACCTCGTCGAAGTGGTGGCGCACCGCGTCCCCGATGGCGTCCGGATCGCCCGCGGCGATGGCGTCCACCACCAGCTGGTGCTTGGCGACCAGGGCGTCCGACGGCGTGCGCGGCGCGCCGATGAGCACCTCCGTCTGCCGGTAGACGCTCCAGAACAGGCGGATCAGCTCGGCGGCCAGCTCGTTGCCCGCCGCGGTGCAGATCAGCTCGTGGAACTCGCCGTCCGCGGCCGCCGAGGTGGCCGGATCGGCCATCCGCCGCACCCGCTCGGCGAGCTGGTCGAGCAGTGCCTCGTCCCGCTGCCGGGCGAGCTTGCGGGTCAGTTCGGTCTCCAGGATCTGCCGGACCTCCAGCAGGTCGCGCAGCCCCCGCAGGTCGTCGCGCGAGCGTGCGCGGGTGCGGAACAGCAGGGACGGGCTGAGGGCCGTCATGCTGGCGGCACCGACGAAGGTGCCGTAGCCGTGCCGGATCTCCACGATGCCCAGGGCCTGCAACGTGCGCAGCGCCTCCCGGACCGAGTTGCGCGCCGCGCCGAACTCCGCCATCAGCCTCGGCTCCGGCGGCAGGGGATCGCCCGGACCGAGCTGCCGCCGGTCGATGAGCTCGACGATCGAGTCGGCCAGTTCCTGGCTGCGCAGTGTCCGCACTCTTGCCACCATCCGAGGTCGTCGGCTACCGTCCCGGGCATCATACGACGTCCAACGTCCCACAACCAGTCCTCGACGTAGAGGTAGGACGCATGACCTCCCCGATCCCGTGGTACCGCCGGCTGGGGCCCGGACAGTGGAAGGCGTTCGGCGCAGCGTGGCTCGGCTACCTGCTCGACGGCTTCGACTTCGTGATCATCACCCTGGTGCTCACCGAGCTGCGCGACGAGTTCCACCTGTCCCTGGCCACCGCCGCCACGCTGGTGTCCGCCGCGTTCGTGTCGCGCTGGCTGGGCGGGCTTGCGCTCGGCGCGTTCGGCGACCGCTTCGGCCGCCGCCCGGCGATGATCGCCTCCATCGTCCTGTACGCCGCCGGCACCGCGCTGTGCGGTTTCGCCTGGAGCTACTGGTCGCTGTTCGTCTTCCGCGCGATCGTCGGGCTCGGCATGGCCGGGGAGTACGGCGCCAGCAGCACCTACGTGATGGAGAGCTGGCCGAGGGGCCTGCGCAACCGTGCCACCGGTTTCCTGCTGTCGGCCTACCCGATCGGGTCCGTCCTGGCCGCTCGCGCGTACGACCTGATCGTGCCGCACCTGGGCTGGCGGTGGCTGTTCTGGATCGGGATCGTGCCGGTCTTCGTGGCGCTGTGGCTGCGCCGGGCGCTGCCCGAGGCCGGGGACTGGACGGCGGAGGTCGGCTCCGGCAACGTGCGGTCGACGAGCGCGACCGCGCTGCTCGACCGGCGCTGGGCGGCGGTCAACGTGGTCGTCACGCTGGTGCTCGCGACCAGCCTCGTGCTGATCTTCTCCGGCCACGCCGGCGGGCTCTACCCGCTGTGCATCGCCCTGTGCGTGATCGGGTTCGCCGTGTTCGCCGTGCAGATCAGCGGCCGGGCGTGGCCGATGGCGGTCGGGCTGATGCTGACCGTGTTCTGCGCGTTCCTCTACTCGTGGCCGATCCAGTCGCTGCTGCCGACCTACCTGAAGACCGTGCTGCACTACAACGCCGGTCAGGTCGCGAACGCGCTGACCTGGGCCGGGCTCGGCTACGCGGCCGGGTCGTGCCTGGCCGGAGTCGTCGGTGACCGGTTCGGCACGCGGGCCACCTACGTCGGCGGGCTGCTGCTATCGCTGGTGTTCGTGTTCCCCGCGTTCGCGCTCGGGTCCGGCAGCATCGTGCTGGTGTGGCTGCTGCTGTTCGTGTTGCAGGGCACCAGTTCCGGAATCTCGGGGTTGCTGCCGAAGTACATCGGCGACCACTTCCCGACCCGGACGCGGGCGGCGAGCCTCGGGTTCACCTACAACGTCGGTGCCCTCGGCGGCGCGGTCGCCCCGCTGCTCGGGGCGCAGGTGGCCGGGCACATCGGGCTCGGTCCGGCGCTGGGCTGGCTCGCGGCCGGCCTGACGCTGCTCACCGCGCTGCTGGTCGGGTTCGACGTGCCGGCGCGGCTGGGCAGGCTCGGGAACCGGGAGTCGGCGCCGGTCGGCTGAACCGCGCGCCGCGGGCGTGGCGACGAACCCGGCCACCTCAGGACTCGTTCGCCGTGATCCAGGCGGCGATCTGGGTGCGCGAGCTGAAGCCCAGCTTGGCCAGGATGTGCTCGACGTGGCTTTCCGCGGTGCGCTGGGAGATGACCAGCCGGCCGGCGATCTGGCGGTTGCTCAGCCCCTTGGCCACCAGGCCCGCGATCTCCTTCTCGCGCGTGGTGAGCGGGTGGCGGGACGACGTCGCCGGGGCGGTCCGGGTCCGCCGCTCGTCCAGGGCGAACGCCACCGCGTTCTCGAACGACATCGCCGCGCCGCGCGCGTACTCCTGCTCGAACGCCTCGCCGCCCAGGGCATTCCGGGCCGGTGCCGCGGCGCGCGTTTCGGACACCTGCCGCAGGGCCGCTTCGATGCGTCCCGCGCCGGACAGCCGCCACGCGGTCGCGGCGGCGCCGAGCAGGCGGGCGGTCCGGGTGAACCGCCGGTCCGAGGCCGAGCACCAGGCCAGTGACTCCAGGGCCAGCGCGGCCCCGGAATGGTCGCCCGCGGGCTCGCGCAGCCGGATCGCCTCCCGGTGCAGGCGTTCCGCGCGCCGCACGTCACCGCGCCGCCAGACCGCCAGCCCCAGCACCCACACGGCCAGCGCGGTGTACCACGGCGGGTTTCCGTGGCTCGCGCACAACGCGACCGCCTGCTCCGCGGCGGCTTCGGCGTCCGGCTCGCCCAGCACGAACCGCGCCAGGGCCAGGTAGGACAGGATCTGCAGCGGCAGCGCGTCCTTGCCGATCGCCGCGCACTCCTCCTGCGCCTTCTCCAGCAGCTCACCGGCCCAGCGCGGGTCGCCGAGGAAGTAGCGGCTGACCCCCTCGCACACCAGCAGTTCGACGTCGATCGCCGGATCGCGCAGGTGCGCGGCGATCGACCGGTACTCCCGCAGCCGGCCGCCGAAACCCTTGCGCACCCCCAGCCAGGTGGAGGCGAGCAGCGACGCGTGCAAGGCGCGCGCCCGTTCCCGCGACGGCCCGCTGTCCCGCGCCAGTACCCGGTCCAGCCAGCGGCCGCCTTCCACGAGGTGGCCGCCCGCGATCCAGAACGTGGACAGGTTGCCCGCCATCTCCAGCGCGGGCCGCGGATCCGGCTCCTCGAGCCACGATTCCAGGGCGCCGCGCAGGTTGGCGTGCTCGCTCTGCAGCCGCGCGATCCATTCCTGCTGCCGCGCGGTGATCTTCTCCGTGGTGAAGCGGCGGGCGAGCTCGCGGTAGTAGTCGCGGTGCCGGCGCACCGGTTCGGCCGGGTCGCCGCGCTCGGCGAGCCGGGCCGCGCCGAACTCGGCGAGGGTTTCCAGCATGTGGTAGCGCGCGCCGTGGCCGTAGGTGTCCCGCTCGCGCACCAGAACCGATTTGTCGACCAGGCCGGCGAGCACGTTCAGCACGGTGCCGTCATCAGCGTCAGCACCGTCGGTGCTGCCCTCGGTCAGGCACA
Source organism: Amycolatopsis granulosa (assembly GCF_011758745.1). Lineage (NCBI taxonomy): Bacteria > Bacillati > Actinomycetota > Actinomycetes > Pseudonocardiales > Pseudonocardiaceae > Amycolatopsis > Amycolatopsis granulosa. The sequence goes on from NZ_JAANOV010000001.1 coordinate 4,771,770, forward strand.
CGTACTCGGCGGCCGGCAGGTCGAACCCGCCGCGGAACACCGACAGCCGCTCCCACGCCCGCTGCTCGGCGGGCAGGCACAGCTGGTAGGTCCAGTCCACCAGCGCCTCCAGTCCCTGCTGGCGCGGTGGCGCGGTGCGCGTGGCCTCGGTCAGCAGCGCGAACCGGTCGGCGAGGCGGTCGTTGAGCTCGGTCAGCGACAGGGTGCGCAGCCACACCGCGGCCAGCTCGATCGCCAGCGGCAGTCCCTCCAGGCGGCGGCAGATGGTGGCGACCAGCGCCTCGTTGGCCCCGGTGAGCGTGAAGCCGGGCGACACCGCGGCGGCGCGGTCGGCGAACAACGACACCGCGTCCCAGCCGTCGGCGCGCTCGCTCGTCCCACTCCCGATGGGCAGGTCGAGTGGCTCGACCGGCAGCAGGTGCTCACCCTCCACGGACAACCGCTGGCGGCTCGTGGCCAGCACGCGCAGGCCGCTCGTCGCGGCGAGCAGTTTGCCGATCAGCGTCGCGCAGGCGTCGGCGAGGTGCTCGCAGTTGTCCAGCACCAGCAGCACCTGCCGGTCGGCGAGGAACCGGGCCAGCCGGTCGGCGGGATCGACGGCCTCGTCCCGCAGGCCGAGCGCGGTGGCGATGGTCTGCGGCAGCAGCGCCGGATCGTCGAGCGCGGCCAGCTCGGCGAAGTGCACCCCGTCCGGGAACGCCCGGGTCAACCCCGCCGCGGCACGCACGGCGAGCCTGGTCTTGCCCACCCCGCCCAGGCCGGTGAGCGTCACCAGGCGGGCAGCCGACAGTAACCGCCGGATCTCGGCGAGTTCCTGCCGCCGGCCGACGAAGCTCGTGAGCTCGCTCGGAAGTGTGCCCGCCACTGCAACAGCCTAGTTGGCGCGGGCGTTGATCGGTGCCATCCGGACAGTTCGAATACTGGGGGTATCCGACGGCCGGGTGGCCGCCTGGTGGTGCGAGCGCTTCTCGCGTAACGTCCGACCTGCGGTTATCTCGGCAGGAGCGGAGGGCCCCGGCGATGCGATCGATGTGGAAGGGCTCGGTGTCGTTCGGGCTGGTCACCATTCCGATCAACCTCTACACGGCCACCGAGAACAAGAACGTGTCCCTGCGTCAGGTGCACGTCGCCGACGGCGGGCGGATCCAGTACAAGCGCTTCTGCACGATCGACGGCGAGGAAGTGCCCTACGCCGACATCGCCAAGGGTTACGAGACCGACGACGGCGAGATGGTCGTGATCACCGACGACGACCTCAAGGACCTGCCGCTGTCCAGTTCCAACGTGATCGACGTGCTGGAGTTCGTGCCACTCGAGGCCATCGACCCGCTGCACTTCGACCGGCACTACTACCTGGAGCCGCAGAAGGCGGCGGTCAAGCCGTACGTGCTGCTGCGCGACGCGCTGCACAAGTCGGGCCACGTCGCGATCGCCAAGGTCGCGCTGCGCCAGCGGGAGACCCTCGCCCTGTTGCGCGTGCACGCCGACGTCATGGTGATGACCACCATGCTGTGGCCGGACGAGGTGCGCACCCCCGACTTCGGTTTCCTGCGCGACGAGCTGCCCCAGGTCCGGCCCCAGGAGCTCAGCATGGCCGGCTCGCTGATCGACTCGCTGTCCGAGCCGGTGTTCGACCCGGGCAAGTACACCGACCACTACCGCGAGGCACTGGAAGCGGTCATCGACGCCAAGATCGCCGGCAAGAAGACCACGCGGCCCGCGGGCCGGTCGCCGAAGACCGACGTGGTCGACCTGATGGCGGCGCTGGAGGCCAGCGTCAGCGAGGCGAAGAAGGCCCGCAAACCGGCCAAGCGGACGCCCGCCAAGAAGTCCGCCGGGACCTCGTCCACGTCGTCCACCTCGTCCACCTCGGGGCGCGGCCGCCGCTCACCCAAGAGTGCCTGACCGCACACCGACACGCCGGGGCGCCCTCCCACCGTCCGGCCGGGCTGGGTGGTACCAAGGTGCCGCAACCCCTACCGGCGGAAGGTGTCAGACATGGAGTGCCCCAGCTGCGCACGGGACCTCGACCACTGCCACGGCACCCTCGTCCTGCACGTCGACGCCCTGGTGGAGTGCACCGAACCGGACTGCACCGACACCGACCTGGTGCGGCACCGTCTCACGATCCGGTGCGACGAGGTGGACGGCGGCTGCGTCTGCACGGCCGACCACACCGTGGAGTACGCGCGGGCGTCCTGATCACCGCACCACGTTGACCAGCGGCTCGCCGCGCGCGAAGCGTTCGAGCTGCTGCTCCACCAGCCGCTTCGCCCGCGGGTAGAACGAGTCCGAGCCGCCCGCGACGTGCGGGGTGATGATCGATCCCGGCAGCCGCCACAGCGGGTGCTCCGGCGGCAGCGGCTCCGGGTCCACCACATCCAGCGCCGCCCGCAGCCGGCCGTCCGAGACCTCCTTCGTCAGCGCCGCGGTGTCGATCGCGGTGCCGCGGCCGACGTTGACCACCAGCGCCCCGTCCGGCAGGGCCGCCAGTTCTGGTGCGCCGATCAGCCCGCGGGTGGCCGGGGTGTCCGGCAAGATCAGCACGACGATGCTCGCGCCCGGCAGGAGGTCCGCCAGCTCGCCGACGCCGTGCACGCCCGCGCGCGGGGTGCTCGCCACGCGCACCACGTCGGCCGCACCGGCCACCAGGTACCGCTCGACGGCCTGGCCGATCGAGCCGTAGCCGACCAGCAGGACACGCTCGTCGGCGAGCGAGCGGGTGTGCTCGCGGTCCCAGGAGCCGCTGCGCTGCTGGCGGAACCAGCGCGGCAGGTTCCGCTGCGCGGCCAGGATCAGCGCGAGCGTGTGCTCGGCGACGCTCAGGTCGTGCAGGCCCCGGCCGTTGGCCAGCGTGACGCCCTCGGGGATCAGCGGCCGCAGGCTGTCCACGCCCGCCGACAGCGACTGCACCACCTTCAGCGACGGCATCCGCGCGATGAGTTCCGGTGGTCGCGGGCCGCTGTCGTAGGGCAGCACGTAGAACTCCACGCCGTCCAGGCCGGGTGGCGTCCCGGTGCCGTCGTAGCAGGCGGCTTCCAGGCCGGCCGGGACGGCGACATCGGACCAGGGGAGCAGAACTCGGGGTGTCATGCGACCTTCCTCTTCGGGGACCGGACGGCGAACAGGACCAGCGCGGACGCGGCCATCGTGCCCGCCAGCATCAGGAACGCGGCGGCGTCGGTGCCGGTGGCGGTGCGCAACCAGCCCACCAGATACGTGCCGAGGAAGCCACCCAGGGCGCCGGCCGCGTTGACCAGCGCGACGGCGATCCCGGCGGTGCGGCGCGGCAGCAGCTCCGGGATCATCGCGAAGAACGGCCCGTAGGGTGCGTACATCGCGATCCCGGCGAGGATCAGCAGCGGGAACGACAGCCAGAAGGCGCTGTGGCCGGCCAGGTAGGAGCCGTAGAACGTGATCGCGCCGGCGAGCAGCCACGGCCACACGTACCGGATCCTGCGGTGGGCGCGGTCGGACAGGCGCGAGTTGAGCAGCATCGCGACCACGGCGAAGGCGTAGGGCACGGCCGACAGCAGGCCGGTGGCGCCGATGCCGGCCGACGATCCGGCTTTCACGATCGAGGGCAGCCAGAACACGAACCCGTAGACGCCGATGCTCCACAGCAGGTACTGCGCGGCGAGGATCAGCACGGACGGGGTGCGCAGGGCTTCGGCGAGCGGGTGGCGCCCGGTGGTCTCCGCGGCCGGCGCCAGGTCGGCCTGCTCCGCGGCGATCGCGGTGTCGACGGCCGCGCGTTCGGCCGCCGCCAGCCACGCCGCGTCGGCGGGGCGGTCGCGCACCTGCGCGCGGAAGAAGAACGCCCAGACCAGCGCCGGAATGCCCTCGATGATGAACATGCCGCGCCAGTTGGTGGCCTCGACCAGGTAGCCCGACGCCGCGGACAGCCACATGACGGTCACCGGGTTGCCGAGGATGAGGAAGGCGTTGGCGCGGCCGCGTTCGGCCTTCGTGAACCAGCGGGCGAGCAGGACCACGAGCGCGGGCAGCACCGCGGCCTCGACGGCGCCGAGCAGGAAGCGGACCACGATCAGCAGCACGACGGAGCTGAGCAGCCCCTGCAGCGTGGCGAGCAGGCCCCAGGCCAGCACCGACCAGAAGATCAGGTCGCGGACGCTGCGGCGGTCGGCGTAGAGCACCCCGGGGACCTGCAACAGGAAGTAGCCGGCGAAGAACGAGGCTCCGATGAGGCCCGAGGTCGAACTCGTGATGCCCAGGTCCTCGGCCATGCCCCCGGCCGCGGCGATGGAGAAGTTCGAGCGGTCGAGGTAGGCCAGGCTGTAGGTGACGAAGACGATCGGGATCAGGCGCAGCCAGCGCTGTCTCCCCGGCGTCGTCGCCCTGCCGGTCACTGGCGGGCTCCCCATGTCGGCCTCCTTGCCATGCTTTCCATGATATGGAAAACTATTCCGCGATATGGTGCCCGATGAGTGTGGGACCTCGACCGGACGGCGTCAAGGGGTGGTGTGTGGCCGACATGGTGGGCAAGGCCCTGCGGGTGCTGTCGCTGCTCGGTGAGTACCCGGACGGGGTCGGGCTGTCCGAGCTGGCGCGGCGCGCGGGCTACCCGGTGAGCACCACGCACCGGCTGCTGAGTTCGTTGCAGGAGCAGGGTTTCGCGCGCAGCGATCCGGCGTCGAAGCGGTACGCGCTGGGGTTGCGGCTGTTCGAGCTGGGGCAGCGGGTGTCGCACGCCCGCGGCTTCGCCGGGGTGGCGTTGCCGGTGCTGCGTGCGCTGACCGACCAGACCGGCGAGCCGACGCTGATGGCCGTGCTCGACGGGCACGAACAGGTGTACGTGCATTCGGTGCGGGGTCCACGGCAGATCCAGATCCGCGGCGAACCGGGGCAGCGCGGCCCGCTGCACTGCACGTCGATGGGGAAGTGCCTGGTGGCGTTCGCCCCGGACCGGGCAGCGCTGGTGGAGTCGCTGGAGCTGACCGCGCTGTCGCCGCGGACGATCACCACGCGGGCGGAGTTCGCGCGGGAGATCGCCTCCGTGCGGGCGCGTGGCTACGCGGTGGCCGACGAGGAGCACGAGCCGGGGATAAGGGCGGTCGGCGTGCCGGTCCTGGCCCCGGACGGCACCGCGATCGCCGCCGTGTCCACCGCCGCGCCCGCGTACCGCGTGACGATGGCCGAGCTGGAGGCGTTCGTGCCCGCCCTGCGGGCCGCGGCGCGCGAACTGGCCGCGTCCCTGCCGCGCTGAACCGCCGCCCGATAACCGGTTGTAGCCCGGACACCGGGGTTGACTACGCTGTTCACACCGTGTTTCGACCCCGAGGAGCACCCCAGTGATCACCAGGATGTCGTCGCTGTTCCTGCGCACGCTGCGCGAGGATCCGGCCGACGCCGAGGTTCCCAGCCACAAGCTGCTGACGCGGGCCGGCTACGTCCGCCGGGTCGCGCCGGGCGGGTACTCGTGGCTGCCGCTGGGTCTGCGGGTGCTGCGCCGGATCGAGAACATCGTCCGCGAGGAGATGGACGCGATCGGCGGTCAGGAGATCCTTTTCCCCGCGCTGCTGCCGCGCGAGCCGTACGAGGCGACCGGCCGCTGGCGCGAGTACGGCGACGCCCTGTTCCGCATCAAGGACCGCAAGGGCGCCGACTACCTCCTCGGCCCGACGCACGAGGAGCTGTTCGCGCTCACCGTCAAGGGCGAGTACAGCTCGTACAAGGACTACCCGGTCGTCCTGTACCAGATCCAGACGAAGTACCGCGACGAGGCCCGTCCCCGCGCCGGCATCCTCCGCGGCCGCGAGTTCGTCATGAAGGACTCCTACTCCTTCGACCTGGACGACGACGGTCTGTCCCGGTCCTACCAGCTGCACCGCGACGCCTACATCCGCATCTTCGACCGCCTGGGCCTGGACTACGTGATCGTCGCGGCCACCTCCGGTGCGATGGGCGGCTCGGCGTCGGAGGAGTTCCTCGCCGTCGCCGAGACGGGTGAGGACACCTACGTCCGCAGCAGCGAGTCCGGGTACGCGGCCAACGTCGAGGCCGTCGTCACGCCCGCGCCGCCGGAGCAGTCCGTCGAGGACAAGCCCGCGGCGCAGGTGCACCACACGCCGAACACGCCGACGATCCAGACCCTGGTCGACCACCTCAACAGCCGCACCGACCTGGGCCGCACCTTCACGGCGGCGGACACCCTCAAGAACGTGATGGTGAAGATCCGCCGGCCGGGCGAGAAGGACTGGCAGATCATCGGCATCGGCATTCCGGGCGACCGCGAGGTCGACCCGAAGCGGCTGGAGGCGTCCCTGGAGCCGGCGGAGGTCGCGCTGCTCGAGGAGGCCGACTTCGCCGCCAACCCGTTCCTGGTCAAGGGCTACATCGGCCCGAAGGCGCTGCAGGACAACGGGATCCGCTACCTGGTCGACCCGCGGGTGGTCACCGGCACCGCGTGGGTGACCGGTGCGGACAAGGCCGACCACCACGTCGTCGACCTCGTCGCGGGCCGTGACTTCCGGCCGGACGGCCACATCGAGGCCGCGGAGGTCCGCGAGGGCGACGCGTCCCCGGACGGCCGGGGCACGCTGGTCGCGGCGCGCGGCATCGAGATCGGGCACATCTTCCAGCTGGGCCGCAAGTACACCGACACGTTCCAGGTGGACGCGCTCGGCGCCGACTCGAAGCCGGTCCGCATCACGATGGGCTCCTACGGCATCGGGGTGTCCCGCCTGGTCGGTGTGATCGCCGAGCAGAGCCACGACGAGCTCGGCCTGGTGTGGCCGCGCGAGGTGGCGCCCTACGACGTGCACGTGGTGATCGCGGGCAAGGACGAGTCGATCGCGGCGGGCGCGGAGAAGCTGGCCGCCGACCTGGACGCCGCCGGGGTGCAGGTCCTGCTGGACGACCGCAAGGCCTCGCCGGGTGTCAAGTTCGCCGACGCGGAGCTCCTCGGCGTGCCCACGATCCTGGTGGTGGGCCGCGGCCTGGCGAAGGGCGTCGTGGAGGTCAAGGACCGCAAGTCCGGCGAGCGCGAGGAGATCGCCGTGGACGCGGTGGCCGGTCACCTGGTGAAGCTCATCCGCGGCTGAGCAACGGGAGCGGCCCGCCGGGCAGGCCGCTCCCGTGCCGGTCAGCCCTCGCCGAAGACGGCTGCCAGCACCCGGTTCGTATCGCTCAGGTCGCGCAGCACGACCTGGGCGCCCGCGTCGCGCAGCGCCTGCTCGTCGAAGCGGCCGGTCGCCACGCCCACCGCGACGGCGCCGTGCGCCCGTGCCGCGTCGATGTCGTGCGGCGTGTCGCCCACGACGACCACCGAGGCGGGCTCGAACGGTGATCCGTGTGCCGCCCGCGCCCGGTCCACCGCGTAGGCCACCAGGTCGGGCCGGTGCGCGGAGAGGTTGCCGTAGCCGCCGATCTCGAAGTCCAGGTGCGTGTGCAGGCTGAACGCGGACAGCTTGTGCCAGGCGATGTCCCGCAGGTTGCCGGTCACCAGTGACTGCAACGCCCCGCCCGCGCCGGCCACCCCGGCCAGCGCCGCGGCGGCGCCGGGGAGCGCCAGGCCCTGCTTGCCGAGCTCCGGCAGTGCTGTTTCCGACACCGCGGTCAGCGCCGCCCACATCCGCTGGATCAGTTCCTCGGTGGGCTCGATCCCGTGCCGGGTCAGCAATTCCACGGTGATGGCGCGCTCGGTCCGGCCGAAGAAGTCCGGCATCTCGGTCAGCGTCACGCCGGTCACCTCGGTGAGCACCTGCCGGTACCAGCCGCGGCCGGCGCCACGCAGGTCGATGAGGGTCTGGTCGATGTCCCACAGCACCAGCCGGTGCGTACTGCTCGTCACGTCCGCGACGCTACCAATCCCGGTATTCATCACGCGTTGACTTCTGCGCGGAACCGTGTCTACCCTGAAATTCAACACAGGAAGAATTCAATCGGAGGTTCCCATGACCGGAACATCCACCCGGCGGATCGCCGGGCTCGCCGCCCTGGCCGGCGCGGTGATCGCGGTGGTACTGGGGTTCCTCACCGTGGGCGTGCAGGCGTCGGTCGCACCGCACGGACTTCCCGTCGCGGTCGCCGTGCCCGACCACGCGCCGCCCCCGTTGCGGGCCGCGGCGCAGCGCCTCACCACGGCGAACGGCGACGCCCTGAGCGTGCGGCTCACCTCACCGGAGCAGGGCAGGCAGCTGCTCGACGACAAGAAGGTCTACGGCGTCCTGGAACTCGCCCCGGGGCAGGTCGGTGTCGTCGTGTCGGGCGCGGTCAACCCGGCCGGCACCCAGGTCGCGCAGCAGGCGCTCACCGGGGCCGGCCAGGCGCTGTCGGCCGCGATGGCGCAGGCGACCGGCACCCCGGCCGCGCCGGTGCGGGTGGAGACCGTGCACCCGGCGAGCCCGGCGGGACGCGTCGCGCCGCTCGCGGTGAGCATCCTGGCCTGGGTCGGCAGCCTCGCCGCGGGTGCGCTGCTGGTGTTTCTCGGCCGGCGGTCCGGCGGGCGGATCGGCACCGCGGCCCGCCTGACCCAAATCGCGGCCACCGCGGTGCTGATCACGGCGGTCGCCGCGGGGTTCCTGGCCCTGTGGGACTCGTCGTTGACCCCCGGCTGGGACGTCCTCGGGTACGTCCTGCTGACCGCGGCGGCGTTCGCGGCCGTGCAGGCCGCCTTGCTGCGGCTGCTGGGTATCCGGGCGATGGCGATCCTCGGCCCGCTCTACCTGCTCGCGCCGAACGTGGCCGGGCAGGTGCCGGAGCTGCTGAACCCGGCCTACCGGATCCTGCTGTGGTCGTGGACGCCGTTCCGGTTCTCCACCGAGGGCATCCGCAGCCTGCTGCAGGGCATCCCGGGCGCCCCCGACGTCACCACCGGCGTGTGGGTGCTCGGCGCGATGCTCGTCGCCGGGCTGGTCGTCGTCCTCTGGCCCGGCCGCGCGCCGCGGCCGGCGCCGGTCCCGGCGGCCGAGCTTCAGCCGGCCAGGTAGCTGAACCGGACGCGCCGGACCGGGTTGTCGATGTTGGTGTCCACCAGGCAGATCGACTGCCAGGTGCCCAGCGCCGGCGACCCGTTCAGCACGGGCACGCTCGCGTACGGCGGCACCAGCGCGGGCAGCACGTGGTCCCGGCCGTGACCGGCGCTGCCGTGCTGGTGCCGCCACCGCTGGTCGCGGGGCAGCAGGTCGTCCAGCGCGGTGAGCAGGTCCTCGTCACTGCCCGCGCCGGTCTCCAGGATCGCCAGGCCCGCCGTGGCGTGCGGCACGAAGACGTGCAGCAGCCCGTCGGCGGCCGCCGCCTCGGCGAGGAACGCCTCGGTCTCCTTCGTCAGGTCGTGCACGACGGCCCGGCCGCCGGTCTTCACCTCGATCTCCGTGGAGTACATGGCTCCCACCGTAAGCGTCCCAAGGGGTGGTACGCGAAATAGCGCGCACCACCCGATCGCTGGACGGTGGGAGGCGAAAGGAGCGAGGCATGGTTCATCTCGCGGTGGCACTGGAGGGCGCGGGCTGGCACCCCGCCGCGTGGCGCGAGCCGGACGCGCGCCCGGACGAGCTGTTCCGCCCGCGCTACTGGGGCGATCTGGTGACCGAGGCAGAACGCGGCCTGCTGGATTTCGTGACGATCGAGGACTCCCTCGGTGCCCCCCGGGACGGGCGCACCGACCGGGTGGACGGGCGGCTGGACGCGGTGCTGGTCGCGTCCCGCGTCGCGCCACTGACCCGGCACCTCGGGTTCCTGCCGACCGCGGTCGCGACCCACACCGAGCCGTTCCACCTGTCCAAGGCGATCGCCACACTCGATTTCGTCTCGTCCGGCCGCGCCGGGGTCCGGGTCCGGATCGCGAGCAGCCCCGAGGACGCGCGGCACTTCGGCCGCCGCGAGTTCCCGGTGCCGCTGCCGGACCTGGCCGAGGAGGCCGGCGACTGGGTCGAGGTGGTGCGGCGCCTGTGGGACAGCTGGGAGGACGACGCGGAGATCCGCGACGTCGCGACCGGCCGCTTCGTCGACCGCGACAAGCTGCACCACATCGACTTCACCGGCCGGTTCTTCAGCGTGGCGGGCCCGTCGATCACGCCGCGCCCGCCGCAGGGTCAGCCCCCGGTCGCCGTGCTCTCGCACATCGGCGAGATCCACCGGCTCGCCGCCCGCGCCGCCGATCTGGTGTTCGTCACCCCGCACGACCGTGAGCAGGCGCGGTCGCTGTCGGCGGAGCTGCGCGGGCTACGGCCGGATCTGCTCGTCTTCGGCGACGTCGTGGTGTTCCTCGACGAGACCGAGCAGGCGGCGCGGGACCGCAAGGCGCGGCTGGACGATCTCGACGGGGCCGGGTACACCTCCGATGCCCTGGTGTTCACCGGCACGCCCGCCCAGCTGGCCGGTCAGCTGCTCGCGTGGCGCGACGCCGGGCTGGCCGGTTTCCGGCTGCGCCCGGCCGCACTGCCGCACGACCTCACCGCCATCACCCGCGGGCTCGTGCCCGAACTCCAGCAGCGCGGCGCGTTCCGCCGCGAGTACGAGGCCACCACGCTGCGGGGACTGCTCGGCCTGAGCCGCCCCGCCAACCGGTACGCAGGAGCGTCGCGATGAAGCAGATCCACCTCGCCGCGCACTTCCCCGGCGTCAACAACACCACGGTGTGGAGCGATCCGCAGGCGGGCAGCCACATCGAGTTCTCGTCGTTCGCGCACCTCGCGCGGACCGCGGAACGGGCGAAGTTCGACTTCTTCTTCCTCGCCGAGGGGCTGCGGCTGCGCGAGCACGCCGGCCGGATCTACGACCTCGACGTGGTCGGCCGCCCGGACACGTTCACCGTGCTGGCCGGGCTCGCGGCGGTCACCGAGCGCCTGGGCCTGACCGGCACGATCAACTCGACGTTCAACGAGCCCTACGAGGTGGCCCGCCAGTTCGCCAGCCTGGACCACCTGTCCGAGGGGCGCGCCGGGTGGAACGTGGTGACCTCGTGGGACGCCTTCACCGGGGAGAACTTCCGCCGCGGCGGTTACCTGCCCGAGGACCAGCGGTACCAGCGGGCGAAACTGTTCCTGGACACGGCGTTCGAGTTGTTCGACTCGTGGCGCACGGACGACATCGTGGCGGACAAGTCGTCCGGCGTGTTCCTGCGCGACCCGCGCGCGGGCTCGTTCGAGCGGCACGACGCGCAGTTCGACATCGCGGGCCGGTTCACCGTGCCGCGCAGCCCGCAGGGCAGGCCGGTGATCCTGCAGGCGGGCGACTCCGACGAGGGCCGGGAGTTCGCGGCCGCGACCGCGGACGCGATCTTCACGCGGCACGGCACGCTGGACGCGGGGCGGAAGTTCTACGCCGACGTGAAGCGGCGCCTGGCCGCCTACGGGCGCGAGCCGCACCAGCTGCTGGTGCTGCCCGCGGCGACGTTCGTGCTCGGCGACACCGACGCCGAGGCCGAGGAGCTGGCGAGCGTCGTGCGGTACCAGCAGGTGAGCGGCCAGACGGCGATCCGCTTCCTGGAGCAGGTGTGGAACCGCGATCTGTCCGGCTACGACCCGGAGGGCCCGTTGCCCGACGTCGAACCGGTGGTCGGCGGGGACGCGGTCGCCAAGGGCCGCGCGCAGACCCGCATGTACCGCGACCCGGTGGCGACGGTGCGGCAGTGGCGCGAGCTGGCGGCGGCGAAGAACCTGTCGATCCGCGACCTGGTCGTGGAGGTCAGCGGGCGGCAGACGTTCGTCGGCGCCCCGGCGACCGTCGCCGAGGCGATCAACACCTACGTGCAGGAGGACGCGAGCGACGGGTTCATCCTGGTTCCGCACGTCACACCCGGCGGACTGGACCCGTTCGCGGACAAGGTGGTGCCGTTGCTGCAGGAGCGGGGCGTCTTCCGGAGCGAGTACGACGGCACCACGCTGCGCGACCACCTCGGCATCGATCGCTGAACCGCGCGGCCGGTCGGTCAGCTTCCGGCGGCGGAGAACACGACGGGCGGTGCCTTGCGGACCGCCGTGCGCGCGGTCTTCGCCGCCGGGGTGGCGGTTTTCCTGGCACCGGTGCTCCCGGAAGCCGCGGCGCGGGACGGCTTCGCCGCGGCGGCCTTCGGCTGTGCCGCGCTGTCCTGCTTCGTCCCGGCACCGGCCCTGGTGCTCCGCTGCGCGCCGGACGTGGCGGTCTTCGGTTTCGCCGCGGACCCGGCCCTGGTGCCGCGTTTCGCCGTCGTTGCGGTCGTTGCGGTCGTTGCGGTCGTTGCGGTCGTTGCGGTCGCTGCGGTGGCTTTGGTGGCTTTCGGTTTCGTGGCCTTCGGTGTGGCGGTGGCCGGTTTGGCTGCCTTGGTGCCCGCGGCGGGCTTCGCCGTCGCGGTGGTCTTGCGGCCGGTGCCGGACTTCCCGGTGGTCTTCGCCGCGGTGGCCTTCGCGGCCGGAGCCTTGGTGGTGGTCTTCCGGACCGCGGGCTGCGCCGCCGCGGCGGCGGACTTGGCCCGGGCAGCGGCGCCCGTGCGCGCCGGCTTCCCCGGCTTCCCGGTCTTGACCGTCTTGCCGGTCTTCGCCGTCTGCACCGCCTTCGCCGACGGCGCGGGTTCCGCGGTTTTCGCCGTGGTGGCAGGGGACTTGGCGCGGCGCGTGGCCGTCAGGCGGCGCGGCGGGCGCTTGCGGCCACCTGTCCGGCGGCCCGCGCGGACGTAGGTCCCGAGCAGTTCACGGAGGCCGGTGGCGTTCGGGTCCGAGAGGTCGATGTCGTACTCGACGCCGTCCAGGCCGAACCGCACCGTCTCCGCGGCCGGTTCGCCGTTCAGGTCGTCCAGTAGTTGCACCGCGGTGTTCTTCGCCACCGAATACCTCCAGTACTCACGCGTTCGCGCCGAGAATACCCGCCCCACTTGCGCCGGCCGCCCAGCTGGTGTGCGCTGTGCCCATGGCCGACGAGACTTTTGACGTCATCGTGATCGGTGGCGGACCGGTGGGGGAGAACGCGGCGGATCGCGCCGTCAAGGGCGGCCTGTCCGTCGCGCTGGTGGAGTGGGAACGGTTCGGGGGCGAGTGCTCCTACTGGGCGTGCATCCCGAGCAAAGCCTTGCTGCGGCCGGGAAACGCGCTTGCCGCGGCCCGTCGCCTGCCGGGTGTGCCGGTGGGGGAGCGGCTGGATCCCGCGGCGGTGTTCGAGCGCCGCGACTACTTCACCGGCCGGGGGGATGACAGCGGTCAGGTCGAGTGGGCGCGTGGCGCCGGTATCGAGACGATCCGTGGCCGCGGCCGTCTCACGGGTGAGCGCGAGGTCACTGTGGACGGCACCCGGGTGCTGCGCGCGCGGCACGCCGTGGTGATCTGTACCGGCAGCGTCCCGAAGACGCCGCCGATCCCGGGTCTCGACGAGGTGCCGACGTGGGGTTCGCGTGAGGCCACCGCCAGCAGCGCCGTGCCCCGGCGGCTCGCGGTCGTCGGCGGCGGTGTGGTCGGCGTGGAGATGGCGCAGGCGTGGGCGCGGCTCGGTGCGCGGGTGGACCTGATCGTCACCGGGCCGCGCCCGCTGCCGCGGTACCCGGACTTCGCCGGTGACGCGGTCGCCGAGGGCCTGCGTGCCGACGGGGTCCGGCTGCACACCGGCTCGGGCCTGTCCCGGGCGTCCTCAGTGGACGGTGCCGCCCGGCTGGAGCTCGCGGGCGGCGAGACGCTGACCGCCGACCAGGTGCTCGTGGCGACCGGACGGCGGCCGGCCACCGACGACCTCGGCCTCGAGGTGGTGGGGCTGGCCCCGGGCAAGCCGCTGACCGTGGACGACAGCGGAACGGTGACCGAAGTGGACGGTGAATGGCTGTACGCGGCGGGTGACGTGACCGGCCGCGCGCTGCTGACCCACCAGGGCAAGTACGCCGCCCGGATCGTCGGGGACGTCGTCGCCGCCCGCGCGACCGGGAAGCCGGTCGACACCCGTCCGTGGAGCAAGCACAGCAGCACCGCCGACCACTACGCGGTACCGCAGGTGGTCTTCACCGATCCGGAGGTCGCCTCGGTCGGGCTCACCGAGCCGGAACCCGGTGCGCGGCAGCGGGTGGTGGACATCGACATCGCGGTGGCCGGCTCGTCGCTGCACGCCGACGGCTACGCCGGTAAGGCCAGGATGATCGTCGACACCGAGCGTGCGGTGCTGGTCGGTGTGACGTTCGTCGGCCAGGACGTCGCGGAGCTGCTGCACTCGGCGACGGTGGCGATCACCGGCGAGGTGCCGCTGGACCGGTTGTGGCACGCGGTCCCGTCGTTCCCGACGATCAGCGAGGTGTGGCTGCGGCTGCTCGAGGAGTACGGCCTCTAGCCGGAAACCGGTTTGCCGCGCGGCAGGTTGGGCGCCATCCTGTGCCGCGTGCGCGAAGATCACGAGCTGTCCCTGCCTGGCGGGCGGGTGCTGGCGTGGTCGGCGTCCGGGCCGGCGGACGGTGTGCCGGTGCTGTTCCTCGCCGGAGCCGCCACCGGCCGGTCGATGACCTTCGGTGCAGAGCACCTCGACCGTGCCGGCGTCCGGCTGGTGACCGTCGACCGTCCCGGCATGGGCGGGTCGACACCCGATCCCGGCCGCACCGTGCCGTCCACGGCCGCGGACCTCGCGTGCCTGGTGGCGCGCCTCGGCGGCCCGGTGCCGGTGGTGGCGAACTCGCAGGCCGCGGTCTTCGGTCTCGCGCTCGCCGAGCGCGGGATCACCTCCCGGCTGCTGCTGGTGTCGCCCGCCGACGAGGTCGCCGATCCACGCGTGCGCGCCCAGGTGCCCGCCCCGCTCCAGGACGTGGTCGCGCGGGTGGCGGCGGACCCCGAGGGCGCCCGCGCGTTCTTCGCCGGGCTCGGTGCCGACGGGATGGAACGCATGGTGCTGGACGGAGCCGACCCGGCCGACCGCGCGGTGTACCGCGAACCCGTGTTCCTGAGCCGGTATCGCGCCGCGCTGCGGGAGGGATTCGCCCACGGCGGGGCGGGCTACGCCACCGACGCGCTCCTGGCGATGTCGCCGTGGCCGCTGGACTGGCAGGCGATCCGGGCGCCGGTGCTGGTGTGGTTCGGCGAGCGGGACCACGTCCACTCGCCGGACGGGGGTGCACTGCTCGCCTCCCGCATCCCCGGCGCGCGACGCCGGATCGAGCCCGGCGCCGGTGCCGCCCTGCTCTGGACCCACGCCGTCGATGTCCTCGCCGCGGCGACCGGCTAGGAGATGGGCACCCCCAGCGCCGCGCCGGCGGCCCGCAGCAGCGCGGGGTCGTCCGGCGTGGAGTGCCCGCCCGGATAGGCGGCCAGCACGAGCCGGACCGCCTTGCCCGAGACGGCGCTCCGGTAGGCGGCACCGGCGAGGTCCGGGGTGCGCGGCCACCGGTGGGTCTCGGTCGCCAGATCGGTGATTCCGCCGCTGCCGGGCGTGTCCGCGAGCTGCTTGAACGCCGTGGCCTGCTCGTCGCTGCCGAACGTGAGCACGGCGACCGACACCACCACGGCCCGTCCGTCCACGGTCGCCTCGAAGCTGCCGCGTTCCATGCCCGCGCATCCACCGGCCTGCAACCGGGCCTGCAGGTCGCCGTAGGCGTGCGCGGCACACGTGCGGTCCGTGCCGCCGGCCTGTTCGGCGAACTCCACACCGGCGACGGACTGCCGCCCGGCTTTGACGGTGGTGGTCGCGGGCGCGGTGACCGGCTCGCCACCCCCGCCCGTCGTGGCCAGCAGGATCACGGCGACCACCAGCACCAGCGCCGCGGCGATCGCCGCGGCCGGCCGCCACGGCAGCGGCCGCGGCGCCGGGATCGTGCGCACCGGCGCGGCCGCGGAGATCCGGGACACCGGTGGCGCGGCCTCGGGCAGGGGGACCACCGGTGGCATCGCCGCGGGCTCCGCCGGCCGCCGGCGCGGCCGCGGCCCGGCCGGCGGCAGCTTCACCGTCACCGGCTCCTCGGCCGCGGTGAACCCTTCGGCGGCCAGGTCGTCCGCGGTGAGGGTGGCGTGCGGGGCGAGGGTGCCGATCAGCGCGCCTGCTTCGTCCGGTGTGCACGGCCAGGGGGCCGGGGTCAGCGAGGTGATCGCGGCCAGCAGGCTGTTCCGCGTCGGGAACAGGACGCGGACGTGGCCGGCGAGATCGGCGGCCGGCTGCTCGATCTCCTCGGCGAACGGCCCGACCGCGATGATCGTCGCGATCGGCAGGTGCTCGGGGACGTCCGGGCGCAGGCGTTCGGTGACGGCTCCGGCCAGCGCAAGCGCGTGCGTCGCGGGGTTGACGACGTCGCGGTCGGCGACGAGCGGCCACCCGTCGGCCTTCCACTGCCCGGTCAGGGGCGCTTCGAGGCGGATCGCCGGGTCCGGCAGGTCGACGCCGATCACGACGAGGACGGCGCGGGGGAGCACGACGATCGCCTCGACCGGCGGCCGGGCCGGCAGCGGCCGGGCACCGGCGAGCGCGACGCCGCCGGCGATGTCGTCCCCGCGGCCCAGTGCGGCGAGCGCGGCCCGGACGTCGTCGGCGACGCGCGCGGGTTGTGGTTCCAGGCGGACCAACCGCACGGCGCACCTCCCCGAACTCGTCCGCGCGAACACGCTAGCGCGCTGTGGGGCCGCCGGGCCTCGATGGTGTGACGCGTGCGCGGAAGATCTCCCACTTTGGTGGCGCCAGGCGGGTTGTTGGTAATTGACAGTGATCGAGGTCGTTCGGTTAGGTGTTACTCATTGGCAGTCGACGGGGTGGCGCCGGACGACAGCGCTTCCCGGTGCCGGGGAGGCTGGACCGGCCCCCCGGGAGCTTGTGAGCGCTGCGACATCTGAGGTTCCTGTGGCGAAATGCCGTCGGCGGGGTGCAGAATATGGGCAGTCACGTCAAGGACTGCTTCACCGCAGGCGTGCCGAGGCTCGCGAGGTCGTAGGGGAAGACGCCCCTCGTCGAGTAGCGGAGGTCAGCAGTGAGCACCCGTGGCGTGGTTTACGTCCACTCGTCGCCGTCTGCGGTGTGCCCGCACGTCGAGTGGGCGATCTCGGGCACCCTGGGTACCCGGGTCGATCTGAAGTGGACGGCGCAACCCGCCGCTCCAGGGCAGCTGCGTGCCGAGTGCACGTGGAGTGCGCCCGCGGGAACCGGCGCCAAGCTGGCGGCCGGTCTGAAGGCGTGGCCGATGCTGCGGTTCGAGGTGACGGAGGAGCCGAGTGCCGGCGTCGACGGCGAGCGGTTCTGCTACGTGCCCGGGCTGGGTCTGTGGCGCGGCCGTACGAGCGCGAACGGCGACATCGTCGTCGGGGAGGACCAGCTGCGCACCCTCGTCGCGACGTGCCGCGCGGGAGAGCAGCTGACGCACAAGCTGGACGAGCTGCTGGCCGCAGGCTGGGACGAGGCGCTGGAGCCGTTCCGCCACGCGGGCGACGGGGCGCCGGTGACGTGGCTGCACCGCGTGGGGTGAGGTGGCTGCCGGCGATGGTGGCGGCGCGGGGTGACCGATGTCGCGAAAACCTGCTCCGCCCGCGGGTGACGGCCCGCACTACGCTGCCGGTGTGACAGCCGTGCCGGCGCCGCCCCCAGCACCACCACGCTGGCTGGTGCCCGTGGTCATCGTGGTGGTGTCGATCATGGTCGGCGGCGGTCTCCTCGCCCGCGAGCTCTACCGCCTGCCCGAGACCGTGCCGGACGCCATCCTGGCCGAGTCCACGACCGCCCGGCCGCTCGCCCAGCAACCGGGCCCGGACACCGTCGAGCTCACCCCGGACGCCGCCGCGCACCCGCGCAGCGCGGCCGTCCGCACGGTGCTCCAGACCTACTACGACTCGATCAACCACCGCGATTACGACCTGTGGAAAACCGTCGTCACGCGGGAACGGATCCAGGCCAGACCCAGGAGCACCTGGCTCAACGACTACGGCAGCAGCCGCGACGGCAGCATCCTCGTCTACCGCATCAACCCGGTTTCCGACGCCGAGCTGCGCGTCCTCGTCGGGTTCACCAGCACCCAGAACGCCGAGGACGCCCCGCCCGAACTCCCCGAACCGTGTGTCCACTGGCGACTGGTCCTGCCGCTCGCCCTCGAGTCCGGCACGTGGAAGGTCGACGCGGTCACCGGCTCCACCACCCCGGAGCTGTCCCGCTGCTGACGGCATGACGAAGACCCCGGCACCGGGCCGGGGTCTTCGCCGGGAACCGGAACCTAGGCGCCGGTGAACAGCAGCGCCGTGTTGTGGCCGCCGAACCCGAACGAGTTGCTCAGCGCGGCCGCGAGTTCCACCTTTCGGGGCTCCCCGGACACCACGTCGAGCTCGACCTTCGGGTCCAGGTGCTCCAGGTTCAGCGTCGGCGGCACCAGCCCGTGGTAGAGCGACAACAGCGTCAGGATGCCCTCGACCGCCCCCGCGCCACCGACCAGGTGCCCCAGCGCCGACTTCGGCGCGGTCACCACCGGGTGGTCACCGACGGCCTTGCGGATCGCGTTGGCCTCGCCGATGTCACCGACCACGGTGGACGTCGCGTGCGCGTTCACGTGCCCGACGTCGGCCGACGTGAGACCCGCCATCGTCATCGCGTTGGCCATCGCGGCGATCTGCCCGATCCCTTCCGGGTGGTTGCCGGTGATGTGGTGCGCGTCCGAGGTGATGCCGTACCCGGCCAGCCGGCCGTAGACCCGCGCGCCGCGGGCCTTCGCCCGGTCGGCCCGCTCCAGCACGACCACACCGGCACCCTCACCGAGCACGAACCCGTCCCGGTCGGTGTCGAACGGCCGCGACGCGCGCTCCGGCTCGTCGTTGCGCGTGGACACCGTCCGCGCCTGCGCGAAACCGGCGATGGTGATCGGGTGGATGCAGGCCTCCGCACCACCCGCCACCACCACGTCGGCCCGGCCGTTCTGGATCATCTGGTAGCCGTTGGCGATGCCTTCCGCACCGGAGGCGCACGCCGACACCGGCGAGTGCACACCGGCCCTGGCCTTGAGGTCGATGCCGACGTGCGCGGCCGGCCCGTTCGGCATCAGCATCGGCACGGTCAGCGGCGAGACCTTCCGGATGCCGTGCTCCTCCAGCAGGTCGTCCATGGCCAGCAGCGTCAGCGGGCCGCCGATGCCGGTGCCGATGGACACGCCGAGCCGGTCCGGGTCGACGTCGGTGTGCTCGTCGCCGGGCTGTTCGAAACCGGCGTCCGCCCACGCCTGCCGGGCGGCGATGAGCGCGATCTGCTCACACCGGTCCAGCCGGCGTGCCTGCACGCGCGGCAGCTTCTCCGCCGGATCCTCGGCGAGTGTGGCGCCGATCTTGACCGGCAGGTCGAACCTCTCGACCCAGTCGGCCTCGATCCGCCGGATGCCGCTGCGGCCGGCGAGCAAGCCCTCCCACGTGGACGCGACGTCCCCGCCGAGTGGCGTCGTCGCGCCGATCCCGGTGATCACGACGTCGATGTTGCTCATGCGGAGTCTCCCCGAGGTTCAGCCGAAGAATTCAGCTCGTGCTTACTTGGCGTTCGCGGCGACGTAGTCCACGGCGTCGCCGACGGTCTTGAGGTTGGCCAGCTCGTCGTCCGGGATCTTGACCCCGAACTTGTCCTCGGCCTGCACCGCGATCTCCACCATCGACAGCGAGTCGATGTCCAGGTCGTCGACGAAGGACTTCTCCAGGCTCACGTCGTCCTGCGAGACGCCCGCGACCTCCTCGACGATCTCCGCGAGGCCGTTGAGGATCTCCTGCTTGTCCGCCACGATGGTGTTTCCTTTCTGAGGGTTCGACACCGGCAGGCCCGTGCCTGCCGGCGATAGTGGTATCACGGGCAGATGACGACCTGTCCGGCGTAGGACAGGCCCGCGCCGAATCCAACCATCAGCACGACGTCACCCGTGTTGACGGTGCCCGCTTTCCGCATGTGGTCCAGCGCCATCGGAATCGACGCGGACGAGGTGTTGCCGGAGTACGTGATGTCGTCGGCGACGATCAGGTCCTCCCGCGCGCCCTTGGCGCGCAGGCGCTTGGCGATCGCGTCCACGATCCGCAGGTTCGCCTGGTGCGGGATGAGCACGTCGATGTCCGACGGCTGCAGCCCGGCCAGCTCGACCGCCCGCAACGCGATCGGCGCGATCTGCGTGGTCGCCCACCGGAAGACCGACTGGCCCTCCTGGTAGATGTAGCGGTGGTCGCGCATGTAGATGGTGTCGACCAGGTCCCCGGCGCTGCCCCAGGAGACCGGCCCGATGCCCGGCTCGTCCGACGGCCCGACCACCGCGGCGCCCGCGCCGTCGGCGAAGATGATCGCGTTGGCGCGGTCCACCGGGTCGACCACGTCGGTCAGTTTCTCCGCGCCGATCACCAGCACCCGCCCGGCCGAGCCGGCGCGGATCAGGTCGGAGGCGACGCCGAGGCCGTAGCAGAACCCGGCGCACGCGGCGTTGAGGTCGAACGCGCCCGCGGCCTTGACCCCGATCCGGTCGGCGACCTGGCCGGCCGCGTTCGGGATCGGCGACGGCATGGTGCAGTTCGGCACGATCACCGTGTCCACGTCGGCCGCCTGCAGGCCGGCGTCGGCCAGCGCCGCGGTGCCCGCCTTGACCGCCATGTCGACGAGCAGCTCGTCCTTGTCGGCGAACCGGCGCTCGATGATGCCGACCCGATCCCGGATCCACTGGTCGCTGGTGTCCATGATCTGGGACAGGTCGTCGTTGGTGACGACGCGTTCGGGCTGGTAGCTGCCGACGCCGAGGATGCGCGTGGCGGCCGGGCCCTGCTTCTGACGCAACACCGGACTCACAGGATCTCCTTGGCGGCGGGCAGGTCGGCGGGAGTCTTCACGGCGACGGTCTGCGTGACCGTGCCCTTGAGCTGGCGCTTGACCAGCCCGGTCAGGGTCCCCGCGGGCGGCAGCTCGACCGTGGCGGTGACGCCCAGCTCGACCAGCCCGTCCATCGTCAGATCCCAGCGGACCGGGCGCGTGACCTGCTTGACCAGCCGCTCCAGGTACTCGGCGCCGCTGGTGACCACGGTGCCGTCGGCGTTGGACAGCAGCGGGCGGACCGGGTCCTTCGGCGTGATGGACGCGGCGTGTGTGCGCAGGGCCTCCTCGGCGGGGGCCATGTACTGGGTGTGGAAGGCGCCGGCGACCTTCAGCGGCCGGACCTTCGTGCCCGCCAGCGGCTCGGCGACGATGCGCTCGATCGCGTCCTTGGCCCCGGAGGCGACGATCTGGCCGGCGCCGTTGCGGTTCGCGGCGACCAGGCCGTGATCCGCCAGCCACGCGACCACCTCGTCCGGGTCGCCCAGCATGACGGCGGCCATCGAGGTCGGCTCGATCGCGCACGCCTTCGCCATCTCCGCGCCCCGCACCGCGGCCAGTGCGACGGCCTCCTCGGCGGTGAGCACGCCGGCCGCGGCGGCGGCCGCCAGCTCGCCCACCGAGTGGCCGGCGACCGGGGCGCCGGACGGGACGTCGCCCAGTGCGTCGAAGGCCAGCAGCGAGAGCGCGACGATCAGCGGCTGCGTGATCGCGGTGTCCTGGATGGTCTCGGCGTCGGCCTCGGTGCCGAGGTGGACCAGATCGAGCCCGGTCCGCTCCGACCAGCGCGCGAGCTTGTCGCGGGTACCGTCGAGTTCGAGCCAGGGGGAGAACATGCCGGGCGCTTGGGAGCCCTGCCCGGGAGCGAGCACTGCTGTCACGCCTTCAAGGGAACATGCTCGCCGGCCGGGGCCGGGATGCCGCTGGTCACCAAGTCGGAGCGGCGATCTTGTAGAAGACCTACAAAGATGCCGCCCGGGTGTCCTCTTCCAGCGGCGATGTGTTGTCGGTTCCGGGCACCCCGGAAGTGAGACCGGTCACCAGCAGCCGTTGACCGGCGGGTTACCAGAGGCCGCGCGCCCGGGCGAGCCTGCCCACGGTCAGGGCGACCCGCAGCACGAGGGCGTCCCGCGGCTCGGCGGGGTTGCGGCCGGTGAGCTCGGCCGCCCGCCGCAGCCGGTACCGCACCGTGTTGGGGTGCACGAACAGCTTCTTCGCGCACGTCTCCAGCACCCCGCCGGACTCGAGGTACTCGTCCACCGTCTGCAGCATCGTCGGCCCGGCGGTCTCCAGCGGCTGCGCGATCTCCTCGATCAGCAGCCGCTCGGCGTCGGCGTCCCCGGACAGGGCGCGTTCCGGCAGCAGGTCCGACGACCGCACCGGGCGCGGAGCCCCCGGCCAGCCGACCACCGCCCGCAGCCCGGACAACGCCTCGGCGGCGCTGCGGTGCGCTTCGGCGAGGCTGGGCACCGTCGGCCCGGCGACCACCGGTCCCTCGCCGAACGCGCCGGCCAGCTTGCCGAGCACCTCCCGCTGCTTGGCGTCACCGTCGGTCGGTCCGCCCGCCACCACGATCAGCCGGGTCCCCTGGACGCTGAGCAGCACCGGGCGCCCCAGCCGGGCCGCCAGGCGCCGCACCTCGAACACGACGCTCGGTGGGTCGTCCGACGGTGGCCGCCCGGCCAGCACCGTCGCCATCGCCGACGGTTCCCAGCCCAGCGCCGCGGCCCGGGACAGCACCGCCTCCTCGGCGTCGCCGCGCACGATGCCGTCCACGACCAGCGCCTCCAGCCGGGCGTCCCACGCGCCACGTGCCTCCGCGGCGGCGGCGTAGGAGTTGGCCGTGGCGAACGCGATCTCCCGGCCGTAGCGGAGGATGCCCTCGACCAGCGCGGCGTGCTCCTCGTCGGTGGCGGCGAACTCCGGCAGCTGCTCCTCGAACACCTCCATCGCCAGCCGCACCAGCCCGACGGCCTGCCGCAGGCTGATCCAGCGGGACAGGTCCTCGGGTGCGCCGCGGAACGCCTCGGTGGTGAGCTTGAGCGCCTCCTGCGAATCGCGCAGCCAGTCCACGAACCCCGCCGCGCCGGTCTGGGTGATCAGCAGGATGCTCGCCCGCTGCTCGGCGGGCAGCCGGCCGAACCAGGGCAGCCGCTGTTCCATGGCGGCGACGCTGGCGGAGGCGAGGCGTCCCGAGGCGTGCTCGAGCCTGCGCAGCGTCTTCGCCGAAAGGCCGTGGTGCTTGGCCGGCCGCCTGCCGTTCGTCTGGGTCATCGCGGAACCGACTCTAACCGGCCGTCCGGTAAACGCGAGGCCGCCCGGCGCGTTGCGGTTCTCGCAGCGCCGGGCGGCCTTATCTCCCCGGTCCCCACCGGTAGGTCCACTATGGAGCCATCGGATATTTTCCGCCAGTTTTCTCACTCGATCGTGCCAGGAATTTTCCACGCGTGTAGCAGGGCTCACTGCGCGTGCCGGAATGCGGGCGGCATGTGGCAGGTTGTGCCGCAGACGGGAGGCGTCATGCACGTTCTGTTGCAGCACGGGTTGTCCGTTTTCGGGCAGTGGATCTCCATCGCGGAGCTGGTCGGCCAGCTGTGCGCGCTGGCGGTGGTCTTCCTCGCGCAGCGTCGCACGCTGTGGACCTGGCCGGTGCAGGTCGGCGCCACGGTCCTGCTGTTCGCCGTCTACGCCTCGGCGCACCTGGGCGGCCTGGCCGCCCGGCAGGTGGCGATCCTGCTGATCTCGGTCTACGGCTGGTGGGCGTGGACGCGGCGGCGCGACCCGGTGTTCGGGGTGATCGTGCGTGGCGGCCGGGTGGCCGAGCGGATCGTCATGGCCGCGGCGTTCGTGGCGGGCACCGTGGTGATGGCGCTGGTGCTCGACGCGCTGCACGCGTCCTGGGCGCCGTGGCCGGACGCGGCGATCTTCGTCGGCACCCTGGTGGCCTTCGCCGCCCAGGGGCGCGGGCTGGTCGAGTTCTGGCTGGTGTGGCTCGTCGTCGACGCGATCGGCGTGCCGCTGCAGATCTCCTCCGGGTTGTACTTCTCGGCCGCCGTCTACCTCGTGTTCGCGGTCCTGGTCGTGCACGGCTGGTGGAGCTGGCACCGGGTCAGCACGCGCGTCGAGCAGCTCACCGCGGCGTCCCGCTAGCGCACCGTGACGGGCGGACTTGTGCTGGTTACTGCCCGACCATGGTCCACCATCCGCCCCCTCGCGCAGACGGCCGAGTTTTTCGTATTGAGCGTGCACGAGCTCCCCCAGCCGGCCCCACCCGTAGCGGCGGATCGGCTCGCCAGTGGGACGGTCCAGCCAGGGCAGCT
Organism: Amycolatopsis granulosa; assembly: GCF_011758745.1. NCBI lineage: Bacteria > Bacillati > Actinomycetota > Actinomycetes > Pseudonocardiales > Pseudonocardiaceae > Amycolatopsis > Amycolatopsis granulosa. Next base: position 4,795,766 of record NZ_JAANOV010000001.1, read on the forward strand.
TCGGCCATGCCCGTGCCGCACCAGGATGCGGTGCACCGTCGAAGCAGGTATCCGGAGGATCCCGGCGATCCGCGCTCGCCCCAGCTGGCGGTCCTTCCGCTGCCGCAGGATCTCCCGCTCCACCTCCGCGGGGTCCGCCCGGGCGAGGTGTGCGGGCGGCTAAGTCCGCTCAGCCAGCCCGGCCGCGCCCTCCTCCCGGGGCCGGTGCACCCATTTGTGCCCGGTCGCCCCCATCCCGCCTCCACATGCGCCACCGACTGCCCCGCGGCGACTCGCTCAACGAGCAACCGCCGCCCGTACTCGGTCAAACGGGAATTACGGTGAGACACGAAGACTTCCGTTCGCGCGGGTAAGGCGTCAGACCCCTCCAGCCCACGCGGACGTCTTCCTCATGATCAACCCGACGCGCCGACACCGACCCCACCATCAACAACGTCCATGACCACTACGTCTAGCGGGCTAGGATAGCTTGACTTGCACGAGGTCGTGTCTGCTCGGTCATCACGAAAACTTGCACGATACGGCAATATTGTTCCGCATCATGGAAGACAAAGTTCCGCTCACCTTGCTGGCATCGATACTCCGTGCTCGGAAAAACACGGAAAGATCGCCGGTTTGGCGCATCGTCAATCGAGCACCGCCTGGGATACGGTCGCTTGTCGAATCGGTGTTTCAGTGGGGGTGTGCTGTGGCGCGCAAACGGGGTTTCTTCGCTGAGCTCCAGCATCAGCAGATGGTGCAGGAACGAGAAAGGCAGCGGCAGCTCAAGCAGGCTATGAGGGAGGCTGAACAGGCGGCTCGCGCCCGCGATCGAGCATTGGCGAAAGAAGCTCGCGACCGGCGAGAACTGCATGTCCGGCAGCAACAAGACGAAGCTGCGGCGTTAACTGTTGCTGCCCAGCGCCGATTCGACGAGCTAGGCCAGGTGTTGGTGGACAGTCTTCGTCGTCGAGGAGTTTTCTCGTTCAGTCAAATGCGCAAGTCGTTCAAGCCTCGGCCGTTTGAGGCTCCGCCCGCCCTCGCCGCCCCGGCGCGGCAACCGCAATGGGACCGCTATGCTCCGCCGCCCCCGTCAGGAGTGGGGCGAGTTTTCAAGGGAGCCTATAGACACGCATTGCAGCAGGCCAAGGTCAGGTTCGAACACGACATGCAGACATATCAGCGCAATGAGCACGAGAGGCTCGCTGGGCTATCAGCGGCGGAGGCTCGGCACCGGCACATCGAGGACTCTCGCCGACAGGAAGTGAATCAACACAATGCTCAGGTTGAGGACCTGGAGAAGCGCGTTTCAGCAGGCGTGGCCGAGGCCGTCGAAGACTATTTCGAGCTGCTGATAGAGCACTCGCCTCTTCCTGGAGACTTGCCCGTCGACGTTGAAGTGGCCTACCAGTCTGATTCGAAGAAGCTGCTCATAATCCGGGAGTTGCCTGGCATTGACGTAATTCCGCAGCATCGCGAATATTCTTATGTGAAGTCGCGCGATGAAATTGTTTCAAAGCCGCGGAGCGCAAGGGAGGTCAAGCAAGCGTATGCCAATTTGGTGGCGCAGATAGTTCTGAAGACTATGCGGGACGTGTTCGAGGTGCGACCGAGTGATCTTGTCGACGAGGTGGCTGTCAATGCGCATGTTTCCACGCGTAACAGGGCCACCGGTAAGCCGGAACGCCCTTGTCTGGTCAGCGTCTCGGCGACCCGGAAGCAGTTCGAGGAGCTAGTGCTCACTGAACTCGACCCAGGCGAATGTCTAAAGTACTTCAATGCCCTCGTGTCCCCCCACCCGTGGGACCTCGAAGCAGTGCGTCCCATATTTGACCCCGACTTGTCGAAGTACCGGCTGGTGGAAGCTCTGGACGTGGCGGCGGGTCTCGATAGTCGCCCGGTTCTCTTGGAGATGAAGCCATTCGAGTTCGAGGTACTCGTAAAACAGCTTTTCGAGGCGATGGGTATGAAATCATGGGTTACTCAGGCGTCTCGTGACGATGGACTGGATGCGCTCGCTGTTAACGAAGATCCGATCATGGGCGGGGTCTGCGTCATTCAAGCAAAGCGATACAAGGGTACGGTGGAACCGGATGCGGTTCGTGCGCTTGCCGGTGTGATGGATGACAAGCGCGCAAGTCGTGGCGTGTTGGTGACGACTTCGCGTTTCGGCAAAGCTTCACACGATTTTGTTGCTCGTCATGGGCGGATGCAACTAATCGAAGGGGCACATCTTAAGCATTTGCTGGCCGAATACCTGCATCTCGATGTGCTACTTGGGCCGCTATCCTAGTAACGTTTCGAAACCGCGGCGCGGGCGGTTGAGTACGCTCCGGTTCGCTTGGTTGCATCGCGCACTGCGGGGTTATCGCAGGATCGCGTGGCTTGGACGCAGGTGGCCTATCTCCCTGACCCCGAGCAGCTGCATGGTGCGCACGATCTCGCCGCGCAGGATGTCCGCGCACCGCTGTACGCCCCGCTCCCCGCCGGCCATCAGCCCGTACAGGTAGGCCCGGCCGACCAGGCACAGCGATGCGCCCCGCGCGATCGCGGCCACGATGTCGCCGCCGGAGAGGATCCCTGTGTCGAGCCACACCTCGGCGTCGCCGCCCACCGCGTCCAGCGTGGCCGGCAGCAGTTCCAGCGGGGTGGGTGCCCGGTCGAGCTGGCGGCCGCCGTGGTTGGACAGCACCACCGCGTCCGCGCCGCACTTGACCACCTCCCGCGCGTCGGCGGGGTTCTGGATCCCCTTGACGACCAGCTTGCCCGGCCAGGTCTCACGGACCCAGGCCAGATCGTCGAAGTCCAGCGCCGGGTCGAACAGGGCGTCGATCAGCTCCGTGACGGTGCCGTGCCACGACTCGAAGGACGCGAACGTCAGCGGCTCGGTGGTCAGCAGGTTGAACCACCACGCCGGGTGCAGGGCGCCGTCGGCGAACGTGCGCAGCGTCAGCGCGGGCGGGATCGTCAGGCCGTTGCGCACATCTCGCATCCGCGCCCCGCCCACCGGCGTGTCCACCGTCAGCAGCAGCGTGCCGTACCCGTTCTCCCACGCCCGCCGCATCAGCTCCCGGCCCGCTCCGTGGTCCCGCCACACGTACAGCTGGAACCACTTCCGTGCGTGCGGTGCCGCCCTCGCGACCTGCTCGATCGAGGTGGTGCCCATCGTCGACAACACGTACGGGATGCGTTCCCGTTGCGCGACCTGGACCACCGCCCGTTCGCCCTCGTGGTGCATCATCCGCGTGAACCCGGTGGGCGCGAACGCGAACGGCAGCGCCGAACGCTCGCCGAGGACCTCCACGCCGGTGTCCACATCGGACACGTCACGCAGAACACTGGGGTGGAACTCCACCGCGCGGAACGCCTGCCGGGCACGACGCAGGCTCTCCTCGAGCTCGGCGGCGCCGTCGGCGTAGTCGAACACCGCCCGCGGCGTGCGCCGTCGCGCGATCGCGCGCAGATCGGCGATGGTGTGGGCGTTCGCCAGCCGCCGGCCGGTCGGGTTCAGCTCGACCGGCCTGGGCCGCAGGATCCGCTGCAGCTCGCGGGGCCGGGGGAGTCGGCGTCGCGTCATGGACGACATCCTCGCGCACCGTGCCGGGACGGCCACCCCCGGTGCGGGGGCGGCCGTCACGGGCACCGTGGTGCGGCGGTGGATCAGGCGTTGCCGGCGTCGGTCAGCTGCGGCCCCGCCGCCGTCACGTCGTCGATCCGGTACTTGCGCGCGGCCTCGACCACCTTGTCCTGCGCGACCTCGCCACGCTTGGCGAGTGCCGCCAGCGTGGCGACCGTGATCGACTCGGCGTCGACCAGGAAGTAGCGCCGCGCCGCCGGACGCGTGTCGGAGAAGCCGAACCCGTCGGTGCCCAGGGTGACCATGTCGGTCGGCACCCACGGGCGGATCAGGTCGGGTACCGCCCGCATCCAGTCCGACACCGCCACGACCGGGCCGGTCGCGCCGGACAGGGCCTGCGTCACGTACGGCACGCGCGGCTCGTCCGCCGGGTGCAGCAGGTTGTCCCGGTCCACCGCGACCGCCTCCCGGCGCAGCTCCGACCACGACGTCGCCGACCACACGGCCGCGCGCACGCCCCACTCCTCGGCGAGCATCCGCTGCGCCTTGAGCGCGTCCGGCATCGTCACGCCGGACACCAGGATCTGCGCCTCGGGACCGTCGCCCGCCGGCGCCTCCGCGTAGCGGTAGAGACCCTTGAGCAGGCCCGCCACGTCGAGGTTCTCCGGCTCGGCCGGCTGCCGGTACGGCTCGTTGTAGATCGTGAGGTAGTAGAACACGTTCTCGCCGTTGCCGTCCGGGCCGCCCTCGCCGTACATGCGGCGCAGGCCGTCCCGCACGATGTGGGCGATTTCGAACGACCACGCCGGGTCGTAGGCCACCACGGCCGGGTTGGTGTGCGCCAGCAGCAGCGAATGCCCGTCCGCGTGCTGCAGGCCCTCACCGGTCAGCGTGGTGCGGCCGGCGGTGGCGCCGAGCACGAACCCGCGCGCCATCTGGTCCGCGGCGGCCCACAGGCCGTCGCCGGTGCGCTGGAACCCGAACATCGAGTAGAAGATGTAGATCGGGATCATCGGCTCGCCGTGCGTGGCGTAGGACGTGCCCACCGCGGTGAACGACGACGTCGACCCGGCCTCGTTGATGCCCTCGTGCAGCAGCTGCCCGTGCTCGGACTCCTTGTAGGCCAGCATCAGGCTGGCGTCCACCGACGTGTAGCTCTGCCCGTGCGGGTTGTAGATCTTCGCCGTCGGGAACATCGAGTCCAGGCCGAAGGTGCGGGCCTCGTCCGGGATGATCGGCACGATCCGGTTCCCGATTTCACCGTCCTTGGCCAGCTCGCGGACCAGCCGGACGAACGCCATCGTGGTGGCGACCTCCTGCTTGCCCGAGCCCTTGCGCACGGCCTCGTACACCTTGTCGCCGGGCAGCACCAGCGGCTTCGCCCGGTTGCGCCGCTCCGGCACGAACCCGCCGAGCGTCTTGCGGCGCCCGATCATGTACTGGATCTCCGGCGAGTCCGGGCCCGGGTGGTAGTACGGCGGCAGCTTCGGGTCGCGCTCCAGCTCCTCGTCGCTGATCGGGATGCGCTGCGCGTCCCGGAACAGCTTCAGGTCGTCGAGCGTGAGCTTCTTCATCTGGTGCGTGGCGTTGCGGCCCTCGAAGGTCGGGCCCAGGCCGTAACCCTTGATGGTGTGCGCCAGGATCACCGTCGGCTGGCCCTGGTTCTCCATCGCGGCCTTGTACGCCGCGTACACCTTGCGGTAGTCGTGGCCGCCCCGCTTGAGGTTCCAGATCTCCGCGTCGGTCAGGTCCTTGACGAGGTCCTTCGTCCGCGGGTCGCGGCCGAAGAAGTGCTCGCGGACGTAGGCGCCGTCATTGGCCTTGTACGTCTGGTAGTCACCGTCGGGGGTGACGTTCATCAGGTTCACCAGGGCGCCGTCGCGGTCGGCGTGCAGCAGCGAGTCCCACTCGCGGCCCCAGATGACCTTGATCACGTTCCAGCCCGCGCCGCGGAAGTACGCCTCGAGCTCCTGGATGATCTTGCCGTTGCCGCGCACCGGCCCGTCCAGCCGCTGCAGGTTGCAGTTGATGACGAACGTGAGGTTGTCCAGGCCCTCGCCCGCGGCGACGTGGATCAGGCCGCGCGACTCCGCCTCGTCCATCTCACCGTCGCCGAGGAATGCCCACACGTGCTGGTCGGACGTGTCCTTGATACCGCGGTCGCGCAGGTACCGGTTGAACCGGGCCTGGTAGATCGCGTTCATCGGGCCCAGGCCCATGGACACGGTCGGGTACTCCCAGAACGACGGCATCAGGCGCGGGTGCGGGTACGACGGCAGCCCGCCGCCCTCGCCCGCGTGCGACATCTCCTGGCGGAAGCCGTCGAGCTGCGACTCGGTGAGCCGGCCCTCGAGGTACGCCCGGGCGTAGATGCCGGGCGAGGCGTGACCCTGGATGAACACCTGGTCACCGCCACCGGAGTGGTCCTTGCCCCGGAAGAAGTGGTTGAAGCCGACCTCGTACAGCGCGGCCGAGGACGCGTACGTGGAGATGTGGCCGCCCACGCTGACCCCGGGCCGCTGCGCCCGGTGGACCATGATCGCGGCGTTCCACCGGATGTAGGCCCGGTACCGGCGCTCGATCTCCTCGTCGCCGGGGAACCACGGCTCGTTCTCCGTGGGGATGGTGTTGACGTAGTCCGTCGCGGTCAGCGGCGGGACACCGACGTTGCGCTCACGGGCGCGTTCCAGGATCCGCAGCATCAGGTAGCGAGCCCGCTGCCGGCCGCCCCGGGCGAGTGCCTCGTCGAACGAGTCCAGCCATTCGGCGGTCTCCTCCGGGTCGATGTCGGGCAGGTGGGCCGCCAATCCGTCGCGGATGACGCGGACCCGGGCCGGGGCCCGATCGGTGCTGGCTCCGTTGCCTGCGGCCTGGTGGTTCTGGGGGGCCAAGGGATCTCCTCGCCGGTCGTCACTTTCGAGTGCGGGACACGGGTGCCTCTGGTGGCCGTGTCCTCTCTGTCATGGTCGTTCGATCCGAGCTTCCCGTCATCGCTACTGAGCGGTAACGTTCACCTAGTTCCGCGCGCGCACGCGCGCGCGTTATCTCTACCCTAAGCCAGGTATCCCCGGAGGGGTTCGCTCGAGGGTGGTTTTGCGGTCGCGAACCCGTCCCGGCGGGCCCTACGCTGCGCTACGAGTTGACAGAGATCCGGTGTGGACGGTTGCGCCGGAGGCTCCGGGCGTGTTCGCTACACCCATCCGTATGTCGGGTGCGGCGGCGTCCTGCCGTCCGCGTCGTGAGTTGGAGGAGTGACAGCAGTGGTCGCCGCTGGAGACGCTGAGCACAGCAGCGTCGCCGAGAGGCTTGGCATCAAGCCGGACATGACGGTTCAGGAGATCGGGTGGGACGAGGACGTCGACGACGACCTGCGTGCCGCGATCGAAGAACATATCGGCGGCGATCTCCTCGACGAGGACGCCGACGAGGTCATCGACGTGGTCCTGCTGTGGTGGCGGGAGGATGACGGGGACCTGGTCGACGCGATCATGGACGCGCGGTCGCCGCTCGACGAGAACGGTTTCATCTGGGTGCTCACCCCCAAGACCGGGCAGCCCGGGCACGTGGAGCCGAGCGAGATCGCCGAGGCGGTGCCCACCGTCGGCCTCGCCCAGACCTCGAACATCAGCGTCGGGCCGAACTGGTCCGGCACCAAGCTGGTGCCGCCGAAGTCCAAGTCGAAGCAGCGCTGAGAAGCCGCACGCTAAGGTGGGCGTGCGGCAAGCGCAACGTTGGCGATGGGAAGGTGCTTCGATGGCGGTCGAGGTCGGTTCAGTTGCTCCGGACTTCACCCTGAACGACTACAACAAGCAGCCGGTCACGCTGTCGTCGTTCCGGGGCGACAAGCCGGTGCTGCTGGTCTTCTACCCGTTCGCGTTCAGCGGGATCTGCCAGGGCGAGCTCTGCCAGCTGCGCGACGAGTTCGCCGAGTACGACGGCCAGGGCGTGCAGGTGCTGGGTGTGTCGGTGGACACACCGTTCTCGCTCAAGGCGTGGGCCGAGCAGCAGGGCTACCAGTTCCCCCTGCTCTCGGACTTCTGGCCGCACGGTGAGGTGGCCAAGCTCTACGGCGTGTTCAACGAGGGCGCCGGCCTGGCCAACCGCGGCACCTTCCTGATCGGCAAGGACGGCGTGGTGCGCTTCGCCGAGGTGAACCAGCCGGGTGAGGCGCGCGACCAGCTCGCCTGGAAGCGTGCGGTGGCCGAGCTGCCGGAATGATGCTCGCACCGGCGGGGTCCCTCGGGGCGCCGCCGGTCCGGGGCGCATAGCTCAGTGGAAGAGCACTTGCCTTACAAGCAAGGGGTCGCAGGTTCGAACCCTGCTGCGCCCACCCGTCCGGCCGCTCCGCCGGTGCCCGGAAATCCTGGTGCTCCCAGCGCTTCACGCTGGCAGACTGCGGGCCGTGAACCGTGACTTGATCTCGCGCCTCGCGCATGCCGATCACCCCGTCGCCGCGCCGCTCGGTGACGAAGCCGTGGCCAGACTGCTGGCCAGGGCCCTGCCGCGCGGGGACGAGCGCATCCTCGACCTCGGTTGCGGTGGCGGGGAGTGGCTGCTGCGCGCGCTCGAGCTGCGTCCGCAAGCCCGGGGCGAGGGCGTCGATCTTTCCGAAGTCGCTCTCGAGCACGCTCGCCGGGAGGCCGCGCGGCGCGGCCTCGCCGACCGGCTGGCCCTCCACCACCTGGACGCGGCCGAATTCACCGGCCCGCCCGCGGATCTCGTGCTCTGCGTCGGCTCCACGCACGCGTTCGGCGGTTTGCTGCCGGCCCTGGCGGCCGCCCGGAAGCTGCTGACGCCCGGTGGGCGGGTCATCGTGGGCGACGGGTACTGGGAACAGGAGCCGAGCGCGGAGGCCGTCGAGCTGCTCGGCGACCTCGCGGACCTGCCCGCCACCGTCGACATGGTGACCGGCGACGGCTGGGTGCCCATCTACGGGCATCTCAGTACCCGGCACGAGCTGGACGACTACGAGTGGAACTGGAGCGGCTCCCTCGCCGAGCGCGCGCCTGACCAGCTCGCCACGGCGAGCGAGCACCGGGACGAGTGGTTGCGTGGCTACCGGCACTGCTTCGGGTTCCTCACCCTCGTGCTCACTCCCGCAGCGCGACGTTGAGCTTCGCGCCGCGGATGACGGCCGGGTTCGCGAGCATCGCCCGGACCAGCGGCCCCTTTTCCGCCGCCCACGGTCCTGGTAATTCTTTTCCGGTTCGGGTGCCGGGTTGTGGGAGGTCGACGGGTGGCTACCTCGAGGCGGGAGTTCCTCCGTGCTGCCGCGCTGGTCGGCGCCTCCGCCGTGGCGGCACCGGCGGCACCCGCGAGCGCGGATCCCGGCGGTGCGGCACCGGGCGGCCCGGGCGCGGACACCACGTTCACCCCGGCCGGCAAGCTGGGGTTCGGAACCGCGCGCTCGGCCAGTCCGGTCTGGTTCACGCTCGAGGGTGGGCGGCTCTCCGAGGTGTACCACCCGGACCTGAGTACGCCGGCGAGCCGGGAGACGCAGATCGTCGTCACCGACGGAGAGTCCTTTGTGGAGCGCGTGTCGGACGTCGAGCACCGCACGGAACTCCCGGACGAGGAGGTGCCCGCGTACCGGCAGACCGCGCGCGGCACCGGGTGGACCCTGACCACCCGGTACGTGACGGATCCGGACCGGGACACGGTGCTCGTCGACGTCGAGTTCCGGTCACGGCGGCCGCTGCGCGTGTACGTGCTGCACGATCCGGCGCTCGGCGGTGACGGCACCACCGACCACGCCTTCCCGCGGGCCGGTGCGCTCGTCGCGGCGAACGGCAGCAGTGCCTGCGCCGTGATGGCGGGCGGCGGGTTCAGCGAGTCGACCGTCGGCTACGCCGGGGTCAACGACGGGTGGACCGAGCTGGTCGCCGGCCGCGGCCTGCTGACGCACCACTACGCGACGGCCGGGCCCGGGAACGTCGTTCAGCTCGGCCGGTTGCGGCTCGACGGCACGACCCGCACCCGGGAACTAATCGCCCTCGGCTTCGGCGCGGACGCCGACCACGCGGTGCGCGCCGCGCGGGCCTCGCTGACCCGGGGGTTCGGCCCCGCCGCGGCGGCGTACGCATCGGGGTGGCGGCAGTACCTGGCCGGGTTGCCCGAGCCCCCCGCCGACGCGGACCGGCGCGTCTATCTGACCTCGGTGGTGGTGCTGGCCGCGAGCGAGGACAAGCGCAACCCGGGCGCGTTCATCGCGTCACCGTCGATGCCGTGGGCATTCGGCTTCGACCGGGCGGTGGCGCCGCGGTACGGGTCCTACCACCTGGTGTGGCCGCGGGACCTGTACCAGATCGCCACCGGACTGCTCGCCGCCGGCGACCGGGCGGCCGCGGAACGCGCGCTGGACTACCTGCTGCGCGTGCAGCAGCCGGACGGGCACTGGCCGCAGAACACCACTGTGGACGGCACGCCGTTCTGGACTTCGGTCCAGCTCGACGAGACCGCCGCGCCGATGCTGCTGGCGTGGCTGCTCGACCGAGATGATCGGGCCACAGTGGACAGTCTCACACGCGGTGGCGATTTCCTGTTGTCCTACACCGGGAACGGGCACGCCTCGCCGTACACCGAGCAGGAGCGGTGGGAGGAGCAGAGCGGCTATTCCCCGTCCACGATCGCGTCGGTGATCGCCGGGCTGGTGTGCCTGGCCGACCTGATGCACCGGGCTGGGCGCGACCCGTCGCGGTTCCTCGCCGCGGCGGACCGGTGGCGGGCCGCAGTGGACGGCTGGACGGTGACCGGCAACGGGCCGTACTCGCCTCGCCCGTACTTCCTGCGGTTGACGAAGGACGGCAACCCGAACGCCGGGACGACGTACGACCTGGGCAACAACAACCCCGGCACGACCGACCAGCGGGCCGTGGTGGACGCCGGTTTCCTCGAGCTGGTGCGGCTGGGTGTGCGGCGGGCGCAGGACCCGGTGGTGCTGAACTCGCTGGCGGTGGTGGACGCGCGGATCTCCACGCTCACGCCGTCGGGCCGGCACTGGCACCGCTACTCCGGCGACGGATACGGCGAACAGGCCGACGGCCGGCCGTGGAACGTGAACCGGCCGGACGTGGTACGGACCTACGGCCGGTTGTGGCCGATCTTCGCCGGTGAGCGTGGCGAGTACGAACTGCTGGCCGGCGACCGTCCTGCCGCGCGAAACCGGTTGCGCGACATGGCCGCGTGCGCCGGCGAGACCGGGTTGCTGCCGGAACAGGTGTGGGACACGAACCCGCCCTACCCGGCCGTGCGACCGGGCACGCCGACCGCCTCGGCCACCCCGCTGGCCTGGACCCACGCCCAATACCTGCGGCTGGCGTGGTCGTTGTCGCGGGGGAGGCCCGTGGAGTACCCCGACGTCGTGGCGACGCGCTACCTGAACGCATGAGCGGCAAGCGGTAGGGGGTTGCCCGCCGCTGGTGCTGTTTGTGGGAGGGTGGGCGGGTGCGGGAACGGGCGTTGGCGGCGTTGGCGGGGCTGGCGATCGGGGATGCGCTGGGCATGCCGACCGAAGGCAAGTCGCCCGCGGAGATCGAACCGGTGACCGGGTTCGCGGCTGCCCGGGGGCTTCCGGCGGGCGCGGTCACCGACGACACCCAGCAGTGCGTCATCGTGGCTCGCCTGTTGATCGACGGCGGTGGGCGGATCGACCCGCACCGGTTCGCCGGGGCGTTGCTGGCCTGGGAACGGGATCTGCGCGGTCGCGGTGTCCACGGCCTGCTCGGGCCCTCCACCCGTGCCGCGCTGAACGCCGTCGCCGCGGGCGAACCGCTGGAGCAGGCCGGCCGGTACGGTGCCACCAACGGCGCGGCCATGCGCATCACGCCCGTCGGGATCGCCACGCCGCCCGACCTGGAGCTCCTCGTCGAGCGGGTGGTCGAGGCCAGCTGGGTCACCCACCACACCGGCGTCGCCCTGGCGGGGGCCGCCGCGGTCGCCGCCGCCGTGAGCGCGGGAATCGACGGGGCGGGCCTGCCGGACGCGATCGACCTCGCCATCGCCGCCGCCGAACTTGCCGCGCAGCGCGGGAACTGGGTCGCCGCCGCGGACGTCGCCGCCCGCATCCGCTGGGCACGGGACCTCGATCCCGCGCGCATCGCCACGCTGATCGGCACCAGCGTCGCCACCCAGGAATCGGTGCCCGCCGCCTTCGCGGTGCTCGCGCACGCCGACGACCCTTGGCACGCCTGCCGCACCGCGGCGAGCCTGGGCGGCGACACCGACACGATCGCCGCCATGGCCGGTGCCATGGCAGGAGCCTGCACTGGAGCCGGCGCCTTCCCCGAAGACGCCGTCCGCACGGTCACCGAGGTCAACGATCTCCCGCTACCCGAGCTGGCCGACGGCCTGCTGGAACTGCGTGCCGGAACCCGCTGAGCGGTCACCCGTCCGCGCCACCACGTCCGCGGCCTCCGCCGCCCCGCCGCACGTCCGCACGATCTCCCGCATGCCACGCACGTTCTCGGCGATCCCGGCGTCCGACGACACCCGCAGCACCGCGTTGTGCAGCGCCTGCACCGTGACGTCCGCCCGGTCCAGCGTGACCCCCAGCCCCAGCTCCGTCAGCCGCGCCGCGTTCAGCCGCTGCTCCGCCATCTGCGGCACCGCGACCATCGGGACGCCGTGGTACAGCGCCTCCAGCACGCTGCCCATCCCCGCGTGCGTGACGAACGCCGACGCCATGGCCAGCACGTCCAGCTGCGGCACCATCGCCGCGATTTCCACGTCGTCCGGCACCGGCCCGAGCGTGGCCGGGTCCACGTGCCGGCCGATCGCCATGACCGTGTGCCAGCCCAGCCCGGCCGCCATGTCCAGACACGTCCGGAAGAACCCCGGCTGGTCGGTGAAACACGAGCCGAGCGAGACCAACAGCACCGGCTTGCCCCCCGGCGCCCGCCAGCGGCCCTGGAAGGACCGGTCGCCCAGCGCCGGACCGGTGAAGGTGTGCTCCGGCCCGAGCAGTTCCGGCGACATCTGGAACGCCCGCGGCACGAACACCACCTTCGGATCGGCGGTAGCCTGGAACTGTTCGACCGAGCACCCCAGCCCGTGGGTGTCGAGAAATCGCTGGAACCTCTGGTACACCGGCAGTTCCGACAGGCTCGGCACCCCGAACGCGACCTGCTCCCAGCCCGGGAACAGCGCGTGCGTCGGCGACAGCTGCACCATCGGCACACCCAGCTTGAGCGCCAGCACCTTCCCCGCGAACGCGACGAAGTCGTAGACGATCACGTCGGGCAGGTCACCGGCGATCGCGGCCTCCAGCACGGGGAGCGCGGCCTGCGCCTCCCGGTGGTACACCTCCACGCCGGCCATCAGGTCCTCCGGCGGTGGCCCGCCGTCGCGCACTCCGGGCAGCACCACGGGTTCCGCGCCCACCACGCGTACCTGCGGGACGAACTCCGCGCCCACCGCGTAGGTCACCCGCCACCCGCGGGCGACCAGCTGGGCCACCACCGCGAGGGTCGGGTTGACGTGCCCGTGGTCCGCGACGTTGACGAACAGGGCGTGCTTCACCGCGCCACCCCGCGAACCACGTGCTCGACCGGCGTGCAGTAGGGCAAGCCGGACAGCGTCTCGCCGCGGAAGAACCGGAGCGCGAGGTCCACGATCTCGGCGGGTCGTTCCAGGTGCACCAGGTGGTCGGCGCCGCGGATCGCGGTGAAGCGCGCGTCCGCACAGCGGGCGGCGGCGGCGCGGCTCAGCCGCGGCGTGGTCAGCGGATCGTGCTCACCCGTGGTGACCAGAACCGGGACGGGGAGCACCGCACCGTCGTCACCGGGGTGGTCCAGCAGCCGCCGGGTGTTGTCCAGGTACTTCGCGACGTCGGCGCCGGTCATCGCGCCCACCAGCCCGGTGAGGCACCGGCGCACCGCGGCCTGGCGCTGCACGCCCGCCTCGCGGCTGAGCATCAGATCCAGCACCTCGGTCGTGAACTCGTCGTGCCGCCCCTGCTCGGCCAGTTCCACGCTGCGCGCGATGCGCTCCCGCAAGGGACCGGTCACGTGCGTCATCGTGCCGACCAGCAGCACGCGCCGCACCCGGTCGGGCCGCAGCTGTGCCCACCGGTGCGCGACACCGCTGCCGTAGGAGGCGCCGACGAGGTGCACCGGGCCGGGCGCGACGTGGTCGAGGAGGTGGTCGAGCGCGTCGGCCAGGAAGTCCACCCCGTACTCCGGCGGCAGCCGGTCCGCGGTGCCCCAGCCGGGCAGGTCGGCGGTGATCACGTCGGCGTGGCCGAGCAGATCGCGTTCCACGCGCCCCCAGGCGTCCTTGCGCTGGAACGCGCCGCCGACCAGGACGACCGGCTCGAGCCCGCCGCCCGATCCGCGCACCTTCCTGCCCTCGTAGGTGAATCCGCCGAACGTGAGCGGGACGATCTCCTGCCGGGTGGTCATTGCCGTCACAAGCATCTTCCTCGGTCGTGGTCGCGGCACGCCACGAAACCACGCCGCCGCCTGTTCTCGCGCCGCGGAAACCCGATGGAGCCAACATCTCCACACGCACGTGTGACCGGTGTCCGAGCCCTCGGGGACCGCTGTGTGCTACGCCGACACCACCAACCCCCGACATCAGCAACCCCTCAGGGCGCATCCGGTGGAAGAACTGGGCGGTGCCCGTCAGTCACGCGCTCGCGGCGGTGACTGTGCCTGGCGAGCGACCTGGCGGAAGTGGTGCGCGGGCGGGCCGCGCGGCCCGGGGCTTCAGTCCGCGAGGCTGAGGCCGGCGAGCTGGGCGCGGCTCGTGACGCCGAGCTTGGGGAACGCCCGGTAGAGGTGGTAGCTCACCGTTTTCGGACTCAGGAACAGTTGGCCGGCTATTTCCCGGTTGCTCATGCCGGTCGCCGCCAGGCGGGTGATCCGCAGTTCCTGCGGCGAAAGCGATGGCGCCGGGTCACGGCCGGGCCGCGGGGTAATGGTGGCGCCGGCGGCGCGCAGTTCGGCACGGGCGCGGTCGGCCCACGGGGTCGCGCGAAGCCGTTCGAAGGTTGACAAGGCGGTGCGAAGGTGGAGCTGGGCATCGGTCTTGTGGCGCTCGCGGCGCAGCCGCTCGCCGAAGAGAAGGTGGGTGCGGGCGGCCTCCCACGGCCGTCCGGTGTTGGCGTGCAGGCGAACGGCCGTACGGAACAATTCGTGCGCCTTGGGCCAGTCCTGTTCCACGAGCGCCCGGCAGCGGTGCAGCACCGCATCGGCCCAGCCGAGCCCGGATGCCTCGGCCCAGGCGGTGATCTGCTCCAGCGCCGCGCGCGCCGAGCGGTCGTGACCGCCGAGACGGGAGGCGGCTTCGATGCGGTCAGGGGCGTAGTAGACGCTCTGGATCTGGCGGCCGACCCGGCCCTCCTGGGCATGCTCGAGCCGTTCGAGCGCCTCCGCGAACCTGCCCCGGCCAAGATCGGCGAGGGCAAGGGCCCACTCGGCCCACGCCAGGCTGTTCACGATGCCGGTGGTGTCGAAGTGGTCGTGGCAGTGGGCGGCGAGTTCGGCGCAACGGTCGTATTCGCCGCGCACCGCGCAGATCCAGGCGAGCATCCCCTCGAGGTAGCCGGCCCGGTTGGGCTGGCCGGTGTCCGCGGCGATCCGCAGCCCGTCGGCCGCCGACGCTTCGGCGTCCCGGAACTTGCCGAGGTAGAGCTCGGACGCGGTGAGGGTGAGGTGTACCAGCGGTAGCCACCCGATCTCGCCGCGCGAGCGGCACTCGGCGGCGACGGCCAGGGAGATCTCCCGTCCGGCCTCGAAGTCGCCGACCAGGCCGGCGACGAAGGCGGCGTTGACCCGCAGGTCCGGACTGCTGGAGGACTTGCGGCCGTGGTCCACGAGGGCGCGCATGATCGACAACGCCGCCGCCGGGCCACGTTCGAGGAACTCCGCCGCGCCGTACACCGCGGCGGCGGCGGGCCCCAGCCCGTGCTCGGGGTGCGGTCCCAGTTCGCGCAGCAGGTCCGCGGCGGCCCGCAGCCGGCTGGTGTCGCTGAGCTGCCACGCGTTGCGCGCCGCGTCGACCAGCAGGAGACCGGCCTCGGCACGGTCCTGGGCGGTGTTGCCTCCGGCGATGGTGCCGGCGGCGGCCAGCAGCAGGTCGTGCGCGGTACCGGGGTCGCCGTCGTCGAAGGCGATGCGGGCGCGCAGGGCTTGTGCCCGTGCCCGTGTTCGCGGATCGTCGGTCAGCCGGGCGGCCGTATCGAGCAGTGAGCCCGCCCTCGGGCCCAGACCGGCGTCCACGGCGGCCCTGGCGGCCGCGATCAGCCGGCGGGCACGCCGGCCCGGGTCGGCGGTGAGCTCGGCCGCACGCTCCAGTGCGGGTGCGGCGGCCTCGTGTCCATTGCGTTCCCTGGACCGGGCGGCGCTCTCCTCGAGGGCCAGCGCCGCTTGTTCGTCGGGGCCCGTCGCGGCGGCGGCCAGATGCCAGGCGCGGCGGTCCGGCCGGTCGGTGAGGACAGCCGCGAGCGCGCGGTGCGCCGCGAGGCGCTCCTCGAAGGTGACGGCGCGCAGTGCGGCGCCACGCATGAGCGGGTGCGCGAAGGTGACGCGCCCGCCGGCGATCCGTACCAGGCCGGCCCGTTCAGCGGCATCCGGTGCCCCGGCGCCCGCGCCGAGTCGCGCACTGGCGGCGAGGACCGTCGGGAGATCGCCGTCGTCCTCTGCCGCGACGACCAGCAGCCACGTACGGGCCTGCGGCGGCAACTCGGCGATCCGCGCGGCGTACGCGTCCTGGATGCGGCGCGGCAGGGGCAGCGGTTCGAAGGTGCGGGAATGGTCCGCCACGGTGCTGGGCAGTTCGACGAGGGCGAGCGGGTTGCCCGCGCTCTCTTCGAGGACCCGGCGCCGCAGCGGAGGGGTGAGCCCCGGCGCGTGCTCGGCCAGCACATCCCGTGCACTGTCGTCGTCGAGCCCGGCGAGCCGTAGCTCGGGCAGCCCCGCCGCGTCGAAGCCGTCCCTGGCGGCCAGGACGAGGGCGATGCCCTCGGCGTGCAGGCGCCGGGCCGCGAACAACAGCGCGCGAGCCGAGCTGTGGTCGAGCCAGTGCGCGTCGTCGACCAGGCACAGCAGGGGACCGTCGGCGGCGAGCTCGGACAGCAGGGACAGCACGGCAAGGCCGACCATGAGCTGGTCGCCGCCGCCCTCCCGCGCGAGGCCGAACGCCTGCTTGAGGGCGGCCGTCTGAGGGGCGGGCAGCGCGTCGATCCGGTTCAGCGCGGGACGCAGGAGCATGTGCAGCGAGGCGTACGGCAACTCCGCCTCGGTCTCGAACCCGGCGGCCTGAACCACGGTCATGCCGTGGGTGTCGCGAGCTTGCGCGGCGGCGTAGGACAGGAGCGCGGTCTTGCCGATACCCGGATCTCCCCGGAGCACCAGCGTGCCGCTGGACCCAGCGGACGCGGCGGCGAGGAGGGTGTCGAGCGTTGCCTGTTCGGGCCCCCTGCCGTGCAGCGGCGTCACCTCGGATTTCCCTTCTGCCCAGTCTGGATCCTAGTCGGTTGTCCGGTACCGGCCGGACGACGGTCTTCCTAATGTCCCCTGGTAGGGGCGGCCGCCCCGGCCCAGACGAGCAGGACGGACCAGACCGTGATGACGATGATGACCGAGACCGGCACCTCGGTGAAGCTGGAGGCGGTGACCCGTAGCTATCGGGGTGACGGTGGCGAGGTGACCGCATTGGACGACGTGTCGGTCACCTTCGGGCATGGGACGTTCACCGCGGTGATGGGTCCGTCGGGCTCGGGAAAGTCGACGCTGCTGCAGTGTGCCGCCGGCCTCGACCGTCCGAACTCCGGCCGGGTGTTCCTCGGCGGGACGGACCTCACCGCGCTGAGCGAGCGGAAGCTGACCCAGCTGCGCCGCGACAAGGTCGGCTTCGTCTTCCAGCAGTTCAACCTGATGCCCTCGCTGACCGCGGAGCAGAACGTCGCGCTGCCGCTGCGGCTGGCAGGGCGGCGGCCCGATCCCGATCTCCTGCGCCAGGGGTTGGCGTCCGTCGGGCTCGAGGACCGGCGCGGGCACCGTCCGGCGCAACTGTCCGGTGGCCAGCAGCAGCGGGTGGCGATCGCCAGGGCACTGGTCACGCGGCCCGCGGTGTTGTTCGCGGACGAGCCGACCGGCGCGCTCGACACGGCGACCGGGCGCGACGTACTGCACTTGCTGCGCACGCTCGTCGACCGGCACGCCCAGACCCTGGTGATGGTCACCCACGACCCGGTGGCCGCTGCGTACGCGGACCGGGTCGTCTTCCTCGCCGACGGCCAGATCCGCGACGAACTGGTCGATCCCGATCCGCGCTCGGTGATGTCGCGGATGGTGCTGCTGGAGGCGTCGTGCTGACCATCGCGCTCAGTACCCTGCGCACCCGCTGGGTGTCCTTCGTGGGTTGCTTCTTCGCTCTGTTTCTCGGCGCCGGGCTGATCGCCGTGACCGGGCAGGTCCTTGCCAGCACGGTCACCACCGCTGACCGGGCGCCCCAGCGGTACGCCGCGGCGCCGGTGGTGGTCGTACCCGGCGAGCTGACCGGCCTGCCTCCGATCGCGGGGCAGCCCTCGCGGCCCGCGGAGCCGCGAGGGCTGCCCGCGGTCCTCGCGGCCGAGTTCCCGGACGCCGTGATCGACCGGGTCTTCCCCGCCGCGCTGGCGGGCGGTCCGCCGGCGACCGGGCGGCCGTGGTCTGCGGCGCGCACCGCGCCGCACCATCTCACCGCCGGACGCCCTCCGGCCGCGGACGGCGAGATCGCGGCGAGCGTGTCGGCCCGTCAGGGGGTCACCCTCGGCGAACAGGTGCGGATCGTCACCGCGGGCGGTGCACAGACGTACACGGTCGTCGGCATCACGTCAGCCGGCCCACAGGACACCCTGTTCTTCACCGACGCACGGGCCGCGGCGCTGTCGCCGAGAATCGACGCGTTGGCGCTGTGGCAACCGGCCGACGCCGTACGGGCCGTGGTCGGCGACCGCGGCCGGATCCTCACCGGCCAGGACCGGGCACTGGCCGACCCGACCAGGCAAGACGACGACCGGGCGCGGAACAACGCCAACACCATCGCGGGTATCGCGGGTGGCTTCGCGGCGTTCGTGGCGATCTTCGTCGTGTCCTCGACGTTCGCGTTCACCGTGGTGCAGCGCCTGCGGGAGTTCGCCCTGCTGCGCACTGTCGGGGGAACCCGGCGCCAGGTGCGCCGGATGGTGCTCGCCGAGGCCGGGGCCGTCGCGGTCGTCGCGTCCGCACTGGGTGCGGTGGTCGGGCCCCTCGCCACCGGGTGGTCGCTGGACGGCCTGATCAGCCATGGCATGGCCCCGGCCTGGACGGTAGTGAGCCACTCGGCCGTCCCCGCGCTGGTGGCGTTCCCGGCCGGTGTTCTCGTCGCGCTGCTCGGCGCGGCCGCCGCGGCGTGGCGTGCCTCGCGCGTCGCCCCGGTTGAGGCGATGCGTCAGGCGGCGGCCGAGTCGAGGCCGATGACACCGGTGCGCTGGCTGCTCGGTCTTTCCGCGCTCCTGGGCGGAATCATCAGCATGGCCGTCAACGTGGGGTTCGACCCCGAGTCGGCGGCCAAGAACAAGACGGCGATGCCGATCGTCATGCTGCTCGTCGCCGGCGTCAGCCTCCTCGCTCCGGCCGTGGTGCGGCCCGTCACGCGGGTGCTGGCCAGACCGCTCGAGCGGCTGCGCGGCGCCACCGGCATGGTGGTGGCCGGTTCCGCTCTCACGTCCGCCCGGCAGACAGCCGCGGCCGCGGGGCCGGTGCTGGTGATGGTCGCGCTGGCCGTATCGCTGCTCGGCGGAGCCGCGACCGGCGACGCGGCGGACACCACCCAGCAGACCGCACCCGTGCGGGCCGAGTATCTCGTCCTGCCCACGACGGACGCGGGCCTCGACCGGGAGCTCGTCGGACGGCTGCGGAACACACCCGGGGTCGACGTCGCCACCTCCACGCCGACCAGCGTGTACACCGCGGAAGGCCAGGACACCGTCCTGATCCAGCGCCCGGTCGAGGTCGTCGAGCCGGGTACCTTTCCGTCCGCCGTCCGGATCGCTCTGGCGGAAGGCTCGTTCTCCGCGCTCGACGAGCACGGGATCGTGGTCTCCGCCGACTGGGAGCGGGGCCTCGGCGAGACCCTGCGTCTCCGCCGCGCCGACGGCTCCGCGACCACGCTCACCGTGGTCGGCGTGCTCGCCGCGGGAGCCGGCGCTGACGCCTACATCACGCCGCCGGCCGTGGACCCCCCGACCGCTCTGCCCAGCGTCGCCTACGTGAAGCTCCATGACGGCACCCCGGGCGCGGCCGTCGAGGAGGCATTGCGCGGGGCGACCGAGGGGCACAACGCCCGGATGGTGTCCCGCTCGGTGTGGGCCGACAGCCTTGCGGCTCACCGGGGCTCCGCGAGCAGGCTCGGACTGCTGGCCGTGCTCGGCGTCATCCTCGCGTACACCGCCATCGCGCTGGTCAACATCGCGCTGATGGCAGCGGCCCAACGGGCGCCGGAACGCCGGGCACTGCGTCTCGCCGGTGCCCGCCAATCCCAGGTGCTGCGCTTCGTCGCGGCGGAGTCCCTCTTGGTGGTGGCGATCGGCGTCGTCCTGGCCACCGCCACGGCGGCACTGGCGCTGACCGGACAATGGGCGGCGCTCGTGCGCGTCGTCGGTCCGCTACCGATCCACGTGCCATGGCTCGCGGCCGCGGCGGCGGTAGCCGGATGCGCACTCCTCGCCATGCCGGCGTCGATCTTGGCCGCGGCGATCACGGACCGGGGCGGAAGACCGCGCACCGGCGCCCGATGACGGTCTGATGACGAGCGCGAACCGGTGATCGAGGAAAGCGTCCGGCCGCCGTTCCGGCGAGTTGACCCGGTTCGCGCCCGGCAGCCGTGTGGTGAACGGACCGCGTTGGGGGTGGTGATCCCGGGCCGGTTGGATGGACCCATGACCGTGACGTTCCTGCTGCTCGCCCGCTTGCCCGAGGACGGGGCGGCGGCCTTCGACGCCTACGAGGATTCGGTGCTGCCGCTGCTGTCCGAGTACGGTGGGCGCCTCGAGCGGCGGGTGCGTTCCCTCGACGACCGCACCGAGGCGCACCTGGTGTCGTTCCCCGGTGAGCAGGAGTTCGCCGCGTACCGCGCCGATCCCCGGCGGGCCGCGTCCGCGCCGCTGCTGGAGCGGTCGGGCGCCGTGGTGGAACTCCTGCCCGTCCGGGAGATCACTTCCCGGAACGGGTCGTAGGCCGTTGACCAGCGGTCCGTCCGACTTGGTGGTGGACGTCCGGCACGCGCCGGTGCTGGGCTCGCTGGCGCTGGCCGGGATCGTCATAGCCGTGCTCGGCGCCATCGTTCCCGCCCGCGGTGCAGCGAGGACGCCGGTCGCCGCGGTGCCCCACAACGATTAGCGGCTGCGTCCGGGGCACCTCCCCGGTCCCTCCGGATGGACAGGACCGGGGAGGGCGGCGTTGCCGGGTGCGTCCGGTTCAGGCCAGCTTTTCCACGGTCTCCACCAGGGTGCGCAGCTCGTCCTCGGTGTTGAAGTAGTGCACCGACGCACGCACCATGTCCGGCAGCTGCCGGACCTGCTGGTCGTACTGGTAGGAGGTGGGGCGCGCCACCGAGGTGTTGACCTTCGCGCCGTACAGGGTGTCCCGCACGTCCCCGGCGTCGACGCCGGCGACGCTGAAGGTCACGATGCCGCACTGGTGCCGGCCCTGGTCGTGCACCGTCACGCCGGGGATCCGGGACAGGTCCGCCCGCAACCGCGCGGCCAGCGCGGTCACCCGCTCCTCGATCGCGGGCAGCCCGACCTCCAGGGCGTAGTCGACGGCGGCGCCGAGGCCCAGCACGAGACCGTAGTTGCGTTCCCACGTCTCGAACCGACGTCCGTCCGGGGCGATCTCGAACTCCGCCGGCGCGGTCCAGGTGGCCGAGTGCAGGTCGAGCATCGCGGGCTCGAGCCGTTCCCGCAGCCGCGGGTGCACGTAGAGGAAGCCGGTGCCGCGCGGGCCACGCAGGTACTTGCGGCCGGTGGCGGACAGCGCGTCGCAGCGCAGGCGGCGCACGTCGAGGTCCAGCTGCCCGGCCGACTGGCACGCGTCGAGCAGGAACGGGACGCCCGCCTGCTCGGCGATCGCGCCGACCTCCTCGGCCGGGTTGACCAGGCCGCCCTGGGTGGGCACGTGGGTGATCGAGATCAGCTTCACCCGGTCGTCCAGGCGGCGCTCCAGGTCGGCGACGTCGAGCTGGCCGCTCTCGTCGTCCTCGACGACCTCGACCACGGCACCGGTGCGGCGGGCGACCTGCAGGTAGGCGATCGCGTTGCTGGCGTACTCCGACCGGCAGGTGAGGATCCGGTCGCCGGGGCCGAACCGGAACGCGTAGAAGACCGCCTGCCACGAGCGGGTGGCGTGGTCGGTGAGCGAGATGTCGGCGGTGCCGGCGCCGAGGAACCGGGCGATCGAGCCGTACACGCCCTCGATCCGCTCGGCGTGCGCGGCGGCGGTCTCGTAACCGCCGCGCACCGACTCCTCGCGCAGGTAGTCCAGCACGGTGCCGGTGACCCGGTCCGGCGGGAGGGACGAACCGGCGTTGTTGAGGTGGATGACTTCGCCGGTGCCCGGGGTCTCCTGGCGGAGGCGGTCGACGGCTGCTGCGTCCAGTGCGGTCAAGGTCGTCACAGACCGACCATATTCGGCGTGGCCAGGCGGGGACACCTCTTGACGACGTCGTCCCAGTCGTATTCGGGGGCGACCCGGCGCAGCGCGGCCAGTGCCGCGGGCATGCGGGCCCGGTCCGCGCCGTCGGCGATCTTGACCGCGACCGTGGTGCCGTCCGGCAGGACCGCGATCTGCACGGCCTCCGCACCGTCCTTGGCGATCAGCCCGGGCACGGCGGTCATCAGCTGCGTGACGTCCCGGTTCGGGCCGGCGACCATCTCCGGGTGCTTGCGCATGGCCTCGGCCACGCGGTGCTCGGGTGTGCCGGGCGGCGCGGTGGCGACGCGCTGGACCGCGGTGGCAAGGCCGCGCAGGGAGATCGCGAACAGCGGGGCGCCGCACCCGTCGACCGCGGTGTGCGCGACCGGCTCGCCGGCCAGCTCGGCCACGGTGGCGGCGAGCCGGGTCTGCAACGGGTGCGCCGGGTCCAGGTATCCGGCGGTGGGCCAGCCGTTCCGCTTCGCCGTGGCGAGCATCGCCGAGTGCTTGCCGGAACAGCAGTGCGCGAGCCGGCGGGGCGCGCGGCCGTCGGCGAGCCACTGGTCACGCAGGACCGGGTCGTGGGGGAGGTGCGCCGGGCACCGCAGGTCGTCCTCGCTCAGGCCCGCGTCGCCGAGGATCTGGGCGGCACCGGCCAGGTGGAACTCCTCCGCCGAGTGGCTCGCCGCGGCCAGTGCGAGCAGGTCGGACGGCAGGTCGAGACCGAGCCGCACCATGCCGGCGGCCTGCATGAGCTTGGCCGTCGACCGGGGGTAGCCCGGCTCGTCGACCTCGCCCCGGGCTTCCAGCAGCGTCCCGTCGGGCGCGAGGACCACTCGCGATCCGAAGTGGACGCTTTCCACCCGACCGTCACGGAACACCTGGACCAGAGGGATCACCACGACGGCCAGGCTCGCCGCGGGCTCGCCGTTGTGTCAAGCGGACGCTCGTCACTTACACGGTTTTGATCACTCCGCCGTCCGCCAGGTAGTCGGCGCCGGTGAGGTTGCCCGCGCGTGGCGAGGCGAGGAACGTCACCAGCGCGGCCGTCTCCGCCGGCTCGCTCAGCCGTCCGGTGGTGATGCCCATCGCCGCCGGAACCCCGGCCAGGTACTCCTCCAGCGGCACCCCGGCGGCCGCGGCCAGCTCGCCCGCGTACCCGGCCGGGTCGGCCCAGCTCTGCGTCCGCGTCGGGCCCGGGCTGACGGTCAGCGCGCGCAGGCCCCGCGCGCCGAACTCCTCGGCCAGCGCCTTCGTCAGGTTGGTCAGGGCCGCCTTCGCCGTGCCGTAGTCGACCGGCGGGAACGCGGCCCGGGCGCCGATCGACGAGATGTTGATCACGACGCCGCGCCGGCGGAGCAGCCCGGGCAGCAGCGCACGGGTCACCCGCACGGTCGCGAACAGGTTCAGCTCGTAGGTCCGCAGCCACGCGTCGTCGTCGATGTCCAGGAAGCCCCCGGCCCGCATGCTGGCCGGCACCACCCCGCCCAGGTTGTTCACCAGGATGTCCACGTCACCGGCGCGTTCGGCGAGCAGTGCCACTCCGTCCGGCGTGGTCAGGTCGGCCTCGATCCCGATCCCTTCGCTCACGCTGCGTGCCGCCGCGAACACGGTCACGCCTTCCGCGGTGAGCGCCCGCACGGTCGCCAGCCCGATTCCCTTGCTCGCGCCGGTCACGACCGCCGTCTTCCCGTCCAGCCGCAGGTCCACGTACTTCCCTTTCTTGAACTGTAGTTACAAAATCACCGCAGCGCGAAGCGCCGCGGAGCCGAACGGCTCAGAGCGCGCGCATCGCCGTCTCCGCCAGGCTCGCCAGCCGGTCCGGATCGGGATCGGCCTTGGCCAGCACGCGGATACCGTTGAGGGTGGTGAGCAGGAACGCCGCGAGGGCGCGGGCGTCGGCACCGGGGTCGATCTCGCCCGCGCGCTGGCCCTCCTCGATGGTGCTGCGGAACGCCGCCTCCTGACGCTCGAAGGTGCGGCGGACCAGGTGGTTGACCGACGGGTCGGACTCGCCGAACTCCACCGCGGCGTTGGCCACCAGGCAGCCCCGGCGGTCGTCACGGGCCGCCTCGACGACCAGGTCGAGCGCCCTGCGCACCCGCTCCCGCGCCGGTCCTGCGCCGTCCAGGATCTCGATCAGCCGGACGGTCTCCCGCTCGTAGTACCGTCGCAGCGCGCGCTCGTAGAGAGCGTGCTTGCTGGTGAACGCGTTGTACAGGCTGCCGCGCCCGATGCCGAGGGCATCGACCAGGCGCTGCGGCGTGGTGCCCGCGAACCCGTGTGCCCAGAACACCTCCATCGCCTTGTCCACGGCCGCGTCGACGTCGAAGGATTTCGCTCTCGCCACGGCTCGACCCTAGCCGATACTGGAACTTGAGGTCAAATAAAGTTCGCTCGGCACGTCGGCGCCGTTTTCGTCGGTGCCCCGAGCTACGCTGGCTCTCCAGGCCGGCAGCAGGCGGCGTGAGGTCACAGGGGAGGTTTCTGCTGGTGTCGAACGATTCCTTCGTCCACCTGCATGTGCACACCGAGTACTCGATGCTCGACGGTGCGGCGAAGATCGCCCCGCTGTTCGCCGAGGCGAGCCGTCTCGGCATGCCCGCGGTCGGGATGACCGACCACGGCAACATGTACGGGGCGGACGAGTTCTACCAGCAGTCGCGCAAGGCCGGGCTGAAGCCGATCATCGGCATCGAGGCCTACATCGCGCCCGAGTCGCGGTTCACCAAGAAGCCGGTGTTCTGGGGGCAGGCGTCGCAGCGCGGTTCCGACGAGTTCGGCGAGGGCGGCGACGTCTCCGGTGGCGGTGCCTACACCCACATGACGATGCTGGCGGAGAACGCGACCGGTCTGCGGAACCTGTTCAAGCTCTCCTCACTGGCCTCGATCCAGGGCTACTACCGCAAGCCGAGGATGGACCGGGAGCTGATCGCCGAGAACGCCTCGGGCATCATCGCCACCACCGGCTGCCCCTCCGGCGAGGTGCAGACGCGGCTGCGCCTGGGCCAGAAGCAGGAGGCCATCCAGGCGGCGTCGGACTACCGGGACATCTTCGGGGCGGACAACTTCTTCCTCGAGCTGATGGACCACGGGCTGCCGATCGAGCGGTCGGTGCGCGAGGGGCTGCTGGAGGTCGGCAGGCTGCTCGACCTCAAGCCGCTGGCCACCAACGACTCGCACTACGTCACCAAGGACCAGTCCGACTCGCATTCGGCGCTGCTGTGCGTGCAGTCCGGCAAGACGCTCAACGACCCGAACCGGTTCAAGTTCGACGGCGACGGCTACTACCTGAAGTCGGCCGCGGACATGCGCGAGTACTGGGACACCGAGGTGCCCGGCGCCGCCGACAACACCCTGCTCATCGCCGAGCGCGTCGAGTCCTACGACGACGTGTACACGCACAAGGACCGGATGCCGGTCTTCGAGGTGCCCGACGGGCACGACGAGGCTTCGTGGCTGCGGGCCGAGGTCGACCGCGGTCTGGCGTGGCGGTTCC
Source organism: Amycolatopsis granulosa (assembly GCF_011758745.1). NCBI lineage: Bacteria > Bacillati > Actinomycetota > Actinomycetes > Pseudonocardiales > Pseudonocardiaceae > Amycolatopsis > Amycolatopsis granulosa. Next base: position 4,821,474 of record NZ_JAANOV010000001.1, read on the forward strand.
CCGACGGCGCGCCCGATGGCTACCGCGAGCGGCTCGACATGGAGCTCGAGGTCATCATCGGGAAGGGCTTCCCGGCCTACTTCCTCGTGGTCGCCGACCTCATCAACTACGCACGCAAAGTCGGCATCCGCGTCGGTCCCGGCCGTGGTTCGGCGGCGGGTTCGCTGGTCGCCTACGTCCTCGGCATCACGAATCTGGACCCGATCCCGCAGAAGCTGCTGTTCGAGCGGTTCCTCAACCCCGAGCGCGTGTCGATGCCCGACATCGACATCGACTTCGACGACCGCCGCCGCGGCGAGATGATCCGCTACGCCACCGAGAAGTACGGCGCGGACAAGGTCGCCCAGGTGATCACGTTCGGCACCATCAAGACCAAGGCGGCGATCAAGGACGCCGCGCGGGTGCACTTCGGCCAGCCGGGGTACGCGATCGCGGACAAGATCTCCAAGGCGCTGCCGCCGCCGATCATGGCCAAGGACATCCCGCTGTCGGGCATCGTGGATCCGCAGCACGAGCGGTACGGCGAGGCCGCCGAGGTGCGGACGCTGATCGAGACCGACGACGAGGTCTCCACGATCTTCAACACCGCCCGCGGCCTGGAGGGCCTGATCCGCAACGCCGGCGTGCACGCCTGCGCGGTCATCATGTCGAGCGAGCCGCTGATGGATGCCATCCCGTTGTGGCAGCGCGACGACGGGTCGATCATCACCGGGTGGGACTACCCGTCCTGTGAGGCCATCGGCCTGTTGAAGATGGACTTCCTGGGGCTGCGCAACCTCACCGTCATCGGCGACGCGATCGACAACATCAAGGCCAACCGCGGCATCGACATCGACCTGGACACCCTCGGCGTCGACGACCCGGAGACCTACAAGCTGCTCTCTCGCGGTGACACGCTCGGCGTGTTCCAGCTGGACGGTGGCCCGATGCGGGACCTGTTGCGGCGCATGCAGCCGACCGTGTTCGACGACATCGTCGCGGTCGGCGCGCTGTACCGCCCCGGCCCGATGGGCATGAACGCCCACAACGACTACGCCGACCGGAAGAACGGGCGGCAGCAGGTCAAGCCGATCCACCCCGAGCTGGAAGAGCCCCTGAAGGAGATCCTGGCCGACACCTACGGCCTGATCGTCTACCAGGAGCAGATCATGCACATCGCGCAGAAGGTCGCCGGCTACTCGATGGGCCGGGCGGATGTGCTGCGCCGCGCGATGGGCAAGAAGAAGAAGGAGGTCCTCGACAAGGAGTTCGAGGGCTTCGCCGCAGGGATGAAGGCCAGTGACCTTGTTCCCGGCGGTTTCTCCGACGAGGCCATCCAGGCGCTGTGGGACACGATCCTCCCGTTCGCCGGGTACGCGTTCAACAAATCCCACGCGGCCGCGTACGGCCTCGTGTCCTACTGGACCGCATACCTGAAGGCGAACTACCCCGCGGAGTACATGGCCGCGCTGCTGACGTCGGTCGGCGACAACAAGGACAAGTCGGCGGTCTACCTGTCCGAGTGCCGCCGGCTCGGCATCAAGGTGCTGCCGCCGGACGTCAACGAGTCGGGCCAGCGGTTCGCCGCGGTCGGCGACGACATCCGCTTCGGCCTGGGCGCGGTGCGCAACGTAGGCGCCAACGTCGTCGAGTCGATCATCAAGACGCGCCAGGAGAAGGGCAAGTACTCCTCCTTCACCGATTTCCTGGACAAGTCCGAGCTGGTGGCCTGCAACAAGCGGGTCATCGAATCGCTGATCAAGGCGGGCGCGTTCGATTCGCTGGGCAACACGCGGCTGTCGATGATCCAGGTCCATGAGGACGCGGTCGACGCGGTCGTGCCGCTCAAGCGCCAGGAGGCGATGGGCCAGTTCGACCTGTTCGGGGCGTTCGGCGCGGACGGTGACGCGGCGGAGGCCGCGCCCTCGTCGTCGCCGTTGGCGCACCTGAGGTTCGGTGACGAGGAGTGGCCGCGCAAGCAGTTGCTGGCCTACGAGCGGGAGATGCTGGGCCTGTACGTGTCGGCCCACCCGCTGGACGGTGCCGAGCGGATCCTGCGCAAGCACGCCCCGCGGCCGATCGCCGCGATCCTGGACAACCCGCCGAAGGAGGGCGAGCTGATCATCTCCGGGCTGATCACCTCGCTGGAGCGGCGGGTCAACAAGAAGGGCGAGCCCTGGGCCATCTGCACGGTGGAGGACATGGACGCCTCGCTGGAGGTGCTGTTCTTCCCCAAGTCCTACGCCATGTTCTCGGCCGATCTGGTCGAGGACAACGCGGTCCTGGTCAAGGGCCGGGTGAACTGGCGGGAGGACAAGATGTCCGTCTTCGGCGGTGGTCTCGTCCCGCTGGACCTGTCGGAGATCGGCAACGGCGACGACGAGCCGCCGCTGGTGCTGCGGTGCACGGCGGAGCGCCTGGACAAGAGCGTGGTCGGCGAACTGAAGTCGACCCTGCTCGCCCACCGCGGCGACACCCCCGTGCGCCTGAAGCTGGTGGGCAGGCAGCGCGAGACGACCTTCGCCCTCTACGACTACCCGGTCAAGGTCAGCTCGATGCTGATGGGCGAGCTCAAGGGCATCCCCGGTATCACCGCGGGCACCTAGGGCACCAGCACAACGGCCACGCCGGCACCGGGGCCAACCGCCAGGGCCGTCCCTCCCGCCGCGGGCGGCGCGAGCACCGTGGCGGGCGCGATCTGTGAGCAGAAGCGACCATGGAGGAGTGACGCTCACCCGGCAACAGGATCCGCGCCGCTGGAAGGCCCTGGCCGTGACCCTCACGGCGGGGTTCATGGGCCTGCTCGACGTGAGCATCGTCAACGTGGCCCTGCCCTCGATCCAGAAGGGCATCGGCGGGAACGCGGGCACCGCGCAGTGGGTGGTGTCCGGATACGCGCTGGCGTTCGGTCTGGTCCTGGTGTCGGGCGGCCGGCTGGGGGACGCGCTGGGCCGGCGCCGCATGTTCCTCATCGCCCTGGCGGCGTTCGTGGCGATGAGCGCGTTCGCCGGTGCCGCGCCCACCGGTGAGGTGCTGGTGATCGCGCGGCTGCTCCAGGGTTGCGCGGCCGGGATGCTCACGCCGCAGAACAGCGGCTTGATCCAGGACCTGTTCCAGGGCCCGGAACGGGGCAAGGCGTTCGGCGCGTTCGGCTCGGTGGTCGGCATCTCGACCGCGGTCGGGCCGGTCCTGGGCGGGCTCATCATCGCGGTGTTCGGCGAGGAGCACGGCTGGCGCTGGGTGTTCTACGTCAACGTGCCGATCGGCGTGCTGGCGTTCGTCCTGGCGTTGCGGCTGGTGCCCCGCGCGGAGGGCCGCCCCGCCCGGCTGCGGCACGAGATCGACTTCCTCGGGGTGCTGCTGCTCGGCGCGGCCGTCCTGTGCGTCCTGCTGCCGCTCGTGGAGTCCGAGCAGCAGGGTCTGCGCCGCCTGTGGTGGTTGTTCGGGGTGGCGGTCGTGGTCGGGTTCGCGTTCGTGTGGTGGGAACGGCGCGTGGTGCGGCGCGGCCGCCCGCCGCTGATGGACGTGCGGCTGTTCACCGAAACCCCGGGTTACGCGCCGGGCGCGGCGATCGGCGCGGTGTACTTCTGCGGGTTCGCCGGGATCTGGCTGGTGTTCGCCCTGTTCTTCCAGCAAGGTCTGGGGTACTCGCCGCTGGAGTCCGGTCTCGCCGTCACCCCGTTCGCCGTCGGCGCCGCCGTGTCGGCCGCGGTGGCGGGCCGGTTCGTCGCCCGGTGGGGCCGCCGCCTCACCGTCAGCGGCCTGTCCCTCGTCGCGTGCGGGCTGGGGGTGGTCGCGCTGCTGGCGTGGCTCGCCCCCGGGCAAAACCTCGGGCTGGTCGTCGCGCTGCCCCTGCTCGCCGCCGGGATCGGGGGCGGGATGGTCATCTCGCCCAACACCACGCTCACCCTGGAGTGCGTGCCGACGAGCATGGCCGGGGTGGCCGGGGGAGCACTCCAGACCGGGCAGCGGATCGGCACGGCGATCGGCACGGCGGTGCTCGCCTCGGTCTTCCGCGCGGTCGTGCCGGCCACGCACGGCGATTTCCCGGGCGCGCTCGCGGTGTCGATGCTGTGCGCCGTCGGGTTCGTCGTCGTGGCGCTGGGTCTCGGAATCGCGGAACTGCGGGCCCGGCGGGTACGCGGCTCTGACGATCAATCACCGAGAGCTACTCCTGCTGCTCCATATGAGTGAGACTGTCCCGAAGGTGCTAGCTCGACGGAGAGCAACCGGGTAAACCTTGTACAGCCTTCAGGCTTCGGGCGGCAGCTACGCACAGTGGCGATGCGGGGCCGGTTCCGGGGATGGAACCGCGCTCCGGGCTCTCCAGAGTGGACACTCAGGGTCACGCCCGGCCGCGCCGTCGGCGTCCGCGGGGGATCGTGCGGCGGCAGGAAGGCACCCGTGTGGGTGGGCCCGGATGAGGGGGAGCCGGGCCCACCCCTTTTTCTGTGCTGCAATGGGCGCACATCCGGCCGTCGGGGAGGGAAGGCAATGTCCGTGGCACCGGCGAACCGGCGGTACCGGGTCTGGTACCGGCCGATGGCTGCGCGCGACCGCGACGAGGAACACCGCGTCGCGACCCCGCTGGAGTTGTTGTTCGACCTGTGCTTCGTCGTCGCGGTCGGTCAGGCCGCGGGCGAGCTGCACCACGCGCTGTCGGACAACCACGTCGGCCACGGGGTGCTCAGCTTCCTGCTGGTGTTCTTCGCGATCTGGTGGGGCTGGGTCAACTTCACCTGGTTCGCGTCCGCGTTCGACACCGACGACGGCCCCTACCGGCTGCTCACGTTCGTCCAGATCGGCGGCGCCCTGGTGGTCGCCGCCGGGGTGAGCCGGGCGTTCGCCGACGACTTCACCGTCATCGTGATCGGCTACGTGCTGATGCGCCTGGCGATGGTCGCCCAGTGGTTGCGCGCCGCCGCGAGCGAACCGGAGTGCCGGCCCACGGCGTTGCGGTTCGCCGCCGGCATCACGGTCGTCCAGGCGGGCTGGGTGGCACGCATCGCCGTGCCGGAGTCGTGGCTGCTGCCCAGCTTCCTGGTGCTCGCCGCGGCCGAGATGCTGGTGCCGGTGTGGGCCGAGCGGCCGGCACCCACCCGCTGGCACCGGCACCACATCGCCGAACGGTACGGCCTGTTCACGCTGATCGTGCTCGGCGAGACGGTGTTCGGCGCCACCAACGCCGTCCGGGAGGCCATCGACACCGGACACGACCTGCTCGACCTGGTGCTGCTCGCGCTCGCCGGGCTGGTGCTGGTGTTCGCGATGTGGTGGCTGTACTTCGACCAGCCCGGCCACCAGCGGCTGGCCCAGTTCCGGCAGGGCTTCGCCTGGGGCTACGGCCACTACCTGATCTTCACCTCGGCCGCCGCCGTCGGCGTGGGCATCGAGGTGGCGCTGGACCGCATGACCGGCGCCGCGCACACGCCGGGCCTGGTCGCCGCACTGGCCACGACGCTGCCGGTGGCCGTGTTCCTGGTCAGCGTGTGGCTGCTGCACGTGGGGCCGCGCAACGAGTGCCGCCCCATCGCGATCGCCTTCCCGCTCGCCGCGGTGCTCGTGCTGGCGGCGTCGCTCACCCCGGTGCCGGTGTACCTGACCGCCCTGATCGCCGCGGCGCTGGTGGCCACCACCGTGATCGCCGCCCACGGCGAACCGGTCAGCGACTGACCGGCGCGGGCAGCACCTCGCCCAGCGGTTCCCGCAGCACGACGGCCGCCACGTCGTCGTAGGGCGTTCCGGACGCGTTGACGATGATCACCGGTGCTCCGCGGTCCGGACAGTTCCCGGCCACCTGGTGGAGCCCGTCGATGTTCTGCGTGAGGACGGCCCCGCGGAAGTCCCGGATATGCCCGAGTCGGTGGAGACACCGGCGCCGGTGAGCGCGACGATCCGGGCGGCGCCCTCCACGAGCCGCCGCGTGATCGAGTTCCGGGACGGCCATGGCCCCCATGGTGCCGTCCCGGAACCGCGATCACCACACGGTCACTTGAGCGCGCTGCCCTGCTGCCACTTGTCCCAGGACAGCGCCCAGTCGCCGTAGAGGTCCCACACCGGCAGCGCCTGCCCGCCCGAGTTGGTCACCTCCACGACGTCGCCCAGGCCCATGTTGTGGAAGAACCACTGGGCGTTCTCGGCGTTGAGGTTGATGCAGCCGTGCGAGACGTTGGAACTGCCCTGCGCCCCCACGCTGTTCGGGTTCTCGTGCACGAACTCGCCGTCGTTGGAGATGCGCTCGGACCACTTCTCGTCCGAGCTGTACCAGTTCGGATCGCCCTTGCAGACGCCGTAGGTGCACGAGTCCATGTGGTAGGTCTCGGCCTTGAACGAGATGACGTGCGGGCCCAGGTGGGTCGGGGTGGCGTCCTTGCCCATCGAAATGGGCATCGTCTTCACCACCTGTCCGTTGTGCAGGATCTGCATCTGCTCGGTGTTGCCGTCGGCCTTGGCGATCCAGGAGTCGTGCACGTGGTAGGTCTCGGTGCGGTCCTCCGCGCCGTAGACACCGTTGCCGAAATCGACGCCGTAGATCTTCGCCGACACGGTCAGCGTGGTGCCTGGCTGCCAGTACTCCTTCGGCCGGTAATGCACGTTCTTGTCGTCGATCCAGTACCAGGAGCCCTGCTGCGGCGGGTTCGACACCACCGAAAGCTGCTTTTCCACGTCGGCCTTGTTCTTCACCCCGTAGCTGAACTGGAAGACGATCGGCTGACCGACGCCCACCCCCGTCTGGGCGACCGCGCCCGGCGCGGGGATCAGGTTCGGATTGGCCTGCTTGGCCGGTGCCACCGTGGTGATCTGGCCCTGCTGGTCGACCGTCTTGCCGGCGCTGTCCGCGCCGCGCGCATCGACGGTGTAGGTGCTGGCGTAGCCCAGCGGTTCCGACGAGGTCCAGGTGGTCTTGTCGGCCGAGAGCTGGCCCTTGACCGTGGTGTGCTTGGCGGTGTTCTGGACCGTCACGTCGGTGAGCGTGCCGTTGGCCGCCTTCACCACGATCGGCGTGGCGGGGCTGATGTTCGTGCCGTTCGCGGGTTCGATGGACACGGTCACCGCGGCCTGTCCGGAGTTCGCCGGCGCGGCTGTACCGCCGTTGCTCGTATTGCCCTGATCACCGGAAGTGCAGGCCGACAGAAAGAGCGCCACGGCGAGCAGTCCGGCCGTGATCGGCGCCCTGCGGGTGGAAAGTAAAGTCTTCTTGACTGTCATGTGGTCTCTTTGCGCAAATCGTGGGCGGAACAAGCAAACTACCGTGCCCGCATAGACGCCTCCTCACCCGGTTTGTTGTGCGGAAGTGGCCCGCGTCACGGCGTTGCCCGCGGGGTCACATCACCTTCACGCCGGGGCCGCCGTAGAGGCCGGGACCGTCGACGGTGATCTCCCGCAGATAGATGCGTGCCGCCTCGTAGGCGAGGTCGGTCAGCTCGTCGGTGCGGCTGAAGTCCAGCGGGCTGAGCCGGACCGGACGCGGGCCGGGCAGGTACACGACCGGCACCTCCGCCGCGGCGATCGGCGCCTCCAGCACGGCCTGGTTGCGCATGCTCACCATCGCCGTGTACATCAGCACCTCGGCGAACGTCTGCGGTGGCGACGGGATCTGGCCGGGGAAGGCGCAGTCGAGCACGACCAGCGAGCGGGCGCCGAGCGCGAGCGCCTGCCGCATGGGCACGTTCGCGACCAGCCCGCCGTCGTAGAGCAGCCGGCCCTCGTGCTCGACCGGTGGGTAGATCCCCGGGATCGCCGCGCTGGCCAGCAGCGGCGGCCGCAGCTCGCCGGAGGTGAACAGCCGCGCCTCCCCGGTGTCCACCACGGTCGCGACGACGCCCAGCGGCAGCGCGAGGTCCTCGAAGGTGGTGCCCGGGCCGAGGTGGTCGTCGACGATCGTGGCCAGCCCGATGTTCGCGAACAGGTGCGTCTTGCTGTGCCGCAGGGTGCGGACCTGGCTGAGCACCCCGCCCGGGAACGCCTCGTGGCGGGTCATGTGGCTCCACGTCTTGCGCAGCCGCTCGCCCGCGTCGTCCGGGTCCAGAGCGAGGACCGCGCCGTTGAGCGACCCGACGGACGTGCCGACGACGAGGTCCGGCCGGATCCCGGCCTCGGTGAGGGCGCGGAGCATGCCGACCTGCATCGCGCCCAGGCTGCCGCCACCACCGAGCACGAACCCGACCGGACGGGGAAGGTCCACCATCCGACCACCTCCCTGTTCGCATGGTGCTCCGCGCCCCGCGCCCCCGCTACGGGAGAACGGGTGGCCTTGACCACCCCGATCCGGGGGCTTCCCTTCCGCACTACCGGCGAGTAACACTGGTCACAAAGGTCTTGACGGCACACGGGGAGGTGCTCGGTGGTTGATCAGCCGAAGGTGACGGAGCAGGAAGCCCGCGCGGTCGCCGAGGAGGCCCGGGAGAGCGGCTGGCGCAAGCCGTCGTTCGCCAAGGAGCTCTACCTGGGGCGCTTCCGGCTCGACCTGGTCCACCCGCACCCCCGGGCCGACCCGGCCGCCGCCGCGAAGGCCGGGGCGTTCCTCACCCGCCTGCGCGAGTACGCCGAGACGCTCGACGGCACGGTGATCGAGCGGGAGGCGCGCATCCCGGACGAGTACGTCAAGGGCCTGGCCGAGCTGGGATGCTTCGGGATCAAGATCCCCGAGGAATACGGCGGGCTGGGGCTGTCGCAGGTCACCTACAACCGGGCGCTCGCGCTGCTCGCCTCGGTGCACCCGACGCTGGGCGTGCTGCTGTCGGCGCACCAGTCGATCGGCGTGCCGGAGCCGCTCAAGCTCGCCGGCACGCCCGAACAGAAGGCGAAGTTCCTGCCGCGCTGCGCGGAAGGCGCGGTCACCGCCTTCCTGCTCACCGAGCCGGACGTGGGGTCCGACCCGGCGCGACTGGCCACCACGGCGACGCCCACCGGCGACGGCGCCTACCTGCTCGACGGCGTCAAGCTGTGGACCACCAACGGTGTGGTGGCCGAACTGGTCGTGGTGATGGCGCGGGTGCCGCGCGGCGAGGGGCACCGGGGTGGGATCACCGCGTTCATCGTGGAGATGGACTCGCCGGGCATCACCGTGGAGCGGCGCAACGCGTTCATGGGCCTGCGCGGCATCGAGAACGGTGTCACCCGTTTCCACCAGGTGCGGGTGCCCGCGGACGCCGTTGTCGGCGGCGAGGGCAAGGGGCTGAAGATCGCGCTCGCCACCCTGAACACCGGGCGCCTGTCGATCCCGTCGATGTGCGCGGGCGCGGGCAAGTGGTGCCTGAAGATCGCGCGCGAGTGGTCCGCGGCGCGCGTGCAGTGGGGCAAACCGATCGCGGAGCACGCGGCGGTGGCGAACAAGATCTCGTTCATCGCGGCCACGACGTACGCGCTGGAGAGCGTGCAGGAGCTGTCCGGCCACATGAGCGACGAGGGCCGCAACGACATCCGCATCGAGGCCGCGCTGGCGAAGCTGTACGCGAGCGAGATGTCCTGCAAGATCGCCGACGAGCTGATGCAGATCCGCGGCGGCCGCGGTTACGAGACCGCCGAGTCGCTCGCCGCGCGCGGGGAGCGGGCGGCCGGGGTCGAGCAGCTGGTGCGCGACCTGCGGATCAACCGCATCTTCGAAGGCTCGACCGAGATCATGCACCTGCTCATCGCGCGCGAGGCGGTCGACGCGCACCTCGCGGCGGCCGGGGCACTGGCGGAGGCCGACGCCGGCCTGCCGGCGAAGGCGAAGGCCGCCGCGAAGGCCAGCGGGTTCTACGCGAAGTGGTTGCCGCAGCTGGTTGCCGGCCGCGGGCAGGTGCCCACCTCGTTCGCCGAGTTCGGGCAGCTCGCCCCGCACCTGCGCTACGTCGAGCGGACGGCGCGCAAGCTGGCGCGGTCCACGTTCTACGGGATGGCGCGGTGGCAGGCCGGGCTGGAACAACGGCAGGGTTTCCTGGGGCGGATCGTGGACATCGGGGCCGAACTGTTCGCGATGTCGGCCGCGTGCGTCCGGGCGGAGATGCAGCGCCAGGACGACAAACGGGAGGGCGAGGCCGCCTACGAACTGGCCGACGTCTTCTGCCGGCAGGCGCGACTGCGGATCGAGGCGCTGTTCGAGAAACTGTGGCACAACACCGACGACGCCGACCGCCGGCTGACCGGCCGCGTCCTCGACGGCGCCCACACCTGGCTCGAAGAAGGCGTGCTGGACCCGAGCGAGGGCACCGGCCCGTGGATCGCCGACTGGCGGGCGGGAGCCTCCACCGAGCACAGCGTGGCCCGCCGCTACGCGACCGGCTGAGCCGGCACCGGCGGCGGGCTACTCCACCGTGCCGCTCTCCGCGGGGGCCGCCGGCTTGGCCATCGCCCGCTTCTTCTTCCACCTCAGCAGGAAGAAGACGCCCACCGCGGCCAGCACGCCGACCACGATCAGGCCGCCGGTGCTCATCAGGCCCTCGATGCGCTTGGCCGCCTCACCCATCGCGGCGCCCAGGCTGATGTGCAGCAGCGACCAGCACGTCGCCCCCGCGGCGGCGGCCGGCAGGAACTTCCGGAACTCCAGCCCGGAAGTACCGGCCGCGGCCGGGGTCAGCGTCCGGATCACCGGCAGGAACCGTGCGAAGAACACCGCCCACGCGCCGCGCCGGTGCAGCACGTCCGTCGCCTTGTCCCAGGCGTCCGTGCCGTACTTCTGGATCAGGTTGGTCTCGCGCAGCCGTGGCCCGAACTTCCGGCCGATCGCGTAGCCCAGTGAATCGCCGATGATGGCGCACATCGCGACCACCGCCCACAGGATCAGGAACCGCGGCGCCGTGTTGGCGGTGGTCGCGGCGACCAGCAGGCCCGACTCGCCCGGGGCGATGAAACCGAGCCCGATGGTGCACTCGGCCAGCACGAGCGCGCCCGTCGCGCTGACCAGCGCCGGCTGCGGTAGCGCCTGCAGCCAGTCCAAGATGTCGGTTACCAACGCCACCTGCGATCCCCTGTCCGTTATGCCCTTGCTGCCCTGTTCACGCTACCGGCCACGGTATCGGGCACACAGTGCACTTACGTCAGGGAAAGACCCTGGCTTTCAGCGGGCCAGCAGGCTGCTGGCTTCCTGCGCGGCCGGCCCGGCCTCGGCCAGGTGCGCCAGGTTCTGCGGCAGTTCCTCGCCGCGGTGACGCTTGGTCTGGGCGTAGAGACGGCCCGCGCGGTAAGACGACCGGACGAGCGGGCCGGCCATCACACCGGCGAACCCGAGACCCTCGGCGACCTTGGCGTGCTCGACGAACTCCTCCGGCTTGACCCACCGGTCCACCGGGTGGTGCCGCACCGACGGGCGCAGGTACTGGGTGATCGTGAGGATCTCGCACCCGGCGTTCACCAGGTCGCGCATCGCCGGCTCGACCTCCTCGGGGGTTTCCCCCATGCCGAGGATCAGGTTCGACTTGGTCACCAGCCCGGCCTCGCGGGCGCGGGTGATCACCTCGAGCGAGCGGGCGTAGCGGAAGCCGGGGCGGATGCGCTTGAAGATCCGCGGCACGGTCTCCACGTTGTGCGCCAGCACCTCCGGCTCGGCGCCGAACACCTCGGCCAGCTGGCCGGGCTCGGCGTTGAAGTCGGGGATCAGCAGCTCCACACCGGTGCCCGGGTTCAGCGCGTGGATCTGGCGAACCGTCTCCGCGTACAGCCACGCCCCGCCGTCGGGCAGGTCGTCGCGCGCGACCCCGGTGACGGTGGAGTAGCGCAGGCCCATCGCCTGGACGCTCTCGGCGACCCGGCGCGGCTCCTCGCGGTCCAGCTCGGCGGGCTTACCGGTGTCGATCTGGCAGAAGTCGCAACGGCGGGTGCACTGGTCACCGCCGATGAGGAAGGTGGCCTCGCGGTCCTCCCAGCACTCGTAGATGTTGGGACAGCCCGCCTCTTCGCAGACCGTGTGCAGGCCCTCCCGGCGGACCAGGCCCTTGAGTTCGGTGAACTCCGGCCCCATCTTCGCGCGGGTCTTGATCCAGGACGGCTTCTTCTCGATCGGGGTTTCACTGTTGCGGACCTCGAGCCGCAGCAGTTTCCGACCTTCAGGCACAACAGTCACGCGCCCCAGCCTACGCCCCCGGTGCCGGAAAACGACCTTACGCGGGGTCCGGGGTGACGTCGGTCAACTTGGCCGTCAGCTCCCACAACCGGGACCCGTTGTCCCGGTCGAGCGCGGCCCGCACCGGCCGCACCACCGCGGGGTCGCCACGCATGCCGCCGAACAGGCGCGGGCCGAGGTAGTCGCCACCGTTGACATCCGGGGCGGTGGCCGCGATCAGCGACGGCAGCGCACCCGTGCGGACGCTCTGCGCGAGGAGCAGGTCGCCGAGGGCGGTGACCCCGCCCATGACGGCCCGGACCACCGTGTTGCCCTGGGCCTTCGACATGGTCGAGCTGAGGTTGGTGGCGGTGTACCCGGGGTGGGCCGCGACGCTGAGCACGGCGTCACCGGCCGCGCGCAGCCGCCGGTCCAGTTCCAGCGCGAAGATCTGGTTGGCGAGCTTCGACTGCGCGTACGCCGCGGCCGGGTTGTAGCGGCGGTGCTCGAAGTTGGGGTCGTCGAAGTCGACCCGCCCGCCGGTGGCCGCCAGGCTGGACAGCGTCACCACGCGGGCGTGCGTGCCGCGCCGCAGGGCCGGCATGAGCAGCCACGTCAGTGCCGCGTGGCCGAGGTGGTTGGTGCCGAACTGCAGCTCGAAACCGTCCTTGGTGCGGGCCTTCGGCGCCGCCATCAACCCGGCGTTGTTGATCAGGACGTCGAGGACGCCGCCGGTCAGCTCGCGCACCCGGGCCACCGCGGCCCGGACCGACGTCAGGTCGGCCAGGTCGAGCGCGACCAGCTCGGGCGGGGCCGTCGCGGCCGCGGCGACCGTGTGCAGCGCCTGTTCGCCGCGTTCGGTGTTGCGGCAGGCGAGCAGTACGCGCGCGCCCTTGCCGGCGAGCACGAGCGCGGTGTGCAGACCCAGACCGGAGTTCGCGCCGGTGACCAGCACCGTGCGGCCCGTCTGGTCGGGGATGTCGGCCGCGGTCCACGTTTTCATGTCCGAGATGGTAAGGCGACGGCGCGTGTTCCGGGCCCTGACGAAGATCACGCGCTCGGGGCCAGCATCCGCCACAGGCGGTCGAACGGCCGCGCCGGCCGGACGCCGGGCCCCTCGGTCAGCAGTGCCTCGAACGCGGCGCCGACCTTGACGATGTCCGCCACCGGTTCGTCCGGCTCGGCCAGCCCGGCGGCCACCGCGAGCATCGCCTGCTCGGCGCGGTGCGCGGATTCGAGAGCGGGGTAGTCGTCGCGGTGCGCGGCGACGACCTGGTGGAGCGTGTGGTTGCGGCGGACCGTGGCGGTCCAGGCGCGCCGGACCGCGGCCACGTGGTCGTCGTCCTCCGCCTCCTCGGCGCGCAGGTGCCCGCTGAGCAGCTGGGTCCACTTGTGGTGGAGCGCGAGCATCAGGTTCTCGCGGCTGCCGAAGGTTTCCGCGGCCCCGGGGATCTCGTCGAAGGGCAGCGGGCCCCGCGGGTCGCGGGCCGCTGCGGTCAGGACGGCGTCCAGGATGTCGCGCCGCCGGTAGAAGTCGTTCCAGCTCATCGCAGACCGCCTACTGAGAGTTTGAAGCATACCGTCGGTATGGTGCCGACACGGTGAACATACCACGGGTATGGAAAGCGAAACCGGCGTAAGCTTGTGAGCGTGGTGACAATGCGGTCCAGGCGCCTCGACTATTCCGAGTCCACGCGGTCGGCCCTGGTGAGCAGTGCGGTCGAGCTGTTCACCAAACGGGGATACGCGAACACTTCACTCGACGAGGTCGCCAAGCGCGCGCGGGTCACCAAAGGGGCGCTGTACCACCATTTCAGCGGAAAGCAGGCGCTCTTCGAGGCCGCGTTCGCGAAGGTCGAGAGCCAGGTCCTCGGGCGGCTGGAAGAGATCATGGCCGGCGGCGGCGCCCCGTGGGAGCGGGCCCTGGCCGGGCTGCGCGGGTTCATCGCCAGCTGCCTCGACCCGTCCTACCAGCGCATCGCGATCCACGAGGCGCCGGTGGTGATGGGCTGGGAGCGCTGGCGTGAGGCCGAGGACAGGGCGAGCTTCGGGCTGATCCGGTCGAGCCTGGAGGACCTGATCGAGGCGGGCGAGGTCGACGACGTGCCGGTCGAGGTCACCGCACGGCTGCTGTTCGGCGCCCTGCACAGCGCGGCCACCGAGATCGCGAGCTCGCCGGACCCGAAGAAGGTCGGCGCACAGGTCGAGCAGGTGATCATGCAGTTGCTGCACCGGGTTCGCCGCACCAGCTGAGTCGTTAGGCTGACGGGGTGGACCTGAGGATCTTCACCGAACCGCAGCAGGGCGCGAGCTACGACGACCTCCTGCGCATCGCCAAGGCGACCGAGGACAACGGCTTCGACGCCTTCTTCCGTTCCGACCACTTCCTGAAGATGGGCTCGGCCTCCGGGCTGCCCGGACCGACCGACGCGTGGGTGACCCTGGGCGCGCTGGCCCGCGAGACCTCCCGCATCCGGCTGGGCACGCTCGTGACCGCCGCGACGTTCCGGCACCCGTCGGTGCTGGCGATCTCCGTCGCGCAGGTGGACCAGATGTCCGGCGGCCGCGTCGACTTCGGGCTGGGCTCGGGCTGGTACGACGCCGAGCACCACGCGTACGGCATTCCCATGCCGGAGATCAAGGAGCGCTTCGACCTCTACGCCGAGCAGCTGGAGATCATCACCGGGCTGTGGGAAACCCCGGAAGGTGAGACGTTCTCCTTCGCCGGCAAGCACTACCAGCTCACCGACGCGCCCGCGCTGCCGAAGCCGGCGCAGTCGCCGCGACCGCCGGTGATCATCGGCGGTGGCGGCAAGAAGCGCACCCCGGCGCTCGCCGCGCGCTTCGCGAACGAGTTCAACGTGGCGTTCGTGGACGCCGCCACCGGTGCCGCCCAGTTCGAGCGGGTCGACGCGGCCTGCCGCGAGATCGGCCGCGCCCCGGAGGACATCATCCGGTCGGCCGCGCAGGTGGTGGCCGTCGGCAAGGACGACGCCGAGTTCGCCCGCCGGGCCGCGGCGATCGGGCGGGAGACCGGCGAGATCAGGCAGAACGGTCTCGCCGGCACCGTCGCCGAGGTGGTGGACAGCATCGGCCGGTACCGGGAGGCCACCGGCATCACCCGGCTGTACCTGCAGGTGCTGGATCTGTCCGATCTGGACCACCTGGAGCTGATCGCGTCCGAGGTGGCTCCGCAGCTCTGATCGCCCCCGTCCTCCGGCCCGCGCTCAGGGCCGGAGGGCGAAGGTGACCCCGGGCGCGGACGGCGCGGTGTCCTCGCGGCGCAGCCACCGGTCCTCGGACACGGCGAGCTCCCCGTCCAGGGCGGCGAGCACGGCGTCGCGGGCCAGGGGGAGTGCCTCGGCGACCGGGACGTCGCGCTCCAGCTCCTGCGACAGCGACGTGGTGCCCGCGTCGCGGATCCCGCAGGGGATGATCTTGTCGAACGCCGACAGGTCGGCGTTGCAGTTGAGCTCGAACCCGTGCATCGTCACGCCGCGCTGCACGCGGATGCCGATCGCGGCGATCTTGCGCTCCGGGCCGCGCTCGTCGGCCGGTACCCACACGCCGCTGCGGCCCTCGACCCGTCCGGTGTACACGCCGAACTGGTCGCACACCCGGATCAGCGCCTCCTCCAGCCGCCGCACGTAGTGCACGACGTCGATCGGGTCGCCCAGCTTCACGATCGGGTACCCGACCAGCTGCCCCGGCCCGTGCCAGGTGATCTTCCCGCCGCGGTCGACGTCGATCACCGGCGTCCCGTCGGTGGGCCGGTCGGCCTCCTCGGTGCGCTTGCCCGCGGTGTAGACCGACGGGTGCTCCAGCAGCAGGAGCGTGTCCGGGGCGTCCGCGGAATCCGCCCGGGTGGTCACCAGCTCGCGCTGCAGGTCCCAGGCTTGCTGGTAGTCGATCAGCCCGATGTTCTTGACGCGGACGGGGGTGCTGGTGGCACGGCAGGACTGTGGACTCACGATGGGCACATTACGCCGACGGCGCAGCGGCCGGCACGGGCTGTGGCGGGAGCAACCGCACCGCCCACGCGGTGAGCAGCCCGACACCCAGCACGCCGAGCACCGCGCCCACCGTGTCGCTGAGCCAGTGCACCCCGAGCACCACCCGGCTCGCGGCGCACAGCACGGTCGCGACCGCGAAGAACGCCGCCACCCACCGGGTCAGCCTCGGCGCCAGCCACACGCACAGCAGCACCGCCGCGAGGCCGGTGCCGCAGATCGACACCACGTGCCCGCTCGGGTAGCTGAACTCCGGGTACGCGCGGGGCCGGGCGCGCACGAACAGCGGCTTGAACACCACGCTCACCAGCCGGGTCAGCGCGAGCACCCCCAGCACCCGCAGGCCGACGCCCGCGGGGCGGCGCAGCCCGCGCCACCAGCACAGCACGATCCCGAGGGCCAGCGCGACCGCGAACACCGCGGGCACCACCGGTCCGAACACGTCGCTGACCACCTGCGCGATCCGGCCCGGCGTTCCCCGCCACCAGCCCTGCACCCACCCGGCGACGGTCAGGTCGACCGCGGTCGGCGGCCCGGCGACGGCCACGCCCAGCCCGAGGAACAGGACGAGGAACACCCCGCCGAGTGCCGGCCACCTCCTCACAGGGCGACCGCCAGTGCGCCGACGAGATCGGTGTGCACGAACGTGAACCCGGCCTTCTCCAGCACCGCCGGCACCGCGCGCTGCGAGACCAGCGCCATCTCGTCGGCCACCTCACCGAGCGCCGCGCGCAACGCGAACCCCGGCACCCACCACGGTGCGGGACGCCGCAGCACGTGCGCGAGCGCCCGCGTGAACTCCGCGTTGGTGGCCGGTTCCGGCGCGCACAGGTTCACCGGGCCGGACACCGTTTCGTGCTCGAGGAGGAACCGGACCGCCGACACGTGGTCGCGCAGGCTGATCCAGGCCATGTACTGGCCGCCGTCGCCGAGCCGCCCGCCGAGCCCGAGCCAGAACAACGGCTTGAGGGGCCCGAGCAGGCCGCCCGGGCCGAGCACCAGGCCGGTGCGCAGGTTCACCACGCGCGATCCGGCCTCGGCCGCCGGGGCGGTCGCCGACTCCCACGCCTCGCACAGCTCGGCCAGGAAACCCTCGCCCCGGGGCGCGGACTCGGTCACCACCGTGTCCCCGGTGTCGCCGTAGAAGCCGATCGCCGAGGCGTTGACCAGGGCTGGGATGCGGTACTCGGCCACCGCCTCGGCGAGCACCTCGGTCGGCTCGATCCGGCTGTCCCGGATCATCTGCTTGCGTGCCGCGCTCCACCGCAGGCCCATCGGCGCGCCGCACAGGTTCACCACGGCGGTGACGTCCTCGAACGCGCGGTCGTCGATCCGGCCCGCCGGCGGATCCCACGAGTGCTCGTCCGCGGCCCGGGCCGTCCGCCGCACCAGCCGCCGCACGTCGTGGCCCGAGTCGCGCAGCGCGGCGACGAGCGCCGAGCCGAGGAGCCCGCTGGAACCGGCGATCAGTACACGCATACCCCGATCGTTGCTCACGCCGCCGGATCCCGCACGTCCCCCCGCCGCGGGCGGGCAACGAAAAACCCTCCTCCGCGGCGGGCGGAGGAGGGTTTTTCGCGGGTGGTGGTGTTACCGGCCCAGCTCGTCCTCGAAGTGGCCTTCTTCCAGGCGGTTCTTGACCGTCGTCAGGAACCGGCCGGCGTCGGCACCGTCGATCAGGCGGTGGTCGTAGGTCAGCGCCAGGTAGGCCATCGACCGGATGGCGATGGTGTCCTGCCCGTCGGCGTCGGTGACCACGACCGGACGCTTCACCACCGCGCCGACGCCCAGGATCCCGGACTGCGGCTGGTTGATGATCGGCGTGTCGAACAGGGCACCGTTGCTGCCCAGGTTCGTGATCGTGAAGGTGCCGCCCGACAGCTCGTCCGGCTTGATCTTGTTCGCGCGGGTGCGGGCCGCGACGTCCGCGATCGCCCGGGCGAGGCCGGCCAGGTTCAGCTCGCCCGCCTTGTGGATGACCGGGGAGAGCAGGCCGCGCTCGGTGTCCACCGCGACGGCGAGGTGCTCCTCGCCAAAGTAGGTGATCTCCTTGGTCTCCTCGTTGAGGTAGGCGTTGATGTTCGGGTGCTGCTTGAGCGCCTCGACCGTCGCCTTGGCGAAGAACGGCAGGAACGTGAGCTTCACGCCCTCGCGCTCCTGGAACGACGCCTTCGCCTGCTGGCGCAGCCGGGCGATCTTGGTGACGTCCACCTCGAACACCTGGGTGAGCTGTGCCGAGGTCTGCAGCGACTCGCGGGTGCGCTGCGCGATGACCTGGCGGATCCGGCTCGCCTTCTGCACGGTGCCGCGCAGTGCGGCCACCTCCGGCGAGGCCGCGGCCGGCGCCTTGGCGGCGGGTGCGCTCGGCGCCGCGGCCGGGGCCTGCGCGGCGGGTGCGCTCTGCTTCTGCTTGGCCTCGGCCGCCGCCAGCACGTCCTGCTTGCGGATGCGGCCGCCGACACCGCTGCCGGTCACGGTCGACAGGTCGATGCCGTGCTCGGAGGCCAGCTTGCGGACCAGCGGGGTGACGTACGGGCCGCTGCCGTCGCCGTCGCTGGCGGCCGGGGCGGCCTGCGGCTGCGGGGCAGGCTGCTGGGCCTGCGGCTGCGGGGCCTGCGGTTGCGGGGCGGCCTGCTGCGGAGCCGGGGCCTGCGCGGCCGGTTCCGGCTTGGGCTCGGGCCGCGGTTCCGGCTTGGGCTCGGCCTTGGGCTCCGGCGCCTTCTGCTGCTCCTGCTGCGGCGCGGGCGCGGCGTTCGCGTCACCGATGATCGCCAGCGTGCCGCCGACCTCGACGGTCTCGTCCTCGCCCACGCTGATCTCCAGCAGGGTGCCGGCGATCGGCGAGGGGACCTCGGTGTCGACCTTGTCGGTGGAGATCTCCAGCAGCGGCTCGTCCACCGCGACCTGGTCGCCGACCGACTTCAGCCAGCGGGTGACGGTGCCCTCGGTGACGCTCTCGCCGAGTTCCGGCAGGGTCACCGGGGTGCCCTGGGCGGACCCGCTCGGCGCCGGCTGCGCCTGCGGCGCCGCCTGCTCCTGCTGCGGCTCGGGCTGCTGCTCCGGCTCCGGCTGGGCCTGCTGCGCGGGCTCCTGCTCCTGGGCCGGGGCGGAGTCGCCGCCGGAACCGTCGTCGATCACCGCGAGCGTGCCGCCGACCTCGACGGTCTCGTCCTCCTGAGCGACGATCTTCTGCAGCGTGCCGGCGACCGGGGAGGGGACCTCGGTGTCGACCTTGTCGGTGGAGATCTCCAGCAGCGGCTCGTCGACCGCGACCGTGTCGCCCTCCTGCTTCAGCCAGCGGGTGACGGTGCCCTCGGTGACGCTCTCGCCGAGCTCCGGCAGTGTGACGGAGAAGGCCATCGTGAATTGACTCCCTTGAATCTTGTCGGCTGCGGTCCGGCTCAGCTGTGCACGTGCAGTGGCTTGCCGGCCAGGGCAAGGTGTGCTTCGCCGAGGGCCTCGGTCTGGGTCGGGTGGGCGTGGATCAGCGGAGCGACGTCCTCCGGGAACGCCTCCCAGTTGTAGATCAGCTGGGCTTCGCCGATCAGTTCGCCGACCCGGTCCCCGACCAGGTGCAGGCCGACGACCGGCCCGTCCGGCGCCTTGATCACCTTGATCGCGCCGGAAGTCTTGAGGATCTGGCTCTTGCCGTTGCCCGCGAGGTCGTAGGTGAGGGTCTGCACGCCGGAGCCGTAGCGCTCCTTGGCCGCCGCCTCGGTCAGGCCCACCGAGGCGACCTCGGGGTGGCTGTAGGTCACGCGCGGGATGCCGGCCTCGTCGATCGGCTTCGGCTGCAGCCCGGCGATCTCCTCGGCCACGAAGATGCCCTGGGCGAAGCCGCGGTGCGCGAGCTGCAGGCCGGGCACGATGTCGCCGACCGCGTAGACGTTCGGCAGGTTGGTGCGCAGCCGCTCGTCGGTGACGACGAACCCGCGCTCCATCGCGACCCCGGCCTCCTCGTAACCGTGGCCCGCGGTGTTCGGGCCGCGGCCGACGGCGACCAGCAGCAGGTCCGCCTCCAGCGTCTCACCGGACTCCAGCGACACGCTCACGCCGTTCTCGTCCTGCTTGGCGCCGGTGAACTTCACCCCGGTCTTGAAGCCGATCTTGCGCCGGCGGAACGCGCGCTCCAGCTGCTTGCTGGCGAACTCGTCCTCCGCCGGGACCAGCCGCGGCAACGCCTCGACGATGGTCACGTCCACGCCGAAGGAGGCCCACACGCTCGCGAACTCGACGCCGATGACGCCGCCGCCGAGCACGACCACCTTCTCCGGGATCCAGTCCAGGGTCAGCGCCTCGTCGCTGGCGATGATGCGCCCGCCCAGTTCGAGCCCGGGCAGCGTCCTGGAGTACGAGCCGGTGGCCAGGATCAGGTTCTTGCCCGTGTAGCGGGTGCCGTCCACCTCGACCGTGGTGCCGCCGACGAACGTGCCGGTGCCCTCGACGACGGTGACCTGATGGGCCTTCGCCAGGCCCTGCAGCCCCTTGTACAGGCGGCTGATGACCCCGTCCTTGTACTTGTGGACGCCGGCGATGTCGACGCCCTCCAAAGTGGTCTTCACACCGAACTGCTCGCCCTCACGGGCGGTGTCGGCGACCTCGGCTGCATGGAGCAGGGCCTTGGTCGGGATGCAGCCGCGATGCAGGCACGTCCCGCCCAGCTTGTCCTTCTCGATCAGGATGACGGACTGTCCCAGCTCCGCGGCGCGGAAAGCCGCCGCGTAGCCGCCGGATCCGCCACCGAGGATCACCAGGTCGGCGCCAGCGTCGCTCACGTCGTTTACTCCTCGTTTTACGTCCAAACCCTCATCATCTTGTCACTACGGAGTCGGGGGCTGCGAGGTAGCCGGGGTGTGTTAATCGGCGCACTTTGGATCAACGGGATAATGGCCGGGGAGGGCAGGCGGAGATGAGGTGGTCGAGGTGGGTCTGTTCGACGGTCTGAAGCGCCGGCGTGGTGCCGGAAAGGCAGGCACGCTGCGCCGCGCCACCGACGCGGACCTGCGCCACCTGGCGGCCTGGGCGGCCGCGCGGCGCGGCGTCGAGGCCTACGTCGAGCCCCGCACCACGGTCACCGAGACCACGGTCGTCCTCATCGCGCACGACGGCGAATGGACCCGGCGGCGCATCGGCAGCCTCGATGCCGCGCAGCAGTTCGGCCGCAAGCACGCGATCCCGGTCTACGAAGTCGCCAAGGTCGGTTACCCCCGGCGCATGCGTGAATACACCCAGCGGCGAAAGCGCGCGCAGAGCTGACCCGGACCGGCCGGGTGGCCCCGCACGGACGGGAGCCACCCGGCCGGCCGGGGTGATCGTCAGCCCTGTCCGGCGATGTCGGCGAGCACCGCGGCGATGGTCCGGACCGGCACGCCGGTGCCGCCCTTGCCGGTGTAGCCCCACGGCGCGCCGGTGTTGAACGCCGGGCCGGCGATGTCGATGTGCGCCCACGGCAGGCCCTCCGCGACGAACTCGCGCAGGAAGATGCCGGCGGCGAGCATGCCGCCCCAGCGGTGCCCGGTCACGTTCGCCAGGTCGGCCAGCCGCGAGTCCAGGTCGCCGCGCAGCTCCTCGGGCAGCGGCATCGGCCAGCCGCCCTCACCGGTGGCCTGCGCGATCGCCGCCACCCGGTCGCGGAACTCGTCGGAGCCCATGATCCCGGCGGTGCGGTTGCCGAGCGCGACCATCTGCGCGCCGGTCAGCGTCGAGGTCTCGATCAGGTAGTCCGGGTCGTCCTCGGCGGCGCGCACCATCGCGTCGGCCAGCACCAGGCGGCCCTCGGCGTCGGTGTTGAGGACCTCCACGGTCTTGCCGCCGTACATGCGCAGCACGTCGCCGGGGCGGTAGGAGGTGCCCGAGGGCAGGTTCTCCGCGAGCGGGATGCTGGCGGTGACCTCCAGCGGGTACTTCAGCCGGGCCGCGAGCACGACCGAGGCGAGCACCGCGGCGGCCCCGGACATGTCCGAGGTCATGTGGTCCATGTTCGCGGCCGGCTTGATCGAGATGCCGCCGGAGTCGAACGTGATGCCCTTGCCGACGAGCGCGACCTTCCTGGCCGCCTTCGGGCCCCGGTAGGACACCCGCACCAGCCGCGGCGGCCGGGCGGAGCCGCCGCCGACGCCGAGGATTCCGCCGAAGCCCTTGCGCTTGAGCTGCTTTTCGTCGAGGACCTCGAACTCGAGGTCCTCGGCTTCGGC
Source organism: Amycolatopsis granulosa (assembly GCF_011758745.1). NCBI lineage: Bacteria > Bacillati > Actinomycetota > Actinomycetes > Pseudonocardiales > Pseudonocardiaceae > Amycolatopsis > Amycolatopsis granulosa. Next base: position 4,843,679 of record NZ_JAANOV010000001.1, read on the forward strand.
CAGCTTGCGGGCCCGCTCCGCGAAGGACGCGGGGTACAGGTCGTTCGGCGGGGTGTTGATCAGGTCCCGGGCGATGGTGACGGCTTCCGCGATCGCGGTCGCGGCCTTCAGCGTCGCCGTGTGCGCCCGCTTGGTGCCTGCCTGCGGCGTGGTGAAGTCGGCCGCGGCCAGCGGCGCCTCACCCGGCTCGGACTTGTACTCGGTGAACCGGTAGGCGCCCAGTGCGGTGCCTTCGACCGCGGCCTGCAGGTCCACAGCGGACAGTGTGACGACCGCGCGCGCCGTCCCGGCCAGCGCGCGGCCGGCGGCACCGGCGGCGCGGCGCACCTGCTCGGCGGTCACGGTGCCGTCCTCGGCGGCGCGGCCCAGGCCGACGGCCAGCACCACCGCGGCTGGCAGCTTGCCCAGCGTCGGCACCTTCACGATCTCCTCGGCCTTGCCGGTGGCGCCGACGGTGGCCAGCACCTCGGCCAGCGCCCCGTCGAAGGCCGCGTCGACGGCCTCGGCGCCCGGCGCCAGGGTCACCGCCTTGCCACCCTGGAGCGTCCCGACCACCACGACCTCGGCGCGGCTCTTGCCGAGCGCGGCGCCGGTGTTCTCGATCAGGGCAAACTTCGGCACGGTCACTTGTGGCTCCTCGCGCATCTGTCGACGGTCGTGCCGGGTCGGCTACCCGGCGAGGTCGTGAGCCATGCTAATGAGGACGGAGCCCGGCGGGAGAGGCAGGTGGTGGGCGTGCGGCTGGCGGCGGGACTGCTGATCGCGCTGGCCGTGGGCGCGCGGGCGGGCGGCTGGTGGCTGCTCGGCGGCGCCGTGGTCGCGGCCCTGCTGGCGTGGTGCGTGCCGGAGGTACCCGCGGTCAAGGCGAACCCGGCCCGGCTGCTGTCCGCGGCGGGTCTGGTGTCGCGGCTGGCGCTGGTGCCGGTGTGCGCCTCGGTGTTCGCCGCCTACCTCGCGCCGGGGCAGCGGTGGGCCGCCGCGGTCTGCGCGCTGGTCGTCACCGCCGCGGGCGCCGCCGGGCTGCGGCTCGCGCGGTACGCGCGGGCGTGGCTGCTCGGCATCCTCCTGGTGGCGGGTGCCGGGTTCGTGGCGTTGTGCTTCGCGATCGAGCCGGCCCAGCCGGTCACCGCGCCGCGGTTGGCGACCGGCGGGCTGGTGGCGTCCGCCGCGGTGCTGTTCCCGTTGCTGCCCCGGCGGAAACCGGCGTGGCTCGCGGGCTCGGTGATCGCCGTGCTGGCGGTCGCCGCGGGCGCGCTGTACCAGCTCGGGCCGGTGCGGCTGGCGTTGTCCGGGGTGCCGGTGCGCGACGCGCTCGCCGCGGTGGACGGTCAGGCACTCGATCCGCTGCTCGTCGGGGTGGTCGTGCTGTCCACTGTGCCCGCCGCGCTGCTCGCGATCGGCGGTGTGCGGGAGGAACTGCCGTGGCGGTGGGCATCCGTCCCGTGTGGACTGATCGCGGCGGCGGCCGCGGCTCTGCTGGATCCGGAGCAGGCGTTGCTGCTCGCCGCGGCGGCGGCCCTGGCCGAGGTTCTGGTGACCGCGGTGCTGTCGATGACCACCGGGATCACCGCGCGGGCGGTGATCACCGCGGTACTGGCCGTGACACTGCTGGCCTGGCTGCCGCCGTTCGCTCTGCTCGAGACGGTCGTGGCGGTCGTGGCCGCCACGGCGGTCACGCGACGGTCAGGAACGCCAGCAGGGTGATGACGGCGGTCACCACCGCGAGGATCACCACCGACTTGACCGGCAGGTCGCGCGGGAAGGCGCGCTTGTCGTGGATGGTGCGCCACCACAGCACGCCGAAGAACGCGGCGACCACGCCGATGATCCCGCCGAACACGCCGAGCAGGGCGTAGCCGAGCAGCATCAGCTCGCCGGCGGCGAACGTGAGCAGGACGGCCGCGATGAAGGTACGGACGTCGGAGGCGGGGCCCGCGGACACCGAATTGTCGGTCGCGCGTCGCGGCATGTTGGTGGTCACGTGGGCCATGGTAAGGGAGTCGGCGATTCTCGGAGGTCCAACTAACAGCTATTCTGGGCCGATGACGACCACGATGCCCTTCACCCGTACCCCGCACCCGTCTCCCGCCTCGGCGGAGCGTGTAGCCGAGGTACTGGCGAAGCCCGGCTTCGGAACCGTCTTCACCGACCACATGGTGTCGATCCGCTACAGCAAGGACCGTGGCTGGTACGACGCCGGTGTCGGCCCCTACGAGCCGATCACGCTGGACCCGGCCACCTCGGTGCTGCACTACGCGCAGGCGATCTTCGAGGGCCTGAAGGCCTACCGGCAGCCGGACGGGTCGATCGCGACCTTCCGCCCGGAGGCAAACGCGGCCCGCTTCCGCCGGTCGGCGGCGCGGTTGGCCATGCCGGAGCTGCCCGACGAGCTGTTCCTCGGCTCGCTGCAGGAGCTGCTCGCGGCCGACGGCCGCTGGGTGCCCAGCAGGCAGGGCGACGCGCTGTACGTTCGGCCGTTCATGATCTCCACCTCGGTGGGGCTGGGCGTGAACTCGCCGGCCGACGACTACCGGTACCTGGTGATCGCGTCGCCGGCCGGCTCGTACTTCGCCGGCGGCGTCAAGCCGGTGAGCGTGTGGCTGTCCACCGAGTACGTGCGGGCGGCGCCGGGCGGCACCGGTGCGGCGAAGTTCGCGGGCAACTACGCGGCGTCCTTCGTGGCGCAGGCGCAGGCCGTCGAGCAGGGCTGCGACCAGGTGGTGTGGCTCGACGCGGTGGAGCGCCGCTACGTCGAGGAAATGGGCGGCATGAACCTGTTCTTCGTGTTCGGCTCGGGCTCCGGGGCCCGCGTCGTCACGCCGGAACTGTCCGGTTCGCTGCTGGCCGGCGTCACGCGCGACTCGCTGCTCCAGCTGGCCGCCGACCGCGGCCTGGCCGTCGAGGAGCGCCGCATCTCCACCGGGGAGTGGGAGAAGGCGGCGGCCTCGGGTGAGCTGACCGAGGTGTTCGCGTGCGGCACCGCGGCGGTCATCACGCCGGTCGGCCGGGTCAAGTACGCGGGCGGCGAGTTCACCATCGCCGGCGGCGAGCCCGGCGAGGTGACGATGCAGCTGCGGGCCGAGCTGACCGGCATCCAGGAGGGCACCCGCCCCGATCCGCACGGCTGGATGCGCAAGATGGCCTGATCCACCTGCGACGAGCAAGGCCCCCGCGCCGGTGGTTCCGGCGCGGGGGCCGCTGTTCGTCAGCCCTGGGTCGCCCGCCGGATGAAGTCGAGCTGCTCCGGCGAGGGACCACCGTGCTGGTGCTGGATCTCGGCCGAGTTCTCGGCCTGCATCCGGTACAGCGAGTCCCGCAGGCCCGGGTCGCCGCCGTGGAAGGCTTCCAGCAGCGACATCCACTCGCGGCCGAGTTCCCGGCCCTCCGCCGATGCCGGGTCGGTCCCGGTCTCGACGGCGCGCTGCACGCGCGGGATCAGGTCCTGCCACTTCCGCTGGACGTCTTCCTGGTCGCCGAGCCGCGAGCGGCGTTCCGCCAGCTCCGCCAGCTGTGTTTCGCTGAAGTACTGCCGCACCGTCTCGTCCACGGTGGTCACCTCCCTGATGAGAGCCAGGAAGTCGGTGACACCGGCCTGCTCGCCGACGGTCGAGAGCATGGTGGTGAGGTGCGCACGCAGGGTGCGCATCGCCACCAGCTGCCGGTCCAGGTGCTCCCGGTGCCGTTCGAGGAGTTCACCGAGACCGGACGTGCCCGCCAGTGCCGCGCCGATGTCCTCGAGCGGCAGGCCCAGCTGCCGCAGGGCCAGCACCTCGTACAACCGCCGGACGTCGGGCTCGTCGTAGAGCCGGTGCCCGGAGGCCGTGCGCCCGGACGGACGCACGAGCCCCACGTGGTCGTAGTGGTGCAGCGTCCGCACGGTGAGCCCGGTGGCCCTGGCCAGCTCGCCGACCTTGTAGAGCATGCCGTTTCACCCACTTCCACCTGCGCTTGTGCGCCGGTGTGCACGACGCTAAGACCTGACGTGACGTGAGGTTCAAGCGTTCGGCGGGGTGACCGCGGTCTCCTCGTGGGTGGGCAGGTCGGTCAGCAGCCGGGCGGCCGTGACGACCAGCGGGAGCGCCGTGGCGGCGCCGGTGCCGTCGCCGAGCCGGATGCCGAGGTCGACGATCGGTTTCAGGTCGAGGTGCTCCAGCACCATGCGGTGCGCCGGTTCGGCGTCGGCGTGCGCGGCCTGCCACCACGCCCGCGCCCCCGGCGCCAGCTCCTCGGCGACCAGCGCGGCCGCGCCCACGACCAGCCCGTCCAGCAGCACCGGGGTGCGCCGCACCGCGGCTTGCGCGAGGAACCCGGCGAGTGCGGCCAGGTCCGCCCCGCCGGCCGTGCGCAGCAGCGCGACCGGGTCCGGCAGCACGGCGCGCGCCCGCCGCAGGGCGTCGCGGACCGCGGTGGCCTTGCGCATCCAGGCGCGGTCGTCGATGCCGGAACCGCGGCCCACCACGGCGACCGGCTCGGCGCCGGTGAGCGCGGCGACGAGTACCGCGGCCGGGGTGGTCGCCCCGACCCCGATGCTGCCCGCGACCAGCAGGTCGCTGCCCTCGTCCACCTCGGCGTCGGCGATCGCCATGCCGGCGCGCAGGGCGGCGTGCACCTCGTCGCCGGTGAGGGCGTCCTCGACGTCGATCGACCCGGACCCGGCGCGGACCTTGAACTCGGCCACCGGCGTCTCCCCGTGCACCGAGAGATCGACCACGCGCAGCCCGGCGCCGGCCACGGCGGCCGCCACCGCCACCGGGCCGGAGCCCTTGAGCAGGGCGTGCACCAGCTGCGCGGTCACCTCCGGCCGGTAGGCGGAGACGCCCTTCGCGGCGATCCCGTGGTCCCCGGCGAACACCACGATCCGCGGCCGCTGGAAGCGGCGCGGTGGCACCTCGCCCTGGCAGGCCGCGACCCACGCGCCGAGCGCCTCCAGCTCACCCAGCGACGCGACCGGCTTGAGCAGCTCGGCGTGCCGGCGCAGCGCCCCGGCGCGGGCGGGCTCGTCGGGATGCGGGACTTCGGCAAACAACCCGTCGGTCACGCCGTCAACCTATCGTCAGCCCGCGCGGGCGGTGAGGCGTGGATCGTCCTCCACCACGCCCAGCAGCACCGAATCGATCTCGGTGAGCAGCTCGGCGTCCAGCTTCACCCCGGCCGCCTTGACGTTCTCGTGCACCTGCTCCGGGCGGGAGGCGCCGACGATCGCGGAGGAGACGTTCGGGTTCTGCAGCACCCAGGCGACCGCGAGCTGCGCCAGCGTCAGCCCGGCCCGCGCGGCCAGCGGCTCCAGCCGGGCCACCCGCTCCAGCACCTCGTCGCGGAGGAACCGCTGCACGAACCGCGAGCCGGTCTCGTCGGTGGCGCGCGAGCCGGCCGGCGGCGGCCGGCCCGGCTGGTACTTGCCGGTCAGCACGCCCTGCGCGATCGGCGACCACACGATCTGGCTGAGGCCCTCCCGCTCGCTCGCGGGCACGACCTGCGGCTCGATGACCCGCCACAGCATGTTGTACTGCGGCTGGTTGGACACGAACGGGATGCGCAGCTCCCGGGCGAGTGCCGCACCGCGGGTGATCTCCTCGGCGGTCCACTCGGACACCCCGATGTAGTGCACCTTGCCCTGGTGGACCAGGTCGGCGAACGCGGAGAACGTCTCCTCCAGCGGCACCGACGGGTCGAACCGGTGCGCCTGGTACAGGTCGATGTGGTCGGTCTGCAGGCGCTTCAGCGACGCGTGGCAGGACTCCATGATGTGCTTGCGGCCGAGGCCGCGGTCGTTCGGACCGCCCGGGCCGGTCGGCCAGAACACCTTGGTGCAGATCTCCAGGCTCTCCCGGCGCTGCCCGGCCAGGCCACGGCCGAGCACCGACTCGGCGGCGGTGTTGGCGTAGACGTCGGCGGTGTCGAACGTCGTGATCCCGGCGTCCAATGCGGCCCTGATGCACGCCTGGGCCTGCTCCTCCTCGATCTGGGAGCCGTGGGTGAGCCAGTTGCCGTAGGCGATCTCACTGACGGTCAGGCCGCTGCGGCCGAGACGGCGAAATTCCATGGTGGCGAGCCTACGCCGAACTGCTTCGCCTTGCTAACGACCTGGAGCGACTCCAGGTCAGGAGACCGTTTCGCCGACCTTGACCCGCGGCTTCGGCATCCGCAGCTTGCGGATCTGGCTGGCCCGGACGAACGCGTACCAGCCGATCGAGCGGCCGTTGACGGTCTCCTTCGGGAACTTCTGCCGGACCAGCCGGGTGATGCGGCGGCCGTTGAAGTAGCCCTCCACGGCCATCACGACCAGGGCGACCATGCACAGCAGAGTCACGTACTGCTGGATCACCGGGATCGGCACCAGCAGCACGATGAACACCAGGATCGCCAGCGGCATGAACGCGCCCAGGAAATGCCGGCGCGAGTCCACCAGGTCCCGCACGTACGCCTTGACCGGGCCCTTGTCCCGCGGCAGCAGGTAGCGGTCGTCACCGGCGGCCATCCGCTCCTGGCGCTCCTTGGCGAGCCGGCGGCGCTCTTCCTTGCTCGCCGGGTTCGCCTTGCGCAGCTCACGGTTGCGCTTCATCGCCTCCCGCATCGTGCGCGGCGGGGGAGCGACCGGGCCGCGGCGCTTGCCCTCGGCCTCCTTGCGCTTGGGCGTCGGCCTGCCCTTGCTCGGGGTGTAGCCCCGGGTGTGAGATTCGACGCTTTCGGCCACCTCGGCCGCCTCGATCTCGGGGCTGTCTGCGGTGGTCGCGCTGCCACGACGAAGAAACCTCACCCGACCAGCTTATTCCAGACCTCGGCGTCCGTGTTCAACCCCCTCGTGGATGTGCCACCATGGAGACGAGCGCCAAAGCGGGAACCAGCCCGGAACAGATCGGGTGTCCCCGGTGTTCCACCAGGGAGGAGCACCCCCCACCCGGTGCACGGCAAGACCCCGAGGGAGAGCTATGACTACCGCTGAGCAGACCGGCACGCAGGCCGAAGCTGGCGAGGCCACCCACGGCGTGACCTTGAGCGACGCCGCGGCCGGCAAGGCCAAGGCCCTGCTGGAGCAGGAAGGCCGCGACGACATGCACCTGCGCATCGCGGTCCAGCCCGGTGGCTGTGCGGGCCTGCGCTACCAGCTGTTCTTCGACGAGCGCACGCTCGACGGCGACCTGTTCCGCGACTTCGACGGCCTGCGCGTCGCGGTCGACCGGATGAGCGCGCCGTACGTCGAGGGCGCCGTGATCGACTTCGTCGACACGATCGAGAAGCAGGGCTTCACCATCGAGAACCCGAACGCCACGGGCTCCTGCGCCTGCGGCGACTCGTTCCACTGAGTCACACGTGCACAACGGGCGCCGGTCGGCTTCGACCGGCGCCCGTTGTCGTGTCCGCGTAACTAGTAGTCCTCCAGCCCGGCCACCTGGGCGTGGCAGGCGTCGTCGACGGCCCAGTTCCCCGGCGCCGGCGGGCGGGGAAGCGAGGCGCGTGCCACGCGCAGGTCGGCGGGGATGTCGGCGCAGTCGTCGATCAGCTCGGCGATGGTCTCCGGTTCGGTCATCGTGCTCACGCACCCGACGCTAGGTCGAGCCGGGCGCGCCGGACAGGTCTACCAGCTAGTAGTGTCGGTCGGCGGGTGAGTTTTACTCCGACGGGGTATTTCCCGCCGGTAACTCGAGTTCGGGAGCCAGGGAGAACCGGTGGGAATCAACGCCCGCATCGCCGTGTCCGGCAGCATCGCAACCGACCACCTCATGCACTTCCCCGGCCGGTTCGCCGAGCAACTGGTCGCCGACCAGCTGCACCGCGTCTCGCTGAGCTTCCTGGCCGACGACCTGGTCGTCCGCCGCGGCGGCATCGGTGCCAACATCGCCTTCGGCCTGGGCGTGCTCGGGGCGAGCCCGGTGCTGGTGGGCGCCGCGGGGGCGGACTTCGCCGACTACCGGTCCTGGCTGGAGCGCCACGGCGTGGACACGGCCGGCGTGCTGATCTCGGAGCTGGCGCACACCGCGCGGTTCGTGTGCACCACCGACGACGACCTCAACCAGATCGCCACCTTCTACGCCGGGGCGATGGCCGAGGCCCGCAACATCGAGCTCGGCCCGATCGCCGGCCGCGTCGGCGGGATCGGGCTGATGCTGATCGGCCCGGACGACCCGGAGGGCATGCTGCGGCACGCGGAGGAGTGCCGGCAGCGCGGCATCCCCTTCGCGGTCGACCCGTCGCAGCAGCTCGCGCGCATGGACGGCGAGCAGGCGCGCCGGTTCCTCGCCGGCGCCCGCTACCTGTTCACCAATGGCTACGAGTGGGAGCTGCTGCTCCAGAAGACCCGCTGGTCCGAGTCGGACGTGCTGGACCACGTCGGCATCCGGATCACCACGCTGGGCGAGAAGGGCGTGGAGATCGTCGGCCGGGACGGGCTGGCCCTCGAGGTCGGCGCCGTGCCCGAGCTGACCAAGGCCGACCCGACGGGCGTCGGCGACGGCTTCCGCGCCGGGTTCCTGGCCGGCCTGAACGCGGACCTGGATCTGGAGCGCTCGGCCCAGCTGGGGTCGATGATCGCCGTGCTGGTGCTGGAGACGATCGGGACCCAGGAGTGGACGCTGGACCGCGCCTCCGCTCTCGCCCGCATCGGGGACGCGTTCGGTCCGGACGCCGCCGCCGAGATCGCGCCCGCGCTGCCTGCCTGAGCCCGGCGCCACCGCTCGCGGGACGGACGGACCGCGGCCGGCCGGCGGCCCCGGTCCGTCCCCAACCGCGGCCGGGTCAGATCCGCACCGGGTAGACCGGCTCCGGGATCTCGGGCTTGATGCGGTGCTCGACGAAGATCCCGTGCCAGATCATGAACACCAGCAGCGCCCAGATCCGCCGGCTGTGGTCGAGCGTGCTGGCCTTGTGCTCGTCCAGCAGGCGCTGCACGGCGCGCTTGTCGAGCAGCTCGTCCGTGCGCGAGTCGGCGATGATGCCACGCGCCCAGTCGTACATCTCGTCGCGCAGCCACAGCCGGATCGGCACCGGGAAGCCCAGCTTGCGGCGGTTCAGCACGTGCGCGGGCACGATGCCCTCCAGCGCGCGGCGCAGCGCGTACTTCGTGGTCTCCTTGGTGATCTTCTGGTCCAGCGGGATGCCGGCCGCGACCTTGAAGACCTCGGCGTCCAGGAACGGCACCCGCAGCTCCAGCGAGTTCGCCATGGTCATCTTGTCGGCCTTGACCAGGATGTCACCCCGCAGCCAGGTGAACAGGTCGACGTGCTGCATGCGGGCGACCGGGTCCCAGTTCGCCGACGTGCGGTAGTGCTCGGCCGTCACATCGCGGTGGCCGACGCCCTCCCGGAAGGTCTTGAGCACGCCGCGCAACTGGTCGTCGCGGAAGATGCGGGCGTTGCCGTAGTAGCGCTCCTCCAGCGGCAGCGCGCCGCGGCGCAGCAGGTCCTTGCCGCGGGTGCCCTCCGGGATCCGCTCGGACACCTTGCCGAGCACCCGGCGCACGCTGCCGGGCACCTTCTCGAACGGCGCCAGCGACAACGGCTCGTTGTAGATGGTGTAGCCGCCGAACAGCTCGTCCGAGCCCTCGCCGGACAGCACGGCCTTGACGTGCTTGCGCGCCTCCCGCGCGATGAACCACAAGGGGACGAGCGCCGGGTCGGCCACCGGATCGTCGAGGTACCAGACGATGAGCGGCAGCGCGTCCATCATCTCGTCGGCCGACACCGTGCGGATGACGTGTTTCACCCCGATCGCGGCCGCCGACTCGGCCGCCACGTCGACCTCGGAGTAGCCCTCGCGCTCGAACCCGGTGGTGAACGCGATCAGGTTCGGGTTGCGCTCCTTCGCCAGCGCCGCGATCGCCGTGGAGTCGATCCCGCCGGAGAGGAACGTGCCGACGGTGATGTCCGGGTCGGCGATCATGTGCTTGCCGACCGAGTCACGCATCACGTCGCGGATGCGCTCGTGCAGGATCTTCGCCTCGGCCTCGCCGCGCACCGGCTTCGCGGCGAACTCCGGGAAGAAGTACCGCTCGACCCGCGGCGTCCCGCCGGGGGAGACGGTGAACGACGTGCCGGACTCGATGCGGCGGATCCCCGTGTGCAGCGATTCGGGCTCGGGCACGTACTGCAGGGTCAGGTAGTGCTGGAGCGCCGTCCGGTCCAGCTCCTGGGTGATCCCGAGCACGCCGGAAAGCTCCAGCAGCGATTTCTTCTCGCTGGAGAACGCCGTGCCGCCCGGGCCGGAGGCGTAGAACAGCGGCTTGATGCCGAACGGATCACGTGCGCCGAAGATCACCTTTTCGTCCGCGTCCCAGATCAGGAACGCGAACATGCCGCGCAGTTTCGCCACCGCGGCGCGGCCCCAGTAGTGGTAGGCGGCGACGATCGCCTCGCCGTCGCCCTCTGTGGCGAACTTCGCACCGTGCTCGGCGGTCAGCTGCTCGCGCAGCTGCCGGTAGTTGTAGATCTCGCCGTTGAAGTTGAGCGTGTAGCGGTTCGGCGATTCCGGAGGACCCCAGGTCAGGGGCTGGTGGGCGTGCTCGACGTCGATGAACGCGAGCCGGTTGAAGCCGTAGACGACCTCGGCGTCGGTCCAGGTGTCGCGCTCGTCGGGACCGCGGTGCCGCTGGCACCGCATGGCCTCGCCGACGGCTTCGCGCGCCTTCGCCGCGTCGTTCTCACTGGCACACACCAGTCCAAGCAGGCCGCACACGGATATTCACACCTCGAGGTCGTGGCCGGATGTCGAGCGCCCAGTATGCCCGCAGCCCCCGCCACCAACCGTCACCCCTTGGACTGCGGATCGGGGGAACTCGGCTAGGCTCCCGCTGGTAAGCCAGAAATCGTCAAGGAGGCCTGGGTTGAAAGGGCGCTGCGCAGTGGGCAGGGATGAGCGCACTCCGGCATCACGTTCGGCGAAAGTCGGTAAGGTCGCCGCGCTGGCCGGGCTCGTCGCGCTCCTGGCGACCGGGTGCTCCGGTGACGAGGTGCTGCGGTTCGGCTGGCCCGTCGGCGTGACCAAGGAGTCGGAGGACATGCGTGTCCTGTGGACCTGGTCGGTCATCGCCGCGCTCGCCGTCGGTGTCGTCGTGTGGGGCCTGATCTTCTGGTCGGTCGCCTTCCACCGCAAGAAGAAGAGCGACCAGCCGGGCGACCTGCCGCGGCAGTTCCAGTACAACGTGCCGCTCGAGCTGTTCTGCGTCGTGCTGCCGCTGGTGATGGTCTGCGTGCTGTTCTTCTTCACCGCGACCACCGAGAGCAAGGTGCTGGCCAAGGAGCCGAACCCCGACGTCACGGTCGACGTGACCGCGTTCCAGTGGAACTGGGAGTTCGACTACCCGAGCGCGCCGAAGGACGCCAACGGCCAGCTCATCAGGACCGTCGGCAGCTCGAGCGAGATCCCGATCCTGGTCCTGCCCGCCGGCAAGCGCATCCAGTACAACCTGCGCTCCGCCGACGTCATCCACTCCTTCTGGGTGCCGGAGTTCCACTTCAAGCGGGACGTGTTCCCGGACCCGGAGAAGAACAACCAGGACTCGTCGTTCCAGAACACGATCGACCGGACGGGCGCCTTCGTGGGCCGGTGTGCCGAGCTGTGCGGCACCTACCACTCGGGGATGAACTTCGAGGTCCGCGCGCTGCCGGCCGACCAGTTCGACCGCTACATCCAGCTGCGGACCCAGATCAACCCGGCCACCGGGCAGCCGAACACGACCGCCGAGGCGCTGGCCGCGCTGAACTGCGGCGAGCTGTGCGCGCCGCAGGCGACCACGACGAAGCCGTTCAACACCGACCGCACGCTGCGGACGCAGTCCGGCTGAGCCGGTTGGTTCCCGTGGGTGTTGGAAGCATGAGCACAGTGAGGACAGCGTCATGAAGGTCGAAGCCCGGATTTTCGACTTGGTCACCGCTTTCGCGTTCTTCATCGCGATCGTCTACGGCGTGTGGACCGGGCTGGGCAGTGGCCACGGCGTCGAGCCGGTCGGCCTGGTCGCGCTCATCCTGACCGGCGGGCTGTCCCTGCTGGCGGGCAGCTACATGCGGTTCGTCGGCCGCCGGATCGAGCCGCGGCCGGAAGACCGTGACGACGCCGAGATCAGCGACGGTGCGGGCGAGATGGGCTTCTTCAGCCCGGGCAGCTACTGGCCGATCGGGCTGGCCGGCGCCGCCGCGTTCATGGGGCTCGGCCTGGCGTTCTTCCACGTGTGGATGCTGATCGTCGGCGGCATCCTGATCCTCCTCGCCGTGGGCGGTCTGGTGTTCGAGTACCACACCGGCCCGAACCACGAGTAAGCGTTCGCGCAGCGCCGCTTCCGAGCTGTACGAAGAGGGCCCACCGGGTGGTCGTCCACCGGTGGGCCCTCTTCGCTGTGCGCTGTTGCGATGCCCGCGGATGCCCCGCACCCCTGTGCGGAACCGATCAGCGGAACGCGGCCCACCGCGCCAGCAGATCGGCCGCTGCGCCGGTGTCGATCGCCTCGGCTGCGCGCACCAAACCGGCGGACAGATCGGCCACCAGCGACCCGCTGAAACCGGTGTCCGCGGCCAGCGCACCGGCCGCGTTCAGCAGCACCGCGTCCCGCACCGGCCCCGGTTTGCCCGCCACCAGCTCGCGGACCACTTCGGCGTTGGCCGCGGGGTCGCCGCCGCGCAGATCCTCCGCCGTGGCGCGCGGGATGCCCAGCTCGGCCGGGTCCAGGCGCTCGGCCCGCACCGCCCCGTCCGTCACGACCCACACCGAGCTGGTCGTGGTGGTGGTCAGCTCGTCCAGACCGTCGTCCCCGCGGACGACCAGCGTCGTGGTGCCCCGGCGGGCGAACACCCGCGCCAGCACCTCCGTCTTGTCCGCGAACGCGCACCCGATCAGGCCCGCCCGGGGCTGCGCCGGGTTGGTCAGCGGCCCCAGCAGGTTGAACGCCGTCGGCACCCCCAGCTCCCGCCTGGGCGCACCCGCGTGGCGGAACCCGGGGTGGAACACGGGCGCGAAGCAGAACCCGATGCCCAGCTCGTTCACGCACCGCCGGACACCCTCCGGCGGCAGGTCGATCGCGACCCCCAGCGCCTCCAGCACGTCGGCGGTGCCGGCCTTCGACGACGCCGCCCGGTTGCCGTGCTTGACCACCGCCACGCCGGCGGCCGCGGTGACCAGCGAGGCCATCGTGGAGATGTTCACCGACCCGGACCGGTCACCACCGGTGCCCACGATGTCCACCGCCGGCCGGTCGATCTCCACCCGCCTGGCGTGCGCGAGCATCGCGTCGGCCAGCCCGATGACCTCCGCGGGGGTCTCGCCCTTCGCGCGCAGCGCGACCAGGAAGGCGCCCACCTGGGCGGGGGTGGCCTCCCCGGACATCACCTGGTCCATCGCCCACGCGGTGTCCTCCGCGGACAGGTCGGCGCCGGCGATCAGCTGGTTGAACAGCGCGGGCCAGTTCTGCGTGCCCATGGTCACCTTTCTGCGGCCGGGAACCGGCCGGTCTCTTCGCGGCGCCTCAGCCCCGGACGACCGGGACCCGGTGGGCCCGCAGCACGTCCGCGACCGTCTCCGCCGCGGTCAGCGGGTCGAGCGGATGGACCAGGACGGCGTCGGCCCGGGACCAGGTGGCCAGCCAGCGGTCGTCCTTGCGCCGCACGGCGACGACGATCGGCGGGCAGTCGTCGATCTCGTTCTTCAACTGCCGGCACAACCCGATGCCGCCGGTCGGCTGGGCCTCGCCGTCCAGGATCGCCAGATCGACCGTGCCCTCGTCCATCTCGGCCAGCACGTCGGCGACGCCGGCGGCCTCGACGTAGTCGACCCGGCCCAGGTCGGTGGCGGGCCGGCGACCGACCGCCGTGATGATCGACTCCCGCACCTGCGGTCGGTGGCTGAACACCAGGATCCGTGTGGACTGTTCGGACAAGTCGACCCTCCGGCTTCGTCGCTGTACTGGTCGTGTCGATGCTAGCCGTCCCGTCCGGTTCCACCCAGGCCCATCGGCTGCAACGCGTCCCAGCCGAGCCAGTCGCCGTCCAGCCGCTGCGCCAGCCCGGCCATCCGGGCGCGCTCCTGCGCGCAGTGCAGCGCGTCGAGCTTCTGCACCCGCAGCGCGTGCACCCGGACGGGCCCGCCGGCGCCGGGCTCGCCGGCGCCGGGCTCGGGGCGCAGCTCCCACCCGTCCTGCGCCAGGACCGCGGCGGCCTCGGTGACGCGGTCCGGCGGCAGGACGAGGTGGTGGCGCAGAATCGCCGGTTCCGCCGCCCGCCATCGATGTGATCTCGCCAGCACCGCGGAGTCCGCCTCGGCGACGTCGAACGCCTCGGCCACGACCGCGACGTCCTCGTCGTTCACGGTCAGAACCGGCTCGTCGCGCTTTCGCAGCAGGTCACGCACCCGATCGAAGAAACTCACGCCCTGATCCTCACCCTCCGCGTCCGCCGGTGTGACCGACACCCCGGGCGCGGCGTGCCGGACCCGAGCAAGCAGGTCGCCGCGCAGGGAGACATAATGCGACCCGTGACAACGGCAGCTCCCACCATCAGCCAGCGGGTGCACTCGCTGAACCGGCCGAACATGGTCAGCGTCGGCACGATCGTGTGGCTCTCCAGCGAGCTCATGTTCTTCGCCGGGCTGTTCGCGATGTTCTTCACGGTCAAGGCGCAGAACGCCACGGGGGTCTGGCCGCCGATCAACACGGCGACCGGCGAGCCCATCCACCTGGACATCCCGTACGCGCTGCCCTTCACGATCATCCTGGTGGCGTCGTCGTTCACCTGCCAGCTCGGCGTGTTCGCCGCCGAGCGCGGTGACGTCTACGGGCTGCGCCGCTGGTACGTCATCACCCTGATCATGGGCGCGATCTTCGTCGCCGGTCAGGCCGGTGAGTACGTCTCGCTGATCGATGAGGGCGTGACCATCCCGTCCGGGCCGTTCGGCACCGTGTTCTTCCTGGCGACCGGGTTCCACGGTCTGCACGTGATCGGTGGTCTCGTCGCCTTCGTCTTCCTGCTCATCCGCACGAAGCTGAGCAAGTTCACCCCCGCGCAGGCGACCTCGGCGATCGTCGTGTCGTACTACTGGCACTTCGTCGACATCGTGTGGATCGGCCTGTTCGCGGTCATCTACATCATCCCGTGACCGCGCCCGCCACCCGTGGACCGGCCTGAACTGACAGCAAGGGTTGCCGAAGAATGACCACCAGCAAGAACTCCTCCAGGCGCCGCTTCGGCGCCCGCACCAAGCTGCGCCGCCGCCTCGCCGGTGCGCTCGCGCTGGGCGTGGCGCTGGTCGGCGTGGGTCTCGGTTACGCCATCCTGGTGCCGCAGCCGCAGACCGCGCAGGCGCAGGGCGACCCGGCGCAGCTGCGCCTGGGTCAGCAGGTCTACAACAACAGCTGCATCACCTGCCACGGCGCGAACCTGCAGGGCGTGGAGGACCGCGGGCCGAGCCTGATCGGCGTCGGTGACGCGGCTGTGTACTTCCAGACTTCGTCCGGCCGCATGCCGGCGGTCCGGCAGGAGGCGCAGGCGGAGCGGAAGCCGCCGAAGCTGACGCCGGAGGAGATCGACGCGGTCGGCGCCTACGTCCAGGCCAACGGCGGCGGCCCGGAGCGGCCCGCCCAGACCGGCGCGGCGCTGCGCGGGGACAACCCGGCGCGCGGTGGCGAGCTGTTCCGCCTCAACTGCGCGTCGTGCCACAACTTCACCGGCCAGGGTGGTGCCCTGTCGGCCGGCAAGTTCGCGCCGGAGCTCGGCCCGGCCACCGAGGACCAGATCTACACCGCGATGCTGACTGGTCCGCAGAACATGCCGAAGTTCTCCGACCGCCAGCTCACCCCGGACGAGAAGAAGGACATCGTCGCCTACGTCAAGTCCGTGTCCGACGGGAACAACAACCCGGGCGGTTTCGGTCTGGGCGGTCTGGGGCCGGCTCCCGAGGCGCTCGTCGCGTGGATCGTCGGTATCGGCGCCATCCTCGGCGTGACTCTGTGGATTGGATCGAGGGCATGACTAGCATGGAAGACCACCCGGGCGCGGGGCGCGAGCCGGGTGTTCCCCAGCCTTCCGAGGCCGAACTGGCCGAGATGGACCGCGACCAGCTGGTCAAGCTGGGCACCAAGCTCGACGGCGTCGAGATGGTCGACTACCCGGACCCGTGGCCGGTCAAGGGCACCCGTGCGGAGAAGCGCGCGGAGCGTGTCATCGCGCTGTGGTTCACCATCGCGGCGCTGGCCGGTCTCGGCTTCCTGGTGACCCTGTGCTGGCCGCAGTGGTGGGAGTACCGGGCGCCGGACACCGGCCAGTACGAGAAGTACGCGCTGTACACCCCGGTGCTGGGCGCCACGCTGGGCATCTCCATCCTCGCGCTGGGCATCGGCGTGCTGCTGTACACGAAGCGGTTCATCCCGAGCGAGCTCGCGGTGCAGGAACGGCACGACGGCGACGGCAAGGGCTCGGCCGAGATCGACCGCAAGACGATCGTCGCCCAGCTCGCCGACGCGGGTAGCCGCAGCACGATCGGCCGCCGTTCGCTGGTCAAGCGCACCGCCGGCCTGGGTGCCGGCGTGATGGGCCTCGGTCTGGTCGGCCTGCCGGTCGCGTCGTTCATCAAGAGCCCGTGGAAGGGCGAGCCGCAGGACACCCTGTGGCACACCGGCTGGTTGCCGCAGCACCCCGGTGAGGTCGTCTACATGCGCCGCTTCACCGGCAAGTCGGACGAGATCGTGCTGGTCCGCCCGGAGGACCTGGATGCGGGCGCGATGGAGACCGTGTACCCGTTCCGCGAGTCGGAGCGGGGCAACCACGAGGCGCTGTCCGCGGCGTTCATGCGCTCCGACAACCCGGTCATGCTGATCCGCCTGCGCCCGGAGGACGCGAACCGCGTCATCAAGCGCAAGGGCCAGGAGGACTTCAACTTCGGCGAGTACTACGCCTACACGAAGGTCTGCAGCCACGTCGGGTGCCCGACCTCCCTGTACGAGCAGCGGACCAACCGGATCCTGTGCCCGTGCCACCAGTCGCAGTTCGACGCGCTGGAGTACGGCAAGCCCATCTTCGGCCCGGCGACCCGTGCACTTGCGCAGCTGCCCATCACCGTCAACGATGAGGGGTACTTCGTGGCGCGGGGCGACTTCATCGAACCCGTCGG
Source organism: Amycolatopsis granulosa (assembly GCF_011758745.1). Lineage (NCBI taxonomy): Bacteria > Bacillati > Actinomycetota > Actinomycetes > Pseudonocardiales > Pseudonocardiaceae > Amycolatopsis > Amycolatopsis granulosa. The sequence goes on from NZ_JAANOV010000001.1 coordinate 4,860,761, forward strand.
CCCCGCCTTTTGGGAGCGCAAGTCATGAGTTCACTCACCACGCCGACCCGGGGCTCGAGCATGCTGGAACGGCATGCGGGCGAGGCCGCGAACAACATGGACCAGCGGTACCGGCTGGCCAAGGGCCTGCGGCACCAGATGAACAAGGTCTTCCCGACCCACTGGTCCTTCCTGCTCGGCGAGGTCGCGCTCTACAGCTTCATCGTCGTGATCATCACGGGTGTCTACCTGACCCTGTTCTTCGATCCGTCGATGGCCGAGGTCACCTACAACGGGCCGTTCAGGAACCTGCAGGGCGTCGAGATGTCCCGCGCGTTCCAGACGACCCTGCAGATCTCGTTCGAGGTGCGCGGCGGCCTGTTCGTCCGCCAGCTGCACCACTGGGGCGCGCTCGTCTTCGTCGCGGCCATGATGGTGCACATGTTCCGGATCTTCTTCACCGGAGCGTTCCGCCGGCCGCGTGAGGCCAACTGGGTGATCGGCGCACTGCTGCTGATCCTGGGCATGTTCGAGGGCTTCTTCGGCTACTCGCTGCCCGACGACCTGCTGTCGGGCACCGGTGTCCGCGCCACCATGTCGGGCATCGTGCTCTCGGTGCCGGTCATCGGTACCTGGCTGCACTGGGCGCTGTTCGGCGGTGAGTTCCCCGGCGACGTGATCGTGCCGCGGCTGTACGCGGTGCACATCCTGCTGCTGCCGGGCATCATGCTCGCGCTGGTCGGCGTGCACCTCGCGCTGGTCTGGTACCAGAAGCACACCCAGTTCCCGGGCGTGCGGCGCAAGGAGACGAACGTCGTCGGCGTGCGGATCATGCCGGTGTTCGCGCTCAAGGCCGGTGCGTTCTTCGTCATCGTCACCGGCGTGATGGCGATCATGGCCGGAGTGTTCCAGATCAACCCGATCTGGAACCTGGGTCCGTACAACCCGTCGCAGGTGTCCGCAGGCTCGCAGCCGGACTGGTACCTGGCCTGGGCCGACGGCATGCTGCGCGTGTTCCCCGCGTGGGAGCTCTACCTGGGCAACTACACGGTCCCGGCGGTGTTCTTCGCGGGCGCGATCTGGATGCCCGTCCTGATCGTGCTGCTGCTCGCATACCCGTTCATCGAGCGGAAGCTGACCGGCGACACCGCGCACCACAACCTGCTGCAGCGTCCGCGGGACGCACCGGTCCGCACCAGCATCGGCATGATGGCGCTGTCGTTCTTCATGGTGCTGGAGCTGTCCGGCTTCAACGACATCATCGCGGACAAGTTCGACATCTCGCTGAACGCGACCACGTGGGCCGGCCGGATCGGGTTGCTGGTGTTGCCGCCGCTGGCGTACTTCATCACCTACCGGATCTGCCTGGGTCTGCAGCGGTCCGACCGTGAGGTGCTCGAGCACGGCATCGAGACCGGCATCATCAAGCGCCTGCCGCACGGTGAGTTCATCGAGATCCACCAGCCGCTGGGCGGTGTGGACGGCCACGGCCACGCCATCCCGCTGGAGTACCAGGGCGCGTCGGTGCCGAAGAAGATGAACAAGCTCGGCGCGGCCGGGCGTGCGGTGCCGGGCAACCTGCTGGCCCCGGACCCGGTCGAGGAGACCGCGGCGCTGGACCGGGCCCGCGGCAACGGCCACGGCAACGGCGAGATGCCGGAGCAGGGCGAGGTCCCGGCCGGCTGGCACACGCCGGACCACTAGAGCCCGCACGAACTGGGCCCCGGGTCGCGTACCCGGGGCCCAGTTCGTGCGTGTGCGTCAGTCGGCGTCCTCGACGCCGATGGCGAAGGCGGACTCGGTGTCGGCGGTGGAGTAGGACCGGAACGCGATGTGCGTGTCGGTGTCGATCACCCCGGGCACCTTGCCGATCTTCGCCGGGATGAGGTCGGCGAGCTCTTCGTGGGCGTGCACGCGCACGATCGCGATCAGGTCCACGTCGCCGGCGCACGAGTACACCTCCGCCACGCCGTCGATGTCGGCGATCGCCTGCGCGGTCTCCGGGATGCTGTCCGCCACGGCGTGAATCAGCACGATCGCGGTGATCACTCGCGTCCTCCTCGTCAATTGGGTAGCGCGGCGATCGTAGCTCCCCGCGGCGTCACCCGGCCTGCTCCAGCGACACGGCCGTGGTGACCCGTTCCAGCCAGCCCCGCCACGGCCCGGCGCCGTACGCGGGCTCGGACCACGGCACGGCGGTGCGCACCAGCCGCACGCCGGGTCGGGTGAGCCAGCGCAGCAGGATCGACGTCTCCTCGGCGGGCGCGCCGAACAGCGGGCCGGCGCCGGGTTCGACCGTCTCGGCGGCGGCGACGAGCTGCTCGACCACCGGCATCGGTGGCACGCCCCGGCGCGCCACGCCGGCGGAGGCGAGCCTGCCGTGCCGGATCACCGCGAACTCCCAGCCGCGGTTGCCGTCCGGGGCGGCGGCGACCAGTTCCGGGACGGCGGCCAGCGAGGACAGCCGGTGCGCCCAGTCCACCGCCCGCACCAGCACGGCGAGCTCGTCCCGCCGCCGTGCGGCCTGTTCGAAGTGCTCGGCTCCGGCCAGCTCGTCGAGCTGGCGTCGCGCGGAGTCCAACGGCCGGGTGCCCCGGCCGGCCACCAGGTCGGCGATCGCGTGCACGCCGGGGGAGTACTCCTCGACGGTCTGCCGCCCGGCGCAGGGCGCCCCGCAGCGGCCCAGTTCGGCCAGCGCGCACGGCCGGCCGGCGGGCGAGTGCGCGGAGATCCGCTGGGTGCAGGTGCGCAGGCCCACCGCGCTCGCCAGCGCGTCCGCCGCGATCTTCGCCGTCAGCTGCGACGAGAACGGTCCGAGCGCGCCGTCCTTGGGCAGCCGCACCACCGACAGGCGCGGGAACGCCTCGTCGGTCAGCACGATCCACCACGACTTGCGCGGGTTCTTCGAGCGCCGGTTGTAGGACGGGCGGTGCGCGGCGAGCAGCCTCAGCTCCCGCACCTGGGCTTCCAGCGCGTGACTGCATTCGATCCCGTCGACCCGCTCGGCGAGCGCGACCATCTCGCGGATCCGGCCGCGGCTCTCCGACCCGGTGAAGTACTGGCGCACCCGGCGCCGCAGGTTGCGCGCCGTGCCCACGTACAGCACTTCGTCGCCGGGTCCACGGAACAGGTAGACACCCGGGCGTTCCGGCAGGTGGGCCGCCATGCCGCGCTTGCGGCGCTGGGCCGGCGTCACCTCCGGCAGGTAGTCGAGCAGCTCCTCCAGCGAGTGCACTCCGACGTTGCCGACCCGTTCCAGCAGCGCGTGCAGCACGTGCACGGTGGCGCGGGCGTCCTCCAGCGCGCGGTGGTTCGGGGTGACCGGCGAGCCGAACAACGCCGCCAGGGCGGACAGCCGGAAACTCGGACTGTCCTGCCGGGTGAGCACCCGGCGCGCGAGCCGCACCGTGCACACCACCGCCGGCCTGGGCCAGGGGTAGCCGTGGTGCAGGCAGGCCGCGCGCAGGAACGACGTGTCGAACGGTGCGTTGTGCGCGACGAGCACGGCGCCGCTCGCGAACTCCAGGAACGCGGGCAGCACCCGTTCGATCCGCGGCGCGTCGTGCACCATCGCCGACGTGATGCCGGTCAGCGCGACGATCTGCGGCGGGATGGGCGTGCCCGGGTCGACGAGGGTGGCGAACTCGCCCAGCACCTCGCCACCGCGGACCTTCACCGCGCCGATCTCGGTGATGCCGTCGGGCCCCGGCTTGGTGCCAGTGGTCTCCAGGTCGACCACGACGAACGTGGTGTCCCGCAGCGGCGTGCCGAGTTCGTCGAAGGTCAGTTGCGCGCCGTCGGCCAGTTGCATGATCGGCACCCTAAGGAGGGGGACCGACAATCCGGATCACGCCGAGAGGGGTGATCGTTACCGAAGCGGACTACCCTGAACGGATGTTTCCCTCAGTGCACGCCGAAGAACCCGAAGACCCCGGTCTCCGGGCCACCTCGGCGAGCGCGCGCCCGGAGCCGGACGGCAAGTCGGTGAGCTGGCGCGATCTGCCCGAGCCGGTCCGCGGACGGCTCGCCGAGCTCGCCGCCGAGGCACTGGGGAAGATCCCGCGCATCGACATCCCGCAGCAGCTGCGCCCGGTGGCGAAGTTCGCGCCGGCGAAGCGGGCGAAGCTGGGCGCCGCGGCGTTGCTCACCACCCTGGAGGACTCGACGGCCTTCCGCACCGCCGTCCTGGAGTGGGTGCGCGAGTACCGCCCGGACGTGCTCGACCCGAACGACCCGGACCCGGTGGCCGCGGCCGTGGCGGCCGTCCTGCTGGGCGAGGCCAGCGCGGCGACCCGGGTGCGGCTGGTGGTCAAGAACGCGGCGGAGACGGCGTTGCGGGCCGAGCGCGACGCCGCCGTGGCACGCAGCCAGCGCGTGGAGGCCGAGCTCGCGCGGGTGCGCGACGAGCTGGCGGCGGCCCTGGCCGCGGTCGACGGGGCGCGCCGGGAGCGGGAGGAGGAGCTGACCAGGCTCCGCAACCGGCTGCGCGCCCAGGGCACCCAGCTGCGGCAGGCCCGGGACGCCGCGGAGGAGGCACGTGAGCTGCTGGCACAGGCCGACGCGCGCCGGGAGCAGGAGGTGGCCGCGGTGACCGCTCAGCTGGAGCGTGAGCGCCAGCGCGTGGCGGCCGAGCGGGCCCGGGCGGACCGCGCGGCGGCCGACGCGGAGATCGCGCGCCAGTCCGCGAAGGAGGCCCGTGCCGCGGACGAGGTGCGGCTGTCCCTCCTGGTGGAGACCCTGCACGGCGCGGTGGCGGGGCTGCGCCGGGAGCTCGCGCTGGACACCAGCTCGCGCCGGCCCGCGGACGCCGTCGCCGGCGCTACACCGGGCACCGGCGCGGGGCGGCAGGTGCGGGACCCGGTGGTGCTGGACCGGTTGCTCGCGCTGCCCGCCGTCCACCTGATCGTCGACGGGTACAACGTCACCAAGACCGGCTACCCGGAGCTCGCGCTGGCCGATCAGCGCAACCGGCTGGTGCAGCAGCTGGGCGCGCTGGCGGCGCGCACGGGCGCGGAGGTGACGGTGGTGTTCGACGGCGCCGAGGTGCTGTCCGTGCCGACGGTGAGCGCTCGCGGCGTCCGCGTCCTGTTCTCGGACCCGGGCGTGATCGCGGACGACGTGATCCGCTCGCTGGTCTCCGCCGAGCCCCAGGGCCGGCCGCTGGTCGTCGCCTCCAGCGACCGTGCCGTGGCCGATTCCGTCCGCCGATCGGGCGCGCACCCGGTCGCGTCGGCGGTGCTGCTGGCCCGGCTGGGGCGGGTCTGAGGAGTTTTTTTCCGCTACGTTTTGCCTGGTCAGCCGATTTTCTGCGCACGGTTGGTCCATTCGTTCGATACGCGGTCCCGAAATTGTCGGTGGTCGCTCGTAACGTGCATCCCAGCAAGACTCGAGGAGGCTGGGAATGACCGACAACACCGTGATCATCGACTGCAACCGGTGCACCCTGCGGGGCCGCGCGTGCGGGGAGTGCGTGCTGAGCGTCCTGGTCGACGCACCGCCGGTCGTCGAACTGGACAGCGAGGAGCTGGCCGCGGTCCAGCTGCTGAGCGAGGCCGGGCTGGTCCCGCCACCGCGGGTGATCTCGCGGGGGCGCCGCCCGCACGTCCGGCTGCCGGAACGCCGGGCGGGCTGAGGACCATCGCGTGCGGCCCGCGCCCGTTCCGGTTCCCGGAGGCGGCGATGCCGTCGCCAGGGCGGTTCGTGGCACTCGGTCGGCCCCCCAACCTCGGTCGGTGCGGCGGGTGCGGACCGCCGCGGCATGGTCCTGGAGCTCGTTCACGCGGGTGCGACGAGTGCTGGGCCGGGGACGTGGCGCTGCCCGCGGATCAGGCCGGTGCGTGCGGGCCCCTTCCACCCGCCGGCCGCTGGTTGTCCACGACGCGCTCCGAGCCGGGTTCGGGGGTGACCCCGGCGCCTCCTCCAGCGCCACCGGCGGCCGATGCCGGCGTCCGGGTCGCGGTGCGAGGGGCCGTGGTGCGAGGGGCCGTGGTGCGAGGGGCCGTGGTGGCGCTCCCGTCGCGTTCTCGGCGATCTCCGTCGTGCGGGTCCCGGACGGCACGACCGGGACTCCCGCGACTACCCGGACCCACCGGTGCTCGGCCGAAGGCGCGGCCGGACCGGCGTGGGCGAGCAGCCACGGCGCTGAGGCGTCCGCCAGCGGGTTGCGGGGCGGGTGGCTCAGGCTCCGGCCGCCGACACGGCCGAAGGCGACAAACGGTCGATTCCGTCGATAAACGGTAAGTAGTCGTGACATGGGCGACTATGGCGTTGGTCACACTCACCGGGGAACTGCTGGTCCGAACGAGGAAGGAGACGGTTACGCAAAGTTTTTACCTGGTGCCTGGTGGACGCGAAGGCGACTGTTTCGTAACCTGGCCGAGATCTCGCGCCCGGTAGCCGTCGCGCCCGCGGCGGCGACGCGAGATTGTCGCCGAAGCAGCTTGTCGGGGAGCTGCGCCGGACCCGCGTACGGACCCAGATGCGCTACCCCCTGCGTCTGGAACCTGACGGGATACCGCCGTGAACCGGCTCGGGTGTGTGTGTCCACCCGGATCCGGTGCGGGGTGGAGGATTCCCCGGCCTCCCCGCGGTGGCCGGCGGCGACATGAGTGCAAAGGAGACACGCGCGGCGTGCAGTCGCAACCCATCAAGCGCGTGGTCGCAGGAGCCCTCGCCGCCGCCGCGGTACTCGCGGTCGGTGGCTTCCCCACGGCTCCGGCCGGCGCGGTCCCCCTCCCGGCCCCGCAGCAGCCCACCAACTCGGCGGACGCCCTCGCGCAGTACCGGCAGCTCGCCACCCAGGCCGAGCAGCTGAACCAGGAGGCACTGCAGGCGCAGGCCGACCTGGACGCCAAGCAAGCGGACCTGAACCGCGCCAACGCCGACCTCGCGGCCGCCAACACCGCAGGCCAGCAAGCGCTGGCCGCCAAGAACCGCTACCAGGGCGTGGTCGACCAGTTCGCGGACGCCTCGTTCGTCGGCGGGGTCCAGTTCAACAAGTTGTCCGCCCTGCTGAACGGCACCTCGGCGCAGGACTTCCTGGAGCGCTCCTCGGCTCTGGAGGTGCTCGCCGACGAGAAGAACAAGGCGCTCGCCGACTACAACGCGGCGATCCAGGCGGCCGCGGCGGCGCAGGCCGCGGCGGCCGATGCCCAGACTCGCTCGCAGACGGCCAAGGACGCCGCGGCGGCGCTGCTCAACGACCTGCACGCGCGGCAGGCCGCGCTGCAGACCCAGCTCGACCAGCTGAACCAGGTGCGGCAGCGGCTCACCGCGTCCGAGCGCGCGTCGCAGAAGGACGTCGGTGGCAGTGCGCCGACCTTGCCTGCGCCAACGCAGGCCGCGCAGACCGCCATCAACGTCGCGCTGAGCAAGCTCGGCAGCGACTACGTGTGGGGCGCCACCGGGCCCACCACGTTCGATTGCTCGGGTCTGACGCTCTACGCCTACGGCAAGGCCGGCGTCACGCTGCCGCGTACCAGCCAGTCCCAGGCGACCGTCGGCATGGCCGTTTCCCGGTCCCAGCTGCAGCCCGGTGACCTGGTGTTCTTCGGCTCGCCGATCCACCACGTCGGGATCTACCTGGGCGACGGCAAGATGGTGCACGCCCCCGAAACCGGGGACGTCGTCAAGGTCTCGCCCCTGCAGAACGACTACGTCGGGGCCCGGCGCGTGGCTGTGCACTGAGTCCGCGCAGCACTTTTCGGGGGCGGTACCGGCCGACAGCTGGTACCGCCCCCGACTTTTCCGCCCTAGTAGTCTCCAGCCGTGCTACGGACCCTGCTGGTGACCAACGACTTCCCGCCGCGGCCCGGGGGGATCCAGAACTACCTGAACTCCTTCGCGCGCCTGCTGCCGGCGGACCAGCTCGTCGTCTACGCGCCCTCCTGGGACAAGCCGTCCGGTTCCCACCCCGAGTTCGACGCCGCCGCGCCCTTCGAGGTGGTCCGGCACCCCACCTCGCTGATGCTGCCCACCCCCGACGTGCTGCGCCGCGCCAAGGAGATCCTGCGGGCACACGACTGCCAGGCCGTCTGGTTCGGCGCCGCCGCCCCACTGGCCCTGCTCGCCCAGCCGCTGCGGTCGGCCGGTGCGGAGTGGGTCGTCGCCAGCACCCACGGGCACGAGGTGGGCTGGTCGATGTTGCCGCTGGCCCGCCAGGCACTGCGCCGCATCGGCGACACGACCGACGTGATCACCTACGTCAGCAAGTACACCCGCGGCCGGTTCGCCTCCGCGTTCGGCCCGTCGGCCGGGCTGGAGCTGTTGCCGCCCGGCGTGGACCCGGACGTGTTCAAGCCGGACGACGCAGCTCGCGCCGAGATCCGCGCCCGGCACGGACTCGGCGACCGGCCCACCGTCGTGTGCGTGTCCCGTCTGGTGCCGCGGAAGGGACAGGACATGCTCATCCGCGCTCTGCCCGAGCTGCGCCGACGGGTCCCGGACGTCGCACTGCTGCTGGTCGGCGGCGGCCCGTACCGGAAGTCCCTGGCGCGGCTCGCGGACGAGCTCGGCGTCGGTGCCGACGTCATCCTCACCGGCTCGGTGCCCTGGCCGGAGCTGCCCGCGCACTACGCCGCCGGTGACGTCTTCGCGATGCCCGCCCGCACCCGGGGCAAGGGACTGGACGTCGAGGGTCTGGGGATCGTCTACCTGGAGGCGTCGGCAACCGGGCTGCCGGTCGTGGCGGGCAACTCGGGCGGCGCGCCCGAGACGGTGCTCGACGAGGTCACCGGCCACGTCGTCGACGGCCGGGACGTGCACCAGCTGGTCGAGACGCTGACGCCCCTGCTCACCGACCCGTCCCGCGCCCGCACGATGGGTGCCGCCGGGCGAGCGTGGGTGACCGGGCACTGGCGGTGGGACCTGCTGGGCGCCCGGCTGCGGTCGTTCCTCGCCGGGGAGCCGGTCACCGCCTCCTGATCGTGCCCGGCGGCGCGGCTCCACCAGGGAGCTATCCGGACTGGGAACGTTCGAGGATGGCGGGGTGCCGGGGATCGTCGGCCCGCACCACGACGTCCGCGATCTCGGCGGGCCGCACCTCCTCCGCGTAGCGTTCGAACGCCGGCAGCGCCCACCGTTCATCCTCCGGCAGACGGCGCCGCAACGCCCCTGGCGACAGTTGCAGGTGCACCGTCAGCTCGAACGGCAGTCCGCGCCCGAGCAGCATCTCGCCGTCCGCGATCAGCACACCCGGGGCCGGCAGCCGCACCCGCGCCAGTCGGGTCGCCCGGTCGCGCGCCGCGTCCCACAAGGCGGGCAGCACCATCCCGCTTCCGTTGCTACTCAACGGATCGAGCACCTCGCGCCGCAACGCTCCCTCGTCGAGCCACGACCAGTACCGGGAGTCCGGGTTCTCCTTGCCGTATTCGAACCGCAGCGACGCCGGCCGTAGAAAATCCACAGTGGACACCCGCTGCACCGCGCGTCCGCGCACCCGCAGCGGGTCGACCAGCGCGTCGGCGAGGTCACCGGTGCCGGCCGGTCCGTCCACGGCGACCCGCACCCACGAAGCGTCCAGCGCGAGCACCCGCTCGGTGAGCTCACCGGCGAGACGTTCGAGGGTGATGGGCCGATACCGCACGATCCACCATCGTGCCCCATCGCCGCGCCGGAAATGTCGGTGCCTCCTGCCATCATGACCTCATGACCAACGAAGTGGGCCGGACGGCCGGCGCCGGGTGGCAGATCGGCGTGTCCCGGACTCTGCCGCACCCGGCGAGCGCGGTCTGGGCGTTCCTCACCAGCGCGGAGGGCGCCGCGATCTGGCTCGGCACGGCCGTCCCCGACCGCCCGGGTGAACGGTACGAGACGGCCGGCGGCACCGCGGGCGAGCTGCGCAGCTTCCGCGAGCTCGACCGGATCCGCCTCACCTGGCGGCCCCGCGACTGGGATCACGAGTCGACGGTGCAGGTGACGGTGTCCGGCTCGGGAGACCGGAGCGTGCTCCGCTTCCACCAGGAATGGCTGGCGAACGCGGAGGAGCGCGCGCGGCAGCGGGAGCATTGGAAGGGGGTGATCGACCGGATCGCCGACGCGCTGGGCGGCTGACCGCGCTGGGTGCTGACCGCGCTGGATGCTGACCGCGCTGGGTCCGGGCGCCGGGGCACGATTCGCCGGCACCGTCCGTTGACGACGTGCCGGAGCACCGACGTCACTGGGAGGACCGCGCATGCCCGTGGTGGACGAACCCGTCAGACTGGGCGACGACATCATCCAGGATCCGCACGCGCTGTACCGCGTGCTGCGGGCGGAACGGCCCGTCCGGCCCGCGATCGCGCGGCACGGGCTGCGGATGTGGCTGGTGTCGGGCTACGCGGAGGCCAAGGCCCTGCTCGCGGACCCACGGCTGCGCAAGGACGCGGACCGGGCCCACGCGCTGTTCGAGAAGCGCCTGGCCGCCGCGGGCGGGAGCGCCGGGCCGGATCCGTCGGGCTCCCTGCTGCGCCGCCACCTGCTCAACACCGACCCGCCGGACCACACCCGGTTGCGCAAGCTGGTCGGCAAGGCCTTCACCGCGCGCACCGTCGCCCGGCTGCGGCCGCGGATCGAGCGGATCACCGACGAGCTCCTGGACGCGATGGCGGTGCAGGCCCGGGTCGACCTGCTGGACGCGTTCGCCTACCCGCTGCCGATCACCGTGATCTGTGAGTTGCTCGGAATCCCCGAGCAGGAGCGCGGCGAGTTCCGCGAGTGGTCCGCCACGTTGCTCAACTCGGGTTCGGACGAGAGCCTCCACCAGGCCGCCGGTGCGATGGCCGGGTACCTCACCGGCCTGATCGAGGCGAAGCGGGCGGTGCCCACCCAGGACCTGCTGTCCGACCTGGTGCACGTGTCGGCGGAGGGTGACCAGCTCTCGCACCAGGAACTGGTGGCCATGGCGTTCCTGCTGCTGGTCGCCGGGCACGAGACGACGGTCAACCTCATCGCCAACAGCGTGCTGTCGTTGCTGCGGCACCCGGACCAGCTCAGGCTCCTGCGGTCGGACCCGTCGCTGCTGCCCGGCGCGATCGAGGAGTTCCTCCGGTTCGACGGTCCGATCAACATCGCGACGCTGCGGTTCACCGCCGAGCCGGTCCGGATCGGTGACGCCGAGATCCCGGCAGGCGAGTTCGTGATGATCTCGCTGATCGGGGCCAACCGCGACGGTTTGCGGTTCGCCGACCCGGACCGCCTCGACGTGACGCGCCCGGCCGGCGGCCACCTCGCGTTCGGCCACGGCATCCACTACTGCGTGGGTGCACCGCTGGCGCGGCTGGAGGCGGAGGTGGCGCTGGGACGCCTGCTCGGCCGCTTCCCCGGGATCGGGCTCGACGGAGACCCGGGAGAGCTGCGCTGGCGGGAGAGCACGCTGGTGCACGGCCTGGACACGCTGCCGGTCGTGCTGGGCTGAGCAGCCCTTCCGGGGTGTCCGTGGACAGCGCCGCCGTCCGTAAATGGGAAGCTAAACTACCCATGCGGATATGCCCACAGGGAGGGAACGCCGGATGCGGATGGCGGAGCTGAGCCGGGAATCGGGCGTCCCGGTCGCGACCATCAAGTACTACCAGCGCGAGGGCCTGCTGCCGCCGGGCGAGCTGACCAGTCCCAACCAGGCCCGCTACGACGCGGCGCACGTCCGGCGGCTCAAGCTGGTCCGGGCCCTGGTGGAGATCGGCGGGCTGTCCGTAGCCGCGGTGGGGGAGGTGCTGGCGGCCATCGACGACCCGGCCACCTCGACGCACAAGGTCCTCGGGCTGGCGCAGCACGGTCTGCCGATGCCCACCCGGGAGGTGACCGCGGAGGATCGCGCCTGGGCGATGGGCCGGATCGAGGAGATCGCCGGGCCGCGGGGCTGGGTGGTGCACCCGGAGCTGCCGGTGGTGGAGTCGCTGGTCGGCGTGCTGTGCGCGTTGCGCCAGGTCGGGCACGAGTGGGTGCTGGACGCGCTGGACCGCTACGCGGACGCCGCGGCGTCCCTCGCCGACGCCGACGTGACGGCCTTGGGCCGCCTGGACGCGACCGAAGCGGTCGTCGAGGGCTCCGTGGTGGGCACGGTGCTCGGCGACGCGCTGTTCGCCGCGCTCCGGCGCATGGCGCACGCCGAAGTGTCGCGGCGCCAGTTCTCCGCCTAGGGCCACCGGCGGCCGGGCACCGCAGAACTGGCAACCCGCCGGTCCGGCGGTGGTGGGTGTCCGAACAGGACGGTCCCGGTGGACCGGCGAAACCAGGCGGCGGCCCACGCGGGTATTTCACCCGATCCGGCGCGCCCGGTCCCGCTGCCACTCTCGCCCGGCTACTGCCGGTCACAGTCGCCGCTGGGTGCCGATCATCCCGGTGACAGCGATCAGTCGCGCCTGCCACCCGGACGCACCGGACCGTCACGCGGTAGTCGTGGCCGGACGAGAACGGGAGTGGACATACCGGACATCTCCGGCGGCTTTCGGTATCTCTGGTGCTACCGACGTCGCCGACGACGGTCTGCGTCCGCTACTTCAACTCCGGAGCCGTGCATGATCGACAACTCTGCCCAGGAGCGTGAGCACGCCCCGCCCCGCTCGTGGCGGTCCGCCCTGGACTCCCTCCGCCACGACATCCCGGCCTCGCTGGTTGTCTTCCTGGTCGCGATCCCACTGTCGCTGGGCATCGCGCTGGCCTCCGGCGCGCCGATCGTCGCGGGCCTGATCGCCGCGATCGCCGGCGGCCTCGTGGCCGGTGCGCTCGGGGGCGCGCCGCTGCAGGTCAGCGGTCCCGCGGCCGGGCTCACCGTGATCGTGGCGGGCACGATCGAGGAGTTCGGCTGGGCCGCCGCCTGCGCCATCACCGTGCTGGCCGGTGCGCTGCAGATCCTGCTCGGGCTGAGCCGGGTCGCCCGCGCCGCGCTGTCCCTGTCCCCGGCCATCGTGCACGGCATGCTCGCCGGTATCGGCGTCACGATCGTGCTGTCGCAGCTTCCCCTCGTCTTCGGTGGCACCGCCCAGACTTCGCCCCTCGGCAACCTGCTGCGGCTGCCGTCCCTGGTCCTCGATCCGAACGGTGCCGCCACCCTGACCGGCCTGGTGGCCCTGGCCATCGTCCTCGGGTGGGGCAAGCTGCCCGCGGCGGTCCGCAAGGTGCCCGGACCGCTGGCGGCGATCCTGGCCGCCACCGCACTGTCCCTCGTCGCCGGCCTGGACGTGTCCCGTGTGGACGTTCCGGGCGACGTGCTCGACCTCGGTTTCGTGCCGGAGTTCCCGGACGGCGGGTGGGTCGACTTCGGCGTCGCCGTCGTGACCATCGCCCTGGTCACGAGCGTCGCGACCCTGCTGTCCGCGGTGGCCGTGGACAAGATGCACGCCGGCCCGCGGGCGAACCTCAACCGCGAGCTGATCGGCCAGGGCGCCGCGAACGTGGTGTCCGGGACGTTCGGCGGGCTGCCGGTTGCCGGGGTGATCGTGCGCAGCTCGACCAACGTGCACAGCGGCGCCCGCACGCGGATGTCCGCGATCCTGCACGGCGTCTGGATCCTGCTGTTCGTCGCGGTCCTCGCCGGGGCGCTGCGCAGCATCCCGCTCGCCGCCCTCGCCGCGCTGCTGGTCCACGTCGGCGCGAAGCTCGTCAACCCGGCCCAGATCCGGGAGCTGCGCCGCCACGGCGACCTGCCGGTCTACCTGGTCACGCTGGTCGGCGTCGTCGCCCTCGACCTGCTCACCGGTGTGCTGATCGGCGTCGCCGTGGCCGCGCTGACCATGCTGCACCGCCTGCTGTGGGCGCGCATCCACACCGAAGGCGACGGCGGCCAGTGGCGCGTCGTCGTCGAGGGAGCGTTGTCCGCGCTGTCGATCCCGCGCCTGACCGCGGTGCTGAGCACCGTTCCGCGCGGTGCGGCGGTGACGCTCGAACTCGTCGTCGACTACCTCGACCACGCCGCGTTCGACACGCTGTCGGACTGGCAGCGCTCCCACGAGGAGGCCGGTGGCCACGTGGTCGTGGACGAGATCGGGCACCCGTGGTTCGCTCGCGGCAAGGCCGGTGAACCCACCGTGCACAAGGCCAAGGCGCAGCGGATCGCGCCGCGCTGGTTCGCGCCCTGGTCGGAATGGCAGAGTGCGCAGCAGGGGGAGCCCCTCCCGGTTCCGGAGCAGCGCGGCCCGCGGGGGAGCTCCATGCGGCGCGGCATGGTCGAGTTCGAGCGGCGCACCGCGCAGCTGGTCCGCCCGATCCTGGGCCGGCTCGCCGACACCCAGAACCCGGAGACGTTGTTCATCACCTGCGGCGACGCGCGGATCGTGCCGAACCTGATCACCAGCAGCGGGCCCGGCGACCTGTTCACGGTGCGCAACATCGGCAACCTGGTACCCGGCCGCGCGGAGGGCGCGGACGCCTCGGTCGGTGCCGCCGTCGAGTACGCGGTCGGGGTGCTCGGGGTGCGGGAGATCGTGGTGTGCGGGCACTCGTCGTGCGGGGCCATGACGGCGTTGCTGGGCGGCGTGCCGGCAGACGCGCCCGGGCTGCGGTCCTGGCTCGCGCACGGCGAGCCCAGCCTGGCGCGGGCCAGGACCCAGCCGCCGATCCGGGTGGCCGGCTCGCTGCCCGGTTCCGCGGCCGACCAGCTGGCCCTGCACAACGTCCTGCAGCAGCTGGACCGGTTGCGGGAGTACCCGGCGGTCGCGGCCGCCTCCCGGTGCGGCGAGCTCGACCTGATCGGGATGTACTTCGAGGTCGGGACCGCCCGGGTGCACCTGTACGACCCGGAGTCCGGGGCGTTCACCTCCGCCGCCGCGGCGGGCAGCGGACAGAACCGGATGGTCACCGGTTAGCCGCGGACCGGGCACCGCCCGGCCCGGTGCCGGTACTACTGTCGGATCCCGTGAGCGTGCTGGTTGTGACCGGGACTGGAACGGGCGTCGGCAAGACCGTGGTGACCGCGGCCCTCGCTGCTCTCGCGCATGCCGGGGGCCGCCGGGTTGCCGTGCTCAAACCCGCGCAGACCGGAGTCGGCCCGGACGAACCGGGAGACGTCGACGAGGTGACCCGCCTGGCCGGCGGCGTGACGACGCGCGAGTTGCGGCGCTATCCCGATCCGCTGGCCCCGGAGCGGGCGGCCCAGCGGAGCGGGATCGCGGTGGTGCGGCCCGCGGAGGCCGCGCAGGCGGCCGGCGAGCTCGCCGAGACCCACGACCTCGTGCTGATCGAGGGCGCGGGCGGGCTGCTGGTCCGCTTCGACGGCGACGGCGCCACCCTGGCCGACCTGGCGTGGGCGCTGTCCGCCCCGCTGCTGGTGGTCGCGCAGGCCGGGCTCGGCACCCTCAACGCGACGGCGCTGACCGCCGAGGTGGCCCTCGCGCGCGGCCTGAACGTGCTGGGCGTGGTCATCGGCTCCTGGCCCGCCCGGCCGGATCTCGCCGCGCTGTGCAACGTCACCGACCTGCCGGTGGCCGCCGGGGCGCCACTGCTCGGTGCTCTCCCGGAGGGGGCGGGCGAGCTGGACCGGGCGACCTTCCTGACGGCCGCCCGTGCCGGGCTGTCGCCCTGGTTCGGTGGCGACTTCGACGCGGAACGGTTCCACAAGGGCCTGTCCACTTGAGACCCACCAGGCGACGCAACCGACACGGTGCGTACACGGCCGGGGCGACCGGCTAGTCTCGGTCCGGCGGAACACGCGGGAACGGAAGGGGTGCGGTGGCCGACTCGTCGCCGGTGCAGGCCAGGCCGGGAGGCCCCGGCCCGGAGTTGCCTGTGCTGTTCACCCGCAGGCCGGCCCGGCCGCGGGTCGTCGTCAAGGCCGACCTGCTGCCCGCGGTCAGCCTGCTGTCGTTGATCGGGATCGCCGGCATTCCGCTGGGCTGGGTGTGGTCGCTGCTCGCGCCGCCCGAACGCGTACGTGTCTTCGACGGCGGGCAGCTGGTCCCGCTGCAGCTGGAGAGCTGGCACCGCTTCGACGGCCTGGCGGTCTTCGCGCTGCTCGGGCTCGCCGCCGGGGTGGTCACGGGGGTCGCCGTGTGGATGCTGCGGGAACGCCGCGGGCCGGTGATCATGATCGCCGCGGTGCTCGGCGGGCTGCTCGCCGCCTGGCTCGGCGCCCAGATGGGAGTCGCGTTCGCCAACGGCACCTACGCGGTCACCACCACGCCGGCTGTCGGGGATGTGATCGAGCGCGCCCCGCGCCTGGAGTCGATGTGGGTGCTGGTCGCCCAGCCGCTGGCGACCGCCCTGGTCTACGGCCTGCTCGCCGGCTGGAACGGCCGCGACGACCTCGGCCGCAGGCTGGGCTAGAAACACACCACGGCCGGGACCCCTCGGGGGATCCCGGCCGTGGGCGTGTCTCAGGCGGCCTCGGCGCGGCGGCGCGAGCGGATGAGGCTCCGCCGCTCCTGCTCGGTGGTGCCGCCGAAGATGCCGTTGTCGAGACCGGCGTCCAGTGCGTAGGCCAGGCATTCGGCGCGCACCGGACAGCTTGCGCACACCGCCTTGGCCCGTGCGACCTGCCGGGCGCCCGGGCCCATTTCGGACACGGGGAAGAACAGCTCAGGGTCCTCGTCCCGGCAGGCGGCACTCGTACGCCAGTCGATCACGTCGCGGCTCATGGCGTGCCGCCTCCTTTCGTTGCGTTGCGTTTCAGCTGGCGCTCCAGGCACCAGCAAGGGCGATGAGCACAGGAAAAAGCCCATCTTGTTCTTGCCGCGGTATCTGGGTTGCCACGCCGGGCTCGGATCAATCACCTTGATCCGGCGGGCCGGTGGCAGAGGGCTGTTGCCAGCGCCGAAGGTCCAACGGTACCAGGAAGATCGTTGTTCCCCACGGCCCGCGAAAAGTTTCCCCGCTGCTGTGACCGGATTCACGTTTTGCCGCACGCGCGGTGCCGGTGATCGTCCAGGGCACCCCGGCCGCGCACCGCGCTGCCGTTGCGTCAGTTCAGGCTGGCGGGCAGCCCCAGCTGGATCAGCTCGGGCGGGGGAGCGGGCACGGCCCGCAGCTTGGACAGGAAGCCGGCCTCGCGCCGCAGCATCCGGCTCACCAGGCGCAACCGCCGCAGCGGGTGGGTCTCCTCGAGCAGCTCCTGCCGGTCGGCCAGCGGGAGCAGGCAGTCGGCCGCCAGCAGGTAGGACAGTGCTCCGGAGTCGATGCCCGGTTCGGGCTTCGCCCATGTGTCCCGGTGCCAGGCGGCCGCGCAGTAGGCGGCGTGCGCGGCGAGCGCCGCGCCCCGCAGGCCGTGTACGGCGTGGGCCGCGGCGGGCGGCAACGGCGCGTCGTCGACCCACTCGATCCTGCCGACCAGGTACGGCGCGCGGCTGATGTCGATCTCCAGGACGCGGAACCGGCGTTCCCCGCGGGTGATGATGTCGAAGCGGCCGTCGGGCAGCCGTTCACTCTCCCCGAGCAGGGCCGCGCAGCCGATGCCGTGGACGTGCTCGACGTGCTCGACCTCGCGGACGGCGGAGGTGCGGATCGCCACGATCCCGAACCGCCGGTCCGGCACCGCGCCGGTCAGCAGGTCGACCGCGAGCTGCCGGTAACGCGGTTCGAACAGGTGCAGCGGCAGGGTGGCGCCGGGCAGCAGAACGGTTTGCAGCGGGAACAGGGGGATGGTCTCTGTCGCTCTTTCCTGCCGCTCCGCATCCACGGCTACACGGTACGTCGATCCCGTGGTTCTCGCTCAACGTCGGGGCGGCGGACGGAACACCGCGAACGGGTCTGTCACTTGGATGCCCTTCCCGGTGAACGAGAACAGCGCGGCCGGCCGCCCCCCGCTGCGGCCGGGCGGCGCGGTGTGCCCGGTGGGGGAGAGCAGGCCGCGGCGGGACAGCACGCGCTGCAGGTTGGTGGCGTCGACCTTGTAACCCAGCGCCGCCGAGTACAGCTCGCGCAGGGCCGAGATGGTGAACTCGCGCGGCGCCAGTGCGAAGCCGACGTTGGTGTAGGACAGCTTGGAGCGCAACCGGTCGCGGGCGCGCAGCACGATGTCGCGGTGGTCGAACGCGGTGCGCGGCAGATCGTCCACCGGGTGCCAGCGGGTGTCCTCGGGGACCTCCGGGTCGACGCCGCACGGGACCAGGCCGAGGAACGCGGTGGCGACCACCCGTGGGCCGGGCACCCGGTCCGGGGCGCTGAACACCGCGAGCTGCTCGACGTGGGTCAGCTGCCGGACGTCCACCTTCTCCGCGAGCTGCCGGCGCACGGAGGTCTCCACGTCCTCGTCCGGCCGCAGCCGGCCGCCGGGCAGCGACCAGCGCCCGACGTGCGGATCCAGCGCGCGCCGCCACAGCAGGACCTGCAGTGTGGCGCAACGCACTTGCAATACCGCCGCCAAAACCTCGTGTGCCAGGGGGGCGCTGTTGTTAATATGGCTCCGCACGGTTTTCGATTGTAAGGCGAAAACCAGCGACTGGTCCAGGAGGGCCGATGACTGCAGCGAGTGTGGATCTCACCCCGTATGGCGGCGTGGAGCCGGACGAGGCATGGGCGGAAGAGGTGCGCAAGCTGGCGCGCGAGCGGGATGCCGTGCTGCTGGCGCACAACTACCAGGCGCCGGCGATCCAGGACATCGCCGACCACACCGGGGACTCCCTCGCGCTGTCCCGGATCGCCGCCGCGAGCGACGCGTCGACCATCGTCTTCTGCGGTGTGCACTTCATGGCCGAGACCGCGAAGATCCTGTCGCCGGACAAGACGGTGCTGATCCCGGACGCGCGGGCCGGCTGCTCGCTCGCCGATTCCATCGACGCCGCCCAGCTGCGCGCGTGGAAGGCCGAGCACCCCGGCGCGGTCGTGGTGTCCTATGTGAACACCACGGCGGAGGTCAAGGCGGAGACGGACATCTGCTGCACCTCGTCCAACGCGGTCGACGTGGTGGCCTCGATCCCGGCCGACCGCGAGGTGCTGTTCTGCCCGGACCAGTTCCTCGGCGCGCACGTCAAGCGCAAGACCGGGCGCGACAACCTGCACATCTGGGCCGGTGAGTGCCACGTGCACGCCGGCATCAACGGTCCCGAGCTGGCGCAGCGCGCGGCCGACAACCCGGATGCGGACCTGTTCATCCACCCCGAGTGCGGCTGCGCGACCTCGGCGCTGTACCTGGCCGGTGAGGGCACGGTGCCCGCGGACAAGGTGAAGATCCTCTCCACCGGCGACATGGTGCAGGAGGCCCGTGCCACCAAGGCGAAGTCGGTGCTGGTGGCCACCGAGGTGGGCATGCTGCACCAGTTGCGCAAGGCCGCGCCGGGCGTGGACTTCCGTGCGGTGAACGACCGCGCGTCGTGCGCCTACATGAAGATGATCACCCCGGCGGCGTTGCTGCGTGCGCTGCGGGAGGGCGCCGACGAGGTGCACGTCGACCCGGACGTGGCGGCGCGCGCCCGCGCCTCGGTGCAGCGGATGATCGAGATCGGGCAGCCCGGCGGCGGCGAATGACCGGCCCGGTTACCGACGGCGGGTCGAAAACCGCGTGCTGGGAGGCGCGCGCGGATCTGGTCGTGCTCGGCACCGGGGTGGCCGGGCTGACCGCCGCGATCCGCGCGCAGGAGCTCGGGCTGCGGGTGCTGGTCGTCACCAAGGCGGCGGTCGCCGACGGCAACACCCGGTGGGCCCAGGGCGGTGTCGCCGTGGTCCTGGAGGACCAGCACGACGAGGGCGACTCCGTCGCGCGGCACGTCGAGGACACGCTGGTCGCCGGCGCCGGCCTGTGCGACACCGACGCGGTCGCGGCGATCCTGGCCGGCGGTCCGCGCGCGGTGTCCTGGCTCCGGTCGGTGGGCGCGCGGTTCGACCCGGGCGCGGCCGGCCTGCTGGCCCGTACCCGGGAAGGCGGGCACAGCGCGTTCCGCGTCATCCACGCCGGTGGGGACGCGACCGGGGCCGAGGTCGAGCGGACGCTCGTCGCCGAGGCCACCGGGCGGCGGTTGCCCGTCCTGGAGCGGCACATCGCGGTCGATGCGCTGCGCACCCCGCGTGGGGACGTGGCGGGCGTGACGGTGCTCGACCCGGAGGGCAGGCCCGGCGTGCTGCGGGCGCCCGCGGTGCTGGTCGCGACCGGCGGGACGGGGCAGCTGTACCAGGCCACGTCCAACCCGGAGATCGCCACCGGCGACGGGGTCGCACTCGGGTTGCGGGCCGGGGCGGCGGCCGCCGACCTGGAGTTCGTGCAGTTCCACCCGACCGTGCTGTTCACGCCGGGCGCGCGTGGCCGGTGCCCGCTGGTCACCGAGGCCGTGCGCGGCGAGGGTGCGGTCCTGGTCGACGGCGCGGGCGCGTCCGTGATGCAGGGCGTGCACCCGCTGGCCGATCTGGCTCCGCGGGACGTGGTGTCCGGCGCGATCATCCGCCGGCTCGCGTCCGCGCCGGGCGGGATCGACGACCACGTGTTCCTCGACGCCACCGGCCTGTCCGGGTTCGCCGGGCGGTTCCCGACGGTCTTCGCGGCCTGCCGCGCGATCGGCGTGGACCCGGCGCACGACCCGATCCCGGTGACCCCGGCGGCGCACTTCGCGTGCGGCGGGCTGGTGGCCGGTACGGACGGCCGGACCGGGGTGCCCGGCCTGTACGCGGCCGGGGAGGTCGCGCGGACCGGGTTGCACGGGGCGAACCGGCTGGCGTCCAACAGCCTGCTGGAAGGGCTGGTCACCGGCACCGCGGCCGCGCAGGCCGTCGCCGCGGACCTCGCCGCGGGGGTGCTGGCCGACCCGAAGCAGGCGATGACACCGGTGCCCGCTCCGGTGCGCATCGCCCAGCGGGACGCGCTCCAGCGCGCGATGAGCCGGTACGCGGCGATCGGGCGGGACGCCGAGGGGCTGGCCGTGGCCGGTTCCGTCCTCGACCTGTCGACTTCGGACGGTCTACTGCGGACGCACGCGGACGTCGAGGACGCGGCGCTCACCCTGGTCGCCCAGGCATTGCTGGCCGCGGCGGCCCGGCGCACCGAGTCCCGCGGCTGTCACGTGCGCACCGACCACCCGGCGCGGGACGACCTGCGGTGGCAGCGCAGTCAGCACATCCGCCTCACCCCGTCCGGCCAGCCGGTGCTGGCCGACCCCGTCTGCTCGGAGGAAGTGGCATGACCCTGGACCAGGACGACGTCCGCCGCGTCGTGGAGACCGCGCTGGCCGAGGACCTGCGGTACGGACCGGACGCGACCACCGCGGCGACGGTGCCCGCCGGGGCCACCGCCACCGCGGAGATCACCCCGCGCGTGGACGGCACGCTCGCCGGTGTGCCGGTCGCGCTGGCCGTGTTCGACGCCGTGCTCGGCTCCGGGTACGCCGTGCTCGACCGGACCGAGGACGGCATCCGGCTCGTCGCCGGCACACCGGCGCTCGTCGTGCGCGGCCCGGTGCGCGGGCTGCTCACCGCTGAGCGGACGGCGCTGAACCTGTTGTGCCACCTGTCCGGGGTGGCGACCGCCACCGCCGCGTGGGTGTCCGCAGTGGACGGTACCGGGTGCGGGATCCGCGACTCCCGCAAGACGTTGCCCGGCCTGCGGCTGCTGCAGAAGTACGCGGTGCGCTGCGGCGGCGGGGTGAACCACCGGATGGGCCTCGGGGACGCGGTGCTGATCAAGGACAACCACGTCGTCGCGGCAGGCTCGGTGACCGCGGCGCTGGCCGCGGCCCGCGAGCACGCCCCGGAGTTGCCGTGCGAGGTCGAGGTGGACACCCTCGAGCAGCTCGACGAGGCGCTCGCCGCCGGTGCCGACGAGATCCTGCTGGACAACTTCACCCCGGACCAGTGCGCGGAAGCCGTGCGGCGCAAGGACGAGCTGTCGCCGAAGACCCGGCTGGAGGCATCCGGCGGGCTGCGGCTGGCCAACGCGCGCCCGTACGCCGAGACCGGGGTGGACTACCTGTCGGTCGGCGGGCTGACCCACTCCTCGCCCGCGCTCGACCTCGGGATGGATCTCCGCTGACCGGACGCGGTCAGGTGCCGAACGGCAGGTGCGCGTTCGTCTCCTTGACGAGTCCGGCCAGGTCCGGCAGTTCGCGCACCTCGCGGCCGGCCGCGCGCAGCGTTTCCGCGCCCACGCAGTCCACGAACAGGTCCGGCTCGCGCCAGGCGAACACCACCCGCGGGATGCCGGAGTCCAGGATCCGCTGCGTGCACGACACCGGCCGGGAGGCGCGCGCACTGCACGGTTCCAGCGAGGAGTAGATCGTCGCGCTCGCCAGCCGCGGGTCGTCGCCCAGTTTGGCGAGCGCGACCTCCTCCGCGTGGTCGTGCGGATCGGTCTCGCCCGAGTACCCGGTGGCCAGCACCCGGTCGGCCGCGTCGGTGACGATCGCACCGACGCGGAACGTCGCCGACGGCGGGCAGTTCGCGGCCAGCGCGATCGCCTCCCGCAGCCGCCGGTGGTCGAGCGCCGCCCGACCCAGGTGGTACCGCATGAACACCACGTCACCGATCCGCCGGGTCTCGGTCAGCTGCAACCGCCCCGGCGGGAACCGGCCCGGGCCCACGAACCGCGGCGCGGCCGCCTCGCCCACGAACACCGGCGCGATCGCCAGGTGCAGCTCGTCGACCACGCCCGCGGTGAGGAACTGGGTGTGGACCGCGCCGCCGCCCTCGACCATCAGCCGCCCGACGCCGCGCGCGGCCAGATCGGCGAGCACGCGCCGCAGGTCCAGCGGGCTGCCGCCGTCGACCACCGTCGCCACCGCACCGAGGCGGCCCCGCACCTGCGCCGGTGACGAGGTGTAGACGAGTTTGTCGACGTCGCCGGTGGTGAAGAAGTTCGCCGCCGGGTCGAGGTCGCCGCTGCCGGTGATCGTGACCTTCGCCGGGTTCGCGCGCCCGGACCGCACCAGCAAGCGGGGATTGTCGGTGCGGATCGTGCCCGCCCCGACCAGGATCGCGTCCACCCCGGCCCGCACCTCGTCGACCCGCGCGAAGTCCTCCTCGTTGGACAACAGGAGCCGGTGGTCGCTGGTGTCGTCGAGGTAGCCGTCCAGGGACACCGCCGCGGAGGCGATGACGTACGGGCGCGTGCTCACGTCCGGTGAGTCTGCCATCCCGGATCCCGGGCCGCGTTGACACCGGACGCTCCGGGCAGTTTCGTGCAGGATGGAAGGAAATCATCGTCCGCTGGGGGTGCGCAGTGTCGAACGCCGCCGCGGTGCTCGGCGCTATCCGGCGCGAGGGCCCGCTGTCGCGCGCCGCGATCGCCGAGCTGACGTCGCTGAGCATGCCGACGGTCAGCCGCCAGGTCGCCGCGCTCGCCGAGGCGCGGCTGGTGCGGGACGTGCCGGACCTGGCGCGGCCGGGCGCGGTCGGCAGGCCACGGGTGCCGGTGGACATCGATGACACGGTGCTCGCGGCCTGCGGCGTGCACATCGGGGTCCGCACCACCACGTTCGGCCTCGTCGACCTGCGGGGGCGGCTGGTCGCCAGCGAGAAGATCCCGACCCCGCGGGGCAGCGCGGAGGACGGGCTGGCGTTCCTCGCCGCGAAGGTCCGCGCGTTCCTGCGCCGCCGCCGGGAGCGGCGGGTGGTCGGCCTCGGGCTCGCCACCGGCGGGCAGGTCGACACCGGCCGCGGACTGATCAGCCACGACCGGCTGGGCTGGCACCGCGCTCCGGCGCGGGCCGTGCTGTCGCGCGGCACCGGGCTGCCGGTGCACGTGGACGGCCACGTGCCCGCGATGGCGCACGCCGAGCTGCTGTTCGGCGAGGGCAAGCAGTACCCGAGCCTGCTCTACTTCTACGCCCGGCAGGTCGTCGGTGCGGCGATCGTGGTCGACGGGGTCCTGCACCGCGGCCCCGGCCAGGCCGGGTCGGTGGCGCACCTGCCCGTCGGCGGCGACGTGCGCTGCGGGTGCGGCCGGACGGGGTGCCTCGAGGCGACGATCAACGACCAGACCGACCGGGGTGCACTGGCCGACCGTGCCGCGACGATGGGGCGTGCGGTCGCGTTGCTGCGCGACATCGTGAACCCGGACCAGGTCGTCCTGGGCGGCCAGAACATCACCGACGCCCCCGAGCACCTCGCCACCCTGCTGCACGCCTTCGCCGCCACGACCGCGCTGCCCGGGACCGACCTGGTGACGGTCACCCGGTTCGGTCCCGACGTCCAGGCCGTCGCCGCGTGTACCGGTGTTCTCGCCGGTGTCTACGCCGACCCGGGACCGCTGATGGCGTAGCGGTCAGCGGGGCAGTGCGAGCGGGAGCGTGCGGCGGACCGCGGCGGCGTGGCGGCCGTAGAGCGGGACGACCGGCAGGTCCAGGTCCCGCGGCCGCGGTGGGCGCCGTGCGTGACCGTAGCGGGCCAGCCGCAGCGTGACGTCCTCGGTGAGCCGCCCGGCACGAGTGCGCCGCAGGGTGCACGCCGCCACCGTCAGTGCCGCCCCGCGGGCCGCCGAGGTCAGCAGTACGGGCAGGTCGGCCCGGGTCAGCGGTGCGAACCCGGCCTGGGTCGCCCGCCCGGCCGACCACGAACGCCACCGGTCGGTCACCGTGCCGCGCGGCGGGAGGTCCGTGCCCAGCGTGGCGCGCAGCTCGGCGGCCAGCTCGCCGGCTTCGAGCAGCGTGCTGCCGTACCCGGCGCGGGCGAGCGCGCCCATCAGCGTCAGCGCCGCACGCGTCGTCGCCCGCAGCTCGCCGGCCTCCCCGCCGCCGCGGGCCAGTGCCGCCAGGGGCGCCTCGTCCGGCCGGTACCGCACCGCGACCAGGAACGTTCGTTCGCGCAAGCCGGTGCGCACCACCAGTTGCGCGCTGGACAACGGGATCTCCGGGTTGTCGCAGGCGGCCCGCAGGAGATCCAGCACCTTCGCCACGTCCGGCTCGATGCCCTCGCGCAGCCGGATCACCGCGGTCCAGCCGTCCCCGATACCGGCGACGCCGAACCGGTTCCCGGCGCGGTCGGCGTGCTGCCGCAGGCGGAAGTCGTGGGCGAGCACCCGCAGCGGATCCGCGGCCTGGCGGCGTTCGTCGTGCTGGAGCAGCCGGTAGGACACCCACGTGCCCGCCCACCCGGCGAGGTGACGCCGCGCGAACCGGACGGACGTGGCCCCGATGACCAGGACCGCGAGCACGATCACCACCGGGGCGGCCGGCAGCACGCCCTGGACGGCGAGCAGCACGGCGATCAGGGCGGATTCCCAGACCGCGACCTGGGCGAAGGAGATGGGCAGCACGGACGGTGCCAGGGTGAACCGGCGGGGTCGGGTGGTGTGGGGTGCCGTTCCGCCACCGGCGGAGACCCCCGCGTCGGCAGCGGTCAACTCGCTTCTCCTTGCTCCTGGTACAGAATAAACGGAAATGCCGTGTCCGCTGCCGGGAAAAATGCCCACAGGGAGTGAGGTCCGATGACCGCGAGCGAGGGCGGGCCCATCCGGGCCGGCGTCATCGAGGACCACCCGCTGTACCGGTACGCGGTCGCGAACGTGCTGTCCGGGGCCCGCGACGTCGAACTGGGCCCGGTCGCGGAGTCGGTCGCCGCGTTCGCCGCCGCCGGGGAACCGGCCGGCTGTGTCGTCGTGCTGGACCTGAAACTGCGCGGGGTCACCGGCACGCAGGCGGTGCACGAGGTCGTGCGGATGGGCCATCAGGTGCTGGTGGTGTCCGCGCACGCGGGGCAGGACGAGGTGCTGGGCGCGGTCTCCGCCGGTGCCCGCGGCTACCTGTCCAAAGACGCCGACGGCGACGACATCCTGCGCGCCTTCCGCGAGATCGCCGCCGGGAACTCCTACGTCTCCCCGACGCTGGCGTCCTACCTGCTGGACTCCACCCGCCCGCGGGCCGGGTCCCGCGGCCTGCTGTCCGACCGGGAACGGCAGGTGCTGTCGCTGCTCGCGGCGGGGGAGCGGGACGCCGACATCGCCGCGGCGATGGAGATCAGCGTCCGCACCGTCCGCTCCTACCTCGACCGCATCCGCGACAAGACGGGCCGCCGCAGGCGCCCCGAACTGGCCCGGCTCGCGATCGAGGAGGGGATGGTCTAGAGCCGCCGGTTGGCGAGCGCTCCGGTGGCGTTGCGGGCCCGGACGGTGACCTCCGGGTCGATGTCCACGACGACCGAGCCGGGGCCCGCGCCGAGCCGGGCGTGCACGCGGCCGAAGCCGTCGGCAACCGTCGAGTGGCCGATGCCGGTCGGCGCCTTCGGGTTCACCTCGACGCCGGCGGCGGCCGGGTCGGCCTGTCCGCAGCCGAGCACCCAGCAGCCGGAGTCCAGCGCGCGCGCCCGCACCAGCACCTCCCACTGGTCCAGCTTGCCCTCGCCGGCCCCCCACGACGTGGGCAGCACGACCGCGGAGGCGCCCCGGTCGGCCAGCGCGCGGAACAGCTCCGGGAACCGCACGTCGTAGCAGGTGGCGAAGCCCAGGGTCACGTCGTCGACCTCGACCGTGACCGGCTCGCCGCCGGGCGCGACCGTGTCGGACTCGCGGAACCCGAACGCGTCGTAGAGGTGGATCTTGTGGTAGCCCAGGTGGTGCCCGAGGCCCGTGATGAGCAGCGTGTTCCGCACCCGCCCGTCGTCGTTCGGCGTGAACATGCCGGCCACCACGAGCACCCCGTGCTCGTCGGCGATCGACGCCACCGACTTCGCCCACGGCCCGTCCAGCGGCTCCGCGACCGGACCGAGCGGCACGCCGAACCGCGCCATCGTGGCTTCCGGGAACACCACGACCCGCGCCCCGTCGCCCGCCGCACGCGCCACGCCCTCCCGGATCGCGGTGACGTTCTCCGCGGGCTCGGCACTCGATGTGAGCTGGCACAAGCCGATCCGGAGCACGGGCTACCTCCCTGGTCGTCGTCCACGTTCCAACTCGTACCCTAGACCCATGTTGAACCGCATCGACCTGCGTGGACGCGTGCCGTCCGCCACGGAACTCCGAGCCACGCTCCCGCGTGCCGAGATCGACGTGGACGCGGCGCTGCATCAGGTCCGCCCGGTGGTCGAGGCGGTCCGCGCCCGCGGGGTCGAGGCGGTGCTGGAGTACACCGAGCGGTTCGACCGGGTGCGCCCGGAGAGTGTCCGCGTGCCGCGGCCGGAGATCGAGGCCGCGCTGACCACGCTGGACCCGGCGGTGCGGGCCGCGCTGGAGGAGGCGATCGAGCGCGCCCGCAAGGTGCACGCCGACCAGCGCCGCACCGACGTGACCACGACGGTCGTCGACGGTGGCACGGTCACCGAGCGCTGGGTGCCCGTCGAGCGGGTCGGCCTCTACGCCCCCGGCGGGCTGGCCGTGTACCCGTCGAGCGTGGTGATGAACGTGGTGCCGGCGCAGGTCGCGGGCGTCGGCTCGCTGGTGCTGTGCTCGCCGCCGCAGGCGGAGTTCGGCGGCCGCCCGCACCCGGCGATCCTGGCCGCGGCGGCACTGCTGGGCGTCGAGGAGGTGTGGGCGGTCGGCGGTGCGCAGGCCGTCGCGCTGCTGGCCTACGGCGGCACCGACACCGACGGCGCCGAGCTGGTCCCGGTCGACCTGGTCACCGGTCCCGGCAACATCTACCTGACCGCCGCCAAGCGTCTGCTGCGCGGCCTGATCGGCATCGATTCCGAGGCCGGCCCGACGGAGATCGCCATCCTGGCCGACGACACCGCCGACCCGGTGCACGTGGCGGCCGACCTGGTCAGCCAGGCCGAGCACGACCCGCTCGCCGCGAGCGTGCTGGTCACCACCTCGGCGGAGCTGGCGGATGCCGTGGACCGGGAGCTCGCCGGCCGGGTCGCGGCCACCAAGCACACCGAGCGCATCGGGGAGGCGCTGCGCGGCAAGCAGTCCGGCGTCGTCCTGGTGTCCACTGTGGAAGACGGCCTGCGGGTGGTGGACGCCTACGCGGCCGAGCACCTGGAGATCCAGACGGCCGACGCGCGTGCCGTCGCGGCCCGCGTGCGCAACGCGGGCGCGGTGTTCGTCGGCCCGTACGCGCCGGTGTCGCTCGGCGACTACTGCGCGGGGTCCAACCACGTGCTGCCCACCGGCGGCTACGCCCGGCATTCGTCGGGGCTGTCCGTGCAGAGCTTCCTGCGCGGCATGCACGTCGTCGACTACAGCGAACAGGCGTTGCGCGAGGTGGCCGGCAAGGTCGTCGCGCTCGCGAACGCCGAGGACCTGCCCGCACACGGGGAAGCGGTCACCGCGCGCTTCCCGGGAGGAGTTCAGTGACTTCCGACGAGGTCCGCCTGGAGGACCTGCCGCTGCGCGAGGACCTGCGGGGCCGCAGCCCCTACGGCGCGCCGCAGCTGGACGTCCCGGTCCGGCTCAACACCAACGAAAACCCGTACCCGCCGCCGCAGGCACTGGTCGACGACGTCACCGAGGCGGTCCGCGAGGTGGCCGTGAACCTGCACCGGTACCCGGACCGTGACGCGATCGCCCTGCGCCAGGACCTCGCCGCGTACCTGTCCGGTGCCACCGGCGTGCCGCTGACCGAGCGGAACCTGTGGGCCGCCAACGGGTCCAACGAGGTGCTGCAGCAGATCCTGCAGGCGTTCGGCGGTCCCGGCCGCAGCGCGCTGGGTTTCGAGCCGTCCTACTCGATGCACCCGATCATCGCGGCGGGCACCCGCACCGACTGGGTCCCGGCACCGCGCCGGGACGACTTCACGCTCGACACCGAGACCGCGGCGCGGATCGTCGGCGAGCGCAAGCCCGACATCGTGTTCGTGACCAGCCCGAACAACCCGACCGGCGGCTCGATCCCGTTCGCCGAGCTGGAGCTGGTGCTGCGGGCCGCACCGGGCATCGTCGTGGTGGACGAGGCGTACGCGGAGTTCTCGTCGCAGCGCAGCGCCGTCGAGCTGATCGGGTCCTACCCGGCGCAGCTGATCGTGTCGCGCACGATGAGCAAGGCGTTCGCCTTCGCCGGTGGCCGGCTGGGCTACCTGGCCGCCGCCCCCGCGGTGATCGACGCGCTGCAGCTGGTGCGGCTGCCCTACCACCTGTCGCTGCTGACGCAGGCGGCCGCGCGCGCGGCGCTCCGGCACGCGGACGCGACGCTGGCCACGGTCGCCAAGCTCGCCGCCGAGCGTGAGCGGGTCGCCGAGAGCCTGCTGGGCCTGGGCTTTTCCCCGGTGCCCAGCGACGCCAACTTCATCCTGTTCGGCCGCTTCGCCGACGCGCGGGCGAGCTGGCAGAGCTACGTGGACAACGGGGTGCTGATCCGCGACGTCGGCATCGCGGGTCACCTGCGGGTGACCATCGGCACCCCGGAGGAGAACGACGCCTTCCTGGCGGCGAGCAAGGAGGTTCCGCGGTGAGCCGCGTCGGCAAGGTTTCCCGGACCACCAAGGAGTCCTCGATCACCGTGGTGGTCGACCTGGACGGCACCGGGCAGGTGGAGGTGTCCACCGGGGTGCCGTTCTACGACCACATGCTCAACTCGTTCGGCGTGCACGGGTCGCTCGACCTGAAGATCGACGCGACGGGTGACATCGAGATCGACGCGCACCACACGGTCGAGGACACCGCGATCGTGCTCGGCCAGGCGATCCGCCAGGCGCTGGGCGACAAGTCGGGCATCCGCCGCTTCGGCGACGCGTGGATCCCGATGGACGAGACGCTGGCCCACGCCGCGATCGACGTGTCCGGGCGCCCGTACTGCGTGCACGTGGGCGAGCCCGAGCAGTTCAACACCTTCACCATCGGCGGGAACTACCCGTTCGTGCTGACCCGGCACGTGTTCGACTCGCTGTCGTTCCACGCGCAGATCGCGCTGCACGTGCGGGTCATCCACGGCCGGGACCCGCACCACATCGCGGAGGCCCAGTACAAGGCGGTCGCCCGTGCGCTGCGGGCGGCGACCGAACCCGACCCGCGTGCGGGCGGCATCCCCTCGACGAAGGGTGTGCTGTGAGCAAGGAGGTCGTCGCCGTCCTCCTGCTGGCGCTGGGCGGTTTCCTGGTCGGCGGCGTGTACAGCACGTGGAAGACGGCCAAGGTGCTCGCGGCCGCGTTGCTGGTCGCGGCACTCCTGGCCGTCGGCGGCGCGATCGCCTGGCTGGTGTCCTAGCCCCGCGCCCGTGCCGGCGCACGGTGCTCGTCGAGGTGCCTGGCGAGGCTCTCACCTTCCACGTCGACGTTCGGCAGCACGCGCCGCAGCCACCCGGGCAGCCACCACGCGTGCCTGCCGAGCAGGGACATCACCGCGGGCACGATCGTCATGCGCACCACGAACGCGTCCACCAGCACGCCGAACGCGAGCGCGAAGCCGATCGACTGGATCAGTGACAGCTCCGCCGCGACGAACCCGGCGAACACGCTGATCATGATGAGCGCGGCCGCGACCACCACGCGGGCACCGTGCCGGAACCCGCTCACCACCGCCTCGCGCGCGTCGGCGCCGTGCACGAAGTCCTCGCGCATCCGGGTCACCAGGAACACCTGGTAGTCCATCGCGAGGCCGAACAGCACGCCGATCAGCAGGATCGGCAGCATGCTCATGATCGGCCCGGTCGACTTCACGCCGAGCAGGCCGGTGAGCCAGCCCCACTGGAACACCGCGACCACCGCGCCGAACGTCGCCGCCACCGAGCCGAGGAAGCCCAGGGTCGCCTTCAGCGGCACCACGAGCGACCGGAAGACCAGCATCAGCAGCAGGAACGCGAGCCCGACGATCAGGCCGAGGTAGGGCAGCATCGCGCCGGCCAGCTTCTCCGACACATCGATCTGCAGCGCCGTCTGTCCGGTCACCGACAGCTTCGCCCCCGTGACGCCGGAGAGGCGATGGGACTGCTCTCGGATGTTCGCGACGAGCTGTTCGGTCTCCGTGCTGCCCGGCCCGCTCTTCGGGATCACCGTGACCAGCGCCGTGTCGCCGCCGGCGTTGAACTGCGGCTGGGTCACCCGCGCGACGTCCGGCAGCCGGGAGATCGAGTCGGTGGCTCCGGCCGCGGCCAGGCGCGGGTCGCGGGCGCCGGCGGAGTCGATCACGACGATCAGCGGGCCGTTGGTGCCCTCCCCGAACCCCTTGCTGATCAGGTCGTAGGCCTTGCGCTGGGTCGAGTCGGGCGCGGCGGTGCTGTCGTTGGGCAGCCCGAGTTGCATGCTCAGCGCCGGGATCGCGACGACGAGCAGGCCGAGCACGGCCGTGACCAGCACCGGGACCGGGTGCCGTCCGACGTGCCGGGCCCAGCGCTCGCCCAGGGCGGGCTTGCCGCCCCGCCTCGGGCGGGACCGCTTGCCGAGCACCTTGCGCCCGGCGAAACCGAGCAGCGCGGGCAGCAGGGTGAGCGCGATGAGGACCGCGACGGCCACGGTCGCGGCGGCGGCGATGCCCATCTGCCCGAGGATCGGGATGCCCACGACGGTCAGGCCGACCAGCGCGATGATCACCGTCAGGCCGGCGAACACCACCGCCGAGCCCGCGGTGCCCACCGCCCGCCCGGCGGCCAGTTCCGGCTCGTGCCCCCCGGCCAGTTCGTGCCGGTAGCGGGAGACGATGAACAACGCGTAGTCGATCCCGACGGCGAGGCCGAGCATCAGCGCCAGGATCGGGGTGTTGGAGTTCAGCTCGGCGAAGCCGGACACGGTCAGCACGCCCGCCATGCCCACCCCGACGCCGATCAACGCGGTCAGCAGCGGCAGCCCGGCGGCGACGATCGAGCCGAACGTGATCGCCAGCACGATGGCCGCGACGATGACACCGACGCCTTCGGTGGCCTGGGTCGCGGGCACGCCCTGGATCGCGTCGCCGCCGAACTCGACGGTGAACCCGGCGTGCTCGGCCGGCCCGGCCGCCGAGGTGAGGGCTTCCCGGTCGCTGTCGGTGACGTCCGTGGGTGGGACGCGGTAGCTCATCTGGGCCATCGCCACCCGTTCGGTGACGGTTCCGGCCTGGTAGGGGTCGGCGACCGCGGCGACGCCGGGCGCGGCCTTGAGCCGGCCGACGAGGTCCTCGACCGCCGCGCGCACGTCCGGTTGGGCCAGCGTGCGGCCCGCCGGGGCCTCGATCGCCACGCGTGCCGTCGCGGTACCGGCCGCGGCCTGCGGGAACTTGTCCTTGAGGTGGTCGATGGCCTGCTGGGCCTCGGTGCCCGGGATGGTCACCGAGTTCGACATCTGCCCGGACAGGGTGAGCGCGCCGCCGCCGAGGACGAGCAGGACCGCCGCCCAGACGCTCGCGACGAGCCAGCGCCGGCGGAAGGAGAACCGGGCGAGACGGTAGAGCAGGGTGGCCACGGGCCAGCTCCAATTCAGTCGAGTGACATCCGATCCGGTGGTTCGAAGCTAGCCGATCGGCAAGTCCGCTACAAGCCGATCGGCTAGTGTGTGACTAGCCGCACGGCTAGTGCCCTACGTGTTTGCCGTGTTTGCCGGACCTGTCGCCGGTCGCGTACCCTTCGGTCGCCGAGGAGGAGGTTCACCAGTTCGATGGCAGCCGTGGCCGGACACGAGGACACCCGCACGCGTTTGCTCGCCACGGCGTTGAAGCTGTTCACCGAGCACGGCGTGGAGGGCACGTCGTTGCAGATGATCGCCGACGAGCTCGGCGTCACGAAGGCGGCGGTGTACTACCACTTCAAGACGAAGGACGAGATCACCGAGGCCGTGGTCGAGCCGGGGCTGCGCGAGCTGGAGTCGATCGTGCAGGCCGCGGCGCGCGAGCGCAGGCCGGGCGCGCGGATCGACCACCTGCTGGCCGGGTTCGTCGACGTGGTGGTGCGGCACCGGGCGCTGGTGGCGTTGTTCTCGGGTGATCCGGGGGTGGCGCGGGCGCTGGAGAAGCACTTCTTCGGCAAGGAGAGCTTCATGACCGGCATGATGACGATCCTGAACGGTCCCGAGCCCGACGCGGCGCGCGTGGTGGCCGTGCACGCCGCGCTGGGCGGTATCGCCCTGGCCGGCGGCGCGCCGGAACTGGCCCGCTTCAGCGATGACGTCCTGCGCGAGTCGCTGCTCGACGTGGGACGCAAACTGCTGGGCCGTCCCCGGCGCCGTCCCGCGGTGCCGTCCTGAGCGCGGGGCCTCGCGTCCACCTCAGGTCAGCGGCAGTGTCAGGCAGGCGGCGCTCGTGATGAAGCCGCGCCGCTCGTAGTAGCCGCGGGCGGCCCGCACCGCGACGCTCACCTCCACGGCGCCGGCCGTGCGTGCCCGCTGGATCACCGCGTCCACCAGGAGCCCGCCGATCCCCTGTCCGCGGTGCGCGGTGTCCACCACGAGTTCCAGCAGCTGGCTGACCGGCCCACCGGAATGCAGCGACAGCGCGCGAGCGGCCAGGACGTAGCCGACCACCTCGCCGTCCCGGTCGGCCACCAGGAAGTCCGTGTCGTCGTACGTCGCCGCCGCGATCAGCTGTTCGTAGTTGCGCTCGAAGACCGGCCGGTCGGCACCGCCCTCCGCGGCCTGACCGAGCAGGGTGAAGACGGCGTCGGCATCGGTGACATCGGCTGGCCGGATCCGCACCCGCTCATTGTCGTCAGTCGGGGACGGCGCAGGTACTCCGGAGGCACCGCCCGAGTGAGCCGGACACCGTGCGCGCTCACCTGGAAGGGGTACAGCATCCCCGTCCGGTCGAACGCGAACGGGCGGTTGTCGTGGCCCACCACCGCTGCGCCGGGTTCCGTCCGGGTGAGTGACAGACCGCGCCGGGCCAGAGCTGCGCGCCGGTGCCGAGTTTTTGTCGGCGGGTTTTTCGTCGGCCCTGGCTGGTAGGCAGGACCCACGCACCCGAAGGAGGACGAGGTCCATGCCCGCCGACGCCGCCCTGCTCGACCTGTGGACCGAGCCACAGGAGCGCGAATGCCTGCTCTGCTACGTGACGCGGATGCGCGCCGATTTCGGCTGTGACGGGACGTTGCGCTGGACACGGCGGTGGCGGACCGGCCGCGCCCCGGCGGTCACCTCGCTCGACCGGATCTTCCGGCGGCACCGCACCACGTGCGATTGCGGGGTGCCGTCCGCGTTCGGGGCCGGCCCGGTGCGCCACGGCGACGCCGGCGCGACGCTGCCGCCGCCTTGCTCCGGAGTTCGCCGTGGCTCGGCACGGCCCTGCCCGGCGTGGCAGCGGCCGCCGCCGCGCCACGCGCCGGACGGGAAACGGGCATCCGCCACGGGCTCCGGGCCGGCTACGCCCCGCCCTCGGCGGCGGGCTTGAGCCCGCGTGCCCCGGGGCCGTACTGCGCCATCCGGTCGTCGGTGTTGTAGAGGCCGCACACGCGCAGCGACAGGCACCCGCAGCCGACGCACCCCGTCAGCCGGTCACGCAGCCGCTGGAGGGCGTCGATGCGGGCGTCGAGTTCGTCCTGCCACCCGCGGGACAGCCGGGCCCAGTCGGCCTTCGTCGGCGCGTGGTCGCGGGGCAGGGTCAACAGCGCGTCGTGGATCTCCTCGAGGCTGAGGCCCACCCGCTGCGCGGCGCGGATGAACGCGATGCGGCGCAGCACCGACCGCGGATAGCGGCGCTGGTTCCCCGCCGAGCGCTCGGAGGAGATCAGGCCCCGGTCCTCGTAGAATCGCAGGGCGGTGTGCGGCACGCCGCTGCGCTCGGCGACCTGGCCGATGGTCAGGTGGTCGGCAAGCTTGGTCACCCGGTCAGCCTATCCCCGACTTCGACCTAAGTCGAGGTTGTCCGTGGTGGCCTGGGCGACACGACCGGGATCCGACCGGCGTCCCGGGAGATGCCCGGGTGCGGCGGGTCCACTGTAGATGCGCGGGGGATGCGCCGGACCGGGGGTACCGGACGCCCGCCGGACGCTCGGGCAGTGGCCGGCCGGCGGCGGGACTGCCGGCGGCGACGGGGTGGACGTGGGCCGTGCGGTGCGGGAACCCGGCGAGCGGCTCCCGGCCGGCGCGCCCGGGGCGCCGGCGTGGGGAGCCTCACTTCTTCCGGCGTGGCGCGTGCTCCGGCAGCAGGCGGCACAGCGCGTCGACGGTGACCTGGAGGTCCTCGGAGGCCGCGGCGGCCTGTTCGAGTTTGCTGTGGATCGTCTGGAACGTCAGCAGCTCCAGGTCGTGCTCCCGCTCGCGCAGCACCGGGCATTCCCGCAGCTCGTCGAGCACGCCGGTGACGGAGGCGGCCAGCCTGTCCAGGCCGTCGAGCAGGTCCCGCACCTCCTGCGCGCCCAGCGCGGCGCTGACCAGCTCGTCCAGCCGCTTGGCCAGCCGGGCGGCCTGCTCGCCGGCCAGCGTCCCGGGCCCCTGAGCTTCGCTCTGCGACGACATGGTCACTCCCTACCGCGGGCGCCCTCCTGGTGCCTTCCCCCTTCTGGCGCACTCAAACGTCGCGGCGCCACCCGGAGCAACCGCGGGCCCGGAACCCCTAGACTGGTCAGGTGGCTCGCGTCGTGATTCTGGACTACGGATCGGGGAACCTGCGCTCCGCCGAGCGCGCCGTGCGGCGCGTCGGTGCCGAGGTCGAGGTGACCGCCGACCCGCATGCGGCGCTCGAAGCCGACGGCCTCGTCGTCCCGGGCGTGGGCGCCTTCGCGGCCTGCATGGCCGGCCTGCTGTCCGTGGGCGGCGAGAAGATCATCGGCAGCC
This sequence comes from Amycolatopsis granulosa, assembly GCF_011758745.1. Taxonomy (NCBI): domain Bacteria; kingdom Bacillati; phylum Actinomycetota; class Actinomycetes; order Pseudonocardiales; family Pseudonocardiaceae; genus Amycolatopsis; species Amycolatopsis granulosa. The sequence goes on from NZ_JAANOV010000001.1 coordinate 4,896,101, forward strand.
GCCTCGCCGGCGGCCGGCCCGTGCTCGGCATCTGCGTCGGCATGCAGATCCTCTTCGAGCGGGGCGTCGAGCACGGCGTGGAGACCGCGGGCACCGGTGAGTGGCCCGGCACCGTGGAACGCCTGCACGCCGACATCGTCCCCCACATGGGCTGGAACACCGTCCGCGCGCCGGCGGACTCGCAGTTGTTCGCCGGCCTGGACGCCGGCACGCGGTTCTACTTCGTGCACTCCTACGCCGCCCGGCGCTGGGAGCTCGACTCCGGCCTGCCCGGGCAGCAGCCGAAGGTGACGTGGTCGCACCACGGTGCGGACTTCGTCGCGGCCGCCGAGAACGGACCGCTGTGGGCGACGCAGTTCCACCCCGAGAAGTCCGGCGACGCGGGCGCCCACCTGCTGGAGAACTGGCTGCGCACCCTGTGAGGCGGGTCCCCCCGGCCCGTACCCTCCGGCCAGCGCAACCCCGTTGCTCCTTATAGTGGCCGCGTGACGTTCACCCTGCTTCCCGCTGTCGATGTGGCCGATGGCCAGGCCGTGCGTCTCGTCCAGGGCGAGGCCGGCACGGAGACCTCCTACGGCAGCCCGCTGGAGGCGGCCCTGGCCTGGCAGCGCGACGGCGCCGAGTGGATCCACCTGGTCGACCTCGACGCCGCGTTCGGCAAGGGTGACAACAAGGACCTGATCTCCCGCGTGGTCGGCGAGCTGGACGTCCAGGTCGAGCTCTCGGGCGGGATCCGCGACGACGCCTCCCTGGAGGCCGCGCTCGCCACCGGCGCCCGGCGCGTCAACCTGGGCACCGCCGTGCTCGAAGATCCGGAGTGGACCGCCAAGGTGGTCGCCACCTACGGCGACCGCGTCGCGATCGGGCTCGACGTGCGCATCACCGAGCAGGGGCACCGGCTCAAGGGCCGCGGCTGGACCAGTGACGGCGGTGACCTGTGGGAGGTCCTGGAACGCCTGGACCGCGACGGCGCCGCCCGCTACGTGGTCACCGACGTCAGCAAGGACGGCACTCTCCAGGGCCCCAACCTCGACCTGCTCGCCGAGGTCGCCGCCCGCACCGACGCACCGGTGATCGCCTCCGGCGGGGTGTCCAGTGTGGACGACCTGCGAGCGCTGGCCGGCCTGGCGCCCGACGGGGTCGAGGGCGCCATCATCGGCAAGGCCCTCTACGCCGGGGCGTTCACCCTGCCGGAAGCCCTCGCCGCGGTCAGCCCGCGAGCTTGATCGCCAGTCCCACCGTCCGGCGGCGGCCCCGCAGCCTGCTGAAGAACATCGTCACCTGACCGACGATCCCGTACTTGCGGGCGATCACCGTCCGCACCCGTTCGGTGGCCTCGTCGTCCAGGATCCGCGCGCGGCCCCGCACCACCGGGCCGTGTGCCTCGTTCCCGCGGAGGTCGCAGCCCTGCACCGTGACCTCCGGGTTGTTGCGGATCCGCTTGACCTTGCCCGCCGTGCGCTCGCTCCAGATCACGATCTCCCCGGCGTCCCCGGCCGCCCAGACCGGGGTCGGCACCGGGGCGCCGGACTTGCGGAACGTGGTCAGCAGGAGGAACTTCTCGGCGGCGATCCGCTCGAATTCCGACATGCCGCCACGGTAGCGCGGTTCACGGGGTGCGGCGCCGGAGCGTGACCGCGCCGAGCACGAGGGCGAGCAGCACGCAACCGGCCACCACCAGCACGTCCCGCACCGTCGTGGCGTCCAGTGTGGAGGATGTGGTGACGCGGCCCAGCGCCTCGACCGCGTACGACAGCGGCATCACGTGCGAGAGCCAGTTCAGTATCCAGCCCATCTCGTCGCGCGCCGCGAACAGCCCGCACAGCAGGAACTGCGGCAGCACGAACACCGGCATGAACTGGATCGCCTGGAACTCGGTGCGGGCGAACGCGCTGACGAACAGGCCCAGCGCCACGCCCAGCAGCGCGTCGAGCAGTGCGATCAGCAGCAGCACCCACAGCGAGCCCGCGATGACGAGCCCGAGACCCACGCTCACCGCGCACGCGACCCCCACCTGCGCCACCGCGAGCAGCCCGAAGGCCAGTGCGTAGCCGAACAGCAGGTCCAGTTTGCCCAGCGGCGTGGTCATCAGCCGCTCCAGCGTGGTGCTCGTGCGTTCCCGCAGCGTGGCGACCGAGGTGATGAGGAACATCGTCAGGAACGGGAAGACGCCCAGCAGCGCCGGTGCGATCCGGTCGAACTGCGCCGCCGAGTTGAACACGTACCGCAGCAGCAGCATCAGCACCGCGGGAACCGCGACGAGCATGACGACGGTGCGCGGATCGTGCCGCAGCTGGGTCAGCACCCGGCGGGCGGTCGCGCGGGTGATGGCCGGGTTCACGGGATCGCCCCCTCGTGGTGGCGGATGAGGCGCAGGAACGCCTGCTCCAGGTCGGCCGCGCCGGTGCGGGCGCGCAGCGCGGCGGGGGTGCCGTCGGCGAGCAGCGTGCCCTCGCGCATCAGCAGCAGCCGGTCGCATCGTGCGGCCTCGTCCATGACGTGGCTGGACACCAGCAGCGTGGTGCCCCGCCCGGCCAGCCGGCCGAACATCTCCCACAGGCTGTCCCGCAGCACCGGGTCCAGCCCGACCGTCGGCTCGTCCAGCACGAGCAGCTCGGGCTCGCCGAGCAGCGCGACCGCCAGGTTGGCCCGGCTGTGCTCCCCGCCGGAGAGGGTGCCGATGAGCTCGTGCGCGTGCTCGGTCAGGCCCACCTCGGCGATGACCCGGGCCACGTCGGCGTTGGCCACCCGCAGGATCGAGGCGAAGTACCGCAGCGCCTCGGTGACGGTGAGGTCGGTGTAGACGGCCGGGTTCTGCGTCGCGTACCCGATCGTGCGCCGCAGCGCCGGGCTGCCGGCCGGGTGGCCGAGCACCGTGACGGTGCCACCGGCCACGATCTGCACGCCGACGATCGCCCGCATCAGGGTCGTCTTGCCGCAGCCGCTCGGCCCGAGCAACCCGGTGACGGTGCCGCGCGGTACCGCGAACGTCACCCCGCGGACCACCTCGCGGCCGCCGCGAACGACCCGGAGGCCGTCCACGCCGACGGCGTAATTGGTCACGTGTTGAATTCTGCGCCGGCGACGAAGGCCCGGTCAAGCGTCAGGTCGTCGTCTCCGGTGCACTCTCCAGCTCGCCGAACCGGGCCAGCGCGAGCGCCGCCGCGACCGCCAGCACGAAACCGGCCACCGCGGCCGTCCCGAACCCGGCCCGCGTCGAATCGCCCAGCACGAGCACGCCGATCACCGACGGCACCACGGTCTCCCCGACGACCATCAGCGCGGTCGCCGTCGTCACGCTGCCCCGCTGCAGGGCCGAGGCGAAGAACAACATCGCGAGCACCCCCGCGGCGGCCAGGGCGTACGCGGCCGGGTCGGTCAGCACGCTCCCCACGCCGGTCACGGTCAGCACCCGGCCGGCCAGCGCCACGGTGCCGAAGCACAACCCGGAGATCAGCCCTAGTGCCGGTGTGCGGATCCGCTCCGGCGCGTGCCCGGCGCCCCAGCCGGCCACGGCCAGCACCGCGACCACCACGAGCAGGCCCGCGTGGAACGCGGTGCCGACCGGCGCCGAGCCCTCGCTCTGCGCGGAGGCACCGAGCAGCGCCAGCCCGGCGCACACCACGGCGATCGCGGTCCACTCCCGGCGCGCCAGCCGCGCACCGACCGCGAGCGCGGCCACGGCCGTCACGGCGAGGCTCGCGGCCAGCGCGGCCTGCACCACGAACAAGGGCAGCACCCGCAACGCGACCAGCTGTGCCACGAACCCCAGCGCGTCCAGGCCGAGGCCGAGGACGTACCGCCACTGCCGCAGCACGCGCACCAGCAGGCGGGGGTCCACACCGGACCCCCCGTCGTCGACCGCTCGCGCCGCGACGGCCTGGAACACCGAGGCCACGCCGTAGGCCACCGCGCAGAGCAACCCCCACCACACGGCGACCACTCTAGGCCGGTGCGCGGTCATCTACCCTGGTGGCATGGGTGTAGCGGTCAGGGTGATCCCGTGTCTGGACGTCGACGCGGGCCGGGTGGTGAAGGGCGTCAACTTCGCCGACCTCCGGGATGCCGGTGATCCGGTGGAGCTGGCGCGGGCCTACGACGCGGAGGGCGCCGACGAGCTCACCTTCCTCGACGTGACCGCCTCCTCCGGCGACCGAGAGACGACCTTCGACGTGGTCCGCCGCACCGCCGAGCAGGTGTTCATCCCGCTGACCGTCGGCGGCGGGGTGCGGGCCTGCGACGACGTCAACCGCCTGCTGCGCGCCGGTGCGGACAAGGTGAGCATCAACACGGCCGCGATCGCCCGACCCGAGCTGCTGCGCGAGGCGTCCCGCCGGTTCGGTGCCCAGTGCATCGTGCTGTCGGTCGACGCCCGGCGGGTCCCCGAGGGCGCCGAGCCCACGCCGTCCGGCTTCGAGGTCACCACCCACGGTGGTCGCCGCGGCACCGGCATCGACGCGGTCGAGTGGGCCCAGCGCGGCGAGGAGCTCGGGGTGGGGGAGATCCTGCTCAACTCGATGGACGCCGACGGCACCAGAACCGGGTTCGACCTGGAGCTGATCGAGAAGACGCGCAAGGTGGTCACCGTGCCGGTGATCGCCAGTGGTGGCGCGGGCGCGGTCGAGCACTTCCTGCCGGCCGTGCGGGCCGGGGCGGACGCGGTGCTCGCCGCCAGCGTGTTCCACTTCGGACAGTTGAAGATCGGTGCGGTCAAGGACGCCCTGCGCGCCGGCGGGGTGGAGGTCCGGTGAGCCTGGCACCCGAACTCGCCGGGCGCCTCAAGCGCAACGCCGACGGGCTGGTCTGCGCGGTCGTGGTCGACCACGCGACGTCCGACGTGCTGATGGTGGCGTGGATGAACGACGAGGCGCTGGAGCGCACGCTGACCACCCGGCGGGGCACGTACTACTCGCGCAGCAGGCAGGAGCTGTGGGTCAAGGGCGAGACGTCCGGGCACGTGCAGCACGTGCGCGAGGTCCGCCTGGACTGCGACGCCGACACGCTGCTGGTGCGCGTGGACCAGACCGGGCCTGCCTGTCACACCGGCAGCCGGACCTGCTTCGACGGCGAGGAGCGCTTGCTGCTCGCCGACGAGGGCTAGCGCCTGTCTCGAAGCCTGTTCCGCCGCAAGCAGCCGGCCGGTCGGTGGCAGCAGATCCTCAGGCCCGAGCCGGGCACCTTGATGGCGGCGATGACCGTGGGGAACTGCGGCGCGTCCGGCTGCGCGGGTACCCGGACCGAGGTGGTCCGGGCCGGCAAGGCGTACTCCTCCCGCGCGATCCGGCAGCACCTGCGCACCCGCAAGATCCGGTGCGCATCGTTCAGGCTCCACCGCGAAGCGGCAGATGAGACGGCGTCAGGAGTCGCGTGGGGGCAGGAACGAGAACGCTCATGCCACGGCGGTGGCGATCACGTCCAGCGCGGACTGCGGGGCCCGGCCGAGCAGAGCGGCCAGGTCGCCGGCGGTTTCGGCCATGAAACCGGCCGCGATGACGGAGTAGGTGGAGACCACGATCGGGATCTGCCAGCCCGGGACACCGGCGGTGGTGAGCGCCTCGCGGAGCTGGGCCAGTGTGCCGGGCTCGTAGACGACGTCCTGTCCGGTTGCCTCGGCCACCGCGCGGGCGATGTCGGCGCCACTGATGGCGTGCTCGCCGACCAGTTCGTAGATCTTGCCACGGTGGCCGGCGGGCTCGGCCACGATCTTGGCGGTGACCTCCGCCAGGTCCGCACGGGCCACCGCGGCCAACCGTCCCTCCCCCAGCGGGCCCGTGAACCTGCCGGTGGCCGCGGCCTCGGCCGCACCCGGGATGCTCATCTCGGCGTAGATGCCGTTGCGCAAGATCGTCCAGTCCGTACGGCCGGCCAGCGGAGCACCGCCACACCGTGATCGAGTCCCGCGCCCGCTGGGACAGCGGGACCGGAGCGCCTGGTCCCGATGTGGAGAGGCTGGCCGGGTCCGCCGCGCCGGCGCCCGGCGGAGTGGCCGGCGGAGTGGCCGGGGTTCGCTCCAGCAGCGACCTGCCGGCACGGTCTGACTAGTCGATCTCGCCGGTGAGGTAGCGCTGCAGCGTCGGCCCCACGGCCGCCGCCAGCGTGTCGATGCCGGTGGCCGGGAACGGCTCGAACTTCGCCACGTACCGGGCCATGCCCATGCCCACCATCTGCGACGCGCACAGCGCCGCGCGCAGTTCCGGCCGGTCCGGCGACACGTGCCGGACCACGTTCTCCAGGACGTGCCTGATCAGGAAGTCCTTGAGGCTCAGGGCCGCCTGCTCGTGGCCCGCGATGCTGCGGACCAGTGCGGGGAAGGCGCCGCCCTCGGTCGAGTCCCAGGCGGTGAGGAACCGCCGCACGATGCGGTCGCCGAGCTCCTCCACCGGCCCGTCCATCAGATCGGACAGGAGCTGCACCGGGTCGAACGGCAGCTTCAGCACGGCCTGCGCGAACAGGGCCTCCTTGCCGCCGAACCAGTGGTTCACCATGGCCGCGTCGACGCTGGCCCGTGCCGCGATCGCGCGGACGGTGGCACCTTCGTAGCCGCTTTCGCCGAAGACCTCGCGCGCGGCCTCCAGCAGGGCCGCCCGGGTGTCCTGTCCGCCGGGCCGCCGGCCGCGCCGCCGGGCGGGCGTAGGCTGTTCCGCGGTGCTCACCCCGCCATCATGACGCGAACACGGGCAAAATTCAACGTTGCGTGAATTAGCGCCCGGTGCGAAGAGTGTCGGACCCGGGCGGCACAATGGCTGCATGGTCAGTGCGAATCCCACCGACGGCGGCCTCGGTTCGGTGAGCCCCGCACGCGACGAGTTCCGCGCCCTCGCCGAGGGCCGTCGCGTGATCCCGGTGGTCCGGCGCCTGCTCGCCGACGGTGAGACACCCGTCGGGGTCTACCGCAAGCTCGCGGCCGATCGTCCGGGCACGTTCCTGTTCGAGTCGGCCGAGAACGGGCAGTCGTGGTCGCGCTGGTCGTTCATCGGCGTGCGCAGCCCCGCCGCCCTGACCGTGCGCGACGGTCAGGCCGTGTGGGAGGGCACGCCGCCGGTGGGCCTGCCCTCCGGCGGTGACCCGCTGACCGTGCTGCGCGAGACGGTCGCGGCCCTGCACACCGAGCCGCTGCCCGGCATGCCGCCGCTGACCGGCGGGATGGTCGGCTACCTCGGCTACGACGCGGTGCGCTGGCTGGAGAAGCTGCCGGAGCTGGCCGAGAAGGACCTCGACATCCCCGAGCTGACCATGCTGCTGGCCACCGACCTGGCCGCGGTGGACCACCACGAGGGCACGGTCACGCTGATCGCGAACGCGGTCAACTGGGACGACAGCCCGGAGCGGGTCGACGCGGCCTACGACGACGCGCTGCGCCGTCTGGAGGAGATGACCGAGCGGCTGGGCGCCGCCGCACCGGCCACCGCCGCCGTCTTCGAGCGCCCGGTGCCGGAGTTCGAGCGCCGCCGCACCCAGGCCGACTACTACGCGGCGGTGGAGAAGGCGGTCGAGGCGATCAAGGCCGGCGAAGCGTTCCAGGTCGTGCCGTCGCAACGCTTCGAGATCCCCACCCGGGCGGACGCGCTGGACATCTACCGTGTGCTGCGCACCTCGAACCCGAGCCCGTACATGTACCTACTGCGGCTGGACGGGTTCGACATCGTCGGTTCCAGCCCGGAGTCGCTGGTCACCGTGCGCGACGGCCGGGCCACCACGCACCCGATCGCCGGCACCCGCTGGCGCGGCGCGGACCCGGAGGAGGACGCGCAGCTGGCCAAGGACCTGCTGGCCGACGAGAAGGAGCGAGCCGAGCACCTGATGCTGGTCGACCTCGGCCGCAACGACCTCGGCAAGGTGTGCAAGCCGGGCACCGTGCGGGTGGTCGACTTCTTCGCGATCGAGCGTTACAGCCACGTCATGCACATCGTCTCCACGGTCACCGGTGAGCTGGCCGAGGACAAGACCGCGTTCGACGCGGTCGCGGCGTGCTTCCCGGCCGGCACGCTCTCCGGCGCGCCGAAGGTGCGCGCGATGGAGCTGATCGAGGAGCTGGAACCGACGCGCCGCGGCCTTTACGGCGGGGTGGTCGGCTACCTCGACTTCGCCGGTGACGCCGACACCGCGATCGCGATCCGCACCGCCCTGATCCGCGAAGGCGTCGCCTACGTGCAGGCGGGCGGCGGCGTGGTCGCCGACTCGGTGCCCGAGTACGAGGACAACGAATGCCTGAACAAGGCGCGCACGGTGCTCTCCGCGGTCGCGGCCGCGCAGACCATGGCGCCGCCGCGGAAGCTGGACCCCGCCGATGACGTCGCCAGCATCCAGTAGACGTCCACTGTGGATCGTCGCGGTCGCGCTCCTGCTGGCCGCGGCGGCGCTGTGGGGCTCCTCGCGGCTGGTGTGGTCCGCCGAGCTGCGCGACGCCGGCGTGCGTGGGACGGTACTGGACGAGCACACCGGCGCACAGGTCTCCGGCGCGCTGGTCCCGCTCGCCGTGCTCGCGCTGGCCGGGGTCGCCGGGCTGGTCGCCGCGGGCGGCTGGCTGCGGCGCATCCTGGGCGTGGTGGTCGCGCTGGCCGGCGTCGCCGCCGGCTGGATCGCCCTCGACGGCTGGCGTTTCGGCGGTTTCCCCCCGGGCGCGCCCGCGGGGCAGATCTTCGCCGGGCGCGGACTGGCCCTGCTGGCGGGAATTCTGATGCTCGCCGCGGGGTTGATCGCTGGCAAGGGCGCCGGCCGCATGGCGAAGCTGGGTGCCCGTTACCAGGCCCCGGCCGGCCGCAAGAAGGCCGCGAAGGATCCGGACACGGAGCTCTGGGAGGCGCTCTCCGAAGGAGAAGATCCGACGACCGAACGGTAGACCACCGTTTTCGCTACCGGACAAGGCAAGTCCGACCCGGAACCGGTCCGCACAAGTGGGCGGGTTAGCATCTTTTCTGCGGGAAGGGGAAGGTGTTTGTGAGCCAGCTTTCGAGTGAATGTGCGACAACCGGTGAGGTTGCGCCGTGACCGTTCTCGAAGACATCGTCGCCGGCGTCCGGGAAGATCTGGCTGAACGGGAGAGGTCGCTTCCGTTCGAGGAGCTGAAGCGGCTCGCCGCGCAGGCGCCGCCACCGCGGGACGCGCTGTCCGCGTTGCGTGACTCGTCGATCGGCGTCATCGCCGAGGTCAAACGCCGCAGCCCGTCGAAGGGCTCGCTGGCCGACATCCCCGATCCCGCCGCGCTCGCCAAGGACTACGAGGCCGCCGGTGCCCGGGTCATCAGCGTGCTCACCGAGCGGCGCCGGTTCGGCGGTTCGCTGGCCGACCTGGACGCGGTCCGGGCCGCGGTCGACGTGCCGATCCTGCGCAAGGACTTCATCGTCAGCCCCTACCAGGTGCACGAGGCCCGTGCGCACGGCGCCGACCTGGTGCTGCTGATCGTCGCCGCGCTCGAGCAGAACGCGCTGGCGGCCCTGCTCGACCGCGTCGAGTCGCTGGGCATGACCGCCCTGGTCGAGGTGCACAACGCCGAGGAGGCCGACCGTGCGCTCGAGGCCGGGGCCAAGGTCATCGGCATCAACGCCCGCAACCTGCACACCCTCGAGGTCGACCGGGACGTCTTCGGCCGTCTCGCGCCGGGCCTGCCGTTCGAGACGGTGAAGGTCGCCGAGTCCGGCGTCCGCGGCCCCGGTGACCTGATGGCCTACGCCGGTCACGGGGCCGACGCCGTCCTGGTCGGTGAGGGCCTGGTGGCCTCCGGCGACCCGAAGGGCGCCCTGATGAAGCTGGTCACCGCCGGATCCCATCCCGCCTGCCCGAGGCCGAGCCGATGAGCGACGAGCACGACGAGCACGACCCCGACGAGCGTGGGTACTGGGGTCCCTACGGGGGCCGGTTCATGCCCGAGGCCCTGATCGGGGTCGTCGACGAGGTGTCCGCCGAGTACGACAAGGCACGCGTCGACCCGGACTTCCAGGCCCAGCTCAAGCGCCTGCTGCGGGACTACGCCGGACGGCCGTCGCTGCTCACCGAGGCCGAGCGGTTCGCCGAGCACGCCGGCGGGGCACGCATCTTCCTCAAGCGGGAGGACCTCAACCACACCGGCTCGCACAAGATCAACAACGTGCTGGGCCAGGCGCTGCTCACCAAGCGGATGGGCAAGAAGCGGGTCATCGCCGAGACCGGCGCGGGCCAGCACGGCGTGGCCACCGCCACCGCGTGCGCCCTGATGGGCCTGGAGTGCGTGGTCTACATGGGCGAGGTCGACACCGAGCGGCAGGCGCTGAACGTGGCGCGCATGCGCCTGCTCGGTGCCGAGGTCGTCCCGGTGAAGACCGGGTCACGCACGCTCAAGGACGCGATCAACGAGGCGCTGCGTGACTGGGTCGCCAACGCCGACACCACGCACTACCTGTTCGGCACCGCCGCCGGGCCGTACCCGTTCCCGATGATGGTGCGCAACTTCCACAAGGTCATCGGCGAGGAGGCACGTGCGCAGATCCTCGAGCAGACCGGGCGGCTGCCGGACGCGGTCGCGGCCTGCGTCGGCGGCGGCTCCAACGCGATCGGCATCTTCCACGGCTTCATCGACGACCCGGACGTCCGGCTGGTCGGCCTGGAGCCCGGCGGCGAGGGCATCGACGGCGACCGCCACGGCGCGACCCTGACCAAGGGCTCGCCGGGCAACCTGCACGGCGCGATGTCGTACCTGCTGCAGGACGAGGACGGCCAGACGATCGAGTCGCACTCGATCTCGGCCGGTCTGGACTATCCGGGCGTCGGCCCCGAGCACGCGTGGCTCAAGGACAGCGGCCGCGCCGAGTACCGGCCGATCACCGACGCCGAGGCGATGGAGGCGTTCGCCCTGCTCTCGCGCACCGAGGGCATCATCCCGGCGATCGAGTCGGCCCACGCGCTGGCCGGTGCGATCCAGCTCGGCCGTGAGCTCGGCCGGAACGGTCTGGTCGTGGTCAACCTGTCGGGCCGCGGCGACAAGGACATGGACACGGCCGCGCAGTACTTCGGATTGGTGGACCAGTCGTGAGCCTGGCGGAACTGTTCGCCCAGACCCGCGGCGACGGCCGGGCGGCCCTGGTCGGCTACCTGCCCGCCGGCTACCCGACCGTGCCCGGTTCGAAGGATCTGTTCGCGGCCCTGCTCGACGGCGGCGCGGACCTCGTCGAAATCGGCGTGCCGTACTCCGATCCGGTGATGGACGGGCCGACGATCCAGCTCGCCGCGGATGCGGCGCTGAAGAACGGTTTCCGGCTGCGCCACCTGTTCGAGGTGGTCGAGTCGGTGTCGGCTCGTGGTGGCCGCGCGGTCGTGATGACCTACTGGAACCCGGTGCGCCGGTACGGGGTCGAGAAGTTCGCGCGTGACCTCGCCGCCGCGGGTGGCCTCGGGCTCATCACGCCGGACCTGATCCCGGAGGAGGCCGGCGAGTGGACGGCGGCGTCCACGCGGCACGGTCTGGACCGCATCTTCCTGGTCGCGCCGTCGTCGTCGGAGGAGCGGATCGACCTGACGGTCAAGGCGTGCTCCGGGTTCGTCTACGCCGCGGCGGTCATGGGCGTCACGGGTGCCCGCGACCAGGTGAGCAGCGACGGTGCCGAGCTGGTCCGCCGCACCCGGGCGCACACCGATCTGCCGATCGGCGTGGGGCTGGGTGTCCGGTCCCGGGAGCAGGCCGCCGCGATCGCCGGGTACGCCGATGCGGTGATCGTGGGATCGGCGCTGGTGTCGGCCGCGGCCGGCGGCACCGAACCGGTGCACGCGCTGGCCGGTGAGCTCGCCGAGGGTGTGCGGCAGGCCGTCGCTCCGGCGTGAGCCGGCGCCGGACCCGTAGCCGTGGCGCGCGATGATCGGCAGACTGTCGGCATGGCGTACGAACTCGCGCGGGTGAACATCGGGCGGCCGGCTGCCCCGTTCACCTCGCCCCAGCTCACCTCGCCCCAGCGCACGGACGTCGTGGACGGGACGATCCCGCCCGGTGGTGCCGTCGCCGGGCCCGGGCAGGCCGACTGGTTGTGCCGGGCATGACCCTGGGGACGGTGCTGTCGGTCAACCTCGGCTCGAAGCGGGAGCTGCGCGAAGCCGACCTCGGCGTCACCGGGATCGACAAGCGGCCCGTCGCCGGTCCCGTCGCGGTGGCCGCGCCGGGACCGCGCGGCGTCGGTGCCAGCGGGGTCGCCGGCGACGTGGTGTGCGACCTGCGCCACCACGGCGGCGACGACCAGGCGGTGTACGTGTACGCGCGGGAAGACCTGGACGTCTGGGCCGGGGAGCTGGGCCGCGATCTGGCCCCGGGCGTGTTCGGCGAGAACCTGACCACGACGGGACTCGACGTGACCGGTGCGCTGATCGGGGAGCGGTGGCGGGTCGGGGAGTCGCTGCTGCTGGAGGTGACCTCGCCGCGGATTCCGTGCCGGACGTTCGCCGCCTGGCTGGGCGAGCGCGGGTGGGTGAAGACCTTCACCCGGCGGGCGGTGCCGGGGGCCTACTTCCGGGTGCTGGAGCCCGGGTCCGTGCGGCCCGGGGACGTGGTGCGGGTGCTGTCGCGGCCGGACCACGGCGTGACGATCGGCATGACGTTCCGGGCGTTCACCACGGAACCTTCGCTGCTGCCGCGGCTGGCCGGCGTGGACGCCCTCCCGGAATACGACAGGCGCAAGGTCCGCCGCGCAGTGGAGCGGCAGGAAGCGTCCGCGGGCTAGGACCGTCGTGTCCGGGCGGGAGAGTGCCCTCGCGTTTCGAGCGGACCGGGGGACGGCATGCCGCACTGGCCGGTGGGATCCGGGCTACCTGGTGCCCGAGCACGACGATCCATGGACCGTGCAGGACGTTCTCGGGCTGCCCGGCGACCACGGCAGCCGCATCGAGCTGGTCGATGGCGGCCGGTTCGTGAGCCCGGCCGTCCTGTGCGAGCGGGCCGAGGGCGAGTACCGGGAAAGCGCGCGGGACGAGGGTGGTGAGGTCACGTTCGACCGGCCCTTCGCGGCGACCCTCGGCCGCACCCGCTGAGCCCGGCGTGGCAGGCTGGGGGCATGGCCCGGCCTTCTCCGCTCCAGGTGCGCAACCTCGTCGTCGCCGTGCTGGCGGCCCTCGTGGCGATCTGGAACGTCACCCACGGCGGGCAGTGGTGGATCACGGCCCTGTTCGGCGCCGGGTGCGTGCTCGCGCTCGGGTCGGCCGCCCTCAACCGCGCGGGCTGACCCGCACCCCGTCGGCCGGGCACGTTACGGTGACGACGTGAATTCCGCCTCGGCTGTGTTCCTCGCAACGATCCCGAGCCCGGACCGCGGCGTCTGGCACCTGGGGCCGATCCCGATCCGCGCCTACGCCCTCTGCATCATCGCGGGCATCGTCCTCGCCATCTGGTGGGGCGACCGCCGCTGGGTGCAGCGCGGTGGCACGAAGGGCACGGTCGTGGACATCGCCGTGTGGGCCGTGCCGTTCGGGCTGGTCGGCGGCCGTCTCTACCACGTCATCACCGACTCGTGGCGGTACTTCGGCGCGGGCAAGGACCCGATCAAGGCGCTCTACATCTGGGACGGCGGTCTCGGTATCTGGGGCGCGATCGCCCTCGGCGCGGTCGGCGCGTGGATCGGCTGCCGCCGCAAGGGCGTGCCCCTGCCGGCCATGGCGGACGCGATCGCCCCGGGCATCGTCGCCGCGCAGGCCGTCGGGCGGCTCGGCAACTACTTCAACCAGGAACTCTACGGCGGGCACACGACGCTGCCCTGGGGCCTGGAGATCTACCAGCGCTTCGACCCGGCCAACCCCGCCATCCCGGACCAGGGTCCGGGCGGCATCGCGTTCGGGCACATCCCGCTCGCCGACAGCCCGGTGCACCCGACGTTCCTGTACGAGCTGATCTGGAACCTGCTCGTCGCGGCACTGGTCGTGTACGCCGACCGGCGGCTGCGCCTGGGCCACGGCCGCGCGTTCGCCCTGTACGTCGCGGGGTACACGCTGGGCCGCTTCTGGATCGAGCTGATGCGCACCGACGACGCCAGCCACATCCTCGGGCTGCGGGTCAACACCTGGACGTCGATCCTGGTCTTCGCCGGCGCGCTGGTCTACTTCTTCGCCGCCCGGCGCCGTGGGCCGCGTGAGGAGCCGGAGACCTTGCGCAGCAAGGGTGACGAACCGGCCGAGCCGGTGGCGAGCAGCGAGGCCACCGACCGCGAGTAGGGCCGGGCCCGTTCCCGCAGTGGCGTCATCCCGTGCGCCGTCTAGCTGGGCCCGGGCTGGACGAACGGGTCCTCCGGCACGGGCACGGGACGGATCGGCAGCACGGCCAGCCCGCCCCGGCCGGTGGTGTGCACCTCGGCGGACGCGCCGTAGTACTCCGCCAGCGCTTCGGCCGTGAGCACCTGCGCCGGGGATCCGGCGGCGACCGCCCGGCCGCGGTCGAGCAGCAGCAGCTGATCGGCGTACTGGGCGGCGAAGGTCAGGTCGTGCAGCGTCGAGACCACCGTGATGCCGTCCTCACGCCGGAGCCGGTCGATCAGCTCCAGCAGCGCCTGCGCGTGCCCGAGATCCAGGCCGGTGGTGGGCTCGTCGAGCAGCAGCAGGCTCGCCCGCTGCGCCAGCACCCGCGCCAGCACCGCGCGCTGCCGCTCGCCGCCGGAGAGCCTGTCCATCCGGCGGCCGGCCAGCCCGGCCAGGTCCAGGCGCGTCAGCACCTCCTCCACAATGGACAGGTCGGCCCGGCTTTCCCTGGCCAGCAGGCCGAGATGGGGTGTGCGGCCGAGCAGCACGTAGTCGGTGACCGTCAGTCCCGCGGGCACAGCCGGATCCTGCGGCGCATAGCCGACGATCCGGGCGAGTTCCTTGCGCGGCACCGCGTCCCGGCCGCCGATGCGCACTTCCCCTTGTGCCGGAAGGAGCCCGGCGACGGTTTTGAGCACAGTGGACTTCCCGGCGCCGTTCGGGCCGACGATCGCCAGCCATCCGCCCTCCGGCACGTCGACCGAAACGGCGTCCAGCACCGGGCAGCCGCCGTACCCGGACCGCATTCCCCGCAACGACAGTGCGGTCACGACAACCCCCTCCGTGACGAGCGCAGGATCCAGGCGAAGAACGGCGCCCCGGTGAACGCGGTGACCACACCCAGCGGCAGTTCGCCGGGCATGATGGTGCGCGCCAGCTGGTCGGCCAGCACCAGGAACGCCGCCCCGCCGATCAGCGACAGCGGGATCACCACGCGGTAGCTCGCTCCGGCGAGCAGGCGCACCACGTGTGGCACCACGATCCCGACGAACCCGATGAGCCCGCTCACCGACACCGCGGCCGCGGTCGCCAGCGACGCCGCCGCGAGCACGACCAGCCGGATGCGTCCCGGCCGCAGCCCCAGCGAGGCGGCCTCGGCGTCGCCGAGGGCGAGCACGTCGAGCAGCCGCGCCGACAGGCACAGCACGACCGCCGCGACCGCCACGTACGGCACCGCGATCGCGACCTCGCGCCAGCCACTCACCGTGAGCCCGCCGAGCATCCACGTGTAGACCTGCCGGATCGTGTCCGTGTTCAACTGCTGCGCGAACGTCTGCACCGCGGTGAGGAACGACGCGACCGCGACCCCGGCCAGCAGCAGCGTGCTCGTGCCGCGGCCCGCGGACCGGCCGACCAGCCAGCTCAGCCCGACCCCGCCGAGCGCACCGGCGAACGCCGCCAGCGGCAGCGGACCCACCACCCAGCCGGTGACCGCGGGGGCGAGCACGACGACCAGCGTGGCCGCCATGCCCGCCCCGGCCGCGGCGCCGAGCAGGTAGGGATCGGCGAGCGGATTGCGGAACACGCCCTGGAACGTGGCGCCGGAGACCGCGAGCGCGGCGCCGACGATCCCGGCGAGCAGCACCCGCGGCACGCGCAGCTGCCACACGATCGCCGCTTCCCGTGCCGACAGCGGCGACCGGCCGCCGATGACCTGTGCCCAGAGCTCGGCGAGCACGCGCTGCCAGCCCAGGTCGCTCGCGCCCGCGAGGACCGCGCCGATCAGCGCGGCCGCGAGCACCAGCAGACCGGTGAGCAGCACCGCTGCGCGCAGCCGCGTCCGGGTGTCAGGCACCGGCCTTCGCCACCGCGTCCGCCACGGTCCGGACGAGTTCGACGATGCGCGGGCTCCACCGGGAGGCGATGTCGTCGTCGAGCGCGATCACCTGGTTGCGCTGCACGGCGGTCAGGGTGTTCCAGCCCGGCCGCGCGGCGACCGTCTGCGCGCTCTGCCCGCAGCACTTGCTGTCGGCGAGGAAGACGAGATCCGGGTTGGCCTGCAGGATGCGCTCGGCCGACAGTTGCGGGTAGCCGCCGTTCGCCTTCGGGTCGGTCCCGTCGGCGATGTCGGTCAGCCCGAACCGGGTGAGCACCTGGCCGATGAAGGTGGCCGAGGTCGCGCTGTAGTACGTCGGGTCCAGCTCCCAGTAGTACGACAGCGGCCGCGCCGGCTTGCGGGTGTCCGCGACGACCTTGTCGATGTCGTCCCGCGTCTGCCGCGCCAGGCTTTCGCCCTCGGCCTGGTGCCCGGTCGCCTTGCCCAGCGCCTGGAACTGCGCGTAGGCGTCGTCGAGGGTCTTGGCGTCCGGCATCACCAGCGTCTTCGTGCCGATCTTCGCCAGGGCGTCGGCCAGCCCGGTGGGGTCGGCGTAGACGACGACCAGGTCGGGGTGGTAGGCGGCGATCGCCTCGGGATCGGGGTTCAGCCCGGACAGCTGGGTGTGCGGGGCCTGCGCGGGGTAGTCGGACGCCGAGTCGACGGCGACCACCTGGGGCCCGGCGCCGAGCGCGAACAACGTCTCGGTGGCCGACGGGGACAGCGACACGATGCGCTGCGGCTGCCGGTCCAGCGTCACGGCCGGGGCGCCGGGGGCGGCGACGGTGACGGGGAAGGCACCCTCGGTGTCCGGCGGTGCGGCGGAAGTCTCCGGCGGCCGGGTGGCGCACCCGGTCAGGACGAGCAGCAGCGCGAGGAGCGGTGCGAAACGACGGAACACAAGAAATCCTCAGGTTTCCGGCCGGCGTCACGGGGCCCCGTCCCGCACCCAGGCGTTACGGACGCCGCACCCCTGCGCCGGGGGCGTTCTGGCGTCGGCGCGGCGGCAGGCGACCTGGCTCGACCGGGTGTGCACCCAGCGCACCCGAGTCATCACAGTTGCGGCACAGCACCGGGTTCACACCGGTTTCGCGGCCGCCGCGTCACTGGTCGGCAAGCCGCTGACCAGCGTGAGGAACGCTACCACCGCTGATTCTGGTCAATCGCGGCGAGACTCGCGTAATCTTCACGGGATCGCGCGCGGCGTAGAGTCGGGGACAGCACCGGCCGCAGCCCATCAAGAACGATGTCGTTCCTCGCAGCCAGATCGTTACCATCGGATGAGAAATTCCACAGGCGAGATGGTGCCGTCCTGTTTCCTGGGTGTTAAGGTCGCGCTAATCCAAGGGCCATCGTCGTCCCACAGCAGTACCGGGGGAACTTTCCGAACTGATTGAGACGACGAAGGAGGTCCCCGCATGATCTTCTCCGCCAACCCGGGCAAGCAGGGCCTGTACGACCCTGCCCTGGAGCAGGATTCGTGCGGCGTGGCGATGGTGGCCGACATCCAGGGCCGCCGCACGCACGCCATCGTCACCGACGGGCTGACGGCGCTGATCAACCTGGACCACCGGGGCGCCGCGGGTGCCGAGCCGACCTCCGGCGACGGCGCCGGGATCCTCGTGCAGCTGCCCGACCAGCTGCTCCGTGCGGAGGCGGGGGTCACGCTGCCCGAGCCCGACGCGCGGGGCCACCACCGCTACGCCGCCGGCATCGCGTTCCTGCCCGCCGAGGAGGAGGCGCGGAACAAGGCCGTGGCGCTGATCGAGCGCCTGGCCGGCGAGGAGAGCCTCGAGGTGCTGGGCTGGCGCGAGGTGCCGGTCGACCCGGACGGCGCCGGCCTCGGTCCCACCGCGCGGTCGGTGATGCCGCACTTCGCGATGCTGTTCGTGGCCGGCATGCCGGACGCCGACGGCGCGCGCCCGTCCGGTCTGGAGCTGGACCGGCTCACGTTCTGCCTGCGCAAGCGCGCCGAACACGAGAGCCGCAACATCGCGGGCGCCGGGTCCGATGGCGTCTACTTCCCGTCGCTGTCCTCGCGCACCCTGGTCTACAAGGGAATGCTCACCCCCGAGCAGCTCCCGGCGTTCTTCGGCGACCTCCGCGACGCACGGCTCACCAGCGCCATCGCCCTGGTGCACAGCCGGTTCTCCACCAACACGTTCCCGTCCTGGCCGCTGGCGCACCCGTTCCGGTTCGTCGCGCACAACGGCGAGATCAACACGATCCGCGGCAACCGCAACCGCATGCGCGCCCGCGAGGCGCTGCTCGAGGCGGGCGCGCTCCCGGGCGATCTGACCCGGCTGTACCCGATCTGCTCACCGGAGGCGTCGGACTCGGCGTCCTTCGACGAGGTGCTCGAGCTGCTGCACCTGGGTGGCCGCAGCCTGCCGCACGCCGTGCTGATGATGATCCCGGAGGCGTGGGAGAACCACACCACGATGGACGCGCACCGGCGCGCGTTCTACCAGTACCACGCCAGCCTGATGGAACCGTGGGACGGCCCGGCCTGCGTGACCTTCACCGACGGCAGCCTGGTCGGCGCGGTGCTGGACCGCAACGGCCTGCGCCCCTGCCGCTGGTGGCGCACCGCCGACGACCGCGTCGTGCTGGCCAGCGAGGCCGGCGTGCTGGACGTACCGCCGGAGAAGGTGGTCGCCAAGGGCAGGCTCAAGCCGGGCCGCATGTTCCTGGTGGACACCGAGGCCGGCCGCATCGTCGCGGACGACGAGATCAAGTCGCAGCTGGCACAGCAGCACCCGTACGAGGAGTGGCTGCACGCCGGTCTGCTGCAGCTGGCCGACCTGCCCGACCGCGACCACGTCACGCAGAGCCACGACTCGGTGCTGCGCCGTCAGCTCGCCTTCGGCTACTCCGAAGAGGAACTGAAGATCCTGCTCGCGCCGATGGCGGAGAAGGGTGCCGAGCCGCTCGGCTCGATGGGCACCGACACCCCGCCCGCGGTGCTGTCCCAGCGGTCGCGCCAGCTCTACGACTACTTCAAGCAGAACTTCGCGCAGGTGACCAACCCGCCGCTGGACGCGATCCGCGAGGAGCTGGTCACCTCGATGAGCCGGATCATGGGTCCCGAGCGCAACCTGCTCGACCCGGGCCCGGCCTCCTGCCGGCACATCCAGCTGCCCTACCCGGTCATCGACAACGACGAGCTGGCCAAGCTCATCCACATCAACGACGACGGCGACCTGCCCGGCTTCGCCTGCACCGTCCTGTCCGGACTGTTCGAAGTGGACGGCGGAGGCAAGGCACTGGCGGAGGCGATCGAGCGGGTGCGCCGCGAGGCGTCCGAGGCGATCGCGGCCGGCGCCCGCACGCTGGTGCTGTCCGACCGGGACTCCGACCACCGGATGGCACCGATCCCGTCGCTGCTTCTGGTCTCCGCGGTGCACCACCACCTGGTGCGCACCAAGGAACGGCTGCGCGTGGCGCTCGTCGTGGAAAGCGGGGACGCCCGCGAGGTGCACCACATCGCGCTGCTGCTCGGCTACGGCGCCGCGGCGGTGAACCCGTACCTGGCGTTCGAGACGATCGAGGACATGATCGCCCAGGGCGCGATCAGCGGCATCGAGCCGCGCAAGGCCGTGCGCAACTACGTCAACGCGCTCGTCAAGGGCGTCCTGAAGATCATGTCCAAGATGGGCATCTCGACCGTGGGCGCCTACACCGCGGCGCAGGTGTTCGAGTCGCTGGGGCTGTCGCAGGAAGTGCTCGACGAGTACTTCACGGGCACGGTGTCCAAGCTCGGCGGCGTCGGCCTGGACGTGCTCGCCGAGGAGGTCGCGGTCCGGCACCGCCGGGCCTACCCGGACAACCCCACCGACCGCGTGCACCGCCGGCTCGACAGCGGCGGCGAGTACGCCTACCGGCGCGAGGGCGAGCTGCACCTGTTCACCCCGGAGACGGTGTTCCTGCTGCAGCACGCCAGCAAGACCCGCCGCGACGAGGTGTACCGCCGCTACGCCGAGGAGGTGCACCGCCTCTCCCGCGAGGGCGGCGCGCTGCGCGGCTTGTTCAAGTTCCGCACGCAGGGCCGCACCCCGGTGCCCATCGACGAGGTCGAGTCGGTCGAGTCGATCTGCCGGCGCTTCAACACCGGCGCGATGTCCTACGGCTCGATCTCCGCCGAGGCGCACCAGACCCTCGCGATCGCGATGAACCGCATCGGCGGCCGGTCCAACACGGGTGAGGGTGGCGAGGACCCGGAGCGGCTCTACGACCCGGAGCGGCGCAGCGCGATCAAGCAGGTCGCCAGCGGCCGGTTCGGGGTGACCAGCGAGTACCTGGTCAACGCCGACGACATCCAGATCAAGATGGCGCAGGGCGCCAAGCCCGGCGAGGGCGGCCAGCTGCCGCCGAACAAGGTGTACCCGTGGATCGCGCGCACCCGGCACTCCACGCCGGGGGTCGGCCTCATCTCGCCGCCGCCGCACCACGACATCTACTCGATCGAGGACCTGGCGCAGCTGATCCACGACCTGAAGAACGCCAACGAGCAGGCCCGCATCCACGTGAAGCTCGTCAGCTCGCTCGGCGTCGGCACCGTCGCCGCGGGTGTGTCCAAGGCGCACGCGGACGTGGTGCTGATCTCCGGTCACGACGGCGGTACCGGCGCCTCGCCGCTGAATTCGCTCAAGCACGCGGGCACGCCGTGGGAGATCGGCCTGGCCGAGACCCAGCAGACCCTGATGCTCAACGGCCTGCGCGACCGCATCACCGTGCAGGTCGATGGTGCCATGAAGACCGGCCGGGACGTCGTGGTCGCGGCGCTGCTCGGCGCCGAGGAGTACGGCTTCGCGACCGCGCCGCTCATCGTCGCGGGCTGCATCATGATGCGGGTCTGCCACCTGGACACCTGCCCGGTGGGCGTGGCGACGCAGAACCCGGACCTGCGCAAGCGGTACACCGGGCAGGCCGAGCACGTGGTGAACTACTTCCGGTTCGTCGCGCAGGAGGTCCGCGAGCTGCTGGCCGAACTGGGCTTCCGCACCCTGGACGAGGCGATCGGCCGGGCCGACGTGCTGGACACCGACGAGGCCGTGCACCACTGGAAGGCTTCCGGGCTGGACCTGACGCCGATCTTCGAGATGCCTGCCGACACCCCGTACGGCGGGGCACGGCGCAAGATCCGCGAGCAGGACCACGGCCTCGAGCACGCGCTGGACCGTACGCTGATCCAGCTGTCCGAGGCGGCGCTGGAGGACGCCCACCCGGTCCGGCTCGAACTGCCGGTGCGCAACGTCAACCGCACGGTCGGCACGCTGCTGGGCTCGGAGATCACCCGTCGCTACGGCGGGGAGGGCCTGCCCGACGGCACCATCCACATCCGGCTCACCGGATCGGCGGGACAGTCCCTGGGCGCGTTCCTGCCCCGGGGTGTCACGCTGGAGATGGTCGGGGACGCCAACGACTACGTGGGCAAGGGCCTGTCCGGCGGGCGCATCATCGTGCGCCCCGACCCGGACGCGACGTTCGCCGCCGAACGTCAGGTCATCGCCGGCAACACGCTGGCCTACGGTGCGACCGCGGGGGAGATGTTCCTGCGCGGCCAGGTGGGCGAGCGGTTCTGCGTACGCAACTCGGGCGCCACCGTCGTCGCCGAGGGCGTGGGCGACCACGCCTTCGAATACATGACCGGCGGCCGCGCGGTGGTGCTCGGCCCGACCGGACGCAACCTCGCCGCGGGCATGTCCGGCGGCATCGGCTACGTCCTCGACCTCGACCAGGGCAACGTCAACGGCGAGATGGTCGAGCTGCTCCCGCTGGAGCCCGAGGATCTGAACTGGTTGAAGGACATCGTGACCCGTCACCACGAACTCACCCGCTCGGCGGTCGCCGCGTCGCTGCTCGGCGACTGGCCGCGCCGCTCGGCGAGCTTCACCAAGGTGATGCCGCGCGACTACAAGCGCGTGCTGGAGGCGACCAAGGCCGCCAAGGCCGCGGGGCGGGACGTCGACGAGGCGATCATGGAGGTGGCGTCCCGTGGCTGACCCGAAGGGCTTCCTGAAGTACGAGCGGGTCGAGCCGCCCAAGCGCCCCAAGGCGCACCGCGCCGAGGACTGGCGGGAGGTCTACGCCGACCTCGAACCGGCCGAGCGCGACCAGCAGGTGCGCACACAGGCGACCCGCTGCATGGACTGCGGCATCCCGTTCTGCCACTCCGCGGGTTCCGGCTGCCCCCTGGGCAACCTGATCCCGGAGTGGAACGACCTGGTGCGCCGCGGCGACTGGGCCGCGGCGAGCGACCGGCTGCACGCGACCAACAACTTCCCGGAGTTCACCGGGAAGCTGTGCCCGGCGCCCTGCGAGGCCGGCTGCACCCTGTCCATCTCGCCGCTGTCCGGCGGTCCGGTCGCGATCAAGCGCGTCGAGGCGACGATCGCGGAGAAGTCGTGGGAGCTGGGCCTGGCCCAGCCGCAGGTCGCCGAGGTGGCCAGCGGTCAGCGGGTGGCCGTGGTCGGGTCCGGCCCGGCCGGGCTGGCCGCCGCCCAGCAGCTCACCCGCGCCGGGCACGACGTGACGGTGTTCGAGCGGGACGACCGGCTGGGCGGGCTGCTGCGCTACGGCATTCCCGAGTTCAAGATGGAGAAGAAGCACCTCGACCAGCGCCTGGCCCAGCTCAAGAAGGAGGGCACGCAGTTCGTCACCGGCTGCGAGGTCGGTGTCGACATCACCGTCGAGGAGCTGCGGGCGCGCTACGACGCGGTCGTGCTCGCGGTCGGCGCGCTGCGCGGCCGGGACGACACCACCACGGCGGGACGGGAGCTCGCGGGCATCCACCTGGCGATGGAGCACCTGGTGCCGGCCAACAAGCAGTGCGAGGGCGACGGGCCGTCGCCGGTCCACGCGCACGGCAAGCACGTCGTGATCATCGGCGGTGGGGACACCGGTGCCGACTCCTACGGCACCGCGATCCGTCAGGGCGCGGCGTCGGTCACCCAGCTGGACCAGTACCCGATGCCCCCGTCGACCCGCGACGACGACCGGTCGCCGTGGCCGACCTGGCCGTACGTGCTGCGCACCTACCCCGCGCACGAGGAGGGCGGCGAGCGGAAGTTCGGCGTCGCCGTGCGGCGCTTCGTGGGCGACGAGAACGGGCACGTCCGCGCGATCGAGCTGCAGCAGGTCAAGGTCGTGAAGGACCCGGAGACCGGGCGTCGCGAGGTGGTGCCGGTCTCCGACGAGATCGAGGAGATCCCGGCCGACCTGGTGCTGTTCGCGATCGGGTTCGAGGGCGTGGAGCACATGCGGCTGCTCGACGACCTGGGCATCTCGCTGACCCGCCGGGGCACCATCTCGTGTGGTCCGGACTGGCAGACGGAGGCCCCCGGCGTGTTCGTCTGCGGCGACGCGCACCGCGGCGCGTCCCTGGTGGTGTGGGCGATCGCGGAGGGCCGCTCGGTGGCCCACGCCGTGGACGCCTACCTGACGGGCGCGTCCGACCTGCCGGCACCGGTCCACCCGACCGCGCTGCCCCTCGCAGTGGTCTGAACCGCCCGGCCGCCCCAGAGCGGCGAACACGCCGCCCGGGCCGGTGAACACGCCGCCCGGAGCGGTGAACACGCCCGCGGCGCCGTGTTCACCGCTTGAGGCGCCGTGTTCGCCGCTGGGGTCGTCGTGTTCACCGCTTGAGGCGCCGTGTTCGCCGCTGGGGTCGTCGTGTCGGCTGCTTTGGGGCGCCGTGTTGGCTGCTGGGGGCGGGCGGGCCCGGACGCCCGGGGGCGGGCGGAGTGGGTGCAGCCGCCGCTGCGCGCCGCGGGAGGGTGACCGGCTCGGGGCGGGGGCCGATCTCCGCGGTCCACCCCATATCCTGGGGTGGTGAACTGGACCGTGGACGTGCCCGTCGACACCCTTCCCGCGCTGCCGCCCCTGCCGCCGGAACTGCGTGCCAGCCTGGACGACGCCCTGTCCCGCCCGGCGGCGCAGCAGCCGGAGTGGCCGGACGCCGACGCGGTCTCCCGGGTCCGGCACCTGCTCGAGGCCGTGCCGCCGATCACGGTGCCCGCCGAGATCGACCGGCTGCAGAGCCGCCTGGCGATGGTGGCGCGCGGCGAGGCGTTCCTGCTCCAGGGCGGCGACTGCGCCGAGACGTTCGAGTCCAACACCGAACCGCACATCCGCGCCAACCTGCGCACCCTGCTGCAGATGGCCGTGGTCCTGACCTACGGCGCCAGCCTGCCCGTGGTCAAGGTCGGCCGCATCGCCGGGCAGTACGCCAAGCCCCGCTCCAACGCCACCGACGCGCTCGGCCTGCCGGTCTACCGCGGCGACATCGTCAACTCGCTCGTCGCCAAGCCCGAGCTGCGCGTGCCCGACCCGGGCCGGATGATCCGCGCCTACGCCAACTCCGGTGCGGCCATGAACCTGGTCCGCGCCCTGACCGGCGCCGGCATGGCCGACCTGGCGCAGGTGCACGACTGGAACAAGGACTTCGTGCGCACCTCGCCCGCCGGCGAGCGCTACGAGGCACTGGCCGGGGAGATCGATCGCGGCCTGCGGTTCATGTCGGCGTGCGGCGTCACCGACACCTCGCTGCACTCCACCGAGATCTTCGCCAGCCACGAGGCCCTGCTGCTCGACTACGAGCGCGCCATGCTGCGCATGGACAACGCCAACGCGGCCAACCCGAAGCTGTACAACCTGTCGTCGCACTTCCTGTGGATCGGCGAGCGCACCCGCCAGCTCGACGGCGCTCACATCGCGCTGGCGGAGCTGCTGGCCAACCCGATCGGCGTCAAGATCGGCCCGACCACCACCCCGGAGCAGGCCGTCGAGTACGTCGAACGGCTCGACCCGCGCAACGAGCCGGGCCGCGTCACCCTGATCTCCCGCATGGGCAACGGCAAGGTCCGCGAGGTGCTGCCGCACATCGTGGAGAAGGTCGAGGCCACCGGGCACAAGGTGATCTGGCAGTGCGACCCGATGCACGGCAACACCCACGAGTCGTCCACCGGCTACAAGACGCGCCACTTCGACCGCATCATCGACGAGGTCCAGGGCTTTTTCGAGGTGCACCACAAACTGGGCAGCTACCCCGGTGGCATCCACGTCGAGCTGACCGGCGAGGACGTCACCGAGTGCCTGGGCGGGGCGCAGGAGATCTCCGACTCCGACCTCGCCGGGCGGTACGAGACCGCCTGCGATCCGCGGCTGAACACGCAGCAGTCGCTGGAGCTGGCCTTCCTGGTCGCGGAGATGCTGCGGGGCTGACCCGGTCAGCGGCCGGGTCAGACGGCGAAGGTGTCCGCCGCCGCTTCCCGTGGGCTGTCCGCGGGTGCGGGCAGCGCGAACTCGGTGACCGTGCGCCACGGGCCGTGCTCGTCGTCGCCCGCGACCAGCCGTACCCGGTCGATCCGCGCGTGGATCGGGAGGACCGCCGCGGCGTCCTCGGCCGCCCGGCGGCGGGTGTGCGCGTCGCCCGTGCGGTGGTCCGCCACGGTCAGGTGGGGCACCGTGTCCGGGTGCCGGCCGTCGTAGGGCCGGTGGCCCGGGAACCGCTCGCACACCGCCCTGGTCAGCGCCCGGAAGTGCGCATCCGGTTCCGGCGCCAGCCACACCACCTCCGACCCGAACCAGCCGACCTGCGAAAACGCGCAGTCGAACGCCTCGATCCCGATCAACGCGGCCTCCAGGTCGGCCACCGTCCGCGCGTCGATGTCCTGGGGCGGCACGAACGGGTAGAGCACCGTCACGTGCGCGGGCACGCTGCGCCGGTGCCGGGTGACCAGGTGGTCGGTCTCGGGCACGGGGACGACGATGGCACTCTGCGTGGCACGGCGGAGCCACTGCGCGTCGGGGACCGGCATGGCTTCATCATGACTGACGGCCCCGGCGATCGTCAGATCGACCGCTCGTACAGCGCAGCGGCGGACTTCAGCACCGCGTCCTGGAGCGACCCCGCGTCCGGCACCGCGTCGGCGTTCATCTGGAGTCCGATGTGGACGTGATCGCCGTACGTGGCCGCCGCGATGCCGACCGCGTGCCGCGGCGCCAGCGGCACGAACGGGTAGACCTCGCACAACGGCGCACCGTCCAGGGACAGGTCCAGTTTCGGCAGCGGCACGTTCGTGATCACGGTGTCGAACAGGACGCCCGCCGCCCGGCCGGCCATCTTCGCCGTCAACCGGTGCAGCCCGGGCGGCAGCCGGTCGGCCAGCACCGGCAGCGCGCCGGCTCCGCGCTGGGGCCCCGCGGCCTTGTTCCGGTTCATCGACCGGCGGATCTCGCGCAGCCGCCGCACCGGGTCGTCCAGGCGGACCGGCAGGTCGCACAGGTAGCCGGACAGCTGGTTCGCGCCCCAGCCGCCGTCCCGGCCCCGCATGCTGACCGGGATCAGCGCCCGCAGCGGGCACGCGTCCGGGCGCTGCCCGCGGTTGATCATCCACTCGCGCAGCGCACCCGTCAGCACCGCCAGGACCACGTCGTTGGGGGTGCCGCCGTGGGCGGCGCGGATGGCGCGGACGTCGGCGACCGGCAACCGGACGAACCCGAGCCGCCGTCCGGCCGAGCCGGGCGCGCTCAGCGGCGACAACGGGTACGGCCGCGCGGCGCGCAGGACCGCGGACGCGATCGCCGCGTTCTCACCGGCCTGCGTGATCGCGGCGGTCACCCCGTCGCGCAGCGCCTCCAGCGGCGGGCGCGGCCCGGCCCGGCGGGTGTCGGCGCTGTGGGTGGCTGCGTTGTGGGTGTCGGCGAACATCCGGGTGATCGGCAGCTCGTCCAGCAGCCCGGCGGCCACGGCGAACGCTCCGGCCCCGTCGGTGAACGCGTGGTGGAGCTTGAGCAGCAACGCGTACCGGTCGTCGCCGAGTCCGGTGACGACTTCCAGGTCCCACAGTGGCCGGTCCATGGGCAGTGGCTGTTCGATCCACTCGGCGGCGTGCGCCGCCAGCGGGTCGTCGGCGCAGAACCCGGCGAGCCGGTGCACTCGGATGTGCCGGTGCGGGTCGAAGTCCGGGTCGTCGGCCCAAGTGGCGCCGCCCGGCGGGAACAGCGTCGGGCGGACGCGCTGCCGCAGCCGGGGGATGCGCCGCGCGCGGGCGGCGAGCAACCCGGCCACGGCCTGCGGGTCGATCGGTGCGCCCGGCCGGAAGATCACCGCCGCCCCCATGTGCATGGGGGTGGATTCCCCTTCCAGGCAAAGGAAAGCCACGTCCAGCCCACTGAGCTGACGGCGCGCCATGGACGACCCCTCTACGTCGGTGACAACGGAATTTGCCTGCTACTCGAGCAAACGGACGTGTCGAAACGGTAGTCCATTTGTTTCGGCAGCGCTAACTGTTCCGATTTCTCACTCGAACGGGGTATTGGTCCTTTGTGGACGCGGACGTGAAAAGGATCTGATCCGCTATTCGATCACGGAAATACTTCCAGTTTCACCTTCTTGCCGCGTTCGACCCGGTCGCCGGGTTCGGGATCCTGCCCGACGACGATCGAGAAATTGCGGGTGCGGCCTTCGACGTCGGCCTGCAACCCGGCGTCGCCGAGCAGCCGGATCGCGTCCGGCACCGGGCGTCCGACCACGGACGGGACCTCCACCGCGGTCGAGACGTAGACCCCGACCCGCTTGCTGCCCTGGGCGTCGACGGCGGTGCCGGCCGCCGGAGTGGTGCGGGTGACGCTGCCGCCCGGCACGTTCTCGGAGAACTCACCGCCGGCGTCGTAGGGCTCGAACCCGGCGTTGCGCAGCCGCTGGAACGCGTCGTCGCGGCTCATTCCGGCGACCGCGGGTACCGGGGTGGGCGGCGCGCCCTTGGACACGCCGATCTTCACCGTCGTGCCGATCGGCAGTGGCGTGCCGGGGCCCGGGTTGATCGCGAGCACCTTCCCGGCCGGCACCGACGAGCTGTAGGCGTCGGAGCCCGGCTCACGCTGTGGCGTCAGTCCCGCGTCCCGGATGGCCGCCTCCGCCTGCGCCAGATCGATTCCGGGGCGGACGTCGGGCACGGTCGGGCGGCCCGAGGACAGCTGCACGACGACCGTCGTGCCCTTCTTCGCCGACGCGCCGGCCGCCGGATCGCTGCCGATCGCCTTGCCGGCCGGGACGGTGTCGTGCCGCTGCCGCACCACGGTGACCGACAGCCCGGCGTCCTGCATGGTCTTCTCCGCCGCGGCCTGGTCCAGCCCGGCCACCGACGGGACCGCGACCGTCGCGGCCGCGTCCTGACCGACGGTGAACCACCAGATCCCGCCGCCTGCCAGCGCCAACACCAGTGCGGCGAGCACGGCCCACAGCACGACCGGACGGCGCCGGACCACCGCGGGCCGCTCCTCCTCCGGCAGCGGTGGCGGTGGTGACACTGGTGACAGTGGTGGCGGTGGTGCAGACGGGGGCCCGGGTGTGCTCTGCGGCCGGACCATGGCGCGGGTGCCGCGCGGGCCGGCGACCGGGTTCGCGGTGGTCACCGGGGAGAACGCCGGAACGGTCCGGTCCGGGTCGGGGTTCGGGCCGGGATTCGGGGCCGGGGCGGGCACCGGTTTGGGCGGCAGCACCGGGATCGGCGCCGGGGCGAGGCCCAGGGCGGCCCGCACGTGCCGCAGCTCCTGCAGGAACGCGGCGGCGTCCGCGGGACGGGCCCCGGGATCGCGGCGCGTCGCGCGCAGCACCAGGTCGTCGAGCGCGGCGGGGATGCCGGGCTGCACCGTGCTGGGCGCCGGCACGTCGTCGTTCACGTGCCGGTAGGCGACCGAGATGGCCGTATCACCGGTGTAGGGGGCCTGCCCGGTCAGCATCTCGTAGAGCACGATGCCGGCCGAGTAGACGTCGCCGCGCTCACCGGCCGCGCCGGTGGTGACCTGCTCGGGCGCCAGGTAGGCGACGGTGCCGAGGATGATGCTGGAGCTGGTGGTACCCGCGCTCGCCACGGCGCGCACGAGCCCGAAATCGGCGACCTTGACCACCCCGCTCGGGGGATGCCCGGTCTGCCCGATGAGCACGTTCTCCGGCTTCACGTCCCGGTGCACGAGCCCGGCCTGGTGCGCCGCGGCCAGCGCGGACAGCATCTGCTCGGCGACGCTCAGCGCCAGCGGCACGTCCAGCGTGCCCCGCTGGTCCAGCAGGTCGCGCAGCGTGCCGCCGTCGACCAGCTCCATCACGAGGAACACGTGCGACCGGTCGCCCGCGATGTCCACGCCCTGGTCGTGCACGGTGACCACGTTCGGGTGGTGCAGCTTCGCGGCGAGCCGCGCCTCGCGCTCGAACCGCTCGACGAACGACCGGTCGTCGGCGAAGCGCGGATCCATGATCTTGATGGCGACCGGGCGGTCCAGCCTCGTGTCCGACCCACGGTAAACCGCCGACATGCCGCCGCGGGCGAGGAGGCCGTCGACCCGGTAGCGCCGCTCCAGGAGCGTTCCGGCCAGGCTGGTGTCCGTGCTCGTCACGGTTGCCGATCGTACGGACACCGGCGGAGCCGCCGGACCCGCCCCGGACCGCCGGAGTTGAGGTTTCGTTACGCCGTTCGCGCTACATTGCGGACAACCAGGCCAGATGTGGCACCCTGTCTTGCGTGAGTGCGATCCCAGTCGCTG
Source organism: Amycolatopsis granulosa (assembly GCF_011758745.1). Taxonomy (NCBI): domain Bacteria; kingdom Bacillati; phylum Actinomycetota; class Actinomycetes; order Pseudonocardiales; family Pseudonocardiaceae; genus Amycolatopsis; species Amycolatopsis granulosa. Next base: position 4,925,700 of record NZ_JAANOV010000001.1, read on the forward strand.
ATGACGTTCTCGACGCCGACGTGGCCGTGCTGCCGCTGGCGGAAGTGGCCCAGGAAATCGGGCTGTCGGTCAACAAGGTCCGGCAGCTGCTGCGGGACGGTCAGCTGCTCGCGGTGCGCCGCGGCGGCGACCTGGTCGTCCCGGCCGACTTCCTCGTCGGCGGTCAGACCGTGAAGGGCCTGACCGGCCTGCTGACGGTGCTGGCCGACGCCGGGTTCAGCCGGACCGAGATGCTGCGGTGGCTCTACACCTCGGACGAGACCCTGCCCGGCAGCACCCCGATCAACGCCCTGCGCACCAACCACGGCACGGAGGTGAAGCGCCGGGCCCAGGCAATGGCGTTCTAGCGGCGTTCTAGCAGCGTCCGGGGGAGTTCCGGTGGGATGCGGGGCGGGCGGGTGCCGCCCCGCCCCGCACACCGGTGACTCAGCCGTTCTGCTCGTCGCGCCAGGCGATCCACTTCTTCAGCAGGTCCAGGTCGTAGTCCGGGCCGCTCGCCGCGACGGTGAACAGGCTGACGCCCAGCTCCCGCAGCTTCGGGCCCAGCTCGTCCGGCTCGCTGTGCACCGCGGTGGAGATCTCGATCTCCGCCGCGTCGCGGCCCACGTCCGCGCAGTGCTGGCGGAGGATGCCGGTCTTGCGCTCGATGGTCTCCAGGTCGCCGAAGCTGTGCCAGATATCGGCGTGCTTCGCGACCAGCCGGAGGGTCTTCTTCTCCCCGCCGCCGCCGATGAGCACCGGGATGTCCCGGGTGGGCGCCGGGTTCAGCTTGCCCAGGCGGGACTCGATGCGCGGCAGCGACTCCGCGAGGTTGTCCAGCCGTCCGCCGGCGGTGCCGAACTCGTAGCCGTACTCGTCGTAGTCCTTCTCGAACCAGCCGGAGCCGATGCCGAGGATCAGCCGGCCGTCGCTGATGTGGTCGACCGTGCGGGCCATGTCGGCGAGCAGCTCGGGGTTGCGGTAGCTGTTGCAGGTGACCAGCGCGCCGATCTCCACCCGGGAGGTCTGCTCCGCCCAGGCGGCGAGCATGGTCCAGCACTCGAAGTGCAGGCCGTCGGGGTCGCCGGTCAAGGGGAAGAAGTGATCCCAGTTGAACAGCACGTCCGCGCCGAGGTCCTCGGCGGCGGAGGCGGTGTCGCGGATGGTCGGGTAGTCGGCGTGCTGCGGCTGGAGCTGCAGCCCGATCCGGATCGGCTTGGTGGTGTCGCTCATGCCGTCAGCCTAGCCACCGGTGCGCGGGCCTCGCAGCAGGCCGGAACTGGTTGCCCGCCATGGCTCGCACCTGGATCACACTCCAGGTGGATGTCCACTGTGTACCACTCAGGACACTCGCTGCGTGGCGGTCTCGGCCAGCGCCGCCAGCCGCGCGGCGGCGGGTTCGGCCAGGCGGGCGCGTTCCAGGGCGGTCAGCGCCGTGGAGGTGAGCGCCGTGATCCGCGCCTCCACCGCCTCGACCGCGCCGACCTCGGTCAGGGTGCGGCGCACGGTGTCCACCTCGTCCTCGGCGAGATCGGCGCCGATCGCGTCGGCGATGAGCTTGCGCTGCTCCGGGTCCCCCGCCATCTGCAGGCCCAGCGCGACGAGCAGGGTGCGCTTGCCCTCGCGCAGGTCGTCACCCGCGGGTTTCCCGGTGACCGAGGGATCGCCGAAAACCCCCAGCAGGTCGTCGCGCAGCTGGAAGGCGACACCCAGGTCGCCGCCGAACCCGTGCAGAGCCGCGATCCGCGCCTCGTCCGCGCCGGCGAGCGCGGCGCCCAGGTGCAACGGGCGCTGCACCGTGTAGGCGGCCGTCTTGAGGCGGCACACGCGCAGCGCCGCCTCCGGCGTGGTGTCGCCGACGGCTTGCGTGCGCACGTCCAGGTACTGGCCGGCCAGTACCTCGGTGCGCATCGCGCGCCACGCCGGGTGGGCGGCCGCCAGCGTCGCGGGCGGCAGCGGGGCGCCGGTGTACATGTCGTCGGCCCAGGCCAGCGCCAGGTCACCGAGGAGGACGGCGGCGGCCATGCCGAACGCTTCCGGCGCGCCGAGCCAGCCGTGGGCCCGGTGCTCGCGGGCGTGCGAGACGTGCACGGTCGGCCGGCCGCGGCGGGAGTCGGAGGAGTCGATCAGGTCGTCGTGGATCAGCGCGCACGCCTGCACCAGCTCCAGGCTGGCCACGGCCCGCAGCACGCCCTCGGTGTCCGGGCCGTCCGGGTCGCCGCCCGCGCCGCGCCAGGCCCACCACGCGAACGTGGGACGCAGCCGCTTGCCGCCGCCGAGCACGAAGCGGGTGAGGGCGTCGACGCCGGAGCCGAACGCGGGCTCCCCGGCCCGGATGTCCGCGCCCGCCTCGGTCAGGAACGCGGACAGGTGGCGTTCCAGGTGCTGGGGCAGGTTGGCGTCGAAGTCCATGAGCCTATCGTCGGGGACGGCCGCCGGGCGCGCTCGCCAGGGGTGCACGCGATGTGACCGGTGCCCGTAGGCTCGCCGGCGTGGCCACCCTGGTGACGTTTCACGCCCATCCGGACGACGAGTGCATCGCGTGCGGCGGGATCATGCGCAAGGCCGCCGACGACGGCCACCGCGTGGTGCTCGTCGTCGCGACCCGCGGCGAACACGGCGAGGTCCCGCCCGGGTTCCTCGCCGACGGTGAACCGCTGTGGCAGCGCCGGGTCGAGGAGACCCGCGCCGCGGCCGGGATCCTCGGCGTGCAACGGCTGGAATTCCTCGGGTACGGCGATTCCGGGATGATGGGTACGCCGGAGAACGACCTGCCCGGCTCCTTCTGGCGGGCGCCGGTCGAGGAGGCGGCGGCGAAGCTCGCGGCGATCCTGCGCGAGGAGGACGCCGACGTGCTGACCGTCTACGACGACTACGGCACGTACGGGCATCCCGACCACATCCAGGTGCACCGCGCCGGGATGCGCGCGGCCGAGCTCGCCGGGACGCCGCGGGTGTACCAGAGCACGGGCAACCGCGACTACATGCGTGCCGGGCTCGAGCTGTTCGCGGCGCAGGCCGCCGGGACCGGGGTGCGGATCCCCGGTATCGACGGCCTCGCCGAACTGGGCAAGCCGGCCGCGGAGATCACCGCCGCCGTCGACGTGCGGCCGTGGCTTCACGCCAAGCGCGCGGCGATGCGCGCGCACGCCAGCCAGATCAGCGAGCAGTCGCTGTTCCTGGCGATGCCGGCGGACGCCTTCGCCTACACCTTCGGCACCGAGTGGTTCATCCGCGCGGGACAGGGACCGGGCATCACCGAGACCGACCTGATGGCCGGGCTTTAGCCTTCCTCGATCAGCCCGATCCGCACCTGGCCGTCCGGCTCCACCGACCAGCCGGAGTTGTGCGCGATCTCCCAGATCAGCCCGTTCGGGTCGCGGAAGTGGCCGTGGTAGCCGCCGAACGCGGCCCGCTGCCCGGGTTTCACGATCTCCGCGCCGGCCGCGGCGGCGTCGGCGAGGCACTGGTCGACCTCCGCGGGGCTGTCCCGGTTGTAGGACAACGTCAGCCCGGCCGGACCGGTCACGGCCGCGCCGCCGAGATCCTCGGCGAACTTCACCGCGTCGAACAGGCCGAGCGCGACGCCGGGTGCCACCTGGAAGAACAGGATCTCGCCGGGGACATCCAGCAGCGGTTTCCAGCCCAGCCCGGTCACGTAGAACTCGCGGGCCACGTCGGTGTCCCGGGTGGCCACGGTGATGATCTGCACGCTCTGTTCCATACTCGGCAGCATGCCAGGGGAGCCCGGCGCGGGCTTGAACGAAACGGACGCCTACCGGGAATGGCCGGCCTCCGGGGTGGTGCGCTGCTGGTGGGCGCAGCGGACCGCCGGTGAGCACCTGCAGCGGGTCGTGCCGGACGGTGCGGCGGACCTGATCGTGGCGTCCACCGGGGCGGCGTACCTGGTGGGGCCGACGCTGTCGCCCGCCGTGCACCGGCTGCCGGCCGGCGCGGAGCTGCGCGGGCTGCGGGTGCGGCCGGAGGCGATCGCGGCGGTGCTGGGCCTGCCCGGGCACGAGGTGCGGGATGCCGTGGTGCCGTTGACCGCGGTGCTGCCCGACGCCGTGGCCCGCGTGGTCGCGGATTCGGTGTGGCGCGGCCAGTTCCCCGCCGCGCTGACGCCCCGGCCCGGCGATGCACGCGTGCGGCACGCGGTGCGCCGGATCTGGCGCGGTGACCCGCTCGACTCGGTCGCCGCCGGCGCGGGTGTGACGGGACGCCAGCTGCGCCGCCTGTTCACCGAGCAGGCCGGGCTCGGCCCGAAGGCGCTGCAGCGCGTCGCGCGGTTCCAGCGGTTCCTGCGCCACGCGGACTCAGGCGGTGCACTGGCCGTTGCCGCCGCGGCCGCCGGGTACGCCGACCAGGCCCACCTGACGCGCGAGACGCGCGAGCTGGCCGGGGTGACGCCCGCGGTGCTGACGCGGGAACGGCACGGGCGGGCCACGCCGGACGGCCCGGGTGCAGCGTCGGTGTTCCGGGTGTTCTAGTTGTGCTCGGAGACGAGCACCGCCCTGGTGCCCGGCTCCAGGGCCTGGAAGATGTGCGCGACGTCACCGGGGTAGACGATGTAGTCGCCGGGGCCGAGTTCGACCGGGTCGTCGGTCACACCGACCAGCGCGCGGCCCGCGCAGAGCACCACGTGCTCGACCACGCCGAGCGCGTGCGGGTCGGCGCGGCGCGGCGGGCCCGGTTCGGCGCAGACCCGGAAGAGGTCCCGGCGGGCGTGCGGCGGGCAGGACGACACCAGCGTCGCCACGTAGTCCGAGCGTTCCGAGCGGAACGCGGGCCCCTCGTCGGCCCGGAGGACCCGCACCTGGGGCCGCACCGGCTGCACCAGGCGCGCGAACGGAACGTCGAGCACGAGGCTGAGCGCCCACAGCGTCTCCACGCTCGGGTTGCCGCTGCCCGCCTCCAGCTGGGACAAGGTCGACTTGGCGATACCCGCCCGCTTGGCGACCTCGCTCAGCGACAGGCCGGTGCGAGCGCGCTCGCGCCGCAGCGAAGCGGCGATGACGTCGAGTGGTGCACTTCGATCAGCCATCCGTGTTCGCTCCAGAAGTCCAGTCGTTCGCCTTGACGAACGCTTGCCTGCTTGTTCAGTATAAGAGGCGATGCGTGCGATTTACCGAACACTCGACCGTCGCCTGATGCGCGACGTGGCGCTGGTGGCGCTGGCGGACGGCGTCGTCGGCGTGTCCTACGGCGCCATCAGCACCGGATCCGGGTTCGGCGCGTGGCTCCCGGTGGTGATGTCGTTGCTGGTGTTCGCCGGGGCCGCCCAGTTCCTGTTCGTCGGGCTGGTGGCCGCCGGGGGCAGCCCGTTCGCGGCGGCGGTCGCCGGTCTGCTGGTCAACAGCAGGCTCCTGCCGTTCGGCATGGCGGTCAGCGATGTGCTCCGCGGCCGGGGACGCGTGCTCGGCAGCCACCTCCTGACCGACGAGGACGTCGCCTTCGCCCTCGCCCAGGAGGATCCGGGGCGCCGCCGCACGGCGTACTGGGCGTGCGGTGTCTGCATCTTCGTGTGCTGGAACCTCGGCGTGGTGGTCGGCGCCTTCGCGGGCACCGTCATCGGTGACACCGACGCGTTCGGCCTGGACGCCGCGTTCCCCGCCGTGCTGCTCGCACTGGTGCTGCCGTCGCTGCGAGACAGCCGGACCCGGCGGGCCGCGCTGGCCGGAGCGGTGGTCGCGCTCGCCGTGACGCCGTTCCTGCCCGCGGGTCTGCCGGTGCTGCTCGCGCTCACCGGGGTGCTCGTGCTGGTGGTGCGCCGATGACCATCCTGATCGGGATCGCGGTGCTCGCGGTCGGCACCTTCGCGTTCCGGATCGCCGGGCCGGCATTGCAGGCCCGGATCCAGATCCCGCCCAAGGTGCAGAACCTGATGGCGATCGCGGCGGCCGTCCTGCTGGTCGCCGTCGTGGCGACGCAGGCACTGACCCAGGGCCACTCGTTCGCCGGGTTCGCCCGTCCGGCCGGTGTCGCGGTCGGCGGCGTCCTGGCCTGGCGGAAGGCGCCGTTCCTGGTGGTGGTCGTCGTCGCCGCCGCGGTCACCGCGCTGCTGCGCCTGGCCGGCGTGCCCTGACCCGCCTCGCGGGTGGCCCCAGCCGCAACGTGCGCTCTGGCTCGTCCGCGACAGGTGCCGGGAAGACAGGTGCCGGGAAAACGCCACCGCGCAGCGGTGCTCCGCAACGGCGGCGCCGCGGTACGCCAACACGTGGCCCGGAGGGGCAAACACACCGCCCGGACGGGCGAACACGAAGATGCGGCGTGTTTGCTGCTGCGGGTGGCGTGTTTGCCGTCGCGGGCGGTGAGAGGGCTGATGCCACAGCCGAGGTGCGGTGCGGCAGGTGGCACTGGCGTCCGGCCGGGCCGGCGCGTCGGCCGCCGCGCACCGTGCGGCATACCCCGGTGGCATATCCCGGCGCGACGTGTTCCGCGCGCGCCCGCCAAACAGCCGTGTCCGCAGCGCACCGGCGGCGGCCCGGGGCGCAGCACCGCGGCGGCGGTGCCCGAGTCCGCCTAGCCGTGCAGGCGGCCGGCCTCGGCGCGGATCGCCTCGGACAGCGCGGCCGTCGGACCGGTCGCCGTGCGCGTGCTCAGCTGGAACTGCACCTCGCCCGGATCGGGCAGTCCGTGGCCGGGCGGCAGCTCCGCCAGCCCGGCCGGCACCAGGCTGCGGGCGAACACCGCGACCCCCAGCCCGGCCAGCGCCGCCGCGCGCAGACCGTTCAGGCTGCCGCTCGTGCACACGATCCGCCACGGCTTCCCGTTGCCGCGCAACGCCTCCAGTGCCCTCGCGCGGGTGATGCTGGGCGGTGGGTAGGCGATCAGCGGCACCGGCCGGCCCGGCTCCGGGGTGAAGCCCTCGCGGCCGACCCACACCAGCGGGTCGGTCCACAACGGACTGCCCGTCTCGTCGCCCGCGCGTTTCTTGCCCAGCACCAGGTCCAGCTCGCCCGCGCGCAGTTTCTCGTACAGCACACCGGACAGGTCCACGGTCAGCTCGAGGTCCACCAGCGGGTGCAGCCGCCGGAACTCGCGCAGGATCTCGGGCAGCGGCCCGACCACGAAGTCCTCCGACGCGCCGAACCGCACCCGGCCGCGTAGTTCCGGCCCGGTGAAGTAGGCCAGCGCCCGCTCGATGTCCGCCAGGATCGTCCCGGCGAACCCGATCATCGCCTCGCCGTCCGGGGTGAGCTCGACCGAGTGGGTGTCGCGCAGCAGGAGCTGCTGCGCGGTCGCGTCCTCGAGCTTGCGCACGTGCTGGCTCACCGTCGACTGCCGCAGCCCCAGTCGCTGGGCGGCGCGCGTGAAGCTGCGGGTCTCGGCCACGGTGAGGAACGTCCGCAGCCACACGGGATCCAGCACGCCACCTCCATCGCGTTTCGCGATAGCAGTTATGCCGCTCATCATACTTCACAATCGGCCTGGCCGGGCGGACCATGGGAAGCGTGATGAGTCCCGCCGCGCTCCTGGCCAAGCTCCGGATCGACCCGTTCATCCTGGGCATCCTCGCCACGGTCGGGATCGCCTGCCTGGTTCCGGCGCGCGGGCAGGGCGCGGAGGTCGCGTCCTGGGTCACCTCGATCGGCGTCGGCCTGTTGTTCTTCCTCTACGGCGCGAGGCTGTCCACCGCCGAGGCTGTCGCCGGATTCCGGCACTGGCGGCTGCACCTGGTGATCCTGGCTACCACGTTCGGGCTGTTCCCGCTGCTCGGCCTGGCCACCAAACTCCTCGTGCCGGGTGTGCTGACCCCCGCGCTCGCCGCCGGGATCGTCTTCCTGTGCACGCTGCCCTCGACGGTGAACTCCTCGATCGCGTTCACCTCGATCGCCAAGGGCAACGTCGCCGCCGCGATCTGCGCCGCGTCGTTCTCCAGCCTGCTGGGCATCGTCCTCACCCCGCTGCTGGCCGCGCTGCTGCTGGAGAGCTCCGGCCACGGTTTCTCGCTCGACGCCGTCACCTCGATCGTGCTGCAGCTGCTCGTGCCGTTCGTCGCCGGGCAGATCGCGCGGCGCTGGATCGGCGGGTTCATCACCCGGCACAAGAAGGTCCTCGGCCGCGCCGACCGCACGGTGATCCTGCTCGTGGTCTACGCCGCCTTCAGCGAGGGCGTCGTCGCCGGCATCTGGCACCAGCTGACCCCGCTCGCGCTCGGTGGCCTCCTCGTCGTCAACCTCGCGCTGTTCTACACCGTGTTCTGGATCCTCAAGCTGCTCACGCCGAGGCTCGGCTTCGACCGCGCGGACCGCATCGCGATCATCTTCGCCGGGTCGAAGAAGAGCCTGGCCAGCGGCCTGCCGATGGCCGCGGTGCTGTTCCCGGCGCAGACGGTCGGCCTGATCGTGCTGCCGCTGATGCTGTTCCACCAGGCCCAGCTCATGATCTGCGCGGTGCTCGCGCGGCGGTGGGGCGCGCAGGCCGAGGCGGGGCAACCGGCCGCCGCCCGGGCCGGTTAGCCGTTCCCAGGACGCGGACCACACTTCCCACTCTGCGGACACCGGTTACGATGGCCGGCATGACGTCGGTGATCGAGCGCCTCCGCGGGGACTCCCCGGCGTTCTCCATTGAGTTCTTCCCGCCGCGCGACCCGGCCGACGAGGCCGTGCTGTGGCGGTCGGTGCGTGAGCTGGAGCCGCTGGATCCCGCCTACCTGTCGATCACCTACGGCGCGGGCGGGTCCAGCCGGGACGGCACCATCCGCAGCATCGCGCGGGTGGCGACCGAGACCACGCTGGTGCCGATGGCGCACCTGACCGCGGTGGACCACACCGTCGCGGAGCTGCGCAACGTCATCGGCTGGTACGCGGCGGTCGGGGTGCGCAACATCCTCGCGCTGCGCGGCGACCCGCCGGGCGACCCGTACGGCGACTGGGTGCCGCACCCGCAGGGCCTCTGCTACGCCGAGGAACTGGTGTCGCTGGTGCGGTCGCTGGGCGACTTCTGCGTCGGCGTGTCCGCGTTCCCGTACGGGCACCCGCGCTCGCCGGACCTGGACACCGACACGAAGTACCTGGTGCGCAAGTTCCGGGCCGGCGCCGACTTCGGCATCGCCCAGCTGTTCTTCGAGGCTGAGGACTTCCTGCGGCTGCGGGACCGGGTCGCCGCCGCGGGTTGCGACGCCTTGCTCATCCCCGGCGTGATGCCGCTGACCACGCCGCGCACCCTGCACACCACCATCCGCCTGTCCGGTGCGCCCGCGCCGCGGCGGCTGCTCGACCGGCTCGAGCCGCTGGCCGGCGACCCGAAGGCGTTCCGCGCCGAGGGGCTTGATGTGGTCACCGAGCTGTGCGAGCGGCTCATCGCCGAGGGCGTGCCGGATCTGCACTTCTACACGTTCAACCGCGCCAAGGCCACGCGCGAGGTGGTCCGCAGGCTCGGCCTGGTGCCCGCGCGCGCGTAATGCGGTTGCCGCATTCGGTAGGTTGCGTGCATGGGCGTGCACCAGATCTGTGACCAGTTCGTCGAGGACTTCGCCGCCGCGCACCCGGTCGCGGCGACCGAGCTGGGCATCCCCGGCTACGACGACCAGCTGACCGACTACTCGCCGGAAGGTCACGCCGCCCGCGCCGCCCTGGCCCGGCGGGCCCTGGCCGCGGTCTCGGCCGCGGATCCGGCCGACGCCGGTGAGCGCGCCGCGAAGGCGGTCTTCACCGAGCGGGTCGGGCTGGACCTGGAGATCCACGAGGCCGGCCTGGACATCGCGTCGCTCAACGTCATCGCCAGCCCGGTGCAGGACCTGCGCATGGTGTTCGACCTCATGCCCGCCGACACGCCCGGGCAGTGGTCGGTGATCGCGCAGCGCCTGGCGAAGGTGCCGCAGGCGGTGGACGGCATCCGAGCCTCCCTGCTCGCCGCCGTCGAGGCGGGCAACCCGCCCGCGCTGCGCCAGGTCACCAAGGTGGCCGAGCAGGCCGAGACCTGGGCCGGGCTGTCCGGGGAAACCGGGTTCTTCGCCAACCTCGTCGCCGGGGCGCCGCAGGGCACCGTGCGCGCCGATCTCGACCGCGGGGCCCGGGCCGCCCAGGAGGCGTACGCCGAACTGGCCGGGTTCCTCCGCGCCGAGCTCGCGCCGAAGGCCCGTGTGAAGGACGCCGTCGGCGAGGACGCCTACCGGTTGTGGTCGCGGTACTTCATCGGTGCGCGGCTCGACCCGCGCGAGTCCTACGAATGGGGCTGGGCGGAGTTCCTGCGGCTGGAAGCCGAGATGAAGGCCGTCGCCGAGCGCATCGCCCCGGGCGGCACGCTCGCCGGCTCCGCCGCCGCGCTGGACGCGAACCCGCGCTACCAGGTGCAGGGCCGTGACGCCTTCGCGCGGTGGATGCAGGAGCTGTCCGACACCGCGCTCGCCGAGCTGCGCGGCAAGCACTTCGACATCCCGGACCCGCTGATGGCGCTGGAGTGCCGGATCGCCCCGCCGGGCGGGGGCGCCGGCGCGTACTACACCGGCCCGAGCGAGGACTTCACCCGTCCCGGCCGGATGTGGTGGTCGCTGCCGCCGGGCCGCGACGAGTTCACCACCTGGCGGGAGGTCAGCACCGTTTACCACGAGGGCGTGCCCGGGCACCACCTGCAGATCGCGACCGCCGTGCACGAGCGGTCGCTGAACCGGTTCCAGCGGCTGATGGCCTTCACCTCCGGCCACGCCGAGGGCTGGGCCCTCTACGCCGAGCGGTTGATGCAGGACCTCGGGTACCTCGCGGACGACGGCGACCTGCTCGGCATGCTCTCCGAGCAGCTGTTCCGCGCCGCGCGGGTGATCGTCGACTTCGGGATGCACCTCGAACTGGAGATCCCGGCGGGCACCGGGTTCCACGAGGGCGAGCAGTGGACGCCCGAGCTGGGCCTGGAATTCATGCTCACCCGCACGATCACCGACGAGCCGCTGGTGCGCGACGAGATCAACCGCTACCTCGGATGGCCCGGGCAGGCTCCGGCGTACAAGCTGGGGGAGCGGCTGTGGATCGAGGCACGCGAGGACGCCCGCAAGCGCCAGGGTGACCGCTTCGACCTGAAGGACTTCCACACGAAGGCACTCCGCCTCGGCGGCATGGGCCTGGACACGCTGCGCGAGCAGCTGGCCGAACTGGACTGATCCCCGCCCACGAGGAAGGACAGCGCGATGCACCGGGTCTTCCTGGTCACCCCGCCGCCGCCGGCGTAGCGGGGCGACCCACACCGCACACACCCGCCGCCGGCCGGCCGGCACAGCCGCTCCCGGCCGGCGTGTTCGCCACTCCGGGCAGCGTGTTCGCCGTTCCGGTCGGCGTGTTGGCCATTCCGGTCGGCGTGCTGGCCCGTCCGGCGCCGCGCTCGCCCGGGCAGCACGCGACGGCACCAGCCTGCCTGCGGTAGTGCGGTAGCAACTCCCATCGCGCCGTTCCCGGCGCACGCGTCGCCCCGCGTCGACGGTCATCATCCGTTTCCGATGCTGGAGCGACTTTTCATGTCTGTTTCCCTCGACGCGCGCGCGCGTACCCGATCGACTCTCACGCTTCTGCTCGCCGGTCTCCTGTGGGGCACCGGCGGCCTTTCCGGGTCGCTGCTCGCCGCCCGCGCCGGGCTGCACCCGATTTCCGTTGCCACATACCGGTTGCTGGTCGGCGGTGCGGTGGTCGTGCTGTTCCTCGCGCTGACCGGCGGCCTCCGCGGAACGGTCTGGACCAGGGCGGTCGTCCGCCGGATCGCGGTCGCCGGCGGGCTGCTCGGCTCGTTCCAGGCGACCTACTTCGCCGCGGTCGGGCTGTCCTCGGTCGGCACCGCGACCATGGTGACCATCGGCAGTGTGCCGGTGTTCGTCACGGTCGCCCTGGCGATCCGGTCCCGCCACCTGCCGCGGCCGGCGACCCTGTTGTCGGTCGCCCTCGCGCTGGCCGGACTGGTGCTCCTGTCCGCCGGTCCCGGCCACTCCGGCTGGCGGCTGGCCGCCGGCGTCGCGTTCGCCCTGCTCGCGGGGGCCGGGTTCGCCACACTGACGTTGGTCCTGCGCCGCCCGGTCGTGGGCCTGGACCACCAGCGCACCACGGCGTTCGGCTTGCTGGCCGGTGGCGTCCTGCTCCTGCCCGCGGCGCTGGTCCTCGGCATGGCGCTGCCGTTGCGGATCGACGTCCTCGCCGTCGCGCTCTACTTCGGCGTCGTGCCGACCGGGCTGGGCTACGCGGCCTACTTCCGGGTCCTCGGCGCCGCGCACCCGGTCGTCGCGGCGCTCGCGACGCTACTGGAACCGCTGACCGCCGCGATCCTGTCCGCGGTCGTGCTGCACGAGGACCTCGGCGTCCAGGGCTGGTGCGGCGCCGCGCTGCTGGCGACCGGCCTGCTGGTGGGCTACCTGCGGTCCTGAGGCTCCAGCGGCAGGGTGCGGCCGAGGATGGCGAACGGGCGTGGATCACCGGCGAAGTGGTAGTCGCGCAGCGCGTCGGCGAACCCCAGGCGCCGGTACAGCTTCCACGCCCGGCTCGGCCCTTCCGGCGTCGACAGCAGGACCTGCCGGTTGGGCACCCCGTCGAGCAGGCGGCGCAACAGGTCCTCGCCGATCCCGCGGGCCTGGCTCGCCGGTCGGACGTGGATCTCGGTCAGTTCGAAGTAGTCGGACAGCCACCGCTGCGCGAGCTCCTCGCCGCCGGAGGACGCCAGCCCGCGCCGCACCTGCTCGTGCCACCACTGACCGGGCGCGCCCTGGTATCCGTACGCGAGGCCGAGCATGGTGCCCTCGGCGTCCAGTGCGGCGACGCAGCGCCAGCCGTCACGCAACGCGTGCGTCAGCCACATCGGGGCACGCTGTTCGGCCGTGCCGGGCGGGTAGCGCATCGCCTCGACGTAGATGTCCAGCGCTTCCCGCAGCCGGGTGCGGAAGTCGTCCGCGGACAGCCGGGCGTAGGACAGGGAAGTGGTCATGACGCCACGTCCGCGGGCCGTCCGCCGGTAACGGCGACCAGGTCGTCGAAGGTGGTCGGGAACACCGACTTGGCGTGCCCGGCCGCCGCCCACACCGTGTCGTAGTTGCGCAACGCGGTGTCGACGAGCGTGCGGACCGGCGCCGGGTGCCCGACCGGGGCGACGCCGCCGATGACCTGACCGGTGTGCTCCCGCACGAACGCCGGATCGGCCTTTTCGACCGACTCCGCCCCGATCAGGGCGGCGAGCGTGCCGGTGTCGGCCCGGTGGGCGCCGGAGGTCAGCGACAGCAGCGGCTCGGTCCGGTCGGCGAACACCGCGCGGAAGACGAGGCTGTTGGCGATCGCGCCCACCTCGACCCCGAGGGCCTCGGCGGCCTGCGCCGCGGTACGCACCTCGGCCGGCAGGATGCGGATGCCGGCAGCGGCGTCGTGCCTGCCCGCCTCGGCGAGCGCGGCAGCGACCTTGGCCACCGCCGGATGGTCCAGGCTGCTCATACCGATATGAGATCACGTGCCACGACGGCCTGCGACGCGTATCCCCGGTGTGCTGCCCGTGGTGCCCTGACGGCAGCTGTTCGCACGGCACCCGGCGAAGCCGGTCTCCTTGCGTGGCAACGAGATCTCCGGCGGCCCGGGCGGGGCGGGACCGTTCCGTCTCCGGCGGGGGTCGTGACACCGGGCAGGTGGGCGGAGGGCGGACCGGCCCGGCGTGACGTGGTGGAGGTCGCTGAGCCGCCGGAACGGGTTCCCGGCACGTTTCGTTCTGACCTGATCGGGTGATCACGTGCGGCACACCACGTCATTCGAGGACTTGAACGAACACGTGTTCGAAGCTACTCTGGAACTCGATCGAACAAGAGTTCGACATCCGGTGAGCGCTCGCCGGTCAGGTCGCCCGGTGCCGGGACGGGGGAAGCGTTTCGGCACCGGGCGCCGCCATCGCACGTTGTCCGCAAGGGAGGGGCAATGTCCATTGCCGTCGCATCCCACGCCGCGCAGAGGCAGCCGGCGCTGCCGCTACCGGTCCGTCCGCCGGCGGCACCCGCCGCCACGGCCCTGCTCGCCGACGCCCGGCGGGGCATCGGCGAAGCCCGCCACGCCGCCCAGCCCGCGCCGAAGTTCATCGCGGCGTATCTGGCCGCGCTCCGCGCGGGCGCCGCGGTGCTCGCCGCGCGCGGCCGGCCGCACCGGGGCCGCGCACGTCCGGCCAGCGTCTGGGTGCTCCTCGAGACGGCCGCGCCCGAGCTGAGCGACTGGACGGCGTACTTCGCCGCGCATTCGGCGGCCCGGGCCGCCGCGCAGGCGGGCAACACCCGCCGGATCACCGCCGAGCGCGCCGACGATCTGCTCCGCCAGGCGTCGCGGTTCGTCGAGCTGGCGCGGGATGTGGTGCACGGCCGGGCGACCGCGCCGGAGCCGGGCCGGGTACGGCAGTGCGACGCGCCGGCGGCCCTGGGAAAGGCGTCCCGGCGGTAATGGGCGGGCACGCACTCGTCGACCACGGCCGCCTGCTCGACGTGCTCGGCGTCGAGGTCGAGCTGCTTCTCGACACGGCCCGGGAATTCCCGGCGGAGACCCCGGTGCCGACCACGCCCGGCCTCACCATCGGTGAGGTGGTCCGGCACCTCGGCGGTGTCTACCGCGTCGCCACCGGCTGGATGACCAGCGGCACGCGGCCGGCGCAATGGCAGGACGACCCGGCGCCCGGCCAGACCGGGGAGGAGTACCTGCGGGACGGGCTGGCGGCGCTGCACCGCGAGCTCACCGCGCACGACCCGGGCGAGTACGCCGCCGGCTGGTGGCAGGCGGACCGCACCTACGGGTTCTGGTGCCGCCGGATGGCGCACGAGACGACCGTGCACCGCATCGACGTGCAGAACGCGGCGGACGTGATCGTCGCCGAGGTCGATGACGAGATCGCCCTCGACGGGGTGGACGAGATCCTCGCGCTGTGGTTCGGGCAGCGGCTGCCGATGCTCGGCTTGTCCGGCACCTTCGCCGGAACGGTCGCGATCCGCACCGGCGGCCACAACTGGATCGCCCGCGCGGGGCCCGGCGAGACGGTCGCCTGGCGCTGCTCCGGCGCCGAGGCCGAACGCGCCGACGGCACCGTTACCGGCTCACCGGCCGCGGTCTACCAGTGGTTGTGGGGCCGCCTGGGACACGCAGCGGTGACCTGGGAAGGCGACGACGATCCGATCGGGCAGTTCTGGGCGCTGCTGCGCCTGGCCACGAGGTGAAATCCGGGACGTGGGGAAGCGTTGCCGGATATCGTCGCGGGCATGGCGACGCGTGTGGACAGTCTGGTCATCGACGGGAACCGTCCCGGCGAGCTCGCCCGGTTCTGGGCGGAGTTGCTGGGCTGGACGATCACCCACGTCCAGGACGACGAGGTCGGGGTCGGCGCGCCGGGTGACGACGGCCTCGACCTCGTCTTCGGCACGGTGCCGGAGGTGAAGGACCCGGCCGTGAAGAACCGGGTGCACCTCGATCTGGCCAGCACCTCGCCGGAAGACCAGGCGGCCACCGTGGGCCGGGCGCTGGCCCTGGGGGCGCGCAAGCACGACATCGGGCAGGGCGCGGTCCCGTGGCAGGTGCTGGTGGACCCGGAGGGCAACGAGTTCTGCGTGCTCGAGCCCCGCCCCGGCTACACCACCACGGAAGCCCTCGCCGCGGTCGTGATCGACTCCCGGGACCCGCTCGCGCAGGCGTCGTTCTGGGCCGAGGCCGCTGGATGGCGGATCGCGAACCAGGAGCCGGGGATCGTCGGGTTGCGCGCGCCGACCGGGCGCGGGCCGTGGCTGGAATTCCTGCGCGTCGACGAGCCCAAGGCCGGCAAGAACCGACTGCACCTCGACGTAGCGCCGTTCGCGGACGGCGACACCGCCGCCGAGGCCGATCGGCTGTGCGGTCTCGGCGCCCGGCGTATTGACATCGGGCAGGGCGCGGTGCCGTGGGAGGTGCTGGTGGACCCGGAGGGCAACGAGTTCTGCGTGCTCTCGCCGCGCTGAGTGTTTCCGGCCGGTTGCCGGCGGCGGGCCCGGCCTGACACGGCCGAAACACCGGTGTCCACGACCGGCAACACGCGTGCGCGATCGTGGCCGGATGGAGAGCCGAACGCGAACAACGCGAACCCGGCCGTGGCCGGTGATGCCCGATCCCGGTGCGGTGTCACCGGTCGTCTGGCGGGTGCGCATCCGGATGGACGACGATCCCGGCACGCTCGCCCGCGTCGCCGTGCGGCTGGCCGGCCTGGGGTGCAACATCCTGGGATTGACCGTCCTCCCGGTACCGGGCGGTGTGCTCGACGAGGTAGCGGTCCGGCCCGCGACCGGGCTCAGCAAGGAGCGGCTGGTCGAGGCGATCCAGGCCGAGGGGTGCGAGTGCACGTGCCGCACCGATGCCGACGTCCGCGACCTGGTGGACGCCCCGGCCGCGGCGCTCGCCGCGGCCCGGCGGGCGGTCGACGACCCGGCGCGGCAGGCCGAGGTGCTGCGCGAGGTGCTCGCCGCGGACCTCGTCACGGCCGTCCCGCTCGCCGAGGCCAACCCCGCGCGCGTCGAGGGCGGTCACCGGGTGGTGTTCGCCGTGGACGGGCGGACCGCACTGGTGGCGCGACGGCGGTGGGCGCCGTTCGTGCAGCTGGAGGTAGCGCGCGCGGAGGCGCTACTGAACCTGCTGGACCGCGCGCAGCGCGCCGTGACCAGGCCGCTGGCCGTCACCTGCGCCGACGGTGCGGCAATCGTGCTGCGCGAGGGCAAGCCGGCGGACGCGGATGCGGTGTCCGCGCTGCACGGCCGGTGCTCGATGACGACGCTCTTCGAGCGGTACCACACCGGGATGCGCACCGTGCCGCGCCGCCGGCTGCACCGGCTGCTGATGCCGCCGCGCGGCCTGAGCCTGCTCGCGGTGTGCGGGCGCGACGTGATCGGGGTCGGGCAGCTGATCCCGGGCCCGGGGGAGATCGCCGAGGTGTCGCTGCTCGTCGAGGACATCTGGCAGCGCAACGGCGTGGGGACGGCACTGTTGAAGCGTCTGGCGGAGATCGCCGGTGCCCGCGGGTGCCGCCGCCTGGTGGCGATGTCCCTGCCCGGGCGGGACGCCATCCACCGGACCGCGGTGCGCGCCGGGCTGGCGCCGGAACCGCCGGAGGAGGAGGGGCTGCTGCGCATCGACCTCCGTCCGGCCGGACCGCATCTACTGAGCGACCTGTAGTGCGGAAAGATCTGGGCGGCGGTGTGAGCCCGCGGCGCACGACCTACTTCCGCACCTGGTCCGCCCGCCCGATCACTGTGCTGAGCGAGCCGTAACCCGGCCGGCCACGGTGCCGGGCGGGTCCGGGGTGGTCAGCGGCTCCAGAACCAGTCCTTGTCCCGGGCCTGTTTGAGTGCCTCCCGCTTGCGGTCCTTGTCCAGCCGGTCCAGGTACAGCGTGCCGTCGAGGTGGTCGACCTCGTGCTGCAGGCACTGCGCCAGCACGCCCTCGCCCTCGACGGTGACCGGCTCGTTGCGCAGGTCGACGCCGCGCACCACCGCGCGGGTGGCGCGCCGCGTGGGGAACCACAGCTCCGGCACCGACAGGCAGCCCTCGTTGATCTCGTGCGTCTCGTCGGACAGCTCCACGATCTCGGGGTTGATCACGTACCCGAACAGGTTGTCCACCTCGTAGCTGAACACCCGCAGGCTCACGCCGATCTGCGGCGCCGCCAGCCCCGCGCGTCCGTCCGGCCGCACAGTGTCCAGCAGGTCGGTCACCAGCTGCTCGAGCCCCTTGTCGAACCGCGTCACGGGATCGCAGACCGTCTTGAGCACCGGGTCGCCGAAGTACCGCAGCTCCCGTAACGCCATCAGGTCGTCCTCTCACTCGTTCAGGTCACGAAAAGTAAATCGTGTTCGCCGCGAGTGAGCCAACGCAGGGTGACGTGATCTCAAGCTCGTAGTCGCAGTCCCTTCGGCGTCGCCCGGAAACCCGCGTCCCGGAGCACGTCGGCCAGCGCGGACGTCAGCGCCTGCTCGCCGTCGGCACGCTGCACCGCCAGCTGTCCCAGCCAGCCCTCCCGGACGGCCCGGGACAGGGCGTGCGCGGCTGCCTTCAGCGTCGGCTCGTCCTCGGTGAACGACAGCAGTGAGCGGCCACCGCGCTCGACGTACAGCGCCGGCACCCCGTCGACCAGCACCACCAGGGCACCGGCCTTGCGCGCGGGACGGTGCTTGGTATCACCGGGCACCGCCGGCCACGCCAGCGCCGCGCCGTAGGGCTGCGCCGGATCCGTCGCCGCGAGCACCACCGCGCCGGCCGCCGCGTCGGGTCGCCGGGTGCCGCCCTGATCGGACATCGCACGCAACCGGTCCACCGCCCCGCGCGCGGCGAACTGCGCGGCGCCCAGGCCCTCCACGACGTAACCGCGGATCACCTGCCCCGAGTCCTCCATCGCGCGCAGCACCTTGTAGATCCCGGAGAACCCGCCGGTGACCCGCTCGGTCTCCAGCGCACCGCGCGTCAGCACGCCGTGCCGCTCCAGGAACGCCTCGGTGCGGGCGTGCGTGCGCCGCGTCGGGTCCGGCTCCCGCAGCGGCGTCAGCGCCCACCGCCCGGCCACCGTGGGCGGGCCGGTGCGCGAGGGCATGGCCGGACGGCCGGCACGCATCCGCCCGTACCGGCTGCGCGGCGCCGCCTGCCGGGGCTTGTGCGCCGCGCCCTTGCCCGACACCAGTGCCCGCAGCGGCGCCAGCGTGTCACCGGTGACGGTGCCCGCCCACACCAGGTCCCACAACGCGGCCACCACGTCCGCGTCGCCCGGGGCGCTGTCCAGCAGTGGCGTCACCCGGTCGACCAGCTGCCGGAAGAACAACGCGCCACCGTCGAGCGCGTTCCGGATCGCCTCGTGCAGCGGGCCGGCCGGCGGCTCCTCATCGGCCTCCGGCAGCAGCAGGTCGGCCACGTCCGCGGGCGCCAGCGACACCCAGCCGTCGCCACCGGCCAGTGCGCCGGCGCCGCACCAGACCACCTCGCCCGCGGTCATCAGTTCGTCCATCAACGCCGGGTAGTACCCGGGCAGGCGGCTCGGCAGGATCAGCGACTCCAGCGCGCTCGCCGGCAGCGGCGCGCCCGCGAGCTGCTCGACCACCGACAGCACGTCGTCGACGCTCGGCGCCGTCCGCATGCGCGCCCCGATCCCGTGCCAGGACGGCAGGAACCGGCCCAGCGCGGCGGGTTCCACCGGCTCGACCTCGGCTCGCAGGCGCGCCAGTGACGCGCGCCGCAACCGCCGCAGCACCGCCGCATCGCAGTACTCGGTGCCCGCGCCGTGCGTGTCCGGATGACCGACCGGGCGCAGTTCGCCGCGCACCAGCCGGCCTTCCGCGGTCAGCCGGTCGAGCACCCCGGTGACCACGGCGGGCCCGAGCCCGAACCGCTCCGCCGCCTGGTGCGCGGAGAACGGCCCGCGGGCGCGCGCGTACCGGGACAGCAGGTCCCCGAGCGGATCGGCCACCGGCTCGGTGAACGCCTCCGGCACCCCGATCGGCAGCGCCACCCCGAGTGCGTCCCGTACCCGGCCCGCGTCCTCGATGGACAGGTTGCGGTCCGCACCCGCGATGCGCACCCGGATCACGCGGCGCTGCCCGACCAGCTCGTCGAGCCACTCCGGCCGGACGCCGCGCGCCGCGGCCTCGGCGTCGGAAAGATCACCCAGGAACCGCAGCAGATCCGCGGTCTCCTCGGCGTTGCGCGCGTGCCGGTCGGGCTCCAGGCGTTGCAGCGACCGCTCGACCTCGTCGACCACGTCGGCGTCCAGCAGCTCCCGGATCGCCTCGGTGCCGAGCAACTCGGCCAGCAGCGTGGAGTCCAGGGACAGCGCCGCCGCCCGGCGTTCCGCGAGCGGCGCGTCCGTCTCGTAGAGGAACATGCCGACGTAACCGAACATCAGGCTGCGCGCGAAGGGTGACGGCGACGGCGTCTCCACCTCGGCGATCTTCACGCGCCGCGCCCGCACGTCGGCCATCAGCTCCCGCAGCCCGCCCACGTCGTAGACGTCCTGCAGGCACTCCCGCATCGCCTCCAGCACCACCGGGAAGCGCTCGTACTTCGCCGCCACCGCGAGCAGCTGCGAGGCTCGCTGACGTTGCTGCCACAGCGGGGTGCGCCGCCGCGGGTCGCGCCGCGGCAGCAGCAGCGACCGTGCCGCGCACTCCCGGAACCGCGCGGCGAACAGGGCCGAGCCGCCGACCTCGGCGACGATGATCTGCTCGACCTCCTCCGGATCGATCAGCACGTCGTCGGTGCCGATCGTCACCTCGGCGCCGTCGCTGTCCAGCGCCTCCGGCAGCCGCAGCACGATCCCGTCGTCGGAGTGCATCACCTGCGCGTCCACACCGCGCTGCTCGCGCAGCCGCGCCGCGATCGCCAGCGCCCACGGCGCGTTGACCTGCGCCCCGAACGGCGAGTGCAGCACCACCCGCCAGTCGCCCAGCTCGTCGCGGAACCGTTCGAGCAGGATCGTGCGGTCGTTGGGCACGTGCCGCGTCGCCGAGCGCTGCTCGGTCAGGTACGTCAGCAGGTTGTCGCAGGCCAGCTCGTCCAGACCGGCCTGCCGGGCGCGCATCCGGGCCTTCTCGTCGTCCGAAGTAGACAGTTCCCGGACGAACGCGCCGAGCGCGCGGCCGAGTTCGAGCGGGCGGCCCGGTGCGTCACCCTTCCAGAACGGCATCCGCGCCGGCTCGCCCGGCGCGGGGACCACGATGACCCGGTCGTGGGTGATGTCGGTGATCCGCCACGACGACGTGCCGAGCAGGATCGTGTCGCCCACCCGCGACTCGTAGACCATTTCCTCGTCGAGCTCGCCGACCCGCGAGCCCGGGCTGCCGTCGCTGCCCGGCGTCATCACCGTGAACAACCCGCGGTCGGGGATCGTGCCGCCGGAGGTGACCGCGAGCCGCTGCGACCCCGGCCGCCCGCGCAGCTCACCCGCCACCCGGTCCCAGGTGATGCGCGGGCGCAGCTCACCGAACTCCTCGCTCGGGTACCGCCCGGCCAGCATGTCCAGCACCGCCAGCAGCGCGTCGTCCGGCAGCGCGGTGAACGGGGCCGCGCGCCGGACCGTCGCCGCCAGCTCCTCGACCGACCACGGCTCCAGCGCCACCATCGACACGATGTGCTGCGCCAGCACGTCGAGCGGGTTGCGCGGGTAACGGATCGCCTCGATCGCGCCGGCCGTCATGCGCTCCGACACCACGGCGCACGACACCAGATCGCCCCGGAACTTCGGGAACATCACCCCGATGGACACCGCGCCGACGTGGTGCCCCGCCCGGCCGACGCGCTGCAGCCCGGACGCGACAGTCGGCGGCGCCTCGATCTGCACCACCAGGTCGACCGCGCCCATGTCGATGCCCAGCTCCAGCGACGACGTGGCGACCACGCACGGCAGGCTGCCGGACTTCAGTTCCTCCTCGACCCGGGTGCGCTGCTCGCGCGACATCGAACCGTGGTGCGCCTTCGCCACCGTCGCCCCGGCGCCCGTGGTGAGCCCGGACTCGCCGATCGCCTCGGCCGGGAACCGCTGGTCGGCCGCCAGCTCGGTCTGCTCCGCGGCCAGCTCGTTCAGCCGGGCCGTCATCCGCTCTGCGAGGCGGCGGGAGTTGGCGAACACGATGGTCGACCGGTGCTGCCGGATCAGCTCCAGCACGCGCTGCTCCACCGACGGCCAGATCGACGGCCGCCGGACCGCCGCGCCGCTGATCTCCTCCTGCGTGCCGATGCCGCCCTCCGAAGGCAGCAGGGCGTCCAGCCGCTCCAGCGGGCTCGGCGCCGGCGCGTCCAGGTTGGCCATGTCCTCGACCGGGACCTCGACCCGCACCTCGATCGTCTTCGCCGTCTGCGGCTGCACCACCCGCACCGGCCGGCCGCCGGTGAGGAACGAGCTCACCTCGTCGATCGGCCGGACCGTGGCGGACAGGCCGATCCGCTGCGCGGGCTTCGGCAGCAGCGCGTCGAGCCGCTCCAGCGACAACGCCAGGTGCGCGCCCCGCTTCCCGCCGGCCACCGCGTGCACCTCGTCCAGGATCACCGTCTCGACACCGCGCAGGGACTCGCGCGCCGACGAGGTGAGGATGAGGAACAGCGACTCCGGCGTGGTCACCAGGATGTCCGGCGGGGTCTTGAGGAACGCCCGCCGCTCGGCCGGCGAGGTGTCGCCGGTGCGCATGCCCACCGTGATCTCCGGTGGCGTCCGCCCGAGCCGGTGGCTGGCCTGCCGGATGCCGGCCAGCGGCGCCCGCAGGTTGCGCTGCACGTCGACCGCGAGCGCCTTCAGCGGCGACACGTAGAGGACGCGGCACCGGCGCCGGGCGTCGGCGGCGGGTGGTTCGGCCGCGAGCCGGTCCAGGGCCCACAGGAACGCGGCGAGCGTCTTGCCCGACCCGGTGGGCGCCACCACCAGCGCGTGCTCGCCCGCCTGGGCCGCCCGCCACGCCCCCGCCTGCGCCTGCGTGGGCGCGGCGAAGGCACCCGCGAACCAGTCGCGGGTGGCGGGCGAGAAGAGCTCGAGCACGTCGGTCACGGATCCATCATGAACTCCGGGTACGACAATTTCCCGCGGGTGCCCCGCGCCGGTCCTGCCGAGCGTGGCAGCATCAGTCCTGGCCTGGGTGATCGTGAGGGGAAGAGCTGTGCGCATCCTGTCGGTGGATCTCGGTACGTCCAACACCGTGGCGGTACTGTCCGCGCACGGCAGGGCGCCGCGCGTGGTCGAGGTGGACGGGTCCGCCACCATGCCCTCGGCGGTGTTCGCCGAGGAGAACGGCACCCTCGTGGTCGGCCGCGACGCCGAGCGGCGCGCCCGGCTGGACCCCACCCGCTTCGAACCCAACCCCAAACGCCGCGTCGACGAACAGACCCTGCTGCTCGGCCGGGACGTCGTCCCGGTCAACGAGGCGCTGGCCGCCGTGCTGCGCCGCGTGCTCGACGAAACCACCCGCCAGCTCGGCGGCGAGCTGCCCGACGAGGTCCGGCTGACCCACCCCGCCCAGTGGGGCCCCACCCGGCGCAACGTGCTGCTGTCGGCGGCCCGCCTGGCCGGCCTGAGCGGACCGCTGCTGCTCGTCCCCGAGCCGGTCGCGGCGGCCGCGCACTTCGCGTCCCTGGCCGGCCGCGCGCCCGCGCCCGGCCAGGCGCTCGCGGTGTACGACCTCGGCGCGGGCACCTTCGACGTCGCGGTCGTCGGGGCCACCCAGAACGGCTATGCAGTGCTGGCCGAGGACGGTCTGCCCGACCTCGGCGGGCTCGACGTCGACCAAGCGCTGATGGTGCACGTCGGCCGCGAGGTCTCGCATTCCGACCCGCAGCGCTGGCAGCGGTTGCTGCGCCCGGAGTCCACCGCCGACCGGCGGGCCCGGCGCGCGCTGCAGGAGGACGTGAAGGCCGCCAAGGAGTCGCTGTCCCGGCTGCCGCAGACCGAGGTGCCGATGCCCGAGCCGTTCAGCGACGTCCTGGTCACCCGCGGCGAGCTGGAGGCACTGGTCCGCCCGGCGCTGCTGCGCAGCGTCGAGCTGCTCGGCCGCACGATCGCGGCGGCCGGGCTGTCCCCGGACCGGCTGGCCGGCATCTACCTGGTCGGCGGCTCCAGCCGGCTGCCGCTGGTCGGGTCGATGATCGCGGAGAAGCTCGGGGTGGTCGCCAGCAGCCTGGACCAGCCGGAGACCGCGGTCGCGCTCGGCGCGCACCACGTGGCGCGGGACGGCATCAGCATGCGCACCCAGAACGTCGAGGGGCGGATGGCCTCCACCGGTGTCCCCGCCGCGTTCCCGCCACCGGTCGCCACCGTGCCCGGCACCCCACCGGGCGGGTACCCGTACCACCCGGCGGGGTTCCCGCCGGGTCCGTCGAACTTCCCGAGCCGTCCCGTGCCGCGCTCGAACCGGAAGAAGCTCGTCGCCGGCATCACCACGGTCGTCGTCCTGCTGCTCGCCGCCGGCGCCGCCGTCCTGTGGTGGCCGTCCGGCTCGTCGGCCGCCACCTTCAGCGCCGCCGACTGCGCCCGGCCCGGCCCGGTCGACGCCCAGGGCTTCACCGGCTGCCTGCGCCAGCTGGCCGGCACGATCGCCGACGGCAAGTGCACGCCCGGCGCGGGCACCGGGGACATCGCCCCGCCCCAGAACGAGAACATCGGCGTGCTGACCACCTGCTCGGCGCCCGCGCTGGCCGGGGCGCAGGTCACCTACCTGCACGGTGGCTCGCAGGCCAAGGTCAGGGAGTACACCGACCGGCTGCTGGGCGCCGTCGGGGGCAACCAGGTACGGGCCGCGTGGAAGGGCAACGGCCTGGACGGCAGCTACTCGTCGGCGTCCGGGCGCACCGCCGCGGTGCTGGTGTTCACCGTCGCCGACCGCCCGCTGGCCGGGGTGATCTACCAGAAGGCGGGTGGCGGGCAGGCCCCGCTGCCGGCGGGGGACCTGGCCACGTACTTCGAGCAGAACGTGCAGCCCGGCGAGTAGCTACTTCCGGTTGCGCATGTTCCACAGCGCGCGCAGGGCCACGACGATCGCGGCGATCAGGACAGCGGCCGAGGCGACGGCCATCGCCACCGGTCCCCAGGACGGCATCTCCTGCGCGGAGGTCATGCCCTCACCGTACCGGGCGCGCGGGCCGTTACCCTGGGTTCGATGCGCATCACCGTGTTCCGCAGGCTGATGGCCGACGAGTTCGGCCCCGGCCGGGCGGAGATCCTGGCGAAGGACCACGTTTTCAGCGGCCTGGGCGGCCGGACCGTCGAGCAGGCGCTGGCCGAGGGCACCCCGGCGAAGGAAATCTGGCGGGCGGTGTGCGCCGAGTTCGACGTGCCGCCGGAGCGCCGGTGAGCTCCGCCGGGAAAACCGGCGCTTCCGGGCGTGTCGCCCTTGCCTCGAACACGTGTTCGGCTATTGTGTTGTCCACATCGGGGTCAACGATCCACAGCCTCGTCTCGGCGCCCGGAATTGTCGGACCCCGCCCGTAGTCTCGGGCCCACAGCGAACAAACCCGAATACCAGCCCCACAGGCTCCGCAAACGACGAGGTGGATTTCCATGCCAGCAGCACCCGACAAGGACAAGGCGCTCGAGCTCGCCCTGGCCCAGATCGACAAGCAGTACGGCAAGGGCTCGGTCATGCGGCTGGGCGAGGAGACTCGCCCGCCCATCGGCGTGATCCCGACCGGCGCCATCGCCCTCGACATCGCGCTGGGCATCGGCGGCCTGCCGCGCGGCCGGGTCATCGAGATCTACGGCCCGGAGTCCTCGGGTAAGACGACCGTCGCCCTGCACGCGGTCGCGAATGCCCAGAAGGCCGGCGGCATCGCGGCGTTCATCGACGCCGAGCACGCCCTCGACCCGGAGTACGCCAAGGCGCTCGGCGTCGACACCGACGCGCTGCTGGTGTCCCAGCCCGACACCGGTGAGCAGGCGCTGGAGATCGCGGACATGCTGATCCGCTCCGGCGCGCTCGACATCCTGGTCATCGACTCGGTCGCCGCGCTCGTGCCGCGCGCCGAGATCGAGGGCGAGATGGGCGACTCGCACGTGGGTCTGCAGGCCCGGCTGATGAGCCAGGCGCTGCGGAAGATCACCGGCGCGCTGTCCAACTCCGGCACCACCGCGATCTTCATCAACCAGCTGCGCGAGAAGGTCGGCGTCATGTTCGGCTCGCCGGAGACCACCACCGGTGGTAAGGCGCTGAAGTTCTACGCGTCGGTCCGGCTCGACGTGCGCCGCATCGAAACGCTCAAGGACAGCGGCGAGGCCGTCGGCAACCGCACCCGTGTCAAGGTCGTGAAGAACAAGGTCGCGCCGCCGTTCAAGCAGGCCGAGTTCGACATCCTCTACGGCGTCGGCGTGTCCCGCGAGGGTTCGCTGATCGACATGGGGGTCGACCAGGGCATTCTGCGCAAGTCCGGCGCCTGGTACACCTACGAGGGCGACCAGCTCGGCCAGGGCAAGGAGAACGCGCGGAAGTTCCTGCGGGACAACCCGGACATCGCCAACGAGATCGAGAAGCGGATCAAGGAAAAGCTGGGCATCGGCCCGCAGGTCGACGCCGAGGCGGCCGAGCCCGCCCCGGTCGACTTCTGATCGATGCCGAGGTTCGACCCGGCGGAGCTGTCCCGGGACGAGGCGTGGAAGAAGGCCAAGGAGGTCTGTTTCGACCTCCTGGCCGTCCGCGCCCGCACCAAGGACGAGCTTCGGCAGGCGTTGCGGCGCAAGGGTTTCGACGAGGAGATCCGCGAGCAGCTGCTCGGCAAGCTGGACGACGCCGGGCTGGTCGACGACGCCGCGTTCGCCGAGCAATGGGTGCGTTCGCGCCACGCCTACCAGGGCCTGGCGCGCACCGCGCTGGTCGCCGAGCTGAAGCGCAAGGGCGTCGACGCCGAGGTAGCCGCGCAGGCGGCGGGGGAGATCGACCGCGAGTCCGAGGAGCAGCGGGCGCGTGAGCTGGTGCGCAAGCGCCTCCGCACGATGACCGCGCTGGACGAGCAGACCGCGACCCGCCGCCTGCTCGGCACGCTCGCGCGCAAGGGCTACCCGCAGGGCCTGGCCTACACCGTGGTGCGCGAGGAGCTCCGCAACGCCGGCGCCGACTCCACCCCACTGGACGACGTCGCCCTGGACTGACGGCGTTCGTTCGGATGGACGGCCCCGGCCGCCTGGCGTGCAAGGCCGTGCGCGAGGAGTTCTACCGGGTCGAGCCGGTCCGTCCGGATCACGCAGTCTCGAGGTGACGGCGGACGTCTGCCGGTGTGAGCTTCCGAATGCCGTTGGCACTACTCGGCTCGAAGCTGTCCTGGTCACGCTCGCACCGTCAGGGAAACCACCCGCCTCGGTGGCCAATCGTGCACAGCCCACCGCGTCGGTGGCGGGCTTTTCGCGCCGGGTGATCTGCCCGTTGGTGGTTGCCGCCGACGATCTGGCGGGAGTTCTACGCCTGCGCGTCCCTCCTCGTCACAGATCCCGCCCCTGTCGGCCATCCGGCGGTCACAACAGCGCATCTCGCGCCCATACCAACCGACGACGTCGCCTACCCACTGCCGGTCCACTCACCGACCCGCGACATCCAGCAAAGCCGCACCGAGGGGCGTCAGGACGTACAGCACGCTCCGCCCGGAACGCTCCCGCGCTACCAGGCCGTTCTCCCGCAGGATGCGCAGATGCTGCGAAACCGCGCTGGGCGTGACTCCCATTCGCCGAGCCAGGTCAGTCGTGGTCGCGGGGGAGCGGAGTGCCGCCAGCAGTTCGGCGCGGGGCCTGCCGATCAGCCGGACGGCGTTCCCGGAGGGTGGCCGGACCGACCACAGGGTCCCGCTGCCACGAACCGGATAGCGCACCGTGGTCTGCGTCGTGGTGTAGCATTTGATCATCACGTGTGTCGGGCCGAGCGCGACCGGCATCAGAACGAGTCCTCCCGGACCCGGCTGCACCGTCCGGTCCGCACCCGCCAGCACCAGCCTTTCCGCACGCCAGTCCAGGCTCGGGTGCAGGCCGGCGAACAAGGCGGCCGCCCCACCCGCCGCCAGCTGCCGTGCGCGGAAGGCCACATCCGCCTCGAGGACGGCCCGGATCCGCGGCCAGTGTGGCGCGATCAAGCGGTCGTACGCCGTCCGCAGCTCCCCGGCCAGCGACCGCAGCCCCTCGCACGGCCGGGCAGCCAGTGCGGCGGCGTAACCCGGGAGATCGTCACCGAAGACACGGCGCAGGCTCGCCCGTACCTGGTCGTCCGTGGTCCCGAGCACCGCTTCGAGGTCGTCCTCGAGTGACGGACCCGCGCCTCGCGGCGCCGGAACCAGGAACGAGGGCCAGCTCGCCCGGCAGCCCGTGATCAGCGGCCACACTCCCGGCAGCCGGAGCGGCTTCCGTGCCAGCTCCGCTTCGGCCCACCGCACCCAGGGGAGGTTGCCGGCCCGCCGGACCTGCGCGGCCAGCTGTTGCAGGCCGGCGACTGTCTCCGACAGGGGTGAGATCGCGAATCTGGTCGCCGCCCACTCGGACACACCGAGCTCCACCGTCAAGGGCATGGTCCCGAGTATGTAGCGCCAGGCTGAATCATGTCGCCGACGCCGCCGGCGCTCCACGCTCGATCACATGACGACGATCTTCTGGCGGATGTGGTGTGCCGTGGGCGTCGACGCCTTCGGCGACGGTCAGCTCACGGCCGCGATCCCCTTGCTGGCCGTCACACTCACAGCCGACCCGCGGCTCGTGGCGGTTCTGTCCGCGGTGACCTACCTGCCCTGGCTGTTGCTGGCACTCCCCGCCGGGGTGCTGGTGGACCGATGCGACCGGGCGAACCTGATGTGGCGTGCGCAGACCTCGCGGGCGCTGCTCGCCGCTTTCGCCGCCGCCCTCGCCGCGCTGGACGGCCTGAGCCTGCCCGCGCTGGCGGTCCTCGCGTTCGGGCTCGGCGCGGGTGAGGTGCTGTTGTCCACCGCCGCGCAGGCACACCTGCCCGACGTCGTCGGGAAACCGCTGCTGCCCCGGGCGAACGGCTACCTGCAGGCGATCTCCACGGTGGGCCAGCAGTTCGCCGGACCGCCCCTGGGCGCCCTGCTGGTCGTGGTCGCCGCCACGGTGCCCCTCACCGGCGGCGCCGTGATCTTCGCCCTCTCCGCCGCGATGCTGGCCATGCTGCCCCGGACAGCGCCGGCGACCGGGCCGCGCGCTCGGGTCGCCGACGGCGTCCGCTGGCTGGCCGGGCAGAAGCTGCTCCGCACCCTCGCCGGTTTACTCGCGGTCAACACCTTCTGCGGCCAGCTGGGCAACGCCACGCTCGTCCTGCTGGCCACCCGGGTGCTGCACGTGAGCGGTGGCGGGTACGGCCTTCTGCTCGCCGGCGCGGCTCTAGGCAGTGTGCTCGGCGGGCTGCTCAACGCGCGCCTGGCCGCCACTCTCGGTGCCCTGCGCGCACTGTGCACCGCCCTCTCCGCGAACGTCCTGATCTTTGCCGGGATCGGACTGAGCCCGAACGCGCTCGTCCTCGCCGTCCTGCTGGGCGCCAACGGTTTCGTCACCACCCTGTGGAACATCACCACCGTCGGTCTCCGCCAGCATCTTGTTCCGCCCGAACTCCTCGGCCGGGTCACGAGCCTTTACAAGATGCTCGGGTGGGGACTGATGCCCGTGGGGGCGCTCGCCGGTGGGTTCGTCGCGCACCTGGCCGGTCTCCGCGCCCCGTTTCCGGTAGCGGGAGCGGTTCGCGGGGTCGCGCTCCTCGTGGCGCTTCCGGCCCTGCGCGGGGCCTTACGAGTCCGATGAGGCCCGCAGCGCGGCGCCGATCAGCTCGAGCCCCTCGCGCAGCCGGTCGATCGGCTCGTGGGCGAAGCCGAGCCGGAAGCTGTCGGCGTCGTCGCCGAACCACTCGCCCCGCGCGACCGACACCCCGGACTCGCCCAGGCGCTCGGAGAAGTCCGCCACGCGCACCCGCGCGCCGAGCCGCAGGCAGCAGAACGCGCCCGCGTCCGGCCGGATCCACGTCACCCGGCCGTCCTGCCGTGAGATCCACTCCGCGACCACCTCGAGCGCCGCCGTCATCCGCGCCCGCTTGCCGGCGAGCACGTCGTCCGCCCGGCGCAGCAGCTCCAGCGCGAGGAACTCGTCCAGCGTGCCGCACGCCACCGCGCTCGTGAACTTCGCCCGGCGCAGCTCCTCGTACCACCCGGCGTCGCGCACCGTCAGCCACCCGATCCGCAGCCCGGGCGCGCCGTGCGCCTTCGAGAACGACCCGCACGTCATCACCTGGGGCGACAACGACGCGAACGACGGTATCGCGGTATACGCCGCTTCGCGGTAGTTCTCGTCGATCAGCAGCATCGCCTCCGGGCACACCGACGCCATGGCCGCCAGCGCCGCGTCGATCTCGTCCGGGGTGAACGCCACCCCCGCCGGGTTCTG
Source organism: Amycolatopsis granulosa (assembly GCF_011758745.1). NCBI lineage: Bacteria > Bacillati > Actinomycetota > Actinomycetes > Pseudonocardiales > Pseudonocardiaceae > Amycolatopsis > Amycolatopsis granulosa. The sequence continues at coordinate 4,955,490 of NZ_JAANOV010000001.1, forward strand.
CGGCGTCGCCAGCATCACCAGCCGCGTCCGCGGCGACAGCGCATCCCGTAGCGCGGCCACGTCCAGCCGGTATCCGTCGTCGAACCGCAGCCGCACCGTCCGCACCTGTTCGGCGAGCCCCTGCGCCAGCCCCAGCATCGGCGGGTACCCGGGCTGCACCACCACGACCTCGCCCGCGGCGATCAACCCGGTGAGGAACAGGGCCGTGCCCGCGCCCGTCGTGACCAGCACTTCGTCCGCGGACACCCCGAGCCGCTCGCCCAGCAGCTTGCGCAGCTCCACCTGCCCGGCGGAAGTGCCGTAGCCCAGCGGGAAGTCCGCCAGCCGGCCGGCGTCGACGAGGTCGGCGACCGTCAGGTCACCGCAGGTGCTCTCGGCGAGGTCGTAACGGGGGCGGTCATCCAGCAGGCCGGTCATCGCGCTGGGCGGGAAACGTCGCATGTCTGTCACCCTGACACTCCGGACCGGTACCGGCCAGTGCCAATGGGGCCGCATTGGCACCCGGGTAGGCGTCCCACGCCTGCCGCAGCCGCCGTACCGCCTCGGTCAACGTCTCCCTCGGGAGGGTGAACGGCACCCTGATGTGCTCGCCGCTGGACTCGTGCGCGGCCAGCGAACTGCCCTCGAGCAGCGCGACCCCGTACCGCAACGCGAACTGGGCGAAGCGCCGCGAGTCCACGCCCGGCAGCCGGATCCACAGCGTCTGCCCGCCCGCCGGGGTCCGGAACTCCCACGACGGGACCGCCGCGCGCAGGTCCCGCACCACCTGGTCGCGCCGGTCCCGCAGCTCACGCTGCCGCTGTTCGCGCAGCTCGCCCAGCCGCGCGAACAGCCCGACCCCGATCGCCTGCGCGACGACGTCGGTGCCGAGGTCGGCGACCGCCTTGAGCCGCGCCAGGTCCGCCGCCGTCCGGGCATCGGTGCGGACCCACCCGATCCGCACACCGCCCCAGATCAGCTTGCTCAGCGACCCGACGCTGATCACCCCGTCGCCGTGGCGGGCGAGCGGTGCGGGCGGCGGGCCGTCGAGCGCGAGGTCGGCGAGCACGTGGTCGTCCACCAGCGGTACCCCGTGCGCGGCGCACAGCGCCACCACCCGCCGTGCCGCGGCCGGCGGCAGCACCGAGCCGGTCGGGTTCTGGAACGCCGGCACCAGGTACACCAGCCTGGCCCCGGCAACCACCTCCGCCAGCGCCGGGACCGATACGCCGTCGGCGGTCAGCGGTACCCCGAGGATGCGCGCCCCGGTCCCGCGGAACGCGTCGATCGCCCCCGGATAGGTCAGCTCCTCGACCACCACCGTGTCGCCGGGCCGCGCGAACAGCTGGGCCAGCAGTGAAATCCCTTGCTGCGCACCCGAGGTCACCACGATCTGGCCGGGTTCGGTCGGCAGTCCCCGCGCCGTGTAGGAGTCCGCGATCGCCTGCCGCAGCGCCGGGATCCCGGACGGGTGGTAGCCGATCCCGAAGTCACCGACCATGCCGGCGGCCTCGGCGACCAGATCCGGGAAGTCCGCGGGCTGGGGTGGCGCGGCGCAGGTGAGGTCGATCAGGTCCGGCACCGGGTCGAGCAGGTGCAGGAACATCGGGTTGAACTGGCTGACCACGCCGCGGCCGGGCCGGGGCGGGCGGCGCACGAACGTCCCGCTGCCGCGCCGCCGATCGACGAGCCCGTGGTCACGTAGCACGTCGTAGGCGGCGACCGCGGTGTTGCGGCTGACCGCCAGCTCGGCCGCCAGTGCCCGTTCGGTCGGCAGCCGCCCGTCCGCCGGGATCTCGCCGCGCTCGATCAGCGCCTCCAGCCGCGCGGCCAGCTTCTGGTAGAGCGCCTCCCGCCCGCTCGACCACCGCCCGAGCAGCTCCGCGAGCCGGCCAGCGTGCATGTCGTCCTCCTCAATCGACGGCGACCACCGCGCCGTCCGGTCCCAGGCGGGTGGTCCGCAGCACCGGGCCGCGCGCTTCGCGCACCCACCACGCGCCAGTCTCCCGGCGCTCCCGTGGGGTGGTGAAGCGGTACCGGTAGAGATTCGCCCGCACGTAGGTCGGACGTCCGCCGTGGAACGGGTCGTGCCGCAGCAGCTTCAGCGTCTCCGGGTCGGCGGCCAGCAGCTTCTCCGCCAGACCCGGCAGCCACGACTGGGCGTACCGGGTGGACAGCGCGGCGAACCACATCAGCCAGTCCAGCCGCAGGTGGTACGGCGCGAACTGCGGTGGACGGCGCCGCGGGTCCCCGGGTTTGCCCTTGAACTCGTACTCACGCCACACCGCGTCCTCAGCGGGCCGGGGATCGTCGGTTGCCTCGATGACGATCTCGTGCCGCACCTTGGTGACGCTGCCGAACGCGCCGTAGGTGTTGACCAGGTGCAGCCGGTCGAAGCTGGTGTTCATGACCTGCCGCCGCGACACCAGGTTCCGGGCCGGGCGGTAGCTGAGCACGACGACCAGCACGGTCAGCCCGATCACGAGACCGCGGTGCCACCACGGCGATCCGGGCAGCGGTGGGGCCTGCACCGGGAAGATGTCCACAACGGACACCGCGAGGGTGATCGTGAGGAAGTTCAGCCACGCGAAGTTGCCGCTGGCGACCAGCCACAGCTGTGTCGCGATCATCAGCAGCGCGGCCGCGCTCGCGGCCGGCTGCGGCGCGAACAACGCGAACGGCACGACGAGCTGGGTGCCGTGGCTGGCCGCGGCTTCCACCTTGTGCAGTGGTCTGGGCAGGTGGTGGAAGTACCAGCTCAGCGGGCCGGGCATGGGCTGGGTTTCGTGGTGGTAGCAGAGGCAGGTCAGGTCGCGCCAGCACGCGTCGCCGCGCATCTTGATCAGCCCGGCGCCGAACTCGAGCCGGAACAGCACCCAGCGCAGCAGCCACAGCACGAGCACTGGTGGTGCCGTGTCCGCCGGGCCGAGGAAGATCGCCAGGAACCCGGTTTCGAGCAGCAGTGATTCCCAGCCGAAGGAGTACCACAGCTGCCCGACGTTGACGATCGACTGGTACAGCAGCCACGGCACCGTCCACCCCAGCATCGCGGCCCACACCGGCAGGTGGTCGGGCAACCCGAGTACGAGCGCCGAGGACACCACGACGCCGGCCCACGCCACGGTCGCGAACAGCCGGTCCGTGTAGCGCCAGTGGAACAGGCTGGGCGCGCGGCGGAACGGCACCCGGCGCACGAAGTCCGGTACCGGCAGCAGGCCGTGCTCGCCGAGCAGCGGCTTGAACTGCAACGCCGCGGTGAGGAACGCGACCAGGTAGATCGCCGCGAGCAGGCGCTGGAACACCAGCCGGGCCGCCCAGTAACCCGGATCGGTGAACCACTCCCACGTCACGGCGATCTCCCCGGTCGCGACCTGCCGCGGGGCGGGTACCCCGGCGGCCCGGCCCCCAACCGGGGAGCCGGGCCGTCCGCGGAGACGGGGGCCCGCTGGGGTCAGCGCAGTGCCGCGGCCTCGCGCGCCAGCTGCTCGATCCGGCCGAAGTCACCCGCCGTGACGGCATCCGCCGGCGTCAGCCAGGACCCGCCGACACAGCCCACTGTGGACAGTGCCAGGTACTTCGGCGCGTTCTCCGGGGAGATCCCGCCGGTGGGGCAGAACCGCAGCCCCGGCAACGGCCCGGCCAGCGCCTTGAGGTACGCCACGCCGCCGCTGGCCTCGGCGGGGAAGAACTTCAGCGCGGTGATCCCGTGCTCGGCGACCCGCATCGCCTCGGACACCGTGCTCACGCCCGGCAGGAACGGCAGCCCGGTGCCGGACACGGCTTCCAGCAGCCGGTCCGTGCAGCCCGGTGTGACCAGGAACGCCGAGCCCGCGTCCGCCGCCTGCCTGGCCTGTCCGGGCGTCACCACGGTGCCCGCACCGACCACGATGTCCGGCACCTCGGCGGCCACCCGCTCGATGGCGGCGAGCCCGGCGGGCGTGCGCAGCGTCAGCTCGATCGCCCTGATCCCGCCCGCGACCAGCGCCTTCGCCAGCGGCACCGCGTCCGCCGCGTCGTCCACCACGACGACCGGCAGCACCGCGGACAGCTGGAGCACGTCATGACCTGTCTTCACGTCTCTCCTCACACTCGCGCGAATCACACCCGCGCCGGTGCACCGAAGTGCGCCGGGGTCATCGGCCCGAAGACACCGGCGCCCTGGTCGGCCGGCCCGACCGCGCGCCGCAGCGCGGTGAACAGCTCGCGCCCGGTGCCGACCCAGGCTGCCTCGTCCGGCGGTGCGTCCCGCACCGGCCGCGCGGCCAGCTCGGCCTCGTCGACCAGCACGTCGAGCCGCCCGGCCCCGGCGTCGACCACCACGACGTCGCCGTCGGCGACCCGGGCCAGCGGGCCGCCGGCGGCGGCTTCCGGGGTCACCTGGATCGCGGCCGGGATCTTGCCGGACGCGCCGGACATCCGGCCGTCGGTGACCAGTGCCACCCGGTGGCCGCGGTCCATCAGCACGCCGAGCGCGGGCGTGAGGCCGTGCAGCTCCGGCATGCCGTTGGCCTGCGGTCCCTGGTTGCGGATCACCACCACGACATCCCGGTCGAGCTCACCGGCCCGGAACGCCTCCGTGAACGCGTCCTGGCTGGTGAAGACCCGGGCCGGCGCGCGCACCACGCGGTGCTCCGGGGCGACCGCGGACACCTTGATCACGGCGCGGCCGAGGCTGCCGGAGAGCATCCGCAGCCCGCCGTCGGGTGCGAACGGGTTGTCCACCGGCCGCAGTACGTCCTCGTCCAGGCTGTGGGCCGGCACCTCGCGCCACCGCAGCGAACCGCCGTCCAGCACCGGTTCCGAGCGGTACCGCGACAGCCCGTCCCCGGCGACCGTCCGGACGTCGGGGTTCAGCAGCCCGGCGTCGAGCAGCGTGCCGACCAGGACCTGCACGCCGCCGGCCGCGTGGAAGTGGTTGATGTCCGCGCTGCCGTTGGGGTAGACGCTGGCGAGCAGCGGCACGACCGAGGACAGGTCGGCGAAGTCGTCCCAGGTCAGCTGGATCCCCGCGGCGGCCGCGATCGCGACCAGGTGCATGGTGTGGTTGGTGGACCCGCCGGTGGCCAGCAGCGCCACCACGCCGTTGACCACCGAGCGCTCGCTGACCACCTCCGCCAGCGGCGTGTACTCGCCGGTCCGGGACAGCGCGACCACGCGGCGCGCGGCCTCCTCGGTCAGCGCCTTGCGCAGCGGCGTGCCCGGGTGCACGAAGCTCGCGCCGGGCAGGTGCAGGCCCATCACCTCGACAACCAGCTGGTTGGAGTTGGCGGTGCCGTAGAACGTGCAGGTGCCCGCCGAGTGGTAGGACGCGGACTCGGCCGCCAGGAGCTCCTCGCGGGTGGCGCGGCCCTCGGCGTGCAGCTGCCGCACGCGGGCCTTCTCCTTGTTGGGCAGACCGGAGGTCATCGGCCCGGCCGGCACCAGGATCGCCGGCAGGTGCCCGAAGGCCAGCGCGCCGATCAGCAGGCCGGGCACGATCTTGTCGCACACGCCGAGCAGCAGCGTGCCGTCGAACATCTCGTGGGACAGGGCGATGCCGGTGGCCATCGCGATGACCTCGCGGCTGAACAGGGACAGCTCCATCCCGGCGCGGCCCTGGGTGATGCCGTCGCACATGGCGGGCACGCCGCCGGCGAACTGGGCGACCCCGCCTGCCTCGCGCGCGGCGTCCTTGATCCACGCGGGGAACTCGTCCAGCGGCTGGTGCGCGGACAGCAGGTCGTTGTAGGCCGAGACGATCGCGATGCCGGGCTTGCGCAGCCCGCGCAGTGCGATGCGATCGGCTCCGCCGCAGGCGGCGAATCCGTGGGCGAGGTTGCTGCAGGCGAGGCCGGCGCGGGCGGGTCCTTCGGCACGGGCGGCGGCCATGCGCGCCAGGTAGGCGCTGCGGGTGGCGGCACTGCGCGCGGCGATGCGCCGGGTGACTTCCTCGACGACGGGGTGGACGGGTGTTCGGGCTTCGGGCACGGGAGAACCACCTGGAACTCGTCGGCTGGTCCGGCTGACGGCTTCGCTGGCGTCGCACGGTCGTGGCAGTGGCCACAGTAGCTGGCGGGCGGGCCTGTACAAAATCGATTAAGAAGATCGTTTCAGGTGACCGTCGTCACATACCCGATCTAGGGTGTGTTACTTGTCACATTGCAGACCGGGCGGCAGAGTCGCTAGTAGCCGCCGCATCAACCGGAGGTAGTCATGACCACCACCGAACTCGCCGAACTGCGCCGCACGATCGGCCAGCTCAAGCAGTGCGTCGGCGCGCTGCGGTCGCGCTACGGCGACGCCTCCGCGGTCCGCCGGCTGGCCAACGACATCGAGCGGCTGGACATCGACGCGAGCGACCTGGAGCAGCCCGGCGTCCCGGCGCAGCCGCGGCCGCTCGACCCGTCGGCCGTCGTGAAGATCCCCGACGGCCCGTACGACCCGGCCCTGTGGCAGGGGGCCGACGACGAAGGGGTCGGCGGATACCACCGTGACCAGCGGTGAGCGCGCCCGCCACCGGCGACACCACGGCGGGGCGCGCCCGGATCAGCGCGCGCACCCTGCGCACCGACCGGTGGTGGGTCCCCCCGCTGTTCACCACGCTGGGCCTGGCCGCGTTCGTGATCTACGCGGGCGTCCGGTCCTTCGTGCGCACCGCGTACTACGTGCCGGAGTACCACTACCTGACGCCGTTCTACTCGCCGTGTCTGAGTGACTCGTGCGTGCCGGGGTCGTCCCACTTCGGCACGCCGTTCGGCGCGCTGCCGGGCTGGATCCCGCTGGCGTTCCTGTCGCTGCCGTTCCTGCTCGGCTTCCGGCTGACCTGCTACTACTACCGCAAGGCGTACTACCGGTCGGTGTGGTTCTCCCCGCCCGCGTGCGCCGTCGCCGAACCGCACGGCCGCTACACCGGGGAGACGCGGCTGCCGCTGATCCTGCAGAACGCGCACCGCTACTTCTTCTACGTCGCCTTCCTCATCTCGGTCATCAACACCTACGACGCGGTCATCGCCTTCCACGGCCGCACCGGCGGGTTCGGCTTCGGGCTGGGCAACCTGGTCCTGGCCGGCAACGTGATCATGCTCTGGGCCTACACCCTGTCCTGCCACTCGTGCCGGCACGTGGTCGGCGGGCGGCTCAAACACTTCTCCCGGCACCCGGTGCGGTACTGGCTGTGGACCCAGGTCACCCGCCTCAACAACCGGCACATGCTGCTGGCCTGGATCACCCTCGGGACGCTCGTCGTCACCGACCTCTACGTGATGCTCGTGGCGAGCGGCGTGTTCCCCGATCCGCGTTTCGTGGACTGACCGGCACGACGTGGACTGACCGGCACGACAAGGACGACAAGGACGACAAGGACCAGGTGGGCAGGCCATGGCGGAAGTCGAGCGGCACAGCTACGACGTGGTGGTGATCGGCGCCGGTGGCGCCGGTCTGCGCGCGGTGATCGAGGCGCGGCAGCGCGGGCTGTCGGTGGCGGTGGTGTGCAAGTCGCTGTTCGGCAAGGCGCACACGGTCATGGCCGAGGGCGGGTGCGCCGCGGCGATGGGCAACGCGAACGAGCGGGACAGCTGGCAGGTGCACTTCCGGGACACCATGCGCGGCGGCAAGTTCCTCAACAACTGGCGGATGGCCGAGCTGCACGCGAAGGAGGCACCGGACCGGGTGTGGGAGCTGGAGACCTACGGCGCGCTGTTCGACCGCACCCCGGACGGGCGGATCAGCCAGCGCAACTTCGGCGGCCACACCTATCCCCGGCTGGCGCACGTCGGCGACCGGACCGGACTCGAGCTGATCCGCACCATGCAGCAGAAGATCGTTTCGTTGCAGCAGGAGGACCTGCGGGAGTTCGGCGACTACGAGGCCAAGCTGAAGGTCTTCGCCGAGTGCACGATCACCGAACTGCTCAAGGACGGCGACCGGATCGCGGGGGCGTTCGGGTACTGGCGGGAAAGCGGCCGGTTCATCCTGTTCGAGACGCCGGCCGTGGTGCTCGCGACCGGCGGCATCGGCAAGTCGTTCAAGGTCACCTCGAACTCGTGGGAGTACACCGGTGACGGGCACGCGCTCGCGCTGCGCGCCGGGGCCGATCTGATCAACATGGAGTTCGTCCAGTTCCACCCGACCGGCATGGTGTGGCCGCCGAGCGTCAAGGGCATCCTGGTCACCGAGGGCGTGCGCGGGGACGGCGGCGTGCTGAAGAACTCCGACGGCAAGCGGTTCATGTTCGACTACGTGCCGGACGTGTTCAAGGGCCAGTACGCCGACTCCGAGGACGAGGCCGACCGCTGGTACACCGACCAGGAGAACAACCGCCGCACGCCGGACCTGCTGCCGCGCGACGAAGTGGCGCGGGCGATCAACTCGGAGGTCAAGGCCGGGCGCGGCTCCCCGCACGGGGGCGTGTTCCTGGACATCGCCAGCCGGATGAACGCGGAGGAGATCCGCCGCCGGCTGCCGTCGATGTACCACCAGTTCAAGGAACTGGCCGATGTGGACATCACCGCCGAGGCGATGGAGGTCGGCCCGACCTGCCACTACGTGATGGGCGGCATCGAGGTCGACCCGGACACGGCGGCCTCCAGTGTGCGCGGGCTGTTCGCCGCGGGGGAGTGCTCCGGCGGGATGCACGGGTCGAACCGGCTGGGCGGCAACTCGCTGTCCGATCTGCTGGTGTTCGGCCGCCGGGCGGGTCTCGGCGCGGCGTCCTATGTGGAGAGCCTGGAGTCCCGCCCGTCGGTGCGGGAGTCCGATGTGGACCGCGCGGCCCGTACCGCGCTGGTGCCCTTCGACCCGCCCGCGGAGGGGGTCGAGGAGAACCCCTACACGCTGCACAGCGAGCTCCAGCAGTCGATGAACGACCTGGTCGGCATCATCCGCAAGTCCGAGGAGATCGAGCAGGCGCTGGCGAAGCTGGACGAGATCAAGAAACGGATCCGCAACGTCACCGTCGAGGGGCACCGGCAGTTCAACCCGGGCTGGCACCTGGCGGTGGACCTGCGCAACATGCTGCTGGTCAGCGAATGCGTGGCGCGCGCGGCGCTGATGCGCACCGAGAGCCGCGGCGGGCACACGCGGGACGACTACCCGCAGATGGACTCCCGCTGGCGCAACACGCTGCTGGTGTGCAGCGCCTCCGGCGACGATCCGCTGGCCCTGCACGTCAGCGTCACACCGAAGGACCAGCAGCCGATGCGGGCCGACCTGCTGGAGCTGTTCGAGCTGAGCGAGCTGGAGAAGTACTACACCGGTGACGAGCTGACCGGGCACCCGGGGAGGCGGTCATGAGCTACAAGGCGTCGTTCCGGGTCTGGCGCGGCGACGCGTCCGGCGGCGGGCTGCAGGAATTCACCGTCGAGGTCAACGAGGGCGAGGTCGTGCTCGACATCATCCACCGGCTGCAGGCCACCCAGTGCTCCGACCTGGCCGTGCGGTGGAACTGCAAGGCCGGCAAGTGCGGCTCGTGCTCGGCGGAGATCAACGGGCGGCCCCGGCTGCTGTGCATGACGCGGATGTCGGTGTTCGCCGAGGACGAGGTCGTCACCGTCACGCCGATGCGGACGTTCCCGGTGATCCGCGATCTGGTCACCGACGTGTCGTACAACTACACCAAGGCACGCGAGATCCCCGCGTTCACGCCGCCGCCGGGCCTGAAACCGGGCGAGTACCGGATGAAGCAGGCCGACGTGGAACGGTCGCAGGAGTTCCGCAAGTGCATCGAGTGCTACCTGTGCCAGAACACCTGCCACGTCATCCGCGACCACGAGGAGAACAAGGAGCACTTCGCCGGGCCGCGGTACCTGATGCGGATCGCCGAGCTGGAGATGCACCCGCTCGACGTGGCCGACCGCCGCCCGGCCGCGCAGGCCGAGCACGGGCTGGGCTACTGCAACATCACCAAGTGCTGCACGGAGGTCTGCCCGGAGAACATCCACATCACCGACAACGCGCTGATCCCGATGAAGGAGCGCGTGGCGGACCGCCGGTACGACCCGGTGGTCTGGCTGGGCAGCAAGATCTTCCGGCGGAAGGCGGAGTAGCTGGCCGTCACGGGGACACCATCGCGTCCACGGTCTCCGGCGCGAGCATCTCGTCCGCGACGATCCCCGCGACGCCGGTGAGCGTGGTGTTCACGCCGACCGCGCACGGCCCGATGTCGAGGCTGTCCAGGGAGCTGGTGTGCGCGTGGGACAGCACCACCTCGCGCAGGCCGTCCAGGAACGGCGGCAGCACCCCGATCGCCCCGCCGACCCGCACGTACCTCGGGTTGACGATGGTCACCACGGTCGCCAGGACCGTGCCCACCAGCCGCCCGGCCTCCCGGGTCACCCGGACCGCCTCGGCCTCCCCCTCGCGGACCCGGCGCAGCACGTCGCCGGAGGTGCGCACCCCGGTCGGGCGCAGTGTGCGGATGACCGCCTGCCCGCTCGCGATCGCCGACACGCATCCCCGGCGCCCGCAGTCGCACCGCAGCTCGGACCCCTCGATGCGGATGTGCCCCACCTCGCCCGCGCACCCGGTCTCCCCGCGGTGCACCCGCCCGGAGATCACCATGCCCGCGCCGATACCGGTGCCGACCTTCACCCCGACCAGCGCGGCCCGTGGCCGGTTCATCTCGCAGTACGCGCCGAACGCCAGAGCGTTCGCGTCGTTGTCCAGGAACACCGGCACCGACAGCGTGTCCGCGAAGGGGTCGCGCAGCCGCACGCCGCGCCAGTCCGGCATCGACGGCGGGGCGATCGTGGTGCCCGCCTCGTAGTCGATCTGCCCCGGCACGCTCAGCCCGACGGCGCACAGGCTGTCCGCGCGGCCCGACCCGGCGAGCAGCTCACGGCCGGCCGACAGCAGGAACGACAGGGTGTCCTCCGGCCGGTGCCCGGCCGGCAGCGCGCGGTGGGTCTGCCCGAACACCGTGCCGCGCAGGTCGGCCACCGCGATCGTGGCGTGCCGCTGGCCGATGTCGGCCACCAGCGCGGTGCGGCCCACGTCGTTGGCCGCCAATACCTCGGCCGGGCGGCCGCCGCTGGACGCGCGGTGGCCCTCCTGCCGGAGCAGTCCCAGTCGCTGTAGCACGTCGAGGCGCTCGACCAGCGTCGCGCGGGACAGGCCGATCCGGTCCTGCAGTTGCTGCCGCGTCAGCGGTCCCTCGCTGCGCAGGATCGCGAGGATGTGGCCCGCCGAGGTGGGCGGGCCGGTGCGTGCCGGGGGCATGTTGACAGGATCTCCCGCGAGGACTTATGTTCAGCGCCCAGACAGAAGTGTAGACGAAGACATGGGGTGGAACTGAATGCGCGCGGCCAGCCCGATCGGCAGCGGCCCCACCCGTCGTACCGTCCTCCGGGGGCTCTTCCTGGCCGGCACCGCCTCGATGGCGGCCGGCTGTGTCGGCTTCGCGACGACGGGCGGCGGCGGGATGGTCTTCCTGTCCACGCAGTTCCGCCCGGTCGCCGAGGCCGAGCGTTTCCGCGGGTTCCTGGCGCGGACGTTCCCGGGCGCGGTCAGTTACGTCACCATCGAGGAAGGCCCGTTCGCCAGTCAGGTGCAGAGCCAGGTCGGCGCCGGCCGCACCCAGGTCGGCCTGCTCGGCGGTTCGCACAGCGACCTCGCGCCGCTCGCCGGGAAGTACCTGGAGGACGTCTCCGGAGTGCCCGCGGGCCACGGCTACCCGGCGGAGTACCTGGCGCTCGCCAAGGCCGGTACCGGGCAGTCCTGGTACGTCCCGTGGGCGCAGGCCAGCTTCGTGCTCGCCGCGCACGAGGACGCCCTGCAGCACCTGCCCTCCGGCGCGGACCCGGACACGCTGACCTACGACCAGTTCCTGGACTGGGCCATCGCCGCGCGCCGCGCCAACGGCAACCGGCCGGTGCTCGGCCTGCCGTGCGGCCCGAAGGGGCTCATCCACCGCTTCCTGCAGGGTTACCTGCTGCCCTCGTTCACCGGCGGCCAGATCACCACCTTCCGCTCGCCGGAGGCGGTCACCGCCTGGCAGTACCTCAAGGAGCTGTGGGCCAACACCAGCCCGTCCAGCACCACCTACGACTTCATGCAGGAGCCGCTGCAGTCCGGTGCGGTGCGCATCGGCTGGGACCACGTCGCGCGACTGGTGTCCGCGCCGGGCACCGAGCCGCAGCGGTGGCGCATGCTGCCCGCGCCACGCGGTCCGCACGGCCTCGGCTACATGGCGGTCGTGCTCGGCCTCGCGATCCCGAAGGGCAGCACCGACCGCCGCCAGGCCGAGCAGGTGATCGCCGCGCTGTCCACGCCGCAGGCGCAGGTCGAGCTGCTGCGGTCGAACGGGTTCTTCCCCGTGGTCGACGCGCCGATCCCGGACGACCTGCCGCCCGCCCTGCAGCTGGAGGCCGGCGCGGTGCGGCGCCAGCGGGACGCGCCGGGCGCGATCCTGTCGCTGCTGCCGGTCGGCCTGGGCACCCGCGAGGGCGAGGTCACCAAGGCGTTCAAGGACTCCTTCCGGGCGATCGTCCTGGAGGGTGCCGACATCCGGTCCACACTGGACAACCAGGCGAGGGTGCTGCAGAAGGTGTTCGACGACCTGAAGGTGCCGTGCTGGGCGCCCGACCCACCGGCACAGCGTTGCGAGGTGGCCTGACATGGCGGTGGCCACCATCCGTGCGGGGAGCAGGCGCCGCCTGGGCGGGTCGCCCTGGCTGCTGCTCGCGCCGTCGATCGTGTTCATGCTGGCGCTGTTCGGCTGGCCGGTGGTGCAGGCGCTGATCTCGGCGTTCACCGACGGCTCCGGCTTCACCCTCGCCGCGTGGGAGCGCCTCTTCGGCGACCCGTACTTCCTCAAGGCCCTGCGCAACACCCTGCTGCTCATCGTCATCGTGGTGCCGGTCCAGCTCGTGCTGGCGGTGGCGATGGCGCTGCTCGTGCAGGCCCGGCCGAAGTTCCTGTCCGGCCACTTCTACCTGTGGACCGTCCCGCTCGCGGTGTCCGAGCTGGCCGCCGGGCTGGTGTGGCTGTCGGTGTTCGACAACCGCGGCTACCTGAACTCGCTGCTGGTGTCATGGGGCCTGTCCGACACCGGTGTGCAGTGGCTGAACTACACCCACACCGGCACGATGCTGCTGGCCGTGGTGATCGCCGAGGTCTGGCGCGCCACCTCGCTGGTGTTCGTGATCGTCGTCGCCGGCATCCAGATGGTGCCCAAGGACTTCGACGAGGCCGCCCAGGTGCTCGGGGCGAGCGCGTGGCAGCGGTTGTGGCACGTGACGCTGCCGCAGCTCAAGCCGAGCCTGCAGGTCGCGCTGATCCTGCGGACGATCCTCGCGTTGCAGGCCTTCGCGGTCGCGCAGGCGCTGACCGGCCGCGATTTCCCGCTGCTCGTCGGCGAGACCTACCAGTGGTACGTCAACCTGCAGAACCCGGCCGTGGCCAGCGCCGCCGCCCTCGTGGTGCTCGTCCTGTCGCTGGTGACCGCGGTGGTCTACCTGCGCACCATGCGGCCGCGGGAGGCAGCGCAGTGACGACAAGGACCACAACGGCCACCACGACCGCGACGACCATGACGACCACGGCACTGCCCCCGCTGGACCGGGCGCCGCTACGCCGACGTCGCCGCCGCGCGATCGCGGTCCAGGTCGCCTGCATCCTGGTCAGCCTGTTCATGCTCGTGCCGATGATCCTGATCGGGCTGGCCGCGGTGTCCTCGCCGCAGGCACTGCTGGAGTTCCCGAAGCCGCTGATCCCCAGCAGCTTCTCCGCCGACACGCTGCTCGCGTTCATCCAGGCCACCGGAACCGTTCCGGCGCTGGGCAATTCGCTGCTGACCGGCATCTACACCGTGGTGCTGTCGGTGCTCGTCGGCGCCCCGGCCGGATACGCGCTGGCCCGCCAGGTCTTCCGCGGCAAGGACGCCTACCAGGTGTTCATGCTGCTGGCCCGCGCGCTGCCGATCGTCGTGCTGTCCGTGCCGCTGGCCACGATGTTCCTGAACTCCGGCGTCTACGACACGGTGTTCTCGGTGACGCTGCTGCACACCACGCTCGCCATGCCGACGACCGTGCTGATCAGCGCGAGCATCTTCGTGTCGGTGCCCGCCGACGTCGAGGAAGCCGCCCGGGTGTTCGGCTGCGGCCGGTTCGAGGCGGCGCGCCGGGTCGTGGTCCCGCTCGCGCTGCCCGGCCTCGCCGCGTCGTCGATCTTCACGTTCGTGTTGTCCTGGAACGAGATCCTCGGCGCCGCCGTGATCACACTGGGGCACCGGACACTGCCGGCCCAGGTGCTGGCCTCGCTCGGGGAGGCGCCGCAGGCGTACCGGTTCGCCGGTGGCTTCGCGCTGATCCTGCCCGCGCTGGTGTTCATCCTCGTGATGCGCCGGTACCTGGTGAACATGTGGGGGACCACGCTGCGATGAGGGAGCACAATGGCTGAGGTCGTCCTGCACGAGCTCGTGAAGACCTACCCGGGCGGCACCACCCGCGCCACCGACGAGGTGTCGCTGCACGTGGCCGACGGCGAGTTCATGGTCCTGCTCGGCCCGTCCGGCTGCGGCAAGACCACGCTGCTGCGGATGGTCGCCGGCCTGGAGACACCGGATGCGGGCCAGATCGTCATCGGCGGCCGGGACGTCACCTACCTGGAACCGCGGCGGCGCAACCTGTCCATGGTCTTCCAGTCCTACGCGGTGTTCCCGAACAAGAAGGTCGCCGACAACATCGGCTTTGGCCTGCGGGTGCACGGGGTGCCGGCGGACGAGGTGCGCAAGAAGGTCGAGTGGGCGGCGGAGCTGCTGCAGCTCACGCCCTACCTGGACCGGTACCCGGCGAAGCTGTCCGGCGGCCAGCGGCAACGCGTCGCGGTGGCGCGCGCGATCGTGATGGACGCCGACGTGCTGCTGATGGACGAGCCGCTGTCCAACTTGGACGCCCTGCTCCGGCTGTCGTTCCGGGCCGAGCTGAAGAAGCTGGTCAACGAGATCGGCGTGACCACCCTGTACGTCACGCACGACCAGGTCGAGGCGCTGTCGCTGGGGGACCGGGTCGCGGTCATGCGGGACGGGCGCATCGCGCAGTGCGGTGACCCGGTTGCCGTCTACACCGAACCCGCGGACGAGTTCGTCGGCGGCTTCCTGGGCAGCCCGCCGATGAACTTCCTCACCGGGACCGTCACCGGCGACGGGACGCGGATCGACCTCGGCGGCCAGACACTGCCCATTCCGCGGGCACTGGAGACCTTCCGCGGCCGGGAACTGCGGCTGGGCATCCGGCCCGAATCGATCGTCGTGAACCCGGAGGGGGACGGCCTGCGCGGCGAGGTGCAGGTGTTCGAACCGCTCGGCTCCGCTTCCCTGCTCACCACCGAGCTGTGCGGCCAGGTGCTGAAGGTGCGGGCACCGGCGAGTTTCCGCGCCGAGCCCGGTCAGACCTTGCGCCTGGGCCTGCCACCGGAACAGTGCCGGTGGTACGACCCGGAAACCCAGCTCCTGCTGGCGGCGGGGTAGCACGTGGACGTCACCAACCGTGCCGGAGGACCCTCCGGCGGCAGAAGGCCGGCCCGCTACGCCAGCGCCACCCTGGCCGCGCGGGCCGCCCGCGTGCTGCGGGACAACGACACCGGTGCGGTGATCACCGCCGCGCCACGGCTCTACCCGCACATGTGGAGCTGGGACGCGGCGTTCATCTCCGTCGGCCTCGCCCGGCTGGACCTGCCGCGCGCGATCGCGGAACTGGAGACCCTGTTCCGGGCGCAGTGGCGCAACGGCATGGTGCCGCACATCGTCTTCACCGGCGACGAGGACGCGTACTTCCCCGGCCCGGACCGCTGGGGCACCGACGCGGCCGCCGACGGACCGCGCGGCGTCCGCACCTCCGGGATCTGCCAGCCGCCGGTGCACGCGATCGCCGTGCAGCGGATCCTCGAGGTCGCCCGCGCCTCCGGACCGCAGGAGCGGGCCGAGGCGGAACGGTTCGGCCGGTCGATCTGGCCGGCGCTGTACTCCTGGCACCGCTGGCTGGTCGAGTACCGCACCCCGGGGCCCAGCGGCCTGATCGCGATCGTGCACGGCTGGGAGTCCGGAATGGACAACTCGCCGCGCTGGGACCTGCCCTACGCGGCCGTGCGGCCCGGTGACGAGCTGCCTCCGTACGTGCGCAAGGACGTGCGGATCGTCGGTGACCCGACCGAGCGGCCGACCGACCAGGAGTACGACCGCTACCTGTGGCTCATCGAGGAGATGCGCCGCGCCGGCTACGACCAGCGGGAGGTCGTCCGCGACTCCAGCTTCCTCGTCGGCGACGTGTTCATCACCGCGCTGTTCGCGGTGTCCTGCGACGTGCTGGCGGAGCTGGGCGCCGAGTTCGGCCGGCCCTCCTCGCAGCTGGCGGACCTGGCGGAGTGGGCCTCCCGGGCACGGGACGCGGTGGCGGCGAGCTGCCACCCGGTGTCCGGCATGGCCCGCGACCGCGACCTGCGCGCCGGCCGCTGGCTGGACACGGAGACCATCGCCGGGTTCGCTCCGCTGCTGTGCGGGGCAGCGCCGGACGAGGTGCAGCTGCGCCTGCTGTCGCTGCTGGACGGCGACCGCTGGTGCGGGCACCCGGACCTGCTGGCACCGGTGCCGCCGTCGGTCTCGCCGATGCGCCCCGGCTTCAACCCGCGCCAGTACTGGCGCGGTCCACAGTGGCCGGTCATCGCCTGGTTGTTCGGGTGGGCGTTCGAACGCCGCGGGTGGCACGAGCGCGCGCGCACGCTGCGGGCGGCCGGGCTGCGCCTGACCGGCGACGGCGCGTTCGGGGAGTACTACGAACCGTTCACCGGCGAGCCGCTCGGCAGCACCGACCAGTCCTGGACCGCGGCGGTCGTGCTCGACTGGCTCTGCGACGACGACGGCTGACACCGGTCACCAGACGCTGCCGGTACCACCGAGCTCGAGGCGGCCGTCGCGCATCTCGAACACGGCGCCGTCGGTGAGGTTGCGTGGCAGCGGCGCGTCCCGGGGGCGCCAGAGGGGCACCGCCAGGGGCGCGGACCAGACCTCGTCCCGCCCGTCCACCCGGAATCCCAGCGAGATCTCGTAGGTGCCCGAGCTGACCGAGGCCAGCGCCACGTGGAAGCGTTCGGCACCGCCGGGCTCGATCGTCCTGGACAGCGCGTAGTCACGGCGTTCCCCGGCTCGCGCGCCGAGCACCACCGCGTACACCTCCGATGCCGGCCGCATCGCCGGCAGCCGGAGGTGGTGGTCGTAGGAGAACCCGGACTCGTCGAGCCAGAGCGGATCCGACCCGAGTTCCGTGCGGGCGATCTCGCGAATCTCCCCGTCGGGAGTCTCGTGGGTGCCTTCGACGACGACCCGCACCGGCAGCCGGTCCAGCGGCGGGCCGAGGCTGAGCCAGTGGCGCGCGATCGGCGGCCGGTCCCGCTCGGCGTCGGAGAGCAGGACCCGGTACTCCGGCGACCGGCGGACCTCGTCGTCCCCGTCCCGGCCTGATCCGGCGAGCGCGTCGAGGAGTTCCCGTCGGCGCCGCCGCAGCTCGCTGATCGTGGCGGCGAGGGCGGCGTCCGGTTCGAGGGTGAGCACGGTCGTGGTGGCGCCCGGACCGACCACCGGTGCGGTGCCGGTGGCGCGGGCGCCGAACAGGTCCGGCAGCAGCGGATCGGCGAGCCGCAGCCGTACGTTCCGGGCGGGGCCCCAGCCGGTGTTGTGCACCCGCACGCTCAGTGCTCCCCGCACCACCCGCTGGTCGAGCGACAGCACCGGCGTCCGGTCCAGGGTGAACGCCGCCACCCGTACCGAGAAGGCGTCCAGGACGGCGGTGGCGTCACCCCGGTTGACGAACTTGCAGTCGATCGCGCCCACCGCGAACCGCTGTCCGATCACCTCGAACCGGGCGGGCTCCGCCGGTTCGGACAGCGCCGGGTCGAGCGAGGTGCTGACGAGCGAGACCGCCGACCGCTTGAGCGGCGGGCGCAGCCGGACGAGGGCGGTGAGCACGAAACCGGCGAACCCCAGCACCACGGCCAGCACGGCCAGCCAGAACACCTTCGAGACGATCGAGTCGACCACCGCGAACGTGTCGCTCGACTGGAGCGGGGTCAGCACCGGCAGGCCGAGCACCTGCTCGTAGATCAGGTACAGGATCAGCGCCGTCAGCCCGGCAAGGGTGAGCGGCGTCCGCAACCGGCCGGCGACCCGGACGAGACTTTCGAGGTGGTTCCCCTCCATGATCCGATGCTATCGGCGGATCGGGCGCGCACGGGGGCGAACAGCGGAACGGGGGCGCGGCGATCCCTCGCCACGCCCCCGTTCCGCGCGCGGGGATCAGGCCACGCCCACGACGTCCTCGGTCGCCGGCGGGCGTTCGGTCTCCACGTGCTTCTTGCTGCGCCGCTGGCGGCGTTCGATGAAGTTGGCCAGCGCGGTGAGCAGCAGGCACAGCGCGATGTAGATCGCCGCGACCACGATCGTCGACGGGACGATCGGCCGGCTGAACGCGCCCTGCGAACCGATGTAGCGCGCGTAGTACAGCAGCTCCGGGTAGGTCACCAGGAAGCCCAGCGCGGTGTCCTTGAGCAGCACCACGAGCTGGCTGATGATCGTCGGCAGCATCGAGCGGATCGCCTGCGGGATCAGGACGAGCGTCATCACCTGGGTCTTGCCCATGCCCAGCGCGTAGGCCGCCTCGCTCTGCCCCTTCGGCAGCGCCTGGATACCGGCGCGGAACACCTCCGCGAGCACCGAACCGTTGTAGAGGGTCAGGCCGAGCACCACCGCGGCGAACGGCGGCAGGGTCACGCCCAGGGCCGGGGCGCCGTAGTAGAAGAGGAACATCAGGATCAGCAGCGGAATGGCGCGGAAGAACTCGACGATGAACGTCGAGATGCCCCGCGCCCACGCGTGGTCCGACAGCCGGCCGGCGGCGAAGATCGCACCGAACACCAGCGCCAGCACGGCGCCGAGCGCGAACGCCTTGACCGTCGCCAGCAGCGCGGTCACCAGGTCACGCTGGACCTGCGCGTACTGCAGCCACTGCCACTTGCGGGCGGTGAACTGCCCGCTGTCGTAGAAGCGGTAGACGATGTAGGTGAGGATCGCCACCACGACCACGATCCCGAGCACCGCCATCAGCCGGTGCCGCATGCGGGCCTTGGGGCCGGGAACATCGAACAGGACGTTGCTCATCGCGCCACGCTCCAGCGCCTTTCGAGAGCCCGCTGCGCGAACGACAGGATCGCGACCAGGATGATGAAGCCGAGCGCGACCCACAGCAGGCCGATCAGCTGGTTGTCGCCGCGCTCGGACAGGTACTGGCGGATCGCGCCGGCTTCGGTGACCGAGAACCCGGCGGCGATCGTGGTGTTCTTCAGCATGCCGATCAGCGTGCTCATCAGCGGTGGCACCACCGAGCGGATCGCCTGCGGCAGGACGATCTGGCCGAGGATCTGGCTGAACGTCAGGCCGAGCGCACGGGCGGCCTCGGCCTGCCCGACCGGCACCGTGTTGATGCCCGAGCGCACCACCTCGCAGATGAACGCCGACGTGTAGATGGTCAGCGCCACCGCGGCGGCGGTGAAGTAGGACAGCTCAAGGATCTCGAGCAGCGGATAGGCGAACACGAGGAACACGAAGACCAGCGTCAGCGGTGTGTTCCGCAGCAGCGTCACGTAGGTGGCGCCGATGGCGCGGAACACCGGCACCGGGCTGACCCGCAGGCCGGCCAGGAACGTGCCGAAGATCAGGCTGGCCACCCCTGAGATCAGGAACAGCTTGATCGTGGTCCAGAAGAACGGACCGTAGAGGTCCAGGTTGTCGAGCAGGACGTCCATCGAGCCTTCCCCGCCGCGGTTGGTGAATGGGTGCACAGGGAGCGGCCGGTGAGCGCGAGCGCGCTCACCGGCCACAACGGATGGTCAGTAACGCTGGATCGCCGGCGGCTGGGCGGGCGAACCCGACTTGCCCAAGGTGGCGTCGTAGATCTTCTGCCACGTGCCGTTGTCGATGGCGGCCTGGAGCAGGTCGTCGATCTTGCCGCGCAGGGCGGCGTCGTCGTGGTTCAGGCCGATGCCGTAGGGCTCCTGCGAGAACGTCTTGCCGACGACCTTGAGGTTGTCCGGGTCCTGCGCGGCGAAGCCCTTGAGGATCGCGTCGTCGGTGGTGACGGCGTCGACCTCCTTGGTCAGCAGCTTGTCCACGCACTGCGAGTACTTCTGGAACTCGACGATGTTGCCCGGCTCGGTGAGCTGCTGGTCACGGACGCGCTGGATCGGGGTCGACCCGGTCACCGAGCAGACCTTCTTGCCCTTCAGGGTCTCCGGACCGGTGATCGAGGTGTCGTCCTTGCGCACCAGGAGGTCCTGGCCGGCCATGAAGTACGGGCCGGCGAAGGAGACCTGCTGCTTGCGCTTGTCGGTGATGGTGTAGGTGCCGACGTAGTAGTCGACGTTGCCGTTGCTGATCGCGGCCTCACGCGCGGCCGAGTCGACCGTGGTGAAGTTGATCTTGCTCTCGTCGAAGCCGAGACCCGCGGCGACCATCTTGGCGATCTCGATGTCGAAACCCTGGAACTTGCCGGTCGTGGGGTCCTTCAGGCCCAGGCCCGGCTGGTCGTCCTTGACGCCGATGGTCAGCTTGCCGGCGCCCTTGACGCGGGCGAAGGTCGGCGAACCGGCCACGTCGACGTTCTGCGCGACGGTGTAGGTCGGCAGCGCGGCGGCGTTCGAGCCGGTGTCGCCGGTGCCGGAGCCGGAGGGGGTGCCCTCCTTGCCGCAGGCGGTCAGCGTCAGGGCGCCGACGAGCAGCCCCGCTGCCAGGGTGCGGATCTTCATCTGGATTCCTGTTCTCCCGGGATCAGGCGGCGCACGCGCCGCGGGAACTGAACTAGTGCGTCAGGATCTTGCCGAGGAAGTCCTTGGCGCGGTCCGACCTCGGCTTGGTGAAGAACTCGTCCGGCGTGGTGTCCTCGACGATCTCGCCGTCGGCCATGAACACCACCCGGTTCGCGGCGCGGCGGGCGAAGCCCATCTCGTGGGTCACCACGAGCATGGTCATGCCCTCGCGGGCCAGCCCGGTCATGGTGTCCAGCACCTCCTGGACCATCTCCGGGTCCAGTGCCGAGGTCGGCTCGTCGAACAGCATCACCTTCGGCTTCATCGCCAGGGCGCGCGCGATCGCCGCCCGCTGCTGCTGACCCCCGGACAGCTGCGCGGGGTACTTCTGCGCCTGGTTCGCGATGCCCACCCGGTCGAGCAGCTCCATCGCCGTCTTGCGTGCCTCGTTCTGCCTGATCCTGCGGACCTTCACCGGCGCGAGCATCACGTTCTCGACGATGGTCTTGTGCGCGAACAGGTTGAACGACTGGAACACCATGCCGACCTCGGCCCGCAGCGCGGCCAGCGCCTTGCCCTCCGCGGGCAGCGGCTGACCGTCCACCGAGATCTCCCCGGAATCGATCGGTTCCAGCCGGTTGATCGCGCGGCACAGCGTGGACTTGCCGGAGCCGGACGGCCCGAGGACCACCACGACCTGGCCCTGCGGCACCTCCAGGTTGATGTCCTTGAGCACGTGCAGGTCGCCGAAGAACTTGTTCACGCCGGCAGCCCTGATCATCGCTGGTGCTGACGTAGCTGTGCTCATCTGCCCTCCATAGCCCGGCTCATGCGGCGATCTAACACCGTGTGGCAACGCGGCGCCCGCATCTCGCGGCAAACGCAACCCAGGTGTCATCCGTTCTGCCCGTTTTCCTGCGGACGGCGACCCCGGGTGCGGGTAACTGTAGTCAGGCAAGCCGCGCAGCTCGGAGGGGGTCGGTTCACTCGAACGGGGTACCGCCCTGCGCTCGGCTTCGTCGCGCTCGATACTCGGGTGGTGACTGTACGCAACCTGCGCACGGCGGTCGCCGCGCTCGTGCTCGCCGCGCTGTGCACCCTCGCCGTCCCGGCCCAGGCCGCACCCGGCTACTCGGTGACCCTCAAGGCCGGCCCCTACCGCACCCAGGCGGACTGCCAGGCGGTGCTGCCGTCCTGGCCCGGCCACGTCTGCACGTTCATCCCGGACCTGCTCCCCGGGCCCATTCCGGAAGGCTGGTACGTCGCGCTCCAGAGGTGACGCGCGCGCGGCCGGGTGAACCGGCAGCGTTACGCTGGTAGCCGTCATGTCTCGTCCGACCAGCGAACCTACCAGCGAACACGGTGCCCGATGACCGGTGGCAAGACGTTCCAGATCCGCACGTTCGGCTGCCAGATGAACGTGCACGACTCCGAGCGCCTCGCGGGGCAGCTGGAGGAGGCGGGCTACGTTCCGGCAGGCACCGGTGACGTGCCCGACCTCGTCGTGTTCAACACGTGCGCGGTGCGGGAGAACGCGGACAACAAGCTCTACGGCACCCTCGGGCACCTGCGCCCGGCCAAGGACGCCAACCCGGGCATGCAGATCGCCGTCGGCGGCTGCCTGGCCCAGAAGGACCGCAGCGAGATCGTCCGGCGCGCCCCCTGGGTGGACGTGGTGTTCGGCACGCACAACATCGGCGCGCTGCCGGTGCTGCTGGAACGTGCCCGGCACAACGCCGAAGCCCAGGTGGAGATCCTCGAGTCGCTGGAGACGTTCCCCTCGACGCTGCCCGCCCGCCGGGAGTCGGCCCACTCCGGGTGGGTCTCCATCTCGGTCGGCTGCAACAACACGTGCACGTTCTGCATCGTGCCCGCGCTGCGCGGCAAGGAACGCGACCGGCGGCCGGGCGAGATCCTCGCCGAGGTCGAGGCGCTCGTCGCCGAGGGCGTGCTGGAGGTGACGCTGCTCGGGCAGAACGTCAACTCCTACGGCGTGGAGTTCGGCGAGCGGGACGCGTTCTCGCGGCTGCTGCGCGCCTGCGGCCAGATCGACGGGCTGGAGCGGGTGCGGTTCACCTCGCCGCACCCGGCGGCCTTCACCGACGACGTCATCGACGCGATGGCGCAGACGCCGAACGTCTGCCCGCAGCTGCACATGCCGCTGCAATCGGGTTCGGACCGGATCCTGCGCGAGATGCGCCGGTCCTACCGGTCCAGCCGGTTCCTGTCCATCCTGGACAAGGTGCGGGACCGCATCCCGGACGCGGCGATCACCACCGACATCATCGTCGGGTTCCCCGGCGAGACCGAAGCGGACTTCCAGGCCACCCTCGACGTGGTGCGCCAGGCGCGGTTCTCCAGCGCGTTCACCTTCCAGTACTCCAAGCGGCCCGGCACCCCGGCCGCGGAGATGCCGGACCAGCTGCCCAAGCAGGTCGTGCAGGAGCGCTACGAACGGCTGGTCGAGCTGGTCGACGAGATCGCCTGGGACGAGAACCGCAAGCTCGTCGGGCGCAAGGTCGAGCTGCTGGTCGCCGAGGGCGAAGGCCGCAAGGACACCGAGACCCGGCGGATGAGCGGCCGGGCCCGGGACGGGCGGCTCGTGCACTTCACGCCCACCGGCGATGCGGTCGCCGGATCGGTGCGGCCGGGCGACGTCGTCGAGACGGTGATCACCTACGGCGCGCCGCACCACCTCGTCGCCGACGGCGACGTGCTCACGCACCGGCGCACCCGCGCCGGGGACAACGTGGAGGCGGGCCGCCGGCCCAAGACCGGCGGGGTGAGCCTCGGCCTGCCCGCGTTCGGCCGCCCGGCGCCGCAGCCGGTGACGACGGGCGGGTGCGGCCTGTGAGCGACGACTACGACCGGCTCGCCGCCGACGTCGACCACGCCGTGACCAAGGCGTCCCGGACGGTCGAGCTCGGCCGCCGCGGGTTCGTCATCGCGGTGCTCGTGTTCGTGCTGCTGGTCGGGCAGCTGCTGCCCTGGGTCGGGGACCACGTCGGCTGGGAGGTGCTGCTCGGCCGTGGCGGCGGCATCCCGCAGCTGTTCGCCACCACGTCCACCGTGATCGGGGTGCTGGCCTCGGCGCTGACCCTGATGACGCGCCGCTGGTGGCTGGCCTGGGTGTGCGCGATGGGCGGCTGGTTCGCCTCCGTCGACGGGTTGCTCGCGATCTGGTCGCAGCAGTCATCGGTGGCCAACGGCGCCGCCGGCCGCGGGCCCGGCATCGGCATGATCATCGCCCTGATCGCGATGATCCTGCTGGCCGCCCAGTGGATGCGCACCGCCTGGTCCCGCACCTGAGGCGAACCGCGGCGCCAGGGACCGCGCGAGCCGGCGGAACAGCGCCACGTCCGGGTTCCGGTCGCGGGTCCGGGTGGCGAGCACGCTGTGGTCCCACGGCGCGTCCACCACGGGCACGCACACCGTCCCGGGCCAGCGGTAGAAGCGCGCGAACGAGCTGAGCGCGGAGCCCGCACCGCGGCCCGCGGCCACGCTCATCAGGACTTCCTGCGGGGTGACCGCGTGGTCCGGCCCCGGCCGCGGGGCCTCGCCGCCGCGGGCGTGCGTGAAGTACAGGTAGTCGGTGAACGGCCGCGGGGTGTGCCGCGGCAGCGCGACGAACGGCAGGTCCAGTACGTCGGCGAGGCGCAGTTCGCCGGCCGCGGCGAGGTCGGAGCGCGCCGGGATGACGACGATGCGGGCCTCGGTGGTGAGCACGTCGACGGTGACCCGCTCGTCGGTCACGGCGGGGCGGACGAACGCCACGTCGACACGGTGCTCCAGCAGCGCGCTGGTGTGCTCGGTGAAGGTGAGCGCCTCCAGGGTCAGCTGCACGTGCGGGCGCAGGTGCCGGAAGGCGGAGATGACGGCCGGGGTCAGCTCGGCCGAGCCGTGCCCCATGACCCCGACGCGCAGGACGTCGTCGTCCGTGGCGAGGCCGGCGATGTCCTCGAACGCGGCGTTGGCGGCGTCGACCAGGCCGCGGGCGTGACCGAGGAAGCGGTGCCCGGCGGGCGTGAGCCGCACCGGCGACCGGTCGAACAGGGCGGTGCCGAGCTCGCGTTCGAGCTGCTGGATGTGGGCGGTGACCGCGGGCGGGGACAGGAACAGGCGCGCCGCGGCCCGGCCGAAGTGCCCTTCCTCGGCCACCGCCAGGAAGGACGAGAGGCGGCGCAGATCCACCCCCCGACGGTAGGCCGGGGCACGGCGTTCGCCAAGGTGATCCGTGGCATCCCCGGCGGGGGCGGCGCGTTCGGGATTCGTGAACGAGCTGGCTCGCGCGCGCCGGGTGGGTTAAAACCCGGGTATGACGGAGAGTGCCGTGCTGCCCGCGACCCGGCCGATGTGGCCGCGGGCGGCCTGGTTGATCACGGCGGCCGGGTGGGGGGCGAACCAGTTCTCGCCGATGCTGGGTGCCTACCGCCGCGAGCTGGGCCTGTCCGCGGCGACCGTGACGGGGCTCTTCGCGATCTACGTCCTGGGCCTGGTGCCCGGCCTGCTGCTCGGCGGGCCCGGCGCCGACCGCTACGGGCGGCGGGCCGTGGTGCTCGGCGCGGTGGCGCTGTCGGCGCTGGCGACCGGCGCGCTGCTGCTCGGCGAGGTGGGTGTGCCGTGGCTGGGGGTGGGGCGGTTCGCGTCCGGGTTCGCGATGGGTGCGGTGCTCGCGGCGGGCAGTGCGTGGGTGAAGGAGTTGTCCCACCCGCCGCACGACGACGCCCCGGAGGGCACCGGCGCGCGCCGGGCGAGCTTGTTCCTGTCCGCCGGATTCGGCCTCGGCGGCCTGGTCGCGGCGCTGATCGCGCAGTGGGCGCCGCTGGATGTGGCGTACCTGCCGCACCTCGTGCTGTCCGCGGTCGCGCTGGTCGCCGCGGTGAAGGTGCCGGAAACCGCGCCGCGGGTGGCGCCGGGCAGGCGGGTGACCGGGATCCGCGATCCGCGGTTCCGGCGGATGGTCGTGCCGGTGGCGCCGTGGGTGTTCGCCGCACCCGCGACCGGGTTCGCGGTGTTGCCGTCGGTCGTGGAGAGGCGTCTGGGCGGGGCGGAGACGGTGTTCGCCGGGGTGGCGATCGCCGTCGTGCTCGGCGCCGGGCTGCTGATCCAGCCGGTCGGCCGGCGGCTCGCGGCGCGCGCCGTCCTGCTGCCCGCGCTGATCGGCCTGGCGGCGATCGGGTCCGGAATGCTGTTCGGTACCGCGGCGGCGGTCACGGGACGGCCGGTGCTCGCGTTGCTCGCCGACGCGGTACTGGGGTGCGGCTACGGCTTGTGCGTGACCTTCGGACTGACCGAGATCGCCCGGATCGCCCCACCGGAGGGCCTCGCGCGGTTGTCGGCGGTGTGGTGGGCGCTGACCTACATCGGGTTCTGCGCGCCGTACGTGTTCGCGCTCCTGACGAAGGTGACGACACCGCCGGTCATCCTCGGCGCTGCGGCGGCGCTGGCGTTCCTGACCGGCGCCGGCGTTGCGCTGCGGCACCGCACCGCGCCGTCATAACGCCGCCGCGAGCGGCAAACACGCCGCCGTAACCGGCGAACACGCCGCGGCCGGCGGGCCCGGCGCCGGCCTGCCCCCGGGAATCGCGGCCGGGGGCCACCGTGCACTGGCGCCGGCTTACCTGGGGAGCCGTCGCCGGTTGACCGGGGAGTGCGAGCGCGGGACGACCTGCACTGCACGGCGGTGCGGATCATGGGCGGCGATCCGGAACGGCTCGAGTTCGAGCCACGGCCGCCGCCGGCCTCGGGCTCGAAGTCTGGTTCTCGCCCTGCCCGCTGGAGCTGACAGGGCGCGACCTACCCCGGCCTGCGCTGGGAACCCAAGGCCGCGTTCACCGCGCTCGCCGGGTAATACGGCGAGGAGTGAGCGAGCGGCCCCTCCGCACGCTGCGGAGGGGCCGCTCGCAGCGTGAACCTCAGCGGTCGGCGACCGCCTGCTCGGCGGCGCGCATCCACTCGCGCCACTGCGCCGCCTGCTCTTCGGCCTTCTTCGCGCGGCGCTCGTCACCGGCGGCGCGGGCCTTGGCCGCCTGCGCCTCGAACTGCTCGACCCGCTCACGGAACTGCGCGGCGCGTGCCTGCGCTTCCGGGTCGCTGCGGCGCCACTGGCTGTCCTCGACCTCGCGGACGCGGTCCTGCACCGCCTTCAGCCGGCCGTCCAGCTCGCGGATCCGTTCCCGCGGCACCTTGCCGATCTCGTCCCACTGCTCCTGGATGCGCCGCAGCTGAGCCTTCGCCGCGTCCAGGTTCACCCCCGGGTCGATCTTCTCGGCCTCGGCGAGCAGTTCCTCCTTGCGCGTGGCGTTCGCGGCGAACTCGGCGTCGCGCTCGGAGAAGATCGCCGACCGGCGGGAGAAGAACGCGTCCTGCGCGCCGCGGAAGCGCTGCCACAAGGCGTCGTCGGCCTCCTTGGGCGCCCGGCCCGCGGCCTTCCACTCCGCCATGAGCTCCTTGTACCGGGCGGCGGTCGGGCCCCAGTCGGTCGAGTCGGCCAGCGCCTCGGCCTCGGCGATCAGCTCTTCCTTGCGGGCCTTGGCCGCCGCGCGCTGCTTGTCCAGCTCGGCGAAGTGCGAGCCACGGCGCCGGTTGAACGCCTCGCGTGCCTTGGAGAAGCGTTTCCACAGCTCGTCGTCGGTCTTGCGGTCGACGCCCTTGATCGTCTTCCACTCGTCCAGGATCGCGCGCAGCCGGTCACCCGCGGCCTTCCACTGCACCGATTCGGCGGCGATCTGCTCGGCCTCCTCGGCGAGCGCCTGCTTGCGCCCGACCGCGGCCGCCCTGGCCTCCTCGCGCTCCTGCTTCGCGGCGGCGAGCGCGGTCTCGGCGTGCGCCACGATCTGGTCGATCCGGGCCGACAGCGCCTCGAGGTCACCGACCACCGCGGCGGTCGGCAGGCCGTCCCGCAGCTGGGTTGCGGTGGCGAGCGCGTGCTTGGGATCGCCGGCACCGGACGACAGGCGCGTGCCGAGCAGTTCCACCTCGGTGCGCAGGTCGTCGAAGCGGCGCGCGTAGTGCAGCAGCCCTTCCTCCGGCGAACCGGCCTGCCACACCCCGACGGCGCGTTCCCCGTCCGCGGTCCGCACGTAGACGTTGCCCTCGTCGTCCACCCGCCCCCACCGGGCGGGGTGCGGCTCGGCCGGCGGGACCGGCACGCCGTGAGCGGCGGCGGGCGTGTGGCCGTGGGGCACCTGGTGGGGCGCCGGGGTGCCGGTGTTCTCGTCGGACATCGCAGGCTCCTTATCGCCTGTCGGCCCGCCTGGCGGCGGGCGCCCCGCGGGCGCGCGGGGCCGGGTCATGCTGGTATCGGTCCTCTGGCCGCATTCAAGCAGTTCAGCGCCGCTCGTGGTACTCGGTTGGCGAGTCGGAGCGGGTGATTCTACTTCCGGGCCGCGTGGGATCGCTGTGATCGCCCGAGTCGCTGCGCTCCGTGTCCACCGGCTGCCCGCCGGTGGCTGCCGGTAACCTCGGCGGGTGTGATCGTGCAAGCCGTGGTGGTACCGCAGCCCCCGCTGCTCGTGCCCGCTCTGTCACCGGGTGCGAGTGCCGACCTGGAGTCCCTGCGCGCGGCGTGCCGCACCGCGGTGCGGCGGCTCGCCGCCGTCACCCGGGAGTGGATCGCGGTCGGCGCCGGGGCTCACGAAGGGGTGGTCGATCCGGGCTTGTCCGGATCGTTCCGGGGCTACGGGGTGGACGTTGCGGTCGCGTTGTCCGCCGGTCGCGTCACCCCGGCCGAGCTTCCGCTGCCTGCCCTCGTCGCGGGCTGGCTGCGCGAGCAGGCGGCCGCGGACTCCGTCCGGGTGCACCTGGTGGACGGTGACCCGGCCGAGTGCGAACGCCTCGGCAAGCAGCTGGCCCACGGCGAGCGGACCGGCCTGCTGGTCCTCGGTGACGGCTCGAACCGGCACGGCCCGAAGTCCCCCGGCAGCGAGGACGAGCGCGCCCCCGGCTTCGACGACACCGTCGCGCGCGCCCTGGCGACCGCGGACACGGCCGCGCTGCGAGCGCTCGACCCGGACCTGGCGGCGGAGCTGGGCGCCGGCGGCCGGGCACCGTGGCAGGTCCTGGCCGGCACCGGCGACGACTGGCGCGCCGAGCTGCTCTACTCCGCGGCGCCGTTCGGCGTCGGCTACCACGTCGCGGTGTGGGAGCGCGGGTGAACCCGATCGCCGTCGTCGGCCCCACCGCGACCGGCAAGTCCGAGCTGGCCATCACGATCGCCCGCGCGGTCGGCGGCGAGGTGGTCAACGCCGACGCGCTCCAGCTCTACCGCGGCATGGACATCGGCACCGCCAAGGTGCCGGAGGCGGAGCGCCGCGGCATCACCCACCACCTGCTCGACGTTCTCGAGGTCACCGAGACGGCGTCGGTCGCGGCCTACCAGCGCGACGCGCGGGCCGTCATTGAACGCCTGCTGGCCGAGGGCACGGTTCCGGTGCTGGCCGGTGGTTCCGGTCTGTACGTGCAGGCCGTGCTCGACGATCTGCGCTTCCCGGGCACCGACCCCTCGGTGCGGGCGCGCCTGGAGGCCGAAGCGGCCGAGGTCGGCGCGCCGGTCCTGCACGCGCGGCTGAGCAGCCTCGACCCCGCCGCGGCCACCGCGATCCTGCCCAGCAACACCCGCCGGATCGTCCGGGCACTGGAGGTCATCGAGATCACCGGGCAGCCGTTCTCGGCGAACCTGCCCCAACCCGGCCCGGCGCGCTACGGCACCGTGCTGATCGGCGTGGACCGGGACACCGCGGACCTGGACCGCCGGGTCGACGTGCGCGTGGACCGCATGTTCGCGGCGGGCCTGGTCGCCGAGGTGGAGTCGCTGCTGGAGCGCGGCCTGCGGGAGGGCAGGACCGCCTCCCGGGCGCTGGGGTACCAGCAGGTGCTGGCCGAGCTGGACGGCGGCCGGGACTTCGCGGCCGCGGCCGAGGCCACCAAGCAGGCGACGCGCCGATTCGTTCGCAGGCAACGATCCTGGTTCCGCCGCGACGCGCGGATCCGGTGGTTCGACGGAGCCGATCCGGACGTGGCCGCGCGAGTGCTCTCCGTGCTGGCCCAGTAGTCTGAACGTGTGGCAATCGAGTTCCTCAAGGGGCATGGCACCCAGAACGACTTCGTGGTGCTCCCGGACCCCGACGGACGGCTGGACCTGACAGCCGGGCGGGTCGCCGCGTTGTGCGACCGGCAGCGTGGGCTCGGTGCCGACGGCGTCCTGCGGGTGGTCCGCCGGGAAGCGGCAGACGCCCCGGCCGCGGCCGGCTCGGCGGGGGAGTGGTTCATGGACTACCGCAACGCGGACGGGTCCATCGCCGAGATGTGCGGCAACGGGACGCGGGTCTTCGCGCGGTACCTCGTCGAGACGGGGCTGGTGTCCGGGCGCGACTTCGTGATCGGCACGCGCGCCGGCGACCGGCCGGTGGTGGTGCACCCCGACCTGTCGGTGACGGTGCAGATGGGCCCGGCCTCGATCACCGGTGCGTCGGTCGCCATCGTGGACGGGCACGACTTCTCCGGCGTCGCCGTGGATGTGGGCAACCCGCATCTGGTGTCCATTGTGGATGATGATGTCGACGAGCTGGACCTCACCCGTGCGCCGCGCTACGACAGCGATTTCTTCCCGGAAGGGGTCAACCTCGAGTTCGTCAACCCGCTCGGCGAGCAGCGCCTGAAGATGCGCGTCTACGAGCGCGGCGTGGGCGAGACGCGGGCGTGCGGCACCGGCACGGTGGCGGCCGTCGCGGCCGCGCTGCACCTGGCCGGCACCGACACCGGGAAGTCCGCTGTGGACGTACCCGGTGGCCGTGTCGAGGTCACCGTGGAGCGGGGGGCGTCGACGCTGACCGGCCCGGCGGAGTTCGTGGCCCGGGGTGAGCTGGATCCGGCGTGGTGGGAGCAGGCCGGCTGACCGGCAGGTCCCGCATCGTCCGCAGCGGCGACAGCAGCACCGGTAGCATCGACACCGCGGCCAGGGCGCACCCGGCCCACACGGTGGCCCGGACCCCGATCGTCTCGCCGAGCGCGCCGCCGGCGAGACCGCCCAGGGGCATCGTGCCCCACACCACGAACCGCACGGTCGCGTTCATGCGGCCGAGCAGCCGGTCCGGGCAGATGGCCTGGCGGTAGCTCACCTGCGCGACGTTGTAGACGACGATGCCGTACCCGGTGACGGCCAGGCCCAGCACGCCCAGCGCCACCGACCACCCCGGCCGCGCGAGCGGCAGCAGCAGTTGCAGTGGCCAGGTCACCAGCGGCACCAGCCAGATCGATCTGGCCTGGCCGATCAGCCGCGTCCAGAACCCGGCCGTCAGCGCGCCCAGTACCCCGCCGCCGCTGCCGATCGCCAGCACCAGGCCCACCGCCGACGGGCTCAGGCCCAGGTCCCGGGTGAGGAACAGGACCTGCATGGAGATCACGACGGTGCCGGCGAAGTTGCCGCCCGAGGTGCACAGCACGACGGCGCGCAGCGTCGGGTTGCCGAACACGAACCGCAGGCCCTCGGCGATCTGCGCGCGCAGCGGGGTGCCGTCGTGCGGTTCGGGCTCCGGTTCCGGGGTGCGGATGCGCAGCAGGAACAGCGCCGACGCGAGGTAGCCGGCGCCGGTCGCGAGCACGGCGTTGGCCGCGCCCGCCAGCTGCACGAGGCCACCGCCGATCCCGGGTCCGGCCACCTGCGCCACCGACTGGCTGGTTTGCAGCTTCGCGTTTCCCTCCAGCAGGTGCTCCCGGCCGACCAGGGACGGCAGGTACGACTGGTAGGAGATGTCGAAGAAGACCGTCCCCACGCTGACCAGCAGGCCCACCACGATCAGCTGGGCCAGCGACAGCGCACCGGCCCACCACGCCACCGGGACGGTCAGCAGCAGCGCGGCGCGGGTGAAGTCCGCGCGCAGCATCAGCGGGCGGCGCCGCATCCGGTCCACCCATACCCCGGCGGGCAGCCCGATGAGCAGGAACGCGGCGTTCTCCGCCGCGGTGAGCAGGCCCATCTCGCCCGGGGTGGCGGCGAGCACGGTCGCGGCCAGCAGGGGGAGCACGGTCTGCCCGACGAAGGTGCCGGCCTGGCTGACCGTGTCACCCGCCCAGAGCAGCCGGAATCCCGGGTGGAACCAGAGGGAGTCACGTCGGGGCACCCCGATAGGGTGAACGACTGATTGGAATCCGTCAATCACTGGGCGGACTACGCTGAGCCGGTGGGAGACCGCCGCCGCGCCAGCGAGGCCGAAGCCAGTGCTCTGGCCTCGGGAATACGCCTGCGCATCATCCGGTTGACGTTTGCGGAGGCGCTGACGAACAAGGAGATCGCGCAACGCCTGGACCGGGACCCGGCCACCACGCTGCACCACGTACGCAAGCTGGTCGACACCGGCTTCCTGGCGCCGCAATCACCCCGCCGGGGCAACCGCGGGGCGAAAGAAATCCCGTACCGTTCCACCGGTAAGTCCTGGGAGCTGGACGGCACCGGCGACCGCGCCCTGGCCGAGGCGATCCTGGAGGCGTACCTGGCCGAGGTCGCCGAGCTGGACCGCGGCGAGCTGGACCAGTCCCGCCTGGTCATCCGGGTCGATCCGGACGGGCGGCGCGAGTTCGAACACCGCCTGGCCGACCTGCTGGACGAGTTCAAGAACCGCTCCACCCCCGGCGGCGGCGAGCAGTTCGCCGTGTACGTGGCGGTGTACCCCAGCCGCTAAACGATTCGGACAATCCCGCGACCCGTGGGACCATGGAAGGACGATGACAGAACTGACCTACACCGACCCCGGCCAAGACCCGTCGACGGGCGAGCTGGAGCTGTCCGACCGCGCCTCGCTGCGGCGGGTGGCGGGGCTCTCCACCGAACTGTCGGACATCACCGAGGTCGAGTACCGCAAGCTCCGCCTCGAACGCGTGGTGCTGGTGGGCGTGTGGACCGAGGGCACGGCGGCGCAGTCCGAGGCCTCCCTCGCCGAGCTCGCGCGCCTGGCCGAGACCGCGGGCTCCGAGGTGCTCGAAGGACTCGTGCAGCGCCGCGCCAAGCCCGATCCGGCCACCTACATCGGCTCGGGCAAGGTGCGTGAGCTGTTCGACATCGTGGTCGCCACCGGCGCCGACACGGTCATCTGCGACGGCGAGCTCTCGCCCGGCCAGCTGCGCCAGCTGGAGGAGCGGCTCAAGGTCAAGGTGATCGACCGGACCGCGCTGATCCTGGACATCTTCGCCCAGCACGCACGCTCGCGCGAAGGCAAGGCCCAGGTCGAGCTCGCCCAGCTGCAGTACCTCATCCCGCGCCTGCGCGGCTGGGGTGAATCACTGTCCCGGCAGGCCGGTGGCCGTGCCGGCGGCGCGAACGGCGGTGTCGGCCTGCGTGGTCCCGGTGAGACGAAGCTGGAGACCGACCGCAGGCGCATCGGCAAGCGGGTGGCGAAGCTGCGCCGCGAGATCGCCGCGATGGACACCATCCGTGCCACGAAGCGGGGCCGCCGGGTCGCCAACGAGGTGCCCAGCGTCGCGATCGTCGGCTACACCAACGCGGGCAAGTCCAGCCTGCTCAACGCGATCACCGGCGCCGGTGTCCTGGTGGAGAACGCGCTGTTCGCCACCCTGGACCCGACCACCCGGCGGGCGGCGACCCCGGACGGGCGGACGTTCACGCTGACCGACACGGTCGGTTTCGTCCGGCACCTGCCGCACCAGCTGGTCGACGCGTTCCGCTCGACACTGGACGAGACGGCCGACGCGGACCTGCTGCTGCACGTCGTGGACGGGTCCGACCCGGCACCGGAGGAGCAGGTGAACGCGGTGCGCCAGGTGCTCACCGAGATCACCGCTAGCCACGAGAGCCCGCTGCCGCCGGAGCTGATCGTGATCAACAAGGCGGACGCGGCCGACGAGCTGTCGCTGGTCCGGCTGCGGCACCTGCTGCCGGGCGCGCTCGTGGTGTCGGCGAGGACCGGGGAGGGCGTGCCGGAGCTGGTCGAGGCGCTGGCCGAGCGGTTGCCGCGGCCCGACGTGGTCGTCGAGGCGCTGGTGCCCTACACCCGTGGCGAGCTGGTCGCCCGGGCGCACGCCGAGGGCGAGGTCCTCGCCGAGGAGCACCTGCCCGAAGGCACCCGGTTGAGCGCGCGGGTCCGCCCGGACGTGGCGTCCGCCCTGGAGGCGTACGCGGTGAACGGTTCGCCGGCCTGAGATCGGTACCGTGGCTCGGGTGAGCCTCGGAAGCACTGCGCTGGCGCCGGTCCTGTCCGTCCTGCTGGGGCTGGGCGCGGGACCGGTGAGCGCGGCGCAGGTGCCCGCGCCGCAACCGCTGTGCTCGGTGACGGACAAGCGGCTCGGTGAGCTCTCCGGGCTGGTGAGCGACGGGTCGCGGTGGTACGCGATCAACGACGGCGGAACGAAGGTGCAGATCTTCGTGCTGGGCCGGGACTGCGCGGTCCAGCGGGTGATCACCGGTAGCACCGATCCGTACGACGTGGAGGACCTGGCGCGGGCCGCGGACGGCACGTTCTGGCTCGCCGACACCGGCGACAACCGCAAGCAACGCGACACCGTCGCCCTGCTGGCCGTCACGCCGGAGGGCAGGGTGACGTTGTACCGGCTGACCTATCCCGACGGGCAGCACGACACGGAGGCGCTGCTGCTGGACGCGTCCGGCACGCCGTACCTGGTCACGAAGTCCCCGCTCGGTGAGGCCGGGATCTACCGGCCGGCGAAGCCTCTCGCCGGTCCAGGGCCGACGCCGCTGGAGCGGGTCGGCTCCATCACCGTCAAATCCACGGACACGCCCGGCGGCCCCGTCGCTGGGTTCGGGTCGGTGCTGGTCACCGGCGGTGCGGTGAGCAAGGACGGCACGGTCGTCGCATTGCGGACCTACACCGATGCCTACCTGTTCCCGGCGCCCGACCGGGACGTGGCGGCCGCGCTGCGACGCGAGCCGGTGCGCATCCCGCTGCCGGGCGAACAGCAGGGGGAGGCGATCGCCTTCGAGCCCGACGGCACGCTGCTGTCGGCGTCCGAAGGGACCGGTCAGCCCGTGCGGGCGGTGCGCGGCGCGGCGGCGCTGGTCGCCACGGAGACGACGGCGAACGGCCAGGCGTCCGGCGCGGGCGGGGAGGCGCCCGGCCCCTCCGCCGGGCCGGGCGGGATGGCGCCGGTGCCCGCGCTGTTGCTCGCGATCCTGGTCGCCGGCGGCGCGGTGTTCGCCTGGACGAAGCTGCGGAAGCGGTTCGGCCGCTGATCGTTTCGAACGATCGGGCGATCTTGCGCGTGCACGCGGCCAAGCCGCCGGAAACCCTCGCTCAGAGGCGGCGGATCACCGCGACGACCTTGCCCAGAATCGTCGCCTCGTCGCCGGGGATGGGGTCGTACGCCTCGTTGTGCGGCATCAGCCAGACGTGGCCGTCCTTCTGCTTGAACGTCTTCACCGTGGCCTCGCCGTCGATCATCGCGGCCACGATCTCGCCGTTGTTGGCGGTGGGCTGCTGGCGCACGACCACCCAGTCCCCGTCGGTGATCGCGGCGTCGACCATCGAGTCACCGGTGACGCTGAGCAGGAACACCTCGCCCTCGCCGACGATGTCCTTGGGCAGCGGGAAGACGTCCTCGATGGACTGCTCGGCCAGGACCGGCCCACCGGCGGCGATCCGGCCGACCAGCGGCACGTACGCGGGCTTGGGCATCGGCGTGGTCTCCACCTCGGCCTGGGCGGTCAGGACCCCGACGGCACGCGGGCGGTTGGCGTCCCGGCGCAGGTAACCCTTGCGCTGCAGCGTGCGCAGCTGGTGCGACACCGACGAGGTGGACGTGAGCCCGACCGCCTCGCCGATCTCGCGCACGCTGGGCGGGTAGCCGAAGCGGTCGATCCACGCCTTGATGACCTCGAGGATCTGCTGCTGGCGCGGGCTCAGGCCCTCCTCCACGGACTCGGGATCGGGGAGGGGATGCACGTCCCCGAACCGGCCCCCGGGCCTGCGGATCGTCTCGCCCGTCTCTTGCGACACCCTGCTGCCTCCCAGCTCTGGAGCGGCCGGGACGCGCACCCGCGCGACCGGCGCTGTCCGCCTCTGCTGGTCACCCACAGTAGTGCACCGGACAGCAAACATCAAACAACTGTTCGACGACAC
Source organism: Amycolatopsis granulosa (assembly GCF_011758745.1). Lineage (NCBI taxonomy): Bacteria > Bacillati > Actinomycetota > Actinomycetes > Pseudonocardiales > Pseudonocardiaceae > Amycolatopsis > Amycolatopsis granulosa. The sequence goes on from NZ_JAANOV010000001.1 coordinate 4,991,318, forward strand.
GCCGGGGCGTGCTCGATTTTGTCGTACCCGGGTGGTACACATTCGCACGGGAGTTCGATAGAACGGTTGTTCGACCGGCGGTCGCCGCCGCGGGTCGGGGATCTGCGAGGAGGTTCCGCCATGTCGGTACTGACGCACCAGGGGCCGGAGAGCGGGCAGCGGCTGGTCCGGGGCGCGCCGGAGGACGGCGGGCGCACGGCACTGCGCCCGCGTCGGCCGGAGGTTCGGCGGCCGCCGACGCGCTCGCGCGCCGTCGCCGGACGCCGCCCCGGTCCGGTCGCCGCGTGCCCGCGCCGGGTCGCGCCGCGCTGGCCGTGGCTCGCCGCGATCGGCGTCGCCATCGCGCTCACCGTCACCGGGTTGGGTGCATTCGCCGGTTCGTTCGGGCCGCACGTTCCGGCACGGACGGCCATGGTCGCGGTCGCGCCGGGGGAGACGCTGTGGGATCTGGCGCGGCAGTACGCGCCGGACAGCGACACGGGTGCCGTGGTCGAGCGCATCGAAGCGCTGAACCACCTGCCGGCCGGTTCCGTGGTCCCCGGTCTGTTGCTCACCGTGCCGGTGGAGTCCGGCTCCGTGACGCCGGCGCCGTGAACCCCGTCGCCATACCGCATCGCTCGCTCGTGTCGCTTGCGCCCCGCCTGCACGCGATCTAAGGTCCACCGCTATATCTAGTAGTTACATGGCTGTAGTTGGTCCACAAGTTGGGGTAGACTGAGGACGAGTTGTCCACAGGCGGTGGGCGTTCACCCACCGGATATCCACAAGTCGATCACCAGGCCGGGCCGTAGCGTGGCGGCACGGGCTGGGGTGGATGTCGCCCGTGCGGCGCGAGAGGGGAAGGTGGCGGAGAAGATGCGGTGTCCGTTCTGCCGTCACGCCGATTCCCGGGTCGTCGACTCACGGGAGGTGGACGAGGGGCAGGCCATCCGCCGCAGGCGGTCCTGCTCCGCGTGCGGGCGCCGGTTCACCACGTCCGAGACGATGGTGCTGGCGGTCGTCAAGCGGTCTGGCGTCACCGAGCAGTTCAGCCGGGACAAGGTGGTCCGGGGCGTGCGCCGGGCCTGCCAGGGCAGGCCGGTCGACGACGACGCCCTGCAGCAGCTCGCCCAGCGGGTCGAGGAGTCGATCCGCGCGGCCGGAGTCGCCGAGATCCCGAGCCACGAGGTCGGCCTGGCCATCCTCGGGCCGCTCCGGGAGCTCGACGAGGTCGCCTACCTCCGGTTCGCCAGCGTCTACCGCTCCTTCTCCTCGGTCGAGGACTTCGAGAAGGAGATCGCGGACCTGCGCAAGGCCATGGCTGAGAAGCACGGCGACGACAGCGCGGCCCGGGCATGAGCCCGGCGCGTAGCGGGAGGGACGGATCCATGACCGAAACCGTGGGCGCGAACACGGCGAGCGGCAAGGCGGCCAAGCGGGGCAAGCGGGGGCTGAAGATCAGCCGGGTGTTCACGACCGAGGGCGTGCACCCGTACGACGAGGTCACCTGGGAGCAGCGTGACGTCGTCATGACCAACTGGCGGGACGGGTCGATCAACTTCGAGCAGCGGGGCGTCGAGTTCCCCGAGTTCTGGTCGATGAACGCCACCAACATCGTCACCAGCAAGTACTTCCGCGGCGCGGTCGGCAGCCCGCAGCGCGAGCGCAGCCTCAAGCAGCTCATCGACCGCGTGGTGAGCGCGTACGTCAAGGCCGGCACCGAGCACGGCTACTTCGCGACGGCCACCGACGCCGAGGTCTTCGAGCACGAGCTCACCTGGATGCTGCTGCACCAGGTGTTCAGCTTCAACTCGCCGGTGTGGTTCAACGTCGGCACCTCCTCCAAGCAACAGGTCTCCGCCTGCTTCATCCTCGCCGTCGACGACACCATGGAGTCGATCCTCGACTGGTACAAGGAAGAGGGCATGATCTTCCGCGGCGGCTCCGGCGCGGGCATCAACCTCTCCCGCATCCGGTCGTCGAAGGAGCTGCTGTCCTCCGGCGGCACCGCGTCGGGTCCGGTGTCGTTCATGCGCGGCGCCGACGCCTCGGCGGGCACCATCAAGTCCGGTGGCGCCACCCGCCGCGCGGCGAAGATGGTCGTCCTGGACGTCGACCACCCGGACATCGAGGAGTTCATCCAGACCAAGGCGCGCGAGGAGCAGAAGATCCGCGTCCTGCGCGACGCCGGGTTCGACATGGACCTCTCCGGCGCCGACATCACGTCGGTGCAGTACCAGAACGCCAACAACTCGGTGCGCGTCACCGACGAGTTCATGCGTGCCGTCGAGTCCAGCGGCGAGTTCGGCCTGCGTGCCCGCCTCACCGGTGAGGTGCTGGAGACCGTCGACGCCAAGAAGCTGTTCCGCTCGATGGCGCAGGCCGCGTGGGAGTGCGCCGACCCTGGCCTGCAGTACGACGACACGATCAACGACTGGCACACCTGCCCCGAGTCGGGCCGGATCACCGCGTCGAACCCGTGCAGCGAGTACATGCACCTGGACAACTCCAGCTGCAACCTGGCGTCGCTGAACCTGCTGAAGTTCCTCTCCGACGACGGCACGTTCAACGGTGAGCTCTTCGTCAAGGCGGTCGAGTTCATCATCACCGCGATGGACATCTCGATCTGCTTCGCGGACTTCCCGACCGAGGCGATCGGTGACACCACCCGCAAGTTCCGCCAGCTGGGCATCGGCTACGCCAACCTGGGCGCGCTGCTGATGGCCACCGGTCACGCCTACGACTCCGACGGCGGCCGCGCGCTCGCCGCGAGCATCACCTCGCTGATGACCGGGACCTCCTACCGCCGTTCGGCGGAGATCGCGGGCGTGGTCGGCGCGTACGAGGGCTACAGCCGCAACGCCGAGGCGCACCAGCGGGTCATGCGCAAGCACGCCGCGGCCAACGACGCGATCCGCACCATGCACACCAACGACGCCGCCATCCGCGACCTCGCCACCCGCGAGTGGCAGAGCGGCATCGAGATCGGCATGAAGAACGGCTGGCGCAACGCGCAGGCCAGCGTGCTCGCCCCGACCGGCACCATCGGCTTCATGATGGACTGCGACACCACCGGGATCGAGCCGGACTTCTCGCTGGTGAAGTTCAAGAAGCTCGTCGGTGGCGGCTCAATGCAGATCGTGAACCAGACGATCCCGCGGTCGCTGAAGGCCCTGGGTTACCAGGACGAGCAGATCGAGGCGATCGTCGAGTACATCGCCGAGCACGGTCACGTGGTCGACGCGCCGGGTCTGCGCCCGGAGCACTACGAGGTGTACGACTGCGCCATCGGCGAGCGCTCCATCGCGCCGATGGGGCACGTGCGGATGATGGCCGCGGTGCAGCCGTTCCTGTCCGGCGCCATCTCCAAGACGGTCAACATGCCCGAGTCGGCGACGGTCGAGGACATCGAGGAGATCTACTTCCAGGGCTGGAAGCTGGGCCTCAAGGCGCTGGCGATCTACCGCGACAACTGCAAGGTCGGCCAGCCGCTGTCGAGCGCGAAGAAGCAGGCCGAGACCGCCGAGGTGGCGGAGCCGGAGAAGGTCGTCGAGTACAAGCCGATCCGCAAGCGGCTGCCGAAGAAGCGCCCGAGCCAGACGCTGTCGTTCACGGTCGGCGGTGCCGAGGGTTACCTGCACGCGGGTTCCTACCCGGACGACGGGCTGGGCGAGATCTTCGTCAAGCTCGGCAAGCAGGGGTCGACGCTGGCCGGTGTCATGGACGCCTTCTCGATGTCGATCTCGGTGGGTCTCCAGTACGGCATCCCGCTGGAGTTCTACGTCTCGAAGTTCTCGAACCTGCGCTTCGAGCCGGCCGGGATGACGGACGACCCGGACATCCGGATCGCCACCAGCGTGCTGGACTACCTGTTCCGCCGGCTGGCGCTGGACTACCTGCCGTACGAGAAGCGGGCCGAGCTCGGCATCTTCACCGCGGCGGAGCGGGCCGCCCAGGTCGAAACCGGTTACGGCGCTCAGCCCGCCGAGCCGGAGAACGTGGACCTGGAGGAGCTGCGCAGCACGGTCGATTCGAGCCCGGCGAAGTCCGAGTCCGCGGAGCAGCCCCACGTGGCGCACAGCACGGCCGAGTTGATGGAGCTGCACCTCGGCAAGGCCGCCGACGCCCCGCTGTGCATGACCTGCGGCACCAAGATGCGCCCCGCGGGTTCCTGCTACGCGTGCGAGGGCTGCGGCGCCACCTCCGGCTGCAGCTGAGAGTGAACGCCCTCGTCGGGTGAAGTGACTGGTCGGAGCCGGGACGGCAGTTGCCGTCCCGGCTCCGCCGCGTCTGGTCCCGATGGCGTGCGAGTACGTCACGTACTTGACGTACTCGAGCGTGCGGGGTCTCCTGGTGGAGATCACCGGGAGGCTGGCACGTCCGCTGTTCACCACGACAGCTACAGCGATGCGCGCGCACATCTGAAGGACCTGTTGGATGCCGCCGAGAAGGGCCGGGTCGCCACGGTCAGGCGGGACTCCGCGACGGCCGCCGTGGTGGATGTCAAGCGGCTGCGCCACTTCCTCGCGTCGCTCGTCCCCTCGCGCGCCCAGGTCGTCGCGGAAGCCGGGGGCTGGTCGGTGTTCATTCCGGGGCTGCCGGTGGCCGTGGACGGCGCGTCGTTCGACGAGGCGGTCGACGAGATGATCGACGCTCTGCGGGAGTACGCGCAGGACCGGCAGGAGCGCCTGCTGGATGCTTCCAACCACCGGGACAACTGGGGTTTGGTGCAGTTGATCAGCCTCAGTGACGACGGGCGACTACGCGACTGGCTTGTCGGCGCAGCAGGGTGACAACCTGGCCACAGCCGGCTCGCCAGGATCACGAGACGTTCTGCCGGGTCGAGGAGTGGCGCCGGGTGCGCGACGCTCACGGCCGGGCCGGAACACACCACGTCACGTACGAACTCGATCTCGCCGACGGCAGGATTCTCCGTACCCGCATCTCGCACCCGGTCGACCGCAGCGGCTACGGCCGGGGCAGGGGGAAGCACATCCTGCGCGACCAGCTCGACGCCGGGGAACCGGAATTCTGGTCGTGCGTGCAGGACGGCGTCACACCGGCTCGCGGGACACCGGAGCCGCCGGCGGGGGCCCTGCCGGCCGATCTCGTGTTCCTGCTGATCTCGCGTGCCGGTCTCGACGAGGCGGAGGTGGCGGGGATGAGCAAGGACGAGGGGATCGCGCGGCTCCAGCGCTACTGGTCCGAGGGCGCGTGACCGGCGCCTCCGGCCCCGGCTGTCACATCCCGGCTCCCTGTCCGGTCTCCCCGGTATGAGCGAAACCATCCTCGTCACGGGCGGAACCGGAGTCCTCGGCCGGGAGGTCGCCCGCTGCCTCCGCGCGCCGGGGCGGGAGGTCCGGATCCTGAGCCGCCGGGCCGCACCCGCCGGCACGCCCTACTCCTGGTACACCGGTGACCTGCGCACCGCGGACAGCCTGGACGCGGCTGTCGCGGGGGCGGGCGCGATCGTGCACTGCGCGACCACTCTCGGCACGAAGGACGCCACCACCACGCGGACCCTCGTCGAAGCCGCCCGTCGGGCCGGCGTGCCGCACGTCGTGTACATCTCGATCGTCGGCGTCGACCGGATTCCGCTGCCGTATTACCGGGCCAAGCTCGCCGCGGAGGAGGCCGTGATCGCGTCCGGTCTACCGTGGACCGTCCTGCGGGCCACGCAGTTCCACGATCTCCTGTTCCGTGGGCTGGAGGTCCAGCGGCGCCTCCCGGTTGTCCTCCACCCGGCCGGGTTCCGCTTCCAGCCGGTCGACTCGCGCGAGGTCGCGCAGCGCCTGGCCGGCCTCGCGCTCGGCGACCCCGCCGGCCGCGCACCCGACATGGGCGGCTCGGAGGTCCGCGACGCCACCGACCTCGCCCGGATCTACCTCCGCGCCCGCAACCGCCGTCGCCCGCTCGTGCCGGTCCCCATCCCCGGCGCGATCGGGCGGGGATACCGGGCGGGGCACCACCTCACCTCGAACGCCACCGGCCGCACCACGTTCGAGCAGTTCCTGGCGGACCGAACGTGAGGCGCCGCGCGGACGGCTACGCCGCCATCGCGTAGAGCACCTCGCGCAGCGTGTCCTCCCGGTCGGTGCGCCACACCACCCGCAGCGCCAGTTCCGCGCTGTCCGGTACCGGCAACGCGACCAGCGTGCCGTCCGCGAGGTCGCCGCTGACCACGAAGTCCGGCAGCAGCGCCACGCCCAGCCCCTGGGTGACCCACGCGCGGATCGTGGAGACGCTGTCGAACTCCAGCCGCCGGCCGGTCGTGCCGAGCAGGCGGTCGGCCGCCATCCGGAACGAACACCCCGGCGGGGTCACCAGCAGCACGTCCTCACGCGCGGTCTCGCCGGGCCGCGCGACCAGGTACAACCGCACGGTGTCGATGTCGGCGAACGACAGATCACCGCCGTCGAACCCCAGCGTCCCCAGTACCGGTCCGGTGTCCAGCAGCAGTCCCGCGTCCAGTGATCCGTCCGACACCGCCCGCAACATGGGCTGCCGCATCAGGGACCGCACCGCCAGGTCGACGTCCGGCCGCCGGTCGCCGAGGCGGGCGACCACCGCCGGCAGCCGGGTCGCCACCAGCGTCTCGAGGGCGCCGACGGTGAACCGGGTGCGTTCGTCGCTCACCAGCCGCCGGATCGACTCGGCCTGGTCGAGCAGCCGCCGTGCCTCGGGCAGCAGCAACCGGCCACGCTCGGCCAGCTCCATGCCCGTCGGCTTCCGGTCGAACAACACCACCCCGAGCGAGGTCTCCAGCGACCGCACGTGCTCGGACACCGTCGCCGGGGACAGCTCGAGCCGCTGCGCCGCCCCGGTCACGGTGCCCGCCGAGGCGACGGCGACGAACGCCCGCAACTGCCGCAGCTCCATGAGAACCACCCTAACGATGCGTCGTTCGGGAAAACCGAAAGGGGCGTCCGGACCGGCCGGTTGAGCGGTGAGGGCCGGAACCGGAGAGTCACCGTCGTGACGACAACGGCTCGCCGAGGCAGTCTGCTCGGCATCTCCCTCGCCTACTTCCTGGTCCTGCTGGACACCACTGTGCTCACCGTCGCGCTGCCCGGCATCCGCGCCGATCTCGGCGGATCGGTCGCCGGGCAGCAGTGGGTGGTCAACGGCTACACCGTCTCCTTCGCCGCGTTCCTGCTCGGCGGTGGCGCACTCGCCGACCGGTTCGGCCCGCTGCGCGTGTTCCGCTGGGGCGTCGCGAGCTTCGGCGTCCTCTCCCTGGTGTCGGCGGCCGCCCCGGACCTGGCCCTGCTCGTCGTGCTGCGCGTCCTGCTCGGCGTCGCGGGCGCGGCGTGCCTGCCCAGTTCGCTCGCCCTGATCAGCCGCCTGCACCCGGAGCCGGCCGCGCGCGCGAAGGCGCTCGGCGCCTGGGCGGCGATCACCGGGGTGGCGCTCGCGGCCGGCCCGATCGCCGGCGGGCTGCTGGTCGATCTGGCGGGCTGGCGAGCGGTGTTCCTCGTCAACGTGCCGCTCGCGGTCATCGGTCTCGCCCTGACCCGCGGCCGGGAGACGACGCCGGCCGGGCGCGGTTTCGACGTGAAGACCCAGCTCGCCGCGTGCGCGTTCCTCGGCCTGCTGACCGAGGCGATCGTGGACGCGCGTCCGCTCGCCGGGGTCCTCGCGCTCCTGGTGCTCGTGCTGTTCGTCCACCGGGAGCGTCGCGCCACGGCACCCACCGTGCCACCGGTGCTGGTGCGCAGCCGTGGCGTCGCGGTGAACCTGTTCGCCGGCGCGGCGGTGAACTTCGTGCTCTCCGGCGCGTTGTTCGCGGTGACGCTGCTGCTGCAGAACGAGCGGCACCTCACCCCGGTCCAGGCCGGGCTGGCGTTCCTGCCCCTGACCCTGCCGACCGCGTTCAACCCGCTGCTGACCAGCCGGATCGTCGCCGCCCGCGGGCCGCGCCTGCCGGTCGTGGCCGGTCTGACGCTGCTGACCGCCGGGGCGGCCGTCCTGGCCGCGACGGTCCACGCGCCCTACCCGCTGCTGGCGTGTGGTCTCCTGCTGCTGGGGTTCGGTGTGTCCCTCGCCCTGCCCGCACTGGTCACCGGTGTGGTGACCGCCGCGCCCGAAGGGTACGCCGGTACCGCCGGTGGCCTGCTCAACGCCGTCCGCCAGGTCGGGGCGACCGTGGGGGTCGCGGCGATGGGCGCGGTGGTGGCTGCCGGCCAGTTCGGCTGGGCGTTCCTGCTCGCCGCCGCGGTGGCGGCGGCCGGTCAGCTGCTGAGCTTCTGCCAGAGGAACTCGAACAGCAAGGCCCACTTGTAGGCCAGCTGCTCGTTGTCCGCCGCGGCGCCGTGCCCGCCCTCGATGTTCTCGTAGTACCGCACGTCGTGCCCCTGCTCGCGCATCCGCGCCATCATCTTGCGCCCGTGCGCGGGGTGCACCCGGTCGTCGCGGGTGGACGTCATGAACAGCGTGGGCGGGTAGTCCCGTCCCTTGTGGACGTTGTGGTACGGCGAGTACTGCGCGAGGTACTCCCAGTCGGCCGGGTCGTCGGGGTCGCCGTACTCGGCCATCCAGGAGGCGCCGGCCAGCAGCAGGTGGTAGCGGCGCATGTCCAGCAGCGGCACCTGGCTGACGATCGCGCCGAACAGCTCCGGGTACCGGGTGAGCATGACGCCCATCAGCAGGCCGCCGTTGCTGCCGCCCTGGATGCCCAGCCGTTCCGGCGTCGTGATGCCCCGGTCGACGAGATCCCGGGCGACCGCGGCGAAGTCCTGGTAGACCAGGTACCGGTTCTCCTTGATGGCGCCGGTGTGCCAGCCGGGGCCGTACTCGCCGCCGCCCCGGATGTTCGCGAGCACGTAGGTACCGCCGCGCGCCAGCCAGCCGCGGCCGATCACCCCGCTGTAGGCGGGCAGGCGGGACACCTCGAACCCGCCGTAGCCGGTGAGCATCGTCGGCCCGTGGCCGCCTCGCGGCCGCACCACGAAGTACGGGATGCGGGTGCCGTCGTCGGAGGTGGCGAAGTGCTGTTCGACGGTGATGCCCGTGGCGTCGAAGCGGGCCGGGGCCTGCTTGAGGATCTCGGTGCCACCACCCACGTGCCCGTAGGACAGCGTCGCGGGCTGGGTGAAACCGCTGGTGTTGAGCAGGTACTCGTCGCTGTGGTCGGGATCGGTGTCGATGATCTCCGCGGTGCCCAGTTCCGGCGCGCCGCCCAGCGGCTCCCGTCGCCAGCCGCCCTCGCCGGGCGTGAGCACGTGCAGCTCGGTGTGCACGTCGGCGAGGGTGGTGAGCAGCAGGTGGTGCCGCGTCCAGTCCCAGGACTCCAGCGACGTCCGCCCGTCCGGTTCGAACAGGACGGTGAGCTCGCGTTCCCCGGCGAGGTAGGCGTCGAAGTTCGCGGCGAGCAGGGTGCCCGGCGCGTACTCCCGGCCGCCGACGGTCCACGCGGTGCGCGTGCGGATCAGCAACCACTCCCGGTGGCTGGTGGTCTGCGCGTCCTCGGGCACGTCGAGCTTCACCAGTCCGCCCGGCGTGCGGAGGAACTTCTCCGTGCGGTAGAAGTCGATGGCGCGGCCGACGAAGTCGCGCTCGAACCCCGGCGTCGGATCGTGGTAGGCGAACACCGCCACGTCGTCCGGCTTGCCTTCGAAGACCGTGACGGCCTCGGACAGCGGGGTGCCCCGCCGCCACTCCTTCATGACCCGCGGATAACCCGAGGCGGTCATCGACCCGGGGCCGAAGTCGGTGCCGACGTAGATCAGGTCCTCGTCGATCCAGCCGACCCGGCTCTTGGCCTCGGGCAGTTCGAAGCCGCCCACGACGAATTCACGCGACTCCAGGTCGAACTCGCGCACCACCGCCGCGTCCGCGCCACCGCGGGACAGCTCGGCCAGACCGCGGCGGTACGACGGCCGCAGCACCGCCGCGCCCTGCCACACCCAGTTCTCGCCCTCGGCCTCGGCGAGCGCGTCCACGTCGAGCAGGACCTCCCACTCGGGACGATCGCTGCGGTAGGAGCCGAGCGTGGTCCGCCGCCACAAACCGCGCGGGTGCGCCGCGTCCTGCCAGAAGTTGTAGAAGTACTCACCGCGCCGGCGGATGTAGGGGATCCGGTCGTCGGCGTCGAGCACCTCGCGGGCCTCGGCGCGCAGCTGCCCGAACCGCGTGCCCGGCGTGAGCTCGGCGACCGATTCGGCGTTGCGCTGCCGAACCCAGTCGAGCGCCTGCTCCCCGGTCACGTCCTCGAGCCAGAGGTACGGGTCTTCGTCAGCCATGTCCCCATCCTGCCAGGTGGGGACGGTTTTCAACGCCAGGCGGGGTCCCGGCCGGTCAGCGCGAGGAAGCGGTCGAGCTCGCCCGCGCCGGGGCCGACCTCCACCACGGGCGCGAAGACGTCGTCGTCCGGGCGCGGCCGGGCGCGCATCCGCTCGGCGAACAGCAGCGCGACGTGCACGGCCTCGGCGTCCGGCTCATAGGGGACGTCGAAGGTCCGGGCGAGGTCCCAGCCGTGGGCGACGGAGTCGACCAGGTGCATGGTGAGCGCCACGGAGCCGGGGAAGGTGCCGAACTCGCGCACGGTCACCTCGCGGGTGAGCACGGCGTCGTCCGCCGCGGCGTCGAGGAAGGCGTCCACGGACTCGCGGTAGTCGTGGTAGGGGTCGGTGCCGAGCGAACCGATGTGCCAGTCCGGTGCCGCGCCCTCGCGCAGCGCCACGGCGAAACCCCGGTTCTCCTGGATCTGGTGGGTGAGCAGGTCGCCCAGCGTCCAGCCGGCACACGGGGTGCGCAGGCCGAGATCGCGGACGCCGGAGACGATCTTGTCCATCGTCGCGAGAACCCGGCGGTCGAGGTCACGGATGTCCATGCACCGAACCTACGAGCATCAGTGGCCCCGCCGAAGGGCCAAAACCAGGTGTTTCGAAGTGGGCCAATTAGGCTCGGGGGATGGACATCCAGATCGAGCTCGGGCCCGGCCGGGGCCGGCGGGATGCCATCTACCGCCAGATCCGCGACGCGATCCTCGACGGGCGGCTGCGTGCCGGGGACACGCTCCCGCCGACCCGTGAGCTGGCTCAGCGCCTCGCGGTCTCGCGCACCACGGTCAGCGCCGCCTACGACCGGCTGATCGCGGAAGGGTTCCTGGAGTCCCGGGCGGGATCGGGCACCTTCGTCGGCGCGGGCGCGCGGCGGGACGTGCGCCCGACCGGTGGTGCCCCGGCGTCCCTGACCCCGGTCGCGGTGTGGGACGACGTGCCCGGGCCGCCGCACCGGTTCCGCGAACAGCCGGAGTTCGACTTCCGCACCGGCGCCCCCGACGTGGCCTTGTTCCCGTTCGACACCTGGCGCCGGCTGGTGAGCCAGCAGTTGCGCCGGTCGCGCCGCGACGTGCTGACCTACGGTGATCCGGAGGGGCATCCCGGGCTGCGGGAGGCGATCGCCCGGCACATCGGCGTGTCCAGGGCGGTGCGGGTCACCCCCGACGACGTCCTGGTCACCAACGGCTCGCAGCAGGCGGTGGACCTCGCGGCGCGCGTGCTGATCGAGCCCGGCGCGCGGGTCGCGGTCGAGGACCCCGGCTACCCGCCGCCGCGGCAGCTGTTCACCACCCTCGGTGCCCGGCCGGTCGGCGTGCCGGTCGACGAGGAGGGCATCGTGGTCGACGACATCCCGGCCGACTGCCGGCTGGTGTACGTGACGCCGTCGCACCAGTACCCGCTCGGCGTGCCGATGTCGATGGCGCGGCGCGTGGCGCTGATCGAGTGGGCGCGCCGGCACGACGCCGCGATCCTGGAGGACGATTACGACACCGAGTTCCGCTACACCGGCCGGCCGCTGGAGCCGTTGCGCAACCTCGATCCCAGTGGCCGCGTGCTCTACATCGGATCGTTTTCGAAGGTCCTGCTGCCCGGTCTGCGCCTGGGTTTTCTCGTCGCCCCGCCGGGGCTGCGTCCCGCGCTGGGGAAGGCGAAGTACCTGACCGACTGGCATTCCGCGAGCGTCACGCAGGCGGCGCTGGCGGAGTTCATGGACAGCGGTGAGTTCGCGCGGCACCTCCGCCGCACCCGGCGCGAGTACGCCGCCCGGCGGGAGGTGGTGTGCCGGGTCGTCGAGCGGGACTTTCCGTGGCTGCGGCTGATCCCGTCGTCGGCCGGCTTGCACGTGAGTGCGGTCAGCTCCAAGCCCGTACGTCCGGTGGTGCGAGCCGCACGGCAAGCCGGGGTGCGGATCTCCACGCTGGGCGACTTCACGACGGTGCCGGATGCCCTGGACGGGCTGGTGTTCGGCTTCGGCGCCATTCCGCGGGAGCGGATCGAGCCCGGATTGCGGGCTTTCGCGGAGAGCGACCGGGCTCTAACCTGATGTGAGCCGGGTCACGTCCAGCTGGGAGGCTGCCGATGCGGATCGCCGACGTACTGCGGAGCAAGGGGGACTGGGTGGCCACGGTACGGCCCGAGTCGTCCATCACCGATCTGCTCGCCGGGCTGTCCGAGCACAACGTGGGCGCGATGGTCGTGGTGGGCGACGACGGCATCGCCGGCATCGTGTCGGAACGGGACGTGGTGCGCAAGCTGCACGAACGCGGCCCGGCCCTGCTGGAGCGGCCGGTGTCGGAGATCATGACGACGCTCGTCGCCACCTGCACCCCGCGCGATTCGGTGGACGACCTCAGCGTGCTGATGACCACGCGGCGAGTGCGCCACGTGCCGGTCATCGAGGACGGCAGGCTCGCCGGCATCGTCAGCATCGGCGATGTGGTCAAAACGCGGATGGAACAGCTGGAGGCGACGCAGCAGCAGCTCGCCGCCTACATCGCGCAAGGCTGAGCGCGCTCCTCCCAGCTCCGGAGGACCCGGTCGAGGGCGGGACGGATGCGTTCGCGGGCTTCCGCGCGGGGCACGCCGTCCATGAGCAACCGGTCGTAGTCGGTGTTCAGGTGCCGGATCGAGGCGATCACCGCGAGCCGCACCGCCTCCTCGCCGAGCGCCCGCCCGGCGGCCGACCGTCCCACCCGTCCGCTGCCGCGGGTTCCGGCGTGCCCGGCGATCGCCTGTGCCCGGTCCGGCGGGCAGCCCGGGTAGAGCCGGCGGATGGTGTCCGCGAACGCCGCCTGGAAGTCCACGTCCTGGGCGGCGCGCCGCTGCGCGTCGCGGTCCCGCCTTCGGGCGCGGGCGTCCTCGTCGGCGAGACACCGCTGTTCGGCCCGGTCGAGGGCGGCTTCCTCGACGAGGATCCCCTGGCGCTCGTAGCGTTTGCGCCGCCGGTTGAAGTGCTGGACCAGCACGCAGAGAGTGCTTTCCTGCCTGGCGCGGCGCGACAGGGCGGCGTTCCCGGCGGGCAGCAGGACCAGGTGGTCGAAGTCGGCGCAGGTGAGGCAGAGCGGGCCCTCGGCGAGCAGGAGGTCGCCCGCCCGGCCCGCCGCACCGCACCCGGCGCACGTCCACGCCTTGTCGGCGGGGTTCACCGCCAGGTCGGGCGCCTTGTTCTGCCGCTCGGTCAGGCGGGCCCGCTGCTTCTCGGAGAGGTCCGGCGCCAGCCAGTGCGTGCGGCAGAGCCGGTCCAGCGCGTCGTCACCGGTGAAACGCAGGTCGCCCCGCTCCCGGGTGGCCGCGGTGTACGCGGTGTCGGCCGGGGTCAGCCCGTTCTCGCGCGCCCACGCACGGAGGCAGCGGAGAGCCTCGCCGATGCGCGCCGCGTCGCCGGGGAGCGCCTCGGTGAGCGGGCTGAACCGGCCCCGGCGCCACTCCTCGATCCGTGCCGCGCGCACCCAGCCGAGCCCGGCGAACACGTCGACCGGAGCAACGTACTTGCGCTGTGCGAGCACCGAAGCCGCCACCGCGGCGACGCGGCTGTTCAGTTTCCCGGCCATCAGGCGCAGAGTCTAACCGCCCCTCCGCACACCGCGACGAGCATCCACTGTGGACGCCCGGGCGGGGCGGGACCCTACCGCGCACCACCGACAGAAAGGCGTAGTCCGTCGGCCGAGGCATCGAGTTGTCCACATCGTCCTCAGGCATCCACAGAATTTCGTTCTGTTCTTCGGCTGCTTGTTTCCTGCCGCATAGTGGCTTCATGACTTCCACGACAACCACCACCGGCACGGACGGCCGCATCGTCGTCCGCATCTCTGACCCGGGTGAGCTCGTCGCGGCGGTGCCGCACCTGCTGTCGTTCCGGCCCGGTCCCTCCGTGATCCTCCTCAACCACAGCCGCGGCCGGGAACGCAGGATCATCCCGGTGATCCGCGCCGACCTGCCCGACGAACCCCACGAGCGCGACGTGGTTCGCGGGCTCGTGGACAGGCTGCTGCGACATCCCGGGGCGGGGGTGACCGTCGTCATCGTCGGCTCGCGCCCGGGGCACCGGGCACCGCCCGGCCAGTTGCCGCACCAGAGCCTGACCCAGCGGCTGATCAGTGCGCTGGACGAGGCCGGCCGGCCGGTCGACCACGCGTTGTGGGTGCCGGAGATCCGCGGCGGGGTGCCCTGGACGTGTTACCACGAAGGCTGCGGTGCGGGTGTGCTGCCGGACGACCGCGAGACCGTCATGGCGGCGACGATGGCGACGCGCGGCTGGGTGACCCACGACAGCCGGGAGCAGCTGGTGCGGCAGCTCGATCCGGACGACCCGGCCGCGATCGACCGGAGACAACGGCTGCTGGACGAGGCGGTGGAGGCACTGGCCGGTACGGGCCGGTCCGCCGAGGAGGAGCGTGCCGGGCACCTCGCCGTGGTGCGCGCTGCCCTGGGGCGGGCCGTCCGGGGAGACTTCGACCTGAGCGACGAGGACGTGGTGTCGCTGGCGATGGCCCTGTCGGACCTGAAGGTGCGTGACCGGTGCCTCACCACGGCCGAGCCGCCGGGCGAGGCACCGGCGATCGCCGCCGAGCGCCTGTGGCTGGAACTGGTGCGCCGCACGCCGCCCCCGGAACGCGCGGAGGCGGCCCTCCTGCTCGGCTACGCCGCCTACCGCCGCGGCGACTGCGTCCTGGCGGGCCTGGCGTTCGGCAACGCCCTCGCCGCCCACCCGGGTCACCGGCTCGCGGAGCTGCTCCAGATCTGCCTGAACCGCCAGCTCCCACCGGACGCGCTCGGCAGACTGAGCCGAGCCCAGGAAGGCAACCTCATGCCGACGGACCCCCGGTGCGGGTGACCGGCCCGCCTCGTACCACGGCTCGCCGCCCCGGTACAGCGGCCGCGGCACCACCGTTGGGGCGTCGTCCGACTGCCCCTGCCCGGCCCGCCCGCCGGGACTGGGCACCTCCGGCACCAGCGGCCACCTCGGCCGTGGCTTCCCGCACCGGGCACCGGCGTCGATCGCCTCGGCCGCGCCGGGTCGATGGTCGTCCGGGCTGCCGGGGCCGTGCGGCGGCCGCTGGGGGTTTGCCCGGGGTACTCGGGTCCTGCGCCGGTTGCCGGTGGCCCCGACGCCGTGGACGAGCGAGGCGGGCCGCCGGCCCGCACTGGTCACCGCCGGTCACGACGGCTACCGGGTCACCACGGCTACCGCCGGTCATCTGGCGGCCGTCCACCAACCTCGTGCCCAAGCCCGGGCTACCGCCCCAGGCACGAGTCACCGGCGGGCGGTCAGCCGGGTACGGCGCCGGAGGGGTCAGCCCTCGAGGCCCCGCCGTTCCTGGGTGAAGCGCCACGCGTCGCTGACGATGGCGTGCAGGTCGGCGCGTTCGGGCTTCCACCCGAGCTCCTCGCGGGCCCGGTCGCTGGCGGCCACGAGGATCGCGGGGTCGCCGGCGCGGCGGGGGGCCACCTCGGCGGGGATGGGGTGACCGGTGACGGCGCGGCACGCGTCGATGACTTGACGGACCGAGAACCCGGTGCCGTTGCCCAGGTTGTAGATGCGGTGCTCGCCCGCCCGCGCGTGGGTCAGGGCGAGCAGGTGGGCGTCGGCGAGGTCGGCGACGTGGATGTAGTCCCGGACGGCCGTACCGTCCTCGGTGGGGTAGTCCTCGCCGAAGATGCCGACCTGCTCGCGCTGCCCGGTCGCGACCTGCAACACCAGCGGGATGAGGTGCGTTTCGGTGGTGTGCCGCTCCCCGTAGCGGCCGTAGGCGCCGGCCACGTTGAAGTACCGCAGGCTCACGGCCGCCAGCCCGTGCGCCCGCGCGTAGCTGGTGATCGCATGGTCGATCGCGAGCTTGGACGCACCGTAGGTGTTGGTCGGCATCGTCGGCGCGGTCTCCGGGATCGGGCTGCGCTCCGGCTCGCCGTAGGTCGCCGCGGTCGAGGAGAACACCAGCCGGGGCGTGCCGTGCGCGCGCATCGCATCGAGCAGCCGGATGGAGGTGATCACGTTCCCGTGCCAGTACTTGGCCGGGTCCTGCATCGACTCGCCGACGAGGGATTTCGCCGCGAAGTGCAGCACGCCGTCGAAGCCCTCGCCCAGCAGGGACGCGGTCGCGTCGGCCGCGTCGCCCTCGACGAAGCGTGCCCCGTCGGGGACGGCGTCGGCGTGGCCGGTGGACAGGTCGTCCACCACCACGACCTCGTGCCCCGCTTCCAGCAGACGGGCGGTGCAGACACTGCCGACGTAACCGGCACCGCCCGTGACGATCAGCTTGAGGCGCGAGGAGTCGGAAGCCATGGTCTCGTCGAAAACCTTTCTCGAGGACGAAAAGGAGGTGTCACCAGTGTGGACCAGCCACCGGTGAACCACGCACCGGTCCCGCCCCACCGGATCACAGCTCGTCGCGCCGGGCGCCGGCGGAGGGGACCGCCACGAACGCACGCGGTCCGCGGTAGCCCGCACGGTCGAACGCCGCCATGACCGCCGCCTCGACCGTGTCCACAAGGGACTCCGGCACGAGCGCGATCGCGGTGCCCCCGAACCCGCCGCCGGTCATCCGCGCGCCGAGGGCGCCGGACTCGACGGCCACGTCCACCGCGAGATCCAGCTCGGGGCAGGAGATGCGGTAGTCGTCGCGCATGCTCGCGTGCGAGGCGGACAGCAGGGGGCCGATGTCGCCGATCCGGCCGTCGCGGAGCAGGGCGACGACGTCGAGCACGCGCTGGTTCTCGGTGACGACGTGGCGGACGAGGGGGGCCAGGTCACCGGGCAACCGGGCGAGCGCGCCGGCCAGGTCGTCCGGTCCGACGTCCCGCAGCGCCTTCACGCCGAGCAGGTCCGCGGCGCGCTCGGTGCCCTTGCGGCGCTCGCCGTAGCCGCCTTCGCTGTGGGCGTGTTTGACGCGCGTGTCGATGGCCAGGATGCGCAGGCCCGCGGCGGCGGCGTCGAAGGGGACCTGCTCCATCTCACCGGACCGGACGTCGAGGAACAGGACGTGACCGTCGATGCAGCACAGCGAGGCCGTCTGGTCGAGCACACCGGTGGGGGCACCGACGAAGTCGTTCTCGGCGCGCTGAGCCCAGCGGGCGATCTGGGAGCGGCGGTCCAGGTCAGGGTCCTCCTCGCCGGCCAGCCCCAGCAGGGCCAGCGCCACGGCGCACTCCAGCGCGGCGGACGAGGACAGCCCGGCGCCGGTGGGGACGTCACCGGCCAGCACCAGGTCGGCGCCGCGATCGGCACCGTGCTCGCGGAGCACCCAGGCGACGCCGGCCGGATAGGCGCCCCAGCCCGGCACGCCGCCGGGACGCAGCTCGGGGATCATCACCGGCTCGGTGTGCTGGATCAGGCCGTCGGAGCCCAGGGAGGCGACGGTGAGCACCTGGTCGGACCGCGGGGACGCGGCGGCTGCCAGGCGGTGCGGCAGGGCGAACGGCAGCACGAAGCCGTCGTTGTAGTCGGTGTGCTCGCCGAT
Organism: Amycolatopsis granulosa; assembly: GCF_011758745.1. Lineage (NCBI taxonomy): Bacteria > Bacillati > Actinomycetota > Actinomycetes > Pseudonocardiales > Pseudonocardiaceae > Amycolatopsis > Amycolatopsis granulosa. The sequence continues at coordinate 5,009,037 of NZ_JAANOV010000001.1, forward strand.
CAGGTTGACCCGGCCCGGCGCCGACCACACCCCGGCCGGGGACCGGCCGTGCACGGACTCGAACGCCGCCGCGGCCGCGCGCGCGGAGCTCACTTGGCCTGGGCCAGGACGGCGTGGAGCACCGACATCGGCACCTGGACCGCGCCGAGCTCACCGGTGACCTCGGCGGTGCCGCCGCCGTCCGCGCGGCGGACCGACACGACGCTGCCCGGGGCGATGCCCGCGTTCTTCAGGTCGACCATCAGCTTCTCGTCGAGCTGGATGTGCTCGGCAAGCCGGCGGATCTCCGCCTTGCCGCCGCCGGAGCGCGCGAAGTCGTCCAGCCGCACGAGGTCCGCCTCGGCGGGCGGCGCGGGCAGCCCGCCCTCGCCGAGCTTGTCGAGCCCGGGGATGGGGTTGCCGTAGGGCGAGGTGGTCGGGTGGTCCAGCAGCCGGACGAGCTTGCGCTCCACCGCCTCGCTCATCACGTGCTCCCAGTGGCACGCCTCGGTGTGCACGTGCTCCCACTCCAGGCCGATCACGTCCAGCAGCAGCCGCTCCGCGAGGCGGTGCTTGCGCATGACGGCGGTCGCGGGCTCCCGCCCGTGTTCGGTGAGCTGCAGGTGACGGTCGTCGGCGACGCGCACCAGCCCGTCGCGTTCCATGCGGGCCACGGTCTGGCTGACCGTCGGACCGCTCTGCTGCAGCCGCTCGGCGATGCGGGCGCGCAGCGGTACGACACCTTCCTCTTCGAGCTCGAAGATGGTCTTCAAGTACATCTCTGTGGTGTCGATGAGATCGTTCACGATGTCCCCTTCGTCCGCGACAATCCATGGTAGTCGCTCCGGGCGACCGTCACCCCAGGTGACCAGGAGGATAATCACGCTCCGCGCGGCTACCATCGGACGTCATGCAGCCCGCCGTTGTCTGGGATCCCGCACTGCTCGGTTACGACCTCGGCGGTGAGCACCCGTTCAACCCGGTCCGGCTCGACCTGACCGTGCGGCTCGCCACCGAACTGGGTGTCCTCGACGGGGTGGAGCTGCTCGTGCCCGAGCCCGCCGACGACACCGAGTTGCACCGCATCCACTCCGCGGAATACCTGGCGGCGGTCAAGCTCGCCCCGGCCGTGGGCTGGGAGGTCGGCCACGGCCTCGGCACCGCCGACAACCCGGTGTTCAGCGACATGCACGACGCCTCCGCGCTGGTGGTGGGCTCCACACTGCTGGGCGCCCGCAAGATCGCCGACGGCGACGCGCGCCGCGCCGTGAACATCGCGGGCGGGCTCCACCACGCGATGCGCGACCACGCCGCCGGGTTCTGCGTCTACAACGACTGCGCGGTCGCCATCTCCTGGCTGCTCGACCACGGCTTCGACCGCATCGCCTACATCGACACCGACGTCCATCACGGCGACGGTGTGCAGGCCGCGTTCTACGACGACCCCCGCGTGCTGACCGTCTCGCTGCACCAGCACCCGTTCACCCTGTGGCCCGGTACCGGGTACAGCGGCGAGACCGGTTCCGGCGAGGCCGAGGGGACGGCGGTGAACGTCCCGCTGCCGCCCGGCACCCGTGACGCGGGCTGGCTGCGGGCCTTCCACGCGGTCGTGCCGTCGCTGCTGGCCGTGTTCCGCCCGCAGATCCTGGTCACGCAGTGCGGCGTCGATTCGCACGAGGAGGACCCGCTGGCCGACCTGGCGTTGTCGGTCGACGGGCACCGCACGATTTACGCCACTCTGCGTGACCTCGCCGAGCGGCACGCGGACGGCCGCTGGCTCGCCGTGGGCGGCGGCGGATACCAGTTGATCCGGGTCGTGCCGCGGTCGTGGACCCACCTGATGGCCACGGTGCTCGACCGCGACGTCAAGCCCGAGACGCCACTGCCGCCGAACTGGGTCAGCACGGTCCTGCGGGCCGCGCCGAGCGCCGAGCTGCCGCCGGAGATGACCGACGGCCGCGACACGACGTTCCGGTCCTGGGGCGACGGGGTGGACGACCCCGTGGACGTGGCGATCCGGGACACCCGGCGCGCACTGTTCCCGCTGCACGGCCTGGACCCGGACGATCCGAGGGACTGACCGCGATGATCCGAGGAATCGACGCGAGATGAGCACCAGCGACACGCCCGGTGGCGCCCAGCAGGACGAGCCCGCCGGCCAGGGCCGGGCCCGGCGTGCCACCCCGGCCGACGGTGCCGGACCGGGGATCCGCGCGGGGAGTGGTGCCGGCGCGGGCGTCACTGCGGGTCCGGACAGCGGCGCGGGCCGGGTGAGCGGCGCGGGCCAGAACCCCGCTGCCGGCTCCGGCAGTGGTGCCGGCACACGACCCGGCGCCGACGCGAACGACGATGCGGCTCCGGCGGGTGGTGCCGGTGCTGGTCCGGAGCGCGGTGCGGGCCCGGAGGGCAGCGCGGGCCCGGGGGGCGGTGCTGAGGAGGCGCCGGGGCAGGGCGACCAGCACGGCCCCCGCGGTCCGTACGACTACCCGCGCCACTGGGAGGCCGACGTGCTGCTCAGTGACGGCGGCACCGTCCACCTGCGCCCCATCGTGCCGAGCGACGCGGACGCCCTGGTTGCCTTCCACTCCAGGCTGTCCGAGCGCACCCGGTACCTGCGGTACTTCGGCGCCTACCCGCGCATCCCGCAGCGGGATCTGGAGCGGTTCTCCGTGGTCGACCACCACGACCGCGTGGCGTTCGTCGTCCTGCTCGGGGACGACATCATCGCCGTGGGGCGGTACGAGCGGCTCGGTGACCGGCCCTCGGCCGAGGTGGCGTTCGTCGTCGACGACGCGCACCAGGGGCGTGGCATCGGGTCGATCCTGCTGGAGCACCTCGCCGCCGCGGCGTCGGAGAGCGGTCTGCGGCGGTTCGTCGCCGAGGTGCTCGCCGAGAACGCTTCGATGGTGCGGGTGTTCCGCGACGCCGGTTACCAGGTCAGCCGCGCCATCGAGGAGGGCGTGCTGCACCTGGAGTTCGACATCGACCCCACCGAGGAATCCCTCGCCGTCGCCCGTGCGCGCGAGCAGGCCGCCGAGGCCCGCAGCGTCTACAACCTCCTCCACCCGGGCTCGGTCGCGGTGATCGGCGCCTCCGCCGATCCCACCAAGGTCGGCTACTCGGTCCTGTCCAACCTGCTCGCCGCCGACTTCGCCGGCACCGTCTACCCGGTCAACCCCGAGCACCGCTCGGTGCGCGGGGTGCGCGCGTATCCGTCCGTGGTGGACATCCCGGATCCGGTGGACCTGGCGGTGGTCGCGGTCCCGGCCGACCAGGTCGAGTCGGTTTTGGACGGTGCGCTGGCCAAGGGGGTCAAGACCCTGCTCATCGTCACCGCCGGGTTCGCCGAGGCCGGTCCGCACGGCCTGCACGCCGAGCTGCGGCTGGTCGGCGAGGCGCGGGCGCACGGCATGCGGGTGGTCGGCCCGAACGCGCTCGGCGTGCTCAACACCGACCCGGCGGTGCGGCTCAACGCGACGCTCGCGCCCCGGCTGCCCCAACGCGGCCGGGCGGGCTTCTTCTGCCAGTCCGGCGCCCTGGGTACCGCGATCCTCGCCGACGCCGAGGCGCGCGGGCTCGGCCTGTCCACGTTCGTCTCGGCCGGCAACCGCGCTGACGTCTCCGGCAACGACCTGCTCCAGTACTGGGAGACCGACCCGAACACCGATCTCGTGCTGCTCTACCTCGAGTCGTTCGGCAACCCGCGCAAGTTCGCCCGTCTCGCACGGCGGCTGGGCCGCAGCAAACCGATCGTCGCGGTGAAGTCCGGGCGGCACGCCGTCCGGCCGCAACTGGCCGCGACCTCCGCGGAGGTCGACGAGTCGAGCGTGCAGGCGCTGTTCGAGCAGGCCGGCGTGGTGCGGGTGGAGACGCTGGCGCAGCTGTTCGACACCGCGCTGGTGTTCGCGCACCAGCCGTTGCCCGCCGGTCCGCGGATCGGGATCGTGGGCAACTCCAGCGCGATCGGGCTGCTCGCCGCCGACACGGCCCGCGCGCAGGGGCTGCGGCTCGCCTTCGACCCGGTCGACGTCGGACCGCAGGCCGGCCCGGAGGACTTCGCCGCCGCGGTGCGCGAGGCGCTGAACAACCCGGAGACCGACGCGCTGGTGGCGGTGTTCGTGCCGCCGGTGTCGATCCCGGGCAGCACCTACGCGCGCGCCTTGCGCGAGGCGGCGCAGGAGCTGGACCAGGGCAAACCGATCGTTTCGACGTTCCTGGCCGCGGAGGGCGTGCCCGCCGAGCTGGCCGTCCCCGGTCCCGACGGCGCCCCCGGTCCCGGGTCGATCCCGTCGTTCCCCAGCCCGGAACGGGCGGTGAACGCGCTGGCGAAGGTCGTGCGGTACGCGGCGTGGCGGCAGCGGCCGCAGGGCACCCTCATCCGCCCGGACGGGATCCACCTGGAGCAGGCCGAGCAGGTGGTGCGGGAGATCCTGGCCGGCGGGGACAAGAACGTCGTGCTCGAGGACCACGACGTCGTGCGGCTGCTCGGGTGCTACGGCATCGACGTGGTGCCCTTCCGGATGGTGTCCAGCGCGGACGCCGCCGTCGAGGCGGCCGGGGAGCTCGGCTACCCGGTGACGGTCAAGGCCGTGGACGAGCGGTTGCGCGGCAGGCCGGATCTCGCGGGCGTGCGACTGGATCTGGCGTCGCCGGACGCGGTGCGGCGCGGGTACGCGGACCTGAGCGAGGTGTCCGGGGAGCGGGACGTCTACGTGCAGAAGATGGCGCCGAAGGGCATCTCCTGCCTCATCGGGCTGCAGGACGACCCGTCGTTCGGCAGTCTGGTGTCCTTCGGGTTGTCGGGGCTGGTGAGCACGCTGCTGGGGGACCGGGCCTACCGGGCGGTGCCGCTGACCGACGTGGACGCCGCGACACTCGTCCGCGAGCCGAAGAGCGCGCCGCTGCTGACCGGTTACCGCGGTGACGAACCGGCGGACCTGGCGGCGCTGCAGGACATGGTGCTGCGGGTGGCGGCGCTGGCGGAGGACCACCCGGAGGTGCGGGCGCTGACGCTGGACCCGGTGGTCGCCTCCCCGGAGGGTGCGTTCGTGGCCAACGCGCGCATCGTGCTCGGCCCGCCGCCCGCTCGCCCGGACACCGGTCCGCGGCGGCTGCGACCGATCGACGCACGGTTCTGACACCCGGCGCTATGCGGTGCCGGGCTGGTGGACCTGGTAGGCACAGTCCTGGTGCGGGCGGAACCAGATCGGGCCGGTGCAGCGCACCCCCTCCGCCGCCAGGCGCCGTTTCACCACCTTGTACGTCGAGGTGCGGGGGAGTTCCGGGACGATCCGCACGAACCGCGGCAGCTGCTTGGGGCCCAGGTCCGGTTGCGCCGCGAGGAACGCGCCGAACGCGGCGGGGTCCAGCGGATCCGACAGCACCAGCGCGGCCATCACCTGATCGCCCACCGCGGAATCGGGGACGGCGTACACCGCGGCCTCCGCTATCGCCGTGTGGCGGAGCAGGATCCGCTCGATCGGCGCGGTGCCCAGGTTCTCGCCGTCCACACGCAACCAGTCGCCCAGCCGGCCCGCGAAGTAGCAGAACCCGTTCTCGTCGAGGTAGGCGAGGTCGCCGGTGTGGTAGCGGCCGTCGCGCATCCGCTCGGCGTCGGCGCCTGGGTTGCGGTAGTACCCGGCGAACGCGCCGGGCCCGCTGGTGTTCACCAGCTCGCCCACCACCCCCGGCGGGCACACCGCGCCCGTGTCCGGGTGCAGGATCGCGACCCCCTCCGGCAGCCGTCCCAGCGAGCCGGCTGGCGTGTCCGCGGTGCGGGCGAAACCGATGCCGCCCTCGGTCGATCCGAACGCGTCCACCACCTGGCAGCCGAACCGGCGCGCGAACGCGGCCAGATCCGCCTCCGCACCCTCGTTGCCGTACACGATCCGCAGCGGGTTGTCCGCGTCGCCGGGCAGCGGGGGTGTCGCCAGCACGTACGACAACGGCTTGCCCACGTAGTTCGCGTAGGTGGCGCCGAACCGCCGCACGTCGGGCAGGAACCCGGACGCCGAGAACCGGCGCCGCAGGGCCGGCGCCGCCCCGGCGGCCAGGGCCACCGACCAGCCGGCCATGATCGCGTTCGAGTGGAACATCGGCATCGAGACGTACACGCGGTCCGATGAGGACAGTCCGAACCGGGCGGCGAGCATCCGCCCGGGGACGGCGATCTTGTCGTGCGTGCACCGCACGGCCTTCGGATCACCGCTCGTGCCGGACGTGAAGATCAGCATCAGCAGGTCGTCGCCGGAGGCGGGCGCCGGGTTGCTGGCCGCGCCCGCGTGTGCGGCCAGCAACCCGGCCCATTCCGGACCGTCGAGGTCCAGCACCGGCACGTCCAGCCCGTCCAGCAGCCGGGCGTGCCGTCCCTCGGTGAGCACCAGCTCGCAGTCCGCGAGCCGGATGTCCCGCTCCAGGGCCGCGCCCCGGCGCCCCGGGTTCAGCCCCACCAGCACCGCACCCGCGAACGCGCAGCCGCCGAGCAGGAACGAGAACGACGGCACGTTGTCCGCCAGGATTCCCACGTGCTTCCGCGGCCCGGTGAGCAGCGCACGCAACACCGCGGCGTGCTCCGCGCACTGCTGCACGTGCTCGCGCCAGGTCCACGACGAGCCCTCGAACAGCAGGCCGGGCCGGTCGTCGGCGGCGCGCGCCAGCAGCAGTTCGGTGACGGTCATGACGGTGACGCCGCGAGCGCGTCGCCCAGCGCACGCAGCTGCGCCGTGGCCCCACCGAGCGTGAACTCCAGCCGTTTGGCCGCCACGAAGTACCGGTGCAGGGCGTGGCCGGTGTCGATGCCGACCCCGCCGTGCACGTGGACCGCGGTGTGCGCGACGCGGTGGCCGGCCTCGGCGGCCCAGTACTTCGCGGTCGCGACCGCCGCGGCGGCCGGCAGCTCCTCGGACAGGCGCCAGGCGGCCTGCCACAACGTCAGCCGTACCGCCTCCACGTCGATGTAGGCGTCCGCGAGGCGTTGCCGCACCGCCTGGAACGCCCCGATGGCGTGCCCGAATTGCTCACGCGTACGTGCGTACTCCGCGGTGCGGTGCAACGCGCTGTCCAGCACCCCGAGCTGCTGCGCGCACAGGCCGACCGTCGCGTGCTCGCGCAGCCGGACCGCGGAGACGGGCAGCCGTGCGTCGGCCCGGACGCCGCTGAGCGAAACCAGCCCGGCGTCGGCGTGGTCCACCACGCTCTGCGGCTCGGCCCGCGCGGGCACCACGAACACCGCCGTGCCGTCCGGGGTGCGCGCGGGCACGACCAGCGCGTCGGCGACCGCGGCGAACGGCACCGCGGTCTGCGTGCCGGACAGGCGCCAGCCGGAGCCGTCCGGTTCCGCCATGAACCCGCACGGCGCCGCGGCGTCGGGCAGCGCGAGCGCCAGGACCGCCTGCCCGCGCACGGCCGGCACCACCCACCGCTCGATCAGCCGCCCGTCCCCCGACCCGGCGATGGCGGTCGCGGCGACCACGGTCGGCAGGTAGGGCACCTCCGCGACCGCCCGGCCGATCTCGGTCAGCACCGCGCACTGCCCGAGCAGCCCCAGGCCACCGCCACCGGCCGCGGCGGGAAGTGCCGCGTCGATCGCGCCCACGCGGGCCAGCTCGGCCCAGGCGGCCCGGTCGAAGCCGCCCTCGCCGTGCGGGCTGGGTGCGGCCTTGTCCGCCAGCACCCGCGCGGCCAGCGCGGCCAGCTCGGTGACGTCCTCGCTCAGCGCGAAGTCCACGGTTCCTCCTCAGCGGGTGACGGGCAGGGACAGGGCGGACGCGGCGATCAGGTCACGCTGGATCTCGTTCGTGCCGCCGCCGAAGGTGAGGATCAGCGCGGACCGGTGGGCTCGTTCCAGCCGGCCGCGCAGCACCGCGCCGGGGGAACCGGCGCGCACCACCGCGCCGGGGCCGACCACCTCCATCAGCAGCCGGTAGGCCTCGATCGCCAGCTCGGTGCCGAACACCTTCGTCGCCGACGCCTCCGCCGGGCCCAGCTCGCCGGCGCCGGCCGCCCAGGCGATCCGCCAGTTGCGCAGCTTCAGGTACTCCGCGTGCGCGTGCACGCGAGCCAGGTGCATCCGGACCCATTCGGCGTCGATGACCCGGCTGCCGTCCGGCTGCCCGGTCTCCCGCGCCCAGCGGCGCACCTCGTCCAGCGCGGAGAGGATCGGCGCGGCCGAGGTCAGCGCGACGCGCTCGTGGTTGAGCTGGTTGGTGATCAGCGGCCAGCCGGCGTTCTCCTCGGCGATCCGGGCGGTCACCGGGACCCGCACGTCGTCGTAGTAGGTCGCGCTCGTGCCCGGCCCGGCGACGGTGTGCACCTTCGTCCAGGAGAACCCGGACGCGCCGGTCGGCACGACGAGGATGCTCAGGCCCCGGTGCCGGTCCGCGTCCGGGTCGGTGCGCGCGGCCAGCCACACGTAGTCGGCGTACTCGATCAGGCTGGTCCACATCTTCTGGCCGTTGATCACGTAGGAGTCGCCGTCGCGGACCGCCCGGGTCCGCAGCGACGCCAGGTCGGTCCCGGCGTCCGGCTCGGAGTAGCCGATCGAGAAGTGCAGCTCGCCGGCTGCGATGCGCGGCAGGTAGAACGCCTTCTGCTCGGGTGTGCCGAACCGCATGATCGTCGGGCCGATCGTGTTGACGGTCAGGAACGGCACCGGCACGCCGGCCACCGCCGCCTCGTCGGTGAAGATGAGCTGGTCGAGCATCGGCCGGGCCTGCCCGCCGTGCTCGGCCGGCCAGCCGATCGCGAGCCAGCCGTCCCGGCCCAGCTCGCGCACGATCTCCCGGTATGCCTTGCCATCCCCGTACTCACCGCCGTCACCGGCCAGCGCCTCGCGGCGCTCCGGGGTCATCAGCCGGGCGAAGTAGTCGCGCAGTTCCGCGCGCAGCCGTTCCTGCCCGGGCGTGTCGCTGATCCGCATGCCGTCACCTCCGGCCCGCCCGGTCGTTGCTGGAAGCAGACCGGTCCGTGGCGCTAGTCTAGAACACGTTCTATTTCTATCAGCTGTGCCGCCGAGGAGGAAAGCCATGCAGGTCGCGGTCGACCGGACGCTGTGCGAGGCGAACGAGGTGTGCATCGGGTTCGCGCCCGCTGTGTTCGAGCTGGACGAGGGCGAGGAGTTGCGGATCATCACCCCGTCGGTGCCCGAATCGGAAGTAGAACGTGTTACGCGTGCTGTGGCCGCGTGTCCGAAGAATGCGCTGTTCATCCCGGAGTAATCGAGGCAAACGAGGGCTTGTCTCGAACGAGAACAGATTCTAGTCTGACCCTCGTGGAAGGTGCTGTGGAACCGCGGGTGGCCGTCGTGACGGGCGCCGGGGCGGGACTGGGCCGGGCGGAGGCGCTCGCCCTGGCCCGCACGGGCGCGTCGGTGGTGGTGAACGACGTCTCCGACACCGCACGGGGCGTCGTGGACGAGATCGAGTCCGCGGGGGGCAAGGCGCTCCTCGTCACCGGCGACGTGGGCGAGCGCGCCACCGCCGATGCCCTGGTCGAGGCCGCCGTGGAGCACTTCGGCGGGCTGCACGTCGTCGTCAACAACGCCGGCGTGCTGCGCGACCGGATGATCTTCTCCATGTCCGACGAGGAGTGGGACACCGTGATCCGCGTGCACCTGCGCGGGCACTTCCTGTTGTCCCGCAACGCCACCGCATACTGGCGCACCTGGTCGAAGGCGACGGGCCGGCCGGTGCCCGCGCGCCTGATCAGCACCGCGTCCGAGGCGTTCCTGGTGGGTTCCGCCGGCCAGCCGAACTACGCGGCGGCCAAGGCGGGCATCGTCGGCCTCACCGTCGCCATCGCCCGCGGAGCCGCCCGCTACGGCGTGCGTGCCAACGCCATCTGCCCCCGCGCCCGCACCGCGATGACCGCCGAGGTCTTCGGCGACGCCCCGGACCAGGGGGTGGACCCGCTCTCGGTCGAGCACGTCGCACCGCTCGTCGCCTACCTGGCCGCGGAGCGGGCGGACCGGATCAACGGTCAGGTGTTCGTGGTGCACGGCGGGATGGTGGCGCTGCTGCGGCCGCCCGCCGTCGAGCGGCGCTTCGACACCGCTGGTCCACTGTGGACGGATAAGGAACTGGACTCCACGGTGGGCGCCTACTTCGACGAGCGAGACCCCGAGGCGATGTTCGCCGCCACCGAGATCCTGGAGCTCCCATGACGCTCACCGTGCTGCCGCACCGCGACGCCGCCGGCCTCGGGCCCGGCCGGCTCTACCTCGACGGCCAGTGGGGACCGGGCACCGGCGGTGGCTCCTGGGTCCACCGGCACCCGGCCACCGGTGAGGAGATCGGCGAGTTCGCCGTCGCCACCGAGGCCGACGTCGACGCCGCCGTGGCCGCGGCCCGGGCGGCCTTCGAGTCCGGAGCCTGGTCGCACTCCCGGGCCGGAACCCGGATCGCGGTGCTGCACCGGTACGCCGGCCTGCTGCGGGAGCACGCCGCGGAGCTGCGGGCGTTGCAGGCGCTGGACAACTCGGTGCCGCTGTCGTTCAGCAGCACGATCTACGCGACTTCCGTCGGCGCCGCGGCGGACGTGTTCGACCACCACGCCGGCTGGGTCGACAAGCTCGGCGGCGAGACCCTGACCCCGTACCAGGGCGGCGACCACCTGGCGATGACCTTCCGCGAACCGATCGGCGTGGTCGCGGCGATCCTGCCGTGGAACGCGCCGTTCCTGCTCTTCGCGCAGAAGGTCGCCCCGGCGCTCGCCGCCGGGTGCACCCTCGTGCTCAAACCTTCGGAGTACTGCACGTTCACCGTGCTGCGCATGGTGGAGCTGCTCGCCGAAGCGGGACTGCCGGCCGGGACGCTCAACGTCGTCACCGGCCCGGGTGACCCGGTCGGCGAAGCGCTGATCAACCACCCCGGGGTGGACAAGGTCAGCTTCACCGGCAGCCGCGCGGTGGGCAAGCGCATCGTGGCGGCCTCCGCCGGCACCCTCAAGCGGGTCTCGCTCGAGCTCGGCGGCAAGAGCCCCGCGCTGGTGTTCGCCGACGCACCCGACGTCGCCCTGGCCGCGGCCACCGTCGTCGGCGCGGTCACGATGGGCCTGTCCGGTCAGGCGTGCGTGGCGAACACGCGGGCGCTGGTGCACCGGGACGTCTACGACGAGTTCCTCGGTGCCGCCGCGGGCATGGCCCGGGCGATGACCTACGGCGACCCGTTCGACCCGGCCGTGCTGGCCAGCCCGCTGATCAACGACAAGCAGCTGGACCGGGTGCTCGGCTACATCGAGAAGGGCAGGTCCGAGGGTGCCCGGCTGGTGACCGGCGGCGAGCGGCTCGGCGGTGACCTGGCGTGCGGCAACTTCGTCGCCCCGACCATCTTCGCCGACGTGGACAACCACGCCACCATCGCGCAGGAGGAGATCTTCGGCCCGGTCCTCGCGGTGGTCCCGTTCACCGGCGAGGAGGAGGCGGTGCAGCTGGCCGGCGACACCGAATACGGCCTGGGCGCGGGCGTGTTCACCGCCGACGTCCAGCGCGCGTTCCGGGTGGCGCGGACGCTGCGGGCCGGCACGATCGGCATCAACGGCTTCCAGATCGAGCCGCACCTGCCCTTCGGCGGGTTCAAGCAGTCCGGGCTCGGCCGTGAGGGCGGGAAGTCCTCCATCGAGGCCTACACCGAGCTCAAGTCCGTGTACCTGCCGCTGACCGGCGAGATGATGTGATGGGACGCCTCGACGGCAAAGTCGCGCTGATCACCGGCGCGGCCCGCGGACAGGGCGCGGCCGCGGCCCGGCGGTTCGCGGAGGAGGGCGCCCGCGTCCTGGTCGCCGACGTCGCCGACGACGACGGCGCGGCGCTCGCCGCGGAGATCGGCGCGGTCTACCAGCACCTCGACGTCTCCCGCGAGGACGACTGGGATGTCGCGGTGCGGCGCGCCGAGGACGAGTTCGGCGGGCTGACCGTGCTGATGAACAACGCCGGGATCCTGCACTTCTCCGAGCTGGCGGAGACGTCACTGGCCGATTACCAGCGGGTCGTCGGGGTCAACCAGGTCGGCGCGTTTCTCGGGATGCGCTCGGTCGTTGAACCGATGACACGGGCCGGTGGCGGCTCCGTCATCAACGTGTCCTCTGTGGAGGGTCTGGCCGGCATGCCGTTCCTGATCGCCTACACCGCCAGCAAGTTCGCGATCCGCGGCATGACCAAGGTGGCCGCGCTCGAACTGGGTGGCCGGGGGATCCGGGTCAATTCGCTCCATCCCGGCATGATCGACACCAAGATGGTGTCCGACGCCGCGGGCGGCGCCGACGTCGACACGTCCTGGGTGGGCCGGAAGGTCGCGCTGGGACGCGTCGGGCAGCCGGCGGAAATCGCGCAGCTCGCGGTGTTCCTGGCCAGCGACGAGAGTTCCTACTGCACCGGCGCGGAGTTCGTGGCCGACGGCGGTGCGACGGCCACCCATGCGCTCAACCTTCAGGGGTGATCGACTTCACGGGAATACGAAGTGAACACCGCTAACGCAAAACGCTTTCCCCCCGAGGAGTAAGACTCAGAGCAACGAGGGCTGGGGTCGCGGAGGTGTGATGGGGTCACGCACGGGAACGCCGACGGTACCGGGCACCGCCGCGCTCAGTCAGGTCGGCCGCCTGTCCACACTGGCCTGGGAGGTGCTGCGCGCCATCCCGCGCCGGCCGTTCCAGTTCCGCGAGTGGATCCTGCAGTGCTGGTTCTTCGCCAGCGTCACCATCCTGCCGACCGCGCTCGTCGCGATCCCGTTCGGCGCGGTGATCGCGCTGCAGCTCGGATCGCTGACCCAGCAGATCGGCGCCCAGTCGTTCACCGGCGCGGCCAGCGCACTCGCCATCGTGCAGCAGGCCGCGCCGCTGATCACCGCCCTGCTCGTCGCCGGCGCCGGCGGAAGCGCCGTCTGCGCGGATATCGGGGCGCGCAAGATCCGCGAGGAGATCGACGCGATGGAGGTGCTCGGGGTCAACCCGGTCCAGCGCCTGATCGTGCCGCGCGTGCTCGCCGCGATCGTCGTGTCGGTGCTGCTCAACGGCCTGGTCAGCGTGGTGGGCGTGCTCGGCGGCTACTTCTTCAACGTCGTCCTGCAGGGCGGCACCCCGGGTGCGTACCTGGCGAGCTTCAACGCGCTGGCGCAGCTGCCCGACCTCTACGTCAGCGAGATCAAGGCCGTGCTGTACGGGTTCGTCGCCGGGGTCGTGGCCGCTTACCGGGGGCTCAACCCGGCCGGCGGGCCGAAGGGTGTCGGCGACGCGGTGAACCAGGCCGTGGTCATCACGTTCCTGCTGCTGTTCCTCATCAACGTCGTGCTGACCGCCATCTACCTGCGGATCGTTCCGCCGAAGGCGCTGTGATGACCGCGGAGACACTGGAACCCCGGCCGGGGGTGCCCGACCGGACGCTCGAGATGATCGCGCGGCCCGGCGCGATCCTGGAGGGACTGGGCAGCCAGCTCTCCTTCTACGTCCGCGCGCTGGCATGGGCGCCGCGCACGCTTCGCCGCTACCGCAGGGAAACGCTGCGCCTGCTGACCGAGGTCTGCTTCGGCACCGGCGGCCTCGCGGTGATCGGCGGGACACTCGGCGTGATGATCGGCATGACGCTGTTCACCGGTCTCATCGTCGGCCTGCAGGGGTACGCGGCGCTCAACCAGCTCGGCACGGCCGCGCTCACCGGGTTCATCTCGGCCTACTTCAACACGCGGGAGGTGGCGCCGCTGGCCGCCGGGCTCGCGCTGTCGGCGACCGTGGGCTGCGGCTTCACCGCGCAGCTCGGCGCGATGCGGATCTCCGAGGAGATCGACGCGCTCGAGGTGATGGCGGTGCCCAGCCTGCCCTACCTGGTCACCACCCGGGTGCTGGCCGGGCTGGGCGCGGTGATCCCGCTGTACGCGGTCGGCCTGCTCTCGTCCTACCTCGCCTCCCGGCAGGTCACGGTGTGGCTCTACGGCCAGTCCGCGGGCACCTACGACCACTACTTCGGGCTGTTCCTGCCGCCCGAGGACGTGCTGTGGTCGTTCGGCAAGGTGATCGTGTTCAGCGTGCTGGTGATCCTGTCGCACTGCTACTACGGCTTCACCGCGAGCGGCGGCCCGGCCGGTGTCGGCGTGGCCGTGGGCCGCGCGGTGCGGACGTCGATCGTGCTGATCTCGGTGCTCGACTTCTTCCTCAGCCTGGCCGTGTGGGGCGCGACCACGACGGTGAGGATCGCCGGATGAGACGGGCGGTGCTGCTACGGCGGCTGGGGTACCAGGTGCTCGGCCTGGTGTTCCTCGTCGTGTGCGGGCTGTTCTTCGCCACCACCATCGCCGCCTACCACCAGGAGTTCACGCCGGTCGCCCTGGTGCGGCTGGAGACCGACCACATCGGCAACCAGCTGCGGAAGGGTTCCGACGTCAAGATCCGCGGCGTCGTGGTGGGCGAGGTGCGCGCCGTCGAGGCGTTCGGCGACCACGCGGCGCTCCAGCTCGCGCTCGACCCGGCCCAGCTGGACGTGATCCCGGCCAACGTGTCGGCGCGGCTGCTGCCCAAGACCCTGTTCGGTGAGCGTTACGTGGCCCTGCAGATCCCGCCCGGCCCGGTGCCGCGGCACCTCGCGGCCGGTGACGTCATCCCGCAGGACCGCAGCAGCTCCGCCATCGAGCTGGAACAGGTGCTGGACAACGTCATGCCGCTGCTGCAGGCCGTCCAGCCGCAGAAGCTGGCGAGCACCCTCGGCGCGGTCTCCACCGCGCTCGACGGCCGGGGCGGGCAGCTCGGCGCCACGCTGGTGCACCTGTCCGAGTACCTGGGCGGGCTGAACCCGTCGCTGCCGGACATCAAGGCCGACATCACCGGGCTGGCCAACGTGGCCGACACCTACAACCGGGCCGCGCCGGACCTCCTGCAGGCGCTGGCCGACCTGACCACGACCACGAAGACCCTGGTGGACGAACAGCAGACGCTGGCCCAGGTGTGGGCGACGGTGACCACCGCGAGCGACGACCTGGACGGCTTCCTGCGCGTCAACCAGGCAAACCTGATCCGTCTCACCGTCACCTCACAGTCCACTCTGGACGTTCTGGCCAAGTACGCGCCGGAGTACCCGTGCCTGCTCCAGCAGCTCGCCGACGCGGTGCCGCGCGCGTACCAGGCGTTCGGGTACGGCACCGACCGGATGAACCACGTGACCATCCGGTTCGTCGCCGACCGCACCAAGTACGAGCCGGGCCGGGACGAGCCGGCCTACCTCGACAAGCGCGGCCCGCGCTGTTACCCGATGGTGCTGCCGCCCGGCCGGTGGCCGCAGTACCCGCCCGGCGGCCCGGTCCAGGACGGGTCCACCCACCCGCCGGCCGGTCCCGGCGCGAGCGTGCCCTTGCCCAGCAACGGGATCATCGCGAGCGGCTCGTCCACCACCTCCTCGATCGCCAACTCGGCGGCCGAGCAGGACCTGATCGCGGCGCTCGTGTCCCCGGCCGCGCCGCAGGACGTGCCGGGCTGGGCGAGCCTGCTCGCCGGACCGCTCTACCGCGGGGCGGAGGTGGAGGTCCGGTGAGGGGGTTCCTTCCGGCGCTGATCAAGATCAGCGTGTTCGCGGCCGTGACGGTCCTGCTCACCGGGATCCTCGGCGCGACCATCGCGAACACGAACTTCGGCGTCACCGACACCTACACCGCCCGGTTCACCGACGCCTCCGGGCTGCACGAGGGTGACGACGTGCGGATCGCCGGCGTCAAGGTCGGGCAGGTCGACGGCATCACGGTCACCCAGGACGGCGACACCAGCTACGCCGACGCGCACTTCACCGTGCAGTCGGCCTACCGGCTGCCCGGCGCGGTGACCGCCACGGTGAAGTACCGCAACCTGGTCGGCCAGCGGTACCTGTCGCTGGGCACCACCGTCCCGGGCGAGGACCAGCTGCCCGCCGGCGGCATGATCCCGCCCGAGCGCACCCAGCCCGCGCTGAACCTCACCGTGCTGTTCAACGGGTTCAAACCGCTGTTCGCCGCGCTGGACCCGCAGCAGGTCAACCAGCTCTCCTACGAGATCATCCAGGTGTTCCAGGGTGAGGGCGGCACCATCGAAAGCCTGCTGTCGCACACCGCCTCGCTCACCCGCACCATCGCCGGGCGCGACCAGGTGATCGGCCAGGTCATCGGGAACCTCAACACCGTGCTCACCACGGTCAACGACCACGGCCCGCAGCTGTCCGAGCTGATCAGCCAGACCCAGCAGCTGGTGTCCGGCCTGGCCGCGCAGCGCGACCCGATCGGGGACGCGGTGGCGGCGCTGGGCGAGCTCACCGACGCCACCGCCGGCCTGCTCGCCGACGCGCGCCCACCGGTGCAGCAGGACATCGCCGCGCTCGGCACGCTGTCCGGCACGCTCGCCGATTCCGGGCAGCTGATCGACGAGCTGCTCAAGAAGCTGCCCGGCAACCTGGAGAAGTTCACCCGGACCCTGAGCTACGGCGGCTGGTACAACTACTACCTCTGCAACTTGACCGGGACCATCGGCATCACCTCGCTGAACATCACGCTGCCGATGCTCCCCCTCCCGGCGACCGAGCTTCCGGGCAGGTGCCGGTGATGAAGCCGCTCAAGGACCGCAACCAGGCCGCCGTCGGCGCGGTGACGCTGGTGCTCGTCGTCCTGGTGACACTGGTGTCCTACTTCTCCGACCAGCTGCCGCTGCTCGGCACCGGGACCACCTACCAGGCGTACTTCGCCGAGTCCGCGGGGCTCGCCCCGGACAACGAGGTCCAGGTGGCCGGGGTGAAGGTCGGCAAGGTCACCGGTGTGTCGCTGGCCGGGAAGCAGGTGCTGGTCAGGTTCACGGTGGAGCGCACCAGGGTCGGCGACGCGTCCACCGCCTCCATCGAGATCAAGACGTTGCTGGGGGAGAAGTACCTGGCGCTGAAACCCCGGGGCCGCGGCGCGCAGGACCCGGCCGAGCCGATCCCGGTCGAGCGGACCACCACGCCGTTCCAGCTGCAGGACGCGTTCCAGCAGCTGACCGCCACCGTGGGCGAGATCGACACCACACAGCTCGCGCGCAGCTTCGAGGCGGTCGCCGATGCGCTCAAGGACACCCCCCAACCGCTGCGGGACACGCTGTCCGGCCTGTCCGCGCTGTCGCGCACGGTGTCCGCACGCGACCAGGAGCTCGCGAACCTGCTCGCCGGCACCCGCCAGGTGTCGCAGACACTCGCCGGCCGCAACGCGCAGCTCACCGCGATCATCACCGACGGCAACCTGCTGCTCGGCGAGCTCCAGCGGCGCCGCGACGCGATCAAGGCGCTGCTCACCGGCACGCAGCAGCTCGCGGCCCAGCTGTCCGGCCTGGTCGCCGACAACCGGGCGCGGCTGCGGCCGACGCTGGACCGGCTCGGCGAGGTCACCACGATCCTGCAGAACAACCAGGACAACCTGAACCGCAGCCTGGCGCTGCTCGCGCCGTTCACCCGCGTCGGCGCGAACGCGACCGGCAACGGGCGCTGGTTCGAGGGCTACATCTGCGGCCTGCTGCCACCGGTGATCAAGGCCGGCGGGCTGTCGGTCAACCCGGAGGGCTGCACGCCGCCGCTGTCGGCGCCGGACCAGGGAGTGGGGGGCCGATGACGCTGGACAGCCACGCCGCACGTGGTGCCTACCGCTGGGTCGCGGCCGGGTGCGTGGCCGCGCTGCTGGTGACCGCCGGGCTGTACCTGGCGCTGCGGGACACCGGCGGCACCCGCATCTCCGCGTTGTTCGACAAGACCGTCGGGCTCTACGCCGGATCGTCGGTGCGCGTGCTCGGCGTGCCGGTCGGTGAGATCACCGGGGTCACGCCGGAAGGCGCAGTCGTGCGGGTCGACATGCGGATCGACGGGGACGTGCGGATCCCGGCCGGTGCGGGTGCCGTCGTCGTCGCGCCCAGCCTGGTCAGCGACCGGTACGTGCAGCTCACCCCGGCCTACGACAGCGGAGCGGTGATGGCGCCGGGCACCGTGATCCCGCAGGACCACACCGCGACGCCGATGGAGCTGGACGACCTCTACGGCACCCTGGACAAGCTGTCCACCGGCCTCGGCCCGGACGGAGCCAACGCGCACGGCGCGCTGGCCAACCTGCTGAACACCGCGGCCGCCAACCTCGACGGCAACGGCCTGAACCTGAACAGCACCGTCACCGAGCTGGCGAACCTCTCGCGCACGCTGGACGACTCCAAGGACGACCTGTTCGCCACCGTGCGCAACCTCCAGTCGTTCACCACCACGCTCGCCGGCAGCGACGCGCAGCTCGACGAGTTCTACCGGCGGCTCGGCGACGTCACCGGTTTCCTCGCCGCCGACTCCGGCGACGTCAGCGCCGCGCTCGCCGCGCTCGGCTCCTCGCTGGGGGACGTGCAGAGCTTCGTCGCCGAGAACAAGGACCTGCTGACGTCCAATGTGGACAAGCTGGCGAGCATCACGCAGGTGCTGGTGGACCAGCGGGCGGCACTGGCCGAAGTGCTCGACGTCGGCCCGACCGGCATGACCAACTTCATCAACTCCTACGACGCGGCCTCCGGCAGCATCGCCATCCGCTACAACGCCAACGAGTTCACCAATCCGCTGATCACCACGCTGTGCCGGCTGATCAAGGCATCCACCCCGGTCGGGCTGCCGACCACGGTGAGCGACGTGTGCCAGGCGATCGCGCCGGTGGTGGAGGGCATCGCGAAGGTGCCGTCGATCCCGCAGCTGCTCGCCGACATCGGCAGCGGCAAGCTGCCGCCGCTGCCTCTGCTGCCGCTGGTCGACATCCCGGAGGCCGGCCGATGAAACGGCTCACCGGGCTGCTCGCCGGGGTGCTGCTGCTCGTGGCCGGCTGCGGGCCGGCCGGGTTCTCCGGGCTGTACCACACGCCGCTGCCGGGCGGCGCGGACCTCGGCGACCACCCGTACCGGATCACCGCCCGGTTCACCGACGTGCTCGACCTGGTGCCGCAGGCCGCGGTGAAGGTCAACGACGTACCGATCGGCCGGGTCGACGTGATCGAGCTGGCGCCGGACACCAGGTCGGCGGTCGTCACCATGAGCCTCAACGGCGACGTGCGGATGCCGGAGAACTCCTTCGCCCAGCTGCGCCAGTCCAGCCTGCTGGGCGAGAAGTTCGTCGAGCTCGCCGAACCGGCCGGGCAGCCGGCCGCCGGGCCGCTGCGCGAGGGCTCGGTGATCCCGCTGGACCGCACCAACCGCAACCCGGAGGTCGAAGAGGTCCTCGGCGCGTTGTCGCTGCTGCTCAACGGTGGCGGGATCAACCAGCTGGCGGACATCACGCGGGAGCTCAACCACGCGCTCACCGGCAACGAGGCGGAGATCCGGGCGCTGCTGGCACGGGTGGACGAGATCGCGACCGAGCTGGACGGGCAGAAGTCGGAGATCATCCGCGCCATCGACGGGCTCAACCGGCTGTCCGGCACGCTCGTCGCGCAGACCGCGAACCTCACCACGGCGCTGACCGATCTGGCGCCCGGCATGGCCGTGGTGACCCGGCAGCGGGACCAGCTCGTCGGAATGCTGCAGTCGCTCGACCGGCTGTCCGGGGTGGCGGTGGACACGATCAACGCCAGCCGCGAGTCGCTCGTGGCGGACCTGCGAGCGCTCGCGCCCACACTGTCCAAACTGGCCGAAGCGGGCACGAACCTGCCGGAGGCCCTGAAGATCCTGCCGACCTACCCGCTGCCGGACGTCGCCGGGGACGTGGTCAAGGGTGACTACGCGAACGTCTCCGCGCGCCTGGACCTCAACCTGGACGCGATCTTCGAAAACATCGCGAACTCCGGGCACCTCCCGGTCATCCAGCTGCCCAAGAACACCGGGAGCATCCCGTCGTCATCGGCCGCGGCGCCGCCACTGCCGATCCCGCCGCCGGCCGCGCAGGCGGCCCCGTCCGAGCAGCAGCAGGCCGGCCTGCTGACCGGGCTCGGCGGCCTGCTCGGCACCCTGCTGGGAGGCACGCCGTGATCACCCGCAAGCACCGGATCCAGCTGATGGCGTTCCTGCTGATCGCGCTCGCCTCGGTCGGCTACGCCGGCGGCCAGTACGCGGGCCTGGACCGGCTGTTCGGCACCAGCGGCTACCGGGTGACCGCGAACCTGACCGAGTCCGGCGGCATCTTCGCCGGCGCCGAGGTCACCTACCGCGGTGTCGCGGTCGGCCGGGTGAGCACGCTGCACCTGACCGACGAGGGGGTCGCCGTCGACCTGGACATCACCTCCGGTGACAAGATCCCGTCGGACACCCGGGCCGTGGTCGCGACGCGGTCGGCGGTGGGGGAGCAGTACGTCGACCTGCGTCCCCAGCACCAGGACGGGCCGTACCTCGCGGACGGGTCGGTGATCACCAGCGACCGCACCGCGATCCCGGTGTCGCCGGACACCGTGCTGGCCGACCTGGACCGCCTGGTGTCCAGTGTGGACACGCGGTCGCTGCGGACGGTGGTGGACGAGACCTACGACGCGTTCGCCGGCAGCGGCCCCGACCTGCAGCAGCTGCTCGACACCGCGAACTCCGTCACCGCCGCCGCGACGGAGAACCTGCCGCAGACCACGAGGCTGCTCGCCGACGGGCGGGTCGTCCTGGACACGCAGCAGCGGCAGGCCGGCACCATCACCGCGATGGCGGCCGGGCTGCGCACCATCGCCGACCGGCTCAAGGGCGCCGACCCCGACCTGCGCAAGGTCATCGAGACCACGCCCGGGCTCGCGCGGGACCTGGACACGATCCTCGCGACCTCCGGTACCGACCTCGGGGTCCTGGTCGCCAACCTGCTCACCACCGCGCAGATCACCTCGGTGCGCACCGACGCGATCGAGGAGCTGCTGGTCGCCTACCCGGTGATCTCCGCGTTCACGAGGTCGGTGTGGTCCAACGGTGAGGGCCACCTCGGGCTCGTGCTGAACTTCTTCGACCCGCACTCGTGCACCAAGGGCTACGAGACCACCCGGGAACGCCCGGCCAGCGACACCACCGACGTCCCGGCCAACACGCAGGCGTACTGCGCCGAGCCGCCGGGCAGCCCGACCGGGGTGCGCGGCGCGCAGAACGCGCCGTACGCGGGCAGGCCGGTGAACCCGGCCACGGCGTCGCACCCGGCGCCGGCGGCGCCCGCGCAGGGGACGCGGCTGCCCGGCGTGCTGGGGCTGGCCGCGGGGACCGCGAGCACGCTCGGGCAACTGCTGGGGCTGCCGGGATGAGCCGGATCCCGCGCGTGCTGGGCGCACTGGCGGTGGTCGCGGTGCTGGCGGTGCTGGCCGCGGCGTGGTCCGGGTGGAGCTGGTGGCGCGCCGCATCCGACGACGGAGCGGTGCGGGCACGCGACCGGGACACGGTGGCCGCCGCCGCGGGTGACGCGCTGGTGGCGCTCAACACGATCGACTACCGGGACGCCGACGCCGCGTTCGACCGGTGGATCGCGGTGACGAGCGGTCAGCTGGGCACCTCGCTCAGCGGTGACCGGCAGGCGCAGGTGGCGCGGGCGACGGCGGCGAAACTGGTCGCGACCGCGTCGCTGCGGCAGATCGCGGTGACGCAGCTGGCCGGCGATTCGGCACGGGTGATCGCGGTGCTGGACGTCTCGATCGCCGCGAACGGCGCCGCGCCGCAGCCGGGCCGCAGCCGTCTGACGGCGGACGTGGCGCGAGCCGGCGGGACGTGGCGCATCACCTCGGTGCAGGCGGCCGGATGAGGCCACGGGTCGCGACCTGGGTGTCGGTGCTCACCGCGGTGATCGTGCTGGCCGGCGGGTTCGCCGGGTGGGCCGCCGTGCAGGCCGGCCGGTGGCACCCGGCGAACCAGGCGCTGGCGGATACCACCGCCACCGGTGAGGTGGCGGAGCAGATCAGCGCCGCGCTGAAGGCGGTGTTCTCCTACGACTACGGCAACCTGGCCCGCACGGAGCGCGCCGCGGCCGCGGTCCTGGTGGACGGGGCGGTGGCCCAGTACCGGGACACGTTCGCCGCCGCCGGGCAGCAGGCGTCCGCGCAGAAGCTCATCCGCACCACCACGGTGTCCGCGCTGGGGGTGCAGGACCTGCGCGGGGACACCGCCCGGGTGCTGGCGTTCCTGGACCAGCAGACCCTGGCCACGACGACCGGGCAGCAGACGTCCTCCTCGGCCGCGGTGTCGGTGACGGCCCGGAGGGTGGACGGCGCGTGGAAGATCGCCGCGCTCGACCCGCAGTAACGGCGCGGCTACTTCTGGTACAGGCCCTCGATGAACCCGGCGTAGTTCTTCGTCACCACGTTGCGCTTGAGCTTCAGGCTCGGCGTGATCTCGCCGCCCGCCTCGCTGAAGTCCTTGTCCAGGATGACGAACTTCTTGATCGCCTCGGCGTGTGAGACCTGCTTGTTCGCCTCGTCCACCGCGCCCTGCACGGCGGCGAGCAGGTCCGGGTCCTGCGCCAGGTCCGCGACCGTGGCGCCGGCCGGCTTGCCGTTCTGCTGCTTCCAGGACGGGAAGAACTCCTCGTCGATCGTCACCAGCGCGGCGATGAACGGGCGCTGGTCGCCGACCACCATGGCCTGGCTGATCAGCGGGTGGGCGCGCATGGTGTCCTCGAGGCCGGACGGCGCGACGTTCTTGCCGCCCGCCGTCACGATGATCTCCTTCTTGCGCCCGGTGATCCGCAGGAACCCGTCGCGGTCGAGCTCGCCGAGGTCGCCGGTGTGGAACCAGCCGTCCTCCAGCGCCTCCTTCGTCGCGGTCTCGTTGTTGAAGTAGGCGCCGAACACCACGTCACCCTTGAGCAGCACCTCGCCGTCGTCGGCGATGCGCACCGAGGTGCCGGCCACCGGGCGGCCCACCGTGCCGACCCGGAACGCGTCCTGGGTGTTGACGTTGGCCGCCGCGGAGGTTTCGGTCAGCCCGTACCCCTCGAACACCGGCACGCCGATGCCGCGGAAGAAGTGCGCCAGCCGCGCGCCCAGCGGCGCCCCGCCGGACACCGCGGCGATGCACCGGCCGCCCAGCGCGGCCCGCAGCTTGCCGTAGACCAGCTTGTCGAACAGGAAGTGCTGCGCCTTCAGCGCCAGGCCCGTACCGCCGGAATCCTGCGCCTCGCTGTAGGACACGGCGACCTGCTCGGCCGCGTCGAAGATCTTGCCCTTGCCCTCGGAGTGCGCTTTCTGCTTCGCGCCGTTGTAGACCTTCTCGAACACGCGCGGCACGGCCACCACGAACGTCGGCCGGAACGTGCCGAGGTCGGCGACCAGGTTCTTCACGTCCGGGGTGTGCCCGAGCGTGACGCGCGCGGTGAACGCGGTGACCGCGATCGCCCTGGCCAGCACGTGCGCCAGCGGCAGGAAGCACAGCAGCGAGTTGCCCTGCTCCATCAGCTGCGGGAACGCGTTGATGTCGGCGCGGATCTCGGCGAGCAGGTTGCGGTGGGTCAGCTCGACGCCCTTGGGGCGGCCGGTGGTGCCGGAGGTGTACACGATGGTGGCCAGATCGCCGGCCCGCACCGCGCGGCGCCGGTCGTGCACGGTGTCGTCGGCCACCTCGGCGCCCAGCGTGGTCAGCTCGTCCACGGCGGGACGGCCGGCCTCGATCTGCCAGGTGTAGCGCAGCTCCGGCAGCCGGTCGCGGACCTCGTCGACGGCGGCCAGGTGCTCGCCGGTTTCCACGAACACACCCTTGGCGCCGGAGTCGGACAGGATCCAGGCGACCTGCTCCGGCGAGGACGTGTCGTAGATCGGCACGGTCACCGCGCCCGCCGCCCAGATCGCGAAGTCGATCAGCGTCCACTCGTAGCGGGTCTTGGACATCAGCCCGACCCGGTCACCGCGCTCGATCCCAGCCTCGACCAGGCCCTTCGCCACCCCGATGACCTGCGCGGCGAACTCGCGGGCGGTGATGTCCAGCCACGAGCCGTCCACCTGACGCCGGAAGCTGATCACGTCGGGGAAGCGCTCGGCGTTCGCCCACACGATGTCGGCGAGGTTCTCGTCGTCGGCAACCGGCTGCACTGCCGGGGCGCTGTACTCGCGCACGGTGGACCTCCGTGGTTCAAGGGTGTTACTCGCCAGTCACAACTTAGCGTCGGTGACACCTTACGACCAAGGGGGCGGGCCACCGGCACCTCGGGGCGTGACATCCTGCTGGGCGTGAGCACGCTCAACGGTGCGCCGCCTGGCATCGACGTCGTCGACGAGACCTTCCTCGCGGTACCGCCCGGCACGGTGGCCGCGGTGTTCGCCGACCCCAGGGCGTGGCGGCGGTACTGGCCGGACCTGGTGCTGGAGGTCTACACCGACCGCGGCGACGAGGGCCTGCGCTGGACCGTGCGGGGTGCCCTGGTCGGCACCATGGAGGTCTGGCTCGAGGGCGCGCTCGACGGCACCCTGCTGCACTACTTCCTCCGGGCCAGTCCGCAGGTGCCGATGAACCCGCGGCAGCTGCGCCGCGAGTTCGACCGGCGTGCCCGCGCGGCGAAGGCCGTGGCGCTGGGACTGAAGGAGATCCTGGAGGACGGCCGGGAGCCCGGTGTCCCCCCGGCGGGTTCTCCGCGTCGCTAAACTGGGGGATCATGCGGGTTCACGTCGTGTCGGACGTCCACGGCAACACCGAGGCCCTGGCACGGGCCGGGGAGGGCGCCGACGCGCTGATCGTCCTCGGCGACCTGCTGGATTTCGTCGACTACCACCAGCACGACCAGGGGATCCTCGGCACGCTGTTCGGCGCGGAGAAGGTCGCCACGTTCGCCCGCCTGCGGCGCGAGGGCACCCGCGAGGAGTCGATCGCCTTCTCCCGCTCGTTGTGGTCCAGCCTGGACGACCCGGCCGCGGCGGTCGCGGAGGCCGTCCGCGAGCAGTACGCCGAGCTGTTCGCGGCGATGACCACGCCGACGTACGCGATCGCCGGCAACGTGGACACGCCCGACCTGTGGCCGGAGTTCGCCGGGGACGAGGTGCGGCTGGTGGACGGCGAGGTCGTCGAGATCGGCGGCCTGCGGTTCGGCTTCACCGGCGGCGTGGTGCTGCCGCCGGGCGCGACGATCCGCCGGTCCAACCCGGTGTGGCGGCCCTACCTGCGCACACAGGAGGAGTTCGACGAGGCCGTCGGCAAGCTCGCCGACATCGACGTGCTCTGCACCCACCAGCCGCCGGCGCTGCCGGAGCTGACCTACGACGTGGTGGCCCGGCGGCACGAGCTGGGCTCGTCGGCGCTGCGCGGGTTGATCTACGCCGAACAGCCGCGGTGGTCGCTGTTCGGGCACGTGCACCAGCCGCTGTCGGCGCGGCTGCGGGTGGGCCGCACCGAGTGCCGCAACGTCGGCCACTTCAAGGTCACCGGACGGCCCTGGGTGCTGCGGTGGTGACTGCGGTGCGAACCGGGCGCAGGCGGTAACCTCTCCGCCATGGCCGAGCAGTCCACGCAGTCCATCGAGGTCGAGGCGCCGCCGGAGAAGGTCATGGCGGTGATCGCGGACTTCGGGTCCTACCCGGAATGGGCCAAGCAGGTGCGGGAGACCGAGGTGCTCGCCACCGACGACGCCGGCCGCGCCAAGCAGGTCAAGCTGACGCTGGACGCCGGCCCGATCAAGGACGTCTACACCCTGGAATACGACTGGGCCGCCGACGGTAGCTCGGTGAGCTGGCACCTGGTGCGCGGGCAGATGCAAAAGGCGCAGGACGGCCGCTACGAGCTGGTGCCGGCCGGGGAGGGCCGCACCCGGGTCACCTACACGCTGTCGGTGGAGCTGGTGCTGCCGATGATCGGGCTGCTGCGCCGCAAGGCGGAGAAGATGGTGATGGACACCGCGCTCAAGGAGCTCAAGCGCCGGGTGGAGGACCTCGCCTGAGGGCGGGGCGGCGCATGACGCGGCTGCTGCTGTTCACCGGCAAGGGAGGCGTCGGCAAGACGACGCTCGCCGCGGCGACCGCCGCGGGTCTCGCCGCACGCGGGTACAAGACCCTGGTGGTGTCCACCGACCCGGCGCATTCGCTCGGTGACGCGTTCGGTGTCCCGCTCGGCGCGGAACCGTCCGAGGTGGACACCCGGTTGCACGGCGCGCAGGTGGATTCGCGCGGGCTGGCCGACGACATCTGGCAGGACCTGCGCGGCCGGCTCAAGGGCGCGCTCGCCGGGGCCGGGGTGGACGCGCTGGACGCCGAGGAGCTGAGCGTGCTGCCCGGCGTGGACGAGCTGCTCGCGCTGACCGAGGTGCAGCGGCTGGCCGAGGCCGGCCGCTGGGACGTGGTGGTGGTCGACTGCGGCCCGACCGCGGAGACCCTGCGGCTGCTCGCGCTTCCCGAAGCGGTTTCCGGGTACCTGGACAAGGTGTTCGGCTGGCAGCTCACGCTCAGCGGGTCGCGCGGGCTCGCCCGGTCGGTGCGTGACCTCGCCGCGCACGTGGCCTCGCTGCGGGATCTGCTGACCGATCCCGCCGTCACGACCGTGCGGCTGGTGCTGACGCCGGAGCGGGTCGTGGTGGCCGAGGCGCGGCGCACCCTCAGTTCGCTGGCGCTGCGCGGCATCCGGGTCGACGGGCTGATCGTGAACCGGCTGGTGCCGGCGCCCGGGGTGTGGCGCGGCCCGGCGGCGTCCTGGATGCGCACCCGCCGCCGCCAGCAGGACCAGGTGCTCGCCGAGCTGAGCGGGGAGCCGGCGTGCGTGGAGCACCGCGCGGCCGAACCGGTCGGGTTGCCCGCGCTGCGCGAGATCGCCGGTGAGCTCTACGGCGAGCGGGACCCGTTGGCGGGCCGGGGTGAAGAGACCGCGCCGCTGCTGCAGGTGACCGAAGTGGACGGTGGGTACCGGTTGCGGCTGGCGCTGCCGCTGAACCGTGACGCGCGGCTCGACCTGGCCCGGGTGGACGACGACCTGGCCGTCACGGTGGACGGGTTCCGCCGCCTGGTGGCGCTGCCGGAGGCGTTGCGCCCGTGCCGGATCACCGGGGCGGAGTCGGGCGCGGACGGGCTCGTCGTCTGGCTGGCCGCGCCTGGGGAGGACGCATGACGACCGGTGAGGGGGCGGCCGCGGCGAGCCTGGCGGAGGAGATCCGGCTGCTCGTCGAGATGGTCGTCGAGCGCGCGGCGCCCTGGCTGGACGGGGTGGTCGCCGCCGGGCACGGCGAGCCGGGGACGCCGGTGGAGGGCACCGACTGCGGCTGGTGCCCGCTGTGCGCCGTGGTCGCCGTCGTGCGCGGGGAGAAGCCCGAGTTCGCGGCCCGCGTGCTGGAGCAGGCGGCGCAGCTGATCGCGCTGCTGCGCGCCGTGCTGGCCGACCGGTGGGAGCCGCAGGAGGGCGTGCACATGCCCGGGTTCCAGCCTCCCCCGCGGCCCCGGCCGGAGTCCGGCCGGGTGCAGCGCATCCCGGTGCAGTGGCGGGAGAGCTAGTGCTTTCGATCGGTCTGGATGTCGGCGGCACGAGCGTGCGGGCCGGGGTGGTGGACGAGCACGGCTCGCTCCTGGATACCGCGCGGACTGGCACGCCGGGCACGGAGCCCGCGCTGGAGGACGCGATCGCCGCGGTGATCGAAGAGCTGCGCAACCGGCACGACGGTGCCGGTGGAGCCGGTGAGGTCGGCGCCGTGGGGCTCGCGGTCGCCGGGTTCGTCGCCGACGACCGCCGCACGGTGATGTTCGCGCCGCACCTGGCGTGGCGGCACGCCCCGGTGGCGGACCGGATCGCCAAGCGCGTCGGTTTGCCGGTCACGCTCGAGCACGACGCCAATGCCGCCGCCGTGGGGGAGCACCGGTTCGGCGCCGCCCGCGGTGCGCACGTGGCTGTGCTGGTGGCGATCGGCACCGGTATCGGCGCGGGCCTGCTGCTGGAGGGCCGGCTGTACCGCGGCGCGCACGGGGTCGCGCCCGAACTGGGGCACCTCACCGTGGTGCCGGACGGACGGGCCTGCCCGTGCGGCAAGTACGGCTGCTGGGAGCGTTATTGCAGCGGGACGGCGCTGGCGGCGACGGCGATCGAGCTGCTCGCCCGCTACCCGGGGAGCTCGACGATCCTGGCCCGGGACATCGCCGCGGACCCCGGTGCGCTCACCGGGCGGCGGGTGGCCGGCGCGGCGCGCGACGGCGACCCGATCGCGCAGCGCGCGGTGGCCGAGCTGGCGAAGTGGCTCGGCGAGGGCCTCGCGCTGGTGGCGGACGTGTTCGACCCGGAGATCGTGGTGATCGGGGGCGGGGTGTCGGAGTCGGCACCGTTGTTCCTCGACGAGGCGCGCGAGCACTACGCGGCCGCGATCACCGGCGGCAGGCACCGGCCGCTCGCGCGGATCCGCACCGCGCAGCTGGGCGACGATGCCGCCCTGGTCGGGGCCGCCGCACTCGCGCTCGAGGCGCGGGCGGTGTGATGAGGTGTGCCAAGCTGGACAGATGACCCCGGATGACGGCGACGGCTTCGTGTACTGCGAACTCGGCCATCGGCATTGGGGCATCCACGGCGCCGCCGGTTTGCTGCTGACCGACCCCGAGCGGGGAGTGCTGTTGCAGCACCGGGCGTGGTGGACGCACCACGGCGAGACGTGGGCGCTGCCCGGCGGCGCGCGGCGCGGCCACGAGACGGCGCGCGAGGCGGCGACGCGGGAGGCCGGGGAGGAGGCCGCGGTGCCGGCTGCCGCGGTGCGGCCCACGGCCGAGTCGGTGGTGGACCACGGCGGCTGGAGCTACACGACGGTGCTCGCGTGCACCCGGCACCCGGTGCGGGAGCGGGTGGTCAGCGAGGAGAGCGCCGAGCTGCGGTGGGTGCCGCCGGAGGAGGTCGGTTCCTACCCGTTGCACGCGGACTTCGCGACCGCGTGGCCGGCGCTGCACGCGCAGCTGGGCCGCGAGCTGGTGCTGGTCGTGGACGCGGCGAACGTGGTCGGGTCGCGGCCGGACGGGTGGTGGCGGGACCGGGCCGGTGCCGCGGAACGGTTGCGGGACCGGTTGTCCGGGCTGGTGCACGACGGTGTGCGCAGCACCGACGTCGGCCTGGGCGGCGCGGAGTGGTCGTGGTGGCCACGGGTGCAGATGGTCGTCGAGGGGCAGGCGCGGGACGTGCCGCCGGCCGATGACGTCGAGGTGATCGCGGCGGTGCGTGACGGTGACGCGCAGATCGTGGAGAGCGTGCGCAAGGCGCGGGACGCCCGCCCGCGCGATCACGTCGTGGTGGTCACCGCGGACCGGGAGCTGCGGGCGCGGGTCGAGGCCGAGGGTGCCGGCGTGCTGGGCCCGGCGGCGCTGCTGAACCTGGTCGCGGACTAGGACCGGTTCCGGCCGGCCCGGGCGGGCGAACCGGCGGCAGAAAAAAGACCGACCGGTCGCTTTTATGTGTATGCTGGCCGTCGTGGTGGAGAAGCGGCGGGACGCCCGGCTCGAACGGGGGCGGCGGACCCGGGAGACGGTGCTCGACGCGGCGGTCGCGCTGGCGTCGGTGTACGGCCTGGAAGGGCTGACGTTCGGCCGGCTCGCCGAGCACCTGGGCACGAGCAAGTCCGGGCTGTTCGCGCACTGGAAGGACAAGGAGCACCTGCAGCTCGACGCGATCGACCGGGCGCGTGCGCAGTGGACGGACCGCGTGATGGCGCCCGCGCTGCGCGCTCCGGCCGGGGTGCGCCGCGTCCTCGCGCTGCACGAGGCGCGCATGGCCTTCTACGCCGAGGGCGTGCTCCCCGGCGGCTGCTTCTTCCTGGCCGCGCAGACCGACTTCGACGACCGGCCCGGGGTGGTCCGGGAGAAGACGGCGCAGTCGTTGCACGACTGGCTGGGCTTCGTCCGGTCCGTGGTCGAGGAGGCGATCGCGCTCGGTGAACTGCCCGGCGGCACCGACGCGGGCCAGCTCGCCTACGAGATCGACGCGCTGGGCGAGTCCGCGGTGATCCATTCGCGGTTCGTCGGCCCGGACACCACTTTTCCGCGCGCCCGCCGCGCCGTCCTGGACCGGCTGCGTGCCCTGGCCGTCCAGCCCGATCTGCTACCGGAGGAATGAACAGTGCTGAGAACTTCGTGGGTCGCCGGACCGGCCGAGGCCACCGGGCCGGTGCTCGTCAGCGTCACCGACTACACCTCGGACCGGCTGTGGGACATGCCGGGGATCTACCGCGCGGGCCGCCGGCTGGCCCGGCACTGGCCCGGCCTGGACGGTGCCGTCGGGCACTGGCTGTGGGCCGAGCCGCTGCAACGCCGGTCCGGGTCGGTCTCGGTGTGGCGGAGCAAGCAGGCCATGCGGGGGTTCGTCGGCCTGCCCGAGCACGTGCGGATCATGCGCACCTACCGCGACCGCGGCAGCATCCGGACCGCCACCTGGACCGCCGAGGACCCGGACCTGCGGACGGTGTGGGCGCAGGCCGCCGAGTTCCTCCGGCAGCCCGCCTGACCGGATTGCGCGCTCAGCCCAGGGCCGCGGTCAGCTGGTCCACCCCGGCGGCCATCAGGACGGCGAGATCCGCCCGGGGATCGCGCAGCCACTGCTCGTACGCGGCCAGTGCGATCCCGAGCGCGGTGTAGGCGACGGTCTGCGGGGCGAGCGCCGAGGCGGGCACGCCGAGCCGTCCCGCGACGAACTCCGCGATCACCTGCCGCCAGTCGGCGTAGCGCAGGGTCGAGTGCGCCTGGAGCGCCGGGGTGGTGAGGATCAGCTCCATCCGCTGCCGGTGCCACACCGCTTCGGCGGGGTCGACGCGGTTGAAGCGGACCAGCGCGTCCCGCAGCACGTCGGGCAGCGGGAGGTCCGGCGGGTAGGCGGCGAGCCGTCGGCGCATCCTGTCCAGCTGGCCGTCGAAGTCGCCCCACGCGATGTCGTTCTTCGACGGGAAGTAGCGGAAGAACGTGCGCCGCCCGATGCCGGCGGCCTTCGCGATGTCGTCGATCGTGGTGCGGTCGAAGCCGCGGCTGGCGAACAACGCGAACGCCGCGTGCTCGACCTCCGCCCGCGAGGTGATCGGCTTGCGCCCCGCGCGGGGCGCCGGATCCGCCTTTTCGGTCATCCCTCTTCCATTCGGCACTCGGTGCCATTATTGTCCGGGAAGCGCGGCCGCACCGCAGCGGCCGGATCGCCGAAGGGAGCATCGCATGTCCGACGCCGAGAACGCCGCCCCCGCCGTGGAGGACACGCTCGTCGAGGAGGACCTGCTGGTCGAAGAGGTCTCCATCGACGGCATGTGCGGCGTCTACTGACCGGCGTGTTCGATCCGGACCGCGCCTACCGGTGCTCCCCGCGGGTCGCCTTGCGGCCGGAACCCTTCGGGGCGCTCGCCTACGACTTCGGCACCCGGAGGCTGTCGTTCCTGAAGACGAAGATCCTGGTCGAGGTGGTGCGCACGCTCGGGGACCAGCCCGACGTGCACACCACGCTCGACGCCGCCGGCGTCCCCGCCGACCAGCGCCCGGCCTACCTCGCGGCGCTGGCGGGACTGGCCGACAACGGCACGATCGAACCGCGCTGAACCCACCACGAAGGGCGTGCGATGAAGCTCGTCGAACACTTCAAGCAGGGGCTCACCTCGCCCATCTGCCTGACCTGGGAACTGACCTACGCCTGCAACCTCTCGTGCGTGCACTGCCTGTCCTCGTCGGGCCGCCGTGACCCGCGGGAGCTGAGCACGGCGGAGTGCAAGGCCGTCATCGACGAGCTGCAGCGCATGCAGGTCTTCTACGTCAACATCGGCGGTGGCGAGCCGACCGTGCGCGCCGACTTCTGGGAGCTCGTCGAGTACGCGGTGGACCACCAGGTGGGCGTCAAGTTCTCCACCAACGGCGTGAAGCTCACCCCCGAGCGGGCCCGCTGGCTGGCCGCCAGCGACTACGTGGACGTGCAGATCTCCCTCGACGGCGCCACCGCCGAGGTCAACGACCACGTGCGGGGGCCCGGTTCCTACGACACCGCGATCCGGGCGATGCGGAACCTGAGCGACGCCGGTTTCCGCGACTTCAAGCTGTCGGTGGTGATGACCCGCCACAACGTCGGGCAGCTCGACGAGTTCAAGGCCATCGCCGACCGCTACGGCGCCCAGTTGCGCATCACGCGGCTGCGCCCGTCCGGCCGCGGCGCCGACACCTGGGACGAGCTCCACCCGACCGCCGGGCAGCAGCGGCAGCTCTACGACTGGCTGGTCGCGCACGGCGAGCAGGTCCTCACCGGCGACTCGTTCTTCCACCTCAACGCGCTCGGCTCGGACCCGCTGCCCGGTCTCAACCTGTGCGGCGCGGGCCGCGTGGTGTGCCTGATCGACCCGGTCGGCGACGTCTACGCCTGCCCGTTCGCGATCCACGAGGAGTTCCTGGCCGGCAACGTCCGCGACGCGGGCGGGTTCGCCGGCGTGTGGCGCACCTCGGAGCTGTTCGAGCGCCTGCGTGGTCCGCAGACCGGCGGTGCGTGCACGTCGTGTTCCGCCTACGACTCCTGCCAGGGCGGGTGCATGGCGGCGAAGTTCTTCACCGGCCTGCCGCTGGACGGGCCGGACCCCGAATGCGTCAAGGGCCGGGGTGAACTGGCGCTGGCCACCGTGGGCACGCCCGCCCCGCGCTCGCACATCGACCACTCGCACTCCACGACCCGCAAGAGCCGCCGGAGCAGCAAGGTGTCGGTCAGCATCGGGTTCGGGCCGCCCGAGGGCGGCACGCGGCCGGACCGGGCCTGCGACACCAGCCCGCTCGCGGGGTTCCAGCCGGCGCGATGACCGGGCTGACCGGCCCCGTCCGGGTCGGCGGCCGCACCGCCCCGAGCCGGGTCCTCTTCGGCCCGCACGAAACCAACCTGGCCCGCGGCCGGGCGCTCGCGGACCGGCACGTCGCCTATTACCGGCGGCGCGCCGAGGGTGGCGCCGGGATCGTGGTCACCGAGACCGCCGGCGTGCACGACTCGGACTGGCCCTGCGAACGCGCACCGCTGGCCGCGGCGTGCGGGCCGGGCTGGCGGTCCGTTGTGGACGCTTGCCGTCCGCACGGGACGTTGGTGGTGGCCTCGCTGGGGCACGCCGGTGGGCAGGGGAGTTCGGCCTACCACCAGTCGGCGCTGTGGGCGCCGTCGCGGGTGCCGGACCCGGTGAGCCGTGAACTGCCGATGGAGATGGAGGAGCCGGAGATCACCACGCTGATCGCAGGGTTCCGCGACTCCGCGGCGCTGGCCGCCGAATCCGGAGTGGACGGTGTGGAGATCGACGCCGGGCAGTACTCGCTGGTGCGGCAGTTCTGTTCCGGCCTGACCAACCACCGGCGCGACGCCTACGGCGACCGCGGACGGCTGCTGCGGGAGGTGCTGGCCGCGGTCCGGGCGGCCATCGGTGACCGGATCCTCGGGCTGCGCCTGGCGTGCGACGAAGGCGCCCCGTGGGCGGGGATCACCCCGGAACAGGCGGCCGCGCTCGTGCACGACGTGGCCGGTCTGCTGGACTACCTGGTGCCGGTGCGGGGTTCGGCGTTCGCGGACTCCCGCCCGGATCTGCGGACCGAGCCGGGCTTCAACGCCGGGCTGTGCCGGAGTCTGGCCGGGTCGGTGACGACGGTGCTGCAGGGCAGTGTGGTCGACCCGGCCCGCGCGGAGCAGGCCCTGGAGTACGCCGGGCTGGTCGAGATGACCCGCGCGCTGATCGCCGATCCGGACCTGGTCCGGCAGGTCCGGATCGGCCGCACGCCCCGGCCGTGCGTGCTGTGCAACCAGATGTGCCGGGTGCGGGATCCGCGCAACCCGGTCGTCAGCTGCATCGGCGAGCCGCGCAGCGGGCACGAGACGGAGGATCCCCTGGGCGGGCCGGGATCCGGTGCCGTGCTGGTGGCCGGCGGGGGGCCGGCCGGGCTGGAGGCCGCACGCGTGCTCGCGCTGCGCGGGTTCGATGTGGAGCTGACCGAGCGGGACGACCGGCTCGGCGGCATGGTCCGGATCGCCGCGCGGGTCGCCGGACGGGAGCGGCTCGGGCGGCTGGTGGACTGGCTGGAGGCCGAGGTCCGGCGGCTGGGCGTGCGGGTCTCGACCGGGGTGGAGACCCGCGAGCCGGACGGGCGGCCGGTGATCGTCGCGACCGGCAGTACCGCCGGTCCCCGGGACTACGCCGTCGAGGGCGGTGCGGTGCTCGACGTGGTGACCGTGCTGGCCGGTGCGGCCCTGCCGGACGGGCCGGTCGTGGTGCACGACCCGGTCGGCGACTGGGTCGGCGCCGGGGTCGCGGAGCTGCTGGCGGGCCGCCGTGCGGTGGCGATCGTCAGCCCGGACCCGGTGATCGCTGCCCGGACGGGCGACCTCGCCGGCGTCAACACCCGGCTGCAGCGGGCCGGGGTGACGCTGGTGAAGCGGTCCCGCCCGCGGGTGGTGCGGCGGGACCACGTGGTGGCGGAGGACGTGCACACCGGGGCGGTGCGGGAGCTGCCGTGCGCGGTGCTGGTCCACTGTGGACACCGGTGGCCGGATCCGGCGTTGCCCGGTGTCGCGGTCGGGGACGCGGTGGCGCCGCGGACGATCCACGAGGCCGTCCTGGAGGGCAGGCGCGCGGCGGTGGCGCTGTGAGCCTGCTGTTCGAACCGCTGCGGCTGGGGCCGGTCGAGGTGCGCAACCGGATCGTGTTCGCCGCGCACCTGACCAACTACGCGGCCGGCAACCTGCCCACCGAGCAGCACGCCGCGTACTACGCCGCCCGGGCCGCCGGCGGTGCCGGCCTGATCATCTCCGAGGAGCACGTCGTGCACCCCTCGGACTGGCCCTACGAGAAGGTGATCCACGGCTACCGGCCCGAGGTCGTGCCCGGCTACCGGCGGATCACCGGCGCGGTGCACGCGCACGGCGTGCCGATCTTCGCGCAGCTCAACCACAACGGCGGTCAGGCGTGGTCGCGGTACTCGCGCCGCGTGGTGTGGGCGCCCTCGCCGGTGCCGGATCCGCTGTTCCGGGAGGTGCCCAAGGCGATGTCGCGCGCGGAGATCGCCGAGGTCGTCGCCGGGTACGGCCGGGTCGCGCGGCACTGCGCCGAGGGTGGGTTCGACGGGGTGGAGATCCAGTGCTCGCAGTCCTCGCTCGTGCGCGGGTTCCTGGCGCCCGCGACCAACCTGCGGACCGACGACTACGGCGGGCCGCTCGTGAACCGCGCCCGGATCCTGCGGGAGATCATCGGCACCGTGCGCGCGGCGATCGGGCCGTCGCGGGCGCTGGGCGTGCGGCTCTCCGGTGACGACCTGGTCGAGGGCGGTGTCACGCTCGGCGAGGCGGTCGAGGTGGCGCGGATGATCGCGCCCGGCGTGGACTACCTGAACACCTCCATCGGCGTCGCGACCGCGACGTTGTACCTGGTCGAACCGTCGATGGCGGTGCCGCGCGGGTATGCGCTGCCGGTGGCCGGGGCGTTCCGGCGGGCGGTGTCGCTGCCGGTGGTCGGCATCGGGCGGATCAAGGACCCGGCGGAGGCCGAACACGCACTCGCGGAGGGCCTGTGCGACCTGGTCGGGGTGGTGCGCGGGCAGATCGCGGACCCGGCGTTCGCCGCCAGGGCCCGCGCGGGCCAGGCGGTGCGGACCTGCCTGTCGTGCAACCAGGAGTGCGCGGGCCGGGTGGGGCTGAACCGGTGGCTGGGCTGCGTGGCGAACCCGCGCGCCGGGCGGGAGGCGGTGCCGTTGCCCGCGCCGGGACCGCGGCCGAAGCGGGTGCTGGTCGTGGGCGGCGGCCCGGCGGGCCTGCGGGCGGCGGCCACGGCCGCGCAGCGGGGGCACCAGGTCACGCTGTACGAACGGGCGGCGTCGGCCGGCGGGCAGATCGCGCTGGCGGCCACGGCGCCCGGCCGGGCCGAGCTGGGGGACCTGGTGCGCGACCTGACGCGGGAGTGCCGGGCGGAGGGTGCGGACCTGCGGACCGGGGTGGCGGTGACCGCGTCCCGGCTGCTGGCGGAGGCGCCGGACGCGGTCGTGCTGGCGACCGGCGCCCGCCCGGTGGTGCCGGAGTGGGCGGCGGGGCTGCCGCGGGTGGTGCACGCGCGGGACGTGCTGGGCGGGGTGTCGCCCTCGGGCTCGGTGGTGGTGATCGACGAGACCGGTTTCCACCCCGCGACCTCGGTGGCGGAGCTGCTGGCGCGGCGCGGGTGCCGGGTGACGCTGTCGACGCCGGGGATGGTCGTGGGACAGGATCTGGGGATCACACTGGACCGGGAGCTGTTCGCGCGGCGGGCGCACGCGCTCGGGGTGACCGAGTCGACGGACGAAATGGTGCTCGGTGCCGCGGCGGCGGAGGATGGGGGCGTGGTGTTGCGGGTGCTCAGGCACACGACCGGCGAGGTCCGGCAGGTCCACCGCGACTGGGTGGTGTGCGCGACGCACCAGGCACCGGAGGATTCGCTGTGGCACGCGCTGCGCGACGCGCCCTTCCCGGTCCTGCGGGCGGGTGATTGCCTGGCCCCGCGGCGCGCGCACGCCGCGGTGGTGGAGGGACACCGGGCGGGGGTGTCGTTGTGAGCGATCAGGTTGCCGGGCGGGTGGCCGTGGTGACCGGGGCGGCCCGGGGCATCGGCGCGGCCGTCGTGCACCGGCTCGCGGACGAGGGCTGGCGGGTGGTCGCCGTGGACATCGCGGCGGACCTGCCGGGCCTGGACTACCCGCTCGGGCGACGCGAGCAGCTCGCCGGGATCGCCGCGAAGTGGCCCGGACAGGTGATCGACGTCGTCGCCGACGTGCGCGACCAGGGGGCGCTCGACGAGGCCGTCCGCGTCGCCGAGCGCGAGTTCGGCGGGCTGGACGCGGCCGTCGCCGCCGCCGCGGTGATGGCCGGCGGGCGGCCGCTGTGGGAAACGACCGATGCCGAATGGGAATCGCTGTTCGGTGCCGGGGTGGACGGCGTCTTCCACCTCGCCCGCGCGGCCGTGCCGGCCCTGCTGCGCCGCCCCCAGCCGCGCAGCGGGCGCTTCGTCGCGCTGGCCTCCGCCGCGGCCCACACCGGGTTGTGGCGGCTGGCCGGCTACAACGCGGCCAAGCACGCCGTCACCGGGCTGGTCCGCGGTCTCGCCACGGACCTGCGCGGCACCGGCGTCACCGCGACGGCGGTGTCGCCCGGATCGACCCGCACCCCGATGCTCGCGGCCACCGCCGCGTTGTACGAGCTGGACGACGTCGAGGAGTTCGCCCGGCACCAGCTCGCCGAGCGGCTGCTCGAACCCGGGGAGGTGGCGGCCGCGGTGTGCTGGCTGTGCGGGCCCGACGCGAGCGCGATCACCGGCACGGTGGTGCACGCGGACGGGGGGTTCACCGCATGACGGTGCTGCGCGTGGATCCCTCGACGAAGGTGGTCGCCGGGGGCCGGGTGCTCGTCGGCGGTGCGCCGCTGCGGGTCATCACCCTGTCCGCCACGGGCGCCCGGCTGTACGCCGCGTGGGCGGCCGGCGCCGAGGTCGGCGACAAGCCCCACCACCGGCGGCTCGCCGGGAAACTCGTCCTCGCCGGCCTGGTCCACCCCGGCTACCCCGAGGCCACGCTGACCCCGCGGGACGTCACCGCCGTCGTGCCCGTGCGCGACCACGCCGACCGGCTCGCCGCGCTCCTGCCGTGCCTGGCCGGGCTCCGCGAGACCCTGGTGATCGACGACGGGTCGGCCGTGCCGGTCCCGCACGCCGTCGACCGCCACCCGGTGCCGCGCGGCCCCGCCGCGGCCCGCAACACCGGCTGGCGCAAGGTCACCACCGAGCTGGTCGCCTTCCTCGACGCCGACACCCGGCCCCGGCCGGGCTGGCTCCCGCCGTTGCTCGCGCAGTTCGAGGACCCCGCGGTGGTGGCCGTCGCGCCGCGGGTGCGCAGCACGCCGGGCGACGGGGCGCTGGCCCGCTACGAACGCGACGGGTCCGCTTTGGACATGGGTCCCGTCCCGGCGCAGGTGCGCCCGCGCGGGCGCATCACCTACCTGCCCACGGCCGCGCTCGTCGTCCGCACCTCGGCGTTGCGGGCGATCCACGGGTTCGACGAGGACCTGCGCTTCGGCGAGGACGTCGACCTGATCTGGCGGCTGGTGGACGCGGGCGGATCGGTGCGGTACGAACCGCGGTCGGAGGTGGCGCACGAGCCCCGCACCACCTGGCGGGCCTGGCTGGGGCAGCGCTACAGCTACGGCACCTCGGCCGCTCCGCTGGCGCGCCGGCACGGCCGGCGAGCGCTCGCCCCGGTCCGGGTGTCCGGCTGGACGGCCCTGGCCTGGCTCGCGCTCGCCACCGGCCGCCCGACGGCCGCGGTGGCGATCGCACTCGGCACCGCGGCCCTGTTGCCGCGCAAGCTGGCACCCCTCGGCGTGCCGGCGCGCGAGGCGCTGGGCATCGCCCTGCGCGGGCACCTCGCGGCCGGGCGCTTCCTCGGCGGTGCGCTCACCGGCGCGTGGGGTCCCGCGGCGGTCCCGCTGCTCGCGTTGTCCCGCCGCGGCCGCCGCGTCCTCGCGCTGGCCTACGCGCGGCATCTGCTGGACTGGGTGCGCACCCGGCCGGACCTCGACCCGCCCCGCTGGCTGCTGGCGCGCGCCGCCGCCGACCTCGCCTACGGCGCCGGGGTGTGGCGCGGGTGCCTGCGCGAGGGCGAACCGGGCCCGCTCGTCCCCGACCTGTCGAACTGGCCGGCCCGCCGGCCGCAGCGTTCCGCCGCGGTTCCGCCGCGCGGTGCCGCGCCGAACGGGATCCAACCGTGAACCTGGCCGACCTCGCCTGGCCCGAACTGGGGGAGCGCCGTCTCCTGGTGGTACCGCTGGGCGCCACCGAGCAGCACGGCCCGCACCTGCCGTACACGGTGGACACCGAGATCGCGGTCGAGCTGTGCCGGCGCCTCGGCCGGGTGCGGCCGGAGATCGTCGTGGCACCCGCGCTGCCGTTCGGATCCAGCGGGGAACACGCGGGTTTTGCGGGCACGCTGTCGATCGGCCAGGAAGCCACCGAACTCGTCCTGGTCGAGCTGGTGCGCTCCGCGGACGCCTTCGCCGGGGTGCTCCTGGTGTCCGCGCACGGCGGCAACGCGATGCCGGTGCGCCGCGCGGTGCGGACACTGCGGGCCGAGGGGCGGAACGTGCGCGCCTGGTCGCCGGACGGCCCCGCCGGTGACACCCACGCCGGGCGGCTGGAGACGTCGGTGATGCTGGCGGTGCGGCCGGAAGCCGTGCGCATAAACCGTTTCCAGGCCGGGGTGACGCGTCCGCTGTCCGAGCTGATCGGGCGGTTGCGCGGCGAAGGCGTGCGCGGGGTGAGTCCGAACGGGGTGCTCGGCGACCCCGCCGGGGCGAGCGCGGAAGCGGGGCGCGCCACCCTCGACCGATGGACGGACGGTCTACTTGACGCTGCCGCGGCGCTGGCCGGAGATGGCATGATAGAGCCGTCGGTGGATGAGACCCCTGTCACAAAGAGGTGATCGGTGTGAAGACCAAAGCCGCAGTCCTGCACTCCGCGGGCAAGCCGTTCGAGATCGAGGAACTCGAGCTCGACGGGCCGCGTGCGGGCGAGGTTCTGATCAAGTACACGGCCGCCGGGCTGTGCCACTCGGACCTGCACCTGATCGACAACGACCTCGTGCCGCGGTTCCCGATCGTGGGCGGGCACGAGGGCGCCGGCATCATCGAGGACGTCGGCCCGGGCGTGACCAAGGTCCAGCCGGGCGACCACGTCGTGTGCTCGTTCATCCCGAACTGCGGCCACTGCCGCTACTGCGCCACCGGCCGGTCCAACCTGTGCGACATGGGAGCCACCATCCTCAACGGGAACCTGCCCGACGGCTCGTTCCGCTTCCACCGCGGCGGCACCGACTACGGCGGCATGTGCATGCTGGGCACGTTCAGCGAGCGCGCGACGATCTCGCAGCACTCCGTGGTCAAGGTGGACGACTGGCTGCCGCTGGAGACCGCGGTGCTGGTGGGCTGCGGGGTGCCGACCGGCTGGGCGTCGGCGAACTACGCCGGCGGTGTCCGGGCCGGGGACACGTGTGTGGTCTACGGCATCGGCGGGATCGGCATCAACGCGGTGCAGG
Source organism: Amycolatopsis granulosa (assembly GCF_011758745.1). Lineage (NCBI taxonomy): Bacteria > Bacillati > Actinomycetota > Actinomycetes > Pseudonocardiales > Pseudonocardiaceae > Amycolatopsis > Amycolatopsis granulosa. The sequence continues at coordinate 5,048,876 of NZ_JAANOV010000001.1, forward strand.
GCGCGGCGCACGCCGGCGCCGCCAACGTGATCGCGGTGGACCCGGTGGAGTTCAAGCGCGAGAAGGCGCTCGAACTCGGCGCCACGCACGCCTTCGCCGATGCCGCCGAGGCCGCCGAGAAGGTGACGGAGCTGACCTGGGGCCAGATGGCCGACCAGGCGCTGATCACCGTCGGGACGGTGGACGAGCAGGTCGTCACCGACGCGTTCAACGTGATCGGCAAGGGCGGCACGGTCGTGATCACCGGCCTGGCCAACCCGGAGAAGCTGACGGTGCACCTGTCCGGCGGCGTGATGACGTTGTTCGAGAAGACGGTCAAGGGCACGCTGTTCGGGTCGGCCAACCCGCAGTACGACATCCTGCGGCTGCTGCGCCTGTACCAGGCGGGGCACCTGAAGCTGGACGAGCTGGTGACGAAGCGCTACACCCTGGACGAGGTCAACGAGGGCTACCAGGACCTGCGCGACGGGAAGAACATCCGCGGCGTGATCATGCACGCGGCGGACTGAGGACGCGACAGCGGTGCGGGCGGAGGCCGGCGGTCTCCGCCCGCACCGCTGTCCCGGGATGGGCCGTTCGGCCGAGCGCTGATACGACGTTCGGCTGTGTCCACGTCACAGTTGTGTGGCACCCGGCTGTCATCCCGTCACAGAGATGCGCGGGCACGGCTACTCATCGTTGACCCTGCCGGACCCCGATTCCTATCGTGACCGCGATCAACGTGGATCTCGGAAGGACTTCTCGATGGCGCATCAACGGCGATCGCCCGCGCCCGGTGACGGGGCCCCGGCCCTGGAACGGCGCCGGTTCCTCGGTTATCTCCTCGCCGCGCCCACCCTGGCGGTCGCGGCGAAGCTCGGCGGTGATCTCGCCGCCCCCGCACCGGCCGGCGCCGCGATCCCCACCCTCCCCGGCCCGGCCGACGTCCTGGACCTCGGTGACGCCCTCACGCTCGCCGCGATGCCGACCTCCGGCCTCATCGCGATCCAGGTCAACCGCGACGACACCGTCTCGTTCGCCGTGCCGCGCGCGGAGGTCGGCCAGGGCATCACCACCACGGTCGCCATGCTCATCGCCGAGGAGATGGACCTGCCGCTGAGCAAGGTCGGCGTCAACCTCGCCGACGCCCGCCCGGAGCTGGTGTTCAACCAGCTCACCGGCGGGTCGAACTCGGTGCGCTCGCTGTACCAGCCGGTGCGCACCGCGGCGGCGATCGCCCGCGCCCGCCTGCTGGCCACCGCGGCCGCGCAGTGGAAGGTCGACGCCGCCACGCTCACCGCCCGCGACGGCGTCATCCGCTCCGCCTCCGGGCGGACCGCCACGTACGGGTCCCTGGCCGAGGCCGCCGCCGCCGCGCGCACCGAGGAGGTCTCCGCCACGCTCAAGAAGACCTCCGAGTTCCGCATCATCGGCACACCCACCACCCGCATCGACGCGCTCGACGCGGTCACCGGGCGCAAGCGCTTCACGATGGACCTCCAGGTCCCGGGCGCGAAGCCGACCATGGTCTGCCGGCCGCCGACGATCAACGGCACCGTGCGCTCGGTCGCCAACCTCGCCGAGGTCAAGGCGATGCCCGGCGTCACCGACGTCGTCACCGTCTCCAGCGGCGTCGCCGTGCGGGCGGACACGTTCGGCCAGTGCATCGACGCGGTCCGCGCGCTGAAGGTGGACTGGGGACCGGGCACAGTGGACGGTGAGTCGGACGCGACCGTCGAGGCGAAGCTGCGTGCCGCCGCGCTGCCGCTGGCCGTGCCGCCGGTGCTGACGCAGTCGATCGACGCCGAGTTCGTGTTCGCCTTCGCCAGCAACAGCGCGCTGGAGACCAACTGCGCGATCGCCGACGTGCGGGCCGACCGGGCCGAGATCTGGTCCGGCCTCAAGTCGCCGATCGTGACGCAGGAGAAGGTCGCCGCGATGCTCGGCCTGCCGATCCCGGCGGTCAAGGTGCACGTCGTCACCGGCGGCGGTTCGTTCGGGCGCAAGCTGTTCGGCGACGCGGCGCTGGAGGCCGCGGAGATCTCGAAGAAGATGGGCAAGCCGGTCAAGCTCATGTGGCACCGCGCCGACGACGCCCGCCACGGGCGCACCCACCCGATGTGCCTGTCCCGCGTGCGGGTCAACCACGCGCTGGGCAACGTGGTCAGCTACGAGCAGCGGCACACCAGCGTCACCACCGACTTCGGCCACGGCCTCGGCGAGATCCTCACCGCCGTCGCGGCGAAGCTGCCCGTCGGTGACATCGGGTTCTCCCAGACGGTGTTCATGCTGTCCACCTCGATGCCCTACAACTTCGGCGCCACCACGCAGTTGCTCAACGAGGTGCCGCTGAAGTTCCACACCGCCAGCATGCGCAACGTGTACTCGCCGAACGTGGTGTGCGCGCGTGAGCTGATCGTCGACCAGCTCGCCGCGAAGATGGGCCAGGACCCGTTGACGTTCCGGCGGAACTTCCTCAAGGACGACCGCATCCGCAAGGTCCTCGACAAGGTCGCCGAGGTCGGCAACTGGGGCCGGAAGATGCCCGCCGGCACCGCCCAGGGCATCGCGCTGCACCACGAGTACAAGAGCGTCAGCGCGGTCCTGATGGAGATCGACTGCCGGCCGGAGACGGTCAACCGCAAGGTCCGCAACGGCGTCGCCGGGCCGCGCGTCACCAAGGCGGTCGCGGTCGTGGACGCCGGCCTGCCGATCAACCCGAAGGGCCTGGAGGCGCAGACGATCGGCTGCGTCAACGACGGCATCGCGCTCGCGCTCACCTCGAGCCTGCACATCGACAAGGGCCTGCCGCTGGAAGCGAGCTGGGACAACTACTTCTACACCCGGCAGTGGAACACGCCGCCGGAGATCGAGGTCGTGGTCCTGCCCGCCACCACCGGTGAGCCCGGCGGCGCGGGTGAGCTCGCGGTCGCCAGCTCGTTCGCCGCGGCGGCCTGCGCCTACGGCCGGGCGGTGGGGAAGATGCCGACGCGCTTCCCGATCAACCACGGCACGCTGAGCTTCGAGCCGAAGCCGAAGGTGCCGCCGGTGCCCGAATCGCCGGTCGACGGCCTGGCCCACACCTTCTGAGGAGACTTCGTTGTCCCAACACACTTTCACGGTCAACGGCAAGCGGGTCACGGTCGACGCCGACGACAAGGTCCGGTTGCTGTGGGTGCTGCGTGACCTGCTCGGCATCACCGGTCCGAAGTACGGCTGCGGTATCAACGTGTGCAAGGCGTGCACGAGCCACATCAACGGCAAGGCGTTCAACCCGTGCTCGGTGCCGGTGTCGGCGATCGGGCCGGACGACGAGATCACCACCATCGAAGGGCTGGCCGACCCGGAGACCGGCGAACTGCACCCCATGCAGCAGGCGTGGCTCGACCGGGACGTCGCGCAGTGCGGCTACTGCCAGCCCGGTCAGATCATGGCGGCCATCGCGAAGGTCAAGCAGGCCCGCGCGGAGGGGCGCGAGATCAGCGACGCCGACTTCGACGAGATCCGCAACATCTGCCGTTGCGGCACCTACTCGCGCATCCGGGAGGCGGTGCGGACCGCAGCGGCCGAGATGAGGTGACCGTCCGCGATTGCGACGACAAAGCCCCGCATTTTTCCGCAGATGCGGGGCTTTGCGCTGCGGTTACGCACAGTTGGACACTTTCGTGTTAGATGTCCACTCGCGAGCCCTCGACGAGGAGGACGGACATCTCATGAGGTACACGGGCGCCGACCCCGCGGTGGCCGGCCTGGCCGGCCGCGCCCTGACGCGGTTGCCGGAGATGACCAAGGCGACCTACGAGCAGATCCTCGCGGAGATGACGGTCTACCGCGAGCAGCGGTTCGTCTCCCACGACGAGTTGTTCGCCTCCTGCCGCGACAACCTCCAGTTCCTGGTCCGCGCCCTGTCCGAGTCCGGCGCACCCGATCTGTCCCAGGCGCGCGCGACCGGCCGCGACCGGGCGCTGGCGGGCGCCCCGCTGCCGGAGTTGCTGCGGGCGTTCCGGATCGGGTTCACCGAGGTGTGGCAGTGCTTCGTCGAGCTGACCACGCCCGCGCAGGACGTCGCCACGCTGGTTACGGCGACCACCGCCATCTGGGACCTGATGGACGACTACACCGAGGACCTGACCTCGACCTACCGGGCGACCATGGCCGAGATCAGCCGGACCCGGCAGAACCGCAGGCTGGCGCTGGTGGAGGCGCTGTTCGCCGGGGGCAGCGCCACCGAGGGCACGCTGTGGGACATCGCGCGGATGCTCGACCTGCCCCTGGAGGGCACGTTCGTCGTGGTCGCGGCGGAGGCCCCCGGGCTGGGCCAGGAGGCGTTGCCCCTGATCGAGGCCCGGTTGCGGGAACGGCACCACGCCTCGGCCTGGCGGCTCACGCCCGAGCTGCAGATCGGGGTGGTGTCGGTGCGTGACGCGGACGGGGTGCTGGAACTGCTGCGGGACAACCCGCGTGCGCGGGTCGGGGTCAGCCCGGTGTTCGCCGGCCTCGGCGACACGGCCAGGGCGCTGCACCTGGCGCGCGTGGCGATGAACAGCCTGCCGCCCGGGACGAAGGGCGTCGCGCGGTTCCAGGAGTCACCACTGGCCGGGCTCGTCGCGAGCGATCCGGAGGCGTCCGCGCAACTGGCCGGTCAGGTGCTGCGGCCGATCCTGGAGCTGCCCGGCGAGGAGGGCAACGTGCTGCTGCTGACGCTGCGCGCCTGGTTCGACTGCGGCGGCTCCACGAAGCAGATCGCCGAGCGCGTCTACTGCCACCCGAACACGGTGCGGCACCGGGTGAAACGGATCAGCGACGTGCTCGGCCGGTCGCTGACCGACCCGGCGGACATCGCGGAGCTGGGCGCGGCGCTGCGGGCGTTGTCCATGTACGGTGACCGCGCCCGCAGAGCCGTGCGTACCGGGCACCGGACCTAGTCGAGCTTCTTGCCGGTGGCCTTGGTGAAAGCGCGTGCACCGGCGCGGTCGACCGCCGCCTTGACGCCGCCGAAGATCGCACCCTGCAGCACCGCCGCGGTGATCACCTCGCGGGTGGAGTAGTCCGACGACGTGGCCTCCGGTGCCTCGTCCTCCCCGGTCGCGGCCCGCCACGCCTGCTTGAACAGCCTGCCGGCCAGGATCCCGCCCAGCGCGCTCACGGCCAGGCTCAGCGGCTTGTACAGCAGTTTCATCCCGTCACCTCTCCACAGTGGACCCCGCTCCACCGGCCCGGGTACCCACGGTCGCCGCCGGTGACACCCCGGCCCGTTGTGCGGGGTCGTGGCAAGGGCGTACCTTGGCGCGATACTTCGCCGGGAGGGTGGGGGCTCGTGGTCAGGGGCAAGGTCGTCCGGTTCGACGAGATGCGCGGGTACGGGTTCGTGTCGCCGGAAGGAGGTGGTGAGGACGTCTTCATGCACGTCAACGATCTCGACGTGGACAAGCGGCTGATCACGCCCGGAGTGGTCGTGGAGTTCACGGTTTCCGACGGCGAGCGCGGCCGCAAGGCGTCCGACATCCGGCTGGTCGGCCGGCCCGGCGGGGGCGAGCACCCGCCCCCGGCGCACGACTTCCGCGAGGAGCTGACCGAAGCGCTGCTCGCCGGCGTGCCGACGCTCACCGCCGAGCAGGTGCTGCGGGTCCGCCGGGTCGTCCTCGACCTCGTCCGTGACCACGGCCGGCTCGGCGGGTAGATGTTTCACCCCCCGGGCCGCGGGCACACGGACGGGCATGAAGGCTGTTACCTGGCACGGCAAGCGTGACGTCCGCGTGGACGACGTCCCGGACCCGCGGATCGAGGAGCCCACGGACGCGATCGTCCGCGTCACCTCGACCGGTATCTGCGGCTCCGACCTGCACCTGTACGAGGTGCTCGGCCCGTTCCTGGAGGCCGGGGACATCCTCGGTCACGAGCCGATGGGCGTCGTGGAGGAGGTCGGCTCCGGCGTGCCGAACCTCCGGCCCGGCGACCGGGTCGTGGTGCCGTTCAACATCTCCTGCGGCCACTGCTTCATGTGCGATCAGGGACTCCAGTCGCAGTGCGAGACCACCCAGGTGACCGACAAGGGCAAGGGAGCCGCCCTGTTCGGCTACACCAAGCTCTACGGGCAGGTGCCCGGCGGGCAGGCCGAGTACCTGCGGGTCCCGCAGGCCCAGTACGGCCCGGTCAAGGTGCCCGAGGGCCCGCCGGACGACCGGTTCGTCTACCTCTCCGACGTCGTGCCCACCGCGTGGCAGGCCGTCGAGTACGCCGGTGTCCCCGAGGGCGGCAGCGTCACGGTGTTCGGGCTCGGCCCCATCGGTCAGATGTGCTGCCGCATCGCCGCGCACCGCGGCGCCGGCACGGTGATCGGCGTCGACCTCGTGCCCGAGCGGCTGGCGCTGGCCGAACGCCACGGTGTCACCACCATCGACGCACGCGCGGAGAAGGACGTGCCGGGCGCGGTGCGGGAGATGACCGCGGGCCGCGGCTCCGACTCGGTGATCGACGCGGTCGGCATGGAGGCCCACGGCGCACCACTGGGCAAGCTCGCCCACCAGATGGTCGGGCTGCTGCCGGACCAGGTCGCCGCGCCGCTGATGGAGAAGGGCGGCGTGGACCGGCTCGCGGTGCTGCACCAGGCCATCGCCACGGTGCGCCGCGGCGGCACGATCTCATTGTCCGGCGTCTACGGCGGCATGCTCGACCCGCTGCCGATGATGGACATGTTCGACAAGCAGATCCAGTTGCGGATGGGCCAGGCCAACGTGCGGCGCTGGATGGACGACGTGCTGCCGCTGGTGTCCGGCGACGGGGACCCGCTGGGCGTCGAGGGCTTCGCGACGCACCGGCTGCCCCTGTCGGACGCGCCGCACGCCTACCGGATGTTCCAGCAGAAGCAGGACGGCGCGATCAAGATCCTCCTGGAGCCGTCCGCGTGATCGGCCGGGTCCGGGGCGGCCGGCCATCCTGCCCCGGTTCCGGAACGGTTGCCGGTACCGGCGGACGTGTAACCGGCGAGCCGCGAGGTACCCGGACAGCGACCCGGTGAAAGGAGAAATGCCGACATGAGCACGATCACCGAATCCGTCGACGTGGACGTCGACGTGCACACCGCCTACAACCAGTGGACCCAGTTCGAGTCCTTCCCGGAGTTCATGGAGGGTGTCGAGCAGATCCGGCAGATCGACGACACGCACACGCACTGGGTGACCAAGATCGGTGGGGTGACGCGCGAGTTCGACGCCACCATCACCGAGCAGCACCCGGACGAGCGGGTGGCGTGGCGGGCCGACTCCGGCCCGAGCCACGCCGGGGTCATCACCTTCCACCGCCTGGGGGACAACCAGACCCGCGTGACCGCGCAAATGGACATCGACCCGGACGGGTTCGTCGAGAAGGCGGCCGACAAGCTGGGCATCCTGGACCGCCGGGTGCACGGGGACATGGAGCGGTTCAAGGCGTTCATCGAAAAGCGTGGCGGTCAGGAGACCGGCGCGTGGCGGGGTGACGTGGACCGCCCGGGCAGCTGATGGCCACGAGTACCCGGCGCGACGCCGCCGAGTTCGTGCCGGACAGCCGCTCGCTGGACCGGCTCCGCTCGGCGGCGCTGCGGTGCCAGGGTTGCGACCTCCACCGGGACGCGACGCAGACCGTGTTCGGGGACGGCCCGGCGCCGGCGAAGGTGCTGATGCTCGGGGAACAGCCGGGGGACAAGGAGGACGTCGCGGGGGAGCCCTTCGTCGGCCCCGCGGGCCGGCTGCTGGACCGCGCGCTCGACGAGGCCGGCGTCGACCGCTCGCAGGTGTACGTGACCAACGCGGTGAAGCACTTCAAGTTCGTCCGCGGCGAGCGGGGCAAGCAGCGGATCCACAAGAAGCCGTCCCGCGGGGAGATCGTCGCGTGCCGGCCGTGGCTGGTGGCCGAGCTCGAGGCCGTGCAGCCGGCGGTGGTGGTTCTGCTCGGGGCCACCGCCGCGTCGTCGCTGATGGGGCCGTCGTTCCGGGTGACCGCTCATCGGGGTGAGCTGCTGCCCGCGCCGGAGGAGTTCGGCGGCCGGCCGGAGCGGGTCCTGGCCACCGTGCACCCGTCCTCGGTGCTGCGGGCACCGGACCGCGACGAGGCCTACGCCGCGCTGGTGGCCGACCTGCGCTCGGTACCCGAGATGATGTAACCCCCGCCGCTGGGCGCCGGGACGGGCCGGGGCCGTCGGGGCGTGAACTGGAGGAGCCCCTCGCCGGGAGGGCGAGGGGCTCCGGAAACGGCGCGGGGCTGCGTGCGGTTCAGGTGTTGCGCTTGGAGAGCCGGTCGCGGAGCTTGTCGATCAGGCCGGCGCCCGGGTCGAGGATCATGTTCAGCGGCGGGCGGTCCGGGGCGCTGGGGTGCGGGCGGGTCGGTGCCATCTTCTTCGCCCGCTCCACCTTGTCGCCCAGGTCCTGCAGTTCCTCGGCCGAGCAGGCGGCCTGGAGCTTGGGCAGCAGGTCCTGCTCCTCGTCCTCGATGTGGTGCCGGATGTCCTGCATGAGCTGCCGCATCAGCTCGTCGAAGCGCGGGTCGGTCGCCGGCACCTCCTCGAGCTGCTTCATGACCTCCTCGGCCTCGGCGTGCTCCTCCAGTTCGTGGTCGGCGAGCTGGTCGCCGTTCTCCAGGTACTTGCGGGCCGCCGGGTACATGAACTGCTCCTCGGCGACCGAGTGCCGCACGAGCTCGGCGATCACGTGGTCGGCGAGGTCGCGGCGGTGCTCGGGGGTGCCGGTGCCCGCCTCCAGCTCGGTGAAGACGCGCTCGACGTGCCGGTGGTCGGAGATGATCACCGAGATCAGGTCCGGTTTGTCCGTGGCGGTCATCGTGGCTCCGTTTCGGTCCGTTCGAAGATTCCACTCGAACCGGTACCCACCCGATCCGGGGCTAACCTCACGGGTGAGCCGTCAGGCGCAAGGAAAAGTTGTCGAAGGTCGCCGGCAGCGGACGGCCGGGCACGGGTTTCGGTGCGGAGTCCACTGTGTAGTCCCGGTCCCTGATCATCGTCGCGAGCACGGCCGATGTCGTGAACAGCACCAGGTTCTTCGCCGGGCACTCGCCCGGGCCGGCGCTGAACGGCACCAGTGACGGTTCCCGCTGCGCCCGCCCGTCCAGCCAGATCTCCGGCGTGAAACGGTGCGCGTAGGGCAACCGGGACTCGTCGCGGTGGAACAGCGGCGCGAAAATCAGCAGACCGGTGCCGGCGGGCACCCGGTGCCCGTCCCAGTCCAGCTCCTCGGTCGTGTCCCGCAGGATCGCCGGCGTCGTCGGCCACAGCCGCACCGTGTCCAGCACGCACGCTCGCAGGTAACCCCGCGCCGCTCCGGAGGCGAGGTCCTGGCGGGCCTGCTGCCGTTGCGCGGGATGCGTGGCCAGCAGGGCCAGTGTCCGGAACGTCACCATCCCGGCCGCGTCGAACGCGAACAGCCAGTGCGCGACCTGGCTCGCCGCCTCGTCGTCGGCGGCCGACGCCCCGGCCAGGCTGTCCCCGTCCGCGTGCGCCAGCAGCGCGCGCACCCGGCCGAGGAACTCGTCCCGCAGCCGGCGCCGCCGCGGCAGCAGGTAGGACCAGTTCGCCGCCACCCGCAACCGTTCCAGCAGGTCCGTGGTCACCTGGTCGTCGCGTGCGTGGTCGCCGAACACGATCCGGCGCACCAGCCGCCACCACACCGGGGCGAACGTGTCCCAGTCCAGTGGTCCGGGCCCCAGCGCGCCGAACTCGCCGGCGACCTTCGCCTCCACCGCCGGCGCCAGGTGGTGCACCGGACGGCCGGTCTCCAGGGCGCGTTCGTTCCACTCCCGGCGCCGTGCGCGGTCCGGCTCGCCGGAGATCAGCACGCCGTGCGGCTGGAACTGCGACAGCGCCGCGCGTTTCTCCAGGTTCGCCGGGGTGAACGGCTCGGGCGACCGGGCGAGCACGCGCCCCACGTCGTCGGCGGACAGCACCAGGGCGAACGACCGGCCGGGCACCGCCAGGCGCAACAGCCCGGGGCCGTGTCGCGCCCGCAGCTTCCGCAGGGTGCGCACGGCGGAGGCGTCGGCCTGGACCCGCTCCAGTGCGGTCATCACGCGGGGGCGGCGTTTGATCACCCCGCCGGCCAGCGCCGGGCCGACGACACCGGTGAGCACCCGCACCGTCTCGGGCACCGAGGCCGCCGGCAGCCCGCTCACCGCGTCACCAGCTCCGCGATCCGGGCCAGGGCGTGTTTCGCTTCCGGGATGTTCGCGATCATCCACGCGTGGAACATCCCGCCGTACTCCCAGTACTCCAGTGGCACGCCCTGCGCGGCCGCCTTGTGGTACAGGTTGCGCGCGTCGGCGAGCAGCACATCCCGGGTGCCGATGAAGCAGCTCAGCGCACCCAGGCCGCGCAGATCGCCGTGCAGGGGGCTGACGAGCTCGCTGGCCGGGTCCAGCGCGCCGGCGTAGAGGCGGCCTGCCTCCCGCAGCCCGGTGATGCCCAGGTACGGGTCGTGCCGGTCGTACCCGGGCTGTGCCGGGTCGGTCATCGTGATGTCCAGCCACGGCGAGAGAAGGACGATCTCCTTCGGCTGCGGCCGCCCCTCGTCGCGCAGCGCCCGGGCGAGCGTCAGGGAGAGGCCACCGCCGGCCGAGTCGCCCATCAGGATCTGCTCCCCGGGCGCCACGCCGCCCAGCACTTCCTTGTAGGTGGCCTGGATCATCGACAGCGTCTCGTCGTAATGGCTGCCGGGCGCCAGCGGGTACAGCGGTGCGGTGACGGTGCAGCCGGTTCGCCCGATCAGCCGGGCGAAGAACTTCCAGTGGTCGCCCTGGATCTGGTGGACGTACGCCCCGCCGTGGAAGTACAGGACGTGCCGCGGGGCGGCGTTCGCCCTGGGCCGCAGCGTGTACACCGGATGCCCGTGCACCTCGGTGCGGTCGATGTCGAGCTGGTCGCGCACCGCGGGCGGGGGCACCGCGTTCTCCCGCTGCTGCCGTGGTCCCATGCTCTTGCGCAGGGCGTCCACATCGGTGAACGTGCGTTTGCGCCCGGTGAGCAGCATCTGGGCGATCAGCAGTTTGGCGTGCAGGCTGGTCTTCCCGATCACCGGTGGCGGTTACCCTGCTCCGCGGCGGCGAAACTCAGACCAGATCGCGCGGGAACCGGCGCTGCCAGTTGCGGGAGAACACCCGTTGCGCACCCTCGTACCCGTCGAGCGTCGCGTGCAGCACGAACTCGGTGGGCGTGCAGGACAACACGGTGTGCGTCTCCGTGCGGGCCTCCCAGTCGCCGCGCGCGAACGTCATGCTCCACTTCGTCTCGCCGCGCACCGAGGCGAAATCGTCGGCGACCGAGCTGTAGCGCTCGTAGGCGCGGCGGGACACCTCGAGGTCGATGTCGTCCAGCCGCACGGTGCCCGAGTCCTTGACGATCTCCAGGGCGGAACGGTAGTCGACCAGGTCACGCGACACCGTCCACCGCTGTTCCCCGGGCCGCAGCACGGTCGAGGTCATCGGCGGCGAGCCCTCCGGCTCGCCGAACACCGGGCCGGTCACCTCGTCGGACTCCCGGATCGGCCGGACCGGCAGCGTCAGGCTGCTGCCCTCCGGGTGGACGGTCAGCCGGGCCGGTTCCGGCGCCGGCCACGCCAGCGGCCAGTACGAAGTGGACAGGGACAGGCGGATCCGGTGCCCTGGCGGGAAAGCCTGCGCGACCCCGTTGAGCTCGAGCTCGACCTGGTAGCGCTTGCCGGGTTCGAGCGGCTGGGGGTCGTGGTGGCTGTCCCGGTGGGTGAGGTTGAGCATCCCGTAGGTCACGCGGGTGGCGCGCCCGTCCGGGTGCACATCGGACAACCGGGCCGCGACCATCGCCACGGGTTTGTCCACCGACAGCTCCAGCCGGACCTTCGGCGCGCCGAGGATCTCACACGTCTCGGTCAGTTCGTCGCCGTCGAACACCAGCGACCCGCCGTCCTCCTCGCGCTGGTCGTAGGGCAGGTCCGGCGGTGCGTTGTAGGAGGCCCACTTGCCCGCGAACTGGCCGACCGACAACGGGGACTCCACCGGCAGCGGGGTATCCGCCACCTCCTCGCCGCGGCGCGCGATGCGGTGCGGCGCCAGGGGGTAGGTGCGCCAGTCGATGTGCGGCGAGGGCCACTGCGGCTCACCGACCCACCGGCCGGGACGCTCCTGGTAGGACGTGGAGGGCGGCACGCTGTCCTGCATCCAGGTCAGCAGCATCGGCCCGTCCATCGCGCCGTTGTCGCGGTCCTTGAGCCAGTGGTCCCACCAGCGCACGACCTCCTGCAGGTACCCGATCGCCGGGCCGGGCTCGCCCAGGTGCGGGTACTTGTGCGACCACGGGCCGATCAGGCCCTTGCGCGGCACGGACAGGTTCGCCAGCAGCCGGGTGACCGCGTTGGAGTAGCCGTCCGCCCAGCCGCTGGAGGCCAGCACCGGCACCTGGACGTCGCTGTAGCTTTCGCACACCGAGGCGTGGCACCAGTACTCGTCGCGGCGCTGGTGCTCCAGCCAGGTGTCCACCCACGGCCCGACGCCCTCGATCCGCTCGCGCCACATGTCGCGCCAGCGCTCACCGACCAGGGCCGGGTCCGGCGGCAGCGTGCTGTAGGCGAACATCGTGCCGGCCTCACCGAGGTTGTCCGACAGCATGCAGCCGCCCATGTAGTGGAAGTCGTCGGAGTAGCGGTCGTCGGTGAACGAGGAGATGACGATGGCCCGCAGGCTCGGCGGTTTCCGCGCCGCCACCTGCAACGCGGCGAACGCGCCCCACGAGATACCCATCATGCCGGTGCGGCCGTCGCACCACGGCTGCGCCGCGATCCAGGCCAGCACGTCCTCGGCGTCGCGCTGCTCCTGCTCGACGTACTCGTCGGTCAGGACACCCTCCGACTCGCCGGTGCCCCGCAGATCCACCCGGACGCACGCGTAGCCGTGCCCGGCCAGGTAGGGGTGGTGCACCGAGTCCCGGACCGCGGTGAGGTCCCGCTTGCGGTACGGGATGTACTCGCAGATCCCGGGGACGGGTTCGCCGTCGGAGGACACCGGCCGCCAGATCTTCGCGGCCAGCCGCGTGCCGTCCGACACCGGTATCCAGACGTGTTCTTCCGCAGTGATCTCGTACGGCAGGGAGCGGACCTCCCGCATGGCCGATCAGACCTCCTCGAACTCGAAGTGCAGCGAGTCGATGGTGCGCTGGTACTTGTCCTTGAGCTCTTCCTCGCTGTCGGCGCCGACGTAGACGAAGGCCAGTTCGTAGCTGTAGCTGTCCTGGGCGTCCATCTCGGACAGACGTTGTCCCTCGGCCGGCACGATGTCCACCTCGACACCGGGGATCTCGGCCCGCAGCCGCTCCAGTTCGGCGGCGGTGGGGACGCGCTTGACGATGCCGTCCTCGAACCGGCGGTGGTACCACTTCGCCGCGATCCGGTACTCGCCGCGGCCGCGCGGCATCCGCGGGCGGCGGCCCAGGCCGAGCTCGATCATGTTGTAGTGGTCGGGCACGCCGTCGACGTTCTCGAACATCTCCGCGTGCGACTGCGAGTGCCGCGGGTTGATCTCCAGCAGCTTCACCTCACCGGTCTCCGGCCGGCAGAAGAACTCGATGGAGAACGTGGAGTTGTTCAGGCCGATCTGCTCGATGACCTTCGTCGACACGTCGCGCATCTTCTGCACGACCGGTTCGGGCAGCTGCGACGGGTACTGGTGGCGCAGGAACGACGAGCTGTCCGGGTAGTTCAGCGAGTCCAGCGCACCGTAGACGACGACTTCGCCGTCGTACACGAAACCCTCGGTGGCCGCCTGCTGACCGGTCATCTCCTCCTCGGCCAGCGCGGCGAGCGCGCCCGCCTCGGCCACCTCGGCCGGGATGTCCACATCGGTCACCTGGTCCAGGATGTACTGGAACGGCTTGCCGACGCGGCCGATCCCGGCGCGGATCTCCCGCACGGCCTCGGCGAAGTCCTGTTCGTCCTTGACGTGGAAGGCCAGTTCGGACGAGAACGACTTGACCGGCTTGAGCCACATCGGGAACGACAAACCCGCCGGTGGCTCCGGGTCGCCGTCGAGGTCGACGAGCGCGAACTTCGGGTGCGCGTCGGTGACCTTCTGCTGCTCCAGGCGGCTCCAGTACTTGTGCTCGCACTTGAGCACGCCTTCCAGGTTCGGCGTCGGCAGGCCGTAGCGGCGGCCGAGGATGGGCACCATGGTGGTCACCGGGAAGTCCCAGTAGCCGACGATGGCGCCGATCTTCCCGTCGAAGGCGTCCAGTTCCGCCACGGCCCGGTCGATCAGGCCGGCGATGTCGATGTCGCCTTCCTGCACGTCGGCCTGCGACAGCAGCGCGTGGTAACGGTAGTCCTCCGCTCCGGGCACCCGCCGCAGGGTGCGCATGTTCGCGTCGTCGAGTCCCAGCACGAAAATGTCGGTTCCACTCACCCCGAGTTGATCCCCGTTGCCGCCCAACGGTAAACACCGGCGGGTGATGGGTAACCTCGGCCACGTGCCCGATTTCGCCCGCGTACCGGCGGAAACGCGGTCCGGGGCGGACACCGGAACCGGTGCCAGGACGGGCGGTGCGGCACGGTGACGACGAGGACAACCGTGACGACCGGCACAAGGATGAGCGGGCGGCGGATGTGCGGCCGGCGGCTCAGCGGGTCCGATGACGTGGCGCGATGCGTTTCGGGCCCGGCTCGCCAGGGCAATCTGGGCCGTGACCATTGAGCTGCCCGCACCGCGTTCGCTGTGGGTGCAGACCGCTCCGGCGCCGGACCGGGCCGGGCGGGAACTGCCCGCCGAGGCCGACGTGGTGGTCATCGGTGCCGGGATCGCCGGGCTGACCACCGCCTTCGGCCTGGCGCGGGCCGGGAAGTCCGTGCTGGTGCTCGATGCGGCGGAGGTGGCCTCCGGCGTCTCCGGTCACACCACGGCCAAGCTCACCGCCCAGCACGCCCTCAAGTACGCCGCGCTGGCCTCCCGCAAGGGCGCGGAGGCCGCCGCGCAGTACGGGCGCGCCCAGCTGGACGCGGTCGAGTGGGTGGCGGCCACCGCGAGCGAACTGGGCATCGAGTGCGGGTTGACCCGCCGGGACAGCTTCGTCTACTCGACCGACGCCGCCCAGCTCGGCCGGTTGCGGGAGGAGGCCGATGCCGCGGCCGGGGCCGGCCTGCCCGCGGACTTCACCGAGCACGTCGACCTGCCGATCGCCACGGTCGGTGCGGTGCGGTTCGCCGACCAGGCCCAGTTCCACCCGCGCCGCTGGCTGCTCGGCCTGGCCGAGCACGTCGAGCGGCTCGGCGGGCGGATCGTCGAGCGCGTGCGGGCACGCGGGCTCGACGAGCGGCCCTCGCCCACCGTGCACACCGACCGCGGCCGCGTCCGGGCCCGCGACGTCGTGGTGACCACCCACTACCCGGTCTTCGACCGCGGCCTGTACTGGGCGCGCCTGGACATCACCCGCGATCTCGTCGTCGCGGGGGAGGGGCAGGCACCGCCGGGGATGTACCTGGACGCGGTCACGCACCGGTCGGTCCGCGGCCACACCGAGGGCGACCGCCACTACGTGATCGTCGGCGGGGAGCACTACCGCACGGGCGAGCCGGTCGACGTCGAGGCCCGCTACCAGCGGCTCGCCGGGGCCGCCACGACGTTCGGCGTCACCGGGGTGACGCACCGCTGGTCGGCGCACGACATGAGCACACTGGACGACGTGCCCTACGTCGGCCGCTACCACCCGGCCACGGCGCACGTGTGGGTGGCCACCGGCTTCGGCCAGTGGGGGATGTCCGGCGGCACCGCCGCCGGGCTCCTGCTCACGGAACTGATCAGCGGCGCCGGTCACCCCGCCGCCGGCCTGTTCGACCCCAACCGCTTCGACCTGCGGTCCTCGATCACCCTCGCCGAGGACGGCGTCAAGGTCGGCAGGCACTACGTCACCGGCTACACCCGCGCGCTGACCGCCACACCGGCCGAGCTCGCTCCGGGCACCGCGCAGGTGGTGCGCCGGGGCACCGATCTCGTCGCCTCCTACCGGGGTGCGGACGGGCGGCTGCGGGAGGTCAGCGCCCGCTGCACGCACCTGGGGTGCGTGGTCGCGTTCAACAACGCCGAGAAGACCTGGGACTGCGCATGCCACGGATCGCGATTCGCCACGGACGGCTCGGTGATCCAGGGCCCGGCGACCCGGCCCCTGCCGCCGGCCTGACCGTCGGCGTCGAGGAGGAGTTCCTGCTGCTCGACCCGGGCACCGGGGCGACCCTCCCGCGTGCCGCGGCGATCCTCGCCGCCGACCCGCCGCTGCCGCCCGGCGCCCGGTTGCACCGCGAACTGCGGCCCACCCAGGTGGAGGCCTCGACGGGGGTGTGCACCGAGGCGCGGCAGGTGCGCGAGCAGCTCGCCGGCAACCGCGCGGCGCTCGCCGACGTGGCCCGGGTGCACGGTGCGGTCATCGCCTCGTGCGGCACCCCGGTCCTGTCCGGACCGTCCACCTCGGACGGCCAGGACGGCCGGTTCGGCGACATCGACCGGATCTACCGGGGTGTGGTCGGCGACTACGAGGCGTGCGGGTGCCACGTGCACGTCGGCGTGCCGGATCCGGAGACGGCGGTCGGGGTGATGAACCACCTGCGCCCGTGGTTGCCGTCCCTGCTGGCCCTGTCGGTGAACTCGCCGTTCGACCGCGGCCGGGACACCGGCTACGGCAGCTGGCGGATGGTGCAGCAGTCCCGGTTCCCCGGTGCCGGGATCCCGCCGTACTTCCCGGACCTCGAGTCCTACCGGGCCGAGGTCGGGCGGCTGGTGGCGTGTGGTGCGCTGGTGGACGAGTCGATGACGTTCTGGCTCGTCCGGCCGTCCACGGCGTTCCCCACCGTGGAGTTCCGCGTCGCCGACGCGCTGTCCACTGTGGACGATGCAGTGCTGCAGACGGTGCTGTCCAGGGCGCTGGTGCGCCGTGCGCTGCACGACGTGGCCGACGGGACCGCGCCACCGGAGTTCTCCGGCCAGGTGGGTGCGGCCGCGCTGTGGGCCGCCGCGCGGGACGGGATCGACGGCGAGGGCGTGCACCCGCTGCGGGTCCGGCGGGTGCCGGCCTGGCAGCTCGTCGAGGAGCTGGTCCGGCACGTCGCGCCCGCCCTGGACGAGACCGGGGACCGCGACCTGGTGGCGGCGGGGCTGGCACGGCTGCGTCACGACGGCAGCGGCGCGCGCCGCCAGCGCAAGGCGGCCGCGGCCGGCCTGCCCGCGCTCCTCGCCACGATCACCCACCAGGGTTGACACCCGGCCATCGGGGGTAACCAGCGTCCGTGACGACCGCCATGACGCTTTCGGCTGCCCTCCCGGCGGCCCGGGGACCGCTGTCCGAAGCCGTGATCGAGGCGCTGGGCCGCGACGAGCGCGGGGAGTTCCCGGAGCTGCCGGCGACCGCGGCCGCCGACCCGTTCGGCGAGGACCTGCAGCTGGCCCTGCACGTCTGCTACGAGCTGCACTACCAGGGCTTCACCGGGGTCGACCCGGACTGGGAGTGGGACCCCGACCTGCTGCGGCTGCGTGCCGCGATGGAGCGGGTCTTCCTGGCCGGCCTACGGGCCGGCACGGCGGGCGGTGACGACGTCGAGGAGGAACTGGCGCCCCTGCTGGTGGAACCGGTGCACGGCACCGGCATGTCCCACTTCCTGGCGACGGAGGGCACCTGGGAGCAGATCCGGGAGTATTTCGCGTTGCGTTCGGTCTACCACCACAAGGAGGCCGACCCGCACGCGTGGGTCATCCCGCGGTTGCGCGGCAAACCGAAGGCGGCCCTGGTGGCCGTGGAGTTCGACGAGTACGGCGGCGGCCGCCCCGGCCAGGTGCACGCCCAGCTCTACGCCGATCTGCTCGACGGCGCCGGGATGAACTCGGACTACCTGCACTACCTCGACCACGCCCCGGCCTGCATGCTGGCGGTGGTCAACATGATGTCGTTGTTCGGCCTGCACCGCCGCTTCCGCGCGGCGCTGGCCGGGCACTTCGCCGCCGCCGAGATCACCACCGCGCCGAGCGCGCAGCGCCTGGAGAAGGCGTTGCGGCGGCTGGGCGCCGACGAGCGGTGCCGCTACTTCTACACCGAGCACATCGAGGCCGACGCGGTGCACGAGCAGGTCATGCGCCGGGACGTGCTCGGCGGGCTGCTGGAGACCGAGCCGGAGCTCGCCGGGGACATCGTGTTCGGCATCCAGGCCACCGACCTGGTGGAACAGCGCTTCGCCGACCACGTGCTGGGCGCGTGGCGCTCGGGCCGCAGCGCGATGCGCGAACCGCTGTAGCGGACGCTGGGCGCGCAGGCGCGACGGGTGACGTGGGACATTGACCAACAGTATGCTTTGGTTGTCCGATGTTCACTTGATGGAACGGATGTGCCAGATGCGCAGAATCAAGCAGTGGGCGGGGCTTGCCCTTGCCGTTGGGGGCCTGCTCGCCGGGTCGGTCGCCGTGAGCGTCCCGGCCGAGGCGGAGTCGGTGCCGTCACCGGCCGAGGCGTGCGGCAACGACTACTACGAGATCGACCACCACGACCTGGGCAGCATCGCGACGGTTCACCTGCTGTACAACGGGACCACCGACTGCGTGGTGACGACCAAGAAGGTCAACCGGGGAACCCCCACCTACGCGCTCGCCGCGGTCGCCAGGGCGCAACCCGACGGCACAACCGACGAATGGATCCAGGACTACGGCAAGCGCGCCTACTACGCCGGTCCGGTGAGGGTGAACGCCTCGCACACGTGCATCGTCTGGTCCGGCGGGGCAGACGCACCCTGGCACCTGTGGCAGTCCAAGCCCTCGCACTGCAAGTGATGCCGCCGAGGTGAGCTGATCGAGGAGGCGGCTCCATGATCACCTCGGTGATCATGTGAGCCGTCGGCCTCACTCGTTGCGCACCCGCTTGCGGTGGCTGGTGTCGCAGAAGGGGTACCGCTTGCTGCGGCGGCAGGCGCACAGCGCGACCAGGAAGCGGTCCGAGCGGGCCACCGTGCCGTCCGGCAGCTCCAGCTCGACCGGGCCCTCCACCAGCACGGGGCCGCCCTCGACGAGCGTCACCTTGCGTGGTTCAGCGTTCCGTCCGGTCGGCACGGATCACCACCAGTTCCTCGTGCCGTTGTCCCGGCGCGATGAGGCCGGAGCGTTCCAGGAAGCCGACGCGGCTGCGCAGCACCGGGCCGAACGGCTCGATCGCCCGCGCGACCACCGACGTCTTCAGGCCGTGGTCCCGCAGCATCTCCATCGTCTGCCGGATGCCGCACAGTGACGAGTGGACGACCAGCATGGTCCCGCCGGGGGTGAGCAGGTCGCGGGCCTTGTCGCACAGGCAGTCCAGGTGCTTGCGACCGTCGGCGCCGGCGTCCCAGGCCAGTGCCGCCCCGTCCGGGTCCTCGGCCGACTCGCACGGCACGTACGGCGGGTTGGCCAGGACCACGTCGAACGGTGCGCCCTCGATGGAACCGGACAGGTCACCGTGCCGGACCTCCACGGGAAGCCCCCGCACGCGGGTGTTGAACCGGGCGCTCAGCACGGCGGGCAGGTACCGGTCCACCGCGGTGACGCTCGCGGCGCCGTGGCGGACCGCGGCGATCGCCAGCGCGCCGGTGCCGGTGCACACCTCGAGCACCCGCGCACCGGCCGGGAGGCGGGCCTCCCGCATCGCGCGCATCAGCAGCCAGGTGTCCGCCTGCGGGCGGTACACCCCGGGGAGTCTCAGCAGTTTCACCTGTTGCAGGTACCACCGGGAACGCCGGTCAAACGCCGCCGAGCAGGCGGACGACCGCGCGCTCGAGCACCTCCCGGTCGGTGTCGTCTCGAACGCCGCTCTCCCCGATGCGCCGCAGCGCGCTCCGGATCGTCCTGCCCTGGCTGTGCGCCTCCACGATCCGGGGGTCCACATAGGACTTGCGGCAGACCGCCGGGGTGTTGCCGAGCTCCTCGGACACCTGGCGCATCACCGCGGCCTGGGTGCGTTTGAGCCCGCGCTGCGAGCTGACCGGCTCGGCGGCGGCGAACGCGGCGGCGGCGAGCACGGTCGCGTTCCACGTCCGCAGGTCCTTCACGGTGAACTCGTCACCGACCATTTCCTTGAAGTGCTCGTTGATCTCGTCGGCGTGCACCTCGTGCCAGCCGTTGGGTGTGCGGTAGACGAACAGCCGGTCGCTGCCCGACCGCGCCCGGCGCAGCGCCTTGACGGTGGCGGCGAGGTCCCGGTCGATCAGCGTGATGTTGCGTTCGATCCCGCCCTTGGCCGGGTAGCGGAACGTGAGTTCGTCCCGCTTGACCGTCACGTGCTCGCGCAGCAGGGTGGCCGCGCCGTAGGTGCCGTTGTTCTCGGCGTACTCCTCGCTGCCGACGCGGAACACGCCGCGGTCGATCATCCGCAGCGCGGCCGCCAGCACGCGGTCGCATCCCAGCCCCGGCTGCACCAGGTCCTCGGCGATCCGCAGGCGCCACTTCGGCAGGCGGCGGGCCAGTTCCACCACGCGCTCGTGCTTCTCCTCGTCGCGTTCCTGCCGCCAGCGGTCGTGGTAGCGGTACTGCCGGCGCCCGGCGTCGTCGATGCCCACGGCCTGGATGTGGCCGTTGGGGTAGGGGCAGATCCACACGTCGCGCCACGCGGGTGGCACGGCCAGGCCCTTGATCCGCTGCAGGGTCTCCTCGTCGCGCAGCGGCTCCCCCTCGGGGGTGAAATACCGGAACCCGCGGCCGCTGCGCTGCCGCCGGATCCCGGGGCGGCCGAGTTTGCTCTTGCGCAGCCGCTGTGTCGTCCCAGTCGTCGCAGAGGTCACAGTCGTCCCACTCGTCACGTCATTTCGGAGCAGGCGCTGGTCACGGCGTCGAGGTCAGGGTATGTCGAGTCCGGGATCGCGCCCAGGTGTCCCAGGACGCTGTCGTCGGCACCGTTGGCCGTGGCCCGGCGGATCAGCTCCGCCCTGCCGCACGGGAAGTCCACATCGGACAGCAGCGCGTGCAGCCGGTCGCGATCCGGGATGGTCATGCCCGCCGGTTACCCCGCGTCCACCCGGGCAAACGGGTGACGGTGGCCCGGCACGTGCCGGTGCGGCACGGGACGACCGGAAATAAGACCGCGGCCGCGGCCGTTGTGACCGGCATGACAACCGATGCTCGTGGCCGGGTCCGGACCGAGCCGGGCACCAAGCGGGTACGGGCGGTCTTCGGCGGGCAGGTCGTCGCCGACACGCTCCGCCCGCTCCTGGTGTGGGAGGTGCCCTACTACCCGGCCTACTACATCCCGCGCAAGGACGTGCGGGACGACTACCTGGTCGCCACCGGCGAGACGGCGCATTCGCCGAGCCGGGGCGACGCCGAGGTGCTCACCGTGCGGGTGGGTGATCGCGAGGCTCCCGCCGCGGCACTGGACTACACCGGCTCGCCGCTGGACGGGCTGGCGGGGCACGTGCGGCTCGACTTCGGCGCGATGGACTCGTGGTTCGAGGAGGACGAGGAGATCTTCGTGCACCCGCGCGACCCGCACACCCGGGTCGACATCCTCGCCAGTTCCCGGCACGTGCGGATCGAGATCGACGGGGTGACCGTCGCCGAGTCGCGCAGCCCCCGGTTGCTGTTCGAGACCGGTCTGCCGACCCGGTACTACCTGCCCAAGACCGACGTGCGGCTGGATCTGCTCGAGCCGAGCGACACCATCACGCGCTGCCCCTACAAGGGCGAGGCCGGGTACTACTCGGTGCGCGTGGGGGACACGCTGCACGAGGACGTGGTCTGGTACTACCGGGCGCCGCTGCCGGAGAGCCAGAAGGTGCAGGGGCTCGTCGCGTTCTACGACGAGAAGGTGGACGTCTACCTCGACGGTGTCCGGCAGGAGCGGCCCCGGACGAAGTTCGCCTGACCGCGGACTTCGTGGTGCGCACCGAGCACCGGGTGCAGCCGCTGGCCGGGAGCCGCACCCGCGTGCGCTACCGCACCCTGATCACCGGGCCGGCCGCCGACGCGGTCGGCCCGGAGCTGGGCCCGGCGATCACCGGCGACTTCCCCGCGGTGCTCGCCGCACTCGTCCGGCGCGCGGAGGGCTGAGCGGTGCCGCTCGACCCCGACGCGAGCCCGGTTTCCTGCTCTGGCACGTCACGCTGCGGTGGCAGCGGGAGATCACCGCCGCGCTGGCGCCGCTCGGCCTCACGCACGTGCAGTTCGTCCTGCTCGCCACCACGTGGTGGATGAACACCCACGGCGAGGTACCCAACCAGCTCACCCTGGCCGGCCGGGCTGGTACCGACGTGAAGATGGCCTCGCAGGTCCTGCGCAAGCTCGAGGACAAGGACCTGATCCGGCGCGAGGTGGACCGCGCCGACACGCGGGCCAAGCGGCTGCGCACCACCGCACGTGGCGCCGAGCTGGCCCGCGAGGCGGTCGAGCGGGTGGAGGGGGTGGACGGGGCGTTCTTCCGGTCCGTGCCCGACACCGGTGCCCTGATCGGGATGCTGCGCACCCTCGCCGCCGCCGGGCCCGGCTAGTCTTCGGGCATGTCCGACGAGCGCCTGTACTTCCGCCAGCTGCTGTCCGGCCGCGACTTCGCGGTGGGCAACCCGGTGGCCAGGCAGATGGCCAACTTCGCCTACCTGATCGGCGACCGGGAGACGCGGGAGGCCGTGATCGTCGACCCGGCCTACGCCGTGGGCGACCTGCTGGACGTGCTCGCCGCCGACGACATGCGGCTGGCCGGGGTGCTGGCCACCCACCACCACCCCGACCACGTCGGCGGCACCATGATGGGCTTCACCCTGGCCGGCCTGCCGGAGCTGCTCGCGCGCGAGAGCGTGCCGGTGCACGTCAACCGCAACGAGACGGACTGGGTCCAGCGGGTCACCGGCGTGTCCGCCACCGACCTGACCGGGCACGACCACGACGACGTGGTCGAGGTGGGCGCGATCGCCATCCGGCTGCTGCACACCCCCGGCCACACCCCGGGCAGCCAGTGCTTCCTGGTCGGCGACCGGCTCGTCGCGGGGGACACGCTGTTCCTCGAGGGGTGTGGCCGTACGGACTTCCCCGGCGGCGACGCCGAGGCGATGTACCACAGCCTGCGCTGGCTGGCCGGCCTGGCGGGCGACCCGGTGGTCTACCCCGGGCACCAGTACTCGCCCGCCCCGTCGGCGCCGCTGTCGACGGTCAGGGAGAACAACTTCGTCTACCGGCCGCGCAACCTCGACGAGTGGAAGACGATGTTCGGCGGTTAGAGGAACTCCCGGGCGACCCGCTCGCCGAGCCGGGCCAGCAGCGGAGCGGGGTCGCTGAGGCAGCGCCGCACGTCGGGCTCGATGTCGGTCAGCGCGTACGCCGCGGTGAAACCCGCCGCCGTCAGCGCGTCCGGTGCCAGCGTGGTGCGCCCGGCCAGCGCCACCACCGGGATGCCGCGCTCGGCCGCGGCCGCGGCGATGCCGGCCGGGCCCTTGCCGCGCAGGGTCTGCTCGTCCAGCGAACCCTCGCCGGTGATCACCAGGTCCGCGCCTGGCAGCTTGTCCGCCAGCCCGGTCAGCTCCAGCACCACGTCGATGCCCGGGCGGAAGGACGCGCCGAGCAGCGCCAGCGCGAACCCGGTGCCCCCGGCCGCCCCGGCACCCGGCACGTTCGCCACGTCGGCGCCGTGCGCCCGCACGACCTCCGCCAGGCGATGCAGCGCGGATTCCAGCAGATCGACGTCCTCCGGGGCAGCACCCTTCTGCGGCCCGTACACCGCCGCCGCGCCGTGCTCGCCCAGCAGCGGGTTGTCCACGTCGCTGGCGACCAGCAGCTCCACGTCCCGCACCCGCGCGTCCAGGCCGTCCAGGTCGACCCGCGCCAGCCGCCGCAGCGCGGCCCCGCCCAGCGGCAGCTCGTCGCCGTCCTCGTCCAGCAGGCGCGCGCCCAGCGCCCGCAACAGCCCGGTACCGCCGTCGGTGCTCGAACTGCCACCCAGCCCCAGCACCAGCCGGGTCGCGCCGGCGTCCAGGGCGGCGCGCATCAGCTCGCCGACGCCGAGCGTGGTCGCGGTCAGCGGGGCAGGCTCGTCCAGCAGCGCCAGCCCGGACACCGCCGCCAGCTCGATCACCGCGGTCCCGCCCCGGCGGGCGTAGCCGGTCCCGACCGGCTCGCCGGCCGGTCCGCTCGCCCGCGCTGGCACGAACTCGAACCCGGCGGCCACGGCGGCGGCCACCGTCCCGTCGCCGCCGTCGGCGATCGGGCACTCCACCACCTCGGCGTCACCGCGGCCACGGCGGAGCCCGGAAGCGATCGCGGCCGCCACCTGGTCGGCGGGCAGGGTGCCCTTGAACTTGTCCGGAGCGACGATCACCCGGGGACGGCTCACACCTGCGCCCCGTCGCCGTCCGTCGGACCCTGCTTGACCCGCAGCAGCAGCAACGCGATCGCGATCGCGACCGCCAGGATGCCCAGCGGTGTCGCGACGGTGGTGCTCACGCCCACCACACCGGGTGCGATCAGCAACAACAGTCCGGCCAGGAAGAACAGCAGCACGACGAACGCGCCCTTGCCCGGCCGCGGCAGCGGCGGCGGCTCCGGCGGAACGTAGTGCTCCTCGTCGGAGGAGCCGGCCGGGTCGTCGCCCAGCACGGTGTCCTCCCAGGGGGTGCCGCCGGTGCGCCAGTTCGCCTCGGCGGCCGGCTTCTCCGGCTCCGCCGGCTTGTCCGGCTCCGAGCGCGCGGGGGCGCGCTCGGTTTCGACGTCGTCGACCAGGCCGACCCCCTCGGCCCGCAGGTCCGCGACGATCGCCGCGAACGTGGCGTCGACGTCGTCCGGGTCGGGTACGCGTGAGTTCATCGGGCCCCCACTTGTCCCGGGTCGCGGACCGCTTCCACGAAATCGACACTACGCCGGAAGACGAGTGGCGCGTCGTGGTCCAGCGTCGCCACGTGAAAACTCTTCTCCAGCACCACTTCCGTCACGTCCCGGCTGCGGACGCCGTCGAGCACGATCCGGGCGTTCTCCGGCTCCACCACGTGGTCGACGAGCGAGTGCAGCAGCAGAAGCGGCTGCGTCACCTTCGGCAGATCGGCCCGCACGAGCTTCCACAGCCGCGAAAGGCTCGCCGCCGCCCGCACCGGCACCCGGTCGTAGGCCAGCTCGGTGACGCCCGGCTTGGCGATGTCGTTCGCGACGCCGCGCGACCAGGGCACCACCTTCGACAGCACCGGCAACAGCTTGGTGTCCCAGCTCAGCCGGGTCACCGACGGGTTGACCAGCACCAGGCCGGCGACCGCGTCCCCGTGCTGCTGGGCGATCCGCAGCGCGAGGGTGCCACCCATCGACTGGCCGAACACGAACACCGACGCGCACCGCTCGCGCAGCTCCAGGAACTCGCGCTCGACGGCGCCGTACCACTCGGGCCAGCCGGTCTTGTTCATCTCCTGCCAGGTCGTACCGTGCCCGGGCAGGCGGGGCAGCCGCACCGTGAAGTCGTGTGCGGCCAGGTGCTCGGCCCAGCCGCGCAGGCTCTGCGGAGTGCCGGTGAAGCCGTGGCACAGCAACACCCCGACCTCGGCCGAACCGGTGTGCGCGAACGGTTCCGCACCGGCGAGCACAGGCATGGCATCCGCCCCTTCCTCCCGAACGCGGCCCCATCGTCGCACGCCCGGGCCCGCTCGGGGAGCCGCCCGTGCCCGCCGTCCTCCTGCTGTGACCTCCCGCCCAGTGCGCAGGCGGCCGTTGTGCGGTTGGACGGCGTTTCCTACCCTGGACCCGGCAGGGAGTCGGGGCAGGTAGGAGGGCGTGCCGAGTGGTGTACCGGTTGCTGAAGTACGTGCTGCTCGGGCCGTTGCTCAAGCTCCTGTGGCCCACGAAGGTGACCGGGGCGGAGAACGTCCCCGACACCGGCGGCGCCATCCTGGCCAGCAACCACCTCGCCGTCGCCGACTCGTTCTTCATGCCGCTGCGGGTCAAGCGCCGCGTCACCTTCCCGGCGAAGCAGGAGTACTTCACGGAGAAGGGGCTCAAGGGCACCCTCAAGAAGTGGTTCTTCACCGGCGCGGGCCAGATCCCGATCGACCGCTCCGGCGGCTCGGCCGCCCAGGCCGCGCTCGACACCGCGATCCGGCTGCTGCGCGAGGGCAACCTGCTGGGCATCTACCCGGAGGGCACGCGCTCGCCCGACGGCCGCCTGTACAAGGGCAAGACCGGCGTCGCCCGCGTCGCGCTGGAGGCCGGGGTCCCGGTCATCCCGGTCGCGATGGTCGGCACCGACAAGGTCAACCCGATCGGGTCGAAGATGTGGCGTCCCCGCCGCCTGGAGATCCGGTTCGGCAGGCCGCTGGACTTCTCGCGGTACGCGGGGCTGTCCGGGGACCGGTTCGTCGAGCGGTCCATCACCGACGAGATCATGTACGCCCTGATGGAACTGTCCGGCCAGGAGTACGTCGACATCTACGCCGCCAAGGCCAAGGAACTGATGGCTGCGGAGGCCGCCGGGGTGCGCGCCGTGGTGCCCGCGCAGTCCGGGGCGCCCCAGTCCGACCGGGTACCGGAGACCAGGGCCGGTTGAGCGTCTGACTAAGGTGCTCCGGTGCGGTTCTTCTACGACACCGAGTTCATCGAGGACGGCGTGACGATCGATCTGGTCTCGATCGGTGTCGTGGACGAACGGGGACGCGAGTTCTACGCGGTGTCCACCGACTTCGACCCGGCCAAGGCCGGCCCCTGGGTGCGGGAGAACGTCCTGCCGAAGCTGCCGTCCCCGGGCGACCAGGCGTGGCGCAGCCGCGCACGGATCCGGGCCGACCTGCTGGAGTTCTTCGGGCGGCCGCACGGCGGGATCGAGCTGTGGGCCTGGTACGCCGCCTACGACCACGTCGCGCTGGCCCAGCTGTGGGGCACGATGCCCGAACTGCCCCGCCAGCTGCCCCGCTTCACCCGGGACCTGCGGCAGCGGTGGGAGGACGTCGGCAAACCGAAGCTGCCCCTGCCACCGGCGGACGCGCACGACGCGCTGGCCGACGCCCGGTTCAACCTGGAGCGGTGGCGGATCATCGACGAGGTGCGGCGGCGCAAGGGTTTCCCGCTCTGAGACCGCACGCACCCCGCCGGGGACCCCGCGGTCAGCGCCGCGCGGCCACCGCCTCCGCGAGCCGGTCCAGCAGCCCGGCCGTGCTCGGCCAGTCCAGGCAGGCGTCGGTGATGGACTGCCCGTAGGTCAGGTCCCCGGCGCGCCCCAGCACCAGGTCCTGCCGCCCGGCTTCCAGGAAGCTCTCCAGCATGATCCCGGCGATCCCGCGTTCCCCGGCGGCGATGCGATCCGCGATCTCCCCCGCCACCACGCCCTGCCGCACGTGGTCCTTGCCGCTGTTGCCGTGGCTCGCGTCGATGATCACCCGTTCCGGCAGCCCGGCCTTCGCCTGCCGGGCCAGCGTGCCGGCGACCGTCGCCGCGTCGTAGTTCGGTCCGGCCGAGCCGCCACGCAGGATCACGTGGCAGTCCGGGTTGCCCGCGGTGGTGAACAGCGCGGCCAGGCCGTCGTCGTTGATCCCGGCGAACACGTGGCTCGCCGCGGCGGCCCGCGTCGCGTCGATCGCCACCTGCACGTCGCCCTCGGTGGAGTTCTTGATGCCGACCGGCATCGACAGCGCGCTGCACAGCTGCCGGTGCACCTGGCTCGCCGCGGTCCGGGCGCCGATCGAGCCCCAGCTCACCGTGTCGGCGATGAACTGCGGCGTGATCGGGTCGAGGAACTCGCACCCGACCGGCAGGCCCAGCGCGGAGATGTCGAGCAGCAGTTTGCGCGCCAGGCGCAGCCCCTTGTTGACCGAGTAGGTGCCGTCCAGGTCCGGGTCGTTGATCAAGCCTTTCCAGCCCAGCGTGGTGCGCGGCTTCTCGAAGTACACGCGCATGATCACGTGCAGTTCGTCGCGCAGCTCCGTGGTGTGCGCGGCCAGCCGGTGCGCGTAGTCGAGCGCGGCGGCCGGGTCGTGCACCGAGCACGGCCCGACGACGACGATCAGCCGGTCGTCCGCGCCGTCGAGGATGTCGACGGTGGCGGCCCGGCCCTGCGCGACCGTCTTGGCGACCGCCGCGTCCACCGGCAGCTCCTGCCGGAGCAGGGCGGGGGAGATCAGCGGGCTGACGCCGAGCGTGCGCTGGTTGTCGAGGGCCGCGCTGGTGTCCGCGGGGCCTGCGCTGGGCGTCGTTGCGCGGGAGGTCGTTGCGGGGGGTGTCATGTGCGGGGGGTGTCCTTTCGGTGCCCGGCCCGCGGGAGTCCCTGACGAGCCGGTCGGTCATCCGGCTCCAGGGTGGAAGGTCAGCGCGCAGCGAGGCCGCCGGCTGGCCCACCCAGGGCCGGCCCGCTGAACCAGAAATACCGCTGCACGTCGGCCACCCTAGCAGCCGACCCGACCCCTTGACCGATCAAGGGTGGCGACCGCTACGCTGGCGGAGGTCAGGTGTGACCAGCACTACTTTTCGGAGGTCTGATCAGATGCGTGTCGGCGTGCTGACCGGTGGCGGCGACTGCCCCGGGCTCAACGCGGTGATCCGCGCGGTCGTCCGCAAGGGCATCGAGACCCACGGCTGGGAGATCGTGGGCTTCCGCTCCGGCTGGCGCGGCCCGCTGACCGGGGACAGCCGCCCGCTCGGTCTCGCCGACGTCGAGGAGATCCTCAGCCGCGGCGGCACCATCCTCGGATCCTCGCGCACGAACCCGTACCGCGAGGAGGGCGGCGTCGAGCGGATCAAGTCCGTGCTGGCCGAGCAGGGCGTGGACGCGCTCGTCGCGATCGGCGGCGAGGACACGCTGGGCGTGGCGAAGAAGCTCACCGACGACGGCATCGGCGTGGT
This sequence comes from Amycolatopsis granulosa, assembly GCF_011758745.1. Lineage (NCBI taxonomy): Bacteria > Bacillati > Actinomycetota > Actinomycetes > Pseudonocardiales > Pseudonocardiaceae > Amycolatopsis > Amycolatopsis granulosa. Next base: position 5,077,637 of record NZ_JAANOV010000001.1, read on the forward strand.
GGGCGTGCCCAAGACCATCGACAACGACCTCGCCGCCACCGACTACACGTTCGGCTTCGACACCGCGGTGCACATCGCCACCGAGGCCATCGACCGGCTGCGCACCACCGCCGAGTCGCACTACCGCGCGATGGTCGTCGAGGTCATGGGACGGCACGCGGGCTGGATCGCGCTGCACGCCGGCCTCGCCGGCGGCGCCAACGTGATCCTCGTGCCGGAGCGGCCGTTCTCCGTCGAGCAGGTCGTCGAGTGGGTCGAGCGGCGCTTCGAGAAGATGTACGCACCGATCATCGTGGTCGCCGAGGGCGCGGTGCCGGAGGGCGGCGCCGAGGTGCTCAAGACCGGGGCGAAGGACGCGTTCGGGCACGTCCAGCTCGGTGGGGTGGGCACCTGGCTCGCGGACGAGATCGCGGCCCGCACCGGCAAGGAGTCCCGCGCGGTGGTGCTCGGCCACACCCAGCGCGGCGGCACCCCGACGGCCTACGACCGGGTGCTCGCCACCCGGTTCGGCCTGCACGCCGTGGACGCGGTCGCCGACGGCGACTTCGGCACGATGGTCGCGTTGCGCGGCACCGACATCGCGCGGGTCAAGCTCGCCGAGGCGACCGCGGAGCTGAAGACCGTGCCGCCGGAGCGGTACCAGGAGGCCGAGGTCTTCTTCGGCTGATCCAGCGGATCAGCCCGGCATACCGACCTGGGGCGCGACGGTTTCCGCCGTCGCGCCCCCGGTTTTTCGCCGCCTCGCCCGCGCCTATCGTGGCGCGGTGACGAAGTTCGCCGGATTCGGAGAGCACGCGGTCGAGTTCTACGACGGGCTGAGCGCGGACAACTCGAAGGCGTACTGGGCCGACCACGTCGAGGTCTACCGGTCGGACGTGCGCGCCCCGATGGAGGCGCTGATCGCCGAGCTGACGCCCGAGTTCGGTCCCGGCTTCGGCGAGGGCAAGGTGTTCCGCCCCTACCGCGACGTGCGGTTCGCCCGGGACAAGACCCCGTACAAGACCCATTGCGGCGGCGTGGTCGAGCAGGGCCGTGGCGGCGGCGCGTACTACGTCGAGGTGTCCTCGGCCGGGTTGCGGGTCGGCGGCGGGTGCTTCCACCTCCAGTCCGACCAGCTGGCCCGCTTCCGGCAGGCGGTCGGCACCGAGATCCACGGCGCCGCGCTCGCGGGCATCCTCGCCCGCCTGCGCCGGGCCGGCTGGACCGTCACCGGGGACGCGCTGAAGACCAAACCACGCGGCTACCCCGATGACCATCCGCGCCTCGACCTGCTCAGGCACCGCTCGCTGTACGCCGTCCGCTCCTGGGAACCGGACGACACCCTGCACGAACGCGCCTGCCTGGAGCGGGTGCGCACGGCGTGGCGGCAGCTGCGGCCGTTCAACGAGTGGGCCCGCGACCACGTCGGGGTGAGCGCGAAGCCGCGTCGCTGACCGCGTCACCGCATCGGGTCCCCGCTCCGGATCCCCCGAACGAGTTAAATCCGGCCCGGCGCCCCTTGCCGCCCCCTGAGCAGCCGTGATGCCGCTCACTGGTGAACTTTGCTGAACCGTTCGAGAGATCGGTACAGACGTGCGCGGGGAAAGGGACTACGCTACGGGGACGTGAGCCGACGCGCGAAGATCGTATGCACGATGGGACCCGCCACCGCGACCGCGGAGAAGGTGCGCGCCCTAGTCGACGCCGGAATGGACGTGGCGCGCCTGAACTTCAGCCACGGCAGCCACGGCGACCACAAGCAGGTGTACGACCTGATCCGGGAGGCCGCGGCCGAGAGCGGGCGCGCCGTCGGCGTCCTCGCCGACCTGCAGGGCCCGAAGATCCGGCTCGGCACCTTCGCCGGTGGCCCGGTGGAGTGGCGCACCGGGGACGTGGTGCGCATCACCGTGGAGGACGTGGCCGGTACCCACGACCGGGTGTCCACCACCTACCGGGGCCTGGCCAGGGACGCCAAGCCGGGTGACCGCCTGCTGGTCGACGACGGCAAGGTGGGCCTGGTGGTCCAGGGTGTCGAGGGGCCGGACGTGGTCTGCGAGGTCACCGAGGGCGGCCCGGTCAGCAACAACAAGGGCGTCTCGCTGCCCGGCATGGACGTCTCGGTGCCGGCGCTGTCCGACAAGGACGTCGAGGACCTGGAGTTCGCGCTCGAGCTGGGCGCCGACTTCATCGCGTTGTCCTTCGTCCGCTCGCCCGCCGACATCGACCTGGTGCACCAGGTGATGGACCGCGTGGGCAAGGGGCGCCGCCCGGTCATCGCGAAACTGGAGAAGCCCGAGGCGGTCTACAACCTCGAGGCCATCGTGCTGGCCTTCGACGGCGTCATGGTCGCCCGCGGCGACCTGGGCGTCGAGCTCCCCCTGGAGCAGGTGCCCCTGGTGCAGAAGCGGGCGATCCAGATCGCCCGGGAGAACGCCAAGCCGGTCATCGTGGCGACCCAGATGCTCGACTCGATGATCAACAACTCGCGGCCGACCCGCGCCGAGGCCTCCGACGTGGCCAACGCGGTGCTCGACGGCGCGGACGCGGTCATGCTCTCCGGCGAGACCAGCGTGGGCCGCTACCCGATCGAGACGGTGCAGACCATGTCCCGGATCGTGGAGGCGGTTGAGGCCGACACCCCGGTCGTGCCGCCGCTGTCGCACGTGCCGCGCACCAAGCGGGGCGTGATCTCCTACGCGGCCAAGGACATCGGCGAGCGGCTCAACGCGAAGGCACTGGTCGCTTTCACCCAGTCCGGTGACACGGTCCGCAGGCTGGCCCGGTTGCACACGCGGCTGCCGCTGCTGGCGTTCACGCCCGAGGAGAGCGTGCGCAGCCAGCTGTCGCTGACCTGGGGTACCTACACCGAGCTGGTGCCGTCGGTGGACTCGACCGACCGGATGATCAAGCAGGTGGACCGCGCGATGCTGGAGACCGGCCGCTACCAGCCGGGTGACCTGGTCGTCATCGTGGCCGGCTCGCCGCCGGGCACCGTCGGTTCGACCAACCTGATCCGGGTGCACAAGCTCGGTGAGGACGACCACGCCTGACACGTCGGTCCCGGCCGCGCCCCGTAGGCTTCCGGCATGACTGAGCTGGCGCGGGACGCGGCCGCCGGACTGGACGCCCAGGAGGGCGCCGGCGGGCAGGCGGTGCTCGACAACCTCGTCGCGCTGCTGGACCTCGAGCGCATCGAGGAGGACATCTTCCGCGGGGTCAGCCCGCCGCACTCGCCGGTGCGCGTGTTCGGCGGCCAGGTCGCCGGGCAGGCCCTGGTCGCCGCCGGGCGGACGGTGCCACCGGAGCGGAAGGTGCACTCGCTGCACGCGTACTTCATCCGCGGCGGCGACCCGCGGGTGCCGATCGTGTACGAGGTCGACCGCATCCGGGACGGCCGGTCGTTCACCACCCGCCGGGTGGTGGCGGTCCAGCACGGCAAGGCGATCTTCGCGTTGTCCGCGTCGTTCCAGAAGTCCGAGCCGGGGCTGGAGCACGCGGCCGCGATGCCGCAGGTGCCGGACCCGGAGTCCCTGCCGACCTACGCCGAGCGGATCCGCGCGGTCCCGCAGGCGCTGCCGGACTTCCGCGAGCGCCCACGGCCGATCGACATCCGCTACGTCAACGACCCGCCGTGGGTGACGCGGCAGACCGGCGAGCGGCCGGACCGCAACCAGGTGTGGATGCGCGCGGACGGGGTGCTCCCGGACGATCCGCTGCTGCACGTGTGCGTGCTGACCTACGCCTCGGACATGACGCTGCTGGACTCGCCGCTGGCCCGGCACGGCGTGTACTGGGACCTGGACCGGGTGCTCGGCGCGAGCCTGGACCACGCGCTGTGGTTCCACCGGCCGTTCCGCGCGGACGAATGGTTCCTCTACGACACCGAGTCGCCCTCGGCGTCCGGCGGGCGCGGACTGGCGACCGGCCGGTTCTTCAGCCGCGACGGGCAGCTGCTGGCGACCGTGGTGCAGGAGGGTCTGCTGCGCGTGCTGCCGCCGGACGGCCGGCCGGGCTGACGGGTCAGGCCAGCGGGCTCAGCGACCTCGGCGATGCTGCGCGGCGCCGGTGCTTGGTCCGTGGCCGCACCACGTCCTCGATCGCCGGCCCCAGGCTGAGCTGCGCCGCGAGGTAGGCCCGGCACGGGGTGCGCCCGCGGCGCCGGAACAACAGCCGCGACACACGGCCGCGGCACACCGGGCAGTGGCCCCGTGCGTCGGGGGCGTGCGTGGCGAGCGTGGCGCGCAGCGCCTCCACCAGGCGCGGGATCTCCCGGGCGGCGAGCTCGGCCGCCCCGTCGCGGTCGGCGAGGCCGGCCGACCGGCGGAGATCGTCCAGCCTGCGGTGCACGGACGTCTGGAGTGGACCGACGATGGTGCCACGGTCGAGCACGCCGCCTCCTGGGAGTTGATTTCGCGGAGGCGAGACTACCGGGGCACTCTGCAACTTGCAGGACGCTGTGGGCGGAAGATACCTCGTCGGGGTGAGAGAGGCAGGCGGAACATCCCGATCCGGCTGGTTAGATGGAACGCGTTGTCCACGAGCCCGGAGGAACGCGCGGGCCGGAGTGGAGGAGCGCACATGAGCCGGGGTCAGGGTCCCACGATCCGCAGACGACGGCTGGCGAGCGAACTGCGCCGGTTGCGGGAGACCGCGGACTTCACCATCGACGAGGTCGCCGAGAAGCTCGAATGCTCGGCGTCGAAGATCAGCCGCATCGAGACCGGGCACGTCGGGGTGACGCCGCGGGACGCGCGCGACATGCTGGAGTTGTACGGCATCGTCGGCGACGAGCGGGAAGCGCTCGTGCAGCTCGCCCGCGAGGCCCGCAAACCGGGCTGGTGGCAGGCGTACAAGGAGGTTTTCACCGGCACCTTCGTCGGGCTGGAGGCCGACGCCAGCTCGCTGCGGGCGTTCCAGGCGCTGCTCGTGCCCGGGCTGCTGCAGACCGAGGCGTACGCGCGCGCCGTCATCCGCGCCATGCGGCCGGACGCCGACGAGTCCGACATCCAGCGCCGCGTCGCCGCGCGCACCGCGCGCCAGCAGCTGCTGACCGACGAGAACCCGCCGTCGTACTGGGCCGTCATCGACGAGGCGGTGCTGCACCGCGTGGTCGGCGGCGCGGAGGTGATGGCGCACCAGGCCCACCGGCTGCTGACCGTCGCGCAGCTGCCCCACGTGACGATCCAGGTGGTCCCGTTCGGCGCCGGCGCCCACCCGGGCATGGAGGGACCGTTCCTCATCCTCGGCTTCCCGGAGCAGGCCGACCCCGACGTGGTGTACCTGGACAGCACCTCCGGTGGCTTCTTCCTCGAACTACCCCCCGATGTTCGCCGATACATCCTCATGTTCGATCATCTCCGTGCGGCGGCACTCAAACCGGACGACTCGATCGAAGTGATCGCCGCGGCGGTCGAACGCTTTTCCGGATGACCGCGGCCGGGGAGTCGCCCGGGTGTTGCCCGGGAAGTGAGGAGCGGGGAGAACATGTCCCATGTGGATCCGGGCGCCGTGGTGTGGCGCAAGAGCAGTCACAGCGGCGGCGGGAACGACTGCGTCGAGGTCGCGGTGATCGCCGGGGGCGTCGGCGTGCGTGACTCCAAGAACCCGGATGCCGGCGAGCTGCACGTGTCCGCCGAGAGCTGGCGCGGCCTGCTCCGCGCGGTGGGTGCGCTCGACCGCGCCTGAGTGAGCTGACCGGACGACCCCTTACCCCGCCGGGCGGAGGATGCGGCGGGGTAAGGGGTCGGTTCGCGTCCAGGACGAGGTGATCGTCCGATGCCGGGGGGCCGCCCTCAGGACGACTCTGAGGTTCGCCAGGGGAATCGACGAACCGGAAGAGGGACTCCCGATGCGCAACGAGTTGATGTTCGACGCGGTGATGGCCGAGGTCGCCTACCGCCGCGAGCAGCTGGAGAAGGCGGGCCGGCCGGGCGGACGATGGTTCCGGCGCGCCCGGACCCGGGTGCAGGTACCCGAACAGCGCCGCCCGAGCGCGCTCGAGCTGGCCCGCGCCCGGTAAGGCCCACCGGGGTGGATCACCCGGCGGACCGAAAAGGATACCGGTTCTGTCGGTGGGGTGCGTCAGAATGATGGTCGTGCCCCGCCTAGGTTCCGGAATCCCACTGGTCGCTCGTGCCGACGAGATGCGGCGGCTGCGCGCTGCCTTCGCCGCCGCCGATCGGGGTGAGGGCGGCGCGGTCCTCGTGTCCGGTGACGCCGGGGTGGGCAAGACCCGTCTGCTGACCGAGCTGTCCGAGCACGCCGCCTCCCGCGGTGCGCTCGTGCTCACCGGGCGGTGCCTGGACGTGCGGGAGGGCGGTCTGCCGTACCTGCCGTTCGCCGAGGCGCTGTCCCCGCTGAGCACGGACGAGGATCCGGTGGTGGCCGAGGCGGTGCGGCTCCGGCCGGCGCTGGCGCGGTTGCTGCCCCAGGGGGCGATGCCGCCGGCGCCGGGTGGCGATTACCTGGTGCCGGACACGTCGGGGGAGCGGGACGTGCCCTACCGGGTCCGGCAGGAGCAGGACCTCGGGCAGCTCCAGTTGTTCGACGCGGTGTTCGGCGTGCTGACCCAGATCGCCGAGCACCGGCCCGTCGTGCTGGTGCTGGAGGACCTGCACTGGGCCGACTCCTCCAGCCGGAACCTGCTGTCGTTCCTGCTCAACCGCCTGCGTGTGCATCGGTTGCTGGTGGTCGGCAGCTACCGGGAGGAGGACGTGCACCGGCGGCACCCGTTGCGGGCGCTGCTGGTCGAGCTGGTCCGCCTGCCCGTGGTGTCGCGGATCGACCTGCGGCCGTTCGGCGCCACGGAGGCGCGGGCGTTCGTTGCGGCGCTGGCCGACGGGCCGGTGTCACCCGAGGTGCTGACGGACATCGCGGAGCGGTCGGAGGGCAACCCGTTCTTCGCCGAGGAGCTGATGGCCGCCGGCCTGGACTGCGAGGACCTGCCCGCCGGGCTGGCGGAGGTGCTGCTGTCGCGCCTGGAACGGCTCTCGCCGCAGGCGCGGCGCGTGGTGCGCACCGTCTCGGCGGCGGGTGACTCCGTCGCGCACGCCGCGCTGGCCGAGGTCAGCGGGCTGGACGAGCTCGAGCTGGACGAGGCGCTGCGCGAGGCGGTGCAGCACCACGTCCTGGTCATCGAGCGCGGCGCCTACACGTTCCGGCACGCGTTGCTGCAGGAGGCGGTGTACGCGGACCTGTTGCCGGGGGAGCGGGTGCGCCTGCACGCGGCGTACGCCGAGCGCATCCGCCGCATCCCGCAGGGGCGTGGTCACGACGCGAAGCTGGCGTACCACAGCCTGCGCAGCCGTGACCTGAGGGCGGCGCTGCCGGCGCTGGCACGCGCGGCCGACGAGGCCGAGCGGCTGGGCGCGCCGGGTGCGGCACTGCGGCACATCGAACAGGCCCTGGAGATCTGGGACGCGGTGCCGGAGGCCGACCGGCCCGCCGACATCACCGAGCTGCGCCTGCTGCAGGAGGCGTCCTACTTCGCCGGCACGACCGGCGAGCCGGAGCGCGCCATCGCCTACGCCCGCTCATCGGTGCAGGCGCTGGGGCCGGACGTGCCGGCGGAGACGGCGGCCAAGACGTGGCGGCGCCTCGCCGAGGCACTGCTCAACGCCGAGGGCACCCTGGACGAGGCGCTCGGTGCGATCAACCGCGCGTGGGACCTGGTCGCCGAGCGCGAGCCCAGCAAGACCCGCGCGTGGGTGCTGGCCACGCGGGCCTTGATCCTGCGCAGCGCGGGCGAATACGAGGCGGCCAGCTGGAACGCGCACACGGCGGTCGCCGACGCGCAGGCCGTCGGCACCACCGGCGGGGAGGCCGCCGCCCTGGTCACCCTGGGGGCCCTGGCGGACTGGGCGGGCGAGCCGGTGGAGGCACGCAAGCGGTTGCGGGAGGCCGAGCGCAAGGCCGTCGACTCCGGTTCGCTGAACGTCGAGCTGCGGGCGATCTGCTACCAGGGGTTCAGCCACGAGGACCTGGGCGAGTACGCCGAGGCGATGGAGATCTACCAGCGCGGCATCGCGCGGGCCGAGCAGACCGGCCTCACCTGGAGCATCTTCGGACTGGAGATGCGCGCCCGGTACGTGATGCTGCGCTACCTCACCGGGGACTGGCCGGAGATGGCGAGCACGGACGCGCCGGCCCGGGGCGTCTCGAGCGTGCTGGCGGCCCGGATGACGTCGTCGTGGCTGCCGTTCGAGGTCGCGCGCGGCCGGGTGGCGACGGCGGAGAAGCTCCTGGAGGAGCTGCGGCCGCACTGGCGTGCCGAAACGGCGACCGCGATCGTGAGCGGCGCGACCGGTGCCGAACTCGCCTACTGGCACGGCGACTACGAGCAGGCGGTGGGTCGGGCCCGGAAGGTCATCGACTTCCTGCTGGCCTCCGACGAGAACTACCTGCTCGCCACCGTCCGCCTGGGCGCGCTCGCGGTCGAGGCGGCCGCGGCGTGGGCGGGGAGCGCCCGCGCGCACGGCGATCAGGAGCGGGCCGGGAGCGCGGCCGCGGTGGGCCGGGAGATGATCGAGCACGCGCGGTACGCGGTGGCCAACGGCCGGCCGCGGGCGCAGAAGGTCGGCCCGGAGGCGCGGGCCTGGCTGGCGCGGGCCGAGGCGTCGGCGAGCGGCCTGGCGGGCCCGGCCGATCCGGCGCTGTGGGCCGCGGCGGTCGCCGCGTTCGATTACGGCGCGGTCTACGAGCAGGCGATCTGCCGCCTGCACCACGCCGAAGCGCTCCTGTCCGGGCAGGGCGACGCCGGTCTGGCGGCGAAGGAACTGCTCGCCGCGCACGAGGTCGCCGACCGCCTGGGAGCAGGCCCCCTGCGCACCGCGATCCGCGAACTGGCCCGCCGGGCGCGCATCGACATCCCCGGGACGGAGCCGAAACCCGCCCCGCGCACCGCGATCGACCCGCTGACCGAACGCGAACGCGCCGTGCTCGAACGGGTGGCGCTCGGCCGGACGAACAAGCAGGTGGGCGAGGAGCTCTACATCAGCGAGAAGACGGTCAGCGTGCACCTGTCCCGGGTGATGGCGAAACTCGGCGCGAGCCGGCGCGCGGAAGCGGTGGCGATCGCCTACGACCGGGGCCTGCTCACCTGAGCGGGCCGGCTCCTGCCGGTGCGCGAGAGTGCGCCTGCGGTGCCGGTGGTGGCGCCGGGTGCTGACCTCTCCCGCTTCGACGGGCGCCTGGACGGGGTGTCAGCGCCCGGCGCCGCCGTCCGGGCGCTCACCGGCCCGGGAGCTTGCCCAGCAGCCGCAACCCGACGGTCATCCCCTTGGCCCAGGCGCTGCCCGGCACGACCCGCGGGGGCCGCAGCCGCACGCCGCGCTGGACGGCGATCGACTGGGCCTCGGTGTACTTCAGCAACCCGTCCCGGCCGTTGCGCCGCCCCACACCGCTGGCCTTCATGCCACCCATGGGCAGCCCGACGCTGCCGAAGGTCGCCGCGTAGCCCTCGTTCACGTTGACCGTTCCGGCCCGCAACCGGGACGCCACCGCCCAGCCCGCCGCGCCGCTGCCGGACCACACGCTCGCGTTCAGCCCGTACTCGGTGTCGTTCGCCCGCTCGATCGCGTCGTCCAGATCCGTGTAACCGTAGATCGCCACGACCGGGCCGAACGTCTCCTCGCGGAACAGGGCCACGTCCTCGGTCACGTCCGTCACGATCGTGGGCTCGTAGAACAGCGGGCCGAGGTCGGGACGGGCCCGGCCGCCGGTCAGGATCGTCGCGCCCTTGGCCCGTGCGTCCTCGACGTGCGCGCTCACCGCCGCCAGCTGGGCCGTGCTGGTCAGCGACCCCATGTCGGCGCCGAACCCGAGCTCGGCGCCCAGCCGCAGCGCCCGCGTCCTCGCCACGAACGCCCGGGTGAACTCGTCACGGACGTTCTCGTGCACGTAGATCCGCTCGACCGACACGCACAGCTGCCCCGCCGAGGAGAAGCACGCGGTGACGGCGCCTGCCGCCGCCTTGGCGATGTTCGCGTCCGGCAGGACGACCATCGGGTTCTTGCCACCCAGCTCGAGCGAGTACCCGGTCAGCCGCTTCGCGACCTTCTCCGCCAGCACCTTGCCCGTCGGCGTCGACCCGGTGAAGCACAGGTAGTCCGACTCCTCGGCGATCGCGTCGCCGATCTGGGAGCCCCGGCCGAGCACGATGCGCCACACCCCCGCGGGCAGCCCGGCCTCCTCGGCCAGCTCGTGCAGCCACAGGGCGGACAGCGCCGTCTGGTTGTCGGGTTTCTGCACGACGGCGTTGCCGGCGGCGAGCGCGGGCAGCACGTCCATGGCGGTCAGCGCGAGGGGGTAGTTCCACGGCGAGATCACCGCGACGACGCCCTTCGGGTGACGGATCTCGCCTGCCTTCGTGGCCACCGGGATGACCCCCGCCGCCCGGCGCGCACCGAGGAACTTCGCGCTGTGCCTGCCGTAGTAGCCCGCCACCAGAGCGGTGGCGCTGACCTCGTCGAACGCGTCGATGCGGGCCTTGCCGGCCTCGACCTGCACCAGGTTGAGGATCTCCTCCTGGCGGCCGAGGATGAGCTCGCCCAGCCGCCGGAGCACGCGTTGCCGCTCGGTCACCGGGCGCGCCGCCCACGCCCGCTGCGCGGCACGGGCGCGGGCGAACACCGCGCGGACGTCGGGATCGGTGGCCTGGGGCAACGTCACGGTCGGCAGCCCGGTGAACGGCGCGGTCACCTCGACCGGGGCGGAGTCCTGCCCGCCCTCGGCGCGGCGGGCGAGCTGCGCGGCCCGGGCGGCGGTGGGTGCGCCGGTGATCCCGCCGACCGTGGCCGGCCCCGGCGAAGTCTCACCCGTGCTCGCGGTGGTGCTGGTCATCGGCCCTCACCCGTGCCCGCGATCGTGCTGGTCATTGACCCTCCTGACGCTGGTCGGCAACATTACCGGCGAGTACAGCATACCGACAGTATGGCCGTCCGCCATTTGCGTTCGCGAACGTCACGACCCGGCAGCCGCCCCGTCTCCCTCTGGGGTGGCCGGCCCGGGCGAGGGCCGGGCCGGCCACCCGGCGCCGCACCGGGCCGCCCAGCACGCCGCGCGCAGAAGCAAACACGCCGCGGGTGGCGTGTCTGCTGTCGCGGGCAGCGTGTTCGCCGGTGGGGGCGCAGTGTTTGCTGTTGAGGCGTCGTGTTTGCCGCTTGGGGTGGCGTGTTGGCGGTGTACGTGGGAGGCGGTCGCGCTAGCGGTGCGGTACGGCGGCCGCGTTCGTCTCACGCGCCCCGGTACGCGGCGAGCGCCAGCCGCTTCCACTCCTCGAGCAGCTGCTTCCGCCGTGCGGGTGCGCCGCCCAGTTCGGCGTCCAGCGCCAGCCCGCGGGTGAAGTTCACCGTCAGCCAGAACAGCGTCTCCAGCCGTTCGCGGGGCAGCTCCGGCGCGATCGTACGGATCTGCGTGAGCGTCTCCCGCCCCAGCGCCCGGTCGACCGGGCGGATGGCGGCGCGCAGTGCGGGGTCGGTGCGGGCGGCGATCCACAGCTCCGTCGCCGCCGTCGCCAGCGTGCCGGAATACCCCGCCCACAACAGGTCGATCGCCGCGGGGATGGCCGCCTCGCCCCTGGGCAGGTCCGCGAACGACGCCGACAGCGCCGCCATCCGCCGTGTCGTCAGGTGGGCCACGGCGGAGGCCATCAGGTCGGCCTTGTCGGCGAAGTGGTGCTGCGCCGCGCCCTTCGACACCCCGGCCCTGGCGCAGATTTCCTGCACCGACGTGCGTGCGTAGCCGAGTTCGACCAGGCACTCGATGGTCGCGTCGAGCAGGGCCGTCCGGGTCTGCTCCCGGCGCTCGGCCTGAGTGCGGTGCCGCCGCGCAGTCACGTTGCCTCCCTTTACCGGCGGACCCGCCGGATGTACATTCCAGTGAGAACTTACATTCCGAACGTCATGTTTTCCCGGCTGGAGGTCACCGATGCCGCTGCCCGCACCGAGGAGTTCCTGGGCGCAGGACCTGGGCGAGTTCCGTGAGCTGGCTCGCGCGTTCTGCCAGAAGGAGCTCGCGCCGAACCAGGAGCGGTGGGCCGAGGACAAGCACGTCGACCGCGAGCTGTGGACGAAGGCCGGTGAGGTCGGTCTGCTCGCGATCTCCATCCCCGAGGAGTACGGCGGCGGTGGTGGCACCTTCGCCCACGAAGCGGTCCTCTACGAGGAGCAGGCCCGCAGTGGCGACGGCGCGTGGGGCGTCTCCGTGCACAACGGGATTGTGGCGCACTACCTGCTCAACTACGCCACCGAGGAGAAGAAGAAGGAGTGGCTGCCCAAGCTCGCCAGCGGCGAGTGGGTCGGCGCGATCGGCATGACCGAGCCGGGCACCGGCTCCGACCTCCAGGGCATCAAGACCCGCGCGGTGCGCGAGGGCGACGAGTACGTCATCAACGGCGCCAAGACGTTCATCAGCAACGGCGGCATGGCCGACCTCGTCGTCCTGGCCTGCAAGACCGATCCGGACGCGGGCGCGGCCGGTGTGTCGCTGATCGTCGTCGAGACGCACCGCGCGGGCTTCCGCCGCGGCCGGGTGCTGAACAAGGTCGGCCTCAAGGGCCAGGACACCGCCGAGCTGTTCTTCGACGACGTCCGCGTGCCCGCCGCGAACCTGCTCGGCGAGGAGGGGCAGGGCTTCATCCAGATGATGGAGCAGCTCCCGCAGGAGCGGCTGATCATCGCCGTCACCGCGGTCGCCGGGATGGAGGCCGCGATCGACCTGACCATCGACTACACCAAGGGCCGCACCGCCTTCGGCCGCCCGGTCTACAACTTCCAGAACAGCAAGTTCACGCTCGCGGACGCGGCCACCGAGGCCGTGGCCGCCCGGGCCTTCCTCGACCAGTGCGTCGAACGGCACCTGAAGGGCGAGCTGGACGTGCAGGGCGCGGCCATGGTCAAGCTGTGGACGACCGAGCGCGCGAACAAGGTGGTGGACGACTGCGTCCAGCTGCACGGCGGCTACGGCTACATGACCGAGTACCCGATCGCCCGCGCGTGGACGGATCTGCGCGTCTCCCGCATCTTCGGCGGGACCAGCGAGATCATGCGCGAAGTCATCTCCCGGACGCTGTGATGGCGGGACCACTCGCCGGGCTGACGGTCGTCGAGCTCGCCGGGCTGGCTCCGGCGCCGTTCGCCGGCACGCTGCTGGCCGACCTCGGCGCGGACGTGGTGCGCGTCGACCGGGCCAGGCCGGGCGCCGACGTGCTGGGCGTGCCGGACGACCCGCTGATGCGCGGGCGCCGGACCATCGGTGTGGACACCAAGACCACCGAGGGCGTCGAGGTGGTGCTGCGGCTCGCCGAGCGGGCCGACGTGTTCATCGAGGGGTTCCGGCCGGGTGTGGCCGAGCGCATGGGGCTGGGCCCGGAGCAGGTCCAGGCACGCAATCCGCGCATCGTCTACGGCCGGGTGACCGGCTGGGGCCAGGACGGGCCGCTCGCCTCCGCGGCCGGGCACGACATCAACTACCTCAGCCTGGCCGGCGCGCTCGAACCGGTCGGGCGCGCGGGGGAGCGGCCGGTGCCGCCGCTCAACCTGGTCGGCGACTTCGCCGGCGGCGGCATGCTGCTGGCGCTGGGCGTCCTGGCCGCGCTGCACGAGCGCACGACCTCCGGGCGCGGGCAGGTCGTGGATGCGGCGATGGTCGACGGCGCGGCGCTGCTGATGACCCAGCTGTTCGGGATGCGCGCGGCCGGGTTGTGGCCGAACGAGCGGGGCGGCAACCTCCTCGACGGCGGCGCGCCGTTCTACGACACGTACGAGACCGCGGACGGCAAGTACGTGGCCGTGGGCGCGATCGAGATGCGCTTCTGGGGTGACCTGGTGCGGGTGCTCGAGCTGGATCCGGCCGAGCTGCCCCCGCACCTGGACTGGAACCAGTGGCCGCGGCTGCGGGAGATCCTGGCGGCGGCGATCGCGAAGTACACCCGGGACGAGTTGGTGGCCCGGGCCGAGGGTACGGACGCCTGCCTGACCCCGGTGCTCAGTCCGTGGGAGGCGGCCGGGCACCCGCACAACGCGGCACGCGGCACGTTCGTCGAGATCGGCGGGGTCGTGCAGCCGGCGCCGGCGCCGCGGTTCGACCGCACCCCGCCCGGCACGCCGGAGCCGCCGCACGAGAAAGGTGCCGACACCGCGGATGTCCTGGCCGAACTCGGGTATGACTCCGACCGCCTCGCGGCGCTGCGCGCGGCGGGGGTGATCGTCTCCTGACGCGGAGCGGACGGATCGTTTAGAGTGGTCATCGGCCCGGGCTGGGCACGCAGGGTCACCACGTCCAGCCGTTCGTGTGAAGGGGTGTTGAAAACGTCCCGGTGACGGCAGGATTGCCGGTGATCCGGGGGCGCACGAGCCCGCGGCACGACGCGGGCGCAGCGGAGCGAGGGGAAGGCGTAGCCATGTCGGCGAACACCAAGAAGATCGTCATCGTGGCCGTCGTCGCGCTCGTTCTCTTCTTCCTGATCTCGCGTCCGACGCAGTCCGCCGAGGTCGTGCGCAGCGCACTGGGCTGGCTGCGCGACGGCGCGGAAGCGATCGTGACATTCGTGCGCAGCCTCTTCTCCTGACCCCATCCGGCCACGGCCGGCACCGTCGCGTGCGGTGCCGGCCGTGGCCGTGCGCGCGTCCGCAGTCGCTACCGAAAGTCACGAAGGTTGGCATCTGAGGGTGCTGTTCGACCATCCGGGTGGATTGGTGTGATTAACGTGCTGGTCGCCGAATTCCTTGCCCCGAACCTCTGGCGCGGCAGGCCGGATTCGCCCTACGGTGCTCACATTGCGTGACCAGCCGGTTCTTCCCGGCGAAACGGTCAATCGCTTCGATCATCGCCGTTCGACGGTGGCTTTCAGCGGGGCACGAGGAGGCAGGGATGACCGGAGATCCCGGAGTGGATGCGGTGATTGCGCAGTGGGCGGCCGAGCTCGAGCGCACGCCCGAGGAGATGGAGGCCGACCGGATCGCCTCCGCCTGGCTCGCCGAACTGCCCCAGCAACCACCAGGGATCCCCGGCCAGCGCGCCCGCACCGGCACCCGCACCTGGAAGCCGGTCGAGTCGGCCGACCCGGACTACCTCGACGCCATGCGGGAGCGCCTGCCCGGGGTGCCGCTGGACCTGCTGGTCGCCGCCGCGGGGTGGTGGCAGATGGTCGGTGACATCGCGGAGGCGAAGGCGTGGTGGGACGCCGGCATCAGCCCGCTGGACCAGCGCGCGCTCGACTACCGGTCCGCCGGGCTCACCCCCGCCGACCTGTCCCGCCGCCTGGGCCCGATGACGGTCCTGCAGCACCTGCGCCGCGGCAGCGCCCCGGCCTGGTGCGTGGCGCGGCTCGCCCGGCAGCAGCGCGCCGGCTGACCGGTCGCGTAACGTCGGTGGCCGCCGCCTCGTTGGTCAGGCAGGGCTTCGCGCTCGCTTGACACCGCTGCACCTAACGTCGGCGCGCGAGGCGTGCGCACGTCGCTGGGAGGCAAGGTTCTTGGACACGGGGCAGATCGAGCACGAACCTGCGGACGTGTCCACCGAGGACGACGCGGACGACGCGGACGACCGGATCGCGGAGGACACGCGGCCCGCTCGGCGGCGGGCCGCCCCGCCGGTGCTCGGCCGGGTCGCGGTCGTGGTGGTGGTGCTGGCCACGGCGGTCGGCGGGATCTGGGCGACCAGCACGGTCGCCCGCCCCGGCCACACGCCGACCACCACCGAGATCCCGGACCTGGACAACCTCGCGGCTTCGGTCGAACCCGGCACGGCGGCCCCGGTCAACGCGACCATCGAGGGCACGCCGGTGGTGGAGACGCGGCCGCCCGAGCAGGCGCAGCAGCACCAGCAGAGCGCCGGTGGTCCGGACCTGCTGTCGCGGTGGGCGGACAAGGTCGCCGAGGTCACCGGCGTCCCGGCCCGCGCGCTCGTCGCGTACGGCAACGCCGAACTGGAGATGCGGGCCACCCAGCCGAAATGCCGGCTGTCCTGGGCCACGCTCGCCGGGATCGGCCGGATCGAGTCCAACCACGGCCAGTACGGCGGCGCCGTGTTGCAGGCCAGCGGGCTGCCGTCGAAGCCGATCGTCGGCGTGCCGCTGGACGGCTCGCCGGGTGTGCGGGCCATCGCCGACACCGACGGCGGCCGGTTCGACGGCGACCCGGTCTACGACCGGGCGGTCGGGCCGATGCAGTTCCTGCCCGGCACGTGGGCGCGCTACGGCGGCGGGTACAACCCGCAGCAGATCGATGCGGCCGCGCTCGCTGCCGCGAAGTACCTGTGCGCCGGCGGCCGGGACATGGCCACCGCGAGCGGCTGGTGGTCGGGAATCCTGTCCTACAACAACTCCGTGGACTACGGGCAGAAGGTGTTCGCCCTGGCCGACGCCTACGCCAAGGCCGCCCAGGTCGTCAAGGTCTCCTGACCCGCAGGTGCTAGCGTCGTGGTGTGCCCACGAAGCTGTTCACGCCCCGGCGGATCGCGATCGGCGCGCTGTGCGTCGCCGCGTTCGCGGTGTGCTGTGGACTGGCGTGGTGGCAGTGGAACCGGTTCGAGTCGGCGAGCGGTACCTTCCAGAACCTGGGTTACGTGTTGCAGTGGCCGCTGTTCGGGGTGTTCCCGGCGTTCATGGTGTGGCGGATCATGAGGCTGCGCCGCGAGGCCGCCGAGCAGGACGCGGCGCAGCCGGAGCAGGCCCGCGCCGAGTGGGGCCGTCCGGCCCCGGTGCCGGCGCCCCGCGCGCCGGTGATGCGGCAGGCCGCGCCCGACGAGCCCGACGACGAGCTCGCCGCCTACAACCGGTACCTGGCCGAGCTGCACGCTCGGGACCAGCGCGAGAGTTAGGAAGGCAGACTGCGATGGTGGACACGGACGAACGCGCCGGCGCCCCGGCCGCGAAGGCCGGCCCGGCCCTGCGGGGGCCGCTGCTGCGGTACCGCGTGCTGGCCTACGCCACCGGTGTGGCGCTGCTGCTGCTGACGGTGGCGTTCATCCTCAAGTACGGGTTCGACTCGGCCGGCATGATGAGCTGGGCCGGCGTCACCCACGGCGTGTTCTACATGGTCTACCTGGTGCTCGCGGTCGACCTGGCGCTCAAGGCGCGGTGGTCGATCAAGGGGACGGTCCTCGTGCTGCTGGCGGGCACCATCCCGTTCCTGTCCTTCGTCGCCGAGCGCGCCGTCACGCACCGCGTGCGGGCGGGCCGCAAGCTCTGACGCCCAGCGCCACCCCACCACCCGGAGCGGCGAACACGCCGGGCGGCGGGCGTGGTGGCTGCTGCGGGCGGTGTGTCGGCCGGTGGGGGGCGGTGTGTTGGCCGCTCAGCGGCGCGCGCGGAGGTTGAACGGCACCACGGTCGAGCCACGCAGGGTCTGCGCGTCCAGGGTGGCGGGCGCGCGGGTGCCCAGCCGGGAGATCATCGCCCCCACCGGGTCGGCCACCTCGTCCACCCGGCCGGACAGGAACGCCCATTCGTGCTCGTCCGAGCCGAAGTACACCGGGGTGGCGAACACCTCGGTGAACCGGGCCCACGCGGCGCGCAGCGTGTCGTTGCGCCACAGCGTCGGGCAGCCGCCCTGGCAGCTCACCACGCCGCCGGGCGCGAGCAGCGCCGCGCACCGGCGCAGGAAATCCGCCCCGTACAACCGGTTGTGCTGGGCGCCGGCGTCGGTGCTCTCGTCCGGCAGGTCGATCACCACCACGTCGTAGCCCCCGTCGGACGCGTCCACGAACGCGAAACCGTCCGCGTAGTGCATCCGCACCGGTCCCTCCCCGCGCTCGGCCGCCTCCAGCTCCTCGACGGTGTAGCCGTAGGGAAGCAGCTCCGCGCACGCTCGCACCGCCACCCGGTCGAGGTCCACGTGGTCCACCAGCGTCGCACCGAACTCGACCGCCAGCCGGCTCGCCACCCCCTCGCTCGACCCGATGATCAGCACCCGCCGCACCGCGTCCGCCAGCAGCATCGCCGGCACCATCAGCGCCTCGTGGTAGACGAGCTGGCTCGCCTCGGTGCTCTGCCGCTCGTCGTCGCAGAACAGCGACACTCCCTGCGCGGTGCGGCCGATCAGCACCTGCTGGAAACCGGTGTGCTCGTCGAACAGCACCTCCGAGACGTCCCACACCCGCGACAGCCCGGGGCCGAGGGACTCAACGACTCGCCGCGACATCCTTCTCCCCGCGGTCGACGACCGACATGTGCACCGCGGTGGTGCCCAGTGCCGCGGCCAGCAGCCGGACCGCCAGCACCGGGTCGGCCTGGTGCCCGCAGGTGAACACGTCCGCGAACAGCGCCCCGACCTCCGGGTAGGTGTGCACCGAGGCGTGTGACTCCGACAGCAGCGCCAGCACGGTCACGCCCTGGGGCTCGAACCGGTGGTCGACGACCTCGCGCACCGACGCGCCGGCCTCGGTCACCGCCACCCGCAGCGCCGCGCGCAGGAACGCCGGATCGTCCAGCAGCACCGGGTCGATGCTCCTCAGCTCGGCCAGGACGTGCCGCCCGGCGAACGCGCCGATCTCAGGTGTCATGGGTGGTCGTGTCTCCTTCAAGGCAGTAGGTGGGCAGCGGTGGGATCCCGTTGAACGCCACCGACGAGTAGCTCGCCGTGTAGGCGCCGGCGTCGAGGATGTCCAGCCGGTCGCCGGCCCGCAGCGACAACGGCAGTTCGTACGGCGTGCGCTGGTACATCACGTCGTCCCCGTCGCAGGTCGGTCCGGCGATCACGACCGGCCCGCGCGGACCGTACCGGTCGGGCGGATCCAGCCGGTAGGGGATCGCCTCGTTCTCGGTCTCCGCCAGCCCGTTGTATCGCCCGACGTCGAGATAGACCCAGCGCCGGCCGAACCTGCTGGACACCAGCACCACCTCCGTGCGAATCAGGCCGGCCTCCGCCACCACGGCGCGACCGGGCTCGAGCAGGACCTCCGGTTCCCGGGGGAAGTGCGCCCGCACCGCGGCGCGGATCGTCCGCGCGTAGGACTCCAGCGGTGGCACCGCCTCCCGATATGTGACGCCGAAGCCACCGCCGAGGTTCAGCCGCCGCGGCTGCACACCTGCGGCGGCGCACTCGGCGAAGATCTTCGCCGCCGCCGCGATCCCCGTCTCCCACGCCTGCGGGTCCGCCTGCTGCGAGCCGACGTGGAACGCGACCCCGGCGGCGTCCAGCCCCAGCCGGCCGGCCGCGACCAGCAGTTCGGCCGCGCGGTCCGGTTCGCAGCCGAACTTCTGCCCGAACGGGGTCGCCGAAGCCGGGCCGTCGACGAGGATCCGCACCGATACCGACGCGCCCGGCGCGTGTTCCGCGAGCGCCGCCAGGTCGCCCGCGGAGTCAGTGGTGAAGTCCCGCACGCCCCGGCCGTGGGCGAAGGCGATGTCGGCGGCCTTCTTGATCGTGTTGCCGTAGGACAGCGCGGCCGGGTCGGCACCGGCGGCCAGGCACGCGTCGATCTCGGCGGGGCTCGCGACGTCGAACCCGCCGCCCGCGGCCAGGACGGCCCGGAGCACGGCCGGCTCGGGGTTCGCCTTGACCGCGTAGCACAGCCGGGAATGCGGGAAGTCCCGGCCGAACTCCCGTACCCGGGCGGCGACGGCGCCGGCGTCCACCACCAGGCACGGTGCGGGCGGGTCGTGCTCACGCAGGAACCGGCGGATCCGGTCCAGGGTTGCTGGTGTCACCGCCGAAGGGTCTCAGGAGCCGATGCCGGTCATCGCACGGACCTCCATCTCGGCGTGCTTGCGCGCGTCGGCCTTGTCCCGGCCGGCCAGCGTGCCGAGGAAGCCGCACAGGAACGAGAACGGGATCGACACCAGACCCGGGTTCTTCAGCGGGAACCAGTGGAAGTCCACGCCCTTGATGATCGACTCCGGCGCCCCGGACACGACCGGCGAGAAGACCACCAGCACCAGGCACGCGCCCAGGCCGCCGTAGATCGCCCACAGCGTGCCGGTGGTGTTGAAGCGCTTCCAGAACAGCGAGTACAGCAGCGTCGAGAGGTTCGCCGACGCCGCGACCGCGAACGCCAGCGCGACCAGGAACGCGATGTTCTGCCCGTTGGCGAGGATTCCGCCGATGATCGCCAGCACGCCGATCACGATCGCGGTCAGCCGCGCCACCCGCACCTCGTCGGCCGGGTCGGCCTGCCCGCGCTTGACGATGTTCGCGTACACGTCGTGCGCGAAGGAGGCCGACGCGGTGAGCGTCAGGCCCGCCACGACCGCGAGGATCGTCGCGAAGGCGACCGCCGCGATGATGCCCAGCAGCAGGGTGCCGCCGATGTGCAGGGCCAGCAGCGGCGCCGCGGAGTTCTCGCCGCCCGGCGCGGCCTTGATCTCGCCGCTGCCGACCAGTGCGGCGGCGCCGAAGCCGATCACCAGGGTGCACAGGTAGAACACGAACATGCAGGCGGTGGCCCACACCACCGAGCGGCGCGCCTCCTGCGCGTTGGGCACGGTGTAGAAGCGCATCAGGACGTGCGGCAGCGCGGCGGCACCCAGGATCAGCGCCACGGCGAGCGACACGAAGTCCAGCTTCGTGGTGCCGTTGGCGCCGTACTGGCCGCCCGGCTCGAGCAGCCGCTCGCCCATC
The DNA here is from genome assembly GCF_011758745.1 of Amycolatopsis granulosa. NCBI lineage: Bacteria > Bacillati > Actinomycetota > Actinomycetes > Pseudonocardiales > Pseudonocardiaceae > Amycolatopsis > Amycolatopsis granulosa. Next base: position 5,098,174 of record NZ_JAANOV010000001.1, read on the forward strand.
GGGCTGCGGTAGGCGGCCTGCGAGAGCAGGTTCGACAGGCTGAACCCGAACTTGCCGAACAGGAACACCGTCATCAGCACCGCGGCCAGGATCAGGATGGCGGCCTTGATGATCTGCACGTAGGTGGTGCCCTTCATGCCGCCGACCAGCACGTACACGACCATCACGATGCCCACCACGGCGATGACCAGCGCCTGGCCGAAACCGCCGCGGATGTCCAGCAGCAGCGCGATCAGGCCGCCGGCACCGGCCATCTGGGCCAGCATGTAGAACAGCGAGATCACCAGCGTCGACGTCGCGGCCGCGGCCCGCACCGGGCGCTGCTTCATCCGGAAACTCAGCACGTCGCCCATGGTGAAGCGGCCGGTGTTGCGCAGCAGCTCCGCGATGAGCAGCAGGTCCACCAGCCAGGCGACCAGGAAACCGATGGAGTAGAGGAAGCCGTCGTAGCCGTGCACGGCGATGGCGCCGGCGATGCCGAGGAACGAGGCGGCCGACAGGAAGTCGCCGGACAGCGCGATCCCGTTCTGCCTGCCGGTGAACACGCCGCCCGCGGCGTAGTAGTCGGAGCGGGAGGAATGCCTGCTGCCCACGCGGTACACCACGTACAGCGTGATGGCGACGAACAGGGCGAACACGGCCACGTTCAGGATCGGGCTGCTGTCCGCGGTCGCGCTGCCCGCGACGAGAAGGTGGCTCATCGGATCACTGCACTCCTGCCTGCCGGCGGACCTTGTCCACGCCGGGATCGATCCGGCGCCGCGCGAACCGCAGGTACCCGGCGGTGATCGCGGCCGTGGACACGAACTGGAGAACCCCGAGCACGATCGCGACGTTGACCTCGCCGAACACCTTCGTGCTCATGAAGGCGTGGGCGTACGCGGCGAGCAGCACGTAGGCGAGGTACCAGAGCACGAACGCCAGGCTCATCGGGAACACGAACCGCCGGAAGCGGCCGCGCAACTCGGTGAATTCGGGACTGTGCTGGATGGCCACGAAGTCGGGGCCGGCCGGAGGGCGTGGCCGCGGCGCCTTCTCCGCGGGAGCGCCGAACAGCGGCCGCAGTTCTCCCGGATCCTCCACGGGGTTGGGCGCCGCAGGGGTAGGGGCGACGTCCTGCATTTCTGCCTCCCGGCAAGCGAGCGAACTCGGTGGAATTCCTTCGGTGGGCGCACATGCTAGCCACGCCGACCTGGGCCGCTGCCGGCGGAGGACCTGGGAGGACCTCGTCAGGGTGAAGCGATGCTGCGCCACCCGGATGGGTTAATCCGCTGTTCGGGGGAAAGGACTACGTCATTCCGCGCAAGCATGTGACGGGCAGTTATGTGACGCGGGGTGTCGTACCTTGAAGGGGTGAGGTGCGGTGGAATGCGCAACACCGCGCCAATGGTGGGAAAGTGCTGGCCAACGGCGGTGACCCGGCAGGAATCCACATCATCGCGAATGCCACAAGATCGGGGGGTATTGGGCTGTATCGGCACGCGCTGTTCGTACAGCCCGTGCGGATTCTCCCATTTATCACCGCACACCTTGGGCTATGTGGGTGACGCTCGTGGCCCCCGGCGTGTCCTCGCGTAACCGGAAGCACGGCCCGCAGTGCCCTGACGAGGGATTTTCCGGTCAACCCCTGGTCACGTCCGGTGTTTCCGCAGGTCAGCCCGGCTGGCTTCGGTGGAGTTCCGGTCAGCCCGATTGGTGTACGCTTCCGGGGCCACGCTGACTCGCTGTGACCGAGCGTAAACCGGTGTTGTGCACCGCATTGTGCACACCGCATGATGCACGGCACCGCCGCCGTGATCCGGTCCGGCGGGACGGCGGGCGGCCGGGACAGCGCCGTCGGCTGGGGCTGGGGCTGCACGAGAAGCGACGAGTTCTACCCGTGACGAGGAGAGCCATGCGGTTGACGCCACACGGTGCCGCCGCCATGTGCCCCGCCACGGGTCCGGCCCACCGACGCGAACACGAAACGCCGGACAGGGAGTCACCTTCGTGACCGTTGCAGGACAGGGCCAGGTGCCGGTGGGGCAGCTCCTCGGCCAGCAGCCCAAGGAGCCGTCGAAGTGGGCCGCGTTCACGCGGTGGCGTGACTGGCGGCTGTCCGCCAAGCTCGCCGCCGTGTCCCTGGTGCCCATCGTGGTTGCCCTGGTGCTGGGCGGGATCACCATCGGCAGCCAGGTCGAGCGCTCCGGCAACTACGAGCGGATGAACCGGCTGGTCGAGCTGAGCGGCACGGTCCGCACGCTGGTGGACGCGCTGGAGCGGGAACGCACCGAGACAGCGGCCCTGCTCACCCCGGGCACCGTCGGCAGTTCGCCGCAGCTGGACGCGGCCCGCCGGCAGGTGGACGCCGCGACCGGTCCGGTCGGCAACGCCATCGCCCGCGCCACCAACGCGGACGGGAGCGTCCGCGCACCCGGCACGGCGGCCACCGCGGCGGTCGGGCGCCTGGCCGAGGTCCGCCGCCAGATCGCCGAGGGCCGCCTGGACGCGGTGCAGGCCCTGACCGCCTACAGCGAGATGACCGACGCGCTGGTCGGGCTGGACACGGCAGTGGTCGCCGGCATCGGCGACGACGCCATCGGCGGCACCCCGAGCGCCCTGCACGACCTGATGGTCGTCAAGGAGGAGGTGTCCACCTCCCAGGCGCTGCTCGGCTACGGCATCACCCGCGGCAACCTGACCCCGGGCCAGCTCAACGACCTGCGCACCGCCGAGCTGCGCGTGGCCGACCGGCTCGCCGACTTCCGCGCCGCGGCCTCCGCCGCCCAGGAAACCCAGTTCGACCAGGCCGTCGTCGGTCCCGACTTCACCACCCGCACCCGGCTGGTCAACGGGGTGCTCGCCGCCGAGGGCGCCTCGGTGCCCAACGCTCTGCACGGAATTTCCGCGCCGCAATGGACGTCGGTGTCGGCGTCGGTGCTCGCCGCGCTCACCACGGTCGGCGACAGCCTGGGCAACGAGCTCACGGCCACCGCCACCGGCCTCGCCGACAGCGCCGGTACCCACGCGGGCCTGCTCGCGGTACTGCTGTTCCTCGCGCTGGTGCTCACCGCCGCGGTCGTCATCCTGATCACCCGCCACTTGCTGCATTCGCTGCGGGTGCTCCGGGCCGGTGCACACGACATCGCCGATCGGCAGCTGCCCGCGGCGGTGCGCAACATCCAGGAGGGCCGCGAGCAGACGATCGACGTCCAACCGGTCCCGGTGGACAGCAAGGACGAAATCGGCGAGGTGGCCAGGGCGTTCGACGCGGTGCACAGCCAGGCGCTGCGGCTGGCGGTCGAGCAGGCCAACATGCGCGCCGGCTACAGCAGCGTGTTCGTCAACCTGTCCCGCCGCAGCCAGAGCCTCGTGCAGCGGCAGCTGCAGCTGATCGAGCGGCTCGAGCGGGACGAGGAGGACGCCGACCAGCTGGCGACCCTGTTCCAGCTCGACCACCTCGCCACCCGGATGCGGCGCAACAACGAGAACCTGATGGTGCTTTCCGGTGCCGAGCCGGGGCGCCGTTCCGGGCAGCCGGTCATCACCTCCGACGTGCTGCGGGCCGCGGTGTCGGAGATCGAGCAGTACCAGCGGGTCGTGGTGCAGGCGCCGCCGGACGCGCGGATCGTCGGGTTCGCCGCGAGCGACCTGATGCGCCTGGTCGCGGAGCTGCTGGACAACGCCACCGCGTTCTCCGCGCCGGAGACCCAGGTGACGGTGACGACCCGGGTGTCCGACGCCGGCGGGCTGGTCGTCGACATCATCGACCAGGGCATCGGCATGAACGAGGCCGAGGTTGCCGAGGCCAACGCGCGGCTGCGCGAGGCCGGCACGATCGACCTCGCGACGTCCCGGCGGATGGGCCTGTTCGTGGTCGGCCGCCTCGCGGGGCGGCACGACATCGGCGTGGTCCTGCACGGCGGCAAGGACATCGTGGGGGTGCGGGCGACGGTGACCGTGCCCCCGGACCTGGTGATGGACCTGCCCGCGCCGGCACCGGCCCGCCAGCAGGCGCCGGACGCGGCGGCCGCGCTGCCGCGGCGGCGCACGGTCAACGGGGCCGGGCGGCCGGAGGCGCTGGCGAACTTCGGTCAGAGCGAGGACGGGCACAACGGGCACGCCGGGGTGCTGCCACCGCGGCCGCCGTCGGACCTGGAGATCTCGGGCACCGCGCTGTTCACCCCGATTCCCGCCGAGGAGGGCGGCCAGCCACCCGCGCCGCCGGTGGCGCCGCCCGCCGAGCCGGAGCCGGCGTCCGACGAACTGCCCAGTGGCAAGGCGCTGTTCGCGGCGAACAGCAGCCCGTTGTCGGAGTGGTGGAGCTCGGCCGCGAACGAGCCGAAGCCGGTCACGCCGCCGCCGTCGCGCCGCGAGACGACGCCGATCTTCGACGAGACGCTGTCCGCGTGGTTCCGCAGCGACGATCCGCCGGCCGCCACGGAGTCCACTGCGGACAAACCGGCGAGCCCCAAGGCGGCCAGCAGCTGGGACTTCGCGGTCGACGAGAACTGGCGCGCCGTGCAGGCGGCGTCCCAGGCGGAGCCGAAGACGTTCACCGACGCCGGCCTGCCCAAGCGGCGGCGCGGCGAGCAGCTGCTTCCGGGCAGTGCGACCGGCGAGGCTCCCGCGGCCGCTCCGCAGGTGCCGGCGCGCGACCCGGCCGACGTGCGCGGGAGGCTGAGCAGCTTCCAGCACGGGGTGAACCGGGCGCGTCACGTCAAGCGGGATCAGTCCACCGAGGACAGTGCACACCAGACCGGTGCGGCTCCGGTCACGGACCAGGCGGACGGGACGGCTCAGGGGTCGCCGGTGCAGCCGGCCGGGCGGTCCGCCACCCAGCTCCCCGGCTCGCCGGAGAACGGCGCGGACACCGACGGCGGTGACCTGCCCCGCCGGAAGCCGCGAACCTCCCCGGACAGCGCGGTCACGCCCCAGCCCGACAGCGGTCTGCCCCAGCGGCGCCCGGCACCGGAAGGCACGGACGAGGCGGCGCCGCAGGCGACAGCCACGGGAACCGAGTCCGCCCCGAGCAGCCCTGGACCCAAGCCGGCGAGCGGCACCGAACCGGCTCCGGCCCAGGCCGGCGCCGCCCAGACCGACGCAGCCCAGACCGACGCAGCCCAGACCGAAGCCGCCCCGGCCGGGACCGGGCTGCCCCGCCGGGAGACCACGCCGGGCGAAGGTGCCCCACCGCAGCGGCAGCCGGCGCGGCCCGGGGCGGACAGGCAGCCGGCCGGCGCGGCCGCCCAGGCCGACGGTGGTTCGCCCCAGCCGGACCGCTCCGGCACCGCTCTCCCGCAGCGGCAGCCCACGCCGGGCAGTGGGTCCGGCAGCGGGCTGCCCCGGCGCCGGCCGGGTGCGACTGCGGAGCACGGCACCGCGGGATTCGCCCAGCCGGCCGGCGAGGGCACCGGCCTGTTCCAGCCCGTCACCGGTGAGGGCAGCGGCCTGTTCCAGCGGCCGGAGCCGGCACAGGCCGGTCCAGCCGCCCAGGCCGAGGGGGCCGCCGACGGCCCGCCGGTTCCGCCCCGCGAGCCGGCCGAGGCCGAGCCGCAGCGGCCGGCCGGCGGGGAGGGCTCCTGGTCGTTCGCGACCGACGAGAGCTGGGCCGCGGTGCAGGCGGTCTCCTCGGCGTCCTCGTCGTCACCGTCGAGTTTCACCGCCGCGGGACTGCCCAAGCGGCGCCGCGGCGAACAGCTTCTGCCCGGCAGCGCCCTGTCCCCGGGCGCGGCCACACCGGCGGCGCCGCGGACTCGCCGCGACCCGCAGGACGTGCGTGGCAGGCTGAGCAGTTTCCAGCAAGGTGTTCAGCGTGGAAGGCACCGGACCGCTCAGTCCGCCGACCCCGATCAAGGAACCATGGAGGGTGAATGACCACGCCGCAGCCACAAAACCAGTTCGGATGGCTGGTCAACGATTTCGCCGAGCGTGTGCCTGGCGTGGCGCACGCGGTGGTCGTTTCGGCCGACGGCCTGTTGCTGACCGCCTCGAACCGGTTGCCGCTCGACCGCGCCGACCAGCTCGCCGCGGTGGCCTCCGGGCTCATCAGCCTGACGCAGGGCGCGGCGCGGTGCTTCGAGGCCGGTGCGGTCAACGAGACCGTCGTGGAGATGGAGCTCGGGATCATGATCCTGATGTCCATCAGCGACGGCTCGTGCCTGGCTGTCCTGGCCGCCCCGAACTGCGACATCGGCCAGGTCGCCTACGAGATGACCATGCTCGTCGACCGGGTGGGCCAGATCCTCACCCCCGAACTGCGCGCCCAGCTGCAGGGTGCCGGCGGGGCCCTGATCGGCGAACCGGTGGGATGATGCCGACATGACCACGGGATCCGAGAATGGCTCCCCGTCCGGCGGCGAAGCACAGCCCACGTTCGCCGACGTGATGAACAGCTTCAGCCTGGACTCCGGTCGGGGCCGCCGGAAGCGCAAGAAGCAGCGCGACCCGCGGCCCGAGCCGGACCGGGCGGTCGCCCCCGAGGCACCGCGGGCCGAGCAGGCGAAGCCCGCACCGGCGCCGCAGCCCTCGCCGTCACCACATCCGGCGCCCTCACCACATCCGGCGCCGTCGCCCCATCCGGCGCCGGAGAGCCGGGTGCAGGCGGCGAGCCGGTCCGGCTCCGCGCCGGGCACCGGGTTCTTCGAGCCGGTGCAGCCCGTCCAGCACGCGGAGCCGGCCCAGCCGGCCCAGCCCGTGTGGCCGGAGGAGCCGGAGATCCACCCCGCCGAGGAGACCGCCGTGGTGCGCCCGTACGCGCTCACCGGCGGCCGCACCAAGGCCCGGGTCGCACTGGAGCTGGAGACCCTGGTCTCCGTCCAGGACGCCGTCCTCGCCCGGCTGGACGCCGGGACGCTGACGGTGCAGTTCGAGCACCGCTCGATCATGGAAGAATGTCGCACACCTCGGTCGGTCGCGGAGATCGCAGCGCTGCTGCGGGTCCCGATCGGCGTGGCCAGAGTCCTCATCAGCGACGCCGCCGATGCTGGTCTGGTCACCGTGCACCGCACGGTGTCGACCAACGACGACGCCGAGGCGCATCTCATGTTGATGGAAAGGGTGTTGAGTGGACTCCGTCGGCTTTAAGGCACCGCGGCAGACCGCGCCGCAGACCATGACCTCGGCGAAGATCGTCGTCGCCGGTGGGTTCGGTGCCGGTAAGACCACCTTCGTCGGCTCGGTTTCGGAGATCGTGCCGCTCACCACCGAGGCGATGATGACCGACGCCAGTCGCGGCATCGACAACCTCGACCAGACACCCAACAAGTCGACCACCACCGTGGCCATGGACTTCGGGCGCGTGTCGCTGGACACCGACCTGATCCTGTACCTGTTCGGTACGCCGGGTCAGCAGCGGTTCTGGTTCATGTGGGACGACCTGGTGCGGGGTGCGATCGGCGCGGTGGTGCTGGCGGACACCCGCCGGCTGGCGGACTCGTTCGCGCCGGTCGACTTCTTCGAGGACCGCGGGCTGCCCTACATCATCGGGGTCAACACCTTCGACGGGCAGCTGCACCACGAGCTGAGCGACGTGCGCGAGGCGCTGGCGATCGACGAGAGCATCCCGATCGTGCGGTGCGACGCCCGCGACCGCGAATCGACCAAGCAGACGCTGATCACGCTGGTCGAGTACGCGATGCGGCAGTGGATCGCGATGCGCGCGGGCACACCCTGACCCAGTCGGGACAGGCGCAACGGGGTGCCGGGCGGCGGCCCGGCACACATCCGTCCGGCGCCGGCTTCGTGCTGCCCGTCTCCTGAATCGTTACCGTACCCCGCGGGATGTCGCGGCGGTCACGCTTGGGTTTGCGATAGTAGGAAGTCCAAGTATTTTTGAGGCATGAACGCCTCACTTCACCGGCCCGCGCACCCGGTGCGGTTCGTCACCGCCTCGAGTCTGTTCGACGGGCACGACGCTTCCATCAACATCATGCGGCGCATCCTCCAGTCGCAGGGTGCGGAGGTCGTCCACCTCGGGCACAACCGGTCGGTCGACGAGGTCGTCCGCGCGGCGATCAGCGAGGACGCCCAGGGTGTGGCGATCAGCGCCTACCAGGGCGGGCACGTCGAGTACTTCAGTTACCTGGTGGAGCTGCTGAACGAGCGCGGCGCCGGGCACATCAAGGTGTACGGCGGTGGTGGTGGCGTCATCGTGCGCGAGGAGATCGAGCTGCTGCACTCCCGTGGCGTCGCGCGGATCTTCTCCCCGGACGACGGGCTCCAGCTGGGGCTGCCGGGGATGGTCAACCTGATGATCAAGGAGTGCGACTACGACCTCGCGGAGGTGCCCGCGGGGCCGGACGACGACCTCCTGGCCGGCGACGTGCCGACCCTGGCGCGCTTCATCACCCAGCTGCAGGCCGGCCGCGTGGACGACGACCGGCTGGCGCGCATCACGGAGGCGGCCCGGACGCGGCCGGTGCCGGTCCTCGGCATCACCGGCACCGGTGGGTCCGGCAAGTCGTCGCTGACCGACGAGCTGATCCGGCGGTTCCGGCTGGACCAGGAGGACAAGCTGCGGATCGCGGTGCTGGCGGTCGACCCGACCCGGCGCCGCGGCGGTGGCGCGCTGCTGGGCGACCGGATCCGGATGAACGGGCTGGACAGCTCGCAGATCTACTTCCGGTCGCTGGCCACCCGGCAGGCCGGCGGCGAGGTGCCGGAAGGGCTCGACGAGGCGGTGCTGGCGTGCAAGGCCGCCGGCTACGACCTGGTGATCGTCGAGACGCCGGGCATCGGGCAGGGTGACGCCGGCATCGTCGACCACGTCGACTACTCGCTGTATGTGATGACGCCGGAGTTCGGCGCCGCCTCGCAGCTGGAGAAGATCGACATGCTCGACTTCGCCGACGTGGTCGCGATCAACAAGTTCGAGCGCCGCGGCGCCGAGGACGCCCGCCGGGACGTGGCGCGCCAGCTGCTGCGCAACCGCGAGGAGTTCGGCGCCTCGCCCGAGGACATGCCGGTGTTCGGCACCAGCGCCGCGCGCTTCAACGACGACGGTGTGACCGCGCTGTACCAGTACCTGCGGGACGCGCTGGCCGAGCGGGGCCTGTCGGTGTCGGCGGGGCAGCTGCCCAGGGCCGGGACCAAGGTGTCCACCGGCGCCTCGGTGATCATCCCGCCGGCGCGTGAGCGCTACCTCGCCGACATCGCCGCCACCGTGCGCGGCTACCACGAGCAGACGCGGGAGCAGGTCGCGTCGGTCCGCCAGGTCGACCACCTGCGCGCGGCGAAGGACGCGCTCGCCGCGGACAACGCGGACACCGAGGCCATCGAACGGCTCCTGGCGAAGGCGGAGTCCGAAGTCGACTCGTCCGTCGCCGGGCTGCTGGAGCGCTGGGGTGAGCTGTCGGAGTCCTACCGGCAGCAGGAGCTCGTCGTCCGCATCCGGGACAAGGAGCTGCGCACCCAGCTGTGGCGGGAGACGCTGTCCGGCAACCGGATCCCGCGCGTGGCGCTGCCCCGCTACACCGACCGGGGCGAGCTGGTGTCGTTCCTGCGCCGGGAGAACCTGCCCGGCTACTTCCCGTTCACCGCGGGCGTGTTCCCGTTCAAGCGCGAGGGTGAGGACCCGGCACGCATGTTCGCCGGCGAGGGCGACGCGTTCCGCACCAACCGCCGGTTCAAGTACCTCTCCGCCGATTCCGAGGCCAAGCGGTTGTCGACCGCGTTCGACTCGGTCACGCTGTACGGGCACGACCCGGACACCCGCCCGGACATCTACGGCAAGATCGGCACGTCCGGCGTGTCCATCGCGACGCTGGACGACATGAAGGCGCTGTACGACGGTTTCGACCTGACCGCGCCGAACACGTCGGTGTCGATGACCATCAACGGTCCCGCGCCGACGATCCTGGCGTTCTTCCTCAACACCGCGATCGACCAGCGGATGGACGCCTTCCGCGCCGAGCACGGCCGCGAACCCACCGCGGAGGAGGCCGGCGAGCTGCGGGAGTGGACGCTGCGCAACGTCCGCGGCACGGTGCAGGCCGACATCCTCAAGGAGGACCAGGGGCAGAACACCTGTATCTTCTCCACCGAGTTCTCGCTGCGGATGATGGCCGACATCCAGGAGTGGTTCATCGAGCACGGCGTCCGCAACTTCTACTCGGTGTCGATCTCCGGCTACCACATCGCCGAGGCCGGGGCGAACCCCATTTCGCAGCTCGCGTTCACGCTGGCCAACGGGTTCACCTACGTCGAGTCCTACCTGGCGCGCGGCATGCACGTCGACGACTTCGCGCCGAACCTGTCGTTCTTCTTCTCCAACGGGATGGACGCGGAGTACTCGGTGCTGGGCCGCGTCGCCCGCCGGATCTGGGCGATCGCGATGAAGGAGCGCTACGGCGCGAACGAGCGTTCGCAGAAGCTGAAGTACCACGTGCAGACCTCCGGCCGGTCGCTGCACGCACAGGAGATGAGCTTCAACGACATCCGCACCACGCTGCAGGCGTTGTGCGCGTTGTACGACAACGCCAACTCGTTGCACACCAACGCCTACGACGAGGCCATCACCACGCCGACGGAGAGCTCGGTGCGCCGCGCCATGGCGATCCAGATGATCATCAACAAGGAGTGGGGCCTGGCGAAGAACGAAAACCCGTTGCAGGGTTCGTTCATCATCGACGAGCTGACCGACCTGGTCGAGGAAGCGGTGCTGGCCGAGTTCGACCGGATGGCCGAACGCGGCGGGGTGCTGGGGGCGATGGAGACCGGCTACCAGCGCGGCAAGATCCAGGACGAGTCGATGCTGTACGAGCGGCTCAAGCACGAGGGCTCGCTGCCGATCGTCGGGGTCAACACGTTCCGCAACCCGCACCCGGAGGACGACGAGGTCGAGGTCGAGCTGGCCCGCGCCACGGAGGAGGAGAAGCAGTCGCAGCTGACGCGGCTGGCCGGTTTCCAGCAGCGGCACGGCCAGGAGGCCCAGGAGGCGCTGCAGGCGCTCCGGGACGCCGCCACACGTGGTGAGAACGTCTTCGGTGTGCTGATGGACGCCGCGCGGGTGTGTTCGCTGGGGCAGATCACGGAGGCGTTCTTCGAGGTCGGCGGCCAGTACCGGCGCAACATCTGACCGCCGCGGCCCGGCCCGGGACCCCGCGGGAATAGCCCGCCGGGGTCCCGCGGTTACCGGAGGACATGAAGTTCGGGATCGCCGCCTTCGTGACCGACGAAGGAATCCGCCCCGGCGCGCTGGGCCGCGCGCTGGAGGAACGCGGGTTCGACTCGCTGCTGCTCGCCGAGCATTCGCACATCCCGGTCAGCCGGGAGAGCCCCTATCCCGGCGGGGGTGAGCTGCCGCGGGTCTACTACCGCACCCTCGACCCGTTCGTCGCGCTGACCGCGGCCGCGGCCGAGACCACCGACCTGCTCCTGTTCACCGGGGTCGCCCTGCTGGTCCAGCGCGACGTGATCCACACCGCCAAGGAGGTCGCGAGTCTCGACCTCCTCTCCGGCGGCCGGGTCGTGTTCGGTGTGGGCGTGGGCTGGAACCGCGAGGAGATGCGCAACCACGGCACCGAACCACGCACCCGCGGCGCGTTGATCGACGAGCAGCTCCAGGCGCTCAAGGCGATCTGGACCTCCGACGAGGCCGAGTTCCACGGCAAGCACGTCGACTTCGACCCGATCTGGCAGTGGCCCAAGCCGGTGCAGCGCCCGCACCCGCCGATCTACGTCGGCGGCGAGAGCGAGGCCGCGCTCACCCGGCTCGCCAGGCACGCCGACGGGTGGATGCCCCGGGCGCACACCTCGCCGCAGAAGATCAAGCGGGTCCGCGCGTGGCTGGCCGAGCAGGGCCGGCCGGACGTCCCGTTCACGGTGTTCGGCGCCGGGCGCAACGAGGAGGCGCTGGCCGGTTTCGCCGACGCCGGTGTCGAGCGCGTGACGTTCCTGCTGGGTACCCGTCCCGAGTCGGAGACGCTGACCAAGCTGGACGAGCTCGCCGCACTCGCGGAGGGCTACCGGTGAAGCTGGGGATCTCGACGTTCGTCACGGACGAGAGCGCGCGCCCGGAGGTGCTCGCGAAGGCGGTCGAGGAGCGCGGGTTCGACTCGCTGCTGCTCGCGGAGCATTCGCACATCCCGGTCAGCCGGGAGTCCCCGTACCCGCCTGGTGGCGAGATGGCGCGCCACTACTACCGCGCGCTCGACCCGTTCGTCGCGCTGACCGCGGCCGCCGCCGCGACCACGACGCTCACGCTGGGCACCGGGATCGCGCTGCTGATCCAGCGGGACGTGCTGCACACCGCGAAGTCCGTCGCGAGCCTGGACCTGCTGTCCGGTGGGCGGTTCCTGTTCGGCGTCGGCGCCGGCTGGAACCGCGAGGAGATGCGCAACCACGGCACGGACCCGCGCACCCGCGGCGCGCTGCTGGACGAGCAGATCCAGGCGCTACGGACACTGTGGACGAATGACGAGGCGGAGTTCCACGGCGTGCACGTGAACTTCGACCCGGTGTTCCAGTGGCCCAAGCCGGCCCGCGAGGTGCCCGTCTACATCGGCGGCACCAGCGCGGCGGCCCTCGACCGGGCGAAGCGGCTCGGCGCCGGGTGGATGCCCAGCGCGGTGCGTGACCCGGAAGCGGCGACCGCGCAGCTGGCGCACGCCGGCTCGGTGCCGGTGACGGCAACGTCCGCGCCCCCGGACCCGGGTCTGCTCGACGCCTACGCCGAGGCCGGGGCCGAGCGGGTCACGCTCGTCCTGCCCGCGTCGTCGCCGGGCAGCGCGATGCGCCGCCTCGACGCGCTCGCCGCGCTGGTTCCCCGGTTCAGGTGAGCAGCGGCCGCAGGGCGGCGGTGCCGGCGGTCAGGGCCGGCGGGAGCGCGACGTAGGACCTGAGCGGCGCGCTGCTCAGCACGACCACCACGTACCGCGCGTCGGCGCCGAGCAGACCCGTCGTGTGGTGGAAAGCCTTTCCGTCGCTGGTGCCCCAGCCCTGTTTGATCGCCCACGTCGTGCCGGGCAGCGCGTCCGGGATGCCGAAGTACTGGTACTTGCCGTCCGCAGCCGTCGCCGGTGCGCGGCACAGGGCGCGGTAGAGCAGGTCGCGCGCCGGCCGGGGCAGGCTCTCCTCGAGGTAGCGGTAGACCGTGACGACGTCTTCGGCGGTGATCCGGGTGGAGCCCCACTGGCCGGGCGTGGCCGGCGGTTGGGTGCCGTGCAGCCCCAGCAGGTGCGCCACGCGGGTCACCAGCGCGTCGCCACCCTGCTGCACCCAGAAGGCACTGGCGATGGTGTCGTCGCTGGCGCTGATCATCCGGGTGAGCCGGGCCTGCGTGTGCGCGTCGGGCACCTCCCAGTGGCCGGCGCGCAGCACGTCCAGCGCGATCAGCAACTTGACCACGGACATCGACGCGAACTGCCGGTCGGGGTCCAGCCGCGTCAGCACGGTGCCGGTGCGCCGGTCGAACACCTCGACCGCGACCTGGGCGGCGGGCAGTGCCGCTCGCACCCGTTCCCGCACCTGCATGGCGATGTCCGCGTCCGCCCGGGGAACCGTGGCGTGCGTGGCGGTCAGCTTCGGGACGGTGCTCGCCAGCGAGGTCGGGGATTGGTGCCCGACGGTGAGGATCAGCGTGGTGACCGCGGCGAACACGGCAGCGGGGAGCGCGACCTTGGCGGCCGTCTTGCCTCTCATGCCCACCAGACGCGGGCACGATCATGACTTGTTGCGGCCGGATCGCGGGTCCCCGGCGAACCGGTGTCAGCGCGTGTCGTCCAGCAGCAGGTGCACCGACAGCTCCAGCCGGTTCGCGACATCGGCGGCCGAGGCGCGCCGGGTCACCCAGGCCACCAGGTTCGCCATCCACACGTCGGCGATGAGGTGGAACACCGCGCGGTCGTGCTCGGTCGGCTCCTCGATGCCCATGGCGCGGGCGAACATGCTCTCCAGCAGCCGCCCGACCTGTTCGACCTCGGCCGCGGCCGTGGTGTCGGCGAACATGAACGCGCGCACCATCGCTTCGGTCAGGTGCGGATCGCGCTGCATCAGCCGGGTGTTGCGGCTGAGCACGAAGATGAGCCGTTCGGTCGGCGTGTCGCCGGGGATGCTGGTGCGCTGCAGCTTCTCGTGCGCGCGCTCGAACTCGCGCGCCAGACCCGACACCAGCAGGTGGATCTTGGACGGGAAGTAGCGGTAGAGGGTGCCCAGCGCGACGTCGGCCTTCTCGGCGACGGCCCGCATCTGGACGGCGTCGTACCCGCCCTTGGACGCCAGCGCCAGCGTCGCGTCGATGATGCGCCTGCGCCGGTCCCGCTGCGCGGCGGAACCGAGCTCGTCGCTGGGCAGCGCGCTCAGCCCGTTCTTCGGTTGGGTGGACGTCTTCGCTCTGGCGGCCATCGGCACCTGCTCCGGAACTTGTTTCAGTTTCGCTCGACAGTTTACCGGTAGGTCTGCTGATCTCGCGCAGGGAGTGATCTGGCCGAAAAACTGAAACACGTTCTATAGTGAGCCGCATGGCTGTCCTCACCGCGGAGCAGCGCGCGCTCGCCCGCACGATCCGTTCCGGCGCCCGCACCCGAGCCGATCTGGTGGCGATCGGGGTGTTCGCCATCGGCGTGCCCGAGGAGCTGGGCGGTGCGGGCGGCACGGTGGCCGACGCCGCGGTGGCCGTCGGGGAGGCGGCGGCCGCACTGGTGCCCGGCCCGGTGACCGGCACCGTCCTGGCGGCGCTGGTGCTGGCCCGGCACGGCGACTCGCCGCTGGTCAAGGAGCTGCTCCCGGCGTTCGCGGACGGCTCGGCGAGCGCGGGCGTGGCCCTGACGCCGGACGGCCCGGTGCTGGACGCCGACGCCACGCACGTCCTGGTGGCCGACGGCGACCGCTGGAGCGTGCGGGCATCCGGCGCGGACGTCGCGGAGTCGTTCGACCTGTCCCGTGCCTTCGGGCGGGCTCGCGCCGGCACCGGGGTGGTGTTCGAGGGCACCGAACCGCGGGCCTTCGCCGCCACCCTGGCCGCGGCCGAGGCGGCCGGGATCGCGCGCTGGTGCGTGACCACGGCGGCGGAGTACGCGAAGGTGCGCGAGCAGTTCGGCCGGCCGATCGGGTTCTTCCAGGCGGTCAAGCACCTGTGCGCCGGGATGCTGTGCCGGGCGGAACTGGCCGGGGCGCTGGCCTGGGACGCCGCGCGCGCGGCGGACGAGTCGCCGGAGCAGCACGCGTTCGCCGCGGCGGCCGCCGCCGCCGCGGCCCTGGATGCGGCGGTGGACACCGCCAAGGACTGCATCCAGGTGCTCGGCGGGATCGGGTTCACCTGGGAGCACGACGCGCACCGGTACCTGCGGCGCGCGGTCGCGTTGCGGCAGTGGCTCGGCGGTTCCGCGGCGTGGCGGCGCGCCGCGGCGTCGCTCGCGCTGCGCGGCGTCCGCCGGGAGCTGGGGGTCGACCTCTCGGAGCACTTCGACCCGCGGGTGCGGGCGACCGTCGAGGAGATCGCCGCGCTGCCCGAGGGTGACCGCCGGGAGCGGCTGGCCGCGACGGGGTACCTGATGCCGCACTGGCCGGAGCCCTACGGGGTGGACGCGAGCCCGGCGCAGCAGCTGGTGATCGACGCGGAACTGGCCCGCGCCGGCGTGACGCGACCCGATCTGGTGATCGGCGCGTGGGCGGTGCCCACCCTGCTGGAGCACGGCACCGAGGAGCAGCGGCGACGGTTCGTGATGCCGACGCTGCGCGGTGAGCTGACCTGGTGCCAGCTGTTCAGCGAACCGGGCGCCGGCTCGGATCTGGCGTCGCTGCGCACGCGGGCGCGGAGAGTGGACGGTGGGTTCGTGCTGTCCGGGCAGAAGGTCTGGACCTCGCTCGCCCGTGACGCCGACTGGGGCATCTGCCTCGCGCGGACCGATCCGGACGCGCCGAAGCACCGGGGCATCACCTACTTCCTGGTCGACATGTCGGCACCGGGGATCGACATCCGGCCGCTGCGGGAGATCACCGGGGCCGAGCGGTTCAACGAGGTATTCCTGGACGAGGTGTTCGTGCCGGCGGAGAACGTGGTGGGCGAGGTGAACGACGGCTGGCGCCTGGCCCGCACCACGCTGGCCAACGAGCGCGTCGCGATGGCCGGCGGGTCGTCGGTGGGGGAGGCCGCCGAGGAACTGCTGGCGGCGGTGACGGATCCCGGTCCCGCGGTGCTGGAGCGGCTCGGCGCCCTGGTGGCCGAGGGCACCGCCTGCGCGCTGCTCGACCTGACCTCCACGCTGCGGCGGCTGGCCGGGCAGGACCCGGGACCGGAGTCGAGCGTGCGCAAGCTGATCGGCGTGCGGCACCGGCAGGCGGCGGCCGAGACGGCGCTGGAGCTGCTGGGCCCGGCGGGCGTCCTGGTGACCGGAAAGACCTCCGGCGCGCAGCACGAGTTCCTGCTGTCGCGGTGCCTGAGCATCGCGGGCGGCACCACGCAGATCCTGTCGTCCGTGGCGGCGGAACGGCTGCTGGGGCTGCCACGCGGCTGAACTGTCGGTGGTCCCGCCTAGGGTGACCGCCGTGGACTGGACCGCGACCACCAGGGCGATCTTCGTGCCCTCCGACCCGCCCCGCGACGGCGTGCTGGCCGTGTGGGGGGACGAGCCGGGGCCGACGCCGGTCGAGCTCGTGCTGCCCGGGGCGGGCAAGTCCGTGCACCGCACCAAGGTCGGGGCGCACGTCCTCCCGCTCGCCGACGCCCTGCCGCGGTTGCTCGCCGCCGGCGACGGCAGCCCGGGCCTGCGCGCGTGGTCGGCGGCGGTGGCGGCGGGAGCGGACCTGGTCTCCCGCGGCCGGGTGCGGCCGGTGCCGGGGCCGGGCGCGGTGGCGGCCTGGCGGGCCGGCCCGCTCGACCGGGCGGACGAGGAACTGCTGCGGGACCTGGCCGCGGCCCTGCCGCCCGAGGCCCACGCCCTGCCGCTGTCCGGCCTCAAGCGGATCCGCCTGCACTCGCCGGAGACCCTGGTGCGCGCGCTCTGGGACGCCACCGCCGACGTGCTCGCCGGCGGGGCCGCCGCGGACGGGGCACAGCTCCAGCTCCGCGTCGAGGTCCGGGAGACCGGCGACGGCTTCGCCTTCGCCGGCGTCCTGGCGCTGCGCAGCCGCGCCGACCCCAGCCTGGTGGTGGACGCGGCCGCGCTGCCGGATGCGCCGGCGGCGGTGCGGTCCCGGTTCGGCGGTCAGGTGCAGGCCCAGCTGCTCGTCGCGGTGCGGCGCGCCGCCCGCGCCTGGCCGCCGCTGGGCCGCCTGCTCGGCGCCGCCGCGCCGGCCGGGCTGTCCCTGGACGACGCCGAGGTCGCCGAGCTGCTCGACGACGGCCGGGGCGCGCTGGCCGCTGCCGGTGTCGAGGTGCTGTGGCCACGCGGCCTGGCCGCCGAGCCGGTACGGGTGCGGGCGAGCGTCACGCCGTCGCCGGGCGGCGAGGGCGTGTTCCGCCTGAGCGAGCTGTTGCGCTTCCGCTGGCAGCTGAGTGTGGGCGAGCAGACCCTGACGGACGCCGAGGTCACCGCGCTCGCCGAGGCCAAGCGCCCGCTGGTGCGGCTGCGCGGGCACTGGGTGCGGGTGGACGACGCTCTGCTGTCCCGCCTGCGCGCGGTGCGCCGGCCGGTCAGCGGTGCGCAGGCGCTCGCCGCGGCACTGACCGGCGAACTCGAGCTCGGCGGCGAGCACGTGGACTTCGCCGCCCCGCCGGCGCTCGCCGGGCTCGCCGCCCGGTTGCGCGCACCGGGGGAGCCGGTCGAACCGGACGCCGGCCTGCGGGCCACCCTGCGGCCCTACCAGCGCGCCGGGTTGTCCTGGCTGGCGCGCATGACCGAGCTGGGGCTCGGTGGCGTCCTCGCCGACGACATGGGCCTGGGCAAGACGATCCAGCTGATCGCGCTGCACCTGCACCGGCGTGCGCTCGGCGCGGGTCCGACGCTGGTGCTGTGCCCGGTGTCGCTGCTGGGCAACTGGGAACGCGAGGTGTCGCGGTTCGCGCCGGCGGTCCCGGTGCGGCGCTTCCACGGCGGCGGGCGGCACCTGGCCGGGGTGGCGCCGGACGGGATCGTGCTCGCCACCTACGGGGTGCTGCGCCGCGACCGGGCCGCGCTGTCCGAAGTGGACTGGGGCCTGGTGGCGGCGGACGAGGCCCAGCACGTGAAGAACCCGCAGTCGGTGACGGCCAGGGAGTTGCGCCGTATCCCGGCCGCGGCCCGTGTCGCGCTCACCGGGACGCCGGTGGAGAACCGGCTCACCGACCTGTGGTCCATTCTGGACTGGACCACCCCGGGCCTGCTCGGCACCCTGGAGCACTTCCGCCGCACCATCGTGCGCCCGGTCGAGCGCCACCGGGACGCAGCCGCCGCCGACCGGCTGGCGGCGACGGTGCGGCCGTTCCTGTTGCGGCGCCGCAAGACCGACCCGGACATCGCGCCGGAGCTGCCGCGCAAGACCGAGACCGACCGGTACGTGCCGCTGACCGCGGAGCAGGCCACCCTGTACGAGGCCGTCGTGCGGGAGAACCTGGCGGTGATCCGGGAGTCCCGTGGCGTGCGGCGGCGTGGGCAGGTGCTCAAGCTGCTCACCGCGCTGAAGCAGATCTGCAACCACCCGGCGCAGTACCTGAAGGAGGCCGGGCCGCTGCCCGGGAGGTCGGGCAAGCTGGCCGCGTTCGAGGAGCTGCTGGACGTGATCCTCGACGAGGGTGAGAGCGTGCTGGTGTTCAGCCAGTACGTGCGCCTGTGCCGGTTGCTGGCGGCGCGGCTGGGCGAACGCGGGTTGCCGGTGCAACTGCTGTCCGGCGCGGATTCCGCGGGGGAGCGGGAGGTGAAGGTGGCACGGTTCCAGCGAGGTGACGTGCCGGTGTTCCTGTTGTCGCTCAAGGCTGGGGGCGTCGGGCTGAACCTGACCCGCGCGACGCACGTGATCCACTACGACCGCTGGTGGAATCCCGCGGTGGAGGACCAGGCGACCGACCGGGCCCACCGGATCGGCCAGGACCGACCGGTGCAGGTCCACCGCCTCGTCGCGGAGGGCACGGTGGAGGAGCGGGTGGCCACCGTGCTCGCCGCGAAGCGCCGCCTGGCGGAGGACGTGATCGGTTCCGGGGAGGACTGGATCACCGACCTGTCCGACGAGGAGCTGACCACGCTGGTCCGGCTGGGTGAGCCGGGCTGAGTTCCGGTCAGGTGCCCTGGCGGAGCCAACGCAGATAGGTCCACTCCAGGAAGCGTTCCACCCCCCGTATCACGTGGGCGCTGCGGATGGACGGGAAGACGTCGAACGCGTGCTGCGCGCCGGGCAGCTCCGCGTACGCCACCGGCTGTCCGGAGGTCTGGCGCAGGCGCCGGACGAACTCGCGCGCCTCCCGGACCGGCACCAGCGAGTCGTGCGCGCCGTGGATCACGAAGAACGGCGGCGCCGTGTCGGTGATCCGCTCCAGCGGGGAGGCGGCGAGGTACTCGTCCAGGTGCCGCGCCGGGTCCTTGCCCACCACGTACCGGGCCAGCAGCGTGTGCAACCGCACCGTGCTGGCCCGCGAACCGCTCGACGCGGCGAAGTCGTACACCCCGTAGTGCGGCACGCACGCCTGCACCCCGGTGTCGGCGTCGGCGAAACCCGGTTGCAGTCCCGCGTCGTTCGCGGTGAGCGCCAGCAGCGCGGCCAGGTGACCGCCGGCCGAACCGCCCGTGGCGGCCAGGAACGCCGGATCGCCGCCGTATTCGCCGATGTGTTCGCGGATCCACGCCACCGCGCGCTTGATGCCGACGATGTGGTCCGGCCAGTGCGCCTTCGGCGACAGCGGGTAGTTCACCGCCACGCACACCCAGCCGCGCTGCGCCATGTGCAGCATCAGCGGAATGCCCTGGTGGTCCTTGCTGTCCACCATCCAGGCGCCGCCGTGGATCTGCAGCAGCACCGGGCGCCCCCGCACCGGTTCACGCGGCCGGTAGATGTCCATCAGGAACCGCTTGCCCCCCGGCGCGTAGGCGAGGTTGCGGTCGCGCCGCACGTCCGGGTTGCGCATCCGGAACGGCAGCACCAGCTGCCCCCACGGCGTCGCCAGGTCCCGCGGGTCCGGCGGGCGTTCCAGATCCGCCGCGTACCGCGGCCCGAGCGCCTCCGCCAGCGCCTGCTCCACCGCGCCCTTCGCCCGCTGCGACGTCACGACCAGCGACCCCAGCCCGGCCACCGACGCCGCGGCGAGCCCCAGGCCGGCCCGGTCCGCCCGCGTGCGCAGCCCGTACCGCGCCAGGTGCGCGGCCGTGTCGGCGACCGTGAGCGCGAGCAGGTGCGGCGCGAGCTCCCCGGTCAGCCAGCCGGCGAAGAACGCGGGCACCGAGGCGCGCACCCCGGGCACCGGGCGCAGCGCGTTCGCCGTCAGGGCGAGCTGCAGGGCCCGCCGGGTGCGGAAACGGGGTCGCATGTCCCATGATCGTAGTCGCTTTCCCTTACCCTTACCGGGTGCGACCGCTCAGTGGACTCGACGCCAGTTTCCTGTACCTGGAAACGTCTTCGCAGGTGCTGCACGTGTGCGGGCTGCTCACCCTGGACGGGTCGAGCATCCCGGGTGGTTACCGCTTCGCGGAGTTCAAGCACACGCTCGCCGGGCGGATCCGCGCGATCCCGGAGTTCCGCCGGAAGCTGCACAATTCCCCGCTGAACTTCCTGCACCCGGTGTGGGTCGAGGACGACGCGTTCGACATCGACCACCACGTGCACCGCGTCGCGGTGCCCGCGCCGGGCGACCGGGAGACGCTGGCCGAGTTGTGCGCCCACTTCGCCGGTCAGCCGCTCAACCGGGACCGGCCGCTGTGGGAGATGTACGTGATCGAGGGCCTGCCCGGCGACCAGGTCGCGGTGTTGTTCAAGATGCACCACGCGACCGTCGACGGGGTCGGCGGTGCCGGCCTGATCGCCTACCTGGCGGGCACCGAACCGGGTGAACTTCCGCCGCTGCCGGACCCCGAGCCCAACCTCGGGCCGCCCTCGCACCTGAAGCTGCTGCGCGCGAGCGTCCAGGAGCTGGCGCGGCGCCCGGTGGAGGTGGCCAAGCTGCTGCCCGGTCTCGCCGGGATGGCGCCGCGCTGGCTCGGCCGCGCGCTGCGCCGTCAGGGCATGCCGGTCCCGTTCACCGCGCCGCGCACCTCGTTCAACTCCACGATCACCGGCGTGCGCAGCATCGCCTACGGCACCGTGGATCTCGACGACGTCAAGACGGTGAAGAACGCCTTCGGCGTGAAGGTGAACGACGTGGTCCTGGCGCTGTGCGCGGGCGCGCTGCGCCGGTACCTGGACGGGCGTGGCGAACTGCCGCAGGATCCGCTGGTCGCGACCGTCCCGGTGTCCACGCTGGGCCGCACCGGCCAGGAGGGCGACAGCAGCAACAAGGTGTCCGCGTTCTTCGCGGCCCTGCCCACGCACCTGCCGGAGGCCGCCGCGCGGATCTACGCGGCCGCGGAGAGCAACCGGCAGGCCAAGGAGCACCACCACGAGATCGACGCCGACATGCTGCAGGACTGGGCGCAGTTCGCCGCGCCCGGCCTGTTCGGGCTCGCCGTGCGGGCGTACGCGGCGCTGCGCCTGGCGGACAAGCACCCGGTGGTGCACAACCTGGTCGTCTCCAACGTGCCCGGTCCGCCGATGCCGCTGTACTTCGTCGGCGCGCGGGTCACCGCGTTCTACCCGCTCGGCCCGGTGTTCCACGGAGCCGGGCTGAACGTGACCGTGCTGTCCTACGCCGGCACGATGGACATCGGCCTGCTCGCCGCGCGAGAACTGGTTCCAGATGTGTGGGTGCTCGCCGAGGCGATGCGGGACGAGATGCGGGAACTGCTGGCGGCGGCCACGGCCCTTGCCTGAACGCGCCTCCTCGGCTAAGACTAGAACAGGTTTCAGTCTTGCTGCCGAGGAGCCGGTGTGGACTTCACCCTGGATGCGACCCAGGCCGACATCGCCGCGCTGACCGCGGACGTCCTGGCGCGGGAGCCCGGGCACGCGTGGCCCGCGCTGGCCAAGGCGGGCCTGCTCGCGCTCGCCGTGCCCGACGAGCTGGGCGGGGACGGGCTGGGCCCGGCGGAGGTCGCCGTGGTGCTCACCGAGGTCGGCCGGGCGGCCGCGGACGTGCCGGCGCTGGCCGCCCTCGCGCTCGGGGTGCTGCCGCTCGACCGGCTGGGCAGCCCGGAGCAGCGGGCCCGCTGGCTACCGGAGATCGCGTCGGGCGAGGCGGTGGTCACGGCCGCGCCGCACGAACCGTCGGCCCCGTTCGTCACCGCGCCGTCCACCGAAGCCGTGCCGGCCGGTGGGGGATGGGCACTGACCGGCACGAAGACCCTCGTGCCGTCGCTGCCGCAGGCGCGGTGCGTGCTCGTGCCGGCCACCCTGCCGTGGGGCACCGGGGTGTTCCTGGTCGATCCGCGCGCACCGGGTGCGCAGGTCCGCGGCACCACCCTGCGGCTGACCGGCGTGCGGGCCGGGGAGGCGGACCTGCTGCCCGCGGGCGCACCGGCGGACCTGCACCGGTTCGCGCTCGCCGGTGCGGTCGCGCTGGGCGACGGCGCGGTGGCCGGAGCGCTCGCGCTGACGACCGGGCACGTGCGGCGGCGCGAGCAGTTCGGCCGTCCACTCGCGACGTTCCAGGCGGTGGCCCAGCAGATCGCGGACGTCTACATCATCTCCCGCACGCTGCACCTGGCGGCGCTGTCGGCGGTGTGGCGGCTCGCCGAGGGGCTGGACCCGGACGAGGACCTGGCGGTCGCGGCGTACTGGCTGGCCGAGGAGGCCCCGCGGGCGCTGGCGCTGTGCCACCACCTGCACGGTGGGCTCGGTGTCGACGTCACCTACCCGCTGCACCGCCACTACGGGCTGGTCAAGGAGCTCGCCGCGATCGTCGGAGGCGCGGCGGAGCGGCTGGACCGGCTCGGCGACCTGGTGGAGTGCTGATGCACGTCGAACTGACCGCGGCGCAACGGAAACTGCGGGACGAGCTGCGCGAGTACTTCGCCGGGCTGGTCACGCCGGAGGAGCGGCGGGCGCTGCTGCGTGAGCGGCACGGCGAGGTCTACCGCCGCATCGTGCGCCGCATGGGCGCCGACGGGCGGCTGGGTGTGGGCTGGCCGGCGGAGTACGGCGGCGGCGGATTCGGTGATCTCGAGCAGCACCTGTTCGCCGACGAAGCCGCCCGCGCCGACGTGCAGCTGCCGTCGGTGACCCTGCAGACCGTCGGGCCGACGCTGCAGGAGTACGGCTCCCCGGAGCAGAAGGCGTTCTTCCTGCCGAAGATCCTGGCCGGTGAGGTGCACTTCGCGATCGGCTACACCGAACCGGATGCCGGCACCGACCTCGCGTCGCTGCGCACCACCGCGGTGCGGGACGGCGAGTCCTATGTGGTCAACGGGCAGAAGATCTTCACCACGGGCGCGCACGACGCCGACTACATCTGGCTCGCGGCGCGCACCGACCCGGACGCGCCCAGGCACCGGGGCATCTCGATCCTCATCGTCGACACCCGCGACCCCGGCTACTCCTGGACGCCGATCATCACCTGTGACGGCGCGCACCACGTCAACGCCACCTACTACTCCGGCGTCCGGGTGCCGGTGGCGATGCGGGTCGGCGCGGAGAACCAGGGCTGGCGGCTGATCACCACGCAGCTCAACCACGAGCGGGTCATGCTCGGCCCGGCCGGCCGGGCCGGCGGACTCTACGACCGGGTGCGCGCCTGGGCCGCGGAGCGTGGCCTGCTGGAGCGGCCGGACGTGCGGCGGGCGCTGGGGGAGACGCGGGCGGTGGTGCGCATCAACGAGCTGCTGAACTGGCAGGTGGCGGGTGCGGCCCTGGACGTCGCGGACGCCTCCGCGACGAAGGTGTTCGGCTCCGAGCGCATCCAGCGGATCGCGCGGCTGATGGAGGAGATCGTGGCACGACACGGTGACCTGTCCGATCCGGGCACCGCGGAACTGGCGGACTGGCTCGACGTGCTGGCGCGGCGGAACCTCGTCCTCACCTTCGGTGGCGGCGTCAACGAGATCCAGCGCGAGCTGATCGCCACCGCCGGGCTGGGGCTGCCGAGGGTGCCGCGATGAGCATCGAAGCAGCCGCGGCGCGCATCGCCGCCCAGGGCGAGTCGTCCCCGCGGCTGGCACGTGATCCGGTGAACCAGGCGATGATCAACAACTGGGTGGAGGCCATCGGCGACACCGACCCGCGCTACCGCCGCGGGGTCGCGCCACCGGCGATGGTGCAGGTGTGGACGATGCCCGGCCTGCACGGGCAGCGTGCCGCGGACGACCCGCTGGGTGCGATGATGAGCGTGCTCGACGAGGCCGGCTACACCTCGGTGGTCGCGACCAACTCCGAGCAGACCTACCACCGCTACCTGCGCGTCGGCGAGCACGTCTCGGCGTCCACGGCGCTGGAGTCGGTGGTGGGTCCGAAGCGGACCGCGCTGGGCGAGGGCTGGTTCGTCACCACGCGCACGTCCTTCCACGTCGGCGGGGAACTGGTCGCCGACATGCTGTTCCGGGTGCTCAAGTTCGCGCCACCACCGGCACAGCCGGCACCGGCGGCGCCGGGTGTGCTGCGGCCGGTGATCAGCCGGGACACCGAGTTCTTCTGGGCGGGCACGAAGGCCGGTGAGCTGCGGATCCAGCGGTGGGGCGAGACCCTGCGGCACCCGCCGGGACCGATGCCGCCGGACGGTGACCTCGACGCGCAGCCCGGCTGGGTGGTGGCGAGCGGCCGCGGCACCGTCCACAGCTACGTCGTGCACCACCGTCCGGCGGTGCCCGGCCGGGAGCCGCCGTTCGTGATCGCGCTGGTCGAACTGGAGGAGGGGGTCCGCATGCTGGGTGAACTGGTCGGCGCCGATCCGGCGGAGGTCTGCATCGGACTACCGGTGACCGTCACCTTCGTGACCGTGGACGACGACCTGACCCTGCCGGCCTGGCGGGTGGCGCGATGATCGCCGCCGGCACCGAGCTGCCCGAACTGGCCTTCGACGTCACGCCGACGTTCGTGATCAGCACCGCGCTGGCCACCCGGGACTTCCAGGACGTGCACCACGACCGGGACGCGGCCGTCGCGCGCGGCTCGGCGGACATCTTCCTCAACATCCTCACCGACACCGGGCTGGTGCAGCGGTTCGTCACCGGATGGGCCGGGCCGGACGCGCTGGTGCGGTCGATCAGGATCAAGCTGGGGGTGCCGTGTTACGCGGGGGACCGGCTGGTGTTCACCGGCCGGGTCCGTTCGGTCGAGGGCCGCGTGGCGGTCGTCGAGGTGACCGGGACCGGGAAACTGGGGGCGCACGTGAGCGGGACGGTGACCGTGGAGCTGGACTCATGAGCCTGCGGGGCAAGGCGGCGATCGCCGGCATCGGCGCGACCGAGTTCTCCAAGGACTCCGGGCGCAGCGAGCTGCGGCTGGCGGCCGAGGCGGTGCGCGCCGCGCTGGACGACGCCGGGTTGCGTCCGTCCGATGTGGATGGTCTGGTGTCGTTCACCATGGACGGCAACGCCGAGATCGCGGTGGCGCGGGAGCTGGGCATCCCGGAGCTGACGTTCTTCAGCCGCGTCCACTACGGCGGCGGCGCGGCGGCCGCGACCGTGCAGCAGGCGGCGATGGCGGTCGCGACCGGCGTGGCCGAGGTGGTGGTCGCCTACCGGGCGTTCAACGAGCGCTCCGGGCACCGGTTCGGTCAGGTGTCGGCGGCGGCGGCGGGGCAGGTCAACTCCTCCGGGGTGGACAACGCGTTCCACTACCCGATGGGGCTGGCCACGCCGGCGGCCACCGTGGCGATGGTCGCGCAGCGGTATCTGCACGAGTACGGCGCCTCGACCGAGGACTTCGGCCGCATCGCCGTGCTGGACCGCAAGCACGCGGCGACCAACCCGAACGCGTGGTTCCACGGCAAGCCCATCACGCTCGAGGAGCACCAGGCGTCGAAGTGGATCGCCGAGCCGCTGCGGCTGCTGGACTGCTGCCAGGAATCCGACGGCGGGGTCGCCCTGGTGATCACGAGTGTGGCGCGGGCGCGGGACCTGCGGCGGAAACCGGCGGTGATCGCGGCGGCGGCGCAGGGCAGCGGTCCGGACCAGTACGTGATGACCAGCTACTACCGGGACGAGCTCACGCAACTGCCCGAGATGGGCGTGGTGGCGCGGCAGCTGTGGGCGCAGGCCGGGGTGGGGCCGACGGAGGTGGACGTGGCGGTGCTCTACGACCACTTCACGCCGTACGTGCTGATGCAGCTGGAGGAGCTGGGCTTCTGCGGGCGGGGTGAGGCGGCCGGTTTCGTCGCGTCCGGCGCGCTGGAACTGGACGGTGCGCTGCCGCTCAACCCGCACGGCGGTCAGCTCGGCGAGGCCTACATCCACGGCATGAACGGCATCGCCGAGGGCGTCCGGCAGATCCGCGGCGAGTCGTGCAACCAGGTGGCGTCGGTGGAGCACGTTCTCGTCACGGCTGGCACCGGGGTGCCGACGAGCGGGCTGGTGCTGGCTCAGTCGTAGCCGCGGACGAGGTGGCTCTCGTCGTCCACGGGCAGTGTTTCGGGCACGGTCCCGGGTGCCGTGCCGAGCGGCTCGCCGTCGAGGTCGGGCGCCGGGTCGGTGATCGGTTCGGTGCGGGTCATCGTTCTCCGTCCTTCCTGACTTCGCCTGCCTGGTGTGGTTCCCGTCACATCTGCCGTGAAACGCACTGTCAGCGCATGGGGGGAACCCGCCCCCGGGTGGCTCCGCACCCGGATGCCGGTGCGGCGACGCGTCACCGGCTGCGTCGTCTCATGGTGTGGAATTCACCGGGTTGACCGCTAGCGCGCCGGCGGGGCCGTGCGCGAACTTGGGGGCATGCACATCCCGGCCGCCCTCGCGTGGAGTTTGACCGTGGCGTTCGCGCTGCTGGCCGTGCCCAGCCTGGCGCGGCTGGTCCGCCTGGACGCGCTGACCACGACCCCGGACACCCGTCAGATGGACCTCGCCGAGCTGCTGATGGTCCTGGCGATGCTCGCGATGGTCTCGCCGCTCGGCGGGCCCATCCCGGCGGCCGGGTGGCAGGCGATCCTCGTGCTCACCGCGGGCTGGTTCCTCGTCGCCGCGCTGCGCGGGCGGCGCTGCTGCGCCCTGCACCACCTGGTGTCCGCCGCCGCGATGCTCTACATGATCACCGCGATGCCCGGCCACCACGACCACGGTCCGTGGCTGTCCATGGCGGGCCAGCCGGTCAAGCTCGCCTGGCCGGTGCTCGCCCTCGCCGCGATCGCCTACTTCGCGGTGGACAGCGTGCGCGCCGGGCTGCTGGGCGTGCGCTGGGCGCGCACGGAGAGTTTGCGCGACCACCGCGCGTCCCGCCAGGTCTGCCGGGCGCTGATGGGCGCCGGCATGGCCTACATGCTGATCACCGGTCTGTAGGCACCAGCGGCGTGACACCGGTATCCACACATCGCCGATCTCCTACTCGTAGCTGACCGACACCTCGTCGGTCAACGGCACCGACTGGCAGGCCAGCACGATGCCGTCGGCGATGTCCTCGGCGTCCAGGACCTCGTTGTTCAGCATCTTCACCTCGCCGGAGGCGATGCGGCAGGCACACGCGCTGCATTGCCCCTCGCGGCAGGAGTACGGCGCGTCCAGCCCGGCGGCCAGCAGGACGTCGAGCAGTTTCTGCTGCCGGGGCCAGGAGAGCGAGTGCTGCGCACCGTCCAGATCGACCGACAGCGCGGTCGTCCCGCCCGTCGCCGGCGCGGCCGCCGCACCCTTGTCCTCGAAGGGGTTCCCGCCCAGCGACACGAACCGTTCCAGGTGGATCCGCCGGCGCGGCAGGCCGAGGTCCCGCAGCGCCTGCCGCCCGGCGGTCATGAACGCCTCGGGCCCGCACAGGAACGCGTCGAACTCCGCGTACGGCCGGGCCAGCTCGCGCAACTGGGTCACCGACGGCAGCCCCTGCACACTCTCCAGCCAGTGCACCAGGACCAGCCGATCCGGGTGCTGCCGCGCCAGCGCGGCCAGTTCCCGGGCGAAGATCACCGACGATTCGTCCCGGTTGGCGTAGACCAGCACGATCCGGCCACCGCCGGCGGCCAGCGCGGACTTCAGGATCGACATCACCGGGGTGATCCCGCTGCCACCGGCCAGCAGCAGCAGGTCGGCGTCCAGCGACTCCGGGGTGAACACCCCCGCCGGCGGCAGCACGTCCACAGTGGATCCCGCGCGGACGTTGTCGCACAACCAGTTCGAGCCGTACCCGTCGGCGGTGCGCTTCACCGTCACCTTCAGCCGCGAGCCCTCGTGCGGGGCGCTGGACAACGAGTAGCACCGCGCCGCCGCACCCGCCCGCAGCGTCAGGAACTGTCCCGGGCGGTACCGGAACTCCGCGGCGTGCTCGGCCGGCACGTCGAACACGATCGAGGACGCCTGCGCCGTTTCGGCGATCACCTCGGCGACGGTCAGCGGATAGCTATCCGGCATCGAGAACCCCGAACTCCCCGCCCCGCACCGCCGCCCCGATGCTGTCCACCAGCTTCGGGCAGGTGTCCAGCAGCGCGGTGGGCGCACCGCCCGCGGCGTGCTCGGCGAACACCGGGCAGCTGCCGGCGTCGCTGGTCCACTGGATGCTGGTGTGCTTGAGGCTGTTCTTCTTCACCAGCACCCGCGTGCCGCACGACGCGCAGGCGTGCGGCCGCATCCCGCCGGCGAGGAACTCGGTGCGCTCGGCCGTCGTCATCCGGCGATCCCCGCCTCCTGCTGCCGGGCCAGGTTCTCGGCCACCTCCCGCGCCCACACCTCGTTGGCCCTGGTGGTGTCCACCTCGAACTCGAACCGGCGCGTCATGTCCTCGGTGACGTCCTCGGCGTCCACGTAGAACTGCTCGTACCAGCGGCGCAGCTGGTAGACCGGGCCGTCCTCCTCGCACAGCAGCGGGTTGTCGATCCGGGTCTTGTTCTTCCAGATCTCCACGTCCTGCAGGAACCCCACGCCGATGCTCCGGGCGAACTTGCCGGCGATCTTGTCCGCCTGCTCGTCCGAGACGCCCGGCAGTTTCTTCACGCTCACGCCCCACTGCAGGACGAAGGAGTCCGGCGTGACCGGGTAGTGGCAGTTGATCAGCACGTTCTCGATCTCGAAGCCCCGGTAGGTGTTGAGCAGCTTGTTGATCATGTACGACGGCCCGAAGTAGCTCGCCTCGGAGCGCAGCAGGTTGTCCTCGCCGCCGTAGTTGGACGCCATCCCGGCGTCCGGGCGGCCCTTGGTATTGAGGTACTGCGTCGCGATGTGGCCCTCGAACACGTTCTTGAAGTAGGTCGGGAACGCGTAGTGGATGTAGAAGAAGTGGGCCATGTCCACCATGTTGTCGATGATCTCGCGGCAGTTGGAGCCCTCGATCAGCACCGAGTCCCAGGTCCAGTTGCTCCACTCGCCGGTGAAGACGCCCTCGATCCGCGGGATCACCACGTCCGCCGGCGGTGGGTTGCCCTGCGGGTCGTGCCACACGAACAGCTGCTTGTTCTCCTCCAGCGCGAGCCACGACCGGGTGCGGGCACGCAGCGGAACCCGTTTGGCGTAGGGGATCGACACGCACTTGCCGTTGCCGCCCCAGCGCCAGTCGTGGAACGGGCAGGCGACCTCGTTGCCCTTGACGCTGCCCTGGCTCAGGTCACCGCCCATGTGGCGGCAGTAGGCGTCCAGGACGTGCAGCGTGCCGTCCGCGTCGGCGAACACCACCAGCTTGGTGCCGAACGCGTTGACGGCGTGTGGTTTCCCGTCCCGGAAGGTTTCGGCCAGCCCCAGGCAGTGCCAGCCGCGGGCGAACCGCGCCGGCGGCGCACCCGCGTCGATCGTGCGGACTTCAGTCATCATCGACCTCCAGTGCGATTCTGGGTGGCCAGGTGCCGTGCGGCAAGGAACCCGAAGACCATCGCCGGCCCGATGGTGGCGCCGGGGCCGGCGTAGGTGTGTCCCATGACCGCGGCGCTGGTGTTCCCGGCCGCGTACAACCCGGGGATCACCGACCCGTCCTCGCGCAGCACGCGGGCGTGCGTGTCGGTGCGCAGCCCGCCCTTGGTGCCCAGGTCGCCGGGCACGATCCCGACCGCGTAGAACGGCGCCCGGTCCAGCGGGCCGAGGCTGGGGTTCGGCTGGTGGCGCGGGTCGCCGTAGTAGTGGTCGTAGGCGCTGCGCCCGCGACCGAAGTCGTCGTCCACGCCGCGCCGGGCGAAGCCGTTGAAGCGCTGCACGGTCGCGGTCAGCGCGCCGGGCGGGACCTCGATGCGGGCGGCGAGTTCGCCGAGGGTGGGCGCCGTGACCACGACCCCGTCCCGGTACCAGCGGCCGGGCAGCTTCTGCCGCGGCCCGATCCCGGTGAACATGTACCGGTCGCGGTAGCGCTGGTCGAAGATCAGCCAGGCCGGGATGTTCACCGCGGGTCCCTCGCCCGGCCCGTACATCGCGTGGACCGCCTCGACGTAGGGCGCGGACTCGTTGACGAACCGTTCGCCGCGCGCGTTGACCATGATGCTGCCCGGGCGGGAGCGCTCGGCCAGGGCGAACCACGGCCCGCCGGGCAGCGGGATCGTCGGGCCCCACCACGCGTCGTCCATCAGCGCGACCGCGGCGCCGAGCTTGAGCCCGGCCGTGATCGCGTCGCCGGTGTTGGCCTTCGCGCCGACGGTCCACCGGGTGCCGATCGGGCTGCGCTGGTACTTCGCGCGCATCTCCTCGTTGTGCTCGAACCCGCCCGCGGCGAGCACGACCCCCAGCCGCGCTCGCAGGATCTCCTCCCGGCCGTCCCGCCGGACCACCACACCGGTGACCCGGTCGTCCTCGGTGACCAGGTCGAGCAGGGGAGTCTCCAGCCACACCGGCACGTCCGCCCGCAGCAGGCCGGCGCGCAGCCCGGCGGCCAGCGCCTGGCCCATCGACAGCAGCCGCTGCCCGCGCGCCAGCCCGGCCAGCCACCGCGCGCCGATGCGCAGCACGCGCAGCACCCCCTTCGGGTGCCGCGCGAGCAGGCTCAGCCAGCGGTAATCCGCCTGCGTGATCGGCACGCCGAGCGGCGCCCCGCTGTAGGGCGGTTCCAGCCGGGCCAGCTCGGCACCGAGCACCTTGCCGTCCAGCGGGACCGGCTCGACCGACCGCCCGCCGGCCCGTCCACCGGGTGCCTCCGGGTGGTAGTCGGAGTACCCGGGCACCCAGCGCAGGCGCAGCGGGGTCACGCGGTGCACGAACGAGACCACCTCCGGCCCGTGGTCAAGGAAGGCCTGGCGCAGCCCGGCCGGCACGACGTCGCCGACGATCGCGTCGAGGTAGGTGCGCGCCTGTCCGGGGCTGTCCACGACACCGGCCGCACGCAGTGCCTCGTTGCCGGGGAGCCACACCCCGCCGCCGGAGCGGGCGGTGGAGCCGCCGAACTTCGCCGCCTTCTCGATCACCACGACGGACAGGCCCGCGTCGGCGGCCGCGAGCGCGGCGGTCATGCCGGCGGCGCCGCTGCCGGCCACCACGACGTCGAACTCGCCGATCATGCCACCTCCGCTGTAACCTGTTCCACTTCGCTTCCGTCCCGCTCGTCGTCCCGTTGGTCACGATAGACGAGAACGTGTTTCAGTTCTAGGGTAGGGCGGGTGACACACACGGCGGATGTCATCGTGATCGGGTTCGGGGCGGCCGGCGCCTGTGCGGCGATCGAGGCCGCCGACGCCGGTGCCGACGTGCTCGTGCTGGACCGCTTCGGTGGTGGCGGTGCGACCGCGCTGAGCGGCGGCATCGTCTACGCGGGCGGGGGCACCGCGCAGCAGCGGGAGGCCGGGGTCGACGACTCGGCCGACGCGATGTACGACTACCTGCGGCTCGAGGTCGGCGCCGCGGTGTCGGAGGAGACGCTGCGGCGCTTCTGCGACTCCAGCCCGGCGATGATCGAGTGGCTGGAGCGCAACGGTGTGCCGTTCGAGGGCAGCCTGTGCCCGTACAAGACGTCGTACCCCAACGACGACTACTACCTGTACCACTCGGGCAGCGAGTCCGCGGGCGGGTTCCGTGACCTGGCCAAGCCGGCGGCGCGCGGGCACCGCGCGAAGGGTCCGGGCACCTCGGGGAAGGTGCTGTTCGCCCGGCTGGCCGAGGCGGCCCGGCGGCGCGGCGTGCGGGTGCTGCCCGGTACCCGGGCCGAGTCGCTGATCGTCTCCGGCGGTGTGGTGACCGGCGTGCGCGTGCGGACCCTGCGCGACGCGCCCGCGTGGGTGCGTGCCGCGCACGCCCGGATGGCGCGGTACGCGGCCAAACCCGGCATCTACGTGCCGGCCGTGCGCAACGCCCTGCGGGGACGGATCGAGCGGCTGGAGCGCCGGTACGCCCGCGAGGTGGAACTCACCGCCCGGTGCGGGGTCGTGATCGCGGCAGGCGGGTTCATCTCCAACCGGGCGCTCGTGCGTGAGCACGCCCCGGCCTACCGCGGCGGGCTGGCGCTGGGCACGATCGCCGACGACGGTTCCGGTATCGGGCTCGGCACGGCGGTGGGCGCGGCGACCGGCGAGATGCACCGGATCTCGGCCTGGCGGTTTCTCACCCCGCCGAGCGCGATGCTCACTGGCGTACTGGTCGACGCCGCCGGCCGGCGGATCATCGACGAGTCCCGCTACGGCGCAGCCATCGGCGAGGTGATGATCGGCAGGCACGACGGCAGGGGCTGGCTGCTCGCCGACGCCGGGACCATCGCCGAGGCGCGCCGCACCGCGCGGCGGGAAAGCCAGTGGTTCCAGTGGTTGCAGGCCCGGTACCTGCTGCGGCGCGGCCGGGTGTCCGCGCACTCGCTGGAGGAGGTGGCCCGGCGCGCGGGGGTGGACGCCCAGGGGCTGAGGGCGACCGTCGAGGCGTACAACGCGGCCGCGGAGACCGGGGCGGCCGATCCGGCGGGCAAACCCGCCGAGTACGTGCGGCCGGTGCGCACGCCGCCGTTCTCGCTCATCGACGTCTCCATCAAGCCCAGCCTCGGTTTCCCGTGCCCGATGCTCACCCTCGGTGGCCTGGTGGTGGACGAGTCGACCGGCCAGGTGTGCGCCGGGGACGGCACCGGGATCGCGGGCCTGTATGCCGCGGGCCGCTCCGCGGTGGGAATCTGTTCCAGGTCCTACGTGAGCGGGCTGTCCCTCGCCGACTGTGTGTTTTCCGGGCGTAGAGCGGGAGTATCCGCAGCTCGGTGGCTGGACGGGTGACAAAAACGAGAACGTGTTCTAGTCTTGGTGATGACCACAGAGGGACATGACGGACGGGGCGTGCAGATGGCCGATCAGGATGGTCGCGGGGTGCTGGCCGGGGTCCGGGAGCTGCTTCCCGTCCTGCGGGAGCGGGCCCAGGAGTGCGAGGACGCGCGGCGCGTTCCGGCGGAGTCGATCAAGGCGCTGCAGGAGACCGGGTTCTTCAAGCTGCTCCAGCCGGAGGTCTTCGGCGGCTACGAGGCCGACCCGGTGACCTTCTACACGGCGGTGAAGCTGCTGGCGAGCGCGTGCGGATCGACCGGGTGGGTCGCCTCGATCCTCGGCGTGCACCCGTGGCACCTGGCGCTGTTCCCGCCGCAGGCGCAGCAGGACGTGTGGGGCGCCGACGTGGATGTGCGCATCTCGTCGTCCTACGCACCGATGGGCAAGGCCCGCGTGGTCGACGGCGGGTACCGGCTGTCCGGCCGGTGGAGCTTCTCCTCCGGCTGCGACCACGCCACCTGGGTGTTCCTGGGCGCACCGGCGTTCGACGCCGGGGGCAAGCCGGTCGACTTCTGCACCTACCTGCTGCCGATCGGCGACTACGCGATCGAGGACGTGTGGGACACCGTCGGCCTGCGCGGCACCGGCAGCAACGACATCGTCGTCGAGGACGCGTTCGTCCCCGCCCACCGCGCGCTGAGCTTCCGCGACACCTCGACGTGCCGCACGCCGGGGCAGGAGATCAACGCGGGACCGCTGTACCGGCTGCCGTACGGATCGGTGCACCCGTCGACGATCACCGCCCCGATCATCGGCATGGCCCAGGGCGCCTACGACGCGCACGTGGCGCACCAGCGCACCCGGGTGCGCGCCGCGTACCTCGGTGAGCAGTCCAAGGAGGACCCGTTCGCGAAGGTGCGGGTCGCCGAGGCGGCCAGCGAGATCGACGCCGCGTGGCTCCAGCTCACCCGCAACATCGACGAGCTGTACCAGCTGGCCTGCCGCGGGGAGAAGCTGCCGTTCGCCACCCGGCTGCGCGTCCGGCGGGACCAGGTGCGCGGCACCGAACGGGCGATCGCCGCCGTGGACCGGTTGTTCGAGAACTCCGGCGGGCGCGCGCTGAAGCGCGGCACCCCGATCCAGCGGTTCTGGCGCGACGTGCACGCCGGCCGCGTGCACGCCGCCAACGACCCCGAGCGCGCCTACCTCCTCTTCGGCAACGGCGAGTTCGGCCTCCCGGTCGAGAATGCGATGGTGTGAGATGACCGAGGGCAACTACGCCGACGTCGGCGGGGGCTTGCGGCTGCACTACCACGAAGCCGGCACCGAACACGCGGAAACCGTGGTACTGCTGCACGGCGGCGGCCCGGGCGCGTCGGCGTGGAGCAACTTCGCCCGCAACATCGAGGTGTTCGCCAAGTCGTTCCGGGTCGTCGCCGTCGACCAGCCCGGCTTCGGCCGGTCGGACAAACCGGCGCGGCACCCCCAGTACTTCACGCACAGCTCGGCCGCGGTCGTCGGCCTGCTCGACGCACTCGGCATCGGCACGGCCCACCTGGTCGGCAACTCGCTCGGCGGCGGCACCGCGGTGCGGCTCGCGCTGGACCACCCGGAACGCGCCGGGCGGCTCGTGCTGATGGGGCCGGGCGGGCTGAGCACCAACCTGTTCGCACCCGACCCGACCGAAGGCGTCCGCGCGCTCAGCCGGTTCGCCGCGCCACCCGGGCCCAGCAAGGAGAAGCTCGCCGCGTTCCTGAGGCTGATGGTGTTCGACCCGTCGCTGATCACCGACGAGCTGATCGAGGAGCGCTACGCCGCCGCCAGCACGCCCGAATCGCTGGCTGCGATGCGCGCGATGGGTGCCTCCTTCGCCGGACCGGACCACGAGCAGGGCATGCTCTGGCGCGACGCGTACCGGCTGCGGCAGCGCGTGCTGCTCGTCTGGGGCCGCGAGGACCGGGTCAACCCCCTCGACGGTGCGCTGGTGGCGCTCAAGACGATCCCGCGCGCCCAGCTGCACGTGTTCGGCCGTTGCGGGCACTGGGTGCAGCTGGAGCGTTTCGACGAGTTCAACCGGCTGGCCCTGGACTTCCTGCGAGGTGAATGAGATGGGCATCCGCTCGCTGGCCTACCTGCGCATCGCGGCCACCGACATGGCCGCCTGGCGCGAGTACGGGCTCAAGGTCCTCGGCATGGTCGAGGGCAAGGGCTCCCATCCGGAGGCGCTCTACCTGCGGATGGACGACTTCCCGGCGCGGCTGGTGATCGTGCCCGGTGAGACCGACCGGCTGGCCGTCGCCGGATGGGAGACCGCCGGAGCGGCCGATCTCGACGAGGTGCGGGCGCGGCTGGACGCGCACGGCGTGCCGTACAAGGAGGGCAGCGCCGAGGTGCTGGCCGAGCGCCGGGTCACCGAGCTGATCAGCTTCGACGACCCGTCCGGCAACACCCTGGAGGTGTTCCACGGCGTCGCGCTCGAGCACCGGCGGGTGGTGAGCCCGTACGGGCACCGGTTCGTGACGGGTGAACAGGGTCTCGGGCACGTGGTGCTGTCCACCCACGACGACGACGCGGCCCTGCACTTCTACCGGGACGTGCTCGGGTTCCGGCTGCGCGACTCGATGCGCCTGCCGCCGCAGATGCTCGGCCGCCCGGCGGACGGTCCGCCGGCGTGGCTGCGGTTCTTCGGCTGCAACCCGCGCCACCACAGCCTGGCGTTCCTGCCGATGCCCACCCCGAGCGGGATCGTGCACCTCATGATCGAGGTGGAGCACACCGACGACGTCGGCCTGTGCCTGGACCGCGCGAAACGGCGGGGCGTGCCGATGTCGGCGACCCTGGGCAGGCACGTCAACGACCTGATGCTGTCGTTCTACATGAAGACCCCGGGCGGGTTCGACGTCGAGTTCGGGTGCGAGGGCCGCCAGGTCGACGACGAGTCCTGGATCGCGCGGGAGAGCACCGCGGTGAGCCTGTGGGGCCACGACTTCAGCGTCGGGATGCAGCCATGATCGAGGCCGCGATCGAGCCGGCCCGGTTCCGCCAGGTGCTCGGGCACTTCGCCACCGGCGTCACCGTCGTGACCACGATGGACGGTGCGGAGCCGGCCGGTTTCGCGTGCCAGTCGTTCGCGGCGCTGTCCCTGGACCCGCCGCTGGTGCTGTTCTGCCCGGGCCGGGCGTCGCGGACCTGGCCGGTGATCGAGCGCAGCGGCCGGTTCGCGGTCAACGTGCTGGCCGAGGGGCAGCACCACGTCAGCCAGGTGTTCGGCGCCCGCGGGGCGGACAAGTTCGCCGCGGTCGGCTGGCGCACCGCGCCGTCCGGGTCCCCGGTGCTGGAGGACGCGCTGACCTGGGTCGACTGCGCGGTGGAGACGGTGTTCGAAGGCGGCGACCACTGGGTCGTGGTGGGCCGGGTGACCGCACTGGGCGAGCCGTCCGACGGGCGGCCCCTGCTGTTCTACCGCGGCCAGTACACCGCCGCGGCGCCGGTCCGGGCGGACGTGATCAGCTGGGCCGGCCCGGACGACTGGCTGTGACCTGCCGCCCGGCGCCGCGCGGCTCTAGAGTCGGGTAATGGATCTCAGGCAAGACGCGCACGAGCTGTCCGGCGACCTCGTGGCACTCCGGCGCGCGCTCCACCAGGTTCCCGAACTCGGTCTCGACCTGCCCCGCACCCAGGAGACGGTCCTCGGCGCCCTCGACGGCCTGCCCCTGGAGATCAGCACCGGCACCGGCCTGTCGTCGGTCACCGCGGTGCTGCGCGGTACACGGGACGGCGGCGGTGGCCCGGTCGTGCTGCTGCGCGGCGACATGGACGCGCTGCCGGTCACCGAGGACACCGGGGCCGAGTTCAGCTCGCGGCACGAGGGGCGGATGCACGCGTGCGGTCACGACCTGCACACCGCGGGGCTCGTCGGCGCCGCGCGGCTGCTGTCGACACACCGGGACCGGCTCGCCGGGGACGTGGTGTTCATGTTCCAGCCCGGGGAGGAGGGCCACGACGGTGCCGGGCGCATGATCGCCGAGGGCGTGCTGGAGGCGGCCGGCCGTCCGGTCGCCGAAGCGTACGGGCTGCACGTGGTGTCCGCGATGATCCCGCGCGGGACGTTCGTCTCGCGGCCGGGACCGCTGATGGCCGCCTCCGACGGCTTGTTCGTACGGGTGCTCGGCGCCGGCGGGCACGGGTCGCGGCCGCACGCCGCACTCGACCCGGTGCCCGCGGCGTGCGAGATGGTGACCGCGCTGCAGACGATGGTGACCCGCCGGTTCAGCGTGTTCGACCCGGTCGTGGTCACCGTCGGTACGTTCCACGCCGGCACCCAGCGCAACATCATCCCCCCGGAGGCCCGCTTCGAGGCCACCATCCGCAGCTTCTCCCGGCAGGCGCGGGAGCGGGTGGCGGAGCTGGCCGTCCCACTGTGCCGGGACATCGCCGCGGCGCACGGCCTCGAGGTGGAGGTCCGCTACGAGGCCGAGTACCCGGTCACCGTCAACGACCCGGCCGGGCACGAGTTCGTCGCCGAGACCGTGCGGGAGGTGTTCGGCGAGGAGCGGTTCGCGGTGGCTCCGGATCCGGTCACCGGGTCCGAGGACTTCTCGCGCGTGCTGGATCGCGTCCCGGGCGCGTTCGTGTTCCTCGGCGCGACCTTCGCCGACGACCCCGACTCGGCTCCCTACAACCATTCTCCGCAGGCATCGTTCGACGACAGCGTGCTCGCCGACGGTGCGGCGCTGCTCGCCGAACTGGCCGCGCGGCGCCTGCAGGGGGTGCCGGCATGACCCGGATCCTGTTCGCCGGCGGCCGCGTGTTCGACGGCACCGGCAGCGACCCGTTCGAGGCGGACGTGGTGGTCGAGGACGGGCGCATCGCCGGGATCGGCACCGGCCTGGACGGCGACGAGGTCGTCGACTGCGCCGGCGCCACGCTGCTGCCCGGCCTGTTCGACTGCCACGTGCACGTCACGGTGTCCGACATCAGCCTGATCAAGCAGTTCCAGAAACCGTTTTCCTACCAGTTCTACGAGGCCGCGCGGAACCTGCGCAGCACCCTGGAGCTGGGCATCACGACGGTGCGGGACGCCGGCGGCGCCGATCTCGGCATCAAGAAAGCGCAGGCGGACGGACTGATCACCGGTCCGCGGCTGGACATCTCGATCGGCATCATCAGCCAGACCGGCGGGCACGGCGACGATTGGATGCCCTCCGGGCACTGCGTCCCGCTGACGCTGCCGCATCCCGGCCGCCCGCGGACGGTGGCCGACGGGCCGGACGAGATGCGCAAGGTCGCCCGCACCCTGCTGCGCGCCGGGGCCGACGTGCTCAAGGTGTGCACCACGGGCGGTGTCCTCTCCCCGGGCGACGACCCGCGGCACACGCAGTTCTCGCCGGCCGAGCTCGACGTGCTCGTCGCCGAGGCGGCGATGCAGGGCAAGGCGGTGATGGCGCACGCGCAGGGCACCGACGGCATCAAGAACGCGGTGCGGGCGGGGATCCGGTCCATCGAGCACGGGATCTACCTCGACGACGAGGCCATCGACCTGATGCTCGCGCACGGCACCTGGCTGGTGCCGACGCTGATCGCGCCGGTCGCGGTGATCCGCGCGGCCCGGGCCGGTGCCGCCCTGACCGACGAGACGATCCGCAAGGCCGAGGACGTCGCCGAGGTGCACGCCTGCTCGGTGCGCCGTGCGGTCGAAGCCGGGGTGAAGATCGCGATGGGCACCGACAGCGGTGTCGGCCCGCACGGCACGAACCTCGAGGAGCTGCCGTTGATGCAGGCGGCCGGGATGACGCCGGGCCAGGTGCTCGCGGCATCCACCTCGTCGGCCGCCGAACTGCTCGGCTACGGCGACTCACTGGGCCGGCTCGCGCCCGGGTTCCGTGCCGACCTGGTGGTCGCCTCCGGCGACCCCTACGACCTGGCCGCGCTGCCCGGGCGCATCCGGGAGGTGTGGCAGGACGGCGTGCGGGTGGTGGCCCCGGGCTCACCGCAGTGACCTCTGCGACCTCCGCGACCTCCGCGTGGGTGCCGGCGTCCGCAGCTGGACGCCGGCACGCGAAAAGACCCCCGGGCCGCACCGAACTGGGGGAGGAGGGCGCGGCCCGGGGGCCTACGCTCCAGCGCCCGAGGGGGAGGTAAGCGCCGGAGCTCCGGCCGGTGTGAAACTGGGGAGGATGACACCGGCCGTATGCCACCAGGATAGCGCGCGTTTTCCCGCCTGAAGCGGTTTCTCAGGAACTCGACAGGTTCTGCGCGGGTACGGGTCAGAGCACCAGATCGGCGAGAACGACGTTCAGCGCCGCGGCGAAGGTTTTCGCGTCCCGTTGCGGGGCCAGGTGCGCCCCGGGCAGCTCGACGAACGGCAGTCCGAGTTCGAGGGCGAGCGCGCGAGCCGGCCGGTAGTGGTAGTAGCCGCGGCTGCCCTCGCCCGCGGTCAGCACGATCGGCACCGGGCTGCGGCGCAGCGCGTCCAGGTCCGGCAGGTAGCGGTAGATGCCGGCGAGTTCACGGTCGAACAGCACCTGCCACTCGTGTTCGTGCGGCAGGCGCACCGTCTTGAGCGGGGGCAGCCCGGCGCCCGCGATCGAGGCGAGGAAGGCCCGGAAGGCGCCGAAGACGTCGCCGGATGCGCTCCGCGCCGCCTGTTCCTCGGCGAAGGCGATCCAGTCCTCGGCGTCGGGCAGCAGGCCGACCGCCGGTGGCTCGTGCACGACCAGGCCACCGACGACCTCCGGGTGCCGGACAGCCAGCTCCAGGCCGATCTGGCCGCCCGCGCTGCTGCCGAACACGAGCGCCTTGCCGTAGCCGAAGTGCTCGATGACGGCACGCGCGTCGTCGGCGTGGCGGGTGACGGTGAGCGGGCCGCCGGTGGGGCTCGCGCTGCCGAAGTGACCGCGCCGGTCGTAGCCGAGGACGGTGTAGTCGGCGGCGAGTTCGTCGGCGAGGGCGTGGTAGGCGGCCGCGGCTCCGGTGCCCCCGGTGACCAGGAGCAGGGCCGGACCCGATCCGCGTCGCTCGACGTGCAGTTGCCCGTCCGGCACCGGGCACGTACCGCTGTCCGAGATCATGTGCGCAGTCAAGCACAGCGCGGTGGCCGGCCCCGCCGCGAGGGCCGCGTCCGCGCTCGCCCTCCACAGTGGATCAGGGCCGGCCCCGGTGCGCCGCCGGCTGGTCCCGTTCGGCCAGGAACACCAGTTCCGCGCCGGGCCGGTCCGGCGCGTCCCGCACGTCCGCCACGCGGAACCCCTGGGCCGCCAGGGTTTCGGTGATCTCCCCGCGGTCCCGGAACCGCAGCGTCGAGTCCGAAGTGACCACTGCGCCGTCGTCGTGGAACCGGTAGGTGAACCGGAACGAGACGAGCGGCAGGCTGACGTCGGTCACCTCGAGCCGCCGGGTCACGGTGCCCGCCCCGGGGACGTCGAGCACGAGCGGTTCGCCCGCCGCCCAGTCCTCCCAGGCGCGCCGGTCCGGGCGCCGCGTCTCGAACACGAGCCGGCCGCCCGGCCGCAACGCGGCGTGGATGCCCGCGAGCGTGCGGCTCCACTCCTCGTCGGTGACGAAGACCTGCGCGACGTTGCCCGCCATGACGGCGAGGTCGGCCGCGGCGCGCGGCACGTCGGTGGCATCCCCGTGGATCCAGGTCACGCGGCCGGTGGTGTCCTTCGCCCTGGCGATCTCCAGCGAGGCCGCGGCCGGATCGACGCCGATGACGGTGCGCCCCCGCCCGGCGAGCAGCACCGCCAGGCTGCCCGTCCCGCAGCCGACGTCGAGAACCCGCTCCGCGCCGAGTTCGTCGGCGATCGCGAGGTAGTGGCCGAGGTCGTCGCGGGGGCCGTCGAAGGTGTCGTAGACCGCGGCGAGACGGGGGTGGGCGAAGATCGCGTCCGGCATGTCCGCACCGTATTCGCGGCCGCCGCCCGGCGCGACCGGTTTCCCCGCCGCCCCGGCGTGTTCGCCGCTCACGGCAGCGTGTTCGCCGCTCCGGTCGGTGTGTTGGCCGCCCCGGCCGGCCTTGGCTGTCCGCGTCGGCGGAACTACAGCCGCTCCAGGACGGTGGCCGTGGACAACGCGCCGCCGGCGCACATGGTCACCAGCGCGGTGGTCCGGTCGCTGCGTTCCAGCTCGTGCAGCGCCGTGGTGAGCAGCCGCGCGCCCGTGCTGCCGACCGGGTGCCCGAGCGCGATCGCGCCGCCGTTGACGTTGACCCGCTCCGGGTCCGGCGCGTGCACCTGCTGCCAGGACAGCACCACGGCCGCGAACGCCTCGTTGACCTCGAACAGGTCCACGTCACCGATCGTCATGCCCGCGCGCTCCAGCACGCGGGAGGTCGCCTGGACCGGGCCGTCGAGGTGGTAGTACGGCTCGGCCCCGACCAGCGCCTGCGCGCGGATCCGGGCACGTGGCCGGAGTCCCAGCGCGGCCGCTCGGGCGGAGTCCATGATCAGCACGGCGGCGGCCCCGTCGGAGATCTGGGACGACGTGCCGGCCGTGTGGATGCCCCCGTCGAGCACCGGCGTGAGCCGGGCGAGGCCCTCCGGCGTCGTCTCGCGCAGGCCCTGGTCCCGCGCGACGAGCCGGGTCTCCCCGGTCGGCTGCCCGTCGGTGTCCAGCACCGGCGCCTTCACCGGCACCACTTCGCGGTCGAACCGGCCCTGCGCCCACGCCGTGGCCGCCTTCGCCTGTGAGGCCAGGCCGAACCGGTCCGCCTCCGCCCGGGTGATGCCACGCCGTTGTGCGATCCGCTCCGCCGCGCCGTACTGGTTGGGCATGTCGATCGACCACGAGCCGGGCTTCGGCGTGCCGGCGTCCACTCCGCGGTTCGCGCCGAGCGGGATCCGGCTCATCGCCTCCACGCCGCACGCGATGCCCGCCTCGATCGCGCCTGCCGCGATCAACCCGGCGACCAGGTGCGCCGCCTGCTGGGCGGAGCCGCACTGCGCGTCGACGGTCGTGGCGCCGGTCGTCTCGGGCAGCCCCGCGTGCAGCCACGCCGTGCGCGTCACGTTGCCCGACTGCTCACCCGCCTGCGTCACGCACCCGCCGATAACCTGTTCCACGATCGCGGCGTCCAGCCCGGCCCGTTCCACCAGCGCCCGCTGCGCGGACCCCAGCAGCTCCGCGGCGTGCAACCCGGCCAGCCAGCCACGTCGCTTCCCGACCGGGGTCCGCACGGCCTCGACGACGACGGGTTCACCCACGACGGCACTCCCTTCTCCGGCACCAGCATCAAAGTAGAACCTGTTTCAATATCGGGCAAGTGTGATCCAGGTCAACCGCTATTCGGTGACGAATCGGACGCTATGCGACGACCAGGGATTTCAAGATCGAGTAAACGGGTATCACTCAAAAGCTCGACTTGGTTAACACCGTATGCTCTAATCGAATCTAGAACGTGTTCCACGACCACGTGAGGCACCTCGGGAGGTAGCCGTGGCCACGCCCCTGATCCCCGCCGGCTTCGATTTCACCGACCCCGACCTGATCGCGACGCGGCTGCCACTGGCGGAGTTCGCCGAGCTGCGCAGGACCGCACCGGTCTGGTGGAACGCCCAGCCGTACAACCGCGCGGGGTTCCGCGACGACGGCTTCTGGGTCGTCACCCGCCACGAGGACGTCAAGACCGTGTCGAGGGACAGCGAGCTGTTCTCCTCGCGGGAGAAGCTGGCGATCATCCGCTTCGACGAGACGATGACCGACGAGAGCCTCGACGCGAACCGGCTCGTCCTGCTGAACATGGACGCTCCGCAGCACACCAAGCTGCGCCGGATCGTGTCGAAGGGTTTCACGCCCCGCGCGATCTCCCGGCTGGAGGACACCCTGCGCGAACGCGCGGCCCGCATCGTGCACGAGGCGAAGCGGAAGGGGTCCGGGGACTTCGTCGAGGACGTCGCGTGCGAGCTGCCGCTGCAGGCGATCGCCGAGCTCATCGGCATCCCGCAGGAGGACCGGCGCAAGATCTTCGACTGGTCCAACCAGATGATCGGCTACGACGACCCGGAGTACGACGTCGAACCGATCGCGGCCTCGGCCGAGCTGGTCGGCTACGCCTGGAACATGGCCGAGCAGCGGCGCACGTGTCCGATGGACGACATCGTCACCAAGCTGGTCCAGGCCGATGTGGACGGTGAGTCGCTCAGCTCCGAGGAGTTCGGGTTCTTCGTCATCCTGCTGTCGGTGGCCGGCAACGAGACCACCCGCAACGCGATCACGCACGGCATGAAAGCCATGCTCGACCACCCGGAGCAGTGGGAGCTCTACCGCGAGCGGCGGCCGAAGACGGCGCCGGACGAGATCGTCCGCTGGGCGACACCGGTCATCGCCTTCCAGCGGACCGCGACCGCCGACACCGAACTGGGCGGGCAGCACATCCGCGCGGGCGATCGGGTCGGCATGTTCTACAGCTCGGCCAACTTCGACCCGGAGGTGTTCGACGAGCCGGAGCGCTTCGACGTGCTGCGCGACCCGAACCCGCACGTCGGCTTCGGCGGCACCGGCTCGCACTACTGCATCGGGGCGAATCTCGCACGGCTGGAGATCGACCTGATCTTCAACGCCATCGCCGACGAAATGCCTGGTATCCGTGAGGTCGCACCTCCGGAGCGGCTGCGGTCCGGCTGGCTCAACGGCATCAAGCACTACCGGGTGGCCTATACATAGGGGTTACGCTCACACCTCCCAGGTGATCGTCTGCGGCCAGGAGGTGCCCGGTGCCCGTCGTCCCGCCCACCCCGGAAGAACTCGCCGAACTCGGCGCGCGTTACGGCTTCCACTTCAGCGAAGCCGATCTGAAGTCCTTCACCGGTCTGGTGGAGGCCAACCTCGCCGCGCACAACGCCGTCGAGCGCCTGTACGCGCGTTCGGCGCCCACCGCCCCGCACCGGGACTTCTCCTGGCCCGGGGACAACCCGCTCGGCGCCTGGTACGTGCGCACCCGGATCCCGCCGACCGGCGACGGTCCGCTGGCCGGCCGCGAGGTGGCGGTGAAGGACAACATCGCGGTCGCCGGTGTCCCGATGATGAACGGCTCCCGCGCGGTGGAAGGGTTCGTGCCGCGCCGTGATGCGACCGTCGTCAGCCGGGTGCTCGCGGCGGGCGGCACGATCGCCGGCAAGGCGGTGTGCGAGGACCTGTGCTACTCCGGGTCCAGCTTCACCTCGGCCAGCGGCCCGGTCCGCAACCCCTGGGACCCCACCCGCCAGACCGGCGGCTCGTCGTCGGGCAACGCGGCCCTGCTCGCCGCGGGCGAGGTCGACTTCGCCATCGGCGGTGACCAGGGCGGTTCGGTGCGGATCCCGGCGGCGTTCTGCGGCGTGGTCGGGCACAAGCCGACGCACGGGCTGGTGCCCTACACCGGCGCGTTCCCGATCGAAACCACGATCGACCACCTCGG
Organism: Amycolatopsis granulosa; assembly: GCF_011758745.1. Lineage (NCBI taxonomy): Bacteria > Bacillati > Actinomycetota > Actinomycetes > Pseudonocardiales > Pseudonocardiaceae > Amycolatopsis > Amycolatopsis granulosa. The sequence continues at coordinate 5,142,678 of NZ_JAANOV010000001.1, forward strand.
CCCGATGACCCGCACCGTGCGGGACGCGGCGTTGCTGCTGGCCGTTCTCGCCGGCGACGACGGCTACGACCCGCGCCAGTTCCGCACGCCCGGGCCGCAGGACTACCTGGCCGCCGTCGAGCAGGACATCCGCGGCCTGCGGGTCGGGGTGCTCACCGAGGGATTCGGGCTGCCGGTGTCCGAGCCGGGGGTCGACGACGCCGTGCGCGCCGCGGTCGACCGGCTCGCCGCCGCGGGCGCCGTGGTGTCCGAGGTGAGCGTGCCGTGGCACCGCGACGGGTTCGACGTGTGGACCGTGATCGGCACGGACGGCACCGCCCGTCAGATGATCGACGGCAACGGCTACGGCATGAACGTCTCCGGCCGGTACGACCCCGAGCTGGTGGTGCACTTCGCGCAGGGCAGGCGCGCGCACGGCGACGCCATGTCGGACATGCTCAAGACCGTGATCCTCACCGGTGCCCACGCGGCGGAGCGCTACGACATGCGGCACTACGCGATGGCGCGCGAGCTGGCGTGGGAGCTGCGGGCGGCCTACGACGCGGCGCTGACCGAGGTGGACGTGCTGGTCCTGCCGACCGTGCCCTACGTGGCGAAGCCGCTGCCCGGGCCGGACGCCAGCCACGAGGAGAAGATGGCCAACGCGCTGGCCATGGTCGGCAACACCGCACCGTTCGACGCGAGCGGCCACCCGGCGATCTCGGTGCCGGCCGCCCTGGTGGACGGCCTGCCGACCGGGTTGATGATCGCGGGCCGCCGCTTCGACGACGCGACGGTGCTGCGCGTGGCCGCGGCCTACGAGCGGGAGGTGGGTGGTTTCCCCGCGCCGCGGTAGCACAGCAGCACCGCTTCGCCCTTCCGCCCGGCCGAGTGCAGCCGCAGCTCGGCGGGCGGGGTGCGGTCGGCGAACAGCCGCCGCCCGGTGCCGAGCACCGTCGGGAACACCATCAGCCGGTATTCGCCGACCAGGCCGTGGCCGGCCAGCTCGTGCACCACGCTGAGGCTGCCGGTGACGATGACGTCCTGGACGGCCGTGCGCGCGCGGACGGCCGGGACGAGGTTGTCCCCGAGCACCGACGAGTTCTGCCACCCGCCGGCGGCGGCCAGGGTCCGGGACGCGACGAGCTTGGGGATGGCGTTCATCCGCGCGGAGAACTCGTCGGTGCGGCCGGGCCAGATCTTCGCGAACAGCTCCCAGGTGGTGCGGCCGAGCAGCAGCACACCGGTGTCGAGCACGGGTCCGAGCTCGAACTTGTCGCCGGCGACCGCCTCCGGGCCGTGCCGGAACGCCCAGCCGCCGCCCGGTGTGCCACCGGAACCGTCCGGGTCCTCGGCGACGCCGTCCAGCGTGACGAACTCGATGACGATGACCTTGCCCATGGTGTGCTCCTCGGTTGTCCTCGCCGGCCGGGGTGGCTCGGCGCAGGTACGTACCGGCCGGAGCGGTCATACTCATCGCGATGCCGATCGCCGATTTCGCCGCGCGCACCGAACCGCACCGCCCGGAGCTGCTCGCGTACTGCTACCGGATGCTCGGGTCCGTCCACGAGGCCGAGGACCTGGTGCAGGAGACGATGCTGCGGGCGTGGCGGGCGCGCGGGCGCTACGACGAGCGCAAGGCGTCGATCCGGACCTGGCTGTACCGCATCGCGACGAACGTGTGCCTGACCGCGCTGGAGGGCAGGGCACGCCGCCCGCTCCCGTCCGGGCTCGGCCCGCCGAGCACGGACCCCGGGACGCCGCTGCGGCCGGCGTTCGACGTGCCGTGGTTGCAGCCCTTCCCGGACGCCCGGCTGGACGACCCCGCCACGCGCGCGGTGCACCGGGACAGCATGCGGCTGGCCCTGGTCGCCGCGATGCAGCTGCTGCCGCCGCGGCAGCGCGCCGTGTGGGTGCTGCGTGAGGTGCTGGAGTTCAGCGCCGCGGAGGTGGCCGGTCTGCTCGGCACGTCGGCCGCCGCGGTGAACAGCGCGCTGCAACGGGCGCGGGCGGGGCTGGGCGGCGCCGTCCTCGACGACATCACCCGCCCCGCCGACCCGGCCGCCCGCCGGACGGTGGAGGCCTACGTCCGCGCCTTCGAAGCGGGCGATGTCGGTGCGCTGGTCGAGCTGCTCACCGACGACGCCGTGCTGGAGATGCCGCCGGTGCCGCTGTGGTACCGCGGCCGCGACGACTACGCCGCGTTCATCCGGCGGGTCTTCGCGATGCGCGGGACCGGCTGGCGGATGGTCCCGGTCGCGGCCAACGGGCAGCCGGCCGTGGCCGCCTACGCGCCGAAACCGGGGACCGGGCACCGGCTGCACACGCTGCAGCTGTTCACCGTGACCGGTGGGAAGATCGCCCGCACCGTCGTGTTCGGAGACCCGGCGGTGTTCGCGACCTTCGGCCTGCCGCCGGTCCGTCAGGGCTTGCCCGCGCCCACCACCCACATCGCGAAGTACTGCGATCCACCGCCGTAGGCGTGCCCGAGCGCGCGCCGGGCGCCGTCGACCTGGTAGTCACCGGCCCGGCCCATCACCTGTTTGGCGGCCTCGGCGAAGCGGAGCATGCCGGACGCGCCGATCGGGTTCGACGACAGCACCCCGCCGGAGGGGTTGACCGGCAGCCGCCCGCCCAGTGCGGTTTCGCCGGCCTCGGTCAGCCGCCACCCCTCGCCCTCGGGCGTGAAGCCCAGGTTCTCCAGCCACATCGGTTCGAACCAGGAGAACGGCACGTAGATCTCCGCCGCGTCGATTTCGGACAGCGGGTCGGTGATCCCCGCCTCCCGCCACAGCGCGGCGGCCGCATCCCGGCCCGCCCGCGGGTTCACCTGGTCCCGCCCGGCGAACGTGGTCGGTTCGGTGCGCATCGCGGTCGCGTGCACCCAGGCCACGCCGCTTCCGGCCGCGTCACCGGCGGTCTCGTCACCGATCACCATCGCGCACGCGCCGTCCGACGACGGGCAGGTCTCGTCGTAGCGGATCGGGTCCCACAGCACCTGCGAGGCGCGCACCTTCTCCACCGTGATGTCCGGCTGCCGCAGGTGCGCGTACGGGTTGAGCGCCCCGTTGCGCCGGTCCTTCGCCGCGACGATCGCGCCGACGTGCTCGGGCGCGCCGGACCGCCGGATGTAGGACCGCACGTGCGGCGCGAAGTACCCGCCGGCACCGGCCCCGACCGGCATGGTGAACGGCGGCGCGATCGACAGCGCCCACATCGCGTTCGACTCGGACTGCTTCTCGAACGCCACCGTGAGCACCCGGCGGTGGATGCCGGACTGCACCAGGCTCGTCGCGACCAGCGCCGTCGACCCGCCCACCGAACCCGCGGTGTGCACGCGCAGCAACGGTTTCCCGGTCGCGCCCAGCGCGTCGGCCAGGAAGAGCTCGGGCATCATCACGCCCTCGAACAGGTCCGGCGCCTTGCCGACGACGACCGCGTCGATGTCCGGCCACGCCACCCGGGCGTCGGCCATCGCCCGGTCGATCGCCTCGCGCAGCAGACCGGGCATGGACACGTCGGTCCGTTTGGCGCGGTGGTGGGTCTGCCCGGTGCCGAGCACCGCGGCGAGCTGTTTCGCCATTCATGCCTCCAGGACCGCGACGAGGTTCTGCTGCAGGGCCGGCCCGCTCGTGGCGTGCGCGAGCACCTTCGACGCCTCCCCGGTGAGGATCCGGCTGGCGGCCTCGCCGATGCGCGCGAGCCCGGCCGCGAACATCGGGTTGCCGGCCAGCGCGCCGCCCGAGGGGTTGATGCGGACGTCGTCGCCGAGCCCGAGCGCGGTCCGCAGGATCAGCTCCTGGTGGGTGAACGGCGCGTGCAGCTCGGCGATCTCCACGCCGCCGGTGCCCACGGCCCGGCCGGCCGCCTCCGTCGACGGTGACCGGGTCAGGTCGCGGGCGCCGAGCACGGGCGTGTCCACCCGGTGTTCGATGCCCGTGATGACCGCCGGGCGCTCGGCGAACTCGGCTGCCCGGTCGGCGGCGGCCAGGACGATCACCGCCGCGCCGTCGGTGACCGGCGCGATGTCGTGCGCGCGCAACGGGTCCGCGAGGTAGGGCGCGTCCAGCAATTCGGTGACCCCGCAGACCTCGGTGCCCCCGGAGACCTGGGCGAAGGGGTTGCGGGTGGCGTCGGCGCGGCTGCGGGCGGCGACCGCGGCCAGGTCCTTCTCGCTCCACAGCCCGGCGTCCAGCCCGAGCCGGGCCTGCAGGGCGGCGATGCTCACCGAGTCCGGCCACAGCGGCGCGACGGTGTAGGGGTCGAGCTGCAAGGCCAGCACCCGGCGCAGCTGTCCGGCCGAGGACTTGCCGAATCCGTACACCAGCGCGGTGTCGGCCTCGCCGGTGCGGATCTTCAGCCACGCCTCGTACAGCGCCCACGCCGCGTCCATCTCGACGTGCGACTCGTGGATCGGCGGGAACGCGCCGATCGCGTCGATGGCGGAGATGAACGAGAACGCCCGGCCCGCCAGGTAGTCCGACGAGCCCGAGCACCAGAACCCGATGTCCTGTTTGGACAGTCCGGTTTGCTCGTAGACCTGGGCGAGGATGGGCACGAGCATCTCCACGCCGTTGGTGGTGCCCGGGGTGGAGCGCACGTTCGGGGCCTGGGCGAACCCGACCACCGCGACGTCCCGCATGGCAGTTCCCCTCTACAGGTGGTGGGCGAAGGACTCGTACGGCGCGTCCGGCTCGCCGGTCGGCTCGAAGTGGCTGATGTTCTCCAGGCTCGTCCACCACTCGTCCCGCGGCTTCCAGGCCGCGCGCACCCGCATGCCCATCCGGACCTGCGCGGCGTCGCAGCCGAGGACCAGGTGCAGGAACGCGATGTCGGCGCCGTCGAGCAGGATGTAGGCCGCCACGTACGGCGGCGGGATGCGCTGGCCGAGGAACGGCACGTTGACGATGCAGAAGGTGGTGACGATCCCGGTGTCGGGCAGCTCCACCTCGTCCACTGTGGGCACACCGTCGGTGGGGCACGCGCCGCGCGGCGGGATGTAGACCTTCCCGCAGGCGGGGCAGCGCTGCCCGGTCAGCTTGCCCTCCGCGAGCCCGCGCAGGTAGCGGCTTTCCTCCGGCGAGGCCGAATGCCGGTAGTGCAGCTGGATCGGCGTGACCATGACACCGTCCTGCGCGGACTCCGGCGGCGGCGCGGGGGAGGGCCCGTCCGGGGCGCCGACGGGCAGGAAGTAGGCGATGTCGCGGATGTGGCCGACCGGCTCGGCGGCCCAGCGGGCCCGCACCCGCATCCCGGTGCTCATGTCGGCGGGGCCGGGCACGTGCACGGCGTGCAGCATCGCGGTGTCGGCGCCGTCCAGGCGGATCAGCGCCCACGCGAACGGCGTGGTGAGCGGCTGGCCCGCCAGCGGTTCGGCCATCCACGACCAGGACAGCACCGTGCCCTCGTCGGACACCGGCACGAACTCGGTGAGCGCCGCGGCGGTGACCGGGTCGTACTCGACCGGCGGCACGTGCACGCGCCCGTCCGCGCCGCGCACGCCCTCGATGCGGCGCTCCCGCAGCCCGGCGGCGAACCGGCCGAGCACGGGCCCGAGGGACCGGGTGTAGTCGAAGGCCAGATCCAGCGGTGCGGACAGCGATGTGCTCACGACTCGAAGTGAAACACGTTCTCGATCTGACGGCAAGACGCTCTGCACGCGGCTTGCGCGTCAACTGGAACAGGTTCTAGATTCGGGGTTATGACCACCACACTGGAGACCATCGGCCTGTGGCGGATCGCGGCCGGGCACCCGGACCGGACGGCCGTCGTGAACCCCGACGGCGGCGAGGTCGGCTACGGCGCGCTCGCCGGCAAGGGCGACGCCTACGCGCGTGGCCTGCGCGAGCTGGGCCTGGAGACCGGCGACGTGGTGGTGGTGCTGCAACCCAACGGCGCCGAGCTGCTCGCGGCCTACTTCGCCGCGCTGCAGACCGGGCTGTACGTGGTGATGGTCAACTGGCACCTGGTCGGTCCCGAGGTCGCCTACATCCTGTCCGACTCCGGCGCGAAGGCGTTCCTCGCGCACGAGCGGTTCGCCGAGGTGGCCACGGCGGCGGCGGACGAGGCCGGGATCCCGTCCGGCGCGCGGTTCGCCGTCGGCCGCATCGACGGGTTCCGCGACGTGGCCGAGCTGGGCGCCGGGGGGAGCGGCCGCCCGCAGGTGCGGACGGCCGGGTCGCCGATGCTCTACACGTCGGGCACGACCGGGCGGCCCAAGGGCGTGCGCCGCCCGCTCAGCGGCGCCGACCCGGACACCGTGCCGGCCGCGTCCACGTGGTTCTTCGGCATCTTCGGCCTCGAGCCGTTCGACGGGCACGTCCACCTGTGCGGGTCGCCGCTCTACCACACGGCGGTGCTGAACTTCGCGTCGATCTCGATCCAGCTCGGGCACCCGGTCGTGCTGATGGACCGGTGGGATCCGGAGGAGATGCTGCGGCTGATCGAGCGGTACCGGGTCACGCACAGCCACCTGGTGCCGACGCAGTTCCGCCGCCTGCTGGCGCTGCCGGAGGAGGTGCGGTCGCGGTACGACCTGTCGTCGCTGCGGAACATGATCCACGGCGCCGCGCCGTGCCCGCCGGAGGTCAAGCGGCGGATGCTGGAGTGGTGGGGTCCGGTGGTGACCGACTACTACGCCGCGACCGAGGGCGGCGGCACGATGATCACCGGTGCGGAGTGGCTGCGCAAGCCCGGCTCGGTGGGGCGGCCGTGGCCCGGGTCGGTGGTCAAGATCCTCGACGACGACGGCAACGAGCTGCCGCCGGGCCGGCCGGGCGCGGTGTACATGCGGATGGGGTCGTCGACGTTCGAGTACCACAAGGACGCCGAGAAGACGCGCAAGGCGCGGGCCGGGGACCTGTTCACCCTCGGCGACGTGGGGTACCTGGACGAGGACGGCTACCTGTTCCTGCACGACCGCAAGAGCGACATGATCATCTCCGGCGGGGTGAACATCTACCCGGCGGAGATCGAGAACGAGATGGTCGTGCACCCGAAGGTCGCCGATGTCGCGGTGTTCGGCATCCCGCACGAGGACTGGGGCGAGGAGATCAAGGCCGTCGTGCAGCCCGCACCCGGCGTGGCGCCCGGGCCGGAGCTGGCCGCCGAGCTGCTGGAGTGGGTGCGCGGGCGGCTGGCGAAGTTCAAGCTGCCACGCAGCGTGGACTTCGCCGAGGAACTGCCGCGCGACCCGAACGGGAAGCTGTACAAGCGGAAGCTGCGCGATCCGTATTGGACGGACCGGCAGATCTGACGGCACGGTCCCGGCACGGCTGCCACCCCGCGCACCGAGAGCCGCGGGGCGCGGGGCCGAGCCGTGACCGCGGGCACCCGTTTCACGGCGCCCGCCGGGGCAAGCGGCGTCAGCGGCCTTCGAACCGGGGTGTGCGCTTCTCCGTGAACGCCCGCGGGCCCTCCTTGGCGTCCGCGGACCGGAAGACCTCCAGCCCGTACCGGGCCTCCAGTGTGAACGCCTCCTCCTCGGCCATGGCCTCGGTGTCCCGGATCGTGCGCAGGATCGCCCGCACCGCGAGCGGGCCGTTGGCCGCGATCAGGTCCGCCAGCTCCAGCGCGCGGTCGAGTGCGGTGCCGTCGGGCACCACGCTGCCGATCAGGCCGATCTCCTTGGCCTCGGCCGCGGTGAGGTGCCGTCCGGTCAGCAGGATCTCCGCGGCCATCGTGTACGGGATCTGCCGCGGCAGCCGGACCGCCGAACCGCCCATCGGGAACAGGCCCCAGCGGGCCTCCGAGACACCGAAGCGGGCGCTTTCCCCGGCCACCCGGATGTCGGTGGCCTGCAGGATCTCGGTGCCGCCGGCGATGGCCGGGCCTTCCACGGCCGCGATCAGCGGTTTCGTGAGCCGGCGGCCCTTGAGCAGTCCCTCGATGCGAGCCGGGTCGAACGTGCCGCGCTCGTAGGAGTCGGCGGGGGAGTTGCGGCTCATCGACTTCAGGTCCGCGCCCGCGCAGAACGCCCCGCCCGCCCCGGTGAGCACGCAGCACCGGATGCCCGGATCGCGGTCCACCCGGTCCCACGCGCCGGTCAGGATCGTCAGCATCTCGCCGCTGATCGCGTTGCGGACCTCCGGCCGGTTCAGCGTCACCACGAGCGTGTGCGCGCGTTGTTCAACCAGGGCGTGCGGCTGTGGCATGAGTACCTCCCCGTTCGGCGCCATTGCCCAAAACGATAACATGTTCTAGTTTGACGGAGTGGCTTACAACATCGCGGATCTGCTCGAGCACGCCGTCGACGCCGTGCCGGATCGCCCCGCGGTCATCTGCGGAGAGCGGCAGGTGACCTACGCCCAGCTGGACGAGCGGGCCAACCGGCTCGCGCACCACCTCGCCGCCCAGGGCATCGGCCCCGGAGCCCACATCGGCGTCTATTCCCGGAACTCCGTCGAGATGATCGAGGCGATGTTCGCCGCGTACAAGCTGCGTGCCATCGCGATCAACGTCAACTACCGCTACGTGCGCGGCGAGCTGGAGTACCTGTTCACCAACGCCGACCTGGTCGCGCTGGTGCACGAGCGGCAGTACGCCGACCGGGTGGCCGCGGTGCTGCCCGCCGCGCCGGAACTGAAACACGTACTAGTAATCGACGACGACAGTGGCGCGGACTTCGCCGGCTACGGTGGCGTCGACTACGAGACCGCGCTGGCCGCGCAGCCGCCCCACCGCGACTTCGGCGAACGCAGCTCCGACGACCTCTACATCCTCTACACCGGTGGCACCACCGGATATCCCAAGGGCGTGATGTGGCGCCACGAGGACGTCTGGCGCGCCCTCGGCGGCGGCATCGACTTCCTCACCGGCCAGTACGTCCCGGACGAGTGGGCGATGGCCGAACAGGGCAAGCGGGGCGGGATGGTCCGGCTGCCCGCCGCGCCGCTCATCCACGGTGCCGCCCAGTGGGCCGCGTTCGGCGCGATGTTCAGCGGTGGCACGGTCGTGTTCGTGCCGCAGTTCGATCCGCACCTCATCTGGCGTGAGGTCGCCCGGCACCGGGTCCAGGTGCTCACGATCGTCGGGGATGCGATGGCGCGCCCGCTGATCGAGGCCTACCACCAGGGCGGGTACGACGCGTCGTCGCTCGTGGCGGTGTCCAGTCACGCCGCGCTGTTCTCCCAGCCGGTCAAGGAGGAGTACCTGCGGACCTTCCCGAACCTGGTGCTCACCGACGCGATCGGCTCCTCGGAGAGCGGTTTCACCGGCATCGGGATGGTCGCCCGGGACGCCGACCACTCCGCCGGGCCACGGGTGAACTTCGGCAAGGACGCGGTCCTGATCGACGAGGACGACCGCGTGGTGCCCCGGGTCCCCGGCGCGACCGGCCGGATCGCGCGGCGCGGGCACGTCCCGCTGGGCTACTACAAGGATCCGGCCAAGACCGCGACGATCTTCGTCGACATCGACGGCCACCGTCACGTCGTGCCCGGCGACTACGCCCGCTACGAGTCCGACGGCACCGTCACCCTGCTCGGCCGCGGCTCGCAGTGCGTCAACACCGGCGGCGAAAAGGTCTTCCCGGAGGAGGTCGAAGGCGCGCTGAAGTCCCATCCGGACGTGTTCGACGCGCTCGTCATCGGCGTGCCGGACGGCCGGCTCGGCCAGCGGGTCGCCGCGATCGTCCAGCCGCGGCCCGGCGCCGGCCTCGATCTGGGCGCCCTCGAGGCACACGTGCGGACGCGGATCGCCGGGTACAAGGTGCCGCGCAGCGTGTGGATCGTCGACGAGATCGGCCGGCTGCCCAGCGGCAAGCCGGACTACCCGTGGGCGCAGCGGCACGCCGCCGGGAACCCGCCCGCTCAGCCGCAGAACGCTTGAAGGAGACCGTATGCGCACCGCGTTGTGCGAGAGGTTCGGCATCCGGTACCCGATCATCGGGTTCACCCCGTCCGAGCACGTGGCCGCCGCGATCAGCAAGGCCGGCGGCCTCGGCGTGCTCGGTTGCGTGCGCTTCAACGACGCCGGCGAGCTCGACCGGGTGCTGGACTGGATGGACGCCAACACCGACGGCAGGCCCTACGGGGTCGATGTCGTCATGCCCGCGAAGATCCCGGCCGAGGGGGCCGCGGTCGACCTCGCCAGGCTGATCCCGGACGAGCACCGCGCGTTCGTCGAGCGGACCCTGCGCGAGCTGGGGGTGCCGGCCCTGCCGGAGGACACCGAGGAGCGCGCTGGCGTGCTCGGCTGGCTGCATTCGGTGGCCCGCTCGCACGTCGAGGTCGCGCTCCGGCACCCGATCAAGCTGATCGCCAACGCGCTCGGCTCCCCGCCGGCCGACGTGATCGAGCAGGCCCACGCGCACGGGGTGCCGGTCGCGGCACTCGCCGGCAAGGCCGGGCACGCGGTGCGGCACGTGGACAACGGCGTGGACCTCGTGGTGGCGCAGGGCTACGAGGCCGGCGGGCACACCGGCGAGATCGGGTCGATGGTGCTGCTGCCGGAGATCGTCGACGCGGTGGGCGACCGGGTACCGGTGCTCGCGGCGGGCGGCATCGGCTCGGGGCGGCAGGTGGCGGCGGCACTGGCGCTCGGCGCGTCGGGCGCGTGGACCGGGTCGATCTGGCTCGCCACCGAGGAGTACCTGCGCACCATGCCCGAGTCGGCGGCCATGCAGACCGCACTGGTCGGGGCGACCTCGTCGGACACCGTGCGGACGCGCATCTACACCGGCAAACCCGCGCGACTGCTCAAGACGCGCTGGACGGAGGCGTGGGCGGCGCCGGACGCACCCGAACCGTTGCCGATGCCGCTGCAGAACCTGCTGGTCAGCTCCGCGCACAACCGCATCCACGCCGCGGGCGACCCGACGGTGGTGTCGATGCCGGCCGGTCAGATCATCGGCCGCATCGACCGGGTGCGCCCGGTGGCCGAGATCGTCGCCGACCTGGTCAGCGGCTACGCGGAAACCCTCACCCGCCTCGACCGGACCCGGTGACCGCACCCACCCCCAGCGCCGTGTTCGCCGCTCGGGGCGCTGTGTTTGCCGCTGCGGGCGGTGCGTTGGCCGCTCAGCGCCGGGTGCGGTGGCGCGAGGTGACGAACCACGCCACCACACCGACCGCCAGCACCACGACGCCGCTGATCACCGACGCGACCGGCAGGCTGAACGCGAGCACCACGCACCCGGCCAGGCCCACCGCCGGCACCACCCGCCGGGTGCGCAGCGTCCACGCGCTCGCGTTCGCGATGGCGTAGTAGGTCAGCACCGCGAACGAGGAGAACCCGATCGCGCCGCGCAGGTCGGTCACCAGCACCAGCGCGGCCACCACCACGCCGATCGTCACCTCCGCCCGGTGCGGCACGGCGAACCGCGGGTGCACGGCCGCCAGGGGCGCGGGCAGGTGACCGTCCCGGGCCATCGCGAACGTCGTCCGGGACACGCCGAGCACCAGCGCCAGCAGCGAGCCCAACGCGGCCAGCGCCGCCCCGGCGCGGACCACCGGCGTCAGGACCGCCCACGACGTGCCGGCGAGCGCGGCCGCGATCGGGTCCGGAGTGGACGCCAGGCGCGCCGGCCCGAGTTGCCGCAGCAGGAAAACGGCCACCAGCGCGTACACGACGAGCGTGATCCCGAGCGCGATGGGGACGGCCCGCGGGATGGTGCGCGCCGGGTCCCGCACCTCTTCGCCGAGCGTGGCGATGCGGGCGTATCCGGCGAACGCGAAGAACAGCAGCCCGGCGGACTGGAGCACCCCGCCGGCCGCCGCCACCGGCGTCAGCCGTGCCGGCGCGGGGGTGCCCGCGACCGCCATCGCCAGCACCGACCCGGCCAGCACGACGAGCGTGATCGTCACGATGACCTTGGTGACCGTCACCGACCGCTGCACCCCGCGGTAGTTGAGCGCCGTCAGCGCCAGCACGGCGGCCGCCGCGATCAGCGACTGCGCCGGCCGCCCCGCGCCGGGCGCGGCGTAGGACGCGACCGTCAGGGCCATCGCCGCGCAGCTCGCGGTCTTCCCGACGACGAAACCCCACCCGGCGAGGTAGCCCCAGAACGCGCCGAGCCGTTCCCGCCCGTAAACGTAGGTCCCGCCGGACGTGGGGTACCGCGCGGCCAGCCGGGCCGAGGAGGTGGCGTTGCAGTAGGCGACCACCGCGGCCAGCGCGAGCCCGATCAGCAGCCCGGTCCCCGCGGCGCGCGCGGCCGGTGCGAAGGCCGCGAACACCCCGGCCCCGATCATCGAGCCGAGCCCGATCACCACCGCATCGCCGGTGCCGAGCCGTCGCTCCAGTCGTGTCACGGGGCGACCGTAACCGACCGGCACCCCCGCGCGGCCGGTTCGTCACCGGATGTTCGGCGGCCGTTCGAGCGCGGCTAGTTTGCGCCGCAGCACCGCCCGTTCCCGGTCGTTGCCGCACAGCTCCACGGCTCGCGCCAGCTCGGCCCGCGCCTCCCGGGCCCGGCCCAGCCGGGTGAGCAGCTCCCCGCGCACCGTCGGCAGCAGGTGCGACCCGCGCAGCGCGCCATCCGCGGCCAGCGAATCCACGATCGGCAGTGCCGCCGCCGGCCCGTGCGCCATCGACACCGCCACCGCCCGGTTGACCTCCACCACCGGGGACGGCGCGAGCCGCCCGAGCGCCTCGTAGCGGAGCACCACCCGCTCCCAGTTCGTCTCCGCGACCGACGGCGCGACCGCGTGGCACTCGGCGATCGCCGCCTGCAGGCCGTACGCCCCCAGCCCGCGCCCGACCGCCCCGGCCCGGGCCAGGGCCGCCCGTCCCCGCTGGATCGCCGAGCGGTCCCAGCGGCTGCGGTCCTGGTCCTCCAGCAACACCGGCTCGCCGTCCGGTCCGGTGCGCGCCGGGAACCGCGCCGCGGTCAGCTCCAGCAACGCCAGCAACCCGTGCGCCTCGGGCTCGCCGGGCATCAGGCGCGACAGCACGCGGGCGAGGCGCTGGGCCTCCCCGGCGAGGTCGAACCGGATCAGGTCGCCGCCCGAGCTGGCCGACGAGCCCTCGGTGAAGATCAGGTAGATCACGTTGAGCACCGAGCCGAGCCGTGCGGCCCGTTCCTGCGGCGGCGGGACCTCGAACGGCACCCGCGCCGCGGCGAGGGTCTTCTTCGCCCGGGTGATCCGGGCCTGCACCGTGGCGGTCGGTGTCAGGACCGCCCGCGCGATCTCGTCGCTGGTCAGCCCGCCCACCACGCGGAGGGTCAGCGTCAGCCGGGCCTCCCGGGACAGCACCGGGTGGCACGCGATGAACATCAGCGCGAGCACGTCGTCGTCGATCTGGTCCGGGTCCCAGTCGCCGGTGACGGCGTCCTCCCGCTCCTCGTTCGCGAGGACGGCGTACTTGGCGTCCAGCGCGGCGCGCCGGCGGAACGCGTCCACGGCGCGGCGCCTGCCCACGGTGTGCAGCCACCCGGCGGGATTGCGGGGGACGCCTTCCCGCGGCCACGTCACCAGTGCCTCGGCCAGCGCCTCCTGCGCGAGGTCCTCGGCCAGCGCGAAATCGCCGGTGTAGCGCGCGAGCGCACCGACGATCCGCGCCGACTCGATCCGCCAGACGGCGGCCACCGCATCCCGCTCGGTCATCTCAGAGCTGGCCGTGCGCCTCGCGCCACGCACGCTCCTTCTGGATCCACTCGTTGTCCTGCGGGAACTCGTCGATCGTGGTCACGCGCCGGATCTCGGTCTTGAAGCCCTTGCCCTTGATCGGCGAGCGCCTGGCCCACTCGATCGCTTCCTCCTTCGAGGCCACGTTGAGGATGTAGAAGCCGCCGAACAGCTCCTTCGTCTCCCCGTACGGGCCGTCGGTCACCACCGGTGGCTCGGTGGAGTAGTCGACCACCACGCCTTCGTTCGCGTCGTCGAGCCCTTCGGCGGCCACCAGCACCCCGGCCCGGATGAGCTCCTGGTTGTACCGGCCGGTGAGCTCGAGCATCTCGGTGAAGTCGACGTTGCCCAGGTTCGCGAACGCCTCGTCGGTGGCCCGCCAGATGAGCATGAACTTCATGGTGGTTCTCCCTCGATGTCCGGGTTCCGTCGAACCCTCTCACCGCTGAGTCGAACGGGGAAGGGACCGGATCGACATCGCCCGCGGAGATTTTCGTGCAACCGGTCCGCCGGGTCGTTCCGTCTGGGCAGGCATGAGGTGGCGTGTGACGACGTGCGGGCTGGGGCTGGTCCTCCTCCTGGCCGCGGCCTGCGGCGGGCAGACCGGCACCGGCGGCCCGCCCGGTGGCGGGGCCACCTCCACCGTGCCCGCGGCGCCGTCCGCACCGGCGACCCGCGTGCCACCGGCGCTGCCCGGCGGGCCGCGCGAGATGCAACCACCCGCCGGGGTCACCCCGGTGCCGGCCGGCCGGGTCGACGCTTCGGCGCTGCCCGCGGACTTCCCGCGCGAGGTGTACGTCAGCGCCGACGGCAGGCAGCTGTTCGTGCGCGCCGAGGAGGGCGGGTGCGGGCGTGCCGCCGCCGAGCTCACCGCGCAGGACACGCAGCGGGTGGTGGTCACCCTGGTGGAGAGCAGGAGCAACCTGGCCGGCCAGATGTGCACGATGGACCTGCGTTACCCGGTGGTCACGGTGACCCTGTCCGCTCCCCTGAACGAGCGGATCGTCGTGCTCAAGAGCGCCACGCGAGGTTACTGACCGGTAGGATCGCGGCATGACGTCACGCCAGGTCGCGGCCACACGCAAAGTCGCGGCACCCCCGGAGAAGATCTTCGAGCTGCTCACCGACCCGTCGAAGCACCCGCTGATCGACGGATCCGGCACGGTGCTGGCAGCGCGGCGGGACGGGCCGGAGCGGCTCACGCTCGGCTCCCGGTTCGGCATGGACATGAAAATGGGCGCGAGCTACCGCATCCGCAACACGGTCGTCGAGTTCGAGGAGAACCGGCTGATCGCCTGGCGGCACTTCAACGGGCACCGGTGGCGGTGGCGGCTCGACCCCCGTCCGGACGGGTCCACCGACGTCACCGAGACCTTCGACTGGTCCACGGCACGCGTTCCGCTGCTGATCGACCTCAGCTTCTTCCCGCGCAAGAACCGGCAGGCGATCGAGAAGACCCTGGACCGGCTCGTGCGGATGTTCGAAGCGTGAGCACGGGGGTGTGGCCTACTTCGCGGTCCGCGGCGCGTAGCGCGCACCACACCACAGCGTGGGAGAGCGCGCGCAGGCGGTAACGTCAAGGGCCCGAATTGCCTGCGAGGGAGCCCGAGTGACCACCACCACCTTCCAGTACACCGACGTGCTGCCGCTGGGTCCGGACCACGAGACCGAATACCGGCTCGTGACCGCCGAGGGCGTCCGGGTAGTCGAGGCCGCCGGACGGAAGTTCCTGGAAGTCGACCCCGAAGCGCTGACGACGCTCGCCCGGACCGCGATCAGCGACATCCAGCACCTGCTGCGCTCGTCGCACCTGGCGCAGCTGCGCGCGATCGTCGACGACCCCGAGGCCAGTGGCAACGACCGGTTCGTCGCGATGGACCTGCTGCGCAACGCGGCCATCTCGGCCGGCGGTGTCCTGCCGATGTGCCAGGACACCGGCACGGCGATCGTCATCGGCAAGCGCAGCCAGGGGGTGCTCACCGGCGGCAACGACGAGCAGGCCCTGGCGCGCGGCATCTTCGACGCCTACCAGGAGCTGAACCTGCGTTACTCGCAGATGGCGCCGGTGTCCTTCTGGGAGGAGAAGAACACCGGGACGAACCTGCCCGCGCAGATCGAGCTGTACCACAAGGACGGCGCGGGTGACCCGGGCTACGAGTTCCTGTTCATGGCCAAGGGCGGCGGCTCGGCCAACAAGACGTTCCTCTACCAGGAGACCAAGGCCGTCCTGAACCCCAAGCGGCTGGCGAAGTTCCTGGACGAGAAGTTGCGCAGCCTCGGCACCGCGGCCTGCCCGCCGTACCACCTGGCGATCGTGGTCGGCGGCATGTCGGCCGAGTACAACCTCAAGGTCGCCAAGCTCGCCTCCGCCCGTTACCTGGACAACCTGCCGCGCGAGGGCTCGGCGCTGGGGCACGGCTTCCGGGACACCGGCCTGGAGCAGCAGGTGCTGGAGATGACCCGGCAGTTCGGCATCGGCGCCCAGTTCGGCGGCAAGTACTTCTGCCACGACGTGCGGGTCATCCGGCTGCCCCGGCACGGCGCGTCCTGCCCGGTCGGCATCGCGGTCTCCTGCTCCGCCGACCGCCAGGCCAAGGCGAAGATCACCGCGGACGGCGTGTTCATCGAGCAGCTCGAGCGCGACCCGGCGCGTTTCCTGCCGGACGTCACCACCGAGGACCTGTCCGACGAGGTGGTGCAGGTCGACCTGAACCGCCCGATGGACGAGATCCGCGCGCAGCTGTCGTCACTGCCGGTCAAGACCCGGCTGTCGCTGACCGGTCCGCTCGTGGTGGCGCGGGACATCGCGCACGCGAAGATCGCCGAGCGTCTGGAGGCCGGCGAGGAGATGCCGCAGTACCTGCGCGACCACCCGGTCTACTACGCCGGCCCGGCGAAGACCCCGGACGGGTACGCGTCCGGCTCGTTCGGGCCGACCACCGCGGGCCGCATGGATTCCTACGTGGAGCAGTTCCAGGCGGCCGGCGGGTCGATGGTCATGCTCGCCAAGGGCAACCGGTCCAAGCAGGTCACGGAGTCCTGCCGGCGGCACGGCGGGTTCTACCTGGGTTCGATCGGCGGCCCGGCGGCGCGGCTGGCGCAGGACTGCATCAAGCGGGTCGAGGTGCTGGAGTACCCGGAGCTGGGCATGGAAGCCGTGTGGAAGATCGAGGTCGAGGACTTCCCGGCGTTCATCGTCATCGACGACAAGGGCAACGACTTCTTCGCCGAGACGTCGGAGCCCGTGCTGCAGATCAGCTTCCGCTCCTAACGCCGGTCTGCCCCGGAAAAGTCGGAAGGCCGGGCCCACCCCGACGGACCCGACCTTCCGGGGCACGCGGCCGGGAGCGCAGGGCACCCCGCCGCGAAGTTCTACCGACCACAGGACGTGGAGAAGTCACGACACGTTGCTTCCACGGTGACGTGACCTGCGTCATAGGTCAACGCTGCCGATCGGGTAGTTCGTGGATCACCGGGGCCACGCCACGTGGCGGCGTGGCCCCGGTGCTGCCCATGCACTTGGCGAACAACGCGCCGCGACGGCTCTTACTGGACCGCCAGGAGCGGGACGGCGATCGTGACCGTGAACCCGTCAGCTGGATGTTTTGACAGGCGCGCTGTTGCGTCCGTGACGTCGACCGCTGAGCTCGGCGTCGAGTGTTTCCTGAGCCACACGCATCGCCTCGGCGTATACCGGGTCCTGCAGCCGCGTCCACATCCCTGATACGCCCTCCGCGCTGTCCGAAAGCGTTGTCCGCCAAAGGGGTGACGACATGGCCGCCGGCTGTGACAGCTTGCGAGAACGCCGCGTCCGCGTCGGCGACGAAAACACGCAGCAGACTCGGCATGGTGGGCCAGTCCGCGTGTGGGTCGAAGGCCAACACCACGGTGTCGCCGACCCGGATCTCACCGTGACCGATCAAGCCGTCCTCGGTCGCCACCCGCCCGAGCTCCTCACCACCGAACGCCTGGGTGACGAAGTCGAGGAAGGCCCCTGTGTCGTCGGTGAAGACCCAGGGTGCAACGGCGGTATAGCCCTCCGGCGCGGCGCTGGTCTGTTCGGGCATCGTGGTCCTTTCGCTGATGTCGGTCGCGGACAACAACGGTAGGGACGAGATAGGTCAGATCCTGACCTGGAAAGCCTCGAACTCGGACACGATCCTTCCACGCCCAGGCCCCGACCACCGCGTTCTCCAGCGGGGTGGTCGGGGACCACCGCAACCGGATGCTGCTGTGGGCCCTGACCAGCGAGAACACCGACTGCTCCGGGTGCTCGCCCGCGGCGGGCACACCCGGTCATCGTTCCCGGCTGTGCCCACTGCGCCCACTGCGGCCGCACCGGGCGAGCCCTGCCGCACTGCCGCCCGGAAGGTCTACGTCCGCCGCGCCGATGGCACCGGCCTGTGCGGCCGCTGCGCACCGCGCCCTGCTACCGCTGCCAGCGGGCTTCCCGTCGTGAGGATCACGGAACCGGCGCAACGCCGGGTAACGGTCAGCTGGCGTAGGCGCGCAGCCGCTCGGCCCGCTCGCCCTGGCGCAGCTTCGACATGACCTCGCGCTCGATCTGGCGGACCCGCTCGCGGGACAGCCCGAAGTGCTTGCCGATCTGGTCGAGGGTGCGCGGCTGGCCGTCGTCGAGGCCGTAGCGCATCCGGATCACCTGCTGCTCCCGATCGTCGAGCGTGGCCAGCACCCGGCGCAGGTCGTCCTGCAGCAGGCCGGAGATGACGGCGCTCTCGGCGTCGGTGGCCTCGGAGTCCTCGATGAAGTCGCCCAGCGGTGCGTCCTCGTCCGTGCCGACCGGCATGTCCAGGCTCACCGGGTCACGGGCGTGGTCGAGCAGGTCGGACACCTTGTCCACCGGGATGCCCGACTCGGCGGCCAGCTCCTCGTTGGTGGCCTCCCGGCCGAGCTGCTGGTGCAGGTCGCGCTTGATCCGGGCCAGCTTGTTGACCTGCTCCACCAGGTGCACGGGCAGCCGGATGGTCCGGCCCTGGTCGGCCATGCCGCGAGTGATGGCCTGGCGGATCCACCACGTCGCGTAGGTCGAGAACTTGAACCCCTTGGAGTAGTCGAACTTCTCCACCGCGCGGATCAGACCCAGGTTCCCCTCCTGGATCAGGTCGAGCAGCGGCATCCCCCGGCCGGTGTAGCGCTTGGCCAGCGACACGACCAGTCGCAGGTTGGCCTCCAGCAGGTGGTTCTTGGCCTGGTGGCCGTCGCGCACCAGCGCCTCGAGCTCCTTGCGGCGCTGTGCGGTCAGTTTCGGCGCGGTGTCGAGCATGTGCTGCGCGAACACCCCCGCCTCGATGCGCTTGGCGAGCTCGACCTCGTCGGCGGCCGACAGCAGCGCGGTCTTGCCGATCCCGTTGAGGTACACCCGCACGAGGTCCGCGGCCGGGCCCTGGGCGTCGAGATCCGCGTCGAGGTTCGGCGAAGGGCGTACGCTGGACTCGACGGGCTCGATTTCGGGCTCGGGGACCTCACGAGTCGGGCGCTCGAGAGTTTGTACTGACATGTTCTGCCTCCCCGGTCACGGGCGGACACGTTCGGTGCGTCACACCGGCTCCTGCGCCGCGTGGGTGAATCCTGTGGAGTGCTCCACCCCCGCGTGCCCAGCTCGTCGGCTGGACAATGGTTCCAACGCCGGTCGTTGCCGAAACGTTCCCGCCTCCTCCACTTCGAAGACGGCGGAACACCGGACGGGGTTGCTCGACCAAAGCTGAGGTTTTGCTGAGAGACCCGTTGGGCGGGCAGTGGTTCAGACCTCTACGAGTACCGTGAACGGCCCGTCGTTCACGCTGTGCACCGCCATCATCGCGCCGAACTTCCCCGTGGCGACACGGGCTCCGCGCTCGCGTAGCTCCGCGACGACGCGGTCGAACAGGGTCAGCGCCGCCTCCGGGCGCGCCGCTTGCGTCCACGATGGACGGCGTCCCTTCCGGGTGTCGCCGTAGAGCGTGAATTGGCTCACCACGAGCAGCGGAGCCCCGGCCGTGGCGCAGGACTGCTCATCGCGCAGGATGCGGAGCTCGTGCAGCTTGCGTGCCATCGTGACCGCTTTGTCTGCGGTGTCCGAAACGTGCACACCGAGCAGGACCAGCAGACCGGGCTCCCCGATCGCACCGACGACCTCGTCGTCGACGGTGACGCGCGCCTCCGTCACGCGGGCCGCGACGGCCCTCACACCGCCTCCAGGAACCCGTGCCGCACCAGCTCCCGCACCAGCGGCAGCGCCGCGCCGGCCAGCTCGTCCTCGTCCAGGCCGTGACCGGCGGCGAGCAGGGACAGCAGGTCCGACAGCGGCAGCGCACCGCGGCAGCCGGCCAGCAGCGCCGCCACCGGCTCGTCGACCTCGTGCTGCCAGCCCGGCCCGTCGGAGCGGTGCAGCCGCAGCACCGTGGTGTCCCAGCCCTCGTCGCCGGGCGCCGCCACCCGCTCCAGCAGCACCGTGTCCGGCACCCGGAACCGCGTTCCGAGCAGGTCGTGCCCGTGTTCACGCAGCCAGCTCACCCGGTCCAGCCACGCGCCCGCCTCCGGCCCCAGCGGGTCGTCGTAGGCCTGCCGCAGGTCCTCGCACACCACGGTGGGGTGCGTCGCGTCCGTGCGGCGCAGGGTCACGAACCCGAATCCGACACCACGCACCGCGTTCCCCGCGAACCAGTCGAGCCAGTCCGCCGCCTTCGCCCGGCCGCGATCGGAACGGGGATCGATGCCCGCGTCCCGCAGCCAGGTGCCCACGTACAGACCTGGATCGGCGACATCGCGCTGCACGAACCACGCGTCGGTGCCCGGCGGGAGCCACCGGCTCACCCGGTCGGCCCAGTCCTCGCCCTCGACGTGCAACCAGGAGGCGAGCAGCTGCCCGGTGCCACCCTCGGTCAGGAACCCGGGCAGCTGGCGGACGACCAGCGCGCTCGCGTCGTCACCGCCGCCCAGACCGGAGTCGCGGTAGGTGTAGTCGACCCGCGGCGGTCCCACCACGAACGGCGGATTACACACGATCTGGTCGAACCGGCGGCGCGCAACCGGGGCGAACCACTCACCCCGCACCAGCTCCACCTCCAGCTCGTTGAGCCGGAACGTCGCGTCCGCCAGTGCCAGCGCGCGCTCCGACACGTCGGTTGCGGTGACCCGCCGGGCGTGCCGCGTCGCGTGCAGCGCCTGCACCCCGTCGCCGGTGCCCAGGTCCAGCAGGGTGTCCACCGGACGGCGCGTGGTGGCGCGGATCAGGCTCAGCGACGCGTGCCCGACGCCGAGCACGTGGTCGCCAGGCACCTCCGCGCCCAGTACGTCCGCGTCGAGGTCCGACAGCACCCACCAGGACCCCTGCTCGTCGCCGTGCGGGCGCACATCGAGGCCGGCGCGCAAGTGCTCCGGGCCGCCCCGGAGCAGCCCGGTGGCCATGGCCTCGTCGAGCGGGGCCGGCGCCAGCGCCGCACGCACCGCGGCTTCCGGCTCGGCCGAGCCCAGCAGGAACAGCCGGATGAGCGTGCCGAGCTCACCGGCATCCGCGCTGGCGCGGAAGGCGAGCTCGGGCTCGCCGCGGCCCAGCGCCGCGTGCGCCGCCCCGCCCAGGGCGCCGATCACGCCGTCGGCGTCGTAACCACTGCGGCGGAACGCTTCGCGCAGCCGGGCCAGGAAGTCGTGGGAGAACCGCGGAATGCTCACGGTGGGTGATCCTCCCACGCGGGCCGTCCCGGCTGTGCTGTGATGGCCGGATGACCACCGCCGACCACGCAGGTCCGCTCGCGGGGCTCGACGAGCTCCTGCCGGGCCTGGAGGAGCTCTACGTCGACCTGCACCGCCACCCGGAGCTGTCCTTCGCCGAGCACCGCACCGCCGGCAAGCTCGCGGCCCGGCTGCGCGACGCCGGGTACGAGGTGCACACCGGCATCGGCGCGACGGGCGTGGCCGGGGTGCTGCGCAACGGCGACGGCCCGGTGGTGATGCTGCGCGCGGACATCGACGCGCTGCCGGTCGCCGAGAAGACCGGCCTGCCCTACGCCAGTGAGGTGCGTGCGCCGGGACCCGGCGGGGACGAGGTCCCGGTCATGCACGCGTGCGGTCACGACATGCACGCGACCTGGCTGGACGGCGCGGCGCGGCTGCTCGCCGCGGGCCGGGACGGCTGGCGGGGCACGCTCGTCGTGGTCTACCAGCCGGGCGAGGAGGCGGGCGAGGGCGCGGCGGCGATGGTGCGCGACGGCCTGTTCGACCGGGCCGGCACCCCCGCGGTGGTGCTCGGGCAGCACGTCGTGCCCGGCCCCGCCGGCTGGGTGCTGACCCGGCCGGGGGTGCTGATGGCGGCGACCGATTCGCTGCGGATCGTGCTGCACGGCCGCGGCGGGCACGGGTCGCGCCCGGAAACCACGGTCGACCCGGCGGTGCTGGCCGCGTCGGTCGTGATGCGGCTGCAGACCGTCGTGTCGCGCGAGGTCGCCGCGACCGAGCAGGCCGTGGTGACCGTCGGGTCCATCCGCGTCGGCAGCGCGCCCAACATCATCGCCGACGAGGCCGTGCTGGAGGTCAACATCCGCACCTTCGACGGGCAGGTCCGCAGCCGGGTGCTCGCCGCGGTCGAGCGCATCGTGCAGGGCGAGGCGGCCGCGGCGGGCGCGCCACGGCCGCCGGAGATCACGCCCATCGCGACCTTCCCGGTCACCACCAACGACGAGGTCGCGAACCGCACCCTGACCGAGGCGTTCACCGGCCACTTCGGCGCCGACCGCACCATCGAGGCACCCCTGGTCACCGGCAGCGAGGACTTCGGCGAGTTCGGCCGGGCCGCCGGTGCGCCCTCGGTGTTCTGGCTGGTCGGCGGGCTGGACGCGGACCTCGTGCTCACGGCGATGGGCGAGGGCCGGTTCGAGCAGGACGTGCCGTCCAACCACTCGCCGCGGTTCGCACCGGTCCTGCACCCGACGCTGCGGACCGGGGTGGAGACGCTGGTCGTCGCCGCGCTCACGTTTTTGTCGGTGGGTGCTGGCAGGCTCGGGGCATGACCGGAAGCTCCCCGATCCCCGCCGCCAACTTCGCCCGGTTGTGGGCCGAGGACACCCGCCCGCCGCTGCCCAAGACCGGTGACGAGCGGGAGATCCTCACCGCCTACCTCGACTGGCACCGGCAGACGTTCGAGCTCAAGTGCGCCGGCGTGCCGCCGGAGCGGCTGTCCGAGAAGGTGATCCCGCCCTCCGGCCTGACCCTGCACGGCCTGCTGCGTCACCTCGCCGGTGTCGAGCGCTGGTGGTTCCGCATCCAGTTCCGCGGCGAGGACGTCCCGCTTCTCCATTACTCGGACGACGATCCGGAGCAGGACTTCGAGCGCCTGGAGGGCGACCCGGCGGAGGCGCTCGGAGCGTGGCTCGCCGAGTGCGAGCAGTCCCGGCGGATCGTCGCCGACGCGCCGTCGCTGGACGTCACGGGCGTGCACGCGGCCTCCGGTGAGCCGGTCTCGTTGCGCCGGGTCGTCGTGCACGTGCTCGCGGAGTACGCGCGGCACAACGGTCACGCCGACCTGCTGCGCGAGCGGATCGACGGCAGCACCGGGTACTGAGGAGGAGGGGAACGTGACCGACGCACTGGCTCTCACCCGCGCGCTGACCGCGGTCGACACGGTGGGCCACGCGGAGAGCGCGGCTCTGGAGGTCGTGGCGCCGCTGCTGGCGGAGGCGGGCTTCCGCACCGAGGTGTTCGAGCACGAACCCGGCCGGGGCACGCTGGTCGCCGAGTGGGAGACCGGGCACGACACGCCTCCGTTGTGCCTGTCCGGGCACGTGGACACGGTGCCCCTGGGTGGCGCGCCGTGGCGGCGCGACCCGTTCGCCGGCGAGACCGACGGCGACCGCCTCTACGGGCGCGGGGTGAGCGACATGAAGGCCGGCGTCGCGGCCATCGTGACGGCGGCCGTGTCGGTGGCCCGGTCCCGTCCCCGCCGGGCCGGGCTGCGTCTGGTGCTGACCGCGGCGGAGGAGACGGGCTCGCAGGGTGCGCGGTTCGTCGCGGACCGGCTCGGGCGCAGCGGTCCGCTCGTCATCACCGAGCCGACCGCGAACGCGGCGTTCCACGGGCACAAGGGCGCGCTGTGGCTGGAGGCACTGGCCACCGGGGTGACGGCGCACGGGTCGATGCCGCACCTGGGGGACAACGCGGTGGTCAAGCTCGCGGCGGCGGTGACCCGGCTGGCCAGGCACGGGTTCGGGGTCGAGCCGCATCCGGTGATGGGGCCGCCGACGCTCAACGTGGGCACGTTCACCGGCGGCCTGAACACGAACTCGGTGCCGGACCGGGCGGTGGCGACGGTGGACGTGCGGACGGTGGCGGGCCAGGACCACGCCCGGGTGCTGGAGTCGCTGGCCGCGGCAGCCGGCGAGGGGGTGGCGCTCACGCCGCTGGTCGACCTGCCGCCGGTGTGGACCGATCCGGGCGACGAGTGGGCGGCCTCGGCGGCGGCGATCGTGCACGAGGTCACCGGCGCGAGCAGGGCGGTGGCGACGGCGACCTACTTCACCGATGCTTCCGTGCTGACCCCGGCGCTGGGCGGCGTACCCACGCTGATCTGCGGTCCGGGTGAACCGGAACAGGCGCACGTCACCGACGAGTGGTGCTCGGTCACCCGGCTGGCCGAATCGGTGGAGATCCTGAAGCGGATCTGCGCCGGGTGGTGCGGGATCTGACACGACCCGAGTGTCGCCGGGCCGGGCGGAGTGGCAGCATGGAGGTGTCAGGAGGTGGTCGCGTGAACAGGTCCCCCCGCGGTACCGGCGGCGGCGAAGACGCACCCGTTCTCATCACCGAGGCCGCCCCCTCGTACGACGACGAGCATGCGGCCCGCAAGCGCAAGTACATGATCATGATGGGCATGCGCTTCCCGTGCCTGGTGCTGGCCGGCATCTTCTACCACACCTGGTGGCTGGCCCTGCTGTTCATCGTCATCTCGATCCCGCTGCCCTGGGTCGCGGTCCTGATCGCCAACGACCGGCCGCCGCGCAAGTCGGAAAAGGTCAGCCGGTTCCACCGCACCGCGAAGGCGATCGAAAACCGCGAACACCGCATCATCGACGGCTGACCCGCGCCTCCCATCGGCCAAGCCACCGCCACAACCGGCAAACTCGGCAGCCGGAGCACCCAACACACCACCGCAGGCCGCCAACACGCGGCCGCGAGCAGCCAACACGACGCCGCAGGCGGCAAACACGCGAGCCGGAGCGGCCAACGCCGCCCGCAGCGGTCAACTCACCGCCGCGAGCGGCAAGCACGTCACCGCGAGCCGTCAACACGCCCGGCCGGAGCGGCCAACTCACCGCCCTAGCCGGCAAACACGCCGCGGTGGGCGGCAAACACGACGGCGGGGCGTGATGGCCCGTCCGGGCGGCGTGTCTGCCGCTCCGGTCGGTGTGTGGGCCGGTGCGGGTGGTGAGTTGGCGGGTTGCGAGGGGTTGGTCAGGGTTGTGCGCCGACCTTCGTGACGGCCCGCGCGCCCAGCCGGACCCCCGCCCGCAGGGCGTCCACAGTGGACTCGCCCGCGAGCCAGGCCGCGAGCACGCCCGCGTCGAAGGCGTCGCCGGCGCCCGTGGAGTCCACGCACTCGGCCTCCTCGGCGGGCACGCTGACCGCACCTTCCGCGGACACCCACGTCGCGCCGTCCAGGCCGGACGTCACCACCACCGCGCCGACCACGTCCAGCAGTGCCTTCGCCGCGGCCGGATCGGCTGACCCGGTCAGCGCCAGCAGCTCCGCGGTGTTGGGCATCAGCAGGTCGGTTCCGCGCACGTCCGCCAGGAACGCCTGCGCATCGGTGATCAGGGCCGCCGCCTGCGGGTCGACCGACGTGGTCAGCCCGGCCTCCTTCGCCGCCGCCAGGGCGGCCAGCCCGGCAGGCCGGGACGACGGGTCGAGCAGCACGTACCCGGACAGGTGCAGGTGGCCGGCACCGGCCAGCGCCGCCGGTGAGACGTCGGCGGGGGAGAAGCGTGCGTTCGCACCCCGGTCGGGCAGCATGCTCCGCTGACCGGAGCCGTCGACCAGCACCACGACGCAGCACGTCGGGGCCACCTCGTCCACGGCGAACGCGCACGACACGCCGGAGGACTCCAGTTCGGCGCGCACCAGCCGCCCGCCGGCGTCGTCCCCGATCCGGGCGATCAGTGTCGTGTCGACACCGCTCGCCGCGAGCCACGCGGCGGTGTTCGCGCCGGCGCCGCCACTGGCCAGCCGCACCCGTGACCGCGAGTCGCCGCCGTGGACGATCGGCCCCTCGTGCCGGGCGACGACGTCCAGCCCGGCGTCGCCCACCACGACGACCTTCACGACAGCTCCACCGCGACCTCGGCCGCGACCCGCGCGTTGGACACCACCAGCTCCTCGTTGGCGTCCAGGCTCGCCCCGCCGCTGGCGGTGTGGAAGTGCTCCAGCAGCACCGGGGTCACGTCCTTGCCGTGCACCCCGCGCGAGGACAGCAGCTCCAGTCCCTCGGCGAGCAGCCGGTCGTGCAGCCCGGCGTCCATCTCCGCGCCGGCCGGGATCGGGTTGGCCAGCAGCACCCCCGAGCTCGCGTACCGCCGGTGCGCGGCGACCACGGCCGCGGCCGCGGCGGGGTCGTCGACCCGCCACGGCACCGAATAGCCGGAGGTGCGCCGGTAGAAGGCGGGAAATTCGCCGGTCCGGTACCCGAGCACCGGCACCGAGTTGGTCTCCAGCACCTCCAGGGTCGCGGCGATGTCCAGCACCGATTTCACCCCCGAGCACACCACGAGCACCGGCACCCGCGCGAGCACCCCCAGATCCGCGGAGACGTCCCAGGACTCGTTCGCCCCGAGGTGCACCCCGCCGAGGCCGCCGGTCGCGAACACGCCGATGCCGGCCGCGTGCGCGAGGGCCGAGGTGCTCGCCACGGTGGTCGCGCCGGAGCGGCCGAGCCCGATCGCGGGCCCGATGTCACGCAAGGACAGCTTGTCCAGGCCGGCGTCGGCCGCGCACACCCGCTCCAGCTGGGCCCGGGACAGGCCGGCGTGGGCGACCCCGTCCAGCACCGCGATCGTGGCCGGCACCGCGCCAGCCGCGCGCACGGTCTCCTCCAGGCGGTTCGCGACGGCGAGGTTGCGGCCCGGCGGCAGGCCGTGGGACAGGATGGTGCTTTCGAGCGCGACGACCGCCCGGCCGCTGTGCACGGCGTCGGCGATCTCGTCGGAGAGGGTTATCGGGGGTGTTCCGGTCACGAGGGACCATCTTCACCGACGGGGCCCGGTGAAGTCCCAGCGGGTGGGCGACCCGCCGAAGTCGCGCCCGTCGAGGCCGAACACCCACCGGGGCCGCACCCGCACGGTCGCGTTGACGTCCGGATCGAGGAACTCGGGGCCGTAGCCGGTCCGGTACTTGGCGTTCACCGCGTCCAGGAACGCCTGCCTGGACACGGTGTCCCGCACGACCCGTGCCGTCCCTTCGGCGACGACCGGGTTGAGCGGGTCGTCCGTCGAGATCGTCACCGCCGGGTTGGCCAGCAGGTTGCGCACCTTCCGCGCGGAGCGCGCGGAGGAGAACCACAACGCCTCGTCGAGCCACACCGCCCACACCGGCATCAGGTGCGGGCGGCCGTCCGGCCACACCGTGGCCACCCAGTAGTCGTGGGAGTCCCGGAGCCGCTTCTCCGCCCACGACCAGGGCAGCAGGCCGGTGCCCTGGTCCGCGGGCAGGGTCCCGTACCCCGGCATGTGCGGGCGGGTGGTGCGGGGAAAGGTCATCGGCGGGCCCTCCCTTCACTCCAGATACTGCGCCACGCCCTCGCCGAATGACCAGTCCGCCGGGTGGTTCTCGGTCACCGAGATCAGCACGTTGCGCGGTTCGATCCCGGCGCGCGCGGCGGCCAGCTCCGCGATGCGGGCGTAGAGCGCCTTCTTCTGCGCGCAGGTGCGGCCGACGCGCATGGTGATGCTGATGAACACGACGCCGTCGTCCCGTGCGATGCCGGGGTAGGTGCCGTACCGCACCAGCCCGCCCGACGAGATGACCTGGAAGA
This sequence comes from Amycolatopsis granulosa, assembly GCF_011758745.1. Classification (NCBI taxonomy): domain Bacteria; kingdom Bacillati; phylum Actinomycetota; class Actinomycetes; order Pseudonocardiales; family Pseudonocardiaceae; genus Amycolatopsis; species Amycolatopsis granulosa. Next base: position 5,170,239 of record NZ_JAANOV010000001.1, read on the forward strand.
GGTCGTCCTCGGGGAACCCGAGCGTCTCGGTCAGTGCCTGGTGGACGGCGTCGCCGAGGGCGGCCAGGGTCGCGTCGTCGTGGGTGGGCAGGGCATCGATTCGTACCAGGGGCATGACCGCACTGTACATACCAGTAGGTACAGAAGGCCACGGTGTCGGTGGACGGGAGTGCTGCGGCAAAATGGGGGCATGAGCACATCGACGCTGCCCGAGGTCGACACCCGCCCGGAGTCCACCGAGGAGACCGACAGCGATCAGCCGAAGGTCTTCCACTACGTGCGCAAGGACAAGATCGCCGAAAGCGCGGTCATGGGCACGCACGTGGTGGCGCTGTGCGGCGAGGTCTTCCCCGTCACCCGCTCGCCCAAGCCCGGGTCGCCCGTGTGCCCGGCCTGCAAGGAGATCTACGAGGGGTTGCGGCCCGGTCCCGAGGGCGACGACTGAGACGGCGCAGACGGCTGGTCGGCGACCGGGTCGCGCGCCGGGGCCCGCGCGTGCTTGCGCGGCCTGCGCAGCGGCTGGGTGGTGCGCTCCCACAGTGACGGCGAGTCGTCGCGCAGGCGTTCCTGGGCGCGTTCCATCTCCAGCCGCCGCCACCTGCGCCGCTGGCGGCGCGTCATCTTCGCCGGCCACAGTTCCTGGATCGCGGCGTTGAAGTACGCGCCGCTGACGATCGCCATGCCGATGAAGTAGGTGAACAGCAGGAACGCGATCGGTGTGGCCAGCGCACCGTAGGTGTAGCCGGTGCTGGTGATCCACGACAGGTAGATCCGCAGCCCGATACTGGCGAGCAGGAAGATCACCATCGCCAGCACCGCGCCGGGCAGGCCGCGGTGCCAGGGCAGGCGCCGTGGCAGGGCGAGCTTGTACAGCGTCGCCACGGCCAGGACCAGCAGCAGCCCGATCACCGGGTAGTACAGCCAGCTGATCCACGTGGTGATCGTCGGCGCCCAGCTGTCCGGCAGGAAGTCGATCAGGATGTCCGGTCCGATCGCGATGATCGGCAGCCCGACCACCAGCAGGACCAGGCTCGCCAGGTAGAGCAGCAGCGCGTAGATCCGCTGCCAGACCTCGTTGCGCACGCCGTACTGGTCGTGCGCCACCGTGATCGCGTCGACGAACGACGACATCGCCGACGAGCCCGCCCACAGCGAGATCAGGAACCCGACCGAGACGATCTCGCCCTTGCCGATGGTGAGGATGTCGTCGACCGTGGGCGAGATGATCTGGTTGACCACGTTGCCGCTGAAGATCTTGTCCGCGAACGTGATGATCCGGTCGTGCACCGTCCGCACGAAGCCCGGACCGAACCAGTCGCCCATGAAACCGAGACTGCCCAGCAGGCCCAGCAGCAGCGGCGGCAGGGACAGTGTCTGCCAGAACGCGGCCTCCGCCGACTCGGAGAAGATGTTGCTGTCCCACGCCTTGTTGAGCGTGCGGCTGAGCAGGCGCACCGGCCCCTTTCGGCGGGCGGTGCCTTCGGGCGTCTCGTCGGACGGTGCACTCATGTCAGCCCCAAGCATGGCGGACGTGGCCGGATTTGGCTTGTCAAGACCTGTGGTGTGTTCAACGCCGCCGAGCCGTTCGCCGCGACTGCCGGTGGGGGCGGGTAATCTCCGGTGAGCCGCCCTCACCCCCGCCCGGCGTCGCGGCCGGGCAGTTCCGTGGGGGCATTCGCATGTCGCGTTCCATCGTCGGTGAGAGGAGGGGGAGCAATCCCTTGTCGGACACGGCCCAGGGTAATCGGACCGATCAGGGCTTCGCCGCACCCGAGCCCCAGCACGACTCCACCGCCCGCCCGCTGCGGGCCTGGCAGCGCCGGGCGCTGACGAAGTACCTGAGCACCAAGCCGCAGGACTTCCTCGCCGTCGCGACACCGGGCGCGGGTAAAACGGTGTTCGGCCTGCGCATCGCGGCGGAGCTGCTGTCCGACCGGACGGTCGAGGCGGTCACGATCGTGACCCCGACCGAGCACCTCAAGCACCAGTGGGCCGCCTCCGCGGGGCTGGCCGGCATCCCGATCGACTCGAACTACCGCAACGGCCAGGGCGCGGTCGCGGCCGATTACCGCGGCGTGGCGCTGACGTACGCGCAGGTGGCGGCCCACCCGACGCTGCACCGGGTACGCACCGAGGGCCGCAAGACGCTGGTCATCCTCGACGAGATCCACCACGGCGGTGACGCGAAGTCCTGGGGCGATGCGATCCGGGAGGCGTTCACGCCGGCGGTGCGGCGCGTGGCGCTGACCGGGACGCCCTTCCGCAGCGACGACTCGCCCATCCCGTTCGTCACCTACGAGCCGGACGCCGACGGCTCGCTGCGCAGCAAGGCCGATCACTCCTACGGCTACGCCGACGCGCTCGCCGACGGCGTCGTCCGGCCGGTCGTCTTCCTCGCCTACAGCGGCGAGGCGTCCTGGCGCACCAGCGCGGGGGAGGAGTTCACCGCCCGCCTGGGCGAGCCGCTGACGGCCGAGCAGACCGCCCGCGCGTGGCGCACCGCGCTGGACCCCGGCGGGGAGTGGATCCCGTCGGTCCTGCAGGCCGCCGACACGCGGCTGCAGCAGCTGCGCAGCGGCGGGATCCCGGACGCCGGCGGCCTGGTCATCGCCACCGACCAGGAGTCCGCGCGCGCCTACGCCAGGATCCTCGCCCGGATCACCGGCGAGGCGCCCACGGTGGTGCTCTCCGACGAGCCGAAGGCGACCGCCCGGATCAGCGAGTTCTCCGAGTCCACCGACCGGTGGCTGGTCGCGGTCCGGATGGTGTCCGAAGGTGTCGACGTGCCGCGCCTGGCGGTCGGCGTGTACGCCACGAGCGCGTCCACCCCGCTGTTCTTCGCGCAGGCCATCGGGCGGTTCGTGCGGGCGCGGCGCAAGGGTGAGACGGCGAGCGTGTTCCTGCCCAGCGTGCCGGTGCTGCTGGAGCTGGCCAGCGAGCTGGAGGCCCAGCGCGACCACGTGCTCGGCAAGCCGCACCGGGAGAAGGACGGCTGGGACGACGAGCTGCTGGCGCAGGCCAACCGCACCGAGGACGAGCCCGGCGAGGAGGAGAAGGCGTTCACCTCGCTCGGCGCCTCCGCCGAGCTGGATCAGGTGATCTACGACGGCAACTCGTTCGGCACGGCGGTGTTCTCCGGCAGCGAGGAGGAGCAGGAGTACCTCGGGCTGCCCGGGCTGCTGGAGCCGGACCAGGTGCGGGCGCTGCTGCGCAAGCGGCAGGAGGAGCAGCTGGCCGACGCCACCCGGCGGAAGCCGGCGAATGAGCCGGTGCCCGCGCCGGGGCCGAAGCCACAGTCGGTCAACGAGCGCATCGCCGCCTTGCGCAAGGAGCTGAACACGCTGGTGGGCATGTACCACCACCGCACGCGCAAGCCGCACGGCGCGATCCACAGCGAGCTGCGCCGGGCCTGCGGCGGCCCGCCGACCGCCATGGCGACCATGGAGCAGCTGGAGGAGCGGATCGCGACCCTGCGTTCCTGGTGAGGCCCGTGCCGGGCCGGCGGGCGAGCCGCACCGGATGGTCCCGGGAACCAGAGCGGGCGCCCGGGAAGTCCCGGGCGCCCGCTGGTCGTCTGTGGTGCCTCAGCCGCGCTGGATCTCCGCAGCGATCTCCTTGAGCTTCGACTCGTACTCGCGGGCGTGGTGGCCGCAGAAGAGGAGCTCGCCACCGCTGGAGAGGATGGCTCGTACCTGTGCTGCGGCGCCGCACCGGTCACAACGGTCGGCTGCGGTCAACTCGGGGCGGGTGAGCGTCGGTGATGTCATTGGAGTCTCCCTCCGTCCCGGCATCGGTCACCCGATGCCATCGATCCAGCGGCGACCACTTCGGCCCCTGCGGTTGCCCGTCGGCTCCGCGGTGTTCGCTGGCCTCCACTCTTGCAGACGCTGAGCGCCTGGCAAGTGTTCCCGGCTGTGTGGGATGTGTGTCACGCAGAATTACCCCGGATGTCGTAGATCAATCCCGCCAGTCCGGGCAATGCACCACGCCGGAAACCCGTTTTCGGTGGTCAGCACCCGTGTGGTGCGGCAGGAACCGGCGGTTCGGAACCGGTGTCAAGCGGCCGCGCGGTCCGGCTTGTTCGTTCTCAGCGGAATTTCCCGCGCTGGTCCGGGGCGGGATCGTGATCGGTCCGTGCGTGACACCATCCCCCGCGAGGGGCAGTGGTGGGACACTGCGTGCATGACGACTGGGGGCATGACGAAGGCGGGCATGGCGAAGGCGGCACCGCTGGCCGGGGCGGACCGGGCGGCCGGGGCCGGCGGCGGCGGCCTGCGGCGGTTCCGCGTCCGACTCGGCGAAGCGCGAGGGGAGGAGCTGCCGGACGCGCCGCGCGCCACCGGCGGGCTCCCCGCCGGTGGCCGGTGGCGGTGCTAGTGGCACTGCTGGACGAGGTGCGCTGGTTCCCGGGCGCCGCCCGCCTGATCGACCTCGCGCGCGCCGGGACGCCGCAGCGGACGAGCGGACCGGCCGCCCTCGTGACACTGGTGTCGTGGCGTGCGCCCGGCCTCGCCGCGGCCGGCCAGGACGGCGCCGTGGTGGCGCCGATGTCGCCGGAGACGGCCGCGGAAGCGGTCGCGACGCTGTCCGACGGGCGGCTGACGGCGGTCGTCGCCAACGGCGCGTGGACGGCCGCCGCACTCGATTCGATCCTGTCCGGGGTGCCCGAGCTGGACGCGGCAGTGGTGGCCGTCGTGGACACCGCGGACCTGGGCGCGCCCGACACCCCGGAGCGCGCCCTGCGCGACTACCTCGACGGCGGCCTGCCACCGTTCTGGAGTTTCCCTTGCCGGGCCAGGAGTTTCGTGTTCCTCGCCGGAACGGTCACCGGTCCCGGCGGGACACTGCTGGCCATTGTGGACACCCAGCGCGGGGCCGGCCGCGACGCCGTGCACCTGCAACTCCTGGACCGGGTCGTGGCCGCGTTGCGCGGGCTGCTGCTGGTGGTCCCGGCCGGGGACGCGGCCGCGGCCCGGGCGCTGGTGGCCCGGGCCGGGTTCAGCGCTCGACCGCGAGCCGGGAATGCCGGCGGCCGTAGGCGAAGTAGATGACCAGGCCGATCACGAGCCAGACGGCGAACCGGATCCAGGTCATGACGCTGAGGTTCAGCATCAGGTACAGGCACGCCAGCGCGGCGACGACGGGCAGCACCGGGGACAGCGGAACCGTGAACGGCCGGGTGAGGTCCGGTCGCTTGTGGCGCAGCACGGGCACCGCGATCGCGACGATCACCATTGCGGACAGCGCGCCGATGCTGACCATGTCGGACAGCTCGGTGATCGGCACGAACGCCGCGAGCACGGCGATCAGCACCGCGCCGCCGATCGTCATCCGGTGCGGGGTGCCCCAGCGCGGATGCGTGGTGCCGATCGGCTTCGGCAGCAGCCCGTCCCGGCCCATCGCGAAGCCGATGCGGCCGATGGTGACCAGCTCGACCATCATCACCGAGGTCAGGCCGGTGATCGCGCCGAGCGAGATGAGGGCGCTGATCCAGTGCTGGCCGACCGAGTCGAACGCGGCGGCGAGCGGGGCGCCGGTGTCGATGTCGGTGAACGGCACCATGCCCGTCAGCACGAGCGAGACACCGATGTAGAGCAGCGCGCACACCCCGAGCGCGCCCAGGATGCCGATGCGCAGGTTCCGGCGCGGGTCGCGGGTCTCCTCGCCGAGGTTGGCCAGTGCCTCGAACCCGGTGTAGGCGAAGAACACGATGGCCGCGGCGGACACCACCCCGCCGATGCCGTAGATGGACTGTTCGAGCCCCAGCCCGGCCTGCACCACCGGCTGGTGCAGCACGCTCGACTCGCCCCCGCTGGGCTGCGCCGGCGGGATGAACGGGGTCAGGTTGGCGCCCTTGATGAAGAACACCCCGACGGCGACGATCAGCAGGCACACCGCGACCTTGACCAGCACCAGCAGGTTCGTCACCCGGGCCGACTCGCGGATGCCGAGGACGGCGACGACGGTGAGGACCGCGAGGATCGCGACCGCGCCGACGTTCACGGGTGCTTGTTCACCGAACCAGTCCTGCGGCAGGCCGAGCAGGTTCGCCAGGTACCCCGACCAGCTGCGGGACACCACGGCGGCGCCGAGGGCGAACTCGAGGAGCAGGTCCCAGCCGATGATCCAGGCGAACACCTCGCCCAGGGTCGCGAAGGCGTAGGTGTAAGCGCTGCCCGCGGTCGGCACGCTGGACGCCAGCTCGGCGTAGCAGAGGGCGGCGAGCCCGGCGACCACCGCCCCGATCACGAACGACAGGGTCACGGCCGGCCCGGCGTGGGTCTTGGCCTCCACACCGGCGAGCGTGAAGATGCCGGTGCCGATGATGATGCCGATTCCGAAGCCCACCAGATCCCGGGCGCGCAGACGGCGCTTCAGATCACCGGACTCCTGCCGGGCGAGGATGTCGTTGACGTCAAGCGTTCGGGTGATGCCCATGCGGGAACGTTAGGAGATCACCGCGCGAGCCGCAGCACGGCGTCCCTCACCTCGTGCTTCGCCGCGGCGGGGACCCCGTGCACGCGACAGAGCCCGGGCCGCCGTGGTGGCGGCCCGGGCTCTGCCGGCTCGTCTCAGTCCAGGTAGTCCCGCAGGACCTGCGACCGCGAGGGGTGGCGCAGCTTGGACATGGTCTTCGATTCGATCTGACGGATGCGCTCGCGCGTCACGCCGTAGACCTGGCCGATTTCGTCTAAAGTCCGCGGCTGACCGTCGGTCAGGCCGAAGCGCAGCCGGACCACGCCGGCTTCCCGCTCGGACAGCGTCTGCAGCACCGACTGGAGCTGGTCCTGCAGCAGCGTGAACGACACCGCGTCGACGGCGACGACCGCCTCGGAGTCCTCGATGAAGTCACCGAGCTGCGAGTCGCCCTCGTCACCGATCGTCTGGTCCAGCGAGATCGGCTCGCGGGCGTACTGCTGGATCTCCAGGACCTTCTCCGGGGAGATGTCCATCTCCTTCGCGAGCTCCTCGGGGGTGGGCTCGCGGCCGAGGTCCTGCAGCAGCTCACGCTGGATGCGGCCGAGCTTGTTGATCACCTCGACCATGTGCACCGGGATGCGGATGGTGCGGGCCTGGTCGGCCATGGCGCGGGTGATCGCCTGCCGGATCCACCAGGTGGCGTAGGTGGAGAACTTGTAGCCCTTGGTGTAGTCGAACTTCTCGACGGCACGGATCAGGCCCAGGTTCCCCTCCTGGATCAGGTCCAGGAACGCCATGCCGCGGCCGGTGTAGCGCTTGGCCAGCGAGACGACCAGCCGGAGGTTCGCCTCCAGCAGGTGGTTCTTGGCGCGCTCCCCGTCCCGGATGATCCAGCGCAGGTCACGCCGCATCTGGGTGGCGAGCTTCTCGCCCTCCTCCTCGGCGATGCGCAGCCGCTCCGCCGCGTACAGGCCGGCCTCGATCCGCTTGGCGAGCTCGACCTCCTCCTCGGCGTTGAGCAGCGCGACCTTGCCGATCTGCTTCAGGTAGGCGCGCACCGAGTCCGCGGAGGCGGTGAGCTCGGCGTCCTTGCGGGCCTGCCGCAGCGCCTCCGACTCCTCCTCGTCCCAGACGAAGTCGCGGTCGGTGGACTTGCCACCGGACTTGACCGGCGCCTTCCCGTCGGGCTCTTCCTCGTCGAGGTCCTCGGCCTCGTCGGTGACGGTCGCGTCGACGACGTCGACCTCCACCTCGCTCTCGAGCTCGGCCAGATCGGCGTCGAGGTCGACGTCCTCCATGTCCTCGCCGCCAGGGCCGTCGGGCTCCCCGTCCTCGGTCTTGCCGGCCTTGCGCGCGGTGCGGCCCTTGGCCGGGGCCTTCTTCGGGCCCTTGCCCGCGGCCGGCTTGCGGCCGGTCGCCTTCTTCGTGGCGCCGGAGCCCTGAGCCTCGGCCTCGGTCACGTTCTCACGGCCCGCGTCGGGTTCCGCGCTCACGTCGGCGGCGCTCGTTGTCTTCGTGCCGCTTCGGGTAGCGGTTTTTGCGGCTGCCACGTACGCCCTTTCGCAGCGGTCGATCACGGCGAGCCGGGGTGGTGCGTCCCGGCTGCCTCAGATTCGGGGAACGTCCCGCGGCCTGCGGTTTTGTCCTCCGCGACCGTGGGCCGTGTTCCATTGTAACGACGATACGCCGGTGCGTTGCGGCCGATCACCGTTCAATCCCGCGCGGCGGGTGCGCCGCTAGTGCTCCAGGCCCTCGGCCGCTGCCAGCGCCGCACCCACGATCCCGGCGTTGTTCTGCAGCGATGCCGCCAGGACCGGTGTCCTGATGTCCAGCAGCGGCACCCACTTCTCGGCCTTCTTGCTGACGCCGCCGCCCACGATGAACAGATCGGGCCAGATGAGGTTCTCCAGCACGGACAGGTAACGGTTCACGCGCTTGGCCCACTGCGGGTAGGACAGGCCCTCGTTGTCCTTGACCGAGGCGGCCGCCTTCTTCTCGGCGTCGTGCCCGTCGACCTCGACGTGACCGAACTCGGTGTTCGGCATCAGCGCGCCGTGCTGGAACAGGGCGCTGCCGATGCCGGTGCCGAACGTCAGCAGCGTGGTGACACCCCGGCGGGCCGCCGGGTCGCCGTAGCGGATCTCGGCCATGCCGGCCGCGTCGGCGTCGTTGAGCATCGCGATGTCGTCCTCGCGGCGGTCCAGCCGCTTGGCGAACAGCGCGTCCGCGTCGGTGCCTATCCAGCTGGGGTCGATGTTCGCCGCGGTGTGCGCGACACCCTTCTTGACCACCGCGGGCAGCGTGATGCCGACCGGGCCGTCCCAGCCGAAGTGGGCGACGATCCGGGCCACCACGTCGGCGACCGCGTCCGGAGTCGCCGGACGCGGCGTGTCGATCCGGAACCGGTCGCCGATCAGCGCGCCCTTCTCCAGGTCGACAAGGGCGCCCTTGATACCGCTGCCGCCGATGTCGATGCCGAAACCGCGGGTCGCCGTCATTGGCGCCGTCCCTTCTCGCTCGATTCAGAAACCTGTGCCGGAGACTTTAACCGGGTGTGGTCCCATGGTGGACGTGGGAGCTGCCGAAACGGAGTTGAAGGACGTCGCCGTCCAGGTCGCGGCCGAGGCCGCGGAGCTGGTCCGCCGGGCCCGTGAGGCCATGGTCGCAGGTGAGGCGGTCCGGGTCGAGACCAAGACGACGGACACGGACGTGGTCACCGCGGTCGACCACGCGGCCGAACGGCTGGTGCGGGACCGGCTGGCCGAGCTGCGGCCGGGGGACCACGTGCTGGGGGAGGAGGCCGGCGGCTCGCCCGGCGACGGCGTGACGTGGGTGGTGGACCCCATCGACGGCACCGTCAACTTCCTCTACGGCGCGCCCCTGTTCGCCGTGTCGCTGGCCGCGCAGGTGGACGGGGTGTCCGTGGCCGGCGCGGTCGTGGAACCGGTCAGCGGGCGCCACTGGACGGCCGTGCGGGGGCAGGGCGCGTGGCTCGACGGGCGTCGGCTGGCGGTCTCGTCACCGTCGCGGCTGGAACTGAGCCTCGTCGGCACGGGGTTCGCCTACCGGGCCGACCGGCGTGCCCGGCAGGCCCGGTTCGTGTCCGGGCTGCTGACCCGGGTGCGGGACGTGCGGCGGGCGGGGGTCGCGTCGCTGGACCTGTGCGCGGTGGCGGCCGGCTGGCTGGACGCGTATGTCGAGCACGGTCTGCACCGGTGGGACTGGGCCGCGGGGGCCCTGGTCGCGGAAGAGGCGGGTGCGGTGGTGCACCTGCCCGGTGCGGACCCGGCCCTCGGTGCGGACGCCACCTTCGCCGCCGCCCCGTCGATCGCCGGCGCGCTCTACGACGCCGTGCTGGAGTGTGGCATCGGGCAGGTGTGACGCGAGCCCGCAACCCGTCCCGCGCCGGCCGGTGACGTGTGCTCGCGGGCCTCGTGGTCAGCAGGTGCCGGGACGGGCGGCGTTCAGCAAGGAGTTGTCGAGCAGCGGCGGGCTCGCGGTGGACTGCTCGCCGCCGCTGTCGTCGTGCTGCGTCGACCACGTCTGCAGCTGGGTGAGGATCTGGCGCGCCGCCTGGGTCGGCACGACGTCGCCGAAGGCGCTGCCGATCGCCAGGTCCACGCTGGCGTCGTCCCGGTTGTCCCGCACCAGTTCGACGCACGGCACGACGAGGCTGAGGGTGCGCGCCGCGGAGCTGCCGTTGTCGCCGAAGCGCAACTGGCCGCGGCAGCTCGCCTCGCTGTTCGCGTAGGCCGGGTCGTTCTCCGGGGGCGCGATCTGCGTGAATCCCAGCTGCCGCAGGCTTTCCGTGGTGATCGCCGCCTGCCCGCGCTTCCCGCTGGCGTTGAGCACCTTCACGGCGATGCGGTCGGGCGGGATCGGTGCGGTGCCGTCCAGCGCGGTGTAGCTCAGGTTCATGTAGGTCACCCCGGGCGGGGCGGTGGGCGGCGGATCGCACCGCAGTACCTGGTCGATGTCCTGTTTGCTGGTGATCGCGCGCACCCAGATGAACATCGCGACCAGGCCCAGCACCCCGATCACGATCAGCGCGGGCAGCGGACGACGCTTGCGGTACGCCCGCGATCTCCGCGTGCCGTGACCGATCCCCGACGACACCTGCCCCACCCCTTCGATCGAAGACCCCGCTTGCCCGAACCGTCGTTCCTGATCAGCGTAGGCGTTACAGTGCACCAGCCTGATCACCCGGTCGAAGGCGGGGTCCGTCTCGCACGGTGCCACGAACCCTTTCCGGCCGCGTTCCCCCTGCTGGGTGACGTGCGTCCTGCTTCGAATGACACTCTGCGCGCCCGGGTAAGGCGTGAGCTACCCTCTGCGGGCTCCGCCCGTGGATCAGGTACCGGAAACACGTTGCTGAAGAGAGACCTGGCTCACTACGGCGGCGGGCACAAACAGGGGCGCTGGAGCGTTGTCCAGCGGCACGACGGCATGCGAACAGCGTGCTTGAACAGTGATGACGAAGCTGATCGCAGGGGTGAGGGACAATGGCGACCGACTACGACGCTCCGCGCCGGAGCGAAGCCGACGAGCTCGCCGAGGACTCGTTGGAGGAGCTGAAGGCTCGCCGGAACGAGAACCAGTCCGGCGTGGTGGACGTGGACGAGGACGCGAGCGCGGAGAACTTCGAGCTTCCCGGCGCGGACCTGTCCGGACTGTCGGGTGAGGACCTGACGGTGAAGGTGGTGCCGAAGCAGGCGGACGAATTCACCTGCTCCGTGTGCTTCCTCGTGCACCACCGCAGCAGGCTGGCGGAGGAGCACAACGGGCAGATGATCTGCCGCGACTGCGCGTGACACCGCGGACGGCCGGGCTACTTCGCTGAACGGAGCAGCTCGGCCAGCGCCTCCGGCCTGCGGGTGCTGAACACCCAGTAAGGGGTGGGATCCGCGGGATCGGCCAGGTGCACGCGCAGCAGCGAACCGACCCAGCCGCGATGCAACACGTATGCGGCGGGGTCGAGTTCCGGTCCCATCGCCTTCCGCTTCCGATCCTTGCCGATGACCTCGACCTCACCGACGAACCGCAACGGCAGATGCGCGTCCCCGACCCACAGCTCGTCCCCGGTCACCCGGATCCGGGCCCGGCCCATGGCCACCAGCCACGCCGCCATCAGGGGTATCAGCACCGCGAACGGCAGCCACAACGGCACCACCGGGTAGCCGAGGTGGATTTCGTACGCCAGCAGCGCCGCGCCCACCAGGGGCAGCGGCCAGCCCCACCACGACACGTAGAGCCGTTCGGAATACCGCGTCCCGCCGGCGTCGGCAGCCGTCTCGCCCACCGCACCGGCCGTGCTCGCGTGGTCACCCATGCCCTAAGGGTAGTCTCGCCGCCCGTGTCCCCCGTACAGGTCCTGCTCTCCCGGCTCGATCCGGGTGTCCCGCTACCCTCCTACGCCCGGCCCGGCGACGCCGGTGCCGACCTCGTGACGACCACCGACGTCGTCCTCGAGCCCGGGCGGCGGGTGCTGGTGGGGACCGGGATCGCGATCGCGCTGCCGCCGGGTTACGCCGGGTTCGTGCACCCGCGGTCCGGGCTGGCCGCGCGCACCGGGCTGTCCGTGGTGAACGCACCGGGCACCATCGACGCGGGCTACCGCGGGGAGATCAAGGTGTGCCTGGTCAACCACGACCCGGACGAGCCGATCCGGCTCTCCCGCGGTGACCGGATCGCGCAGCTGGTGATCCAGCGCGTGGAGACGGCCGCGTTCGTGGAGGTCGCGGAGCTGCCGGCGAGCGAACGCGGGGCGGGTGGCTACGGCTCGACCGGCGGACATGCGACGCTGAGCGGAAACACCGGGCAAGGAACGAGGAAGTAGTGGGCATCTTCGGACGCAAGAAGCGGGGCCGGCACGCGATGGCCGAGCCCGACGACTCCTGGGAAGAGGATGTCGCCGAGGAGCCGGAGGACGAGCCGGAGCCGGTGGCCACGGACGGGCCGTTCGACATCACCGAGGCGCCCGAGGACGGCAGGCCGCGGATCGACCTCGGCTCGGTGCGCGTCCCGGTGCCCGACGGCACCCAGGTGCAGGTCGAGATGGACCCGCAGGCCGGTGGGGTGCGGGCGGTGCACGTGGTGACCGCGCACGGCCAGGTCACCGTGAGCGCCTACGCCGCGCCGCGGTCCGGCGGGTTGTGGCGCGAGGTGGTCGCCGAGCTGACCGAGCAGCTGCGCAACGACGGCGCCCGGGTGGCGCCGGGCCAGGGCGAGTGGGGCCCCGAGCTGTCCGCCCTGATCGGGGACGTCGCGCTGCGCTTCGTCGGCATTGACGGCCCGCGCTGGATGCTGCGGGGTGTGATCGCGGGGCCGCAATCGATGGCCGCGGAGGCGCCCGCGGTGCTGCGGGACATCGTGCGCGGCACGGTCGTCGACCGCGGCGACGCGCCGATGCCGGTGCGCACCCCGCTGCCGATCACGCTGCCCGAGGCCGTTGTGGAGCACATCGCGCAACAGCAGGCCCAGCAGTAGGTGGGGCCTGCCCCGCGGTGAGCGCGGCGGTCCGCACCAGTGTGCGCGGTCCGGCGGTGCCGGAGGCTCTTGATCATGTTGCTGGTCGAGCGCCCGGTGCGGCTGCACCGCCCCTGATGGTCGTCACCGTGGCGATGACGGTTCTCGCCGCGGTCGCCGTGGTGGGCCTGTTCACCGATCCCCGCGAACTCGTCGGCGCTCCGGTCTGGAGCAAGGCGGCGAAGTTCGCGGTCTCGATCGCCGTGTACACGGCCACGCTGGCCGGGATGCTGTCCCTGTTGCCGAAAGCCCGCCGCTGGGGCTGGTGGATGGGCACCGTGGTGGCCGCCTGCCTGGTGGTCGAGATGGCGCTGATCATCGGGCAGACGATCGTCCGCGGCAGACGGCTGCACTTCAATTTCGCCACCGCGTCCGACCGGTTCATCCACGACCAGATGGCGACGGCCATTTACCTGCTGTGGGCGGCGACCCTCGTGGTGGCGGTGCTGCCGTCGTGCCAGCGCCTGCCGGACCGGCCGCGGGCGACGGCGGTGCGTGCCGGGCTCTTCCTGGCGCTGACCGGGATGGCGCTGGGCATGCTGATGTTCGCCCCGACTCCGGAGCAGCGGGCCGTGCTGGACGCCGGTGGCAAGCCCGCCGTCGTGGGTTCGCACAGCGTCGGCGCGCCCGAGGACGGTCCGGGGCTGCCGCTGACCGGATGGAGCACGGCCGGCGGTGACCTGCGGATCGCGCATTTCGCGGGCCCGCACGCGCTGCAATTGGTGCCCTTGCCGGCCTTCGGTCTCGCAGCGCTGTCCCGGCGGGTGCCGGTGCTGCGCCCGCCGCTCGTGCGCTGGCGGCTGATCCGGATCGCGGCGCTCGAGTACCTCGGCCTGGTCGCCGTGCTGACCTGGCAGGCCCTGCGGGGTCAGCCGCTGCTGCGGCCGGACGGTGCGACGCTGCTGGCGGTGGGCGCGCTGGTCGTCACCGCGGTGGGCGCCGGCGCCCTGGCGCTGCGCCGGTCACCCGGCTGCCCGCAGCCACCCCAGTAGCGCGGCCCGGCCCAGGGACTCGCGGTCCGCGCCCAGTGCGCCCAGCGTCGTCTCGACCACCGCGGCGCGCGGCAGCGCCGCCGCCCATGCGTGGGCGACCCCGGCCGGGTGCACCGGATCGTCGGTGCAGGCCGCGATGCCGACCGGCACCTCGATCGAGGCCAGCTCGTCCAGCGTCGGCGCGGGGTGGGCCGCCGCGGCGCGCAGGCCGGCCGCCAGGCCGTCCCCGTGCCGCCGCCATGCCCGCGTCAGCTCGCCGGCGAGCCAGGGCGCGACCCCGGCCGTGGCGACCCGCAGCGCGCCCGCCACGCCGTGCCTGGTCACCAGATCGGCCGAGGCCCGCGCGGCGAGCGACGCCGGTGCGTCACCCGGGTCCCCGCACCAGGCCGGCATCGCGAGCAGCAGCCCGGCGCACCGGCCGGGGTTGCGCACCGCCCACTCGGCCGCCAGGTGCGCGCCCAGCGAAATCCCCCCGGCGAGCACCGGGCCCGCGGTGGACGCCGCGTCCAGCGCCGTGAGCAGCCCCACGGTGACGGCCGCGCCGCGCGGCGGTGCGAGAGCACGTGTGCGTATGCCGAACGCGCCCAGCGGACCTGCGAAAACGCTCCGCACGAACACCTCGTCCGAGCCGGTTCCCGGTAACAGGACGGCGGGGGGTTGCGGCATTGCGGACGTCACGTTGCGATCTTGCCGCAAAGCCGCTGTGCTGGCCCCCGCGAGGTTACGCTGGACGATGTACGGGCCGATCGAGTCGGGGGCCCTGGAACAGGAGCAGACGCCTATGTCCGCCAAAGACGGCGGCTATTTCAGCCGGCTGGTACGCAAGCTGACCAGCGATGTCGAAGAGCTCGACGCTGATGATCTGTCCGAGAGGTCCGAGGCGGGCGGGGCGCGGCGAGCCTGCGACTGCCGGTCGGGCGAAGAGGTGACCGTCCTGGGCCGGTTGCGCAGCGTGGAGCTGTGTCCCACGAAAGAGGCCGCGACACTGCGGGCCGAGTTGTTCGACGGCACGGAGGGCGTCACGCTAGTGTGGCTGGGACGGCGCCGTATTCCGGGCATCGAGCCGGGCCGGACCATCAAGGTCCGGGGCCGCCTGGCCGAGCGAGACGGCCAGAAGGTGCTGTACAACCCGTTCTACGAGCTGCAGACGACTTCCTGAATTGGTAACCGCGTGACTGAACCTGCCCGTCCAGGCAAGAAGACCGACGTGCGCCCCGCCGAGGCCGGCGCCGAGCCTGGGCGGGCGGGTGATCAGCCCGAGCCCACGATGCTGGAGCAGATGGGGGGCGTCGCCGGGCTCGTCTACTCGTCGGTGCCGGTCATCGTGTTCGTGCTCGCGAACTCGTTCCTCGGGCTCACCGCCGGGATCTGGAGCGCGGTCGGCAGCGCCGCGCTGATCACCGTCGTGCGCCTGGTGCGCCGCGAGTCGCTGCAGCCGGCGATCTCCGGGCTGTTCGGCGTCGCGATCGGGGCGTTCATCGCCTACCGGACCGGGTCGGCCAAGGGGTTCTTCCTGTTCGGGATCTGGGCGAGCCTGGTCTATTGCGGCGTGTTCGTGCTGTCGGTGGTGGTGCGCTGGCCGCTCTCCGGCGTCATCTGGAGCTTCCTCAACGGCACGGGCACCGCCTGGCGACGGGACAAGCCGTCCCGCTTCGGCTACGACATCGCCACGCTCGCGCTGGCGGCGGTGTTCGGTGCGCGGTTCGTCGTGCAGCGATGGCTCTACGACGCCGACTACACCGGCTGGCTGGCGTTCGCCAAGATCGCCATGGGCTGGCCGCTGTACGGCCTGGCGCTGCTGGTCGTCGTGTGGGCCGTCCGCCGCTCCGACAAACGCCTCAAGGCCCTCGAAGACGCCCGCGCCGCGGAGGAGGCGGACGCCGAGGCCCGCCTCCGGCTCAAGTACGACAGCCCGCCGCAGGAAGCCTAGGGGCGCTCCCCGCCGCCTGCCGGATGCCGCTCACCAGCCGGTCCAGGCACCGGCGGACGTTGTCCCGCATCCGAGGTCACCGCCGCGATCCGGAACTCCTCGTCCCGGTGCTAGTAGCCCAGGGCCTTGCGGATGTCGTTCTCTACCTCGGCGTTGGCCACGAACAGCAGCTCGTCGCCCGGCTCCAGCGGGTCCTCCGGCTGCGGCACGATCACGCGGTCACCCCGCAGGATCGTCACCAGCGCGGCATCCCGCGGCAACGCCAGGTCGCTCACCGGACGGCCGGCCAGCGGGGTCTGCTCCGGCAGGGTCAGCTCGACCAGGTTGGCCTGCCCCTGCCGGAACGTCAGCAGCCGCACCAGGTCGCCGACGCTGACCGCCTCCTCGACCATCGCCGCGAGGATCCGGGGGGTGGACACCGCGACGTCCACGCCCCACGCGTCGGTGTAGAGCCACTCGTTGGCGGGGTTGTTCACCCGCGCCACGACGCGGCGCACCGCGAACTCGGTCTTCGCCAGCAGCGACACGACCAGGTTCACCTTGTCGTCGCCGGTCGCGGCGATCACCACGTCGCAGCGCTCGATGCCGGATTCCTCCAGCGTGGAGACCTCGCACGCGTCGCCCAGCACCCAGTCGGCCTGCTCGACGCTCTCCGGCTCGAACTGCCCGGCCTGCCGCTCGATCAGCATGACCTGGTGGCCGCCGTCGATCAGCTCCTTGGCGATCGACCGGCCCACCGCGCCGGCCCCCGCGATCGCGACCCGCATCAGCCCTCCTCCTCCGGCGCGCGCGCCGCAATGCTCGTCACGTCGCCGACGGTGCCCGACCTCGCGGCCACGTACACCAGATCATCCGCCTGCAACACCGTCTTGGAATCGGGCAGTACGGGCGTGCCGAAGCGCATCACGAACGCCACCCGCGCTCCGGTCGCCTCCTGCAGCTCGCTGACGCTGCGGCCGACCCAGTCCTCGTGCAGCGGCAGCTGCAGCACCGCGACGTTGCCGCTGGGGTCCCGCCACGCCGACGCCACCCCGTCGGGCAGCAGCGTGCGCAGGAACCGGTCCGTCGTCCACGGCACGGTCGCCACGGTGGGGATGCCCAGCCGCTCGTAGACCGCCGCCCGTTTCGGGTCGTAGATGCGGGCCACGACGTGCTCGACGCCGAAGTTCTCCCTGGCCACCCGAGCCGAGATGATGTTCGAGTTGTCGCCGCTGGACACTGCGGCGAAGGCGCCGGCCCGCTCGATGCCCGCGTCGATCAGCACCTGCCGGTCGAAGCCCATGCCCAGCACCTGCCGGCCCTGGAAGTCGCTGCCGAGGCGCCGGAACGCCTCCTGCGTCTTGTCGATCACCGCGACCTCGTGACCGAGGCGCTCCAGGGCCGCGGCCAGGGACGCGCCCACCCGGCCGCACCCCATGATCACCACGTGCACGTCCTGCCTCCTGTGTGTCACCCGAACGGCGGCTACCCGGTAGATGCCGTCGCAGAACCTACCTTGTCCGGCCGCCTCACGGGCCCGCCCGTACCCTTCTGACGTGTCGAAGATTGCGACCGCCACCAAACGGCTGCTCGTTGGCCGTCCGTTCCGGAGCGACCGGCTGTCCCACACCCTGCTCCCGAAGCGGATCGCGCTGCCGATCTTCGCGTCGGATGCCCTCTCCAGCGTGGCGTACGCGCCCGAGGAGATCTTCCTGACGCTGAGCGTCGCGGGGTTGTCGGCCTACGCGTACTCGCCGTGGATCGGCATCGCCGTCGCGGTGGTCATGCTGGTCGTGGTGGCCTCCTACCGCCAGAACGTGCACGCCTACCCCAGCGGCGGCGGGGACTACGAGGTCGCCAGCACCAACCTCGGCGGCAGATTCGGCCTGACCGTGGCCAGCGCGCTGCTGGTCGACTACGTGCTGACCGTGGCCGTGTCCACCTCCTCGGGCGTGGCCAACATCGGCTCGGCCGTCCCGTTCGTCGAAGAGCACAAGGTGTTCAGCGCGATCCTGATCGTGGTGGTGCTGACCTCGATCAACCTGCGTGGGGTGCGGGAGTCCGGCAAGGCGTTCGCGATCCCGACCTACGGGTTCATCATCGGCATCCTCGGCATGGTGCTGTGGGGCCTGTTCGAGGCGGTCCGCGGCACCCCGATGCGGGCGGAGAGCGCGGGGTTCCAGCTGCACGCCGAGGCGTCCTTCGCCGGGTTCGCGTTCGTGTTCCTCATCCTGCGCTCGTTCTCCTCCGGCGCCGCGGCGCTGACCGGCGTCGAGGCGATCAGCAACGGCGTGCCCGCGTTCCGCAAGCCGAAGTCGAAGAACGCGGCCACCACGCTGCTGATGATGGGGGTGCTCGCGGTGACGATGCTGCTCGGCATCATCACGCTGGCGATCCTCACCGACGTCAAGTTCGCGGAGGACCCGGCGACGCAGCTGAGCGGCACGCCGGCGGGTTACCAGCAGAAGACGATCGTCACCCAGATCGCGAAGGCGGTGTTCCCGCACTTCTCGCCGGCCTTCTACTACATCTCGTTCAGCACCGGCATCATCCTGCTGCTGGCCGCGAACACCGCGTTCAACGGCTTCCCGGTGCTCGCCTCGATCCTCGCGCAGGACCGGTACCTGCCGCGCCAGCTGCACACCCGCGGCGACCGGCTGACCTTCTCCAACGGCATCCTGTTCCTCGCCGCGTTCGCGCTGGTCCTGATCATCGCGTTCGACGCCGAGGTGACCAAGCTGATCCAGCTCTACATCGTGGGCGTGTTCGTGTCGTTCACGGTGAGCCAGACCGGCATGCTGCGGCACTGGCACCGGCTGCTGTCCCGGGAGACCGATCCGGCCGCCCGGCGGCGCATGCGGCGGTCCCAGACGGTCAACGCGATCGGCCTGACCATGACCGGCGCCGTGCTGATCATCGTCCTGATCACCAAGTTCCTGCTCGGCGCGTGGATCGCGATCGCCGCCATGGTGGCGATCTACCTGTTGATGACCGCGATCCGCAAGCACTACGACCGGGTCTCGGAGGAACTGGCCACGCTCGACGGCAGCAACCCCACCGTGCTGCCCTCGCGCAACCACGCGATCGTGCTGGTCTCCAAGCTGCACCTGCCGACCCTGCGTGCCCTCGCCTACGCGAAGGCGATGCGGCCGGACGTGCTGGAGGCGGTGACGGTGAACGTGGACGACGCCGAGACGCGCCAGCTCACCGCCGACTGGGAGGCCAAGGGGTTCAAGGTCCCGCTGAAGGTCGTCGAGTCGCCCTACCGCGAGATCACCCGGCCGGTGCTGGACTACGTCAAGCGCGTGCGCGGTGACAACCCGCGGGACGTGGTCACCGTGCTGATCCCGGAGTACGTGGTCGGGCGCTGGTGGGAGCAGCTGCTGCACAACCAGAGCGCCCTGCGCCTGAAGGGGCGGCTGCTGTTCCAGCCGGGTGTGATGGTCACCAGCGTGCCGTGGCAGCTGCGCTCCTCGGCCAAGGCGCTGCGGCGCGCGGCACGGGCGCGGCCGGCGGCCGGGGACGTCCGCCGCGGCTACTTCGGGGACGGTGCCCGCGCCGGTGCCGGCAAGGACGGCGGACGGTGAGCGGTCCCGACTGGACCGGCCGGGTCCTGGAACTCGAGGTGGGACCCGTGGCCCATGGCGGGCACTGCGTGGCCCGCGCCGAGGGCAGGGTGGTGTTCGTCCGGCACGCGCTGCCCGGCGAGCTGGTGCGTGCCGCGGTGACCGAGGACAAGGGCGGCGCGTTCTGCCGGGCGGACGCCGTGGCGGTGCTGCGGGCCGCGCCGGAACGGGTCGAGCCGCCGTGCCCGCTGGCGGTGCCCGGGCAGTGCGGCGGCTGCGACTGGCAGCACGCGGCGCCCGCGTTCCAGCGTGAGCTCAAGGGTCGCGTGGTGGCCGAGCAGCTGCAGCGGCTCGCCGGGCTGGACCGGGCGGTCGAGGTCGAGGCGCTGCCCGGCGGCACGCTCGGCTGGCGATCCCGTGTCCGGCTGGTGGCCGGGCCAGACGGCCGGGCCGGGTTGCGCGCGCACCGCAGCCACCGGGTCATCGGTCTGGCGGAGTGCCCGATCGCGGTGCCGGGAGCGGTGGAACGGGCGGTGGAGCGGCGGTGGCGGCCGGGCACCGAGATCGAGGTGACCAGCGACGGCGACGGGCGGGTGCACACGCGCGAGCTGGCGACCGTGCGCGGCAAGCGGCGGGCGCGGCAGCTCACCGGCGGAGAGGCGGTGCAGCACGCCGCCGGCCGCGACTGGCGGTTGCAGGCACACGGGTTCTGGCAGGTGCACCCGGCCGCGGCGGACACGTTCGCGGCGGTGGTGCGGGAGTGGGCGGCCGCGTCGCCCGGGGCGCTGGCGTGGGACCTGTATGCCGGGGTCGGGCTGTTCGCGTCCGTGCTGGCCGGGCAGGTCGGCGCGACGGGGCACGTGGTGGCGGTGGAGTCCGGGCGGCGTGCGGTGAGCGACGGCGAGCGCAACCTCGCCGACCTGCCACAGGTGAGCTGGCGCGCGGGCCGCACCGAGCAGGTGCTCCGATCGCTGGCCGGGCAGCCGGAGGTCGTGGTGCTGGACCCGCCCCGGTCGGGTGCCGGGCGGGAGGTGGTCGAGGCGGTGGCCGCGGCGTCACCGTCGCGTGTCGTCTACGTGGCGTGCGACCCGGCGGCGCTGGCCCGGGACGTGGCCTTCTTCGAAGCCGCCGGGTACCGGCTGGAGCGGCTGCGCGCGTTCGACGCGTTCCCGATGACCCATCACGTGGAGTGCGTGGCGCTGCTGATTCGGTGAGCGCCCGGAATTGTCGTACCTCTCCGGCATGATGCCGGGCATGACTTCCTTGCCGAGTTTCGACCGTGCGGGCGCCGCGGTGTCCCGTGTCGTGTCCGCTGTTCAGCCGGATCAGTGGGAGCTGCCCACGGCCTGCACGTCGTGGAACGTGCGGGCGGTGTTCGAGCACCTGGTGCACGGCAACCTGCGCACCGCGGCGTGGGCGCGCGGGGAGCCGCCGCCCGAGTCCCCGCCGCCGTGGGACGACGCGCCGGAGGTGTTCGCCCGTTCGCTGTCCGTCCTGCGGGAGGCGCTGGCCGACCCGGGACTGTCCGGGCGGACGGTGCACGTGCCGTTCGGTGACGTGCCGGGAGCGATGCTGGTGCCTATCCGCGTCAACGAGCTGCTGGTGCACGGCTGGGACATCGCCGACGCCACCGGTCAGCCGACGGATCTGGAGCCCGATCTGGCGGACGAGGCGCTGTCGTCGTGGACCGCGCGGTTCGGCGACGCGCCGCGACCACCGGGCGGTCCGTTCGGGCCGCCGGTGCCGGCGCCCGCGGGAGCTTCCGCTGCCGACCGCCTGGCGGCCTTCCTCGGCCGGCGGTCGGTGCGGGCCGATGAGCCGGAGGCGCAGCGGTAGCGAAGCGGTCGTTGTGTCCATTGCGGAGGGTTCCGGCCGTCCGGTGGATCACCGGCCCGGGCCGGCTGTGCCGGTCCTCGCCGGGTCGTAGGGGAGAGTGCGTGGCAACGTCCACTGTGGAAACGTTCGCCGTCCTGCTGTGTGATGCGGCGAGGCGCCGGCTGGGTGAGGTCGCGGCCCGGGAGCTGGCCGGCCCGCGGTACGACGAGGAGGTGATCGACCGGGCGGCGGAGCTGGCGCTGCGCGAGGTGCTCGCCCGCTTGTGGCGGACCGGCTGGCAGCCGCGCGACGTGCACCAGGTCGCCCGGCGCCGTCTGGACCGGCGGGCGGTGTCCCTGGTCGTGGACGTCATCGCCGGATGCGCGGCGGCGGGGGTCGGGCGGGAGCAGTTCGCCGAGATCGGTGCCGTCGTGTGGTGGTCGGGTGATCGGCCGCTGCTCGGTCAGTGGACGGCGCGGCACGCGGTGGCGCGGGAGCCGGCGTTGCTCGCGGTGCTGTCGGTCCTGGCGGCGCTGTTGCCGTTGCCGCGGCTGCCGCACCTGCCGGTCGCCGCGGCGGCGCCGGGGGTCGACGAGCGGATGCCCGCCCGGATCCGAGCGTTGCTGGCGAAAGCCGAGTCGACGTCGTTCCCCGAGGAGGCCGAGGCGCTGTCGGCGAAGGCGCAGCAGCTGATGAGCCGGTACTCGTTCGAGCAGGCGCTGGTGGACCCACCGGCGCTGGCCGGTTCCGCACGAAGGTTCTGGCTGGAGCAGCCGTACCTGGGGCCGAAGTCGTCGCTGGTGACGGCGGTGGCGGCGGCCAACCGGTGCCGGGCCGCGTTCTACGCGGGGCTCGGGTTCGTCGCGCTGGTCGGGCACGAGGTGGACCTGGACCTCGTGGAGCTGCTCTCGACGTCCCTGCTGGTGCAGGCGAACGAGGCGATGCTCGCCGCCGGGAAGCGGTCGCGGACGCGGTCGTTCCGGCACGCGTTCCTGCTCGCCTACGCCGGCCGCGTCGGTGAACGGCTGACGGCGGCCGACCGCGCGGCAGGGGAGCAGTTCCCGGACGGGCGCCTGCTCCCGATCCTGACCCGGCGCCGGCACGAGGTGGACACGCTGTTCGCGGAGCTGTTCCCGCGCACCGTGCCCCGCCGGACGACCATCAGCAACGACGACGGCTGGTCAGCGGGGCGAGTGGCCGCGGACCGTGCCCGGCTGACCGTGGAGCGGACAGCCGTGGCGGGACGGTAGGAGATCCGCGCCAACGCGAGTTTGCAGCAGCAGCGGCGGGAGCAACGCCACCCCGCCACGCGAGGCGACGACCGATCGCCAGCCACAGCGCAGCGCAGACACAGTGCAGATGCAGCACGGACACCTCGCGCCGCAAGCCGGCCCGCCCACCACGCCGAGGGACCAGCACGCTCTCCGGAGCGGCCAACACGCCGCCCGGAGCCGCCAACACGCCGCCCGGAGCGGCCAACACGAGGCCCGCAGGGGCCAACACGACGCCCGCTGCGGTGAACATGGTGCCGGGTGGGGCCAACATGCTACGGGGAGGGCGAAAACGGTGCCCGGAGCGGCCAACACGGCGCCAGGGGGTGACACGGTGCCAGGGGGTGACACGGTGCCGGGGGGTGAACACGGTGCCGGGGGGTGAACACGGTGCCGGGACGGGTGAACACGGTGCCCGCTGCGGCAGACACGGTGCCCGGAGCGGCCAACACGGCGCCCGCTGCGGCGGACACGCCGGTGTTGGCGTGTTTGCCGCTCGCCGCACGGTGTCCCCGGTCGCCGGGCCGGTCGTGCGTCCCCTTCCACCGGCCGCGGCGCAGCCGGACGCCCGTCGAGAACCCACTATCCGGCGGGCTGCCGGTTCGCTGCCGGCCCCTTGACGAACCCGGCCGGGCTCGCCCCGGCCGGCCCGCGGCACGCGCCGGGTCTCTTGATCGGTTCAGCAGTCGCTTGGAGCGGGTAACGCCACGCCTGGCCGGGGCCGATCTCACCTGATGTCACCGCGCGCCCACCCGGCTGGGTCCGGCCGGTGAGACCCCGTTCACACGGTCGGCTGTGCCGGGACGGTGCCGCGACCGTGCCGGGAGGGTGTCCCGCCGCCGGATCGGTGACCGGCGGCGCGCGCGGCGGCAGGGGGACTACGGTTCTCCGTAGACTGACGGGACGCGCCCTGGCGGGCAGGGCGGGTATCGATGCGGGTGAGGTGGAAAGTGACGCTCCTGGAGTCCGTCCATGGGCCGGCCGACCTGAAGCGCATGGGACACGGCCAGCTCGAGCACCTTGCGGGGGAGATCCGCGACTTCCTGGTCGACAAGGTCCGCCGCTCCGGCGGTCACCTCGGCCCCAATCTCGGCGTGGTCGAGCTGACGCTGGCCCTGCACCGGGTCTTCGACTCGCCGAACGACGCGATCGTCTGGGACGTCGGTCACCAGTGCTACGTGCACAAGATCGTGACCGGCCGGCACGGCGAGTTCGGCCTGCTGCGCCAGCAGGGCGGCCCGTCGGGCTACCCGTCCCGGGAGGAGAGCGAGCACGACCTGGTGGAGAACAGCCACGCCTCCACCGCCCTGTCCTATGTAGACGGATTGTCGAAGGCGTTCGAGCTCGCCGGGGGCGGGCGGCACGCGGTGGCGGTCGTCGGGGACGGCGCGCTGACCGGCGGCATGTGCTGGGAGGCGCTCAACAACATCGCCGCCGAGCCGGGCCGTCCCGTGGTGATCGTGGTCAACGACAACGGCCGCTCCTACTCGCCGACGATCGGCGGCTTCGCCGAGCACCTCGCGTCGTTGCGGCTGCAGCCGGGCTACGAGCGCATGCTCGACGGCGGCCGCGAGCTGCTGCTCAACACACCGGTGGTGGGCAAGCCGATCTACGCGGCCCTGCACGCGGCCAAGGCCGGCATCAAGGACGCGCTGAGCCCGCAGGAGATGTTCTCCGACCTGAAGCTGAAGTACTTCGGGCCGGTCGACGGCCACGACATCGCGGCCCTGGAAAAGGCGTTCCAGGCGGCGAAGGCGTTCGGTGGCCCGGTGGTGGTGCACGCGGTCACCGAGAAGGGCCACGGTTACCCGCCCGCGGTGAACCACGAGGCCGACCAGATGCACCAGACCGACCCGATCGACCCGGAGACCGGCCTGCCCAAGCCCAAGGGCCTGAGCTGGACGTCGGTGTTCGGCGACGAGCTGGCGCGCATCGGCGAGGAGCGCGAGGACGTGGTGGCGATCACCGCCGCGATGCTGCGTTCGACCGGTCTGCACGAGTTCGCCGAGCGGCACCCGGACCGCTGGTTCGACGTCGGCATCGCCGAGCAGCACGCCGTCACCTCGGCCGCCGGTCTCGCCATGGGCGGGTACCACCCGGTCGTCGCGGTCTACTCGACGTTCCTCAACCGCGCCTTCGACCAGGTGCTGATGGACGTGGCGCTGCACCGCCAGCCGGTGACGCTGGTCCTCGACCGGGCCGGCATCACCGGGCCGGACGGGCCGAGCCACCACGGCATCTGGGACTTGTCGCTGCTCGGCATGGTGCCCGGGATGCGCGTCGCCGCGCCGCGGGACGCGCGGACGATGCGCGAGGAGCTGCGTGAGGCGGTGGCCGTGTCGGACGGTCCGACCGCGTTGCGGTTCTCCAAGGGCAGCATCACCGAGTCCGTACCGGCGGTCGACCGCGTCGGCGTGGTCGACGTGCTGCGTCGTCCGCGCGAGGGTGCGGGCGCCGACGTGCTGCTGGTCGCCGTGGGCGCGTTCGCGACGCTCGGGCTCGCCGCCGCGGAACGGCTGGCCGACCAGGGCATCGGCGTGACGGTCGTGGACCCGCGGTGGGTGCTGCCGGTGCCGTCGGAGCTGGTCGGCCTGGCGCGCGAGCACCGGCTGGTGGTGACGGTGGAGGACAGCGGCCGCCACGGCGGGTTCGGCAGCGCCTTCTCGGCCGTGCTGCGGGACGCCGAATGCGACGTGCCGCTGCGCGACCTGGCCGTGCCGCAGCGGTTCCTTGCGCACGGTTCGCGTGAGGAGGTGCTGGCGGGCGTCGGCCTGACGGCGCAGGACGTGGCGCGGCGCGTGACCGAGTGGGCGTCGAACCTGATCGGCGAGGCCCAGCCCGCGGACGCCCCGGCCGAGTAGCCGCGGCGACGGGCGGCCGCAGGGTCAGCGGCCGCCCGGTCAGCCGGACCGGACCACCCGGAAGCCGACGTCGTCGCTGCGGAACCCGGGGTGGCTGCGGCGCCGCACCGAGGCGCGGCAGCTCCAGTGCTCGTCGAACCAGCCACCGCCGCGCAGGACGCGGTATCCGCCGTACACCTGCGGGTCGTAGACGTCCCAGCACCAGTCCCAGGCGTTGCCGAGCATGTCGTGCAACCCCCACGCGTTCGGCCGTTTGCCGCCGACCTCGTGGATCCGCTCGCCGGAATTGCCGCGATACCAGGCTATTTCGCCGAGCTCGCCGTAGCGGGGGCCGGTGGTGCCGGCGCGGCAGGCGTGTTCCCACTCCGCCTCGGTGGGCAGGCGGTAGCCGTCCGCGTCCCGGTCCCACCGGACGTCCTCGTCGCCCGAATACACCGGCGACAGTCCTTCGTGGACGGACAGTGCGTTGCAGAACCGCACCGCGTCCGTCCACGACACGCTTTCCACCGGCAATCGCGCGCCCTCCGACGCGCTCGGCCGGTCCCCGGTCACCGCCGCGTACTGGGCCTGGGTGACCGGGTGGACCGCCATCCGGCAGGGCCCGACCTCGACGGTCCAGCTCCGCCGGGTCCGCCGGTCGGACACCGTCACGCTCCCCGCCGGCACGGCGATCATCTCCACAGCTGGATGCTACCGGGCGAGCACCGCCGGGCGGAGGACCTCCTCGCACCACTGCCGGAAGGTCGTCGGCGTGGACGCTTCCGGCGTGCGTGGCTGCGCGTTGTCGAGCCCGGCGGCCTTCGCTGCCATCATGTCGACCATCCCGCGCGTCATCGCTGCCGACCAGCCCTGCCGCCGCAGGTCGGCAGTCAGCTCCTCGGCGGAGACCTCCTGGAAGCGGACGGGACGGCCCAGAACTTCGGACATGATCGCGGCCAGGTCGTTGTGGGACAGGTCTTCCGGGCCGAGCACCGGGACCTCGCCCCGGCCGCTCCAGGTGTCGTCGAGCAGCAGCCGGGCGGCGGTGGCCGCGATGTCCTGGGTCGCGCAGATCGGCCGCTTGTGGTCCGGCTCGGCCATCGCGAAGAACACGCCGTCCTCGGCGATCGACCGGATCTGCCAGAGCAGGTTGTCCATGAACGTCGGCATGGTCAGCGCCCGGTAGGCGACGCCGGTGCTCGCGATCAGATCGTCCATCGCGAGCGAGGCCGTCACCAGGCCGGCCTCGCCGGGCACCCCGCGGCCGAGGGCCGAGACGCCGACGACCCGGGAGACGCCCTGGCCGGCCAGCGCCGCGCAGGCCGGGCGGGTGAAGTCCAGGTAGGCGGTGTGCAGGTCGGTGGCCGCCGGGTTGGGCGGAACGAGCCAGAAGACCGCGCCGGCGCCGGCGAACGCCTTCTCCACGACGTCCGGGTCGCCGTGCGAGCCGATGACGACCTCGGCCCGGTCGCGGACCCGGGGACTCAGGCGGGACGCGTCGCGCACGATGACGCGGACCGGTGCGCCGGCGTCGAGCAGGGTGTCGGCCAGGTGCCGGCCGATGCGGCCGGTGGGTGCGGTGATCACGATCATGGCTCCACTGTCCGCCCGCGCGGCGGCGACCGTCCAATACCTCTTGAGCAAGATTGATACCCTGACGGTATGGATCTGGACCTGCGCAAACTGCGGTACTTCGCCGCGGTCGCCGAGCACGGGCACTTCGGCCGGGCCGCGGAACGGCTGCACATCGCGCAGCCCGTGCTGAGCCGCCAGATCCGCGCCCTGGAACGGGAACTGGGCTGCGAGCTGCTGGAGCGCACCACCCGGTCGGTGCGGCTGACCCCGGCGGGCGAGCAGCTCTACGCGGACGCGCCCGGAGTGCTGGCCACCGCGGTCGCCGCGACCCGCCGGGCCTACGGCGCGGCGCGCGGCTCCCGCCGCCTGGTGGTCGGGTTCGCGCCCGGACTGACCGTGTCGCCCGCGGTCCGGGCCTTCACCCAGGAGCACCCGCAGGTGGAGGTCGAGCTGCTGCACCTGCAGTGGTTCGAACAGGCCGAGGCGCTGCGCGACGGCCGCGCCGACGTCGGCTACCTGCGGCGCCCGTTCGACCCGGCCGGGCTGCGCACACTCCGGGTGGGCAGCGAGCCGAAGGTGGTGTGCCTGCCCGCCGCGCATCCCCTCGCAGCGCGGCGCCGCGTGCGCTACGCCGACCTCGACGGCATTCCGGTCATCGAGGCGACCGACCGCCGGGTCACCACCATCGAGGAGAAGCTGGAGCTGGTCGCCGCCGGGCGCGGTTGTGCGATGGTGCCGCGCAGCGTCGCGCGCTACTACTCGCGCCCGGACATCGTGCACCGGACCATCGGCGACGCCGGGGAGTACGAGATCTGCCTCGCCGTCGCGGAGGAGAACCGGCGTCCGCACCTGGCCGACTTCGTGGCGGTGGCTGCCCGCACGCTGCCCGGACGACGGCGCTGAGTCCCGTTGAGGTAACTCTCAGGAAACTGTGGCACCGTGGTGCCGTGCGAGTACTGGTAGTCGAGGACGAGGCGCCGCTGGCGGACGCGATCGCGCGCGGGCTGCGCCGGGAAGGCATGGCGGTCGACGTCGCCCTCACCGGCGACGAGGGACACGAGAAGGCCAGCATCACGCGGTACGACGTGGTGCTGCTGGACCGGGACCTGCCGGGGATGTCCGGCGACGACCTGTGCCAGGAAATCGTGGCTTCCGACGAGCTGACGCGCGTCCTCATGCTGACCGCCAGCGGCACGGTCTCCGACCGCGTCGAGGGACTGTCCCTGGGCGCGGACGACTACCTGGCCAAGCCCTTCGCCTTCCCCGAGCTGGTCGCCCGCGTGCGCGCGCTGGGCCGCCGGGCCACCCCGGCCGCCCCGCCGCTGCTGACCGTCGGTGACGTCGAGCTCGACCCGGCCAAGCGCACCGTGCGCCGCGCGAGCGGGCCGATCGACCTGACCCGCAAGGAGTTCGGCGTCCTCGAGGTGCTGATGGCGGCGAAGGGCGCGGTGGTCAGCAGCGAGGAGCTGCTGGAGCGCGTGTGGGACGAGAACGCCGACCCGTTCACCACGACCGTCCGGGTCACGGTGATGACCCTGCGCAAGAAGCTGGGCGAACCTGGGATCATCGAGACCGTGGTGGGATCCGGGTACCGGGTACGCGACACCGGCCCCGTGAAGGGGTGAGTTCGCGCTCGGCGCGCACGCCGGTCCGCAGCCTGCGTGCGCGCATCACGCTGCTCGCGACCGGGCTCGCGGCCGGGGTCAGCCTCGTGCTGCTGTGGCTGGCGTGGACGCTGGTGGGTGACGCCGTGTCCGCGGTGCCGCAGATGCCGCCGGGCACGATCGTGCGCGTCGACGGGGTGGACGTGGACGCCGCCGCGCTGGCCGCGCACCTGCGCGACCACGCGCGCGACAAGATGCTGCTCGCCGGGAGCATCGCGTTCTGCTGCGTGGTGCTGGCGACCGCCGTCCTGGCCTGGACGTTCACCTCGCGGGTGCTGCGGCCGTTGCGGGACATCACCGGCACCGCGCGGCGGCTGTCGGTCGAGTCGCTGGGCGAGCGCATCGGCGAGGTGGGCGCGCGCGGCGAGCTGGCCGAGCTCGCGCAGACCTTCGACGCGATGCTCGACCGGTTGCAGGCGGCGTTCGAGGCGCAGCGGCACTTCGTCGCCAACGCCAGCCACGAGCTGCGCACGCCGCTGTCGGTGATCCGCACCGAGCTGGACGTCACCCTTGCCGACGAGCAGGCCGACAACGACGAGCTGCGCCGCATGGCCGGCGTGGTGCGGGACGCGACCGAGCGGGCCAGCCAGCTGGTCGGGTCGCTGCTGCTGCTCGCCCGCACCGACGGCGCGGGACTGGTGGTCAGCGAGCCGGTCGACCTGGCGGTGCTGGTGGACAGCGCGTGGCGGGCGGTGGTGGGCGAGGCCGACCAGCGCGGCCTGAAGACCACCTTCACCACCGAGCCGGCCTGGACGACGGGTGATCCGGCGCTGCTGGAGCGCATCGCGGGCAACCTGCTGGAGAACGCGGTGCGGCACAACGTCGACGGCGGCTGGATCGAGGTCACCACCCAGTCCGGCGGGCGGTGGTCGACGCTGCGGGTGCGCTCCTCCGGCGGCCTGGTGGACCCGGCCGCGGTGGGGGAGTTGTTCGAGCCGTTCCGCCGGGCCGGGGTGGCGCGCACCGCCCGGCACGGGGCCGGGCTCGGGTTGTCGATCGTGCGTGCGGCGGTCGAGGCGCACGACGGGCAGGTGAACGCGGAACCGGTGGTCGGCGGGGGGCTGTCGGTCACCGTGCGGCTGCCCGCGGCGCGCTGAGTTACCGTGCTGCCATGGTGCCTTCGATCCGGTTGAACAACGACGTCGAGCTGCCCGCGCTCGGGTTCGGGGTCTACAAGCTGGCCGACGGCGACGTCGGGGCCGCGATGCGGGTGGCGATCGAGGCCGGGTACCGCAGCTTCGACACGGCGACGCTGTACGGCAACGAGCGCGGCGTCGGCGCTGCGCTGCGCGCGTCGGGCCTGCCGCGGGAGGAACTGTTCGTCACCACCAAGCTGTGGAACACCGAGCACGGCTACGACTCGGCGCTGCGCGCGTTCGACGGCAGCCGGAAGCTGCTCGGGCTCGACTACGTGGACCTCTACCTGATCCACTGGCCGGTGCCGCGGCAGGACAGGTACGTGGAGACCTGGCGCGCGCTGGAGAAGATCCTCGCCGACGGCGGCGCACGGGCGATCGGGGTGTCGAACTTCCAGGTCCCGCACCTGGAACGGCTGATCGCCGAGACCGAGGTGGTGCCCGCGGTGAACCAGATCGAGCTGCACCCCGGCCTGCAGCAGCCGGCGCTGCGCGCCTTCCACGCCGAGCACGGCATCGTGACCGAGGCGTGGAGCCCGCTGGCCCGCGGCCGTCAGCTGGACAGCGAGGTGGTCACCACGGTCGCCCGCAAGCACGGCAAGACCCCGGCGCAGGTGGTATTGCGCTGGCACATCGAGATGGGCCACATGGTCATCCCCAAGTCGGCCACGCCCAGCCGCATCCGGGAAAACATCGACATCTTCGACTTCGAGCTGGACGCACAGGACATCGCCGGGTTCGCGACGCTGCAGAGCGGCGACCGCCACGGCCCGCATCCGGAGGCATGACAGTTCGTGTCGCGAACTTTCGGTGATACCCTGGCGAAATGGGTGCTGGGCCGGAGGGCGATCGAATGGGAATCGTGGCCGCGCTGGTGCGGTCGGCGTTCCTGGTCAACGCGGTGTATTCGGAATCGGCCCGGGAGTACGGTCTGACCGTGCCGCAGGGGCAGCTGTTGTGCGTGCTGATGGCCCGGCCCTACGGCATGACGGAGCTCGGCGCGGTCCTGGGGCTGGCGAAGTCGAGCCTGACCGGGCTGGTGGATCGCACCGAGCGCAACGGCCTGGTGCGGCGCGAGCCGGATCCGCGGGACAGCCGCGCGGTGCGGGTCGCGCTCACCGGTGAGGGCAGCAGGCTCGCCGGGGAGTTCTACGCCGAGACCTGCCGCCGCATCGCGGGACTGCCCGCCGGGCTCGGCGCCGCGGAGCGCGACCAGCTTGCGGGCCTGCTCGGCCGCGTGGTGGTGGACAACGCGGTGCCCCCGGTCTTCCTGGAATCCGGCGACTGACCTTGCGGTTCGTACTACGAACCATTATTGTTCGTAGTACGAACTCCAAGGAGGCGAACGTGTTGCGGCACGATGTGGTTTTCGGATTCGGCGCCCACGCCACCGTGTACGAGGCGGCGCACCTGCGGCGCATGGTCGAGCGCGCGGATTCCGACGGGCTCGACCTGTTCTCGCTGTCCGACCACCCGTACCTCGGCAGCCGGCTGGACGCCTACGCGACGATCGGTTTCCTGCTGGGGCGCACGGAACGGATCGCCGGGCTCGCCAACGTCACCAACCTGCCGCTGCGGCCGCCGCCGATGCTGGCGCGCACCGTGACCTCGCTGGCCGCGCTGTCCGCGGACCGGATCGTGCTCGGCATGGGTGCGGGCGGGCTGCCGGACCGGATCGCGGACATGGGCGGGCCGCGGTTGTCCCCGGCGGAGTCGGTGGAGGCGTTCGAGGAAGCGATCGTGCTGGTCAAGTCGCTCGCGGGCGGCGGGCAGCCGGTCACCCACGGGGGCCGGCACTACCGGGTGCACCGGATCGAGCCCGCACCGGTGGCGGCGCCGCCGGTGTGGACCGGGTCGGTCGGGCCGAAGTCCCTGGCGGCGACCGGCCGCGTCGCGGACGGCTGGATCCCGGGCCGCGCGGCGGACTGGCTCAGCGAGCGGTACCGGAGGTCCCGCCCGGTGATCGACGAGGCAGCCGCCGCGGTGGGCCGGGACCCGCGGGAGATCCGGACGGTGCTCAACTTCCCCGGGGCGATCACCGACCGGCCCCTCGCCGCGACACGGGACGAGGAGGGCCGGTGGGCCGGCGGCAGCGTCGGCCAGTGGATCGAGGAACTGACCGGCGCCGTGGTCGAGCACGGCGTGTCAGGCTTCATCCTGTTCTCGCCCGGTCACGGTGCTCACGACGACGTGTCCCTCGGCCGCTGGGCCCGGGAGATCGTCCCGGCCGTCCGTGAGGCGGTCGCCAAGGAGCTCGGCTAGCGCCGGAGGGCTGCGGCGAGGAACTCGGCCAGCACCTCGGGCGCCTGGGCGTGCGCGAGGTGGCCCTGCCCGGGCAGGACCGTCCGCCGCGCCTGTGGCAACGCCCGCTCGAACCGTCCGAACGCCGTGCCGTAGGGCTCCACGCCCTCGTTGACCTCACCCAGCAGCAGCGTGACCGGGATGTCGAGGTCGCGGTACCGGTCGAACGCCGGGGTGTGGTCGTTGATCGCCGCCAGTTCCGTCGCGAGCGGGTGCGCGAGCGGCCGCAGCACCGGCCACACCGGGCTCTCCCGCAACGCGGCCACGTACTCGGCGGAGAACCCCGACACCACACGGTTCACGATCTCCACCGCGCGGTCGAGGTCGCCCTCGGCGGCGCGCAACGGTTTCAGCGCGTCCGTCCCGAACGGCCCGGACACCGGTTCGTAGGCGACGACCGAGCGCAGGTCCTGCCGTTCGGTCGCGGCGTCCAGCGCGATCAGCGCGCCGTAGCTCCAGCCGAACAGGTCCACCGCACCGCCCAGCGCGTCGAGGACGTGGTGCAGGTCGTCGATCTCGGTGCGCACCGAGTACCCGTCCCCGAGCGGTCCGCTGGGCGCCCGGCCCCGCCGGTTGATCACGATCACCGGGTTCGGCAGGGGCAGGGCCTCGACGACCGGCCGCCAGGACGTGGCATCGGCCATCACACCGGGCAGGACCACGAGCGGTGGCCCGTCCCCGCCGCGCTTCTCGGCGATCAGCACCCTCCCGGCGCGATCGAACCGCAGGATCGACATGGGTTTTCCTTCACAGCACGATATCCAGCAGGGGAACCAGGACGGCGGTGCACACCGTCATGGCGACCGTGTTGCCCGCGCACGGGTGCACCCCGAACGGCATGCGGCGGGACGCGAACGCGGCCAGCGGGGGAGCGGCCAGCGCGCCGAGCACCGCGCCGGTGAGCACGGCCGGCCACGTCGGGCCGTAGGTGAGCACCACCGCGGGTGCCACGGACACGATCGGCACGAACGTCGGGTACCAGCCGTGCCGCTCCCACTGCCGCCGGTGGACCAGCACGCCGAGCGTGGCGGTGAGGACCTGCGCGGTCAGCATCGCCGGCAGCAGGCCGCTGCCGTACACCGGGGTGAGCGGGTCGAGCAGGTAGGTCAGCACCGTTCCGGCGAGCAGCCCGAGCGAGGCGAGTTCGTTGCCGTGGAACGGGGCCTCGGTGAAGTCGGCGAGCACGCGCCGCACCACCCAGGCCGGTCCCTGCCGGGGCGCGGCCTCCGGCACGGCCGCGGCCGGCGCGGTGACGGGTGGCGGCAGCCAGGGCAGGCGGCGGCTGAGGGGGAACACCAGCAGCGCGCTGACCCACATCGCGGTGACGCTGCCCAGCACCGGGGGCTGGCCGAGGGGCAGGCACACGAAGTTCACCAGCGCCAGCGCCACCGGCGTGGTGGTCGCCGCACCGAGGACGGCGCCGGTGACCGCGACCCGCCAGCCCGCGCCGTAGGTCAGCACCACCATCGGCGGGATCGACACGAACGGCACGAACGTCGGCTGCCAGGCACCGGTCGCGGTGATCGTCCACCCCCACGCGAGGCTGGACAGCACCAGGCCGAGCAGGGCCGCGGCGGTGACCCACGGCCACAAGCCGGTGCCCGCGGCGATCGGGAACCCGGCCCAGCGGCGGCGCCGTTTGCCCGCGACGTGCGCGACCCAGCCGCCGGCGAGCAGCCCGACCCCGCCGAGCGCGGTCTTGTAGAACTGGGCCTCGGTGGTGTCGCCCAGCACCCAGCGCAGGAACTGCGGCACCCGGTGGTACGCCTGCGCCTGCCACTCGTCGTAGCCGCCCAGGACGTGCGGCAGCGATCCGGACACGCGCGCCAGCAGCAGCGCCAGGCCCGTGGTGACCGCGACCAGCGCGGTCCCGGTCAGCCACCGGCCGAGCGCACCGGCGGGCCTCGTCGCCCGCCGTGTCGTGGTCAGCATCGGGGTCACCGCGGGTGGACCTGGCCGCCGCGGTAGCCGAGCAGGGAGTCGTAGAGATCGGTCCGGCGGTCGCGCCAGAGGTCGTTGAGCTCGTTCCAGATCGGCGCGGAGCGGCTCGCCATCAGGTCGAGCTCGGCGGAGATGATCGTCTCGCCTTCGGCGGCGGCGACCTCGCTCGCCGGCCAGCCGTTGGTCCCGGTGATCAGGGAACAGCCCAGGAACTTCGCGCCGCGCTCCTCGCCGACCCGGTTGGCGGCGACGATCGGCACCCCGTTGACGTGTGAGGCGGTCATGGTGAGGTAGGCGGCCATGCAGCGGCCGGCGTCGTCGAACAGCGGCGGCGGCGTCCAGACCCAGTTGTTCACGCTGCAGATGACGTCCGCACCCTGCACCGCGAGCAGCCGCGCCACCTCCGGGAACCAGATGTCCCAGCAGATCAGCAGGCCGATCCGGCCGATGTGGGTGTCGAACACCGGGAACCCGAGATCGCCGGGTGCGAACACCAGCTTTTCCCGGTTCCACAGGTGGTTCTTGCGGTAGTGGCCGATCAGCCCGTCCGGTCCGATGAGGACGGCCGTGTCGAACAGCCGCACCCCGTCCACCTCGGTGATCCCGCCGACGACGTGCAGGCCGCGGTCACGGGCCAGCTCGGTCCACGCCTGGACGGTCGGCCCGGTCAGCTCCTCGGCGTGCGCGTACGCCTCCTCGCGGGTGGTGAACGAGTAGCCGGTGTTGACCAGCTCCGGCAGCACGACCAGGTTCGCGCCGCGGTCGGCGGCCGCGCCGATCAGCTCGAGCGTGCGGGCCAGGTTCTTGTCCTTGTTCTCCAGGCCGACCTGGGGGTCGCATTGCACGGCAGCGGCGATGATGGTGCTCGTCGACATGGCACTTCCGTTCAGAGTCGTTCGGCGATGGTCAGGAGGCGGTGCTCGGAGCCGGGCGGGCCGACGAGCTGCAGACCGACGGGCAGCTCACCGGCCAGGCCGGCGGGTACGGACAGGGCAGGCAGCCCGAGGACGCTCCACGGGCTGGTCAGGGACAGCAACGCGGCTCGCACGTCGCCGACGGCCGAGGTGCGCGCGTCCACCGGCGGGGCGGGCAGCGGAACCGTCGGCAGGGCGAGGAAACCGTGGCGCCGGAGCAGGCCGAGCACGTGGGCGCGCACCTGGTCACGCAGTTCGCGGGCGCGGACGTACTCCCAGCCGCGGATCTCGCTGCCGGCGCGCAGACGTTCGCGGACCTCCTCGCCGAAGAGCCCGGGTGCGGCCGCGAAGCGTTCCGCGTGCACGGCGAACGCTTCGCTGCCCTGCAGAACCGGGTACGCCTCGCGCAGTTCCGCCACCTCCGGCACGGTGACTTCGGTGACTTCGGTGACTTCAGCGAGGTCACCCAGGGCGGCGCGGACCACCGCGGTGACTTCCGGGAGTGTGGGGTGGATCGGCTCCGGCGCCACCCAGGCCAGCGGAGCGGTACCCGGGACGGGCCGGGTCCCGCTCAGCACCGTCCACAGCAGACGGCAGTCCGCGGCGGTGCGGGCCATCGGGCCGACGGTGTCCAGCGACGGGGCCAGCGGGAGGACGCCGTGCAGGCTCAGCGCGCCGTGGGTGGGCTTGAGCCCGACGACGCCGCAGAGGGCGGCGGGGACCCGCACCGAACCGCCGGTGTCGGTGCCGAGGGCGAGCGGCACCATGCCGGCCGCGACCGCGGCGGCCGACCCGCTGCTGGATCCGCCGGCCATGTGGCCGGGCAGGTGCGGGTTGCGGGTGGGGCCACCGGCCGCGCGGTCGCCGGTCGGGCCCAGGGCGATCTCGTGCGTGGCGGTCTTGCCCAGCACGATCGCCCCGGCGGCGCGCAGCCGCCGGACGCAGTCGGCGTCCTCGCCGGCGACCGCACCGGTGAAGTGGCGGGATCCGGCGGTGGTCGGCAGGCCGCGCACGTCGATCAGGTCCTTGACGGCGATCGGGATGCCGTGCAGCGGCCCGCGGTCCACTCCGTCCGCCAGCTCGCGATCCGCCTGCTCGGCGGCGCGCCGCGCGCCGGCGTCGTCGACCGTGACGAACGCGTTGACGACCGGGTCCCACCGCTCGATCTCGGCGAGCGCGGCGGCGACCAGGTCACGCGCGGTGAGCCGCCCGGCGCGCAGGTCCGCGGCCAGTCCGGCGACGGAGCGGTGTGCGAACCAGCCCGCGCCCGGGGGTGGGGCCGTCCTGGTCGGCAGGGATGACGACACGCGGGATCCTTCCGTGACACAAACGATTGGGTGCGAGTTGTTCTGCGACCCAAACGTTTGGGGAAATCGTTTGGGTAGTATCACTGGATCCGGAAGCCGACGTCAAGGGGCGGCACCGGCGAAAGGTGGGAAGTGGGCCGAGAGGTGCGGAAGCGGCCGGCGACGCTGCGGACCATCGCGCGCAGCGCCGGGGTCGACGTGTCGACCGTGTCCCGGGTACTCAACGGGTCGCCGGAGGACGCGGCGCGCGCCGCGTCCCGGGAGACGGCCGAGGCGATCCGGGAGTGGGCGGCCCGGCTGGACTACCGGCCCAACCCGCACGCGACGAGCCTGCGCACCCAGCGCAGCAACCTGGTGGGCGTCCTGGTGCCGCGGTTGTCCGACGTCGTCCTCGCCACCATCTACGAGGGCATCGAGGACGCCGCCGCGGGGCACGGGCTGGCGACGTTCGTGATGAACAGCCACGACCGGCCGGCCGAGCAACGCGCGCGGACCGAGCTGGCGCTGTCGCGCCGGGTGGACGGGCTCGTCCTGGGCGACGCCCACCACGACGGCGTCCTCACCGGCGAACTGGCCGAGCGCGCTGTCCCGTTCGTCCTGGTCAGCCGCCATGCCGGCGAGCACCCCGCGGTCACCTGCGACGACTACCGCGGCGGGCGGCTGGTGGCCGAGCACTTCCTCGCGCTGGGCCACCGGCGCGCCGCGGTGATCGCCGGGGAGCCGTTCGCGAGCACCGGCATCGACCGGACGGCCGGGTTCGCCGACCGCTACCGCGAGGAAGGGCTCGACGTGACGTCCGTCCACTCCGGATTCGACACCGCGAGCGGGCACCGGGCGGCCGAGCGGCTCCTCGCCGCGGATCCCCGGCCGACCGCCCTCTTCGCCGTCAACGACTTCGCCGCCATCGGTGCCCTCGGCGCCGTGCGCGACGCCGGTCTGCGGCCCGGCGCGGACGTCGCGGTCGCCGGGTTCAACGACATCCCACTCGCCGCCGAACTGCCGGTGCCGCTGACCTCTGTGCGCTCCCCGATGCACGAGATGGGGCGGCGTGCGCTGGAACTGCTCGTCACGGTCCTCAACGGAGGGCACGCGCAGTCGCAACGCCTGGAGCCGGAACTGCGGGTGCGGGCGTCCACCGCGGCGTTCCGGCCGCCGAACGGCGGAAGCTGAACGGCCCTCCCGCGCGGAAGGACGCGCGAGAGGGCCTCCGGGCTGGGCCGCTACGCGGGCACGGACGCCACGCCCGGCGCCAGGAACGGCTTTCCGGTCACCTTCGCCGACACACCCGTCCGGTCCAGGTACGGCGTGATGCCGCCGAGCCAGAACGGCCAGCCGGCGCCCAGGATCAGGCAGAGGTCGATGTCCTGCGGCTCCGCGACCACGCCCTCGTCGAGCATGATCCGGATCTCCCCGGCGATCGCGGACAGCGCCCGCTCCCGCAGCTCCTCCGCCGTCGAGGGCTTGTCGCCCTGCTGCCACAGCGCGGCGACCTCCGGGTCGACCGTCTGGTTGCCCTGGTCGTCCCACTGCCACACCGCGGTCTTGCCGGACGCGACGAACTTCTTCAGGTTCTCGCTCACACCGAAGCGGTCCGGGAACGCCGCGTGCAGCGTCTCGCCCACGTGCAGCGCGATCGCCGGGCCCACCAGCTGCATCAGCGTCAGCGGCGACATCGGCAGGCCCAGCGGCTCCAGCGCACGGTCGGCCACCTCGAACGGCGTGCCCTCGTCGACGGCGGTCAGCACCTCGCCGAGGAAGCGCAGCAGCAGCCGGTTCACCACGAACGCCGAGGCGTCGGAGACCAGCACACTGGACTTCTTGAGCTGCTTGCCCACCGCGAACGCGGTCGCCAGCGCCGCGTCGTCGGTCTTCGCGCCGCGCACGATCTCCAGCAGCGGCAGCACGGCCACCGGGTTGAAGAAGTGGAACCCGACGACCCGCTCCGGGTGCCGCAGCTTCGACGCCATCTCCGACACCGACAGCGACGAGGTGTTGGTTGCCAGGATCGCCTCGGGCCGGACGTAGTTCTCCAGGTCGCCGAAGACCTGCTGCTTGACGCCCATCTCCTCGAACACGGCCTCGATCACGAAGTCGGCGTCGGCGAAGGCGGCCTTGTCCAGCGAGCCGCTCACCAGTGCCTTGAGCCGGTTGGCCTCGTCCGGCGAGATCCGCTTCCTGCCGAGCAGCTTGTCGATCTCGCCGTGCACAGAGGACACACCCTTGTCGATGCGTGCCTGGTCCACGTCGGTCAGCACG
Organism: Amycolatopsis granulosa; assembly: GCF_011758745.1. Lineage (NCBI taxonomy): Bacteria > Bacillati > Actinomycetota > Actinomycetes > Pseudonocardiales > Pseudonocardiaceae > Amycolatopsis > Amycolatopsis granulosa. Next base: position 5,208,671 of record NZ_JAANOV010000001.1, read on the forward strand.
ACCGGGACCTTAAGCCGCCGCACGAACAGCAGCGCGAGCTGGCTGGCCATCAGGCCGGCGCCCACCACGCCGACCTTGGTCACCTTGCGGGCCAGCGACTTGTCCGGTGCGCCGGCCGGCCGCTTGGCCCGCTTGTTGACCAGGTTGAACGAGTACAGCCCGGCGCGCAGCGTGTCGTCCAGCAGCAACTGGGCCAGTGCCTGGGTCTCGGCCGCGTAGCCGGCGTCCAGGTCGTTGGCACGCGCCAGTTCCAGCAGCTCGACGGCCTTGGTGGCACCGGGCGACGCGCCCTTGGTCCGACCGTCCACAATGGCCTTGGCCCGGGCGATCGCGGCGTCCCAGCCGGCACCGCGGTCGATCTCCGCGCGCTGCGGGGTGACCTCGCCGCGGACCACTCGCGCCAGCCACCGCAGGGACTGCTCGAGGAAGTCCGCGCTGCCCAGCAGCTCGTCCACGATGCCCAGCTCGGCGGCCTGCTTCGGCTTGAGCATCTTGTTCTGGTTCAGCGCGTTCTCGATGATCACGGTGACCGCGGCGTCCGGCCCGATCAGGTTCGGCAGCAGCTGCGTGCCGCCCCAGCCCGGGAACAGTCCGAGGAACACCTCGGGGAAGGCGATCGCGGCCGCCGACTCCGACAGCGTGCGGTAGTGGCAGGACAAGGCCAGTTCGAGACCACCGCCCATGACCGCGCCGTTGACGAAGGCGAAGGTCGGGATCGCCGAGTCGGTCAGGCGGCGGAACACCGCGTGACCGGTCTCGGCGATCTCGTGCGCCAGTGCCGGGTCCGAGACCGCCTCGATGCCGGAGAGGTCCGCGCCGACGGCGAAGATGAACGGCTTGCCGGTGACCGCGACGGCCGCCGGCTCCGCGGCGAACGCCTCGTCCAGCGCGGCGTTCAGGCTCACCAGGCCCTGCGGGCCGAAGGTGGACGGGCGGGTGTGGTCGTGCCCGTTGTCCAGCGTGATCAGGGCGACCTGCTTGTCCAGGCCGGGTACCGCGATCAGGCGCGTGGTCGCCCGCGTGACGACCTCGTCCGGGAACGCGGCCTCGGCCTGCTCGACCGTGAACGTCACTTGTCACTCCCGTCGTAGGCAGGGTTCTCCCAGATCACGGTGCCGCCCATGCCGAGGCCGATGCACATCGTGGTGATGCCGTAGCGGACCTCGGGGTGCTCGGCGAACTGGCGGGACAGCTGCGTCATCAGCCGCACGCCGGAGGAGGCCAGCGGGTGGCCGCAGGCGATCGCGCCGCCCCACGGGTTGACCCGCGGGTCGGTCTGCTCGATGCCGAAGTGGTCGAGGAAGGCCAGCACCTGCACCGCGAACGCCTCGTTGATCTCGAACAGGCCGATGTCGCCGATCGTCAGGCCGGTGCGCGCGAGCAGCTTCTCGGTGGCCGGCACCGGCCCGACGCCCATCACCTCGGGGTCGACGCCAGCGAAGGCGTAGCCGACCATCCGCATCGCGACGGGCAGGCCCAGCTCGCGGGCGGTCTCCTCGTCGGCGAGCAGGGCACCGGTCGCCCCGTCGTTCAAGCCGGCCGCGTTGCCCGCGGTGACCCGGCCGTGCGGGCGGAACGGGGTCTTGAGACTCGCCAGGCTCTCCACCGTGGTGCCCGGCCGCGGCGGCTCGTCCTCGGTGGCCAGGCCCCAGCCCAGCTCCGAGCGGATCGCGACCGGCACCAGCTCGGGGCCGATCTTGCCGGCCTTGACCGCGTCCGCGTAGCGCTCCTGGCTCTGCGCGGCGTACTCGTCCGCGCGGCGCTTGGTGATCGCCGGGAAGCGGTCGTGCAGGTTCTCCGCGGTCTGGCCCATCACCAGCGCGGACGGGTCGACGAGCCGGTCGGCCACGATCCGCGGGTTCGGGTCGACGCCCTCGCCCATCGGGTGGCGGCCCATGTGCTCGACGCCGCCCGCGATGGCGATGTCGTAGGCGCCGAAGCCGATCCCGCCGGCGACGGTGGTGACGGCGGTCATCGCACCGGCGCACATGCGGTCGATCGCGTAGCCCGGCACGGACCGCGGCAGGCCCGCGAGCAGGGCGGCCGTGCGGCCGATCGTGAGACCCTGGTCGCCGGTCTGGGTCGTGGCGGCGATGGCGACGTCGTCCACCCGCTCCGGTGGCAGTTCCGGATGGCGGCGCAGCAGCTCGCGGATGACCTTGACCACGAGGTCGTCGGCCCTGGTGCCGGCGTAGATGCCCTTGTCACCCGCCTTGCCGAACGGGGTGCGGACCCCCTCGACGAAGGCCACGGTGCGCACCGCCCGCGCGGTCGGCGCAAGGGGGGTTGCGGCCACGATGTGCTCCCTCTGTCAGTTCCGGGCCGCCGGTTACCCGGCGGTAATACCGTCACTCTAGCCCCGGTTACCCGTCGGTAACCAGGGTGTGGCCTGGTGGAGTGGGTGAGACCACCTTTTCGAGCGGCGCGCTCGAACCCCCGAGAGCGGGGTGGGTGGTCACCGATCCGTTCGAGGTGACCTCCTCCGCCTCTGATTCCGGATGGTGGTGCAGCCGCCGAGCAGCGGCGTCAAGGCGTCCGAGCCGGTGGCGCAGCACGTCATGGGCCAGCGCCACGGCGACCAGGTCGGACGCATATCATGCCGCCGCCAGAATCCAAGGGGGCCACGCCGACCGTGGCGGTCGACGACGCGACCCTGCGCTTCGACGCCGGGGTGCACCCGCTGACCCAGCGCCGGCGCCTGGTCAACAGAGCAGCCAGCCGACCACCCGCTATCCGATCCGCATCTCCGTCGATCGCTACCCCGGCGACCCGCAACGCTCCAACCAGCTCTACAGCGAAAGTCCGCTCACCCGGGACGAGATCGACCTGCACGCCTGGCACGGCCAGCACCGCGCCAAGCCGAGGGACCGGACCATCCACCACGACCGTGACGCGTTCAAAGAGGTCTGGCTGCTCTTCGCCGGCGCGCACGGGCACTTCCCGCTGTATCCGGGCGAGCACTGCTGGATCGAGTACGAGTACACCGTGCGCGCCGAGCACTGGGGCTACTGGTTCCAGCGCGCCGTGCGGCTACCCACCCGGTGCCGTTCGCCTGACAGCAGTATCGACCAGAGGTCATCGACGGCTGCCTCGTCGGCGCCCGTCTCGCTCTCAACACGTGATCGGCCGGAAGATGCCGTGACCTCGGCTGCACCTTGGAATACGATTGCCCCCGGCCCACGGAGCGTGCAGATACTTCGGCATGAGCAGAACCGCTGAGGTCATCGTGCTGGCACGGTACGCGGACGAGGTGATGGAACCCCTGACGCGGCCGGACGACTCGCGTGACTGGCAAGGTCGTTTCGAGCGGCTCCACCCCTTTGTCGAAGGGTGGGTGATCGAGTTCTCCCGTGTACGTCCGCGATCCGGCCTGTTTCGACACCTGGAGTCCCTGGCGTGGCCGGAACCGGCGAGTGTGCAGGTACTCATCCATGACGAGGAGGACGACTGCTTCGGGCTATGGATGCTCCAACGCGGCGTACTGACCGAGGTGCCGCTTCCTGGCCATCGACGTCTGTACCCTCCGGCGCCGACTACTGAGGCGTATCCACCTGACCCGGGCCTGCTGTGGCGGACGGAATCGACGGTTCCGCCTGGCTTCTCCACCGAGCGCCAGGACCCACGCCCGGCCTGGTAGGGCCCACTCATCCACCCAGGTCTCCGATCATGCCCCGAAGGCAGCCGACATCACGGGTTCAAGTTCAAGTAGCACGGCAAAGCAGCCAAGGTTGCCCGGTCAGGCATCCGGCAGTCTTCTGATCCGCTCAATGATGTGCGTCGCGGTCTCGGCGCCGGACTGCCGGGCGAATACCTCCAGCCTGCCGCGCCGAGTTCGGACGAAGACGCCACTGCCGTGCCGATAAACGATGAGACCGGCCGTGCGCACTTGCGTAGCGCGTTCTGCACCGTTATCGGCGCCACCCCGAACATCTGTGGGCACCGAGGGACCATCAGGCAATCAGCACGCCCGCGGTTGGCGATTTTCGCGGATGGCGGCTTGGACTTCCGCGACGTTGCTGTCGCGGACGGCGGCTTGGGTGCGGCTCGCGGCGGCGCTCCAGCCGGGGTCCTCCATCTCGAACCCAGGCGGTGCGGGTGCCGCGGTACTGCTCCACGGGGATCGCTCGCTTCGGGGGCGTATGCGGCCGGTGTAGACGTGGCCGTGCAGGTGGTCGACCTCGTGGGGGTCCAGGCGGGCGCGCTCGAACAGGGTGATCATGGTGGTGCCGTCGAGGGTGGTGTGTTCGACCTGGATGACGTGCGAGCGGGGGACCTGGCCGCGGACGTCGAAGAACGACAGGCAGCCTTCGTACTGTTCGTCGGCTCGGCGATTTCTTTCCACGAGTAGGTGTGCGCGGCCCGGCGCCGTGCGGCGGCGGAAAGGTTGCCGTTGACCCCGCTGGTCGGCGACCAACGGCGGGCTGTGGATCGGGAGCGGGGGAGGTCTGGGCCGTGCTCAGTTCCGTTGCCCCGGATGGCGGTTGCGCGCCGCTTGACAGGCCCGGGAGCGGCCGGTCGCGTTGTGTTGCTGTGCGGCGGTCGGTGCGCGGCCGGCGGCGATCAGGCCGTCGCCTGGAGTGCTTCCACCAGTACCGGTGCCGTGAGCTCGATCTGCCACGGCCGGGCGCCGCCCGCGGCGAGCGCCGCGGACACGCCCTCGGCGCTCCGGTCCTCCGGCGGCCGCCAGCAGGTGCGGCGCAACAGGTCGGGCAGCAGCAGGTTTTCCACCGGCAGCTGGTGGTGCTCGGCGAGCTTCGCCAGGCCGGCACGCGCCGCGGCCAGGCGGGCTGCCGCGTCGGGGTCCTTGTCCGCCCAGCGGTTCGCCGGGGGCGGGCCGTCGTTGGGTTGTGCCGGGTTGGGCAGCTGGTCCCGCGGCAGCTGACGGGCCGCCTGCAGGTGCCGGAACCAGTTGCCGGTGTACCGGCGCTGCACGCGGCCACCGAAGACCGGCAGCGCCTGCAGCTCGGCGACGGACTTCGGGTCGGCCAGCACCGCGTTGACGATCGCGCTGTCCGGGAGCACCCGGCTCGGCGCCCGGTCGCGCTTGCGGGCCAGCTCGTCCCGCGCCTCCCACAGCGCCCGCACCGCCGCGAGCCCCCGGGCGGTGCGCACCTTGTGAATTCCTGACGTGCGGCGCCACGGCTCGGTCCGCGGGGCGGGCTGCGGGGCGGTCCGCACGGCCTCGAACTCCTGACGTGCCCAGTCCAGCTTGCCCTGCGCGTCCAGCTCCGCCTCGAGCTTCTCCCGCAGCGGGATCAGCAGCTCGACGTCCAGCGCCGCGTAGTTGAGCCAGTCCACCGGCAACGGCCGTTTCGACCAGTCCGCGGCGCTGTGCCCCTTCTCGAGGTGGTAGCCCAGCAGCAGCTCGACCAGCGTGCCGAGCGCCACCCGTTCGTACCCGGCCAGCCGCCCGGCCAGCTCGGTGTCGAACAGGCTGCCGGGGACCAGGCCCAGCTCGGCCAGGCACGGCAGGTCCTGCGAGGCGGCGTGCAGCACCCACTCCTGGCCGTTGAGCACCTCCTGGAGCGGCCCGAGCCGGCCCGGGAGGGCGATCGGGTCCACCAGGACCGTGCCCGAGCCCTCGCGGCGCAGCTGCACCAGGTAGGCCTTGGGCCAGTAGCGGTAGCCGGACGCGCGCTCGGTGTCCACCGCGATCGCGCCCGTGCCGGCGGCGAGCCGATCGCAGGCGTGCGCCAGCGCCTGCTCGTCCGCCACCACGTCCGGCGTCCCTTCGGACGGCTCGGTGAGGGTGACCGGGACAGCCGGTTCGCTGGTGTCAGGCACGTGATCTGCGGTTTCCACGTCGGACAACCCTACGGGACGGGCGCACCGTCACCGGTACGCCCGTCCGTTGGGACCCTGTTCGGCTGAATCAGCGGATCACGCCGGCTCGCATCGCCAGCGCCACCATCTGCGCCCGGTCGCCGGTGCCGAGCTTGCGCCCGATCCGGGACAGGTGCGACTTGACGGTGAGCGCGGAGAGGCTGAGCTCCTCGCCGATTTCCTTGTTGGACTGGCCGTCGGCGACCAGCTGCAGCACCTCGACCTCGCGCGCGGACAGCTCCCGCGGCGTGTTGTCGGTGCCCGGCACCCGCGTGCCGGTCGCGAGGACCGGGGCCACGCTCGGGTCCGCGTACACCCCGCCGTCCAGCACCCGGCGCACCCCGTCGGTCACCACCACGGGGGAGGCCGACTTCAGCAGGTACGCCTGGGCACCGGCCTGGAAGGCCGAGCGCACGGCATACGGATCGTCGGACGAGGCGAGCACCACGATGCGGGGCCAGCCCTGGCTACGGAGCTCCGTCACCAGGTCGATCCCACTGCCGTCCGGCAGTCCGAGGTCGAGGATGGCCAGGTCACACGGACCCGTCGCGGCAGCCCGCGCCCTCGCCTCGGCCACCGAGGCGGCCTCGTGTACGGTGCCCGCACCCATCTGTGCGAGTCGTGCGGCAATCGCCTCCCTCAGCAGCGGGTGGTCGTCGACCACCAGCACGGAAAACAGCTCTTCCCGCGGATGCGGAACCATGCTCGCCGGCAAAGCACCGGCTGGCGTGGATCTGACGGCCTGCGACAAGCCGACGGCAGCCACGTCACTACCTCCCTGGAGTCGGTCGTGCCCCCCGACCGGCACCGGGTACTTTCGGCCGATCAGCCGCGCCAGCTGTAGACCGAAAGTGGTGTCGTCGAAGGGCACTCTAGCCGTCGATCGCCGTCCGCGGGGGGATCGAACGGGTATCTGTCCCGATCGGGTAGTTACTAGCTGGCATCGCTGTAGCACGATCGGACCAATGCACTCACCGTGGCTAACGGATCGCCCAGCGCCAGCGATTTAACATAGTTCGGCACGCAGAGATGCGCGTGCATACGGACCGTGCATCTGCTCGCTCGGCGGACCGCGCCACGCTCCCTGGTCGAGCTAACCGGGTCGTCGGGTCGAGGTAACCGGGCCAACGCGCAGCGTAGACGGCCGTCGGCCGCTCCGGAACCGGGGGCGGGAGGCACTGGCACCGGACTACCGGCCGCCCGAAGTGAGGTCTGCGTCACAACTGGCCGCGTCTGTGGCGTCAGCCGCTCTGCCGGTGCCCGAACATCGAGACCCCGACCGGCGGCAGCCCGGCCACGCTCGACATCAGCTGGCAGAACGCCTCGCCGTGCGGACGGACGTCCTCCTCCACCGGGGTCCAGGACGCCCGCAGCTCGAGATCGTCGGTACGGGCGGGACCGCTGATGTCGCCGAAGCGGGCCGACGAGGTCTCGGTCACCGTGCCGCCGAGCGCGGTCCAGGACGCACCCGAGTTCTCCAGCGCGTCGGTGAGCCACGACCAGCCGACCGCGGGCAGGAACGGGTCGCTGGCCAGCTCCCGGTCGATTTCCGCGCGCACGTAGACCACCACGCGCAGCACGCCGTGCCAGGACTCCTGGCCCTCCGGGTCGTGCAGCAGCACCAGGCGGCCGGTGGCCGTCACGTCCGCGGGACCGGCCGCGTCGCAGCTGAGCGCGTAGGACCAGGGCGCGAGCCGCTGCGGTGCGCGGATCGGCTCGAGCGTCATCTCCGGTCGGGGCCGGAGGGCCTGCAGCGCCGCGACAGCTTGGCGGAACATCTCGGGCGCATGCGTCATCGCGGTCACAGCCCGACTGTAAGGCGGCGCGGCGGCGCCGGGCGGCAGACGCGCCGAGGAAAGCCGACGTCCGGGGGCGTGGCACCATGGTTGACGATGTCCACCACTGCGCACTCGCGGCCGGGAGCGGCCCACGGCGAACTCCGTGACCCCCGTGATCCCCGTGACCTCACCGCGTCGCCCTTCCTGGCCGCCGCGCGCGGCCGCCGTCCCGCGCGGCTGCCCGTCTGGTTCATGCGCCAGGCCGGCCGGTCGCTGCCCGAATACCGCGCGCTGCGCGAGGGCGTGCCGATGCTGACGGCGTGCTTCGACCCGGAGATGATCGCCGAGATCACGCTCCAGCCGGTGCGCCGCCACGGCGTGGACGCCGCCGTCTTCTTCAGCGACATCGTGGTGCCGCTGGTCGCCGCCGGGATCGACGTCGACATCGTGCCGGGGACCGGTCCCGTCGTGGCCGCCCCGGTGCGCGACGCGGCCGCGGTCGCCGGCCTGCCCGAGCTGGACCCGGCGCGGCTGGAACCGGTCCTCGACGGCACCCGCCTGCTGGTCGAACGCCTCGGCGAGACGCCGCTGATCGGGTTCGCCGGCGCGCCGTTCACGCTCGCCTCCTACCTCATCGAGGGCGGCCCCAGCCGCACCTACGAGCGCACCAAGGCCCTGATGCACTCCGAGCCCGCGCTGTGGCACGACCTGGCCGCGCGGCTCGCCGGCATCGCGGTGACCTTCCTGCGCGGGCAGGTCGAGGCCGGCGCTGATGCGGTGCAGCTGTTCGACTCCTGGGCCGGCGCGCTCACCCTGCGGGAGTACCGCGAGTTCGTGCTGCCGCACTCCGCCCGCGTGCTGGCGGCGGTGGCCGACCTGGACGTGCCGCGCATCCACTTCGGCGTCGGTACCGGTGAAATCCTGTCCGCGATGCGCGACGCCGGGGCCGACGTGGTGGGTGTCGACTGGCGGATCCCGCTGGACGAGGCCGTGCGGCGGCTGACCGCCAACGGCGAGCCCACCCCGGTGGTGCAGGGCAACCTGGACCCGGCGCTGCTGGGCGCGTCCTGGCCGGTGATCGAGGCCGAGGTGCGCCGCATCGCCGCCGAGGGCCGCGCCGCCGCCGCGCACATCTTCAACCTCGGTCACGGCGTGCCGCCGGGCGCCGACCCCGGGGTGCTGACCCGCATCGTCGAACTCGTCCACAGCCTGGAGCCCTGATGCACGTCGCGGTCGTCGGCGGAGGTGTCTCGGGCGCGGTCGCGGCGTACCGCCTGCGGGCCGCGCTGGGCGACGGCGCGGCGATCACACTCTTCGAGGCGGGGGACAGCCTCGGCGGCAAGCTGCGCACCGCCGAGGTCGCGGGCGTGCGCTACGACACCGGCGCCGAGGCGTTCCTCGCCCGCCGGCCGGAAGGGGCGGCGCTGGCCGCCGACCTCGGGCTCGGCCTGGTGCACCCGACCGGCGCGCGCTCGACCGTGCGAGCCGGTGGGCGCCTGACCCCGTTGCCCGGCGGCACCCTCATGGGCATCCCGGGTTCGCCGGACGCCGTCGCGGACGTGCTCTCGCCCGGCGCCCGTGCCCGGGTCGCGGCCGAACCGGACCTGCCCCCGGTGACCCTGGACGACGACGTCGCGCTGGGCGCGCTGCTGCGGGAACGCTTCGGGGACGAGCTGGTGGACCGGCTGGTCGACCCGCTGCTCGGCGGCGTCTACGCGGGCGGCGCGGACGGGCTGGGCTTGCGGGCCACGGTTCCCGCCCTGGCCGCCGCCCTGGACCGCGGCGCGCCGTCGCTGACCGCGGCCGCGGCCGGGCTGATCCCGGAGCGGCCCAGCCATGCGCCGGTGTTCGCCACCCTGCCCGGTGGCCTGGGCACCCTCGTCGACCGGCTCGTCGAGCTCGCCAAGCCGGACGTGCGCCTCGGACGAACGGTCACCGCGTTGCACCGCCGCGCGAACGGCTGGCAGCTGGCGGCCGGTGGTGAGGCCGTCGACGCCGACGCCGTGCTGCTCGCGGTGCCCGCGCCCGCCGCACGCAAGCTGCTCGCCGGGGTCGTCCCGGCCGCGTCCGCCGCCCTCGGCGAGGTCGAGCTGGCGTCGATGGCGGTCGTGGCGATGGCGCTGCCGCCGGGCACGGAACTACCGGACGCGTCCGGGGTGCTGATCGGCGCACGGGAACGCCGCGCCGACGGGACTCCGTTCGCCGCGAAGGCGTTCACCTTCTCCTCCCGCAAGTGGGCCCACCTGGACACCGGCCCGGTGCTGGTGCGTGGTTCCGTCGGCCGCTTCGGCGAACCCGGCGCGCTGCACCGCGACGACGACGACCTGGTCCGCCTGGTGCGCGCCGATCTGGCCGAGCTGACCGGCATCACCGCCGAGCCCATCGACGTCGTGGTGACCCGCTGGGGCGGCGGGCTGCCGCAGTACGGGCCGGGCCACCTCGACCTGGTCGGCCGCGCCGAGCGCGCCGTGGCGGAGGTGCCCGGGCTGGCGCTGGCCGGGGCCGCGCTGCACGGTGTCGGGGTGCCCGCGTGCATCGCGACGGCCACCGCGGCAGCGGCGCGCATCACCTCACACCTGGTGCGCTAGCAGCGGCTTCGGCCGCGGTGGGAAGATGGGGACATGGCGCGGCTGAACTACCAGGAGCTCAACGACACCATCCGCTACACCGCCTGGTCGGTGTTCCGGGTCGAGCCCGGGCGGCTCCCCGAGGACCGCGGGCAGGCCGCGGCGGAGACCACCGGGTACCTCGACGCCCTGGAGGGCAAGGGAGTCGTGGTGCGCGGCGTGTACGACGTCGCCGGGCTGCGGGCCGACGCCGACTTCATGATCTGGTGGCACGCCGAGACCGCCGAGCAGGTGCAGGCCGCCTACACCGGGTTCCGCCGCACCCCGCTGGGCCGCGTGTCGACGCCGGTGTGGAGCCAGTTCGCGCTGCACCGGCCCGCCGAGTTCAACCGCAGCCACATCCCCGCCTTCCTGGCCGGTGAAGAGGCGCGCAAGTACATCTGCGTGTACCCGTTCGTGCGGTCCTACGAGTGGTACCTGCTGCCGGACGCCGAGCGCCGCAAGATGCTCGCCGACCACGGCAAGGAGGCCCGCGACTACCCGGACGTCCGGGCCAACACCGTGGCGTCGTTCGCGCTGGGCGACTACGAGTGGATCCTCGCCTTCGAGGCCGACGAGCTGCACCGCATCGTCGACCTGATGCGCCACCTGCGCGCCACCGAGGCGCGCCGGCACGTGCGTGTGGAGACCCCGTTCTACACCGGGACGCGGGTCCCGCCGGCCGAGCTGATCGCCAACCTGCCGTAGGTGCTCGGCCCACTGTGGGCGCGACCTGACCGGTGACGCCGCCGTGGAGCGGGGCCGGCCCGGGTCGGGACGACCCGGCAGCGCTACTCACCGGCCGAGGCGGAACCTCCGGCGTGGCCGGGGCAGTTCGCCGCGCTCGGTGAGCCAGGCGGCGAAGTTCGCGGCGTCCTGGCGGTAGCCGATGCCGTCCGTGCGGGGCGTGGCCGCCGCGTAGGCGTCGAACAGGGGGCGGAACCGCTCGCCGAGCGCCTGGGGCAGGTCCGGACGCAGGTCGGCGACGATGGAGCCGCGTTTGGCGCGCAGGGCGCGGATTTCGGCGGCGACGCGCCCGGGGTCGAAACCGGTGGGGGCCTGCTCGCCGGCCAGCAGTGCGCGCAGCAACGCGGCCTGGCGGGCGGCCAGCTCCGCGCGGCTCACAACCGGTCCCGGATCGCGGCGAGCTCGGCGGCCAGTTCGTCGTCGGGCGGGTAGGCGCCGTCCCGTTCCAGCAGGGCACCCGGCGGATCGGCCCGGCGCCGCAGTTCGGTGAGCAGGTCCAGCACCTCCGGCCGCACGGGATGCGTGTGCGTGTCGTGGTAGATCCCGTCCACCTCGACCCCGCCCGCGACATGCACGTACGCCAGACGTTCCAGCGGCACCTCGTCGAGGAAGGCCGCCGGATCCGTGCCCAGGTTGCGCGCGTTCGCATACAGGTTCGCCACGTCCACGATCAGCAGGCAGCCGGTCCGCTCGGTCAGCTCGCGCAGGAACGCGGCCTCGTCCATCTCCGAGTCCGGCCACTCCAGCAGCGCGGCGATGTTCTCCAGCGCGAACGGCCGCCCGATGATCGACTGCGCCAGCCGCACGTTCCCGGCCAGCACGTCGAGCGCCTCCCTGGTGCGGGGGAGCGGCACCAGGTGCCCGGCGTCGAGACCGCCCGCGCGCACGAAACAGACGTGGTCGCTGGCGAGCGGCGCGTCCAGCTCGTCGGCCACTGCCGCGAGGTGCTCGACCCGCCGCGTGTCCAGCGGTTCGGCGCCGCCGAGCGACAACGACACCGCGTGCGGCAGCACCGGCAGGCCCCGCGCGCGCAGCTCGGTGAGAGCAGCCGGCAGGTGCCCGGGGTGCAGGTTCTCCGCGATCACCTCGACCCACTCCACGCCCGGCATGCGGGCGATGGACAGGTCGATCTCGGGGCGCCAGCCGATCCCCACGCCCAGCCGGTCAGCCACCTCCGCACCCGCCGCCACCGCACGAGCTGCCGCCGCAGGAACTGCCGCCGCAGGAACTGCCGCCGCCGCACGAGTTCCCGCCGCACGAGCTGCTGCAGCTGCTCGACGACCCGCACGAGGAGGCACCGCCCCACGAGGATCCCGACGAACTGGCCCATCCGCGCGATTTCTGCGGTCGCGGGGCGGGCGCCGCGCTCAGCGCCGCGGCGATGTCCCGGTCCGGGTACCGGGTCAGGCCGCCCAGCGCCACCGCGTGCGCCGCGCTCGTGCCCGACGCCGACCGGACGACCTCGTCGCCGGTCCTGGTGCGGGGCGGGCGGGCGCCCGGCCGGCCGGTGACCGCCCACAGGATCGCGGCGGGCGCCAGGGCGAGCACGAAACCGCCGCTGGGAAAGCTCGTGAACGCGACGATCGCGACGGCGACCATCAGGACCGCGGCCAGCCGCCGGATGTTCTTCAGCGGGCCCTGCTCGACCAGGAGCCCGGCCTCCGCGAGCCGGTCGCGCGCGACGTCGAGCACGATGCCATCGCGCAGGGCCGCCCGCACGGTGTGCAGTGTCGCCGCGCCGCGTTCGTGGTGCACGCTCGCCCACACCGCCGCGCCCAGCTCGTCGGCCGGGGGACGGTCGCCGGTCGTGGTGAGCCGTCCCGCGTAGCTCACCCGGACCTGCTGGCGTTCCACCAGGTCGGCCAGGGCCGCGTCGGTCGCGCGCATCGGGCCGCCGGCCAGGAACCCCAGCTCGGCCGGGCCGGGCGTCCGGTGCGGCGCGCCCGCACGTCCCTCCAGCAGCCGCGGGCCGACCAGGCGCACCACGATCGGGAGCAGCACCAGCCCGACGTAGATCACGAGGAACGCCGGCAGCGGAAGTCCCCAGTACCCGGACCCGCCGGCGTCCTTGACCGTCTCCTCAACCCCCAACGCCGGCACCTCCGCATCAGCCCGTGCCACGGTGAGACGACCCGCGACGGCCGCCGGTTCCCTCATGGGGACGGTCGTCAGGCTCCCGCCGATGCCGGGCGCGGCGGTCCAGCCGGCCCGCTACTCGGCCGGGACCAGGCGCAGTGAAATCGAGTTGATGCAGTACCGCTGGTCGGTCGGGGTCGCGTAGCCCTCGCCCTCGAACAGATGACCCAGGTGGCTGTGGCAGGTGGCGCACAGCACCTCGGTGCGCACCATGCCCAGCGACCGGTCCTCGCGCAGCAGCACGGCGTCGGACGAGGCCGGGTCGAAGAACGACGGCCAGCCGCAGTGGCTGTCGAACTTCGTGTCGCTGCGGAAGAGCTCGGCGCCGCACGCGCGGCACTCGTAGACGCCGGTGGTCTTGGTGTCGGTGTACTCGCCGGTGAACGGCCGCTCGGTGCCGGCCTGGCGCAGCACCGCGTACTCCTCGGGGGAGAGCTGCTCGCGCCACTCGTCGTCCGGCTTGACGACCTTCGGCGTGGCTCCCACGACCGGTTCCATGCGGGGCTTCATACCGTCCAGGCTACTCGGACAGCCACTGCACGGCCTGCACCACGATGTCCCACGCGGCGACGATCACGCCCAGGACCAGCAGCACCACCACGGTCGCGGCGATCCACCAGCGCAAGCCGCCGGCCCGGGTGCTGGACTCGGCGAACTCGGCCACGTTGTGCAGGGTGGCCTCGACGGTGAACCCGGGCTCGGTCCGCTGCATCCGGTCCAGGTGCCGCGCGAACGCCTGCGCCTCCGGATCGTCGGGGTCCAGCCCGATCAGGTCGTCGTCGAACCGCGGGTCGCGGCCGCCTTCGGTCATACCGACCAGGGTAGGTCAGTCGATGCGGGTGTTGGCGTCGATCTTCATGCCCCGGTCGGTGTTGACGACCCGCCACTTGATGCGCCCAACATTCGCGATGCTGACGTACATGTCGGCCGAACCGTCGGAGTTGGCGCCGTTGTCCGCCGAAATCGAGCTGTACTGCTCGATCCGGTGCTCGCTCCAGTACTGCTGGAACGCCTGCTGGCTGCCGAACACGGCCTGCGCGGCGGGCGTGAGCAGGGCCCACGCCGCGGCGGAGCCCTTGCCGTCGAGGTAGTCCTTCATGACCTGCCCGGCCTGGCCCCAGTTGACCGAGCCGCCGGTGTTGGGCGTCTTGCCCAGCGCGGTCGCCGGTGCGCTGCTGGACGTGCTCGGCCGTGCCGAAGTGGACGTGGCCGTGTTGCCGCCCGCGTTGGCCTGTGAGGGGCTGTCCGGCTCGTTGCCGCGGTTGTTGAGCGCGACCACCAGCACCACCACGAGCACGGCGATCACGGCAGCCGCCGACCCGGCGAGCACCGCCTTGCGCTTGTGCAGCGGAGTCTTGGCCGGCTGGGCCGGCTTCGGCGGCGGGATGAACGCCGCCGTCGGGTTGCGCGGGCTGCGCTGCGGCGGGGCGGGCGGTGCGGCCGTGGCGGCACCGGTGCGCTGCCACGGCGGGCGCTCGGCCGGAGCGTCCGCGGGCACGGCCGCCGGCTGGCGGCCGGAGGTGTACAGCGGCGGCGACACCAGCGTGCCCCGGGTGTCCTTCTCGCCGTTGGCCAGCGCGGCCAGCCGGTCCCGGGCCTCCAGCATCGTCGGCCGCTCCTCCGGCTCGACCCGCAGCAGGCTCATCAGCAGCGCGGTCGCCATGCCGGACTGGCGTGGCGGGATGACCTGCCCGTTGGCCGCCGTGTACAGCAGGGCCAGCTGGTTGGAGCTGTTGCCGTAGGGCGGCTGGCCCTCCAGCGCGTGGTACAGCGTCGCGCCGAGGGAGAAGACGTCGGAGGCCGGGGCCGGGTCCGAGCCGCGCGCCAGCTCGGGCGCGAGGTACGCCGGGGTACCGCCGATCAGCCCGGTCTGGGTGAGGGTGAGGTCGCCGGCCGCGCGGGAGATGCCGAAGTCGGTGATCTTCGCCGTGCCGTTCTCGTCGATCAGGATGTTCGCCGGCTTGATGTCGCGGTGCACGATGCCGGCGCGGTGGGCCACCACGAGCGCCGAGGCGACCTGGTGACCGATGTGTGCCACCTCCGCCAGCGGCAGCGTGCCCTGCTCGGCGATCACCGCGGACAGGCTGCGCGAGGGCAGGTACTCCATCACCAGGCACGGATCTCCACCGTGTTCGGCGATGTCGAACACCACGATGGCGTTGGGGTGCTGGAAACGCGCCGCGTTCTTCGCCTCACGCATGGCCCGCTGGCGCATGTTGTTGCGCTCGGTCTCGGACATGCCCGGCTGGGCGAGGATCTGCTTCACCGCCACCGAACGCTCGAGGCGCTCGTCGACCGCGCGCCACACGACGCCCATGGCGCCGCTGCCGATGTGCTCAACGAGGCGATAGTGCCCTGCGATCAGCTGACCGGTGTCGATGGGACTACTCCTCGGAAACTCTCCGCATGTGCTGGCCTGGCTCCGCGCGAACGATCTCCTCGCGCACCGGGTCGAGTGTAGCGGGCTGCCCGATCCGCCCGTCGTAAGCTGTCCCGCGAGCGATTCGCACGAGGCCGACGGCACCGGCGAGCGCGAAGGCACCGTAGCAGGCGACCAGCGCCGGCGGCGTACCGCCGGTGAGCGCGTCGCCCAGCACCACCACCGCGACGGTGCCCGGCAGGCTGCCGAGAACGGTACCGACCAGATACGGCCGGAATCCGACCGACAGGATGCCGCAGCAGTATCCCAGCGGTGCGAAGGGAATCACCGGGATCAGCCGCAGTGACGTCACCGCGAGCACCCCGCCACCGGCGAGCCGTTCGTCGACCGCGCGCACCGCTTTCCGTTCCAGGTGACGGGACACCAGGTCCCGGCCGGCCCAGCGGGCGAGGCCGAACCCGAGCGCGCCGGAGATCGCCGTCGCGGTGAGGGCCACCACGATGCCGAGCGCGTCGCCCAGCAGCAGCCCGGCCGCGAGGTTGAACACGGTGCGCGGAATCGGGGCGACGGTGAGTACCGCATAGGCGGCGAGGAACACCAGTGCGGTGACCGGCCCGGCGCCGGCGGCCCAGTCGCGCAGCTCCGCGGGGCTCGGCACGGGAAGCGTGAACGCCGCGAGGACCGCACCCGCGAACAGGACGACCGCGATGATCAGTTTTCGGCGACGGGACACGGCCTCCACGGTAGGGCACACGCGGAAGCGCTCCGGCACCGCCGTGATCCGGTGGCGGCGCGGTCGAGTACCGGGCCGGGACACGGACCCTGCGGGTGTCCACTCCGGACAAGAGTGCTTCCCGGCGCGGGGGTCGCGAAGCGGCAGGTCGTCGACCACCAGCTCGCGGTGGCGGATCCGTTGCCGCGAGCGGTGGGAACACCGGCGGCCGCCGGGGTGTTGACCTTGCCGTGAAGGCCGTGAAGCTGTCCGTGCTCGACCGGTCCCGCACCCGCGAAGGGGGCACGCACGCCGCCGCGCTGCGGGAGACCGTGGCCTTCGCCCGGCAGGCGGAGGAGCTGGGATACCACCGGTTCTGGGTGTCCGAGCACCACAGCGTGCCGGGGGTGGCCGGATCCGCGCCCACCGTCCTGGCCGCGGCCGTCGCCGCCGCCACCTCCCGCATCCGCGTGGGCACCGGTGGCGTGATGCTGCCCAACCACCAGCCGCTCGTCGTGGCCGAACAGTTCGGGGTGCTCGAGGCGCTGCACCCCGGTCGGATCGACATGGGCCTGGGCCGGTCGGTCGGGTTCACCGGCGGGGTGCGGCGCGCCCTCGGCCACGGCAAGGACGACGCCGACCGCTTCGGTGAGCAGGTGCGGCTGCTGCTCGGCTACCTCGACGGCACCCAGCGCGAGCACCCGGGCGTGCACGCCTACCCCGCCGAAGGCGCACCGGTACCGGCTTTCCTGCTCGCCACCGGTGCCGGCGCGGACCTCGCCGCCGAACTCGGCCTGCCCCTGGTGATCGGCGCGGTCCGCGGCGAGGCGGCCATGCTGGAGGCCATCGGCCGCTACCGCGACGGGTTCGTGCCGTCGGCGCGCTGCCCGGCGCCGTACGTGGTGGTCTCGGCGACCGTGGCCGTCGCGGAGACGGCGGAGGCGGCGGAGCGGCTCCTCGTACCGGAAGCGTGGTCGGCGGCCTGGTCCCGCACGCACGGCGTCTTCCCGCCGCTGCGGCCCGCGGGCGAGGTCCTCACCCGGACGATGACCGGCCGCGAACGCACGTTCTTCGACGAGGCCCGGCAGGGGCACCTCGCCGGCACGCCCCGGGACGTGGCCCGGAAGCTGGACGCGCTCGTGGCCCGCACCGGAGCCGACGAGATCCTGGTGACGACCAGCACCTACGACCGTGCCGAGATGCTCGCCTCCTACCGGCTGCTGGCCGAATCGGTCCTGGCGGCCGCGCGGTAACCGAGCGCGACCGCGAGAAACACCCCGAACGTCAGCCAGAGGTAGGCGTTCTGGCACAGCCACCGCACCCCGGCCGCGGTGAGCTCGAGCACCGAGTTCTCCCGCAGCCCGGCGAGCGGCAGCACCCCGCCGGAGGTCACGAGGAGGGCGCCGACCAGCGCGACCCAGGCCGGCACGGAGCCGCGGAAGGCGCGATCGGCCAGCCAGATCAGCAGCATCGCCAGCCACACCCAGTGGTGCACCCAGCTGTACGGGGAGACGGCCGTCATCGCAAGCCCGCACAGCGTCACCGCGGCCAGCTCCTCGCCCCGCGCGGACAGGCGGCGCACCAGAAGCAGGCACACCACCGCCGTCACCACGGCGGCCAGCAGCCAGCCGATCTGCATGCCCCCGGCGAGGCCGGTCGTGCGCGCGAAGAACCCGCGCAGCGACTCGTTCGACGGGTTCTCCGGCACCCCCACCCGGGCCGGGTCGGCGAACGCGCCGGACCAGAAGGTCACCGAGTCGTGCCGCAGGACGGCGAACCCGATCGCGACGGTCGCCGCGAACGCCCCGCCCGCGACCGCCGCGGCCCGGTAGCGGCGCGTGACCAGCAGGTACAGCACGAAGAACGCGGGCGTCAGCTTGATCCCGGTGGCGATCCCGATCAGCGCGCCCTTGACCTTCGACGAGTCGGGCAGCGCCACGTCGAGCAGCACCAGCGTCATCAGCAGGATGTTGACCTGACCGAACGCCATCGTCTCGCGCACCGGCTCGCACCACATCAGCACCGCCGCGACCGGCAGGCTGAACAGCACCAGCCGCACGTCGCGCCGCAACCGCAGCAGCGACAGCGCCGCCCACACGCCGACGACCAGCATCGCGTAGTCAGCGAGCGCGCCCACCCAGCGGAAGCCGGCACCGGTCAGCGGGGCGAGCGGCACGAACAGCAGCGCCGCGAACGGGGTGTAGACGAACTCCCACACGCCGCGGACGTGGCCCAGCAGAGGCGTGTCGTAGACGGACACGCCGTGCAGCACCCGCTGACCCGCGATCTGGTAGACGCCCAGGTCGAGCAGGTGCAGCAGCGCGGGCAGGTTGGCCAGCACCTCGCGCACGTACCAGAAACCGGACACCCCGCCCAGCACCAGCACCGGCCAGAAGACCGCCCAGGGCACCGGTCGCCGGCCGCCGTCCCGCGGTGCCGGCCACGCGGCCGCCGTCTCGACGGTCGATGAGGGCACTGTCACTCCCAGTGCTTGCTGGTCCGGGCGCATGGTGGACAAGCCTAACGGGCCGCGTGCGCTCTGCCTGCCCTCAGGCCGGGCAGAGGGTGCCATCGGCGGGGACCTTGCCGTCGGCGAGGAACGCCCGCACCGCTTCCGCCGCGCACGGCGAGGTCAGCGCGCCGTGCCCGGCGCCCTGCCACGCGACCCGCACCGCGCCCGGGATCTGCTGGGCCGCGCGCACCGTGCCGATCTCCGGCGTGACCGGATCGACCAGGGTGCTGGCGACCAAGATCGGCGGGATTCCCGAAGTACCCGGCGTGGGCAGCGGTTCGGTGCGCGCCGGCCACGGCAGGCACCAGGCCAGCGGTTGCGTCACGAGCCCGCCGAAGAGCGGGTAACGGCCGCGCAGCTGGTCGGTCAGCCCGGCGATCCGGTCGGCGGGCACCCGCGCGATCGTGTCGTTGCATTCGGTCGCCAGCGTTCCGTCCAGGTTGGAGGGTGCGACGTCGGAGCCGTTGAGTGCCGGCGCGACGAACTCCGCCAGTGCGCGGATGTCGCCGGTGCGGGCGGCGTCCAGCGCCCGGGCCAGCTCGTTCCAGCGGGTCCGGTCGGCGAGGCCGGCGACCACGGCCCGCAGCGCGAGGCCCGGGCCGAACATGGCACCACCCGAGGTGACCTGGGGTGCGGTGCGCAACCGGTCCAGCACCGCGGTGACCGTCGCCGTCGCGTCCTGCCCGACGGCCCGGCCGTAGGTGTCCAGCGCCGCCTGCTGCGCGGCGGCCAGGTCGCCGAGCACGGTCGCCGTGTCGCCGGACGGGTCCGGCACGCCGTCCAGCACGAACCGCCCGACCCGGTCCGGGAACCGGGCCGCGTACGAGAGGAGGACCTGCGAGCCCTCGCCGTGGCCGAGCGCGTGCAGTTTCGGCACCCCCAGCTCGCCGCGGATCTCCTCGAGGTCGCCCGCGGTGCGCCAGCTGTCGAACGCCTGCTGCGCCCCGCCGAGGTCGATGGCGCACTGCTGCCCGGCCTTGCGCGCGGCGTCCAGCAGGGGTTCCAGGTCGTGGCCGGCGGGGTCGGCGTCGAGCAGCTGGCCGCGGGTGTCGTCGGGCACGCAGGACAACGGGTCGGATTCACCCGTGCCGCGCCGGTCCACGCCGATCAGCGAGAACCGCTGCAGCAGCGCGGGCGGCAGCGTCGACGCGAGGCGAGCCGCGTAGAGGGTGCCGGCCTGGCCGCCGACGTCGTTGACCACCACCAGGGGGATCGGGCCGTCGCCCGCCCTGAGCACGGACACCCGCGTCTGGATCCGGCCCGGCAGCGCCGGTGTGTCCAACGTGGACAGCACCGTGCCGCAGCTGAACCGCAGGTAGCCCGGTGCCGCGGAGCCTAGGCGGCCACGGGTCTGCTGGTCGCAGTCGGCCCAGTCCAGCGTCGGCGAGCGTGGTTCGGTCAGGGGCGGCAACGGCACGGCCGCGGCGGAACTCGACGGCGCGGAGGAGACCGGTTCGTCGTTCTCCACCACCGGTGGCCGCTTCGACGGTCCCGCCGTGCACCCGGCGACGAGGGCCGTCGACAGTACGGCGACCACGAGACCCACGAGACCCCGGCGTGGCACGACGTTTCCTCTTTCCGCTGCGGTGCTTGTCCGCTCCGAGGTTCGCACGACCCCCGTGTGCCCGGAGTCAGCGGGTGCGCTTCACCTCGCCGTGGAAGACCGCGTCGAGGTCGTAGCGGGCCGGCTCGTCGAGCTGGGCGTAGTCGCACGAGGCCGGGTCGCGGTCCGGGCGCCAGCGCACGAACTGCGCGGTGTGCCGGAACCGCGACGGGTAGCCGCCCTCGGTGTGCTCGTAGGCGACCTCGACGACCCGCTCCGGTCGCAGCGGCACCCACGGCTGCTCGGTGGCCCGCCACCGCGTGATGCCGCCCGGCAGGCGCTGCCCCTCGACGGTGCCGTCCAGCCACGGGTGCGGCGGCCCGTCGGTGATCAGGTCCGCGAGTTCCCCGGCCAGCTCCCGGCGCCGCGTCACCGGGAACGAGCCGACGACCCCGACGTGGTGCAGCACGCCGTGCTCGTCGTGCAGGCCGAGCAGCAGCGACCCGACCGCCTCGCCGGGGGTGGAGTCCTTGTGCCAGCGCAGCCCGGCCACCACGCAGTCGGCGGTGCGCGAGTGCTTGTACTTGATCATGATCCGTTTGCCCGGCTCGTACCCGGCGTCCAGCGGTTTGCCGATCACCCCGTCCAGCCCGGCGCCCTCGAACAGCTCGAACCAGTGCCGCGCTGTGGCCGGGTCGGTGGTGGCCGGCGTGATGTTCAGGCCGCCTCCCGCCAGCTCCGCCAGCCGGGCCCGCCGCGCCCCGGTCGGCTCGCCGAGGAACAGCTCGTCGCCGAGCGCGAGCAGGTCGAACGCGACGAACGTGGCCGGAGTCTGCCCGGCGAGCAGCCGGATGCGCGACTCGGCGGGGTGGATGCGCTGGGTCAGTGCGTCGAAGTCGAGGTGGCCGGCGCGGCCGACGACCAGCTCACCGTCGAGCACCACCCGGTCCGGCAGCAGCGGCGGCAGCCGCGACAGCACCTCCGGGAAGTACCGGTTCAACGGCTTGCCGGCCCGCGACTGCAACGTCAGCTCGTCACCGTCGCGGAAGACGAGGCAGCGGAAGCCGTCCCACTTCGGTTCGAACAGCAGCTCGTCGGAGTCCGGGATCGCCTTCGCCGGTTTCGCCAGCATCGGCTGGATCGGCGGGGTCAGCGGCAGCATGGGCCCACCCTAACCGCGGCGGCGGTACCGCAGCATCGCGAAACCGTCCTCGACCAGCACCGATGCCAGATCCATCGCGCGGGCCCCGCTCGCCATCCGCCCGATCGCGATGCGGTCCGCGCCCCCGCCGGCCAGCAACGGCGCCACCGTCAGGCACAGCTGGTCGACCAGGTCCTCGGCGACCAGCTCGCCGAACAGGTGCGGCCCGCCCTCGCAGTTGATCCGTTTCAGGCCGCGGCCCGCCAGCTGCGCGAGCGCGCTGCGCAGGTCGATGGTCTCCACCCCGGCGAGGAGGATCTCGGCGCCCGCGTCCGCCAGCGCCGCCCGCCGCTCGGCCGGGGCGTGCTCGGTGGTGATCACGATCGGCGGCACGGTCGTGTCGGTGAACAGCGGCGCCGCCGGATCGAGGCGGGCGCTGCCGGTGACCACCGCGATCGGCGGCACCTCGGCGAGGCCGAGCCGTGCCCGGCGCGCCCGGCGTTGCGGGCTGGTGCGGACACCGCGGTAGTTCTCCGCGCGGACGGTGCCGGCGCCGGCCAGCACGACGTCGGCCAGCAGACGGCCGAGGAAGAAGATCCGCTTGTCCGCCGGGCCGGACAGGCCCTCGGACCGGCCCTCCAGCGTCGAGGCGCCGTCGGCGGAGGAGGTGAAGTTGGCCTGCACCCAGGGCCCGTCGAGGGCCTGCGGGTATCCGTAGATCCGTTCCAGGTCGTCGTCGGAGAGGTCGTCGAGGAGGTCGGGCCACACGCTGCGCACGATCTCCATCACATCACGGCCGGACGGCACCGGCTCGCCGCCGGGCTCCCGATACCCTGGGCGGATGCCCGCGCACCTCACCGACCGGCGTCCCGAGCTGGGGGCGGACGAGCTGATCGCCGCCCTGGTGCCGCCGCCGCGCTTCGACGCCGTGCGGTTCGCCACCTACGTGCCGAACCCGGACGAGCCGAGTCAGGCGCAGGCCGTGCGGGACTGCTCGACGTTCGCGGCGCGCATCGGCGCGGCAGCCCCGAAGAAGTCGAAGCTGCGGGCGCTGTTCGGCGGGGGATCGGCGCCCGATCCGGCGAGCCTCGGCCTCTACCTCGACGGCGGGTTCGGTGTGGGCAAGACCCACCTGCTCGCCTCCACCTGGCACGACGCGCCCTCACCCAAGGCCTACGGCACGTTCGTCGAGCTGACCCACCTGGTCGGCGCGCTCGGTTTCGGCGAGGCGGTGCGGCGGTTGTCGGAGCACCGGCTGCTCGCGATCGATGAGTTCGAGCTGGACGACCCGGGTGACACGATGCTGGTCACCCGGCTGCTGCGGGAGCTGACCGACGCGGGGGTACACGTGGCGGCGACCTCGAACACCTTGCCGGACAAGCTGGGCGAGGGCCGGTTCGCGGCCGAGGACTTCCTGCGCGAGATCCAGTCGCTGTCGTCGCGGTTCTCCGTGGTGCGGGTGGACGGGCCGGACTACCGGCACCGCGGGCTGCCCGAGGCGCCGCCGCCGGTCGACGAGCAGACCCTGCTGACGTCCGCGGAGACCCGTGAGGGTGCGACGCTGGACGACTTCGACGCGCTGTGCGCCCACCTGGCGACGCTGCACCCGTCCCGCTACGGCCGTCTCGTCGACGGCGTGTCCGTCGTGCACGTCCGCGGGGTGCGGCCGGCGCCGGACCAGAACGTCGCGCTGCGGCTGGTCGCCTTCGCCGACCGGCTCTACGACCGGGCCATCCCGGTGGTCGTCTCCGGCGAGTCGCTCGCGGCGCTGTTCACCGAGGAGATGCTGCAGGGGGGCTACCGGAAGAAGTACCTGCGGGCGGTGAGCCGTCTGACGGCACTCGCGCGAGACGCCGCGTCGGTGAGCTGAGCGCGAGCACCGCGGCGACGGCGAAGCACGCGCCGCCCAGCACGTCGGTGGGGTAGTGGTAGCCGAGCCCGACGAGCCCGACACCGGCGACGACCAGCACGACGCCGCTGATCGAGGCGGTGATCGCGGTGGCCGCCCCGCGGCGGGCGAGCAGCACGAGCACGGTGAGGGTGGCGGCCAGGCTGACGGTGTGCCCGCTGGGATAGGCGAGGTCGCCGGCCTTCGTCCGGTCGAACAGCGGCTTGAGCACCCATGTGTTGAGCGCGATCGGCACCGCGACACCGGTGACCGCCAGGGCCACGCCGTCCCAGCGGTGGCCGAGCGCGCAGGCGAGCACGACGATCCCGAGCAGCGGCAGCAGCACCACCGGTTCGGTGGGCAGCACGAACAGGTGCAGCAGCGCGGGCTGACCGATCACGCCGCCGTAGAGCCACGCCGTGATCCGCGTGTCGATGCCACCGGCGGTGGTGTCCCCGGCGACCGGGATCCCGACGGCGACCGTGACCACGGCGCACACCGCGGCCACGCCCCACCTCACCGGTCACCCCGCGCCGCCGGGAAGCGGCCCGTCTCGACCGCTCTGACCAGCTCGGCGTGGTCGGACTCGGTCTGGTCGGCGTACCGCACCGCGAACCGGCCGATCGCCTCGTCGAGCCGGTCGTCGCCGTCGAGGTAGCCGGCCAGCAGCCGCGGGTGGACCGACCGGAGGTGCGCGCGGGCGAGCAGGGCACCGGCGAGGCGGCCGTAGTCGTCGAGGTCCGCGCCGCTCAGCTCGGTCGGATCCAGGGAACCCTTGTAGTTGCGGAACTGCCGCACGATGAAGGGCCGTCCCTCGACGGTCGTCCAGCCGAGCAGGATGTCGGACTCGGTCTGCACCAGGCGCGTGCCGTGCACGATGCGTTGTCCCTCGTGCTCGGTGCGGTGCTCCGGCAGGTAGGGCGTCAGCGCCGACGGCCGGGCCTCCTTGACCTGCAGCACCAGGTCCTCGTCGGTGTTGCCGTGCAGCAGCACCAGGTAGCTGCGGAACCCGGCGCTGCCGGTGCCGACCACCCGGAAGGCGACATCGGCGATCCGGTAACGGGCGATCAGGTTGCGCCGCGATTCACGCAGGGTGTGCACATAGGACATCAGCCCGTCGGCGACGGCGTCGGCAGTGACCTCGTCGACTCGCCGCAGCAGGGGCGGGTCCTCGAGGAAGCGGTGCCGGCTCAGGCCGGCGCTATGGTCGTCGATGCGCTCGGTCCACCGGGCGGCGACGCGGGCGCTGGTGTTGCGGCGCGCCTTCTCCGCGGCCGCCCCGAACTCGTCGGCGAGGTCCTCGGCCCGCAGGTCGGACAAGGCGTCCTCGTCGCCGAGCGCGGTCCACGACCGCAGGAACGGTGCGGTACCGAGCCGGCGCACGACGCGCCGGTAGGACTTCACCGAGTCCTCGGCCGCGTCCTGGCAGTCCTTTTCGGACACGCCACCCGCGCGCCCGGCCAGGACCAGGCTGGCGGCGAGGCGCTTGAGGTCCCACTCCCACGGGCCGCGCACGGTTTCGTCGAAGTCGTTGACGTCCATCACGATCCGCCCGTCCGGCGTGCCGTAGAGGCCGAAGTTCGCGGCGTGCGCGTCGCCGCAGATCTGGGCGGAAAGCCCGCTGTGCGGTGTTCCGGCGAGGTCGGCGGCCATCAACCCGGCCGCACCGCGGAAGAACGCGAACGGGGACGCGATCATGCGGCCGATCCGCAGCGGGATCAGCTGGTCGAGGCGTCCTGCGTTGCCGGCCTCGACGAACTCGGCCACCCGCGGCCGGAGCGTGCCGCGGGCGTCGTGGTCGTGCACCGCCGGCGGGATGCGCGCGGCCAGTTCGCGTCCGCGCGCGTGGAGTTCCGCCGGGTCGCTCACCTCACCCGGCACCAGGGCCCGTTCCATCCCCGCCTCCTCCCGCCGTCCGCACAGTCTGCACAACGTACGTCGGGTGCCGGAGGTTTCTGGGCCCACCGGGCGATGGCATGCCCCGGTGCGAGGTGGTCAGCGGGTCAGGACGTCGGCGAGGATGTCCAGGCCGTGGTCGAGGTCCGCCTCCGCGATCGTCAGCGGCGGGGCCAGGCGCAGGGTGGCGCCGTGGGTTTCCTTGGCCAGCAGGCCCTTCCCGGCGAGCGCCGCGCACGCCTCGCGGCCGCTCAGGCCGCCCGGGGTGATGTCGATGCCGGCCCACAGGCCGCGTCCGCGCACCTCGGCCAGGCCGTGGCCGACCAGTTCGCCGAGCCGGGCGTGCATCCGCGCCCCGAGCTCGGCGGACCGCTGCTGGAACTCGCCGGTCGACAGCAGCCTGATCACCGCGCGGCCGACCGCGCAGGCCAGCGGGTTCCCGCCGAACGTGGACCCGTGCTCGCCGGGCTTGAGGACCCCCAGCACCTCGCGGCGTCCCACCACCGCGGACAGCGGCACGATGCCGCCGCCCAGCGCCTTGCCCAGCGTGTACAGGTCGGCCCGCACACCGGCGTGCTCCAGCGCCAGCAGCGCGCCGGTGCGGGCCAGGCCGGACTGGATCTCGTCGGCGATCAGCAGCACGCCGGCCTCGTCGCACAGCCGGCGCGCCTCCGCCAGGTAGCCCTCCGGTGGCACCAGCACCCCGGCCTCGCCCTGAACCGGTTCGAGCAGGACCGCGGCGGTGCGCTCGGTGATCGCGTCCCGCAACGCCGCCGCGTCGCCGTACTTCACCACGGTGAACCCCGGCGTGTAGGGCCCGAACCCGGCCCGGGCGGTCTCGTCGGTGGAGAACGAGATGATCGTGGTGGTGCGCCCGTGGAAGTTCGATCCGGCGACCACGATCTCCGCCCGGCCGTCGGGCACGCCCTTGACCTGGTAGGCCCACTTGCGGGCGATCTTCAGCGCGGACTCCACCGCCTCCGCCCCGGAATTCATCGGCAGCACCATCTCCGTGCCGGTCAGCTCGGCCAGCTCGCGGCAGAACAACCCCAGCTGGTCGTGGTGGAACGCGCGCGAGGTCAGCGTGACCCGCCCCAGCTGCTCCTGCGCTGCGGCGATCAGCGCCGGATGGCGGTGCCCGAAGTTCAGCGCGGAGTAGGCGGACAGGAAGTCCAGGTAGCGGCGGCCCTCGACATCGGTCACCCAGGCGCCCTCGGCCTCGGCGATCACGACGGGCAGCGGGTGGTAATTGTGCGTGCTCCAGCGCTCGTCGAGCGCGATGAACTCGGCCGCGGAGGTCGTCATGCCATTCAGGTTAAGGGCAGCTGGAGGCGGGGATCATCCGTTGATCGTTGCTGGGACACGCTGATCGTTGCGCAGTTACCCGCGATACCGGTGGTTCGTTGCGCCCGGAGCGACGACGGGCAGGCCCGCGTCGGTCGCGGCGTCTGCCAGGCGGTCGTCATAGGTGACGATGCCGTCCAGTTCGTGGGCGAGCAGCCGGGCGGTGGCGAGGTGGATCGCGTCCAGCGAGCGCAGCGCCCGGTCCGGCTCGGCGACGGCCGCCTCGACGATCTCCTCGTCCATTCCGATGTAGTCGAAGGCCGTCAGCAGTTCCCGGGCCTCGGGCAGCAGGGCGGGCCATCGCCGCACGACCGCGCGGGTCAGCTCGACCCGTAGCAGGCTCGAGCTGACCCAGGAGGCGGTCGGCCGCTCGTCGTAGAACGCGGCGAAATCCTTCGAGTGGGTTTCCTCGGCGAGGAGTTTGACGGCCGCGGACGTGTCGACGTAATACAGGCTCACCAGCGTTCCTCGTCGCGGAGCTCGCGGAGGGTGTCCCCGAGCCGGTCGGTGCCGTCACCCGCACGCATGCGCGGACGGTACCCGGGCCGGGTGGCGGGCCGTGCGCGGCCGGCGGCGAGCAACCGCGCCAGGGCCGGTGGTGTCTCGCGCTCCTCGACCGGCACGATGCGGGCGATCAGCTTGCCGTATTCGGTGATGTCGACCGTCTCACCGTGCCGGACCCGCGCGAGAACTTCACTCGTGTGGTGCCGCAGCTCGCGCAGCCCCACGCTGTGGCCGTCCAGCGCCGTCATACCAGAATGTTAACACAATTTTGTGGCCACTTCTCACGGCGTCAGGATCTCGTCCCACGCGCGGACGTACCAGTTCTTCACCACCCCGTGGCGCACGAAGGGATCACCGCCGGCGAACTCCTCCGCGGCCTCCCGTGTCCGGAACACGCTGAGCGCCCCGTTCTCCTGCGGGTTCTCGAGCGGGCCGACGAGCAGCAGGTCACCGCGGGCGTGGAACTCGCGCAGCCGCGCGGAGTGGCCGGCCAGGTGCGGGGCGCCGCGTTCCACGACGTTGTCGGCGGACTCGTAGAACAGCAGGTACTTCATGCCGCACCCGCCGCTTCCGCCGCGAACCGGCCGAGGATGCGGGCCCAGCCCTCGGTGAACGCGCCGCCGGCGTAACCACCGTCGAGGGCGCAGGCCGCGCGGAGCTGGTCGTCGTCCAGGGCCTCCCAGCCGCGGTGCTCGACCGCGACCCGGGTCAGCGCCGGCCCGAGCGCGCGGAAGGTCAGCTCCACCTCGGTCGGCGCCGGGGTGACCAGCCAGGTCATGGTGAACCGCTCGGGTGGCTCCCACGCCAGCACCTCGCCCCAGTCGTGCTCGGTGCCGTCGTCCCAGGTCTCGTAGACCCGGCCGCCGGGCCGGCGTTCGAAGGTCACGTCCCGCACCCGCTCGCGGCCGCGGGAGAACGGCTCGACCGGCCACCACACGCCGATCGTCCGGACGAACGTGTCGAAGGTGTGCGCGGCGTCGCTGCGCACGAGGGTCGCCTGCCGCACCGGCGGGCGGCTCAGGATCCCGGTCATGCCGATCCTCTCGCCGTGTCGTTGTCGCCGATCCCCCGCTCAGCTTCGACCAGCCGCCGGGCCGTGTCGAGGGATGAGGCCCACATGTCGTCGAGGAAGCGCCGCAGGCCGGCGAGCCCGTCCGGCCGCGCCCGGTAGAGCCGGCGCGTGCCGTCGCGGCGCTCGTCGAGCAGGCCCGCGTTCTTCAGGACGGTGAGGTGCTGGCTGACCGCCGTGCGGCTCACGTCGAACGACTCCGCGATCTCACCGGCGGCCAGCTCGTCGTGCGCGACCAGCCGGAGGATCGCCCGCCGTCTCGGCTCCGCGAGTGCCCGCAGCGCCTCGTCCGTCCGCTCGTCCTCCATCGTGCCCGCTCCTACGCCCAGAGTCCGACCTGGTTGCCGTCCGGGTCGGTGAAGATCGCGAACCGCCCGAAGTCGCCGGGCAGGTCGGTCGGCGGCACCAGCCGCTTCCCGCCCAGCTGCTCCGCCCGGTCCAGGTACGCGTCGAGGTCGTCGACCCGCAGGTAGATCTTGACTCCGGTGTCGCCGGGTGCCGACGACGGCCCGATGCCGCCGCCGATGCCCCCGCCCGTGTCGACGAGCGCGTAGCCGCCCATCGCGGGATCGGCGCTGACCTGCCAGTCGAACAGCTCGGCGTAGAACGTGCGGGCCCGTTCCGCGTTCGCGCTGATCACTTCGAAGAACGCCACCTGCTGACCCATGACCGCTCCCTTCTGTCAGTGTCTACTAACGTTAGTTCGCGGTGACGGAAGAAGTCAACCATCGCTCGCCAAGACGGGCCGCGGTTTGACAGAGTGCGAGGCGTGACCGACGAGCACTCCTTCCTGCGCATGCAGGCCCGCACCCAGCGCTTCACCCTGGGCACCCCGCGCGAGTTCCGCGTCGCCCCGGACGGGGGCCGGCTGCTGTTCCTGCGGTCGGAATCCGGCACCGACCGGCGCAACAGCCTGTGGGAACTGGACCTGACCGAGGGCACCGAGACCAAGATCGTGGATGCCGCCGAGCTGCTGCCCGGGGAGGAGGAGCTGCCCCCCGAGGAGCGCGCGCGCCGCGAACGGATGCGGGAGAGCGCGGGCGGCGTGGTCGGCTACGCCGCCGACGACGAGTTCCGCGTGGCCGCGTTCTCGCTGTCCGGCAAGCTCTACACCGTCGATCTGGACACGCGCGAGGTGCGGGAACTGGTCGGCGGCGCGGTCGTCGACCCCCGTCCCGACCCGACCGGCACACGCGTCGCCTACGTCCGGGACCGCGCGCTGCGGGTCGTCGACCTCGCCACGGGCGAGGACACCGTGATCGCGGGCGAGAACGGCGACGGCGGCGACGAAATCGCCTGGGGGCTCGCGGAGTTCATCGCCGCCGAGGAGCTCGGCCGCGCCCGCGGCTACTGGTGGTCGCCGGAGGGCACCACCCTGCTGGCCGAGCGCACCGACCGGGCGAACGTGCCGCGCTGGACGATCTCCGACCCCGCGCACCCGGAGGCGGGCGCGACCACCGTCGCCTACCCTGCGGCCGGCACCACGAACGTCGACGTCTCGCTGTCCTTCCTCGGCCTCGACGGCACCCGCGTGGACGTCGAGCGCGGCGACTGGGAGTACCTGGTCGCGGTGCACTGGTCGGCCGGCGGTCCGCCGCTGATCGCGGTGCAGCCCCGGGACCAGCGCGAACTCGCGATCCACGCGGTGGACCCGGCGGACGGCTCCACGAAGCTGCTGCACACCGAGACCGACCCGCACTGGGTCGAGATCGTCCCGGGCGTGCCGGCGTGGACCGCGGACGGACGGCTGGTGCACGTCAGCGCGGCCGACGGCAGCTACCGCCTGGTGATCGACGGCGACCCGGTGACCGAGCCCGGTCTGCAGGTCCGCTCGGTGCTGCACGTCGGCGCGGAGGTGCTGTTCAGCGCCTCGGCGGAGGACCCGACGCAGATCCACGTCTACCGCACCGGCCCGGACGGCGTGACCCGCCTGTCCGACGGCGACGGTGTGCACGTCGGCGCGGGCACCGCCGACATCACCGTGCTGTCGTCGTGGAGCCTGCGCCGCAGCGGCCCGGAGGTCACGGTGCTGCGCAACGGCCGCCCGCTCGCGCAGGTGCGGTCCCACCCGGCCGATCCCGGCCTGGCGCCCGACCCGCGGTGGCTCACCGTGGGCGAGCGCGGGCTGCGTGCCGCGCTGCTGCTGCCCACCGGGTACCGGCCCGGGGACGGCAAGCTCCCGGTCCTGCTCGACCCCTACGGCGGGCCGCACGCCCAGCGTGTGCTGCAGAGCCGCAACGCGTTCCTCACCTCGCAGTGGCTGGCCGACCAGGGCTTCGCGGTCCTGGTCGCGGACGGCCGCGGTACCCCGGGCCGCGGGCCGGCGTGGGAGAAGGAGATCGCACGCGACCTGGCCGAGGTCACGCTCGCCGACCAGGTGGACGCGCTGCACGCGGTGGCCGCCGAGCACCCCGAGCTCGACCTGTCCCGGGTGGCCATCCGCGGCTGGTCCTACGGCGGTTACCTGTCGGCACTGGCCGTGCTGCGCCGCCCGGACGTCTTCCACGCGGCGGTCGCGGGTGCCCCGGTCACCGACTGGTCCCTCTACGACACCCACTACACCGAGCGCTACCTGGGGCTGCCGGAGCAGGACGCGGACTGCTACGAGCGCAACTCGCTGATCGCGGACGCGCCGGGCCTGCGCCGCGCGCTGCTGATCGTGCACGGTCTGGCCGACGACAACGTGTTCGTCGCGCACGCGCTGCGGCTGTCCTCGGCGCTGCTGGCCGCCGGCCGGCCGCACGTGTTCCTGCCGCTGGTCGGTGCCACGCACATGACCCCGCAGGCCGAAGAGGTCGCGGAGAACCTGATGCGGGTCCAGGTCGACTGGATCAAACGAGAGCTGGAGGCTGCTGCGCGATGAAGCGCTGGGGTATCACCATTCCGCTGACCGGGGTGCCGCTGACCGCGCACCGTGAGCTGATCGAGCGGCTGCCCGCGCTCGGCTACACCGACGCGTGGTCGGCCGAAACCGCCGGCACGGACGCGTTCTCGCCGCTGCTGCTGGCCGCGCAGTGGGCGCCGGAGCTGCGGCTGGGCACGGCGATCGTCCCGGTGTACACGCGCGGACCCGGCCTGCTGGCGATGTCCGCGGCGACGGTGGCCGAGGCCGCGCCCGGCCGGTTCGTGCTCGGCATCGGCGCCTCCTCACCGGTCATCGTGCAGAACTGGAACGCCACCGAGTTCGCCAAGCCGTTCGCCCGCACCCGCGACACCCTGCGGTTCCTGCGTGCGGTGCTGGCGGGGGAGAAGGTGACGGCGGAGTACGAGACCTTCTCGGTGAGCAGGTTCCGGCTGGAACGGGCACCGGAACCGGCGCCGCCGATCATGCTCGCCGCGCTGCGCCCGGGGATGCTGAAGCTGGCCGCCACCGAGGCCGACGGCGCCATCACGAACTGGCTCTCGCCGTCGGATGTGCGGCAGGTGCGGGCCGAGGTCGGGCCGGACACCGAACTGGCGGCCCGGATCTTCGTCTGTCCTACCACCGATCGCGATGCGGCGCGCGGGCTCGGCCGGATGATGATCAGCAGCTACCTGACCGTGCCGGTGTACGCCGCGTTCCACGAGTGGCTCGGCCGCGGCGAGGCGCTCGCGCCGATGCACGAGGCGTGGCGCGCGGGCGACCGGAAGCGGGCGAACGAGGTCATCCCGGACGAGGTGGTCGACGACCTGATCGTGCACGGCAGCCCCGCGGAGTGCCGGGAAAAAGTGCAGTCCTATGTGGACAACGGGCTGACCACCCCGGTGATCGCGCTGCTGCCCACCGGCGAGGACCCGGTGCGGCAGGTCGAGGCGCTCGCCCCGGACCGGGGATGACCCCGTTGGCGGCATGACCTTCGCTCCGCCGGCGGGCACTGGTTGGCGGGCACTGTGGGAGGAACGTGCCCGCCCGGGGTGTGCCCGCGCGCAGCGTGTCCGTATCGTGGCTTAGCGTAGGCATACCTAAGGAGTGGTGAGTGGGCGAGACGATGCCGGAAAGCGTCGCGCTGGCCGGCGGCCCGGAGGGGCACCGGCGGCTGGCCGAGCTGATCCCGTTGGTCCTCGACGGGCTGGCCGCGGGAACCGCCGAGCGCGGCGGAGCGGCCCCGGCGGGCGGCCCGGCCGCCGTGGCGGCCGGGCTGGCGGCGCTGACCGGGGCGCGACCCCTGGCCGGGGCCACCGGGGTCGGCGCGGCGCAAGCGCTTACCGAGCTGTCCCGGCTCCTGGCCGCCGGCTCGGTCGATCCCGCGGACCCGGCGTGCGCGGCGCACCTGCACTGCCCGCCCCTCGCCGTCGCGGTGGCCGCCGACGTCGTGGCGAGCGCGCTGAACCCGTCGATGGACTCGTGGGACCAGGCGCCGGTGGCGAGCGAGATCGAACGCGAACTGACGGCGCTCGTCGCCCGGCTCTGCTACCCGGACGCGTCCGCGCCGGACGCGGTCGTCACCACCGGCGGCACCGAGTCGAACCTGCTCGGGCTGCTGCTCGCCCGCGAACAGGACCCGGACGTCCGGCCGGTGTGCGGGCGCAACGCCCACCACAGCGTGGCGCGGGCGGCGTGGCTGCTCGGGCTGCCCGCGCCGGTCCTTCTCGACGGCGACGGCGAGTGCATGCGGCCCGACGCCCTCGCGGACGCCCTGCGCGACCTGCGGGGCCGCGCGGTGGTGGTCGCGACCGCGGGCACCACGGACACGGGCGCGATCGACCCGCTGCGCGACCTCGCCCAGGTGTGCCGCCGCCACGGCGCCCGCCTGCACGTCGATGCCTCCTACGGCGGGCTCGCGCTGTGCAGCGCGAAGCTGAAGCCCCTGCTGGACGGGCTGGCGGAGGCCGATTCGGTCGCGCTCGACGCCCACAAGTTCGGCTGGCAGCCCATCTCCGCGGGGCTGCTCGCGGTGCGCGAGACCGCCGACCTCGCGGCGCTGTCGGTGCGCGCCGAGTACCTCAACGCCGACGACGACACCGAAGCCGGGCTGCCGGACCTGCTCGGCCGCTCCCTCCGCACGTCCCGCCGTCCGGACGCGTTCCGGATGGCCGTCACCCTGCGGGCACTGGGCATCGAGGGCATGGGCGCGCTGGTCGAGCACTGCTGCACCACCGCGGCCGGCGTCGCCGCGATGATCGAGGCGCACCCCGCGCTGCGGCTGTGGGGCGCGCCGACGCTGTCCACCGTGCTGTTCCGGCCTGCCGGCGCGGACGACGAGCTGGTCACGCGCGTGCGGCGGACCCTGCTGGAGGCTGGGACCGCCGTCGTCGGCCGCGCCACGATGCCCGGCGGCGTGTGGCTCAAGCTGACCCTGCTGCACCCGGGGGCGAGCGCCGAGGACTACCGGCCGGTGCTGGAGTCGGTGGTCGCGACGGCGGCGGAGCTGGCCGCCGAGCCGGCCGGAAGCGTGGTGCTGCGGTGAACCCGGTCGATCTGGCCGGGGTCGGGATCGGCCCGGCCAACCTGTCGCTGGCCGCGCTCGCCGCACCGGTCGCGGACCTCACGGTCGCGCTGTACGAGCGCAGCACGCAGTTCCGCTGGCACCCCGGCCTGCTGCTGGACGGGACGACGCTGCAGGTGCCTTTCCTCGCCGACCTGGTGTCCCTAGCCGACCCGACGAGCGAACTGTCCTTCCTGAACTACCTGCGCGAGCGGGACCGGCTCTTCCCGTTCTACTTCGCCGAGCGGTTCCACGTCCCGCGTGCCGAATACGACGACTACTGCCGGTGGGTCAGCGAGCGGCTGGACAGCTGCCGGTTCGGCGTCGAGATCAACGCGATCGAGTGGCGGGGCGGGACGTTCCGGCTGCACTCCACGGCCGGTGAACTCAGCGCGCGCCACGTCGTGCTCGGCATCGGCACCGGACCCTGGATGCCGGAACCGCTGCGCGACCTCGCCGCAGCCCCCGGCGTCCCGGTGATCCACTCGGCGGACTACCTCGCCGAACGCGAACGGCTGCTCGCGCTGCCCGCGGTCACGGTCGTCGGTTCCGGCCAGTCCGGCGCCGAGGTGTTCCTGGACCTGCTGCGGCACCGCAAACAGCCGGCGGGCCTGCGGTGGGTGACGCGCACGGTCTCGTTCGCGCCCATGGAGTACTCCAAGCTCGGGCTGGAGCAGTTCACGCCGGACTACACGCGGTTCTTCCACCGGCTGCCGGAGGCCCAGCGCGACCGGCTGCTGCCCGCGCAATGGCAGCTGTACAAGGGCATCGACGACGCCACGATCGCCGACATCCACGACGAGCTGTACCGCCGCACCGTCGGCGGCGGATGGCCGGGAGTCACCCTCACGCCGGGCGTGGAGGTCGTGTCCGCGGCGCGGGACGGCGAGCGGATCGCGCTCGGCCTGCGCCACCGGCAGCAGGGCAGCACCGCGACCTGGGTGACCGACGCGGTGGTCGCCGCCACCGGCTACCGCGAGCGGCCCCTCGACGGGCTGCTCGGGCCGCTGGCGGACGCGGTCGCCCGCGACGGCCGCGGCCGTCCGGTCGTCGAGCACGACTACCGGTTGCGGCTCGCGCCGGAAATCGGTGGCGCGATCTTCGTGCAGAACGCCGAGCGGCACACGCACGGCGTGGGCGCGCCGGACCTCGGCCTGGCCGCCTGGCGGGCCGCCTCGATCGTCAACGCGGTCTGCGACCGCACCGTCTACCGGCTGCCGTCGCGCACGGCGTTCACCCGGTTCGGCTTGGAGGAGTGAGCGTGGAACCTGCTCAGGCGTGGCGCGCGGCCGGCACCCTGATCGTGCACAAGATGCTCGGCGAACTGTCCTACGAGGGCCTGTTCGACCCCTCGCCGGTGGGCGACGAGGAGCCCGGGCAGCACCGGCACTGGCGGCTCGCGCTGCCCGGCGTGACCTACGAGTTCCGGGCGCGCCGGGGAGCGTTCCAGTCCTGGACGGTGCAACCCGGTTCGGCCACCCGCGACGGCGCGCCGGCGACCGATCCGCGGGTGCTGGCCGTGGACACGCGCAAGGAGCTGGGGTTGTCCGGCGCGCGGCTGGCGGACGTGCTGGCCGAGCTGACCGCCACGGTGACCAACGAGGCCGCCCGGCTGCGCCGCGCACCGACCGCCGCGGAACTGTCCACGATGGACTACAACCTGTCGGACGGGCACCTGACCGGGCATCCGCGGCTGGTGCTGAACAAGGGCCGCGTCGGCTTCTCCGCGGCCGACCGTGCCCGCTACGCGCCGGAGGCCGGAGCGGACGTGCGGCTGCGGTGGTTCGCGGTGCACCGCGACCACGCGCGCTTCCGGAGCGTGGCCGGGTTGTCGGCCGAGCAGCTGTTCGCCGCGGAGCTGGACGACGACCAGCGTGCGGAGTTCACGCGCCGCGCCGACCCGGCGGACTACGTCTGGGTTCCCGTGCACCCGTGGCAGGCGGACGAGATCCTGGGCACCCTCTACGCCGGTGAGCTCGCCACCGGGGTGATGATCGAGCTGGGCGAGTCCCGGGACGCCTACCGTCCACACCAGACGGTGCGCACCCTGGCCAACACGACCCGCCCGGACCGCCGGGACGTCAAGACCGCGGTCTCGGTGCGCAACACCCTGGTCTACCGCGGCCTGGCGGCCGGGGCGACCCTCGCCGGCCCGGCGGTGACCGACTGGCTCAAGCAGGTCGGCGCGGCGGACCCGCTGCTCACCGGCGAGTACCGGTTCGAGCTGCTCGGCGAGGTGGCGAGCGTCTCGGTCGAGCATCCGCTGTTCGGCACCATCGAGGAGCTGCCCTACCGGTTCCACGAAACGCTCGGCGCGCTGTGGCGCGAACCGCTGCGGTCGCGGCTGGCCGAAGGCGAGCAGGCGATCTCGTTCGCCGCGCTGCCCTACCGCGACCCGTCGGGAGCCGCGGTCATCACCGGCCTGATCGAGCGGTCCGGCTGGGACGCGGAACGCTGGTGCGCCACCGTGTTCGACCTGCTGCTCACCCCGCTGCTCCAGTGGCTGCTGCGCTACGGCGTCGGGTTCTGCCCGCACGGCCAGAACCTGATCCTGATCGCCGACGAGCGCGGGCGGCCGCTGCGGGTGGCGATCAAGGACTTCGCGCAGGGCGTCGACCTGCTCGACGAGGACCTCGACTGCTACCGGCTGCTCCCGCCGGAGGCCGCCGACGAGATGCTCCGGTGGCCGGCGCACCTGCTCGCGCAATCGCTGTTCAGCTCGGTGTTCTCCGGGCAGCTGCGGTTCTGGGCGGAGATCCTGCTCGACGACCTGGGCTTCCCGCGGGCCCGGTTCTGGCAGCTGGTGCGCGAGGTCGTGGGCCGCTACCGGGCGGACAACCCGGACGTCGCCGCGCGGTTCGACGCGTGCCTGCTGCTCGGCCCGGACGTGGAGCGGGTCACGCTGAACCGGGAACACCTGGCGGGGCAGGGCTTCGACAAGGTCGACCGGGACGACGAGTTCGACGTGCGCTGGGGCCGGGTGCCCAACCCGCTGCACGCCGCGGACCCGGCGGGGGCGTGGTGAGATCGCCCCGGCCGGTCGGGCCGCGCACGCTCGCCGACCGCGCCGCCGCCGCCCGCGGCATGCGTGCGGCGCTGGCCCGCGCCGACTCCTCGCGGGTGTTGCTGCTGGTGCCCGATCCGCACGCGCGGTTCGCCGCGGTCGAGCTGTCCGGGCGGTTCGTGGCCGAGGAGGTGCTGGCCGGCGGCTACGGGCTGTGCACCTACGTGTTCGTGTGGGACGTGGAACGGCAGCCACTGCCGCTGGGGCCGGACCACGTCCTGGCGCGGTACCTCGGCGGCTACGGCGACCTGCGGATGCGGCCGGACCCGGCGACGATCACCGCGCTGCCGGACGGGTTGTGCGGCATCGTGTGCGACGTCGAATGGCCGGACGGGCAGCCGGTCCGGGCCGCGCCGCGGCAGGCGCTGACCGAACAGCTGACCGCCCTGGAAGCGCTCGGGTACGTGCCCTCGGCGGGGCTCGAGCACGAGGTGGTGTTCCGCGACGCGGACGGAGCGCTGAGCCCGCACGGCGTGGACTACGCGGTCGGCGGGACCGAACGGATGCGACCGCTGCTGCGCGACCTGCGCGTGGCGCTGGACCGCTCCGGCCTCGGGGTGGAGTCCGCCCGCGCGGAATGCCATCCCGGGCAGTACGAGATCGTGCTGCGGCACCGGGACGCACTCGCCGCGTGCGACGACGCCCTGCTGCAGCAGCTCGTGGTGCGGTCGGTGGCCGCCGAGCACGGTGTGACGGCGAGCTACCTGGCCGCCCCGGAGCCGGGACAGGGCAGCTCGTGCCACGTGCACCTGTCGCTGGCCACGGTCGCCGGACAACCCGCCGCCGGGAGCGGCACCGGGTTGCCGCCGGTGATGGCGTCGTTCCTCGCCGGGGTGCTGCGGGAAGCCGCGGCGCTCACGCCGATCTGGGCGCCGACGTGGAACAGCTACGTGCGGCTGCGGACCGCGCCGTTCTCGCCCCGGGAGCTGCGCTGGGGCGTGGACGACCGGACGGCCGCGGTGCGGGTCGCGGGACGGGACGGGTCGCTGCGGCTGGAGTTCCGCTTCCCGGGTGCCGACGCCCAACCCCACCTGGTGCTCGCGGCGCTGCTGGCCGCGGGGCGGGCGGGCATCGAGGAGCGGCTTCCGGCGCCGCCGCCCGATGTCGTGCTCGGTGCGTTGCCCGGCACGCCCTGGGAGGCGCTGGCCGGGCTCGACCGGGTCGCGAAACTGCTCGGCGACGAGGTCGCGGCTCAGCAGGAGGCGTTGCTGCGGGCGGAACTCGACGCGGGCTGCACGGCGGTCACGGACTGGCAGCGCCGGCGGGGCGCCGCGCGGGGGTGACCGGCTCGTCCAGGGGCTGCGGCCGCTTCCGCCGGAGGATCGCGAAGGCGAGCAGCAGCGCGATGCCCAGCAGCACGTAGGTGGCGGCGGAGAGCTGCTCGGGGAGGCTCCAGTCGCGGTGCACCACGGGGAAGTCGGTTTCCGGCAGGTTCTGGAACGGCGCCAGGATGAACAGCACCGTCGTCAGCACCCCCCACGCGAGCCAGACGGCCGCGAGCCACGACCGTTCCGCAGCGCGGCGGGCGGCGAAGGCCAGCATCACCACCAGCGCCGGCACCACCCACACGTAGTAGTGCGACCACGAGGTGGGGGAGACGAGCAGCGCCAGACCCGCGTTGGCCAGCAGCGCGAGCACCGGCTCGGCCCGGCGCATCGCGCTCACCACCACCGCCAGCAGCGCGAGCACCAGCACGAGCCACACGGCCTTCTCCGCCACCCCGGACAGCCCGGTGCGGACGATCACCGCCTCGATGGCCTGGTTGGTCTTGAACGCGGTGCCGCTGACTCCGCCGCCGTTCAGGCCGCCCCGGAACCAGTACGTGACGGAGCCGCCGAAGTCGGCGGCGAAGCCGATCGCGGTCGCCACGCCGAACGTGATCGCCGAGATGATCGCCGACCGGTAGTCACGGCGGATCAGGAAGTACAGCACGAACGCCGCGGGGGTCAGCTTGAGCGCGGCGGCCAGGCCGATGCCGAACCCGCGTGGCCAGACCGTGCGGCCCGCGAGGCAGTCGACCGCCACCAGGGCCATCATGATGATGCTGACCTGCCCGAACCCGAATGTCTCGGTCACCGGCTCGAGGAAGACCGTCAGCGGCAGCACGACCGAGGCCACCGCGACCCCACCGGCCCGGCCCAGTGACGGCCGCACCGCGCGGGCCGCCAGGTAGACGGCGCCGAACATGCAGATCCAGTTGAGGACGTACAGCGTCGCCACCGCGGCGCTCCACGGCAGCATCGCCAGCGGCGACAACAGCAACGCGGCGAACGGCGGGTACACGAACGGCAGGTGCGCCCCGTTCGCGACCGGCGGCAGCGGGCCGTACATGTCCTTGCCGTCCCACCAGGCCTGCACGCCGAAGCGGTAGACCTCCAGGTCGAGCTGGGGGTGCGGCGGCAGGGCGTGCATCATGCCGCGCATCGCGAAGTACAGCCAGACCACACACGGCACCGGCACCAGCCACAGGTATTTGCGCATCGGAACCCACTGTAGCGATTCGATAACGGCTGCTCACGCCGCCCTGCGGTGTACCCGCCGGTAGGCCGACGGAGGTGTCCCGCACAGCTCCACGAACGCCTGTCGCAACGTCTCGGCCGAGCTGAACCCGCAGCGCCGCGCGACGGCGGTGAGCGGCAGGTCCGTGGTGGCGAGCAGCTGTGACGCGGCTTCGGTGCGGGCGCGCCGGACGAACCGCCCCGGTGGGGTGCCCAGGTGCTGCTGGAACAGTCTCGTCAGCTGCCGTGTGCTCAAACCCGCCCGCGCCGCCAGCGCGCCGGTCGACAAGTCATCGTCCGGATGTCCGGTGATCTGGGCGACGAGGTCGGCCACCTGCCGGTGCCCGGGCGGGGGAGCGGCGAGGAACATGCTGACCTGTGCCTGGTTGCCCGGCCGCTGCAGGTAGGTGACCAGCGAGCGGGCCACCTCGCGAGCCATCGTGGGGCCGTGGTCGGCCTCGACGAACGACAACGTGAGGTCCAGCCCGCTGGTGACCCCGGCGGCCGTGTGGACGTTGCCGTCCTGGACGAACAGCGGTGCCGGGTCGACGGTGACCGCGGGGTAGTCGGTCGCCAGCTTGCCCGCCCACCTCCAGTGGGTGGTGGCCTGGCGGCCGGTGAGCAGGCCCGCCGCCGCGAGCACGCTGGCCCCCGTGCAGACCGACGCGACCCGCCTCGCCCGGGCGGCCACCCGGCGGACGTGCGTGATGAGTTTGACGTCCGCAGCGGCCCGCTCGTGCCCGAACCCGCCCGCGATGATCAGGGTGTCGACGGGGCCGCGTAGCTGGTCGAGCCGGCCCTGGGCGGCGAGCTGGATGCCGGCTTGGCAGCGGATGGGTCGGCCGTCGAGGCTGACCACGCGGATGTCGTAGGGCGGCGTGGCGCCGTGGTGGTTGGCGGCGTCGAGGACGTCGTGGGGGCAGGCGATGTCGAGCAGGGCGGACTCCGCGTATCCGACGATCACCATGCGGCGCACAGCGCAAGGGTAGCCGTCCGTGCGACGACGATCCCAGGCTTCCGGACATCGGTCCGCCACAGCCCGGTCGCGGGCGGCATCGTGACCGGCATGAAGACGATTGCTTTCGTGCTGTACCCGGGGCTGACGCCGCTGGATCTCGTCGGTCCGCTCCAGGTGTTGTCCGCGCTGCCGATCGCCGACCCGTCCTTCGAGACGGCCGTGGTCGCCGCGTCCCTGGACCCGGTCACGAGCGACACCCCCGTCCGTCTGGCGGCGGACCGCACCTTCGACGAGGTGCCCGCCCCGTACGCCGTGGTGGTGCCCGGCGGGCTGACCGGAACCATGCGCTCCCTGGCCGATCAGCGGCTGGTGGACTACGTGCGCTCCGCGGCGGCGACGGCGGAGGTGACCGCGTCGGTGTGCACCGGTTCCCTGATCCTCGGCGCGGCCGGCCTGCTGAAGGACCGCGAAGCGACCACACACTGGTCGTTCCTGGAGACGCTGCGCGAATTCGGCGCCCTGCCGGTCCGGCGCCGCTGGGTGGCCGACGGGGCGGTGCTGACCGCGGCGGGGGTTGCCGCCGGCATCGACATGGCCCTCCACCTGGCGGCGCGCTTCGCCGGCGAGGACGTCGCGCGCGTGCTGCAGTTCGCGATCGAGTACGACCCGGAGCCGCCCTTCGGCGGCCTCGACTGGAGCGCCGCCCCGCGAGAACTGTTCCACGGGCTCGGGAGGAGTGCCCTGGCCGAGGGGCTGGCGGACGAACCCGCGCTGCGGGCCCGCCTGACCGCGCGGCTGTGATCGGACGCCTCCAGGGCGGTCCCGCCGTTTCCCCAGGTGGAGTGGATGAGGGACCCCGCTACCGGTGCGTGTGCCGCCCGTAATAAGCTAGTCCCCGTCGCCGCCGCTGCGGTGGGGACGGCCGGGCTGTGGCGCAGTTTGGTAGCGCACTTGACTGGGGGTCAAGGGGTCGCAGGTTCAAATCCTGTCAGCCCGACCGGCAGCGGTCCGTTTACGCAGGTAGACGGGCCGCTTTCGTCTTTCTACGAGAGAACCGCCCCGGGGCATGCCACATTCATGCCACACGGGGCGGTTCTCGTTGTTCGCCGTTGTCAGGCTGCCCGCTTGTCCAGGGCAGCCGTCCGCCGGAGATCGAGCACGTCGGCGACCTCGTCCAGCCGGTCCGGGAACAGGTGCCCGTAGATGTTCAGCGTCATGGCCGCGTCGGCGTGCCCGAGCATCTGCTGGAGCACCTTGACGTCCGCTCCGGCCGCGATCGCCAGCGAGGCCGCGGTGTGGCGGAGCTTGTGCGGGGTCAGGCCCTCGACACCGAGTTTGGCTTCCTTCACCGCGGCGTTGAACTCCCGGACTCGCCAGTTGTTCGCGCGGAGTGAGTGCCCGCGGGCGGTGCGGAAGATCAGCTCGTTGTCCGGCCGGTTGCCGATGACCTTGCGCAGCTCGGGGACCAGGGACGCCGGGATCGGCACCGTGCGCCGCTTGCCGGTCTTCGGCAGGCCCTCGTGCTGGACGCCGTTGACCTCGTAGAAGGTCGTCGCGACCCGGACGCGCCGCTTGTCGAGGTCCATCCGCCCGATGCGCAGCGCGGCAGCCTCGCCCCAGCGGAGGCCGGTGTAGGCCAGGAGCAGGATCAAGGCCCGGTTGACCGCAGCCGAGGCGGTCGGCACGCCGTACTTGGTCGTGAGACTGCCGGCCGCATCGGCGAGCCGCTCGATCTGCTCGTAGCTCAGGTAGACGTGCTCGTTCTCCGGGCGGATGGGGAGCTTCACGCCGCGGGCCGGGTTGACCTGCAAGCGACGGGGCACGCACCACTCCAGGACCATCGCGAGCACGCGGTAGGCATGCCGGGTCTGCGATGGCCCGAGCCCGCTGCCTTCCTCCGACTTCGGCTTGAGCAGCGCGGCCACCCACGTGGCGATGTCCTCGCGGTCCACCGCGTGCAACTGCATGTCGCCCCAGCGCGGAATGACGTGGTTGTCGAGGATGCCCCGGTACTTCCACCACGTGGACTTCTTGAGGTCGTGGCGGGACTCCAGCCACTTCTCCGCCATGTCGCTGACCGTGACCTTGCTGGCGGCCGGATCGACGTAGGTGCCCGCGTTGAGATCCGCTTCCAGCTCGGTCCGCCGGGCCTCAGCACGGGCCTTGTTCGGCGCGACCTCCGAACGGAGCTTGCCCGCCCGGTCGTAGTACTGCACGAGCCACCGCGACGGCGGTTGCCGTCCCTTGGCCTTGGCCCGCTTGACCGCCTCCTGGTAGTCCTTCTTCTTCGTGCGGTCGTAGACCCATGCGCGAGCCATCAGGCCACTCCCTGCTGTTCGATCCAGGCGTCCACGTCCTCCGGGCGGTACCGGACGTACTTGCCGACACGGCGACCAGTCGGCCCGTAGCCCTTGGTGCGCCACTGGTAGAGCGTGCCCTTGGGGATGCCGAGGTAGTCGGCCAAGTCCTCAATGGACAACAGTTTCTGACTCATGGCTTGTCCTCCTTCTTGGTGGTGCGGTTGTCGCGTTTGCGCTGGTAGATGGCTTCGGCGAGTTCGCGTTCGGCGTCGTCGGCGTGGCCGTTGCCGGTGTAGTTCCAGTGGTTGACGACGACCACGGACCCGGGGTCGAGGCCGAGGGTTTCGAGGGCGGCGTGGTGCTGGAAGGTCCGGCGGTCGCCGCGGAGCTGGGTGAAGGTCAGCGAGTAGCGCTGGCTTTTGGTGAGGAAGTGGCCGCGGAAGCCGAGCATGTGAGCCCAGCGCCGCAGGAAGACCAGATCCTCGTTCCCGCCGAGGTCCCACGCGACGATGATCATGCGTTTGGGATGCGGGTGCACGGTCAGGTGCTCGATGTCGCGTTCGGACCGGACGCGCCGGTCGGGGGTCTCGCTGGTGGAGGTGCCCTTGGTGGCGTACTTGGCGATGTAGCCCGCCAGCGCCTGATCGGTCAGGTTGCCGTTCCCGTCCTCGACCTCGCCAGGCCGGTGGATCACGCGGATGTCGAGCTGCTGGCCCCAGGTGAAGGTGTGTTCCTCGGTGGCCCCGTCGAGTTCGAGGGTTTTGGTGACGTGCGCGGTCTGGGCGGCAGCGCGGACGGCGTGGTCGAGCAGATCGCTGTCGGCCCAGTCCGGGGCCGGGTCGTGGGGTCCGTCCGGGCCGTCGAGGCGGATGACGGCGTGGAAGTGGACGAGTCCGCGGCG
Source organism: Amycolatopsis granulosa (assembly GCF_011758745.1). NCBI lineage: Bacteria > Bacillati > Actinomycetota > Actinomycetes > Pseudonocardiales > Pseudonocardiaceae > Amycolatopsis > Amycolatopsis granulosa. The sequence goes on from NZ_JAANOV010000001.1 coordinate 5,251,876, forward strand.
CTGGTATTCGGCGACCTTGGCGTAGGACAGGCGGGCGTGGTGGGGGAAGTCCTTGACCCGGATCCCGGCGGCAGTAGCGAGTTCCCGGCGGAGACGGATCGTGAAGCGGTGCCACAGTTCCCCGGCGTGCCCTTGCCAGAGCACCGCGCCGCGGTAGTCGTAGGCGTCCGGGTCGATCGCGGTGCCCAGGCGGGGGTCGTCGGGGTGGTGGAAGGTGCCGCACGAGCACGGCCGCGGCTTGCCGTGCCGGGTCGTGGGGCGGGTGTGCACCGCGCCGAAGCTCGGGGCCGTCAGGGTGACGAACAGGCGCGGCTTGTGGGCCACGGCGGCGGGGATGGTTTTGCCTCCGGCGACTCCGGCGCGGATGAGCTGGAAGGCGTCTCCCGCGTAGCGGTCAGAGCACGCGGGGCAGACCGAGGCGCGGCGGTTGCCGCAGGGGGCGTAGATCGTTCCGGCGTGCCGGTCGAGGACGGTGCCGGTGGTGCGATCGATGAGCTTGCGGAAGCCGGAGAGGTGGACCGGCTTGAGGCACCCGCCGGTGGCCTCGACCCGTGCCCGCCAGGTGCGGTAGCCGGGTGCGCGAAGGCGGTGCTGGATGCGCGTAGCCAGGTCGGTGACCTCAGCGTTCACGGAGTGCCTCCTTGTCGTGCGGGGGTGCAACGAGGGCGAGGGACGGGCCGACCGGTGGGGGTGTCCGGTGGCCCGTCCCTCGCAGGGATGCGCGGAGCGGGAGGTGTCCGCGCGGGTCAGGTGGTGACGGGGTGGTGGTTGACGCTGCTGTTCAGCTCGTCGACCAGGGCGGTGACCATCGCGTTGGGGAGCTTGACCCCGGCGGTGATGTCGTCGGCGGTGACGGGCCGCCCGGCGGTGTGTGCGACTTCGGTGCTGCGGGTGACGGCGTCTCGCACGCTGGCGGGCAGTTTCGCCAGCGTCGATCCGGTGGTCCGGGGTGCTGGTGATTCGGCCGGCATCGGTGCGGGGGCCGGGCTCGGCATCGGTGCCGCCGTGGCCGTGGCCGTGGCCTGGGCTGGTGCGGGGCTGGTCTGTGGTCGGGTCGGGGCTCGGCGGAGGAGGAGCTTGACCACGACCAGGAATCCGAGGGCGGGCATGGCGGCAAGGAGCCATCCACCGGGGGTGGGTTCGGCCAGGGCGACTTGTGCGGTCATCTGAATGCCGAATCCGGCGACCAGGACGGTCATGGGGAAGGTCAGGAGCTTGGTTTTTCCGTGCTGGTGGTCGCGGCGGACCTCGAACCCAGCCACGATGGCGATGCCCTCGATAACCACGGCGTCGGCCCAGGCGAGCCAGCCGGTTTGTCCGTGGTGGACGGCCCAGTCGTGGGTGTGGGTGAAGCCCGCGGCCCCGCCGATCCCACCGAGAACGACGGTGACCAGGACGCGGATCACGTCCACGAGGCTGCGGCGGCGCAGCGTGTCCACAACGGACATGGCCGGTGTCTCCTTTCGGTGCTAGGTGGCGGTGTTGAGGTAGCGGGCGTGGGAATCGAGCAGGGCGGCGAGGTAGCGAGCGAACGCAGGGGGCATGCACAGTTCCCACACCGCGGCGGGTTTGGCCGGAACTCCGTTGGCGCTGTCCGGGCGGTCCGCGTGGGTGACGCGGAGCCGGACCTCGCTGGCCGTGGTCAGCACGGCGGTGTTGCCCACGGCGATGCCGCAGAAACGGACCTGATCGACGCTGCGGTCGGGATAGACCCCGAGGCCCTCTTCCAGGAGCGTGACCGCGGTGTCCCACACGTCGGCATCCGGCGGCGGCACAGTGTCAGCGCTCATCGGACGCTGTCCCGGCGGATGTTGGTGAGCTGGTGGGTGTATCCGGCGGCGTGGGCGCGCCACTCGCGGAACAGGCCCACGGTAATGATCACGAACAGGGTGAGGGTGATCGTGGCGGCGAGGGCGAAGCCCCAGAAGCCAGGGATCACGGCCCGTTCGATGACCAGGGCCAGGATGGTCAGGAGCGCGGTCTTGCTCCAGGACCACAGGAATCGCAGGGTGATCACGAGGCACCTCCGGTGCGGAGTTCGAGGGCGAGGCGGTACAGCTCGTCCGGGGTGACCGACTCGTGCCGTCCGAGGGGCAGGGTGATCAGCCGGGCGAGCGGGCGGTAGGACAGGCCGGTGAACACGCGGAAGGTGATGCCGTGCGGTCCGCGGCCGGTGAGGGTGACGTGGATGGGGCCGTCCTTGATCGTGCGGCTCCACGTGCCGGTGATGCCCGTGAGACGATGCGTCCAGATCAACAGCGCGCCGATGGCCTGGACGGGGTCACGGCCGACGTCGGGCTGGAAGTCCACCCGGTTCATGTCGGGAAACAGCATGATCGAGGCGGGTTCGGGGGCCGGGGTGGCGGCGACGTAGCGCATCACCGCCCCGGCGAGTTTGGGCACCGCGGACAGCGGTGACACAGCGGCGGTCATGGCGGGGGAACTCCTCACCGGCGGGTGATGTTGCGTGCACGTTCGATGGCCCGGCGGGCTTCGACGAGGTGGTCTCGGGCCTTATCGATTTCCGCGTTGCGGAGGGCGGTGATTTCTTCGTTGGCGGCGGAGGTGTTGAAGCGCGGCATCGCCATGTCCCGCAGGGCGGTGGCGATGGCGTAGAGCGCGTCGGCGCAACGGTCTTCCCAGTCGATCTCGCGCATGTGCGGACTCCTTTCTGGACTGTGGCTCAGGCGGCGAAGGGGACGACGACGCCGTCCGGGCCGTCTTTCGGGTCTTCATGGGTGGGGGTGCAGGTGCGGACGAGTTCGGTGATGTCGTCGTCGGTGACCAGCCCGGCGCGGACGCGGATAGGGGTGCGGGTCTTCTCGGCGACGCGGTAGCCGATCCCGGCGTAGTCCTCGGTGACCGGGATTTCATCGGCCAGCGCACCTCGGAGTCGGGCGTTCTCCCCGAGCACGAGGTTGACGTAGTCGGAGGAGGTGGTGCGCAGGCAGATGCGGATGGTGAACAGGTCCCGGACCGGCACGATGTCCTTGGTGGGTTCCTGCACGTAGGCGGCGACGGAGAACCCGGCGGCGCGGCCCTGGGTGAGGATTTCGCCCAGGAGCTTGTTGACCTGCATGGTGACCTGGCGTCCGCCCAGCGCGGTGAGCATGGCGAGTTCGTCGATCATCAGCACGTCGAGCGGGGTTTCGCGGGAGACCTCGACCTTGCGCAGCCCCTGGGACCGCAGGACTTCCTGGCGGTGCTTCATCGCGTCGCGGAACTCGGTGATCAGGGCGAGCATGGCGTCCACTTCGTCGATGACCTCGCCGTCCTCCTCCAGGGCTTTGGCCGGGTCGGCGGAGGTGGCGTAGCGGTAGAACAGCGGCTTGCCCTGTTCGGTCTCCATGCCGCCCTTGGGGTCGACCATCCAGATCCGGACCAGGCCCTCGCGGATCATCGGCCCCATGGCCCGCAGCGGGTTCCACAGCAGCCCGCCCTTACCGGAGCCGGTGGCGCCGTGCACGAGCCAGTGGTGCCCGAGGAGCGGTTCGGTCCACGCCTGGCCGCGTTCGGTGTCGCCCAGCTCGATCGCGGACAGGTCCACCTCGTGGGGCTCGTCAGGGATCTCCACGGCCGGCACGATCTCGGCGAAGGGGTTGCCGTAGACGGCGGTGATCGTGATCAGGCGGGGTTTGGTCTTCTCGATCGCCAGTACATCCGCGCCGAGAGCAGAGGCGAGGGTTTCCTGCTGGTCCTGGAAAGTGCGCACGGACTGACCCCGGCACAGCTTGACCTCGATCACGTCGATCGACGGTGACGGCGAGGACACCTTGACGACGCGGGGGACGTGCCACCCGCCGGTGCGGCGGTCCTGGACGGTCAGCTCGCAGGCGTCGAGGTTCCGGCGCCAGGCGTAGCCGTGGTAGCGGGTCCAGCGGCGGCGCACCGCGCGAAGCCGTGGGGCGGCGTAGCGGTGATAGCTGTCCGGGTCGGTGCGGCACCACACCAGCCCGCTGGCGAGAATGCCGGCCGCGATGCCGCCCGTGGTGACCGGTCCCAGCTCGATCATGCTGGTGGTGACGGCGGCCGGGGTGGCGAGGAAGCCGGGGTGGCGGGCCAGCCACAGCGCTCCGCGAGCCTCCACGCCGCGCTGCTTGCCGGAGGGGCGGTTCTGGTTTCGGGTAGACATCGGTGCGTGTTCTCCTCGGGTGAGCGGGCAGCAGAAGGGCCGTGAACCCGCCCGCGGTGCTCTGCGGAGGGGGTCACGGCCCAGCTACGGCCCGATGTGTGGTTGTGGTGTGCACGGTCAACGGCGGTCGGTGCGAGGGGTTAGCGGCGCCGCCTGGCCTTGACCGGGTTGTCGCTGAACAGGGGCTTGGCGGACTCCAGGAGCACGGTGGCGTTGGCGACCGAACGCGCGAGCTTGTCGTGGTCCTTCTTGAATCCGGCGTAGCGGATCGGCATACCTTTCATCGAGTTCCGCAGCAGGCGCATGGCCTTGTCCACGTCCTCGATCCGCCGGTCCACCTGGTGAGTAGCGCCCATGAACGCAGTCCTTTCCTTGATCGGTCGGTGAGTGCCTCAGACCCGCCAGGTGCGGGAGACGAGTTCGGCCTTGTACTTGACCGACTCCGCGCGCAGGGTGTCCAGGTCATCGGAGGCGGTCCGGATGGCCTTGGTGATCTCGTCCTTGCTCGGGACCTGCCAGCCCTCGAACCGCCCGCCCTCCTTGCGATCGGACAGCTTCCGGGCCAGCGCGGTCAGCTCGTCCACCGCAATGCGCACCGTGTTGATCGCGTTCTCGAAATCGTGGTAGCGCTTGCGGGCATGCTCGTTAACCGTTTGCGACTGCACGAAGAGTCTTCCTTCCATTCAACGGGGCTAGATTGCGCCACAGGCGCGCTTTCTCCTTCGCCGCGCGAGACACCAGGATCGAATTCCCCGACCCCTCTCGCCCGTGGTAGCGGTAGCTGTGGTTCCCTCCTTTCGTGAGCCATTTCGCGTCCAGAAGCTGATGAACAGCTTCCGCTTCGTGGGCGGGGGCGGGCGTGATGTCGGTCTTCGACTCGACCCGAAACACCCGCTCCGCCGGACCCACCAGCGCGTAACCGCTCGACTCGGCAACCGCGAGAACCCTTTCCACCAGATCCATGTCATTCACTGGAACCCGCTGCGGCTTGTGCGGCGGGGGCGGTTCCACGATGTTGCCGAACAGGTCCTCCTGGCCGGTCACGAGGCACGCACCGGAAGCGCGAGCAGCGCGCTCGCGACGAGCGTGGCGATCCCGATCACCGGCACCGCGACCGTCAGACAGCCCACGATCACCAGCCACAGCAGGCCGCCCATCCTGTGTGCGATCACGTCACTCCTCCCCTCGAATGAGCCACTGGGCACCGGCACTCCGCTTCGGGCCGTACGGGTCGAACGTGGACAGGCCTTCGAAGATATCCGGGCAGAACTCCCGATTCTGCACAACAACCACTCCTCTCCATTGTCGGTAAAACACCAAGATTCCCGGAATAAGGCGCCGGGAACCAAGGCGCGTCACCGTAAATAGGCGCGATTTTGGGCATAGCTCGGCTCACTATGTAATTCTCAAACAACGGATGAGTGCGCTGGCCCGACTCGAACGGGCAGCCGCCCACACGGGCAGCGCTCCAGGGCGTTGATGCGCTCTCGCTACCGGACGCCCGCCGGTCCATGCAGGGCTACGCGGCGGACGACAGACCGCGCTGCCCAGCAGGCTTCAACCCGTCGGCCTTGAACCACAGACCCGAGGCGGTGATGCGCCCGTTGTCGTCCCGCATCTCGTAGGTGTTGAGCACCGGGTTGATCAGCTCGACATAACCGCCCTCGTCGAACCCGTCACCCGGGTCCGCCGCGAGATTGACGCGAATCTCCTCACCCTTGCCTGGGCGCTTGCCCGGCTGAGCGACCGGCTTGGCGAACAGCACCACCACGAACTGAACCTCACCCTGACGGTTCGTCACCGTCTCCAGCTCCCCGGTCCGCGGGTTCTCCCGCATCTTCACCGTCGGAGCCTCCGTCACCATCAGCCGGTAGTTGCCCAGGTTGATCGAGATGTCCTGCATCGCTGTCGTCCTCCAAGTGAGCAGCTCGATTAGAACTATCTCTATTGAACACTGTCGACGGTCCGCTGTCAATAGAGATGGTTCTATTGATGGTTGTCGCTGGTCAGGGGCAGTAGGGATAGACTTATCGCTCCGACGTCGGACAGGAGCAAGGTCTATGAGCACGGGCTACCGGGAGGTCGCTGCCGCCCTGCGGGAGGCGATCCAACGCGGCGACTACCCGCCGGAGAGCACGCTGCCGAAGCAGAACGAGATCGCGCAGGAGTTCGGCGTCAACGTCAACACGGTGCGCAAGGCAGTGGGTCTGCTTGAGGCGGAAGGCTTGGTCACCCCGGTACGCCGGAAGGGCACCGTGGTCCGGCCCCGGCCGCCCATGCGCCGCCTCGGTGTGGAGCGGTACGCCAAGAGCAAGTGGAAGTTCGGCCTGGTCGCCTTCGCTGCCGACCGGGAAGCGTCGGGCCAGTCGTGGAAGCGCGAAGACCAGACCAACCACGTGGACAAGGTGCCGGCCACTGCGCAGGTCGCGGAGGCACTCGGCGTCGACGTGGATTCGCCCGTCTACGCCCGAGCGCGCCTGGTCAAGCAGGACGGCAGGCCAACCCACACCCTGACCAGCTTCTACCGGCCTGAGCACGTCGAGAACACGCCTATCGTCGATCCGAAGCCGGGAACGGCGACCCCGGGCGGCGGATTCGCGGTGCTGACCTTGCAGGGGCTCGAGCCCGACCACATGACCGAGACCTTCCACGCCCGGATGCCCACCCCGGATGAATCCGCGGAGCTGGAGCTCCCCGCGGGGGAACCGGTCGTCGTGCTGCACCGGACTACCTACACTGCCGACGATGTCGCCATCGAGTTCGCCGAAGGCATCCACGCCGCGTCCCGGTTCGCCTGGACCTATTCGTTCACGATCCCCGATTGAGGCTCCGATGACCGCTCACGCGACCCTGCCCGGCGACGTGCTCGAGGACGCCGAGATCCTTTGGCGCTTCCACCGCCTAGACGACGAGCTCCGGCCCGTGGACGTCGCGATCGGCCTTGGCAGCCACGATGGGACTGTCCCGGTCTACGCTGCCGAGCTCTACCACCGCGGCCTGTTCCCGTGGCTCGTCTTCACCGGCGCCAACGCCCCCACCACAGTGGAGAGGTTTCCCCGCGGCGAGGCCATCCATTACCGGGAAATCGCCCTTGAACATGGCGTTCCGGAATCCGCGATCCTCGTTGAGCCAAAGGCCCGGCACACCGGGGAAAACATCGACCTCACTCGCGAACTACTCGCCGCCCACGGCATCCAAGTCCAATCCGCGCTGATCGTGTGCCGCCCCTACCAACAGCGGCGTGCCTACGCGACAGCCAAGCGACGGTGGCCCGAAATCAACATCCTCTGCTCAGCCATCCCGCAAGGACTCGGCGAGTACCTCCAGACCATCGGCGACCCGAACCGCGTGGTGAACATGCTCGTGGGCGACACCCAGCGACTCACCATTTACGCCGACACCGGCGACGCCATCCCCCAGGAGATCCCGCCGGAAGTGGCGCACGCGTACGAGCGGCTTGTCAGCAAGGGCTACACCCAACGCCTCATCCGGTAGCGGTCCGCGATTCGCCCTGCTGCGGCGTGCGTGTTCAGAGTTTCCTTACTTGTTCAAGGCGGCCCCTCCGGGGCCGCAGGCCTCAGCGCCTTTGCCCGCAGCCCAAGCGGAGGCATGCGGCCTGGCGGCCGGTCCTCCGCGGGCTGCGGGGGCGTGAGGAGGCCAGCGGCTCTATCCCGAAGGGGCCGCCAGAGCAACGCTGAAAAGATGCCCTCGCCGGGCGGGCAGATCTCCGGGATGGCAGGGGAGTGCACGAACGTTGCGGTCCGCGGTGGCCCTTCTCGCCATCCCATCGACCTCCCCGAGGGCTATCACGCCGTGTCAAGGGGGCAAGCTTTCCGAGGGACGCGTGGGCGGGGGCGGGACGTTGCCCCCTTGACGCGGCGTGATCGGGCTACGCCAGGTCGACGGGATGGCGAGCAGGACCCCCACTAGTAGGGAACTTCGAAGGCCAATGCATGCCATATTCATGCCACATGAGGCCAGGAACGCACGGCAAACGTCATGAGACGTTGTGAGGCGTTCCCGCAGCTCACAAGGGGTATGACGCTTGCGGCGCAGGTCGGGGGAGAGGCGAATAAGGTCAAGGGGTCGCAGGTTCAAATCCTGTCAGCCCGACGGTCGACAAAGAGCCCCTGATCTGGATGAATACCCAGGTCAGGGGCTTTTCGTCTATCCGGCAGATGATCACTGTCCCGATCCCCGCGGCCCTGAGCTTGGGACCAGTTCGGGACCGGCGATCAGCAGCTGGCCGCACCGGTGATCGACGCGTGGTCCGGGTACGGGTACCCATGCGTTGTGGTGAGCGCGCCATGCCGGCGATCTTCCGCAGGTGATGGACCGCCCCCCGGCATCAGTCAACCAGCTCAAACCGGAGGTCGTGCCGGATGACCAGGGGAGTGCAGGCCGCTTGCGCTGGCAGGGTGGCGCCAAGCAGCAGTGCCGGGTGCGCACCGCCACTTTGTCCGTCGCCGGAACAGACAGATCGCGTCGATGGACCTGCGCTGCGAGGCGAAGACTCCGTGATGTAGTCGGTTCGGGGCGGGTCAGTAACGGGGACGACGGAACAAATGCCGGGCCTTTCTCGCAACACTCCCCTTGGATGCGACTACATCTTGCTCCAGGTGGTCGCCCTCACCACGCAACACACCGGCGAAAGACGCAAAGGTGTTGGCGAACAACTCGGTATCGACGGAGCCGTCGAAGGCCCAGACGGCCTCAGGCACGCTCAGCCGTGGCATCTTCTCGCCGAATGACTCGAAGCGGCGCAGCACGCGCTCATGGATTTCCTGCACAAGCCCGATCCGCGCCTCGTCCTCACCGAGGTGTGTGTCGTAGCTCGGGTCCATGACGCCGTTGATACGGACCGTGGCGAGTACGGACCACCACTCCCGGGCCTCCAGCAGCCAGCCCGGCGGTGCGGACGTACGGTCGATTTCGGCGCACACCAGGTACATCCACGTCTCGGTGTGGGCGTCGGGCGCCCAGAATCCGACGCCCCGGAACCCAATGAATGTCCTCGGCATGTCCCTGATCCTGCTCTGACCGACGACTCCCAGGCAAACCAATTACCGATCCGACCAAAAACAGGCCGACACCGATCAGTTGTAAGAGCGTGTCGGGGCGGCTTCAAGGACGGATTTTTGTGCTCCATCACCTGGCGCGACGGATGGCCGAGCACGCCCGCGGCCGCGGCTAGCTCGTTGTCGGTGAACCAGCTCACGAGCCGAGAGGGCCGTTGATCGACGGCTTCGAGTCGGCCAGTCTGGCTGAGCACACCGGGGACCGGCATGTTGCCGCGGTCGCCGAGGTCGCGTCGAACATTCCCGGACCCATCGGTGCGGTCGCGAGTGGCGCGGCTGCCGCCGGCAACGCCATTCAAGGCAACTGGGCACAACGGCCCAGTTCGCCGCATCCGCCATCACCGGAGGTGTGAACCGATGGGTCGGACGAGCCGTCAAGGTGGCCAAGGCCATCGGCGGGGCGGTGTCACGAGTAAAACCATGCTGCGAAGGCGAAGGTTGCGGCGCGCGTATCGAGAACCCTGAATAGGGGTAAGGTGAGGGTCGAGATCGAGCATCGGAAAGGTTGGGCCGCATACGATTCGCACGGTAAGGGCTCACCATGAGAAAACCGTCGGCCGCTTGTTCCGGCTCCGCGCGAATATATCCAGGGCGGAAATCCAGGAATCCGAATGAAGGTAGGGAGAGCAAGGGGCCAGTATCGAGTATGGGCTTGAGGGATATTGTCAGAGTGCACGGTCATCTGCGGAGGCGGTAGGAGTTGTGGTGGTGAAGTTCACTGGGCTCGCAGACCTTGAGCGCAGACCGGGTCACATTGACTTCGACTTGGATGATGCCGGTAACCTCGACCTGAGAAACCAGGCTCACGTGGTGGCTGTCCGCTTCGTGTCGAACAAATCTAGTATGTCCGTGTTTATCGATTTCCGCATGGATGAAGACCCGGATCGTGGGGTTTCATTCGAATTTGTAGACGCTGAGGTGCTAAAAGTTGAACCATATCTGCCCCGCGGAATAGATCCGATATACGCCTTTGGGCTCTTGATGAATATCGATCATTGGCGCAATGTCGAAAATGGACGAGAGGGGTTTTCGTTCGAAACGACAGCTCTGTCTGTAGAACTTTACTCGTCGGAATTGAGGGCGCATCTTCTGCCTGCCTCTGGTTTCTCGCTCAAGTGAGCGGCTTCGAAACCTTGGGTTCCCGGCCGCGCTCGTCGAAGCGATCGATGCAGCTCAGGTTAAGCGCGCGACGCTGGAACAGAGACGCTTTCCCTAACTGCCTCCAAAGCCTACGCTACCATCATGCGAACACGGCAAACCAGGGCAGTCGCTCAAGGACTGCGCACGGTAGGAAATCGCGCTGTCGAAGCGAGTCGGAGCAAGGAATCGTCTCTCGCCAGGTAAGGACTTACAGAACATGGTCAACTTGGATCCGTACCGTGTGATTCTTGAGAGACTGTCGCGAACGCGTCCTCCTGCGCAGCCGCTGAAGGGCCGGGATTTCGACGAATGGGCGCGATTGGTCGAGATTGACTCCACTTTGAGTGGCTTCCTGACGGACAAGATCAATCACGGATCCATTGACTGGGCTGCGCTCGGCGAGATAAGGGGTGAGTTGGTCCAGATGGATCCGGAGGACCCTGAAATGGCGTCATGGCACTCAGTACTGACTGCTGAGCTGGATGCGATCGAGGGTTTGCGCAATTCCGCCTAGCTCGTAGACCAAACGATGGGCCCGTCGGTAGGAGGCCGGTTAAACTCGTCGAGCTCGAGGATCCGTGCCAGAACAGCGTGTCACGGCTCACTTCGGACCTTCATCCGCGCGAATCCCGCGGCCAGGGCAAAACCGCCGCTGGCCCGGGAACGGCGTCAGCCCTGGGCGCGGACGATGACCTCACGCGCGAGGCGTACGAAGTCAAGAAGCCGGACTGAGGCGCGATGGCCGGGCGATCCCCCGACATGACCGCCCAGCCGTCGTGCCGGCCGCGTCTACCGGTCCGGGGTGAACCGGACCGGCAGCTCGAGCAGACCGCGGAACGGGGAGGCCGGCGGCAGGCGGCGCAGCTCGTCCACCGGGACCGCCAGCCGGAGTCCGGGCAGGCGGTCGATCAGCGCGCCGATGCCGATCAGCGCCTCCATCCGGGCCAGCGAGACGCCGAGGCAATAGTGCACGCCGTAGCCGAAACCCAGGTGCGGACCCGTCCGGCGCACGTCCAGCCGGTCCGGATCGTCGAACCGCCGCGGGTCGTGGTTCGCCGCGTTCAGCACCACCCCGACGATCGACCCGCGCGGGATCCGCGTGCCGTCGTACTCGACGTCCTCGGTGGCCACCCGGGGACTGGCCACCGGGAGCGGTCCGTCGTAGCGGAGCAGCTCCTCGACGGCGTTCGGCAGCAACTCCGGCCGCTCACGCAGCAGGTCCAGCTGCCCGGGATGGCACAGCAGCGCCAGCACGGCGTTGCCGAGGAAGTCCGCGGTGGTTTGGTGCCCGGCGAACAGCAACAGGAACGTCGTCGACACCAGCTCCCGTTCGGACAGCCTGCCGTCCTGGTCGCAGGCGTCGATGAGCGCGCTGATCAGATCGTCACCCGGCTCGGTCCGCTTGCGCTGCACCAGATCCGCCAGGTAGTCGTGCAGTTGCAGCTGGGCCTGCTGCACCGCGGCCCGCTCCTCCTCGGGACTGCGCTTGATGGACCCGGACGTGCGGATCACCTGCGTCCAGCCGATGAACCGGTCGTGGTCGATCTCCGGGACGCCGAGCAGCTCGCAGATCACCACCATCGGCAGCGGGATGGCGAACTCCCGCATCAGGTCGGACTCCCCGGCCGGGACGATCTTGTCCAGCAGCCCGTCGACCACCTCCGCGATCCGCGGCCGCAGCGCCTCGATCCGGCGCGGCGCGAACGCCTGGGACACCAGGCGCCGCAACCGGGTGTGCTCCGGCGGGTCGGAGTTGAGCATGTTCTTGTTCAGCTCGGCCGAGTTCGGCCCGAAGAGCCGCAGGTAGTGCTCGCCGGGGCCGTAGAGGTCCTTCGACAGCCGCGGATCGGTCAGCGCGTCCCTGGCGTCGTCGAACCTGGTGATCAGGTACGAGTCGAACCGGGGCGAGCTGACCGGGCACACCGGGGCCTGTTCGCGCAGCCGCGCCCAGACCGGGTACGGGTCGGCGGCGAACGACTCGGTGTACAGCTCCGACGCCGGGACGGGGTGCTCGGTCATCGCGCCTCCTCGCTTCGCAGGCTGTACAGGACCTGGTAGGTCTGTCGCCGGGCGGACTCCCGCAGCTCGCGGACCACCCGCATCATGCGGTCCCGGTGCTCGCTGCGGCCGAACGCCTCCAGCAGTTCCCGGTCCGCCCAGTCGCTGATGATCAGGTAGCTGCGCGGGTCGTCGGTGTCGCGCACCAGGTCCTGCCGCAGGCACCCGTCCAGCCGGCCGATCTCCTCGGCGGCGCTGAGCCAGGCCGCCTCGAACCGCTGCTCGCACCCGGCCCGGGCCCGCATGGCGAGGACCGTGCGCACCGTGCCCGCCGGACCTGCCGCCGTCATCGGGTGCCCCCGAAGACCCCGCGCAGGTGCGCGGCCAGCGCGTCACCGTCCGCGGGACGGCTGCGGAACCCCACGTGGCCGTCCGGGCGCACCAGGTACAGCGCGGTCCCGGCGACGGCGTAGGTCCCGCGGAACTCCTCGCCCTGGTCCCGCAGCACCGGCGGGTCCAGCATCACCGGCGCCGGCGCGGTCGGGCTGAGCAGCAGGTACACGTCGAGTTCGCCGCAGGATCGCGCGCGGGCGTCGGCGCACAGCTTCTCCGCGACGAGCACGTCGGCCTCGGCTGCCGAATCGTCCGCGTAGATCAGCAGCGTGTGCCGCGTGCCGCGGGTCAGGTCGTGCAGCCGCAGCGGGTGGCCGACCCCGCGCCGCCGCAGCCCGCCCACGTCCGGGGCGCGCTCGCCCGGTCCCGGTCCGCCGTCGAAACCGCCCGACTCGCCGACCCACTGACTGTCCGCATAGGACACCAGCATGGACATCTCCTGCAGGAACTGGCGTTTCAGGTCCTCGCGGTCCAGTTCGTCGGTGCCCGCCAGCCGCACCGCGCGCCCGACGACCTCCTCGCCCTGCGGCCGCCGCTCCGTCTCGTAGGAATCCAGCAGTCCCGGCGCGGCAACGCCTTTCACCGCCAGGGCGATCTTCCAGGCCAGGTTGTAGGCGTCCTGGATCCCGGTGTTCATGCCCTGCCCGCCGGCCGGCGGGTGCAGGTGCGCCGCGTCGCCGGCCACGAACACCCGGCCCTCCCGGTACCGGTCCACGATCCCGTGGCTGATCCGGAACACCGACGACCAGCGCAGGTTCGACACCCGGGACCCGGCCGGGGCGAGCTGGTCGAACGCCGCCTGCACGTCGGCCAGCTCCGGCTCGGCCAGTTCGGCGGAGAACCCCGGCGGCGCGTCCCGCCCGCCGGTCTGCGCGAAGAACCGCGGCGGTGCCACCGTCGCGACCCGGTAGCGGGACTCGCCGCGCAACGGGACGCAGACGAGCATGTTGTCCATCTTCCCGTCGGTCTCGTGCAGGAACCGGAGCAGGTGCCCGTCCGGCACGTCCCACGCCACGTCCACGTCGGCCAGCATGAACAGCTGCGGGAACCGGCCGAGCCCACCGGTGAAGGTCAGCCCGAGCCGCTCGCGCACCGTCGAGTGCGCGCCGTCGCAGCCCACCAGGTACCGGGCACGCACGGTCTCGGTACCGCCGTCCACCGCGAGCGTGGCCACCACGCCGTCGGCGTCCTGGGTGAAGCCGGTCAGCTCCGCGCCCCGCCGCGGACGGACGCCGAGGGCGGCGAGCCGCTGGGTGAGGATGCGCTCGGTCTCGTACTGCGGCAGACCCAGGTGCGCGTACGGCAGTTCCGGCAGCTCCCAGCTCATCCGGTGGATCTCGGTGCCGTTGACGAACACCGCCTGCCCGGTCAGCCAGATCCCGCTGTCCATGGCATCGCGCACGATGCCCTGGTCCTCCCAGATCTCCATGGTGCGGCAGTGCACGCCGATCGCCTTGTCGGCGTGGGCCGGCGGTTCGGCGCGCTTTTCCACGACGCGGCAGTCGATTCCGCGCCGGGCGAGCTCGACGGCCGTGGTCAGCCCGGCCGGACCCGCACCGACGACGAGGACATCGGTTGTGGTGCTCATGTGGTTCTCCTTGCCGGCGACCGTTTCCGGACGCGCAGTGATGTGCAGGATGCGGCGACGGAAGTCGGCGGTGAACGGCAGGATCGGACCGGTCCGCAGGGTGTGGTCCGGGTCGTCGACCCAGGCGCGGAACGCCTCCTCGCTGCTCCATTCCGCGAAGATGTGGTAGGTGCAGGTGCCGGGATCGCGGAGCAGCTCCTCACCCACGTACCCCGGCACGCCGGCCATGCGCGCGGCGACCTCGGCGTAGCCGCGCTCGAAGTCGGTGCGCCGGTCCTCCGGCACGGTCACGGTGAACTCGACCCGGATCGGTGGCCCCTGCCCGGCAACGGTTTCCAGCACGTGGAACGCCTCGTCGCCGCACATCTGCCGCAGCGGGCGGAACGCCGCCGCCAGGTCCGCGGCGACCGGGCCGCCCCGGTAGTCGCGCAGCGCCCGCTCGTCGGCCCACTCGGTGACCACGACGAACGAGCGCGGATCGTCGGCGTCCCGCAGTAGTTCGCGCCTGCGGTTGCCGGCCAGCGCGCCGATCCGCCCGGACACCGTCCGCCACGCGGCTTCGATCGCGCCCTCGGCCCCCGGCCGGGCGCGCAACCGGTACATCGCCCGGATCATCCGCTCTCCCCGGCCGGCTTGCGCAGGACGACGGTGCTGTTGAACCCGCCGTACCCGCGGCCGTTGACGAGGACGACGTCCACCGGCATCCGGCGGAGCTCGCGCACGAAGTCCAGGCCGTACCCGGGGACCGGGTCGTCCAGGTTGCCCACGGCGGGCACCACGCCGTCGCGCATGGCGAGCATCCCGGCCGCGAGGTTGAGCGCCGATCCGCCCGCGCACAACCGTCCGATGTAGCCCTGCGGCGCGGTGACCGGGACCTCGCCGGCGTAGTCGCCGAAGGTGTCGCGGATCGCCCGCACCTCGAGCGCGTCCAGCTCCCGGCTGCCCGCGCCGTCGGCGATCACCAGGTCGACGTCCTGCGGCTCGATCCGGGCGTCCTCGATCGCCCGCCGCATGCACCGGGTCAGCTGGGTGGCGTCGGTGGCGGGGCGGTGGTGGTGGTGCGCGTCGTGCGTCGCCGCGTACCCGGCGACCTCGGCGTACATCCGCTCGGCGTGCCGGCGGCGGGCCTGCTCGATGTCCTCGACGACCAGCACCGCGCCGCCCTCGCCCGGGGCGTAGCCGTTGGCCGACACGTCGAACGGCTTGTAGCCGTACCGGGGGTCGGGGTTGGTCGTCAGCCGGCCGCTCGCCGACTGGCAGGCCAGTGAGTACGGGCACAGCGGCGCCTCGGTGCCACCGGCGATGACGGTCGGCGTCCCCCGGCGGATCGTCCGGCGCGCGTAACCGATGCTGTCCAGCCCGCCGGCGCCCTCGGTGACCACCACACTGGACGGTCCCTTCGTGCCGTGCCGGATGGACACCTGGCCGGTGTTGGCGGCGTAGAACCACGCGATGGACTGGTAGGCGCTGACCGCGCGCCGGCCCTGCGACCACAGCGCCTGGATCTCCCGCTGGCCGAACTCCACACCACCGGAGCCGCTGCCGAACGCCACCCCGGTGTGGTAGCGGTCCCGGCCGCCGACGTCGTAGCCGGCGTCCTCGAGCGCGAACCCCGCCGCCGCCAGTGCCATCCAGGTCCACCGGTCGGTCTGCACGGTCAGCCGGTCGTCGATGTAGTCCTCCGCCCGGAACCCGGGCACCTGACCGGCGATCGTCGTGTCGTAGCCGCTGGCGTCGAACGCCTCGATCGGCCGCACGTGCAGCTCACCGTCCATGGTGGACCGCCAGTACGGCTCGGTGCCGACGCCGCTGGGGGCGACGATGCCGATCCCGGTGATCACGACCGCGTTCACGGCAACCTCCCCGGTCCGGTGAGCAGCATCGCCGACTGGAACCCGCCGAACCCGCTGCCCACCGACAGCACCACGTCCAGCGCCTGGTCCCGGGCCGTGACCGGCACGTAATCCAGGTCGCACAACGGATCCCGGCGTTCGTAGTTCGCCGTCGGCGGCACCACGCCGTGCGTGATCGCCAGCGCGCACGCGGCCAGCTCGATCGACCCGATGGCGCCGAGCGAGTGCCCGATCATCGACTTGATCGAGCTGACCGGCACCCGGTAGGCGTGCTCGCCCAGCGCACGCCGGAACGCCGCGGTCTCGTGCACGTCGTTCTGCTTGGTGCCCGACCCGTGCGCGTTGACGTAGTCGACGGCCTCCGCGGGCAGCTGCGCCTGGCGGAGCGTGTCGTCGATCGCCGCGGCCATCTCCACCCCGTCCGGGCGCAGCCCCGTCATGTGGAAGGCGTTGCAGCGGTTGGCGTATCCGGCGACCTGGCAGTAGAGGTGCGCGCCGCGGCGCCGGGCGTGCCCGGCCTCCTCCACGACCAGGACCGCCGCACCCTCGCCCATCACGAAGCCGTCCCGGCCGGCGTCGAACGGGCGGGAGGCGTGCTCCGGGTCGTCGTTGCGGGCCGAGGTCGCCCGGATGGCGTCGAAGCACGCCATCGTGATCGGCGAGATCGGGGCGTCGGTGGCACCGGCGATCACCACGTCGGCGTCGCCGTCCTCGATCAGCTGGTGCGCGTACCCGACCGCGTCGATCCCGGACGTGCATCCGGTGGAGATCACCGCGGCCGGGCCGTTGGCGCCGAACCGGACCGCCACCTCGGCCGCCATGCTGCTCGGCACCAGCGCCTCGTACAGGAACCGGGTGCCGTAGCGCGGATCGACCAGCCAGTGGCGCCCGCCGTCGGAGAGCACCACGAACTCGTCCTCCAGCCGCGTGGTGGCCCCGACCGCGCTGCCCATGGCCACGGCGAGCCGGTCGTGGTTGAGCGCGTCGGGCTCCAGCCCCGAGTCGGCGACCGCCTCGCTCGCCGCGACCAGCGCGAACTGGGCGAAGCGGTCGCTGCGCTCGACCTCCTGCGGGGTCAGCCCGGCGGCCAGCGGGTCGAAGTCGCACTCGGCGGCCATCTGGGAGCGGAACTGGTCCGGGTCGAAGAACGAGATCCGCCGGGTGGCGGTCCGGCCGCTGGTGATGCGCTGCCAGAACTCCTTGCGCCCGTTGCCACCGGGCGCCACCACGCCGATCCCGGTGATCACCGACGTGCGTGCGCTCATCCCGGCTGCCCTTCGGTGTCGACGTGGCCGAGCTCGGGGCGCGGCGCGAGGGGGCTGAGGCTGAACACCGCCAGCGCCTCGTCCGCGGCCTCGTTCATCAGCCGGTGCCGGACCCCGATGGGGATGTGCACGCCGTGGTTCGCCGGCACCGTGACCGGATCCCCGTCCAGGCGCACCGTGATCGTGCCGCGCACGCAGAACAGGTACTCCTCGGAGTACGGGTGCCAGTGCTCGGTCACCACCTCGCCGGGTCCCAGGGTCACGGTGCCGAGGAAGCCCGTGGTGGTGCCGACCGTCGCCGGGGACAACAGGGTGCGGACGTCGCCGCCCCGGCGGCGGTTGGGTGCGACGTCGTCCGTGCCGACGACCCGGGCCGAGTTCGCGGTGGCGGTCATGGGGTGTGCTCCACGACCTGCTCGACCTTGCGCGCGATGATCTCCATCTGGACCTTGGAGTTGCTGTTGATCCGCTCGGTCATCGCGGCGTCGTCGACCGGCGCGTCGGTCCGCATGGCGAAGTCCTGCACCCAGCGCATCCGGGTGCCGGTGCCTTCCTCGTGGTAGGTCCATTCGATGTCCATGTACTCGAACGGGCCCTTCTCCACCCGGTGGGCCAGGACCCGGCGCTGCTGCGGGTAGAGGGTGCGTTCGGAGATCCAGCTCCAGCTGGTGCCGTCCGCGTCGGGGTGCATGGTCAGCCGGAACGTCACCGTGTTGCCGTGGCGGCCGAGGATCTCCGCGCTCGCGTACTCGGTGAACAGGTCCGGCCAGGAGGCCACGTCGTTGGTCATCTCCCAGACCTTGTCGATCGGCGCGTCGATGTAGATCGTGTTTTCGGTGTGCCCGCTCATGCCGCGTGCTCCTCCAGCTGCCGGTTGACCGCGGCGACGACCTCCGCGAACGAGCCGCGTTCCAGGCCCTCGTCGGGGAGCTCGAACCCGTACCGGGCTTCGAGCGCGGCCTGCACGGCCAGGAACGCCAGGGAATCCAGACCGACGGCGTCGAGCGTGAGGCTCCCGTCGGCCGTCCGGTCCTGTGCCGGAAGCCCGGCCTTCTCCTCGAGGATGTCCATCAGGTCCGACAAGCGGAACTCGTGGGTGATCATGACGTACCGTCTCCTTTCTCCTCGTTCAGGAATTCGTCGACGAAGTGGATCGTGTGCTCGCCGGCGCGGAACGCCGGGTGGTTCAGCACGGCCCGGTGGAAACCCGCCGTCGTGCGGATCCCCTCGCCGTGCACGTCGAGCTCGGCCAGCGCCCGGTCCATCCGCGCCAGCGCGACCGGGCGTTCGGGACCCCAGGCGACGACCTTCGCGAGCAGCGAGTCGTAGTGCGGCGGCACCCGGTCACCGGTCCGGTATCCGGCGTCCACCCGGATCCAGGGACCGGCGGGCGGCTCCCACCGGTCCAGCACGCCCGGTGCCGGGGCGAAGGAGCGGTCGGGATCCTCGGCGTTGATGCGGCATTCGATCGCCGCACCGGTGAACCGCACATCGTCCTGGGCCAGCCTGAGCGGCTCACCGGCGGCGACCCGGATCTGCTCGGCGACCAGGTCGATCCCGGTGACCACCTCGGTGACCGGGTGCTCGACCTGGATCCGCGCGTTGAGCTCCAGGAAGTAGAACCGGCCGTCCTCGCCGACGAGGAACTCCATGGTCCCCACCCCGGTGTAGCCGATGGACCGCACACCGCGGACCGCGGCCTGTCCCATCTCCGCCCGCAGCCGGTCGTCCAGCCGGGTGGACGGGGATTCCTCGACGAGCTTCTGGTGCCGCCGTTGCACCGAGCAGTCCCGTTCGCCCAGGTGCACCGCGTGGCCGTGCTGGTCGCACAGCACCTGGATCTCGACGTGCCGTGCGCCGACGAGGAACCGTTCCAGGTACACCGCGCTGTCCCGGAACACGGCGTGCGCGGCGCTGCGGGTGGCGAGGTAGGCGGACCGGAACTCGTGGCTGTCCGGCACCACGGTCATGCCCCGCCCGCCGCCGCCGGCCGCCGCCTTGATGATCACCGGGTAGCCGATCCCCGCGGCCACCCGCTCGCCGTCCTCCACCGTGTCCACCGGGGTGTCGGTGCCGGGCAGCAGCGGGAGCCCGGCCTTCGCCATCAACCCCTTGACCGCGGCCTTGTCGCCGAGTTCGGCCATCACCCCGGGCGGGGGACCGACGAAGGTGAGCCCCTCGGCGGCGCAGACCTCGGCGAAGTCCGGGTCCTCGGACAGGAAGCCGTAGCCGGGGTGGACCGCGTCCGCGCCGGTCTGCCGCGCCGCCTCGATCAGGTTGGGGATGTTGAGGTAGCTGTCCTTCGGGGCGGCGGACCCCACGCACACCGCGGTGTCGGCGACCGCGACGTGCTGCGCTTCGCGATCGGCGGTGGAGTACACCGCCACCACCTCGATGCCCAGCTCGCGGCAGGCGCGGGCGACCCGCACCGCGATCTCGCCCCGGTTGGCCACCAGCATCCGGCGGATCATCCCGGCGTCCCCGGTGCCAGGACGACGAGCGGCTGGTCGAACTCCACGGGCTCGCCGTTGCCGACCAGCACGTCGACGACCGTGCCGGTGCACTCGGCGAGTACCGGGTTCATCAGCTTCATCGCCTCCACGATCGCCAGCGTCTGGCCCTTCTCCACGGCGTCGCCCGGTGCCACGAACGCGGGCGCACCCGGCTGCGGCGCGGTGAAGAACGTCCCGACCAGCGGTGCGCGCACCACCACCCCGTCCAGCACCCCGTCCACCGCGCCGGTGGCCGCCGCGACCGGGTCCGCGGACGGCCGTCCCGGGACGGCCGCCGGTTCCGGGTCCGTCCACTCCACCTCGAGGCTGTGCCCGGCGGCGTGCATGGCGATCCGCCGCACCGTGCCCGGCAGCCGGGTCACCGCGGCCACCTCGGCGGCCAGCGCGTGCAGGATGGCGCAGTGCTCGTCGGTGTGCCCGGTGCCGGTCATGCCGACCTCACCTCGCTCGTCCGCCGCTCACCGAAGGAGCGGAACCGCCGGTACCGCAGGGAGAGCAGTTCGCGCGCCGGGATGCCGGCCAGCTCGTCGAGCTGATCGAGGACCGCCCGCCGCAGGTTGGCGGCGGCGACGTCCGGAGCCAGCTGCGCGCCACCCGCGGGCTCGGGGACGACGGCGTCCACGATGCCGAGGTCGAGCAGTTCCGGTGCGGTGATCCGCAGCGCCCGGGCCGCCTCGGCAGCGGCGTCCGCGGACCGCCACAGGATCGCCGCGCAGCCCTCCGGGCTGATCACCGAGTAGAAGCCGTTCTCCAGCATCAGCACCCGGTCGGCGGTGGCCAGGGCGAGCGCGCCCCCGCTGCCGCCTTCGCCGGTGATCACGGACACGATCGGGACCGGGAGCGTGCTGGCCCGCGCGATGCACTCGGCGATGGCGGTGGCCTGTCCGCGCTCCTCCGCCTCGATCCCCGGGTACGCGCCGGGCGTGTCGACCAGGCAGACCACCGGCAGCCGCAGCGAGGCCGCGTACTCCATCAGCCGCCGCGCCTTCCGGTAGCCCTCCGGGTGGGCCATGCCGAAGTTGCTGGCCACCCGCTCGGAGGTGGTGTGCCCCTTCTGGTGACCGATCAGCATCACCGGCCGGTCACCGATCCGGGCCGGGCCGCCGATCACGGCCGGGTCGTCGCCGAAGCAGCGGTCCCCGCGCAGCTCGCAGAACTCGTCGAACGCGGTCGCCAGGTAGTCGGCGGTGGACGGCCGGTCGACGTGCCGGGCCCGGCGGACCGTCTCCCACGGGTCCGTGGTGGTGAGCGCGGCGGCGCGGTCGATCGCCGGCGCCCCGCCGCCGGGACCGGACCGGGTGCGGGCACCCGGCGCGTGGATGCGCAGCAGCCGGCGCACCAGCGGGCGCACCTCGGCACGGGGCACGACCGCGTCGACCATCCCGTGGTCGGCGAGGAAGTCGGCGGTCTGGAAACCGGCCGGCAGCTCCTGCCCGACGGTCTCGCTGATCACCCTCGGACCAGCGAACCCGACGAGCGCCCCGGCCTCCGCGAGCACCACGTGACCGAGCGTCGCGAACGACGCGCTGACCCCGCCGAACGTCGGGTCGGTGAGCAGGCAGACGGAGAGCACCCCGTCGTCCCGCAGCCGGGCCATGGCCTGCGCGGTCTTGGCCATCTGCATCAGCGACAGGCAGCCCTCCTGCATCCGCGCGCCGCCGGAGGAGGTGACCAGCAGCAACGGTGTGCGGGTGCGCCGCGCGCGCTCGGCGGCCGCGGTGACGCATTCGCCGACGGCGGTGCCCATGCTCCCGCCGAGGAACCGGAAGTCCAGCACGGCGACCACCAGCGGGAACCCGCCGACCTCGGCCGTGCCGAACACGACGGCCTCCGGTTCGCCGGACTCCCGGCCTGCGGTGGCGAGCCGGTGCCGGTACGGCTGCTGGTCGTGGAACCCGAGCGGGTCCCGGTGCCGGTCGGCGGTCGGCGGCAGGGCGTCCGCGGTCCGCTCGACGAATGTGCCGACGTCGACGAGCTGGGCGATCCGCTGCCAGGGGGACAACCGGGTGTGGTGGCCGCATTCGGCGCACACGCCGAGGTCACGGGCCAGCCGTTTGCGGTACAGCAGCGTCCGGCAGCCGGGACAGCTCACCCAGCCGGCCGCGTCGCCCGCGGACACGGAGGAGAGCTTGCCCGGCGCCGGCGCGCTCAGTCGTCGGCTCGCCACCGGTAGAACTCCTTCGCGACCGCGTCCGCCGGCGTGCGCCAGTTGTCCGGGTCGTAGGGGCTGATGT
Organism: Amycolatopsis granulosa; assembly: GCF_011758745.1. Classification (NCBI taxonomy): domain Bacteria; kingdom Bacillati; phylum Actinomycetota; class Actinomycetes; order Pseudonocardiales; family Pseudonocardiaceae; genus Amycolatopsis; species Amycolatopsis granulosa. The sequence goes on from NZ_JAANOV010000001.1 coordinate 5,274,070, forward strand.
AGGAGCTGAGGTCTTCCATGATCTTCGCGAAGGCCGGCCGGCCGTGGTTCTCCTGCATCGCGGTGGCGACCGGGGCGTCGGCGCGTTCGATGACGTGCAGGTACACGTCCTCGAGCGAATACAGGTAACGGGCGGTGATGCCCATCTTCACCGGGAGCGGCCCGGCGTCCGACTCGGCGAAGATGCGCGCCACCTCCGGTTCGGTACCGGGCTTGATGCGCGCCACGATCACCGCCTGGTAGTTCGCCGGCCGGGACTCGTTCCCGTTCGGGGTCCAGTGGTAGAACTCCTTGGCGACGGCGTCCGCGGGGACCTTCCAGTTCTCCGAGTACGGCGTCACGTACGGGTCGATGTCCTCGCAGATCTGCTGGAACGTGGGCAGTCCCCGGGCCTTGCTCAGCGACACCTTGGGATCCACGTTGCGCTCGATGACGTGGATGTAGAGGTCCTTCAACGAGTACAGGGTCCGGCCGATCACGCCGAAGTCCTGGGGTCTGGTGGTCTCGTCGTTGCGCGCGAAGATGTCGGCGACCTTCTCCTCCGAGTCGGGGCGGATACGGGCGACGATCACACTTCGGTAGGTCATGGCAGTCCTCCTCACTGCTACTGGCCGCGGCCGGGCGGTGTCGTGCCGCTCGTGACCGCGAGGTGCAGCGAACCACTGCCGCCGTGCCCCCGGCGTGCGCGCGACGTGGCGGCCGCGGGGCACGGGCGCCGGTGCGCCGTGACCGCGCGGTCGCGGGGTGGTGGCCCGGTCGTGACGACGGCGTCACCGGAGCGTGGCCGGTGCGTGGCCGCCTCGGCGGTATCCGCCGGAAATGACCAACATCAAAATGCGTGAATTCACTGCGTACCGTGCAATTCCGGGACGTCGATGATCTGTGTCCGGAGTGACGATTCCGGAGCGTGCCGGCAGTCGTCACGGACCGTTCGCGCGATCGTCTTGTCGGGTAACACCTGTTGCGGTGCAAGAAGAATCCCCTCGTCCAACGGACAGTCGCGGACTAAACGGCTCGATGGACCTATCTCCGCCACTCGATCGGGTTCTATTTCGGATCGGGCCTCTGCTCGAAATCGGAATCGGGCGCTGCTACAATTTCCCTCAATGATGTTCAATCCGGCTGGCCCGGGTATCCGGTCACGGCCATCGTGGGCCACCGGGTGGGCCGGCAGGCGTCCCTGCTTCGGCCTCGGATGGTTCGATCGCGCCGTGACGCACGAAGCGGGCACTCGTTCCCACACGAGAGGAGCCCCGGTTGTGCCGACCTGGTCCCGTCCCCAGTCAGAACCGAGAACCGGCGCGGTCGCGCAGGCCGGCACCGGGTACGGCGAGCCCGCCGACCTGGACGCCGGTCCGCCGCGGCCGCGCGTTGCCGTGCCGGTGCGCCGCTCCGCGGAGCGGACGACCGGCGCGCGGACCGAGCAGCCACCGGTACCGCGCCCCGAGTTCGCGGTACGACTGCTGCCGTCCTGGCGGCTGACCCGCAACCAGGTCGACGTCGACGTGCCGGGGCCCGCGCAGCGGCTCATCGCGCTCCTCGCGCTGAACGGGCCGCACAACCGTTCCTTCCTGGCCGGCACCCTGTGGCCGGAACGATCCGACGCCCAGGCCTACGCCAACCTGCGGTCCGCGCTGTCCCGGCTCGCGACCCGCGACGTGGGCGTCGTCCAGGTCAGCAGGCAGATGCTCGCGCTGGCGCCGTCGGTGTCGGTGGACGTGCACGACCTCGTCCAGGCCGCCGAGTCGATCCTGTACGGCGGGTCGGACGAGCCGCCGGACACCGCCGAGATCCTGCGCCTGCTGCACGTCGGTGACCTGCTCTGCGGCTGGTACGAGGACTGGGTGCTGACCGCGCGGGAACGCCTCCGCCAGCTGCGGCTGCACGCGCTGGAGGCGGCGTCCGGACGGCTGGCCGACGCCGGCCGGTACGTGGAGGCGCTGGACACCGCCATGGTGTGCGCGCACATCGACCCGTTGCGGGAGAGCGCGCACCGGTCGATCATCCGGGTGCACCTGCTCGAACGGAACCACACCGAGGCCATCCGGCAGTTCCGCCGCTACCGAGACCTGCTGCGGGCCGAGCTGGACATCGAACCGTCCCCCGAGATCCGGCGACTGCTGCGCGCGGTCGACGACTGAGCACCGCCCGCCCGGCGGCGGCCGTCAGGCGGGGTGCCCCCGCGCTCAGCCCGCCTGCGGGGTGCCGCGCAGCGTGGAGGCCCGCGCGTTCAGCCGGACGGGAATCTCGATCCGCCGGGTGGTGCGGCGCGGCCCGTCGTCGATGAGGTCCATCAGCGCGATCGCGGCCTGGCGCCCGACCTCGCGCGGGTACACGAACATCCCGGTGACCTGCGGCGACGTCAGCTGCAGGGAACCGCTGTCGACCGCGCTGCAGATGCCCAGGGCGGCGGGCACCGCCAAGCCGCGTCGCTGTGCCTCGTGCAGGACGCCGAGCGCGAGGTTCTCCGACGTCGTGAAGATCGCGTCCGGCGGGGTGCGCCGGTCGAGCAGCCCGCCCAGCGCCGTGGCCGCGCCCTCGGTGGTGGGCGGCTCGTCCAGCTCGACCACCTGGGGGGTGAGCCCGTGGCCGGTGCACCAGTCGCGGTAGCCGGCCACCAGGTCGGCGGTGTAGGAGCGGGACGTGTCGGTCGTGATCAGCGCCGGGCGCCGGTACCCGTTGCCCGCCAGGTGGTCCAGCATCAGCCGCGCCGCGGCCGTCAGGTCGTTGTCGACGACCACCGGTACCCGCCGCTTGCGGGCCAGCGGACGGCCGGTGGTCACCAGCGGCCGGTTCCGGCTCCAGCCGGTGGCGAAGAACGGTTCGTCGCCGCGCGGGTCGACCAGGATCGCGCCGTCCACGGCGAAGGCGTCGAGCGCTTCGAGGTCGGCGTCGGGCGGCGTGAGCAGCAGCGCGTAGGACCGCCCGGTGGCGGCTTCGGCCGCTCCGTTGAGCACCTCGAGGAAGTAGTCGGAATTCGGCACCAGCGCACTGCTCGTCGTGGCCTCCACCGAGTTCGCCAGCTGGATCGCCAGTGTCCGGCTCCGGCGCGTCACCAGCTGCTGGGCGTGGATGTTCGCCTGGTAACCCAGATCCGCCGCGGCTTTCGCCACGCGGCGGCGGGTGGCCTCGGAGATGCGTCCCTGACCGCTGAGCACATGGGACACCGTGGTGATCGAGACTCCCGCCGCCGCGGCCACGTCACGGATGGTCGGCGGCACGGCACTCCTCACGCGGGCTCGACGTCCTACCCGGTCAGGTTAGCGCACACCGGCCACCGTGACGGGGCACGGCTCAGCCCGGCCCGTACACCTCGGCCGGCTCCGGGAACACCCGCACGACCAGGGGATACAGCAGCGCCGCGAGACACCCGGCGACGAGGAACCCGAGATCGGCTCCGCCGAACAGGTGAGCACCCGGGCCGGTGAACCACTCGTTCGCCGAGAACAGCAAACCGACGGTGGTCGCCACGATCCAGACACCGAGCCCGCACAGGTTGAACCCGTGGCGGAACCAGTAGATGCCGCCCCGTTCACCGCGGTTGAACACCTGGAGCGCGTCCGGGTCGTAGTAGCCCCGGCGCCGCACGTGCCCGATGGTGACGATGACGATCCACGGGATCGAGAAACACGCGAGCAACTGCAGGAACACCGTCACGGCCGCGGACACCGCGTGGCTGAAGTGCCCGACGTAGACCAGTCCGGTGGCGAGCACGCAGGCGACCAGCGTCGCCTGGACCCGGTTCAGCCGGGGGATGATCGCCGAGGTGTCCAGCCCGGTGCCGTAGGTGTTGATGACCGCCTGGGCCGTGCCGGACGCCAGGCCCAGGTAGATCAGCGCGGGGACGAACCACAGCGGGGCGTTGTCGACCAGCCCGAACACGTAGGGCGTGGCGAACCCGCCGTTGTTGAACACCGCGGTGGCGGTGAACGTGCCCCACATGAACGGGCCGCCGAGCCCGAACAGCCCGCCGAGGAACATCGCGCGCATCACCGACCCGTCGGTGTGCAGCTTGCGCGAGATGTGCCGCGTCCAGTCACCCGCGTACGCGCCGTAGGAGGCCACCGTGGAGGCGCACAGCAGTGCCGAGGCCACCCAGGTCGGGAACAACGAGCCCAGGGCGTAGTGCCCGGTACCGCCGTAGGAGGCGTCGAAGTGCCGGGCGTACACCCCGATGCCGACCAGCAGGCACAGCCCGGCGGTGGGGATCATGAACTTCTGCGCGGCCACCATGTTCGCGTGGCCGAGCACGGACACCAGCGTGACGATCACGCTGAGCACCGCGTAGGCGACGAGCCGGGCGACCGTGGCGTCGGTCATCCCGAAGAACCGGCTCAGCGCACCGGCCAGCGCGTCACCGCCGGTCCAGATGCTCAGCGCGGCGAAGGCCAGCGACGCGGTCGCCTCCAGCAGTGAACCGATGAGCCGTCCGGCCACGCCGAAGAACGCCCCGCTGGAGACCGGGTTGTTGGTGCCGGTCCGCGGCCCGAACAGGCCGGTCGGCGTGAGCAGCGCCGCGCCCACGGCCGAACCGGCCACCACCGCCGAGGTGGCCTGCCAGAAACTCAGCCCGAAACTGATCGGGAACCAGCCGATGATGATGACGCTGAAGGTGAGACTGCCGCCGAACAGGATGGTGAACAGGTTCCGGGGGCGGGATTTCCGCGCCTCCTCCGGGATGTGCTCGATGCCGGTGCGCTCGATCCGGCCGACCCGGTCCTCGAACTCGGCCGGGCCGGTTACTTCCACTACGTCAGAGTTCATCGGGTACACCCCTGTCTCCGCCGGTCAACCAGTGAAAGGCACGGAGGTGGCGGCCGTCCACACCGGCCGCCGTCTCCGGGTGCCACTGCACGCCGAGCAGGTTCGCCGCCTCCACGGCCTCGATCACCCCGTCCGCCGACCACGCCGTCGGCTCGAGCAGCTCGCCCGGCTCCGCGATCGCCTGGTGGTGATGTGAATTGACCTCGTCCAGCCCGGCCAGGACCCGCTCGGCCCGGGTGCCGGGTTCGGCCTTGACCTCGTGCCGCAGTCCCGCGTAGGTGCGGTCCCGGTGCACGTCGAGGTGCCCGCCGAAACCGGCCGAGGGCAGGTCCTGCACGAGCCGGCCGCCGGTGGCGACCGCCATCAGCTGGGCGCCGCGGCACACGCCGAGCACCCGCAGGCCCTTCTCCAGGGCCAGCCGGAACGCCTGGATCTCGCATTCGTCCCGCTCGGGATCGACCTTGTCCAGCGTCGCCGACGGGCGTTCGCCGTAGCGGGCCGGATCGACGTCGCCGCCGCCGGCCAGCAGCAGCGCGCCGACGTGGTCGACCGCCGCGGACAAGCGGGCCCCGGTGAGTGAGACCGGGAGGAGCACGGGAACCCCGCCCGCGGCGAGCACACAGTCCACGTAGTTGCGCGGCACGGCCACCGTCCAGTCGCGGTGGGCGGCCACGATGCCGACGGTGATCACAGGTTCAGCAGGTAGGCGTCACGTTCGGCGTCGGTCACGTCCCGGTGGGCGCGTTCCCATTCGCCGGTCTTCATCTCCACGTAGTCGCGCACGAACGCCTCGTGGAAGACCTCCGCCGTGAGCGGATCGGTCCGGAACGCCTCGACCGCCTCCAGCAGCGTCCGCGGCAGCCGGGGGATGTCACCGGTGTAGGACAGGTCGTCGCGGGGTTCGCCCGGGTCCAGTCCGCGGCGGATCCCGTCGAGTCCCGCCGCGAGCATGAACGCCGCGGTCAGGTAGGTGTTGGCGGCGCTGTCCACGGCCCGGTTCTCCAGTGCCGGCCGGTTGGCGGGCAGCCGGATCATGCACGAGCGGTTGTTGTAGCCGTAGCTGATCTTCGTCGGGGCCCACGAGATCTCGCCGTCGGCGAGCCGGTCCACCAGGCGTCGGTAGGAGTTGGTGGTGGGGTTGGCGAGCGCGGTGAGCGCGGGCGCGTGGTGCAGCACCCCGGCCACGAACTGGTAGGCCTCCTTCGACCAGCCCTGGCGCCCGGTCTCGTCGCGGAACATGTTGACGCCGGTGCGGTCCTCCAGGCTCATGTTGAAGTGCGCGCCGGAGCCCCACAGGTCGGAGTAGGGCTTGGGCATGAAGGTCGCGTAGAGCCCGCACTCCCGCGCCGCCTGCCGCGCGGCCAGCCGGAACAGGGTGATCCGGTCGGCCGACTCCAGGACCGGGGCGTGCGCGAAGTCGAACTCGTACTGGCCGTCCCCGCCCTCGGCGTCGAAGCTGAACACGCCGAAGCCGAGCTCGGTGAGGTAGTCGCACATGCGGTCGAGGAACGGCAGCGAGTCCAGTGTGGACTGCACGTCGTAGGCGGGGGAGGGGCGGATCTGCTCGCTGAGCGAGATGGGCACCAGGCCGGCACTGCCGGTGGCCAGTGATTCCGGCTTGAACACGTAGAACTCCGGTTCGACGCCGAGCTGGCAGACGTAGCCCATCTCGGCCGCGGCCGCGATCTGCCGCTTGAGGATCGACCGCGGGCACAGCGCGTAGGGCTCGCGGCCGCCGAACGACATGTCCGCCACCATCCAGGCGACGCGGCGGTCCCACGGCAGTACCTGCAGGGTGGACAGGTCCGGCAGCCCGGCGATCTCGTCCTCCACCGGGTTCATCCGCCCGATGCCGCCCATGCCGCGCGGCGTGTAGCGCTCGGAACCGGCGAGCAGGTTGGGCAGGTGGTCGATGGGGACGGTCTTGGACTTGGGCCGGCCGAGCACGTCGACCCAGGCGGCGACGGCGTACTTGACGCCCTGGCCGGCCAGCTCGCGGGCCAGCCGCGCGTGGTCGGGATCGATCTGGTTGACGGTGTCCATCGGGGTCTCCTTCAGTTCAGCTGGGCGAGGGCGGCGCAGGCGTCGGCGAAGGGCTGCAGCGGGGCGCGGAAGGAGCCGGCGCCGATCTGCCCGCCGCCCTTCCCGGCGATGCCGACGTCCAGGGCGGGGGTGACACCGGTGGCGACGACCTTCCGGACGTCGATCCCGGCGGGGGTGCCGCGGTACTCCAGGAACGGGATCTTGAAGACCTCGTGCTCACCGGCGGTGATCCGGTACATCTCCAGGTTGCGGCGCACCATCACCTCGGGTTTGCCCTGGTAGTTCTGCAGCGTGAACGCGGCCGCCTGGGCGAAGGCGCCGAGGCCGCAGACCTCGGTGATGAGGCTCTCGCCGCCCATGATCTCCATGTCGCCGAGGTCGTGCCCGGGGAAGAAGCGGGCGTGCTCGACCTCCGGCAACGGCCCGCGGAACCAGCGGGGGCCCAGCCCCGCCACGCGGATGCCGAACTCGGCGCAGGAGAACGCCATCGCGGTCACGACGGAGGAGCCCTCGGCGCCGTACATCCGGTCGGCCATCGCCTTGGCCGCCGCCATCGACGGTCGCAGGAAGAAGTAGTCGCCCGAGGTCAGGTAGCCCACGACCTCCCGGGCCAGGTCCGCGCCCAGGTCGAACAACGCGGGCAGGATCTCCTGCAGGAACAGCGCGGAGGCCGCGGTGTTGCGGCTGTGCAGCTCGTCGCCCTGCCGGAGGGCGCGGGCCATGATGGGCCGCAGCGGGATGCCGCCGTCCAGCGAGCGGACGGCCGCGCCCAGCGCCGGGCCGATGACGCCCGCCAGGTATTCCAGGTTCTGCTGGACCGAGGCGTCGTACACGCCGTAGTTCAGCCGGGCGGGCGCGGCACCCTCGAACAGGGTGCAGTAGCCGCGGTTGCCCGATCCGGCGTCCTCGACGACGAGGACCGGCATCGAGGCGGTCGTGACGCCGGCCAGCGAACCGACGGCCCCGAAGTCGTGGCACCCGGCGACGCGGACGGCCTCCCGGCTCAGCAACCGCTCGGCCTCGGCGGTGCTGCTCGCGAGGCCCTCGTGGAGCACGCCGCCGAGGATGGCGGTGCGCTGACCGCCGGTGTAGGCGTCCCAGTGCAGTGGTGGCCCGGAGGTGAGCACGGTGTCCTTGGTCATGCCCGGGATCACCTCGATGGCGGGCCGGACGTCGACCAGGACGGGGTCGGCGTCGTAGAGCAGGCGCAGGGCGCGGGCGTTGGCCCGGTCCACCCGCTCGGACTGGTGTGCGGACATCGTTGTCCTTTCTCCTGGTAAAACGTTTTTGCAGCCGCGGAAAAGGCCGCCTTCCGGCGGCCCGGCTCAGTAGGTCTCGTCCGGCGGCGCGGGACTCCAGACCCGGTTGGACCGCTCGGTGTCCAGCCGGTAGTCGGTGACGTGGATGTCGAACAGCCGCCGGCCGAGGTCCGCGGCGGCCTCCAGCGGGCGCGCCGGGTCACGTTCGACCTCGCCGCGGCTGTTGCCGACGCCCACGACGACCCCGACGAGATCCTGGCGCAGGTACCGGGTCAGTTCCTGGAACTGCGCCTCCAGTCCCAGCGTCGCGCCGCGGTAGCTCTCCTCGCAGGAGATCAGCACGGCGGCCCGCTTGTGCATCAACCCGGCGTTGGCCACCTCGGCGTGCGGGGAGCTGGCCGAGGTGTAGCAGAACAACCGGTCGAAAAAGTCCTTGAGCCTGCCGGTCATCCCGTACCAGTGCAGGGGAGTGGCGTAGATGATCGCGTCGGCGGGCAGGACGTGGTCGAGCAGGAGGCGTTCGTAGTCATCGTCCACACTGCACGAACCGTTGCTGAGCCGGCACTGCCGGCAGTCGCCGAGCGGGCGCTGCACGTAGTCGGTGAGGTGGACGAAGTCGAGTTCGTGCCCCGCCTCGCGCACCCCCTTTCCTGCTGCCTGTGCGAGTGCCCAGGAATTGCCGTCCCGGCGCGGACTCGAACTCAGTGCGACCACCTTCACGGTGCTTCTCCTCGTTGTGGAAAACCGTTTTTGCAGCCGCCAGTGTGTGGCCCCCCTCGCGCGGATGTCAAGGGGCGGACAGGGTCCGTCGCGCTACCGCGCCGTGCCGAGTTCGGCCAGCATCCCGCCGATCCACGCCACGAACCGCCTGCCGGGCTCGGTCAGATGGCCGGGGTGCTGCTGGACCGCCTCGCGGAGCCAGCCCGCCCTGGTGCGGCACTGCGCTGCGCGTGCGGCGGCGTTCTCCCAGTCCGGGACCTCGGCCGCGGCCCTGCCCAGGAACACGGCGAGCGCGAGGTAGCCGTGCATCGCGGCGAGGACGCGGTCGACCGGCCAGTCGCCGCCGCGCGGGTCGTCCTCGTGCCACACCGGGGTGATCCGGGGGGAGCGCTCCGGCGGGAACCCGGACCGGAACAGCGGATGGACGTAGTCGAGATCGAGGAACTTCAGGTGGCAGGCTTCCTGGCACAGGGCTTCGGCCACGGCCTGCTCGCCGGAGAGCACGTCCGGCGACAGGACGAGCACGCCCGGCAGGCCGGGCACCGTGAACGAGGTGAACCGGTGGTCCGCCTCGAACGAGCCGAGCACGACCATGAAGTTGTGCGACAACGCACTCGTCGCGAGCGCCGGCGCGACCCGGACCGCGAGACGCGCGCTGCGGGCCAGCGTGCCGGCCTGCTCCGGGGTGGCGGCGTGGATCCGGAACCGGGGAACCCGCTTGTGCACCTCCTCGGTGAACCGGCGCGCGGGCAGCGCGCCCGCGCCCTCCCCGGTCCAGACGTACCCGAAGCCGCGCCCCAGGGGGGATGCCGCGCTCGTCGGCGTCGAGCAGCGTCCGGTTCCCCGCCACGGCGGCCGAGGCCGCGGCGGTCAGCAGCTCGTCCAGCGTCGCCGGGTCGACGGTGTCCAGGCCCATCATGATCCGGCACGCACCGTCCTCGATGGTGCGCCGCACCAAGGAGTCGCGGAAGACCGTGCCGCGGGACTCCCAGTTCATCGTGTCGAGCCGGTCCAGCAGGGTCTTCGCGGCGACGGACTCCCGAGCCAGCAGGGTCAGCAGGTCGAGGTAGACCGCCGCGACCCCGTCGGCGAGGTACCGGTACCGCCCGAACGGCACGCCGTCGGCCAGCGTCGCCTCGACCCGGCCCGCCCCGTCCAGTGCCTCGGCAGACATCGTGGCGGCCCCCTCACGAGTGCGTGGCGAAGCGCGGGCGGACGAATTCCGCCGGCTCTTCGGCGTGGTCGGTCATCCCTGTCCTCGCGATCGGCGCGATGTGGTCGGCTGTGCCGGAGCGACTTCTCAGCGTACGGCGGCCGATGCTCGAACGGAACCGCTCGCCCGCGTGGCGGGGGATGCCGGGCGGAACGGCGCGCTGACCCTTCGCGAGGTGCTGGGGTGAGCCCGTCCCGGGTGCGGCCGGGAGGCCGGATGCGATGTTTCAACCCCCGGCCGAGGGGTAGGCGGGTGCAGCTGGATCATGCGGAAGGAGCCGGGGTGGGACGAGACGCCGTGGCCGATCCGTGGGGCCCCCGGACGCCGTACGGGCCGGGGGAGCGGTGGCCGGTGCGGGTGGACGTGCAGCTGGCGGACGGCCTGACCGAGGACGACGTCGACCGGTGGGTGCCCACCGCCGCGGTCCTGCACTCCAACGGCGACGGCCTGGAGCTGGCCGTGCGGGACGGCCGGATCGCAGGCGTCCGCGGGCGCGCAGGCGACCGCGTCAACCACGGGCGCGTGGACGTCAAGGACCTGTTCGGCTGGCAGGCGAACAACGCATCCGACCGCCTCGGCACCCCGCTCGTCCGCCGGGACGGGCGGCTGGCCGAGGCGAGCTGGGACGAGGCGATGTCGCTGATCGTCGAGCGGACCCGGGCGGTGCTGGACGAGCAGGGGCCGAGCGGCGTCGGCTTCTACACCAGCGGCCAGCTGTTCTGCGAGGAGTACTACACGCTGGCCGCGATCGCGCACGGCGCCATCGGCACCAACCACCTGGACGGCAACACCCGCCTGTGCACGGCGACCGCCGCGGCCGCGCTCAAGGAGTCCTTCGGCTGCGACGGGCAGCCCGGCTCCTACACCGATGTCGATCACGCCGACGTCATCGCGTTGTTCGGGCACAACGTGGCGGAAACCCAGAGCGTGCTGTGGATGCGCATCCTGGACCGGCTGGCCGGGCCGAACCCGCCGTCCCTGCTGTGCGTCGACCCGCGGGAAACCCCGGTGGCGCGGGCGTCGGCGATCCACCTCGCGCCGCTGCCCGGCACGAACGTCGCGCTGATGAACGCGCTGCTGCACGAGATCATTGCCCACGACTGGGTCGACCACGACTGGGTCCGGCGGCACACCGTCGGCTACGACGAGCTCGCCGCCGCAGTGCAGGACTACCCGCCGGAACGGGCCGCCGACATCTGCGGCGTCCCCGCCGAGCGCATCCGGCTGGCCGCCGGGCTCCTCGGCCGCGCGGAACGGCTGCTGTGCACCGTCCTGCAGGGTTTCTACCAGTCCCACCAGGCCACCGCGGCGGCCGTGCAGGTCAACAACATCAACCTGCTGCGCGGCATGCTCGGTCGGCGGGGCTGCGGGGTGCTGCAGATGAACGGGCAGCCCACGGCCGAGAACACCCGCGAATGCGGCGCGGACGGTGACCTGACCGGGTTCCGCAACTGGACCAACGACGCGCACGTGGCCGAGCTGGCCGGGCTGTGGAACCTCGACTCGCTGCAGATCCCGCACTACACCCCGCCGACGCACGCGATGCAGATCTTCCGGTACGCGGAGAACGGGAGCCTGCGCCTGCTGTGGATCTCGGCCACCAACCCGGCGGTGTCCCTGCCCGAGCTGCGCCGGATCCGCTCGATCCTGTCCCAGGACCGGCTGTTCGTGGTGGTGCAGGACGCCTTCCGCACCGAGACCGCGGAACTGGCCGACGTGGTGCTGCCCGCCGCGATGTGGGGCGAGAAGACCGGGGTGTTCACCAACGCCGACCGCACGGTGCACCTGTCGGACAAGGCCGTGGACCCGCCCGGCCAGGCGCGCGCCGACCTCGACATCTGGCTCGACTTCGCGCGCCGCATGGACTTCCGCGACGCCGACGGGGAGCCGTTCCCGTCCTGGCACGACCCGGAATCGGCGTTCGAGGCGTGGAAACGCGCGAGCGCCGGCCGGCCGTGCGACTACACCGGACTGACCTACGCGAAACTGCGTGACCGCGGTATCCAGTGGCCGTGCACGGCCGAGCACCCGGAGGGCACCGAGCGGCTCTACGCCGACGGGAAGTTCTTCGCCCACCCCGACTACTGCGAGACCTACGGCCGCGACCTGATCACCGGGGCGCCGGCCGAAGCCGCCGAGTACCGGGCCGCGAACCCGGACGGCAAGGCGATGCTCAAGGTGGCCGAATACCTGCCGCCGCACGAGGAACCGTCGCCGGAGTTCCCGTTCGCGCTGATCACCGGGCGCACCATCTACCAGTTCCACACCCGCACCAAGACCGCTCGCACGCCCGAGCTGCGCGACGCGGCGCCGGAGGTGTGGGTGCAGGTGTCCGAATCGGACGCCCGCGCACACGAACTGTCCGAAGGGGACTTCGCCGACATCCGCACCCCGCGCGGCACCGTCCGGGCCAGGGTGCGGACCGGCGGTATCCGGGAGGGCGTGTTGTTCCTGCCGTTCCACTACGGCTACTGGGACACCGGCGACCCCACCGGGGATGACGGTCACCGTGCCGCCAACGAGCTCACCGTCACCGACTGGGACCCGGTGTCCAAACAACCGCTGTTCAAAACCGCGGCGGCGGCGCTCGCCCGGTCTTCCGGAGGTGCGGGATGAAGGTCGGTCTCGCGCTCCGTGAGCTGCACCGCGCGGAGACGGCGCTGGCGCGCGACCTGCTCAAGACCGCCGACCGGCACCGTGACGAGCCGGAGATCCACCACGTCGCCGGTGATCTGGCCCGCTGGTCCCGCGACCACGTGCGGGCGCTCGCCGAGGCGGGCCGGTCCTACGACCTCAACCTGGGCACCGGGGTGCCGCGGTCGTCGGGCCCGCTGGCGCCGGTGCGCGCCGCCGTGAGCGAGCTGCTGGCCAGCCGGCCCGAGCCCGGGCTGCTCCTGCTGGCCGACCTGCGCCGCCTGCACCGCGCGTGCGCGGGCGTGTCACTGGACTGGGAGCTGCTCGGCCAGAGCGCCCAGGCCGTCAAGGACGGCGACCTGCTGGAGCTGACGGCCCGCTGCCACCCGCAGACGCTGCGGCAGCTCAAGTGGACCAACGCGATGCTCAAGCAGCTGTCCCCGCAGATTCTGGCGAGCTGACGGCGGGCAGGGTCAGCGGTTGCGCGACGCCGACGACCGGGTGCCCTCGTGCGTGCGGCCCGCCCGCCACACCACCATGATCTCCGACAGCAGCTCCAGCGGTTTCGCCGGCACCGTCTTGGGCAGCGAACCGGCGAACCGGAGCGGGTTCTTGCGCAGCCGGCGCAGCATCCGCTTCGGTTTGCTCGCCACCCGGCGGCGCAGATCCGCCAGGTAGTCCGCGCGCACGTCCCGTTCCAGCGTCTTGCCGCACGCCGTGCAGGTGACCTGGACCAGCAGCCGGCCGGCGTAGACCACGTCGTGCGGGGTGTCGGTGCCGCAACGGGCACAGGTCAGTTCGGTGTGCTGGACGGTGCTCATGCCTGCTCGCCTCATCTCCGGTAGTTCGCCGAGGCCAGTACCTGTTCCGCGATCACCAGGTCGTGCGCGTAGGTGACCTTGATGTTCTCCGGCTCGCCCGCGACCCACTCGATCGGCAGCGGGGAGTAACGCTCCATCACCGAGGAGGTGTCGGTGCCGTCGAACCCGTGCCGCGCCGCTTCCTCGTACGCGTCGAGCAGCGGGCGGGCGTGGAACGCCTGCGGGGTCTGCGCCCGGATCGCGGTGCCCCCCGGCAGTTTCGCCAGCCCGCCGGGGACGGCCGCCATGATGTCGTCCGCCGCCAGGCCGGGCACCGCGCCGCCGTGGCGCCGGGCCGCCTGCAGTACCCCGGCGATCAGCTCGCGGCTGGCCAGCGGGCGGGCCCCGTCGTGCAGCAGCACGGTGTCCACGGCCCCGCTGCCGATGCGGTCCGCCAGGTGCCGCAGTGCCTTCAGCTCGGACTCCTGCCGGGTCCGGCCGCCGTGCACCACCTCGACGGGCGCGCCGTCGAACTCGCGTTCCAGCACCCACTCGACCAGGTCGTGGTCCTGCGGGCGGGTGACCAGGACCAGCGTCCCGATGCCCGGCACGCGCGCGAACGCCTCCAGTGACCACGACACCAGCCGCCGCCCGGCCAGGGGCAGGTAGACCTTGTTCACGTCGGCCCCGACCCGCGTGCCGGACCCGCTCGCGAGCACGACCGCCGCCGCGTGGGGACGCTTCGCCATACCGGTGATCATAACGACAGGAACTCCTGGACCGAGTCCAGCAACCGGGCGGCGTCCGCGCCGTCGGCGACCCGGTGGTCCACGGTGAGCCCGGCCGTGCAGCGCAGGGCCACGCCGATGCCGCCGGGCACCGGCACCACCCGCTCCTGCACCCGCCCCACCGCCAGTGCGGTGGCCTGCGGCGGGCTGAGCAGCGCGTGGAACGCGTCGACGCCGAGCCCGCCCAGGTTGGACAGGGTGGTGGTGCCGCCGGAGAGCTCGGCGAGGGTGAGCTTCCCGGCCCGCGCCCGGCCGGCCACGTCGCGCACCCGCGCGGCCAGCGCGTCCGGGTCGTCGAGGTCCGGATCGGACAGGACCGGGGCCAGCAGGCCGCGGCCGGTGTCCACGGCGAGCGCGACGCCGACGTGCTCGTGCCGCCGCACCTCGCCGCCGGCCCATTCGGCGTTGAGCCCGGGGTGCCGCCGCAGGGCCTGGGCGAGAGCCCGCACGAACACCGTCGTCCAGTTCCGGCCGGCCCCGGTCAGCTCGAGGTCGCGGTACACCACGAACTGCGGCACCTGCGCGCTGGCGGTCATGCGCCGGGCGATCGCGGCGCGCGGGCTGCGGCGCGGCCTGGTCGCCGGCGACGGCAGGTCCGACAGGCGGATGGTGGCCGCCGGGCCGGTCGGGGTGATCGTGGCCAGGTCGATCCCGCGTTCGGCGGCCGCCCGGCGGGCCGCCGGGACCGCCGCGACCCACGCCGGCCGCTCGGCGGGCCCGGGTTCCGGCTCGCGTGCGGGTTCGGCTGCGGGTACCGGGGCGGGTTCGGGTTGTGGGGTGGGCGCGTCGAAGAGCCCCGCCAGGAGGTCGTCGGCCGCGGTGGCGAGGTAGGCGATCGGTTCGCCGACCGCGACCACGTCCTCCGGGTGCGCGACGATCCGGGTGAGGGTCCCGTCGGCGGTCGCCTCGACCTCCATGTCGACCTTGTCGGTGGTCACCTCGCACACCACCTCACCGGCGCGCACCTCGTCGCCCTCGGCCTTGTGCCAGGTGACCAGCGTGCCCTCGGTCATGGTCATCGACATCTTCGGCATGACCAGCGGCGCTTCCTTCATCACCACCTCCGCACCAGATCGGTCGCCGCACGCACGATGTCCGCCACCTGCGGCACCGCGGCGCGTTCCAGCTGCGGAGCGTAGGGGATCGGCACGTCCAGCCCGCACAGCCGGCTGATCGGCGCACGCAGGTGCCCGAACGCGGGGGACTCGCCGATGGTCGCCGCGATCTCCGCCATGAACCCGGCCGTCTTCGGGGCTTCCTGGACCAGCAACGCGCGCCCGGTGCGCGTCACATCGTCCACAATGGACTTACCGTCGAGTGGCTTGAGCGAACGGGGGTCGACCACCGACGCCTCGATGCCGTCCGCGGCCAGCTCGTCCGCCGCCTCCAGGGACCGCGGCACCATCACCCCGGTCGCCACGATCGTCAGGTCGGTCCCGCGGCGCCGCACCGCGGCCTCACCGAGCCGGGCCGGCGTGGCCGCTTCCGGTACCGGGCCGCTCTGCTTGTAGAGCAGCTTGTGCTCCAGCACGATCACCGGGTTCGGATCCGCGATGGCCGCCAGCAGCAACGCCTTCGCATCCGCCGGGGTGGCCGGCATGACCACCTTCAGACCGGGTACGTGCGCGAACCACGCCTCCAGGCTCTGCGAGTGCTGCGCGGCGGCACCGGTGCCGGACCCGGCCGGTGCGCGCAGCACCATCGGCACGGTCGCCGCGCCGCCCAGCATGAAGTGGATCTTCGCGGCCTGGTTGACGATCTGGTCCATCGCCTGCGCGGTGAAGTCGGAGAACTGGATCTCCACCACCGGGCGCATGCCGGCGAGCGCGGCGCCGACCGCCGCACCCACGATGCCCAGCTCGCTGATCGGGGTGTCCCGGATCCGCTCGTCGCCGAAGCGGTGCACCAGGTCGCCGGTGACGCCGAACGCGCCGCCGTAGGTGCCCACGTCCTCGCCGAGCAGGAACACCCGCTCGTCGGCCGTCATCGCCTGGGCGAGCGCCTCGCGCACCGCCTCGGCGTAGGTGAGGGTGCGGGTCTGCTCCACCACTGCCGTCATCGTGCGTACACCGCCTCGGTCAGCGAGTCCGCCGAGGCGTCCGGCGCGGCGTGCGCGGCGCGGACCGCCGCCCGCACCGCGTCGCGTGCCTCGTCCCGGCAGGACTGGATCTCCTGGTCTTCCAGCGTGGCCGCGACCCGCTGCTCGAACCGCGCGATCGGGTCGCGCTCCCGCCACTGCTCGATCTCCTCGCGGGTGCGGTAGAGGTTCTTGTCGCTCTTGGAATGGCCCTTCCAGCGATAGGTGGTCGCCTCGATCAGGGTCGGGCCCTCGCCCGCCCGGGCCCGGGCCACCGCGTCGGTGACCGCGTCGTGCACCGCCTGCGGGTCGTTGCCGTCCACGGTCACGCCCGGGATGCCGTAGGCCGCCGCGCGTTCGGACAGCTGCTTGACGCGGAACGCGCGGCTGACCGACATGGACATGCCGTAGTGGTTGTTCTCGCACACGAACACCACCGGCAGGTCCCAGATCGCGGCGAGGTTGACCCCCTCGTGCCAGGCGCCCTCGTTGACCGCACCGTCGCCGAAGAAGCTGACCACGACCTCGGACCCGCCGCGCATCTTCACCGCCAGCCCGGCTCCGGCCGCGATCGGCACGCCGCCGGCGACGATGCCGTTCGCGCCCAGGTTTCCGGTGGCCACGTCCGCGATGTGCATCGAGCCGCCGCGGCCCCGGCAGTACCCGGTCTCCTTGGCCAGCAACTCGGCCATCATGTCCGCCAGGCGCGCGCCCTTGGCGATGCAGTGCCCGTGCCCGCGGTGGGTGGAGGTGATGTAGTCGCCGTCGGACAGTGCCAGGCACGCGCCGACCGGCACGGCCTCCTGCCCGATCGACAGGTGCATGGTGCCGTGCATGAGGCCGCGGGCGAACAGGTCGTCCACCGCTTCCTCGAAGCGCCGGATCGTCCACATGGTGACCAGCGCCTGGCGCGCCGCCGCGGCGTTGCCGATGAGATCCATCGTGTCGTGTCCCCTCAGGCCGGGATCAGGTCCCGCACGGGCGCGCCCTGCAGGAGGCGTTCCTGCAGGCGCCGCAGGGACGCGATCGTGGTGGTCTCGTCGACGGCGACGTCCGCCGAGGTCAGTACGGTGCCGGCCGGCACGTCGCGGAGCACGCGGGCGCCGGCGACCAGGCCGAGCGGCACGTGGCCGCCCTCACGGGCGGCGTCGGCGGAGTCGGTGATGCCGTAGACGGTGTCGCCACCGATGCCGTCGATCCGGTCCCCGGCGGCGAGGTTCCGCTTCGCCACCGCCAGCACCTCGGCGTTCCACGCCACCGGGGCGAGGCTCGGCGTGCGGTCGAGCACCGCCTGCGCGACCGACAGCGGCGCCTCCACGCTCGCCAGGTGGTAGGGCCGGTAGAACGTGTAGTACGGGCCGGGGCCCATGCCGAGGTAGGCCATTTCCTCCATGACCACCGGATCGTCGCTGTGGCCGATCACGAACACACCCGGCGCGACCGGTCCGGTGCAGTAGTCCACCACGCCGGTCCCGGTGAGCCGCCCGCCGTCGGCGACGGGCCGGAAGACCGTGTTCAGATCGTCCACAGTGGAGTACGGGCCGGTCATGCCGCGGCGGACGACCGCCAGGTCGGCGCCGTTGGCGAGCGCGGCCATCTCGATCATCGTCTTCGAGCCGTCCACGAAACTGGCGAGCATGTGCGGATTCATGCCCTTCGCCGCGGCCTCGGCGGCGACCGAACCCGGTGTCGCCGACGGGTCGAGCGGGTTGTTCTTGCCCTTGCCCGCGCACACCACGGTGAACCCGATGTCGCGCACGTAGTCCACGAGCGCCTTGCACTCGGCCGGTTCGTCGCCACGGCACACGGTGTAGACGCGGCCCAGCCCGGCGGCCATCCGCGCCAGCAGCAGGCCGACCGTGACGTCGCACTCGACGTTGAGCAGCGCGATGTCCTTGCCGGCCAGCAGTCCCGCGAACGCGACCTGCGCACCGACCTCCGGCACGCCGCTGGCGTCGACGATCACGTCGACCGGCAGGCGGGTCAGGGCCAGCGCGTCGTCCACCACGACCGGGCGCCCCTGAGCCACCGCGCCCGCCAGGTCGCCCTCGGTCGTCGCGCCGCGGCGGCCGGCGCGGTCGAACGCCCGCACACCGCGTTCCGGGGCGATGTCGGCGATCGCGGCGACCTCCATCCCGTCGATCCGCGCGGCCTGCACCACGAAACCCAGTCCCATCTGGCCGGCGCCGACCAGCCCGACGCGGACCGGCCGGCCCAGTTCGCGTTCCCGGGCCCGCAGCCGATCGACGTAACTCATCGCGACACCTTCCCCGTCTGCACATTTGTGCAATTCATTTGCACCACAGTGATTTCTTGGTACCACGGCCGCGTGGATCAGCACAAGACTTCGCATCATCTGCACATTTGTGCAGGCAGCGCAGGAAAAAAGGGCCGGTCTCCCCTCCGGGGGAAACCGGCCCTTTTCCACGAACGCTCAGGCGGCCGAGCGCTGTCCCGCCGTCAGCCGGGACACCATCGTCAGCGCGTCCGCCACCGCCCTGCCCACCGCTTTCGACGGCGCCCGGCCGGCGAGGGTGCCCAGCGGACCCGTCAGCTCCGGGCGTTCCCGGAACCGCGCGAACACCGAGGCGCCCTCCATGGCCAGTGCCCGGGTCACGGTGTCCCGCCGCCGGTCGACGACCAGCAGGACCACCGCGCCCCGGAGCTTGCCCTTGGCGCGGCCGGACACGAGCAGCACGCCGCCGCGGTTCTCCTCGGCCGCGACCTGGTTGACCACCCGGGCGTACCGCGCGTGCTGCCGGTAGCTGAAGAACCCGGCCACCGCGAACCCGGCCACCAGGATCGCGGCGGCCTGCCAGGTCACGTCCGGCCCCCGCCGCTCAGCGACAGCTTCGCCCCGGCCGCCGGCAGGGACACCGTGCCCTTCCCGTGCACCGCGCCCGGCAGCAGGGTCGTGCTCTCGTCCGGGTTGAGGTAGACCACGAGGTGGCCGAGCGTGTGCAGGTTCTCGTGCGCACGCTCGCCGACCGCGGTCAGTTCGACCTCGGCGTCACCGAGCCGGAAGATGTCCCCGACACGCACCTCCCGCTCCGGCTTCGTGGCGGGGGAGTGCACCACGCTGACGCTTTCCAGCGCGTCCGGGATCGGATCGGCGTAGAGGATCACCACCCCGCCGTCCACCATGTCCTGCGCCTCCTCACCGGCTCGCAGGATCGTGCTCTCGTAGTACACCGTCATCGTCGACACCTCACAGTCCGAAGCTCGCGCCCCAGGCGATGATGACCGCCAGCGGCGCCGTGATCAACCGGCTGATCAGCACCGCGGGGGTGCCGACCGCGACGGTCTCCGGTTTCGCCTCGCCCAGCGCCAGGCCCACCGGGATGAAGTCGCAGCCCACCTGCCCGTTGATCGCGAACAGCGTCGGCAGCGCGTACTGCACCGGCAGCGCCCCGATCGCGATCTGGCTGCCCATCAGCGTGCCGACCACCTGCGCGATCGCCGCGCCCGGCCCGAGGATCGGGGACAGGAACGGCAGCGACACCACCAGCGAGATCACCACCAGCCCGAGCGGGTTGCTCGCGATCGGGGACAGCACATTGGCGATTCCGCGAGCGATCCCGGTGTAGTTCACGATGCCCAGCAGCAGGCTGACGTAGGCCATGAACGGCAGGATCGTCGTGAGCGTCAGCTCGACCGTCTGACGGCCCGAGGCGAGCATGGTGTTCACGAACGCGCCGACCGCCGACCCGAACTTGACGAACACCCCGGAGACCGAGTCGAACGCCCGCCCGAAGCCGGTCGAGGAGCCCCCGGTCACGGTGGCCGCCACGGCCCGCGCCGAGGGGCGCTCCGCCCGGGGCGGCACCGTCGGCGGCACCTGCCCCGCCGCGGGAGCGCCCGCTTCGGCGCTGTCGTCGATGCCGGCCGCGGTCACCTCCTTGACCCCGACCGCCGAGACGAACAGCTCCGCGGTGATGAACTTCGCCAGCGGCCCGCCCGGCGCACCGGGGTAGACGTCCACCGTCGGGATCCCCTTGCGCGGGTAGACGCCGATCCGGGCGGTGCCGCCGCAGTTGATGACCGCGGCGACCACCTCGTCGTCGGGCACCGTGGTGTGGAAGCCGTCGATCGCCTCCGCCCCGGTCAGCTCGGCGATCCGCGCCGCCACCGGGTGGATGCCGCCGCCGGTCACCGACAGCACCTTGTCGCGCTTGTCGTCGGACCGCAGCAGCAGTCCCTTGCCCCAGCCGCCCTCGCCGGGGCGGACGAACACCGCGCGGGAGGTGTGCGTCTCCGTCATTTCGCCTCCGCCCTGGCCGCTTCGAACTGCCGGTCGAAGTCCGCGAAGACCTCGGTCCGCCCGGTTCGCCTGATCATGAACGCCGTGATCCGCTCGGTGACCACGCCGCGGATGAAGATCACCACGATGCCGACCAGGAAGTACCGCAGTGCCAGCGGCACCGTCGACTGGCCGAGCTGGGACACCCCGTTGGCCACGCCCAGCCAGACGAACAGCTCACCGGCGTTGGCGTACGGGAAGAACGTGGTCACCGGGTGCACGAACGACACCGCCGAGTCGTAGAACGCCGGCTTGTGCCGTTCCGGCAGGAACCGGCCGAACGAGTAGGCCATCGGGTTGGTCAGCATGAGCACGGCCAGGATCGGCATGATCGTGTAGCGGGTGATCCACCACCGCGCCGACCACTGGACCGCCCTGGTGACCCGCTGCTCGCCGATGAACGTGGTGATCGCGTACATCGCGGTCAGCAGCACGACCAGGGTGGGCAGGATGCCGGTCACCAGGCTGACGAATTGTTTGCCGGACGCGGTGAACAAGCCGATGAAGTGGCTGCCCAGCCATTCCAGGACACCGAGGGGACCGGAACTGGACCCGGTGTCCGCCTGCTGCGCCATTACAGCAAGCTCCTCCATATTTTCCTCCTTGTCGGCCCCCTGACCAAACGTGTATGCACATTTGTGCAGTTCTTCTTCACGTTTGACAGTGATGTGTGTAACATGCCGGTCCAGCGGGTCACAACCCCCAACGCGAAGGAGCGAGATGCCTGAGATCACGGTTCGGATCGCCTCGCCGGTCGGTCTGCACGCCCGGCCCGCGAGCCAGTTCGTCAAGGCGGCCGCCCGGCACGGCGGACCGGTCTCCATCGCCCGGCCCGGCGCCGATCCGGTCGACGCGCGCAGCATGCTGTCCGTGCTGGGCCTGGCGATCGGGCACGGCGAGGAGATCGTGATCAGCGCCGAGGGCGACAACGCCGACGCGACACTCGCCGAACTGTCCCGGCTGGTGTCCGCCCCGGACGCCTGATGCCACCGCCCCGGGAACAGCAGCTGCTGGTCAAGGCGGCGCGGCTGTACTACGAGGAAGGCCGGTCACAGCACCAGATCGCGGACACGCTCGGGGTCAGCCGCTCCAGCGTGTCGCGGATGCTGACCGCGGCCCGGGACCGCGGGATCGTGCAGATCCGGATCAACGATCCGGCCGGCCGGGACCTCGACCTGGAGGGCGAGCTCGCCAGCCGCTTCGGGCTGCGCGACTGCCGGGTCGCGGAGAACGCCGCGGGGGAGCGGCCGCTGCCCCGGGTCGGCGAGCTCGGCGCGCGGTGGCTGCTGGAGAACCTCCACTCCGGACAGCGGATCGGCGTGTCCTGGGGCCGCAGCGTGCAGGCGGTCGTGCAGCACGTGCCGGAGGAGACCGCGCTCGACGTCGAGGTGCTGCCGCTGGTGGGCGGGCTGTCGTCGGTCGAGTCGGCGATCACCGGGGAGGAACTGGTCCGCGACCTCGCCGCGCGGCTGGGTGGGGCGTTCCAGCGGCTGCACGCGCCCGCGTTGCTGACTTCCAAGGCGGGGCGGGACATCCTGCTCGCCGAACCGTCCATCCGGGACGCTCTGGAGCGGGCGCGCAAGGTGCACGTCGCGGTCATCGGCATCGGTAACGTCGGCGTCGGGTCGTCGGCGGCGCTGGTCGACGCCCTGGAACTGACGCCGGAGGAACGCCGCGAGTTCGACGGGCACCAGCCGGTGGGGGACTTCTGCGCCCGCTACTTCGACGGCGAGGGGCGGCCGGTGCCCGGCCCGGTCGACGAGCGGGTGCTCAGCGTCTCGCTCGCCGACCTGGCCCGCATTCCGACGGTCGCCGGGGTCGCGGCCGGGACGGAGAAGGTGCGCGGCACGGCGGGCGCGCTGCGCACCGGCGTCCTCGACGTGCTGATCTGCGACCAGTCGCTGGCCACCGCGCTGCTGCGCGGTTCCCATGGGAAGGTGTGAGGCATGGCGGAAACAAGGCTGTCCGGCGTCGCGGTGAGCCCGGGGCGCGCACGCGGACCCGTGGTACGGGTCGCCGAGCCGCTCGGTGAGCCCCCGCGGACCCCGGCCCCGGCCGATCCGGCCGCCGACGCGGCGCGGATCGGCCCGGCCGCGGCGGCCGTGGCGCAGCGGCTGGAAGACCTCGCCGCCGCCGCCCAGGGCGAAGCGGCGGACATCCTGTTCACCACGGCCGCGATGGCCAACGACCCGGGACTGGTCGGCGAAGCCGAACGACTGGTCACCGTCGAGGGGCTGCCCGCACCCCGCGCCGTCTACGACGCCGCCGGTGGGTTCGCGCGATCGCTGGCCGCCGCGGGCGGGTACCTGGCCGAGCGCGTGCGCGACATCCAGGACGTGCGGGACCGCATCGTCGCCGAACTGCTCGGCGTCTCCCCGCCGGGCGTGCCGGAGCTGGACTCCCCGAGCGTGCTGGTCGCCCGCGACCTCGCGCCGGCCGACACCGCCGGGCTCGAACCGGCGAAGGTGCTGGCGCTGGTCACCGAACAGGGCGGGCCGACCAGCCACACCGCCATCCTCGCGCGGGCGCTCGGCATTCCGGCGGTCGTCGCGGTGCGCGGGCTGCTGGAGCTCGACGCCGAGGCCCTCCTCGTCGACGGTGACACCGGCGTGGTCGAGCCCGCCGACCCGCGCGCGCCGGTGGTGACCGCCGACCGGCAGGCGGGGGCGGAGTGGAACGGGGTGGGCGAGACCGCGGACGGGCACCGCGTCAGGATCCTCGCCAACGTGGGCTCGGTGGCCGACGCGCGGGCCGCCGCGGACGCCGGCGCCGAGGGCGTGGGGTTGTTCCGCACCGAGTTCTGCTACCTGGACGCGCCGTCCGAGCCGTCCGCCGACGAGCAGCGCGCCGCCTACGCGGCGATCCTCGCGCCGTTCGCGGGGAAGCCGGTGGTGGTGCGGACCCTCGACGCGGGCGCCGACAAACCGCTGGCCTTCCTGGCCCCCGATCCCGAACCGAACCCCGCGCTGGGGGTGCGCGGCCTGCGGGTCGCGCGCGAGCGGCCGGAGGTGCTGGACCGCCAGCTCGCGGCGATCGCCGCGGCGGCCGCGGAGTCGGGGGCCGAGGTGTCGGTGATGGCGCCGATGGTGGCGACCGCCGAGGAGGCCGCCTGGTTCGCCGGTCGGGTCCGGGCCGCGGGCATCGCCCGGGCCGGCGTGATGATCGAGATCCCGGCGGCGGCGCTGGCCGCGCGCGAGATCCTCGAGGTGACCGACTTCGTCTCGGTGGGCACCAACGACCTCGCGCAGTACACCTTCGCGGCGGACCGCCAGCTCGGTGCCGTGGCGGCCCTGAACGATCCGTGGCAGCCCGCGCTGCTCCGGTTGATCGCGCTGGTCGGGGAGGCGGCGCGGGCGACGGGCAAACCGGCCGGGGTGTGCGGTGAGGCGGCGGCGGACCCGCGGCTGGCCCGCGTGCTGACCGGTCTCGGCATCACCAGCCTGTCCATGAACGCCGCGGCGATCAGGTCCGTCGGGGCGAGCCTGGCCGAGGTGGGTTTCGCCGACTGCGAGGCGGCCGCCCGCGGCGCGCTCACCGGGAAGCGCTGACCGGTTACCTCGCCGGTGCGGGCGGCGCCGCGGCCGGCCGGCGGTTCCGGCGCAGCGCGATCGTCAGCAGCCGTGCGGCCGGGCCGGCCGGGGTCGTGCCGGACCGCCACACCGCGCGCAGTGCCCGGCCGAGGTCGACGCCGACGGTCGGGATCTCCACCAGCGTCCCGGCGGTGAGGTCCGGCGCCACGATCAGCTCGCTGATCAGCGCCGGCCCCGCCCCGGCCGCCACCGCGCTGCGCACGGCGGTCGCCGAACCCAGTTCGAGCAGCGGTTCCACCGGTTCGGCGCCCGCCTCGCGCAATGCCTGTTCGGCGGTTTCCCGGGTGCCCGAACCGGATTCGCGGCTGATCAGCGCGGTCGCCGCGAGCTCGGCGGGGTCGACCGGACGTCGGCGCCGCCGCCACGGGTGGTCCGGTGCCACGACCAGCACCAGCCGGTCCCGGGCCACCACGCGGGACCGCACCCCGGTCAGCCCGCCCGGTGATTCCACGAACCCCAGGTCGATGCCGCCGTGACGGGCCAGTTCGTGCACCCGGCTGGAGTTGAGCACCTGCATGCCCACGTGCAGGTCGGGGACGGCGCGCCGCAGCTCGCCGATCCACGTCGGCAACAGGTATTCCGCCACCGTGAGGCTCGCCGCCAGCGACAGCTGGGCGCCGCGCTCGCGGCGCAGTGCTTCCGCGCCGTCCATCAGCACGCCCAGTTCGTCGAGGACCCGCTGCGCCCACCCGCTGACCAGGAGCCCGGACTGGGTGAGCGCCGAACCGCGCCGCGACCGGTCCAGCAGCTGGATGCCGAGCAGCCGTTCCAGCGTGCTGATCCGCTTGCTCGCCGACGGCTGGCTGATCCCGGCGGTCTGCGCGGCCGCGGTGAGGCTGCCGTGGTGCCCCACCAGAACGAGCAGCCGCAGGGATTCGACATCGGGCAGACGGGTCATGCAGTAAGGGTATGACGTGCGAGTCGCTTGACGGGTACCGGGGAGCGCGCCACGCGGTGACGATCTGGTTGTGACGAAAGCACATCCCGTTCGGGAGAACGCCCCGCGATCGAGGATGCCCGCCCGGCGGCTGGTGCCGGGCCTGCTGGTGGCCGCCGCCGGCACGGCCGTCGCGTTCGGACTGAACAGACTCGTGCCCGCGGTCAGCGCGCTGACCGTCGCGGTCGTGCTCGGGGTGCTCGTCGCGAGTGCCGTCCCCCCGGCCGCGCAGGACGGCTTGCGCTGGGCCACCCGGAAGTTCCTGCGGCTGGGCGTGGTGCTGCTGGGGTGCCAGCTCGGGCTCGGCGAGGTCTTCCGGCTCGGCGCGGGCACCGTGGTCGCGGTGGTGGTCACCGTGCTGGTCAGCTTCTCCGGCACGATCCTCGCCGGCCGGCTGATCGGGGTGCCGCGCGGGCTGGCGCTGCTGGTGGGCACCGGGTTCTCGATCTGCGGCGCCTCCGCGATCGCGGCGATGGACAGCGTGACCGAGTCCGACCGCGAGGAGGTCGCGACCGCGGTGACACTCGTGACGCTCTACGGCAGCGCCGCCATCGCGCTGGTGCCGCTGGCCGGGCGCGCGCTCGGCCTGGGCCCGCAGCGGTTCGGCGAGTGGGCGGGGCTCAGCGTGCACGAGGTCGCGCAGGTGGTGGCCGCCGCGTCCCCGGCGGGGGCGGCCGCGGTCGCGATCGCGGTCGTGGTGAAGCTCACCCGGGTGGTGCTGCTCGCGCCGATGGTGGCCGGGGTGAGCATCGTGCGGCGCCGCCGCGCGCTGCACACCCCGGCCACCACGACCGGCAAGCGCCCGCCCCTGGTGCCGCTGTTCGTGCTCGGTTTCCTCGCCACGATGGCCCTGCGCAGCTCGGGCCTGGTGCCCGCGCCGCTGCTCTCCGCCGCGAACGTGGTGACCACCCTGTTGTTCGCCGCCGCGCTGTTCGGCCTGGGCAGCGGCGTGCGGATCGGTGCGCTGCTGCGCACGGGCCGCCGCGGCCTCGCGCTGGGCGCGGTGTCCACCGTCCTGGTCGCGCTCGTGGCCTACGGGGCGCTCGCGGTCGCCTGAGGTGCGTGCGGGCGGTCGAACCGGTCCCTAACCCGGGTCGCCGGCGAGGTTCTGCTCGCCGCGGGTGGCACTGGTCGTGGTGTGGCTGCCGGACAGGTGGCGTGCGGTGTTGACGAGCCCGACCATGCTGAACGCCTGCGGGGTGTTGCCCAGCTGGCGCCCGAGCCGCGTGTCGAACTCCTCGCTGAGCAGGCCGACGTCGTTGCGCAGACCGAGCAGCCGCTCGAACAGCTCCTCCGCCTCGCCGGTGCGCCCGTCGCCGTGCAGGGCGTCGGCCAGCCAGAAGGAGCACGCGAGGAAACTGCCCTCGCCGCCGGGCAGCCCGTCCACGCCGCCGTCGGCCGACGGGTCGTACCGCAGCAGGAGCCCGTCGCGGCACAGCTCGCGGCGGACGGCCTCCACCGTGCCCCGCACCCGGGGATCCCGCCAGGGCAGGAACCCGACGCGCGGGATCAGCAGCAGCGCCGCGTCCAGCCCGCGCGAGCCGTAGAACTGGGTGAACGTCTCGCGGTCCGGGTCGTAGCCGTGCTCGCACACCTCGCGGTGAATCCGGTCGCGCAGCGCCCGCCACTGCCCGACCGGCCCGTCCAGGTGCTGCCGTTCCACGGTGCGCACCGCCCGGTCCAGCCCGGCCCACGCCATCACCTTGGAGTGCACGAACTGCCGCCGCGGGCCACGCACCTCCCAGAGGCTGTTGTCGGGCTGGTCCCAGTGCCCCTCCAGGAAGTCCAGCAGCGCCCGCTGCACGTCCCACGCGACGTGCTCGGTGGGCAGGCCCGCTTCCCGCGCCAGGTGCAGGCCGTCGAGCACCTCGCCCCACACGTCGAGCTGGAACTGGCCCGCGGCCGCGTTGCCGGACCGCACCGGCGCCGACTTCTCGTACCCGGACAGCCAGTCCAGTTCGGACTCCGGCATCCGCCGGGTGCCGTCCAGCCCGTACATGATCTGCAGCTTCGACGCGTCCCCGGCGACCGCGCGGACCAGCCATTCCCGCCAGGCGCGGGCTTCCTCGGTGAACCCGGTGCCCAGCAGCGCCTGCAGGGTGAACGTCGCGTCGCGCAGCCAGCAATACCGGTAGTCCCAGTTGCGCGGCCCGCCGAGCTGTTCGGGCAGCGACGTGGTGGCGGCGGCGACGATCCCGCCGGTCGGGTCGTAGGTGAGGGCCTTGAGCGTGATCAGCGCGCGCCGCACCGCGGCGGACCACCGGCCGCGGTAGGTGCAGCGGGAGATCCACCCGGCCCAGAGCCGCTCGGTGTCGTCCAGGGCCCGGCCGGGGTCGACGCGGGCCGGGGCAGGCAGGTGCGAGGCCCGGTGGGTGAGCACGAACGGCACCCGCTCCCCGGCGGCGACGCTGAACTCGCCGCTGATCACCCCGTCCCGGTCGGACACCGGCGCGGAGGTGCGCAGCCACACCGCGTCCGGGCCGGCGACCGCGGCCAGCCGGTCGTGGTCGCGCCGCACCCACGGCTTGACCGAGCCGTAGTCGAACCGCAGCCGCATCGTCGAGCGCATCGGGACCCGGCCGGACACGCCCTCCACGATGCGGACCACGTCCGGTGCCTCGGCGCGGGGCGGCATGAAGTCGGTGACGCGGACGGTGCCCTCGGCGGTGTCCCACTCGGTGTCCAGGATCAGCGAGTCGCCGCGGTAGGACCGCCGGGTGGCCGGGCCACCGCCGGCCGGGGCGAGCTGCCAGTGCCCGGCGCGCTCCTCGTCGAGCAGTGCCGCGAAGCAGGCGGGTGAGTCGAAGCGCGGCAGGCACAGCCAGTCGACGGAGCCGTGCCGGGACACCAGCGCCGCGGTGTGCAGGTCGCCGAGCAGGGCGTAGTCCTCGATCGCTGCCATCGCTTCGCTCACTCCCCGCCGGTGAGGGTGACGACGACCTTGACGTCGTCCTGGCCCGCGGTGAACGCCTCCGCCGCCCGCGCCAGCGGCACCCGCCGGGTGACCAGGTTCGCCAGCCACTCCGGGTCGGCCTTGGCCAGCGCCTCCGCGCCCTGGTGGTAGTGCCGCAGGTTCGCGTTCACCGAGCCCAGCACCACGTCGTTCTCCAGCACGATTTCGCGGTTGAGCGCGCCCGCGTCGACCGGCAGCGACCGTCCGGCGGCCGACACGCCGGTCAGGCACACGATGCCGTAGGCGGCGTTGTGCCGCATGACGTCGAGGACGACGCTGCCCACGCCGGTCGCCTCGATCACCACGTCGGGTTCCAGGCGCTCGGCGACCTCGTCGGCAGGCTCGGTGTGGTAGGTCGCGCCCAGCGCCCGCACCAGCCGCGGTTTCGGCCCGGTGCCCACCCGGTCCAGGACGTGCACGTCGAGCCCGCGCTGCACCCCGAGCAGGGCCGCCAGCAGGCCGATCGGCCCGGCACCGGTCACCAGCACGCGCTTGGGGTCGAACCAGGCCCGGGCACCGACGCGTTCCACCTGCTCCCACGCCTTGGCCACGACGGTGGTCGGTTCCAGCAGCATCCCGGTCCGCTCCAGCCGCGGGTCCACCGGCACCGCGTAGTCCTGTTCGACCGTCCACAGTTCACTGCCGTAACCGTGCCGCTGCTTGATGCCGCGCTCGGTGTAACGGCCGTTGCGGCACATGTCGAACTCGCCGTGCGCGCACGCCCCGCACGGCACCGGGTCGGGCCGCCGCACCACGCCGACGACGAGGTCGCCGGGCTGGAACCGGCTGCCGGGTGGCGCCTGCCGGACCCGGCCGAGAGACTCGTGGCCGAGCACCAGCCGGTCCGCGCCGTCGGGGGACCAGCCGTAGGCGCCGCCCACGATCTCCTTGTCGGTGCCGCACACGCCCAGCGCGAGACCCTGGACGAGGAGCTCACCTGCACCCGGTTCCGGATCGGGCAGGTCGGACACCCGCAGCGAACCGGGCTGCTGGGGGACGACGGTGAGTGCACGCACGGTTCAGTCCTTTCCGTAGGGTTCCAGGTCCGCGGCCTTGAGCGTGAGCCCGTGGCCGGGGACGTCCGGGTCCGGCCGGACCCGACCACCGGCCGGGTCGAGCGCGCCGTCGAGGAACGCGGACTCGATGCGGTCGTGGTCGGCGAACCATTCCAGGTGGCGGAAGTTCGGCGTGGCGACGGCGGCGTGCGCGGACAGGTTGGGCGCGCAGTGCCCGGACACCTCGAGCCCGGCGGCCGCGGCCACCGCGGCCGCCCGCCGCCATTCGGTGTAGCCACCGCAGCGGGTCACGTCGATCTGCAGGCAGTCCACCGCGCCCGCCCGCACCATCCGTCCGAAGTAGACCAGGTCGTAGCCGTACTCACCGGCCGCCACGTCAATCGTGGTCGCCCGCCGCAGCTCGGCGAGCCCCTCCAGGTCGTCACTGGAGACCGGTTCCTCGAACCAGCGCACGTCGTGCCCGGCGAGCCGCCGCGCCACCCGCCGGGCCTGCCCGCGCGTGTAGCCGCCGTTCGCGTCGACGTAGAGCTCCGTGCCGTCCCCGATCACCTCGCGGGCGGTGGCGACCCGGGCCAGGTCGCGGTCCACGTCCTGGCCCCCGTCCTGCCCGATCTTGATCTTCACCCGCGGGATCCGCTGCTCGTGCACCCACCGGTCCAGCTGGTCGCGCAGCTCGCCGGTGCTCTGGCTGGTGAACCCGCCGCTGCCGTAGAGGGCCGCGTCCTGGTGCGCCCGCCCGAGCAGCCGGCTCAGCGCGACACCGAGCACCCGCGCGGCCGCGTCCCACAGCGCGATGTCGACGGCGGACATCGCGCAGGAGACCAGCCCGGGGCGGCCGAGGTTGCGGATCCGCCGCTGCATCGCCGACCAGGCCGCGGGCACGTCCAGCACGTCCTGGCCGAGCACCGCCGGGGCGAGCGTGCCGTGGATGAGCGGCACGCAGGAGGCGTCGGCGTAGGTCCAGCCGAGACCGGTGGTGCCGGCGGCGCGGACCTCCACGACGACCATCGTCGTGGCGTCCCAGGTCAGCGTGCCGTCGGATTCCGGTTCGGGCGTCGGGATCCGGTAGGCGCGCGCGTCGACCGCCTCGATCGCGGTCATGACCGCCCGCCCGGCAGCATCTCCTGCGCCTTGGTCTTCACGCCCTGCACGACCAGGTGGAACGCATCCGGATCGCCCTTGAGCACGGCCTCGGTCACAGACCGGACCTGGTCGAGGGTGGCGTGCGGCGGGATCGGCGGCACGTCCGGGTCGCAGCGCACGTCCAGCAGCGCGGGCCCGTCCGCGGCCAGCGCGTGGTCCCACGCCGGGCCGAGCCGCTCCGGGTCGTCGACCCCGATCGCGTCCAGCCCGAGCGACCGCGCGAACCCGGCGTAGTCGACGTCCGGCAGCGACTGCGACTGCTCGAACTTCGGCGCGCCGCCCATGGCCCGCAGCTCCCAGGTGACCTGGTTGAGGTCGTTGTTGTGGAACACGCACACCACCAGCCGCGGATCGGGCCACAGGTCGCGGTACCGGGCGATGGTGATCAGCTCGGCCAGGCCGTTCATCTGCATCGCGCCGTCGCCGACCAGCGCGATCACCGGCCGGTCCGGGCAGGCGAACTTCGCCCCGATCGCGTACGGCACACCCGGTCCCATGGTGGCCAGGGTGCCCGACAACGAGCCACGCATGCGGTCGCGCATCCGGAGGTTGCGGGCGTACCAGTTGGCGGCCGAACCGGAGTCGGACGTGACGATGGCATCGCCGGGGATCCGTTCGGACAGCTCGGCGACCACCCGCATCGGGTTCACCGGCCGGGCCGCCACCTGGGCCTGCCGGTCCACGGTGTCCCACCAGGACGCGACGTCCTGCTCGATCTTCTCCCGCCACCCGCGGTCGTCCTTGCGGGTGACCAGCGGGATCAGGGCGCGCAGGGTCGCCACGGCGTCCCCGACCAGGTTCACCTCGGTCGGGTACCGCATGCCGATGAACCGGCCGTCGATGTCGATCTGGACGGCGCGGGCCTGGCCGAACTCGGGCAGGAACTGGCTGTACGGGAAGTTCGAGCCCACGATCAGCAGCGTGTCGCAGTCGCGCATCATCTCGTAGCTCGGCCGGGTGCCGAGCAGTCCGATCGAGCCGGTGACGTAGGGCAGGTCGTCGGGCAGGACGTCCTTGCCCAGCAACGCCTTCGCCACTCCGGCGCCGGTCAGCTCGGCGATCTCCCGGACCTCGGCGGCGGCGTTGCGCGCCCCCTGGCCGACCAGGATCGCCACCTTCTCCCCGGCGCCCAGCACCTCGGCCGCGCGGCGCACCTCCTCCGCCGGAGGTACCGGCGTGCTGTGCACCAGGCTCGGCGGGCTGGAGGGCACCTGCTTGAACGCGTGCTTCGGTGCCGTGTATGGCTCCTCCTGCAGATCGGCCGGAATGATCACCGCCGTCGGACAGCGCTGCGCGTACGCGGTGCGAATGGCGCGGTCGAGCGCGTTGGGCAGCTGCTCGGCGACGTTGACCTCCACCAGGTACTCGCCGGCCACGTCCTTGTACAACGATTGCAGGTCGACTTCCTGCTGGTAGCTGCCGCCCATGGCGCTGCGCGCGGTCTGTCCCACGATCGCCACCACCGGGACGTGGTCGAGCTTGGCGTCGTAGAGCCCGTTGAGCAGATGGATGGCGCCCGGCCCCGAGGTCGCCATGCACACCCCGACGTGCCCGCTGAACTTGGCGTACCCCACCGCCTCGAACGCGGCCATCTCCTCATGACGGGCCTGCACGAACCGGGGCCGGTCGTCCGCCTTGCCGAACGCGGCGACGATCCCGTTGATCCCGTCGCCCGGGTAGGCGAAAACCTGCTCCACACCCCATTCCCGCAGGCGCCGCAACACGTGGTCGGCGACCGTTTCGGACATGCTGTCCTCCTCACCGCACGGGCGCGCCCGTGCCTCGTCGGATCGCGGTGGCCAGCAGCTCCGCCAGGTGGACACCCTCGTGACCGCCGCTGTCGAACTCGTGGATCTGGGTGCGGCAGCTGAACCCGTCGGCGAGCACCGCCGTGCCGGGGTCCGCGTCCCGCAGCGCGGGCAGCAGGACGCGTTCCGCGCACGCCTTGCTCACGTCGAGGTGACCGCGTTCGAAGCCGAAGTTGCCGGCCAGCCCGCAGCAGCCGGAGTCCAGGCGCCGCACCCGGGCGCCCGCCCGCCGCAGCAGTTCCTCGTCGGCGTCCCAGCCGAGCACGGCGTGCTGGTGGCAGTGCACCTGCGCCACCGCCTCGGTCCCCGCCAGCGACGGGGGCCGGTAGCCGGGGGAGTGCTGGGTGAGCAGCTCGGCGAGCGTGACGGTCTGCCCGCGCAGCCGGCGCACGTCGTGGTCGCCGGGGAACAGCTCCGGGGCGTCCCCGCGGAACACCGTGGTGCAGCTGGGTTCCAGGCCCAGCACCAGCCCGCCCTGCCGCAGGTGCGGCGCCAGCGCGCGGACCGTGCGGCGCAGCACCCGTTTCGCCGTGGCGAGCTGACCGGTGGAGATCCAGGTCAGCCCGCAGCACAGTGCGCGCCCCGGCATCTCCACCCGCCAGCCGGCGTCCTCGGCCAGTTCGACCGCGGCCCGGCCGATGTGCGGGTGGAACAGGTTGGTGAAGGTGTCCGGCCACAGCAGGACCGTGCCGCGCGCGCCGCTGCCGCGCGGGCCGCGGCGGGCGAACCACTGCTGCAGGCTCTGGCGCGCGAACCGCGGCAGCTCGCGGTGCTCCACGCCCGCCGCGCTCGTCGCCAGGCGGGCCGCCCCGGGCGCGTGGGTCAGCGCGTTGACCACCGGTGCGAGCCGGGTCCGCGACACCGCCTGCGCGATCAGCGGCAGCCAGCCCATCGTCAGGTCCGAGCGGGGGCGCTCCCACGGGCGGTGCCGGTAGTGGTGCGCCAGGAACTCCGCCTTGTAGGTCGCCATGTCGACGTTGGCCGGGCAGTCGGTCTTGCAGCCCTTGCAGGCCAGGCACAGGTCGAGGGCCTCGCGCACCTCGGTCGAGCGCCACCCGTCGGTGATCGGCCCGTCGGCGTGACCGCCCAGCATCTCGAACAGCAACCGCGCCCGGCCCCGTGTGGAGTGCTCCTCCTCGCCGGTGACCTGGTACGACGGGCACATCACCTGGCCGCCCTGCGTGACGTGCTGGCGGCACCGGCCCACCCCGACGCACCGGTTGGCGGCCTCGGCGAACGAGCCGCCGTCGTGCGGGAACCGGAAGTACAACCCCTGCGGATCCGCCGGGGACCAGTCGCTGCCCAGGCGCAGATCGGCGTCCAGCGGATGCGGGGCGACCACCTTGCCCGGGTTCATCCGGTCGCCCGGGTCGAAGATCGCCTTCAGCTGCCCGAACGCCCGCACCACGTCCACGCCGAACATGCGCGGCAGCAGCTCGCCACGCGACTGCCCGTCGCCGTGCTCGCCGGACAGCGAACCACCGAA
Organism: Amycolatopsis granulosa; assembly: GCF_011758745.1. Taxonomy (NCBI): domain Bacteria; kingdom Bacillati; phylum Actinomycetota; class Actinomycetes; order Pseudonocardiales; family Pseudonocardiaceae; genus Amycolatopsis; species Amycolatopsis granulosa. The sequence continues at coordinate 5,307,600 of NZ_JAANOV010000001.1, forward strand.
CTCGGACACCACGTCGGCCGCGCGTTCCATGAACTTCCGGTAGGTGGCCACCCCGCCCGCGGTGTAGAGGCCGAACGGGATGCGGGTGTGCACGCAGCCCTGGCCGAAGTGGCCGTAGAGGCTGGGGCCGGTGTCGCTGGCGTACCCGAACTCCTCGTACAGCGCGGAGAGCCGGCGCAGGTAGTCGCCGAGCCGGTCCGGCGCGACGGCCGAGTCCTCCCAGCCTTCGAACGTGTCGGGCCGGCCCGGCAGGTGGGCGGTCGCGCCGAGCCCGGCCTCGCGGACCCGCCACAGCTCCTGCTCGCGGTCCGGGTTGTCGAGGAAGGCCACGTCGGCGTCGTGGTCGCTGTCGCGCAGCTCGTCGAGCATGGTGCGGGCCTGCGCCTCGGCCTCGTCGGGGGTCTTGGCGGCGAACTGCACCATCAGGAACGCGCGGCCACGGGGCAGCTGCGTTAGCGCCTCCGGGTTGAGGTGCTTGATCTGCTCGTCGCGGATGAGCTTGGAGTCCAGGCCCTCCAGCGCGACCGGCTCGTGCGGCAGGATCGCCGGCACCGCGTCCGCGGCCCTGTCCACACTGGAATAGCCCAGTACCACCAGCGTGCGGTGTTCCAGCACCGGAACCAGTTCCAGCTTCGCGCGCAGCACGGTCACCAGGGTCGACTCGCTGCCCACCAGCAGGCCCGCGACGTCGAAGCCGTGCTCCGGCAGCAGCGAGTCGAGGTTGTAGCCGGACACCCGGCGCGGGATGTCGGGGAAACGGGCGCGGATCTCGTCGGCGTAGCGGTCACGCAGCCGGCGCAGCTGGCGGTAGATCTCCGCGCGCCGGTCGCCGCGGTGCTCGATGCGGTGGTACTCCTCGTCGCCGGTCTTGCCGCACCAGAAGCGCGTGCCGTCGTAGCAGAGCACCTCCAGGGCCGCGATGTTGTCCACGACCTTGCCGGTGCGCTGCGCGGTGGCGCCGCACGAGTTGTTGCCGATCATGCCGCCGATCGTGCAGTTCATGTGTGTCGCCGGTTCCGGGCCGAACCGCAGGCCGGTGGGGGCGAGGTGCCGGTTGAGGTCGTCGAGCACGATGCCCGGCTGCACCACGCAGGTGCGGGCCTCGGCGTCGACGGACTCCACGTGGTGGCAGTACTTCGACCAGTCCAGCACCACCGCGGTGTTGGTGCACTGGCCGGCCAGGCTGGTGCCGCCGCCCCGGGACAGCACCGGCGCGCCGTGCTCCCGCGCCACCGCGACCGCCGCCACCGCGTCCTCCGGCGTCCGCGGCACCACGACACCGATGGGCACCTGGCGGAAGTTGGACGCGTCGGTCGAGTAGGCCGCCCGGCTGCCCGCGTCGAACCGCACCTCACCCGCGACGCGGGCACGCAGCGCGCTCTCCAGCGCGGTCACGTCCACCTCGGGCGTCACCGGCCGGACGACCGGATCCGGCAGGTCTGTCGTCATGGTCCCTCCCGCTGCGCGTTGTGGCCGCCGTCGCAGTCGGGTTATCCTGATTTGCGTGACGCAAACGTGCTCGGTCGGCGATGAGGCGGAAACCGTCCTCGGGGCGCTGCAGGTCATGGTGGGGATCGCGGACGCGTCGGTGGAGCGGGTGATCGGCGAACTCACCCTGACCCAGTTCCGCGCGCTGCGGATCGTCGTCGAGCAGACGCCCATCACGCTGAGCAGGGTGGCCGAGCAGGTGGGCGTGAACCCGTCCTCGATGACCCGGGCCTGTGACCGGCTGGTGGCGGAGGACCTGCTGCGGAAGGCGCCGAACCCGCTGAACAAGCGGGAGACGCTGCTCGCGCCGACCGCGCACGGGCGGCAGATCGTGCAGCGGGTGCACACCGACCGGCTCGGTGCGCTGACGGCCGTCCTGGACCGGCTCGACCCGGCCGAGCGGGCCGGGGTGGTGCGCGCCATGGAACGGTTCGCGACCGCCGCCGAATTCCTGCGCGATGCAAACAATCTTCCGGAAAGTGGCTGGGGCGGGTCGCCCCCGTCCTGAGGCGGTGCATCGACGGTGGTGCCGGATCCCCGCAACTCCCCCGGCCTGGCGGTCGAGGCGCTGCGCCGCGACCACGCGATCGTGGTGCGGCTGGCGGGGGAGCTGGACCTGGCGACCGTGCCGCGGCTGCGGCAGGCCCTCGCGGCTGCGCTCGCCGAGCGGCCCGCGTTGCTGGTGGTCGATCTGTCGGCCGTCGAGTTCCTGGCCGCCGCCGCGATCGGGGAGCTGGTGTCGGCCCGTCAGGGCGGGGGAGGGGCCACCCGGATCCGCCTGGTGGCGACGCGCGCCGCGATCCGCCGGCCGCTGGAGATCACCGGCGTGACCCGGGAGATCCCGGTGTGCCGCACGGTGTGCCAGGCGCTGGCGGAGTGACCGGGCCTGGTCAGTTCGGTGACCGGGGCGGCCCGGGAGCGCGCAGCGTGGAGAAGTCCGTGTCCAGTTCGTCCTGCAGGAGGGCGGCGGCCCGGTGCACGCTGCACGCCAGGTCCTCCGCCGCGGCGGCGGCCTCGTCGAGTGCCGCGAGCCGCGCGGTGCTGATGCCCGGCCGGGCGCGGACGTCGCGCCGCCGGAGGTCCAGGATCCGGACGAACTCCCCGGCCTCGATCGCCATCTGCCGGAGCCGCCGCTCCCACGCTTCCTCGCTGTCGCCGGGGCGCGCCCGGTCCTCGTCCGTGGCGGGAAGCGGGATGCCGGGCATCCGCTGCCGCGCCGTGCTCGTGGGCTGATCGGCGATATCCGTCATAACCCCTCCACGGGTGGCTCACCACGACCGGCTGCCGCGCCGGGGTCCGGAGCGCTTGTCCGCACCCTAACTCGAAATCCGGCTGATCGCCAAGGTCCCGCCGGGCGGCCGGCTGCCGTCCACTTCGGACTCGCGTGGGGCGGTCGCGTGGGGCGGTCGTGGTGGGACGGCGCGAAACCGGCCGGCGCCCGGTCGGGCGCCGGCCGGTGGTGACCCGGTCCTCAGCCGATCGCGCTGCGGAAGCCGCGCAGCCGCAGGCTGTTGCTCACCACGAAGACCGAGCTGAACGCCATCGCGGCGCCGGCGATCATCGGGTTGAGCAGGCCGGCCGCAGCCAGCGGGAGGGCCGCGACGTTGTAGGCGAAGGCCCAGAACAGGTTGCCCTTGATGGTGCGCAGGGTGCGCCGGGCCAGCCGGATCGCGTCGGCCGCGACGCGGAGGTCGCCGCGCACCAGGGTGAGGTCGCTGGCTTCGATGGCGACGTCGGTGCCGGTGCCCATCGCCAGGCCGAGGTCGGCCTGGGCGAGCGCGGCGGCGTCGTTGACCCCGTCACCGACCATCGCCACGACCTTGCCCTCGCCCTGCAGGCGCCGGACCACGTCGACCTTGTCCTTGGGCAGGACCTCGGCGATCACCTCGCCGATGCCGACCTCGGCGGCGGCCGCCTCGGCCACGGCCTGGTTGTCCCCGGTCAGCAGGACCGGGGTGAGCCCGAGCCCGCGCAGCTGCCGGATCGCCTCGGCCGAGGTGGGCTTGACGGTGTCGGCGACGACCAGCACCGCCCGTGCCCGGCCGTCCCAGCCGACCGCGACGGCCGTCTTGCCCTGCCGCTCGGCCGCCGCCTTGGCGTCGGCGAGCTCGGCGGGCAGGTGCTGGCCCCAGTCCGCCAGCAGCGCGGTGCGGCCGACGAGCACGGCCGTGCCGTCGACGACGCCCTGCACTCCCAGGCCCTCGACGTTGGTGAACCCCTCCACCGCGGGCAGGTCGCCCACCTTCTCCCGGGCGCCCGCCGCGATGGCCTGGGCGATCGGGTGCTCCGAGGCGTTCTCCAGCGCCCCGGCCAGGCGCAGCACCTCGGCGGTGTCCACGTCCTCGGCGGCGTGCACCTCGGTCAGGGCCATCTTCCCGGTGGTCACGGTGCCGGTCTTGTCCAGCACGATCGTGTCGACGCGGCGGGTGGACTCCAGCACCTCGGGGCCCTTGATGAGGATGCCGAGCTGCGCGCCCCGGCCGGTGCCCACCAGCAACGCGGTCGGCGTGGCCAGGCCCAGCGCGCAGGGGCAGGCGATGATCAGCACCGCGACGGCCGCGGTGAACGCCGCCGACACCGTGCCGCCCGCGCCGAGCCAGAACGCCAGCGTCCCGGCGGCGAGGGCGATGACGATCGGCACGAACACGGCCGAGATCCGGTCGGCCAGCCGCTGCACGGCCGCCTTGCCGGTCTGCGCCTCCTCGACCAGCTTCGCCATCTGGGCGAGCTGGGTGTCCGCGCCGATGCGGGTGGCCCGCACGACCAGCCGCCCGCCGGAGTTCACCGTCGCCCCGGTCACCGCGTCGCCCGGACCGACCTCGACCGGGACCGACTCGCCGGTGAGCATGCTCGCGTCGACCGCCGAGCTGCCCTCGGTGATCACCCCGTCGGTGGCGATCTTCTCTCCGGGCCGGACCACGAACTCCTCGCCCACGGCCAGCTGCTCGACGGGAATGCGCTCCTCTCGGCCGCCGCGCAGCACCGCCACGTCCTTGGCGCCCAGTTCGAGCAGCGAGCGCAGTGCCGCCCCGGCCCGCCGCTTGGAGCGGGCCTCGAAGTAGCGGCCGGCCAGGATGAACGTGGTCACCCCGGCGGCGACCTCGAGGTAGATGCTGCCGTCCCCGCTCATCCGTTCGATGGTGAGCTCGAACGGGTGCGTCATGCCCGGCGTGCCGGCGCTGCCGAACAGCAGTGCGTACAGCGACCAGGCGAACGCGGCGAGCGTCCCCATCGAGATCAGCGTGTCCATGGTGGCCGCGCCGTGCCGCAGGTTCATCCACGCGGCGCGGTGGAACGGCCACGCGGCCCAGACGATCACCGGCGCCGCGAGCGTCAGCGAGATCCACTGCCAGTAGGTGAACTGGAGCGCCGGGACCATCGCCAGCGCGATCACCGGCACCGACAGCACCACCGACCCGATCAGCCGCTGCCGCAGGGGCGCGGTGGGGTCCTCCTCGGGGGCCGCGGCCGGTTCCGCGGTCCGCGGCCGGGGCAGCTCCGCCGAGTAGCCCGCCGCCTCGACCTGGGCGACCAGGGCGGCGGGGTCGAGGTCGGCGGGGAAGGTGACCTTCGCCTTCTCGGTGGCGTAGTTGACGGTCGCGGTGACCCCGTCGAGCTTGTTGAGCTTGCGCTCGATCCGCATCGCGCACGAGGCGCAGGTCATGCCGCCGATCGCCAGCTCGACGTCGCGGGCCGGCGCGGCCTGCCGCAGGTCCGAGGTCATCGCGACGCTCCTTCCGGTCCGTGCCCGTGCCCGTGGCCGGCACCCGGGTCCGCCGGCGCGGTCCCGGCAGTGGACCCACTGGGCGCCGTGGACCCAGTGGGCAGTGCGGGCACTGTGGGCACGGTGAACTCGGCCGTGCGGACCGTGCCGTCGTGCTGGAAGTCCAGGAACAGCCGGTAGGTGCCGGCCGAGGGGGCTTCCGCGTAGAAGGTCACGGCCGGCCCGGGTTGCGTCTTCCCGTCGCCCGGGCTGCCGTCGGGGTGGACGTGGAGGTAGGCCAGGTCGCCTTCGCGCAGCGCCACCAGGTGCCCGTAGGCGCCCAGGTAGGGCTGCAGGTCGGTGACGTCGTGGCCGTCCTTGGTGACCGTGGCGGTGACCTTCGACGTGCCGCCCGGGGCCAGGTCGCCGTCCAGCCGCACCTCGTAGCCGTCCACCTGCGCGACGCGCGAGGGCTGGTAGGTCCGCGGCTGGAAGTCGCCGGCCGCGGCCAGGTCGACGCCCAGGGTCGTGGCCTCGCCCCCGGCCGGGGTGAAGTCGGCGAAGGCGCGGTAGCTGCCGGCGTCGGCCACGTCGAGCGGCACGGTCCAGGTGCCGTCCGCCGCCATCTCCGGGTGCACGTGCCGGAAGCCCGCGGTGTCGCGGCGCACCACGATGAGGTGCATGCGCTTGTCGTGCTCGACGTCGAACGCGGTGACCGCCCGGCCGTCGGGCCCGGTGATCCGGAAGGCGAACTGGTTGGTGGTCCCGGCGGTCAGCATCGTGCTGGTGGGCGTGAGGGTGTAACCGCCCCTGGACGACGCCAGCCCGGCGGGCTGATCGGGGTGTGCGGTCTCCGCGACAGTGCCGCTGTGGCTGTCCCCGTGCGTGGCCTCCTCGGGGCCGCGCGTGCCGGCTTCGCCGGTGACGGGACCGACAGCGGTGCCGATCGCCCAGGCGCCACCGGCGACCAGGACGAGCGCCGCACCGTAGGCGGAGAGCTTCCCTGCAGTGTTCATGACATTCCTGTCCTCGGGCTGCCGCTACGCGGTCAGCTGGTATCCGGCTTCCTCGACGGCGGCGCGCACCGCGTCGGTGGTGATTTCCTGCTCGCTGGTGACGGTGACCTTGCCGGTGGGCAGGTCCACGGCGACGCCGGTGACGCCGGGGATCTCGCCGACCTCCTCGCTCACCGAGCGCACGCAGTGCTCGCAGGTCATGCCGGTCACGGTGTAGGTCTGCTGGGTCATCTGTCTCGTCCTTTCGATGGTCAGGAACGCACCAGCCGGGCGATGGCCTCGCTCGCCTCGCGCACCTTCGCGTCCGCCGTGTCGCCACCGGTCGCGATGGCTTCGGCCACGCAGTGCTTGAGGTGCTCGTCCATCAGGCCCAGCGACACCGATTGCAGGGCCTTCGTCGCCGCCGCGATCTGGGTCAGCACGTCGATGCAGTACTCGTCGTGCTCGACCATCCGCTGCAGCCCCCGGATCTGGCCCTCGATCCGGCGCAGCCGCGTGAGGTAGCCGTCCTTGTCGCTCGTGTAACCCCGCATCGTCCTTCTCCTCACGTCCGCCGACCTGATCTTTATACCCTAGGGGGGTAGCCCAAATCAACCCTACCCCCGCACGGTATCTAGACCGGAGACCGCGGCTCGGCGGGGGAACGGCACCGGGGGTGCGGAGTCCGGAACCCGCACCCCCGGCCGGGCCCTCAGTCCAGGCAGAACTCGTTGCCCTCGATGTCCCGCATCGGGATGCAGGACTCGTTGACCCCGTCGGCGAGCAGGACCTGCACGCACACCGCGCCGAGCGCTTCCAGCCGGGCGCGCTCGGCCTGGAGCGCGGCGAGGCGCTCCTCGCCGGTGAGCCCGGTGCCCACCCGCACGTCCAGGTGGACCCGGTTCTTGACGACCTTGCCCTCCGGAACGCGCTGGAAGAACAACCGCGGGCCCACCCCGGTGGGGTCGACGCAGGCGAACGCCGCACCCTGGTGCTCGGCCGGCAGCGAGCGGTCGAACTCGGTCCACGTGGCGAACCCGGGCGGGGGCGGCGGCACCACGTACCCCAGTACTTCGCACCAGAACCGGGCGACCCGCTCGGGTTCGGCGCAGTCGAAGGTGACCTGGAACTGTCTGATCGACGTCATCGCGCCACCCTAGTTACGCGGCCGTGCGGCTCGTCCCGGTGATGCCGTGGCCATCGGGGGTACCGTGGGCGGGCACGCCGGACACGAGGAGCGCGACCATGGACGCCGGGGGCGGGTTCGACCGCGACGCCTTCCGTGCGTTCGTGCGGGCGCACCACCCGGACGTGGGCGGCGACCCGGAGGTCTTCCGCGAGGGGCTGCGCCGCTTCCAGGCGGCCCGGTCCCGCCCCGCCGCGCGGACCGGCCGCATCGTGTTCGTCCGCCGCCGCCGCGGTCTCGCCGGGCTGGTGCAGCGCTGGCACGAGGCGAGCCGGCGTCGCCGACGGCCTCCGCGCGTGCGCTGACCACCCGTGGCGCCCTGCCGGCGTCCGTCCGTGACATCCCGGAAGAATTTTTCCCGGGGAGTGTCGAATCCGGTCGTGCTCGATCGATGCATTGACACCAGAGCGGACCGCAACATCTGAGGAGAAACCATGCGCACCCTGATCAGCACCGCGTTCGTCTCGCTCGACGGCGTCGTCGAGGCGCCCGGCGGGGAGCCGGGCTACCGCAACAGCGGCTGGACCTTCCAGGACATCGAGTTCGACGCGGCCGCCTACGAGATCAAGGGCCGCGAGCAGGGCGAGGCCACGGCGATGCTGATGGGCCGGGTGTCCTACCAGGCGTTCGCGCCGGTCTGGCCGGGCATGACCACCGAGTTCGCCGGCTACAACGCCATGCCCAAGTACGTGGTGTCGACCACGCTGAAGGAGGAGGACCTGATCGGCAACTGGGGCGAGATCAGCATCCTCCGCTCCCTGGACGACGTCGCGGCGCTGAAGGAGACCGACGGCGGCCCGATCATCCTGCACGGCAGCGCGACCCTCAACCGGCACCTGTCCGACGCGGGCCTGATCGACCGCTACCACCTGCTGGTGTTCCCGGTCCTGCTCGGCGCCGGCAAGCGCCTGTTCAGCGACACCGACAAGGACAAGCAGCGCCTGGCGCTGCGGGAGAGCGAAGGCTACCGCAACGGGGTCCAGAAGCTGGTCTACGACGTCGTCCGCTGACCCGCCGGGGCGCCGGGCGCTCGGCCCGGTTGCCGCGGACGGAGGGTGATCTGCTGTGATGATGTCCGGGCCGGCCGACCGCCGGCCCGGACATCGGGCGTTCCTGGGGGTTCGTTGCCTGCCGTCAGCGTGATCACGGCTGTCCACCACGGAGGTCACCACTACCTGCGGGAGGCCTACGCCTCGCTGCGGGCGCAGCAGCTGCCGCCGGGCTGGGTGTGGGAGTGGTGCCTGCAGGAGGACGGCGACACCGGTCTGGTGGCCGAACTGCTGCCCGACGACGACCGCATCTCGGCCGGCACCGGGCTGCCCGCGCGCGCCGCTGTGGCCCGGACCATGGCGCTGTCCCGGGCGACGGGGGAGATCGTGCGCACCCTCGACGCGGACGACGTGCTGCTGCCGGGCGCGCTGGCCCGCGACATCGCGGCGCTGGGCCGGACCGCGTGGTGCACCTCGGCGTGCGTGGACCTGCTGCCCGACGGCACCTTGCGGCCCGGGCCGTTCGACCCCCCGGGCGGTCCCGTCGAGCCGGGCCGGTTCCACGCCGAGCAGCTCGCCGACCGGTTGTCGGTGCAGGCCAACACCTTCGCCGCGCACACCGGGCTGGTCCGCGCCCTGGGCGGCTGGCCCGCGCTCACCGGGGCGGAGACGGTCGGGCTGCTGCTCGCGGCCGAGGCCGTGGCGCCGGGGGAGTTCATCGCCGAGCCGAGCGTGCGCTACCGCAAGCACGACGCGCAGACCACCGCGGACGACCGGTACTGGGACAAGGCGGAGAGCGCGGCCCGGCTGGAGAGCGTGCTGGCGCGCGCGCAGGCGCTGCGCCGCGCCGGCTGGCGCTGGACCCCCCCGTCCACAGCGGACGCTAGACGTCGTAGCTGAGCGCGAACTCGTAGGGGTGCGGGCGCAGCCGCAGCGGGGTGATCTCGGTGTCGCGCTTGAAGGCGATCCAGGTGTCGATCACGTCCTCGGTGAACACGCCGCCCTCCAGGAGGAAGTCGTGGTCGGCCTCGAGCCGGTCGATCGCCGCCTCCAGCGACGCCGGCACCTGCGCCACGTCCCGCGCCTCCTCCGGTGGCAGCTCGTAGAGGTCCTTGTCGATCGGTGACGGCGGCTCCAGCTTGTTGCGCACCCCGTCCAGCCCTGCCATCAGCATCGCGGAGAACGCCAGGTACGGGTTGCCCGAGGAGTCCGGGCAGCGGAACTCGATGCGCTTGGCCTTCGGTGAGGAACCGGTGACCGGGATCCGCACGCACGCCGACCGGTTGCGCTGGGAGTACACCAGGTTGATCGGCGCCTCGAAGCCCGGGACCAGCCGGTGGTAGGAGTTCGCCGTCGGGTTGGTGAACGCGAGCAGGCTCGGCGCGTGGTGCAGGATGCCGCCGACGTAGTGCCGGGCCAGGTCGGACAACCCGCCGTAGCCGGACTCGTCGTAGAACAACGGCCCGTTCTCGTCCCACAGCGACTGGTGGCAGTGCATGCCCGAACCGTTGTCGTTGAACAGCGGTTTCGGCATGAACGTCACCGTCTTGCCCTGCTCCCACGCGGTGTTCTTCACGACGTACTTGAACAGCTGCAGGTCGTCGGCGGCGTGCAGCAGGGTGTTGAACCGGTAGTTGATCTCGGCCTGCCCGCCGCTGCCGACCTCGTGGTGCGCCTTTTCCACCTCGATGCCCACGGCGGCGAGGTAGCGCGCCATCCGGTCCCGCAGGTCGGCGAAGTGGTCGCGCGGCGACACCGGGAAGTAGCCGGCCTTGAACGGGGTCTTGTAGCCGAGGTTGCCGCCGCCCTCCTCGCGGCCGGTGTTCCACCAGCCCTCGATCGAGTCGACCGCGTAGTACGCGGTGTTTTCCACATTGCGGAACCGCACCGAGTCGAAGATGTAGAACTCAGCCTCCGGCCCGAAGAAGGCGCGGTCGGCGATCGTGGACTCGCTGATGTACTCCTCGGCCTTGCGGGCGATGTTGCGCGGGTCGCGGCTGTAGGACTCCCGGGTGAACGGGTCGTGCACGAAGAAGTTCATCATCAGCGTCTTCTCGGTGCGGAACGGGTCGATCCGCGCCGTGTACGGGTCGGGCAGCAGCAGCATGTCCGACTCGTGGATGGACTGGAACCCGCGCACCGACGACCCGTCGAACGCCACCCCCTCCTCGAAGGCCGCGGCGTCGAAGGCCGCGGCCGGCACCGTGAAGTGCTGCATGATGCCGGGCAGGTCGCAGAACCGGACGTCGACGAACTCCACGTTCTCGTCGGCGATGAACCGCAGGACCTCTTCCGCGTTGCCGAACATGGCGGACTCCTTTGCGCTTCCGGAGGAGTTCCAGGGTCCTCGCGTCGCCGGGGAGGTTCAATGGGTGGATGACATCGACACGGGTCACCGGGTTCGTGCGGGCACCGCGCGCGGAGGTCTACCGGGCGCTGGTCGACGCCGCCGCGGTGGCGGTGTGGCGCGTGCCGGACGACATGACCAGCCGGGTGCACTCCTTCCAGGCGCGGGAGGGCGGCCGGTTCCGGATCTCCCTCGTCTACGACGACGCCGGCCGGGCGGGCAAGTCCGGCGCCCGCACCGACACCTATTCCGGCTACTTCGCGGCCCTGGAGCCCGGGCGGCGGGTGGTGGAGGTCATCGAGTTCGACAGTCCGGATCCGGCGTCGCGGGGCACGATGACCATGACGACCACCCTGGCCGACGCCGACGGCGGCACCGAGGTCGTGATCGAGCACGAGGGCCTGCCGGCCTCGGTCGCCCCCGCCGACAACGAGACCGGGACCCGGATGGCGCTGGCCAAGCTCGCCGCGTTCGTCGAAAACCGGCGCTGACCGGTACCGGCGTCAGATCACGTACTGGGCGAAGGACTTGCGCACCTTGTTCACCTTCGGCAGCGCGACCGCCAGGCAGTAGCCCTGCCCGGGGTTCTTGGCGAAGAAGTCCTGGTGGTACTCCTCGGCCCGGTGGAACTCGCCCAGCGGCTCCAGCGTGGTGACGATCTCGCCGTCCCACCACTCGCTCGCGCGCTTGATCGCGGCCTCGAACTCGGCGCGCTGGGTGTCGTCGGCGTAGAACATCGCCGACCGGTACTGGGTGCCGACGTCCGCGCCCTGGCGGTTGAGCTGACGGGGGTCGTGCAGGGTGAAGAACACGTCGAGGATCGCCTCGGCCGGGATCACCCCGGGGTCGAACGTGACCGCGACGGCCTCGGCGTGCCCGGTCCGCCCGGTGCAGACCTGCTCGTAGGTGGGCTGGGCCGTGTCGCCGCCGGTGTAGCCGGACACCACGTCCTGCACCCCGCGCAGCGTCCGGTAGACCGCGTCCAGGCACCAGAAGCACCCGCCGGCCAGCACGAACGTCCGCATCTCGCATCACCTCTCACCGAGTGGTCCGGATAGCCCGGCCTGCCCCCGGGCCAACCCCGGGCACCGGTCCAGTATTCCGCTGCCCGGACCGGTCAGCCGGCCGCCGCCCACGGCGTGCGGTCCAGCCCCGGCAGCAGCTGCGCGAGGCGCCGGCCGGCGCCGGGCCGGAGGGTGAGGGTGCGGCCGTCCGCGTCGACGTCGACGATGCCCTCCGCGCGCAGCCCGGTCAGGATCGCGTGGCCGAGCGCGCCGCCCAGGTGCGGGCGGCGCAGGGTGCGGTCCAGGCAGCTCGTCGCCGTCTTGCGGCGGCTCGCGGACAGCGCGGCGGGGTCGATCCGCCAGCGTCCGAGCACCTCGGCGGCCCGCGGGCCGAGCTCCAGCTCGTCGGTGTCGTCGCGGCGGCGCAGCGCGTCCGCGGCCAGCAGGTGGTCGAGGACGGCGACGCCGAGGCGGCCGGCGGCGTGGTCGTAGCAGAGCCGTTCCGGCGGCGCGACCGGGCTGGGCAGCGGTAGCGCTCCGCCGGCGTAGTCGGCCAGCGCGTCGAGCACGACCGTGATCGCGGGGTCTTTCAGCCGGTAGGTGACGTGCCGCCCGCTCTGCTCGGTGGTGACCAGCCCGGCCTGGCGCAGCTTCGCCAGGTGGTTGCCCAGGCGCGCCGGGGTCACGCCGAGCACGTCGGCGAGCTGGGTCATCCCGTGCGGCCCCTCGTGCGCGAGCAGTTGCAGCACGGTCAGCCGGATCGGGTCGGCCAGCTCACGGGCCAGCCCGGTCACCGTCGCCACCACCGGTTGCTCGGCGCTGGTCCATCCGAGGGAGGTCACGGGACCGAACTCTACCATCGACTTTCACATTTCACGGATACGTGATAGATGTCGGTCATGCAGATGCTGCGCCGGTACTGCCGCGACCAGATCCCGCCGCCCGGCCCGTTCCGGGTGCTGGCCCTCGGCGGGCTCGTCACCACCGCCGGCGGGGGCGCGTGGTACACGACGTGGGCGGTCTACTTCACGACCGTCGCCGGGCTGTCCGCGCCGCTGGTCGGTGCCGGCCTGACGGTCGCCGGTGGCGCGGGCCTGCTGGCGGCGACGCCGGTCGGCGCACTGGCCGACCGGCTGGGGCCACGGGAACTGCTGATCGCCCTGATCGCGGTGGACGGCGTGTCGATGGCGGCGTTCGTGTTCGCGCACCACGCCGCCGTCTTCCTGGCGGTGGCGCTGGTCAACACCACCGCCGACCGGGCGATCGCCGGGGTCCGCACCGCCTACGTCGCCGAGCTGGCCGGTGAGCAGACCCGCGTCGCGCACCTGGCCCGGCAGCGGGTCGCGAGCCACCTGGGCTACACGATCGGCGCCGCGGGCGGAGCGGTCTGCCTGACACTCGGCAGCCCGGCCGCGTTCCACGCGCTGATCGCGGTCGACGCCGCTACCTCGCTGGCCTACGCCGCGCTGCTCACACGGGTGCCGGCGGTGCGGCCGGCCGTCCGGGAACGCCGGCCCCGGTCCCCGGTCGCCGACCCGGCCTTCCTCGCGGTGGTGTCGTCGACCGGGCTGCTGTCGCTGTGCTGGGGACTGGTTTCGACGGCGCTGCCGCTGTGGCTGGTGCGGGGCACCCACCTGCCACCCGGTCTCGCCGGGGTGGTGGTGATCGTCAACTCGCTCGGCGTGGCCCTCCTGCAGGTCGTCGCGAGCCGTGGCTGCACCGGCGTGCGCGGAGGTGCCGTGCGGGCGGCGTGGTCGGGTGCCGCGCTCGCCGTGGCGTGCCTGCTGTTCGCCGCCACGAGCGGTGGCAGCGGGGTCCTCGCCGCCGGCCTGGTTCTGCTCGCCGCGGCCGCGCACCTGGCCGGTGAGCTGTGGTTCATCGCCGCCAAGTGGGCGCTCACGCTCGATCTCACCCCGCCCGGCGCGACCGGCCGGTACCAGGGGCTCGCCGCGTCCGCCCAGGCCGGGGCGCAGATGCTCAGCCCGGCGCTGATGACGCTGCTCGTCGGTGCCTGGGGGCAGCCCGGCTGGTTCGTCCTCGCCGCGCTGTTCCTGGCCGCCGGCGGGGTCACGTTCCCGGCGGCGCGGTGGGCCGTGCGCACCCGGCCGCGCCTCACCGCACCCAGCTGAACGAAGCGCCGCCGTGCCCCGGCTTGCGTCCGCCCGCAATTGTGTTACCTTGGGTAACTGTAAATCGAGGTAACAGGCAAGAGGTGTCAGGGAGGGTGCCATGACCAGCGTCGGGACGCACGAGCATGCGGACACCGGGCAGCCTGACCGCGAATCGGTCGCGCAGCGGTTGCTCGACTCGTCCGAGACGTTGTCCTACGACCCCGTCAAGGAGGTCGACTGGGACACCCCGCTGGACACGAGCTACCACGGCGCGAGCCCGGAGTGGAGCACCCTCTACGGGACCGCGTACTGGGCCGAGATGACGCCCGAGCAGCAGCGCGAACTGACCCGCCAGGAGGCCGCGTCGGTCGCGAGCACCGGCATCTGGTTCGAGATGATCCTGCAGCAGATGGTGCTGCGCGACTTCTACGCCAAGGACCCCACCGACCCGGCGTTCCAGTGGGCGCTCACCGAGATCGCCGACGAGTGCCGCCACTCGATCATGTTCGCCCGTGGCGCGGCGAAGCTGCGCGCCCCGGCCTACCGGCCCCGCCGCCTCGCCGTGGAGCTGGGCCGGGTCTTCAAGTCGACCGCTACCGGCGAGGCCGCCTACGCCGCGATCCTGGTCGCCGAAGAGGTCCTCGACGTCATGCAGCGCGACTGGATGCGCGACGAGCGCGTGGTGCCGTTCGTGCGGACCATCAACAACATCCACGTGGTCGAGGAGTCGCGGCACATGAAGTTCGCCCGCGAGGAGACCCGCGAGCGGCTCAAGGGCGCGGGGCCGCTGCGCCGCCAGTACAACGCGCTGGTCGTGTCCATCGCCGCCTACTTCATCGTGAGCAGCATGGTCAACCCGGAGGTGTACGCCAACGCGGGCCTGGACACCCGGCGCGCGCTGCGCGAGGCGAAGGCCAACGAGCACCACAAGGCGATGCTGCGCTCCAGCTGCGCCGGCCTGATGGAGTTCCTGAACTCCGCCGGGCTGCTGACCAGGGCCGCGGCCGTCTTCTACAAGCGCGCGAACCTCCTCTGAGACGTCATGGCCTTCGCGATCACCCAGACCTGCTGCACCGACGCGTCGTGCGTGGCGGTGTGCCCGGTCAACTGCATCCACCCGGCCCCGGACGAGCCGGACTTCGGCACCACCGAGATGCTCTACATCGACCCGCGCAGCTGCATCGACTGCGGCGCCTGCGCCGATGCCTGCCCGGTCGAGGCGATCTTCCCGGTGGAGGGCCTCACCGAGTCGCTGCGGCCCTACGCCCGGATCAACGCGGCGCACTTCGACGCGGAACCGGTGGCCGCCGACCCGGCGCCGAACTTCCACGCGTGGGGTCCGCCGGTGTTCGACCGCGCCATCCCCAGCGACTTCCCTGCGCTGGACGTCGCGGTGGTCGGCACCGGCCCGGCCGGCATGTACGCGGTCGAGGACCTGTTGCTGCACACCAGTTCCCGCGTCACGCTGATCGACCGGCTGCCGGTCGCCGGCGGGCTGGTGCGCTACGGGGTGGCGCCCGACCACCCGTCCACCAAGAAGATCGGGGAGACCTTCGCCCGCTACCACCACCATCCCCGGCTGCGCCTGCGGCTCGGGGTCGAGGTGGGACGCGACGTCACGGTGGACGAGCTGGCTCGCCGCCACGACGCCGTGATCTACGCGGTGGGCGCGTCCTCGGCGCGGCGCCTCGGGATCGCGGGGGAGGATCTGCCCGGCAGTGTCGCGGCGACCACCGTGGTGGCCTGGTACAACGGGCACCCGGACGCCCCGCCGGATCCGGTCGACCTGGCGGCCGGCCGGGTCGTCGTGGTCGGCACCGGCAACGTCGCGCTGGACGTGGCGCGCATCCTGACCACGGACCCGCGGAAGCTGGCGGGCACCTCGATCTCGCCTGCCGCACTGGAGCGGCTGAGGTCGAGCCGCGTGCGCGAGGTGGTGGTGCTCGGCCGCCGCGGCCCGGAGTCCGCGGCCTACACCACGCCGGAACTGCTCGCGCTCACCCGGCACGAGGACATCGAGCTCGTGGTCGACGCGCACGACCCGCGGGTCACCGAGGCGATCGACACCGCGGAGCGGGCCGCGCTGCTGCGCGACCTCAAGCAGGAGACCGTCGACTGGGCCGCGCCGCCGCCGGAGTCCGGGAAGCGGCGCATCGTGCTGCGCTTCCACTCCGCGCCGGAGGAGATCCTGGGCGCGGACCGGGTGTCCGGGCTGCGGGTGGCCGGTGACGTCGTGATCCCCGCGGGTGCTGTCGTGCGCGCCGTGGGGTACCGGGGCACGCCCCTGCCCGGGCTGCCCTTCGACGAGGACAGCGGCACCGTTCCGCATGACGGCGGACGCGTGGCGCCCGGGACGTATGTGGTGGGCTGGGTCAAGCGGGGACCGTCCGGCGGGATCGGCGCCAACAGGGCGTGCGCGCACGAGACGGTGAGCAGCCTGCTCGACGACGTGATCGCCGGGCGGCTGCCGGCGAGCGGCCGCACACCGGGGCCGCTGTCCCGCCTGGCGCGCCGCTCGTGGGCGCGCGCCGGGCACGAGCGGCGCTGACGCGGCGGATCGCCACCGGGTCAGCCCAGTCGTTCCTCGAGCCGGACGTGCACGGTGTCGCCGGTGTCCTTGCCGATCGCCCGGCGCACCCCGGCCCGCACCGGTAGTTTGTGCGTGCCGTCGCCGAGCGCCATGAACGAGCTGCGGAACGGGTGCCCGTCGATGGTGCCGCGGATCTTCACCAGCCCGCGGGTGCCGAAGTAGTCGGCGGAACCCGGCATCACCACGTAGGTCCAGCCGCCCTTGGCGGGACTCTTCCGCAGGGTCGCGTCGAACTCCTTGTCCAGTGCCGGCATGGCGTCCTCCTCGCGCTCGGTTTCCCATTGTCACCGGAGACGTCGAAACCGGCGCCGGTGTTTCGACACCGGAACCCGGCCGGGGCGGGCGCCGTTGTGACGGCAGGGGTGATGTGGATGGACCCGTACGCGGTGCTCGGCGTCCCCCGCGACGCGACGCCGGCCCAGATCAGCGCGGCCTACCGGCGGCTGGTGCGTGAACTGCACCCGGACGCCGCCGATCCCGACCCGGAACGGCTCGCCGAGGTGCTGGCCGCCTACCGCGCGCTGCGGGAGCGGCCCGTTCCGGTGGCACCGCCGCAACCAGCCCGGCGGGTGCGGCGCCGGCCCTCCCCCGGGGAGCCGGACATCCGCGCCGGCCCGGTCCGCTGGGAGCGGTAGCGAATCGACTCTCCTTTTCCGCGGTTGGCCGCATCCGGTTGAATGTGTGCGCAACCGACATACTGGGGAAATAACGTGAAAAGAATTCGCCACCTGCTGATGGTGGTCCTGCTGGCGTGCGGGCTGCTGGCCGTGACCGCGCCCGTCCACGCCGAGGACCTCGCCGACCGCGCGCCGACCCCGTCGCTGGCGTGGGCCGGCTGCGGCGATGGCTTCCAGTGCGCCACGGCCCAGGTGCCGCTGGATTACCAGCACCCCCGCGGCCGCACCATCGACCTGGCCCTGATCAAGCTCGCCGCCGCCGATCCGGCGCGGCGGATCGGCACGCTGTTCGTCAACTTCGGGGGACCCGGGCCCTCCGGGGTGGACCGGTTGCGCGGCCGGGCGAAGTGGCCGTGGTTGTTCTCCGACGAGCTGCGGGCCCGCTTCGACCTGGTGGCATGGGACTCGCGGGGCGTGGGCGCCAGCACGGCGGTCCACTGCTTCGCCACCGAGCGGGAACAGCAGGACTTCTTCGCGGCGTTCCCCGCCATGCCCGGGGACCCCGCCGGGGAGCCCGCCTTCTTCACCGCCTCCCGCGATCTCGCCGACCGGTGCCAGGTGCGGGCGGGCGATCTGCTGCCGCACACCTCGAGCGTGGACACCGCGCGTGACCTGGATCTGCTGCGCCGCGCGGTCGGTGACGCGAAGCTGACCTACCACGGCATCTCCTACGGCACCCACATCGGCGCGATCTACGCCAACCTGTTCCCGAACCGGGTGCGCGCCCTGGCCATGGACGGTTCGATGGACTTCCAGGGCAGCGCCGGCGGCCACGGTGACGCCGGCCGCAACCTGCCCGTCGACACCAGGCAGGACGTCGCCACCGGTATCGCCGGCACCTTCGAGCAGTTCCTGAGCCGGTGCGCGGCCGCCGGTCCGCGGTGCGCGTTCGCCTCGGGTGACGTGCACGCCAAGTGGGGCACCCTCGCCGAGCGCGTCCGGCGCGAGCCGGTCACCATCACCGTCGACGGGCAGCCCGTCACCTACGACTACCCGGCGCTGATCTCCGCCGCGTCGGATCTGTCCAAACCGGAGGATTGGCCGGCGCTGGCGCGGACGCTGCAGCAGCTCTACGACACGCCGGGAAGCGCTTTCCGGACGCGTTCGGACGCCTACTCGGACAACAGCACGGAGGCGTTCAACGCGATCCAGTGCGCGGACAGCGTGGTGCCGCGGAACGAGGCGGTCTACAGCCGCCTCGCCGTCAGCGAGGACAAGCGCGTGCCCTACTTCGGCCGGGTCGGCGTGTTCGACATGATGTCGTGCGCGTACTGGCCCCAGTCGGCGGTGCACCCGTACACCGGGCCGTGGAACCGGCCGACCGCGAACCCGATCCTGGTCATCAACTCCCGGTTCGATCCGGCGACCCCGCTCGCCGGGGCGATCGACGGCCTGCACGAACTCGCCGACGCACGCCTGCTGGTGGTCGAGGGCGCCGGGCACAGCACGATGTACGTGCACAGCACCTGTGCGGAAAAGGTCAAGCGCGAGTACCTGATCGCGGGCACGCTCCCGGCGCAGGGTGCGACCTGCGGGATCGACGGGGGGCCGTTCGGCTAGGCGGCTCCCGCCTCGCCGGGATGTCGCTAGTATCGCGGCATCGGTGTCGATCTCCGCACGGGGGGAAGCAGGCAGGAATGACGAAGTCCCGGTTCGAGCAGTTCCCGATGGAAGGCGTCGACCTGGATCACCCGAACGTGGCCCGGGTGTACGACTACTACCTCGGCGGCAAGGCCAACTACGCGGTCGACCGGGTCTTCGCCGAGAAGGCGCTGGCGGCCTTCCCGTTCGTGCGGCCCGCGGCGAAGGCGAACCGGCTGTTCCTGCACCGCGCGGTGCGGTACCTGGTCAAGCAGGGGGTGCGGCAGTTCGTCGACGTCGGGTCGGGCGTGCCCACCATGGGCAGCACCCACCAGGTCGCCGACGAGCTGGACGACACGACGCGCGTGGTCTACATCGACAACGAGCCGGTCGCGGTGGCGCATTCGCAGATGCTGCTGGAAAAGGGCGGCGACCTCGGCCGGCACGGCGTGATCCAGGCCGACCTGCGTGATCCGGACCTGCTGTGGCGCAAGGTCGCCGAGACCGGTGTCGTCGACCTCACGCAGCCGGTCGCGCTGTTGCTGATCGCGGTCCTGCACGTCACCCAGCCCGGTCCGGACGGCACCGACGTCGGCCCGACCGCGGTGGCGCGCTACCGGGATCTGCTCTCGCCGGGTTCGTACCTGGTGCTCTCGCACGGCACCGCGGACGGGGTGCCGGAGAACCGGGCCCGGGAGATGGCCGAGTTCGGCAAGATGTACGACGCCACCGCGACACCGGTGATCTGGCGGCCGCGGGCGGAGATCGAGGCGCTGTTCGGCGACCTGGAGATGGTCGATCCCGGCGCGACCTGGACGCCGCTGTGGCACCCGGAGGAGAACGGCGACCACGCTCCGGACGTCCAGTTCGCCGAGCCCAACGACTCGGTGGTGTGGGCCGGGGTGGCGCGCAAGCGCTGAACCCGGCCGTGCGAGCCGGGGCCGGACGGCGTGTCCGATGCCGCGCTCGACCTCGGCGTAGACCGCGGCGGAGCGGACAGCTCCGCGGGTCATGGTTCGACCTGGGCCGGGAACATGATCGTGGCCAGGAGGTGCCGTCTGCGGTCGGCGGACGGCTTGTGGTCGAGGCGCTTGCGGATAGCGGCAATGAGGTCGTCGTAGAGGGCTTCCTTCTCCGCATCGTCGAGCCAGAGTGGGACCTGCCGATAGGTCACCATGTCCGCTGTCGGGTCGGCGCCCCTCCCGCCGAGGTACACCTCGAACTCACCCAGCAGCGACGCGATCCCCGCCGCGAAGCCGCGGCGGTGGTCCTCGTTGCTCATCGCTGCTGCCGCGGCGCCGTCGATCACCGTTCGCGATCGGTGCAGCCGGTAGGTTCGCTCGACCGCGCCTGCTTTGCGCTCCTCGCCGTCGACCTCGATCAGCCCAGATTCGACCAGCAGCCCGACATGCCGGTACATGGTCGCCTTCGGGACGTCCGGCAGCCGCTCGCGCAACTGCGAGGTGGTGAACGGCCGGCCGTCGAACACGGCGTTCACGATCCGCAACCGGATGGGATGCAGTATCAGCTGAGTGATGTCCATTGCCACATGGTCCCATGATTGATACCGTTCTCAAACATGAGACAAACTGAGGGTGGTCTCCCGTCCCTGGGGCAGCACGTCGACGCCGCCGGACACCGGTTGTGGGTCCACCGCTCCGGCACCGGCGGCCCTGCTGTCGTGTTCCTGCCCGGTGCGGGCGCGATCGGGTTGGACTACCTGCTTGCCCACGAGCGGATCGCCGAGTTCACCACGTCGATCATCTACGACCGCGCGGGGACCGGCTGGAGCGAGGACACCGCGCTGCCACGCTCGCTCGACGAGGTCACCGATGAGCTGCGTGCCCTGCTGCGGGCCGTGGAGGTGCCGCCGCCGTACGTTTTCGTCGGCCATTCCCTGGGCGGCGCCTACACCCAGCGTTACACCCAGCGGTTCCCCGGCGAGGTCGCCGCACTGCTCCACCTCGAACCGCTGCACCCCGACTACGACGACTACATGCCCGAGCACCTGAAGCTGTCCGCCGGCAGCACGGCGGAGGTGCCACTGCCGGAGCTGACCGACGACCTCGTCGCCCTGGCCCGCGCCCAGTTCGAGAGCGGCATGCTCGACGCCTTCCCCGACGGCATCCGCAGCGAGCTGATCGGCAAGCACACCAGCCCGGACAGGCTGCTCACCGGGGTGCGCGAAGGCGCGAACGTCCTGGCCCTGTTGGACGAGCTCCGCGCCGGTGGCCCGGTGCCGGACGTGCCCGTGATCGTCCTGTCCGCCACGGCCGTCGGTGCTGAACAGATGATCTTCCAGTCCGAGGACAACCTTCGCGAACAGGTCGCCGGCAGCCAGCGCCTGTTCGAGGCGATCACCGCCGCAACCCCGCACGGCGAACACCGTGTCCTCGCCGACGCCTCACACATCACGATCCCGATGGTCCGGGCGGACGCGGTAGCCGACGCCGCACGCGACCTGCTCAACCGCATCCAGGCATCCGAGATTTTCGCCCTGCGGGCGCGGGCGGACAACGGGGACGGCGACGCGATCGACGAGCTGATCGAGCTCGCGACCGAGCAGGGTGACATGAACGAGCTCCGGCGCCTCGCCGATCGCGGCAACTCCGACGCAGCCGACCAGCTGATCGAACTCGCCACCGAGCGCGATGACACGAACGAGCTGCGCCGGCTCGCCGAACTGGGCAACACCACCGCCGCCCAGGTGCTGTCGGAGCTCACCGCCGAATAGACGACGGAGCTGATGCCCTCGCCCTCGCGCGCGGAAGCCCCGGCTCGGCACGGCCGTCACCGGCTCCGACTGCTCCGCCCGCCGCCCTACGCGGGCCGCCAGCCGAGTTCGGGCCCCAGCTTGGTCGCGATGTCGGTCAGGATCTGCACGTAGTCGTCGTGGGCGAAGGTGAACGGCAGCGCGAACGCGACCTCGTCGACCTCGCGGAAGGCGGGATCGGCGTGCAGCCGGCCGGCGATCTCGGCGGCGGTGCCGACCAGGTCGGGGGCGAACAGCAGGCGCCTCGGGCCCTGCGGCGCCGCCGTGCGGGGTGTGCGTGCCGCCGCGTACTCGGCGTACTTCGCGCGCTGGCCGGGGGTGGCGGAATCGGTGGGGATGACGACCAGGCCCTGCGAGACGCGGGCGCGGGCGCCGTCGGGGTGGTGCTCGCGGAACGCCCGGATCAGGGACAGCTGGATGTCGGCGAAGCGGGCCGGCTCCTGCGCCTGGACGACGTTGCTGGTGAGGAAGTTCAGGCCGTGCTCACCCGCCCACCGCGCCGAACGGAGGCTGCCGCCGCCGTACCACAGGCGGCCGGCCAGCCCGGGGGAGTGCGGCTGCACGCGGTCGGAGTAGACCTCGAAGCCCTCGGCGCCGCGGACGGTGGTGACGGGTTCGCCGCGCACGGCGTCGAGCAGGCGGCGCACCCGCGGGTAGCCGAAGTCCTCGGCGTCGGCGGTGTCCGGGTACAGGGCGTGCTTGACGTCCTCCCAGTGCGTGGGCGGGCCGGCGGACAGACCGGGGTTGAGACGGCCGCCGGAGAGGATGTCGACGGTCGCGAGGTCCTCGGCCAGGCGCAGCGGGTTCTCCCACCCCATCGGGATGACGGCGGTGCCCAGCGCGATGCGGTGCGTGCGCTGCGAAGCGGCGGCGAGAACCGCCACCGGCGAGGAGATGCCGTACTGCAGGTGCCGGTGCCGCACCCAGGCGCTGTCGAACCCGAGCCGCTCGCCCAGTTCGATGATTTCCAGTGTGGACTCGTGGCCCGCGCGCGGGTCGGCCTCGTCGAACAGGCCGATGGTGAGAAAGCCCAGCTTCCGCAGGGGCTGCGAGGGCAGTGGCACGTCGTCCTCCCGGGGTGCGTGCGCCCGATTCTGGCAGCGCGGCCCGGGTGGACGGCGAGCTTCTCACAGGGTGGTCGCCGTGGGCGGCGGGCGTTCAGCGGGCGCCGACGACGTCCGGCACCGGTGCCGCCTGCGCGGGTGCCGGCGGCAGCTCGGCGTCGAAGCGGGTGAACTCGAACCGGACATCGCTTCGGTCCGGGCCGCACGGCGTGGCCGTGATGACGCCCGCCGTCTCCACCGCGGACAGCTGCGCCAGCAGGCGCGCCAGCCGGCCGGGCGCGGCGAGTGCCTCCTCGTCGGTCTGCACCACCGTGCGGTGCAGTGGCCCGTTGTCCAGCGGGACCGGCAGCGCCACCGTCAGCAGCCAGCGCCCGGGCTTGCCGGACAGCGACGGGGTGCGGTGGTTGGCGATCCCGACGACCTGATCGGCCCGGACCAGCCCGTCACCCAGCGTGCGGATCCAGACGTTCTCCAGAGCCATCTCTCAAGCCTCCAGTTCGGTTTCCGTCGGATCGGTCGGCTCGCCCAGCCGGCGCCGCAGTTCCGCGTTCTCGGCGCGCGTCTCGGCCAGCTGGTCCTCCAGCCGGACGATCCGCTCCGCCGCGGCGAGGGTCATCCCGTCGTCGAACAGCTCGCGGACCCGCGCGGCCAGCCGGAGCTGGCGGCGCGAGTAGCGGCGGTGGCCGCCGGACGAGCGGTGGGGCTGGACGACGTCGGCGGCATCGAGGCTGCGCAGGAACGCCGGCTGCACGTCCAGCGCATCCGCCGCCTGCCCCATGGTCCAGGCGGGGTAGTCCTCGTCCTCCAGCTTGTCTATAGCCACACCTCGATTCTATCTGTTGCCCCTGCTTGACTCAATCTATAGTCGGAACTATAGATATTCGCGGGAGGTGAATGCAGGTGTTCCCGGTTCTCGACCCGCAGAGCAAACCGGCGCGGGGCCTGCGCCGGTACGTCGGGCTGATCGAGGAACTGCTCGGACTGAGCGGGCAGGGTTCCTGCGTGCAACTGGACGCGCCGCTGAGTGCCTACCTCGCGATCGACGGGCACGTGCCCGCGTTCCCCGATCGGGACGTGGCCTTGCTGTGGGACGAGCGGTACGGCTGGGCCGTGGCGGTGGAGGCCCGCTGCGGTGAGGACCTGCTGGTGCTCGGCTACCTGGGCGGCCCGGTGGTACCGGCGCCGCGCGTGGTGGCGCGGTACGTGCGGCGCGTGCTGGACGGCGGGCCGGCGGGCAGCCCGGAGCCGGAGGTGGTCCCGGCGCCGGATCTGCACGACGAGCTGGCGGCGTACGCGCCCGTCGCCGAGGCGGTGCTGGCGGTGGGTTGACTCGCGCCGCGCGTGGCCCGGCCGTTTGCGCCACCGCTGGACGTGCCTCACTCCGGGTCCTGGAGCGCGTCGTCCAGTGACGGCCGGACGTCCAGCAACTCCCGCAGACCCGTGAACGCCGGTGCGCGGCGCACGGCCGGCCCGGCCACCACCCGCAGCCGGGCCGGCGCGGCCTCGCGGTGGGTGGTCGCCAGCAGGCCCAGCCCGCTGGAGCTGACGAACCGCAGTTCCGACAGGTCCAGCACGAGCAGCCGCGGCCGGTCCACCAGCGCGAGCCGGATCAGGCGGCGCAGCTTGGGCAGCGTCGCGAGGTCGAGTTCGCCGGTCGCGGTGAGCACGACGTCCGGGCCGCGGTGCTCCGCGGACACCGTCATCGTGCGCGCGGGCGCGGCCAGTCCGGGATCGTCGCTGGGTGGTGCCATCCGCCCATCATGCCCACGGAGCCCGGATTCGGCAGCGGAGTCGTGACACCGCCGGACGACCCCTTGCGGGGCGGGTTTGCCCTGGGGTCACCGGGGTATCGGCGCAGGGGGAGTGCCTTCCTTGCGGGACAACAGGAACAGCACGGTCACCGCGACCAGGCACACTCCGGCGGCGACGGCGAACGTACCGAACAGGGCACGCGCACCGCCCGCGCCGATCGCGATTCCGCCCAACGTGGGACCGAAGAACGCGCCCACGAACGAGGTTCCGTTGGACCAGCCGAGTGCCGCGGCGCGCGCGGGCGCCGGGAACACCGTGGATGTCGTGGTGTGCACCAGGTTCATCGTCGAGTGACCGCCGATGCCCATCAGCGCGATGCGCAGCGCGGCGGTCACCGCACCGCTGGGCAGCGTGAGCATCCCGGCCAGGCCCGCGATCGTGCACGTGCCGGTGACGACGGCGATCCGCGCGCTGCCGCGGCGGTCGGCGGCCCACGCTGTCCCGAACGAGCCGAGCACGGCCGCTCCGGTCAGCGCGAACGTGAACAGCAGCGCACCGCGCAGCGAGAACCCGAGGTCGATCATCGCCTGCGCCGCCCACACGTTGAGCCCCTGCCAGGCGATCATGTTCGCGATGACCGCCCCGGCGACCGCGAGCGTGATCCACCTGCCGCGGCCGGCGACGAGGGCGGCGAGCTTGCGGCGGCCACTCCACGCCGGTTCCGTCGCCGTCCGCGCCGGGCCGGCCGGGAACCGCAGCGGCGCGAGGACGGCGAAGATCAGCACGCTGAGCGCGGTACCGACGGCGAACATCGCGCGCCAGCCGAACGCGGGCAGCACCGGGATCGCCAGCAGCGCCGCGACGACCCCGCCGAGCGGGATACCGGCCATGGTGATGGTCACGACCAGCGACGCGCGCCGGGCAGGCGCCTGGTCGCGGGCGATGGTCATCGCGGTGGTCAGGGCCGCGCCGACGCCGAGGCCGTTGAGCAGCCGCGCGAACCCCAGCATCGTGCCGTTCGTGGCGACGGCGAAGGCCAGTGCGCCGAGGCCGAAGACCACGACGCCGGTGCCGAGGGTGCTCTTGGCGCTGGTGCGCTCGGCGAGCACGGGTGCGAGCAGCGCGCCCAGCACCGCGCCGAGGTAGACGACGCCACCGATCAGCCCGGTCTCGCTGTCGGTGATGCCCAGGGAGGGGTCGGCCAGCAGCAGCGGCACCACCGAGCCGTAGACGATGAGGTTGTACCCCTCGATGACGGTGACGATCGTGCAGACGGCGACGACGACGTGCCGTGATGCCGCGGACGCCCCGGTGCGGGGCGGGTAGGCCAGCTTCATCGGTGTCCCTCCGGCGGGTGGTGGCGGTCTCAGGGTGCGGTCGCGGCCGGTCCCGCAGAACCGGTCCGTCCCGGTTCCCGGGACAGCAGGCACGCCCGCCGCAGGTCCAGGGCCGCGGCCACGTCGATCTCCGCGTTCACCCGCCGCAACCCGCGCACCACGGCCGCGAACTTCCCCGCGAACGCGTGGCTCGGCATCACCACCGCGACCGCCTGCCACGTCCCGCCGGGTCCGGGGCGGGTGGTGGCCACCGCGGAAATCCCCTGATCGTGTTCCTCCAGGTCCACCGCCACGCCGGTCCGGCGCACGGCCGTCAGTTCGGCGAGCAGCACGTCCCGGTCGGTGATCGTCGCCGGGGTGAACCGGTCCAGGCGCGGCGGCAGCAGCTCCGTCACCCGCGCATCCGGCAGCCGGGCCAGCAGCGCCTTGCCGATGCAGCTGGCGTGCAGCGAGAAGCTCTTGCCGACCTGGGTGACGCCACGCAGCCGCGCCGGCGCGGCGATCTGGTCGACCACCACGACCTCGCGCCCGCTGAACACGGCGAGCTCGACCCGCTCGTGCAGCTCGCGCGCGAGCACGACCAGGTCGGGCCGGGTCGCGGCGAGCAGCCGCAGGTGGCTGTTCATGCCGAACTTCAGCAGCGCCGGCCCGAGCACGTACCCGGACTGGTCCGGCTCGTGCGCACGCACCACGTACAGCTCGCGTTCCAGGCACTGCAGCACCCGGTGCACGGTGGACCGCGGCAGTCCGGTGCGGACCGCCAGTTCGGTGACGGTCAGACCGTGGCGGCTTTCCGCGAGGGTGTCCAGCACCAGCGTGACCCGCGCGAGATCGGCCATCTCAGCGGGTCCGGGTCACGGTCAGCGAGCGGATGCGCCACCCACCCTCGGCGTCGGGCAGCGCGTATTCGCCCAGGGTGGTGAGTCCGGGATCGGGGTGGAACACCCGGCGAGTGTAGTGAGGCGACCACACTGCGCGACCGCGCGGCTGCACGATCAGGCTGCCCACCTCGTGCCGGTGCGCCGCCGGGCCTTCGCGCTCACCCGTTCCGGTCCTGCCAGGCACGCACGTACGCGCGCCCGTAGTCGTTGCCGTGCGGGGTGCGCAGCACCGTGTGGATGTGGAACGGCTTGGGCGCGTCGTAGTCGAGGAACACGCCGCAGTGGTGGTCCAGCTCGGCGATCAGCACCGGGGACTGGATGCGGTAGTAGAACACGTCCCCCGGCTCGTGCCCGCCGATCCAGCAGAACCACGTCCGGTCCAGGTGCCCGCGCACCTCGCGCATCCGGGCCGCGCGCGGCCCCGCGGGCAGCAGCGACACGAACGACCCGGCGATCGCCAGCGCGATCTCGCGCGCCGCGGGCGGCATCGCGGCGACCCGGATGCCCTCGGCCGGGATGACCCGGTTGTCCTGGAAGGCGCCGGCGAGGTGCCGCTCGTCGCCCGGGTGCACCCGGCCGGGCGGCATCGCCGGGTCCACCATCCGCTCGTACACCACGGCCGCGCGCCGCTGGTCCGCCGGCAGTGCCGCCATCAGGTCGGTGCCCAGGCGGATCCGGTCGGTGCAGGCGGTGGTACCGGCGTGCGGGCCCTCGTCGATCTCGTTCGGCTCGGCGCCGAGGAACACCGGACTGACCACCATCCGTCCCGCCACGACCAGGCAGTTGACCGCGCAGTGGTGCCCGGACAGCTGCCAGCCCCACGGCCGCACCGGATGCGGCTCGCCGTAGAGGGCGATGTGGTAGCTGAACTCGTTGAGGATGCTCGTCAGGCCGACGACCTCGCCGAGGAACCCGTTGATCCGCATCACGTCCCGTACCAGCCGGAAGCCTTCGGGCGACAGCGAGGCCCGCACCAGCTCCAGTGCGGCCCGCTGCACCTCCGGCGGCTGGAATTCCAGCCGGACGCCGGTGTCGAACTGCAGGAACTCCCGGTTGGCCCAGGTCTGCCACTCGACCGCGTCCACCGCGTACCGCAGTTTGCCGCGGCCCTCCTCGTCGAGGGCCGACTCCAGGGCGCGGGCGGCGGCGATCATCGCCTGGACGGGTGCCTCTTCGCCGGGCCGGGCCGGCTCGAACGGGTGAACCTCGGGGTGCAGGCTGCCGTCCTCGGTGACACCCCGGAACTCCCGCAGCTGCAGCGGCCGCCAGCCGCGGATCAGGCCGCCGGTGAACGGGTCGGTCTTCGCGGCCTCGGCGTAGGCGTAGGCGTCCATGCCCTGGATGCTCGTGATGCGCGGGGAGTCCGGCGGGAACAGGTAGCGGCGGAATTCGGCGGGGGACACCGGCGGCTCCTCAGTCGGTGATGTGGTGCCGGGCGACGGCGGCGCGCACGGCCGCCTCGTCGCCGGCCACGATGGCGTCGACCAGGTCGGCGTGGACCCGCAAGCGGCGGGCGCGGTAGGACCCGGCGCCGGGGCCGGACAGGTTCGGCTCGGTGGTGGACAGGTGCCCGAGCGTGCCCAGGTAGACCGCGCGGGCCATCGCGTTCGGGCACAGCGCCGCGATCTCCTCGTGCAGCGCCCAGTTCGCCCGCACGAACTCGCCCCAGGACCCGGCGGCGGCCATCGCGTCCAGCCGGGACCGCAGGCGCGGGACGTCCGCGGCGGTGCGGCAGCGCGCGGCGCCGACGTCGATCAGCTCCTCCAGGTGGTTGCGCAGCTCGATCGCGTCCGCGACCGCGGACGGTTCCTCGCGCACCGCGAGCAGGGTGCGCCGCATCCGCACCACCGGGCCGGCCTCGGCGGCGAACAGGCCGCCGCCGCGGCCGGGCTTGATCGCGAGCACACCGCGGTCGCGCAGCAGCCGGATCGCCTCGCTCACGGTCGCCCTGGCCAGCCCGGACTCCCGGCGGATGTCCTCGATGGTGCCCACCGGCTCGCCCGGCGCGAGGGTGCGGATGCGCTCCTCCAGCAGGGCGGCGAGCTGTTCGGCGCGGGTGCGCCCGCCGGTGGACAGGTCCGTCAGCTTCGTCATCGTGCTATTCAAGCATAAAGGTTCTAACCTTTAGCAGGTTTCGCGCGAAGGAGCAGTGGATGCGGATCGTGGGAGTGGCGGGCGGCGCCGGCGGAGTCACCGTGGGCAGCCTCGCCGCGGACGGGTCGGTGACCCTGATCGCCGGGCTCGAGGAGTTCTGGGCCGCTCCGGAGGGCTGGCTGGCCCGGCCACCGGCAGGGGAGCGGGTGCCGAAACCGCGGCTGGTGCCGCCGGTGCTGCCCGGGGCACGGGTGATCTGCATCGGGCTGAACTACCGCGAGCACGCCGCGGAGGGCTCCTACCGCGACGCCGGGCTGCCCGAGCACCCGACGCTGTTCGCGCGCTGGACACAGTCGCTGACGGTGGGCGGCGCGCCGATCCCGGTGCCGCGCGACGAGGAAGGCCTGGACTGGGAGGGCGAGATCGTGGCGTGGGTGGGCCGCCCGCTGGCCGACGCCGACCCGGGGACCGCGCTCGCCGCCGTGGTCGGGTACTCGACGTTCAACGACGTCACCGCCCGCCGCGCGCAGAAGCTGACCTCCCAGTGGATCCTCGGCAAGAACGCCGACTCCTCCGGCCCGCTCGGCCCGATGGTCCCCGCCGCCGAGGTCGGCGACCTGCGTGACGGCCTGCGGGTCCGCACCCGCGTCAACGGCGAGATCGTGCAGGACGGCAACACCACCGACATGGTCTACCCGGTCGGCGAGACGCTGGCGCACATCTCGCGCACGTTCACCGTCCGGCCCGGCGACCTGCTCGCCACTGGCACGCCCGCCGGGGTCGGGTACGCCCGCACCCCGCGGTGGCTGCTCCAGCCGGGTGACGTGGTCGAGGTCGAGGTGGACCGGCTGGGTGTCCTGCGCAACCCGATCGTGGGGCCCGGGCACCGGCTGCTGTCCCGGGAACCGGGACAGCAGGGGGCCGGCTGACCGCTGCCCGCACCTATCTTCCCCCGGTCAGGCAAACCAGGACCGGGAGGTCGTCGTGGACTTCGACGTCGCAGTCGTCGGGTACGGACCGGTGGGCAAGCTCCTGGCGATCCAGCTGGGCCGGCGCGGGCACCGGGTGGTGGTCCTCGACCGCAACGAGGCCGACTACCCGCTGCCCCGCGCCGTGACCCACTGCTCGGACGTCGCCCGGATCCTGCAGTCGGTGGGGCTGCCGCCGTCGGCGATCCCGGACGTCACCGAGCCCTACGACGACCTGTACGTGTGGCGCAACGGCGACGGCGAGACGCTGGTCGAGGTGGACTGGAGCGGGCGCGGCGAATCCGGCTGGTACAACACCTACTTCTTCAGCCAGCCCGCGCTGGAGGCGCGGCTCGACGCCCTCGCCGGCGGCCTGCCGCCGGTGCGGGTGCTGCGCGGCTGGGAGGCGACCGGCCTCGACGCCGCGGCGGGGACGGTGACGGCGCGGCGGGGCTGTGAGCGGATGACCCTGGCCGCGGCCTGGATCGTCGGCGCCGACGGCGCGAACAGCCGCGTCCGGCGGTGGGCCGGTGCCGGGTGGCACGACGAGGGCTATTTCCACGACTGGCTGGTGGTCGACGTCAAACCCGGGCCGGAACTGCACTTCCCGCACATCGCCGGCCAGTCCTGCGACGTGCGGCGGCCGGCCACGATGGTGCCGGGCGGCCCGGGACGGCGGCGCTGGGAGTTCATGCGGCTGCCGCACGAGTCCGCGGCGGACCTCGACCGCACGGCCAAGGCGTGGGAGCTGCTCGCCCCGCACGGCGTCACCCCGGACAACGCCGAGCTGGAACGGCATTCCACGTACACGTTCCAGGCGGGCTGGGCGCGGCGGTGGCGCGCGGGCCGGGTGCTGCTCGCGGGCGATGCCGCGCACCTGATGCCGCCGTTCGCCGGGCAGGGGCTCGGCGCGGGCGTGCGGGACGTGATGAACCTGAGCTGGAAACTGGATCTGGTGCTGCGCGGGCTCGCCGGGCCGGAGCTGCTGGACACCTACGGCAGTGAACGGTCGCACCACGTGCAGGCGTTCGTGCGGTTCTCGGTGGAGCTGGGGAAGGTCATCTGCATCACCGACCCGGCCGAGGCCGCGGAACGGGACCGCAGGCTGATCGCCGAGCGGGCCGCGGGCGGAACACCGCCGGCGCCGCCGCGACCGGGGCTCGGCCCGGGCGTGCACGCCGGTGCGGCGGGCGGGCGCCTGGCGCTGCAGGGCCGGGTGTCGGCCGATGGGGTGACCGGCTGGTTCGACGACGTCTTCGGCGGCCCGGGCGCCCTGATCGCCCGCGACTCGCGCGCGCTGGCCGGGCCGGACCTGACGGCGCTGGGCATTTCCCGGGTCGCGCTGGACGAGGTGGCCGACGTGGACGGCACCTACACCCGGTGGCTGTCCGAACTGGACGCTCCCGCGGTCCTGGTGCGGCCCGACTTCCACGTGTTCGGCGCGGGCGATCCGGCGTGGCTGGCGGCGGAGTTCGTGGCGGCGGTCCAGGGGCAGCGCGACGCCGCGCCGCGCGCGGTGCCGGTGGCCCGGCAGTGAAATGCCCCGCCGCGGGCCGCGGCGGGGCCAGGAAGAGATCGCGGATGTGTCAGGGAAATGTCGTGCGCGGTGTCCCTCCTTTCCTCGATCGTCAGGGCCGTCGCGCTCCCGGAGGTGAGCGCTGACGCCGCCACAGCTGCACCCGCGCCCGGCCACGTGGGCGGCCGGCGGGCGGGGGGAGTGGGGGTGGGCACGGCAGGCGGCGCGGGTGCTCGTCCGCGGGCTCGGCGCCGTCGCCGAAACCGGCGTCGATGATCGCGGCGAACTCCTCGTGCAGCCAGTCCGGGTCCGCGCACACCAGGTCGGCGAACTCGAACTCGTCCAGCACCGTGTCCGGCATCGCGACTCACTCCCGTGGAAGCTCCGCGTCCACATCGCTGATGTCATATATGTAGCGCGCACTGTAGATTCAGTCAAGCATCTGATGGAGAAATCGCGAGTTGACCTGGAGCGTGCTCCAGGACCTAACGTCGGGGTCATGCCCACGAAACAGCACAAGATCGGTTCCGGTTTCGGCGCGGCCACCACCGCGGCCGAGGTCCTGCGGGGCATCGACCTGACCGGCAGGCTGGCGGTCGTCACCGGTGGCTACTCCGGCCTCGGCCTGGAAACCACCCGTGCACTGGCGAACGCGGGGGCGCACGTCGTCGTCCCGGCCCGCCGGCCGGACGCGGCCGGAGCGGCGCTCGGCGGCCTCGCCGAGGTGGACGAGCTGGACCTGGGTGACCTCGACAGCGTGCGGGCGTTCGCCGGGCGGTTCCTGTCCTCCGGGCGGCGCATCGACATCCTGATCGGCAGCGCCGCGATCATGGCCTGCCCGGAAACCCGCGTCGGCCCCGGCTGGGAGGCGCAGTTCGCCACCAACCACCTCGGGCACTTCGCGCTGGTGAACCGGCTGTGGCCGGCGATCGCCCCCGGCGCGCGGGTGGTCTCGGTGTCCTCGCGCGGTCACCACTTCTCCGGCATCCGGTGGGACGACCCGTGGTTCCGGCGCGGCTACGACAAGTGGCAGGCCTACGGGCAGGCCAAGACGGCCAACGCGTTGTTCGCCGTGCACCTGGACAAGCTGGCCGAACCGTCCGGGATCCGGGCGTTCTCCCTGCACCC
The DNA here is from genome assembly GCF_011758745.1 of Amycolatopsis granulosa. NCBI lineage: Bacteria > Bacillati > Actinomycetota > Actinomycetes > Pseudonocardiales > Pseudonocardiaceae > Amycolatopsis > Amycolatopsis granulosa. The sequence continues at coordinate 5,339,784 of NZ_JAANOV010000001.1, forward strand.
CGGCAGCATCCTGACCCCGTTGCAGCGGCACATCCCGCTGGACGAGCAGATCGCCAACGGCTGGGTCGACGAGCACGGCAACCCGGTCGCCGCCGGTTTCAAGACGCCGGAGCAGGGCGCCGCCACGCAGGTGTGGGCCGCGACGTCCCCGCAGCTCGCCGGGATGGGCGGGGTGTACTGCGAGGACTGCGACATCGCCGAGCCGGCCTCCGGCGAGCCCCTGCCGTCCGGGCCCGGGCGGCCCGGCTTGTTCCAGGGCGTGCGCGACTGGGCCACCGACCCGGAGCAGGCGGAGCGGTTGTGGGCGTTGTCGGCGGAGCTGACCGGGGTGAACGCGTTCTGACACGCGCCGGCCCGGCCACCCCTGACGGCGGCCGGGCCCGCACCTCCGGGTCAGGACAGGTGGTGCACCTCCTGCAGCCCGTACACCGGCGTCGGGATCCCCTCGTAGCGCGCCTTCAGTTGCAGCGCCAGGTACAGCGAGTAGTGCCGCGACTGGTGCAGGTTCCCGCCGTGGAACCACAACCCCGGCTGCTGGGTGGGCTTCCACATGTTCCGCTGCTCGCCCTCCCAGGGCCCGGGATCCTTCGTGGTCCCCGAGCCCAGGCCCCAGACCTTGCCGACCCGGTCGGCCATCTCCTGGCCGGCGAGATCGGCGACCCACCCGTTCATCGACCCGTAGCCGGTCGCGTACACCACCAGCTCCGCCGTCAGCTCGGTACCGTCAGCCAGCACCACGGCGTCCCGGGTCAGGTGGTCGACCTGGCCCTGCACCAGCTTGATCTTGCCGTCGGCGACGAGTTCGGAGGCGCCGACGTCGATGTAGTAGCCGGAGCCGCGCCGCAGGTACTTCATGAACAGGCCGGACCCGTCGTCACCCCAGTCGTGCCGGAACCCGGCCCGCTCCAGGCGCTCGTAGAAGTCCGCGTCCCGCTGCTTGATCTTCTCGTACACCGGGATCTGGAACTCGTGCATGATCCGGTAGGGCAGCGACGCGAACACCATGTCCGCCTTGTCGGTGCTCATCCCGGCGGCCACCGCGCGTTCGGAGTACAGGTCGCCCAGGCCGATCTCCATCAGCGAATCCGACTTCACCACGTGCGTCGAGGACCGCTGCACCATCGTCACGTCCGCGCCGTGCTCCCACAGCGCCGCGCAGATGTCGTGCGCCGAGTTGTTCGAGCCGATCACCACGGCCTTGCGGCCCGCGTAGGCATCCGGGCCGGGGTGCTGCGAGGAGTGGTGCTGATCGCCTTCGAAGACGTCCATGCCGGGGAACGCGGGGATGTTCGGCTTGCCCGACATGCCGGTGGCGAACACGAGCTGTTCCGGGGTCAGGACCACGGTGTCGCCGTCCCGGTCGACGGTGACGGTCCACCGCCCGGTGCGCTCGTCGTAGGACGCCGAGCGGACCTCCGACCGGGTCCAGTACGGCACGTCCATCACCCGGGTGTACATCTCCAGCCAGTCGGCGATCTTGTCCTTCGGCGCGAACACCGGCCAGTTCTCCGGGAACGGCAGGTACGGCAGGTGGTCGTACCAGACCGGGTCGTGCAGGCACAGGCTCTGGTACCGCTTGCGCCACTGGTCGCCGGGACGGTCGTGGCGGTCCAGCACCAGCGCGGGCACCCCCAGCTGCCGCAGCCGCGCACCGAGCGCGATGCCGCCCTGCCCGCCGCCGATCACCACCACGTACGGCTGGCGTTCGTAGCCGAGTTCCTGCTTCTCCAGCTCGCGTTCCTCGGCCCACGACCGGCGTCCCCGGACGATGCCGTGGCGTACCCCTTTCGGGCGACGTTCGCGCTGCGGTTCCTCGAAGCCCTTGAGCTCGCGCAGGCTGGTCAGGAACGTCCAGGCACCCTCGTCCGTGAGCCGGAGGTGGCCCTTGCCGCGCCCGGTCGCGGTCTCGAACTTCAGCCACGCCTCGGTGACCCCGTCGGCCTCGGTGGGCGTCTCGGTGGTGCGGAAACCCGACGGATCGGTGCCCTCCAGGCAGGCCGACAGCAGGCCGGCGACACCTTCCCGGCCCTCCACGGTCTTGATGTTCCAGGTGAAGGCGACCAGGTCGCGCCAGAAACTGTCCACCGCGAACATCCCGGCCGCCGCCGCGACGTCGCGTGCCGCCAGCGCGGCCTCGAACCGTGCCAGCCAGGCGTCGACGCGCGCCTGCGGCGAACGGGCCGGCGCCTCCCGGCCGATCGTCTGAGTCATCGCCACTCCTCGTCCTCGCCGTTGGGGATGTAACCGCGATCACACTCGCTGCCCGTGCGGGTGGCAACGGTTGCAGCGAATTGCACGCCTTGGCGACGGGTGCCGGGGCACTTATGCTCGATCGTCGACGCACTGGTGCGGAGGTGGCCCGTGAGCGTGCCCGGCGCAGTCCCGCCCGGCTGCAGCCTGCCCGCCTACGCCCGCGAGCTGATCCGCATGCACGACGCGGTCATCACCGGTGGCCGCGCGCCGCTGCGGCCCCGCGATGTGGTGTTCCGGTCCTGGGAGCGGGTGCTCGGGCTCGGGCTGAAGGCCGACGGGCTCAACGCCCGCGACTGGCTCGGCGAGGACGAGCTGGCCCGGCGGCGGGAGAACTCCCCGTTGCGGGACGCGGTCGGCGACCTCAGGCAGGTGCTCGGCGCGATGCCGCACGTGCTGCTGGTCGTCACCGATGCCGACGGCGTGATCCTGTGGCGCGAGGGCACCCCGGCGGTGCGCCGCCGCGCCGACGACCTCGGGTTCTTCGAGGGCGCCGAATGGACGGAGGAGCGGGTCGGCACGAACGCGATCGGCACCGCCCTGGCCGAGGCGGCACCGGTCGAACTGCTCGCCGGTGAGCACTTCGAGCAGGACCAGCACCCCTGGTACTGCACGGCCTCCCCGGTGCACGACCCGCGCACCGGGGAGCTGGCCGGTGTGATCGACGTGAGCGGCCCGGCGCTGACGCTGCACCCGGCGATCGGGGCGCTCGTGGAGACCGGGCGCAGGCTCGCCGAGTCGCAGATCCGGCACGGTCATCAGCGGCGGCTGGACCGGCTGCGCCGGCTGGGGGAACCGCTGCTGGCGGCCGGTCCCGCGCTGCTGGTCGACGACGACGGCTGGGTGGCGGCCGGCAGCGGCGTCTCCGTGGGCGACCGCATCACCGCCCCCGCGCAGGGCGACCCGATCGCGGTGCCCGGGCTGGGCGCGTGCCTGCCGGAGCGGCTGGCCGAGGGCTGGCTGATCCGGCCCGCCGGCCCGGACCGGCGGGTGTCGCTGGAGCTCGACCTGACCCGCACGCCACTGCTCGTCCTGCAGGGCGGCGACACCGGCTGGCGCCGCCCGGTGACCCGCCGCCACGCCGAGATCCTCGCGCTGCTGCACCGCGCTGGACCGGCCGGGCTGTCGGCGGAGGCGCTGAGCCGTGCGCTGTACGGCGACGCCGACCACGTCGTGACGGTGCGCGCCGAGGTGTCGCGGCTGCGGCGGCTGCTGGGCGCGCTGGTCGACACCCGCCCCTACCGGCTGGCCGACGGCGTGCGGATGACCGTGCGCTGAGCCCGGCGCCGTGCGGGATGTCCTCCGGTCGGCCGCCCGTTCGTCGGCACCCCGACACCACCCACGGCAGAGGAGGCGGGCATGGGATCAGTGAGCTCGGCGATTTCGGCGGACGGGACGACGATCGCCTACGAGCGGGACGGCAGCGGTCCGCTCGTGGTGTTCCTCGGTGGTGCGTTCAACGACCGGACGGCGTGCGCGCCGGTGGCGGAGGCGTTGCGGGACCGGTACACGGTCGTCTGCGTCGACCGGCGCGGGCGCGGGGACAGCGGGGACGCCCTCCGCGCGGCCGCGGACTACCGGATCGAGCGTGAGGTCGAGGACCTGGCCGCGGTGATCGCCGCCGAGGGCGGGCCGGCCGCGGTGTTCGGATTCTCCTCCGGTGGCATCCTCGCCCTGCACGCGGCCGTGGCCGGACCGGCGATCACGCGGATCGCGTTGTACGAGCCGCCGTTCGCGCTCGGTGGGCTGGCGGGCTCCGCCAAGGACCTGTCCGGGAAGCTCGCCGCGCTCGTCGACGAGGGCAGGCGCGGCGACGCGGTGGCGACGATGCAGATCGAGGGCATCGGGCTGCCGCGCGAGGTGGTCGAGCAGCTCCGGCGGTCGCCGCTGTGGCCGCAGCTGGAGGCGGTCGCGCAGACCGTCGTCTACGACGCGACGCTCACCGCCGCACCCAACCTGCCGACGGCCGCCATGCGCGCCCTGGACCTCGACGTCCTGGTGCTCAGCGGCAGCGGTACGTGGCCCGGGCTGCGCGAGGCCGCCCAGGCGCTCCCGGACCACCTCGCCCGGGCCACCTACGTGGAGGTGCCGGGCGGCGCCGGGCACGGCATCCCGGCCGAGGCGACGGCGAAGGCGCTCGACGAGTTCCTCGGCGGGAAATGAGGCGCACCGCACCCCGCCGTCGCGCTACGGTCCGGCCGTGGACGACGGCTACTTCGGCGAGGACGTCGCCGGGACCTACGACGAGTCGTCGGCGGCCGAGTTCGCGCCCGGCGTGGTGGAACCGGCCGTCGCGTTCCTGACCGGGCTGGCCGGGGACGGCGCGGCACTGGAACTGGGCATCGGGACCGGCCGGATCGCACTGCCGCTCGCGGCACGCGGCGTACCGGTGCACGGCATCGACCTCTCGCGCGCGATGGTCGCGCGGCTGCGTGCCAAACCGGGCGGCGACGCGATCGGCGTGACGATCGGCGACTTCGCGACGACGACGGTGGACGGCACGTTCTCCGTGGTGTACCTGGTGTTCAACACGATCATGAACCTGACCAGCCAGGCCGGGCAGGTCGCGTGCTTCCGCAACGCGGCCGTGCACCTGGCGCCCGGTGGAAGCTTCGTGATCGAGGTGGTGGTTCCCGCACTGCGGCAGCTGCCGGCCGGCCAGACGGTCGTGCCGTTCCAGGTCGGCACCACGAGCTGGGCCTACGACGTGTACGACGTGGCCACGCAGGCGATGAGCTCCAACTACGTGGAGGTGACCGGCGGGCGCGGCCGGTTCCGGTCGATCCCGTTCCGGTACGTGTGGCCCGCCGAGCTCGACCTGATGGCCCAGCTGGCCGGCCTGCGGCTGCGGGAGCGCTGGGCGGGCTGGACGCGCGAGCCGTTCACCGGCGAGAGCGGGAAGCACATCTCGGTGTGGCGCAAGCCGGAGCACCGAGATCACGGCCCGGGACGGACCCGCTAGTCGTCACCGCGCAGGGAACGCCGGATCTCCGCGAGCCTGTCCCGCGCGGCGCGGTCCCGGTCTGCCAGTTTCTCGTCGAACGAGGCGGCCTCCGGCGTCTCCCCGGCGAGCTCGGTCGAACCGAGGGCCGTCGTGTAGCGGTTCTCGATGCGGTCACGCACGAAGTCGAAGCTCGGCACGCCCGATTCGCTGTAGCCGCCCTCGGGTGGGGTCTCGTCGGGCATGGCGGTCTCGTCGGGCATGGCATCCCCTCTCCACGGTTGCCCCTCCCATTGTGCGCGACGAAACCGGAAAGTGTCGGTGGTGCCGGTTAGCCTGCGCCCATGCTGGATCACCTGGGAGTTCAAGTGGCCGACGTCGAGGCGTCCGCCGCGCTGTACCAACGCGTCTTCGCGCCGATCGGGCTGACCGAGGCGGTCCGTTTCCCGGTGGGGGAGGGGGTCGTGGTGGGCATGTCCGGTCCGGACGGGCAGGCCGCCTTCTGGTTCGGCCCCGCCCGTGGTGACGAGACCCGGGAGCTGCACGTCGCCTTCCGGGCGCCGGACCGGGAGGCGGTGGACGCCGTGCACGCCGCCGCCGTCGAGGCGGGCGTCGAGGTGCTGCACGAGCCGCGCGAGTGGCCCGAGTACCACCCGGGCTACTACGCGGTGTTCCTGCGCGACCCGGACGGCCACAACGTGGAGGCGGTGCACCACGGCGGATGAGCGGGTGAGGGCGGTGTCACTCGGGTGAGTGGACTCTCAGCTGCCGGGCTCGCTGCCGCGTGGAAAGGTTTTTCGCGAGCGCAGCCGGGACTGGGTCCGCTGCGACAACGCCTCCGGTCGGGTTCCTGCACTCGCCGGTGGAGCCGGTGATTCTCCGCGCCGCCGAGGCGGTCGGGCGGGGGACCGGCGGCATCACCATCGAGGCGGTCCCTCGCACGACACCGAACTGGGCCCGAGCACGTCTCACCGCTTGACTGCTGTTCGACGAGTACCTGGAGATCGCGGACGGACCCGGGCACCGCCACAACAGCCGGCCCTGGGCGGGACCATCAGCGCGTGGGCGTGCGGGGGGCGGCACCACCCAGGAGATGCGCGCCTCGGTGTGCCCTCCCGGCGCGGCTTCCTGGGGCCGCCCGGCGGCACGACCGTCGCGCGGGCCGGCACCCGAGGGGTTACCCGCGCGGTGCGCCCACCCGTGCCGCCCCGGAGATAGCGGGGGGTTCCGGCGACCACATCCCCTCGGTCCAGCCGAAGAACCGCGCGACGTGGGGGATCTGGTGGTGCATCATCGCCATGCCACGCTGGACCTGGCAGCCCCGGGATTCGGCGAACTCGATGAGTCGCGTGGTGTCCGGGGCCGCGACCACGTCGGCGACCACGGTGGGGGGCCGCAACCGCGAGCAGTCGAACGGGAGGGGGTCCTCCGCCCGCATGCCGATGGGCGTGGCGTTCACGACGAGATCGGCCATCACCTCTGCCGGGTCCGGCCCGCCCGGGCGCTGTCCCGCACGCACACCCGACGCCGGGCCGAAGCGCTCGGCGAGGGCGGCTGCGCGGCCCGGCAGGTTGTCGTGGACGAGGACCGAGCGAGCCCCTGCCTCCACGAGTGAGTCGACAAGGGCTGCGCCGACCCCGCCGGCTCCGACGACGAGCACCGATTTGCCCCCGGGGTCGAATCCCCTGGCGCGCAACGCCGAGACGAACCCGATCCCGTCCACCATGTCGGACACCGTTTCGACGAGTCCGTCCGGCCCAGTGCGCTCGAACCGCAGCAGGTTTGCCGCGCCGGTTCGGCGGGCGCGGGCGCTCGCTCGCCGGGAGAGAGCGAAGGCGGCCGGTTTGTGCGGCACCGTGACGATCAACCCGATCAGGTTCCGCACCTGAGCGGCGCCCGTGACCAGCTCGCCGAGCCCCGCCGTCGTGACGTGCATCGGAACGCAGACAGCGTCCACTCCGTTCGCCCGGAACAGGTCCGTCCACAAAGCAGGAGCCTGCACCTGCTGGATCGGATCACCGATCACGCCCACCAGCCGGGTGGACCCGCTGATTGCGCCGGGTATCGTCATGAGCTTGCCTCCTCCTCGAGCGACTGGCTGCTGCGTGGACGTTAGGTGTGCATGGCGCCGTCAGTCATTCTTCGACGACCACTCAGTGGCGCCCCTCCGGCTGGTTCCCACCGCCCGGGCGATGTAGTCCACCGCTTCGTCCGCATCAGGCACGATGTCGTGCAGCCGGAGGAACCCGTGAATCATTCCCGGGTATCGGCGGTGCACCACGGGCACGCCCGCCGCGGCCAGGCGTGCGGCGTACCTCTCCGCCTCGTCACGCAACGGGTCGCACTCCGCGGTGAGCACGACGGCGGGCGGCGCGCCACCCAGCTCCCGGCAGGTGGCGGGTGCCGCCAGCGGGTTGTCCAGGTGCCCCGCCGCGTAGGCGTGCCAGTAGAAGCGCACCTGCCGGGAGGTCAGCGAGAATCCGGATGCGAATGTTCGGTGAGAAGGGGCCGACCTCGTGGGATCGAGGGCCGGGTAGACGAGAACCTGCAGCGTGACCGGGAGACCGGGATCGGTACGCGACCGCAGTGACAGCGCAGCGGCCAGAGTGCCACCGGCGCTGCAGCCGACCACCGCGACGCCACCGGCCATGCTGATCCCGAGCCGTCCCGCTTCGCGCACCATCCAGGTCATGGCGGTTGCGCAGTCGTCGAGCGCCGCGGGGAACGGATGTTCGGGAGCGAGGCGATAGTCCAGGCTGACCACGGTCACGCCGGCGGCGGCGAGGCGCCGGCACGCGTGGTCCTGCGTGCCGAGGCCGCCGGTCATCCACCCTCCGCCGTGCAGGAAAAGCACGGCGGGCTGCGCATCCGGATCCGGTACGCGGTAGATCCGGACGAGCGGACCGTTGCCGACTCGCTCGTCCCACGCTTCGGCAGCGGTGCTGGTCTGCCGTCCCGGGACGGTCACCTGCTCGTCCCGCGCTCGGAGTGCGGCAGCGGTGCGGGCGACCGTCTCGGGCGTGAACTTCTCGGGCAGGAGCGCCTCCAGACCATCACGGCCGTGCTGATCGAGGAACTCGGCGATCGCGGGGTGCATGGCCGGGACCCTAGATCAGACCCACCCCCGGCCGGTCCGGCTCGCTGCCACTCAGTGGACCTTCAGGCTATCTGCCGCGTGCGGCGGGCGCTTACCGTTCCCGCTACCGGCGTGTCCGCACCAGCCCGCAGCGTCGTTCTGCACGTGCGGAGCCCGGGACGAGGTGACCCTACGAGGACGAGCCGCACCACCCCGGGTGAGTGCGCGAGAGTTACAGGAGGCGTCGATGGCGACTGCCGATGATCAGCAACAGGATTCCCGGGCCGATGCGGGAACGAGACGAGTCGTGTGGTCGAGTTTCCTCGGGTCCACACTCGAGTTCTACGACTTCTTCCTCTACGGCCTGGCGGCGGCGACTGTCCTTTCGCGCCAATTCTTCCCGAGCGCGGATCCGGTGGCCGGCGCGCTGGCGGCTTTCGCCACCTTCGGTGCCGGCTTTCTCGCCCGTCCGGTGGGAGCGGCCGTCCTCGGGAGCCTCGGCGACCGGATCGGCCGCAAACGCGTCCTCATCGGCTCACTCCTCGCCATGGGCACCGCGACCGTGCTGATCGGGCTGCTTCCCGGTTACGCGACCATCGGCGTCGCCGCTCCGGCCCTGCTCGTTCTGGCCCGCTTCCTGCAGGGATTCTCCGTGGGCGGTGAGTGGGCGGGGGCGGCGCTCATGGTCTTGGAGTCCGCCCCGAAACGGCGCAGAGGGCTGTTCGCCAGCTCGACGGGCGTCGGTTCGATGGCCGGTATGCTGCTCGCGACCGCTGCCTTCGCCGCGTGCTCCCAGCTGCCCGGCGGTGCGTTCGAGGACTGGGGGTGGCGGATCCCGTTCCTCCTCAGCGTCGCCATCACCGCGCTGGCGCTCTACATCCGCGTCCGGATCAGCGAGCCCGAGGTCTTCGCCGAGGTCCAGCGCCGCGACCAGGTGGCTCGGCGGCCGGTCCGGCAGCTCTTCCGGACCAGCTGGCCCAGCATCCTGCGCGTCGCCCTGATGTGCCTGGCGGAATCGGTTCCGTTCTACCTCGCCACGGTGTGGGTTCTGTCCTACGGACCCAAGTACCTCGGCCTCGACCGCTCGAGCCTTTACGTCGCGACCATCGTGAGCGCCGGACTCGGGTTCGTCTCCCTGCCCTTCTTCGGTGCCTTGTCGGACCGCATCGGGCGGCGCCGCCTCTACCTCGGCGCCGTGGCCGCGACGGCAGTCGTGTCGTTCCCGTTCTTCTGGGCGCTGCAGAGCGGGAGCGTGGTGCTGATCGGTCTCGCCTACATCGTGTTGCTCAACGGCGGTCACGACGCGATCAGCGCCATCCAGTCGTCGTACTATCCCGAGCTCTTCGACGTCCGCGTCCGCTTCAGCGGAACGGCGCTGAGCCGCCAGATCGGCAGCATGATCGGGGGCGGGTTCGCCCCGTTCATCGCCACCGGTCTGGTCGCCTGGAGCGGGGGAGGCTGGCTGCCGGTCGCTCTGTACCTGGTCGGCGCCACGCTGATCTCGCTGGTGGCCACGGTGATGAGCCCGGAGACGCTCCACAAGCGCCTCGATGTGGTGGAATCAGCCGGATCCAGCACCGGAAGCCCGGTCTGATGCCGCGGTTCCGCACCACCCTCACCGGGTGGTGCGGAACCACCAGCACCGCGCTACCCGCGGTCGCGCCGAGGTGCGCGAGCCGTGGTCACGCAGCGCGGTTCCCGTTGATCGAGCGTGCGATGCCGAGCGCCGCGGTCCGCACCGCGGGCGCCAGGCGGTCGACGGCGGTCAGGGAGCGGGCGACGATGCCCAGCGCGGCGCGCGGCCGCCCGTCATGACCCAGGATCGGCGCCGCCACCGACACCGCCCCGACCGTCATCTCCTCGTACGAGTAGGCCACTCCGGATTTGCGGACCTCGGCCAGGGCTGCCGCCAGCCGGCCGGGTTCGATGATCGTGTGGGGAGTCATCCTGGGCAGACCGGTACCGACGAGCGCCGCGAACAGTTCCGGCCCGGAGAAGGCCAGGAGGGCCTTGCCGACCCCGGTCGCGTGCAAGGGCAGCCGCCCGCCGACGAGGGTCCGCGTGGGTACCGCCTTGTTGCTGGAGATCTTCTCGATGCAGAGGGTCTGCGTGCCGTCCAGCACCGTGAGCTGGATGTTCTCCTGCGTCGCTTCGAAGAGATCGTGCATGTAGGGGACCGCGGCCTCACGCAGCCCCCGCTGCTGCGGGGCGAGTGAGCCGATCATCCACAGGCGGATACCGATGCGGTACCCGCCGTCCTCGAGTCGATCCAGTCCGCCCCAGCTGTGCAGTTCGCCGATCAAGCGGCGCGTGGTGGACAGCGGGAGGCCGCTGCGTTGCGCAACCTGCGTGAGCGTGAGCACGGGATGGGCGATATCGAAACTGTCCAGGATGCTGAGGAGCCGGTGTGAGACGGATTCTCCCGGCGTGCCGATCCGGCCGGCCATTGCGCTCACCTCCCGTCCGGTGCCACGACCGTAGGACCCGTCCAGCGACGATTCCAGGGTCGGCTGTCACTGAGTGGCAGCGCACTCTGGTGCCTGGTCGCCGCGAGGCCGCACCATACCCGGGTCCGTGGCGAGTGGCAGGGGCGACGGGACGGTGGCGGGTGATCGTGCCGCCGGGCCGGAGCCGGAGCAACTGCCGGAAACGAGGAGGTTCACGAGGTGTCGGCAAGCCGGGAGGACACACTGGCCCTGCGGGAGCTGGTCGAGAACTGGGTGCTGTGGCGGGACGCCGGCGACTGGGACCGGTTCGCCACTGTGTGGCACCCGAGCGAAGGCTGGATGACCGCGACGTGGTTCCAGGGTCCGGCGACCGAGTTCATCGCGGTCAGCAAGCGCGGGTTCGAGCAGGGTGTCCGCATCCTCCACTTCCTCGGAGGGCACAGTGCCTCGGTCGCCGGGGACCGGGCGATCGCGCAGACCAAGATGACGATCACCCAGCGCGCGGACATCGAAGGCGTCGAGGCCGACGTGGTCTGCACGGGTCGTTTCTACGACTTCTGCACCCGGTACGACGGTGACTGGAAGATCGTCCGCCGGCAACCGATCTACGAGATGGACCGCCTCGACGTCGTCGACCCCGCTGACCGCCTCGAACTGGATTCCGGACTGCTGGCGCGGTTCCCGGTGGGGTACCGCCATCTCGGCTACCTGCAGACGAAGGCGGGCTTCACGGTCAAGACCGGATTGCCGGGCCTGACCGGGGAGGCGGTGCAACGGCTTTACGACGAAGGGGCGGAGTGGCTGGCCGGCGCCGGAACAGCCGGCGATTACCGGTGAGGCCGGGCATGAGCGCGTCGTCCCCGGTGCCGCCGGCCGGGCCCGGAGCCGCCGCCAGGCGGTTCGACCTGACCTGCAGCGCCAGCACACTTCGCGGGGCCGGTCTGTCCACGCGTCTGCGGGCCGCTGCGGACGCCGGGTTCTCCGGTCTCGGGCTGAAGCTCGGCGACCACCGCGACAGCGGTTTGTCCGAGTCCGGCCTGCGATCGGCACTGGAGGAGCACGGCCTGCGGATCTTGGAGCTGGAGCACTCGTGGGACTGGGTCGAGCCCATCCCGGATCCGGCCGAAGCCGAGCTCTGGCGTCTCGCCGAGAGCGTCGGCTTCCGCCAGCTCAACGTGTCGATGTTCGCCGAGTACGAAACGACGGCGCTCGTGGACGCGTTCGGCCGCCTGTGCGATCGGGCCGCCAGGTACGGCGTACTGGTCGGGCTGGAGTTCCTGCCCTTCACCGCCGTCCGGACACTGCGGTACGCCTGGGAGATCGTACGGGCAGCCGGTAGTGCGAATGCTGGGATCGTGCTCGACGTCTGGCATTGGCGGCGCTCCGCGGCGACCTTGCGCGACCTCGCCGCTGTCCCACCCGAACGGGTAACCTCGCTGCAACTGTGCGAGGCGCGGACCGATGCCCTGCCCGATCTGAAGTACGAGGCCCGCCACCACCGCGAGCTGCCGGGCCACGGGGCCGGAGCGGCCGGCGGCACCGCTGCGTTCGTCGCCGCCCTGAAGGAGCACGGGATCGGCTGCCCGGTCTCGGTCGAGGTCTTCTCCGACGATCTCGACGCCCTGCCGGCCGCTCGAGCCGCCGCGGTCGCGGCGGCGGCCGGTGCGGAAGTGCTCGCCGCGGCGGGCTGGCCGGCGGGGCGAGGTTGGACGACGAACCTGCAACGGACCAAGGAAGGCACGGGATGACCGTTCACGGGCCGGGCGCGGAGCCCGGCGAGCACAGCTTCAGCGAGGAGAACTCGGCCCGCGTCGTGATCGAGAGCCTGCGGAACACCCGCGACGAGCGCCTGAAGTACGTGCTGACCAGCCTGGTCGAGCATCTGCACGCGTTCGTCAAGGACATCGAGCCCTCGCACGCCGAATGGCAGCAGGCCGTGGACTTCCTCACCGCCGTCGGACAGAAGTGCAGCGACACCCGCCAGGAGTTCGTCCTGCTCTCCGACGTGCTCGGGGTGTCCATGCTCGTCGACGCCATCAACAACCGGCGATCCACCGCGGCCACCGACACCACCGTCGTCGGGCCGTTCCACATGGTGGAGTCGCCACGTCGTGAGCTGGGCGCGAACATCTCCCTCGACGGCAACGGCGAGCCCTGCGTGTTCGCCGGGCAAATCCGGTCCGCCGACGGGACGCCCCTGCCCGGCGCGCTGGTCGATGTGTGGCAAGCCAACGGCGCCGGCTACTACGACGTGCAGCAGCCGGACGTGCAGCCCGAGCGGAACCTGCGTGGGCTGTTCAGCGCGGACGAGCGCGGCCGCTTCTGGCTGCGGACGGTCGTGCCCCGCTACTATCCGATCCCCGACGACGGTCCAGTCGGACAGTTGCTCGCCGTCAGCGGACGGCACCCCAACCGCCCCGCGCACATCCACGTCATCGCCGAGGCCGCCGGGCACGCTGCGCTGACCACCCACGTCTTCGTCGAGGGCAGCCCGTACCTGGACTCCGACACGGTGTTCGGCGTGAAGCGGTCCCTGATCCGCCCGGTCACGGTCGTCGACGACCCGATCCGCGCCGAGCACTACGGAGTCGACGCGCCGTTCCGGTTGATCGAGTTCGACATCGTCCTCGACCCGCTCCCCGGGCCGGACCAGCGGTGAGCCGCGACTTCGTCCACGAGAGCCGTCCCGGGCGGGTGGTCTTCGGTGTCGGCGCCGGCAGCCTCCTCCACGCCGAGGTCGAGCGGTTGGGACTGCGCCGGCTGCTGGTCGTGTGTACGCGGGGGCAGGCCGAGCTCGCTGCCCGGCTCGTCGTCCCGCTGGGCGGCTGGGTCGCCGGGATGCACTACGGCGCGCGGATGCACGTGCCGGTCCAGGCCGCGAGGGACGCGGCGGCCCGGGCGCGCGAGCTGGAGGCCGACGGTTGCCTCGCCGTGGGCGGGGGCTCCGCCGTCGGCCTGGCCAAGGCCGTCGCACGGGAGAGCGGGCTACCGATCATCGCTGTCGCGACGACGTATGCCGGGTCGGAGATGACCTCCGTGTGGGGCCTGACCGACGCCGGCGGCAAGACCACCGGCCGGGACCCGCGGGTACGGCCCGCGGTGGTGGTGTACGACCCGGCCCTGACCGTGACGCTGCCCGCCCGGCTGTCGCTCACCAGCGGCATGAACGCCGTGGCGCACGCGGCCGAAGCCCTCTACGCACCGGACGCGTCGCCGATCACCTCGTTGATCGCCGCCGAGTCGGTTCGAGCGCTCACGGCCGCCCTGCCGCGGGTCGTCGCAGCCCCGGACGACCTCGACGCCCGCTCGGACGCCCTCTACGGCGCCTGGCTCGCCGGGTCCGTGCTCGAGTCGACCACGATGTCGTTGCACCACAAGCTCTGCCACGTGCTGGGCGGTACCTTCGACCTGCCGCACGCCGAGCTCCACACCGCACTGCTTCCCCATGTCCTTGCTGCGAACCTCCCCGCCTGTCCTGCCGCGCGCGACGCGCTGCAGAACGCGCTCGGCGCGGCGGATCCGGCAACGCACCTGTTCCACCTGGCCGGTGAGCTCGGCGCGGAGATGTCGCTGGCGGCGCTGGGGATGCCGGCCGACGGGGTGGACGCCGTTGTCCGTCGGGTCCTCGAAGCGCCGTACGCCAACCCTGCCCCAGTCACCGAGACTGGGCTGCGTCAACTGCTCGCCGGCGCACTGGCCGGGGCCACCCCGGCACCGCCCGCGTCGCGCCGGTCCTGAGTCCCGGCCGGGCCGGCCTGATCGTCCTCGAGATCCCGCTACCCGTGAGGGAGACCCCACATGTCCTTCGCCTACCCGAACTCGCCGGCTCCGCTCGCGCTGGGCGCGATCTGCTTCCGTGACCGGCCGTTCCCGCAGATCCTCGCCGCCGCCGCCGCCAGTGGCTTCTCCGGCATCGGGCTGACGGTCGGCCAGTGCGTGTCGGCCCTGGAACGGGGGATCGCGCTGGAGGAGCTTCCGGAACGCATCGCCGATGCGGGCCTGGCCCTGGCCGAGCTCGAACTCGTCCGGCTGTGCGACGAGGGGCCGACGCGATACGCCAACGGCCTGGTCGAGGACCTCATCGGCGTCCTGGAGCCGGACCGGGTGCACACCGCGGCGTTCGCCGGTGACCCGGGCCGGATCGCCGATGAGTTCGCCGCGTTGTGCCGGCGGCACCCGGACACTCCGGTGGCGGTCGAGTTCATGCCTTACTCGGCGGTACGCGATCTGGCCTCGGCCCGGCAGCTCGTGGCGCACGCCGGCACCCCGAACGCCGCGATCGTGCTCGACATCGTGCACTTCTTCCGATCCGGGAGCGCCGTCGAGGAGATCGACCCGGATGCGTTGCGCGACGTGGCCGTAGTGCAGCTGTCGGACGTCTCGGCCCGCCCCGGCGTGCCGCTCGCACGCGAAGCCCGCCATCTCCGGACCTATCCGGGCCGGGGGAGCCTGGACACGGCGGGGTTCCTCCGCAGGATCCGCGAGTCGGCCGAGCACCTGCCGCCGATCAGCGTTGAACCGATCTCCGACGCCCTCGAGTGCCTTCCCCTCGATGTCGTCTCCGAGGAGGTCATGTTCACCACCCTGCGGGTGCTGGAGCAGTCCAAGCTCCGGTAGTACCGCCCACCGCGGTCGCCGCCGCGATGGAGGCCGGTCGCTCACGTGGAGATGGTCTTCGCGCCGCGGTCGGGCAGCGCCGTGGTCAGCGCGCGGCCCGGACCGCGGCCGCCACCGAACCTGCGATGTCCCGTCAGATCCGTTCGATGATGGTGGCGTTGGCCGTGCCGCCGGCCTCGCACATGGTCTGCAGCCCGAAGCGCCCGCCGGTGCGTTCGAGGACTCCGAGCAGGGTGGTGGTCAGCCGTGCGCCGCTCGCGCCGAGCGGGTGGCCGATCGCGATCGCGCCGCCGTCCACGTTGACCTTCGCCGGGTCGGCGCCGGTCTCGGCGAGCCAGGCGAGCACGACCGAGGAGAACGCCTCGTTGACCTCGAAGGCGTCGATGTCGGCAATGGACAGTCCGGCGCGGGCGAGGACCTTGGCGGTGGCCGGGATGATCCCGGTCAGCATGTACACCGGGTCGTCGCCGGCCACCGTCGCCGTGTGGATGCGCGCCCGCGGGCGCCAGCCCCGCTGCCGCGCGATCTCGCTGGTGGTGAGCACGAGCGCGGCCGCGCCGTCGTTGACCGGGCTGGAGTTGCCCGCGGTCACCTTCCAGTCGATGTCGCCGAACCGCGCGGTCCAGTCGTCGTGCGCGAACGCCGGCCGCAGCCCGGCGAGCACCTCGAGGCTGGTGCCCGGCCGGATCGTCTCGTCCACGTCGAGCTGGCTGACGGAGCCGTCGGCGGCGGTCACCTTCAGGGGCGCCACCTGGCTGGCGAAGTGCCCGTCCCGCCACGCGGCGGCCGCCCGCTGGTGGCTGGTCATCGCGAACTCGTCGAGCTGGGTGCGGGAGAGGTTCCACTTCCGCGCGATCAGCTCGGCGCTCACCCCCTGCGGGATGAGCCCGCCGGGGTAGCGGCGGGCCACCGACGGGCCGGTCACGTCGGCCCGGACGCCGCCGACGTCGGCCGAACTGCCGATCGGCACGTGGCTCATCGACTCCACGCCGGAGGCGAGGACGATGTCGTAGGCGCCGGCGACGATGCCCTGCGCGGCGAAGCTCAGCGCCTGCTGGCTGCTGCCGCACTGCCGGTCGACGGTGACGCCGGCAACCGACTCCGGGAACCCGGCGGCCAGCGCCGCGAACCGGGTGGTGTTGCCGCTCTGCTCGCCGACCTGGCCGACGGCGCCGCCGATCACGTCGTCGATCTCGCCCGGGTCGAGGCCCGGCACGCGTTCCACCGCGCTGCGCAGGACGTGGGCGTGCAGCTCGACGGGGTGGACCGCGGCGTAGGCACCGTTCGGTTTGCCCTTCCCGACGGGGGTGCGGACGGCCTCGACGATGACGGCGTCCCTCATGGGGTGCTCCCTTCCCGAATCGGACCGATCGGTCCCGGACTGATCGGTCCGAGCATGCTCCGCTGATCACCGCGCTGTCAACGGTGCCCGGACCGATCGGTCCGTTATGCTCGGCACATGGCACGCACGGCAGCTCCGGACGCCCGCGAACGGATCCTCGACGTCGCGGGCGCGCTGTTCTACACCGAAGGGGTGCGCGCGGTCGGGATGAGCCGGATCATCGCGGAGGTCGGCTGCGGCAAGAACCTGCTGTACGCCCACTTCCCGAGCAAGACCGACCTGGTCGCCGCCTACCTCGGCCGGTTCCGGGAGTGGCGGGACCGCGCGGAGGAGGAGGCCCTGCGCGAGGCGGGCGGCGATCCGGCCGAGCGGCTGGTGGCCCTGGTCGCCGAGATCGCGGCCCGGTTGCGGCGGCCGGATTTCCGCGGGTGCCCGTTCCGCAACGTGCTGACGGAGTTCCCCGGCGGTGACGACCCGGCGGTGCGGATCGCACGGGAGTACCTGGACCGGGGGCGGGAGCTGGTCGGACGGCTGGCGGGGGAGACCGGGGTGCCCGATCCGGCGGGTCTGGCGGACCGGGTCTGGCTGATCATCGACGGCCTCTACGCGAGCGGCTTCCCCGGCCGGGCAGCGGCCGTCGCGGTCGGGATGACCCGCGAGGCCATCGCCACCGCCCGCGCGGACGCCGCGGGTTAACCGGCCGTGACCAGCTTCGCCAGGCGGTCCAGGGACTCGGCGAGCCGGCGTTCGACGTCGCGTGCCGCGTCGCCGCCGTGGTTGGCCGGCTGGTCGCCGTGGAAGGACAGGTGCAGCGTCGCGTAGCTGGAGCCGCCGTCGGCCGAGGCGACCTGCAGCCAGCCGCTGTAGTCGGCGCTGCCGCGGCGGCCCCACTCGAGCCGGAGCTGCTCCCGCGAGGCGCCCAGCACGCCAGGCGCCTCGTACTCGCCCGCGGGATCGTGCACGTCCACGTCCACCCCCTGCGGCTCGCCCGGGTGCACGGTGATCACACCCGGCAGCCACTCGCCGAGCCGGTTCACGTCGGCGGCCACGGTGAACACCCGCTCCGCCGGAGCGGGCATCGCTCGTTCGCGTTCGAACTCGGTCATGCCCCGCGGGCTACCCGCCGCGGGCCCCGGTACACCCAGCGGCCGTCCACCCTGGTGAACTCGCTGTCCTCGTGCAGTGTTCCGGCTCCCGCGGCGTCGCGGTAGTGGGCGCGGAACTCGACGGTGCCGCTGGTGTGGAACGGGCTGCCGCCGGTCGTCGCGAGCACCTCCAGCCGGGTCCAGCGCTGCCCCGGGTCGAGGCCGATCGCCGCCGGGCGGGTGTCCGGATGCCAGCTGGCCAGCAGGTACGCCTCGTCGCCGACGGCGAACGCGCTGAACCGGGAGCGCATCAGCCGCTCGGCCGTCGGCGCCGCGGACTCGCCGCGGTGCAGCGGCGCGCAGCAGTTCTCGTACGTCTCACCCAGGCCGCAAGGACACCTCATGACCCCGATTGTCCCGCCCGCCGTCACGATGCCGCCGGTGCACCCGCGGTGCGCGCCGGGGCGCGCAGCGTGACGATTGCCGCCGCGCCGGTATGGCCACAATGGACGATCACGCCCGTGGCCGGACCGGCCGTCCGCCTGGGGGCGGCGGGTAGGATGGTGTCGCGCGCCCCGCGTCGGCGGGGCTGAGGGGTTAGGCTGGCGGCAATGGACATCCGGACGAGGAATGCGGTGACGCTCTCCGGCCGGCCCGGTGGCCAGCCGATGGTGTTCGCTCACGGTTTCGGGTGCGACCAGGCGATGTGGCGGCTGGTCACGCCCGCCTTCGATCCGGACTACCAGCTGGTGCTGTTCGACTACGTCGGCGCGGGCAACTCCGACCTCAACGCCTGGACGCGCGAGCGCTACTCGACACTGGACGGGTACGCCGATGACGTGCTGGAGCTCTGCGCGGAGCTGGACCTGCGGGACGTCGTGTTCGTCGGCCACTCGGTCAGCTCGATGGTCGGCGCGCTCGCGGCAGCGCGGGAGCCGGAGCGGTTCGCCGAGCTGGTGATGGTCTGCCCGTCGCCGTGCTACCTCGACGACGCCGGCTACACCGGCGGCTTCACCCGGCCGGACATCGATGAGCTGCTGGAGTCGCTGGACAGCAACTACCTCGGCTGGTCGGCGGCGATGGCACCGGTGATCATGGGCAACCCGGATCGCCCCGAGCTCGGCGCCGAACTGACCAACAGCTTCTGCCGGACCGACCCGGTGATCGCCGGCCAGTTCGCGCGGGTCACCTTCCTGTCCGACAACCGGGCGGACCTCGCGCGCGTGGGCGTGCCCACCCTCGTCCTGCAGAGCCGCCACGACGCCATCGCGCCGGTGTCCGTCGGCGAGTACGTGCACGACCGGCTGCCGGACAGCGAGCTGGTGCTGCTGGACGTCAACGGGCACTGCCCGCAGCTGAGTGACCCGGATCTGACCGCGGCGGCGATCGGAGCGTTCCTGGCCGACCGCGGGACGCGGTGACCCGGCCGGAGGCGCCGGTGCTGACCGGGGCCGACGCCGAGGACCTGTGGGAGAACGCGCCCTGCGGTTACCTCGCGGCCCGGCCCGACGGCACGATCCTGCGGGTCAACGCGACCTTGCTGAACTGGCTCGGCTACCGCGCCGAGGAGGTGGTGGGCCGCCGGTTCACCGATCTGCTCACCGCGGGCGGGCGGATCTACCACGAGACGCACTACGCACCGCTGCTGCGCATGCAGTCCGAGGTGCGGGAGATCGCGCTCGACCTGGTCGCCGCGGACGGCTCGCGATTGCCGGTGCTGGTCAACTCGACGCTGCGCGCCGGGCCGGGCGGGGTGACCGGCATCCGGACCACCGTGTTCGACGCGCGGGCGCGGCGTGCCTACGAACGGGAGCTGCTGCGGGCGCGGCAGGAAGCCGACCGCGAGCGGGAGCGCCTCGCCCGGTTGTCCCGGACCCTGCAGGAGACCCTGTTGCCGCCCGGCCTGCCGGAGGTGCCCGGGCTGCGTGCGGCCGGGTACTACCGGGCGGCGAGGGACCTGGTCGGCGGCGACTTCTACGACCTGTTCCCGCTGAGTGCGAACCGGTGGGCGTTCTTCATCGGCGATGTCTGCGGCAAGGGCGCGGAGGCCGCCGTGCTCACCTCGCTCGCCCGCTACACGCTGCGGGCCGCCGCCGTTCGGGAATCCGATCCCCGGGCGGTGGTGCGTACGCTCAACGCGGTGCTGCTCCAGGAGTACCGCGCCTCCGACGCTCGCTTTTGCACAGTCGTGTTCGGACTGATCGAACCGGACGGCGACGGCTTCCGGATCGACCTGGCCGGTGGTGGCCACCCGCCGGCGTTGCGGGTCGCCGACGACGGCGCGGTGCGCGCGCTGGAGACGCCCGGCGGTCAGCTGGTGGGGGTGTTCGCGGACGCGGGTGTGGCGGCCGCGGGTACCCGGCTCGGTCCGGGGGAGACGTTGCTGCTGTACACCGACGGCCTGCTCGAGGCGCGCGACTCGCACGGGGCGCTGCTCGGTGAGGGGCGGCTGGCGAGCGTGGCATCCGGATGGGCGGGCCTGGACGCGGGCACGATCGTGGAGCGCCTGGGGCAGTTGCTGTCGGACTTGCACGAGGGCGTCTCCGATGACACTGCCGCGCTGGTGTTCACCGTGCCGCGCTGAGTTCATCCGGACGGGTGAGCGATCGGGCTGCGCCGTCGCTTCGGGTGCGACCGAACGGCGGCTTCCCTTGCTACCGTTCGGTGCGGAGTCACAACGCGTCACCCGGAGACGGGGGCCAAGATCACTCCTCCAGAGGTACATCTGACGCGCGAAAGCACGTTATGTTGATCGACGGTCTGCCCCCGCCTAGTCGAGCAATCACCGCTCGCCAGACCGCCGGAGTGAGCGTGAACACCGTCCCCGTGACCCTCTTCGACCACGCCAGCCGACAGCTGGGAGAGCTCTGCGACGTGGCCGGCCTGCCGCCCGACGACGGCAGATCCCTGGACGTCCTGCGGGACCTCCTCGACGCGGCGGGCCGCCGCCCGCTCGGTGAACCCCCGCTGTGGCCGTCGGATGTCGCCGACGACGCCACCCCGGTGGAGTTCTCCCTCGCGTTCGACGAGGGTGGCAACCGCGCGGTGCGCATACTCGGTGAGACGCTCCCGGAGCGCCCCGGGCCGGTCGCGAACATCGAGGCGGCGAAGCGCTTTCTCAATCGGATGGCGCAGCGGTTCGACCTGTCGATGGACCGGTTCCGCGCGGTCGAGGACCTCTTCCTCAGCGAGGCACCGCAGGGGAAGTTCGCCCTGTGGTTCTCGGTGATCCTGCGCCCCGGCCGGCCCCCCGCGCTCAAGGTGTACTTCAACCCGCAGGTGCGCGGCCGGTGCGCCGCGCCCGGACTCGTCGAGGAGGCGCTGCGGCGTCTCGGACTCACCGACGCCCACGACACGGTCGCCCGGCACGCGACGCTGCGCGGCGAAGCGGACCAGCTCTCCTTCTTCGCGCTCGACCTGGACGACGGCCCGCTGTCCCGCGTCAAGCTCTACATCTCGCACGATTCGGCGGACGCCGCCACGGTCGAGCGCGCGGCCCGGGCGGTCGAGGGTGCGGATCCGCTGGCCGTGCGTGAGTTCCTGGCCACGGTGGGCGGCGGTACCGGTCCGTACACCGGCCGGCCACTGGTGTCCAGCTACTCGTTCGTCGAGGCGTACGGCGGCCGTCCGGGCAACTACAGCCTCTACCTCCCGATCCGCGACTACGTCCCGGACGATGCCGTGGCGCGTGACCGGGTTCTGGCCCACTTCCGCCGGGCCGGGCTGCCCGCCGGTGAACTCGACCGGGCCATCAGGGCGGTGACGAGCCGTCCCGCGGCGGACGGAGTTGGCCTCATCGCGCACGTGTCGTTGCGGCTCGGCGGTTTCGGCTCGGGAGCCACGGTATATCTTTCCTCGGAGGCTTATGCCGTGAGCCCGCCGCGGCGGGTCGGCGCCGCCTCCGCCGCGTGGTGAACTGGAGGAAGAGGTAAGGATGAAGCCGTTCCCGCCGTACCGGGTCCAGGTTGTCAAGGAGATCCCGATCACGACCCGGCCGGAGCGGGAGCAAGCGCTTTCCCGGGCCGGCTACAACATGTTCGACCTGCCGGCGAACATGGTCACGATCGACCTGCTGACCGATTCCGGTACCGGCGCGGTGTCCGCGGCGCAGGAAGCGGGCGCGGCCGAAGCGGACCGGTCCTACGCCGGCTCGGACTCCTGGTTCCGGTTCCACGACGCGCTGCAGGACCTGACCTCGTTCCCGCACCTGTTCCCGGTGCACCAGGGCCGGGCCGCGGAGCGGGTCCTGTTCTCCACCGTGCTGAAACCGGGGCAGATCTCGCTGTCCAACACGCACTTCGACACGACGCGGGCGAACGTGGAGCTGACCGGCGCGCAAGCGCGGGACCTGCCGTGCCCGGAGGCCGCCGATCTGGACAGCCGGGACCCGTTCAAGGGCAACATCGACCTCGGTGCGCTCGAGGCGACGCTGGCCGGTCCCGAGGGCGCGCGGGTGGGCCAGGTGCTCATCACGATCACCAACAACGGCGGCGGCGGGCAGCCGGTGTCGATGGCGAACCTGAAGGCCGTGCGCGCGCTGTGCGACCGTTTCGGCGTCCCGTTCTTCCTCGACGCCGCCCGGTTCGCGGAGAACTCGTGGCTGATCACGCAGCGAGAGCACGGCTATGCGGACAAGACACCCAAACAGGTGGCGCAGGAGACGTTCGCCCTCGCCGACGGTTTTGTGGCGAGCCTGAAGAAGGACGCCATCTCCCCAATGGGGGCCGCGCTCGGCGTGCGGGACACCGCGCTGGCCAAGCAGTGCGAGGCGGTGGTCATCGCCACCGAGGGCTTCCGCACCTACGGCGGCATGGGCGCGCACGACCTGGAGCGCGTCGCGCAGGGGCTGCGCGAGGTGGTGGACCCGAACTACCTGCGCAACCGCACCGAGGAAACCGCGCACTTCGCGCGCCTGATCAACGAGGCCGGGGTGGACATCGTGCAACCGGCCGGTGTCCACGGGGTGTACCTCAACGCCGGACGCCTGCTGCCGCACCTTCCCCCGCACGGGTTCCCGGGTCACGCGCTGGCGTGCGAGCTGTACCTGGCCGGCGGCATCCGGTCCGCCGAACTGGGCTCGTTGTACCTGGGCACGTTCGACGACGAGCACAACCTGCTCAGCCCGGCGCCGTTCGAACTGGTACGGCTGGCCATCCCGCGGCGCACCTACACGCTCGCGCACCTGGAGTACGTGGCCGACGTGCTGGCGACGATCGCCAAGAACCCGGAGCAGGTGCCGGAGTACCGGGTGACCCACGCGCCGAAGCTGCTGCGGCACTTCAACCTGAAGCTGCGCCAGCTCCCACGGCACGCCTGACGGCCAGCCCACCGCCGGGAGCGGCGAACACGGCGCCGGGAGCGGCGAACACGGCGGTCCGGTCGTGTTCGCCGCTCGGCGCGCCGTGTTTGCCCGTCGCCGAGTTGGTCGTTCGCGGCGCTGAGTTGGCCGGTCCGGGACATGGGAAAGGCCACCCCGCGGTGACAGCGGGGTGGCCTTTCTCCTGTCCCGGGCGGGAAACCTCAGGTGCGTGCCAGCTCGGGCTCGGCGGGCAGCCGGCTCATCGCGTAGCGGACCAGCCGGATCAGCGCCAGCTTCGACGATTCCCGCGACCGCGCGTCGAAGAACATCACGGGCACACCGGGCGCGATCGCGAGCGCTTGACGGATCTCGGCTTCTTCGTACTCGTCGGCGTCGTCGAAGCAGTTCACCGCGACGATGAACGGGATTTTCCGCCGTTCGAAGAAGTCGATCGCCGCGAAGCTGGAGTCCAGCCTGCGCGTGTCGACCAGCACGACGGTGCCGATGGCGCCGACCGCGAGTTCGTCCCACATGAACCAGAACCGGTCCTGCCCGGGCGTGCCGAACAGGTACAGCACCGTTTGCGGGGAGATGGTGATGCGCCCGAAGTCCAGCGCCACGGTCGTGGTGGTCTTGCGTTCCACCCCGGTGAGGTCGTCGACCTCGGTGCTGGCCTCGGTCATCACCTCCTCGGTGGACAGCGGGACGATTTCGCTGACCGACGCGACCATCGTGGTCTTGCCGGCCCCGAAACCCCCCGCTATGACGATCTTGACCGGCGTCGGGATGACGCCCGTTTCTTCAGAGCCTGTTGAGGCCATCGAGCACCGCCTGGAGTAGTTCGCGATCCGGGGCCTTGGCGGGCTGCGACGGCGAACGGACGATCACGGCGCCCCGTTCGATCAGATCGCTGCACAACACCTTGACCACGGCGAGGGGGACGTTGACGTACACGGCGAGTTCGGCGACGGCCAGCGGCCGCTCGCACAACTCGAGGATCGTCAGGTGTTCCGGGGTGAGGCCGATCGGGTCGTGGTTGCCCCGCAGCGCCATCACCTGCGTCGCGACGTCGAGCTTGATGTCGACGGACGGGATCCGGCCCCGCGTGATGGCGTACGGCCGGATCAACGGTCCGGCCGCCTCGTCGTACCACTGGTCGTCCGCCATCAGTTGTGCTCCGGTACGAACCTCGCGGCATCCCGGGGGGCGGACGACATGTAGTCACCGACGCGTTTGACCAGCCGGCTCATCTCGTAGGCGATCATCTCCACGTCCACCGTCTCCTCGGCGAGGACCGCCAGGCAGGCGCCCTGGCCGGCAGCGCACACGAAGAGGTAGCCCTCGGACATCTCGATGAGGGTCTGCAGCACCGGCCCGCGCTGGAAGTGCCTGCTGGCGCCCTTGGCGAGACTCTGCAGGCTGGACGCGATCGCCGACAGCTGGTCCGAGTCGTCCTTCGACAGGTTCGCGGACTTGCCCATCAGCAGCCCGTCGGCCGAGAGCACCACGGCGTGCTGCGCCCCGACGACACGGTCCACCATGTCATCGAGCAGCCAGTTCAGGTCGACCTTGGAATTCTCGTTCTCGTTCATCGATGAGGTTCGACTTCCCTCTCAGTCGGTGGTGGCCCGGGGATTTTCCGGTGCGTCTGCGTCGCGCCCGCGGCGGGTGCCCTTGTGGAACGCCGACAGCGTGTTGCGGGTCCGCCCGGAGAACTCGTGGTAGTCGGTGGAGTCCGACTCCGGGTCGTCACGGAGCTGGGCGACCAGGTTCTGCTGCGGCTCGCGCTGCGGCAGGGGAGAGCGGGAGCGTTTCGGGCGCGGCGATGGTGCCGGCACCGGTGCGGGTTCCGCCGCCACCACGGAGATGGTCCCGGTGCGCTCGTTCGCGGCCGGGCTGTCGGGTTCGGTGTGCCGCCCCGAGGGCCGCTCCACCGGTACCCGCCGAGCGGGCTCGTGGGCACCGTTGTGCTCGTGTCGTCCCATACCGTTCGCTCCGGCCGGGCGGCCGGTCTCCTCCTGCTCCTGCGAGTCGGGTCCGGCCGAGGCCGGGGCGCCGGGGAACTCCGGATCGGCGTTCTCGGCGACCTGGTCGGTGTTGGCGAGCAGTGCCGACGGGATCAGGATGGTGGCGCGGGTGCCACCGTAGCGTGAGGAGTCGAACATGACCTTGAGGCCGAGCCGCGCCGCGAGTCGCGCGACGACGAACAGGCCCAGGCTGGAGTCGGCCTTGAGCGCCATCGCGTCGAACTCCGGCGGCTCCGACATCATCCGGTTGGCCCATTCGCGGACGTCGTCCTTCATGCCCAGGCCCTGGTCGGCCACGTCGACGACGACGCCGCGGGCGACCACGGTGCTGGTCATGTGGACCTGCGACCCGGGCGGGGAGAACGTGGTGGCGTTGTCGACCAGTTCCGCGACCAGGTGGATGGTGTCGGCGACCGCGGACCCGATGAGCGCGACCTGCGGAACGTTCTCCACCTCGACGCGGGAGTAGTGCTCGGTCTCCGACACCGCGGCGCGCAGCACGTCCATCAGCCACACCGGCTTGCGCCAGCGGCGGCCGGGCTGCTTGCCGCCCAGGATGATCAGGTTCTCGGTGGTGCGACGGGCCCGGGTGGCGAGGTGGTCGAGCTGGAACAGGCCCCGCAGCTGCTCCGGGTTCTCCTCGCGGCTTTCCATCCGGTCCAGGATCTGCAGCTGGCGGTGCACCAGGCCCTGGTTGCGGTGCGCGATGCCGAGGAACACGTTGTTCACACCGCTGCGGGCCTTGGCCTCGCTGGCCGCGGCCTGCACGGCGGTGAGCTGGGCGATGTTGAACGCCTCGGCCACCTGCCCGATCTCGTCCTTGCCGTGGTCCAGGCGGGGCAGCTCGGCGCTGACGTCGACCGGTTCGCCCTCCTTGAGCCGGTTGACGATGCTCGGCAGCCGGGTGCGGGCCAGCTCCAGGGAGTCGTTGCGCAGGCGCTCCAGGCGCGTCATCAGGGTCCGGTCGACCAGGGTGCGGGACACCCGGACCGCGACCCAGATCGACGCGACCGCCGCGAGCAGGGCGGCGATGCTGCCGATGATCACGGTCCACAGGTTGACGTTGCCCTTGTGCAGAGCCGCGCCGGAGGCGAGCGTCGACTGCTGAACGGTCAGGTCGAGCAGCTTTCCGGAAACCTCGGTGGTGAGGTCGCGCCAGTCGTTCTCCCGCACGGTGAGGCCACCGGTGTTCTCCCGGAAGGCACCCGGCCCCTGGGCGATGATCGAGTCCTCGGCGGCGGACAGGTGTTGCCAGGCCGCGCTCGAGGTCAGCGCGCGGTAGGTGGCGCCGGCTTCGGGTGCCATGTGCGGGGCGATCTTCGCGAGCTGCGCGCGGTAGCTGCCGACGAGCTGGGCGAACTGCGAGTGGTCGGCCGCCGACAACTGGCCGGCGGCGAACGCACTGGAGGCGAGCGAGGCCGCGCGGGACATCTGGTCGGAGGCGCGGAAGATGTCCACCGCGGCCATACCGCCCTGGGTGGATTCGGCGTCGGGAACCATGCGGGCCTGCGAGTCGAACAGTTCGGTCGCGGTGTCCAGCAGGTTGTTGTAGAACGCGTTGACCTCTTCCTTGGAGATGGTGCGCAGGTTGATCTCGGCACGGATCACCGGCAGCTGGTCCAGGCTCGACTCCACCTGGTTCATCCGCTGCCCGATCTCGTCCGGCACCAGGCCCTTCACCTCGCCGAGGGCGGATCGCAGGGTGCTCATCGACCTGTCGATGGACTGCTGCTGTGCCTGCAGGTCGCGCAGGCCGACCTGGGGGCGTTCCAGGTAGATCAGCGACAGCTGGCGCTCCTGCTGGACGGCACCGAGCGAGGTGACGGCGGGGATCGACACGTCCTGCACGGACGAGGCGACCGCGCGCACGTAGATCGCGTCCACGAGGAGGTAACCGGAACCGGCGATCCACATCACCAGGAGCGCGATACTGGGGATCAGGACGGTGCCGGTCAGGCGCTTTCTGATCGACTTGTGGTGACCTTCGCCTGACTTGTCATCTGTGCTTTTCACGACGCTCCACGAAATCCGGGGGACCGGGACGAAGACGGCGACGTCACCACAAAGCTGTACTCAACCACCCCTGTCAAGCACGGGGCACCGGCCTCTGCCTGCCCGGCGGCCCGGGGGATCCTCTCGCTCTGGGTCACGGTCACCGATCACTCGATAGCTGCTCTGGTCGGAGTGAAATCATGTCGCATTCGGTTCCGGCGCGACCCGCGACCCCCCGGTTACTGTGCGCAAACACCGTTCCCGCCGGTGGTGGCGATGCCCAGACCGCGAAAGCGTTTTCCCCCGGGGACGGCGCGGGCCGGGCAGTGATGTGGGCGGGCCGGTCACTCCGCCGTGCCAGCGGGCGAAGGGCCGGGCGTGGGTCCGCCGCTGCCGGCGTGCGGCCGTGGGTCCGGTGCGGCGGCCGGGAGCAGGAGGCCGCTCACCCCGTGGATCAGTGCCGGCCCGGCGAGCCGGGCCGGCCAGTCGCGGGGGTCCGGCGAGCGCGGCCGGGGACAGGTTGCAGAGCCGCCGGGCCGCGGCGGGCGGCCGCCCGGCGGTTGGCGGCGGGCAGGCCGGCCGGCGGGATGCGGGTCATGCCGGGCAGCCACCGGTCGGCGTCGGTGCCGGTCAACCGCGGCATCCGTGGCCCGAGCGCCCACCCGCGATGGCGGGGTTTCCCGCCGGGGGACCGGGCCGGGCGCCGTCGAGGGTGTAGTGCTTGCCGGCAGGTGCACCGGTGAGGGTCGTCCACGGGTCGGTCAACTCACCGGAGGATCGTCGACGTCGGCGGGCCGCGCCCACCGGCGAGGGGCGGGAGCTGGTGCGGCGGCTGCAGGACGTGGCGCGCCGCTCACCGGAGGAGTCGCTCGGCGTGCTGTCCACATCGGAGCGGCGCACGCTCGTGGAGCTGATGCGGCGCGTCGTCGTGGCCGACGATGTGGCCCGGCGGCGGTCTAGCGGCCGGGGACCCAGCCGAAGCTGTCCGAAGTGGACCCGGTCGGCACGTACTCCAGACCCACCCAGCCGTCGTAACCGGTGGCCGCCAGGCGCCGCAGCCATGAGGTGACCCCGAGCGAGCCGGTGCCCGGCTCGTGCCGGCCCGGTGCGTCGGCCACCTGCACGTGCCCGATGCGCTCGAACACCGGCGGGGTGAGCAGCGCGTCCAGGTCGTCGCCGTTGACGCCGAGGTGGTAGACGTCCGCGAGCAGCGCGACCTCGGCCGCCCCGACCTCGCCGGCGAGTGCCAGTGCGTCGGCGGCACGCGACAGCGGGTAGTCCGGTGCGCCGCTGAGCGGTTCCAGCAGGACGGTGCCGGGCAGCCGCCGGGCGGCGTAGGCCAGGTTGTCCAGCAGCACGTCGCGCGAGGCCCCGGTGCGGTTGCCGGGCAGGACGTTGAACAACCGGCAGCCGAGCCGCTCGCCAATGGCGGCCGCGACGTCGACCCCGTCGCGGAACTCCGCGGTGCGGGAGGGGAACGCGGCGAGCCCGCGCTCGCCCGCCGCCAGGTCACCGTGGGGGACGTTGAGCGACACCAGCGTCGCTCCCGCGTCGGCGACGGCGGTCACGAACCGCTCGACCTCCCGGTCGCCGGGCACGCCCGCGAACGGCCACCACGACTCGACCCCGGTGAACCCGGCCGCGACCGCCGCGGCCGGCCGCCGCTGCTGCTCCAGCTCGGTGAACAGGATCGAGATGTTGACGTCGTACCGCACGACGTCATCCTGGCAGACGCGCGCGCAGTTCCAGCTTCGCGATCTTGCCCGTGGCGCCCTTCGGCAGCTCGTCGACGATCCGCACGCGCCGCGGGTACTTGTAGGCGGCGATGCGTTCCTTCGCCCACGCCACGATCTCGGCCGGCTCCGCGCTCGCGCCGGGCCTGAGCGAGACCACCGCGACCACCTCCTCGCCGAGCCGCTCGTCCGGTTCGCCGATCACCGCTGCTTCGGCGACCGCCGGGTGCCGGTACAGCAGCTCCTCCACCTCGCGCGGATAGACGTTGAACCCGCCGCGGATGATGAGGTCCTTCTTGCGGTCAACGACGAACACGAACCCGTCGTCGTCGACGTAGCCGAGATCGCCGGTGTGGAACCAGCCGCCGCGGAACGCATCCGCGGTCTCCTGCGGCCGCTTGTAGTAGCCCTTGGTGATGTTGTGCCCGCGCAGCACGATCTCGCCCACCTGACCGGCCGGCAGCGGCCGGTCCGCCTCGTCGACGATCCGCAGCTGCACCCCCCAGATCGGGGTGCCGATCGAGCGGACCTTCCGGTTGTCCGCGCCGGGGTTGACGGTGGTGGTCGACGCCGACTCGGACAGCCCGTAGCCCTCCAGCACCGGGATCCGGTACTTCTCCTCGAACCGGCGCAGCACCTCCTCCGGGATCGCGGCGCCGCCGGAGCTGCCGATGCGCAGGCTGCTGGTGTCGTAGCCGGTGGTGTCGGCGCAGGCCAGCGCGTGGTACATGGTCGGCACGCCGGCCATGATCGTCACGCGGTCCCGCTGGATCGCCTCCAGCACCGCGGCCACCTCGAACCGCGGCACCACCGAGATCGTGCGGCCGTGCCGCGCGGCGGCGTTGAGGATGCTCGACAGCCCGTAGACGTGGAAGAACGGCAGGACCGCCAGCGCGACGTCGTCGGGTTCCGCGCCGAAGCGTTCGCTGCCGAGCGTGCAGGTCATGTAGAGCTGGAAGTGCGACAGTTCGGCGCCCTTCGGCCGGCCGGTGGTGCCGCTGGTGTAGAGCAGCACGGCCGTGTCGTCGGCCGCGCCGGGGTGGATGTCGCCGTCGTCGGCGGGCTCCAGCAGCGCCGGGAACCCGGTGGTGCCCTCCGGCCACGCGCCCGGGTCGAGGTCGCCGACCACGACCGCGGACACGCCGCGCAGCTCCTTGAGCGCGCGGGACACCTCGGCCGCGCCCCCGGCGTGCGCGATGATCATCCGTGCGTCGGAGTCGTCCAGGTGGTAGGCGATCTCGGCGGCCTTGAGCAGCGGGTTGAGCGGGACCATCGTCAGGCCCGCCTTGAGGATCCCGAAGTAGGCGATCACGAACTCGGGCACGTTGGCGAGCTGCACGGCGACCTTGTCACCGGGGCGCAGGCCCGTCTCCCGCAGGGCCGCGGCGACCCGCCCGGAGCGCTCGTCCACCTCCGCGTAGGTCATCGCCCCCGACGGGAACCGCAGGAAGTCCTTGCCCGGCGTCGCGGTCGCGGACTCCCGCAGCATGATCGCCAGGTTGAAGCTCATCGCCTTGCCCGCCTTCCGAACCTCGTTCTGCCGGGGACCGCTCGCTATTGGTGAATGACCCCCGGTTCTGGCCGGGGCAGCAGTCGGACTGACCGAATTAGATTCGGTTTTGTGGCGACGTCAACCCCGTCGGCCAGTCAACCGCGCGGCCAGTACGGCGGTCAAGCCCCCGGCGCGTCGTCGAGGTCGCCCGGCCGGATGCGGTAGACCTGCAGCCGCAGGTCGTAGTACTTGGTGGTCTCACCGACCCACTGCATGCCCAGCCGCTTCGCCGTCGCGATGGCCCGGACGTTGTTCGGCCGGGCCACCGCGAACAACTCGTCGGTGTCCTGGGTGAACGCCCACCGGATCAGCGCCCGGCTGCCCTCCGTGGCGTAGCCGTGGCCCCAGGCGCCCGGATGCAGCTGCCAGCTCAGCTCGAGGTCCTCGTTCAACGGGGGCAGCAGCCGGATCCCGAGGCCGCCGACCACCTGCCCGTCCGCGCGGCGTTCCATCGCCCAGCGGCCCCGCGGCGGCGGCAGGTTCGGCTGGGCCTCGCGCCAGGCCTGCAGCACCGCGCGCATCGTGCCGGCGTCGCCGACCCGGTCCATCGCCGGGGTCAGCCAGTGCGTGACCTCTTCCGAGCCGTAGATCGCGAGCGCGGCCTCGGCATCGTCGACCGTCCAGTCACGGATGACCAGCCGGTCGGTGATCAGGGGCGACTCCATGCGTCAACGCTACGTGAAGGGCGGCCGGTGCGGCAGTCGTCAGCGGCAGATGCGCCCAGAGGGCGGCGGAGCCGCCGTCGCCGCTGCGTCCCCACAGGGCCGCGCAGGTGGTCAGCACGTGCAGGCCGGCGCCGAACCCGGCGTCCGCCGAGGGGAGCTCGACGCCGGGCGCGGTCAGCGAGATCCGCAGCCAGTCCGAGCGGCTGCCCTCGCGCACGAGCCGGATCGTGGCCGGCAGGCGGCCCTGGTCGTGGACCGCGCTGGCCAGTGCGTCGATGACGAGCAGTGCGTCGGTGATCGTCTCGACCGTGCAGTCGTCGAGGAAGACCGCCGCCGACTCCCGCAGGGCGCGCACGTCCCTGGGGTGGTTCAGCACCCGTTGCAGTGCGGTGTCGATCCAGAAGTCGGTCACGCGGGCTCCTTCCGCTGCCTGCTCAACGGTCGAGTCAGGCTACCCAGGGTGGCAGGAGCGAAACCGGGACGATGATCCCGCTCAGGCGTTGTGTGCGTGGTGGTCCAGCAGCCGGGTCAGCAGGGTGGTCAGCTGCTCCCGCTCGGTGCCGGTGAGCGGGGCGAGGAGCTCGTCCTGGATCCGGGCGATCCGCTTCTCCAGCCGCTTGAGCTGCCGCCGGCCCGCGGGCGTGATCGTGATGACGTTGCGCCGGCGGTCGGCCGGATCGGGTTCGCGGCTGACCAGGCCCTGCTCGGCCAGCTCGGTGATGGTCGCCACCAGGTCGGACAGGTGGATCGCGCTGCGCCGGCCGAGCGCCGCCTGGCTCGCCGGGCCGGACTCCTCGAGCGCGGTCAGCAGCCGGTAGTGGTAGCCGCGCGCGCCGACCTCGGCCAGCCCCTCGCTGACGAGCCGGTGTGCGTATTGCGCGGTCTGGCTGAGCATCCAGCTGGGCAGGGTGCGCAATCGTCCGGAGCCGGTGTCCATGGCGGCAGTGTACGCGGTTCCGTTCGACCACCAAACCATTTGACTAACTAACGTTAGTGGATCTAATGTTTCAGGCATGACCGCGAAACCGTTCCGCATCGACATCCCCCGTTCCGCACTCGACGACCTCGCCACCCGCCTGGACCGCATCCGCTGGCCGGACGAACTGCCCGGCGCGGGCTGGGACTACGGCATCCCCCTGGCGCGGGTCCGCGAACTCGCCGAGCGGTGGCGCGACGGCTACGACTGGCGTGCCCAGGAGGCGGAGTTGAACGCCTTCCCGCAGTTCATCGACGAGATCGACGGCCAGACCGTGCACTACCTGCACGTGCGGTCGCCACGGGCGGACGCGCTCCCGCTGGTCCTCACGCACGGCTGGCCCGGATCGGTCGTGGAGTTCCTGGACGTGATCGAACCGCTGTCACGCGACTTCCACCTGGTGATCCCGTCGATCCCGGGGTTCGGGTTCTCCGGGCCGACCCGGGAGCGCGGCTGGGACGTCACCAGGGTGGCCCGCGCCTGGGCCGAACTGATGCACCGCCTGGGATACCGCCGCTACGGCGCGCAGGGCGGTGACTGGGGAGCGGCGATCTCGACGGCGCTCGCCGCGGCCGATCCGGACCACGTGGCCGGCGTGCACGTGAACTACCTGCCCACGCCACCGCCTCCGGGCGGCATCACCGGACTGTCCGCAGAGGACGAACGGCGCCTGGCGCACACCGCGGCCTACGCGGCGAACCGGCCGGCGTACCAGATCCTGCACCTGACCACGCCGCAGACGATCGCCTACGCGCTGACCGATTCCCCGGCCGGCCAGCTGGCCTGGATCGCCGAACGGTTCGCGAAGTGGACGGATCCGGCGTCGCGGATCCCGGACGACCGGGTGCTGACCGACGTGATGCTGTACTGGCTGACCGGCACCGCGGGATCGGCGGCGCGGCTGGGCAAGGAAAGCGTCTACGGCGCCGGGCGGAAACCGTGCCCCGCACCGGTGGGCGTGGCGGTGTTCGCGCACGACATCACCTTGTCGGTGCGGCCGGTCGCGGAGCAGCTGTTCGACATCCGGCACTGGAGCGAGTTCGACCGCGGCGGTCACTTCGCGGCGATGGAGGTGCCGGAGCTGTTCACCGAGGACGTGCGGACGTTCTTCGGCGGCCTCGCCTGAACATTCAGGGCACCACGGTGACGGGCCACAAGCCGGCCCGCACCAGGCGGGTGGCGACCGAACCGACGATGCGGTGCCCCCTGCTCTCCGACGCGCCGACCACGACGAGGTCGGCGTGCAGCTCGACGGCCGCCCGGCGCAGCTCGGTGACCGCGTCGCCGCGGCGGACGATGAACGTGACCGGCAGGGCGGCCTCGTCGGCGAGCGTGCGGATCGGCCCGCGCATCTCCTCGATCGCCGCCTGGTACGCCTGTTCCTGCGCGGCGGCGAGCAGCCCGGTCGCCATCCCGGTCCACGCCGTCGGTGCCAGCACGTACACCAGCACCAGCCGGGACCGCTGCCGCCGCGCGAGGCCGGCCGCGTAGGCACCGGCCCGCAACGCGGTGGCGGAGCCGTCGATCCCGGCTAGCACCACGTGCGGCCCGTCGGTGCCCCGTTCGAACGGCCCCGGCCGCCACGCCGGGCCGTACTCCTCCACCAGCTGCTCCGCGCCCACGCCCGCATTATCCGGTGCCGGCCGCTCCGGGTGCGGGCGGCGGTGGCGGCTTTGGTACGAATGACGTCTACGCCGACGGGAGGAACGAAGTCGTGGGTAACGGGCCAGACCCGGTGCGGGCGGCCGACGTGGCGATGGCGGCGGCCCGGTTCGCCGGGGTCATCGAGCCGACGCCACTGCACCGCAGCGACCGGCTGTCCCGGCAGCACGGCGTGGACGTGCGGCTCAAGCGCGAGGACCTGTCCGCCGTCCGCTCGTACAAGGGTCGCGGCGCCTACAACCTGGTGAGCCAGCTCTCCCCCGAGGAGCGTGCGCGCGGCGTCGTGTGCGCGAGCGCCGGCAATCACGGGCAGGGGGTTGCCTTCGCCAGTGCGGCACTGGGTGTGCTGGCCCGCGTCTACCTGCCGCGCACCACGCCACGGCAGAAGCGGGACCGGGTCGCGCGGCTCGGCGGCGAGCACGTGCAGATCGTGATGCACGGCGACACCTACGACGACGCGGCGGCCGCGGCGCAGGCGTACGCGGCGAGCACCGGCACCACGATGATCCCGGCGTTCGACGACCCGCGCACGATCGCCGGGCAGGGCACCGTGATCAAGGAGGCCATCGAGCAGCTGGGCAGGGCACCGGACGTGGTGGTCGTGCCGGTCGGCGGCGGCGGCCTGCTCGCCGGGACGCTGGCCTGGCTGCGCGAGACGCACCCCGGGGTGCGGGTGATCGGGGCCGAACCGCAGGGCGCGGCGAGCATGGCCCTCGCGCTCGAGCACGGCGGACCGGTCGCGATGGAGACCATCGACCCGTTCGTCGACGGCGCCGCGGTCCGGCTCGTCGGTCAGCACACCTACGCGCTGGCGGCCGAGCGCCGCCCCGACATGGTCGCCGTGCCCGAGGGCAGGATCTGCGTCGAGATGCTCGACCTCTACCAGTCCGACGGCATCATCGCCGAACCCGCCGGCGCGCTCTCCCCGGCCGCGCTCGGGCCCGGCCTCGGGCTGGCGCCCGGTGCCTCCGTGCTGTGCATCGTCTCCGGTGGCAACAACGACGTCAGCCGCTACGCCGAGGTCGTCGAGCGGGCCCTGATCTTCGAGGGGCGCAAGCACTACTTCCTGGTCGAGTTCCCGCAGGAACCGGGGGCGCTGCGCCGCTTCCTCGACGACGTGCTCGGGCCGGACGACGACATCACGCTGTTCGAATACGTCAAGCGCAACAACCGCGAGACGGGGCCCGCGCTGGTCGGCATCGAGCTCGGCGCACCGGAGAACCTCGAGCCGATGATGAAGCGCATGACGGCGGGGCCGCACCGCGTCGAGCGGGTGCCGCCGGACAGCCCGCTGTTCACCTTCCTGGTCTGACGCGGGTTTCCGGGGCCGCGTTCGGGTTCAGCGCCGGGGCGCCACCGCCTGCTCGAAGAAGTCGGCGAGCTGCCGCCCGTAGGCCGCGAGGTCCGGATCCGGGTCGCCGGCGTGGGCGTCGAGCGCGCCGTCGATGCTCTGCGCGATCGTGCGGGCGGCGACGTCGGCCGGGAAGTCGCCGAAGGATCCTTCGGCCTGGCCCTGCTTCAGCAGTCGTTCGATGCGGCCGGTCCGGAACCCGCTCAGCAGCGGCCCGGCCACCGGCCAGCCGTCCGGATCGTCCGCATGGGCGGCCACCTCGCGCAGCACGCGGACGCACTCGGGGTGGTCGCGCGCGAACTCGATCTCCGTCTCGATCAGCGCCCGCAGCATCGCGCTGCGGTCGGTCGTTCCGGCGGCCCGCTCCTCCAGGTACCGGTCCCGCATGCCCAGCGCCGTGGTCACGACCGCCTGGATGAGACCGGCCTTGGTGCCGAAGTGGTAGCCGATCAGGCGGGTGCTGCTCAGCCCGGCCCGCTCCTTGATCCGCGCGAACGACGTCCGCCGGTACCCGAGCTCGGCGATCGTCGCCAGGGTCGCGGCGATGATCTGCGACCGCCGCGCCTGCTCGGCGGGGCTCAGGCCCAGGTCCGGTTGCACCTCGTCGATTATCCGCATGAGTAAGAAATTACTCATGCGAGTAACGGGGGTGCAAGCGGATTACCTGAGCAGCCGGTCGACCAGTTCCCTGGTCCAGCCCGGATCGGCCGGCTCGCCGACGAAGATCGCCCGGTAGTACAGCGGCCCGAGCAGGGCGTCCGCCGCGTGCGGGGTCTCCGGCGCGGTCCCGCCCCGGGCGCGCTCCCGGTCGAGGATCGCGGTGAGCTGGGCGTGCCGGTCCGCGATGCACGCGCAGCCGCCTTCCGGTCCGGACCCGATCGTGGCCCGGGTGAGCGCGAGCACATCCGGGTCCGCCAGGTCGGTCGCCACGTCCGCGGCCCACCGGTAGAGGTCCTCCCGCAGTGACCCGGTGTCGGGGACCACGATGTCGCCGCTGAACCGGCTGCTCGCGACGTCGGCCATCAGGTCCGCGACCGATCCCCAGCGGCGGTAGAGGGTGGTCGGGTGGACACCCGCCCGGCCGGCGATCAGCGGCAGGGTCAGGCCTTCGGCGGGGTTGTCGGCGAGGAATTCGACGACGGCGCGGTGCACGGCGGCGCGCACCCGCGCGGAGCGGCCGCCGGGTCGCGCGGTGGTGGTGGCGGACATGCGGAAATTATCGCACCGATCGCTGCGTTAGCGCTATCGTCGTGCTAACGCAGAGATCTTTGCATTTCGAGGAGTGCTGATGTCCGTTACCCCCGCCGTCGCCGCTCCCGCGACCCGCCGCAGAGCCCGGTTGCCGCAGTCGGTGGCGTTCACGGCGGTCGCGGTGATCTTCGTGCTGTTCATGGCCGCGTCCAGCGTGCCGTCCCCGCTCTACGTCGTCTACCAGCAGGAATGGGGCTTCTCGTCGATGACGCTCACCGTGGTCTTCGCGGTGTACGTCCTGGGGTTGATCGCGTCGCTGCTGGTCGTGGGAGCCCTGTCGGACCACGTCGGACGACGGCCGGTGCTGGCCGCCGCCATCATCGGCGAGGCGGTGTCGCTGGTGCTCTTCCTGGTCGCCGGGGATGTCTCGGCGCTGTTCGCCGCCCGTGTGGTGCAGGGCGTGGCGACGGGTGCGGCGATGTCCGTGCTCGGTGCCACCCTGGTCGACCTGAACCCGGCGCACGCGCCCAGCCGCGCCGGGGTGATCAGCAGCATCGCGCCGACCTCCGGGCTCGCCCTCGGTGCCCTGGGCTGCGGCGCCCTCGTCCAGTTCGCGCCTGCCCCGACCCACCTGGTCTACGTGTTGCTGCTCGCCGGAATGGTCGTCGCGCTCGCGCTGGTCGCCGGCCTGCCGGAGACGTCGGCCCGCCGCCCCGGTGCGCTGGCCTCGCTCGCCCCGCGGCTCGGGGTGCCGGCGCGGTTGCGCCCGGACCTGGTCGCGCTGCTCCCGATCCTGCTCTCCAGCTGGTCGCTCGGCGGCCTGTACCTGTCGCTCGGGCCGTCCGTGGCCGCCGGGATCTTCGGTCTCACCAACCACCTCGTCGGCGGGTTCGTCGTGACCCTGCTGTGCGCCACGGGTGCGCTGACCTCGCTGGTGCTGCGGTCCGCCCCGGTCGGCGCGGTGCTGCAGACCGGTGCGGCGCTGCTCGCCGCAGGGATGGGGATCACGCTGGCCGGTGTACTGACGGACACCGTCGCGCTCGCGGCCGCCGGCACGCTGGTGTCCGGCGTGGGGTTCGGGGCGGCGGCGCTGGCCAGCTTCGGCACCCTGGCCCGGCTGGCCGCCCCCGGTGAGCGCGGGGAGCTGTTCTCGGTGGTCTACGTCATCGCCTACCTCGCGTTCAGCGTGCCCGCGGTGATCGCCGGGTTCGCCGCGACCGCGGCCGGGCTGCGGCCCACCGCGATCGTCTACGGGTTCGCCGTCGGCGGGCTCGCGGTGCTCGCCGTGATCGCCCAATCGGTGCGTGCCGCCCGGCGGTGATTTGCGTGATCCGGCGGACGGGGTTACAGTCGTTCCGGTGATACCCCCTAGGGGTATTGAAGGAAGGACGGCGAGATGGACCACTCCACGCACGAGCACGTTGAGCACAGCGGGCACCCAGGGCACACTGCGCAGTCTGGGCAGTCTGGGCAGTCTGGGCAGTCTGGGCAGGCTGGGCACGCGGCCCACCGGCCGCCGGCCACGTGGGCCGCGGCCGCGCAGGCCACCCTGCACTGCCTCACCGGCTGTGCGATCGGCGAGGTGCTGGGCATGATCATCGGTACCGCGTTCGGCCTGCACGGCGCGATCACCGTGGTGCTCTCCGTCGCGCTGGCCTTCGTGTTCGGCTACGCGCTGACCATGCGCGGCGTGCTGCGGGCCGGCGTGCCGTGGCGGACCGCGCTGAAGGTCGCGCTGGCCGCGGACACCGTCTCGATCGCGGTGATGGAGATCCTGGACAACTTCGTCATGGTGACCGTGCCCGGCGCGATGGACGCGGGCCTGGGCGACGCGCTGTTCTGGGGTTCCCTGGCCGGTTCGCTGGTCGTCGCGTTCGCCGTCACCACGCCGGTCAACAAGTGGATGATCGGCCGCGGCAAGGGGCACGCGGTTGTCCACGCCTACCACCACTGACCCGTGCCGGGCGGTCCCACCGGCCGCCCGGCACGAATAGCATCGGGCACGTGACCGAGACCTCCTTCCGCGCCGACCGGATCGACCCGGCCGGCGTGGAACGCCTGGCCGCCGTCCTCGACGCGCAGGCCGCGACCGCGGGCGTGCGGCGGTTGCGGGCCTGGGCGCACGAGGCGCTCGCCGTCCGGCCGGGGGAGCGGGCCCTGGAGATCGGGTGCGGCACCGGATCCGAGGTCCAGGTGCTCGCGGCCGCCGCGGGCGTGCACGGCACTGCGATCGGGCTCGACCCCAACGCGGCCATGCTGGCCCTGGCACGGCACCGGAGCGCGGGTTCGCCCGCCCGGTTCGTCGCGGGTGACGTCGCCGCACTGCCCTTCGCCGCGGAGACCGTCGACGCTGTGCTGTGCGAGCGCGTCTTCCAGCACCTCACCGACCCGGCGGCCGCCGTCGCCGAGATCACCCGCGTGCTGCGGCCCGGCGGCCGGGTGGTGCTCGTCGACACCGACTGGGCGACGGGCATCCTGCACCCCGGCGACCCGGACCTCGTCCGCGCGGTGCTGGACGGGATGCTCTCGCAGACCGCCGAACCGGCCGCCGGACGCAAGCTCGCCGGCTGGCTGAGCGGGGCCGGGCTGACCGTGCTCGACCGCGGCTCGCAGGCCCTGATACCCGCCCACGAGTCGGTCCGCGACACCCTCCTGCCGATGATGGTCGCCCACGCCGCGGGGCGCGGCGCGATCACCCGCGAGCAGGGTGAGCAGCTCCTCGCCGAAGCCGCGGCCGGCGCCGCGCGCGGCGACTTCCACCTGTCCGTGACGATGTTCGGGGTGCTGGCCCAGCGCCGGTGAACCGCCCGCCACGAATCCCAGCCGGCATGGTCCACCCCGCTCAGGGGGCGCCCACCCGGTGCATCCGGAGCACCCCGTCGCGCGGCCCGCCCGCGGTCCACGTGCCCGACGCGGCCGTCCAGGTCACGCCGTCGAAGGTGACCCCGTCGAGGCCGAACCGCATCGCGTTGGCGACCAGCCAGCTCGCGTCCGCCCAGCCCTCGGCGGACGGGTGCGGGCCGCTGAGCACCGCGGTTCCCAGCTCGGCCGTGGCGACCGGCACGAGGTCCGCCTCCGGGGCGCCGGGGGAGAGGTCCGAGCAGGTCAGCGCGCTGGGCATCGCGCCGGTCAGTGCCGCGGCGGTCGCCGCCGCCTGCGACTCCCACTGGGCGTAGGCCTCCGGCAAGGCCGACCGTTGCACCAGCTGCGCGGCCTGGGTCACCGTCAGGGCCGCCCAGCCCGGCTGCTGCTGCAGCCGCTGGTAGAACGTCGTCGCGGCGTACACCGGGTTCGTCACCTCGGCATAGGTGCCCCACCCCTGGCTCGGCCGCTGCTGGAACAGACCCGCCGAATCGCGGTCCCCGCCGGGCAGGTTCCGCAGCCGCGACTCCTGGATGGCGGTGGCGAGCGCGACCGTCACCGCGTGGCCCGGCACGCCCAGACGCCGGCCCACCGCGGCGATCGTGCCGGCGTTGCGTGCCTGCTCGACGGTCAGGCGGTAGGTGGAGCCGTCCGCCGCGGTCACCACGCACCCCGGTCCGGGTACCGGCTTGCTCACCAGAACGATCCACGTGATCACCCCGGCGAGCACCACCGCGGCGAGGACGAGAGCCAGGAGCGCCCCGCGACTCCTCCGCATGCTCCCTCCCTCCTGGCCGCAACGTGCCCCCTCGGTTCCGACGCGCGGCACCGCCCGGGGTTGGTCCTACCCGCCGCCGACGGCCGGAAACGATGTCCGCGTTACCCGGACGAGGTGCGAAACCGGGTGCGATACGGTTCGTCCCGACCCTCCACCGCGCACGAAGGATTTGATCATGGGAGACAGCTCCCCGAAGGTCACGGTCGTCGTTCCGACCTACAACGAGCGGGACAACCTGCCCAAGCTGGTCGGACAGCTCACCGGACTCGGGCTGCCCGGCCTGCACGTGCTCGTGGTGGACGACAACTCGCCGGACGGTACCGGCGACGTCGCGGACAAGCTCGCGACCGAGGACCCGGGCCGCATCGGCGTGCTGCACCGGACCGAAAAGGACGGTCTCGGCCGCGCCTACGTCGCCGGCATCACCCGCGCGCTCGACGAGGGCGCCGACATCGTGATCCAGATGGACGCCGACCTGTCCCACCCGGTCGAGGCGGTGCCCCGGATGATCGAGAAGCTGGCGACGTCGGACGCGGCCGTGGTACTCGGTTCCCGCTACGTGGCCGGCGGCTCGCTCGCCGGGGACTGGGGCTGGCACCGCAAGGCGCTGTCGGCGTGGGCGAACTTCTACGTCAACGCGATCCTGCGGCTGCGGGTCAAGGACGCCACCGCCGGGTTCAAGGCGTGGCGCGCGGAGACGCTGCGCCGCATCGACATCGCCACGGTCCGCAGCAACGGCTACGCGTTCCAGGTCGAGATGAACTACCGCACGGTCCGGCAGGGCCTGCGGATCGCCGAGATCCCGATCCGCTTCGAGGAGCGCGCGGAGGGCGTGTCGAAGATGAGCCTCGCGGTGCAGCTGGAGTCCGCGCTGATGCCGTGGAAGCTGCTGTTCGGCCGCAAACTGGGCTGATCGTCCAGCTCTGCCGGGCAACCGTGCTCACCCGCGGCCGGGCGGCTGATCGCTCACGCGGAAAACCGTCGGGGATCGGTGGTAAGAAGGCGAGGTGACCGACGATGCCTTCGCCGACCTCGACGCCTACGTCCGCCTGCCGCGGTTGTCCGGGCTGGCGCTCTCCCCGGACGGCCGGCGGCTCGTCGTCGGCGTCGCCACCCCGGATGTACCGAAGAACCGCTACACCACGGCGTTGTGGGAGGTGGATCCGGCCGGTGAGCGCCCGGCGCGGCGGCTGACCCGCAGTGCCGAGGGCGAGTCCGGTGCCGCCTTCACCCCGTCCGGTGATCTGTTGTTCGTCTCCGCGCGCCCGGACACGGGTGCCGAAGGCGAGGAAGCGGCGAAGAGCGCGCTGTGGGTGCAGCCGGCCGCGGGCGGGGACGCCCGGGTCGTCGCGGCCCCGCCCGGCGGGGTCCGCGGCGTGGTCGTCGCGGCGGAGGCCGGCACGGTGCTGGCCGGTGCGCCGATGATGCCGTCGGCCACGAGCGCGGGACACGACGCGGAGGTCCGCAAGGCACGCAAGGACGCCGGGGTGTCGGCGATCCTGCACGAGGAGTACCCCATCCGGTACTGGGACCACGACCTCGGCCCGGATCGCACCCGTCTCGTCGTCGCCGACGGCGTGCCCGCGGGGGAGCAGCGGCTCGAGCTGCGCGACCTCACCGGGCACGCCGGCCGGGCATTGGACGACGAGGCGTCCTGGGACGTCTCGCCGGACGGCCGCACCGTCGTGACCACCTGGGCGGTGCCCGAGGCGGGCGGGTCGCAGCGCAGCACGGTGGTCGCGATCGACGCGGCCACCGGGGAGCGCCGGGTCCTGGCCGCCGATCCGGACCACGAGTACGAGGCGCCACGGATCTCGCCCGACGGCACCCGCGTCGCGGTCTCGGTGTACCGCCGCTCGACGCCGCACGCGCCTGGCGACTACTGGCTCGCGCTGGTGCCGCTCACCGGCGGTGACCCGCGGCCGCTGACCCGGGACTGGGACCGCAGGCCGCACTCGGCGCGGTGGCTGCCGGACGGCTCGGCGCTCGTCGTGGCCGCCGACGACCAGGGCCGCTCGCCGCTGTGGAAGGTCGACGCGAGCAGCGGCGAGGTCACACGCCTGACGGCCGACGACGGTGCCTACACCGAGCCGCGGGTCTCCCCGGACGGGCAGTGGGTCTACGCGCTGCGCTCGGCGGTGGACCACCCGCCGGCGCCGGTCCGGGTCGCCCTCGACGGGTCGGCCGTGCGGCCGCTGCCGGGCCCGGCCCAGGCGCTCGGCCTCGAGGCCGCGGTGCCCGGCCGGCTCGACGAGGTGACCGCGACCGCGGAGGACGGCACGCCGCTGCGGGCGTGGCTCGCGCTCCCGCGCGACGCCGGCCCGGACGCGCCGGCGCCGCTCCTGCTGTGGATCCACGGCGGCCCGCTCGGCTCGTGGAACGCCTGGCAGTGGCGGTGGAACCCGTGGCTGGCCGTCGCCCAGGGCTACGCGGTCCTGCTGCCCGACCCGGCGATCTCCACCGGCTACGGGTACGACTTCATCCGGCGCGGCTGGGGCGCCTGGGGTGCGGCGCCCTACACCGACCTGATGGCGGTCACCGACGCGGCCGAGCAGCACCCGGCCGTCGACGAGACCCGCACCGCCGCGATGGGCGGATCGTTCGGCGGCTACATGGCCAACTGGGTCGCCGGGCACACCGACCGGTTCCGGGCGATCGTCACGCACGCCTCGCTGTGGGCGCTGGACCAGTTCGGGCCCACCACCGACGCCACGTACTACTGGCAGCGGGAGCTGACGCCGGAGATGGCCGAGGCCAACTCGCCGCACCGCTTCGCCGACCGGATCCGCACCCCGATGCTCGTCATCCACGGGGACAAGGACTACCGCGTGCCGATCGGGGAGGGGCTGCGGCTGTGGTGGGACCTGGTGTCCCGCTCCGCCGCCGAGGACGGGTCGACCCCGCACAAGTTCCTCTACTTCCCCGACGAGAACCACTGGGTGCTCACCCCGCACCACGCCAAGATCTGGTACGCCACGGTGTTCGCGTTCCTTGCCCAGCACGTGCTGGGCAAGGACTGGCAGCGGCCGGACCTGCTCGGCTGACGGTGAGCCGGCGGGCAGTCCGCCCGGGACGCAACCTCACCGGACACGGTCGGGCGAAAATGCCGCCGCGTCCACCCGGACGAGTGGACGGCGCCCTGCGATGCGGCGTGGAACTGGCTAGCTTTCTGCTCTCGTTCGAAGCACTTCGAGGAAA
This sequence comes from Amycolatopsis granulosa, assembly GCF_011758745.1. Lineage (NCBI taxonomy): Bacteria > Bacillati > Actinomycetota > Actinomycetes > Pseudonocardiales > Pseudonocardiaceae > Amycolatopsis > Amycolatopsis granulosa. Next base: position 5,382,828 of record NZ_JAANOV010000001.1, read on the forward strand.
GGGAGCTCAGTGTCGCGCACACTTCGTGCTGGTGTCGTCGGTCTAACCGCCGTCTCGGCGGTTCTGACCGGGGCGGGCGCCGCCTCCGCGGGGGTCTCCGCCCCGCAGCTCGAGGCCGTCGGCATGACGGTCAACGGTCTGATGGGCAACGCCGGAACCCCCGGCGTTCTCAGCGCCGTCACGGGGGAGGACAGCGCCCTGTCCGCGATCACCGGCGGCAATCCCCTGCGTCAGGTCGCCGGCGTGCTGCCGTTCTGACCGCAGGACCTGTGAGGAAGCGCGCCACGCCGGACCCGGGTGGCGCGCTTCCTCGTGGTCAGCGTCGCAGCGACTCGATCAGCGCCCGCGCGACGGTGGCGAGCTTGGTGTTCGTCCGCTGCGACTCCTCGACCAGCCGGGTGAACGCCTCCTCCGCGGTGCAGCCGTGGATCGCCATCAGCACCCCCTTGGCCTGGTCGATCTCGGCGCGCGAGGTCAGCGCGCTCTCCAGCTGGCCGATCTTGCGCTTGGTGGCCGCCCAGCGCCGCGCGTTGACGAAGGCGTCGCACGCCGCCATGGTGAACAGGCGCATCACCTGTTCGTCGTAGTCGTCGAACGCCTGCGCGGTCAGGCTGTACATGTCCAGCCCGCCGACCACCTCGTCCTCCTCGTCGTCGCCGGGCAGCACCAGCGGCACCGACAGGTAGGTGTTGATGCCGGCCGCCTTGGCCGCCGCGGTGAACTCGGGCCACTCCTGCTCGTGCTCGCCGACCACGGCGCGCACCGGATGGCGGCGGGTCGCGGCCTCCACGCACGGACCGCGGCGCGTCCGGTACTGGCACTCGTCGATGTCGACGATGCCGTCGTCGGTCGCTGCGAGCGTGTAGAGGTGACCGTCCTCGGCCACCGCGGTGATCGTCGCCTCGTCGGCCTCCGGCAGGGTGGCGACCGCGCTCTGCGCGATGCCCTTCGCGACCACTTCCAGTGGTTGTTCGGCGGCCTGGCCGCGCAGATCGTCCAGCGCCTCCGCCACGTTGTCGAGGCGGACAAGGGGATCCGCTCGGCGCTCGGTCATGGGCGGCGGATACCCGGAGCGTGCGGGCGGTAATCCCGGGTGGCGCGGCACGCGGGCACCGCGGCGGTCCGGAGAACGCGGCGCCTACCCTGGTGGGGTGTTCGTGAAGATCTGCGGCCTGCGCACGGAGGCCGACGTGGAGTGCGCGGTGACGGCCGGTGCGCACGCGGTCGGGTTCGTGCTGACCCCGAGCCCGCGGCAGGTCACCGTGGCGGAGGCGGCGCGCCTGGTGGCCGCGGTGCCGCCGGAGGTGCTCAGCGTCGGGGTGTTCCTGGGCATGCCCGTCGCGGACGTCCGCGACATCGCCCTGCGGACCGGGCTCGGTGCGGTCCAGCTGCACGGCCGCGGCTACCCGGCGGAGGATTTCGCCGCTCTCGCCGACCTGGGTCTGCGGCTGGTGCGGGCCACCTCCACCGACGGTTCGCCGGTCGAGGTCGGCGCGTTCGGCGAGGACATGCTGATCCTGGACTCGCCGCGGGCCGGGTCGGGGGAGCAGTGGGGCTGGGACGCGCTGCGCGGGCAGACCGGGCAGTGGCTCCTGGCCGGCGGGTTGCGGCCGGGCAACGTCGCCGACGCCGTGCGGGCCGTGCGGCCGTGGGGGGTGGACGTCTCCAGCGGGGTGGAGTCCACGCGCGGCACGAAGGACCATGGACTGATCCGCGAATTTCTCGCCGCCGCGCGTCCCTGATCGCGGAACCCGTTCGTCGGGAGGGTGAGAATCACGACCGGCGAGGAGGAAACGCGATGCAGTACATGCTGTTGATCTGCGGTGGCCCGGAGGCAGCCGAGCACGCCGAGGACGGCTGCGAGGGCTGGAGCGAGGAGATGGCCGAGCGGGGCGTCCTGCGGGGCGGCGCGGGGCTGCGGCCGCCGCACGAGGCGACCACCGTCCGGGTGCGGTCGGACGAGGTGCTGCTGTCCGACGGCCCGTTCGCCGAGAGCCGGGAGCAGGTCGGCGGGTTCTGCCTGATCGAGTGCGGGAACCTGGACGAGGCCGTGGAGATCGCGTCGAAGCACCCGGCGGCGACCTACGGCTCGATCGAGGTCCGGCCGATCTGGCAGCCGTGACCGACGTCCACACGGCACTCGTCCGGGCCTTCCGCGACGAGTGGGGCCAGGTGGTCGCGACCCTGATCCGGCTCACCGGCGACTGGGACCTCGCCGAGGAGTGCGCCCAGGACGCGTTCACCCAGGCCGTTGGCTCGTGGGCCCGGGACGGCGTGCCGCGCCGTCCCGGGGCCTGGCTCACCACCACCGCCCGTAACCGCGCTCTCGACCGGCTGCGCCGGGACGCGGTGGGGGCGGCCAAGCTGCGGGAGGTCGCGGCGATGCCCGATCCGGAGCCCGAACCCGACGACAGCGGTGTGCCGGACGACCGGCTGCGGCTGATGTTCACCTGCTGCCACCCCGCGCTGTCGCTGGACGCGCAGGTGGCGCTGACCCTGCGCACGCTGGCCGGCCTGACCCCGGCCGAGATCGGGCGGGCGCTGCTGGTCGCCGAACCGGCGCTGAGGAAGCGGCTGGTGCGCGCCAAGCAGAAGATCAGGCACGCGGGCATCCCGTACCGGGTGCCGCCGGCGCACCTGCTGCCCGAGCGCACCCCGGCCGTGCTCGCGGTGCTGTACCTGCTGTTCACCGAGGGGTACTCGGCGACGGCCGGCGCCGACCTGCAGCGGCGCGAGCTGTCCGCGGAAGCGATCCGGCTGGCGCGGGTGCTGCACCGGCTGATGCCGGACGAGCCGGAGGCGACCGGGCTGCTGGCGCTGCTGCTCCTGCAGGACGCCCGCCGGGACGCGCGCGTGGACGAGTACGGCGACCTGGTGCTGCTGACCGACCAGGACCGCAGCCGGTGGGACCGGGCCGAGATCGCGGAGGGTGTCGCGCTGCTCGACGGTGCGCTGCGGCGCGGGGCGCCCGGCCCGTACCAGGTGCAGGCGGCGATCGCGGCCTGCCACGGGACAGCGGAGCGCGCGGAGGACACGGACTGGCCGCAGATCGCGGCGCTCTACGGGCGGCTGGCCGCGATGACGCGGTCACCGGTGGTGGCGGTGAACCGGGCGGTGGCGGTGGGCATGGCTTCCGGCCCGGAGGCGGGGCTGCGGGTGCTGTCCGATGTGGACCTGCCGGGATACCACCTGCTGCCGGCCACGCGCGCGGATCTGTTGCGGCGGCTGGGCCGGCACGACGAGGCGGCGCGGGCCTACCGGGACGCACTGGAGCTGGTGACCACCGAGACCGAGCGCCGCTTCCTCAGCCGGCGGCTGGCGGAGGTGGAGCCGGGGCCGGGCGGTCAGCCCGCGGCGGGCCGGTCGCGGCCGACGTAGCGGATCACCTCGACCGGTTCGACGATGACCAGACCGTCCCCGATCAGCTCGTCGAGCGTGGGCAGGAAGCCGCGGATCCGGGTCTCCTCGTCGACGACGACGATCACCACCGGCAGGTCGTCGGACAAGGACAGGATGCGGGTGGTGTGCACGTGTTGCGAGGCGCCGTAGCCCTCGATGCCGCGCAGCACGGTGGCACCGGCCAGCCCCGCCTGGTGGGCGCGGTGCACGATCTCGGTGAACAGCGGCTTGTGGTGCCACCGGTCGGTCTCGCCGACGAAGATGGTCAACCGTAGCGCCGGGCCCTGGAGTTTCATCCGTTCCACCGCCTTCGCCGGGCACCGCGCGGCGCCCGGGAGGTCAGTGTCTCCCCGGCGCGGGCCCGCCGTCAGGCCCCGCCGCGGGAGGAGCCTGCGGCGGCGGGCCCGCGGTCAGCGGATCAGGCGTGCGACGAACCCGGTGACGACGAGCCAGAACAGCGCCGCCACCCCGTAGTTGACCAGCACGTTGAGCTGTTCGTTCGCGATGGGGAAGAGCCCGGGGAAGAACAGCGCGAGCGGCTGGGCGATCGAATCGATGAACCGGTAGAAGGCGTTCGCCGTGTTGGCACCGGCCAGGACCAGGACGATGTAGATCGCCTCGATGAGGGCGAACAGCGCCCCGATCCCGGTAACCACTCTGACGGCGGTGCCGCGGCCACGGTAGATACCCGTTCTGGTCATACGAAGGAGTGACCGTTTTCGCCATTGTCAAACCCGATCGGGGGACGGTCAGCGCCGTTCGTTCGGGATGATGATCCACAGCACCAGGTAGACCAGGAACTGCGGACCCGGTAGCAGACAGGACAGCAGGAAGAGCACCCGCATGGTGCGCGGCTGCCACCCGAGGCGGTAGGCGAGCCCGGCGCACACTCCGGCGATCACGCGGTTGTGGCGGGACCTCGTCAGGGTCGTCGTTGTCGTCGTCATGCCTCCAGCGTGCTCGCCTCCGGCGCGGAACGCATCGGTGGAAACCCCCGATTCGACCCTGGTGCCCGCCCCACCGCCGCGGCGCGTGCCACCATCGTCCACTGGGGACCGCGTGGCCTGCGCCGCTGCCGGCCCACAGGGGGCCGGGGGTGCGGGCGATCGAGCGCGAGCGCACCCACGCCGGCACCCCGGCCCGGCCGTGGGCGCCGGCGAACGTCGCGACAGCGCACCCGCCGCTCCGCCGGCCGGCGAGGATCACCGGAGGTGCCCCCGCGCGTCCGGTCGCGTGTCAGGTGTCCGCGCCGCGGCCGGTTTTCTCCTGCAGGCGGTCGATGAGCTGCGACGCCTGCGCCTTGGTGAGGTCCGCCGGCAGCTCCTCACCGGCCTCGCGGGCCAGTGTCTGCAGGTACGACAGCTGCGGGCCGGTCATCGGCTCCTCGCCCGTCGTCCATTCCCGCGGGTCCTTCTCCGGGTTCTGCGGTCCGGTCACCCCTGCCTCCGTTCGCCGATGTGTTCGAAACGGGGTTACCCCGCCGGAGCGCGGCTCATGCCACCTCAGGCCCGGATCTCGTTGAGGTAGTTGTAGATGGTGTAGCGGGTGACCTCGAGCTCGCCGGCGAGGAAGTCCACCGCGTCCTTGATCAGGAAGAACCCGGCCTCCTCCAGCTCGCGGACGACGGCCGCCTTGTGCTTCTTCTTCATCAGCCCCACCGGGATGCCGGTCTGCGCGACCGCCCGGTCCACCAAGAACCGCTGCAGGCTGTCCACGTCGGGCGGGAAGCTCTCCGTCCGCACCTCGGTCGCCGGCCCCCGGGTCACCTCGCTGTTCACGCAAAGGCAGCCGATCGCCACGCCGTCGGCGTCCCGCAGGAAGATCGTCGACGACCGGATCGGCCTGCCGTCCGGGCCGTGTGTCTCGTAATTGGTCAGGTCGTGCGTGGTGCCGCGGCGCACCAGGCCGAGCAGCAGGTCGGTCATCGGGCCGCCCGGGGTGCGGCCGGTGATCTCCCCGGCGATCGCGATGATGGAATCGGGCAGCTTGGACAGGTCGTGCAGCACCACCTCGTTGCCCGGCCCGAGCATCGCGGCCAGCCCGTCGACCGCCGGGACCAGCGCGGACAGCACCGAGTCGGTGGCGTCCGCGGCGAACCGGGAGCCGCCGGGCAGCGGCCGGGACAGGTAGGCCAGCGCGGCACGCACGGCCTCCGCCGCCGACGCCGGCGTGGAGGCGTGCGGGGACAACCGCACGTGGTCGGTGCGCACGGTCGCGGCGATGCCGTCGGCGGCCAGCACCGCCCCGACCCGCTCCGCGGAGTGCCCGGGCAGCCGGAACGCGAGGATCCCGGCGCGCCGCTGGGTCGCGGACACGATCTCGGCGCCCAGTGACCGCAGCATCTCCTCCAGCTCACCGACCCGTTCGGCGATGCGTGACTCGATGGCCGCCACCCCGGCGTCCTCGACCAGCTCCAGCGCGGCCGCGAAGGCGCCCGAGGTGACCGGGCTGAGGTTGCTGATCGACCAGGACGCCGCGAACTCGGCGGGCGGGTGGATCTCGTCGTCGAACAGGCCCGCGTCGTGTGCGCCGGTCCAGCCGGACAGCACCGGCCGCAACCGTTCCAGCGCCCGGTCCGACAGCACGGCGAACCCGGTTCCCCAGCCCGCGCGCAACCACTTCTGCCCGCCCACGACCAGGACGTCGGCGGCCTGCCACGGCTCGTCGGCCACGCCGAAGCCCTGGATGCCGTCGACGACGAGCAGCCGGTCGCCGACGGTGTCCCGCAGCGCGGCGAGGTCGGCGCGGTAGCCGGTGCGGAAGTCCACGGCGCTGACCGACACGGTGGTGGTGTCGCCGCTGAGCTCCGCGGCGACGGCCTCCGGCGTGGCGTACCCGTGCGGCGGCCGCATGCGGCGCAGCGTGATCCGCCCGGCCTCCGCGGCGCGCGCCCACGGGTAGGTGTTGGCCGGGAATTCGGCCGCGGACACCAGGACTTCGCCGGGCGGGGCGTTGAAGGCGGCCTGGAACAGGCCCTGGCTGGTGTTGGGCAGCAGGACGACGTGATCGGTGTCGGTGCCGCACAGGCGCGCCACCGCCGCCTTCGCGCGGACCTCCTGCCGCATCAGGTCATCCACAGTGGACGGACCAGCCTTGGCCGAGGAGTGCAGCAGGCGCGCGGTGGTGTCCACGACGGCGTGCGAGGGCGGGCCGTAGCGGGCGAAGTCCAGGTAGCCCGCGGGCTCGTCGAACTGGAGCAGGTAGCTGGGCGAGATCCTGGCCATCAGAGGATGCGCGCCAGGAACTGCCGGGTGCGCTCGTGCCGGGGCGCGCCGAGGACCTGCGCGGGCGGCCCGGTCTCCACGACCGCGCCGTCGGCCATGAAGACGACCTCGTCGGCCACCTCCCGCGCGAACCCCATCTCGTGTGTCACGACGACCATTGTCATCCCTTCGGCCGCGAGCGAGGTCATCACCTCCAGGACCTCGCCGACCAGCTCCGGGTCCAGCGCCGAGGTCGGCTCGTCGAACAACATCAGTTTCGGTTTCATCGCCAGCGCCCGCGCGATCGCCACCCGCTGCTGCTGGCCGCCGGAGAGCTGGTCGGGGTAGGCGTCGGCGCGATGCGCGAGGCCCACCCGGTCCAGCAGCTCCAGCGCGGTACGCCGGGCCTGGGCCGGATCCAGGCGCCGCACCCGCACCGGGCCCTCGGTGACGTTCTGCAGCACGGTGCGGTGGGCGAACAGGTTGAACCGCTGGAACACCATGCCGATGTCCTGCCGCTGCCGGGCGACCTCGCGCTCACGCAGCTCGTGCAGTTTTCCCTTGTGCAGGCGGAACCCGATCGGCTCGCCGTCCACCCACACCTGTCCGCCGTCGATCGTCTCCAGGTGGTTGACGCACCGCAGGAAGGTGCTCTTGCCCGCACCGGACGGGCCGAGCAGGCACACCACCTGTCCCCTGTGGACATCCAGGTCGATGCCGCGCAGCACCTCGGTGCCGGCGAAGTGCTTGCGCACGCCGACCGCGTGCAACAGGGGTTCGGTCATGTCAGGCCCTCCGCAACGTCGTCAGGGCGCGGCCCACCCGGGACCAGGGCCGGGCCGCGGCGGGCTCGGCCGCGAACGCGCGTTCCAGGTAGTGCTGGCCGATGCCGGCGACGGTGACCACGACCATGTACCAGATCGCGGCCGCCAGCAGGGTCTCCATCACCAGCAGGTTGTTCGAGGAGATGTTGTTGGCCGCGTGGATCAGCTCGGTCACCCCGATGACCGACGCCATGGAGGTGCCCTTGAGCATGTTGATGAAGTCGTTGCCGGTCGGCGGGATGATGACCCGCATCGCCTGCGGCAGCACGATCCGCCGCAGCGTGGTGGCCGGGGTCATGCCGATCGACTTCGCCGCCTCGGTCTGGCCGCGGTCGACACTGTTGAGGCCCGCCCGCACGATCTCGGCCATGTAGGCGCTTTCGTTGAGCGCGAGCCCGAGCAGTGCCGCGACGAATGCGCTGACCACGACGTTGGTCGGCTCGTGCACCAGGTAGCCGCCGCCGAACGGCAGCGGGATCGAGACGAACTCGAACACCAGCGCCAGGTTGAACCAGATCAGGATCTGCAGCAGCACCGGCAGCCCGCGGAACAGCCAGATGTAGACCGCGGCCACGACGCGGGCCACCGGGTTCGCCGAGCGCCGCATCAGGGCGATCACCACACCGATGACGATGGCGACGCCCTGCGCGATCACCGCGAGCAGGACGGTGTTGAGCAGGCCCACGGCCATCACCCGGTACCACAGGAACCCGGGGACCGTGTCGTAGGAGATCTTCGCGCCGGCCAGCACCACGCCGAGCCCCACCAGCAGCGCCAGGATGATCACCGCGGAGACCCAGCGGCCCCAGTGCCGCAGCCGGACGATGGGCAGCTCGGCCTGCGGCACCCGGGTCGTGACGTCAGCTTCCGGCATTGACGGTGACCTTCGTGATCGCGCCCTGCTGCACGCCCCACGCGCCGAGGATGCGGCCGTAGGTGCCGTCGTCGGCGAGCTCGGTGAGCGCCTTCGCCACGGCGTCGCGCAGCTGCGGGTTGGCCTTGTTGACGCCGATGCCGTAGGGGCCGCCGTTGATCGGCTCGCCGGGCACGACCTCGAAGAACTCGCCGTTGCCCGCGTTCTTGCTGACGTAGGCGGCGGTCGGCAGGTCGTTGAGGATCGCGGCGACCCGGCCGGTGCGCAGCTGGTTCTGGTTCTGCGAGTCGCTGTCGGTGGCGGTCGTGGTGACCGGCGGCTTGCCGGCCTGGACGCACCTGGTGCTCTGCTCGGTGGCGAAGGTCTGGTGGCTGGTGCCCTGCACGACCGCGACGTTCTTGCCGCACAGCGAGTCCGGGCCGGTGATGCCGTCCGGGTTGCCCTTGCGGACCATGATGGTGATGCCGGAGGTGAAGTAGTCCACGAAGTCGATCTGCTGCTGGCGCGCCTTCGTGTCGTTCATCCCGGCCATCGTGAGGTCCAGCCGCCCTGATTGCAGGCTGGTGATCAGCGAGCCGAAGGCCATGTCGGTGTGCTGTGCGGTGAGGCCGAGCTTCGCCGCGACGGCCTTGGCGATGTCCACTTCGAACCCGACCGGCGTCTTGCCGTCGGCGGCGTAGAAGTTGTTCGGTGCGGACTGCATGTTCGCGCCGATGTTGAGTTTGCCGGTCTGCGCGATCGGCGCCGGGACGGACGACGCGAGCTGCGCGTCCTTCGTGACGCCCTGCAGGATGGCCGTGGTGTCCGGCACCCCCGAGCCGGTCGCGGTCCCGCCGGCGGTACCGCCGGCACCGTCTGATCCGCCGGCGCACGCGGTCGTGAGCAGCAGGCAGCCGACGACCACCGTGCCCCAGCGCGCCATCCGTGACCTCGCAGACGTCGCAGTCATCGCATCTCCCTCACCCGTTCGTATGATGAGCGAGACGCTACAACCCGCTGTTGAAGAGGTCAACCATGAGTTGAAATTCTGCGTTGTGCCTGGTCAGGTGGCGGGGAAGTCGAACTGGTACCCCTGCGCGGTCAGCCACGGCAGGAGTTCGGCGAGGGCGGCGACGGTCTGCGCACGCCGGCCACCACCGTCGTGGAAGAGGATCACCGCGCCCGGCCGGACCGCCTGGCGCACGCCGGCCACGATCGCCGGGACGCCCGGCAGGGTCCAGTCGCGGGAGTCGACCGACCAGCCCAGCGGTGTCATCCCGGCGCGGACGGCGAGTGCGGTGATGGTGTCCGACCAGTTGCCACCGGGAGCGCGGAAATAGGGAACGGGAACGTCGCTCCCGGCGGCCAGCCGCAGATCCGCCCGGGCATCGGTGATGTCCGCGGACATGCGCGCCTCGTCGCGCCGCGCGAGTTGCTCGTCGTGGTCGGCGGTGTGGTCGCACAGGCGCATTCCGTGCCCGAGCACCTGCCGGACCAGTTCCGGATGCCGGCGCACCTGGGTGCCGACCATGCAGAACGTGGCGACCGCGCCGTGCTGCGCCAGCAGGTCGAGGATCTGGGGCGTGTAGCCGGGGTCCGGGCCGTCGTCGAAGGTCAGTGCCACGAACCGCCCGGAACGGGTGGTGGTGCGCACCGGGGCGCGCGGTCCCGGCGGTCCCGGCGGTGCTGCGGTGTCGGCGGGTGCGGCTGTACCCGGCGGCTGTTCCGGTGCGGGTTGCGCCGCGCCGGGCGTGCCCTCGGCGCCCGACCAGGACAGCGAAATGATCAGGGAGACGGTCACGAGCACCACGGAGATCAGGACGGCCCACCGGTAGCAGTACGGGGGGCGGAGCACCTGATAACGCATGAGGTACCTCCCCGAATCGTGGTGTCGCCCGCGCACAATAGAGTGAAAATCGTCCCGATCGGGGGAACTTTCGGGCGTGTCAGCAGGGCGCCCCGGGTGCGGCCGCGGAACTCGGCACGACTCGCGGTCACCGCGTCGCGCGAGCTGTGGGTGTTCCGCGCCCAGTTGCGGCCTTCCGGCGACCACCCGGGGACGCCGGCGTCCCACCTAGTCCGGGAGCAGCGGTACCGCCGGGCCGTCGTCGCGGCCGAGGAGCATGGCCCTGGTGATCGCGGTGGTGCCGTAGCGTTCGCGCACCCGGTCCAGCGCCGCGTCGAGGGCGCCGGGCGGGTGCTGGTCGAACGGCAGCTCCAGTTGCCGCGGGGCCTCGTTGTCCAGATTGGACAGTGCCACGCCCAGCAGCGTGCATCCGCGCTCGTGGATGACCGGCATCGCCCCGGCCAGCAGCGCACGCGCGGCGGCCAGGATGTCGTCGGTGTGCGCCGTCGCCCGGGAGACCGTCTGCGAGCGCGTCGCGCGGCTGAAGTCGGCGAAGCGCAACCGCAGCACCACCGTGCGGCAGACCCGGTGTGCGGCGCGCAACCGCCGGGCCAGCCGGTCGACCAGCGCGGCCAGGACCTCGTCCAGTTCGGCCGGCGACCGCTGCCGCCTGCCCAGCGCCCGTTGCGCCCCCATGGAGCGCCGCCGCCGCCCCACGACCACCGGGCGCGGGTCCCGGTTGTGCGCCAGCGCGAACAGGTGCCGGCCGCTCGCCCGGCCGAGCAGCGCGACCAGTTCCCCCTCGCCCCGCGCGGCCACCTGACCCACCGTGCGGATGCCCCGTGCGTGCAGCTTCCCGGTCGTCACCGCACCCACCCCCCACAGCCGCTCGACCGGCAGCGGGTGCAGGAACTCCAGCTCGCGGTCGTGCGGCACGACGAGGAGACCGTCCGGTTTCGCCACCCCGCTGGCCACCTTGGCGAGGAACTTCGTGCGCGCCACCCCGACCGTGATCGGCAGCCCGGCCTGCTCGGCCACCGCGCGCCGCAGGCCGGCCGCGATCTCCCGCGGCGGGCCGGCGATCCGGGCCAGCCCGCCCACGTCGAGGAACGCCTCGTCGATCGAGAGCCCCTCCACCAGCGGCGTCGTCTGCTCGAACACGGCGAACACCGCCTTGCTCGCCTCGCTGTAGGCCCCCATCCGGGGCGGCACCACCACCGCCGACGGGCACAGCCGCAGCGCCTGCGTGCAGCCCATGGCCGTGCGGACGCCACGCGCCTTGGCCTCGTAGCTCGCCGCCAGCACCACGCCGCCGCCGACGATGACCGGACGCCCCCGCAGCGAGGGATCGTCACGCTGCTCGACCGACGCGTAGAACGCGTCGAGGTCGGCGTGCAGGATCGGGCCCTCGTTCGTCACGAACACATGTTCGCACCGGCCACCGACAGTTTCCCGTTTCCGCAGCTGGGCGCGGTCCGCGCGGCAATGTTTGCCTTGACGTGGACGGCAACCTTTACGCTCGATCCCATGCGGATCGGGGAGCTGGCGCAACGGGCCGGGACGACAACGCGGGCACTGCGGTTCTACGAGACGCAGGGCCTGCTGTCGGCGAAACGGGCGTCCAACGGCTACCGCGAGTACGGCGAGGAGGACTTCCGCCTCGTCAAGGAGATCCAGACACTGCAGGCGGTGGGGTTCAGTCTCGACGACACCCGGCCGTTCGTGGAGTGCCTGCGCGCCGGGCACGAGACCGGCGACTCGTGCGCCGACTCGATCGAGGTCTACGAGCGCAAGCTGGCCGAGGTCGAGGCGTTCCTGGACCGGCTGCACGCCGTGCGCGACGACCTGCGCGCCAAGCTCGCCGAGGCGCTGGACCGAGAACCCGGCCCCTGCCGGGTCACCACCACCTTCGAGGAGTCCCGATGACCTCCACCGGCCTTTCCGGCGCCGTGCGCGCCGTCACCGACGCCAGCTTCGAAGCGGAGGTGCTGCGTCACGACGGGCCCGTGCTGGTCGACTTCTGGGCGCAGTGGTGCCCGCCGTGCCACATGATCGCGCCCGTCCTCGACGAGATCGCCGCCGAGCGCGCCGGCACGCTGGCCATCCGCAAGATCAACGCCGACGAGAACCCCGGCGTCGCGCGGGACCACCAGGTGATGTCGCTGCCGACGCTGATCCTCTTCCGCGACGGCGAGCCCGTGGCGCAGTGGGTGGGCGCCCGGCCGAAGTCCCGGTTGCTCGCCGAGATCGACGCCGCACTGGAGGCATGAGCCGCCGCCTGCCCGTCCGCCCCGGGCGGGCGTGCCGGGATCAGTCCCGCAGCCGGGCGCGGGCGAGCAGCGTGGACACGCGGGTGACCACGGCCCGGCCCGCGCCGCGCGCGCCGGAGGCGAGCACGGTGGCCCAGTCGAAGTAGTCCCGCCACAGCACGATCCGGTCGTCCCGCACCTCGAACGTGCCGCACACCCAGAACCGCGCCTCCCACGCCCCGGCGCGCAGCACGTCCGTCCGCTCGGTCAGCACGACCGGCCCGTCGGCGGCGATGTGGTGCATCCGCGCCTCGAACCCGATGCGGTACCGGCTGAGCAGGTGCAACTGCTTCTCCACGGCCGCGACGCCGCGCGCCGGGGGCAACGGGACGTTCTGGTACACGACATCGGGGGCGGCGAAGGTCAGGGCGCCTTCGACGTCGTCCCGTTCGAGGGCGGTCAGGAACGAGGTCACCGTGCTCTTCGGGTCCGCCATGTCCCCAGGCTAGCGGCCTGCGGGGACGATCACGGTGGTGCGGGCGCGAACGCGCCCCGCCGGGTGTGAGCTGGCTCGGGGCGGTTGGCGCGGTCCACGCCGGTCACCGTTTCGCCCGGCGCGAGTTGCGCACCTCACAGGCCCGTGACCGTGCCTCTTCGCGCCGTGGCCACCGGTGCCGGGCGCGCCGGGACCTCCCGGCCCGGGCACGCCGGTGGTGGCGGAGCCCCGGCAGGTCGAGGGGCCTTTTCGGCGGACTCCGCGGCCGGTCCGGAACCGGTCCCGGTGATCGTCACGGGCGGCCGGCGGCAGCAGGACGAGACCACGACGTGGCTGTCTCGTGGGGAAAGTCCTGACCCCGGTCCCCGGCGAGGTCGTAGGGTTTGCAGCGTGAGCATGCCCATCCTCCTGACCGTCGACGACGACCCGGCCGTGTCCCGGTCCGTCGCCCGTGACCTGCGCCGCCGCTACGGCCAGGACTACCGCGTCGTGCGCGCCGCCTCGGGTGCGGACGCGCTCGACGCGCTGCGCGAGATCAAGCTGCGCGGCGACGCCGTCGCGGCGATCCTCGCCGACTACCGCATGCCCCAGATGGACGGCATCACGTTCCTGGAGCAGGCGATGGACCTGTTCCCGTCCGCGCGGCGCGCCCTGCTCACCGCCTACGCCGACACCGACGCGGCCATCCAGGCGATCAACGTCGTCGACGTCGACCACTACCTGCTCAAGCCGTGGGATCCGCCGGAGGAGAAGCTGTACCCGGTGGTCGACGCGCTGGTCGAAGCATGGCGCGCGGCCGGCGAACGGCCGGTGGCGGAGACGAAGGTGATCGGGCACCGGTGGTCCTCGCCGTCGTACAAGGTGCGGGACTTCCTCGCCCGCAACTCCGTGCCCTACCGGTGGTACTCGGTCGACGAGCCGGAGGCGAGCCGCCTGCTCGAGGCCGCCGACCGGGCCGCGGAGGACATCCCGGTGCTGATCACCCCGGACGGCACGGTGCTGTGCAAACCCGACGGTGAGCAGATCGCCGACGCGGTCGGGCTGTCCACCCGGCCTGCGGCGGAGTTCTACGACCTGGTCGTGATCGGTGGCGGTCCGGCCGGCCTCGGCGCGGCCGTCTACGGCGCCTCCGAGGGGCTGCGCACCGTCCTGGTCGAGCGCCGGGCCACCGGCGGGCAGGCCGGGCAGAGCTCCCGCATCGAGAACTACCTTGGCTTCCCGGACGGCGTGTCCGGAGCCCAGCTGACCGACCGGGCCCGCCGCCAGGCCCAGAAGTTCGGCGCCGAGGTGCTCACCGCGCGGGACGTGACCGGCCTGGAGGCCCGCGGTTCGGCGCGGGTGGTCAGGTTCGGCGACGGGAGTGAGATCGCGGCGCACGCCGTCGTCCTCGCCACCGGGGTGTCCTACCGCGCCCTGCAGGCCGAGGGCGTCGCCGAGCTCACCGGCCGCGGTGTGTTCTACGGTTCCGCGTCCACCGAGGCGCCGGAGTGCGCGGGCGAGCACGTCTACATCGTCGGTGGCGCCAACTCCGCCGGGCAGGCCGCGGTGTTCTTCTCCCGGTACGCCAAGGACGTCTCGATCCTGGTCCGCGGCCCGTCGCTGCACGCGTCCATGTCGCACTACCTCATCGAACAGATCGAGGCGATCGGCAACATCCACGTCCGACCCCGTACCACGGTGCTGCGGGCGCACGGGACCGATCACCTCGAAGCGCTGACGCTGTGCGACGAGGAGCAGGGCATCACCGAAACCGTGCCGACCGGGCACCTGTTCGTGTTCATCGGGGCGGCCCCGCGCACCGAGTGGCTCGGTGACGAGATGCTGCGCGACGAGCACGGCTTCGTCCGCACCGGCCCCGATCTCGTGGTCGAGGGCACGCGACCGCCGGGCTGGACCCTGGACCGGGACCCGCACCACCTGGAGTCGTCGATCCCCGGGGTGTTCGTGGCCGGCGACGTCCGGTCGCAGTCGGTCAAGCGGGTGGCCTCCGCCGTCGGCGAGGGCGCGATGGCCGTCTCGCTCGTGCACCGCTATCTGGAGGCACGATGACCGAGCCGCAGCTGACCCGCGAGTTCCTGCGGGAGTTGTTCCTGTTCACGAGTCTGACCGACGACCAGCTCGACTGGATCCTCGCTCACGTCACGCTCGAGCACTACCCGGCCGGGACCGCCATCATCACCGAGGGCGAACCGGCGACCTGCTTCTACGTCCTGCTGTCCGGAGCGCTGCGGATGACCCGGCTGGTCGGCGGCAGCGAGGTGGAGACGATCCGCTCCGACCAGCGCGGCTCCTACTGCGGCGCGACGCAGTTCTTCTACGGGCAGCACGAGCAGCGCTACGCCACGTCGGTGTACGCGATCACCGACCTGACGTTCCTGACGCTGCCCGCGCGGGAGTTCGCCGACCAGTTCCGCAGCTGGTTCCCGATGGCCACGCACCTGCTCGAGGGGACCTACCTCGGCTGGCGCAACAGCGACGCGCTGATCGGGCAGCGGCGCCGCCTGCTCGCGCTCGGCGAGATGTCGGCCGGGCTGACCCATGAGCTCAACAACCCGGCGGCCGCCGCGGTGCGGGCCACGGCCGCGCTGCGGGAACGGGTCGCCGGGATGCGTCACAAACTCGCGATACTGGCGAAACGGGACATCGAGCCCGATCTGCTGGAACAGCTGATCGACGTCCAGGAGCGGCTGGTCAAACAGGTGGCCGACGCGCCCCCGCTGACGGCGATGCAGCAGGCCGACCGCGAGGACGAGATCGGTGACTGGCTCGCCGACCGCGACATCGAGCAGGGCTGGGACCTCGCCCCGATCTTCGTCGCGGCCGGGTTGACGGCGGAAAGCCTGGACCACGTGCTGGAGTCCGTGGGCGATGCCCTGCTCGACGGTGCCCTGCGCTGGCTGGCGTACGCCCTGGAGACCGAGATGCTGATGGGGGAGATCGAGGACTCCACCACGCGCATCTCGGCGCTGGTGGGTGCGGCCAAGCAGTATTCGCAGATGGACCGGGCGCCGCACCAGTGGATCGACGTGCACGACGGCCTGGACTCCACGCTGGTGATGCTCGCGGGCAAGCTCGGCACCGGGATCGAGGTCGTGAAGGACTACGACCGGGACCTGCCGACCGTGCCGGCCTACGGCGCCGAGCTGAACCAGGTGTGGACGAACATCATCGACAACGCGGTGAGCGCGATGGAGGGCGAGGGCACCCTGACCCTGCGCACGGCTCGTGAGGGTGACCGCGTCCTGATCGAGATCGGCGACACCGGCCCGGGCATCGCGGCGGAGACCAAGCAGCGGATCTTCGAACCGTTCTTCACCACCAAGCCGGTGGGAGAGGGGACGGGCCTGGGGCTGGACATCTCGTGGCGCATCGTGGTGGACCGCCACCGCGGCGATCTGCAGGTCGAGTCGGAGCCGGGCAACACCCGGTTCCAGGTGTACCTGCCGACCACGGAGCAAGCTTCGGAGTGAGGCCCTCGCTCCCGCCCGGTCCTGGCGCCGCGTCGTGCCGCGGCGCGCCCGCCGACATCAGCGCGCTTCCACCGCGTCGCGATGGCTGCACCGCACGACGATGGGCTCAGCGGGCGGGACGGCCGGCCCTGGTCGTCAGTGGCCGGCGGCGGTGGCCAGGTCGAAGTGGGAGGTGCTCCTCGCCGGAACGGGCCAGCGCATCCGCACCGTGGTGCCGCCCGCGCCGGGGCTGATGTCCGCCCGCTCGGACAGTGCGCGGATCAGCGGGAGCCCCCGGCCGTGCAGCGGGCCCGGGTCCGGCGCGGGCGGCCGCCAGCGGCCCCGGTCGCTCACGGTCACGTCCACCGTGGCGCCACGCAGTTCCACCGACAGCTCCATCGGGCCGTCCGCCCCGGCGGGATAGGCGTGCGTGACGACGTTGATCATGGCCTCGTACGCCGCCAGCGTGATCGCGTCGGTGGTGTCCTCGGGCAGATCCACCGCGTTCGCCCAGCGGGTGAGGAGGTGCCTGAGCATCGTCGCGTTGCGCGACCGGGCCGGCACCTTCCGGTGCAGGCATTGATCTCCGGCGTGCATCGAAATCCCCTCGGTGTGTGTCTCGTCGCGCGGGGATTACCCACCGTGCACGGAATACACACCCGGATTCACGGCGTGGTCAGCTCCGCCCACACGACCCGGCCCTCCGGCGTCGTGCGCGTGCCCCACCGCGCTGCGGCCGAATCCACGATCCGCAGGCCGCGCTGCTCGATCCCCCCGGTCGCGAGCAGGTGCGGCAGCGTGCCGGTCCGGTCCGCGACATCCACCGTCAACCGCCGGCCGTCGTGGAACAACCGCAGCGTCAGCGGGGCCGACGCGTGCCGCACCGCGTTCGTCACCAGCTCCTCGGCCACCTTCAGCGTGGCCTCGGCGACCTCCGCCAGACCCCACTCCGCCATCCGGCCCGCGACGAACTCACGCACCGCCCTCAGCTCGACCTCCCTGGTCAGAGCCAGGGTCGCGACCCGCCGGTGCGCGCCCCGGTGGTCCACGTACAGCAGGGCGACGTCGTCGTCGTGCCGGCCGCCGGTCAGCTGCTCGATCAACGCGTCACACGCCGCGTCCAGGTCGTCGTCCTCGCCCGGCAGCGCCGCGAGCCCCGCCAGCAGCGCGTCGATCCCCGCGCCCAGCTCGCGGGTCCGGCTCTCCACCAGCCCGTCGGTGTAGAGCACGAGCCGCATCCCGGGCGGGAAGGGTGCCTGCTCCTGCGGGTACTGCTCGCCGACGCCCAGTGGCATCCCCAGCGCCTCCGCGACCTGCCGCATCGTGCCGTCCGCGTCGATCAGCACCGCCGGCAGATGACCGGCGTTGGCGTAGGTGAGGGTTTCGTCGATCGGGTCGTGCACCGCGTACAGGCAGGTGATGAACTCCGCGCCGGGTGTGGACCGGGCCAGCTGGGACACGTTGTGGAGCACGTCCGACGGGGGCAGGTCCAGCAGCGCGTACGAGCGGATCGCGGTGCGCATCTGTCCCATCACCGCGGCCGCCGGCACCCCGCGTCCGACGACGTCGCCGACCACGAACGCGGTCCGCCCGCCGGGCAGCTGGATCACGTCGAACCAGTCGCCGCCGACCTCGGACCCCACCGCCGCCGGCAGGTACCGCGACACGATCCGCAGCCCCGGGATGTCCGGCACCGCCGGCAGCATGCTGCGCGCCAGCTCCATCGCCATCGACCGGTGCCGCGCGAACATCCGCGCGTTGTCCAGCGCGATCGCGGTGTACCCGGCGATCCCGGCGGCCAGGTGCTGGTGCCGTTCGGTGAACCGCCCCGGTTCGGGATGACCGAAGAAGAACCCGCCGAGCACCTCCCGCGTGGTGGGCGTGATCACCGGCACGGCCAGGTAGCTGCGCACCGGCAGGTGCCCCTCCGGCATGCCGTGGTACGGCGCGTTGTGCCCGTAGCGCGGGTCCTGGGTGATGTCGTCGCTGCGCACGATCCCGCTGCCCTTGAACGTGGGCCCGAACACCTGCGTGTTGCGCGGCATCGGGAAACCGTCGAACGTCTCCTTCGGGATCCCGGACAGGGTGTAGAGGGTGTAGGACTCGCCGATCTCGTCGATCAGGTTGTAGAAGAACGCGCCGAACCCGGCGCCGGTGGCCCGGGTGGCCGCGTCGGTCGCGTCCTGCACGAGCGTGTCGATGTCGAGCTGCGCGGTCAGCCGCTGCCCGATCGTCTGCAGCGAGTCCACCAGTTCGGCCTCGGCGCCCACCCGGTCGACCGCGCTCTCCAGCTCCGCGCCCCGGGCGCAGGAGGTCGCCTCCAGCAGCTCGACGTAGGCCCGCAGCGCCTCCTCCCGTTCCCGGGCCGGTCCGTGTGCCAGCAGGCCGGCGCGGACGCCGACCGCGATCGCGCGCGCGGACTGCGCGGGCAGCCCGGTGGCGGCCGGCACCACGATCCAGAACGTGCGGCCCGCGGTCAGCGGCCCGCCGAAGGCCAGCGCCCCGCGCAACGGCAGCACCGGGCACTTCTCGGCGGCCGGCCGGGACGCGATCCCCGCGGCCAGCACGTCCCGGAACCGTGCCTCGCCGGTCGCCGCGACCAGGACCGGGGCCGCGTCATCGTCCACAATGAACAACTCCACGGACGCCGGACGGGCGGCGTCCGGGAACCCGTCCCGCAGCCGCTCCACGACGGCCCGCGCCGCGCTCGCCAGGTCCGGGGCGTGCCCGGCTCCGGCGCGCAGCTCCGCGGCCAGCCCGACGGTGCCCGACAGGCCGAACGGCGCGATACTGGCCGGCCCCGTGCTGGTGTCGTCCGCCTGCCGCCCGCTCATCAATCGCGCTCCCCTTCGTCGGCGGCTGTCAGCCTAACCCGGTGAGCGCGACGGTGACACGGTTGCGACCGGATGTGGGATCGATCCGGTGGTCCGGAGCGGGCGGGAGGTCCGCGACCTGCCGGAATTGCCGGGTATCCCGTTACGCCACAGGGATTTTCGCCCGGGTGGTGGCGACGGCCGGGCACCATCCGGAGCCGGTGGTGCTGCCCTGGCGGGTACCTGGCGGGGCGAGGTGCCCGTGCAGCTGCCAGCGCTGGCCGTCGAAGGCCCAGTGCAGGTGGTCCTCCTCCCAGGGGCGGTTCAGCAGGTCGTGCCGCTGGGCGAGCTCGGCCTGTGTCGTGAGGAATTCGCGCAGTCCGGTGCGGACTCGGTTCAGCCATCGCATATCCGGAAAGGATGCTGTGATCGACTGGCCGAGACGAGTGGCAGAACAGACCACGGCCGACAAAATTCTGCCACTGCCGTTCGGAGGGTGACTTCCGCCGCGCGGCGAGGCATAGTCGCGCAGTATCCGTAGTGGGAGGCCAGTTTTGAGCATCGTCGGCACCAGGGTGGTCCGGATCGAGGACCAGCAGCTGATCACGCAGGGCGGAACCTACGTCGAGGACCTCCGGGCGGAGGCGCTCACCGGGGCGGTGCACGCGATGTTCGTGCGCAGCCCGATCGCGCACGCGCGTATCGCCTCGATCGACACCTCCGCCGCGCTGGCGGCGCCCGGCGTCGTCGCGGTGTACACGGCCGCCGACCTCGACCTCGCACCGCGCCGGACGGGACCGGTCGTCGAACCGTGGCTCGCCGGCGAAGTCGTCCGGTACGTCGGCGAGCCCGTCGCGCTCGTGCTGACCGCGGAGCGCTACCAGCTCGCCGACGCCGCCGAACTCGTCGACGTCGACTACGAACCGCTCCAGGTGGTGGCGAGCATCGACGGCGCGCTCGCCGGCGAGACCTTGCTGTTCCCCGAGCCGGGCACCAACGTGTTGCAGACCACCGGCGGCGAGTTCGACGACCGGGCGTTCGACGACTGCGAGGTCGTCCTCACGCGCACGATCGTCAACCAGCGCGTCGCCCCGGCGCCGCTGGAGGTGCGCGGCGCGGCGTGCGCCTGGGGTGCGGACGGCCGCCTGACGCTGTGGCTGTCCACCCAGAACGCGCAGATCGCCCGCTCCACCGTGGCGAAGGGGCTCGGCGTCCGGTCGGCGGACGTGCGGGTGATCACCCCGGACGTCGGCGGCGGGTTCGGCGCGAAGATCGGCGCCGACCCGGAGCCGGTGGTGCTGGGCTGGGCGGCGAAACGGGCCGGGCGGCCGGTGCGGTGGACGGAGACCCGGAGCGAGAACCTGGTCGCGATGACCCACGGCCGGGCGCAGCAGAACACGGTCACCATCGGCGGCCGCCGCGACGGTACCGTGCTCGCCTTCCGCCTGGAGGTGGTGCAGGACGCCGGCGCCTACCCGCGCGCGCTGTTCCTGCCGACGCTGACCGAGCTGATGGCCACCGGCGTCTACCACTTCCCGAAGGTGGAGACGAGCAGCCGCGCCGTCGTCACCAACACCACGCCGGTCGCGGCCTACCGGGGGGCGGGCCGTCCCGAGGCGACCGCGGCGATCGAGCGCGCGATGGACCTGTTCGCGGCCGAGATCGGCATGGACCCGGCGCAGGTGCGGCGCGTCAACTTCATCCGGCCCGAGGAGTTCCCGTACACCTCCCCGACCGGTGCCAGCTACGACACCGGCGAGTACGTCCAGGCCCTGGACCGGGTCCTGGCGGCAGGCGGATACGCCGGGCTGCGCGCGGAGCAGGCCCGCCGCCGCGAAACGGGCGACCCGGTGGCGCTCGGGCTCGGGATCGCCGCCTACGTCGAGATCACCGGCGGCGACTCCGGCGGGGAGAGCGGGCGGGTGCTGATCAACCCCGACGGCTCGGTCACCGCGTGGACCGGCTCTTCACCGCACGGGCAGGGTCTGGACAGCACGCTCGCCATGCTGCTGTCCGACCAGCTCGGCGTGCCGATGGACAAGATCACCATCCGGCACGGCGACACCGACGAGGTGCCCAGGGCCGTCGGCACGTTCGGGTCGCGGTCGCTGCAGCTGGGCGGGTCCGCGCTGCGTCAGGCCGCCGACGAGGTCATCGAGCAGGCCCGCGCGCTGGCCGCGGACCTGCTGGAGGCGTCCGCCGACGACGTCGAGCTGGCCGACGGTGGCTTCCGGGTGCGTGGCGCGCCGGCCAGCGGGCCGGTGACCTGGGCGCAGGTGGCCGGGCAGGCGGAGCTGACCGCGGACGTGTGGTTCGGCGAGGGCACGCCGACGTTCCCGTTCGGTGCGCACCTCGCCGTGGTCGAGGTCGACACGCTCACCGGGAAGGTCGTGCTGAAGCGGATCATCGCCTGCGACGACGCCGGTCCGGTCGTCAACCCGCTCACCTTCCAGGGTCAGCGGCACGGCGGCCTCGGCCAGGGTGTCGCGCAGGCGCTGCTGGAGGTCATGAACTACGACGCCGACGGCAACCCGACCACGGCCACCCTGGCCGACTACTCGTTCATCACCGCCCCCGAGCTGCCCGACTTCGAGCTGGTCGAATCCGAGACGCCCACGACCCGGAACCTGCTGGGGGTCAAGGGAATCGGTGAGGCCGCCACGATCGGTTCCACGCCGGCGGTGCACAACGCGGTGGTCGACGCGCTGTCCCACCTGGGGGTGCGCCATCTCGACATGCCTGCCACCCCGCTACGGGTCTGGCAGGCGATCACCGACGCGAGGAAGGCGAACTGAGGTGAAGGTCTCGATCGAGATCAACGGCAGGACGGTCACCGGGGAGGTCGAGGACCGGACGCTGCTGGTGCACTTCGTGCGGGAACGGGCCGGGCTGACCGCGACGAACGTGGGGTGCGACACCACGTCCTGCGGCGCGTGCACCGTGCTCCTCGACGGCGAGTCGGTCAAGTCGTGCACCGTGCTGGCCGCCCAGGCCGACGGGCACGCGGTCACCACGCTGGAGGGACTGCGCGGCGACGACGGCGGGCTGCACCCGCTGCAGCGCGCGTTCCGCGAGGAACACGGCCTGCAGTGCGGGTTCTGCACCCCGGGCATGATCATGGCTTCGGTCTCGCTGCTGGCGCACAACCCGAGGCCGACGCGGCAGCAGGTCCGCGACGGCCTGGAGGGGAACCTGTGCCGCTGCACGGGTTACCACAACATCGTCAACGCGGTGATGAACGCCTCCGGACAGGAGGTGCAGCGGTGATCCCGGCCGCGTTCACCTACCGCCGGGTGTCCTCTGTGGACGAAGCGCTCGCGGTGGTCGCCGAGCACGGTGACGACGCCAAGCTGCTGGCCGGCGGGCAGTCACTGCTGCCGCTGATGAAGCTGCGGTTCGCCGTGCCGGAGGTGGTCGTCGACATCGCACCGCTGGACGAGCTGCGGTACGTGCGTGCCGAGGGCGGCGAGATCGCCATCGGTGCCCTGACCCGCCACCACGACCTGCACCACGACCCGGTCCTCGCCGAGCACGCGCCGGTGCTCGCGCGGGTCGCCGGGTCGGTGGGGGACCAGCAGATCCGGCACCGCGGGACGATCGGCGGCTCGCTCGTCCACGCCGACCCGGCGGCCGACCTGCCGGCCGCGATCCTCGCGCTGGACGGGGTGCTCGTGGCGCGCGGCCCGGACGGGGAGCGCCGCATCCGGGCGGCGGAGTTCTTCCAGGGCCCGTTCGAAACCCCGCTCGCGGCCGAGGAGCTGCTGACCGAGGTGCGGGTGCCGGTGCAGGACGGCGCCGGGTGGGGGTTCGAGAAGTTCACCCGGCGGGCGCTGGACTGGGCCATCGCCGGTGTGGTGGTCGCGGGCGGCGCGGTCGCGCTGATCAACATGGGCGGTACGCCGTTGCGTGCGCCGGCCACCGAGGCGGCGCTGGCCTCCGGTGCGTCGGCGGCGGAGGCGGCGGCACTGGCCGCGGAGGGCACCTCCCCGGCCGACGAGGCGCACGCGACCGCGGAGTACCGGCAGCACCTTGCCCGCGTGCTGACCGAGCGGGCGCTGGTGGCCGCCGGGCGGTGAGGGCCGCCTGCTCAGCCGGCCAGCAGGACGACGCCGTCGTCGTCGGCGTAGAGCAGGTCACCCGGGTGGAAGGTGATGCCGCCGAAGCCGACCGGCACGTCCAGCTGGCCGGTGCCCGCCTTGGCGCTCTTCCTCGGGGTCGTGCCCAGCGCCTTGATGCCGATCGGCAGTCCGGCGAGCACCGCGCTGTCCCGCACGGCGCCGTTGATCACGAGGCCGGCCCACCCGTTGTCGGCCGCGGACCGGGCGATGAGGTCGCCGCTGAGCGCGGTGTGCAGCGAGCCGCGCCCGTCGATCACCAGCACCGCGCCCTCACCCGGCGTGGCGAGCACCTGCTTGACCAGACCGTTGTCCTGGTGGCAGGCCACGGTCCGGACCCGGCCGGAGAACACCCGCTCGCCGCCGAACTGGCGGAACTGCGTGTCGCACACCCGGAGCTCGTCGCCGTGCTCGTCGACCAGGTCGGCAGTGGAGAAGGACACCGAGGAGGACCCGGCGGAGGATGCCGTCACGCTGTCTCGCCTTTCGTCGTGGTCGCCCGCGGGCCGAGCACGGCCTGCGCAGGCGAACGTACCTTGCCCGGGGTGGGCGGGGCCTCGCCGGTGACCAGGCCGACACGGGCCGGGTGGCAGGATCGGGGGGTGACGATCTCTCCTTCGGTGGCGCGGGCCCTGGCCGGGGCCGGGCTCGCCGGCTGGCTGGTGTGGTCGATCGTCGTGGAGTCGGCGATGCCGTCCTGGTTCGATCTGGACGACTCCTGCCCGGGCGCCCGGTCGGCCGAGCGCAGGTACTTCCCGCCGAGCGCGACGTGCATCTCCGAGGAGGGGCCGGTCGAGTACCTGCCGCGGTCCACCACGCTGCTGCTGACCGTCGCCGCGGTGGTCCTGGCGGTGCTGACCGTGACCGGGCTGGCGGTGCTCGGGTCCGGGCTGCGGCGGCCCGCGCCGCCGTCGGCGCCGGGCGCCCGGCGGCCCGTGCGGCACGTGCTGGGCGCGGCTGCGCTGGGGGCGGCCGGGTGCGCGATCGCGCGTGTCGTGCTGGTCCTCGCGGTGTTCACCGGTGGCCCGCCGGGGGTGATCACCGTCGCGGTGATCCTCGTGCTGGCCGCCATCGGCGCCGCGGCCGCGCTGCACCGGGGGTGCGGGCCGGGTGGCGATCCGCGCCGGCGGGCGACCGTCCTCGTGGTGACCGGGACCGCCGTGGTGGCCGGCGTGGTGGTCACCGCCTGGCAGGACTACGGTCCGGACCGGACCGTCCTGGGTCCGGCCTGGACGTTCGCGCTGGGCGGGGCGGTGTTCGCGGCGGTGGCGGGCCTGCAATGGTGGCCCGCGCGCGCCTAACCCTCCGGCAGCGGGATGCGCAGGCTGGACGTGCCGGTGAGATCCAGCCACGCCGCGTCGCGGCCGCGCACCAGCTTCAGCACGACCGCGTCGCAGCCGGGGCACCGGGCGACCAGACCGGGGGCGTGCCGGTAGACACGCAGGGCCGCGACCGCGTCGGCGCGGCCGCAGCTCACGCACCGGGTCGTGGCGCCGGTGATGTCCACGGCGAAGATCTCGCCGACCGGTCCGGCGAGGGCGTTGCCGTCTTCGAAGAGCTCGCTCATGTCAGCTCCCGCTGGGCCCGAAACGTTCGGTTTTGACGCGCCGCGGATCGTGTCCCAGCGCGACGAGGACGTCCGCGATCGTCTCGACGAACCCGGTCGGGCCGCACACGAAGCACTGCGGCGCGAACTCCGCGGGCCAGCCCGCCGTGTTGACGTCGGCGATGCCGATCCGGTGCGGCTCGCCCGGCCAGTCCGCCGGTGCCTTCCGGGTGTAGACGACGGTGACGTCCAGACCGGGCTCGGGGCGGCGCAGCTCGCCGGCGTAGTACACGTCGGCCGGGGTGCGTACCGAGTACAGCAGCTTGACGGGTGCGCGGCTGCCCGCCGCGCGGCGGGCGCGGATCATCGCCATCAGCGGCACGATGCCCGCCCCGCCCGCGATGAGCAGCACCGGATCGGGTGAGGTGGGCCGCCACACGAACCACCCGCCCACGGGGCCGCGCAGCTCGACCGGGTCGCCGACGGCGAACACCTCGGTCAGGTACGGCGACACCTCGCCGCCGGGGACGCGCTGCACGGTGATCGCGACGCGGTCGCCGGCGGCGGGCGCGGCCAGCGAGTAGGTGCGGGTGGTGCGGTAGCCGTCCTCGGCGGTGAGGCGCAGGTCGACGTGCTGCCCGGCGAGGTGACCCGGCCAGCCGGGCACGTCGAGCACGAGGGTGCGCGCGGTGGGCGTCTCGTCGCGGACCTCGGCGAGGCGCCCGACCCGCCACGCCAGCCGGCCCTGGACCACGTCAGTCCCCCTGGTAGCGCTGTTCGCGCCACGGGTCGCCGTAGGTGTGGTACCCGGCGGCCTCCCAGAAGCCGAGGTCCTCGTCGAGGGTGAGCCGCAGGCCCTCGATCCACTTGGCGGACTTCCAGAAGTACAGGTGCGGCACCAGCAGCCGCGCCGGGCCACCGTGCTCCGGAGCGAGCTCCTCGCCCTCGAACTCGTAGGCGATCCAGGCCTGGCCGTCGAGCAGGTCCTCCAGCGGCAGGTTCGTGGTGTAGCCGCCGTGACACTCGGCCAGCACGTAGTCGGCGGCGGTGTCCACATCGGCCAGCAGGGTGTCCAGCGACATGCCCCGCCAGCTGGTGCCGAGCTTCGACCACCGCGTCACGCAGTGGATGTCCACGGTCGGTGTCTCCGACGGCAGCGCCAGCAGGTCGGCCCACGACCACTCGTGCGTCCGTCCGGTTTCCGTGGTGACCGTGAAGCGCCAGTTCTCCGTCCGCACCCGCGGAGTCGGTCCGGCGGACAGGACGGGGAAGTCCTCGACCAGGTACTGCCCGGGCGGCAGTTTCTCGTCCGCGGTTCGCGCCCGGCCCCGGAACCCGGGAGTCACGATGCCCATCCACGTCCCCTTTCCGAGGTGTCGACCGCGAGTCTAGGCGGCCGTGCGCGACGGGGCGCCGGCCGAACCGGGTCGCCGGCGACGCGCGGGTCACGGTCTCCCGGCGTAGCTGGGGAGCGGCCGCGCCCGGCTGATCAGCGGCGGGCGCGGTAGGTGCGCATCTTGTGCCGCGCGCCGCAGATGTCCATGCTGCACCACACGCCGTTGCCGGCCGGGGAGCGGTCGTAGAACAGCCACCGGCACTCCGGCGCGCGGCACGGTTTGAGCCGCCGCGCCCGGCCGGTCACCTCGGCCCGGAACAGGACGTCCAGCAGCCGGGCGATCAGGCCGTCCACCCCGCCGCCCGCCGGGGCCAGCGCGGGGCCCGGCCAGCGCGGTCCGCTCACCGCCACGGCGGCGAACTCGTTCAGCTCGGCGGTCACGTCGGCGCCGCCCAGGTGTTCCCGCAGCGTCTCCCGGAACCGCACCAGCCGCGCCCGCCCGGGCTCGTCCAGGGTGAGGTCGGCCAGCGCGTGCCCGGCCAGCCACCGCGCGGCGGCGCCGGGCTCGCTCAGGTGGTCCTCGTCGTAGAGGAACCGCGCCGAGTTGCCGAACACCTCGAGCGGCCGCAGCTCGTCCGGTGCGGCGGGGCGCGCGTAGGCCATGTTCGCAGGTTACCCATGCGGCGTCCCGGCGTTACCGTGACGGGATGGTCAACGAGGACGAGGCACGGGACTGGAACGGCGAGACGGGGCGCTACTGGGCCACCCACGCCGGGCACTACGACGCGATGCTGGCCCGCCTGACGCCCCACCTGCTCGACGCCGCCGGCATCCGGCCGGGGGAGCGGGTCCTCGACATCGGCTGCGGGTGCGGCACCACCGCGTTGCTGGCGGCCGGGCGCGGTGCGCGGGTGCTCGGCGCGGACCTGTCCGGTCCGATGCTCGCCGTGGCCCGCGAGCGTGCCGCGGGCCGCGACGGTATCCGGTTCGACCAGGCCGACGTGCAGGTCCACGACTTCGGCGCGGGTGTGTTCGACCTGGCCCTGAGCCGGTTCGGGGTGATGTTCTTCGACGATCCGCTCGCCGCGTTCACCAACGTCACGCGGGCACTGCGGCCCGGTGGCCGGGTGGCGTTCCTGTGCTGGCGGGACCTGCGCGAGAACCAGCACCGGGCGCTCCCGCTGGACGTGATCGGGCGGTACGCCGACACCAGCGGCGTGACGTCGCCCGGGCCGGGGATGTTCTCCTTCGCGCGGCCGGAGTACCTGCGCGAGGTGCTGGCCGGGGCGGGGCTGACCGGTGCCGGGGTGGCGGAGCTCCGGGAGCCGGTCCGGCTCGGCGCGGATGCCGCGTCGGCGGCGGATTTCCTGCGCCACGGCGCCATGTTCCGGGCGATCCTCGCCCGGTGCCCGGCGGACACCGTGGCGCGGGCGACCGCCGCCCTGACCGAGGCGCTGGTGCCCTACCAGACGCCCGGCGGGGTCTGGCTGGAATCGGCCGCGTGGCTCGTCACCGCCCGCAAGCCGTGATGGTGCCGACGCGCCGGTCGCTGCACGGCATCGCGGAGCTGCTGCTGGCCGGTCCCCAGTTCCGGGCCGGTCACGGCATCCGCCTGCGGATCACGCCGGGCGGGTTCGCCACCACCGGCGAGCCGGACCTGCGCCTCGACGGCGATCTGCTCGTGGCCGGTGCGCAGCGGATCCCGGTCGCCGGGCGGCGTTACGCCGATCTCGGCGCCGAGGCCGGTGTGCAGGCGGGCGCACCGGCCGGGGCCTATGCCGGTGGTTCCGGCGTTCGGCCGGACGAGGAGGTCCGCCTCGATCCGGAGCCGGCGCGGCTGATCCTGCATGCGTTCGCCGAGGGCGAGGAGGCGTTGCGCGCGTTCGCACCCGCGGTGCCGCCGGTGCTGTGGCCGGAGCACTTCGACCTGGCGGTCGTGGTGGACGAGGCGACTTACGGGATCTGCGCGGGGGACGCCCACCTGCCGGAGCCCTACGCCTACGTCCGACCGCACCGGCCGCGGACGGGTCCGTTCTGGACCGCGCCCTTCGGGGCCGCCCGCCCCCTGCGGGAACTCGGTGGTACCGCGGAGATCCACCGCTTCTTCGCCGACGGCCGCGCGGCGTTGTAGCTCCACAGTGGAGGACCCCGGTACGTCCCGGGCGGTGAGCGTGGTGACGCCTATCCTCGGCGTGCCCGCGTTCGCCGCCGTCCCCCCGGGCGTCCACTGCGGACGATGCGGACGGTGCGGTGAGCGTCAGCGCAGGGCTTCGCGGCCGGCGTCGGTGAGCTTGGCGGGAATGCGCGCGCCGGTACCGGGCACGCGGCGGACGAGGCCGGCGTGGATCAGCATCCGTGCGCCGAACTGGTCGCAGCAGGACATTCCGTCCACGTAGACGTGCGGCTCGCTGCTCGCGGTCAGTTCCACGCGGCCTTCGGCAACCGCTTTCAGGAACTCGGCGTCACGGTGGGTCAGGGTGGACGCGGTCATCGCTGGAGCACCTTTCGCAGAGAGGTGTGGTGCACCACAGACTAGAGGATTGTTCAACAATGTGGCAACTGTGTTGACGGATCGTTCAACAATCAGTACGGTTGCGGAGTATGCGACCCAGCTCACACAATTCCCGGCAGAATCACGGTGGCGGCGACCCGGACGACATCTCCTGGATCCCCTGAACTGGTGAGGACCGGCCGGTAACACGCCCCGGTTTCGCCTCGATTCATGGGTTAAGGCCCGCGCGGAGGGTGGGCACGAAACCTCCGGCCCCGCCGTCTTGCCCGGCGCTCGAACTCCCCCTCGGAGCGGCGTGGCAGGCGAGTGGCCCCCGAGTGCGGACTCCCAACTGCCCCGTACTCGGGGGCCCTATTCGTAGACCACGTAGACCGGCTTGGGCTGCAGTGCCAGCACCTGCTCGGGCGTCATCAGCGGCTTCCCGCCGCGGGTGTCCTCCTCGTAGAAGAGCTTGAACCCCGCCTGCACGTGGTCGGGCCGGTGTTGCATCACCAGGTCCCAGGTCGTCTTCTTCGCGTCGGCGCTGCCGATGCCGTCCACCACGTTGACCACCGCGACCCCGTTGTGCCGCGTCAGGCCGGCCGGCTCCTGCACCACCGACACCGCCACCTGGTGGTACACCATGATCTTCTCCGGCAACCGGTGGCGCGCCACGATCGAGGACAGGTACGCCGCCACCCCGTCCAGTTCCGTGCCCGTGGTGCGGCCGAACTTCTGGCCCGGCACGACCCCGGGTTCGACGGCCCACTCGGGGTCGAGCGCGACGCCGACGTCCGGCTCGGCCAGCCAGCGCTCGAACGCCTGGACCTCCGGCAGGAAGTCCGCCCGACCGGGCTGGATGTTGAGCAGCAGCTGCCCGCCGAGCGCTCGCGCCGCCTCCAGGTAGCGTCCGATCGTGCCGTCGCCGGTGCGGCTGCGGTACATCCCGTCCGGCCCGGGTGACGGGTTCACCGTGGTCGCGATCAGCTCGACCACCGGCACGATCGGCCGGTCCCGCGGATAGGTGGCGATCAGCTCGCGCAACTGGGCGGAGGCCGTGCGCAGATCGCCGGTCATCCGGCCCAGCGCGGGGCTGCCCGGCGCTCCGCAGTAGCCGATCAGCAGATGACCGTCGAGGACGCTGTGGGCCGCGACCTGGACGTCCGGGATGCGGCGCAGCCCGGCGGCCGGGGATTCCAGGGGCGGCGGGCCGCCCGGGGACAGCCGCGACAACGCCGGCATCGACAAGAAACCATCACCGCTGCTGCAGGCCGTGGTCGCCGCACCCGCGAGTACCGCGGTGAGGAACGCCCGCCTGCCGACCCTGCTCCCCGCCATGCCTGCGGGATGCCCTGGTCTGCACCACTTACACACCGCAGCAGGAAAATCACTCCGCGGAGACGACCGGGGATCGTCAGCCGGGCAGCAGCTCGGTCACCAGACGGGTGAGCTGCCGCAGGTTGCGGCACTCGTGCATGGGCACCACCCGCGCGTACTCCAGCGCGGCGGAATCCCCGGTGCCCCAGGACGTTCGCGCCTCCGGGTTGAGCCAGTGCACGTGCTTGGCCCGCGCGGCGATCCGGCGCACCGCGTCCAGGTTGGGGTCGCCGCCATTGGTCCGGCCGTCCCCGAGGATGAGCACCGATGTGCGCGGGCCGACCGCGTCCGGCCACCCGTCCGCGAAGCTCGCGAGCGAGCCGCCGTAGTCGCTGCTCATGCCCCAGCGGGTGAGCTTCGCCTGGGTCAGGATCCGCCGTGCCAGTCCCTCCGGATCCGCCGACCCCGCAGCGATCAGGCCGGTGATCTCGTCGGTCAGCTCGACGAAGGCGAACGAGCGGATCTTGCTGAACTGGTCCGACAACGCCTGCACCAGCAGCAGCGTGAACTGCGCGAACCCGGCCACCGACCCGGACATGTCGCACAGCAGCACCAGTTCCGGCCGGCCGGGACGGCGGTCCCGCAGCGCCGGGCGCATCGGCACCCCGCCGGTCGCCAGCGACCGCCGCAACGTGCGGCGCAGGTCGATCTGCCCGCGCCGGGCCCGCCGCCGCCGCGAAGCCAGCCGGGTGGCCAGCTTGCGTGACAGCGGCTGGATCGTGCGGCGCAGCTCGGCCAGCTGGGCGCGGGAGGCGGTGGTGAAGCCGACCAGGTCGGTCTGCGGCGGCACCGCGTACCGGGCGATCCGCTCCCGCCCGCGCAGCTCCGCCGTGCGGCGGCGGGCCTCGGCCTGCACGGCCTCCCGGTACCGGGTGATCCGGGACTGCGCCTCGGTGCGCGCGATCGCCTCGCCGAAGGCGCTTTCGTCCGTGCGGATCGCGGCGAGCACCCGGTTCAGCAGCGCCTCCGGCCGTACCCGGTCCAGCGCCTGGTAGGCCGACCAGCCGCGCATCCCGTTCGCCCCGCCGCCGGAGCCGCCCTCGCCGAACGAGCCGTAGCGCCCGAACTGCTCGATCGCCCCCGAGGCCAGCGCGCGCAACTGGTCCTCGTCGCCCGCGGCGAGCGCCGCCACCAGGGCGTCCCGCAGCTCGGTGACGTCGCGCGGCTGGTCGGCAGCCGGCCCGGCGGCGCCCACCGCGACCGGGAAGTACAGGTCGAACAGCGCGTCGAAGGCGGCCCGCTGACCGGCGCGGCGCAACACGGTCGCCGCCAGCGCGGCCCGCAGCTGCTCGCGGTCGGCCAGCCCCAGCGCGGCCACCGCCGCGGCCGCGTCCACCGTCTCACCGGGACCGACGGGGATGCCGTGGTCGCGCAATGCGCCGACGAACTCAACCAGCCGCCGCGGCAGCGCGGACCCGGTCATGACAGCAGCGTGTCCAGCCGCAGCTCGGCCGCGGCCTTCGAGTGGTCGCTCCGGTATTTCAGGATCACCCCGAGACTGGTCTCGACCACCTGCTCGTCCAGGGTGTCGGCGCCGAGCGCGAGCAGGGTGCGGGCCCAGTCCACGGTTTCCGCGATCGAGGGCGCCTTGCGCAGCTCCATGGTGCGCAGCGCACCGACCACCCGGATCACCGAGTCGGCCAGGCGTGCGTCCAGTCCGGGCACCTTGAGGGTGACGATGTCGCGTTCCAGCTCCGGCGACGGGAAGTCCAGGTGCAGGAACAGGCAGCGCCGCTTGAGCGCTTCCGACAGCTCACGCGTCGCGTTCGACGTGAGCAGCACGAACGGGCGGCGCTTCGCGGTG
The DNA here is from genome assembly GCF_011758745.1 of Amycolatopsis granulosa. Classification (NCBI taxonomy): domain Bacteria; kingdom Bacillati; phylum Actinomycetota; class Actinomycetes; order Pseudonocardiales; family Pseudonocardiaceae; genus Amycolatopsis; species Amycolatopsis granulosa. Next base: position 5,414,629 of record NZ_JAANOV010000001.1, read on the forward strand.
ATCGTGCCCAGCTCGGGGACGGTCACCTGGAAGTCGCCGAGCACCTCCAGCAGCAGGCCCTCCATCTCGACGTCGGCCTTGTCGGTCTCGTCGATCAGCAGGACCGTGGGATCGGGGTTGCGGATCGCTTTCAGCAGCGGGCGGGGGAGCAGGAACTCCTCGCTGAACACCTCGTCGCGGGCCTGCTTCCAGCCCTCCTCGCGGCCGGCGGTGATGCGCAGCAGCTGCTTGGCGTGGTTCCACTCGTACAGCGCGCGGGCCTCGTCGATGCCCTCGTAGCACTGCAGCCGGACCAGCTCGCTGCCGGTGGCTCCGGCGAGTGCGCGGGCCAGCTCCGTCTTGCCGACCCCGGCCGGACCCTCGACCAGCAGCGGCTTACCGAGCCGGTCGGCGAGGAAGACGGTGGTGGCGACGGCGGTGGACGCCAGGTAACCCGCGCCGGCCAGGCGCTCGACGACCTCGTCCACCGAGCCGAACAACGGCTCCTGCATCGGCCCCTCCTGCGGTTGGTGCGCAATCCCACCATTCTGGGCCTGCCCGCCGCGATGGCGTGCGGCGTCGTGCGCAAACTCACGGACCCGCCGGACGCCGGCGCCGCGGGCGCGAGGTCACACCCGGTCGTCGTGCAGTCGCAGGCGGACCTGGATCGTCGTCCCGTCCAGCCCGCGGTACATCCGGACCAGGTCGGCCATGTCGTTGACGAGCAGCAGGCCGCGCCCGGACAGCTGACCGTCCTGGGGGGGACGCCGGCCGGCCAGCGGGTCGCCCAGGTGACCGCCGTCCGCGGCGGAGCAGACCAGTTCGTCAGCGTCGCGCCACAGGTTCAGCTCGCACGGCGTCCCGGCGTGCATCAGGCTGTTGCTGGCCAGCTCGGTGACGATCAGCTTGAGATCGTCGGCGCGGTTCTCGCTCAGCCCGTACTCCCGCGCGGAAGCGGCCAGCGTGTGCCGCGCTCCGGCCAGCTGACCGGGTTCGCGCACGAGATAGCGCACCGCGCCGACGGCCGGTTCCAGCTTGTCGTTGTACCGGGCGACGAGGTCGTCCCACGCGTAGGTCTCGCTGCCGCGCAGCAGGCCGCTCTGCCGGATCAGCGGGTGCGTCACGTACGCGTCGGCGATCGCGACCGGGTCCAGCGCGCTCGTGTCGTAGGGGCAGACGATCGTCACGTCCCGGCCCTCGAACGCGGGGTTGATCAGCGCCTCGTGCTGCGCGCAGGCCGGGTACTCGGCCGCGCTGCGCCCGGCCCAGATCGGTTCGCCGATGATGCGCACCCGCGCCGCGTCCGGGTGCCGGTCGGCGAACCCGCGCAGCACCTGCGGAATGATCCGGCCCGGATTGCGGCCCTCCTCGCTCATGTCGAGCAGGTGCACGCGGTCCGCGTCGTCGCCGAGCGCCTCGCGCAGCAGCGCCAGGTTCGGGCCCGGCACCGCGGCGGCCACCGGGTCGCCCGCTGCCAGGCCGTCGGTCAGGAACGGGACCAGCCCGGACACGTACTCCTGCGGCGAGGAGTAGAAGAGGGCTTCGTGCACGAAGCCCTGCTGCGTGGTCATCGCGCCGCCTCCCCGCGGACGTCCGCGGGCTTGCCGACCTCCGCGGCCCCCGGTCCGGTGCCGCCGCCCCAGCGCAAGAGTCCGTGCGGGCGCGAGTCTCGCGCACGCACCACGACTCCGGACCGTCTCATCGTCCCGTAGGGTACCGGGCCGCGCGGGCGAGGGCAGATTTCACCGGTCCCGGCGCTGCGCGGGGGAGGACCGGGCGGGTCCGGTTCGCGAACCGGGGTCGCCGCGGTTCAGCCGCGCAGGGCCGCCTCGATCCCGGTGAGCAGGCACTCCAGGCCGAACTCGAAGCGGCTGGCCGGATCGGGATCATCGGCTTCCAGCACCCGGCGGGTGAAGTGCGGGTACCGGCCCGACTCGACGACCTGGCGGACGTAGCCGCCGACCCAGTCCCGCCACTCGTCCTCGGTCATCCCGGTGCGGCGCTGCACCTCCAGCTCGGCGAGCTCGGCGGACACCGCGCCGAGCACGTGGGTGTTGAGGGTGGTCACCACCATCGCGGCGACGGTCGGGTCGCCGGTCACGCGGGAGACGAGGCCGAGCTGGTGGTCGGCCCGCGCGATCACGTTCGGCCCGAGTGCCGGGTACCGGGCGGCCTGCTGGGCGAGCCAGGGGTGCCGCAGCAGCACGGCCCGCTGGCGGCGGGCGAGCTGGGCCAGCTCCGCGCGCCAGTCGTCCGACGGCGGGGGCAGCGGCTCCTCGCCGATGATCGTGTCGACCATCAGCTCGAACAGCTCGTCCTTGCTCGCGACGTGCCGGTAGAGGGAGGTGGTGCCGGAGCCCATTTCCGCCGCGAGGCGGCGCATCGACAACGCTTCCAGCCCCTCGGCGTCCGCGATCTCGATGGCCGCGCGGACGATCTTCTCCTCGGTGACCACCGGCCGCGTCCGGGTGGTCCGGTCCCGCATCCAGATCATCGTGGGCGGGTTCTTCGCGCTCGGCATGGGAACAGTGTACGAATCGGGTACAGTGTTCCCATAGAGGGAACACTGTTCCCAAAAGTCCCAATGAGAGGGGAAACCCCATGTCGGACGTGGTGATCGCCGGTGGTGGTTCGGTCGGTCTGGCCACCGCCGTGTTCCTCGCGCACCACGGGGTGCGCGCGCACGTGGTGGAGCGCCGCGGGGCGCTGTCGGAGCACCCGCGGGCGCTCGGTCTCAGCCCGCGCACCCTGGAGTTCTTCCGCGAGGCCGGGCTGTCCGCGGCGCTGGACGCCGTCGCCGTGCGGTCGGCCGAGCTGTGGAAGGCGGACGCGCGCACGGTGGCGGAGATCGATCGCGAGCACACGCCGAGCGGGCCGCCGTTCGCGCAGTCGGACCTCTCGCCGGAGACGCCGCGTGGTCACTACCCGCAGGACCGGCTGGACGCGGCCCTGCTGCCCGCCGCGCGCGAGCGGGGCGTGAGGGTGGACTTCGGGGTCGCGGTGACGGCGGTGGCCCAGGACACCGACGGGGTGTCGGTGACCCTGTCCGACGGCCGGGCGCTGCGGACGCGGTACCTCGTCGGTGCGGACGGGGTCGGCACCGTGGTGCGGCCGGCGGCCGGGATCGGCACCACCGGCCCCGGTGAGGTGGGCGAGCCGGTGCGCAACATCCTGTTCGAGGCCGACCTGGTCGGCTTCTTCGGCGCGATGCCGGTGATGACCGAGATCCGGCACCCGGGTGTGCGCGGCATGCTGCTCAGCGTCGGCGAGCGGCGGTGGGTGCTGCACACCGGGGCGCCGGCGGCGCCGGCGGAGCTGGTGCGCACGGCGCTGGGCGCGGACGTGCCGGTACGGGTGATCGCGGCGAAGTGGTGGCGGCCGACGCTGCGGATGGCCCGGCAGTTCCGGGCCGGGCGGGTGTTCCTGGCCGGTGACGCGGCCCGGGCCATTCCCCCGCTGGGCGCCTTCGGTCTCAACAGTGGCCTGGCCGACGGGCACAACCTGGCGTGGAAACTGGCGATGGTGCTGGCGGGGCAGGCGGGGGAGAGCCTGCTGGACACCTACCACGACGAGCGCCACGCGGTGTCCGAGCTGGTGACGCGGCAGGCCGTGCTGCGGTGGGAGAACCCGCGCCTGCACTGGGACCCGCGCGCGGTGGCCGAGCGGGCGGCGGCCGGCGCCTGGAACGCCCCGATGGTGACCATGGGCTACCGGTACGACTCGTCGGCCGTGATCGGCGCCGTGGCCGAGCCACCGTCCACGGAGGACGTCGCGGCGAGCCGGGACGGTGCGCCGGGCTCGCTCCTGCCGCACCACTGGGCCGCGCCGGGAGTGTCCACACTGGACCTCGTGCGGTCGGGGTTCACGGTGTTCGCCGCCGGCCCGGAGTGGGCGGAGGCCGCGGCGAAGGCCGGAGCGCGGCTCGGCCTGCCCGTGGGGGCGGCGACGGTCCCCAGCCGAGCGTGGCTGTCGACGGTGGGCATCGCGGCCGGCGGGGCGCTGCTGGTGCGCCCGGACGGTTTCGTCGCCTGGCGGTCGCCGGTGGCGGTGCCGGATCCGGATGCCGTGCTGGAGCGGGTGCTGACCCGGGTGACCGGCCGCTGACGGCGCGTCCGGCGGCGCGCCGGGGTGGTCGCTCGCCTCGGTGACCGCCCGCGCCGCCGGGTACGGGCTCGCCCGCCGGGATGCCGGACCGCGGGCAGGGGCGGCTGTATCGGATCGGGCTGCGGGTTGCCGCACCGGATCCGCGCGCTGCGCGATGCGTCCCAGCGCCGCCGCGGGACGTCTTCAACCACCGGGTCCGGCGGCTCACGGAGCTGGGCCCGCTCGACAGCCTCGAGGTGGGCTACCGGCTCTCCCCGCGGGGCCGCGCCTTCCCCGGCGGCGGGTGAGCACCGGCCGGTCCGTCCAGTTCGGTCAGCACGGCCGCCGCCAGTGCGGTCCGCTCCAGCATCCCGGCCACGCTGATGTGCTCGTGCCGTGCGTGGGCTCCGTCGCCGACGGCGCCCACGCCGTCGAGCACCGGAACGCCCAGCGCGGCCACGAAGTTGCCGTCGCTGGCGCCGCCGACCGCGCACTCCCGCAGCGGGACCCCCAGCTGCGCCGCCAGCCCGCGCGCCAGCGCGAACAGCCCGGCGATCCCCGCGGACCGCTCCATCGGCGGACGGTTCCACCCGCCCGCCACGGTCACGGTCGCGCGCGGGTCGGCGGCTGTCAGCGCGGCCAGCGCCGCCTCGATCCGCCCGGCCTCCGCGGCGGTGGACACCCGCACGTCGACCTCGGCGGAGGCCGACCCGGCGATCACGTTGCCCCGGGTGCCGCCGGAGATCACGCCCACGTTCACCGTCGTCCCGGCCGCCGGATCGGTCAGGCCGTGCAGCGCGAGCACCACGCGGGCGATCTCGTCCACCGCGCTCGCGCCCTTGGCCGGGTCGAGCCCGGCGTGCGCCGCCACGCCCGTCGTGGTGACCCGGTAGATCCCGACGCCCTTGCGTGCCGTCTTCACCCCGCCGCCCGCCGCCGCCTCGAACACCAGCGCCGCCCGCACCCCGGCCGCCGCCGACTCGATCACCGGCCGCGACACCGGGCTGCCGATCTCCTCGTCGCCGTTGAGCAGCAGCCGCACCGGCGGACGCGGCAGGCCCGCCGCATCCAGCGCCCGCAGTGCCCACACCGCCTGGACCAGCCCGGCCTTCATGTCGAACACGCCCGGCCCGGTCGCCCGGTCACCGTCCACTGTGAACGGCCAGTGCGCGAGGGTCCCTGGCGGCCACACGGTGTCGTAGTGGCACAGCAACAGCACCGGCGCCGCGTCCGAGCCCGCGTAGTCGTACACCCGGACGTCGCCGAACCGGCCGCCCCCGGTGACCTGCACCGACGACGGCTCGCCCAGCCGCGCGCGCACCCAGCCGTCCAGCCAGGACAGGCCGGCCTCCAGCAGCAGCCGGTCGGTGCTCGGCGTCTCCAGACCGGTGCAGGCGGCCAGGTCGCCGATCATCTGCGCGCGGTGTCCCCGCACCCACTCGTGCAACGCCCGCACATCGGTCACGGCACCGGCTCCAGTTCCCTCGGGTGATCCTCCCGGCACGAGCCTGCGGCCGGCCTGCGCGTCCCGCAAGAGGCCAGGCGGCGGCCGGGACGGCGCTTTCACGCCGCGGAGGCGAAGCACTACGCTATGTCGACCCGCCCGCTCGCGAGAAGGTGTACGTGATGGCTTCTTCGCCCAGCCAGGTGCCCGTCGGTGTCGACCCGACCCGGCCCAGCATCGCCCGCATCTATGACGGCTTCCTCGGTGGCAAGGACCACTACGAGGTCGACCGCGCGGTCATGCGGAAGATCAACGAGGCGGTCCCGGAAGCGGTCGACATCGCCCGCGGCAACCGCGGCTTCCTCAACCGGGCCTGCCGGTTCCTGGCCAACCAGACCACGCTGGGCCAGTACCTCGACTGCGGTTCCGGGCTGCCCACCGCGGAGAACACCCACCAGATCGTGCAGCGCGCGAACCCCGAGGCGACCGTGGTCTACGTGGACAACGATCCGGTCGTCCTCGCCCACGGCCGCGCGCTGCTCGAGGAGAACGAGTTCGTCCACATGACCGAGGCGGACATCTTCGATCCGTCGAAGGTCCTGGACAACGAGGTCGTGCGGCGCCACATCGATTTCGCCGAGCCGCTGGTGCTGCTGCACGTCGGCACCATGCACCACTTCGAGGGCGACGGTGCGGCCGCCGTCATGCGCCGCTACATCGATGCGCTGCCGTCGGGTTCCTACGTGGTGTTCTCGCACTTCTTCGACCCCGAGGTGCCGGAACTGACCGAGGTGGCCAAGCGGATCGAGAACATCCTGGTCCACGGGCCGATGGGTGCCGGGCGGTTCCGCACCCGCGCGGAGATCCTGGAGATGCTGTCCGGGCTCGAGCTGGTCAAGCCGAACGCGGTGTCCGAGCCGGGCCTGGCGGCGTGCGACGAGTGGTGGCCGGACGGCCCGCGCCTGGCGCCGCTCAGCCTTGCCGCGCAGTGCATCGTCGGGGCGGTCGGCCGCAAACCGTAAGCGCTGCCTTCTGCCGGAGGTGTGCCGCACGGGGCGGATCAGGAGTCCTCGCGCTCCTGATCCGCCGCGTCCGTGCGGTGTTCGTCGTCGGCGGTGGCCCCGCGCGGCCCGAACCCCGGCGCCGGTTCCGGCGCGCCGGGGCCGGCGTCCGCGGCCGCGATGCGCTCCTCGCTCAGGTAGGGGTCGGGTTCGAACGGTGAGGTCGTCATGCCCGCGGGGTACCCGTGCGGGTCCCGGTCATGCCCGTCCCGGCCAGCCCGGCGCGCCCAGTTCCCGGGAGATCGCCCGGGCGGCCTCGCGCACCGCGCCGTCGACGGCCGGTCCGGGCGGCCAGTCGGTCATCGGCACCACGACGCCGATCGCGCCGGCCACGTCCTGTCCGGCGTCGAAGATCGGCGCGGCCACGCCGCACTCGCCGATCACCGCCTCCTCCACCTCGGTCGCGAGCGCCTCGCCGCGGATCCGCTCCAGGTGCCCGGCCAGTTCGTCCGGGTCGGTGATGGTGTCCCGGGTCATGCTGCGCAACGGCTCCGGCGCGAGATCGGGGGACCAGGCCAGCATCGCCTTGCCGAGCGCGCTCGCGTGGGCCGGGATGACGATCCCGACCTCGGGCATCTGGCGGGAACCGTCCGGGCGCGGTTCGTGGTGCACGATCATCACCTCGCCCGGCAGCAGGACCCCGGTCCGCACCGCGCACCCGGTGGTGCGCGCCAGCTCCGCGGCCCAGGTCAGCGCGCGGGAGCGGAGTTCGAGGGTGTCGAGGTAGACGTTGCCCAGCTTGAGCACCGCGGGCCCGAGCCGGTAGCGGGCCGAGTCGCGGTCCTGTAGCACCAGGCCGTGCGCCTGGAGCGTCTTGATGATCCCGTGCACGGTGGACGGCGCGAGCCCGAGCCGGGCCGCGATCTCGGACAGGCTCAACCGCCGTTCCGCCTGCAGCACGGCGAGCACGCGGACCGCCCGGTCGACGGACTGGATCATCGGTGCACCCTTCTGACCGCACGCACTTTACAACAGTGAGCCACCGCTCTATCTTCGTACGCAATTCGACGATGTCGAATGTAGGTCGATGATGACGGAGGGGTGGCATGGCAGTACGCCAACTCGTGAATGATCCGGACGACTTCGTGCGGGAGGCGCTGGAGGGGCTCCAGCGGGTCCATCCAGACCTGATCCGGTACCACGAGGACCCGGCGTACGTGGTCCGGGCGCAGCAGTCGGACAAGGTCGCGCTGGTCTCCGGCGGTGGCTCCGGGCACGAGCCGCTGCACACCGGGTTCGTCGGCACGGGCATGCTCGACGCCGCGGTCCCCGGGGCGGTCTTCGCCAGCCCGACCGCGTACCAGATCCGGGCGGCGATCGGCGCGGCCGACCGCGGCCGCGGTGTGCTGCTGATCGTCAAGAACTACACCGGGGACGTGCTGAACTTCCGGATAGCAGCCGAACTCGCCGCGGAGGACGGCATCCAGGTGCGGACCGTCCTCGTGGACGACGACCTCGCCACCGACGGCCAGGAGGACGGCGCACCCGGGCGGCGTGGCACGGCCGCGGTGGTCGCGGTGGAGAAGATCTGCGGTGCGGCAGCCGAGAACGGCGCCTCGCTCGACGAGGTCGCGGCGCTCGGGGAGCGGATCGTGAGCTCGGCCCGCACGATGGCGCTGGCGCTGGCCGCGTGCACCCAGCCGGGCCAGGACAAGCCCTCGTTCGACCTGCCGGACGGCGAGATCGAGTTCGGCGTCGGCATCCACGGCGAGCACGGTATCGGCCGCCGTCCCTACGCGCCGGTGCGCGAACTGGTGGCGGACCTGACGAAACCGATCGTGGCCGCGCTCGGGCTGGACCGCGGCGACCGGGTGATCGCGATCGTCAACGGGCTCGGCTCCACGCACGGGCTGGAGCTGTCGGTGGTGCACCGCGAGCTGTCGGTGTTCCTGGACGGGCTCGGTGTCCGCATCGGACGCGCGCTGGTCGGGTCCTACGTGACCGCGCTGGACATGCGGGGCTGCTCGATCACGCTGCTGCGTGCCGACGACGAGCTGCTCGCCCTGTGGGACTCGCCGGTGGCCACCCCGGCCCTGACGTGGTGAAGGAGACGATTGTGGACACTCGGGCGTGGATCGAGCGGTTCGCCGCGGTGATCGACGAGCGCGGCACGCAACTGACCGAACTGGACCGTCTCGCCGGTGACGGCGACTACGGGACCAACCTGCGGCTCGCCCTGGCGAAGGTGCGCGCGAACCTGTACCTGGACGACCCGCGGACGCCCGGCGCGGTGTTCACCTCGGTGTCCAACGCGTTCCTCCACACCGGCGGCACCAGCGGGCCGTTGTTCGGCATGTGGTTCCGCGAGTTCGCCAAGGGCCTGGGCGACGAGGAGCTGTCGGCGCGCAGCCTGAGCGTCGCGGCGACCGAGGCGGAGGCCACCGTCCGCCGTCTCGGCGGTGCCGAGGTGGGTCACAAGACGATGGTCGACGCGATGGTGCCGGCGGCGCGGGCCCTGACCGCCGCGGCCGAGCGGAACGCCGACGTGGAGACCGCCCTGAAGGACGCCGCGCAAGCGGCGCAGGTCGGCGCCCTCTCCACGGAGGAGATGCTGGCCAAACGCGGCCGGGCCAGCTACGTCGGCGAGCACGCCCGCGGCGTCGTGGACCCGGGCGCGCTGACCGTGGCGTGGTTCTTCGAGGCCGCCACCGCCGCGTGACACCCGGGGCGGCGCGGCCCCCTGGGGGTGGGCCGCGCCGCCCCGTTTCTCCCCGCTCCGCCGATCGGCGGAGCGGGGAGAAGCCGCTCAGCGGGACCGGCGGCGCAGCAGGGCCGGATCGATGTCCGCCGCCGGCCCGGCGGCACCGAGGTCCGACGGCGAGTACCCGGTGGGGTAGCCGGGGTAGCTGCGCACCTTCGAGTGCAGCAGCTTGGACTTGCGGCGTCGCGGCAGCGGCCGCACCAGCGCAGCCCGGGCGCGCAGCCCGGCCCGCACCGCGCGGCCGGCCCAGGCCGGGGCCGGACCGAATCCGAACGCCGCGAGCATCCGCTCGTCCAGCAGGCTGCGCACCCCCAGCGCCACGGCGGGGCGGACCGGCTTCGGGAACCAGGAGCAGAACAGGTCCACCGTGTACCGGCCGATCCGGTGGTTGTCCGGCGAGTGGACGAAGTTCGCCTCCTCGTAGGCGTCCTTGAACTCGCGGAACGCGTCGAAGTCGCCGGGAATGTCCTTGATCCCCATGCGCCGGCCGACCTCGCGGAAGTAGAAGTACGCGGCCAGCCGTTCGTTCTCGTGCAGCCGCCGCCACCCGAACTGGTCGATCCAGTCGACCGGGTCGTAGACGAACGTCGACAGCACGTACCGCATGTCGTCGTTGCCGATGCGGTACCGGCCGTGCATCCGGTTGATCGTGCTCAGCGCTTCCCGGCCCCGTGGTGAGTCGTACCCGTGCTCGGCCAGTTCCGCCATCAGCACGGCGGTGTCGTCGTAGCGCTTCTGCGGCCGCTTCTCGAACTCGCCGGTCGCGGCGAGCAGGTGCGAGATGCTCGGCACGCAGTAGGTCCGGAACAGGGCGAACTCCAGCGCCCGCTGGTAGTCCCAGGGGAACTCGAAGCCGATGGAGATCCGGTAGATCTCCTGGTGGTCCCGCTCCGGGTCGCACCGCGCGATCCGGCGCAACCAGTACCCGCTCATCCCCAGCCTCCTCGTGATCGCTGTCCGACGGTGCTTCCCCGGCGCCCGCTACCCAGCCGTGTCCGCGATCCGCGACACGGCCAGGAAAACCTCGGTGCAGTGCGCCACGAGGTCCTCTTCGGACAGTGGGAGGGTGCCGGCCAGCCACGAGGTCAGCGCCTGCGACAGCCCGCCGACCAGCATCTCGGCGAACAGGTCCAGCCGCGCGGTGGAGGGCATTCCGTAGAACTCGCGTGCCTGCAGGCCCAGCAGCACGGCGAACCAGCGCGCGGCGGCGGCCCGCCGCTCGGCCAGGACGGTGTCGTGCAGCGCCGGGGAGAACAGCAGGAAGCCCGTGCGCGGGTCCTCGGCGATCGAGCGGACCAGCCGGCTCAGCCCGGCGTGGATCTTGGCCCGGGCGTCGCCGGGCGCGTTCCGGACGGCGTCGAGGGTCGTCGCGGCGATGCTCTCGACCACCCGGTCGTGGACCGCCACGGCGAGCGCGTCCCGGTCGGCGAAGTTCTCGTAGAAGTACCGCGCGGCCAGTCCGGCCCGCCGGCACACACCCCGCACGGTGAGGTTCCGGTCGCCCTCGCGCGTGCCGAGCAGCTCCAGGCCGGCTTCGAGGAGCTGCGCGCGGCGCTCGGCCCGCCGGTCCTCGCCCGCGACGCCGCCGTAGGTGCGCAGCGATGTCGGTTCCACGTCCTCATCTTGACAGGGCGGATCCAGGCGCGCTGCAATATCTGCGAACAGGCGTGAGCACATCGGAGGCCGACGATGCCCCGGGCCGCCACCACCCGCCTCGGCGACGCCGTGCTCGGCGCCGGCCTCCTGGCCGGTTCCGCGAACGTGATCATGCAGCTCGCGCACCCGTCGGTCGGCCAGGGTGTGGTGGAGAGCCGCGTGGCCGGCGGGAACCTGTACCGGCACCCGGTCAGGCGGAGCCGGACCACGGTGACCTACCTGGCCGTCGCCGCGCTCGGCACCGAGGAGGAGCGCCGGGCCTACCGCAGGGCGGTCAACGCCGCACATGCCCGTGTCCGCTCCACCGCGGCCAGCCCGGTGTCCTACCACGCCTTCGACCCGAAGCTGCAACTGTGGGTCGCCGCGTGCCTGTACCGGGGGCTCGAGGACGTCCACGAGGCGTTCCTCGGCCCGCTGGCGGACCCGGACGGCGAGCTCTACCGGAGTTCGGCCGTCCTGGGCACGACGCTGCAGGTCCGGCAGGACATGTGGCCGCCGGACCGGGCGGCGTTCGAGGAGTACTGGCGCACGGCGGTCGAGCGGATCTCGATCGGCCCCGAGGTGCGCGAGTACCTGATGGGGATCGCGGAGCTGAAGTTCCTGCCCGGGGTCGTCAGCCGGGCGCTCGGGCCGTTCCACCGGTTCGTCACCACCGGGTTCCTGCCCGCCCGCTTCCGGGACGAGATGCAGCTCGGCTGGACATCCCGTGACCAGCGCCGGTTCGACCGGCTGTGCCGGGCGGTCGCGGTCGCGGTGCGGTCCTCGCCCCGGCCGGTGCGGGCGTTCCCGTTCAACGCCTGCCTGTGGGACCTGCGGCGCCGTCTGCGCACCGGCCGCTCGCTGGTCTGACTGCCCCGCGGCGGGCCGCTACCGCTGACGTTGCGGCTCCTGGCGGAACGCCCGCACCAGCGGGGAGTCCCAGTGCTCGGCGAGGGTGAGGGCGAAGGCGACCTCGTCGGCCCACTCCGTGCCCGACTCGTTCGTCGCGGCCGCGGCCGCCCGGGGTGCCTCCCCGCGTGCCTTCGCCGCCTGGGCGAGCGGTAGCCAGCAGGCGGCGGCGAGGGCTTCCGCGCCGCGCCGGCCGCGCACGTGCGCACGGGCCGCCTCGATCGTGTCCGCGCCCGCGTAGTCGGCCAGGACCAGGATCGCGTCCCGGATCTCGATGATCCGCCGGTACAGCCGCAGGTCGCTCGCCCAGTGACCGCTCTCCGGCAGGTGGACGTGCGGCACCGAGGTGACCAGCCGCCGCCACACCGGTTCCAGCCGCCGCGCCGTCCGGCGGTCGCCGGCGGCGCGGTGCATCCGCAGCAGCTGCGGCAACGCCACACCGAGCGCCATGATCCACGCGGTGAGGCCGGCGTTGAGGGAGAACGCCGCGCCCAGCCACGGGGACAGGGTCACCAGGTAGGCGGGCACGACCACGCCCCAGAACACCGTGGACGAGGCGAACCCCGCGGTGAGCATGGACAACCCGGCGCGCAGCGGCCGCGTCGTGGCGCGCCGCGCGTACCGGGCGCACAGCACGGCGGCCGGGCCGGTGCCCAGGACGTGCGCCAGGCACAGCAGCCACCAGAACAGGCCGAACCAGGGCGCATCGGCCGGGGTGACGCAGCCCGTCGTGGCGGCGCCGGTGGTGAGCAGCACCAAGGTGGTGCCGGCTACGGCCGCGCCGCCGTAGACGAGCAGCGGGCGGCGGCGGGAGGTGGCGGCCAGGACGAAGTCGAGGATGAGGGCGGAGCTGATGACGCCCCAGACGTTCGTCACGATCCCGCAGCTGGTGCCGGGCCGGAAGGCGCGCTCGAGCAGCCCGGCCACCGGATCGAGGGCGATGGTGATCGACGTGGCGAGGCTCGCGAGCGCGATCAGCATGCGCCGCCGCGGCGGCGAGCGCAGGGCGGCCGGGGCGCGCACGACCAGCGCCGCCCACAGCACGAGGGTGCCGGCAACGAGCACGTCCGTGCCGGCGGTCGCCAGGTCCGCCGGGCTCACCGCGCACCCCGGCAGCGGCCGCTCGCCGCCACCTACGTTCCCCGCAGACCGAGCGCCGTTTCGAACTCGGCGAGCGCTCCGGTTGTCGTCCAGCTCGCGCGGGCCCGTGCGGCGGTCCGGATCAGGCTCGCCACCAGCTCGGCCTCCTGCTCGTCCGCCGTGGTGTACCCGGTGCGGGCCAGCAGCCGCTGGATCAGCTCGGGGGACAGGTCCGGCAGCACCCGGGCCAGCGGGTGCGCACCGTCGCCGGGGTGGTCGCACAGCAGGTGCCCGATCTCGTGCAGCACGATGTGGTCCCGGTGTACCCGGCTGGTCCTGTCCTCGACGTAGATGACGTCCGCGGAGGCCAGCCGGATCCACGCCCCGCACGCGCCGGTGCCCGCGCCCGGTGGCAGGGCGCGCACGTGGATCGGCCGCCCGCGCCGCCGGGCCAGGGCGTCCACCAGTGCCGGCACGGAGAACGGTGCGGGCAGCGGCAGCTCCGCCACCAGGGCCTGGCACCGCCGCAGCCCGCGTCGGGTGATCATGTCGCCGCCGTCACCTCCGCCCGGACCCGCAGGCACCTGCACGGCCTACGCGCCCGGCTCGTCGTCCGGCTGCCCGGCCGGCGGTCCGAGCCGCTCGATCTTGCGGGCCTCGGTGACCATGGCCAGCAGCGCGTCCAGCGTATCGTCGGACAGCCCCTCCGCGCGCAGCGCGATCGACCGCACCTTGTGGTTGCGCAGCGCCCGCGCCAGCTCGAGCTGGGCGTCGACGCGCGAGGTCACCGCGTCGTCCAGGAAGTACTCCGGCGGCACCCCGAAGAAGGCGGCGAGCGTGCCCAGCGTCTCCTGCGTCAGGTTGCGCTTGCGGCCGCTGGCCAGCTCCCACAGGTAGGTGCTCGACAGCGTCGATCCGGTGCGTTCCCGGATCTGCGCCGCGAGCTTCGCGTACCCGGGCCTGCCCCCCGGGTAGAGGGTGCCGATCAGGTGCGTGATCTTGGCGGCGAGGGAGCCGCCCTCGTGCCCGCCGTCGTCCATGGGGTTCCTCGCGCTCGAAGGGTGCCGTCCGCCGCAGCGGACGCCCGGTGGTCGGCTGCCATTCTCAGCCAGCCGCAAGCCGTTGACAAACACGCCCGCCGTGCACCTATTCTGACCGACGTCATCCGCTGCAGCGGATGCGCGGCCGGCGGGACCTGGGGGCTCGCCGGCCTGTTTCGTGCCCGAAGCCGTTCAGCGTGCGCGTGCGCCGGAGAAACGGCTATGATGGTGGAGGCGTCGTTCTCCCAGTGACCCCCAGGCTGGTCGAGGACGACGCCCCTTTTTTTCGCCTTGACTTTTGTTCAATTTGTGCATTAGATGATTTCAGTAGTGCAGAAGATCTGCCAACAGGGGGAGAAGTGGTGAGCGAGCCGTTGCGCGCCGGGATCATCGGTGCGGGCTTCATCGGAGCCGTGCACGCCCGTGCGGTGCGCACCCTGGGCCAGGACCTGGTCGCGGTCGCCGCCTCCACCCCCGCGCGGTCCCGGCAGGCCGCGGCGGAACTGGGCGCCCGCACGGCCGTCGACAGCGCCGCGGAGCTCGCGGCCGCGCCGGAGGTCGACGTGGTGCACATCTGCACCCCGAACGCGCTGCACGCCCCGCTCACCCGCATCGCGCTCGCCGCAGGCAAGCACGTGGTGCTGGAGAAGCCGGTGGGCATGAGCACCGCCGAGGTGGCCGACCTCCGGCAGCGCTGGCGCGACACCGACCGGGTGGTGGCCGTCCCGTTCGCCTACCGCTTCTACCCGGTCGTGCGTGAGATGCGGCAGCGGCTGGGCGGGGCGCGGATCCGCCTCGTCCACGGCGGCTACCTGCAGGACTGGCTCTCCCGCGACACCGATACGAACTGGCGCGTGCGGTCGGAGCTGGGCGGCCCGTCCCGCGCGTTCGGCGACATCGGCGTGCACTGGTGCGATCTGGCGGAGTTCGTCACCGGGCAGCGGATCGCGCGGGTGCACGCCGTCCTGCCGCGTGCCGTGCCGGTGCGCGCCGGGTCCGAAGTGGACACCGAGGACGCGGCGCTGGTGCAGTTCGAGACCGGCCAGGGCGTATTCGGCTCCGCCGTGATCAGCCAGATCTCCCCGGGCCGCCGCAACGAGCTCCAGCTGCGCGTCGACACGCCGGACGCCGAGTACGCCTTCGACCAGCAGGATCCGGAAATCCTGTGGATGGGCCGCCGGGACGGCACGCGCATCCTGCACCGCGGCGACCCCGCGCTCGGCCCGGACGCCACGGCCCGCAACCTCGTCCCCGCCGGTCACCCGCAGGGTTACCTCGACTCCTTCACCGGTTTCGTCGCCGACGCCTACGCCGCGATGCGCGGCGAGAAGCCCGACGGGCTGCCGACGCTGGCGGACGGGGCGCGCGCCGCGGCGATCACCGAGGCGGTCCTGGCGTCCGCGGCCCGTCGCGACTGGGTGGACGTCACGCCCGGCTGACCCCGGGTTTGGTACGAATCTCCGGTAGTGCGAGCGAAGGGACCGCCGTGACCGCAACCATCCCGTCCGACCAGCTCGACGATCTGGTCCAGGTGCTCGACCTGGTGCGCTCCGGCGCCGCCCGGACCCGTCCCGAACTGGGCCGCCGGTCCGGGCTGGGACGCACGGTCATCAGCCAGCGGGTCGGCCACCTGATGCGCGCCGGGCTGCTCGAGGACGGCGAGCTCGGCCCCTCCAGCGGTGGCCGTGCGCCGCGCGAACTGCGGTTCCGCTCCGGTGCCGGGGTGATCCTCACCGCCGAACTGGGCGCGACCAGCATCAACGCCGGGCTCACCGACCTGGCCGGGAGCCTGCTCGCCCAGCGCACCGAGCCCGCCGACGTCGCGCGCGGACCCGAACCGGTACTGGCCCAGGTCGGCGCGTTGTTCGACGAGCTGCTGGCCGCCCGCCCGGACGCGGTCGTGTGGGGCGTCGGCATCGGGCTGCCCGGGCCGGTGGAGTTCGCCACCGGCCGTCCGAGCGCACCGCCGATCATGCCGGGCTGGGACGGCTACCCGGTCCGGGACCACTTCGCGCGGCGGCACCACGCGCCGGTGTGGGTGGACAACGAGGTCAACACGATGACGCTGGGCGAGTTCCGGGCGGGCGTGGCGGCCGGGGCCCGCGACTACCTCTACGTGAAGATCGGCACCGGGATCGGCGCCGGGCTGATCTCCGGCGGCCGCCTGCACCGCGGCAGCCAGGGCTGCGCCGGGGACATCGGGCACACCGCCGCCCGCGCCGACACCACGGTCGTGTGCCGGTGCGGCAACATCGGCTGCCTGGAAGCACTCGCGGGTGGCGCGGCCCTGGCCCGCGACGGTGAGGCGGCGGCGAAGGAGGGCCGCAGCCCGGTCCTGGCCGAGCGGCTCGCTGCCGGTGGCGTGGTGACCGCGGAGGACGTGGCGTGGGCCGCGCAGAACGGCGACCGGGCGGCGCTGGAGCTGGTCCAGCGCGCCGGGCGGCTGATCGGCGACCAGCTGGCGATGCTGATCAGCTTCTTCAACCCGTCGCTGCTGCTGATCGGCGGCGGGGTGGCCGGCGCGGGCGACCACCTGCTCGCCACGATCCGCGAGGTGATCTACGGCCGGTCGCTGCCCCTGGCGACGCGGGACCTGCGGATCGTGCGCTCGTCGCTGGGCGAGAAGGCCGGCGTGGTGGGCGCGGCGTTCATGGTGCTGGACGAGCTGTTCACCCGCGACCGGCTGGCGCGCTGGATCGACGCGGGCAGTCCGGCGGGGCTGCCCGAGCTGGCCGGGGCCGACGGGGCCTGACCGGGCCGGGAATGCCGACGGGCCGGCCCCCCGCGAGGGGAACCGGCCCGTCGAAAACTGTGAGCGGGAGGTCAGACGATGCTGACCCGGCTCGCCTGGGGGCCCTTGGCGCCCTGGGTGATCTCGAAGGTCACCTGCTGGTTCTCTTCAAGGCTGCGGAAGCCGTTGCCGTCGATCTCCGAGTAGTGGACGAAGACGTCGGGGCCGCTCTCCTGCGCGATGAAGCCGAAGCCCTTTTCGGCGTTGAACCATTTGACGGTGCCCTGTGCCATGTGTTTCTCCTTGATTTTCTTTCTTCTTGTGATCAGAGCGCGGAAACCGCGCCCTTCGTGCTCAGCCCGAGCATGTCCAGCAGCTCGCGGCAGTCGTGTGCGTCCAGCGCGTGGTCGGCGACCGTACGCGCGGCGCGGTGGTGGGCGATCGCCTCGTCCTGTGCCATCCGGGCGCGCGCCTGCGCGATCGGACCGGTCTCGGGTTGCGGCTGGGAAGCATGGCGAGCCCAGGTCATGACGATCCCTTCGACGGTGCGGTTGACGCGGTTGACTTCACGGCCAGCCGGGCCAGCCGCTGCTCGGTGGGCCAGCGCACCTGCCAGGCCCAGCCGAGACGTTCGAACGCCCAGATCACCCGGGCGGACACGTCGATCTGCCCACGGCGCACGCCGTGCCGGGCGCAGGTCGGATCGGCGTGGTGGGAGTTGTGCCACGACTCGCCCATGGACAGGATCGCCAGCGGCCAGAAGTTGGCCGAGCGGTCCCGGCTGGCGAACGGGCGGTCGCCGATCATGTGGCAGATCGAGTTGACCGACCAGGTCACGTGGTGCTGGAAGGACACCCGCGCGAGCCCCGCCCACAGGAAGCCGGTCAGGGCACCCCACCAGGACAGGGTGGCCAGCCCGCCGATCAGCGCCGGCAGCAGCACGGACAACGACACCCACAGCGGGAACAACCGGTCCACCGCACGGATGTCGGCGTCCGCGGCCAGGTCCGGGGCGAACCGGTCCACATTGGTCCGGTCGCGGCCGAACAGCCAGCCCATGTGCGCGTGCCAGAAACCCTTGGCCAGCGCGACCGGGGAGGTGCCGAACAGCCACGGCGAGTGCGGATCACCCGCGCGGTCGGAGAAGGCGTGGTGCCGCCGGTGGTCGGCGACCCAGCCGAGCACCGGTCCCTGCGCGGCCATGCTCCCCGCGATCGCCAGCGCGATCCGGAGTGGACGGTTGGCGCGGAACGCACCGTGCGTGAAATACCGGTGGTAGCCGATGGTGATGCCCAAAGTGGACACGGTGAAGAAGGCGGCGGCGACCGCGAGGTCGAGCCAGCTCACCCCCCAGCCCCAGAACACGGGAACGGCCACGATCAGCGCGACGAACGGGATGATCAGGAACGCACGGATGACCACCATCTCGGTCATCGAGGCCTGGTCCGACAGCAGCGGCTTGGGACTCTTCCGGTCCGGAACGACGGAAGTCGAAGAGGTCAAAAAGGAACTTCTCTCGTGGAGGATCAACCACGACGGGCCAACCGAAGGGAACGAAACCGGCCCGGTGCCAGCCTGCGAGAAACTCCCGACGACATCAACAGTACCGCACGCGGCCCGGTCCGTCACGACTCCGGTCCGGCTCGCGGGGTGGCAGGCTGGTCGGGTGATCATCCTGGCGGTCGTCGCGCTGCTGGCCTGGCTGTGGCTGGCCGCGACCGGCTTCTGGCGCACCGACCAGCGTCTCCCGCCCCGTCACCGGCCCGCGAACTGGCCCTCGGTGGTGGTCGTCGTGCCCGCCCGGGACGAGGCCGCCGTCCTGCCGGAAACCCTGCCCACGCTGCTCGCCCAGCGCTACCCCGGGCCCCTGCGCGTGGTGCTGGTGGACGACGGCAGCGGCGACGACACGGCCGCCGTCGCCCGCAGGATCGGGGGCGACCGGCTCACGATCACCGCATCGGGTGATCGGCCGCCCGGGTGGGCCGGCAAGCCGTGGGCGCTCGCCCGCGGCACGGGGGAGGCGGGGGACGCCGAGTTCCTGCTGTTCACCGACGCCGACATCGCGCACGGACCGGACTCGGTGACCGCCCTGGTCGAGGCCGCCGGGGAGCGCGACCTCGTGTCGCAGATGGCCCGCCTGCGCACCCGCACCGCCTGGGAACGGCTCGTCGTTCCCGCGTTCGTGTACTTCTTCGCGATGCTCTACCCGTTCCGCCGCGTCAACGGCCCCGGCCGCACCGCCGCGGCCGCCGGCGGTTGCTGCCTGGTGCGGCGCACGGCGCTGGAGCGGGCCGGGGGAGTGGCGGCGATCCGGGACGCGGTGATCGACGACGTCGCCCTCGGCCGGGCGATCAAGCGCGCCGGTGGCCGTATCTGGCTCGGTCTCGCCGGGGACGTGCGCAGCGTCCGCCCGTACCCGACCCTGCGCTCGCTGTGGCGGATGGTCGCCCGCAGCGCCTACACCCAGCTGCGGGACTCGGTCGTGCTGCTCGCGGGCACCGTGCTCGGCCTGGCCGTGGTGTTCCTCGCCCCGCCGGTGCTGACCTTCGCGAGCACCGGTGTCCCGCGCTTCCTCGCTCTCGCGGCGTGGCTGCTGATGACGCTGACCTTCGTCCCGATGCTGCGTTACCACGGCCGGCCCTGGCCGGCCGCGGTGCTGCTGCCGGTGACCGCGGCCCTGTACCTGGTGATGACCGTCGACTCGGCGATCCAGCACTGGCGCGGCCGCGGCGCTGCGTGGAAGGGCCGCAGCTACCCGCGTGCGCGGTCGTGATCGCGGGTACGGTCGGACCCGGACCCCGGAACGAGGAGAAGACCATGGCCGACCAGGAGATCATCGCCGACATCGACAGGCTGATCGCCGAGGAGCACGAGCTGCGGTCCCGGTCGATTGGCGGCGGCCTGAGCGACGACGACCGCGCCCGGATGCGCCGGGTCGAGGAGCAGCTGGACCAGTGCTGGGACCTGCTCCGCCGGCGCCGGGCGGCACGCGAGTTCGGGGAGAACCCGGACCAGGCGCAGGCCCGCCCGGCCGGCGAGGTCGAGTCCTACCAGCAGTGAGCCGCGGGCGGCCGGAATACCGGCGCCGCCGCGCCGGTTGACCCTGCATAGTTGAACGCACAACTAGTTGAGCAGGGTGAGGTTCATGTCCCGCACACTCGCGGTCGTCTCGGCCGGCCTGAGCAGCCCCTCGTCGACGCGGCTGCTGGGCGACCGGCTCGCGCAGGCCACCGCCAGGGAGATCGGCGCCGCCGTGACGGTGGTCGAGCTGCGCGACCTCGCCGGTGACATCGCCAACAACCTCGTCACCGGATTCCCCAGCCCCAAGCTGGGCGACGCGATCGACGCCGTCACCCGCGCGGACGGGCTCATCGTCGTCACGCCGATCTTCAACGCCTCCTACAGTGGCCTGTTCAAGTCGTTCTTCGACGTGATCGAGGCTGGTTCGCTGCAGGGCAAGCCCGTCCTCATCGCCGCGACCGCGGGCACCGCCCGGCACTCGCTCGCGCTGGAGTTCGCCCTGCGGCCCCTGTTCGCCTACCTGCGTGCCGACGTGGTGCCCACCGCGGTGTTCGCCGCCTCGGCGGACTGGGGCGCGTCCGACGGCCCGGACGGTGACCTCACCGCCCGCATCGACCGCGCCGCCGGTGAGCTGGCCGCGGTGATGGCCGGCCGGCCGGCCGCCGCGCCGGAAACCGATGCGGACGAGTTCGTCCCGTTCGAGGCGCAGCTGGCCCGCCTGGGCATCACGTCATAGCGTCCACGCCGGTCAGGTCCCGGCCGATGATCAGCTTCTGCACCTGGCTGGTGCCCTCGTAGAGGGTGAGCACGCGCGCGTCCCGGACGTACTTGCCGACGGGGTACTCGTCGATGAACCCGTACCCGCCGAACACCTGCAGGCAGTTGTTCGTCACGCGCACGGCGGTCTCGCTCGCGTGGTACTTCGCCGCCGAGGCGTCCGTGGCGTACTCCTTCGGCGTCATCCCCGCGTCGGCCATGCGGGCGACCTGGTGGGTGAGCAGCCGCGACGCCTGCACGTCCACCGCGGCGTCCGCGAGCAGCTCCTGCACCAGCTGGAACGAGGCGATCGGCCGGCCGAACTGCTCGCGCCCGGTGGCATAGCCGGTGGCCGCGTCGAGAGCGGCCTGGGCCACGCCGACGGCTCCCGCCGCCACCGAGATCCGGCCGCGGGACAGCGTGCCGAGCGCGATGCCCAGGCCCCGGCCGACCTCGCCCAGCCGGGCGGAGTCCGGTACGCGCACGGCGTCGTAGGTCAGCTCCGCCGTCGCCTGGCCGCGCAGGCCGAGCTTGCCCTTGATCTCCCGCGCGGTGAAGCCGGGCGCATCGGTGGGCACCAGGAACGCGGTGATGCCGGTGTCGCCGGTGCGGGCGAACGTCAGCGCGACCTGGGCCCAGGTGCCGTTGGTGATGAACATCTTGCTGCCGTCGATCACCCAGTCGGAGCCGTCCCGCCTCGCGCGGGTGCGCAGCGAGCCGGCGTCGGAGCCGGTGCCCGGCTCGGTGAGGCCGAAGCAGCCCAGCGCCGCGCCGCTGCTCAGCCGCGGCAGCCACTCCTGTTTCTGCTCCTCGGTGCCGTGCGCGGCGATTGTCTTCGCGACCAGGCCGAGCGACACCGACACGATGCCCCGCACCGCCGAGTCACCGCGGCCCAGCTCCTCGGTGACCAGCACGTAGGACAGCACGTCGGCGTCCACGCCGCCGTAGCGCTCGCCCAGCGTCAGGCCGAGGAACCCGAGCTCGCCCAGCCGCCGCACCACGGCCCGGTCGACCTGCTCGGCGCGGTCCCACTCGCGGGCGTGCGGGACGATCTCGGCGTCCACGAACTCCGCCGCCATCCGGCGGAAGTCGCGCTGGGTCTCGGTGAGCCCGAAGTCCCGTGCCAGCATCGCGCCGTTCCTCCTCAGACGTCCGCGGGTGCGGTTCCGGTGGCGGTGAGCGGCAGGCCGAGCTGCGCGCGTTCGGTCAGCCACCGGGTCGGCCGGTACCGAGGGTCGCCGGTCGCCTCGTGCAGGGCGCGCTGCAGCATGAGCAGCCGGGCGGTCCCGATCTCGTCGCCCCAGGCCAGCGGGCCCTTCGGGTAGCCGAGGCCGAGCCGCACGCCCAGGTCGATGTCCGCCGGTGCGGCGATGCCCTGCTCGGCGATCGAGGTGGCCACCGAGACGATCGACGACACCAGCCGCTGCGCGACGCCGCCCTCGATGTCGCGCACCACCGACACCGCGCTGCCGCCACGGGCCAGCACCGCCCGCGCGTCGCGGGCGTCGGCCGGGTCGGCGGCCGGGGTGATCGCCAGGACCCGCCGTGCCGTGCGGACCGACAGCGGGTCGACGCCGAAGGTGCGCTCCGGCGGCAGGGCCTGGGCGGCGATCACGGTCGCGACCGTGGTGCCCCAGGTCGTGACCAGCGCGACCGCTTCCGCGGTCAGGGTGTCGGCCACCTTCGCGCCGGCCTCGGTCAGCGCGGCGCGCAGGTCCGCGTCGTCCGTCCACACCGGACGATCGGCGTCCCCGGTGACCGGTTTCTCCGCGGGCTGTTCCGCGCCGGGGGCATAGTCGAACCAGCCCTGGCCGGTCTTGCGCCCGTGCAGCCCGGCCGCGACCCGGTTGGGCGTGAGGAACGACGCGCGCAGCCGGTCGGAGTAGCGGAACCCGGTCCAGATCGACTCGATCACGGTCGCGGTGACGTCGAGGCCGGTGAGGTCCATCAGCTCGAACGGGCCCATCCGCAGGCCCAGCACGTCCCGCGCGACGCGGTCCAGCTCGGCCGGCTCGGCGACCTGGCGCTCCAGCAGTGCGAGCGCCTCGGTGACCAGGCCGCGCCCGGCGTGGTTGATCAGGAAGCCCGGTGTGTCGGACACGACCACCGGGTGGTGACCGGACTCGCGGACCAGGGCCGACACGGTGTCCACCACGCCGGCGCGGGTGCGCGCGCCCGGGATCACCTCGACGATCTTCATCAGCGGAGCCGGGTTGAAGAAGTGCAGGCCGACCAGGCGCGACGGGTCCGCCAGCCGCGCGGCGATCTGCGTGACCGGCAGCGACGAGGTGTTGGTCGCGAACACCGCCGTCGCGGGCAGGTTGTCCGCCAGCTCGGTGAACAGCGCGGCCTTGGTGTCCAGGTCCTCCCGGATCGCCTCGATCACCAGGTCCACCTCGCCCGGCTCGGCCGGGGCGGCCAGCGGCACCAGCCGCCCGGCGATCGCCGCGGCCTCCGCGGCGGTGCTGCGGCCCTTCTGCACGGCGCGGTCGAGCATGCCGCGGATGAAGTCCACGGCCTCGCCGACCGACTCCGGCCGGGCGTCGGCCAGCTCCACGGTGTGGCCCGCGGTGGCGGCCCACTGGGCGATCCCGCGGCCCATCACCCCGGTCCCGACGATCCTGATCCGCACGGTCCTCTCCTTCATCGCAGGTACACCCGTTCCGGGTCGACATCCTCGCGCAGCAACCGTAGTTCCGCCTCGCCCGGCGGTTCGATCACCGGCACGTCCCCGGCCACCTCGAGCGGCCATCCGGTCGCCGCGCGAACCTGCTCGACGGTGACCCCGGGGTGCCGCGCGACCAGCCGCAGCTCCTCGCCGGGGCCGCCGCGCGCGAGGATGCCCAGCCCGGTGATCACCCTCGTGACGCCGAGCCCGGACGGTTTCCCACCGTCGGCGAGCGCGCGGTCCGGGCCGGGCGAGGTGCAGAAGTCCAGTTCGTCCACAAAGGACCGCGGTTCGTGGCGGCGCATCACCACGAACACCTCGCGCGAGTTCGCCATGACCTCCGTCGCGCCGCCGGGGCCGGGCAGCCGCACCTTCGGGGAGTGCCAGTCGCCGATGACCGACGAGTTCAGGTTGCCCCACCGGTCGATCTGCGCCGCGCCGAGGAACCCGACGTCGATGTGCCCGCCCTGCAGCACGTACCCGAACAGCGCGGGCATCGGCAGCACCGCCTCGGCGCCGGTGACCAGCACCGCGTCGGCGATGGTCTCCGGCAGGTGCGACGGGTGCGCCCCGCACACGCCCGACTCGTAGACGATCTCCAGGTCCGGCGCCACGGTCAGGTGCGCCAGCGATGCGGCCAGTGTGGGCAGGCCGATCCCGGCGAACACGGTCCGCTTCCCGGCCAGCTCACGCGAGGCGACGACGGACAGGATCTCCGACGCGGTGGGCACGGCGGTCATGTCCTTCACAACCGCCGCCCGTAGTTCACCGGTTCACTGAGCGCTTCGCCGACCGCGAGCCCCGCCCAATGCTCGTCGCCGAGCCTGGCGACGTACTCGGCGTGGCCGGCCGTGCCGTACACCCATTCCGCCATCCACGCGGTCAGGCGCGCGCGATCCTTGCTGATGCCCGACCACGCCCGGTAGAAGGCGTTGTCGCGGTCGTAGTAGCCCTGCGCGAACGAGGGGTGCGCGCCGCGCGGGCATTCGACGACGGCGTCCACGGCGTGCGCGGGCACCACCGTGCGGTTGGGGTCGGAGCGGACCACCTCGGCGGGCACGATCTCCTCGACCACCACGATCGCCTTCTCCGCGGCGAAGACCGCCTCGGCCTGGACGCCGGTCAGGCCCCAGATCTGGGTGTTGCCGGAGCGGTCGGCGCGCTGGGCGTGGATGATCGTCACGTCCGGGTTCAGCGGCGGGACCACGGCGACCTGCTCGCCGTCGTAGGGCGAGGTGACCGTGCGGATCGCCGGGTTGACCCGCGGCAGGTCCGAGCCGGCGTAGGAGCGCAGCGGGTAGAACGGCAGCCGCTGCGCCCCGGCCAGGTAGCGGCAGATCATGCCGTAGTGGCTGTATTCCTGGAACTCCAGCGGCTCGGGGTCGGCGTGCTCGATCCGGCGGCGCAGCTCGCCCAGCGATCCGGCCGAGGAGTTCCCCACGAACGACGACACCAGCGTGCGCACGCAGCCGCCGGCGAGCAGCTGATCGACCACGATGTCCGCGGTCATCCGGACCACCGTGAGGTCGCGGCGGCCCTGCCGGATGATCTCGTGCCCGGCCGCGGTGGGGATGAGGTGCGTGAACCCCTCCAGCGCGACCGTGTCGCCGTCGCGCACGAAGGCCGCGACGGCCTCGCGCAGGCTCATCGTCTTGTCCGGGCTCGGCAGGGGCATCGGCGCTCCTGTGCGGGTCGTGGATGGGCGGGTTTCACGGTGCCAGGCCCATTGAGTAGTGTCCAATATCAAATCGAAGTTAGATCAAGACGGAGCTGGTCATAGTGGAGCTGCGCTACCTGACCTCCTTCCTGGCCGTGGCGGAGGAGCTGCACTTCGGCCGCGCCGCCAAGCGGTTGCGGATGGCGCAGCCGCCGCTGTCCCAGCAGATCCGGCAGCTGGAGAAGGAGCTCGGCGTCCAGCTGTTCGAGCGCAACACCCGCTCGGTCCGGCTCACCAGCGCCGGTGAGTCGTTCCTCGGGCCGGTGCGGAAGGTGATGGACGACCTCGACATCGCCACCAGAGCGGCACGCGCCGCCGGGCGCGGCGAATACGGCCGGGTGACGGTGGGCTTCGCGGGCGCGTCGAGCCACGAGAGCCTGCCGCTGCTCACCCGCGCGGTGCGCGCCGCGCACCCGGGGCTGGAGCTGGTCATGCGCGGCCAGACGTACGCGAACGTGGCACTGGCCCGGGTGGCGGACGGCTCGCTGGACCTGGGTTTCGTGCGGCTGCCGGTCACCGCGCCCGGGGTCGAGGCCCGGGTGATCGACGAGGAGGAGATGATCTGCGCCCTGCCCTCGGACCACCCGCTGGCCCGGCTGGACGAGGTGCCGGTCTCCGCACTCGCCGACGAGCCGTTCGTGAGCTTCCCGGACAACGCGGGATCGACGGTGCGGGACGCGACCGTGCGGGTCTGCGTGTCCGCCGGGTTCAACCCGCGCGTGGTCCAGGAGGCACCCGACTCCTACACGATCCTCGCCCTGGTGGCGGCCGGCGTCGGGGTCACGCTGACCCTGTCGTCGTGCCGGCACATCCAGCAGACCGGGCTGGCCTACCGGCGGCTGGCCGGCGAACCGATCCGGCTGCAGGCCGCGCTCGCCTGGCGGAGGGACAACCCGTCGGCCGCGTTGCGGACCGTGCTGGCCATCGCCGAGCAGGCGCTTCCCACTCCTGCCGCGCCCTGACCGCTCCCGCGGACCGATCTCCGGTGCGGGCGGGCGGCAGGATGGTCCCATGCCCGAGATCGAGATCCGTCCCGCCGGTCCCGAGGACCACGAAGCGGTCGCCGGGCTGCGGTGGCGCTGGGTGGCCGAGCGGGACGGGCCGCCCGGCACCGGCCGGGACACCTTCGTCCGCGAGTTCGCCACCTGGGCGCGCGAGCACGCCGGGACGCACCGCTGCCTGGTGCTCGTCCGGGCGGGCCGGATCGCCGGGATGGGTTTCCTCGCCGTCACCGCGCGCGTGCCGTCCCCCGGTTCCCTCACCCGCGCGTCCGGTGACATCCAGTGCGTCTACGTCGTGCCGGAGGCCCGGGGTGCCGGTCTCGGTGGCCGCCTGATCGGCGAGCTCCTCGCCCTGGCGCGCCAACTCGGGCTGGAGCGTGTGACGGTGCACTCCTCGGCCCGCGCCGTGCCCGTCTACGCGCGCACCGGGTTCACGGTCTCGCCGCGGCTGCGCCAGATCAGCATCGCGGCCGGTCCGCGCGAGTCCACTGTGGAGGGCGGTCCGGCCGGGAGGACGCCGGGACGGCCGGCCCGGTGACCGCGGCCGGGTTGTCGGAGGCACCCGGCTTGGCTGCCTCCGACAACCCGGGCCGGTCCGGCCCGAGTGATCAGGCTCTCACGAGCCGCGGGCCGGCGGGGGCGCCCGGCCCGCCCGGATACTCCCGGGTCGTGGGCACCCTTTGGAGGGTTCCGACAAAAATCGGCCGTCGGCACGGTGAACGGGCGACGATCACACTACCGGTGGGTACGCGCGATGCTGGACCGGCGGCCAGGGGAGGCCGTGCCGTCCAACCACCACAACTTGTGAGGCTCGATTCGGTGTTCAGTCGTGTCGCGATCGTCAACCGGGGAGAGGCCGCGATGCGCCTCATCCACGCCGTCGGTGAGCTCAACGCGGAGGGCGGGCCGCGCATCGAGACCGTGGCTCTCTACACCGATGCGGACCGCACCGCCACCTTCGTGCGGGAAGCCGACCTCGCCTACGACCTGGGTCCGGCGTCCGCCCGCCCCTACCTCGACCTCGCCGTCCTGGAACGCGCGCTGACCGAGACCGGGGCGGACGCGGCCTGGGTCGGCTGGGGCTTCGTCGCCGAGGACCCCGCCTTCGCCGAGCTGTGCGAGAAAATCGGCGTCACCTTCGTCGGCCCGGACCCGGAGGCGATGCGCAAGCTGGGGGACAAGATCGGCGCCAAGCTGATCGCCGAAGAGGTCGGCGTGCCGGTCGCGCCGTGGAGCCGCGGCCCGGTCGAGGACCTCGACGCCGCCCTGCGCGCGGCCGAGCGGATCGGCTACCCGCTGATGCTCAAGGCGACCGCCGGTGGCGGCGGGCGCGGCATCCGCGTCGTCAACAACGCGGACGAGCTGCGCGACGCCTACGAGCGCACCAGCCAGGAAGCGGCACGCGCCTTCGGCAGCGGCGTGGTCTTCCTGGAGCGCCTGGTCACCGGGGCCCGGCACGTCGAGGTCCAGGTCATCGCCGACGGGCAGGGCACCGCGTGGGCGCTCGGCGTGCGCGACTGCTCGGTGCAGCGCCGCAACCAGAAGATCATCGAGGAGTCCGCCTCGCCCGTGCTGGCGCCGGAGCAGGTGGCCGAGCTCAAGTCCGCCGCGGAACGGCTCGCCGTGGCCGTGGGCTACCGCGGCGCCGCGACCGTCGAGTTCCTGTACCACCCGGTGGAGAAGATGTTCGCCTTCCTCGAGGTGAACACCCGCCTGCAGGTCGAGCACCCGATCACCGAGTCGACCACCGGCATGGACCTGGTGAAGGCCCAGCTGCACGTCGCCGCGGGCGGCCGGCTCGAGGGCACCCCGCCGGCCGAGCTGGGCCACGCCATCGAGGCCCGGCTCAACGCCGAGGACCCCGACCGCGACTTCGCGCCCGCACCCGGCCGCATCGCGTTGCTGAACCTCCCGGCCGGCCCGGGCATCCGCGTCGACACCGGGGTCAGCGAGGGCGACTCGATCCCGGCCGACTTCGACTCGATGATCGCCAAGATCATCGCCTACGGCCGCGACCGCGACGAGGCGCTGTCCCGCCTGCGGCGCGCGATGCGCGAGACCACCGTCCTCATCGAGGGCGGCACCACCAACAAGAGCTTCGTCCTCGACCTGCTCGACCAGCCCGAGGTGATCGACGGCACCGCCGACACCGGCTGGATCGACCGGGTCCGCGGGCAGGGCCGCCTGGTCTCGCACGCCCACTCCGGTGTCGCGCTGGCCACCGCCGCGATCGCGGCCTACCAGGACGAGAAGCAGGTCGAGCTGCAACGGCTGCTGTCCACCGCGCACGGCGGCCGCCCGCAGGTGCAGCACGAGGTCGGCCGCCCGATCGACCTCAAGCTGCGCGGCGCGGGCTACCGGCTCACCGTCGCCGAGACCGGGCCGGGCCGCTACCGCATCGGGTTCCTCACCGGTGACGACGTGGAGACGGTCGACGCCGAGCTGGAACGGTTCGACGACCACACCGGCCAGATCCACCTCAACGGCCGCCGCTTCCGCCTCGTCACCGGCACCCACGGGCCGATCCACCTGGTCGAGGTCGACGGGGTGACCCACCGGATCAGCCGCGACGAGGGCGGCGTGGTCCGCTCGCCGGCCCCGGCACTGGTGGTCGCGACCCCGCTCGCCGTGGGCGACGAGGTCGAGGCCGGCGCCCCGGTGCTGGTGCTGGAGAGCATGAAGATGGAGACCGTCCTGCGCGCGCCGTTCCGGGCGCTGCTCAAGGAGTCGATGGTCTCCGTGGGCAGCCAGGTGGAGACCGGGGCGGCGCTGCTGCGCCTGGAACCGCTCGCCGACGACGCCGCCGAGGCCGCGCCCGAGGCGGCCGGGGCCGACCTGGACCTGCCGTCCGAACCGGACGGTGTCTCGGCCGCGCAGCGCGCCGAACGCGGGCTGGCGGACCTGCGCAGCATGCTGCTCGGGTTCGACGTCGACCCGCGCGACGGCGGCCGCACCCTCGCCCGCTACCTGGCCGCGCGGGCCGAGCTGCCGCTGCGTCCGCTGGCGGCCGAAACCGGCCTGCTGGAGCTCTTCGCCGACCTGTCCGAGCTGTCCCGCAACAAGCCGGAGGGCGAGGAGACCAAGGCCGAGACGCGGGTGCACAGCCCGCGCGAGCACTTCCACACCTACCTGCAGAGCCTCGACGCCGAGCGCGCCGGGCTGTCGGAAACCTTCCAGGGCCGGCTGACCCGCGTGCTCGGTCACTACGGGGTGGAGGGCCTGGACCGCACGCCGGAGCTGGAGGAGGCGGTCTTCCGGATCTTCCTCGCCCAGCAGCGCGCGGCCTCCGACGTCGCCGTGATCACCGCCCTGTTGCAGCAGTGGCTCACCGAGGCGCCGCCGCACAACGGCCTGCGCCAGACCGTGGGCCAGGCGCTGGAGCACCTGATCCGCGCCACCCAGCTGCGCTTCCCGGTGGTCGGCGACCTCGCCCGCAGCCTGGTGTTCCGCTGGTTCGCCCAGCCGCTGCTGCGCCGCACCCGCGCCGAGGTCTACACCCGGGTCCGCCGCCACCTGAGCTACCTGGACGCCAACCCGGACGCGCCGGACCGCGACGAGCGCATCGCCGCGATGGTCGCCAGCCCCGAGCCACTGGTGCGGCTGCTCGGCCAGCGCATCGGCCGCCCGGGCGCCGATCCCGGCCCGCTGCTGGAGGTGCTGAGCCGTCGCTACTACCGCGAGCACGGCGTGGCGCGCGTGGAGACCGGCACCGCCGGCGGCCGCGCGTTCGTCACCGCCGGGTACGACCTGGACGGGCAGCGGCAGCGGCTGATCGCCACCGTCGCCGACTTCACCGAGCTGGCCGACGCGGTGCGCACGATCGGCGAGATCGCCGGCAGGACCGAGCCGGGCGCCCTGGTCGCCGACATCTACCTGACCTGGACCGGTCAGCCCGCCGAGGCCGACCTGATGGCGGCCGAGCTGCGCGAGGTGCTGTCGGCGGTGGCGCTGCCGGGCAACCTGCGCCGCGTCACCACGACGGTCGCCGGGCGCAGCGGATCGGCGATGCACCACCACTTCACGTTCCGCCCGTCGTCGGCGGGCCTGACCGAGGACCGGCTGATCCGCGGTCTGCACCCGCTCATCGGGCAGCGGCTCCAGCTGCGCCGCCTGAGCAACTTCGACCTCACCCGGCTGCCGTCGGCCGATGAGGACGTCTACCTGCTGCGCTGCATCGCGCCGAAGAACCCGTCCGACGAGCGGCTGGTCGCGATGGCCCAGGTGCGCGACCTGACCCCGCTGCGTGACGACGAGGGCCGGATCCTCGCGCTGCCCGCGGTCGAGGGCGCGCTCGGCGCGTGCCTGGACGCGATCCGCAAGGTGCAGGCCCAGCGGCCGGCGAAGAAGCGGCTCGACACCAACCGGATCTTCCTCTACGTGTGGCCTCCGAGCGACCTCTCGCCGGAGGACCTGAACACGGTCGCGCAGCGGGTGGTGCCGACCACCGCGGGCGCGGGTGTCGAGGAGGTGCTGTTCCTCGGCCGCCAGCGCGACCAGGACACCGGCGAGCTGCAGCCCGTCGCGGTGCGCGTGTCCTACGACGCCACCGGAGTGCGGCTGGCCGTCACCGACCCGCCCACGGAGCTGATCCAGCCGCTGGACGACTACGG
Source organism: Amycolatopsis granulosa (assembly GCF_011758745.1). Classification (NCBI taxonomy): domain Bacteria; kingdom Bacillati; phylum Actinomycetota; class Actinomycetes; order Pseudonocardiales; family Pseudonocardiaceae; genus Amycolatopsis; species Amycolatopsis granulosa. Next base: position 5,445,065 of record NZ_JAANOV010000001.1, read on the forward strand.
CCAGAAGGTGCTGCGCGCGCGGCGCCGCGGCACGGTCTACCCGTACGAGCTGACCGCGATGCTCGCGGGTGAGGGTGGCTCGTTCACCGAGTACGACCTCGACGACGCGGGCGCGCTGGTCCCGGTGGAGCGCGAGAAGGGGCTCAACAAGGCCGGGATCGTGGCGGGCGTGGCCACCACGCCGACCGAGCGGTACCCGGAGGGCGTCACCCGCGTGGTGCTGCTCGGCGATCCGACGAAGGCGCTCGGCGCACTGTCCGAACCGGAATGTTCGCGGATCATCGCCGCGCTGGACCTGGCCGACCGGCTGAAGGTGCCCGTCGAGTGGTACGCGTTGTCCGCGGGCGCCCGGATCGCGATGGACTCCGGCACCGAGAACATGGACTGGATCGCCGCGGCCCTGCGCCGCATCGTCGGGTTCACCCAGGACGGTGGCGAGATCAACATCGTGGTCGCCGGCATCAACGTCGGTGCCCAGCCGTACTGGAACGCCGAGGCCACGATGCTCATGCACACCAAGGGTGTTCTCGTGATGACGCCGGACTCGGCGATGGTGCTCACCGGCAAGCAGTCGCTGGACTTCTCCGGCGGCGTGTCGGCCGAGGACAACTTCGGCATCGGCGGCTACGACCGGGTGATGGGGCCGAACGGGCAGGCGCAGTACTGGGCGCCCGACCTCGGCGCCGCACACGGGGTGCTGATGAGCCACTACGACCACACCTACGTGCTGCCGGGCGAGACCGCGCCGCGGCGGGCCGTCACCACCGACCCGGTCGACCGGGACATCTCGGACTACCCGCACGCGATCGTCGGGTCCGACTTCACCACGGTGGGGCAGATCTTCTCGCGGGAGACCAACCCGGACCGCAAGAAGCCGTTCGACATCCGGACCGTGATGCGCGCGCTGGCCGATCAGGACCACGCGATCCTGGAGCGCTGGGCGGGCATGGCGGACGCGGAGACCGCGGTGGTGCAGGACGTGCACCTGGGCGGCTACCCGGTGTGCCTGCTGGGTATCGAGTCACGGTCGGTGCCGCGGCGCGGCTTCCCGCCCACCGACGGCCCGGACACCTACACCGCGGGCACGCTCTTCCCGCGCTCGTCGAAGAAGGCGGCCCGCGCGATCAACGCGGCCAGCGGCAACCGGCCGCTGGTGGTGCTGGCGAACCTGTCCGGGTTCGACGGGTCCCCGGAGTCGATGCGCAAGCTCCAGCTGGAGTACGGCGCCGAGATCGGCCGGGCGATCGTGAACTTCCGCGGGCCGATCGTGTTCTGCGTCATTTCGCGCTACCACGGCGGGGCGTTCGTGGTGTTCTCCAAGACGTTGAACCCGAACATGACGGTGCTGGCCGTGGACGGCTCGTTCGCGTCGGTGCTCGGCGGTGCGCCCGCGGCGGCGGTGGTGTTCGCCCAGGACGTCAACTCCCGCACCGCGAACGACCCGCGGGTGACGGAGCTGGAGGCGCGGATCTCCGCCGCCGACAGCGCTTCCCGGGCCGAGCTGGTCACCCAGCTGGCCGACGTCCGTGCTTCGGTGCGGGCGGAGAAGCTGGGTGAGGTCGCGGCCGAGTTCGACAGCGTGCACTCCATCCAGCGGGCGCAGCGGGTCGGCTCGGTCGACGCGATCATCCGCCCGGAGGAGCTGCGGCCGCAGATCATCGCCGCCATCGAGCGCGGCCTGGCGCGGGCCTAGGTGTGGTGGCGTCCGGGCGGGTCCGCCCGGCCGGACGCCGTCACACTCCGGCGTGGCGGGTGCGGGCGACCGCCCGCAGCACCCGCCGCGCGGCCCGGTCGACCGGGCCGTCCCCGGCAACCACCACGCCGAGCCCGGGGAACAGCGTCCGCAGGCGGGCGGCCTCGGCCGGGTCGTGCAACACCAGGTGCCCGCCCTCGCCCCGCTCGGCCATCCGCGCGGCGAACTCCCGCGCCCGGCCCTGGTCGTCCACCACGACGTCGGGAACCTCGTGCCCGTCGGCGCGCACCTCGGCACCGGCCGCCTCGAACGCGGACGTGACCGCCCGCGCGAAGCGGCTCGCGCCGGTGACGACCACCAGGTGGCCGTCGAAATCCGCGGCCCGGGCACGCCGCAGGTTCCGGCTCTCCGGCGCGCCCTCGACGTGCTCGACCAGCTCGGCCGCGCACCGCGCGATCACGTCCGGCCGCTCCCGGGGAATCCAGTGCCCGCCGGGCAGCCGCCGCACCCACAGCCGTGGCGCCCACCGGGCCACCTGGGTCTGCAGGGCGGGCGTCACGTAGGGATCGCCGAGCGGGGCGAGCACCTGCACCGGGATCTCCGCCGGCCGCGGCCGCGGCCGGGACAGCCGGGCCCCGATGTTGGCCCGGTACAGCTCCAGCCCGTGCACCGCGTCCGCCACCGCCGGGCGGCCCGCGGCGCTGCCGGACAGCTTCTCCAGCAGCCGCCCGCCCAGGCCGGACCGCCAGCCCAGCTCGGGCACGAGCGGGATCTGGAAGAACAGGATGTAGGTCGAGTGGAGCAGCTGCCGCAGCGCGGGCGCCCAGCGCGCGGGATTGCGCAGCCGGCTGCGCAACCAGTCGGCTGCGTGGTCCAGGGACGGGCCGGAGATCGAGGTGAACGACGCGATCCGGCCGCGCAACGCGTCCGAGGTGACGGCGTGCCAGCTCTGGATCGAGCCCCAGTCGTGGGCGAGCAGGTGCGCCGGCCGGTCCGGGCTGACCGCCGCGAGCACCGCGGTGAGGTCCTCGGTGAGCCGGTCGAGCCGGTAGTCCGCGCGGCGGGCCGGACGGTCGGACTCGCCGGCGCCGCGCACGTCGTAGGTGACGACGTGGAACCGGGGCGCCAGCTCGGCCACCACGCCGTCCCACACCGAGCGGTCGTCGGGGTAGCCGTGCACGCACACCACGACCGGGGCGGCCGGGTCCCCGGTTTCGGCCACCGCGATCCGTGTGCCGTCGGGAGACACCACTCGCCGGACCACGCCGCCTCCTCGCTGAAGCTATTACCCGAAGTAACACCTATCGCGGTCGAGCATCGACGGCGGCCGGGGTGTTGTCAAGGGCGGCAACGGTGATCATTCCACCCGCGTGAGTGACGCACCAAGGGCGGATGTCCTGTGCGGCAACGGAAATCTCCGCGCCGCGGGGCTGATCGTTTTCCCGGCGCCGAGCAGCGGGGAGCGGCTCCGGCCGTGCCCCGGATCGTGATCACAAGGTGGTCTGTGTCACATTCCTGCCCCGGGTTTGCCGCGGGGCGCGCGGGCATCCGGTCCGCGGGCCGATCACGGTGCGGCCCGGAATCCGTTGACACGAAGGGAACCCAGGAACATGAACGTTCGTCGCTTCGCGATCGCCGGCCTGCTGGCCGTTCCGTTGTCGTTCGGCGCCGCGGGCATCGCCTCCGCGGACAGCTACGGCTCGTCCACCGCTTCCGCCGGCCCCTACGGCGCCGTGATCACCAGCACCGGCGCGGTCGCGGGCCACGACAACGACGGCCGGGATCACCATTACGCCGCCTACTACGACTCGGTCCTGTCGGCCGGCCCGTACGGCGCTGGTGGCGGGTACATCGTGTCCGGCACCGACGGTCACAGCGGCTTCTACGCGGGCAAGTGGGCGTGGGCCGGCCCGGGCGGCGCGCACTCCGGTGAGGTGCACGCGACGGCCGGCCACCACCACACCCACGACTGGGACGACAACTGACGCGGTCCGGCAACGCATCTCGTCCAGTGGTGGCCCCCGCTCCGGCAGGGGCCACCACTTCCGTGCCGCTGGTGGCCCGTCCGGTGTGGACGGAACGAACAGTCCTCCGTGGACAGTTCAGCCGCCGGCCATGGCACCCATCACGAGGAACGGTTCGGTGCCCGCGGCCACCGGTGCGGGCAGCGGGGCGTCCGGCTCCTGGTGCGAGAGGTCCTGCTCGCAGGCGAAGAACCGCACGAACGCCCGTCGCTTGCCGGTGCCGTGCTCGCGGATCGTGCCGCACAGCGCCGGGTACCGGGCTTCCAGCGCGTCCAGTACGGCGCGCTGCGTCACCGGGCCGTCGAGATCGAGCTCGACCTCACCGTCGATGTGCGCGATGGTGCGCAGGTGCGCTGGCAGGTGAACGCGGATCATGGCAGCGTCTGGACCTCCACGGACAGGACCGCAGGCAGATCCCGCACGATCGGCGCCCAGGTGTCCCCGGAGTCGGCCGAGGCGTAGACCTGACCGCCGGTGGTGCCGAAGTAGACCCCGCACGACTCCAGCGAGTCCACCGCCATCGCGTCCCGCAGCACGTTGACGTAGCAGTTCTCCTGCGGCAGCCCGGCGGTGAGCGGTTCCCACTCGGAACCGCCGGTGCGGCTGCGGTACACGCGCAGCCGGCCCTCCGGCGGGAAGTGGTGCTCGTCGCTCTTGATCGGCACCACGTACACCGTGTCCGGCTCGTGCGCGTGCACGTCGATGACGAACCCGAAGTCGGTGGGCAGGTCGCCGCTGATCTCGTACCAGTTGCCGCCACCGTCGTCGCTGCGCATGACGTCCCAGTGCTTCTGCATGAACAGCACGTCCGGGCGCTGCGGGTGCCGGGCGATGTGGTGCACGCAGTGGCCCACCTCGGCGTCCGGATCCGGGATCTGGCCCGACCGCAGGCCGTGGTTGATCGCCTGCCACGTCTTGCCGCCGTCGTCGGTGCGGAACGCGCCGGCCGCGGAGATGGCGATGACCAGCCGGTTCGGGTCACGCGGGTCCTGGATGACGGTGTGCAGGCACATGCCGCCCGCGCCCGGCTGCCAGTGCGGGCCCGAACCGTGCCCGCGCAGGCCCGGCAGCTCCTGCCAGCTCGCGCCCGCGTCGTTCGAGCGGAACAGCGCCGCGTCCTCGACCCCGGCGTAGACCAGGTCGGGATCGGTCAGCGACGGCTCCAGGTGCCACACCCGGGCGAACTCCCACGGGTGCGGTGTGCCGTCGTACCACTGGTGCGTGCCCGGCACGCCGTCGTAGGCGAACTCGTTGCCCACCGGCTGCCAGGTCTTCCCGCCGTCGTCGGACCGCTGGATCAGCTGGCCGAACCAGCTGGTCGACTGGGAGGCGAAGATCCGGTCCGGATCGGCGGGCGAGCCCTTGACGTGGAAGATCTCCCAGCCCGGGAAGTGCGGCCCGCTCACCGCCCAGTCGGTGCGCCGCTCGTCGGAGGTCAGGACGAACGCACCCTTACGGGTGCCGACCAGCACGCGAACCCCGCCCATCGCCGCTCCTTCCCGCATCCGGTCACCAGACCCTAAGGAGCGCGGCCGGGGCGCGTCTTCTCCAATCTTGCGGTGTGCCGCCGTCACCACCGGTTCCCCGGGCGGCCGGGCGGGTGACCGCGCCCGGGTGCCCGGGTGCGTCAGACCTTGCGCCAGTCGTCGTGGCCGAGGGCCGACGCGCCCTGCGGGCCCATGAGCAGCATGCCGCCGTCCACCACGTACGACGAGCCGGTCACGTAGCTCGCCGCGGGCGTGGTCAGGAACGCCACCACCGCGGCGACCTCCTGCGCGTGCCCGGTCCGTCCGAGCGGCACCCCCGGGCGCACCTGGTCGTGCGGGTTCACGTCCGTCTGGCCGGTCATCGGCGTGGAGATCTCGCCCGGCGCGACCGAATTGACCGTGATGCCGTACTCGGCCAGCTCCAGTGCGAGCACCTTCGTCAGCATGCCCAGCCCGGCCTTCGCCGCGCAGTAGGGCGCCGCGCCGACCTTCGGGGCGTGCTCGTGCACGCTCGTGATGTTCACGATCCGCCCGCCCCGGCCGGCTTCGATCATGTGCCGCGCCGCCCGCTGCGCGCACAGGAACGCGCCGTCGAGGTCCACGCTCAGCACGTGCCGCCAGGTGTCGAAGTCCATGTCCATCGCCCGCTGACCGGTGCCCGTGCCGGCGCAGTTCACCAGCACGTCCACGCCGCCGAGCGCCCCGGCCAGCTCGTCGATCGCCGCCGCGGCCGTGGGCAGGTCACCCAGGTCCAGGCGGCGCACCTCGGCGCGGGCGCCGGCCTCGCGGACCTGCTCCGCGGTCGACTCCGCGCCCGCGGAGTCGCGGTGCCAGGTGATGCCGACGTCCACCCCGCCGCCACCGAGCGCGACCGCGATCGCGCGTCCGATGCCGGAATCGGATCCGGTGACGATCGCGGTGCGCGGCCGTCCGCCCTGTTCTGCGGGGAGGGGAGCTGTCTGCGTCATGCCCCGGCACCTACCCGCCGCCCCGGCGGCCTAACCCACCGGACCCTCGACCAGGGTGGTGCTCGCGCTGTGCTGCTGACCCGCCTGGTCCAGCCAGGTGATGGTGACGTGGTCGCCCGGGTGCAGCGTGTCCATCACCGCGGTCAGATCCGTCGCCGACCCGACCGCACGGCCGTTCAGCTGGGTGACGACGTCGCCGGCGACGAGCCCGGCGTCGTCGGCCGGGCCGCCGGAGACGACCTGCTGCACCAGCGCGCCCGGGCCGCCGGCGTCGCTCACCGACACCCCGAGGAACGCCGACGCTCCGATGTGGACGGTGTCGGACGGGTGGGCCGTCTCGATCTGCCGTGCCAGGGTCAGCGCGTCGTCGATCGGGATGGCGAACCCGCTCACCCCCTCGGGCGCGCGTCCGGCGCGGCCGAACTGGTATCCGGTCGAGGCGGCGGTGTTCATCCCGATCACCCGGCCCTGCGCATCGGCCAGCGCGCCACCCGAATCGCCCGACTGGATGTTCGCGTCCACCTGGATCAGCCCGGTCAGCTGTTCCGAGCTGCCCGACGACTCGTCCGTCGCGGTGATCGACTGGTTCAGCGCCGTCACCTTGCCGGGGGAGACGCTCGGTGCGCCGCCGTCGCCGCCGGCGTTGCCCAGCCCCACCACCGGGTCGCCGACCGCCACCGGCGAGGAATCACCGGTGGTGACCGTGCCCAGCCCGGAGGCGTCCTGCAGCTGCAGCACCGCCACGTCCCGCGTCCGGCTGTAGCCGAGCACCTCGGCCCGGTAGCTGCGGCCGGTGTCCACGTCGGTCGCCTTGATGCTCGTGGCCCCCGCCACCACGTGGTTGTTGGTCAGCACCTTGCCGTCGGCGCTGAGCACCATCCCCGTTCCCGCGGCCTGCTGCCCGGAGTAGCCGAGCGTGGAGTAGACGTCGACCAGCCCGGGCGCGACCTTGTCGGTGACCGCCTGCACGTCGAGTGTGCTGCTGCTGGTCTGGCGGTTGTGCAGGGTGCGGTCCAGCGGAGCGGAGGTGCCCCCGGTCGGCAGCGCGTCGCGCCCCAGGTCCCACGCCACGAAACCCAGCGCGACCAGCACCACCAGGCCGAGCACGCTCAGCAGCGCCCGCGGTCCGCGCCGGCGCCGCCGGGGCGGCTGCGGCGGTGGTGGCGGCGGAGCCCAGGGATCGTGGTGCGGTGGGTAGTAGGTCATGGGTGCCTCTCCTCCGCCGTCCAGTGAACCCCTCCTCCCTGAGATTCGCCTGCGGCGCGACCGTGAAACACCTGAGAGGCCCGCGCGTTTGTGAAGTTGACCAAGGGGTACACCCGATCTGATGCGAAAGGGGACGGCCTGTGCGGGCCTCGCGCTCGCGGTCACGCTCACCGCCTGTTCTGCCGGCTCGGCGTCGAGCTACACGGACAGCGCGGTCGTCTCCGCGCAGGAGGGACTGGCCGCGGTCGGTACCCTGCACCGGATCGTCCAGGCCCACCAGCAGGGCCGCCTGTTCCCGACCTTCACCACCGCCGCGGTGGACGACGTGATGGCAACGGCCACCAAAGCACTGGACGATGTGGACAATCAGCAACCGTCCGCGCCCGGCACCCGGCAGGTCTACGACGAGTTGCACCCCCGCCTGCAGGACGCGGTGGCGCGGGCCACCGAAGCGCAGGAGGCCCTCCAGGCGGGTGATGCCGGCCGGATCGCCGCGGCCGACACCCAGCTGGTGCGGGTGACCGGCGAGCTGACCGCCTTCGTGAAGAGCCACCGATGAAGAAGGTGCTCGCCGTCACCCTGGGCATCCTCACCGCGATCGGCGGGTTCGTCGACATCGGCGACCTCGTCGCCAACGCCCAGTCCGGCGCCCGGTTCGGCATGCGGCAGGCCTGGGTCGTCGTCATCGGCGTGGTGGGTATCTGCGTGTTCGCCGAGATGTCCGGCCGGGTCGCCGCGGTCAGCCAGCGCCCGGTGTTCGACCTGGTGCGCGAGCGGCTCGGCCCGCGCACCGCGATGGCCAACCTCATCGGGTCCTACCTGGTCACCCTGCTGACCCTGACCGCCGAGGTCGGCGGTGTCGCGCTCACCATCCAGCTCGTCACCGGGCTGCCGCACCTGCTGTGGGTGCCGCTGGCCGCCATCGCCGTGTGGCTGGTGCTGTGGCGGGTGAAGTTCCAGCTGATGGAGCAGGTGTTCGGCGCGCTCGGGCTGGCGCTCGTGGTGTTCGTCGTCGCGCTGGTCGCGCTCGACCCGCCGTGGGGCGGCTTCGCGCACCAGGTCACGCACATCGGCCCGCCGCAGGGCGAGAACTGGGCCACGTGGGGCTACCTGGCGGTGTCGCTGTTCGCCTCGGCCCTGACGCCGTACGAGGTGTTCTTCTTCTCCTCCGGCGGCGTCGAGGAGAAGTGGACGGCGCGGGACCTGATGACCGAGCGCAGCAACACCTTGGTCGGGTTCCCGCTGGGCGGGGTGCTCGGCCTGGCGATCATGGGTTGTGCCGCCACCGTGTTCGAACCGGCCGGGATCCAGGTCAACCAGCTCAGCCAGACGGCGCTGCCGGTGGCGGTCGCGCTGGGCAAGTTCGGCCTGGCCGTGGTCATGCTCGGGTTCTTCGCCGCCACCTTCGGCGCCGCGCTGGAGACCGGTCTGTCCACCGGGTACACGATCGCGCAGTACTTCGGGTGGCAGTGGGGCAAGATGGTCCGCCCGCGCGAGGCGGCCCGCTTCCACACGGTGATCCTGGTCAGCATCCTGCTCGGCACCGCCGTGCTGCTGACCACCGTCGATCCGGTGCAGATCACCGAGCTGTCGCTGTTGTTCAGCGCGGTGGTGCTGCCGCTGACCTACCTGCCGATCCTGGTCGTCGCCAACGACCGGGACTACCTCGGCGAGAACGCCAACGGGCGGGTGCAGAACTTCCTCGGCGTCGCCTTCCTGGTGATCATCCTGGTCGCCGCGATCGCCGCGGTCCCGCTCATGATCGTCACGGGGATGGGGCAATCATGATCCTCGGCCGGCCGGACCCGCTGCGGGTCGAGTTCCACCTCCTGGACCGCCAGATCGTCGACGTCGACGGGCATCCGGTGGGCAAGGTCGACGACGTCGAGCTGACCCGCGACGACGACGGCACCTACCGGGTGACCGCGCTGCTGACCGGCCAGTACGTGCTGGGCCGGCGGGTCGGCGGACTGCTCGGCAGGGTGCTGTGCTGGCTGGGCGCCCGGCTCGGCGGCGGGCGGGTCGAGCCGGTGCGGATCGGCTTCGAGCACGTGCAGCGGGTGAGCAGCGACGTGACCCTGTCGCTGCGCGCGGAGGTGCTGGCCGAGCAGCCGTTGGAACGCTGGTTGCGCGACAAGTTCATCGCGCGGATCCCGGGGTCCGGTCATGCCGGCGGATGAGGTCGTGCGGGCCGGCCAGCTGCTCGGCCGCCGGGTCTACGACGCGCGGGGGCGGAAGCTGGGGAAGGTGACGGACCTGATCACCCGCCCCGACGCGGACGGGCAGGAACGGACCGTCGCGGTGCTGGTCAGCCACGGCCGGCGCGGGCGGCTGCTCGGGTACGAGCGGAGCAGCCAGCGCGGGCCGTGGCTGCTGGCGTGGCTGGCGAAGGTCGTGCACCGGGGGACGCGGGAAATACCGTGGTCCGAGGTGCACTGGTCGCCGTGACCGCGCGCGGGTCAGCCGAGCCGGACGTCGGAGCGGGTGCTGCCGCGCCCGACCCGGACCGCCTGCCGAACCGGTGCGTGGCTGGTGGCGACCACCGTGTAGGTGCCCGGTTCGAGGTCGTGGAAGGCGTAGCGGCCGTCGTCCTCCGCATGCGCCCTGCGGACCACGGTGCCCGCGTCGTCCAGCAGGCTCACCGTGATCCGCGGCCACGGCCGCGGCAGATCGCGCACGGTGACCGCACCCCGGACGGTCGCCGCGTCGGACAGCTCGACGTCCTGCCGCACCGTCGCATCGCTCACGGTGACCGCCACCGCGGCCGGCCGGTAGGCGGGTGCGTTGACGGCGAGCGTGTAACCCCCGGCCGGCAGCGCGCCGAAGGAGTATTCACCGCCCTGCCCGGACCGGGACGAGCCGACGACCTCGCCGCGGAAGTCGGCCAGCGTCACCGTCGCCCCCATGACCGGGACCCCGGTCGAGGCCGACCGGACCACGCCACCGAGCCCGGTCGCGTCCTCCAGCACCAGGTCGACGCCGGCGGGGGAGCCGCCGACCGTCACCGTCGCGGCCGCCGGCCGGTACGCCGGGGCCGAGGCGATCACCACGTACCGGCCGCGGCCCGGTGCGGGCAGCCGGTAGCCGCCGTCGCCACCGGTGGTGCCCCGCGCGATCTGCTGCCCACCGGAGTCCACCAGGGTGACGGCTGCGCCGGTCACCGGATCCTGCGTGGCCGAGCGCACCCAGCCGGTCACCTCGGCGCCGCGGCCCCGCGGCGGGATCGGCGTGCCGGTCATGACCGCGCCTGCTCGGGCCGTCCGGCGTGCAGGGCGTGCAGGGCGTGCAGGGCGTGCAGGTCGATGTCGACGGTCGCCGACTCGCCACCGGTGAGGTCCACCTGCCGCACCGCCGGTTCGAACAGGCTGGTCACCACGCTGTAGTCGCCGGGCGGGAGGCCGGTCACCTCGTAGCCGCCCAGCTCATCGCTCACCGCGGTCGCGGCGAGCTCGCCCGCGGCCGTGCTGACCTCGACCCGCGCGCCGGGAACCGGACGGCCGTCCGGGCCGGTGACCGTGCCGTGCAGCGTGCCGGCGGCCTGGACGAGCAGATCGGCCACGGCGGGCTCGGTGCCGGACACCACGACGGTGGCGGCCGCCGGCTGGTGCCCGTCCAGGTGCGCGGTCACCGTGACCTCCCCGGTCGGCAGGCCGGTGAGCTGGAACGTGCCGTCGGCGAGGGTGAGCGTCCGGCCGAGCACCTCCCCGTCACCGCCGGTGGCCACCACGGCGGTGTCCCCGGCGCCGGCGCCGCCGGGGGAGAGCCGCACGATGCCGGTGACCGTGCCGCCACCGGCGACCACGAAGTCACGCACCGCGCCCGACCCGGTCACGGTCACGGCGGCCGCCTCCGGCCGGAACCCGGGTGCGGTCACGATCAGGGTGTAGGTGCCCGGCCGCAGCCCGGACACCGCGTAGCCGCCGTCGGCGCCGGCCCGGGTGCGTCCCGCCTGCCTGCCGTCCGGGCCCGTCACCGTCACCACCCCGCCGCCCGGCGCGCTGCCGCCGGCGGTGCGCAGGCGGCCGGTGATCCGGCCCGGCCCGGCCGCCCCGGTTTCGTGGCCGGTCACGTCGACGACCTCCCCCGCGGCGGCGGCCAGCTCGGACCCGGCGGTCTCGTGCGGCTGCCCCGGCGCGGCCTTCCGTGACCGCCCGGTGAACCAGGACGCGAGCGCGGCCACCACCGACGCGATGATCGCGAACCAGAACGCCGCGGTCAGGCCGTCGGAGAACGGGCCGGAGATCAGCTGCGGGAAGAAGCTGCGCCCGGTGAGGTATGCGGCCTGGTCGGGCGGCAGGGTGGGCAGCACACCGCCGAGGAGCTGTTCGATCGGGTTGTAGCCGAGGAAGGCGGCGAACAGCACGCCGACCGGCGGCAGCACCGCGATCTGGTTCGCGGCCGCGGTGGGCACGCCGTGCGCGGTCAGGCCCTGCGCCATCGCCGAGGGCAGGTGGTCGGCGAGCCCGGCGATCATCAGGCTGAAGAAGAAGCCGATCGACAGCACCATCGCCGAGTTCTGGAACGTGGCGGTCATGCCGGCGCCGGCGCCGCGCGCGTTGTTCGGCAGGCTGTTCATCACCTCGGCCCGGTTGGGTGAGGTGAACAGGCCCATGCCGAGCCCGTTGAGCAGCAGGATCGCGGCGAAACCCCAGTAGTTGAAGTTCACCGGCAGGACCTCGAGCAGGATGAAGCTGACCGCCGTGAGGAGCATGCCGCCGGTGGACAGCAGCCGCCCGCCGATGCGGTCGGAGACGATGCCGGACACCGGCGCGGCGATCAGGAAGCCGATCGTCAGCGGCAGCATGTAGATGCCCGCCCACAACGGGGTCTGCTCGAAGCTGTACCCGTGCTGCGGCAGCCAGATGCCCTGCAGCCAGATGATCAGCACGAACTGCAGGCCACCGCGGCCGAGCGAGGCGAGCAGGTTCGCCAGGTTGCCGAAGGTGAACGCGCGGATCTTGAACAGCCCCAGGTTGAACAGCGGGTTCGCGACCCGCGTCTCGATGAGGCAGAAGATCACCAGCACCACGACGCCGCCGATGAGGCAGGACAGCACGAACGGGCTCGTCCAGCCCATGGTGTGCCCGCCGTAGGGCTGGATGCCGTAGGTGATGCCGACGAGCACGGCGATGAGGCCGACCGCGAAGGTCAGGTTCCCCCACCAGTCCATCCGGGCGCGGTGCCGCTCGCTGGTGTCCTTCAGCTTCAGGTAGGCCCAGATGGTGCCGAACACGCCGAACGGCACGGACACGAGGAAGACCAGCCGCCACTCGACCGGGCCGAGCAGCCCGCCGATCACCAGGCCGAGGAACGAGCCCGCGATGGCGGCGACGCCGTTGATGCCCAGCGCCATGCCGCGCTGGTGCTTGGGGAAGGCGTCGGTGAGGATCGCGCTGGAGTTCGCCATCAGGAACGCGCCCCCGATGCCCTGCACGATCCGCCAGGCGATCATCCAGATCGCCGCGGCGCCCCCGCTCATCCAGGTGACCGCCAGGAAGATCGACGACACCGCGAACACGGCGAAGCCCAGGTTGTACATCCGGACCCGGCCGTACATGTCGCCCAGGCGCCCGAACCCGACCACCAGCACCGCGGTGACGACGAGGAAGCCCATCATCATCCACAGCAGGTAGCTGGTGTTCGACGGTTCGAGCGGGTTGATGTCGATGCCGCGGAAGATGTCGGGCAGGGCGATCAGCACGATCGAGGAGTTGATCGTGGCCATCAGCATGCCCAGCGTGGTGTTGGACAGCGCGATCCACTTGTAGTGCGGACCGAGCGCCGGGGGCCGGTGCCGGGGGGTACCCGCTTGCGTCTGCGGGGCAGACTGCACTTCCATCACTCCAACCAGGGGAAGTCCGTCGCCAGTGACCGATCCGGAAAGTTAGTTGACCTATGCTAACTGATTTTCCGCGGATCGAGTGAGAGCGCGCGCGGAGTTCGGTCCCGTGATCCCGGTCGCATCGCGCGGATGGCACTGGCGCAATCCGGAAAAATCTGGCGCAACCGGCGAACACGCCGCCAGAACCGGCCAACACGCCGCCGCAGCCGTTCGCGCGCGGGGGTGGCGTGTTTGCCTGTCCGGCGGGGGCGCCGGGTGGGTGGGGCTCAGGAGCGGGTGCGGGCGAGCAGGATGTCCCGGGTCAGTTCGAGCTGCCCGTGGTGCTGGGCGAGTTCCTCGAGGACGTGCGCCAGGGCGGCGCCCTGCCGCTGCCCGATCGGGGTGCCGGCGTACCGGGCCGGGACGTCGCCGCGCGGCGGGGCGGCGAAGTCGGCGGCCGCGAGGTCCCGCCGCAGCTGGTCCTTGGCCTGCGCGACCCGGTCGAGCAGGGGCGCGACCGGTCCCGAGGAGGTGAACTCGGCCTCGCGATCCCGGTCCACGGTGCGTCCCGCGGCGACGTGACCGGCCCAGGCGGCCATCACCCCGAGGCAGTGGGTGACGATCGCGTACGGCGAGTTGGCGCCGGGCAGGTCCGGCCGGGTGTTGGCGAGCTCGTCGCCGAGCGCGGCGAGGATCGCCGTCATGCCGTCGAGCGCGCGGTCGGTGAAGTACAGGAAGGTCTCCTCGTCCAGCATGATCGTCATTGTCCGGGAAGCGCCGCGCGCACGGCGACCGGAGGCGGACCGTGTCGGCCGCCGCCGACGGGTTCCGGCGCTACCGTCCGGACATGAGCTTCGCCGCCCTGCACCGCACCGGAAACCCCCTGCTGCTGCCCAATGCCTGGGACCACGCCTCCGCCGCCGTCCTGGTCACCGACGGGTACCCGGCCATCGGCACCACCAGTCTGGGGGTTGCGGCCGCGGCCGGTCTTCCCGACGGAACCGGGGCGACCCGCGCCGGGACGATCACGCTGGCCCGGCGCCTGACGCGACTGCCGTGCCTCGTCAGCGTCGACATCGAGGGCGGGTTCTCGGCGGACCCCGCCGAGGTCGCGGCGCTCGGCGCCGAACTGGCGGCGCTCGGCGCCGCCGGGGTGAACATCGAGGACGGCCGGGACAACGGCCGCCTCGCCGATCCCATCCACCAGCAGGAGCTGATCGCCGCGCTCAAGGCCGCGGCGCCCGGCCTGTTCGTCAACGCCCGCACCGACACGCACTGGCTCGGCACCGGGGAGGACCCCATCCCGCGCGTGCGGGCCTACCAGGAGGCCGGCGCGGACGGGGTGTTCGTGCCGGGCCTGACCACGGAGGCCGAGATCGCCGCCGTGGTCGGCGCGGTGGAGGTCCCGGTGAACATCCTCTTCACCGCGGGCGGTCCGGGCATCGAGCGGCTCCGGCGCCTCGGCGTGCGCCGGGTCAGCCTCGGTTCCCTGCTGTTCCGGGCGGCCTTGGCGGCGGTGCGCCGGACCGCCCGCGCGGTGGCGGACGGCACCGGGATCCCGCCCGTGCCGTCCTACGCCGAGGTGCAGGCCCTCAGCTCGCCCGGAACAGCCGCCGCACCACCACGGCCAGGATCAGCAGCAGGGCCGCGGTGAACCCGAGCAGCGCCACCCGCAGGTCGAGGATCTGCGTGGCCACGCCGAGCGCGAGGACCGGCACCGCGAGCCCGGCGTAGGCGGCGAGGAACAGCCCCGCCAGGGCCTCACCGCGGCTCTCCCGCGAGGCCACGCCGAGCACCACTCCGACACTGCCCTTGAAGCCCGCGCCCGCCCCGGCCCCGGCGAGCACCGCGCCGACCAGGAACAGCGCGAGGCTCGGCAGCCAGACCGCCACCGTCACCAGCACCAGCCCCACCGTCAGCAGGGTGAGCCCGATGGCGAGCAGCCGGCGCAGCGCCGTGCGCGCCAGCACGATCTGCGCCACCGCGGCGGCGCCGAACACGGCGAACACGCTCACCCCGGCCAGGGCGTGCGAGTGCTGGTGCAGGGTGTTCGCCAGGAACCCGGGTGCGAGCGAGGTGAACAACCCGAAGACCGCGAACTCCGCGAGCGCGGCCGCCCCCGCCGCCAGGTAGCGCGCCCGCGCGTGCGGCGGCACGGACACGCGCTGCGGGCGGTAGCGCACCCGGGTGGCGGTGACCGTTTCCGGGGACAGCGCCACCGCGAGCGCGCCGAGCAGCATCAGCACCTGGAACACCAGGTAGGGCACGTGCAGCGGGTCCGGGACGTATTCGGCCAGCAGCCCGGCCACGAGTGGCCCGAGTCCGATGCCGCCGAGGTTGGCGGCCGTCGCGACCACGTCGGCCCGGGTGCGGGAGGCGCTCGGCCGCGCGGCGAGGTGCAGCTCGGTCAGGTGCGCGGTGGCGGTGGCGGTGAGCATGCCGATGCTGATGCCGGACAGCACCCGCGCCGCGAGCAGCGCGGGCACCGACGTCCAGATCAGGAACACCACCCCGGCCGCCACGTTGATCAGCACCGCGGGCACCAGCACCCGGCGGCGGCCCACCCAGTCGGACACGTGCCCGGCCAGGAACAGGCTCGCGATCACGCCGAACGCGTAGGCGGCGAACACGAGGGTGACCGTGAACGGGCCGAAGTGATCTTTCTCCTGGTAGAGCACGTACAGCGGGGCCGGGGCGGCGGAAAACCCCATGGTCACGGCGAAGGTGTAGGCGACGAACCAGAATCCGGCGCCGTGCCGGCGGGTCGCAGCGGAGCGAGCGGACTGAGTGGTCACGATCCGAGGATGCGCCGCCCAGGCGATCGCGTCCAACGAATGTTTTCGCTCGTAGCCATCTCGGTGTTAGATAGCTGGGTGGAACTGCGACAGCTGGCGTACTTCGTCGCGGTCGCCGAGGAGCTGAGCTTCACGCGCGCGGCGCGGCGGCTGCGGGTGGTGCAGTCGGCGGTGTCGACCGCCGTCCGCGCCCTGGAGCGCGAAATCGGTGCCGCGTTGTTCGACCGGGACAGCCGGCGCGTCGCCCTGACGGCCGCGGGGGCGGCGATGCTGCCGGAGGCGCGCGCCGCCCTCGCCGCGGCGCGCGCGGCGGCGCAGGCCGCCGCCGGAGCCGGCGGTGAGGTCCGGGGCGTGGTCACGATGGGCACGATCCTGTCGACCGGCCGGGTGGACGTGCCCCGCCTGCTCGGCCGGTTCTCGCGCCGCCACCCGCGGGCCGCGGTGCGGTTGCAGTACTCGCCGTCCGGCTCCGCCGGGCACGTCCGTGCGGTGCTGGACGGCAGCATGGACCTGGCGCTGGCGTCCCTGCCGGGCCGGGTGCCCGCCGGTCTGGCGCAGGAGGTCGTCGCGGAGGAGAGCCTCGTGCTGCTGGCTGCGCCGGACCACCCGGTGGCGGGGCGGGCGGCGGTGCCGCTCGCCGATCTCGCCGATGAGTCCTTTGTGGACTTCCCGGTGGGCTGGGGGAACCGGACGGTCGTGGACCGCGCGTTCACGGAAGCCGGGCTGACCCGGCAGGTGGCGCTGGAGGTGTCCGACTACGACACGGCCCGGGCCCTCATCGCCCAGGGTCTGGGAGTGGGTTTCGTGCCGGAAGGTGCGGCGGGGCGGATGGCGGAGGTGGTGGCGGTGGCGCCGGCCGAACCCCTGCGGTGGTCGGTGTCGGTGGTGCACTCGGCGGTCCGGCCGCTGTCGCCCGCGGCGGCGGCCCTGCTGCGGGAGGTCCACGCCGAGCTGGAGCCCTGAGCCATGTTCCGCGACGGCGTGGCCGGGGCGCCGTGTTCCGGTCTAGTGCGCGGCTTCCAGGTTGCCGGCCATCGCGGCCAGCGTGCGGACGGTGTCGGCGTACTGCTGGTCCGTCAGCCCCTCGAGCGTGCGGGCACGGAAGCGCTGCACGTGCTCGGCGATCTCGGTGTGCGCGGCGCGGCCGGCTGCGGTCAGCGCGCCGTCCGGCGTGGTCCAGCCCCGGGCAACCAGGTCGGCGCGGGCTTGCCCGGCGCCTTCGAACACCTCCAGCACGTCGGCGCCGTAGCGCGGGGCGTTCAGCGCCTGCCAGTGCCGCCGGGTCAGGCCGTGGCCGGCGAGCAGCTCGTCGAGGCCGGTCTCCAGCAGGGTGTGCAGGCGCCGGAGCCAGAATCCGATCGGACGGTCGAGAGGGTCCACCACAACTCCCATGTAAAGTTACATGTACTTGTCGTTGACCATAGATGAGGGCGGACATGGACCGCAACAGCGAATCGATCGCCCGGGCACTCGCTGCCCTGCGCCGCGCGCAGTCGCGCCGCGCACTGAGCCGGCTGGCGCGCGAACGGGGCCGCCGCGGCCCGGTACCGGACGCGGTGTACGAGTTGCTGGACGTGGTCGCGGCGGCCGGGCGGCCGCCGACCGTCACCGAGGTGGCGGCGGCGCTGGGCACCGACCAGCCCCGCGCGAGCCGCCTGACCGCGCAGGCCCTGGACGCGGGACTGGTGCACCGGCGCGCCGATCAGATGGACGGGCGCCGCTCACTGCTGGAACCCACCGCCGAGGGCAGGCGGGCTCTGGCGGAGATCCAGGGGTTCCGGGCCCGGGTGGTGGCCGAGGTGACGGCCGGGTGGGACCCCGCGGACCGCGCGGCACTGGCGGAGCTGCTCGCCCGGTTCACCGAGGACTTCACCGCACTGGTGCGCTGACCGCGCCGGTCAGGCGGCGCGCGCGTGCCGCGCCCGGAGCGCGCGGAGCCCGGCCTCGGTGGCCACGACGGGCACGTCCCCGGCGCCGGAGCCGTGGGTGGCGTCGATCAGGCCGCGCCAGGTGAGCCGGTCGAGCGCCTCGCACTCCCACGGTGGCACCCGGCCCGCGGCGGCGCCGTCCGCGTCCGCCCACATGTAGCAGGTGGGGGCACCCCACAGTCCGTTGTGGAACAGGATGAGCCCGGCGGCCACGTCCGCCAGTGCCTGTCGGTCTTGCGCGGTCATACCACCCAGGGTGCCCGGGGGCGGGGCGGGCACACCTCCGCCGAAACACCGAGACGGGTACGTAAGTCCGCCCCGCCGCGTGACCCGGCACACGCCGGGCGCGGCCTACCGCCGGCTGGCCCGCACGAACTGCTCCCGCGGGTGCTGCTGCTCACCGGTCGCCACGACCTGGCGCCGGAACGGCAGCGAGATCAGCCAGTCCGCCGCGATCCGCGTCTTGCGGTGTGCCGTCGGCATGGTCATCAGGTGGTAGGCGCGGTGCAGCGCCCACGCCGGCCAGCCACGCAGCTTCACGCCGTAGATCTGCGCGACTCCCTGGTACAGCCCCAGGCTCGCGACCGACCCGGCGTAGGAGTGCCGGTAGCCCTCCAGCGGCCCGCCGCGCAGCGTCGCCACGATGTTGCGCGCCAGCACCACCGCCTGGCGCGACGCGTGCTGCGCCGACGGCGCGCACACCGCGCCCGGTTCCTTGCTGGTCACGTCCGGCACCGCGGCGGCGTCCCCGGCCGAGAACACGCCCGGGGCGCCGTCCAACTCCAGCGTGGTCGCGCAGCAGACCCGGCCCTTCGGGTTCAGCGGCAGGTCGGTGTCCGCCAGCATCGGGCTCGGCTTGACACCCGCGGTCCACACGATCGTGTCCGCGTCGAACTCCGTGTCGTCGCCCAGCACCACATGGCAGTCCACACAGGACTTGAGCGTGGTGCCGAGGTGGATCTCGAACCCGCGCCCGCTCAGCACGTCCAGGGTGTAGCCCGCCAGCGACGAGCTCACCTCGGGCATGATCCGGTCGGCGGCCTCGACCAGCACCCACCGCAGCTCCGAGCGGTCGATGGCGTAGTACTTGAGCGCGTGGCGGGCCATGTCCTCCAGTTCCGCCATCGCCTCGATACCCGCGTAACCACCGCCGACGAACACGAACGTGAGCAGCTTGCGCCGCAGCTCCCGATCCACCGTGCTCGCGGCGACGTCGAGCCGGGACAGCACGTGGTTGCGCAGGTAGACCGCTTCCTCCAGGGTCTTGAACCCGATGCCGTGCTCGGCCAGCCCGGGAATGGGCAGTGTCTTGGACACCGAACCGGGCGCGACCACCAGGATGTCGTAGCCGATCCGCTCGACGTGCCCGTCGGCGACGCGCAGGGTGACCGACCTCGCCGTCGTGTCCACGCCGGTCGCCTCCGCCGCCATCACCGTGCAGCCGGGCAGCACCTCCCGCAGCGGTACGACGACGTGCCGCGGCTCAACGGATCCGGCCGCGGCTTCGGCCAGGAACGGCTGGTACGTCATGTACGAGCGCGGGTCGATCACGGTCAGGTCGGCTTCGGCCGGGGCGAGCCGCTTGCGCAGCTGCCGGGCCGTCGTGGCGCCGACGTAACCGCCCCCGATGATCACGATCCGGGCCGGGTCACCCACGCAGCGCCTCCTCGTCGGTTTCGTAGTCCACTTCCAGGCGCTGCTCGGCCACGTCGCCCGGGTCGGCCTCGGACGGCAGCTCCGCCGCCGGCCGCGTGCGCTTCCGCGGGTCCGCGGTCTGCCGCTGCTCCAGCGCGTCGGCGACGGGCGCTTCGGGGTCGGGCGGCAGCGGAGCGTCGTGCTCCAGCGCCTCGCGCACGGACTCCTCGTCGGGCTCGGTCACCGTCGATCACCCTCCTCGTGGTTCGCGGGCAGTTCGGCGAGGGCCTGGGCGACGCCGGCGACCACGTCCGGGTGGCCCAGCGGCAGCGGCGCCGGGACCCGGTCGTCGGCGCCCCCGGTGCTGTGCGCGACCACGCGCACCGGCACCCCGGACTCGGCCAGGTCGTTGATCCGCTCCCGGTTGTCCGCCTCCCAGCCCCGGTCCGCGGCCTCGCCGTCACCGGGCGGCACGAACTGGTCGGCGGCCGGGTCGACGAGCAGCAGCGAGCGGACCCGGTCCCGGTGCTGCTCGGCCAGCCGCAGCGCGCCGTCGGCGAACGGGCCGCTGGCCACGACGTGCACCGTTTCGCCGGGTGGGTCGGACAGGATGTCGTCCGCCTGGGTCAGTCCGCCCTCGGCCGGCAGCCGGCACCACACCACCTGCCACTCGTCCGTCTTGTCCCGCCAGGTCGCCGGCAGCCCCTCGTGCTTGGCCAGACCGGTCGGGTCGAGTACCAGCACGGTCGGGCCGTCCGGGGTACCTTCGGTTACGGCGGCCGGGCCCTCGGCACGCACCGGGTCCGGGGAGTAGTTCATGACCGCTCCTTTCTCCGGTCCCCGGCTACCCCGGGTACCGCCGCCCTACACGGATCACGTGCGGACAGGGGATGGACATGCGGGAGCACTTGCAGGAGGTCGCCGGCTTCAACGTCCCGGTCACGTCGGCCGAGGACACCGAACTGGTCGCCGCGCAGCGGCGGCGCGCGGTGCGCGCGGTCGCGTCCGCGGCGGAGAACGCCGAGGACTGCGCGCTGCTGCTGGACGCGCTGGGCCTCAAGCCCGCCGAGGGGATGGCGCCGGTCCCGGCGCAGCGGCACGGCTGATCGGGTGTGACGCTGGTCACGGTCGGCGCCGCGTGGGGAACGGTGCGGCCGTGCTCGCGTTGGCCGTGGCAGGACCCGATCACCGCGGAGGACTTCCATGGCCCTGGCTGACATCGAGCTGCGCACGCTCGGCGGCGAACCGGCGACCCTGGGCGGGCTGGGCCGCACGGCCCTGCTCGTCGTGAACGTCGCCTCCCGATGCGGTCTGACGCCGCAGTACGCCGCGCTGGAGCGGCTGCAGGAACGCTACGGCGACCGCGGGTTCTCCGTCGTGGGCTTCCCCTGCAACCAGTTCGCCGGTCAGGAGCCGGGCACCGCCGAGGAGATCGCCACGTTCTGCTCGGCGACCTACGGGGTGACGTTCCCGCTGTTCGACAAGATCGAGGTGAACGGACCCGGCCGGCACCCGCTCTACGCCGAGCTCGTGCGGGCCCGGGACGCCGCGGGGGAGAGCGGCGACGTGCAGTGGAACTTCGAGAAGTTCCTGGTCGGCCCGGACGGCGCGGTGGTGGCGCGGTTCCGGCCGCGCACCGATCCGGAGGCGCCGGAGGTCATCGAGGCGATCGAGTCGGTCCTGGCCGCCTGAGTCGATCAAACCTTTGATGGGCCGGGCGCCTGAGCTGCGCCACGGGGAGCGCTAGAACCGGCGCTTCGCGTCCAGCGCGGCCGAGCTCGTGGTGAGCTTTTCCAGCAGTCCGATGAGGATGGTCTGCTCCGGCTTGGTGAGCGCGTTCGCCCACGCCTGCTCGCGCTGGTTGTGGGCCTCGTAAGCGCTGGTGATCGCCTCGTGCCCGGCCTCGGTGAGGTCCAGCAGCACCGCGCGCCGGTCGTGCTCGGCCTGCCGGCGGGACACCAGTCCGTCTCGTTCCAGGGTGTTGACCAGGGCGGACACCGCCGCGCGGCTCATGCCGGACAGCTGCGCGACGCGCTTGGCCTCCATCGGCCCGGCCAGCCAGAGCACGAACAGCACCCGGAACCCGCCCCAGCTCCAGCCGCGCGGCCGGTGCACCGTGGACTCCCAGTCGTAGACGAGCGCGCTGGTCAGGCGGTGCAGGGTGAGGCCGAGCCGCATCGCCGTGGCATCGACCGCGGGCAGCTCGGCGGTCGTCTTCGCGATCGCGTAGTCCACGAACGTCAGGTAGTCCAGCTCGTCGGGGGCAGCCGGTTCCGCGGTCATGCGCCCCAGGCTAGGCGCTCGCGCCCGCACCCTCGACCGGCGGCCGCGGTTCGGACGTACCCTTCCCTTGCGGGGTGACCCGCGTTACGCTGTCGTCCACCAATTAGTCAAAGCTTTGATCAAAGGAGGTGCGGGGTGGCCCAGAAGGCGTTCGCCTCGTCCGGCGACGTGGCGGAGAAGCAGCAGACCCTGGAGGTCCTCGACGACGGCGTCTACGCGCTCACCGCCGAGGGCGACCCGAACGTCGGCGCCATCGAGGGTGAGGACTTCCTGGTCTGCTTCGAGGCACTCGCCACCCCGGTCGCCGCCCGGGAGTGGCTTGCGAAGCTGCGTGAGCACACCGACAAGCCGGTCCGGTACCTCGTGCTGTCGCACTACCACGCCGTGCGCGTGCTGGGCGCGTCCGCGTTCGACGCCGAGGTGATCGTCGCGCACGAGAACACCCGCGCCCTGGTCGCCGAGCGCGGCAAGGAGGACTGGGAGAGCGAATTCGGCCGCATGCCACGGCTGGCCAAGGGCGCGGAGTCGGTGCCCGGCCTGACCTGGCCCACGCTGACCTTCTCCGACCGGCTCACGATCGACCTCGGCGGCGACCGCGGTGACCTGGTCCTGCAGTACTGCGGCCGCGGCCACACCGAGGGCGACATCGTGGCGTGGCTGCCGCGGCAGCGCATCCTGTTCGCCGGTGACCTGGTCGAGGCCGAGGCCGCGCTCTACACCGGGGACGCCTTCCACCGCGACTGGGCCTCGTCCACTTTGGACCGGGTCAAGGCGTTCGGGGCCGAGGCGCTGATCGGTGGCCGCGGCGCGGTCAGCCGGGGCCGGGACGCCGTCGACGCCGCGGTCGAGCAGACCCGCAACTTCCTCGACGTGATGATCCGCGAGGTCGGGGCGGTGCAGCGGGCCGGCGGCACGCTCAAGGAGGCGTTCGAGCGCACCCACGCCGCGCTGGCGCCCCAGTACGGGCACTGGCCGATCTTCGAGCACTGCCTGCCCTTCGACGTCTCCCGCCTGTGGGACGAGCTGTCCGGCATCGAGCGCCCGGTCATCTGGACGGCGCAGCGGGACCGCGAGGTCTGGGACCAGCTGCAGGGCTGAGCGATGACCACGACGACGGACCCCTCGACCGGGCATCACAGGGTGGCGGTCATCGGCAACGGCCCGGTCGGCCAGACCACCGCGCTGCTGCTCGCCCGGTGGGGCGTGCCGGTGGTGCTGCTCGACGGGCGTGCCGCGCGCGACCTGGTCGGCTCGAAGGCGATCTGCCAGCAGCGCGACGTGCTCGACGTGTGGGAGGCGGTCGGCGCCGGGCGCCGGATCGCCGACGAGGGCGTCACCTGGACCACCGCGCGGACCTTCCACCGCGACCACGAACTGTTCGCCTACAGCATGGCCGACCCGGGCCGCTCGGCGTTCCCGCCGTTCGTCAACATCTCCCAGGCCCGCACCGAGGAGATCCTGGACGAGCGGATCGCCGCCGAGCCCCTGGTGGACGTGCGCTGGGGCCACCGGGTGACCGGCATCGACCAGGACGAGCACGGCGTGACCCTGTCCGTCGCGGGGCGGCCGGCCGTGCGCGCCGACTACGTCGTGGCCTGCGCCGGGGCGCGGGGCGAGGAGATCCGCCGGATGCTCGGCGTCGGTTTCGGCGGGCACTCCTTCGACGACCGGTTCCTCATCTGCGACATCCGGGCCGATCTGCCCGGCTGGGCGCGGGAACGGCGGTTCTACTTCGACCCGGAGTGGAACCCGGGCCGCCAGGTGCTGATCCACCCGTGCCCCGGCTCGACGTTCCGCATCGACTGGCAGGTGCCCGGCGACTACGACCTCGCCGCGGAGGAGGCCGGCGGCGCGCTGGACGCGCGCATCCGCGCGATCATCGGCGATCAGCCGTACGAGATCGTGTGGAAGTCGGTGTACCGGTTCCACTCCCGGGTGGCCGACCGGATGCGGGTGGGGCGCGTGCTGCTCGCCGGGGACTGCGCGCACCTGGTGTCGCCGTTCGGTGCGCGCGGCCTCAACTCCGGGGTCGGCGACGCCGAGAACGCGGCGTGGAAACTCGCGTTCGTGCTGCACGGCTGGGCCGGCGCGGAGCTGCTGGAGTCCTACCACGACGAACGGCACGCGGCGGCGCTGGAGAACCTCGCGGTCACCACGGCCACGATGGACTTCCTGGTGCCGCAGACCGAGGAGCAGCACCGGCGGCGGCGCGAGGTGCTCCACGCCGCGGCCACCGATCCGGCGGTGCGGGCGCAGGTGGACTCCGGTCGGCTCGCCGAGCCGTTCTGGTACGTCGATTCCCCGCTGACCACCCCCGACGAGTCGCGGCCGTTCGGCGGGCGCCCGCCCCGCGGCGAGGTGCCGCCGGCCGGTCCGGGGATCCTGGTGCCGGACGTCCCGGTGTCGGTGACCGGTTCGTCCTGCGGTCGCTTCCGGGAGCTGGCCCGCGACGGCGTGCTGCTGCTGGCCACCGACGGCGCGGACGCCGAGCCGCCGCCGGAGATCGCCGCGCCGGTGCGTGTGCTGCGCCTGGGCGAGATCGACGTGACCGGTGTGCTCGCCGAAGCGCTCGGCGCGCGGCCCGGGGAGGTGTGGGTGATCCGGCCGGACGCCCACGTCGCGGCGGTCGTCACCGACGCGGCCGCCGTGGCGGCGGCGGTGCACCGCGCCCTCGGGCAGCCTGCCGTCGACCGTGTCCTGCCGGGCGCCGGTACGTGAGGGGGAAGCCATGAGCGGGATCGCCGTCACCGGGGCCACCGGGCAGCTCGGCTCCCGGGTCGCCACGCTGCTGGCCGAACGGGGCGTCCCGCACCGGCTGTGCGTGCGCGACCCGGCCCGGGCGCCACGGGCCCGGGAAGCCGAAGTGGTGGCGGCGGACTACGCCGACCCCGCCGGGTTCCGCGCCGCGCTCACCGGCATCTCGACGCTGCTGCTGGTGTCCGGGCACGAAGGCCCCGAACGGATGGACCTGCACCGCAACGCCGTCCGGGCCGCCGCCGAGGCCGGGGTCGACCGCGTCGTCTACACCTCGTTCCTCGGCGCGGCCCCGCGCGCGACGTTCACCTTCGCCCGGGAGCACGCCGAGACCGAGCGGCTGATCCGGGAGCACGGGCTCCGGCTCACGGCGCTGCGGAACACGCTCTACGCCGATGTCGCGCCGCACTTCGCCGGCCCCGACGGGGTGCTGCGCGGCCCGGCCGCCGACGGGCGGCTGGCGTGGGTCGCCCGCCAGGACGTCGCGCGCCTGGCCGTGGCGTGCCTGCTCGACGACGGGCACGCGAACCAGGTCTACGACGTGACCGGCCCGGAGGCGATCGACCTGCACGAGACCGCGGCGCTGCTGAGCGAGGTCACCGGCCGGGACATCACCTACCACGCCGAGACCGAGGAGGAGGCGCGCGCGTCGCGGGCGGGTGCGCAGCCCTGGCAGATCGACGGCTGGGTCGGCTCCTACCTGGCGGTCGCGACCGGTGAGGTGGCCGTCACCAGCCACACCGTCGAGCACGTGACAGGCCGCCGCCCGTGGACGTTCGCGGAGTTCCTGGCCGCGGAACCGCAGGCGTGGGCACACCTGGTGTGACCCCGGCGGCTGCACCGCGCCGAGCGGGGCAACTATCATCGAAACCCGGAAAGAGCACCCCGAGAGGCACCGCCCATGGCGTCGGACAGACCGGCATCACCCTCGGTCGACCGCACGCTGACCGTGCTGGAGACCCTGGTCACGGCAGGTGAGGGCGTCACCCTCACCGCGCTGGCACGCGCGAGCGGGATCCCGCTGGCCACCTGCGCCTCCATCGTCTACACCCTGGAGAGCCGGGGCTACGCCCGCCGCCGCGTCGTCGGGCGCAGCCACTTCTGGCGCGCCACCACCCGCTTGTGCGAGCTCGCCGAACCATTGGCCGGCGAGGCGCGGCCGGCGCGGTCCCGATGATCGTCGCGGTCGAGCTGGCGGCGCTGGTCGCCGTGGTCCTGATCGTCACCGGCATCGCGCAGCGGCGGGGCTGGTCGCCGCCGCTGTGCCTGGTCGCGACGGGCGTCGCCGCCTCGTTCGTCCCGGGCGTGCCCGACTACCACCTCGATCCGGAGGTCGTGCTGGTCGGGCTGCTGCCGCCGCTGCTGTACGCGACCGCGATCCGCACCCCGCTCTACGACTTCCGCGCCAACCGGGCGCCGATCGCGGCGCTGTCGGTCGGTCTGGTCGTGTTCACCACGCTCGTCGTCGGGTGGGTCGTGTGGCTCATCGTGCCCGGCATCCCGCCGGCCGCCGGGTTCGCGCTCGGCGCGGTGGTCGCGCCGCCGGACGCCGTGGCCGCGACCGCGGTCGCCCGCCGCGTCGGCATGCCGCGGCGGGTCGTGCGCATCCTGGAGGGCGAAAGCCTGCTCAACGACGCGGCGGCGCTGGTCGCGCTGCGCACCGCCATCGCCGCGATCGCCGGTGCGGTGAGCATCGCCGAGGTCGGCGGCGACTTCCTGCTCGCCGCGGGCGGGGGAGTCGCGGTCGGCGCGGTGATCGGCTGGGGCGCGAGCGTGCTGCGCCGCCGCCTGACCGACCCGGTGCTGGACACCGCCTGGTCGTTCGTCATCCCGTTCCTGGCCTACCTGCCGGCCGAGGCAGTGCACGGTTCCGGCGTGCTGGCGGTCGTGGTGGCCGGGCTCATCGTCGGGCACCAGATGCCGAAGCTGCTGTCCGGCCCGTCCCGGCTGGCCAGCAGGCTGAACTGGCGCACCATCCAGTTCCTGCTGGAGAACGTGGTCTTCCTGCTGATCGGGCTGCAGGTGCGGCGCATCGTGGAGGAGGTCGGCGCCGCGCGGCTGTCGGCGTGGACGCTCACACTGATCTGCGCCGGCGTGCTCGCCGCGACGATCCTCGCCCGGATCGTGTGGGTCCTCGGGTACGGGCTGGTCACCCGGATGCGGCCGGGCGGCCGCACGCCGTGGTCCTACTTCGCGGTGATCTCCTGGGCGGGCATGCGCGGCGTGGTCACGCTCGCGGCCGCGTTCGTCCTCCCGGACGGCACGCCGCAGCGGGCGGTGCTGGTACTGGCGGCGTTCGTCGTGGTGGCCGGCACGCTGCTGCTGCACGGCACCACCCTGCCCGGCCTGGTGCGCCGGCTGCGCCTGCCGCCGCCCAACCCGGCCGAGGACGCGTTGCAGGAGGCGGCGCTGCTGCACGACATGACGTCGGCGGGCCTGACGCGGCTGGAGGAGATCCGCCGCCCGCAGGACCCGGTCGAGGTCATCGACCGGTTGCGGGACAAACAGGCCTACCGGTCGGACTCGGCGTGGGAGAACCTCGGCCGCCTCAGCGACGTGGAGGAGACGCCCAGCGACGCGTACCGTCGGTTGCGCGCCGAGATGCTGGACGCGGAGCGGCAGGTATTGCTCACCGCACGCGCCCGCGGCACCGCCGACGACGAGGTGCTGCGGCGGGTGATGGACGGGCTGGACATCGAGGAGTCGCTGCTGGAGCGACCCGAGGAGGAGCCGGGCATGGAACGTGAGCTGGACACCCCCGCGGCCACGGCGGGCAGTTGTGACCACCTGGAGCGGGCCGGCTCGCCGGACGCCGACGGCGCGGGGTGCATCGACTGCCTGCGCGAGGGCACGACGTGGGTGCACCTGCGGTTGTGCCTGGAGTGCGGGCACGTGGGCTGCTGCGACTCCTCGCCGCGCAAGCACGCCACCCAGCACTTCCACGACACCCGCCACCCGGTGATCCGCAGTTTCGAGCCCGGCGAGAACTGGCGCTGGTGCTTCGTCGACGGGATCATCGGCTGAGCCCGCTCCGTCCGGTGGCCGCTGTGGGTCAGAACATCCCGTTCGGGATCTGACCGGTCTCGGGCACGGGCTGGACGACGTCCCAGTGCTCGGCGATCTGCCCGTCCTCGATGCGCCAGATGTCCACGACGGCGACACCGCGCTCGTCGCCCTCCGGTGTCATGCTGTAGTGCATCACCACGAGGTCGTCCTCGGCGACGACCCGTTTGAGATCGAGGTGCGCGCCGGCGACCGGGGCGGTGGCGACGAACTCGATGAACGCGTCCCGCCCGCTGGGGTTGCCGGGGCTGTGCTCGATGAAGTTCTCGTGGAGAAGTGTGCGCAGCACCTCGGTGTTTCCCGAGGCGAATTCGCGGAAGCCGTCGACAACCAGTTGCTTGTTGGTCTTGTCCATCTGCTGACTGTGGCGCGCGGCGGCCGGACCGTCCATTACCCGCCGGGTAATGGAGGCCGCGCCGGATGCGCCGTCAGAACGGGTAAGCCGCGACGTCGCCGCGCAGGGTGACCCAGCGGGTCTCGGTGAACGCCTCGATGTTGGCCGCCGGACCGCCGAAGCGGGAACCGGTGCCGGAAGCGGCCACACCGCCGAACGGGGCCAGTGCCTCGTCGTTGACCGTCTGGTCGTTGATGTGCGCGATCCCGGTCGGAATCCGGTCGGCCAGTGCCAGGCCCTTGGCCACGTCCGCGGTGATGATGCCCAGCGACAGGCCGTATTCGCTCGCCGACGCCAGCTTCGCCGCCTCGTCCGGTGTGGCGAACTTCGCCACCGGGGCGACCGGGCCGAACACCTCCTGGTCGTAGGCGGGCACCGACGGGCCGGCCCCGGCCAGCACGGTGGCGCGGTAGAACAGGTCGGTGTAGCTGCCGCCGGCCGCGACCGTCGCTCCGGCGTCCACACTGGACCGCACCAGGCCGTGGATCTTGTCGCGCTGCCGCTCGTCGATGACCGGGCCGAGCGCGACCTGTTCGGTAAACGGGTTGCCGACCGGCAGGTGGTTCGCCTTGTCCGCCAGGCGCTCGACGTACTCGTCGTAGAGCGAGGCGTGCACCAGGTGCCTGCCGGTGGTCATGCAGATCTGGCCCTGGTGGAAGAACGAGCCCCACGCCGCGGCGCTCATCGCCTGCTCCAGGTCGGCGTCGTCGAGCACGATCAGCGCCGAGTTGCCGCCCAGCTCCAGGTGGGCGCGCTTGAGGTGACGCCCGGCCGATTCGCCGACGGCCCGGCCCGCGGCCGTGGACCCGGTGAACGAGATGACCCGGACGTGGGGGTCCTCCACCAGCGCGGCGCCCACGTCCGGGCCGCCCGGCAGCACGTGCAGCACCCCGGCCGGCAGCCCCGCCTCCTCGAACACGCGTGCCAGCGCCACGCCACCGCAGACCGCGGTGCGCGGATCCGGCTTGAGCACGACGGCGTTGCCCAGCGCCAGCGCGGGCGCCACCGACCGGATCGACAGGATCAGCGGCGCGTTGAACGGGGAGATCACGCCCACCACGCCGGCCGGCACGCGGCGCGCCATGCTCAGCCGCGGCGCCTCGCTCGGCAGCACCTGGCCGGTCGGGTGGGAGGGCAATGCGGCCGCCTCGTAGCACTCCTGCGCGGCGACGTGCAGTTCGAAGTCGGCCTTGCCGGGGATGCTGCCGGACTCGCGGATCAGCCAGTCCTTCAACTCGGCGGCGTGCTGCTGCCACAGGTCACCGGCGCGGCGCAGGACCGCGGCGCGGTCCTGGAAGGAGGTCGCCGCCCACGCGCGCTGCGCCTCGGCCGCCTTCGCCGCGGAGGCCGCGAGATCCTGGGGCGAGGCGATGCCGACGCGTCCCAGCTCGTCCCCGGTCGCGGGCTCGACGACCGCCGCGTCACCGCCGGCCGTGCGCTCCCAGCTGCCGGTGAAGACGCGTCCGGTCCACTTCTCGTCGTCGAGAAAGCTCACTGTCACTCCTGATGCGCGAGGTTTTCCGCCATCCTCCGGAACGGTGGCGCGAGTGCCAGTGGGTCTTTCGCTGAGTGGAAGGCGGGACGTTCCGGCGACCGCGGGCATGACCCTGCTCGTGATCGGCGTGCGTCCGCACCGACAGCCACCCGCAGCCTCGGATCACCGGGGTTGCTGACCGCGGCGGGCTTCGCGGGTCAAGCGCTCGGGCGCGGGAAGCATCGCAGGAACCGCTCAGCCACGGCCCGGTCGCCGGAGACGGACAGGCTGCCTGCCCGCTCGGCCTCCGCCGGAGGCACACCGAGGAACACCAGCGAGCGGAGGGTGCGTGCGTCGGTGGCCAGCACCGCATCCGGCTGCCCGGACGCGTCCCGCCAGATCGAGAACTCGCCGGAATCGATCCTGGCGGTGAACGTGTCGTCGCCGAGCCGCAGCTCCACACGGCAGTCCGGGCCGTCCCGGAAGGTGGTGCGCAGCGCCAGGACCAGCGCGTCCACGCTCAGCTCCCCGGCCGGCGGCACCGGCCGCCGGCTGCCCCACCGCGCCAGCGCCAGCACCACCGCCTCCAGCTCGGCCCCGTGCTCGGTCAGCTCGTACACGCTGGTGCTCGCCGGCGGCCCGAGCCGCCGCCGCCGCACCACGCCCGAGCCCTCCAGCTCCCGCAGCCGCTGCGACAGCACGTTCTGGCTCATGCCCGGCAGCGACCGGCTCAGGTCCCGGAACCGCTTCGGCCCCAGCAGCAGCTCGCGCACCACGAGCAGCGCCCACCGCTCACCCACCGCGTCCAGGGCCCGGGCCACTCCACACGGGTCGTCGTAACTCCGCACGAGAAAAAGAGTAGCTTCCCCTTGCACTATGATACCAGTCACTCCTAAATTAGGAGCATGTCTACCACGCTCCCACAGGGAGACCTCAGACTTCTCGGCACCGACCTGGCCCAGCGGATGCTCGCCTCGACCGAGCTGGCCCGCCTCGCCTACGTTGCTCCCGACGGCACGCCGCGGGTGCTGCCGATGTTGTTCCACTGGACCGGCGAGGAAGTGGTCATGTCGACGTTCGCCGGCACCGCCAAGGTCGCTGCGCTGCGCGCGAACCCGGCCGTCGCGATCACCATCGACCGCGCCGGCCCGCCCCCGGAAGTGCTGCTGGTGCGCGGCACCGCGGTGGTGACCGAGGTCGACGGCGTGGTGCCCGAGTACGCCGCGGCGCAGCACCGCTACTACGGCGAGCAGGGTGACGCCGGGGTCGCCGAACTGGACCGCCCTGGCCTGAAGATGGCACGCATCGCGGTGCGGCCGGCCTGGGCCGGCACCTTCGACTTCCAGGAACGCTTCCCCGGCGGCGCCACGCGCGAGGAGTTCGCGCGGCGGGGGCGCTGACATGGCCACGTTCGTGCTCATCCCCGGTGCGGGCGGGCAGGCGTCGTACTGGAACCGGCTGGTGCCCGAGCTGACCGCGCGCGGTCACGAGGCGATCGCCGTCGACCTGCCCGCCGGCGACGAGTCGGCGGGGTTGTCCGAGTACGCCGACGTGGTGGTGGACGCGATCGGCGGCCGCGACGACGGCGACGACGACGGCGACGACATCGTCCTCGTCGCCCAGTCGATGGGCGGCTTCACTGCTCCGCTGGTGTGCGAGCGCGTCCCCGTGCGGCTCCTGGTGCTGCTCAACGCGATGATCCCGCGTCCCGGTGAGCCCGGCGGGCAGTGGTGGGAGGAGACCCGCTACCGGCAGGCGCATCCGGCGGAGATGGACGTCGAGCGCGACTTCTTCCACGACGTCCCGCCGGAGGTGCGGGCCGAGGTCATGGGGCAGGGTGAACCGCAGCAGTCGGGCACCCCGTTCGAGCAGCCCTGGCCGCTGGCGAAGTGGCCGGACGTGCCGACGCGGTTCGTCCAAGGCCGCGACGACCGGTTCTTCCCGCTGGAGTTCCAGCGGCGGGTCGTGCGGGAGCGGCTCGGGCTGGAGGTGGACGAGATTCCCGGCGGTCACCTGGCCGCGCTGAGCCGGCCCCGCGAACTGGCCGACTACCTCGTTTCGCTCGTCTAGGTGGCCTACGGTCGAAGGTGGCTCGACGGGGCGTGAGCGGTGGTTCGGGCCCGGCTACCAATGGTCGGCAGGCATCTCGTAGATGATCTCGAGCCCGTCCTCGTCGTCCCACTGTTCGCCGACCTCGACGAAGCCGTACTGCGATGCCAATCTGCGGGAGCCCGTGTTGCCGGGGCTGATGGTGACCCGGACGGTGTGTACCTCCGGCTCCCGGGCGGCACGCGCCAACAATGACCCCAGCGCCGCGCGCGCGTAACCGCGTCGCCGGTGTGCGGGGTCGACGGCGTAGCCGATTCCACCATCCCCGACGTGTCGGGAGGCCCGTGGTAGCCGGCCGTTCCGACGGCCAGTAGTTGTTGCTGGTCCCAGATGATGCCGGTGACCCAGGCGGCGCTGTCGGCGTCCGCCGCGACCTGCCTGCTGCGCCTCTGCCAGAGCCGGCGCCGGTCCGGGCCGGCCAGGTAGGAGTCAGGGGCACGGGGCTGG
Source organism: Amycolatopsis granulosa (assembly GCF_011758745.1). Taxonomy (NCBI): domain Bacteria; kingdom Bacillati; phylum Actinomycetota; class Actinomycetes; order Pseudonocardiales; family Pseudonocardiaceae; genus Amycolatopsis; species Amycolatopsis granulosa. The sequence goes on from NZ_JAANOV010000001.1 coordinate 5,477,146, forward strand.
TCGCGTTCGCTCCTGCCAGGTCGCCGCGGGCGAGCGCGTCGAACGTGCGGCCGGTCAGATGCACGATACGAACATCCGGCTTCGGCGTGGTTGGTGTTGCCGCGTGGTGATGGTTCGGCACGGAGAGGCAACCTGCCACAGATCTGGATCACGACGCATCCGCAATATCCCGCCCGCTCGTCGGCCCGTCCCAATCCGGCGTCCAGGCCAGGACCGCGCTTGACAATGGTTCGAACGCATGTTCGACTCACTGGGTGAGGTGGGAGAACCAGCGCGCCGGGCGCGATGCCCAGCCAGCCCTGCTGGGGCTGGACGGCCTGGTCCGGTCGGTCGCGTCACCGGAGTTCCACGGCGTCACGTTCCACGAGGTCCGCGCGCGTTCGGTGCTGAACAAGGTCCCGGGCGGGTCGATGGTGCCGTTCGGCTGGACGGTCAACCCCTACCGGGGCTGCAGCCACGCCTGCACCTACTGCTTCGCCCGCAACACCCACACCTACCTCGACTTCGACGCCGGCCGCGACTTCGACTCCCAAGTCGTGGTGAAGGTGAACGCGCCCGAGGTTCTGGCCGCCCAGCTGCGGCGGCCGAGCTGGAAGCGCGAGCACGTCGCCATGGGTACCAACACCGACCCCTACCAGCGGGCCGAGGGCCGCTACCGGCTGATGCCCGGCATCATCCGCGCGCTCGCCGACTCCGGCACGCCGTTCTCGATCCTCACCAAGGGCACCGTCCTCACCCGGGACCTGCCGCTGCTCACCTCGGTGTCCGGGCAGGTGGACGTCGGCATGGCGGTGTCGATCGCGCTGCTCGACCGCGACCTGCAGCGGACCCTCGAACCCGGCACGCCCAGCCCGCGCGCCCGGCTGGACCTGGTCCGCCGCATCACCGACGCCGGCCTGCCCTGCCACGTGATGGTCGCCCCGGTGCTGCCCGGCCTCACCGACACCAAGGAGGCGCTGGAGCCGCTGTTCGCCGAGATCGCCGCCGCTGGGGCCGCCCGTGCCACCGTGCTGGCGCTGCACCTGCGGCCCGGCGCGCGCGAGTGGTTCGCCCGCTGGCTCGGCGCGCACCGGCCGGACCTGGTCGAGCGCTACCGGGAGATCTACGGCCGCGGCAGCTACGCCATGCCCGCCTACCGGCGCGCGCTGTCCGCCCGGGTCGCGCCCCTGCTGAGGCGCCACGGCCTCAACCGCCGCGAGGATTCCCACCGGATGCCGTCCCCGCGCGCCCCGGAGCCCCCGCCACAGGGGGAGCAGCTGAGCCTGCTCTAGCCGGCCGCGCGGTCTGGGGCCGCGCTTCGCCGGCGGGATGAGCCTGCGGCGTCGCCGCATCGCCGACCCAGCGCAGCCGCCCCCGCTCTACCGCGGCCCCGTCCCACTGCCGGTCACGAGCCCGCCGCACCCCCTCGCGCGAACCCCCGGCCACAACCTGGTGGACTCGCCCACCGGGGCGTTCGTTAGCCTCATACGGGCAGGAAAATCCCTGCTGACGCCACGAGCTGCCACGCCTCGCAAGGAGAACAACCGCAGTGCTTCGCACCCACGACGCCGGCACCCTGCGTGCCGAGCACGCCGGCCAGATCGTCACGCTCACCGGGTGGGTCGCCCGGCGGCGCGATCACGGCGGGGTGATCTTCATCGATCTGCGGGACGCGAGCGGGGTCGCGCAGGTGGTGTTCCGCGAGGGCGAGATGGCCGAGCGCGCCCACCAGCTGCGCTCCGAGTTCTGCGTCAAGGTCACCGGCGAGGTCGCGCAGCGCCCCGCGGGCAACGAGAACCCGGACATCCCCACCGGCGCGATCGAGGTGCTGGCCACGGAGCTGGAGGTGCTGTCCGAGGCCGCCGTGCTGCCGTTCCCGATCGACGACCGGGTGGACGTCGGCGAGGAGGTGCGGCTCAAGTACCGCTACCTCGACCTGCGCCGCAGCGGCCCGGCCCGCGCCATCCGGCTGCGCAGCGAGGTCAGCCGGGCCGCCCGCGAGGTGCTGCACGCCCAGGGCTTCGTCGAGGTCGAGACCCCGACCATGACCCGCTCCACCCCGGAGGGTGCCCGCGACTTCGTGGTCCCGGCGCGCCTGCGCCCGGGTTCGTGGTACGCGCTGCCGCAGTCGCCGCAGCTGTTCAAGCAGCTGCTCATGGTCGGCGGCCTGGAGCGGTATTACCAGCTCGCGCGCTGCTACCGGGACGAGGACTTCCGCGCGGACCGGCAGCCGGAGTTCACCCAGCTCGACATCGAGATGAGCTTCGTCGACCAGGACGACGTCATCGCGGTCGGCGAGGCGGTCGTGTCCGCGCTGTGGAAGCTGATCGGTCACGACATCCCGCGCCCGATCACCCGCATGACCTACGCCGACGCGATGGCGAAGTACGGCACCGACAAGCCGGACCTGCGCTTCAGGCTGGAGCTGACCGACCTCACCGAGTACTTCGCCGACACCCCGTTCCGCGTGTTCCAGGCGCCCTACGTGGGCGCGGTCGTCATGCCCGGCGGGGGCGGCCAGCCGCGCCGCCAGCTCGACGCCTGGCAGGAGTGGGCCAAGCAGCGCGGCGCGAAGGGCCTGGCCTACGTGCTGATCGGGGAGGACGGCACGCTGTCCGGCCCGGTGGCCAAGAACATCTCGGAGTCCGAGCGCGCGGGTCTCGCGGAGGCCGTCGGCGCCCAGCCCGGCGACTGCGTGTTCTTCGCCGCGAACAAGCCGAAGGAAGCCCGCGCGCTGCTCGGCGCGGCGCGCGTGGAGATCGGCCACCGGCTGGGCCTGATCGACGAGGACGAGTGGTCGTTCGTCTGGGTGGTCGACGCGCCGCTGTTCGAAGCCGCCGACGAGACCGACGACGTCGCCGTCGGCTCCGGCAAGTGGACGGCGGTGCACCACGCCTTCACCTCGCCCACCCCGGAGTGGATCGACAAGTTCGAGACCGACCCGGGCAACGCCCTGGCCTACGCCTACGACCTGGTCTGCAACGGCAATGAGATCGGCGGCGGCTCGATCCGTATCCACCGCGCCGACGTGCAGAAGCGCGTCTTCGAGGTGATGGGGCTGTCCGAGGCCGAGGCGCAGGAGAAGTTCGGCTTCCTGCTCGACGCGTTCTCCTTCGGCGCACCGCCGCACGGCGGCATCGCGTTCGGCTGGGACCGCATCGTGATGCTGCTGGCCAAGGCCGAGTCGCTGCGGGACGTCATCGCGTTCCCCAAGACCGGCGGCGGCTACGACCCGCTGACCGGTGCCCCGGCGCCGATCACCGCCCAGCAGCGCCGCGAGGCCGGGGTCGACGCGAAGCCGCCGGCGCCCAAGGGCTGACCGCGGTGCTGCACCTGCGGGTCGTCAGCCCGCCGGAGGACACCGAGCGCGCGCTGGCGGCGCTGCGGGACCAGCCGGGCACGGCGCACCTGATCGTGCACCGCGGTGCCGCCGTGTCCCCGGCCGGTGACCTCATCGAGGCCGACGTGGCCCGCGAGGCGGCCGACGAGGTGATCGAGGCGTTGTGCGGCCTGGGCCTGGACCACAGCGGCGCGATCACGCTCGAGGCGCTGGACACCGCGTTGTCCGACGCGGCGGACCGGGCCGAGGAGAGCGCGCCGGGCGAGGCGGCGGACGCGGTGGTCTGGCAGGAACTGCTGAACCGCACCGGCGAGGAGTCCCGGCTCAACGTCACCTTCCTGACGTTCCTGACCATCGCGTGCCTGCTGGCCTCGGTCGGCATCGTGACCGACTCGCCGGTCACGATCGTCGGCGCGATGGTGGTGGGTCCGGAGTTCGGGCCGCTCGCCGCGATCGCCGTCGGGCTGGTGCTGCGCCGCGGGGACCTGATCCGCCGCGCGGTCCTGGCGCTGGCACTCGGGTTCCCGATCGCGATGCTGGTGACCGCCGGGGTCACGGTGCTCACCTGGATCGTGGGCCTGCTCGACGTGGGCGGCTTCCGCGAGGCGCACGAGGTGGATTTCGTCTACCAGGTCGGCTGGTACTCGCTGATCGTCGCGCTGCTCGCCGGCGCGGCCGGGATGCTGTCGATGACATCGGCGAAATCGGCCGCGCTGGTGGGCGTGTTCATCTCCGTCACCACCGTGCCGGCCGCCGGATACGCGGTGGTCGCGGCGGTGCTGGGGGAGTGGTCGAAGGCGGCGCAGTCGTTCGGTCAGCTCGCGGTGAACCTCGCCGGGATCGTTGCGGCGGCGGTCGTCGTGCTGCTGCTGCGGCGGCGCCGGCACGCTCCGGTCACCGTGCGGCCGCTGCCGGAAGTGGAAAAATCGTTGTGGTGAGCGAGGTTCGCGCGCTAGTAGGGTCGAAGGCGATGACGGTGGACACTTCCCCAGGCACGGAGGACGACCAGGATCCGCCCGCCACAGCCGTTCCGCTCAGCGGGACGGCCGCGGTGGACGCGGCCGTCCAGGCGGCCGAGACCGTGCTCACCCGGCGCTTCGGCAGCCCGATCGGGCTGGTGGAGCCGGAAGCGCTGCCCGGCAGCGGACCGGCGACGGTCGTCCGCGCCCGCATCGCCGCGTCCCCGTTCGGGCTGCCCCGCACGCTCGTCATCAAGCACTACCCGGACGCGCCGCCACGGGGCGTGGCCGACCCGTTCGCGCAGGAGGCGGTCAGCTACCAGCTGTTCACGGCGCTGCCCGCGGAGGACCGGATGTGCCCGGAGCTGCTGGCCCACGACGGGCCGCTGCGTGTCCTCGTGATCGACGACCTCGGCCGCGCGCCCACGTTGTGGGACAAGCTCCGCGGCCCGGACGCGCGGCCGGCCGAGCGGGCGCTGCTGTCCTGGGCGCGGTCGCTGGGCCGCCTGCACGCGACCACCGCCGGCCGCGAGGCCGATTTCGAGGCCCTGCTGCGCCGGCTGGGCGGGTTCGCGCCCGACGAGGACACCACGCCGGCCGTGGCGTGCGCGCGCCTGCCGACCCTGATCGAGGAGGCGCTGGGCGTCGGTACCCCCGACGACGTGCGCGCCTACGCCGAACAGGTGCGGGAATCCTCGGCGTCCTCGCCGTTCCGCGCGTTCAGTCCGGTCGACCTGAGCCCGGACAACAACCTGGTGACCAGCGGCGGACTGCATTTCCTCGACTTCGAGCGCGGGGTGGTGCGCAACGCCCTGGTGGACGCCGCCCACCTGCGGGTCCCGTTCGCCACCTGCGACGACGCGAGGGCGCTGCCGACCGGCATGAGCGAGGCGATGATCGCGGCGTGGAAGGCCGAGGTGTCCGGGGTGTGGCCGGCGCTGGCCGACAACGAGGTGCTGTCGGCCCACCTGCTGGACCACCAGATGCTGCTGGTGTGGGTCGCCACCTGGGCCGCCCTGGGCGGGGTGTCCGCGGGGATCTCCCACCACCGCGCGGCCGCCCTGGTGGCCTGGTGGCAGGATCTGGGCACCTACGCCGAGCGTGGCGGCAAGGACGCGGTCGCGGCGCACGCGCGAGCGGTGTCCGCCGGCCTCGACGACCGCTTCGGGCCGGGGCTGGAGCTGCCGTTGTACCCGGCGTTCCGCTGACCGCGCCGGCCACCGGCACCCGGAACGTTCGCTGAGCCGTCCGTGCGGCGTTACCCGGTGATCACGTCGCGGGCGGGTGCGTGCCCGATGGTCTGCAGACGTGACCGCGGTGCAGGCAGAACCCACCCAGGCCCCTGATTCCCGCCCCCGCCGGGCCGCCCGGCTGGCCGTGCTCGGCGACTCGACCGCCGTCGGGCTCGGCGATCCCGTTCCCGGCGGCTCCTGGCGCGGCGTCGGACCCTTCGTGGCCGGGGCGCTGGGCATCGCGCCGGAGGGGTACCTCAACACCTCCGTCACCGGCGCCCGGATGCGGGGCGTGCGCACCGGCCAGCTGCCGGCGGCGCTGCGCCACCGGCCCGACGTCGCGGTCGTGATCGCCGGCATGAACGACACGCTCCGCTCGGACTTCGACCCGGTGGCCATGGCCCGCGACCTCGGCCATGTGGTGACCGAACTGCGGGCCGCCGGCGCGGTCGTGGTCCCGATGCGCTTCCACGACCACAGCCGTGTCTTCCGGCTGCCCGGGCCGTTGCGGCGCGCCCTCACCGCGCGGATCGCCGAGGTCAACGACATCGTGGATGCCGTTGCCCGGCGGCACGGCATCGCCTGCCTCGACCTCGGCGCGCTGCCCGGTGCGTACGACCTCGCCGCGTGGAGCGTGGACCGGTTGCACCCGTCCGAGCTGGGGCATCGCCTGCTGGCGCGCGGCGTGACGGAACTGGTCGCCGAGGCCGGGATCGCCGTGCCGTCGCCGGTGAGCCTCGTCTGCTCCGGCGGCGTCACGCCAGGCACCCTCGACCATGTGGGCTGGCTGGTGGTCAAGGGCATCCCGTGGTTGTGGCGCCGCGGCCGCGACCTGCTGCCCTACGCGGCGGCGATCATGGTCCGCTCGGCGGCGGAGTCGTGGCGCGCCCGTCGCGCCACCCCTCGCGAACTGGCGGCCGGACCCGCGCCGGGCGCGGAGGCTCCCCGGTCCGCGTGAGCCGCCGGCGCGCGGTTTCGTCGGGGGGCGGCATTACGGTGGAGGCGTGCAGGACGAACTCTTCACGGTGAACCCGGACCTGGAGCCGCCGCCGGAGCGCGTGACGCAGCCCCAGACGGCCCCGGTCCCGCCCGGTTCGCCCCTCGCCGTCCGGATGCGGCCGCGCTCGCTCGACGAGGTCGTGGGCCAGCAGCACCTCCTCGGCGAGGGTGCCCCGCTGCGCCGCCTGGTGGAGGGCGCCGCCCCGGCCTCGGTGCTGCTCTACGGCCCGCCCGGCACCGGCAAGACCACCCTGGCCAACCTCGTCTCCACCGCCACCGGCCGCCGGTTCGTGGCGTTGTCGGCCCTGTCCGCCGGCGTCAAGGAGGTGCGCGGCGTCATCGAGGAAGCCCGGCGCCGCCGCCAGTACAACACCGAGAACACGGTGCTGTTCATCGACGAGGTCCACCGGTTCTCCAAGACCCAGCAGGACGCGCTGCTCGGCGCGGTGGAGGACCGCACCGTCCTGCTCGTCGCCGCCACCACCGAGAACCCGTCGTTCTCGGTCGTGTCGCCGCTGCTGTCCCGCTCGCTGGTGCTGCAGCTCAAACCCCTCACCGACGACGACGTGCGCCTGCTGATCCGCCGTGCGATGACCGACGAGCGCGGCCTGGGCGGTGCGCTCGAGCTCACCGCCGACGCCGAGGACCACCTGGTCCGCCTGGCCGCCGGGGACGCGCGCCGCGCCCTCACCGCGCTGGAGGCCGCCGCCGACGCCGCCGCGGCCACCGAGCACAAGACGATCGACCTGCCCACCGTGGAGTCCACAGTGGACAAGGCGGCGGTGCGCTACGACCGCGACGGCGACCAGCACTACGACGTCATCAGCGCGTTCATCAAGTCGATCCGCGGGTCCGACGTGGACGCCGCGCTGCACTACCTGGCCCGCATGATCGAGGCGGGCGAGGACCCGCGGTTCCTCGCCCGCCGTCTCGTCGTGCACGCCAGCGAGGACGTCGGCATGGCCGACCCGACGGCGCTGCAGGCCGCGGTCGCGGCCGCGCACGCGGTGCAGTTCATCGGCATGCCCGAAGGCCGGCTCGCGCTGGCCCAGGCCACGATCCACCTCGCCACCGCGCCCAAGTCCAACGCCGTCGTGGTGGGCATCGACGCCGCGCTGGCCGACGTCCGCGCCGGGAAGCTGGGCACCGTGCCGCCCCACCTGCGCGACGGCCACTACGCCGGCGCGGCCAAGCTCGGCAACGCCCAGGGCTACCGCTACCCGCACGACGTGCCCGAAGGAGTGGTCGCGCAGCAATACCCGCCGGACGAGGTCGTGGGCGTGGACTACTACCACCCGACGCAGCGCGGCGCCGAGCGCGCGCTGGCCGAGCGGGTCCCCCGATTGCGCCGGTCGGTGCGCGGCGGCCCGTCCTCCGCGGTGTGATGATCGGAGGCATGCCCGAGAACCCGCAACCCACCGTCGCCGTGCTCGGCACCGGCATCATGGGCCTGCCGATGGCCGCCAACCTCGCCGCGGCCGGCCTGCCGGTGCGGGCCTGGAACCGCACCCGCGACAAGGCCGAGCCGCTCGCCGAGCGGGGCTGCACCGTCGTGGACACCCCGGCCGAGGCGGTCGCCGGCGCGGACTTCGTCGTCACGATGCTCAGCGACGGCGCCGCGGTGCACGACGTCGTCGAGCAGGCCGGGCCGTTCGAGGCGGTCTGGCTGCAGATGAGCACCGTCGGCCTGGACTGGACCGGCCGGCTGGCCGCGCTCGCGCGCCGGTCCGGCGTCGCGTTCGTCGACGCGCCCGTGCTGGGCACCCGCAAACCGGCCGAGGACGGCGCGCTCGTCGTCCTCGCCGCCGGCCCGGAGGACCTGCGCGAGCGGTGTGCCCCCGTGTTCGACGCGGTCGGCGGCCGCACTTTGTGGGCCGGTCCGGCCGGTGCGGCCAGCAGGCTCAAGCTCGCCGCCAACGCCTGGGTGCTCGCCCTGACCAACGGCACCGCCGAGAGCATCCGGCTGGCGCAGGTGCTCGGCGTCGACCCGCGGTTGTTCCTGGAGGCCATCACCGGTGGTGCCCTCGACGTGCCCTACGCCCACCTCAAGGGCGGCGCCATGATCGACGGCGAGTTCCCGCTCGCGTTCGCCGCCCGGCACGCGGCCAAGGACGCCCGCCTCGCGCTCGAGGCGGCCGGGGACGCGGTGGATCTCGCCGGAACCCGCGCCGCGCTGGCGCATCTGGACGCGGCGATCGCCGCCGGCCACGGCGACGAGGACATGGCGACCCTCTTCTACGGCCTGGAGGGCCGTCCGGCCGGTGACGGCGACGCACGGTAACCTGACCGGCATTCACGCCGCTAGAACCGAGGAGGGCCCGTGTCGGCAGGGCAGATCGCCGCGTTGATCGCCGCAGGAGCGTTCGTCCTGCTGGTGCTGCTGCTCGCGATCCCGTTGCTCAAGCTCGGTCGCACGCTGGACGAGGCGACGATCGCCATCCGCAAGGCGCACGAGAACTCGGACCCGATCCTGCTCGGTGCCAACGAGACGATCACGCACGTCAACAACCAGCTGGAACGGGTCGACGGGATCACCGCGAACGCGCAGGCCGTGACCGGCAACGTCTCCGCCCTCTCGTCGGTGTTCACCGCCACCCTGGGCGGGCCCCTGGTCAAGACCGCGGCGTTGTCCTACGGCCTGAGCAGGGCCATCCGGTCCCGCCGCAAGGCCAGGGAACTGGGTGAGGGCAAGCACTCCCGGTCGCGGAAGCGGGGCCGCAAGTGAAGCGCCTGCTGTGGCTCGGCATCGGTGTCGCCACCGGCGTCACGCTGTCCCGCAAGGCCACCCGGACCGCTCGTCAAGCGTCGCCGGCGGGGTTAGCCTCGAACCTGGGTGACGCCGTGTCGGAGCTGGCCGGCGCCATCGGATCGTTCGGCGCGGACGTGCGCGCCGGGATGAGCGAGCGGGAGCAGGAGCTGCGCGAGATGGTGGTGGACCGGTCCGGGGTGGCGACGCCGCGCGCCGCCGAGGGCCGGCACGCCGCCCGGCGCCCGGCGCGAGCTCGCCGGGCGGAGAGCTGACCGCGCGGCACCGCCGCCGCGCGCCTGTTCTCCGCCGACGCCGCTGCCCCTGACCCCGCGGCGCCCGCCGCCTGCCTTCGCACGAGGACTGACCAGTGGAAACACACGAGATCAACAAGCGGTTCCTGGAGCACTTCCAGGCCAAGGACCACACCCCGGTGCCCAGCGCGTCGCTGATCCTGGACGATCCGACGCTGCTGTTCGTCAACGCCGGCATGGTCCAGTTCAAGCCGTACTTCCTGGGCGAGGTGCCGCCGCCGTACCCGCGGGCGACCAGCATCCAGAAGTGCGTGCGCACCGGCGACATCGACGAGGTCGGCAAGACCACCCGCCACAACACGTTCTTCCAGATGGCCGGGAACTTCTCCTTCGGCGACTACTTCAAGGAAGGCGCGATCGCGAACGCCTGGGAGCTGATCACCAAGTCCCAGGACGACGGTGGTTTCGGCCTCGACCCGGACCGCATCTGGGTCACCGTCTACGAGAACGACTCGGAGGCGGCCGGCCTGTGGCAGAAGATCGCCGGCATCCCCAGCGAGCGCATCCAGGCCCGCGACGGGCGTGACAACTACTGGGACATGGGTGTGCCCGGCCCCGGTGGCCCGTGCTCGGAGATCTACTACGACCGCGGCCCCGAGTTCGGCCGCGACGGCGGCCCGGTGGTCGACGAGGACCGGTACCTGGAGATCTGGAACCTGGTCTTCATGCAGGACGTGCGGGGCGAGCAGAGCCCGAAGTACGGCCACCCGCCGGTCGGTGAGCTGCCGAAGAAGAACATCGACACCGGCTTGGGCGTCGAGCGCGTCGCCTACCTGCTGCAGGGCGTGGAGAACGTCTACGAGACCGACCTGGTACGCCCGGTCATCGCGCGTGCCGAGGAGTTCTCCGGCCGCCGCTACGGCGCGAACCACGCCGACGACGTCCGCTTCCGCGTCATCGCCGACCACGCCCGTTCCGGCGTGATGCTGATCGGCGACGGCGTGACCCCGGGCAACGAGGCGCGCGGCTACGTGCTGCGCCGCCTGCTGCGCCGCATCGTGCGGTCGGTGCGCCTGCTGGGCGTGCAGGAGCCGGTGCTGCCCGAGTTCGCCGCGGTGGTGCGCGACGCGATGGCGCCGTCGTACCCGGAGATCGCGCGCGACTTCGACCGCATCAGCGCGGTCATGCGGGGCGAGGAGGAGGCGTTCCTGCAGACCCTGACCAGCGGGTCGCGGATCTTCGACCTCGCCGCGGAGGAGACGAAGAAGGCCGGGGGCAACGTGCTGGCCGGCGACCGGGCCTTCCAGCTGCACGACACCTACGGCTTCCCGATCGACCTGACCCTGGAGATGGCCGCCGAGCAGGGCCTGTCGGTCGACGAGGACGGGTTCCGCACGCTGATGGACGAGCAGCGCCGGCGCGCGAAGGCCGACGCGGCGGCCCGCAAGAAGGGCCACGGTGACCTGTCGGTCTACCGCGAGATGCTGGAGCGGCACGGGGAGACCGACTTCCTCGGCTATACCGACCTGCAGGCCACCGCGAAGGTCGTCGGCCTGCTCAAGGACGGCCAGGGCGTGCCGGTCGTGCGCGAGGGCGACAAGGCCGAACTGATCCTCGACCGCACCCCGTTCTACGCGGAAAGCGGTGGCCAGGTAGCCGACACCGGCGTGCTGATCGGGTCCGGTGGCGAGGCCAGGGTCGTCGACGTGCAGAAGATCGTGCCGGGCCTGTGGGTGCACCGCGTCGAGGTGGTCGCGGGCGAGATCGGCCTGGACACCGAGGTGACCGGTTCGGTCGACCAGACCCGCCGCGGCTCGATCGCGCGCTCGCACTCGGCCACTCACCTGGTGCACGCCGCGGTCCGCGGTGCCTACGGCCGCCGCGCCGCGCAGGCCGGTTCGCTGAACTCGCCCGGCCGCATGCGGTTCGACTTCACCACCCCCGGGCCGGTCTCCGCCGACGTGCTGACCGAGGTCGAGGAGGAGGTCAACGACTACCTGCAGAACGACGTCGAGGTGCAGGCCTACACCACGACCAAGGACCAGGCGCTCGAGCTCGGCGCGGTGGCGCTGTTCGGCGAGAAGTACGGCGACCGGGTCCGGGTCGTGGACATGGGCGAGTACTCGCGCGAGCTGTGCGGTGGTACCCACGTCGGCCGGATCGGTGAGCTGGGCCTGGTCAAGCTCGTGTCGGACTCCTCGATCGGCTCCGGGGTGCACCGCGTCGAGGCGCTGGTCGGTACCGACGCGCTCAAGCACGTGCGCAAGGAGCAGCTGCTGGTGTCGCAGCTGGCGAACACGTTCAAGGTGCCCAGCGACCAGCTGCCCTCCCGCATCGAGGACGTGCTGAGCCGCCTGCGCAACGCGGAGAAGGAGATCGCCCAGCTGCGCACCCGGCAGGTGCTCGGCTCGGCCGGGACGCTCGCGGACAAGGCGGCCGACGTGCACGGCGTCGCGGTCGTGGCCGAGAAGCTCGACGGCGACATCGACGCGGGCGCGCTGCGCTCGCTGGCGCAGGAGGTCCGCAACCGGCTCGGCGAGCGACCGGGCGTGGTCGCGCTGTTCGTGCCGCAGGGCGACAAGCTCAGCTTCGTGGTCGCCACCACCGCCGCCGCCCGCGACAAGGGCTTCGCCGCGGGCAAGCTGGTGCCCTCCTTCGCCGGGGCGGTCGGCGGCCGCGGTGGCGGCAAGCCAGACCTCGCGCAGGGCGGCGGCAGCAACCCGGCGGGCATCGAGCAGGCCATCACGGCGCTGCGTGGCGCGGTCGCGGCAGGGTGACGGCCCGCACACCAGACCGTCCCGGGGAGCACGATCCCGGGGCCGGTCGGCGGCTGGGCGTGGATGTCGGATCCGTCCGGGTCGGCGTCGCGCTCAGCGATCCGTCACCAGTCCTCGCCAGCCCGCTGGTTACCCTGTCGCGTGATGCGAACAGCGACAGCGATCTCGAGCAGCTGGCCGCACTGGTGGCCGAACACGAGGTGGTGGAGGTGATCGTGGGACTGCCGCGCACCCTGGCCGACCGCCACGGTCCGGCCGCGGAGATCGCCGCCGCCTACGCCGACGCCCTCGCCGGGCGGATCGCGCCGGTCCCGGTGCGGCTCGCCGACGAGCGCCTGACCACGGTCACCGCGTCACGCATGCTGTCGCAGCGTGGTGTCAAGGGCCGCAAGCAGCGCGCGGTGGTCGACCAGGCCGCCGCGGTGGAGATCCTGCAGAGCTGGCTCGACGCGCGGGCCGCCTACCGCGCACGGGCGGGTGAGGCGTGAACCCCGAGCAGCCGCCGCGCCCGCCACGGCGCCGTCCGCCCGTCCCGCCGCCCCCACCGGTCCCGCCGCGCGGTGTGCCCGCGCGGCCGGCCGGTGGGCCGCGCCACGCGCGCCCGGAGCCACCGCAGGCACCGCAGGCCCCGCCTCCGCCGCCGGCGGTGCCCCGCCGGCCGCCGCCGCGCCGTCCCGCGCCGCCCGACCACGGGCTCGATCTGTTCGACGAGCCGCCGCCGCCCCCACCGCGCCGGCCCAGTCGTCCCACCCGGCCGGTTCGTCCCCCTCGTCCGCCGGAGCCGGCGCCGGACGAGTCGCCGACGGAGATCATCCGGCTGGACGACGACTACGACTACGACGATTACGACGACTACCCGGAGAACGCGGACGAGATCCGAGCCGAACCGGAGTACATCGAGCCGGACGACCCGGACGATCCGGACGACCCGGACGACGACGAACCGGTCGAGACCGGGCGCAGGCGCAGACCGCTGCGCTGGCTGGTCGCGCTGGTGGTGCTGGCGCTCATCGGCGGCGGCGCGTGGTACGGCATCGACGCCGTCTTCGGCTACGACGACTACGAGGGCAGCGGCGAGTCCGACGTCCTGATCCAGATCGAGGCCGGCGACTCCACCGGTGCCATCGGCCAGGAGCTGGCCACGTCCGGCGTGGTCGCCAGCGCGAAGGCGTTCGTCAAGGCCAGCGAGGACAACTCGAAGGTGCTGAGCCTGCAACCCGGCTACTACGTCCTGAAGACGAAGATGTCCGGGGCCGCGGCGGTCGGGAAGCTCACGCAGGACAGCTCGCGTGTCGGCGTGCTGCAGGTGCGGGCCGGCACCCAGCTGGACGACATCACCCAGCCCGACGGCACGGTGACGCCCGGTGTGTTCTCGCTGCTGGCGAAGGCGTCGTGCGCCGATCTCAACGGCAGGAGCACCTGCATCACCGTGCAGCAGCTGCGGGACACCGCGGCGCGAGCCGACCTGGTCGCGCTCGGCGTGCCGGGCTGGGCCGCGTCCGTCGTGTCGGCGTCCACCGATGCCCGGCGCATCGAGGGGCTGGTCGCGCCGGGCGTCTACGACGTCAAGCCGGGCTGGACCGCGACCGAGCTGTTGTCGAACGTGCTCCGGACGTCGGCGAGCCGGATCCAGGGCGCCGGGCTGACGGGCACGGCGAAGTTCCAGGGCCGCACCCCGTACGAGACGCTCGTCGTCGCCTCGCTGATCGAGCGCGAGGCCATCAAGCAGGACTTCGCCAACGTCGCTCAGGTCATTTACAACCGGCTCGGCAAGTCCATGCGGCTGCAGCTGGATTCGACGGTGAACTACCTGCTGGACAAGCCGGTCGTGACCACGACCGACGAGGACCGCAACCGGGCCGGCCCGTACAACACGTACCGGTTCGCCGGGCTGCCGCCGACGCCGATCTCCTCGCCGAGCGTGGAAGCCATCCACGCCGCCGAACAACCCAGCCAGGGCGGCTTCATCTACTTCGTCAAGTGCGAGAAGAACGGCCAGTCCTGCTTCGCCACCACGGACGCGGAGCACCAGCAGAACATCTCCCTCGCGAGGCAGCGCGGTGCCTACTGAACGCAGGGCCGCCGTGCTGGGCAAGCCGGTGGCGCATTCGCTGTCACCGGTGCTGCACCGCGCGGCGTACGCGGCGCTGGGCCTGGACGGCTGGACCTACGAGCGGATCGAGGTCGACGCCGAGGGACTGCCCGGGTTCGTGCGCGGGCTCGGCCCGGAGTGGGCGGGGCTGTCGGTGACCATGCCGGGCAAGCGGGCCGCACTGGATTTCGCCGCCAGGGCGACCGGCCGGGCCGTGGCCGCCGGTGCCGCGAACACCCTGGTCCGTACCGCGGACGGGTGGCTGGCCGACTGCACCGACGTGGACGGGGTCGCCGGAGCGTTGCGGTGCGCGGGCGGGTTCACCGGCGGCGACACCGGCCTGGTCCTGGGCGCGGGCGGCACGGCGGCGGCGACGGTGGTGGCGTTCGCCGAGCTCGGGGTCCGGCGTGCGGTGCTGGTGGTCCGTGACCCCGCCCGCGCGGGGGAGACCGTGGTGGCGGCGGCCCGGGCCGGGATCGAGGCGGACGTGCGCGGGTGGGCCGGGGCGGACTTCGGCAAGCTCGCCGCGGACTCGGCGCTGCTGGTGAGCACGGTGCCGCCGGCGGCGGTCGCGGAGCACGCGGCGGCGCTGGCGGCGGCGCCGTGCGTGCTCGACGTGATCTACCACCCGTGGCCGACCCCGCTGGCCGAGGCCGCCGCCGCCCGCGGTGCTCAGGTCGCCACCGGACTGGACATGCTGCTGCACCAGGCGTTCGGGCAGGTCGAGCACTTCACCGGCCGCCCGGCCCCCCGCGAAGCGATGCGCACCGCCCTGCGCGAGGCCACCGGCAGCGTCTTGCCGCTGCCCATCCGGTGAGCTGGGCCGGTCCGCCCGCGACGACCGGCGGCGAGGCGATCTCAGCCGCCCGGCTGAGGCGCTCCGTGCCGGACGCCGACGCGAAAGGCGGTCGCCGCCATTCCCGGGCGTGCGTGAACTAGCGTGGTGGCCATGAAGATCGTGGTGCTGGACGACTACCAGGATGTCGCGCGGAGCCTCGCGGACTGGGACTCGCTGGAGGCCGAGGTCGAGGTGATCACTTCCTACGTCGGCGACCACGACGAGCTGGTGCGGCGGCTGGCCGGTGCCGAGGTCGTGGTGGCGATGCGGGAGCGCACCCGGTTCACCGCGCAGCTGCTGGACCGGCTGCCGGACCTGAAGCTGCTGGTCAGCACCGGCCGCCGCAACGCCGCCATCGACCTGAAGGCCACCGAGCGGCTGGGCATCACCGTCTGCGGCACCGGCTACCTGCCGTACCCGACGGCCGAGCACACCTGGGCGCTCGTCCTCGCCGCGCAGCGCCACCTGGAGACCGAGCTGGCCGCGATGCGCGACGGCGCGTGGCAGTCCACTGTGGGCACCGGCCTGCACGGCAAGACCCTCGGCCTGCTCGGTCTGGGCAACCTGGGCCAGCGGGTGGCGCAGGTCGGTCGGGCGTTCGGCATGGAGACCGTCGCGTGGAGCCAGAACCTCACCGCGGAACGGGCCGCCGAGCACGGTGTCACGGCTGTGTCCAAAGAGGACTTGTTCGCCCGGTCAGACGTGTTGTCCATCCACCTGGTGCTGTCCAAGCGCACCCGCGGTCTGGTCAGTGCCGCGGAACTCGCCGCGATGAAGCCGGGGGCCCTGCTCGTGAACACCTCCCGCGGGCCGATCGTCGACGAGCAGGCGCTGCTGGACGCGCTGCGGGACCGCCGGATCCGCGCCGCACTGGACGTCTACGACATCGAGCCCCTGCCGGCGGACCACCCGCTGCGCGCGATGCGCAACGCGACGCTGACCCCGCACCTGGGGTACGTCACGCGCGAGGTGTACGAGATCTTCTACCGCGACGCGGTGGCGGACATCGCCGCCTGGCGGGAGGGCGACCCGGTACGCGTCATGACGCTGTGACCGGCGAACACCCCGCGCGGTGTCGGCCGTAGCGGGGCGGCGCTGTCAGCCGCGCAGTTCGGCGAGCACCGCGTCGGTGAACGGGGGCCACGCCTCGATGGCCCACGGACCGAAGTCCAGGTCGGTCAGCACCACGCACGCGGCCGCGGCGTCCGGGTCCACCCAGAGGAACGTGCCGGACTGGCCGAAGTGCCCGAACGTGCGCGGCGAGCTGGTCGCACCGGTCCAGTGTGGCCTTTTCGAGTCGCGGATCTCGAAGCCCAGCCCCCAGTCGTTGGGCTTCTGGTGCCCCAGCCCGGGCAGCACCCCGGTCAGGCCGGGGAACGCGACGGAGGTCGCCTCCCGCAAGGTCGCCTCGGCGATCAGCTTGGGCGCCTGCAGTTCGGCCGCGAACCGCACCAGATCGTCCACACACGACACCCCGCCCGCGCCGGGCGAGCCGTCCAGACGGGTCGACGTCATGCCGAGCGGGGCGAGCACCGCCTCGGACAGGTAGCCGGCGAACGGGATGCCCGAGTGTTCCGCCAGCGCGTCGCCGAGCACGGCGAAACCGGCGTTGGAGTACATGCGGCGGGTACCGGGCGCGGCCATCACGCGGTCGGAGTCGAAACCGAGCCCCGCGGTGTGCGCGAGCAGGTGCCGGATGGTCGCGCCCTCCGGGCCGGCGGGCGTGTCCAGCTCGACCACGCCCTCCTCCACCGCGATCAGCGTCGCGTAGGCGGTGAGCAGCTTGGTCACCGAGGCCAGCCGGAACGCCCGCGCCGTGTCGCCGTGGCTGCCGGCCACCGTTCCGTCCGCCCGCACGACGGCCGCCGCCGCGTGCGGGGCCGGCCACTGATCGATCCGCTCCAGGCTGCGCATGCCGCAAGCCTAAACGGCGGCCGTCCCGCGCCGGAGACGGCCGCCACCGGGTCAGGCGTCGAGATCCCTGGCGACCAGGTCGGCGACCGCGTCGACGGCGGCCTGCGCACCGTCGCCCTCGGCGGCGACGACCACCTCGTCCCCGTGCGCCGCCGCGAGCGTCATTAGGCTGAGCAGGCTGCCGGCCGGCACCGGTTCACCGCCGTCCTTGGCGATCGTCACCGGCACCGCCTGCGCGGCCGCGGTCTTCGCCACCAGTGCGGCGGGCCGGGCGTGCAGGCCCACCTTGCTGGCCACCGTCACACGTCTCTGCGGCATGGTCTTCCTCCGCTCACCGGGCCTGGCCGGACGAGCCCGGCTGCTCGTCGGCCGGGGTGGCCTGCTCGGTGTCGTCCTCCCGGCCCGGCGTGCGCAGGTTCCACTTGATGATCACCCACCGGAACAGGAAGTAGTAGATCACCGCGTAGACCAGGCCGATCGGGATGATCAGCCACGCGCGGTGGGCCGCCGGCGCGGTCGAGTTCAGTGCGAAGTCGATGACCCCGGCCGAGAAGGAGAACCCGAGGTGGATGTCCAGCGCGTTGCAGATGGCGTGCGACAAGCCGGTGAGCACCGCGTGGATGAGGTACAGCGGCCAGGCCACGAACATGAACGCGAACTCGATCGGCTCGGTCACGCCGGTCAGGAACGAGGTGAACGCGCCGGCGATCATGATGCCGCCGGTCACCTTGCGCTGCCCGGGCCGCGCGGTCCGCCAGATCGCCAGCGCCGCAGCAGGCAGCGCGAACATGAAGACCGGGAAGAAGCCGGTGGTGAACGCCCCCGCGTGCGGGTCGCCGTTGAAGAAGTTGGTGATGTCGCCGCCGTTGAAGATGAACCACACCGGCACGTTGATCAGCTGGTGCAGGCCCACCGGCAGCAGCAGGCGGTTGAGCAGGCCGTACACGCCACCACCGGCGACCGCGTTGCCGGTGACCGTGTCGCCGAGCCAGTGCATGGCGTGGTCCACGGCGGGGAAGACCAGGCCGAACACGACCCCGATCAGCAGCAGCACCAGCGAGTTGATGATCGGCACGAACCGCCGGCCGCCGAAGAACGCCAGGTACGGCGGCAGCTTCACGCGGTGGAACCGTTGCCACAGCACCGCCGTGACCAGGCCGACGACGATGCCGCCCAGCACGCTGTAGGGCCACTTGATCGGCTGGAGGTACCAGCCCTCCTTGAACCCCGCCAGGTCGCTGACCGGCGCGAACACCTGCACGACCTTGTTGAACACCACGAATCCGACCACGGCGGCGACACCGGTCGAGCCGTCGCCCTTGCGCGTGAACCCGACGGCGATGCCGACGGCGAACAGCAGGGGCAGCCAGTCGAACAGGCCCCCGCCCGCCGCGGCGAGCACGGCGGCGACCTTGTCCCAGCCCAGGCCGTCCTTGCCGAGCAGGTCGTCCTGCCCGAGCCGGCTGAGCAGGCCGGCGGCCGGCAGCGTGGCGATGGGCAGCATGAGGCTGCGGCCGAAGCGCTGCAGCCCCGCCATCCCCCTGCCTCTTCCCTTTGTTCCTTCTGCGACGGTGGCGTTCACGGGTTACCTCCGTGTTCGGCGGGGACTGTGCGGTCGAGTTGCATGGTCACCTCGTAGCGGTCGCCCCGGTACCACGAGGTCATGTCCTCCACCGGGACTCCGGACGCACTGGAGACCCGGCGGAAGACCAGGAGCGGGTCGCCGGTGCGGATGCCGAGCAGCCGCGCGGTCTCCCGGTCCGCCGCTTCCGACCACACCGTCTGCCGGGCGTGGTCCAGGCGGAGGTCGTAGTGCTGTGCGAGCTGGGCGTACAGCGAGGACGTCAGGTCCAGATCCGGCAACCCGGGGACCCGGCGCGGGTGGTACCAGCCGCGCTCCACCGCCAGCGGGACGCCGTCGGCGCGGCGGCGGCGCACCAGCCGGTACGCCGGCTGGCGCGGTGCCAGCCCGAGCGCGCCGGCGGTCTCCGGTGGCGGGGCGTCGCTGCCGCAGTGCAGCAGTTCGGTGGCCGGGGTCAGCCCGCGGCGGCGCATGTCGTCGGTGAAGGACATGAGGTAGAGCTGCAGCTCCATCCGCCGGGTCGCGGTGAAGGTGCCCTTGCCCCGGGCGCGGGTGAGCAGGCCCTCCTCGACGAGCTTGCCGATCGCCGAGCGCACGGTCAGCCGGGACACCTGGTACCGCTCGGCGAGATCCCGCTCCGACGGGATCGGCGAGCCGGGCGGCAGCTCGCGCTCGATCGCGCGGCGCAGGATTTCGCGCAGCTGCGCGTGTTTCGGTGTCGGCCCCTCCACCACGCGGTCGGTGGTGGCCGCGGGGGTCGCCGGGGTCGTCGGGGTCACGGTCTGCGACACGCCACCTCCAGGTTCCGGGTTGGTCTCGGGGCTCGCACCGCGTCCCGGGAATTGGTACGTTCCGGTCTAGACCATTTCCTGATGGGGCAGAATGCTCCGCTACCCGGGAAGGTGTCAACCACCGTTACGGGTTCGTGTTCGGCAAGCAGAGAAGGAGGCGGCCGTGGCGGACGACAGGCCGGAAAGGATCCTCGCGGCACTCGGCGGCGCGGACAACGTCGTCGAGATCGAAGGCTGCATCACGCGGCTGCGCTGCGAGCTCGAGGACGGCTCGCTGGTGGACGAGGCCGCGCTCAAGGCGGCCGGCGCGCACGGCGTGATGAAGATGGGTTCGGTGGTGCAGGTCGTCGTCGGTCCCGAGGCCGACACGATCGCTGGCGACATCCAGGACCTGATGTGAGCGTGGTGGTGCTGAGCCCGGTCGCGGGGCGGGTCACGCCCCTGTCCGGGGTGCCGGACCCGGTGTTCGCGCAGGCGATGGTCGGGCCCGGCGTCGCGGTGCTCCCGGCGGGCGGCCGGCAGGACGCGCTCAGCCCGGTCAGCGGCACCGTCGTCACGCTGCACCCGCACGCGTTCGTCGTCGCCACCGAGGGCGGTCAGGGCGTGCTGGTGCACCTGGGCATCGACACGGTGCAGCAGAAGGGCGAGGGCTTCACGCTGCACGTCGTCAAGGGCGAGTCGGTGCGTGCCGGGCAGCCACTGATCAGCTGGGACCCGGACGCGGTCACCGCGGCGGGCTACTCACCGATCGTGCCGGTGGTGGCGCTGGACGCGGAGGCCCAGGCGCTGACCGGATTGCCGGCCGGCGGCGGCATCACCGCCGGCGAGCAGCTGTTCAGCTGGGACTAGTGCGGCGCGGGTACCGGTCGACGGCCCACCACAGGCGGCTCCGCCGCTGAGGGAAACAGAACCTAGGCGGTCACGACGTTGCCGCCGTCGACCTTGACGGCGATCGGGGGCAGGGCCCGCTGCGCGGGGCCCTTCTCGACCGCGCCGGTGAGGGCGTCGTACGTCGACCCGTGACACGGGCAGTGCAGCTTCGCGCCCTCGGGCGCGACCGTGCAACCCTGGTGGGTGCAGATCGCGCTGAAGCACACCGCGGTGGTGCCGGAGGGGCGCGACACGATCGCCGGTTGGCCGTCGACCTCGACCGACTTGGCGCCGCCGACGGGGACGTCGGCGAGCGCGGCGATGGTGGTACCGGGCGGGGCGGCGGGGGCCGGGCCGGTGTTCTGGCTGCTTCCGGAGCTGCCGCCGCTGCCGCAGGCGGCGAGGGCCACGGAGCCGGCGGCCGCACCGGCCACGGCGACCCCGGTCGTCAGGACGGCACGGCGGGTAGGTGAATGCGCAGTCATGTCCGGTGAAACGGCCGCCGGCCCCGCCCGGTTCACTTCCGCGACGGATTGAACCCGATCGCGCGCCACGCCGTGGTCAAACGGTGCAAGGATCGCCGGTGGAGGAGGTCGGGTCATGGTGGCGTGGCTGCTGCGGATCCTGGTGGTCCTCGGGCTGCTCGGATCGGCGTGGGTGCACTGGACCCTGTGGTCGGGCGAGGGGTTCCGCGACATCCCCACGATCGGCCCGTTGTTCCTGGTCAACGTCGCCGCCGGGGTGATCGTCGCGGTCGCTGTGCTGTTCTGGCACCACTGGCTGCCGGTGCTCGCGGCGATCGGGTTCGGCGCCGCCACGCTGGGCGCGTACCTGATCTCGCTGACCCCGGGAGGCCTGTTCGGGGTGCGGGAGCAGTTCGTGACGGCCGCGGAGAAGTGGGGCGTGATCACCGAGTCCGCGTGCATCGTGTTCGGGGTGCTGCTGCTGGTCGCGCAGCGGGTCCGGCGGAAGCAGAGCGTGCTCGTGTGACCGGGGGCGCCGAGGACCAGCTGATGCGGGCGCTGCACGCCGACCACGCGGCCGCGCTCTGGTCCTATGCGCTGCGGCTCACCGGGGGCGACCGCGCCCGGGCCGAGGACGTCGTGCAGGAGACGCTGCTGCGGGCCTGGAAGCACCCGCGGGTGCTGGACCAGACGCAGGGGTCGGCGCGGGCGTGGCTGTTCACGGTGGCGCGCCGGATCGCCATCGACGACTGGCGGTCGGCGGCGCACCGGTCGGAGGTGACCACGGACTCGCCGCCGGAACGCGCCGCGCCGGACGACACGGACCGGGCGTTGCAGGGGTGGCTGGTCGCCGAGGCGCTGCGGGAGCTGTCCGTGGCCCACCGCGAGGTGCTGTTGCTGTGTTACTTCCAGGGCTTCTCGGTCGCCGACGCGGCCGAGCGGCTCGGGATTTCGCCCGGGACGGTCAAGTCCCGGACGCACTACGGACTGCGGGCGTTGAAGCTCGCGCTGGAGGAGAAGGGGGTGACCCGGTGACCGAACCCGACGAGTTCGTGACCTATGACGCGGCCTACGTGCTGGGCGCCCTCGCACCGGAGGACCGCTCGGCGTTCGAGGAACACCTGCGCACCTGCGACCGGTGCTCCCGGGCGGTGGCCGAGCTGGCCGGTCTGCCCGGGCTGTTGTCCCAGGTGACCGCCGACATGCTGGGGCCGGCACCGGATGCGCCGACGGGGTCTTCGGCTGCGGGGTCTGCGGGGGCGGTCCGGGCGGTCACGGGGGAGCCCGGGGTGAAGCCGTCGCGGGACGGTCTGCCGTCCCAGGCTGTGGAGCCGCCGCACGAGTGGCCGGTGGCGTCGCTGCCGGACGGGGTGCTGCCGGGACCCGGGATGCGCCCCACCGGGACGCCGGGGACTGTGCCGGGTGAGCCGCCATCGGCCGGGTCGCCGCCACGGGAAATGGCGTCGGGCAACGCCGTGCCGGGGGTGTGGCAGCCCGGGGTGAGCCCCGATGAGCCGTCATCGGATCGGGCGTGGCGGCCCGGGATGCCGGATGAGCCGTCGTCGGGCAGGTCGTCGGGTGGGTCGTCGCAGCAGGTGACGGTGCCGGGCGAGCGCTCGCCGGGCGGAGATTCGCGGTCCGCGACCGCGCCGGGTGAGCGGTCATCGCCAGGGGCGGGGCGGCCGGGGATGGTGCCGGGCGATCCACTGCCGTTCGTGCCGCCGGCGGTCGCGCCGGGCGGGGCGTCACCGGAGGAGATGCTGCCGGCGTTGCTGCGCACGGTGCACCGCGCCCGGCGGCGCCGGCTGGCGACGACCATCGCGGCAGCGGTGGCGGCCGCGGCGGCGGTGCTGGCCGCCATCTTCGTGTCCCTGTCCGGCGGGGACGGTGGCGGGACCGCCATGACCCCGCTGGGCGCCTATCCGGTCCAGGCGACCGCCGCGGTGGCCTCGGTGTCCGGCGGCAGCCGGGTCGACATGTCGTGCACCTACCGGGGCGCCCGTCAAGGGGCGGGATACCAGCTGGTGGCCCTCCGCGTGGACGGCTCGGAGACCGAGCTGGCCACGTGGACCGCCACCCCCGACCGCGACGCCCGCATCTCGGTGGGCACCGACGTGCCGCGCGAACAGATCACGGCACTGGAAGTTCGCACCACGAGCGGCGTACCGCTGCTGCGCTGGCACCCCTGACGAGTGGCCGGTGTGGTGCGCGCACGAGTGGGACTCTCGTGACGAGCGACCGGACCACTCGTGAACGGGCGAGGCGCGACTGTGCCCCGCAGACCCGTCGACCGGACCGTGATCACGCTCCTGGCCGGATTCCGCGGGAACTGCATCCCACTGGACCTTGCCTGACCCTGCGCACGCGGCACCACGGTTTCCCGCCTGGAACTCCGCGTGCCGAATGGGCCCGGCTATCCGGCACGTGCGCGAAGTTCGCTCGTTCCGCCAGGAGTGCCGGCGGAGCGGTACTCGGGTGGCCTGCCGAGATACCAGCGGATCGCCAGTCCGCGTGAGACCGGCGTGATACCCGCGGATCGGCGCTCGCGAGCACCGGCGAGAGGTGCCTTCCCCGCGACTCTGCATCGCTCGGGTCTCCGCCGGTGCAGGGCGATGCCGGGAAGAGTCCCGGTGCCACGAGCGAGCGGGAGGGCGCGACCGGTTCTCCCGTCGCGCCACGAGAAGACCGTTCGCACGAGGTGCCTCGTGCGAAAGGAACTTTCGTGCGCGCCGGGAATTGCCGACCCGGCCGAGCCGGTTCCAGGCTGGGACCGTGAACTGGGGAATCGTCGCGGCGCTCGGCGCCGCGGGAACGTGCGCCGGCGCCGCAACGGCCCGCCTGCTCCGCCGGGCGGAGGCGCCGGTGCCGGTCGTCGCCGTCGCGGCCGGCACCGGCGCGGTGTGGCTGGTGTTCGCCGCCGCGGGCGTGAGCCGGTGGCTGCCGTTCGTCCTGGCGGCGCTCGCGGTGCCGTTGACCGCGGCCGACCTGGGCCATCGGCGGCTGCCGGATGTGCTCACCCTGCCGGCGTACCCGATCGTCGTCGCGGTGGTGCCGAACCCGCTCCAGGCGCTGGCCGGGGCCGCGGTCTTCGGCGGCGCGCACGTGGTGGCCCACGTGCTCGCCCCGCACGCGATGGGCGCCGGGGACGTGAAGCTGGCCGGAGCCCTCGGCGTGGCCCTCGCGTCGGTGGGATGGCTCGCCCTGCCTGCGGCCGCCGTGCTGGCCGCGTTCGTCACGGCGGTCCTGGCCGTGAGCCGCCACTGGCGCGATGGCGTCCCGCACGGGCCCGGCCTCCTCGCCGCGGCCACCACGTTGGTGTTGTTGCGTCCGGGATGACCGGCGGTGGCAGGGCGGCTCCGTCTCCGCCGTGCATGGCCGCCCCGCGGGCCCGCGCCACACCGGCCGGAGCCGCGTGCACCGCATCGGGAGGGTCATGACAGGATCGTCTGGTGGGACTGCGCTGGATAACCGCTGGTGAATCGCACGGCCCGGCTCTCGCTGCCGTGCTCGAAGGGATGGTGGCCGGGGTCGAGGTCACCACCGCCGACGTGAGCGAGCAGCTCGCCCGCCGGCGGCTCGGGTTCGGCCGCAGCCCCCGCATGGGCTTCGAGACCGACCACATCGAGTTCCTCGGCGGCGTCCGGCACGGCGTCACCCAGGGCGGGCCGGTCGCGGTGCACATCGAGAACGCCGAATGGCCCAAGTGGGAAAAGGTCATGTCGGCCGACCCGGTCGACCCGGCCGAGCTCGAGGGCCTGGCCCGCAACGAGCCGCTCACCCGCCCCCGGCCCGGGCACGCCGACCTGCCCGGCATGCAGAAGTACGGCTTCGACGAGGCCCGCCCGGTCCTGGAGCGTGCCAGTGCCCGGGAAACGGCCTCCCGCACGGCGCTGGGCACCGTCGCGCGGAACTTCCTCCGTCAGCTGCTCGGCGCGGAAATCGTCAGCCACGTGGTGTCCATCGGCGGCGCCGCCGCCCCCGACGGGCCGCTGCCCGGGCCCGGCGACCTCGCGGCCGTCGACGCCTCGCCGGTCCGCGCCTTCGGCCAGGAGGCCACCGACGCGATGATCGCCGAGGTCGACGCCGTGCGCCAGGCCGGCGACACCGTCGGTGGCGTCATCGAGGTCATCGCGTACGGCCTGCCGCCCGGGCTGGGCTCCCACGTCCACTGGGACCGCCGCCTCGACGCGCGTCTGGCCGGCGCGCTCATGGGCGTCCAGGCCATGAAGGGCGTCGAGGTCGGCGACGGCTTCACCACCGCCCGCCGCTGGGGCAGCCAGGCCCACGACGAGATCGACCGGGGCACCGGCCCGGTCGGCGTCACCCGCCGCTCCAACCGGGCCGGCGGTCTGGAAGGCGGCATCACCAACGGCGAGCCCGTCCGCGTGCGGGTCGCCATGAAGCCGATCTCCACCGTCCCCCGCGCACTGTCCACAGTGGACGTCAAGACCGGTGAACCGGCCGTGGCGATCCACCAGCGTTCCGACGTGTGCGCGGTGCCGCGCGCCGGTGTCGTCCTGGAATCCGTTGTGGCGCTGGTGCTCGCCGATGCGGCACTGGAGAAGTTCGGCGGCGACTCGCTGGCCGAGACCAAGCGCAACGCCGAGTCCTACCTCGCTGCCCTGGAGGAACGGTGGACCAGCCACCCTGCATCGTGATCGCCGGGCCGCCCGGGTCCGGCAAGAGCACGATCGGGCCGCTGCTCGCCGAACGCCTGGGCGTGCCGTTCCGCGACAGCGACGACGACATCATCGCCCGCACCGGCCGCGCCATCGCCGACATCTTCGCCGAGGACGGCGAACCGGCCTTCCGCGTCCTGGAAGAAGAAGTGATCGCCGAGGCGCTGGCCGCGCACCACGGGGTGCTGTCGGTCGGCGGCGGCGCCGTGCTCGCCGAGGGCACCCGGAAACGCCTGCGCGGCCACCCGGTCGTGTTCCTCAACGTCGGCTTCGCCACCGGCGTCCAGCGCGTCGGCCTGTCCACCGCGCGGCCGCTGCTCGCCGGGGTCAACCCGCGCGCCACCTACCGCTCGCTGCTCGAGGCGCGGTTGCCGGTCTACCGCGAGATCGCCACCCTCGAGGTGCAGACCGACGACCGCAGCCCGGCCCAGATCGTCGACGCCATCGCCCGCGAACTAGCCCTGGAGGAAGCGCAGTGACCGATCCGGTCCGGATCGAGGTCCGCACCGCCCGCCCGTACCCGGTGATCATCGGCCGTGGCCTGCTCGGTGAGCTCACCGAGGCGGTCAAGGACGCCTCCGGCGTCGCGATCATCCACCAGCCCACGCTGGCCGCCACCGCCGAGGCCGTGCGCGACGAGCTCATCGCCGCCGGGCTCGACGCGCACCGCGTCGAGATCCCGGACGCCGAGGACGGCAAGGACCTGTCCGTCGCCGGGTTCTGCTGGGAGGTCCTCGGCCGCATCGGCCTGGACCGCCAGGGCGTCGTCGTCGGCCTGGGCGGGGGAGCGGTCACCGACCTCGCCGGGTTCGTCGCCGCCACCTGGATGCGCGGCGTGCGGCTGGTCAACGTGCCCAGCACGCTGCTCGGCATGGTCGACGCCGCGGTCGGCGGCAAGACCGGCATCAACACCGACGCGGGCAAGAACCTGGTCGGCGTCTTCCACGAGCCCAGCGCCGTCCTGGTCGACCTCGCGACCCTGGAAACCCTGCCCCGCCACGAACTCGTCGCCGGCATGGCCGAGGTCGTCAAGGCCGGGTTCATCGCCGATCCGCGCATCCTCGAGCTCATCGAAGCCGGCCCGGAAGCCGCCACCGACCCCGCCGGCGAGATCCTCGGCGAGCTGGTGCACCGGTCCATCCAGGTCAAGGCCGACGTGGTGGCCGCCGACCTGCGGGAATCCGATCTGCGGGAGATCCTCAACTACGGCCACACGCTCGCCCACGCCATCGAACGCCGCGAACGCTACCGCTGGCGCCACGGCGCGGCCGTCAGCGTCGGCCTGGTGTTCGCCGCCGAGCTGGCGCGCCTGGCCGGCCGGCTCGACGACGCCACCGCCGACCGGCACGCGCGCATCCTGGAGACGCTCGGCCTGCCGACCAAGTACGACCCGGACGCGCTGCCCCAGCTGCTGGAGTCCATGCGCAAGGACAAGAAGACCCGCTCCGGTGTGCTGCGGTTCGTCGTGCTCGACGGGCTGGCCAAGCCGGGCCGGCTGGAAGGCCCGGACCCGGCGCTGCTCGCCGCCGCCTACTCGGCCGTGGCCGGTCCCCGGCAGTCCGAGGGCGGGAGCGTGCTGCTGTGAAGGTGTTCGTGCTCAACGGCCCCAACCTGGGCCGCCTCGGCACGCGCGAGCCCGGCGTCTACGGCTCCACCACCCACGCCGAGCTCGCGGAGCTGTGCGTCAAGACCGGCGGCGAGCTCGGCATCGAGGTCGAGGTGCGGCAGACCGACCACGAGGGCGAGATGATCGGCTGGCTGCACGAGGCCGCCGACGGTGGTAACCCCGTGGTGCTCAACGCCGGCGCCTGGACGCACTACTCGATCGCCGTGCGCGACGCGGCCGCCCAGCTCACCGCGCCGCTGATCGAGCTGCACATCTCCAACGTGCACAAACGCGAGCAGTTCCGGCACCACAGCGTGCTCTCCGACATCGCCACCGCCGTGATCGCCGGGCTGGGCGTCGACGGCTACCCGCTCGCCCTGCGCTGGCTCGCGGCCAACGCGGGATGACCGTCCCGGACCTCCGAACCGCCCGGCTGCGGCTGCGGGGCCTCCACGCCGCTGACACCGAAGCGATCGTCCGGATCTTCGCCGACCCGGAGATGAGCCGCTTCCTGGCCACCGACCTCAGCGACCCGGCGCGATGCCGGGCCTCGGTCGCGCGGCGCCTGTCCTACGCCGGGCCGGACGGCACCGGCCACTGGGTCGTCGAACGCGAGGGCGAGGTCATCGGCCTGGCGCACCTGCGGCCGTCCACCGAGCTGTCCGGGGATCTCGTGGAGACCGGCTACTTCCTCGACCCCGCCCACGGTGGCCAGGGCCTGGCCACCGAAGCGGCCGACGCGCTGCTGCGCCACGCCTTCGCGGCCCTCGGGCTGCCCGCCGTGTGGGCGCTCATCCACCAGTCCAATGTGGCCAGCCGGAAACTGGTGCACCGCCTGGGTTTCACCGATGTCGGCGGCGGCGAGCACTACGGCGGCCCGCACCGCGTGTTCGTCGCGCTGCCGGCCGCGACCGGGCAGTGGCACCACGTCGAGCTGTGGGTGCCCGACCTCGCGCGCGCCGAGGACAGCTTCGGCTGGCTGCTCACCGAACTCGGCTGGCGGGAGCACCAGCGCTGGCGCGACGGCGTGAGCTGGAAACTCGGCGCGGGGTACCTCGTGGTCGAACAGTCCCCGGCGCTCACCGGTGCCGTGCACGACCGTTGCGCGCCGGGTCTCAACCACGTGGCGCTGCACGCCGGTTCGCCGGAGCGGGTCGGCGAACTGGCCCAGGCCGCGCTCGCCCACGGCTGGCGGCCGTTGTTCGCCGAGCGCTACCCGCACGCCGGCGGTGCTGATCATTACGCCGCGTATCTGGAGAACGCCGACGGCTTCGAAGTCGAACTGGTCGCCGACTGGCCGCGTTTCACTCGACCGGGTTAGGCGCTCTCTACACTGATCGTGTCGGTGGCGGTGAACGAACGGCGGTGACCATGCGCAGGGTGCTCGGCGGAACGCTCGCCGCGGTGCTGGCCGTCAGCGCGCTGGCCGGGTGCGCCGGCAGCGTGCCACCGCAGGCCGAGGGCGCCGGGCACGGCGTGATCGGCGGCGCCCGGCCGGACACCACCACGACCGCACCCGCCGACGTCGCGCTCGAGACCGCCTCGCCGCGCGAGAGCCCCGGTGTCGTGGGCGCGGGCGGACCCGGCGCGCCCTACAACTACGGCCCGACCGTGATGGCCGACGGCGCCACCAACCGGATGTGGTGGTGCAGCCAGTACCCCGGCTCGCCGCCGCCGGGCGACGACATCCTCTACGCCGAATCCGGGTCGCTGGACGGGCCGTTCACCGGCCCCGGCGGCGCGGTGCCGCCCGCCGTGCTGTCCGGCGACCCCGGACAGTTCGACGGCGTGCACACCTGCGATCCGTCGGTGATCCGGGTCGGCGGGACCTACTACCTGTACTACACCGGCGCGGCCGGCGACCACGCGCTCGGCAACGCGATCGGCCTCGCCACCAGCACCGACGGGATCACCTGGCGGCGCGCGAACGGCGGCGGTCCGATCGTCGGCCCGGCCCACGACACCCACCGCGACAACCTCTACGGCGCCGGCCAGCCCGCCGCGGTGTACCTCGACGGCTGGTTCTACCTGATGTTCACCGATACCACGGGCCTCGCCGCGGGCTGGAACGGCGCGGGCCAGTTCGTGCTGCGGTCGAAGGACCCCACCTTCGCCGGTGGTATCGAGGCGCTCGGGGAGGCCGGCTTCGCCCCGGTGGCGAGCACCGCCGCGCCGCGCACCAAGTCCGTGGCCGACGCGTTCAGCGCGGACCTGATGTGGATCGACGCGCTGAACGCGTGGGCGATCGCGCACGAGACCGCGGACGGCACCACGATCACCTTCTGGGACCGCGACTTCACCCGCGGGCCGTACCGGCCGGTGCTCGTCCCGGGCGCCTGGCGGGAGGGTCCCGGCCTGGTCCGGCGGCCGGACGGGCACGCCCCCGTCTCGGCGGCGGACCCGTGCGGGCGGGTGCCGCTCGACGTGGTCCGCGCGACCGCGACCGGGGAGGCCGGCGCGCCCACCGATCTGCGCCGGTTCGGGCTGGACGTCGTGGGCGTGCCCGGGTGCGCGGACCCGCGCCGCGCGCTGACCGTCCTGGACGGCTTCGCGATGCCGTCCCCGGTGCGGACCATGGATCTGGTCGTCGCCGGACAGGTCGTGCGCGTCGACCGCCGCTCGGTGGCGCAGCAGCTGGCCGGGCACGTGCTGGACACGCGGCTGGACGTGCTGGACCAGTTCCCGGTCGCGGCACGGCTGGAGTCGGGCACGCGTGCGCTGACGGCGGCCGGGCTCGGCGTCGGCTTCCTGCTCGACGACGGCCGCCTCTACCCGGTGCGGCGGGTCGACGCGGTGGCCGCGAACGGCTCCGCCGTCGAGGACGTCTCACCCGCGCAGTGGCGCGGCTTCCCGGCCGGGCCCGCGCTGGGCTGATCCGGCGGCCGGGTCAGTCCTCGGCCGCGGGCCGCGGGCGCGGGCGCGGTGCCGGGCGCTCCTCCCCGGGCCCGTCCTCGTCGGTCGCCGGCCGCTTGACCCGCCCGCCGGCGAACAGGCCCAGCCCGGCCGGCACCAGGATGAGCAGCGCGGTGAACGCGGCGCCACCGGTGACCGCCGGCCACAGCTCGTCCGCGCCCGTGCGGTCCACGAACACCGCGCGCCCGATCACGTACAGCACGCCGGACACCGGGCCCGCCACCAGCGACGCGATCAGCCAGGTCCGCCCGGCGCCGGCGCGGCGCAGCCACGCGTCCAGCGCGCTCCACAGCGCCGCGATGCCCACCAGCAGCGCGATCACCGCGATCCGGGCGGTGGTCAGGCCGGTCGGGTCGTACACCGTCGCCTTCGCCAGGGCGACCTCGGCCAGCGCGTGCAGCACCGCCATGCCCAGACCTCGAACCAGCCAGGACCGCATACCCATCCACCCATCGTCGCACCGCACTAAGCTGCCGGTGTGCCCGACCTCCACGCCTCCCGGCGCGACGCCCTGCGCACGGTGCTCAACGAGTCCGGCGTCGACGCGTTGCTCGTCACCGACCTGCTCAACGTCCGCTACCTCACCGGCTTCACCGGCTCCAACGCCGCGCTGCTGGTGCACGGCGCGGGTGAGGACCGCACCGTGTTCTGCACCGACGGCCGCTACACCACGCAGGCCGCGGCCGAGGTGCCGGACCTGGAGCGGGTCATCGAGCGGGAGAGCGCCCAGGCTCTGCTGGCGCGCGCCGCGGGCGACGCGGCCGCCTACCGGCGCACCGGTTTCGAGAGCCAGCACGTCAGCGTCGAGGCGCACGACGCCTACACCCGGGTCGCCGAGGGAGTCGAGCTGACCCGCGCGCCCGGCCTGGTCGAGCGGTTGCGGCTGGTCAAGGACGAGACCGAGATCGAGGCGCTGCGGATGGCGTGCGCGGCCGCCGACCGCGCGCTGGCCGGGCTGCTCGAGCACGGCGGCCTGCGGGCCGGCCGCACCGAACGGGACGTGGCGCGCGATCTGGAGAACCGCATGCTCGACCACGGCTCGTCCGGGCCGTCGTTCGACACCATCGTCGCGGCGGGGCCGAACTCGGCGATCCCGCACCACCGGCCCGCCGACCGCCCGCTGCGCAGCGGGGACCTCGTCAAGCTGGACTTCGGGGCGACCGTCGACGGTTACCACTCCGACATGACCCGCACGGTCGTGCTCGGCCGCCCCGCCGGCTGGCAGGAAGACCTGTACGAGCTGGTCCGCCGCGCCCAGGAGACCGGCCTGGAGGCGGCGCTGGCCGGGCAGGCGGTCGCCGACGTCGACCGGGCCGCCCGGCACGTCATCGAGCACGCCGGGCACGGTGACGCCTTCTCGCACGGCCTCGGGCACGGTGTCGGCCTGGAGGTGCACGAGGCGCCCAGGCTCGCGAAGAACGTCGCCGGTACACTGGCCGTCGGCATGACGGTCACCGTGGAGCCAGGCGTCTACCTCGCCGGCCGCGGTGGCGTGCGCATCGAGGACACGCTGGTCGTGCGGGACGCCGATCCCGAACTCCTCACCCTGAGCAGCAAGGAACTCGTGGTCGTGTAGCGCGGCCCGATCGGAAACAGGAGAACTGGACAACCCGTGGCCACCACCAACGACCTGAAGAACGGCCTGGTGCTGAACCTCGACGGACAGCTGTGGTCCGTCGTGAACTTCCAGCACGTCAAGCCGGGTAAGGGCGGTGCGTTCGTGCGCACCACGCTCAAGCACGTGCTGTCCGGCAAGGTGGTGGACAAGACCTTCAACGCGGGCACCAAGGTCGACACCGCGACCGTCGACCGGCGCACCATGACCTACCTGTACAACGACGGGTCCGACTACGTCTTCATGGACGGCGAGACCTACGACCAGATCACGGTGCCGCGGGAGACGGTCGGCGACGGCGCGAACTACCTGCTGGAGAACACCGAGGTCCAGGTCGCCATGCACGAGGGCGTGGCGCTCTACGTCGAGCTGCCGACCTCGGTCGAGCTGGTCATCCAGCACACCGACCCGGGCCTGCAGGGCGACCGTTCCACCGGCGGCACCAAGCCGGCCACGCTGGAGACCGGCGCCGAGATCCAGGTGCCGTTGTTCCTGAGCACCGGCGAGAAGGTCAAGGTCGACACCCGCGACGGCCGTTACCTGGGCAGGGCCTAGGTTGTCCGACCCGGTATCGGCACCCCGTCGCGGCGGCCGCCGCGCCCTGCGCAGGCGTGCCGTCGAGATCCTGTACGAGGCCGCCCAACGTTCACTCGATCCGGTGACGCTGCTGGCGGACCGGGTGGGGTCCACCGCCGCCGACCCGGTCGGCGATTACACGATCACCCTCGTCGAGGGCGTCACGGCGAACCGTGAGCGCATCGACGAGCTGCTCGCCGAGCACGCGCACGGCTGGACGCTGGAGCGCATGCCCCCGGTCGACCTGGCCGTGCTGCGGGTGGGCGTCTACGAGCTGCTGTGGGCGGCGGACGTGCCGGACCCGGTCGCCATCGACGAGGCGGTGGGCCTGGCCCGGGAGCTGTCCACGGACGACTCGCCGCGGTTCGTCAACGGCGTGCTCGGCCGCATCGGCACGATCGCCGACCGCATCCGCGCGGTGCTGTAGCGCGCAGCGGAAAGCCCGGCGCGCGGAGATCGCGCCGGGCTCCTGTGCGGGAGGTCCGGGGGTGCCGGCCGGACGGCGCGGCGAAGCGAGGCGGTCCGCGTTCGGCGAACCCCCGCCTGCTCGGGTAGCCCTCAGTCCTCCTTGGCGGGACGCGCTTCCGGGGGCAGGACACCCCAGTCGATGAGCTGCTCGGTCAGTTCACCGGGCGTCATGTCGTAGATGATGGCCAGCGACCGCAGGTCCTCGGTGCGGATGGACAGCACCTTGCCGTTGTAGTCGCCGCGCTGGCTCTGGATGGTGGCCGCGTAGCGGGCGAGCGGACCGACCTTTTCGGCCGGCAGCTGCTGCAGCCGCTCCAGGTTGATCACGATCTTGGTGGCGGGTTCGGCGCCGGAGGGCACACGGCCTTCGGGCAGCAGCTCGACCACCGGCACGCCGTAGAAGTCGGCGAGCTCGGCCAGTTTCTGCACGGTCACGGCCCGGTCGCCGCGCTCGTAGGAACCGACCACGACAGCCTTCCAGCGTCCGCCGGACTTCTGCTCGACCCCGTGCAGGGACAGGCCCTGTTGCTGGCGGATCCCGCGGAGCTTCGCCCCGAGCGCCTTGGCGTAATCGCCCATCTGGTGGTTCTCCGTTTCCTCGCCCAGTCGGTCTGGTGGGCCGCCGGGGGACTGCCGAGTTGAACACTCAGAGTAATGGTTACGCATTGTCGTCACCAGGTCAAGAAGAGGATGGCCCCGGCACCACCCGGATGGCTGAACCGCACCTCCTGTTACCATCAGGTGGATTTCCTCGGTAAGCAGGAGATCGACATCCTTTAAGGACCCGTCCGGTGAGGCGGGGAAGGAGTCTGCCGTGGCGTCACGCCCTCGTGGCGCGGCGGAGCCAGGTGGCGAGCGCGAGCTGCTCTCCGCCGGCGACGTCGCGCGCACCATCGCCCGGATGGCCCACCAGGTCATCGAGAAGACCGCCCTCGGCGGCGGCCCGGGCGCACCGCCCGTTCTCCTGGGCATCCCGACCCGGGGCACCTCGCTCGCGACCCGGCTGGCCGAGCGCATCGGCGAGTTCTCCGGCGTCGAGCCCCCCACCGGTGCCCTGGACATCACCCTCTACCGCGACGACCTGCGCCGCCGTCCGACGCGGCCGCTCGCGGACACCACCCTGCCCGACAGCGGCATCGACGACCGGGTGGTGATCCTGGTCGACGACGTGCTGTTCTCCGGCCGGACCGTGCGCGCGGCGCTGGACGCCCTGCGTGATCACGGGCGTCCCCGGGCCGTGCAGCTCGCCGTGCTGGTCGACCGCGGGCACCGCGAGTTCCCGATCCGCGCCGACTACGTGGGCAAGAACATCCCGACCGCACGTGCCGAGGACGTCGCCGTGCTGCTGTCCGAAGTAGACGGCCGCGACGCGGTGCTGCTGCGGGAGGGGGAAGCGAAGGCATGAAGCACCTGCTGGCCACCGAAAACCTCGATCCGGACCTGGCGACCGCGGTGCTGGACACCGCCGACGGGCTCAAGCGCACGCTGCTCGGCCGCGAGGTCCGCAAGCTGCCGACCCTGCGCGGCCGCACGGTCGTGACCATGTTCTACGAGAACTCCACCCGCACCCGGGTCTCGTTCGAGATCGCCGGGAAGTGGATGAGCGCGGACGTGGTGAACGTCTCGGCCGGCGGCTCGTCGGTCGGCAAGGGCGAGTCGCTGCGGGACACCGCGCTGACCCTGTCCGCGGCCGGCGCCGACTGCGTCATCGTCCGCCACCCGGCCTCCGGCGCGGCCCAGCGCCTGGCCGGCTGGCTCGAGGGCACCGGCACCTCGGTCGTCAACGCCGGGGACGGCATGCACGAGCACCCCACCCAGGCGCTGCTGGACGCGGCCACCCTGCGGGACCGGCTCGGCGGGATCAAGGACCGGCGCATCGGCATCGTCGGCGACGTCCTGCACAGCCGGGTCGCGCGCTCCAACATCCACCTGCTGTCCGCGCTGGGTGCCGAGGTGGTGCTCATCGCGCCGCCGACGCTGCTGCCGGCCGGGGTCGGCGCGCTGCCGGTGACCGTCTCGCACGACCTGGACGCCGAGCTGCCTGCCCTGGACGCGGTGATGATGCTGCGCGTGCAGGCCGAGCGGTTGGCCGGGGCCGCCGGCCCCGGCGGCAAGTTCGCGGGGTTCTTCCCCTCTGCTCGCGAATACTCGATCGCCTACGGCCTGAACGAGGCGCGGCTGCGGCTGCTGCCCGAGCACGCGGTGGTGCTGCACCCCGGCCCGATGCTGCGCGGCATGGAGATCGCCTCCGCCGTGGCGGACGCGCCGTCCGCGGCGATCACCGACCAGGTCCGCAACGGGGTGCACGTGCGGATGGCCGTTCTCTACCACCTGCTCGCCGGAGAGGAAGACGCGAAGTGACCCAGGTTCTGATCAAGGGTGCCCGGCTCTACGGCGCGGGCGACCCGGTGGACGTCCTGGTCACCGGCGGCACCATCGCCGAAATCGGCGAAATCCAGGCACCCGGGGATGCCGAGGTGATCGAGGCCGGCGGCCAGGTCCTGCTGCCCGGCTTCGTCGACCTGCACACCCACCTGCGGGAACCGGGCCGCGAGGACACCGAGACCATCGAGACCGGCTCGGCCGCGGCCGCGCTCGGCGGCTACACCGCCGTGTTCGCGATGGCCAACACCGATCCGGTGGCCGACAACGCGGTGGTGGTCGAGCACGTGTGGCGCCGCGGCCGGGAGACCGGCCTGGTCGACGTGCACCCGGTCGGCGCGGTGACCGTCGGGCTCCGCGGCGAGCGGCTCGCCGAGCTGGGCACGATGGCGAAGTCGGCGGCCGGGGTGCGGGTGTTCTCCGACGACGGCCACTGCGTGCACGACCCGCTGATCATGCGCCGGGCGCTGGAGTACTCGACCGCACTGGACGTGGTGATCGCCCAGCACGCCGAGGAGCCCCGGCTGACCGTCGGCGCACAGGCCCACGAGGGCGAGAACGGTTCACGCCTGGGCTACGCGGGCTGGCCCGCCTCCGCCGAGGAGTCCATCGTCGCGCGCGACTGCCTGCTCGCCGAGCACGCCGGCGCGCGCCTGCACGTGTGTCACGTCTCCACCGCCGGCACCGCCGACGTGCTTCGCTGGGCGAAGGAACGGGGGACCCGGGTCTCGGCCGAGGTCACCCCGCACCACCTGCTGCTCACCGACGAGCGCCTGGCCACCTACGACCCGGTGAACAAGGTCAACCCGCCGCTGCGGACCGGCGGCGACGTGGCGAAGCTGCGGGCCGCGCTGGCCGAGGGCGTCATCGACTGCGTCGCCACCGACCACGCCCCGCACGCGCCGCAGGACAAGGACTGCGAGTGGTCCGCGGCCCGGCCCGGCATGCTCGGCCTGCAGACCGCCCTGTCCGTGGTCGCCGCGACCATGGTGGAGACCGGGCTGCTGGACTGGCGCGGCGTGGCGAAGGTCATGAGCGAGCGGCCCGCGGAGATCGCCGGCCTGCCTGACCAGGGACGACCGCTCGCCGTGGGCGAACCCGCCAACCTGGTGCTGGTCGACCCGGGCGCACAATGGACCGTGCGGGGGGCGGAGCTGGCCAGCCTCGCCGCCAACACCCCGTACGAGGGAATGCGGTTGCCCGCCGTGGTGACCGCGACGATGCTGCGCGGGCGGGTCACGGCCCGCGAAGGGAAGATCTGCTGATGGACCGGTTGCTGCTCACCCTGCTGGTGATCGTCTGCTTCCTGCTCGCGCTGTGGGGGATGCGGCGGAGCTGGCGGCGCCGCGCCCGGTCGCAGAGCGCCGTGCTGCCGCCGTTCCCGCAGAAGCCGGCCGAGCCGGGGGAGGAGCTGCTGCCGGAGGCCAAGGGCCTCTACGTGAGCACCACCACCGCCGGCAACTGGCAGGACCGGATCGTCACCCGCGGGGCCGGCCTGCGCGGCCGGGCGGTCCTCCGGCTCTACCGCGCCGGGCTGGAGATCGACCGGGCCGGCGCGCCCGGGTTCTTCATCCCGCGCGAGTCCATTGTGGAGGCCGGAAGGTCGAACGCGATCGCCGGGAAGGTGATGGGCACCGACAGCCTGCTCGTCGTCCGCTGGCGGCTCGGCGACGCCGAGCTCGACACCGGATTCCGCGGCGACGACCTCGATGTTTATCCACAATGGATTCGAAGCTTGTCCGAACGAGAGATCAAGGGAGGGGCCCAGTGACCGTGGGCACCAGGACACCGGCCGCATTGGTGCTGGAAGACGGGCGGGTGTTCCGCGGATCGGCCTATGGCGCCCAGGGCCACACGCTGGGCGAGGCCGTGTTCTGCACCGGCATGACCGGCTACCAGGAGACGCTGACCGATCCGTCCTACCACCGCCAGATCGTGGTGCAGACGGCGCCGCAGATCGGCAACACCGGCTGGAACGACGAGGACGACGAGTCCGACCGCATCTGGGTGGCCGGCTACGTCGTGCGCGACCCGGCCCGGACCCCGTCGAACTGGCGCTCCCGCCGCACCCTGGACGAGGAGCTGGCGCGCCAGGGCGTGGTCGGCATCAGCGGCGTGGACACCCGCACCCTCACCCGCCACCTGCGCGAGCAGGGCGCGATGCGGGCCGGGGTGTTCTCCGGCGACGCGCTCGGCGCCGAGGACGCGATGGTCGCGCAGGTCCTGGCGAGCCCGCCGATGAAGGGCGCCGACCTGGCCGGCGCGGTCACCACCAGGCAGCCGTACGTGGTGGCGCCGGAGGGGGAGCGGCGCTTCCGCGTGGCCGCGCTGGACCTGGGCATCAAGTCCAACACCCCGCGGCAGATGAGCCGCCGCGGGATCGAGGTGCACGTCCTGCCCTCGACGAGCACGCTGGACGACCTGCTGGCCGTCGAGCCCGACGGGGTGTTCCTGTCCAACGGCCCGGGCGACCCCGCCACCCAGGACCACGCGGTCGCGCTGACCGAGGAGGTCCTGCGCCGCGAGATCCCGCTGTTCGGCATCTGCTTCGGCAACCAGATCCTCGGCCGCGCGCTGGGGCTGGGCACCTACAAGATGCGCTACGGCCACCGGGGGATCAACATCCCGGTGATCGACGTGGCGACCCGGCGGGTGGCGATCACCGCGCAGAACCACGGCTTCGCCCTCGAAGGCGAGCCCGGGCAGCGGTTCGACTCGCCCTTCGGCGCCGCGCAGGTGAGCCACTACTGCCCCAACGACGACACGGTGGAGGGCGTGCGCTGCGCCGACGTGCCGGCCTTCTCGGTGCAGTACCACCCGGAGGCCGCCGCGGGCCCGCACGACGCGGCGCCGCTGTTCGACGAGTTCGTGACCCTGATGGAGAAGAAGAGCCGCTGATGCCGAAACGTACAGACATCGAGCACGTCCTCGTCATCGGATCCGGCCCGATCGTCATCGGGCAGGCCGCCGAGTTCGACTACTCGGGCACCCAGGCATGCCGCGTCCTGCGCGCCGAGGGCCTGCGGGTCAGCCTGGTCAACTCCAACCCGGCGACGATCATGACCGATCCGGAGTTCGCCGACTCCACCTACATCGAGCCGGTCACGCCGGACTTCGTGGAGAAGGTCATCGCGCACGAGCAGGCGCAGGGACGCCCGGTCGACTGCCTGCTGGCGACCCTGGGCGGGCAGACCGCGCTGAACACCGCCGTCGCCCTGCACGAGCGCGGGGTGCTGGAGAAGTACGGTGTCGAGCTGATCGGTGCCGACATCGACGCCATCCAGCGCGGCGAGGACCGGCAGAAGTTCAAGGACATCGTCCGCGCCATCGGCGGTGACGTGCCGCGCAGCCGTGTGTGCCACTCGATGGAGGAGGTCCGCGACACCGTCGCCGAGCTGGGCCTGCCGGTCGTCATCCGGCCCTCGTTCACCATGGGCGGGCTGGGCTCGGGCATGGCGCACACCGACGAGGAGCTGGAGCGGCTGGCCTCGATCGGGCTGGCCGAGTCGCCGGTCACCGAGGTGCTCATCGAGGAGAGCGTGCTCGGGTGGAAGGAGTACGAGCTCGAGCTGATGCGCGACCGCCACGACAACGTGGTGGTGATCTGCTCGATCGAGAACATCGACGCGATGGGCGTGCACACCGGTGACTCGGTGACCGTCGCGCCCGCGATGACCCTCACCGACCGCGAGTACCAGCACATGCGCGACGTGGGGATCGCCGTGCTGCGGGAGGTCGGCGTCGACACCGGTGGCTGCAACATCCAGTTCGCGATCAACCCGCGCGACGGGCGCATGGTCGTCATCGAGATGAACCCGCGCGTGTCCCGCTCCAGCGCACTGGCGTCGAAGGCCACCGGCTTCCCGATCGCCAAGATCGCCGCGAAGCTCGCCATCGGCTACAGCCTGGACGAGATCCGCAACGACATCACCGGCGAGACCCCGGCCTCGTTCGAGCCGACCCTGGACTACGTCGTGGTCAAGGTGCCGCGGTTCGCGTTCGAGAAGTTCCCGGGCGCCGACCCGGAGCTGACCACCACGATGAAGAGCGTCGGCGAGGCGATGGCCGTGGGCCGCAGCTTCCCCGAGGCCCTGGGCAAGGCGCTGCGCTCGATCGACACAAAGGCAGCCGGCTTCTGGACCGTGCCCGATCCGGAGGGCGCCACCCTGGAGAACACGCTGGAAGCCCTGCGCACGCCGCACGACGGCCGCCTCTACGCGGTCGAGCGCGCCCTGCGCCTGGGCGCCACCGTGCAGCAGGTGCACGAGGCCAGCGGCATCGACCCGTGGTTCATCGACCAGATCGCGCTGATCGGTGAGATCGGCGCCGAGGTGCGCGACGCCCCGGTGCTGGACGCGCTGCTGCTGCGCGAGGCCAAGCGCGTCGGGCTGAGCGACCAGCAGATCGCCGCGCTGCGGCCGGAGCTGGCCGGCGAGGACGGCGTGCGCGCGCTGCGCCACCGGCTCGGGGTGCGCCCGGTGTTCAAGACCGTGGACACCTGCGCGGCCGAGTTCGCCGCGAAGACGCCGTACCACTACTCGGCCTACGAATCCGACGCCGAGGCTGCCGAATCCGAGGTCACGCCGCAGCCGGACAAGCCGAAGGTGCTGATCCTCGGTTCCGGCCCGAACCGGATCGGCCAGGGCATCGAGTTCGACTACTCGTGCGTGCACGCCGCGCTGGCGCTGCGCGAGGCCGGGTTCGAGGCCGTCATGGTCAACTGCAACCCGGAGACCGTGTCCACCGACTACGACACCTCCGACCGGCTGTACTTCGAGCCGCTCACCTTCGAGGACGTGCTCGAGGTGGTCTACGCCGAGCAGCGCTCGGGCACGGTCGCCGGGGTGATCGTGCAGCTCGGCGGCCAGACCCCGCTCAAGCTGGCACAGCGGCTGGCCGACGCCGGGGTGCCGATCGTGGGCACCTCGCCGGAGGCGATCAACCTGGCCGAGGACCGCGGCGCGTTCGGCGACGTGCTGGCCGCCGCGGGCCTGCCGGCGCCGAAGTACGGCACCGCCACCTCGTTCGAGGGCGCCAAGCGGATCGCCGACGAGATCGGCTACCCGGTCCTGGTGCGGCCCTCCTACGTGCTCGGCGGCCGCGGCATGGAGATCGTCTACGACGAGGCGTCCCTGGCCGGCTACATCCAGCGGGCCACGGAGGTGAGCCCCGAGCACCCGGTGCTGGTCGACCGGTTCCTCGACGACGCGATCGAGATCGACGTGGACGCCCTGTTCGACGGCGAGGAGCTCTACCTCGGTGGCGTCATGGAGCACATCGAGGAGGCCGGCATCCACTCCGGTGACTCCTCGTGCGCGCTGCCGCCGATCACGCTCGGCCGCCAGGACGTCGAGGCGGTGCGCGCCTCCACCGAGGCCATCGCCCGCGGTGTCGGCGTGCACGGCCTGCTCAACGTCCAGTACGCGCTCAAGGACGACGTGCTCTACGTCCTGGAGGCCAACCCGCGCGCCAGCC
Organism: Amycolatopsis granulosa; assembly: GCF_011758745.1. NCBI lineage: Bacteria > Bacillati > Actinomycetota > Actinomycetes > Pseudonocardiales > Pseudonocardiaceae > Amycolatopsis > Amycolatopsis granulosa. The sequence continues at coordinate 5,517,697 of NZ_JAANOV010000001.1, forward strand.
GCACCGTGCCGTTCGTGTCCAAGGCCACCGGTGTCCAGCTGGCCAAGGCGGCCTCGCTGGTCATGACCGGCTCCTCGATCAAGGACCTGCGCGCCCGCGGCGTCCTGCCGGCCGAGGGCGACGGCGGGCACCTGCCGGTCGACGCGCCGGTCGCGGTGAAGGAAGCGGTCCTGCCCTTCCACCGCTTCCGCACACCGGAGGGCAAGGGCGTGGACTCGCTGCTCGGGCCGGAGATGAAGTCCACCGGCGAGGTGATGGGCGTGGACACCTCGTTCGGCGAGGCGTTCGCGAAGTCGCAGGCCGGGGCCTACGGGTCGCTGCCGACCGCGGGCAAGGTGTTCGTGTCGGTCGCCAACCGGGACAAGCGGGCACTGGTGTTCCCGGTCAAGCGGCTGGCCGACCTCGGGTTCGAGATCCTCGCGACCTCCGGCACCGCCGAGGTGCTGCGCCGCAACGGGGTGCCCAGCACGGTGGTGCGCAAGTACTCCGAGGGCAGCACACCGGACGAGCCGAACGTGGTCGAGGTGATCGCCTCCGGCGGCGTGGACATGGTGATCAACACCCCGTACGGCAACAGCGGCCCCCGGATCGACGGCTACGAGATCCGCACCGCCGCGGTGTCGCGGGACATCCCGTGCATCACCACGGTGCAGGGCGCCGCGGCCGCGGTGCACGGCATCGAGGCGCTGATCCGGGGTGACATCGGCGTCCGCTCGCTGCAGGACCTGCAGGCGGCGCTGCGGGCGAAGGCGTGAAAGGGGCCAAGGCGTGAAGGGGGCCGTGGCGTGACGGGCTTCGGCGCACGCCTGGTGGCGGCGATCGCCGCGCGCGGGAACCTGTGCGCGGGGATCGACCCCCATCCGGAGCTGCTCGACGCGTGGGGCCTGGACCGGGATCCCGGCGGGCTGGAGAAGTTCGCCCTGACGGCGGTTGACGCCCTGGCGCCGGAGGTGGCCGTCGTCAAGCCCCAGTCGGCGTTCTTCGAGGCGTTCGGGCCGCCCGGCGCGGCTGTCCTGGCCCGCGTGGTGGAACACGCCCGCGACCGCGGTGCGCTGGTGCTGCTGGACGTCAAGCGGGGCGACATCGGGTCGACGATGGCCGCCTACACGGCGGCCTACCTCGGTCCGGACGCGCCCGTCCGGGCCGACGCGATCACCGTGTCGCCCTACCTCGGGTTCGGTGCGCTGGCGCCGGCGCTGGGCACCGGCGAGGGCCTGTTCGTGCTCGCCCGCACCTCCAACCCGGAGGCCGGCGGGCTGCAGAACGCCTTGCTGGCCAACGGCAAGACGGTCGCGCAGTCGATTGTGGACGAAGCTGCCCGGTGCAACGCCGGCGCCGCCTCGCTCGGCGACGTCGGCGTGGTCGTGGGCGCCACCATCGCCGACGGCGAACTCGACCTGACCGGGCTCAACGGACCGGTCCTGGCGCCCGGTTTCGGGGCCCAGGGCGCCACCGTGGCCGATCTTCGGCGGCTGTTCGGTCCGGACCTGCCCGGGGTGCTGCCCGCGTCGTCCAGGGACGTGCTCAGGCACGGTCCCGGCCCCGCGGCGTTGCGCGACGCGGTGCGCCGCGTCCAGGCGAGCCTGACCGGATAGCGCCAATATCAGGTCCCTGTCCTGGAACCGAGCGACCACCCCCCGCATTGTGGCCGGTGGCGCGGGGTGGGTACCGTCGCGTCACCCACCCAGAATTTTGAGTACTACGGAGGAAAACGTGGCACTTCCCCAGCTGACCGAGGAACAGCGCAAGGCGGCGCTGGAGAAGGCCGCTGCCGCTCGTCGTGCCCGCGCTGAGCTGAAGGAGCGCCTCAAGCGAGGCGGCACCACGCTCACCGATGTGCTGAAGCAGGCCGACGAGGACGAGGTTCTCGGCAAGATGAAGGTCTCCGCCCTGCTCGAAGCCCTCCCCGGCGTCGGCAAGGTGCGCGCCCAGCAGACCATGGAGCGCCTGGAGATCGCACCGAGCCGGCGGCTGCGCGGCCTTGGTGACCGGCAGCGCAAGGCGCTGCTGGCCGAGTTCAGCGGCGAGTGAGCGACACCGGCAGCGACCGCGTCACCGGGGCCGGCGGGCATGCCGGCCCGGCGGCGCACCGTGAGCCGGTTCCGGGGCAGGCGCGACAGGGGTCCCGGAGCCGGCTCACGGTCGTCTCCGGCCCGTCCGGGGTCGGGAAGTCCAGCGTGGTCGGCGAGCTGCGCCGGCTGGACCCGGACATCTACTTCAGCGTGTCGGTGACCACCCGGCCGCCCCGCCCCGGCGAGATCGACGGGGTGCACTACCACTTCATCGACCGCGCCGTGTTCGACAAGATGGTCGCCGCGGACGAGCTGCTCGAGCACGCCGAGTTCACCGGCAACTGCTACGGCACGCCCCGCGAGCCGGTGGAACGGGCGCTGGCCGAGGGCAGGCCCGCCGTGCTGGAGATCGAGCTCCAGGGGGCGCGGCAGGTGCGCGCGGCCATGCCGGACGCCCGGCTGGTCATGCTCATGCCGCCGTCCTGGGAGGAGCTGGTCGGCCGGCTCAAGGGGCGCGGCACCGAGGCGGAGGCCGCCGTCAGCGCCCGCCTCGCCGAGGCGGAGCGGGAACTCGCGGCGGCCGGCGAGTTCGACGTGCGGGTCGTGAACGCCGACGTCGGGGAAGCCGCGCGGCAGTTGTTAGACTTGCTGCGGGGAGACCACCGACTTCACGAAGAGAACTCAGGAGCATAAGCGCGTGACCGCATCGCTCGGCATCTACGGCGAGGAACTCGAGGGCATCACCAACCCGCCGATCGACGACCTCCTCGCGAAGGTCAGCTCGAAGTACGCGCTGGTGATCTACGCCGCGAAGCGCGCCCGCCAGATCAACGACTACTACGCCCAGCTCGGCGAGGGGCTGCTCGAGTACGTCGGCCCGCTCGTGGAGCCGGGCCCGCGCGAGAAGCCGCTGTCGATCGCGCTGCGCGAGATCCACGCCGGCCTGCTCGAGCACACCGAGGGTGAGTAAACCCCGCGTCGTGCTCGGCGTGGGTGGCGGGATCGCCGCCTACAAAGCCTGTGAGGTGCTGCGCGGGCTGACCGAGACCGGTCACGACGTCCGCGTGGTGCCCACCGAGGCCGCGCTGAACTTCGTCGGCGCGGCCACCTTCGAGGCGCTCTCCGGTCACCCGGTGCACACCGGCGTGTTCACCGAGGTGGACCAGGTGCAGCACGTCCGCATCGGCAAGGAAGCCGACCTCGTGCTGGTCGTCCCAGCGACCGCGGACCTGCTCGCCCGTGCGGCCCAGGGCCGCGCCGACGACCTGCTCACCGGCACGCTGCTCACCGCGCGCTGCCCGGTCGTCTTCTTCCCGGCGATGCACACCGAGATGTGGGAGCACCCGGCCACCCGGGACAACGTGGCGCTGCTGCGGTCCCGCGGCGCCGTGGTCACCGAGCCCGCCGCCGGCAGGCTGACCGGCGCCGACACCGGCAAGGGGCGCCTGGCCGACCCGGCCGAGATCGTCGACCTGGCCCGGCTGCTGCTGGCCGCGCCGTCGGCCCTGCCGCGCGACCTGGAGGGCCTGCGCGTCGTGATCTCCGCGGGAGGCACGCGGGAACCGCTCGACCCGGTCCGCTACCTGGGCAACCGGTCCTCCGGCAAGCAGGGTTACGCGCTGGCCCGCGTCGCCGTCCAGCGCGGCGCCGAGGTCACGCTCGTGACCGGGCACACCGCCGAGCTGCCCGAACCGGCCGGGGCCGAGCTGCGCCGGGTCTCGACCGCCGAGCAGATGCGCGAGGCCGTGCACGAGGCCGCCAAGGAGGCGGACGTGGTGGTGATGGCCGCCGCCGTCGCCGATTTCCGGCCGGCGAGCCGGTCCGGTCACAAAATCAAGAAAACCGACGACCGGCCGGATCCCGTCATCACCCTTTCCCGGAATCCGGACATTCTCGCGGAACTGGTCACGAATCGATTGCCGGGGCAGGTCGTCGTCGGTTTCGCCGCGGAAACGGGTGACGAGCACGGTAGCGTACTCGACCACGGCCGTGCGAAACTGCGGCGCAAGGGCTGTGACCTGCTGGTTCTCAACGCCGTCGGAGATGGCAGGGCGTTCGAGGTCGAGGAGAACGCGGGGTGGCTGCTGGCCGCCGACGGCACCGAGCGACCTATCCCGCTGGGCTCCAAGGCGCAACTCGCCGCCGCAGTGTGGGACGCGGTCGGGGAATTCATCAGGCACTGACCGGCACGTCTTACGCTGACGGCCGGAGGGACGAAGATTTGATGGGATGTGAGCGTGGTGACCGCGTCTAACCGCAGGCTGTTCACTTCGGAGTCGGTGACCGAGGGGCACCCGGACAAGATCTGTGACGCCATCAGCGACTCGATCCTGGACGCCCTCCTGGCCAAGGACCCGCGCTCCCGCGTCGCGGTCGAGACGCTGATCACCACCGGCCAGGTGCACGTCGCCGGTGAGGTGACCACCGAGGCCTACGCCGACATCCCGACCATCGTGCGTGAGCGGATCCTCGACATCGGCTACGACTCCTCCGCCAAGGGCTTCGACGGCAACTCCTGCGGGGTGAACGTCGCGATCGGCGCGCAGTCCCCGGACATCGCCCAGGGTGTGGACGCCGCCTACGAGGCGCGCGTGGAGAACGCCATCGACGACATCGACCGGCAGGGCGCCGGCGACCAGGGCCTGATGTTCGGTTACGCCTGCTCCGACACGCCCGAGCTGATGCCGCTGCCCATCGCGCTGGCCCACCGCCTGTCCCGGCGGCTCGCCCGCGTGCGCAAGGACGGCGTGCTGCCCTACCTGCGCCCGGACGGGAAGACGCAGGTCACCATCGAGTACGCCGGCGACCAGCCGGTGCGCCTGGACACCGTCGTGGTGTCCACGCAGCACGCCGACGGCATCGACCTGGAGACCATGCTCGGCGTCGACGTGCGCGAGCAGGTCGTGCGGCCCGAGCTGACCGAGCTGGACCTCGACCACGGTGACGTGAAGCTGCTGGTCAACCCCACCGGCCGGTTCGTCATCGGCGGCCCGATGGGCGACGCCGGGCTGACCGGCCGCAAGATCATCGTCGACACCTACGGCGGCATGGCGCGGCACGGTGGTGGCGCGTTCTCCGGCAAGGACCCGTCGAAGGTGGACCGGTCCGCGGCCTACGCGATGCGCTGGGTCGCCAAGAACGTGGTCGCCGCGGGTCTGGCCGGGCGGATCGAGGTGCAGGTCGCCTACGCGATCGGCAAGGCGTCGCCGGTCGGCCTGTTCGTGGAGACCTTCGGCACCGAGACGGTCGATCCGGCCAAGATCCAGGCCGCCATCACCGAGGTGTTCGACCTGCGCCCGGCCGCGATCATCCGCGACCTGGACCTGCTGCGCCCGATCTACGCCGCCACGGCCGCGTACGGCCACTTCGGCCGGACCGACCTCCAGCTGCCGTGGGAGAACACCGACCGCGCCGACGCGCTCCGGTCGCTCGCGGGCGCCTGAGCCGCCCTGTACTTCCGGCGGGCCCGGGCGCGTCTGGTAGAGAACACGTGTGACCTCGTCCGACGCGCTCTGGGAGCTGCCCGCCGCCGCGCCACCCCGGCGCGCCGCGGCGAAGCGTCCCGCGTCCCGGAAAGGGCAGCAACGGCCGGCGGAGCAGGACCCGATCGCGCGGGTCGTCGTCGACGTGCCGCTGGCGCACCTGGACCGCACGTTCGACTACCAGGTGCCGGACAAGCTCGACGGCGACGCGGTCCCCGGATGCCGGGTGCGGGTGCGGTTCGCCGGGCAGCTGGTCGACGGGTTCCTCGTCGAGCGCGCCGCCACCACCGGGCACCGCGGTCGGCTCGCGTTCCTGGAACGGGTCACCTCGCCCGAACCGGTGCTGACCCCGACGTTGTACGCGCTGGCCCGCCGCGTCGCCGACCACTACGGCGGCACGTTGATGGACGTGCTGCGGCTGGCGATCCCGCCGCGCCACGCCAAGGCCGAATCCGAGCCGGGACGTGAGCCGGTGCGGGTCACCGAGGCGCCGTCGGCCGGGGCGTGGCGGCGCTACCAGTTCGGCGCATCGTTCACCGACGCCCTCCGCGCCGCCCGCCAGGCACACGCGGTGTGGCAGGCGCTGCCGGGGGAGGACTGGCCGGCGCGGCTGGCCGAACTGGCCGCCCTCGCCGCGGCGAGCGGCCGGGGCGCGCTGCTGGTGGTGCCCGATCACCGCGACCTGACCCGGGTGCACGACGCGTGCGCGCGGGTCGCCGGGGCGGATGCGGTGGTCGCGTTGTCGGCGGACACCGGGCCGGCCGAGCGGTACCGGCGGTGGCTCGCCGTGTCCCGCGGCTGCGTGCCGATCGTCGTCGGGACCCGCGCGGCCATGTTCGCGCCGGTCGCCGACCCCGGCCTGTTCGTGGTGTGGGACGACGGCGACGACCTGCACGTCGACCCGCACATGCCGTATCCGCAGGTGCGGGACGTGCTGGCGCTGCGGGCGCACGCGCAGGGCGCGTCGTTCGTGGCCGGCGGGTTCGCCCGGACCGCCGAGGCGCAGCTGCTGGTCGAAACGCGCTGGGCGCACCCGGTGACCGGCTCGCGCGACGAGCTGCGCAAGGCCGCGCCGCGCGTGACACCGGTCGGGGAGGACTTCGACGTGGCGCGGGACGAGGCGGCACGCGTGGCGCGGCTGCCGTCGGTCGCGTTCGAGGCCGCGCGGCAGTCCCTGTCCGCCGGGGCGCCGGTACTGGTCCAGGTGCCGCGCCGCGGGTACGTGCCCGCGCTGGCGTGCGCGCAGTGCCGCACCCCCGCGCACTGCCGGCGCTGCGCCGGGCCGCTCGGGCTGCCGGGCGGGGCGGGTGCCGACGTCGCGCACCCGCCGAGCTGCCGTTGGTGCGGCACGCCCGAGGCCCATTTCCGGTGCCCGGCGTGCGGTTCGGCCCGGCTGCGGGCGGTGGTGGTCGGCGCGAAGCGGACCGCGGAGGAGCTGGGCCGGGCCTTCCCGGGAACGCCGGTGCGGACCTCCGGCGCCCGGGAGGTGCTGGCGGCCGTTCCCGGCCGTCCCGCGCTGGTGGTCGCGACCCCCGGGGCCGAGCCGGTCGCCGAGGGCGGTTACGGGGCGGCGCTGCTGCTGGACGGGTGGGCGCTGCTGGGGCGGCAGGACCTGCGGGCGGCCGAGGAGACGCTGCGCCGCTGGATGGCCGCCGCCGCCCTGGTGCGCCCCGCCTCCGCCGGGGGCCGCGTGATCGTCGGAGCGGAAGCGCCCCTCGCGCCGGTGCAGGCCCTGGTGCGCTGGGACCCGGCCTGGCACGCCGAACGCGAACTGGCCGAGCGGCGCGAGCTGGGTTTCCCGCCGGCCGTGCGGATGGCGAGCGTGGAGGGCACGCCCGAGGCGGTGGCGGCGCTGCTCGAGGAGACCGAACTGCCGTCGTCGGCGGAGATCCTCGGCCCGGTGCCGCTGACCGAGCCCGACGAGGAGGGCCGCTCGGAGCGGGAACGCGCCCTGATCCGCGTGCCGCGCGGCGAGGGCCGCGCCCTCGCGTCCTGTCTGGCCGCCGCGCAGGCCGCCCGCGCGGCGCGCAAGGAAACCGCCGCGGTGCGCATCCAGCTCGACCCGCTGGCGCTGATCTGAGCCGCCGGCCGGCCGTCCCGTCCATGTCCGGTTGAGTCGATGACCGAAACCGGGCAGGATGCGGCGAATGCGTACTCTGCGTGTCCTCGCGGTTCTCGCCAGTGCCGCCCTGCTCGCCCCGGGCGTCGCCTACGCCGACCAGGCACCGCCCCGGCAACCGGTCGCCGCCGGGTTCGGCGGTGCGGTCGCCAGCATCGACCCCGACGCCACCGCGATCGGCACCCAGGTGCTGCGCGAGGGCGGCAACGCGGTCGACGCGGCCGTCGCCACCGCCGCGGCCCTCGGCGTCACCGACCCGTTCTCGGCCGGCATCGGCGGCGGCGGGTTCTTCGTCTACTACGACGCCCGCACCCACCAGGTCCACACCCTCGACGGCCGCGAGACCGCCCCGGCCGGCGCCGGCGAGAACCTCTTCGTGGAGAACGGGCAGCCGATCCCGTTCGCCGAGGCCGTCACCAGCGGCCTGTCCGTCGGCGTCCCCGGCACGCCGGCCACCTGGCAGGACGCGCTGCGCCAGTGGGGTACCCGGCCGCTGAGCGAAATGCTGCGCCCGGCCGCCCGCCTGGCCCGCGACGGGTTCACCGTGGACGACACCTTCCACACCCAGATCGCGGAGAACGCGGCGCGGTTCTCCGCGTTCCCCAGCACCCGGGAGCTGTACCTGCCGGGCGGCGCACCGCCCGCGGTCGGCAGCCGGTTCACCAACCCCGACCTGGCCGCCACCTACGACACCGTGGCCCGCCAGGGCGCCCGCGCCTTCTACCGCGGCCCGATCGCCGACGAGATCGCCGCGACCGTCCAGCACCCGCCGGTGGATCCCGCGTCCGGGCTGAACGTCCGGCCCGGCAAGCTGACCGCCGACGACATCGCCGCCTACCGCACGGTCGAGCGCGAGCCCACCCACACCCGCTACCGCGGCCTCGACGTCTACGGCATGCCCGCCCCGTCCTCCGGCGGCCTGACGGTCGGCGAGGCGCTCAACATCCTGGAGAACTTCGACGTCGCCCGGTTCTCCGAGTCCGACTACCTGCACCACTTCCTGGAGGCCAGCCGGTTCGCCTTCGCCGACCGCAACCGCTGGATCGGCGACCCGGCGTTCGTCGACGTCCCGTCCCGGCAGCTGCTGAGCCAGCGCTTCGCGGACAGCCGGGCATGCCTGATCAACCCCGGCCGCGCCGCCAGCGGCACGGTGCCCGCCGGGGACCCGCGCCACCCGCAGCCGTGCGCGACGGGCCCCGCGGCGCCCACACCGTACGAAGGTGAGAACACCACCCACCTGACCGTCGCCGACAAGTGGGGCAACGTCGTCGCCTACACGCTCACCATCGAACAGGAGGGCGGCAGCGGGATCGTGGTGCCCGGCCGCGGCATCCTGCTCAACAACGAGCTGACCGACTTCTCCTTCACCCCGGTCACCCCGGGCGTGCCCGACCCGAACCTGCCCGGCCCCGGCAAGCGCCCGCGCTCGTCGATGGCGCCGACGATCGTCCTGGAGCACGGCAAGCCGCTGCTGGCGGCCGGTTCGCCCGGCGGGGCGACGATCGTCACCACCGTGCTGCAGGTGCTGCTCGGCCGGCTCGACCGCGGTCTGACCCTGGAACAGGCGATCGCCGCGCCGCGGGCCTCGCAGCGCAACTCCGGGCCGGCTCAGGTGGAGCCCGCGTTCCTCGCGCTGCGCGCGGCATCCGACCTGCGGGCGCGGGGCCAGCAGTTCTCGTCGTCCCCGGCGGAGATCGGGGCCGCCACCGGCGTGGAACGCCTGCCCGACGGCCGGTGGCTGGCCGCCGCCGAGCCGGTGCGCCGCGGCGGGGGAGCGGCCCAGGTCGTGCACCCCGCACCCTGACCGCGGCATCCAGGAGCGGCCAACTCACCGCCGCAACCGGCCAACGCTGCGGGTGGTGAGTTGGCCGGCCCGGGCGGTGACGGGCGGAGTGATCCGCCCGGACGGGCCACCCGGGCCGGTCACTAGACTGGAGCCGATGCCGACCCGTCCCACACCCGTCGCCGAGGTGCCTTGATGCGCCTCGTCTTCGCCGGTACCCCCGAAGCCGCCGTGCCGTCGCTGCGGGCGCTGCTCGACTCGCCGCGGCACGAGGTCGTCGCGGTCGTCACCCGGCCCGACGCGCCGGCCGGCCGCGGCCGCAAGCTCGTCCGTTCCCCGGTCGGCGCGCTCGCCGACGAGCACGGCATCGAGGTGCTCACCCCGCCCAAGGCGGGCGACCCCGGGTTCCTCGCCCGGCTCGCCGAGCTGGCCCCGGACGCGTGCCCGGTCGTCGCCTACGGTGCGCTGCTGCCACAGCGGGCGCTGGACATCCCGCGGCACGGCTGGATCAACCTGCACTTCTCGCTGCTGCCCGCGTGGCGCGGCGCCGCGCCGGTGCAGGCCGCGATCCGCGCGGGCGACGAGATCACCGGCGCGTCCACCTTCCGCATCGTCAAGGAGCTCGACGCCGGTCCGGTCTTCGGCGTGGTCACCGAGAAGATCGCCGCCGACGACACCGCCGGCGCGCTGCTGGAGCGGCTCGCGATCTCCGGCGCCCGCCTCCTGGTGTCCACATTGGACGGCGTCGAGGACGGGGTGGTCCAGGCGGTGCCGCAGCCGGCGGACGGGGTCACCTACGCCCCGAAGGTCGCCGTCGAGGACGCCCGCGTCCCGTTCACCGAGCCCGCCGCCGCGGTCGACCGCCGGATCCGTGCGGTGACCCCGGATCCGGGTGCGTGGACCGGGTTCCGCGGCGAACGGCTCAAGCTCGGCCCGGTCACCGTCGTCGACGGGCCGGCCCTCGAACCCGGCGAGCTGCGCGTGGAACGCAAGCACGTCCTGGCCGGCACGGCGACCAAACCGGTGCGGCTGGGCGAGGTCCAGGCGCAGGGCAAGAAACGCATGGCGGCCACCGACTGGGCCCGCGGTACCCGCATCGAGCAAGGAGAACGGCTGTCATGAACGAGCGCAGGCCCTCGCGGCCCCAGCGCGGACGCCCGGCGCCCCGCAAACCGGGCCCGCGCCGCCCGCCGGCCGAGGACCCGGCGCGCCGCGTCGCGCTGGACGTGCTGCGTGCCGTCCGCCAGCGCGACGCCTACGCGAACCTCGTGCTGCCGGACATGCTGCGCCGGCACCGGTTGTCCGGCCGCGACGCCGCACTGGCCACCGAGCTCGCCTACGGCGCCTCCCGCGCGCAGGGCATGCTGGACGCGATCATCGCCGCGTGCCTCGACCGTCCGCTGGACAAGGTCGACGGCCCGGTGCTGGACTGCCTGCGGCTGGGTGCCTATCAGTTGCTGCGCACCCGCATCCCGGAGCACGCCGCGGTGACCTCGACCGTCGACCTGGCCCGCGCCGACGCCGGGTCGCACGTCGCCGGGTTCGTCAACGCCGTCCTGCGCAAGATCTCCGAGCAGGACGAGGACGCGTGGATGGCGCAGCTGACCCCGGACCGCGCGCAGGACCCGATCGGGCACCTCGCCATGCGCACCGCGCACCCGCGGTGGGTGGCCCGCGCGTTCGCCGAAGCGCTCGGCGACAAGGGCGACGAGCTGCAGGCGGCGCTCGAGGCCGACGACGCCCGTCCGGCCGTGCACCTGGCGGCCCGGCCCGGTGAGATCAGCGCCGACGAGCTCGCCGCCGTCACCGGGGGCGACGTCGCGCCGTACTCGCCCTACGGGGTGCACCTGCCCACCGGCGCCGGCGACCCGGGCGACTCCGAGCCGATCCGGGAACGGCTGGCCGTGGTACAGGACGAGGGCAGCCAGCTGTGCGCGCTCGCCCTCACCCGGGTGCCGCTGGCCGGTTCCGACGAACGCTGGCTCGACCTGTGCGCCGGCCCCGGCGGCAAGGCGGGGCTGCTCGGCGCGCTCGCCGCGACCCAGGGCGCGCACGTCGACGCCGTCGAGCAGGCGCCGCACCGGGCCAGGCTCGTCGAGCAGGCCACCGAGGGCCTGCCGGTCACCGTGCACGTCGCCGACGGGCGTGATTCCGGGCTCGACCCGGGTTTCGACCGGGTCCTGGTCGACGCGCCGTGCAGCGGCCTGGGCGCGCTGCGGCGCCGTCCCGAGGCGCGCTGGCGCCGCAAGCCCTCCGATGTGCCGGACCTCACCCGCTTGCAGGGCGAGCTGCTCAGCGCCGCGCTGGACCTCACCCGCTCCGGCGGGGTGGTGGCCTACGTGGTCTGCTCACCGCACCTGGCCGAGACCGAGGGCGTGGTGGGCGAGTTCGCCCGCCGCAGCAAGGCCGAGGTGCTCGACGCGCGCGAGTTCTTCCCGGGCGTGCCGCAGCTGGGCGACGGGCCGTACGTGCAGCTGTGGCCGCACCGGCACGGCACGGACGCGATGTTCTGCGCCGTGCTGCGCAAGCCGTGACGGTCCTCGGGCTGGTCGGCAGCGCGTGCGGGGGACTGGACACCAGGTTCCGCGCCGAGCTGGCCGCGCCGGCGGTGGCCCGCGGCTGGCGGCCGGCGATCACCCTGACCCCCACCGCGCACCGCTGGCTGGACGCCGCCGGTGAACTCGACGGGCTGGCGGCGCTGACCGACCTGCCGGTGCGGTCGGTGTCGCGGCTGCCCGGGGAACCGCGCCCGCACCCCGACCCGGCGGTGTTCCTGTTCGCGCCCGCCTCGGCCAACTCGATCGCCAAGCTCGCGCTCGGCATCGCGGACAACCAGGCGCTCACCGTGCTCGGTGACGTGCTCGGCGATCCGGGCGTCACGATCGTCGCCGGCTACCAGGTCCAGGACAGCCGGCTGCGGCATCCGGCGTGGTGCCGCCACCTCGCCGCCCTCGCCGAAGCCGGTGTGCGGGTGGAGCGTCTCGAGTACGGAAAGCCCTGGTCGGCCGTGCTGGACCTGCTCCCGGCGTCCACAGGATGAGTGCGTCCGAAGCGGCGCGGGCGCACGATCTACACTCCGGAACCGTGGCCCACCGACCTCTCATCGCGCCCAGCATCCTGTCCGCCGACTTCGCCCGTCTGGGCGAGGAGATCCGCGCCGTCGCCGGTGGCGGTGACACCCGGGCCGACTGGGTTCACGTCGACGTCATGGACAACCACTTCGTGCCCAACCTGACGCTGGGCCTGCCGGTCGTGCAGTCGCTGCTCAAGACCGCCGACATCCCGCTGGACTGCCACCTGATGATCGAGGACCCGGACCGCTGGGCCGTCGGGTACGCCGAGGCGGGCGCTTACAACGTCACCGTGCACGTCGAGGCCGCCGCGGACCCGGTGATGCTGGCGAAGAACCTGCGGGCCGCGGGTGCGAAGGCCGGCCTGTCGATCAAACCGGGCACACCGCTCGAGGACCACCTGGAAACCCTCAAGCACTACGACACCCTGCTGGTCATGTCGGTCGAGCCCGGCTTCGGCGGCCAGTCGTTCATCCCGGACGTGCTGGCCAAGGTCCGCACCGCCCGGCGCCTGGTGGACACCGGTCACCTGAAGCTGCTCGTCGAGATCGACGGCGGCATCAACGCCGACACCATCGAGCAGGCCGCCGAGGCCGGGGTGGACTGTTTCGTCGCCGGCTCCGCCGTCTACGGCGCCGGGGACCCGGGCAAGGCCGTCGCGGCCCTGCGCGAACGCGCGGCGAACGCCGGCGCGGCACACTGACACCGACAAGGAGGCGCGCGCCAGTGTTCACCGGCATCGTGGAGGAGCTCGGCGAGATCATCGCGGTCGAGCAGGTTCCGGGCGCCGCGCGGCTCACCGTGCGCGGGCCCGTGGTGACCTCGGACGCCAAGCACGGCGACTCGATCGCCGTCAGCGGGGTGTGCCTGACCGTCGTCGACGTGTCCGGCGCCGAGTTCACGGTCGACGTGGTGCAGGAGACGTTGCAGCGCTCCCGGCTCGCGAAGATCGCGGTCGGTGACCGGGTGAACCTGGAGCGCGCGACCGCGGTCGGCGACCGGCTCGGCGGGCACATCATGCAGGGTCACGTCGACGGCACCGGGGTGTTCCTGTCCCGCGACGCGGTGGGCCTCACCCGGTTCGCGCTGCCCGAAGGACTGTCCCGATACATCGTGGAGAAGGGCTCGATCGCGGTCGACGGCATCTCGCTGACCGTGACGAGTGTGACGAACGACGAGTTCTCCGTGGCGCTGATTCCGACCACACTGGAGCTGACCACCCTCGGCCGTGCCGAGCCGGGTGATCTGGTGAACCTCGAGGTCGACGTGCTCGCCAAGTACGTGGAGAAGCTCGCGACGCCCCATCTGCCCGGCCGCACGGAGGACACTGGAGCCGGGGCAGGCTCGAAGGAGGACGCGTGAGCAGCGCAGGGACGCCGTGCGGGGCGGGGGTGCCGGTCGATGCCGCCGGGATCGAGAAGGCGATCGCGGACATCGCCGCCGGCCGGCCGGTGGTCGTCGTCGACGACGAGGACCGCGAGAATGAGGGCGACCTGATCTTCGCCGCCGAGAAGGCGACGCCGGAACTGCTCGCGTTCATGGTGCGCTACACCTCGGGCTACGTCTGTGTGGCGCTCACCGAGGGGGACTGCAACCGGCTGGACCTCCCGCCGATGTACCACACCAACCAGGACCAGCGGGGCACCGCGTACACGGTCACGGTGGACGCGGCCGAGGGCATCACCACCGGCATCTCGGCCGCCGACCGGGCGCACACGATCCGGCTGCTGGCTGATCCGAAGTCGCAGGCGAGCGATTTCCGGCGGCCCGGGCACGTGGTGCCGCTGCGGGCCAAGGAGGGCGGCGTGCTGCGCCGCCCCGGGCACACGGAGGCGTCGGTCGACCTCGCCCGCATGGCCGGCCTGCACCCGGCCGGTGTGCTGTGCGAGATCGTCTCCCAGAAGGACGAGGGGGACATGGCGCGGCGGGAAGAGCTGGAGATCTTCGCCGCCGACCACGACCTGCAGATCATCACGATCGCCGACCTGATCGCCTACCGGCGCCGGCACGAGAAGCAGGTCGAGCGGGTCGCCGAGGCGCGCATCCCGCTCGCCGCGGGCGAGTTCCGCGCGGTCGGCTACGACAGCCTGCTCGACGGCATCGAGCACGTCGCGTTCGTCTACGGCGAGATCGGCGACGGCGAGGACATCCTGGTGCGCGTGCACTCCGAATGCCTCACCGGCGACGTGTTCGGCTCGCTGCGCTGCGACTGCGGCCCCCAGCTGGAGGCCGCGTTGCAGATCGTCGCCGACGAGGGCCGCGGCATCGTCCTCTACATCCGCGGGCACGAGGGCCGCGGTATCGGCCTGCTGCACAAGCTGCAGGCGTACCAGCTGCAGGACCTCGGCGCGGACACGGTGGACGCGAACCTGGCGCTCGGCGTGCCGGCGGACGCGCGGGACTACGGCACGGGTGCGCAGATCCTGTGCGACCTGGGCGTGCGGTCGATGCGGCTGCTGACCAACAACCCGGCCAAGCGGATCGGCCTGGAGGGCTACGGCCTGACGATCACCGGACGCGTGCCGCTGCCGATCTCGCCGAACCCGGAGAACCTGCGCTACCTGCGCACGAAGCGGGACCGGATGGGGCACGACCTGTCCAACCTGGAGGAGTTCGACCAGGTCGGCGCCGACCTGGAGGCGCGGAACGGGAACGGTGCGGCACAGTGAGCGATGACGACCGCAGGGAGCGGCAACGGCCATGAGCGGTGAGGGACGTCCGGACGTCGAGCTCGACCTGAGCGAGTGCGAGAACCTGCGGCTGGGGATCGTGGCGACCCGGTGGCACGCGAAGATCACCGGCGCGCTGCTGGAGAACGCGCTGAAGACGGCGCGCGAGGCGAAGCTGAACGAGGAACCGACGGTGGTGCGTGTCGCCGGTGCGATCGAGCTGCCGGTGGTGGCGCAGGCGCTGGCCCGCACGCATGACGCGGTGGTCGCGCTCGGCGTGGTGATCCGCGGCGGCACGCCGCACTTCGAGTACGTGTGCGACGCGGTGACGGCCGGGCTGACCCGGGTCGCGCTGGACGAGGGCACGCCGATCGGCAACGGCGTGCTGACCTGCGACACCGAGCAGCAGGCGCTGGACCGCGCCGGGCTGCCCGGATCGGCGGAGGACAAGGGCCGCGAGGCGACGCAGGCGGCGCTGGACGCGGCGCACGTGCTGCGGTCGCTGCGGCAGCCGTGGACGGACCGGAAGTTCGTGTGAGCGTGGCCGTGGCGAACCAGACCGGGCCGGTGGTGTTCCGGCCGCATCGCGCGACGTGGATGTCGTCGATCCTGGCGGTCGTGCTCGTCGCGGCCTTCGTGGTGGTGGCGATCCTGCTGCGCAGCTCCAGCACCGGCGTCATCTTCGAGCGCTCCGACCAGGTCGCCATGGTGTTCATCGGCCTGCTCCTGGGCGGGGCGACGATGCTGTTCGCCACCCCGCGGGTGCGGGCGGACGCCGAGGGGGTCTCGGTGCGCAACGTCCTGGTGGGGCGGCGGTTCACCTGGCTGGAGGTCCTGTCGGTCAGCTTCCCGGACGGCGCGTCGTTCGCCCGCCTGGAGCTGCCCGAGGACGAGTACTACGCGATGCTCGCCATCCAGGCGGTGGACCGGGACCGCGCCGTCGACGCGGTGCGCACCCTGCGGCGGCTGCACCAGGCCGCGTGGGCGGACCGGGACTGAGCGGCGGCGCGGGTTACACCGTCAGGTCCACGACCACCGGGGCGTGGTCGGAGGTGCCCTTGCCCTTGCGTGCCTCGCGGTCCACGTACGCGTCGCTGACCGCACCGGTGAACTTCGCCGACCCGTAGACGAGGTCGATCCGCATCCCGTTGTTCTTCGGGAACGCCAGCTGCCGGTAGTCCCAGTAGGTGTAGGGCGTGTCGTACTTCAGCGCGCGCGGCACCACGTCGCTCAACCCCGCTTCGCGCAGCGCCGCCAGCGCGGCCCGCTCCGCCTCCGTCACGTGCGTCATGCCGTCGAACAATGTGATGTCCCAGACGTCGTCGTCGGCCGGGGCGATGTTGAAGTCGCCCAGCACCGCGAACGGGCGGTCGGCCGCGGCCTCGGCCGCCACCGTCGCCCGCAGCGCCTGGAGCCACCGCAGCTTGTACGCGTAGTGCGGGTGCGACGGCTCGCGCCCGTTCGGCACGTACACCGACCACAACCGCACCCCGCCGCACGTCGCGCCGATCGCGCGCGGCTCGGACGCGCCGTCGAACGTCGGCTCGCCCGCCAGCCCGCGCCGGACGTCGGCCAGCCCGACCCGGGACAGGATCGCCACGCCGTTCCACCGGCCCGTCCCGTACGCCGCCACCTCGTAGCCGGCCTGCGCCACCTCGGCCGGGAACGCCTCCGTGGCGCACTTGAGCTCCTGCAGGCACACCACGTCCGGCTGGGCCGTGCCGAGCCAGGACAGCAGCCGCGGCAGCCGCGCGGTGACGGAGTTGACGTTCCAGGTGGCGATGCGCATGATCGGAAGAATCGCATACCCGCCGGGGCCGTCGGCGCCCGGCAGGAGGGGTGTCTCGGACTGTCGGAGGGGAGCCATAGGCTGGAGGCGTGGCTGACCCGTCCACCTACCGTCCCGCGCCGGGGAGCATCCCGGAGGAGCCCGGCGTCTACAAGTTCCGCGACGCGAACCGGCGGGTCATCTACGTCGGCAAGGCCAAGAGCCTGCGCAGCCGGCTGAACTCCTACTTCGCCGACCTGTCCGGGCTGCACCCGCGCACGCGGCAGATGGTGACCACCGCGGCCGGCGTGGAATGGACCGTCGTGTCCACCGAGGTCGAGGCGCTCCAGCTGGAGTACAACTGGATCAAGGAGTTCGACCCGCGGTTCAACGTCCGCTACCGCGACGACAAGTCCTACCCGGTGCTGGCGGTGACGCTGCACGAGGAGTTCCCGCGGTTGCACGTCTACCGCGGTCCCCGGAAGAAGGGCGTGCGTTACTTCGGCCCGTACGCGCACGCGTGGGCGATCCGGGAGACGCTCGACCTGCTGCTGCGCGTGTTCCCGGCCCGCACCTGCTCGGGCGGTGTGTTCCGCCGCCACGGCCAGATCGGCCGGCCGTGCCTGCTCGGCTACATCGACAAGTGCTCCGCGCCGTGCGTGGGCAGGGTCAGCGCCGAGGAGCACCGGCAGATCGTGGACGACTTCTGCGACTTCCTCTCCGGCCGCACCGACGCCATGGTGCGCAGGCTGGAGCGGGAGATGGCCGACGCGGCGGAGGCGCTGGAGTTCGAGAAGGCCGCCCGGCTGCGTGACGACATCGGCGCGCTGCGGCGGGCGATGGAGAAGCAGGCCGTGGTGCTCGGCGACGGCACGGACGCCGACCTGGTCGCGTTCGCCCACGACGAGCTGGAGGCCGCCGTCCAGGTCTTCCACGTGCGCGGCGGCCGGGTGCGCGGCCAGCGCGGCTGGGTGATCGACAAGGCCGACGAGATGGGCGTGCCCGACCTCGTCGAGCAGTTCCTCACCCAGTTCTACGGCGAACAGGTGGAGCTCGCCGAACAGGGCACCGACCTGGGCACGCCGGTGCCGCGCGAGGTGCTGGTGCCGGAGCTGCCCGCCGATCCCGACGCGATGAGCGAGTGGTTGTCCGGGTTGCGCGGCTCCCGCGTCCAGCTGCGGGTGCCGCAGCGCGGCGACAAGCGCGCGCTGGCCGAGACGGTGCAGCGCAACGCCGAGGAAGCCTTCGCCCAGCACAAGCTGCGCCGCGCGGGTGACCTGACGGCGCGCTCCGCCGCGCTGGCCGAGCTGCAGGAGCACCTCGCGCTGGACAGCGCGCCGCTGCGCATCGAGTGCGTCGACATCAGCCACACGCAGGGCACCGACGTGGTCGCCTCGCTCGTGGTGTTCGAGGACGGCGTGCCGCGCAAGGCCGAGTACCGCCGGTTCGCCTTGCGCGAGGCCGCGACCGAGGGCGACGTCGCCGCCATCGCGGAGGTGGTGCGGCGCCGCTTCGCCCGCTACCGGACCGAGACGCAGGAGGGCCTGGCCGGTGACAAGCCGGGCCTCGACCCGGAGACCGGCCGCCCGCGCAAGTTCGCCTACCCGCCGAACCTGCTCGTGGTCGACGGCGCCGGCCCGCAGGCGACCGCGGCGGCGGACGTGCTCGCGGAGATGGGCATCACCGACATCGCCGTGGTCGGCCTGGCCAAGCGGCTGGAGGAGGTGTGGCTGCCCGGCGATCCGGACCCGGTGATCCTGCCGCGCACCTCCGAGGCCCTGTACCTGTTGCAGCGGGTGCGGGACGAGGCGCACCGGTTCGCCATCGCCTACCACCGGCAGAAGCGGGCCAAGCGCGTGCAGGTGTCCGCTTTGGACGGAGTACCGGGGCTGGGACAGGCACGGCGGGCAGCGCTCATCAAGCACTTCGGCTCGGTGAAGCGGCTGAAGGAAGCAGGGGTGGACGAGATCGCCCAGGTGCCGGGCGTGGGGAAGCGCACCGCCGAAGCGATCGTCGCCGCGTTGGCCTCACCTGGGGAGTCGGAGGAGAAGTGACGGGAGAGACGATGGCCGAGGAGCGGAGCACCGGCATGGAGGTGGCCGTGGTGACCGGGCTGTCCGGTGCCGGCCGCAGCACCGCCGCGAAGTGCCTGGAGGATCTGGGCTGGTTCGTGGTGGACAACCTGCCGCCCGAGCTGATCGCGACGATGGTCGAGCTGGGGGCGCAGGCCCGTGGCGCGATCACGAAGGTCGCGGTGGTGATGGACGTCCGCTCGCGCGCGTTCACCGACGACCTGTCGTCGATCATCAAGGACCTCGACGCGCGCGGCTACAAGCCGCGGGTGCTGTTCCTGGAGGCCACCGACGCGGTGCTGGTGCGCCGGTTCGAGCAGGTGCGCCGCGGCCACCCGCTGCAGGGCGACGGGCGGCTCATCGACGGCATCACCGCGGAACGTCAGATGCTCGCGCCGCTGCGCGAGGAGGCCGACCTGGTGCTGGAGACGTCCGCGTTGTCGGTGCACGACCTGCGTGCGAAGATCGAGGACGCGTTCGGCAGCGAGGCGGCCATGCAGACCCGCGTGACCGTGCTGTCGTTCGGTTACAAGTACGGGCTGCCGATGGACGCCGACCTGGTGATGGACGTCCGCTTCCTGCCCAACCCGTTCTGGATCCCGGAGTTGCGCGATCACACCGGCCTGGACGCCGAGGTGCGCAACTACGTGCTGTCCCAGGAGGGCGCCGAGGAGTTCCTGGACCGCTACCACCAGCTGCTGCGCCTGATCGGCGCTGGTTACCGGCGGGAGGGCAAGCGCTATCTGACGCTGGCGGTGGGCTGCACCGGCGGCAAGCACCGCAGTGTGGCGATCTCCGAGGAACTGTCCCGGCTGTTGTCCAATGAGGACGGTATGGCCGTGAAGGTCGTGCACCGGGACCTGGGACGCGAGTGACGCCGGCGTTGCGAGCCGTCGCGCTGGGCGGCGGCCACGGGCTGCACGCGACGCTGACCGCGCTGCGGCGGCTGACCCCGGACGTGACCGCGGTGGTCACGGTCGCCGACGACGGCGGCTCGTCCGGGCGGCTGCGCCGGGAGCTGGGCCTGCTGCCGCCCGGGGACCTACGGCAGGCGCTGGCCGCGCTGACGGTCGCCGAGAAGGGCGAGTCGCTGTGGGCGGAGGTGTTCCAGCACCGTTTCGGCGGCAGTGGCGCGCTGACCGGGCACGCGGTGGGCAACCTGTTGCTGGCCGGGCTGTTCGAGGTGCTGGGCGATCCGGTGGCCGCGCTGGAGGAGGCGCGCCGCCTGCTGGGGGTGCCCGGCCGGGTGCTGCCGATGTCGCCCGAGCCGCTGGAGATCGAGGCCGAGGTGTCCGGGCTCGACGACGACGGGTCGCTGCGCCGCATCCGCGGCCAGGTCGCCGTGGCCAGCACACCGGGGCGGGTCGAGCGGATCACGCTGCGCACGCCGGGGCGGCCGGGCGGGGTGCCCGCGGCGTGCGAGGAGGCGGTGCGGGCCGTGCTGGACGCGGAGGCGGTGTTCCTCGGGCCGGGTTCGTGGTTCACCAGCGTGATCCCGCACCTGATGGTGCCGGGCCTGCACGATGCGCTGCTGCGCACCGCGGCGACCAAGATCGTGGTCCTCAACCTCGTCCCGCAACCGGGTGAGACGGCGGGGTTCTCACCCGAGCGGCACTTGGACGTACTCTTCCAGCACGCGCCCGGGCTGCGGGTGGACGCGGTGATCGCCGACCGGGACTCGGTGCCGGCACCGGGCCGCCTGCGGGACGCGGCGGCGGGGCTGGGGGCGACGACGCTGCTGGCGGATGTGGCAGACCCTGGTCGCGAGGGTGTGCACGATCCGGATGCGCTGGCGAGCTGTGTGCGGGAAGCTCTCGGTCTCAGCGGGACCGCGGGCGGGAAAGGGTAGGGAGGGGCCATGGCGATGACCGCCGCCGTGAAGGACGAGCTCAGCAGGCTGCAGATCACCAAGATCGGGCCGCGCCGGTCGGAAGTCGCATCGATGCTGCGCTTCGCCGGTGGCCTGCACATCGTGGGGGGACGGGTGGTGGTGGAGGCGGAGCTCGACACGGGTTCGGTCGCGCGGCGCCTGCGCAAGGAGATCCACGAGCTGTACGGTCACCACTCGGACGTGCACGTGCTGTCCGCCGGCGGGCTGCGCAAGACGACCCGGTACATCGTCCGGGTGGTTCAGGACGGGGAGAGCCTGGCCCGGCAGACCGGGCTGATCGACCAGCGGGGCCGCCCGGTGCGCGGCCTGCCGGCCGCGGTGGTGTCCGGGGGCATCGCCGACGCGGAGGCCGCATGGCGGGGCGCCTTCCTGGCGCACGGCTCGTTGACCGAGCCGGGCCGGTCGTCGTCGCTGGAGGTGACCTGTCCCGGCCCGGAGGCGGCGCTGGCGCTCGTGGGCGCGGCCCGGCGGATGGGCATCCAGGCGAAGTCGCGCGAGGTCCGGGGCGCCGACCGGGTGGTGGTGCGCGACGGTGACGCGATCGGCGCCCTGCTGACCCGGCTGGGCGCCCACGCGAGCGTGCTGCAGTGGGAGGAGCGGCGGATGCGCCGCGAGGTCCGGGCGACGGCCAACCGCCTGGCGAACTTCGACGACGCGAACCTGCGCCGCTCGGCCCGCGCCGCGGTCGCGGCGGCCGCCCGGGTGGAACGGGCCCTCGACATCCTGGCGGACTCGGCGCCGGAACACCTGCTGGCGGCCGGCCGGCTCCGGCTGGAGAACCGGCAGGCCTCGCTGGAGGAGCTGGGTCAGCTCGCCGACCCGCCGATGACGAAGGACGCGGTCGCCGGCCGCATCCGGCGGTTGCTGGCCATGGCCGACAAGCGGGCGAAGGAACTGAACATCCCGGACACCGAAAGCGCGGTCACCCCGGACATGCTCGAGGAAAGCGTCTGACTCCGCACGGGACGCGGCCGCAGGTGACGGGATCGCGTCTCCGCGCTGATCCGCCGGACCAGGCGGTCTCCCGCGCCGGACGATCAGCGCCGGCGCGGGAGACCTGGTGGGTGGCGGGCTCCTGCGGGGAAAACCTCAGGACAGCAACGATTTCACGGCTGCCGTCGCCACGGTGACCTCTGCCATCGCGGTTTGCATGGGCGTTCCGCCCGGTCGGTGGCTGAGCACCACCACGATGTACCGGTCGCCGTTGCCGACCACGCCGCTGGTGTGCGCGTCCACGCCGCCGCGGCCGGCCGCCCAGCCCTGTTTGATCGCCCGCGGGACGCCGGGCAGCGCGTCCGGGATGCCGAAGAACTGGTCCGTTCCGTCGGCCGCCACCCGCTCCGCGGCGCGGAGCGGGTCGAGGATCAGGCGGCGCTGGTCGGCCGGCAGGGCGAGCACCGCCCGGTACACCGTGACCATGTCCGACGCCGACAGCAACGTGTCGCCCCAGCGGCTCGAGTCGGCCGGCGGCTCGGTCGCGGTCAGGCTGAGCGACTGCGCGACGCGGTGGACGATGTCCGGGCCGCCGCCGGACTGCCACAGCGCACTGGCGATCACGTCGTCGCTGGCGGCCAGCATGCGGGCGACTCGCGGGCTCGGCCGGTCGCTGGTCACCTTGCCGCGCTGCACCAGGTCCAGCGCGATGATCACCTTCACCAGCGACGCCGACCGGAACCGGGCGTCGGTGCCCTCCGCCCGCAGGACCCGGTCCTGCGTGCGGTCGTAGACCAGCACGCTGGTCTCCGACGCGTCGGCGGCCACCGTCGTGGAGGAGGTGCTGCCGGCGCCGCGGACCAGGAAGGCGGTCCCGAGGGCGAGGGCGATCACGACGACCGCGGTGACGAGGACGGAGACCGGACCACGCCGGTGTGGCTTCAGCTGCACGGTCGGCGCCGTGTGCACAGACATGCCGATCAGCATCGGGCAGCGATGTCCGGGTCCCGTCGCCGTCATGTCATGGTTTTGCTACCAAGTCGCGGCAGTTGGTGACCGACCGCCATAATCGCGGCGTGGCGAGTCTGCTGTTGATCGAGGACGACCCGGCCGTCCGGGAAGGACTGTGCCTGGGCCTGCGCCGGCACGGTCACGACGTGGCACCGGCTCCGGACGGGGAACGCGGGTTGCGCCTGCTCGCCGCCGGCCGTCCGGACCTCGTGCTGCTCGACCTGATGCTGCCCGGGATCGACGGGTTCGAGGTGTGCCGCCGCATCCGCGCGACCGCTCCGGTGCCGATCATCATGCTCACCGCCCGGGGTGACGACATCGACGTGGTCGGCGGGCTCGAAGCCGGAGCCGACGACTACGTGGTCAAACCCGTGCAGTCGCGCGTGCTGGACGCGCGCATCAAAGCCGTGCTGCGGCGCGGTGGCGCCGCCGGCCACGACCGCGAACAGCACGGCGACCTGATGATCGACCGGGCCGCCTGCGAGGTCACCAAGAAGGGGCACCCGGTCCGGCTGACGCCGACCGAGTTGCGGCTGCTGCTGGAACTCTCCCGCGTCCCCGGCCGCGTGCTCAGCCGTCAGCAGCTGCTGGAACTGGTGTGGGAACACGACTACCTCGGCGATTCACGGCTCGTCGACGCCTGCGTGCAGCGGCTGCGCGCGAAGCTGGAGGACCGGCCCGCCGCGCCGGTCTACGTGCGCACCGTGCGCGGGTTCGGCTACCGGTTCGGTCCACTGTGATCAGGCGAATCCTGGCGCTGCTGCGCGGAATCCGCGTCCGCCTGGTGCTGATCATCAGCCTCGTCGCGGTGGTGGCGACCGCCGGCGCGACCGGCATCAACTACGTCAGCGCGCGGCGCACGGTGCTCGCGGCGGCCCAGGACCGGCTGATGAATCAGCTGCGCCAGGACGTCGACGCCCTCGCCCCCACCGTGCGGATGCCGCCCGACCGGACCACCCTCGACGAGCTCACCACCGTCATCCGCGGATTGTTCGTCTTCGTCCGCTACCGCGATATGGTCTCGCACAACTCCTCCTCCCCGTCTTCGTGGCCGCTCGGGACTCCGATCCCGCCCGAGCTGGTGTCCCGCGTCCGCACCGAGGGGCGGTTGGTCTTCCAGCGCATCTCCGACCGCGACATCGGCCCGGCACTGGTGGTCGGCATGCCCGTGATGACGGTCGGCACGGACTTCCGCCCGGTGCCGTCCGGACTCGAGGTGTACGCCGAGTACCCGCTGTTTCAGGAACAGCAGCAGATCAGCGAGTTCGCGCTCAACGGCTGGCGCACGGCGGCCGTGGTGGTGCCCCTGGCGGTGATCCTCGCGTGGCTGGCCGCGGGTGCGGTGCTCCGGCCGGTCCGGCGGCTGCGCGACGGTGCCCGGGACCTGGCGCACGGACGGCTGTCCACCCGGCTGCCGGAACGCGGCGGCGACGAGCTGGCCGAGCTGGCGCGCACCTTCAACGAGTCCGCCGCGAGCCTGGAACAGTCCGTGGGGGACCTGCGGCGGATGGAGGCCGACGCGCGCCGGTTCGTCGCCGACGTCTCGCACGAGTTGCGCACCCCGCTCGCGGCCATGACCGCCGTGACCGAGGTGCTCGACGAGGAGGGGGCGCGCCTGCCCGGTGACGCCGGCACCGCGGCCCGGCTGATCAGCGAGGAGACCCGCAAACTGACCCGGCTCGTGGACGATCTCATCGAGATCTCCCGCTTCGACAACGGCCGTGCCCGGATGGACCGGCGGGAGGCCGACCTGGGCGAGCTGATCGCGGCGACCTTGCGCACCCGTCAGTGGACGGACCGGGTCGGGGCCGCGCTGCCGGCCGGGATCACCGCCCCGGTGGACGCGCGACGATTCGACGTCATCGTGGCGAACCTGGTCGGCAACGCGCTGCGCCACGGCGCCCCGCCGGTGCGGGTGCGGCTGTGCCCCTCCGGCCCGGACGCCCTCGTCGAGGTCACCGACCACGGACCGGGCCTGGCCGAGGACGTGCTGCCGCACGTGTTCGACCGGTTCTACAAGGCCGACAGCGCACGGACGAGGTCGGAGGGCAGCGGTCTGGGTTTGTCGATCGCGCAGAACAATGCCGTCCTGCACGGGGGCACGCTCGAAGCGGGCAACCGGCCGGGAGGTGGGGCGCGGTTCCTGCTGCGGCTGCCCCGGACGGTGGCGCCGTGATGCGGTGGGTCGCGCTGCTGCTCGTGCTGGTGCTCGCCGGGTGCGGCGTCCGGCCGACAAGGCCGGTCGGGGCGGGGGAGGGGCCGATCGGGGTGGCGCCCGGGCCGATCCTGTACTTCCAGCGCGCGGGGGCCACGACACCGGTGCTGCGCCAGACCGGTCATCTGGGCACCGTGCGGGAAGCGGTCGCCCTGCTCCTGGCTGGTCCGACCCCGCAGGAGCAGGATTTGGACTACTACACCGCCATCGGACCCGTAGCGGCCTCCGCCACGTCCGTCGGGCCGGTGCGGGACGGCGTGGTGACAGTGGACTTCACCATGCCCCTGGAGTACGTCGGGCAGGAGGCGAAGGCCCAGATCGCGTGCACCGTGATCGCGGTGAACGCCCAGCTCGGTGCCAATGCCCGCAATCTGCTCGTCCGGTTCCGCAGCGTTCCGGGCGTCACGCAGTTGTCGGGCCCGGACGCCTTTCCCGCGGCGGCCGGGCCGTACGCCCAGGATGCGCCCCGGGGCTGCCCGGCCATGCCCAGGTGAGGACCCGCCGGGGCTCAGGTCGCGTCGTGGAAGACGAGGCCGAGCGTGTGACGGATGCCGCTGCGGACGGTGCTGACGCCGTGCCGCACCGGTGCCGCCGACCAGCCCCGCGACGAGCGCACCGGGCGGTCCCGCGTGGTGAAGATCAGCGCGTGTCCCTGCGGCAACACGGTCACCGTGCCGCGGGACTGGGCCCTTGGCCGCTGCTCGACGAGCAGGAACTCACCGCCGGTGTGGTCGGTGCCGGGTGCGTCCAGGCCGATCACGACCTGCAGCGGGAACACCAGCTCTCCGTAGAGGTCGCGGTGCAACGCGTTCCAGTCACCGGCCCGGTACCGCAGCAGGATCGGGGTCGGGCGGGTCTGGCCTGCCCGGTGACAGCGGTCCAGCCAGGTCGCCAGGTCGTCCGGCCACGGTGCGTCCCAGCCGAGCTTGGCGGCCCAGTCCCGGGCGACCGGCAGCAGGCGCGGGTAGAACGCCTCGCGCAGCCGTGCTACCGGATCCGGCAGCGGGTGGTCGAAGTACCGGTACTGCCCGGAGCCGAACCGGAAGCGCGCCATGTCGATCGTGGACCGGAACCGGCCGGGGTCGTCGTAGAGCGCCGCCAGCTCGCGGCATTCGGCCGGGCTCAGGATCGGGGGCGTGAGCGCGCAGCCGAGGTCGTTCAGGTCCCGGGTGAGAGCCGGCCAGTCCAGGCCGGCGAGGTCGGTGGTCCGCACGTCCGCGAGTGTGCGCCGGTTTCCGGCCGGGGGCTGGCGGAAATCGGCCGGGGAGCCCGCCGGACGGCGATCCCCGCTGCCGGCGGCGTGGGATCATGACCGGCATGGCGAGCGAAGGACCAACCACGGAGGAGGCCGTGCGCACCGCGTTGCTGCTCCTGCCGCGGCTGGTGGGGCGCGCCAAGAAGATCCCGGTCCCGGAGTCGCTGCGCGGGTTCTCCCTCGCCCCGCGGCACCTGTCGCTGCTGTCCTACCTGCTCTTCGACGGGCCGATGACGGTCAACGAGCTGGCCGCGCGTCTGGAGGTCGCGTCCACCACGGTCAGCCTGATGGTCGGCGACCTCAGCCGCCGCGGCATCCTCACGCGCACCGAGGACGAGCAGGATCGGCGCCGCACCATCGTGAGCATCGCCGCGGCGTACCACACGGATGTGGAGGGCTGGCTCGCCACCGGCGCACGTGCCTGGCGCACCGCGCTGGAGCCGCTCACGCCCGCACAGCGGCGGATGTTCCTCGACACGCTGCGCGCCTACGAGCGTGAAGTCGAGCAGGAGCGGGGTCCCGGGTAGTCTGGCCCGCTGTGCGTGACTCGGACCTGATCAGCGGGGGGCTGGTGGACGAGGGCCTGGCCCGGCGGCTCAAGGCGCTCGCCTGCACCGCGCCCCTGCACGACCTGGACGCGCGCAAGGCGAAGCTGGACTGGGCCGACGCGACCGTCTACCAGATGGCCGAGATCGCGCTGCACACCATCGACCTGGTCACCATCGCGATGGACTTCGACACCGGCGCCGGCCACGACGACGTGGTGCGCCGCCTGCAACCGTTCATCGCCGCCCAGGCCCCGCAGCGCCCCGCGGAGGAGCACCTGCGGGTCGCGCGCTGGGTGCTGGACAACCTGATCAACGTCGGCACCACGGACCGCGGCTTCCGCCGGGTCTACGGCAGCCTGGACGCGCACGGCCGTTACCGGCGCCGCGCGTTCGACTTCAAGCTGCTCGTCGAGCTGGCGGCCCCGGACGGCGAGGTGTACCTGCGGGCCAGCGACGAGGCGATCAACGTGCTGGTCGGCGCGCTGGACACCGACGTGGAGTCGGCGCAGATCGCGGCCGAGGTCAAGTTGGAGAACCTGATCAGCCGTGGCCGGCTGGCGGACGCGAAGCTCGCCGCCGAGCAGGCGCGCTACCGCACCGTCCAGTACGGCGAGACGTTGCGGGCCAAGCTCGACGCGACCCGCCGCGATGTGCGTGCGGTGGACTGGGACCGGGAGATGCCGGAGCTGCTGGACTCCGCGCTGACCCACATCGAATCCCGGTTCCGGGCCGAGAACGCGATCCTGCGCAACATCACCGCGGCCCGGGACGAGGCCGAGGACGTCGACCACAAGCGCCGTGCCGCCGAGCTGGTCGACATCGTCGGCGACTGCATCAGCCGCCACACCCGGCTGCAGGCGCGGTTGCAGGCCGCCGGCGCGGTGTTCCGCGCCGAGCAGGACCGCCAGCAGTTCTCCGGTCCGCCGCGGCGGGCCACGGTCGACCTGTTCGGCCAGATCCTGATGCCCGCGCTCGAACTGCCGATCGCCGAGGCCGTCGCGCCGCTGGAGTCGTACTTCCAGGCCGCGTCCGGGCTGACCGTGCCGACCGTGCCCGCGCTGCCGTCGCTGGTGTCGTTGCTGCTGCGGCCGGCACCCGAGCGCGACAAGGTGGTGGGCGAGGTGCCGGAGCCGGAGCTCGTCCCGCCCGAGAGCCTCGACCACTACAGTGACGAGCAGTGGCGGCGCGCGGACGAGCTGCTGGACCTGCCCGGGGTGCCGCGGCGGCTGTCCGGCGTGCTGGCCGAGGCGCGCGAGCTCGACCCGCAGCTGCCGCGTCTGGTGGCGTTGCGGGCGCTGCACTCCTACAGTCCCGAGGTGGGCGCGGCGATCCGGCAGGGGGACGACCGGGCGCTGCTCGCCGTCGACGACGGCACACCACTGGCCGACGGCGAGTTCGGCGGCGCCGACCTGCTGCTGAGCACGGTCCGGCTGGACCGCGACGTTGTGGACGAAGAGGGGGCGGCATGAGGACTGCGCGCAGGTCCGGATCATCCGGTGCCGGGCGGAGCGCGTCCGGCGCGGAGGTGCCGGCATGACGCGTCCGGTCACCACCGGCGACGCGGAGAACGCGGCACGGCTGATCTCGTTCGGCATGCGGCCCAAACACCTGCCCGCCCGCGACGTCGTGTACGCGGACCTGGTCCGCCGCTACGGTGAGGACAGCGCGTTCAAGCAGCTGACCAACTCCGTCGCGGCCGGCCTGGGCCTGATGGTGCTCGACGTGAGCAGCCAGGCCGGGGCGGTGCTGGCCGCCACCGACGAGTCGGTGTTCGAGGTCAGGATGGACAGCTACGCGCGGCAGAGCAAGATCCGCGAGCGCCGTGACACCGAGAAGGTGCTGCACGGCCTGGTGCACCTGGCCACCGCGGCGCTCGGTTACCCGCGCCCGGACGACCTGGCCAACGACACCTACATCGGCCGGGTCAGTGTCGACCAGGTCGACGGCGTGGTGCGCGAGGCGTGCCGGATCCTCGACGAGCGCGCGGCGAAGGCCGAGGCGAACAACGACCCGCTGTCCGACTCGCCGGAGCTGGAGCAGGCGTGGCGCGCCTACGCCCGCCGTCCCGAGGCGGCGGCGACCAAGGACGGCCGGCTGGCCTCGGACACCACGCGCGGCATGGTCTCGCGCGCGCTGCGGTTCCTGGCCGACCAGGGCTTCCTGGTGCAGGTCAGCGGCGAGCAGGGCGGCACCTACCGGACCACGCCGCGCTACCAGGTGCAGGTGCGGGAGCTGGCCGCGGACAGCGCCTTCGAGGAGCTGCTGGCACTCGGCGTGGTCGCGGTGTCCGACGGCGAGGGCACGCTGCGTCCGTCCGGTTCGGACACTCTGTAGGGGGAGAGATCGGTGTACGAGCTTTCGCGGGTGCGCCTGCACTCGGTCGGTCCGGCCGGCGCGCGCTACCAGGACGTGCTGCTCGACTTCAGCGGTGCGGGCCCGCTGGTGCAGGCGCCGGCGCAGGACGCGCTGTTCACCGCCGGGATCCACTCGGCCGAGGGCGGCCCGCCGCGGCGGCCGTCGCCGGCGAGCGTGCTGTTCCTGGAGAACGGCGGCGGCAAGTCGGTGCTGATCAAGCTGATCTTCTCGGTCATGCTGCCCGGGCGGCGTCAGGTGGTGGGCACGACCAGCACGCGCGTGCTGGAGAAGTTCGTCATGGCCAAGGACGTCGCGCACGTCGTGCTGGAGTGGCAGCACACCGGGACCGGGCAGCGGGTGATCACCGGCAAGGTGTCGGAGTGGCGCGGGCACGTGACCTCCGGTGATCCCGCCAACCTGATCGATTCGTGGTACTGCTTCCGGCCCACCGCGTCGCTGGATCTGGAGTCGCTGCCGTTCACCGACGGCGGCCGCCTGCTCACCATGTCCGGGTTCGCCGAGCAGCTGGACCGCGCGCACAAGGCCGAGCCGGAGCTGGAGCTGTTCACCACCCGGCGCCACCACGAGTGGACCGAGCGGCTGGACGGCCTCGGCCTGGACACCGAGCTGTTCCGCTACCAGCGCGCGATGAACGCCGGCGAGGGCGAGGCTGCCGACGCGTTCGCCTTCACCTCCGACGAGGCGTTCGTGGAGTTCCTGCTGCGCGCGGTGATCCCCGAGGACGACCCGAAGGACCTGGCGGAGGTGGTGCAGACCTACGCGCACAACCTCGGCCGCCGCGGCGAGCTGATGAGCGAGCGCGACTTCGTCGCCGGCGCGCTGGAGCTGCTCACCCCGCTCACCGAGGAGGAGTCGCTGGCCGCGGCGTCCCGCAAGCTGGCTGCCCTCGCCCGGGAGGAGGCGTGCGAGCTGGCCGGATCCGTCGTCGCCCGGCACCGGCTGGAAGCCGGACGGCTCGCCGGGCTCCGGTCCTATGTGGACGAGGCCAGGGATGCGGAGAAACTCGCCGAGGGCGACCACCGGCGCCGCGCCGCCGTCGTGACCGAGCTGCGCCGGGTCGTCGCGGAACTGCGACTGGCCGGCGCCACCGCCGAGAGGACCCGGCTCGACGAGGAGCTGCGGCACGCACGCGAGACGGCGGCCGCCTGGCGCGAGACCGGCACGGTGCTGGCACACGTCAACGCCGCCCGCAGGGCCGCCGACATCCGCGAGCTCGTCGGTGACCGCGAGCAGAGCGCGAAACCGGCGCTGGCGGCCAGGAACGCGGCGGCCACGGCACTGGCCCGCGGCCTGCTCGCGCTCGCCCGCGAGGCCGGGGAACAGGCCGGGGCCGCCGAAGCGCGCGCCGCGGCTGCGCGGACCGGCGCCGCGGCCGCCCAGGACCAGCGGGACGAGGCCACCGCCACCGCCGCCGCGCACCGCGCCGAGCTGGGACAGCTGACCCGCCGCATCGAGGAGGTGCGCGCGCGGGTGCAGCAGGCCGTCCGGGACGGGCTGCTCACCGATGGCACCCAGGTCGCCGCCGCGGCGCAGGAGGCCCGCACGCGCGGGGAGCAGGCGGTGGCGGAGCTGGCCGCGCGGGAGAGCGAACTGGAGGGCGTGGCCGAGGACCACGCCCAGGCCCAGTTCGCGCTGCACGCCGCGCAGCAGCGAGCCGCCGCCGCGCAGGTCCGCGCGGCACACGCGGCCGAGGAGCTGGCCAAGGCGCAGCGCCGCACCGACAGCCTCGCCGCGCACCCGCGGCTGCTGGAACTGCTCGGCGGTGACAACGTCCAGCTGGAGACCGACACCCCCGCGCTGCTGACCCGGTTGCGCGAGGCGCGGGCCGCCGCGGAACGGGAGCAGACCGCGCTGCGCATGGCGGAGTCGGCCGACGAACGTGCGCTGGCCGCGCTCGGCTCCGGTGGGCTGCTGCCGGCGCCGCCGGAGGTCCAGTCCGCTTTGGACGTGCTGGAGGCGGCGGGCATCACCGCGTGGTCCGGGTGGCGGTATCTGTCCACGATGGACAGCGCAGCGCGGGAGCGGGTGCTGCGGGACCTGCCGCACCTGCTCGGCGGGGTGCTGGTGAACGACCCGGCGCACCTGGACCGCGCCCGCCAGGTGCTCGCCGGCGCCAAGCTGCTGCCGAGCGTGGTGCTGCCGGTCGGCACCACCGGGGCGGTGCGTGCCGGCGGCGCGGCGCCGGGCGTGGCGTTCCTGGTCCCGCCCAACCCCGCGATGTACGACGAGGACGCCGCCGACACCGAGCGGCAGGCGATCGCCGCCCGGCAGGCCCGCCGGGAGAAGCAGCTCGACGCGCTGGCGAGCGCGATCGGCGACGACACGGCACTGGAGTGGAAGCTCACCACCTGGCGCGAGGACTACCCGCCCGGCGCGCTCGCCACGCTCGCCGAGGAGGCCGAGGCCGCGGCGGCCGGGCACACCGAGGCGGTGGCCGCCATCGCCGCGCAGGAACGCGCCCTGGCCGATCTGACTGCGCGGCGGAACCGGTTGCGGGAAGCGGTCCCGGCGCTGCGCGCCGCGGCCCGCACGAGCGAGGAGCGCGCCCGCAAGCTCGGTGAGCTGGCCGAGCGGGTCGCGTTGATCCCGCAGTGGACCGAGGCGGCCGGGCACGCGCAGGAGGTGGTCACCCGCGCGGAGGCCGGGGCCGAGCAGGCCGCGGCCCGCGCGGCGCGGCTGCGCGAGGAGGCCGCCGAGGAGCAGCGCACCGCCGACGGCCACCGCCGCACCGTGACCCACGCGCGGGCCGAGCTGGCCGAGGTGCCCGGCGGGGGATCGGTGTCCGAGGACGAGCCGGTGCCCGCCGAGCCGGTGGACGTGCTGCGCCGGGCGTTCGCCGCGGCCAGCGACGCCTACGCCCGGGTCGAGGTCGGCAGCGACCTGCGGGCCGAACTGGACCAGGCCGAAAGCGCGGAGGCCGCCGCGCGGGCGGCGCTGGAGGCCGTGGACGCCGCGGTGCGGGAGCGCGCCGCGCGGCTGCTGGAAACGCCGGACGGATCGGACGCCGCGACCCGCGCGGCGGCCCTGGCCCGCGCCGGGCGGGCGGTGTCGGCGCTGGAGGCCGAGCAGAGCGAGGCGATCGGGCTCGTCGCGACCTGCAAGGCCGAGCTGGACCAGCTGCCGGGGCAGAACGCGGCGCTGGAGACCCGGCCGCGCGACGTCGAGCACGGCCGTGAGCTGATCGACGACGCCACGGAGCAGGTGTCGGCCGCCGCCCGGGCGCTGGAGGAGGCGCAGGCGCGGCGCGCGGAGGCCGAACGCGCGCTGGAGGTGGCCACCGCCTCGGCCGCCGGGTTCGAGATGCTCGCCGGCTCGGTGGCGCACCTGGTTCCCGGCGGTGAGCCGGAGGGTGCGGTCGGGGCGGACAGTGCGGTCAGCGTGTTCGACGGCGATGTGGAGGCCGCGCAGGCCCGCTACCGCAAGCTGAACACGACGCTGACCGACGCCGAGGCCGCGGTGGAGGGCGCCGAGAAGCGGGTGCGCGCGGCGGCGGACGCGCTCGCCCAGTACGCGACGGACAAGCGGTTCGAGAAGCTGAGCAGCCCGGTGCGGCAGCAGATCGTGTCGGTGCGCCGGGACGACCTGCCGGCGCACGCGCGGGAGTGGGCGGCCGCGCTGAAGCCGCGGCTGCGGACACTGACCGACGACCTGGCGCAGATCGACCGGCACCGTTCCGGGATCGTCGCCCGGCTGCAGGGGATGGTCGAGGGTGCGCTGCGCATGCTGCGCTCGGCGCAGCGGCTGTCGCGGCTGCCCGAGGGACTCGGCGGCTGGTCCGGGCAGGAGTTCCTGCGGATCCGGTTCGGCGACCCCGAGGAGCCGCAGCTGTCCGAGGCGCTCGGTCAGGTCGTGGACGAGGCCGCGATCGGCCGGACCAGCGACGGGCGCGACGTCAAGCGCGACGGCATGTCCCTGGTGCTGCGGGGTGTGCGGGCGGCCGTGCCCAAGGGGTTCCGGGTGGACATCCTGAAACCGGACTCGGTGCTGCGCACCGAACGCCAGCGGGTGTCGGAGATCCGGGACGTCTTCTCCGGCGGCCAGCAGCTCACCGCCGCGATCATCCTGTACTGCACGCTGGCCGCGCTGCGGGCGAACAACCGTGGCCGGATCCGCAACCGGCACTCCGGGGTGCTGTTCCTGGACAACCCGATCGGCCGCGCGTCGGCCGGGTACCTGCTGGAGCTGCAGCGCGTCGTCGCCGAGGCGCTGGGCGTGCAGCTGATCTACACCACGGGCCTGTTCGACGCGGGAGCGCTGTCGGAGTTCCCGCTGATCGTCCGCCTGCGCAACGACGCCGACCTGCGGGCGGGCCGCAAGTACCTGTCGGTCGACGCCACGATCCGCAACCACCTCGACGACCTCGGGGAACCCGACGGCACCGCCCGCATCTCGGCGACCCGGCTGTTCACCAGGCCGGGGGAGCAGGCGAGCGTCTGAGGCCGACCCGCCCGCTCCCCGGGCGGTCAGCCGCGGATCGCCGCCTGGTACGCGGCCAGCTCGCCGGCGTCGTCGATGCTGCCGTGGTGGTGGAACTGCGCCCAGCGGCCGTCCGCGTAGCGGAAGTACCGGCTGGTGCGGATCCGCAGCGGCACCTCACGGCCGTCGACCACGTAGGAGCCGGTCTCCCGTCCGGCGAACAGCGCGTGGCCCTCGCCGGCGTACTCCACGATGTCGCCGAACGTCACCGTCACCAGCGCCGGACCGTGGAACACCTTGTCGTACAGCGCGCTGATCTCCGGGCCGCCGCGCAGGATGCCGCCCAGCGGGTTGTTCAGCTGGGCCAGCGGATCGCCGGTCCACACCTGCGCGAACACGTCCGAATCGCGCTGGTTGAAGGCGAAGTAGAAGGTCTCCAGCGCGGCCAGCGCGCCTTCGATGCCGGGCGCGGTGGCCGCGTCCAGCCGGTTGCGCGAGTCCGGGCCGAAGGTGGCCGCGAGGCGTCGGGTCATGTCCGCTCCTGTCGTCTAGAGTGTTCGATGGAGGTCGATCACATGAGTGTACGACAAGTTTCGAACACTGCGCGAGCGCGCGGGCTGACCCACGCCGACCCGAAGGACGTGTCCCTGCAGGACGCCTTGACCGCCGTCGCCGACCCGGTGCGCCGGGCCATCCTGCGCGAGCTGGCCGGGGTGCCGGACTGGACCAAGGCGTGCGGCACCTTCGACCTGCCGGTCACCAAGGCCACCCGCAGCCACCACTTCGCGGTCCTGCGCGCGGCCGGCCTGATCGAACAACGCGACGCCGGCCCCCGGCGGCTCAACAGGCTGCGCCGCGGCGAGTTCGACGACGCCTTCCCCGGCCTGCTGGAGCTGGTGCTGACTAGTCCCGCCGACCGTTGAGCGCCAGCCCCGCGCCGAGCCCGATCATCACCAGCCCGCCGGTGCCGCCGACCAGTTCGAGCCGCCGCGGCGAGCGGGCGAACCACGCCCGCGCGGCGCCCGCGACCAGCGCCCACCCGCTGTCCGACACCAGCGCGATGACCGGCAGCGCGATCCCCAGCACCAGGATCTGCCCCACCACCCCGCCCGCCGGGTAGTCGACGAACTGGGGCAGCACGGCCGCCAGGAACACGATCGACTTCGGGTTGGCGAAGCCCACCACGAACCCGTCCCGCAGCACGGCCACCGTGCGGCCGGACGTGGCCGGCACCGCGCCGGTGAGCGCCTCCGACAGTTTCCGGCGGTGCCGGACCGCCTGCACACCCAGGTAGACCAGGTAGGCCGCGCCGGCCAGCTTGATCACCGTGAACACGGTCGCCGAGGTCCGCACGAGCGCGCCCATCCCGAACGCCACCGCCACGACCTGGGTGTACACCCCCGCGGCGTTGCCGGCGACGGTCAGCAACGCGTCCCGCCGGCCCGCGGACAGCGCCCGGCTGACGGTGAACAGCACGCTCGGCCCGGGGACGACCACCATGACGAACACCAGTGCGGCGAAGGCGGCGAAGTGGCTCGGAGACACCATCACCGGAGCGTATCGGCACGTCCGCCTGGGTGACGAATGTTTATCCGCGGCGGATCGGGCCAACCCCCGGACGGTGACCGGATACCCGCCCAGTGACCGCACCGAGCCCGACTACGGCCGGCTGTGGGCCGGCGGGGTGGCGACCGCGGTCGTCGCCGCGCTCGCGGCCGTCGTCGGCCTGCTGATCGCCCGCGGCCTGTTCGACGTCGCCGTCCTGGCCCCGAAGGGCAACGGCATCTGGGGCAACGCCAACACGTTCACCTACGCGCTGTGCGCGGCCGTCGCGGCGCTGCTGGCGACCGGGCTGATGCACCTGCTCAGCCTCGCCACCCCGGCGCCCGGGCAGTTCTTCACCTGGATCATGGTGCTGGTCACCGCGATCGCGATCGTGCTGCCGCTGACGCTCACGGTGCGGACCGACGCCAAGGTGGCGACCGCGCTGATCAACCTCGCCATCGGGGCGGTGATCACCACGCTGGTCGGCACGGTGGCCGCCACCGCGCGCCGCCGCCGCCGCGACCGGGACGCGCCGGCGCCCACCGTCAAGTGGGACAACGGCCCGCACTACTACTCCTGAAAAGTGTCGGACCCCGGTGGTAGAACCACCGGGTGAGCAGGAAACTGGGGAACGACCAGCGCCGGGCCCGGCTGGTGAGCCGGCACCACCTGGCCGTGCCCGCGGACGGCCCGGAGCAGGTCGCCGAGAGTCTCGTCGCGCTGCACGCCACCGACCCGGCCACCGTGCACCTGTCGGTGCTCGCCCGCTGCGCGGCGGGCACGGCCGACGTGGAGCGTGCCCTCTACGACGACCGCACGCTGGTGCGGATGCTCGGCATGCGCCGCACCATGTTCGTCGTCCCCGCCGCGCTCGTGCCGGTCGTGCAGGCCGCGTGCGCCGACGACATCGCCGCCCGCGAGCGCACCCGGCTGGTCCAGCACCTCGCCACGGCCGGTCTGGACGGCCGCGACCTGGATGCCTGGCTCGCCGACGTCGAGGAGGGCGCCCACGCCGCGCTCCGCGCCCGTGAGCCGGCGTTCGCCCAGCAGATCGCCGACGGCGAGCCGCGGCTGCGCACCGAGATCGTGATGGCCGCCGGCAAGCCGTACGAGTCGCGCGGCTACCTCACCAACCGGGTGCTGTTCCTGCTCGCCGCCGCCGGCCGCATCGTGCGCGGCCGTCCGCGCGGCAGCTGGTTGTCCACCCAGTACGCCTGGTCCACCGTGGAGACCTGGCTGCCCGGGCTCGAACCGGTGGACGCCGGCACCGCCCGCGCCGAGCTGGCCCGCCGCTGGCTGCGTGCCTTCGGCCCGGCGCCGGTTGCCGACCTCAAGTGGTGGACCGGCTGGAGCGCCGGGCAGGTGAAGAAGACGCTCACCGCGATCGGCCCGGTGGAGGTCGACCTCGACGGGGGGCCGGGCATCGCGCTGCCCGGCGACGACGAACCGGTTCCCGAGCCCGAGCCGTCCGCCGCGCTGCTGCCCGCACTGGACCCCACCCCGATGGGCTGGCAGGAGCGCGGCTGGTTCCTGGGCGAGCACCAGCCGCTGCTGTTCGACCGCACCGGCAACATCGGCCCGACGGTGTGGTGGGACGGCCGCGTGGTCGGCGGGTGGGCGCAGCGGCCGGACGGCGAGATCGCGATCCGCCTGCTGGCCGACATCGGCGCCGACGGAACCGCGGCCGTGCACGCGGCGGCCGGCCGATTGCACGGCCGCCTCGGCGGCGTCACGGTCATACCGAAGTTCCGCACTCCCGTCGAGCGAGATCTCTCATCTTGATCGTCCTCTTGATCGATTCCCCACGGTGGTGGACATCTCGCTAGGGTGTGCGGGTAGACGCAGGCCAGCACCGATAGGGTTGGCCTCGAGCCCGAAGATGTGTGCCCGGCTCCCGCGTGGGCCGGGACGAACCCGAGGAGACAGCAGCAGTGACGGTTCGCGTAGGTGTGAACGGCTTCGGTCGGATCGGCCGCAACTTCTTCCGCGCCGTGCAGGCCGCGGGTCACGACATCGAGGTGGTCGCGTTCAACGACCTCGGTGACGTCGCCACCATGGCGCAGCTGCTCAAGTACGACAGCGTCCTGGGCCGCTACCCCGAGGAGGTCACGGTCGGCGACGACGGCATCGTCGTGGGCGGCAAGACCATCAAGGCCCTCGCCGAGCGCGACCCGGCCAACCTGCCCTGGGGCGACCTGGGCGTGGACGTCGTGGTCGAGTCCACCGGCTTCTTCACCCACGCCGACGCGGCGAAGGCCCACATCGCGGGTGGCGCCAAGAAGGTCATCATCTCGGCCCCGGCCAAGGGCGAGGACCTGACGGTCGTGCTGGGTGTGAACGACGACCTCTACGACGGCTCGCAGACGATCATCTCGAACGCGTCCTGCACCACCAACTGCCTCGGCCCGCTCGCCAAGGTCCTGCACGAGGCCTTCGGCATCGAAAAGGGCCTGATGACCACCATCCACGCCTACACGCAGGACCAGAACCTGCAGGACGGCCCGCACAAGGACCCGCGCCGCGCCCGCGCCGCCGCGCTGAACGTCGTGCCGACCTCCACCGGCGCCGCCAAGGCCATCGGCCTCGTCCTGCCGGAGCTCAACGGCAAGCTGGACGGCTACTCGCTGCGGGTGCCCGTGCCCACCGGCTCGATCACCGACCTCACCGTCGACCTGGCGAAGAAGGCCTCCGTCGAGGAGATCAACGCCGCGTACCGCGAGGCGGCCGAGGGTTCGCTGGCCGGCATCCTGCGCTACAGCGAGGACCCGATCGTCTCCAGCGACATCGTCAACGACCCGGCCTCCTGCATCTTCGACGCGCCGCTGACCAAGGTCATCGACAACCAGGTCAAGGTGTTCGGCTGGTACGACAACGAGTGGGGCTACTCCAACCGCCTCGCGGACCTGGTCAAGCTCGTCGGCTCGAAGCTCTCCTGAGGCCATGGCTGTCAAGACTCTCGAAGACCTGCTGGCCGAGGGTGTCTCCGGGCGGCGCGTTCTGGTCCGGTCGGATCTGAACGTGCCGCTCGACGGCTCGACCATCACCGACGACGGCCGCGTGCGGGCCGCGCTGCCCACCATCCGCCGCCTGTCCGAGGCCGGCGCGAAGGTGATCGTCGCGGCCCACCTCGGCCGCCCGAAGGGCACCCCGGAGGCCAAGTACTCGCTGCGGCCGGTCGCCGACCGGCTCGGCGAGCTGCTCGGCGCCGAGGTCCGGCTGG
Source organism: Amycolatopsis granulosa (assembly GCF_011758745.1). Taxonomy (NCBI): domain Bacteria; kingdom Bacillati; phylum Actinomycetota; class Actinomycetes; order Pseudonocardiales; family Pseudonocardiaceae; genus Amycolatopsis; species Amycolatopsis granulosa. The sequence continues at coordinate 5,556,083 of NZ_JAANOV010000001.1, forward strand.
CCGGTGACGTCGTCGGCGAGCAGGCCCGTGCGGTCGTCGCGGGCCTGGCCGACGGCCAGGTCGCCCTGCTGGAGAACGTGCGGTTCGACCCGCGCGAGACCAGCAAGGTCGACGACGAGCGGGCCGGGCTGGCCCGCGACCTCGCGGCCCTGACCGGAGAAGGCGGCGCGTTCGTCTCCGACGGCTTCGGCGTGGTGCACCGCAAGCAGGCCTCGGTCTACGACGTGGCGCGGGCGCTGCCCGCCTACGCCGGTGGCCTGGTGCTCGCCGAGCTGGAGGTCCTGAGCAAGCTGACCGGTGACCCGCAGCGGCCGTACGTGGTCGTGCTCGGCGGGTCGAAGGTGTCGGACAAGCTCGCGGTCATCGAGGCGCTGCTGCCGAAGGTGGACCGCCTCCTGATCGGGGGCGGCATGGCCTTCACGTTCCTCGCCGCGCAGGGCCACGGCGTCGGCAACTCGCTGCTGGAGCAGGACTACGTGGACACCGCGCGCACGCTGCTGGCCGAGCACGCCGACAAGATCGTGGTGCCGTCCGACGTCGTGGTGGCGGACAGGTTCGCGGCCGACGCGGCCACCGACACCGTCGCGGCCGAGAAGATCCCGGACGGCTGGATGGGCCTGGACATCGGCCCGGCCACCACCGAGCACTTCGCGGCCGAGGTCGCCGCGGCGAGGACGGTGTTCTGGAACGGCCCGGCCGGCGTGTTCGAGATGGCGCCGTTCGCGGCGGGCACCAGGGGCGTCGCCGAGGCGATCGCCGCGTCCGGCGCGTTCAGCGTGGTCGGTGGCGGGGATTCCGCGGCCGCGGTCCGTGTGCTGGGCCTGCCCGAGGAGAAGTTCTCGCACATCTCCACCGGCGGCGGCGCTTCCCTGGAGTACCTCGAGGGCAAGGAGCTGCCGGGCGTGGCGGTACTGGAGGGTGGTGCCTGATGGCGCGCAAGCCGTTCATCGCCGGCAACTGGAAGATGAACCTCAACCACCTCGAGGCCATCGCCCTGGTGCAGAAGATCGCCTTCTCGCTGCCGGAGAAGTACTACGCGAAGGTGGACGTCGCGGTCCTGCCGCCGTTCACCGACATCCGCAGCATCCAGACCCTCATCGACGGGGACAAGCTGCTGCTGGCCCACGGCGCGCAGGATCTCTCGCCGCACGACTCCGGTGCCTACACCGGGGACGTGTCCGGGCCGATGCTCGCCAAGCTGGGGTGCTCCTTCGTGACGGTCGGGCACTCCGAGCGCCGCGAGTACCACCACGAGGACGACGACGTGGTGAACAAGAAGGTCCGCGCCGCGATCAAGCACGGCATCAAGCCGATCCTGTGCGTCGGGGAGAAGCTCGACGTGCGCGAGAGCGGCGGGCACGTCGAGCACTGCAGCGAGCAGCTGCTCGCCGGGCTCAAGGGGCTCACGGCCGAGCAGGTCAAGGACAACGTCGTGGTCGCCTACGAGCCGGTGTGGGCCATCGGCACCGGTAAGGTCGCGACCCCGGCCGACGCCGAGGAGGTCTGCAAGGCGCTGCGCGGCGCCCTGGTGGACAAGTACGGCGCCGAGGTGGCCGACGAGGTCCGGGTGCTCTACGGCGGCTCGGTGAAGTCGGGCAACATCGCCGAGCTGATCGCCTGCGACAACGTCGACGGTGCGCTGGTCGGCGGGGCGAGCCTGCAGGCCGACGAGTTCACCAAGCTCTGCGCCCTCGCTGCTGGCGGGCCGCTGCCGTAACGGGGCGGTCGGCGAGTAGTCTGGCAACCTCAGACCGTCACACGATCAGGCAACCCCCGAAGACCAGAGGATGAGATGAAGCTGTTCCTGCAAATCCTGCTGATCGCGTCCAGCGTGCTGCTCGTGATCGCCGTGCTGCTGCACCGTGGGCGCGGTGGCGGGTTGTCCTCGCTGTTCGGGGGTGGCATGCAGTCCAGCCTCTCCGGGTCGAGTGTGGCCGAGAAGAACCTCGACCGCATCACGCTGCTGCTCGGTGCCATCTGGCTGATCAGCATCGTGGGCCTGGGGCTGTTGCTGAAGGTGTGACGGACTGAAACGCACGGGCGTGCCTATGGGGGGTGCGCCGCCTATCACACTGTGAGGATTCATGGTTGGCGGTAACGCAATCAGGGGCACCAGGGTCGGTGCCGGTCCGTCCGGTGAGTCGGAGCGCGGTGAGGCCGCTCCCCGCCGCCGGGTGTCGTACTGGTGTGCCAACGGGCACGAGTCCCAGCCGTCGTTCGCCGTGGAGGCGGAGATCCCGGCGGAGTGGGACTGCCCGCGGTGCGGGCTGCCCGCCGGTCAGGACGAGAAGAACCCGCCGGCCGCGCCGCGGACCGAGCCGTACAAGACCCACCTGGCGTACGTGAAGGAACGGCGCAGCGACGCCGACGGTGAGGCCATCCTCGCCGAGGCGCTCGAGCGGCTGCGCCAGCGCCGTCAGATCTGAGGAATCGCTTACCCACGGACGGACCCGTCCCGCCGGCGCGCACCGGCGGAGCGGGTCCGTTCCGTCTGTCCGGGGTCCCGCCGGCAGCGGTCGCCGGCTTCGATGGTCAGACCCCGAGCGGGTAGCGGGCGCGGATCCGGAAACCGCCGTCCTCGGTGGTGCACGTCTCCAGGCTGCCGCCGAGCAGCCGGGCCCGTTCGGCGAGCCCGGCGAGCCCGTAGCCGCCCGACGGGAGCGCGGGCGGTTCCCCCCGGGGCCGTTCGTTGCGGATCTCCACGGTCAACGCGCCGTCCCCGCCGCGGACGAGCACCGTCGCCGGTGCACCGGGCGCGTGCTTGCACACGTTCGTCAGCGCCTCCTGCACCGTCCGGTACGCCGCCGCCGACACCTTCGGCGGCACCTGCTCGGGCACCGCGTCCATGGTCAGCCGCACGGCGAGGTTGCAGTTGTGCACCAGGCGGCCGAGCTCACCGATACCGGGGTGCGGGCCGTCGTCCTCGCCGCCCGAACGCAGAACCCCGACCAGTGACCGGAGTTCCTCCAGGGTGCGGGTGGACAGCTGCCGGATGACCTCCGCCGTCTGCCGCGCGGACGGCGGGTCCTGGGCGGTGAGCGCCCCGGCCTGCATGGCGATGAGCGTGATGTCGTGGGACACCACGTCGTGCATCTCCCGGGCGAGGCGGGCCCGTTCCTCTGCGCGCACGGCGGCGGCGGCGAGCCGGCGTTCCCGGTCGCGGCTCGCGGTCAGCTCACCCAGCTTCCGGGTCAGCCGCGCGCGAGCCCCGGCGAGCAGGCCGATCGCGATCGGCATGCCCGCGACGAGCACGCCGTAGATGCCGTCGAGGACGTGCTCCCGCCAGCTCAGCTGGGTGAAGTCGCCGGGCGGCCACCGCACGAACCGGCACGCCCACACCAGGACCGCGCCGGCCCACACCTGCCAGTGCATCTGCTTGCGGGTGGCGAGCATGCCCAGCGCGATCATCGCGGCCAGCTGGGACCAGCCGATGAGGAAGCCGGGCACGGTCAGCAGCACCGCGCCGAAGGGCAGCCGGCGGTGCGCGGCCAGCGCGAGGCAGGCCAGCGCGGACAGGAGGATCGAGTACGGCGGTGCGTTCGCCGGGACGGCGAGCCAGACGTCGAGCGCGGCGACGAGGATCGCGGCGACATCGACCGCGAGCGGCACCCACCGGGACCGGCGGACCACGGCCGCGGGGCGGTGTGCCCGGCCGGCGGCCCCCGCGCCCGGGCCGCCGACCGAAATCCCGATGGACAGTCCCTCGGAGCTCATGGTTGCGACCTCACTCGTCTTGTGGACTGTCTAGGAGAGTCCCCAGCGGTGCGAGCGGGACGCGTGCCGTCACAACAATGTGCGGATGCTAACGAGAATGCGGTGCGGGCCGTGAATCGCCGTCGCCCACCGGCACGAGAAAGGCCCGCCGGCAGCACCGGCGGGCCTCGTCCCAGTCGGCTCAGGCCGTGGGCGGCTGGTAGACGTGCGACAGCTTGCTCGCCGCCGTCCGGTCGAGCAGCCACAACGTGCGCCGCCGCCCCTGGGCACCAGCCACGGGCAGCTGGACCTCTCCCGCGCCGGACAGGGCCAGCGCCACCGCGTCGGCCTTCGCCTCGCCCGTGGTCATCAGCCAAACGTCGTGCGCGCGGCGGATCGCGGGCAGGGTCAGCGACACCCGCGTCGGCGGCGGCTTCGGGCAGTTCCGCACCGCCACGACGCTGCGCTCCGTCTCGTACACCGCGGGCGACTCGGGGAACACCGACGCGGTGTGCCCCTCGCCGCCGAGGCCGAGCAGGCAGATGTCGAACGACGGCACGTCGCCGTGGTCCTCCGGCCGCGCGTTGTCCGCCAGCACCCGCGCGTAGGCGGCCGCGGCCGCGTCCACGTCGTCGCCGAACTCGCCGTCCGACGGCGCCATCGCGTGCACCCGCTCCGGGTCGACGGGCACGTGGTCCAGCAGCGCCGCACGCGCCTGCTTCTCGTTGCGCTCGTCGTCGTCCGCGGGCACGAACCGCTCGTCGCCCCAGTAGATGTCGAGCCGGGACCAGTCCACCGCGTCCCGGGCGGGGGAGCGGCGCAACTGCTCCAGCACCGCGATCCCGGTACCGCCGCCGGTCAGCACCAGCGAAGCCGAACCCTTTGCGGCCTGCAGGTCCACCAGGCGCGTCACCAGCCGGGCCGCCGCCGCGGCCGCGAGCAGCTCGCCGCTCGCGTACACCACGACCTCCGCCATCAGGCGCTCGCCTCCGACTTCACCGACTTCACCGACTGCGCCGACTTCACCGGCTTCACCGGCTTCTTCGCGGCGGGCTTCTTCCTGGTGGCGCCCGCCGACCCGCCGGACAGCTTGTCCAGGCCCTGCAACGCCGCCTCGTACACCTCGTCCGGGTCGAGCCGCCGCAGCTCCTCGATCAGGCAGTCCTTGGTGTTGCGCCGGTGCAGCGCGATCCGCCGGGTGGGCTGGTCCGGCTGCATCAGCGTGCCGACCTTGCCGTCCGGCCGGTGCAGGGCGATCGCGCCCGACCGCCGCTCCATCTCCACGGACACGATGCCCTGCGCGGTGGTCGTCTTCACCCGGCGCACCGGCACCTTCAGGTACTCGGCCAGCCAGCCTGCCAGCAGCTCGGTGGACGGCGAATCCGCCTCGCCGGTCACCGTCGCGCCGGTGATCTTCTCGTAGGGCGGCAGATCCAGCGCGGCCACCAGCTGGGCCCGCCAGTTCGTCAGTCGCGTCCAGGCCAGGTCCGTGTCGCCCGGCACGTACGACTTCCGCCGCGCCGACAACGCCCTGATCGGGTTGCGCTCCGCCGCCGAGTCGGTGATCCGGCGCTGCGCCAGCTGCCCGATCGGGTCCTCCGCCGGCACCTTCGGCCCGGAACTGGGCCACCACGCCACGATCGGCGCGTCGGGCAGCAGCAGCGGGATCACCGCGCTCTGACCCTGCGAGGCCAGCGGGCCGTACAGCCGCAGGATGATGACCTCGCTCGCGCCGGCGTCGCCGCCGACGCGGATCTGCGCGTCGATCCGGGCCGCGGCCGTGCGCGAACCGCGGGCCAGCACGATCACCCGGCACGGGTGCTCGCGGCTGGCCTCGTTGGCCGCGTCGATGTGCTCCTCCAGGTGCTCGCCGTCGTCGTCGACGATCACCAGCGTCAGCACGCGGCCCAGCGCGACGGCGCCGCCGCGCTCGCGCAGCTCGACCATCTTCCGGTTGACCTGCGAGGTCGTGGTCGAGGGCAGGTCGATGATCACGGGCGCCTCCAGTTCCGGCCGCTGCGCTGCAGGACCTCGTCCGCGGACTGCGGGCCCCACGTGCCCGGGGGATAGGGCTCCGGCGCGCCGTGCTTCGCCCAGAACTCCAGGATCGGGTCCAGGATCCGCCAGGACAGCTCGACCTCTTCGTTGACCGGGAACAACGAAGGCTCGCCGAGCAGCACGTCCAGGATCAGCCGCTCGTAGGCCTCCGGCGAGGACTCGGTGAACGCGTGCCCGTAGCCGAAGTCCATCGTGACGTCGCGGACCTCCATCGTGGTGCCCGGCACCTTCGAGCCGAACCGCAGCGTCACGCCCTCGTCCGGCTGCACCCGGATCACCAGGGCGTTCTGCCCCAGCTCCTCGGTGGAGGTGTAGTCGAACGGCAGGTGCGGTGCGCGCTTGAACACCACCGCGATCTCGGTGACCCGCCGGCCCAGCCGCTTGCCGGTGCGCAGGTAGAACGGCACCCCGGCCCAGCGGCGGTTCTGCACCTCCAGCGACACCGCGGCGTAGGTCTCGGTGGTCGAGTCCTTGGCGAACCCGGCCTCCTGCAGCAGGCCCGGCACCTTCTTGCCGCCCTGCCAGCCACCGGTGTACTGGCCGCGCGCCGTGGTCTCGGCGAACGGCTCCATCGGCTTGGTGGCCCGCAGCACCTTGATCTTCTCCGCCCGCAGCGCCCTCGGCTCGAACGACAGCGGCTCCTCCATCGCGGTGAACGCGAGCAGCTGGAGGAGGTGGTTCTGGATCACGTCGCGCGCCGCGCCGATGCCGTCGTAGTAGCCGGCGCGGCCGCCGAGGCCGATGTCCTCGGCCATGGTGATCTGCACGTGGTCGACGTAGTTGGCGTTCCAGATCGGCTCGAACAGCTGGTTGGCGAAGCGCAGCGCGAGAATGTTCTGGACGGTCTCCTTGCCGAGGTAGTGGTCGATGCGGAACACCGACTCCTCGGGGAAGACGTCGTTGACGATCGCGTTGAGCTCCTTGGCGCTCGCCAGGTCGTGCCCGAACGGCTTCTCGATGACCACCCGCCGCCACGACTCGTCGTCGGACTGCGCGAGCCCGGACCGCGCCAGCTGCTTGGTCACCACCGGGAACGCGCCCGGCGGGATCGACAGGTAGAACGCGGTGTTGCCGCCGGTGCCGCGTTCGGCGTCCAGCTCGCGCACGGTCTGCGCGAGCCGGTCGAACGCGTCGTCGTCGTCGAAGGTGCCCTGCACGAAGCGGATGCCCTCGGCGAGCCGGTTCCACACCGACTCCCGGAACGGGGTGCGCGCGTGCTCGGCCACCGCGTCGTGCACGAGCTGCCCGAAGTCCTCGTCCTCCCAGTCCCGCCGGGCGAAGCCGACCAGGGAGAACCCGGCCGGCAGCAGCCCGCGGTTGGCGAGGTCGTAGATCGCCGGCATCAGCTTCTTGCGCGACAGGTCACCCGTGACGCCGAAGATCACCAGGCTGGACGGCCCGGCGATGCGCGGCAACCGCTTGTCGCGGGGATCCCGCAACGGGTTGGTCCACCCCTTGCTGCTCATCGCACCGCCTCGACGCGCTCGGCGGACCGGGGTACCAGCACTGCTGTGGTGAACGGTCCGGTCACAAGCTCCCTCACTGAGCCTCCTGTACGGCACGCATGAGCTGGGCCAGGCCCGCGGCCCGGTCGGTCAGGTGCAGCCGCAGCATCGGGCGGCCGTGCTCGGTGAGCACCTGGCCGTCGCCGAGCGCCTGCGCGTGCTGCAACTGGCCCAGCGTGTAGGGCCGGTCCGGCACGTCCAGGTCGTGCTCGCCGGCCCCGGTGATCTGCAGGAAGATGCCGTTCTGGTGGCCGCCCTTGTGGTACTGGCCGGTCGAGTGCAGGAACCGCGGCCCCCACCCGAAGGTGGTCTGCAGCCCGGTCCGCTTCGCCAGCTCCGGCCGCAGCAGCGCGGCCGAGGCGTCGTCGAGCCGGTCCAGGTAGGCCTGCACCGCGAGGTAGCCGCCCTCCGGCGCGGTCGCCAGGAACTCCCGCAGCACATCCGCCAGCGAGCCGTCGCCGGACACCCCGGCCGGCGCGAAGATCTCCACCGCGTCGTCGGTCGCGCTCGGCGTCTCGCCGCCGGAGAGTTTCGACGGGTCGTCCAGCAGCACCCGCGCGGCCTTCTTCGCGGCCTCCACGTCCGGCTGGTCGAACGGGTTGATCTTCAGCAGTCGCCCGGCGATCGCCGTGGCGAACTCCCACAGCAGGAACTGCGCGCCCAGCGAGCCGGTGGTGGACACCTTGGCGTTGCCGGTGTCCGGGCCGATCGCCACCGGCGTCGCGTCGGCCTTGGCGTCGGCGAAACCGGGTGCGGCCGGGCCGTCCACGGCCACCGGCAGCAGTCCGGTGCCGAGCTTGCCGGTGGACTCGGCGATCAGCTGCTCCGCCCAGTCGGCGAAGCCGGTGATGCCCGAGCCGGTGTCGGCCAGCACGACCTTCTCCGCGCCGGCGTTGTGCGCGGCGCCCCACGCGGCGGCCAGCTGGAGGGCCGGGTTGTCGGGGCTGTCGGAACCGAGCACCTGCGCGGCGGCCGCGGCCTGGTCGAGCAGCCGGGCGATGTCCGCGCCGGCCAGCCCGGCGGGCACCAGCCCGAACGCGGTGAGCGCCGAGTAGCGCCCGCCCACGTGCGGGTCGGCGAGGAACACCTTGCGGTACCCCTCCTTCTCGGCCAGCTCCGCCAGCGGCGAGCCCGGGTCGGTGACCACGACGATCCGCCGCGCGCCGTCGATCCCGTTCTCGGCGAACGCCTTCGCGAAGATCCGGCGGTGGCTGTCGGTCTCCACCGTGCCGCCGGACTTCGACGAGACCACCAGCACCGTGCGCTGGAGGTCGCCGGCGAGGGCGTCGGCGACCTGGCCCGGGTCGGTGGTGTCCAGCACCGTCAGCGCCACGTGCTCGGTCGCCGCGATGACCTCCGGGGCGAGCGAGGAGCCGCCCATCCCGGCGAGGACGATCCGGTCCACGCCCTCGCTGCGCAACTCCTCGCGCAGTGCCTCGATCTCACCGATCAGCGGCCGCGACGACTTGTGCAGCGTGGTCCAGGACAGCCGGATCGACGCCTCGGGCTCGGCGTCGGGACCCCACAGCGTGGGGTCCTGCGCCGCGACCTTGGAGGCGACCTGGTCGGCGACGAGCTGGTCGACCAGGGGAGCGGCCTGCGCGGCCAGCTCCCCGTCGCTGATCGTGACCGTCAGTCGTTCCCCCACCACGGCGTCAGCCCTTCGCCTTCTCGAGCTGGCCGGTGACCGTCTCGAGCAGCTCGGCCCAGGACTTGTCGAACTTGTCGACGCCCTCGTTCTCCAGGGTCAGGAAGACGTCGGTGATGTCGATGCCCACCGCGGCGAGCTGGTCGAACACCTCCTGCGCCTGCGCGCCGGTCCCGGTGACCTTGTCGCCCTCGATCCGCGCGTGGTCGGCGACGGCGTCCAGCGTCTTCTCCGGCATGGTGTTGACCGTGCCGGCGACCACCAGCTGGTCGACGTAGCGGGTGTCGGAGTAGGACGGGTCCTTCACCCCGGTGGAGGCCCACAGCGGCCGCTGCGGCCGGGCGCCCGCCGCGGCCAGCGCCTGCCAGCGGTCGGTGGCGAAGAGCTCCTCGTAGGCGGCGAAGGCCAGCCGGGCGTTGGCGATGGCGGCCTCGCCGCGCAGCGCCTTGGCCTCGTCGGTGCCGATCGCGTCCAGCCGCTTGTCCACCTCGGTGTCCACCCGGGACACGAAGAACGACGCGACCGACTCGATCGTGGCGAGGTCGTGGCCGTTGGCCTTGGCCTGCTCCAGGCCGGCGAAGAAGGCCTCGATCACCTTGCGGTACCGCTCCACGGAGAAGATCAGCGTGACGTTGACGCTGATGCCCTCGGCGAGGGTCTTGGTGATCGCCGGCAGGCCCTCCTCGGTCGCCGGGATCTTGACGAAGATGTTCGGCCGGTCGACCGTCTTCCACAGGTCCTGCGCCTCGGCGGCCGTCTTGTCCGCGTCACGCGCCAGGCGCGGGTCGACCTCGATCGACACGCGGCCGTCCACGCCGTTGGTGCGGGTGTAGATGTCGCGGAACAGGTCCGCGGCGTTGCGCACGTCGGTGGTGGTCAGCTCGCGGACGACGGCGTGCACGTCGGCGCCGCGGGCGGCGAGCTCGCGGACCTGCTCGTCGTAGGACTCGCCCTGCGACAGGGCGTTGGCGAAGATCGTCGGGTTCGTGGTGACGCCGACGACGTGCCGGTCGCGGATGAGGCCGGCCAGGTTGCCGGAGTTCAGCCGCTCACGGGACAGGTCGTCGAGCCAGATGGACACGCCGGCCTGGGACAGTTGAGCAAGGTTGTCGCTCATGACTTCATCCCCTTCGGATGATCAGGAGTTCTTGGTCTTGGCGAGCGAGCGCCGCGCGGCGTCGGCCACGGCGTCGGCGGTGAACCCGAACTCGCGGAACAGGGTCTGGTAGTCGGCCGAGGCTCCGAAGTGCTCGATCGAGACGATCTCGCCGGCGTCGCCGACCCAGCGGTACCACGGCTGCGCGATGCCGGCCTCGACCGACACGCGGGCCTTCACCCCGCTGGGCAGGACCGACTCGCGGTAGGACTCGTCCTGCGCCTCGAACCACTCCACGCACGGCACCGACACGACCCGGGTGGGCACGCCCTCGGCCTCCAGCGTCTTGCGCGCCTCGACCGCCAGCTGGACCTCCGACCCGGTGGCCATCAGCACGACCTCCGGGGTGCCGGAGGAGGCGTCGGCGAGCACGTAGGCGCCCTTGGCGACGGCCTCGGCCGAGCTGCCCTCCAGCACCGGCACGTTCTGACGGGTCAGCGCCAGGCCCGACGGGTGCCGCTTGTCCTCCAGCGCGGCCTTCCAGGCACCGGCCGTCTCGTTCGCGTCGGCCGGCCGGACCACGTTCAGGCCCGGGATGGCGCGCAGCGCGGCCAGGTGCTCGATCGGCTGGTGCGTCGGGCCGTCCTCGCCGAGACCGATCGAGTCGTGCGTCCACACGTAGATGACCGGCGCGTGCATCAGCGCGGCCAGCCGCACCGGCGGGCGCATGTAGTCGCTGAACACCAGGAAGGTGGCGCCGTAGGGGCGGGTGCCACCGTGCAGCGCGATGCCGTTGAGGATCGAGCCCATCGCGTGCTCGCGGACACCGAAGTGCAGGGTGCGGCCGTAGGGGTTGGCCTGCCACATCCCGGTGGAGGCCTTCTCCGGGCCGAACGAGTCGGCACCCTTCATCGTGGTGTTGTTGCTCTCGGCCAGGTCGGCCGAGCCACCCCACAGCTCCGGCAGCACGTCGGCCAGGGCGTTGAGGACCTCGCCGGACGCCTTGCGGGTGGCGATGCCCTTGGCGTCGGGCTGCCAGGACGGCAGCTTGTCGGACCAGCCCTCGGGCAGGTCGCGGGTGGCCATCCGGTCGGCCAGCTTCTTGCGCGCCGGGTTGGCCGCGGCCCACTCCTCGAAGCGCTCCTGCCAGGCGGCGCGCTCCTGCTTGCCGCGCTCCAGCGCCTTGCGGGTGTGCGCCAGCACCTCGTCCTCGACCTGGAAGCTGCGCTCCGGGTCGAAGCCCAGGATCTCCTTGACGGCCGCGACCTCGTCGGCGCCCAGGGCGGCGCCGTGCGCCTTGCCGGTGTTCATCTTGTTCGGCGCCGGGTAGCCGATCACGGTGCGCAGCAGGATGAACGACGGGCGGGTGGTTTCCGCCTTGGCGGCCGCGATGGCCTCCTCGAAGGCGACGACGTCCTCACCGCCCTCGACGACCTGCACGTGCCAGCCGTAGGCCTCGTAGCGCTTCGCGGTGTCCTCGGACAGCGCGATGGTGGTGTCGTCCTCGATCGAGATCTTGTTGTCGTCGTAGATCACCACCAGGTTGCCCAGCTCCTGGCGGCCGGCGATGGAGGAGGCCTCCGAGGTCACGCCCTCCTCGATGTCGCCGTCCGAGGCGATCACGAAGATGTGGTGGTCGAAGATGCTCTCGCCGGGCGCGGGCTCGGGGTCGAGCAGGCCGCGCTCGCGGCGGGCGGCCATCGCCATGCCGACCGCGTTGGCCAGGCCCTGGCCGAGCGGGCCGGTGGTGGTCTCCACACCCTTGGTGTGCTGGTACTCCGGGTGGCCCGGGGTCTTCGAGCCCCACTTGCGCAGTTGCTTGAGGTCCTCCAGCTCGAGGCCGTAGCCGGCGAGGAACAGCTGGATGTAGAGCGTCAGGCTGGAGTGCCCGGCGGACAGGACGAAGCGGTCCCGCGCGGGCCACTCCGGGTCGCTGGGGTCGTGGCGCATGATCCGCTGGAACAGCGCGTACGCCACGGGCGCCAGGCTCATGGCGGTGCCGGGGTGACCGCTGCCGCAGTTCTCGACCGCGTCGGCGGCGAGCACCCGGACGGTGTCAACCGCACGGGTGTCGAGGTCGGTCCAGTCGGCGGGCAGGTTCCGCCGCAGCAGTGGGTTGTTCTCGCTGATGGAGGCGATATCGGACACTGAACTCGAACTCCCCGTCCTTCTCGGTGACATCTCTTCTGTTGGTGGGGGTCTTCGCGCGCGCAGGCTCCACTCATCTCAATCGATCCCGAAGAGCCGATATTCCTGCCAGCGGGCGTGCGCACGACCACAAGCGCAACCCCGGCGCCAGCCTAATGGGTCGGGTACCCGGCGGCCGCGGGGCCGACACACCCCGCAGTGCGCGCCCCCGCACACCCCTGCGCACCCCGGTGCACGCGGGGCCGCGGCCCGGCGATTACGATCGGTTGTGGCACCGGGCCGTCCCGGCGCCCCCGAATCTGACTCAGGGAGCGGAATTGTCGTTGGTGAACGCTGCGCACGGGCGCAGTGACAGCACCAGCGCTGTCGACCCCGGAGGCGAGCGCCCGCGCGGTCTGCGGCGCGTGAGCCGGATCGCCGGCGCCTACGTCGCGCTGACCAAGCCACAGGTCATCGAGCTGCTGCTGGTCACCACCATCCCGGCGATGTTCCTCGCCGCGCGCACGATCCCGTCGCCGTGGCTGATGCTGGCGACACTGGTCGGCGGCACCATGGCCGCGGGCAGCGCGAACGCGTTGAACTGCGTGATCGACGCCGACATCGACAAGGTGATGAAGCGCACCAAGCGGCGCCCGCTGGTGCGCGACTCGGTGCCCCGGCGCAACGCGCTGGTGTTCGCCCTGGCGCTGGGGCTCGGGTCGTTCGCGATGCTGTACTTCACGGTGAACCTGCTGGCCGCTGTGCTGGCGATCGCCACGATCCTGTTCTACATCCTCGTGTACACGCTGGTGCTCAAGCGGCGCACGGCGCAGAACGTGGTGTGGGGCGGCGCCGCCGGGTGCATGCCGGTGGTGATCGGCTGGGCCGCGGTCACCGGCACCGTGCAGTGGCCGGCGTTCGTGATGTTCGCGGTCATCTTCTTCTGGACGCCCCCGCACACCTGGGCGCTGGCGATGAAGTACCGCGACGACTACGAGCGCGCCGGCGTACCGATGCTGCCGGTGGTCGCCACCGCGGAGCACGTGGCCCGGCAGATCCTGATCTACTCGTGGGTCATGGTCGGCTGGACGCTGCTCCTGCTGCCCGCGACGAGCTGGCTGTACGCGGGCTTCGCGGTGCTGGCCGGGGCGTGGTTCCTCTTCTACGCGCACCGCCTGTACTCGGCGGTCCGGCGCGGGGTGGAGACCAAGCCGATGGCCCTGTTCCACCGGTCGAACACCTACCTGATGATCCTGTTCTGCGCGCTCGCGGTCGACTCGGCGATCGGGCTGCCCGCCCTCGGCCTGCCGTTCTGACGCGGTCCGGGGAATTCCCCGGCGCCGGTCTTCGTTGGCTTCCTGGCCGACTTGTCCCCGAAGCCGAAAGCAGGTTGCTCTTGTCCGTGGCTGAGGACCGGGAACCACACCGCACCACCGACCTTCAGCACGAGCAGGACTACGTGTCCATGCTCTACCGCCGGCTCGACGCCGAGCGGGCGACCACCGAGCGCCGCCTGGACCGGGCGCTGCGCTCGCACGGCGAAACCCCGCAGGAGAGCGCCGAGCGCGACGCGGCCACCAGCCTGCACCACGAGCGCCTCGCGCAGCTCGGGTCCGTCGAGCAGGGCCTGTGCTTCGGCCGGCTCGACTTCCACGACGGCCACGCGCCCGCCTACATCGGGCGGATCGGGCTGTTCGACTCCGACGGCGACTACGAGCCGTTGCTGCTGGACTGGCGCGCCCCGGCCGCGCGGCCGTTCTACCTGGCCACCGCCGCCTCACCGGAGGGTGTGCGGCGGCGGCGGCACATCCGCACGCTCAGCCGCAAGGTCGTCGGTCTCGACGACGAGATCCTCGACCTGCGGGCCGCCGACGGGCAGCAGGCCGACCTCGGGCTGGCCGGCGAGGCCGCCCTGCTGGCGGCGCTGGAGCGCAAGCGCACGGGTGAGATGGGCGACATCGTCGCCACCATCCAGGCCGAGCAGGACGACATCATCCGCGACGAGCTCGGTGGCGTCCTCGTCGTGCAGGGCGGGCCGGGCACCGGCAAGACCGCGGTCGCCCTGCACCGGGCGGCCTACCTGCTCTACACCTATCGCCGGCAGCTCGCCTCGCGCGGCGTGCTCGTGATCGGCCCGAACAGCACCTTCCTGCGCTACATCGGCCAGGTCCTGCCGTCGCTGGGCGAGACCGGCGTGCTGCTGTCCACGATCGGGCAGCTGTTCCCCGGCGTCCGGGCGCGCGGCACGGACCGCCGCGAGGCCGCCGAGGTCAAGGGGCGCCCGGTCATGGTCGACGTGCTCGCCCGGGCCGTGGCCGACCGCCAGCGGGTGCCCGAGGACCGGTTCGCCGTCCAGTTCGACGACGACCTGCTGGTCCTGCGCCGCGAGGTCGTGGAGCGGGCGCGGGAGAAGGCCCGGCGCACCGGCCGGCCGCACAACGTGGCGCGCCGGGTGTTCGTCGAGGCCGTGCTCGACGCCCTGGTCGAGCGTGCCGCGGTCCGCATGGAGGTCGACCTGTTCGCCGGGGTGCCGGACATCCCGCTCGCCGCGGGGGAGACCGCCGGCGCGCAGGTGCTCGACGCGCGGGACCGGATGGAGATCCGCACCGAGCTCGCCGGGTCCGCCACGGTGGCGGCCGCGCTCGACGAGCTGTGGCCCAAGCTCACCCCGCAGCGCCTGCTGCGCGACCTGCTCGGCGACGCGGACCGCCTGCGGTCGGCGTCGCAGGGGCTGCTCTCCGACGCCGACCGGGCGGCGGTGCAGCGGCCTGCGCGCTCGCCCTGGACCCCGGCCGACGTGCCGCTGCTCGACGAGCTGGCCGAGCTGCTCGGGGAGGACGACGACGCGGAGCGCGCCGCCCGCGAGCGCCGGGAGCGCGAGGAACGCGCCTACGCCGAGGGTGTGCTCGACATCATGGACCAGGACGAGGAAATCCTCGACGAGGACCAGATCCGCATCGCCGACGTCCTCGACGCCGAGCTGTTCGCCGAACGGCAGGAGCGCCGCAGCCGGCTCACCGCCGCCCAGCGCGCCGCGCGCGATCGCACCTGGACGTTCGGGTACGTCATCGTCGACGAGGCGCAGGAGCTGTCCGCGATGGACTGGCGGCTGCTGGCGCGCCGCTGCCCGACCCGGTCGATGACCGTGGTCGGCGACGTCGCGCAGACCGGTGCGCCCGGTGGCGCGTCGTCCTGGCAGGAGATGCTCGGCCGTCACGTCGGCGACCGGTGGCGGCTGCGCGAGCTGACGGTCAACTACCGCACCCCGGTGGAGATCATGAACGTCGCCGCCGGGGCGCTCCGCGAGGTCGATCCGGACCTGCGGGTACCGACGTCGGTGCGCGAGACCGGAGTTGAACCGTGGCGCGCGCCCCTCGGCGAGCGGCCGCTCGCGTCCGTGGTGGACGACGAGGTGGCGGCGGCGGACGGCGGCACCGTCGCGGTGCTGGCCCCCGCGGCCCGGCTGGACGCGGTCCGGTCCGAATTGGACGGTCACGGCGAGGCGGTGTCGGTGCTCACCGTCGCCGAGGCCAAGGGCCTGGAGTTCGACGGCGTCGTGGTGCTCGCGCCGGAGGACATCGTGGCCGAGTCGCCCCGCGGCTGGAACGACCTCTACGTCGCCTGCACACGCGCCACGCAGCGCCTCGGGATTCTTTACACGGAGCGGTAACCCGCGGAAACCGACTGGTCAGCGCCCGGTTAAGGTGTCGCCATGCGTAACGCTGGCAAGATCGTGCTCGCGGCAGCCGCCGCCCTCGCCGTCGCGGCCTGCTCTCCCGACCAGGAACCGTCGTCCGTCCCGCCCGGTGGCGGCCCGACCTACCCGGCGCCCGAGCCGGCGGCGGCGTCCACGAGCGCTTCGGCGGCCCACGGCACGAGCAGCAACGCCACGCGCGAGTGCACCGCCGACGACATCACGGTGACCGGTGACGTCGGCGCCAAGCCGACGATCACGATCCCGGACACCTGCGCCGCGCCGACCAAGCTGGTGACCAAGGATCTCAAGCCGGGCACCGGGGCCACCGCGCGCGCCGGCAGCACGCTGCAGATGAACTACGACCTGGTTACCTGGTCGGACAAGACCGACCAGCAGAACTCGTTCGGCTCGGCGCCGTTCTCGTTCGCGCTCGGCGCGGGCACCGCCATCCCCGGGTGGGACCAGGGCCTGGAGGGCATCAAGCAGGGCGGCCGCCGCCTGCTGGTCGTCCCGCCCAACCTCGGCTACGGCCCGCGCGGCAACGGCCCGATCAAGCCGAACGAGACGCTCGTCTTCGTCGTCGACGCCGTCCAGGTCGCCGGCTGACGCCGGTGGACGTCCGCGGTGCGGTCGCAGTGGTCACCGGTGCCTCCTCCGGCATCGGGGCCGCCACCGCGCTCCGGCTGCACGAGGCCGGTGCTCGCCTCGTGCTGCAGGGCCGCGACGGTGACCGGCTCGCCGCGATCGCCGACCGCACCGGCGCCGTCGCGATCCGCGCCGACTTCGCCGAGCCCGGCGCGGCCGAGGCGGCCGCGGAGGAGATCGCGCGGCGGGCGGAGCGGATCGACGTGCTCGTCAACAACGCCGGCCTGGGCTGGGCGGGGGCGGTGGCCGAGATGTCCGGTCCGGACGTACGGCGGTTGCTCGACGTGAACCTCGCCGCCCCGCTCGAACTGACCCGTGCGCTGCTGCCCCGGCTGCTGGCGCGGCCCCGCGCGGCGGTGGTCTTCGTCACCTCCATCGCGGGACGGACAGGGGTCGCGGGGGAGTGCGTCTACTCGGCGGCCAAGGCCGGGGTTGACGTGTTCGCGGAGAGCTTACGGCTCGAACTGGCCGGTACCGGGGTGCACGTCGGGGTCGTCGTGCCCGGGGTGGTGGACACCGCGTTCTTTGCCCGCCGCGGCCGCCCCTACCAGCGGCGGAGCCCGAAACCGGTCCCGGCGGCCACGGTCGCCGCCGCGGTGCTCGAAGCGGTCACCGCGGAGCGTGCGGAGCAGTACGTCCCGCGCTGGCTGCGGCTGCCGACAGTGGTGCGGGCGACGGTGCCTTCGGTGTACCGTGCACTGTCTGCCCGATTCGGGGGCTCGAGCTGAGGCCCCGGAATCTTTCCGCCACTGGAAGCGCTGACAAGTGACGTGCTAGTCCCGGTCTTCCTCGGATTCGCCGCGGCATTCCTGTTCGCCGCGTCCGCCGCGCTGCAACGACGCGCGGTGATCGAGGTTGCCGACAGCGACGTCGACGGTCGCGCCGCACGGCACCGGGTCCCCGTACTGTGGCTGATCCGCAAGCTGTTGCGCAAGAGGGTGTGGCTCGCCGGGTGGGCGACCAACCTGTTGGGATTTTTCAGCCAGGCCGCCGCGCTGCACTTCGGCTCGATCGCGCTCGTGCAGCCGCTGCTGGTCACCGAGCTGCTGTTCGCGCTGCCGATGGCCTCGGCCGCGATCCGGCGCTGGCCGCCGCTGCGGGACTGGCTGGCCGGGCTCGCCATCACCGGGGGCGTGGTGGTGTTCCTCGCGGTCGAGGGGGCCGCACCCCTGGACGGGCCGCCGGACCAGGGCCGCCTGCTGATCGCGGTGCTGATCGCCGCCGCCACCGTCGTCACCCTCGTCCAGGTCGCCCAGCACCGCGGCCCGCTCGTGCACAGCGCGCTCATCGCGGCCGCGGCCGGGATCTGCTACGCGATCAGCGCGGCCATGATGAAGGTGACCACCGATCTGCTGTTGAACGAGGGTGTCGCTCACACCGCCATCACCTGGCCGGGTTACGTCCTCGCGCTGTCGACCCTGTCCGGGCTGCTGCTCGGCCAGCAGGCGTACGGGTCGGGGTCGCTGTCCGCGGCGATCGCCGTCATGTCCATCGTCAACCCCGCCGCCAGCTATTTCCTGGGACTACTGGCGTTCAACGCGACCCTGGTGACCGAGCCCGGTCCGCTGGCCGCCACCGCCGGCGCCGCCGTGCTGCTCAGCCTCGGCGTGTTCGGGCTGGCGCACTCGCCGAGCGTCCAGGCCGAAGCGAGCCGGTCCGCCCAACGCGGGGTTTACCCCGGAGGTGATAGGTTCTCCGGAACCGTCCCCGCCCGGCGTCGTTCTTCGGACACCCTCGCACAGGAATAATTCAGGTTTCCGGCGCAGGTTTCGCCCGGGCGGGCAGTGGAACCCACAGAGCCTGTCGATGAGTGCGCTGCCCCCGCGCAGTCCAGGCAGACCCTTGGAGGCTGGAACCCGTGCACCACCGAGCGTCGTCCGGCGAGCGCCACCTGGTGATCGAAATCCCGCACCTGGGCAAAACGGTCAAGGACGCAGTCATCATGCTGCTCGAGACCGTCATCGTGCCGACCGTGCTGCTGGCGCTGCTGCTGCACATGGTCGGTCTCGTGCCGGCCTTGTGCGCGGTCATCGGCTGGAGCGCGTTCGTCATCGGCGCGCGACGGCTGATGAAGCGCGACCTGCCCCGCACGCTGCTGCTGTGCACCGCCATGCTGATCGGACGCGCCGCGGTCGCGCTGATCACGTCCAGCGCGGCGGTGTACGTGTTGCAACCGGTCCTCGGATCGGTGCTGATGTTCGTCATCTTCGTCGGCAGCGCGATGATCGGCCGGCCCATCACGGCCCGCCTGGCCAAGGACTTCGTGCGGCTGCCCGCGGAGCTGTTCAAGCACCGCACGGTGAACCGAGTGTTCGTCGAGGTGGCCCTGATGTGGGGCGGTTCGCGCCTCATCGACGCCGGGATGACCCTGGGTTTCCTGCACTGGGGCGTCGAGGCCGGCCTGATGTCGCGCGGCCTCCTCAGCGGCCTGCTGACCGCGCTCACCGTGGCGGTCTGCACCGCGCACGGCTGGCGCAAGCTCCGCCGCGACGGCGTGACGCTCCGCCTGGCCGGACGCAGCCCGGCCCCCGCCGCCGCCTGACCCGCGGCCCTTCCTCTCCCGCACCCTCTCCACACCCGGCCCGCGCACGCAAACCGCCCAACACGCCGCCGCGCTCGGCCAACACGCCGCGCGGACCGGCGAACACGGCGCCGCGGGCGGCGAACACGCGCGGGGTGGTGTGTTGGCCCCTCCGGGCGGTGTGTTGGCTGCTCATGGTGGTGGCTTGGCTGTTCCGGGCGGGTTCGCGGCGAGCGCCGTGACGGTGAACCGTGATATATGACGGTGTGCTCACGGTCGGTTTCCGCTCCCGGTCCCCGGTGGTCGCGGATGGCCGCACGGCGGCCCTCCGGCGTCCGAGCTGGTGGGGTGAGCTGCTGCTCGGCCTCGCCGTGTTCGGCGTCTACCTGCTGGTCGAGGCGTTGCCGCTGCCCGATCGTGAGGCGCGGGCCCACGCCGGCGGCGAGGCGTTGCTGGCGTTCGAGCGGATGCTGCACCTCGACTTCGAGCTGCCGGTCAACCAGTGGCTCGCCGGGCAGGGCTGGCTCCGGGTCGCCGCCAACTACGAGTACGCGATCACCTACATCGTCAGCGCCCTCGTCCTGCTGATCTGGGTGCACGCCCGCTACCCGGCCCACTACCGGTCGGTGCGCACCAGTTTCGTCTGGCTCAACCTGTTCGCCCTCGCCTGTTTCTGGCTGTTCCCGGTCGCGCCGCCCCGGATGCTCCCGGGTGCCGGGTTCGTCGACACCGTCCGCCTGGGGCACACGTTCCTGTCCTGGGGCTCCCCGGCGTTGCAGGGCGCCAACCAGCTGGCCGCGATGCCGTCCCTGCACGTCGGCTGGGCGTTGTGGGTGTCGGTGGTCCTCGCGCGCATCAGCGGCGGCTGGATGGTGCAGATCGTCAGCGCGGTGCACGTGCTCGTCACGTTCGCGGTCATCATCGCCACCGGCAACCACTACTGGGTGGATGCCGTCGGCGCCGCCGTGCTCATCGCCGCGGCGACCGGGCTCGCCCGGGTCGCCCGGCCGGTGGACCGGGTGCCCGCCTCCGACACGTTCTTCCTGCACGTGGAAACGCCCGCGTACCCGCAGCACGTGGGCGGTCTCATCATGCTGGACACCTCGGCCGACCCCGCCGGCCCGGCGGGTGCCTGGGTCCGGGCCGCGATCCGGGACAAGCTCGCCGACCTGCCCCGCTACACCCAGCGCCTGTCGGAGTACTCGCCCTGGCGGCGGCAGTACTGGGTGCC
Organism: Amycolatopsis granulosa; assembly: GCF_011758745.1. Taxonomy (NCBI): domain Bacteria; kingdom Bacillati; phylum Actinomycetota; class Actinomycetes; order Pseudonocardiales; family Pseudonocardiaceae; genus Amycolatopsis; species Amycolatopsis granulosa. Next base: position 5,576,304 of record NZ_JAANOV010000001.1, read on the forward strand.
GCATCCCGATCTCGACTGGGACTGGCACGTTCCCGAGTTCGACCTCACCCGCCCGGACGGCACCCCCGGCGGCATGGGGGAGCTGCACAAGCTGGTCGCCCGGTTCCAGGGTGAACCCCTGCCGCGGGACCGGCCGCTGTGGCGGTTCGTGGTCGTGCGGGGTGTCGAGACGAACACCGCCGCGGTGATCTCGCTGGTGCACCACGCCGTCGCCGACGGCATCGGCACGATCAGCCTGATGCTCGACCTGTTCGACTCGCCGAGCCTGCTGGAGGGGCTCAACGAGACGACACGGCCCACGGTCCTGCAGAAGGTCGCCGCCGGGGCGGTGGGCCTGGCGCAGCTGGCCACCGACGGGCGGCCGAAGTCCCGGCTGCCGGCCCGGAACCCGCCGGATCGCCGCTACGCCACCCTGCAGATCCCGCTCGACGACGTCCGCGAGCTGGCGCGCAAGCACGGCGTCCGGGTCACCGACCTGCTGCTGGGTGGGGTCGCGGGCGCACTGCGCCGGGTGGCGGTCACGCCGCTGCCCGAGTCGATGCTCACGTCGGTCACGCTGATGGCCGCCGAACCCCGGCCGGGCGCGGAGGGCAACGTCACCGCCGCGGTGATGGTCGACATCCCATTGGGGGACATGCCCGAGGCCGAGCGCCTCCGGCGGATCGCCAAGGCCACCCGACGGCTGCGCACCGGCACCCGGGTCGTCGCGTCCCGGTTCGTGCAGCACACGGTGGCCGGTCTGCTGCCTGCGTGCGTGCACGCCTGGTTCGCCCGGACTGTCTACAATGCACGGTTCTTCAACGGCACGGTGTCCAACATGCCCGGGGCGTCGTGGCAGGTGAATTTCCGGCATTTCCCGCTGCGCACCGCGTTCGCCATCATCCCGCTCGCACCGGGCACCCCGTTCACCATCGGCGTGCTCGGCTGGTACGGGTCGTTCTCCCTCAGTGCCACCGTGGACGCGGCGCTCGTGGACAGTGTGGACGAGTTGCTCGCCGCGTTCCGCGCGGTGCTGGCGGAACTGGACCGAGTCCTCACAGGTCGTCCGGTTCGGACCCGCCCCAGGCGAGGGCGAGCGTGAGCCGGCGCCGGTTGTCCGGATCGTCCAGGCTCTCCCCGAACAGCTCCCGCAACTGGGCCATCCGGTAGCGCACGGTCTGCGGGTGGATGTGCAGTTCCTCCGCCATCGCCCGGCGGTCGCCGAGGTGCCGCAGCCAGCAGGCGAGCGTTTCGCACAACCGCTTGCGCGTCACCGGCCCCAGGTGCGCCAGGGGAGCGAGGCACTGGTGGCGGAAGGCGTCGAACAGCTTCGCGTCCCGGTGCACGATGAGCGAGTCCAGGTGCTCGTCCACGAACACCGGATCGTCGGTCAGCACGTGGTCGCGGCGCAGCTGCGCGGCCAGCTCGGCGATGTGCATGCTGGCCGGCAGGTGTTCCAGGGCCACCGCGTGCCCGACCACCGCTCCGGCACCGCGCAACGCCGACGACAGCCACTGGCGGCGTTGCGGCCCACCCGGATCGGGCACGATCGCGCAGACCAGGCGCTGCCGCCGGACGTGCAGGCAGGACTGCCCCAGCCGCCCCAGGAGGGCGCTGCCGACCGGGTTGTCCGGCTCGACCAGCACCACCGCGGCCTGCCGCGGCAACGGCCAGTCCACGCGGGCCGCCGCGGCGCGGATCGCGGCGGAATCGGAACGGTCCGACAGCAGCATGTCCGCGAGCTCGTCGCGCAGCCGTTCCCGGGTGGCCGCGGATTCCGACTGCTCCAGCACGTATCCGCGCGCCGAGGCCGAGGACAGCTGGTCCACGAAGATGAACACCGCCTCGGCCAGCGAGGCGAACATGTCGGAGGGGACTCCGACCTCCAGCGCGACCTCGGCGACGTGGTGCCACGCCACGCGCGCACCGATCTGGTACGCCGAGAGCAGGCTCGTCAGATCGCGGCCCTGCTGCCACTGCGCACGCCCGATCTCCTCGAACAGCGGCTGTTCGCCGAACCGGTCGGCCCCCTCGGCGATCCCGGACAGCTCGGCGATGTCCCACTTGGCCATCCGGAGCAGGCGCTGCAGGAACATGTTGGCCGAGACCAGGACCTCGTCCCGCTCGGTGACGATGAACTCGGCGTAGTCCGGCCAGTGCTCGTCGAGCAGCCGTGCGACGTCGTCCAGCATCCGCGGCAGCCGTTGGGAGGTCGCCGCCGCGAGATGCGCCAGCTTGCCGTCGCTGGTCTCCGTCCGTCTGCCCGCCATGTCGTGGACCCCCACTCGCCCAGCCCGCGTGCCGTCCATCGTCCGGGTCAATACTGTCAGCTCGTGACAACCGGGGCTTCTCCATTCTTGTTTCCGGTGCGAAGAATTCGCCTCGGGGCCCGAGTGATTATGAGGCGATGGCTCCCGCACCCGCTGGTTCCGGCACGGTCGACGACCGCGTGCTGCGCGAAAAGAAGCAGGCCGAGAACTTTCCGGTAGCGCTGCGGATTCTTCCCCGTGACCTGCGTGCGGACCTGGGTGCGGTCTACGACGTGGCACGCGTCATCGACGACCTGGGCGACGAAGCGGCCGGCGCGGCGGCCGAGCGCACGGCCGGGTTGCTGCGGTTCCAGAACGATCTGGAACGCGCCTTCCGGGGCGAGCAACCACACGAACGGGTATTGCGTGATCTTGTGCCCGCGATTCGGCGCCGGGATCTGGAACTCGAACCGTTCACCCGGCTGGTGCGGGCCAACCTCCAGGACCAGCGTGTCGCCGCCTATGCCACGCAGGCCGAGCTGGAGAGGTACTGCGTGCTCTCCGCCGACCCGGTCGGCCGCATCGTGCTCCGGATCTTCGGCGTGCGCGACGCCGAGGCCGAGCGCCTGTCCGACCGGGTCTGCACCGCGCTCCAGCTCATCGAGCACTGCCAGGACGTCGCCGAGGACCGCCGCAACGGGCGGGTCTACCTGCCGGAGGCCGACCTCGCCGCGTTCGGCGCCACCGCCACCGACCTGGACGCGCGCGTCACCAGCCGCCCGGTGCGGCTCGCCGTGGCCGCGCAGTGCGCTCGCGCGCTGGACCTGCTGACCGAGGGCGCGGCGCTGCTGGACCGCCTGCACGGCTGGGCGCGCCTGGCCGTGGCGGGTTATGTCGCCGGGGGGCTGGCCACTCTCGACGCGTTGCGCCGGGTTCGCTGGGACGTCCTGTCCGGCACCCCGCGCCCGCGCAAGCCCGATGTCCTGGCGCACCTGATCGCCCTGCTGGTGCGCCCGGCCGCCCATGTCCGCCGGATCCGGGAAGGTGGTCGGTTCTCGTGACGACCCCGACGATCGCACAGGCCTACGCCACCTGCGAGGACATCACCAGGACGGAGGCCCGCAACTTCTACTGGGGCATCCGGCTGCTCACCAGGGAGCGCCGCTCGGCGCTGTGCGCGGTGTACGCGCTGGCGCGCCGCGTGGACGACATCGGCGACGGCGACCTGCCGCTCGAGGAGAAGGCCGCGCAGCTGGAGACGGTCCGCAAGGAGCTCTCCGCGCTCGACCGCAGCACGGACCCGGTGCTGGTCGCGGTCGCCGACGCCGCCCGCCGCTACCCGGTACCGCTGGAGGCCTTCGAGGAACTGCTCGACGGTGTCTGGATGGACATCGAGGGCCGCCGCTACGGCACTTTCGACGAGCTGACCGAGTACTGCCGGTGCGTGGCCGGGTCGATCGGCCGGCTGTGCCTCGGCGTGTTCGGTCACCGGCCGCACCCGCACGCCGCGCACTACGCCGACGCGCTCGGCATCGCGTTGCAGCAGACCAACATCCTGCGCGACATCCGCGAGGACCTCCTCACCGGCCGGGTCTACCTGCCCGCGGCGGATCTCGACGCGTTCGGCGTCGAGCTGGCCGTCGACGAGCGGGGCGTGCTGGCCGATCCGCACGGCGGCCTGGCGAACCTCATCCGGCACAGCGCGGCCCGCGCCCGCGAGTGGTACGCCGACGGGCTGCGGCTGGGGCCGCTGCTGGACCGCCGCAGCGGGGCGTGCTGCCTGGCGATGGCCGGTATCTACCGGCAGCTGCTGGACCGCATCGCCGAGCAGCCCTCCGCCGTGTACGACCGGCGGCTGTCGCTGTCCGGGCGGGAGAAGCTGGGCGTGGCGTTCCGCGCCCTGGGCGGGCGGGCGGCATGAGGCAGCGGGTCGCGGTCGTCGGTGGCGGGCTCGCCGGGATCACCGCGGCCCTGCGCTGTGCCGACGCCGGGCACGAGGTGACGCTGATCGAGTCGCGCGGCGTGCTCGGCGGTCTCACGCACTCGTTCACCCGCGACGGGCTGCACGTCGACAACGGGCAGCACGTCTTCCTGCGCTGCTGCACCGCCTACCTCGGGCTGCTGCGCCGGCTCGGTGTGACCGACCGCGTCCACCTCCAGCCACGCCTGGAGATCCCGGTGCGCTCGCCCCGGCTGCGCCGTCCGGCGTGGCTGCGCCGCAACCCGCTGCCCGCGCCGCTGCACCTGGCGGACTCGGTGCTGCGGTACGCCCCGCTCGGCCTCGGCGACCGGATGCGCTTCGCCGGCGCCGCGCTCGCGCTCAAGGCCGTGGACCCCGCCGCGCCGGCTTCGGACCGGCGCACGTTCGGCGAGTGGCTGGCCGCGCACGGCCAGAGCCGGGAGGCCGTCACCAAGCTCTGGGACCTGGTCGGCATCGCGACGCTCAATGCCCCCGCCGAGCAGGCCTCGCTGGGCCTGGCCGCGACGGTGTTCCAGGTCGGGCTGCTCACCGACGCCTCCGCCGCCGACATCGGTTGGGCGACCGTCCCGCTGCGCCGGCTGCACGGCGAGCCGGCGCTGGCCCGGCTGACCGCGGCCGGCGTGCGGGTGCGGCTGAACACCAAGGTCACCGGCCTGTCCCGGGTGGACGGGAGCTGGCGGATCGGCGCGGACGAGCCGGTGACGGCCGAGCAGGTCGTGCTGGCCGTGCCCCCGCCCGTCGCGGCGAAGCTGCTGCCCGAGGGCACGGTGCGCCTGCCCGCGGACTTCGCCGACCGGCTCGGCAGCTCGCCGATCGTGAACGCGCACGTGGTGCTCGACCGCCGGGTCACCGAGGCTCCGTTCTTCGCCGTCGTCGACTCGCCGTTGCAGTGGGTCTTCGACCGCACCGCCTCGTCCGGGCTGGCCCACGGCCAGTACCTGGCGATCTCGCTGTCGGCCGCCGTCGAGGAGATCGAGCTGCCGGTGCGGGTCCTGCGGGCGCGGCTGCTGCCGGCGCTGCGGCAGGTGCTGCCGGCCGCAAGGGACGCGCAGGTCCTCGATTTCTTCGTGACCCGCGAGCGGCACGCCACGTTCCGCCCGGTGCCCGGGTGCGCGCAACTGCGCCCACCCGCGCGCACCCGCGTCCCGGGGCTGGTCCTGGCCGGTGCGTGGACCGCCACCGGCTGGCCGGCGACCATGGAGGGCGCCGTGCGCAGCGGTGAGGCGGCCGCCCAAGCCGTGCTCGGCGCCCCCGCGGGGGTGCCGGGCCGATCGGAAGGGATACCCGCATGACCGCTGTTCTCGATTCCCTGCAGCAGGGCAGGCAGGCCGTCCTGCCCGCGATGCGGGCCGCCGTCGACCGGCTCGACCCGGCCAGCCGCGCGATCGCCTACTACCACCTCGGCTGGACCGACCTGGACGGCAACCCGACCTCCGGTGGCGGCAAGGCCGTGCGCCCCGCCCTCGCCCTGCTGTCGGCCGAGGCCGCCGGTGCGCGCCCGGAGACCGGGCTGCCCGGCGCGGTCGCGGTCGAACTCGTGCACAACTTCTCGCTGCTGCACGACGACCTGATGGACGGCGACACCGAGCGGCGCCACCGGCCGACGGTGTGGGCGGTGCGCGGCGCGGCCAGCGCGATCCTCACCGGGGACGCCCTGCTCGCCCTCGCCAACGAGGTCCTGCTCGAGGCCGACGGGCCGGGTGCGGTCGGCGCGGCGCGGCTGCTGTCCGAGGCGGTCGGCGAGCTGATCCGCGGTCAGGTCCTCGACGTCGCTTTCGAGCAACGCGACGACGTCACGCTGGACGAATGCCTGGACATGGCCGGCGGGAAAACCGGGGCGCTGCTGTCCGCGAGCGCCGCGATCGGGGCGGTGCTGGCCTGCGCGCCACCCGGCGTGGTCGACGCGCTCGCCGAGTTCGGCGCCGACCTGGGCCTGGCCTTCCAGCTCGTCGACGACGTGCTCGGCATCTGGGGCGAGCCGTCGGTGACCGGCAAGCCGGTGCACTCCGACCTGCGGGCCCGCAAGAAGAGCCTGCCGGTCACCTACGCGCTGACCCGCGGCGGCGCGCCCGGCCGGGAGCTGGCCGCGTGGCTCACCGGCGGTGACACCGACGACGATGCGGTGCGCCGCGCCGCCGACCTGGTCGACCTGGCCGGGGGGCGCGCGTGGGCGCTGGAGGAGGCCCACCGACGGATGGCGGCGGGACAACGCAAGCTCACCGACTCCGGGGTCCCGGGGCGGGTGCGCGCGGAGCTGCTGGCCCTCGCGCGGTTCATCGTGACCAGGGAGGCTTGATGACGCAGACCTCGGAGGTCTCCGGGGCGGTCGGTTTCGATCCGGCCGGCACGCTCGACCGCGCGGTCGCCCACCTCAAGGGCCTGCAACGCGACGGCGGCTGGTGGAAGGGCGAGCTCCAGACGAACGTGACCATGGACGCCGAGGACCTGCTGATGCGGGAGTTCCTCGGCATCCGGACGGCCACCGAGACCGCGGAGGCGGCCCGCTGGATCCGCTCCCAGCAGCGCGCCGACGGCACCTGGGCCACCTTCCACGGCGGCCCCGGCGACCTGTCCACCACGCTGGAGGCGTGGGTGGCGCTGCGGCTGGCCGGCGACTCGCCGGACGAGCCGCACATGCGTGCCGCCGCCGAGTTCGTCCGGGCTTCCGGTGGGGTCGGGGCCAGCCGGGTGTTCACCCGCATCTGGCTCGCGCTGTTCGGGCTGTGGTCGTGGGACGAGTTGCCCACCATGCCGCCCGAGCTGGTGCTGCTGCCGTCGTGGGTGCCGCTCAACGTCTACGACTGGGCGTGCTGGGCGCGCCAGACCGTGGTGCCGCTGACCGTGGTCAGCACGCTGCGGCCGGTCCGCCCGCTGCCGTTCGGGATCGACGAGCTGCGCACCGGGAACCGGCGCGGCGGGCTGGTCGCGCCGTGGACCTGGCCGGGCGCGTTCCACTACCTGGACAAGGCGCTGCACCTCTACGCCAAGGTCGCGGTCAAACCGGTGCGCGAGTTCGCGATGCGGCAGGCCGCGGAGTGGATCCTGGCCCGGCAGGAGGCCGACGGCGGGTGGGGCGGCATCCAGCCGCCGTGGGTGTACTCGCTGCTCGCGCTGCACCTGCTCGGCTACTCGCTGGACCACCCGGCGATGCGTGCCGGCCTGGCGGGACTCGACGGGTTCCTCATCAGGGAGGAGACGCCGGAGGGCACCGTGCGGCGGCTGGAGGCGTGCCAGTCGCCGGTGTGGGACACCGCGCTGGCGATCGTCGCGCTGCTCGACGCCGGGGCGCCCGCCGATGATCCGCACGTGCTCAAGGCCGTCGACTGGATGCTCGGCGAGGAGATCGCGGTCCGGGGCGACTGGGCGGTGCGCCGCCCCGGTCTCGACCCGGGCGGCTGGGCGTTCGAGTTCGCCAACGACCTCTACCCGGACACCGACGACACCGCCGAGGTCGTGCTCGGCCTGCGCCGCGTCGCGCACCCGGACCGCGCCCGCCTGTCCGGTGCCCTGGACCGGGCCGTGAAGTGGGTGACCGGCATGCAGTCCCGGGACGGCGGCTGGGCCGCCTTCGACGCCGACAACACCCGGGAACTGACCACCAAGCTGCCGTTCTGCGACTTCGGCGCGGTGATCGACCCGCCGTCGGCCGACGTCACCGCGCACGTGGTCGAGATGCTCGCGAAGGAGGGCAAGGCCGGCAGCCGGGAGTGCCGCCGCGGCATCGAGTGGCTGCTGGACCACCAGGAGGCCGACGGCTCCTGGTTCGGCCGCTGGGGCGCGAACTACGTCTACGGCACCGGCGCCGCGGTGCCGGCGCTGGTCGAGGCCGGGGTGCCGACGTCGGCCCCGGCGATCCGGCGGGCGGTGCGGTGGCTGGCCGGGCACCAGAACGCTGACGGCGGCTGGGGTGAGGACCTGCGCTCCTACCGCGACCCGTCGTGGTCCGGGCGCGGCGAGTCGACCGCGTCGCAGACGGCGTGGGCGCTGCTCGCGCTGATCGCCGCGGGGGAGCGGGACTCGGCGGTCACCGAGCGCGGCGTGCGATGGCTCGCGGAGACCCAGCGCGCCGACGGCACCTGGGACGAGCCGCAGTTCACCGGCACCGGGTTCCCCGGTGACTTCTACATCAACTACCACCTGTACCGGCTGGTGTTCCCGGTGACCGCGCTGGGCCGCTACCTGGGACGGTCATGACCGGCGTGGTGGTCGCGCCGATGCGCGTCGAGGCGGCGGCACTGCGGGTGCCGGGCCTGACGGTGCTGCGCGGCGGGATGGGCCCGCGCCGGGCGGCCGAGTCGGCGCGTCGGCTGACCGCGGCCGGCCGGCCGGTCCTCGTGGCGGGTGTGGGTGGTGCGCTGGTGCCGCAGGTGCGACCGGGGGACCTGGTGGTGGCCACCGCGCTCGACGGGCCCGCCGGTCGCGTGCCGCTGCCGTCCGCGCCGTTGCTGGCGGCCGCGCTGCGGCGCCACGGGCTGAGCGTCCACGCGGGACCGGTCGCGTCGGCACCGTCCGTCGTGGACGGTGCGGACCGGGCCCGGTTCGCCGCCCGCGGGGCCATCGCGGTCGACATGGAGTCCGCCGAGTTCGCCACCCTGTCCGGCCCGCTGGCTGTCGTGCGCGCCATCGTGGACACCCCGGACCAGCCGCTGTGGCGGCCGGGAACCGTGCTGCGCGGCATCAGCGGACTGCGCTCGCTGCGGGCCGCGGTGCCGGCGCTGCGCGAGTGGTGCGAAGCGGCGGGCGACGGTGAACTGCTGCTCGCCAGCCCGCGCTCGTTCTGCGCCGGGGTCGAGCGGGCGATCCAGATCGTCGAGCGTGCGCTGGAGAGGTACGGCGCACCGGTCTATGTGCGCCGCCAGGTGGTGCACAACGCGCACGTCGTGCAGCGGCTGGAGGCGATGGGCGCCGTGTTCGTCGCCGAGGTCGACGAAATCCCGCGTGGCGCGACCACGGTGCTCGCCGCGCACGGGGTCGCACCCGCGGTGCGCGCGGCGGCCCGGGCACGGGACCTGCGCGTGGTCGACGCGACCTGCCCGCTGGTGACGAAGGTGCACAGCGAGGTCAAGCGCTACACCGGCCGTGGCGACACCGTGTTCCTCATCGGCCACGTCGACCACGAGGAGGTCGAGGGCACCGTGGGGGAGGCACCCGACCGGATCGTGGTGGTCGAGGACGCGGAGGCGGCGGCGCAGGTGCGCGTGCCCGAGGGGACCGGCGTGGCCTACGCGATGCAGACGACGCTGGCCGTCGACGAGGCGGAGGAGATCGCCTCGGTGCTGCGGACGCGGTTCCCGTCGATCGCCGGTCCGCGGCACGACGACATCTGTTACGCCACCACGAACCGGCAGCGCGCGGTGACGAGGGTGGCCCAGGAGGCGGACCTCGTCCTCGTGGTCGGCTCGGCGAACTCGTCCAACTCGCAGCGCCTGGTCGAGGTGGCACGGCGGCGGGGAACGCGGGCCCGGCTCGTCGACGACGTGTCCGAAGTGGACTTGCGCTGGCTCGCCGGGGCGCGGCGGATCGGGATCACCGCCGGCGCCTCGGCGCCACCGGATCTGGTGGCGGATCTGGTGCGGTGCCTGCGCGGCGTGGGACGGTCGACGGTGACCGAGCACGCGGAGGCCGATGAGGACGTGGTTTTCACATTACCCCGGGAGGTGAGCTAGACCATGGCGATGCCGTTACGCCAGTCGATCCGGCTGGGTGCGTTCCTGGCCAAGCAGAAGCTGCTGCGCAAGGACAAGTACGCGATCCTGGTCGAGCTGGAACCGCTGTTCGCGTGCAACCTCAAGTGCGGTGGTTGCGGGAAGATCCAGCAGCCGGCGCACCTGCTCAAGCAGCGGATGCCGGTGCAGCAGGCGGTGGGTGCGGTGGAGGAGAGCGGTGCGCCGATGGTGTCCATCGCCGGTGGTGAACCGCTGATGCACCCGCAGATCCACGAGATCACCCGCATCCTGCTGGAGCGCAACAAGATCGTGTTCCTGTGCACGAACGCGCTGCTGCTGCCCAAGCACATCCACAAGTTCAAGCCGCACCGGAACTTCACGTGGATGGTCCACATCGACGGGCTGGCGGACAAGCACGACGCATCCGTGCGCAAGGAGGGCGGGTTCCAGGCGGCCGTCGACGCGATCCAGCTCGCGAAGTCCAAGGGCTTCAAGGTGATGACGAACACGACGTTCTTCAACACCGACACCCCGCAGGACGTCATCGACGTGCTGGACTACCTCAACGACGTCGTCAAGGTCGACAACATGCAGCTCTCGCCCGGGTACGCCTACGAGAAGGCCCCGGACCAGGAGCACTTCCTCGGGGTGCGGCAGACGCGGGAGCTGTTCGCCAAGGCCTTCGCCGACGGGCGCCGCAAGAAGTGGCGGCTCAACCACTCGCCGGTGTTCCTCGACTTCATCGAGGGCAAGCGGGACCTGGAGTGCACGCCGTGGGGGATCCCGTCCTACTCGCTGCTGGGCTGGCAGCGGCCGTGCTACCTGCTCGACGACGGCTACGCCAAGACCTGGCGGGAGCTGATCGAGGAGACCGAGTGGGACAAGTTCGGCCGGGGCAAGGACCCGAGGTGCGCGAACTGCATGGCGCACTGCGGTTACGAACCCACGGCCGTGATCGCGACGACGAGCAGTCTCAAGGAGACGATCCGCGCCGCGGTCAGCGTCTGACCCGGACCCGGCGCGCGGGGACCACCACCGTTCGTCCCCGCGCCGCCGGTCAACTCCCGGAGAACGGGTGATCCACCGCGATGCGCCCGGCGGGGCGGTCCTCGTCGCCGTGGCGGACGCCTTCTTCGATCGCGGCGCCGTAGCGTCCGGCGGGATCCACGTCCGCTGAGCATCGCCTTCGCCGGTGCGGCGGACGATTCCCCGCGCGGTACGCCAGGGCCCTGGTATTTCTATACCAGGCGAGTGTTAGGGTTCCGGTATAACTATACCGAGACCCTGGGACGCGAGGTACCCGTGATCGAGTTGAAGACGCCCGCCGAGATCGAGCGCATGCACGTGGCCGGGCGGTTCGTCGCCGAGGTGCTCTCCGAGGTGGGCCGGCTGGCCGACGTGGGCGTCAACCTCCTGGACCTGGAGCACCACGTCCGCGGGATGATCACCCGGCGCGGAGCGGAGTCCTGCTACTGGGACTACGCGCCGTCGTTCGGCCGCGGTCCGTTCCGCAACGTCATCTGCCTGTCGGTCAACGACGCGGTCCTGCACGGCCTGCCCCACGACTACACCCTGCGCGACGGGGACGTGCTCACCGCCGACCTCGCCGTCGGCATCGACGGCTGGGTGGCCGACTCGGCGCGCACCGTCGTCGTCGGTACCGCCGCCGAGGAGGATGAGCGGATCGTCCGCGCCACCGAGGAAGCGCTCGCGGCGGCGATCGAGGCGGCACGTCCGGGCAACCGCCTGGGGGACATCTCGGCGGCGATCTGGGCGGTGGCCCGTGCGCACGGCTATCCGGTCAACACCGAGTTCGGCGGACACGGCATCGGCCGCACCATGCACGAGGACCCGCACGTGCCCAACAAGGGTCACGCGGGGCGGGGGCTGACGCTGCGGCCCGGGCTGACCCTCGCGCTCGAACCCTGGTTCGCCCGCACGACCGACCGGATCGTCCACGACGCGGACGGCTGGACGATCCGGTCGGCCGACGGTTCCCGCACCGCACATTCCGAGCACACGGTCGCCGTCACCGAGGACGGCCCGCTGGTGCTCACCCGGCGCGCAGAGGAGTCCGCGGGGCGCCAGGGCCGCACCGAACGGCTGTGACCAGCGCGAATCTGAGACGTCCTAGCCGTCGATGTCGAGCGCCGTGCCGTACAGGCGGTCGACCTTCAACCGGATGACCACCCGGCGCTCGGCAACCAGCTGCTCCAGGAACGCATCCTCATCCTCCGGTTTCGCTGCCTGCGGGATCATCGCGAGGAGTTCCCGCCCGACGGCGTCACCGGGAACGGTCGTGGTCCCGGACACCTCGGCCTCGCCTTCCGCGACGGCGAACGACCACACGTCGCCACCTCGCACATGCAGCGCCGCACGCGGGTTGCGCCGCAGATGCCCGACCTTGGCCCGGTCGGCCGTCGTCGACAGCCGCACCATGCGGGCTTCGGGATCCCATTGGTAGAGCATGGTGCTCAGGTGGGGGTGGCCACTGCGCTTGACGGTGGCGAGTGTGCCGAACTGCTCCCTGCCGAGCAGGCTCGAGAGGGCTTCGTCGGACAGTGGGCGAGGTGCGGGTCCTTGATTCACGTCGTGATCAACCTCCATGGTTGCGCCATAATTTCCCGGACGGTGCGTCCGAGACCACTTTCCGCATAGACGCCAGGCCGGGGTGCGCCGGCGCCGTCCTACGGGATCAGCAGCAGCTTGCCGGTCGTGCGGCGGCCCTGCAGGTCCTCGTGCGCCTTCGCCGCCTCGGCGAGCGGATAGCGACCGCCGATCCGCACCGTCAGCGCGCCGGAGGCCACCGCCTCGAACAGCTCGCCCGCCCGCCAGTCCAGTTCCTCCCGGGTCCGCACGTAGTGGGCCGACGTCGGGCGCGTCAGGTACACCGAGCCGGCCGCGTTGAGCCGCTGCGGGTCGACCGGCGGGACGGGGCCGCTCGCGGCCCCGAACAGCACCAGGAACCCCCGCACCCGCAGGCTCGCCAGGCTGCCGTCGAACGTGGTCCGGCCGACCCCGTCGTACACCGCGGCCACCCCTTCGCCGTTGGTGAGGCGCCGGACCTCCTCGGCGAAGTCCACCTGGTCGTAGCGGATCACCTCGTCCACGCCGGCCTCCCGGGCCAGCGCCTCCTTCTCCGCGGTCGACACCGTGCCGATCACGCGCGCACCGCGCGCCTTGGCCAGTTGCGCCAGCAGCAGCCCCACCCCGCCCGCGGCCGCGTGCAGCAGGATCGTGTCGCCCTCGGCGACCTGGTAGGTCGACCGGACCAGGTAGTGCGCCGTGACACCCTGCAGCATGACCGCGGCGGCCACCTCGTCGGACACGCCGTCCGGGATCCGCACCGCGCTGCGTGCCGGGACCCGGGCCCGCTGCGTGTAGCCGCCGAGCACGCCCTGCCACGCGACCCGGTCGCCGACCTGGAAACCGGTGACGTCCGAACCGGCCGCGGCGACCGTTCCCGCGCCCTCCTGGCCCAGCGTCGCGGGCAGGTCCAGCGGGTAGATACCGCTGCGGTGGTAGGTGTCGATGTAGTTCACGCCCGCGGCCGCGACGTCGACCAGCAGCTCCTCCGGCCCCGGGTCGCCGACCTCCACCTCGGCGACCTCCAGCACCTCGGGTCCGCCGGTCCGCCGAATCTGCACTGCCGTGGGCATCGTCTGTCTCCTCCTGACGTGGTCGGGTTCACCCCGTACGGGCCGGTGGGACCGCCCGATCTTTCCTAAGATGCCGGCATGGCTGAAGAGACCGAGGCACCGGCGCCCACCGCCCAGCAGCTTACGACCGCCCGCCGATTCGTCGCCGAACACGGCAAGCCGGCCAAGGCCGTGGTGGAGAACATCGGCCGCGCCGGTGCCCGCGTGGTGCTCGTCGGCCACGACGGTGCGCTCGGTGACATCGTCGTGCGCACCGTCGAGACCGGTCAGCAGCTGGTCGAGGCGGTCGAGGACCTCGAGCCGGCCGAGTGGGACTCGGCGACCGTCAACGAGACCCGGATCGGGCCCGGCCACCGCCGCCGGATGGCCGGGCACGCCCTGTAGGGCTCAAGCAGCGGTTTGCAGCCGCTTCGCGGCGAGGCGCTCGGCGCGCGGCCAGCGCACGTCGTGCGCCCAGCCCAGCTTCTCGAAGATCCAGATCAGCCGCGCCGACACGTCCAGCTGCCCGCGCAGCACACCGTGCCGCGCGCATGTCGGATCGGCGTGGTGCGAGTTGTGCCACGACTCGCCCATCGACAGGATCGCCAGCGGCCAGAAGTTGGCCGCCCGGTCCCGGCTGGCGAACGGCCGGTCCCCGATCATGTGGCAGATCGAGTTCACCGACCACGTCACGTGGTGCAGGAACGCGATCCGCACCAGCCCGGCCCAGAAGAACGCGGTCACCGCGCCCCACCAGGACCAGCTCAGCAGCCCGCCGAGCAGCGTGGGCAGCGCGAGGCTGAGCACGATCCACAGCCAGAACAGCTTGCTCACCACCCGCACGTCGCGGTCGGCCAGCAGATCCGGTGCGAACCGCTCGTAGTTGGTCACCTCGCGCTCGAACATCCACCCCATGTGCGCGTGCCAGAACCCGCGCAGCAGCGCCGCCGGGCTCGTGCCGAACAGCCAGGGGGAGTGCGGGTCGCCCTCGCGGTCGGCGAACGCGTGGTGCCGGCGATGGCTGGCAACCCAGAACAGGGCTGACCCCTGCACGGCCATGCTGCCGGCGATCGCCATCGCGACCCGCAGCGGCCGTCCGGTCTTGAACGAGCCGTGCGTGAAGTGGCGGTGGTAGCCGACGGTCACGCCGAGTGTGGCGACCACGTAGAAGAACACCGCCAGGCCGAGGTCGAGCCAGGTCAGTCCCCAGCCCCAGGCCAGTGGCACCGCGGTGACCAGCGCGAGGAACGGGATCAGCAGGAACGCTTTGAGCACGATCATCTGACCGGTGGACCGGCGATGCGAAATCAGGGGTTTGGTCATGGGCGGTGGCTACCTCTCTTCCCGGCCCCACCGTACGAGGCCGTCCTGGCGGATACCCCCCTCGGGCGTTACCACCGCATGACGAGCGCGGAAATCCGGCTCACGCCGTGGTCAGCTCCGGGCTTTGGGGCGGGGCCGGTGCGGCGGAGACGACCGGGCCCCGGTCGCGGCAGCCGCACCACAGGGCGGCGGTCGCCACGATCACCAGCGCCGATCCGAGCACGTGCAGCGACACCAGCGCCTCCGGGATGCCGAGTGCGTACTGCACCGACCCCAGCACACCCTGTGCGAGCGCCACCACCCAGACGACCGCGTAGCGCCGCCACACCGCCGGCGGGGTGCCGCCGCGCATCAGGACCAGGCCGAACATCGCGAGCACGAGCAGGTAGCACACCAGCAGACCGCCGTGCACCTGGGCGAGCACCTCGATCGGCGCGTCCAGGCGGTGGGTCGCCGGGTCGCCGCCGTGCGGGCCGGCGCCGGTCACCGTGGTGCCGGCGATCAGGACCGCCCACATCGCGACCACGAGGGTGACCAGCAGCTTCCTCGCCAGCGGCGGGACCAGCCACCGCGCCGGCTCGTCGCCCTCGTGGAACGCGCGGACCAGCAGCACCGCCAGCCACACCAGCGGTGTGGAGACCAGGAAGTGGATCGCGACCGTCCACCACTCCAGTTTCGCGAGCACCGTCATCCCGCCGACCACGGCCTGCAGCACGACTCCGCCGGGCATCGCCCAGGCGAGCTTGAGCGCCCGCCTGCGCTCCGGGTGCGCGATCTGCACCCGCCACGCGGCGAGCACCGCCAGCGCGGATACCAGGATGACGACCACGGTGAGCAGCCGGTTGCTGAACTCGATCCACTGGTTGAGCGTCTCGAGCTCGGGGTGCGCGACCGGCACCAGGCTGCCCGGGAAGCACTGCGGCCAGGTGGGGCAGCCCAGGCCGGATCCGGTGACGCGGACAACCGAGCCGGTGACCCCGATGCCGGCCTGGGCGACCACCGCGGCGACGGCGATCGCGCCCTGCACCGAGCGCGACGGGTAGGGCAGGCGGGCGATCAGGGACTTCAGTGCCACGCGGAAATAGTAGACGGGCGCGAAGCGCCTCCGTTGAGGGCGGTGGTGGGAGACGGCTGCGCCCTGGGGTTATGTCAGCTTCGTCGTGCGGCCGGCCACTGCCGCCGCCAGCACGCCCCACCCGGCGAGCACGGCGACCGGGCCGCCGGCGAGCTGCCCGTGGACCAGCGCGGCACGCAGCCCTTCGGCCAGCGCCCCCGACGGCAGCAGCTCGATGATCGTCGCCGCCCCGGCGGGCAGTGCCGTGGGCGCGAGCAGGATCCCGCCCGCGAGCAGCAGCACGAACCACACGATGTTGGCCAGCGCCAGCACCACCTCGGCCCGCAGCGAACCGCCGAGCAGCACACCCAGCGCGCCGAAGCTCAGCGTGCCGGCCACCAGCAGGAGGACCGCTTCGGCGAGCCCGGCGCCCGACGGCGCCCAGCCGAGGAACGCCGCGACGACGCCCAGCACGACGACCTGCAGCAGCACCACCACCAGCGCGGCGGCGATCCGGCCCGCGACGAGCAGCCACCGCGGGATGGCCGTGGCCGACAGCCGCTTGAGCACCCCGTAGCGGCGGTCGAAGCCGAGCGCGATGGCCTGCCCGGTGAACGCCGAGGACATCACCGCGAGCGCGAAGATCCGGGGCGTGACCCAGTCCACCTTGGCGACCCCGTCCAGGTCTCCGGTGGGCAGGATGTCCAGCAGCGTGAGGCCGATCAGCAGGGCCAGCGGGATGAGCAGGGTGAGCAGGATCTGCTCACCGTTGCGCAGGGTGAGGCTGGTTTCCAGCTTCGCGTGGGTGAGCAGCATCCGCGTGCGGCGGCCGGAACCGGGCGCGGGGGTGAAGGTTCCGGCGGGGAACCGGGCCGGTGCGGTCACGAGCGCAGCTCCCGTCCGGTCAGCTCGAGGAAGACCTCTTCCAGGTCGCGCTTGCCGACGTGCAGCTCCTCGGCCAGCACGCCCTGCTGCGCACACCATGCCGTCACCGTCGACACCACCTGCGGGTTCACGCTCCCGGACACCTGGTAGCTGCCCGGCGCGGATTCCTGCACGCGGTAGCCCTCGGGCAGCGCGGCCGACAGCAGCTCGGTGTCCAGCCCCGCGCGGGCCTTGAACCGCAGCTGCGCGGCGTCGGAGTCGTCCGCGGTCAGCGCGCTCGGCGTGCCCTCGGCGATCACCTTGCCGTGGTCGACGATCACCACGTCGTCGGCCAGCGCCTCGGCCTCCTCCATCAGGTGGGTGGTGAGCAGGACGCTCACCCCGTCGGCGCGCAGCGCGGCGAGCAGGTCCCACACCAGGCGGCGGGCCTGCGGGTCCATGCCCGCGGTCGGCTCGTCGAGGAACACCAGCTCGGGGCGCCCGACCAGGGCGCACGCCAGCGACAACCGCTGCTGCTGCCCGCCGGACAGGCGCTTGAACGGGGTGCGGCGCGCCGGGGTGAGGCCGAGGACGTCGAGCAGCCACGCGGGGTCCAGCGGGCTGGCGGCGCACGAGGCGACCAGCCCGAGCATCTCGCCGGCCCGGACGCCCGGATAGGCACCGCCGCCCTGCGGCATCACGCCGACACGGGGGCGCAGCGCGGCGCCGTCGCGAGCGGGATCCAGGCCCAGCACGCGCACCGACCCGGCGTCGGCGCGGCGGAAACCTTCGCAGATCTCGACGGTGGTGGTCTTGCCGGCGCCGTTGGGACCGAGCAGCGCGAGCAGGCGCCCCCGGTGCATCTTCAGGTCCAGGCCGTCGACCGCGGTCTTCGGGCCGTACCGCTTCACCAGCCCGGTGATCTCGACGGCAGGTGTGCTCACGACTGTCAAGCGTACGACCCCGGCTCAGGGCGCGGGCTGCGGATCCCTCTTCAGCAGCAGAGGTGCCCTGCGCCACACGACGAGCACGGCCACGGCGACGACGACACCGGCGGCGAGGTAGGCCTGCGGCACGACGAACGAGCGGCCGTCGAACGTGCTGCCCGGCGGTGCGGCGAGGAACGCCAGCGCCACGCTGGCCACCGTGGCCGCGACGCGGAACCGGGACGTGCCCGCGGCGGCGGCGAGCGGGATCACCGCCCACAGCAGCCACCAGGGCTGCATCGCGACGTGCAGGATCATGAAGGCGCCCAGCGAGACGCCGAGCCCGATGATCGGCCGGTAGCGCCAGCGGAAGCTGTCCCACAGGAACTTCGCGGTGATCAGCCCGGCCAGCGCGATGCCGGCCAGCTGCAGGATCGACACCAGCGCGTTGGTGTGGTTGCCCAGGCCGAGCGCGATGCCCAGGACCCCGCCGAGGTTCGCGAGTTCGGCGCTGGGGGAGATCCAGCTGCGCACCAGCCCCGGGGTGCCGAGCGCGCCGATCCAGCCGAAGCCGAGGCCGGTGCCCAGGCACACGGCGGCCATGACGACGGCGAACACGCCGGTGAGCGCGGCGGCGGCGCGCAGCAGGTCGCTGATCCGGCCGCGCCAGCGGCGGGCGATCATGACACCGAAGAAGCCCAGCGCGATGACCGCGTTGATCTTCACCGCGGCGCCGAGCGTGATGACCGCCGCACCGAGCACGAGGAACGGGATCTCGCCGTGGGCCAGGGGTGGCGGCGTGTCGCCGGTGACCCGGACCGGCAGCCGGCGGATGCCCAGCTCCAGGCCGGCGACCATCAGGCCGATGCCGAGCGCCTCGTTGTGCGCGCCCGCGACCAGGTGGAACAGCACGAGCGGGTTGGCGGCGCCCAGCCACAGGGCGGTGGCCGGTTCGACGCCGAACCGCTGGGCCAGGCGGGGCAGGGCCCAGATGATGAGCGCGACGCCGGCCAGGGCGAGGGCGCGCTGCAGCAGGACCCCGGCGACGATGTCGTCCCCGGTGAGCCCGGAGATCCAGCTGCCGAGCTTGAGGAAGAGCGGACCGTAGGGGGCCGGGGTCTCGCGCCACATGTTGGAGACGCCGCTGGTGAGCGGATCGGCCACGCCGAGCGCCTGCGCCGGGCCCAGTTCGTAGGGGTCCATGCCGCGGTGCACGATCTCGCTCTGCGCGAGGTAGCTGTAGACGTCGCGGGAGAACAGCGGCGGGATGAACATCAGCGGCGTCAGCCACATGACCAGCGTGCGGGTCAGCTGGGCGCGGGTGGCCAGCCGCGCGCGCCCGGGCCGCGCGAACCGCCCCAGCAGCAGCCACCCGACGACGAGCATGCCCATCCCGGCGAAGCACATCGCCAGTGAGACGGTGGGGATGCGGGCGAACAGGCGCAGGACGGGGATGTCCTGGACCGGGTTGAGCACCGGGGCCGCGCCCGCGCCGAGCGAGCCCAGGGCGAGCAGCAGCGCGCCGACCGTGCCCAGCCGGCGCACGATGTCGAGGGCACGCAGTTCCCGCTGTTCCAGCGGCCCGGCCCCGGGAGGCTGCACCGGGGACAGCGGCGCCGCCACCGCACCACCTCCGGTGCTCTGCTCGCCCCATGTCACACAGAGAGGGTATCGGCGCCGTCCCGGGCCGCCGAGAAGGGCGGCCGCGGCGGCCGGCCGGACCGTCCCGGCAGCCCGGATCCGTGACCCCGGTCACGCCGAGTTGACCTCTCTTTGCCTCCCGGCCCGAAATACGACACAATTATGTTGTGAAAAACAGCGGACCCCTCTCCCGTCGGGGCGGCGCCGACCGTCCTGGCGACGGGATGGCCGCTCAGGCCACCCCGGACGGGCGCACCCGGCACGAGGTCGCCCGCCTCCTGCTGGAGGACGGCCCGATGACGGCGGGCGTGGTCGCCGACCGGCTGGGCATCAGCCCGACCGCGGTGCGGCGCCACCTGGACGCGTTGCTGGCCGACGGGGAGGCCGAGACGCGGGACGCGCCCCGGCGCGGACCGCGTGGCCGGGGCCGTCCGGCCAAGCTCTTCCTGCTCACCGAGACGGGCCGCGCCCGGTTCGGCCACGCCTACGACGACCTCGCGGTCGCCGCCCTCCGCTTCCTCGCCGAACACGCGGGGGAGGAGGCGGTGCGGGCCTTCGCCGAGCGCCGGGCCGCCGGCATGGTGGAGCCGCACCGGGCCGCGATCACCGCCGCGGACGGCCCGGCCGGCCGCGCGGAGGCCCTGGCCGCCGCCCTGAGCAGGGAGGGTTACGCTGCGTCGGCCCGCCAGGTGGGCGCTCCGGCCACCGGTGCCGGCGCGCAGCTGTGCCAGCACCACTGCCCGGTCGCCCACGTCGCCGCTGAGTTCCCGCAGCTGTGCGAGGCGGAGACCGAGGCGTTCGCCGAGCTGCTGGGCACGCACGTCCAGCGGCTGGCGACCATCGCACGCGGCGACACCGTGTGCACCACCCACGTCCCAGCGGAGAATCCGCCGGGTCTGCAAGCGAAAGCTCCGGACGGAGGGAAACGCGAATGACTGCCGCTGCCGAGCAGCGCAATCCCACCACGACGCCGCTGTCCCAGGAAGAGACCATCGACTCCCTGGGCAAGTACGCGTTCGGGTGGGCCGACCCGGATGCCGCGGGGGCCAGTGCCCGCCGCGGGCTCAACACCGACGTCGTGTCCGACATCTCCGCCAAGAAGAACGAGCCGGAGTGGATGCTCGAGGCGCGTCTGAAGGCGCTGAAGCTCTTCGAGCGCAAGCCCATGCCGAACTGGGGCGCCGACCTGTCGGGGATCGACTTCGACAACATCAAGTACTTCGTGCGCTCCACCGAGCAGCAGGCCGCCAGCTGGGACGAGCTGCCCGAGGACATCAAGAACACCTACGACAAGCTGGGCATCCCGGAGGCGGAGAAGCAGCGCCTGATCGCCGGGGTGGCCGCCCAGTACGAGTCGGAGGTCGTCTACCACAAGATCCGTGAGGACCTCGAGGCCCAGGGCGTCATCTTCCTGGACACCGACACCGGCCTCAAGGAGCACCCGGAGCTGTTCCAGGAGTACTTCGGCTCGGTCATCCCGGCCGGCGACAACAAGTTCTCCGCGCTGAACACGGCGGTGTGGTCCGGCGGGTCGTTCATCTACGTGCCGCCGGGCGTGCACGTGGACATCCCGCTGCAGGCGTACTTCCGGATCAACACCGAGAACATGGGCCAGTTCGAGCGGACCCTGATCATCGTCGACGAAGGTGCCTACGTCCATTACGTCGAGGGCTGCACCGCGCCCATCTACAAGTCCGACTCGCTGCACTCGGCCGTGGTCGAGATCATCGTCAAGAAGGGCGGCCGCTGCCGCTACACGACGATCCAGAACTGGTCGAACAACGTCTACAACCTGGTCACCAAGCGCGCCAAGTGCGAAGAGGGCGCGACCATGGAGTGGATCGACGGCAACATCGGTTCCAAGGTGACCATGAAGTACCCGTCGGTCTTCCTGATGGGCGAGCACGCCAAGGGCGAGGTCCTCTCGATCGCGTTCGCCGGCGAGGGGCAGCACCAGGACGCCGGCGCCAAGATGGAGCACCTGGCGCCGCACACCTCCTCGACCATCGTGTCGAAGTCGGTGGCGCGCGGCGGCGGCCGCACCTCCTACCGCGGCCTGGTGAAGGTGGCCAAGCGGGCACACCACTCCGCCTCCACGGTGAAGTGCGACGCGCTGCTGGTGGACACCATTTCCCGCTCGGACACCTACCCCTACGTCGACATCCGCAACGACGAGGTGTCGATGGGCCACGAGGCCACGGTGTCCAAGGTCTCCGAGGACCAGCTGTTCTACCTGATGTCGCGCGGTCTCACCGAGGACGAGGCCATGGCGATGGTCGTGCGCGGGTTCGTCGAGCCCATCGCGCGCGAGCTGCCCATGGAGTACGCGCTCGAGCTGAACCGCCTGATCGAACTGCAGATGGAAGGAGCCGTCGGCTGACATGACGGTTTCTGCTGAGAACACCGCTGCCGCTGCGGAGGCCGCCGTCCCGGCGGCCTCCCGCGCGGAACGGTTCACCGGGTACGACGTCGCCGCCTTCGAGGTCCCCGGTGGCCGCGAGGAGAACTGGCGGTTCACCCCGATGAAGCGCCTGCGCGGGCTGCACGACGGCACCGCGACGGCCTCCGGCGAGGTCAAGATCGACGTCGACGCCGCCCCCGAGGTGCGCGTGGAGACCGTCGGCCGCGAGGACGAGCGCCTGGGCCAGGCCGGCGTGCCGAGCGACCGGATCGCCGCGCAGGCCTACACCTCGTTCGCCGCGGCGACCCTGGTGACCCTGCCGAAGGAGACCCGCGCGTCCCGGCCGACCGTGCTGCGGCTGACCGGCCCGGGTGAGGGCAACACCGCCTACGGGCACGTGCAGGTGCGCGCCGAGGCCTACGCCGAGGGCGTGGTCGTGCTCGACCACCTCGGCTCCGGCACCTACGCCGACAACGTCGAGTTCGTCGTCGGTGAGGGTGCGAAGCTCACCGTGGTCAGCGTCCAGGACTGGGCCGACGACGCGGTGCACGTCTCCGAGCAGCACATCCGGCTCGGTAAGGACTCCACGGTCAAGCACATCGTCGTCACCCTGGGCGGCGACCTGGTGCGGGTGTCGCCCACGGCGAGCTTCGCCGACCGCGGCGGCGACGTGGAGATGCTGGGCCTGTACTTCGCCGACGCCGGTCAGCACCAGGAGCACCGCCTGTTCGTCGACCACGCGGTCCCGTACTGCAAGTCGAACGTGATGTACAAGGGCGCCCTGCAGGGCGACGACGCGCACACGGTGTGGATCGGCGACGTGCTGATCCGGGCCGCGGCCGAGGGCACCGAGACCTACGAGCTCAACCGCAACCTGGTGCTCACCACGGGCGCGCGTGCCGACTCGGTGCCGAACCTGGAGATCGAGACCGGTGAGATCGCCGGTGCCGGGCACGCGAGCGCCACGGGAAGGTTCGACGACGAGCAGTTGTTCTACCTGCTGTCGCGCGGGATCGAGGAGGAGCAGGCGCGGCGGCTGGTCGTCCGCGGCTTCTTCCACGAGATCCTGATGAAGATCGACGTCCCGGAGGTCCGCGAGCGCCTGGCCGAGGCGATCGAGGCCGAACTCGAAGCCGTCGGCAGCTGAAGCCCTCCCCTTCCACCACGAGAGACAGAGACGAACGAGGCCATGGCCACACTGGAAATCAAGGATCTGCACGCCGGTGTCACGACCGACGAGGGCGCGAAAGAGATCCTCAAGGGCGTCAACCTGACCATCCGCTCGGGTGAGACGCACGCGATCATGGGCCCGAACGGCTCGGGCAAGTCCACCCTGTCCTACGCGATCGCCGGTCACCCCAAGTACGAGGTGACCTCCGGCGAGGTGCTGCTGGACGGCGAGAACGTCCTCGAGATGTCGGTCGACGAGCGCGCGCGGGCCGGGCTGTTCCTGGCGATGCAGTACCCCGTCGAGGTCCCGGGCGTGTCCATGTCGAACTTCCTGCGCACGGCCGCCACCGCGGTCCGCGGCGAGGCGCCGAAGCTGCGGCACTGGGTCAAGGAAGTCAAGGACGAGATGGCCAAGCTGGAGATCTCGGCGGAGTTCGCCGAGCGCAGCGTCAACGAGGGCTTCTCCGGTGGTGAGAAGAAGCGCCACGAGATCCTGCAGCTGGCGCTGCTCAAGCCGAAGATCGCGATCCTCGACGAGACCGACTCGGGCCTGGACGTCGACGCGCTGCGGATCGTCTCCGACGGCGTCAACGAGTACAAGGCCAACAACGAGGTCGGCGTCATGCTGATCACGCACTACACGCGGATCCTGCGCCACATCACCCCGGACTTCGTGCACGTCTTCGCCGACGGCCGCGTCGTCGAGTCGGGCGGCAAGGAGCTGGCCGACGAGCTGGAGGAGAACGGCTACGTCAAGTACACCGGCAAGAAGGAAGCCGCGGCGGTCTGACGTTCCCCGTTCCCGAACTGACACACCGAGAGAGGAGTTGGCGCGCATGACCACCACAGCCGCGGCCAACCTGCCTTTGGACGTCGCTGCCCTGCGCGCCGACTTCCCCATCCTGTCGCGCACCGTGCGCGACGGGAAACCCTTGGTGTACCTGGACTCCGGCGCGACCTCGCAGCGGCCGCGGCAGGTGCTGGACGCCGAGCGCCGGTTCCTGGAGACCTCCAACGCGGCGGTGCACCGGGGTGCGCACCAGCTCGCCGAGGAGGCCACGGACGCCTACGAGTACGCCCGCGCCCGCACCGCCGAGTTCGTCGGTGCCGACCAGGGTGAGCTGGTGTTCACGAAGAACGCCACCGAGGGCATCAACCTGGTCGCGTACGCGATGAGCAACGCGGCCACCGCCGGCCCGGAGGCCGAGCGCTTCCGCGTCGGCCCGGGCGACGAGATCGTGATCACCGCGATGGAGCACCACGCGAATCTGGTGCCCTGGCAGCAGCTGTGCCAGCGCACCGGTGCCACGCTGCGGTGGTTCGACCTCACCGGCACGTTCCGGCTGGATCTGTCCAACCTGGACGAGCTGGTCACCGAGCGCACCAAGATCGTCGCGTTCGCGCACCAGTCCAACGTGCTCGGCACGATCAACCCGGTCGAGCCGATCGTGCGGCGGGCCCGCGAGGTCGGCGCGCTGACGCTGCTCGACGCGTGCCAGTCGGTGCCGCACTTCCCGGTCGACTTCCACGCGCTCGGCGTGGACTTCGCGGTGTTCTCCGGGCACAAGATGCTGGCGCCGTCCGGTATCGGCGTGCTCTACGGGCGCCGTGAGCTGCTCGAGGCGATGCCGCCGTTCCTCACCGGCGGGTCGATGATCGAGCTGGTCACGATGGACCGCACCACGTTCGCGCCGCCGCCGCAGAAGTTCGAGGCCGGGGTGCCGATGACCTCGCAGGCCGTCGGGCTCGGCGCCGCGGTGGACTACCTGAGCGAGATCGGCATGGAGCGGGTGGCCGCGCACGAGCACGCGCTCGTCGAGGCGGCGCTGGCCGGGATCGCCGAGATCCCGGGCGTCCGACTGATCGGTCCGGGGGACACGGCCGACCGCGGTGCGACCGTCGCGTTCGTCGTCGACGGCGTGCACCCGCACGACGCCGGCCAGGTGCTGGACAGCCTGGGCATAGCGGTGCGGGTGGGTCACCACTGCGCGTGGCCGCTGCACCGGGTGTGCCAGGTGCCGGCCACCGTGCGCGCGACGTTCTACCTGTACAACGACTTGTCCGAAGTGGACGCCCTGATGGGCGGTATCCGCGAGGCGCAGAAGTTCTTCGGGGTGGCGTAGGTGAACCTGGAGAGCATGTACCAGGAGATCATCCTGGACCACTACAAGAACCCGCACGGCCACGGCCTGCGGGAGCCCTACGACGCCGAGTCGTTCCAGGTCAACCCGACCTGTGGCGATGAGATCACCCTCCGGCTCAAGGTCGAGGGCGACAAGGTCACCGACGTCTCCTACGAGGGGCAGGGCTGCTCGATCAGCCAGGCGTCCGCGTCGGTGCTGACCGATCTGGTGACCGGGCACACCGTCGGTGAGGCACTGTCCACGATGGACACCTTCGTGGCGATGATGCAGAGCCGGGGCCAGATCGAGCCGGACGAGGATGTGCTGGAGGACGCGGTCGCCTTCGCCGGGGTGTCGAAGTACCCGGCGCGGGTGAAGTGCGCCCTGCTGGGCTGGATGGCGTTCAAGGATGCGCTGACCCGCACGAACGGAGCCGTGAAGTGAGCGAGGAGCAGACGCGCGAGGGCCGCACCGCGGCGGACCTGCCGGAGCAGGCGCAGCCGCCGGCCGCGGACGTGGCCAAGATCGAGGACATCGAGGAGGCCATGCGGGACGTCGTGGACCCCGAGCTCGGCATCAACGTGGTCGACCTCGGGCTGGTCTACGACATCCGGGTGGAACCGGACAACACCGCCACCATCGACATGACGCTGACGTCGGCGGCCTGCCCGCTGACCGACGTGATCGAGGACCAGACGGCCTCGGTGCTGGTCGGCCAGGCCGGGGTGGTCAAGGACTTCCGGATCAACTGGGTCTGGATGCCGCCGTGGGGCCCGGAGAAGATCACCGACGACGGTCGCGAGCAGCTTCGCGCCCTCGGTTTCACCGTCTAGATCCGCACCCGTAGCACAGCGCCGCCGCGGCCGGGCCCGTTCGGGCAAACCGGCCGCGGCGGCGCTGTTCCCGCGTGCAGTGGTGTCGCCCCTCGTCCCAGTGAGCGTATAACGACCTATACGGCGGGGCTCAGGCCGGCCGCGGACCGGTCCCGCTGCTCCGGCAGCCCGTGCCGCGACCGGCCACGCAGCACCTCGACCCGCTCGGAGCCCGGCCGGCCCAGCACCCAGCTCGACCCCGGCACCGCCTTCGCCCGCTTCTTCAGGGGCGCCAGCAGACGGGACGCCTCCCGGTAGGACTCGATCGTCGCCGTCGCGCACACCAGCGTCGCGAGCGACACCGTCACCGGCATGCCTTCGGCCGACCACGGCACGTCCAGCAACGCCCCGGCGATCGTGCCGATCTCCGCCACGTCGCAGGCGATCAGGAAGTCGTCCCCGCCGACGTGGCTCACCACCATCCTCGGCAAGCGGGCCGCCAGATCCGTCAGAGCGCGCCCGATGGCGCGGATCAGGTCGTCCCCGGCCGCGAAGCCCGCGTTGTCGTTCACCGCCTTGAACGAGTCGACGTCCAGCCACGCCGCCACGAACGCCTCCCGGCCGGCGATCCGGCGGTCCACCTCCCGCGCCACCGTGTCGCTGCCGGGCAGCCGGGTGAGCGGGTTCAGCGCGGCCGCTTCCTCGACCTTCGCCTCCGCCACCCCGCGCACCACCTCGGTCACCAGCACCACGCCCAGGCAGCGGCCCGCGTCGTCGACCACCACCACGTCGTCGCCGGTGCGGCCCCAGTCCGCGTCGGTCACCAGCTCCAGCAGCTCCAAGGCCCCGGCGTCGGCGTGGATCGTGTGCGGGCTGTCCGCCAGCCGTTGCGCGCTGCGCCGCGCGTGCAGCGCGTGGCCGTACGGGCCGGTGACCGACACCAGGAACCGCGTGCGGTCGATCGACCACCGCGGGCGCCCCTCGGTGTCGATCCCGACGATCCCGGTGGGCGCGTCCGCGGCGGCGAGCGCGGACCGCACGTCGTCACAGGTCGCGTCGTGCGGCAGGGTGCTGGCCGGGCGCAGGAAGTCACGCACCCGCGGGGTGCCCGGCGGACCCGGTGCCACGCGCTCACCCGGGTCGGGGACGGCCGGGGTGAGCAGGTGACCGAGGCCGACAGCGTCCCCCGCCGGCGCGAACAGGTTGCCCTGGGCGATGCGCACCCCCAGCCGCCGCGCCGCCCCCAGCTGCGCCTCGGTCTCGATCCCGGTCGCCACGAGCCGGGCGTTGCGGCGGGCGGCGAAGTGCAGCAGCGACTCCACGACGGCCACCGAACCGGCGTCGGAGGGCAGCCCGCGCAACACGCTGTGGTCCAGCTTGAGGACGTCCACCGGCGCCGCCGCGAGGAGTGTGAACGGTACGTCGCCGCGCCCGAGACCGTCCAGTGCCAGCCGGAACCCCAGCCGGCGCAGCCGCGTCAGCCCGGCGAGCAGCTGCTCCGGCGCGACCCCGCCGAACGGCGGGCCGACCTCGAGCACCACCTCGCGCGGCCGCTTGCCGGCGCGCGCGAGGGCGTCCATCAGCGGATCCACCGACCCGGCCGCGGCGGTGGCCGCCGTCAGGTTCAGGTGCACCGGCAGCAGCGTCTGCTGGTCGGCTTCGGTGCGCACGGCTTCGCAGGCCAGCGCGAGGTCGGTTTCGACCAGACGCCCTTCGCGGCGCGCGGTGTCGAGCAGCTCGTGCACGCACCCCTCGGCGGGACGGGCCAGCGCTTCGAGCGCGAGCATGCCGCCGGTGTGCAGGCTGTAGAGCGGCTGGAAGGCGAACCGGACTGGGCGCACGGGCCCGATCTTGGCTGGTGCGGTGCCCGCGGTGAAAGAGATGTCCACTGATGTTCACCTCGGGTGCGCTCACCGTATGCCCCCACCGGGTGTCCCCGTACCGATACGGTGACACGCATGGAACTCGATCCGCGGACGCTTCGCCGGGAGAACGCCAAGGAACCGGCCTGGTCCGATCTGGCCGACAACCCGTTCCGGGCCGACCGGGACCGGATCGTGGTGTCGCCGTTCTTCGCCCGGCTCGGTGGCGTGACCCAGGTGGTGAGCGCTGCCGGGTCCGGCCTGCTGCACAACCGCCTCACGCACAGCCTCAAGGTCGCCCAGGTCGCCCGGGCGATCTCGGAGCGGCTGCTGTCCGCGGTGGACTCGGCCGAGCTGATCGGCAAGCTCGGCGGGCTGGACCCGGACGTCGCCGAGGCCGCCGCGCTGGCCCACGACCTCGGGCACCCGCCGTTCGGGCACCTGGGGGAGCAGGTGCTGGACCGCATCGCCCGCCACCGGTTCTCGCTGCCCGACGGGTTCGAAGGCAACGCGCAGACCTTCCGGATCATCACCACGACCGACGTGCGCGGCCCGGCGGCCGTCGGGCTCGACCTCACCGCGGCGGTGCGGGCGGCGGTCCTGAAGTACCCGTGGGCCCGGCTGCACTGGCCCGATCCGCACCCGTCCGCGATGCGGATCCCGCCGCGTGGTGCCGCCGAACCGGACGACGCGCCGGGCACCGGGTCGAGCAAGTTCTCCGCGTACTGCACCGAACTGGACGACGTCGTGGCGGCGCGCCGGTCGTTCGCGGGGCGGATCGAACCGTGGCAGCAGACGGTCGAGGCGTCGGTGATGGACACCGCCGACGACCTCGCCTACGCGATCCACGACATCCAGGACTTCCACCGCATCGGGGTGCTGCAGCACGCGCCGGTCGCGGCCGAGCTGGGGGAGTGGCTGGACCACGCCCTCGACCTGGCCGCGCTCGACAACGCCACGCTCGCGGCGCAGATCCGCCGCCCGGGCCGCTCGCTGGAACAGCTGCGGCGGCGCATGCACGCCAAGGACGCGTGGATCGTCGACGACGACGCCTTCGCCCGCGCCGTGTCCCGGATCCGGGCCGAACTGGTCGACGGCCTGCTCGCCACCCCGTTCGACGGTTCGATCGAGGCCGAGCAGACCACGGCCGCGTTCTCTGCGCAGTGGACGCACCGGCTGGTGGACGGCGTGGTCGTGCTGCCGGCGCCGTCCACCCGGGCCGGGCACGTGTCGCTGCGGACCGCCCAGTGGCACGAGGTGCAGGTGCTCAAGTTCGTGCACCGCAGGTTCGTGCTGCTGCGGCCGGAACTGGCGCTGCACCAGCGGGGGCAGGCGTCGTTGCTGACCACGCTCGTGGACGCGCTGGATGCGTGGCTGGGTGACCGGGACGAGGCGTCCCGGCTGCCGCGGCGCTTGCACGACCTGGTCGAGCTGGCGCAGTCGGAGTTCGAGGACCTCGCCCGCGACGCGCCCGAACTGCTGGTCGGAGCCACCGGCGAGCCGGTGACCGGCGCGGACGCGGTGCGCAGCCTCGCGCGGGGCCGCGCGGTGATCGACTTCGTGTCCTCGCTGACCGACAAGCAGGCGGTCACCCTGCTGGAGGCCCTGTCCGGGCGGTCCTCGCAACCCTGGTCGGATTCTTTCGTGCTGTAGGGGCCGGTTGCCCGCTGCCGGTGGCCGGGTGAGGACGGCCACCGCGGGGAAAATCGCTGGACGGTGATCCGTACACTGGAGACGTGGACGTCCAGTTGGAGTAGCTCCGGGCCCGGCCCCGCCAAACCCGGCGGGCCCGTCGACGTCTCCTGTCCACCCCCGATTCCGGGAGTTCTTCGTGATCACGGCCACCGGCCTCGAACTGCGCGCCGGGTCGCGCATCCTGCTGTCCGACACCACCCTGCGCATCCAGCCGGGCGATCGCATCGGCCTGGTCGGCCGCAACGGTGCCGGCAAGACCACCACGCTGAAGGTCCTCGCCGGCGAGGGCGAGCCCTACGCGGGCGAGGTGCGCCGCGGCAGCGAGCTCGGCTACCTGCCCCAGGACCCCCGCGAGGGTGATCTCTCCGTCACGGCCAAGGACCGCGTCCTGTCCGCCCGCGGTCTCGACTCCCTGCTGCGGGACATGGAGAAGGCACAGACCGCCATGTCCGAGCTGGTCGACGACGCCGAACGGGACCGCGCCATCCGCAAGTACGGCCGGCTCGAGGAGCGGTTCGCCTCGCTCGGCGGGTACGCCGCCGAGAGCGAGGCCGCCCGCATCTGCGCGAACCTGGGCCTGGCCGACCGGGTCCTCGCGCAACCCCTGCGCACCCTCTCCGGCGGCCAGCGTCGCCGTGTCGAGCTGGCCCGCATCCTGTTCGCCGCCTCCGACGTCGGCGCGTCCGGCCGCTCCGACACGATCCTGCTGCTGGACGAGCCGACCAACCACCTCGACGCCGACTCCATCAACTGGCTGCGTGGTTTCCTCAAGGGCCACGAGGGCGGTCTCGTGGTGATCAGCCACGACGTGGACCTGCTGGCCGAGGTCGTGAACAAGGTGTGGTTCCTCGACGCGACCCGTGGCGAGCTCGACTCCTACAACATGACCTGGTCCCGCTACCTGGAGGCGCGCGCCACCGACGAGAAGCGCCGCCGCCGCGAGCGGGCCAACGCCGAGAAGAAGGCCGCCGCGCTGCAAGCGCAGGCCGCCAAGCTCGGCGCGAAGGCCACCAAGGCCGTGGCGGCCAAGAACATGGCCCGCCGCGCCGAGCAGATGCTCGCCGGGCTCGACGAGCAGCGTCACGCGGACAAGGTGGCGCACATCAAGTTCCCCGCGCCGGCCCCGTGCGGGCGCACTCCGCTCACCGCCGACGGACTGTCCAAATCGTACGGTTCGCTGGAAATCTTCACCGGCGTCGACCTCGCGATCGACCGGGGCACCAAGGTCGTCGTCCTCGGTCTCAACGGCGCCGGCAAGACCACCCTGCTGCGGCTGCTGGGCGGAATGGAGAAACCGGATACCGGCAGTGTCGTGGCCGGGCACGGACTGCGCCTGGGCTATTACGCGCAGGAACACGAAACCCTCGACCACGACGCGAGCGTCTGGGCGAACATCCGGCATCTCGCTCCGGACACCGGTGCGCAGGAGCTGCGGAACCTGCTCGGCTCGTTCCTGTTCACCGGCGAGCAACTGGACCAGCCGGCCGGCACGCTCTCCGGTGGCGAGAAGACCCGGCTCGCGCTCGCCGGGCTGGTGTCCAGCGCCGCCAATGTGCTGCTGCTGGACGAACCGACCAACAACCTGGACCCGGCCAGCCGGGAGCAGGTGCTCAACGCCCTGCGCAGCTATACGGGAGCGGTTGTCCTGGTCACCCACGACCCCGGCGCCGTCGAGGCGCTGGAACCCGAGAAGGTGATCCTCTTGCCGGACGGTACCGAGGATCACTGGTCGGATGATTACCTGGAACTCGTCCAGTTGGCATGATGTAAACAATGGAGCCGGTCCTTAGTTGGACTAGGCAACCACCTGGAACGGCGCAATTTTTCCGCCATTGGGCAGGTTTTTCGCGCCTCGTCTGGCAAATTCCCGGTTCGTGTTCGATCATTGCGTGACGAGGCCCACTGTGGCCTGCCAACGCGAACTGGTGGAGGCGGAACGACGTGGCTGACCTGAAGAAGGGCGCGCGGATCACCGGCAGCACGCGTGACAAGCTCGCCGCTGACCTGAAGAAGAAATATGAGAAGGGTGCGAGTATTCGGGCCCTGGCCGAGTCGACCGGACGCTCGTACGGTTTTGTGCACCGCGTACTTTCCGAATCCGGTGTGCAGTTGCGCGGGCGCGGCGGAGCGACACGAGCTAAGAAGAAGTAGGCCCGGCGTCGGCGGCTTCGGCACGGCGGAAGCACAATGCCGCGCCGATGAGCACGCACGGGTACAGCAGGTACCCGAAGCGCGTGGCGGGCGTCAGGAGGGTGAAGGCGCTCAGCCCGGCGGCGATGCGCCACAACGCGTCCGATCCCGCGACGGGCGGACGCCGCAGCAACCAGACGATGATCGCGGCGGCGGCGCCGACGAGCAGGATGAACGCGGCCACTTTCCCGGCCGGTCCGATACCGGCGATGAGGTGACCCGGCAGCGGGCTCGCCGCCGGTGACGTCACCTGGCCCAGGCCGGCCGGGAACCGGATCACGTGCTCGACGAACGCGTGCGGATCGACCACGAACACCGGGACGTTCAGCACCAGGCACGCGGCGACGGTCGTGCCGGCGAAGCGCGCCAGGGCTTTGCGGCCCAGGCGGGCGAAGATCAGCACGGCCAGCACCACCGCGGCCGGTGCGACGATGAGCTTCGCGCTGATCACCAGCGCGAGCACGGTGCCGCTCGCCCTCGGCCGGTCCCGCGCGGCGAGCGCCGCGGCGACCAGCAACAGACCGACGATCGCCAGGTCCGGCCCGGCGACCGCCCAGGTCAGCGCGGTCAGCGGGAAGGCCATGGCCAGCTGGGCCGCGCGCACCGGCACCCGGGGGGAACCGATCAGCCGCAGCGTCAGCCAGGCGCACACGCATGCGGTGAGGACGAACATCAGCCGCGCGTCGGTGAGGGCGTCGGCGACCGGGCCGCCGCCGAACAGGGCGCGCGGCAGGCCGAACACGGCCATCACCGGGCCGTAGGGGGTGTAGTCGTTGACCTCGGGCACGCGGGCGAGCGCGGTGACGTCCACGTACGGCGTGCCGTGCTCCAGCAGCAGACGCGCGGAGCGTTCGATCACCCACACCTCGGGCTGGGCGCTCCAGGAGAACGGCGTGTTCAGCCAGTCGGTGCCGGTGAGACGGCGGATCACCAGGACGACCAGGGGAAGCAGCATCGACAGCACGGCGATGGCCGCGAGGCCCAGCCAGCGGGAGCGCAGCGGGCCGCCCGGCCGGCGCGCCGTCATCAGCCAGCCGGTGTG
Organism: Amycolatopsis granulosa; assembly: GCF_011758745.1. Lineage (NCBI taxonomy): Bacteria > Bacillati > Actinomycetota > Actinomycetes > Pseudonocardiales > Pseudonocardiaceae > Amycolatopsis > Amycolatopsis granulosa. Next base: position 5,608,920 of record NZ_JAANOV010000001.1, read on the forward strand.
CGCGGCGGCCAGGCCGTAGCCGAACGCCGCGCACGTGCCCCAGATGCGGAAGCCGTAGAACTCGCCGGTCAGCGCGAGTGCGACCGCGTAGACGGCACACCCGAGGTAGAACAGCAGGTCGACAGCCAGCGGATGCGTCCGGAGCAGTACGCGCGTGCGTGCGAACGCGGTGACCGGGACCGGCGGGCGCGTTGCGGTGCGCTCTGTGGTCACCGCGCGCCACCGCGCGGTTTCATATCGAGATCGTTCCGCCCCATGGGCAAAGGTTACCGAGAACGCCCTGCGCGGCGGTGCCCGGCAAGAGCTCTCCGAAGTCCGAGGCTCCCCGGCCCGTCGATGCCCGGATCTCCCGGCTTCCGCCGATGTGACGCTCCGCACTCGTTTCGGGCGCGCGTTAGTCCAGGCAGTGGCATTTTCTTGCCTGCCACCACCGGGTGCCCAGTACGTTGTACAAGGCAGAGCCTTCCGGCAGCGGCAGTCAAGGAGCATGGTGAGTCGAACGAGTGACCTCACGGGACGCGACGTCGAGGCGGCACGGGCGCAGGAGCAGGCCCGTACCTTCGATCATCTCCATCCGGCGGTGGCGGACACGGTGCACGACACCCTGTCCGAGTTCCGGCGGCATTGCCCGGTGGCCCACAGCGAAGCCCATGGCGGCATGTTCGTGGTGACCCGCTTCGACGACCTCAAGCACGTCGCCGAGCACGGCGAAACGTTTTCCTCCGCTGCCGAGGTCGGTGCGGTGGTGGTCGCTCCGGAGACCGGAGGAGTGATCGCACCGCTGTTCGAGCAGGACCTGACGGAGCACGCGGCGTGGCGCCGGCACCTGCAGCCGTTCTTCACGCCCCGCGCCGCCGCCCGGCACACCGATTATGTGCGGAAGGTTGCGGCGGAGGTGGTCGCGGAGCTGGCCCCGCGAGGTGCAGCGGACTTCGTGCCGGACCTGTGCGCGCGGATCCCGCCGTTGGTGGTCGCCTCGCTGATGGGGATTCCGGAACCGGAGCGGCCCGTGCTGGCGTCGCTGGTGCGCCGGCTGTCCGGCGCGACCACCGAGCAGGAGGCCGCGGCGGTGGGGAAGGAGTACACCGAGTTCCTGCTCGCCCAGATCCGCTCCCGCCGCGGCCGGTCCGGGGAGGACGTGCTGACTTCGGTGGCCAACAGCGAGATCGGTGGCAAGGTGGCCAGCGATCACGAGTTGCTCAAATTCGCGTTCCTGCTGGTGGCCGCGGGCAACCTCACCACCACCGACCAGTTGGCCAGCATCCTGCTCCAGCTGGCCCAGGACAGCGCCCTGCGCGCCCGGGTGGTGGCCGATGTGGCGCTGATCCCGCAGCTGGTGGAGGAAAGCGTCCGGCACGAGTCCGCGGTAGCGGCCACCGGCCGCACCGTCGTGACCGAGACCGAGCTGGCCGGGGTCGCACTGCGGCCGGGGGACCGGATGCTGCTGACGTGGGGATCGGGCAACCGCGATGAACGCTATTTCCCGGACGGCGACGAGTTCCGCCTCGGCCGTCCGCGCAAGCCACACCTCGGGTGGGGCGCGGGTGCGCACCGGTGTCTCGGGCTGCACCTGGCGCGTGTGGAGTTGCGGGTGATCTGCGAGGAGTTGCTGGCCGTGATCCCGGACTTCGCGTTGCCGGACGGGTTCGTGCCGCAACGCACCTACGGGGTGATCCGCGGGGTGAAGGCATTGCCGGTGACCTGGCCGGTCTAGCCAGCGTTCGCAGCGACGTGGATCGTGTGCCGCCACGCTCCACGGGCCGCCCCGGTCGCGGCGCGCGGCGGGCCTAGCGGGCCGCGCGCCGCTGCCCGGCCTCGTACCCGGTCTGCTGGATGTACCAGGTCGCCAGCTGCGCGCGGCGGTTGAGGCGGAGCTTCTGAAAGATCCGGGTGAGATGCGTTTCCACGGTCCGGCGCGACACGGTCAGCGCCCGGGCGATCTCGGGGTTGTTCAGGCCGTCGGCCACCAGGGCGGCCACCCTCTTCTCGGCGCCGGTGAGCACGTCCAGGGTGAGATCGGGCCGGGTGTCGGGGGGAACTTCGACCGGGCGCAGGGCCAGTTCGTAGATCTGTTCGGCGGTCAGTGTGGTGCCCTCGGCGTAGTGGTGGCGGAACGCCACTTCGCCGATCGCGGCGACGATGCGCTCCTCGGCGAGCTTGCGCTGCCGCTGGAACGGCACCAAGCCGCCGACCCCGACCCCGTGGCGTTTCTGCAGCCCCAGGCAACCGCCCAGCAGCCGGGCCGCGTCCTTGGGCTGCCCGGATGCCGAGCGCCACCACGCGCCGGCCTCCACCGTCCAGGTGGACCCCCATCGGTCGCCCATTTCGACCTGCGGGCGCAGGCATTCGTGGAGCACGTACCGACGCTGGGTGCGGGCTGGCAGCCCCTGCGTCCACAGGGCCCAGGTGATGGCCCAGGGCGAGTCGTGCGCCTCGGCGTCGCGCAGGCATTCGTCGGAGGATTCGTCAGCGATGTCGGCGGGGCCCAGCAGCCCGGCGCCGATCGCGAGGATCAGCGCCGCCATCTGGCCGTCACCGGCCATGCCGGCCGCGCGGAATCCGTCCCGGGCCTGCTGCAGCAGTGGCAGGCCGTCGACGTCGCCCAGGCTGAGCACGCGATGGGTGCCGTCGATGTAGAGGGCGGGAGGGCTGTTCCCGGCATCGAGTTTGGCGGCCAGCTCGAGGCACTGGTCGCGATAGCGCCCGCCACGGGTCTTGTCCCCGATCGCGGTCAGGACGAACCCGACCGCCGCGAGCGCGTTCAACCGAGCCGGGCTCTGCGCGTCCGGCTCGATCCGCAACAGATCCTCCATCCAGGAGCAGACGGTGGCCTGCAGCGCGTAGAAGAAGGGCACCCGGCAGCGCATGACGTCGGTGACGATCGACATCCCGGCGTCCACCTCACCGGCGGCGACACACCACGCCACGGCCGCCCGGATGTTGGGCAGCTCGCCGTACACCCGGGCCAGCCAGCCCAGCTCCTCCGGTCCGAGCCAGTGCACCGCGGCATCGGCGCAGAGCCGCTGGACCCAGGCGCAATGCCGTTCCCGCAGCCGCCGTGTCTCACCGAACTGGTCCAGGTGCCGCAGTCCGTACTCGCGCAGCGGTTGCAGCTGGGTGTAGCGGCCGTCCGGGCTGATCACCACGATGGACTGCTGCACCAGCCCGGTGAGCAGGCTCATCACCTCGTCGGTGTCCACCTCTTCGTCACCACCGCAGACTTCCTCGGCGGCTTCCAGGTCGAACCCGCCGGAAAAGACCGCGAGCCTCGCCCACAGCCGCTGCTGGGCCGGGCTGCACAGCCCCCACGACACGCCCAGGGCGAGGTCGAGCGTGCGGTGATGGGGCTGGATCCGGCGGGCGGCCGCCGCCAGCAGCCGCCCGCCGTCGAGTCGTCGCAGGATGCGATCGGGGGACAGGCCCTTGCCCATCTGGGCGGCCATCTGCTCGATGACCAGCGGCAGCCCGCCGGACCAGCGGGCCAGCTCGATCAGCGCGGCCCAGGCCGTGCTGTTCTCCGGGATCGCCGGATAGCCGCGGGCCGTCGCCCGCTCGAGCAGCAATGCCATCGCATCGCTGGTGCGGGCCTGTTCCGGTGCGGCGGTGAGCTCGGGAATGGACATGGGCGGCACGGTGACGATGCGCTCGCCGACCAGCTCCAACCGGTGGCGCGAGGTGACCACGATGCTGAGGCCGGCGACCTCGTCCAGCAACGCCATCACGACGTCGGTGGCGGCGTCGAGCAGGTGCTCGGCGTTGTCCAGCACGATCAGGCCACGCTGCTCGCGCAGCCGCTCGACGAGCACTTCCAACGCCGGGCGCTGCGAGTGGTGGTCGGTGATGCCCAGCGCGGCGACGATGAATTGCGCGACGGCTTCCGCGGTCGCGGACGGGTCGAGGTCGGCCAGGTACACCACGGCGGTGGTGTCGAACGCACCGTCGGCCCGCTGCGCCAGTGTCACGCCGAGCCGCGTCTTGCCCACTCCCGCGGGTCCGGTCAGCGTGATCAGCCGGGTGTCGTTGTGCAGCATCTCCGCCAGGGAGCCCAGCAACTCGTCGCGGCCCAGCAGACTGGTCAGCCCGGCGCTCGCCAGATCCGCTCGACTGTTCACCGATCATCCCACCAGTGTTTAACGCTGTACAACTATTCGATCGTGAACTGTAGTTCAGAGGAGTCGGTCCTGTCATCTTTCGTACGTCCGCTGGCGCGTCGGGCCGCACCTCCCGTACGGGAGGGCGCACCTCTCGTACGCCTCTCGTACGGGAGCGGAGGCGGCACCTTTCGGTGAACAGGGTTCAACCATGTGGATCTCACGGATGTTCACGGAGCGTGGTCGGGCGACCCTGAACGGGGAAGGCAATGCGGCGGTTGAGGGGAGAGCGATGGGTCAGGACGCGATGACGCAGGTGGTGGCGGGCTGGGACCCGGCCCGGCGCTGCTGGACCACCCAGCTCTCGGGCACCGTCGTCACGGTCCCCCCGCTGGCCGGGGAGCTGCTCGTCGACGACGCCGCACGGGACGCGGCCTCGCGCGACCTGGGACGGCTGGTGACGCACCGGCCGGGCGCGGTGCTGCGGCCGGCCACGGCCGAGGACGTCGCCACCATGGTGCGGCTCTGCCACGACCACCACATCCCGGTGGCGCCGCAGGGCACCCACCACCAGACGCAGGGCCAGTCGCTCGTACGCGACGGCCTGGTCGTCGACATGACCAGCCTCGGCGCCATCCGCCCTCCCGTCGACGGCGTGGTCGACGTGGACGCGGGCGTGCTCTGGTCGGACCTGGTGCGGACCCTGGCGGGACCGAAACTGGCTTTTGCCGGCGGTCTGACCGGATACGTGCCGCTGTCGGTCGGTGGCACGCTCAGTGCCGGCGGCATCAGCCCGAACTACCGGCTGGGCGCCCAGGTCGACTTCGTGCGCCGCCTGCAGATCGTCACCGGCCGGGGGGAGATCCGCTGGGCGTCGGAAACCGAGAACCCGGATCTGTTCGCGGCGGCACTGGGCGGGCTCGGGCAGGTCGGCATCATCACCCGTGCCGAGCTGGCGCTGATGTCGATGCCCACCCAGGTGCGCACGTGGGTGCTGCCCCTGGCCGATGCGGCCGCCGCGTTCCGCATCATGCGGACCTTGATCCGCGGCGGGCTGCTGGACGAGGTGTACTGCATGATCATGCCGCCGGGGATGGAACTGCCCGGTGGCGGACGCAACCCGGCGCCGACCTTCCTGATCCACCTGGCCCGCTACGAGTACGACGACGGCCGGTACGCCTCCGCCGATCCCGTGGACGGGCTGGACTGGACCGGCCCGGCGCAGCAGGAACAGCTGGGTTATCTCGATCACGCTCTCAAGTACTCCGGCATCATCGATCAATGGCGGCAGGCCGGCTGGGACGAGCGGCGCAAGCCCTGGTTCGACGTGTTCCTCGCCGACTCCCAGATCGGCGACTACGTCACCAGCACGCTGTCCCGGATGACACCGGACGACTGGTCCGCACCACACGGTGAGGGTTTCGTGCTGCTGTTCCCGCACCGCGCGGGAGCTTTCCGCCGGCCCCGGCTGCGGCTGCCCGAGCAGCAACCCGACGAGTTGATCTGGCTCTTCGACGTCCTCACCTGTTCCGAGCACGATCCCGAACCCGGCTACGCCGAGGCGATGCTGGCGCGCAACCGGGACTGGATCGCCGCTGCGCTGGCGCGGGGCGGCGTGGTGTACCCCATCGGAAGCCACGGATTCACCGCCGCGGACTGGCGGCGGCACTACGGCCCGCACTGGGACGCGGTCGTGGCCACCAAGCAGCAGTTCGACCCGGCTCGCATCCTGACGCCGGGCCAGGGCATCGCCGCCGCTCTTCCCTAGGGCGGGACACCGAGGGGCATGATGTGCCAGCACGTGCCATCGCCGCGGGTGAGGTGACCGCGTCGGTGTCATCACCGCGGCCGCGGGAACCGGATGCGGTCGATGCATCCGGGAACCCACCGGGCCGTCACCTCGGTCCGGCCGGGCTCGTGGCGGCCAGCCCCGCCACCGGTCGGGCCGGGACCGGAGCGCCACGCGCGGGTTCGGTGGGAGGCAGACCGCCGGGCGGCTCCGTGCTCCCGCAGCGCAACCCCCTGGCGACCCGCAGCAGCACCATGAGCCCCGGTGATGCGATCTCGCCGTCCTCCAGCGCACTCGGATGCCGCACCGAAATCCCCGATCGGGAGGCGAGACGTTCCCGGGTCAGGCTGCGCGACGCGCGCAGCCGGCGAATCCGTTCGGCGATCACATCGGCGGCGCGGCGGCGGGGCTCGGCGGCAGACACCGGCGCGCATGCTGGAGCGCACCCGCGGCGGGGACCATGCGAGATTGAACAGGTAATTCCGCACAGGGGAGATCTGGCATGCGAAACCCTGCAGTGCCGTGACGTAGATCGCCGATCGGCCGGAATCCTGGCGGCGTGGAGCCGCCGGCGTCGGCCAGGAACTCACGAAGTACCGAGGAACGAGCCATGATTGCCTTACCCCGATCCGGTGTCCGGACCGGTCCCGTCGTCGGCACCGCCGCGGGGAGGGTGTGCCAGGCGTGTGTGCGGCGACGGACGCGGGGAGGCTCCCGGTGAACCATCCCCGCATCAGCAAGGGCCTCACCCGCGACCAGATCGTCGCCGCGGCCGTCGAGCTCACCCGCCGCCGAGGGCTGGAGGGGTGGTCGCTGCGGGCGGTGTCCGAGCAGGTCGGGGTCTACCCGGGCGCGGTGTTCCACCACCTGGGTGGCGGGCGGGACGTCCTCGTCGCCGCCGTCGTCGACGACATCGCCGCGCGGATCCTCCTCGTCCCCACACGCGGGACCGGCTGGCGCGAGTACGTGCGCCGCCTGGGGGAGATGGGGTGGGGTGTGCTGCACCGGTGCCCCGGCGTCGCCTGGCACATCGCGCGCAACGCCGCCGCCGGTCACCTGCCGCAGCCGATCGGTGCCCGGCTGGTGACCGTGCTCACCGAGGCGGGCTTCGGGCAGCGGGCCGAGGCCACGGCATTGCAGGTGATCCGGATCCTGTGCCTGTTCATCGCCGGACTCGACCAGCTCCCCGACGCCGATCCCCGGGTGCTGGAGCGGCTCTGGGCCGCCGACCTCGCCCTGTTCCTGGCCGGCCTGGACGCCGTCGCGGGCACCCGCGCCGCGGCGGGTGAGCCCGGCGTCACGGAATAGCGGAAGCCTCCGCCGAGCTGGATGTAGTGCGTGCCGTCGCGGCGGTGGCGACCCCGGGGCCGTCTCGCGCCATCCGGCCGCAAACCTGAAGTAATCTGGAGCTGTTTGCGGCGGCGCGGCGGAGGACGATGTGGACAACACCTGGTCGTTGATGAGTTCGGCGATGCGGTCGGCGGACGCGCCGAAGGGACTGGCGCCGGGCACGGTGCGCCGGGTGGCGCGGTTCGCCCGGCCGTACTGGCGCAGCCTGCTGGTGTTCCTGGCGCTGACCGTGGTGTCGGCCGTGATCGCGGTGACCACCCCCGTGCTGGCCGGCAAGGTGGTGGACACGATCGTGCGCGGGCGGGAGGCCGGCCTGGTCGGTCTGCTGGCGGCCGTGGTGGCGGCGCTCGCCATCGCCGACGCCGGGTTCGGGCTGGTCGAGCGCTGGCTGTCCGCCCGCATCGGCGAGGGGCTGATCTACGACCTGCGCCGCGCGGTGTTCGAGCACGTGCAGCGGATGCCGATCGCGTTCTTCACCCGTACCCGCACCGGCGCGCTGGTGAGCCGGTTGAACAACGACGTGATCGGCGCGCAGCGCACCTTCACCGCGACCCTGTCCGGACTGGTCACCAACGTGATCCAGCTGGTGCTCTCACTCGGGGTCATGGTGACACTGTCCTGGCAGGTGACGCTGCTGGCGCTGGTGCTCCTGCCGGTGTTCGTGCTGCCGGCCCGCCGCATGGGCCGCCGGATGGCCGCCCTGCAGCGGGAATCCGCCCAGCTCAACGCCGGGATGACCACGCAGATGACCGAGCGGTTCTCCGCGCCCGGCGCCACCCTGGTCAAGCTGTTCGGCCGGCCGGGGCGGGAGGCCGAGAACTTCGGCGCCCGCGCCGGCCGGGTGCGGGACATCGGGGTGCGGACGGCGATGCTCACCCGCTGGTTCATGACCAGCCTCACCCTGGTTTCGGCGCTGGCGCAGGCCCTGGTCTACGGCCTGGGCGGCTGGCTGGCGATCCGCGGGCAGCTCGCCCCCGGCACGGTCGTGGCGCTGGCGTTGCTGCTCACCCGGCTCTACAGTCCGCTGACGGCGCTGGCCAACGTCCGGGTGGATGTGATGACCGCGCTGGTGTCGTTCGAGCGGATCTTCGAGGTGCTCGACCTCGAGCCGATGATCACCGAGAAACCGGGCGCGCGGACCGTGCCCGAGGGCGGGGTGTCGGTCGAGTTCGCCGACGTCACCTTCGCCTACCCGGCGGCCGACCGGTACTCGCTCGCCTCCCTGGAGGACGTGTCCACGCTGGACAGCCGCGGGGGCGAGGAGGTGCTGCACGGAATCAGCTTCCGCGCCGAACCGGGGCAGATGGTGGCGCTCGTCGGCTCGTCCGGAGCCGGCAAGTCCACGATCGCGTCGCTGCTGCCGCGCCTCTACGACACCGACTCCGGGTCGATCCGGCTGTCCGATGTGGACGTCCGGGACCTGGCGTTCACCGCGATCCGGGACACCGTCGGCGTGGTCACGCAGGACGGGCACCTGTTCCACGACACCATCCGGGCCAACCTGGAGTACGCGCGGCCCGGCGCCACGGACGAGGAGATCTGGGACGCGCTGGAGCGGGCGCGGCTGGCCGAGCTGGTCCGCAGCCTGCCCGACGGGCTCGACACCCTGGTGGGGGAGCGCGGCTACCGGCTCTCCGGCGGCGAACGGCAGCGCCTGACCATCGCGCGGCTGCTGCTCGCACAGCCCCGGGTGATCGTGCTGGACGAGGCCACGGCCCACCTGGACTCCGAATCCGAGGCGGCCGTCAGCGAAGCCCTGTCGCACGCCCTGGAGGGGCGGACCGCGCTGGTCATCGCCCACCGGCTGTCCACCGTGCGCGCGGCCGACCAGATCCTCGTCGTCGAGGCCGGGCGCATCGTCGAACGCGGCACGCACGAGCAACTGCTCGCCGCGGGCGGCCGCTACGCCGACCTGCACCACACCCAGTTCAGCGAGGAACCGGCCGCGGCTTAACGCAGCGCCGGGACCCGGGGGCGGTAGCGCTCCAGGAGAGCCGTGTTCGCCGCGTCGCCGTCGGCCACGTTCGAGCTGCGCCACAACGGCACCTCGATACCCGCCGCGCGGGCGAGGTCGTCGACGTGCGCCAGCACCTCGTTCCAGAGGTAGACGTTGAGCAGCGACGACAGCGCCACCGTGCGCGGGCCGTCCTCGGGGAAGGCCGCGTCGCCGGGCCGCACACCGGTGTCGAGGACCACGTCGGCGTGGTCGGGCAGCGTGCTGGGCGACCGGCGCGGGGCGGCCGCCACCGCGGCGCGCGAGGTCACCGCCACCACCGGCGCCCGGACCGCCGCCGCCAGCTCCACCGGGTACGGGTTGACGCCGGAGTTGGAGAACACGAACAGCACGTCGCCCGGGCCGGGAGCGCGCTCGGCGAGCACCTGCGCCGCCAGCCCGGACCGCCGCTCGGCGGCCGTGCTGGCGGCCGCGCTGTGCAGCGGCAGCAGGTCCGGGTGGTAGAGCGGATACACGCAGGCCAGGCCGCCGGCGCGGTAGAAGGTCTCGGCCACCGCCGCGAGCGAGTGCCCCGCCCCGGCGGTGAAGACGAGCGCATCCGCCCGCACCGCGTCCAGCACCAGCCCGGCCGCCTGCCGGATCGCGGCGGCGTTGCGTTCGCCGGCCCGCCCGAGCGCGCCGGCCACCAGATCGTTGATCACCCGGCCGAGCCTAGGGAACGGACCACCCACCGCGGTGGCCGGACGGAAGATTCCCGCTGCCCGGGACGTTGGACGACACGTGACGAGCGATCCCGTGCTGATGACCTGGCGAGCCCGCGGACCGGTGCGGGCCGTGGTGCTGGTCCTGCACGGGGGTGCGGAGAACGGCCTCGGCGTGGTCCGGCCGTGGGGGCTGGCCTACCTGCGGATGGCGCCGCTGGCGCGGTCCATCGCGGGTGCGGGCGCGCCGCACGGCGTGGAGGTGCGGCTGCTGCGCAACCGCGTTCGTGGCTGGAACGAGCCCGACCAGCACCCGGTCGCCGACGCGCGGTGGGCGCTGGAGCGGATCCGCGCCGAGCGGCCCGGCGTGCCGGTGTACCTCGTCGGGCACTCGATGGGCGGCCGGGTCGCGCTGCGCGTCGCCGACGACCCGGCGGTGCGCTCGGTCCTGGCGCTGGCCCCGTGGACCCCGCCCGGCGAGCCGGTCGAGCCGGTGACCGGCCGTGCCGTGCTGATCGCGCACGGCACGCGCGACCGCATCACCAGCCCCGCGGAGTCCTTCGCCTATGCGCAGCGTGCGCAGGCCGTCGCGGAGTGGGTGGTGCGGATGGAGGTCATGTCCGAGGGGCACGCGATGCTGTTCCGGCCCGGGGTGTGGACGCGGCTGGTGCGTGACTTCGCCCGGGACGCGGCCGGCGTGGCGCCGCTCACCGCCTGGTCAGCGGCTCCCGACCAGCGGCTTCGCCTGCCCGCGTGACCGCGCGCAACCCGTTCGGGGTGCTGCACGTCCTCGGGAGGACGGCTTGCGGTTCACTAGGGACGTCCTAGGGCCGGTCGATCGGGGAACGGTGATGGCGTGACGAACCAGGGCGGACACCCAGCGCGCGCTCCGCGCGGGCCACGGCAGCACCAGCCCGCACAGATGATGCCGGTGCCCGGCCGCGCCGACGGCTACCGGCAGGCCCCGCCCCGGCGGAGCGGACCGCCGCCGACGCGCGCGATGCCCTCCCGCGGCGGCGTCCCGCCGGCCGCCCGGCCGCCGCGCTCGCGCCGCCGCCGGTTCGGGCCGGGCAAGATCCTGCTCACGCTCCTGTCGGTGGTCCTGCTGTTCTTCGCCGGCGTGTGGATCTACCTGGAGTTCTCGATCCACCGGGTCGCCGCGATCGAGGACTACAACGGCCGCCCCGCCGCGGCGTCGGGCACGAACTGGCTGATCGTCGGGTCCGACAGCCGCGAGGGCCTGTCCGCCGAGGACGAGCAGCGCCTGGTCACCGGGGACGTGGCGGCCGCCGGGGGCGGGCAGCGCACCGACACGATCATGCTCGCGCACCTGCCGGACAACGACACCAAGCCGACTCTGGTGAGCCTGCCGCGCGACTCCGAGGTCGCCATTCCCGGACACGGCACGAGCAAGATCAATGCCGCGTTCTCCCTGGGCGGTGCGCCGCTGCTGGTGAAGACGGTCGAGCAGGCCACCGGGCTGCGCATCGACCATTACGCCGAGATCGGCTTCGGCGGGTTCGCGACCATCGTGGATGCGATCGGCGGCGTGGACATGTGCGTCGACAAGGAGATGCACGACACGATGACCGGCATCACGATCCCCGCCGGCTGCCAGGAGCTCGACGGCGCGCACGCGCTCGGCTTCGTCCGCATGCGGCACAGCGACGCGACCCCGCGCTCCGACCTGGACCGGGTGGAGAACCAGCGCAAGTTCATCGGCGCGCTGGTCAGCCAGATCGCCAGCCCCGGGACCTTGCTCAACCCGTTCGACTTCTTCCCGCTGCTGGGGGCGGCGCCGGACGCGCTGACCATGGATTCCGGGGACCACCTGCACAACCTGGTGGGCCTGGCGTGGGCGATGCGCGGCATCTCCTCCGACGGGGTGCTGTCCACGACCGTGCCGGTCACCACGGCCTCCGCCGAGCACTGGGACAAGAGCAAGTCCCGGCAGCTGTTCGACGCCCTCCGCAACGACACCGCGGTGCCCGACAGCGCGATCATGAACTAGTACTCCAGCGGTGGTCGTGATCACGCTTGCGAGGTCTTCGGCGACGGCCGAAGCCATGGCCCCGCGGTCCTCCACGGGGGCAGTTCGCAACGGGTGACACCTCGTGTGGCCTTGGCGGGTTGGGTTTCCCGGGTACTGAGGTGGGCTGTGCGGATGTCGCCGGGCCTGCTGTCGGTCAGGGCCGGGGCGGTCCGTGAAAGGGCAGCGTCTGGCTGTAGACGACGCTGGTGGTCGTGCTGCCGAAGCCGGCCAGCTCGTCCATGAGCGTCTCCAGATGCTCCATGGAGGTCGCGGCCACCTTGAGGGTGTAGCAGTCGTCGCCGGTGGTGCGCAGGCACTCCAGGATCTCGCGTCGCTCGGCGAGCAGTCGGCGCAGCGGCTGGTGGTGGTTGCCCGGGTACTTCAACCGGACGACGGCGAGTATGGGGTAGCCGACCTTGGCCAGGTCGACCACGGCGTGGTAGCCGGTGATGACGCCCATCGCCTCCAGTTGCCGCACCCGTTCCGTGGTGGCTGACGGGCTGAGGCTCACGCGCCGCCCCAACTCGCTGAGGGAGATGCGCGCCTCCCGTTGCAACTCGTCGAGGATCGCCCAATCGACGTCGTCAAGATTCACGGTCATTTCGTCATTTTACCGGGAAAATGACTGGAAAATGTGAGAGACTGCCGGGAGATGCCACTTCCAAGCTCCTTGATCGCCGGGATAACCTCAACCATGCAACTTGGCGTCAACGTACCGAACTTCGGGCCGGGAACCGATCCCGGCGTGCTGCGCGAGTGGGCGCGGATCGTGGAGGGGCTCGGCTTCGACCTCCTCATGGTGTCGGATCACGTGGCCGTCACCCCGGACGTGGCCGTGCGGTACCCGGAGCCGTTCTACGAGCCGTTCACCACGCTGTCCTGGCTGGCCGGCACCACCACCACGGTTCGGCTGGGTACCACCGTGCTCGTGCTGCCCTACCGGCATCCGCTGCTGGTGGCGCGCATGGCCACCAACCTCAACCAGCTCAGCGGCGGCCGGCTCGTGCTCGGGGTGGGCGTCGGCGGGGCACGTCAGGAGTTCGAGGCGCTCGGCGTGCCGTTCGCCGCGCGCGGCAGGCTGACCGACGAGTACCTCGGCACCCTGCGGAAGACCTTGCAAAAGGAGGCCGACGGCCGGACCAGCCCGATACCCATCTGGGTCGGCGGCAACAGCGAGGCAGCGATCCGACGCGCCATCAGGTTCGACGCCGCCTGGCACCCGCTGCGGGCCACCCTTCCCTGGCTGCGCTCGGCCGTGACGAACCACTCGCTGCCGGCGTTCGCGCCCCGCATCGTCCTGCGGCTGACCACCACACCCGTCAACGACCCCGATCGGCCGGCCGGCTCCGGCACCATCGAGCAGATCCTCGACGATCTGAACCAGCTCCGTCTGCTCGGCTCCGGCACCGTCGTGCTCGACCCCTACCACGGAGATCCGGAGGAGACTCGGCGTCCCAGCGCAGCCTGGCAGGCACTCACCGCCGTGGCCACACACTGGAGGACCACACCGTGATCACTGCTGCCGACGAGGATTTCCTGCGGCGCGCCATCGACATCGCGGCCCATGCCATCACCCTCGGCGACGCGCCGTACGGCTCCCTGCTGGTCGGCCCGGACGGAGCGATTCTCGCCGAAGCCCACAACACGGTGCGGCGCGACAACGACATCAGCGCCCACCCGGAACTGAAACTCGCCCGCTGGGCGGCCCGCGAACTCGACCATGACACGGCCGTACGCACCACCATGTACACCAGCTGCCAGCCATGCTCCATGTGCGCGGGCGGCATCGTCCGCTCCGGACTCGGCCGGGTCGTCTACGCGCTTTCCACCGAGCAACTCATCGAACTCAACCCGGACTCAGGCGCCTGGCCGGCGGTAGCGCAGGACGGCCCGGCTCTGTTCGACGTGGCACGCGCCCCCATCGACGACTACTACCGGCGTTGACCGGGAGTGCCGGCCAACGGCCCGCACCACACCACAACCCGAGCGCGTTCATCCGTAGTAGCTGGGCACGTTCACGTGTACGCGTGCACGACAGGGCCCACCGGCTCCGCTGGTCCCACCGGCGACGCCGCCACCAGGCCCGATCCAAGCAAGCGACCACCACCGCCGGCCGTCGCCCCAGCGTGATCACGATCTATCGCTGGAATCTCCCGTGCGGGCGAGCACCGGGGCGGGGATGATCGAGGGATGCAGATCCCTGCGGAGAGCCTGTCGGACGGGGTGATCGTGCTGCGCCGGTGGTGGGCCGGCGACGCCGAAGCGCTGCATCGCCTGGTCGACGAGTCGCTGGACCACCTCGCACCCTGGATGCCGTGGGCGGTCGGCAGCTACACCGAGCGCGACGCGCGGGAGTTCCTGATGCTGACGCGGGAGAGCTGGCTCGCGGCCGAGACGTTCGACTACGCGATCGTCGCCCCGGACGGGGCGATCGCCGGCAGCTGCGGGCTGATGGCCCGCATCGGCCGCGGTGGCCTGGAGATCGGTTACTGGCTGGGCAAGCCCTACACCGGTCGCGGCTGGGCCACCCGCGCGGCGCGCCTGCTCACCACCGAAGCCTTCCGCGTCGGCGCCAACCGGGTCGAGATCGTGCACGACGTCGCCAACCACCGCAGCGCGGCGGTGCCGGCCCGGCTCGGCTTCACCCGGCTGACGGAACGGCCCACGCAGTTGCCCGGCGGCACCGCGGCGACCGGGCGCGTCCTCGTGTGGCGGCAGACCGCGTCCTGACCACGCAGGGTTTTGCCGGCGGTACCCGGGATCAGACCGGAGGTGCCCCGCCGGAGCCCGGGGTGCGGGCCGGGCGCGCCTCCTCCGGGGTCACGTCCCCGATGCCGTGCAGCACGTGGGCGAGGATTTCCGCGCCGCGCACGACGCGCGGGCCGGGCCGGTTGAAGTAGGCCGGGCCGTCGAGGACCCACACCCGTCCGCTGCGCACGGCCGGCAGGCCGGACCAGCCCGGGCGGGTGGCGAGCAGGTCCAGCTCGGATTCCGTGCGGTCCGGTGGCAGGCCGCACGGCAGCAGGAGCAGGACGTCGGGCCGGGCCGCGACGACCGCGGACCACTCGACGGCGTGCGTGTGCTCCCCGGGCGCGGCGAGCAGGGGTTCCCCGCCCGCGGCGGCGATCTGCTCGGGCACCCAGTGCCCCGCCG